>NZ_CP147861.1:1022500-6897347 GCF_051127865.1 Mesorhizobium sp. RIZ17
ACAGACGACACGTGCGCCGTGCGCAGAACGCATGATTGGGGATATCGGCCCCGGCATGCCGTTTCGTTGACTTCAACCGCCGTGACAGGCAAATGTCATGGCCGCAACGATAACGACAAGCCGTTCGCCCGGGGAAGAAGCAGCCTTTCTGGATGCCAGACACGGAAGATGTCATAGCCGAACTCGGCAACGAGCCGCCGCTGATCGCGGACGGCCGCAGCGGTCCGCCGGACCGCCGCGAGGTCTCGGCCCGCTGGCTGTCGGGCACGTTCCTCACCGGCGTTACATCCAGTGTTTTGATGGGCGTAGCCTTGTTCGCCGCGCTTGATGGCCGCCAGCAGCTGGCGACCCCGCCCGAAATCGCCGAGCTCATCAGCCTTGCAGGCGGCGGCGATGATTCCGGCGAGCAGGCAAAGACCACCAGGCTGGTCGCGCCGCGCCAGATCGCCCGCGCAAAGGACCGGCGGCGCATGGAAGTGTCGATGGTCACCAAGGTCGGCGATCGCGACGTTATCCACACCATGCCTTTCGTGCAGGTCAAGATGGCGCTCGCCGCCGGCCACACAACCAACCGCCCCTACCCGCCATTCGACCCGATGCAGGTGTTTGGCGACGACAGCGACGACAATGCGCAGCCGGCAATGGCCACCGCGGTCGCCGGGCAGATCTACGGCGCCAAGGTCGAAAGCGAGATGAGCCTGAAGACGGTCGATTTCCCGATCGAGACGGCATCCTTCGACGAAAAGAGCGACCTTTCCGCCGACGAGGTGGAAAAGGTGGTGCGGGACGCCCGCAACGGCTTGAGCGACGGCGCCGTCCAGGTGGCGGCGCTGCATTATGTCGATCCGCAGCGATTCGGCGATGCCTTCGCCGAATCGATGGCCGGTTCCTATGACGTGAAGATCACGCAGGAAAACGTCTCGGTCGCGCCGCGCGCCACGCCGGACGATCAGACCCCGGCCTTCGCCGAGGAAATCATCCCCTTCACCAAGGATACCGATATCGCCGAGGCCTATGCCGATTCGGGTTACACGGGCGATGACGCCACCGGCATGGCGGAGGCGATCGGCAAGCTCCTGAACGCCCCGGCGCTGAAGGCTGGAACCGTGCTGCGCGTCGGCCTCGAAGTGCGCGGCGATGTCGCCAAGGTCGTGCGCACCAGCGTTTACGACAAGACCACGCATATCGTGACCATCGCCCTCGACGACCGCGGCCAATATGTGCCGGCGCAGGAGCCGGAGGCCAATCCCGAGCTTTTGACGGCGTTCGACGATTCGCAGCCCGTCGTGGTCCGCGGCAACCTGCCCAATATCTATGACGGCATCTACCGCACCGCTTATTCCTACGGCATGTCGAAGGCGATGACGCAGAAGCTGATCAAGCTTCTCGCTTCCGACGTCGATTTCCAGTCGCGGCTTTCGCCGGCCGACCGCCTCGAAGTGCTGTTTTCGCAACCCGATGGCGACGACCAGACCTCCGACAATTCCGAGCTCCTCTATGTCTCGGCGACCTTCGGCGGCCAGACGCGCAACTTCTACCGCTTCCAGATGCAGGACGGCAGCACCGATTATTTCGACGAGAATGGCTCGAGCGCCAGGCAGTTCCTGCTGCGCAACCCGCTGCCCAACGGGCGCTTCACCTCTGGATTCGGCGCGCGTCGGCACCCGATCCTTGGCTATGTGCGCATGCATACCGGCACCGATTGGGCCGCGCCTATCGGCACGCCGATCATCGCCGCCGGCAACGGCGTCGTCGAAAAGGCCGGCTGGGCCGGCGGCTACGGCAAGCAGATCATCCTTCGCCATGCCAATGGCTACGAGACCTCCTACAACCACCAGAGCGCTTTCGCCAAAGGCATCGAACCTGGCGTTCATGTCCGGCAGGGTCAGGTCATAGGCTATCTCGGCCAGACCGGCCTCTCCACCGGCCCGCATCTTCACTACGAGCTGATCGTCAACGGCACCAAGGTCGACTCGATGCGTGTGCGTCTGCCGGTCGGCAAGGTGCTGAAGGGCGACGATCTCGTGGCTTTCAAGCGCGAGCGTGAGCGCATCGATGATCTTCTGAAGCAGGAAGACGGCAACTCGCTGAAAGTTGCCAGCGCCAAGACCGATTCGCAGCTTCCGAACTAAGGGTGTCTTGATATTCAGGTGATGCCGGCCTGACCTGAATCTCAATGCACCTTAATCACGCGAATCGTTTGTCTGCCTCGGCCAGGGCGATGCCTGTCCGGGAACCGTGAACCAGGCGGTGAGCGAAGAAAGCACGCAAAGCAGCGTCGTGATTGCCGCGACCGCGGCGAAAGCCGAATCGCTTGCCGCGACTCTCGCCGCGTCGAGATTGGCGGCAAGCCCGGATGCGGGCGGCTCGCCGAAACCGGGTATCCCGGAGACATTGCCGGTCATCCGAGCGTAAACCCAGGCCGCCAGCGAGCCCATGGCCGCCACCGCGATCAGGCCGCCGACGCGCGAGACCGCGTTGTTGATGCCGGACGCGGCCCCGGTATCCTTGTCCTCGACCGACGTCATAACCGCCGTCGACAGCGGCGACACGACCTGCGCCATGCCAAGCCCCATCAGCGCCATCAGCGGAAAGGTCCCAGCCCAGAAATCGTGGATGCCGAAATGGGTGAGCAAGGCCAGGCCGGCGAAGGCGATGGCCACGACCATGCTGCCGCTGGCGATCGGGAAACGCGGACCGATCCTATCGGACCACTGGCCGACCGGTCCGGACAAAAGCGCGATCGATGCCGACAGCGGCAGGAAGATGAAGCCGACCTCGGCCTCGCTCAGCCTCCAGCCGGCGATCAGAAGCATCGGCAGGTAGAACAGATTGGCCGACAGCGCGAAGTAAAGGAAGAAGGTCGCCAGATTGGCGCCGGCGAAGGCCCTGATTCGGAACAGGCCGAGATCGATCATCGGGTCGCGCCGCCTGAGCTCGTAAAAGATGAAGGCAAAGAGCAGCACCACGCCGGCGACGATCGCCGGGCCCGACATCAATCCCGCGCCTTCGGCATTCATCGCCGTCAACCCGTAGGCGAGCAGGCCGAAAGCAAGCGTCGCCAGCGCAGCACCCCCAAGGTCGAGGCTGCGTTTTTCGGTCGGCTTGTCGGCCGGCACCTTGGCCAAAAGCAGATAGATCGAGATCAATCCAAGCGGCAGGTTGATGGCAAAGATCGCGCGCCAGACCCCATCGCCGAAAGTCGAGAGCACGAAGCCGCCGAGCACGGGACCGAGCGCCGTGGTCAACGCCGAAGCGGCAGCCCAAATGCCGATCGCCCGGCCGCGCTCCTTCTTCGGATAGGCCTTGGCGATGATGGCGAGGCTGCCCGGCACCATGATCGCCGCTCCGATGCCCTGGATGGCGCGGAAGGCGATCAACACAGCCGGATCGGGCGCCAGCGCGCAGGCAAGCGAAGCCGCGATGAACAGCGCGATCCCGGTCACGAAAGCACGCCGCAGACCGAACCGGTCGCCCGCGGCGCCCCCGGCCAGGATGAGCGCCGACAGCGTCAGCGCATAGGCGTTGGAAATCCACTGCGCCTGCGCCAGGCTGGCGCCAAGATCCACGCGCAACGCCGGCATGGCGATCGCCAGGATCGAACCGTCGATGAAGCCGAGCGCCGAGGCGAGGATCGCCGCGACCAGCACGAATTTTCGCTGCGTCTGAGGACAGAACGTACCGTTCGCCCGCGCGGGCGAATGCGAATCGGTTGTGGTTTCGTTCGCGGATGACATGAAGCTCTGCTTAGCCCCCTCGCGTGAGCGCAACAACAAGCCAGAGTATCGCTGTTCTTGAAACCAGAGACACTAACCGGGTGGCGAGGTGGGCTCATTCCTGATGCAAACCGCCGATCGCGTGCTAGGTTCCATCACCACGCATGGAGGGGAAGCCATGAAGCGGCCGCTTGAACCGTCGGCGGAAGGACGCGGACGCATCGTCGGCATAACCGACGGCGTCTTCGCCATCGCGCTGACCTTGATCGTGCTGGAGATCAGGGTGCCCTCGCACGAGGCGGTGCATTCGGAAAGCGAATTGCTCGTCGCGATCCTCGCGCTGGCGCCACGGTTCCTGACCTATGCGCTAAGCTTCCTGACGTTGACCATCTTCTGGTTCGGCCAGCAGGCGCAGCATGGCCTGATCGCGAAATCGGACCGGCGGCTCGCGACGCTCAATCTGTGCTTCCTTGCCTTTATCGCGCTGCTGCCTTTCTCCACCGACCTTCTCGCCGATTTTCTGGATTTCAGGGTCGCGGTGCTGGTCTATTGGCTGAATCTGCTGATGCTGGGCGTCACGCTGTTTTCAAGCTGGTGGTATGCCGACAGGAACGGCATGATCGCCGAGGAGGTCGACGCCGAGACGCGCCGCACCGTCTACAATCGCATCGTCAAGGCGCAGATCCTTTGGGCGATCGGTGCAGCGCTGTGCCTGATCACGCCGCTGCTCGGCATCGTCTTCATCCTGCTGGTACAGTTGATTTACGCCACCGCGCCGCGCAGCGCACTGCTGCGCCACATAATCGGCTGAAGGGCCGCCGACAACTCCACCGCGGCGCCGGACGAAGGCGGCCTGGCTATCCGTGGCCGTCGCGAACGCGCTGTTCCAGGGCGAGCGTGCGCTTGGTGATATCGTCCAGTTCGAACCCTTGCGAGAGCATGAACGCTCCCGATCCGGTGTCCGGATCGGCCGCAAGGCGATGTGTTTCCTTGAGATGATGGCGGAGCCAGGCTTTCTGTTCCGTTTGCAGCCTTGTGCGCCCTGCACCGCTCTCGCGATGCAGCAGCGTCAGATAGGCGGCATTCAGCCTGGCATCCCACTTGCCGATTTCCGCCTTCCCGCAGTCCAGCATTTCATCCGTGGCGCCGTTTGCGCGATCGACGCATGCCGCCATCTCGTCGTCCGACTGCGCGTATGCGGATTGGCCGACCATCAAAAGCAGGCCGGCAAGCGCATATCTCGCGATCACCGGAGCTCCTCAGGTTTTGCACCGACGTCCACGTCGCCGGGCGGATCCTGCTGCGCAATGTTGTCGGCCGAAGGGCCGCCTAAGAACTCCACAGTGACGCCCGGGGACACCAGCTTGGCAAGCTCGCGCGCATCCCAGTTGGTCAGGCGCACGCAGCCATGGCTCTCGGTCTTGCCGATCTTGGAGGGATCGGGCGTGCCGTGGATGCCGTAGGTCGGCTTGTCGAGGGCGATCCAGACCGAGCCCACCGGACCGTTCGGCCCCGGCGGGACGGTCAGGATCTTGTCGTTCTGGCCCTGCTTGAAATTGATGTTCGGATTGTAGGTGTAGTTCGGGTCGAGCGCGATGCGCGAGACGGCATGAATGCCGGTAGGCGAAGGCGTGTCGGCCGAGCCGATGGTGGCCGGATAGGCCGCGACCAGCTTGCCCCCCGCATCATAGGCGTAGACTTCCTTCTTGGTCTTGTCGGCGACGATGCGCGCCACCGGCGTCGACACCAGCCTGCCGAAATTGGCGACCTTGATGATCGTGCCCGGGCGATTGAAGTCCAAGCCCTTGTTGATCGACTTCAGATAGGTCTCGTCCATGTGGAAGCGCTCGGCCAGCGCCTCGGTGACCGAGGTGTAGCACATGCAGTCGAGCTTGGCCTTCTGGCTGTAGTCCTCGGGGATCGAGGCGAGATAGTGGCCGGCCGCATCCTCCGGCGTGATCGTGTAGGAGGCAAAGGCGTCGCCGCCGGATTGGGCAAGCGCCGCCTGGATGCCGACTTCATCGGTCGATTTCAAACTGGTGCCGTTAATCTCGTTGTAGGCGGCCAGCGCCTTGTCGACATTCGAGCCGAAGCGCCCGTCGATCACGCCGGGCGAGGCGCCGCCGCGATCAAGCAGCACCTGAAGTGCCGCCACGTCCTGGCGCACCCCGAGCGACAACGACGGATCGACGGTGGCCTTGCCGCCGGTGTTCGGCGGCAGCGAAGGCTCGGCGTCCGGATTGGTTTGCAGCACTTCGCCCTGGCCCGGCTGCTCCGGGTCGATCGACGCCTCGTTTAGCGGCTGGCGCTTGATGGTGTTGGACTTCGGCGCCTCCGGATAAGTGGTCGCATAGCCCTCATCGTTGTTGGGCGCCGGCGGGTAGGCATCGACGGAATTGTCATCGTTGGGGTCGTACTCATCGACCGGCGGCGGGATGACGCGGCCGTTCTCCTCCAGCTGCCGGCGGCGGAAGCGGGCCATGTCCTCGGGATTGTCGAGATAATAGCGGTCGTCGCCCTCGGCCGGTGCGCGGCCGAGTTCCTGCATGCGCATCTGCCGGCGAAGCGCGCGGCGATCGAGCCTGCTGCCTGGCGGCTGGATGGCGATGACCTTGCCGGTATCGGCGTCGACCAGAACGCGGTTGCCCCTGGCGTCGTAGTAGATGTCGATATTGCCTTCCTGAGCCAGCATCAGCACGCCGCGCTCGGTCGGGCGCACACCCTGGGCGCCATCCACGCTCGGCATGGCGAACGCACTTGAAGACACCAGCCCGGCCGCGAGTGCCGAAAGGGAAAAGATCAAGCGCAGCATGAGGGTCAAGCTCTCCGGTCGACTGGGTTTCTGGCGGGCGAACCCCTTCGCCAGCAAACCAGTTACCCAAGTTAAGGTTCCAACATGAACCGGGCATGAAGATGGCGGTTTTCCGGTACCTTGAGGAATATCAGCTAATGCATGTCGCGCAAAAGTGCGCAGCGGTTTTGCGAGAACGACATGCATAAGATCTCTAAGTCACGGCAAGCCCCAATTCCTTACGTGCCTGTTTGGTCAGCTTGAGGACGACCAGGCGATGGCTCTCGCGCAGATAGTCCTCGAGCGCCGCATCATCCATGCTTTGGCTTTTCTGACGCTGGATCCATTTCATGCCGCGCGAGGCAAGATAAGGCGCTGGGCGGCAGCCCGGCTGATCCTTCAGCACGTCATAGGCCATCTCGGAACATTTGAAGGTGACGAAGAGCTGCCCACCCTCGTTCCAGCCGCCAATGGCAAACACCTTGCCGCCGACCTTCCAGACATGGGCCCCGCCCCACTGGACCACATGCGTCGTCGCGGGCAGCGAGGCGCAGAAGCCGTTATAGTCTTCGAGTTTCATCGAGTTCTTCCCAGCGGTTCGAATCGGCAACCGATTATGCGCTGTCGCCGGGAATAACAAAGCGCGCCGCACCAGTCCGATGCGACGCGCTCTTTCGTTTCAACTTGCCCGAGATCAGGCGGCGGCTTCCGTCGCCACCACGGTCGGCTTCGAGCGGAAGTTCAACCGATCCGAGCCAGCCGTGACCTTGACGGTCGAGCCGTCGAGGATCTCGCCGAGCAGGATCTTCTCCGCCAACGGATCCTGCAGCTCCTTCTGCATCACCCGCTTCAGCGGCCTGGCGCCATAGGCCGGATCGTAGCCCTTCGAGGCCAGCCACTCGATCGCGTCGTGATCGAGCGACAGCGCGATCTTGCGATCGACGAGCAGGTTCTCCAGCCGCTTGAGCTGGATCTCGACGATGCGGTCCATGTCCTGCCGACGCAGCCGGTGGAACAGGATCACCTCGTCGACGCGGTTGAGGAACTCCGGCCGGAACGAGGCCTTCACCACAGCCATCACTTCGTCGCGCGCGGCGTCGACATCCTGGTCGTCTCTAAGGTTGACCAGATATTCGGCGCCGAGGTTGGACGTCATGATGATCAGCGTGTTGCGGAAGTCGACCGTGCGGCCCTGGCCATCGGTCAGCCTTCCGTCGTCGAGCACCTGCAGCAGCACGTTGAACACGTCGGGATGCGCCTTCTCGATCTCGTCGAACAGCACGACCTGGTACGGCCGGCGCCGCACCGCTTCGGTTAGCGCGCCGCCTTCCTCATAGCCGACATAGCCGGGAGGCGCGCCGATCAGCCGGGCGACGGAGTGCTTCTCCATGAACTCCGACATGTCGATGCGCACCAGCGCCGTCTCGTCGTCGAACAGGAAGCTGGCCAGCGCCTTGGTGAGCTCGGTCTTGCCGACGCCGGTCGGGCCGAGGAACATGAACGAGCCGATCGGCCGGTTCGGATCCTGCAGCCCGGCGCGGGCCCGGCGCACGGCCTTGGACACCGCCTGCACGGCTTCGCCCTGGCCGACGACGCGCTTGCCGATCTCGTCTTCCATGCGCAAGAGCTTCTCGCGCTGCCCTTCCAGCATCTTGTCGACCGGAATGCCGGTCCAGCGCGACACGACATGCGCGACATGGTCGGGCGTGACCACCTCTTCCACCATGCTGGTCTTGCCGTCCTGCGCTTCGGCTTCCTTGAGCTTCTTCTCGAGCTCCGGGATCTTGCCATATGCAAGCTCGCCGGCGCGCTGGAACTCGCCCTTGCGCTGCGCGATCGCCAGTTCGTTGCGCGTCTCGTCGAGCTGCTTCTTCAGGTCGGCGGCAAGACCGAGCTTCTGCTTTTCGGCCTGCCACTTCGTGGTCAGCTCGCGCGATTCCTCCTCGAGGTCGGCAAGCTCCTTCTCCAGCCGGGCAAGCCGGTCCTTCGAAGCCTCGTCCTTCTCGACTTTCAAAGCCTCGCGCTCGATCTTGAGCTGCATGATGCGGCGGTCGATCTCGTCCAGTGCCTCAGGCTTGGAATCGACCTGCATGCGCAGCCTGGATGCCGCCTCGTCGACCAGGTCGATCGCCTTGTCCGGCAGGAAGCGGTCGGCGATGTAGCGGTTGGAAAGCGCCGCCGCCGACACGAGCGCGGAATCGGAGATGCGCACTTTGTGGTGCTGCTCGTACTTCTCCTTCAGGCCGCGCAGGATCGAAACCGTGTCCTCCACCGTCGGCTCGTCGACGAAGACGGGCTGGAAACGGCGGGCAAGTGCGGCATCTTTTTCGACATGCTTGCGGTATTCGTCGAGCGTGGTCGCGCCGACGCAGTGCAGTTCGCCGCGCGCCAGCGCGGGCTTCAACAGGTTCGATGCGTCCATCGCGCCATCAGCCTTGCCGGCGCCGACCAGCGTGTGCATCTCGTCGATGAACAGGATGATGTTGCCATTGGCCGAGGTGACTTCGTTGAGCACGGCCTTCAGCCGCTCTTCGAATTCGCCGCGATATTTGGCGCCGGCAATCAGCGCGCCCATGTCGAGCGCCATCAATTGCTTGTCCTTCAGCGATTCCGGCACGTCGCCATTGACGATGCGCAGCGCCAGGCCTTCGGCGATGGCCGTCTTGCCGACGCCCGGCTCGCCGATCAGCACAGGGTTGTTCTTGGTGCGCCGCGACAACACCTGGATGGTGCGGCGGATCTCGTCGTCACGGCCGATGACCGGGTCGAGCTTGCCGGCGCGGGCGTCGGCGGTGAGATCGCGCGCGTACTTCTTCAGCGCGTCATAGCCCTGCTCGGCGCTGGCCGAGTCCGCGGTGCGGCCCTTGCGGATATCGTTGATGGCCCGGTTGAGCGCCTGCGCGGTGACGCCCGCCTTGGACAGGATGTCGGCGGTCTTGGCCGACTTCTCCATGACAAGCGCCTGCAGCAGCCGCTCGACGGTGACGAAGCTGTCGCCGGCCTTCTTGGCCAGGTCCTCGGCGGTCGAGAACACCTTGGCGAGCGGCTGGGCAAGGTAGAGCTGGCCGTTGCCGCCCTCGACCTTGGGCATGGCCTCAAGCGCCGCCTCGACGCCGAGCTTGACGTCGCGGACATTGCCGCCGGCGCGCTCGATCAGGGACGCGGCAAGGCCCTCGTCATCGTCGACGAGCACCTTCAGCATATGTTCGGGGGTGAATTGCTGGTGGTTGCGCGAGAGCGCCATGGTCTGCGCGGACTGGATGAAGCCGCGCACGCGCTCCGAGTATTTTTCAAGATTCATGTCTGTCTCCTTCCATCACCGGCCCGCTTTGCGGCACCGGATCAGATTGCGGTGACGGACCCGCTCATTCGAGCCGGGCCCTGTTCAGCGCAGATATGGTGTATGGGCCGCGGTCCCTCAAGATGCCTTGATGTCGATCAAAGCAGAATATTCCAGGCGCGCACGAACGAAAACGGCGGAGATTGCTCTCCGCCGTCTGCAATGCCTGGAATGGTGTTTCGATCAGTTGTTCGCGTCGGCGACGACTGGCTCGCCGGGCGCTTCGCTGGCAACCGGCGCCGGCTCGCTGGCGACAGGCTCGCTCGCCGGCCTTGCCTCTTCGGCGGGCCTGGCATTGACCTCATCGCCATTGCTCACCGCGCTAGGTGCTTCGCCCGACTTTTCCGGGCTCGCGCCTTCAGGCTGGTCGCCCTGTTCGCCACTGGCCTGGTCGGCATAGCTGCCGCGGGGACGACGCGGACGCCGCGGGCGGCGGCTGCCGCTGTCCTGGGCGGCTTCATTGAGCTCGGCCTGAGCGGCAAGGGCTGCTGGCGAGAAACTGTCGAACTGCGGCGCCTGTTCAGGCGCGGCGCCGGCTTCCGCGGAAGCTTCGGGCTGCGCCTGCGCCTCATTGCGGCGGTTCTGGTCGAACTGCTGGCCGCCCTGCTCGCCACGCTGGCTGTTTTCACCGCGCTGGCCGCTCTGGCCATACTGACCGTAGCCGCCGTTGCGGCGGTCACGGTGCCGGTCGCGGCCATTGTTGTCGCGCTGCCCACCATCCCGCTGACCACTGTCGCGACGGTTGTTGTTGTCGCGGCCGTTTTCCTGGTTGTAGGCGAGTTCCGCCGGCGTGCCTTCGATCACCGGCTGCGGCCCTGAACCGTTCGCCGCGGCCGGCGCATCGGCACTGTTGTTGCCGGCATTGTCGAACTCCTCGCGATCCTCGTCGAGATCGTCGTCGAAGTCATCGCGGTTCTGCTGGACGTTCTGGATCGGCATCTGCGCCTGCGCTGCAGCGATGATGCGATTGTAGTGTTCGGCATGCTGGAGATAGTTCTCCGCCATCACCCTGTCGCCGGAGCTTTGCGCGTCACGGGCGAGTGTGGCGTATTTCTCGGCGATCTGCTGAGCCGATCCGCGGATTTTCACATCCGGGCCGTTGCTCTCGTAGGTGCGGGTCAGGGGGTTCGGCCCCTTGCGGTTGTTGTTGTTGTTGCCACCGCCGCCGCCATTGTTGTTGCGACCGCGCATGCGCCTGTTCTGCTGTTGTGGCCTCATTAGACTCTCTTCATAGTGAATTTTCGAAAAAAACTTCACGAACGGAGGCGCTCATGCAGCCAGCCGTTTCGTTTCTTCACCGGCGTTCGCCCGCATCAATTGCGTTGGCGCCACGTGCCATCCTGTTCCGGTTACATCACTTGCCGGATGATTCCCGCACGAAGCTTGGGCGTCGTTTGCGCAAGAAGGCAGCTATTTCCAAGGAAAACCGAATCGCTGGGAGCACTGCCTGCTTCGTCTCATCCGGTTGAGCCGGACCCTAACTGCATTCCCCGGTATTGCCAAGCGGTTTTTTCGCACTGCATCAGGGCTTTCGCCGCTCGAACACCAGAACCCTATCATTACCGGCGAGGTCGCAATGTGCGGCGTTTAACGTATAGCCGGCCGCCGCGAAGATCCCGCTGACCTCGTTTTTCTGCGTGTGGCCGATCTCGACCGCTACCTTGCCTTGCGCTTCCAGAAATGCTGCCGCTTCGGCGGCGATGACCCTATAGGGGTCCAAACCATCCACACCGCCATCAAGGGCCCGGTGCGGGTCGAAATCGCGGACCTCGTCCTGCAGATTTCCAATGTCTCGAGTGGGTATATAGGGAGGGTTCGAGGCAATTACATGGTAACGGCCCGAAACTTTTTCGAACCAGTTGGAATGCAAGGCTTTGAAGCGTTCGCCGAGCCCCAGATCCCGGGCATTTCCGGCCGCGGTCGCCAGTGCATCGAGCGAAATGTCGATGCCCGTCGCGGTGGCCACCGGGACGGCGCCGAGCAGGGCCAGCGCGATGGCGCCGCTGCCTGTGCCTAGATCGAGAATACGGCATTCGCCTAGCCTTTCGGCCGTTGCCCGGGCGAAAGGCAGGACGGCGTCGACCAGCGTCTCGGTGTCCGGCCGGGGCTCGAGCGTCTCCGGCGAAAGCGACAGGCGCAAGCCGTAGAATTCGCGGTAGCCGAGGATGCGATGCACCGGCTCGCCTGCGACGCGACGCCTCAGGGCCGCTTCGATGGCCGAAAGCACCGAAGAACTCACCTTTTGCTCCGGTTGGGCAATGGCCTGGGTGCGGCTCGCGCCGGAGAAATGCTCGACGATCAGCCGGGAATCGAGCGCCGGATCGGCAATACCGGCGGCGTCCAGGCACTCGCGCGCCGCCCTGAGCAGCGGCCCGAGCGCGGCGGGCAGTTGGTCAGCCATCGAGGCTCATGTCGGCAAGCAGCTTCGACTGATGATCGGCGATCAGCGCGTCGACCACCTCGTCGAGCTCGCCCATCATCACCCGGTCGAGCTTGTAGAGCGTAAGGTTGATGCGGTGGTCGGTGACGCGCCCCTGCGGGAAATTATAGGTGCGGATGCGCTCCGACCGGTCGCCCGAGCCGACCTGCGATTTGCGCGACTCCGAGCGTTCCTCGTCGGCCCGGCTGCGCTCCAGGTCGTAGAGCCGCGCGCGCAGGATCTGCATGGCCTTGGCCCGGTTCTGGTGCTGCGACTTCTCAGCCTGCACCACCATGATCCCGGTCGGCAGATGAGTGATGCGGACCGCAGAGTCGGTGGTGTTGACGTGCTGGCCGCCCGAACCCGAGGCGCGCATCGTGTCGATGCGGATGTCTTCGGGCCGGATCTCGATGTCGACCTCTTCCGCTTCCGGCAACACGGCAACGGTTGCCGCCGAGGTATGGATGCGCCCGCTGGCTTCGGTCGCCGGCACGCGCTGCACGCGATGCACGCCGGACTCGAACTTCAGATGGGCAAAGACACCCTTGCCGGAAATGGTGGCGATGATTTCCTTGTAGCCGCCGGCGTCGCCGTCACTGGCCGACACCGTCTCGAAACGCCAGCCGCGCTCCGCTGCGTAACGTTCGTACATGCGAAACAAATCGCCGGCGAAAAGCGCGGCTTCATCACCGCCGGTGCCGGCACGGATTTCGAGGATGGCGTTCTTGTCGTCGGCGGCATCCCTGGGCAAGAGCAGGATCTGGATGTCCTGTTGCAGCGCCTCGATACGTTCGTCCACGCCCGGCAGGTCCGCCTCGGCCAGCGCCCGCATCTCGGCATCGGTGCTCTTGTCGGCAAGCATCGCCTTGAGATCGGCCTGCTCCTGTTCGGCTGATCGCAACGCGCGGACCTTGGCAACCATCTCCTGGATCTCGGCATATTCCGACGCCATCCGAACATAGGCCTCGGGCGCCGGCCCGGCCGACATCTGCGCTTCGAGCATCTCGAAACGCTTGACGACTTGATCCATGCGGTCGCGGGGAAGGTTGATCATGGCGGGACGCTATAGCGGAATCGAACGGTCGTCGGCAAACGCCTGCAGCAAGGCTCGCATCGGCACTTTCTGGCTGGGCACCATCAGATTGTCGTCGAAAAAGGCCTTCAGTTCCTGCAGCGGCAGTTCGGTCAGCATTGCCTTGACCGGACCGATCGACGCCGGCGACATCGAGATCGAGCGGAAGCCGAGACCGATCAGCGCCATGGCAGATATGGGTTTTCCGGCCAGCTCGCCGCACAGCGTCACCGGCGTATGGTTGCGCGTGCCGGCATCGGCGATCGTCTTCAGCACCCTGAGGAAAGGCGTCGACAGATTGTCGAAACGGTCGGCCAGCTGGGTGTTGCCGCGATCGACGGCCATGACGAACTGGAAGAGGTCGTTGGAGCCGACCGAGACGAAATCAACCGCCTTCATCAATTCGTCGAGCTGGAACAAGAGCGAGGGCACTTCCAGCATCGCGCCGAGCTTGAGGCTGGTGGGCAGGTGGTGCGCGAAGCGCGACAAATGCCGAACCTCGCGGTCGATGATCTCGCGCGCCTGCGCGATTTCCGACAGCTCGGTGACCATTGGCAGCATCAGCTTCAGCTCGCGGCCGCCGCTGGCTTTCAGCATCGCCCGGATCTGCGTCCTGAGCAGCCCGGGACGATCGAGCGTCAGCCGGATCGCCCGCCAGCCCAGCGCCGGGTTCTCTTCCTGGATCGCTCCTTTGAAGTAAGGCAGCACCTTGTCGCCGCCGATATCGATGGTACGGAAAGTGACCGGCTTGCCGCGCGCGGCGTCGAGCACGTCGCGGTAAAGCCGCTCCTGCGCCTCGGCGCGCGGGAAGGTCGAGGCGACCATGAACTGCAGCTCGGTGCGGAACAGGCCGATGCCGGCGGCGCCCGACTCGGTCAGCTGCGGCAGGTCGACGGCAAGGCCCGCATTCATCAGGAGATCGACCGGAACCCCGTCCCTGGTCAGCGACGGCTTCTTGCGCAGCTCGCGATAGACTTCCTGCCGCCGGGCCCGGAACCGGACCTTCTCGGCATAGGCGGCTTCCAGGTCGGATTGCGGCCTGAGATGGATGGTGCCTTCCTCGCCGTCGACGATGATGGCATCGCCGTTTTCCGACATGGAAACGGCGCCTTTCACCTGTCCGGCGACCGGAATGCCCATGGCGCGCGCGACGATGACGACATGGCTGGTGGCGGCGCCGTCCTCCAGCACAAGGCCGCGCAGCTTGTCGCGCGGATAGTCGAGCAGCTCGGCCGCGCCCATCGAGCGGGCGACGATGATGGCGTCCTTGGGCAACGCGGCCGCGACATCCTCCGGCCCGCGCCCCATCAGCTGGCGCAAGAGCCGGTTGGCGAGGTCGTCGAAATCGCTCATCCGCTCGCGCAGATAGGGGTCGGTCATGTGCAGCATGCGCGCGCGCATGTCGCTCTGGACCTTTTCGACCGCCGCTTCCGCCGTCAGGCCGTTGCGGATCGCCTCTTCCAGACGACGCACCCAGCCGCTGTCATTGGCGAACATGCGGTAAGCCTCGAGGACCTCGCGGTGCTCGCCCTCGAAGGCGACCTCGCGCCGCTCCAGCATGTCGTCGATGGAGAGCCGGAGCGAGCCGAGCGAGGACTGCAGCCGGCGCACTTCCTCCTCGCTGTCCTCGTTGAACAGGTTGGTGACGACGATGCGCGGCTCGTGCAGCACGACATGGCCGAGACCGACGCCGTCGTTGAAGGAGACGCCGGTGAAGCTCGCCGGGCGGCGCAGGTCGAGCTCCAGCCCCGGCTTGGTCAGGCGGGCGAGATCGCCGGTGGCGATCATCTCGGCGATCACCATCGCCGTCGTTTCAAGCGCTTCGACCTCGTCGTCGCGATAGTGGCGCATGGTCTTGTTCTGCACCACCAGCACGCCCAGCGTGCGCCCTGCCCTCAGCACCGGCACGCCGAGGAAGGAATTATAGATCTCCTCGCCCGTCTCCGGCAGGTAGGCGAAGGCCGGATGTTCCTGCGCGTTGGAGAGGTTGAGCGGCCGCGCGCTGGCGGCGATCGTGCCGACAAGGCCCTGCCCGAGCCTGAGCTGCGCCAGGTGGACGGCGTTCGGGTTCAGACCCTCGGTGGCGTAGAGTTCGAGAACCGAGTCGGCGCGCAGCACATAGAGCGAGCAGACTTCGGCGACCATGTTGGAGGCGATGTCGCGCACGATGCGGTCGAGCCGCTCCTGCGGCTCCAGCGGCTCCTGCATGAGCTCGCGAAGCCGTTTGAGCAGAACGCGCGGGCCACTGGCCGTATCACGCATCGCGGCTTGTTCTCCAATGGGCATTTCGCCCGCCGCAGTTTCTCCCGCGGCCGGCGCTCACGCAACAACTGACTCAGTTCCTGCTATTGCTTATCCAGACCGTAGACGGAATGCAAAGTGCGAACCGCGAGTTCCGTGTAGGGACCATCGATCAGTATCGAGATTTTGATCTCGGAAGTGGTGATGGCGCGGATGTTGATCGCCTTGTCGGCCAGCGCCTTGAAGGCAGTGGCGGCAACGCCGGCGTGGCTCCTCATGCCGATGCCGATGACCGAGACCTTCGACATGCCGGCTTCCGACTGCACGACATCGTAGCCGACTTCCGGCTTGAGCTTCTCCAGAACCGCAAGCGCCTTGTCGACGTCGCCGGATGGCACGGTGAAGGTCATGTCGGTGAACTTGCCGTCCTCGGAGATGTTCTGGACGATCATGTCGACATTGATGTTGGCCTCGGCCAGTGGGCCGAAGATGCCGGCGGCGACGCCTGGACGGTCGCCGACGCGGCGCAGCGAAATCTGCGCTTCGTCCTTGGCGTAGGCAATTCCGGTGACGACCTGCTGTTCCACGATCTCTTCCTCGTCGCAAATGAGCGTTCCGGGCGGATTGAGCAAATCCCCCATTCCGGGCGCATCGGGATCGTCGAAGGACGACCGCACGAAGGTACGCACCCTGTGTACCATGGCAAGCTCGACCGAGCGCACCTGCAGCACCTTGGCGCCGAGCGACGCCATTTCGAGCATTTCCTCGAAGGAAATCTTGGCCAGACGCCTGGCTTTCGGCTCGATGCGAGGGTCGGTCGTGTAGACGCCGTCGACATCGGTATAGATGTCGCAGCGGTCGGCCTTGACCGCCGCCGCGATCGCCACGGCGCTCGTGTCGGAGCCGCCGCGGCCGAGCGTGGCGATGCGGTTGTCCGGCCCGATGCCCTGGAAACCGGCGATGACCGCCACCTGGCCCTCGCCGAAGCGCTTGATCAGGAAGGCGCCGTCGATGTCGAGGATGCGCGCCGCGCCATGGGCGCTGTCGGTCTTGATCGGGATCTGCCAGCCCTGCCAGGATCGTGCATGGATGCCCATATTCTGCAGCGTGATCGCCAGAAGACCGGCCGTGACCTGCTCGCCCGAAGCGACGACGGCGTCATATTCGCGCGCATCGTGCATGGGCGAGGCTTCGCGGGTCCAGCCGACCAGCTCGTTGGTCTTGCCGGCCATGGCCGAGACCACCACGGCAACGTCGTGGCCGGCATCGACCTCGCGTTTGACATGGCGCGCCACATTGCGGATGCGGGCGATGTCGGCGACCGAGGTTCCGCCGAATTTCATCACGATACGCGCCATGGAAGCGAAATGCCTTTGACTGAAGCCGGCTCAAGGCCGGCACCGGAGGAAACGCCAGGGCGACCCGGCGCGGAAATGCGCGGCCTCCTTAGCCAAAACAGCAAGGCTTCGCAAGCGAGCGCGCTTATAGCCGCCCCGGCGCCGCTCATCCTGACGGATACCCGTCGCCCGTCATGCCATAAGGCTGCCGAAACCGGGGCTTTGGAGATTCTGATGACCGAAACGCTGGAAATCGTCACCTTTCGCCTCAAGCCCGGCACCGAAGCCGGCTTTGTCGCCAACAATGGGCTCATGACGGATTGGCTTGCCCGGCAGCCTGGCTTTCTAAGCCGACAGCTCGGCAGGCGCGAGGATGGGGTGTGGGTCGACGTCGTGCGCTGGCAGAGCCTGGAACAGGCAAAGGCCGCGGCGGACCGCATCATGGCCGAGATTGGCGGCAGCGAAGCGGTGCAGGCGATCGACCCGGCCAGCGTCAACATGATGCATGCCGAGGTTGCGCTGTCTATGCCTTAACGCGACGGTCGACGCCCGATGCGGCTCAATTCAGCACAACGGCTTTCCAAAGGCCTGGATAGTCGACAATGAAGCCGACCGGCGAGGCCTCCAGCACCTGGTCGTAGCCGAATTTCGGCGCGGCATAGGCGTAGCGGCCGTCGTCGAGGCGACGGTAGCTCTGGTCCAGTCGTTCAAGCCTCAACTCCGGAAAGGCCAGATAGGCCGCCGGGGCAGGCGTCGCCTCGCCGACGGCAAGGTCGAAGCGGCGGATCGCCAAGAGGTTCGTCGCCGGCGTGAAGCCTAAATCGATATCGACAAGCCCGGCAACCTCCGCCTGCTCCGCACCATTCAGTATCCATCGGCCATCGGCCAGCCGTTCGACCTCATAGCGCAAGGTTTGCGTGCCGAGAAAGCCCTCGACGCCTGCGGAACATGTGCGCCAGTCGGCATCGCACTCCGCCGAATAGGCCAGGCTGCAGGGCCGGCCGTCATGTAGGAACAGCGCGTGACCGTTGAGCCGCCAACCGCTCTCGGTCGCGCAAAGCAGGCAGGCATCGTGGCCTTCGAGGTCGAGACGGCGCCAGAGGATCGAGGGCTGCATGATCGAGCTCCTTTCGAACAGTCTATGGCGTCCCATTCGTGCGAAGTCGTGATTCCGTTTCAGCGTTGGTCCGACCAAGCTGCCACGTGCTGACAGTGTGGGCGCGTGGCAACAACCGAAAAACCCTGCCTTGACTTTTGGCGCCAAGGACCCGACTTCCTAACGCCTGCAGCGCCGCGCGTCCTTTGGGACGCGCAAGGGACGCTGTAGCACTTTGACTTTACGCATGATCCTTCCCGAAAATCGATTCCGGTTTTCGGGGGCATGCGCTGGAGACCCGCTATGCCAGAGCCCCGCCGATCGACCATCGATGCCGGAGAAGTCGAGCGCTTCTCCGCCCTTGCCGCCGAATGGTGGAACCCGAACGGCAAGTTCCGTCCGCTGCATAAGTTCAATCCGGTGCGGCTTGCTTATATCCGCGACCAGGTGGCGGCGCGTTTCGGCCGCGATCCGCGCGCCGCGCGGCCGTTCGAAGGCCTGCGCTTCCTCGACATCGGCTGCGGCGGCGGGCTTTTGTGCGAGCCGATGGCCAGGCTTGGCGCCGAAGTGGTCGGCGCCGACGCTTCCGCGACCAACATTGAAGTGGCAAAGCTGCACGCGGCGGAGGCCGGCGTCAGCGTCGACTATCGCGCCACGACGGCCGAGGCGCTGGCCGACGCCGGCGAAACCTTCGACGTCATCCTCAACATGGAAGTGGTCGAGCATGTCGCCGACGTCGACCTGTTCGTCGCCAAATGCGGCCAGATGGTCCGCCCCGGCGGCATCATGTTCGTCGCCACCATCAACCGCACGCTGAAGGCGCTCGGCCTTGCCATTATCGGCGCCGAATATGTGCTGCGCTGGCTGCCGCGCGGCACGCATCAGTTCGGCAAGCTGGTGCGGCCGGAGGAGCTTGGGAAGGCGCTGGGCGCCGCCGGGCTCACGGTGATCGACCGCACCGGCGTCATCTATCATCCGCTGGCCGACCGCTGGCAGAAGTCCAGGGACATGGATGTCAACTATATGGTGCTGGCCGAGAAAGCTTCCGTCTGATCTCGACAGCCGGTCAGGCTTCCAAGGGCCGATAACCGCCCCGCCAGTAGATCAGCGCCTGACCGGTATCCTGCGTCCTGACCGCCTCGACCGAGCCGATGACAATCGAGTGCGTGCCGCGGTCGATCATCTCGTCCAGGCTGCAGTCGAAGGCGGCGACCGCCTCGGCAAGCAGCGCTGCGCCCGTCTTCAGCGTCGTCCATTCGGCGCCCTCGTAGCGGTCCTTGCCCTTGATTCCGCCGAAACCCGAGAACCGCTCGGCGACCCGCTGGTGCTGTGGCCCGAGCGAGTTGACGCCGAAATGCCGGTAGCGTTCGATGATGGGCCAGGTCGACGAGGAGCGGTTGACGCAGGCGATCACCTTCGGCGGCTCCGCCGACAGCGACACCACGGAAATGACGACGAGACCGGTACGGTCGTCGCCGACGCCGGCGGTGATGACGCTGACATTGCCGACGATGAGCCGCATGGCGGCGCGGAAATCCGCGACGCTGACCGGACCTTCTGCGTTGGGCATTGCCATCTCCTCGCTAAGCCGCCGACTGCATCGCGGCCGGCGCGATGCGGATGCCCCTCTGTTCAAGGATAGGCAGGACCGTGTCGCGGAAATAGGGGAATTCCTCGACATAGTCGACGAAAGACAAGGTCGAGCCGCGGAAGCCGGCTTCGTGCAGCTGGGTGATGCCGTCTGCCACCTGCTCGGGCGTGCCGGTCAGCGGGAAACCGCCATGGCCCGCCGCCATGCGGTCGCGGATGAGCGCCAGAAGATCGTGCGGGAAGGATTGCGCATGGGCGAATTGCAGCCGCACCAGATTGTCCACGGCCGCCCAATCCGCGTTGGCGCGGCCGAAATGCTCAAGATAGTCTTTTGCTTCCTTTTCCGTGGGCCGGCACACGACATGCGCGAAAGTCAGCACATCGACGTCGCTGCCCGCCACTTTACCCTGCTCCTTCAGCGCCGCGATCTCGTCCTTCGAGCGCGAGAGGTCGATGGCCGGCGTAAACAGGAAATCGGCGTTGCGGACAGCGAATTTGCGCCCTTCCTCCGAGCCGGCCGCGTTGAGGATCGGCGGCGGCGAGGACGGACGCGGATCGCCGAGCACGTTCTTGAGCTTGAACCAGGTGCCGTCCCAGTCGAAGGCTTCCGTGCGGCTCCACAGGGCGCGCACGATGTCGAACCATTCCTGCGCATAGCCATAGCGTGTGATGTGGTCGTCGGGCAGCGTCAGCCCAAGCGCCTCGTATTCCGGCTTGTTCCAGCCGGCGACGATGTTGAGGCCGATGCGACCGCGGCTGATCTGGTCGATGGTCGCCAGTTGCTTGGCCACGACCACCGGATGATTGGCCGCCGTGTGGGTGGTGGCAAAGACTGTGAGATTGCGGGTGAGCGCCAGCAGCCCAGCCGCCCAGGTGATCGTCTCAAGCACGTTGCCATGAAAATTGGTTTCACCGCCGTAACCGATCCAGCGGGCGATCGGCAGCATGAAGTCGATGCCGGCTTCGTCGAGAAGCCGGGCGAGCTTGACATTGTTGTCCCAGGAATTGTCCCAGCGCTCGTCGACCTTTGTGACGGTCATGCCGCCGGAGCAGTTGGACGCGAATGTGCCGAGAAAGAAGGGCTGCGTGCCGGTCGCGGACTTGTCGAGCATGCTCATGACGATGTTCTCCTCCGTTTTTCGTTATAATTTATAATAGAAAGTCTATCATAAATTCATGTAGACGCAATCGCATGGATCGGCGCATCCTTGGCGCGGAGGGACAGGCGGATGAACGAGCGTCGCAAATCTTTGGAAACACAGGAAGAACTGCTCGACCGCGGCTGGCATCTGGCGCGCACGCCGCTGGAGATCGACGTCACCGAGGTCGAATACGCGCTGATGCGGTCATATGAGGCGTTCGGCCACTGGCAGGCGGAATGTCTCGCCACGGTGATAGAGTTTTCGGCCAGCGGGCCCGAAAACGCGCTGCTCCACGTCATCAGGATGAACGATCGGCCCAAAAGCGTCCGCGATCTCGCCCAGATGACCAATCGCGACGACATTCCCAACATCCAGTACAGCCTGCGCAAGCTGTTGAAGGGCGGGCTGATCACGCGCACCGGCAGCGGCAGGGCGGGCGTGACCTATGAGGTGACGCCGCTCGGTCATCGGGTGACGGAGCGCTATGCCGATATCCGTTCGGTCCTGCTCATCGAGGCGGTGAAGCGCATTCCCGAGATGGCCGAGAAGCTCGAGGACGTCGCGCGCACGTTGGAGTTGATGACGGGCATCTATGAGCAGGCGGCGCGCGCCGCCGCCACCCATCGCCGCCGCCATCCGCAGCCGGAATCCTCCGGCAAAGCGGATTAGCTCGTGGACGATGCCGGCTCGATCCGGACCGGCGTCGGCGCGCCGGCCTGGCTTTGTGCCTTGGTCGTGATGAAAACGCCGGCGGTGATGATGGCGGCGCCCAGCCAGGTCAGAAGCTGGTAGTGCTCGCCGAGGAAGATCGTGCCCGCGAACAGGCCGACGGCCGCCGCCACATAGCCGATCTGGCTGAGATAGACCGGGCCGCCGACCGCCTGCAGACGGAAGAAGAAGGCGAACATCGCCGAGGCCGACGCAACCTGGCCGACCACCACCAGCGGCACGGCGCCGAGCGGGGCGAAGGCATGCGTGCCCAGAAGGCCGAGGATGCCGACGAGAAGCAGCGTGGCCGAGGCCAGATGGCTGCCGACGGCAAGCTCGATCGGGCCGGTGCCTTCCGGCCAGTCGACGGTGCGATAGATGTTGCCGGCGGCGAGGCTGACCGGAATGAGCAATCCTATGGCAACCCAGAAATAGTCGGCTGGCTGGCCGGCCTCGCCGCGCGTCAGCGCGACCATCGCCGCGCCGACGAAGCCGACGACGATGCCGATGACACCGAGCAGATTGGGACGCCTGACGCCGAGCAGGATCGAGAACACCAGCGTGATCACCGGCGACAGCGTGAACATGATGCCGGTGTAACCGGCGCCGAGATGCGGGATGGCCGAGAACATCAAAAGATTGGGAATGGCATAGGAAATCGCCGCGGTGACGAAGAAATAACGCAGCTTGCGCGGCGTCAGCCGGATGCGTTCGCCGCGCAAGAGAAGCGCCAGCAGCAGCACACCGCCAGCGCCCAGCGAAATAACGAAGGCCCAGACCATGGCCGGCACGCCGGCGGCGGTAGCGAGCTTGCCGAACGGCAACGTCATGCCGAGCAGCCCGCCCGTCACCACCAGAAGGCCGATCGCCGAATCCCAGATAAGTTTCATCGGGCTGTCCTGTCTCCGCGAGACCGCTTGGCGGCCGGTTCTCATTGCGATAAGATAGCGCAAAGATTCTTTACGTCAAGATACTTCACGGTGAGCGATATGGATCGAGCGGGCAGGGCCATGGAGCAGTGGCGACGTGAGCGGCCGGACCTGGATGTGTCGCCGATGGGCGTCATCGGGCGGCTCAACGAGGCCTCGTCGCTGATCGCGCGCGACCGGCTGGCGCCGGTCTTTGCCCGCTTTGGGCTGCAGTCCGGCGAATTCGACGTGCTGGCGACGCTGCGCCGGTCCGGCGCGCCCTACGCGCTGACGCCGACCGAGCTCTACGAGGCGACGATGGTGACGTCGGGCGCCATGACCGCTCGCCTCGACCGCCTGGAGAAGGCCGGCCTGACACGGCGCGCGCCGCACCCCAGCGACCGGCGTGGCGTCGTCGTCGAGCTCACCGCGAAAGGCCGTGAGCTCACCGACGAGGCGCTCACCGCCCACGTCGCCAACGAGCATGAGATCCTCGCCGGCCTGACGCACGAGGACCGGGAAATGTTGGCGAAACTGCTGAAAAAACTGATCGGAAGCTTGAGGTCGCCGTCCTAATTCCGGTCGTCCGGAAAGCTCGGGATCGGCATGAATTCGACGCCGTCCTCGGCGAGGCTCTGCGCTTCTTCGGGCGTCGCTTCGCCGTAGATGCCGCGCGGATCGGTCTCGCCGAAATGGATCTTGCGCGCTTCCTCGGCGAATTTGTCGCCGACATAGTCGGCATTCTCGCGCACCTTCTCTGCCAGAGCCTTCAGCTGCGCCAGCGCCTGCTTCTGCGCCTCGCCCATGGCCAAGGCGACCTTCTCCTGTTTGCGCGACGTGGAGACGGCGGGCGCCATCAGCGCTTTCTCGACCTTGTGCGAGCCGCAGCGCGGGCAATCGACGAAGCCGCGCTTCTTCTGGGTGTCGAAATCATCATTGCTGCGGAACCACGCTTCGAATTCGTGCTCGTGTTCGCAGATCAGTGAAAAACGGATCAAGAAGCGGCACCCCTGAGACGCGGCGCTTCGCTTGTCCCGGCATTGACGGTGAAATCCCGCGCGTTCTTCAGATTGGGAATCTTGCGGCGCGCGGCCAACGACTGGGCCGGATCGATCTCGGCGACGATCACGCCGGGCTCGTTATGCGATGCCTCGGCGATGATGCGCCCCCATGGATCGACGATCAGCGAATGGCCATAGGTCTCGCGCCCGTCCTCATGCAGGCCGCCTTGCGCTGCGGCGACGACATAGGCGCCGTTCTCGATGGCGCGGGCGCGCAGCAGCACATGCCAGTGGGCCTCGCCGGTCTGGCGCGTGAAGGCGGCAGGCACCGTCAGCACTTCGGCCCCGGCCATCGCCTCGGCGCGGAACAGCTGCGGGAAGCGCAGGTCGTAGCACACGGCAAAGCCAAGCTTCGTCCCGTTGATATCGGTCACGGTAGCTTCCGTCCCCGGCTCGTAGGCCGCGGATTCGCGCCAGCTCTCGCCATTGTCGAGATCGACGTCGAACATATGGATCTTGTCATAGCCGGCAATCGCGGCGCCGTCGGGCGAAAACAGGAACGCGCGGTTGGCGAGCTTGCCGTCGGCGCGGCGAATCGCCGTCGAGCCGATATGCAGGTAAATGCCGAGCTCCTTCGCCAACCTGCGCGCGGTGGCGACGACGATGTCCTTGTCCTCGGTGGTGAAAGCGGCCGCGCCGGCTTCCTTGTCGCGCACCAGCGCTCCGGTCATTTCCGGCGTCTGGACATAGGTGGCACCCTGGCCGGCGGCCTGGCGGACCAAAATCTCCATGTCGGCGGCGTTGCGCTCCGGACTGGTGCCCGAACACATCTGCACGGCGGCGGCCTTGAAACTACCCATGGTCATCTCCCGTTGGCGAGCAGCGCGTCCAGCCGGCCCTGCGACTCCAGATCGTGGAGGTCGTCGCAGCCGCCGACATGCGTGTCGCCGATGAAAATCTGCGGAAAGGTGGCTCGCCCATGCGCCTTCGAAATCATTTCCTGGCGCAATTCCGGCGAGAACGAGGCGTCGTGCTCGGTATAGGGCACCCCCTTGCGGTCGAGCAACCGCTTGGCGGCGCTGCAGTAGCCGCACATCATGCGGGTGTAGATCGTCACATCAGCCATTGGCCGGCAGTCCTCATGCATGCCGTCCAATCAGGTACGAAAGCGACATGCGGCAAACAACAAACTCAAACCTATATAGTCGCGGACTCATCGGGCCGAAAGTCCCCGGGCAGGACGCGCGCGAAAGTGAGGATGTCGACGGCTCCGGCGCCGCCCCTCTTCAGCGCCTTGGCGACCGCCCGCACCGTCGCGCCGGTGGTGTAGACATCGTCGACCACCAGCACCCGGCGCCCCGCTATCTCGATCTCGGCGTCCGGCGGCACGCGGAATGCGGCGCGCACATTCTCCTCGCGCTCGTGCCGTTCGAGCCCGACCTGCTGGCGCGTCAGCTTCACGCGCCGGATCGCGGATGGCGAGAAGGGCAGCCCGCCGAGCTTTGCAACGGCCCGTCCAAGCTCCGCCGACTGGTTGAACTGGCGCCGGAAGAAGCGCCGCCAGTGCAACGGCACCGGCATGACCAGGTCGGCCTCCGCGATCAGCTCGGCGCCGGCGCGCATCATCCAGTTCGCCATCCAGGGCGCGAGGTCGGTTCGATCCTGATATTTCAGCCCCTGCACCATCTGCCGCGCGACGCCTGAATAGACGACGGCCGCCCGCGCCCGCTCGAAGGGCGGAGGATCGGCGATCGCCTCGGCCGACAAAAACCCCTCGCCCATGTCGTGGGTGAAGGGCGTGCCCATCACCGGGCACCACGGCTTCTCCAGCAGTCTCAGCTTGGGCCAGCAGGCGCCGCACAGCACGCCAGGCTGCGACACATGGCGACGGCAGCCGGCGCAAACCGGCGGAAACAACAGGCGCGCCGGCCAGGCCAGCGCCTGCCGCGTCATATCCTGGACCGCTGTGGTCTTGATCTTGTGCACCGGATCGGCCACGTGAAAGGAACCTCGCGCCACCTTAACACCACTGCGGCACGCGCGGACAACAGGAAGCTTTTCATTGCAGCCCTTGATCGACACCGAGCTCTGGCTCGCGCGCAAGCGCAGGGCTCTCGCCCGCCCCGTCGAAGGCGCCGATTTCCTGATGCGGCGCGCCGCGGAAGACCTTGCCGACCGGCTGGGCGCCGTCGAACGCCGCTTCGGCAAGGCGGCCGCGCTGTTCTGCCAGACGTCGGCGGCGGCGGACGTGCTTGCCGGCAGCGGCAAGGTCGGCGAGATCGTGCGCGTCGAGATGGACGAAGCGCTTCTGGCCGGCGGCCCCGGCCTGGTGGCGCCGCCGGAGACCGTGCCGTTCGAGGAAGGCAGCCTCGATCTCGTCGTTTCCCTGCTCTCGCTGCACGCGATGAACGACATTCCCGGCGTGCTGGCGCAAATCCGCCGGGCGCTGAGACCGGACGGGCTGTTCCTCGGCGCTTTCGCCGGCGCAGGCACGCTCACGGAGTTGCGCGAGAGCATGCTTGCGGCCGAGACGGAGCTTTTTGGCGGCGCGAGCCCGCGCATCCTTCCTTTCACCGACGTGCGCGACGCGGGCGCGCTGTTGCAGCGCGCCGGCCTGGCTTTGCCTGTCGCCGATGTCGAAACGGTCGCGGTGCGCTACGATACGCTGTTCGATCTTGTCGCCGATCTGCGCGCCATGGGCGAAACCAGCGCTCTCCTCGATCGCAGCCGGCGGCCAGCCGGCAGACGCCTGTTTGCCCGCGCCGCCGAAATCTATGCCGAGCGATTCTCGGATCCGGATGGCCGTATCCGCGCAAGTTTTTCGATTGTCTGGATGTCGGGTTGGGCGCCCGACGCCTCGCAGCAAAAGCCGCTCAAACCCGGATCGGCCAAGGTTTCGCTGAAATCCGTCCTGGAGAACCCGCCTAAGACTTAACTGCCTCAGCTGCGATGGCGGTTGGCCCACGTCAGTGGGAAAAGGCCTGGACCAATCTGCTGTTGTTGTCGCTGAACAACCACTGGAGCGCACTGGAGGCTTGGCTGACCCCGCCGACAATGACGAGCGACAACACCACGACGATCAGGCCATATTCGACGGCCGTGGCGCCTGTTTCATCTTCAATGAATTGTTGCAGCAGGTTTTTCATGGTCATCGATCCCTTATGCGGGAACTCTAATGTCCTACCCGTTAAGAAAGGTTAACGGTAAAAGCTTAACAGCGAGTGAAACGCCGCCCTGCCGCCAAATCATTAACCAAGTCAGCACTCGCCGCTGCGGCTGCCGTCATTGCGGATGACGCAGATTGAACTGGGCAAAGGCTGCAGCACGCTTCGGCGCACAGTATATGTATTGGGGCGATGGCCGATCGATCCGGTCGCCGTCATGTCGAGCCCGCTGGAGAAGCCGTCACGGGCGCTCTGCGGCCGGGTCTGGCTGTCCAGGAAAGGCGTCGCGATCAGCGCCAGCGCCACTGCGGCCGAGCCGAAGAGAAGCGTGATCCGCAGGATGCCCATGCCGGCGTCCACCGCGCGGAAGCCTCGGTCGGGCCGAATCGAGTCCCAGTCTCTTTCAAGGCTCATGCCGTGTTTCCCAGTCATCGACGATATCGCCGCGCGAAACGGCCTCGCGCAATTTTTCACGTCGAGATAAATCTTCCATTAACGCTGGCTAAAGCAGCTCCGGAAAAAGCGTGAAATGTCACCGCGCCCGAGAAACGATGAACTGCCGCTAAGGCGACCGTGAAACTACAAAAGGTCGATGAGGAACTGGATCAGCGGCGCGTCGGCCGGCGGCATCGGATAGTCGCGCATCTGCCGGGGCCTGACCCATTTGAGCCCCTGCCCTTCCCTCGGCTGCGCGATCCCGCGGAAGCGGCGGCAGACATAAAGCGGCATCAGGAGATGGAAATCGTCATAGGAATGGCTGGCAAAGGTGAGCGGCGCCAGGCACGGAATCTCCGTCTCGATGCCGAGCTCCTCATTGAGTTCGCGAACCAGGCATTCCTCCGGCGTTTCGCCCGGCTCGACCTTGCCGCCCGGAAACTCCCACAGACCGGCAAGCTGCTTTCCTTCCGGGCGCTGCGCCAGCAGCACGCGCCGGTCGGTGTCGACCAGCGCGCAGGCAGCGACCAGCAACAGGCGCTTTCCGGTTGGCTTGACCTCGCTCATGCGCCCGGCGGCCGTCGATAGTGGTAGCGATAGACTTCCTCGAAGCCGAGCGACCGGTAGAGCGAGAGCGCCGGTAGATTGCCGGCCTCGACCTGTAGCCAGGCCTCGCGCGCGCCGCGCAGCCGCGCCCATTTCAGCGCCGACAGGATAAGATTGCGGCCATGGCCCTTCTTGCGCGCCGACTTTTCGGTGGCGACCTCGAACAGGCCCGCGAGATCGCCGTCATGGACGCAGATTAGCGTCGCCAGCGGCTCGTTGCCGTCCTCGAGCGCGAACAGCCCGGCTTCCGGCTGGATGGCGCCGATGACCTCCGACAGGCCGGGCCGCAACGAGGCGTCCGAGCCGCTCGTCCTCAGCGACGCGCCGATGAAGCGGCTGATGTCCTTGAGCGGAATCTGGTCCATGGCCGCGCCGAGCTCGACCTCTTTCAGTGGCAGCCGCATCACCAGGGATTCGTCGAACCTGTTCCAGCCGGCCTTGTCGAGATGCGTGGACAGAACCTGTCCCGACAGCGGCGACATGCGAAAGGTCAGCGGCCGGCCATAGGCATCGAACCGCCTTGCGGCGCGGCCGATGCGCTCCTCGATGGCGTGCGTGTCGCCCGGATCGAGTGGATTGACGGAGTTCAGGCGCTTGGCGGGGTGTCCGGCCGTGAGCCGCACCACCCAGGTCCCGTCATAATGGACCGCGGCCGCCGGCCAGGCACGAAAGCCCGCCGCCTCGTAGCGGCGCACGACCGCCAGCACGCTTGCCGGATGCCCGGACACCGGCGCCATCAGCTCCGGTAATCGCCGTTGATGGCGACATATTCCTTGGTGAGGTCGCAGGTCCACACCGTCGCCTTGCCGCGACCGATGCCGAGATCGGCGCGGATGCGGATGTCGTCGCGCTTCATATAGGCCGAGGTCGCTTCCTCCGAATAGCCTGGGTCGCGCTCGCCCTCATGCGCGAGCCGATTGTCGCCGAACCAGATCGACAGCCGGTCGCGGTCGGCAGGCTCGCCAGCCTTGCCGACGGCCATGACGACGCGGCCCCAATTGGCGTCCTCGCCCGCAACCGCCGTCTTCACCAGCGGCGAATTGGCGATCGAAAGCGCGACCCGCTTGGCCGAACGTGCCGATTTGGCGCCGGTCACCGTGACCTCGACCTGCTTGCGCGCGCCCTCGCCGTCGCGCACCACCTGCAGCGCCAGCGACTTCAGCACCTTGCCGAGCGCCCGACGGAACGCGCCGAGCCGCGCATCCTTGGGATCGCTGATCGCCGGCGCGCCACGCGCGGCGGCCTTGCCGGTGGCGAAGATGAGCAGCGTGTCGCTGGTCGAGGTGTCGCTGTCGACGGTCACCGCATTGAAGGTCTTGGCCGTGCCGCGCGAAAGCAGATCCTGCAGCACGGGGGCGGCGATCGGCGCGTCGGTGGCGATGAAGGAAAGCATCGTCGCCATGTCGGGCGCGATCATGCCGGCGCCCTTGGCGATGCCGTTGATGGTGACGTCGGCGTCGCCGAGCTTGACCGTCGCCGTCGCCACCTTCGGATAGGTGTCCGTGGTCATGATCGCCTTGGCCGCCTCGGTCCACAGATCCGGCCTGCCGTCCCTGACCAGGCCGGCGAGCAGATGGCTGAATTTGGTGGTGTCGAGCGGTTCGCCGATGACGCCGGTCGAGGCCAGGAAGACTTCCGCTTCCGAGCATCCGGCGGCCTTGGCCGCCGCCTCGCCGGTCAGCGCGGTCGAAGCCTTGCCCTTCTTGCCGGTGAAGGCGTTGGCGTTGCCGGAATTGACCACCAGGACGCGCGCCTTGCCGGCAGGCAGGTTCTGACGGCAGAAGTCGACCGGCGCCGACGGGCATTTCGACCGGGTGAACACGCCGGCGACAGCCGTGCCCGGATCAAAGACCATGGCGAGCAGGTCGGTTCTGTTCTTGTATTTGATGCCGGCTTCGGCGGTCGCGATGCGTACACCCTCGATGACCGGCATCTTCGGATATTTCTTCGGTGCGAGCGGCGAAATCGTAGCGGACATCGGAACCCCGGAGCGGCAAGAACACGAAAAGAAGGCCGGTTTGCCCGATAGCGCGCGTCGGCGCAAGGGGCGTTCTGGCCGCGCCCTCCCGGCCTGGCCGGCGGCTTTGCAATTGGAAACGCGTCGTTTCGCTTCATCGCCGAAGTCAATATGATCGGCACCAGATTCACCGGCTAAGGAAGACCTCGATGGACGAAGCCGCCGCTCGCGGGCGCAAGTCGATCGGCGCGAAACGCAACCCCGAGAGCGCCGATGCCATCGTCAAGGCCGCCGAGGCGGTGTTGCGCGAGGCGGGCTATGCCGGTTTCTCGATCGAGGCTGTCGCCCGGCGGGCGCGGGCGGGAAAGCCGACCATCTATCGCTGGTGGCCGAGCAAGGCGGCGCTGCTGATCGAGGTCTACCAGCGCCAGAAGCGCGTCGAGACGCCCGACACCGGAAACATCGAGGACGATCTGGCCGGCTTCCTCGAGAATCTGTTCGCGCATTGGCGCGACACCCCGTCAGGCAACATCTTCCGCTCGCTGATCGCCGAGGCGCAGTCGGACGAGACGGCCGCGGCCGCGCTCGCCGAATATTCAAAAGGGCGCCGCGGCCATACCGGTCGGATGATCGAGCGCGCCAAGGCGCGTGGCGAGGTGGCGGCCGATGTCGATGCCGGGATCGTCGCCGACCTGATCGCTTCCTTCGCCTGGCGGCACCTGCTGGCCGGACGGCTCGACGAGGACGACGCGGCGATCCGCGCCGCCGTGCGCTACATCACGCGGGGAATCAGAGCAATTCCAGGAAAAGTGTGAAGCGGTTGGGCTCGGCGCCTCGCCGTAGCCTTCCGTCCGGAATTGCGTCAAAACAAGGAGATAGAGGGGTTCGCCGTTTCCGTGAAACGGTGAAACGCTCTAAAGCGCGTCGCGCCGAATCGGATTCAGGCGACGCGCTTTAAGTCTTTGTTTTGATGCATGTCGTTGTCCCAGAACCGCCGCACACTTCTGGGCGACATGCTTTAGCGACCGCTTGACTCCCGAATGCGAAAGGGCGCCCGAAGGCGCCCTTTGCAGGATTTCCAGTCGGCAGCGGATTACTTGCCGGCTTCCATCGTATCGACGTCCTTCTTGAGCTTCTCGTCCGGGATCTCGACCTTGGCGGCCGCGCGCAGCTCCTTGACCATGGCGAAATACTTGTCCCGGATCACCGCCTGCTTGGCCTGGTCCTTGACGTCGTCGAAGGCCGGCGGCTGCTTGGCGCGCTTGTCCTCGACCTTGATGACGTGCCAGCCGAACTGCGACTGCACCGGCTCCTTCGAATATTTGCCGACGTCGAGCGCGAAGGCCGCCTTGTCGAATTCCGGCACCATCTGCCCCGGGCCGAACCAGCCGAGGTCGCCGCCGCTGGTCTTGCCGCTCGGATCGCTGGTGTGTTCGTTGGCGAGCTTCTGGAAATCGGCGCCGCCGTCGAGCTGCTTGATGATCGCCTCGGCTTCTTCCTTCGTCTTCACGAGGATGTGACGAGCGTGGATTTCGTTGACCGGCGGCGTGTTGGCGATCTCCTGGTCGTAGCGGGCGCGCACTTCGGCGTCCGTCACCTTGTCGACCACTTCCTTCTCGACCACCTCGCCATGCAGGGCGCGTGCCTGCAGGAAAGCCATGCGGCGCAGGAAGTCGGCGTCCTTGTCGAGGCCGCTGTCGACCGCCTTCTTGGCCATGACGCGGATTTCGATCGCGGCCGAGAGGGCAGCCGCGCGGCGCTGTTCCGGCGGCATCTGCGCGAACTGTTGCGACAGTTCGCCTTCGGCGAGCTGAAGGTCGGCCTCGGTCAGCTTCTCGCCATTGACGGTGGCGACCACGGCATTGGGATCGACCGGCGCCGCCGGAGCGGCCGCGGGTGCCGTGGCGTCCTGGGCGGGCTTGGTCTCCTGCGCCATCAGCGGCGACAGGCAAAGAGCCGAGAGCCCGAGGGCCAGACCGAGGCTGGCGAGCGAGGCGCGGCGGAACGACAGGGACATCAAGATAAACTCCAAGGGGATTGCCAATGAGGATCGCGTAAGCGCAAGGGTTCCAGATCAGTCGGATTGTGGCGGAATTTGGCGCTGCCCTTAGGGCTAACGCGGCGTTGACATCGATTGAGCCCCCTCTTATCTGTCCAACGACTTGGCGTCCAGAACCGTTTTCCGGGCGCTTTTTGCGTTTGTCCGCATTCACGCGGATTTGATGGGCCCGCCAGGCGTCTGTCGCAAGCGGCTAAAATTGCTATCGAAAGGACCATTGGATGGTCAGTCTCGGCGGTCTCGCCCGTAAGGTTTTCGGTTCTTCCAACGACCGCCGTGTCAAGTCGACCCGGCCAAGGGTCGAAGCCATCAACGCCATGGAAAACGAGATGCGGGCGCTTTCCGATGCCGAGCTTGCGGGGCGCACGGAAAAATTCCGCCAGGATCTCGCCAACGGCGCTGCGCTCGACGATCTGCTGGTTCCCGCCTTCGCCACGGTGCGCGAAGCGGCCCGCCGCGTGCTTGGCATGCGTCCCTTTGACGTACAATTGATCGGCGGCATGGTGCTTCACAATGGCGGCATCGCCGAGATGCGCACCGGCGAGGGCAAGACGCTGGTCGCCACTCTGCCGGTCTATCTCAATGCACTTGCAGGCCAAGGCGTCCATGTCGTCACCGTCAACGATTATCTGGCCACCCGCGACGCCGAGTGGATGGGTCGCGTCTATAAATTCCTCGGCCTGACCGTCGGCGTCATCGTCCACGGTCTCTCCGACGACGAGCGCCGCGAGGCCTACGCCTCCGACGTCACCTACGCCACCAACAACGAACTCGGTTTCGACTATCTGCGCGACAACATGAAGTATGAGCGCGCCCAGATGGTGCAGCGCGGCCATGCCTACGCCATCGTCGACGAGGTCGATTCCATCTTGGTCGATGAAGCGCGCACGCCGCTGATCATTTCCGGTCCGCTCGAGGACCGCTCGGAAATGTACAACACCATCGACACCTTCATGCTCAAGCTCAGCCCGGCCGACTACGAGATCGACGAGAAGCAGAAGACCTCGATCTTCACCGAGGAGGGCACCGAGAAGCTGGAGAACATGCTGCGCGACGCCGGCCTGTTGAAGGGCGAGTCGCTCTACGACGTCGAGAACGTCGCCATCGTCCATCACGTCAACAACGCGCTGAAGGCGCACCGCCTGTTCCAGCGCGACAAGGACTACATCGTGCGCAACGGCGAGATCGTCATCATCGACGAGTTCACCGGCCGCATGATGCCGGGCCGCCGCTATTCGGAAGGCCTGCACCAGGCGCTTGAAGCCAAGGAGCACGTGGCGATCCAGCCGGAGAACCAGACGCTCGCCTCCGTCACCTTCCAGAACTATTTCCGCCTCTACAAGAAGCTGTCCGGCATGACCGGCACGGCGCTGACCGAGGCCGAGGAATTCGGCAACATCTACGGCCTCGAAGTCACCGAGATCCCGACCAACCTGCCGGTCATCCGCAAGGATGAGGACGATGAGGTCTACCGGACGGTCGAGGAGAAGTACAAGGCGATCGTCAAGGAAATCCGCGAAGCCAGCGCCAAAGGCCAGCCGACGCTGGTCGGCACAACCTCCATTGAAAAATCCGAGCAACTGGCCGAGCGCCTGCGCAAGGAGGGCTTCAAGGATTTCGAAGTCCTGAACGCCCGCCACCACGAGCGCGAGGCGGCCATCGTCGCCCAGGCCGGCAAGCCCGGCGCCATCACCATCGCCACCAACATGGCCGGCCGCGGTACCGACATCAAGCTCGGCGGCAATGCCGAGATGCGCATCGCCGAGGAACTGGGCGACATGCCCGAGGGCCCCGAGCGCGAGGCCCGGGAAAAGGAAATCCAGGCCGACGTCGAGCGCCTGAAGGAAAAGGCGCTGGCCGCCGGCGGCCTCTATGTTCTGGCCACCGAACGCCACGAATCGCGCCGCATCGACAACCAGCTGCGTGGCCGCTCCGGCCGCCAGGGCGATCCCGGCCGCTCGAAATTCTTCCTGTCGCTGCAGGACGATCTGATGCGCATCTTCGGCTCCGAGCGCATGGACGGCATGCTGCAGAAGCTCGGCCTCAAGGAGGATGAGGCGATCATCCATCCCTGGATCAACAAGGCGCTCGAAAAGGCGCAGAAGAAGGTCGAGGCGCGCAACTTCGATATCCGCAAGAACCTCCTCAAGTATGACGACGTCGCCAACGACCAGCGCAAGGTGGTGTTCGAGCAGCGCATCGAGCTGATGGACGGCGAAGGCCTGTCGGAGACGATCGCCGAGATGCGCGAAGGCGTCATCGAGGAGATCGTCGCCAAGAACATCCCCGAAAACGCCTATGCCGAGCAGTGGAATGTCGCCGGCCTCAAGGAGGAAGCGGCGCAGTATCTCAATCTCGACCTGCCCATCGAGGAATGGGTCAAGGAAGAGGGCATCGCCGAGGACGATATCCGCGAGCGCATCACGGCCGCGGCCGACGCCGCCGCCAAGGAGCGCGCCGATCGCTTCGGCCCCGACGTGATGAACTATGTCGAACGGTCGGTGGTGCTGCAGACGCTCGACCATCTGTGGCGCGAGCACATCGTCAATCTCGACCACCTGCGTTCGGTGGTCGGCTTCCGCGGCTACGCCCAGCGCGACCCGCTGCAGGAATACAAGAGCGAGGCCTTCGAGCTGTTCCAGGGCATGCTCGGCAACCTTCGCCAGGCCGTCACCGCGCAGCTGATGCGCGTCGAACTGGTCCGCCAGGCGGCGGACGCCCCGCCGCCGGAAGCGCCCGACATGTTCGGCAGCCACATCGACGGCACTACCGGCGAAGACGATTTCCAGGGCGGTGAGACCGCGCTTCTCATGCGTCAGGACACCAACGCCGTCGTGGCGTCGGAAAACCGCGACCCGAAGAACCCCTCCACATGGGGCAAGGTCGGCCGCAACGAGCTCTGCCCCTGCGGCTCCGGCAAGAAGTACAAGCACTGCCACGGCACCTTCGCCTGACCCCTTTTTCCCTTCTCCCCGTTCAACGGGGGTGAGGCCTGGTCCGCGCAGCGGACGAAAAGCCAATTGCTTGGCTTTTCAAACGACGAACGCCCGGAGCGATAGCGAAGGGCCGGCGGTGCCCGCAGGGCCGGATGAGGGGCAGCGCCGGCGCCGGCAATTCCAGCAGAACGCCGTTCCGGGCTCCCTATCAACTGATCGTCATAACAGCCCCGAACTCCGCGCCGCGGCCGCCGCCTCGCCGCGCGAGATGACTTCCAGCTTCTCCAGCACCGCCGAGACGTGGTGATCGACCGTCTTGGGCGAAATGGTCAGATGCGCGGCGATCTTCTTGTTGGAAAAGCCTCGCTCGACAAGCTCCAGGACCTCCATCTGGCGCTGCGTGAGGCCGGCTTGGTTGGCGCGCGTCGCCTGCCGCGGTCCTCTCGCGATATGGCTGACGCCGCTTTCCCGCATTAGGCCGCGGGCATACTGCGCGACCGCCCTCGCGCCAAGGTCCTCGAAAATGGCGAGCGCCTCGCGCTGCGCCGATTCGTCGCCGAGCAGCAGGGCCATTGCCTGTTCGAAAGGCGCCCCCATTTCGGCCCATAGCGCTGCGGCGGCGCGCCAGTCGCCGGTCAGTTGCAGGCGGTGCGGCTCGGCCATGCCGCCCGTGTCGCCGGGTTCGGATCCCGGCGACAACAGCTCCCGCCAGATGGCAAGTTCGCCGAACACGGCCGGCGTCGGCGCGAGGCTTTCGGCAACCGCGATCAGGCGCAGGGCTTCCTGGCTGTCGGCTTGCCCGAGCCAGGCCAATTCGGCCAGCACCCCGGCAAACGCCACGAGCCGCTGCAGCTCCATGCCCTTGTCCAGGAACCGCCTCATCTCTTCGACGATCGCCTCGGCCGACGGGTCGCCACGACGGATGCGCAACCTTGCCAGCGCCACCAGCGACGGATAGCGCACGAGCGGCGTCGTTGCGTCGTCGTCGACAACCTCGTGCGCGACCGTCGCCGCGTCGTCCCAAAACCCGCGGCGAAGCAAAAGCTGCGCCTGCACGCCGCGCATGTAATCGCGCCATGTCGCGAGATCGTTCTCGACGCAGTAGCCGATGCCGCTATCCAGGAACGACGCCGCTTCCTTGAAGTTCAACCTGTTCATCTCGACGCAGGCGCAGTTGGTGAAGGCGCGCGCCGCATGCTCCTGGAAGTTGCCCGACAGGGCAATCCCGAGGCTGCGGGCGAGATCGCGCCGTCCCTTGGCGAAGTCCAGCCATTGTCCGGCGGCGCCGACATTGTTCAGCGCATGACAGAGGATGTCCGTCCGGTTGAGCCGCTCCGCCAGCTCGACCGCCTTGCCGCCGAGCGAAAGCGTGTCCTCGAGCCGCTCGGCGAGCATCGCCAGTTGCGAGAGGTTCGAGTAGGCCATCGCCAGCTCGGCGCTGTCGGGCGCGGTTTCCAGAAGCTCTACGGCCTGCTCGCCGAAACGGTCCGCCGCCTCGCGATCGCCGAGCAGATAGGCAAAGCGCGACAGGCACCTGAGGCTGTCGCCTTCCTTGAGCCGGTCGCCGAGCGCCTGGCGCAGCTGGCGCGCCCGGCCCTGCGCTTCCATCGCCGCGTCGATGCGGCCGATCAGGTGGCACTCGAAGGCATGGCCTTCATAAAGCTCCGCCCGCTTCTCGATCGGCAGGATATCCGCGTAGCGCAGGGCGACCTCGTAGTAGCCCGCCGCATCGCGATGCGCGCCGACGCGGGAAGCCTCGCGCGCGGCGACTGGCGCGAGCTCGCGCACCACGTCCAGGCTTTGGGCTTCCACCGCATGATGCACCAGCCTTGCGGTGGCGACTTGCGGATTTTCCCGCAAGGCTGCCAGGGCGCGCTCGTTGTACTCGCGCCGTTTGCTGGGCGTCAGCGCCATCTCGATCGCCGTGCGGGCGATCTCGTGCCGGAAGGCATAGCCGTCGCCGAAATCCTCGAGCAGGCCGTTGGCGACGCATTCGGCAAGCTGGCCGGCGGCGGCGATTCCGCAAAGGCCGCTCAGCGCCCAGGCATCGGCGCGGCGCGGGAACACCGAAACCGCGTCGAGCATCGAGCGGGCGCCGGGCGAGAGCTGCTCGGCGCGCGCGAGCACCGCGTCGCGCACGCTGACCGGCAGCAGGCTGTCTTTCTCGCCGGCCAGCAACTCCGTCACGAAGAAGGCATTGCCCGCCGTGGCGCGGTAGATGGCGCTACCGTCGCGACCGGCGGCCTCGGCGAGCGACAGGACGGCCGTCTCGCTGAGCAAGGGGACCTCGATACGATGGATGTTGCTTGCCGGAATCTCGCCGAGCGCCCGCCGAACCCGCATCTGGCCCTCGCTGCGGTCGGTCCGCGCGGTGATCACGAGCAGGATATGGGTGCTTGCGATGCGCCGGCCGAGGAAACGGACGAAGTCGAGCGTCGCGTCATCCGCCCAATGCAGATCCTCGATGACCAGGACGCTTGGGCCTCTCGTCTCGAAGACCTCGAGCGCGTCGGAGAAAAGCGGCAACCTTTGCCCCTCGCGGGCGTCGATCGCCTGCGGCAACTCCCATCCCGCCTCGCGCGCGAGATCGTAGAGCGCGCCGAGCGGATCGGGGATCGAGAGGTCCTCGCAGGCGCCGCGCAACAGCGTCACGCCGTCCATCATCCGCTCCATGAAGGCCTCGACCAGTGTCGTCTTGCCGGCGCCGGCTTCGCCCGACAGCGCCACGACGCGGCCGTGCCCGTGCACGGCGCCGGCCAGCGCCGCGTCCAGTTGCTTCAGTTGCGTCTGCCTTTCCAGAAGCATCGTCACTCTCGCGAATGGGATTGTCGGCGCGGCGGATGCCGCTGGATAGTCGGTACGAACGAGCGGAAATGTGACCTTCCACACATTGAAGTGCCTACTTCCACATAGAACGCTGCAAAGATAGGGAATCGTCCCGCCAAATATGGGGAAAGGTTCCGATGCGCGCCTTTCGCGAAGGTGATTTCTGCCGGGACGCGCTTGAACCGAGCGCGATTCATCAACGAAAGGAAAAACGATCGTGCCTCGCTACCTTGTTGAACGCACCTTCCCGGAAGGCCTGAACGTGCCGATGAACGATGCCGGCGCAACCGCGATGGGCGGCGTCATTGCCCGCAACGCCGAGAAAGGCGTGACCTGGGTGCAATCCTTCGTCTCGCCGGACAAGTCGAAGAGCTTCTGCATTTACGATGCCCCCTCGCCGGAGGCGATCCGCAGCACTGCGCAGAAGAATGCGCTTCCCGTCGACAAGATCACGGAGGTGCGGGTCCTCGACCCCTACTTTTATCGCTGATCGGGCAGACCGTGTCGGTCAGATGTTACCCGTCGCCGGCGGACCTGACGCCGTGCCACACGACGCGAGTTTATCCGCCCCAGCGGGTACCTTCGCGCCACGGCCCGGCTACATGCGACGGGCCGTGTCGGCGCTGTTTTCGCCCTTGCGGAAACGGCGCCGCCTTCTGCCTCCGCAGGACGACTACCTGAGGCGCGACATCGGCCTCCATGAGCGGGAAAACCCGCGCGAATACTGGGAATATTGGTGGCATCACAGCTAATCCCGCTTCGTCGGGGTCAGCATACATCCTTTTTGACGACAAGCGTCGCCGGCGCCCGGAGTTGGCCTTGGCGGCCGGCCCGCCGTTTGCGCGCCTCAACCGCATTGGAGACATGAAATGACCATCCACAATTGGACCAGATGCCTTATCGGCGCCTCTGCCCCGCTCATGATGCTGATAGCGGGCGCGGCCACGGCCGAAATCGTCAACCCGCTCGCCGAAAAGGTGCGGGCGCTGGACAGCCGCTTCGAGGACGTCGCGGTTGCCAAGGCCGAAGGCTACGCGCCGATCCCTTGCGCCAGCGGCCTCACCGGCGGCGCGATGGGCATCCACTACGTCAACGCCGCCTATCTGAAGGACGACGCCGTCGACGTCGCCAAGCCGGAAGCCGTGATGTACGAGCCGATGGCCGACGGCACGCTGAAGCTGATCGCGGTCGAATACATCACCGCGAAGGGCCCGGCTTCGCTCGAGGGTCATCTGTTCAACTTCAACACGGCGCCCAACCGCTACGGCCTCGGCCCGTTCTACGAGCTGCATGTCTGGGCCTGGAAGCAGAACCCGACCGGCGCCTTCGCCGACATGAACCCGAACGTCTCCTGCGACGCTATGCAAGGGATGTAGCAGCGCCTCTTCCTTCTCCCCTTGTGGGAGAAGGTGGATCGGCGCGCAGCGTCGAGACGGATGAGGGGTGCTCCAGCGGAGTGGGACGTCGGCTTTCCCTGGAACACCCCTCATCCGGCCGCTGCGCGGCCACCTTCTCCCACAAGGGGAGAAGGCAAGTCCCCGCACCCCACCCACCCTTTCTTAAGGTGTTTCGGATAGACCGAAACCTTGAAAAGAGGCGGAAAACGGAGAGTATTCGGGGTGCGCTTTTCCGCGGCGACGACTGCCGGGCGGTTCCTGCCGCAGCGCTGGGCGCTGCGCATGCGTCCGTTGCTTGGCCGCATCGACGCCGTGCTGTTCACTGCCGACGAACGCGGCGAAGCCGGGCGCATGTCGCTGATCGCCTTTTCCATCCGCATCATCAGCGCCTTCATCGCCTTCGTCAGCCAGGTGCTGATGGCGCGCTGGCTGGGCTCGTTCGAATACGGCATCTCGGTGCTGGTCTGGGTGACGATGGTCATCGTCGGCAACCTCGCCTGCCTCGGCTTCCACACCTCGGTGATCCGTTTCATTCCTGAATATCGCGAGCGCGGCATGCTGGCCGAGCTGCGCGGCATCGTGCTGGCCAGCCGGCTGTTCGTGCTCGTGGCCTCGACGCTGATCGCGGGCCTCGGCGCCCTTGGCGTGTGGCTCGCCTCGGACTGGATCGAGAACTACTACGTCATCCCCTTCATCCTCGGCGTCATCTGCCTGCCGATGATCGCGCTCGGCGATCTCCTGCAGGGGCTGGCGCGCGCCAATTCCTGGGCGCTGCTGGCGCTGTCTCCCACCTATCTGGTGCGGCCGGTACTGATCCTGGCGTTCATGGCGCTGATGCTTGGCCTGCACTACGAGCCCGACGCCAAGACGGCGATCTTCGCCTCGATCGCCGCCACCTATGTCACGACGCTCGGCCAGCTGATGGCCGTCACATCGCGCATGGAGAAAAAGATACCGGCCGGGCCGATGGCCGTGCATTTCGGCCAATGGATCCTCGTTTCGCTGCCGATCTTCCTGGTCGAGAGCTTCTTCTTCCTGCTCACCAATGCCGACGTGCTGATGGTGGGCGCCTATCTCCAGCCCAACGACGTCGCCGTCTATTTCGCCACGGTGAAGACGCTGGCGCTGGTGCATTTCGTCTATTTCGCGGTCAAGGCCGGCGTTGCCCAGCGCTACGCGCAGTTCACCCATGGCGATCCCGACAGGCTCGCCGCCTTCGCCCGCGAGACCGTCACCTGGACCTTCTGGCCCTCGCTCTTGATGGCGCTGCTGGTGCTGGCGCTGGGCGAGCCGATGCTGGTGCTGTTCGGCCCCGAATTCACCGCCGGCTATCCGCTGCTCTTCCTGCTGGTGCTGGGCGTGGTCGCGCGCGCCGCCGTCGGCCCCTGCGAGAGCCTGCTCACCATGAGCGGCAACCAGAACATCTGCGCCGCCGTCTATGCCATGACGCTTGCGCTGAACATCGGCCTCAACGTGCTGTTGATCCCGCTGTTCGGCCTCTGGGGCGCGGCGATCGCCACCAGCCTCGCCATGGTCTTCGAGGCCAGCGCGCTCTCCTTCACCGTCTGGCGCAAGCTCGGTATCGTGATGGCGATCTTCGTGCCTGCAAAGAAGGAAGTCGCCTGATGGCCGCCGTCCCGTTGCTCGAAGAGACCAGCGGCGGCCCCGCCGGCGCCATGGTCTCCAACCTAGCCGGCCTGGCGCGCGAGGCGGACCCCGCCCATATCGAGCTGTTCGCCAGCAACAGGCCGGAGCGCAAGCTCGCCATCTACCCGGCCTCGGCCGGCTTCGACCTCGTCGAGGAGCTCGACTATCTCAGCGCCCGCACGATCGAGCCCAACGTCTTCTTCAACCCGCGCTTCCTGGCGCCGGCGATGCCCCGGCTGGAAGACCGCGAGGTGCGGCTGGCCGTCATCCGCGACGGCGACGAGTACCGCAACCGGCTGCGGCTTCTGGTGCCGTTCTCGGTCGAGCGCCCGGCGATCCCGCTCGGCGTCCCGGTCATGCGCACATGGTCGAGCCCGTTCGGCCCGCTCGGTACGCCGCTGGTCGACCGCGACGATCCGGTCGGCGTCATCGAGGACTTCTTCTCGATGCTGTCGAGGCCGCATCTCAAGCTGCCCAAGGTCTTCGTGCTGCCCGACATGAGGCTCGACGGTCCGGTGGCGAGCCTGCTCACCTCCTTTGCCGACAGCCGCGGCCTGACGATGGTGACCACCGGCAAGGTCGAGCGCCCGGTGCTTGAAAGCGATGCCGACGGCGAGGACTATCTCAAGGCCTCGCTGAGCGCGCACCATTATCGCGAATTCCGCCGCCTGAAGCGGCGCCTCGCCGATCAAGGCAAGCTCGAGCACATCGTGGCGCGCGGACCGGACGAGATCCGCCATGCCATCGAAAGCTTCCTGACGCTGGAAGCGGCCGGCTGGAAAGGCCGCGAGCGCACCGCGATGGCGATCGACCGCTACCGCGCCGCCTTCGCCCGCGAAGCCGTGCACAGGTTGGCCGAGCAGGACATGTGCCGCATCCATCTGCTGACGCTGGACGGCCGCACCATCGCCTGCCTGGTCGTCTTCGTCGAGGCCGGCGTCGCCTACACCTGGAAGACGGCCTATGACGAGGCGCTCGCCACCTATTCGCCGGGCACGCTTTTGATGATCGAGGTGACCAAGCAGCATCTCGACGATCCCAACATCGTCATGACCGATTCCTGCGCGGTGCCGGACCACCCGGTGATGAGCCGCCTGTGGAGCGAGCGCAAGCCGATGGGCACGCTGGTGGTCGGACTGACGCCGGATGCCGACCGGCTGGCCCGCCAGGCGGCCTCGCAACTGCATCTCTACCGTGAGACCCGCAACATGGCGCGCATCCTGCGCAACCGCATGCGGAGCCTGCTGAAGCGTCGCTAGAAAGGCAGCGGGTACAAGGGTATGCATCTTGAGATCGGAAGGCGCGCGCTACGGCGCATCCTGGCTGGCGCCACGCTGCTGTTGTTCTTGCCGGCGATCAACCCGGCAAACGCTTCGGTCTTCCTGGAAGATCTGACCTGGACCGAGTTGCGCGACCTGGTCGCGGCGGGAACGACCACGATCATCGTTCCGATCGGCGGCACCGAGCAGAGCGGCCCGGCAATGGCGCTGGGCAAGCACAATGTGCGGGTGAAGGCCCTCGCCGAGAAGATTGCCGCGACACTGGGCAATGCGCTGGTCGCGCCGGTCATCGCCTATGTGCCGGAAGGCAATATCGATCCGCCTACTGAGCACATGCGTTTTCCGGGAACCATCTCCGTCGATGACGGGACTTTCGAGCAATTGCTCGAATCCACGGCCCGCAGCTTCAGGCATGCCGGCTTCAAGACCATCGTGCTGATCGGCGATCACGGTGGCTACCAGGCCGACGAACGCCACGTGGCCGACCGGCTCAATGCCGAATGGAAGAGGACGCCGGTGCGGGTCTTTGCCGCGCTCGATTACTATCGGTTCACGCAAGGGCCCTACACCGACAAACTGCTGGCCGCCGGCGCCACACGCGCCGAAATCGGAACGCATGCCGGCCTGGCCGACACCTCGCTGATGCTCGCCGTCGACCCGTCGCTGGTGCGCAGGGATCGTCTTGCAGGCCCGCCGAAGCTCGGTGCCGGGGATGGCGTTTACGGCGGCGATCCGGCAAGGTCCTCCGCCCAATTCGGGCAGCTCGGCGTGGATCTCATCGTCAACGGGACGACGGATGAAATCCGCGCCTTCATCGCAAGTCAGCCAAAATGATCGAGACTTCCCTGCGCTTCATCCGTCTTTGCGTGCCGCTGGCGCTGCTTGTCTCGCTGCAGCCCGGCGCGTCGCAAGCCGGCTCCTGCCCCGAGGATTGCAGCGATCCGCCACCACCGCCGGTCAACATCTACAAGCACACCGCCGCCGGCCATCTGAGCCCGGTGACGACCGGAGCGCTGCCGCGCGTCTACGTGCCCAACCGTTCCTCGAACAGCGTCTCGGTGATCGACACGACGACGCTGAAGGAAGTCGACCGCTTCACGGTCGGCAGCAAGCCGCAGCATGTCGTGCCGTCCTGGGATCTGAAGACGCTGTGGGTCGCCAACAACGGCACCGGCAGCAACGGCAGCCTGACGCCGATCGACCCGATGACGGCCAAGCCCGGCAAGCAGATTCCAGTCGACGATCCCTACAATCTGTACTTCATGCCGGACGGCAGCGCCGCAATCGTCGTCGACGAGGCGATGCAGCAGCTCGATTTCCGCGACCCGCACACCATGGCGCTGAAATCGAGCCTGCCGACACCGACCTGCCCCGGCATCAACCATGCCGATTTCTCAGGTGACGGCTCCTATGCGATCTTCACCTGCGAATATGGCGATGGCGGCCTGGCCAAGATCGACCTGAAGAACCAGAAGGTGCTCGGCCACCTCGACCTCTCCAAGATGGGCATGCCGCAGGACATCCGCCTCTCGCCCGACGGCAAGGTCTTCTACGTCGCCGACATGATGAATGACGGCGTGTTCCTGGTCGACGGCGACAGTTTCAAGGAAATCGGCTTCATCCCGACCGGCATCGGCACGCATGGCTTCGTCGTCAGCCGCGACGGCAAGCGCCTCTATGTCTCGAACCGCGGCTCGCACAAGATGGAGCAGGGCAAGGCCAAGGGCCCGGGCAGCGTGACGGTGATCGACTTCGCCACCCGCGCCGTGGTCGCGCAATGGCCGATCCCCGACGGCGGCAGCCCCGACATGGGCAATGTCAGCGCCGACGGCAAGCAGCTCTGGCTCTCCGGCCGCTTCGACAGCGACGCCTACATGATCGACACCACCAGCGGCGCGGTGACGAAAATCCGCGTCGGCGTCGAGCCGCATGGGCTGACCGTGTGGCCGCAGCCGGGGCGCTACTCGCAAGGCCATACGGGGAATATGCGCTAAGGCGCTTCTGGATGGCCCGCCATCCGAAGCTCGCAGAGCGAAGGATGGTGCCCCTAGCCGGGATCGAACCAGCACTCCTTGCGGAACTCGATTTTGAGTCGAGCGCGTCTACCAATTCCGCCATAGGGGCTCAGGCCGGGCGGCCTGGATGGGCGCGGACTATACGGGCGGATGGGTGTTCGTCAACTGGCCTGTTGCGGATTTGCCGGTGGAACCGGCGGCATTGCCTCACCCTTCGGCCTCGCGCCGACGCAGACATTGTGCGGCGCGGAAATTCTTTTTAGACAGGCTATGCGTTGAGCGCCTCGCTTCCGGAAGCTGGATGCGGCGCTTTGGGTCCTTGTCTTCCTGCCTGTCGTTGCCCAAAACCGCCAAGCGCCTCGGGGCGCCAAGGATTAGGAGAGCCGATGCTTCGCGGACTTTACGACTGGACCCTGTCGCTGGCGGCGAGGAAATCGGCCGAATGGTGGCTGGCCTTCATCGCCTTCGTCGAAAGCTCGGTGTTCTTCATCCCGGCCGATGTGCTGTTCCTGCCCATGGCGCTGGCGCGGCCCGAACGCGCCTATCGCTACGCGCTGACCGCCACGGCTGCTTCCGTGCTGGGCGGCATTGCCGGCTGGCTGATCGGTTACTATGCCTACGACACGATAGCACGGCCGATCCTGGAGCATTTCGGCGGCATTGCCACATTCGAGAAGTGGCAGTCGTCCGGCGCCGGGCTGATGCTGGTGCTGCTCGTCACATCCGGCGCCGCTCACCTGCCGCCGATCAAGGTGGTCACCATTCTGGCCGGCGCGCTTCACGTCAATCTTTTGGTCTTCATCGTCTCGGCCATCGTGGCGCGCGGCGCCCGTTTCCTGCTGCTTGCCTGGCTGCTGCGCCGCTATGGCGAGGAGATCAAGGAGTTTATCGAAAAGCGTCTGGGATTGATTGTCGGCGCCGGCGCCGTTGCCCTGATTTTGCTCTATATCCTCGTCAGATACGCCCACGGATAGCGACGCAACAACGGATCTCCATCGATGACAGCGACCATGAATGCCGACACCGGACGCCAGCGCACCCGCGCGGCGCTCTTTCTCGCCGTCGCCATGGCCGCGACCGTCGGCTCGGCATTGGCCTTCCAGTATATCGGCGGCTACATCCCCTGCCATCTCTGCCTCGAGCAGCGCACCCCCTATTATGTCGGCGTGCCGCTGATGGTGCTGGCGGTGATCGCCTCGATGCTGCGCGCGCCGGCCTGGGTGACGCGCGGCCTGCTCGCGATCGGCGGCCTTTTGATGCTCTACGGCCTCTATCTCGGCGTCTACCATTCGGGCGTCGAGTGGGCGTGGTGGCAAGGTCCGGCCGACTGCACCGCCGGCGCCGGCCCGGTCGACACCGGCGGCAAGGGCGTGCTCGACGCGCTCGACAAATTCGTGCCGCCGTCCTGCGACAAGGCGGCGCTTCGCATCCTCGGCCTGTCGCTCGCCGGCTGGAACGCCATCGCCAGCCTCATCCTCGCCGCCGTCGCCTTCCGCAGCGCGCTCGCGCGGGATTGAACTATCCGGTGGCGGCTTCAGGCTTGCTCGACACTGAGAATGCGCATCTCTCCGTGCTCACCGAGATACGCGGCGAGACAGTCCCAGAACTCGTCGAGAAGCGCCCTGCCATCGACGTCAAAGTCGTTGCGCGCAACGAGTAGGAGTTTTCCATCGTCGTAGGCACAGCTTGGCTCCTTGTGCCAAGTCCTGTGGATGCGAAACTCTTGCTCGATGTCGATGGCCGCCTGCGGACCCAAATGAGGCGGCACATCGAGGCACTCGATTGTTGTCCTGTACATGGGTGACAGCCAACCAGCCCCAATCGTTGAAAGCGGCCCTATGGCTCCAACTCGACATCCCAGTAGAGATAATCCATCCAGCTTTCATGCAGATGGTTGGGCGGGAACAGGCGGCCATTGTTGTGCAGGTCGTGCACCGTCGGCTGGTAGGGTTTTTGCAGCGGCCACATCTTGGCCTGCGCCGGCATCATGCCGCCTTTCCTGAGATTGCAGGGCGAGCAGGCGGCGACGACATTCTCCCACGTCGTCGCCCCGCCGCGATGGCGCGGGATGACATGGTCGAACGTCAGATCCTCCGGCGTGCCGCAATACTGGCACTGGAAGCGGTCGCGCAGGAAAACGTTGAAGCGGGTGAAGGCGGGATGCCGCGACGGCTTCACATAGGCTTTCAGGCTCACCACGCTCGGCAGCTTCATGGAGAAGGTCGGCGAGGAGACGGCGTGCTCGTATTCGGCGACGATGTTGACCCGGTCGAGGAAGACAGCCTTGATGGCGTCCTGCCACGACCAGAGCGACAGGGGGTAATAGCTGAGCGGACGGTAGTCCGCGTTCAGCACCAGCGCGGGAAGCCCATCCGGAGATACGGCGACCGTCACGTCCTTTGCCTCCTTCGTTCCAGAACCGAACGGCGCGGATACTGTAAGCCTGACATGACAGGGATGTGAAGCGGATTGTCTCTCGCTGAAGCCGCTAAAAACGCATGATTTTCATGCTTTTTTGGCCAATTCGACAGGTGGCGCCGCATCCCTGCCCTTCAGTTCCCGATAGTAGGCCCAAAAAAGCCGCGACGCGACACCCCGATACGGGCTCCATGATTCGGCCAGTTGGATAAGCATTTTCTCCGGCGGACGCGGGTCGATGCCGAGCGCATGGCCGACCGCCGTCTGCAGCGCGACGTCGCGCGCGGGGAACACATCGGGATGGCCGGCGGCAAACAGCAGGTAGCATTCGGCGGTCCACGGGCCGATGCCGGGCACCGCCGTTATCGCCGCGATCGCCTCGCCTGCATCCAGCGTGCACAGGTGATCGAGATCGAGCCCGCCGGCCACGGCTTGCGCGACCGCGAGCAGTCCGCGCTGCTTCGGCCGCGACAGCCCGGCCTCGCGAAAAATGTCCTCGCCGGCGGCAAGGATCCCCTGCGGCGTCAGCGGGTCGACCAGCTTGACCAGCCGGCCGAAGATGGCGTCGGCGCTCGCGCGGGACACTTGCTGGGAAACGATGATCGAGGCGAGGCTTTGAAACCCCGGCTCCGACAGCCGAAGCGGCACTTCGCCCGCTTTGCCGCGCACGGTCTCCAGCCGCGGGTCGATCCGGCAGAGCGCGTCGAGCCCTGCCGCAATGTCGTCAAGCGAGGCGATGCGTTGCACGTTGCTTGTTCCCAGGGCGACAAATGATGGCTAACTATCAACCGGCGGAAGCACCTGACAACCTGAATGCCGCCTGAAAGATGACGCTCCTGACATTCCGCTTCGCGCCGAGCCCCAATGGCGAACTGCATCTCGGCCACGCCTATTCGGCCCTGCTCAACCAGCAGATGGCGGCGCAGGCCGGCGGACGCTTGCTGCTGCGCATCGAGGATATCGACGTCACTCGCTGCACACCGCAATTCGAGGCCGGCATTTTTCGCGACCTCGAATGGCTGGGATTGAGCTGGGAACGGCCGGTGCGCCGCCAGTCCGAGCATTTTGCCGAATACCGGGAAGTGCTCGACCGGTTGATCGCCGAGGAGCTCGTCTATCCTGCTTTCATGAGCCGCGGCGAGATCCGCGCCTTCATCGCCGAGACCGGCGGCCGCGACTGGCCGCGCGATCCGGACGGCGTGCCGCACTACCCGCCGCTCGACAAGGCCTTGCCGGCCCGGGAGCGCAAGCGACGCATTGCCGAGAACATGCCTTTTGCCTGGCGCCTCGACGTCGAAGCGGCGATGGCGCGTGTCTCAAGCGCCCTGTCATGGACCGAATTCACCGACGAGACGATGTCGGCGACGCGAGCGATCGAGGCGCGGCCGCAGGTCTGGGGCGACGTCATCATCGCCCGCCGCGACATCCCGACCAGCTACCATCTCGCCGTCGTTCTCGACGACGCGCTGCAGGGCATCAGCCATGTCGTGCGCGGCCAGGACCTCTATTCGGCGACCGGGGTGCAGCGCCTGCTGCAGGACCTTCTCGGCCTGCCGCAGCCACGCTATTTCCACCACCGCCTGATCCTTGGCCCGGACGGCAGGAAACTGTCCAAGAGCTTCAAGGACACCGGTCTTGCGGCGCTCCGAGAGACAGGCGTGTCGCCGCAAGGCATCAGGCAGTTGTCCGGATTATGATCCGAGCCGCGCCAGACCGGCCTTGATCAGCGCCAGCACGCTGATCAAGGCAAAGGCGCCGCCAAGCCCCCAGGCAACGGCGAGCCTGAGATCGCTCAGGCTGATGCCATGCTTATGGGCGACCACCACCGCAACGAAAAAGCCGACGATGAACAGCAGCGTATTGCCGCTCGGACCGAAGGCGCCCTCCTTCATGATCGCATCGAGCAAAGTGCCGAAGAAGAATCCGAAGGCGGCGATGATCGCGAAGGCGAACAGAAGCCAGGTCGTGTCGAGATGCAAAAACATGCCTCACCATGGCGCGTCCGCGCGCCATGCCCCTCTTGGCACGGTTTGTTGAATTCGACTTAGCTTATGGATCAACCGTTTCGTTTTGCTTGCGGGATTGAACGGCTTTAGAGCAATTGCCGTCATCAACCGTTCATCCTGGCAGCCTCCCCCAATGCAGAGCATCAAGCGGTTCATTCCCGCCTCCTTCGTCGTTCTGTGGGCGACCGGCTTCATCGGCGCGCGCTACGCCATGCCCTGGGCGGAACCCTTTACTTTCCTTGCCATCCGCTTCGTGATAGCGGCGATCCTGTTTGCAGGGCTGGCCGTTCTGCTCGGCTCGCGCAAGGCGACGCGCGAAGAAGCGCTGCACGCAACGGTGGCCGGCGTCCTCATGCACGGCGTCTATCTCGGCGCCGTCTTCTGGGCGATCCACAGGGGCATGCCCGCCGGTCTATCGGCGCTGATCGTCGGCCTGCAGCCGCTGATCACCGCCGTGCTCGCCGGAAAGTTCCTCGGCGAAGCGATCCTGCCGCGCCATTGGGCCGGCCTTGCCGTCGGGCTGCTTGGCGTCGTCATCGTGCTCTGGCCAAAGCTCGGCGCACTCGGCGGTGGCGTCACGCCGGCGACGCTGACGGCTTCGCTCGTCTCCGTGCTCGGCATGAGCGCAGGCACCATCTGGCAGAAGCGCTATGCCTCCGGCGGCGATCTGGTGTCGGCGACGATGTGGCAGTATGTCGGCGGCTCCGCCGTGATGATCCTCGGCTCGCTCGCCCTCGAGACGCGCGCCGTTACCGTCAATGGCGAGCTGATCTTCGCCATGGCCTGGCTGGTCCTGGTGCTGTCGGTCGGCGCCATATTCCTGTTGATGGTGATGATCAGGGACGGCGAGATGTCGAAGGTCGCCTCGCTGTTCTACCTCGTGCCGGCCGTGACAGCGGTCATCGCCTGGCTGCTTTTCAACGAGCAGCTCAACCTGCTGCAGATCGCCGGTATGGCGATCGCCACGCTCGGCGTCGCCCTCGCGACGGCGCGGCAGGCCGGAAGAGGAACTGGAGAATTGAAGAACTGAAGAATTGAAGAAGAAGCGCAGAGCCAAGTGCTGGCGCCTTTTCCCCAATTCCTCAGTTCTCCAATTCCTCATTTCCTCTGTTCGACTCAGCCGACGCGCGCCCGCGCTTCCAGATACCGGCTGATCGCGGCGTTGAGCTCGCCGCCGAGGATGAAGATCGCCGAGATGATGTAGAGGAACACCACCGCGATCATGATTGAGGCGAGTCCCGCATAGGTCGTCACGTAGGACGAGAAATGGTCGAGATAGGTGGCGAAGATGGTCGAGCCAGCGAGCCAGGCGACCAGCGTGAAGACGATGCCCGGTATGATCGAGACAAAGCGGCGCTTGCCGGCCGGCAGCCAGATATGCACGGAGAACAGCCCGATGACGATGACGGTCGAGGCGACGACGTAGCGCCACAGCGTGATGGTGCCCATATAGGGCTTGATCCATTCGAGATGCGCCTCTGCCAGCCTGGCCAGCAGCGGGGCGAACACCAGGAGCACGCTGACGGCCAGGAAGCAGGCCGTGGCGATCAGCACGAAAATGATGCTTTGCACCCTGCGATAGATGATGCCGCGTGTTTCGATGACACGATAGGCCCGGTTGAGCGAGGTGCGCAGCGCCTCGATGCCGTTCGATGCGAAGTAGGCGGCAAGCACGACGCCGTAGGTCAAAAGATCGCTTCGTCGAACGGTGAGCACGTTCTGCACCTCGCGCGCGATCGGCTTGGCGATCTGCTCCGGCCAAGTGTCGAAGACGAGATGCACAGCCGTATCCGAGAACGCCTGCGCGCCGAGAAAGCTTGCCAGCGTCGTGGCGAAGATCAGGAACGGAAACAGCGCCATCAGCGAGGTGATGGCGAGATGGCTGGCCATCGCCCAGCCGTCATCATTGGTGAAATGGCCGATCGCATCGTAGAGCACGCGTTTGACGGCGACGATATTCCTGAGCAAGGACCCGCGCTCCGCTCGATTGTGTCGACGTCGCGAATATGGGAAGTGATTGCGGCAAATGGCAACCCCGGTTCAGACAACGTCCACCGTCGCGAAACAGTTGCGCACCGTCATCGTCACCGGGGCCTCGTCCGGCATCGGCGCCTATTGCGCGCGGGCGCTGAAGGCGGAAGGCTGGCGGGTCTTCGCCACGGCGCGCAAGCCGGCCGACATCGCAGCCCTCGAGGCCGACGGCTTGGAGGCCTTTTATCTCGACTATCGTGAGCCCGAATCCATCGCGGCATTGGTCGAGGCGGTGCTTGAACGCACCGGTGGCACGCTTGATGCGCTGTTCAACAATGGCGCCTACGCCCAGCCCGGCGCCGTCGAGGACCTGCCGGTCGCCGCACTTCGCGAACAGTTCGAGGCCAATGTCTTCGGCTGGCACGATCTCACCCGGCGCGTCGTGCCGGTCATGCGCCGCCAGGGGCACGGCCGCCTCGTCCACTGCTCCTCGATCCTCGGCCTGGCTCCGGTTCGTTTCAGGGGCGCATATTCGGCCTCCAAGCACGCCATCGAAGGCCTGATGCTGTGCATGCGCCAGGAGCTCGAAGGCAGCGGCATCCACCTTTCGCTCATTGAACCCGGACCGGTGATATCGAAGATCGCCAGCAACGGCCTGCCCTGGTTCCTGAAAAACATCGATGTCGAAAATTCCGTCCACCGCGCCGACTATCAGGCGCAGCTCGCAAGGCTTCAGGCAGGCGGCAGCGTGTCGAAGCTGAAGCCGGGACCGGAGATCGTGCACAGGGCGCTCCGCCACGCGCTTCTGTCACAGCGCCCGCGCCCGCACTATGTGGTAACGGTGCCGGCTAAGATCGGCGCGGCGCTGAAACGCGTCCTGCCGGCGTCCTTGCTCTACCGCGTGCTCGCCAGGCGCGCCTGACCGAACCCGAACCGGAGCCAGCCAGATGCTCATCGCCTTGAAGATCCTCGCTGTCATCGCCATGGCCGCCGTGGTGATCGTGCTGGTCCGCGGCCTGATCAACATGATGCGCGGCGGCTCGGGCATGACCTCGAACAAGCTGATGCAGGCGCGCATCATGCTGCAGGCCGTGGCCTTGGGGCTGCTGTTGCTGGTGGTCTATTTCACGCGCAAATAGGGCGGTTCAGGGGGATCGCGTGGTCAAGCTCAACAAGATCTACACCCGCACCGGCGACGACGGCACGACAGGGCTGGGCACCGGCGAGCGGCGGCTGAAATCCGACCTGCGCGTCGATGCCTACGGCACCGTCGACGAGGCCAATGCCTGCATCGGCATGGCCCGCATCCATACCGGCAGCCAGCATCCGGCGATCGACGCCATGCTGTCGCGCATCCAGAACGATCTGTTCGATCTGGGAGCCGACCTCGCCGTGCCGGACGACGGCAAGCCGCTGGAATACGAGCCGCTGCGCATCGTCGCTGCCCAGACCAGCCGCGTCGAACAGGACATCGATCTCATCAACAAGGAGCTGCAGCCGCTGAAATCCTTCGTGCTGAACGGCGGCACGCCGGCAGCGGCCGCGCTCCATCTGGCCCGCACCGTGGCGCGCCGCGCCGAGCGCCTCATGGTGGCGCTGGCACAGGATCCGGCCGAGCAGGTCAACCGCGAGGCGCTCAAATACATCAACCGTGTCTCGGACTTTCTGTTCGTCGCCGCCCGCGCGGTCAATGACAATGGAAAGGCCGACGTGCTATGGGTGCCCGGCAAGAACCGCTGAATCTAGGGGCGGGAGGGTCCGATGTTCATCCCGCTTTACGACACCAACAGGCTGCGCCACATCCGCCTGCAATATGTGACGATCGGCCTGATCGTGGCGAATGTGCTGGTCTATCTGGCGACCACGATCGGCGGTGAAAACTTCAACAATGCCGCGGTTCTCGGCCTCGGCTTCATCCCGTCGGTGGTTCACGACAAGGTCGAGCTGTCGCCCGAATTCGTCATCATCCCCGAAAGCCTCAGCTATCTCACCTACTCGTTCCTGCATGCCGATATCTTCCATCTCGGCGGCAACATGCTGTTCCTCTGGGTGTTCGGCGACAATGTCGAGGATGCGCTCGGCCACATACGCTATCTGATCTTCTATCTCGCCTGCGCCGTCGCCGGTGCCTTCTTCCAGGGGCTGGTGGCCTGGGATTCGGAAACGCCGCTGATCGGCGCCTCGGGCGCCATCGCCGGCGTCGTCGCCGCCTATCTGATCCTCTACCCCCGGGTGAAAGTCTGGGTGTTGGCCTTTGCCCGCATTCCGTTGCGTATCCCGGCCTTCATCCCGCTGATCCTGTGGATCCTGTTCCAGGTCGTGATGTTTGCCGCGGGCGGCGAGGACCAGATCTCCTGGGCCTGCCATATCGGCGGCATCATTGCCGGATCGATCCTGGTTCTGGTACTGCGCAGCCGGGGCGTACCGCTGCTGGCCGGCGCCGACGGCGAGCCGGTCCCGACGCCCAACGTCCAGCAGCCGCCTGTTCCCGTCGAACCGGCCGCTGGCGATCCGACGCAGCCGGCGTCGCAATGGGGCCGTGGAGCAGCAACGCCCCGCGACTGAACCGATTTGGGTGTGTCGTGGGATATTGACGCGCCGATTTGCCGCCACTACGGAAACGGCACCGCTGGGCGGATATTCCGCCCGTAATGTCGGCTTTCGACAACTCTGACAGGGCGCACGCTGGTATAGCGCCCCGACTATCTCAGGAGAGGTGACAGGAAAATGAAGATCCTTGTGCCCGTGAAGCGGGTTGTGGATGCCAACGTCAAGGTCCGGGTGAAGGCCGACGGATTGGGCGTCGAGCTTGCCAACGTCAAGATGGCGATGAACCCGTTCGACGAGATCGCGGTAGAGGAAGCGATCCGCATCAAGGAAGCCGGCAAGGCGGAAGAGATCATCGTTGTTTCGGTCGGCCCGCAGCAGGCGCAGGAGACGCTGCGCACCGCCCTCGCCATGGGCGCCGACCGAGCCATCCTGGTCAAGACCGACGAACAGACCGAGCCGCTGGGCGTCGCCAAGGTGCTGAAGGGCGTGGTCGAGGCGGAGAAGCCCGGCCTCGTCATCCTCGGCAAGCAGGCGATCGACGACGATTCGAACCAGACCGGCCAGATGCTGGCGGCGCTGCTCGGCTGGGCGCAGGGCACCTTCGCCTCCAAGATCGTGCTTGAAGGCGACAAGGCCAAGGTGACGCGCGAAGTCGATGGCGGCCTGCAGACGGTCGAGCTGAAGATGCCGGCGATCGTCACCGCCGATCTTCGCCTCAACCAGCCGCGCTATGCCTCGCTGCCCAACATCATGAAAGCCAAGAAGAAGCCGCTCGACGAGAAGAGCCCGGCCGATTACGGCGCCGACGTCAAGCCGCGCCTCAAGGTGATCAAGACCGAGGAGCCGGGCGGCCGCAAAGCTGGCGTCAAGGTCAAGAGCGTCGCCGAGCTCGTCGAGAAGCTGAAGAACGAAGCCGGCGTGCTCTGAGCGGTCAGGAAAGGACAAAGAAAATGGCAATTCTCCTCATCGCCGAACACGACAACGCAACCCTTTCCGACCAGACGGCCAAGGCGCTGTCGGCCGCTCTCCAGATCGGCTCCGACGTCGACGTGCTGGTGGCCGGCAAGGGCGCCAAGGGCGCGGCCGACGCCGCCGCCAAGCTGAAGGGCGTCCGCAAGGTGCTGCTGGCCGAGGCCGACGAGCTTGCCGAGCGTCTCGCCGAGCCTACGGCGGCTCTCGTAGTGTCGCTTGCGGGCGGCTACGACACGATCATCGCGCCCGCCACCTCGTCGGGCAAGAATGTCGCGCCGCGCGTGGCCGCCCTGCTCGACGTCGCCCAGGTGTCCGAGATCATCGAGGTCGTCTCGCCGGATACCTTCAAGCGGCCGATCTATGCCGGCAACGCTATCCAGACGGTGCAGTCGACCGACGCAAAGAAGGTCATCACGGTGCGCACCGCGTCCTTCTCGGCAGCGCCGGAAGGCGGCTCGGCCTCGGTCGAAACGGCCAACGCCGCCGCGAACCCCGGCCTCTCCTCCTTCGTCGAGAACAAGCTTTCCGAGAACGATCGTCCCGAGCTGACCTCGGCCAAGATCATCATCTCGGGCGGCCGCGCGCTCGGCTCTTCGGAGAAGTTCCAGGAAGTCATCCTGCCGGTCGCCGACAAGCTCGGCGCCGCTGTCGGCGCCTCCCGCGCAGCGGTCGACGCCGGCTACGCGCCGAACGACTGGCAGGTCGGCCAGACCGGCAAGGTGGTCGCGCCCGACCTCTACATCGCCGTCGGCATCTCCGGCGCCATCCAGCACCTGGCCGGCATGAAGGATTCGAAGGTCATCGTCGCCATCAACAAGGACGAGGAAGCCCCGATCTTCCAGGTTGCCGACTACGGCCTGGTCGGCGATCTCTTCGTCATCCTGCCGGAACTGCAAAAGGCGCTTTGACGTCGCCAGTCCTGGCATATTAAAATCCGAAGGGTGGGGTAGACGAAGTCGCCCCGCCCTTTTAGTTTGCACTGCACAAAAAGCGGGCCATCAAGGCCCGGAGCTAATCCGGCGGTTTTGCGCCCGGATTGCGGGAAATAAACAAATAGGAGCGTTTCCGCGCTTCAAAGAAGCGGAAAATGCTCCGGACGGGATCGGGGTAATGAGCAAGATCGAGACGATCGGCATTGTCGGCGCGGGTCAGATGGGTGGCGGTATCGCCCATGTCTCGGCGCTGGGTGGCTACAAGGTGCTGATCCACGACGTGTCGCCCGACCGCATCGAGAAGGGCATCGCCACCATCAGCGGCAACATGGCCCGCCAGGTCGGCTCCGGCAAGCTCGAGGAAAAGGCTCGCAACGAAGCAATGGCGCGCATCTCCGCCGCACCGGCCATGGCCGACCTCGCGGCCGCCGACCTGGTGATCGAGGCGGCGACCGAGGACGAGACGGTCAAGCGCAAGATCTACGCGCAGCTCTGCCCGCAGCTCAATCCGGAAGCGATCCTGGCGACCAACACCTCGTCGATCTCGATCACCCGGCTAGCCGCCCAGACCGATCGTCCCGAACGCTTCATCGGCATTCATTTCATGAACCCGGTGCCGGTGATGAAGCTGGTCGAGCTGGTGCGCGGCATCGCCACCGAGGACCACACCTTCGAGACCGCCAAGACCTATGTGAAGCACCTCGACAAGACGATCACCGTTTCCGAGGATTTCCCGGCCTTCATCGTCAACCGTATCCTGTTGCCGATGATCAACGAGGCGATCTACACGCTTTATGAAGGCGTCGGCACGGTCGATGCCATCGACACCGCCATGCGGCTCGGCGCCAACCATCCGATGGGACCGCTGCAGCTTGCCGACTTCATCGGCCTCGACACCTGCCTGTCGATCATGCAGGTGCTGCATGAGGGCCTGTCGGATTCGAAATACCGCCCCTGCCCGCTCCTGGTGAAATATGTCGAAGCCGGCTGGCTCGGCCGCAAGACCGGCCGCGGCTTCTACGACTATCGCGGCGACCATCCGGTGCCGACGCGCTGATCTTGCCCGGCTGAAGGCTTTCGGCGCGGCTCAGGACGCCGCGGCGAGCGCCAGAGGCGGCACTTCTTTCGAAATTTCGTCGGGCAAAGCTTCGTCGGGCGCGGCGGAAACGCAGCCGCGGCCGGCCGCTTTGGCGGCATAGCAGGCGGCGTCGGCGCGGGCGATGATCTCGTCCACTTCGCCGCAACCGGCGCGGATCGGCGCGAGCCCGATGCTGGCGCCGATCGAATGCGAGCGCCCGTCCCAGCTGAAATTGAGGTTGCGGATGGCGTCGATGACTGAGCGCGCCGCGATCGGCCCGCGCGCCGCGGCGCCCGATTTGAGGATGACGGCGAACTCGTCGCCGCCGAGCCGCGCGACGATGTCTTCCGGGCCGAGCACGTTGCGCAAGGTATCGGCCACGCTCTTGAGCAGCGCATCGCCCGCGGCATGGCCGCCGGTGTCGTTGACCGCCTTGAAGTGATCGAGGTCGACGAACATGAACTGATGCTCGCCGCCATTGCGGCGGCACTGGTCGACCAGCTCCTCCATGGTGCGGATGAAGCTCGAGCGGTTGGCGAGCCCGGTCAGCGCGTCATGGGTGGCGGCGTAGGCCAATTGGCGCTGCAGGGCGCGCGCGTCGGTGAAATCCTGGAAGACGATGACGAGACCGCAGAACTCCTCGCGGTCGTTCATGATCGGCGACACCACCTGGCGGATGCTGCAGCGCGTGTCGTCGCGCCGCACAAGAACCGCGCGTGTGTTCTGGTCGCAGTGCGGGCGTTCGCTCGCCGAAGGACGCGTCAGGCCGATCCTCTGCCCGCTTTCCTCGTCGACGGCCCAATAGACATGGCCGAGCACCTTGCCCATGGCCTCGCCGACCTCGACCCCGGTGAGTTTTTCGGCGACCGGGTTCATGAAGGTGACGCGGTTGGCGGCATCGGTGCAGATCACCGCGTCGCCGATCGACTGCAACGTTACCCTGAGACGCTCTTTCTCGTCGGCCAGCATTGCCGCCGAAACCATCAGCCGCGCTTCGGCCTCCTTGCGCTCGGTGATATCGGTCAGGCTGCCGATGGCCCGGACCAGACGGCCCTGGCCGTCGCGCTCGATCGCCTTGCCGCGGTCGAGGATCCAGACCCAGTGGCCGTCCTTGTGCCGCATCCGGAACTCCGCCTCGAAGAAGGCCGTCTCACCGGCAAGATGCGCGCGATCCGCCTCGGCGACGCGTTCGCGATCGTCGGGATGGATCATCGCCAGCCAGCGGTCGGGATCGCCGTCGAGCTCGCCGTCGGCATAGCCCAACATCTTCACCCAGGTTTCGGAATAGGTCGTGCCACCGTTGCGCATGTCGAGGCTCCAGATGCCTTGTCCGGCACTGGTGAGCGCGAAATTCCATCGGGTCTCGGCCTCGGCGATGCGCGCCTCGGCCTGCTTGCGCGCGTCGATGTCCTCGATCTGCGATACCAGGTAAAGCGGCTTGCCGGTGTCCTCGTCGCGGATGACCGAGCCGGCAAGCTGCGCCCAGACCGGGGTCCCGTCTTTCCTGAGGTAGCGCTTTTCGAAATGGTAGGAGCTGATCCGGCCTTCCCGCACATTCATCATCGTCTCGCGACCGATCGAAAGATCGTCCGGATGCGTGATCTGCGGAAAGGACAGCGCCTCGATCTCCCCGCGGCTGTAGCCCAGCATCGCGGCGAAGGCTGGATTGGCCTGCTTGATGCGCCCGTCGAGACCGACGATGGCGACGCCGATCGCCGAATCCTCCATGGCGCGGCGGAAGCGCTGCTCGCTCTCGGCGATCTGACGGCGGTCATCGACGATGCGGTGAATGAACAGCGCCGACAAAAACAGCGTCGCGGCGGTGATGGCGACGGATATCTGCAGGCAGAGCCTCAGCGCGTCGGCGCCCAATTCAAGGCGCGGCAGCAGGATCGACGCGGCGGTGACAACCATGCCGACCGCCAGCAGACCTTGCGCAGCGTGCCCGTCGGCACGGAGCCCTTTCCAGTTCAACCACGCCACAATGCGATCCCACCCAATACGCACGTTCCCACAACCCTGGCGGATCGGTTTTAAGGAATGGTTGCGTGGACGGCGGCGATCCCTCCGCTAACCGGCAAACAATTGCCGGCATGATTAAGGTACCGTTTCCAAACCGTACCAAAGGATCGGTGCGCGTCGGCTACCAGCGCACGAAAAGCCGCCCGCCGATGGCCCCGAGCAGCGTGAGGAAGGCGATCGCGATCGTATACCAGGTGGCGACGAAGAGCGGCGAATCGTCGAAGCAATGCGCGGCATAGAAGGTTGCCGCGAGCCCGCCTGCAAGCAGGCCGGCGACCGCCCCCGCAAGCACCGGCCGGGTCGGCGCGCCATAGCGCAGCATGCCGAGGAAGATCGCCAGCGGACCGATGCCGATCAGCGGGATGAAGGTCATGCAGATCATCATGTTCGAGCCGACGAGCCGCTTGCCCCAATCAGCCTGGGGCACGACAAACAGCTCAAGGACCACCGCCAGCACGACCAAGAGCGGCGCGGCAATCATCCAGGCCATCGCCCGCCTGGTCGAAGCACCCGGCATCGACAGCGCGCGGATCAGCGCGAAGGCGCTGACGGCGAGCACCAGCGTGAACACGAATTTGGACATGAAGCGCATCGTGTGCATGGCCGGCATGATGTCGGGACGCGGCCCGATGGTGGCAAAGAAGACCGCCGCCGCGATCGTCACGGCCACGCCGACCGCCAGCCACCAGGCCTTGCCCATCGGCATCGCCTTGTCGCGGGCATCGGCGTCGAGCGCCTTGATGAGATCCTCGGTCCTCATGTCACTGTCGTCCAAATCTTTTGGCGATCGCGGCGAGGCCGCGATGCAGCGACACCCGCACCGCCGTCTCGCTGATGCCGAGCTTGGCCGCCGTCTCGCCGATCGACTGCCCGTCGACCGAGATCGAGGAGACCACAGAGCGCTGCGCCGCCGGCAACCCGTCGAGCGCCCGGTTGATGTCGCGCTCGCTGACCGTTTCCGTCTCCGGCTCGGCGAAGGTTTCGGCGATCTCGTCGATCTCGACCTCGATGCGCCGCCCGCGCCGGCGGAACGCGTCGATCAGCTTGAAGCGGGCGATCGCATAGACCCAGGGCAACACCGGCGCATCCGACCGCCAGGTGTGGCGTTTGACATGAATGGCCAGCAAGGTTTCCTGCACGACATCCTCGGGGTCGACTCCGCCCTGAACGATCTTGCGCCGGACAAAGCCGCGAACGAGGGCGGCGATCCGGTGCAGAAAGTCGGCATAAGCCCTTTCGTCTCCCGCGATCGCGGCCCTGAGCAGCCGGGAAAGCTCGGCCTCGTCCTTGCCGGTCACAAGAGTTCACCCCCGATGTTCGCGTCTCGGCCCTGGTTTGTTACGTGGCCGACGAAATAATGTCCAAGCCAAACTACCGCAAAATCACGAAAGTTTGCGGCACGGCGACCGATTGAAGCAGGGTCACAATGTTGACTACAATAATCAGGTATTGATAGGTGCAGCCGTGCCCGAAACCCTGTCTCCAGATTTGAGGACGATGCCCATGAAGATTGCCCTTTCCACGCTCGCCGGCGCCGCGCTGGCGCTCGGCCTGATTTCCGCCCCGGCCATGGCCGAGGAGCAAGGCATCATCGTCTACAATGCCCAGCATGAGAGCCTCGCCAAGGAATGGGCCGCGGGCTTCACCAAGGAAACCGGCATCAAGGTCACGCTGCGCAACGGCGGCGACAGCGATTTCTCCAACCAGATCGTCGCAGAGGGCGCGGCCTCGCCGGCCGATGTGTTCCTGACCGAGAACTCGCCGGCCATGGCGCTGGTCGAGGCGGCCGGCCTGTTCGCGCCGGTCGACGCCGATACGCTGGCCCAGGTTCCGCAGGAATACCAGCCGTCGAGCGGCAAGTGGGTCGGCGTCGCCGCCCGCAGCACCGTCTTTGCCTACAACAAGGACAAGCTCAAGGAAGACCAACTGCCGAAGTCGCTGCTCGATCTTGCCGATCCGGGCTGGAAGGGCCGCTGGGCCGCCTCGCCGTCCGGCGCCGATTTCCAGGCGATCGTCAGCGCGCTCCTTCAGATCAAGGGCGAAGCCGCCACCGCCGACTGGCTGAAGGCGATGAAGGCGAACTTCACCGCCTATAAGGGCAACTCGACGGTTATGAAGGCGGTCAATGCCGGCGAGATCGAAGGTGGCGTGATCTACCACTATTACTATATCGGCGATCAGGCCAAGACCGGCGAGAACAGCAAGAATGTCGGCCTGCACTATTTCAAGAACCAGGATCCGGGCGCGTTCGTCTCGGTGTCGGGCGGCGGCGTGCTGGCTTCCAGCAAGCATCCGAAGGAAGCCCAGGCGTTCCTGAAGTGGGTGACCGGCAAGGGCGGCCAGGACGTGCTGAAGACCGGCACCTCGTATGAATATGCCGTCGGCAAGGGCGACGAGTCCAACCCGAAGCTGGTGCCGTTGGCCGACCTGCAGGCGCCGAAAGTCGATCCGGCGACGCTGAATTCCAAGAAGGTCATCGACCTGATGACGCAAGCCGGCTTGCTTTAGTTCACGTTCGTCCTAAAAGGGCGAACGACCGTGCTCCCGCGGCAATTCGCCTTCCGCGGGAGCGTTTTTGTTTGGAGATCGCTGCGTCGAATGACGATCGGCTGCGCCTCGAGCCGCTTACGCGGCTTATCAGATCGCTTCCGCCATGCGGCGCCGGCGACATGGTGGCGCGCCTGATGCAGTCGGCGATAGACATGATGCCGGCAAGACTGCCTGCGGCCGGGATGAAGAAGCGCCGGTCCACCTCTTGGATCACGCTCGCCGCCGCCCTGGTCGCGCTTATCGCGCTGCTGCCGCTCGCCTTCATCGTCTGGGTCGCGATCCAGACCGGCTGGGACACCGTGGTGGCGCTGATCTTGCGGCCGCGCGTCGGCGAATTGCTGGTCAACACCGTGCTCCTCGTCGCCGTCACCGTGCCGATCGCCATCGTGCTCTCGGTGGCGCTGGCCTGGCTGACCGAACGCAGCGACCTGCCGGGCAACCGCTGGTGGTCTTGGCTTTCGGTCGCGCCGCTCGCCATCCCTGCTTTCGTTCACAGCTATGCTTGGATCAGCTTCGTTCCGGGCCTGCACGGGCTGTGGGCCGGCGTGCTGGTCTCCGTCATCGCCTATTTCCCGTTCCTCTATCTGCCGATCGCCGCCGCGCTGCGTCGGCTCGATCCGGCGCTGGAGGATGCGGCCGCGGCGCTTGGTCTTGATCCGTGGCGGGTTTTCGCGCGGGTCGTGCTGCCGCAGCTCAGGCTCGCCATCTGCGGCGGCTCGCTGCTGGTCGGCCTGCATCTTCTGGCCGAATACGGCCTCTATGTCTTCATCCGCTTCGACACCTTCACCACCGCGATCGTCGACCAGTTCCAGTCGACCTTCAATGGCCCTGCCGCCAATATGCTGGCCGCCGTGCTTGTGGTCTGCTGCCTTTTCCTGCTCGCCCTCGAGGTGATGATCCGCGGCGAGGAACGCTATGCCCGCGTCGGTTCCGGCGCCGCGCGCCAGCAGCAGCGCGCTCGCCTCGGCCGCGCCACCTTGCCTTGCCTGCTTTTGCCGGCGGGCGTCGCGCTGCTGTCGCTCGGCGTACCCTTCGTCACGGTCGGCCGCTGGCTGCTCGCCGGCGGCACCGATGTCTGGCGTTGGGACGAGATCGGCCTGGCGCTCGGCCAGACGCTGTTCCTCGCCATTGCCGGCGCGGTGCTTGCAACGCTGGCCGCCATGCCGATGGCCTGGATCTCGATCCGCGCGCCGGGGCCGCTGCAGCGCCTGCTCGAGAGCTGCAACTATATCGTCGGCGCGTTGCCGGGCGTGGTCATCGCGCTGGCGCTGGTGACGATCACCGTGCGCGTCGCGCTGCCGCTCTATCAGACGCTGTTCACCATCCTGTTCGGTTACGCGCTGATGTTCCTGCCACGGGCGCTGATCAGCCTGCGCGCCTCGATCGCACAGGCGCCGGTGGAGCTGGAACGCGCCGCTTCCAGCCTCGGCCGGTCGCCGGTCAAGGCGCTGTGGTCGACGACCATCCGCCTGTCGGCGCCGGGCGCGGCGGCCGGCATGGCGATGGTGGCGCTCGGCATCACCAACGAGCTCACCGCCACCCAGATGCTGGCGCCCAACGGCACCCGCACCCTGGCGATGGCCTTCTGGTCCTACAGCGGCGAGATCGACTACGCCTCAGCCGCCCCTTACGCGCTGATCATGGTGGCGATGTCGTTGCCGATGACCTGGTGGCTCTACGTCCAATCGAAGCGGATGGCTGGACGATGAGCTTTCTCGAACTCAGCGGCGTCGCGAAAAACTATGGCCCGGTGGCGGCGCTCGCCGGCGTCGACCTTAAGGTGGAAAGCGGCAGCCGCACCGCGATCGTCGGACCGTCCGGCTGCGGCAAGACCACCTTGCTCCGGCTGATCGCCGGCTTCGAGGCGCCGGACCGCGGCCGTATCGCGCTCGACGGCAAGGTGCTCGCCAATGGTGGCGCGGCTGTGCCGGCGCATCGCCGCGGCATCGGCGTGGTGGCACAGGACGGCGCCCTGTTCCCGCATCTCAGCATCGCCGACAATATCGGTTTCGGCATGGCCCGCAGCGAGGACAAGCGCATGGAGCGCATCGTCGAGCTCGCCTACATCGTCGGGCTGGACAAGGCGATCCTGAAGCGGCGGCCGCACGAGCTTTCCGGCGGCCAGCAGCAGCGCGTGGCGCTTGCCCGCGCCATGGCGATGAAGCCCAGGCTGATGCTGCTCGACGAGCCGTTCTCGGCGCTCGACACCGGGCTTCGCGCCTCGATGCGCAAGGCGGTGGCCGAGCTTCTGGAAGAGGCAGGCATCACCACCATTCTGGTCACGCACGACCAGGCCGAGGCGCTGTCCTTCGCCAGCCAGGTGGCGGTGATGCGCGAAGGCCTGTTCTCGCAGGTCGGCACGCCGCGCGAGCTCTATTTCCAGCCCAGGGACAGGATGGTCGCCGAGTTCCTCGGCGACGCCATCATCGTGCCGGCCAGGATCGCGGACGGCTTTGCCGTATCGCGGCTCGGCCGCATCGCGGTCGACACCAAGGAACGGCGCGATGTTGCGCGCATCATGCTGCGGCCCGAGCAGGTCCTGCTCAAGCGGACCTCGCGCGAAGGCATGTCCGGCACGCCGGACATGCTGTTCGGCGAAGTGACGGACTGCGAGTTCGCGGGCTCGGTCTGCACCGTCGCCGTGCGGCTGCTCAACAGCCCGGATCCGCCCGATGCCGCCGCCATCGGCAACACGCCGCTCGTCCTGCGCCGGACAGGCATGGACGCGCCTGCTGTCGGCGAGATCGTGCGCCTCACCGTCACCGGCAAGGCGCATGTGTTTGCTTGATCTCCGTCTTGAGAATAATGCAATTATGCATTATTTTTAGCGCTAGAGCAATTCCTGGAAAAGTGTGAGCGGTTAAGTTCGGCGTCTTCGCCGTAACCTTCCGTCAGGAATTGCGTCAAAACAGGAGATAGAGTGGTTCGCCGTTTCCGTGAAACGGTGAACCGCTCTAGCAGGCCACATCATGACGACATTGACGGTTACAGCACGAGGCCAGGTCACATTCCGGAAGGACGTGCTCAAGCACCTCGGCATCCAGCCCGGCGACAAGATCAGGCTTGATCTTCTACCCGGTGGGCGAGCGGAGCTGAAAGCTGACCAGGGCAAGGGCTCCTGGCAAGAGCTGAGCGGAATGCTCAAGGGCAAAACGAACGGCGCACGGCTTTCGATCGAGGAGATCAACGATGCGATCGCCGACGCCGGCGCTTTGGGCGGGATGCGCGGTATCGAGCGCAAGTGAAGATCAGCCTCGACACCAACGTGCTGTTGCGCCTTGTCGTCGGGGATGACCCAACGCAGCAACAGAAAGCAGCCCAGGCCCTGGAGGGGGCCGAATTGGTCGCGATCAGCGTTCAAGCGCTCTGCGAGTTTGTTTGGGTGCTGGATAGAAGTTACCGGGTTGCACGGCCTGATATATCCGCCTCGATCCGCCGCATCCTCGACATGCGCAACGTCGTGGCCAACCGCCCAACGATCGAAGCGGGCCTGGCCGTGCTCGACGCCGGTGGAGATTTCGCCGATGGCGTGATCGCGTTCGACGGTCAGTGGCTCGGTGGCGAAACCTTCGTGTCTTTCGATAGGAAAGCGATCAAGCTGGTCGAAGGACAGGGAACGCCCACACTGTTGCTTGAGTGATCTACCGCACCCGCTGCCCCGTCGCCGGCGACCACAGCGGCCATTGCTCCAGGAAATCGTGGCTGTGGATGACGACGCGAGTGCCGTCGATCAGGATGATCGAATAGGCGGGCGGCGCCTGCTCGACCACCTCATCGCCGACCAGGTCGAGCATGAAGCGGGCATGCAGGCCGCGCTGCACCGAGAACGGAATGCCGGCGACGGTGCCGGCGATATCGCGGTGGACATGGCCGAAGAAGATGTAGCGGACATTGCCGTGGCGGGTCAGCACATCGAGGAGCCGCTGCGGCTGTTCGAGGCCCAGCGGGTCGAGCAATGTAAGCCCGAGCTCGACCGGCGGATGATGCAGGAAGATATAAGCCGCCTTGCCCGCCGTCTCGCCAAGCCGTGCATCGAGCCAGCCAAGTCGGTTGTCGCACAACTCGCCGGTGACGCGGCCCTCCGCCAGGCTGTCGAGAAAAACCAGGCGCCCTTCCGGCGTGTCGAAAACCGACTGCGCGAAGCCGTTGCCATCGGTTCCATTCTCGGGAAAGGCGGCGATGAGATTGGCGCGCCGGTCGTGGTTTCCGGGCAATAGACGGTAAGGCACGGTGAGCCGGCTCAGCGCCCCCTTCAGGTCGGCATAGCTCTCGGCCTCTCCGTCATCGGTCAGGTCGCCGGTGAAGATGCACAGCGTGGCATCTCCATGCCGCGCATTGATATGATCGATGCATCGATCGAGTCGCTCATTCAGGTTCGCGCCGTAGCGCATCTCGCGCCGACGACCGAGATGGACGTCGGTGACGTGGATGATTTTCATTGCATGAACCCTCAAATCAAATTCACAACGTCGCCGGGGCCGGTTCCGGCACCGAAGCCTTGAACACGTCGAGCCTGCCACCCGTCTCCGAGGAGAAGAAGTGCAGGTCCGATTCGGCGAACTGCAGGCCGACCGTGCTGCCCGGTTCGGGGTGGACGGTCTCCGACGTCACGATGGAGAACGGCGCACCGTCGAGATCGACATAGATGACGCGGCCGGCGCCCAACTCCTCGATGAGGTCGACGGTCGCCGTGAGCGCCCCCGGCGTGCCCGGCGCCACCATGCGTACCGCCTCCGGCCGGACGCCGACCGCGACTTTCGCGCCGACGGGCAGGCCCGTGCGCGACACGTTGAGCTTGCGGCTGTCGCCCAGCAATGACAGGCCGTCGAGCGTGACGGTCCCTTCGAGCATGTTCATCGCCGGCGCGCCGACGAAGGTGGCGACGAAGCGGCTTGCCGGCCGGCTGTAGACTTCCGCCGGCGTGCCGACCTGCTCGACGCGGCCGCCATTCATCACCACCAGCCGGTCGGCCAGCGTCATCGCCTCGACCTGGTCATGCGTGACGAAGACCGAAGTGGCGCTGAGGCGCCGGTGCAGCTTGCGGATCTCGGAGCGCATCTGCACCCGCAGCTTGGCGTCAAGATTGGAGAGCGGCTCGTCGAAGAGGAACACCTTCGGCTCGCGGATCATGGCGCGGCCCATGGCGACGCGCTGGCGCTGGCCGCCGGACAGTGCCATCGGCTTGCGGTCGAGCAGGTGCTCCAGCTCCAGGACGCGCGCCACCGCCTGGATGCGCTGGGTGCGCTCGGCCGACGCAACTCCGGCCACCTTCAGCGAATAGCCGATGTTCTGCGCCACGCTCATATGCGGATAGAGCGCGTAGTTCTGGAACACCATGGCGCAACCGCGCTCACGCGGCTCGAGCTTGTTGACCACCGTGCCGTCGATCGCGATCGTGCCGTCGGAAATCTCTTCCAGCCCCGCGATCATCCTGAGCAGCGTGGACTTGCCGCAACCGGACGGACCCAGGATGACGACGAACTCGCCCGAGGCGAAGTCGAGGTCGACGCCGTGCACGACCTGCGTCTTGGCGTAGTTCTTCTTGACGCCGCGAATGGTTATGGAGGCCATTTTTGTCTCCCTATTTTTCGGTAGCGATCAGGCCGCGCACGAACCAGCGCTGCATCAGCACCACGACGATCAGCGGCGGCAGCATGATGATCAGCGTGCCGGCCATGGCGATATGCCATTCCGGCGCGCCGCCGACATTCGGGATGAGCTGCTTCAGCTCGGTCACCGCCATCGCGTGCGACTGGTCCGTGGTGATAAGCAGCGGCCACAGATACTGGTTCCAGGCCCACAGGAACATGATGGTGCCGAGCGCCGCCATGTTGTTGCGCGACAGTGGCAGAAGGATATCGACGAAGAAGCGCAGCGCGCCGGCGCCGTCCATGCGCGCGGCCTCGGTCAATTCGTCCGGCACGGTCAGGAAGAACTGCCGGTAAAGGAAGGTGCCGGTGGCGGTCGCAATCAACGGCAGGATCAGGCCGCTATAGGAATTGAGCAGTCCCAGGCTGAGCTGGACCTGAACGCCGGACACCTTCTCGATCACCCAGGACAGCCCTGTCAGGTCCATGATCGTCTGATAAGGCTCGAGCACGTTGGCGACCACCGCGTAGGTCGGCACGATGCGCACTTCCAGCGGCAGCATCAGCGTGATGAAGATCAGCCAGAAGATCAGCATGCGGCCGGGGTAGCGGAAATAGACGATCGAGAAGGCGGTCAACGCCGAGATGATCACTTTGCCGGCGGCAACGCCGAACGCCATGATGAAACTGTTCAGCAGCTTCGGGCCGAGATCCGCGGTCGTCCACGCTGTCTTGACGTTGACCCAGAAATCGCTGCCCGGCAGCAGCGACATCGGCACGTCGTTGACGTCCTTCAGATTGTGCGAGGCGGCAATCGCCACGATGACGAACGGCGCCACGCAGAATACAAAGCCGACGAACAGGATGAGATGCGTGAAGAAGTTGAGGATCGGGGTGCGTTCGACCATGGCCCGCCTCAACGATAGTGCACGCGCCGCTCGATGAAGCGGAACTGGACGATGGTGAGAGCGATGATGAGCAGCATCAGGATGATGCTCTGCGCGGCCGCGCCTGAATAATCCAGGCCTTTGAAGCCGTCGGAATAGATCTTGTAGACCATCAGATTGGTGGCGTTGGCCGGCCCGCCGGCGGTCATGATGTCGACGATGCCGAAGGAATCCTGAAAACTCTCGGTGATGTTGATGACCAGCAGGAAGAAGATCGTCGGCGTGATCAGCGGGAACTGGATATCCCAGAAACGCCTGATGACGCCGGAGCCGTCCATCGCCGCCGCCTCGATCAGCGAACGCGGGATCGCCTGGAAGGCGGCGAGGAAGAAGATGAAATTATAGCCGACATATTTCCAGGAGAAGGCGATGATGACGGAGGCCATCGCGTCGGCGCCGTCGAGACCGGGATCCCAGAAGCCCGGCCAAACCTTATTGACGACGGCCATGAAGCCGGCTTCCGGCGCCAGGATGAAACGAAAGGCCAGCGCCAAAGCGGGCGCGGCGATGCCGTAGGGCCAGATCAGCACCACGCGATAGAGCCATGAGCCGGCAAGTTGCCGGTCGGTCAGGGCGGCGAGCACCAGCGCGATGACCATCGCAAGGCCCGTGCTGATGCCGGCGAAGATCATGCTGGCGGTGATGGAATTCCAGTAGTCGGCGTTGGACAGGATCGAGCGGAAATTGTCGAGCCCGACCCAGATGTTGCCGCCGCCCCAGGGCTGCTGCAGCGTCAGCGACCAGTAGACCGCCTGGCCGGCCGGCCAGTAGAAGAAGGTGAAGATCAGCAACAACTGCGGCACCGCAAACAGGATGCCGATCGTCCATCTGCCGAAAGTGACGCGTTTTTCCATCGATCCGCCGATGCAGTGGAACCATCAGCCCGCCTTCGCGGGACAAACTAGATATGAAATGGCCGCCCGTCGAATCTCGACGGGCGGCCGTTCCGCTATCCGGGATCAGGGCAGGGTCTTACCCGGATAGGTCTGCTGGAAGCGCTCGAGGATCGCGTCGCCATTCTTGACCAGAGTGTCGAGGCCTTCCTGCACGCTGACCTTGTTGGCGAAGATCGCCTGCATCTGCGTGCCGAACTCGGCGCGGATCTGGGTGAAGTTGCCGAGGCGGACGCCGCGGGTGATCTCGGTCGGCTCCGACGCGGTCAGGCTCTCGATCGCGACTTCACGGCCCTTGTAGGGGGCCTTGTCGTAGAAGCCGTTGGACTTCATGAACTCGAAACCCGACTTCGTCACCGGAATGTAACCGGTGTTGGTCGACCAGAACAAAGCGGTCTTGGGGTCGTGGATGAAGTTGAGGAAGGCCGCCGCGCCCTTGTATTCGGCGTCCGACTTGCCCGACAGCACCCACAGCGAAGCGCCGCCGACCAGCGAGTTCTTGCGCTCGGTGCCGGCATAGACCGGCAGCTCGGCGACGTCCCAGTTCATGCCTTCCTTCTGGGTGCGGCCGACCGTGCCGTGATCGCCGACCGAGGTCAGGATGAGCTGGCAGGTGCCGGTGGCGAAGGCCTGCACCATATCCTGGCCGAGGTCCTTCGACTTGATCTTGACCAGGCCGGCGTCATACCACTTCTTGAGGTCGGTGACGTACTGGACGAACTTGGTCTTGTTGACTTCGAGGCGCGCGTCGAGACCGTCATAGCCGTTGTTCTTGGTGGCGACCGGCTGGTTGTGCAGCGCCGAGAACTGCTCCATCAGCTGCCAGCTTTCATTGGCCGAGATGTTGATCGCCATCGGGCAATCATAGCCTGCGTCCTTCAAAGCCTTGAGGTCGGCGCCGACGTCTTCCCAGGTCTTGGGCGCTTCGGTCTTGCCGATCTTGGCGAAGGCGTCCTTGTTCCAGTACATCAGCGCCGTCGATGAGTTGAACGGGAAGGACAGCATCTCGCCCTTCGAGGTCGCGTAGTAGCGCGCGATGCCGGGGAAATAGTCGCTGTAGTCGATCTTGTAGCCGTTCTCTTCCATCAGCTTGTCGGCGGGCTTGTAGGCGCCCGACAGCATCATGGTGGCGGTGCCGACGTCATAGACCTGGACGACGGTGGGCTGCTTGCCGGCCCGGAAAGCGGCGATCGTGTTCTGCAGCGTGGCGTCGTAGTTGCCCTGGCTGGTGCAGACGACTTCGTAGTCCTTCTGGGAGCCGTTGAAGTTCTTGCACAGCGTATCGACGACGCGGGCGAGATCGCCCGAAAGACCGAACCAGAAGTCGAATTTGACCGGCTCCGCAAAAGCAGGAACCGCAAGCGCGGTGCTGAGCGCGCCGGCGGCAAGGGCAGCGAAGCCCCGCTTGATGATCGTCATGGTTTTTCCCTCTTGAATGGCAGTGTGACAAGGGTTTTGCGCAAGTCCTTGCCCGCTCTCATAGAGAAGGTATGTGACAGTTCTGTTGTGCCCCCTGGATCGGCAGGCGGCCACTGTGGACAGCCAGTCTCTCCTCCCCTGGCAGCGGTCGCGCCGGCATGAAAACGTCACATCGGCGCTCTAGGAAGCTAGGGCGCCTCGAAGCGGCGAAAAGACCTTCCGTGATTAACCGGCTAAATGGATGACAAGAGACATGCTGGTCCCGCAGCTCACGCACGTGCCCGTCGCCGCCCGCAACGCCATGCGGGACGGGCCCCGCGACAGCGCCACCCATCTGCGCCACGCCGCCGCCGTTCCCGCCCTCGGTGAAATCGAGATCGGCGGCCAGGCGTCGCGTGGGAGCGCCGGCGAGAGCCTGACCGTCCTGGCCTGGAACGTCGAGCGGCTGCGTCATGTCGATGCCATCGCCGCAACGATCGCCGGCCGGGCGCCGGACGTCGTGCTGCTGTCGGAGGTCGACAAGGGCATGGCGCGCTCCGGCAACGGCCATCTGTTGAGCCGGCTTGCCGATCGCCTAGCTCATTCCTACGCCTATGGCGTCGAGTTCCTGGAACTCGGCACCGGCAACGAGACGGAGCAGGCGGCAAATGGCAGCGCTGAGAACAGCGAGGGCTTCCACGGCAATGCCGTAACCAGCGCCGTTCCGCTGCTGCGGCCTTTTCTCATTCGCCTGGACGCCGCCGGCGCCTGGTTCCTGCCGGAGCACGGCCAGCCGCGCATCGGCGGCCGCATGGCGCTTGGCGGCCAGGTGATGGTCGGCGACCATCGGGTCACCGTCGCTTCGGTGCATCTCGAAAACCGCACGACGCCAGCCGGCCGCGCCGACCAGACGCGCCATCTGCTCGACGCCATCGACAGATATGACGCGGATGCGCCGGTCCTCATCGGCGGCGATTTCAATACGCTGACCGCCACCTATCCGGAACGCAATGACGATCCCGCCGCTTGGCTAGAGCGCGTCGCCGCCGAGCCGGACCGGCTGATGGATCCGGAGCGCCATGAGCCTTTGTTCGCGGTGTTTGCCGAGCATGGCTACGACTGGAAGACAGCCAATGCTTTCGACAAGCCCACCCAGCGGCGCGCGGCCGGCGACTTGACACCTGCCGGTCATATCGACTGGTTTTTCACCCGCGGCCTCGCGGCAAGCGCGCCGGCGACGCTGCCGGCGGTGTTGCCGGACGGCAGCCCGAGCGCCGATCACGAGGCGTTGGTGGTGACGGTGCGGGTGAAGTAACGGTCATCGGATGGGCACCGACCCGGCGGTCACGGTCCCACGGCCGCTTCCACCAGCCGCTTGGCGTCGGGGCTCGACCATTCGGCCGGGCCGTTCATATGCGCGATCAGGCAGCCTTCGCCATCGATCAGCATGGTGACCGGAAGCCCGAGCGCCAGCCCGCGCGTCTTCACTTCATTGAACAGCGCGATCGTCGGATCCCGGTAGAAGCCGAGCGTCTCGACGCCGATCTCCTTGAGGAACTTCTTCGGCTTCGTGTCGTCGCCGGTATCGACATTGACCGCGACGACCTCGAAGGCATTGCCGCCCTTTTCCTTCTGCAGCGCATCAAGGGCGGGCATCTCGGCGCGGCACGGCGCGCACCATGTCGCCCACAGATTGAGCAGCACCGTCTTGCCGGCATGATCGGCCAGCGTCATCGGCTTGCCGTCGGGGCCGTTGAAGGCCAGGCTCTTCAGCGATTGCGGCGGGTCGGCCGGCTGCAGGGCCGCGACCTGGCCGACGGCCTTCGCGGCGACCTGCTTGGCGCGCCCGGCCTTGGCCGCGCAGGCGGCATCGTCCTTGCCGGCGGCCGCGGCGACCGTCCCGGAGGCAGCGTTGTTGCCAGAACCGCTCTCGCTGACATATACCGCGACCGCGCCGGCCAGCACGCCCGCCACCAAAGCGGCAAGGATGAGGCGCGTAGCCGGAAAAAAGAATCTCTTGCCGTCTGCCATTTTCAAAACTGCTCCGGAGCACGGGTTATAGCGATGAGCGACAAGAAGGCCAGCAACCAGATGTGGGGCGGACGTTTTGCCTCGGGTCCGGCCGCGATCATGGAAGCCATCAACGCGTCGATCGGCTTCGACCGCAAGCTCTATGCGCAGGACATAGGCGGATCGATCGCCCATAGCCAGATGTTGGCTGAAACGGGCATTATTTCGGCGGCAGATCAAGAAAAAATCGCTCACGGGCTGAACACGATCCTGAAAGAGATCGAGGCTGGCACGTTCGAATTCTCGACCAAGCTGGAAGACATCCACATGAATGTCGAGGCCCGCCTTGCCGACCTGATCGGCGCGGCGGCCGGACGCCTGCACACCGCCCGCTCGCGCAACGACCAGGTTGCTGTCGACCTGAGGCTCTGGGTCAAGCAGGAGTGCCAGCGCGTCGCCCAGGCGTTGAAGGATCTGATCGCCGCGCTCCTGGAACGCGCCGAGGAGCATGCGGCGACCGTCATGCCCGGCTTCACCCATATGCAGGCCGCGCAGCCCGTGACTTTCGGCCACCATTGCATGGCCTATGTCGAAATGTTCGGCCGCGACCTCTCGCGCGTCAACGACGCCATCGAGCGCATGGACGAAAGCCCGCTGGGCGCGGCGGCCCTTGCAGGCACCAGTTTCGGCATTGACCGCCACATGACCGCCAAGGCGCTGGGCTTCCGCGAGCCGACGCGCAATTCCCTCGACAGCGTCTCGGATCGCGATTTCGCGCTCGAATTCCTGAGCCTCGCCGCGATCTGCGCGACGCACCTCTCTAGGCTCGCCGAGGAGATCATCATCTGGTCGACGCCGCAATTCGGCTTCATCCGCCTGTCGGATTCCTTCTCCACCGGCTCCTCGATCATGCCGCAGAAGAAGAACCCGGACGCCGCCGAACTGGTGCGCGGCAAGACCGGCCGCGTCAACGGCCATCTCATCGGCCTGCTGACCGTGATGAAGGGCATGCCACTGACCTACGGCAAGGACATGCAGGAAGACAAGGAAGCGGTTTTCGACGCCGCCGAGACGCTCGACCTGATGCTGGCGGCGACCGCCGGCATGGTGCGCGACATGACCGTCAACGCCGCCGCCATGAAGAAGGCCGCCGGCGCCGGTCACGCCACCGCGACCGACCTTGCCGACTGGCTGGTGCGCAATCTGGGCCTGCCCTTCCGCGAGGCTCATCATGTCACCGGCCGCGCCGTGGCGCTCGCCGAGGAGAAGAAGGTCGGGTTGGAAAAGCTCTCGCTGGAGGACCTGCGTTCGATCCATCCCGGCATCACTGACGGCATCTTCTCGGTGCTTGCCGTGCAGAATTCGGTGAAGAGCCGCACGAGCTTCGGCGGCACCGCGCCGTCGGAAGTACGAAAGCAGGTCCGCTACTGGAAAAAGCGGCTCGACAAGGCTTAGTGCATGTCGCCCAGAAGTGTGCAGCGGTTCTGGGACAACGACATGCATCAAAACAATTGCCGGGATGCAAAGCGCTGAAAACTCGGCTAAAAGCGCAGCACGCAATCAGTTTCGAACGGATGGATCGATGACCCGTAGCAGGATTTTGGTGACGCTCGCGCTGCTGGCGGCGGTTGTCACCGTCACGGCCTGCGGCAGGAAGACCGGCCTCGACACGCCCTATGAGGCGGCGGAGCAGGCGCGCAAGGATGCGGAAAAAGCCAAGCAGCCGGTGCCGCCCGAGCCGGAAAAACCGGTCAAGGACAGGAAGTTCATCCTCGATCCCCTGCTCTAGAGCCGATGAGATCGGCCCGATCTCATCGAGCTTCAACTTTTCGGAACCGAACCCTGTGAACCATTTCGATTACCGCGACGGCGTTCTCCATGCCGAGGATGTCGCCATCCCTGATATCGCAGCCGAGGTCGGCACCCCCTTCTATTGCTATTCGACGGCGACGCTGACCCGGCATTTCCGCGTCTTCAGGCAAGCTTTTTCCGGCCTCGACGCTCTGGTCTGCTACGCCATGAAGGCGAACTCCAACCAGGCCGTGCTGAAGACGCTGGCCAGGCAGGGCGCCGGCGCCGACGTCGTCTCCGAAGGCGAATTGCGCCGCGCCCTGGCCGCCGGCATTCCGGCCAGCAAGATCCTGTTTTCCGGCGTCGGCAAGACCGCGCGCGAGATGGACTTCGCGCTTTCCGCCGGCATCCTCTGCTTCAACGTCGAATCCGAGCCCGAGCTGGAGCTTTTGTCGGCGCGCGCCGTGGCGCTCGGCAAGCTGGCGCCCATGTCGCTGCGCATCAATCCGGATGTCGATGCCAGAACGCACAAGAAGATCTCGACCGGCAAGGCCGAGAACAAGTTCGGCATTCCGTGGCAGCGCGCGCGGCAGGTCTATGCCCGTGCCGCGCAACTGCCGGGCATCAAGGTGACCGGCATCGATACCCATATCGGTAGCCAGATCACCGAATTGCAGCCGTTCGACGATGCCTTCGCGCTGCTGGTCGAACTGGTCGGGGCGTTGCGTGCCGACGGACATGCCATCGAGCATGTCGATCTTGGCGGCGGCCTCGGCATTCCCTACCGCGTCGACAACAGCCCGCCGCCGCTGCCCGACGCCTATGCCGAGATCGTCAGGAAGCACGTCACCCGGCTTGGCCTGAAGGTGATGTTCGAGCCCGGCCGCCTGATCGTCGGCAATGCCGGCATCCTGGTGTCTGAGGTCATCTATGTGAAGGAAGGCGACGCCAAGAACTTCCTGGTCGTCGACGCCGCCATGAACGACCTGATCCGGCCGACGCTCTATGACGCCTTCCACGACATCCGGCCGGTGGCGCAGCCGCCCGCCTCCACGCCGCGCATGCAGGTCGACGTCGTCGGCCCGGTCTGCGAGACCGGCGATTTCATCGGCCTCGACCGCGACCTGCCGAGGCTGAAGGCGGGCGACCTGATCGCCGTTTCCACCGCCGGCGCCTACGGCGCGGTGCAGGCCGGGACCTACAACACACGGCTTCTGGTGCCTGAGGTTCTTGTCGACGGCGACCGCTTCCATGTCGTGCGGCCGCGCCAGACCTATGAGGACCTGCTCGGACTGGATTCGGTCCCCGACTGGCTGAAGTAACCGAGCGGCGACGAAGCGTTAGATTTTTTGCTGGATGAGCGCCTTGGCCTCGGCGATCCGGCCCTCGTCGCGGCGATAGAAGATCCATTGCTTGGTGCGCTTGGTGCTGAGCAGACCGGCCTGGGTCAGTACGCGCATGTGCTCGCTCAGCGTCGCCTGGGTGATGCCGAGCTTTTCGGCGATCAGCAGCGCGCAGACACCGTCCTCGACCAGGTCGCCATCGGCCTGGCGCGGAAAATGCGCGCGCGGATCCTTGAGCCAATCGAGGATCTGCAGCCTGCGCTCATTGGCGATCGCCTTGAAGATGTCGACCTCTTGCATTTAGCCATTTTGCTAAGTTACTAATTGAAGTCAATCCCGAGGAGCAGGTCATGTTGAACACCAGAACGATCACGCGCGAGCGCATCGCCGCTGTCGAGCCGCGCATCCGCCCCTATATCCGCCACACCCCGGTGATGCGCGTCGACATGGCGGATTTCGGCTGTCCCGCCTTTCCGGTCGACCTGAAGCTCGAATGCCTGCAGCATTCCGGCTCGTTCAAGGCGCGTGGCGCCTTCACCAACCTGCTCGAACGCCAGGTGCCCGAGGCTGGCGTGGTCGCCGCGTCCGGCGGAAATCATGGCGCCGCGGTCGCTTACGCCGCCATGAAGCTCGGCCACAAGGCCAGCATCTTCGTGCCCGAGGTCAGCCCGCCGGCGAAGCTCGCGCGCATTCGCGGCTACGGTGCGGAGCTAGTGGTCGGCGGCGCGCGCTATGCAGAGGCACTCGCCGCCAGCGAGGATTTTGCAGCCAGGACCGGCGCCCTGCAGGTGCACGCCTTCAACCAGGCGGAGACGCTGCTCGGCCAGGGCACGCTCGGCCTGGAGATCGAGGCCGACCTGCCTGAAATCGACACGCTGCTTGTCGCCGTCGGCGGCGGCGGCCTGATCGGCGGCATCGCCGCCTGGTTCTCGGGGCGCATCCGCATCATCGCCATCGAGCCCGAGGGAGCGCCGACACTTTACCGCGCCCTGGAGGCCGGCCATCCGGTCGATGCGCCCGCCGAAGGCATTGCCGCCGATTCGCTGGCGCCGAAGCGCGTCGGCGAAATGATGTTCCCGATCGCCGAGGCCTTCGTCGAACGCTCGATCCTGGTCAGCGACGACGACATCGTCGTGGCGCAGAAGGCGCTGTGGGACCGCGTGCGAATCATCGCCGAGCCCGGTGGCGCCGCGGCCTTTGCCGCCATGCTGTCGGGGCGCTATGTGCCGGCGGAGAGCGAGCGCGTGGCAGTGCTCGTCTGCGGTTCCAACACGAATCCGGCCAATTTCTGATCATAACCCGGCCAAACCGCTTCACGTTTTTGGAACCCGCCTCGCCTTTGCCGTGTTTGCTGGTATCCTTCTGCCGATGACGTCCGGGCTATTGTGCCCTGGCAGGAAGGGCCGATGACCGAACGACCCATTTCCAGCGGCGAACGCGGCCTGGCGGGGCGCTTGGCGCTCAGCCGCTTGGCAACGCGGGCCTCGATGCTCTTCGAGCGCGCCTGGCCGCTGGTGCTGCCGCTGCTGGTCGTCGCCAGCCTGTTCCTCAGCTTTTCATGGTTCGGCCTGTTCCCGCGTCTGCCGGACGCGGCGCGTATCGGCCTTCTGATCCTGTTCGCGCTGGCGGCGCTCGCGGCTCTCTATCCGCTGCGCTTCTTCCGCATGCCCTCGGCGGCCGAGGTCGACAGGCGCATCGAGGCGGCGAACGAATTGCTGCACAGCCCAGTGCAGGTGCAGACCGACCGGCCGAGCGGCACCGACAGCACCTTCTCGCAGGCGCTGTGGCGCGAGCACCAGAAGCGCATGGCCGAGCGGCTTTCCAACCTTGGCGCCGACCGGCCGCGCACCGGCGTGCCGGAGTATGACCGCTGGGGCCTGCGCGCCGTGGCGGGGCTGCTGTTCGTCACGGCTTTGGCCTTCTCCTTTGGACCCTTTGGCGGCAGGGTCAGCGACGCTTTTGTCGCCCGCGCCGCGCATGACGCGGTGCCGCCGCGCATCGACGCCTGGGTGACGCCGCCCGCCTACACCGGCAAGGCTCCGCTGTTCCTGACCGCCGATGCCAACCAGGCCGTCCAGACCTTCTCCGTTCCGCAGGGCAGCGACGTTTCGCTGCGCGTCACTGGCGGCTCGGGAGAGGAAACGCTGAGCTATGCCGATCAAGGCGGCAATGACCGCGCCATCGAGCCCACGGCGCCCCCCCTAGCATCCAAGGGGACCACGCCCGCCGCCAGCCAGACGGCGCCAAAGGTGCGCCAGTTCTCCGGCAAGCTGAACACCAACGGCACGCTGACGCTGAAATCCGGCGAGGGCGATCTCGGTCACTGGGCCTTCGCCGTCATTCCCGACAAGCCGCCGACGATCCGTTTCGTCGGCGAACCGAAGCGTGCCGTCAACGGCTCCATCGAGTTGAACTACCAGATCGACGACGACTATGGCGCGGCCTCAGGCAAGGCCGTTTTCGAGCTGTCGGACCCGCCGGCGGCCAAGGCCCATCCGCTCTACGGCGCGCCCGACATGCCGTTGACGCTGCCGCGCCGCGGCGGCAAGGCGAACGCCGCCAAGACGACCAAGGACCTGACCGAACATGTCTGGGCCGGCACCAACATCAAGCTGACGCTGAGCGTCACCGACGATGCCGGCCACACCGCGACCAGCGAAACCAAGACGCTTGCGATGCCGGAGCGGCCTTTCGCCAACCCGCTCGCCCGCGCGCTGATCGAGCAGCGCCGGCTGCTGGCGCTCGACACCAATGCCAAGCCGCGCGTCCTCGACCTGATGGACGCGATCACGCTCCGTCCCGAGGACACGTTCGACAACATGTCGAACTATCTCGCCATCATGAGCGCGAGGAGCCGGCTGAAGCTCTCCGAGAGCGACGACCAGCTGCGCAACGTCGTGTCCTATCTGTGGGAAATCGCGCTCGGCATCGAGGAAGGCAATCTGTCGGCCGCCGAGCGGCGGCTGCGCCAGGCGCAGCAGGCGTTGCAGGACGCCATCAAGAACGGCGCCAGCGATCAGGAGATCGAGAAGGCGATGAAGGAACTGCGCGAGGCGATGAACCAGTTCCTGCAGGAATTCGCCCAGCGCGCGCGGCAGAACCCGAACGCGCCGCAGATGCAGCAGAACGGCCGCGAGCTGCGCCAGAGCGATATCGATCGCATGATGGACCAGATCGAGAACCTGGCCAAATCGGGTGATCGCGACAAGGCCCAGCAGCTTCTCTCCGAGCTGCAGGACATGATGAACAACCTGCAGGCCGGCCGTCAGCAGCCGGGCGGCGAGCAGGATAGCGAGTTGCGCCAGCAGATGGACAAGCTCGGCGACATCATGCGCCGCCAGCAGGAAATGATGAACGACACCTTCCGGCTGGACCAGATGCAGCGCGGGCAGCGTGGCGAAGGCGGCGAGCAGCAGCAGCTTGGCGAGGACGGCGAGCAGGGCCAGTCCGACGACCAGCAGCAGCGGCCCGGCCCCGGCCAGGACCGCGATCCGCTGGGACGGCCGAAAATGTCGCCGAAGGATTTGGCCGATGCGCTGAAGCAGCTGCAGGAAGGCCAGGGCCAGCTGCAGAGCGAGCTCGACCAACTGAAGAAGGGCCTCGAGGGCATGGGCATGGAGCCCAATGAGGGCTTCGGCGAGGCCGGCAAATCGATGGGCAATGCCGAAAAATCGCTTGGCCAGGGCGATGGCGACCAGGCCGTCGGCCACCAGGGCCGCGCGCTCGAGGCGCTGCGCCGCGGCGCCAAGGACATGATGAAGCAGATGCAGGCCATGCAGGGCGACCAGGGCGGCAGCGAGCAGGGCGGCCGCCAGCAGGATGCCGACCGCGATCCGCTGGGACGGCCGCGCGCCACCAACGGCCCCGATGACGGCACCTCGGTCAAGGTTCCCGACGAGATCGACGTCCAGCGCGCGCGCCAGATCCTCGACGCGATCCGCAAGCGGCTCGGCAACGCGCTCAGCCCTGACATCGAGCGCAGCTATCTCGAACGGCTGCTGGAACTGAAGTAAGCTCGCCCAAAGCAATTCCAGGAAAAGTGTGAAGCGGTTTTCCGTCCGGAATTGCGTGAACCACTCAAACCCTTCCGGATTGCCGTCGCCTATGCCAAAGCTTGGAACCGTCACGCCGATCCTGCGCATGTTCGACATCGCCAAGGCGCGCGAATTCTATCTCGATTTCCTCGGCTTCGAAGTCCGCTTCGAACATCGCTTCGACGACAATGCGCCGCTCTACATGGGCATCGCGCGCGACGGTTGCGAATTGCATTTGAGCGAGCATCATGGCGACGGGTCGCCGGGCGCCCACATTCGCGTCGCAGTCGCCGATATCGTCGACCTGCATCGCGAGTTTATTGCCAAGAAATACCGCTTCAACAGGCCAGGCCTGGAGACGACGCCGTGGCAGACGAAGGAGGTCACGGTAATAGATCCCTTCGGCAACCACCTGACTTTCTTCGAGAGCGACTGAATACGGTCGATTGTCGTCCGGCCCGGCTGCCGATATCGTCGCCGCCAAGGGGATATGGCGATGATCGACTTCTGGTTTTCCATCGGCAGCACCTACAGCTATCTTTCGGTGATGCGACTGGCGGACATCCAGGCTGAAACCGGCATCGAGTTTCGCTGGCGGCCGTTCAACGTGCGCTCGATCATGATCGAGATGGACAACATCCCCTTCGCCAGGAAGCCGGTGAAGGCGGCCTATATGTGGCGCGATATCGAGCGCCGCGCCGCGATGTACGGGATGGTGCCGAAGCTGCCGGCGCCCTATCCGCTTGCCGAACTCGAGCGCGCCAATCGTGTCGCCGTCATCGCCGCGCGTGAAGGCTGGTGCGAGGCCTATGCGCGGGAGAGCTACCGTCGCTGGTTCGAGCTGGGCGAGCCCGCAGGGAGCGAGCCCAACATCTCGGCAAGTATCGAAAAGGCCGGGCGAGAACCCGAGCCCATCTTGCGGCAGGCCGACAGCGACGCCGCCAAGGCTGATCTCGCCGCCGCGACGGAACAGGCCAAGGCGCTGGGCATTTTCGGCTCGCCGAGTTTCCTCGTCGACGGCGAGCTGTTCTGGGGCGACGACCGTTTGGACGATGCCATGCGTTGGCTGAGGCAGATCGAAAGCGGCCCGCCGGATTAAAGCCCAACCGCCACGCTCGCCTGCCGGGTCAGCATGAAGGCCTCGCGGATCGCGTTCTCCATGCCGTCGATCGCCTCGCCGGTCGCCAGCGGATTGCGGTGCAGCACGACATTCGAGGAATCGATGTCGCCGAAACCGTCGGCGACCGTCAGCTCGCGGCAATCCTCCGGGATGTTGCTGCGCGAGATCGGCGCGATCGCCAGGCCCGAGGTGACCGCAAGCGTCAGGCCGCCATTGGTGTCGCTGGTGTAGGCGACGCGGTAATCGAGGCCGCGCTGCTGCAGCGACTTGATCGCGAAGTCGCGGCACCAGCCGTTGCGGCTGTAGAGCGCGATCGGCACCGGCCGTTCCTCATGCATGTGATGCAGCGTCGATGTCACCCACACCGTCGGATCGTGCATCAGCACCTCGCCGCCGGAAGAGCCCTCCCATTCGAACACCACGGCGAGATCGAGCTCGCCGGCCGCAAGCGCCCTCACCTGCGAATCCGAATGCGCGTAACGCACCGTGACCTCGACGCGCGGATGCCGCTTGGCGAATTCGCCCAGTGCCCGCGACAGGATCGACCGGCCATATTCGGCCGGGATGCCGATGCGCACCAGCCCGCCGAGCGGCGGCGCCACCAGCGAGGCGGCCGTCTCGTCGAGCAGAGAGACGATCCGGCGCGCGTTGACAATGAGCTCGCCGCCGCGGCGCGTCAGCGCCACCCCGCGCGAGCCTCGTTCGAACAGATCGTCGCCGACCATGTCCTCCAGCTTCTTCATCTGCATCGACACGGCCGATTGCGTGCGCCCGGCTTTCTCGGCCGCGCGGGTGAAATTGCCGGTTTCGGCCACCGCCACGAAGGTGCGCAGGAGGTCGCTGTCGAGCACGGGCTTCATCGATTCCGCCATAAGCAAATTTGATTGCAGGCATCATTCCAATTCGTTTGCAAGATGTCAAACGCCGCGGGATAGTCCCCATACCCATTGGATATGCGACCGCGAAATCGGCCGCGGACCAATCGAAGAGTCCTCACTCGTACCCGCTGCCTGAAAATGGTAGCGGGTTCTTTTTACGAGCGTGATCCCGAAAGGCGTGAACCGGTTTTCGGAGAAGATCACGCTTCAACAAAGAGCTAGATCATGGTGGCGGTTCACCGAAACGTCATCCTGATCTGGAGCAATTCCAGGCCCAGCGGTTTTCCGTCCGGAATTGCGTGAAATGAATACCCTAACGGCTCGCGGGGGGCCGACACTGATGCAGAACCGGATGGTGCTAGGCATTCTGAGCCTCTGCCTCGGCGTGCTGGTCTTTTCACTGCAGGATCCGCTGGTGAAAGCGGTGTCGAGCGGCTATCCGGTGACCCAGGTGATGGCGATCCGCGCCATCGTCGCGCTGCCGATCCTGATCGTTCTCGTCCAGGTCGATGTCGGGCTGAAGGCGGTGCTGTCGAAGCGGGCAGGCATGCTGACGCTGCGCGCCTTCATCCAGTTCTCGTCCTATACGGTCTACTATCTGGCGATCGCCGCCCTGCCGCTGGCCGACGCGGTGGCGCTCTATTTCATGGCGCCGTTGTTCATCATGGCGATGGCCGGTCCCTATCTCGGCGAGCGCGTCTCGTGGAAGACGCTGGCGACGGTGCTGATCGGCCTGGTCGGCGTGCTGGTGATGGTGCGTCCGGGCGCCGGCGTGTTCGACTGGGCAGCACTGCTGTCGCTGGGCTCGGCGTTCCTCTACGGCTTCTCGCAGTTGATGGCGCGCCGCATCGGCGACACTGAATCATCGACGGTGATGGCCTTCTACCAGAACGGTGCCTATCTCAGCGGCGCCGTCGCCGTTGCGGCCGTCTTTCATGTGGCCGGCATCACCCATGCGGCGCATCCGAGCGTCGAATTCCTGGTACGGCCATGGGTATGGCCGACGATGCCGGATTTCCTAAAGATGGCCGCCTGCGGCTTCGTCGCTTCCGCCGGCATGATCCTGCTCTCGCAGGCCTACCGCATGGCGCCGGCCAACCGTGTCGCGACGTTCGAATACACCGGCATCCTGTGGTCGCCGCTGTGGGGCTTCCTGTTCTTCGCCGAGGTGCCGCGCGAAACGACCGTGCTCGGCGCGGCGCTGATCATCGGCGCCGGCCTGCTTGCGCTCGGCGGCGGGCGTCGGCGAGGCGCCGCGCCGGCAGCCGGTGCGGTCTCAAGCGAAGCAGCTTAGCGCCTTGCCGACGCGGGCGCGGATCTCGGCCAGCGTGAACGGCTTCTGCACGACATCGAGGATGATGCCGTTGAGTTCCTCGGCGCGCTCGCGCTGGTCGGCATAGCCGGTCATCAGCATGATTCTCATCGCCGGAAACTCTCTCGCCGCGGCCGTCGCCATTTCGATGCCGTCCATTTCCGGCATGCGGATGTCGGACACCACCAGATCGTAGCCGCCACGCGCTTGCCGGATCAGATCCAGCCCCTGCGCGCCGTCGGTGGCGACGGTGACATTATGGCCGTCGCGCTCAAGCGCGCGGGCGGCGAGGGTGCGGACGGACTCATCGTCCTCGACGATCAGAAGCTTTGCCATGCCGAGATAGATGCCGCCGAAACGTTGACGTTTTCTGAAAATTCTAACGAACGGCGGCTTTTCGGGGTGAGCTCAACGCCTCTTCAGGCGTCGCCCTTCACCACCCCGACAAACGGCAGCTCGCGGAACGCATGGGCGACATCCATGCCGTAGCCGACGACGAAATAGTCCGGGCAGTCGAAGCCGACATAGTCGGCGTTGAGCGCGGTCTGGCGGCGCATGCGCTTGTCGAGCAGCACGGCGATGGCGCAGCTCTTGGCACCGCGCGAAAGCATCAGGTCGCGCGTGTAGGAAAGCGTCTTGCCGGATTCCAGTATGTCGTCGATCAACAGCACGTCGCGGCCGGCGACCTCATTGTCGATGTCGCGCAGCACCCTGACCTCGCCGCTCGTCGTGCCGGCGCCGTAGCTGGAAATGAAGATGAACTCGACTTCCGGCGACAGGCCGACATCATGCATGGCGCGGATGAGATCGGCGGCGAAGACGAACGAGCCCTTGAGGATCGAGATCACCAGGAGGTCATGGTAATCGCGCCCGGCGATTTCCTTGGCGAGCTCGAGATTGCGGCGCGCGATCGCCGACGCCGAAAACAGGACCTCGATGTCCTTGCCACGCACAACTGGCATATTTTATCCCCTCAAAATCGGCGGCAACGTCGATAGGCGGGCTGAGATTCAGGTCAAGGCCGGCCTCACGTGAATATCGGCACACCTAGCCGGCGAAGATTACGGATACTGTCCTGACGCCGTCTTTAGGCACATCGAGGCGGCTGGAAAAGCCGAATCTTTCGCCGGGAGCCAGCGAGCGGTTGGATGTCCCCAGCCTGTAGCGGATGATGTTGGCGTTGTTGTCGGTGACGCGGATTTCGAGCGGCGGCAGCGCCTCCGACCTCATCCCGTCATTGGCCGCCTCGCCATCCACGAACAGCACCGGCTTCAGGCCCGATGCATCGATGCGCGACGTCACGCCGGAAATGGTAAGCGCGCTTGCCGGAGCTGCGGTCGTCCAGAAGGGGCTCTGCCGGACCAGCGCGTGACCGCCCGACACCCAAAACGAGATCAGCGCGATGCCGACGCCGGCGATCCAAAACGCCGGGCCGCCACGCGAGGGCCGCGACGGCGTCGCCTCCGGTTTGCGCAGCATGCCCATGCCGCCGATCGACGGCGTCGAGGGAATCTGCGGCATCCGCGCCGCCGGCGCCGCGGCAAAACGCGGCAGCACCACATAGTCGGCATCGACGATGTCGGCCGCATCGAAAATGACGCGTTCCGGCGCGGCATTTGTTGCCGGACCGGTCATGATTTCGCCGGAAACAGGGCGCGCGGTTCTGTCGTCAGCCATTACGGCACCAGTGCAGTCTTCGTTTCTTTTGCGTAAACGGAATTGGTTAACGCTTCCCCACCGGAATGGCTTGATGCACGCTGAACGTTGCAAAATTAACCGCCGGTTAACCATGCCGGCCGATGGTCTGTTAAAGTAGATTGTGGCGCGTCGCCGCCGAAAGTTTCAGGTCGCCGAACGTGATCCGCTTCGAAAATGTCGGCCTCCGCTATGGCATGGGTCCGGAGATCCTCCGCGACATCTCCCTGCACATTCCGGAGCGCTCCTTTCAGTTCCTGAGCGGCCCCTCGGGCGCCGGCAAGACGACCTTGCTGCGCCTTTTGTTCATGTCGCTGAAGCCGACGCGCGGCCTGATCACCATCTTCGGCAAGGACCGCTCGCGCATTTCGCGCGGCGAACTGCCGCTGCTCAGACGCCGCATCGGCGTGGTGTTCCAGGATTTCCGCCTGCTCGACCACATGACGACCTACGAGAATGTCGCGCTGCCCTTGCGCGTGCGCGGCCGCGAGGAGGCGAGCTACCGCACCGACGTCACCGAGCTTTTGAAATGGGTCGGCCTCGGCGACCGCATGCATGTCCTGCCGCCGGTGCTTTCGGGCGGCGAGAAGCAGCGCGCCGCGATTGCCCGCGCCTTGATCGAGCAGCCCGAGATCCTGCTTGCCGACGAGCCGACCGGCAATGTCGACCCGCCGCTGGCGCGCCGGCTGCTCAGGCTGTTCATCGAATTGAACCGGCTGGGCACAGCCGTGGTGATCGCCACCCACGACCTTGGCCTGATGGAGCAGGTCGACGCGCGCCGCATGATTCTGGCCGGCGGAAGGTTGGACGTCTATGACTGACTTTCCGGCCGATCACCTGCACGATGAAGCCGACGCCGAGGCGCCGGTGACGGTCCGGCGTATCCAGCGCAAGACGGCGCCGATCGTGCCGGCGCAGAACATCGCCGGACGGGCGCTGGTGCTGGTCATCGCCATCATGACCTTCCTGTCCTGCCTCACCTTCGGCGCGGTGACCCTGGTGCGCGATACCGCCTCCGTCTGGGAAAACCAGATCTCGCGCGAGGCGACGATCCAGATCAAGCCGGCCGACGGTCTCGACATGGAGGCGGCGCTTGTGCAGGCCACGCAGATCGCGAGCGAGTTCTCCGGCGTGAAGGGCACCAAGATCATCGACCGCGACGCGACCGCGCGCCTTTTGGAGCCATGGCTGGGCAGCGGCCTCAACATCGACGAACTGCCGGTGCCGCGCCTCATCATCGTCACCATCGACGAGGCCAGCCCGCCGGACTTTGCCGCCATGCGCGCCGCCATCACGCCGAAGATCCCGACCGCCGCGCTTGACGACCACCGCACCTGGGTCGACCGGCTGGTCGCCATGGCGCACACGACGGTGACGATCGGCATCGCCGTGCTGGTGCTGATGCTGTCGGCGACCGTACTGACGGTGGTGTTCGCCACGCGCGGCGCCATGGCCGGCAACGGCCATATCATCGAGGTGCTGCATTTCGTCGGCGCCGAGGCGCGCTTCATCGCGCGCGAGTTCCGCTGGCATTTCCTGGTCACCGGCATGAAGGGCGCGGCCGCCGGCGGCGCCCTGGCGATCGCCGTCTTCATCGTCTTTTCCTGGTGGTCGTCACGCAATATGGCCACGCCCCAGGCCGACCAGGCGACCGCTTTGTTCGGCAATTTCGCCATCGGTTCGGCTGGCTATTTCGGCGTCGGCCTGATGGTGCTGGTGATCGGCGTGCTGACCGCTGCCACCTCGCACGCGACCGTCGTCGCCTATCTCAGCGACATCGATGTGCGCCAACCGGATGCGGGCTGATCCATGAGCTCAATCCGAAAACCGGCGCAAAGCGCTGTATACACACAAGACAACGATCACACGTGGGACACCTGCCGTAACGCAATGTGCGCCGTCTCACCTATCAACGGCCGCATTTCGGAGTTAACCATTAGAAGTTTTCAGGATTAACCTGGGGATGATGGAAGCGCGGGATTCGATCGATACGGTTGGACGGATGCCGGCGATGCGTGCGCGCAACGCTGCCCCCGCCAGGCTTGGTCGTCTGCGGCCTGCCCTGCGCGTCTGCGGATTCGTGGTTCTTGCCGCACTGGTGCTTTTTGCCGGCGGCTTCGGATGGTTCGCCGACAAGGTCAGCCACATGACCACTCCGCTCAATCCAGCCAAGGCCGACGCCATCATCGTGCTCACCGGCGGGCAGTCGCGGCTCGACGCGGCGATGGACCTGCTGGCCTCCGGCAAGGGTGAACGCTTGCTGATCAGCGGCGTCCATCCATCGGCCACCAAGCGTCAGTTGCAGGCGGCAATGGGCGGCGACAAGCAGCTCTTTTCCTGCTGCGTCGATATCGACCGCGCCGCGCTCGACACCATCGGCAATGCCGAGGAAAGCGCCAAATGGGTGGAGAACCACGCCTATGGCAGCATCATCGTCGTCACCAACAATTACCACATGCCGCGCAGCCTGCTCGAGATGGGCCGGCTGCTGCATGGCGCGCGCCTCGAGCCCTATCCGGTGGTCAACACCAATCTCGGCAATGGCGGCTGGCTGACCAAGCCGGAAGCCCTGCGCGTGCTGCTTACCGAATACAGCAAATATGTGCTGTCGCTGGCGCGCGGCTTCCTGCCGGTGCGCGCGACGCCCGAGAGCGTCACGCTGGCCGAAGCATCGACTGTGGTGAAGAACTAAAGCTAGAGCGGTTCACCGTTCACGGAAACGGCGAACCGCTCTATCTCTTTTGTTTTTACGCAATTCCGAACGGACAACCGCTCACACTTTTCCTGGACTTGCTCCAGCCGCCACATCACCGCGCAGGCGCGCAATCTCCTGCTCCAGGCCGGCGATGCGCCTGTCGCGCTCGGCAAGGGCGGCCGCGACATCCGCCGCTTCGAAACGCTGCGGGATATGCTGCGGGCAATTGCCATCCCAGGCCGTGACCGTGAACAGGATCGCCTGCTCCGGCCGCGCCTTGTAGTCTGCCGGCATCAGCCTTGCCGTCAGCTCCGGGTCATTTTCGACGACACGCGCCCTGCCCCAGACCTTGATGCGCTGCCTCAGCATGTAGTCGATCAGGAACAGGAAGGCCTGTTCGTTGTCCTCGAGATTGCCCTGGGTGATGAACTGCCGGTTGCCGGAAAAATCCGCCAAGCCGATCGTGTGCTCGTCCAGCACCTTGAGGAAGCCGGCCGGCCCGCCGCGATGTTGGATGTAAGGCTGGCCTTCAGCATTGGCCGTCGCCAGGAACACGCTGGTCTGCGCTTCGATGAAGGCGGCGAGGTCCGGCGTGATCGCTGCCCGCCAGCCGCCGCGCTGCTCGACGCGCGCATAGGAATCGCGCGACCCCTTGCGGGACTGGATGGCCTTCACGGTCGGGGTAAAGGCGACATCGCTGGTGAAGGCGCGGGCATTCATGGCAGGATTCTCCAAGGCCGAGAAAAGCTAACAGTGAGTTGTGTCAGGCGGCCTGACGGGATTGAACGACAGGGAAGTCGATCTCGGTATCCGCAACCTTGTTGATGTAGTTTGTCCAGACGTTGAGAGCGACATGCTGCACGATCTCTATGATCTGCCCGTCGTCGTAGCCGGCACGTCTCACCGCATCGAGGTCGGCTTGGCCGATATGGCCACGCTCGCGCGCGACCTTGGCCGCGAACTGGACGGCCGCCGCCGCCTTGCTGTCGTTGGAACTCCCTTCCCGGTTAGCAATCATCTCCGGATCGTCCAGACCGGCAAGGTTCTTGCCCAGGTAGGTATGGGCGGAAAGACAGTAGGTGCACTCGTTGATCTCCGCGACGGCCAGTGCGATGCGCTCTCGGGTCGGCGCCGGCAGTCGGCCCTTGGATAGTGCCGCCGACATTCCAAGATAACCCTCCAGCGCCGCCGGGCTGTTGGAGACCAGCCGAAACAGATTCGGCGCGATACCGAGTTGTTTCTCGACGGCCTTGAGCATCGCCTGCGAGGCGTCGGGTGCGGCGGCAATGGTCTGCGGCGTGGGGATGCGGGGCATTTGAACTCCTGTTGGTTGGTGACTGGAGTAAAATGCGTCCTTCCATATGCAAACCGTAGATGGCATATTCGCAATCCATCCTTCCATTTTCCGGAAGAATAATGGATCGCCTCGACGCCATGTCCCTGTTCGTTGCCACGGTGGAGGCCGGCAGCCTTTCAGCCGCGGCGCGCCGCGCCGGCGTGCCGCTGGCGACCGTCAGCAGAAAACTCTCCGAACTGGAGAAGCATTTGAAGACGCGCCTGCTCAACCGCTCGACGCGGCGCCTGACGTTGACCGAGGCCGGCCAGTCTTATCTCACCGCCTGCCGTCGCATCCTCGACGAGGTGGGAGAGGCTGAGCGCATTGCTGCCGGCGAATATTCAAGCCCGACCGGAGAGCTGGTGATCACCGCGCCGGTCGTCTTCGGCCGCCTGCATGTGCTGCCTGTGGTCACCGGCTTTCTCGCCGTCTATCCGCAAGTGGATGTCCGCCTGACCCTGGCGGACCGGATCACCCAGTTGGTCGAGGAGCATATCGACCTTGCCGTGCGCATCGGGGAACTGCCGGATTCGGCCATGGTCGCAACACGCGTCGGCTCGATCCGCCGCATCGTCTGCGCAAGCCCGGCCTATCTTGCCGAGCACGGCACGCCGGCTGAGCTGCGGGACCTTGCCGGCCATAACTGCATCACCTTCGAAGGTCTTGCTTCCCTGGCGACGTGGAGTTTCGTCACCGGCAGGAGCGAAACCGCGATTGCGGTCCGCTCGCGCCTGCAGGTCAACACCGCCGAGGCGGCGATCGATGCCGCGGTTGCCGGGCTTGGCCTGACGAAAGTGCTCTCCTACCAGGCGGATGCCGCGGTGCGCGCCGGCGCGTTGCGGGTGGTGCTGGAGCCGTTCGAACCGCCGCCCTGGCCGGTGAGCCTCGTCCATGCCGGCCAGGGCCGGCTGCCGGTGAAGCTGCGCGCCTTCCTCGATTTTGCAGCACCCCGCCTCAAGGAACGGCTGGCGCGGTCATTGTAAGCAATTCCAGGAAAAGTGCATCGCGCTTAGGTTCGGCGACTTCGCCGTAACCCTCCGTCCGGAATTGCGGCAAACAAGAGTGGCTGGCATTCGACCACCGTGCCGTTTCCTTTTTGCCGCCGCTTGGTGTAACCAACGCAAACTTCCTCACGGGCCCCTTGCATGCTCATCATCCGCTCGCTGGCGTTCAACCTCGTCTTCTATCTTAGCCTGATCGTCCAGATGATCTTCTGGACGCCTTTCTACTTCCTAGCGCCGCGCCACCGCGCCTGGTTCGTGCCGAAATTCTGGTCGCGCACCTCGATGTGGCTCTATGACAAGATCGCCGCGACGAAGAGCGAGATCACGGGTGTCGAGAACCTGCCGGAGGGGTCCTTCATCCTGGCGCCGAAGCACCAGTCCTTCTGGGATGCGATCGCCTTCTTCCCCTATCTCGACGATGCGCTTTACATCCTGAAGCGCGAGTTGACCTGGATCCCCTTCTTCGGCTGGTACATCATGAAGATGCGCATGATCCCAGTCGACCGCGGCAGCCGTTCGAAAGCGCTGAAGGCGGTCGTCGTCGCGACAAGGCAGGAGATGGATCGCAATCCGCGCCAGCTCATCATTTATCCCGAAGGTACGCGCCGCCCGCCGGGCGCCGAGCCGTCCTACAAATACGGCATCGTCGAGATCTATTCGCAACTGGGCGTGCCCGTGGTGCCGGTCGCCCATGTCGCCGGCCTCTACTGGCCGCGCCGCAAATTCTTGCGCTATCCCGGCACCATCAAGGCCCGCTTCCTGCCGCCGATCCCGCCTGGGCTCGGCAAGGACGAATTCATGCAGCGGCTGATCGGCGAGACCGAAGCCGCCTGCGACCAGATGCTCGTCGAGGCGGCGCAGGCGCCTAACCCGCCGCCCATGCCGCCGACGGCGGTGAAGCGGCTGGCCGAGCTCGGCGTGACCGCGAAGGCCTGATCGGCTAGAGCAATTCCAGGAAAAGTGTAAGCGGTCAGGTTCGGCGACTTCGCCGTAGCCTTCCGTCCGGAATTGCGTAAAAACAAAGAGATAGGGCGTTTCACCGGTTCCGTGAAACGGTGAAACGCACTATCGCAGCGCCGCCAGCAGAGTCGTCAGCACCAGCATGGCGGCAAACACCAGATTGATGATCCGCGAGGCCAGCGGGTGGCGCAGGAAGCGCGCGAAAGCCGTTCCGGCAAGCAGCCAGACCACATGGATGGCGACGATCATAACAGCAAGCACCAGCAGCCTGGTGGAAACGCCGAGCGTATCGGCCTGCGACGCAGCGCCGGCGAACACGGCGCCGATCGCCACATAGGCTTTCGGATTGGCGACGGCGAGCATGAAACCGCCGGGAAAATCAGGCTTCGTCGCCATGCTGCCGCGCTCGGCCAATGGCGGCGCTGTCGCTATCTTGAAGGCGAGAAAAAGGATGTAGGCCGCCGAGGCGATCGCCAGCACCGGCGCGAGAACCGGCAGCGAGGTCAGCATGCCGAAAATCCCGGTCGCCACCGCCAGAAGCACGGCGATCGTGCCGACCGCCACGCCGGACGTGTAACCGAGCGAAGGGCGTAGACCGAAAGCGGCGCCGACCGCGGTGACGCTGATGGTAGCGGGTCCCGGACTGCCCATGACGACCGTCGCCGCCAGAACCAGCGCCAGCACTTGCTGCCAGGGCTGCGTTTCGCTCAAGATGCCACCGGCCAAGCCGAACCCTCCTGCTGCCGCGATGCGACAGGACTTACGAGGGTTTTGTCATGGCCGTCTTGGACGATCGTGCGGAGGCTATGAGCTGGCCCGATCCAATGCCGCGATATCGTCGGCCGAAAGCTTGAGGGAAGCCGCACGGATCAGGCTGTCCATCTGGGCCGGCGTCGTGGCGCTGGCGATCGGCGCGGTGACGCCCGGCCGCGCGATGATCCAGGCCAGCGCCACTTCCGCTTGCTTGGCCGAATGGCGCTCCGCCAGCGCATCGAGCGCGGACAGGATGCGCATGCCGCGCTCGTTGAGATACTCGGCCACATCCTCCCCGCGTTCGCTTTGGCCGAGATCGGCCTTGCTGCGGTATTTGCCACTCAGGAATCCCTTGGCCAGGCTGAAATAGGTGATGACGCCGATATCCTCGGCCTTGCAGAGGTCGAGCAGCGGTCCGTCGAGCGACGAGCGATCGTACAGATTGTATTCGGGCTGCAGCACCTCGTAGCGCGGCAGGCTGCGCAGGCTGGCGACGTCGAGCGCGGCCCGCAGCTGGCCGGCATCGAGATTGGAGCAGCCGGGATAGCGGATTTTGCCCTTTTCGAGCAGCCGCTGATAGGCGCCGAGCGTCTCCTCGTAAGGCGTGGCGGGATCCGGCCAGTGCGACAGATAGAGGTCGATGACATCCGTTTGCAGCCGCTTCAGCGAAGCGTCCACCGCCTTTTCGATATAGGCGGCGGACAGGTCCTTCTTGCCCTGGCCCATGTCGGAACCGACCTTGGTGATGACGACCACCTTGTCGCGGTTGCCGCGGCTTTTCATCCAGTTGCCGATGATGGTTTCCGATTCGCCGCCCTTGTTGCCGGGAACCCAGCGAGAATAGGCATCGGCCGTATCGACGGCGTTCAGGCCCGCGCCGACGAACCGGTCGAGCAGATCGAAGGAAGTCTTCTCGTCGGCAGTCCAGCCGAAGACGTTGCCACCCAGGACAAGCGGCGCGATGGAAAGGTCGGTGCGACCGAGACGGCGTTTCTGCAAGACTGATCTCCGTGGTGCTGAACGGGCCTGATGGCCAAGGGATGGGTTGCCGCTAAGCTAGGTCGTGTCCGGCGGAGGTCAAAGGCATGGTTTTGCTTTTTGATCGGACCAGACCCTCACAAAGATGCGACCTGGCGGCCCACCTCCTCCAGCCAGTGATCGCGAATGCCGAGCGCCTCGAGATGCTCGAGCGTGCTCAAGACATAGTCCTCGTTCCGGCCGGATTGGCCGACTGCGCCGCGAACGACGTTTGCGGCGTGATCGGCATCGAGCGAGCCGGCATATTGCTCATGCTGCCGGTCGACAATGTAGGTGACCGCCTCGACCGGACCGCCCCCTCCTCCCCCGCCGCCATCCAGCCGGATATCCAGCATGCGTTCGAGATAAACGCTGGTCACCAGCTCGCGTTCGCGCAGGTAGGAAAGCACCTCGTCACGTAAATTGCCGGGAACACGGTAGGCGAGGCCGATGCAGGAGCCGCCCCGGTCGAGGCCAAGCACCAGGCCCGGCCGGCGGCGTGTGCCGCGATGCACGAAGGAATAGACGCAAAGCGAGCGCCGGTAGCCGTAAAGCCGGGCGCGGCGCGTCTCGACATGGGCAAATCCCGGCCGCCAGATCAGCGACCCATAGCCAAAAACCCAAAAATCGCCCATATCGCCAAGCCTGATCGCATTCGAGTGAACGACACCGCACCGCCAAGGTGCTTCTTCTGTCCCCCGCTTGTTTGCGTGAGAGTAAATGCCCGCTCGCACATCAGGGGTTAACGAGAGCCGCAGCATGACGTCAAGTGACGAGCGATCGCCCAAACCTCGCCGCCGGCTGTTCTGGCTTGCCGCGTTCCTTGTCGTGCTGTTCGCCATCTACAGCGGCGGCTGGTTCTATCTCGCCGATAGGCTCAAGACCGAGGCCGACCAGGCGGTGGCGCGGCTGGGCAGCAAGGGGATCGCCGCCGGCTGCGCCAACCTCGCCGTCAGCGGCTATCCGATGAGCTTCACGGTTTCCTGCGACAACATCGCCTATGAAGACGACACCCGGAAGGTCGCGGCCTCCACCGGAAGCTTCAACGCTGTCGCCGGGATCACTGGGCCTTTGTCACCCGTTGCCGACCTGCGCGGGCCGCTGCGGACGATGGCGCCCGGCATGCCGCCACTGTGGATCGATTGGGACCAGCTGCAGGCCAATGTCAAAGTGTGGTGGCCGCTGCCGCGGAGTGTCTCGCTGCGGGCTGAAGGCCTGAACGGTCAGACCGACCCGCAGGACGACACGGATCCGATGCAATTGTTCAGCGCCGGCAAGGCGGCCGGCCAACTGCAGCCGGCCGGCCAGGACATCAATTATGTCGGCAGCTTCGGCGACCTGGAGATCAATGCGGATGCCATCGACGGACGCGTCTTGCCCGCCTTGGACGGCAGCGGCGAGGTCACGGTGAAAAACGGCGTGGCCTTGATCGCGGCACCACCCAAAAGCCTGCGCGGCCAGTCGATCGACATCGCCAAGCTCGACCTGTCGTCCGGCACGGCGCGCATCACCGTGTCCGGACCGGTCTCCGTCGACACGGAAGGGCTGATCGACGCAAGCCTGACGATCAAGCTCAAGGACCCCAAGGCGGTAGCGTCCATCCTTGGCGGCGCCATGCCGGAGCACAAGAGCGAAATCGAGCAGGGCTTTGCCGCCATCGCCATGCTTGGCAAGGAGCCGTCCCTGCCGCTGAAGATCGTCAAGGGCAAGGCCTCGCTGGGCTTCATCCCGCTCGGCAAGATCAAGCCGTTGGAGTAACGCAGCAATGCCGCCGCCGGTCAGACTGCTCAGCGTCGGCGCCTTCACCCTCGACACGATCCTTCGCGTCGAGACGCTGCCCGCCCATCAAGGCAAATTCATCGCCAACGACGGCGTCCAGATCGCCTCCGGCATGGCGACGAGCGCCGCCTGCGCCCCGCGCCGCCTCGGCGCCGAAGTGTCGCTTTGGGCGAGCGCCGGCGACGATCCGGTCGGCGACCAACTGATCGCCGACATTCAGGCCGAAGGCGTCGATTGCAGCCTTATCCGCCGCGTGGCCGGCGCGCGATCGGCGCTGGCCGCGATCCTGGTGGATGCGCATGGCGAGCGCGTCATCGTTCCCTTCTACGACAAAAAGGCGCAAGCCGACCCTGAGGCGCTGCCGCTCGCCGACCTCTCCGCCTTCGATGCCGTTCTGGTGGATGTCCGCTGGCCGGGCGCCGCGGCGCTGGCTTTGAGCGCGGCCAGATCGATCGGCCGCCCGGCGATCCTGGATGCCGACACGGCACCCGTCGAGGTGCTGGAGCGCCTGCTGCCCTTGGCCTCGCACATCGTGGCGTCCGAACCGGCGGCGCGCATCGTCTGCGGCCACGCGCTCGACCCCGAAAGCGCCTGCGCCGACCTCGCCTCGCGCACCGATGCCTTCGTCGCGGTGACCGGCGGTGCGGCCGGCACCTGGTGGCACGACCGGGTGGCCAAGCGCGTGCGCCACGTCGAGGCGCCGAAGGTCAAGGCGGTGGATACGCTCGCCGCCGGCGACGTCTTCCACGGCGCCTTCGCCGTCGGCCTCGCGGAGGCCATGCCCGTGGAAGAAGCCCTGCGCTTTGCCAGCGCCGCCGCCGCGCTCAAATGCCTGCGCTTCGGCGGGCGGCTCGGCGCGCCGGACCGGGCCGAGACCCTGGCGATGATGGCGGCGCACTGGCCGTCATCGGAGCAAGGCTAGCGCGCAAGATTATCTCGCTTATTTCCGCGAAATCGGCACAAACGCTGGGGATTGGCGGAGGGCGCTCAACCTCGTCATTCCAGGGCGGAGCAGCCGCGAAGCGGCGTCGCGGAGACCCTGGAATCCATTCCGTGACCTGAGCCGTGGAATGCGGCGGAGCAGAATTCTGCACCGCCGCCGCACTCGGAAGTCACGGAATGGATCCTCGGGTCTGCGCGCGTCGCTTCGCTCCTTGCTCCGCCCGTGGATGACGAACGACCGGGCGTTTTGGCCAATCTCGAAAGTAGCCGACCGGTGAAAATCCGGTGCGCAAGCTTAAGGCTTGCTTGGGTGTTCGACCGCCTGGCGGCCAAAGTCCGGCACGTCGATATCCTGGCCGGCCTCGATGATCGAGCGGCGGATGGCGCGGGTGCGGGTGAAGAGGTCGAAGAGCTTTTCACCGTCGCCCCAGCGGATCGCCCGCTGCAGCGAGGCCAGATCCTCCGAGAAACGCGCCAGCATCTCCAGGATCGCGTCCTTGTTGTGCAGGCACACGTCGCGCCACATGGTCGGGTCGGAGGCGGCAAGGCGGGTGAAGTCGCGGAAACCGGAAGCGGAATATTTGATGACTTCGCTCTTGGTCACCGCTTCCAGGTCGTCCGCCGTGCCGACGATGTTGTAGGCGATGATATGCGGCAGGTGCGACACGATCGCGAGTGTCATGTCGTGATGCTGCGGGTCCATCGTATCGATGTTGGAGCCGCAGCGCCGCCAGAATTCAGACAGCGTCTCGAGCGCCGCTGGATCGGTGCCCGGCAGCGGCGTGAAGATGCACCAGCGGTTCTCGAAGAGATCGGCAAAGCCGGCATCCGGTCCGGACTTTTCCGTGCCGGCCAGCGGGTGTCCGGGGATGAAATGCACGCCTTCCGGCACATGCGGCTGCATTTGCGCGATCACCGAGGCCTTGGTCGAGCCGACGTCGGTCAGGATGGCGCCTTTCTTCAGCGCCGGCGCGATCTCGGCCGCGACCTCGCCGGACGAGCCGACGGGCACCGAGACGATGACGAGGTCGGCATCGCGCACCGCTTGCCCAGCATCCGTCGTGTAGGAATCGCCAAGGCCAAGCTCCTCGGCGCGCTTCAGCGTCGATGCACTGCGCGTCGCGATGGCGATGTGCGTGGCAAGCCCCTCGCGGCGGATGACACGCGCAAGCGACGAGCCGATCAGGCCGATGCCGACCAGCGCTATTTTCTCGAACATCGGTGATGCCATGGCGTTCTAGCTTTTCAGGAAGGTCTTGAGCGCGTCGATGACGCCGCGATTGGCCTCTTCGGTGCCGATGCTCATGCGCAGCGCGTTGGGGAAGCCATAGCCGGTGACGCGGCGCAGGATGTAACCGCGCTGGCTGAGATAATCGTCCGCTGCCGCCGCTGAATGCCTCTTGCCGTCGGGAAAATGGATCAGCACGAAATTGCCGACGCTGGGCGTGACGCGCAGGCCAAGCCCGGTCAGCTCCGCGCTGAGCCAGGCCAGCCATTTCTCGTTATGCGTCACGCTGCGCTCGATATGGGCGCGGTCGCGGATCGCGGCGATGCCGGCCTCGATCGCGGTGGCATTGACGTTAAAGGGGCCTCGCACGCGGTTGATCGCATCGACGATATGCGCCGGCCCATACATCCAGCCGATGCGCGCGCCGCCGAGGCCGAGTTTTGAGAAAGTGCGGGTCATCACCACGTTTTCGGAGCTGCCCGTCAGCTCGATGCCGGCTTCATAGTCGTTGCGCCGCACATATTCGGCATAAGCCGCATCGAGCACCAGGAGCACGTTCTTCGGCAAGGCCGCGTGCAGCCGGCGCACTTCCTGGAACGGCACATAGGTGCCGGTTGGATTGTTGGGATTGGCGAGGAACACGATCCGCGTCGCCGGCGTCACCGCGGCCAGGATCGCGTCGATGTCGGCGCGCTCGTCGGTTTCCTTGACCGCCACCGGCTTGGCGCCCGCCGCCTGGATGTAGATCTTGTAGACCATGAAGGCGTGCTCGGTGAACACGGCCTCGTCGCCCGGCGCCAGATAGGTCTGCGCCAGGAGCCCGAGGATCTCGTCGGAGCCGTTGGAGCAGATGATGTTTGCCGGATTGAGGCCATGCACTTCGGCGATCGCCTCGCGCAGCCGCCGCGCCGTGCCGTCGGGATAGACGTCGAGCTTCGCCGCAACTTCGCGCGCGGCTTCGATCGCCTTCGGCGAAGGCCCGAGCGGATTTTCGTTCGACGACAGCTTGTAGACTTTTGTCACGCCGGCGGGCGCGGTGCTTTTTCCCGGCACATAGGCCTCGATGTCCATGATGCCCGCGCGGGGCGTCGGACGGGGCTGATCCTGCTTCATGTCACAAATCCGTCGAGAGGGCCTCTTCAAGGCCGCAGCGGAAATACAGGCCACGGGCTGGAATGTCGAGTGCTAGGGCTTGGCGCCGCGAAGCGGCTACCCGTTGACGAAGCGCGGCGCTGGTCCTAGAAGAGCTGCCAGACTTCCGTGGTGATTTGGCCGGTCGGCTTGCAGCCACGTTAAACAACTCGCTAAAGGGCCGTTTGCAACCTGTAACCGGCTTTGCGACGGCAATGCCGGTTTTTTATTGTCCGCTGCCGGCCGGACACCGCATCGGGACGAGACCGATCGGGACAGGATGAGGACGGACATGGCCGCTCAGCGCGCTGCAAGAACCAAGGACGAGGTCGACCATCCGTCGAGCCCGGTGCTGCAGTTCGGCCCCGACAAGCCGCTGAAGCTCGACGCCGGCACTATCCTTTCGCCTTTCCAGATCGCCTATCAGACCTACGGCACGCTCAACGACGCGCGCTCCAACGCCATCCTCGTCTGCCACGCGCTGACCGGCGACCAGCACGTCGCCAACACCAACCCGGTGACCGGCAAGCCCGGCTGGTGGGAGGTGCTGATCGGCCCCGGCAAGATCATCGACACCAACCGTTTCTTCGTCATCTGCTCCAACGTCGTCGGCGGTTGCCTCGGCTCGACCGGCCCGGCCTCGACCAACCCTTCCACCGGCAAGCCCTACGGGCTCGACCTGCCGATCATCACCATCCGCGACATGGTGCGCGCGCAGGCGATGCTGGTCGATCATTTCGGCATCGAAGAGCTGTTTTGCGTGCTTGGCGGCTCTATGGGCGGCATGCAGGTTCTGGAATGGGCGGCGAGCCATTCCGAGCGCGTGTTCTGCGCCCTGCCGATCGCCACCGGCGCCCGCCATTCCTCGCAGAACATCGCCTTCCACGAGGTCGGCCGACAGGCCGTCATGGCCGATCCGGAGTGGCATGGCGGCAAATATCTCGATTTCGGCAAGCGGCCGGAAAAGGGCCTCGCCGTCGCGCGCATGGCCGCTCACATCACCTACCTTTCGGAAGCCGCGCTCCACCGCAAGTTCGGCCGCAACCTGCAGGACCGCGAGGCGCTCACCTTCGGCTTCGACGCCGATTTCCAGATCGAAAGCTATCTGCGCCACCAGGGCATGACCTTCGTCGACCGCTTCGACGCCAACTCCTACCTCTATCTGACCCGCGCGATGGACTATTTCGACCTTGCCGCAGATCACGGCGGGCGTCTCGCCGACGCCTTCGCCGGCACGAAGACGCGCTTTTGCCTGGTCTCCTTCACCAGCGACTGGCTGTTCCCGACCGAGGAGAGCCGGTCGATCGTGCATGCCTTGAACGCGGCGGGCGCTTCCGTCTCTTTCGTCGAGATCGAGACCGATCGCGGCCACGACGCCTTCCTGCTCGACGAGCCGGAGCTGTTCGCGGCCATCAACGGCTTCATCGCGTCGGCCGCCCGCGCCAGGGGCCTCAACCTATGACCCCGAACCGAAGGCCAGCGAACGCAAAAAGTTGCAGACTTTTCGGGCCGGGATCATGCGCCTTGCAGAAGGCGAAGCCATGACCGTCAATCGCGCCCAGCGCGTCGACCTCGACGTCGTCGCCGATCTCATCCCGCCCAGTTCGCGCGTCCTCGATGTCGGCTCGGGCGACGGCCTGCTTCTGGAATTGTTGCAGGAGACCAAGCAGGTCGACGGCCGCGGGCTGGAATTGTCGCAGCGCGGCGTCAACGAATGCGTGGCGCGCGGGCTATCGGTCATCCAGGGCGACGCCGACACGGATCTGAAATTCTACGCCGACAAGGGCTTCGACTTCGTCGTGCTGTCGCAGACGTTGCAGGCGACGCGCAACCCGAAGGTCGTGCTCGACGAACTGCTTCGGATCGGCAACCGCGCCATCGTCTCCTTCCCCAATTTCGGCCACTGGCGCGTGCGCTTTTCGCTGCTGGTCAAGGGCAGGATGCCGGTCACCAAGGATCTGCCCTACTCCTGGTACGACACGCCCAACATCCACTTCTGCACCATCCGCGACTTCGTCAACCTGTGCGAGGAGCTCGGCGCGACCGTCGAGAAGGCGACCGCGCTCGACGCCAACGGCCAGAAGATCGGCCTGTCGATGCCCTGGTGGTTCTGGAACTTCTTCGGCCAGCAGGCGGTGTTTCTGCTGAGGCGATGACGGAATGCGTCTCTTTCGCCGGCCCCCAGCAGTGGTGGAAATCCCGCCGAACATTCTGTCCGAAGTACGGGCGGGAATTCTCGTCTGCACATCACCGCGGAGCGGCAGCAATCATCTCGCGGGATTGATGGCTTCCGCCGGGCTGGGCCATCCGCTGGAATGGTTTGGCGGGCGACGTCTGCTGGAGTTGCCGGGTTACCCGCGAGATCCCCGCGCACAGCTTCTGCGTGCGCTGACCGAGGGACGGTCCTCTACCGGTGTCTACGCAATCAAGCTCTTTGCGAGCCAGTTCACACAACTGGCCAAGAAGGTGAAGCTGCCGGCCAGCCTTCCGAATTTGAGCTATGTACGCTTAACCCGTGACGATCTGCTCGGTCAGGCGATCTCATGGGCACGTGCGCGTCAAACCCGCGAATTCCGATCCAGCGAGATCAGCCATGTACCGCCACGCTATGACGGCCATGCAATCGCAGAGTCCCTGGAAAAGATTTTGATGGAGAACGTGACATGGGACGGTTGGTTCGCGAAGAACGGCCTGTCCTTCCTCCCCCTGACTTACGAGCAGCTTCAGCGCGATCCGGCAGGGAGCCTGACCAAACTCGCGCAGCTCGTGAATGTGGAGCCCAACTGGGAGACCAACCTCCGGTCAGGTCTCGAAATCCAGCGAGATGCAATCAATGAAGAATGGCGAAAGCGTTTCCTGTCCGAATATGCCGACCCGTCCAGCTTCCGATACCGAATGATAAAATAGCCCATCTAACAAATTCCCAGTGCACAATTGCATCTCGATGATTTGACAGCATGCTGTCAGGGCTATAGCCACTACTTTTGATTAATTGGCTGTGTCGCGATGGCTGAACATCCTGCCTATTCTGTCGTCATGGAGATGGAGAATGCCAAATCCATCGATTGGGATGAGATTGGGCTTGGGCTCAAAGCCTTGGCGCGCGAGATCGCCCAGGTTTCCGCTACCGGATTTGCGAGGCCGAAGGTCATTATCTCGCATGGCGGCCTCGAAACTGACGCCGTCTCATTGCGAAGCCGCGTCGGAGCCGAAGCGCCCCAATTGGCGCAGGTTGCCGACCTGGCCTTCGCTGCCTGTCCCGGCGGCAGATACTACGACCTCAAGAACAACGGCATTCCTTGGAGCGAAGGAAGCGTCCTTGTTTTTCTCGATTCCGACACAGTTCCGGAACGAAGCTGGCTCTCAACCCTGCTGAAGCCCTTCGACGACCCTGAAACCATCTGCGTCAATGGGCACACCTATCTTTCCCATGATGACTTCTTCTCGCGGACCTTCGCGTTGATCTGGTTCTTCCCGATGGCTGAGGGAGACAAGAGATTTGCCTCGAAGCGTGCTATCAATGCCAACAACATCGCTTTCCGGCGCGACTGGATATCCAGCCACCCGTTTCCAGCACACAACGGCTTCAAGGTCTCCTGCACGCTCCTGATGCATCAGCTTTGGGGTGAAGGCCACAAAATCGTCAACGTGGACGCGCGCGTCCACCACTATTCCCCGCGCGGCTGGCGGTTCTTCTTTTGGCGCGCGCTGGTGACCGGCAGGGATGCCGATCGAAAATTCGTCGAGCTCCACTCCCCCAGCCGCGCCCGGCGCATCGTCAAATCATTCACGCGCTGGGGGACAATGTCGTGGCGCACGCTGCGGCGCGTGGTGAATCACGCGCCGCAGACCGGCATGCCGGTCTGGCAAATTCCCTTCGCGGCGATCGTCGGCCTGACGTTCTACACATTCGCGTTTCTCGGCCATTTCAGCCTGGCGGCAGGGCTCGTTCGCGACAAGGTTGAAATCGTGCCCGACTATGTCGTGCACAGTTAGCCAATTCCAAGCACATCCGTAGCCTTGTGCGGATGCTCGACGCCGTCAACGAAGATCACGTCGGATTCAGAATTCTCGGTGCGCAGCGGGAGGATCGCCTGATAAGCCGGCGACCGGTACCAGTCCCTCACATGCCGCCTGTCGGCGAATTCGATGACGATCAGGTGCCTGGGCCAGCTGTTTTCGACGACCTTGACGTCGCCGCCATGGACGACAAAGCGCCCACCGAACGGCGCCAGCGTGGCGTCGATCTTCTCCAGATATTCGATCATCCAGGGACCCGGCGTGACTTGGCGCATATGGGCAACGGCGTAAGCGGTCATGATCCTGCTCCTTCATGGGATCGAAGCCGATCGGCCGGCCTCGTGGGGTCACCATGCAAAAGCCAGGTAGTCTGGTCGATTACCTTGGACGTCATCGAGACAAAGCCGGCCTCTGACCTCGCCCAGCGGGCAGTTACGCCAGGCGAAACGCCGATAGTGTTGCCATCAGACCGCAAGGTTACGGAAAACCCGCTGATTTCGGCATTTCTTGGCGAGCGCGGCGTGACACAAGGGTGGCTTTTTTGTAGCGTCGACCGCAAATCAGAGGTGGACACCAAGATAGCCGTCGACTTTCCGACAGATGCCAGATCCGACCGGTAGCGGCAGCCCGATGTCGAACCAGGACGTTCCGCTGATCTCAGTGATCACGCCGACCCACAACCGGCGCAGCCAGGTCGTGCGCGCGGTGGAAAGCGTTCTGGCGCAGACACTTACCCGCTTCGAGCACATCGTGGTCGATGACGGTTCGACCGACGGGACGGCCGCCGCGCTAGCCGAAATCCGCGACCCGAGGCTGATCTATGTCGGCGCCAAATGGCGCGGCGCCAATGCGGCGCGCAATGCGGGCATAGAGCGCGCGCGGGCGCCGGTCGTGACGTTCCTCGATTCGGACGATGTCTATCTGCCGGACCGGCTGGAGCGGACGCTGACGCGCTTCCACGAAAACCCTTCGCTCGAGGTGTTGATCAGTTCCTTCCTGTCGCTGAAGGGCGGCCGCAGCACCAAATGCATCAATCGCGATGCCTTTCTCGACAAGAGCACGCTGCAGCGCGCCCTGGTCGCGCAGACCATCTTCATTGCCGGCTCGGCGATCACGGCAAGGCACGAGTCGCTGCTGGCGATCGGCGGCTACGACAGCGACGTGACGCGCATGCAGGATCGCGAATTGCTGCTGCGCTTTGCCCAGCGCAGCGGCGCCTTGCTGTCCGAGGACATCGACTGGAAGAAGTACAATTCGGAGAATTCGATCTCCGGCCGCCGCGACGGCTATGTCGAGGCCTACGCCAATCTGATCGACAAGCATCCTTATATTGCCGATCGCTATCCCGAAGTTCCACCTTACATGATCGCGCGGCAGATCATCGCCGATATCCTCAAGGGCAGGTTGCCGCAGGCCTTTTCGGGCTATAACGCCAACCGGTCGTCCAAGTCGCTCGGCTACTCGCCGGCCGAACTCCTGCGCGGCTATGTCGTCGGCCGCCGCTGGCGGCGCGACTGCTACGATGAGTTCCGCGCCAAATACGGCGCCCGGGCGGTCTGAAGCAGCGGCCGGCTACCTGTCGAGCTCCGGAAAGTAGGGATCGGAATACCGGTGCCGCAGGCGTTCGCCCAGCAGGCAGTCGACAGGCGTCGGATCCTCGGCGCGAATGGCTCTGGCGTCGGTGAGGCCACTCACCTCCTGGATCAGCTTGCGGCGTATGGCGGTCGAGAATTCCGACGCTGCATAAATCGGCAGAACGAAGGAGCCGGCGCCTCCGGTCACGCAGTCAGCATAATAGCGGTCGAGATGGCTGACGCTCGGCGACGGGCTGATCAGGATCGGCAGGCCGTTGATGACGATGCCCCTGGCGACCGCGGCATCGCGGATCGCGGCGACCGGCAGCCCGGTGTTGTTCGGCCCGTCGCCCGATATGTCGACGACACGGCGCGGCGCCGAAAAGCCGGCGCTCTCCAGAAGCCCCGCGCCGAAGCCGAGCGCGCCGGAGATCGAGGTGCCGCGAAAGCTGCGGAACGGCCGCGCGGCGATCTTTTCGGCGAAGGCGTAGGCGCTGTCTTCGTTGTCGATGACCTGCCAGGCTATGACCCCGTCGTCGCGCACCACGCCCGCCCATTCGAAATAGGCGAGCGCGATGCGGCCCCTGGAACCCGATCGCACGGCATTGATGAAATCGGGGTGGCGCAACGCTTCGACATAGCCGGCGCGCTGCAGGGCGAACTCCTCCTCATCCATCGACTGCGAAATGTCGACGGCAAGCACGAGCTCGACATCCACGGGCGCGCCGTCGCCGATTGGCGGCAACGGCGCTGCCTCGGCGCAGGTTAGGCAGGCAAGCAGGCTGAGCATCTCGAGCATGGCCGCGAGCGTCCTGACGACGCCGTCCACTCTTCCCGGCGATCGCGGCGAAATAAAGCTATTTCTTCTTGGCGCGGGCAGCGGCTGGTGGCGGCTCGATCGCCCCGGCCCGCACACGCACGGGCTTCAAAGCCGGAGCCCCCGTATCCTTCACGATGTTCAAGGAGCGCGGAAAGAACTGGGGGTTGTGCAGGCCGCGCCCGATATTGAGGATGGCGGCATCGGGCAGGCGGGTCTGCAGCATGGCCAGCACCCGCCGCAGCGACGGACCGTCGAATGCGTCCAGAGCCTCGTCGATGATCACCCATCTTGGTTTGCGCACGGCGATCCGGGCGAAAGCCAGCGCGCGCTGCTCATCATCGCCCAGTTCACGCTCCCAACGCCCGCTGCGGTCGAGCGAGGATGACAGCCGCTCGAGGCCGACCTCGGCAAGCACCGCCGAAATTTCGGCATCGCTGGCCGGCGCAGATCCGTTCGGATGGTCGAGGACCTCGCGCAACGTGCCAGCCGGGAAGTATGGAACGCGCGGCACGAAGATCGGGGTCTCTCCCGCCGGCAGGCCGATCAGCCCGCTCCCCCACGGCCACAGGCCGGCAATGGCGCGGAAGAACAATGTCTTGCCGGCGCCCGGCTCGCCGGTGACCATGATGCGCTCGCCGGGATGAATCTCGACTTGCGGGTCCGCGAGCTTGGTGCAGCCTTCCGGAGAAGCCACCTGGAGTTTCTCGAAGGTCAGGCTGCCATTGGCGTTTTCTCTGAACTCGATGCGTCTTTCCGTGCCGTGCAGCACATCGGTTTCTTCCAGCGCGATCCGGAAATCGGCCACACGCATCAGCGTCGCGCGCCAGTCGGCGATGCTGCCGATGTTGTTGATGAACCAGCGCAGGGACGAATGGACCTGGTTGAAGGCGCCGACCGCCATCATCAGCCCGCCGAACGAGATGTCGCCCGAGAAATAGACCGGTGAAGCCACCAGGATGGGCGCCACCACCGTTATCCAGCCATAGGTGTCGGTCACCCAGGACAGGTTGATCTGCGCGGTGAAGATGCGCCGCATGGCGCCCAGCACCGTGCCGAGATCGAGCTCGAGCCGGCGCCTGGCATCGGGCTCGCCATGATAGAGCGCTATCGCATCGACGTTCTCGTTGACCCGCACCATGGAGGAGCGCAGTTCGGCTTCGCGGGTATAGCGCTCGCTGTTGAGGCTGATCAGCGGGCGCCCGACCAGCCAGCTCAGCCACGAGGCGATGCCGGCATAGAGGAACGCGGCCCAGACCATGTAGCCCGGTATCGCCAGCGAATAGCCGCCGACGTGAAAGACAAAGCCGGAAGACAGCTCCCACAGCACGCCGATGAAGGAGACGAGCAGGATGAACGACTGCAGCAGGCCGACGCCGAGATCCGTCGACAGGTCCGACAGGTGAGCGGCATCCTGCTGCATGCGCTGGTCGGGATTGACGCCGATGGCGCCGGCATTGGCCAGCCGGAAGGCACGCGCCGGGCGCATCCATTGATCGATCAGGTCGAGCGTCAGCGCCTCGCGCAGCCGCAAGCGGATCATCTGGTTGAGCCAGGTCTGGCCGATATTGAGCACCAGAAGCCCGCCGGCGATCATCGCGAAGACCAGAAGCTGGTGCAGGAAATCAGCCATGTCGCGCCGGGCCAGCGCGTCGTAGAAAGGCTGGTTCCAGCGGTTGAGCAGGACCTGTCCGATTGAGGTTGCGACAATGACCGCGACGATGCCTATGGAGACCCAGGTAAGCTGCCTGCGCACAGGCGAGGATTTCAGCCCCTGCTTGATCGTCGCCACCTGGTCGGCGAGGCTGCTCGCCTCGACCGAGACGGCGGCCTTTTTTGGGCCCGGCTTTCTATCGGTCTGGTCGTCCATGAAGGATATTCCTGGTTTCCGCGGCGGTCATGAATACCGCGCTGGGCGGGCATGCCTCAGATAGGGTGACGATCGAAGCGCGATGCAAGGCGCGGCGGCGATCACGAACGCGTCACTTGGCCGGGCGCGGCGTCGACCGCCGGCCAAGCCGCGTCGCCCCCTGCGGCGAAAAGACCGGCACGAAGACGCGGCGAGAGGCGCGCTGCGCGACCGGCACACCCTGATAGAGCCGCTTCTGCGCCTCGACGACGATGACGCCGGAAAAGATCGGCCAAAACCGCCGGCCGGCTTTCTCCAGCACATTGTGGAACCGCATCATGAAACGCCGCGGCGACGGCGGGAAGAACAGCGCATCGCTCCATGTCGCCGGGGTGAAGTTCGCCTCGCGCAGCAACTCGGTCAACTGGCCGCGCGAGAACGGCCGGCCGTTGCCGAAGGGCGTGTGCTCGAACCGCGCCCAGACGCCGCGCCGGTTGGGCACGACGATGACAACCCTGCCCGCCGGCGACAGCACGCGCCAGATCTCGTTCAGCGTCTCGCGCGGGTTTTCGACATGTTCGAGCGAGTGCACCAGGAGCATGCGGTCGATGCAGGAATCGACCAGCGGCAGCTCCTCGTCGAAGACCAGCGCCGTCGCCGCCGGCCCCGACACCGGCCACACCACCGCGCCCTGCGTCGCCGGCATGAAGGCAAAGACCCGCTCGGCATCGGTACCGAAGCGTTCCAGCCATGGCAGCGTGTAGCCGAGGCCGACCAGCCGCTCGTTGGGAACGGTTGCCCATATGGACGAAAGCGCCATGGTGATCGAATGCTCGGCCAGGCGTCCGAGCGTGGTCGAATAGAAGGAACGCAGGTCGACGATATCTGAATGCATGCGCGGGACGGTAGCTGCGAAGGGGCTCAAGTTCAACAAAGGCGGCAAGTTCGACAAACCCGGATGACATCGGCGGCCGGCCGCCCTATGTCTGCGACGACAAATGGAGACATGCGATGGCGGTCGAAATCGAGCAGTTCATGTGCCGCACCGACAATTTCGGCGTACTGGTCCATGACCCGAAAAGCGGACAGACGGCCATCATCGACGCGCCGGAAGAGGCGCCGATCCTGGCGGCGATCAAGCGCACCGGCTGGACGCCGACATTGATCCTCACCACGCATCATCATGCCGACCATGTCGAAGCCAATCTGGCACTGAAGGAGCGCTTCAAGCTTCGCATCGTCGGTCCGGAAGCCGAGAAGGCGAAAATCCCGGGCATCGACGACACGGTCGGCCAGGGCTCGGTCGTGCGCCTTGGGGAGGAAAGGATCGAGGTCATCGAGACGCCCGGCCATACCGCCGGTCACGTCTCCTACCACCTGCCGGCCTCGAAGGTGGCTTTCACCGCCGACACGCTGTTTGCGCTGGGTTGCGGCCGCCTGTTCGAATGCAAGCCGCCGGTCATGTATGAATCGCTGAAGAAGCTGGCGGCGCTGCCGGCGGAAACCGCCATCTATTGCGGCCACGAATACACCTTGGCCAATGCCCGCTTCGCGGTGTCGGTCGACCCCAGCAACCCGGCGCTGAAGCAGCGCGCGGCAAGGATCGAGGCGCTGCGCGCGGACAACAGGCCGACGCTGCCGACCACCATCGGCGAGGAACTGTCGACCAACCCGTTCCTGCGCTGGCACGATCCGGCGATCCGCAAGCATCTCGGCATGAAGAACGCATCCGACGCCGAGGTGTTTGCCGAGATCCGCAAGCGCAAGGATAATTTCTAATGCGTGTCGCCCAAAAGTGCATAGCGGTTTTGGGACAACGACACGCATCAAATGCAAAATATGTCGCTCAGCGTTTTTGGGATAACGACACGCATCAAGGCAAAGGATGCGAATGACCACCAGCGCCGCCGAGATCATCGCAACGCTAGGCCTCAAGCCGCATCCCGAGGGCGGCTGGTATGCCGAGACCTTTCGCGACGCCGCCGGCTGCCCGCGCGGTCATTCGACCGCGATCTATTTCCTGCTCGAGCAAGGCCAGCTTTCGGCCTGGCATCGGGTGAAGGACGCGGCCGAGGTCTGGCATTTTTATGCCGGCGCGCCGCTGGCGCTGTCGATGCATGAGGAAGGCGCGGGCATGGTCATCGAGCAGGTGCTGGGCACGGTCCTTGCCGCAGGCGAGCGACCGCAGATCGTCGTGCCGGCCGGCTGGTGGCAATCGGCGCGCAGCCTCGGCGAATGGACGCTGGTCGGCTGCACCGTGGCGCCGGGCTTCGATTTTGCCGCCTTCGAGCTGGCCGAGCCGGGCTGGCAGCCCAAGACGTCCTAACCGGCCACGCCCAATAAAAATCCCAGCGTGATCGCCAGCTGGGCGGCGTAGTAAAGAACCCAGACCGCATGGCGCATCCAAACGCGATGCGGCGAGATCGCCGCGAGCAGGAAGCGCTCGGTTGCCAAGAGCCCGTCCGAGGCGATGAACAGCACCGCGCCGGCAATCACCCAGACCTTGTCTGTGGTGAGCGCCGAAATACCCATGACGAGGATCGCCGCCACATAGACGGCGACCGGGATCCGCAGCTGCGGGCCGACGCGGCGCCAGAGCGCGGCAAGCATGACGATGCTGAATGCGGCCATGGCCAGCGCAATCGCGCCACGCCACGATTCGGCGCTCAACAGGCCGAGCCCGCCGCCCGCCTGCAAGAACAGCGCGACATAGGCGATGTGGCCGGCCAGAAAGCTCGCCAGCCCGCCGAGAAATGCCTTCTCGCCGTCGCGCGAGAGGAAGGCGTCGCCGACGGCGCTCAAGCCCAGCGCCGCGACGAGCGGCAGCGGACCGCCCTGCATGGCGGCAAGCACGGCCAGCGAGCCCACGGCAAGCGTCTTTGCCGCCGTGCGCGTCCATTTCGGAGGCATGTCGAGCGCAAAGGCGTAGATCACGGCCGCGACGAACGAGAACAGCAGCGTCGCGTTCGCGTTGGCCTCGATGCCGCCGGGAAACGGCATCATGCGTTGACCTCTTTGGCCGCCGGCTTGCGCATCAACAGCGACTTCGCCGCGAGCACGGCGCCGCCGGTGATGAGCACGCACGCGGCGAGGATGCGCAGCGACGGCTCGGCGACGCCGGCAGCGATCAGCACCAGCGTCGACAGAAGCGGCGCGGCGTAGCTCGCGGCGCCCAGCACCTGGATGTTCCCGCGCTTGACGCCGATGTCCCAGGCATAGAAGGCTGCGCCCACCGGCATCAGGCCGAGCCCGATGACGGCCAGCCACTGTCCAGGGCCATCCGGCAGCACCGTCTTCTCAAGCAGAAGATGGCAGGCCAGCGAAAGCACCGACGTCGCCGCGCAGAACCAGGTGACGATCGAGGTCGGCACCGAGGGGAAGCGCCGCGACAGCAGCGAATAGGACGACCACAACAGCGCGCAGACGGCGGCCATCGCGTAGCCGAAGGCATAGCGCACGTCGAAGGCAAGCGCGCCGCCCTTGGTAACGATCAGGAACGTGCCGGCAAGGCCGAGCAGCGCGCCGACGACATGGTTCCAGGCCAGCCGTTCGCCCGGCATCAGCGCCGAGCCGAGCACGATCAGCAGCGGCCACAGATAGGCGATCAGGCTCGCCTCGACCGCCGGCGCGTTGCGCAGCGCCGTAAAGTAGAAGAAGTGGTAGCCGAACAGCCCAGCTATGCCGATCACCCAGACCTGTGGCGGGATTCTCTGGCTCCGGTCGGGAGCCGGCATCACGAGCCGCGCCACGAGGCCGACGCAGGTGCCGATGGCGAAGGTGATGGCCGACAGCAGGAACGGCGGCACTTGGCCCGAGGCGTCGGTGAGCAGCGCCAGCAGCGCCCACATGGCGACCGCCGAGAACCCGATCAATGTTGCGCGCCCCATCCATTCCCCCGCCGGCGCGCGGTGGCGCCTGACCTAATCGACTGCTTCGAATCGTCTCGCGCTGATGGTCAACGGACCGATCTGGGTCCCGACCGTCGCGTGGATCGGCGCATATACGCTGGATTTGCCGAGCCGCGCAAACGTCACCATCATCCGGCTCCTGTTCTTCAGGAACTCCAGCGCCTTGCGGCCCTTGCGGTAGCCCGCGACCGGCTCGAAGTTCATCCTGCAGGTCACCGTGTCGCCCTTGTAGCCAGGCACCGAGATCGAGCCTTTCGAGGCGTAGGTCAGCGCCAGGTTGGCGCGCATCTCGCCGTCATAGAATTTGACTGTCCGCCCGCACACCTTGTCGAGACTGTCGGCATAGATGACGGTCGCCGCCATCGGATCGAGCACCGACTTCAGGTCGCCGGCGCCGAGCGGCACCCAGGACTTGGGATCGCGCTTTTCCGGCGCCGGAACGACCTTGGTCGAGGTGACGTCGCCATTGCCAAAACGGATGTCAACCAGCGACGCCTTCTTGCCGGAGGTGTAGTCGGCTCGGAACGCCTGCGGCACCATTTTCTGACCTGAAATCGTGCCCTTGGACGAGATCGTCCCACGCGTATCGTCAAAAAGCTTGGCCAGTCCTGCGGCCGAGACGCTGCCGTCGATCGAGTAGACGCCGTTCTCATAACGGCTGGAAAACGTTGACTTCGCTATCGAAAGGCCAAGGAAGGATACCGTATATTCGCCCTTGAAGGATTGTGGGCTGGACGCGGCGAAGCTTGTTGCCGGCACGGCAAGGGCAAGCAAGGTGGCAAATGCATGAGATGGACGGAGCATGGCGGCTGGCGAATCCCTGGCGGTTCGGCCGGAACGCAGCGGCTCCAGCCTGGCATATCCCTTCGCGAATGGCTTATAGTGTGAAATCCGGCCTTTATATGGAGCGTGACTTGCTGCCGGCGGCGTGCCGGAGCTTGACGCAGTTGTGAAATGCCACTATGGAACGCCAACTTTTCCAAAGGCCGCCTGACCGAGACCGCGCGCCGCCCGGCGCGGGCAGTATGGTTTGGCAGGTTTAGAAACTGAAGGTTAGACAAATGTCCCGCACCTGCGAACTCACTGCCAAGGCAGTCCAGACCGGCAACAATGTGAGCCACGCCAACAACAAGACCAAGCGTCGCTTCCTGCCGAACCTGGTCAATGTGACGCTGATTTCCGAAGCGCTGAACCAGAACGTTCGCCTGCGCATTTCGGCCAACGCGCTGCGTTCGGTCGAGCACCGCGGCGGCCTCGACGCCTTCCTGGCCAAGGCCGACGTCAAGGAATTGTCGCAGCGCGCCCGCCTGCTCAAGAAGCAGATCGCCAAGAAGCTTGCCGAGCAGTCGGCCGCTTAAGGCAGCTTTCAGGCGGGGGACGACCGCCTCGAGCACCGCGCAAACCGGTGCTCGAAACAAGAGCGAGCGTCGCCATGACGCTCGGCTGGTTCCATTACCCAGGATAAAAAAATGAATTTCCTGACGCGATATCTGCCCTTCGTGGCCGCCATGGCGCTTGTCGTCGTGGCGTCGAACATCCTCGTGCAGTTCCCGATGCAGGGCCAGGTCGGCGGCCTGGAGCTGGCCGACGTGCTGACCTGGGGCGCCTTCACCTATCCCTTCTCCTTCTTGGTCACCGACCTCGCCAACCGCCGCTACGGCCCGGCCGTGGCGCGCAAGGTGGTGTTCGTCGGCTTTATGACGGCGGTGACCTGCTCGATCCTGATCCCGCCCTTCCTGTTCCGCCACGGGCTGATCGAATTCGAGACCGCCGCCGACCGATTGGTGCGCATCGCCGCCGCTTCGGGCGCCGCCTTCCTCGCCGCGCAATTGCTCGACGTCACCGTCTTCAACCGGCTGCGCCGGCAGAGCTGGTGGCGCGCGCCGATCATCGGCACGCTGGTCGGCTCGGTGTTCGACACGATCGTCTTCTTCGGCATCGCCTTCTCCGCCGCCTTTGCCTTTGCCGGCCCCAACGACAGCTTCGCGCTGGAGACCGCGCCGCTGGTGGGCGTGCTGCCGGTCGAGACGATGCGCTGGGTGTCCTGGGCGCTTGGCGACCTTTCGGTCAAGCTGATCATCGCCGTCGTGGCGCTGATCCCCTACCGGCTGCTCGCCGCCCGCTGGAGCCAGCCGGCCGTCGCGGTCGGAGCATGATCCCAAAAAGTGGAACCCGGTTTTTGGAAAAGATCATGCTCCAAACAAAAAGAGAGAGCATGATCCCAAAAAGTGGAATCAGGCCGTGATCCCCTGGATTCAGGTTGATTCCGCCCGCACGCCTGATGGCGGCCAGGAACTTCGCCTGAAGCGGCGCGGCGATGAATTCTCGATCATGCTCGGCACCAACGAGCTGATGAACAGCCGCCTCAGCGGCTCCGAGGAAGCGCTCGCCAGGTTTTCCTGCGAGCGGATCGCCGGGCGCAACCAGCCAGATATCCTCATCGGCGGGCTCGGCATGGGTTTCACCTTGCGCGCCGCCCTCGCCGCGCTTGACGAGGACGCAACCATCACCGTCGCCGAACTGGTTCCCGCAGTCGTCGCCTGGGCGCGCGGCCCGATGGCGAAAATCTTCGACGGCTGTCTCGACGATCCGCGCGTCACCATTCAGGAAGTCGATGTCGGTCAGTTGATAAGGGCGGAGAAGGCTATCTGGGACGCCATCCTGCTCGACGTCGACAACGGCCCCGAAGGCATCGTCTACAAGGGCAATGATACGCTCTATGACGCGGCCGGGCTGGCGGCCACCCATGCCGCCTTGAAGCCCGGTGGCGTTCTGGCGGTCTGGTCGCAGGGGCCGGACAGCCGCTTCACCCGGCGCCTGACGCAGGCCGGTTTCGCGGTCGAGGAGATCAACACGCGGGCCAACGGCAAGCGCGGCGCCCGTCACGTGATCTGGGTTGCAACCAGGACGCCGTAATCCGGATTGCCTCTGCCGCTTTACGCTTTGTTACGCCCGATGATGCAGGATCGCGAAAACTCTCCAGGGCATTGCGACCAGTATGACCGTGCAAGGCACCGGTTGGAAAAACAATCTCCTGCTTGCGTTGTGCGCCACGCTGGTGGTGCTGGCGATCAACGCGGTGTCCGGCTTCCCCACCCTTGCCAACTATGGCGCCGACAATGACAGCATGCTGCGGCTGGTCGAGGTCCGCGACCTGCTCGGCGGCCAAAGCTGGTTCGATCTCCATCAATACCGGATGGGCGCCTCGGGCGGCTTCGTCATGCATTGGTCGCGGCTGGTGGACACGCCGCTCGCGCTGATCATCATGGCCTTCGATGCGCTCGGCGCCGGCCCCGCGACCGCCGAACGTGCCGCGCAGATCATCTGGCCGACCTTGCTCTACGGGCTGACCATATTCGTGCTGATGCGCGCCTCGCAGCGTTTCGCCGGCGCGAATGTCGCGATGCCGGCGGTCATCCTGTCGACGGCAGGGCTTTTCTTCCTGGTGATCTACAGCCCGGGCGTGATCGACCACCACAATGTCCAGCTGTTGCTGACGGCGGCCAGCCTCTGGCTCTTGATGAAAGCGCCCTCCTGGCGGCCCGCTGCCCTTCTGTCGGGCATCTGCGCCGGCCTGACGCTGGCTGTCGGCATGGAGACCGCCCCCTATGTGGCGGTGCTCGGCATCTGTACCGCCGTCCTGTTCGTCCTCGACGACAGGGAGCGCATCACCGCACGAGGCTTCGGCCTCGGATTTGCCGGCATCGCCTTGCTGGTCTTCGTGGCGACCATCCGGCCGGCCGACTGGAGCGCGGCCCAATGCGACGCCTTCTCGTCCTTCCAGTTCGCGGTGGCGGCGCTGTCCGGCTTCGGCCTCGCGATCGCCGCTGCATTGGCTGCGTCGACCGCTCGGGCGCGGCTGGTTTCGATGCTGGCGCTGGCGGTGGTGGTCGCGGCCGCAGTGGTCGTGTTCTTCCCGCAATGCCTGGCATCGCCCTATGCGGGCATGGACGACCGCATCCGCACCTACTGGCTGGCCGACGTGGTCGAAGCGCAGCCCTTCTCGAGCGTCGCCATCCACCAGCCGAAGCTGATGGCGGCGCGCTATGTGACGCCCTTCATCGCGATCCTGCTGATCGGCTTTCAACTGCGAAGCCGCCGCCTGCGCCGCGAGGAAATTCTCGCCGCCATCCTGCTTGTCGTTGCCTTCGGCGTCAGCCTCTGGCAGGTGCGCGGCTCGACCTTCTCCGTCGCCTTCGCCGTATTGCCGCTGTCGGCCTGGATCGCGAAAATCCGGCTGCGGGCGGACGCCGCGCCCTCATGGCGCCTTTCCACCGGCATCGTCATGGCGTGGCTGGTCTCGCTCAACGCGACCTGGGCCGGGGTCGCGGTGGCGGCGCAGTCCGTGGTCCAGAAAGCGCCGCAGCGGATCAATTCCGATCCCGACCATGCCGTGACCTGCGGCAAGCCGGACGACTTCCGCGATCTTGCCGCCATGCCAGCAACGACGGTGCTTGCCTCGTCCAATCTCGGCTCGGGAATATTGATCTTCACCAACCACCGGGCGCTGGCCGGCCCTTACCATCGCAATATCGGCGGCAACCTCGCCATGCTCGACGCTTTCATGGGAACGCCGGACGCCGCCCGTGCTGTCATCGAGCGCGAGCATGTCGGGCTGATCGCGATCTGCCGCGGCAACACGGAAGAGATATCGCTGGGCCTGGACGCGCCGAACGGCCTTGCCGCGACGTTGCTGCGGGGCGACCTGCCGGAGTGGCTCGAGCTGGATCAGTCTACCGCGGGAAAACCGATCGAGATCTACAAGGTCCGTTGAATATCGGCCTGCGGCCATATCAGCATCGTCGGCCGCGCTCCTCGCAACGCGCTTGCTTTGCGCCGATGCAACGTTACTCCTTGATTTAAAGGACCGCGATCGAAATCGGCCTGGTGGATCGTTGCAATCCAGCCTGTGCTTTGGTTAGCATTCCGCGCGGTCAGCGATATATCTATTCAAGAAATTTGGATTCGGGGTTCTTTAGATTGGGGAAAGGGTATCCATGTCGGCCATAGGCGGCGCGGTGGCGCCAGCATCGGCGAAACAAACGCTGCAGCATGTTGTCTCCCACATGGTCGAGGCCGTGAACCGCGCCACGTTTGTGGAAAAGCCCTTCTGGCATCTTGAGATGACGGATGTCTTTCCGGCGGACCTCTACCTGCGCATGCGCGCCGCCATGCCCGAGGCGCGCGAATATCGCGCGCTCAAGGGACGCAACAACGTCAACATTCAAGCCGACGGCACCGCGACGCGGATCAAGATCGACCTCTACCCGGAATACATCCGTCACCTGCCAGACGAGAAACGGGCCGTCTGGTCTCTGGTCGGAAAGGCACTGCATGCGCCGCAACTGAAGGACGCGTTCATGCGCCGCCTTGCCCCGGGCCTGGAGCGCCGGTTCGGATCGGATTTCATGAAAGTCGGCATGTATCCGGTGCCGATGCTGACGCGCGACGTGGCGGGCTACAAGATCGGCTTCCACACCGACACGGAATGGAAGGGCATCACAGTCCAGTTCTACCTGCCGGAGGACGACTCGATCAACCACGTCGGCACCCGCTTCGCCGAGCGCAAGCCGGACGGGCGTTTCGAGAATTCGCACCGGATGTCGTTTTCCCCGAACACCGGCTATGCCTTTGCGGTCGGCACCGACACCTGGCACGCGGTCGACACCGTCGGGCCGGAGGTCCGCACCCGCGACAGCATTCTCCACACCTATTTCGTGGACAACACCGCGACACTCAAGATCCGCAACCGGAGCAAGCGCGCGGCCAATTTCGTGATGAACGAAGTCCGCCACGTCGGCCGGTAGTCTCTCGGCCGGCGGCGCAGCTGAAACCGTGCCGACCAGCCGTCTTCAGTCCTGGTGCAGGATGAATTCCAGATAAAGGTTGCGCTGCAGGATCGAATGGTTGTCGTCGGATATCAGCGACACCATCAGCGCGCCGTCGTCGCGGGTCCAGACGTCGAGCCCTTCCATATTGTCGATCTGGTAGCCCATGTCGGCCTCCATCAGCACCGGCCCGTCGGCGACCGCGCCCTTCTCGACGCTTTCGCCATAGATGCGCCGCAGCCGCATCTTCACCCCGCGCGCGAGCGAGAAGCTGCGCTCCAGGAGCAGCAGGTCGCCGTCCGGCAGGAAGGTGCCGTCGGTTGTGTCGAATTCGCCGTCGCGCCTGACGGTGAAGATGCCCTTGTGCGGCCCCTCGATGATGGCGGCGTAGACGTTGCCGGCCTCGTCGAGGCTCCTCTCCGAGACAACCACCAGGCCTCCCGCATGCTGCCCATAAGGGTTGGCGTGAGTGACGGTCTCGAAGCCGCGATTCTGGCGCAGCTCCTTGGCGGGAACCAGGTAGTCGAGCTGCCGTACAGGCGCTTTCATATTGCCGGGATCGATTTTGAACTGGGCGACACGCTGGTCGCGCTCGAAGCCGACGGTGGCGATGCCGTCCTTGACCGCGAGCCCTTCCGCGTCGACCTCCCACTTCCGGTCGATTGGCTGGCCCGAAGCATCGACCATCTGCTGCATGCGGAAATTGGAAACGCCCGACGGGCGCTTGTCGGCGCCATGCGTGATCGCGCCGAAGAACCAGAAGCCGGTGTCGGCGACGCCGATGAAGTCGCTGCCCGGCTTCAGGAAACGAAACGCCGACAGCGCGCCGAAATCGCGCGCCGGCGACGTCATCTCCAGTCCACCGACGAATTCGAGCGGCCCGAAGCGCGTCTCGTCGTGGCCGACATGGAACTGGCTGATCGGCCGCGCCGAAATCTCGACCGTCTCGACAGCAACTCCCGCGACAGCGATGGCAGGCGAGGCGCAGGCCAGCACGCAGGCGAAAAGCGTCCGCCGCGCGCGCCACCCCGAAAAAATCATCCGGCGCGCCGCAATCCACCGCGCCGCGTGTCGCGCGCGCTCTCCTCGCCGAACAGCGAGGCGAGCTGCTCGGTCATGGCGCCGGCCAGTTCCTCGGCATCGACGATGGTGACGGCGCGGCGATAATAGCGCGTGACGTCGTGGCCGATGCCGATCGCCAAAAGCTCGACCGGCGAGCGCGTCTCGATCAGCTCGATCACCGCCCGCAGATGCCGCTCCAGATAATTGCCCGGATTGACCGAGAGCGTGGAATCGTCGACCGGCGCGCCGTCCGAGATCATCATCAGGATCTTGCGCTGCTCGGGCCGGCCGATCAGGCGGCTATGTGCCCAAAGCAGTGCCTCGCCGTCGATATTTTCCTTGAGCAGGCCCTCGCGCATCATCAGCCCGAGATTGCGTCGCGCGCGCCGCCACGGATGGTCGGCGGACTTGTAGATGATGTGGCGCAGGTCGTTGAGCCGGCCGGGGTTAGGCGGCTTGCCGTCCTTCAGCCATTTCTCGCGCGCCTGCCCGCCTTTCCACGCCCGCGTCGTGAAGCCGAGGATTTCCACCGAAACGCCGCAACGCTCCAGCGTGCGCGCCAGGATGTCGGCGCAGGTCGCGGCAACGGTGATCGGCCGGCCGCGCATCGAGCCCGAATTGTCGAGCACCAGCGACACCACCGTGTCGCGGAACTTGGTGTCGCGCTCCTGCTTGAAGGACAGCGGCTGCATCGGATCGATGACGACGCGCACCAGCCGGGCCGGATCGAGATAGCCTTCCTCGAGGTCGAAATCCCAGGAGCGGTTCTGCTGCGCCATCAGCCGGCGCTGCAGCCGGTTGGCGAGCCGTCCGACGACGCCGGAAAGGTTGGCAAGCTGCTTGTCGAGGAAGGCGCGCAGCCGGTCGAGCTCCTCTTCCTCGCAAAGGTCCTCGGCGCCCACCGTCTCGTCGAAGGCGGTGGTGAACACCTTGTAGTCGATCTCTTTCGGCAGGTTGAGGAACGGATTGTCGTTGCGCTTGGCCTCGCCCGGCGTCTCGGCGTCGGAATCGTCCTCGTCGGAAAGGTCATCGGACGTGGCGTCGGTCGCTTCGGTCTCGGCCGACTCTTCGTCGTCGGCGGAAGCTTCGGCATCTTCCGACTGCGACTGCTCGGAGCCTGAATCCTCCTCGCCGCCCTCCTCGCTCTGGTCCTCGCCCTGCTGCTCGTTCTCTTCGTTTTCCTCCGAGTCGTCGGTTTCCTGGTCGTCGCCGAGCTCCTCGGCCATTTCCATGGAAACCAGCATGTCGCGCACGACGCGGGCAAAGGCCTGCTGGTCCTCGAGCTTGGCCGACAGACCGTCGAGGTCGCCGCTCGCCTTCTCCTCGACCCAGGGGCGCCATAGATCGACCAGCCGCTCGGCGCTCTTCGGGATCGCGCGGCCGGTGAGCTTCTCGCGCACGATCAGCGCGATCGCTTCCTCAAGCGGCGCGTCCGCCTTGTCCCTGACGTCGACAAGGTTGGCCTTGGTGTATTTGTCCTCGAGCATCGAGCCGATATTGTCGGCCACGCCCTGCATGGCGCGGCTGCCGATCGCTTCGACGCGCGCCTGCTCGACGGCATCGAAGATGGATCGCGCCAGCTTGCCTTCCGGCGCCAGCTTGTTGTGGATGCGCTGATCGTGGCAGGCGCGCTTCAGCGCCATCGAGTCGCCCAGGCCGCGCGTGATCGCGATGTCGTTGCGCGAGGCCTTTTTTGGCAGTTCCGGCAGGCGCGCGCGGTTGCCCGCCAGAGCCGGCCGGTCCTTGGCGAAACCGACCTCGAGGTCCTTGTCGCCGGCCACCGCGCGCATGCACACGGTGACGGCGCGCTTGAAGCTGTCGGCTTCAGAACCCGTCTTCGGCTTGTTGCGCGTGTTGTCGCCCGGACCCGCCATGATCATTCCCTGCGCGATTCATGCTGAAAGGCTGGAGGCCTTTCGGCTGCGCGCCTAGCCCAGCACCACGTTGGCGGCGCTCTCCGGCAGATCCTCGCCGAAGGCGCGCTGGTAGAACTCGGCCACCACCGAACGCTCCAGCTCGTCGCACTTGTTGAGGAAGGTCAGCCGGAACGCCATGCCGATATCGCCGAAGATCTCGGCGTTTTCGGCCCAGGTGATGACGGTACGCGGGCTCATCACGGTCGACAGGTCGCCATTGATGAAGGCCGAGCGCGTCATGTCGGCGACGCGCACCATCTTGTTGACGATGTCCTTGCCCTTGCTGTCGCGATAGTGCTTGGCCTTGGCGAGCACGATGTTCACTTCATTGTCGTGCGGCAGGTAGTTGAGCGTGGTGACGATCGACCAGCGATCCATCTGCGCCTGGTTGATCTGCTGCGTGCCGTGATAGAGGCCGGTGGTGTCGCCGAGGCCGACCGTGTTGGCGGTGGCGAACAGCCGGAACGCCGGATGCGGGCGGATGACGCGGCTCTGGTCGAGCAGCGTCAGCCGGCCCGATGATTCCAGCACGCGCTGGATGACGAACATTACGTCCGGGCGGCCGGCGTCATACTCGTCGAAGCAGAGCGCGACATTGTGCTGGTAGGCCCAGGGCAGGATGCCGTCGCGGAATTCGGTGATCTGCAGGCCTTCCTTGACGACGATGGCGTCCTTGCCGACGAGGTCGATACGACTGACATGGCTGTCGAGGTTGACGCGCACGCAGGGCCAGTTGAGCCGCGCCGCCACCTGCTCGATATGCGTCGACTTGCCGGTGCCGTGATAGCCCGACACCATGACGCGGCGGTTGTAGGCAAAGCCGGCGAGGATCGCCAATGTCGTCGCCTTGTCGAACAGATAATCCGGGTCGATGTCCGGCACATGCTCGGTCGCCGCCGAATAGGCGGGCACGATCATCTTGGAATCGAAACCGAATTTCTCCTTCACCGACACTGTCGTGTCGGGCAGGTTGGCGATGTCGCGATCGACCTTGTTCATCACTATCAACGTCTCCACGGGCGAAACGCCGCGTTTCGCCGGCAATCGATTTTGTCCGGGGGCGGTCTTAGAGCCTTTTCCAACCTTATGAAAGTTGGAAAACGACACGGGACCGTAGGGCTGCTCAGCACAATCCCGCTTGCTTGAGCACGCGATAGGCCTGCAGCACATCGCGGAACCGGTCTTCCGAACCTCTGTCGCCGCCATTCGCATCCGGATGGTGGCGCTTAACGAGTTCCTTATAACGCGCCTTGATGTCCTGACCAGTCGCCTTTGTATCAAGGCCAAGCGTTTCCAGCGCCTTGGCCTCAAGCGGCTTTGCCTTGCGCTCGCGCGGCTCGCGCGCTCCGGCGCCGAACAGGTTGAACGGATCGCGCATGCGGTTGTAGTAGCCGGCGCGCCCCGAACGCTGCTGCGCGAAATCCGGCGCCGAGCGCGTCCCGCCGCCATTGGCGCCCATGCGCCATGTCGGCCTGTGCCCGGTCAGCGCCTCTTTCTGGAAGCGGGCGATCTCGCTGTCCGTCACGCCTGAGAAATAGTTGAAGCCCTTGTTGTATTCGCGCACATGCTCGAAGCAGAAGTGGAAATATTCGCCTTCCTTGAGGCGCCCGACCGGCGCGCGATGCGTGCCGGCCTCGTTGCAGCCGTCCCACTGGCAAACCGGCGCGCGCGACTTCAGCTCCGCGTCCTTCTCCGGCCGGATACGAATTTTCTCGAAATATTTGGGATACGCTTTCATCTCACCCATTTATGGGCTGTTCGCACGTGCGAAACAAGAATTGACATTTCGCCGATGATCGCCCTAACCGCTGAATCGCGGCTTAAAAGCGGTCAAAAAGATGGATTTTGCAGCTGTGCCGCAGATGTGGTGAAGGGAAGCCAGGATGTCCATACAGTCGACGATGGAAAACAAGCTGAAAGCGGCGTTTTCGCCCGAAAGGCTCGCCGTCATCAACGAAAGCCACCTTCACGCCGGCCATCATCACGTCGAGTCCGGCCATCATGCGACGTTCGCCGGCACCGGCGAGACGCATTTCCGCGTCCGCATCGTTTCGCCGAACTTTGCCGGCATGGGCCGCATCGAGCGCCACCGCGCCGTCAACGAACTGCTCGCGGACGAATTGAAAGCCGGCGTTCATGCGCTGGCGATCGAGCCGGCGGCGCCTGGCGAGAAGACGCGCTGGTAAGCGTTCAGCCGACGGTCGCCTTGAGAAACGCCAGCGCCGCCGCGGTCAAGGCGTCTCCGTCCTTGCCGAAATCGCCATTGATCGACATGTGCGTATAGGCGCTGCCGTCGAACAGCGTGACCTTGGTGCCGGTGGCACGCAGGCGTTCCGCGAACGCTTTCGATTCTTCGCCTCGCCCGGATGCCCGCGAATAGGCGATGAAAGTCGGCGGATGTTTCTTGCCGTCGACATAGCTCGACGGCGACAGCGCCGCCCATTGCGCCGGGTCGGAGAAGACACGCGCATAGGCCCGAACCATGCCGCCATTCCTGGATAACGCCGCAAGATCATAGGCTCTGGTGTCGTCGAGGATCAGCGCGGCGACACCGGGCAGTCCGCCGCGCATGCCGGTCAGCGCAATCAGATGGCAGCCGGCCGAATGGCCCATGCCGACGATGCGATCCGGATCGCCGCCATGCCGCGCGATGTTGGCGCGCACGTAGGCGTAGGCCTTTTCGACGTCGCCGGCCTGGGTAGCGACATCGGCTTGCGGCAGCATGCGGTAATCGATCGAGACGAAGACGAAGCCATTGGCGAGCAGGAAGTCCGGCTTGGCGCCGACCTGGCTGCGCTTGCCGAACCGCCAGGCGCCGCCATGGACGAAAAACACCACCGGCAGCTTGTTCGCGCCGTCGACTGCATAGACATCGAGCTTGGCCGGACCGTAATCGAGGGTTTGCGGTTCCGCCTGGCCCGGACGCCCGGCGGCCGAAGCACCTGGCGGCAACAGTGCCGCCAGCGATGCCGCAATGAGGCTGCGTCGATCGATCATCGTCATCTCCGGCCAAGTTGCGGCGACAGCGCGCGGACGCTCGCCACGCAGCTCATTTACGGACCAAAAATGACAACTTTCGGTGCGAAAACAAATCCGCTCCTTGACGCTCCGCCAGCAATCACCACGTATCTTATCAGGTGAGCATTTTCGGCCGAATCGGGCGTCCCGAGGGCCGATGTCGGAGTGCGGTGCGCTCTCCCTTCACGAGAAGGGAACCACATTGCTTTCCGGCAGTTGATGGAGCGATGAGCCGATTGGCTGCCGGTCGGCTCCGAGGCAAGCATCATGCGCGAGAATCAATCAGACGTCTTCGACCTGTTTTCGGAGATTTATTCCAACGCGGCCCAGGAAGAGATCAGTCTCCAGCAATATCTGCTTGCCTGCCGCGAGGACAAATCCATGTATGCCTCGGCGCCCGAACGCATGGTTGCGGCAATCGGCGAGCCGAACCTGATTGACACCAGCAAGGACGAGCGGCTCGGCCGCATTTTCTCCAACCGCACCGTCAAGGTCTACCCCTCCTTTTCCGACTTCTACGGAATGGAGGACACGATCGAGCGCATCGCCGGATATTTCCGCTACGCCTCGCAGGGCCTCGAGGAGCGCAAGCAGATCCTCTATCTCCTGGGACCGGTCGGCGGCGGCAAGTCCTCGCTGGCCGAACGGCTGAAGAAGCTGATGGAGGAACGCCCGATCTACACGCTCAAGGTCGGCAACAAGATCAGCCCGGTCTTCGAATCGCCGCTTGGCCTTTTCCATCCCGACCGCATGAGCGATCTGCTGGAGGATAAATACGGCATCGCCCGCCGCCGCCTGAACGGGCTGATTTCGCCCTGGGCGGCCAAGCGCCTCGACGAACTGTCGGGCGACATCTCCAAATTCAGCGTCGTCAAGCTGATGCCGTCGCGGCTGCGCCAGATCGCCATCGCCAAGACCGAGCCCGGCGACGAGAACAATCAGGACGTCTCGGCGCTGGTCGGCAAGGTCGACATCAGGCAGTTGGAGCATTTCAGCCAATCCGACCCGGACGCCTACTCCTACAGCGGCGGCCTGAACCGGACCACGCAAGGGCTGCTCGAATTCGTCGAGATGTTCAAGGCGCCCATCAAGGTGCTGCACCCATTGCTGACGGCAACTCAGGAAGGCAGCTACAACGGCACCGAGAATTTCGGTGCCTTCCCCTATCAGGGCATCGTCGTTGCCCATTCGAATGAATCGGAATGGCAGCAATTCAAGAACAACAAGAACAATGAGGCCTTCCTCGACCGCATCCTCGTGGTCAAGGTTCCGTATTGCCTGCGCATCACCGAGGAAAGGCAGATCTACGAGAAGCTGGTGCGCGAAAGCGAACTGGCAAACAGCCCCTGCGCGCCGGAGGTGCTGGACATTCTCAGCCGCTTCACCGTCTCGACCCGCCTTGCCGAGCACGAGAACTCGCCGCTCTACACCAAGATGCGCGCCTATGACGGCGAGAACCTCAAGGAGGTCGACCCGAAGGCCAAGTCGGTCCAGGAATATCGCGATGCCGCCGGCGTCGACGAGGGTATGACCGGGGTCAGCACGCGCTTCGCCTTCAAGATCCTGTCGCAGACGTTCAACTACGACACCAAGGAGGTGGCGGCCGATCCCGTGCACCTGATGTACATCCTCGAAGAGGCGATCAAGCGCGAGCAATTCCCGAAGGAAACGGAGGCCGCCTATCTCGAATTCATCAAGTCGGAACTCGCGACGCGCTATGCCGAGTTCATCGGTCACGAGATCCAGAAGGCCTATCTGGAATCCTACAGCGAGTACGGTCAGAACCTCTTCGACCGCTACATCGCCTATGCCGATGCCTGGATCGAGGATCAGGACTACAAGGACCCCGACACCGGCCAGATCCTCAACCGCGAGGTCCTGGAGAAGGAGTTGTCGCAGGTGGAGAAGCCGGCCGGCATCGCCAACCCCAAGGACTTCCGCAACGAAGTGGTCAAATTCACCTTGCGTGCCCGGGCGCGCAACCATGGCCGCAACCCGTCCTGGACGAGCTACGAAAAGCTTCGCGAGGTCATCGAGAAGCGCATGTTCGGCCAGGTCGAGGACCTGCTGCCGGTGATCAGCTTCGGCTCCAAGCAGGACAGCGTCACGGAGAAGCGGCACAACGAATTCGTACAGCGAATGGTGGAACGCGGCTATACCCAGCGGCAGGTGCGCCGGCTGGTCGACTGGTATATGCGCGTGAACAAGGCGGGCTGAGCAAAGCCGGGACGGTTCCATGCCGATCTTCATCGACCGCCGCCTGAACCCGAAGGACAAGAGCCTTGGCAATCGCCAGCGCTTCCTCAGGCGCGCCCGCGAAGAGCTCAAGCGCAGCATCCGCGACAAGGTCCGCGCCGGCGGCATCGCCGAGCTCGACCGCGAGCATGCCGTGCCGATGCCGCGCAAGGGCATCGGCGAACCGACCTTCGGCGACGACAAGGAAAGCGGCCGGCGCCAGCACATCCTGCCCGGCAACCGGACGTTCAGCCCTGGCGATCTTATCGACAAGCCTGGCGGCGGCGGAGGCTTCGGCTCGGCTCCGGGAACCACGGAATCCGAGGACGACTTCCGCTTCATGCTGTCGCGCGAGGAAGTGCTCGACCTCTTCTTCGAGGACCTCGAACTGCCGGATCTGGTCAAGCTCAGTCTCAAGCAGATACTCAGCTTCAAGCCGAAGCGGGCGGGCTTCGCGGCAAGCGGCGCGCCGACCAACATCAATGTCGGGCGCACGATGCGAAACAGCCACGGGCGCCGCATCGCGCTCAGGCGTCCAAAGCAGGCTGACGTGGACGCCATCGCCGGGCAGATCGCCGAGCTGGAATCCAGGCCGCTGAATGCAAAGACGCGCGAACGCATCGAGGCTCTGCGCGAAGAGCTCGACCGGCTGGAGCGCCGGCGCAGGCGGATCGCCTATGTCGATCCGGTCGACATCCGCTTCAATCGCTTCGACCCTCAGCCGCGGCCGAATGCCAGTGCCGTCATGTTCTGCCTCATGGACGTCTCCGGATCGATGGGCGAGCGAGAGAAGGATCTGGCCAAACGCTTCTTCGTGCTGCTGCATCTGTTCCTGACGCGACGATACGAGCGCACCGAGATCGTCTTCATCCGCCACACCCACGAGGCCAAGGAGGTGGACGAGCACACGTTCTTCTACCACACCCAAAGCGGCGGCACCGTCGTTTCCACGGCGCTCGAGGAGATGCATCGCATCATCGAAGAGCGATATCCGGCCTCTGAATGGAACATCTACGCCGCCCAGGCCTCCGACGGCGACAATTTCGCCACCGACTCCGAGCGCTGCATAGAGCTGCTCGACCGCAAGCTGATGCGACTTTGCCAGTACTTCGCCTATGTGGAGATCATCGACGAGCGGGAAAGCCATATTTTCGGCTCGACCGAGAACGGCACATCGCTCTGGCGCGCCTACAACGCCGTCGACGGCAAATGGCCGAACTTCCAGATGAGGCGCATTGCCGCGCCGGCCGACATATACCCGGTCTTCCGCGAGCTCTTCGCCAGGCAGCCCAACCTGCGCAAGACCGCTTGAGGGCCTCGGCAATGGTCAGCCAGGCGCGCAAGTCCGAACTGCTGTTTTCTGGGTCCGACTGGGATTTCAACAAGCTGTCCCGGGTCTATGACGAGATCGAAGCCATCGGCCGCGAGGAGCTTCGCCTCGACATCTACCCGGTGCAGATGGAGATCATTTCCTCCGAGCAGATGCTCGACGCCTATTCGTCGATCGGCATGCCGCTGATGTACCGGCATTGGTCGTTCGGCAAACGTTTTCTCCACGACGAGCTTCTCTACCGCAAGGGCGCGCGGGGTTTGGCCTATGAGATTGTCATCAACTCCAACCCCTGCATCGTCTACCTCATGGAAGAAAACACCATGGCCCTGCAGGCCTTGGTGACGGCGCATGCCGCGCTTGGGCACAATCATTTCTTCAAGAACAATCATCTCTTCCGGCAATGGACGGATGCCGGCGGCATCCTGAGCTATCTGGACTTCGCCAAGAGCTACATAGCCCGATGCGAGGAACGGCATGGCCTGGCCGCCGTGGAGGCAATCCTGGATTCCGCGCACGCGCTGATGGAGCAAGGCGTGTTCCGCTACCGCCGGCCGCCGAAACTGTCATCGGAACAACAGCGCGAAGGGCTGCGCGAACGCCTTGAATACGAGGAACGCTCCTTCAACGATCTATGGCGAACGCTGCCGCCCTCGCCGGGCAAGAGCAAGCTGGAAGCAGGGGACGAAATCCTTGCCGAGCGGAAGAAATCGCTCAATCTGCCGGAGGAAAACCTGCTCTATTTCCTCGAGAAGAACAGCCTGGTGCTCGAGCCCTGGCAGCGCGAGATCGTCAGGATCGTGCGTGTCATCGCGCAATATTTCTACCCGCAACGGCAAACCCAGGTGATGAACGAAGGTTGCGCCACCTTCGTGCATTACACGCTCATGAACACGCTGTTCGACCGTGGCCGCATTGGCGAGGGCGCCATGCTCGAGATCCTGCGTAACCACTCGAACGTCATCTTCCAGCCGGCCTATGACGATCCGCGCTTTTCCGGCATCAATCCCTATGCGCTGGGTCTCGACATGATGCAGGACATCCAGCGCATTTCGACCGCGCCGACCGCCGAGGACCGCGACTGGTTTCCCGACATCGCCGGCCGCGGCGACTGGCGCGACACCCTGCTCGACGCCTGGGCCAACCACCGCGACGAATCCTTCATCCGCCAATATCTGAGCCCGACGCTGATCCGCAAATGGCGGCTCTTCGTGCTCGCCGACGGCGCCGACGAGCCGCACTATGAGGTGGCCTCGATCCACAATGAGCGCGGCTACGCCAGGATACGGTCGGCGCTCGCGCAAAGCTACGATATCGGCGCCAGCCGTCCCGACATCCAGGTGGTCGACGTCGACCTCCTGGGCGACCGGCATCTGCGGCTCCAGCACAAGGTCAAGGACGGCGTCATGCTAGAGGCCCAGGGCCGCGACGCGACCTTGCGCCATATCCGCAACCTTTGGGGCTACGACGTCAGCCTGGCGGCAATCGATGCCGGAACCGGCGCGATGCTCAGCGAGCGTTCGACCAAGGAACTGTGAGATCGCGAATGAGCACTGGAAGCGCAGGAAACCGCCGTTCGCGGGCCGGCATCACCTGAATATAGCACGCCTAGAGCAATTCCAGGAAAAGTGTGAGCGGTTTTCCGTCCGGAATTGCGTCAAAACAAGGAGATAGGGCGTTTCGCCGTTTCCATGAAACGGTGAAACGCACTAGCCCTCGCTGGCGGGCCGTATCCTCAACCGCGCAATGCGGTTCTTGTCGCGCTTCATGACCACGAAACGCTTGCCGTGGAAGGTGAAGGCCTGCTTCTCCTCCGGGATCGACTGCGTCTCATGGATGACGAGGCCGGCGATCGTCGTTGCCTCCTCGTCGGGCAGGTCCCAGTCGAGCGCGCGGTTCAGGTCGCGGATCGGCACCGTGCCGTCGACGACGACGGAGCCGTCGGCTTCCTTCTTCACGCCCTGCATGTCGACATCGTGCTCGTCGGCGATCTCGCCGACGATCTCCTCGATGATGTCTTCCAGCGTCACCAGCCCTTCGACCTCGCCATATTCGTCGACGACGATGGCGAAATGCGCCTTGCGGCGCAGGAAGGCGTTGAGCTGTTCCTGCAAGGTGGTGGTGTCCGGCACGAACCACGGCTTCGCGGCGATCTTCATGACGTCGATCCGCGAAAAATCGTTGCCGACCTCGTTGAGGGCCCTGAGCAGATCTTTCGCGTGCAGCACGCCGACGATGTTGTCGAGCGAGTCCTTCCACAACGGCATGCGGGTGTGCGGGCTCTGCAGGATCTCGCGCACCACCGCCTCCGGTGCATTGTCGGCATTGACCGAGCGCATATTGGTGCGGTGGACCATGATATCCGACACTTCGAGCTCTTCGAGGTCGAAGAGGCCCTCGAGCCGATTGCGCTCCGCGCGGACAGCATCGCCATCGCGGCGGAGATCGCCGTTGTCTTGATCCTTGCCGCTGCGCTCGGATCGCTGCGGCGGTTCGATCGGCCGCAGCGCGTAGCCGAAGGCGGCAAGCAACCGGGTGCGCAACAGAAGCGCCGAAAGCAGGATGACGGCGAGGACGGCGGCGACGATCCAGCCGGCGTCGGTCATCCGGAACGGCTCCTCTTGGACCGTTCGGGATGGCTCGTCTTGAGGAAGGAGAGCACTTCCGACGCCGGCACGTCCTTGGCGATGAAGGCCTGGCCGATGCCGCGCGTCAGGATGAAGGTCAGCGCGCCGCGCGAGACCTTCTTGTCCTGGGTGATGAAGCCGAGCAACGCTTCGGCATCCGGCAGCTCGCCCGGAATATCGGCCATGCGCCAGGGCAAGCCGACGGCGCGAAGATGCGCTTCGACACGGCTTGCATCGTCGGGGCTCGCCAGGTTGAGACGCGCCGAGAAGCGATGCGCCAGCGCCATGCCGATGGCCACACCCTCGCCATGGACAAGGCGCGCGCCGTCATAGCGCGTGGCGGCTTCCAGCGCATGGCCGAACGTGTGGCCGAGATTGAGCAGCGCGCGGTCGCCGGTCTCGAACTCGTCGCGGGCAACGACATCGGCCTTGGCGCGGCAGGCCTCGGCGATCGCGTCGACCCGCGCCGGGCCGCCGGCAAAGACTTGCCCCCAGTTCTGTTCAAGCCAGGCGAAGAAGGCCGGGCGGTCGATCAGCCCGTATTTGGCAAGCTCGGCATAGCCGGCGCGGAACTCGCGGATCGGCAGCGTGTCGAGCACCTGGGTGTCGGCAAGCACCAGCTTGGGCTGGTGGAAGACGCCGACGAGGTTCTTGCCACGCGTGCTGTTGATGCCGGTCTTGCCGCCGACGGAGGAATCGACCTGCGCCAGGAGCGAGGTCGGGACCTGCACGAAATTCATGCCGCGCCGCACGATGCCGGAAGCGAAGCCTGCCAGGTCGCCGATGACGCCGCCGCCGAGCGCGATGACCACGTCGCGGCGTTCGAGTTTCGCCGCGAGCACGCCATCGACCACCTCTTCGAGATGGGCAAAGCTCTTGGTCTTTTCGCCGGCGGGCAGCGTGATGACGGCGGACTGGATGCCGCCTTTGTCCAACCCCGCCTTCAGCGCGTCGAGATGCGCGGCGGCGACATTCTCGTCGGTGACGATGGCCGCGCGCGTGCCGGGAAGCCGGCGCGCGATCTCCTCGCCGGAGCGTGCCAGCAGCCCGGAGCCGATCAATATGTCATAGGCGCGGTCGCCGAGCCCGACCTCGACCTTCACCGGTTCGGCATCGCTCACGACTGCACCCCGTCGGTTGTGGCGCTTGTAGCGCCTGTCGCGATCGCATCGACGCCGAGATGGGCGCAGAGCGCCGCGACGACTTCGCCAGCGATGATCTCCTTGCGGTCGTCACGGGTCGGCACGGTCAGGTCCGCGGTGGCGTAGACCGGGTAACGCTCGCCCATCAGCCGCTCCAGCACGCCGCGCGGATCGGGATTCTTCAAGAGCGGCCGGTTCTGTTTCTTGGAGACCCGTTCCATCAAGAGGTCGAGGTCGGCTTCCAGCCAGACAGACACGCCATAAGCCGCGACCGCCTCGCGCGTCTGCGCGTTCATGAAGGCGCCGCCGCCGGTCGACAGCACCTGCGGTCCGTTCTCCAGCAGGCGCAGGATAACGCGCTGCTCCAGCGCGCGGAATTCCGGTTCGCCATAGCGCTCGAACAGCTCCGGCACCGTCATGCGCGAGACGCTCTCGATCTCCTGGTCGCTGTCCATGAAGGGCAGCGACAGCATCGCCGCCACCTTGCGGCCGATCGCGGTCTTGCCGGCGCCCATCAGCCCGACGAAGACGATTGAGCGGCTGCCGAGCGCTTCGATCAGCGCGGCGCGGCCTTCGTCCGTCGAATTTGGTGGCAGAGCGTTCATCGGGGCCTCTTTGCGCCGTATCGACATCAAAAGCCTGTTTGCGTCAAGCGCGGCCGGGCAAAGGCCCTAAGCAGGTTCCGCAAAAGTGTCCCACGGTTTTGCGAAGAGAACCTGCGAATAACAACAATCCCTAAGCAGGCATTCGTGGGGTTGCGCACGAATGCCTGCTTAGGAGCTTTTCCGGCAAAACCTGCATCGAGCCGAATCCTTCGTCCTTGAATTGGCCGGATTGGCGTCCCATAAGGGCACAGGGCTTTGGAAACGCAGAACAAGAAGACGGGCGAAAATTTGAATGCCGACTTTGTTTCGCTTCGTCGTGACGCTGGCGGTTCTTGCAGGCATTGCCTATGGCGCGATGTTCGCGCTGGCGATGTTCGTGGAGCCGAAAAAGGCGGAAATGAGCATTCGAATTCCTGCCGAGAAGCTCAATCCGAAGAAGAATTGATCCCGGCCAGATGAAGAGCGCGGCCCGCATCGAAGCCTTTCTGGAGATGATGAGCGCCGAACGCGGCGCGGCCGAGAATACGCTTTCCTCCTACCGCCGCGACCTGGAAGACGCCTCCGAAGCCATCAATGGCGGACTGGCGGGCGCGGGACCGGCCGACATCCGCGCCTATCTCGACGACGTTGCCGCGCGCGGCTTCGCGCCGACCTCACAGGCGCGCAAACTGTCGGCGATCCGCCAGTTCTTCAAATTCCTCTATGCCGAAGGCCTGCGCGGCGACGACCCGACCGGCACGCTGGACAGCCCGCGCAAGGGCCGGCCGCTGCCGAAGACGATGAGCGAGGCCGAGACCGGACGCCTGCTCGACCGCGCGGCCCTGGAAGCCGGTGAAGCCGGATCGGACGGCGACAGTCTGGCCGCGTTGCGCCTGCACGCGCTGGTCGAGGTGCTCTACGCCACGGGCCTGCGCGTGTCGGAGCTGGTCGGGCTGCCGGTCACGGTGGCGCTTCGCGACGACCGCTTCTTCATGGTGCGCGGCAAGGGCGACAAGGAGCGCATGGTGCCGCTCTCGACCAAGGCGCGCGCCGCCATGCGCGCCTGGCTCGCGGCAAGGGCCGAGCGGCCGGCCTTTGCCGAGAGCCCGTTCCTGTTTCCGGCCTCCTCCGACAGCGGTCATCTCTCCCGGCAGGTTTTCGCCCGCGATCTCAAGGGGTTGGCCGCGCGGTCGGGAATAGCCGCGGCAAAAATCTCGCCGCATGTGCTTCGCCATGCTTTTGCCAGCCATCTCCTGCAGAACGGCGCCGATCTCAGAGCCGTTCAGCAACTCCTTGGCCATGCCGACATCTCGACCACGCAGATCTACACCCATGTGCTGGAGGAGCGGCTGGTGCGGCTGGTCAACGATCATCATCCGCTTGCCGACTAGGCCTCATATCGCTATGTGAGGGCGACGTTCCACCGCCCGGGGCCGGCATTTCAGCGGTTCCGCCAGCCATTTGCCTTCCGACGGACCGGTCCACCCAAGCATGTACAACTACCTCGACTTCGAAAAGCCGGTGCAGGATCTGGAGCTCAAGATCCTTGAGCTGAAGAAGCTTGCCGAGAACGGCGAGGCGGTCGATGTCGCCGAAGAGATCAGCAGGCTGGAAAAGCGTTCGCGCGACGCATTGCGCGACCTCTACAAGGCGCTCACGCCCTGGCAGAAGGTACAGGTCGCGCGCCATCCCGACCGCCCGCATTGCGTCGATTACATCAAGACGCTGTTCACCGATTTCACGCCCTTGGCCGGCGACCGCAATTTCGGCGACGACCAGGCGATCGTCGGCGGCTTCGCCCGCTTCCGCGGCGAGCCGGTGGCAGTGATCGGCCAGGAAAAGGGCTCGGACACGGCAAGCCGCATCAAGCACAATTTCGGCTCGGTGCGGCCCGAGGGCTACCGCAAGGCGGTGCGCCTGATGGAATTGGCCGACCGTTTCAATATCCCGCTTTTGACGCTGGTCGACACCGCCGGCGCCTATCCCGGCGTCGGCGCCGAGGAGCGCGGCCAGGCCGAAGCGATCGCCCGTTCGACCTCGGCCTGCCTGGCACTGAAAGTGCCCTCGATCTCGGTTGTCATCGGCGAAGGCGGCTCCGGCGGCGCCATTGCGATTGCCACCGCCAACCGCGTCTACATGCTGGAACATGCCATCTATTCGGTGATCTCGCCCGAGGGTGCCGCCTCGATCCTGTGGCGCGACACCACCCGTTCCAAGGATGCGGCGACCAACATGAAGATCACCGCGCAGGATCTTCTCGAGATGAAGATCATCGACGCCATCATTCCCGAGCCGATGGGCGGCGCCCAGCGCGCGCCGGAAACGGTGATCGCCTCGACCGGCGACCTCATCGCCAGGACGATGAAGGACTTTGCCGGCGCCAACACCGATTTCCGCGAGCAGCGCCGCGAGAAGTACCTGTCGATGGGCCGCAGCCTCTAAGGCGGATGACCGATCATCCCGTGGTTGGCCTTGGGCCGCCATGGACATGGCAATAGTGGCGGCAATAACCAGGGTGGCAGCGTTATCTGGTTCCGTCAGAACCGGCCCCCTCAACGTGTGATCGTCCGGAATTGCCTTGGCCACCACACGGCAAAGTGGCGGCAGGGCACGATTCCGCCACAAAAATGCCGCCGCTTTCGGCTCAATGGAATTGTCGCGAGGGGTTGGCCCGGATTTGTGGCGAAGGCTTGCGGTAAGGAATTTTCAAGGTTAACGGGCTTACGGTCCACTGGTGTTCAGCCTGCGGGCCCGGCCATGCAGAGAGCCGTCGGCCCGAGAGAAGAGACGTAGCCATATCGATGTTTGCCAAGCTTGCCCGCACCGGAGTCCTGATCGCCGCCATCGGCGTCGCCGGCTGCAACGATTCCTCGATGAAGGATTTCGCGCCGGAGGCCAACAAGCCGCTGCCGGACAAGATCCTTGCCGACATGCGGGCCAAGGGCATGATCCGCACCTCCTCGGTGATGGCGCGCATCTTCAAGGAAGAAGGCAAGCTCGAGATCTGGAAGGCCAAGACCAATGGCCGCTACGATCTCGTCGCCAGCTACGACATCTGCAAATGGTCGGGCAAGCTCGGTCCCAAATACACCGAGGGCGACCGCCAGGCGCCGGAGGGCTTCTACACGGTACGTCCCTCGCAGATGAACCCGCGCTCGAACTACCATCTGTCCTTCAACATCGGCTTCCCCAATGCCTATGACCGCGCCAATGGCCGCACCGGCCAGAACCTGATGGTCCACGGCGCCTGCTCGTCTTCCGGCTGTTATTCGATGACCGATGCGCAGATCGAGCAGATCTATGCTTTCGGCCGCGATGCCTTCCAGGGCGGCCAGACCGAGTTTCAGATCCAGGCTTTCCCCTTCCGCATGACCGCCGCCAACATGGCGCGCTACCGCAACGACCCGAACTACGACTTCTGGAAGATGCTGAAGGTCGGCTACGACAATTTCGAGATCACCAAGGTGCCGCCGAAGGTCGACGTCTGCGAGAAACGCTACGTCTTCAACCAGGTCGCGCCTGAAGGCACCACCTTTGATCCGACCGGCCCCTGCCCCGCGACGACCCAGCCGGATTCGCTGAAGACGGCCTTCGCCAATTACGAGAAGAGCTACGACGCGGCCTTCAATTCGGCCGTGAACTCGAGCACGCCGCCGCCGAAGCCGACGATTGCCGGCGTCAAGGAAGCCAGCATCGTTTCGGACTGGTCGAAGCGCCGCGCCCGCGGCGAGCGCGTGCCGATCGACCCGCCGTCGATGAATTCCGACGGTTCGGTGACCGAAACGACCCGGATGGGCCGCATCGATTCCCCGCTTGGCCGCAAGATGGCCGCAGCCGACGCGGAAAAGGAAGCCAAGCGCAAGGCCGAGGAGCAACGCCTGGCGGCGATCGAGGCGGCCAAAGCCGCCAAGGAACAGGCAAAAGCCCAGGCGCTGGCCGAAAAGGAAGCCGCCAAGCAGGCGGCGCAGCAGCCGGTCGTCACCGCCGGCGTCGAGGCAGCGCCCGCGCAGGAAACGCAGCAGGCCGCCGACGCCGACCAAGGCACCGTGTCGAAGCTGAAGAAGAAGCTGCTCGGCATGTTCGGCGGCTGAGAGCCCTCAGCTTGGCAAAAAAGGCCGCCATCTACGACCTGAAAGGGCTGAATTGTCCGCTGCCGGTGCTGAAAGCCCGCAAGCGGCTGGCCACGATGCGGCCCGGCAGCCGGCTTTGGCTGGAAACCACCGATCCGCTCGCGGTCATCGATATCCCGGCCTTCTGCGCCGATGCCGGTCACCAATTGGTCGAGACGGCCGCGGTCACCGGCGGCCACCGCTTCCTGGTCGAGCGCGGCAACGCGGCCTGAGCCGGCGCCTTTTCGGCTTATAACCCGGCTATCGCCAGCGGATTGGCTTCCAGCGCCGCGCGGTCCGGCGTGTCGATCGACGGCTTGTTGGTGAGAGCGGCGAACAGCCGCCGAATATAATCCTCCGGCATGTCGAGCGTGATCAGCACCAGCCTGGTGCCGCGCTGGCCGTCGGGCCAGGCCGGCAGTCTTGCCGGCGGATGCAGGACCTTCTGCACGCCGTGGATGACCAGCGGCCGCGAGGGATCCTCGGCGAGCTCGATGACGCCCTTCATGCGCAAGAGTTTCTCGCCATGTGTCGAGCGCAGGAGGTCGAGGAACATCTCGATCGCCGAGAATGGCACCGGGCCGTCATGGACAAGCGAGTGCGAGCGCACGCGCGTATCATGGCGATGCGCATGGTGATGATGGCCATGATCATGGTCGCCGTCATGGTGATGATGGTCGTGGCGATGATCATGGCGATGATCCTGATCATGGTGATGATCCTGATCATGGTGATGATCTTGATCATGCGCCGCCTCTTCGCCAAGCCAGCGCCGCACGTCGGCGGACTTGGTCTGAGGATCATAGAGGCCGCAATTGAACAGCGCCGCGGCGCCCGTGCCGGCCTCATTGACATCGAGGACGACGGCGCCCGGATTGAGCTGCTTGAGCCTCGCCCGCAACGCCTTGATCCCGGCCGCGCCGGCAAGGTCCGTCTTGGTCAACACGATACGGTCGGCCACCGCGGCCTGTTTGACCGCCTCGACATGGGCATCGAGCGTCGCCTCGCCGTTGACGGCGTCGACCAGCGTGATGACGCCGTCGAGCCGGAAGGCCTGCACCAGCGCCGGATGCGCCATGATCGACTGCAGCACCGGTGCCGGATCGGCCAGGCCCGTCGTCTCGACGACGACGCGGGCCAATTTCGCGATCCGGCCGGTCTGCAGCCGGTCGACGAGATCGGCGAGCGTGTCGACCAGATCACCGCGCACCGTGCAGCAGAGGCAACCGTCGGAAAGCTGGATGATGCCGTCGGACGCCTGCTCGACCAAAAGATGGTCGATCGCCACCTCGCCGAACTCATTGATGATCACCGCCGTGTCGGCAAGCTCCGGATCCTTGAGCAGCCGGTTGAGCAGCGTCGTCTTGCCGGCGCCGAGAAAGCCGGTGAGCACGGATACGGGAAGGGGAAAGCCGCTACCCATAGCAGGGGTCAGTTCGCCGTCTTGGCCGGTTGGTCGCCCTGCGCCCCGGCAGCGGCGGTTGCCAGCGGTTCGGCGCCGGTCGGCGCCGGCCTGTCGGGCCGCCAGTTCGGCAGCGGCACATCGGCATAATTCTGATCGACCTGGTCGACGAAAGCCTTCGGCGCCGGACCGGTGGCGCCGCCGAGACCGACCGCAACCAGCGCGGGGTGGTCGAGCTTCACCTGGTAGGGCGATTTCGGCTTATCCTTGGCTGCGACCTCGGGGGCTGCCTCGGACTGCTCCTCCTTCGGCTTCTTCTTGCAGATCTCGTCATGCATGTCGTTGGGCGACAGCGTGTCGCCATAGGGCTTGAGTGCGGCCAGCGTGGTCGAACCCGCCGCCGGCATATCGAAACCCTGGTCGAGCAGCTTTGCCGCCGCTTCGGCGCGGCTGACTGCCGATTTCTCGCCGAGCACCACGGCGACCAGCGTGCGACCGTTGCGCGTCGCCGAGCCGATCATGTTGAATCCGGAAGAGCAGACGAAACCGGTCTTCATGCCGTCGGCCCCGGGATAGCGGCCGATCAGCAGATTATAGTTCGGAAGGGCCTTCTTGCCGACGGCAAGGCCCTCGATCGAGAACCAGGGCGCATATTGCGGAAAATCATTGCGCAGCGCCGCCACCAGAACGGCAAGGTCGCGCGCGGTCGTGTATTGTTCCGGCGAATAAAGCCCGTTCGGGTTGACGAAATGCGTTCCAACCATACCGAGCCGGGCCGCCTCGGCGTTCATGCGGTCGGCGAAGGCGGCCTGCGACCCTCCTATATTCTCGCCGACGGCCATGGCGATGTCGTTGGCCGACTTGACCAGCATCATCTTCAGCGCATTGTCGAGCCGCATCACCGAGCCCGGTTTGAAGCCCATCTTGCTCGGCGGCTCGCCGGCCGAATGCTTCGTCACCTTGATCGGCGAATCGAGCGCCACCTCGCCCGCCTGGATGGCGCGAAAGGTGACATAAGCCGTCATCAGCTTGCTGAGCGAGGCCGGATACCAGCGCTTGAACGCGTCCTGATGCTCCAGGATGGAGCCACTCTTCAGATCGAATAGGACCACCGGATTGGCGTGCGCAGCGCCGGCAAACACCGGAAGCGCCAGCGCGCTAGCCAGCAACAGGTTGAGGAAATGCCTTTGCCGCATGATCAAATCCGAAAATCGCCTCTTGCCGTAATCGCCGCTGGGTCCGTAAGATTTCGTTACCCATCGCCAGCACAAATTCGGCCCGACCCTCGATCCCGGACCGCATTGTTGCCGTGCTATTTACCCTATGTGACGCCAAAATGGCAAAGTGCCATACATTCACAATTGCTGAGCAGCGGCTCTGAACCGATTGCCGCCAGTCAACCAAGAGATGGAACGATCATGCCGATTCTGAACCGCGCCGCGCAAATGCAGGAAGAAGTTGCCGGCTGGCGACGACATCTGCACCAGACACCGGAGCTGAATTTCGACGTCTTCCAGACCGCCGGCTTCGTCACCGAAAAGCTGAAGGCCTTCGGCTGCGACGACGTGGTGACCGGTTTGGGCAAGACCGGCGTCGTCGGCATCATCCGCGGCCGCAACGGCGATGGCCCGACCATCGGGCTCCGGGCCGACATGGACGCGCTGCCGATCGACGAGATCACCGGCAAGCCATGGGCCTCGACCGTGCGCGGCAAGATGCACGCCTGCGGCCATGACGGCCATACCGCGATGCTTTTGGGCGCCGCCAAATATCTCGCCGAAACGCGCAATTTCGCCGGCACCGTGGCGGTGATCTTCCAGCCGGCCGAGGAAGGTGGCGGCGGCGGCAACGAAATGGTCAAGGACGGCATGATGGAGCGCTTCGGCATCGAGAAAGTGTTCGGCATGCACAACATGCCCGGCCTGCCGGTCGGCCAGTTCGCCATCAAGCCCGGTCCGATCATGGCCGCCACAGCCGAGTTCACCATCACCGTCAAGGGCCGCGGCGGCCATGCCGCGATGCCGCACGGCACGATCGACCCGATCGTCATCGCCAGCCAACTGGTCGGCGCGCTGCAGACCATCGCCTCGCGCAGCACCGATCCGGTCGAGGCCGTGGTGGTGTCGGTGACAAAGTTCCACGCCGGCGACGCCTATAACGTCATTCCCGAAAGCGCCGAGATCGCCGGCACAGTGCGCACGCTGAAGAAGGAAGTGGCCAAGAAATCGGAAGAGCGCATCCGCGCGCTCTGCGCCGGGCTCGCCTCCGCCTTCGGCGCCACCATCGAGGTCGACTACGACACCAACTACCCCGTCACCTTCAACCATGCTGAGGAAACCGTGTTTGCCGGCGATATCGCGGCCAACATCGCCGGCGACAGCCACGTCCACCGCGCCATCCAGCCGGTGATGGGCGGTGAGGATTTCTCCTATATGCTGGAAGCCCGCCCCGGCGCCTTTATCTTCATCGGCAATGGCGACACGGCCGGCCTGCATCACCCGGCCTACGACTTCAACGACGAGGTCATCCCGCACGGCATGAGCTATTGGGTGAAGCTGGCCGAGACCGCGCTGGCCGCTTGAGCGGCCGTGGCGAAGGCGGCGAGTGTCCCGCCGCCATACGGCTTGGCCGGCTCGGTCCGGCCGAGATAGGATATCCGGCTCATGGGAGGTCAGCATGCCCCTTGGCGAACCGGCCCGAAGCGTCTATGTGTCGGGCCGCGTGGTCCCGTAGCTCAGTAGGATAGAGCGGCAGATTCCTAATCTGTAGGTCACAGGTTCGATTCCTGTCGGGATCACCAAGTTTTTCAAAGGCTTGGCGAGCAGCTCGCCGCACTCTTTCTGAAATCTGATACGACGAGTTCCTGCGGATCCGACACGTCGATTTCACCGACGGCGCGGCGCGGACCGCTCCGTCGCCAGGATTTGCCGAGGCGATGCAAGCGTGCCAGCCCCCACACGATGGTGAGCGTCAGAGCGATCCTGAAGAGAACGGCCCGGAAAGGTGGTGCCTGCGTATAAGTGTGGAGAGACGGTTCGCGGCCTCGGCGAGTGCTTCGCCTCCGGAAGCGATCAGCGCCGGTCGTTCCTGCTCGGACGCGGCCAGGACGCGTTCCCAGAACGCGGCAACGAGAGCGCTTGAGCGGGCGAGGTCGGCGGCCGCGTCCCGATCGGCGGCCAGCGTCGCCAGATGCCGGAGATCGATGCCGCCGATACCCGGCGGGGTTTTCGCTCCCATGTCGACAAAACCCGAAGGCAGCGATCCTTTCAGATTGTGGACGCGATGCTCGACGATGGCGGCGTGGATCTGATCGACCGCTTGCTTGGCGCCCGCGACGCGGGAGGGATGATCGGTGTCGGCCGCGGCATGCGGCAGAAGCTCCAGATGCTGGCCATGGCGCTCGACCAGCTTGAGATAAGGCAGCATCGGCCCTGAAAGTGTGCCGCCGTCATTGAACAGGTCCGCGTCGATCGCCGCATGGGAAACGCGCCCTGACTCCAGTGCGCGCTCCAGCGCCGCAACGTCGACCAGTTCGCCGCGGTCGTAGTTGATGAGCACGGCGCCCGGGTTGAGGGCGGAGAGCAGCTCGTCTCCGATCAGTCCGGCGTTGGCGTATTTTTTCTGGCCGGCATCGAAGGCACCCAGGCCGAGATGGACCGAAAGCGCGTCCGCGCCACGCGCCGCGTCCTCCATGCTTGCGGCGTAGTCGAAGCCCTCAAGCTCGATCCATTTGCGGTGACGGGGCCGCGCATGGATTGTGACCCGCATGCCGAAGGCCTGGCCGAGCCTGGCGAACTCCCGACCGATGTTGCCATAGCCGATCACCGCCAGTCTTTTGCCTTCGAGCTTTTCGGTCGGGTAATGCCGCAGGTCTTTTCCCGTGTCGAACTGCCCGCCGGCGACCAGGGTGTTGAGCCTGTCCACGGGCAGATCCGGCCTGACTTTCAGCAGCGCCTTCATGGCCATTTGCGCGGTGGCGCGGCTGTTGATGCCCGGCGTGTTCATGAGCGGCGCTTCGCCGCCCTCTCCGCTGCCCCCACCCCACGAGGTAGAGCCCATATTGCCAGTGCCCGTTCCGATGCGCACGCCGCCGAGGCGGAACCTGGCCTCCGCCGGAATGAAGGTCGCGGCTGCGATAACGGCGTCGTAGCGGCCGTCGCCAGCCTCGGCCAACAATTCCTCCCGCGTGCTCAATTGCGGCAGGTAGAAGAAATGCAGCCTGCCTGGATCAAGAGGGCCGGCCCCACCGATACCTGTCTGATGGAATGCGCCGCCCTTGGCTTCGATATGAGCCTTGACCTCGCTGTGGTCTGGATTGCCGTCGGCGCCGAAGCGGAGGCCGACAAAGTCGCAAATCAGAATATTGGCTGATGTCATGGAACGTCTTTTCCCTGCAACTGTCTCCAGCTACACCAATCGGCAAATCGATGGCCAAGCGTGAAGCGGCATATCCAGGTCGCAAGCGAGAGATTTGCCCAGGGAGCTAGAACCTGTCGGCCCTGAATGGCGACAGGTCGACCATCGTCGGCAACCCGGCGGCAAACTCGACGACGAGCTTGCCGATGACCGACCCGCCGATCGCCCCTGATGTCCATGGCCGAATGCGTAGATGACGTTGCGCGCGCTTTGCGCGGTCGATGACGGGCCGGCGTCCCCGGCCGATGGCCCATCCTGATGCGTGCCGTCGAAATCTCGCGGGTTGCTTCGGCTATTCCGCCGCGATCCGGTGGCCGGCGGCGCGGCGCGAGAGCGCATAGCCTGCATCGTCGACCGCCTGCGCGACACGCTTGCGGATCGCTTCGGAAACCAGCACGCCGTCGGCGAAGTCCTTGTCCGTCGCATAGACTGCCGTCGGCAAGGCGAGAGCCTCGAAGAAACCGAACAGCGGCCGCAGTTGATGCTCGACGATCAGCGCATGCCGCTCACCGCCCCCGGTTGCAAGCAGCAGCACCGGCTTGCCCCTCAGCGAGGCCGGATCGAGCAGATCGAAGAAGTGCTTGAAGAGACCGGTATAGCTGCCCTTGTAGGTCGGCGATCCGACCACCAGCACATCGGCGTTGACGACCCTGTTGAGAATATCGAAGGCCTGCTGATCGAGATCGCGGGCCCATTTGGCGCTGCCGAGTGAAGGTCCAACGTCTTCGATGTCAAAGGTGCTCGCGGACAGGTTGTTGCGGGCCGCGATGTCCCTGACCACCAGCTCGACAAAGCCGCGCGTCTTCGACGGCCGGGTGAAATTTCCGGAGAAACCGACAACGGTTGGGTTGGGCATGCTGTGGCACTTCTCGGTAAGTCGACGCCAGATCTAATGTCTATAATTTTTATAGACTCTGGCCTGCCTTAGAAGGAACGATCCGCCTTTCGAAGGCGTCTCCCCGAACAATTTTTCCATGGATCGGACCGATCGTGGTTTCCATGGTCGGGACGAGGCCCGCTCGGCCCGCTTACCGAAATTGCGGGCCGGCGGTGCCGCGCCGGTCCCGCAATCGGCGCATCGATCTGGAGGGGGCCGATGCGCCGTCATACTTGAACCTCAGGCAACCTTGCGATCGGGCTGACGCGCGAAGATCTCCTGAACCTTGCCCGCTATCGCCTTGCCGAGATCGCGATTGTTCTCAGGCGTGAAGTGGATGCCGTCGCAGCCGTCGGTGGTGATGAAATCCCCGGCATTGAGGAAATCGACCTTCGCGAAATCGGCCATGGCGCGATATTCGGCCGCCAGCGCCGCCGTCTTCTCATGGCCGCCGGCGAACATGCCCTGGAAGAAGGGATGCGGCATCGGGGTCAACGGCGGCGGCGCGACCACCAGCGCCTGCGGCGCAGGATAGGGTGTGCCCACGCCGCCGGCGCTGGTGAGGATCTGGCCGACGAGCTTGGCCATGCCGTTGGCGATCTCATAGGGCGTGCGGCGGAAGAACGACTTGGTGTCATTGGTGCCGAGCATGACGATGACGAGGTCGAGCGGCAGGTGGCTGGCGATGGCCGAGGGCAGATAGGCGCTGCCGTTCAGTCGCGGATCGTTGGGATCGTCGAGGCTGGTGGTGCGGGCGCTCAAACCTTCCTCGATCACATGGTACCCGTCACCCAGATGCGAGGCCATCACGCCCGTCCAGCGGTCCTCATAGGCGTAGCGATGCGTCGGCGATCCCTCGATGACCGGAATCCAGCCCCAGGTCAGCGAATCTCCAAAACACAGGATCGATCTTTTGGTCATGTCTCCAATCCATTTCCCTATGCGATTAACTTGTTGGCAGTTCCGAACTTGCCGGCTCAGCTCGACCTGCCCGTGATGCCGTAGAAGATCGCCGCGAGCAGGATGATGAGGCCCTGCGCGATCAGCTTGCCGGGCTCGTCGACGCCGAAGGTCGTCATCACGACGAACAGCAGCGCAAACGACAGCACGCCGAAGAAAGGTCCCCAGACCCCGCCTTCCCCGCGCCCGAAGACGACGCCGCCGAGGATGGTTGCTGCGACCGCCATGATCGGCAGGTCGAGCCCGACCCTGACGCTGCCGACGGCGATCGACGCCGTCTGCACCAGCGCGGCAATCCCGGCGAACAGGCCCGCCAGCGTGTGTGCAAGCACCACGGTGCGGGCGACCGGAACGCCGGAGAAATGCGCCGCCTGCACGTTCTCGCCGACCGACATCACGTAGCGGCCGAAGACCGTGCGCGACAGGAACAGCGACAGCGCCGCCGAAACCGCCACCCAGAAGATCACCGGCGTCGGCGCCGGGCCGAGCTTGGTGTTGTAGATGTCGGCGAACATGCCGGGCACATCGCCGGGCGGCTTGCCGCTCGAAAGGTACTGCACGACCCCGACCAGAACGATGCCGACCGCGAGCGTGACGATGACGGCCGAGACCCGCCTCACCCCGACCATCAGGCCGTTGAAGAGTCCGACCGCGAGACCGATGCCCAGCGCCAGGGCAATGAAGAAAGCCATGGAGGCGCCGGGGAAGACGCCGGACGAGATCGCATAGTTGATGAGCAGGATGACGCCACCGCCCGACAGGTCGATGCTTCGCACCCGCATCACCAGAAGCTGGCCGAGCACCAATATGCCGAGTGGCACGACCTGGCGCACGAATATGCCCATGATGTTGAGATTGAGCATGTTCGGCCGCGCGATCCACAGGACCAGGAGCAGCACGGCAAAGACGTAGTAGGCCGGCGGGACGCGCAGCACGCGGCGCATGACGGGATTGGCGAGCGCAGCAGCCACTTACAACCCCATCTTCTTGCGCGACTGCAGGGCGACCACCAGAAGCAGGATCGCACCTTTGATGGTGGTCTGGATGAAGGGCGACACGTTCGTCAGGTTCATGCCGTTGGCGAGCAGCGCCATGACGAGCGCGCCGATGACGGTCCCGTGCAGGCTGCCGATGCCGCCGGAAAGCTGGGTGCCGCCGATGGCGACGGCCGTGATCGCGTCGAGCTCGAAGAGCAGTCCGACATTCGGGTCGCCCGAGACGATGCGCCCGGCGAGGAAAATGCCGGCAAGCGCCGCGAAGCAGGCGCAGATCACATAGGCCAGCACGATGTTGCGCCGGTCGGCGATACCGAAATTATGCGCCGCGTCCTCCACGCCGGACGACACGCCGCCGCCGATCGCGAAAAGATGCAGTCCGAAGCGGGAACCGTAGAGCAGCTTCCAGGCGACGAGGAGGGTGAATATCCCCCAGAATACCGGCATGGGTACTCCGAGGAAGGAGCCGGCCACGGCGCTGATGACGATATCCGGCACCGTGCCGCCCGAAACCGGCCGCAGCACCCGCGTGATCCCGAGCAGGATGTATTGCGTCGACAGCGTCGCGATGATCGGATGCACGTTGAAGCGGGTGATGATGAAGCCATTGCTGAAACCCACCAGCGCGGCCAGCACGAACACCGCCGGGATCAGCACCCAGGCGGGTCCGCCGAGGGCGAGCACTGCCGTCGTGAAGCTGATCATCGATCCGACCGAAAGGTCGAGCCCACCAAGCAGGATGACGAACATCTGGCCGACCGCCGTGATGACGAGCGGCATCGCCTGCGGCACCAGATTGAGCAGGTTCTCCCCGTTGAGGAACTGCGCCGTCTCGAGGCTGAGCCAAAGCGCGATGGCCAGCGCGATCAACAAGGGCAGCACCCACATGCCCTGCCGCGATCCTGTCGCGCCCGTCAGGCGTCTGCTGATGGCTGTCATCGGCGCTCACCTCCCGCCCCGTTGGCCTCCCCGTTGGCGCTGAGCGCGGCGTCGAGGATGTTGTGCTCCGTGGCGTCGACCGCCGGCATTTCCTTCACGATCGTGTCGTTGTGGACGACGCAGATGCGATCGCAGAGCCCGATCAGCTCGACCGTCTCGCGCGACAGCACCAGCACCGCGCCGCCTTTGCGCGCAAAGTCGCGCAGCAGCCGGTAGATCTCGGACTTTGCGCCGATGTCGACGCCGCGCGTCGGCTCTTCGACGAGCAGGATGTCGATGTCGGCGGCAAGGTAGCGGCCGAGCAGCACCTTCTGCTGGTTGCCGCCGGACAGCGTGCCGACGGCGGCGCTCGGGCCGCTCGCCTTCACCGCGAGGCTCGACATCGTGTCGGCGATCCGCCGCTGGTAGCCGGCGGCCAGCGCCAGTTCCGACCGTTTCGAATGGAGCGCGGCGGCAATGTTGTGCGCCACGGAAAGGCCGAGGAAGAGCCCGTCCTCCTTGCGATCCTCCGGAACGAAGCCGACGCCCATCGCCTGCAGCCGGCGCACGCCGCCGCCCGGCGGCACCGGCAAGGGCAGCGACTTGCCCTTGATCGTCACACGGCCGGCAAAGGGATGGTACTGACCGACCAGCGAGCGCAGGAAACGTTGCTGGCCCTGTCCTTCCAGGCCCGCCAGCGCGACGATCTCGCCGCGGCTGAGCTCCAGCGAAAACGGTTTGGAGCGCTCGGTGATGCGGAAATCCTCGACCGAAAGCATGGCGGGGCCAGGGGCATCGCCGCGCTGGGGAAAGAGATCGGCCAGCTCGCGGCCGACCATCATCGCGATCAGCGCGGCCGGCGCCATCTCGGCGAGCGGTCTGGTGCCGACGAGTTCGCCGTCCTTCAGAACCGTGACGGTGTCGCAGATGGCGAAAATCTCGTCCATGCGGTGCGAAATGTAGACCACCGCCTTGCCTTCATCCTTCAGCCTGCGGATGTGGTGGTTCAACACCTCGACATCCGCGGCATTGAGCGCCGCCGTCGGCTCGTCGAGGATGAACACGCTGGCATCGGTCATGATGCCGTGCGCGATCTCGACGAACTGTCGTTCGGCAATGCTGAGCTTCGAGACCAGCGTGCCGGGATCCAGCGTGAGGCCAAGCTCGGCAAGCGCGTTGCCCGCCTCGCGCCGCATGCGGCGATGGTCGACCCAACCGAAAGCGGTGGTCGGTTCGCGGCCGAGAAACATGTTCTCGGCGATCGTCAAATTGGGCAGCAGCGACAGTTCCTGGAACACGGTCGAGATGCCGGATTCCAGCGCATCCTTCGGCTTATGGAAGACGACCTGGCGCCCGTCGCGCAGGATGGCGCCGCTATCCGACTGGTGGACCCCGGCGAGTATCTTCATCAGCGTCGATTTGCCGGCGCCGTTCTCGCCCATCAGTGCATGGACCGAGCCTGATTGAAGCGCGATCGAGACGCCCTTCAGCGCCGCCGTCCCGGCGAAGGCCTTACGGATATCCGACATTTCGACAAGGGTCTTCACGAAACAAGCACCGCCGCTTTCAGGGGAATTCCGTGGCGCGGGCCAACGTCGTCGCCGCCCGCGCCATAATGGCGCCGCCTCTACTTCTTGGCGTAGAATTCCTTGAGCTTGTCTTCGGGCAGGTCCGACGGCCACCAGACATTGGCCGAGAGATCGTCGCGATAGTATTTCTTGACCTTCTCGATGTCCCAGCCGGCCGGGTTGTAGTCGTAGTGCTTCTTCAGTTCCTTGCCTTCCAGCAGGGCCACGGCGGCGCGGATGCCGGCCGCGCCCTGTGCCGGGCTGTATTCAGCCGAGATCGACTTGAAGCCGTCTGCGATCCACTGGCCGAAGAAGCCGTTGTTGCCCTCGCCGGTGATCGGCGGGATCTTGGCGCCGAACTGCTTGAAGACGTCGACGCAGGCGCGCGTCATGTCGGCGCCGGAAGACCAGATGCCGTCGACCTCCGGGTTGTTCAGGTAGAGCGTCTCGCAGAGCTTCTTGGCCTTGTCGTACTGCCAGTCGCCATGCTCCTCGGCGATGATCTTGACGTCGGTTCCCTTCAGCGCCTGCAGCAGGCCGTTGTAGCGGTTGGTGTCCTCTGGATGGCCGGCGAGCCCGCGCAGCACCCAGATGTTGCCCTTGCCACCAAGCTCCTTGACCAGGAAGTCACCCATCACCTTGCCGAAATGCTCGGCGCCGCCCTGGATTTCGGTGGTGAAGGCGTCGCTCTCGATGCGGCCGGTGTGCACGATGACCGGAATGCCCGCCGCCACGGCCTTGGCGATGCTGGCGTCCGCCGAGGTCGAGGTGACCGGCTGGACGATGATGGCGTCGACCTTCTGGGCGATCAGGTCCTCGATGTCGGCGACCTGCTTCTTCTGGTCGAAGCCGGCGTCGAGCAGGATGAATTTGCTGATGCGATTGTCCTTGGCGGCGGCAGCCTCGGCCTCATGCGCAACCTGCACCGTCCAGGTGTTCGCGTTGACGCCGAAATGGCTCATGCCGATGACCCAGGGCGGATCCTTCTTGAATTTCCCCGCTTCGACCGTCGGATTGTCGCCGCCTCGGGCGGTAACCCCGTCGAGCAGCGCTGCGTCGTCGGCGAACGAGGGTGCGCACCACATGGTGGTCGCGATCACTGCTGCTGCGATTGATTGGATAATCCGTCTCACTGAGCCATCCTCCTTCTCAAGCTCCACGAACCCTGGTGACCAGGGTCACGACTTCCCCATCGGCGTTCGGCCATGGCCAAACGCCGCACCTGCCGGGGCGGGCCCGGCACTGCTTCAGTTCATTGCTCAACCCGCGCGCATGGCCGCTGGAGACAAAGGTCCAGCGGTGCCGCCATGGATCCATGGCAGCCGGTCGGCGCAAAAGGTTCGGGGCATTCCTCCCAGGCTCAGTTCAACCATCGATCCGGCGAGCTGTCAATAATTATTCAGAGTGATGGATTATCTTTGCTGCTTGCGCTATCTTTCCCCCAGATGGCAGGGTCGCTGGACACGGACGGTCGACTCTCGTCCGATAATTTCTGCAAATCAGAACCTTGGCTGGATCGGGGAGGAGCATGCGATCGGTCTTGTGCTACGGCGACTCCAACACGCATGGACAAGTGCCTGGCGGCACACCGCTTGACCGCTACGGCCCGGCCGAGCGGTGGCCCGGTATCATGGCAAGCGAGCTGGGCGACGGCTGGCATGTCATCGAGGAAGGCCTCAGCGGCCGCACGACGGTGCGCGACGATCCCATCGAGGGCGCCCACAAGAACGGGCGTACCTATCTCAGGCCTTGCCTCCAGAGCCATGCCGTTCTCGATCTCGTCATCATCATGCTGGGCACCAACGACCTCAAGGCGCGCTTCAACCAGCCGGCCTCGGAAGTCGCCATGGCCATGGGCTGCCTCGTCTACGACATCAAGGAGCTGAAGCCCGGCCCGGGCGGCAGCGTGCCCGAGATCATGATCGTGTCTCCGCCGCCGATGCTGGACGACATCAAGGAATGGCGATCGATCTTCGCCGGCGCGCCGGAGAAGTCGCGGCAGCTGGCGCTTGAATTCGAGATCATCGCCGATTCGCTCGAAGTGCATTTCTTCGATGCGGGCTCGGTCGTGACCTGCGATCCGCTCGACGGATTCCACATCAACGGACAGGCGCATGCGTCGCTTGGCCGTGCTCTGGCCCGGGAAATCGAAGCAATCGGGTGGCCGGATGAGAGATAGACGCGACATACGGGTGTCCCCCGCGACCGATTGCGAGAGGACGCACCATGCCTGACATGCGCTTTGCGCCGCCCAACCCGCTGCGAATTGCGGACCGCGCGAGCGGCCTCAACGCCGTCAGCGTGCGCGGCTACAACGAGCGCCTCGTGCTGTCGCTGCTGCTCCAGAGCAAGGATATCACCCGTCTCGAGATCGGCGAGCGGACCGGCCTGTCGGCGCAGACGGTGTCCGTCATCGTCCGCTCGCTCGAACAGGAGGGGCTGATCGCCAAGGGCGAAGCCCAGCGCGGCCGCGTCGGGCCGCCCACAGTGCCGATCTCGCTCAACCCCGAGGGCGCCTATTCCGTCGGCATTAGCGTCGGCCACCGGCAGGTTGAGGTCGTGCTGGTCGACTTCGTGGGCTCGATCCGCTCCCATGCGGTGCTGCCGTTCTCGGCCGCCGCGCAGGACACCAACCATCCGCAATTCATGAGCGCCATCGCCAAGGCCCTCGCCGATCTGCCCCGGCATCTCCACCCGCGCATCGCCGGCATCGGCCTTGCCCTGCCGGGCGACGAGGTGGAGCTCGAGCTGACCCCCAAGGCGACCCGCGAGCGGTTCGACGCGCTACAGGAGGAGGTCGAACGGGAGATCGGTTACCCCGTCTACGTCCAGAACGACATCACCGCGGCGGCCGGGGGCGAAAGCATGTTCGGCGTGGCGAAGCACCTTTCGGACTATCTTTTCTTCTATCTCGGCGCACGCCTGCACAGCCGCCTGGTCCTCAACCATCAGATCTACAACGCAGCAGCCGCGGTAAGCTTCGACGTCGGCATCCTGCGGCTCGAACAAGAGATCACCAAACAAGGAAGGCAGACTTCCGAACTCTGGGAAAGAGGCGCGGACTGGCCGTCATTTGGCGAGGCCGAGATCGCATGGCAGCGCGAGCTGGTGAGCCAAATGAAGTCGTCGATCGCGGCGTTGAAGCAGTTCGTTCCGATCACCTCGGTCGTCCTGTCTTCCTACGCGCCCCAGGCGGTCTGCAAGGCGATTTGCCGCGAGCTCGAACAGGCCATGCCGGGCATAAGCGCCATGGCCGGCAACATCGAGCGCTCGCCCAAGGCGGTGGGAGCGGCGGGCCTTCCTTTCAGCTCGCGCTTCATGGTGGAGTGAGGCTTACAGCGGTCGCAGGCTGCCGAGCGGGCGAGGCGCTCCCGCCCCCACGCGCACCACCGTCACCTTGCGCTCCGCGGCGTAGAGCGATGACAGCGCATCCTGCGAGACGCCCTCGTCGGTGATCACTTCATCGATCTCGGAAATGTCCGAAAGCGTGCAGAAGCCAGGTGCGGTGAACTTCGAGGAGTCGACGAGCAGGATGGTCTTGCGCGCCGACGAAATCATGGCGCGCTTGAGCGAGGCCACTTCCAGCGACGTCTCGGTCAGCAGCGTGCCGGTGACGGCCGAGGCGCCGGTCATGCAGAGATCGGCGTGCAGCGTCTTGATGAAGCTCTCGCCTGGTTCGCCGGCGAGGTGCCGGTAGCCCGGACGCACCGTGCCGCCGGGCAGGATGATGCGCCAGGATTTGATCTCGGCGGCGAAGTCGGCGATTTCCAGGCTGTTGGTCACCACGGTGAGCGGCAGGTCGCGTTCGGCCGCCGCGCGCACCGCCTCCATGACGGTCGAGGAGCTGTCGAAGATGACGCTGTCGCGGGCGCTCAGCCGCCCGGCCGCCTCGCGGCCGATGGCAAGCTTTTCGGCATGCTGGAGCTCGGCGTTGACGGTGGTCTCACGCTCGAAGGTCGCGCGCATCGGCTGCAGGAGATGCGCACCGCCATGCGTGCGTTCGAGATAGCCCTTCTCCACCAGGTGCTCGAGGTCGCGCCGCACCGTCGACTGCGAGCCGCCGATCGTGTCGGCCAGTTCCTGGATCGAAGCCGCGCCGTTGACGCGCAGATGCTCCAGGATGAGCGCCTGCCGCTTTGCGGGAACCATTTCGACGCGTTTGCTTGGAGTATCCATGCTTTACTGCTCTGGCGGCCGACGGGCCAAATGGAGCAACTCCAGGAAAAGTATGAGCGGTTTTCCGTCGGGAATTGCGTTAAGACTAAAGAGACTCCCTACCAAATCGTATAGCCGCAATCCACAACCACCACCGCGCCGGTCATGGCGCTGGCCGCGTCGGAGGCGAGGAAGAGGATGGGTGCGGCGATCTCATCCGGCTGCGCGACGCGCCGCATCGGCGTCATGTCCATCCAGATCGGCATCAGCGTCTCGTCGCTGAAGCCGTCGCGCGACATCACCGTGTCGACATAGGTCGGCGCCACGCAATTGACCCGCACGCCGCGCGCGGCCCACTCCCCGGCCAGCGAGCGCGTCATATGATGCACGGCGGCCTTGGCCGCGTTGTAATGCGACTGGCGCTGCGGCTTGTTGGAGATCAAGCCCGACATCGAGCCCAGCGTCACGATCGCGCCGCGGCCGCGTTCGAGCATAGGCCTGGCGAACTCGCGGCAGGACCAGTAGGCGCCATTGAGGTCGACGTCGACCACCTTCAGCCATACCTCGTCGCTCATCTCCTCGCCGCCCGTGTCGGGCCAGGCGATGCCGGCATTGGCGATCAGGATGTCGATCGCGCCGTGGCGCTCGTTGGCGGCCCGCGCGGCGGCGGCGACCGCCTTGGAATCGGTGACGTCGAGCTCAACCGCCTCGACCGCATAGCCCTTCTGCTTCAGCTCACCGCGCCCGGCTGCCAATACGTTTGGATCGAGATCCGAGATGATGACTTTCGCGCCGGCCTCGGCCAGCGCCTCGGCCGTCGACAGGCCGATACCGCGGCCGCCGCCGGTGATGAAAGCGGTCTTGCCGTCGAGGCGGAAGCGTTCGAGAAACATCAAAATTGTCCTTCAGGCGTGTTGGAGGTTTTGGCCGGCATTGGCGTGGCGCGCTCGCCCCAGGATCAGCAGGCAGCCGGCGGTGAAACTGTCGCCGAGGCCGAGCGTTGCCGCTGGCTTGTCCAGATAGGGCGACGCGCAGGCGACGAAGGTCCAGCGCCCTTTGCGCACGGGCGCCTCGAACGGCAGCGGATGGAACTCGGCGGACGGTGAGACGGAAATGTCCCGCGCGGGCGCGCCGTTCGCCGCCCTGGCGCTGGCGATCGCGCAGCCCGCCATCAGCGCCAGCTCTTCTTCCCTTGGATCGTTGAGCGTCACGGCGGCCGCCCATGTATCGGCATGCACGCAGACGCGCTCGAGCCCGAGCCGTTCGCCGAGCGCGACAAGCGCCTCCATCGGATGATAGGCGGAGGGGTTCATGGCGAGCAGCTCGGAATGGCTCATGCCGAGCGAGGAGATCGCGCCGCGCGCATTGGAGAGAAGCTCGTCGACCGCCTGCTGCGAGGCATAGCCGGCGAGCTCGAAATGGATGGTGCGCAGGCCGGCGTCCTTCCAGTCGCGGCTGAGCGCGAAGACATGCCGGCTGGCGGCGCCGACATTTTCGGTCGCCTCGTCGTTGAGGCCGGAAAGCAGCCCGGCCGCGGCGGACGGCGCCAGTTGCCGCGACACGCTTTCGAATTCGGCGTCGTGCTGAATGCCGCGATCGCCGAAACGGATGATGACCCGCGAGGAGCGCGGCGGCACCACCGGACCGATCGCCCGGCCGGCGGTGAATTCGAAGATGAAGATTTCCGGGATATGCGGCCCGGCGGCCGGCACTTCGTCCACGGCTTTGAGTGTTCCGCTTTGCGCCAGGAGAACGCCCGGCGGTATCTGCCGCAGCATCAGGTCATGGCGATCTTCCAGCGCCACCAGCGAGCGGACGCCGAGTTGCCCGAGCACCCAGGCCGCCTGCGGTCCGGTTCCGCCCAGCGCATAGCGTGGCCGCAGGCGCTCGCGCAACCATGCCGGACCTTCCGGCCAGTCGAAGCGCACCTCGCCACCCACGCCACGCGCGGCGCGCGAAAGCAGCAGCGCCGCAAGCCGCGCCGCCTGCGTGTCGGCCGGCGCGTCCAGCAGCGGCTGGATGTCGTTCATCTCGACCCGCGCGTCGACGCATGCGCTGATGCCGCACAGGAAAAGCCCTGCCGACGACAACGCGTCAGCACCGAGTGAACCCGATCGCGGGTCGGTCAGGGCCGCATAGCGTTCCGCGAACGACCCGGTGGCGACATCGCTCATGCCGTGCCTTTCCTCCTCAATCGGCAGCCCCTCTTCAATCGGAAGCATTGTCAATTGCTATCATTATCTTCCAAATCGTCAACGCGATTTTTGCTTGCACACCGCAAACGAGGCTGTCTTGAGAGTGGCCGCGGGCTCCTGCATCAGCGGCTCGAACCTCACTTGAAAATGCGCCCAAAAGTGGTCACGGCAAATAAAATATAGCAAAATCAGATTCTTATTGGAAACTCTCCTTCCATCGACCTTTTTGCCCCGGAGTGTGCGTCCTCGCAGATTAGAGAGAGTTAGATAGCTATTGACAGATTATGAGAACTTTCGTCATAGTGAGGTACGCTTGGATCGCGACACCGCGGCGGGCGCACAGCAGATTTCACCGAGGAAGATCATGGTCACGAGACTGGACAGGAAATTGGCGAACATTCGAGCCGGCCGCTACACGCGGGCCGATTTCGTCATCGCCGATGCCAAGGACAGCGATGTCGGCGCCGGCGTGACCGCCACCGGCTTCGACTATTCGGTCAGGCCGCCGCGCCGCCGCAGCCGCCAGGAATTCATCGCCCAGATCGAGGAGATCATCAAACAGGACGTGGTCGACATCATGCTGGTGTCGCAGTCGAATCTCGAGCTTCTCGACGAGCGCGGCGCCTTCTTCGGCAGCGAGATGAAACCCGCCATCCGCGGCAACCTGGAAACGATGTGCTGGGGCGCCGTGCGCCACGGCACCTATGTGCAGACCCCATCGGTTCCTTTCCGCGACACCAACCTGGCGCGCGCCGTCGCCAATTATCCCGCGCACGGCACCGACCTCGCCCTCTACTCGGTTTCGTTCAGCAACGACGTCGCGCTCGACGTCCGTACCTTGAACGCCTTTGCCGAATTCCGCGCCGAGGCGGCCAGGGTCGGCTTCAAATATTTCTACGAGGTCTTCAATCCGAGCATCGATCTCGGTTTCAGCCGCGAGCAGGTCGGCGAATTCGTCAACGACAACATCATCAAGTCGCTGGCGAGCGTGCCTAAGGCCGAGCGTCCGCTGTTCCTGAAGACCGCCTACAACGGGCCGAAGGCATTGGAGGAGCTCGCCAGCTTCGACAGCGAACTGATCGTCGGCGTGCTCGGTGGCGGCGCCGGCACGACGCGCGACACGTTCGAGCTGGTCGCCCAGTCGGAGCGTTACGGCGCCCGCCTCGCGCTGTTCGGCCGCAAGATCAACCTCGCCGAGGCGCCGCTGCAGCTGATCGTCCTGATGCGCGCCGTGGCCGACGGCACGATCGCGCCGGAAGAAGCCGTGCGCGCCTATCACGGTGAATTGCAGAAGCTCGGGCTGACGCCGAACCGGTCGCTCGCCGACGACCGTGCGATCACGGAAGAAGTGCTGACCGCAGCGGCCGCCAAGGCGGCCTGACGCAACAAGAGTGGCGGCTTTGCCGCCATCCACGCGTGGCGGCTTTGCCGGCATCGCTTTCAGGCATCCGCGAGATGGAGGCTCGCGGCGCGCATTACATGGGAACCGAAAAAGGGAGGAATATGATGAGAAAGATGCTGCTTCTTGCGACGACGATGCTCGCCGCCGCGCTTTATTCCGCATCCGCCTATGCCGATCAGAAAGAGGTGACCGTCTGGTCCTGGTTCGTCCAGAGCACGATGGAAAAATCGATCGCCGCCTTCGAGAAGGCGCATCCGGACATCAAGGTCAAATACACCTATTACAACTATTCGCCCGAATACATCACCGCGCTCAAAGCCGCTGCCGCCTCGGGCAGCCTGCCCGACGTGATCGGCCTGCAGCCGGGCTCGCTCACCCAGCAATATCGCGAAAACCTCGAGGCAGTGAACGAACGCGCCGCCAAGCAGTGGGGCGACAAGTGGGCGGAGAAGATATTCCCCGTCAACCGCAAGCAGATGCTGATGGGCAATCCCAAGGGTGACGAGAACTATTACATCATCCCGCAGGAATCGCAGGTGCTTTGCATCTGGTACAACCGCAAGATCTTCGAGAAGCTCAACCTGTCCCCGCCGAAGACCTACGCCGACCTCAAGGCGGCGGCCAAGGCGCTGACCGAGGGCGGCTACATCCCGATGTTCCAGGGCGCGGCCGACGGCTGGCAGAACGAGAACGTCTTCCTGATGCTCGCCAACCAGTTCTCGCCCGGCATCGTCGACAAGGCGCAGGCTGGCGAGACGCCCTGGACGGCGCCGGAGCTGGTCGCCGCGATGAAGGCCTGGAAAGGCCTCTTCGACGACGGCGTCTTCCAGCAGGGCGCGCTGGGCGCCCACGCCTACCCGACCGGCGCGCAGCTCTTTGCCCAAGGCAAGGTCGGCATGATGGCGCTGGGCTCCTGGTGGATGCAGGAAAGCAAGTTCCCGCCGCCGCTGTCGGAATATGTCCAGAACATGGAGGGCTTCGATTTCTTCTACATGCCCCCGGTCAAGGACGGCAATTCCGCCAGCCCGCCAGTCGGCGGCATCGACATCGGCTACGGCCTGACCAAGAACGGCGGCAAGAACCCGGAAGCCTGGACCTTCCTTGCCGAGCTCACCAACGGCGTCGGCCTGCAGGAAGCGCTGAACGACCTCAACGACCTGCCGGCCTTTGACGGCAATGCGCCGAAGGGGGACATCACCGACCATGTGAAGGAGATGTCGGCGCGCTTCATGGCCGACCTGCCCAAGGCCGAGAACCAGCGCTTCGCCTCGCCCGCGGTCGCCGAGGCGCTCGACAATGCGTTGGCCGGCGTCGCCGCCGGCAGCACCGAGCCGGAAGCGGCCCTGGCCACCGTCCAGGCGGCGAGCGAGAAAGCCCTCGCGGCGAAATAACCCAAGACCGACCGCCGGGCGCTAAGACGCGCCCGGCCCATTTTTCAATGCCGACCCTTTTTCGGTGCCGGCCCTTTTTCAGTGTAAGATGGCGAGCATCATGAGCGCAGAGGCCATGCGAGCCGGAGCCGCCGTCCAAGCGGCGAAGCGGCGATCGGCGTCGAGAGCTTCGACGCTCTATCTCTTTGCCTTGCCGGCCACCCTGCTCTTTGTCGTCTTCATTGCCTATCCGATCCTGTGGGTCGCGGGCCAAAGCTTTTACACCGGCACGGCGGACGGCCGCGCCGTCTTTGCCGGCTTCGCCAACTACACGACCATCCTCGGCGATCCGACCTTCTGGACCGTCGTGCGCAACATGGTGCTGTGGGGCGCCATCACGATACCCGTGCAGATGCTGATCGGCGGGCTGCTTGCCTATTTCATCGAGCGCCACACCCATGCCCTGCGCGGCTTCTTCCGCACCATGTTCTTCCTGCCGGTGGTGACTTCGGTCTCGGTCATCAGCCTGGTCTGGGTGCAGATCTACGCGCCCTATTACGGCATCGCCCAGGAATATCTGAAACATGTCGGCATCGTCATGATGACGTCGCCGATCGGCGATCCGAAGACCGCGATCTACGCGTTGATCGCCGTCAACATCTGGCAATGGACCGGCTTCTCGATGCTGATGTACATCGCCGGCATCGCCAACCTGCCGAGCGAGGTGCTCGACGCTGCCCGCATCGACGGCGCGCGCGGCTGGCGGCTTGCCGTGCACGTCATCGTGCCGATGCTGTCGCCGGCGACCAAGTCGTTGCTGCTGCTCGGCGTCATCGGCACATTGCAGACCTTCCCGATCGTGCATCTGATGACCGGCGGCGGCCCGAACCGCGCCAGCGAGGTTTTTGGCACCTTCATCTTCAAGCAGAGCTTCGTGCTCGGCGACACCGCCAGCGGCGCCGCGCTTTCCGTCATCGTGCTGGTCATCGCGCTGGTGCTGTCGCTGGTCCAGATCGCGCTGCTCGGCGCCCGCCTGTCGCCCGCCGGGAAGGATCAGCCATGATGGCGCCGCTTTCCCGGAACCGCGTCCGCGGCCTAGTCATCCATGCGGTGCTCTTCATCGTGCTCGGCTTCTGGATGGTGCCGCAGGTCTATATGCTCTCGATCGGCCTGCGCACGCCGGCGCAGGCCTTCGATGCCGCTCTGTTCACCTGGCCGGTGACCTTCGACAATTTCGTCACCGTCATCCGCGACAATCCGCTGGGCGGCATTTTCCTCAACAGCCTGATCATCACCGTCGCGACCGTGGCGATCGTCGTCGCGGTCTCCTCGCTCTTTGCCTTCGCCTGCGCGATTCTCAGGCTAAAGGGCTCGATGCTGCTCTACACGACGCTGCTGACGACGCTGATGGTGCCGCTCGCCTCCATGGTCCTGCCCCTGGCGATCCTGCTCAAGACCTTCGGCTGGGTGAACACCTATATCGGACTCATTCTGCCCTATGCGGCGCTCGGCGTGCCCTTCGCCATGGTCATCCTCAAGGCCTTCATGGAGGACGCGCCGCGCGAGCTGTTCGAGGCAGCGCGGGTCGACGGCTGCAACGCCTGGCAGACCTACTGGCACGTCGCTTTGCCGCTGGTGCGGCCGGCGCTTGTCTTCGTCACCATCTGGCAGTTCATCGTCACCTGGAACGAGTTCTTCCTCGCCTTGATCGTGCTGACCAGGAGCGAGATGAAGACACTCACCATCGTGCCGATGCAGTATTCCGGCCTCTACATGGCCAATCCCGGCGCGCTCTTCGCGATCCTGACGCTGATCGCGCTCCCCTTGATCCTGCTTTACGTGCTGGTGCAGCGCGCCTTCGTGCGCGGCCTGCTGGCCGGCGCGGTGAAAGGTTAGGCCATGGCCGCACTGACCATCGACAAGATCACCAAGGCCTTCGGCCACACCACCGTCATCCCCGAGCTGTCGCTGACCATCGAGGACGGCGAGTTCTGCGTGCTGGTCGGGCCGTCGGGCTGCGGCAAGTCCACGCTGCTTCGGATCATCGCCGGGCTGGAGCCGATCAGCTCCGGCCGCATCCTGGTCGACGGCGCCGACATGAGCGACGCCGAGCCGCCGGAACGCGGCGTCGCGATGGTCTTCCAGTCCTACGCGCTCTATCCGCATATGGATGTCGGCCGCAACATCGGCTTCGGCCTCAAGATTGCCCGCACGCCCGTCGCCGAGATCGCCGAGCGCGTCGGCCGCGCCGCCGAGAAATTGCGGCTCGGCTCCTATCTCAAGCGCAAGCCGCGCGAGCTTTCCGGCGGCCAACGCCAGCGCGTCGCCATCGGCCGCGCCATGACGCGCAAGCCGAAGCTGTTCCTGCTCGACGAACCGCTCTCCAATCTCGACGCGGCGCTACGCGTCGGCATGCGCGTCGAGATCGCGCGGCTGAAGGCTGAGCTTGCCTCCACCATGGTCTATGTCACGCATGACCAGGTCGAGGCGATGACGCTCGCCGACCGCATCGTCGTCATGAATGGCGGCCGCATCGAACAGGTCGGCGCGCCGCTCGACCTCTACCACCGGCCGGCAAACCTGTTCGTCGCCGGCTTCATCGGGTCGCCGGCGATGAATTTTCTGAAGGGCCGCGTCGCCTCGGTTGAGGGCAATCAGGCCACGATCAGCCTGGACGTGGGGTTTTCGCTCCGGATGCCCGTTTCAACGCCGCCCCAGCTGGGCGCCGAAGTGACCGTCGGCATCCGGCCGGAACACATCGCGCTTGCTGTCGAAGGACAGGCCGACGCGATCGTCCTGAAGGCCAGCGTGGTCGAGCTACTGGGCAGCGACACTTTCATTCACGTGCGTGACGGCGAGGAGAGCCTAGTCATCCGCGACAGCGGCGGCCGCGTGGCGCGCGCCGGCGATCGCATTGCGATCTCCTTGCCGCCCAACGCCTGCCATCTCTTCGACAAGGCAGGCCAAAGGATTTCCGGCGCGGCGGCCACCACCGAGCCCGCCTGACACGAACTCGATAGACATCGCAAAGAGGGAACCATGACGGATTTTCAAGGCAGGAACATTCTGGTGACGGGCGGCAGCGGCGGCATTGGCGGCACCACCGTGCGGCATCTGGTCAAGGCCAACGCCAATGTGATCGCCGCTGGCCGCTCGCAGGAGGCGCTCGCTGCAATCGCCAGGGAAACCGGCTGCCGGACAGTCACCTTCGACCTCGCTTCCGAGGACGAGATCCGCGACGCTCTAGAAGGGCTCGACCTCTGGGGCGTGGTCAATTGCGGCGGCTTCGGCGGCGAGATCGCGACACCGATGGACACCGACATCGCCATCTTCGACAAGGTCATCACCGTCAATGCGCGCGGCGCGCTGCTGGTCACCAAATACGCCACGCGGCAGATGGTGGCGATCGGCAAGGGCGGCGCGATCGTCAACGTCTCCAGCCAGGCGGCGCTGGTCGCGCTCGACGGGCATATTTCCTACGGCTCGTCCAAGGCGGCGCTCGAAAACATCACCCGCTGCTCGGCGCTGGAGCTGGGCAAATACAACATCCGCGTCAACAGCGTGAACCCGACCGTGGTGATGACGCCGATCTCGTCCGGCCACTGGAGCCAGCCGCATGTCGCCGAGCCGTTCCTGAAGCAGATGCCGCTCGGACGCTGGGCGACCGAGGACGAGGTCGCCGGCCCGATCGTCTTCCTGCTCAGCGACGCTGCCTCGATGATCACCGGCATCCATCTGCCGATCGACGGCGGCTACACCTGCCGGTGAGGACCGGCGTGCAGCAAACGCTGGATCCAGCCCCCCCTGCGGCAGCGGGACAATCAGATGGCCCGGCCGGGTCAGCTTGAGGTAATTTCGTAGCGAAGGACCTGGGCGTCGCCGAGGGACGATCTGCGCCCTGGCGAGATGACGCCGGAGCCGAAGAGGAGAATATCTTCGCGGCGCACGAATACTTCATGGCCGGGTCCCATCGACACGAATGTGCCCGACGAGCTTCGCTCGATGAACCGGGCCTTGCCGTTCGAAATGGTGAAAGTCGCGTGGCGCCTGGACAGGCTGAGCACGTCATCGCCCTTCGAGTGGATGAAGTCACCGCCGTGCTGGGCGACGATCTCGCGTATCGCGTCGAGACAATCCGAGACCTGCTGCAGGGCGGCATCGTCCCCCATGCGCTCATAGAGCGGCACGCTGCCCACGAGATCAGTCAGGAGGACTGCTGCCAGAAGTCTTTCCTGATCCATCGACTCGTATCCGCCCCGAGAACGCGGCTTGTATAACATACCAAAGTCGACCGTGACTTATCACTTGTACGCCAGGGGGCCGGCGCAGGTACTTCGGCGCGATTAAAGACGTTTGCTTTCCCTAGCCCGGACTTCCCGCCGCCGGATTGGCGATGATCGCGGCCCGGAAGCGGGCGACGAAATCGTCGAGCGCCGGGCGCTCGGCGTCCGAGATCGCCCAATAGGAAAAGGCGTCGTCGGTCCAGTGGACGAGCAGGAAGCCGCCCGCCGAGAGATCGTCCGCCACCGGCATCGACTTGGCTTCGTTCTGCCGCGGCGCCGCCACCAGCGTGATCAGATGCTCGTGGTGGCGGTAGACCAGCGCCGGCATCGGCCTGTCGCCGATCACTTCGACGCGGCCGCCGAGCAGCGCGTAGCCGTCCTTGGCCATGTCGGGCGCCGCCGGCGACACGCCGATGCGGCCGTCGAGCCATGGCTTCACCGTATGGCGGTCGGACGAGACGATGTCGACCGGCGTCGCCGCGAGCAGGCTGCGGCGATGGCCGTTGGCGACGGCCACGGCGAAGCTGTCGGAGCCATTGTCCGCCGTCGTCATCCATTGCGTCGCGCCGCTGGCGAGAACAGCCGTCAGCGCGATCGAGGCCGCCATCTGGCGCCAGTCGAAGGAGTTGAACCAGCGTGCCGCGCGCGGCCGCATCGCGATCACATTGCCTTGCTGCTGTTGCGGCTCCGCCGTCGCGGGCTGGACAGCCACGGTATCCCCGGCATCCTTGACCTCGGCGATAGCCGCAATGCGCGCCAGGAAATCGTCGCTGACGCTCGGCCGCGGCAGGTTGGCAACAGCGCCGCGCAACGCCACCAGGCGCGCATGTTCGGCGGCAAGCTCCGGATCGGCGGCCATGCGCCGCTCGACCGCCAAAGCGGCCGCGGCATCGAGCTCGCCATCGACAAGGGCGTGGATCATCAGCTTCATATCCTGCGGGTCTTGCGGCAATCCATCCTCGCGCGGGCTAGTTTCATGCGGGCTCATGGCGCCCTCCAAGTTCGGTCATCAAGAGGCCGCGGGCCCGCGCCAGCCGCGACATCACCGTACCTTGCGGCACGCCGAGCATGGCGGCGATCTCGCGGTAGCTGAGCCCGTTGATGTCGCGCAGCACCACTGTTTCGCGGAAGGCTTGCGGCAGCCTGGCGATCGCCGCTTCCACCGCCGCCGAATTCGCCTTGGCGATCAGCGCGGCTTCCGGGCTGTCGGCATCGTTGTCCGGCGGCGGCGAGACGTCGTCGAGATCGGCGAGGTCGCCGACCGCAACCACGCTACGCGGACGGTTGCGCGCCATCCAGGTATAAGAGGCGTTGCGCACGATGGTGAGCAGCCACGCGCGGGGGTTTCCCCCAGCGAACCCGGCGATACCCGCATGCGCCTTGAGGCAAGCCTCCTGCACCACATCCTCGGCATCGGCCTGATTGCCGGTCAGCCAGCGGGCGAGCGACAGCGCATCGCCAAGATGCGGCAGCACCACTTCGGTAAAACGCGCGGCCAGCATCTTTTCGCTCAACACCGTTCCGCCGTCGGGCGCTCCCGCCATGGGTCTGCCGCCGCCGTCAGTGGGAGGCGATGATCTGTCCCTGCTCGTGCGGGTGAAGATCGCGACCGCAGGCGATGGCGCCTGCTTCGAGGGAGGAGAAGGCATTGGTGTCACCGGAGTCAAGTGTCTCGGAAGCAAGGGGCGCCTCGGAAGGGGACGGCGCATCGCTGGCTGCAATGAGATGCTCGCCGTCATGGTCGTGGGTCTCGATGGTTGCGATCGGCACGGATCAGGGCCGGCGGCGGGGCGGTATCGCCCAGAACAGATGCGCCCAGCTCCAACGCTCCAAGGGCCGGGAGCGGCTGATGCCTTCGCCGTCTTCGGTCCTCGTGCTTTTGTCTTCACGCCGCCTCATGGTGGTCTCCTGCCGTTGCGCACACGCGGTGCATGCCCTGAAGACCGGCTAACCCGTCGGTTTATTCCCGATCTCGATCACATAAGCGTGAGCAGCAGTGCAGGCGCAGCGGCAGCGACGCCGGCTCCCTCGACCTGAGCCCGGCGTTTCATTAGCTTCCACCGACGGAATTCGAGCGAAGGCTGACAATCCCCGGGGGTGAGGTGGATGACTGGCTTTGCCGGCCACGACGTCTTGGAAGCGGCTGCCGCGCCCGGTGGCTGGGCGGCGGCAATGGATTTGCTCAGGCGCGGGTTCAATGCCCACCACACCATGATCGCCACCAATGGCGCGAGCCGGACCAGCATGCCGTTCGTGGTCATCGCCGGCCTTGACGACAGCGCGGCCGCCCGATTCTCGTCGCAGCGCGCCAACGAGCTGTCGGTCCCCTGGCAGATGGCGCTGACACCCGGCCGGGCTGAGGCCTCGCACGACATCCTGACCGACCGCGCGTTCGAACGGCTCGACTTCTACAATGAGATCATTCGGCCGACCGGCTGCTTCTATGGCGCCGTGATCCAGATGAAGGCCGGCGATCTTTCCTTTCACGTCAATGTCTGCCGGGAGCGGTCAGCCGGGCTCTATCACGCCGGCGAACTGGACCACCTGCAGGAAACCACGCACAGGCTGAACTCGATCCTCTCCTGGCAGTGGCGGCTGCAGGAACTCTCGGTTCATGTCGAAACGCTGGAACAGGCAATCGATGGACTGTCCGATGCCGTTTTCCTCTTCGATGCGTGGCGCCGGCCTATGTATTTGAACAACGCGGCCCAGGCACTCACCGCCCTTGACGGACCCTTCCGACTGGGTTCCGACGGGCTGGTCCTAAAAACCGCGAGCGCCACCCGGTCGCTCGCCCGGATGATGACGTTCGCGCTGGACGAGGCGGCTGCCCCGACTTCATCGACCTTGCGCGTGGCCCAACAGGGCGGCGCGCCCGATATGCTGGTCACCGTCTCCCGCGGCCCGCTGCCGGGATATACACCCAGAGGCGTGCGCGCCGCGCGCGTCGCCGTCGTCATCCAGCAGGCTGACGCGCTCGCGCCGATTACGGAGGCCGAGATCGCCGGTCGCTTCGGCTTGACCGGCCGCGAAGCGCGCATCGCGGTTGAACTTGCGGTGGGAAAAAGCCTCGCCGAGATCGCGCCCAGCCTCAACATAGGCATGGGCACGATCCGCAGCCACCTCAAGGGTATTTTCGGCAAGACCGGCGTCAACAGCCAGGCCTCGCTGGTCTCGCTGCTGCTCGATGGCGGCCGGCGAATTCGCCGTTCTCAGTAAGCTTTGACCTTTGCCTTGCTGATGAAGAAGCCGTGGCCCTGCTGGTTCTCACAGGTCAGCCCCGAGGCCGTCGAATCGCAGGTGAACGGCCCGCTCTGCCACTCGCGGCCGTAAGGCAATTCATTGTAGCCGCCGCAGCACCATTGGTCTCCGACATCACGCAGGATCGTGGCCTTTCCACGCGCCGGCAGGATGAAGCGAAGATAGACGGGAGCCAGGCGGTCGCAGGCAAGCTCGGGGGCGCCTGATCCATCGCTGCCGCTCTCCGAAAGGCCGCAGGCGATGTTGTCGGACGGCGTATGGAACTCGATGGCCCCGTTGGGATCGCGCGGAATCTCGATCCGGTCGAAATCGCCGGCAAGCGTCGCCGTCGGCGCCCCCGCGACAACCCAGGGGACTAACGACACCGCGAGGAAAATCAGTGGTCGCATAGCATGGCTCCACGCTGACCTGGCCCGGTATCGATGCCAGTCGATCCGATTTTAGGGCGGATCGACTTGGGCACGCCTCCCCCAAACAGGAGAGGCGTGCCTCACCCCGCAAGGCTAGCATCGACGATCGAAACTGCGTTTCAGGAGCGTTCGATGCGCAAGCTCTTTCTGGCGGCCCTTGCCGCGACCGGTCTGATGCTGCTGCTGGTGCCCGGCCCTCGGGCCGCGCTGGCGTGGCCGCCAAGTGGGTGCCCGTCAGGACAATATGGCATCGTCGGAGCAGGTGGAGCGACGAAGGGCCAACCCATACCCTATGCCTGCACGCCGAAGTGCCACAACGGCTGGCACGTCGAACAGGGCTATTGCGTCAAAACCGCGTCCGCGCCGCCACCGCCGGCGTCTGCGTCAACCGAGGGCGGCGGCGCCGCGAAATGCCATGGCGGTCCTGCGCCCTACAAGAAGCAGACGCATAGCACCGCCAACGCTTCGACGGGGCAGTACAATTCGGCGTCGAAACCGCAGAAATGCTGAACTGAAGATATAGCGCGACGAAACCGGCGCCGCCTCACAACGACAGCAGCGCAAGTCCCGCCAGCGCCGATCCCGCCAGCGTCGGCAGCATGCCGAGTTTCAGTCTGAACATGGCGACCATCGCCGCCGCCGACAACAGCGCGGCGCGCCAGTCGAGCGAGGACGGGACCGGCACTTCCACGCCCCAGCCGACGCTTGCGACCTTGCCGAAGACGACATGCAGCGCAAACCACAGCGCGAGGTTCATGATGACGCCGACCACCGCCGCGGTGATCGCGCCGAGAGCTGCCGCCAGCGCCTTGTTCCGCCGCAATTGCTCGATGTAGGGCGCGCCGAGGAATATCCAGAAGAAGCAGGGAACGAAGGTGACCCAAAGCGTCAGCACCGAACCGAGCGATCCAGCCAGCAGCGGGTTGGCAAAGCCGGCATGACGATAGGCAGCAGTGAAGCCGACGAATTGCAGCACCAGGATCAATGGCCCCGGCGTCGTTTCGGCAAGCCCGAGCCCATCGACCATCTGTCCAGGCGAAAGCCAGCCGAACGAGGTCACCGCTGCCTGCGCGACATAGGCCAGAACGGCATAGGCGCCGCCGAAGGTGACGACGGCCATCAGGCTGAAGAAGCCGCCGATCTGCGCCCACACGCTCCCCGGGCCCGCCAGCACGGCGATCAGCGCCACCGGACCGAGCCAGAGCGGCAACCAGATGGCGACGGTGCGGAGAGCATGCCCTCGCTTCGGCATGGCGTGGCCGAGCTCGCCGCGTTCGAACATCAGGTCGACCGCGCCCCTGGTCTCGGTGCCGGCAGCAGTCTTGCCATGCGCCGAGCCGGAAAACAGTGCCGGCGCGAAGCGGTTGCCGGCCCAGCCGATAACCCCGGCCGCGAGCACGATCAGCGGGAACGGCACCCTGGCGACATAGATGGCCAGGAAGGCCGCCACGGCGATCGCCACCATCGCGCGGTTCTTCAGCGCCCGTTTGCCGATGCGGATCACCGCCTCGACGACGACGGCCAGCACCGCCGCCTTGATGCCGAAGAACAGCGCCTCGACGATCGGCGCGTCATTGTAGAGCATGTAGAAGCTGCTGAGACCCAGCATGACCAGCGCGCCGGGCAGCACGAACAATGTGCCGGCGACGAGGCCGCCGGCCGTCCGGTGCAGCAGCCAGCCGATATAGACGGCGAGCTGCTGCGCCTCCGGGCCCGGCAGGAGCATGCAGTAGTTGAGCGCATGCAGGAAGCGTTCCTCGCCGATCCAGCGGCGCTCCTCGACCAGTTCCTTGTGCATCAGCGCGATCTGCCCCGCCGGCCCGCCGAAGGAGAGCAGGCCGATCTTTGCCCACAGCCGCGTCGCTTCGCGGAAGCTCGGCACGGCCGGGGCCTCCACCGGCCGTTTGGCGCCGTCCTTGGCGAGCGCCGTCATTGCGCCTTGCCTCCGACGGGCCAGTTGTGCGTCTCGTCCGCTGCGTCGCGGCACCAGCGGAAGAAAGCATCGTAGAGCAGCATGCCGGCTTCAAGCTGCTCGAGATCGTCGCGGAACATGCGCGACAGGCCGAGCGACGCGGCGAGGAACCCGGCCGCCTGCGGCACGAGGTCGAGCCGCGCCGTATCGGCGGCGCGCACGATCAGCGCCAGGCGGTCGAGCGCATCGACTCGCAAGCCGAATTCCGCGATCATCGTGTCGAAGCTGCAGCGATCGCCGCGATGGCTCCAGAACACGCCTTCGATGTCGAAGGGAACCGCGGCGAAGCGATCCGCGACCAGCGGCACCTCGGCCGGATCGACGAACAGGAACACGGCGTCGGGATCGACGAAGCGGCGGATCAGCCAGGGACAGGCGATACGGTCGACCTTTGGCCGGGACCGCGTGACCCATAGGGTGCGGCCCCTCTCGTCGCGGGGCGGGATCGCGCCGGCCGCGACCAACGGCGCCCTGGCGTCGGCCCAGGCCTCGAAGCCGCCTTCAAGCGATTCCGCCGGAATGCCTTCGTGGCGCAGCCAGGCGGCAACGCCTTGCGAGAGTTTCTGCCCCCTCTGGCAGATGACGACGACCCTGCGTCCGGAAAATTCCGACGCCCAGGTCGAGACCGTCCTGAAATCGCGCCGGCATGAGGCCGGCAACAGGCGCGGATCGGCTTCATAATCCTCGTCGATGCGCACATCGACCAGGCAAGGCGCATCGGGCAGGCCGACGAGACGGGAAAGCTGAGGAACGGTAATTGCGGTTGTTGATGGCATGGCGTCCACCTCCTGAACAAAGAGAGTCTGGACGCGATCGTTGGGCTGACGCCTCACGGGGTCGTCGCGGGGAACCCCTTGCCAGGAATGCTGGAACGCTCCCCCACGATTGTCAAGAATTCAATTGCCAAGGAGGACGGGAGCTCCGCCCCGCCCTTCCCTGAAACGGCCCTTGCCCTTACTGCGCCGTCCAGCCGCCATCCATCGGCAGCGTCGTGCCGGTGATCTGCCTGGCGGCGTTCGAGCAGAGGAACAGGGTCAGCGCCGCAAGTTCCTCGACGGTGGCGAACTCCTTGGTCGGCTGCGCTGCGAGCAGCACGTCGTGCTTGACCTGCTCCTCGGTCATGCCGCGCGCCTTCATCGTATCGGGGATCTGCTTTTCGACCAGCGGCGTCCAGACATAGCCGGGCGCGATCGCATTCACGGTGATGCCGTCCTGCGCCACTTCCAGCGCCACGGTCTTGGTCAGGCCGGCAATGCCGTGCTTGGCCGAGACATAGGCCGACTTGAACGGCGAGGCGACCAGCGCATGCGCCGAAGCCGTGTTGATGATGCGGCCCCATTTGCGGCTCTTCATGCCGGGCACCACCGCCTTGATGGCGTAGAAGGCGGCCAAAAGGTTGATGCGGATGATGGCTTCCCATTTGTCGTCGGGAAATTCCTCGATCGGCGCGACATGCTGGATGCCGGCATTGTTGACCAGGATGTCCAGGCTGCCGAACGCCGCCTCGGCCTCATGGACCATGGCGGTAACGGCGGCGCCGTCCATCATGTTGGCGCCCGAGTAGCGGCACTTGACGCCGAAATCCTTTTCGATGCCGGCCAGCTCCTGCTCGATCGCCGCGGCGTCGCCCAGGCCGTTGATGGTGACGTTGGCGCCCTCGGCGGCGAAGGCACGGGCGATTGCGAGGCCGATGCCGCTGGTCGAGCCGGTGACGAGCGCATTCTTCGAAGACAGGGAACCCATGGGAGATCTCGCAAGAGGAGGACAGGAGGGAAGAGTATGGAGACAGACAGCCGGGAAGGCACATGATTTGTGCGCCGCAGCATCACAATGCCACACCCATATGTCGGCGCTATTACAGCTGCGGCGCGGCGTTTTGCCGGCTCCCGGAAGCGCCGTCTTGGCGCTGACACGGCACTGTCACGCTGCCGTGCAACATATTTGCCAGCGCATTCGCGCGGGGTCATTTCAAACCTGTTTGGGGCACCAGCCATGGAAATCGCCGACGTCGTGAAGCGCGCCTATGCCATGCCGCTCACCAACCCGTCCTTCCCGCCCGGCCCTTATCGCTTCTTCGACCGCGAATACATCATCATCACCTACCGCACGACGCGCGAGGCACTGGAAGCGGTCGTGCCGGCGCCGCTCGAGATCGACGAGCCGCTGGTCAAATACGAATTCATCCGCATGCCCGACTCCACCGGCTTCGGCGACTATACCGAGACCGGCCAGGTCATCCCGGTGCGCTACAAGGGCCAGCATGGCGGCTATGTCCATTCCATGTATCTCGACGACGACGCGCCGATCGCCGGCGGCCGCGAGCTCTGGGGTTTCCCTAAGAAGCTCGCCAGCCCCAAGATCGTCCACGAAGGCGAAGTGGTGGTCGGCACGCTGCATTATGGCAGCGTTCTGTGCGCCACCGGCACCATGGGCTACAAGCACCGCGAGGCCGACCACGACCAGGTGCTCGCCTCGCTCGCCGCGCCCAATTTCCTGATCAAGATCATCCCGCATGTCGACGGCAACCCGCGCATCTGCGAGCTGGTCCGCTACTACCTCACCGACATCACGCTGAAGGAAGCCTGGACGGCGCCCGCCGCGCTCGACCTTCGCCCGCATGTCATGGCCGACGTCGCCAAGCTGCCGGTGCTCGACATCGTCTCGGCCGTTCACTTCACCGCCGATCTGACGCTCGGCCTGGGCGAAGTCGTGCATGATTACCTCGCGGACCACGGCCGATCGGCTGCCGGCGCGAAGGAACTGGAGAAGACCGGTGCTTGAGCGTAACCGCAGCAAGGCAGCTGCCGCCACCATCCAGGAAATCACGGCGCAATATGACCGCATCGCTCTGGTCTTCCAGGGCGGCGGCGCGCTCGGCGCCTATCAGGCGGGGGTCTATCAGGCACTTGCCGATGCCGGCTGCGAGCCGACCTGGCTGTCAGGCGTGTCGATCGGCGCCATCAACGCCTCGATCATCGCCGGCAACGAGCCGAGCCGCCGCCTGCACCGGCTGGAGCAGTTCTGGCAGACGATCTCGGGCCGCAAGATCTGGGCCTACACGCCCGAAGGCGACCTCTATCGCGACATCCGCAACCAGACCTCGTCATTGATGACCATGACCATGGGCCAGCCCGGCTTCTTCAAGCCGCGCAGTCCCAACCCCTGGTTCCACCTGGCGGGAGCCGAAGGCGCCACCAGCTTCTACGACACCGCCGAGCTCAAGGACACGCTGGAAAGCCTGATCGACTTCGACGTGCTGAACGACGGCAAGAAGCGCTTGAGCGTCGGCGCGGTCAATGTCCGGACCGGCAACTTCGTCTATTTCGACACCGACAAGGTGCGCATCGAGCCGGAGCACATCATGGCGAGCGGCGCGCTGCCGCCGGCCTTCCCCTCCATCCGCATCGAGGGCGAGTACTATTGGGATGGCGGCATCGTCTCCAACACGCCGCTGCAATATCTGCTCGATCAGGAAGAAGACCGCTCCTCGCTGGTGTTCCAGGTCGATCTGTTTAGCGCGCGCGGCGTGCTGCCGCGCGGCATGGCCGACGTTCTGTCGCGCCACAAGGACATCATGTATTCCAGCCGCACGCGCCAGAACACCGACAACTTCCAGCGCATCCATGCGCTCAAGATGAAGCTGCTCGATGCGCTGAAGCGCGTGCCGCCGGAACAGCTCAAGGACGGCGAGAAGGAACTGATTGCCGACTATTCCGACGCCGGCGTGGTCAACATCGTCCACCTGATCTACCAGCACAAAGGCTATGAAGGCCACGCCAAGGACTACGAGTTTTCCGGCACCTCGATGCGCGAGCACTGGGAGATGGGCCTGGAAGACACCGAACGCACGCTGCGCCACAAGAAGTGGCTGATGCTGCCCGACAATGCCGACGGCGTCACCATCCACGACCTGCACCGCGAAGATCCGACTTGACTTTCTGATACCCTGCCCCAACGAAGCCTGCTGCCGCCGCCCCAGGGCGGCGGCTCTTTTTGCATTGCCAAAGCTCGCTATCGGCTGAACACGGCGCGAAAAGAAGACGGCGCCGTGAGCGGCGCCGTCTCGTCAGTCGGGCAGTTGGGCCAATCCGTCCCGGCCGCTCAGAAAACCTGGCGGAAGATTACGAACAGCACGAAGGCCAGCGCGATCGAGCAGGGCAGCGTCAGCACCCAGGCCAGCAGAAGGTTGCGCACGGTCGACCATTGCAGGCCGGATCCGTTGGCTGCCATCGTGCCGGCGACGCCGGACGACAGCACATGGGTGGTCGACACCGGCAGGCCGAGACGGTCGGCCATGCCGATGGTGATCATCGCCACCAGCTCGGCGGCGGCGCCCTGGCCATAGGTCAGGTGGCTCTTGCCGATCTTCTCGCCGACGGTGACGACGATGCGCTTCCAGCCGACCATGGTGCCGAGGCCAAGCGCCAGCGCGACCGCGACCTTCACCCAGAGCGGGATGAACTTCGTCGCATTGTCGACCGCCTTGTGATAGTCGGTGACCGCCTTGAGGTCGGCAGCCTGCATCGACAGCAGCTGCTTCTTGTCGATCAGCTTCAGCGCTTCGCCGATCAGGTAGATGTCGTTGCGCGCGTTGCTGACCAGATCGGTCGGCACCTTGTCGACCGTCGCATAGGGCTGCAGCTCGGCGGTCGTGTTGTGGATGTAGGTCTGCAGCGCGAGCGTAGTCTGGTCGGTCCAGCTCTTGCTGCGCACGGCTTCCTGAACGGCCGCCTTGGCAGCATTGGCATCGGCAACGGTGACGCCGGGCTTGACGTATTTGCCCAGCGCCGTCTCGACGCTGACGGAGGCCGCCTTGTAGGCGTCGAGATAGTTGATGTCGGGCGTGCGGTTGAGCGCATAGGCGGTCGGCACGACGCCGATCAGGATCAGCATGATCAGGCCCATGCCCTTCTGGCCGTCATTGGAGCCATGCGCGAAGCTGACGCCGGTGCAGGTGAAGATCAGCAGCGCGCGAATCCACCATGGCGGCGGCGCGTTGCCCTTTGGCGCCTCATAGAGCGCCGGGTTGCGCACCAGCAGCTTCATCACATAGAGCAGGATGGCGGCGGCGAAGAAGCCGACGATCGGCGAAACCAGCAAGGTGGTGCCGACATTGGTCGCCTGGCCCCAGTCGACGCCGCTGGTAGCGCTGCCGGCCGGAGCCATGAACTGGTTGGCGAGGCCGACGCCGATGATCGAGCCGACCATCGTGTGCGAGCTCGATGCCGGCAGACCGAGGAACCAGGTGCCCAGGTTCCACAGGATGGCGGCGACCAGCAGGGCAAACACCATGGCGAAACCGGACGACGACCCGACCTGCAGGATGAGCTCGACCGGCAGCAGCGACAGGATGCCGAAGGCCACCGCGCCGCTCGAGGTCAAGACGCCGAGGAAGTTGAAGACGCCCGACCACATGACGGCGAATTCGGCCGGCAGCGACCGCGTGTAGATGACGGTGGCGACCGCGTTGGCGGTGTCGTGGAAGCCGTTGACGAATTCGAAGCCCAGCGCAATCAGAAGGGCGATGCCGAGCAGGATCCAGGGCACCGTCTTGGCGATGGCCAGATCCTGGCTGAGCGCATAGCCGACATAAATGATGCCGACGAGCACCAGCACGCCGAAAGCCGGCAGGAACCATTTGGCACCGCCCGATTGATCCAGGGGATGATCCGGTCTCGGGATCCCCGCCTCACTGGAAACTACGTCCACCATTGTCCCACTCCTTTTGCATTGCAGCAAAGAACCGGGAGGGACGCTATGTCCCCAGGATGAAGCTGGTGTGACGCCCTTAACCGTTTGGTCACCACCAAACCGTTTGGTCACTACCAAAGCCTTTGGTGACCTATCCGGCTATCTTCAGGAGCGAGGACACCAGAAGCTTGCGCTCGTCTTCGGACAGCACGTCTGAATCGAACAGATTCATGCTGCGCATCCCCTCGATGGCGAGAAAGCAGACCAGCAGCGAGCCGAGGTCGTCCGTCTCCGCCTTCAGCCGTTCGAGCAGCTGGTGCTTGAAGGCCTTTATCGGCGTCAGGAAATCAGGATCTTCGGCGATCGCCGAGAACATCCAGGTCGCCGAGGGTTTCGGCCGCCCGCAGTCGTCGGCCGACAGTTTGATATAGGCCGAAAGCACGCTTTCGTGGCCGGCCTCGGCGGCGCGTGCCTCCAGCGCCTTCTGGAAGTCGCTGAGATAGCTTTCGACCAGCCCCTGCATCAGCTTGGCCTTGGTCGGGAAGTTGTAGAGCAGGCCGCCTTTCGACACTCCGGCGCGGCTGGCGACCGCCTCGAGCGACAGGCTTCCAGGACCGGCCTCGCGCGCCACGTCGGCGGCGGCGGCAAGTATCTTCTCGCGTGAGTTTGCCCTGCGTGGTCTCATCGCGCTTCCCCCTACATTAGCTTAGGCGGAATTGACAAGACCGTCCAGCCGGTACAGTAAGCCATTTGAAATCGGGACTTATCGTCGATATGTGTCCCGCAATCGATTGTTTTGCCGGTTGCCGGCTCGAGGGGACCATCCGTGAAGCGCTTTTTTATCATCGCCGGATTCTTGCTGCTGCTCGCCTTGGTGTGCGTCGGCATCGTTGGTTTCAACTTCATGCGCGATGCCGGCATCAAACAATTCTTTGCCACCATGAAACCGCCGGCCGCGACGGTCTCGACCGTGATCGTCAAGCCGGCCGAATGGACGCCCGGCGTAGAGGCGATCGGCACCGTCAATGCCGTGCGCGGTGTCGACCTTACCGTCGAAACGAGCGGCATCGTCAAGGACATCCTCTTCCACGCCAACCAGAAGGTTGCCGCCGACGCGGTGCTCTTGCAGCTGGATGATGCGGTCGAGAAGGCCGATCTGGTGGCCCAGAAGGCGCAGGCCGCCTCGGACCAGGCGGCGCTGACCCGCGCGATCGAATTGCAGCGGCGCGGCGTCGGCACGGACGCGACGCTCGATGCCGCGCGTGCCGCGGCGGACGCCTCGGCCGCGCAGGTCAACAAGATGCAGGCCGTGCTCGACCAGAAGCAATTGTCCGCGCCCTTCGGCGGCACTGTCGGCATTCCGAAGATCGACGTCGGTCAGTACCTGGCCCCGGGCAACTCGGTCGTGACGATCCAGGATCTCGACACGATGCGGGTCGACTTTACCGTTCCCGAGCAGCAGCTGCCGCTGCTCAAGATCGGCCAGACCGTCAAGCTCGGCAGCAACCTCGTCGACATGACCTTTGCCGGCTCCATTCGTGGCATCGACCCCAAGATCGACCCGGCAAGCCGGCTGGTCTCGATACGTGGCGAGGTCGCCAATCCGGAAGGCAAGCTGACGCCTGGCCAGTTCGTGCAGGTCCGTGTCGAGCTGCCGCAGGAAAACAATGTCATTTCCGTGCCGCAGACGGCGGTGACGACCAGCCTTTATGGCGATTATGTCTTCGTGGTCGAGCCGGCGAAGCCTGCCGAGGGTGCCGCTGCCGCGCCGGCGAAGCCGGATGAGCAGAAGGCCGACGCCGCCAAGCCTGCGGACAACGCAGCAAAGTCGGCGGACACGAAGCCGGCAGACAAGGCGGCCGGCGACGCCGCCAAGCCAGCCGACGCCGCCAAGCCGGCCGAGGCCGCGCAGCAGCCTGCGCTCACCATCTCGCAGGTGTTCGTGAAGCTCGGCCGCCGCAACAACGGCATGGTCGAGATTGCCGAAGGCCTCAAGGAAGGCGACCAGGTCGTCACGGCCGGCCAGAACCGGCTCTTCAACGGCATGTCGGTTGCCGTCGACAACACCATCGATCCCAGCAAATCGGCGAACAAGCAGGTTCAGCAATGAGCTTTTCCGACCTCTTCATTCGCCGGCCGGTGCTCTCGACGGTGCTGGCCTGCATGATCCTGCTTCTGGGCTTCCAGGGCATCTTCGGCCTGTCGATCCGCCAGTATCCCAAGGTGGACGAGACGGCGATCACCGTCACCACGGCCTATCCCGGGGCCAGCGCCGACCTGATCCAGGGCTTCATATCGGCCCCGATCGCGCGCGCCGTCGCCTCTACCGAAAACATCGACTACGTGACCTCGTCCAGCCGTCCGTCCTCGAGCACGGTGACGGTGCAGATGAAGCTGGGCTCCAATCCTGACGTGGCGCTGGCCGAGGTGTTGTCCAAGGTCCAGGGCGTGCGCGGCACCTTGCCGACCGCCTCGAAGGATCCGGTGATCGTCAAGGGCACCGGGCAGCAGTTCGCGATGATGTACATCTCGATGCAGAACCCGAACATGACGAAGGAGCAGCTCACCGAATATATCGAGCGCGTCATCCGGCCTCGCATCTCGACCGTGGAAGGTGTCGCCGACGTTCAGATCTTCGGCGCCCAGGAATATTCCATGCGCATCTGGATCGATCCGATCCGGCTTGCCGCCCGTGGCGCAACGGCCGTGGACGTGCTGACCGCGATCAACAACTCGAACTTCCTGTCGGCGCCCGGCAACACCCAGAACGAGTATGTGGTCTCCTCGATCGCCGTGCATTCGACCCTACAGACGCCCGAGGCCTTCGCCCAGTTGCCGATCCGCTCGACGGACGGGCAGGTGGTGCGCCTGCGCGATGTCGCGCGTGTCGAGCTCGGCGCGGCCAACACCGACACCAGGGTGAGCTTCAACGGCAAGCCAGGCACCTTCCTTGCCATCTTCCCGACGCCTGCCGCTAACCCGCTGACGACCGCGGCCGCGGTCACCAAGCTCGTGCCGGTGATCCAGGAAACGCTGCCGAAAGGCATGACGATCGAGGTCGTCTACGACGCCACCGGCCAGATAAGCGCCTCCATCGAGGAGGTGTTCAAGACCATCGGCGAGGCCGTCGCCATCGTCATCGTGGTCATCCTTCTGTTCCTGGGCTCGTTCCGCTCGGTGATGATGCCGATCGTCACCATCCCACTGTCACTGATCGGTGTCTGTTTCATTCTGTTTTCGGTCGGCTACTCGATCAACCTTCTGTCGCTGCTGGCCATGGTGCTGGCGATCGGCCTTGTCGTCGACGACGCCATCGTGGTGGTGGAGAACATCCACCGCCACATGGAGGAAGATCACATGTCGCCGATGCAGGCGGCCTTCAACGGCATGCGCGAGATCGCGACGGCCATCGTGGCGATGACCATCACGCTCGCCGCCGTGTTCGCCCCGCTTGCCTTCACCGGCGGCCTGACCGGCGCGCTGTTTCGCGAATTCGCGGTGACGCTGGCCGGCTCCGTGGTGCTGTCGGGCCTGATCGCCATGACGATCACGCCGATGATGTCGGCGCGTTTGCTGAAGGCGGGCCAGCACGGCCGCTTCCAGCGCATCGTCGATGGGACCTTCAGCCGCGTCGAGCGCGTCTATGAACGGGCCGTCACCGCTTCGCTCAGGAACCGGCCGGTGACGCTGATCATCGTCGTCGCGCTTGTCGCCCTCACCGGCTTCATGTTCACCAAGACTTCGACCGAACTCGCGCCGGAAGAAGACCAGGGCTTCCTCCTCTCGATCGTGACCGCGCCGCGCTATGCGACGTCGGATTACACCGAGACCTATGTCAACCAGATCCTCGGCCTCGTGAAGGATATTCCCGAGACCAGGGCGCAGTTCTCGGCCGTTGCCTTCGGCGGCGCCACCAACAGCGCCTTTGTCGGTTTCGCCTTCAAGGATTGGGCGGACCGCAAGCGCAATTCGAAGGAACTACAGGCCGACATCACCGCACGGCTCGCCAAGGTCGCCGGCGTTCAGGCCTTCGTCTTCGCGCCGCCGACGCTGCCCGGTTCCGGCGGCGGCCTGCCGATTTCCATGGTCGTGCGCTCCACCGGCGACCCCTCGGAAGTGTTCGAGCAGGCCGAGAAGATCAAGAGCAAGGCGCAGGCCTCGGGCCGCTTCATCGTCGTGCAGAACTCGATGGCTTACGATGCGCCGCAGGTGACCGTCACCATCGACCGCGAGCGCGCGGCGGCGTTGAACCTGCCGATTGCCGATATCGGCAACACCTTGACGCTGCTTGTCGGCGGTGCCGAGGTGGCGCAGTTCGACCGCGATTCCAACAGCTACGACATCATCCCGCAGGTGCCGCAGGAGTTCCGCGACAATCCCGCAAAGCTCGGCGAATATTTCGTTCGCAGCGTCGACGGCAAGATGGTGCCGCTGTCGGCGGTCGTGAAGATCTCGACCAACGCCTCGCCGGCGGCCATCGAGCAGTTCAACCAGCTGAACTCCTCGACGATTTCGGCCCTGCCGCTGCCGGGTGTAACCACCGGCGACGGCTTGCAGGTGCTGGAGAACCTCGCCAAGGAGACCCTGCCCGACACCTTCTTCATCGATTATTCCGGCCAGTCGCGACAGGAGAAGGAACAGGGCAACACCATCCTGATCGCCTTCGCGGCGGCGGTGGTCGTGATCTACCTGGTGCTGGCGGCCCAGTTCGAGAGCTTCCGCGATCCGCTGATCATCATGATGGCGGTGCCGCTGTCGATCTTCGGCGCGATCGTGCCGCTCAACATCGGCCTGGGAACGCTCAACATCTACACCCAGGTCGGCCTGATCACGCTGATCGGCCTGATCACCAAGCACGGCATCCTTTTGGTGGAATTCGCCAACCAGCAGCGTGAAATGCACGGCATGCGGCGCCGCGACGCCATCATCGCTTCGGCCAAGGTGCGCCTGCGGCCGATCCTGATGACGACGGCCGCCATGGCGCTCGGCGTCGTGCCGCTGATCGTCTCCAGCGGCGCGGGTGCTGCCGCGCGCTATTCGATGGGCCTGGTCATCTTCACCGGCATCCTGGTCGGCACCATGTTCACGCTCTTCGTCGTGCCGATGTTCTACACCTTCATCGCCAGCAAGGACCTGCCGCATCTCGCCGAGAAGCCAGATCCGAAGCTGATGCCGGCGCTGCCGAGCTGAAGCAATAGCGAGTAGCGAATAGGGAGTAGCGAATAGGAGAGAATGGCGTTGGTGCGACGGCGCGTCTCCTACTCGCTATTCGCTACTCCCTACTCGCTCCGGAACGAAAAGAGGCCGGAAATTCCGGCCTCTTTTTTTGGCGGTTGCCCCACGGCTTCGGCGCTATTTCCGAAGGCGGCAGCCCGCCTGCTACTTTGCCCAGCCCGTTACTTGACGATCACGATGCTGGTGTTGGCGGGGCCGAAGGCCTCGACCAACTGATAGAAATCCGCCGCCGCATCGGGATGCAGCCGCACGCAGCCATGCGAGGCGGGACGGCCGAGACGGCTGATGGCGTAGGTGGCGTGAACGGCGTAGCCGCCACTGAAGAACACCGAATGCGGCATCGGCGCGTTGTCGTATTTCTTCGAGTACCACATCTCATGCAGGCGGGTCGGCTTGAACGAGCCGGTTGGCGTGATGTGCCCCCTGGCGCCGGTCGACACCTTCCAGGTGTAGGTCGGGCGGCCGTCGACCGTGACTTCCATGATCTGCTGCGACAGCGAGACCTTGGCGACGATCTGGTTGGCATGCGCGGCATTGCCGGCGCCGAAGAGCAGCGCAGCACCCGTGAGCGCGGCGGCGGTGATGTTGATGAGCTTGGCGGAAATGGCGGTGTGCATGACGGTCCCTCTGTTTTTTGCCATTGTGTCCGGCTTCAATTTCGATGGGCCCTTATCGTGCCCGACCGTTTCAGACCTATTTCGCTTGATGCTCGTTTCTGTTTCGAATTCGTTTCCAAAAATTAACAGGACGTCCCGTCGGCGGATTCTGCCAGACCTTTCCAAGAGTAAGCGATCCAGCGCCGGACAATCGGCTCAGACTGGAAACGAAAGTTCATTTCACATGTATATGAAAGAGGCGGAGCCATTTTCGAAACCAATCTGCAACAAAGTGCAGCCACGGCGGCATGATCTGGATACAGGCCGGCGTCAGATTTGACGCAACGGGAACAGACATCTGCAAACGAAAATGGACAGGAAATCGAAACTCCGCTCCTGGCTCCTCAGGATCAGCGTCGCGGCGATCGTGCTCGGCGGCGCCGGCTCGGTGGCCGGCAACCCGGCGACGACGCTGGCGGCGATGAGCTCCGGCGAGGTTTCGACACTGCACATGGCTCTGTTCATCGCCACGGTCTGGATTGTTTCCAGCCTGCGCGTCCACCGGTTGAAGGCCCTCTGGCGGGTCGGCCTTCGGCTGATGAGGACACGCGGCCCCTCCGGCTACTTGCTGCCGAGAGGACCGAAGGCCCGCGCCGCAGCGGGGGGCTCCGTCAGCGGCGCGGGCGCTTCGGGAGTTTCCTGAAGCACCACAATTTCGAGTTAGGGGATTATCGAGATGAAGACGAAATTTGCCGCTTCCGTGCTTTCCGCGCTGCTCTACGCGCAGGGTCTGCTCGGCTTCGCCGCGCTGGCGACGGTGCTGCTCAAGGAGCGCGCCAGGGCCGAGATAACCGCCAGCGCCGACCTTCCAACCGGACCCTCGGTTATCGTGGTGCGCTGAGCGCCAGGCGTCGGACCCAGAATGACCATCGCTTTGGGAAATCCGATGCTCGAAAGCCTACTCGTTGCGCGGAACCGGCGGATCGAAGCGATAGCCGGCGCCCCTGATGGTGGTGATGGTCTCGGTGTCGAGCTTGCGCCGCAGCCGCACGATGCGCGAGTCGATCGAACGGTCGAAAGCGTCGGCATTCTCGGCCGGAGCCGCGGCAATGATGTCGTCGCGCGTCAGCACCTTGCGCGGGCTTGCCAGGAACAGCTTGAGCAGCGCCACCTGCCCCGGAGAAAGCTGATCCTCGGCACCCGAACGATGCATCACCATGGCCGATCGCAGGTCGACGGTGGCGTTTTCCAGCACGATCAGTTCCCCAGGGGCCCTGCCGCGTCTCATCAGCAGGCCGCCGATGCGCGCGGCGAGCTCGCGCACGTTGAGCGGGCTTTCGATGACGTCGGAGGCACCGAGCTCGAGCGCCAGGACCTTGTCGACGAGGTCGCCCGGCCGGCAGATCAGGATGAAGTCGGGGCCGTCCTCGCCGCCACCGCCTTGGCCGCTATAACGCTTGAGCAGTTCGCGGCTCTCGGCCTGGGTGACGCCGTCGCCGACGATCACGACATCGATACCGCCGGCCGAGAGCAGCGTCTCCGCCTCCCAGGGTTGGCGCGCCTGGCGCACGTCGTGACCGCGCCGGTCGAGATGATTGGCGAGAGCGCCCGCCACCACCTCGGCGACGGACACAAGCGCGATGACGGATCGTGCGGCCATTTTCTTCACCCCGCCACAGACAACTCGAGATGAGTGCTGGACATCATGTTTATACCCAATCTACTTTCCGCTGAAAGCGGGAGCGAGCGCGTCGTGAAGGCACGCATCATCGTCGTCGAGGACGAGCCGGATCTGAGGGAGGCGGTGGCCGAGTATCTCGGCGCCAGCGGCTATGACGTCGTCACGGCCGAGAATGCCGTGGCGGCACGCGCGCTATTCGAGGCGCAGTCCTTCCACCTCGCCATCCTCGACATCGCCATGCCCGGCGAGGACGGGCTGTCGCTCGGCCGCTGGCTGCGCTCGAAAACGCAGATCGGCATCATCTACGCCACCGCCGCCGGCACCGCGCTCGACCGCATCGTCGGGCTGGAGCTCGGCGCCGACGATTACATCGTCAAGCCATACGAATTGCGCGAGGTGCTGGCGCGGGTGCGCAGCGTGCTGCGCCGCGTGCCGCAGCCGGCCGAGCCGCAGGCCCAGAAGGCCGAAACCGGCAACCGCCGCTTCATGAATTTCGGCGGCTTCCAGGCCGATTTCGACGGCCGACTGGTCATCGGCGCCAACGGCGCGGTCATCGAGATGGCCAAGAGCGAGTTCGACGTGCTCGAGGTTTTCCTCACCCGCGCCAACCGGCTTCTGACGCGAGCGGCGATTTCGGAAGCCATCGGCTTCGTCGAGGATCCGGAATCCTCGCGCGCGGTCGACATCCGCATCATGCGATTGCGAAAGAAGATCGAGGCTGATCCCGCCAATCCGAAATTCCTGCGCACGGTGCGCGGCGAAGGCTATATCTTCTCGCTGCCGAGCGGCGACGCCAAATAGAGCAATTCCAGGAAAAGTGTGGGCGGTTTTCCGTCCGGAATTGCGTCAAAACAAAGAGATAGGGCGTTTCGCCGTTTCCGTGAAACGGTGAAAAGCACGAGAGCAAGTCCAGGAAAAGTGGGGCGGTAGGCTCGGCACTTCGCCGTAGCCTTCCGTCCGGAATTGCGTCAAAACAAAGCGATAGAGCGGTTGGCCGTTTCCATGGGACGGAGGGACGCCCTGAACGACCGACATCCGGGCCTGGAATGACCATGACTGCTGATGCAGCACGCACCGATATGCATGGCTCGCGTCCGGGCGGCGCCGCGATGGCGGCTGTCCATGTCGTGCGCCGCCTGCGCGAGGCAGGCGACTGGCAGCGCGAGATGGACGATATATTGGGAACGATGTGCCGCAAGATGGAATGCCAGCGCGGCATTCTCTTCCGCCTGCGTGAATTGCCGGGCGAAGGCTTCGCCCAGTCCGTCGCCGCCTACTGGATCGACCCGAACTTCGGCGGCGAGCTGGCATCGCCCACGGTGATCATGCAGTCGATCATCAACTCGGACTCGCTGCTGGAGCAGTTGCAGGAGGATGAGCGGCAAGGCAAGATTTTCTCCGGCCACACGCGCGACCTCGACGGGTTCCTGCGGGCCGATTTCGACAAGCAGAATATCAAGTCGTTCCTCTCTGTTTCAGTCTTCGCGCATGGCCATCTCTGGGGCACGCTGGCCGTCAACGACTGCGTCGCCGAGCGCGAATGGACGGATGAGGAAGAAGCGACCCTGCACATCATCGCCTTGGCGATCGGCGATGCCATCGAGCGCTCGCCGTCCGAGGCGCATGCCAGCGAAGTGATCCGCCGCACCATGCTGCAGGCCTCGCTCGACGCCATCATCGTCATCGACGAGACGGGTTCGATCATCGAGTTCAATCCGGCCGCCGAGAAGATGTTCGGCTTCCAGCGCAGCGCCATCCTTGGCAAGGACCTGCTCGATACCATCGTTCCGATATACTACCGCAAGGGCTATGCCTCGGGCGCCGAATACATGGCCGGCCGCGGCGCGCCGATGGTCGGCCAGCGGCTGGAGACCGTCACCCAGAACGCCGCCGGCGAGATTTTCCCGATCGAACTGACGGCGACCGAGATGCGCGTCGCCGACCGCCGCCTGATCTTCGGCTCGATCCGCGATCTGCGCGAGAAGTTGCAGGCCGAGGAGGAGATCAACCGCCAGCGCGAGAAGCTGCACCAGAACGAGAAGATGGCGGCGATGGGCTCGCTGCTTGCCGGCGTCTCGCATGAGCTCAACAACCCGCTGGCGGTGGTGGTGGCGCAGTCGACGCTGCTGCACGAATTCGCCAGCGATCCGCAGACCAAGGTGCGTGCCGAAAAGGTGCGCGCCGCCGCCGAGCGCTGCGGCCGCATCGTCAAGAGCTTCCTGTCGATGGTCAGGCTGCACCCGACCGAGCAGGCCGAGACCGATCTCAACCAGGTGATGCGCTCGGCGCTCGAAGTCACTGCCTATGGCGCGCGCTCCAGCGGCATCATCATCGACACCGACTTCGCCAGCGGACCGCTGCTTGCCATGGCCGACGCCGACCACATCACGCAGGTGGCGGCGAACTTCCTCATCAACAGCCAGCATGCGCTGGCCGGCGTCACCGGCGAGCGGACCATCAAGGTGCGGACGTTCCGCAACGAGCACGGCAATCCGGGCTTTTCCGTCGAGGACAACGGCCCGGGCATTCCCGAGGCGATCCGCGCGCGCATCTTCGAATCCTATTTCACCACCAAGCCGGTCGGCGTCGGCACCGGCATCGGCCTGTCCATCTCGAAATCGATCGTCGAGCGCCACCACGGCAATATCTGGTTCGAGGAAGTCGAGCCGCACGGCGCGCGCTTCGTCGTGCAGTTGCCGGCGATCGCCGGTGAGGCGGCAAAGGCCGGGGAGAGTGCCGTACGCTCGAGCGGACTGCGCCATGCCTTGATCATCGACGACGAACCAGACGTCGCCGGTTCGCTTTCGGATATATTGGAACTGATGGGCCTGAAGTCGCGCATTGTGGCAAGCTGGACGTCCGCCGCCGACGTGCTGAACGGCTATATGCCGCCCGACATCGTCTTTTCCGACCTGCGCATGCCGGGCACCAGCGGCATGTCGATCTATCGCGAACTGCTGGCCGAGAAGCCGGTGCTGGCGAAGCGCTTTGTGCTCGTGACCGGCGATCTGATCGGCGCCAAGGCGGAGATCGAAGCGCTGCCGCCGCAGCAGCGCCCGCAAATCCTGGAGAAGCCGTTTTCGACGCTCGACGTCCGCGGCATCCTCTCGACCGTTGCCGACGAAGCCGCCGCCGACAACGGCGCGCATATCTGAGCCGAACCGCACCGCCGCAGGATCTGGCGAGATTCAGGTCAAGCCGAGCCGAGAGTGATGGTTTCCGAGAACCGGAGCGGAGCGTACTTATAGTACGTGAGCACCGGAAGCGTAGGAAGCCGCCACTCGCAGGCCGGCTTCACCTGAATATCGCCGGATCCGAAAAAAAGAGGCTCCCGACCGACGTAGCGGCGGGAGCCTGACTCGAGCGCGGAGGGTGCGCTCAGGGGAGGTCTTAAAAAACGTTCGGCGTGTTGGTGAGCGGCGCGGCGTTGGCGATCATGCGCACCGCGCGCTCCCTGTGCTGGCCCGACTGCTCGGCGATGGCGCGCAGGCAGTCGATGCTCTCGGCGCCCCAATTTTGGCCCTTGCAGGCAAAATCTATCGAAGGTTCCGGCAGGCGGGCGGTCTTGAGCGTGGTCTGGGCGCCCTCGACGACATTGGCGGGCGGATTGATCGAGGCGAAAGCCGGACCTGAGGCAGGTGCGGCCAGCATGCCGACAAAGGCGCAGGCACCGATCAGCATGAACATCGCCATCGGATGGTCGCTGGCGCGCTGGCGCAGCGCAAGCTTCGGCCTGCGGTCATTGCGTTCCGGCCCATCCAGGCGACGATTGGCATCGGCGGCACGAGCATTCGCAAACATCGTTGTTCCCTTCGTTATCTTTCTTTTTGCTATGAAACGAACATAATCGCACCAGGTAACGGCCGGATGATCGGCGGTGATTGCCTGTGTAACAGGATTGAAACAGGCGCCGGACGCGGCGGCATTCCCAATCCGCGGCAACCATTCGACCGGACATCGAAGCTGGTCGGGCTAAAATATGCGCCTGCCGCGCCCGGCGGACTGTAAACAGCCTCACACAAAAATGCCTGAAATCGAGCGCCCCGCCGCTATCTGCAGCACGCTCGAGATCAATCGAGACATGCCCTCTCCGAGGCAGGTGTCGGCGCTCGCAAACCGCTGTTCCGCTTCCTCGATTAACACCCGGATTTTCCGGGATTTTTCCGGCTCCGGCGGAGACGAACTTGCCGTCACGGAATTTCCGAATTTCCGCAAGCCATTGCATTTCAAAGAAAAATATGCTTATGTTGAATGAGTATTCAACAAAAAGAAGAGCATTCCCATGAACCCGCACCTCCGTGACGTGGCGATCCCCAACGGTTGGGACCGGCGGGGTTTGCCGGGGTGGAGTTACCATTCCAACGCCCTTCTCGAGCTCGAGAAGGAACACGTCTTCCGCAATCACTGGCAGATCGCCGGCCATGTCTCCGACGTGCCCAATTCCGGTGACTATCTAACCATGGACGTCATCGGCGAGCGCGCGCTGATCGTGCGCGGCAGGGACGGCGTCGTGCGCGCCTTCAACAACATGTGCCGCCATCGCGGCAGCCGCGTCGTCGCCGACAGCCAGGGCACCTGCAAGAACGCGCTGGTGTGCCCGTTCCATGGCTGGGTCTACAATCTCGACGGCACGCTACGAGGTGCCGCCCGTCCGCGCTCCTTCCCCGAGCTCGACAAGACCGAATTCGGGCTGATGCCGCTCGACCTCGAAATCTGGATGGGCTTCATCTTCATTCGCTTCCGCAAAGGCGGCCCGCAGCCTTCGGTGGCCGAGCTCTTGAAGCCGATCGAAGCCGAGATGGCGCATTACAATATCGCCGACATGGTGCCGTCCTGGGGCATCTGGACCCAGAAATCGCCGGTCAACTGGAAGTCGGTACGCGACGTCGACAATGAAGGCTATCACGTCGCCATGGCGCATCCGGCGCTGCAGGACCTCTATGGCGCGACCTATTTCGACGAGCCTTTCATCAACGGCGTGTCGCGCTCCTTCGCGACCTACAATCCACATGCCGGTCGGCGCTGGAGTGTCAACCAGTACATCAAGCTCTCGCCCGAGCCGACGCATCTGCCGGAGCATCTGCGCAAGGCCTGGATCTATTACGGCATCTTCCCCAACAACGCGCTGTCGATCATGCCGGAATCCGTCCAGTTCTATCAGGAGTTCCCGCTGTCGACCGGCGAGACGCTGCTGCGCGGCGCCATCTACCGATACAGGGACGAGACGCGCGAGCAGGCGGCGGCGCGCTACCTCGCCTACCGTATCGACCGCGACACGATGAGCGAGGACGTCCAGCTTTCCGTCTGGTCGAACGAATCCATGCTGTCGGAAGCTTTCGAGGGTTTTTATCTCTCCGACCTCGAATATGGCGTGCGCACCCACCACGACCATCTGCGCAAGCAGGTCCCGGTGCTGAACCTCGAGACGGCGCCCGAGGAAAAGGACATGTGGGGATTGAACGACGCGCTGCGGTCGAGGGGGTAGCCCTCTTCCTTCTCCCCGTGGAACGGGGAGAAGGCAAGGCGCTCACCCCCGCCAGACCCCTTCCTTCCGCAAATCATCCATGGTGCGCGAAATGCCTTCGCGCAGGATCGCCACCATGTCGTCGACCTGTTCTTTGGTGATGATCAGCGGCGGCGACATCACGCACATGTTGATCAGCGGCCGCACCAGAAGGCCGAGCTCGTGGCAATGCGCGTCGATGCGTTTGCCGACATTCTTGTCGAGCTGCAGCGGATCCTTGCTTTCGCGATCGGCGACGCATTCGACGCAAGCCATCAGCCCGACGCCGCGCACCTCGCCGACCAGCGGCAGCTCCTCCAGCGTCTTCAGTTGCGCCTGGAAATAGGGCGCGATCTCGCGCGTATGGGCAAGCACGCCCTCTTCCAGCAGGTCGAGATTCTTCAGCGCCACCGCGCAGCCGATCGGATGGCTGGTGTAGGTGAGGCCATGGCCGAACAGCGCATCCGGGTGGTTGGAGCGGCGCAGCTCTTCGAGCAACCGCTCAGAGATGATGACGCCGCCGAGCGGGAAATAGCCCGATGTGACGCCCTTGGCGAAGGTGATCATGTCCGGGTCGATGCCGAACACGTCGCCCGAGGCAAAGACGTGGCCGAGCCGCCCGAAGCCGGTCACCACCTCGTCCGAGACATAGAGGATATCGTTGTCCCGGCATATCTCGCGGATGCGCTTCAGATACCCGTCCGGCGGCACGACGACGCCTCCGGAAGCCTGCACCGGCTCGCCGACAAAGGCGCCGATGCGTTCCGCGCCGACGCGCGCGACGGTGTCGCGGAACTGATCGACCAGGAAATCGCTGAAGGCGGCGATGCTCATGCCTTTCGGCCGCCGGAACGGATCGGGCGAGGACAGCTTCACCACCAGCTCGTCGACGCCGTCCATCCAGTCGCGGTCGCGCGGACGCCCGTTGAGCGAGGCCGACAGATAGGTCGAGCCGTGATAGGCGCCGCCGCGGCTGAGGATAAGCTTCTTCTCCGGCCGTCCGCGCACATTGTTGTAGAACTGCATGAAGCGCAGCGCCGTCTCCACCGCCGAAGAGCCGCCGGTTGTGAAGAAGGTGTGGCTGAGGTCGCCGGGTGCGGCATCGGTGATGCGCCGGGCAAGCTCGGCCGAGGGCGCGTTCATCGTGTACCAGGGCGTGTTGTAGGAGAGCGCCATCGCCTGGTCGTACATCACCTTGGCCAGCTCCTCGCGGCGATGGCCGACATTGATGCACCACATGCCGGCCGGGCCGTCGATCAGGCGCTTGCCGGAACCGTCGGTGATGTAGATGCCGTCGCCCTCGCCGATCAGCGCGCGCGCCTCGTTGCCGACCGAGCCGGCATAGGGCCAGGGCTGCACGAGATGGCGCTTGGCGAGCTCGACCACATCGCTATCGCCGGGCTCGATGAGTTCGCCTGCCTTGATCTTGCTTTGAGCCGCCATCTTCGCCTCGCATTGCCAGGATTGCTGAATTTTCGCCGGGTATCAAACGACGTGGAAAACCGTGGAAATTCGGCTTTTCATCACTTCATTTTGAATATCCGTTCAATCAATATTGCAGAAATAGCGCTTGATTTCAATCAGCGGATGCGCTCTTCATTAAAGAAAGCCGGCAAGCCTAAGGAGCCACGCGCTCCACGCATAAAATGGGAACGGGCAGTCGGCGTGAGCGAATGGGAAGGCCGCATGGCGGGACAGTCCGAGCCAGCTACTGAGATCACGCCCGGAGCGCTGCAATGACGGCGGCGGCGGAAGGGTCGCCCCCGCTGCGCGTGGCGGGAATGAGACGAAGTCCCCTTCTGCAATCGGAAGCCGTCCAGGGCTTTGCGCTGATCAGCCCTACCTTCGTTTATGCCCTTATTCTTCTCGTCCTGCCGATCCTGGTCGTCATCGCGCATTCCTTCTGGACGCAGAACTATCTCACCATCGACCACACATTCACGCTGGAGAACTACCGGATCGCGCTGACCGAGCCGATCTACCGCGACCTGCTCTGGCGCTCGCTCTACATCTCGCTGACGGTCAGCCTGCTGACCGTGGCGCTTGCCTACCCGATCGCCTATTTCATCTCCTTCCATGGCGGCCGCCACAAGAGCCTGTGGCTGTTCCTCATCACCATCCCGTTCTGGACCAGCTATCTGCTGCGCGTGATGTCGTGGAAGGTGATCCTCGGCTACAACGGCGTGCTCAATTCCGGACTGATGGGCCTCGGCATCATCGACGAGCCGTCGACGGCTCTGCTTTACAATTCCACCGCCGTCATCATCACGCTGACCCATGCCTGGGCGACCTTCGCCATCCTGCCGATCTTCGTTTCGCTGGAGAAGGTCGACCGTACCCTGGTCGAGGCGGCGACCGATCTAGGCGACGGGCCGCTGCGCTCCTTCCTGCGCGTCACCCTGCCGCTGTCGGCGCCCGGCGTCATCTCGGCAGCGCTCATCGTCATGATCCCGACGGTCGGCGACTATGTCACGCCCAAGCTTGTCGGCGGCAAGGATGGCGTCATGATCGCCAACGCCATCCAGGCGCAGTTCGGCAAGGCGTCGAACTGGCCGCTGGGTGCCGCGCTCTCCGTCACCACCATGATCATCGTCTCGCTGATGGCCGGCGCCACTGTGCTGGTCTTCCGCGCCCTGCAGAGGCTGGCACGATGACGGCGATAAGACGTTTCCTGCCCGGCTGGCTGTCGAGTTACGCCGTCCTCTATCTGCTCTTCCTCTATCTGCCGGTGATCTTCCTGCCGATCTTCTCGATCAATACGGCAGCGACGCCGAAATTCCCGCTCTCGGGCGTCACGCTGCACTGGTATGAGGACCTGCCGCGCACGCCGGCGCTGATCGACGCCACCTGGAACAGCCTGGTCGTCGGCGTCTCCGCCTCGATCCTGTCGACGGTGCTGGGCATCCTCGCCGCCCGCTCCATCACCCGCTACCGTTACCCGGGACGCCGCGCCATCAATGGACTGATCATGGCGCCGCTGGTACTGCCGGAGGTGATCGTCGCCATCTCGATGCTGCTGGTCATGCTGCAGCTCGGCCTCAGCCTGTCGTTGTTCACCGTTGTGCTCGGCCATGTGCTGGTCTGCATTCCCTATTCGATGACCGTGCTGACCTCCGGTTTCGAAGGTTTCGATCGCAGCCTGGAGGAGGCCTCCGCCGATCTCGGCGAGAGCGCCTTCGGCACCTTCCGGCGGGTTACGCTGCCGATGGTGGCGCCGGCGATCATCTCCAGCCTGCTCGTCTGCTTCACCATCTCGCTCGATGAATTCATCATCGCCTTCTTCCTCACCGGTACCGAGGCGACACTGCCGATCTACATCTGGGGCCAGCTGCGCTTCGCGGCCAAGCTTCCCGGCGTGCTGGCGCTCGGCACCTTGCTGTTGTTCGCGTCCTTCCTGCTGATGACGATTGCCGAAATCCTGCGCCGCCGCGCAGCGAGACGCACCCAGAACGAGGGAGCCCTCTATGCTTGAGCGGGTCCAATCCGAGCGCACGCAATCGGACCGCACCATGATCGAGATCCGCGACGTCACGCGCAGCTACGGATCGTTCAAAGCGCTGGACAATGCCTCGCTGGCGATCAGGGAGGGCGAATTCTTCTCGCTGCTCGGGCCTTCCGGTTGCGGCAAGACCACACTTTTGCGCATGATCGCCGGCTTCGACACGCCGACCAGCGGCTCCATCGCCGTCGACGGCCAGCCGATGGACGGCATCCCCGCCAACCGCCGGCCGACCAACATGGTCTTCCAGAGCTACGCGATCTTCCCGCATCTCGATGTCGAGCAGAATGTCGCCTATGGGCTGAAGCGACTGAAGCTCGGCGCCGGCGAGGAGAAGCGCCGCGTCGAGGAAGCGCTGGCGCAAGTGTCGCTGACCGGCCTCGGCAAGCGTCGCGCCACCGAGCTTTCCGGCGGCCAGCGCCAGCGCGTGGCTTTGGCCCGCGCGCTGGTCATGCGGCCCAAGGTGCTGCTGCTGGACGAGCCGCTTTCGGCGCTGGACAAGAAGCTGCGCGAGCAGATGCAGGTCGAACTGCGCCGCCTGCAGCAGGCGGTCGGCATCACCTTCGTGCTGGTCACACACGACCAGTACGAGGCCTTGGCGATGTCCGACCGCATCGCCGTCATGTTCGGCGGCCGCATCGCGCAGGTCGCTTCGCCCAAGGAAATCTACCAGCGCCCGGTCAACCGCCAGGTGGCCGATTTCCTCGGCGGCATGAACTTCGTCAAGGCTGAGATCGTCGAGGAGAACGGCGCTTCCCTGGTGCTCGACACGCTGGGCTTCGGCCGCGTCAGGACCGACAAGCCGAGGGCTTTCGTGCGCAATGGCGGCGCGGCCACGCTTGGCATACGGCCGGAGCGGCTGCGCGTTTTGTGGGACAACGCCTCGGCGAAGTTCGAGGTCGCGGGCAAGGTTGTCGAGCGTCACTATTTCGGTGAGATCACGCATCTGATCGTCGAGATCCCCGGACTGGAAAAGCCGCTTTCGGTGACCGAGACCAACGATTTCGGCGCCGACGACATTCCGGTCGGCGCGCCGATCCGCCTCGCCTACGATCCCGAGGCGCTGGTCGCGATGGCCGACTGAATCTTCGCAGCCGCGATGCGGCCGGCGACGATCGCGCCCTCGACATAGCCCGGGAAGGACGGCGAGACTTCCGAAGCAGCGAAATAGACCGGCGGCGCGCCGGCGAGGATGACGCGCTCGGCATTGCGTGCCGTCACGTCGACGATAAGGTCGCTATAGGCACCGCCGCTCCAACGATCATGCGTCCAGTCGCGCGCGCTGAAATCGACGGCGTCGGCCGCCTGCGGGCCGAGCGCCTGAACAAGCCTGGCAGTGATTTCCGCCTGCAACGCCGCCTCATCGAGCGGATGCCAGCGCAGCGCCAGCGGCCCGCCGACAAAGACGACAAGCGCGGCATGGTCGGCATCCTTGCTGCCGTCGCAGGCGAACAGCCCCGGCAGGTCGCGCCACATCACCATGCCGCACAGGCCTTGCTCGCGCCAGAACGGCTTGGCGTAGCGCACCAGGATCTTGATCACCGCGCCGCTTTCCCAGACGCCGAGCGCGCCTGCGAGCTCCGCCGGCAGGGCAGGCGCGAAATCGAGGTTCGCGGCCGTCGCCGGCGGCAGCGCGACCAGGACGTCGCGCGCTTCGATCATACCGGCAACAGTGCTGATGCGGACGCCTTGCGGCCCGCGCTCGACACGCGTCACCGCTTCGTTCAGCCGCAGCCGGTCGCCGAGTTCGCCGGCTAGGTCCTCGGCCAGCGATTGCATGGTGTCGCCCAGAAAATACTGCAGCTCGAACACCTCGTTGGTGATGCGGCGATCATTGTCGATCAGGTACCAGAGCGGCACCTTGTCCGCCGCCAGGCACCACAGGCCCTCGACCAGCGAACGGAAAGCGGCCTTGGCATCGGGCTCATCGTCCTGGCGCCCCAGCCAATCGGCAACGGTCAGCCCGGCAATGGCCGGGTCGTCCGGATCGATCCGGTTCATACGCTCGCGGATGGCCATCGAGACATGGTAGGTGCGCTCCGCCCGCGCCGGCGTCAACGACGGATGGGTGATGAATTCGCCGTCGACATAGGTCTCGACGAAGGCCTTGCCGTGGGCCTTGGCCAGCGCCATCACTTCGGGCATGTCCACGCACAGGAACTGGCCGCCGCTGTCGATACGCTCGCCGAGCCCGTTGCGGACGGCCTCCACCCTGCCGCCGACGCGGTCGCGCGCCTCCAGCAAGAGGAAATCGATGCCGGCGCGCTGAAGATCGAGCGCGGCCGACAGTCCTGTGAAGCCGGCGCCGACGATGACGACGTCGGTTCTTTCGATGATGCTGCTCAATAGCCGGCCTTGGTCTTCACGAATACTGGCGGAAGGTAGGAGGATTCAAAGCCGTTGGCGAGCCCGACTCGAAGTCACATGGCTGAACTCGGCACCGACTCTCCCTGTCGCGAACACGGGAAGAGGATGCATGCAGGCGGGTCACGGGCAACTCCGCCTCTGGAACGATACCCTGGCCAACCGCCAACACAAGGCTCAATAGCCGGCTTTGATCTTCTCGAACTCGGCGATCATCTTCAGTTTGAGCTCCGAGGGCAGCGGCTGCTGGAACAGTGTCTTGTCGACCCACTTTTCCACGTTGTCGTAGCCCTTTTCCTTCAGGATCGCCGGGTCGACGCCGGCCATGCCTTTCGCATTGGCCTGGCCGTAGCCCCAATCCTTGACCAGCGTCTTGGCGACTTCGGGGTCGTTGACCGCGTTGAGATAGTCATAGGCCTTGTCGATATTGCCCGGCGCGTCCTTGAACAGCACGTAACCGCATACCCAGGTCGACATGCCCTCCTCGGTGTCCTTCTTGGACTTGATCGGCACGCCGGCCTTGACCGACTGCACCGTCGCGTCGTTCCAGGCCCAGGCGAGATCGACCTCGCCGCCGGAGAGCAACTGCACGATGTCGGTGGTATCGGTCCAGTAGGAGCGCACATTCTTGTGCACCTGGCGCAGGAAGTCGGACGCCTGCTTGAACTGTTCGTCCGTCATCTTGGTCCAGTCCTTCAGCCCGATGGCGAGGCTGGCCAGCGCATAGGCGTCATCGACATTGTCGCCGATCGACACCCTGCCCTTATATTTCGGATCGGCGAACACCTTCAGCGACTGCACGTCCTTTTCGGCAATGTTGTCGGAATTGTAGGTGAGCTGGGTATCGCCCCAGTCCCACGGCATGAACCAGGCCTTGCCGTCGGGCGTCGTGGCGAGATCCTTCATCGCCATGATGCCGGGGTTGAGGTCCTTCCAGCCGGCGATCTTCGACGTGTCGAGCGGCTGCAGTAACCCGGCCTCGCGCCATTTCACCACGCTCTGCGAACAAGGATGGCCGAGATCGGACTTGAAGCCGGAGCGGATCTTCTCGAACGCCTCGTCCTCGTCGCCGAAGAAGGCGAAGGTCGGCGAGGCGCCGTTCTTCTCGACATATTTGCCATGGAAGCTCGGATCCTCATAACCGGACCAGTCGAACACGATCAGGTCCTTGTCGGCAGCGACGGCGAACGCTGCTGCCGAAGCCGCGATCGCGCTCCCAAGCGCCAATGTCAGTGTCAGGCGTCGGCTGAGTTTCTTCATTCTGTTCCATCCTCTTTTGGTTTTTGCCGGTCTTGTTTGGCCGGCTGTTGCTAACCCCGGCTTTTGCTAGCCCCATCTTTTGCTAGCCCCATCTTTTGCTAGCCCCATCTTTTGCTAGCCATAGTGTTTCGGAAAGGCGGCGGCCAAGAATGCGTTGGCCGACTGCAGGGCTGTTTCGCGGGTCGTGTCCTCCGTTCCCATCATCAGCCGCAGCCACAGGCCTTCGAGCATGGCGCTGAGCGCCAGGGCGATGACCTGGGGGTCGTAGGCGTAGCCGCCGCTCTGTTTGAGCGTCGTGCAGAGGTCGATGAAGACCTGCTGGTAATAGGCGTCGCGCGAGCTGCTCAGCGCCTGGTAGGTCGGCCGTGACTTGGCCTCGCCCCAGAAGGCAAGCCATGCGGCGAGCTTGCGCTTGTTGCAGATCGAGCGGTCGAAATCCGCCCACACCAGATGCTGCAGCTGCCGTGCCGGATCGTCGCCCGCCTTCTGCAAGGCTGTGCGCCAATGCGCCGAATACTCGTCATACATGTGCTGCAGCGTGGCGATCAGCAGCTTTTCCTTGCTCTCGAAATGGAAGTTGACGATGCCGCGCGACAGGCCCGCGCCGTCGGCCACGTCCGCCATCGTCGTTTCGGCATAGCCGCGCTTGGCCAGTGAATCGATCGTCGCCTCGATCAGCTGCAGCTGCCTGACCTCTTTCGAGGCCTTGCGGCCGCGCTTTTCGGCGTCGCCTTTTCGTCCCGATTCAGCGACGTTGTCGGTGGCATCTGCTGTCTTCATAAGGGTGACGGTCTCCAGCATCGCCGGCTATCCAACCGGCTTCCAACCGCGCAGATGAGTGGGGCGGTGCTCGCCACTGTCAAGCACCTTCTGCATCGCCTCCCAGGTCTTGATGTTCTTGTCGACATAGGCCGCGCCGACCGCTGCCGCGGCCTGCGCGTAAAGCGGTCCCTTGAGGCGGGCGAGCTCTTCTCGCGCGACCTCACGGTACCAGGGATTGCGGTCGCGCACCGTGATCTCGGTGAAGCCGGCGCGGCGCATGGCTTCGGCATAGCGCGCCGGCGAGGCCATGGCGAAGGAGAGACCTTCGGCCGCGACATAGGCCTTCATCTGAGGCGACGGTTCGCCGTCATGCCCGATCATCCAGTTCGACGCCGCGAACACCCCGCCGGGCTTCAGCACCCGAAAGATCTCGGCGAACAGCGCGTCCTTGTCCGGCACATGCAGCAGCGCGTCCTTGGAGAAGACGACGTCGAAGGACGCGTCCGCGAAGGGCAGCGGCCCCGGCGGCGCCTGGACGAAGCTGACGCGATTCTCGAGACCTTGCCGGACCGCCCCCCGCCTCGCCGCCTCGATCACCGGCCTCTCGACGTCGAAGCCAGTGGCCCTGGCCGCACCATGCCGCGCGGCCAGATGCAGCGTGATGCCGCCGGCGCCGCAGCCGATATCGAGGATCGTCTTGCCCTTGAGCGAGAGGCCTTCGACCACCCGGTCGACCTCGTCCGGACCGCCCGGCGACAGGTAGCCCTCGCCCCACAGCGCTTCGAGGAAGCGGATGGCGGTGTCGTCATATTCCGGCTCGGCGTCAGCCGTCCCGATCATCGGATCCTCAACCCCAAATGCCGATGTGGATCAGTCAGAATGCCGGCAAAGCCTAGCGCATCAACGGGAAAACGCAACACCATTTGTTGAACATTCATTCAATATGACTGGACAAAAAACTGTGATCCGTGCCAAATTCGCGCAATCGGGGAACAAAAAGCACCGAGCAATCCCAGGAAAAAGCGTGAAGCGGTTAGGTTCGGCCACTTCGCCGTAACTTTCCGTCCGGAATTGCGTGGAAACAAGACGATAGGGCAACCGGATGGAGGTTCGGCGCGCATGAAGGCATGGGACGCGATCGTCATCGGCGGCGGCCATAACGGCCTGGTCAACGCCTGCTATCTGCAGCGCGCCGGCCTGGATGTGCTGGTGGTCGAGAAGAATGACTGGGTCGGCGGCGCGGCCACCAGTCGCGAGTTGACGCCGGGCTTCCTCTATTCGAACTGCTCCTATGTCTGCTCGCTGTTCCGGCCCGAGATCATGCGCGACCTGGAACTGCCGCGCTTCGGCCTGCAGGTGATCTCCTATGAAGGCGGCGCGGTGTTCACGCGCGACGGCGACTACCTCGCCAACTACCGCGACCACGACGCGCACCGCCGCGAGTTCGCGCGCTTCTCGAAGCGCGACGGCGAAGCCTATGACCGCTATTCGCGCGACGTCACCAGACAGTGCCGCTTCATCCAGCCGCTGTTGATGCGCACGGCGCCCGACCCGACCAGCCTCAAGCCGCGCGACCTCGGCGAGCTGCTCTATCTCGGCAGGAAATTCGCCGGCTTAACCGCCGGGGAGATGGCGCTGACCCTGCGCTTCTGGACGATGTCGATCGCCGACTTCCTCGACGAGTATTTCGAGACCGAAATCATCAAGGCGAATTTCGCGCTTTCCGGCATCATCGGCACGGCGCTTGGGCCGATGTCGCCCGGCACAGCCTATGTGCTGCTGCACCATTATATGGGCGAGGTCGATGGCTCGGTCGGCGCCTGGGGTTATGCGCGCGGCGGCATGGGCGCCGTCACCAGGGCGCTTGCCGCCTCCTTCAAGGCTAGCGGTGGCACCATCCGCACCGGCGCCGAGGTCGACCATGTGCTGATCAGGAACGGCAAGGCCAAGGGCGTCGTGCTTGCCGGCGGCGAGGAGATCTCCAGCAAGCTCGTCATCTCCAATGCCGACGTCAAGCGCACCTTCCTGAAGTTGGTCGAGGAAAAGGAATTGCCCGACATCTTCCTGCGCCGTGTCCGCAATTTCAAAATCCGCGGCTCCTCCGGCAAGGTCAACATTGCGCTGGATTCTCTGCCCGAGTTCCCGGCTCTGCCCAAGGATTCGCCAGTCTACCGCGCCGACATGCACTTCACCGATTCCATCGAGCGCATGGAGCGCGCCTATGACGACTGGAAGGCCGGGCGCTGGTCGGCCGACCCCTTCCTCGACATGGTGATCCCGACCACGCTCGACCCGACCATGGCGCCGCCGGGCAAGCATTTCATGAGCTGCTTCGTGCAATATGCGCCGCCAAAGATAGATGGCCGCGACTGGACCGACGCCGACCGCGACGGCTTCGCCGAAAGCGTGATTTCCCAGATCGCGCAATATTCGCCCGGTTTCCGCGACCGCATCGTCCACATGGAAGTGCGCACGCCGCGCGAGATCGAGGCCGAGGTGGGCCTCACCGAAGGCAACATCTTCCAGGGTGAGCTCACCTTCGACCAGTTGCTCTTCAACCGCCCGGTGCCGGGCTACGCGCAATACCGCTCGCCGGTCGGCGGCCTCTATATGTGCGGCTCCTCCACCCATCCGGGCGGCGGCGTCATGGGCGCGCCCGGACGCAACGCCGCCGCCGAAATCCTGCGCGACCTCGCCAAGCCAACCCTGCATATGAGCCCGGCCCATGACGTCATCTGATTTGAACTGGGACGCCATCGTCATCGGCGGCGGCCATAACGGCCTCGTCGCCGCCGCCACGCTGGCGAAGTCGGGTCGCAAGGTGCTGCTGCTCGAAGCCGGCAACGAGGTGGGCGGCGCCGGGCGCACCGAGGAATTCGCGCCGGGCTTTCGCGTCTCCGCGGTTGCGCATCTGCTCAATCGCCTGCATCCCGATGTGGTGAAGACGCTGGAGCTGGAGCGGCACGGGCTAACGGTCGAGCGCGGCGATTTCGTGCGGTCGGTCGCGCTGTCGAAGGACGGTCCGCTCGTGCTGCATGGCGCCTATGGCGAGGTGCTGACCGGTGCCACGCCTTCCGAGCAAACCGCCTGGAAAGACCTGCGCGCGCAATTGCTCCGCTATGCCGGCGTGCTGAAGCCTTTCCTGTCGCGCCGGCCGCCGGACCTCGGCAACATGTCGCTCGCCGAGATGACCGGGCTCGGCCAGACCGCGCTGGCCCTGAAGCGGCTCGGCAAGGAAGACATGCGCGACTTCCTGCGCGTGCTTCTGATGAATGTCTACGACTTGCTCGACGAGCAGCTTTCGGACGACCGGCTGAAGGGCCTGCTTGCGTTCGACGCGACGCTGGGCTCGCATCTGGGACCGCGCTCGCCGACCTCGCTGCTCGGCCTCTACTATCGGCTTGCCGGTGAGATCGGGGGGCTGGCCGGCGCGCAGATCCAACCCAAAGGCGGCATGGGCGCCGTCGTCGCCGCCATCCGCGCGGCGGCCGAGAAAGCGGGCGTTTCGATCCGCCAGGCTTCGCCGGTCGCCAAGGTCATCGTCGAGAAAGGCCGCGCCGTCGGCGTCGTTACGCAGAGCGGCGAGACGCCGCGCGCCAGGACGGTCGTTTCCGCCATCAATCCGGCGACCACGATCCTCGATCTGGTCGGCCCGCGCGAGGTCGATACCGGCTTCGTGCGCAAGATGAAGAACATCCGCATGAAGGGTGACGCAGCAAAACTCCATCTGGCGCTGGACCGGCCGCCGCAATTCACTGACGTCGATGCCGCCGGCCACAAGGGGCGCCTCGTCATTGCGCCATCGCCCGACCATGTCGAGCGCGCCTTCAACCCGTCGAAATATGGTGAGTTCTCGTCCGAGCCGGTGATGGAGATCACGCTGCCCAGCCTCGTCGACCCATCGCTTGCGCCTACCGGCACCTGCGTGCTGTCGGCAGTGGTGCAATACGCGCCCTACGGGCTGAGAGAGGGCTGGGCCACTGGCAAGCCGCAATTCCTCAAGGCAATCATGGCGCAGCTCGAAACCCATGCGCCAGGCATCGGCGCGACGGTCCGCCACGCCGAGCTTTTGACGCCGGCCGACATCGAGGCGCGCTACCGCATGCCCGGCGGCCACTGGCACCATGGCGAATTGCAGGCCGACCAGATGCTGATGTCGCGACCGGTCTCCGGCTGGTCGGGCTACGACACGCCGCTCGAAGGGCTTTTCCTTGCCGGCGCCGGCTCGCATCCCGGCGGCGGCATTTCCGGCGCGCCCGGCCTAAACGCTGCGCGCCGCATCATCGCGATGAGGGCCTAGGGATGTTTTTGCAGATCGCTGAAGCCGCGCTCTACGGCGCCCCTCTCTGCCCTGCCGGGCATCTCCCCCTCTTGGGGGGAGATCAGCTGTCCGCGCGCCCGGCTCACCTCCTGCAACGTTGGCGATTGGCGAAAGCCGAGGCGACGGCCAATCTCCCCCCTAGAGGGGGAGATGTCCGGCAGGACAGAGAGGGGCGCGAAGGAACGCCGTCATGAATCGTCATGTGAAAATCGACGCAGCCCGCACCCTCGCGCAATCCCACTTCCGCACGCTGCGGCTCGGCACGCCGTTCCAGCCGCGCATCGACGCGCTGGGCCTGAAGCAGGACTGGTACAGCTGGGCCGGCTACCGCGCGCCGCATTCGCTGTGGGACGAGGAGCTCGAATATTTCGCCATCCGCAGCCAGGCGGCGCTGTTCGACATCTCGCCAATGACCAAATACCGGATCGAGGGCCCGGACGCCGAAGCCTATCTCGACCGCGTCACACTGCGCGACGTGACAAAGCTAGAGCCCGGCCGCGTCCATTACACCGCCTGGTGCGACGACGACGGTTTCGTACTCGACGACGGCACGCTGTTCCGGCTCTCGCCGACGCGCTTCCGCCTGTGCTCGCAGGAGCGGCATCTGCCCTGGCTGCTTGACAGCGCGATCGGCTATGAGGTGAGCATCGAGGACGAGACCGAAGCGATCGCCGGACTGGCGCTGCAAGGCCCGACCTCCTTCGCCATCCTGCGCGACGCGGGCTTTGCCGGCGTCGAGCGGCTGAAAATCTTCGACCTTGCCGAATTCGCGCTTGACGGCGCTCCCCAAGGAACTGGCAAAGTCACCATCTCGCGCACCGGCTTCACCGGCGATCTCGGCTACGAACTGTTCGTGCCAGCGGACAAGGCGCTGAGCCTGTGGGACCGGCTGATGGCGGCGGGTGAGCTGCGCGGCGTCCGCGCCATCGGCTACACGGCATTGAACCGGGCGCGGCTCGAAGCTGGCCTGATCGTAGCCAATGCCGACTTCACTGCTGCCGAGCACGCCATCCGCACCGACCGCCTGCGCATGCCGGACGAGATCGGCCTCGGTTTCATGATCGACCCGGACAAAGGGCATTTCAACGGCCGCCGCGCGATCCTCGAAGCCCGCTCGAAGAAGAGGCTGCGCCACGTGCTGGTCGGGCTGGAGATCGAAGGCAACATCCCGGCGGAGCATGCCATCGTTTATTATCGCAAGAGCCAAGAGGTCGGATTGGTCAGCGCGGCGATGTGGTCGCCCATGGCCAAGCGCAACATCGCGCTCGCCTCGCTGCAGCGGCCCTATGGCGACACGATCGTCGACGACCTCTGGGTCGAGATTTACGCTATGCGCGAGCTGCAGTACCAGAAGCTGATGAAGAAGGCGAAGGTGGTGCCGCGGCCCTTCATCAAGCTCGACCGCCGCACCGCCAACCCGCCGGCGGATTTCTGACATGGCAAGCGAAGCGGAAGACCCTGAAACGGAAGCCGCCGAGCAGTGGCAGCTCGTCAACACGCCGCTCGGCGAGATGTGGTCCGGCCGCACCCGCTACGCGGCGGCGATGTATTTCTTCAAGCGCGGCGAGATGAATGCCGAGACGCTGGAGGTCTACCGCATCTGCGCCCGGCTCGACGCGGAAAATCCCTTGCCGATCATCCGCGACCGCGGCATCGGCAAGGAATGGCTGAAGCGCATGGGCTATGGCCAGTAGTCGCGCTTAACCTATCGTGCGTTCAAGCACGCTCAACCAATTCCGATAAGCGATCTTCTCGATCAGCGCGCGTCCGAAACCGCGCGCCGCTAGCGCGTCGATGAGCTTCGGCAGGCCGGCGACGTCGCCGATGGGGGCCGGGATCATGGCGCCGTCGAAATCGGAGCCGAGACCCACGCCGTCCTCGCCCAGAGCCTGCAGCAGCGAATCGATGTGGCGCACCATGATGTCGATGCTGGTGTCGGCATTCATGCGGCCGTCCTCGCGCAGGAAGCCGGTGGCGAAGTTGAGGCCGACCACGCCGCCCGACTCGCGGATCGCACCAAGCTGCCAGTCGGTCAGGTTGCGCGAATGGCCGCAGATCGCATGCACGTTGGAATGGGTGGCGACCAGCGGCGCATCGCTGAGCTCGGCCACATCGCGAAAACCCTTCTCGTTGAGATGCGAGAGGTCGATCATGATCCTGAGCTGGTTGCACGCCTTGACCAGCGCCTTGCCGGCATCGGTGAGGCCAGGCCCGGTGTCGGGCGACGACGGAAAGCGGAACGGCACACCATTGCCGAAGGCGTTCGGACGGCTCCAGACGATGCCCAGCGAACGCAGCCCGGCGGCATAAAGCACGTCGAGCATGGCAAGCCCGGGATCGATCGCCTCGACACCTTCGATGTGGAACACGGCCGCGATCGAGCCCTTGGCCATCGCGTTCCGCACATCGCCTGCGCTGCGGCAGACGGTGAGTGCACCCGCGCGCTCCAGCCGGAACAGGATCGAGGCCATGCCGATGGTCGAGGTGATCGCCTCGGCCTGCGGCAGTTCCGGCGGCAGCGGCTCGTTGTCGCTCGGCGCCGGCGGCACCGCGCTGCGCTTCGACTTTTCGACCGGCGGCGGAAAGATCGCGAACATGCCGCCCGCAAAGCCGCCCTTCCTGGCGCGCGGCAGGTCGATATGGCCGCCCGGCGTCCCCTCGATGAACAGCTTTTCGACGTCGGCTTCCTTCGACTGGTAAAGTCGAAGCAGCGTGTCGTTATGTCCGTCGAAAACGGGGATCAGGTCGGTATCGGTCATCAGGGAAGCCATTCAAATCGGTGACAGGCGGGACGACAGGTTTCGTCCGAGCGAACTGTCAACTTAGGCAAGATGGCCGGGCGGTGCAAATGTCAGAGGCGCGCTTTTCCTTCTCCCCTTGTGGGAGAAGGTGTCGCCGAAGGCGACGGATGAGGGGTGTTCCAGGGAAAGCCGGCGTCTCACTCCGCTGGAGCACCCCTCAACCGTCTTGGCGCTGCGCGCCAATCCACCTTCTCCCGCAAGGGGAGAAGGGAGCGCTGCGCTACTGCTTCAGCACATCCGCCCATTCCGGATGACGCCGGAACTGGGCGTTGGCGAAGGGGCAGAGTGGGATGATCTTCTTGCCGGCGGCGCGCGCATCCTCGACCGCGCGGGTGACGAGCCGAAGCCCGGCGCCCTGGCCGCGAAAGACATCCGGCACCTCGGTGTGATCGATGATGAGCTGGTGCTCGCCGATCTTGGTGAAGGTCATCTCAGCCTCGGCGCCGCCAGGTCCGCGCAGCACGTAGCGCCCTTTGGAGCCGCGGTCTTCAAGTTCGATCTCGGGCAGTTGGTCAGCCATTGTTCTTGCCTCCTTCAGCGGGCGCGAGCGCGAACAGCCGCCGCGTCGCTTCGATTTCATTCGGCCGAACCTCATGCCCGCCGTCGTGCCATTCCACAGTGACATCGGCGCCGTCGGCGCGCAAATAAGCCTCTAGCCGCGACGTCAAATTGGGCGGACAGATCGGGTCGCGCCTGCCGGCCGTGATCAGGATATGGCGGCCGGCAAGGCTGCCCTGGACGCGGGGTTCGAACGGGATCAGCGGATGCATCAGCGCCGCGGCATCGAACAGGCTGGGCTCGGCAAACACCACCGAAGCCAGGATGTTGGCGCCGTTGGAATAGCCGAGGCCGAGCACCGCCGAAGGCTTCGCCGCCTCGACATGCGCCTTGACGAAGCCCGCCATCTTCGATGTCGCGCGCGCCAGGTCATCCATGTCGTAGACGCCCTCGCCGGTGCGGCGGAAGAAACGGGCAGCACCTTGCTCCGAGACATCGCCGCGCGGCGAGATGATCGTCGCCGAAGGCACAAGCTCGCGGCCGAAACCGAGAAGCTGGTTCTCATCCGCGCCGGTGCCGTGGAAGACGAAGAGCAGCGGGCTGCCCGGCGAACCGGGCAGCACCTTGTGGATGTAAGCGTCCTTGCTCATGGCTTCAGCCTTCCAGCTTCTGCAGGTGCTCTTCGAGGTAAGGCCTCAGATGCTGATGCTGCATCGGCAGCTTCAGCGCCTCGCCGAGATGCGCGGTGTCTTCGTCGCGGTCGAAGCCCGGCTCGTTGGTGGCCACCTCGAACAGCACGCCGCCCGGCGTGCGGAAATAGATCGCCCAGAAGTAATCACGATCGATGACCGGCGTCACGCCGTAACCCGTGTCGACCAGCGCCTTGCGCACCTCGAGCTGCTTTGCACGATCCTCGACCGCGAAAGCGACATGGTGCACCGAGCCGGCGCCGAGATTGGCAAAGCCGGCGCCCGGCAGCGATTCGATATCGACGACATCGGCGCCATTGCCGTTCTTGATCGCCATCCGGCGGATGTTGCCGGACTTGTCGACCTCCTCATAGCCCATGAACTTCAACAGCTCCTCGGTGGCGCCTCCGTCCTTCAGCCGGAGCGAGACCGAATGAAAGCCGCGGATCGCCTCGTCGCCTGGAACCCCGCCCTTGACCCAGGGCGCTCTCTTGTCGGCCTTGTCCTCGACCAGCGCGAAACTGTCGCCGTCGGGACCGGTGAAGGTGAGCCGCTTCTCGCCAAAGCTATCCGTGCGGGCGACATTGCCCACGCCGTCGTCGGCGAAGCGCTTTTCCCAATAGGCCAGCGTGCCTTCCGGTACCGAGAACACCGTGGTGCCGACCTCGCCGACGCCATGCCGGCCCTTGCCGATATCGGGGAACGGAAAATAGGTCATCACCGAACCCGGCGTGCCGACCTCGTCGGCATAGTAGAGATGGTAGACGTCCGGCGCGTCGAAATTGACGGTCTTCTTCACCCGGCGCAGGCCGAGCTTCTTCGTGAAGAACTCATTGTTGCGGCGTGCGTCGCTCGCCATAGAGGTGACGTGATGCAGGCCCTTGATCTGATCGAGCATGATGTTGCTCCTTCCTTGTCCTTGTGCGGCCCTCGCCGCTGTCCACGCCAATATGAGGATAGGCGGGCCCGCGGCAAAGCGGCCAAACACAGAATGGACTGTGTCATAAAAGTGAACGACTGTTCAAAATTTGTTCACCAATCCATCACAGGCATCGACTTGCAACGCCGGTGATTTCCGTTCCATCTGGGCGCTTCCACAAGGAAACGATCTTGGACAATCCGACGAGCCGCCCGAATGTTCTCCTCATCACCTGCGACCAGTGGCGTGGCGACTGCCTGTCGGCGGCCGGCCATCCGCTGGTGCAGACGCCGAATGTGGACGCTTTAGCCGCCGAAGGCGTGCTTTTCCGGCGTCACTATGGCGGGGCAGCACCCTGTTCTCCCGCCCGCGCGAGCCTCTATACCGGGCTCTATCAGATGAACAACCGCGTCTGCGGCAATGGCACGCCGCTCGATGCGCGCCATGGCAACATCGCGCTTTCGGCACGCGCGGCGGGCTACGATCCCACCCTGTTCGGCTACACCGATGTCTCGCTCGATCCGCGCCAGCTTGTGGCCGAGGATCCGCGCCTGCGCAGCTACGAGGGCGTGTTGCCGGGCTTCACCGTTAGGCAGGCCCTGCCCGAGCATCAGAAGCAATGGCTGTCATGGCTCAAGGCACAGGACATCGACACCGGCGCCGGCAGCCCCGGCATCCATCGCCCGGCCAAGGGACAGACGGAAGGGGACGTGACCAACGCGCCGCCGGTCTATTCGAAGGAGCAGACGCCGACCGCCTTCCTCGCTGGCGAATTCATCCGCTGGCTCGGCGAGCAGGAGAAAGGCGCGCCGTGGTTCGCGCATATCTCCTTCATCAGCCCGCACCCGCCCTTCATCGTGCCGGAACCCTACAACACCATGTATGATCCAGGCGACGGTCCGGCCTTCCGGCGCGCTGCAAGCTGGCAGACCGAAGCGGAAAGCCACCCCTATGTCGCCTATGATCTCGACCGGCAGAAGCGCACAAAATTCGTTCCCGGCATCGAAGGCAACGTGCCGGACTGGAGCGAGGAGAACTTCCGCTTAATCCGCGCGATCTATTACGGCATGATCTCCGAGGTCGACGCGCAGCTTGGCCGCATCTGGCAGGCGATCAAATCAGCGGGCGCCTGGGACGACACCGTGATCGTGTTGACCTCCGACCACGCCGAGATGATGGGCGATCATTTCATGCTCGGCAAGGGCGGCTTCTTCGACGCCAGCTATCATATCCCACTGATCATCCGCGATCCGCGCCGCAGTGCCGCGGCTGGCGCGGCCGTGGACCGCTTCACCGAGGCTGTCGACATCTTCCCGACCTTGCTCGACCTGATCGGCGCCGCGCCGCAGCGCCATCTCGACGGCCGTTCGCTCGCGCCCTGGATCGAGGGCAAGATACCGGAGACCTGGCGCGAGGCCGCGCATTGGGAGTTTGATTTCCGCACGGTCGCCAAAGGCGAAGCCGAACGCCATTTCGGTATCGGATCGAGCGCCTGCAACCTCGCCGTCATCCGCACGGCGGACTTCAAATATGTCCATTTCGGCGGCGGCCTGCCGTCGCTCCTCTTCGACCTGTCGAAGGACCCGGGAGAGCTGAACAACGTGGCGAACGACCCGGCCTATCTGCCGACGCGGCTCGAATTCGCCGAGAACATGCTCGCCTGGCGCGCCGCGCATCTCGATCGGTCGCTGGCATTGGCGGAGCTGACGGAAGATGGCGTGGTCGGATACGTGAGTAGGCAGTAGGCAGTAGGCAGTAGGCAGTAGGCAGTAGGCAGTAGGCAGTAGGCAGTAGGCAGTAGGCAGTAGGCAGTAGGCAGTAGGCAGTAGGCAGTAGGCAGAGAATATCCCAACGCCCAGGCGCTTTGCCAACTCCCTTTCGCCTACTGCCTACTGCCTACTGCCTACTGCCTAATCCCTAATCCCTATTTCAAAATCATCCTCTGCTGGTCGCGCTTCTCGGCGTAGCTGCCTTTGTCATAGGCCGTCTGCGCCTGCAGCTGTTCCTTGGTGAAGTTGGTGTAGAGATATTTCTTGCCGTTCTTGTCGGTCATGAATTTGAGCTTATCCATGCCGAGCGCCACTTCCTTGGCGCCGATCCCGAGGAAGCCGCCGACATCGATGATCACCGCATCCGGCTTGTTGTCCTTCAGCACCACGTCCCCGATCTCGCCGATCTTGGCGTCATTCGCGCCATAGACGGTTGCGCCCTTCAAATCGTCGCCGCGAATATCGCCCATCGGCATCTCGGTCAGCGTCGACTTGTCGATGGAGGCGGTCTTGGTCTGGTCGGTGGCGCTGGTGTCGGCTGGCTTGTTTTCAGCCGTGGCCGTAGCCGGCGCCGCAGGCTTGGTCTCGGCCGTCGACTTGGCGGGCTCTGCCGGCTTCGCTCCCTTATCGGAGGTCGTATCCGAAGACACCACCGCGGGCGTGGTCGCCGCGGGGGCGTTGTTCGCGGCCGTCGTCGAGCCCGGCGCTGGATCATAGGCCTTGCGGTTGAACTCGGGCTGGGCCTGCAACTGCTCCTTCGTCGTCTCGGCCACCAGCCAGCGGTCGCCGTTCTTCTCCGCCCACTTGGCCTTGGCGAAGTCGTAGGCGACGTTCTTCGTGCCGATGCCGAGGAAGCCGCCGACGCCGATCACCAGCGACTCGGCCTTGCCGTCCTTGGCGAGCACGATATCCTTCACGTCGCCGATCTTCTGGGCGTCGTCAGCGGTGCCGTTATAGACCGACTCGCCCATGATGTTGCTGGCGAGGTTGCCATCCGCCTTCTTCACCGGTGCGGCCGCCGGGGCCGCCGCCGGGGCCTGGGTTGTCGTCGTGTTGTTGGCGGGCTGCGTAGCGTCGGCCGACTGCGCCGGTGCCGGATCATACGGCTTGCGGTCGAATGCCGGCAAAGCGCTCAACTCGTCTTTGGTCGACTTGGCGACCAGCCAGCGGTCGCCGTTCTTCTCGGCCCATTCCAGCTTGCTGTAATCGAAGGCGACGTCCTTCTTGCCGACGCCAAGGAACCCGCCGACCCCGATTATGGCCGACTTGGCCTTGCCGCCGGCATCGAAGACGACATCATCGACCTTACCGATGTTCTGGGCGTCGTCGCCGGTGCCGTTGTAGACGGACTCGCCGATGATGTTGGTCATGAGCGCGCCGTCCGAGCGCATGACCGGAGCCGGATTTTCGGCTGCCGGGGCCTGTTGAGCCGGAGCGGGCGTCGTCTGTGCAAAAGCGCCGGTCGCGAGCAGCGTCGCGATCGCGGTCGTTGCAAAAAGAGTGCGGATCATCATGGTCTCTCCTCGTGCCTGATCTGTGTGCATGACGCTCCCTCGGCCGGCCTCTGATCGGCGGGTCGGGAGCGGCAGTGTCGACAGGTTCACAACGTTGTGACCGGGGTGTTGTTCCAACCACGACGCGTTCACGAGCGCCTGGTTTGCTAGACCCTGTGGTGGAACCATTGCGGCGGCATCTTCGTTCCGGCTTGCGGCTGGCTCAACCGGCCCAAGGTAATATGGAGTGGCGTATGCGGTTTGCTGCGGTGCTGAACCAGGACGGCGGCACGCTCCGCACCATCGACGTTGAGGCATTTTCCGAACAGCTTCGTCAGACGCTCGAAGCGGCGGGACATTCGGTCGAGGTCGATATCGTTGCCGGCCGCGACATCGCCGCGGCGCTGGAAAAGGCCATCGCCAGGCGAAACATCGATGTCGTTCTTGCCGGAGGCGGCGACGGCACCATTTCCACCGCGGCGTCCCTCCTGATGAACAAGAAGAAGGCCCTGGCCATCTTGCCCGCCGGTACGATGAACCTTTTCGCGCGGGGCCTGGGCATTCCGCAGACACTCGAGGCGGCGCTGCAGTCCTTCGCCGATGGCGAGGTCATCGCCGTCGATATGGCCAGCGCCAACGGCCGGCCCTTCGTGCATCAGTTCTCCGTCGGTATGCATGCCAAGATGGTTCAGTTGCGCGAGAAAATGGATTTCGGCTCGCGCCTTGGGAAGATGCAGGCATCCGTGCGCGCGGCATGGGCGGCGATCAAGAACCCGCCGGCGTTGAAGGTAAGCCTCAGCGTCGGAGAGGCCGAGATCGTCACCCGCACGACCGGCATCGGCATCTCCAATAATCTGTTCGGCGAAGGCCACCTGCCCTATGCCGACGATCCGGCCGGCGGCGTGCTCGGCATCTATGTCAGTGTCGCGCGCCGGCGTCATCATCTGGCGAAGCTGCTCCTGGATATGCTGCGCGGCAGGCTGCGCCAGAGCGCGCATGTCGAAGTTCATCAAGCTGGCAGGGTCGTGCTGAAAATCCGTTCGCCCACCAGGAAATTCAGCGCGGTGCTGGATGGCGAACTGATCAGGCTGGAGCGCGAAACCACGATCGAGATTCACCCCGGCGCGCTGAAGGTGCTCGTCCCGTCAAGCAATGCGCAGGCAAAGGCGGCGTGATGCGGAAATCAACCGCCCTGGACGGATTTCTGCGCCGCGGGCGGCGCTTGCGGTACGGACTGCTGCGTCGTCGGCGATTTGATCAGCTCGCCGTAAATCTCGACCGCCCCCCACGCGATGAAGGCGAGCAGGAGCCCGGCGATGAGGATCCTGAGCGCATGCCAGCCCCAATGTCCCTGGCGTGCTTTGTCTTCGGGTACGATCTTGGTCACGATAGGCCTCCATGCTGCACGGCGGCGGGCTTCAGCTGCGACATGGCGGTAACGGGCCCTGTTCGGGAAGGTTCCGCGTCGGGGGAGCACGTTCAAGCAGCATGCGGCGATCGTGCTTTGGCTCTATCCCGAACCACCGCCCCGCCGAGGTCATCGACCGCGATGTAGGCCACGAATTCTCCCATCCCGGCGGCGTCTTCGCCGGGATGTCGGTGCCGCTGGAGCCGTCCTTGACGTGGACGGTCCGTGCGTGACCGAACCGCTTACGGCATCTCCTCCGGGTCCGGCTTTGGTGGCCTGGTGTTCTCGCGATAGATGGCGTAGGCGACGACCGCCAGGGCGGGCGCGATGACGGCGGCGCCCAACCCGCCCTTGCTCTTGGCGAGCGCCGGTAGCAGGGCAAGCGCCGCGGTAACGCCCAGCGCGGTCATGTCGGCCTGCCGCCGCCGCGCGCGCCGCCTGCTGCGCATGCTGGTCGTCAGCTTGTGAATGACAAGGACGAGCCCGGCAAGCACCAGGAAGCCGATGCCGAAGCCAAGACTGGTCGCCAGCGGTCCATAACGCGCCGCCAGCCAGATATAGGCGGCGCCGATGAGGAAGCCGACACCGCACAGGGCAAAAACGGCGGCAAGTCCGTAAAGGATTGCCGTCGTCCGAGCCCTGTGCACAGCGGCCATGGCCTCGCCGGAGACGAGGGCCGAGATCAGCGAGACAAGCGCCCCCATCTGCGGCTAGCGGCGCGAAAGCAGGGCGAAGAGGAAGCCGACGCCGGCCGCGATCGCCAGCGACGTCACCGGCTTCTCGCGCACTTTGGCTATCAACTGCGCTTCGATGTCCTCGGCACTTCCGCGCATGCTCTCGAACGCGGCTTCGCCCTGCGCGCGCAATTGCTCGACGCCGTCCTGCGCGGCGCGACGGGCTGCGCCATAGCCGTGCTGACCGGTCCTGGCGAGTTGCTCGGTGAGTTTCTGGATGTCCGCCTTCAGCTGCTCGATATCGGCTTCGAGATCGGCGGTGGTTGCTTGGTCCGTTGCGGATTTGCCTGCGGCGGTTGCCATTCTCTAACTCCTTGCGTTTGCGTTGGTTTCAACGCCCGTTCAGCGCCATGGTTCCGGGCCTGGCCGCCCAAGCACTGTAGAGGATGTTGGGATTCAGGTCAGGCCTAGATCAGCGGTCGGCGTTCTTCACCAAGCCCCTCCCATCGGGCAAGCTTCTTCAGTCCGTCATAGTCGATCACCTCGCAGCCGCCATCCCGCCACATGACAAGCTTGCGATCCATCAGCTTGCGGATCGTCTTGTTGGTATGGACCAGCGAAAGGCCGAGCGTGTCGGCGATGTGCTGTTGCGTGATCGGGATCTGCACCGGCGTCTTGCCGTTGAGGCCGGCGCTGCGCGCGCGGCTGGCGATGAAGGCGATGAGATAGGCCGCTCGTTCGAGCGCGGTGCGGCGGCCGATGCTGAGCAGGTTCTCGTCCAGCATGCGTTCCTCGCGCGATGCGATCCAGGTGATGTCATAGGCAAGGCCGGGATGGTTGCGATAGAGCTCCTGCAACTGGTCGCGTTCAAAGACGCATAGCAGCATCGGCGACAAGGCCTCGACCGAATGCTGCATCTCACCCATCAGGCTTCCCTGCAGGCCAATGAGGTCGCCAGGCATGGAAAAATTGAGGATCTGCCGGCGTCCGTCGGACAAAAGCTTGTAGCGGAACGCCCAGCCCGACAGCACGGTGTAGAGATGCGCGCTGTGGCTGCCTTCGACGAGGACTGTCGCGCCTTTGTCGACGGCGAGCTCGCCACGCTTGAAGGTGCTGATAAATGACAACTCCTGCTTGTCGAACTCGCGAAAGGCAGGCAACGGCCGCAGCGGGCACTTCTCGCAAGGATACTGACGACTGGCAGCCGGACGTGCGCTTTGGCTGGACATTTCGACCCCTCTTCGAAATCCCTGCCCTTATGGGCGCATGGAAACGTTCGAGAGAGGCAGGGGTTCCGCGGAGCGTCACGCCCATGTCTTTTTTAAATGACATCGTGATGGATTCCGCGCATCAGTGCGCCCCTGCCAAGGAGACATCGATAGTGACAGCATTGCTTGACGGATTGCGCATTCTCGTCCTCGAAGACGAGTTCCTGATCGCGATGGATGTCGAGCAGCTTTGCCGCGACCACGGCGCCGCGGATGTGACGATCATGCGCGAGCTCGGCGAGATCGATGGGCAGGCGCTGCCTGCGAACTTCGACGCGGCGGTGGTCGATCTGATGCTCGGTGGCGTCTCGACCCTGGATTTCGCCGCGCGGCTGCGCAGCGAGGGCGTGCCGTTCGTGTTCGCCTCGGGCTATTCGGATTCGGACGAGATCAAGGGCTCGTTCCCGGACATCCGGCTGGTCACCAAGCCCTACTCGGGCGACGATCTGATCGAAGCCGTGGCGATCGCCTGCGGCCGCGTCGCCCCGGCCTGAGGCCATCCTTGCAATCGGTAGCGTTGGCGATCGGCTTAGAGCAGTTCAGCGTTTGATAGAATCGCTGAACTGCTCTCACTCCTTGTTTTTGCGCAATTCTGGACAGAAAACCGCTGCGCACTTTTCTTGGAATTGCTCTAGGCTGCGTTCGAACCTGTCACCTGCGCAGAGATCGCGTCGGGGCCGAACTCGTCCTCTCCGGAAATCTTGAGGATCTCCTGCAGCCTGGCGCGCGCCCGGCTGACGCGGCTCTTGATCGTGCCGACCGCGCAGCCGCAGATCTCGGCGGCTTCTTCATAGGAGAAGCCGGACGCGCCGATCAGGATGATGGCCTCGCGCTGATCCTCGGGCAGTTGCTCGAGCGCGCCGCGGAAATCCTTGAGGTCGAGCTGGCCATGCTGAGCCGGATGAACGGCAAGCCTGGCCGTCATGATGCCGTCGCTGTCCTGCACCTCGCGGCCGCGCTTGCGCATCTGCGAATAGAATTCGTTGCGCAGGATGGTGAACAGCCAGGCCTTCAGATTGGTGCCTGGCTGGAAGCTTTCATGCTTGTCCCACGCCTTGACCAGCGTTTCCTGGACGAGATCGTCGGCCCGGTCGGCATTCTGCGTCAGCGACACGGCAAAGGCCCGCAGGCTCGGGATCGCACCGAGCAGCTCGGTCTTGAAGCTCTGGGATACCGCCGCCATGCCTCAGTCCTTTTTCTGGGCAGGTTCGGTCTGTTCCAGTTGGCTGAGCAACTGAGCGAAACGGTCCGGGACATGGTCCGAGACCAACTCGTCATAATACTGCTTGAGCTTGCGGGCTATCTCGGAGTTTGCCCCCAGCGGATTGCCGTCCCCGTTCCAATGCCTGCTTGCGGCATCAGCCATCTGTTTCTTTGTCATTTCTTTCATAGTAGCCCTAGTTTCCAGCGCCTGAACCGCTCTTCGACTTCAAACCACAACGCAAGCGGAACCTTCGTCTGGTTGCCCATCCCGACCCCCGAAACGCCCGCCTGCTAATTTAGTTCCACAGCCGGCGGAACTTTTTCCGAAAGCCGGCGTTTGATTTCCGGGGCTTGCAATCAGTGCGGCCTTGAACGTGCAACGTCATCTGAGGGAGACGTCAACAATGGGTTTGTCCGCTACCATCGCTCCGCATCTTCCGTTCCTGCGCCGCTTCTCGCGGGCGGTATCGGGATCGCAGGAGAGCGGTGACGCGCTGGTCGCCGCGATGCTGGAAGCCATCATCGCCGACACCAATATCTTCCCCGAAGCCTCGAGCGACCGCATCGCGCTTTACAAGGTTTTCGCCAGGCTGTTCACGTCCGTGGCCATCCGCGTGCCGCAGGAACAGGCGCAGACAGCCTGGGAGCAGCGGGCCGCGGCCAATCTTAACGCGCTCGCGCCCTTGCCGAGGCAGGCTTTCCTTCTGGTTGCCGTCGAGGGCTTCAGCGAGGACGAGGCGGCGGAGATCCTCGATGTCGACGAGGATGAGTTCTCCGAGCTGCTTGCCCAGGCGAGCAACGAGATTTCCCGGCAGGTCGCGACCGACGTGCTGATCATCGAGGACGAGCCGCTGATCGCCATGGACATCGAGGAGATGGTCGAAAGCCTCGGCCACCGCGTGGTCGGCACGGCGCGCACGCATGCCGAGGCCGTGGCCGTGTTCGGCAAGACGCGGCCGAAAATGGTTCTTGCCGACATCCAGCTCGCCGACGGCAGCTCGGGCATCGAAGCCGTCAACGAGATCTTGTCCTCGACGCCGGTACCGGTGATCTTCATCACCGCCTTCCCGGAACGCCTGCTGACCGGCGAACGGCCCGAGCCGGCCTTCCTGGTCACCAAGCCGTTCAATCCCGACATGGTCAAGGCTCTGATCAGCCAGGCCCTGTTCTTCGATCGTCAGGCCAAAGCCGCCGCCTGATCCCTTCCGAAGCTTGGGACTTCGAGCGTCATGCTAGGCCTTCGCGCCGCGCGTGACGCTTGGCCGTTTGCGGACTGAAAAGCCCATCGAGGGGATCGTCTTTTTCAGCAAATGGTGGAACAAACGACACCGAACCACGTTCTTTTCCCGACGTAAGAAGGAGACGCATCATGCTGTACTGGGCGCTCGTATTTCTCGTAGTTGCGATCATCGCCGGCGCGCTTGGGTTCGGCGGCATTGCCGGCACATCGGCGGGCATCGCGCAGATCCTGTTCTTCATCTTCCTCGCCTTCCTGGTGATTTCGCTCATCGCAGGCCTCTTCCGGAGAGCCTGACCGCAACACTGGAAGCCGCACCCCTCAAACGGTTTCCAGCCACCGCCGGGCGGAGCTTCAAAAGAGCACCGTCCGGCGGACCGTTTTTGGAGAGCCCTGCAATCGGGGTGGTGACCATGCGGAACCAGTTGCGGATTGAGCCGTTCAAGGACCGAGTGGGGGATGTTTCCAATGCCTTCCAAGGGTCCCACGAAGGACAGGGTTGAGAAGGAGAACAGTGAAGTGATCGCGATGCATCCTTCCGAAAGCGGGATGCAGGTCGGGCGTGCCTTGCTTCACGCCCTGCACAATGCCGGGATTTCGGTTCTCTACCAGGATCGGCAGATGAAGACGGTCTGGGCGCGCAACATGAACGCGCCCTGGGCGGCCGAAACCGCCGACGGCAAGGACTTGCTCTCGCCGGCGCAGGCCGAACGCATAAGGGCCGCCAAACTCAAGGTAATCGAATCCGGCAACGCGGACCAGCTTGAGCTCAGCATTCCGGGAAGCCAGGGCGTGCGCTGGTTCCAGCTTTGGATCGATGCCGACCGTGGCGACGCCGGCGACGTCCTCGGCGTCGTCACGACGATGGTGGAAACGACGGAGCAGAAACGCCGCGAGCAGACGCTTAAGGCATTGCTGCGCGAAGTCAGCCATCGATCGAAAAATCTCCTCGCCATCATCCAGAGCATCGCCACCCAGACCGGACGCTATACGGAGACGCTCAGTGAGTTCCTGGCGCGATTTCGCGGCCGGCTGCAATCGCTCGCGTCCTCGCAGGATCTGGTCACATCCTCCAACTGGCGAGGAGCGGCGCTGCAGGAGCTCGTATCCGGCCAGGTCGGCCGCTACAGCAGCGATCTGGCCCAGAGCCTGCGGTTCGCGGGCGAAAATCCTTATCTCAACCCCAATGCCGCCCTGCATATCGGCCTGGCGATGCATGAGCTGGCCGTGAATTCCGTGAGCTATGGCGCGCTGTCCCGGCCGGATGGCCATGTCGAGGTTCGCGCCAGGCTCGAGGCCGAAAACGGAATCGCGCCCAACCTTTTGCTGACCTGGACGGAGGTGGTCGGCGCCGCGCCGCGCAATGAGAAGCGCTTCGGCAGCGTGGCGCTGGAACGCGTCGTGCCGATGTCGCTGAACGGCTCCGCGACGCTGGAGATCGGCAAGGACCGCATGGAATACCGCCTCACGGTCCCGCATGGGAATTTCGAGACGGATTGATGGCGCCGCCGACGGCGCGAGAGCAGCTCCCAGGAAAGGCGCTTGGCGATCAGGCTCGGCGGCTTCGCCGTAGCCAGGCTCGGCGGCTTCGCCGTAGCCAGGCTCGGCGGCTTCGCCGTAGCTATCCGCCCGGAATTGCGCCGAAACGGAGCCTTGCCGGCCAAGGTCTTAACCGGCTGTTCACCATAAAGTCCGATCCTGTGTATCCGGCTAACGATGTGCCGGAAACCCATCCGCGCCCCCGGCGCGCGATCTGGGAGAGTGGAATGATGGTTGCCGACATGAACAGGCTGGAGCAGGCCGCCCGCGTCTCGATGAGCGGCTTCCAGGACGTCGAGCCGCCGCCGGCGCCACGGTCATCCCTTCTTCTTCTCCGCCTTGGCGCGATCGCGCTTCTGGCCGCCGTGGCCTTGACCGCGGCCTGGCAATTGTTCTGACCCGCATGCGGCTTTGACGCCCAGGCTTTAAAGCATGTCTCCCGAAAGTGGGCCGGTTTCGGGACAAAGACATGCTTAAAATCAAAAACTAAAGCAGGTCGCGTGAATCTTTTTTTACGCGACCGGCTTTGGGAGCGCTTCAGGCTCGGGCCCCGGAACTTTTGTCCGCCGAGAATCGTTGTTTGCGGCGAGAGGTTTGGAGCCCATGGAACACATCGCCGCATTGCTCTTCGTCGTCGGCTGTTCCAGCTCGATGACCGACTGCCGCGAACTCCAGGTGCCGGTCAGCGTCTTCGAGACCGAGCAGGCCTGTACGGCCGAAAGGCCTTTCGCCCTCGGCGACCTGCAGGGCCAGGCTCCCCGCATCATCGGCAAATGCCTCGCCGTCGATCCGGCGCGGGAGGATGATTACGACCAGATCGTCTGGAACGTGAAACCCGACGGCACGCTGGTCGCATCCCTGGAGGTTTCCGGCATGCTTGTCGCGTCGAACCGTGAGCGCCCCGAAGAAGACTATGTTAGGCAACAGTAAAATCGGACAGGCAAAGCCCGGTTTTTCATGCTAAATGATTGCCGGCACTGCCAAAAGTGAGGACAAAAGTGAGGAGCAATTCTATGCGGAAGATGATCATTGCCATGGTTGCCGTGGTTGCTGTCAGCGGCTGCACCACGACCGAGCAGGATGTCGTCGGTGGCGGCCTGATCGGCGCCGGCGTGGGCGGCCTGGTCGGTGGCGGCAAGGGTGCGCTGATCGGCGCGGCCGTCGGCGCCGGGTCTGGCCTCCTGGTTCGCAACCTGCGCAACGGCTATTGCCAGTATCGCGATCATCGCGGCCGGATCTACACGGCTCGCTGTAACTAATACCGGAAGAGAACCGGAGGCCGGCAACCGGCCTCCGGTTTCAAACCGCTGGTTGGCTCGCCATCGGGGACATTTTGGCCGCTGACGCGGTCAGCGGAATTTTGATTTCCACCTTCAATCCTTCGGCCTGATAGTCGCGCGCGATCGTTCCGCGCAACTCGCGCGTGACGTTGAGATCGATCAGCTTGGTGCCGAAGCCGGTCTTGGCCGGCGCTTCCAGTTTCTTCTGACCCGCCTCGCGCCAGTTCAGGACCAGCGTCCGCTCCCGGCCGCGACCTTCGTCGACGCTCCAGTCGACCTTGAGGGCGCCGACGGAACTGCCGGCTTCGCCATATTTCAGCGCGTTGGTGGCGAGTTCGTGGAAGGTCAGCCCGAGCGCCTGCGTCGTCGTCTCGTCGAGCAGCACTTCCGGGCCTGACAAGACACCTGCGGGAAGGTCCTTGCCGAACACCTGCCCGAGCTCGATGCGCAGCAGGTCGCCGAGATCGGCTTTCTGCCAGCGCGAGCGGGTGAGCATGTCTTGCGAAGCCGCCATGGCCTGGAGGCGCGCCGAGAACGATGCCGAAAACTCCTTGACGTCGGTGGCCTGCGAGGCCGTCTGCCGCGCGATCGCCAGCACGCGGGTGATCGAATTCTTGATGCGGTGCTTCATCTCCTGCAGGATCAGATCCTTCTCCAGCAGGCTCTTTTCGGTCGCCTCGTGCAGCGCCGATTTCGCGTCATAGGCACGTTCCTGATAGCGCGCCACCAACGCGATAGCGCCGGCAGCCAGAAGGCCGAACAACCCGAGCATCACCGGAATGGCGCGTGAGGACGGCGGCTCGAAGGCGCTTGTCGGCCTGAACAGCACGGTCCAGGGCCGGCCCGCGACGACGATATCGCGACGCGCCAGAAGTTTCGCGCCGATGCGTTCCGCCGGCGGTGCTTCAGAACGGAAAAGCAGATTGCCGCCCTCCGGCTTGCCGTCAAAGACCTCGACATTGACCGGCAGCAGCGGCGAGCGGCTGAGCGCGACCTGGAACAGGTCCTGGGCTCGGAACGCCGCGTAGAGGAAGCCGGCGGTCGAAGAGCGGCTTGCATTGATGACCTCGGGCGCGGTTTCGACGTTCAGCCGCACGAAGACCAGGAAGCCCGTGAAGGTCTGCGCCACGCCGGCGCCCTGTCCGAGCTGGACCACGCCGCTCGCATGCTGCCGGTCGTCGGCCATCGCCTTTTCGATCGCCGCGCGCCGCACCGGCTCGGTGAACATGTCGAAGCCGATGATCGACTGGTTGGACGTATCGAGCGGCTCGAACAGCACGATGGGCGTGCGCCATTGCTCGGTCGTTGCGGGATAGACCGGATGCGCCGTCCCGAGGTCGTGCAGGATGTCGCGTTCGACCGCCGCCTCGTCGCCGGTCTTGGCGAGCCTCAGGAAGCCGATCCCGCGCAGCCCCGCGAAATTGTCGCTTATGTCGAGCGCGGTGAAGAAGGCTTTGAATTCGCCGCGCGTGATGTCGCCGTTGCGGGCATCGAACAGTGCCTGCGTCGAACGCAGCAGCGACAGATGCAGGTCGATGCGGCTTTCGATGCGGTTGAGCGCGTCGTCGGCGGTCCCCTCGAACTTGATCCGCGCCGCCTCCTGCGTCGCGAAATAAGCGAACCCCGCCATCGTCAGGCTGATCAGCGCGACGGCGACGAAGGCAACGATCGGAAAGAGCTTCTTCAAATCAGCGATGCGGCCCGTGGACGGTCGACGACCTTTATGGGCAAGTCTCCGCGCCAACACAATGGCGCGGCCAAATCATCACAGGGGCTGGTACATCACGCAGCCGTTAATTAGCCGGCTATCCGTTCATGCCGCGATCTTCAGCGCGCCTGGACCCGGGATGGCGCCTGGCGGGCATTTGCCCAGGATGATCATGCCGAGCACCTCGTCCTGGGTGACGTCGGTCGTGCGCGCGGTGCCGACCACCTGGCCGTTCTTCATCACGCAGACCCGGTCGGCGAGTTCGAACACGTCGTGGATGTCGTGGCTGATCAGGAAGATGCCGATGCCGTCGGCCTTGAGCTGCTTGACCAGTTCGCCGACCTGCGCCGTCTCTTGCGGGCCGAGCGCCGCCGTCGGCTCGTCCATGATCAGGATGCGGGCGTTGAACAGGATCGCGCGCGCGATCGCCACCGACTGCCGCTGTCCGCCCGACAGCTTGATGACAGGCTCCTTGAAGCGCTGGAAGCGTGGATTGAGCCGGCCCATCACCTTGCGCGCCTCGGCTTCCATGGCGACGTCGTCCAGCGTGCCCCAACCCGTCATCAGCTCGCGGCCGAGGAACAGATTGGCGGCGGCATCGACATTGTCGGCCAGCGCCAGCGTCTGGTAGATCGTCTCGACGCCGTATTTCTTGGCGTCGCGCGGATTGGAGATCGAAGCCTCCTCGCCATTGATGAAGATCTGCCCGCTGTCGCGCTTGTAGGCGCCGGACAGGATCTTGATCAGCGTCGATTTGCCCGCGCCATTGTGGCCGAGCAGCGCCATCACTTCGCCGGGGAAAAGATCGACCGAGGCGTCGTCGACGGCGCGGATGCCGCCGAAGGCGATCGAGATGTTGCGCATGTCGACCAGCGGAACGCCGGCGGGAGCGGATTTTTCAGCCATGCTCGTTCTCCTCAGACCCGCTTGCGATAGATGGTGTCGAGCCACACCGCGACGACCAGCACGGCGCCCACGACGATGCTCTGCAGCGGCGAATCGACGCCGAGCAGCACCATGCCGGACTGCAGCGACTGCATCAGAAGCGCGCCGAGCATCGCGCCGAGCACGGTTCCGGAGCCGCCGGCGAGCGAGGTGCCGCCGATGACCGCCGCGGCGATGACCAGGAGTTCGTCCAGCGTTCCGAGCACGTTTGTCGAGGAGTTCTGCCTGGCCGACGAGATCGCCGCCGCGATCGTCGCCAGCACGCCCATGATCATGAACACCTTCATGGTGATCCAGCGCGTGTTGATGCCGGCGAGGTTGGCTGCTTCTGGATTGCCGCCGATGGCAAAGACATAGCGGCCGAAGCGCGTGCGCTTGGTGACGAAGGTCATGATCAGGCCGACGGCGACGGCCATTAGCACCGGAATGGCGATGCCATGCGCGATGAACAGCCCGCCTTCGGGAACGGTGATGTTGTTGGCGGCGGCGTAGCGGTTCACGATGCCGACCGGCCAGGGATAGGAATTGGCGAGCCACACTGCGCCCAGGATGACCGCGCAGGTGACGGTGGCGAGCAGCGTCTCGGCCCAGACCGGACGCAGCGGGAAGCGGAAGCGCTTGCGCTGCACGCGGCCGTTGAAATGCATGAAGATGACCGCCAGGCAGGCGACGATGCCGACGGCCCAGCTCCATTTGGCGCCGATCGAGCCCGCCGGGCCGCCGCCCATCAGCTGGAAGGTTGCGTCGAGCGGCGCCACCGTCTGGCCGCTGGTGACCCACCAGGCAGCACCGCGCCAGACCAGCAGCCCGCCCAGCGTGACGATGAAGGCCGGCACTTCGAGATAGGCGATGATGAAGCCCTGGAAGGCGCCGATGATGAGGCCGAGCGCCAGGCCGATCAGCAATGCCAGGACCCAGATCCAGGGATTGCCCAATTCAAGCCCGACGAAGCGAACCAGGAAATGCACTTGGGCAAAGCCCATGACCATGCCGATCACCCCTTCGGCCGATCCGACCGACAGGTCGATGTTGCGCATGACGATGACCAGCACCATGCCTGAGGCCATGATCGCCACGGCCGAAGTCTGAACCGACAGGTTCCACAGATTGCGCGGCGTCAGGAAGGTGCGGCTGTCGAAGTCGAGCGGATTGACGCCGAGGCGCAGGCTGGAAATCACGTGCAGCCCGACCCAGATCAGCAGCAGCGCGCCTATCATGCCGAGCATGCGGGTATCGATCTCGGTTGCCTTCAGGAACCTGGCGACAGCGCCAAGTTCCGACGCGCGCGCGGTGTCCGCCGATTGGGTAGACGTCGTATCGGTCATGATTTCCTCCCGCCGGCCTGCCCGTCTGACGCGGATGCCTGGCCAAGCCTAGAAGCTATCCGCCAGAGGCGGAAACACAAATCTTTTTGAGAAAACGCCGCGGCTTCAAAGCAATCCCAGGAAAAGTGCGTGGCGGTTGGGATCGGCGACTTCGCCGTAGCTTCCCGTCCGGGATTGCGGCAACAAGGAACTGGAGCGGTTCATCGAACCGCTCCAGGCCGCGGCGCAGGATTTTGATCGAGAGCCGGCAAACTTAGTTGCAGACCTTGACGCTGCCGGCGGCAACGCCAGCGCAAACTTCGTCCTTCTTGATCCAGCCGGCGTCGATGACGACGTTGAGATTGTCCTTGGTGATCGCGATCGGGGTCAGGAACAGCGACTTGACGGTGTTGCCGCCAGGCGTCGTGAAGTCCTTGGCGCCGGCGATGTCGCCCATCTTCTTGCCGTTGGCGAGCTGCGAGGCGATCTCGGCGGCGTTCTTGCCAAGCTCGCGCGCGTCCTTCCACACCGACACGGTCTGCGTGCCGAGCGCGATGCGGTTGAGCGCCGCGTGATCGCCGTCCTGACCCGAGACCGGAACGGTGCCGGCCAGGCCTTGCGCCGTCAGCGCCGCTACGACGCCGCCGGCGGTGCCGTCATTGGCCGCCACGACCGCGTCGACCTTGTTGTCGTTGGCGGTCAGGAACTGCTCCATGTTCTTCTGCGCGTTGGCCGGCAGCCAGCCGTCGGTATAGGCCTCGCCGACATTCTTGATCTTGCCGCTGTCGATCGCCGCCTTGAGCACTTCCATGGAGCCCGAGAACAGGAAGTCGGCGTTCGGATCGGAACCCGAGCCCTTGATGAAGACGTAGTTGCCTTCCGGCTTGGCCTTGAACACCTCGCGGGCCTGCATGCGGCCGACTTCCTTGTTGTCGAAGGTCAGGTAGAAGACGTCCTTGTTCTCGATCAGGCGGTCATAGCCGACGACCGGAATGCCTTCGTCGAGCGCCTTCTGCACCGCCGGACCGATGGCCGAGGCATCCTGAGCCAGGATGATCAGCGAATTGGCGCCCTGCGAGATCAGGCTTTCGACATCGGTCAGCTGCTTGCCCGGATTGGACTGCGCGTCGGCCGAAATATACTTGTCGCCGGCGGCCTCGATGGCTGCCTTCATCGCCGCTTCGTCGGTCTTCCAGCGCTCTTCCTGGAAATTCGACCAAGAGACGCCGATCACCTTGTCCTTCGCCTCGGCGACCGACGCCAACGTCAGCGACATGGCAACGCCCGCCAGGATGGCGGCTGCGAATTTCTTCATGATATCCTCCCTGCGCTCTGTGCGGCGCGACCCAGACTGGCCCGAAGGCCGGTACAGAGGCTTTTTTTCGAGCCTCAAAAAAATAGTGATCCAGCAAAACGACGCTGTCAACCGCGATTCTGATGGGTTTTGATGGGTCCGAACATTTTTTTCGACACCCGCAATAAATAATGACATGGACCTTGGCTTCTGCCAGTATCCAGAAGCAATTCCAGGAAAAGTGCGCAGCGGTTTTCCGCCCGGAATTGCGTCAGAACAAAAGACAGACGGTTCGCCGTTTCCGCAAATGGTGAACCGTCTGGCGTGTCAACGCTAGGCCATGGCATCATCACAAGGCCGCGATGACCGGGGAGGACGTGCGAAGACATGTCGGTCGGAATCCGTCACGACGATTTGCGCCGGCGCAACCGCGCCATGGTGATTTCGGCCGTGCGCCGCGCCGGCCAGCCTTCGCGCACGGAGATTGCCGCCACCACCGGGCTCAGCCACTCGACCATTTCGGCGATCTCCGCCGATCTGATCCAGGAAGGCATTCTCACCGAGAGCAAGGCCAGCGAGCCGACGGCGCTGAAACGCGGCCGGCCGCAGATCGGCCTGGCGCTGAACCCTGAAGCCGCCGCGGTGCTGACCGTGGTCTTGTCGCTGAACTTCCTGTCGGTCGCCGTGATCGATTATGCCGGCCAGGTGGTCGCCGAGGAGCAGCAGCGCTTGGACACGCTTGTCATGCCCCGCGACGACTTGATCGGCGAATGCGTGGCGATCGTCCGGCGCCGGCTGCAGGATCCCGACCTCGACGTGAGCAGCGTCGCCCGCATCGCCATGGGCATCCAGGGCATCACCGATTCCCACGCACGGGCCATGCTGTGGTCGCCGATAACGCCGCTGACCGACATTCCTTTCGCCGACATCCTCGAGCAGGAATTCGGCATCCCCGCCACCATGGAGAACGACTGCAACATGATGGCGGTGGCGCTGCAATGGCGCGACCCCGAGCGCTATCGCGACGACTTCATCGCCATCCTCCTGTCGCACGGCATCGGCATGGGTCTGGTGCTGAAGGGCGCGCTGTTCACCGGCACGCATTCCTCGGGCGGCGAATTCGGCCACATGATCCACCGCCCGGGCGGCGCGCTTTGCCGCTGCGGCCGGCGCGGCTGCGTCGAGGCCTATGCCGGCAATTACGCGATCTGGCGCAGCGCCATGAAAATGAGCGAGGACGCCGAGCCGGTCGACGTCGGCGACGCCGACATGCGAGCCCTGGCCGCCAAGGCGCGCGAGAAGGACGGCCCCGAGCGGGAGGCTTACCGTCGGGCAGGCGAGGCGCTTGGTTTCGGTCTCGGCAGCCTGTTCGCCCTCATCGACCCGGCGCCCGTGGCCATGGTCGGCGTCAGCGCGGCCGCCTTCGACCTGATCGAGCCGGCGCTAAGGGAGGCGATCGCCCAGACCGCGGGCGGCCAGCACTCGGAATCGATCTCCTTCGACACCGAGCCTAACGAGCTGCCGCTGATCCGCGAAGGCTGCGCCATGCGCGCGCTGACCTTCGTCGACCAGGAGATTTTCGCGCCGGGCATGCAGGCAAGAGCGGGCAGCGGAAAAAACGTGGCCTGAGCGGCTTTGAAGTGACCGCTGGTCGCTGAGGACAGCAGCAGACGCTTGAGATTAGCGATGGCCCCGCAGCTTCGTCATTCCAGGGCGAAACAGGAGCGAAGCGACGCAGCGCAGACCCTGGAATCCATGCCGTTACTTCGATCGTAGGCGCAGCGGAGCAGAATTCTGCACCGCCCCGGCGCGTCGAAGTCACGGAATGGATCCTCGGGTCTGCGCTGCGTCGCTACGCTCCTTGCTCCGCCCGTGGATGACGACGCTAGAAGCGTCTCGGCTAATCACCATCGCAGATGCCGGGAGCGGAGCCCGTCAGCGCTTCCGCGCCCTATCCCTAATCCTCCCTGATCGCGTAACCCGCCCCGCGAATGGTTCGGATGACGTCGGGCATGCGGCCGTTGTTGACCGCCTTGCGCAGGCGGCCGACATGGACGTCCACCGTGCGCTCGTCGATATAGATCGTCTCGCCCCAGACATTGTCGAGCAGTTGGCTGCGCGAGAACACGCGGCCAGGATGCCGCATCATGAATTCGAGCAGGCGGAACTCGGTCGGGCCGAGCCTTATCTCGCTCTTCTTGCGGTAGACGCGATGCGACTCGCGGTCGAGCACGATGTCGCCGACCTTGAGCACGCTGGACAGCACCTCCGGCTTGGCGCGGCGCAGCAGCGCCTTGACGCGCGCCATGAATTCCGGCGTCGAGAACGGCTTGACCAGGTAGTCGTCGGCGCCGGTCGAGAGCCCGCGCACGCGGTCGCTTTCCTCGCCCCGCGCCGTCAGCATGATGATCGGCAGCCGCTCGGTCTCGGGCCGCATCCTGAGGCGCCGGCAGAGCTCGATGCCGGAAACCGCCGGCACCATCCAGTCGAGCACGAGCAGGTCGGGAACGTTTTCCTGAAGGCGGATTTCGGCCTCGTCGCCGCGGGTCACCACTTCCACCTGGTAACCCTCGGATTCGAGATTGTAGCGGAGCAGCACCCCCAGCGGCTCCTCATCCTCCACCACCATGATGCGTGGCGCGATCATCGGGGTAACCTTCTCGTCAGGCCGCCGGCGCCGACATTGCCGTCTCGTCCTGCTTGGGACGGTTGGCGGGCAATTGCGTACCGGTGAGCACATAATAGGCGTTCTCGGCGATGTTGGTCACATGGTCGCCGATGCGCTCGAGATTCTTGGCGCAGAACAGAAGATGCGTGCAAGCGGTGATGTTGCGCGGATCTTCCATCATGTAGGTCAACAGCTCGCGGAAGACGGACGTGTATTTGACGTCGATGCGCTCGTCGTCGTTGCGCAGCTTGGCCAGCGCAGTGGCGTCGCCCACCATATATTCCTGGGTCACGGCCTGGACCTGGATCAGCACCAGCTGCGCCATGGAATCGATCGAATGCGTGAGGTCGCGCGGCGCGGTGCTGACGCCGACCGCGCCAACGCGCTTGGCGATGTTCTTGGCAAGATCGCCGATGCGTTCGAGATCGCCCGCCATGCGGATCGAGCCGACAACGTTGCGCAGGTCGTCCGCCATCGGCTGCCGCTTGGCGATCAGCGTGATGGCGCGGTCGTCAAGCTCGCGCTGGCGCGCGTCCATGATGGCGTCGTCGGAGACGACGCGCTGCGCCAGCGCATTGTCGGTTTCGAGCAGGGCCCTGGTCGCGCCGCCGACCATGGAGCCGGCCAGATCGCCCATGTCGTTGATAAGCCGGCTGATCTGCCTCAGATCCTCGTCGAAGGAGGCGACGGTATGTTCGGCCATGATGATGTCCTCGTATGAACTCAGCCGAAGCGGCCGGTGATGTAGTCCTGCGTGCGCTTTTCGCGGGGCGAGGTGAAGATCTTCTCGGTCCGGTCGAACTCCACCAGCTCGCCCAGATACATGAACGCCGTCTGCCTCGACACGCGCGCCGCCTGCTGCATGTTGTGGGTGACGATGACGATCGTATAGTCGGCCTGCAACTCGTCGATCAGTTCCTCGATCTTGGCGGTCGACAGCGGATCGAGCGCCGAGGCCGGCTCGTCGAGCAGGATGACCTCGGGCTTCACCGCCACGGTGCGGGCGATGCACAGGCGCTGCTGTTGGCCGCCGGAAAGGCTGAGGCCGCTGGCGTTGAGCTTGTCCTTGACCTCGTTCCACAGCGCGGCGCGCTTCAGCGCCGACTCGACGCGGCTGTCCATCTCGGCCTTGCTGATCTTCTCATACAGCCTGACGCCGAAGGCGATGTTCTCGTAGATCGACATCGGGAACGGCGTCGGCTTCTGGAACACCATGCCGATCTTGGTGCGCAGAAGGTTGAGGTCCTGCGAGCGGTCGAGGATGTTCTTGCCGTCGAGCAGTACCTGGCCCTCGGCGCTCTGCTTCGGATAGAGCTCGTAGATGCGGTTGAGCACGCGCAGCAGCGTCGACTTCCCGCAGCCCGACGGGCCGATGAAGGCGGTCACGCTGCGCTCCGGCAAGGACAGGTTGATGTCCTTCAGCGCCTTCGATTGGCCATAGTAGAAATTGAGGTTCTTGACCTCGATCTTGGCCTTCTCGACGGTCGTGTCGGCTACGTTCAGGTCGGTGGACAACATCGGTTTCATCTGTCCTCTCTGCGTCCGGTCAGGCTGCGGGCGATAATGCTCAGCCCGAGAACCGTAAGGGTGATTATGAGTGCGCCCGTCCAGGCCAGCTGCTGCCATTCCTCGTAAGGGCTGAGGGCGAACTGGAAGATGGTCACCGGCAGGCTGGCCATCGGGGCATTGAGATTGCTCGACCAGAACTGGTTGTTGAGCGCGGTGAAGAGAAGCGGCGCGGTTTCGCCGGAGATGCGGGCGATCGCCAGCAGGATGCCGGTCACGATGCCGGACAGGGCCGCGCGGTAGGCGACCGAGCGGATCACCACCCAGCGTGGCGCGCCGATGGCGGTGCCCGCTTCGCGCAGCGCGTTGGGCACGAGGTTCAGCATGTCCTCTGTGGTGCGCACCACGACGGGGATCACCAGGATCGACAGGGCGACGGCGCCGGCAATCGCCGAGAAGTGCCCCATCGGCCGTACCATCAGCTCATAGACGAACAGGCCGATGATGATCGATGGCGCCGACAGCAGGATGTCGTTGATGAAGCGCACGATCGTCGTGAGCTTCGAGAAGCGCCCGTACTCGGCCATGTAGGTACCGGCCAGCACGCCGATCGGCGTGCCGACGATGATGCCGATGATCGTCATGACGATGCTGCCGTAGATGGCGTTGAGCAGGCCGCCGGCGTCGCCGGGCGGCGGCGTCATCTGCGTGAACACGGCCAGGTTCACCCCGGAGAGCCCCTTATAGAGCAGCGCCCCGAGGATCAACGCCAGCCAGGCGAGGCCGATGCCCGCCGCGACGACGCACAGCGCCATCATCACGGCGTTCTTGCGTTTGCGGCTTTGGTGAAGCGATGCGGCAGTCGACATCGGTCAGGCTCCCGTGCGGCTATCGATGCGCAACAGCATGTAGCGTGCGAGCGCGAGGATGATGAAGGTGATGATGAACAGGATCAGGCCGAGCGATACCAGCGAGGACGTATAGAGATCGCCGTCGGCCTCGGTGAATTCGTTGGCGATGGTCGCCGAGATCGTCGTGCCCGGCGCAAACAGCGAGGCGCTGATGCGGTGGGCGTTGCCGATGACGAAGGTGACGGCCATCGTCTCGCCGAGCGCGCGGCCGAGGCCGAGCATGACGCCGCCCATGATGCCGACGCGGGTATAGGGGATGGTCACGCGCCGGGTCACTTCCCAGGTCGTGCAGCCGATGCCGTAGGCCGATTCCTTCAGCACCGCCGGCACCGTGTCGAACACGTCCTTGGTGATCGAGGTGATGAAGGGCAGCACCATGATGGCGAGGATCAGCGACGAGGTCAGCAGGCCGATGCCGTAGGGCGGGCCGGCAAACAGGCTGGAGAGCCCCGGTATGCCGTGGAAAATATAGATGATGAAGGGCTGCACCGTCGTCTGCAGGAACGGCGCGAAGACGAACAGGCCCCAGATGCCGTAGATGATCGAGGGAATGCCGGCAAGCAGCTCGACCGCAATGCCGATCGGGCGCCGTAGCGGGCGCGGGCAAAGCTCGGTCAGGAAGACGGCGATGCCGATGCCGATCGGCACGGCGATGAGGATGGCGATGGCCGAGGTGACGATGGTGCCGTAGATGGGCGCCAGCGCGCCGAAATTCTCGGTGACCGGGTTCCAGGATTCGGTGGTGAGGAAGGAGAAGCCGAACTTCGACAGCGCCTCCCACGAGCCGGCGACCAGCGAGATCGCGACGCCGCCGAGCAGAACCAGCACGAGGATGGCGGAAAGGCGGGTGGCCGTCCGGAAGGCCATGTCGGTGAAGGCGAAGCGGCGCACTGTCGCTTCTCTGGTCCGCAGGGCGGACGATGTCGCGGCTTCGGAAACGGCTGTCATTTACCCCCTCGCATTTCGAAAGAGACAGGAGGGCGCCCAAAGGCGCCCTCCTTTATTCGCTAGGAATTACATGCCGGAGTAGAGCGGCTTGCCGTTCGCGTCGACGATGTCCTTGCCCCACATCGCCTCGACACTCTTCACGACGGCGTCGGGCATCGGAACATAGTCCAGGCTGGCGGCCAGCTCGTCGCCCTTGGCGTAGGACCAGGCGAAGAACTTGAGCGCTTCGGTCGTGGCCGCGGCGTCGTCGGGCTTCTTGTAGACGAGGATCCAGGTGGCCGACGTCATCGGCCAGGATTCAGCGCCGGCCTGGTTGGCCAGGATGACGCCGTAGCCCGGCTGCGAGCTCCAGTCGGCATTGGCCGCGGCGGCCGAGAAGGCAGCGGCGGTCGGCTCGACCTTCTTGCCGTCCTTGTTGATCAGGTCGGTGTAGGTCAGCTTGTTCTGCTTGGCATAGGCGTATTCGACGTAGCCGATCGCGCCGCCGGTCTGCGAGACGTTGTTGGCGACGCCTTCGTTGCCCTTGGCGCCGATGCCCACCGGCCATTCGAGCGCGGTGTTGACGCCGACCTTCGACTTCCAGTCGGCGCTGACGTCGGCCAGGTAGTAGCTGAAGTTGAACGTGGTGCCCGAGCCGTCCGAGCGGTGCACGACGGCGATCGCCTGGTCGGGCAGCTTGGCGTCGGGGTTGAGCTTCTTGATCGCTTCGTCGTTCCAGTTGGTGATCTTGCCGGAGAAGATGTCGGCCAGCGTCGGACCGTCGAGAACCAGTTCGCCCGGCTTGATGCCCTCGAGGTTGACGACCGGAACGATGCCGCCCATCACCATCGGGAACTGCGCCAGCCCGGTGGAGTTGAGATCCTCGCCCTTCAGCGGCGCGTCGGAAGCGCCGAAGGTCACGGTCTTGGCCTTGATCTGCTTGATGCCGCCGCCGGAGCCGATCGACTGGTAGTTGAGACCGATGCCGGTCTCCTTCTTGTAGGCGTCAGCCCACTTCGCATAGATCGGATAGGGGAAGGTGGCGCCGGCGCCGGAAATGTCGGCTGCCATCGCGGCGGAGATGCTAAGGGTTGATGCCGCAGCCATTGCAATCGCAACGGCCGCCGAGCGGATGAAATGTCTCATGTGGCCTGCTCCTGTTCGGAAGATGGTCTCTCGGCACCCGTTGTATCGGCGCCCGGTGAGGGCAATAGCTCTCGATTATTACAGTCGCATGACAGTTTCGTGTCAGCCCAGTAACGCCCGAACGGGGATGTCTGGAGAGGTCCGCGGCGGCCTCGCGGGACCGGCCGGAGTTTGCCGCGGGAATCAGTAACTTGTCTGACTTTTGAATCAAAAATTATCCCGGCGGCCGGGTCACGGCCGCCGGGAAATAAAATCCGGACGAGAGCGCGTTGCCTGTACGCCAGAGCGGATCATGGCCTGGCCATCGCCGAAAACAGGGTCCGTTGGGGTAGAGTCGACGCTGTTTCTTGTTGGCGGTCGCCGCTCCCGCCCGTAACTGAAAGGCGGAATCGATATGCCCATTGTCCTGGCTTGGCACATGCTTTGATATGGTGCGATCGCACCATACGTATGCGTCAATGCTCCTCGCGGGGTGCCGCCGGTCTGTCTCGCGCTTAGCCGGCGCTGCGCCGGACTTCCGCTTCGGCGCTCAGCCAGCGCTCGAGCTTTTCCAGCAGCGCGCGCGGGCTGATCGGCTTCGGCAGGTAATCGTCCATGCCGGCTTCCAGGCAGCGTTCGCGGTCGCCCTTCAGCGCATGCGCGGTAACGCCGACGATCGGCACATGCGTGCCCATGTCCTCCTCGAGCCGGCGGATAGCGCCCGTCGCCTCCAGCCCGTTCATTTCCGGCATCGACACATCCATCAGGATCATGCGTGGATTGAGCTTGCTGAAGGCGTCGAGCGCCTTGCGGCCGTTGCCGACGATCTCGAATCGGTAACCGGTCTCGCCGAGGATCTGGGTGAACACCAGCTGGTTCACCTCATTGTCCTCGGCCACCAGGATGTCGAGCCCGCGCTCCGCATCGGCGGGGCGTGGACGCGCCCGCCCCGGCGGCGGCTGCAGCATGGCGCGATCCGATGCCGCCGTCGGCGCCGGCGCGGCTTGCGGGGGGCTGCCGCCGCCAACAGCGGGTTGCGCCGCGGCGCTGCTGTGGCGATGGCGCTGGATGGTCGCGACCAGCGTTTCCAGGAGGATGGAGGAGCGCGCCGGCTTGATCAGCTGCGCGTCGATGCCGAGGTCGCGATAGGCCGTGTTGGCGAGCGACTGGTCGACCGAGGTCAGCATGATGATGGGTGTATGCGCCAAGCCCGCCGTGTTGCGCACGATGCGCGCCATCTCGGCGCCTGTCATGCCGGGCATCTGGTAGTCGAGCACGACGCAGTCGACCGGCACGCCATAGGCGGCGGCGGCAATCAGTACCTTTAACCCTTCGGCGCCGCTTTCGGCCGCGCAGGAATCGAACGTCCACGACGCCATCTGCTCGCTCAGAATCGAGCGGTTGACGGCATTGTCGTCGACGATGAGCACGCGCGCGCCGGTGACGTCGATCGGCATGATGCGCTGTCCGCCCTGCTCGGCCCTGGGCAGCGTGACCGTGAACCAGAAGGTCGAACCCTTGCCTTCGGCGCTGTCGACGCCGATCTCGCCGCCCATCATCTCGACCAGCCGCGAGGTGATGGCAAGGCCAAGACCGGTCCCCTCATGCCGCCTGGTCGAGGAGGTGTCGACCTGGCTGAATTTCTCGAACACCAGCTTCAGCTTGTCTTCCGGAATGCCGATGCCGGTGTCGGTCACGGAAATGGTGAGCTTCGTCCCCGCGGGGACCCGGTCGCCCGTCACATCGACCAGAACATGGCCCTCGTCGGTGAACTTCACGGCGTTGCCGAGCAGGTTGGTGACGATCTGCCTGATCCGGCCGACATCGCCGACGAACTGGCCGTCGAGCCCGGGCTGGACACGGACGATGAGCTCGAGGTCCTTCTCCTTGGCGCGCGTCGATACCAGCGTCGCCACGTCCTCGATCGCCTCGGCGAGATTGAAGGGCGCCGGGTCGAGCACCAGCTGGCCGGCATCGATCTTGGAAAAGTCGAGGATGTCGTTGATGATGGTGAGCAGCGCGTTGCCGGATTTGACGATGATGTCGGTGAACGTCTTCTGCTTCGGATCGAGGTCCGACTTTGCCAGCAGCTCTGCCATTCCAAGAACCCCATTCATCGGCGTGCGGATCTCGTGGCTCATATTGGCGAGGAACTCGGACTTGGCCCGGTCGGCAAGCACGGCGCGCCGGCGCGCCTCGCCGAGCTCGGCCTCGCGCTGCTTGAGCTCGGTGATGTCGGTGGTGGAGCCGATGAGATAGAGCGAGCCGTCCGAGGCGATCATCGCGCCCTTGCGCGCGAACTGGTGCCTGACGCTGCCATCCGGCATCGTCACCGTCTCCTCGATTTCCTGCGTCTCGCCGGTGCGCAGCACGGCAAGGTCGCTGGCGACGAAGGCTTCGCCGTCCGCGCCGAAAATCTCGACATCGGTCTTGCCGATGGCTTCTTCCCTGCTGAAGCCTGTGAGATCGCACCAGCCCTTGTTGACGTAGAACTGCCTGAGATCCGAGCGCTTGGCGTAGATCGACACCGGCACGTTGTCGATGAGGCTGCGGAACACCTCGTTCTCGCTCATGCTCTGCCGGAGCACCTGCTCGCGCGCCTTGACGTCGGTGATGTCGGTGCTGGAGCCGACCAGATGGACGGAGCCGTCGATCGCCACCAGCCGGCTCTTGCGCGTCATCAGCTGCCGCACCGTGCCGTCGCGGTGGGTGACGGCTTCCTCGATCTCGCGCCCCGCGCCGGTCGTCACGACTTCGGTGTCGTCATTGCTGAAACCGTCCGCCTCTTCCGTCGCGAAGAGCTCGCGATCCGTCTTGCCGAACACTTCGTCCTTGGCGAGGCCGGTCAGCGCGCACCAGGCCTTGTTGACGAATTCGATGCTGAGATCGTCGGCCTTGATGAAGGCGGCCACCGGCAGCTCGTCCATCACGTGCCGGTAGAGGTCGATCTGGCGCATGGAGTCGCCCAACGCCTTCTCGCGCGTCTTGATGTCGGTGATGTCGACGCGCACGCCGATAAACGTCCCGTCGTCGGTGCGCATGTCATAGACCTGGTACCAGCGCCCGTCGGCGTTGAGGCGTTCGTAGGCGGAACTCGGCAAACGGTACCGCTTGAGCATGGCGTCAAGCCAGCGCTCGGTGTCGACGCCATACAGACCGTCGATCTCGGCGTCGCCGCTCGAGCGGAAGTAGCCGACCGAATGGCCGAGCGACAACGCCTCGCGGAATGTGCGGCCCGGCTGCCAGGCCGGCTTCAGCGCCGGCAGCGTATCCTGCAGCTTGCGGTTGGCGAAGACGAAGCGGTCGTCGCGATCGTAGATGATGACGCCCGCCGGCAGCGACTCCAGCACGATGGCAAGGTTCCTGTGCGCGTCCTCCGCTTCTGTCTCGCGCTGTTTCATGTCGGTGATGTCGACATAGAAGATCAGCCGCTTGCCGCCGGGAAGCGGCGCCAGCGAGGCGATCAGCGTGCGGCCGTCCTTGCGCGGCAACTGCCTGGATCCCGAGGTTCCAGCCCGGATTTCAGCCTCCCGCTCGGCCACATGGCTTTGCCAGGCCTGTTCCTCGCCGCCGAACGGATCGGCATCGCGGCTGGCTTCCATGAGGTCGCGAAAGCGGCTGCCGGCCGGAGCGCGCAGCGGATCGATCTTCCAGAAATCGTAGAACGCCCGGTTGACCACCTCCGCCCGCAATTCGGCATCGAGAACGATGACGCCGATCGGCATCGAATCGACCATCAGGCTCAGATTGGCAAGCGCCTCCGAAGGCCCGGCCATGTCGTGGACGTCACTGGGAAAAGCCCCGTTGCCGCTCATATCCGCCTTGTCGAAATTCCGCGCGCTGTCCGCCCCGACAGTCCCGTCCGTATCCGCCATTCCTACCCCCAAGGCCGAACCGCGCCGGTTCGTCGACGGAATGTGCCCGACAAGCATTAACGATCCGCTAACCATAATGATTGCAACCGCCTGCCCCCGGTGCCGTTGCCGCAAATTCCGGTCGCCGCCGGCTGCGGTAATCCGCCGGTTGGCGATTAAGGCAATGACGCATTATAAGGTGCCTGAGGTGTTGCTAATGTTTGGTCGAATCACGGCTTTCGTCTTGTGCCCGGTGCTGCTTGCGGCGGGCGGCTGCGTGCGCAGCGACGACGGCACGGTGATCGTACCCAGCCGGATGGATGTCAGGCGCGTCTGGGACGAGGCGCCGCCGGGAACGACCGCGTCGCGGCAAATCGCCTCGGACGTGTTTCCTCTGCCGCCAGGCCCGCCGCCGGATCCCGCTGTCCGGCGTCATTCCAGGCCCGCTTCGGCAAGGCCCTCCTACAGCCGGGATTTGCCCGGCACGTCTTCCGCCGAGCAGCCCCCCCTGACCTGCCGGAATGTCGGCGAAACTGGCAAGCGCTACCGCGTCGTCTGCGAGTAAATTTGCCTGGTCAACACAGCCGGGCGCCTCTGCCGCAAGGCAGGGAACGGCGGCCCGATCAAGTCGCGGGGAAGAAGGCCGGCCCGACCACGCACACCGGCTTCGCGTCTGCCAGGACGAGGGCCTCCGACTAATGCGTGTTGAGATTCAGGTCAGGCCGCGCCGAAAATGATGGGTTCCGAGAACCGGAGCGGAGCGTACTTCGGGTACGTGAGCACCGGAAGCGCAGGAAGCCGTCATTTGCAGGCCGGCCTCACCTGAATATCAACACGCCTTAATGCATGTCGCGCAAAAGTGCCCTCGGTTTTGCGGCAACGACATGCATCAAACAAAGGACCTAAAGCGCGTCGCCTGAATCCGTTTCAGCGCGACGCGCTTTAGGTCGGCGATGGCCAAACCCGCGGCGCGATCACGGATCACTGATGAAACCTTTGATGGGCGACAGGCGTTGTTGGCGTTGATGTGAGCCGCGCTGCGCGGAGGAGACTGAAGATGTCCATCCACTTCACCGTCTCTGGCCTGACCAGGAACCTGATCCATTCGCTTGGGCTGGATCATGAGCAGGCGCCGAGACCCCTTACCCCCGAACAGAGCCTTCTCTTGGATTGTTACCTTGCCGGGCAGATCCCGGACTCCGCCTGGAACGATTACGTCTTCGAGATGCCGGAACTGGAAAAGCACGCCCAGATTCGGCGCGCACGCGGTTTGACCTGAAAGCAATTACAGGAAAAGTGTGAGCGGTTAATGCATGTCGCGCAAAAGTGACCTCGGTTTTGCGGCAACGACATGCATCAAACAAAGGACCTAAAGCGCGTCGCCTGAATCCGTTTCAGCGCGACGCGCTTTAGGCTCGGCGTCTTCGCCGTAGTCTTTCGTCCGGAATTGCGTCAAAACAAATAGTCAAGCCTGCTGCTACTTCTTCGGCGAGTTGAACTGCAACGTGAAGACGTTTCCGGCAACGCCTTGCGCCAGCGACGGCGAAAAGCTGAGCGGCAGGCAATCGTTCAGGGCCTTGGTCGCCGCATCGACATAGGCCTTGCGCGCCTTGTCGTCGCCGCCGACATGGATGGCGGTCGTCCTCGGCGGCCCGATCAGCGTGCCGTCGCGCTTGAAGCTGAAGCTGAGCGTGACCGAGGAATTGTCGGAATTGGCCGGCGGTGTCCAGCAGGCGAGCAAGGCGCCGCCGACCTCGTTCATGCTGTTGAGCGACGCGGCGGCCGATGGAAAGGGCGCAATCGACAGCGTGACCGCCATCACCAAGGATCTTGCCATGTTCATCGCGGGTTCCTCGTTGCCATCGCTCAACCGCCTGGCGGCATCGTACGATCCATGACGAGGATGACAACAGGATTTCAGCCTGCCACGTCGGCGCCGCAATCATACTGTCGTGATTGCGGCGCGATGGCCGGAAAAGCAAAAGGCCGGCACGGAGCCGACCTTTCCCTTGCCTCGTCATGGCGCCAGTACATCCGTGGTCGCGGCGAGGACTGCGACCAGTAGACAGGCCTTAGGTAAACGAAACCTTAACCCCGAAGGACTGTTACGCCCTGGCCTGCGATTTCACATGCGCGATGTAGCCGCGCACGTCGCCGGCGGGTTCGGCGTAAGCCTTGCCGAGCTTCTTCTCCAGCGCCGCCATGTATTCCTTCGCCCATTTGGGCAGCGCGTAGTCGATGACCGCCAGGAATTCGAGCGTTGCCGCCAGCCTTATATCGGCGATCGACGGGTTGTTGCCGCCGATGAACGGCTTGCCGTCGCGAAAGAAAGAGTGAAACACCTCGAGCGGCTCGGCGATCGCGGCCATTGCCGCCTTCTGCGCTTCCGATTTCTTGTCGGGGTGGGCGTCGCTGTGACCGACCTCGCCGGCATATTGCGGGAAGCCGAGCGCCGGGTAGGTCGCGCGCGCGACGTAAGGGTAAAGCGTGCCGACCAGATAGAACATGGCGCTGTCGACCATCGCCCGCTTGGCCGGCGCCTTGGGATAGAACTTATCCAGCCCGTGCTTGTTGGCGAGGTACTGCATGATGGCACAGCTTTCCCACAGCACGCCGCGCGGCAGGCCCTTGTCCTCGATCATCGGCGTCAGATGCGCCGGATTGCGCGCCAGGAACTCGGGCGAACGCGTATGGCCCCAGGCATCGGTCTCCGCCGGATCGAGCCCGGCCGCGCGCGCGAACACCCGCACGGTCATGTTGTTGACGCTCGGCCTCAGCATGCTGAGTTTTACACCCGGCTTCTTAGCCGGCTTCACTTTGGCCTTAGGCGCGGCCTTTGCCGTCGCTTTAGGCGCGGCTTTTGCCGTCGCTTTAGGCGCGGCCTTCGCCGTCGCTTTGGGTGCGGCCTTGGCCGTCGCTTTGGGTGCGGCCTTGGCCGTCACTTTAGGCGCGGCTTTTGCCGTCACCTTCGCGGCCGCCTTGGCCGCGGGTTTCTTTGCACTCTTCGTTGCAGCTTTTGCCATGTCGGTCCTCCCTCTGACCCGGTTAATAAGGATTTTTTGCCGCCCTGTTTTCCGACAGGGTTTCGCGTGACCGCTCGACCAGCGCCTGGATGGCGTCGGCCAGGTGCAGTTCGGCGATGTTGTAGTCGCCGCGCGCCACGCGGATCTTGTGCGCCTCCATCAGCACGTCGGCATGGGTGAAGCCGGCCGGCGGGTCGAAGCGGTAGGAGGCGAGCTCGATCAACAGTCCCAGCGGATCCTCGAAATAGATCGAGTCCATGAAACCGCGATCCTTGACGCCGCTGTGCTTGATGCCGCGCTCGTCGAGCCGCGCGACCGCCTGCAGGAAGGTGACCCGCGACACCGAGAACGCGATGTGGTGGACGCAGCCGATATCGGTCGGTGTCCGCCGCCTGACCGGGGTCCGGCTCTCGTCGGTGAAGACGGTGATCAGCCGCCCGTCGCCCGGATCGAAATAGAGATGGCTTTCGCTCGCCTTGTCGAGATTGGGCTGCTCGAAGATGAAAGGCATGCCGAGCACGCCCTCCCAGAAGTCGATCGAGGTCTGGCGCCCGGCACCGACCAGCGTGATGTGATGAACGCCTTGCGACTGCAGCTTCTGCATTGGCTCCTCCCCGCCTGCTCTTGCGCCTTGCCGGCTGGCGGGTTTCCAAGGGCCTGGCCGCGCTTGGACCAGCCCTAGGCACGCGACCGCCGCCCGGTTCTCGTCGCGCTCCGAATTCCGCATCTTGTCGGATCGCGGCCGGAGCATCGATGAGGGGATGCTAATTCAATCCGAGGCGTTGCGCCAGAAGCGCTGACGCTTCACGGGGTAGGCGCGGGCGTCTCGATCCCTCAGGTCGGGATCCAGGCCACGGTCCTGCCGGTATCGCTAGGAACACCTCCGATTCCGGCCGATAAATGAGGCGAAATGGCACCCAGGGGTACTTCCAGGATGTGCGCGATTGCCTTGAGGGTCTTGGTGGAGGCCGTCTTTCCGGAGCGCTCTATCTGCGACAGCATGCTCGGGGTTATTCCGGCCTGGGCGGCGAGCTGCCTTCCGCTCAGGCCGCGCAGGACCCTGACGGCGCGAACCGGGTTCTCGCCGGCGGCGATCCTGTCGAGGACGCGCTTGGGCAAAGGACTGGTGGCGGCAGGCTCGTCAAGCTCGCTCACACCCGCCATCGCGGTCCGCTTGAGTATGCGGAACTGGGATTCCGGCAGCACGACCATGCGCTCTTTCGAGCCCGGGTGCCTGATGAATTGGACGTTTAGCTTCATGGCAACCTTCGACCTACCTTCTTGGACGAGGAAGGGATATCTGCCGAAAGTCAGGGGCGACGATGACGAAAGTCATATTCGTTTGCGGCCGGTTCGGGCTTACGTCAAAGTGGACTGCCGCGCCCCGCGGTTGTTTTTGCGAGAACGAATGATCGATATCGGCACAGAATTACTGCCGGCCGCGCAAGCGGAAGTCATCGGGCTTGCTGTTTTGCGGGCCGACAGGACAGTTCAGCAAAAAGTGGGGCGCTTGGTCGAGTGGCTCCCCGCCCTTGGAGCGGACTGCTGCCTGTGCACGCTGCTGGTCGGCATGGAGGCCGAGATGGCGGCCTTGTCCGAGGGACGCCGCGACCTGATCGCCTTGTCGGGCGTGCGGGCCGAATTGCCGGGGCTGGACCGCCCCGTCACCGCTGTGATCCTGTGGAATGGCGATCGATCGCACTACGTCGTGATCGCGATGCCCGACTTCACGGCGCGCCAGGCCGAGATCATGTTCGAAAGCGAGCGGCGCGCCCGACGCTTGATGGAGCAGCAGCTGGAAGCCGCCAATTCCGAGGTGCGCTTCGCGACGCTCGCCCGCACCCGCCTTCGCCTGGCGCGCGACCTCCACGACACGCTCGTGCATTCGATCATCGCGTTGCTGACGCAGATCCGGTTGACGCGGCATTTCCTGGCGACCGATCCAGCCCGCGTTGCGGACGGGCTCGCGATTGCCGAGGAAGCCGCGATAGCCGGCCTGGCGCGGGCGCGCGACGCCATCGCCCGGCTCAGGATGCCCGACGATCTTGAGTCTGGTTCGGATGTCGAGAAGATGCTGTCGGACTTCGCGCAGCAGACCGGCATCGAGGTCTCCACGCAAATCGATGACGGAGCTCGCCCCGGGCTGCAGGATCACGAGACGACGATTCGGCGCATCGTCGGCGAGGCGTTGCGTAACGTCGAGGCGCACGCGAAGGCGCGACGGGTTCGGTTCGACGCGGTCGTGGAGAGAACCGAAGCTGGCGGAAGGCTTGTTGTCGATGTCCGCGACGATGGACGCGGCTTTGACGGGGCCGTCCCTAAACAGGGGCATTTCGGGCTGATTGGAATGGCCGAATTCGCCGAGCTCGCCGGGGGACAATGCGCGGTCGAAAGCGCGCCGGGGGCGGGTACGCTGGTTAGGACATCCCTGCCCCTGACCGTGTCGGCGACGAACGAACGGCCCAGCAGCGGCGAGCGTATAGCCGGATGACCGATCCGCAGCTCAAACCCGAAAGGATACGCGTGCTGATCGCCGAGGATCAGACATTGATCCGGGAAGGCCTTGCCACGCTGCTTGCCCAGCAAAACGACGATTTCGAGATCGTCGGCGCCGCCGCCGATGGCGAGCAGGCGATCGAGTTCGCGCGTCGGTACCGTCCGGACGTCGTCTTGATGGATCTGCAGATGCCGCGCGCCGACGGCGTCACGGCAACCCAGCGTATCCTGCGCGAATTTCCGGGAACCGGCATCGTCGTCCTGACCACGTTCGACACCAACGACCTGATCTTCGAGGCTGTCAGCGCCGGAGCCAAGGCATATCTGCTGAAGGACTCCAGGATCGACGAGATCGCGGCGACGATCCGAACCGTAGCGAACGGCCAATCCGCGCTTTCACCCGGTGTCGCCGCGAAAATCCTCGAGGAATTCAAGCGATTGCGTCCGCGCCACGCCCCGGCGAGCGCGCCGGCGCGCGGCGACCTCACCGCGCGCGAGAACGAAATCCTCAAACTGATCGTCGAAGGCAAGAGCAATGGCGAAATCGGCGCCCAACTGCATTTGGCCGAGGGGACGATAAAGAACTACGTCAGCACGATCCTGGAGAAGTGCGGGGCCAAGAACCGGACCGAACTGGCCATCAAAACGATAGGCTGAGCGATCTCGCGGGTTAACGCCCGTCCGGCACGGCAGGGCCGTCGATTGCTCAGAAAGGCCCGCGGCTCGGGGTTTAGGAAAGCCACGGGGAAGTCTGGTTGCCTGAGTTCCTGTTCTTGGCGGCAGGTCGGAGAAGACGACGCCGGTGCCTCGCTGAGGCCCTCGACGGCTATTTCCTTGCCTGATTGCGAGCTTCGATTTCACGAAGCGCCAGTATGGTCAGGACCATCTCGGCGCTGCCAACCGACGGTCGCGGCGCGAGCAGGCGCACGAGTGCGTTGAGCCGCTCGGTATCCATTTCGGCCAAATGGCCTTTGACGGTCCGCATGGTATCGTCGAGCTTCGTCAGCAATTCCGCAACGATCGTCATGTCCGAAGCCTTGCCCATGGTTCGCGGGCGATTTTGTTAGAGGCGGAACGCTGTGCTGAAGATTTCCGCTGATCGGCCGAGAGGGCTTGCGGATTGAGAAACGACGCAGTCTGGAGCGAGATCGAGGCGGCCGGACCAGGGTCCGGCCGCCTCGAACGATTCTGCTATTTTCTCGCGAGCAGGTCGCGGATTTCGGTCAGAAGCTGCACATCGGCAGGCGGCGGCGCGGCGGCAGGGGCCGGCTTTTCGCGCTCAAGCCGCTTGCGCATATTGTTCACCGCCTTGACCATCAGGAAGATGATGAAGGCAAGGATCAGGAAGTTCAGCACCACGGTGATGAAGCTGCCATAGGCAAAGACCGCGCCCTCTTTCTTGGCATCGGCCAGCGTGGCCGAATGGACGTTCGAGGACAGTCCGAAGAAGTAGTTGTTGAAGTCCAGCCCGCCGAAGATCGCGCCGACGATCGGCATGATGATGTCGTTGACGAGTGAATCGACGATCTTGCCAAAGGCGGCGCCGATGATGACGCCGACGGCCAGGTCCATCACATTGCCCTTGGAAATGAATTCCTGGAATTCTTTCAGCATCCCCATCTCCTCTTAGCCATTTGCCTGTTGCCGCCGTCAGGCGAAGACGCTCTCGCGCCTGAAATGCTTGACGAGCAGATAGTAGAAGACCGCGCGATGTTTGTTGCGGTTGGTGCGGCCGTACTGGTCGATGACCCTGGCGAGCCCCGCGTCCAGGCCGGCATCGGCCGCGAGCCCCAGTCTTTTGACGAGAAAATTCTGCTTGACCCGTTCCAGCTCCTCCTTGTCCGAAGCCGAAACGGTGGATGCATCCTTGTCGTAGATCGCCGGGCCGCAGCCCTTCGTCACCTTCGTCAAGAGATCCATATCCGCCGTAAGGCCGCACTTCACCCTCAGGTCCGCCGCATATTTGCTGATCAGTTCGTCTTGCTTGCTCACACGCTTGCCCTCTCGTTTCCGGCTGAACAGCGACGTTGCCGTCGAGCCGCGCGGCCTGGTTGCCGCAAAGCCATGTCCGGATTTGTCTTGTCGCCCGTGGTGTCAGCCGCGGCGCGTCGCGAGCACCCCGTCGGGGCTGGCCTGGTCGACGGCGGCCGGAAGATGCTGTGCCAACACGGCGGCCACCTGATCCAGCGGAATCCCGAACTGGCTCGCCAGTTGCTGAAGACGTTGGTCGCCAAGAGCCGACTTGATCTCGTCGGGCGCGATCGGAAGATTGGCGCCGTTGGTGCTCAGCCAGGATTCGACGCGGTCGCCGAGACCCGACTTCTGCAGCATGGCAAGCACCCCCTGATAACCGCCAACACTGGTCAACGCATCCGCCAGGAGGTTCGAGCCTCCGCCCTGCTGCCCGCCCTGCAACGCGCTTTGCAGACTGTCCAAAAATCCCATCCGGAAACCTCCCGTCGAAAATCACGTCCGCCGTCGCGCAGCGTTCAGTCGTTCTGATCTAGGTCGTTTCGTCGGGTCGCGACACCTGACGAAGGTCAGGACCGGAGATGACGAAGGTCATATTCGGCGGCAGCCTGACAGCCTCGATCCGATCAGGCTCGAAGGATGACTGGCGTGAGGGTAGTCATTGCGATAGGTGACGATGGACATGGCGGCGCGAATGCCACGCTCGACCTATGACAGCCCGGCGACGGCAATAAGTCGATTGCCTGTCGCACGAATTAGGATTTGATATAACGATCGTCACAGTGTCAGTGAGCGTGGAAAACCGGGGAACGAACATGAAAGCCGCCGAGCAAGCTGGAAAAGCCAAGGATGGAGCCGCATCCGCCAACGGATCGGAAGCGACCATCCATCCCGACGCGACGATCGATCAGGTTCGCAATCTCCTGTTCGGAGGCGCGCAGCGATCGATCGAGAGCAACCTTGCCGGCCTGCGCGAGGAAATGCAGGCCACCATCAAGCAGCTCCAGGCGGACTTTGCCAAAGAGCTCGCGATCCTGCAGGCGCACATCCTGGAACTTGAGCGGGAGACCGAACAGAAGCGGCTCGCCTCGCAAAGGGACATCGGCGCCGCGATTTCGGAGCTTGGAGCAACCATCAGCGGGCTAGGGTCCGGCCGCGCGGGAAAGTAGCATGACGTCCGCCGCCGGCCAGAACCGTGAGATCGAGCAGCTTAGAAAACTGCTCTTTCAAACGGAGGCGGCGCGTCTCGAGGCGCTGGGGGCGGACGTCGCCCTGCTTCAGCAGTATATAGGCAGCCCCTCCCGCCTGGAAACGGCAACGGCCGACATCCTCGTCGCAGCGCTGGAGCGCGCCGAGGTCGTTCGGCCGCGCGAACTGGCGAACGTCATCGCGCCATCGGTGGTCTCCGCGATCCGCAGCGAGATCAGGAACTCACGCGACCTCATGGTCGATGCGCTCTACCCGATCACGGGCAGGCTGGTCAGCGCGGCCGTGGCAAACGCTTTCAAGGAACTCGTCGCGCGGCTGGAGCAGCGCCTCAACGCCCTGACATCCACGGAGCTGTGGATCGGGCGCATCAAGTCGCTGGCGACGGGCCGTCCGATCAGCGAGTTCGTTCTGGCAAATGCCAGTCCGCCGCGCGTCAACCGGCTGCTCATGATCGAGCGCGGCAACGGACGCCTCGTCGCGGACTGGAAGCGCCAAGAGACCTCTGACGAGCGGGCCGACCTGCTGAGCGCGATGGTCGCGGCGATCCTGGAATTTTCCGTCCAGGCCCTGGCGGGAGAGGGCAATCTGCAGCAGCTCGATTTCGGCGGACGCGAGATCGTGCTGCGCGCCTCGCCCCGGTTCATCCTGGCGGCGGAATGCATCGGCCCCCTTCGCCCCACCGACGACGCCAGGATCAATTCGCTTTTCTTCGACACGATCGAGACCATGGATGGCGGCATCGGCTGCGACGCGGCCATGCTGGCGTCGCTGGCCTCCTCCATAGAAGCGGGTCCTGCCGTGGAGCCGAAGCCGCGTCGGAGCGCAAAGGTCGTCCTGTTCGTGCTCGCGGCTCTCGTCGCCGCCGGGTTGGCATGGCTGGCGAGCGTCTATTGGACCCGCACGATGCTGGAGCGCCGCACCAACGATGCGCTCCAGGAACTGGCCGGCAAGGAACCGCTGCTGGAAACGTTTCCGCTGCGTCTGGATTTCGACCACCGCAACCGCAGCGTCTCGGTCTCCGGCATAGAGCCAAGCCAGGTGCAGACGGCTCCGCTGATCGACGCCCTGGCCACGGCCGCCACGCCCTATCGGGTCGTCGGCCGAATCGGCGTCGTGCCAGGCACGGAACAATTGGCGACGCTCAGCGCCGACATCGACGCCCTGCGGCAATCGGCGACCGGCCTCCAGGCGGGCATCGACGAAAACCGCCGGGCGCTCGCTGAACTGCGGCAATCTCTCGCCGGCTTGCAGAGGTCCGCCGGCGAAACCGGCGAAGCGGTTGCCGGTCAGCGGCAGTCCCTCGCCAGCTTGCAGGCCCGCATCGATCAGGCGCGCGTGCCGAGTGAAGAAGAGGCGAAATCCCTTGCCGGCCTGCAGGCAGGCCTTGACCAGACACGGGCAGCGCTCACCGAGGAAACAAAATCCAGGAACCAGCAATATGATGCCATGCGGTCGATCGCCGACGGCCCCGCCGAGCGGCTCGATCGCTTCATGACCGCGACGGCAATCTTCTTTGGCGACGCCGACGCCTTTGCCGATGACAAGGCGGCCGACCAGCAGATCCGCGATCTGGCCGGACTTCTTGCGGGCAACGACCTGAGGATCCGGGTCGTCGGGCACGCGGATGACACCGGAACGGAAACGACCAACCGCGCGGTCGCCCGCAAGAGAGCGGATCAGGTGGTGAGGAAATTGACCTCGCTCGGGATCGAGCCGTCGCGGTTGTTCGTGGTTTCGCGCTCGTCATCGATGCCGATTTCCGACGTGCCGAGCGAAGGCAACCGCCGCGTCACCTTCGAAAACGTGTTCCGCGCCGAGCGCCCTCAATGATGCTCAGCGCAAAGGTCATGCTGCTTGGCGACATGGGTGTGGGCAAGACGTCCATCATGTATCGCCTCGTGCACGATCGCTTCGACGGCGAATACAAATCGACGCTCGGTGTCGAGGTGCTCAGCTACGATGTTCCGGCCGATCCGGTCCGCGGCGGCGACGCGGCGCGCCTCGTGCTATGGGACACCGACGGCGATTTCGGGACGCGCATCTTCGACACCGTCTACGTGACCGGCGCGTCGGCCGCCATCGTCGTGTCGGACGTGACGCGCCCGCAAACCGTGACGCGCATGGTCGAGCTGGTTCGCAGCTTCGAGACGAGATTTCCGGGCAGGCCGTACAGGGCCCTCGTGAACAAGATCGATCTCGCCGAAGCCCCCGGCAGTGCCGAAGAGATCGGCCAGCTGCCGCGATCGAGCGTCAAGTTCGTGAGCGCCAAGAACGGCGAGGGAATCGTGGAGGCCTTTGCCGAGCTCGCCGAAACGATACGGCGCCGACAGCTTTAACTTTAGATCGGTCGGTGTGGCTTTGCCTTGACGGTCGCGGCTAACGACCTCAGCCGGGTCAGCTTGAGGTAATTTCGTAGTGAAGAAGCTGGGCGTCGCCGAGCGACGATGTCCGTCCAGGCGAGATGACGCCGGAGCCGAAGAGCAGAACATCTTCACGGCGCACGAATACTTCATGGCCGGGTCCCATCGACAAAAATGTGCCCGACGAGCTTCGCTCAATAAACCGGGCCTTGCCGTTCGAAATGGTGAAAGTCGCGTGGTGCCGTGAGACCCAGGGCCGCTGGACGACGATATTGCATTCGGGAGATCGGCCGATCGTCACCGATTCGTTGTTTCGGCAGGTTCGCAACTGATCTCCATAGCGGATGACCAGATTGATCTGCCGCGGCAGGGCGGAGCGCCTGTCGACAAAGGTGCCCCGGCTGGTGATGTGCGTGCTGGGAACCCCGTCGTCTCTCCCCAGCGTATAGACATCGAAGAGTTCTTGCTTCCCCTTGAAGGCCATTTTGTCGAGAAGCCGCAAGGCACCGCGGCTGCCTGCGGAAAGGGCTTCGAAGAAGCTCTGGCTGATCAACACCTCCCCGGGATTGGCCGTGCTGGACAACCTTGCGGTGACATTGACAACGTCGCCGAATAGCGCGCCCCGGGCGCGAATGACCGCCCCGAAATGCAAACCGATACGGGCGCTCAACGGTCCTTTCGTCAGTTGGCTGCTGATTTGGCAGACAGCCCCCAGCGCCGCCTCCGGTCTCTCGAACAGGCTGAGCACGTCATCGCCCTTCGAGTAAATGAAATCACCGCCGTGCCGGCCGGCGATCTCGCGTATCACGTCCAGGCAATCCGACACCTGCTGCAGGGCGGCATCGTCGCCGATGCGCTCATAGAGCGGCGTGCTGCCCACGACATCAGCCAAGAGGACTGCGGCTAGAAGTCTTTCCTGATCCATCGACCCGTATCCGCCCCGAGAACGCGGCGTGTATAACATAACAAAGTTGCCCTTGACCTATCCATGCAGTTCTCGGTGACGGGAATGGATTCAGGGCCGGGCGTTCATGACGCGGCTCGATTGTTCGAGATAACAGCTTGGTGCTTGGCGAGCTACTCGGAAGGGCTCCGCTGACGCTGTTCCTGCGTAGGCAGTTCGCGCAGCGTTGCGGCTTCATGACCTCCAAACCGAATGCTTTGGTAGCGCCGATCCACGAGAAGGCCATGCCGGTGATCCTGACTACGCAGGAAGAGATCGAGACGTGGATGACAGCGGCATGGTCGGAAGCAAAGGCGCTCCAGCGCACGACACCTGATGACGCGCTGGTCATCGCCGACAAGCCTGCGACGCAGATCAAGTTTCCGCAGCAGGCGCAAGCACAAGGTTCGATGTTATGAGACGGACCAACCCGTCGAGGGCTCCGGCCAAAACGGGCGAAAACGCCGCGCAGGGTATTGTTGCGGGATCGCTAATACTACGGTCTGGTTTTAGCCGTCTTGCCCCCGAGTTGACTAGGCTCGGCGGTCAGCCCAACTCACCCCAACGCGGACTGCCGGGCCGCATCAGGCAAACCCTTTTGCCAGTGTCTGTCTAAGCCGTTGCAGGGGTTTTCTGCAATCGGGCGGCGGCAGTGTAACGTCCTCCGTTCGTACGGCGAGTGAATTAGCAGTCCCTGATATAATGACATTCAGGTCGGCGTTTTGTTCCTACCCCTAACCCCGCGCCGGCCAGGCCCGGCTCGCGCGCGGCACCCCCCGCCTTACGCGGCCGGGCCGCCCTAGGGCCGCTACTGTTACCCCGATGGACTGCCCACCCGATGCGCGGTCGAGTGTCGCTCGAAAATTGCGAGCTTGTGCCTATAAGTCATTCGCACAGTTGCAGAGCAACCCTCACATCTGAAGGTTGCGACGCTCTTGATCCAAGAGCCTTTCTTGACAATCTTCCTATGGCACTCCGGGCAATCAAACATCAGGTTCTTGTCGCCCAGGTCATTTGATAAGGGCATACGCATCCCCCAGCCAAGCACGTACCCCAACACCTTTGCTCGGACTGATCGCATACACGATCCTTTACAACTGTAAGCTTCGTCACACTGGCGCGCATGCGGCCAGGATTGAGCTGCTGCGGTCCAGCACAAGCTTGTGTGGGCGCTCGCCAGTGGCGCAGGCAGACCGCCCGGCGTGATCTTATGCCGGTCGTTTCGTGAACGAAAAAGGCGGGCCTTCCGGAGCCCGCCGCCGGCTTGAGGGCGCCCCGCGACGGGCCGGCAGACGGGTACGCACCCGTTGTTTCCGCTCAAGCTCTCGGGTTGCTAATCGCCAACTCGTCCAGTTCCCGACTATTGGGTCGAGCACCTCATCACAATGAAGGGCGACATGCGCAGGCAGCTATGGGATCCATTCTGAAATATTCACGGGGAATTTCTAAGATGGACGCAGTAGGCCTTTATCGATGTCCTGGAAATCCGCCCTTTGCCTGCATCCTGGATAAGGCCAACTGCAATTACATGGCCCAGGACGCCTACCGTGCTGGGGGGATCAAGCCGGACTTTGACGCATTGCCGTGGGAAGCTGACTACAGGGCCGCAAAGCAAAATTCTAGAAAGGCATGACTGTTGGAATGCGGCCTCGCCAGCCACCGGCGCGCTTGCCAAGGGCTTCCGCGATCACACCATTTCTGGCATCCGCCACTTTAGTCATACTGCATATGCGGCGGACCACGGTTCGCCAGGCCGGCGCACCCTTAGGCAATCTCCAACGAGAGGCGCCGGCCACCCCTAGCCCGCTGCGGGTGATGGTGGCACATCTTGCAGCGGGCTATCGGTGAATATTAGCAATTTCTTGACTAAGCCGCCTGCCGTGCCAGAGTCCATAGGATGGACATTCCGTTAGCGCCTACTAAAAAAGCGCCAATGACGGGCGGAACGATTCTCCGTGTTTGCGCTTTCTGGGTGCATGGCCCCGCTGCCACCAATCCAATCGCCTCTGCTTCCTGATGGGAGCCCCGACCGCCCCATCAACTGCGAAGTTGCCCTCGAGCCCGCGTTTGAAGCTTTGGTGAAGGCCTCCCTTGTTAGAGGCTGGTCGGCGCAGGAAGTCTCCGAAACGCTGCTCAAACTCGCGACAGAACATGCGGAAACGGTTATGGGGCGCGAAAGAGTGGCCGCGCGGCTGTACCGTTGGCGCGTCAGCAGCTTGCTGGATATGTACGTTAGCCAATTCTTCGGCAGACTTAGGTGAATGCCTCGCCCGTCTACTACTAATGCATGTCGCGCAAAAGTGACCTCGGTTTTGCGGCAACGACATGCATCAACGAAGGACCTAAAGCGCGTCGCCTGAATCCGTTCCAGCGCGACGCGCTTTAGACCCTCGCCACATTTTTTGGAGCATTCTCCGTCGCGGGGAAAAGGGCTTGAACAAAGTACGACAGCCGGTTCCGACCAATGGCTCAGGCGCACCGGTGCTAGGTGCTCCCGCCGACTGCGGTTGGCGAGCGTACCGCGTGGCCTGATCTTCGTCGCCGTAGCCGCTGCAAGCGCCTTCGTCACCGGAATGGCAGCGTCGTCGCGACGCATCTTACATTGCAAAATTGCAGCGCTCGGAAGGCTTATTTGACCGTTATTTGACGGTTCCGTCCGCCGTATCGCTAAGTGATTGAAAATATTTGGTACGCCCAAGGGGAATCGAACCCCTGTTCCCGCCGTGAGAGGGCGGTGTCCTGACCGCTAGACGATGGGCGCGCTCAAGAACCGGCTACATAGGCTGGCGGCGGGGAAAAAGCAACCGAGCAGATTCCGGAAAAGTGTCGTGCGGTTTTCCGGCAGAAATCCGCGACAAACAAAAAGACCCAAGCGGGGCATTCGTTGGCTTGCCAAGGAATGCCCCGCTTGGGCTTTCGACCGCTTTGCGCTTTGACGAGTGGCCTTGGTTAGCCCTGCCGCTTCGGCTCGATCAGGTCCCAGAGATTGCCGTGGAGATCGGCGAACACCGCCACCGTGCCATAGGCCTCGTGGCGCGGCGCTTCGCGGAACTCGACACCCCTGCCGAGCATCGCTTGGTGGTCGCGGGAAAAATCGTCGGTTTCCAGGAACAGGAAGACCCGGCCACCGGTCTGGTTGCCGATGCGGCTTGCCTGCTCCTCGCCGGAGGCCTCCGCCAGGAGCAGCCGCGCACCCTGGCCGTTCGCCGGCGCGACGGTGACCCAGCGCTTGCCGCCGCCGAGATCGACATCTTCGGTGAGCACGAAGCCGAGCCGCTCGACATACCAGGCGATCGCCTCGTCGTAATTGCCGACGACGAGCGCGACGGTCGCGATGCTGCGGTTTACGGCAAAGCCGCTCATGTCCGCGGCAAACTCGTTTGTCCGCATTGCGGGCTCATTTGTTTCGGATTGGGAACTGGCCGATGACGCGGCGCTCTGCGATGTCGTAGACGAAGATCGAACGGCTACCGTCGGCAAGCTCGGCGTCGATCGACAGGCGGTTGCCGGAGAGCGACTGGCTGACCACCTTGGCGCCGACCGGCAGCACGATGTCGCCGGAGAGCGGCGCTCCAGAGGGCGCCTGGACCTCGCCGGCCGGCGCCGGGCCGGCGACAGGGGCGTTGCGGGCTTTGTAGACAAGCGCCCCGATCACCACCATAAGGGCGAGGAACAGAAGGCCGAGATTGACGATCATGAAGCGGACGAGCTTGCGGCGCACGTTCTCGGCCGCGGGGTCGAGCGGCTTTTCCTCATCTTCATCGGCGATCGGCCGGGCCATGGCTAAACAATCCGCAACGGGTTTCGATGAGCGCTCATAACGAAGAGACCCCGATATTGATAGAGGACGAATTGGCGGACGAGGAATCCGGCGAAGCCGTCGTGCTCGAAGCCGGCACGGACGCCGCCGGCCAGCGGCTCGACCAGTGGCTTGCCGGCCGGCTCGGACCGGAGCTCTCGCGCAGCCGCGTGCAGGCGCTGATCAAGCAAGGCGCGGTCTCCATCGCCGGCAAGCCGGTGCTGGAAGCCAAGCGCAAGCTGATCGCCGGTGAGCGGATTGAGATCCTGGTGCCCGCGCCGGAACCGGCCGAGCCGCAAGGCGAAGACATTCCCCTCGACATCCTCTACGAGGACGACGAGCTCATCGTGATCGACAAGCCCGCGGGACTGGTCGTCCACCCCGGCGCCGGCAACTGGACCGGCACGCTGGTCAACGCGCTGATCCATCACTGCGGCGACAGCCTATCCGGCATCGGCGGCGTCAGGCGGCCGGGCATCGTCCACCGGCTGGACAAGGAGACCAGCGGCGTCATGGTCGTGGCCAAGACCGACCGGGCGCACAAGGCCCTGTCGGAGGCCTTTGCCGATCACGGCCGCACCGGCGATCTCGAACGCGCCTATCTGGCGCTGGTCTGGGGCATCCCGCAACGGCAGGCCGGCACCATCGACGCCGCGCTCGGCCGCGCCGCCGACCGCGTCCGCCGCGCCGTGGTGCCGGAAAGCCGTGACGATGCCCGCCATGCCGTCACCCATTTCAGCGTTGTCGAACGCTTCGGCGAGGACCAGCAGGCTTTCGCCAGCGCAAGCCTGGTCGAATGCCGGCTGGAGACCGGCCGTACCCACCAGATCCGCGTCCACATGGCCCATATCGGCCACCCCGTGATCGGCGACCCGGATTACGGGCAGGCCTTCCGCACCAAGGCCAACCGTCTGCCCGAACCCTTGAAAACCAAGGTCACCGCCTTTCCGCGGCAGGCCTTGCATGCCTGGCTCCTTGAATTCCGGCATCCGACCACCCATCTGATGATGAGGTTCGAAGCGCCGATGCCGGCAGACATGGAGGAACTCGTCGGCGACTTCCGAAAAATTTGAACCGACCCGCCACCAACAAGCTGCAAACCAGCCATCAAAAAACCTGACCGGCGTTGTTCACTTCAGCGTGACAGACTGTTTAGCGTTGAACAAATGCCTGTCTTTTCTGGTTTTGTTCCTATATATAGAGGTTGTCGCGGATGAGCCTTTGGCATCCGTGACGAATGCCCGCCGCGTTTCGGGGGCATCCACTCCAAAGAGAGAGGGGGCGCTATCATGGCCCAATCATTACCCAGTATCGTTTCCGGTGAAGGCGGTCTCGCCCGCTACCTGGAAGAAATCCGCCGCTTTCCCATGCTTCAGCCGCAGGAAGAGTACATGCTCGCCAAGCGTTATGCCGAGCATCAGGACACTACGGCTGCCCACAAGCTCGTCACCAGCCATTTGCGGCTCGTCGCCAAGATCGCCATGGGCTATCGCGGCTACGGCCTGCCGATCGGCGAGGTGATCTCGGAAGGCAATGTCGGCCTCATGCAGGCCGTTAAGAAATTCGAACCGGAGCGTGGTTTCCGGCTCGCCACCTATGCCATGTGGTGGATCAAGGCCTCGATCCAGGAATACATCCTGCGCTCGTGGAGCCTGGTCAAGATGGGCACGACCGCCAACCAAAAGCGCCTGTTCTTCAACCTGCGCAAGGTGAAGGGCAAGATCCAGGCGCTCGACGATGGCGACTTGAAGCCCGACCAGATCGCCGAGATCGCCACCCGCCTCAATGTTTCCGAGGCGGAAGTGGTGTCGATGAACCGCCGCCTGTCGGGCGACGCTTCGCTCAACGCCCCGATCCGGGCGAGCGAGGGCGAGTCCGGCGAATGGCAGGACTGGCTGGTCGACGACCACGAAAGCCAGGAAGAGATGCTGATCGAGCAGGACGAGCTGGAAAACCGGCGCTCCATGCTGTCGGGCGCTCTGTCGGTGCTCAACGAGCGCGAGCGGCGCATCTTCGAGGCACGTCGCCTCGCCGAGGAGCCGCTGACCCTGGAAGAGCTGTCGGCCGAGTTCGATATCAGCCGCGAGCGCGTGCGCCAGATCGAGGTGCGCGCCTTCGAGAAGGTGCAGGACGCGGTCAAGGCCGCCGCCAAGCGCCAGACCCAGGCGCTGCGCACCATCGAGGCGCAGCCTGCGGCGTAACAAGCTCAAGGTATCAATGGATAAAGGCGGCGCTTCGGCGCCGCTTTTTTGTTTTTGGCGAAGGCGGCGAATTAGCCCCTTTCTCCCCATCACCATACGGGGAGAAATGCCCGGTTCATCCTCCGTAGCTGCAGCGCAGCTGCTGCGAAGGAGGGCAGGACAATGAGGGGCAGCGCCGACGCTGCGAGGTTAATTGCTCAGCACAGATCTCCGAGCAGCTTGGCGCTCCATCCTCGACCGCCGCGCCGCCCCTCATCCGCCCTTCGGGCACCTTCTCCCCGTGGAACGGGGAGAAGGAAAGGCTCACGCCGAGGGCTGCTTGGTCTTCCTCAGATAAGGCAGCACCGTCTCGTACGCCCCAAAACGCTTGATCGCGTCCTCGTTGGAGACGGCGGCGGTGATGATGACGTCGTCGCCCTGCTTCCAGTTGGCCGGCGTCGCCACCTGGTGCTTGGCCGTCAGCTGGATGGAATCGATGACGCGCAGGATCTCGTCGAAGTTGCGGCCCGTGGTCATCGGATAGGTCAACACCAGCTTGATCTTCTTGTCCGGACCGATGACGTAGACCGAGCGCACGGTGGCGTTGTCGGCCGGCGTGCGGCCCTCCGAGCTCTCGCCGGCACCGGCCGGCAGCATTTCATAGAGCTTGGCGACATGGAGGTCTTTGTCGCCGATCAGCGGATAGTTCACCGTATGGCCGGTGGCGGTCTTGATGTCGGCCTGCCACTTGTCGTGGCTGGACACCGGATCGACCGAGATGCCGATGATCTTGACGTTGCGCTTTTTGAAGTCGCTTTCGAGACCGGCCATGGTGCCGAGCTCGGTGGTGCAGACCGGCGTGAAATTCTTTGGGTGGCTGAACAGCACCGCCCAGCCGTCGCCGATCCAGTCGTGGAACTTGATGGTGCCCTGTGTGGTCTCGGCCGTGAAATCCGGCGCGATATCGTTGATACGAAGACTCATGGCCTATCCCTACCCTATTTTGAAAAATTGTAGCCGGCTTGCGGCTGGCCGTTGCCGGCTCCGAAGCCTAGCACCATCACTGCACCGGTAAAACGCCGCACACGATGGCGGCGGCCCTCACGGAACAAAAATTTTCGCTGCCATCGGTGAGCCGCGGCAGGATTTTCTACTTCCGATAGAGGAGAAGCCGCTCAGGCCTTCTTTAACGCCAGCGTCGCCGCGAGATCTTCCATGCGCTGCGCCAGCGCGCCGAGCGCCGTGGTCAGCACGCTGTCGCTTTTGTCGGCCTTGGTCAGCGCCTCGTCGCGGGTCTTTCGCAAGGTCAGCACTTCGCTCTCCATGCCCTTGACGCGCTTGGTGAGCTCCGAGAGCTCGTCCATCACCATGATGCCGGCCATGACGGTGAGCCGCTGGTCGCCGATCTCGCCAAAGGAATCCTTCAGATGCGAGACATAGCGGTCGAAGCGCTCGGCAAGGTCGATCAGATGCTCTTCCTGGCCCTCGTCGCAGGCCATCCGGTACTGCTTGCCGTCGATGGAAACGGTGACCTGTGCCATTGACCCTACCTGTCCAGAACCGCCCGGATGGTTTCCATGGCGGTCACCAGCCGGCGCGACACTTCCTTGTTGGCATCTTCAAGCCGCTCGGCGCGCGCTTCGGAATTGTCGAGCTCCTGCGCCAGGCGCGAACGGTCGGCGTTCATGCGCTGCACCTCGGCCTCGGCTTCCGAATAATCGCGCTCATGCTCAAGCTTCGCCGCCACGGCGTTTTCCAGCCCTTCCATGGCTTTGCCCAGCCTGGCGATGACTTCCTTGAGGGTCGTTTCCCCGGTCATGGCCTCGTCCTATGCCCTGCCCATCACCGAATCGCTCGCGTTCAGAACGCGTTACCTCGGAAAGATTAGGCACCGGGTGAAGGGCGCGTCAACAAAGCTCTCGCGACTGTCCCCCGCTATCGCTAATGTAAGGCGCTCGATGCCATCACAAGCCCGGCAAAATCCACCCCGATTTGTTGACTAAAAGGCCGTGCCTGCTATGTGTCGCGGCATCTTTTCCAAGGGCTCTCCCCAGGCTCCAACCCACTTCCGGAGGAAGCATGACGTCGCGTGAACAACATGATCGGATGGCCAACGCGATCCGTTTCCTTTCCATGGATGCCGTCGAGAAGGCGAACTCCGGTCACCCCGGCCTGCCGATGGGCTGCGCCGACATCGCCACGGTGCTGTTCAGCCGTTTCCTGAAATTCGACGCCAAGGCGCCGCACTGGGCCGACCGCGACCGCTTCATCCTGTCGGCCGGCCACGGCTCGATGCTGCTCTATTCGCTCCTCTACCTCACCGGCTATGAGGATATGACGATCGACCAGATCAAGCATTTCCGCCAGCTCGGCTCCAAGACCGCCGGCCATCCCGAATACGGCCATGCCGCCGGTATCGAGACCACCACCGGTCCGCTCGGCCAGGGCCTTGCCAATTCGGTCGGCTTCGCGCTCGGCGAGCGCATCATGAACGCCGCCTTCGGCAACGACCTCGTCAACCACTACACCTATGTGCTGGCCGGCGACGGCTGCCTGATGGAAGGCGTCTCCCAGGAAGCCATCGCGCTGGCCGGGCATCTGAAGCTGAACAAGCTGATCGTCTTCTGGGACAACAACAACATCTCGATCGACGGCCCGGTCTCGCTGGCCGACAACACCGACCAGGTCGCCCGCTTCCAGGCTTCCGGCTGGAACGCCAGCCATATCGACGGTACCGATCCGGAAGCGATCGCCTACGCCATCGAGGCGGCGCGCCATTCCGACAAGCCGACGATGATCGCCTGCAAGACCACCATCGGCTTCGGCGCTCCGACCAAGGCCGGCACCAACAAGGCGCATGGCTCGCCGCTGGGTGCCGAGGAAATCGCCGGCGCGCGCAAATTCTTCAACTGGGAATCGCCGCCCTTCGAAATTCCCGCCGACATCCTCGACGCCTGGCGCGCCGTGGGCAAAAACAGCACCAAGGCGCGCGCCGACTGGGAAGGTCGCCTGGCCAAGGCCGAGCCGACGCTGAAGGCTGAGTTCGAACGTCGCCTCGCCGGCAAGCTGCCGTCGAATTTCGACGCCGTCATCGCCGACTACAAGAAGAAGCTCTCGGCCGACAAGCCGAAGGTCGCCACCCGCAAATCGTCGGAAATGGCGCTGGAAGTCATCAACGGCGCGGTGCCGGAAACCATCGGCGGCTCGGCCGATCTCACCGGCTCCAACAACACCAAGACCAGCCAGACCAAGAACATCACGCCCGACGACTACGGCCAGCGTTATGTCCATTACGGCATCCGCGAGCATGGCATGGCGGCGGCGATCAACGGCCTGACGCTGCACGGCGGCCTGATCGCCTATGGCGGCACCTTCATGTGCTTCTCCGACTATGCCCGCCCCTCGATGCGACTGGCCTCGCTGATGGGCATCCGCTCGATCTTCGTCATGACGCATGACTCGATCGGCCTCGGCGAGGACGGCCCGACCCACCAGCCGGTCGAGCATCTGGCGGCGCTGCGCGCCATCCCGAACCACAATGTCTTCCGCCCGGCAGACGCGGTCGAGACGGCCGAATGCTGGCAGATCGCGCTCGAATCCGAAAAGACGCCGTCGACGCTGGCGCTGACCCGTCAGAACCTGCCGACGGTGCGCACCGAGCATTCGGCGAAAAACCTCTCCAGCCAGGGCGCCTACGAGCTGGCCGCCGCCAGCGGCGAGGCCGTGGTGACGATCTTCGCCACCGGCTCCGAGGTCGAGATCGCCCTCGGCGCGCGCGACCTGCTCGAAAAGCACGGCCATCCGACCCGCGTCGTCTCGGTGCCCTGCTTCGAGCTGTTCGACCTGCAGAGCGAGGATTATCGCAAGAAGACGATCGGCAACGCCAAGGTGAAGGTCGCGATCGAAGCCGGCATCCGCCAGGGCTGGGACCACCTGATCGGCACCGACGGCATCTTCGTCGGCATGCACGGCTTCGGCGCCTCGGGCACGATCGAACAGCTCTATCCGCATTTCGGCATCACCGCCGATGCCGCGGCCAAGGCGGTCGAAGCCCGCCTGCACGGCGAGTAGGAATTGCCTCGGGCCCGGCAGCGCCGATAGACGGTTTTGCCGGGCTGGACCAACCTAATCGATTTAAATGCGACGTTCTGCGGCTGGATTCTTGGGCCTTCCGCCGTTATGAAGCTGCGGACCCATCCGCTTTCCAGCCCCCAAGGGAGAGAACAATGACCGTCAGAGTTGCCATCAACGGATTTGGCCGCATCGGCCGCAACATCCTTCGCGCCATCCATGAATCCGGCCGCAAGGACATAGACGTGGTCGCCGTCAACGACCTCGGCCCGGTCGAGACCAACGCGCACCTTTTGCGCTACGACAGCGTGCATGGCCGCTTCCCGCATGAGGTGAGTGTCGATGGCGACCAGATCTCGGTCGGCAAGGAGAAGTTCAAGGTCACCGCGATCAAGGATCCGACCCAGCTGCCGTGGAAGGAGCTCGGCGTCGACATCGCGCTCGAATGCACGGGCATCTTCACCGCCCGCGACAAGGCCGCCGCGCACCTGACCGCCGGCGCCAAGCGCGTCCTCGTTTCGGCTCCGGCCGAAGGCGCCGACCTCACCGTCGTCTACGGCATCAACCACGACAAGCTGACCAAGGACCACATCGTCATCTCGAACGCGTCCTGCACCACCAATTGCCTGGCGCCGCTGGCGGCGGTGCTGCACGAGACCGTCGGCATCGAGAAGGGCATGATGACGACGATCCACTCCTATACCGGCGACCAGCCGACGCTGGACACCATGCACAAGGACCTCTACCGCGCCCGCGCCGCTGCGCTCTCGCAGATCCCGACCTCGACCGGTGCTGCCAAGGCGATCGGCCTCGTGCTGCCCGAGCTCAAGGGCAAGCTCGACGGCATTTCGATCCGCGTGCCGACCCCGAACGTCTCGGTCGTCGACTTCAAGTTCATCGCCAAGCGCTCGACCACCGCGCAGGAAATCAACGAGGCGGTCATCGCCGCCTCCAAGGGCAAGCTGAAGGGTGTTCTGTCCGTCACCCATCACCCGAACGTGTCGATCGACTTCAACCACGATCCGCATTCCTCGATCGTCGCGCTCGACCAGACCAAGGTGATGGACGGAAACTTCGTTTCGGTGCTCTCCTGGTACGACAACGAATGGGGCTTCTCGAACCGCATGGGCGACACCGCCGTCGCCTTCGGCAAGACCATCGCCTGATCGCTGCCGTCAATTTACAGTTCAAGGCGCCCGGCTTCAGCCGGGCGTTTTCGTTTGTACGGCCCCGACCGCTAAACTTACCGAAAATCAGCGGCATAAGGCGAAAAACCACGCTGTTGCCTTGCACTGGTCACGTCTTCGCCCCACTCTCCCGCAAAGCCACGGATAGAGGGATTCTGGAGGGGCAATAGCGGATGGAGCATGCGATCTATCTCGTGACGCTGGTCGGTACGGCGCTCATTGTCGCCGCCGCGTTTTCGAGCCTGATCGCCTTCCGCTTCGGCGCTCCCCTGCTGCTGCTCTTCCTCTGCATCGGGCTTGCCACCGGCGTCGACGGCCTCGGTATCGAATTTGACAATGCCCGGCTGGCTTATTTTGCCGGCTCGTTGGCCTTGGCCGTCATCCTGTTCGATTCCGGTTTCGGCACGCCGCTCAACGCGCTCAGGCAAGCGGCCGGGCCGGCGCTGTCGCTGGCCACGATCGGCGTTATCCTGACCACGGCCATCTTCAGCACCGCCGCCTCCTATGTTTTCAAGCTCAGCTGGCTGGAATCCTCCCTGCTCGGCGCCGCGGTCGCCTCCACCGACGCGGCCGCCGTGTTCTTCCTGCTGCGCGCCGGCGAAATCCATCTGCGCGAGCGCGTGCGTTCGACGCTCGAAGTGGAATCCGGCACCAACGACCCGATCGCCATCTTCCTCACCATCACCCTGGTCGAGATCATCGCCGCGCATGCCAACCCGGAAGCCAATGTGCTGGCCACCAACCTTTTGCTCGGCTTCCTCGCCAATATGGGGCTCGGCGCCGTCATCGGCGTCCTCGGCGGCTTCGGCATCGTGCGCCTTGTCGAGCGGCTCAATCTCGACCACGGCCTGCTGCCGATCTTCGTGCTGACGCTGTCGCTGATGGTGTTCGCGGCAGCCGGCGCCATCGGCGGCTCGGGCTTCCTTGCCGTCTACCTTGCCGGGCTGATCGCCGGCAATTCCGACATCCGCGCCGTCACCATCCTGAAGCGTTTCCAGGACGGCATGTCGTGGCTGGCGCAGATCATCATGTTCCTGATCCTCGGCCTGTTCGCCACGCCCTCGCAATTCCCGGCAATCCTGGTGCCGGCGGTACTGCTCGGCCTATTCCTGATCTTCGTGGCGCGCCCGGTGGCGGTGTGGCTCTGCCTGGTCCCGTTCCGCCTGCCGCGGCCGGAGGTCGCCTTCGTCTCCTGGGTCGGCCTGCGCGGCGCGGTCTCGATCCTGCTTGCCATCACGCCCTTGCTTGGCGGCCTCGAACATGGCCGCCTGATCTTCAACGCCGCCTTTATCATCGTGCTCGTGTCGCTGGTGGTGCAGGGATGGACGGTCGGTCCGCTGGCGCGCCGCCTTGGCCTGATCGTGCCGGCGCGTCTCGGGCCGCTGGACAAGGTGGAGCTCGAATTGCCGGGCTCGGCGCATCATGAGCTGCTCGCCTATCGCGTCGCGCCCGGCAGCCCGGTGGCGCGCGGCGAGCGCATCCCGCGCTGGGCCAGGCCCTCTCTGGTGCTACGCGACGGCCGCTCGATGCGCTTCCAGGACATGGGCCGGTTGGCGGCCGGCGATCAGGTCTACATCTTCGTGCCGGATCGCTATCCGCGTCTGCTCGACAAGCTTTTCGCCAGCCGCGCCGTGGTCGACCCCGAGGATGCCGATTTCTTCGGCGCCTTCGCCCTCGATCCGGCCCGCTCGGCAGCCGAACTGGAAGCAGCCTATGGGCCAGGCCTGACCGAAGCCGAGCAGAAGCTCACCGTCGCCGCGCTGGTTTCAGACCGGCTCGGCGGCCATCCCGAATATGCCGACCGCGTGGTGATCGGCCCGATCGAGCTGATCGTGCGCGATGTCGATGAAAAAGGCAGGATCACCGGGCTTGGCCTATCCTTCGAGCCGACCGCGCCGGTGGCGCGCGTGCCGGTGTTCATGAGCGCCGGCGAGATCGGCGACCGCATCGCAGCCATCATCCGCAACTGGCGCAGGCCGGCGGAAGAACAGGCGGTCGAGGACCTGCCAATCGAGACCGTGGCGTCCGGGCCGGACGGGCGGAAGGCAACCGGCGAAGGCTGATGTCTCACGGCGACATCATTTTTGCGCGTGCGCCGTCAACGCGACCCTTGCATCGTCCTTCGCGCCGGGTATGGTCGCCGCGTTTTCGCTAGAGCAATTCCAGGAAAAGTGTAGGCGATTTTCCGTCTGGAATTGCGTCAAACGCACTAAGAAGGAACGACCATGGCCGGCTTCAAGACACTCGACGATATCGGCGCCGTCAGCGGCAAGCGCGTCCTGGTGCGCGTCGACCTCAACGTTCCCGTCGCCGACGGCAAGGTGACCGACGCCACCCGCATCGAGCGCATCGCGCCAACCATCGCCGAGCTCTCGAAAAAGGGCGCCAAGGTGATCCTGCTTGCCCATTTCGGCCGCCCCAAGGACGGCCCCTCTGCCGAGTTCTCGCTCGAGCCGATCGCCAGGGCCGCGGCTGACGTTCTCGGCCGCCCGGTCGGCTTCGCCGCCGACTGCGTCGGCGACAAGGCTGCGGATGCCGTCGCCGCCATGAAGGACGGCGACGTGCTGCTGCTCGAAAACACCCGCTTCTACAAGGCCGAGGAGAAGAACGAGCCGGGCTTCACCGAAAAGCTCGCCGCCAATGGCGACATCTATGTCAACGACGCCTTTTCCGCCGCGCACCGCGCGCATGCCTCGACCGAAGGCCTGGCGCGTCATTTGCCGGCCTATGCCGGCCGCACCATGCAGGCCGAGCTCGACGCGCTGGAAAAAGGTCTCGGCAATCCGGTCCGCCCGGTGGTGGCCATCGTCGGCGGCGCCAAGGTCTCGAGCAAGATCGACCTTTTGATGAACCTCGTGAAGAAGGTCGACGCGCTGGTGATCGGCGGCGGCATGGCCAACACCTTCCTGGCAGCGCGCGGCACCGATGTCGGCAAGTCGCTCTGCGAGCATGACCTCGCCGACACCGCCAAGCAGATCATGATCGAGGCGGCCGAAGCCGGCTGCGCCATCATCCTGCCCGCCGACGGCGTGGTGGCCAAGGAATTCAAGGCGGGTGCCGCCAGCGAGACCGTCGCCATCTCGGACGTGCCCGCCGACAGCATGATCCTCGATGTCGGCGCAAAGACCGTGCAGAGCGTCAACGACTGGATCGACCGCGCCGCGACGCTGGTCTGGAACGGGCCGCTCGGCGCCTTCGAGATCGAGCCCTTCGACCGCGCCACGGTGGCGGCGGCAAAACATGCGGCGGCCCGCACCAAGGCGGGCAAGCTTGTGTCGGTCGCCGGCGGCGGCGACACGGTGGCCGCGCTCAACCATGCCGGCGTCGCCGACGACTTCACCTATGTCTCGACCGCCGGCGGCGCTTTCCTCGAATGGATGGAAGGCAAGCCGCTGCCCGGCGTCGAGGTGCTGAAGCGCTGAGCCGTCAAGACTTGGCGAGCGGGCACAGCGATCGAGGACTTTCAATCGATTCGAGCTTTTCGGGGTCATTCCTTTGGCAGTAGTGTTCTGCTAGCGCGGAACAAACGCACCGTAGGAGAAGCCCCATGAGCGAACGTCTCGAAGATATCGCCGCCGCGATCGTGGCCGATGGCAAAGGCCTTTTGGCCGCCGATGAAAGCTCCGGCACCATCAAGAAACGCTTCGACGTCATCGGCGTCGAGTCGACCGCCGACAATCGGCGCGACTACCGCGAGATGATGTTCCGCGCCTCCGACGCGATGACGAAGTACATCTCCGGCGTCATTCTCTATGACGAGACCATCCGCCAGAAGGCCGCCGACGGCACGCCGCTGGTCGATATCATCAAGGCCGCCGGCTCGATCCCGGGCATCAAGGTCGACGCCGGCGCCAAGCCGCTGGCCGGTTTCCCGGGCGACACCATCACCGAGGGCCTGGACGGGCTGCGCGAGCGGCTTGCCGACTATTACAAGCTCGGCGCCCGCTTCGCCAAATGGCGCGCGGTGATCGATATCGACACCGGCAAGGGCGTGCCTTCGGCCAATTCGATCGCCTCGAACACCCACGCGCTGGCCCGCTACGCCGCGCTTTGCCAGGAGGCCGGCATCGTGCCGATCGTCGAGCCGGAGGTGCTGATGGACGGCGCCCATTCGATCGACACCTGCTACGACGTCTCGAAGGCGACACTGGTCAAGCTCTACGACGAGCTTTACGCGGCGCGCGTCGTCCTGGAAGGCTCGATCCTGAAGCCCAACATGGTCATCTCCGGCAAGAAGTCGGGCAGGACCGACAGCCCCGAGGAAATCGCCGAGAAGACGATAAAACTGTTCCGCGAAGTGGTGCCGGCCGCCGTGCCGGGAATCGCCTTCCTCTCCGGCGGGCAGGAGGACGAGGAGGCGACCGCCAACCTCAACGCCATCAACGCCATCGGGCCGCATCCGTGGAAACTGACCTTCTCCTATGGCCGCGCGCTGCAGGCCGCGCCGCAGAAGGCATGGAGCGGCAAGGCCTCGAACGTCGCCGCCGGCCAGGCCGCCTTCACCCACCGCGCCCACATGAACCATCTGGCGGCACTCGGGAAATGGAAGCCGGCGCTGGAGAAAGCCGCCTGACGCTATCCCTTCGCAGCGCTTAAGAAACCCGGGCCGATGGCCCGGGTTTTGCTTTTTGCGAGCCGCGTTCCCACTTGTGGGGCTGCGACCGCTATCGACCATGTCGGATCGCGCCGATGTCGAACGTCCTTGGCAGGAGAGGACAGGAGATGGTCATGCATCGCAATGCCGTGGTTTCGCGGGAGGACTGGTTTGAGGCGCATCGCAAGCACCTCGAGCGCGAGAAGGAACTGACACGGTTCCGAGACCTTATCGCCGCCGAACGGCGGCAGTTGCCCTGGTTCAAGCTGCGCAAGGACTACGTCTTCGAAACCGAAGCAGGGCCGAGGCGCTTTGGCGACCTGTTCGCCGGCAAGAGCCAGCTCATCGTCTACCATTTCATGATGGCGCCGGGCTGCGATCACCGCTGCCAGGGCTGTTCGTTCCTCGCCGACCATATCGACGGCGCCGACCAGCATCTGAAGCATCATGACGTCTCGCTGGTCGTGGTCTCGCGCGCGCCGCTGGCCGAGATCCTGCCCTACAAGCAGCGCATGGGCTGGAAGTTCGACTGGGTGTCGTCCTACGCGTCGGACTTCAACTACGACCTGCAGGTCTCCTTCACCGACAAGCAGATCGCTACCGGCGAAACCACCTATAATTTCGAGAAGAGACCGCTGCGCTCGAAGGACCTGCCCGGCACCAGCATCTTCTATCGCAATGAATTCGGCGACATCTTCCTGACCTTCCTGTCACGCGCTCGCGGCGGCGACGCGCTGATCGGCGCCTATCATTATCTCGACATGACGCCGAAGGGCCGCGACGAGACCGGTCCGTATCACAACCTGATGGACTGGGTGCATCTCCACGACGAATACCAGGACAAGAGCGACGAGCGACCGGACTGCTGCGAGTAATCGGCCTCGTTCACCTCGGACGAAACATGCGCTAGAGCATGATCCCGAAAAGTGGGAACCGGTTTTCGGAGAAGATCATGCTCCAACAAAGAGGTAGATCGTGATGGCGATTCAACGAAACGCCATCACGATCTAATGGCTTGGCCTTTACGGTAACGGAACCGCCATGCAGCGTCTGCTTGCCCTTCTCACCTGGCTCGCTTTCCCGGTCTATGTCTGGCAGGGCCTCGGCGTGCGCCGGCGCACAACGCGCATGCTGCCGGCGCGAGGCCCGGTGCTGCACGAAATACCAGGCAAGGCGCCACCGGTCGCCTTGCTGGTCCTGGGCGATTCCTCGGCAGCGTCGGTCGGCATCGAGCAATCCGAATACGGGCTTGCCGCGCAGCTTGCCGGCCTGATCGCCGAACGCACCGGCAGCGCCGTGCGCTGGCGCGCCGCCGGCTTCAATTCGGCGACCTCCGGCCAGATCCGCGACCATGTCCTGCCCAACCTTTCGGCCGATCCCTGGACGCATATCGTGCTTGCCATCGGCACCAACGACACCAAGAATTTTCACTCCGTGCCGCGCTTCAAGAAGGAGTTCGGCGGCCTGCTCTACGCGCTGCGCGCCAAATGGCCGGAAGCGCGTGTCGTGTGGTCGCCGGTGCTGGAGTTCACCCGCGCGCCGGCAATGCCGCCATTGCTCGGCAAGATCCTCGAGATCCGTGCCACGGAGATGAACCACATGGGCGTGCGGCTCTGCAATGAGCGCGGCGCCGTCGCCGCCGCGCGCCTGCCGATCACCAATCCCGAGGCGGGTTTCGCCTCCGATGGCTTCCACGCCTCGGAAGCAGGCTATCGCGCCTGGGCGGTGCACCTGGTGGATTTCGTGCTGGGCGACGAAGCGAGCGACCTGACTTAGGTCCAATGGCCTAAGACAGCGGCAAGCGAGATCGCGGCCATGGCCAGCAGCGCCAGCTTCCAGAAATCGCCGCGCCGCTTCAGTCCCGGCCATCCCAGCGGCTTGATGACCTGGATCAGCATGATGCCGCAGATGACTAGGGCGAGCAGTTTCGTCATGCCGCCTTTGACCAGCATCGATGGCGGCTGTCAAAGCCGTTCTTAAGGCGCCCTTCGGGCGGAACACTCCTGACAGGAATCGGGCTCGCTCGCCCCCCCGAAGCGGCGCCGCATCGCCTTCTTCGACACCCTGCCAACCTCCTGACAGACTGCTGTCAGGAGGGGTGTGAGATACTCTCCTCATCAAACAGAGAGGAGTCAGGTCATGAACGGTTTTACCATTCTGCGTAGCGTGCAGCATTATGTCGGCAGGATCCGCACCGTGCGCAACGAGATCCGCACCCAGCGTTTCCTGAACACCTTGCCGGCGGACATCCGCAAGGACATCGGCTGGCCGGACCTTTACACCGGCCGCGTCCGCGAAAACTGAAATTTTGCCGCCCGCGACTTGGATTGTGGCGGCACCGCGCCCAGATGTAATGGCGGCCAGTGATGTTGAGTTCAGGGAAGAAGCCTTTGTCCGCCGGTAGTTTCGCCGCAGCCTCCTGACAGTATGTTGTCAGGAGGAGTGCGGTAATTGGAACGGCTTCGATCCTGACAGCAACGAACATGATCCGACGATCCGGAGTAATCCGCGCATGGTGAAAAGCTGGAACGACAAGCTGAACACACCGGGCATCAACGGCATCAAGCCGTCGCCGCGCACGGTCGGCGATGTCGTCGAAGGCCAGCCGATGCTGGTGCCGACCGCGCGCCAGGTCGACGACTTCATCCGCTCGATCCCAGAAGGGGTCGAGATGGATGTGCGCGCGCTGCGCACCGCTTTGGCCATCGAGCACGGCGCCGAAGTGACATGCCCGGTGACGATCGGCTATCATCTGCGCACGGTTGCCGAGGCTGCTCACGAGGATCTCGATCGCGGCATGGCGCTGAGCGACATCGCGCCGTTCTGGCGTGTGCTGGATGCCGAGACGCCAACCACGGGCAGATTGTCCTTCGGCGCGAAATTCGTTGCCGCGCAGCGCAAGCGCGAAGGGCTGAAGCCATAAACCCCGGGGGATCTATCGATGCGTCGTGCCGACAGGCTTTTTCAGATCGTGCAGCATTTGCGGGGCGGCCGGCTGGTCACCGCGCAAAAGCTCGGCGCGTGGCTCGAGGTTTCCGAACGCACCATTTACCGCGACATAGCCGACCTGCAGTCGACCGGCGTGCCGATCGACGGCGAAGCGGGTGTCGGCTACATGATGAGGGAGGGTTTCGACCTTCCGCCCCTGATGTTCACACGTGACGAGATCGTGGCGCTGGTTGCCGGCGCCCGCATGGTGCGCGCCTTCGGCGGCGCCGCAATGGCGAGGGCCGCCGACGAGGCGCTGGTCAAGATCGGCGCCGTGCTGCCCGATACCGAGAAGGATCGCATCGCCCGCACCGAGATCCACACGCCGATGTGGGTGGTGAGCGACGCCGCGCGCGAGGCCATCGATTTGATCGAGCGCGCCGTCGAGAAACGCCAGGTGCTGACCATCGACTATTCCGACGAGGCCGGCCGCGGCACCGCGCGCGACATCAGGCCCTTGGGCCTGTGGTTCTGGGGCAAGGTCTGGACCCTTGTCGCCTGGTGCGAGATGCGCGACGACTTCCGCGCCTTCCGCATCGACCGCATCGCCTCGGTCGTCATTGCCGGCCGCATCTTCAAGCCGGAGCGCGGCAAGCAGCTCGCCGATTTCTACCGCGCCGTAGAGCGCAGCGAGGATTACGGCATGGCGCCCGACCGCGCCGCGCGGACGTGACTTCCTCCCAAGCCATTGTCCAATAAAAAAGCCCGCTCGAAGCGGGCTTTTTTGTTGGAGCGCCGGGAAGGCTTACTCCTGGTCGTCATCGTCCTTGTCCTTCGACTTGAGCGCCGAAAGCTTGGCGAAGACGGCATTGGCGTCGAGCTCCTGATCCTCGTCCTTCGGCTTCTCCGGCGCCGGCACCAGCCGTTCGGTGAGCGCGGCGGGCAGCAGCGTGTCGCCGACGGGCTGCGCCGGCTCGCGGCCACGCGAGGCGCGGTTGACCTCAAGGTCGAGGTCGATCTGCGAGGTAAGGCCGAGCGTCACCGGATCCATCGGCTGCAGATTGGCCGAGTTCCAGTGCTTGCGCTCGCGGATCTGCTCGATCGTCGACTTGGTGGTGCCGACAAGACGCGAGATCTGCGCGTCCTTGAGCTCGGGATGGTTGCGCACCAGCCACAGGATGGCGTTCGGCCGGTCCTGGCGCTTTGACAGCGGCGTGTAGCGCGGGCCCTTGCGCTTCGATTCCGGCACCCGCACCTTCGGGTCCGACAGCTTCAGCCGATGGTTGATGTCCTTCTCGCCACGCGCGATCTCGTCGCGCGTCAGCTGGCCGGTGATGATCGGGTCCATGCCCTTGATGCCCTGCGCCGACTCGCCGTCGGCGATCGCCTTGACCTCGAGCGGATGCAGCCCGCAGAACTGCGCGATCTGCTCGAAGGAGAGCGCGGTGTTGTCGACCAGCCAGACGGCGGTCGCCTTGGGCATCAGCAGCGAATTGGCCATATCAAAAATCCTTCTCGTTCGCCCGCGTTCCCGCGCGGGCGGTGGTTTTAGAGCCACCAAAATGGGAAATTCGCGGCCTGTATAAACGCTCCCTCAAATTTTCGCAATGTTTTTGGGAAAGGGCTGGTCCAATGCATGTCGCCCAAAAAGTGTTCGGCGGTTTTGGGAGAACGACGTGCACAAAACAAAGTTTTAAAGCGCGTCGCCCGAATCCGTTTCGGCGCGACGCGCTTTAAGGCCCGAAAAAGACAAAACCCGCTGGACGAGGTCCAGCGGGCTTGGAACCGGAAACAAAGCAAGCGTCTCGACGGCTCTGGCTTGCATGTCCAGCCCGGCCTTGCGGCCGGGCCGTGTCTGATTACACCGCCTGGCGGGCGATGCGCTCGATGTCGGCGCGGTTGATGCCGAGATCGCTCAGCTGGCGGGAATTGAGCTTGTTCAGCTCGCGCACGGTCTCGTTGTACATGCGCCACTTACGGAAAGCACGGATCGGGTTCATTTGAATTTCTCCAGTCGTTTGATGAAATCGTTTGATGCCGTGTAAATAGGCACGACTGCCCAAGAAATGAACGGACGCTTTTGCATGGCCGCAATGCGTTTTGTGCATTGCACCATTAAGCCTTCGTTCAGCTTGGAACCGGGGACGCGCGAGGGCCGAGATGTATCGAGTTTCAGGTCAGGCCGAGTCGAAAATGGTGGGCTTCGAGAACCGGCCTACGCCGGCCGTAGCCTTCATAGAGCGGAAACATTCATGAGGGCTTCGGCCGGCGAAGGCCGGAGCGGAGCGTACTTAAAGTACGTGAGCACCGGAAGCGCAGAAGACCGGCATTTGCAGACCGGCCTCACCTGAAACTCGATACATCTCACCCGACGTCGAGGACGATCTTGCCTATGTGCTCGCCCTCTTCCATGCGCTCATGCGCGCGCCAGGCTTCGGTCAGCGGAAAGATCATGTCCATGACGGGAGCAACCTTGCGCGTGCCGAGCAGCGGCCACACCTGGGCCTCCAGCGCAGCGGCGATGGCCGCCTTGAACTCGACGGTGCGCGGCCTGAGCGTCGAGCCGGTATGGGTCAGGCGCTTGACCATGAGCGTTGCGAAATTGGTGCTTGCGACAGCGCCGGCCTGCACGGCAATCTGCACGATGCGCCCCTCGACGGCCGCGGCATCGTAGTTGCGCGCGACATAATCGCCACCGACCATGTCGAGGATGACGTCCGCGCCCTTGCCGCCGGTCGCGTCCTTCACCGCGGCGACGAAATCCTCCTCGCGGTAGTTGATGGCCCGGTCGGCGCCGAGCTTCAGGCAGGCGTCGCATTTCTCCTTGCTGCCGGCGGTGGTGATCACATAGGCACCGAAGGCCGAGGCAAGCTGGATGGCGGTGGTGCCTATGCCCGACGAGCCGCCATGGACAAGCAGCGTCTCGCCCTTCTTCAGGCCGCCGCGCTCGAACACATTGTGCCAGACGGTGAAGTAGTTTTCCGGAACCGCGGCGGCCTCCGAATAGGTGAAGCCGGCCGGGATCGGCAGCACGCTGCCGGCATGCACCTTGACATATTCGGCATAACCGCCGCCCGGCGTCAGCGCGCAGACCCGGTCGCCGATGCGCCAGCGCGATATCTCGTCGCCGAGCGCCGCGATTTCGCCGCCCACCTCGAGGCCGGGCAGGTCGGAGGCGCCGGGCGGCGGCGGATAGGCGCCGTTGCGCTGCTGGACGTCCGGCCGGTTGACGCCGGCCGCGTGCACCCGGATCAACACTTCGCCGGGGCCGGGTACGGGCATGTCACGGGTTTCCGGCTTGAGCACCTTTGGCCCGCCGGGTTGCGAGATCGCGATGGCCGTCATCGTGGCCGGTATCTTCTGTCCGTTTGCCATGGCTTTCTCGTCTCCTCGGATGCGTGTCGTCGCTCGTGGTTTGCATCGGCGCCCCTGCCCTATGTATGCTGATTGCCAAATCAGGCAAATGGCCAAGTAAGGGAGGAGCGACGGATGGCGATCTTCGACGACGAACCCAGGAAGAAGCCGCGCCCGCACGAGATCGGCCAGGACCTGTCGCTGCTTTCCGTGGACGAATTGTCCGAGCGCATCGCATTGCTGCGCGACGAGATCGCCAGGCTGGAAGCCGAGCGCACCGCCAAAGGCGCCACCAAATCCGCCGCCGAGTCGCTGTTCCGCCGCGGATAAATTTTTCGGCGTGCTCGCTCGCCGCCGAAAAGCCCGAATGCATCTGTCTTCAGACCCTGCGTCTCGAACCCGGATCAAGCGATGTTTGCAACCTATCGACCGATACTCTCGCTGCTGCGCGGCACGGCCTTCCTGCTCGCAGCATCCGGCCTGCACGGCCTGCTCCTGCCGCTGCGCGGCCAGGTGGAGGGTTTTTCGACGGCATCGCTCGGCCTCATGGGCACGGCCTGGGCGGGCGGCTTCGTTACCGGCTGCTTCTTCGCGCCGCGTCTCGTGCGCCGCGCCGGCCATGTCAGGGCCTTCGGCGCCTTCGCCGCGTCGGGCGCTATCATCGCGCTGCTCACCGGCCTCATAATCGACGAGTATTTCTGGATCCTTTTGCGCGCGTTCACCGGCTTCACCATGGCCGGCGCGTTCATGGTCATCGAAAGCTGGCTGAACGAGAAGGCGACCAACGAAAACCGCGGCACCGTCTTCGGCCTCTACATGATGGTCACCTATGCCTCGATCATGGGCGGCCAGATGATCGTCGCCGGCGGCGACGTGCGGTCGGCCTCGCTGTTCATGATCACCGGCATCCTGTTTTGCCTGTCGCTCATTCCGACGGCGGTGTCGACGCAGTCGCATCCCAAGCCCCTGCAGGACGTCAAGCTCGACGTCAAAGGCCTGTACGCCAATTCGCCGGTGTCGGCGGTGGCCTGCGTCCTGATCGGCATCGCCAACGGCGCCTGGGGCACGCTTGGCGCCGTCTATGGCGCGCGTATCGGCATATCGACCGCCGAGATCGCGCTGATGATGAGCCTTGTCGTCGTCGCCGGCGCCGCCATGCAGCTTCCGGCCGGACGCCTGTCGGATACAACCGACCGCCGCTTCGTGCTGGCCGGCGCGGCCTTCGGCGCGGCCCTGGTCGCGGTGCTGATCTTCCTGATCGCGCCGCGTTCGGGTGTCTTCGTCATCGTGATGACCGCCGCCTATGGCGCTTTCGCCTATACGCTCTATTCGATCGCCGTCGCGCATGCCAACGATCACGCCCGCTCCGAGGACTTCGTCAAGGTTTCCGGCGGCCTGCTCTTGCTCTACGGCTTCGGCACGATGATCGGCCCGCTTTTGGCCGCGGCGCTGATGGGCTCGGTGCGTCCGGAGGGGCTTTTCCTTGCAACCGCGCTCGCACATCTCAGCCTTGCCGGCTACACGCTGCTGCGTATCCGCGCCCGCGCGCCGGTGCCGATCGAGAACCGCGATGCCTTCAAGACGCAGCCCGCGGACCGCGCGGTCACGCCCGAGGCCACGCGGCTCGATCCGCGCAGAAAGATTGAAACCAATAGTTGAGATTCTGAAGACTTTGCCTCACAAATAAAGGCATGATGTTTTCTGACGCCTTCGTGGCGATAGCCGATCCCAACCGGCGCTATCTCTTGGAAGAACTCCGGCGCGGCCCGAAGACGGTGAACGAACTGGCGGCCGGGCTGCCCGTCTCACGCCCTGCGGTTTCCCAGCATCTGAAGGTCCTGCTTGACGCCGGCCTGGTCAATGCCAGGGCCGAAGGCACGAGGCGCGTCTATGCCGTCAGCAGCGCCGGCTTCCTCAGGCTCAACATCTGGCTCGACCAGTTCTGGGAAACGGCGCCGGGGGAATGACTTGAGGGCGCCGAGCCGCAGGCGCGCGAGAAGGTGATCGTGTCTTGGACACCGGGCCTTAGTTCGCCGCCAGGGCTGCGCCGAGCGCGTCGAGCAATTCGCCGGTCCCATGCTCGCGGGTAGCCGGCGTGTCGATGCCGTCGAAGAAGGCCCCCTGCTCCGTGAGGATAAGCCGCGTCCCGTTGCCTTCGGCGATCAGCTCGATCGTCGCGAGCGAAACCGAGACCCGGGTTTCGCCGAACAAGAGCTCGTAGCTGTAGACGATGCGCCGGTTGGGCACGATGTCCTGATAGACGGCGTTGTAGAAATGCATCTGCCCATCGCTGGGGCAGCCGGCATTCACCTCCTTGCCGCCGACGCGAAAATCCATCTCATGCCGGCTGTGCATGGGGTTGTCGGGGTCGAAGAACCAGCGCTTTTTGGCGGCCGGATCGCTCAGCGCGAAAAAGACCTTCTGGGGCTCCACCGGATAGACGCGCTCGATGACGAAGGCGGAATGGACGACGGATCGTTCGCTCATGGCGGGCTCCTTCAGGTTTCATCCTTGGTTTCAGCGAGGAAATCGCCGAGACGGTCGAGCCGGCCCTCCCAAGCGAGCCGCCGCTCGTTGATCCAATGCTCGGCAGCCCGAAGCGCCTGCGGCTCGATCTGGCAGGTCCGCACCCGGCCGAGCTTTTCCGTCCTGACCAGGCCGCTCGCCTCGAGCACGTTGAGATGCTGGACGACGGCCGACAATGACATCGCCAGCGGTTCCGCCAGCTGGCTGACCGATGCCGGCCCGCGCGACAACCGTTCCACCATGCTGCGCCGGGCTGGATCGGCGAGCGCTTGGAACATCAGGTCGAGCTGGGCGGGATCGTGCAGCATGCCGGCTAGCCGTTATTGTACGGAAAGAGCTTGAAGTAAGGTCCCGCTTCCTCGATGACGCGGGCGAAGGACGCACGCGCGAGCAACCGGTCGTGGTAGCGTTTCACCGCCGGGAACTTGTCGCCGAACGGCTCGACCTTGTTGGCATAAAACAGTGCCGGCGATGCGGCGCAGTCGGCCATGGTGAAGGTCTCGCCTACAGCCCAGGTCTTGCCCTGCATCTCCTCTTCTATGATGGCGTAGGAGTTGCGCAGCTGCGCGCGGGCCTCCTCGACGCCGAACGGATCGGTCTTGTCCCTTGGCCGCAGCCTGTCGCCGACGATCTTCTGCATCGGATGCTGCACGTAGAAATCATAGAAGCGGTCGGCTTGGCGGACCTTGAGGGCGAGATCAACGTCGGCGGGAACGAGCTCGACCGGCCCCGGATAATGCGCGGCGAGATATTCGACGACGATGGTCGATTCCAGCACCGTGCGGTCCCGCGCATCGTCATGCAGCGCCGGCATCTTGCCGGTCGGCGATACCTTCAGGAAGGCCGCGCGCGAAGCTTCGTCGCCAAGGTCGACGATCACCGGTTCGAACGGCGTGCCGTTCTCGTAGAACGCGATCAGCGGCTTCCAGCAGAACGAAGCCAGCGGGTGGAAATGCAGCGTCAGGGACATTCTCGCTCTCTTCGCGTTCGGCTATCGGGTAATACTGAAGTAACTGCTTCACTATTTCCGTAAACCCGTTGAGTCAAGCCGGAACCTCCACGCCTAATGATGTGCGACGATGGCGTCGACGATTTGCTGCCAGTCGTTGCGATGCAACTCATGGCCACCGCCCTCGACCTTGACCAGCCTTGCGCCGGGAACCGCACTTGCCAGCGCTTCGCCATGCTCGATCGGGAAGAGCGGATCGGCAGTGCCGTGAATGACGAGCAACGGCACGGACAGATCCCGCACCGTGCGCTGCGGGCCGCCGCCCTCGAGCAGGAAATGGTTGGTCGCGCTGGCGAGGCCGCCGGATCGGTCATAATCCGCCTCGATCATCGCGCGCGTCTGTTCCTCGTCGAACGGATGGCGCGTGCTGGCAATCGCGCGGGCGTCCTTGAGCATGAAGTCGAGTACCTGCCCCCGCTTCGACCAGTCGACATTGGCGCCCTCGGCAGAATGTTCCTTATAGGCTTCGGTCATTCCCGGCAGGCCGGATGTATCGACGCCGAGCGGCGAAGAGGAGATCACGGTGAGCGCGCCGACGCGTTCGGGATATTTCAGCGCCACGCTCTGCGCCAGCATGCCGCCCATCGACATGCCGACGACATGCGCCTTGGCGACGCCATGGTCGTCGAGCACGCGCATGGCGTCGTCCACCATGTCCTCGAACGTGTAGGTCGGCGCTCCAGACGGATATTTGCTCGAAAGGCCGGTATCGCGGTTGTCGTAGCGGATGACGAAGCGGCCGCGCTCGGCGAGTTGCCGGCAGAAGGCTTCGGGCCACCACGACATCGAGGCCATGGCGCCCATGATCAAAAGGATCGCTGGATCTTTCGGGCTGCCGAAAGTCTCCGAAACGATGTCGGGGCGCTGTGCTGCGGCGGTCATCTGCTCCTCCAATCCGATTGCATTTTGCAATCAGTTGCACGATAATCAAACTGATATCATAATGCAACTGGTTTTTCTGGAGAGTGCCATGAGCATCGACCGTCGGTCCGGCTGCCCGATCAATCTCTCGCTTGAGGTGTTCGGCGACCGATGGAGCCTGATCATCCTGCGCGACATGATCTTTGGCGGCCGGCGCCATTTTCGCGAATTGCTCAACGGCTCGCTGGAGGGCATCGCCTCCAACATTCTGGCCGACCGGCTGAAGCGGCTGATGGAGCTCGGGCTGCTGACCAAGGCCGACGACCCCAGCCACAAGCAGAAGGCGATCTACAGCCTGACCGAGATGGCGATCACGCTGGTGCCGATCATGGCGCAGCTCGGCGCCTGGGGACGCGTCTGGCTGCCGGTCACGGAAGAATTGTCGATCCGCGCCGAACTGCTCGAAAAGGGCGGCCCGCCGCTATGGGAGCAGTTCATGGACGAGTTGCGCCACGAGCATCTCGGCGCACCGTCGAAGACGCCGCCGGGCGCGCCGACCGTGCGCCAGCAACTGCGTGCTGCCTACGACGAAGTGGTTGCGCGAAAGGCTGAAACGACGGCAGGTTGAGGCGGGGCAAGAAATTTCGTCATTCCAGGGCGAAGCAGGAGCGAAGCTCCGTCGCGGAGACCCTGGAATCCATGCCGTTACCGTCGCCAAGGAGTGCAGCGGAGCAGAATTCTGCACCGCAGCAGCGCTTCCAAGTCACGGCATGGATTCTATGGTCTGCGCGCGTCGCTTCGCTCCTTGCTCCGCCATAGAATGACGATGCGATCAATGTGCTTCGCCAATCGCGAAGTCATGCGATCAGAAATTCTATGCCGTATCTCAGTTCAGATTGATGTCGCGGCTCGCCGACCGCATCGACACCGAGAAGCCGGCCAGCACATCGAACAGCGCGATGATCATCAGCGTGAAGAAGACGGAGTGCGCCGCGCCCTTCACCAGCAGGAATTCGACCAGGAAGGCGATGAAGACCAGCGTCGACAAAAGATGATCCAGGATCGAGGCATTGGTCGTGCGCACCGATTTCGAGATCTCGATGAAGAGGAAGATCAGCCCGATCAGCACCATAAGGTCGCCGAGCGTCATCGAGAACACCCCGCCCGACATCATGCGGAAGGAGAACATCTCGGTCATCCAGGGATCGTCGCCGCCGCCGAACAATCCGAGCAGGCCGAGATTGTAGAGGACGAAAGGCACGATCAGCAGCGGGATGGCACCGAACATCTGGGCGACTCCAATGGGGGCACCCTTTTGTAAAATCCGCCGCAGGCGCGCCGTCAAGGGTTTTCGCCGGCGACGGCGAACACGCTCTAAGACCTAATGAAATAACGGTGTCAGCCGGTTGTCATGCTTTCGGCAAAGCCGGCCAGGTATGGCCGCCACACGCCACAGCAGCCCTGTCGCCAAAACAAAAAGACCGGCCAGGGGCCGGTCTTTTGAAAACGTCACAAACCTATGGAAGCTTCTCAGCTTTCCTTCGGCTCCAGAACCTGGCGGCCGCGATACATGCCGGTCTTCAGGTCGATGTGATGCGGACGGCGCATTTCGCCGGAATTCTTGTCCTCGACATAGGTCGGGGCCTTGAGGGCGTCGGCCGAGCGGCGCATGCCGCGCTTCGACGGAGAGGTTTTTCTTTTTGGAACGGCCATGGATATGCTCCACTACATGGTCAAAATGCCCCGGCAACCCTCGCGAAAGGGCCGCATCGAGGCCATAATCTGAGAAAGTCGGGTGCCTATACACGCCTTGCGCAGTTTTGGCCAGCGGTGGCCGCGAATTTTTTTGAGCCGGCGCCGCTTCGCCCTAACCCTTCCGCAGGACAGAGTCCGCTGGCTGCGCGGCGGTTATCGGATCGGCGTGCCGATGGATGAGCTTCCAGCCGCCTTCCTCGTGGCGAAAGATGCTCGTAGCCCGAAGATGCACTGGGGTGACATCCTTGCGCCCGCCGACCTTGGATTCGAGCCGCTCCACCTCGACGATGTAGGCGAGACCGGCGGTTACGTATTTCGATATGGCGTCGAAGCCGATCGCATCGCCATCCCGGTAATTCGATGCCGCACGCTTCATGGTCTCGACGACCTGCGTCAATCCGCGCGCGAAAGGTCCGAAGGGGTTGCCGAGGGTGACATCGTCTTGTTCAGAGAACAGCCGCTTGGCGGGCTCGTAATCTCCCCGCATGAACGCGCCGAGCGCCCGGTGGTATTGCTCGACGACTTGTTCGAGATCATTGGTGGGATTCATCGATCCGCTCCTTCTGATCGCGGATAAGGCTGACACGAGGTTCGTTATGCCACTCCGTCAGCGCTGCAAGAATCCCCCTTGAGCGAATGAACGTCAACGGCCTTTAGTCAAGGCAACCGACATAGGCGCCGGACCGGCTCGCACGGCGTTCGATCAGCGAGGCCAGCCGTCGCAAGCCCGGCCCCGGCTTGGCCGGATTGCGCGCGATCGGGTTGGGCAGGCTGACGGCGAGCAACGCCGCCTGCCTTCGCGACAATTGCTTGGCCGAGACACCGAAATGGTGTTGGGCGGCGGCCTCGATGCCGTAGATGCCCGGCCCCCATTCGGCGATGTTGAGATAAATCTCCATGATCCGCCGCTTCGACATCACCGCATCGAAATAGACGGCCAGCGGCAGCTCGACCACCTTGCGCACGCTGCCCAGCGGGCGCGACCACAGAAACAGGTTCTTCACCGTCTGCATGGTGATGGTGGAAGCGCCGCGCGTTGCCTCGCCGGCCAGTGCGTCGTCGACCACGCCGCGCAACTCGCCGAGATCGACGCCGCGGTGGAAGCAGAACTGCCCGTCCTCCGACATGATCACCGAATGCGCCAGCACCGGCGCCACATCGTCGATCGACACCCAGCGCCGGTCGTAGCCGGAAAACGTCACAAGGTCCTTCAGCATCAGCGTCGAGACCGGATGCACGAAGGACGGCAGGTAAAGGAAGGTGAGCACGACCGGGACAGCCGCCAGCACAAGCGCCACGACCAGGCAGCGCCGGGCGATGCGCGTCACACCGGCGCGGTTCAGGCGCCGACGTCGCGCCATGTCCAGCCCTTCGCTTTCATATTCGACGATCGGTTCCGTCAAGCCGCCCAACCCGTGCCTCGCCCCCTCCGGCATAAAGGCGCAAGGCTTCTTGCGCAATGTCTGTGTGTCGGCTACCGCTCCCGACCATGAGCAAAGACGACCAGATCGCCTTCGAATCCGCGCTTTTCATGCGCGCCGCCGCGGTCGAGACCGAGCTGCGGCGGATCCTCGACGCGCGTCCGCTTTCGGGCGAGATCGCGCGACCCGATCGCCTGATGGCGGCCATGCGCCACGGCGTGCTCAACGGCGGCAAGCGGCTGCGTCCTTTTCTGATCCTGGAAAGCGCTGCGCTGTTTTCGGCCGACAATGACGCGGCGCTGCGCGTCGCGGCGGCGCTGGAATGCGTGCATTGCTATTCGCTCATCCATGACGATCTGCCGGCCATGGACGACGACGATTTGCGGCGCGGCCAGCCGACGGTGCACAAGGCCTTCGACGAGGCGACCGCGATCCTTGCCGGCGACGCGCTGCTGACTTTGGCCTTCGACATCATCGCCGGCGAAGCGACCGCGCTGTCGGCCGAGCGCCGCGCCACCCTCGTTCTCGCACTTGCCCGCGCGGCCGGCGCCGGCGGCATGGTCGGCGGCCAGATGCTGGACCTCGAGGCCGAGCGCAAGCGGCCGGACGAGGCCGGCATCATCACCTTGCAGGCGATGAAGACCGGCGCGCTGATCCGCTTCGCCTGCGAGGCCGGCGCGATCGTTGCTGGCGCACCGCCAGCGGACCGCGAGAGACTGGCCGAGTTCGGCTCGGCGATCGGCCTTGCCTTCCAGCTCGCCGACGACCTGCTCGACCTGACGGCGGACGCCAAGCAGATGGGCAAGGCGACGAACAAGGACGCCGCCGCCGGCAAGGCGACGCTTGCCGCGCTGCACGGACCCGACTGGGCGCGCGGCCAGCTGCACGGCCTGATCGACCAGGCGCATGCGCTGCTCGAGCCCTATGGCGATGCGGCTGAGTTGCTCAAGGAAGCCGCGACCTTCGTGGCGACGCGCAGCAACTGACGCTGCCCCAAATAGCAACAGACCCAAGGGCTGGATCTCATCCCCTTGCCGCCGCATTCGCGACAACGAACACCGCGTAGAGCGACTGCCGCGCCGTGATGAAAAGGCGATTGCGTTTGGGGCCGCCGAAGGTGAGGTTGGCCACCGTCTCCGCAATGCGTATCTTGCCGATCAGCGTGCCGTCTGGGTCGAAGCAGTGGACGCCGTCGCCGGCGCCTGCCCAGACGCGGCCGGCCGTGTCCACCCTGAACCCGTCGAACAAACCGACCGTGCAAGTTGCGAACACGCCAAGCTCGCGCAGCGCGCCGCCTTCCACGGCGAATTTGCGGATGTGCCTCGGCCCGTCCTTCTGATGCGTGACGCCGGTGTCGCCCACATAAAGAATGCTCTCGTCCGGCGAGAACGCGAGCCCGTTGGGCTTGGCCATGGTGGAGATAACACGCACCACCTCGCCGCTCACGGGGTCGGCGCGGTAGACATGGCAGCCGTCGATCTCCTGCTCGGCGCGATCGCCCTCATAGTCGGTCGCGATGCCGTAGGGCGGATCGGAAAACCACACCGTGCCGTCCGAGCGCACCACGACATCGTTCGGCGAGTTCAAGCGCTTGCCTTCGAAGCGATCGGCGATCACCGTGATCGAGCCGTCGTGCTCGGTGCGCGTGACACGCCGCGTTCGGTGCTCGCATGTAACCAGCCGTCCCTGCGTGTCGACCGTATGCCCGTTGGCGTTGTTGGACGGCGCGCGGAAGACCGAGACCTCGCCATTGGTGTCGTCATAGCGCATGATGCGGTCGTTCGGGATGTCGGAGAACACCAGGTAGCGGCCGGCCGCGAACCAGGCCGGCCCCTCTAGCCAGCGTCCGCCCGTCCACAGCCGCTCTACCGCCACGTGACCGACGAAACAGCTCTCGAAACGCTCGTCGAGAACTTCGAACCCGGCACCTTCAATGTCTCCGAACATGACCACTTCTCCGCGAAAACCGGCTCATCGATAGCCTTCGCGGCGCGCAGCTTTCAAGACTTGACCTGCAAAAATGTTAGCGATAACATCAATCGCAATTCAGTCGTTTGCTTGGCTTGGGAGGAGGCCAAAAAATGCGGCCCAAGCTCATCGAATTCATCGACATCTCCAAGCGCTTCGGCGGCACCTTGGCGTTGAAGTCGGTCTCGCTCGACATCCACGAGGGCGAGATCGTCGCTCTGCTCGGCGAGAATGGCGCGGGCAAGTCGACGCTCATCAAGACGCTCGCCGGCATCCACAAGCGCGACCAGGGGACGATCCGCTTCCGCGGCGAGGACTACCATCATCGCCCGCCGCGTCCGAACCAGCCGCAGAAAGTCGCCTTCATCCATCAGGACCTCGGTCTGATCGAATGGATGACGGTGGCCGAAAATGTCGGCATGGCGCAGGGTTTTTCTCGGCGTTCCGGTCTGATCGACTGGCGCGACACCGAGCGTCGCGCCGAGCGCGCGCTGGCATTGGTCGGCTGCGCCTTCGATCCGGCGACGCGCGTCCAGGACCTGTCACGAACCGAAAAGTCACTGGTGGCCATTGCGCGCGCCTTGGCCACCGAGGCCGATGTCCTGGTGCTCGACGAGCCGACGGCAAGCCTGCCTGCGGACGAGGTCGAGCGCCTGTTCGAGGCGCTGCGGCCGCTGCGCCAGCGCGGGGTCGGAATGATCTACGTCTCGCACCGGCTGGACGAGGTGTTCCGCATCGCCGACCGCGTCGCGGTCATGCGCGACGGCCGAATGGTCGCGGTCAAGCCGGTCGACGAGACCACGCCGCAGGAACTGGTCGATCTCATCGTCGGTCGGCCGGCGCACCAGATGTTCGCCAAGTCGCGCTGGCAGGATGGGCCGGAGCGGCTCAAGGTCGAAAAGCTTACCAGCGGCAATGTCGGCCCAGTAGGTTTCGAGGCGCGCTCGGGTGAATTGCTCGGACTGGTCGGCCTGCGCGGTGCCGGCCAGGAAGCCGTCGGGCGCGCGCTGTTCGGCGCCGAGCGTTTCGACGGCACGGTGCTGCTCGACGGCAAGCGCCTCGACCTGTCCTCGGTCGGCGCCGCCCTTGCCGCGAGCGTCGGGCTGATCGCCCGCGACCGCACCGAGGAGTCTGTGGCGCTGTCGCTCTCCGTGCGCGAGAACATGTATCTCAATCCGTCGGCCGTCGGCCGCGGGCTTTTCTCCTTCATGAAGCCGGCGCGGGAAAGCGAGCTTACCCGGGAGCTCGGCGCCCGGCTGGGGCTGCGCCCCAACGACCCGCATTTGCCCATCGAGGCGCTGTCCGGCGGCAACCAGCAGAAGGTGGTCGTCGGCCGCTGGCTGGCGACGGGCCGCAAGCTTTTGATCGCCGAGGATCCGACGGCCGGCGTCGATGTCGGCGCCAAGGCCGAGATCTACCGGCTGATCGCAACCGCCGTCGAAGCCGGGCTGGCGGTCATCGTCGTGTCGACCGATTTCGAGGAGGTCGCCCATATCTGCCACCGCGCGCTCGTCTTCTCACATAACCGCATCGTGCGCGAGCTGGCCGGCGATGCCCTGACGACGGCGGCGCTGGTCAGCGCCGCCTCCGTGTCCGAAGCCGCCTGAGGAGAATCCATGAACTCGATCAAGTCGACGGCGCTGGAGCCGACCCGTTCGGAACTCTCCGGATTGAGCCCTGCCCAGAGGACGGCGCGCTATCTGCCGGTCTACGGCCTGCCGATCCTGATGCTGCTTCTGATCGTGCTGTTCTCGCTGCTCCTGCCGCGAACGTTTCCGACGCTGCTCAACCTGCGCTCGATCGTCTCCGACAAGGCGATCATCGCCATCCTGTCGCTGGCCGCCATGATCCCGATGGCCGCTGGCCGCATCGACCTCACCGTCGGTTACGGCATCGTGCTGTGGCACATCCTTGCGATCAGCCTGCAGACCGCCTTCGGCATTCCGTGGCCGATCGCAGTGCTGATCGTCATCGCGCTCGGCGTCCTCACCGGCTTCATCAACGGCCTGCTGGTCGAGGTGGCGCGCATCGATTCCTTCATCGCAACGCTCGGCACCGGCACCGTGCTCTATGCTTTGGCCATGTGGTACACCGGTGGCCGCCAAGTCGTCGGCGTGCTGCCTGACGGCTTCCTTGCGCTCAACGGCACGATGCTGTTCGGCCTGCCGATCACCGGCTACTACGTGATTATCCTGGCGCTGGCGATGTGGCTGGTGCTCGAATATCTGCCGATCGGCCGCTACCTCTACGCCATCGGCGCCAACCCGAAGGCGGCCGCGCTCAACGGCATTCCGGTGCAGAAATTCGTCATGGGCGCCTTCGTCGCCTCCGGCGCACTGACCGCGCTCGGCGGCGTGCTGCTCGCCTCGAAGCTGCGGATCGGCCAAGCCAGCGTCGGCCTCGAATACCTCCTGCCGGCGCTGGTCGGCGCCTTCCTCGGATCGACCACCATCAAGCCCGGTCGGGTCAATGTCTGGGGCACGATCGTCGGCGTCGTCATCCTTGCGGTCGGCATTTCCGGCATCCAGCAGTTCGGCGGCTCGTTCTGGGTCGAGCCGCTGTTCAACGGCGTCACCCTGCTCGTGGCGATCGGCATCGCCGGCTACGCGCAGCGCCGCCGCGGCGCGGTCGTGCCGCCCCGAGCAGCCACCGATCAACCACCCGCCAGCCAACCAACAAAGACAACCGACAATGCTTAATGGGAGAAACGATATGCAGCGCAGAACATTCCTCCAGCTTGGCGTCGCCTGCCTGGCGTTTGGCATCGCCTCGCCGACCCTGGCCGACCCCATGGCCGCCGCCAAGGCCGTCGTCGACAAATACGCCAGCAAGGTCGAGAAGTGGGACGGCCCGACGACAGGACCGAAGGGCGCTGCCGGCAAGACCATCGTCGTGCTCGGCGCCGACATGAAGAATGGCGGCATCCTCGGCGTCACCAAGGGTGTGGAGGAAGCCGCGGCGGCACTTGGATGGACGGTCAAGACCCTTGATGGCGCAGGCTCCATCGGCGGCCGCACGGCGGCCTTCGGCCAGGCGCTGGCGCTCAATCCCGACGGCATCATCATCAACGGCTTCGACGCGGTCGAGCAGAAGCCGGCGATGGAACAGGCCAAGGCCGCCAAGATCCCCATGGTGGCATGGCATGCCGCGCCGACGGTCGGGCCCATCGACGATCTCGGCATCGTCGCCAATGTCTCGACCGATCCGATGGAAGTGTCGAAGGCGGCCGCCGACTGGGCCTTCGTCGACGCCAAGGGCAAGCCCGGCGTCATCATCTTCACTGATTCCACCTACCAGATCGCCATCGCCAAGGCGGACCGGATGAAGAAGGAGATCGAGGATCTCGGCGGCAAGGTGCTCGAATATGTCGATACGCCGATTGCCGAGACCTCGCAGCGCATGCCGCAGCTCACCACGTCGCTCCTGCAGAAATACGGCGATGCGTGGACCCACTCCCTGGCGATCAACGATCTATATTTCGACTTCATGGGACCGTCGCTGGCGGCGGCCGGCAAGTCCGGCACCGACGCGCCGATCAACGTGGCGGCGGGCGACGGCTCGGAATCGGCCTACCAGCGCATCCGCTCGAGCCAGTTCCAGAAGGTGACGGTGGCCGAACCGTTGAACCTTCAGGGCTGGCAGCTCGTCGACGAGCTCAACCGCGCCATGGCCGGCGAGAAGTGGTCGGGCTACATCTCGCCGCTGCATGTGGTGACGTCGGACAATGTCGAATTCGACGGCGGCCCGGACAACCGTTTCGATCCCGGTAACGGCTACCGCGACGAGTACAAGAAGGTCTGGGGCAAGTAAGCACTACAGGATCAGGACAGGCAAGCGGCCGGCGATCATCCCGCCGGCCGTTTGTTTTCTCCGAACCGATCAGGCCGTGTGGCGAACGATTACCTTGGGCGTCATGCCGAGGACGACCCGGTCGTCGGGTGCTCGCCGCCCGTTGAGCAGGTCGAGCACCAGTTCGGCGACGCGGATGCCGATCTCGTGCGCCCCGACGTCGATCGTCGTGATCGAGGGCACCGACTGCTCGGCAAGGTCATAGGCGCCGAAGCCGGCGATCGCGACGTCATCGGGAACGCGGATGCCGCGCCGTACGCACTCCATCAGCGCGCCGAAGGCGGAAAGGTCCGACACGCACATCACCGCCTGTGTGTCGGGCCAGCGCGAGATCATCTCGATCATGGCGGCAGCACCCTCGCGCATCGAGATCGGCGGCACGCCGGAAGCGATGACGCGCGAAGCATCGAGGCCGCGGTCCTGCAATGCGGCGACGAAGCCGCGCCGCCGGTCCAGGCCGCGCGTGTCGCGCGAGGTGTCGCCGCCGATGAAACCGAGCCTCAAGTAGCCGCGTTCGACGAAATGATCGACCATCAAGCGCCCGGCGTCTGCGTTGGAAAAGCCGACGACATGGCCGATCGGATCGGCCGGCAGGTCCCAGGTCTCCACCACCGGGACGCCGGCATTGGCCAGCATCTTGCGGCAGCGCGGCGTATGCCGGCCGCCGGTGACGATGATTGCTTCCGGCCGTCGCTGCAGCAGCTGACCAACCAGACGCTCTTCCTCCTCGACATTGTAGTCGGTGAAGCCGAGCAGGATCTCCAGCCCGCTGTCGCGCAGGCCCTCGGTCATGCCACGCACGGTGTCGGCGAAATTGGCGTTGTTGATCGAGGGGATCGTCGCCGCCACGAAACCGGAGCGCCGCGACGACAGATTTGCGGCGATGCTGTCGAAGACGTAGCCGAGCTCCTCCGCCGCCTTGAGTATCCGGTCGCGCGTGTCGGCGCTGACCGAGGCGTCGCGCTTGAAGGCACGCGACACCGTCATCGTCGAGACGTTGGCGCGATGCGCTACATCGGCCATGGTCGGGCGTTTTGGCGAAGATTGCATATCCGTACGTTATCGATATCACAACGGAATGCAACGCGCCCTCGCGGCTTATGCGAAGGCGATCTGAACCTTCATCGCTCGGCTGCGGTCATTGGCGAGATCGAAGCCCGATAGAACCTCGTCGCAGGCCACGGTGTGGGTGATCAGCGGCTTCACGTCGATCAGCCCCTTGCGCATCAATTCGACCCCGACGGCGAATTCGGCATGGAAGCGGAACGAGCCGTTGATCGAGAGTTCCTTCGCGGTGACCGCCATCATCGGCAGCGTCATGTCGCCGCCGAGGCCGAGTTGGACGATGCAACCGCGTGGGCGCAGCGCCGCGATGCCTTGCGCCAGCGCGGCAGCAGCGCCCGAGCACTCGTAGAGGACATCGAACGTTCCCTTGTCGGCGAGATAGGGCGCCAACCCCTCCGGGTCGTTTCGGGTGTTGATTGTCCTGTCGGCGCCGACGCGCATCGCCATCGACAGCGTGAAATCGGCGATGTCGACGGCGACGATTTCGGCGGCGCCGGCGCGCCGCGCGCTGATGATCGACAGCAGGCCGATCGGTCCGCAGCCTGTGACCAGCACCCGCTTGCCAAGCATCTCTCCGGCCCGACGCGTTGCGTGCAGACAAACCGCCAGCGGTTCGGCCATCGCGGCTTCCCCTGCGCTCAACCCGTCGGCCGGCACGCATTGCAGCGCGTCCGCCACCAGCATTTCACGGAACGCGCCCTGGATATGCGGAAACGGCATGGCGCTGCCATAGAAGCGCATGTTGAGGCACTGGTTGTGCATGCCTTCGCGGCAGTAACGGCAGCTGTAGCAGGGCCGCGACGGCGAGACGGCGACGAGTTGTCCCGCTTCCAGTCCACCGACACCCGGCCCGAGCTTCTCGATCACGCCGGAGACTTCGTGGCCAAGGATCATCGGCTCCTTCAGACGCACCGTTCCGAAGCCGCCATGATTGTAATAGTGCAGGTCGCTGCCGCAGATGCCGCCGGCGGCAAGACGGAGCAGCACCTGGCCTGGACCTGGCTCCTCGACCGGGTGGTCCTCGATGCGCAGGTCCTTGGCGGCGTGTATGACGATCGACTTCATGGCAGGCGAACTCCTCTTGCGGTTCAGGCAAGCAACGGCTTCCCGTGAAAAATTGCGCGAAACAGTTTCAGAGCACCGGCGTCAGCAGCGGCTGGCCGGCAAAATGAGCAGCAAGGTTGTCGCGCACCAGCTTGCCCATCGCTTTGCGCGTTTCGATGGTGCCCGACGCGTGGTGCGGCTGCAGAAGCACATTGTCGAGCGCCAGGAACCGCGGATTGAGCTTCGGTTCGCCTTCGAAGACGTCGAGCGCGGCGGACCCCAGCACCTTCTTTTCGAGCGCGTCGAGCAGCGCGTCCTCGTCGATGTTGGAAGCGCGCGAAATGTTGATCAGCATGCCGTCCTCGCCGAGCGCCGCGATCACATCCTTGTCGACGATGCGGCGCGTGGCGGCCGACGCGGCGAGCGTGACGAACAGGAAATCCGAACGACGGGCCAGCGCGATGGGGTCGGCGACGAACGTCCAATCCGCGGCGAAATCCTTCGGCGCAACGTCGCTGTAGGCGATGTCCATACCGAAGCCGGCGAGACGCTTGGCCACCTCATAGCCGATACGGCCGAGGCCCAGCACACCGGCCCGCCGACCCCAGACGCGGCGCTTGAGCGGGTAGAGGCCCTTGGCCGCCCAACTGCCGTCACGCACCCAGCGCTCGGCGCCGATCATGCCGCGCGACAGGCACAGCATCATGGCGATGCCGAGATCGGCGACGTCGTTGGTCAGCACGTCCGGGGTATTGGTGACACGCACACCGCGCTCCCGGCACGCCGCGAGATCGACCGCGTCGAAGCCGACGCCGTAGACGGAGACGACCTCGAGCGCCGGGCAAGCCTCGATCATGGCGCGGCTGGCGCCGAGCTCGCCGCGCGTGGCGATGGCGCGCACGTGCGGCCCGACCTCGGTGAGAAAGGACGGCTTGTCGTCCGCCGCGAAATAGCGATGCACCACGAAGGCTTCGTTGAGCAACTCCTCGTCCCATGCGGGATAGGGTCCAACCTGAAGGATGTGAGGCCGCTGCATCGGTTTTGCTCCACTTGACTTGACAGCATATGTTATCGATAACATAATGCGGGCAGCGACGAGAGGCAATCGGGAAAATGTCGTCCACCTTGTTCGATCTCACCGGGCGCACCGCGCTCGTCACCGGGTCTTCGCAAGGCATTGGATTTGCCTTGGCCAGAGGGCTGGCCGAAGCAGGCGCCAAAGTGGTGCTCAACGGCCGCGACGAGGCAAAGCTCGGCGCCGCGGCTGCGCAGATTCCCGGCGCCGCGACGCTCGCCTTCGATGCGACTGACCACGGCGCCGTGCGCGCCGCGATCGATGCTTTCGAGCAGGCCCACGGGCCGATCGACATCCTTGTCAACAATGCCGGTATGCAGTTCCGCACGCCGCTCGAGGATTTCCCCGCCGATGCGTTCGAGCGCCTGTTGCAGACCAACGTCGCCAGCGTCTTCCATGTCGGCCAAGCCGTCGCGCGCCACATGATCAGGCGCGGCCACGGCAAGATCATCAACATCGCCAGCGTGCAGACTGCACTCGCCCGCCCCGGCATCGCACCCTACACGGCGACCAAGGGCGCGGTCGGCAACCTGACCAAGGGCATGGCGACCGATTGGGCCCGACACGGCCTGCAATGCAACGCGATCGCGCCCGGCTATTTCGACACGCCGCTCAACGCAGCCCTCGTCGCCGACCCGGCCTTCAGCGCCTGGCTCGAAAAGCGCACGCCTGCCGGCCGGTGGGGCAAGGTCGAAGAACTGGTCGGCGCCTGCATCTTCCTGGCGTCCGACGCCTCCTCTTTTGTTAACGGTCATGTCCTCTATGTCGATGGCGGCATCACAGCTTCGATCTGACCCGCCACCGCGCATGGTCGTCATGGGCGTCACCGGTTCGGGCAAGACGACGGTCGGCGAGGCGCTGGCCCATGCGATCCACGCAACATATGTGGATGGCGACAAGCTGCACCCCGAGGCCAACATCGCCAAGATGAGCGCGGGCATTCCGCTCGACGACGCCGACAGGTGGCCGTGGCTGGCAAAAGTCGGCGAAACGCTGAGGCAGGAGAGCACGCCGATCATAGTCGGCTGCTCGGCGCTGAAGCGCGCGTATCGCGATTTCATCGCCGAACAGGCCGGCGCGCCCGTGCTGTTCATCTATCTCGATGGGTCGCGCGACCTGATTTCCCGGCGCATGCGCGAGCGCACCGGCCACTTCATGCCGACCAGCCTGCTCTACAGCCAATTCGCGACGCTGGAAGTGCCCGGAAAGGACGAGAACGCAGTGGTGGTGGCGATCGACGCGCCGCTGGAGAAGATCGTCTCGGACATAACAGCCACATTTGAGGAGCGACAGTCATGACCCGCATAGTCGCACTGATCGGCGCCGGCGCCATGGGCGGAGCGATCGGCGAACGCCTGCTTGCCACCGGCAACGCCCTCTTTGTGTTCGATCTCGACAAGGCCAAGGTGGCGACGCTGGTCGCCAAAGGCGCCAGCGCCGCGCCCAGCGCGGCCGAGGCAGCCCGCACAGCGGACTACGTCATCCTCAGCCTCAATTCGGCGGCGATCGTGCGTCGCGCCGTGTTCGGCGACGGCGGCGTCGCGGCCGGGGCAAGACCTGGCACGCTGCTCATCGACATGTCGTCGATCGACCCCGAAGCGACCCGCCAGCTGGCGGCCGACGCCCGAGACAAGGGATTGCGCTGGGTCGACAGCCCGCTTTCCGGCGGTGCGCCGAAGGCGCTCGTCGGCGAGCTGACGCTGATGGCGGGCGGTGAGCCGGACGACGTCGCGGATGCTCACGAGCTGCTGCGCGACGTCGCTACCAACTACACCCATATGGGCCCGGCCGGCGCGGGCCAGACGACCAAGCTGATCAACCAGGTGCTGTGCGCTCTGAACTTCATGGCCGTGGCTGAAGCGACGCGGCTGGCGCTCGACGCCGGCGTGGACGCGCTCAAGATCCCTCAGGCGCTGAAGGGTGGCCGCGCCGACAGCGCGATCTTGCAGGAATACCTGCCGCGCTTCGCCACCCGCGACTACCGGCGCACCGGCCGCATCGACAACATGGTGAAGGATCTCAACGCCGCGCAGGATCTGGCGCGGCGCACGCACACCGCAATGCCGCTGACGGCCGTCTGCGCCGAGGTGCACCGGCTGCTGACGGCCGCCGGACTTGGCGGCGAGGATCAGGCCGCACTGATGGAATTTTTCCGACGCAAGGACGAGGAGCCCGGGACATGATCACACGCTATGCGCTGTTTGAAGGCAAGGTGAAGGACGGCCAGACCCAAGCGTTTCGCGAGGACGTGATCAGGACCGTTCTGCCGAAATGGAAGGCGTTCCCCGGCGCGCTCGACGTGCGCGTCAGCTTTGCCGAGAAGCGCGACGACGGCGCACCGGAATACCCGATGATCCTGGCAATCAACTACCGCGACATGGCCGCGGTCGAAGCGGCGCTCGCGAGCCCGGCCCGCGCCGAATCGCGGGCCGCGACCGAGGCGGTATTGGCCAAGTATTTCGAAGGCCGAATCCACCACCACGTCACTATCGCAAACGAGTTTCCCCTGGCCGGAAATTGACTCCCTTCGTCAGCCCGGCCGATGCGGAGGCACCGCACGCGTCTTGCCGAAACCAAGGGGCCCGCGCACCAACGAAATCTTAATGTAAATCAAGCGTAATCCCGACCATTAAAATTGTGCGTATGTGTTGGGGTTGCGCATGCCGGAATATTCTTCCTTCATCCGGTCGATCCGGATCCGCTACATTTCGGGACTGCTTGTCTTCGCGCTGGCCTCGGCCGCCGTCATGTTCGCGCTCAACCGTGTGAATTCGTACCGCCACGAGGTCGATGCCCTCAGCGGCAATTTCGTCATCTTTGCCCGCGACCTGCGCAACGCCACCAATTTCGCCGAGACGACCGGCACCGCCTGGCGCAGCGAGACACGCGACGCGTTGGCGACCGCCGCGCGCGGCCATTCCGAACGCCTGATGGCCGAGATCGGCATCCTGAACGCCCAGCTTGCCGCGATAAGGCCGCGCCTGTCGAAGAACACTCTCAACGCCTTGGACACCGCCTCGGTCAATGACGACCTGTTCTGGTCGGCGCGCGATATGGTGCGCAACTTCAACCTGATGGCGGTCGCCCAGAAGGTCGACGAGTGGAGCTACCGCGAGATCCGCAACCAGAACGACCTCTTCGCTCAGCCGATGCTGGTGAAGGTGCGCACCGCATTCGACGAGGAGCGCCGCCTCGCCGATGCTTCAAACGACCGACTGCTGCTATGGGCGAGCGGCCTTTTGTTCGCCGTGCTCGCCATCGCGGCGGCTCTGATCTTCCGGCCGATGGAGAATGCGATCCGGCGCGCCTTCGCCGAGACCGCCGCATCCTTGTTCAAGGCCGAGGCCGCCGATCGCGCCAAATCCGAATTCCTCGCCAATATGAGCCATGAGATCCGCACGCCGATGAACGGCGTGCTCGGCATGGCCGAGCTGCTTGCCAAGACGGAGCTGACGCCGCGCCAGAAGACTTTCACCGACGTCATCGTCAAATCCGGCAACGCGCTGCTCACCATCATCAACGACATCCTCGATTTCTCGAAGATCAATGCCGGCCAGCTGACGCTCGACCCCGCCCCCTTCCGCCTGGCGGAAGCGGTCGAGGACGTGGCGACGCTGGTGTCGGCGCGTGTCGCCGAAAAGAACCTCGAGCTCATCGTGCGCGTCGACCCGCGCCTGCCGGCCTTCGTCGTCGGCGATGCCGGGCGCTTCCGCCAGATCGTCACCAACCTGCTCGGCAACGCCGTCAAGTTCACCGAGAAGGGCCATGTGCTGGTCGATGTCGGCGGCGACGTCGTCGATGGCGTGGTCCAGCTCAAGGTCCGCGTCGAGGACACCGGCATCGGCATTCCCGCCGAGAAACTGCAAAGCGTGTTCGAGAAATTCGCCCAGGTCGACGGCTCCTCGACCCGCCGCCACGAAGGCACCGGGCTTGGCCTGGCCATCGGCGCGCGGCTTGTCGACCTGATGGGCGGCAAGATCGGCGTCGAAAGCGAGATTGGCCGCGGTTCCGTCTTCTGGTTCGCCGTGCCGCTGCCGGCGCACGACCAGCAGTCGCGCGACGAGCTCGTGCCGGTCGACGTCACCGGCGCCCGGGTGCTGGTCATCGACGACAACCCTGTCAACCGCGACATCCTGCTGGAGCAGCTCAGAAGCTGGAGCTTCGACTGCGCGGCCGCCGAAAGCGGCGCGGTCGGCCTCGCCTTCCTCGACCGCGCCTGCCAGCTCGGCGCCTCTGTCGACTGCATCATCCTCGATTACCAGATGCCCGGCATGAACGGCGCCGATGTCGCCAGGGCCATCGCCGCCGACAGCCGCCTCTCCTCCATCCCGGTGGTGCTGCTGACCTCGGTCGACCAGGTCGATTTCGGCAGGATGGTGATCGATTTCGGCATCGTCGCGCATCTCACCAAGCCGGCGCGCTCGGCGGTGCTGCTGGGCACGGTGATCTCCGCCATCCAGAAGGCGCGCACGCAGGGCGCGAAGGCGCATTTTGTGCGCGAGCCGGTCGCGGCCCAGGCGGCCCCGCCGGCCTTCACCGTTATCCGCGGCCCGGCGGTTCCCACGCCCGCAGCGCTGGAATCGACGGCGGCGCCGAGCGGCCCGATCGACATCCTGATCGCCGAGGACAATGACGTGAACCAGCTGGTCTTCGGCCAGATCCTCAACGGTTTCGGTCTCAGCTACCGCATCGCCGGCAATGGCCGTACCGCGGTCGAGATGTACCGCTCGCTGCGCCCCCGCCTGGTGCTGATGGACGTCTCCATGCCGGAGATGAACGGCTATGAGGCGACCCGCGCCATCCGTGCGATCGAACAGCAGAACGGCAATCGCACGCCGATCATCGGCGTCACCGCGCATGCGCTCAAGGGCGACCGCGAAAAATGCATCGAAGCCGGCATGGACGACTATCTGCCGAAGCCTGTCTCGCCCGACCGCCTCGGCGCCAAGATCGGCACCTGGCTCAGCGAGACCGTGGCGGCGAAGACGGCTTGAGCGTTCTGCCGAACAAGGGCGGCTCTCGATAGGATCGACTGCCGAGTTCCCGCCAACCCCCCTCTGGCCTGCCGGCCATCTCCCCCGCAAGGGGGAGATTGGCAGTTTCGGCGCTTCGCCCGGCCTTGCAACGTTGGCGATCGGCGAAGGCCGGCGCGACATCTGATCTCCCCCCTTGCGGGGGAGATGTCCGGCAGGACAGGGGGGTGCTGTCCCGCCGACTCTGAATATTTGTTTTCGAGCTTCTACGCGCGCCGGAACGGATAGAGGAATTGCCGCCAATATCCTTTCGGCACCGGATGGCCATGAATGCCATAGCCCTTTGGCCAGCGTCCCTCGGGCAGGTGATAGGTGCCGAACAGCCGATCGAGCAACGGGAAATGGATGGCGAAGTTGACGTCGATCGCCTCCTTCTCGAGGCCGTGATGCCAGTGATGGAAGCGCGGCGACACCAGCACCTTTTCGACCGGGCCGAAACTGGTTCCGATGTTGGAATGGATGAAGGACGAATAGACGTAGACGATCAGGATATAGGTCTGGATCGCCGATTCATCGAAGCCGAGCACGAACATCGGCGTGGCCGTCAGGCTGCGCAGCACGATGATTTCCAGGAAATGCATCCGCGCGCCGGCAATCCAGTCCATCGACTTGGCCGAATGATGCACGGCATGGAAATTCCACAGGAACGGGATGCGATGGAAAGCCCTATGCACCCAATATTGGGCAAGATCGGTCAGGAACATCACCGCCAGCAGTTGCACGATCCAGGGCAGGTCGTGGACCCAGGCACGCACCGAACCGAGGCCGCCTTGCGCGTTGACGAAATTGGACGGCGCGAGCGTCAGGTAGGTCAGTATCTGCACCAGCAGCGAGGAGACCAGATAGTAGAACAGGTCTTCGCGCCATTCGTCGCGGAACACTGTCTGAGCCCTGTTGCGGGCGAAAATGCGCTCCAGCGGAACGAACAGGACCCCCATGAACAGGGCGTTCAGGATGAAGAAGTCGAGGCCGAAGAAGACCCCTTCGATCCGCAGCTCGTGACGCGCCGGCAGCATGCCGATGAGCGAGGCCAGGAGCACGGTGACCATCGCCGCCGCGCCGAGCGTCTTTTCCCTTCGCAGCATCATGCTCAGGATGGCCAGGATGTAGCCGGAGATAAGCACGAAATAGAGGACCGGCTTGAAGAACAGCATCTGGTGGATGGGCGCCAGGTCCGGCATCGAGGTCAGCGTCGGGTAGCGCAACACGATGACCATCAGGAGGGCGGTGATACCGGCGAGCAATGCGATCGAGCCGGACAGCCAACCGGAGCCGAACGGTCGCTTGGTGCGCGGCGTTTCGAGCTCGCCGACAACCCTTTTAAGGAAATTCCCCTCCGGCATGCTGCCTCCCTTGTAAGACCGCGAATAAAAATACGCGCGGAAATAACTGACCCCGCCCTTACTACCGCAAGGCGCATTAAGATTTAACCGCCGCCGCCCTGACAAGCAGATTCTCGTCGCAACATTAGCAATTGGCTACCGGCGTTGTTGGCGGCAGGGGAAGCTCGAGCCCCTGCAAGGAATGCATGTCGCTACAAGCTGAATGTCTGCTGGATGTGGCGCGCGCACGCCCCGGCATCAACGGTTGCGCAACACCACGCAGGCGCCGCCGACGCTTTGCAGCTTGTTGCAGATGCCGTCGGCCTCGCCGCGCGAGTTGGCGCCGATCCTGACCGCGTAGATGCCGCGCCGGCCGATCGGCGTGCGCACCCGGCTCACCACCGGGTCATGGCTGGCGAGCAAGGCCGGGAACCGGCCCCTGACCTTCAGCCATTGGCCGATCGCCGCGGAGCGGCGGAAATTGCCCGCCACCTGCACGCCCCACGGCTTGACGTTGATCGAGGCCATGGCGACGGTTCGCGACATGATCACCGGCAACCGGCGGCAGGCAACCGCGAAGCTCATCTTGGGATCGAGCGGCTGGACGGTCCCGGCATAGGACTTGTCCGAGAACTTGTCGACGGGCTCGCCCATGACGTCGAAGACATAGCTTTCCGTCTCCATCGGCAGGAAGCCGCCCGAACTCAGCCAGCGCGACACGCGGTTCTCGCCGGCATTGTAGGCCGCGGCGGCAAGCCCGAGATTGCCGTAGCCGGCCTTCATCTCGGCGAGATATTTCGCCGAAGCCGGAATGGCCTGCTCGATGTCAAAGGGATCGGCAAGACCGCGCATCTTGGCGGTGCCCGGCATGAATTGCGCGATGCCTTCGGCGCCGACCGGGCTGACCGCGTTCGGATCGAAGCGGCTTTCCTTCCAGATCAGCCGGGCGAAGAAATCCCTGGGCAGTCCGCTCTCCAGGGCCTGGGTCTCGATCAGATCGCAGACACGGTTGATCAGCCGTTTGCCGGCGGACCGCGACTGCGGCGGGTCCGCCAGCGCTTGAGCGGCAAGGATCAGCACGCAGATCAGGATCAGCGTCGCGCGCGGCAAAAGCGGCATCGGCCTACTCGGCCGCTGCCTTGCCGTGTCCGTAGCGCTGCTCGATATAGTCGCCGACCATCTTCTCGAAATCCTGCGCGATCGACGGACCGCGCAGCGTCGCCGCCTTCTTGCCGTCGATGAAGACGGGCGCCGTCGGCGTCTCGCCGGTGCCGGGCAAGGATATGCCGATATCGGCATGCTTGGATTCGCCCGGACCGTTGACGATGCAGCCCATCACCGCGACCTTGAGGTTCTCGACGCCCGGATATTTCTCGCGCCACACCGGCATGTTCTTGCGGATATCGGCCTGGATGCTCTGGGCGAGTTCCTGGAATACGGTTGACGTCGTTCGCCCGCAGCCGGGGCAGGCCGCGACGATCGGCACGAACTGCCGGAAGCCCATGGTCTGCAGCAATTCCTGCGACACCTGCACCTCCCGGGTGCGGTCGCCATTCGGCTCCGGCGTCAGCGAGATTCGGATCGTGTCGCCTATGCCCTGCTGCAACAGGATGCCCATCGCCGCGGAAGAGGCGACGATGCCCTTGGTGCCCATGCCGGCTTCGGTGAGACCCAGATGAAGCGCATGGTCGGAGCGGGTGGCGAGTTCGGTGTAGACGGCGATCAGGTCCTGCACGCCGCTGACCTTGGCCGACAGGATGATCTTGTCGCGACCAAGCCCGATCTCTTCCGCCATCTCGGCCGACAGGATCGCAGACTGCACGATCGCCTCGCGCGTCACTTCCTGCGCGGTAAGCGGAAAGCCCTTCGCCTGGTTGTCGTCCATCAGCCGGGTCAAAAGCTCCTGGTCGAGCGAGCCCCAGTTGACGCCGATGCGAACCGGCTTGTCATATCTGATCGCCATCTCGACGATCGCCGCGAACTGCCGGTCCTTCTTGTCCTTGAAGCCGACATTGCCGGGATTGATGCGGTATTTGGCCAGCGCCTCGGCGCAGGCCGGATGATCGGCCAGAAGCTTGTGGCCGATATAGTGGAAGTCGCCGACCAGCGGCACCTCGATACCGAGCCTCAGCAGCCGCTCATGGATGCGCGGAACCGCCGCCGCGCTCTCGTCGCGGTCGACCGTGATGCGCACGATTTCCGAGCCGGCGCGATGCAGCGCCGCGACCTGGGCGACGGTCTGGTCGACGTCGGCGGTGTCGGTGTTGGTCATCGACTGCACGACGACCGGCGCGCCGCCGCCGACGATCACGCCGCCGACCGATACGCCGACCGACGTGCGCCGCGGGAAGGGAGAGGAAAAATATCCGGTCATGCCGGCCGCCTTCATCTGGGAGTTCCGGGCATGAGGTGGCGGAGCAAAGATGGCTTGTCAATGGCAAGCGGCGGGCAAGGCCGGCAAATCGGCGACCGCCGTGCGAAAAACGCCGAGTCTGCCGACCGCAAGATCTGCGACCGAACTTTCCATCGATTTCAGTTAAAAAGCACCGCGCCGGTGGCATTTCTTGCCACCGGCAGTCTCACCGCGGCGGGTTGCGGTGATGGTGCCTGGAAGAGCTTCAGTGTGTCGTTGGGCTACCCTTCAGCTTTTCAATCTCGTCCTTGATTGCCAGCTTGCGTCGCTTGAGATTCACGATTTCGAGGTCGTCGACCGAAGGATGGTTCATCGCATCGGTGAGCTCGCGCTCGATGTCACCGTGTTTCCGCTGCAACTCATCAAGATGGGATGCAAGAGACATGATTGGTTCTCCCTTTCATGGTTTCCTCGATTGCAGCCGTCGCGGTCGCCTCCACCGCAGGTTGCGACTGTGACGGCACGATGACAGTTTGCCACCAAGCGATCTCGATGTCGAATGCCACGTGGTAGCATTCCACGGCAAAGTGAAATGTGATATGAGCCGCGCGCCGGCCACAACAGACAACCCAACCGGTCCCGCCCAAACAGCCCGATTGGGCGATGCATACGCTAAACGGTAGATAATGTCCGAACAGGAACAGGCTGAAATACGCCTCGAATATTCCCGGCTCAAACAAGAACACGCCGATTTCGACGCCGCCATCAACGCGATGATCGCCACGGGCTGCGACCCGCTTCAGATCCAGCGCATGAAAAAGAAGAAGCTGCTGCTGAAAGACCGGCTGTCGGCGCTGGAAGACCGCATCATTCCCGACATCATCGCCTAGAGCAAAGCTCACTCGCTAGAGCAATTCCAGGAAAAGTGTGAGCGGTTTTCCGTTCGGAATTGCATAAAAACAAAGGGATAGAGCGGTTTGCCGTCTCAGTAAAACGGTGAAACGCTCTAAGAGATCGAAAGCCTGGCCGCGCGCTCGCGCAGCACGGCAACGAGTTCGTCGGTCCGCTCCCCGGATGTGTCGATCGGCACCACCAGGCACATCGTCGCCTCGACCGTGCCAGGGGCCGAGAACACCGGCGCCGCAAGGCATTTGGTGTAGGCATCGACCAGGCCTGACGTAACGCAATAGCCGGTGACGCGAGCCCGCGCGATGTCGTCGATGAAATCGTCGAGCAGGAGCTTGCGGCCGTCGGGCAGCACGAGATCGTCTTCAGAGACCATCGCTTCGATCCGGCCTCGGTCGAGGCCGGCAAGCAGCAGTCGGCCGGAGGCTGTCCAGGGCAGCGGGATCTGCAGGCCGGTGGCCGAGCTGATGCGGAACGGCCTTGTGCCCGGGCTCGAATGGATGATCGTGTAACGGCCGCTCTGCAGCATGCAGAGTTCCGACGTCTCGCCGGTCTCGCGCGACAGCGCGTCGACCTCCTGACGGCCGCGCCTGAGCAGATCATTGCCCCGCATATAGGCCATTCCATAGAGATAGAGCTTCTTGCCGAAATAGACGCGGTTGCCGTCGCCGGCCATTTCCAGCAGCCCGGCTTCGACCAGTTCGCGCACCAGCGTGTAGGTCGTCGAGCGCGGGGCATTCAGCCCCTTGGCCAGCTCGCCGATGCCGATCGCGCGCTGGTTGGCATGCAGGAATTCCAGCATGTTCAAGACTCTGTTGAGGCCCTTCTCGCGCGAGCCCGCCGGCCGCTCTTCGTCCGCGCCTTCGCCCGGCGACCCGGTCAACGTTTCACTATCTTGCATTGCTCATTCCTGGTGTTAGTATCTGTCCTGTACAGGATACACACGTCTCTTGTAAGAGACAAATGCTTTGTCGATTGCCGGCGCGTGTATTCACAAGGGGAACACAACACGAAAGGAGGTCGCCGTGAACGACACATCCGGAAGACGTGATTTTCTGAAATTGGGTATGGCGGGGCTGGCCACCGCCGGCGCGCTCACCGCAGTCAGCGCCGAGAAGGCGGCGGCGCAGGCTGCGTCCGACAGCGTGCTGCGCACCGCGCTCGATCGCGGCAAGCTGATCGTCGGCACCGGCAGCACCAATGCGCCGTGGCACTTCGAGAACGATGCCGGAGAGCTGGTCGGCATGGACATCACCATGGGCCGCATCCTCGCCAAGGGCCTCTTCGACGACCCGACCAAGGTCGAGTTCGTCACCCAGGATCCGGCGCAGCGCATCCCGAACGTGACGACCAACAAGGTCGACATCACCATCCAGTTCATGACCATGACGGCGCAGCGCTCGCAGCTGATCCATTTCTCGCGGCCTTACTATGTCGAAGGCGTCGCGCTGCTCACGCTGCCTGGCTCCGAGAACAAGACCTTCGACAAGCTCCTGGCGAACGGCGCCGCCACCCGCATCTCGATCCTGCAGAATGTCGACGCCGAGAGCTCGGTGCACTTCGCCCTGCCGCAGGCGCAGGTGCTGCAGATCGACACCCAGGCCAACGTATTGCAGGCGCTGGAATCGAAACGCGCCGACGCCGCTGCGGTCGATCTGTCGACGGTGCGCTGGCTCGCCTCGCGCAATCCGGACAAATATTTCGACGCCGGCAAGAGCTGGTACTCGATGCTGTACGGCGCTGCCGTCCGACAGGGCGATCTCGACTGGCTGACCTTCGTCAACCAGACCTTCACCATTGCGATGTTCGGCCACGAGACGGCGCTCTACGACGCCGCCTTCAAGGAGTATTTCGGCCAGGAGCCGCCGCCACGCCATCCGGGCTTCCCGGTCATCTGACCAGGCCGGCGGAAGCGCGCGGTAAAGCGCTCTTCCGCCTGTTTCTCCTCGACACCGGCCATGCGGATGACGAATCCTAGAGCAATTTCAGGAAAAGTGTGAAGCGGTTTTCCGTCTGAAATTGCGTCAAACAAAGAGATCGTTCGTCACCGCGAGCCATTGAGATGGACGCATGGGCTATACGCTCAATTTCAACCTGATCTGGCGGCATTTCGACAAGCTGTGGGGCGGCCTGCTGCTCAGCCTCGAGCTTGCCGTCATCTCGATCGCCATCGGCATCGTCATCGGCCTGGTGCTGGCAGTCTGGTATGTCTCGGCCGGGCGCGTCGTGCGCGCCATCATCGCGGCTTACGTCGAGTTCATCCGCAACGTGCCGCTGATCCTGCTGGTCTATCTGGTCTTCTACGGCCTGCCGACCGTCGTCGACCTTGCCTATAGCGCGCAGACCTCGTTTGTCGTCACGCTATCGGTCTATAGCGGCGCCTATCTGGTCGAGGTGTTTCGCTCCGGCCTGGAGGCCGTGCCGCGCGGCCAGCTCGACGCCGGCAAGGCGATCGGTCTTACCCCATGGCAGCGGCTGATCCATGTGCGCCTGCCGACGATGTTGCGCATCACGCTGCCGGCGCTGTCCAACACCTTCATCTCGCTGTTCAAGGACACCTCGATTGCCTCGGTCATCTCGGTGCCCGAGCTCACCTACGGCGCCCAGTGGATCAACTTCAACACATTCCGCATCGTCGAGGTCTACCTGGTGACGACGGCGATGTATCTGGTCACGGGCTACGCTCTTCTCTTTGCGCTCCGCCTCGTCGAGCGTCGGTTCAGGACGGCACGCTGAGATGCTCGGCCAGATCGCCTATGCCCTGCCGTTCCTCGCCGAAGGCTTCGCGCTGACGCTGTGGGTATCCCTCCTCGTCGTGGTGCTGTCGCTGATCGCCGGCGTCATCCTCGGCGTTGGCCTCGTCTATGGCCCCGCGCCGGTGCGCTGGGCGGTGCGCATCTTCAGCGACACCATCCGCGGCATTCCGATCCTGGTGCTGATGTTCTTCGTCTATTACGGCCTGCCGGCGATCGGCGTGCACCTCCAGTCCTTCTGGGCCGCCGTGCTGGCGCTGACGCTGTTCAAGACCGCCCAGGTCGTCGAATATCTGCGCGGCGCCGTCGCTTCCATCCCGAAGGGCCAGTCGGAGGCGGCGATGGCGATCGGCCTTACCTTCCGCCAGCGCCTTGCCTACGTCATCTTCCCGCAGGCCTTCCGACGCTTCCTGCCGCCCTGGATCAACGGCGTCACCGACGCGGTGAAGGGCAGCGCCCTGGTGTCGCTTCTCGGCATCACCGATCTGATGCAGGCGATCAACCAGGTCATCGGCCGCACCTATGAGGCGATGCCGCTCTATATCCTCGGCGCCCTGATCTATTTCGCCGTCAACTACGCGCTTTCATACGCCAGCCGGCGGCTGGAACGGCGCTTCGCTTTCATCCGGGACTAACGCGATGGCCAAAAGTTCGAACGACAGCCCAGCACTTCTGGATATTGCCGAGGTCTCGAAATCCTTCGGCTCGGTCGAGGTGCTGCGCTCGGTCAGCCTGCAAGTTGCGAAGGGCGAGGTGGTCACCGTCATCGGCCCGTCCGGCAGCGGCAAGACCACGCTGCTGCGCTGCGTCAACTTCCTTGAGAGCTATGACAGTGGCTCGATCCGCATCGACGGCAAGGAAGTCGGTTTTCGCCCCGGCCCTGCTCGCGACTCCGGCACGCGCCAGCGGCGCAGCGAGCGCGACCTGGCCGCGATGCGCGCCGAAACCGGCATGGTGTTCCAGAGCTTCAATCTTTTCCCGCATCTGACGGCGGCCGGCAACATCATGCTCGGCCTCACCAAGGTGCGCGGCAAGAGCAGCACGGAGGCGCGCTCGATCGCCGAGCATTGGCTGGGCCGCGTCGGCCTCGCCCACAAGGCCGACAGCCTGCCGGCCGAATTGTCCGGCGGCCAGCAGCAGCGCGTCGGCATTGCCCGCGCGGTCGCCATGGAACCGAAGATCCTGCTGCTGGACGAGATCACCTCGGCGCTCGACCCGGAGCTCGTCGGCGAGGTGCTGGCGGTGGTGCGCAGCCTCGCCGAGGACGGCATGACCATGGTGATGGTGACGCACGAGATGGCCTTCGCCCGCGATGCGTCGAGCCGCATCGTCTTCATGGCCGATGGCGGCGTTTCGGCCGTTGGACCGCCGAAGGAAGTCCTTGCCGCGGAGACCACCAATGAGCGCCTCCGCACATTTCTGGCGCGCTTCCGCGCCTCGCATTTCTGAAAGCGGATGGCCTTAAGCCATCCAAGGAGTACCCTTCCATGTCGCCTTACATACGGCTCGCCGAACTCGGCCTGACACTGCCGGAGCCGCCGATGCCGATCGCCAATTTCGTTACCCATGCCGAAAGCGGCCGGCTGATCTTTCTTTCAGGACAGGGCCCGCTTCGCGCCGACGGCACGCTCTGCACCGGCAAGGTCGGCGACGACGTCACCGTCGAGCAGGCCTATGAGCATGCCCGCCTCACCGGCCTCAATCTGCTCGCCGTCATGCATGCGGCGGCAGGCGATCTCGGCCGCATCGTGCGCGTGGTGAAACTGCTCGGCTTCGTCAACGCGACCCCGACCTTCAGCGAACACCCCAAAGTGGTCAATGGCTGCTCCGACCTCTTCGCCGACGTCTTCGACAACATCGGCGGCCATGCCCGCTCGGCGATCGGCGTCGGCTCACTGCCACGCAACATCACTGTCGAAATCGAAGCGGTCGTCGAGATCGCGGCCTGATTTAACGGAGTCCATTCACATGAAAACCTATTCTGACGCCGGCTCCAACACCACGATCCGCGAGCGCCTCGGCTTGAGACCGATCATCAACGTCTCCGGCACAATGACGACGCTGGGCGCTTCGATCATCGTTCCCGAGGCGATCAGCGCCATGGCCGAGATCGCTTCGCAATGGGTGGAGATGGACGATCTGCAGCGCGCCGCGAGCGCGGTCGTCGCACGCCTCACCGGCGGCGAGGCCGGTTTCATCACCGCTTGCTGCGCCTCGGGCATCACCATGGCGATCGCCGGCGCGATGACCGGCACCAACCTGCTGGCGATCGAGCGGCTGCCGGACGACACCGAAGGGCTGAAGTCGGAAGTTGTCATCCAGCTCGGCCATATCGTCAACTATGGTGCGCCGATCGACCAGTCGATCCGTGTCGCCGGCGCCAAGGTCATTCCGTCGGGAACCGTCAGCGTCACCCAGGACTATCACGTGCGCGAGGCGATCAACGAGCGCACGGCGGCAGCCCTCTATGTCGTCGCGCATCACACGGTGCAATACGGCATGCTTTCGCTGGAGGAATTTTGCGAGATCTGCCACGCCAAGGGCGTGCCGGTGATCGTCGACGCGGCTTCGGAATACGATCTGCGCAGCTTCCTGGCGCGCGGCGCCGACATCGTCGTCTATAGCGGCCACAAATTCCTTTCAGGCCCGACCAGCGGCATCGTCACCGGCCGGAAAGACCTGGTGCGCGCAGCCTATCTGCAGAACCGCGGCGTGGCGCGCGCCATGAAGGTCGGCAAGGAAAGCATTGCCGGCACCATGGCCGCGCTCGACGCCTGGGAGAAACGCGACCACGCCGGCATCCGCCGGCGCGAGGAGGCGGCGCTCAATCTCTGGAAGGATGCCCTGCAAGGCATTCCCGGCGTCGGTGCTGAGATCATTCCCGACCCGACCAGCAATCCGCTCGACCGCCTGCAGGTCTACGTGCGGCCGGAAAGCCGCTTCACCGCCGCCGGCCTCGCATCGGCACTGGCCGCCGGCTCGCCGCCGGTCATTGTGCGCAACCACGAGGTCGAGCGCGGCCATTTCTTCCTCGACCCCTGCAACCTGCATCCGGGCGAGGCCGAAATCGTCGCCGAGCAGCTGCGGGCCGTGCTGACGGCCAAGGAGCGTCCCGCCGATGCGATGAAGATCGCCCGCAAGGATTCGGCGGGCTCGCTGCGCTGGCCGGACTAGGTTCGCGGCGTCGACAATCCTTGCGGCTGCCAGCGAATTCCGCTAAGGCGCGCCTTTGCCGCCGGGAGCGAACCCTTGACCGATCAGCGTGCCGACGTCGCCATCATCATGGGCAGCCAGTCCGACTGGGCGACGATGCGCCAGGCGGCGGAAACGCTTGAAGCGCTGGGCATCCCGCACAAGAGGCTGATCGTCTCCGCGCACCGCACGCCCGACCGCCTCTATGAGTTCGCCAAGGGCGCCAAGGCCGCAGGCTTCAAGGTCATCATCGCCGGCGCCGGCGGCGCGGCGCATCTGCCCGGCATGACGGCGGCGATGACGCCGCTACCCGTGTTCGGCGTTCCGGTCGAGTCCAAGGCGCTGTCGGGCCAGGACTCGCTTCTCTCCATCGTGCAGATGCCGGCCGGCATCCCGGTCGGCACTTTGGCCATCGGCAAGGCGGGTGCAGCCAACGCCGCCCTTCTCGCCGCCGCCGTGCTGGCGCTGAACGACGACAAGCTCGCCGCTCGGCTCGACGCCTGGCGTTCGGCCCAAACCGCCAAGGTCGCCACCGAGCCGACGGACGCGCCGTGAGCCTGGCTCCCGGTTCGACCATCGGCATCATCGGCGGCGGCCAGCTCGGCCGCATGCTGGCGATGGCCGCAGCGCGTCTCGGCTACCGTATCGTCGTGTTGGAACCGCAGGCCGACTGCCCGGCCGCACAGGTCGCCAACCGCCAGATCGTCGCCGCCTATGACGATCCGGCAGCGCTCGCCGACCTGGCCGCCGCCAGCGCCGTCGTCACCTATGAATTCGAGAATGTCCCGGTCGCCGCCGCCGAAACGCTCGCGGCAAAGGTTCCGGTCTATCCGCCGGCACGCGCGCTCGAAGTGGCGCAGGATCGCGTCACCGAGAAGAGCTTCCTCAACAGCATCGGCATTCCCACGGCGGCATTCCGCCCGATCGACAATGATGATCAGCTGACCGAGGCCCTCAAGGTGTTCAATGGCAGCGGCGTGCTGAAAACCCGCCGCATGGGTTATGACGGCAAGGGCCAGCGCGTCTTCCGCAACATGGAAACGGCCGGCTTTGCCGGCGTCTGTGATGCGATGGGCAATGTGCCGCTCATCCTGGAATCGCTCGTCGCTTTCGAGCGCGAGATTTCGGTGATCGCCGCGCGCGGCCTCGACGCGACCGTTGCCGCCTTCGATCCGGCCGAAAACGTCCACAGCGAAGGCATATTGCGCAGCTCGACCTTGCCGGCCGCCATCCGCCCGGAAACGGTGGCCGCCGCCAAGGACGCGGCCGCGAAAATCCTGTCCGCGCTCGACTATGTCGGCGTCATCGGCGTCGAGTTCTTCGTGCTTGCCGACGGTTCGCTTCTGGCCAACGAGCTGGCGCCGCGCGTGCACAATTCCGGCCACTGGACGGAAGCCGCCTGCGTCATCTCGCAGTTCGAGCAGCATATCCGTGCCGTCGCCGGCCTGCCGCTGGGCTCGCCCGCCCGGCATTTTGACTGCGTGATGGAAAACCTGATCGGCGACGACATGCTGAAGGTGCCGGCGCTGCTTAACGAGCCCGATCTGATGCTGCATCTCTACGGCAAGGCCGAGTCGCGCCCCGGCCGCAAGATGGGCCATTTCACGCGCCTCATCAGGCCGAAATAACGCCCTGGAGCAATTCCACGGAAAGTGTAAGCGGCTGGGCTCGGCGCCTTCGCCATAGCCTTCCGTCCGGAATTGCGTGAAAACAAGAAGATAGGCGTCTCGCCGTTTCCGTGAAACGGAGAACCGCCCTATTGCATATCCTGGTCGTCGCCGCCCGCGTCCGAGCCGGCGCAGCCTGGATCGCTCAGCTTGCAGTTGGCGCCGGAGGTGAGCTGTTTTATGCGATCGTTGGTGAGCGTCGTCAGGCACTCCGAAACCTCCATCGGATGGATGGAGCCGCCCTCGCTGCCCGCGGTCGTATAGGCGCATTCGGCGTCGCGGAAAGCGATCCAGGCACGCTGCGCCGTCTGCAAGAGCTTGTTCGAGGCCTGGTCGTTGCTGCCGACGATGTTCTTGTACGCGGCATTGAGCTTGGCATCGGCGGCCTGATAGTCGGCGTCGGCGCAGATGTTCAGCATCGACTGGCTATCGTCATTGCGGTCGCAATCCTCGGCAAAGGCGGCTGGGGCGGTCGCAAGCAAGACCAGACAGACGGGCAGAAGCAGGCGGCGCATGTGGTATCTCCGGTCGTTTCGCCGAGATTGCACCATTCCAGCCGACTCTGAGTCGCGCAATGCCGCGCCGCCGGGATGGCGAATATTTGATATGCCGGCCCACTTGTGGCATTCGGACATCGTCACGTGGTTGACACGGACAACACTCCTCGTTTATGAGCCACCGCAAGTTCAAAGGCGCGCTTTTTCCGGGCGCGCCTTTAAAATTCGGCCCGGGACGGGCCCTGACCGAACAGGCAAGACCATGAAGATCAAGAATTCGCTCAAGGCGCTCAAGGCGCGTCACCGCGACAACCAGCTGGTTCGCCGCAAGGGACGCATCTACATCATCAACAAGACCGCTCCGCGCTACAAGGCGCGCCAGGGCTGAGCCTTGCGCGCGGCTTGATGCACGTCGCCCGAAAGGGAGCGACATGCGAAGAGACCATGCCGCGCTGATGTCGAGTGCCGGTTCGCCGGCCCTCTCACGCTAAAATCATTTGGACGATCCGCCGCCCGGGATTAGATTCCGGCGATGCGGATTCGTTTTGCATTTCTCGCCGCCCTTTTGCTGTCCGGCGCAGCTTTGCCTGCGGGAGCAGAAGAGGTGCAAGGCGCGCTGCCTCCAGATGCCGCGCCGCCCGCCGCGACACCGCCGCCGGTCGCTCCGACCAAACAGGGCCGCCTCGACCAGCTCTTCGCCGAGTTGAAGCGCGAGCGCAACGAAAAGGCCGCCGAGCGCATCGCCGGCCGCATCTGGAACGAGTGGAACCAGTCCGGCAGCGCCTCGGTCGACCTGATGATGCAGTGGGCGCAAAAGGCGACGCAAGACCAGAAGTTCGACGTCGCGCTCGACTTCCTCGACCAGGTGGTGACCTTGCAGCCCGATTATGCCGAAGGCTGGAACCGGCGCGCCACCGTCCATTTCATGATGAAGAATTACGGGAAGTCGATGGCCGACATCGACCGCACCCTGCAGCTCGAGCCGCGCCATTTCGGCGCGCTTTCGGGCCTCGCCCAGATCATGGCCGAGACCGGCCACAAGCAGTCGGCGCTGGAAGCCTGGCAAAAGGTGCTGACGATCTATCCCATGATGCGCAGCGCCCAGGACCAGGTTTCGACGCTTTCGGAGGAGCTGGCCGGCGAGGGGATTTAGGCAGTAGGAATTAGGCAATAGGCAATAGGGCTCTGAACGCCCACTACTGCCTACTGCCTACTGCCTACTGCCTACTGCCTACTGCCTACTGCCTACTGCCTACTGCCTACTGCCTACTGCCTACTGCCTACTGCCTACTGCCTACTGCCTACTGCCTACTGCCTACTGCCTACTGCCCAAAACCAAACTCCCTTCACGCCCGTATCTCCCCGCATGAACCTCTTCTGCGCCGCCTTCCTCTTCCTCGTCGCGCTCTTCTTTGCCCTGGCCGGTGTCACCCGTGCCGGCATCTGGTCGATCGAGCGCCGCAACCCGCCTGCCGGCGCGTTCGCCGAGATCGATGGCGCGCGTATCCACTACGTCCATATCCCGGCGCCGGCCGGCGCCGACCTGCCGCCGGTCGTCTTCATCCATGGCGCCAGCGCCAATCTCAAGGACCAGATGCTGCCGCTGGAGCCGCTGCTCGAGGGCCGCGCCGAAATGCTGTTCCTCGATCGTCCGGGCTTTGGTCGGAGCGCGGCGACAATGAAACGCTTGCAACGCAGGCCGACACCATTGCCGCGCTGATGGACCGGCTGGGAATCGAGAAGGCAGTCATCGTCGCCCATTCCTTCGGCGGCGCGATCACCACGGCCTTCGCCCGCCAGCATCCTGACAAGACGCTGGGACTGGTCTTTCTCTCGCCCGCCACGCATCCATGGCCGGGCGGCGCGACCGCCTGGTATTACAAGCTGACGGCCGTTCCCGTGGTCGGCTGGCTGTTTTCCGAAACGCTCGCCTATCCGGCCGGGTTGGCGCAGATCGGCGGCGCGACGTCTTGCGTCTTTTCGCCGAACGACGTGCCCGATCGCTATGTCGACAAGGCCTCGATCCCGCTGGTGCTGCGGCCCTCCGCCTTCCGCGCCAACGCCCGCGATGTCGCCCAGCTCTACGACTACGTCCGCGCCGCAGCGCCTGCTTATCGCGAGATCAAGGCGCCGACCGTCGTCATCTCGGGCGATCGCGACAAGGTGGTCTATGCCACGATCCATTCCATCGGCCTGGAGCGCGACATTCCCGGCGCCGAACTGGTCTGGGTCCACAATCTCGGCCACAAACCGGACTGGATCGCACCCGACCTCGTGGTCGGTGCGATCGGGAAGGTCGCGGGCAAGGATGTCGATCTGCAAGCGATGGCCAAGACGGTGGAGAACCGCCTCGCCGGTGACACGCAAGGCGCCGACAAATGTCCTGAGCTCCAAGTGCCCGACGCCGAGTTGGCGCCGGGCTAGTGCGTTTTTCCATTTCATGGAAACGGTGAAACGCTCTAACGCCGCAGGTCAGTGCGCGTCCGACCCCACATAGGCAATCCGCAGCATATTGGTCGAGCCCGGCGTCCTGAGCGGCACGCCGGCGGTGATGATCACCCGGTCCCCAGGCTTGCCAAAACCTTCTTCCAGCGCAATCCGGCAGGCCCGGTCGACCATGTCGTCGAGGTCGGTCGCATCCGGCGAGACGACGCAATGCGTGCCCCATAGCAGCGACAGGCGGCGCGCGGTGTTGAGGATCGGCGACAGCGCCACGATCGGCACCTGCGGGCGCTCGCGCGCGGCGCGCAAGCCGGTGGTGCCGGACGCGGTGTAGGAGATGATCGCCGCCAGTTTCAGCGTCTCGGCGATCTCGCGCGCGGCCAGCGAAATGGCGTCGGCGCCGGTGGCCTCGGGTTCGGAACGCTGCGCGTTGATGATGCCGGCATAGGTCGGGTCGGTTTCGACCTTGGTGGCGATGCGGTTCATCATGGCGACCGCCTCGACCGGATAGGCGCCGGCCGCGGATTCGGCCGAAAGCATGATCGCATCGGCGCCTTCGAAGACGGCGATCGACACGTCGGAGACCTCGGCGCGGGTCGGCACGGGCGCGGTGATCATCGATTCCAGCATCTGCGTCGCGATCACCACCGGCTTGCCGGCGCGCCGCGCCGCGCGCGTGATCTGCTTCTGGATGCCGGGCACGGCTTCGATCGGCATCTCGACGCCGAGATCGCCGCGGGCGACCATCAGCGCGTCGGAGAGCTCGATGATTTCGGGGAGCCGGGCGACCGCCTGCGGCTTCTCGATCTTGGCCATGATCAGCGCGCGGCCGCGCGCGATCTTGCGGGCCTCCGCCAGGTCCTCCGGCCGCTGCACGAAGGACAGCGCCACCCAGTCGACGCCGGTAGCAAGCACCGCGTCGAGATCGGCGCGGTCCTTCTCGGTCAGCGCGCCGACCGGTAGGTCGGTGTCGGGCAGGCTGACGCCCTTCTTGTCGGAGATGATCGAGCCGGCGACGACGGTGCAGGTGATCGACTTGCCGTCGGCCTTCACCGCCTTCAATTCCAGCTTGCCATCGTCGATCAAAAGTCTGTGACCGGCCTCGACCGAGCTCAGGATTTCCGGATGCGGCAGGAAGACACGGCTGGAATTGCCGGGCTCCGGATTGTTGTCGAGAGTGAACGTCTGCCCCGGAGTCAGCGCTTCCTTGACGTTGGCGAACTTGCCGACCCTGAGCTTCGGACCCTGCAGGTCGGCGAGGATGCCGATGGGACGGCCGACGGCTTCCTCGACCGCACGGATGCGGCCGACCAGCGTGCGCATCAGCTCGTGGTCGGTATGGCTCATATTGATGCGGAAGACATCGGCGCCCGCTTCGAAAAGCTTTCTCAGCATTTCCTCGGAGGAGGAAGCCGGACCGATGGTGGCGAGGATCTTGACCTTGCGGTTACGTCTCATTGACTGTTTGTTCCCGGAGCGGGGGCGCTTGGTGCGCCTCCCGTTGCGGGCTCGTCGGTCAGCTGGACCATCCAGCTGGCCTGCTCGCCCGTGTCATATTCCTGAAATCCGGCGCGCTGAAAGCCCCGGGCGACGCAATCATTGACGCCGGCGATCTTGAACTCTTTTTCGGCGACGCACATGTTGATCGGGCCGTCCCAGCGCCCGCCGCGTTCGGCGTCTTCTGCATAAAGATAATAAAATCTTGATGACAGCGGACCCTCTATCAGCGTCTTGCAGGTCGATCCTTCGATGTGCCACCAGCCCTCGGTGATCCAGCCGGCCTTGGCGCGATAGCCGATGCCGACGCCCACCAGATTTTGCGTTGCGTTGCAGACGCGGAAGTCGGCCCGGGCCGGCGAGGTCGCGGCTATCGCGAAAAATCCCGCGCCGACGATCAGCAACGGCACGGCCAGGCGCTTGCGCAACCGGCCGGCAAAATCCATCGCAGATCCCCTTGCGAACCACATTTGCATCTCTCGAAGCCCCTTTTCAGCAAACTCCGGTCGCATGTCAACGCGCCGTTTTGTTCAATTCCAATCGATTTAGAAGGGCCGGCCGCGCAAATTCTCCCCACGGCGGGGATTTTTTGCGGAAACCTTGGCCAAACAACGGCATTGCGCCGGCGTCCTCTTCGTGGAATGACGATACCACATCGCAGCCGCCATCCCCTTTTCAGCCGATGACCCGATCCACAGTTTTCACGCCGTTCGACATTGTCGAGGGTGACCGCAAGAAAGGCGTCGTGCTTCTGGCCGATCACGCCCGCCGCGGCCTGCCCGAGGAGTATGGCAGTCTCGGTTTGCCGGCGTCCGAATTCGATCGTCACATCGCCTATGACATCGGCGTCGAGACGGTGACGCGTGAGCTCGCCGTCCTGCTAGACGTGCCGGCGGTGCTTGCCGGCTTCTCGCGGCTGCTGATCGACCCCAACCGGGGCGAGGACGACCCCACCATGATCCGCCAGCTCTATGACGGCACCGTGGTGCCGGGAAATTATCCGATTGCCCCGGAAGAGCGCGAGCGGCGGCTCGACCGTTTCTACCGGCCCTATCACGACGCCGTCGGCGCGATGATCGCCTCCGTGGCGCACGCCTCGGGCAAGGCGCCGTTCATCTTCTCCGTGCATTCCTTCACGCCGGTGATGCAGGGTTTTGTCCGCCCCTGGCATGTCGGCGTGCTGTGGGACCGCGACGACCGCGTGGCGCGGCCGCTGATCGACATGCTCGCCGAGGACAAGACACTCGTCGTCGGCGACAACGAGCCCTATGACGGCGCGCTGCGCGGCGACACCATGTTCCGCCACGCCATCGTCAACGGCTACGCCCATGCGCTGATCGAGATTCGCCAGGACCTGATCGCCGACCGCGCCGGCGCCCTCGCCTGGGCCGATCGCCTGGCGCCGATCGTTGACGCCATCGACCGGCGTCCCGATATACATGACGTGAAAATGTTCGGCTCGCGCACCGGACCCGTGTGACGAGCCGACAGTCCTGGAGTTCCTCGATGACCGAACTCACTGACGACCAGAAACGCGACTTTGAGGCGGCGGCCTTCCGTCGGCTGGTGGCGCATCTGCGCGAACGCGGCGATGTCCAGAACATCGACCTGATGAACCTCGCCGGCTTCTGCCGCAACTGCCTGTCCAACTGGTATCGCGAAGCCGCCGACGCCAAGGGTGTCGCGCTGTCGAAGGACGAGTCGCGTGAGATCATCTACGGCATGCCCTATGCCGAATGGCAGGCGCTCAACCAGACCGAGGCGTCGGAAGCCAAGAAGGCCGAGTTCGAGGCGAGGCGCCCGCAGGACCATTAATGATGCCGATCGCCTTCGCGGCTTCGTCATTCTAGGGCGAAGCAAGGAGCGAAGCGACGCGCGCAGACCCTAGAATCCATTCCGTGAGGTCTGCCGAAAAGCACGGCGGTTCAGAACATGATCGTAACGGCGCGACCCCGGGGAACGTTCTGCATCGTAGCGAAGCTCCCAGGTCACGGCATGGATCCTCGGGTCTGCGCGCGTCGCTTCGCTCCTTGCTCCGCCCGTGGATGACGATCGGAGGGGCGTTTCGGCCAATCTCCACGGCAGCAGCTTGCCACGAACGTACTCCCTTGGTCCAAGCACTTCCCAAACGCGGTTCTTGACTACAAATTGAATCGATCTAATTTGCCGCGCGAATCCCTTGGCATGGCGGATTTCAGACCATGAGCGTGCAAACCACGATGCAGGCCGCGACGCGCGGCCGATGGGCCGTCGCCGGTATTTTCCTGGCCAATGGTTTCTTGACCGGCAGCTGGGCGCCGCAGATCCCGGTATTCCTTACCCGGCTCGACATCACCAGATTCACGCTCGGCCTGCTGATCCTGCTGTTCGGCGTCGGCGCCGTCATTGCCATGACCTGGTGCGGCCATTTGATCTCCCGGCATGGCTCGCGCACCGTGACGCGTTGGTTCGGCATCTGCGGCAGCTTCGGCCTGCTGATCGTGGCGCTCGCGCCCAACGTTCCCCTGGCGGCCATTGCCATGCTCATCTTCGGCGGCTCGATCGGCGGCATGGATGTCGCCATGAACTCGAATGCCGTCGTGGTGGAAAGAAGGCTTTCCCGAGCGATCATGTCGTCCTCACACGGCTTCTGGAGCCTTGGCGGCTTCGCCGGCGGCGCGCTCGGCGGCTATTCGATCCAGACCTACGGCAATCTTCCCCACGCCGTCGCGGTCACGGTCGTCGCCTTTGCCGTGATCGCCTTTGCTATTCGCTATCTTGTCGCCGAGGACCGGCCGCAGGCCGTCGAGCACCAGAAATTCACGCTGCCGCGGCACACCGCCGTCTACCTGGTCGGGCTGATGGCGCTGCTCACCATGATCTCGGAGGGCGCGGTGCTCGACTGGGCGGCGCTCTTCCTGCACCAGGAGCTGGGCGCCGATCTCGCGGTCGCCGGACTCGCCTATGCCGCCTTCTCCGGCGTCATGGCGCTGATGCGTTTCCTGGGCGACGGCGTGCGCAACCGCTTCGGCGCGGTGGCGACCTTGCGCGGCTCGGCGCTGGTCGCCGCGGCCGGCATGCTTGTCGCCGGCCTCTCGCCCTCGCCTTACTTGGCCATCGCCGCTTTCGCCTTCTGCGGCTTCGGTATCGCCAACATGGTGCCGATCCTTTTTTCAGCCGGCGGCAACCAGGAAGGCATGTCGTCCGGCACCGGCATGAGCGTCGTCACCACCATGGGCTATTCCGGCATATTGGTGGCGCCGTCGGCGATCGGCTTCGTCGCCGAGCATTCGAGCTTCGGCCCGATCTTCGTTGCGCTGTCCGGGCTGCTGGTCATCGTGCTTTTGATGGCAGGCCTCGCTCACCGGGCCGAATTCGCTCCCGAGCCGGATGGATTTCAGGTCGGATCGACCTGAAATCATCCGGCTCTAATGCATGTCGCCCAGAAGTGCGCAGCGGTTCTGGGACAACGACATGCATCAAAACAAAGGCTTAAAGCGTGTCGCCTGAATCCGTTTCAGCGTGACGCGCTTTAGGATCAGGGAAATAGAGCATGATGCCGTCCGAAAACCGCTTCACACTTTTCAGCATCATGCTCTAGCCGGTGCCGGCGGAGTAGCGCTTCAGTTCCTCATGCAGGAAATCCGCCACACGGCGGATGCGCATGCTGGTGCGCACGTCGCGATGCATGGCGAGCCACACAGGCAGAACCGGCAGCGGCACATCGGGCAACAGCTTCTCCAGGTCAGGGTCGCGGTCGGCCAGCGGCTCCTGGCCGATGCCGATGCCGTTGCCGGTCCGCACCGCTTCCCACAGCACGATCTGGTTGTCGGTCCTGAAGCGGAAATGGCTGCGGCCGACCGGGATGCCGAACGAGGTGAAGCCGCGAATGATCTCGTCGCTGCGGTCGAAACCGACCAAGGCGTGCTCGGCGAGGTCGGCGGGTGTCTCCGGGCGGCCGCGCCGGTCGAGATAGGCGCTTGCCGCGCATAGGCAGAGCGGGATGTCGGTGACTTTGCGCGCCACCAGCTCGTTCTGCGCCGGCCTGACCATGCGGATGGCGATATCGGCATCGCGGCGCAAAAGGTTCTCGACCTGGTTCGAGGCGACGATCTCGACCTCGATGCCCGGTTCCTCCTCGCCGAGACGCGCCATCATGTCCGGCAGCACAAAGGCGGCGACCACCTCCGAGGCAGCGATGCGCACCGTGCCCTCGATCGCCTCGACGGAGCCCAGCGCCAGCAGCGAGAACGCATTGGCCTGCTCGCTGACCGTTCGGCCGCGCTCGTAAAGCGTGCTGCCCGCCTCGGTCAGCTCATAGCCGCGCCGCCCGCGCCGGAACAGCGTCACGCCAAGCGCCTGCTCCAGCTCGGCGATGTGACGGCCGAGCGTCGGTTGGCTGGCCGCAAGCCTGCGCGCCGCGGCCGAAAGGCTGCCGGCATCGGCGACCGCCACGAAACTCTTGATCAGGTTCCAGTCGAATTCTTTCATTCATTTTTGAATAACAGAACGCCGAAACAGGTCAATTTCAATTCGCTCGTGAACGCCTCACATTAACCGGGCAAACGCAAGCAACGGAGAGAACAAATGACCAAGATCGCAATCCTCGGCGCCAATGGCCGGCTCGGCCGCGTGGTCGGCAAGGCTTTCATCGACGCCGGCTTCGATGTCCGCGCCGTGACCCGCACCGGCAAGGTGCCGGCGGAGCTCAAGGGCGCCACGGCAGTCGCCGGCGACGCGCTCGATCGCGACTCCCTGATCCGCGCCACCGAAGGCGTCGACATCATCTTCAACGGCCTGAACCCTATCTACACCGACTGGGGCAAGTGCATGCCGATGGCCGAGAACGTCATGGTTGCCTGCCGGGCGAACGACACGCTGCATCTCTTCCCGGGCACCGTCTACAATTACGGCTCGCCGATGCCGCAGGTCATCACCGAGGACACGCCGTTCCATCCGACCACCGGGAAAGGCCGCATCCGCTGCGCAATGGAGGCGCTGTTCCGCGGCGAGGCCGAAGCCGGCCGGGTGCGCACCATTATCCTGCGTGCGGGCGATTTCTTCGGTGGCACCGGCAGCGGTTCCTGGTTCGACCTCGTCGTCGCCGCAAAAATGAACAAAGGCGTCTACACCGCGCCTGGCCCGGCCGACCTGACGCATGAATGGGCCTACCTGCCGGACTTCGCCGTCGGCTTCGTCGGCCTGGCGAAGAACCTCGACAAGCTCGGCTTCTACGAAGCCATCAACTTCCCCGGCCACGCCATCACCGATTTCGACATGAAGGCCGCGGCCGAGAAGGCGCTAGGCCGCAAGCTGAAGCTCTCCTTCATGCCCTGGTGGGTGCTGCGCGCCGGCAGCCCGTTCGTGGCCATGTGGCGCGAGATCGTCACCATGTCCTATCTGCGCTTCGAAGCGCACCGGCTCACCTCGACGCGGCTGCAGGAGGTCATCGGCGAAATCCCGCACACCCCGCTCGACCAGGCGGTGAAGGAAGCGCTGCAGGATATCGGTATCGCCGTGGAACCCGTTCGCCGGGCCGCCTGATCAGACCCTGCCCATCAACAAAAGGATCAGCAGCACGATCAGGATGACGCCGACGATGCCAGACGGCCCGTAGCCCCAGGAACGCGAATGCGGCCAGGCCGGCACGGCGCCGATCAGGATCAGAACCAGGATTATTACGAGAAGTGTCGTGATGGTCATGAGAAACCCTCGCTGTCCAAAGCAATTCCAGGAAAAGTGTGAGCGGTTTTCCGTCCGGAATTGCGTAAAAACAAAGAGATAGGGCGGTTCGCCGTTTCCGTGAAACGGTGAAACGCACTAATCGAACTTCGAGGGGACAATGCAAAAAGCCGCCCGGTTGTTCCCGGGCGGCTTTTATCCTTAGGATTGTGGGACCGCGCTATTCCGCAGCTTTCGGGAATGCCTCTACCGGCCCGGCGCTCGTCTCGGCAATCGGTTCGCCGGTCGCAGCCTTGCGCTTGTCGCGCCCGAACAAGCGCCGGAAGAAGGCGTAGAACCGGCTGTTCTTGCTGCGCGTGAAGATCATCAGCATCGACGGCGTCACCACCAGCGTCAGCAGGGTGGCGAAGGATAGGCCGAAGACGATGGCCGAGGACAGCGAAATCCACCATTGCGTCGACGGCGCCTTGATCGTCGTCTCGTGGTGGAAGATTTCGAGACCGAGACCGAAGGCGATCGGCAGCACGCCGAGGATCGCCGAGACGGCGGTCAGCACCACCGGCCGGGCGCGCTCGCGGCAGGTTTGCAGCACGGCGTCCATCTTGTCCCAGCCCTCCTCGCGCAGCCGGTCATAGGTGTCGATCAGCACGATGTTGTTGTTCACCACCACGCCGGCGAGCGCGATGACGCCGATGCCCGACATGACGATGCCGAACGCCTCCCCGGTCAAGAGCAGGCCCAGGAACACGCCGATCGTCGCCATGACCACGCAGGACAGCACCATCAGCACGCTGGTGAACTTGTTGAACTGCATGAGCAGCACCAGGAAGATCAGGAAGATGGCGGCACCGAATGCCTTGCCGAGGAAGGCGCTCGCTTCCGCGCTGTCCTCGTTGGAACCAGCCAGCTTCCAACGGATGCCGCTGCCGAGACCCATGTCGGCGACAGCCTTGGTGACTTCCTGTTGCACCGCGGCGACCTGCGCGCCGGAGCTGACATTGGCTTGCACGACCACGGTGCGCGCGCCATCGATGCGGTTGAGGATGCCAACGCTGGGTTTTGCCTTGCGGACGACGAAGTTCGAGATCGGCACCGAGCCCTGCGGGGTCTGCACGCGAAGCTCGTCGAGTGTCGACAGGGTGCGCCGGTCTTCCGGCAGGCGCAGCCTTATGTCGACCGCCTTGTCCGCTCCGGCGGGCCGGTACTCCGAAAGCTTCAGGCCGTTGGTCACCAACTGCACCACCGTGCCTACCGATGTCGGGCTGATGCCGTATTGCGCGGCCTTGGCGCGGTCGACCTCGATCGCCCAGTCGACACCGGGCGGCGGCAGCCCGTCCGAGATGTCGATGACGTTGGGAATCTTGGCGATGCGTGCCGCCACGGCCCGCGCCTTGTCGTCGAGGCCGGCCGGATCGACGGCCGACAGCCGGATCTGGATCGGCTTGCCGGTCGGCGGCCCTGCTTCCGGCACGCGCACCTCGACATCGACGCCGGGAATGCCGGCCATGGCGCCGCGCAGGTCGCTGAGGATCTGATTGGCGGACTTGCGCTGGCGCCAGTCGACGAATTCGTACTGGATATTGCCGACCACGTCTTCCGGAACGTCCTGGCCGCCGCCTTGCGACTTGCCGACGCGCGTATAGACCGACTTGACGCCCGGCCAGCCGAGCAGCCGGTTTTCGGCCGTCTTGGTGGCGGCGTCCATTTCGGCCAGCGAAAGATTTCCGCGCGCATGCACATAGAGCAGGCCGTAATCCGGCTCGACGCTGGGGAAGAACTCGACGCCGGCGCCATATTTGGAATAGGCAACGCTCACGCCGACAAGAAGGCCGATGGTGAGCAGCATGACGGTGATCGGGAAGCGCACCGCCTGCTTGACGATCGCCATGTACCAACCGTCGCGGTGATCATCCTCGTGATGCTGCGGCGCCTTGGCGAAGATGGCGCCCAGGGTCGGCGCGAACACCAGCGCATAGAGCATCGAGGCCGACAGCGTCACGATCAGCGTGATCGGCATGTATTTCATGAAGTCGCCGATGATGCCGGGCCAGAACAACAGCGGCGAGAAGGCGGCAATGCGCGTCATCGTCGCCGCGATCACCGGCCCAGCCATGCGCCTTGCGGCCAAAGCGAAGGCGTCGGCCTTCGGCATGCCTTCGCTCATGCGCCGTTCCGCGAATTCGGTGACGATGATGGCGTCGTCGACCAGCATGCCAACCGCCAGGATGAGGCTGAACAGCACGATCATGTTGATCGTGTAGCCCATCATGGCGAGCAAAAGGATGCCGATCAGGAACGACGATGGAATGGCAAGGCCGATCAGCAGCGAGGCGCGGCCGGACAGCGCGTAGAGGATGACGATGAACACCAGGATGACGGCGATCATCACATGGTTCTGCAGGTCGCCGAGCAACTGGTTGACGAAGACGGACTTGTCCTGCGTGTAGGTGACATGCATGCCCTCGGGCATCGTCTTGACGTAATTGTCCGACACCTCCCGGACATGGTTCAGCGTGTCGATCAGATTGGCGCCGATGCGCTTCTTCACCTCGATCGCGATGGCCGGCTTGCCGTCGAGACGGGTGATCGTCTCGGCGTCCTTGAAGGTCGAGCGTATCGTGGCGATGTCCTTGGCCTGCACCACGGCGTTGGGCGTGGCGACCACCGGCAGGTTGGCGACGTCCTCCGGCGTCTCGATCAGCGACGGCACCTTGACGGCGTACTTGCCCTCCGAGCCTTCGAGATTGCCGGCGGCAACCAGGCTGTTCGAAGCGCCGACGCCTTGCATCACCTGGTCGAGCTGCAGCCCGTAGGACGACAGCTTCACCGGATCGATGACGACCTCGACGAGGTCGTCGCGCGACCCCTGCAGCGACCCTTCGAGCACGCCCGGCACTTCCTCGATCCGATCGCGCAGCTCGCGCGCCGCCGCCGTCAGTGTGCGTTCCGGCAAGTCGCCCGACAGCGTCACGACCATGACGGGGAATTCGGAGATGTTGACTTCCGTGACGACCGGCTCCTCGGCCGCCTGCGGCAGGTCGGCCTTGGCGTCCTGCACCTTGCTGCGCGTATCCTGCAGCGCGGTGGCCAGATTGGTCTGCGGCTGGAACTCGACCATCACATAGCCGCCGCCCTGGAAGGCGGCCGAGCGCATCTCCTTGAGCCCTTTCAGGCTCTTGAGCTTGCTTTCCATCGGCCTCAGCAGCAGGCGCTCGGAATCCTCCGGCGAGATGCCCTGGTAGATCAGGCTGACATACATCATCGGAATCGGAACGTCGGGTTCCGCTTCCTTGGGCGTCGACTGATAGGCGATCCAGCCCGCGATGAGCAGGAACATCAGCGCCGATATGGTGAGGCGGGCGTTGTTGATGGCGAGTCTGACGATATCCATGACTTCGGCCTGTTATGCTTCGGAGGCTTCGGACTGCCATCGCCGGATTGGTTCGGCGACCGGCGCGTCGTGCTTTACTGCGTGCCGGCGGCGGCTTCGCCGATCAGCTTGCTGATAGTCGCCTGGTCGGCCTCGACGGGCTTCACCAGGTCGCCTTCCTTCACCAGTTCCTGACCGGCGACGATGATGCGCGCACCTTCAGGAATGCCGCCCAGCACCAGACCGTGCGGCGTGTCGTCGACGAGATCGATCGGGAAGAACGCGACCTTGTCGTCCTTGCCGACGGCGCGGATGCCGAGGTCGCCCTTGTCGCCCAGCGTCACCACCGAGCGCGGCAGCATGACCGCATTGGTCGGCTCGGCGCTGAGCGTGATCTCGGCCGTCATGCCGGCGGGGATGGAGCCGTCCCCATTGGGGATCGCCACCTCGACGCGGAAGGTGCGGGTCTGCGCCGAGGCATCGCGGCTGATGTAGCGCACGGTGCCGGTGACCTTCTGGTCGTTGACCAGGCGTACATCGGCCTCGTCGCCGATCTTGATGTAGCGCAGATCGCGCTCGCTGATCTCGCCGCGCGCGATCACCGGATCGAGCTTCAGGATCGTCGCCACCTCGCCGCCCTGCATCACCGAGCTGCCGAGCTCGACGGGGACGCGGTCGATGACGCCGTCGAAGGGCGCCTTGACCTCGTTGCGGTCGAGTTCGGCCTGCGCGGTATCGAGCTGCGATTGCGCGAGCGTCAGGTTGGAGCGGGCCGTGTCTAGCTGCAGCTTCGGCAGATTGCCGGTCTTGGCCAGACGCTCGGCGGCGTCGAGCTCGGCCTTGCGCTGCACAAGCAACTGCTTGGCGTTGTCGACATTGGAGATCTTCTCCTCGGCCGCGAGCATGAGCACGAGATCGCCGGTCTTGACGTGGTCGCCCTGCTTGACCGGCAGCTTGTCGATGACGCCGGCAACGCGCGTCGCCAGCACGGCGCGCTTGTCGGCCTCCGTGAGACCCGAAATCCGTATCGCCCGCGCGAAGGTCTTGCGCGGCGGCGTTACCACCGCGACGGTACGCAACGGGGCCTTCGGCTCGGCCTGCGCCGCGTCCGGCTTGGCGGCCTGCGGCTGCGCCGGCTTGCCGGCGTCGGCGGGATGTTTGCCGGTGGTAACCGACTTGTCGGCGGCACTGCCGACCGACGAAAACTCGCCGGTCCCCATCCAGGCCGCGAACCCGATGAGCACGACAATGGCTGCAAGCTTGTGAAACCTGATTTTCGGCATCGTCATTTTTCCGTTGCAGGACCTGGCGAGGTCGGCGCTTCCGACTCGGGCGCGCGGCCGATATGGGTGTGCGCGGGGCCTAGTTCAATTTGCCGTGATCGGCGAAGCGCCGCTTCTACCTGAAAGTTGCGGCGCAATATAGCCGGAAAAGTTGCGGAAGCATTGCGGCGCGGAATGTGATTTCTCGACAAACAACGACTTTTCTGCCTGCGGCTGGCGCTTTTGCGGGCGCGCCGACAGTTTCCCCAAGGTTACTGGCAGCAGCCGTCAGTATGATGCAAAAAATCTTCCGCAAGCAGCGACAATCGCTTGTTTGAAGCAGTCACGCCCCGCCATTTCCCGGCTGAAGTTGTCAAGTAATGAGGTTGAGCAACCGGAAGACACGCTCGAAGGTCCTGCCGTAAGGCGGACGCAGCAGGCCACCGGCGCTGAACTTGGACTGGATGAAGATCGGCTTTTCCTTGCTGAAGGTGCGAAAGCCCCATTCGCCGTGATAGGCGCCGGTGCCGCTCTCGCCGACACCGCCGAAGGGCTGCCGTTCCTGCACCAGATGCAGCATGCAGTCGTTGACCGTGACGCCGCCGGCCACGGTTTCCCGCATGACCCTCTGGCGATTGGCGCTGTCGCTGCCGAACCAGTAGAGCGCCAGCGGACGCTCGCCCCGGTTCACATGCTCGATGGCCTCATCCACCGTGCCATATTCGACGATCGGCAGGACTGGCCCGAAGATCTCCTCGCGCATCAGCCGCAGATTCTCGCCCGCATTGCGCACCAGCACGGGCGCCATCTTGCGGTCGGCGACGCCGAGCTTCTCATTCGCGGGATTGACCTCGGTGATGTCGGCGCCGCTGTCGCGCGCTTCCGCCACCATGTCGACCAGCCGCCGGTGATGCCGCTCGCTGACGATCGCCGTATAGTCGCGATTGTCGCCGAGGCGCGGATAGAGCTTCGCGATTGCCGAGGCGAACTTGGCCGCGATCGCCGCGCCCTGGCCTTGCGGCACCATCAGATAGTCCGGCGCGATGCAGGTCTGGCCGGCATTGAGCAGCTTGCCATAGGCGACGCTGGCGACGGCCGCGTCGAGATCGCAGGACGGATCGAAGATCGCCGGCGACTTGCCGCCGAGCTCGAGCGTCACCGGCGTCAGATTGGCGGCGGCGGCCAGCGCCACCTGGCGGCCGACGGCTGTCGAGCCGGTGAACAGGAGGTGGTCGAACGGCAGCGACACGAACGCCTTGCCGACCTCCGCGTCGCCGACCATCACGCAGACCTCATCGGCGGCGAAGTACTTTTCGACCAGGCTGGCGAGCAGGTCCGAAAACTTCGGCGTCAGCTCCGACGGCTTGATCATGACGCGGTTGCCGGCCGCCAGTGCCGCGGTCGCCGGCGCGATGGCGAGCTGGAAAGGATAGTTCCAGGGCGAGACGATGCCGACGACACCGAGAGGCTGCGGCAAGAGGCGGTTGCGACCCGGCAGGAACGGCAGGCTGGTGGCGACGCGGCGCTCGCGCATCCAGGCGCCGAGATGCGACAGCGCATGCCTGATGCCGGCGCGCACGACGAACAGTTCGGCAAGCCGCGTTTCCTCGGCCGAGCGAGCGGAGAAATCGCTGTCGATCGCCGCGCAGATCTCGGCCTCATGCTTTTCGGTGAGCGCGAGAAGGCGGCTCAGCCGGTCCTTTCGCGTCTCCAGCGTCGGGAACGGCTCTTTCTCGAAGGCCCTGCACTGCGCCTCAAACCTGACCCCGAGAGCGTTCTGTCTGGTTTGCAGCATCGCAACCTCCCCTTTACGTTCAGGTAAGACTACATCGCACCGAACGCGTGATCCAGCGCCTCACCGGTTCCGCTGGGGAAGATGCTGACAATCGAGCGCTCTATGCCCGCCGCCGCGCAGATTCCGGCTTGAGGCGCGCGGCCAGGAATTCCTTGACGCGACGCCCCGGCGCCGGACCCCGCAACGGCTTGAAGCCGTCGTCGAGCTCGCCCGAGAGATCGAGAGTCGGCCGCTCGCCGACGGCGTCGTAATTCTCCTCCAGCCAGTCGCTGGCGGCGCTGCGGCCGAGGTCGCGCAGATAGGCGATGAAAGCCCATTCGGCATTGACCTTGGACGACGCCGAGAGATCCTTGAACGCCTCGTCGGCATCGATGCGGTGCATGCGGATGTCGCGATATTCGCCATGCGGCAGGCGTCCGGCCGCGATCAGTTCCTTGACGAAGGCGATCGAGCGGAATTCACGCAGCAGCCCGGCGTTGAAAGTGATCTCGTCGATGCGGTTCTGGATCTCGTTGGCGCTTTTCGGCGTGCCTTCGCGCACGACCGGGTTGATCTGCACAAGAAGCACGTCCTCGGTTGCCGCCGTCTTGAAGAACGGATAGAGCGCCGGATTGCCACCATAGCCGCCATCCCAATAGGGCACGCCCTTGATCTCGACCGCCTGGAACAGTTGCGGCAGGCAGGCCGAGGCCATCACCGTGTCGAGGTCGATCTCGCCGTCGGAGAAGACGCGCAATTGCCCGGTCTCGACATTGGTCGCCGAGATGAACAGCTCCATCGACTTGCAGGCGCGCACATTGGAAAAGTCGATCTCGTTCTCCACCACGTCGCGCAGCGGGTTGAGGCCGAGCGGATTGGCGACATAGGGCGAGAACACCCGCGACATCGTGTCGAAGAAGACGTAGCCGGGCGTGTTCTCGATCGACCAGTTGCCCCAGGCCACGTCCCAGGGCATGCGCTGCACCGGGCTGAAACGGCCTTTCGAGGCCACCGCCCGCCAGAAATCGTCTAGCTTTTTGCGCGCGCCTTCCACGCCGCCCCGGACAAGCCCGTCGGCCAGCGCCACCGCGTTCATGGCGCCTGCGCTGGTGCCGGACACCGCCACGATCTCCAGCCGCCCGTCCTCCAGCAGCCGGTCGAGCACGCCCCAGGAAAAAGCGCCATGCGAGCCGCCGCCCTGGAGCGCGACGTTGATCTTCTTCTTTTCCTCCGCCTTGCCGTTCTTCGCCATGGCGTTCCTTGTCTCGATGCGCCGGCCTGCCGCCGCGTCATTTGGACGAAGTCGGCGCAGTCAGCTTATGTTGCAGTGCAGCATATAAGGGCAGACCAAGGCAAGAACACGAACACACAAGCGTGATCACATGAAATTTCGGTCATGCGGAGCTCTCGCCCCGGGGCGAGGAACCAAAGCTCAGGCCACCAGATCGGGCACTGGCCCGACATACCGCGACTGCGGCCGGATCAGCCGCCCAGTCGCCTGCTGCTCGCGCGCATGGGCGAGCCAGCCGGCAACGCGGCCGGCGGCAAAGACGTTGGAGAATGCCTCTTTCGGGAAGCCGACCGCTTCCAGGAGAAGCGCGGTGTAGAACTCGACATTGGTCTGGATCGAGCGCTGCGGCTTGGCGATCCTGAGCACTTCGAGCGCCGCCTTTTCCACTGTCTCGGCGAAGGCCAGCCGGCTACCGGTCTCGTTCCGCGAGCCGAGCTGCCGCACGACCGCCTTCAGCGCGTCGGCGCGCGGGTCGCGCACGCGGTAAATGCGATGGCCGAAACCCATGATGCGCCGGCCGTGCGCGATCTCGTTACGCAGCCATGCGGTGGCATCGTTGCTCGCCTCGATGGCGTCCAGCATCTCGATCACCGGCCCCGGCGCGCCGCCATGCAGCGGGCCTTTCAGCGCGCCGAGCCCGGCCAGGATTGCCGAAGTCAGCCCGGCCTGCGTCGAGGCCACCACGCGGGTCGCGAAGGTCGAGGCGTTGAGGCCGTGGTCGCAGACCGTCACCAGATAGCTGTCCAGCGCCTTGGCAAGCGCCGGCGAGGCAGTGCCGGTGAGCATCCGCAGCATATCGCCGGCATGATCGGCATTTTCGTCGGGGGCGACCGGCGTCTCGCCCCGGCCAAGGCGCAGCAGTGCCGGCGTCAGCACAGCCGGCGCCGCGATGAGCCGCAGCGCGTCGGCAAGCCCGTCGCCGTCCGGCAGGACGGCCATGCCGGCCCGCATGCCGCTGTAGACGTCGAGCGGCGCCAGCTGGGCAAGCATCGGTTTCACACGATCAAATACTTCCACCCGCGCCTCCCCTATCGCCTTCTCCAATTGGGCATCGCCTGCAAGGTCGTCGAAGAAGCCGTCGAACAGCAGCCGCACCACCTGCGCGTAGCGCCAGTGGCCGGCGAGCTCCATCAGCGAATGGCCCCGGATGGTGAGGTGCCCGCCCACACCGTCGACATCGGAAAGCACCGTGTCGGCCGCCACAACATCATCGAGCCCATTCGCCATGATCGTCTCCTTGACCTTTTGTGCATTGCAATTAATGCTGCACAATCAATGCATCAATCTTGATCAAGATAATCAATGTAAGGCGGCAAATGACCGAGTGGCTGACGCGGGATGAAGCGCTGGAGCGGCTGAGCGTCCGGCCGCAGACGCTTTATGCCTATGTCAGCCGTGGCCGCATCGGCATGAAGCCGGACGACGCCGACCCGCGCCGCAGCCAGTACCGCGCCGACGACATCGCCGCCCTTGCCACGCGCCGCGACCGCGGCAGGAGCCCGCAGGCGATCGCCGAAAGCGCCATCGCCTGGGGCGAGCCGGCGATCGCCACTTCCATCTCGACGGTGCTGCATGGCCGCCTCGTCTATCGCGGCAGGGATGCCGTGGAGCTTTCGGCGACGGCGACGCTCGAGCAGACCGCCGAACTGCTGTGGGCCTCCGACCGTCCGGTGTCGTTCGCTTCGCTGACGCCGTCAGCCGCCCGGCAAAGCGGCACGCCAACGGCCTTTGCCAGGCTGTCGGCGCTGGCGGCCGAAGGCCGGCCCTCGCTTGGCCGCAGGCCGGCCATGCTGCAGCAGGACGGCGCCGCGGCGACCAGCGCGCTGGCCACGGCGCTCGGCGCGGCGCCGGGCTCCGAACCCGTGCATTTAAGGCTGGCGCAGGGCTGGTCGGTTGACGCCGCGGGCGCAGAACTCATCCGCAAGGCGCTGGTGCTGCTGGCCGATCACGAGCTCAACGCCTCGACCTTCACCGCCCGCGTCGCGGCCTCCACCGGCGCGCCGATCGCCGCCTGCCTGCTCGCCGGCCTTGCGACGCTGAGCGGCCCGCGCCATGGCGGCGCCGGCGCTGCGGCGATCGCGCTGGTCGAGGATGCGGAGCGGCTGGGTCCGGACGAGGCGATCGCCCGCTGGCTGGCGCACGACCGGCCGCTGCCGGGCTTCGGACACCCGCTCTATCCGGAAGGCGACCCGCGCGCCGAGGGCCTGTTTTCCGATTTCAGGATCGACGACGGGTTGTTGCAGCTGCGCAAGGCGGTTCTTGCCGCGACCGGGCTGCATCCGAACATCGATTTCGCTTTCGCCGCGATCACGCGCAGCCTGCGCCTGCCTACCGACGCCCCGTTCCGTCTGTTCGCCCTCGGCCGCAGCGTCGGCTGGACCGCGCATGCCGTCGAGCAGGTGACCAGCAACAGGCTGATCAGGCCCCGCGCCCGCTATGACGGGCCGGCTGGATGAAGGGAAACTGACGGCAACAATAAGCGCCTCGCCGTTAGGATGAAGCGCTCCAGGTTGTGTTGAGATTCAGGTCAGGCCGAGTCGAAAATAGTGGCTTTCGAGAACCGGAGCGGAGCGTACTTAAAGTACGTGAGCACCGGAAGCGCAGAAAGCCACTATTTGCAGGCCGGCCTCACCTGAATATCGACACAACCTAGGACATCGTGTCCAGCTTGCGCTGCATCGCCGCGATCTGCGCCTTCAACTCCTGCAGGTCGTCGCCCTTTTCTTCCTTCTTCGGCGGCTCGGCAGGTGCTGCCGAATTGCCGCCGGCGGATGGGAACGGCGTGAACATGCGCATGGCGTTCTGGAACATCTCGACATTGCGCCGAGTCTGTTCCTCGAGCGCCTTAATCGGCGTCTTCATCATGTCGATCGGCGCCTTGCCGAAGGCGCCCTTCAGTTGCTCGCGGAACCGCTCCTGCTCCTTGGAGAAGGCAATCATCGACTGTTCGAGGAAGCTCGGCACGATCATCTGCATCTGGTCGCCGTAGAAGGAGATGAGCTGGCGCAGGAACGGGATCGGCAGCATGTTCTGCCCATCCTTGTTCTCGAGCTCGAAGATGATCTGCGTCAGCACCGGATGCGTGATGTCGTCGCCGGTCTTTGCGTCCTGGACCGTGAATTCCTCGCCCTTCTTGACCATCTCGGCCAAGTCCTCAAGCGTCACATAGGTGCTTGTGCCGGTATTGTACAGCCGGCGATTGGCATACTTCTTGATGACGATCGGGTCGTCTTTTGCGGCCATCCGTATCCTCCCCAGGACACCGGCACCTCTAGGAGTAAGCGGCCGGTAACGATTGCACCCTTTATCGAGGATACGCGCAAAAGCGTCACAATTCCAAGTGGTTTGTGCACTGCGGCATCAATTAATGCTGCACAGCCATTGCAAAATCCGCCGCATTGCCGACCTCACGTTACCGCGACTGGCGCGCGCTCTGCTTGCCGCGCATGGCGGTCATGCCCATTTCCGGTTTGACTCAGGGTTTCGAACGGGCAAGAAAGTCCTAAAGCGATCTCGAAAATACGCCACCTCGAAGTCTGGAGAAGAAAATGTCCGCTTCCAATTCAATCGTCGTCGCCAGCGCCGCCCGCACCGCGGTCGGCTCCTTCAACGGCAGTTTCGCCGCCACGCCGGCGCATGAGCTCGGCGCCGTCGTCATCAGGGAATTGCTCGCGCGTTCCGGCGTCGAGGCGGCGGAAGTCGACGAGGTCATCCTCGGTCAGGTGCTGACCGCCGCTCAAGGCCAGAACCCGGCGCGCCAGGCCTCGATCAACGCCGGCCTGCCGAGGGAGACCACCGCCTGGGGCCTCAACCAGGTCTGCGGCTCGGGCCTGCGCGCCATCGCGCTCGGCATGCAGCAGATCGCCACCGGCGATGCCAAGGTGATCGTCGCCGGCGGCCAGGAATCGATGTCGCTGTCGCCGCATGCCGAGCATCTGCGCGCCGGCGTCAAGATGGGCGACTACAAGATGATCGACACCATGATCAAGGACGGCCTGTGGGATGCCTTCAACGGCTACCATATGGGCAACACCGCCGAGAACGTCGCACGCCAGTTCCAGATCACCCGCGAAACCCAGGACGAGTTCGCGCTCGCCTCGCAGAACAAGGCCGAAGCCGCGCAGAAGGCCGGCAGGTTCAAGGACGAGATCGTCGCCTTCACCATCAAGGGCAAGAAGGGTGACACCATCGTCGACCAGGACGAGTATATCCGTCTCGGCGCGACGCTCGACGCCATGACCAAGCTGAAGCCCGCTTTCGACAAGGATGGCACGGTCACGGCCGCCAACGCGTCCGGCATCAATGACGGCGCCGCCGGCGCGCTGCTGATGACCGAGGCCGAGGCTGCCCGGCGCGGCATCACCCCGCTGGTCCGCATCGCCTCCTGGGCAACCGCGGGCGTCGATCCGGCGATCATGGGCACGGGGCCTATTCCCGCTTCGAAGCGGGCACTGGAAAAGGCCGGCTGGTCGGTTAAGGATCTCGACCTCGTCGAGGCCAACGAGGCCTTTGCCGCGCAGGCATGCGCCGTCAACAAGGGCATGGGCTGGGACCCCTCGATCGTCAACGTCAACGGCGGCGCCATCGCCATCGGCCATCCGATCGGCGCGTCGGGCGCCCGCGTCTTCAACACGCTGGTCTACGAGATGCGCCGACGCGGCGCCAAGAAGGGCCTTGCCACGCTTTGCATCGGCGGCGGCATGGGCGTCGCCATGTGCGTGGAAGCAATGGGGTGAATGGAAAAATGGTGAATGGTGGGCCGCAGGGCTTTCGCGATGACCATTCACTATTCACTATTCACCATTCACTCTGGGAGGAGCACATATGAGCAAGGTAGCAATCGTCACGGGCGGGTCGCGCGGCATCGGCGCGGCGATATCGGTCGCCTTGAAGAACGCCGGCTATTCGGTCGCGGCGAACTATGCCGGCAATGACGAGGCGGCACAGAAATTCAAGGCCGAGACCGGCATCCCGGTCTACAAATGGTCCGTCGCCGACTACGAGGCCTGCGCCGCCGGCATCAAGCAGGTCGAGGCCGATCTCGGTCCGGTCTCCGTGCTGGTCAACAATGCCGGCATCACCCGCGACGCCATGTTCCACAAGATGACGCCCGTGCAGTGGAAGGAAGTCATCGACACCAACCTCTCCGGTGTCTTCAACATGACGCATCCTTTGTGGAGCGGCATGCGCGACCGCAAGTTCGGCCGCGTCGTCACCATTTCCTCGATCAACGGCCAGAAGGGCCAGGCCGGCCAGGCCAACTACTCGGCCGCCAAGGCCGGCGACATCGGCTTCAGCAAGGCTCTTGCCCAGGAAGGCGCCCGCGCGGGCATCACCGTCAACGTCATCTGCCCCGGCTATATCGCGACCGAGATGGTCAAGGCGATCGACGAGAAGGTGCTCAACGAGCGCATCATCCCGCAGATCCCGGTCGGCCGCCTCGGCGAACCGGAAGAGATCGCGCGCTGCGTCGTCTTTCTGGCTTCCGACGAGGCCGGCTTCATCACCGGCTCGACCATCACCGCCAATGGCGGCCAGTACTTCGTCTGATACGCACGACACCAAGGCGGCTCCGGCAACGGAGCCGCCTTTTTCGCCCGCCGGCAAGCCCGGCGCGACACCGTGCCTCAATCCGGCACGCAAAAGTTAACGGCCCCGGCCACGCTCTGTGCGCAACCCCTCTCACAAGCTGTGAATCCTCGGTGGGCAAGCTGTGGATAACACCATATCTAGGGGTGAACAAACCGGGAAACTTCGCGCATCTCTGATTCGTCGCCGATTCGTTCTGGCTTTGGCCGAAAAGTTAATGGCGGAGCGCCAAAACATTACCGAAATCGTTAAATGCCGTTAAGAAAAGTCAACAATTTCATAACCTTGCGAGCGTCCCTAGAGTCGACCGCGGCGGCTCGCCGGCAAAAGTTAACGACCGCTCGGGTCCAGCGGCGGTCAAGCATGAATCGGGCCAATTGCCCGATTCAGCATGTGGTGAGACTCAGCGTCAAAAAATCCACATATAGCCGTGAACAAAACCTGAATCAGAACGAGTCAGCGATTCGTCGCTGATTCGTTCCAGACTCGTTCCAGCCGTTAACAAGCAGCCGATTTTGAACGCCCCGGCCTGCCTCGCCTGCCCCCAAAGGAACATTCCGCTTTCGCTTCACGCCCGAAGTCCCTATGTGTCGCCTGTCACACGCGGCGGCATCGCCGTGCTTCAGACTACACGCGGCAGAAACCTTATTTCCGAGCCGATGAACATCCAGCCGAAACATTCCCAGCCGCTGATCCTTTCAGGCCGCGACGTGACGGCCGTGCTAGGGCCCACCAACACCGGCAAGACCCATCTCGCCATCGAGCGCATGGTCGCGCACGAGACCGGCATCATCGGCTTGCCGCTGAGACTGCTTGCCCGCGAGGTCTATGCCCGTGTCTGCGAGAAGGTCGGCGCCCACAAGGTGGCGCTGATCACCGGCGAGGAGAAGATCGTGCCCGCCGGCGCGAAATATTCCGTCTGCACCGTCGAGGCGATGCCGCGCGAGACCGACGCCGCCTTCGTCGCCATCGACGAGGTGCAGCTCGCCGGCGATCTCGAGCGCGGCCATATCTTCACCGATCGCATCCTGCATCTGCGCGGCCGCCAGGAGACGCTGCTTCTGGGCGCCGCCACCATGCACGGCATCCTGCAGAAGCTGCTGAAGGGTGTGTCGGTGGTGACGCGGCCGCGGCTGTCGCACCTTGCCTATGCCGGCTCGAAGAAGCTCACCCGGCTGCCGCGGCGCACGGCGATCGTCGCTTTCTCCGCCGACGAGGTCTATGCCATCGCCGAGTTGATCCGCCGCCAGCAGGGGGGTGCAGCCGTCGTGCTTGGCGCGCTTTCGCCGCGCACCCGCAACGCGCAGGTCGAGATCTTCCAGTCCGGCGACGTCGACTATCTCATCGCCACCGACGCCATCGGCATGGGGCTGAACCTCGACCTCGACCATGTCGCCTTTGCCCAGAACCGCAAATTCGACGGCTACCAGTACCGCAACCTGACCGCGGCCGAGCTTGGCCAGATCGCCGGCCGCGCCGGCCGGCACCTGCGCGACGGCACGTTCGGCGTCACCGGCCAGGTCGACCCGTTCGACGAGGATCTGGTCGCCAAGGTCGAAGGGCACGACTTCGACCCGGTGAAGGTGCTGCAATGGCGCACCGCCGATTTCGACTTTTCGAGCCTCGATGCGCTGAAACGCTCGATCGAGACCAATGCGCCGGTCGAAGGCCTGACCCGCGCGCTGCCGGCCGTGGATGCGCAGGCGCTGGAGCATCTGTCGCGCGACGGCGACATCCGCGCCTTGGCCACCGGCAAGGAGCGCGTGGCGCTGCTGTGGGAAGCCTGCGCGCTCCCCGACTACCGCAAGATCGCGCCGGCACAGCATGCCGACCTCATCGCCTCCATCTATATGGACCTTGCTCGTCATGGCCATGTCGATGAGAATTACATGGCCGAGCAGGTGCGGCGCGCCGACACGACGGAAGGCGATATCGACACGCTCTCGCACCGGATCGCGCAGATCCGCACCTGGACTTTCGTCTCCAACCGCCCCGGCTGGCTGGCCGATCAGCTACACTGGCAGGAAAAGACGCGCGAAATCGAAGACAGATTGTCGGATGCGCTGCATGAGCGGTTGACGAAACGCTTCGTAGACCGCAGGACTTCCGTCCTCATGCGGCGCCTTAGAGAAAATACCATGCCTGAAGCCGAAATCAGCCCTACCGGAACCGTCCTCGTCGAAGGCCATCATGTCGGCGAGTTGCAAGGGTTCCGCTTCACCGCCGACCAGAGCGCCGGCGGCGAGGACGCCAAGGCGGTGCGTACCGCCGCCCAGAAGGCGCTCGCGGCCGAGTTCGACGCGCGCGCCGAGCGCTTTGCCGCCTGCGCCAATGGCGACCTGGCCTTGGGCTCGGACGGCATCTTGCGCTGGATCGGCGCGCCGATCGGCACGCTGGTCGCCGGCGACGAGGCGCTGAAGCCGCGCCTGGTGTTGCTTGCAGACGAGCAGCTGACTGGCCCTGCCCGCGACAAGGTGGCGGCGCGCGCCGAGCGTTTCGTCAATTTCCAGATCGAGTCGCTCTTGAAGCCGCTGGTCGATCTGAAGAATGCCGACCAGCTCACCGGCATCGCGCGCGGCATCGCCTTCCAGCTGGTCGAGCATTTCGGCCTGATCAACCGCCGCGACATCGCGGAGGAGATGAAATCTCTCGACCAGGAAGGCCGCGCGGCGCTGCGCCGCCTCGGCGTCCGCTTCGGCGCCTACCATGTCTTCGTGCCTGCGCTGATCAAGCCGGCGCCGGCCGGCCTGGTGACCTTGCTCTGGGCGCTGAAGAACGACGGCAAGGACAAGCCTGGCTTCGGCGACGTGGTGCATGCGCTGGCCTCGGGCCGCACCTCGGTGGTCATCGACCCGGCCTTCGACAAGACCTTCTACAAGCTCGCCGGCTACCGCAATCTCGGCCGCCGCGCCGTGCGCATCGATATCCTGGAAAGGCTTGCCGACCTCATCCGCCCGGCGACCAACTGGAAGCCCGGCCTCGGCCAGCGTCCGGACGGCGCCTATGACGGCCACGCCTTCATGGTGACGCCGCCGATGATGTCGATCCTCGGCGCCACCGCCGACGACATGGAAGAGATCCTCAAGGGTCTCGGCTATCGCTCCGAGGCAAAGCCGGCCGCCGAGGTGAAGGCGAAGCTCGACGCGCAGGACGACGCCGCCCGTGAAGCGGCCGCGGCCAAGCTTGCCGCGGAAGAAGCGGCACGTGCTGCGCAAGCGACGGAAGCCCCCGAAGCCGCGGCCGAGGCAACGTCGGTCGAGAGCCCGGAGACGGCCGGCGCCGAAATCCATGCGACGGAGACCTCGACCGAAAGCGCGGCGGAACCTGTCGGCGAAACAACCGGACAGGAGACCGTGGAAGCGGAGGCTCCCGTGGAAGCTGCAGCGGCAAGCGAGCCGGCAGCGCAAAGCGATGAGCCGGCAGGCGAGGCCGTGACGGAGGAAGGCGGGCCCTCGGCTCTGGCCGGGTCCTTGCAGACCGAAACCCCGACTGCAAGCGAGGCCACCGCACCTACTGAAACGACGACGGAAGCCGCCACCGGCGAAACCCCGGCCGAGGCTGAGGAGCCGAAGCCTGTCCTTCTGTGGCGTCAGGCGCGTTTCGACCATCAGCGTCCGCGCCATCGCCACGACAATCGTCGCGACAATCGCCCGCGCGGCGGCCAGCCCGCGCGCGACGGACAGGCGGGCGCCGCTAGCGGCCAGCCTGGCGACAAGCCCGCCCATGAGGGCCGCCGCGAGCAGCGCGACGGCGCTGGCAAGCCGCGCTTCGACCGCTCGAAGTTCAAGCCGAGACCGGAGACGGGCGACCGGCGCGAAGGCAGGCCGCAAGGCGAGCGCCCGGATCGCCACGAAGGGGGCCGCCGCGAGGGCCGGCCCGACTGGAAGGGCAACAGGCAGGACGGCAAGGGCAATGCCCCGGGCGGCAAGCCGGCCTTCCAGGGCAAGCCGCGCGAGGAACGTCCGCAGCGCTTCGATCCGGATTCGCCCTTCGCCAAGCTCGCCGCCTTGCGCGACCAGCTGAAGAAATAGCCTAGAGCATGATCCCGAAAAGTGGGAACCGGTTTTCGGGCGAGATCATGCTCCAACGAAGAGACAGCATGATCCCGAACCGAAGGACCGCGTCAGCGAAAAGTGGGAACCGGTTTTCGGATAAGATCATGCTCCAACAAAGCTAGTCGCGATGGTTGGAGAGGGCCGCCAGCGCATCGACAAATGGCTGTTCTTCTCGCGCGCGGTGAAATCACGGTCCCTGGCGGCGAAAGTCGTCGTCGCCGGGCGCGTCCGTATCAATCGCGACAAAGCAGCGCAGGCCTCGGATCTGGTCAAGCCCGGCGACGTGCTGACCATCACGCTCGAGGGCCGCATCCTGGTCTGGAAAGTGCTGAACTGTGGCGTCAGGCGCGGCCCGGCCGACGAAGCGCGGCTGCTTTACGAGGATATGTCGCCGGCGCCGACACCCAAGGGCGAGGCGGTTCCGGACGCCATTCCGGCCCTGCGCGAGGCCGGCAGCGGGCGCCCGACCAAACGCGAGCGGCGGCAGACTGACCGTCTGCTCGGCGATGATTGAATTGGGCCAGCCGGACCGCAACCGGCGAGACCGCTGGAATTCCATTTCCCGATGCCGGCCGCACACAAATGCCCTGCCCTTGCAAGCAGCCGGCAAAGGCGTTACCTCAACCTGAAAAAGCCGAGCAAATCGGGACGTTCCGGAGCCTGCAATGACCTATGTCGTGACCGACAATTGCATCAAATGCAAATACATGGACTGCATCGAGGTCTGTCCGGTTGACTGTTTCTACGAAGGCGAGAACATGCTCGTCATTCACCCTGACGAGTGCATCGACTGCGGCGTGTGCGAGCCCGAATGCCCGGCCGACGCGATCAAGCCGGACACCGAGGGCGGCCTCGACAAATGGTTGCAGGTCAATTCCGAATACGCCGAGAAATGGCCAAACATCACCGCCAAGAAAGAACCGCCGGCAGACGCCAAGACCTTCGATGGCGAGGCCGGGAAGTTCGAGAAATATTTTTCGCCGGAGCCTGGCGAAGGCGATTGATGCTGGCGCCGGCAACGCCGGCATGACGCGGCGTAACGAGACCGATACAATTGCTGTCTTGACAGGCAGCGACCCCGTTTGGCGTTAGCGAACGCAGCAAAACCTTGATTCTTCCGACTTTTTGTGTTACATCAGCGAAACATGCCGGTGACACAACGTCGATTTATGGCGCTAACGCCCCAAATCACTGAAAGGTGAGCTTTTAGATCCGGACCAGAGCGATCTGGGGCAGGCGGTCGCATTTGTGCGATATGCCGGTCCCTGCTTTTCCGGTGGGCTCATCCTGTTGCGCGGCTAATGGTCGGCTATCGCCGACCCCATCGGTTCGAGCCGGCATGATGCCGGCTGCACAACTAAGGAGTTCAGGGCGTAATGGCAACGGTCACCCCACAGAAGAAGTCCAGCGCGGCCCGCCACGGGTTCAAGACCGGCGAGTTCATCGTCTATCCGGCGCACGGCGTCGGCCAGATCGTGGCGATCGACGAGCAGGAAGTTGCGGGTCACAAGCTGGAACTGTTCGTCATCGATTTCCAGAAGGACAAGATGCGGCTGAAGGTTCCGGTCGCCAAGGCGACCTCGATCGGCATGCGCAAGCTGTCGGAAGAGGACTATGTCGACCGCGCGCTGAAGGTCGTGCAGGGCCGCGCCCGCATCAAGCGCACCATGTGGTCGCGCCGCGCCCAGGAATATGATGCCAAGATCAATTCCGGCGACCTGATCTCGATCTCGGAAGTGGTGCGCGACCTCTATCGCGCCGACAACCAGCCGGAGCAGTCCTACTCCGAGCGTCAGCTGTATGAAGCCGCGCTCGACCGTATGGCCCGCGAGATCGCCGCGGTGAACCGCATGTCGGAGACGGAGGCGGTTCGCCTCATCGAGGTCAACCTCAACAAGGGTCCGAAGCGCGGCGCCAAGGCCGACAACGAGGAATCCGAACAGGAAGAAGCTGCCTGAGCTTTTCTGCTTTTCTGCACGAAGAACCCGGCCTTGCGCCGGGTTTTTTGTTTCTGGGACCCTCGCATACGGCGATTGGCTTCCCACAAGGGGGAGGTAGGAGCTTAAAGCATGTCTCCCGAAAGTGGTCCCGGTTTCGGGACAAAGACATGCTTAAGATCAAAGACTTAAAGCAGGTTGCGTGAATCCTTTTTCACGCGACCTGCTTTAGCCGCCAGCTTCCTTCTGCGCTTCCTCCTGCCGCAGCGAGGCGATGAAGCGTTTCGTCCGCTCGCGCTCCGGATTGTCGAACACGACCGAGGCCGGGCCTTTCTCGACGATCGAACCGGCATCGAGGAAGACGACCTCCTGCGCGATCTTGGAGGCGAGCCGCAGGTCATGCGTGGCCATCACCATGGTCGTGCCTTCGCGGGCCAGTTGCCCAAGCACGTCGACCACTTCCTGCGCGAGTTCCGGGTCGAGCGCCGAGGTCGGCTCGTCGCACAGCAGCACGCGCGGCGACGGCGCCAGCGCCCGGGCGATCGCCACGCGCTGCTGCTGGCCACCCGACAGCGTCGCCGGCCAGGCGTCGGCCTTGTGCGCCATGCCAACCTTTTCGAGCAGCGCCATCGCCCGCTCGCGCGCCTTTGGCTCTGGCCACTTCAGCACCGTCACCAGCCCCTCCATGACATTCTCGATCGCCGTGCGGTGCGGGAAGAGCTGGAAATTCTGGAACACCATGCCGGTTTGCAAGCGGATGCGCTGGATGTCCTTGGCCGGCACCTTGCCGCCCGGTTGGAACGCAATCGTCTCGTCGCCGATGCGCAAGGAACCGGAGGTCGGGATCTCCAGCAGGTTGATGCAGCGCAGCAGCGTGCTTTTGCCGCCGCCGGAAGGACCGACCAGCGCCGTCACGCTGCCCTCGTCCAGGCTGACGGTTACGCCTTTCAGCACCAGATTGTCGCCGAAGCGCTTTTCGATGTTGGTGAGGCCGATCATGCGTTGGCCTCCAGGAACCCGCCATAGCGGTTGAGCCGCACCTCCAGCCGCGCCTGCAGCGCCGACAGCACCGAGCTCAACGCGAGATAGAGCGCCGCAGCCTCGACATAGAGGATCAGCGGTTCATAGCTGGTGGCGACGATGCGCTGCGCGGCCTGGAACATCTCGGGCACCGTGATCGCCGCGGCGAGCGAGGTATCCTTGACCAGCGAGATGAAGGTGTTGGACAGCGGCGGCACCGCGACGCGGCCGGCCTGCGGCAGGATCGTGCGCCGCATCGCCTGGCTCCAGGTCATGCCGATCGAATAGGACGCCTCCCACTGGCCCTTCGGCACCGAGCCGATGACGGCGCGGATGATCTCCGACGTATAGGCGCCGATGTTGAGCGTGAAGCCGATCAGCGCGGCGGGAAAGGCATCGAGCAGGATGCCGACCGACGGCAGGCCGTAGAAGATCAGGAACAACTGGACGAGCAGCGGCGTGCCGCGAAAGATCCAGACATAGAAGCGCACCAGCGCGACCAGCGGCTTCGGACCGAACAGCCGGATCAGCGCCGTCGCCAGTCCGGCGATGAGCCCCAGCGCGAAGGACAGGAGCGTCAGCGGCACGGTAAAGATCAGCGCCGCCCACACCAGCGTCGGCAGAGAGTCCAGCATCAATTGCAGCCAGTGCGGCACGGCGCGCTTCTCCCATCCAGATACGGCGGCGCGTTCCCCCGTATGGACTGACTATCATGCAAAAACCGGCGGGCCGTCAAAGACGGCGGCGCATGAATATCGTGTGAAATGACGGGCCGTCTTTGACGGCCCCCATGGATACCATGCAAGAAATGGCGGGCCGTCTTTGACGGCCCCCATGGATACCATGCAAGAAATGGCGGGCCGTCTTTGACGGCCCGCCGGTATCCGAAGAAACTGACGATTGCCTTACTTCGAAACGTCCTGGCCGAAATATTTGTCGGCGATCTTCTGGTAGGTGCCGTCGGCCTTGATGTCGGCCAGCGCCTTGTTGATGGCCGCGACCAGCTCCGGATCGCCCTTGCGCACGATGACGCCGGAGTAATCGGCATTCTCTTCCTGCGCGGCGATCTTCACATTGGCGTCCGGCTTGTGCTTCTTGAAATCGAGGAAGGACAGGCTGTCGTTGATCGTGGCATCGGCGCGGCCGGTGAGCAGCAGCTGGATCGACTGGTCGAAGCCGTCGGTGCCGACGAGTTCGGCGCCGTTGGACTCGGCGAGCTTGCCGAAGTTGGAGGTCAGCGACTGCGCCGACTTCTTGCCCTTGAGGTCGGCGAAGGTCTTGATGTCGGTGTTGTCGCCGCGCACGATCAGTACCGCTTTCGAGGCGATGTAGGGATCGGAGAAATCATACTTGGCCTTGCGCGCGTCGGTGATGCCGACCTCGTTGATGACGGCGTCGTAGCGGTTGGCGTCGAGGCCGGCGATCAGCCCGTCCCACTTGCCTTCGAGGAACTCGACCTTGACGCCGAGCTTGTCGCCGATGGCCTTGGCGATCTCGACGTCGAAGCCGACCAGCGCGTTGGACTCGTCATGATAGGTGAAGGGCGCGTAGGTGCCTTCGGTGCCGACCTTGATGACGCCGGCCTGCTTGATCTGGTCGAGATTGGCGCCGGCATGACCGGCGGTGATCGCCAGAACCTGCAGCGTTCCGACGACGAGGAGTGATTTGAGCCATTTCATTTTTATGTGATCCCGTTTTGACCGGTGCCCCGGCACGATTGTGAGAGCCGGAAACTGACAGATAGAAGGCTCCTAAATAAGGAACCAGATTTCAAATATCGGCTCTGCCAGAAATCTGATTCTCAAAACGGCTCAATAATCCACCAGCGGCACTTCCGGGCCGATAACAAGCTGATAACAAAATGTTCCCGCTGGCAACATTTGCCCCCCTCGGGCGGCGGAACCATCGATGCGCCTGACACGTTGCATGGCTGTTGTAGGGCGCGGCGGCGTCTTTTCAACCGCCATAAGCGCAATCACCGCCAAAAGGAGCCGGCATGATCGAGGACGCGGCAGGACGGACACTGGTCCGGGCGGCAATGAAGGCTCCCTATCTCGAGCGCGACGAGGAGCATGTGCTTGCGCTCCGCTGGAAGGAAGAGAACGACCAGCACGCGTTGCACAGGATCACCGTCGCCCATATGCGCCTGGTCATCTCCATGGCCTCGAAATTCCGCCATTACGGCCTGCCGCTCGGCGACCTTATCCAGGAGGGCCATGTCGGCCTGCTCGAGGCGGCCGCCCGTTTCGAGCCCGCACGCGAAGTGCGTTTCTCGACTTATGCCACGTGGTGGATCCGTGCCTCCATGCAGGACTACATCCTGCGCAACTGGTCGATCGTGCGCGGCGGCACCAGTTCGGCGCAGAAGGCGCTGTTCTTCAACCTTCGGCGTTTGCGCGCCCGCCTTGCCAACGGCGCCGAGCCGCTCTCCAATGCAACGCTCTATCGCGAGGTCTCGGCCGCGCTCGGCGTTCCGGAAGCCGACGTGGCGATGATGGATTCACGCCTCTCCTCGCCCGACAGTTCGCTCAACGCGCCTTTGGCCGACGAGAACGGTGCCGCCGAGCGGATGGATTTCCTGGTCTCCGAAGACCCGCTCCCCGACGAGATCGTCGGCGACCGGATCGACATCCAGCGCCGGGCCGTCTGGCTGAAGAGCGCGCTCGGCGCTCTCAACGCCCGGGAGCTTCGCATCATCGAGGAGCGCAGGCTGAGCGACGACGGCGCCACGCTGGAAGCGCTTGGCGAACAGCTCGGCATCTCCAAGGAGCGCGTCCGCCAGATCGAAGCCCGCGCCATGGAAAAGCTGAAGCTGGCGCTGGTTAAACAGAATCCGGAATTCCTGGCGGAAGCCGCCTGAGCTAATGAGCGCTCGAATTCGACAATAAGTTATTTAGTAAATAAGAAAATATCGCCATCAAGGCAATTTTCCTTCATCCATACTTCCGGATTGTGAGGTCTTTAACAGACCATTGCGTCGCAATTGGCCTCTTTGAAGCCTCCAGATGCCAACAGATGGGGGATTGCCATGCTGCGATGCTGTATGTTCCTTGTGGCCCTGGTCCTCGTGGCCTTTACGACGCTGGACGCCCGTGCCGATCGAAGGGTCGCCCTTGTGATCGGCAATTCCGAATACCGCGAAATCCCGGCGCTCAAGAACCCGGACAAGGACGCCGAGGATGTATCGAAGACATTCCGGCTGGCCGGCTTCGAGGTGTTCGCGGCCAAGGACCTGACCCGGCTTCAGTTCGAAGAGCGGTTCCGCAACTATCTGGCGGCGGCGGACGGCGCCGATCTCGCGGTCGTCTACTATTCGGGCCACGGCTTCCAGATCGGCGGCGAGAATTTCCTGATCCCGGTCGATGCGTCGTTGAAAGATGCGGCCGACATGGAAGTCCAGGCCATCAAGGTCGACGACATATTGCGGCAACTGCGGTCGAGATCGAAAGTCCAGATGATCATCCTCGACGCCTGTCGCAACAATCCCTTCCCGCGCAAGGACTATTGGCTGCGCGACCAATTGATCGTCGCCGGCGGCAGCGGGCTTGCGCAGGTGACAGGGTCGCAGAACACGCTGATTGCCTTTGCCACCGAGCCGGGTGCAGTCGCCTATGACGGGTCCGGCGACCTCAGCCCGTTCTCGTCATCCTTCTCGCGCCGCGCGCTGGCGCCGAACCAGGAGATACGCTCTGTCATGGCGGCCGTGCGCCGCGACGTGGTCAAGGCCACCAACGGCAAGCAGGTTCCGTGGGAAAACTCCTCGCTCATCGACGATGTCGTGCTGATGCGCGGGGCGGAGCAACCAGCGCCGCCGCCGCTCGACGCGCAGCAGAACCAGCAGGTGACGGAGCGCGGAATCCAGGTCGCCGATGCCGCCGAAGCGATTGGAAGTCGCGACATCCGCGTCCCGGTCGGCGTCGGTCCGGTTCCGCTGAAACTCGATCTTCCAGCCAAGGATGCCTCGATCAGCCTCAAGCTTGCGAGCTACCCGGCGACCGGAACGCTGTCCCTGCCGGATCGCGTCCTGTCGCCGCAATCGAGCCTGATGGCCGCCGAGGTCGACAATCTGCGCTACGAGCCGCAGATCGGTTCGGCCGCTCCCGTCGAAGTCGGCTTCGAGATTCGCGTGGGCAACGCAGCCAAGCAGGCGACGGTGAAACTGTCGCCGGACGTAGACCCTTGCGACCAGGCTGCCGGCGAGCCGCTCGACCTGCAGGGCGTCGTCTCGGGCCGGTTGCCGAACGAGATCGGCGGCGGGGCTGTCGAGACCTGCGAGGCGGCGGTGAAGTCCTACCCCGACATTGCGCGCTTCCGTTACGAGCTGGGGCGGGTGCTGCTGGCGTCGGGCAGGATCGACGAAGCCAGGCAAGCGATCCAGGAGGCCGCGGACAGGGGACATATCCGCGCCCTGTTCGCGCTCGGCTCCATCGCCTCGTCCGGAACGGCTGTCGACACATCGAAGGCGAACGGCCTCTATTCGACCGCGGCCGATAAGGGAGACCCCTACGCCATGGCCGCCTGGGGACGAGCCTTGTTCAATGGCCTCGGTGTCGAGCGCGACACCGGCAAGGGACTGGACCTGCTGCTCCAGGCAGCGGCGATGGGGCATGTCGACGCCATGAAGGAGCTTGCTCTGATCTTCCAGGAGGGCCGCAACGGCGTGCCCGCCGACCCGGCCCGCGCCTTGGCTTTCCTCAGGGCAGGCATGGAGCGGCAAGACGTATATTCGATGGGTATTCTTGGGCTTCCGCCGAAGTGGAGCACCCAGACAGTCGCCGTGTGCAAGCCCAAGGTTGTCACGAAAGTGGTCACGAAGGTAAAAGTGGTCCGCACCCCTGCGCCGCCGCCGCCGAACACGCCAAAGGCCCCTTTGGCACCAATCGAACCAGCGCCCTGGCGCGGCAATGGCGGCGATCATTCCGATCAACCCAGCAGGAACACCGGCGACAGCACCAGTGGCAGTGCTGACTTGTGATGGTGGCGGCGACAAAAACCTGGGATCGGCCGAAGCGTCGACCCAGGTCGCGGCCGCAAGCCGGCCCGACGGGCTGTCCTACCTATCGGTGACGATCTTGACCTTGTCGCCGGACGACACCGTCGCGCCGGGCGACATGGCGTTGAGCACGCGGAAGAGATCGAGCTTGCGGTCGACGCCGACCATCTGGGCTGCGAGCGAGCCCATGGTCTGGCCGGCCTGAACAGTGACGACCCTGATATGCAGCGGCTTCAGCGCCGCCTTCTCGGCCGGGCTGAGCACACGGAACGAACCGCTGACCGAGCGCGCGACCGGGTCCAGCGCGGTGCTGGCCGAGGGCGCGGCCGTCAGCAACCTGTAGACCTGTCCGCCGGCGCGGATCACCGCGATATCGAACTGCCAGCCTTGCGCGGTGGCATGCGCCATCGCCGCCTCGTTGCCGTTGATCGTCTCCTGGCGCACGCTGGCGTCCTCGAGACCGGCCACCCAGCCGCTGCGGATGTAATCGGTGAGCGACACCGACTTATCGATCGCCACGCCGTCGAAACGGATGGCGATGTCGCCCGGCCCGGTCGCGGTGACGGCGGCCGCCGAATTGTCGATGACGAAACCGTCCGGCACAGTGAAGGAGACACCGAGATTGGGATGCATGAAGGTCTGGCCGCGCACATAGCCTTCCTCGGGCGTGTCGCCGTAAAGCAGGCCGTCTATACCTGCGAGGAACGCGTCGCGGTCGCGCGTGCCGAAGCCGGGCGGGCCGAAATTGCGCGCAAGACGCTGCGCCAGCTCGATGCGCTGCGGCGTGTTGGGGTGCGTCGCCAGGAAGTCGAGGCTGGCGTCGGTTGCGCCGCTCACCGAGCGGAAATCGGTATAGGCCGACATCGACTGCAGGAAGCGGCCGGCGGCATAGGGATCGTAGCCCGCCTCGCCGATCGACTTGATGCCGATGGCGTCGGCCTGCAGCTCCTGGTTGCGCGAGAATTGCGCGAGCCGAAGCTTGCCGCGGATGAGCGCCGCCTTGGCGGTCGGGCTGTCGCCGAGCACATCGGAAACCACCTTGGTCGCCAGGCCCTCCTCGGCCTCGAGCTGCTGCCGCTGCAAGCCATGATTCGCGGTGACGTGGCCCATCTCATGCGCGATGACGGCGGCAAGCTCGGAGGAATCGTTGGCCAGCGCCAGCAGGCCGCGCGTCACATAGAGATAACCGCCCGGCAGCGCGAAGGCGTTGACGTTGGGCGAGTTGAGGATGGTGATGCGATAGGTCTGGGTCGGGTTGGCCGACACCACGGTGAGATTGCCGACGACCTTGGCAACCATGCGCTCGAGCCTGGGATCGGAATATTCGCCGCCATAAGTGGCGAGAATGCGCGGATGCTGCGCTTTCGCCATTTCGGCGAGCTTGGCGTTGGCGACCACATTGTCGACGGTGATCGGCTTGTCGGAAGGCTGGAAGCCGCTTTCCTGCACGTCCGGCGGCGTGAACATCTGGCAGCTGGCCAGCGCCACGGCAACGCCCGCCAACGCGAAAAAGCGTGCCAGCGGCCTCATCCAAACCTTCTCAGCGCCGGTCGACAGATCGGCTTCCTTTCGAAATCTTTCGGCAAATCACGGCCCCGCCGGACCAGCATGGCCGGACCTAGCCACACTCCCCCGGACAAGGCAAGCAAACGCCGGATCGCCCGTTGCCGGTTTGGCCGTAAATTATGTCCGCTTCCGGGCAATGTGTTGTGATCCGGCAACGGTGCTGCCTCGATTGCCGATATAGCGCCGGAAGGCGTCCGGTCCAGACCGATCGAAGAAATCGTCCGCCGGCCCGGTCGCCGCGATCATGCCTTCGTCGAGAAATGCCACGTCCTGGCCGATGCGGCGCGCGTCCTCCGGCTGATGGGTGACGAACAGCACCGTCATTTCGCGCTCGGCATGGATGCCGGCCATAAGGTCGAGCATGTCGTCGCGCAGCGCCGGGCCGAGCGACGCGAAAGGTTCGTCGAGCAGCAAGACGGGCCGGTCGCGCAGCAGCACCCTCGCCAGTGCCACGCGCTGCCGCTCGCCGCCGGAAAGCTCGCGTGGCAGCCGCTTTTCCTTGCCGGCAAGGCCGACCCGCGCCAGCGCCGTGGTGACGGCGGCGCGATCGACGTCGCCGAGTTTGAGCGACGGCGAGCGGCCGAGCCCGACATTGGCTTCGACGGTAAGATGGGCAAACAAGTTGTTTTCCTGAAACACCATCGACACCGGCCGCGCCGAAGGCGGTGCGTCGCCGATATCGATGCCGCCGATCAGCACCTTGCCCGCATCGGGCGTTTCGAAGCCGGCTATCAGATTGAGCAGCGTCGACTTGCCGGAGCCGCTCGGCCCCATGACGGCGGTGATCCTGCCGGCAGCGAATTCGGCGTCGAAGCGGAAGGAGGCCTCGCCATAGCTGAACGAGACGCCATCCAGCGCGACGGTGAGGCCCTTTTGCGCGGCGGTGCCGTCAATGGTCGTCGTCATGACTTTCCTTCCCGCCCCAGCCAATCGGCGGCAAACACCAGCATCAGGCAGACCAGGCCGAGCAGCAAGGCAAGTCCCGCGGCGTCGGCTGTCCGGTAGCTGCCCATGCGCGCCAAAAGCAGATAGGGCAAGGTCTGCACGGAATCGCTGCCGAACAGCGCGATCACGCCGAGATCGCCGAGCGACAGCGCCATGGCGAAGGCGAAGCCGGTGGCCAGGGGCCGTCTGAGCGACGGCCAGTCGATCAGGCTGAGCCTGGTCCAGCCGGATATGCCGAGCGCCACGCAAAGGCGCTCGTGGCGCTCGCTCGCCGCGTCATAGGCGGGACGAATGGCGCGGATGGCAAAGGGCATCGCCATCACCGCGTTGACGGCGACGACCATGACCGGCGCGACGGCAAAGACATCGGTGACGTGGCGCAGCGCCAGGAACCAGCCTGCGCCAAGCACGATCGGAGGCACGACGAGCACGAAGCCGGCACCGGTGTCGGCGGCGTGTTCGAGCAGGCCCATGGCGCCGCCCGCCCGGCGCCGCAGGGCCAGCGCGCGCCGCGCCGCGATCAGCGCCAGCGACAACGTCACGCTGAGCAGCGCCGCAAGCAAAGCGAGGCCCGCGCTGGTCAGCGTCGCGCGGCGCACCGCCGCTTCACCCGCCAGCCGGCCGAGATCGGCCTGAAAGCCTGAAAGCACGGTCGCAAGCATCGGTCCGGCGACGAACAGCAGGGCAAGCACGATGAGGCCGACGTTCAGCACACTTTCGATCCGGCCCACCGAAAGGTAGCGGCGCGATACCACCGGCAGGTTAGCGTCGCCGACCGTGTTGGCGCCCAGCCGCGTGAGCGCGACGACCACGACGAAGGTGAGTGCGATCTGCAGCAGCGTCAGCACCACGGCGCGCGCGGGATCGAAATCGAAGCGCAGCGCCTGGTAGATGGCGACCTCCAGCGTCGTCGCGGCCGGACCGCCGCCCAGCGTCAATATGATGGTGAAGGAGGTGATGCAGAGCATGAAGACCAGCCCGGCAATCCCCGGCAGGGCCGCGCGCAGCACCGGCCATTCGATCAGCCGGAAGGCCGGCCGGGCGCCCATGCCGAGCTGGCTCGCCAGCCGCCACTGGTCGGCGGGAATGGTGCCCAGCGCCTCGAGGAAGAGGCGCGTGGCCAGCGGCAGGTTGAAGAAGACATGCGCGACCAGGATGCCGGAGAGGCCGTAGATCCCCGGCCAATCCCCGCCGCCGAGCCTGGCGAAAGCGCCGGCAAAGTACCCGGCGCGACCATAGAGCGCCAGGATACCGAGCGCGGCGACGATCGCCGGCAAGGCCAGCGGCACGGTAAACAGCTGCAGGATCAGTCGACGGCCGGGAAAGGCCGGATGTCGCGACAGGGCGCGCGCGACCAGCAGCGCCGGCGCGACCGATAAGAGCGTCGACAGAGCCGCTTGCCAGAGCGTGAAGCGGGCGACGCGCAGGAGATAGCCGTCGAAGGCGGCGGCAGCGCCGGAGAGATCCTGCATGCCTTCGAGGGCGAGGCCGGCGAAAGCGCCGCCGATGAGGATGGCGATGGCCGCGAGTGCGGCAATGCCGGCGGTGATGCGGGAGTCAGGGCGCGGCGTGGGTTGCACGCTGCACCCTTTGGGTTCGAGCTAGCGGGCGCCGCGTTCCTTCGCGCCCCTCTCTGGCCTGCCGGCCATCTCCCCCTCTAGGGGGGAGATCAGACGTCACGCGGGCTTTCGCCAATCTCCAATGCCGCAGGATTGAGCAAGGCGCCAAAGCTGCCAAACTCCCCCCTTGAGGGGGAGATGTCCGGCAGGACAGAGAGGGGGGCCTTGGCGCAAGCATCGAAAATCTACTTGCTCATCACAGCCAGCCACTCATCCACCCAGGCCTTGCGGTTGGCGGCGACTTCCTCCGGGCTGAACAGCAAGGTCTTGGTCGGCTTGACCAGTTTGTCGAAGGCCGGGTTGAGCGGCTTGTCGGTCTTGCCCGCCGGGAACATCCAGTTGGTTTCCGGGATGATGTCCTGGAATTTCGGCCCGGTCATGAAGGCGATGAACTTTTGCGCCAGCGGGTTCTTCGCCCCCGTCGTGGTGATGCCGGCCACCTCGATCTGCAGGTACTCGCCTTCCTCGAAGGAGGCTGCCTGGTAGCGCTCGGTGTTCTCGGCCACCATGTGGTAGGCCGGCGATGTGGTGTAGGACAGCACCATCGGCGCCTCGCCCTTGGTGAACAGGCCGTAGGCCTCGCTCCAGCCGGGCGTCACCGTCAGGACCTTCGGCTTGAGCTTGGCCCAGGCTTCCGGCGCCTTGTCGCCATAGACCGATTTCACCCACAGAAGCAGCCCGAGGCCGGGCGTCGAGGTGCGCGGATCCTGGATGACGATCTTGTCCGTGCCGGTACCCTCGACCAGCTCCTTCAGGCTCTTCGGCGGGATTTTTAGCTTCTCCGTGTCATAGACGACGGCGAAATAGCCATAGTCGAAGGGCACGAACGTGTCGTCGCTCCAGCCGCCGGGCACATTGATGCCGGAGACTTCGCCATGCGGCGCGAACAGGCCGCTCGCCTTGGCGTCCGCCGTCAGGTTGGTGTCGAGGCCAAGCACGATATCGGCCTTGGTGCCGGCGCCTTCCAGCTTGACCCGGTTGAGCAAGGCAACGCCATCCGCCACCGAGACGAATTCGAGATCGCAGCCGCATTCGGCCTCGAATTCCTTCTTCACCGCGGGACCGGGACCCCAGTCGGCGGTGAAGCTTTCATAGGTGTAGACGGTGAGCTTGTCCTTCGCCTCGGCGGGCGCAACGCCCGCCAGCAGCGAAACTAAGCCTGTTGCCAGTATCAGACGTGACAATATCGCGCGCATCGGCGCCTCCTTCGTTCGAGTGACAAGGAATTGAGGCGTCGGATGGTCCGAAACGTCTAATCCCTCCGCCGGTACAAACCGGATCAGGTTCAGCGGGTTGGCTTGATCGCCTCTCAGCCGGATCACGTCCGGCACCCCGTTAGAGCGTTTCGACAGATAGGCCCGGCCGAAGCGGCGCGCAAGCGGAAGTTTGCCGGGCAGCTAATGTTCCCCGGCAGCAGGCTCGCAACCGAACCTGGGGCCATCCGGCTTCCGTTTCGCTTGGAGGGCTGGTAAGGGCGACGGCCATGGGCACATTCACCATCCTGCTTGGCGGCGAGCTTATCCGCACGCCCCGGCTCGAACGCCAGATCGAGGGTTCGCGCGTCATCGCCGCCGACGCCGGCATCGGCCATGCACGCATGCTCGGACTGCTGCCGGAGATCTGGGTCGGCGATTTCGACTCGGTGCCGGCGAACCTCCCAAAGGACCTAGCCGCCGTTCCGCGCAAGGTATTCCCGGCCGAGAAGGACATGACCGATGGCGAGCTCGCCATAGCCGAAGCGCTCCAGCGCGGCGCCACCAGCCTGGTGCTGGCCGGAGCCTTCGGCGGCAAGCGCGCCGACCATGCCTTCCTGCATCTGGCGCTCGGGCTTCGGCTCGCCGAAGCGGGTACGACGATACTGCTGACCAGCGGGGCGCAGGAAGGCGTCCCCGTCCTGCCGGGCAGCGCCGGTTTCGACTATGCCGACGGCACCTTGTTTTCGGTGCTCGGCTTCTCCGATCTGTCCGGCCTGACGGTCACGGGCGCCAAATGGCCGCTCGACCGCGTCGAGGTGGCGTTCGGCTCCTCGCTCACTATATCAAACGAGGTCAAAGGGCAGCTTGGCATCGCGCTGGAGCGTGGCCGCGCGCTGCTTCTGGCCCACCCCTACCCTCTTCCTGAAAGCTGACATTTCCAGATGGCGCCGCCACTTCTCAACCTCGACGGCATTAAACTGACCTTCGGCGGCACTCCGCTGCTGGACGGCGCGGCGCTCAGCGCATCCGCCGGCGAGAAGATCGCATTGGTCGGCCGCAACGGCTCGGGCAAGTCGACCCTGCTCAAGATCGCAGCCGGAATGATCGAGCCGCAGGACGGCGAAGTGTTCCGCCAGCCCTCGGCCACGGTCCGCTATCTGCCGCAGATGCCCGACATGGACGGCTTCGCCGACGTGCGCGCCTATGTCGAGGCGGGCCTCGGTCCGGCCGACGATCCGCATCGCGCGACCTATCTGATGGAACATCTCGGGCTGACCGGCGAGGAGCGGCCGAACGACCTTTCCGGCGGCGAGGCGCGCCGCGCCGCCCTTGCCCGCGTGATGGCGCCCGAACCCGACATCCTGCTGCTCGACGAACCGACCAACCATCTCGATCTTTCAGTCATCGAATGGCTGGAAGAGGAGCTTGCCCGAACTTCCTCGGCCGTCATCCTGATCTCGCACGACCGCCGCTTTCTCGAGCGCGTTACGCGCGCCACCGTCTGGCTCGACCGCGGCCAGACGCGGCGACTGGACAAGGGTTTCGCCCATTTCGAGGAATGGCGCGACCAGGTGTTGGAAGAGGAGGAACGCGAGCAGCACAAGCTCGGCCGCCAGATCGTGCGCGAGGAGCACTGGCTGCGCTACGGCGTGACCGCCAGGCGCAAGCGCAACATGCGCCGCCTCGGCGAGTTGCAGACCATGCGCCAGCGTTTCCGCAGCCACCGCGGCGCCGAGGGGACAGCGACCATGGTGGCGAGCGACGCGGCCGAATCCGGCAAGCTGGTGATCGAGGCCAAGGCCATCGACAAGAGCTTTGGCGACCTCACCGTGATCAAGGGTTTCTCGACCCGCATCCAGCGTGGCGACCGCGTCGGCCTGGTCGGCCCGAACGGCGCCGGCAAGACGACGCTTTTGAAGATGCTGACCGGCGAGCTGGCGCCGGACGCCGGCACCGTGCGCCTCGGCGTCAATCTCGAGATCGCGACGCTCGACCAGAAGCGCGAGGCCGTCGACCCGGCCGAGACGCTGGCGCATTACCTGACCGACGGGCGCGGCGAGAACCTCGTCATCAATGGCGAGCAGCGCCATGTCGTTTCCTACATGAAGGACTTCTTGTTCAAACCGGAGCAGGCGCGCACGCCGGTGCGCGAGCTTTCCGGCGGCGAGCGCGCGCGGCTGCTGCTGGCCCGGGTCTTGGCACGGCCGGCGAACTTGCTGGTGCTCGACGAGCCGACCAACGATCTCGACATGGAGACGCTGGAACTGCTGCAGGAACTGGTCGCGGGCTTTGCCGGCACCGTGATCCTGGTCAGCCACGACCGCGACTTTCTCGACCGCACCGTCACCAGCGTGATCGCGCCGGACGGCAACGGCCGCTGGATCGAATATGCCGGCGGCTATTCCGACATGCTGGCGCAGCGCGGCGGTTCCAAGCTGGAGGATCGCAAGGCAAGGTCGAAAACCGAGGCAGGCGAGGCTGGATCGAAAGCCGAACAGCCATCGCCTAAGGGCCCCGCAAGAAAGCTCTCGTTCAAGCAGAAATTCGCGTTGGATTCGCTGCCGAAGAAGATCGAGGCGGTGACGGCCTCTATCTCGCGGCTGGAAAACAACATCGCCGACCCGTCCTTCTACGAGCGCGACCCGACCTCGTTCCAGAAGACCATCGCCGCGCTCGACAAGGAACGCACCACGCTCGCCGCGCTTGAGGAAGAGTGGCTGGAGCTGGAGATGCTGCGGGAGGAGATGGAGGGGTAGCGCTGTCTTCGTTGCAAAAACGGCGGCGTGCGCATAAGATATGCGCATAATGAGGACCCCATCATGCGCAAGATAGCGCCGAACGCAGTCCGCCAACCGGCTAACCTGTCTATCGATTCTCAACTCATGGCGGAAGCCAAGGGGCTCAACGTGAATGTATCGCGTGCCGCGGAGGCCGGCATAGCGGAAGCGGTTGCTGCAGAGAAAACGCGGCTATGGAAGCTTGAAAACCGCGCGACGATGGTCGCCTGGAACGACTATGTCGACAAGCACGGCATCCCGCTCACGGAACATCGGCAATTCTAATGGCGCGCTATGACGTCTTCGCCAGCAGCATCGAAGGCGGCTATCTGCTCGACGTTCAATCCGACCTGCTCGACCACTTCAAGACTCGCGTCGTCGTTCCGCTTCTGCCGCTGACCTCGGCACCTTCGCCAATGCGCAAGCTGCATCCGGTTTTCGAGATCAACGGCCGGAAGATGGTGATGGCCACCCACCTGATTGCCACGGTTGCGGCGACCGAACTGGGTGAAAATCGAACCAATCTTACGAGCCACCACGACGATATCGTCGCTGCGCTCGACATGCTCTTTCAAGGCTTTTAAGGCGCGCCTTTAACTTCACCCCGACGTCTTCGCCGCCCAGGCCTTCAGCGCCTCGTCGAACACTTTTTCGCCCGGGATGCCCTTTTCCATGGTGAGCAGCGCGCGGCGTCCGGTCTTGTAGACCACCGGCACGTCGATCCACGCCTGCCCCCTCAGCAGCGTCAGGTTGGCGTCCTCGTCGGCCTTGGTGTCGTTGAGCGCGACGAGGAAGAAGCCGTCGCCGATCTTGGCCGGGAGGCCGATCAGCGGGCTGCCGGCATCCTGCTCCGAGCTCTTCATGGCGATGCGCAGAAGGCCGTCGACGCCGCCGCCGTCGAAGTCTTTCGGCGTCAGGAAAATCATTTCGATGATGTGGCTGGCCGGCAAGGTCTGGTCGGCGTTGCGCCGGATCGTCATGCGCAGCTGGAGGTTCTTGCCCGGGATCGTCGCCTCGGCGCGGATCGCCGGCTCCGGCGGCAGATCGCCGCCGGGCGATTCCTGCACCAGCGACCAGACGATGCTGCCCGGCTCGGCCGTGCCCTGCTGGGTGCTGGTGCGCTCCTCATAGAAGATCGCCTTCTGGCCGACCGGCACGGTCGCTTCGGCTGTCGCCGGCGCGGGCGCAGCTGGCGTCGTGCCAGCGGCAGGCGGAGTTGTTCCAGCCGCCGGCGGTGTGGTGCCGGCCGCGGGCTGCGTTGCCGCAGCAGTTGCGGGTGGTGTGGCTCCGGCCGCGGGCGGCGTCGGATTGGCGGCGTCGGTCGCCGGCGCAGCCGGCGTTGCTCCCGCGGCAGGTGCCGCGGGCGTTTGCGTGGCCGCAACAGGCGGGGTCGTCGCTGGCGCCGCCGGCGGCCGCGAGGTGAGCGCCGCGACGGATTCGCCTTCGCCGATCGTGGCCTGTCCGCCGGCCGGACCGGGATCGGTCTCCTTGCCCTCGGATGTCAGGCGCTGCGTGAACTTGGTCGTGTCGGCAGTCTCGCCGGTGCCGGACGCAGCCGGCGCCGCCGCCGTCTCAGTCGCCGGCTTGGCCGGAGCCGGCTTGACCAGCGGCTCGGTCGAGACCGTCTTGCTGCCACCGGCGCCAAGGCCGAAGAGCGAGCCGAACGCATTCTTGTTCAGCCATATGCCGTAGCCGCCGCCGGCCAGCACCAGGAGCGCGATGACGGCAGCGATCAAGCCGCCATAGCTGCGCTTGCGCTGCGGCGGCTGTGGCCGCAGGCGCTGGAAGGTATCGGCCGGCTGCTCGTCATTGGCAAAGACGTCGCCGCCGTCATCGGCATCGGCGGCGTCCATGCCGGCAAGGCCGACATCGTCGTCACGCGGCGACGGCATCGGCGGCGGCGGCTTCTGCCAGGCTGGCTCCGCCTTTGGCGCGGCCTGCCAGTTCGGCTCCGTCCTTGCCGTGTTCTGCCAGGCCGGCTCGGTCTTCGCAGGGATTTGCCGCGCCGGCTCCGCCTTCGGCGCGCTTTGCCAGCTTGGCTCCGTCCTGGCGGGCGCGGGCGCCGGCTTGAACGGCTCGGATTTGAACGGATCCGGCTTGGCGGGCTCAGGCGCCGCCGGCTGGCGGGAGTGGCTCGGCTGGTTCTTGTTGCGGTCGATGGAGGAGAAAATATGCTCCAGCTCCGCCAGCGGATCCTCGGCCGGAGGGCGTTTGACGTAGTCGCGCTCGACGGTGGAAATGGCATCTTCCAGCGAGCGCTTCTGCTTGCTGACGACATCGGGCGCCAGCGGCGGAGAATACTCGGCGAGCTTCTTCGCCAGCACCGCGCGGGCACCGTCGTATATCTGCTTGCGCATCTCGAACGAAGGTTCGTCCTTCTTCGCGAGCTGCTTTTTCAGAACACTAACGAAATCTGCCATGCGTCAGGTGACCTGCATTCTTTTCCCGCCGGCCGCAAATCAGCCATAGCGCCGGGAAGGGCTGTGAAACTAGTCTTGAAACGGATCGGTCACAAGTATTGTGTCGTCCCGCTCGGGGCTGGTGGAAAGCAGCGCCACGGGGGCGCCGATCAGCTCCTCGATATAGCGGACATATTTGACGGCCTGCGCCGGCAAATCGTTCCAGCTTCTGGCGCCGGCCGTGGTTCCCTTCCAGCCTTCGAGGGTCTCGTAAATGGGCTCGACCCGCGCTTGCGCGCCCTGGCTGGCCGGCAGGTAGTCGATCGTCTCGCCGTCGAGCCTGTAGCCCGTGCAGACCTTGATCTCGTCCAGCCCGTCGAGCACGTCGAGCTTGGTCAGAGCGATGCCCTTGATGCCGTTGACGGCGACGGCCTGGCGCACCAGCACGGCGTCGAACCAGCCGCAGCGGCGCTTGCGGCCAGTGACCACGCCGAACTCATGGCCGCGCGTGCCGAGGAACTCGCCGATCTCGTTCTTCTGCTCGGTCGGGAACGGTCCCTCGCCGACGCGCGTCGTATAGGCCTTGGTGATGCCGAGCACGTAGCCGATGACGCCGGGGCCGACGCCCGCGCCGGCGGCGGCTTGACCCGCGACCGTGTTGGACGAGGTGACGAAAGGATAGGTGCCGTGGTCGATGTCGAGCAGCGTGCCCTGCGCGCCCTCGAACAGGATGCGCTCGCCGGCGCGACGCCTGTCGTCGAGCACCTTCCAGACGCGGTCCATGTAGGGCAGGATCTCGGCGGCCACCGAGGTCAGCTCCTGCATGATCGCCTCATGCGTCGCTTCCGCATGGCCGAGCCCGCGGCGCAGGGCGTTGTGGTGCGTCAGCAGCCTGTCGACCTTCAACGGGAGCGTTTCCAAATCCGCCAAATCCATCACCCGCACCGCGCGCCTGCCCACCTTGTCCTCATAGGCGGGGCCGATGCCACGGCGGGTCGTGCCAATCTTGGTTCCGGAATTCGAGGCGGCGTCTTCGCGGAATCCGTCCAGCTCCCGGTGCAGCGACAGGATAAGCGCGGTGTTTTCGGCTATTTTCAGGCGCTCCGGCGTGACCTCCACACCCTGTTCCTTGAGCTTCTTGGCTTCGGCGACGAAAGCATGCGGATCGAACACCACGCCATTGCCGATGATCGAAAGCTTGCCCTCCCGCACCACGCCCGAGGGCAGCAGCGACAGCTTGTAGACCTTGCCGTCGACGACCAGCGTATGGCCGGCATTGTGGCCGCCCTGGAAGCGCACGACCACATCGGCCCGTTCCGACAGCCAGTCGACGATCTTGCCCTTGCCTTCGTCGCCCCATTGCGAGCCGACGACCACCACATTGGCCATGTTCTTTTCCCTTGAAATGCCGCGCGGGCGGCCTGAAACGACAGGCCTCTATAGCGTCAAGCGCAGGCCGGCGCGACCCTTTCTTTGCCGCCGAAACCATCCTTGGAGCATACCCCCGAAAGCGGGAGCCGGCTTTCGCGTAAGACCATGCCCCAGCCAGGAGTTGGATCGAAATGACGGCGCCGGCGAAACGTCAACCTGATCCAGGCACAACAAATTCCGGCCTTCGCATCATTTACTTGCCGCCGCCACCACTCTAGGCCGGCCTGAACCCTCGAACATCCTGCGGGGCCGGAACCTCCATGCATCGAGCCGCCTATCTGTTCCTTCTGTCGACCATGCTGTTGTGGGGCGGCAATTCGGTGGCGGGCAAGCTTGCAGTCGGCCATGTCTCGCCGATGACGCTGGTGTTCCTGCGCTGGGTGATGGCGGTGCTGATCCTGCTGCCCGTCGGCTGGCGGACGCTGCGCGAGGATTGGCCCGTAGTGCGCAGCCACTGGAAGCTGCTTGCCGGCCTCGGCGCCTGCGGCTTCACCATCTTCAACGTCATCTTCTACACGGCGCTCAACTACACGACCGCCATCAACGTCTCGATCGAGCAGGCAGCCATTCCGATCGTCATCATCCTGGCCAATTTTGTGCTCTTCAGGCTGCGCGTGCAGCCCCTGCAGATCTTCGGCGTTATCCTCACCATCGTCGGCGTCGCGCTGACCGCCAGCCATGGCGAACTCGGCCAGCTCCTGAAGCTCGACCTCAACTTCGGCGACGCCATCATGCTTGTCGCGGTGCTTTGCTACAGCCTCTATTCGGTGGGGCTGCGGCTCAAGCCGGCAATCCGCTGGCAAAGTTTCATGCTGGCGCTGTCGATCGCCGCGCTGTTGATCTCCCCGCCCTTCTTGCTCTGGGAGGTCGCGTCGGGCCGCGTCATCGTGCCGGACGCGCGTGGATGGGCGCTCACGCTCTATACGGCGCTTGGCGCTTCGGTCGTCTCGCAGGTCCTCTACATCAAGGGCAACGAATTGATCGGCGCCAACCGCGCCGGCCTGTTCATCAACCTGGTGCCGATCTTCGGCACGCTGCTTTCAGTGCTGATCGTCGGCGAGCAGTTTCAGGCCTATCAGGCTTTCGCGCTGGCACTTGTCCTCGGCGGCATTGCGCTTGCCGAATACAGCGGCAGCCGAGCAGTGTTGCAGTCGGGATGATATCTCGCGCCATGCGCAAAGCAGCCGTCAGCAACTTCGATCCATTGACGCCCCGCCCGTTGATGCAGACGGGGCGTTTTTTCATGTCAGTCGAGGATTACTCGCCGCCGACGTCGAAGCGCAGCCGCTTCGCCGAGTCGATCGACTTGTGCGCGCGCACCTGCTCCAGTACTTTTTCCGGGAAGGGCGCGTCGAGATAAAGCAGCGCGATCGCATCGCCGCCCGGCCGGTTACGGCCGAGCTGGAAGTTGGCGATGTTGACGCCGTTCTCGCCGCACACGGTGCCGAGCAGGCCGATGATGCCGGGCGCATCGGCATTGGTGGTGTAGAGCATGTGCTGGCCGACCTCGGCGTCGAGATTGATGCCCTTGATCTGGATGAAGCGCGGCTTGCCGTCGGAGAAGCAGGTGCCGGCGATCGAGCGCGTCCTGTGCTCGGTCGTGACGGTGAGCTTGATGTAGCCGTCGAACACGCCCGACTTGTCGCGCTTGACCTCGGCGACGATGATGCCGCGCTCCTTCACCATGATCGGCGCCGACACCATGTTGACGTCGGAGACCTGCGGCCGGATGAGGCCGGCAAGGGCAGCACTCACCAGCGCGCGCGTGTTCATCGTCGCGGTCGAGCCGTCGAACAGGATCTCGACCTCCTTGATCGGATCCTCGGTGACCTGGCCGACAAAGGCGCCGAGCACTTCGGCGAGCTTGACGAAAGGCTTCAGCCGCGGCGCCTCCTCGGCGGTGATCGAAGGCATGTTGATGGCGTTGGAGACCGCGCCCTTGATCAGGTAGTCGCTCATCTGCTCCGCGACCTGCAGCGCGACATTCTCCTGCGCCTCGGTGGTCGAGGCGCCGAGATGCGGCGTCGCCACGACATTGTCCATGCCGAACAGCGGGTTCTGCTCGGCCGGCTCCACCTCGAACACGTCGATGCCGGCGCCCGCCACCTTGCCGCTCTTCAGCGCCGCGACCAGGTCCGCCTCGACGACCAGTCCGCCGCGGGCGCAGTTGATGATGCGCACGCCGTCCTTCATCTTGGCGATCGCCGCCGCGTTGATGATGTTGCGCGTCTTGTCGGTCAGCGGCGTGTGCAAGGTGATGAAGTCGGCGCGGGCGAAGAGCTCGTCGAGCTCGACCTTCTGGACGCCGAGCTCCTCGGCGCGGCTGTCCGACAGGAACGGGTCGAAGGCGATCACATGCATCTTCAACCCGACGCCGCGCGTGGCGACGATCGAGCCGATATTGCCGCAGCCGATCACGCCCAGCGTCTTGCTGGTGATCTCGACACCCATGAAACGGTTCTTTTCCCACTTGCCCGAATGGGTGGAGGCATTGGCTTCCGGGATTTGCCGCGCCAACGCGAAGATCATGGCGACCGCATGCTCGGCCGTGGTGATCGAATTGCCGAAGGGCGTGTTCATCACGATGATACCCTTGCGGCTGGCGGCCGGGATATCGACATTGTCGACGCCGATACCGGCGCGGCCGACGACCTTGAGCCTGCTGGCGGCATTGATCAGCTTCTCGGTGACCTTGGTCGCCGATCGGATGGCGAGGCCATCATACTGGTCGATCACCTCGAGAAGCTTTTCCTTGTCCTTGCCGAGATCGGGCAGGTAGTCGACCTCGATGCCGCGGTCCTTGAAGATCTGCACGGCGGTGGTGGAAAGTTTATCCGAAACGAGAACGCGGGGCGCCATGGCGGCCTCCTTGAAGGGGATTGGATGTGTCGGAAAAGGTGGCGGCCGGAGGCCGCCACGGATTTCAGGCCGCTGCCTTGAGCGACGCCTTCTGCGTGGCGAAGGCCCAGTCGAGCCAGGGCAGCAGCGCTTCGAGATCGGCGGTCTCGACGGTGGCTCCGCACCAGATGCGCAGGCCGGGCGGCGCATCGCGATAGGAGCCGATGTCGTAGGCGACGCCTTCCTTGTCGAGGGCGGACACGATGCCCTTGGCGAAGGCCGCCTGCCCGTCGGCACCGAGCGCCGACACGTCAGGATCGGTGAAGGAGAGGCACACGGACGTGTTCGAGCGCGTCGCCGGATCGACGGCAAGGTGGCCGAGCCACGCCGACTTGTCGGCGAACCGGTCGAGCACGGCGGCATTGGCGTCCGCTCGGGCAATCAGCGCCTCGAGCCCGCCGATCGACTTCGCCCAGTGGAGCGCGTCGAGATAGTCCTCGACGCACAGCATCGACGGCGTGTTGATGGTCTCGCCCTTGAAGATGCCTTCGATCAGCTTGCCGCCCGAGGTCAGGCGGAAGATCTTCGGCAGCGGCCAGGCCGGCTTGTAGGTCTCCAGCCGGGCGACGGCGCGCGGGCTGATGATCAGCATGCCGTGCGCGCCCTCGCCGCCCAGCACCTTCTGCCAGGAGAAGGTGACCACATCGAGCTTTTCGAAATCGAGCCGTTGCGCGAACGCCGCCGAGGTGGCGTCGCAAATGGTCAGGCCCTTGCGGTTCGCCGGAATGAAATCGCCGTTCGCCACGCGCACGCCGGATGTCGTGCCGTTCCAGGTGAAGACGACGTCGCGGTCGAAATCGACCTGCGTCAGGTCGGGCAGCTGGCCGTAGCCGGCCTCGAACTTGCGCACATCGGCGAGCTTGAGCTGCTTGACGACATCCGTCACCCAGCCGGAGCCGAAGCTTTCCCAGGCGACCATGTCGACGCCGCGCTCGCCGAGCAGCGACCACAGCGCCATCTCGACCGCGCCGGTGTCCGACGCCGGCACGATGCCGATGCGGTAGTCCGCCGGAACCTTGAGGATCTCGCGCGTCAGCTCGATCGCCTGCTCGAGCTTGCTCTTGCCGATCTTGGCGCGGTGTGAGCGCCCGAGCGCGGCCTTCGACAGCGCCTCGACCGACCAGCCGGGGCGTTTTGCGCAGGGACCTGAGGAGAAGTTGGGGTTTGCCGGACGGAGTCCGGGCTTGGTAGGTGTCGTCATCGTGGTCTATCCTTCCAGATAGTGGCCCCTCGTTGGGGAGGGGTGGCCCACGGACGGCGATATGCGCTCAGACCTTCGGCGTCAAGAGCAAAGTTTTTGTCGCGGTCAGGATATTCGCTCACACTACGGGATGTCGGGCAAGCAAAAACGGCGGATCGATCGATCCGCCGTTGGCGATTTTCAGGCTTTGCCGCTCACCAGAGATCGTAGCGCAATCCAAGCTTGACCGTCTGATAATCAATACCCTTATGGATGTTGAAGGCGCCGCCGTCATAGGCGACATATTTGGCGCCCGGCACGGCGAAATACTCGTAACCGAGATCGACAGACACGTTCTTGGTGACCTGGTAGGACAGGCCCCCGCCGATCGAATAGGCGAAACTGAACTTGGCCGCGGTGTCGGTCTGACCTTCGTAACCGGCGGGATCGTCGCAGAAGAATCCGCCGGTACCGGCGGAATTCGTCGCGACTTCCACGCAGTCGCGTGCGCCGATGCTTTTGTAGTATTTGTTGTAAGCGAGACCGATACCGCCGCCGATATAGGGTGTGAGCCCAACATATGTGCCCAGGTCAACATAGCCGTTCGCCATAAGGCTGTAGCCCTTGTTGGAGGCATTGTCGGTGAGGTCGCAGGCCTGAGTGGCCGCGACGGAATTGATGGTCCCGAAACCGTTGTCGACAAGCGTGTGGCCGTTGCAGGTTGCTCCGAGCTTGTCATGCGCTGCGAATTTATTGGTCGGCAGTATCCCACCGTTCAACTCGACCCGGAGATAGTCATTGACGTGATAGCCCATACCGATGCTGCCCGTGAACAGGCTAGCCTCGTCAACAAAGCTATTGAGCGCTCCGTTCGACGTTTCCTCATCCTTGAACGGATGGCTGAAGGCGTAGCCGACGTCGCCGCGCAGGTACCAGCCCGAGCCGACCTCGACCGGCTGATAGTCCGGCGCCTGGTCGGCATAGACCGGCGGATCGTAATCGGCCGAAACCGCCTGTGTCGCCGGCATCAGCACGATTGCGGCGAGCGCCAGTGCGATACGCGATTTTAATGTCATGGTCCCCGGCTCCTGAAGTTGGCGCCAGTCGCGAGCGCGAGCAGAGCTGCCGTTTCAGGAAGCATTGTTAACCATAGTGGTTAAGTGCCGGTTAAGGATAACAGCCAGTTACCGAATTGATTTCGATCGATATTTACCGGCGTTGCATAAAACAAAAAACCGCCCGGCTGATGCCGGGCGGTTTTGAGTTCCAGGATTCAGGAAGCGATTACTTGGTGTAGATCGGTTCTGGCTCCGGCTGATAGGCGACCGGTGCCGCGCAGCCATTGTTGCCGCTGAACTGGTAGCGCAAGCCGCCGCGCACTTCATGGGTGTTGATGCCGTGGTCGAAACCTGGTCCGGAACTGCTCGTATCAAACTCGAACATGCGGCCGCCCTCGATATGTGTGAAGCGGTAACCCGCGTCGAGGATTACCCTGTCGGTCAGACAGTAGGAGGCGCCGGCCATAAGCGCGTAGGCGAAGCGCCAGTTGGACGAGCCAGGATTGGTCTCGGTGGTGTTCGGATCATGGACTGTGTCCCATTTGACGTGTGCACCGCCGATGCCGGCGCCGATATAAGGCGTGATGCCGTGCCAGGTGCCGATGTCGACATAGGCATTGGCGAGCAGCAGCAGGGCGCTCATCTTTGAAACTTCGGTCGACGTTGTAAGCAGATCCGAGGTCTGGCCGTTGAAGTTCGACTTGAACCAGTAATCTGCGGTCAGGTCGGTGCGGAGATAGCTGTTGATCTTATAGCCGACACCACCACCCAGCGAGAAACCGCCCTTCAGATGGCCGAAATCAAAATCGTTGCTGCCGGGTGGCGGCCCATATGTAATATAGTCGATGCCACGCAGGCTCGATTTGTGATAGTCGAGATCGCCGCGGATGTACCAGCCGCCGACATCGATGGGCTGCTGCTCGACCACCGGCGGCGGCGCTTCTTCAACCTGCGGCGCTGGGAGATCGGCCGCGAAGAGCGGCCCGGCCATCCCCCCGAACAGCGCGGCAAGCAATGCCATTCTTGCTGTCTTGAACATTCTGTCACCCCTAAGAAGCCTCGGGACGACACCCGCCCGAAGATGATTGACCTCGGGTTTGGATAATGAATTGCAAAGGTTAAAAGCCGTTTAACCGTACCGATTAACCACGAATCCATACAATTCTAGCTAGAGACCGAGTGCGGCGCGCCGTCCGTGTGGCAAGCGAAAAGCCCGCCGAAGGGCGGGCTCGCATATCGACCTGAGCGTGAAACGGTCAGGCTCGGCGACTTCGCCGTAGCTTTCCGCCCAATTGCGGAAAACAGAGAGATAGAGCGGTTCGGCGTTTGCGTGAAACGATGAAGCGTTCTAGGCGGCGCTGCGGGTGTCCTGAAGGATGCCGACGATGTCGTTGACGACCGCTTCGACCAGTTGCGGGTCGTCGCCCTCGGCCATGACGCGGATGAGCGGCTCGGTGCCCGAGGGCCGGATGACGAGGCGGCCGGACGTGCCGAGCCGGTTGCGCCCTTCCTCGATCGCCGCCTTGACCGGCGCTTCCTCCAGCGGCTTGCCGCCCGAGATGCGGACATTCTTCAGAAGCTGCGGCACCGGCTCGAATTTCTTCGACAGTTCGCTGACCGGGCGGTTCTGCCGCTTGATGCAGGCCAGCACCTGCAGCGCCGAGACGAGGCCGTCGCCGGTGGTCGAGAAATCGGAAAGCACGATATGGCCGGACTGCTCGCCGCCGACATTCAAGCCATGCGCGCGCATATGCTCGACCACGTAGCGGTCGCCGACCTTGGTCCGGTGCAGCTGCAGCTTCATGTCGCCGAGGAAGCGCTCCAGGCCGAGATTGGACATCACCGTGGAGACGACGCCGCCGCCGGCCAGCCTTCCGCTCTGGTGCCAGGATTCGGCGATCAGCGCCATGATCTGGTCGCCGTCGACGATCGCGCCGTTCTCGTCGACGATGACGACGCGGTCGGCGTCGCCGTCGAGCGCGATGCCGATGTCGGCGCGCACCTCGTGCACCTTCTTCTGCAGGCCGGCCGGATGGGTCGAGCCGCATTCCTTGTTGATGTTGAAGCCATTGGGCTCGACATTGATTGCGATGACCTCGGCGCCCAGCTCCCAAAGCGCGGCCGGCGCCACCTTGTAGGCGGCGCCGTTGGCGCAGTCGACGACGATCCTGAGACCCGAAAGCGACATCGAGCGCGGCAGCGTGCGCTTGGCGAATTCGATATAGCGGTCATGCACGCCATCGACGCGCTTGGCCCGGCCGAGCCCGTCGGAATCGGCGAGCGCCAGCTCGATGTCCTTGTCGAGCATGCCCTCGATACGCTCCTCGATCTCGTCGGAGAGCTTGTAGCCGTCGGGCCCGAAGAGCTTGATGCCGTTGTCGTAATAGGGATTGTGCGAGGCCGAGATCATCACGCCGATGTCGGCGCGCAGCGAGCGCACCAGCATGGCGACCGCAGGCGTCGGTATCGGGCCGAGCAGGAACACGTCCATGCCGGCGGCACAAAGGCCCGCCACCATGGCGTTCTCGATCATGTAGCCGGAAAGCCGCGTGTCCTTGCCGAGCACGACGCGATGACGATGATTGCCGCGCTGGAAGGAGAGCCCGGCCGCCATGCCGACGCGCATGGCAATCTCGGCCGTCATCGGAAATTTGTTGGCCCGTCCGCGGATACCGTCGGTGCCGAAATACTGACCTGCCATGTGCCTTACAGTCCCTGTCGGTTTTTCAGCCGCCCGTATTGCCACAATTGGGCCGCATCCGATCATCAAATTTTGTCATTATATATTACCAATCCTTAGAAAATCATTGTCGCGGGCTGTGCAAGTGATTCGACAGCCTGCCACCGCCTTTTACTTGGCGGCTCTGCACCTGCTCAAGCCAGGCTTTTCGGTGCCCTATCCACCGGTTAACCTTGGCTATCGACACGCCGGCAAGCAATTCATCACCTTATCAGGATCAACACACTTTGTGACGGTATCAATGCCGGGAGCATCTGGCGCAGCCGGACATTGAGAGCTATTGATTCGGCATAGGGACACTTAATGGCGGCAGCAAGGGAGAAAACGCCATGCTTATTCATAGACTTGCAGCTTTGACGGGGATCGCCGTCGCAACCTTGTTCCTGGCGGCGCCGGCCAACGCGCTGACCATGGCCGAGTGCAGCACCAAGTATAACGCGGCCAAGGATGCGGGAACGCTCTCTGGCCAGACCTGGAACCAGTTCCGCAAGGCCCAGTGCGGTACCGACGCTTCCGCCGCGACCGACACCAAGGCGACCACTGACGCCAAGGCCGCGACCGATACGAAGGCAGCCGACACCAAGCCCGCCAAGAAGACGAAGGCGGCCGCCGCCGCTTCCGACGACGCGGCCAAGGGCCTGAGCTCCAAGGAATGCAGCGCCAAGTACCAGGCTGCGAAATCCGCCGGCACGCTGAACGGCATGAAGTGGAACGACTTCCGCAAGGCCGAGTGCGGCCCTGGCGCAACCGCGGCGGCCGCCACCGCGCCCGCCACCGACACCAAGCCCGCCAAGACGACCAAGACCTCGACCGCGGCTGCCGACGGCGGCAAGGGCCTGAGCATGGCCGAATGCAGCACCAAATACCAGGCTGCGAAAACGGCGAACACGCTGAAGGGCATGAAGTGGAACGACTTCCGCAAGGCCCAATGCGGTGCCAGCGCCTCGGATGACGACACCGCGCCGGCTCCGACCGAAGCCACCTACACCAGCGAACCGGAAAAGCCGACCGCTGTTGCTCCGAAAGGCGTGACTTTCCCGAAGGCCATCTCGCCGAAATTCGCGACCGAGACCCCGGCCAAGGGCCGCATGCATACCTGCCTCGAGCAGTATTATGCCAACAAGGATGCCAACACGCTGAACGGCCTGAAGTGGATCCAGAAGGGCGGCGGCTTCTACAGCCTCTGCAATGCCAAGCTGAAGAGCTGATCGCCTAGCTTCAATTCCCGGAAAAAGGCCCGCGCATCGCACGATGCGCGGGCCTTTTGTTTGCGGCTCAAGAGAGGAAGCGCGGTCGCTGCCGGTGCCAATCTCCCCCCTCGTGGGGGAGATGTCCGGCAGGACAGAGGGGGGCGTGAAGGATCGCTACTATGCAGTCGTCATTCTAGGGCGGAGCAAGGAGCGGAGCGACGCGCGCAGACCCTAAAGCAGGTCGCGTGAAAAAGGATTCACGCGACCTGCTTTAAGTTTTGATTTTAAGCATGTCTTTGTCCCGAAACCGGGCCCACTTTCGGGAGACATGCTCTAGAACCCATGCCGTGACATTAAGGCTTTGCAGCGGTTACAGAATTCTGCGCCGTTGCGTCCTCCGGCAGCAGTCACGGCATGATCCTAGGTCAAGCCCGAGGATGAACGAAGAGAGGCCGGCGGGACAGCGCCCCCCTCTGCCCTGCCGGGCATCTCCCCCACTTGGGGGGAGATTGGCTGTCGCGCCGGCTTTCGCAAATCGCCAATGTCGCAGGGTGCTATTCGCCGCCCCAAAACAAAAACGCCGCGGTTTGATCCGCGGCGCTTTCCAATCAGTTCGTTTGCAAAAACCTCAGCCTTGCGGCTGCGGCTCCATGCCGCCTTCGGGCTCGGGGCCCTTCTTGCGGCGGCCGCCGGTGCCGGCCTTCGGCACGGCCGAGCCACGGCTGGGCGGGGTGTCGTCGCCGAGGTCGCGGGCGGGCTTGTTGCCCGCGATAAGCTGCTTGATCTCGTCGCCGGACAGCGTCTCGTATTCGAGCAACCCTTCGGCGAGCGCGATCCATTCCTTCTTCTTCTTGGTCAGGATGGCCTTGGCGGTCGAATAGGCGTCGTCGATCAGGCGCCGCACCTCGGCGTCGATGATCTGCGCCGTCTCTTCCGAGATGTTTTGCGTGCGCGCCACCGAATGGCCGAGGAAGACCTCTTCCTGGTTGTCGCCATAGGCGACGTGGCCGAGCTTGTCGGAGAAGCCCCAGCGCGTGACCATGGCGCGCGCCAGCTTGGTCGCCTGCTCGATGTCGGAGGAGGCGCCCGACGTGATGTTCTCCTTGCCGAACTTGAACTCTTCGGCGACGCGGCCGCCCATCATGATCGCAAGCCGCGAGACCATGTATTTGTAGCTCATCGAATAGCGGTCGCCTTCCGGCAACTGCATGACCATGCCCAGCGCGCGGCCGCGCGGGATGATGGTCGCCTTGTGCAGCGGATCGGCCGACGGCACGTTGAGCGCCAGGATCGCGTGGCCGGCCTCGTGATAGGCGGTCAGCTCCTTCTCGGCCTGCGTCATCGCCGACGAGCGGCGCTCCGCACCCATCATGATCTTGTCCTTGGCGTCCTCGAACTCGGCCATGGTGACGAGCCGCTTGTTGCGGCGCGCCGCCATCAGCGCGGATTCGTTGACGAGGTTCATCAGATCGGCGCCGGAAAAGCCCGGCGTGCCGCGCGCAACCACCTTGAGGTCGACATTGGGCGCCAGCGGCACGTTGCGGACATGCACCTTGAGGATCTTCTCGCGGCCGACGATATCGGGGTTCGGCACCACGACCTGGCGGTCGAAGCGGCCGGGCCTCAAGAGCGCCGGGTCGAGCACGTCGGGCCGGTTGGTGGCGGCGATCAGGATGATGCTTTCGTTGGATTCGAAGCCGTCCATCTCGACCAGCAACTGGTTCAGCGTCTGCTCGCGCTCGTCATTGCCGCCGCCGAGGCCGGCGCCACGATGACGGCCGACGGCATCGATTTCGTCGATGAAGATGATGCAGGGCGCGTTCTTCTTGGCCTGGTCGAACATGTCGCGCACGCGGCTTGCGCCGACGCCGACGAACATCTCGACGAAGTCCGAGCCGGAAATGGTGAAGAACGGCACGTTGGCCTCGCCGGCGACGGAGCGGGCGAGCAACGTCTTGCCGGTTCCGGGCGGGCCGACCAGAAGCACGCCGCGCGGGATCTTGCCGCCGAGGCGCTGGAATTTCTGCGGATCGCGCAGGAACTCGACGATCTCCTCGAGGTCTTCCTTGGCTTCGTCGACGCCGGCGACGTCCTGGAAGGTGACGCGGCCATGCGCCTCGGTCAGAAGCTTGGCCTTCGACTTGCCGAAGCCCATCGCTCTTCCGGAGCCGGACTGCATCTGGCGCATGAAGAATATCCACACGCCGAGGATCAGGATCATCGGCAGCCACGAGATCAGGTAGCCGAACAGCGAGTTGGAGCCATCGGTCTCGGGCTTGGCGGTGATGGTGACGTTCTTGTCCTGCAGCCTGGAGACCAGCGACGGATCGCCGGGCGAGTAGGTCTGGAAGCCGTTGGCGTTGTCCGTGTAGTTGCCGAAGATGCGGGCGCCGGCGATGGTCACGCTCTTGACCCGGCCGGAGGCGACATCCTGCAGGAACTGCGAATAGGCGATATCCGTCGTGGCACCGCGCGTCTGGGGCGTCTGGAACAGATTGAACAGGGCGATGAGCAGGACCGCTATGATCGCCCAGAGCGCGAGATTGCGATAATTCGGATTCATCTATTGTCCCGTTGGGGTCCGCGCACGGACCCGCGATGATGGAGGAGCTTGGGCCTAACATAGGGAGACCGCCTCCCCTTGCCAAGCAGAACAGCATGTATCGGTTAAGCTTTCGCCCACCCTCGCTCGCCATCATGGCCGTGGAATGGCGGCGCCGGCGGCAAAGGAGCGCCGACAAGGGCCGCGACGGCGACGGCGGGCGCAAGGTCGAAGGACGGCAGGAAGCGGGCGAAAGGGGCTACCACTGGGACCATCGAGATCGCCTGCGGGCCGGTATCGCCGCCAGTAAAATCAAGGCGTTCGGCTCCGCGCCATAGCGCGGGCTCCGCAGCCAGCGCCGCGCGTGCGACACTTTGCGGAACATCCTCGCTCACGGACGCTTGCCTGGCGGCGGCGGACCCCAGCGGCGCGATCACCAAGCCGCCCGGCCCGTCTTTCAAAGTGATGCGTCGCCGATTGTCCCAAAGCTGGTTATTCGACGGCGGCAGGGCTGCCGGCAGGTTGCGGTTCTCGCGGCGCAGGAAAATGCCGGTCCGGCGCGCGTCGACCACCGTCCGCGACAATGTGGCGCAAAGCGGAGCCGACCGCAGACGGGAAAGCAGCGCGACGCAGCGCGCCTCGTCGGCGAGGAACGACATGCCGCCGACGGCGGCCAAAAGGATGCGCAGCGCATAGAGGGCCGCCTCGCCATCCTGATGCGCGGCAAAACCGCGGTCGAGGCGGATGAGACCCGGAACCGGCCTGTCGGCAAAGGCGTCGATGAGCGTGGCGGCACGGCGGCCGATGTCGAGGCGCTCGAGAGCCGCCTGCTCCGACCGTGCCAGCGCTTCCGCTATCCGTCGCTCGCCATCGCCCTGCCCGAGCTTCGCCCGCACGCGCGGCCGCTCGAACCGGATGTCGATATTGGTCGGGTCCTCGATCCAGCTAATGTCGCGAGCCCGCAGAATTTCGCGCAATACCGCGCGCCTTGTGCCGAGCAGCGGCCGGACGATCCATGTCCGCCAGTCGTGCAGCGTGGCGGGCGCCATGCCGGCGAGGCCTCGGCCATCATCGTCGCGGGCCTGTCGCATCAGCACCGTCTCGGCCTGATCGTCGGCGGTGTGGCCGGTCAGGATCAGCTTGATGCCTTCGGCATCGGCTGCCTCCGCAAGCAGCCTGTAGCGCGCCTCGCGCGCGGCGGCCGGCAGGCCGGTCGTGGGCTTGTCGCCACGCCAGGAAAGAATGCGGTGCGCGATGCCGCGCTCGACGCAGAAACGTTGGACGAGCCTAGCCTCGCTGGCCGAGTCCGGCCTCAGGCCGTGATCGACGGTCACCGCGAGCAGCCTGGCGGCCGGGGCGGTCCGGTCTAGGTGATCCTTGAGGAGAAGGAGAAGGGCGGTAGAGTCGCTGCCGCCGGACACGGCCGCAACGGCGCCGGTCGAAAGGTCTAGGTCAGAGAAAAGGCGGTCGAGAAGGTCAGGTTTGGTATCGGGCGTCAGCACGCCGCCAGCGCCTTTTCCTGCTTGATGCGTTCCTTGAGCGCGCCGGAAACATCGGGATAGCGCTTGCCGATTTCATTGAAGGTGGCGCAGGCCACGTCGTTCTGCTTCAGGCCGACCAGTGAAACGCCGAGCTTGAGCAGCATGTCGGGCGCCTTCTTGGCCTTCGGGTAGTCTTTGCTGGCGGCGAGGAAGACTTCGGCCGCGTCACGGTATTTCTGCTGACCGAGCAGCGACTCGCCCAGCCAGTAATGCGCGTCCGACGCCTTGGCGTCCTTGGGGAAGCGCGAAATATGATCGCGAAAACCCTGCTCGGCGGTCGGATAGTCGCCCGACAGGATGAACTGGTAGGAATTGCGGTAGAGCTCGTCGGGATCGTTGGTCGACGGCAGGGCCGCGACTTGCGTGCCGCCAGCCTTGTTCTTCTTGGCCGGCGTTTCGGCGGAGGGCGCGCTTGCCGTGGCGGCGGGAGCTTGCGCCGGCGCACTGGCCTGCGGGTCGGTCTCGGCGTTGACGACATTGCCGTTCTTGTCGACCTTGATAGTGCCGAAATTCTTCGGCGGCGCGCCGGTGATCAGCTTGCCGGGATCGCCGGTCTGCGATTCCACGATGACGTCGCCGACGCTCTTGCCTGCGCCATTTTCCGCGCCGGTGTCGGCCGGCGCCCGCGTCGCCGGGGCCTGGGCGACGCTGTTGTCGGTTCCGGCGTCGCCGGCGCCGGAATCCCCGGTGCCGGCATCGCCGAGATTGGTGTTGCCACCGTTGCTATTTCCATCCTGGGGCGCGGCTTCCGATTTCTTCGGGCCGGCCGGCTTGGTGCTGCCTTGCGATCCGCCCTCGAGCTGCTGGAAGCGGAACTCGTTGTCTTCCTGCTGCTTGCGCATCTGTTCCTGCATCTGCAGGATCTGGAAGTTGAGCTCCTCGATCTTGCCGTTCATCTGGCGCAACTGGTCCTCCAGACCCGTCATGCCGCCGCTGCTGTCCTGCGCGACCTGCGCCTGTTCCGGCTTCTTCTTGTCGCCGAAGATGCCGAGCGTCGGCAGATGGAAGGTGAACCCGCTGTCGGAGGCCCGCGCGGCGCTGTCGGCCGAGGCGGCAAGGCTCGGGAGGCTTGAAATGAGCAGCAGCGCAAGCGTGCCGCTCAGGACCGTTCTGAAATGCATTCTGTCTCTCGCGATGGGTGTTGGCCTGATGCGCCTTTCCAAATCAAACAGTGGGAGGAAGCGCCCTCGCGCTCATAGCAGGACGCGAGACTTCGGCCAAATTTTGTTTCAAGCCGTTGCAAATGAAAAAGGCGGCCCTGAGGCCGCCTTTCATTTTGGGTTGTTGTATTTTTGCCGCCTGGGGCGCCTGGCGCCCTTGGCGAAAATCGATCAGGAGCCGGCGCCGGAGAGCGTGGTGACGGCGCGGCGGTTCTGCGACCAGCAGGAGATGTCATCGCAGACCGCGACCGGACGCTCCTTGCCGTAGGAGATCGTCTTCAGGCGGCTGGCGGAGACGCCCTTGGAAACCAGGAAGTCGCGCGTGGCGGCGGCGCGGCGGGCGCCCAGCGCCAGATTGTACTCACGCGTGCCGCGCTCGTCGGCATGGCCTTCGATGACGATGGCGTACTGGCGGTACTGGTTCAGCCACTGCGCCTGGCGGCCGAGCGTGGTTTGCGCATCGGCGCGGATCGAAGCGGAATCAGTGTCGAAGAAGATGCGGTCGCCGATGTTGACGGTGAAATCCTGCGCGGAACCCGGCGTCGCGGCGCCGGCGCCATTGAGGCCGAGATCGCCTGGGCTGTTCAGGTTCTTCTTCGAGGCGCAGCCCGTAATGGCAAGCGCTGCCACCAGCGCGATCATCGCCGGGTTGCGGGTAAGTGCTGCGATACGGCCCATGCCGCCTCTCCTTCGCATTCGAGTGATTTCGTTGATCACCCAGTAACCACGTTTGGGTTAACCGGCATTCAAGAAACACGGTTAATTTTTGGTTTCGGCCGCCGTCCGCGGCCGTTGCGCCCGACGCATTTACCAAGGGCGAGATTGCGCGCGGACCGTAGGCAGAAATGCGGCCAAAACATGAAAAAAGGGGGAATTGAGGAACTGGAGAATTGAAGAACTGGAGAAAGAGGTCACTTCAGTGACCCTCTGAGATTCACCAGCATTCCATAGATCTGGTTGTAGGATCGTAGCCACTCATCAAGCTGTGCCTTCGAAATGTACTCAAGGTCGAAGGCGTAGGAGATCCATGTCTCGACCTCGCTACACGACCCCATAGCCATTGAAATGAAGCGGGCGAATTCGGCTTTGGAATGAGGCTGCTTGGCGAAGCCCTCAGCCAAATTGGCGCAGATAGCCTTGCTGGAGCGACGCAACTGATCGGCTAGCGCGTATTGCTCAATCTTCGGAAAGGCCAGCGTGGCTTTGTTAATTTCAAGAGAAACTACGCACGCCCGCTTATAGACCTCCAGGTCCCTGGCGCGTCCAACGTAGCGTCTCTGGCTCTCCATTTCTTCAGTTCTTCAATTCCTCAATTCTCCAGTTCCCCTTCCCTCACTCCAGCAACGGTGACCAGGCCGGGTCCGAAGCGTAGTTCGCCGTCGGAATCGGCTGCTCGTTGCGGCCGGTGAGATCGACCGACACCAGCTTCGGCCCGCCGCCGGAGTCGCGGAAGAACATCAGCACGCGGCCGTTCGGCGCCCAGGTCGGACCCTCCTGCTGGAAGCCGGAGGACAGGATGCGCTCGCCCGAACCGTCGGTTTTCATGACGCCGATCTGGAACTCGCCGCCGCTCTGCTTGGTGAAGGCGATGAGGTCGCCGCGCGGCGACCAGACCGGCGTCGAATAGACGCCATCGCCGAAGGAGATGCGGTGCGGGTTCGAGCCGTCCGCGCCCATCGCGTAGATCTGCGAGCGGCCGCTGCCGCCGCCGCGGTCGGACGTGAAGACGACCTGCGAGCCGTCCGGCGAATAGGAGGGCGAGGTGTCGATGGCGGTCGAGTCGGTCAGCCGCGTCGTTGAACGGCTCCTCAGGTCCATGGCGAAGATGTTGGAATTGCCGTCGTCGCGCAGCAGGCTCATGATCACCTTCTGGCCATCGGGCGAAAAGCGCGGCGCGAACGTCATGCCCGGGAAATTGCCGACCAGTTCGCGCTGTCCGGTTTCGATCTGCAGCAGGTAGACCTTCGGCTGCCCGCTTTCATAGGACATATAGGTGATTTCCTGCCGGTTCGGCGAGAAGCGCGGCGTCAGCACGATGGCGCGGCCGTCCGACAGGTAGCGCACATTGGCGCCGTCCTGATCCATGATGGCCAGCCGCTTCTTGCGCGCGTTCTTGGCGCCGGATTCGTCGACGAAGACGACGCGCGTATCGAAATAGCCCTTCTCGCCGGTGATCTTCTCATAGATCGCATCGGCGATGATATGCGCGACACGGCGTTGATTGGCGTCATTGGCGAAAAACTGCTCGCCGGCCAGCTGCGAGTTGCCGAAGATATCCCACAGCCGGTACTGGGCGCGAATGCGGCCGTCGGCCTCCTTGCTCACGCTGCCGGTGACCAGCGCCTGGGCGTTGATGACCTTCCAGTCTTCATAACGGGGCGCGGCGTCGGGATTCGTGATCTTTTCTACGAAAGCGGCCTTGTCTATCGGCGCGAACAGTCCTGACCGTTTCAGATCGGCTGTCACGATCTCCGATATCTGCGGTCCAAGGCCTCCCTGAAAGTCAGGGATGGCGATCGGCATCGGCTCGACATTGCCTTTGTTGACGTTGAGCTCGAGGGTTGCCCGGGCAGGCAAGGTGGCGACGGAAATTATGCCGACCGCCATCGCGGCGACCATCAGGAGCGGCTTGAGGATGGATTGCATGTCTTCTCGCTTCTCTTGCTGATTTCTCGGACGCTCAGGCTTAAAGACCAAGCATCGCTCTCGGGTCGAAGTTGACGCGAACGTCAGACCATATGTCCTGCTTGCCGGCGGGAACCTGCAGGCCGGCGACATCGCATTTCTGCACGGCGCGAACCGCGCTGGCGTCGAACTGAGGGTTGCCGCTTGATTTCTCGACGGTCGGGCGGCCCTCCAGCTTGCCGGAGGCATTCAGGTTGAAACGGATGACCACGGTGAAGTTCTCGGAACCTTCGAGGCCGACCGGAAGGGTCCAGCAACCGCCGAGTTGGTCCTCCAGCGCCCCCTGCTCCGACTTGGAAAGCTTCTGACCCTGGTCCTTTTCGCCGCCGAGCGAGGCCTGCTGGGTCGAGCGCTTGGCGCCGCCGCCGGACGGCTTCTGCTTATCGAGCAGGGCCGTTATCTCGTCGGCGTTGAATTGCTTTTCATCCGATTTCGGCTTCGACGAGGCCTCCTTGACCGGCTTTTCCGCATCCTTGCGGTCCGGCGCCTTGGCGCTCTCGGCCTGGGCCGGCTGCGGCTTCGGCCGCGCTTCCGGCGCCGGCGCGGAGTCCGGCAGCTTGGCTTCTTCGGTCGGCTGCTGCTGATCGATCGCCTCGGCGACGGCGTCCGGCTTCACCTCTTCCTTCGGGATGGCCGCGGTCGTGTCCTTCGGCGGTGTCGGCGCCGGTTGCTTGGCCGGCGTCGGCTTCGGCTCCGTCTGCTTGACCGGCTCGGGCTTGACCTCTTCCTTCGGTGTCGGCGTCGGCGCGACTTCGGTCGCCGGGGTCGGCTTCGGCTTCTCCTGCGGCTTCGGCACGTCCTCGACCGCCGGCTTCTCGGTCGGCGTCGGCGCGGGCGGCGGCGCCGCCGTCTTCTCGACCGGCTTCGGCTTGGCTTCGTCCGTCACCGGCTTGTCGGTGTCGACGGTGTTCTCGCCGACCTTCTGGGCGTTCGGCACGACATCGGGACGCTTGGTCGGCAGCGGCGCCGGCTTGTCATGCATCACCGACTTCTTGTCGCCCTGCAGCGTCTGCGCGATCGCTTCCATCGGCACGATGTCGACCGCCACCGACTCCACGTCGCTGGCAGGCATGGCCGGCGGCGACGACAGCGTGAACAACCCGAAGGCCAGCGCCACCGCGTGCAATATCACCGATGAGGTAAGACCGGTGCGCATCTTCTCGTCTACTGATCCTGTTCCTGCAGCGAGACCAGGCCGATATTCTTGTACCCGGCGGCCGAAATGCGGGCCATGACTTTCATCGCGGTGCCGTAGTCCGTCGACTTGTCGCCGCGGATGAAGATGCGCTCGTCATAGCCGGTCTTGGAAATCGCCTGCAGCTTGGCCACCAATTCCTCGATCGGGATTTCGGTTTCCTGCAGGAAGATCTTGCCCGCAGCGTCGATCGAAACGGTGATCGGCTGCGTGTCGACATTCATCGCCTTGGCCTGCGTGTCCGGCAGGTCGATCGGTACGCCGACGGTGAGTAGTGGCGCCGCGACCATGAAGATGATCAACAGCACCAGCATCACGTCGACCATCGGCGTGACGTTGATCTCCGACATCAGGGCATGGTGACGGCCACGGCGCCTATGGCCGCGTCCGCCTCGCCCCGAGCCACCTGCGCCAGCAGCAGACATCCCCATGATCGTTCCTCAGGCCTTCTGCGCTACTTTTTCATCGATTTGGCGCGAGAGTATGGCGGAGAACTCATCCGAGAACCCTTCCATGCGCACGCCGAGTTTGTTCGCATCCGATGACAGCTTGTTGTAGGCGATGACCGCCGGGATGGCCGCGAGCAGGCCGATCGCGGTGGCGAGCAGCGCCTCGGCGATACCGGGCGCCACGACCGAAAGGCTGGTGTTCTTCGAGGCGGCGATCGCCTGGAACGACGTCATGATGCCGATGACGGTGCCGAACAGGCCGATGAAGGGCGCGGCCGAGCCGGTGGTGGCGAGGAAGCCAAGGCGTCCTTCCAGCCTTTCCATCTCGCGCGTCAATGCCAGGTCCATGGCCTTGTCGATGCGGGTCTGCAGCGCCAGCGGCGATTTCGCGCCCTTTTCGAAACTCTTCTTCCATTCGCGCATGGCGGCGACGAAGATCGCGCCCATGCCGGTGGTCTTGCGGTCGGCCAGCGTGCGGTAGAGGTCTTCAAGCGATTGCCCGGACCAGAAGACCTGTTCGAAGCGGTTCAGTGCCAACTTCATCCGGCTATAGGCGACGAGCTTGTCGATGATGATGGCCCAGGTCCAGATCGAGGCGCCGAGCAGGCCGATCATGACCAGCTTGACCACCCAGCCGGCCTGCATGAACAGCGCCCAGATCGATAAATGCGCTGCCGGGTCGGCGAGTGCGATGTTTTCCATGACTTAAGTCCTTAAGATTATCCGGGCATCGCTGGCGGCTGGCCCATGGCATCCCTTTGGTCCGATCGCGCGAAGCGTGAAGCTTGCGGGATAAGCCCCGAATGCACCGTTTCACGGCCTTTTCGAGGCAAATATTGGTGAAAGGAAGGCGCACGAATTGCGCCAATCTTCGCCAATTCCTTCATGAACCGTTATGGTTAAGGATGGGTTAGGATGTAAGGCGCGGCGCATTGCCGCGCTTGGCTTGGGCCAGCCCGCGGCCGGCGCCGCGTGGTCAATGGCTTCGAGACGGTGCGGGCAAGCGAAGGCTCAGGCCTTGGCCTTCGGCATAAAAGCGGCAATCCATTCCTTCGGGAAACGCTTCGGGCGGCCGCTTTCGCCGACGATCGCCGCCTCGACTTTCGCCTCAACCAGCACATCACCGCCGCGCTTCAATTGCTGGCCCATGAAGATGCGGGCGCCGGAAATATCGTCAGTGCGCGTGTCGATGGTGAGGATATCGTCCATGCGGGCCGGCGAGCGGAAGTCGATCTCCATGCGCCGGACCACCCAGACGATGCGCTCGCCGTGCTTGCCGTCCAGGAGTTCGGTGTGGTGGACGCCGGTCAGCCTCAGATAGTCGGAGCGGCCGCGTTCGAGGAATTCGAGATAGCGCGCATGGTAGACGACCCCGGAGAAATCGGTGTCGGCATAGTAGACCCGGGCCATCAGCCGATGGCCGAATTCCGTCAGCGCTCCGGAAAGCCCGGCGCTGAGCGCCGCCGATTCACCATGATCGTCCATCGCGCTTTCCTTTTCAGGCCCGAACAGGCACCTAAAGCCCTCGGGCTTTAGGCATTTTTTCTGTGCGTGTCGTTGTCCCAAAAACCGCTGCACACTTTTGGGCGACACGCACTGTTTTCGCGCGGGAACGGGATGGCATTGTTGGGCACGATGATCAAGACCTTGCTGGCGGTGTTGCTTGCGCTCGGCACGCTGGCATTGCCGGCCGGGGCAGCGACCTTCTCGATGAAACGCGGCCTCAATCTCGACCAGTGGGTGACCTGGCCGGCCGAGGACAAATGGGGGGAGCGCCAGGCGATCCTGCCCTATCCGGAGTGGCGCAAATTCCTCAAGGAGGACGACCTCAAGGCGCTCAAGGATGCCGGCCTCGACTTCCTGCGCATGCCGGTGGATCCCGCACCCTTTCTTTCGGACCGGACCGCGGCCCTTCGCGACGACCTCTATGCCAGCGTGCTGGACTCGGCGCGCATGATCAACCGCGCCGGCCTGAAGGTGATCGTCGACCTGCATCTGATCCCCGCTGGCGGCAACCGCAAGACCGGCATGAACGAGGTGATGCACGACCCGGCCGTCTTCGATGCCTATGCCGAGCTGGTGCGCGAGATGGCTCGGACGCTGGCCAAGGAAGACCCCAATCAGGTCGCGCTGGAGTTGATGAACGAGCCGTTGGTCGATTGCGACGCGAACGGCACCAACCTTTGGCCCGGCCGCCAGAAGCAATTGTTCGCGGCCGCCCGCGCCTCCGCCACCAGGCTCACGCTGATCCTGACCGGCGGCTGCTATTCGAATGCGGAGTCGCTGGCTAAAATCGACCCCAGGACGATCGCCGATGACAACATCATCTGGACTTTCCATTCCTACGATCCGTTTCTTTTGACACATCAGGGCGCGACCTGGGCCGGCGATTTCATTCCTTATGTCACCGGCCTGCCCTATCCGCTGACGGCCGTTCCGAAAGCGCAGCTGGACCTGACGCTGGATACGATCCGCGACCGGATCAAGGCCGAGGCGCCCTGGGCGCGGCAGAGCGGCCTGCTCAGCTATCTCGACGAGCAGGTGGCGACGATGGACAGTTCCGAAAAGCTGCTTGGCGTGATGGACGCGCCGTTCGCCACGGTCGACGCCTGGGCGAAGGCCAACGGCGTCAAGCCGCAGGACATCACGCTCGGCGAATTCGGCATGATCCGCAAGGAATATGGCAACGGCTTCGTCATGCCGGCCGCATATCGCGCGGCCTATGTGCGCGACATGATCGCCCGCGCCGAGGCGCACGGCTTTTCGTGGTCGGTGTGGAGCTATGGCGGCGCCTTCGGCGTGGTCGACGCCTTCGACGGCGAGAAGGCCGAGCCGGACGTGATGGATATGATCAGGTCGCTGCGCTGAGGCGCTGGAAGCGGACTATCCCAGATCGATCTGCAGGATTTCCGGCCGCACTCCGAAACGAACCGGGGCGATGCTGAAGCCTAGTCCTCCCGAGACAATCAGATTTCGGTCGTTCTCGACGACATGGCCGTAGGCATAGCGGTTGCCATAGGCAGAGGGCACCACCGGAGAATAGCCGAACAACCGCACTTGTCCGCCATGCGTGTGCCCGGACAAGGTGAGCGAAACCCTCCAGGGCACTTTGGGAAAAATGTCCGGCTCATGCGCCAGCAGGATGATGGGAGCGGTGTCGCCGACCTTGGCCAGCGTGGCGGGAAGATCATCGAGGCCGGTGAGCCCCCTGCGGCCCTCGGCCTTGTTCGGCAACAGCGCAATCTGGTCGGCGAGCCCGGCAATCCAGAAACCCTGGTCGTCCTTTTCAAGGCGCACGACGTCGTTCTCCAGCACCGGAATGCCGACCGCCTCCAGTGCCTTGCGGGAGATGGTCGGCCCCGCCCCGGCTGCCTGCGCCGAGCGATCCTCCCACCAGTCGTGATTGCCGAGGATCGAGAACACGCCGAGCGGCGCCTTGAGCCCGGAGAGCGCTGACGCCCATTCCGACGCGTTCACCCAGCCGGTCACCAGCCGGGTCCCGGCGGGATAGTCGCCAAGCAGCACAATCACGTCCGGCTGCAGTGCATTGGCCTGCTCGGCCAGCGAGGCGACACGCTCCGGCGTCATCCAGGGTCGGCAGGCATGGATGTCGGCCAACGCCACGACGCGCAATTTAAGCCCGGCCGGCCAGTGCGGCGGCGTCAGCGTGTAGCGCTTCACGTGGGTCAGCAGCATCGGCTCGATGCCGACGGCATAAGCGCCAAGCGACACCAGGCTGAAGGCCGAGCCGCCGACAAGGCGCAGGAAGGCGCGTCTGGTGATCATGAATCGGCCCAAGCCCTTGGGATTCTATCAGGAAGCTGCGTTAAAGGCGGCAATTGCGCCCTGAGCTAGGCCAAGGCGCGCAGATTCTGCGCAGACGAGCCGTTGCGCTGCCAAACGGCGAACAAATCTGCGTTACTCTTCCTGGAACAGGCTGATCTGCTGCTGGGCGATATCCTTCGGAGGGTCGAGCCCGAGATGGCGCCAGGCATTGGCGGTCAGCACGCGGCCGCGCGGCGTGCGCTGGATGAAGCCCTGCTGGATGAGATAGGGCTCGATGATATCCTCGATCGCGTCGCGCGGCTCTGAGAGCCCCGCCGCGATCGTCTCGATGCCGACCGGGCCGCCGCCGAAATTGCGCGCGATCATCGACAGGTAACGGCGGTCGAGCGCGTCGAGGCCGAGCGCGTCGACCTCAAGTCTTATCAGCGCCTCGTCGGCGATCTTCCTGTCGACATGCGCGGCACCCGCGACGCTGGCGAAGTCGCGCACCCGGCGCAACAGCCTGCCGGCAATGCGCGGCGTGCCGCGCGCGCGGCGCGCGATCTCCACCGCCCCGTCGTCGCCGAGCGGCATCGACAGGATGCGTGCGCCGCGGCGCACGATCTGCTCCAGCTCCTCGACCGTATAGAAATTGAGCCGCACCGGAATGCCGAACCGGTCGCGCAGCGGATTGGTCAAGAGCCCGAGTCGGGTTGTCGCCGCGACCAGCGTGAAACGGGCGAGGTCGATCTTGACCGAGCGTGCCGCCGGGCCTTCGCCGATGATCAGGTCGAGCTGGAAATCCTCCATCGCCGGATAGAGGATTTCCTCGACCGCCGGATTGAGCCGGTGGATCTCGTCGATGAAGAGGACGTCGCGCTCTTCGAGATTGGTGAGCAGCGCTGCGAGATCGCCCGCCTTCGCGATCACCGGCCCGGAGGTGGAGCGGAAATTGACGCCAAGCTCGCGCGCCATGATCTGTGCCAGCGTCGTCTTGCCCAGTCCGGGCGGCCCGACGAACAGCACATGGTCGAGCGCCTCGCCGCGACCCTTGGCGGCATCGACGAAGACCTTGAGATTGGCTCGCACCGCCGCCTGGCCGACGAACTCGTCGAGCGACTGCGGCCGCAGCGTCTGGTCGGCATCCTCGCCGCGCTTGTCGGGGGCAATGAGGCGGGGCGAAAGGCTCATGCCGCCTTCCTTGCATAGGACCGATGGCGGGACAAGCGCTGCCTCACCGCGCCAGCTCCCTCAGCCCGAAGCGGATCAGCTTGGACGCGTCCGCGCCCTCGCCGGCCGATTTCAGCGCGGCCGCAACCGCATTCGCCGCGATGTCGCGCGAATAGCCGAGATTGACCAGCGCCGAAACCGCGTCCGTGATCGGCGCGGCCGCCACCCCTTCGCCGAGCTCCTGCTTGAGGCCGATCGTTCCGGTGGCCGCGCCCGCATAGGCCGGCGCCTTGCTGCGCAATTCGGTGACGATGCGCTCGGCCACCTTCTTGCCGACGCCGGGCGCGCGGGAAACCATGGCGATGTCGCGCAGCGCGATCGCATTGGCGAGGTCGGCAGGCGCCAGCGTTGACAAAATAGCCAGCGCCACCTTGGCGCCGACGCCCTGCACATTGTTCATCAAGAGGCGAAACCACTCGCGCTCCAACGCGCTCTGGAAACCGTAGAGCCGGATCATGTCCTCGCGCACATAGGTCTCGATGAACAGCACCACCGCCTCGCCGGGCGACGGCAGCGCGGCAAGCGTGCGCGCCGAGCAATGGGCGACATAGCCGACGCCGTGCACATCGACGAGGCAGGAGTCTTCGTCGATCTCGTCCAGCGTGCCTTTCAGCTTGCCGATCATGGCCTGGCCTTCATGGATGTGTTTCCGGAGAGACGATTTCGAGGTGTGGGAAATAGCTGCGATAGCGAGGCGCGTCGCGCGTCAAGAGGCGGTGACCGGCGACGGCCGCATGAGCGCCAATGAAAAAATCCGGCAAGGTCCGCTCCCGAACACCGCCGGCCCGCCGATAACGGGAATGTGCCACCCCAGCCAGGAATGCGGCTTCCCAGGGCAAAAACTCGCGATCCATTTCAAGTCTCTCGGCTGCTTTCCTCAGCATTGCTTCGGAAGCGACCAGAGGAGCAAGCTCGGACCAGACGATGCTGTTGATGACCAGCGCGCCATCGCGTCGGCAGGAGACGATCGCCGACGCGGACCATTCCGTCAGCGGCCCAGCCGGACCCCAGACATCAATGAGCACGTTTGTGTCAATTAACGTCGAGATTTTCACGCGGTCCCCTCAACCACTCCATATACTCGTCCGTCGTCATGCCGCCCAAATCCAGCGTCCCCTCCATCTTGTCGAGGATCTCCTTGAATTTGCGGGCAGCTTCCTCCTCCGAAATGTTTTCGTTGACGGCGACAAGCCGGGCGCCCTCGTCGGTGGCCACGAACTGGACCTCCGAACCCGGGCCTATGCCCAGGTGATCCCTTATTTGTTTGGGGATCGTGACTTGCCCTTTGGTGGTCACACGCATGGTAATACCTCCGAGGTATTACTTACCGGGCAAATGAGAACAAGTCAAGAACAAGCTACCAGAGCAGCCATCCGATAGGCCGCACTCGGGCGGTGATGCGCATGGCAGATGGCGATGGCCAGAGCGTCCGCGGCATCGTCCGTGTCGAAGACAGCCTTCGGCATCAGCACCTTCACCATCATGTGGATCTGCTTCTTCTCGCCGTGGCCGACGCCGATCACCGCCTTCTTGACGGCGTTGGGGGCGTATTCGGCGACCACCAGCCCGGCGCGCGCCGGCACCAGCATGGCGATGCCGCGCGCCTGGCCGAGCTTCAGCGTCGCGGTCGCATCCTTGTTGACGAAAGTCTGCTCGACCGCTGCCTCATGCGGCATGGCCTGGTGCAGCACCTCGGCCAAGCCGTCATGCAGCTGGCAGAGCCTTGTCGCCAGCGGTGCCTTTTCGTCGGACCGCACCGTGCCGGACGCGACGAAGCGCAGCGAATTGCCGACGCTGTCGATAATACCCCAACCGGTGCGCCTCAGCCCCGGATCGATGCCGATGATGCGAATCGCTTCCCCCATGCGCCAAGTTTAGCCTCGGCGGCAAGCGATGCCAGCGAAATGTGAACAAACCGGAAACGATCGCGATCCAATGGGCATCCTGGTCCGGCGTTCGCGGCCGGCATTGTCCAATCTCGGCTGGTGGCACTGCACCGAAGTTTTGACCGGTCGGCCCTATTTGCATCGGCAGGTGGCATACGTTCGTTGGAGATTGGCCGAAACGCCCTTGGCGATCGTCATTCTAGGGCGGAGCGACGCGCAGCGGCGCGCAGACCCTAGAATCCATGCCGTTACCTTCGCCAAGGCGTGCAACGGAGCAGAATTCTGCACCGCAGCGACGCTTCCAAGTCATGGCATGGATTCTAGGGTCTGCGCCGCGTCGCTTCGCTCCTTGCTCCGCCATAGAATGACGAGGTAGGGCGGCTTCGACCAATCTCCAGCGTTGCGCTGATTGATGGAAAATCTTGCACCAAGACAAACGGCAACCTTTCAAAATCCCTGTGTCGAGGTTCTAGTTCGTCACGCGACGGATGGCTTTCGACAGCCGCGTGAGGAATACCGGCCTGGACGATGCGACCAGCTTCCAGGACAGGACTGCATTGCCCATGCGCCGCGGGAGAATTCCGATGCAGAGGAACCAGACCGCCAGCGCAGCCCGCCGACGCCAGGATGCGTTCATTTCCAGACTGGCGGCGGCGCCCGCTCTTGCCAGTCCCAGCCGGGAGTCGGTCGTGACCGGATGCTGAGGCTCGTCGACACAGATCGAAGCCAATCGCTCTTCGAGATGGACCGGATCGCGAAGGCCGGCATCCGGCGATACGGTGAGACCGATCTCGGCGGCTCGGCCGGACAAGGCCTCAAGGCGCCGGAAATCATGCTCCACGCGCCAGCGCGCCCGCTCGGCAAGCTTTTCGGCAAAGACCGAATGGTTGGAGCCGTGGATGCGGTAGGCGCCGAGGCAAGTGTCGATGGATTTCACCTCCCCGTGCAGCGGCGCGAGCGTCGCGAGATAGCCATCGGCGCCCTGCCGGAAATCGCTTTCGGGCATGGGCATTATCGTTTCCAGCGCCTCGCGGTCGAACGCCAGCCCGCTTGTCACCGTCGTATGGTACCGCCCCTTTCGCAACAATTCCGGCACGACATCGCCAGAGTCGAACGGCTGTTCCGGAGGTGGGAAGACATCCTTGATACGCTCGTCCTCATCGACGAGATGCAACCTGAACTGCGCCTGGGCGACATCCGAGTCCCACTCGTCCAGAACCTCGGAGACGGCGTTCGGATAGAGGTAATCGTCAGCGTCGAGGAAAAGAACGATCTCCCCGGTGCTCGCCTCGAACCCGGTATTGAACGCGGCGGCATGGCCGCCATTCCTGTGCCTCAGGCACGGGCGGATCCTGTCGCCGTAGGATTCGATGACGGCCACCGACGCATCCGTCGATGCGTCGTCGACGACCACGACCTCGACATTTCGGTGGTCCTGCTCCAACGCGCTGTCGATGGCGCGTCCCAGGAACTGGTCGTAGTTATAATTGGGGATGATGATCGATACCGGGATGCGGTCCAATGGCGAATGCACGGGATCAAGCCTCGCAATCTGCTTTGGTCACAGTGACGGTGATTTTCCTGCAGAACCGGCTCGGGTCGACCCGGCTGCGGCGAACGGCCCCAACTAGGGTCTCATCTCGTCAAGGCAAGGCTGATCTTTCTCGCGAAGGCCGGAATGGCCTTCAAATGCTATGACGGCCGCCCGCAATATCGAAGAACGGCCGGAAGCGCAGGCGTTCGACTTGCGGCCAAACGGCTCGCCAAATCGTGGCTCGGTTTAAAGCATGTCTCCCGAAAGTGGGCCCGGTTTCGGGACAAAGACATGCTTAAAATCAAACACTTAAAGCAGGTCGCGTGAATCCTTTTTCACGCGACCTGCTTTAGGATGCTATTGTTGCAAACGCGGTTTCAGCCGCGCGCGAACGCCGTGTTCAAAAGGCTGATCTGGTCGGAAACCGGGTTGGCCCGCCGGCTGGGCGCGTGCGTGTCGTTGATGACGCCGCCATAGATTTCCTCGTCCATGCGCCGCACCAGCGCCTGCAGGCGCAGCGAGCGCGTCACGAGGTCCAGAAAATCCTTGGGCAGCTCGTTCCAGCCAAGCGCCTCGTCATGCGCCGACGCCGTGTCGAGCCGCACCTTGGATTTCTCCGAGGCCACCTGGTCGCGCGTCATCTCGCCGGAATTCGCCGCACGCTGCAGCAGCAGCCAGGAGGCGACCTGCATGAGCCTTGTGGTCAGCCGCATCGATTCGGCCGCGTAGAGCGTCGCCGCCGTGCGCGACAATTTCTTGGCCTCGAGCCTGCCCTTGCCATCGAGATATTCGGCGGCCTGCTCGACCAGCCCCATGCCTTCCTGGTAGAGCGGCTTGAAGGATTGGGAGAAAACCCGGCGCTCCGCCAGTTTAATGGTTTTCGCGCCCTTCGAAGGCTCGTTCATCGATACGCCCCTGCACTGCCGCAAGCCGATTCGGCAATCCTCGCCGACGTGGCCCGCACCCTAAATGACTGAGGCTTGAAAATGCGCTTCGATGCCCATGAAGGCAAGCGCATGTTTAACAAACGGTTAACGCCGGCCTCGTTCCAGCCATCCGCAAGCGGATGGCGCCAGCCCGCCGCCCGCGGACAAAAAAAGAGCCGCGGATAAGGCGGCTCTCAGGAGTTTAACAGGGAGGCGTCAAACAAAGTGGCTCCAACCACTCGGTAAGAATCCAGCAAAACTGGATGCGCATAGTAAACACCCGTAAAGCTTAATGAACCCTTAACACGGCGACGATTTTTTAAGCGACCGCGCTTTCCTGTGCCGGAACAGGACAGCCGGCTTCGCCGCCCGGGATCGTCTGAAAACCGGACCTTCGAACGCCGAACCCGGTCACCGAAACATGTTGGCCGCCGCCGCGACATCGTTCCGAAACACGCGCCACGCAAAAGCCCGCTCCTCTGAAGCGGCGCGCGGATCCGCGCCGCTCGAAACCAGGCGGGATATCCGGGAGCAAATCATGGATTGGTATTCGATCGTCAAATTCCTTCACGTCGTTTCGGCCGTTTTGTGGGTCGGCGGCGGCTTCGTGCTGTTCCTGCTCGGCGTGCTGGCCGAGCGTGCCGGCAACATCGAGGACAAGCTGCAGGCAATGCGCGCCAGCGGACAGCTCGGCGGCAGGTTCTTCGCGCCGATGTCGATGCTGACGCTGGCCTTCGGCCTCATCATGTGCGGCTTCTGGGTCGGCTTTACCGAGCTGTGGATCGTCATCGGCCTCGTCGGCTACGCCACCACCTTCTCGATCGGCATGCTCGTCTTCAAGCCGACCGGCGAGCGCATGGGCGCCATGGTCGCCGAGCAGGGCGTGACGCCGGCGGTTCTTGCCATCGGCCAGCGCATGATGAAATGGGCGCGCCTCGATTATGCGGTGATGCTGGTGATCATCGCCGACATGGTGCTGAAGCCCACTTTGCACGACATCGGTATTCTTGCCGGCATGGCGATGGTGGTTGCGCTGGGCGCCGCGCTCGCCTTCGGCGGCGGCCGCCAGATGGTGCCGAGCGCCGCTTGAATCCTTCTGGTGAGGCTGGCCCGGCGGCCGGCCTCACCAGAAACCGGCAATGCCATCCCACAACAGCTTGACGGCGACCACCGCGACGGTCGCGTAGGTGAATGGGTAGAATATCTCAGGCCGCATGCGGCGCACCAGCCACGCGCCGGCAATGGTGGAGAGCGGCGCCAGCGGCATCAGCACCGCCGAGGCGGTCAAATTGGTGGTGTCGAACTGGCCGAGCGCGAAATAGGGGATCAGCTTCAGCGCATTGGTGGCGGCAAAGAAGATCGCCGCTGTTCCCGACAGCACTTTCGGGTCGAGCCGGATCGGCAGCGCATAGACCTGGAAGGGCGGACCGCCGACATGGGCGACGAAGCTGGTGAAGCCTGCGACCGCGCCCCAGAAGGCCGCCGCGATGCGGTTCGGCTCCGCCGCATGGCCGGCGCCGTGGCGGAACTGCAAATATAGCCAGCGCAGCACGAACACCAGCGCGACCGCGCCGACGATCAGCCGCACCATCTCCTCGGTGACCAAGGCCGCGGTCAGCCAGCCAAGTCCGATGCCGATGACGGCGCCGGGCATCATGTCGACCAGCATCTTGCGGTCGTAGACGCCCCACCAGGTCCACACGGAAACTATATCCATCAGGCACAGGATCGGCAGCAGGATGGCGGCCGCCTGAACCGGCGGAATGGTCAGCGCCATGAGCGGCACGCCGACGAAACCGACGGCGCCGCCGAAGCCGCCCTTGGACAGGCCGACAAGGATCACCGCCGGAATGGCGGCGGCATAGAACCACGGATCGCTGAGCAGGCCTGACATCGGCAAGGGAAGGTTGGAGAAGGCGGGGGGCCAGCCATAGCGCAGAATGGCGCCGCCGGGATAGTCATTAATGCCGGCATCCGCTATTGCCGAGCCGGCATCGACGGCCGCCGCGCTGTCAGGGCCGTTTTCGATCGGCTCGCTGTCTCGAGGTATGGAAATGAGCGCCATCAGCATCCGCAAGGCTCGCGAAGCGGACGTGGCGGCAATCGTCGCGATGCTTGCCGACGATGCGCTCGGCCAGGCCCGCGAAGACGCCGGGCTGCCGCTGTCGCGAGCCTATCTCGACGCCTTCGCGGCGATAGACGGCGATCCGAACCAGTTCCTCGCGGTGATGACCGACGGCGACGACGTCATCGGCACGCTGCAGATCACCTTTATCGCCGGACTGTCGCTGCGCGGCGCCCGTCGCGGCCTGATCGAGGCGGTGCGCGTCGCGTCGAGCCGGCGCGGCGAAGGGCTGGGACAGGACCTGTTCGAATGGGCGATCGACAAATGCCGCGAGCGGGGCTGCCGGGTCGTCCAGCTGACGACCAACAAGAGCCGGACCGACGCGCATCGCTTCTATGAGCGCCTTGGCTTCAAGGCCAGCCACGTCGGCTACAAGCTTGAACTCTAATGCATGTCGCCCAGAAGTGCGCAGCGGTTCTGGGATAACGACATGCATCAAAACAAAGACCTAAAGCGCGTCGCCTGAATCCGTTTCAGTACGGCGCGCTTTAGGCCAGCGTCCGGCCGTTCAACGCCGCGCCTGAACAAGCAGGAACATCGGCCGTTCCAGCTCCTCGGCGAGTTCCGGCCGGGCGGCGATCTGCTCGTCCGTCGGGCAAAATTCCTCGACATGCCCGATGCTGAATCCGGCCTGGATCAGCAAATTGAGCGTGGTGCCGATGGTGCGGTGATATTTCACGACGCCCTTGGTGAACCAGTCGGTGCTGCGCGGCCCCTCCACCAGATACCGGTCGACCGGCCATGTCTTCCTGCCCATGGCATCGACCGACCAGCCCGGATCGGTCGGAGCCATATAGATCGGATGTTCCGTTGAGAAGACGAAGGCTCCGCCGGGCACCAGGGCCTGATGGACGGTCGCGAACAGGCGCGCTGCATCGCCGACATAATGCAGCGCAAGCGAACTGTAGGCGAGATTGAAACGCGCCTTCGGCAGACTGAGCTCATCGAGGTCGGCGCGCTGATAGGTGACGCCGCCGTCGGAGCCGGCGGCGCGTGCGCGGGCAAGCATCTTTTCCGAGAGGTCGAGGCCTAGGACTTCTCTTGCGCCATGCGAGCGCGCCCAGCGGCAGAACCAGCCGAACCCGCAGCCGAGATCGACAATGCTTGCGCCATCGACGTCGGGCAGCATGGCGCGCAGCGCCGGCCATTCGGGCGCTCCCTCCAGGCCCTCGACCGAGCGGCCGAGGCGGCTATAGCCATCGAAGAAATCCGGACGGTCGTAGATATTTTGCGCCATGTGCCTGTCCTCGCGGCCCGTTGCCGGCCGCCTGCAAGTCCGGAAGCCGAGATTTGCATTGGTGCCGAAACACCACTTATGCAATGAATGAACCGGCGGAAAGTGGCGGGTGGCTGCGTGGAAAATCAACTCTTTCAAGGCCGGCTGTTGCCGCATGAACGCATCTTGTGGAGTGGGACGCCCGCGCAGGGACTGCTGTTCTCCAGTCGCGACGTCTTTCTGATCCCGTTCAGCCTGCTCTGGTGCGGCTTTGCGATTTTCTGGACCTATTCGGCGACGAGGCAAGGCGCGCCACTGTTCTTTGACGCCTGGGGAGCGATGTTCGTCTGCGTCGGCCTCTTCATGGTTTTCGGCAGGTTCATATTCGACGCCTGGCTGAGGCGGCGGATATGCTACGCCGTCACCAACAAGCGTATCCTGATCCTGCGCGGCGCCCCGTCCGCCAACTTCACCTCGATCGATCTCGAACGCATTCCCGACGTCCAGTTGACCGGCGAAACGGCGACGAAGGGGACCTTGCGCTTCGGAGCCGCCATGTCGGCATATCCATTCTCACGGATGAACGGGTGGTTTCCGGCTCTGGATCCGGTCCCGCAGTTTCTCGGAATCGAACAGCCGCAGCGCGTGTTGGATCTCATCATGAAGACCCGGCGCGACGATGCTCGTGCGGACCGGTCTCCGTCCGCCGCATAGCCGACTGTTCAAGCCGCCCCCTTTGCTCTATGCCGCAATGCAACCATGTTCGCCCGGCATAGGCGAAACCGGGATCGAAGGCCAATGAACGATATAAACCCGCCCAACCGCTGCCGCATCGTGCTGATCGCGCCGCCGCTCGTGTCGGCGGAGCAGATCTGCGCGGCGTTCGAGGGCGGCGACGTCGCCTCGCTGATCCTGCCGGACAACGGCATGGACGATGCCTCTTTCCAGACCTTCGCCGAGAGGATCGTGCCGATAGCGCAGGCCTCCGGCGTCGCCGTCATCATTGCCGGCGACAGCCGCATCGCCGGGCGCGTCCAGGCCGACGGCATCCATGTCGAAGTCAAGCCCGGTGAGCTCGCCGAGACGATCGAGCGGGTGGCCGGCAAGATGATGGTCGGCGTCGGCGGCGCCAAGACCCGCGACGAAGCGCTGGATCTCGGCGAAGCGCGGCCAGACTACATGTTCTTCGGCCGCTTCGGCTACGACAACAAGCCGGAGCCGCATCACCGCAACCTCGCCCTCGGCGAATGGTGGGCGGAAATGATCTCGATCCCTTGCATCGTCATGGCCGGCTCCGAGCTTGCCTCCGTCGAGACGGTGGCCGCGACCGGCGCCGAGTTCGTGGCGCTGTCCAGCGCCGTCTTTGCCGACGCGCGCGACCCGCGGGCGGCGATCGCCGCCGCCAACGCGCTGCTCGATCAAACCGCGCCGCGCTTCGAGAGCTGACATGCGCCTGCGTGTCCTTCCTCTGGTTGTCCTGGCCGGCTTGTTTGCGCAGGCCGCGACGGCGGCTCAGACCGTCCCGCTGCCGCAGCCGCGGCCGGATGCCGGCTCTCCAGACGCCGGCACACCGAATACGGTCACGCCCAACGCAGGCACGCCCAACGCAGGCACGCCGGACGCCGCCGCACCGGAGGCCGGCGCGCCTGACGCGAGCAGGTTCGGCGGCGCTCCCCATATCGACAAGCCGATCCAGAACACCTTGCCGCAGCCGGCCACCATGACGCCGCCATCGGCCGACGCCGTCAATCCCGACCGCTTCGGCGCCAAGCAGCCGGACGCCGCCTATGGCGCCTTCCAGCGCGGGCTCTACAAGACCGCCTACAACCTTGCCATGGACCGCGCCAAGAACGGCGATCCGGCGGCCGAGACGCTGGTGGCCGAAATCCTGTCGCGCGGGCTGGGCGTGCCGCTCAATCCGGCCGAGGCCAGCAAGTGGTATGCGCTGGCCGCCGAGCAGGGCGTGCCGGAGGCGCAGTTCCAATATGCGCTGATGCTGCTCGACGGCCGCTATGCGAAGAAGGACGAAAAGGGCGCCTTCGCGCTGATGCAGGCCTCGGCCGAGGCCGGCAACCGGCTTGCGCAGTTCAACTTCGCCCAGTTGCTCGTCCAGCAGGATCCCGGCGACGGCGGCCTTGTGAAGGCCGCCGTCTATTATGAGCGCGCCGCCGCCACCGGCCTTGCCGACGCCCAATATGCGATGGCGCAGCTCTACGCCAACGGCGCCGGCGGCAAGCCGCATGACGACGCCCAGGCGCGTCTTCTGCTGGCGCAAGCCGCGCGGCAGAATTACGACACCGCGCAGGTCGACCTCGCCGCCTGGATGATCGAGGGACGCGGCGGCCCGCGCGACCTGAAATCGGGCTTTGCCTGGATGAAGCGGGCGGCGCAAGGCGGCAATGTCGCGGCCCAGAACCGCCTCGCCAAGCTCTATATGGGCGGCATCGGCACCGATCCGGACCTGATCCTGGCCGGCGCCTGGTACATCGTCGCCCGCCGCGCCGGCCTGATCGACCCGCAGATGGACGATTTCCTGCAGGGCCTCGACGACGACCAGACCAAGCAGGCGCTGCAGAAGGCAAATCGCCTGCCTTGACGCATAGCGCCACGGACGGCATGTCCGGCCTCCCTTGCCTGCCTCCCTTGCTACTATGCGCAATTTGTGGTCTTGGAGGCGCCAAAGCGCGCCCCGCGCCAGAAAAATCTCATTCCGGATCAGTTCATCATGGCCAAGATCAGTGGCAACGAAATCCGTCCCGGCTATGTCATCGAGAACGATGGCGGGCTGTGGGTGGCGGTCAAGACCAACACCGTCAAGCCGGGCAAGGGCGGCGCCTACAATCAGGTCGAGCTGAAGAACCTGATCAACGGCACCAAGCTCAACGAGCGCTTCCGCTCGGCCGAGACCGTCGAGCAGATCCGGCTCGACCTGAAGGATTTTTCGTTCCTCTACGAGCAGGGCGACGCGCTGGTCTTCATGGACACCGAAAGCTACGAGCAGCTCGAGCTGGCGAAGGACTTCGTCGGCGAGCGCGCCGCCTTCCTGCAGGACGGCATGATGGTGACGGTGCAGCTTTACGAGGAGCGGCCGATCGGCATTTCGCTGCCCGACCAGGTGACGCTGACCATTACCGAGGCCGACCCGGTTGTGCGGGGCCAGACGGCCGCCTCCTCCTACAAGCCGGCGGTGCTGGAGAACGGCATCCGCGTTCTCGTGCCGCCCTTCATTTCGGCCGGCGAGCGCATCATCGTCGACACCAACGAAATCACCTACGTGCGCCGCGCGGATTAACGGCAAAAAAGCAGGAAGAAAAAAATGGCGCGTTCCGCTCTCCTCAACGTCATGGTCCAGGCCGCGATGAAGGCCGGCCGCTCGCTGTCGCGCGACTTCGGCGAGGTGCAGAATTTGCAGGTCTCGATGAAGGGGCCGGGCGACTATGTCAGCCAGGCCGACCGCAAGGCCGAAGAGATCGTCTTCACCGAGCTTTCCAAGGCGCGGCCGGGCTACGCCTTCCTGATGGAAGAACGCGGCGCGGTCGAAGGCGAGGACGCCCAGCACCGCTGGATCGTCGACCCGCTCGACGGCACTACCAATTTCCTGCACGGCATCCCGCTCTTCTCCGTGTCGATCGCCCTCGAGCGCCAGGGCCAGGTCGTCGCCGGCGTCGTCTACAATCCGGCGATGGACGAGCTCTACACGGCCGAGCGCGGCGGCGGCGCCTTCATGAACGACCGGCGACTGCGCGTCGCCGGGCGCTCCAAGCTGACCGACGCGGTGATCGGCTGCGGCGTGCCGCATCTCGGTCGCGGCCAGCACGGCAATTTCCTGATCGAGCTGCGCAACGTCATGGCCGAAGTCTCCGGCGTGCGCCGCCTGGGTTCCGCCGCGCTCGATCTCGCCTATGTCGCGGCCGGACGCATGGATGGTTTCTGGGAAACCGGCCTGTCGTCCTGGGACATCGCGGCGGGCATCCTTCTGGTGCGCGAAGCCGGCGGCTTCGTCTCCGACATGGATGGCGCGCAGGACATGCTGGACAATGGCGAGGTCGTCGCCGGCAACGAGCTCATCCAGCGCGCGCTGCTCAAGACCGTGAAGAAGCCATTGGCTGCTCGCTGACTGACTATGGCGTCCTTCGCGCGTCGAAAGGACGCGCGCCTTTAGTCGCAAAACCGCAACCGAAGCTTGAAATACTGGTCCGCAAGCGCCCAGATTAGGCGTTGCAGGATCATCGATGAACGACGCGCGCCCAGATACAACGCTTGAAATCCCCTTTGTCGGGCGCTGGCACTATTCGCGTGCCGAAATGATCGCCGACGGCATCGTCCACGCGGTCGGCATCGTGCTGGCGATCGCGGCCGGCTCCGCCTTCCTGGCCTTGGCCGCCTTCCATTCCGGCCCGGGCGAATATATCGCCGCGGTGTTCTACGTGGTGTCGCTGCTCACCGTGCTCTCGGTTTCGCTGGCCTATAATCTGTGGCCGGTGTCATGGCCGGCGAAATGGATCCTGCGCCGCTTCGACCATGCCGCGATCTATCTGCTGATCGCCGCCACCTACACGCCCTTCCTCGCCCAGCTCGACAACTCGCCGCTGGCGCTGCCCATGATCGTCGTCGTATGGAGCGCCGCAGCGGCCGGTATCGCCATCAAGATGTTCGTGCCCGGCCGCTACGACCGGCTGGCCATCGTCTTCTATCTCGCCATCGGCTGGAGCGGCGTCGTGCTCGCCGGACCCTTGGTCGAGACGCTGCCGACGACATCGGTAGCGCTGCTCATCGCCGGCGGCATCGTCTATTCCTGTGGCGTCATCTTCTTCGCCTGGAAGGGCCTGCGCTTCCACAATGCCGTCTGGCACGGCTTCGTCGTCACCGGCGCCGGCCTTCATTTGGCCGCCATGGTCGATTGCCTTGTCGTCAACCGGTTCTAGAGCATGAGCTAGGCCTGTGGCGCGGGCCTGTCAGGCCATATTGCCAAGCGCCATTCAATTTGGTCACAATTCCGTTTAGAGTCGCGGCAATTCTGCGGCGGTGGCATCGGAAACGGGGCACGGATGGCTTTTCTCAGATCCTTCGGCAGGCGATCGGACGTCCTGGTCTATGATCCGCACAAGCTGTCGAGCCCGCAGGTCTTCCTGCTCACCATGGTGATCTTCCTGATCATCGTCGCTTTCATCGCCGCCATCCTCACCCGCCAGATATCGACCGCCTTCTCCAGCAATCCGGGCCTCAACGGACTGATCGTCGGCGTGCTGGCGGTTGGCATCCTGCTTGCCTTCGTCCAGGTCGGACGGCTGTTCCGCGAGGTGCGCTGGGTCAATTCCTTCCGCGCCGGCTCCGAGACCACCGAGCCGGTTCTTTTGGCGCCGATGAAGGCGATGATCGGCCGTTCGTCCTCGATGGCCTTCTCGACCTCGTCGATGCGCACGATGCTGGATTCCATCGCCACGCGCCTCGACGAAAGCCGCGACACCTCGCGCTATCTGGTCGGCCTGCTCGTGTTCCTCGGCCTGCTCGGCACCTTCTGGGGCCTGCTCAACACCATCGCCTCGATCCGCGAGACGATCGAGGCGCTGGACCCGGGCAGCGGCGATGCCGCCGCCGTCCTCGACGCGCTGAAACAGGGCCTGTCGGCGCCGCTCGCCGGCATGGGCACCGCGTTTTCGTCCTCGTTGTTCGGCCTTTCCGGCTCGCTTGTGCTGGGCTTCCTCGACCTGCAGGCCGGCCGCGCCCAGACCCGCTTCTACACCGAACTGGAGAACTGGCTGTCCTCTGTCACCGATCTGTCGTCCGACATCGTGGTCTCCGACACGTCGAAGACAACCGAATCCTCCGAGGACATCCGCCTGCTGTCGGAGCGGCTGCGCAGCCTGCAGGAGAATGGCGGCGGCTCCAATCCGCGCGTCGCCACCGCCATGGCCAATCTTGCCGACGGCATCTCGGGGCTGGTGAAGAACATGCGCTCCGAGCAGCAGATCATGCGCGACTGGGTCGAGGCCCAGTCCGACGAACAGAAGGCCATGCGCAACACGCTGGAAAAGATCGCCGACGCGCTGAAGAAGCAAGGGGTCCACTGACGTGGCGCTGGCAAGACGGCGCGCCGACCGCCGCATCGACTACTGGCCTGGCTTCGTCGACGCGCTGTCGACGCTGCTCTTGGCCATCATGTTCCTGCTCACGGTCTTCGTGCTGGCGCAATTCCTGCTCAGCCGCGAGATTTCCGGCAAGGACACGGTGCTGAACCGCCTCAACTCGCAGATCAACGAGCTGACCCAGTTGCTGGCGCTGGAGCGCTCGAACAGCCAGGACAAGGAAGACTCGCTCGCCAATTTGCAGGCTTCGCTGTCGGCGTCGGAAGCGGAAAAGAGCCGCCTCGAACAGTTGCTGGCGCAAGGCGCCGGCGCCGGCGACGCGGCCAACAAGCGCGCCGACCAGCTTACCGGCGAGCTCAGCAACCAGCGCCAGATCAGCCAGCAGGCGCTGAGCCAGGTCGAGATCCTCAACCAGCAGATAGCGGCCCTTCGCAAGCAGATCGGCGCGCTGGAGGACGCGCTCAACGTCTCCGAGCAGCGCGACCACGACTCCAACACCAAGATCGCCGATCTCGGCCGCCGCCTGAATGTAGCACTTGCGCAGCGCGTCCAGGAGCTCAACCGCTACCGTTCCGACTTCTTCGGCCGGCTGCGCGAGATCCTCGCCGACCGCGAGAACATCCGCATCGTCGGCGACCGTTTCGTCTTCCAGTCGGAGGTGCTGTTCCCAACCGGCTCCGACGAGATCAACGACGCCGGCAAGGTCGAGATGAAGAAGCTCGCCGACGCCATCATCGAATTGCAGAAGGAAATCCCGCCCGAGATCAGCTGGGTGCTGCGCGTCGACGGCCACACCGACAACAAGCCGCTGTCAGGCACCGGCCGCTATCGCGACAACTGGGAACTGTCGACCGCGCGCGCGACGTCCGTCGTGAAGTTCCTGATCGAGAACGGCGTGCCGGCCAACCGGCTGGTAGCCGCCGGCTTCGGCGAGTTCCAGCCGCTCGACCCGGCCGACACCGATGAGGCGCGCGGCAAGAACCGCCGCATTGAACTGAAGCTCACAGAACGGTGACCCATTATCACAGAAAGTCACGGGAAGTTGTTCGTCGGCTGAATACTTAGCGCGACAAGTCCTGGCGGCAAGGCCTGAAAACATTATCTTTTTTTAATTACACATCGCGAATCGACGCACCTAATTTGCTACGCAGGGCCGGGGACCGCCGGCGATGCCTCCCATCGCGACGCGACGGAACCGGACGGCCCGGAAAGGTCGGAAGGCAATGCGGCAGGACCGCTTCCTTCCCTGCAGGAGGATGCGCCGCCATGCGCGCTTCAACATCTCTCAAGACTGTAACCCTGGCTGCCGCGCTGATCGCGGCCCCGCTCGCCGGCGCCTATGCGGCCGGACATCACAAGGGGCTTCTCGACGCGACCGCTCCAACCGATTTCACCGGCCCGCGCGTGACCAGCCTTATCGATCAGGTCCAGGGCGTGGATCAGGGCATCACCGACGCCCGGCAGGCAAACAACATCTCCGCTTCGGAAGCGCAGCAACTGCATATGCGCGCCGCGCATATCAGCCAGGCCGCGGAACATGTCGCGGCTTCGGATCACGGCAGGATCCCGTCCGCGCAATACCATGAGTTGCTGCGCCGTCTCGACAATGTCGACCAAAGGCTGATGAACGACACCGGCAGCGGCTTCATGATGGGCGACGGCGACGATGGCGGGAATTACCCGAACGGTTAAAGCAGGCCGCGTGAAAAAGAATTCACGCGACCTGCTTTAAGTTTTTGATTTTAAGCATGTCTTTGTCCCGAAACCGGGCCCACTTTCGGGAGACATGCTTAGAGCATTTGCTCTGATCACACAGGAAGGGACCAACTGGCGCCCGCGGGACCTGGCCCCGAGGGCGTCCTTTTTCGATCGCATACCCGTTTCGATCACAGGCCGAGCCAAAGCGCGACGATGGCGAGCACCGCCGGCACCGTCTGGATGAAGAGGATCTTGCGGCCGACGGTCGCCGCGCCATAGAGGCCGGCGACGGCGACGCAGAGCAGGAAGAACATCTTGACCTGGAACCCGCCGGCGCCGAGATAGAGACCCCAGATCAGGCCCGCGGCGAGAAAGCCGTTATAGAGCCCCTGGTTGGCGGCAAGCACCTTCGAGGCGCTGGCGAATTCCGGCGTCAGTCCAAACGCCTTGCGGCCGCGCGGCGTGTCCCACAACACCATCTCAAGATAGACGATATAGCAGTGGATCAGTGCCACCAGCCCGACCAGGATATTGCCGACCATTGTCCCCTCCAGCAGTTTGTTGAAGGCATTGATCACGCAGTAGGCTCGCAAGGCAAGACGGCTGACCCCATCGCGACCGGACAGGGTTGCCAAGCTCGGCGCCTTGGTATCTTTTCGCGCCAGCCAAATTGACCTCGGGATCCATCATGTCTTTCCAGAAACTCGACCAACTCGGCCACAAGCTCGAAGCGCTGGAGCATGCCTTGGCCATCCTCGGCGCCGACGAGGCGACCCATATGGCGGTCGGCGGCGGCGAGAAGCGCGCCGAGGCGATGTCCTCGCTTGCCGGCATGCTGCACGCCCAGGCGACCGCGCCGGAGATCGGCGACTGGATTGCCGCCGCCGAAGCCGAGCCGCTGGGCGAAGAGCAGCAGGCGGCGGTGCGGGAACTGCGCCGCCAATACACCAACCTCACCTGCCTGCCGGTCGAATTCGTCGAGCGCCAGACGGTGGCGCGCATGCGTTCCGAGCAGCTCTGGCGCGACCTGCGCGCCAAGAACGACTGGGCCGGCTTCCTGCCGGCGCTGGAAGGCGTCGTGGCCCTGGTGCGCGAGGAAGCAGCACTGCGCGCCGACGCGGTCGGCCTCGCCCCCTATGACGCGCTGATGGAGCAGTATGACCCCGGCAACCGCGCCGCCGACATCACCCCGGTGTTCGCCGAACTGAAGGCCTTCCTCAAGGATTTCCTGCCGCGCGCGCTGGCCGTGCAGGATGCGCGGTTGGCGAAACATCCGTTGAAACCGCTGTCGGGCAGCTATGCCGTCGACCGCCAGCGCGAGCTCGGCCTGGCCATGATGGCGGCGGTCGGCTTCGACCTCACCCATGGCTCGCTCTCGGTGTCGCACCATCCCTTCTGCGGCGGCGTGCCGACCGACGTGCGCATCACCACCCGCTACAAGACCTCCGACTTCCTGTCGGCGCTGATGGGAGTGCTGCACGAGACCGGCCACGCGCTCTACGAGCAGAACCTGCCGAAAGCCTGGTCGCATTGGCCGCTGGGCAAGGCGCGCGGCATGGCCGTGCATGAGAGCCAGAGCCTGTTCGTCGAAAAGCAGATCGGCCGCAACCCGGCCTTCTGGCGCTGGGCGCTGCCGGTGGTCGAAAAGCATCTCGGCGAAGCCTGGTCGCTCGACGACATCCTGCCGCATGTCCACCATGTCGAGCGCGGCCTGATCCGCGTCGACGCCGACGAGGTCACCTATCCGTTGCATGTCATCCTGCGCTACGAACTCGAGCAGGAGCTCGTGTCCGGCCGGCTGGAGGTCGCCGACCTGCCGGAGGCCTGGGACGCCAAGATGCGCGACTATCTCGGCCTCTCGACCATCGACAACCCGGCCGACGGTCCGATGCAGGACGTGCACTGGCCGGGCGCCGCCTTCGGCTATTTCCCTTCCTACACGCTCGGCGCCATGATGGCGGCGCAGCAATGGGCGGCTTTGATCAGGGAGCACCCCTCCGCCGACGAGGACCTCGCCAAGGGCGATTTCAGCGCCGTCAACGAGTGGCGTCGCGCAAAGATCTGGTCGCAGGGCTCGCGCTGGTCGACGCCGGACCTGCTCGAGCGCGCCACCGGCGAAAAGCTCAATGCCACTTACTTCACGCAGCACCTGCGCAGGCGCTACGGCAATTGACGCGTAGCGGTTTAAAACCGGCCGGGTGCGGCGTGGCTACTCCGCCGCGCCCCGGAAGGCGCCGGCGCCGGTCTCGAACTGCAGCTTGGCGAGCCGGGCGTAGATGCCGCCCTTGGCGACCAGGCTCTGATGCGTGCCTTCCTCGACGATGCGCCCGCCTTCCATGACCAGGATGCGGTCGGCCTTCAGCACCGTCGCCAGCCGGTGGGCGATGACGATGGTGGTGCGGCCGCGCATCAGCCGCTCAAGCCCCCTTTGCACCAGTGTCTCGCTTTCGGCGTCGAGCGCCGAGGTCGCTTCGTCGAGCAGCAGGATCGGCGCGTCGCGCAGGATGGCGCGGGCGATCGCGATGCGCTGGCGCTGGCCGCCGGACAGCGTCACGCCGCGCTCGCCGACCTGGCTGTCATAGCCCTTGTCGAGCCGGGCGATGAATTCGTCGGCAAGGGCCGCCTTGGCCGCGGCCTCGATCTCGGCGTCGCTGGCGCCTTGCCTGCCGAAGCCGATATTGTCGCGCACGCTCGCCGCGAAGACGGTGACGTCCTGCGGCACGATCGCGATGCGCTGGCGGACGGCCGCCGGATCGGCCTCGCGCACATCGACGCCGTCGATGACGACGCGGCCGCTCTCCGGATCGTAGAAGCGCAGGATCAGCGAGAAGACGGTGCTCTTGCCCGCGCCCGAGGGCCCGACGATCGCCACCGTCTCGCCCGGTTTCACCTGGAAGCTCAGGCCATGCACCGCGGCACGGTCCGGCCGCGCCGGATAGGAGAAGGAGACGTCGTCGAAGCTGATCGCGCCCTTGGCCGTGGCCGGCAGCGGTTGAGGATCGGCAGGCGGCTGGATGGCCGGTTTCTCGGCCAGGATCTCCGTCAGCCGCTCGGCGGCGCCCGCCGCCTGCGACAGCTCGCTCCACACCTCCGACAGCGCGCCGAGCGCGCCGGCGGCAAATACCGAATAGAGCAGGAACTGCCCGAGCGTGCCGGGTGACAGGGTGCCGGCAAGCACGTCGCGCGACCCGAACCACAGCACCGCGACCACCGAGGAGAAGATCATGAATATGGCGAAGAAGGTGAGGAACGAGCGCGCGAACACCGAGGCCCGCGCGGCCTCGAAGGCGGCGTCGACGGCGCCAGCGAAGCGGCCGGTGACCAGCTTCTCGTTGGTGAAGGCCTGCAGCGTGCGCACCGCGCCGATCTGCTCGCTGGCATAGGCGGTTGCTTCGGCGAGCGTATCCTGCGCTTGCCGGGACTTGCGCCGCACCGAACGGCCGAAGGCGACCAGCGGCAGCACGATCACCGGGATGGCCGCAATCACCAGGCCCGACAGCTTCGGGCTGGTGACGACCATCATCGCCACCGCGCCGAGGCCAAGGATGACATTGCGCAGCGCGACCGAGGCGGTGGCGCCGACCGCCGACTTCACCTGCGTGGTATCGGCTGCAAGCCGCGAGACGATCTCGCCCGAATGCGCCTTGTCGAAAAAGGCGGGCGACAGCGTCGTGACATGCGAGAAGACGTCGCGGCGGATATCGGCCACGACCCGCTCGCCGAGCGTGATGACGAAATAGTAGCGGCTGGCCGAAGCCGCCGCCAGCAAAGCCGCCATCACCACGAGCGCTGCGAAATACTCAGCAATGAAGGTGGAACTCGCTGCTTCGAAACCGTGATCTATCATGCGCCGCACGGCCATCGGCAACGCAAGCGTGGTCACCGCGGCCACGATCAGCGAGATGATCGCGCCGACCGCCAGTTTCCGGTAGCGGATGATATAGGGGAAAAGGTTTCTCAGCGGCCGGACCGAGCGCCTGCGCTGGTCTCCACTGGCACCGATCTCCGCCATGAGCGTTTCCTCTGGCCGCTTGTCAATACCGCGCTTCAATATGCGCTTGCCGCGGCCTTGTGATTCAATTCCGGCTGATGTATAGGCTCGCCGACCGTTTTAGAAGCCGTGGCTTTTCATTAGCTGCGGCTTCGAGTTTTAAAAAGGGGCGCATCGACGCAGGCCATAGGCCCGTCAGCAGCGCCGGCAGCCAGGAAACACGACAATGAAGGCCGATATCCATCCCGACTACCACACCATCAAGGTCGTCATGACCGATGGCACCGAGTACCAGACCCGTTCGACCTGGGGCAAGGAAGGCGACACGATGAACCTCGACATCGACCCGACCACGCACCCGGCCTGGACCGGCGGCCAGCAGACCCTGCTCGACCGCGGCGGCCGCCTGTCGAAGTTCAAGAAGCGTTTCGAGGGTTTCGGCCTCTAAGCCGGATACATCGGCAGATTTTGAAAAACCCGCCTTCGAGGCGGGTTTTTTGTTGGCCGCATTCCTACCTTCTCCCCGTTTCACGGGGAGAAGGTGCCCAACGGGCGGATGAGGGGCAGCGCTAACCTCCACCGTTAGCCAGAGAATTCCGATTTGCAATTCGGTGACAGTGCACTTTTCGGCGACGCCTACGTCATAGGCTGGCGCTGCCCCTCACCTGCCTGCCGGCATCCTCTCCCCGTATAGTGACGGGGAGAGGGGCGCTCCCGCCGGCGATTTCGCCAATCGCCTTAGCCCCTACTCCCCCACCAACTCCCTCAGCGCCATGCGCTTGTAGGCTTCGACCAGCCTGTCGCCCTCTTCCCGATCGACCGAGATCGCCAGCCGCACGGCGGCCTCGCCCATCTGCCACACCAGAAATGCCGTCGTCTCCAGTTGGACCGGATCGGCATCGGGCCGCAGCCGCTTCAGCACCGCCACCAGGAATTCGGCATTGGCCCGGCTGTCGGCCAGTTCGAGCGCGCGCAGCGCCTTGTCGGCCTGCGTGCCGGACCAGACATCGCGTATCACAGGCTCGGCCAGAAACAGCTGGTAATAGATGTCGACCAACTCTGAAAACGCGCTCTTAAAGCCCTCGGCGTCCTCGACATCTTTTAGCGCGGCCGAAATACAGGCCTGGCTTTCGGCGGTGTAGCGCTCGGCCAGCGCCCAGACGATCGCCCGCTTGTCCGGGAAGAACTGGTAGAGCGAGCCGATCGACACCCCTGCCTTTTCCGCCACCTCGCCCATGCGCATGGCATCGCTGCCCTGCTCGGCAATCAGTGCCGAGGCTGCCGCGAGCATCCGCTCCACCCGCTCGCGGCTGCGCTGCTGCGCAGGCGACCGGCGCGGCGAAGCAATGCCCACCTGATCGGCCTTCGCGGCGACTTTTTCGTCCATGGCTCCCTCCGGGCAATTTCTCGAAAACTGGCTTGACTCACAAAATACGAGGGTTTATCACGTTTTGCAAATGTGAGGATTTATCACATTTTGAAAACAAACCGGCATCTGGAGCAACCGAGATGATGAAACTTCTTCCCACCCTCACCTTCATCGCCGCGATCGGCGCCGGCGTCGTCGGCGGCGTCTTCTTCGCATTCTCGAATTTCGTCATGGCGGCGCTTGCCCGGCTGCCCGTCCCGAGCGGCATCGCGGCGATGAACTCGATCAACATCACGGTGATCACGCCGACCTTCATGACCGCGCTGTTCGGCACCGGCCTCATCTGCCTGGTGTTGATTGCCGCCGTTCTCTTCGGCTGGAGCCAGTCGGGCTCATACTGGCTGCTTGCCGGCGCGGTGATCTATTTCGTCGGCAATCCGATCGTGACCATGGTCTTCAACGTTCCGCTCAACGACGCCTTGGCCGCCGTCGATCCGCAAAGCGCCAACGGCGCCGCCGTGTGGGCGAACCATCTGAACCAGTGGGTGATGTGGAACCACGTCCGCACCGTCACCGCGATCGTGGCGATGGCTTGCTTCATCATGGCATTGATCTGAGGACAGCAGCCCGCAAATGCAAAAAGATCCCACCTCAGGCGGGATCTTTCTTATGATCCCTGCGGTCGGCATGGCCGAGATCCCGCTCCGGGTCGATGACGTCGCGGACCAGTTGCTTGAGCTTTGCCGCATCCGGAAAACCGCCGTCGCGCTTGCGCTCCCAGATGAGCTGATCGTTGCAGGAAATGGTGAAGATGCCGCCGGTGCCCGGCACCAGCGTCACCTCGCCGAGATCGGTGCCGAAGGTCGAAAGCAGCTCCTGCGCCATCCAGCCGGCACGCAACAGCCACTGGCATTGCGTGCAGTAGGTGATGCGGATGGTGGGAAGCGGCTTCTCGCTCATATCGGATTGAGCTTTGCTCATATCCCGACTTGGCTCAAGCCGCGCTGAGCTTGGCCATAGTCTCGTCGTCGACCTCGAAATTGGCGTAGACGCTCTGCACGTCGTCATCGTCCTCGAGAGTGGCGACCAGCTTCATCAGCGACTGCGCCCGCTCCTCGTCGACCGGGACGTTGTTCTGCGGCTGCCAGATCGGCTTGACCGATTCCGCCTCGCCGAGCGCGGCTTCGAGCGACTTCGACACTTCGCCGAGATTTTCGAAGCCGCAATAGATGGTGTGGCCTTCCTCGTCCGACTCGACATCGTCCGCGCCGGCCTCGATCGCCGCTTCCATAACCTTGTCGGCGCTGCCGGCCGAGGCCGGATAGTAGATTTCGCCGACGCGGTTCCACATGAAGGACACCGAGCCGGTTTCGCCGAGCGCCCCGCCAGCCTTGGTGAAGGCGGCGCGCACATTGGAGGCCGAGCGGTTGCGGTTGTCGGTCAGCGCCTCGACAATCAGCGCGACGCCGCCGGGACCGTAGCCCTCGTAGCGCACCGCCTCATAGTTTTCGCCGTCGCCCGCGGACGCCTTGTTGATGGCGCGCTGGATGTTGTCCTTCGGCATCGACACCGCCTTGGCGTTCTGCACCGCAAGGCGCAGCCTGGGGTTCATCGCCGGGTCCGGCGTGCCGGTCTTGGCGGCGACGGTGATTTCGCGCGCCAGCTTGGAAAACATTTTCGACCGCACCGCGTCCTGACGACCCTTGCGATGCATGATGTTCTTAAACTGCGAATGGCCAGCCATGGCACCCCTGTCGTGTTCGGCTAGAGCATCTCGAAGCGGGGTGTCATCACCTCGTCTCCGGCAAAATGCTCGAATTCAACCTTTTAGAACGTCCCGGGCATGCCTGCGAAGGCACGCGGCGCTCTTTGTCGGAATGGCCGGCTTATAGATAAATCGGCTCAATTCGTCCAGCCGCGCCGTAACTGAGGCGCCGAAGAGGCCGCTCATCCCTCCAGATCGGACTTCAACCGGTCGAGAATGCTGATCGCGTGGCCGGCATACTGGCTGATCCAGCGGTCATGGATCTGCTTGATCGGCAAGGCATTGAGATGGTTCCAGCGCTCGCGCCCCTCGCGCTTCGCCACGACCAGATCCGCTTCCTCCAGGACTTTGAGATGCATCATCACCGTGCAGCGGTCCATGTCCGGGAAAGCCTCGCAGAGCGCGCCGGTGGTCTGCGGCTGGTCCTTCAGGAGATCCAGCAATTCGCGCCGGCGCGAATGCGCCAAGGCCTTGAAAACATAGTCGTCCTCAGTTTGGGTTGACATGTTATATTTCTATAACATATTGTTCGGACGAGCAAGGAAGGAGCTGTGGATATGTCCCTGGGATTCAGGATTTCCGGACGCATCGGGAAACCGGTCGCCGAGGTCTTCGACGCCGTCGTCAACCCGACGAAGCTCAGCGGTTACTTCACCACCATTGGCGGCGCCTCGGCCCCACTTGTCGCCGGCACCACGGTCACCTGGTGGAAGATGGTGCCGGTGGAGGTCGACGAAGTGACGAAGGACAAGCGCATCGTGCTGCGCTGGGACGCCACCGACGCCGACGGCAAACCGGCCTACAAGACCCGCATCGAGATGAATTTCGAGCCGCTCGAGGATGGCAGCACCTTCGTCACCATTGCCGAGGAAGGCTGGCGCGAAGGCGAGGTCGGCCTGAAGAAATCCTACCTCAACTGCGAAGGCTGGTCGCAGATGCTCGCCTGCATGAAGGCCTATCTCGAATACGGCATCAATCTGCGCGACGGCTATTATCGCAGCGAGCTGCGTGGCGAGCCGGCCAACGAAACCAACATCTGAGCCCGACATTCAATATCCAGCAGCAGGAGGTCGCCCGATGACGAAAGCAACACCATTCCTGATGTTCGAGGGAAAGGCCGAGGAGGCCATGACCCTCTATTGCGGGACCATTCCCGATAGCCGTGTCCTCGACGTCACGCGCTACGGCTCGGGCGAGGACGGGACGGAAGGAACGCTCAAGCTGGCGCGCGCTTTGATCGGCGGCGTCGAGGTCAGGATCTACAACAGCCCCGTGCACCACGCCTTCACCTTCACGCCGTCCTTCTCCTTCTTTGTCGACTGCTCGTCCGAAGAGGAACTGGACCATATCGTCGACGTTCTTTCCACGGATGGCGGATTTCTGATGCCGACCGGCGACTACGGCTTCAGCCGGCGTTTCGCCTGGTTCAACGACCGCTTCGGCGTCTCCTGGCAGGTCAATCTGCCCTGAAACAATCAGGAGAAATTCATGGAACTCAAGGAAGCCCCTACCGCCGAAACCGCCATGCTGATCCGGCGACCGGTCGCCGAGGTCTTCGAGGCGATCGTCGATCCGGCAGTCACCACGAAATTCTGGTTCACGCATTCGAGCGGTCGGCTGGACGAAGGCAAGCCGGTCGAGTGGGAATGGCGCATGTATGGCGTCTCGACAAGGGTCGAGGTGAGCGAGATCGTCCCCAACGAAAAGATCGTCATGCGGTGGAGCGATCCGCCGACGACCGTCGTTTGGTCGTTCACCGAGATGCCGGACGACGCGACCTTCCTCGAAGTCCGCAATTTCGGCTTTGCTGGCTCCAGCGACGAGCAGGTAAAGCAGGCGGTCGAATCCAACGGCGGCTTCGCGCTGGTTTTGGCCGGCGCCAAGGCATGGCTGGAACAGGGCCTGACGCTCGGCCTGATCGGCGATCGTCACCCGAAGGGCATAAAATGAATTCGTCATGCTAGGGCGGAGCAAGGAGCGAAGCGACGCGCGCAGACCCCAGCATCCATGCCGTGACGCCGACGTTCCGCCGCGTCTCAGGATGAATACCCCAGTCGTTCGACGGCTGACACTCAGCCGTTACTCAATTCTGCTCCGCTGCATCCTTCGATATGGGTAACGGCATGGATTCCAGGGTCTGCGCTCCGCTTCGCGCCGCTCCGCCCTGGAATGACGAAGGTGTGCGGGCGTCAATGCCCGCCGCCGGACCCCTGCTTCTTGCGGTTCCTTGCCAGCATGTTGAGGCCTTCGACCAGCGCCGAAAAGCCCATGGCGGCGTAGATGTAGCCCTTGGGCACGTGGTAGCCCATGCCGTCGGCGATCAGCGTCATGCCGATCATCAACAGGAAGCCCAGCGCCAGCATGACGATGGAGGGGTTCCTGGCGATGAAATTGGCGAGCGGCGTCGCCGCCAGCATCATCACGCTCACCGCCACGATCACCGCGATATACATGATGGCGATCTCGTCGGTCATGCCGACGGCGGTGATGATGGAATCGATCGAGAAGACGAGGTCGAGCAAGAGGATCTGGAAGATAGCACCGGCAAGGCTCATCTGCAGCGTGCCCACCATCGTATCCTGATGGTCCTGTGGGTCGACCGTATGATGGATTTCCTTGGTCGCCTTCCAGACCAGGAACAGACCGCCGGCGATCAGGATCAGGTCGCGCCAGGAAAAGCCGTGGCCGAAGGCGGTGAACACCGGCGCCGTCAGTTGCACGATGACCGAGATCGTGGCGAGCAGGATCAGGCGCATGACCAGCGCCGCCGAGATGCCCAGCCGGCGCGCGCGGACGCGCTGCGCTTCCGGCAGCTTGTTGGTCAGGATCGAGATGAAGATCAGATTGTCGATGCCGAGCACGACCTCGAGCACTATCAGCGTCAAAAGCGCGACCCAGGCGGTCGGATCGGAAACAAAGTGAAAGTGCGGCGCCAGGAATTCGACAAGCTGCATGAAGGTCGTCCCCTCTACGATCCAAAGAAATTCCAGGAAAAGTGTGTGACGGTTTTCCGTCCGGAATTTCGTAAAAATAAATAGTTAGAGCGGTTCGGCGGTTTCATGAAAACGCTGAGCCGCTCTATGCAGTTTTCGCGGGTTTCGTCGCCAGTTAGGTATTGATCTGGCCTATATCAACGTCACGACCAGAAGGACGGCGCCGTTTCTTCCAGCCGCGGCCCGCGACGAAACGGCGCGATCTTCTCGGCCAGCCCTGTGCGGTCTGAAATAGTGACACCGACGCCGCACAAGGTCGCGGGTCCGTTCGCCGCCTCGAAGCGACCCTTCGGCACCTTGGACAAAAACCGGTTGAGCGGTTCTTCCTTGTCCATGCCGAGCGAGGAATCGTAATCGCCGCACATGCCTGCATCCGAAATATAGGCGGTGCCGCCATTGAGGATCTGATGGTCGGCGGTCGGCTGATGCGTATGCGTGCCGACCACCAGGCTGGCGCGGCCGTCGACGAAATGCGCGAAGCACATCTTCTCCGACGTCGCCTCGGCGTGGAAATCGACGATGGCCGCATCGGCCTGCTCGCCGAGCGGACAGGCGGCCAGCTCGCGCTCGCCGGCCTGGAAAGGGTCGTCGAGCTCCGGGTGCATGAAGACGCGCCCCATGATGTTGGCGACCAGCACACGGGCACCGTTGCGGGCGATGTAGACGCCCGAGCCGCGTCCCGGCGTGCCCTTGGGAAAATTCGAAGGCCGCAGGAAGCGCTCCTCGCGCGGCGCGAAGATCAGCGCGTCGCGCTGGTCCCAGACATGGTTGCCGGTGGTGACGACATCCGCACCCGCCGCAAGCGTCTCTCGGAAGATTTCTTCGGTGATGCCGAAGCCGCCGGCAGCGTTCTCGCCATTGACGATGACGAAGTCGAGCTTGAAGTCGGAAATCAGCCCCGGCAGCTGTTCCCAAACCGCCGTGCGTCCCGTTTTGCCAACCATGTCGCCGAGGAAGAGGAGTCTCATGCTGCGCTACGCGTCCCGAGCGCCCGCGACACCGTTTCCGGCTCCTTGGCGATAACCTGCAGATAGGCCTGCGCCGCCTGGTCTGGCTCTGTTCTGCCCTGCTCCCAGTCTCTAAGCGTGCCGAGCGGAATGCGATAGCGAACGGAAAATTCCTCCTGGGTGAGATGCAAGGCCCTACGGATCACTTTGACACGCGCGACAGGCGCCAGTCCGGGCCGATCCGTGCCGAGCGGAGGGTTGTCCTTATCCGCCAAGGCGCCAGCCTCCGCCTCCGCGTCGCTCATGGCGCGCAGCCGATCCCAATCGGATTCAATCCTGGCGTGCTTGGTCATATGCTTTCTGCTCATGGCGCGTCGCCTTTCTGGCGGAGATCAGTCTTATTCGGTCGCCGCGTTCGGTGTAAACCACCGTCAGCACCAATCCATTGACGATACCGATGCCGATGAAGCGCTCCTCTTCGTAATCCATGGATCGATCCGAATAATGCATGGATGTCGTCGAACAGGCGTCTGGCATCCGCAAATGCCACACCGTGCTTGGCAAGATTGCTCGCTGCTTTCTCGTCATCCCACTCGAATTCAAGCATGTTCGTCTACTGGATTTCCGTAGTATTCGCCAGACAGGCGCGAACGTCAAGCGTGGATGGCAACTGGCCCTAACGCCGGCCGAAAGTGCCGCCCTGCCGTTGCGATTGCCTGGCGCCCGCGCCCGAGACGCGGGCAGTTGGGGGCATCATGGCCGGCGGCGCGTTGCGCCCGCGAGCCAGAAGAACCAGACATAGAAGGCGGTGAAGCCGCCGGTGACCGCAAGCAGCAACAGCCCGCCGCTCCAGCCTTTCATGGCCGCGGTATCGAGGTTCGATGGATCGGCAGGGTCGTAGTAGAATTCTATCCTGTCGCCCTTGGCCGCCTTGTAGAGACCGACATCCTTGCCCTTGCCGGACCACGTCATCGGCGCATCGTTGACGACGTAAGCCACGGCGACATTGATGCCGTCCGTCTTGAGACCGTTCGCCTGCATTTCGCTGTAGGGACTGACATCCGTCACGGTGGCGACCGTGCGCTGCCAGGCGGCCTGGTGATGCAGGGCAGTTCCTATGATGTGCAATGCCATCAAAAACAGTATCGCCGCGATGAGGGCGACCGGCATCAGCAAATAGCGCGCAAGGACAAACACCACGACCCCCGTCGGCTCGAACTATTTACGGGAACATTATTCGACGTGTGTTGGAAACGCGTTAATGCATGTCGCCCAGAAGTGTGCAGCGGTTCTGGGACAACGACATGCATCAAAACAAAGACTTAAAGCGCGCCGCCTAAATCCGTTTCAGCGCGACGCGCTTTAAGCAGGTCGCGATAGTTTAAGCGATATCGAAGCGGCGCAACCCGCTTTCGGTCAGTATTTCCGGAATGATGACGTCATGGTTCTCGTCCGGAACCCGCTCGACTTCCTGACAGTCAAAGGCGATGCCGATCAGTCTCGGCGTGATGCCTTTGTCGGCAAGCCTGGCGATCGCGCGGTCGTAATAGCCGGCGCCGTAGCCGATGCGATGGCCGCGTGCATCGAAGGCAGCAAGCGGTACCAGCATCAGCGTGGGGTCGAGCACTTCCGCCTCTTCATGCGGTCCGACCGTGCCGAATCCCATCTCGACCATCGGCGCGCCGCGCACCAGTTCGCGGAAGACGATCGTGGTCTTGTCGAGGATCGCCGGCAGGCAGAGCCTGGCGCCCTTTTCGCGCAGCGCGAACATCAGCGGGCGCACATCGACCTCAGAGCGCATCGGCCAGAAGCCGGAGACGACCCGGCCGGGCTCGAAGTCGATTTTTTCCTTCGCGGTCTCGGCCATTTCGAGCGCGATTTCCACGCGCCAGAATTCGTCGAGCGCGTCGCGCCGCGCCAGCGCTTCCTTGCGAAGCCGTTTTTTCAGGTCTTTGGATGGTGACATGCGCCGACGCTAGAAAAGGTCAGATTTGGATGGAGTTTTAGGAGCGACGTTTATTACCGCATGATCCACCGAAGTGTCAGCGGTTCGGTGAAAAGATCATGCGAAAAAAGAAAGTGACGATCCACGCAACCGGTGGAGAGGTCGATCCCGGGTGCCTACAAAGTAGGTGGGCGCCGTGTGAGAAAACCCACGGGTCTTCCCAGGGACAGCTCCCTAAGGATCGATAAGGCCCCGGGGATAAGTTTCTCCTGCCGGGAAGCGCAGACCGCCGGGAGTGAATATAGGCCGATGGTTAGCCGTGCGCCAGAGAAACGGGCGACCATTTGCGCGTAATTCGTCTTGCAGGCCATCCCGACAAGGAGCTCTTCCGCCACCGCCCTTGCGCGGCCCGTCCAGCCTCCTTACGGTCCCGCCGCACGGACAGGAGAAAAAATGCGTTTCGAAGGCACAGCAGCTTACGTCGCCGACAAGGATCTGATGGTTGCGGTCAACGCCGCGGTCGCGCTGGAGCGGCCCCTGCTGGTCAAGGGCGAGCCCGGCACCGGCAAGACTGAGCTCGCCCGCCAGGTGGCGACGGCGCTCGGGCTGGAGTTCATCGAATGGAACGTCAAGTCGACCACCAAGGCGCAGCAGGGCCTTTACGAATATGACGCCGTCTCGCGGCTGCGCGACAGCCAGCTCGGCGACGAGCGCTTCAACGACATCGCCAACTACATCAAGCGCGGCAAGCTGTGGGACGCCTTCGCGGCGCAAAAGAAGGTCGTGCTTTTGATCGACGAGATCGATAAGGCCGACATCGAATTCCCCAACGACCTCCTGCAGGAACTCGACCGGATGGAGTTCTTCGTCTACGAGACAGGCGAGACGATCCGCGCCGAGTTCCGGCCGATCGTCATCATCACCTCGAACAACGAGAAGGAACTGCCGGACGCCTTCCTGCGCCGCTGCTTCTTCCACTATATCCGCTTTCCTGACATCGACACGCTGCACCGCATCGTCGAGGTGCATTATCCGGGCATCAAGCAGAACCTGGTGCGGGCGGCACTCACCCAGTTCTACGAGATCCGCGACGTGCCGGGCCTGAAGAAGAAGCCCTCGACCTCCGAGGCGCTCGACTGGATCCGCCTTTTGGTCGCCGACGACATCGCGCCCGAGGACCTGCGCGGCGACCCGAAGAACATGCTGCCGAAGCTGCATGGCGCGCTGCTGAAGAACGAGCAGGACGTGCATCTGTTCGAGCGACTGGCCTTCATGGCGAGGCGGCAGCAATAATGCGTGTCGCCCAGAAGTGTGGAGCGGTTCTGGGACAACGACATGCATAAAACAACGGCCTAAAGCGCGTCGCGCTTTAAGCGGCAGCAATAGCGCTTTCCCGCGCTGTGGACCGTTGCCGGCGAGCGGCCGCTGCCGCAGCTTCGGGCCAAATGTTGGAGGAAAAAATGTCCGAGATCATCATTCGCCCGCTCGCGCAGTCCGACCACACCGAGTGGCGCCGGCTTTGGACCGACTATCTGACCTTCTATGAGACGAAGCTGCCGGAAGAGGTCTACGCGATCACCTGGAAGCGGCTGTTCACGGACGGGGAGTTCGAGCCGAAGGGTTTCATCGCCACGCTCGACGGCAAGGCTGTCGGCCTCACCCACTACCTCTACCATCGCTCCGGCTGGTCCGAGAAAAACAACTGCTACCTGCAGGACCTGTTCGCCGACCCTCAGGTGCGCGGCAAAGGCGTGGGCGCAGCACTCATCAAAGCCGTGCAGGACGAAGCCGGCAAGATCGGGGTGAAGAACGTCTACTGGATGACGCACGAGACCAACGCCACGGCGCGCAGGCTCTACGACCATGTGGCGCGGCGTACGGGCTTCATCGAGTACGATCTGCTATGAAGAGCGCGGGATTAATACCGTAGAACGAACTGAATGACCGGCTACGTTGGAATTTTGGATGGCTCCAATGACGTGTGGGGCGTGCGGGTCCCTGACCTTCCAGGCTGCCACGGAGGCGGCGTAAGCCCCGAGCAAGCGATTGCCGACGCGTCGCTCGCCATCCGCGAGTGGACCGAAGCTCGGGTGGCGAAGCAGCTGCCCGTTCCCAAACCGCGTGCGCTGGCGGATTTGCTACGGTCCGGGGAAATCGACAGCGCCCACGGTGATTCCGCCGTGATCGTGAGGCAGAGATAGCAGGTGTTCATCCCCTTCTTCCTCGAGCTGAAGGCCGCGCGGATTCCCGTTTCGCTCAGGGAATATCTGTCGCTGCTGGAAGGGCTAGAAGCCGGGCTGGTCGATTATGACGTCGAGGCTTTCTATTACCTCGCCCGCTCGGCCCTGGTGAAGGACGAGCGCCATATCGACCGTTTCGATCAGGTGTTCGCGCATGTCTTCAAGGGCGTCGAGGCGCTTGGCGGTCCCGACGCTGTCGATGTCGCCAACATCCCGGAGGAGTGGCTGCGCCGGTTGGCCGAAAAGCACCTGACGGAGGAGGAAAAGAAGCTGGTCGAAGCGCTTGGCGGCTTCGACAAGCTGATGGAGACGCTGAAGCAGCGTCTCGAGGAACAGAAGGGCCGCCACCAGGGCGGCTCGAAATGGATCGGCACCGGCGGCACCTCGCCCTTCGGCGCCTATGGCTACAACCCCGAAGGCGTGCGGATCGGCCAGCACGAGAGCCGGCATCGCCGCGCGGTGAAAGTCTGGGACAAGCGCGAGTTCAAGATTTTCGACGACACGGTCGAGCTCGGCACGCGCAACATCAAGGTCGCGCTGAAGCGGCTGCGCCGCTGGGTGCGCGAGGGCGCCGAGGAAGAGTTCGACCTGCCCGGCACCATCCACGCCACCGCCGAGCACGGCTATCTCGACGTGCAGACCCGCCCCGAGCGGCGCAACGCCGTGAAGCTTCTGATGTTCTTCGACGTCGGCGGCTCGATGGACGACCATATACGCGGCGTCGAGGAACTGTTTTCGGCCGCGCGCGCCGAGTTCCGCCAGCTCGAATATTTCTACTTCCACAACTGCCTCTACGAGCGCGTCTGGAAGGACAATCGCCGGCGGCTGGCCGAGGCGATCCCGACCTTCGACCTGATCCACAAATACGGACCGGACTACAAGGTGATCGTCGTCGGCGACGCCTCGATGAGCCCCTACGAGATCGCGCATCCGGGCGGCTCGGTCGAACATTGGAATCCGGAGGCCGGAAGTGTGTGGCTGGCGCGCCTGTTGCAGCAATGGCCGAATGCGATCTGGCTAAACCCTGAAGCCGAGAAGAACTGGCGCTACACGCATTCGATCCAGTTGATCAGCGATATCTTCGGCGGCCGCATGTTCCCGCTGACATTGGCCGGGCTGGAAGCAGCGACCAGGCAGTTGTCACGCAAGCACTAGTTCCCCGGCACAGGGATTTTGACCGGTCGGCTCTGTTTGCGTTGGCAGGTGGCATGCCTTGGAGATTGGCCGAAACGCCCATCGCGATCGTCATTCTATGGCGGAGCGGGAAGCGAAGCGTACCGCGTAGACCCTAGAATCCATTCCGTTACCTTGGTCGAAGGCGCTGCGGAGCAGAATTCTGCACCGCAGCAACGCTTCGAAGTCACGGAATGGATTCTATGGTCTGCGCCGCGTCGCTTCGCTCCTTGCTCCGCCATAGAACGACGACGTTGGGCGGCTTCAACCAATCTCCGGCGTTTGCGCTGATTTCACGGAAAATGAACGGAAAATCCTGCGCCAAGACAAATGGCAGCCTTTCAAAGTCCCTGTGTCGGGGACGCTCTCACTGGCGGCGTTTGTAACAAACGCCTATGTTTTGACGAATACCCGTTGCAAGCAACAACGAGCCGCCAAGGCCGAGGAGATTTCATGGACACCCACGCCTATCCCGTCACCCGCACCGATGCCGAATGGCGCGCCAAGCTGACGCCGGAGCAGTATGCCGTGATGCGCAACCACGGCACCGAGCGCCCCGGCAGTTGCGCCCTGCTCTATGAGAAGCGCGCCGGCACCTTCTACTGCGTCGGCTGCGACCAGCCGCTGTTCGAATCCAAGCTGAAGTTCGAGAGCGGCACCGGCTGGCCGAGCTTCAACGACCCGGTCGCGGGCTCGATCGAGACCACAGTCGACCGCAGCTACGGCATGGTCCGCACCGAATGCCATTGCGCGCGCTGCGGCAGCCATCTCGGCCATGTCTTCGAGGACGGCCCGCCGCCGACCGGCCTGCGCTATTGCATCAACGGCGTGGCGTTGCGCTTCGAGCCGACAGCTTGATGCCTCGGGAATGACTTCGCAAAGGGCGGCTCCGGCCGCCCTTTTCATGCGGGCCAGGTCTCTAGAGCAATTTCAGGAAAAGTGTGAGCGGTTTTCCGTCCGAAATTGCGTCAAAACAAGGAGATAGTGCGGTTCGCCGTTTCCGTGAAACGGTGAAACGCACTAAAGCGCGTCGCGTGAAAACGGATTCACACAACGTGCTTTAGGTGTTTGTTTGATGCATGTCGTCATCGCAAAACCGAGGTCACTTTTGCGCGACATGCATTAGACGACGGCCGTCGCGATCAGCCAGAGCGCGGAGCCCAACATCATCAGCTGCGCCTTCAGGCCGCCGCTCTTCTCCGCCGTCCGCCAGACGGCGATGGTCAGGAAGATGTTGTAGGGAACGGGGAGGAAATGCACCGTCAGCACCAGCCAGAGCGGCAGCTTTAGCCCAAGCAGGATCAGCGCCAGCGCCGAAGAGGCGAGGCTCAGGATGGTCCCGACCAGCAGCATGTCGTGCCAGAACAGCCGGTCGAGCGGCGCTTCACCTCTCCACCGCGTCCGGAAAAAGTCCGTCATCACCGGCGCCCTATCTCTGCCCCAGAACGTCGGTCACGGCTTCCTCGAAGCGTGAGCATTCCGTCACCAGCCAGTCGGTCATGGCCGGCCAGTTGTCCTCGGCATAGCAATTCACCCGCCACATCGAGTTGATGCCGAGACCTTCGCAGCTCTGCTCGGGCTTGAGCTTCAGCCTCGCCTCGATCGCCGGCTGGAACGGTTTCAATCGCGACCATGATTCCGTGGCGCCGAACTTCTCATTGCGCCCGAAGAAGACGCCGACATGGTTTTGCGCCGGCGCGACATACATCGAAAGGACCAAAGCGAAATCCGGCAGCCCGCGCTGCCAGAACCACGGCCCGCGTCGCGCGAGCCTTCCCTTTTCTTGCGGGTGACGTTCGGCGAACAGCACCCAGAAGCCGCGATGGCGGAACTCCGAGGCGCGACGGCCGCCGAAGTCGAATTCGTTCATGGCCGGCTCCCGGCCACGAGGCTTACGCCATGCCGAGGGCGGCCTTGTAGAGATCCAGGATCGACTCTTCTTCCTGGCGCTCGGCCTGGTCCTTCTTGCGCAGCCGCACGATGGTGCGGATCGCCTTGGTGTCGAAGCCGGTGCCCTTGGCCTCGGCATAGACATCCTTGATGTCGTCGGAGATCGTCTTCTTCTCTTCCTCGAGCCGCTCGATGCGCTCGATGATGGTGCGCAGCTGGCCGGCGGCTACAGTCTGGCTGGTCTCGGTGATTTCGTCGGCCATTTTTCTCTCCGCGTCTTCTGGAGCCGTGGCGATTCCCGCCACGGCAAATTGGAGCGGGTTCCCTGCCCGAGCGGACGCGGCGGGTCAAGACACTTGTCGAGCGGCTGTGGACGGCCAGGCACATCTTAAGGTGCGTCGAGATTCAGGTCAGGCCGAGTCGAAAACGGCGGCTTCCGAGAACCGGAGCGGAGCGTACGTGAAGTACGTGAGCACCGGAAGCGCAGGAGGCCAGCGTTTGCAGGCCGGCCTCACCTGAATATCGGCGCGCCTATTTGAATGCGATCAACAGATCCTTCGCATCGATCTGGTCGCCGGCCTTGACCAGCACTTCGGCGATCTCGCCGTCGCGTTCGGCGTGTAGCGCGGTTTCCATCTTCATCGCCTCGATCGACAAGAGCACGTCGCCCGCCTTGACCGCCTGTCCGGCCGCCACCGCAAGCGCCGACACGACGCCTGGCATCGGCGCGCCGACATGCCCCTCATTGCCGGGCTCGGCCTTGCGGCGCGCCTTGGCCGCGGAAGCGCCATGCGCCCTGTCCGGCACCTTGACGCGGCGCGGCTGGCCGTTGAGCTCGAAGAACACGGTGACCATGCCCTTGTCGTCGACATCGCCGAACGCCTGGCAGCGAACCACCAGGGTCTTGCCCTTCTCGATATCGAGGAAGATCTCGTCTTCCGACTTCATGCCGTAGAAATAGGTCGGCGTCGGCAGCACGCTCACCGGCCCATAGGTCTCCTGCGCCGCGGCGAAGTCGGTGAACACCTTCGGATACATCAGCCACGACGCGAACTCGTATTCCGAGAGCTTGCGGTCGAGCTTCGTCTCGATATCCTTGCGGCTGGCCTTGAGGTCGGCTGCTTTTAGCAGTGAGCCCGGCCGAACCGTGATCGGCTTCTCGCCCTTCAGCGCCTTCTTCTGCAGCGCCGCCGGCCAGCCGCCAGGCGACTGGCCGAGATCGCCGCGCAGCATCGACACGACCGAATCCGGGAAGGCGATGTCCTTGGCCGGGTTCTCGACATCGGCGACGGTGAGATCCTGGCTGATCATCATCAGCGCCATGTCGCCGACCACCTTGGACGAGGGCGTCACCTTGACGATGTCGCCGAACATCAGGTTGACGTCGTGATAGGCCTGCGCGACCTCGTGCCAGCGCGTCTCGAGCCCAAGCGAGCGCGCCTGTTCCTTGAGGTTGGTGAACTGGCCGCCCGGCATTTCGTGCAGGTAGACTTCCGAGGCAGGCCCCTTGAGATCGCTCTCGAAGGCGGCGTACTGGTTGCGCACCGCTTCCCAATAGAAGGAGATGCGGCGGATCCATTGCGGATCGAGACCGGGATCGCGCTCGGTGCCCTTCAGCGCCTCGACGATCGAGCCGAGGCAGGGCTGCGAGGTGTTGCCGGAGAAGGAATCCATCGCCGCGTCGATGGCGTCGGCGCCGCTTTCCACCGCCGCAAGCACCGTCGCCGCCGAGAGGCCCGACGTGTCGTGCGTATGGAAATGGATCGGCAGGTCGGTCGCCTCGCGCAGCGCCTTGAACAGTGCGCGCGCCGCGGCCGGCTTCAGCAGGCCGGCCATGTCCTTGACGGCGATGATATGCGCGCCGGCGGCCTCCAGCTCCTTGGCCAGCCCGACATAGTATTTGAGGTCGTACTTGGCCCGCGCCGGATCGAGGATGTCGCCGGTGTAGCACATCGCCGCCTCGACCAGCTTGCCCTCGGCGCCGACCGCATCCATGGCGACGCGCATGTTCTCGACCCAGTTCAGGCAGTCGAAGACGCGGAACAGGTCGACGCCGCCGCTTGCCGCCTGCTTGACGAAATGCTGGACGACATTGTCGGGATAGTTGGTGTAGCCGACGCCGTTGGCGCCGCGCAGCAGCATCTGCAGCAGAAGGTTGGGTGCGGCCTCGCGCACTTTGCTCAGCCGCTCCCACGGGTCCTCGGTGAGGAAGCGCATGGCGACATCGAAGGTGGCGCCGCCCCAGCATTCCAGCGAAAGCAATTGCGGCAGCGCCCGCGCATAGGTGCCGGCGATGCCGACGATGTCATGCGTGCGCATGCGCGTGGCGAGCAGCGACTGGTGGCCGTCGCGCATCGTCGTGTCGGTGACCAGCACCTGGCGCTCCGCGCGCATCCAGGTCGCGAATTTCTCCGGGCCGAGCGCATCGAGCCTCTGCTTGCTGCCCTCCGGAACATGGCCGTTGAGATAGGGCACCACGGGTGCGGCCGCATTCGCCTTCGGCATCGGCCGGCCGCGCGTCTCGGGATGGCCGTTGACGCTGACATCGGCGAGGTAGTTGAGCAGCTTGGTGGCGCGGTCCTGCCGCTTCACCTGCTCGAACAGTTCCGGCGTCGTGTCGATGAACTTGGTCGTGTAGGAATTGTCGGCGAAGCGCGGGTGGTTGATGATCGCTTCGAGGAAGGTGAGGTTGGTGGCCACGCCGCGGATGCGGAACTCGCGCAGCGCCCGGTTCATGCGCGAGATCGCCTCGCCCGGCGTCGGCGCCCAGGCCGTCACCTTTTCCAGCAGCGGATCGTAGAAGCGGGTGATGACCGCGCCAGAATAGGCGGTGCCGCCGTCGAGCCGGATACCGAAGCCTGCCGCCTCGCGATAGGCGGTGATGCGGCCATAATCCGGGATGAAATTGTGCTCCGGATCCTCGGTGGTGATACGGCACTGGAGCGCATGGCCGTTCAGCCTGATATCCTTCTGCGCCGGCACGCCCGATTGCTTCGTGCCGATGGCGAAGCCGTCGAGGATATGGATCTGCGCCTTGACGATGTCGATGCCGGTTACCTGCTCGGTGACGGTGTGCTCGACCTGGATGCGCGGATTGACTTCGATGAAATAGAACTTGCCGGTGTCGGCGTCCTGCAGGAACTCGACCGTGCCGGCCCCGATATAGCTGGTCTCATGCGCGATCTTGAGCGCATAGCCGCAAAGCTCCTGGCGCAGCTCTTCGCTGAGATAGGGCGCCGGCGCGCGCTCCACGACCTTCTGGTTGCGGCGCTGGATCGAGCAGTCGCGCTCGAACAGGTGCACGGCGTTGCCGTGGGTGTCGCCCAGCACCTGCACCTCGACATGGCGGGCGCGCTCGATCAGCTTTTCGAGATAGACCTCGTCCTTGCCGAAGGCGGCCTTGGCCTCGCGCTTGCCTTCCATGACCTCGCGCGCGAGGTCGGCCTCGGCGCGGATGGCGCGCATGCCGCGCCCGCCGCCTCCCCACGAGGCCTTGAGCATCACCGGATAGCCGATTTTCGCGGCGAGCTTCTTGACCTCGTCCATGTCGTCCGGCAGCGGATCGGTTGCCGGCACGACCGGCACGCCGACCTCGATCGCCAGGTTGCGCGCCGCGACCTTGTTGCCGAGACGGCGCATGGTTTCCGGCTTCGGGCCTATGAAGGTGACGCCGGCTTCGGCGCAGGCCTCGGCGAATTCCGGACTTTCCGACAGCAGCCCGTAACCGGGGTGGATGGCGTCGGCGCCCGACAGCCTGGCGACCCGGATGACCTCGTCGATCGACAGGTAGCTTTCGATCGGCCCCATATCCTTGGCCAGATGCGGTCCTCGCCCGACCTGGTAGCTCTCGTCGGCCTTGAAGCGGTGCAGCGAATATTTGTCCTCCTCCGCCCAGATCGCCACGGTTTTGATGCCGAGCTCATTGGCAGCGCGGAACACGCGGATGGCGATTTCGGACCGGTTGGCGACGAGGATCTTCGTGATGGCCAAGGACTGAGCTCCAGCAGCGTAAGGGAAGATGAACCGGCGCAATGATTAGCGTGAAAATGCTGCAGTGCAAACAAATTTGAGCGACACCTAAAACGATTTAGGTCGCTTGTTTGCGCCAAACTTTTGTTGCCGTTCTCCGAAGACCGGCAGTGGGCGGTGGACGGGCGTTCCCGAGCACGCGGCGCGGAGCTTTCCGGTCGGCCTCACCGCAAAACGAAAATGCCCGGCGCAAGCGCCGGGCATCCCGTTCAGGTCGGCTTGAGTTTGCCGGCTTATTTCTCGAAGTAGCTGTACTTGCCGTCGTCACCCTTCTTCCATTCGTAGATGACATAGTCCGGACGGGTGATGTCGCCCTTGGCGTCGTAGCCGATCTCGCCGATGGCCGTCTTCCACGGACCGCCGGACTTGATCATTTCCGCAACCTTCTGCGCATCGTCGGCCGAACCGACCTTGGTGATGGCCTGGGCGATGATCTGCACGGCGGCATAGGAGTAGAGCGTGTAGGCTTCCGGCTCGAAGCCGGCGGCGCGGAACTTCTCCACCACTTCCTTGGCGGCCGGATTCTTGCGCGGATCCGGAGCGAAGGTGTTGAGCGTGCCGGCAACGGCGTCGCCAGCGATCGAGGCCAGTTCGTTGGAGACGATGCCGTCGCCCGAGAACAGCGGCGCCTTCAGGCCCTGATCCGCCGACTGACGGATGATCAGGCCGGCTTCGGTGTGCAGGCCACCCCAGTAGATCAGGGTAACGCCGTTTTCCTTCATCTTGGCGATGAGGGCCGAGAAGTCCTTGTCGCCGACATTGATGCCTTCATACATCACTTCCTTGATGCCGTTGGCGTTGAGGTTCTTCTTGGTCTCGTCGGCGAGGCCCTGGCCGTAAGGCGTCTTGTCGTGGACGATCGCGATCTTGGCGTCCTTGAAGTTCTTGGCGATGTAATCGCCAGCCACCTTACCCTGCTGGTCGTCGCGACCGCAGGTACGGAAGGTGTTCCAGAGGCCACGCTCGGTGAGCTTCGGATTGGTCGCCGCCGGCGTCATGACGAGGATGCCGTTTTCCGCATAGACCTCCGACGCGGGGATCGTCACGCCCGAGTTGAAGTGGCCGTCGACATACTTCACGCCGTCGGCGACGAACTTGTTGGCGACCGAGATGCCCTGCTTGGGATCGGAGACGTCGTCGCCAATCTCGAGCTTGAGCTGCTGGCCATTAACGCCGCCCGCCGCATTGATGTCGGCGATCGCCTGTTCCGCGCCCTTCTGCAACTGCGCGCCGAAGGCGGCGTTCGGGCCAGTGATCGGACCGGCGACGCCGATCAGGAGGTCGGCGGCCCACGCGCTGCCGCTGAACGCGATAAACGCGGTCAGCGCCACGGCGGACAAGAGTGATTTTTTCATTGAAACGCTCCCATTTACGGAGTGGGCGTGGATGATACTTTCATGCGATGCCCACCCTTATCGCAGAAAGCATAGAATGCCGATTTTCAGGCACTTGTCACGCCGATTCATCCCCGAAACAGCGTAATGGTGAATGTCAACCTTTCGGTTTCCAGCTTAATAAGGAAGCTCTTTCGTAGAGCCAATTATACTGTGTGACCATCTGGTTGGTGCGCGTGTATTGATAGCCGAGGAAGCCCAGGACCATCAGCACGATGGTGTCGACGATATAGTAGTGCAGCGAGAACATCGTGCCGTCGAACAGCGCATGATGGATGAACCTTACCCCGATGCCGAGGCCAAGCATAAACAGCAACAGCCGAACGTGAGTGCCCCAAGTCTGGGCCACGGCTTTGCCGGTCATCCATGCGGCCCCGCCGCCGAGCAGCCCGGTGACAAAGAGAAAATGCCAGATCGAGGCTTCTTCGTAGATAATACCCTGCATGATGAAGACCTCTCTCAGTGATGTCCGCCTTCGAGATAGGCGGCGCGCACTTCCGGATTGGCGAGCAGTTCCTTGCCGGTGCCGCTCATCGTCACATTGCCGTTGACCATGACATAGCCGCGCGTGGCGAGTTTGAGCGCGCCGAAGGCGTTCTGCTCAACCAGGAACACGGTCAGCCCCTGCGTCTTGTTGAGCTCGCGGATGGCGTCGAAGATCTGCTTGACGATCAGCGGCGCAAGACCAAGCGAGGGCTCGTCGAGCAGCAAAAGCTTCGGCCGCGCCATCAGCGCGCGCCCGATCGACAGCATCTGCTGCTCGCCGCCCGACAGCGTGCCGCCGCGCTGGTTAATGCGCTCCTTCAGCCGCGGGAACAGCGCGAACACCTTCTCGGCGTCCTCGTCAAAATGCTTGAGGTTGTCGAGGCTGGCTCCCATCTGCAGGTTTTCCATCACCGTCATACGCGGGAAGATGCGGCGTCCCTCCGGCGACTGTGCAATGCGCATGCGGGCGATCTCGTGCGTCGGCAACTGGGTGATGTCGGTGCCGGCGAAGGTGATGGTGCCGGCGCGGGCCCGCGGGGCGCCGAAGATGGTCATCATCAGCGTCGACTTGCCGGCGCCGTTGGCGCCGATCAGCGCCACGATCTCACCCTGGTTGACGCTGACGTCGACGCCGTTCAGCGCCCGGATATTGCCGTAAAAAGTCTGCACGCCCTTGATATCGAGCAGCGTTGTGCCGGCCATTATTTGCGCCCTCCACGCGTCGCGGGCTTGGCCGCCACTTCCTTCGCCAGCGTCTTCGCTTGGCCGATCCAGTCTTCGCGGGCGATACGCCCGTCAAAGGCGAGATAGGCCTCCGCCGCCTCGACGTCGGCCTTCTTCCAGGCCGCTATCTGGTCGAAATGGAAGATGCCGTGCTCGTTGAGCTTGCGCTCGTTGACCGGGCCGATGCCCTTGATGCGGATCAGGCTGTCTGCCTTGCCGCCACGCGGCGCGTCGAGGCGGTTGGAGATGCCGGCTTTCGCGGCCGGGGCCTTTGCGATGGCCTTTTTCGCCGGCGCGCTTACCGGCTTCTTCGCCGCCGGCTTTGCCGCGGCCGCCGGGCTCGCAGCGGCCACCGGCTTGCTGGCGATTGACGCGGCGCGCGCATCGACCTGCGCCGCTTTCGAGGCGCCCTTCGACACCGTGACCCGCTCGCCCTCGTCGCCGTGTTCGACACTATCTGAAATCGGCCCGGCCATCATCGAAGCGGAATTTCCCGGCCCATGCGCGGAGTCGGGGCCCGTATCGAGCTGCTCGATGACATCCTCGTCGCCGACTTCGGTCAGTACTTCTGTTACTTCCTCGTCGTCGACGCCGAGATAGGCGGCGATGACGCGCGGATCGGTCCTGACCGACGCGGGGTTGCCGTCGGAAATCTTGCGGCCGTACTCGAGCACCACGACATGGTCGGAGATCTGCATCACCACCGACATGTCGTGCTCGATGAGCAGGATCGACGTGCCGGTGCTTTTGATGCCCATCAGCAGCTCGTTGAGCGCGGCCGATTCCTTCGGATTGAGGCCGGCGGCCGGCTCGTCCAGGCACAGAAGCTCCGGCCCCGTGCACATGGCGCGCGCGATTTCCAGGCGCCGCTGCGCGCCATAAGGCAGATCGCCGGCGGGATCGTCGGCGCGGTCGACAAGGTCGGCCTTCTCCAGCCAGTGCCTGGCGAGATCGATCGATTCGGCCGAAGCCCGGCGATAGCTCGGGAAGCCGAACAGGCCGAGGAAAGTGTAACCCGAGGCCTTCATCAGCTTGTTGTGCTGCGCCACCAGAAGGTTCTCCAACAGCGTCATGCCGGAGAACAGGCGGATGTTCTGGAACGTACGCGCCACGTTGGCGCGGGCCGGAATCTCGTGGTTGGGCAGGCGCTCGAGCAGATAGGTCGAGCCATCGCGTTTGTTGAGCGTGATCATGCCTTCGGTAGGCTTGTAGAAGCCGGTGATGCAGTTGAACACCGTCGTCTTGCCGGCGCCGTTCGGCCCGATCAACGCGGTGATCTCGCCGCGCCTGGCTTGGAACGACAGGTCACCGATGGCGACCAGGCCGCCGAACTTCATCGACAAATGCTCGACCTGCAGAATGAAATCGCTCATGGAAGCTTGTGCGTTCATCAGCCGTGGCCCTCCTTGGTGAAGGAGGCTGAGACCGCTCTTCGCTCCTTGAGGAAGGCTGTCGGCTCGCGACTGCCGACGAAGCCGCGCGGCTTCCATAGCATGACGATCACCATGGCCATGCCGAACAGAAGCATGCGGTAGAGTTCAGGCGTGAAATCGGGACCGAAGACCCGCTTCAGGAAGTCGAGCTCTCGCAGCGCTTCAGTGCCGCCGATCATCACCAGTGCCGCTACGGCGATGCCGACCAGCGAACCCATGCCACCGAGCACGACGATGGCAAGCACTATCGCCGATTCCAGGAAGACGAAGGATTCGGGGCTGACGAAACCTTGCCGTGCGGCAAAGAACGAGCCGGCGAAGCCGCCGAACATGGCGCCGGTGGCGAACGCCGTCAGCTTGGTGGTGGTGGTGTTGATGCCGAGCGAGCGGCAGGCGATCTCGTCCTCGCGTAATGCTTCCCACGCCCTGCCGACCGGCAACCGGCGCAGCCTGATGGTAACGAAGGCGGTCAAAAGACAGAGTCCGAGGATCAGATAGTAAAGGAAGATCTTGTAATAGGCGCTCGACGTGGCGATGTGCAGCACCTTGGCGATGTAGTTCGGATCGGAGACGTTGAACGACATCAGTCCAAAGAAGGAGACCTTTGGAATGCCGGATATACCGGCCGAGCCGTTGGTCACGTCGCGCCAGTTGATCAAGACGAGGCGGATGATCTCGCCAAAGGCCAGCGTCACGATCGCCAGATAATCGCCCCGAAGCCTGAGCACCGGGAAGCCGAGCATCACGCCCCAGAAGGCGGCCATGCAGCCGGCGGCCGGAAGCAGGATCCAGAACGACAGGCCGAAATGCGTGCCGAGCAGCGCGTAGGCATACGCGCCGACAGCGTAGAAGGCGACATAACCGAGATCGAGCAGGCCGGCGAGGCCGATGACGATGTTCAGCCCCCAGGCCAGCATCACGTAGATCAGGATCTGTATGCCGAAATTGTCGACCCACTTCAGAGAGCCCTGAAAGCCTCCCGCCATCGAACCTGTTATCAGCGCAAGCACTAGCACGACGACGATCGGATAGAGCGCCAGAGCACTGATGCCCAACGCCGAGAAATGGGCGTGGATGAAGGCCCGGAAATAATACATTACCCAGGCGACGGCATAGATGATCGCCAGCGCCCGCACGAAGCGTGCGTAGCCGGCAAGGTCGGGTCCGAGCAGCCCGTCAAGCGAGCCGGCCAGCACAAACAGCAAGGCTGCGACAACGACCGCTGCTATGAAGTAAGGCGTCCTGAAGAAGCGTGCCGCCATGGTGTCGGGCAGCAGGCCTGTGTCGATGTTGGCGACCTTCAGGCTGGCCACGAAGGGCTGGCCGTAGGCGATATACAGGAAGCGGCCCACGGCAGTGGCGATGACCACCAGGGCAAGCAGGCCCCAGCGCTTCACCAGGATCAGTTCGTTGGAGATGTTCTGGTCGGTCCTGAGACCGATGAACAGCACGAACAGGCCGAGCGAGATGGCGCCCGCATAGAGCGCCTCGCGAAAAGCCCGCTGGACGGGAGTAGCGACGGCGTCGCGCTCCGAAGACACGGTAACGGCCATGCGGATCAGACCTTTTCGACTTCAGGCCGGCCCAGGATGCCGGAGGGCAGGAAGATGAGCACGATCGCCAGGATCGAGAAAGCGGCGACGTCCTTGTAGTCGATCGAGAAATAGGCCGACCACATGCTCTCGATGAAGCCGATGAGCAGTCCTCCGAGCACCGCGCCGGGCAGCGAGCCGATGCCGCCAAGCACGGCCGCCGTGAAGGCTTTCACGCCCGGCACGAAGCCGTCCGAGAACACCACGACGCCGTAATACATCAGGAACAGGGTGCCGGCGACGGCGGCAAGAGCTGCGCCCATGATGAAAGTGATGGAGATTGTGCGGTCGACGTCGATGCCGAGCAGCGCGGCCATCTTGCGATCCTGCTCGCAGGCGCGTTGCGCGCGGCCCAGCGCTGTTCGGTTGACGAGGTACCAGAAGATTGCCAGCAGCACGATGGTGACGATCACGATGATGATCTGCTTCAGGGAGATGCTGATGCCGTCGATCGTGTAGACTTGGCTGACCAGCGGCGGGATCGGCTTGTTGCGCGGCCCTTGCGTGACCTGCACGAAATTGGAAAGCGCGATCGACATGCCGATGGCGGTGATCAGCGGCGCCAGCCGGAACGAACCGCGCAGCGGCCGGTAGGCCACCTTTTCGATCGTCCAATTGTAGAGACTGGTCAGCAGCATCGCCACGATCATCATGATCAGAAGCGCCACCACGACCGGCACCGAATAGAACAATGCGCCAAGGATCAGGAAGACGATGAGGGCGGTGAAGGCGCCGACCATGAAAATGTCGCCATGGGCGAAATTGATCATGCCGATGATGCCGTAGACCATCGTATAGCCGATCGCGATCAGGCCATAGATCGACCCCAACGTCAGCCCATTGATAAGCTGCTGGACGAAGTACTGCATATTTAAGCGGCTCCCCTGGAATGTCGCCTTTCAGGACGCATTCCTTTTCGTATTTCCCCTAGTCGTAAAGTTTCGAGCCCGGATTGCAACGTGATTTTTCAATCGCTCCGCGTGGTTTGGAAGCACGCCGTCCGATTGCCCGTTTTTTTCGCCCCCGACCCCTGGACTATTGCGGACCCTAGCATTGGCACAACGCAATGTCTTTGACGATTCAACCTTATGATGACCCTCGCGTCGAAGAAATCAGCGTCAAAATAAGTTGATAAGAAGAATCCTTGCGCGGATCGGGGTGCAGCTTTTGGAACCGTCGCGGCTTCCGCAAGGTCAGGTTTCCGTCATCTGTGACGGCCATGTGACGGCAACGCGCCTTCGGCGGAAGGCACCGCGCGCGAATAGAAAGGCCTTGAAGCGAAGCCTCAGTAAGCAGAGCTGCCTTCTCCATTGAGACTGTGCTTTTCGCTCCCCTCAAGCGGCGGAAAGCGACTCCAAAGCGCATACCGGCTGATCGTCTCAGGTGACGATGAACCCGTGCGCGAACGGATCGCGGTCGTCGATGAAGATCGTGTTCAGCCCTGTCATGCGAGCCCAACCGCCGATCGACGGAATGATCGCCGGCTTGCCTGCGACGCTGACCTCCTTTTCGACCCTGCCCTTGAACAACGAGCCGATGATCGATTCATGGACAAAACTGTCGCCGGGTTTGAGCTTGCCCTTGGCATGGAGCTGCGCCATGCGCGCCGAAGTGCCCGTGCCGCAAGGCGAGCGGTCGATCGCCTTGTCGCCGTAGAAGACGGCATTGCGCGCGTCGGCCTCGGCATGTTTGGGCTTGCCGGTCCACAGCATGTGCGACAGCCGGTTGATGCCGGGATTCTCCGGATGCACGAAGGAGTACTTTTCGTTGAGCCGCTTCCGCACCACCGGACTCCAGGCGATGAGGTCGCCGGCCGTATGATCGGCCATGTCCCGGTAATTCTGCTGCGGCTCGACGATGGCGTAGAAATTGCCGCCATAGGCGACATCGACGCTGATCTCGCCGAGCACCGGGCATTCGACGGTCAGGCCTTCGGCATAGAGGAAGGAAGGCACATTGGTGATGCGCACCTCCTCGACATATTCGCCGACTTGGCTGTATTCGGCGATGACCAGGCCGGCCGGCGTGTCGAGCCTCAGCACGCCCGGCGTCTTCGGCTTCACCAGCCCATGCTCGATCGCCATCGTTACCGTGCCGATGGTGCCGTGGCCGCACATCGGCAGACAGCCCGAGGTCTCGATGAACAGGATGGCGATGTCGCAGTCCTCGCGCGTCGGCGGATAGAGGATCGAGCCCGACATCACGTCATGGCCGCGCGGCTCGAACATCAGACCGGTGCGGATCCAGTCATATTCGGCGAGGAAATGCGCCCGCCGCTCCATCATCGTCGAACCCTCGAGCAGCGGCCCGCCGCCGGCGACAAGCCGCACCGGGTTGCCGCAGGTGTGGCCGTCGATGCAGAAGAAGGATTTTTTGGCCATCATATTCTCTTTTTCAGAAACGCTGCGCGCGGAACGGGGTGAGATCGAGCGGCGGAGTCTGCCCGAGAACGAGATCGCGGATCAAGCGGCCGGTCGCCACCGACTGGGTCAGGCCGAGATGGCCGTGGCCGAAAGCATAATAGACGTTTGGCGCGCGCGCCGCGCCGATCACCGGCAGCGAATCCGGCAGCGAGGGGCGAAAACCCATCCACTCGCGGCCACCCGACGGATCGAGCCCGGGCAGGAAACGTTTTGCTTTCTCCAGCATCGCCTTTGAACGGGCGAAGTTGGGCGGCCGCTCGATGCCACCGAGCTCGACGGCGCCACCGACGCGTATTCCTGTTTCCAGCGGCGTGATGACGAAGCCATGCCCGGAAAAGATCAGCTGCCGCTTCACGTCGAACGCGGACACCGGCAGCGTCGTGTTGTAGCCGCGCTCGGTTTCGAGCGGGATACGGTCGCCGAGATCCTTTGCCAGGAGATGCGACCAGGCCCCGGCGGCGATCAGGAGCTTCTTCGCCGTGCGCCTGGTGCCGTCGGCCAGAACGATCGTCGCGCCGTTCGCGCCCGCCTCCACGCGCTCGACCCGCCCATGCTCGAAACGGGCGCCGAGCTTTTCCGCATAGGCCCAGACCGCCTTGCCGAGCAGCTTGGGATCGGCGACCGTTTTCCAGCTGGGCACGAAGGTGCCCTTGACGAAGCGTGGCGCAAGGCCCGGCTGGAGTGCGGCCATCTCCTCGCCCTCGACATGGCGGAAGCCGATGCCGAAACGCTCGCGCTCGGCCCAGCCGGACAGCGAGGCGCGGAACTCCGCCTCGCTCTCATAGAATTCGAGCGAGCCATCCTCGCGCAGCATCGGCCGCGTGCCGGAGCGGTCGAGCAGGCCCATCCATTCGGCTTCGGCAAGCTTCATCATGCCGACCTGCGCCGCCAGGCTCGCCTCGTAATGCTTGGCTGCGCCCGCCCGCCAGAAGCGGATCAGCCAGGGCAGGAGTTTGGGCAGATAAGCCGGCGGAATGGCCAACGGCCCCAGCGGATCGGCGAGCCACTTCGGCAACTGCCGGATCATCCCCTTATGCGCCAGCGGCAGCACGTCGGAGAAGGCGAAGGCGGCGGCGTTGCCGGAGCTCGTCTCCTCGCAGATGCCGGTGCGGTCGAAGACGGTGACGCTGCGACCCACTTCTGAGAGCAGGGCCGCGGCGCAGATGCCGACGATGCCGCCGCCGATGATGGCGATGTCTTCCCCTTCTCCCCGCTCACGGGGAGAAGACCTCCCAGTAGCGGAGCGGAGCCCTTGTCCTGGGGAGTTGGAATTTCCTGGCACGTCGGTGCTGTCCTTTACTCGGCTGCGACCATCTTCTCCGCCGATCGAGGAGACAGCTGGAGCGACGGCAGCGTCGGCCGCACGGCCAGCGCATCCCGCACGATCTTCTCGACCGTTTTGCGGCGTTCGCCCGACAGCGGCTGGCGCGGCATGCGCACGCGGTCATTGGTACCGATCGCCAGCACTTCGGCAAGCTTGATGTTTTGGACCAGATAGGTCGAGACATCGAGGTCGAGCAAGGGCCGGAACCAGCGATAGATCGCCAGCGCCTCCTCGCGGCGGCCCTGCCGCATCAGCTGATAGATGGCGACCGTCTCGCGCGGGAAGGCGGTGACGAGACCGGCGACCCAGCCGATGGCGCCGACCGACAGCGCCTCGAAGGCGAGATTGTCGACGCCGGTGAAGAGATCGTAGCGGTCGCCAAACCTGTTGATGATCTCAGTCGAGCGGCGGATGTCGTCGGAGGATTCCTTGATGGCGACGAAGCGCTTGTCCGACGCCAGTTCCTCCATCAGGTCGACGGTGACGTCGACGCGATAGGCGAGCCGGTTGGAATAGATCATCACCGGCAGGTCGCCGGCTTCCGCGACGGCGCGAAGGGCGGCGACCGTCTCTTGCGGGTCGGTGTGGTAGATCGGGCTCGGCACCACCATCAGCCCGTCGGCGCCTTCCTCGGCGGCGCGCTTGGCGATAACAGCCGCCTCACGGGTCCCGGGCTCGTTGACGGTCAAAAGCACCGGCTTCTTGCCGGCGACTTTCTGCGCCGTCTTCAGCACCTCGATCTTCTCGTCAGGCGACAGCATCGGCCCTTCGCCGAGCGAACCGCACACGATGATGCCGTCGCAGCCGGCCTCCATCTGTAGCCCGTAGCAGCGCTCCATCTCGGCATGGTCGAGACGGTCGTCGGTGGTGAATTTGGTCGTGACGGCGGGGAAAACTCCGGTCCACATGGCTTGTCTCTCCTCTGATATATCAGCCGTATATCTATTAAGGATTGGCGAGTCAACGCTGAATCGATTATGATATATGAAAAATATATCAGGAGCCCGCCGTTGATCTCCCCACTGATATCCGCTGAGGCGAACGCGACCTTCGAGCCGGCCGCGACCAAGGCCTATCGCGCGCTGGAGCACATGATCGTCACGCTCGAACTGGCGCCGTCGAGCTTCGTCACCGAAGGCGCGCTGATCGAGCGGCTGGGTCTCGGACGCACCCCAGTGCGCGAGGCGATCCAGAGGCTCGCCTGGGAAGGACTTCTGGACATTAGACCCCGCGCGGGTATCGCGGTCGCTCCACTTCACGCCGGCGACTGGCTGCGGGTGCTGGATGCGCGGCGCGGCATCGAGGTGGTGCTCGCCCGCTCGGCCGCCCGCTTCGTCACCCGCGAGGCCGCCAACCTGTTCCACGAGGCGGCGCTCGCGATGCAGAAGGCGGTGATCTCCGGCAACGTGCTTGCCTTCATCCAGGCCGACAAGGCGCTCGACGAAGCGCTGGCCATCGCCGCCGACAACCCCTTCGCGGCGCGCGTCGCCGCCCCCTTGCAGACGCACAGCCGCCGCTTCTGGTATCGCTACAAGGCCGACACCGGGCTCGCCGAATCGGCCGAGCACCACGTGGCGCTGATCCGTTCCATCCTAGACGGCGACGAGGAAGGCGCAGCCAAGGACGCCAAGAAGCTGATGGCGCTGCTGCGCGGCCATGCCGAGGTAGCCGCCACACGGTGAACGGGGTCAGCGCCTGACCCCTCAGCCGCCCGGCTGCCCGACCGTGGTGGCCCGTGTGTCTTCCCATCCGTCGCCCGCCGCCAGGATGCAACTCTGGCCTTTGACGTCGGTCATCAGGATGGTCCAGGTCCCGCTCGGCGAGACGAACACCTCGAAGATGGCGGCTTGTCCGGCCACACCGTAGCCCAACCGCTTCTCCTCGAATGCCGCCGCCAGCCTCGCGACCAGATAGTCATGGCCGCCGCAGATCACTTGCGCCCACGCCGGCAATGCCGACAGCGCCATCACGGCGCCGACAGCTGTAAGCTTGACCCACCGAAACGAAAAATCGCGTGCCATGGGGCACCTCCTTCGCCTTCGCATTCCGGCAAGGGAGGCACATTCGGCCGCCTCAGTATGCCGGAAGGCTCCAGGCCGGATTGGACGTCTTCATCACGTCGCTCCTTCTGGTTTCCGGTCTGTCCCAGGGAGATCATGACTCCCTGGATTCGATATGGTGAAGTCCCGACCCTAAAACAAGCGTCATCCCTGGCCTGTTGGGGCTGCCCTCGGGCACGCCCATTTTCTGGTCCAGTTCCCTGCGGGACAACCGCTGTCGAATGGCCATCCGGAGACGGTCGCCACGCCCCATCCGGGCTCGACGTCAGCTCCCGCTGGATTCCTTTTGCGCCGCCCATTTCAACAAGGCATCGAGAGCCGGACAAAGGGCTTGGCCCCAATCGGTCAGGCAATACTCGACCTTTGGGGGTACTTGATGGTGAACGATGCGGCGGACAATCCCGTCGGCCTCCATCTGCCGAAGCTGTTGGATTAGCATCTTTTGCGAGATCGCGGGAATAGCCCGTTCGAGGTCGGAGAAGCGCAGCACCTTGCCGCCGAACAGATGAAACAGGATCACCAGTTTCCACCGGCCCTCGAGAATACGCAGCACGTTCTCGACACCGATCGCCGCGGACGAAGGCGTCAAGGTCGCAGACTTACTTTCAGGTAAGTACCTTACTTTTTCGTCGGTTCTTGTCATTTCCACAGCATAACGCAATTTAGAGACCGGACAAGCTCCGACGCCTCGACGAGCGCCGGAACCCAAACGGAGATAAGCCATGACCAGAGACCTTCCCTGGCCGCTGACGGCCTATTTTGCCGCCAATAACCGTCACGACATCGACGCCATGCTCGCCGTTTTCTCGCCGGACGCCAAGGTCCGAGATGAAGGCGAGACGTATAGCGGATCGGCCGCCATCCGCGCCTGGATGGAGGCGACCACGCGCAAGTACCGGGTGACGGTCGAAGTCGCCGATGCCGCCCTCAATGGCGATGCATGGCGGGTCGCCGGTATCGTCTCTGGCAATTTTCCCGGCAGCCCGGCGACGCTTCATTACAATTTCACCCTGGCCGGCGACCGGATCGAGAAGCTGGAGATCGGGGCATGACCATCCGGCAGAAGTTCGAGATCGACGGCCACGAACTCGCGGGCAAGCGCGTCTTGGTCACCGGAGGCACCAAAGGCGCGGGCGAAGCCATCGTCCACCGGCTCCCCGCGGCGGGCGCGACGGTCGCCACGACCGCCCGCTCGGCGAGCGGGACATCGTCGTCCACGCTGTTCGTGCGGGCCGACGTCAGCACCCTGGAAGGCGCAACCGAAGTTGCCGCGGCCACGATCGACCGGTTTGGCGGCGTCGACATCATCGTTCACAGCGTCGGCGGATCGAAGAGCCCGGGCGGCGGATTTGCGGCGCTCTCCGATCAGGCCTGGCAGGAGGAACTCAGCCTCAACCTGTTAGCCGCCGTCAGGCTGGACCGCTTGCTCGTCCCCCGAATGGTGGAGCAAGGCTCAGGCGCGATCGTCCATATCTCGTCGATCCAGCGTCGGCTGCCGCTGCATGAATCCACCATGGCGTATGCGGCCGCCAAGGCTGCGCTTTCCGCATACAGCAAGGCATTGTCCAAGGAGCTTGGCCCCAAGGGTATACGCGTCAACACCGTGGCGCCGGGCTGGATCCATACCACCGCATCGGAAGCCATGGTCAAGCGCCTGGCCGCTCACGCCGGTTCGGACGAGGAAACCGCGCGTCAAAGTATTATGGAGGCACTCGGCGGCATCCCGATCGGTCGGCCGGCATGGCCACAAGAGGTCGCAGAGCTGGTGGCGTTTTTGGTTTCGGATCGCGCGTCGGCGATCCACGGCGCCGAATATGTCATCGATGGCGGCACGATCCCGACGGTCTGAGCGGCGCCAGGCCTCTCTGCATCGCAGCCGTTGGTTCAAGCGCCTGGCATCGCCGCCGTGATCGTCGGGCTGTCCCAACCCTCACCGACGGAGAGCACGCAACTTTGCCCCTTGGTGTCAGAAGCGAGCACGGTCCAGCTTCCCTGATCGGAAACGAAGATCTCGAGCACGACGTTCGGATTGATCAGGCCGCGCCCGGCTTCGCTCTCGTGAAACTTGGCGCCAAGCGCCTTGATGATATCCGCGCGCGCCGCGCATTGTGCCGCCGCATTCGCCGGCGCGATTCCACCGGTTATCACCGCCGCCGCAGCCAGCATTGTCGCCATAAGAAATCGTGTCATCTGACACCTCCTCGCGCCAGACGAGAACCCCGGCTGCCACCGGCGCTGTTTGATTGCCTGCGCATGGCAGGAATACAGCCTAAGACGGAGGGTGGTCTGTTGGTTCCATCACACGGCAATGGAATTATTAGAAGGTGCGGATGCTCGCTGAGCGCGACGGGCAGGAATTCATGCACCTGAAGTTGCGCTTGGCCTTTGGCGGCACGAGCTGGACGGTACAACGCTGATGGACGAAAGCCGCGGCATTCCCGGCATCCATAAAAAGAAAGCGCGGGTTAGCACCGCGCTTTCTCGATGGTGTCTTGGACCGTCCGGTCAGTTCATCGTCGGGATGACGAACTCGGCGCCGTCCTTGATGCCGGACGGCCAGCGCGAGGTAACCGTCTTGGTCTTGGTGTAGAAGCGGAACGCGTCCGGGCCGTGCTGGTTGAGGTCGCCGAACGACGACGCCTTCCAGCCGCCGAAGGTGTAGTAGGCGATCGGAACCGGGATCGGCACGTTGACGCCGACCATGCCGACCTGGACTCTGGATGCGAAGTCGCGCGCGGCATCGCCGTCGCGGGTGAAGATGGCGACGCCATTGCCCATCTCATGGTCGTTGGCGAGCTTGATGGCGTCCTCGTAGCGCGGCGCACGCACCACGGAGAGCACCGGCCCGAAGATTTCTTCCTTGTAGATGCGCATGTCGGCCGTCACGTTGTCGAACAGGCAGCCGCCCATATAGTAGCCGTTCTCATAGCCCTGCATCTTGAAGCCGCGGCCGTCGACGACGAGCTTGGCGCCTTCCTTGACGCCGATGTCGACATAGCCCTTGACGCGCTCCAGCGCCTGGGCCGTCACCAGCGGGCCGAAATCGGCGGCAGAGTCCGTCGACGGGCCGACCTTCAGGCTTTCCACGCGCGGCACCAGCTTTTCCATCAGACGGTTGGCAGTGTCGTTGCCGACCGGAACCGCCACCGAGATCGCCATGCAGCGTTCGCCGGCCGAGCCGTATCCGGCACCGATCAGCGCATCGACCGTCTGGTCCATGTCGGCGTCGGGCATGATGATCATGTGGTTCTTGGCGCCGCCAAAACACTGCACGCGCTTGCCGGCCGCGGTGCCACGCGAATAGATGTAGTGCGCGATCGGCGTCGAGCCGACGAAGCCGATCGCCTTGATGTCCGGATCGTCGAGGATAGCGTCGACCACTTCCTTGTCGCCGTTAACGACATTGAGGATGCCCGCCGGCAGGCCGGCCTCGATGAACAATTCGGCGATGCGGATCGGCACGCCCGGATCACGCTCGGACGGCTTCAGGATGAAGGCGTTGCCGCAGGCGATGGCCGGCGCGATCTTCCACAGCGGGATCATGGCCGGGAAGTTGAACGGCGTGATGCCGGCGACGACGCCGAGCGGCTGGCGCATCGAATAGACGTCGATGCCGGGGCCGGCGCCGTCGGTAAACTCGCCCTTCATCATGTGCGGGGCGCCGATGCAGACCTCGACCACTTCGAGGCCGCGCTGGATGTCGCCCTTGGCGTCGGCGATGGTCTTGCCGTGCTCGCGCGCCAGGATGTCGGCCAGCTCGTCATAGTCGCGGGCGACCAGTTCGAGGAATTTCATCAGCACGCGCACGCGGCGCTGCGGGTTGGTGGCGGCCCATTTCGGCTGCGCCGCCTTGGCGTTCTCGACCGCAGCGCGCAGTTCCGCCTGCGAAGCGAGCGCCACCGTGCCGCGCACGGAACCGTCCATCGGCTGCATCACATCCTGCTTGCGGCCGCTGGTGCCGGCGACACGCTTGCCGCCGATGAAATGACCGTATTCGATCATGCTTTCTCTCCCTTTTCTGGTGATGGCGCATTGTCCGCCTTTGCGGCGGCGATGGCAACGCGAGGAAGATCGCAACCGTTGTGCGAAAAATAGACAACGACGCCGGAGTGTGCATTAATTGTCGCAAATGGCGGATTGCTGAAAAGGCCAAAGCTTGCGTTCCTTCACACCACCCTCTGGCCTGCCGGCCATCTCCCCCGCAAGGGGGGAGATCAGACGTCACGCAGGCTTTCGCCAATCACCAACGATTGAAAAGAGACGCCATCAAAGAAGCTGCCAATCTCCCCCCTTGCGGGGGAGATGTCCGGCAGGACAGAGGGGGGTGGGCGGGAACGCCGCGCTGCCAATTAGAGCGGACACCTCCGATGAACTGGGATGACGTCCGCATCTTCCTCGCCGTGGCGCGTGCAGGGCAGATCCTCGGCGCGGCGAAGCGGCTGGAGCTCAACCATGCGACCGTCTCGCGCCGCATCGTCGCGCTCGAGGAAGCTCTCAGGACAAAGCTCTTCCGCCGCCTGACCACCGGCAGCGAACTGACCCCGGCCGGCGAGCGCTTCCTCGACATAGCCGAGCGCATGGAAGGCGACATGATCGCCGCGCGCTCGACCATCGCCGGCGAGGGCGACGACGTTTCGGGAACCGTGCGCATCGGCGCGCCCGACGGATTTGGCGTCGCTTTCCTGGCAAAGCGGCTGGGCGAGCTGACGGCGCTGCATCGTGAGCTCACCATCCAGCTGGTGCCGGTGCCGCGCTCCTTCTCGCTGTCCAGGCGCGAGGCCGATATCGCGATCACCGTCGAGCGGCCGACCGAAGGCCGGCTGGTGGCCGGCAAGCTGGTCGACTACACGCTGGGTCTCTTCGCCTCCCGCGCCTATGCCGACGCCAACGGCCTGCCCAAGACGCCGGCCGAGCTCGGCAGCCATACGCTGATTGGTTATGTGCCGGACCTGATCGTCAGCCCCTCGCTCGACTATGCCGCCGAGTTCAGCCCGGAATGGCGCACCAGCTTCGCCATCTCCTCGGCGCTCGGCCAGGCCGAGGCGGTGCGCTCCGGCGCCGGCATCGGCATCCTGCACACTTTCGTCGCCCGTTCGATGCCGGAGCTGGTGCCGGTCGACATCGTTGCGCCCATCCGCCGCGCCTACTGGCTGGTCTATCACGAATCGGTGAGGCCGCTGCGCCGCGTCCAGCTCGTCGCAAACTTCATCACCAAGGCGGTGGAGCGGGAACGGGGCCTTTTTGTTTAGGGCACGGTCCAGGACCGCTTAAGCGAAACATACCAGTTCCCCGGTACAGAAATCTTGACCGATCGGCTCTGTCTGCGTCGGCAGGCGGCATGCCTTGGAGATTGGCCGAAACGCCCATCGCGATCGTCATTCTAGGGCGGAGCAGGAGCGAAGCTCCGTCGCGAAGACCCTGGAATCCATGCCGTTACCTTGATCGAAGGCGCTGCGGAGCAGAATTCTGCACCGCAGCAACGCTTCCAAATCACGGCATGGATTCTATGGTCTGCGCCGCGTCGCTTCGCTCCTTGCTCCGCCATAGAATGACGAGGTTGGGGCGGCTTTCGACCAATCCCCGGCGTTTGCGCTGATTTCACGAAATAGACGGTGAGGGACTAATCCGCGTCGAGCACGAAAGAGCTCACCACTTTCCCCGCTTCGTCCGCAAGCGGCGCCCATTTCCGCGCCGCTTCCTCAGCGCTGTCGCCGGTGATCCCGCAATCGACGAAGCCGTAATGCGAACGGCGCAGCGTCAGCGCGATGCGGGAGTGGCCGTAGAAGCTGACATTGTCATCGGCATAGTGGAAATCCATGTCGGCGATCCGCACCGGATAGCCGTCCGGGAAATGCGCCAGCCTGTCCAGGCTGAAGCTGGCCGACTGATAGGCAACGCCGATCATGGTCTGCCAGTTGCTCAGCACCCAGTCTTTCTCCATGAACGCTCTGGGATCTGGCGGATTGTCGGGGGCAGCCGGGTCGTAGCGATTTTGCGATACCCTGCAGGTCAGGCCCTCTTCGCCGGTTTTGAGCTTGAGCCGCATCGTATCGCCAAAGGTGGCTTCGCTTGTCCATTCTTCGGGATAGGTCAGCGAAAAGCCGTGCTCCTTGTCGTGAACGGTCTTGTCCGCGGCAAGCGCCACCGACCCGCAGGTCAGACATGCGGCCGCCGCCGCAACAAGAAAAAGACGCATTCCAAAGCCCCCTCGCTGCGGCCGATCCTATCACAGGCAGTTGGTCGTTGCCGCCTTGCCTCCGGCACAAATCCGGCGACTGTGGCGTCAGCGCGCTTCGCCATGCCATGATGGAGCGCTAGAGCAATTCTAGGAAAAGTGTGAGCGGTCGGGCTGGGCGCCTTCGCCGTAGCCTTTTGCCTGGAATTGCGTCAAAACAAAGAGATAGAGCGGTTCGCCGTTTTCGTGAAACGGTGAAACGCTCTGGGGGACAATCTTCGAAACGCCGGCGGAGACATGCGAGCCGTTCTTGCCATTCTGCCGCTGTTTTTGCTATCCGACTGCGCCAATCCATGGACCAGGGTGCCGGAATCAGAATTGCCGAAGCCGATCCGCTACGCCATGGCGCGGTCCTCGCCTTTCGTCATCGGCAATTATTGCGGCCCGGGCACGCGCACCGGCGATCTCTCGGCAAGGCCGGTCGACCGTCTTGACGCCGCCTGCCGGGTCCACGACGCCTGCTATATTTCCCGGCACAATCATTGCGACTGCGACGGCGCGCTGGTCGCTTCCGCCAGGAAGATCCGCGACGACAGGGCGACGCCGCGCAAGATGCGAAGCGAGGCCGAGCTGCTGATCGCCACCTTCGCGTTTCCCCTCTGCAGGGTCTTCCCGCAAGGCTTCATGCCGCCGCGCGACCCTGCCGGGCTCAAGGCTATCAACGGGGCGACCGGATGAGGCTCAAGTCAGCTGTCGCCAAGGCGCTGCTTGGACTGGCGCTGGCAGCACTTGCCGGTTGCGCCGGCATGCCCGGGTATTCGGCCTGCGCCTTCTTTCCGGGCGACGGCGCCTGCGGCCGCCTGCCGGTCTCGGCCGACAGCAACGGCGCCGAGATCGCCGGAGCACACTATTTCGGCAGCGACGGCAACAGCGCCTATGACAAGCAGTTCCAGGCGCTGCTCGCCCAAAGCCGCCTCGATGCGCTCGACCGCGCCAACGGCACCGGCCGCTTCGGCCGCGACTGGCGCGATGTCCAAAACAGCGACTTCCACGCGACCTATCCGACGCTGCAACGGCGCGCCAAACCGCTCGACGACACCGAGCTGGCGCCGACGTCGGACAAGCCGGGCGAAGGCCGGTTCACCGGGCGCTGGCGCATGTCGCGCCAGACGCTCTATCTCGATGCCGCCGCGCGGCCCTCGGCGCTCAAGATCTTCAGCTTCTCCGGCCTTGAGGCACGTTCGGTCGAGATCGTGCTGCGCCAGGCGGGGCAACAGCCCGTCGACATCGGCGGCACCTGCAACGGTCCGCTCGCGATCCGGGCGTCGGGACGATCGACCACCGTCGCCGCGGCCTCGCCATTCCATCTGAGCCTGACCGCCGCCGAAACCTTGGTCAGCCTGTTTCCGGACCAGGCGCTGACCCGCTGCGATCTGCGCGTCGCTTCCACCCTGGCGCCGGCCGGCGCGCCGCTGACCTTGCTGCGCGAAGAGAGCGCCGATCCCTGGATCGCGGGGCTCGACAGCCGCTACGACCGCTGTCCGGTGCCCGACCCGGCGGGGATGGAGGAACTCGACCGCGTCTTCTATGCCGGGCGCTGGCTGTCGCAGACCTGCGCCCTGCCGCTGGGGTCGCCGACCCTGCTGCGCAAATCGCGCGACGGTTTCAATGCCAAGGTCGAGGCCCTGCTCGGCAGGACGCTGCCCGACAGCGCCTTCGACAAGGCCGACCCCGAGCTGCCGCTCGATTTCTCCAACGCGCCGAAACTCAGGCTGATCTATCTATCGTCGCTGGAGTTCAAGGCGGATTTCTCCGGCCGCATCATGGAGCGGCTGGTCCGCCACCATGCGGCACTTGGCACCAAGGTGCGCATCCTGGTGACCGACGTTCTGGAACGCGAGAAGGACGACGTCATGCTGCATCGGCTGGCGGCGGAGTTCCCCAACGTCCAATTGCAGGAATATCGCTGGCAGGCGGATCACGGCGCGCCGTTCGACGAGCAGATCTCGCAGCTGCACAAGGTTCACCATATCAAGATGCTGGCGACGCTGGCCGAAGAGCCCGGACGCTCGCGCGTCATCATCGGCGGCCGCAACATCCATGACGGCTTCCTGTTCCACAGACCGGTCGACCTGACCCGCTATCCGGACCTGGAGCAATACGGCAAGACCGACGGCTTCTCGCTGAATTACTATTCCAACTGGAGCGACTTCGACATCGAGATCGCCGACCCGGCGACCGTCGAGACGCTGGCCGCGCATCTGTCGACCGTCTGGCTGCGCGACGCCGACACCAATTTGTCGCGGCCGTTTTCCATTCCGGTCCGTTCCGGCGCGGCCCCGCGCGGCATGGCGCGGCATTTCATTTCCGTGCCTTATGAGGACGGGCATGCGCTGGAGGCCTATTTCGTCGAGCTGATCGACACCGCCGAGCATCGCATCCAGATCGTCAATCCCTACCTCAACCTGACGCCCGATATCGCCCGGGCCTTCGACCGGGCGCTGGCCAGGGGCGTGAAGATCGATGTCGTCGGCCGCATCGACCTCAAGGGCGATATCGGCGGCCGGTTCCTCACCGCGCTCAACAAGCTGTTCGTCGAGAAATATGGCGACCGCGTCAACATCCGCGAGTTCAAGGCGCCGGATGTCGTCTTGCATTCCAAGATCATGATGATCGACGAAAGGCTAGTCGCCATCTCCTCGGTCAACCTCAACAACCGCAGCTTCTTCCACGACTCGGAGAACGGGATGGTCGTGCTCGATCCGGCTTTCTACCGCCGCATGAAGCCGGTCTATGACGACTACCTCGCCCATTCGCGCCCGGTCGCCACCAATGTCACGATCGGCTGGGCCTACCGGCTGCTGTTCAGCGACACCTGGGTCCGGGAGGCGTTCTGAACGCCACCGCTGGACATGAATTAATGCATGTCGCCCAGAAGTGTGCGGCGGTTCTGGGACAACGACATGCATCAAAACAAAGACTTAAAGCGCGTCGCCTGAATCCGTTTCAGCGCGACGCGCTTTAGGTGTGTCGAGATTCAGGTCAGGCCGGCATCACCTGAATATCGGCGCACCTTAGATCGGCTTCAGATACCGCTCCGGGCTCAGATCGCGCGCGTTGATCTCCGGCACCCGGTTCGACATGATGTCGGCAAGCACCTTGGCGGAGCCGCAGGCCATGGTCCAGCCGAGCGTGCCGTGGCCGGTGTTGAGATAGAGGTTGGCAACCTCGCTTAGCCCGATCAGGGGCGGTCCGTCCGGCGTCATCGGCCGCAAGCCGCACCAGAAGCTCGCCGCCTTGAGGTCGCCGCCGCCGGGGAAGAGATCGCCGACCGAGTGTTCGAGCGTGCGGCGGCGCGATTCATGCAGGCGAAGATCATAGCCGGAAATCTCCGCCGTGCCGCCGACGCGGATGCGGTCGCCGAGCCTGGTGATCGCCACCTTGTAGGTCTCGTCCATGACGGTCGACACCGGGGCGGCCTCGGCATTGCTGATCGGCACCGTGATCGAATAGCCCTTGACCGGATAGACCGGAATCGGCCGCCCCAGCGAGCGCATGAATTGCGCCGAATAACTGCCCATCGCCATCACGAAGGCATCCGCGGATTTCCATCCGGTATCCGTGAGGATATTGGTGAGGCGATTGCGGTTCCTGACGACTTTCCGGACGGTCGAGCCGTATTCGAAGGTCACGCCCCGCGCCACGCAGAGTTCCGCGAGCTTGTCGGTGAACATCTTGCAGTCGCCGGTCTCGTCGCCCGGAAGCCTGAGGCCGCCGACGAACTTGTCGCGCACCGCCGCAAGGGCCGGCTCGGCGGCGACACAGCCGTCACGGTCGAGGATCTCGTAAGGCACGCCGTATTTCTTCAGCACCTCGACGTCGCCGCCGGTGCCGTCGAGCTGCTTCTGCTTGCGGAAGAGCTGCAGCGTGCCTTTGGTCCGTTCGTCGTAGGTGATGCCGGTCGCTTCGCGCAGCGCCTTCAGCGTGTCGCGGCTGTATTCGGCAAGCGGCACCATGCGCGACTTGTTGAGCGCGTAGCGCTCGGCCGTGCAGTTGCGCAGCATCTTGAGGAGCCACGTCCACATATTCGGGTCGAAGGCGGGCCGCACCACCAGCGGTCCGTATTTCATCAGCAGCCATTTAACCGCTTTGACCGGAATGCCGGGCCCGGCCCAGGGCGAGGCATAGCCCGGCGATACTTCGCCGGCATTGGCGAAGCTGGTTTCGAGCGCCGGCCCCGGCTGGCGATCGTAGACGGTCACTTCGTGACCGGCCTCGGCGAGGAAGTAGGCGGTGGTGACCCCGATCACGCCGCCGCCCAGCACGATGACTTTCATTCTATGCTCCCTCAAAGCCGATCATGCCGCGGAAGGGCCCGGATCGTCCCCTTCTGTCTGCCGGATTTTGCCGCGCCCGCCAAGAGGCCAGTCACCGGCGGGCGCGCTGTGGACCAGCTTGAGGCCGTGGCGAGATCGTTCGGCGGCGCGGTCCTGCGCCGCTCGCCGCGCGGCCTCCGGCTGATAGGCCACGTCCTCGAGAAAGACCTCCTCGGCAGGGCCGTCGGGCCGCTCGGCCAGCGCGGATTGGCCCGCCCTCATGCCAAGCAGGCGGAGACCGCGCCACGTGGCGACCGGCAGGCTGGAGCCGACGGGAGCGGATGCTTCGGCCTGCACCAGCGTCCGCGTCTGCGACGAACCGCCGCCGACGCGGAAAGTCACGCGGCTGTTGAGCGTGGCAAGGTCGGGCTCGACGACCCCCGTCGCAACAACGCGGCTTTCGGCGAGCTTGCGTTCGAGCATCGGCACGATCGGATCGGCAAACGCGCGACGGCGCATCAGCATCGCCTCGATCATCGCGAAGTCCTTCGCTGTCAGGCGGTAGACGGTGCTGGTCATGCCATCCTCCGCGCTTGTTCGACGGCGTCGATCGTTGCAGAGAGAACCCGGCTGTCGCGGCTCCGCCAGGAGACCGTGCGGCCGGCACGCGCGCCGATCAGCGCCGTACCAAGCGGCGTCAGCACCGATATGCGTTTTTCGGCGATATCGGCCTCGGCCGGATAGACCAGCGTCACCGTCTGAATGCTTCCCTCGGCGTCGTGAAGCGTCACCGTCGAGCCCATCCGCACCACGTCGGCGGGCATTGCCGCCTCGGTGGCGACCCGGGCGCGGTCCATCTCGGCAAGCAGGCCCTCGGCCATGTCGGGCACGCGGTCGAGAAAGGCCCTGGCGAGATTGCTCAGCCGGTCGCGATCCGCCGCGCTGACAAGGATGGTGGAACGCGATTGCGTCGCTGCATGCATGGCAAACCTCATGTGTTGGCGCATCGGGGAAACGGATGCGCGCAAGCCGCCACGTCGAAGGCGGCGAACAAAGCCAGGCCGCAAAGGCCACCGGCTCGATGAAATGTCTGGAATTCAAACGCCCCGGTTCACTCGGCCACCGGCATTGGCGGCCACGCCGGGGCTACGCTCCCGCGATGGGGCAAACCCTGAAGCAGGTTTTGATATAAGCGAGGTTGCTCATGCCCCGAACCTTGCCGAGAAGCCCTGGCTTGTCAAGCAAGCCTCTCGGCTTCAGAAGCAATCCCAGGAAAAGTGGGCAGCGGTTTTCCGCCCGGGATTGCGAAAATCAAAAGACTTAGAGCGGAGCGGCGATCCTATAAATCGCCGCGCCGCTCTAAGCCCCAATGTAGCTGCGGTGAAAGCGCGCACCCAGGCTGGTCAATATCTCGTAGCCGATGGTGCCGGCGTGGCCGGCCGCGTCGTCGACGCTTTGCGAGGGACCGATGAGCTCGACGAGGTCGCCTTCCCTGAGCCGGCCTGCCGGAAGCGCAGAAATGTCGAGGATGATCGAGTCCATCGACACACGCCCGATGAACGGCAAGCGCACGCCCTCGAACCACGCGGCTGAAGCCGCGCGCCGGTGCCAGCCGTCGCCATAGCCCAGTGAAATGGTCGCGAGATCGAGCGGCCCGTCCGCATGACGGGTGTGGCCATAACCGATGCCCACGCCCGCGCCGACCTGCCGCGTCTGCGCCACCTTGGCTTGCAGCCCTATCACCGGCAGCATCGGGTTGGGTGCATGGGGCGTCGGATTGACGCCGTAGAGCGCAGCCCCCGGACGGGCAAGGTCGTAGTGATAGGCCGGTCCGAGAAAGATGCCGGACGAATTGGCCAGGGAGGCGGGCGCCGCGGGCAGCATCTCGCGCAGCCGTTCGAATTCGCGCCGCTGCTTCTCGTTCGCCGCCTGTTGCGGCTCGTCGGCGCGGGCGAGATGGCTCATCACGAAACGGATGTCGATGCCATCGAAGGCGCCGGCTGCGCTTGCGACCGCCTCGACTTCCGCCGGCGCCATGCCGAGCCTGGCCATGCCGCTGTCGACCTGGATGGCGGCGGGCAGGCTCCGGCCTTTGCCGCGCGCGGTCTCGCGCCAGGCTCTCAGCTGCATGGCGCTGTTGATGACCGGGCAAAGCCCGGCCGCCGCGGCTTCCGGTTCCGAACCCGGCGGCAGTCCGTTCAGCACGAAGATGCCCGGCCCCGGCCCGATCGCCTTGCGCAGCGCGATGCCCTCGCCGAGCAGCGCGACGAAGAAGAGGTCGCAGCCCTCTTTCGCCAGCGCCGAGGCCACTTGCGCGGCACCAAGCCCATAGCCGTCGGCCTTGAGCACGCCGGCGCAGCGGACGCCGTTCAGCCGCGCCTTCAGCCGGCGATAGTTTTCCCGAATGGCCCCGAGGTCGATCGTCAGGATCGCCCCGGCGGCAGCCTCGCTCACTGTCGAACCGCTGCTTGCCTCATGTGCCGGAAACCCGCGTCCGGTGTCGTCGTTCATGGCGACCCCCGCTCATTGCATCGACAATCAATAGAATTCTGTCATCGATGCAGCAACTGCCTGAGGCTGTCGAGATTCAGGTCAGGCCGAGTCGGAGTCGAAGACGGGCGCGAAGCGACCAAACTGGGTGGGTTCCGAGAACCGGCCTACGCCGGCCGTAGCCTTCATAGAGCGGAGACACTTATGAGGGCTTCGGCCGGCGAAGGCCGGAGCGGAGCGTACTTAAAGTACGTGAGCACCGGAAGCGCAGGAAGCCGCCATTTGCAGGCCGGCCTCACCTGAATATCGACAGCCTCAGGAAGCCAGGTGCTGGAAGGCCGCCACCACCTGCTCGTAGACCTTGCGCTTGAACGGCACGATCAGCTCGGGCAGCTCCCGCATCGGCCGCCAGGCCCATTCGTCGAATTCGGCGGTGTGGCCGCCGGGCGGCGGATTGATCTCGATCTCGCCTTCGTCGCCCTCGAACCGGTAGGCGAACCATTTCTGCGTCTGGCCGCGATAGCGGCCCTTGAAGGCGACGCCGACCAGATGCGGCGGCAGGTCGTAATTGATCCAGTGCGGCGCCTCGGCAAGCAGCGAGACGCTGCGCATGCCGGTTTCCTCGTAGAGCTCGCGCCCGGCGGCCGCGATCGGCTCCTCGCCCTTGTCGATGCCGCCCTGCGGCATCTGCCAAAGCTGCGTCGTGCCGGCAAACTCGCTGTCCGGTTCGGCGATGCGGTGCCCGACCCAGACCAGACCTGCTTTGTTGAGGATCATCAGCCCGACGCAGGGACGATAAGGCAGCGTTTCGGGATCGATCTTTTTTTTGGACATCGGGTTTTCCAGCCGTTTTGAGAATTCGCTCCGGCGAGGCAGGTGGCGAGTGGTTTCGAGAACCGGAGCGGAGCGTACTTTAAAGTACGTGAGCACCGGAAGCGCAGAAAACGCCGCCAGATGCCCGCCGGAGTAGAATTATCAAAACGGCTGCTAGCCTTTTTGCGGATCAATGGCCACCGCCGAGATCGGCACGATCTCGATGCCGCGCTTCTTTGCTTCGGCAATCCAGGATGTCACCGTGTCGACCGTGATGTCGAAGGCCGAACCGATGCCGACCGCGCTGCCCTTGGCCCGCGCCGTCGCTTCCAGGCTGTCGAGCTTCTTGAGGATTTCGCCGCGGTCCTGCACGGCATCGATCGCCATGTCGCCGGCGACGAACGGCACGCCATCCTTCAGCGCGAGATCAGGCGCAACGCTGCGGGAGGATGAGCCGTCGTCGATATAGGCCAGACCCCGCTTGCCGAGCTCGGCCATGAACGGTCCCATCGCTGATGCATCGGCCGAGAAGCGCGCGCCCATATAGTTCATGACCCCGGTATAGTTGGTCGTGCGCGACAGCGCCCAGTGCAGGCTCTTCAGGTTCTCGTCCGGGCTGGCCGCCACCGTCAGCGTGTTGCGGCCGGGATTGACGTTCGGATAATCGAACGGCTCGAGCGGCACCTGCATGACGACCTCATGCCCGCTCTGCCTTGCCGCCTGCATCCAGCGGCCGATGCTGTTGCCTTGCGGCGCGAAGGCCAGCGTCACTTCGGCCGGCAGCTTGGCGATCGCGGCCTGGGTGCCGGTCTGCGAAACCGCGAGGCCGCCGATGACGATCGCCACGCGCGCGCCGCGCGCGCCCGACCACGGCCGCGCATAGACGTCGAAGGGCCGCCTGCCGTCGGCGGAGCGCATCGGCAGCGGACCGGTGTCGCTGGCCTCGATCAGTGCCCTGTCCGGGATGTGGGCGACCTTCAGGTTCTGGCCGAGCGTCGACGGGTCGCGGATGACGATCGCCGCCTTCGGCGGACCGTCGCCTTCCTCGGTCTGGACGTGGATGATCTGCGGCCCGCCGCTCTTCATCGGCGTGCTGTTCTGTGGCGTCGCCGCGGCGACCGGGGCCGGCGCGGGCGCCGGCGAAGGCGCCGCCACCGGGGCCGCCGTGACCTTCGGTGTCGAAACGGCCACTTCTTCCGGCTTGCGGAACGGCTTTTCACGCAGCGCAATAGCGCCGGAAACACCGATCACGCCAAGCACGGCCAGCACAGCGACGAGCGAGCCGGAGCCTATGCCGCGCGAGGCCGTGCGCCGAGGCCGGAGTGTCTGTCCCAGCGGGCGTTCGATATCCTTGCCGATCTCAGCCAAGTCGTGTTTCCCCGGAAGCACGCCAAGCTCACGTTCTGCGTGACGTCTCGCGTGAACTTCGCAATCGCTGGCGCGATACCCCAGACGCGTGGCGCCCCAGCCGCGATCCCCGAATCAAACTGCCGGAACCTCGCGGCCCCGGCAGCATTGCATTGCTTCGCTCGACCGGCCAGAGCCGGACTGCATTACTGGTTCAGCACGGCCTTGTCCGGGTTCGGCGGGAACGACGGATCGGTCTTTTCGCCGCGCAACAGCTGCTCGGCATAGATCAGCTGCAAATCGTCCTTCGGATCCGGCGGCACATAGGCGGCCGAGCCCGAACCGGTCTTGCTTTCGTCGGCGCCCTTGATGTGGCCCTTGAGATCGGATTCGCCGCGGGTCAGGTCGCGGCCCTGCAGATCCGGCGGCAACGGCTGGTCGACCTTGATATCGGGCGTGATGCCCTTGCCCTGGATCGACTTGCCCGACGGCGTGTAATAGAGCGCCGTGGTCAGCCTGAGCGCGCCGTTCTCGCCGAGCGGGATGATGGTCTGCACCGAGCCCTTGCCGAAGGACTGCGTGCCGACCACCGTGACGCGACGCAGATCCTGCAGCGCGCCGGCGACGATTTCCGAGGCGCTCGCCGAGCCGCCATTGACCAGCACGATCATCGGCTTGCCGTTGATGTCGTCGACCTGCTTCGGCTTGGCGTCGAAGCGGGTGACGTCCTTCGGGTCGCGGCCGCGCGTCGAAACGATCTCGCCGCGCTTGAGGAAGGCATCCGACACGCTGACCGCCTGGTCGAGCAGGCCACCGGGATTGAGGCGAAGGTCGAGCACGTAGCCTTTCAGCTTGTCGTTCGGCACCTGCTTCTTGATGTTCTCGATGGCGTTCTCGAGATCGTCATAGGTCTTTTCGGTGAAGGAGGTAATCTTCATGTAGCCGATGTCGTTCTCGACCCGGTACTTCACCGCCTTGACCTTGATGATGTCGCGCACCACCGTCAGCTCGATCGGCTTGTCGGCGCCCTGGCGCAGGATGGTAAGCTTGATCGGCGTGTTGACCGGCCCGCGCATCTTCTCGACCGCGTCGTTCAAGGTCAGGCCGCGAACTTCCTCGCCGTCGATCTTGGCGATGTAGTCGCCGGCAAGCACACCCGCCTTGGCGGCCGGCGTGTCGTCGATCGGCGTGATCACCTTGACGAGGTCGTTCTCCATGGTGACCTCGATGCCGAGGCCGCCGAACTCGCCCTTGGTCTGCACGCGCATGTCCTGCGCCTGCTCGGCATTCATGTAGGAAGAGTGCGGGTCAAGCGAGGCCAACATGCCGTTGATGGCGTTCTCGACCAGCGACTTGTCGTCCGGCGGCGTCACGTAATTCGCGCGCACGCGCTCGAAGATGTCGCCGAAGATCGCCAGCTGCTTATACGTTTCCGAACCCGCAGCGTTCGCCGCCGAGCCCGGTGCGCCGTAGACCAGGCTCATTGCCGATGCGCCCATCAGCGCGCCGGCAAACAGAAGCGACAGTTTCCGCATCATTTCACGTCCTTCCAGAAAATCGATCCGCCCACCACGGGGCCGGATCGACGGGTTTTCCATCCTTGCGGAACTCGACATAGAGTTCCGACGTCGAATTCTCATTCCGCGAGGCCGAGGTGCTTGCCACCCGGGCCTCTCCCATCGCGCCGATCGGCTCCCCTGCGAGCACCGACTGTCCCGTCGCGACGCTGATTCTGCTCATCCCCGCCAGAACGACATGATACCCGTCGCCGGCATTGAGGATCAAGAGTTGACCATAGGAGCGAAACGGCCCCGCATAAAGCACGTTTCCATCCGCCGGCGCGGTGACGATGGCCCCCGATTGTGTCGCAACCATGTCACCCTGCATCGCCGCGCCACTGCCGTCGTCGGTGCCGAAACGCCGTTTGATCTTGCCGATGACCGGCAGGGCGATCTGGCCTTGCAAGGCCGAAAACGGCGCCGATCCGGTGAGGCGATTGGCCTCCGGTACCGGCAGCGCGGCGAGCTCGGTGGTCGAGGCCGTCGTGTCGCTGTCCGTCGATTTCCGCTCGCTCGCCTTGACCTGGTCTTGTGCCTTGCGCGCCTTGTCGGCTTCCAGCGAGGCGATCAGGTCCTTGAGGCTGCTTGCCTTCGCCGCCAGCTGTTGCGAGTGCTGCTGCTCGGCCGCGATCGCCGTCTGGGTATCGGCCTGCAGCTTTTTCTTGGCCTCCAGCAGCATGGTGAGCCGCTTCTTTTCGGCCGTCTGGTCGGTGACAGCGGTGGTGAGTCTCGCCCGTTCCGCCTCGATCGAGGCCGTGACGCGGGTCTGCTCCTTGAGATCGGCCATCAGCCTTTCGGTCTGCTGGCGCAGTTCCGGCACCACCGCGCCGAGCAGGATGGCGCTGCGCACCGACGACAGCGCGTCTTCGGGCTTGACCAGGATCGCCGGCGGCGGATTGAGCCCCATGCGCTGCAGGGCGCCCAACACCTCGGCCAGCACGTCGCGCCGCGCCATGAGCGAGGCGCGCAGCTTCGTTTCCTCGGCCTTCAGCCCTTCGAGCTTGGCGCCGATGTCCTCGATGTCCTGGCCGAGCTTCTGCTCCGTCATCGCCGACTGGATGAGCGCCGCGGTGATCGAGGTATAGTCCTTGCGCACAGAGGCGATGTCGGCGGCGAGCTTGGCCAGCCGCTCCGACGACAGCGTGATCTCCTTGGAAACCTGCTCGTATTCGGCCCGGCTCTGATCCGGGTCGGGCGTCAGGTCGAGCGAATTTTCGGCCGCCCGGACCGGCCCGAGCGCGACCGCGGCGGCGACAAGGGTCAAACCGCAACGGCTGCGCCAGGCGCGCGTTCTCGAATTCCAGCCTTCAGACATCAGGCCTCGACTCTATCCGCCGCTTCGTTAACGAACCATCAACCATGTTGGAAGCGGCCCAATAACCCTATTGCCGCGCGATTGGGGCGGAAATCCTGGTGCAAGCCGGCAATCCCCAGCTTTCCGGTCGCTACCGTTATTCACGATCGATGATACGGATGGCCGGAAAGGATGGTCGAGATCCGATAAAGCTGCTCGCCCAGCATCACCCGCACCAGCTGGTGCGGCCAGGTTAGCGCGCCGAATGACAGCACCAGGTCCGCCTGCTCGCGCATGGACCCGTCGTGGCCGKCGGCGCCGCCGATGGCCACGACCAGCGCCTTGCGACCACTGTCGCGCAATTGGCCGATGCGGGCGGCCAGGTCCTCCGAGGAGACTGACTTGCCGCGTTCGTCGAGCAGGATGAGAACGCTGCCCGGCTGCAACTGCGCCTGCAGCTTCTGGGCTTCCTCGCGGCGGCGCTCGTCGGCGCTTTGTCCGCGGCTTTCGGGGATTTCTACAATGCCGGCAAATTCCAGCCCGACCGCGGGCCCGCTCCTGGCGAAGCGCTCGAAATAGCGGTCGGCGAGTTCTCTCTCGGGGCCGGTCTTCATCCGGCCCACGGCATGAACGGTGATCTTCATCCTCGCCCCGGCGAGCTTGTCCTGGCGCATACCGTGACGGTTCACGGCACGCGGATCAAGGCTCAGTGCAAGGTCTCTTCCTCGAGGTCCGGCGCCTGCCACATCTTTTCGAGATTGTAGAATTCGCGGACTTCGGGGCGGAAGACATGGACGATGATGTCGCCCGAATCGATCAGAACCCAGTCGGCGCCAGCCAGCCCCTCGACGCGCGCCGTGCCGAGGCCGGCATCCTTCAGCGCCTTGAGGAGATGATCGGCGACAGCCGAGACATGACGGTGCGATCGGCCGGAGGCGATGACCATATAGTCGCCGAGGCTCGATTTTCCCTGGATGTCGATTGAGACGATATTTTCGGCCTTGGAGTCTTCCAGACTGGCAAGGACTGTGTCGATGGCCAGGGTCGCGGCGGCGTTGCCGCTGATCCCGGCCGGCGAAGGCATGACGTCAGCCTTCTTCCGCAGTGCTGTTCTCAGTGTGTTTCCTTTCCCAACAAGAACAACCAAATCACCATGCAAATCAGGTGACACCACTTAGATAGGCAGAGTTCCATTGCAGTTTCAAGACGGGCGCGCCCTGCCCGCGCCAACGCGGCTTCCCTAGGCAGGTTCCGTCGTCCCGAAAAAATCGGAACCCTTTGCGCTTTGCGTGGGTTATCGGCTCACTGACCAAATGGGGACTTCATTCATGCCAACCGACCCGCAAAGCGCCCTCATCACCATCCAGGCCGGGCTCGCGCAACTGAGCACGCTGATCGTTTCCTATTCCTTCTCGGCCATCGGCGCCATCATCCTGCTGGTTGTCGGTTACTTCGTCGCCGGTCTCGCCGAGCGCTCGATTTCCGCCGGCCTCGGCCATATCCACGGCTTCGACGCGACCCTGCGTCACTTCTTCTCCAAGATCGTCCGCTACGCCATCCTGATCCTGGTCACCATCATGGTGCTCGGCCAGTTCGGGGTGCAGACCGCCTCCATCATCGCGGCAATAGGCGCCATCGGCCTCGCCATCGGGCTGGCTCTCCAAGGCACGCTGCAGAACATCGCCGCCGGCATCATGCTTCTGGCGCTCAGGCCCTTCCGCATCGGCGAATATGTCGAGGTCGGCTCGATTGCCGGCACCATCGAGGAGATCGGGCTCTTTGCCACCAAGCTGCGCTCCGTCGACGGCGTCTATGTGCTGGCGCCCAACTCGACACTGTGGAACCAGCCCGTGCGCAATTTCACCCGCAACGGCGTGCGGCGCACCGATGTGAGCCTGAGCATCGGCTCCTGGAACGACATCGACCGCGCGCAAAAGACGCTGCTTGCCATTGCCGGCGCCGAAAAGCGCATCCGCCGCGAACCGGCGCCGATCGCTTTCGTCGCCGGCCTTGGCGACAGCGTTTCGCTCACCTTGCGCTACTGGACGTCGGCCGCCGACTATTTCTCGACCCAGATCGCCATGACCAAGCGCGCCAAGCAGGCTTTCGACAGCGAAGGCATCTCGATCCCCCTGCCGCCGCCGGAAATGCCGGCGCCGGAGGCGCGCAAGCAGTAAGGGTCTTCACTTGCCGATTCTTCACTGGGAAGCGGGCTTCTCGTCCGGCGCGAAGGCAAGCTCCACCGGTAGCGGTGTCTGCGCCGACATCGGCGCGAAGCTGCCGCTCGGGGCTGCAGGCGTCGGCCGGCCCGCCGTCACGCGCCACAGCACGAACAGGCAGAAGGCCGACGCGATGACAATGCCGACATAGATGAAGGTCGCGGTGCCGAAGACGACGGAAAGCGCGGTCACGATGCCCGGCACGATGAAGCCGGCCAGGGACCAGGCAAACAGCATCGAGCTCGACAGCGCCAGAAGCTCGTCCTTGCCGGCGCGGTCGGCGGCATGCGCGCTGGAGAGCGCGTAGATCGATTCCGACGCCCCGTCCCAGATGAGATAGATCACCACCAGCACCATCAGCGCGCCGCCGTCGAAGGCGATGGCTAAAACACTGGCGACGGTCGCGAGCGCCGCTGCGCCCGCCAGCACGTAGCGCCGGTCGGTGCGGTCCGAAATCCAGCCGAGCGGTATCTGCAGGATCAGCGTGCCGACCGGCATCGCCGACAACAGCAGCGCCACGTCGGCCTGGCTGTAGCCCTTGGCGGTGGCGTGGATCGGCGCAAAACCGGAAACGATCATCGACAGGCCGCCGACCGCCAGCATGCCGGCGACGCCGACCGGCGAGATTCGCCAGGCGCGGCGAAGCGCCACCGACGCGGCCTGCGGGGCCGGCGGCTGGGCAAGCCTGGTCATGCCGACCGGCAGGATGGAGAGCGCGGTGAAGGTGATGCCGATCAGCGATGCGGCGGCCGTGTGGATGTCGACGACGGCGAGCGTGGCATAACCCACGCCCAGCCCGGCGATGTAGGCGACATAGAACACCGCCATCACCCGGCCGCGGATCGAGTTCGGCAAGGCGTCGTTGAGCCAGCTCTGAGCGACGATGAACAGCCCGCAGATGGCAAAGCCGTAAAGGGCCCGCGCGGCGATCCACAAAAGCGGGATCGGCCCGGCGCCGATCGCGGCATTGGAGAGCGCGATCAGCGCCGAAAGCACCATGAAGGCGCGGGCGTGGCCCACGCGCTTGACGAGCGGCCCGGTCAGGATGCAGCCGGCCAGCCCGCCGGCCGAAAGCCCGGTGACGATCAGCCCGGCCCAGGTCGGGTCGAAACCGTCGGCGCCGAGGCGCACCGGGATATAGGCGAACATCAGCCCGTTGCCGATCGCGATCAGCGCCATCGACACGATGACGCTGGCAATGGCAATCAGCGGCGCCGATTGCGCGGCGCGGCCCGGATCGGCGGTGGCTTGGTTCTTTTCCAGCATGCTTCCGCAACTTCGCCTACCGAAAGGCAAAAGACCGCCGTAAAAGCGACATGGCCAGACTTCCCTTCCCCCCTTGTGGGGGAAGGTGGATTGCCGCGAAGCGGCAAGACGGATGAGGGGTGTTCCAGCGGAGTGAGACGCTGGTGATTGCGGCCTTAGACGAGCGCGTTGGCCAAGCTGGAGCACCCCTCATCCGTCTCGGCGCTGCGCGCCGATCCACCTTCTCCCACAGGGGGAGAAGGAAGAAGCTCTACTCCTTCGCCGCCTTGCGGATCGCGGTGGAGGAGAGCGAAGAGCGCGGGCCGTGGATGAAGGTCCAGGCCGGCGCCTGCATGCGGGCAAGCAGCGGCGCGTCGCCCTCGTCGACGCGGGCATAGTCGAAGGTTTTGGCGACCACTGACGACAGGAAGGAGAGCGTGGCGCCCGGGCGGTCGATGACCGCAATCGGGAAGGTCAACACGATCTCGCGCCAGCGCTGCCAGCGGTGGAAGTCGCGCAAACTATCCGCGCCCATGATCCAGACGAAATCGACACCCGGGTTGCGCGCCTTTACCAGGGCCAGCGTGTCGGCGGTGTAGCGAACGTGCCGCGCCGCCTCGAAGGCGGTGACCTTGATCTTGGGGTTCCTGGCGATCTTTTCGGACAGCTCGATGCGCTCGGCGAGCGGCGCCAGTTCCCGCACGCTTTTCAACGGATTGCCGGGCGTCACCATCCACCACAGCTGGTCGAGCGCCAGCCTTCTCAGCGCTATCTCGGCGACCAGCGCATGACCGGCATGCGGCGGGTTGAACGAGCCGCCGAACAGCCCGACCGTCAGCCCCTTGGCGGCGTGCGGCATGCGAAAGTAGCGCGAAGGAACGACGGGCTCGGAAAGGGAGAGCATTGTGCTAGGCCCCCCTCTCTGCCCTGCCGGCCATCTCCCCCACAAGGGGGGAGATCAGATGGCGCCTATGCTTTCGCCAATCGCCGACGTTGCAAGCAGAGGACCGTCGGCGAAACAGCCAATCTCCCCCCTTGAGGGGGAGATGGCCGGCAGGGCAGAGAGGGGGGCCTGGGCGCAAGCTTCAACCCCTTACGGCAACAAGCGTCAAGGCCTCACCTGCCCCGACCCGCGCACGCGGTATTTGAACGAGGTCAACTGCTCGACGCCGACCGGTCCGCGCGCATGCATCTTGCCGGTGGCGATGCCGATCTCCGCGCCCATGCCGAACTCGCCGCCATCGGCGAACTGCGTCGATGCGTTGTGCAGGAGGATCGCCGAGTCGATCTCGTTGAAGAATTTTTCGACCGCTTGCGCATCCTCGGCGACGATCGCCTCGGTGTGGTGCGACGAGAAGGTCTCGATATGCTCGATCGCCCCGGCGACATCGTCGACCAGCTTCACCGCGATGATGGCGTCGAGATACTCCGTCACCCAGTCGGCGTCGGTCGCCGGGCTGGCGTCGGCGAAAGCCCTGATCACCTCGGCGTCGGCATGGATCTCGCAGCCGGCGGCGCGTAGCGCTTCCAGGATCGGCACCAGATGCGTGGAGACCACCGCGCGGTCGACCAGCAAGGTCTCGGCGGCACCGCACACGCCGGTGCGCCGCATCTTGGCGTTGACGGCGATCTTGACGGCCATGTCGAGCTTGGCCGAGCGGTCGATGTAGAGATGGCAGATGCCTTCCAGATGTGCGAAGACCGGCACCCGCGCCTCGCTTTGCACGCGCCCGACCAGACTTTTGCCGCCGCGCGGGATAATGACATCGAGATTGCCGCTCAAGCCTTTGAGCATCTCGCCGACGGCGGCGCGGTCGGCGGTCGGCACAAGCTGGATGGCATCCTGCGGCAGGCCGGCCACCTTCAGCCCTTCGACCATGCAGGCGTGGATTGCGGACGACGAATTGAGCGAATCCGAGCCGCCGCGCAGGATCACCGAATTGCCGGCCTTGAGGCAAAGCGCGCCGGCGTCCGCCGTCACGTTGGGGCGGCTTTCATAGATGACGCCGATGACGCCGAGCGGCGTGCGCACGCGCTCGATGTGCAGCCCGTTCGGCCGTTCCCATTCGGCGATGACGTCGCCGACCGGATCCTTGAGCGCGGCGATCTCGCGAATGCCCTCGGCCATCGCCTTGATGCGCGAGGGCGTCAGCTTCAGGCGGTCCATGAAGGAACCGGACAGCCCGGCTTCCTCGCCATTCGACATGTCGATGGCGTTGGCGTCGAGGATCGCTTGCTCGTTGCGCAGGATGGCATCGGCCATGGCGACAAGCGCGGCGTTCTTGGCCTTGGTGGAAGCGACGGCCAACGGTCGGGCGGCGGCGCGGGCGCGGCGGCCGATATCGGCCATTAGCGCCACAGTGTCTTCGCCGGATTTTTCATGCAGCTTCAGCATGGTTCATCCCTCCGCCTGGTCGTCGGCCGATCTTCTAGTCGTCGGCCAATACTTGGTCGCCGCTGACACTTACCACAAGGTCGTCGCGATGGATCATCGCCGAGCGCGCCTCGTAGCCGAGCACATTTTCGATCTCGGCCGTCTTCAAACCCGCGATCCTTACGGCATCGGCGGCATCGTAGGCAACCAGCCCGCGCGCGATCTCGCGGCCCTCGGGCGACAGGATCGCCACCGTGTCGCCGCGCGCAAAATTGCCGCTGACGAGTTTCACGCCGGCCGGCAGCAGCGACTTGCCCGATTTCAGCGCGCCTATGGCGCCGGCGTCGACGGTGAGCCGGCCCGCCGGTTCCAATTGCCCGGCGATCCAGGTCTTGTAGCCCTTCACCGGATTGGCGCTCGGCTTGAAAAAGGTGGCGCGCTCGCCGCGCTCGATCGCCATCAGCGGCGACAACCTGGTGCCGGACGTGATGATCATCGCGGTGCCGGCGGCGTTGGCGATCTTGCCGGCATCGAGCTTGGTGCGCATGCCGCCGCGCGACAGCTCGGAAGCCGCCGCCCCCGCCATCGCCTCGATGTCCGGCGTGATGCGGTCGACCACGGGAATAAACTTGGCCTTCGGATCCTTGGCCGGCGGCGCCGTGTAGAGCCCGTCGATGTCCGACAGCAGCACCAGAAGATCGGTGCCCATCATGGTCGCCACGCGCGCGGCCAGCCGGTCGTTGTCGCCATAGCGGATTTCCGACGTCGCCACCGTGTCGTTCTCGTTGATGACCGGCACCGCCCTCATCTTGAGCAGCGTCGAGATGGTCGCGCGCGCGTTGAGGTAGCGGCGGCGCTCCTCGGTGTCGCCAAGGGTCAAAAGAATCTGGCCCGATTTAAGCCCGTCCTTGCCGAGCGCATCCGACCAGGCGCCGGCGAGCGCGATCTGGCCGACGGCAGCGGCAGCCTGACTCTCCTCGAGCTTCAGCGCGCGCTTGCCGAGGCCGAGAATGGTGCGCCCCAGCGCGATCGCGCCCGAGGAGACGACGAGCACCTCGGCGCCGGCATCGGCAAGCACCGCGATGTCGTCGGCAAGCGAGCTCAGCCAGTCGCGTTTCAGGCCTGTCGCACGGTCGACGAGCAGCGCCGAACCGATCTTCACGGTGATGCGCCGGTATGATTTCAGCGATTTCATGGGTCTTATCGCCAGCGCGTGTCGACGGGAGCGGGAACGGCATCGCGCGACTCGGCGACCACTACCATCAGAGCGCGCAGTACCGCCTCGACGCCTTCGCCGGTGACGGCCGAGACAAGCAACGGCGCGCGGCCGGCGGCCCGTTTCAGCGAAGCCACCTTCTTCTTGCGGGCGTCCGCGTCGAGGATGTCGACCTGGGACAGCGCCACGATCTCGACCTTGTCGGTCAACCCGTGGCCATAGGCTTCGAGCTCGGCGCGCACCGTCTTGTACGCCTTGCCCGGGCTTTCCTCCTGCGCCGAGACGAGGTGGAGCAGCACGCGCGTGCGCTCGACATGGCCGAGGAAACGGTCGCCGATGCCCACCCCTTCATGCGCGCCCTCGATCAGGCCGGGAATATCCGCCAGCACGAATTCGCGGCCATCGATGCGGGCAACGCCGAGGCCGGGATAGAGCGTGGTGAACGGATAGTCGGCGATCTTCGGCTTGGCGGCGGTGACGGCGGCAAGGAAGGTCGATTTGCCGGCATTGGGCATCCCGACCAGGCCTGCGTCGGCGATCAGCTTGAGCCGGAGCCAGATGCTCAGCTCCTCGCCCGGCAGGCCGGGATTGGCGCGCCGCGGCGCCTGGTTGGTCGAGGTCTTGAAATGCTGGTTGCCAAAGCCGCCATTGCCGCCCTTGGCGAGCAGGAAGCGCTGGCCGACGACCGTCAGGTCGCAGATCAGCGTCTCATTGTCCTCGCCAAACACCTGCGTGCCCGCCGGCACTTTCAGCGTCACGTCGGCGCCCTTGGCGCCCGTCATGTTGCGGCCCATGCCGTGCGTGCCGGTCTTGGCCTTGAAATGCTGCTGGTAGCGATAGTCGATCAGCGTGTTCAGCCCGTCGACCGCTTCCACCCAGACATCGCCGCCGCGGCCGCCGTCGCCGCCATCCGGACCGCCGAACTCGATGAATTTCTCGCGACGAAACGACGTGGATCCGGCGCCGCCGTCGCCGGAACGTATGTAAACCTTGGCCTGGTCGAGGAATTTCATCGTCGTTTCAAGTTTCTGCTGATGTCCATGAGCGCTTGCTCTAAGGCATGCCTTAAACCAAGGCGGAGCCTAGGGCGAGGCCGATTTGCGACTAAAGCGCCGGATGCCCTTTTGCCAAGGACGCGGTAGCACTGTTGCGGGGAGTGCTGGAGGGGCGCGGGGATGAAGATCGTTTCCTACAACATCCAATATGGTATCGGCCTTGATGGCAGATACGATGTCGGCCGCATTGCCGATGCCGTGCGCGGCGCCGATGTGATCGCGCTGCAGGAAGTGACCCGCAACAACCCGCGCAACGGCGACCGCGACATGGTGGCCGAGATCAGCGAGGCGCTGCCCGATTATTTTGCCGCCTATGGCAGCAATTTCGAGGTCAATATCGGCTCGCGCCTGGAGAACGGCCGCGCCATCTCGACCTCCTTCCAGCTCGGCAACATGGTGCTGTCGAAGACACCCATTCATCTGTCGCGCAATCTCCTTTTGCCGCGCAGCCGCAGCCTCGAGGCCATGAACTTCCAACGCGGCGCGCTCGAAGCGCTGATCGAGACGCCGCTCGGCTTCATCCGTTTCTATTCCACCCATCTCGACCATCGCAGCCCGGTCGAGCGCCAGAGCCAGATCCGCTTCCTGCGCCAGCGCCTCCTGAACTATGCGCTGGAAGGCGGCGGCCTGTCCGGCATTCCCGAGATCGGCCTGCCGGACCTGCCCTATCCGGAAGCCTTCATCGTCATGGGCGACTTCAACATGCTGCCGGGCTCCGCCGAATATGTCGAACTCGCCGGCCGTCCGGACCATGAATTCGGCATGCCGCTGACCGCCGATCTCGCCGTCGACGTCGCCCAGCGTCTTGCCGTCGCCGACCTCGTCACCTGGGTCGATCCCGAGCGGCCCGAAGACCAAAGCCGCCACAAATGCATCGACTACATCTTCACCAGCGCCTCGCTCGCCAGATCGCTGAAGCGCCTGTGGTCCGACCGCGACGCCGTCGGCTCCGACCATCTGCCGCTCTGGGCCGAACTGAGCTGAGCGCAATCTATCAAGTGCGCCCAAGATGGGTTGAGATTCAGGTCAGGCCGAGCCGAGAGTGGTGGCTTCCGAGAACCGGAGCGGAGCGTGCTTGAAGCACGTGAGCACCGGAAGCGCAGGAAGCCGCCACTCGCAGGCCGGCATCACCTGAATATCGGCCCATCTCAGAAGTGGACCCAGTTGCGGAGACTGGTCCACGTCTTCCTGTCCAGGCGATAACGCTCGACCGGCACCTGGCCGGCGACGATCGAGTTCAGCATGCCCTGGCCGGCATACTGAAAGCCGCATTTGTGGATGACCCGGCGCGAGGCCGGATTGATCACCCTGGTCGAGGCGTGCAGCACCTGGATCGAGGTGTTCTGGAAGGCGAGGTCAACCAGCGCATGCGCGGCCTCGGTGGCATAGCCGCGCTTCCAGTAAGGCTCGCCGATCCAGTAGCCGAGCTCCAGCCCGCGATCGGTGGTGTTGAGCCCCGCGCAGCCGACGAAGGTGCCGGTGCCGGCAAGGGTGAGCGCATAGACGATGCCGGCGCGGCGCGATGCGGCCATGGCGAGGAAGGTGCGCGCTTCCGCTTCGCCATAGGGATGCGGCATGCGGGCCAGCATTTCGGCGACATGTCGGTTGTCGGCAAGCGTGACGAGTTGCTCGATATCGCTCTCGCGCGGCGCGCGCATGACCAGCCGCTCGGTGGCCAGCACCGGGCAATCGATCGCGTAACTTTCGTCTTCGGTATCTTCCGCTTCGGCAACCATTTTAGTCCTCCAGGGCAAGAAAAATGAAAAAGGAGAGAGGGCAAGCCCATCTCTCCTGATCCTTTTCCTGGCCTGGCCAGACACCGGTTCCCGAGATGGGCGCCGGTGTTATGGTGCGGAACCGGCTACTCCGCTGCTTTGGTAATCGGGTTCACCGATACGTAGGTTCGGCCGTTGGCTTTCTTGTTGAAGGTGACCGCGCCGGCTTCGAGCGCAAAAAGGGTGTGGTCCGTGCCCATGCCGACATTGGTGCCCGGATGCCAGGTCGTGCCGCGTTGACGGATGATGATGTTGCCGGCGATGACGGCTTCGCCGCCGAACTTCTTCACGCCGAGACGCTTGGAGTGCGAATCGCGACCGTTGCGCGACGAACCGCCAGCTTTCTTGTGTGCCATTTGACTAACTCCGATGCGCCCTGAGGCGCTTGAATGGTCTTATGAACGCGTTCGCGTTCCGTTTCAAGTGCGCACCGGCGACGTTTGTCGCCGAGCCATCTTACTTCTTCGCCAGTTCCTTGGCCTGCTCGCGCCAGTCCTTGATCTGGTCGGCGCTGAACGGCATGTGCTCGTCGATCTTGGCGACATCCTTGTCGGTGAGCTTGGCGAGCTGCGCGAAGGTGACGATGCCCTGCTCGGCGAGATCCTTGGCCGCGACCGGGCCGATGCCCTTGATCACGGTCAGGTCGTCCGGCTCGCCCTTCGGCGCCTTGAACAGCGGCGCGGCCTTTGCCTCTTCGCCGGCGGCAGCCTCGGTCTTGGCTTCCTTCTTGGCCTTGGGCTCCTTCGGAGCCGTCTCGGCCTTCGCCTCGGCGGCGACTTCAGCCTTTGCCTCGGCCTTGGCTTCCGGCTTGGCGGCGGCCTTCTTCGACGGCTTGGCGCCACCCAGCAGGATCTCGGCGATCCGGACGGTGGTCAGAAGCTGGCGATGGCCGATCTTGCGGCGCGAATTCTGGCGGCGGCGCTTCTTGAAGGCGATGACGGTGCGGTTCTTGCCCTGCTCGACGACTTCCGCCGTGACCAGAGCGCCATCGACGAACGGTGCGCCGAAGGTGACATTCTCGCCCTCGCCATGCGCGAGCACATTGCCGATCTCGACGATATCGCCGACCTTGGCTTCGAGTTTCTCGATCTTCAGGAGATCGTTGGCGGCGACGCGATACTGCTTGCCGCCCGTTTTGATGACTGCGAACATTTTTTGCCTTTCGCTGTTCGGTCGGCCTCGATGAACCGCCTCGGGCGGTTCGGCCGTCTTTTTGTCAGTCTGCGGGTTCAAAAAACAAGCGGCGCGGAAGAGCTTCCACGCCGAATGCGGGCTGTCCCTAACCGAAGGTTGCGCCGGAGTCAAGGCAAGCGGCCTTGTCTTTGGAGAGGCTGCGAGCGGTTGCCGGCAAATATCGATCCGTCACGTCGCCGTCGCTTTTCGCGGAAGCCGGAAATCGGTCGAATAGGGCCTTGTAACCGGAGCGGTCAGCCGTTATCTAGTGCGCCGCGCCGGCAACGGCCGACCATGACCTCGCGGAGAGGTGGCAGAGTGGTCGAATGCACCGCACTCGAAATGCGGCATACTCGCAAGGGTATCGGGGGTTCGAATCCCTCCCTCTCCGCCATCCTGCTTCGCTCTCCGAGCTTCGCAGGATAAACATGATCCTTCGCCGGGATCGCTCGACTTAAAACGCCTCAGGTCCCAGACTGCGCGTCTCGATCGAACCATACTTCGGCCGTGAAGCAGCACACAGTCGCGTGACAAAAATCCGGCCATGGTCGATAGTCATATGATCTCAGGGGATCATCCTGCGGAGGGCCGTTTGACATGCGCTCTGGGTGGAACCCAACAGTGTCCGGCCGCTCTGGCGGCTTCATAACGTGTGGCAGCGTGGCCGGGCCAGCCATAGCGGCTGTCCTTGCAATTGCGTTTTCCCTTTCGCCTTCGCATGCGGAAGCTGCAAAGCATCGCCTGCCGAGCGACTACAAATGGGGCCGTTGCCTGCTTGTCGTGGAGGGCCAGACCCGCATATCCGGAAGATGCTCCTATCAAATCGAGAAGGGTGGCGATTTCAACATCCAGGGGCCCAAGCAGGTTTTTGCCGGCATCGACTATCCCGATCCGCATAGCGGGGCCGGTGAAATGTCCAAGGATTACTGGGCCGTTGTCTATAAGGACGGTGATTCCTGGGCAGGCTATTCGAACTCGGAGATCGACGAGACCCACGGCGGCGAAAGGTGGGAAGACCTTCGCCGCGAAGGCGCGTGCTACGTCGGGAAGGACGTCAAGATATGCCTTTGGCATTGACAGGGCAGAGCCCCGGGCCTTTGCCTCGCATTGGGCTGAGCCGGCGATCCGCCATCAACCCGCCACATCCGCCTCGCGGATGAAGTCGCGCAGAATTTCCATGTCCCAGGACAGCGGACGGTCGTCGCTGTAATGCGCGACGCGCTGGCGGATGGCGCGATAGATCGCATCGGTGCCCGGCGCCCGCGCGGCCTTGCCGGCCAGGAAATCATGCGCCTGCGCGGCGGCCATGAGTTCGATCGCCAGGATGTATTCGGCATTGTCGATCACGGCCAGCAGCTTGTTGGCAGCCACGGTCGGGTGGGCGAGGAAATCCTCCTGCAAGCCGGATGTGACGCCGCCATCCGTCGCCGCCGGCGCGGCAAGGCGCCGGTTGACGTTGCTGAGCGACGTGGCGGTGTACTGGGCGATCATGAAACCCGAATTGCAGCCGCCTTCGGCAGCTAGAAAGGCCGGCAGGTTGTTGACCAGCGGATTGACCAGGCGGTCGATGCGGCGTTCGCTCATGGCCGCGACCTGCGCGAGCGCAATCGTCAGGCCGTCGGCGATCTGCCCGAGCGCGGCCGCGACCGGATGCGCCTGCGAAAACACCTGAGGCTCCTCTGGCGTACCCGCCACCGCGGGATTGTCGGTGACCGAAGCCAGTTCGCGGTCAACCAGAAGAGCTGAACGCTCCAGCACCTCGCGCGCCGCGCCATGTACATGCGGCACCGCGCGCAGGCTGAGCGCGTCCTGCGTGCGGCTGCCCTGCGCGGCCGCGATCAGGCCACTGCCGTCGAGCAGGCGCCGCAGTGCGGCACCCACCGCCTGAATGCCGGGCGACGGCTTCATGGCCAGCACCGTTGCGTCGAAGGCCGCCATCTGCCCGCCGGCGGCTTCCAGCGTCAGCGCCGCCGCGGCATCGGCCCAATTGAGCAGACGCTCGGCGCGAACCAGCGCGATGCTTGTCAGGCCGGTGGCGCATGCCGTGCCGTTGACGAGGCTCAAGCCTTCCTTGGCGCCCAGCACCAGCGGCTCGAGGCCGATCTCGGCCAGCGCCTGACGGCCGCTCATCCTGCGCCCGGCAACAGTCGCCCTGCCCTCACCGATAAGCACCAGCGCGATATGGGCGTTGTGCGTCAGATATCCGGCCGACCCGCGGGACGGAACATCCGGAACGCAACCGCGCTCGAGGAAGGTGAGCAGGTTGCGCACGATCTGAGGCCGCACGCCCGAATGGCCATGCGCGAAATTCGCCACCTGCACCGCAATGACGGCGCGGATGCCGCGCTCGGGCACCGGTTCGCCGACGCCGCAGGCGTGACTGAGAATGATGTTGCGCGACAGCTTTTCCTGCAGTGCCGGCGCCACCACCTGGCTCGCCAGCGCGCCGACCCCGGTATTCACGCCATAGGCTCGAATGCCCTTTTCGACGAGGCTTGTCACGATGCGGCTCGCGTGCGCGATGCGATCCCAGGCGGCGTCGGTCAGCGCCAGGTTTTCGCCGTCGCCGACGCGCACGATGTCGCGCCAGCTTGCGGCATTGTCGAAGATTATTGTCATTCGCAGATCCCAACATGCGCAGGGTCTCCACACCCCGCGGCGTCTCGCTTAAAGCGTCCCGATCGCGCCTTCTGTCGGAATTTCGCCGTGGACGGCGCCAGAACGGCGGAAATTTGGCGTAACCCGATTACCCACCACCGTGGCGGTTCGCGGGCGGACAAGAATTGCCGGCAAAGGCCTTGAGGATCGGTCGTAGCCGCGTTTGGCGACGACGGTGGAATTTGAGCGTGTCTACCCCAGCGGCGTCAGTCGTTCGATGAAGCGGCCCTTGCCGGCATGGCGCTCGCGAATGGATTGAAGTCGGACGCGGAATGCCTCGACACTGCCCTGTCGTTCGGCAAGCGCCTGGAGTTGGCCAGATAGAGATGAAGATCGAACCAGCGTTCCATGAACTCGTCCGGATCGCCTTTGAAGTCTCCCCACTCGTAGAAATTGGTGAAGCTGGTGGCGGTGATGCGCGCCCGTGTCGAGAAATTGCGCAACACGCGGCGGTCCGCCTGACTGAGCGGCCGGTCGATCGCCTGGAACTCGTAATACTGATATTCGCTCATTGTCGCTCTCAGGGTTGACACAAGGTGCGGCTAGACGATCGATAGCACACCGCAGGAACGGCCCTCCATCGAGGCGAGTGATGAAAAAAGAAGAGCTGGAAAAACTCCTCAGCACTGACAGCGAAGACTTCGAGCTGTATCCGATAAACCGCTACCTGCATGCCCTGGCGACCGAGCGGCGGATGCCGGATATTGCAATCGGCGTTTGCACCATCAGGATCGAGGAAGCTGCCCCTGCGTTGCGGGCGATTCTCGCAAGGGCCGCCGATGGGGAGGTGCTGTCGTTGGACGACGAAAGGCTTCTTTTCCGGGGCTTGCATATTCTGGGTGGCGCGCGCGACACCGAGGCCTGTCAATCCTTGCTGCGCCTGCTCCGTCGTCCAGGCCGTGAGGTCGACGATCTACTCGGCGACGCCCTCACGGAAACGCTGCCGCGCATCTTCGCGGGCATGTTCGACGGCGACGCCCAAGCTCTCTTCAACACCATCGGCGACCGCGAGGTCGATGAATTCACGCGCGACGTGCTGATGAGCGCCGCTGCCTTTCTCACTTGGGAAGGGCGTATCGAGCGGGACCGGATGCGGCTCTTTCTCGAACGGTTCCATGCCGAGAAGATGGCCGACGACGAGGAGCAGGTCTGGGTTGCCTGGCTCGAGGCGATCGCCATGCTGGGATGGCGCGATCTCACGCCGTTGGTCGATAGCGCATGGAATGAAGGGCGCGTTCCAGCGGACATGCTGGAGCGACGCGATTTCGAGGAGGACCTTCGAGCAGCCGAAGAGGCGCCGGACGACATCGAACGATTCAAGAGCAACAATCTCGGCTACATCGACGATGTGATTGAAACGCTGGATTGGTTCCGCCATTGGGAAAGCGACGATGGCAATGAGGAGGAAGACTGGCAGTCGTCCTCGCCGTTGCCGTGGACGAGCCCGGAGGAACCGGTGATAAACCCCTTGCGGCACGTCGGTCGCAACGATCCATGTCCTTGTGGCAGCGGCAAGAAATTCAAGAAATGCTGCCTCACAGACCTGGAATAATGGCGCGCGGAATGAGGCCCCTCCCTTAGCTCGACCCGCTCGCCCCATGGGCCGCGATCGCGCTCAGGAAAATCTCGCCGAACTCCTTGAGCTTGGCGGCGCCGACGCCGTTCACTTCGGCAAAGTCGTCGAGGTCTTGCGGGCGGCGCTCGGCCATGTCGATCAGGGTGCGGTCGGAAAACACCACATAGGCCGGCACCTGGCGCTCCTTGGCGAGCCGCAGCCGCAACGTCTTGAGCGTCGCCAGAAGCGATGCATCGACGCCCTCACCCTCCATGGCGGAGCCCTGCGCGGCGCGCTTCCTGCCGCGCGCGAGACGATCCCGGCCCTCGACACGATATTCGAACGCAACCTCGCCACGGCCGAGCGAGCGGCCGCTTTCCGAGATGGCGAGACCGCCATGGCCGTCGGGATCCGGCACCAGGAAGCCGCCGGCGACGAGTTGCCGGACGAGCGACAGCCAGACCGGCTTCCTGTGCACGATGCCGGCCTTGAAGCTGGTAAGCTTCTGATGGCCCCTGGCCAGCACCTTTTCGGTTTCATGGCCGAGCAGGATGTCGATGACATGGGCGGCGCCGAAGCGCTCGCCGCTCTGCGCGACGGCCGAAAGGATGATGCGCGCCTCGGCGCTGCCATCGGCGCGCGGTGCCTGGTCGAGGCAGTTGTCGCAATTGCCGCAGGCCTGCGCCTCCTCGCCGAAATAGCCGAGCAGCACCTGGCGCCGGCACTGCGCCGTCTCGCAATAGCCGATCAGCGTGTCGAGCCGGCGATGCGCCCGCCTTTTGTGCTCGGGTGCGGTATCCTCGTCGTCGATGAACATCCGGCGCGTACGGATGTCGCCGGCACCGTAGAGCATATGCGCTTCCGCCGACCGGCCGTCGCGTCCGGCGCGGCCGATCTCCTGGTAATACGCCTCCAGGCTGCCGGGCAGGTCGGTGTGGAAGACATAGGCGACATCGGGCTTGTCGATGCCCATGCCGAAAGCGATGGTCGCCACCATGACGACACCCGACAGGCTCATGAACGCGTTCTGGTTGGCCTCGCGCGCCTCCTTGCTCATGCCGGCATGATAGGCGAGCGCGTGCACGCCGTTCTTCTCCAGGAAGGCCGCCATTTCCTCCGTCTTGCGGCGCGACAGGCAATAGATGATGCCACTCTTGCCCTGGTGACGCTCGATGAAACGCAGCAGCTGGCGCTTGCTGTCCTGCTTGGGCTCTATCGCCAGCTTGATGTTGGGCCGGTCGAAGCCCAGCACCAGGGTTTCGGCGCGCCCGGCGAACAGCCGCGCTTCGATGTCGGCCCGCGTGGCCTCGTCCGCCGTCGCCGTCAGCGCGATGATGGGGACTTGCGGAAACAACCCGCGCAACCGCGACAGGTCCTCATATTCGCGTCGGAAGGCCGGGCCCCATTGCGAGATGCAATGCGCCTCGTCGATGGCGATCAGGCCGACATCGAGCCGCGACAAGGCTTCGAGCATCCGCTCCGTCATCAGCCGCTCCGGCGCCATGTAGAGCAGCCGCGTCTGCCCGGACGCGACGCGGCGCCAGGCCGCGACATTGGCGTCGCGGTCGAGCGAGGAATTGATCGTGTCGGCGGCCACGCCGGCAAGACGCAAGGCGGCGACCTGGTCCTGCATGAGCGCCACCAGCGGCGAGACCACGATGGTGAGCCCACCCTTGACCAGCGCCGGAACCTGATAGCAGAGCGACTTGCCGGCACCCGTCGGCATGACCGCCAGCACATGGCGCCCGGCGAGCAACGCCTCGATCACGCTCGCCTGCCCGGGGCGGAAATCGTCGAAGCCGAACACATCCTTCAGGACGCGCCGCTTGTGATCCTCGGCCCGCAGGCCGGCTGCCTGTGCCGGCATCAGGCAGGCACCTGACGGATAGTGGTTTTCGGGAGGATATGAAGACCGGTCAATGATTCACCATGTGATGCTTTGAAGTAGCGCAGCCGTCATCCGGCCACAACCGCGCTTTGCGGAATGCTCTCGCCTCGCGCCGATGTCGTCATCGAAAAGCCGTCGCTGGCACACCGGCTGGAGAGTTCCAGGTGCTATGGTTCCATGCAGCCCGCTGCTGGTGGCGGGCGCGCTCCGAAGGAACCCTCGCATGATCGACCCCGCCACGCTCGTCACCTACATTGCGGTGGTGCTCGGCTTCGTCTTCATCCCGGGGCCGGCCACACTGCTCACGGTCGCTCGGGCGACGAGCTCGGGCACGAAGGTCGGCATTGCCACCGGCGCAGGCGTCGCCGCGGGCGACGTGATCCATACCATCATGGCCATCATCGGCATCTCGGCCATCATCGCCGCCTCGGCGATGCTGTTCAGCATCGTCAAATATATCGGCGCGGCCTATCTCGTTTACCTCGGCATCCGCGCCATTGTCGAAAAGGCGCCGGCCGACCTGGCAGGCAGGACGCTGCCCATTTCCGCGGGCCGAGCCTTCCGGCAGGCGATCCTGACCGAAGTGCTCAATCCGAAGACGGCTCTGTTCTTCCTGGCCTTCCTGCCGCAATTCGTGCACCCGCAAGAGGGTTTCGTGGCGCTGCAGCTGATGACGCTCGGCATCATCTTTGTCCTGCTCGGGCTCTTCAGCACCGTCGTCTTCGCCGTCAGCGCGGGCGGCCTGGGTTCCTTCCTGCGCCGCAATCCGGCGGTGCTGAAATGGCAGGGCAAGGTGGTCGGCGGCATCTATTGCGCGCTCGGCATACGCCTGGCGCTGCAGCAGCGCTGAGACGTTTCAGCTAGTGCAATTCACCGTTTCCCGGAACCCGGCGAAATGCCCTAAAGGAAATCGGCCCGGCAAGGCGCAAAACTGTCGACCAGCCGCCCTGCCTCCAGCGCCTTGACGCCATGCACGAGATTGGCCGGCACGATGAAGCCGCTTCCCGTTTCGAGGACCTCCGATCGACCGTCGATGGTGACCTCGAAGCGGCCCTCGGCGACATAGCTTGCCTGGACATGCCGATGCGAATGCAGCGCGCCGACGCCGCCCTTGTCGAAGGCGAACTCGACCATCATCAATTCATCGGTGTGCACCAGCACCCGCCGCCTGTTGCCGTCCGGCGTCGGCTCCCAGGCTTTTTCGCCCGCATGGGAAAAGATATCGCTCATTGCAGTAACTTTCGTTCGACATTGGCAGGAAACGGTCATCGCGCCAGCCAGCCGCCATCGACCGGCACCACCGCGCCATGCATATAGTCCGACGCCGGCGCCAGCAGGAACACGGCCGCGTCGCCTATATCCGTGGGCTGGCCCCAGCGCCCGGCCGGGATGCGCCCGAGGATGGCGGCGCTGCGATCGGGGTCGGCACGCAAGGCTTCGGTGTTGTTGGTCTCGATATAGCCCGGCGCGATGCCGTTGACGTTGATGCCTTTTGCCGCCCATTCGCAGGCAAGCAGCCTTGTGAGGCCGAGCACGCCGTGCTTCGAGGCCGTGTAGGAGGCGACACGGATGCCGCCCTGGAAGCTCAGCACCGAGCCTATGTTGACGATCTTGCCGCGCCGTCCCGGCTCCGCCAGCACCCGCCTTGCGAAACCCTGGCAGAGGCGAAAGACCGTCTTAAGATTGACGTCCATCACCTCGTCCCAGTCGGCTTCGCTGAGCTCGACCGCATCGGCGCGCCGGATGATGCCGGCATTGTTGACGAGCCCGTCGAGCGGGCCGCTCTCGTCCCAGACCCGGTCGAGCATGGCGGCTGCCTCGGCGGGATCGCCGAGATCGGCCTTGACCACCTCGAAGCCACCTCCCTCCGCCGCGACCTTCCCAGCCGTGTCATCCATGGCCGAACGACCGACGCCGACGACCAGGCCGCCGGCGCGCGCGACCGACACGGCGATACCTTGCCCGATGCCGGTGTTGGCGCCGGTGACCAGGATGCGCTTGCCCGCGAGGCTGAAGGCGGAAAGATCGTTCAAGCTCGCCCTGCCCTTCGCCCGCTGCCGATCCAGGGATCGGCCGTTCCGCGCATGTGGCGGCGCCCCTTCACAGGCGATAGGCCTTCTTGGCAAGCGCGTAGGCCAACTCCCCGGCCAGTTCATGCGCCTCGTCCTCGCGCAGCCGATGCTCGCCCACCAGCCGCGCCAGGAAGGCGCAGTCGACGCGGCGGGCGACGTCGTGGCGCGCCGGAATCGAGGGAAAGGCCCGCGTGTCGTCGTTGAAGCCGACGGTGTTGTAGAAACCGGCCGTCTCCGTGGTCATCTCACGGAAGCGGCGCATGCCTTCCGGGCTGTCGTGGAACCACCAGGCCGGACCGAGCCTGAGCGCCGGATAGACGCCGGCGAGCGGCGCCAGCTCGCGCGCATAGCTCGCCTCATCCAGCGTGAAGAGGATAACGGTGAGGTCGCGCTCCAGCCCAACGCAGTCGAGCAGCGGCTTCAGCGCCGTCACATAGTCGGTGCGGGTCGGGATATCGAAGCCCTTGTCGCGGCCGAACCGCTGGAAGACCGCAGGCGAATGATTGCGCCAGGAGCCCGGATGAATCTGCATCACCAGGCCGTCGTCGCGGCTCATCTTGGCCATCTCGGTCAGCATCTGGGCGCGAAACAGCCGCCGTTCGCGCTCGTCGCCGGAGCCGTGCCGGATGCGGTTGAACAGCTCCTGCGCCGCCGCGTCGGAGAGATTGGCGGTCTCGGCGGTCGGATGGCCGTGATCGGATGAGGTCGCCCCGAATTCCTTGAAATAGGCGCGGCGCTTGCGATGCGCATCGAGATAACCGGCCCATGCGCCGGTGTCGCATCCGGTGATCTCTCCCAGCCGATCCAGATTGGCCGAGAACCCTTCGAAGTCGGGATCGACCACGGCGTCCGGACGGTAAGTGGTGACGACGCGACCCTTCCAGCCGCTGTCCCCGATCATCCGGTGCCATTTGAGGTCGTCGAGCGCGCCTTCGGTCGTCGCGATCACCTCGATGTTGAAACGCTCGAACAGCGCCCGCGGACGATAGTCGTCGCGCTGCAGCAGCGCGGCGATCGTGTCGTAGGCGCGGTCGGCGCTGGCGACGGTCAGCGGTTCGCCGATGCCGAACAGATGCGCGAGCACATGGTCGAGCCAAAGCCGCGTCGGCGTGCCACGGAAGAGGTAGTAATGCTCGGCGAAGCGCCGCCAGATCGCGCGGCCGTCGGTCTCGACGGGCGAACCGTCCAGCGTCGCCACGCCGAGCTCCTCCAGCGGCACGCCCTGGCTGAACAGCATGCGGAAAATGTAATGGTCCGGCACGATGAGCAGTTGTGCGGGATCCGGAAACGGCTCGTTGAGCGCGTACCAGCGCGGGTCGGTGTGACCATGCGGGCTGACGATGGGCAGGTCTTTCACGCCGGCATAAAGGGCACGGGCCAATGCGCGCGAATTCGCCTCGGGCGGAAACAGCAGATCGGGATCGGTCGGCGCGATCATCGAAAAGGCGGCTCCTCCAATGCACGTCGCCGGAGGTGCGCGGCGGTTCGAGCAACGACCTGCATCAGCAAAAAGACCTGAAGCGCCTCGCCGAGGTCCGTTTCAGCGCGACGCGCTTTAGGGTCGGTATCGGTACGGTCGGCCAACGATGATGTCAACGCGGTAGGCAAGCCGCCGCCTCTTGCGGTCGTCCAGCCGCCGCCTCTTGCGGTCGTCCAGCCGCCGCCTCTTGCGGTCGGCAGGCCTCGGCCTTCTTGCGGCGGTGGGGAACAGGTGATACGCCGCGTGTGCTCCACCGCAAGGGACATCGACATGCCGCTCCACCGAAGCCCCTCAGCCGTTTTGGTGCCATGACCCGCGGCCGCCTTTCCGACAGCGCGCTGCCGTCCTTGCCAAGCGAGGTTTTAGTCCCGGCCTATGATCGGGCCAGCATCACCCCCGGCATCGTGCATCTTGGCGTCGGCGCCTTTCACCGTGCCCATCAGGCCGCCTATGTCGATGCCTGCCTGGCAGACGGCGAGAGCGATTGGGGCATCACCGGCGTCTCGCTGCGCAGCCCCGACACGCGCGATGCGCTCGCGCCGCAGGACGGGCTATACACGCTGGCGATCAGGGACAGCGCCGGCGAGCAGCTTGAGGTCGTCGGCTCGATCCTGTCCTTGCTCGTCGCTCCGGAGAACCCTGACGCGGTGCTCGCCGCGCTGACCGACCCGCGTACCCGCATCGTTACGCTGACCATCACCGAAAAAGCCTATCTCAGGGCGGCCGACGGCACGCTCGACGGCGCGCACCCCGATATCGTCCACGATCTCGCCAACCCCGGATCGCCGAAGACGGCGCATGGATTTCTCGCCGAGGCGCTGGCGCGCAGGCGGGCGGCCGGCACGCCGGCCTTCACCGTGCTCTGCTGCGACAACCTGCCGGCCAACGGCGCCACGCTGCACCGGCTGCTGATCGAATTCGCCAAGCTGCGCGCCTCGCGTGGCAACGCGGACGGTCGGCCATTAGCCGGCTATATCGCCGACGAAGTGGCCTTCCCGTCGAGCATGGTCGACCGCATCGTTCCGGCGACGACGGACGCGGACCGGACGCGTATTGCGCAGCAACTGAGCCTTGAGGACGCCTGGCCGGTGATGACCGAGCCGTTCCGGCAATGGGTGATCGAGGACCGCTTCCCCGCAGGACGCCCGGCCTGGGAGAAGTTCGGCGTCACCATGGTCGAGGATGTCGGCCCGTTCGAGGACATGAAGCTGAGGCTGCTCAACGGCGCGCATTCGGGCATCGCCTATCTCGGCCTGCTCAGCGGCCACGCCACAGTCGACCGCGCCTTTGCCGATCCGTCGATCCGGCAGTTCGTGGACTTGCTGTGGGCCGAGGCCATTCCGACGCTGCCGCAGGATGCCGGGCTCGATCCGATCCCCTACATGGCTGAGCTTGCCGACCGCTTTTCCAACACCGCGCTCGCCCACCGCACCGCGCAGATCGCCAATGACGGCAGCCAGAAACTGCCGCAGCGCATCATCGCCTCCGCTCTTGCGAGGCTGGAAGCCGGGCTGCTTCCCGAACATTTGTCGCTGGTTGTCGCGGCCTGGATCGCCGCCGGCGCCGCGCGCGGCAAGACTTTGCCCGAGGGCCACTTCACCGATCCGCTCGATGCCGCCCTGGCCGACCTGTTCGGCCGCAACCTGTCGACAGCAGAGATAGCGGCGGCCGTGTTCGATCTCGCGGGCTTTGCCAAGGGCCATCCGGAACGCCGGAAATTGATCGAGCTTGTCGCCACCCATCTCGTCCATTTCAAGCAAGGCGGTCCGAAGCTGGCCTTTGCCGCCCTCGGCATCGGCAACGAGCCGCCCAGGCCGGCTGAGTAGCTAGTTCCTTAACACAGAAGTTTCGACCGGTTGGCTATGTGTGCGTTGGCACATTCCATGCCTTGGCGATTGGCCGGGACACCTATCGCGGTCGTCATCCACGGGCGGAGCAAGGAGCGTAGCGACGCGCGCAGACCCGAGGATCCATGCCGTGACTTGGAAGCGTTGCGGCGGTCCAGAATTCTGCACCGTTGCACACCTCGGTCCAGGTAACGGCATGGATTCCAGGGGCTGCGCGCGTCGCTTCGCTCCTTGCTCCGCCCTGGAATGACGAGGTTCAGGAGCCTCCAGTTCGTCACCAGCGTTTGCGCTGAATGCTCCGAGCGGACGTTGATAGCCTTGCCCGACAAGCCTGCAATCTTCAAAATCACTGTGTTGAGGAACTAGTCGCGCGAACCGTTCACGACCTGGCGCGCGGCATAGTCGACCGCGTTCGAATTCCAGAACAGGCGCACCGCTTTGCCGACCACGTTTGCGTAGGGGACCGTGCCCACGGTGAAGCGGCTGTCGGGCAGGCGGACTGTCCCCCAAACGAAAAAGCGGGGCAAGGCCCCGCTTTCAATATCACGCCCGAGACGGCTCGACTTGCCGCCTTAAGCAAACGTCAGGCTGGCAGCAGCGCGCCTTCCAGCGTGGTGAGCTGGCTGAGGAACTGCTCGGCGCGGCTGCGCGCCACGTCGTCCTTGGCGTCGGCGGCGTCTTCCTTGGCGTCCTGGATGCGACGGGCAAGGTCAGCACGGTCGATGTCGTTCACATGCACTGCCGATTCGGCAAGCAGCGTGCAGCCCGACGGCAGGATGTCGGCGAAACCGCCGAACACGACAAAGCGGTCTTCCTTGCCGGACGCGGCCTTGATCGTGACGACGCCGGGCTTGATCGTCGTCATGACCGGCGCGTGCTGCGCCATCACCGTCATTTCGCCTTCGGCGCCCGGGATGACGACGGACTCGACCTGCTCGGAAACGAGCAGCCGCTCCGGCGAGACCAGTTCGAACTTGAAAGCTTCAGCCATGATCAAATTAGTGAGTAGGGAATAGTGAGTAGGGAGTAGGGCTAGGACATCTGTCCTGATCACCCAGCTGCTATTCACTACTGACTACTGACTACTCCCTATTGCCTCAATTACGCTGCTTCAGCCGCCAGGCGCTGCGCCTTCTCGACCGCTTCGTCGATGCCGCCGACCATGTAGAAGGCGGCTTCCGGCAGGTGATCATAGTCACCGGCGCAGAGGCCCTTGAAGCCCTTGATGGTGTCGGCGAGGTCGACCAGCTTGCCCGGCGCGCCCGTGAACACTTCGGCGACGAAGAACGGCTGCGACAGGAAGCGCTCGATCTTGCGGGCGCGGGCCACCGTCTGCTTGTCCTCTTCCGACAGCTCGTCCATGCCAAGGATGGCGATGATGTCCTGCAGCGACTTGTAGCGCTGCAGGATCGACTGCACCTGGCGGGCGACCTGGTAGTGCTCTTCGCCGACGACCATCGGGTCGAGCATGCGCGAGGTGGAATCCAGCGGATCGACGGCCGGATAGATGCCCTTTTCCGAGATCGCGCGGTTCAGCACGGTCGTGGCGTCGAGGTGGGCGAACGAGGTTGCCGGCGCCGGATCGGTCAAGTCGTCGGCCGGAACGTAGATGGCCTGCACCGAGGTGATCGAACCCTTGGTCGTGGTCGTGATGCGTTCCTGCAGCGCGCCCATGTCGGTGGCCAGCGTCGGCTGGTAACCCACGGCGGAAGGAATACGGCCGAGCAGCGCCGACACTTCCGAGCCCGCCTGCGTGAAGCGGAAGATGTTATCGACGAAGAACAGCACGTCCTGGCCCTGGTCGCGGAAATATTCGGCGACCGTCAGGCCGGTCAGACCGACGCGGGCGCGCGCGCCCGGCGGCTCGTTCATCTGGCCGTAGACCAGCGCGGCCTTCGAGCCGGCGCCGCCACCCTTCTTGTTGACGCCCGATTCGATGAACTCGTGATAGAGGTCGTTGCCCTCGCGGGTGCGCTCGCCGACGCCGGCGAACACCGAGAAGCCGCCGTGAGCCTTGGCGACGTTGTTGATCAGCTCCTGGATCAGCACGGTCTTGCCGACGCCGGCGCCGCCGAACAGGCCGATCTTGCCGCCACGGGCGTAAGGCGCGAGCAGGTCGAGAACCTTGATGCCGGTGACCAGGATCTGCGCTTCAGTCGACTGATCGACATAGGCCGGAGCGGGCTGGTGGATGGCGCGCATCTCGACGCCGTCGACCGGGCCTTCCTCGTCGACCGGCTCGCCGATGACGTTGATGATGCGGCCGAGCATGCCCGGACCGACCGGAACCGAGATCGGCGCGCCGGTGTCGTAGACATTCTGGCCGCGGACCAGGCCTTCGGTCGAGTCCATGGCGATGCAGCGCACGGTGTTCTCGCCGAGATGCTGGGCGACCTCGAGCACCAGGCGGTTGCCGACATTTTCGGTTTCAAGCGCGTTCAGAATGGCGGGCAGATGATCTTCGAACTGCACGTCGACGACGGCGCCGATGACCTGGCGGACCTTGCCGGCGGCGCCGACCCGCTTCGTCACTACGCTCGCCGCCTTGGCCGGAGCGGCTGCCTTCTTCGCCGGAACGGCGGCCTTTTCGGCTGCTTCCGGGGCCTTCGCCGCCTTGGGGGCCGGTGCCGCCTTGGCGGCGGTCTTCGGGGTAGCTGCTTTCGCCATCGTCTTTGCCCTTTTCGTCTATCCGTTGTTCACGCTGGCCGCCGGGTATCCCGCGCGGCGCGTGATTAGAGCGCCTCGGCGCCCGAAATGATCTCGATCAGTTCCTTGGTGATCTGCGCCTGCCGCTGGCGGTTGTAGGTGATCGACAGCTTGTTGATCATATCGCCGGCGTTGCGCGTCGCATTGTCCATGGCGCTCATCTTGGCGCCCATCTCGCCCGCCGCGTTTTCCAGCAGCGCGCGGAAGACCTGCACGGCGATGTTGCGCGGGATGAGGTCGGAGAGGATCTCGCCCGGCTCCGGCTCGTATTCATAGACGGCGCCGCCGCCATTGCCTGCTTCGGCGGTGGCCGAAGCCTGCGCCGCCGGGATGATCTGCTGCGCCGTCGGGATCTGGCTGATCACCGACTTGAACTGCGAATAGAACAGCGTGCAGATGTCGAAGCCGCCCTCGTTGAAGAGGTGGATGACCTTGCGCGCGATCGCATCGGCATTGACGAAGCCGAGCGTCTTGACCTCGCGCAGGTCGACGCGCTCGAGGATCATCGAGGCGTAGTCGCGGCGCAGGATGTCGTAGCCCTTCTTGCCGACACAGATGATCTTCACCTGCTTGCCGTCGGCGAGAAGCCGGCGGATGTGGTCGCGGGCAAGGCGCGCGATCTGCGAATTGAAGCCGCCGCACAGGCCGCGCTCGGCGGTGCAGACGATGAGCAGATGCACATCGTCCCTGCCGGTGCCCGTCATCAGCGCCGGGGCATCGCCGCCGCCGCCGATCGCCTGGGTGATGTTGGCCAGAACCGCGCCCATGCGCTCGGAATAGGGACGCGCCGCTTCCGCCGCCTCCTGCGCGCGACGCAGCTTCGCCGCGGCGACCATCTGCATCGCCTTGGTGATCTTCTGCGTCGCCTTGACCGAGGCGATACGGTTACGAAGGTCTTTTAATGAAGGCATGCTTCAAACCTGATCCCGTGCGTCCGGCTTGTTGTTAGGCGAAGGTCTTGGCGAAGGCGTCGATCTCCGCCTTGAGCTTGGCGCGCAGGTCGTCCGACAACGCCTTCTCCTTGCGGATAGCGTCGAGCACATCCTTGCCGGCCGAGCGCATGTGGCTGAGCAGGCCATGCTCGAACTTGCCGACCTGGTTCAGCGGCAGCTTGTCGAGATAGCCGTTGACACCGGCGAAGATCACCGAGACCTGTTCCTCGACCTTGAGCGGCGAGAATTGCGGCTGCTTGAGCAGCTCGGTCAGGCGCGAACCGCGATTGAGCAGACGCTGCGTTGCCGCGTCGAGATCGGAGCCGAACTGCGCGAAGGCCGCCATTTCGCGATACTGCGCGAGCTCGCCCTTGATGGAGCCGGCGACCTGCTTCATCGCCTTGATCTGCGCCGAGGAGCCGACGCGCGACACCGACAGGCCGACGTTCACCGCCGGACGGATGCCCTGGAAGAACAGGTTGGTCTCGAGGAAGATCTGGCCGTCGGTGATCGAGATCACGTTGGTCGGGATGTAGGCCGACACGTCGTTCGCCTGCGTCTCGATGATCGGCAGCGCGGTCAGCGAACCGTTGCCGTTGTCGTCGTTGAGCTTGGCGGCCCGCTCGAGCAGGCGCGAGTGCAGGTAGAAGACGTCGCCCGGATAGGCTTCGCGGCCCGGCGGGCGGCGCAGCAGGAGCGACATCTGGCGGTAGGCGACGGCCTGCTTCGACAGATCGTCATAGCTGATCAGCGCATGCATGCCGTTGTCGCGGAAATATTCGCCCATGGTGCAGGCGGTGAACGGCGCCAGGAACTGCATCGGCGCCGGATCGGACGCGGTGGCGGCCACGATGATCGAATATTCGAGCGCGCCGCGCTCTTCCAGCACCTTGACGAACTGCGCGACGGTCGAGCGCTTCTGGCCGACGGCGACGTAGACGCAGTAGAGCTTTTCCTTCTCGGGGCCGTTGTCGTGCACCGACTTCTGGTTCAGCATCGTGTCGAGGATGATGGCGGTCTTGCCGGTCTGGCGGTCGCCGATGACCAGTTCGCGCTGGCCGCGGCCGACCGGGATCAGCGCGTCGATGGCCTTGAGGCCGGTCGACATCGGCTCATGCACCGACTTGCGCGGAATGATGCCGGGCGCCTTGACGTCGACACGCTTGCGTTCGGTTGCCTTGATCGGACCCTTGCCGTCGATCGGGTTGCCCAGCGCGTCGACGACGCGGCCGAGCAGGCCCATGCCGACAGGCGCGTCGACGATGGCGCCGGTACGCTTGACGGTGTCGCCTTCCTTGATGTCGCGGTCGGCACCGAAGATGACGACGCCGACATTGTCGGCTTCGAGGTTCAGCGCCATGCCGCGGATGCCGCCCGGGAACTCGACCATCTCGCCGGCCTGGACATTGTCGAGGCCGTAGACGCGGGCGATGCCGTCACCGACGGACAGAACCTGGCCGACTTCGGAGACCTCGGCCTCCTTGCCGAAATTCTTGATCTGGTCTTTCAGAATTGCGGAAATTTCCGCGGCGCGGATGTCCATCAGCCGACCTCTTTCAGTGCAAGCTTGAGCGAATTGAGTTTGGTTTTGAGCGACGTATCGATCTGGCGCGAGCCCATCTTGACGATCAGCCCGCCGAGCAGCGACGGGTCGACGGTCATGGCGATGGCCACGTCCTTGCCGGCGATGCCCTTGAGCGTCGCCTTGAGTTCAGTCTGCTGCGCGGCCGTCAGCGCATGCGCCGAGGTGACTTCGGCCGAGGCCTCGCCGCGATGGTCGGCGGCGATCTGGCGGAACGCCTTGATCATGCCGGGCACCGCGAACAGGCGGCGGTTCTTGGCCACGACGCGCAGGAAATTGCCGACCAGGCCGGTGATCTTGGCCTTGTCGGCGATGGCGGCGATGGCCCTAGCCTGGTCCTCGCTGGAGAACACCGGGCTGTTGATCAGCCGCGAGAGATCGTCGCTGCCATTGAGCAGCGCCTCGAAGCTGGTGAGGTCGGCCTCGACCTTGGCGACTGAATTGTCCTGCAGCGCGAGCTCGAACAGCGAGCCTGCATAGCGTTCTGCGACAGCTGAGATTGGCGATGACGATTGGGCCACGGACCGTCTTTTCTCTTGTCTGACAGGCCGCAGATTGTTGGCGCGAGCAAAAACTCTGGCTAAATCTTTGACCTTATTACAAATTTTCAAGCACGGAGATGCGGCTTCCGCTATCCCCTGCCGAAAGTCGATTGCCGTCTAGCACAGGCTTTTTAAGACCGCAATGCATCGCCCGGCATGGTTTTCAGGCACTTTTGTCGCATCAGGCGGCGAAGGCCAACCTTAAGCGCAGGATTAATGCATGTCGCCCAAAAGTGTGTAGCGGTTTTGGGAGAACGACATGCATCGAAACAAGGAGCTAAAGCGCGTCGCTTGAATCCGTTTCAAGGCGGCGCGCTTTAGTCTCGAATTCAGGGCACGAAGCCGAAGGCAAAGGCCAGCGGCAGCGCCGCCAGCGCCAATTCAACCACGATGGAAGCCCAGTTGAAAGGGGTGTTGGCGCCGTCCGACATCATCGACAGGAGCCGGCCGAAGGCGGTGAACAGCCAGGAGAAGCCCAGCGCCATGTAGAGCAGCGGCTGTGCCAACAGGATGCAGCACAGGCTGACGCCGAGATAGAAGCCCGACATGCGGCCGCGTCCCTCGGCGATCGCCGCCGCTTTCTCCGGCCTTGGCTGCAGGCGCAGCACACGAAACGCAAGTCCCGGCGCCAGGAACAGGAACAGGCCGAGGGCCAGGGTCACGATGGCGCTCGACCAGGCCAGCCATTCACCCTGGCTCGCGGGCCACGGAAACGCAAAGTCCATATAATCCCCTCATATTTCTTGTTCTGAAACACCGGCATTCTAGCGAGGGAAAAACAGCGCGCCAGAGGACGGCGAGCACATTAGGAACCGCGCATCAGGCAAGCGCGAAGTCGACCGCGGCCTCGGCATGGATGCGCGTCGTGTCGAACACCGGAACGTCGAAATCGCCCTGGCCGATCAGCATGGTGATCTCGGTGCAGCCCATGATGACCCCGTCCACCCGGTCGGTGCGCCGCATCCGGCCGACTTCGTCGAGATAGGCGGATTTCGATTCGCCTTTGACGATGCCCTGGCAGAGCTCGTCATAGATCACCTTGTGCACCATGTCGCGCCCCGGCTGGTCCGGCACCACCGGCTGCAGCCCGTATTTGTCGGCAAGCCGACCCTTGTAGAAATCCTGCTCCATGGTGAAGCGCGTCGCGAGCAGCGCCGGCCGCTTCACGCCTGCATCGACGACGGCATGCCCAGTTGCGTCGGCGATGTGGATGAGCGGGATAGAGATAGCCGCCTGCACCGCGTCAGCCAGCTTGTGCATGGTGTTGGTGCAGATCACCAGGCCTTCGGCACCACCCGCCGCCAGTTGGCGTGCAGCCTCCACGAGAAGGGCACCGGCGCCTTCCCAGTCGCCCGCATGCTGCCGTTCGGCGATCTCGGCGAAATCGAACGACCACAGGAGGAGCTTGGCCGAATGTAGCCCGCCCAGGCGATCACGCACGATCTCGTTGAGCAGGCGGTAATAGATCGCCGTCGATTCCCAGCTCATGCCGCCGATGAGGCCGAGGGTTTTCATCTGGACTTGTTCCTTTCCTATGCAATCTCTATATTGTGACCACATGAGACTACAACGGAGATCGCCTTGAAAACCGTCCAGCTTCGGGAGGCTAAGGCAGGGCTTTCGGCACTTGTCGAGGCCGCGGGGAATGGTGAGCCTACTACCATCACCAGGCATGGCAAGGCGATTGCCATGGTTGTTCCGATTGATGAGGGGCGAAAGCTTTATCCGCAGGGCAGCCAAAAAGCCTTCGTCGACTTCCTGCTTCAGTACCCTGGCGGTATCGAATTTGAGCGAAACGAATCGCCGTCACGGGACGTCGACTTTTGAGCGGCTATCTGCTCGATACGTCCTTCCTGTCAGCCTTTGCGCCTGATCGCCCTCCGCTTCCCTCACACGTACTGACCTGGGTAGACGAACAGCGGGAGCGTGGCTCCTGGCACCTGTCGTCCATCGTCGTCTTGGAGTTGGAAAAAGGGATCGCGAAATTGAAGCGATCCGGTGCAAGTTCGAAGGCGTCGCGTATCGGGGTCTGGTTCGAACGGCTAATGACGGAATTCGACCAACGCATTCTGCCGGTGGACGTCGCAATCGCCCGAGACGCCGGGAAATTGGAAGATGCCGCAATCGCCAAAGGCTTCAATCCCGGTTTGGCGGACGTCGTGATCGCCTCGACTGCCCGTTTGAATAACATGTCCGTCCTAACGGCCAATGTGCGGCATTTTGCAATTCTCGATGTACCCCATCTGAATCCCTTCACCGAAATTGATCTGAGAGAGTAATCCCGCAAACTCACAAAAAGCTCTGCGGGTCGATGTCGACCTGCACCCTGACCGAGCCGCGCAGCTTCGGCCCCTCCGCCAGCATGGCGCGGATGAAGCCTTGCATGTCGGCGCGCCGCTCGCCCTGGATCAGCAGGCGGAAGCGGTGACGACCTCCGATCAAAGACAAGGGCGCCTCGGCAGGTCCAAGCACGAAGAGGTCGGAGGCAGTGGGCGCGGCACGCCTCAAGGCCCTCGCATGGCTCTCCGCCTCGCCTCGGGTCGCGGCGCTGACGATGATGCCGGCGAGCCTGCCGAAAGGCGGCAGCGCCGCGCGTTCGCGCTCGGCGATCTCGCGCTCGTAAAAGGCCTCCGAATCGCCCGACACGATCGCCCGCATCACCGGATGGTCCGGCTGGTAGGTCTGCAGCAGGCCGAGGCTCTTCTTGCCGGTGCGGCCGGCGCGCCCCGTCACCTGGCTGAGCAGTTGGAAAGTGCGCTCGGCGGCGCGCGGATCGCCATTGGCCAATCCCAGATCCGCGTCGACCACCCCGACCAGCGTCATGCCGGGAAAATTGTGACCCTTGGCGACGAGCTGCGTGCCGATGACGATGTCGGCCTCGCCATTGGCGACGGCCTCGAGCTCGAGCCGAAGCCGGCGCACGCCGCCCAGAAGGTCCGAGGACAGCACGATGGTGCGGGCATCGGGGAAATGCCCGACCACTTCCTCGGCGATGCGCTCGACGCCGGGACCGCAGGCCACCAGATGGTCCAGCGTACCGCATTCCGGACAGGCCTCCGGCCTCCGTTCATTGTGGCCGCAATGATGGCAGACGAGCTGGCCGCGAAAGCGATGCTCGACCAGCCAGGCCGAGCAGACCGGGCAGCCGAAGCGATGGCCGCAGACGCGGCAGAGCGTCAGCGGCGCATAGCCGCGCCGGTTGAGGAAGAGCAGCGACTGCTCTTGTCTCTCCAGCGTATGCCGCATCTGTTCCAGGAGGACCGGCGAAAGGAAGCCGCCGCGCGCCGGCGGCGAACGCCGCATGTCGATCGACTTGAGGTCGGGGAGCGCCGCCTCGGCGAAGCGCGACGACAACACGGCCCGGTCGTACCGGCCCTGGCTGGCGTTGACCCGGCTTTCCACCGAAGGCGTCGCCGAGGCGAGCACGACGGGGAAAGCACCGATATGGCCGCGCACAACCGCCATGTCGCGCGCATTGTAAAAGACGCGATCTTCCTGCTTGTAGGCGGGATCGTGCTCCTCGTCGACGACGATCAGGCCGAGTTCCTTGAACGGCAGGAACAGCGCCGAGCGCGCGCCGGCGACGACGCGCACGCCGCCTTCGGCCACCTGCCGCCAGACGCGTTCGCGCATCCGGGGCGGCAGGTCCGAGTGCCACTCCCCCGGCTTGGCGCCGAACCGGTCCTGGAAGCGTTCGAGGAAGGCATGCGTCAGCGCGATTTCCGGCAACAGGATCAGCACCTGCCTGCCCTTGTCGAGCGCCGCCGCCACCGCTTCGAAATAGACTTCCGTCTTGCCCGATCCGGTGACGCCGTCTAGCAGGGTGACGTTGAAGGCATCGGCGGCGACAGCGGCGCGAAGCTTCTGCGCCGCCGCTTTCTGGTCCGGCATCAAATCCGGCACGGCATGGCCGGGATCGGGCGCCGCCACCACCGGTCGCGGCGGGATCATCACCGTCTCGAACACGCCCTGCGCCCGCAATCCGTCGATGACGGTCGAGGACACACCCGCCGCATGCGCGAGCCCCGAGCGCGTCCAGGCGAGGCCGCCCTCCGCGGTTTCCAGCACCCGCCGCCGCGCGTCGGTCAATCGGTCCGGCTCGGCCAGCGTGCGCTGCAGCCCTTCGATCCACGGCTCCGGGTCGAAAGCCTCGGGGGCCCTGAGCAGCATGCGCGCCACCATGCCGGGCGCCGACAATGTGTATTGCGCGATCCAGTCGACGAAGCGGCGCATCGCCTTGTCGATCGGCGGGCAGTCGAACACCTCCTCGATCGGCCGCAGCTTCTTCGCATCGACGGTTTCGACGGCGCCGTCCCAGACGATGCCAGCGACCTGGCGCGGCCCAAGCGGCACGCGCACGATCGAGCCCGGCACCACGCGCATGCCCGGCGGCACGGCATAGGTGTAGGGCCGTTCGGCAGGCATCGGCACCAGCACCGGCGCGGCTGCGACAAAGGGCGAATCTTCCATCATCAGGCGTGACCTTGCCCTGACTTTGGTCTAGATCAAAGAGGACCCTCGCATATGCCTGGCGACCGCCGGGCGATCCCCAAGGAGACAGCCATGAAGTTTTTTGTCGACACCGCTGACATCAAGGAAATCAAGGAGCTCAACGATCTTGGGCTGCTGGACGGCGTCACCACCAACCCGTCGCTGATCCTCAAATCGGGCGGCAAGATCGCCGACGTCACCAAGCAGATCTGCGACATCGTCGAAGGCCCGGTCTCGGCCGAGGTCGTGGCGACAGAGTTCAAGGACATGATGGCCGAGGCCGAGGTTCTGGCCAAGATCGCGCCGAATGTCTGCATCAAGGTGCCGCTGACGCTGGACGGGCTGAAGGCCTGCAAGACGATCCGCACTCAGATGAACCGCATGGTCAACGTAACGCTCTGCTTCTCGGCCAACCAGGCGCTGCTCGCCGCCAAGGCCGGCGCCTCGTTCATTTCGCCCTTCGTCGGCCGCATCGACGACACCGGTTCCGACGGCATGGAGCTGATCTCGGAAATCCGCACCATCTACGACAATTACGATTTCAAGACCGAGATCCTGACCGCCTCGGTGCGCACGGTGAACCACGTCAAGCAGGCCGCGCTGATCGGCGCCGATGTCGTGACCGCGCCGCCGGCGACGCTGAAGGCGCTGGTCAATCACCCGCTGACCGACAAGGGCCTCGCCGCCTTCCTTGCCGACTGGGCCAAGACCGGCCAGAAGATCGGCTGACGCCGGTCTTCCCGCCAGAACAAAAAAGGCCGGGCAACCGGCCTTTTTTAATTTTGAAAATAGAAGCGTCGCTCAGGCTTTTTTGCCGTGCTTGGCCAAATCCTGCGCGATCGACAGTCGCAGCAGATCGGCAAGCTCCCGCGCGGCGCGGTTCTCGGCGTCGATCTGCGCCCGGTAGGCCGCGAATTCCTGGCGCGGCCGGTCGAAGGACGACGGAATGGAGCGCTTGCCGACGGCAATCACCGTGTTGGTCGCGGTATCGCGCAGCACGTAGTTGGCGGTCAGCGTGACCGTGCCCGCCGTCGGCTCATCTTCCTGGGTCTGCACCTGCACGATTGCCGCCGATTCGACCAGCTCGGTGACGCCGAGATCGAGCACGTAGGCCGGCGAGGCCGGCTCACCCGAGCCTTGCCCGAAGGCGAAGATCAGATGGTTGCGCACCTGCTGCGCGTAGCGGGTGTTGACCGGCTTGATCGAGATCGAGGCGAGCTCGGCGGACGCGCTGAGCGTCGATCCGGGCGACAGCGGCTGGTTGGAATAGAGCGGCCGCACGGTGCAGGCCGAGACCAGCGCCAGCGCGGCGACCATGCCGCAGACCGCCAAGCGGCCGCGCAGGCGGGCCGCTTCTGACTTCACCGGATCAGGCAACGACATTGACGATCCTCTGCGGGACGATGATCACCTTGCGCGGAGCCTTACCTTCCAGTGCTTTTTGCACGAAGTCGAGAGCCAGAACCGCTTTTTCGACGGCACCTTGATCCGCGTCGCGGGCAATTGTCAAATCCCCGCGCTTCTTGCCGTTGACCTGCACCGGCAGCACGATCTCGTTGTCGACGACCAAAGCCGGATCGTAGACCGGCCAGGGCCGCTCGGCGACCATCTCGGCGCCGCCGAGCGCCTGCCAGCATTCCTCCGCCAGATGCGGCATGACCGGCGCGATGATGTGCACCAGGATTTCCACCGCCTCGCGGCAGGCGCTTTTCAGCGCGGCGTCCGCCTTGGCTTCGGCAACGTCGGCGAGCGGCGTCGCCAGCACGTTGGCAAGCTCGTAGATGCGGGCGATCGCCCGGTTGAAGCCGAGCTTCTCGATGTCCTCGCCGACCGCCTTCAGGATCTTGTGCGCGGCCTTGGAAACGGTCCCCGCATCGCCATCCTTCGCCGCCGCGGGCTTCACGCCTTCCAGCTGCTCGGTCGCGATCTGCACCAGGCGCCAGATGCGCTGCACGAAGCGGTGCGCGCCGGCGGCGCCATCGTCGGTCCATTCGACGTCGCGCTCCGGCGGTGAGTCCGACAGCATGAACCAGCGCGCCGTGTCGGCGCCGTAGCCGTCGGTGATCTCTTCCGGGCTCACCGTGTTCTTCTTCGACTTCGACATCTTCTCGAGCGCGCCGATCGTCGCCTCCTCGCCGGTGGCGATCTCCACGGCGCGGCGCTTGCCGCCGGCGTCCTCGATCCTGACCTCAGGCGGCGACAGCCAGCGGCCGTTGGTCGAAGGACCGCCGACCCGGTAGGTCTCGTGCACCACCATGCCTTGCGTGAACAGGCCCTTGAACGGCTCGGCCAGATTGAGGTGACCGGTCTCGCGCATGGCGCGGGTGAAGAAGCGCGAATAGAGCAGATGCAGGATCGCGTGTTCGATGCCGCCGATATACTGGTCGACCGCCAGCCATTCGTCGGCCGCTTTCGGCTCGGTCGGCTCGTTCGCCCAGGGCGCGGTGAAGCGCGCGAAATACCAGGACGAATCGACGAAGGTGTCCATCGTGTCGGTCTCGCGCCGCGCATCGCGGCCGCATTGCGGGCACTTGACATGCCGCCATGTCGGATGCCGGTCGAGCGGGTTGCCCGGACGGTCGAACTCGATGTCGTCGGGCAGCTTCACCGGCAGGTCGGCCTTCGGCACCGGCACCACGCCGCAGGCCTCGCAATGGATCATCGGGATCGGGCAGCCCCAGTAGCGCTGGCGCGAGATGCCCCAGTCGCGCAGGCGGAAATTTACCTTGCGCTCCGCCATCGGCCGGCCGCCGATACTTTTCTGCTCCAGCAGCTTCGCAACTTCGTTGAAAGCCTTCTCGGGCTTCATGCCGTCGAGGAAGCGCGAGTTGATCATCACGCCGTCGTCGACATAGGCCTCCTCGATGATCTGGAAGGTCTTGGCGTCGGCGTCTTCCGGCATCACCACCGGGATCACCGGCAGGCCGTATTTGTTGGCGAAGTCGAGATCGCGCTGGTCGCCAGACGGGCAGCCAAAAATGGCGCCGGTGCCGTATTCCATCAGCACGAAATTGGCGACATAGATCGGCAGCGTCCAGTTCTCGTCGAACGGATGGACGACGCGGATGCCGGTGTCGAAACCCTTCTTCTCGGCCGTCTCGAGCGCCGCCACCGAGGTGCCCATATGGCGGACCTCCTCGATGAACTTCGCCAGCTCGACATTGCTCTCGGCGGCTTTTCTCGCCAGCGGATGGTCGGCTGCGACCGCCATGAAGGAGGCGCCGAAGATGGTGTCGGGCCGGGTGGTGTAGACTTCCAGCTCATGCGTATCGCCAACCGGCTTTGCCAGCGGCCAGCGGATCAGCAGCCCTTCCGAGCGGCCGATCCAGTTGTGCTGCATCAGCTTGACCTTTTCCGGCCATTCGTCGAGGCGGTTGAGCGAGTCCAGCAGGTCCTGCGCGAAGTCGGTGATCTTGAAGAACCACTGCGTCAGCTCGCGCTGCTCGACCAGCGCGCCCGAGCGCCAGCCGCGGCCGTCGATGACCTGCTCGTTGGCAAGCACCGTCATGTCCTCCGGGTCCCAATTGACCTTGGAGGACTTGCGCGTCACCAGCCCCTTCTCGACGAAGTCGAGGAACAGCATCTGCTGGCGGTGGTAGTAGTCGACGTCGCAGGTAGCGAACTCGCGCGCCCAGTCGAGCGACAGCCCCATCATCTTGAGCTGCTCGCGCATCACCGCGATGTTTTCATAGGTCCAGTCCTTGGGATGGACCTTGTTCTGCATGGCGGCGTTTTCGGCCGGCATGCCGAAAGCGTCCCAGCCCATCGGATGCAGCACGTTGAAACCCTTGGCGCGCTTGTAGCGCGCCACCACGTCGCCCATCGTGTAGTTGCGGGTGTGGCCGATATGGATCTTGCCCGACGGATAGGGGAACATCTCGAGCACGTAATATTTCGGCTTCGGGTCGTCGTTGCGGGCCTCGAACAGCTTCTTTTCGGCCCAGGCCTTCTGCCATTTGGGCTCGGAGGTGCGCGGATTGTAACGTTCGGTTGCCATCGGATGTTTTTCACTTAAAAGCAGGGGCGCGGTGCTGGACCAAGGCGTGTTGATATTCAGGTCAGGCCGAGCCGAAAATGGCGGGTTCCGAGAACCGGAGCGGAGCGTACTTAAGGTACGTGAGCACCGGAAGCGCAGGAAACCGGCATTTGCAGGCCGGCATCACCTGAATATCAACACGCCTAGGCCGGCAGCCGAGACTATGTCGTCGCGGTGTTCACCATGGATTGCCGGACCCGTCAACTGCGGCGAGCCGGCGCCGGCGTTAAAACCATAGGCAGGATAGTGGCATGACGAGCGCCGTAGAGCAGCTTCACGCCGTCAAGGCGAAGATCGCGGGCGCCGAACGCGAGGCGAAGCGCGAGCCCGGCGCCGTCACGCTGGTGGCGGTATCGAAGACCTTCGCTGCCGAGGACATCCGCCCCGTCATCGAGGCGGGCCAGCGCGTCTTCGGCGAGAACCGCGTACAGGAAGCGCAGGGCAAATGGCCGGCGCTGCGAGCGGCATTCGCCGATCTGGAGTTGCACCTGATCGGCCCGCTGCAGTCCAACAAGGCCAAGGAAGCGGTGGCACTTTTCGATGTCATCGAGACGGTCGACCGCGAAAAGATAGCCGCCGAACTTGCCAAGGAGATGACCCGGCAGGGCCGGACACCCAAGCTTTACGTGCAGGTCAACACCGGCTCCGAGCTGCAGAAGGCCGGCATCGAGCCGCGCGAGGCGGTCGCTTTCGTCAAGCGCTGCCGCGATGGTTATGGTCTCGCCATCGAAGGCCTGATGTGCATTCCGCCGGCCGATGAGAACCCTGGCCCGCATTTCGCGCTGCTGGAAAAGCTCGCCCGCGAAGCCGGCGTCGCAAAGCTTTCGATGGGCATGTCCGGCGACTACGAGACCGCCATCGCCTTCGGCGCGACCAGCGTAAGGGTCGGCTCGGCGATCTTCGGCAGCCGGTAGCGAAGGGCGGCATGCTCGCTCACCTCGATTGATAATGAGGGATATCCGCATTATATCTAGCCAAGCTAGCTAGGAGCGATGCATGAACTGGCATCTTCAGGACGCGAAGAACAATTTTTCAAAGGTGGTACAGCGCGCGAGGACGGAGGGGCCCCAAACGGTGACACTTCGCGGCGAACGGGCTGCGGTCGTGCTGTCCGTGGAGGACTATGATCGCCTTGCCGGGAAGAAGAAATCGCTCGCCGAATATCTTTTGGCCGGCCCGGGCTGGGACGATGAGTTTGACAAGGAAATCACCCGTCGCTCGGCTACGATGATCCGGGATATTGATCTTTGATGTACCTGCTCGACACGAACGTGGTTTCGGACGTGCAAAGGCGGCTGCCCAAACCAACCGCCTGGCTCGCTTCGGTTGATCCGACCTCGATCAGTCTCAGTGTTATCACCATTGGTGAGATCGAACGTGGAATCGTCAAGCGACGCAACACCGATCCCGACAGGGCAGCGCGGCTTGATGTCTGGCTGCGGGAACTGCGCCGAGACAATGCGGACCGCATCCTCGCGATCACGGAAGAGGTCGCCCTCGCATGGGGCCGCATTACGGCGGGACGTACGCGAGGGAGCGCCGACACCCTCATCGCGGCAACCGCCCTCGTGCACGACCTGATACTCGTCACACGAAATGTCGCCGACTTCGAAGGCGTGGGCGTGACAGTCGTCAATCCCTGGGAAGTCTGACCGTTCCAAATCCGCTGATGGGCAACTTCACGCCAAGTTGACCACTACGCTTGCGCCCGGGCTTGAAACGAAACGGTCCGTTCCTATTTGCCTCTTGTCATTCGATCCTGTCATTCAATCCTGTTCTCGGGGAAGCTCACCATGCGCTACAACCAGCTTGGCAACACCGGCCTGTTCGTTTCCGAACTCTGCCTCGGCACCATGACCTTCGGCGCCGCCGGCCAGAACGCCCAATGGGGGCTGATCGCCAGCCTCGACCAGAAGGGCGTTAACGAAATCGTCGGCCGCTCGATTGCCGCCGGCGTCAATTTCTTCGATACGGCCGACGTCTATTCCGTCGGCCAGTCCGAGCAGTTGCTGGGCCAATCGCTCAAGGACCTCGGTGTCAAAAGGTCCGACGTCATCATCGCCACCAAGGTGCATGGCACCATGGGCAACGGGCCCAATGAGCGTGGCTCGTCGCGCGGCCACATCATGGACTCGGTCGACGGCAGCCTGGAGCGGCTGCAGCTCGACCATATCGACCTTTACCAGTTGCACGGCACCGACACGGTGACGCCGATCGAAGAAACGCTGCGGGCGCTCGACGATCTCGTCGCCAGCGGCAAGGTGCGTTATGTCGGCGTCTCCAACTGGCAGGCCTGGCGCATCGCCAAGGCGCTTGGCATTGCCGAGCGCAAGGGCTTTGCCCGCTTCGAGACCATCCAGTCCTATTACTCCATCGCCGGCCGCGATCTCGAACGCGAGATCGTGCCGCTGATCAACGAGGAAAAGCTAGGCCTGATGGTCTGGTCGCCAATGGCCGGCGGGCTGCTCTCCGGCAAATACGGGCCCGGCGCACCGGGCAATGGCGAAGGCCGCCGTGCCTCCTTCAACTTCCCGCCGGTCAACGAGGACCGCGCCTGGGCGGCCGTCGCCGTCATGCGCGAGGTGGCGAAGAAGCACGACGTCAGCGTCGCCACGGTGGCGCTGGGTTATGTGCTGGCCAAGCCCTTCGTCATGAGCGTCATCATCGGCGCCAGCCGCATGGACCAGCTCGAACAGAATCTCGCCGCGACCGGCTTGAAGCTCGACGCCGATGATCTCGCCAGGCTCGACGAGGTCAGCGCGCTGCCCGCCGAATATCCCGGCTGGATGCTGGAGCGGCAAGGCGCCGGGCGCCGACCGGCGCCGTTCGTGCCGAAGACGTAATTCCTTTCACTTTGAGCAGACAGGTCAGAGCCGCGTGCCCTTGGACACGCGGCTCTTTCCTTATTCAGAGACGAACGGTCTCCGCCAGAAAGTCGAGGAAAGCACGCACCCGCGCCGGCAGATGCTTGCCCTGGCCGACATAGACGGCATGCGTCGGCTCTTCGTCGCCGGGGTTGAACGCCTCCAGCAGTTGCACGAGCCGCCCGGCGGCGATATCGGGCTCGACATGCCAGCGCGCCAGCCTTGCGATGCCTGCTCCCGCCAACGTCGTCAGCCGCATTGCTTCGCCGTCGCTGACCGTCGAATTCCCGGCGATCGGAACCATGACCGGCGCGCCTTTTGCATCGACGAATGGCAGGCCGTCTATATGCCGCACGAAGCCGAAGGCGAGCAGATTGTGGCTGGCCAAATCGGCCGGCGTTTGCGGCGTGCCGCGCGCTTCGAGATAGGCCGGTGCCGCGACCACCACCATCCGGCTCTGGCCGAGCTTGCGCGCCACCAGCCGTGACTCGCGCAGCGGGCCGGCGCGGATGGCGACATCGGCGCGCTCCTCCATCAGATCGATGACGCTGTCGGTCAGCACCGCCTCGACGATAATCTCAGGATAGCGCTCCAGGAAACGCGGCAGCAATTCCATCAGCCGGTGCTGGCCGAACGGCACATAGCAATTGACCCTCAGCCTGCCACGCGGCGCTGCCCCTGCCGCCGCTTCGCGCTCGGCCGCATCGAGATCGGCGAGGATGCGCAGGCCGCTGTCATGGAAGGCCGCGCCCTCCGGCGTCAGCTGCAGCTTGCGCGTCGAGCGGCTGATCAGCCGCGCGCCAAGCCGCGCCTCCAGCCTTGCGATCAGCTTGCTCACCGCTGACGGCGTCATGCGCAACGCCCGCGCCGCGGCGGAAAAACTGCCCGCCTGAACGACGCGGACGAACACCTCGATCTCGCCGGAGCGGTTAATGTCGGGTCTCGCCATTCGTGAATCTATTTCACAGAAAATATGCCTGATGCAAGGCTGGTTCACAGCTTGGCGGATCACGATCTTCCGGTCGATGCATGATCCCGAAAAGTGGGGAACCGGTTTTCGGCAAAGATCATGTTCCAACAAAAGGGGCGCGGGGACTGCGTCCACTCAGATCAACCGGACCACCGCCATGCCTCTTGCTCTTTATGCCCTTACCGCCGGCGCCTTCGGCATCGGCGTCACCGAATTCGTCATCATGGGCCTGCTGCTCGACGTCAGCGCCGATCTCGGCGTTTCGATCTCGGCGGCGGGCCTGCTCATTTCCGGCTATGCGCTGGGCGTCGTCGTCGGCGCGCCGCTGCTCGGCGCCTTGACCGGCCGCCTGCCGCGCAAGTCCTTGCTGCTTGCGCTCATGGTGGTCTTCACCGTCGGCAACCTCGCCTGCGCGCTGGCGCCCGACTACTGGACGCTGATGGCGGCGCGTGTGCTGACCGCCTTCGCCCACGCCTCCTTCTTCGGCGTCGGTTCCGTCGTCGCCACCAGCCTGGTCGCCCCGAACAGGAAGGCCTCGGCGATCGCGCTGATGTTCACCGGCCTCACCGTCGCCAACATCCTCGGCGTCCCCTTCGGCACCTGGCTCGGCCAGGCCTATGGCTGGCGTTCGAGCTTCCTGGCCGTCACGCTGGTCGGCGTCGTCGCCTTTGCCGTGATCGCGTTGCTGGTGCCGCGCGACGAGCCGGCCGCCACGGACGAGGAGGAAAGCTCCGAAGGCACGCTGGCCGTGCTCGCCCGCCGGCCGGTGCTGCTCGGCCTGTTGACCACGGTGCTGAGCTGGGTCGGCGTCTTTGCCGCCTTCACCTATCTGGCGCCGATCCTCACCCGCGTCACCGGCTTTTCCGAAGCCTCGGTGTCCCCGATCCTGCTTGTCTTCGGCGGCGGACTGGTCGCGGGCAACCTGCTTGGCGGACGCCTTGCCGACCGGCACCTGGTGCCGACGGTCGTCGGAACGCTGGTCGCGCTGTCGGCGGTGCTGTTCGTCATGACCGTGGCGATCCATCAGCCGATCGCGGCGATCGTCGCCGTCGGCCTGCTCGGTGCTGCCGCCTTCGCCACCGTCGCGCCGCTGCAGATGTGGGTGCTGGAGAAGGCCGAGGGCGCCGGCCAGGGCCTGGCGTCCTCCTTCAACATTGCCGCCTTCAATCTCGGCAACGCCATCGGCGCCTGGCTTGGCGGCTTCGTCATCGACCACGGCCCCGGCCTCGGCGCCGTCCCCCTCGTTGCCGGCCTGGTGCCGCTCGCCGCGCTCGGCGTGGTGCTTCTGGCGCTGCGCCTCGAACGCGGCCGCGCGATCGGCAAGCCGGTCACGGCGCAGTGCTGAGCGCTGATTCCTTCATCCAATCAGGAGAAAAAACATGGACTATCGACCTCTCGGCGCCTCGGGCCTGAAAGTGCCCGCCCTTTCCTTCGGCGCCGGAACCTTCGGCGGCTCCGGCCCGCTCTTCAGCCATTGGGGCAACAGCGACGCCAAGGAGGCGCGCCGGCTGGTCGACATCTGCCTGGAGGCGGGCGTCAACCTCTTCGACACAGCCGATGTCTATTCCAACGGCGCTTCGGAGGAAGTGCTTGGCGAGGCGATCAAAGGCCGCCGCGACGCGGTGCTGGTCTCGACCAAGACGTCCCTGCCGATGGGCGACGGCCCGGCCGACTGGGGCTCGTCGCGCTCGCGCCTGATCCGCTCCGTCGACGCGGCGCTGAAGCGCCTCGGCACCGACTATATCGATCTCTTACAGCTTCACGCTTTCGATGCCTCGACGCCGATCGAGGAGGTGCTGTCGGCGCTGGACGACCTCGTGCGCTCCGGCAAGCTGCGCTATGTCGGCGTCTCCAATTTCTCCGGCTGGCAGGTGATGAAGTCGCTCGGCCTGGCCGACAGGCACGGCTACCCGCGCTATGTCGCACATCAGGTCTATTATTCGCTGGTCGGCCGCGACTATGAATGGGAGCTGATGCCGCTCGGCCTCGACCAGGGCGTCGGCGCGCTGGTGTGGAGCCCGCTCGGCTGGGGCCGGCTGACCGGCAAGATCCGCCGCGGACAGCCCTTGCCGGAAAAGAGCCGGCTGCACGACACCGCCGATTTCGGCCCGCCGGTCGAGGACGAGCAGCTTTTCAAGGTGGTCGATGCGCTGGAAGCGGTCGCCGCCGAGACCGGCAAGACCGTGCCGCAGGTCGCCATCAACTGGCTCCTCCAGCGGCCGACCGTGTCGTCGGTGATCATCGGCGCGCGCAACGAGGAGCAGTTGCGGCAGAATCTCGGCGCCGTCGGTTGGGCGCTGACGCCTGAGCAGATCAAGGCGCTCGATGAAGCGAGTGCTGCGACGGCGCCCTACCCGTACTTCCCCTATCGGCGTCAGGAAGGTTTCGCCCGGCTGAACCCGCCGGCGGTGTGAGTGTGTTGCGACCGTCCCTATCGGTGCGGTCGCGAACGTATGCGATTAGCCGCGGCTCCTGAACTTCGTCATCCTCGGGTCTGCGCTCCGCTTCGCGTCGCTCCGCCCGTGGATGACGAAGTGATGGGCGTTTCCGCCAAACGTTCGACGTCCGGAGAGCCCTGCGACGCCTCAGTGCACCAGAAACTCCCCGTCCACCTTGCGCCACTCATTCGGCGCGATCAGCTTGTGATGCGTGTAGGTGACCGAATGCAGCGGGCCGTCGAGCCTAGTCTTCCAGAACTCGATGAAGCGGATCAGGACCGGGAACTTCGGCGCTATGTCGTAATCCTGCCAGACGAAGCTTTGCAGCAGGTGCGGGTGGTCCGGGTAGTGATAAAGGATCTTGGCCGTGGTCAGCCCGTATCCCCTGAGCATCAGGTCCATTTCGGAATTGTCGCGCATTGCGTTTCCTTGGTTGATTCTCCTTCCTCCCAACGCCGAATTGTGCGCACGGTTGCTTAACTGTCTATGGATTTTTTCGCCGTCCTTCAAAATTTTTCTCGTTAAAACAGGCAGTTAGCAGCCGCACAGCGAGACTGCTAATAGCGCGTAGGGTTGCCCCTGCGTCATCCCGCCGCGCGAATCCAACGTCTAATATTGCCGTCACGGCGGAACTGTTAATAATGCCCGCGAATTCGCGGCCGCTTCGCCGCGATACCGCCGGCGACCCAAGCCGGCGGAATGGTTCGGGAGGAAAGCTGAAAAATGTCCGATGTGCATGTCCACCGCGTCCAGCCGGCGTGGAAGAAGAACGCGTTGATCGACAACGATACTTATCTCAAATGGTATGCCGACAGCGTGAAGTCACCGGACAAGTTCTGGGGCAAGCACGGCAAGCGCATCGACTGGTTCAAGCCTTTCACCAAGGTCAAGAACACCTCCTTCAACGGCAAGGTCTCGATCAAGTGGTTCGAGGACGGGCTGACCAACGTCTCCTACAACTGCATCGACCGGCATCTGAAGAAGCGCGGCGACCAGACCGCGATCATCTGGGAAGGGGACAACCCTTACGACGACAAGAAGATCACCTACAACGAGCTCCACGCGCATGTCTGCCGGCTCGCCAATGTGATGAAGAAGCACGGCGTCAAGAAAGGCGACCGCGTCACCATCTACATGCCGATGATCCCGGAGGCCGCCTACGCGATGCTGGCCTGCACGCGCATCGGCGCCATCCATTCGATCGTCTTCGGCGGCTTTTCGCCGGATGCGCTGGCCGGTCGCATCGTCGATTGCGAATCGACCTTCGTCATCACCGCCGATGAAGGCCTGCGCGGCGGCAAGCCGATCCCGCTGAAGGACAACACCGACAAGGCCATCGACATCGCGGCCAGGCAGCATGTGATGGTCGACAAGGTCGTCGTGGTCCGCCGCACCGGCGGCAAGGTCGGCTGGGCGCCGGGCCGCGACGTCTGGTACCACGACGAGATCGCCACGGTGAAGGCCGACTGCAAGCCGGAGAAGATGAAAGCGGAAGACCCGCTTTTCATCCTCTACACCTCTGGTTCGACCGGCAAGCCGAAGGGCGTGCTGCATACCACGGCCGGCTATCTCGTCTATGCCTCGATGACGCACCAATATGTCTTCGACTACCATGACGGCGACATCTACTGGTGCACGGCCGATGTCGGCTGGGTCACCGGCCACAGCTACATCGTCTACGGGCCCTTGGCCAACGGCGCCACGACGCTGATGTTCGAGGGCGTGCCGAACTATCCCTCGCAGTCGCGCTTCTGGGATGTCATCGACAAGCACAAGGTCAACATCTTCTACACCGCGCCGACGGCGCTGCGCGCGCTGATGGGCGCCGGTGATTCCCATGTGAAGAAGACGTCGCGCAAGTCGCTGCGCGTGCTGGGTTCGGTCGGCGAACCGATCAATCCGGAAGCCTGGGAGTGGTATTACAACGTCGTCGGCAACGCCAAGGTGCCGATCGTCGACACCTGGTGGCAGACCGAGACCGGCGGCATCATGATCACGCCGCTGCCGGGCGCCACCGACCTCAAGGCCGGCTCCGCCACGCGGCCCTTCTTCGGCGTCCAGCCTGAGCTGGTCGACGGCGAAGGCAAGGTGCTGGACGGCGCCACCGACGGCAATCTCTGCATCACCGATTCCTGGCCGGGCCAGATGCGCACCGTCTATGGCGACCACGACCGCTTCGTGCAGACCTATTTCTCGACCTACAAGGGCAAGTACTTCACCGGCGACGGCTGCCGCCGCGACGCCGACGGCTATTACTGGATCACCGGCCGCGTCGACGACGTCATCAACGTCTCCGGCCACCGCATGGGAACGGCAGAGGTCGAATCGGCGCTGGTCAGCCACGACAAGGTCTCCGAGGCTGCCGTCGTCGGCTACCCGCATGACATCAAGGGCCAGGGCATCTACTGTTACGTGACGCTGATGGCCGGCGCCACGTCGAGCGAGGAGCTGCGCAAGGAACTCGTCGCGCATGTGCGCAAGGAGATCGGCGCCATCGCCACGCCCGACAAGATCCAGTTCGCGCCGGGCCTGCCCAAGACCCGCTCGGGCAAGATCATGCGCCGCATCCTGCGCAAGATCGCCGAGGATGATTTCGGCGCGCTCGGCGACACCTCGACGCTGGCCGATCCGGCCGTGGTCGACGACCTCGTCGCCAACCGGCAGAACAAGAAGGGCTGATGACCGGCGAGCTCGGCACCGTCAGCCAGCTCTGGCGCTATCCGGCGAGCTCGCTCGCCGGCGAGCGGCTGGATGTCATTTCCGTCGGGCTGAAGACCGTTGAGGGCGACCGGCTGTTCGGCCTGGTCGATGCCGACGGCGAGATCGCCAGGCCCGACCGCGAGGCGAGATGGCACAAGGTGCCGCTGATCCGCACCCGGCTGAGCGAAGCCCTGCCGAGCAAGGAATGGCGGCTCGACGTGGCCGTGCCCGGCGGCGACTGGCTGCCGGCGCCCGATCCTCGAAGCGACCGCGCCATATCCGCCTTTCTCGGCTTCGACGCCGCGATCCGGCCGTTCGGCGCGCCGAACGCCACGCCCTTCTATGCCGGCCCGCTGACCGAGGCCCGCTACACCAAGGCGCCGATCCACCTGCTCACCACCGCCTCGCTCGCCAGGCTGAAGGCACTGCATCCCGAGGGCACGCCCGATCCGCGCCGCTTCCGCCCCAACATCGTCGTCGACATGGACCCGGTCGAAGGCGCCTTTCCGGAGACGGAATGGATCGGCAGGAAACTGGCCGTCGGCGAATTGCTGCTCACCGTCTCCGAGCCTTGCCGCCGCTGCGGCTTCACCATCATCGCCCAGGACGGTTTCGACACCGATCCCGGCATCCTGCGCAACCTGGTGCGCCACAACGCCCACAATCTCGGCGTCTACTGCACCGTCGACCGGCCCGCGCGGATCGAAGTCGGCGCGCCGATGCGCTTGATGGATTGAAGCCGGCCGGACCTACCGATAAAGATCCGCCCGTGTCGGCGGTAGGCCGCTCGGGCCGCGGGCTCGCCTCGTGGCGACGGTCTGGAAAATCTGCGCCGAGGCGCGCTCGAAGGTGATCGAGCAGCCGGTCAGGTAGAGCAGCCAGAGCCGCGCCTTGGCCTCTCCCACCTCGGCGATCGCCTCGTCGAACCGCGCATGCAGGCGCTCCGCCCACAGCCTGCAGGTGCGGGCATAGTGCTCGCGCAGGTTCTCCACGTCGTAGACGAGGAATCCATGCGCCTCGAGATTGCCGAGCGTCATGCCGATCGTGTCGAGTTCGCCTCCGGGGAAGATGTATTTGATCAGCGCCTTGTATTCCGGCCCCTTGCGCAGCGTCTTCCTGATGTCGCCCTTGCTGCGCCTGGTGATGGCGTGGTGGAGATATATGCCGCCGGGCTTCAGCAAGCGGTGGACAGCCGAGAAGTAGGTGGCGTGGTTGGCGAGCCCCAGATGCTCGAACATGCCGATCGACGAGATCTTGTCGAATGTGCCCGACAGCTCGGCATAGGACTTTATCTCGATTGTGATGCGATCCTCCAGCCCCTCGGCGCGAATGCGCTCGCGGGCAAGGTCGGTCTGGGCTTGCGACAGCGAGACGCCGTGGCCGACGACGCCGTAATTCTTCGCCGCGTGAATGAGCATGGCGCCCCAGCCGCAACCGATGTCGAGCAGCCTTTCGCCCGGTTTTAGTCTCAGCTTGCGGCAGATGTGGTCGAGCTTGTCGACCTGCGCCTGGTCGATGCCGTTGGCGAAATCCCTGAAATAGCCGCAGCTGTAGACCATGCGCTCGTCGAGGAAGAGCCGGTAGAAATCATTCGAAATGTCATAATGATGCCGGATCGCCTCCTTGTTCGAGCCGCTGACGAAAGGCTTGCGGCCGGAAAGATCGCTGCGCGCCGTCATCTGCTTGCGCGAAAACAACACCATTGGCAGGTCGCGCAGGATTGCCAGCTTGGGCAGGGATTTGAGCTTCGTCTTGAGCTTGCCTTGCGACGGCAGGGCATAGAGATCGAACAGCGTCCCTTCTTCGATATCGACCGTCTTGGAAATCCACATCTCCACCAGGGTCGAGAAGGTCGGCCGCCGGACCAGCTGCCAGACAATGTCCTGGTCGTTGATGGCGAGCACCGGACCGCCAGGAGGCCCGATCCGCTCGCCGGTCCATAGCCTGACCGCAAAACCCGGCTTCAGCGTTTCGACAACCTTGCGTACGATCCGCGCGGCTCTGTCGGCGGCGTCCATTCCACCTCCCGTTATATAGCCTCCGCCCCATTCCCAGGCCGCACTGTCGTCCACCGGCCTGTGGACCGCAATCCCGATCTGTTGCGCAAAAGCACCGCAAGAGCAGGTTTCCCGGCTCGAAGCACGGCCATTCCGCCGCGTCATCTTGTCTTTCGTCGCGACACACCCCATCATCTGGATGTGTTCAACGAACTGAAAGGAGGTGATCCGATGTCGAGTGATTTCGTTTCCTATAACGTGAGCTCAGCGGATTGCACTTCCGGGAAGCAGTCTTCCCGTTAAGGCGCGAGACGCGCGGCAGGTAGCCCGAAGGGGCTGCCGCCAGGAGCCGCGTCATGGACGGAAACACGGAAGGCCGCCGGCTTCGTCAAGAAGCGGCGGCCTTTTCCTTTTGCGCTAAAGCATGTCTCCCGAAAGTGGGAACCGGTTTCGGGATAAAGACATGCGTAAAATCAAAAACCTAAAGCGCATGGAGCGAATCTGAAAGATCGCGACGCGCTTTAGCGCTGCAGGTCAGCGGTTTGGCCGCTATCTGGTCACCGTCAGCTTGTCGATGTTGCGCACGATATCCTGAAACGCCTGGTCGAGTTCGGCGCCATTGGCCGCCTGGTAGAAATGCTTGGCATTGCCGGTATCCGGGCTGGCGCAGGATTGCAGTGTCGACTTGGCGTTCTTCTCGGTAAGCGCGAAGCCGATGGTGAAGATCTCGATGCCCTGGTCGCGCATCGCCGCGCAGAGTGTCGTCGCAGCGGTTCGTGTCTGAACCTTGCCGGCGTCGTTATAGACCTGATCCGGGCCGCTGGCGTCGAAATAGGACAGGTTGAATTCGCCATCGGTCATCAGGATTACATATTTGGCGACCTTCTTCGGATCCATCTTGGCCGGCCGTTGCGAGGCGTTCATGACGCTGCCCCAGTTTTCCGAGAGCAAGTACCAAGCCCACTGGACGCCGATATGGCCGGCGGTGCCGCCCGAGGCCTCAAGGTCCTTGATAACATTGTTCAGAGCCGAAGCGTCTGTGGTCAGCGGCTGTATTGTCGCGACGGGACACGCTCGCGTGCGGCTGTCCCTGGCGAAATCCGACAGATACAGGTCGCGGTTGACCATGCTGACATCCGGGCCCGCATCCGAATACTGATAAGGGCCCTTGCGCTCGGTGGCGCAATTGTCCGGTCGCGTCGACGTGGAGACATATTTCGGGTCGCCATTGCCCGGCGCCAGCTTGCGGTCGCTGGCCTTGGTCTCGACAAAGACCGTGCTTGCGGCAAGCGATCCGGCATTGACCGAATTGGCGTAAGGGACGATCGCCACCCGCACCCGTGGCCGGGAGGCGTTCTGGCCGTCGAGGAACGAATCGACCGCGTTGCTAGCCGCTATCCTCAGGTCCTTGATCTTCTGGCCCGCCATGGAACCGGTGACGTCGAGCATCATCGCCACCTCGACCGTCTTGTCCGAATAGAGCGCGGTGGTCGAGGACTTAACCCGTTGCATGTCGCCGATGCTGAAGACCGGGAAGTAGAGGCTGACATCGGTGTGCACATCCGCCCTTACCGTGTTGGCTGTCCTGTCGACGGTGAGCTTGTCGAGCACGACCTGATTGGCCTGCAGGATGCCGGCCGCGCTGTTGGCGTCGAGGAATGCCTGCACCGTCTTGTTGGCGTCGGCCTCGGTGATGACGCCGAGGGTGAGATCCCGGGCCGTCGAGGTCACAGCGGCGTCGACGACGCCCTGCAAGCTCGACCTCGCATTGTAGAGCTGCGAGATATTGACCGCGAATCCCACCCCCAGCGCGAGGACCGATGCGGCAGCCCCGAACAGAACCGCGAAATTGCCTTGGCGATTGCGGGCAAAGCCGTCCACCCCACGAACGACGCCTCTGAACTGCCGCATCCCTTCCGCCTCCACTGCTTGCGGCACCGTGCCGCTCGACCGAGGCATTGCAGGATTTCGGCCAGACGCGGCCGGCAGCAGCGAGAAGACGCTTAACGGGAGGTTAATCCATTGTTTTTGCTGGCTTTCGGCAAATCCGAAGGTGAACGGAAAGTAAAGAAAAATGCGCTGACCAAGCGACGTTCATGAAGCGCTTACCATGGTGCCGGCGGCTGTTGCACCCGTTCCCGCTTCGGCACAAACGGGCTGTGCCGAAGCGGGTCAGCGGCAGCCATGAAACGGGTGCGGCGCAGGGCTGTTGAGATTCAGGCCAGGCCGGCATCGCCTGAATGTCAAAAGAGCATCTGCGCGCTGACCGTCCGATCGACGCCATGATGCGGAGGATTGAAGCGGTTGCCTTCCTGCTCGTAGGTCCAGACCTTGAACAGGGTGAGCCGGTGCGGACCGAAACTGTGCAGCAGCGGCACGTCGGTGGCGTCGCGGCCGCGCGCGATGACGACGCGGCCGATGCGCGGCCGGTTGTGGCGCGGATCGAACGTGTACCATTTGCCGTCGAGGAAGACTTCCATCCAGGCCGAGAAGTCCATCGGCGCCGGATCGGCCGGCACGCCGATATCGCCGAGATAGCCGTTCACGTAGCGCGCCGGAATGTTGATGCAGCGGCAAAGCGCGATCGCCAGATGCGCGAAATCGCGGCAGACGCCGACGCGCTCCTCATGCGCCTGGGCCGCCGTGCGCGTGGCGCGCGCATAGCCGTAGCCGAAGGAGAGCCGGCTGTTGACATAGTCGACGATTGCCTGGACGCGCGCCCAGCCGGGCGGCAGATGGCCGAAAAGCTGCCAGGCGATGTCGCTGAGGTGGTCGGTCTCGCAGTAGCGGCTGCCGAGCAGATAGACCAGCACATCGTCGGGCAATTCCGCCACCGGCGTTTCATGCGCCAGCGCATTGACTGCGTCGGTCTCGCCGCTGTCCTCGATCGCCGCGTCGTAGAGGATGCGGAAGCTTCCGGCGGGCGCCGTGAAGCGGCGGCAGATATTGCCGTGGCGGTCGCGATAGGTCCGGGTCGGCACCGAGGGCGAGGTCAGGACCCGCGTCTGCCGCTTGATGTCGGCATGCCGGTCAGGATGGATGTCGAGAAGCGAGATGATCGGCGTCACCGCCGCGCATTCGATGGCGATTTCATAGCCGAGCCGGATCAGCATCGGATGCCCCCTTGGTGATTTTGGAAAGACAGCCTGTTCAACGCCGCGAGCCGGAGCTGGTTCCAGTGCCCGAGTCGAAATGCCGGCGTCTCGCCTTCTCAGGCGGTGCTGCCCGGTCTAAACTGTGTTCTGCGTCTCGCACCTCCCCGAAAACGATTCTCCAGGACATCCGATGTTTGCAGGCTCAAAATTCGCCGCCTTCCTGTTCGACATGGACGGCACGGTGCTGAACTCGATCGCCGCCGCGGAACGGGTGTGGACGACATGGGCAAACCGGCATGGCCTCGATGTGGCGGCCTTCCTGCCCACGATCCATGGCAGGCGCGCGAGAGAGACGATCGCCGCGCTGAAGCTTCCGGGTGTCGATCCGCTGGCGGAGGCGGATTTGCTGCTCAAGGCCGAGGCGGACGATCTCGAAGGCATCGTCCCGATCTCCGGCGCCGTTGCGTTTTTGCAATCGCTGCCGCCGGAGCGCTGGGCGATCGTCACTTCGGCGCCGCGCGAGCTGGCGCTTCTGCGCATCGAGGCGGCCGGCATTCCGGCTCCCGCCGTGATGGTGACCGCCGAGGACGTGACCCATGGCAAGCCGGCGCCGGACTGCTTCCTTCTGGCGGCAAGGCGTCTCGACGTCGAGGCGCGCGACTGCCTGGTCTTCGAGGACGCGCCGGCGGGCATCGCGGCAGGCGAGGCTTCCGGCGCATCGGTGATGGTGATCAGCGCCACGCATGTCCACCCGATGGTCACGCCGCACCCGGCAATCCGCTCCTATGACGAGATCGGCATTGCGACGGACGACAGTGGTTTCATCGTTCTGTCGCCCACCCAGGCGGCGGCCTAAGGATGTGTTGAGATTCAGGTCAGGCCGAGTCGAGAACGACGGATTCCGAGAACCGGCCTACGCCGGCCGTAGCCTTTCATAGAACGTAAACACGTATGAGGGCTTCGGCCGGCGAAGGCCGGAGCGGAGCGTACTTAAAGTACGTGAGCACCGGAAGCGCAGGAAGCCGCCGTTCGCAGGCCGGCCTCACCTGAATGTCAGCACGTCCGGCTAGAAGTCGCTGGTCAGGCCCTTTACCTCCCAGTCGCCATAGCGGCCGGGTTCCTTGCCGCCGCGGCCGCCGATCTCTTTCGGCAATTGCGCTTCCGCCGCTCGATACTTTTGACGACGGGCTTCGGCTTCTGCCAGCGCGCGCTGCGCTTCCGGCGTCAGCGCCTTTTGCGGCTTTTCGCCCGCGTCCGCGGCTTCGGTTTTGCCTGGCTCTTCGATCATGCGATAAGTCCTTGCCGATTGAAACGGGAGCGGCCGTTTCCCATCATATAGCCATGAAACCGAGAGGATCGACTCCTATTCGCCTCGACTACAGACGGATGAAACGATGAACACGCTTCGCACCGCCATGCTTCTTGCCGCGATGACGGCGCTGTTCATGGGCGTCGGCTATCTGATCGGCGGCTCGGGCGGCATGGTCATCGCGCTTCTGATCGCCGCCGGCACCAATCTGTTCAGCTATTGGAACGCCGACAAGATGGTGCTGTCGATGAACCGCGCCGTCGAGGTCGACGAGAAGAACGCGCCCGAATATTACACGATCGTCCAGGCGCTGGCCAAGCAGGCCGGCCTGCCGATGCCGAAGACCTATCTGATCGACAACCCGCAGCCCAACGCCTTCGCCACCGGCCGTAATCCCGAAAATGCCGCGGTGGCAGCGTCCACGGGTCTGCTCCAGCGCCTCTCCCATGAAGAGGTCGCGGCGGTGATGGCGCACGAGCTTGCGCATGTGCAGCATCGCGACACGCTGACCATGACGATCGTGGCAACGCTCGCCGGCGCCGTCTCGATGCTCGGCAATTTCGCCTTCTTCCTCGGCGGCAGCCGGGAGAACAACAATCCGTTCGGCTTTGTTGGCGTGCTTGTGGCGATCATCGTTGCGCCCTTCGCCGCGATGATCGTGCAGATGGCGGTGAGCCGCACGCGCGAATACGAGGCCGACCGGCGCGGCGCCGAGATCTGCGGCAATCCGCTGTGGCTGGCCTCGGCACTCAACAAGATCGCGCGCGGAGCCGAGCAGATTCCCAATGAGGATGCCGAGCGCAACCCGGCTATGGCGCATCTTTTCATCATCAACCCGCTTCATGGCGAGCGCATGGACAATCTGTTCTCGACCCATCCGAGCACCGAGAACCGCATCGCCGCCCTGCAGGACATGGCGCGCGCGATGGGTGGCGTATCGCCGGCCGCTCGACGCCAGGCTTCGCCGCCGCCCATCCAGCCCGACGAGCCATCGGCGGGGCCATGGGGTAAGCGGGTAGAACCGACCCCGGAGGCCAAGCCGGCGCCGCCGAAAGCCAATCCCTGGGGCCGCAACCCGACCGGACCGCGCAATGTCCGGTCGAAAGGCCCCTGGTCGTGACAGGAAAAGGCGATATCTCGCTGACGCAAATGCGTGATCTATGCGCTATCCACTGGAACCCTATCGGCATGCCGATGGCGAACCTGGTGAGATCGAGCGAACTACGATCCCGGCCGCTTCCAGAGGACGAATATGATACCTATCTGCTCCATGTCATCCGGCTCGTGAGAGATGGCGCCACGCCATCGCAAATTGTGGACTATCTGAGCACCGCGGAAAAAGAGTACATGGGGCTAACCTCTCCCCGAGGGAGCAAGGATATTTTCGTCAACGCCGTGTTCGAACTAGCCGAGCAAATACCCACGAAATGAAGCCCGTAAAAAGCCAGGCTTTCGAAGTAGCCGGCCTTGCCGCGCGCAAGGCGGCGGCGCGCCTGCTTGCCGCCGTCATCGATGCCCGCACGCCGCTTGACGGGTTGACCGACAATGAGCATGGCCACCCGCAATACAAGGCGCTGGACGGCCGCGACCGCGCGCTGGTGCGCGCCATCCTGGTCACGGCGCTGCGCCATCGCATGACCATTGCCGGGCTGCTGTCGAAGCGGCTGGAAAAGCCGCTGCCGACCAACGCCACGGCGCTCTCGCACATCCTCAACGTCGCCGCCGCGCAGATCCTGTTCCTCGACGTTCCCGACAGCGCCGCCGTCGACCTTGCCGTCACCCACGCCAAGTCCGATCCGCGCACGACGCGTTTCTCCGGCCTCGTCAACGGCGTGCTGCGTTCGCTGGCGCGCGCCAAGGAGGCAGAACTTGCCCCGGCGCTTGCCGCGATCAGCGAGGCGTCGCAATGGTTCTCCGAGCGGCTGACCGCCGCCTACGGAGCCGACAAGGCGCGCGCCATCCTCGCCGCGCATCGCCACGAGGCGCCGGTCGACTTCACCGTCAAGGCCGATCCGGCGCTGTGGGCCGAGCGCCTTGGCGGCATCGTGCTGGCCACCGGCACGGTGCGTGTCGAAAAACTCTCCGCCAACGTCATCGACCTGCCCGGTTTCGCCGACGGCGCCTGGTGGGTGCAGGATGCCGCGGCAAGCCTGCCGGCGCGACTGTTCGGCGACATCCGTGGACAGCGCGTCGCCGACCTGTGCGCCGCGCCCGGCGGCAAGACGGCGCAGCTTATCCTGGCCGGCGCTGAAGTCACCGCCGTCGACACCTCGAAGAACCGGCTGGCGCGGCTGAAGCAGAATCTCGAGCGCCTCGGCCTGACCGCCGATCTCGCCCAGACCGACCTCCTGGATTACCGGCCGGCGCAATTGTTCGACGCCGTCCTGCTCGACGCGCCCTGCTCCTCGACCGGCACGGTGCGCCGCCATCCCGACGTGCCCTGGACCAAGACCATGGCCGATGTCGAAAAGCTCGCCGACCTCCAGCGCCGGCTGCTTGCCCACGCCGTCGGCCTCGTCAGGCCCGGCGGCCGCATCGTCTTTTCCAACTGCTCGCTCGACCCGATCGAAGGCGAGGAGCTCTATCGCGATTTCCTCGCCGGGAACCCCGGCGTGGCCGCCGATCCGATCCGTCCCGGCGAATTTGCCGGTATAGACCCATTCTTCACGCCCGAAGGCACGCTGCGCACCACGCCCGCCGACCTGATGCTCGGGTCGCCCGCAATTTCCGGCCTCGACGGTTTCTTCGCGGCGCGGATGAGACGGGCCGGTTAGCGCGTTATTTCATTGAAACGCCCTGACTTTTTTAGGGACGGCACGGGCAAAGCGGCGTGAAGCGGTTCACTTCGGCGAAATCCGCCTTCGCATAAGTTCTTGAATCGCATAAGCTTGTGCTCGGGTTATGGGGACATCAGGAGGGCTATTGGCACTTGTTGCCGGCAGCACGACACGTCTATGGACGCTTGTCGCGAAGGAGTTCTGGCGCAAGACGCGCCGGCGTTTGCGCGCCGGCCCGGTCTATCGCTGGCGCTATTCCGGACGCACGCCCGAACGTGTCCTGATCGCCCCTCCGGATCTGCGGCTCGCCGATCCGCAGATCGCGCTGGAGATCTATTACGGCCGCTACCCGCTGTCCGGCCACCTGGTCGAGACCGGCGGCACGTCGCCCTTCCAGCTCGACGTACCCAATCGCGGCTGGCAGAAATCGCTGCATGGCTTCCGCTGGCTGCGCCACATGCGCGCCACCGGCACCGAGCTTGCCGCCGCCAACGCCAGAGCCCTTGTGACCGACTGGATCGCCATGCACGGCAACCAGATCTCCGGCATCGCCTGGGAGCCGGGAACGACGGCCAAGCGGGTGATCGCCTGGCTGCAGCATTCCTCGGTGGTGTTGCAAGGCGCCGAATTCCCTTTCTATCGCGCCTTCCTGAAATCGCTTGCCGTGCAGATCCGCTATCTCCGCTCGATGGCGCGCGAGATGCCGGATGGCGAGGCCCGGCTGCGCGCCCGCATCGCGCTTGCCTTCGCCGCGCTGTCCTTGCCGGCGCCGGCCTCGGCGCTGCGAGCGGCGACACGCAACCTCGCCGAGGAGCTCGACCATCAGATCCTGCCCGATGGCGGCCATATCTCACGCAAGCCGATGGCGGTGCTGGAACTGCTGGCCGACCTTCTGCCGCTGCGCCAGACCTATGCCAACCAGGCCGAGGCGCCGCCGGCGGCCCTGATCGGCGCCATCGACCGCATGCTGCCGGCGCTGCGCTTCTTTCGCCACCAGGACGGCAGCCTCGCCCGCTTCAACGGCATGGGCGCCACCATCCACGATCGCATCGCCACCATCATGCGCCATGACGACACGGCGGGCGCGCCGCTGCTGCATGCGCCGCATTCCGGCTACGAGCGCCTGTCGATGGGCGGCGTGACGGTGATCGCCGACACCGGCCTGCCGCCGCCGGTCGACGTCTCCAACGCCGCGCACGCCGGCTGCCTCGCCTTCGAGCTCTCCTCCGGGCGCCAGCACTTCATCGTCAATGCCGGCATCGACACCTACGGCGCCCCGGAATTTCGGCCGCTGGCGCGCGCCACCGCCGCGCATTCGACCGCCACCCTCAACGACACGTCGTCGGCGCGCTTCAGCCACTCGCTGCGCGTCAGCGACCTGCTGGGATCGCCGCTGATCGGCGGCCCGCAGCATGTGCCCTGCAAGCGCCTCGACCAGAAGGGCGTGCACGGCTTCGTCGCCCGCCACGACGGCTATGCCCAGCAATTCGGTTTCCTGCATGAGCGCGAGCTGAAGCTTGGCACAAACGGCAACGTGCTGGCCGGCCGCGACCGTTTCCTGCGCCCGGGCAATGCCGCGATCCGCAACAACGGCCGCGACTTCGTCACGGTGCGCTTCCACGTCCACCCCGACGTCAACCTGCTGCAGGACAACCACGACCGCCTGACGCTTGCCGCCGCGCAGGGCGACACCTGGGTCTTCACCTGCGCCGAAGTGGTGCCGGAGGTCGAGGAATCGATCTATTTCGCCGGACTGAGCGGCCCGCGCCGCAGCCGGCAGATCGTGCTCTCCTTCAAGGCCTCGGAGATTGCCGAGGTCCACTGGCAGCTGACCCGCACCGGTATCGCCGGCTATCCCGAGAACAACTGATCTGTAGGCCGTCAGCCAGGAATCCCGAAGGCATCGTATGTAGCGAGCGACGGCGGTCCGGCGAACGCAAAACGGATCTTGTCGACCATAGCCGCTGCCTGACCGCTTTGATCGTAGCGTTCGGCGTCCTCGGCCGTGCCCCAGATAGTGATGGCCATGAAGGAATCCCGTGCCTGATGCTGCTGCAGCAGCACAGCGCTGATATTGCCTGGCGCGGCGCGAATGGCGGGGATCGCTTCCGTCTCGTAGATGGAGCGCAACGCCTCAACCCGCTCCGGTAACGCTTTGAATTGGCCGACACGCACGAATGCCATGGCTGTTTCCTCCAGTGATGAGCGAGCCTAATCCCGCAAACGATGGAACGCCCTTCGGCGAAACTTCACTTTTTCGGGAAGCTGGCATGCAATCGCAAAGAACGCGCGGCGCTTGATTTCCAAGCCTCATATGCTACGGCCCGCGAACGCTCTCCAACCAGCCGTGAAAGGCCTCCGCATGGCCGTGCCCACAAAAAACATTCCGGCGCCTGATCTCGTTCCGGTGCGCCGGGCGCTGCTTTCCGTCTTCGACAAGACCGGCCTGATCGATTTCGCCAAGGCGCTCGCCGCCGCCGGCGTCGAGCTGGTTTCGACGGGCGGCACGGCCAAGGCCATCGCCGAGGCGGGCCTGGCGGTCCGCGACGTTTCCGAGCTCACCGGCTTTCCCGAGATCATGGATGGGCGGGTCAAGACCTTGCATCCTTCGGTGCATGGCGCGCTGCTCGGCATCCGCGACGATGCGGAGCACGCCAAGGCCATGCGCGACCACCGCATCGAACCGATCGACCTCGTCGTCTCCAACCTCTACCCGTTCGAGGAAGTCCGCCGCTCCGGCGCCGGCTATGCCTCGATCGTCGAGAACATCGATATCGGCGGGCCGGCGATGATCCGCGCCTCGGCCAAGAACCACGCCTATGTCGCCATCGTCACCGACCCATCCGATTATGCGTCCGTCGTCAACGCGCTGGAGATGAATCTCGGCTCGCTGTCGCTCGACTTCCGCAAGATGCTGGCGGCCAAGGCCTTTGCCCGCACCGCCACCTATGACGCGGCGATCTCGGGCTGGTTCGCCGAGGCGCTGCAGATCGAGCACCCGACCTGGCGTGCCTTCGGCGGCCGGCTCGACCAGGTGATGCGCTATGGCGAGAACCCGCATCAGGGCGCCGGGTTCTACCTGTCGGGCGACAAGCGGCCGGGGGTGGCGACAGCAAGGCAATTGCAGGGCAAGCAGCTCTCCTACAACAACATCAACGACACCGACGCCGCCTTCGAGCTGGTCGGCGAGTTCGATCCCGCCCGCTCGGCGGCGATCGCCATCATCAAGCACGCCAACCCATGCGGCGTCGCCGAAGGCCCGTCGCTGAAGGCTGCCTACGCCAAGGCGCTGGCCTGCGACCCGGTCTCGGCCTTCGGCGGCATCGTCGCCATGAACCGCATCCTCGATGCCGAGGCGGCGGAGGAAATCGTCAAGACCTTCACCGAGGTGATCATCGCGCCCGACGCCACCGACGAGGCGGCCGCGATCGTCGCGGCGAAGAAGAATTTGCGCCTGCTGGTCACCGGCGGCCTGCCCGACCCGCGCGCCGCCGGCACGACAGCGAAATCCGTCGCCGGCGGGCTGCTTGTCCAAAGCCGCGACAATGCCGTGGTCGACGACCTCGAGCTGAAGGTCGTGACGAAGCGCGCGCCGACGCCGGCTGAACTGGCCGATCTCAAATTCGCCTTCCGCGTCGCCAAGCACGTCAAGTCGAACGCCATCGTCTATGCGAAGGACGGAGCGACGGTCGGCATCGGCGCCGGTCAGATGAGCCGCGTCGATTCCTCGCGCATCGCCGCCCGCAAGGCGCTGGACGCGGCCGAAGCCGCCGGCCTCGCCGAGCCGCTGACCAAGGGCTCGGTCGTCGCCTCGGACGCCTTCTTCCCCTTCGCCGACGGCCTGCTCTCGGCAATCGAGGCCGGCGCCACCGCCGTCATCCAGCCCGGCGGCTCGATGCGCGACGAGGACGTCATCGCCGCCGCCGACGAGCACGGCATTGCCATGGTGTTCACCGGGGTAAGGCATTTCCGGCATTAGCACCCTTTTCCTTCTCCCCTTGTGGGAGAAGGTGGATCGGCGCGTAGCGCCGAGACGGATGAGGGGTGTTCCAGCGGAGTGAGGCGTCGGCTTTCCCTGGAGCACCCCTCATCCGTCGCCTTCGGCGACACCTTTCTCCCGCAAGGGGAGAAGGTGAGATCGCGCTACCGCTTGTCCGCCGGATAGGGCGTCCCCGCCAGGATCGCCATGCCGATGCCGAGGAAGAGGATGATCGCCGCCATGCCGAGCCGGGGCGAATCGCTCATGGTGGTGATGGTCGCCACCATGAACGGTGCCAGGAAGCTGGTCGCCCGACCTGCCAGCGCATAGATGCCGAAATAGCGGCCGGACTCGGCGGCGGTCACGCTGCGCGCCATGTAGGAACGCGACGAGGCCTGCACCGGGCCGAACGCCAGACCGATCAACAGGCCGTAGAGGATATAGGCTTTCTCTGCCGCGGTGCCGAACAGGCCGCCGGAATCGGCGGTGGAGAGCGGGATCAGGCCGAGCAGCGTGAAGCCCGGGCCGGTCGAGACGACGCCGATCGTGGCGACCGACAGCATCACCAGCGCGATCATCACCACGTGCTTGGAGCCGAGCGCGGTATCGAGCCGCGCCGCGATCCAGCAGCCGAAGATGGCGACGACGTTGAGGATGATGCCGAACAGGCCGATCTCGGTGATCGACCACTGGAACATGCCGGCCGCGAACGTGCCGCCAAGCGCCAGCAGCGCGTTGACGCCATCCTGATAGATCATGCGCGCCAGCAGGAAGCGCAGGATGCCGCTGCGCTGGCGCACCTCGGCAAGCGTCGACTTGAGTTCGGACAGGCCCTCGCGCACCGCCGGGCCGATCGGGATCCCTTTGATGGCGTCCGGCGTAAAGAAGAACATCGGCAGGATGAACAGGAAATACCAGCCGGCCGACATCGGCCCGGTGAAGCGCGCATCCTCGCCGAGTTTCGGATCGAGCCCGAAGAGCGGGTCGAGCCCGATGAGCGTCTTGCCGGTTTCGAGATTGCCGGCCAGGAACAGCACCACGAAGATCAGCGCGATCATGCCGCCGAGATAGCCAAGACCCCAGGCCATGTTGGAGATCCGGCCGATCTCGTCCTTCGGCACCAGCCGCGGCATCATGGAATCATTGAACACGGTGGAGAATTCCGCCGCGATCGAAGCCAGCGAGAACAACAGCACGACCAGGAAGAGGTTCGAGCCTGGCGCGGCGAACCACAAAAGCGTGAGGCTCACGATCTTGATCGTGGCGAAGAAGGCGATCCACGGCTTGCGCGGCCCGGTCTGGTCGGCGATCGAGCCGAGCACCGGCGACAGCACCGCGATGATCAGGCCCGCGGCGGCGATGCCGTAGCCCCAGGCCGCCTGTCCGGCGGTCGGATCGCTCGCCATGCGCGAGACGAAATAGGGCCCGAAGATGAAGGTGGTGACGACGGTGAAGAAAGGCTGCGCCGCCCAGTCGAAGAACATCCAGCCCCAGATGCCGCGCCCCGATGCCCGCTGCACTGTCTCTACTGCCGCCATGCTGATTCCCCTGGCATCGCTCGCGTCGGGCGCCATGTCTGCATGTTTTCAGGCAGCGATGCAAATGAACAAGCGCGGGTTCCTCGCCCCACGAAGTGGGGAGAGGTGGCTCGGCGAAGCCGAGACGGAGAGGGGAATGCGTCGGCCTATGACAGGTTGATCATCAAAGAAGGGCTCCGCTCTACGAAGCCCCTCTCCGCCTCGCTGCGCTCGGCACCTCTCCCCGCTCTGCGGGGCGAGGAACCAAGCCTGCCGAAGCTTCACATCCCCGTCAGGTCGCTCATCAGGCCGGACGCCACTGACAGCCGCGACACGGTGATGTCGCCGCCTTCGGTCAGCGCCTGCAGCCGCTCGCGGATGCGTGCGACGCGTTCGCCGCCCGCCTCCAGCCAGGCCGCGACCGGGTCGGCCGCCGTGCCGTGCGCGGTGAGCGCCGCCACCGCGATGCCGCGGCGCGCCACGCCGATCGTGTCGGTGGCGCGCGACAGCGCCAGCTGATCGTAATAGTCGGACGGCATGATCGAGCGCGCCGCTTCCTCGACGCGCGGGATGCGGAAGGCGTCGCTGACGGCGAAGAAGGCCTTGGCAGCGCTGACGATGTCGGCATTGGCCGTGCGCGCGGTGAGCGCGACATCCGGGATCAGCTCGGCCACTTCGGTCAGAGCGAGCTGCCCGGCGAGCTTCTCCGGCGCGCCGCCCTTGAACAGGCCGTGGCGCCGGTCCTCGACGCGCTCGCGCGAGAAGGCCGGCAGCAGTGAGGTAAGCTTCGGCTCCAGCGCCTTGCGGGCTTCCTGCAATTCGGCGATGCGCTGGCCAAGCGGCACGGAACCCGCTTCGTTTTTCAGGTACCAGCCGCTGGTCACGAAGATAAGCCGGCTGATCGCCTGGTAGAGATCGAGCTGGATCTGGCCGTCGATCTGGTTGTCGAGCGCGTCGATCTCCTTGTAGAGCGCCGGCAGCGCAAAGCCGTCGCGGACCACCGCGAAGGTGCGCACGACATCGGCCGCCGTGCGGCCGGTAGCTTCCTGCAGTCGGTTGACGAAGGACGGACCGCCGCGATTGACGAGGTCGTTGGCGACGACCCGCGCGATGATCTCGCGCCGCAGCCGGTGGTCGCGGATCTCGCCGGCGAACTTCTTCGCCATGCGTTCCGGGAAATAGCCCATCAGGTCGCGGTCGAAATGCTGCTCGTCCGGCACGTCGCTGGCGACGATGTCGGAGAACAGCACGATCTTGGCATAGGCGAGCAGCACGCCGAGCTCGGCCCTGGTCAGCGGCTCGCCGCGCGCCTCGCGTTCGGCAAGCACCGCCGGCGAAGGCAGCGTCTCGACCGCGCGGTCGAGCAGGCCGCGCGATTCCAGCGCCGTCATGAAACGCGCCTGGTGCGCGATGTCGGCAAGTCCGCGCTTGCGCGCCAGCGACAGCGCCAGCGTCTGCTGGTAGTTGTTGGAGAGCACCAGCGCGCCCACCTCGTCGGTCATCTCGGCGAGCAGCTTGTTGCGCGCAGGCCTGGTCAGCGAGCCTTTGCGCATGGCCGAGGCCAGCGCGATCTTGATGTTGACCTCGACGTCGGAGCAGTTGACGCCGCCCGAATTGTCGATGGCGTCCGAATTGCAGCGGCCGCCATTCAGGCCGAACTCGATGCGCGCCCGCTGCGTGACGCCGAGATTGGCGCCCTCGCCGATCACTTTCGCTCGAACATCGAGCGCGGTGACGCGTATTGCATCGTTGGCGCGGTCGCCGACATCCTGGTTGCTTTCGCCTGAGGCCCGCACATAAGTGCCGATGCCGCCGAACCACAAAAGGTCGACCGGCGCCTTGAGGATGGCGCTCATGATCTCGACCGGCGTTGCCGTGGTCTTGGACAAGCCGATGGCGGCAGCCGCCGCCTGCGGCAGCGTGATCGATTTCTGGTTGCGCGAGACGATGACGCCGCCTTGCGACAGCTTCGACTTGTCATAGTCCTGCCAGGACGAGCGCGGCAGCGCGAACATGCGCACCCGCTCGGCCATCGAGGCGGCCATGTCCGGATCGGGATCGATGAAGATGTCGCGATGGTCGAAGGCGGCGATCAGCCTGGTCTGCGGCGAGAGCAGCATGCCGTTGCCGAACACGTCGCCCGACATGTCGCCGACGCCGACCACGGTGAAGGGCGAGGTCTGGATGTCGCGGTTGATCTCGCGGAAATGCCGTTTCACCGCTTCCCAGGCGCCCTTGGCGGTGATGCCCATCTTCTTGTGGTCGTAGCCGGCCGAGCCGCCGCTGGCGAAGGCATCGTCCAGCCAGAAATGGTGCTTCTCGGAAATGGCGTTGGCGGTGTCGGAGAAGGTCGCCGTGCCCTTGTCGGCGGCGACGACGAAATACGGATCGTCAGGATCGCGCCGCACCACGCCGGCCGGCGGGATGACGCCGTCGACGCCGATATTGTCGGTGATCGAGAGCAGGCTGGAGACGAAGTTCTTGTAGGCCGAGGTGCCGGCCTCGAAGATGGCGTCTCGGCTGCCGCCAGCCGGCAGGCGCTTCGGGAAGAAGCCGCCCTTGGCGCCGACCGGCACGATGACCGCGTTCTTGACCTGCTGCGCCTTGACCAGTCCCAGCACCTCGGTGCGGTAGTCCTGGGCGCGGTCCGACCAGCGCAGGCCGCCGCGCGCCACCGGGCCGAAGCGCAGATGCACGCCCTCGACCTCCGAGCCATAGACGAAGATCTCGCGCCATGGCCGCGGCGCCGGCAGCCCCTCGACCGCCTGCGAATCCAGCTTGATCGCCAGGGACTGCCCCTTCGCTTTCGTATCGGCTACGAAATGATTGGTGCGCAGCGAGGCTTCGATGAGGTTGAGGTAGCGGCGGATGATGGTGTCGTCATCGATATTGGGCACCTCTTCCAGCGCGTCCTTGATCTTGGCCTTGAGGTGCTTGGCCGCGACCGTGCCGTCGCCTTCCGCCGACGGGCCGAGACGGGCGACGAACAGCGCGTGCAGGCCGCGCGCGATCTCCGGATAGCGGTTGAGGGCTGCGGCGATGAAATCCTGGCTCTGCGGGATGCCGGCCTGCTGCAAATAGCGGCCATAGGCGCGCAGGATGGCGATCTCGCCCGACCACAGGCCGGCGGTCTGGGCCAGGCCGTTATAGCCGTCATTGTCGACATCGCCGCGCCAGACCGACAGGAACGCGTCCTCGAACAGCGCGCCGCCATCGGTAAGCTCGATCGGCTTGCCGTAGCTGTTCTCCAGCTCCATGTCGTGGATAAACACCGTGCCGGCTGGATCGTTGCCGACCTCGAAGGTGCGCTCGCTGATGACGCGGAAGCCGATATTCTCCAGCACCGGCACGCGCCGCGACAGCGCCACCGGGCTGCCATGGTGATAGATCTTCAACGCCGCCTGCTCCGGCTTCTTGTCGGCATGGCGGTAATAGTCGATGGCGATCGGATTTTCGGCGCTGATCTTTGCGATGCGCCCGGCATCGGCCAGCGCCACGGCGGCCGAGAAGGTATCGCGATAGCTTTCGGGGAACCGCGCCGCGATCGCCTTCAGCGCCGGATCGCTGCCGGCCGCTTCCGCGGCTTCGGACAGTGCGTCCTCCCAGGTGCGCACGATGTCGCGGATCGCCGCTTCGATCGTCGACTGCTCGACCTTCGGCGTCTTGCCGCCGGAACGGCCGATGATGAAGTGCACGCGCGCCAGACCGCCTTCCGGGAAGGCCGGGTAATAGGCCGACAGCCGGCCCTCGAACACGGTCTTGAGATAGGCGCCGACCTTCTCGCGCACGACGCTGTCATAGCGGTCGCGCGGCACGAAGACGATGATGGAAACGAACCGATCGAACTGATCCACGCGCACCAGCGCCCTGATCCGCGGCCGCTCGACCAGCCCGAGAATGGCATGGGCGTGCTTTCTGAGGACCGGCACCGGAACCTGGAAGAGTTCGTCGCGCGGATAGCTTTCCAGCACGTTGATCAGGGCCTTGCCCGAATGGTCGTTCGGATTGAAGCCGGACTTGGCAATGATCGTTTCGGCCTTCGAGCGCAGATACGGTATCTTCATCACCGAGCGCGTGTAGGCGGTCGAGGTGAACAGACCGACGATGCGCAGTTCGCCCGCGAGCGCGCCTTTCGACGTGTAGGTCTTGATGCCGACATAGTCGAGATAGATGCGGCGGTGCACCAGGGACTTGGCGTTGGCCTTGGTGACGATCAGCGGCTCCGGTCCATGCAGGAAGGCGCGGATCTCCGGCGTCGTCGTCACCGCCTCGGTGCCACGCCTCAGCACCAGCACGTCGGGATCGGACAGGATGCCGAGGCCGGGCTTTTCGGCGCGCTCCAGCGAGCCGCTTTCCTCGCCGCCGACATATTTGAACTCGCGCATGCCGAGGAAGGTGAAATTGTCGTCGCGCAGCCATTCGAGGAAGGCGATCGCCTCGGCGACGCTCTTCTTGTCGAGCGGCACTGCCGAATAGCGGAATTCGGAAATCGCCTGGTCGAGCCGGGCGAGCATCCGCTTCCAGTCGACGACGGCGGCGCGGACCTGGGAAAGCACCTTGCGCAAACGCTCGGCAAGGCTCTTCGCCTGCTCGGCGTTCAGCCTTGGAATGTGGACATGGACGACGCTCAGCCTGTCGTCATCGTCCTTGCCGCCATCGCCAAGGACCTCGACGACGCCGGCCTTGCCGTGGCGCACGGTGACGATCGGATGGGTGACCAGCGTCGGCTCGCTGCTGGTTTCGGCGATCTCGCCGAGGATGGAATCGAACAGGAACGGCATGTTGTCGTTGACGACGGTGATGACCGTGACCGGCCGGCCGTCGCAGGCAACGCCCGAATCCGCCTCGACGGCAACGACGCTTTCGCCCTTCCTGTGGCTGGCGACCGCTTGGGCGGCGAGCTCGCCGGCGCGTTCGAGGTCGGCCACGTCATAGGCCGCGATGTCCTCGGCGGGCGCCCGTGCAAGCAGATAGTCGGCAAGCCTTGTGGGTTTCTCCTCCGCTTTCGCGGCGGCGGTGACTTTCTTCTTCGGCTTGGATTTCACGCTGGCCATGACGCTTATTCCCTCCCGTCGTATGCTTTTGCGACTATGGTAGCCAGATGAGCGCCGTTTGGCGACAAAGGTTTGACGACGCTTTAAAAAATTCGAACCGACGCCATCGTCCTCGCGAGGAGAGACCATATGACCGGCAAAATAATCGCGCTCGACCTTGTCCAGGCGGAGCTCAGCGACGCGACCAAGGCCTATTTCGCCAAATGCGAGGAGAAGCTCGGCCTCGTGCCCAATGTGCTCACCGCCTACGCCTTCGACGAAAAGAAGCTGCGCGCCTTTACCGATATGTACAACGATCTGATGCTGGGAGAGTCCGGCCTGTCGAAGCTGGAGCGCGAGATGATCGCCGTGGTCGTTTCCTCGATCAACCACTGCTTCTATTGCCTGACCGCGCATGGCGCGGCGGTGCGTCAGCTGTCGGGCGAGCCGGCGCTCGGCGAGATGATGGTGATGAATTTCCGCGCCGCCGATCTCTCGGACCGCCAGCGCGCGATGCTCGAATTCGCCGTCAAGCTGACCGAGGAGCCGGCCAGGATCATCGAGGCCGACCGCGCCGCCTTGCGCCAGGCCGGCTTTTCAGACCGCGACATCTGGGACATCGCCTCGACCGCCGCCTTCTTCAACATGTCGAACCGGGTGGCAGCCGCGGTCGATATGCGGCCCAACCCCGAATACCACGCCATGGCAAGGTAGCCTCCGCGGGCCTTATATTAGCAATATAGAATTTTTCATTGCCCATCCCGCCATTTGGTCCGATGATCAGGATTGCGGCTTGGCCGCATATCCAGGATTGCGGCGTAGCTGCATATCCATGATTGCGGCGTAGCCGCATATCAACGATCGCAGCGCAGCCGCATATCAACGATCGCAGCGTAGCTGCATATCGGATTGCAGCATGGCTGCACATCACGACTGCGGCGTAGCCGCATGCCGGTTCGACGCCGCCGACAAGGGAGGAGAACATGGCGAAATTTCTCTATGTCTATCACGGCTCCGGCAAGATGCCGACCGACGAAGCCGAACGGAAAGCGGCTATGGACGCCTGGACCGGCTGGTACGGCAAGCTCGGTTCGGCCGTCGTCGATGGCGGCAATCCGGTCGGCATGTCGAAGACGGTGCTGCCGAGCGGCAAGATCGAGAACAATGGCGGCAGCAACCCGACCGCCGGCTACACCATCGTCGAAGCCAGTGACATCGACGACGCCGTCGCCAAGGCCAAGGACTGCCCGATCCTGATGGACCCTGCCTTCAGCGTCGAGATCGCGCCGATCATCGAGATGATGTGAGGCAAGAGGTCTCGGGCCGGGGCGCCCGCAGGCAGCCTCGCCTGAACATCAGCGCGTCTTTCTACCGGGCGGCGATTGCCGAGGCCGCACCCGCCATCGTGGTGGCGCTGACGCGGTTGGCGATCTTCATGGCGCGCTTGCTCTTCAAGAGCCGGCGCGCCTGCGAAGCGGCCAGCACCCAGGCGAGGTCGATGACGACCAGCACGATGGCCATGGTCAGCGTCAGCTCGACCCAGCCGACCATGCTGACCGAGGCAAGATCGATGATGGTGGGCAGCAGCGCCAGATAGAACATCATGATCTTCGGGTTGCCGAGCGTCACTGCCATGCCGGCGAAGAACAGTTTTAGGGCCGAGTCCTCGCGCGGCATCTCGCCTTCCTTCGCCTCGACCGGCGCCGTCCACATCTTGAACGCCAGATAGGCGAGGTAGGCGACGCCAACCCATTTCACGGCGACGAAGGCGTAGTGGAAGGTCTGCGCCACGACGGCCAGTCCGAACACCGCCAGCGACAGCCAGATCGCCTCACCGATCCACATCGCCAGCAGGAACGGGAAGACGTCGCGGAACCCCTTCGAGATCACGCGCGCCACCAGAGCGGCGATCGACGGGCCAGGTGAGCCGGCCGCGACGAAGAGCGCGGCGGCGAAGATCAGCAGCGAGGCGAGATGCATGACGGACCTCTTGGATTGGGATTGGCTGTCATACTAGCCAGCGGGAGCAACGTTGGCAAAGATGGGACAATCGCTGACGCCGGCGCCGCCCCTCATCTGGCTGCCGCCATCTTCTCCCCGTAAACGGGGCGAAGGGCGCTCTCGCCGATGATTTCGCCAATCACCCGCGTTGCCGCAGAAGTTTCCTTCCCCGTTCACGGGGAGAAGGTGCCCGAAGGACGGATGAGGGGCAGCACAGCGCTCGTGAACTGGCGTCGGGGCACCCTTGTCCCTTCGTCACCCTGCCGCTAAAAGACCCGAACATTTACCCATTTTCGAGCATTACTTTGCCTCAGTAACCGCCGGTCTCGCCAACTCCCCCGAATGCACCGCAGGCGCAGCTTTAGCGGCCCCTGCATCTGTTCACGTGTTCTTCAGGCGGCGGTTCGAGACCGGTTTGGCATTGCTGAGCCGCCGGGCGTATCCCGCGCCGACGCTAACCTTAAACACGCAGTCTTCGCCACGCCGTGCCCGCACAAGCATGATCCCGAAAAGTGGTACCCGGTTTTCGGAAAAGATCATGCTCAACAAAAAAGGGCATCTCGGACATTGCCGGCCTGACGGACTTCCCGACGGGAAGGGCCTACCGGCATGTCTACCTTGCGTGTCCACTGGACGATCGCACCCGCAATCGCGCCTCGACCTCTCATCAACTGCAACCGCTGCGGCGGCGCCAGGCCGTATCGATGCGGCGGAAAATTCCGCGTCAACGCCAACGGCAAGCGCATCGACGTCTGGCTGATCTATCGCTGTACCGCCTGCGACAACTCCTGGAATTTCGCCATCCTGGAGCGGCGAAACCGCCGCGACATCGAACCCGCGTTGCTTACGGCGCTCGAAAGCAACGATCCGGCGCTTGTCCGCCGCTACGCCTTCGATGGCGCGATGCTGCGCGACCGGGCTGGCCGGATCGAGGAATCTCCCGATGTCACGGTCCAAAAGGAGCTTCTGGACGGCGAGCCGGGACACGCGGCCGCGCTCGCGCTCGAACTTCGGCTCGAGGGCACGACGCCTTTGCGGCTGGACCGCCTGCTTGCCGGCGAGCTCGGCCTTTCGCGGTCAAGGTTGCAGAGCTGGGATGACGGGCGGTGGCTCTGTATTGAACCGGATGGTGCCAAAGCGTTGCGCAAGCCGGCGCGCAACGGCATGGCGGTTCGCATAGACCTGTCCGACGAGCCTGACCGCGACGCCATCCTCGCGGCTGCGTGCGGCTGAAACAAAAAAGGGAGGGAGCATTGCTCCCTCCCTCCAGACCGCTGACAAACCCCGTCGATTTCGGCGGGGTTTTGTTTTTGCGTATTGATTGAGCTGAGTAAGTTGGTGTCCGGAGCAACTGTCAGGAAGGCACGGCGGCGGATTGGCCTCATGCGAGGCTTGGTTTTGGCTTTGGCCAGAGGCTGATTGCGATCTTTTTCATGTTCTGGGCGGCGGCTGCGATCAGGCACTGGCAGGCGACGCGTGTGCGCCCTCGGAAGCGGGCATAACGATGGCCGAAGAGCTGCTTGGCATCGGCGAAGGATCGCTCGACGGTTTCCTTGCGGCGGCGATAGATGGCCTTGCCCCATGCCGTGAGCCGGTTGGCGTCGACCCGCTCGCGCGCGTCTTGCCAGACGTGGCGCGTGATGGTGCGCTCGGCCTTGGCGTTTGAGGTGCATGAGGCCAGCAGCGGACAATCGCGGCAGATGGACGGGTCGCTCCTGTATTGGCGGTAGCCGTCCCGATTGGTGGTGGCGTAGGGGAGCAACTGGCCCTGCGGGCAACGATAGCCGTCCAGATCCGGTTCATAAACGAAGTCGCTCTTTCTCATCTTGCCGGGCTTGGGTGGGGTCGGGTTGCGATAGCCGATGACGCCCCTGACCTTCCTGTCTTCCAGGCCCTTGGCGATGCCCGGCGTGGCGTAGCCGGCATCCAGCCCCGCCGCCGCCACGGTGAAGCCGAAGCGCTCAACCTGGCGGTCCAGCCGGCCGAGATAGACGATCGAGTCGTGCACATTGGCCGGCGTGGCGAAAGTGTCGGTGATGATGCCGCAGCGCCCGTCCACCGTGCGGTGATCGAGGTAGAAGAAGCCCTTCGGCTTGCCCTCGCGCACCATGTAGCCGGCCTCCGGGTCGGCGCGCGAGACCTTGGTCTGCTTCTGCGGCGGCTTGCGCTCCTTGCCCTTCAGCGGTTTCTGGCCATGCAGCGCCCGCTCGGCCTCGATGGCCCGGTCGAGATCGGCCCAGTAGTCGGCGCGCGACTTGGCGACCATGGCAAGGTCGTACTTGCCCTTGTTGGCGTTGGCCTTCAGGTGCGTGCTGTCGGTATAGAGCACCGTCCCATCCACCAGACCCGCCCCGATCGCCTGCTCGACAATCTTGTCGAAGATCGCTTGTGCAATGCTCTCGTCCTGATAACGCCGCCGACGGTTCTGCGACAGTGTCGAGGCGTCGAACACCTTGTCCGTCAGCTTCAGCCGCAGGAACCAGCGATAGGCGACATTGACCTCGATCTCGCGCACCAACTGACGTTCCGAGCGCACCCCGAACAGGTAGCCAACAAACAGCGCCTTGAACATCAAGGTCGGGTCCAGCGGCGGGCGCCCATTGTCGGCGCAGTACAACGGCGCCGTCAGATCGTGGATGAAGGAAAAGTCGATCGCGCGATCGATCTTGCGAAGCAGATGATCAGCCGGAACCAGCTGATCCAACGTTACCATCTCAAGCGCGGTCTGTTCGGGGGCGGGTCGCTTCAACATGACCCAGTGAATCAAAAACCCCCGGCAAAAGCCAGGGGTTTGTCAGCAGTCTGAAGGGAGGGAGCATTGCTCCCTCCCTCGGATGTTTGGGGCTGGGTTTACGCCGCGCCCATCACCTTGGCCGCCTTCTCGAAACGCTTGCGCTCGTTCGGGTCGAGATAGAGCTTGCGGAGCCGGATGGTCTTCGGCGTCACCTCGACCAGCTCGTCATCCTGGATCCAGGCCAGCGCCCGCTCCAGCGTCATGCGGATCGGCGGGGTCAGCTTCACCGCCTCGTCCTTGCCGGCGGCGCGGATGTTGGTGAGCTTCTTGCCCTTGAGCACGTTCACTTCGAGGTCGTTGTCGCGCGAATGGATGCCGATGATCATGCCCTGATAGACCTTGACGCCCGGATCGATGATCATCGGGCCGCGGTCTTCGAGGTTCCACATCGCATAGGCGACGGACTCGCCCTGCTCGTTGGAGATCAGCACGCCATTGGTGCGGCCGGGCAATTCGCCCTTATAGGGCTCGTAGGCGAAGAACAGCCGGTTCATCACCGCTGTGCCGCGCGTGTCGGTCAACAGTTCCGACTGGTAGCCGATCAGGCCGCGCGTCGGCGCGTGGAAGACGAGGCGCTGGCGATTGCCGCCGGAGGGACGCAGCTCGACCATCTCGGCCTTGCGCTCCGACATTTTCTGCACGACGACGCCGGCGTGCTCCTCGTCGACGTCGATGACGACTTCCTCGACCGGTTCGAGCAGTTGGCCGTCCTCGCCCTTCTGCATGACGACGCGCGGACGCGACACGGCGAGCTCGAAGCCCTCGCGGCGCATCGTCTCGATCAGCACCGCTAGCTGCAATTCGCCACGGCCGGAGACGAAGAAGGAGTCCTTCTCTGACGATTCCTCGATCTTGAGCGCGACGTTGCCCTCGGCCTCGCGCAGCAGCCGGTCGCGGATGACGCGGCTGGTCACCTTGTCGCCCTCGGTGCCGGCAAGCGGGCTGTCATTGACGAGGAAGGACATGGTCACGGTCGGCGGATCGATCGGCTGCGCATGCAACGGCTCGCTCACCGCCAGATCGCAGAAGGTGTCGGCGACGGTGCCCTTCGACAGGCCGGCGATGGCCACGATGTCGCCCGCCTGCGCTTCGTCGATCGGCTGGCGCTCGAGGCCGCGGAAGGCGAGGATCTTGGAGACGCGGCCGGTCTCGATCTGGGTGCCGTCATGGTGCAGCACCTTGACCGCCTGATTGGCCTTCAGCGTGCCGGACTCGATGCGGCCGGTGATGATGCGGCCGAGGAACGGGTTGGCTTCGAGGATGGTGCCGATCATGCGGAACGGGCCGGGATGGACCGTCGGCGCCGGCACATGCTTGACGACGAGGTCGAACAATGGCGCCAGTTGCTGATCCTTCGGGCCCTCGGGGTTTTCCGACACCCAGCCGTCGCGGCCCGAACCGTAGAGGATCGGGAAGTCGAGCTGCTCGTCGGTGGCGTCGAGCGCGGCGAACAGGTCGAACACCTCGTTGACCACTTCGATATGGCGGGCATCCGGACGGTCGATCTTGTTGATGACGACGATGGGGCGCAGGCCGACCTTGAGCGCCTTGCCGACGACGAACTTGGTCTGCGGCATCGGCCCTTCGGCGGCGTCGACGAGCACGATCGCCGAATCCACCATCGACAGGATGCGTTCGACCTCGCCGCCGAAATCGGCGTGTCCGGGCGTGTCGACGATGTTGATGCGGGTGCCGTGCCAGTCGACCGAGGTCGCTTTGGCGAGGATGGTGATGCCGCGCTCTTTTTCGAGGTCGTTGGAATCCATGGCGCGTTCGGCGACGCGCTGGTTGTCGCGGAAGGCTCCGGACTGTTTCAGAAGCTGGTCGACCAGCGTGGTTTTGCCATGGTCGACGTGCGCGATGATCGCGATATTGCGGAGGTTCATTTTGTCTGGTCTCGGGAACGTTGCAGGCGGCAGGCTTAACAAGCGCCGCCTTTTTCGGTTGCGCGGCTCATACAAGGTTTTTCGCAATTGCGAAAGGGGAGGCCCGACCCCAAATAAAAGGTCACTGATTCTTAAACGTCTTGGTGTGAAATGATTCTGTTAACCAAGGCGGAACCTTTGAGGGGCCGGACAGTTCGATGTTCATGAGCGATCATATGTCCAGATTGCGTCCGGTTTTTGCGTGGGCAGCGCTTGGCATGCTCGTCGCGGCCGGTGCCGCGCAGTCGGCGGCCACGCTCAGGGAAGCCGACCCGATCACGCCGCCCGACGCCAGGACCGCGCAGCAGATGTTCGCCGACGCCCCCGACGGCGTCGACCCGATCGTCACCGGCCCGGTCAGCGCCTCCTTCAAGCAGCGCCAGAAGGACGCCAACTGCGACACCGCCGTCTGGCCGAAAATCCCCACAACCTGCTATCCGGATTGACCTGCCGCTGCGCACAACGCGGCAAACGTAGCGATCCTTCGCGCCCCCCTCTGCCCTGCCGGGCATCTCCCCCTCTTGGGGGGAGATTGGCTGTGACGCTCGCTTTCGCCAATCGCCGACATTGCAGAAGGAGCTAGGCGCCGAAACTGCTAATCTCCCCCCAAGAGGGGGAGATGGCCGGCAGGCCAGAGGGGGGCGCTGTCCCGCCGGCGTTCCTAATTTCCTCAACGACCTTACGCAGACCGCACCGGATCGAGCGTGACCTTGTAAAGCTCGTTGTCGTCGCGATCCATCAGCCGCACGGTGAGCTGCTCGGTGGCGCCGGAGATATCGACCAGTCCGAAGAACTGCAGCCCGGCCGACGGCGGCAGGTTCTGGCCCTGCTCGGCGGTCGGCGCCTTGATGAATTTCAGCTCGGGCCCAAACGTCATGTCGAGGTCGTTGGGGCCGAAGGTGCCGGCATGGATCGGGCCGGAGACGAATTCCCAGAACGGATTGAAATCCTGGAACTGCGCCTTGTCGGGATTGTAGTAATGCGCCGCGGTGTAGTGGACGTCGGCGGTGAGCCACACCGTGTTGGTGATGCCGGCATTCTTGATGAAGCGCAGCACATCCGCGAATTCGAGCTCGCGACCCTTCGGCGCGCCATTGTCGTTATTGCTGACGGCCTCGAAGCCGACCTTCTTCGCCGCGTCGTCCCAGACCACGAGGCTGAGCGGCATGTCGGCGGCGATGATCTTCCAGGTCGCCTTGGAGTTGGCCAGCTCGCGCTTCAGCCACTTGGACTGCTCCTCGCCGATCATGCGCGACTTCGGCGTCAGCGTTTCATCCAGATTGGGGCCGTTGGGGCCGCGATAGGAGCGCATGTCGAGGAAGAACACGTCGAGCAGCGGCCCGTGCGAGATCTTGCGGTAGACGCGGCCCGGCTCCGACGGCTCGTAGCGGATGGTGGTCATTTCGTGGAAGGCGCGTGCCGCCCGGGCGGCCAGCACATGGATCGACTTTTCCTTGTAGCGGTCGTCGGCGGCGAGATTCTTCGAATCCGACCAGTTGTTGAGCACCTCGTGGTCGTCCCACTGGTAGAAGGTCGGGCAGATGGCGGAGAGGCCAAGCACATGCTTGTCCATCATGTTGTATTTCCACTGGTCGCGGTACTCGTCCAGCGTCTCGGCGACCTTGCGCTTGCCGTCGAGCATGACGACGTTCTTCCACTTACCGCCGCCGGGCAGGTCGACCTCATCCTTCATGGCGCCGTCGGCATAGATCGTGTCGCCGGAATGCAGGAAAAAGTCCGGCGTGTGCTTGGCGATGGTCGAATAGGTCTTCATGCCGGTCTCGTCGATGCCCCAGCCCTGACCGGCCGTGTCGCCGGACCAGGCGAAGCGCACGTCGCGCTTTGACGACGGCGCGGTGCGGAAGCGGCCGACGATCGGCTCGGAGACGGCGTTGATGTCGGAAAGATCGGCAGCAGTCATGCGGTAGAAGATGTCCTGGTCCGAAGCGAGGTCGGTGAGCAGCCGCTTGACCGTATAGTCGCTGGCCGGCGAGGTATCGAGGGCAGCCAGCCTGGTCGCGTTGGCGAAGCTTTCGGTCGTCGACACTTCATACATCACGCGCGCCGGGCGGTCGGTGCGGGTCCACACCATGCCGGACGTGGCGTCGACGTCGCCGGACTGGACGCCATGCGTGAAGGCCGGCCGCTGGCTGGCGCGGGAATAATAGGGCAGCGCGAGCCCGGAGGCGCCGACAAGGCCAAAGGCACTGGCCGAGGTGACGAAAGCGCGGCGGGTCAACGAGAGCTTGTTCATGGCTGTCTCCGGATGGCGTTGAACGGGACCGCCAAGCTCACGCCTCAATGTTTCAGGCACATTTCGGAACCATGAAGTTTTGATAACAGTCGACAGCTCTTCCCTTCTCCCCTTGTGGGAGAAGGTGGATCGGCGCGTTAGCGCCGAGACGGATGAGGGGTGTTCCAGCGGAGTGAGGCGTTGACGTTCCTATGGGTGAGGCGTCGCCGGCGTTCCAGCTGAGTGAGACGCTGGCTTTCCCTGGAGCACCCCTCATCCGACCGCTTCGCGGCCACCTTCTCCCACAAGGGGAGAAGGAAAAGTCGCGCCTTAAGCCGCCTGCGGCTCCGGCTCGAACGCCGGCTTGCTGGTATTGATCAGCAGCGAGATGCACGCCGCCGCAATACCGGTCATTCCGGCGATCAGGAAGGCCAGCTCGTAATTGCCCTGCAGCTCGCGCATCGTGCCGCCGAAGGCTGCGGCCGCCGCTGCGCCCACCTGGTGGCCGGCGACGATCCAGCCGAACACGATCGGCCCGCTGCGGTCGCCGAACGCCTCGTTGGCGAGCCTGAGCGTCGGCGGCACCGTGGCGATCCAGTCGAGGCCGTAGAGCACGGCGAAGATGACCAGGCTGGTCGCCGAGAAACCGGAATAAGGCAGGTAGATCAGCGACAGCCCGCGCACCGCGTAGTAGACGCCGAGCAGCTTGCGCGGATCGAAGCGGTCGGTGAGCCAGCCGGACAGCGTGGTGCCGATCAGGTCGAAGATGCCCATCATCGACAGCAGCCCGGCCGCCTGCACCTCGCCGATGCCCATGTCGCCGCAGAAGGCGATGAGATGCGTGCCGACGAGGCCGTTGGTGGTGAAGCCGCAGACGAAGAAGGTGGCGAACAGATACCAGAACACCCGCGTTCCGGCGGCGCGGCGCAACGTGTTCAGCGTATGCGCCAGGAAATTGCCCTGCGATGCCGGCGAGATGGGGGGCACGTCGTCGGCATCCGCGCCGTAGCGCACCTGGCCGATGGAAGCGGGACGCTCCGGCACCAGCAGCAAGACGAACGGGATCAGCGCCGCCGTCGCGATCGCGACCGCTATCGCCACCGGCTTCCAGCCGCCGCTCTGCGCCAGCGAAGCGATGAGCGGCAGGAACACAAGCATGCCGGTGGCGCTGGAGGCCGACATCAGACCCATCATCAGGCCGCGATTGGTCTTGAACCAGCGGTTGACGATGGTGGCGCCCAGCACGCTCGCTACCGCGCCCGAACCGATGCCGGAAAACACGCCCCAGGTGATGAAGAGGTGCCAGGGCTCGGTCATCAACAGGCTGAGCGCGGTCGATCCCGACATCACCAGCAGCGCGCCGAGCAGCGTGCGGCGCAGCCCGATGCGTTCCATCAGCGCGGCGGCGAACGGTCCGGTCAAGCCGTAAAGCAGGATGCCGACGCTGGCGGCCCAGGAGGTGACGTCGCGCCGCCAGCCGAAGCTTTCTTCCAGCGGAACCATCATCACCGACGGCGCCGAACGAAGCCCCGCCGCGATCAGCAAACAGAAGAAAATGACGGCAACGACGACGAAAGCGTAACGCTGGCCAAACGGGCGGGACTGGACTATCATGTTACTGACCGGTACGTTGCAATGGGATAGCGCCATACATACGTACCGGTCAGTAACATTGTCAAGCGAGTTGTTTGCATGCCATCGGACAATAAAATTGAAGCGTCGATCAGTGAGGCCCCCGCCCCAAGGGCGGCGGACAAGATCCTGGACGTGGCGCGCGACCTCTTTTATCGCGAGGGCATCAGGGCGATCGGCGTCGACGAGATCGTCAAGCGCGCCGGCGTCACCAAGCCGAGCCTCTACCGCAGCTTTCCGTCCAAGGACGAGCTCGCCGCCTCTTATCTGCGCAAATATGACCTGGAATTCTGGGAGCGGTTCGACGAGGCCGTCGACGCGCATCCGGGCAATCCGCGCGCCCAGATCATCGCATTCCTGACCCGGGTCGGCAAACGCACCCAGAAACCGGACTATCGCGGCTGCGGCATGACCAACGCTGCGGTGGAATATCCCGAGCCCGGACACCCCGCGCGAGTGGTGAGCGAGAACAACAAGGTGGAATTGCGCCGGCGCCTGCGCGCCATGGCTGCAGCAATGGGCGCCGCCGATTCCGACACGCTGGGCGACGGCCTGCTGCTCCTCATCGAGGGCGCCTATATCAGCGGCCAGCTTTTCGGCCTTGGCGGACCGGCGGCCGCCGTCGCCCGCAACGCCGACCTCTTGATCGAAGCCAGCTTGAAGAAATAGCAAACGACGTTACGCTTTCGGCAACTCGAAACGGAGTTGCCTGCCATGCGCGCTCTTCTGATCCCGCTCGCCCTCGCCGGTTTGTGCCAGGCGGCCCAGGCCGGCGAAATCTCCAGCGCCTATACTGATCTCGACTCGAAGAAGGACTGCGTGACCTACGCCCAGGCCGGGCAAGGCGACGGCGACTGGGCAAACCTCGTCTGCTCCGGCTATCGCGGCTACCCGGTCTTGATCGGCTACGATGACGCGCGCGAATCCGTCTATTATGGCTTCCCGTCGGACGACATGACCGCGGTCTGGGAGAGCTTCACCGCCTTTAACGGCTCCGGCCCCAAGGTAGAGTGGCGCATCGAGACAAATGGCGACGTCGCCATCCCTTTCGCTGCCATTCATCGCCGCTCGGTCAGCAACCCTGAGGACGATAAGAAATCGACCGACGTGCTGGTCGTCGCCAAGGTCGCGCAACCGGAAGAGCATCAGGGCTGCACCGTCGGTCTGGTTTTGGCCACCGGCAACCCGCAAGCCAACGACCAGGCCCGCAAACTCGCTGACGAAAAGGCGAAGACCTTCACCTGCGGCAAGGACAAGCGCGAAGTGATCGGCGACGTGCCGCCCTTCGGCCGAGTTGATAACTAGCCGCTCCGCGTCAACGATTGGGCCAGCGCCGCATCGGGTTCCCATCCGGGTCGCTGCCTAGTAAACCCTTGTTCCGATTGCAGCCGGTCTCGGGAGGTTCCGCTTGTCCAGTTCTGTCAGCGTCGCAAACGAGAACGGCATCGCGGTGGTCACCATCGACAACCCGCCGGTCAATGCGCTGAGCTTTCACGTCCGCAAACCGCTTTACGAGGCGCTTGCCGCGCTGCGCGACGATCCCGCCGCGAGCGCGATCGTCATCGCTTGCGCCGGGCGCACCTTTGTCGCCGGCGCCGACATCACCGAATTCGGCAAGCCGCTCCAGCACCCGGAACTGCGCGCCATCATCGCCTTGCTGGAAACGCTTCCCAAGCCGACGGTCGCTGCCATCCACGGCACGGCGCTGGGCGGCGGGCTGGAGCTTGCGCTCGGCTGCCATTTCCGCGTCGCCGACAGGAGCGCCAAGCTTGGCCTGCCGGAAGTGAAGCTCGGCCTTTTGCCCGGCGGCGGCGGCACGGTGCGCCTGCCGCGCCTTGTGGGTGCGGCGAAAGCGCTCGGCATGATCGTTTCCGGAGCGCCGGTTTCAGCCGACGACGCGAAGGCCGCCGGCTTTGTGGATGCGGTGTTCGACGGCGATCTGCTTGCCCAGGCCATTCGTTTCGCCAACGAAATGGTCGCGCAAGGCGGACCGTTCGTGCCGGTACGCGACCGCAATGACCGCCTTGCCGCGACCGATCTCGCCGCCTTCGACGCCCTAGCGGCGGAACTGGCCAGGAAGGCGCGCGGACTGGAAGCGCCGCTTGCCTGCGCCGAGGCCGTGCGCAATGCGATCACCTTGCCGTTCGACGAAGCGCTGGCGGCGGAGCGCCAGCTTTTCCTGAAACTCGTCTCCGGAGACCAGTCGCGCGCGCAGCGGCATTTGTTCTTCGCCGAGCGCGAGGCGGCGAAGCTGCCGGGCAAGGACCTGCAGAGGCGCCGGATCGAGCGCATCGGCGTCATCGGCGCCGGCACCATGGGCGGCGGCATCGCCATGGCTTTCGCCAATGGCGGCCTTCCGGTGACTTTGCTTGAGACCAGCGAAGAGGCGCTGCGGCGCGGGCTTGCGACGATCGACAAGAACTATGCCGTTTCGGTCAGCCGCGGCTCGTTGACGGACGAGGCGAAGCAGAAGCGGGTCGGACTGTTCAAGGGCAGCACCGACTATGCCGACCTCGCCGATTGCGATTTGATCATCGAGGCCGTGTTCGAGGACATGGCGGTGAAGAAAGAGGTGTTCGGCAAGCTCGACGCCATCGCTAGGCCCGGCGCCATCCTCGCCACCAACACCTCCTATCTCGACGTCGACGCGATCGCCGCCTCGACCTCTCGTCCAGGGGACGTGCTCGGCATGCATTTCTTTTCGCCGGCAAACGTCATGAAGCTCCTCGAGATCGTGCGCGCCGAAAAGACCGCGCCCGACGCGCTGGCGACGGTCGCCGATCTCGCCCGGCGCATCGGCAAGGTGGCCGTGGTCGTCGGCGTCTGCCGCGGTTTCGTCGGCAACCGCATGCTGTCCGCGCGCGGCGCGGAAAACGAATTTTTGTTGCTCGAAGGTGCAACGCCGCATGAGGTCGACAAGGCGTTCACCGATTTCGGCTGGCCGATGGGGCCGTTCCAGATGGGCGACCTCGCCGGCCTCGACATCGGCTGGCGCAACCGCAAGGCCCGCGGCCTCACCGCGCTGATCGCCGACACGCTGTGCGAGCAGGGCCATTTCGGCCAAAAGACCGGGCGCGGCTGGTACCGCTATGAGAGCGGCTCGCGCGAGCCGGTTGCCGATCCGGAGGTCGAAGCGCTTATTCGCGCCAAGGCGGAAGAGCTAGGAATCACCCAGCGCGACATTAGCGCCGATGAGGTCATCGAGCGTACCCTCTATCCCCTGGTCAACGAGGGCGCGAAGATTCTCGAGGAAGGCATCGCCGCGCGGGCGTCTGATATCGACGTCGTCTGGGTCAACGGCTACGGCTTCCCCATCGGCAAGGGTGGGCCGATGTTCTGGGCAGGACTTGAAGGCGGGGCGAAGATCGTCGAGCGGCTGGAGCATTGGCATGGGTGGACCGGCAGGGCGATCTTCGAACCGGCGCCGGCGCTGAGGCGGTTTGCCGAGACGGGGGCGTGGGAGAGTTAGCCATCCGGAACGAGCGCCGGAGTTCCTTCGCACCCCCCTCTGTCCTGCCGGACATCTCCCCCGCAAGGGGGGAGATTGGCAGCTCTGGCGTCTCGCTCCTCTTGCAACGTTGGAGATTAGCGAAGGCCGTCATGACAGCTGATCTCCCCCTTGCGGGAGATGGCCGGCAGGCCAGAGGGGGGTGCTGTCCCGCCGATCTTCCCGGCTTGTTCGCCGCAGCGCCACACACCAAATTTGACCATGTGGACAAATCTCAGGCGCCGTTCCATAGTCCCGGGCGTCTGACATTCTTGAACGGCCGGCTCGACACGGCTGTCGAACAGAGGGGCACTCCAATGGAACACGAACGTAGCAAAACGCAACGCGCCGGCCTGTCGCGGCGCAGCGTGCTGGAACTCGGCGCACTCGGCCTCGCGGCCACCGTGCTGCCCGGCGCGGCCTTCGCCAAGGACAAGAAGCTGAAGGTGGCGGCGATCTTCGCCACGCCGATCGAGGAGCCGTGGGACAACCAGATCCATGTCGCGCTGCAGAAGGCGGAGAAGGAACTGGGCATCGATTACAAATGGTCGGAAAAGGTGCAGACCGCCGACTTCAGCCGCGTGATGCGCGAATATGCGCAGGGCGGCTACCAGCTGGTGCTGGGCGACGCCTTCGCCGCCGAGCGTGAATCGCGCAAGACCGCCAAGCAGTTCCCGAAGACGGCCTGGCTGTTCGGCTCCGGCGCCGGCCCGGCCGAACCCAATTTCGGCGTCTTCGACAACTGGATCCATGAGCCCGCCTACCTCTCCGGCATGATCGCCGGGAAGATGTCGAAGTCGGGCACGGTGGGCGCCGTCGCGGCGATGGGCATTCCGGAGGTGAACCGGCTGGTCAACGCCTTCTTCGCCGGCGCCAAGGAGGTCAATCCGAACGTCAAGAAGAAGGTCGCCTTCATCGGCTCCTTCTTCGATCCGCCCAAGGCCAAGGAAGCGGCCGTGGCGCAGATCGACGCCGGCGTCGACGTGATCTATGCCGAGCGCTTCGGCGTCATCGAGGCGGCGGTCGAGAAGAAGATTTTCGCCATCTCCAACATGTCCGACCAGTCGAGCCTCGGCCCCGACACGGTCATCACCGGACCGGTCTGGGACATGTACCCGACGGTCGAACAGGCGATCAAGCTGGTCAAGGCCGGCGTCTTCACCGCGCAGGACTATGGCGATTTCTCGCGCATGGCCAAGGGCGGCTCCTATCTCGCTCCCTACCACAAGTTCGACAAGACGCTGCCCGCCGACGTCAAGGACCTGGTCGAGAAGAAGAAGGCCGAGATCCTCGAAGGCAATTTCCGCGTCGACGTCGACGAGAACACGCCGGTTTCGGATTGACGCCTTGTTGAGGGGCGGCGTGAGGCCCCCCTCTCTGTCCCGCCGGACATCTCTCCCTCAAGGGGGAGATTCGCAGTTCCGTCGACGGCGCTCGATCTTTTCAACGTTGAAAGGCGGCAAAAGCCGCGGTGACATCTGATCTCCCCCCTTGAGGGGGAGATGGCCGGCAGGCCAGAGAGGGGGGCCTCGCGCTGCCCTTCGCGGTTAGCCGGATCGCAAATCAGGGAGCACCCTTGTCCGCCCCACTCATCGAAATGCGCGGCATCGCCAAGAGCTTCGGCGCCGTCAAGGCGAACGAGGCCGTCGACCTCAGCGTGGCGCCGGGCGAAATCCTCGGCCTTTTGGGCGAGAACGGCGCCGGCAAGACGACGCTGATGAACGTGCTGTTCGGCGCCTATGCGCCGGACGCCGGCGAGATCCTGGTCGAGGGCAGGCCCGTCGCCATCCACAATTCGGCCGACGCCCTGGCCGCCGGCATCGGCATGGTGCACCAGCATTTCCACCTCGCGCCGCGCCTGACGGTGCTGGAGAACCTCCTGATCGGCATTCCCGGCAAGTCCGGCCGCATCGATCGCGCCGGCGGGTTGGCGCGACTGAAGGAGATCAGCCGCCAGCATGGGCTGAGCCTCGATCCGAACTTGCCGGTGTCGGCGCTGTCGGTCGGCGAGCAGCAGCGGCTGGAAATCATCAAGGCGCTGTTTCGCGGCGCGAAGCTCCTGATCCTCGACGAGCCGACGGCGGTGCTGGCGCCTTCGGAGGTCGAAGGGCTGTTCGCCGCCCTGCGCTCCATGGCGGCGCAAGGGCTCGGCATCATCTTCATCTCGCACAAGCTCAACGAGGTCCGAGCGCTCACCCATCGCTGCGTCGTCCTGCTCCTCGGCAAGGTCGCCGGCCGCGTCGATCATCCGGCGAGCACCACATCGGCGGAAATGGCGAAGCTGATGTGCGGCCACGAGATCGTGCCGCCGATCAGGGAAGCTTCCGCGCCCGGCGCTGCCGTCATGACGCTGGACGGCATTTCCACCGCCGGCCATGCCGGCACGCCGTTGCGTGACGTCTCGCTTTTCGTCCGCGCTGGCGAGATCCTCGGCATCGCCGGCGTTTCCGGCAACGGCCAGCGCGCGCTGGCCGACGTCATTTCCGGCATGCTGCTGCCCAGAGCCGGCACGATGACGATAGCCGGCAAAGCGGTCGCGCAATTCTCGGCGCGCGAGCTGCAGGCGCTCGGCCTCGGCCGCATACCCGAGGACCGCATGACGACCGGCCTCGTCACCAACCTGCCTTTAGCCGACTCCATGGTGTTGCCGCGTATCGGCACCGAGACCTTCAGCCGTAAGGGGCTGCTCAATCCGGCCGCGATCCGCGCCTTCGCCGAGCAACAGATCAAGGCCTATGACATACGCTGCCCCGGCCCGATGGTGCGCGCCGGCGCGCTGTCCGGCGGCAATCTGCAGAAGGCGCTGCTGGCCCGCGAGCTGGCCTTCGATCCGAAGGTGCTGATCGTCTCGCAGCCGACGCGCGGCCTCGACATCGGCGCCGCCCGCTTCATCCACGAAAAATTCCTGGCCTTGCGCGCCAAGGGCTGCGGCATCGTCGTCATCGGCGAGGACCTCGAGGAATTGCTGATGCTCTCGGATCGCATCGCGGTGATGTATGAGGGCCGCATCGCCGGCACGCTGGACAGCAAGGATGCCACCGTCGCAAGGCTCGGCCTGATGATGACCGGCGCCGGACACGCCGAGGCGGCGGCCTGATGTTTCGCCTCGAAGCCCGCACCTCGACACCGGCCTGGTTCAATCTCGCGCTGCCGCTGTTGGCCATCGCCGCAACGCTCATCCTGTGCAGCGGCCTGATCGCCATCGCCGGCGCCGGCGTGATCGAGGCCTATGGCGTGATGCTGTCCGCCTCGCTCGGCGACAGCTACGCCATCACCGAGACGCTGGTGCGCGCCGCCCCGATGATCTTCACCGGCCTGGCGGTGGCGATCGCCTTTCGCGCCAAATTCTGGAACATCGGCGCCGAGGGCCAGTTGCTCGCCGGCGCGGTGGCAAGCTGCTTCGTCGGCGCGATCCCGATGCCGGGTTACCTCGCCATGCTCTTGATGGCGCTGGCGGGCGCGGCCGCCGGCGCCCTCGTCGCGCTGGTGCCGGCAACATTGCGCGTCAAATTCAAGGTCGACGACGTCGTCAGCTCGCTGCTCCTCAACTCGGTCATCTATTACGCGCTGATGGCGCTGATCGAAGGGCCGTGGAAGGACACGTTCTCCGGCTACCCGATCTCGCCGCCGATCGAAGATGCGGCCAATTTCCCGGTGCTGATCGAAGGCACGCGGCTGCATCTCGGTGTCGTCGTCGCGCTGATCGCGGCGCCGCTGTGCTGGTTCCTGATCGCCCGCACCACGCTCGGCTTCCGCATCCGCGTCACCGGCGAGAACCCGGAAGCGGCGCGCTATGGCGGCATCAACGTGCAGCGCGTGCTGCTGTCGACGGCGCTGCTCTCCGGCGCGCTGGCCGGGCTCGCCGGCGTCGGCGAGGTCGGTGGCGTGCACTTCCAGGTGATGAGCGACATCTCGCCGGGCTATGGCTATTCCGGCATCGTCGTCGCGATGCTCGCCAGGCTCAACCCGCTCGGCGTGGTGCCGGCGGCGATCTTCCTGGCCGCGGTCATGACCGGCGCCGAGGCGATGTCGCGCGCGACCGGCGTGCCGGCCTTCCTCAGCGACGTCATCCAGGGCACGGCCCTGCTTGCCATGCTGGTGGCGCTGCTCTTCACCGCCTATCGCATCCGCCGCGTGGGAGCTTCATCATGAGCGCGGTGTTCGAGCAGATCTTCCAGGTCGGCTTCCTTGCCGCCATCATGCGCATCGCCACGCCGCTCGCTTTCGCCACGCTTGGCGAAATGTTTTCCGAGCGCGCCGGCGTGCTCAATCTCGGCATCGAAGGCATCATGCTGTTGGCGGCGATGGCCGGCTTCACCGCCGCCAGCCTCAGCGGCAGCCTCTGGCTGGGCGTGCTGGTGGCCGTGCTGACCGGTGCCCTGATGGGCGCGCTGCATGCGCTGTTCACCGTGGCGCTGGGGCTGAGCCAGCATGTCTGCGGCATCGGTGTGACGCTGTTCTCATCCGGCCTTGCCTATTTCCTCTACCGGCTGATCTTCGGCCAGCAATCGGTGCCGCCGAGCATCGACGGTTTCAAGCCGGTGCCGATCCCGCTTTTCTCCGACATACCGGTGCTTGGTCCGGCGGTATTCAACCAGTTCACGCTTGTCTATCTGGCGATCATCGCCGTCCCGCTCGCCGCCTTCGTGCTCTACCGGACGCCATGGGGGCTGTCGGTGCGCATGGTCGGGGAGAACCCGCGCGCGGCGGACTCGGCCGGCGTCAGCGTGATCGCCACGCGCTTCCAGGCGGTGATCCTCGGCGGCGCGCTGATGGGGCTTGCCGGCGCCTTCCTCACCATGGCGCAGTTCAACGCCTTCACCTTCGGCGTCGTCTCCGGGCGCGGCTGGGTGGCGATCGCACTGGTCGTGTTCGGCCGCTGGGATCCGTGGCGCTCGGCGGGAGCGGCATTGCTCTTCGCCTTCGTCGACGCGCTGCAGCTCAGGATGCAGGCCAGCGGCCTCGGCCACATCCCCTACGAAGCCTTCCTGATGCTGCCTTTCATCTTCACCATCGTCGCCATGGCGCTCATGTCGCGCAATGCGGTGGCGCCCTCGGCGCTGCTGAAGCCGTTTCGACGGGAGGAGCGGTAGCAAGGATTTCCTCGCCCCCGCAACGCGGGGGAGAGGTGGCCGCGAAGCGGCCGGAGAGGGGGCTGCGACGCTGATGATTTTCGCCGATCAACGCGAAGGCCGAGCCTTTCCCTTCTCCGTCTCGGCTTCGCCGAGCCACCTCTCCCCACTTTCGTGGGGCGAGGAACGCAGCCCGGAACGCCGTCAGATCGCCGTAAACGCGTTGTCCACAAACAGATGCGCGCCGTTGACGAAGCTGGATTCGTCGCTGGCCAGGAACAACGCGGCCTTGGCCACTTCCTTCGGCTCGCCGATGCGCCCCTGCTGCGCGGCCATCGCCGCATCCGAGACATCGACGCCGAGCTTGCCGAGGTCGGCCACCTCGCGCAGCCCGTGCGGCATGCGGATGAAGCCGGGGCAGACCGCGTTGCAGCGGATGTTGCGGTCGCGGAACTCTACCGCGATGGCGCGAACAAACATGTGGCAGGCCTGTAACGAAGGATTTTCAGCGCCTTGACCGGATCGCGCGGGTTCGGGCGCCAGCTGCGTCACGCGGATTTTGAGTATGAGAAACCCAGATCCGCCAAATTCTGAAAACGCATTTCCACAAATCGCCGAAAAATAGCAATCGACAAAGTCTACTAACTTTATAGATTAATGGCCGAAATGGAGGCCGATATGTCCTATATCCAGAACGCTCAGACCGTCCGCAAGGGACAAAGGCTGACTGCCGACCAGAACTGGAGGCCCGCCTATGGCGGCACCTTCGCTTATCTCGTCTTCGCGCTTGCGTTCGTGTTCACCGGCGCGGTGGTGCTGGGGCTGATCCCCTGACCGCAGATCCCTGACCTAATGGCGGCCGAGACCCGCCGTCAAAACAATCTGAGTTTGAGTAATCGGAGTGGAAAACTGGCCGGGCGCCAGGGTGCCGTCGTGCGCCTGCGTCTTGGATTGGTTCGAAGGCTTTGGAGCGGGGCAAGCCAACGTGATGGAGGAGATGGCAATGCCGATCGAGTTCACGCATGTTCCCGGGAAGCCTGCAAACAGCAGCTTCTTCTACGATTTCGCCGAAACCGCGACCAGATTGTCGCTGATCGAGGACGCCGGTTTCCGCAGGCTGGTGGTGGACGATCCGGCCGGACTGCTCACCAATATGGACATCGCCGCCCAGACGCTCGACCGCACCGGCTCGCTCGAAGTCGTGCTGACGCATTGGGCTGGCGTGATCGAGCCGACGGTGGCTGCAAGGCAGCTCGCTGCGCTCGATCGCAAAAGCGGCGGCCGCCTGTCGCTGCGCATGCTGAGCGAACCGCTGGAAGACAGCGACGCCGAGGCGCGGCCCGTCGGCCACGGCGTGGTGTGGCAGCGCATCGACGAATATCTGGTGTTGCTGAAGCGGCTGTGGTCGAACGATAGGCCCTTCGACCATGAAGGCGCCTTCTACAGCGTCCGCGGCGGCTTCGTGCCGCGCAAGGGCCCGCATGGCGCCGACCTCGCCATCCGCCTCGGCGGGCAGTCCGGCACGGCCTTGAAGGTCGCCGGAAAGCATGCCGATGTCTTCGAGCTGGCCGCCGGCTCGCCGGACGAGGTTGCGCAATTGATGCAGCGCGTGCGCGGCGCCGCGGCGGAGCATGGCCGCGCCGGCAGGTTGCGCTTCGCGCTGCCGGTCCACATCCACCCGGACGGCTGGACGGGCACACCGGATCACAAGGCGGTCGAGATAGCCGGGTCGCCGCCGCGGGTCGCCCTGGCGCTGCTGCCCTACGCGGCGCTTGGCATCGAGGAATTCATGATCGGCGGCATCGACCGCGCAAGCGAGATCGCCCGTATCGGGCGCGAGACGATCACATTGGTCGCGAATTCGCTGGCGCGGCGCGAGGCTGAGGTTCGGCAACCGGGCGCGTTCGCCTCGCGCTCCTTTGCGGAACACCGCGCGGGCTGACGCGATTCCAGGAAAAGTATGAAGCGACAGGCTCGGCGACTTCGCCGTAGCCCTCCGTGCGGAATTGCGCCACGGCAGGGTCATCCCGCATCGGAGTAATCCAGGCCGTCCATCACGTAATCCGCGAACAGGAAGTCGCGGATGCCGGCGATCCGGCCGTTTTCCCAATCGATGAGGATGAAGTAGCGCGGCGGCCCGTCCGGGCGCTCCGGACTGGTGACCAGGATGGCGGGCCGGCCTTCGACAAGTCCGGTCGTGAAATGCCAATGCGTTTCGTCGGCATAGCGGCCGAAATAATTGCCGACATAGTCCTTGCCGTCGGCGCGCAGGCGGTTGACCAGTTCCAGCTTGACGTCCTCGGCCAGCAGGCCGCGCAAGGCATCGAAGTCCCTGGCGTTGAAGGCGGCCACATAGTCGCCGAGGCGCCGCATGTCCTGCCGGTCGAGGGCCGGGCGGGGCGACGCCATACGCGGCGCGGCTGCCAGCTTGCGCAGGCTCTCGCGGCCCCGCTGCAGCGCGCCCTTGATCGCCGTGTCGGAAGTTTCGAGGATTTCGCCGATCTCCTCCAGGCTGTGTCCGAGCACATCCTTCAGCACGACCGTGCACCGTTGCGCCGGCGGCAGTTGCATCAGCTCGGCAAGGCTCGCCTCGGCGGCGATGCGCGCATCCAGCGCCGAATTCTCGTCGGCGATCGTGTCGAGCTCGACCTCGCTTTCGCGCCCTCGCAAGCGGGCGCGCTTGCGCAGGAAATCGAGGGCCGCGTTGTGCGCGATGCGAAACAGCCAGGGCTCGGTCTTGTCGGGCATGTCGCCATTCCTGATCGCCACGAAGCCTTTGGCCAAAACCTCCTGGACGATGTCTTCGCCATCGATGACCGATCCGACCATCCGCGAGCAGTAGCGGTGCAGCTTGGCTCTCAGGCCGGCGGCCTCGCGCTCGAAGGCGCGAAGCCTGGCTTCCGTGGCCGCAACGGGATGGTCATGCGAACCGGTCACGCAGCCTCCTGGTCCTCGATCCCGCCAGTGTGGGAATAGGCGGTGTGGCCCGTCACGCTTTCGGTGGTCGCAATCTCCATGATCGTTCTGATGTAGCCGGCGAAGCGGGGATCACTGCGGAAGGCGGCGATGTCCTCGGCCGAGCGCCACCGCGAGATGTTGACCACCTTGCTGCCGTCGTCGCCTACGACCACGGACGACGACAGCGACCCCGGCTGCTTGCTGAAGAAGCTCCTTGTGCCCTCGGCGAGCGCCTTTGCCAGATCCTGCTGCCTGCCGGGCTTGGCGGTGAAGACGTTGATCAAGGTCACTGCGGTCGACATGGCTTGGCTCCGTTTGTCCTGATGGCGCAGGCCCTCGCGGCTCTCGCACCCGTTACGCCCCTCAAGACGAAGCCGGAATCGAAAACGGAACGGTGGCGCGAAAAAATTTCGATGAGACCCAAAATAGCTTCAGCGCGCAGCGCCTGCGAACTGCCGCAGCGCCGCGATGACGGCGGCCGAATCCGCCAGCGCGCCGAAGACGCCATCCTCGACCGTCACCATATGCAGCGCCGCTTCGTGCGCATACTGGTCGCCGCTGGCGCAGGCATCCGAAATCGTCAGGCACTGGAAGTTGCGGTCGCAGGCCTCGCGCAAGGTGGTGTGCACGCAGACATCAGTCGTGCAGCCGATGAACATCAGATGCGTGATGCCGCGCGCCCGTAGCACCAGTTCGAGATCGGTATAGGTGAAGGCGCTGTTGCAGGTCTTGTCGATGATGATGTCCTCAGGCTTCACGTCGATGTCGGCGCAGATCTGGAAGCCCGGGCCGGAGCGCAGCAGCACATCGGTTCCGTCGAGCCCTGCCCGCTTGCGGCGCCATTTCTCGTAAGGCGTCATGTCGGCCATGTCGGCGCGGTAGCCCTGCCTTGTGTGGATGATGGTGAGACCGGCGGCGCGGGCCGCCGCGATCAGCCGGTTGACCGCCGGCAGAATGGCTCTCAGCGGCGACGGATCGTAGCCCTTGCGGGCGAAGTAGCCGGTCGGCGACAGGAAATCCTCCTGGAGGTCGATCGCCAGCAGCGCCGTATGTTGCGGCTCCAGCCTGCCGTCATAGGGAAAGTCGAATGGTATCGCCTTGATCATCCGCGGTCTCCTTCTTCGGCATCGAGCATAGCCTGCCGCGCATGCGGCGAAAGTCCTGCGGTGGCGGCCGGTACGCTCCCCGGAGCGATTGAACAGCGGCTTCGCCGGATTTGTTGGTCTGGATTTCGATCTTAATCTTGACTATCAAAGTCATGTTTTATACTCAGTCGGCAACCCTGGCGGAAAGCCGTGACCGAGGTGCGCACCAGCCAGCCGACAAACCTGCCGGTTCGTGCCATGACAAAGCGAGGACGAGACTTGTCCCGGAGCGTTCTGTTCGCGGCGCTGGCCGCATCCGTGATTTTTTCGACTGGGATAGCCCTGGCACAGCAGCAGCCGACAGCACCGGCGACTGGTCCGGCCGCGCCCGTCGCAGCCGCCACCAATCCATCGGTCACGGGCCGGACACCGGTTGGAACCGCACCGGCGGAACTAGGCATCCAGCCGGCTCCGAGCGGCGCCACCGGCGAAGAGCCTTCCATCTCGCTGACACTGCCGCATGACCTGTCGCCCTGGGGCATGTTCATGAATGCCGACATCGTCGTGAAGGCGGTTATGGTCGGGTTGGCCTTCGCTTCCCTCGTCACCTGGACGATCTGGTTCGCCAAGTCGCTGGAGGTGTTTGGCGGCAAGCTAAGGGCCCGTCGCGCCGCCGATGCGATCGGCAACGCCGCGACGCTGATGCAGGCCGGCCGGGAACTTGGCCACAGCGGCGGCCCGGGCGCGCTGCTGGTGCGGGCGGCGGAAGAAGAACGGGCGCTTTCGGCCGGCGCGCTCGACCATGCCCCCGGCGACGGCCTGAAGGAACGCGTCGCCTCCCGGCTTTCGCGCATCGAGGCGGCAGCGTCCCGCCGCATGTCGCGCGGCACCGGCCTGCTCGCAACCATCGGCTCGACGGCGCCCTTCGTCGGCCTGTTCGGCACCGTATGGGGTATCATGAACGCCTTTATCGGCATCTCGCAGGCGCAGACCACCAACCTCGCCGTCGTGGCGCCCGGCATCGCCGAGGCGCTGCTTGCGACCGCCATGGGCCTTGTCGCGGCCATTCCGGCGGTCGTCATCTATAACGTCTTCGCGCGCTCGATAGCCGGCTACAGGCAGATCCTCGCCGACGCCTCCGCCGGCGTCGAGCGGCTGGTCAGCCGCGACCTCGATTTCCGCACGGTGCCGCCGGCAACGGCCATGGCGGCGGAGTAACGGCGATGGCGGCGCGCATTCGCGAGACGGCCGGCGACGATCTCGAGGAAAACCGCGACATCAACGTCACGCCGTTCATCGATGTCATCCTGGTGCTTCTGATCATCTTCATGGTCGCGGCGCCGCTCGCCACCGTCGACGTCAATGTCGACCTGCCCGGATCGACGGCAACGCCGGCGCCACGGCCCGAGACGCCGCTGTTCCTGACCCTGAAAAGCGACCTCACGCTGGCGATCGGCAATGACGGCGTGCCGCGTCAGGCCTTTGCCCCTGTGCTCGACGGCCGTACCAAGGGGGACAAGCAGACGCGCATCTTCCTGCGCGCCGACAAGACAGTCGGCTATGGCGACCTGATGGAAGTCATGAACCTCTTGCGCAGGGCCGGCTATCTCAAGGTCGCGCTGGTCGGCCTCGAAACAGCTGGCGATGCCGGAGGGCAGGCCATGTCCGGAACGCCTGCGACCGGCGCGAACCCCTCCCCGGCGCCGGGCGCAAGCACGGCGCCATGACGGTCGCCGCCCTTTCCCGCATCTCCCAGCCGCGCTGCGGCCCGCGCGAAACCGGCCTGTGGACGAGCGCCGCCGCGATCGTTCTGGCCGCGCATGTGGCGGTTGCCTATGCGGTGCAGAACCTGAGTTTCGCCGAGACGCAGGATGGCGGCCCGCCGCCGGCGCTGGCGGTCGAGATGGCGCCGCTGGTGATCGCGCCCGCCGTGCTGGAAGAGGCGGCGATGCTGGACACGGCGACGCCCGAGCCGCCTGATGCGGCGGAGACGGAAAAGCCGGTCGAGGTAAAACCGGTGACAGATCCTGCGCCGGCGGTGGAACAGGCCGAGCCCGCCACTGAACGGCCAGCCGTTGTCGACGACATGCAAGAAGCCGAGCAGGCCGAGTCGACGGAACAGGCCGTTGCCACGCTGAGCGAGCAGCCGCTGGACGAGGTCGCGCCTGACCCTGTCGAGGCGATCGCGCCGGACGTCGTCATCCCGTTGCCGCGGCCGAAACCGGTGGAAGCGGAGGTGAAGGCGCAAAAGCCGGCCGGACCCAGGAAGAAAGCCGAGAAGAAACCGGTCGAAAGGCCGAAGGAACAGGTCAGCAAGGAAAAGGCGCCGCCGCCCAAGGCGACGACCACCGCCAGCATCGACGCCAAGGCGGCGGCGAAGGCGGCCGCGCCACTCTCGTCGAATGCGGCGGCGCGTTCGAGTGTCAGCCCGTCGCGCTGGAATTCCAGCCTGGCGGCGTGGATCAGGCGGCACACGCGCTATCCGAGCGCGGCGCGATCGAGACGGGCCGAGGGCACGCCGAGCGTGACCTTCACGGTCGACACCTCGGGCAGGGTGGTGTCGGCCCGGCTGGCGCGATCCTCGGGCGATGGCGATCTCGACCGCGCGGCCCTCGGCGCCTTGCAGGGCGCCTCGGTGCCGCCCCCGCCGGCCGAACTCGGCGCGCGCGTCACCCGCACCGCGCCCTTCGTCTTCAGCCTGAGGGACTAGGCCAACTGGACGGATGGTGATACGCGGCTGAACCATTCAACTTTGCCGCGGCACCGAGCCTGCCGAAATCCAATCAGATGACGATGCTAACCCGCCGCAGTCTCCTCAAAACCGCCGCTGTCGCCGGTCTCGCCGGAACCGGCGCGGCAGCCATTGGCAGATTGACCGGCTGGGCGGCGCCGAAGCCCGAGCCGCTGATCCTGAAGACCGCAAGCATTCAGGCGCAACTGATGGAAGGCGCGCCGACGAAGAATGTGCTGACCTGGGGCGAGGCCGGCATGCCGCCGGTGGTCAGGATGAGGAAGGGCGAGCCTTTCGCCGCCCGGCTGATCAACGGCATAGACGATCCGACGACCATCCACTGGCATGGCATCCGCGTCCCCAACAAGATGGACGGCGTGCCGTTCCTGGTGCAGCCCTATGTCTATCAGGGCGACCATTTCGACTACGCGTTTTCGCCGCCCGACGCCGGCACGTTCTGGTACCACCCGCACTGCAACACGCTGATCCAGATGGGTCATGGCCTGACCGGCGTGATCGTGGTCGAGAATCCGAACGATCCGGTCTTCGATGTCGAGATGATCGTCAACCTGCGCGACTGGCGGCTGGGCGACGACGGCCAGTTCATCGAGTCGTTCAGGCCGCGCGACGCGGCCAAGGCCGGTACCTTCGGCACGGTGCGCACCGCCAATTGGCTCGACCAGCCGCAATTCGATGCGCCCGCCGGCGGGCTGGTGCGGCTGCGCGCGGCCATCACCGACGTCACCCGCATCTATGCCTTCCGCGTCGACGGCGCCGAGGCGACGGTCATCGCGCTCGACGGCAACCCGGTGCCGCAACGGTTCACGCCGGATGCCTTGCAGCTGGGACCCGGCCAGCGGCTCGAGCTTGCCATCCGCATGCCCGACGAGGAAGGCGCGATCGTCAGCCTGCGCGACGTCCGTGGCACCAAGCCGAAGATCCTGGCGACGCTGCGCTCGGTCGGCAAATCGCTCAAGCACGATCTGCGCGATGTCGGCCGGCTCGAAGCCAATCCGGTGGCGGAGCTCGATGTCGCCGGCGCCAGGCGCATTCCGCTGGCACTGAGCGCCACGGCCGAGAACGTTGCGGCCGACAGCGTTTGCGGCTCGCTCGGCTACAGTTTCTGGGCGATCAACAAGGTGCCGTGGCCCGGCGACACGCCGGACCCGACCGCGCCGCTCGCCGAACTGAAGCTCGGCCAAAGCTACATCATCGACATGGAGAACCTCACGCCGCACGCGCACCCGATCCATTTGCACGGCATGAGCTTCAGGGTGCTGTCGTCATCGACCAGGGCCGTCCAGCCGCTGGTTTCCGACACCTATCTGATCCAGCCCAATGAGAAGGTCCAGCTCGGCTTCGTCGCCGACAATCCCGGCGACTGGCTGCTGCACTGCCACATCATCGAGCACCAGAAAACCGGTATGACGAGTTATCTTCGGGTGGTGTGAGCGTCTCATCACAACATTTTCGTGACCGGCTTGGCGGGTTGATCCCGCTGCTCGATTGCCTAAGTAGGCAACTGGGCAGGCCGGGCGACACGCAACCCTAATCGACGGCATGACATCTTCGCGCATTCGAAAACTTGCCCTTCTTGCGGCAGGCATCCCCATCCTGTCATCCTGCGTCATCCCCGACGATACGTCGCGGCTCGCGAAGGAGGACGTCACCACTTCCGCGGCCCGCAAGGAATTGGTCGGACTGAGCGAAGCCGACATTCGCATGTGCGCAGGCTTTCCGAGCGCAACGGCCGACGTGGGGTCATCCGGCCAGATCTGGACCTATCAGCGCACCGTGCAACGCGGCAATCTCAGTATTGCTGTGCCGACGATGGCAGTGGGTGCGATCCCCGCGGTCGGAGGGTCGGTCAACGTCGCTCCGGGCGGCTATTGCAACACGCAGATCCGCATGCTCAACGGCCACGTCGCCGAGGTGGCCTATGCCGGTGACAACAACCTGCCGAACAGCCGCGATGCGCTGTGCGTCAGCACGGTGGATGCCTGCGTGGCTTACGCGCGCCAACACCGCCACAGCGCGCCGGCAGTCTCAAGATAGGCGGAGCACCACGTCGGGCGGATGCTTGCGGCGAAGCGTCAGCTTGGCTCTCGCCCGGCGCGGCGTCAATCGACGGCAGGATTCAGTCAGGCGCCGGAAGCATGTATGCTCAACGATACTGATTCTTCCGATCGTTTTTGGCTGGTCGATGTGAGAAAAATCGTCGCTGCACTCACCGTAGCTGTTGTTCTTGTCGTCGGGCTGCTCTTCCTTCTGCCCGCTCTTGTTTCAACCGACTGGGTTCGTGCCGAATTGAGCCGGCAACTGTCATCCGCGACCGGAATGACCATTCGGTTGGACGGGCCAGTCCGATTGTCGCTGCTGCCCAAGCTGGCCGTGGTCGCTGACGATATCTCGCTCTCGACCGGCACGGGCGACATCGCGATATCCGCTCCACGGTTCTCGACGTCGATAACGCTGTCGTCGCTATGGTCGAAGAAGCTTGAGATACAGTCTGTCGCGCTGGCGGATCCGACAATCGCGCTCAAGGCTTCGGCGAACGCGGCGGCGCCTTCGGAACCGAAGGATGTTCAGGCTGATCCGTTCGCGGCGATAGTCGATACGCTCGAGCGGCTGGCGATCAACCAACTGACGATAACGAATGGCACCCTGACCTCAGGCGCGTCGACCGGCAACATCGCCACGGTGACGGCGATCGACGCCGATCTAAGGGTCCCGGATCTCGACCGGGAGACCTCGTTCTCATTGGCCGGCAACAGCAACGGCCGTCGCATTGAAATGAGCGGGAGCCTTTCCGCGCTGAGGCCGATCCTGAAACGGCTGCCGGCCGAGATCGCCATCGAGGCGCGGCTCGACCCGGCGCCGGTTTCCAAATTCTCTTCATTGCACGCGAGCGGCGAGATCCAGCTCAACAGCAATGGCAGCTATCAGATCAAGGGCGGAAAGTTCGATATTGGCGACCAGAGCTTTCAGATGGACGCGCTCTTCCAGCCTGGGGCGCGGCATCACTTCTTCGCCGACCTGGCGGCCAAGCGCGTCGATATCGACGCCTTGAGCGATATTGGCAAGGGTGGCTCCAGCGCTGGCAAACCGGCCGGTTCCGCAGAGCCCGACCTTGCCATGCTGTCCGCTTTCGACGCCGACATCGGCGTTGCCATCGATGAATTGGTCGGCGGCAAGATACGGGCTTCCGACGTCCAGCTCGGTGCAACATTGCGCGACGGGCATCTCGAGGCAAAGCTGGAGCACTTCGGCCTCGACGCGGGAAACCTCACCGCGAAAGCCTCCACGGATGTCGGCCAAACACCTCCGACCATACGCGGCAATATTGCGAGTTCAGGGCTGGATATCGGCTCGATAGCAAAGCTGGCCGGACAATCCGTGCCGTTGTCCGGCAAGCTCACGGCCGATATGGGGTTCGCGTTTCGCGGACTCACCCCCGACCGCATACGCAGCAGCGCAAATCTGCAGGGAACGATCGGGATTCGAGAGGGCAAGCTTCCGCTTGCAGCGCTTGCCGATGCGCAGGACCGAACGGCCAACGACATTACCGGGCTCAATCTTGACGCGAAGATTCGCGATATCGGCAAGCCTGTCGATCTGACGGGCAAGCTCGCCTGGCGGGGACAGGCCGTGGCGTTCAAATCCCAGATCGCGCCTGCATCCTTTCTCGCCGGTGCCTCTGTTTCCGGCGCACCCGGCCCGATCAGCCTTTCGGTTTCCTCCAAATACCTGGAAGGCAGCATAAGCGGCGTTGCCGGGGGTGGCGGCACGTTCAAGGGCCAGGTCTCGGCCACGTCGCCCTCGCTCGACAAGCTGATGCAATGGTTGGGACAAAGCGCGTCCCGCAGTCTGCAGGACTTTGCCTTCAAGGGCGATGTCGATGCCGGCCCGCAGCAATTCTCCTTCCAGAAGGCCACCGTCGCCTTGAACGGCGTCAAGGCGTCAGGGCAAGGCTCGGTGAAACTGGGGGCACCTGTCACCATCCGGACGTCGCTCAATTTCGCGAAACTTGACTTTGCAGCGCTCGCCGGCGGCGGCGGGGCCGCCGCCGCCGGCAAACAGAAACCGGGCGGGGCAACCGACGCGCCGATCGATCTCTCCTTCCTCAAGGGAATTGACGCCAGGATCGAGGTCGCGGCGGACAAGCTCGGCTATGGCAAGGTTTTTGCCGGGCCGGTTGCAACCGTGCTGACGGTGACCGACGGCAAGGCTCACCTGAGTGTGCCGCAAAGCCCCTTCTACGGCGGCACGATTGCCGCGGAAATGACCGCCGACGGCTCCGGCGACGCCGCTTCCCTGGACCTGAACACCGCAATCGCCGGCACGGCCGCGGCCACCTTGCTCCACGACGCGGCGGCTTTCGACCGCATCGAAGGAACGCTTGATGCGACGGTCGCGGTTTCAGGCTCGGGAAAGACCACGAAGTCGCTTGCCCGTTCCCTCGGCGGCAAGGCAGCGACGAAATTCAGCGACGGCGCCTTCCGCGGCATCGACATAGCGGAGGTCTACAACAACCTGGTCGGGCTGCTTGCCGGAGGCTTCAAGCAGGATCAGGCCAAGAAGACGACATTCACGGAACTCGGCGCCTCATTCGCCATCGAGAACGGCATCGCGCAGACGACCGACATCAGCCTGCTGGGCCCGCTGGTGCGGATGGACGGCTCGGGCAAGATCGACCTCGCCGACCAGACGCTCGACATGTATCTCAACCCGCGTGTCATCGCTTCGCTCGCCGGACAAGGAGGCGACGTCGCGGTGAAGGGCATCGGGGTGCCGATTGTGGTCCAGGGTCCGCTGTCCGCCCCCCGTGCCTATCCGGACCTGAGCGCGTTGGCCAAGGACCCGCAGGGCGCGCTGGATATGTTGAGCCGCCTCGGGCTGCCAACTGGAAAACTGAAACTCGACAAGCTGCTCCAGGACCAAACGGGCTCGAACGCAGACGGCTCCGGCAAGGGAGCGGCCGATCTGATCGACGATCTTCTGCACAACGCCGCACCCCGGCCCAAAACCCCGCCCGCCGCTCCGGAAGCAGTCGTGGCGCCGGACAACGGCAATACGGAAAACGCGGCGCCGCCGCCAACAAGTTCGGACGCCGGTGGCGGGACCGAAGCCGAGGCCGCCGCGCCGGCGGCGGAACCCGCCCCGGTCGACCCGCAAGCTACCCCTGCTTCGCCCGAAGCCCCAAAGAAAGGGGAAATAGACACGCTTCTCGATCAGCTGGCGAACTAGTTCCCTGACACAGAGGGGTGAAGCCGCCTCAACGTCGTCATTCTACGGCGGAGCAAGGAGCGATGCGACGCGGCGCAGACCATAGAATCCATGCCGTGACTTGGAAGCGCCGCCAGGGTGCAGAATTTTGCTCCGTTGCACGCCTCGGCGAAGGTAACGGCATGGATTCCAGGGGCTTCGCGACGGAGCTTCGCTCCTGCTCCTCCCTAGAATGACGATCGCGATGGACGTTTCGGCCAATCGCCAAGGCATGCCACCTGCCAACGCAAACGGAGCCGACCGGTCAAAATCCCTGTGCAGTGCCACCTCCGCTCGCGGGACGGTATGAAAGACAGCACAGGCTCTCGTGACCTCAGCCTGACGCCGGCGCAAGACATGATCTGACGCTTATATGTGCAGCCGAAAATCAAAGTGATCTCGGCTGCCGCAAATCGCCCTCAAACAGGACGTTCTTCCGGCTTTTACCTGGAGACCTTGGAGAGGCTGATGAAACTGTCTGTTCTTGCCCTTGCTGGGACCATGCTGGCGGTGATGCCAGCGGTCCAGGCGGCGCCGATGATTGGCGTGCCGGCTCGAAATAGCTTGGTGCAGGAGGCGCACGTCACATGCGCTTATTTGACCGACGACGGCTACTGCGTGCGACCGCATAAGAAGCACAAGCACTGGAAGCGGGAGCGTTACTACCGCCCCGCTTACCGCACCTATGAGCCGCAGCCGCCGGATGAGGATTACTGGCGCTATCAGCGTCCACGGCGGATTATCCGGGTCGTTCCAGACTACCCGCCGCAGGACGAAGACAATTGGGATGATTGGGACAATTGAGGCATCCCGAGGCCGGGAGCCCTTCGCGGGCCGAGGCCTGCTTGCACGCCTCTCGACTTACAGTGGCCGGCATTCGGCGCCCAGGCGGCGCCTTTGCCGGCCCTCCACGAAGAGCGTTGCGCCCTACCGCTTCAGCGCGATGCTGATGCCGCTGAGATCGGCGTTGACCTGCAGGCCGACCTGCCTGCCGGTAAGCTCGAGCTGGGCGCCCTTGTCATTGGTCATGACGATCACCTGGGCGCCCTTGCCGAGCGCGCCGCCGCCGCCCGCAGCCCCATAGACTCCCGTCACATCGCTGGCGCGGCGGATGTGGCGCACGGTGCCTTGGAAATAGGTTTTGGACGCCCCGAAGGCGAGGCCGCCCGAGACGCCGCCGACCGAGATCGGATAGCGCTTGCCGTGGAAGGTCAGCGTGCCCTCGCCGCCGGAGCCGCCGATGAAGAAGGCGGCCTTGTAGACGGAAAAGCGGATCGTGCCGCTGTCGGCATGCGCGGCGCCGGCAATGCTCACGCCCGCGGCGGCGATTGCCGCCACCGCGACTGAACGGAACCTGGACAAAATCTGCATGATGAAAACTCCTCGAGCATCGCCGCTTACCCAGCCGGCGGGGGCATATCAGCTTCAAAAGTATAGCTGAACCGTCTTGCCCCGCCATTGGTTCCAAGCACGCGGCCCGAAATCCGGCGGTCACAAAATGCTGAGCGAGGAAGATTGAAGCCGACGAGGAGCACAAGCGTGTGCTGGCTGGTGGAGCTGAGGGGGATCGAACCCCTGACCTCATCATTGCGAACGATGCGCTCTCCCAGCTGAGCTACAGCCCCGTTCCAGCGGATCGGCTTGTATCGGTCGCAGCCGTTTGATGTCAAGGCGAAACGATGGCCTGACGCCATGTGCCGAGGGCCTTGCCGGCTCGCCAAGGCCGGCGGCCCTTGCCCGCTCGCCACGCAATGGCTACATGTCGGCGACAATTTGGAGACCGGCATGATCGCCCTTATTCAGACCATCGTCATGGCGCTTGATATCTACTGGTGGATCATCATCGCCTCGGCGATCTTTTCCTGGCTCTATGCCTTCAATGTCGTCAACTCGCGCAACCAGTTCGTCGGCAGCGTCGGTAACATGCTCTACCGGCTGACCGAGCCGGCCTTGCGCCCGATCCGCCGCTTCATGCCCGATCTCGGCGGCATCGACATTTCGCCTATCATCCTCTTGCTGATCATTTTCTTCATCCGGCAGTTCCTGGTCACCACCGTCTGGTCCTGGGTCGTGACCGGCGGCTGATGAGCACGTCGTTTCGGCTGCGCGAGAACGGCATCGACCTTTACGTGCGGCTGACGCCGAAAGCCGCGCTCGACCGGATCGAAGGTGTCGAGACCGCCGCCGACGGCCGCAGCCATCTCAAGGCCCGCGTGCGCGCCGTGCCGGAGAACGGCGCCGCCAATCAAGCGCTGGAACGGATGATCGCCAAGGCGTTGGGTGTTTCGGTGTCGACCGTTTCGGTGGTCGCCGGCGGCACATCGCGGCTGAAGACGCTGCGAATCCTGGGAGATGCGGCTGAGCTGGCGAAAAGCGTCGAGGGTATGATCGAGTAATCCAGAGTTTGAGATGCAGGCGGGACAGCGCCCCCCCCTCTGGCCTGCCGGCCATCTCCCCCGCTTGGGGGGGGTTGGCAGCTTCAACGCCGGCTCTTCTCAATCCCCCAGCGGCAGCTTCGGATCGTCGACCTTCAGCGTGTTCACGCTCTGCTTGATGCGGCGCAGATTCTCCAGCACTTTCGGCCCGCGCGATTCCGCCACCGTGGTGGCGATCATGTCGACGATGGCCAAAAGCGCGTAGCGCGACGAGGTCGGCTTGTAGATGTTGCCGTCCTCGACGGACTGCAGCAGGATGACCGTGTCAGCGACCTTGGCCAGAGCCGAATCCGGCGCGGTGATGGCGACGGTGGCGGCGCCATATTGCTGCGCGACCTCGACCGCCTCAATCACCGAGCGCGCATAGCCGGACACCGAGAAGGCGACCAGCGTCGTCTCGGGCGTCGCCACCGCGGCATACATGCGCTGCAGCTGGCCGTCGATCTGGGCGAGCGCCGACAGCCCCAGCCGGAACAGCCGGTTCTGCATCTCGGTCGCCATCATCGAGGAAATGCCGCCGGAGCCGATGCACAGCACATTGCCGGAAGCGGCGATGCGCGCGGCGACATCCATCAGCGTCGTCATGTCGAGATTTTCGCTGGCGCGCTGGATGGCGGCGATCGCTGCCTCGGTAATCGCCGAGGCGATGCGCTGCTCGCGCGCGTCGCGGCTGAGCGGTTCCGGCGACAGATACTGGCCGCCGATGGCGATCGCCTGCGCCAGGTAGAACTTGAAATCGCGCAGGCCCTCGCAGCCGAGATTGCGGCAGAAGCGGGTGACGGTCGGCTCGCTGACGCCGACGCGCGCGGCAATCTCCGAAATGGCGGCCTTGGAGGCGAAATCGAGATCGGAAAGCACCAGCCCGGCCAGCCGGCGGTCCGACTTGGTGCCGTCCTGCGACATCAATTGCAGGCGGGTGATAATGTCGGCCGGGGTCTTCATCTCATCATCTCAGAGCGGCAGGCCCGTCGCCTTGTCGAACAGGTGAATGTTGCGCGGGTCGACGCTCACCGGCAGCCGGTCGCCCGGCTTCACCTGCAGCCGGTCGCGGAACACGGCGCGCACCGTGTCGTCGCCGACCGAGCCGTAGACATGCGTTTCCGAACCGGTCGGCTCGACGACATCGACCTTGATGGCGATGGCGTCGTCACCCGCGCCAACCACAAAATGCTCTGGCCGGATACCGGCCTCGACCGTGTCGCTGCCGGACGCCGCCTTGCCCGAGAGCGCCAGCCGGCCACCGCCCTTAGTCTCGAACCAAGCCTTGCTGTCGACGCTCTTCAGCGCACCGGAAACGAAACTCATCGACGGCGAGCCGATAAAGCCGGCGACGAATTTGTTGGCCGGCCGGTCATAGAGCTCCAGCGGCTGCCCGACCTGCTGGATGCGGCCGCGGTCCATCACCACGATGCGGTCGGCCATGGTCATCGCCTCGATCTGGTCGTGGGTGACATAGACGATGGTCGATTTCAGCCGCTGGTGCAGCGCCTTGATCTCGGTGCGCATCTGCACGCGCAGCTGCGCGTCGAGATTGGAGAGCGGCTCGTCGAACAGGAAGACGGAAGGCTCGCGCACGATGGCGCGGCCCATGGCGACGCGCTGGCGCTGGCCGCCCGACAATTGCCGCGGATAGCGGTCGAGATAGGAGAAGAGGTTGAGCACGCCGGAGGCCTTCTTGACCTTGTCATCGATCGTCGCGCGGTTCTCGCCGCGGATCTTCGGGCCGAAGCCGATATTTTCCGACGCCTTCAAATGCGGGAACAGCGCATAGGACTGGAACACCATGGCGATGTTGCGCTTCTGCGGCGGCAGCTCGTTGGCGCGCGTGCCGCCGATGACGAGGTCGCCGGAGGTGATCGTCTCCAGCCCGGCCAGCATGCGCAGCAGGGTCGACTTGCCGCAGCCGGACGGACCGACCAGCACGACGAACTCGCCGCTTTTGATATCGAGGTTGATGTCCTCGAGGATTTTGTGCTGGCCGAAGGATTTCGACAGGTTGCGGAACTGGACGTCGGTCATGGTCACGCTCCCAATATGTCGTCGATGAAAGGCAAGTAGCCGGCTGTCAGGCCGGCGTCCACGGGCAGCACGGCACCTGTTATGCCGGAAGCGCGCTCGGAAGCAAGGAAGGCTATCGCCTCGGCCACTTCCGAAGCGTTGACGATGCGGCCGAGCGGATAGAGCCGCTTGAGCCGGCCAAGGATCTCGGGGTCCTTGGCCAGGCGATGGTCCCAGGCGGCGGTCCGGATCGAGCCCGGGCAGACGACATTGGCGCGCAACCCGGCGCGGCCAAGCTCGACCGCGATCGATTTGGCATAGGCGTTGTTACCGGCCTTGGCGGCGGCATAGGCTGGGTTGCCGAAATGCGCGATGGCGTTGACCGAGGAGACGAAGACAACGCTGCCCGAACCGCGCTTGGCCATCGCCTTGATCAGCGGGTCGGCGAAAGTCATCACGCCGGTCAAATTGAGGTCGAGCTCCTGCTCGATCCTATCAGCCGTCAGCGCCTTCAACGTTTCGGCCCGCGTCCAGCCGGCATTGTTGATCAGGATGTCGGGAACGCCGTCTTTGTCGAGCAGCACGGGGATAGCCGCTTCGATCGAGGCCCGGTCGAGCAGGTTGAAGACATGGCGCGAGGCGATGTGCGGACTGGCCAGCGCTTCCATCGACTGGTCGCAGCCAACGATGCGCGCGCCGCGCTCGGCCATGAGCTCGACGATCGCCGAACCGAGGCCGCCGCCGGCTCCGGTGACGACGATTGTCTTGCCTTCGAACTCGGCTTTCGAACCCACGCTGCCCGCTCCTCCACCCCTCATTTTAGGACGACAGGCTAGTCAAGCAAATGTAATTTAGCAACATGATTATCCGCTTGCGTGGCGTGAAATGATGGATAATGTAGGAAAGTAACATAAATCCTGTGCTCACAAGAGCCAGGCGCCAACGTGCATCAATGGGAGAAATCAGATGAGCCTTGCGAAATGGACTGCCGGCCTGTTGGCCGGAATGAGCATGCTGGCTTTTGCCGCACCCGCCGATGCCGGCGAGGTGCGCGTCACCGTCGCCGAATACAGCGCCAAGACCGGCCCCTATTTCGAGGAAGTGAAGAAGGAGTTCGAAGCGGCCAATCCCGGCATCACCATCAAATATGAAGTGGTGCCGTGGGATGTGCTCTTGCAGAAACTCACCACCGACATCACCGCCGGCACCAATGCCGACCTTTCGATCATCGGCACGCGCTGGCTGATCGACTTCGTGCAGCAGGATGTCGCCGAGCCGCTCGACAGCTACATCAAGCCCGAGTTCAAGGACCGCTTCATCGACACCTTCCTGAAGCCCTCTATCATGGACGGCAAGACTTACGGCCTGCCGATAGCGGCTTCCGCGCGCGCCATGTACTACAACAAGGAATTGTTCGAGAAAGCCGGCATCGCCAAGCCGCCGGCGACCTGGACCGAACTGCAGGAAGACGCCCGCAAGATCAAGGCCCAAGGCGCCTTCGGCTACGGCCTGCAAGGCAAGGAGATCGAGACCGACGTCTATTACTACTATGCGATGTGGTCCTTCGGCACCGAGATCCTCAACAAGGACGGCACCTCCGGTCTGAGCACGCCCGGCGCGCTCGAAGCCGCCAAGCTATACAAGTCGATGATCGACGAGGGCCTGACCGAGCCAGGCGTCACCTCCAACAACCGCGAGGACGTGCAGAACCTGTTCAAGCAGGGCAAAGTCGGCATGATGATCACCGCGCCCTTCCTGTCCAACCAGATCAAGGACGAAGCGCCGAACCTGAAATACGGCGTCGCGGCCATCCCTGCCGGCCCGACCGGCGCGCGCGGCACCTACGGCGTCACCGATAGCATCATCATGTTCAAGAACTCCAAGAACAAGGATGAGGCCTGGAAGCTGCTCGACTTCCTGTTCACCAAGGAGCAGCGCGCCAAGTTCACGCAGGGCGAAGGCTTCCTGCCGGTGAACAAGGAAGAGGCGAAGATGGACTATTACGTCAACAACGCCGACCTCGCCGCCTTCACCGCGCTGCTGCCCGACGCCCGCTTCGCGCCGGTCATCCCGGGCTGGGAAGAGATCGCCCAGATCACCTCCGACGCCATGCAGAAGATCTATCTCGGCGGCGACCCCGAGGCCGGCTTGAAGGATGCGGCGGCCAAGGCCGACGCCGTGCTGAAGAAGAAATAAGGGCGTATCTCCCTGCGCCCGTGGCGCGCTCCACCCCGTCGGGGCGCGCCACATCTTTCCCGATACCCGCAATCCGGAACGCGCGTGGCTATTCCGCGCCGGGCAAGCCGCAGCCGGATTGAGCCAAGCCGGCAAATCGGCGAAATTCATCCGCAAGTCCTATCCATCGCAACACGGTGCCATCCAGCCGATGCAAAGCCGGATCCTGCCTTACCTGCTGACGCTGCCCAGCCTGTTTTTGGCGGCAGTGGTGATCTTCTGGCCGGTCTGGGATCTCGTGCAGATCTCGACGCATGACGTGAACCGCTTCGGCCAACTGCGCGACTTCAGCGGCCTGGTCAATTTCTGGGCGCTCGCCGTCGATCCCGATTTCGTCGCAGCACTTTGGCGCACCGGCCTATGGACCGTGCTGGTGGTCGGCGGCGCGTTGCTCTTGTCTGTTCCGGTAGCAATCATCCTCAACACCGACTTCTACGGCCGCGACGTTGCCCGCGTCATCATCATGCTGCCCTGGGCGGTGTCGCTCACCATGACCGCGGTGGTCTGGCGCTGGGCGCTCAGCGGCGAAAGCGGCATGTTGAATTCGGCGCTGATGAAGCTCGGCCTGATCAGCCAGAACATCCAGTGGCTGGCGAGCGCCGGGACCGCCTTCCCGATGCAGGTTCTGATCGGCATATTGGTGACGGTGCCCTTCACCACCACGATCTTCCTCGGCGGCCTTTCCTCGATCCCCGACGATCTCTATGAGGCGGCGGCGCTCGAGGGTGCGACGCCCTTGCAGCAGTTCCGCGAGATCACCTTTCCGCTGTTAAAGCCCTTCATCAACATCGCGATCGTGCTCAACACCATCTATGTCTTCAACTCCTTCCCGATCATCTGGGTGATGACTCAAGGGGGACCGGCGAACTCGACCGACATTCTGGTGACCCATCTCTACAAGCTCGCCTTCCGCATCGGCAAACTGGGCGAGGCGTCCGCGGTGTCGCTGGTGATGTTCGCCATCCTGCTCGTCTTCACCATGATATATGTGAGGCTGGCCATGCGGGAGCAGCGGGCATGACAAGTACGCTTATGACGGGCAAGCTCAAACGCACCATCATCGCCTGGCTGCTGCTGGCTCCATTGATCGTGGTAACGATCTTCCCCTTCGCCGTGATGTTCCTCACCGCCGTCAAGCCGCGCACCGAGGTGTTGACCCCCACCTGGTGGCCGAGCGAATTCCGCTGGTCGAATTTCGCCGACATGTGGGTGGCGACCGGCTTTGGCCAGGCGCTCGTCAACTCGCTCTATGTCTCTGCGCTGGCGACAATCGGCGCGATCCTGATCTCGGTGCCCGCGGCCTACGCCATGTCGCGCTTTCGTTTTGCCGGCTATGGCGCATTCCGCCAGTTCCTACTGATCTCGCAGATGATCTCGCCGATCGTGCTGGTGCTCGGCCTGTTCAGGCTGATGGCCGCCTGGGGGCTGGTCGAGAGCACCACCGCGCTCGGCTTCATCTACATGGCCTTCAACGTCGCCTTCACGGTGTGGATGCTGCAGAGCTATTTCGACACCATTCCGCGCGACCTCGAGGAAGCCGCCTGGATGGAAGGCGCCGGCCGCTGGCTGACGCTGCGCAAGGTGTTCCTGCCGCTTTGCCTGCCGGCGATTGCCGTCACGGCGATCTTCACCTTCATCAACGCCTGGAACGAATTCGTCGTCGCGCTCACCATGCTGCGCAGCCAGGAAAGCTACACGCTGCCGATCCAGGTTTTCTCGCTCGTCGCCGGCCGCTACACGATCGAATGGCATCATGTCATGGCGGCCACGCTGCTGGCCACCCTGCCGGTGGCGATCCTCTTCATCTGGCTGCAGCGCTACCTTGTCCGCGGACTGGCGCTTGGGGCCGTAAAATAAGCATCCACTACGGAGCGTTCATGCGCATCTTCACCGCCTCGCTGGCGACGGAAACCAACACCTTCTCGCCGGTGCCGACCGACCGGGCCTCGTTCGAGATGGCCTTCTATGCCGGCCCGGGAAAACATCCGGAGACGCCGACGCTTTGCTCCTCGCCGATCGTGGCTTTGCGCAAGCGTGCGGACAAGGAAGGGCTAACGGTTATCGAAGGCACCGCCACCTGGGCGGAGCCCGGCGGGCTGGTGCAGCGGCAGACCTATGAGGCGTTGCGCGATGAGATCCTCGATCAGCTCAAAGCCGCCTTGCCGGTCGATGCCGTCATCCTCGGCCTGCATGGCGCGATGGTCGCGCAAGGCTATGACGATTGCGAAGGCGACCTGCTGGAGCGTGTGCGCGCCATAGTCGGGCCGAAAGTGGTGATCGCCTCGGAGTTCGACCCGCACAGCCATCTGACGCCGAAGCGCGTCGCAGCTTGCGATGTCATGGCCTATTTCCTCGAATTTCCGCACACCGATTTCTACGAGCGCGGCGAGCATGTCGTCGAGCTCGGCCTTGCCGCGGCGCGGGGCGAGATCAAGCCGGTGATCTCGACCTTCGACTGCCGCATGATCCAGGTGCTGCCGACCAGCCGCGAGCCGATGCGTTCCTTCGTCGACAGGATCAAGGCGCTGCACGGCAAGGATGGCGTGCTGTCGGTCTCGGTCATCCATGGCTTCATGGCCGCCGACGTGCCCGAGATGGGCACGCGCATCCTCGTCGTCACCGACAACGACAAGGCGAAAGGCGACAAGCTCGCCGAAACGCTGGGGCGCGAGCTTTACGCCTTGCGCGAAAAGACCGCGATGACGATGCTGTCTGCCTCAGCCGGTATCGAACAGGCGCTTGCCGTGCGCGCCAAGCGCCAGGACAAGCCGGCGGTGATCGCCGACATCTGGGACAATCCCGGCGGCGGCGTGCCGGGCGACGGCACCATCGTGCTGCGCGAGCTGCTTTCGCGTGGCGTGCGCAATGTCGGCGTGGCCACGATCTGGGATCCGATCGCGGTGACCTTCTGCCATGCGGCCGGCGAAGGCGCCGTCATCGACCTGCGCTTCGGCGGCAAGGCCGGCCCTCAGGCCGGCGAGCCGATCGATGCCCGCGTCACGGTGCTGAAGGCGGTCGACGAAGGCTGGCAAAGTTTCGGCCCGAGCCGGGTGACGCTGGGGCCATCGGCGGTGGTGCGCATCGAAGGCACCGAAGTCGATGTCATCCTCAATACCAACCGCACCCAGACCTTCGAGCCGGACATCTTCTCCAACATCGGCATCGATCCGCTGTCGAAAGACATCCTCCTGATCAAATCGACCAACCATTTCTACGCCGGCTTCGAACCGATCGCCGCCGAGATCATCTATGTCGCGGCGCCGAGTTCCTATCCGAGCAATCCAGCGAAGACGGACTACAGGAAACTGAAGCGGGCGATATGGCCAAGAGTGGCGGATCCGTGGAAGGATAAGGCTCCCCCTTCTCCCCTTGTGGGAGAAGGTGTCGCCGAAGGCGACGGATGAGGGGTGCTCCAGCGGAATGAGGCGCTGGCGTTCCCTGGAACACCCCTCATCCGTCTCGGCGCTGCGCACCGATCCACCTTCTCCCGCAGGGGGAGAAGGGAAAGGCGCGCTACACCAGCCCCCGCTTCACCATCATCGCCTCGGGCGAGGGCATCTTGCCCCGGAACGCCGTGTACAATTCCTCCGGATCCTTGGACCCGCCCGCGGCGTAGATGTTCTTCCTCAGCCGCTCGGCCAGCTCGGGATTGAAGGCATCGCCCGTCTCCTCGAAGGCCGAGAAGGCATCGGCGTCGAGCACTTCCGACCACATGTAGGAATAATAGCCGGCTGAATAACCGTCGCCGGCGAAGACATGGCCGAAATGCGGGGTGCGGTGACGCATCGCGATCGTGTCGGGCATGTGCAGCTTTTCGAGCGTCTCGGCTTCGTAGCGCAGCGGCTCGGCCGGCGCGTCCGGTCGCGCGTGATAGGCCATGTCGATCAGCGCCGAGGCGGTGAACTCGACCGTGGCGAAGCCGGCGCCGAAGGTGCGGGCGGCGAGCATCTTGTCCAGCAGCGCCTTCGGCATCGGCTTGCCGGTCTTGACGTGCAGCGCGTGCTTTTCCAGCACCGCCGGCACCGTCAGCCAATGCTCGTAAAGCTGCGAGGGCAGTTCGACGAAGTCGCGGCTCACGGAAGTGCCCGACACCGATGGCCAGGTCACGTCGGTCAGCATGCCGTGCAGGGCGTGGCCGAACTCGTGGAACAGCGTCTTCGCCTCGTCGACCGACAGAAGCGCCGCCTCGCCGGCCGGCGGCTTGGCGAAATTCATGATGTTGTAGATGACCGGCGTGGCCCCGTTGCCCAATTTGTAGCCGGACCGCAGCGCGCTCATCCAGGCGCCGGAGCGCTTGGAAGGCCGCGCGAAATAATCGGCCAAGAACAGGCCGCGTTCGCTGCCGTCGGCGTTCTTCACCACGAACGCGCGGGCATCTGGATGCCAAACCGTGATGCCCTTCTTCTCCTCGAAGGTGATGCCGAACAATTTCGTGGCGACGTCGAAACAGGCGTCGATGACACGTTCGAGCTGCAGATAGGGCTTCAGCTCCGCCTCGTCGAAGGCGAATTTCTCGGCGCGCAGCTTCTCCTGGTAGAAGCGCCAGTCCCAGGCCGCGAACTTCTCGTTGCTGCCGGCTTCGGTCGCCAGCCGCTCCAGCTCCTTCTGGTCGGCGGCGGCCTTCTCCAGCGCCTTTTCCCAGACCGGATCGAGCAGGTCGTGCACGGCCTTGGGCGTCTTGGCCATGGTGTCGTCGAGCTTCAGCGCCGCGAAGGAGCCGTAGCCAAGCAGCTTCGCCTTCTCGGCGCGAAGCTTCAGCATGTCGCGCACCACATCGGTGTTGTCGGAGGCGCCGCCGTTCTGGCCGCGCATGATGAAGGCGCGGAAGGCCGTCTCGCGCAGGTCGCGACGCTCGGAGAAGGTCGAGAACGGCTCGTAGATCGAGCGTGACAACGTCACCGCGTAGCGGCCCTTCTGCCCCCGCATCTCGGCGGCTTCGGCCATGGCGCTCTTCAAAAAGTCCGGCAGGCCGGCGAGATCGGCCTCGTCGAGGAACAGCGCCCAGTCGCGCTCGTCGGCGAGCACATTCTGGCCGAATTTGGTGCCGAGCGAGGAGAGCTCCTCATTGATGGCCGCGAGCCGCTTCTTGCCTTCGGCATCCAGTTTCGCGCCCGAGCGGACAAAGCCCTTCCAGGTCTTTTCCAGCACGCGCAGCGTCTCGGGATCGAGCTTGAGGCTGTCGCGCCGCTGATAGAGGTCGTCAATGCGGGCAAACAGCTCCTCGTTCATCGAGATCGCCGAGAAATGCCGCGACATCTTTGGCGAGATGTCGCGCTCCATCGCCTGGATCGTGTCGTTGGTGTGGGCGCCGGCCCGGCACCAGAAGATCGAGGACACGTGGTCGAGCGCCTCGCCGGCGAGCTCCAGCGCCGCCAGCGTGTTCTCGATGGTCGGCGCCTCGCTGTTGCCGGCGATCGCGTCGATCTCGGCCCGGTGCGCCGCGAGCGCCGCGTCGAAGACCGGGCCGAACTCATCGTCGCCGATGCGAGAGAAATCCGGCAGGCCGAGCGGCCCTTGCCAGACGGTCAGCGGATGGGCGGCGAGGTCGACGGTTTTTGACATGGGCAGATCCAACTGGGGAGTTCGGTGAATTGAGAGGCGGGGCTGCCCCGGATGTAGGGCGATGCCGCGCATCGCGCAACTCGGGCCGCCCCCGAATATATTTCAGTAGCCGCTGCAGTCCTGCGCGACCGCCGTCTGGGTGCTGGCGGCGATGCGGCCGCCGGCGACGGTGAAGGTCTCGCGCATCAGCGTGTCGTTGCTGGGGAAGTCGTAGCAGGCGAGCACCGTGGTCTCACCGTTCTCGCTCTTTTCGATGCGATGGCGGATCACGGCGCCCGCGACCGCGCCCTGCCATTCGTCGATCGAGGCGATGAAATCCCGCTTGGTCTGGACGACGCCGATGTCGTCGAGGTTCAAGCGCACATTGTCGGCAAGCAGCTCGGAAAGTTCGGTGCGGTCGGCGACCAGCAGCGCCGAATACCAGCGGTCGATGATGGCGCCGTCATCGGCGCTGGCGCGGACGATCGTGGACGCCAGCAACGCCGCCGCGAGAAAGAACCGCCACCAGCTCCGGTGCATCGCCCCTCCGCTACAGCTCCGGCCTCTCGAAATCGCCGGTTTCCTTGTTCATCACCCAGAGCTCGCCGGACGAGATGTCGAACCAGGCGCCGTGCAGCGTGAGCCTGCCCTTGCCTTCAAGGATCGAAACGCAGGGAAAGGTCCGGAGATTGGCGATCGAGTAGCGGACGGAAATCCGCTCCAGCGCGGTCTGGCGCTCGGTTGCCGTCATCATCGTGCTGGCGGCCACGGTCTCGGCGGCCGGCGCGATCAGGCTCATCCATTTGCCGATGAAGTCGCCGGGCGACAGTGGCGCGGAGTTGGTGTCGAGCGCGGCGCGGATGCCGCCGCAGCGACCGTGGCCCATCACCACGATGTTTTTCACCTTGAGGCTCTGCACGGCGAATTCGAGCGCGGCCGAGGTCGAATGGAACTCGCCGTCCGGCTCATAGGGCGGCACCAGATTGCCGACATTGCGCAGCACGAAGAGCTCGCCCGGCCCGGCGTCGAAGATTGCTTCGGGGGCGGAACGGGAATCGCAGCAGGCGACGATCATCGTTTCCGGCGCCTGGCCTTCCCGCGCCAGCGAGCGGTAGCGTCCGCTTTCGGCGGGATAGCGGCCGTTCATGAAGTTCCGATAACCGTTCAGCAGATGTTCGGGAAGATGGGGCATGGGCGGCTAGAGCCTTTCCGGGGTTGGAGACGGCAGCTCGTTGCGATCGAAAAAGCCTCTAACGGCAAAAGCCGGTCGCGGGCAATGCCGAATTGCGGATCGCCCGGTCGCAATCGCGATGCGACGAGAGCATGGTGCCGAAAAGTGTGAAGCGGTTTCGGGCGACATCATGCTCTATCTCTTTGACGCAGAGCCGGATGATTTCGAGTCGATTCGACCTGAAATCATCCGGCTCCAGCGTGGCTTGACTACGCCCAGATAGCGACCGGAATGCCGAACCGGTCGGTCAGCGGCGGATCGGGCGAAGGCCGCGCCTCCCCGCTGGCGATACGCCCGGCAATCAGCATCATGGCCGCTGCGTCGAGGAAGTCGTCGCTCGCCGCGCCTCGTGGCGGCGCCTGGTCGAGAAAGCGCCTGTCATAGCCACGCCGGCAAAGCAGCGCCTTGCGCTCCTCCATGCCGGCCGGGTTGACCGCGCCCTTGATCTTTTTCGGCAGCGCCATCGCCGTGCCGCCATTCAGCCGGCAGAACGCCACTTCCGGATGCGATTCGAAGATGCGGCCGCGCAAATCCGGCTTTGCGATCAGCAACGCGTCGATCTCGCGTATCTTCGAAAAGATCCCGAAGGCCTGGATGGAAACGCCGCGCGGCGGGTCGGAGGTCTCCATCGCCACGGCGCTTGCCAGCCGATGCGCCGCGTACCAGGCCTCGATCGTGGTGAAGTCGCTGGTATCGGCATAGAGCGCCGCCCGCGAGGGAATGGCGAACACGCTCGATTGCCGCGCGCCGAGCAGCGGCCTCACCAGCGCCTCCGGTCCGCGCCCGCCTCTGCTCGAAAAATCCGGCAGGCCGATCGGCATGTCGACGGCAATCGTGGCATCGGGCAGCGCGTCGAGCAGCGCCTGGAAGCTCGGGAATGCCGAGACCGATGGCGGCTTGTCCAGTTTGCGATGGACGGCGATCCAGCCGGCCTTGCAGCCGTCGACGCCTGCGAGAGCGGGATGCAAATTAGTAGACGTTAGCATCCCGCTCTGTCTGTTTGCTTGGCCGCATTTCTGCGACGCCAAATTCCATTTGGCTGCAAAATGCTCGGTTCACGCCCGCTTGTCCCGCCCGGGATGCAGGAGATGGCGCAGTTGCACCATGGCCATCGGGTGCGACAGGCTCTGCGCATCCGTTTCGAGCTGCAGCTCGTCGCCGCCGCGCTTGGCGGTGCGGGCGAGGATTTCGTAGACGGCGGCGGTGGTCGATTGCAGCGCCTTGACCGGCGCCTGGCCGGAGAGAACGCGCGCCAGATAGACGGCGGCCGTCAGGTCGCCCAGCCCATTCGGCGGCTTCTCGATCACACGGTGCTCGGCAAGCAGCGCCTGGCTGCCGTCGAGCAGGAAGTTGCCGATGCCGCCCGCCATCATCGCGGGCGCCGAGGTCACCAGCATGGTCGAAGGGCCGGCATGCAGCGCCGCTGCCGTCACCGCCTTGATGTCGGGCAGCGGCGCGCCCGCCATCCATTCCAGCTCATAGCGGTTCGGCGTCGCGATATCGGCGATCGGCATCAATTTGTCGCGCATGGCGACTGCCGTCGGTTCCGGCACGTAGAGCCCGCCGGAATCGCCCATCACCGGGTCGCAGATGTAAAGCGCGTTCGGCGTCCTTTCCTTGACCGCGGCGACCAGCGAGGCGACCGCCTCCGCCTGACCGGCTTCGCCGAGATAGCCCGACAGCACGGCCCGGACCTCGCCCAGCCAAGGCGCTCGCTCGAGATCGGCCATCAGCGCCTTGAACTGGTCGAGCGGTGGCACGATGCGCGTGGCCCGGCTGTGGCCAGGATGCCAGGGTAGGATGACGGTGGGCACCGCCCAGACCGGGAAACCCAGCGTCTCCAGCGCGAAGACGGCGGCGCGGTTGCCGACCGAGCCGCGGGCGACATGGCTGGAGATGACGATGACCGCGCGCGGCGCGTCGGTTTTTTCTGCGCTCATGAAATTCGGTTCCTAACCGCCAAGCGTGGCGGCATACACCAGCCAGGCCAATAGCCCAATGGCAATGACGAAGCCGAGCGTTCGGCCAATGCGGGTTCCCCAGTATTCGATGGGATCGGCGCGGTCGGCGTCGGCGGCGGTGACACGGTCGCGCGCATCCTTCGCCGTGCGGACGATGAACGACGCGCCGCCCGGCGCCGTCTCGCGCGCCACACGTTCGAGGATGCGGCGCGATTCGGTCTCGTCGTCCCGGCGCTCGGCCATGGCAATTGCCCTTTCCTGCCCGGACCTTAGCCTGTTCGCGCTTCTATTCACAGTGGCTCGCGGCCGAGCCGGAGCAGCGTCATCAGCCGGGCATTTTCTTACGCGTGGATTGTGGTAATGCTTCGCCTGCAACTTCTATCGAGGGACCAATCATGATCACCGAGCGCCTCTCACTGCCCTCCCCCTTCCGCAGCCTGCCCGCCTTCCTGATGATGGCTTTCGTGCTGCCGCTGCTTGCCGGCTGCGGCTACAACACCATTCCGACCGCGGAAGAGAACGCCCATGCGGCCTGGAGCGAGGTGCTCAACCAGTATCAGCGCCGCTCCGACCTGATCCCCAACCTGGTCGAGACGGTGAAGGGCTACGCCTCGCATGAGAAGGATACGCTCGACGCGGTCGTGGAGGCGCGCGCCAAGGCAACGCAGATCACGGTGACGCCGGACACGCTGAAGGATCCCGAAGCGCTGAAGAAGTTCCAGGATGCCCAGGCCGGGCTGACCAGCGCGCTATCGCGGCTGATCGCGGTGTCGGAAGCCTATCCCGACCTCAAGGCCAACCAGAACTTCCTCGCGCTGCAGGCGCAGCTCGAAGGCACCGAGAACCGCATCGCCGTTGCGCGCCGCGACTACATCCAGGCGGTCAGGGACTACAATCTGACGCTCAAGACCTTCCCGTCGGTGCTGTGGGCGACCTTCTGGTTCCGCGGCAACGAGCCCTTCGCGAACTTCACGGTCGATGAGGACAAGATGCAGGTGCCGAAGGTCGATTTCGGCACGAGCACCACGAAGCAGGGCGGGTGAGAGCGACTTAGCTTATCGAGCCAGCCTTGAGTTCCGTCACCCCCCTCTCTGTCCTGCCGGACATCTCCCCCTCAAGGGGGGAGATTGGCTGTGCCGTCGACGGCGCTCCCCTTGCAGCGATGGAGATTGGCGAAGGCCAAGGTGCCGTCCAATCTCCCCCCTTGATGGGGAGATGTCCGGCAGGACAGAGAGGGGGGCCTCGCACCAACCTTTCCTTCGTCGGCGTTTTGCTCGCCCTTCTCCTCCTCCCCGTCTTCGCCCTCGCCGCCGACCTCCCCGCGCTGACCGGCCGCGTGGTCGACAATGCCGGCATCATCGATGCCGGCACGCGCGCGGCGCTGACTCAAAAGCTCGCGGACTTCGAAACCAAAGGCTCCGACCAGATCGTCGTCGCCACCATACCCAGCCTCGGCGGCGAGGAGATCGAGCCTTACGCCAACCGGCTGTTCCGCTTCTGGAAGCTCGGCCAGGCCAAGGAAAACAACGGCGTGCTGCTGCTCGTTGCGCCCAACGACCGCAAGATGCGCATCGAGGTCGGCTACGGGCTGGAAGGCACGCTGACCGACCTGCACACCAAGCTGATCATCGAGAACGACATGGTGCCGGCCTTCCGCGCCGGCGACTTCTCCGGCGGCATCACCAAGGCCGTCGACGACATGATCATGGTGCTGGAGGGCAACCCGGAGGAGTTGGAGGCGCGCGGCAAGCGCAACGAGCAGGCGCCGTTCAACTCCGACGATCTGTTCTTCGCCATCTTCATCACCATCTGGGCGCTGATCTTCTTCGGCGGCATCGCGATGACGGTGCTGCCGCCGATCTTCGGCCAGAAGATCGGACCCGGCCGCTACCGCTGGCTCGGCATGACCTTCGAACCCGGCCGGCGATCCTCCTCGTCGAGTGGCGGCGGCTGGTCGTCGGGCGGCGGAGGTTGGTCGTCAGGGGGTGGCGGTGGCGGGTTTTCCGGCGGCGGCGGCTCGTCCGGCGGCGGCGGCTCTTCGGGAAGCTGGTGAGGCACCATGGCAACGCGATCGATCAGCGCCGAGGACCATGACCGCATCGCCGAGGCGATCCGGACTGCCGAGCTGAAGACCGACGGCGAGATCTACTGCGTCGTCGCACGTTCGAGCGACGGCTACTTCTTTCCGGCAGCGTTCACGACGACCATCGGCCTGTTCATCGCCAGCCTCGCCGTCGCCTATGGGCTGGAGGGCTTGTGGCTGACCATCCGGCTCCCCCATTTCGCGCTGGCGCAGCTGCTGGCGCTGGCTTCGGTCTTCGCCTTGCTCTGGCTGTGGCCCACCTGGCGCATTCATTTCGTGCCGAGAAGGCTGCGCTATCAGGCAGCGCATGCCAATGCGATGAAGCAGTTCCTGGCCCGCAACGTCCACCGCACGCAGGCCCGCACCGGCGTGCTCATCTTCGTCTCGATAGCCGAGCGCTATGCCGAGGTCGTCGCGGATTCCGGCATCGATGCCAAGGTCGGCCAGCATGTCTGGGACGGCGTGGTGCGCGATCTTACGAAACATGCCGGCGACGACCGGCTGGCCGACGGCTTCGTCAAGGCCATCGGTACGGTCGGCGCGGTGCTCGCCGAGCATTTCCCGGTCACCGAAGGCGACACCAACGAGCTCGACGACCACCTCGTCGAAATCTGACTAGTTCCCGCATTGGGATCTCTTGACCGGTCGGCTCTGTTGCGTCGGCAGGCGGCATGCCTTGGGGATTGGCCGAAACGCCCTTCGCGATCGTCATTCTAGGGCGGAGCAGGAGCGAAGCTCCGTCGCGAAGACCCTAGAATCCATGCCGTTACCTTCGCCAGAGCGTGCAACGGAGCAGAATTCTGCACCCCAGCAGCGCTTCCAGGTCACGGCATGGATTCTATGGTCTGCGCCGCGTCGTTTCGCTCCTTGCTCCGCCATAGAATGATGAGATTGGGATGGCTTCAATCAATCTCCGGCGTTTGCGCTGATTTCACGGAAATCAACGCCTTGTCCGCCTACGCCTTTCGTCTGTGCGAAAGCCGTCGAAGGGCCGCGGCGGACTCTTTGCAATCGCCCGATGCGGGTTTATGGTTAACCAATCATGAACACGCTGACGATCGACATCCGGAAGGCAGAGCCGCGCGACGCGAGCGCCATCGCCGAGGTGCACCAGCAGGCCTGGCGCGGCGCTTATTCCGGCATCATCCCGCACCGCACGCTGACCTCGATGATCAACCGTCGCGGCGTCGACTGGTGGGCCAACGCGATTCGCCGCGCGGCCACCGTGCTGGTGGTCGAGATCGGCGGAACGGTCGCCGGCTATGCCACGATCGGCAAGAACCGCGCCCGCGAGCTCCGCCAGCAGGGCGAGATCTATGAGCTCTATCTGCGTCCCGAATATCAGGGCATCGGGCTCGGCAGCCGGCTGTTCAAGGCGGCCAAGGCCCGTCTGGCCGACCACGGCCTGCGCGGCCTTGTGGTGTGGGCGCTGGAAGACAATCACAACGCCCTGGCCTTCTATGCCGGCAATGGCGGCCGCGATATCGCCGAGGGCGTCGAGGTCTTCGAGCAGAAGGCGCTTAAGAAAGTGGCTTTCGTCTGGAACGACTAGCGTCGCCTAGGTTACAGGCCATCACAAACTGTGCTCTTCCATTGGCGTCCCGCACTATTCGACGCATTGCACCATGACGTTTCGCCCGCTATCGGTCTTTTCAATCGAGAGAGGGATTTAGCCATGCGTATCGAAGCGATTGCCACCGGGAAGAACCCGCCTGACGACGTCAACGTCATCATCGAGGTGCCGATCGGCGGCGAGCCGATCAAATACGAGATGGACAAGGAGGCGGGCACGCTCTTCGTCGACCGCTTCCTGCACACCTCCATGCGCTATCCCGGCAACTACGGCTTCGTGCCGCACACGCTGTCGGGCGACGGCGATCCGATCGACGTTCTGGTCTGCAACACGCGCGCGCTGGTGCCGGGTTGCGTCATCAATGTGCGGCCGATCGGCGTCTTGATCATGGAAGACAATGCTGGCCAGGACGAGAAGGTGATCGCCGTTCCCTCGCCCAAGCTGACGCTGCGCTACGAGAACGTCACCGAATACACCCACCTGCCCGACATCACGCGCCAGCAGGTGCAGCACTTCTTCGAGCACTACAAGGATCTCGAGCCCGGCAAATGGGTCAAGATCGAGGGCTGGCACGATTCCAAATACGCCAAGAAGATGATCGTCGACGCGATCGAGCGGGCCAAGGCCGCTAAATAGCGCTACCGAATAGCCTTCTCGCCGCCGGCCGCCGTGATCACGCCCACGATGATCAGCCCGGTCAGCACCAGCCGCACGCCGGCGCTGACGCCGAACGTGTTGAGCATGGTGAGCAAGAGCACCAGGAACAGGCCGGCGCCCCAGACGCCGGGCACGTTGGCCTTGCCGCCGGCGACCGAGGTGCCGCCGATGACCACGACCGCGATCGAAGCGAGCAGATATTCATTGCCGATATCGACATTGGCGCCGCGGAAATAGCCGGCAAGCAGCGCCCCGTCGATGCCGCCGAGCGCCCCGCACAGTGTGTAGGTGAGGAACCGGATGCGGCCGACATGGACGCCGGCAAGCCAGGCAGCGCGGATGTTCTGGCCGATCGCCAGCACCGAGCGGCCGTAGATCATGCGCTGCAGCGCAAGTGCGGCGCCGATGGTGAACACCACCGTCAGCATTGCCAGCACCGGAATGCCCAGCACCTGCCAGTTGGTGAAGTCGGCAAAGCCCGGCGGCGGCTTGATCTGCAGGCCGCGGCCATAGCTGATGTCGACCGACTGGATGATGAAGCTCGCCGACAGCGTCGCGATGATCGGCGGGATGCGCAGCGCCCAGATCAAAAGGTAGTTGATGGCGCCGATCGCCGCGCCGCAGGCGAGTGCTGCAAGCAGACCGACGACGATCATCGAATCGCTGCCGCCCATCACCTTCATGGCGACGGCACTGGCCAGCCCGATATTGGCCGGCAGCGACAGGTCGACATTGCCGGGCCCCAGCGTGATGACGAACATCTGGCCGACGCCGACGATGACGGTGAAGACGGCAAGCGAAAGCGCCGCCGTGACCATGCCGCCGGCGCCGTAGCCGCCGGTGAAGGCGATCGTCGCCAGCCAGACGACCAGCGCGCCGACGAAGGACCAGATCCAGGGTTTTTCAAGCAGCGTCCGCACGGAGGTCATCGCTTACCGCTCCCTGCGGCTGATCAGCACGCGCGCCGCCAGCACGATGATCAGGATCGCGCCGTTGGCGGCCACCTGCCAGTCGGGAGGAATGTGCATGAAGGTCAGGAGCGGCGAGGCGGCCAGCGCCAGCGTCAGCGCGCCAAGCACGGCACCGATCGGCGACACCCGACCGCCGACGAACTCGCCGCCGCCCAGGATGACGCCGGCGATCGACAGCAGCGTATAGCCATTGCCGATATTGGCGTCGGCCGAGGTGGTGATGCCGATCAGCGCCATGCCTGAAAGCACGCCAAACAGCCCGGTCAGCGCGAACAGCGCGATCTTGGTCCTGAGCAGCGACCAGCCGGCGCGCCTCAGCGCCGCGGCGTTGCCGCCGGAACCGCGCAGGATCACGCCATAGGAGGTGCGCATCAGGTCGAAATGCACGACCGCGGCGATGATCAGCGCGGCAAGGATCGGGAACGGGATATAGGGCGGCTTGAAGGACATGATCGAAAGCAGCCAGTCCGGCGCCTTGCCGCCGGGCTTGGGCAGGACCAGGATCGCAAGCCCCTGCCAGACGAAGCTCATGCCGAGCGTCACCACGATCGACGGCAAATTGCGCAGGTGGATCAGCGCGCCGAGCAGCGCATAAACGCCGATCGAACCGATGAGCACGACAATGCCGAGGAGCGGCGCATCCCTCAGCCATGTCGCGGTAACGCAGCCGACGAAGCCGACGAAGGTCCCTATCGACAGGTCGAGCTCGTTGCCGGCGATGACGAACATCTGCGCGATCGTCGCCAGTGCGATCGGGATCGCCAGGTTGAGCATCAGGTTGAAGCCGAAATAGCTGATGGCGCGCGGGTTAAGCCAGGCAATCGCGATCAGCACCAATGCCAGCGACAAGGCCGGCAAGAGGCCGCGCAGCATGCGCGCCCGGGCCGCGCTGCCGCGTGGCGAGGATTTCGGGAGCGTGCCGGGAGCGATCGCGGTCATCTCAGGCCGCATCGCCGAACGAGGACTGGATGATCTTTTCCTCCGTCAGCTCGTCGCGCCGCAGATTGGCGACGATGCGGCCGTTCTTGAAGACATAGACATGGTCGCAATTGTCGAGCTCTTCGGTCTCGGTGGTGTACCAGAGGAAGGTGCGGCCCTTGGCGGCCTCTTCCCGCACGAGGTCGTAGACTTCGAGTTTTGTGCCGATGTCGACGCCACGCATCGGGTCGTCCATCAGCACGATCTCGGCGTCGGAGCCGAGCGCGCGGGCAAACAGCGCCTTCTGCTGGTTGCCGCCCGACAGCGAAAAGATGTTGTTGTTCATGTCCGGCGTGCGGATGCCGATCTTCTGCTTCCAGAACTCGGCGAGCTCGGCCTCGCGCTGCGGCGAGATCAGCAGTCCGTTGCGCAGACGAGCCAGCGAGCGGATACCGATGTTCTGCGCGATCGACCATTGCGGGAAGATGCCGTCCGACTGGCGGTCGCCGGCAACCAGCGCCACCGGTGCGGTCACCTCGATGCCGGCCCTGGCGCGGGCGGCGGCCGCGAAGATCGCCAGGAGCAGGTCCGTCTGGCCATGGCCGGCAAGGCCCGCGAGGCCGATGATCTCGCCGGCGCGGGCGACCAGCTCCTTGTCGTCCTGCTGCCTGGCCGGGCGCGCGCGAACCCTCAGCGCGCCGCCCTCGGCCTTCCGGGTTTCGGCAACGGCCTTGTGATGTCCCTCGGCGCCGCCCATGGCGGCGACGAGCTTGTCGCGATCGAAGGCATTGGCGGCATCCGCCGCGACCACCTTGCCGTCGCGCATCACCACGATGCGGTCGGCGTTCTGCAGCACCTCGCCCAGCACATGCGAGATCAGGATGCAGCTGCCGCCGGCCGCCACGAAGCGGCGCACAAATGAAAGCAGCTGGCCCGCCGTGTGCGCATCGAGCGAGGAGGTCGGCTCGTCGAGGATGACCAGATGCAGCGGCTCGCGGGTCAGCGTGAAGGCGCGCGCCACCTCGACCATCTGCCGCCTTCCGATTGACAGGTCGCCGGCAATGTCGTCCGCCGAAATGCCGTGGTCCGGAAAGATCTCGTCGAGCTTGGCGCGGATGAGATCGGCGGCCTTGCGCCGCCAGCCGAAACCGGTGAGCGAGGGATGGTTGATGCGGGTGTTCTCGGCGATGCTGAGATTGGGGCAGAGCGACAGCTCCTGGAACACGCAGCGTATGCCGAGTTCGAGCGCGCGCGCCACCGAATAGCTTGCTTCCTGATTGCCGCGCACCGCGATCTGCCCGCCATCCGGCCGCAGCGTGCCGGCCACCATATGCATGAGCGTCGACTTGCCGGCGCCGTTGTGCCCGACCAGCCCGACGCATTCGCCGGCGCCGACATGGAAATCGACGCCGTTAAGCGCTCGAACGGCGCCGAAATGTTTTTCGGCGCCGTTCAGTCTGACGATGTCTGCAATAGCCTGGAGCATCCTCAACGATATCCGGTTGGCGATGCGGCTGGCAACGTCACGCCGCTACTGCTTGATGTTGGCCTTGATCGCCGCGATAGCCTCTTCCTGCGTGTATTCGTGGGTGGCGACGCCGCCTTCCTTGATTTTCGGCAGCGCTGCCTCGAAATCATCCTGGGTGAAGGCGAGATAGGGCACCAGGAGGTCGTGCGGGATGTCCTTGCGGCCGTCGAGCACCTGCTGCGCCACCCAGAAGGCCAGCGTCGACACGCCGGGCGCGATCGAGGCCGACCAGGTCTTGTAGCCGTCCTTCTCCTTCTGCTCCTTCCACCACTTCAGCTCGTCCTGCCGGTTGCCCATGATGATGGTCGGGCGCGGCTTGCCGGCGGCGGCGAAGGCCTGGGCCGCGCCATAGCCGTCACCGCCCTGGTCGACGATGCCGACGACGTCCGGCAGCGAAGGCAGGATGGTCGCCACCGCTTTCTGCGCGGTCGTCTGGTCCCAGTCGCCCGTCACCGAACCCACGATCTTGAACTCGGGATGGGCGGCGACGCCTTCGAGGATGCCGGCATGGATGGCATCGTCGATCGAGGTGCCTGCGAGACCGCGGATTTCCAGCAGGTTGCCGCCCTTGGGCTGGAACTTGGCCATCTGCTCGACTTCCTGCTTGCCCATGTCCTTGAAGTCGACGACGACGCGGTAGGCGCAAGGCTCGGTCACGATGCCGTCGAACGAGACCACAACGATACCGGCATCGCAGGCCTGCTTGATGGCGCCGTTCAGCGCATCCGGCGAAGCGGCGTTGATGACGATGGCGTCATAGCCCTGCAGGATCAGGTTCTGCACCTGGGCGGCCTGGGTCGGCACTTCCTTGTCGGCGGTGGTGAAGACGTCCGCCGCGGCGACGATCTTGTCCGCGACCGCTTTCTTGGTGACGATGCCGTAGCTGTCGAGCATCGCCTGGCGCCACGAATTGCCGGCATAATTGTTGGAGAAGGCGATCTTCTTGCCGCTGGTGTCGGCAAGCGCGGTGCCCGAGGCGAGCATCGCCGCGAATGCACTCAGTACGAGCAGTTTTTTCATGTCGGTTCCTCCCGAGGTTGCTGGTCTTGACGGATGGTCGTAACGCGAATTGCCTGTTTTTTATCTATTGTCAGACAAATTCAGAGGAACCGCAAGCTGTCAACTGCAAAGCATTGGCGCTGCCCGATCAACTTGCGGTGGGGCGATTGAAAAGACGGCGACTCCTGGTCTAGGAACGCGGCAGGAGAGAGAATTTGATGGCAGTGACGCCGACCGTTGCTAAAGGCGCGCCCGGGATTCCGGCGCGTTGGACGTCGAGCGCCAAAAGCGGCGCCGGCACCGCGCTTTCGGCAAAAAGCCCGCTCTGGTTCACCATCAGCCACGGCATTCTGAACGAGATCTATTATCCGCGTCTCGACAGCGCCTGCACGCGCGACCTAGGGCTGATCGTGACCGGTCCCGAGGGCTATTTTTCCGAGGAGAAGCGCGATGCGGCCCACACCGTCGAACCTTTCGAGGACGGGGTCCCCGGCTACCGGCTGACCAACACCGCTTCCGATGGCACTTACCGGATCGAGAAGCGCATCGTTACGGATTCGAAACGACCTGTCCTGCTGCAGGAAACCAGTTTCACGGTCCTCAAGGGCCAGGTTGCCGATTACCGCGTCTACGCGCTGCTGGCGCCGCATCTCGTCAATGCCGGCATGGGCAACACCGCGTGGATCGGCGAGCACAAGGGGCAGCGCATTCTTTTCGCCACCGGACGCGGCGTGTCGCTTGCGCTCGCCTCCTCCTTGCCCTGGGGCGCCAACTCGGCCGGCTATGTCGGCTTCTCCGACGGCTGGCAGCAACTCCATGACAATGGCGCGCTCGATCCCTCCAGCCAGGCGGCCGAGGACGGTAATGTCGCGCTGACCGGCGAGATCGGCTTTTCGGCCGGCAACACCACCGCCTTGCTGGCGATCGGATTCGGCGCTTCGCTGGAAGAAGCCGCCGACCTTGCGCTAGCAAGCCTGGAACAGGGTTTCGAACCGGCGACGAAAACCTATGTCGAGAACTGGCGGAAATTCCAGGCGGGGCTCGAAAAACTCGACCGTCACGCCGCCTCCGGCCTGAACACCTACCGCGCCAGCACGGCGGTGCTGGCAACGCATCTGTCGGTCGCAAGGCCCGGCGCCGCCGTCGCCAGCCTGTCGATCCCCTGGGGTTTCAACAAGGGCGACGACGATCTCGGCGGCTATCACCTCGTCTGGCCGCGCGACCTGGTCGAGACGGCGGGCGGTTTCCTCGCTGCCGGCGACGGCAGGCAGGCGCTGCAGATCCTCACCTATCTGCGCTCGATCCAGCAGCCGGACGGTCATTGGCCGCAGAATGTCTGGTCCGACGGCACCGCTTACTGGCCGGGCATCCAGATGGACGAATGCGCCTTTCCGCTGCTTTTGGCCGACGCCTTGCGCCGCGCCGGCCATCTGCCGAAGTCGAAGCTCGCCGACTTCCTGGCCATGATCGAGAAGGCGGCCGCCTATGTCGTGCGCAACGGTCCGGTCACCGGCGAGGATCGCTGGGAAGAGGATGCCGGTTACAGCCCCTTCACGCTCGCCGTGGAAATAGCCGCGTTGCTCGCCGCCGCCGACATGCTGGACGCCTGCGGCAAAAATGAGCCGGCAAACTATCTGCGCGAGACCGCCGATTGCTGGAACGACCAGATCGAGCGCTGGACCTATGTCACCGGCACCGAGGCAAGCGCCAAAGCGGGCATCGAAGGCTATTATGTCCGCATCGCACCGCCCGATGAAGGCGGCGCTGCATCGCCGAAGGACGGCTTCGTGCCGATCAAGAACCGGCCACCTGGCGATACCGACAAGCCGGCCGAGGCGATCATCAGCCCGGACGCCCTGGCGCTGGTGCGTTTCGGGCTGAGGGCCGCCGACGATCCGCGCATCCTGAACACCGTCAAGGCGATCGACGCCGAGCTGCGCCGCGACCTGCCGCAAGGGCCGCTCTGGTACCGCTATACCGGCGACGGCTATGGCGAGCATGAGGACGGCGCGCCCTTCGACGGCACCGGCCGGGGACGGCCGTGGCCGCTGCTAGCGGGCGAGCGCGCCCATTACGAGCTGGCCTCCGGCCGCAAGGACAAGGCGGCGCAACTGCTCGAGACTTTCGAACGCTCGGCCGGCGTGGGCGGCCTTCTGCCGGAGCAGGTCTGGGATCGCCCCGACATACCGGACCGCGAATTGCGGCTGGGCGCCCCTTCCGGCAGCGCCATGCCTCTGGTCTGGGCGCATGCCGAGCACATCAAGCTGTTGCGCTCGCTGCGCGACGGCGCCGTCTTCGACCTGCCGCCGCAAGGCATCGAACGCTACATAGAGGGCAAGACGGTCTCGCCGCTGCGGATCTGGCGCTTCAACAACAAGATCCGCTCCATCCCTGCCGGCAAGGCGCTGCGCGTCGAATTGTCGGTGCCCGGCGTCGTTCATTGGAGCAGCGACAAATGGCTGACCGTGCAGGACAGCAGGACGGCCGAAAATGCCTTCGGCGTCCATCTGGTGGATTTGCCCGTTAACCGGCTGCGGCCGGGATCCACCGTCGTTTTCACTTTTTTCTGGCCCGAGGCGATGCGTTGGGAGAATGTCGACTTCAGCGTCGGCATTGACGCCCAACCGTGATCCAGTAGGGCCATTATACTTCTCTTTCCTCAAGCAATCGGGATGAAACCATGCAGATCGGAATGATGGGACTGGGCAGGATGGGCGCCAACATGGTGCGGCGCCTGATGCGCGACGGCCATGAATGCGTCGTCTACGACATCAATTCGGCAAGCGTCGCCGGCATGGTCAAGGACGGCGCTGTCGGCGCGGCCTCGCTGGAGGAATTCGTCGGCAAGCTCGCCAAGCCGCGCTGCGCCTGGCTGATGCTGCCGGCCGCGATCACCGGCAAGATCGTCGACCAGGTCGCGGCGCTGATGGAGCCGGGCGACATCATCATCGACGGCGGCAATTCCTATTATCACGACGCCGTCGACCAGGCGGCGAAGCTGGCTGTGAAGGGCATCAACTTCGTCGATGTCGGCACCAGCGGCGGCGTCTGGGGCCTCGAACGCGGCTACTGCCTGATGATCGGCGGGCCCGACGAGGCGGTGAAGCATCTCGATTCGGTCTTCGCCACGCTGGCGCCGGGCGCCGATGCCGGCGCCAATCCGCCCAAGGATGCCGGCACCGCACCCTTCGGTTATCTGCATTGCGGGCCGAGCGGCGCCGGCCATTTCGTCAAGATGGTGCATAACGGCATCGAATACGGCGTCATGGCCGCCTACGCCGAAGGCATGAACATCCTGAAGTCGGCCAATGCCGGTAAAAGGCAGCGTACCGCCGATGCCGAGACCAGCCCGCTGGAAAACCCGCAATACTACCAGTTCGACGTCGACTTGCCCGCGGTCGCCGAGGTCTGGCGACATGGCAGCGTCATCGGCTCCTGGCTGCTCGACCTTACCGCCGGCGCGTTGAAAAGCGATCCGGCGCTGGCCCAGTTCGGCGGCCGCGTCTCCGATTCCGGCGAAGGCCGCTGGACGCTGAAGGCGGCGATCGACACCGGCGTTCCGGCGCCGGTGCTGTCGTCGGCGCTGTTCGACCGCTTCTCCTCGCAGGGCGAATCGCAATTCGCCGACAAGCTTCTGTCCGCCATGCGCTATGCCTTCGGCGGCCATCTCGAAAAGAAGACCGGCGCGTGAGGGGAGAGACGGCATGAGCCAGGAGAGGTCCGACACGCTGGTGCTTTTCGGAGCGACCGGCGACCTTGCGCATAAGAAGATTTTCCCGGCGCTCTACCAGATGGTCGCCAAGGGGACGCTGACCGAGCCGGTGATCGGTGTCGCCTTCGATCCTTGGGAACTCCCCAAACTGGTGGACCGCGCCCGCGACGGCATCGTCACGGCGCTGGGCAGCGTCGACGACAAGGTCTTTTCCAAGTTCGCCTCGCTGCTGCGTTATGTCAGCGGCGACTACCGCGACGGCGCGACCTTCGAGAAGTTGAAGACGGCGCTGGGTTCCGCGCAGCGGCCGCTGCATTACATGGCGGTGCCGCCGACCATGTTCGAGACGGTCGTGCAGGGCCTGGAGCAGTCAGGCACCGCGCGCGGCGCGCGGCTGATGGTGGAAAAGCCGTTCGGCCACGATTTGCAGTCGGCGCGCTGGCTGAACCGGGTGCTGCATCTGGTGTTCGAGGAACAGTCGATCTTCCGCATCGACCACTATCTCGGCAAGGAAGCGATCCAGAACCTGCTCTATTTCCGCTTCGCCAACTCCTTCCTCGAGCCGATCTGGAACCGCAACTTCGTCGAGAGCGTCCAGATCACCATGGCCGAGGATTTCGGCATCGAGGGCCGCGGCAAATTCTACGACGATGTCGGCTGCATCCGCGACGTGATCGAGAATCACCTGCTCAACATCCTGTTGCTGCTCGCCATGGAGCCGCCGGTCGGCCGCTCGGCGGACGATTTGATCGACGAGAAGGTGCAGGTGCTGCGCGCGATCCGCACGCTGACCAAGGACGATGTCGTGCGCGGCCAGTTCGATGGCTATCTGGCCGAACCGGGTGTGCGGCCGAACTCGCCGGTCGAGACCTTCGCCGCGGTGCGCTTCTTCGTCGACACCTGGCGCTGGCGCGACGTGCCTTTCTTCATCCGCGCCGGCAAGAACATGCCGGTACATTGCACCGAGGTGATCGTGCGGATGAAGCGGCCGCCGCTCGACGTCTTCGATCCGATCAAGCCGGACGACGCCAATTATGTGCGCTTCCGCATCGACCCGCAGGTGGCGATCTCGATCGGCGCCCAGCGCAAGGTCCCCGGCGACGACATGATCGGCGAGCAGGTTGAGCTGACCGCGCTCGACGACACCAAGGGCGACATGCCGCCCTATGAACGGCTGATCGGCGACGCCATGAACGGCAACGGCCAGCTCTTCACGCGCCAGGACGCGGCCGAGCTTGCCTGGCGCATCGTCGGCCCGGTGCTCGGCGACACCGCGGCGCCGGCAATCTATGCGCCCAAGACCTGGGGGCCGGCCGATGCCATGAACGGCTTCGGCCCGCCCGACGGCTGGATCAATCCGACGAAGTAGTTTCGGGAGGACAAGATGGCGAAAGCAGCAAAAACCGCCGCGGCGAGCAGCGATCCGATCGTGCTCGCCATCGATGTCGGCGGCTCGCATGTGAAGATCCTCACCAGCGCCGGCGGCGAGATGCGCCGCACCGCGTCGGGGCCGAGCCTGACCCCGGACCAGGTCGTCGCTTCGGTCAAGAAGCTGGCCGAGGGCCTGGACTACGACGTCATCTCGATGGGCTATCCCGGCCCCGTGCGCGACAACAAGCCCTCGCTCGACCCCTTCAATCTCGGCAAGGGCTGGAACGGCTACGATTTCAGCGCCGCCTTCGGCAAGCCGGTGAAGCTCGTCAACGACGCGCTGATGCAGGCGATCGGCAGCTATGATGGCGGCCGCATGCTCTTCCTCGGCCTCGGCACGGGCCTTGGCGCCGCCATGATCATCAAGAATGTCGGCCAGCCCATGGAGCTTGCCCACCTCCCTTACAAAAAGGGAGCGAGCTTCGAGGATTATGTCGGTGAGCGCGGGCTGGAGAAACGCGGGAAGAGGAAGTGGCGCAAATACGTTTTCGACGTGGTCAACAGGCTTCGCGCCGCCTTGCAGCCCGATTACATCGTGATCGGCGGCGGCAATGTCGACAAGCTCGATGAATTGCCTGAAAAATCCCGGCGCGGCGACAACACTCGCGCTTTCGAGGGTGGATTTCGTCTATGGCGCGACAAGGCGCTGATCGTCTGATATTGTTACATTTCAGTATAATTGTTCAAAACAGCGTGTATTGACACGACAAAACGTTGCGTCGCGCAGGTTTGCCGACTAGGAATTCGCCGGCCTGTGGCCCCCGCGGCTTTCCGAATTCGCAAACAATGCCCGCAGCGCCTTGACATTACACACCGCGAAAACCGGATCGTTTTCGCAGCCTTGCGGCAGAAATGGAGGGACTACGTGGACGAGGACACCAGCACAGCCAAGGAAATCGACCTGCTCGAGCTCACCGCTCACATCGTATCGGCCTATGTCGCGAAAAACCGCTTGCCCGCTGCGGACCTGGGCGGACTGATCGCCAGCGTCGCCTCCTCGATCGGCGGGATCAGCCAGCCGGCGGAGCCCGCGGCGCCCCCGCCGGTCCCGGCCGTCAATCCCAGGCGCTCGGTGACACCGGACTACATCATCTGCCTCGAGGACGGGAAGAAGTTCAAATCGCTGAAGCGTCATATCGGCGTGCATTTCGGCCTGACGCCGGAAGCCTATCGCACCAAATGGGGCCTCCCCGTGGACTACCCGATGGTCGCTCCCAACTATGCGGCGTCGCGCTCGCAGCTCGCCAAGTCGATCGGCCTCGGCCGCAAGGCGGAACCGGAGCCCGCGAAGCCCGCCAAGGGCAGGAAGGCCAAGGCGACAGCCTGAAATAACGCGCCTGTACCAATGATTTAACGAAGCCTGCCGAGGAATCCGCCTTGGCAGGCTTCCTGCTTTTATGGCTTGGTTACTACCGGAGATTGGGGGGGGCAGGCCATGAACTACGCCAGGATGCTGATCGAGAAGGAAGCGCCGGAGGAATACGGCTACGACCGCATCCGCTACAACCTCTCCGAAAGCTCCATCGCCGACCAGAAACTCTCCAACATCGGCCTGGCCTTGCCCGACCTCACCCTCTTCTATGGCGAGCATCGCGGCGACAAGGCGTTGCGCGCGTTGATCGCCGGGCAGGACAAGGGCGTTTCCCTCAACGATGTGCTGGTGACCGCCGGCGCGGCCGGCGCGCTGTTCATCATCGCCACGTCACTGCTCTCACCCAGCGACCATCTCGTGGTCGTTCGGCCGAACTACGCCACCAACATCGAGACGCCGAAGGCAATCGGCTGCGCCATCTCCTATGTCAACCTCGATTTCGACCAGGGCTTTGCCGTCGACATCGAACGCGTCACGGCAGAGATACGGCCGAACACCAAGCTCATCAGCGTCACCTGCCCGCACAATCCGACCGGCACGATGATGACACGCGCCGACCTCGACGCGCTGATTGCGCTTGCCGAAAACCGCAAATGCCGATTGCTGGTCGACGAGACCTACCGCGACCTCTCCTATGGCGAACGCCTGCCCGCGGCGGCCTCGCTCAGCCCAAGCGCGATCAGCGTCTGCTCGCTGTCCAAGGCGTTCGGCATTCCGGGCATCCGCATCGGCTGGCTGATAACCCGCGATCCCGAGCTGCAGGAAACATTCCTCGCCGCCAAGGAGCAGATCGGCATTTGCGGCAGCGTCATCGACGAAGCGATCGCCCGCACCGCGCTCGAACGCCGTGACGCCTTTCTCGGCTCGCTGCTGCCGGACATGGCCAGGCGCCGCGACATCGTGCAGGCCTGGATCGACGGCGAGCCTCTGGTCGACTGGGTGCGGCCACAAGGCGGCGTCGTCGGCTTCCCGCGGCTCAACGTCGATGCCGGCTTCGACCTAGACAAGTTCTACACCAGGCTGCTGGAGGAACACGGCGCCTATGTCGGTCCCGGCCACTGGTTCGAGATGCCGAAACGCTTCTTCCGTCTCGGCTTCGGCTGGCCGACGGAAGCGGAGCTGCGCGGCGGCCTGTCGGCCATCTCGGCTGCGTTGAGGGGCTGAATCGCCTTAGCGGAGCAGAAAATTTCGATTTTCTTCGATCCGGCGCGGATTTTTTGCGCGCGCTGGAGGGCGAACTGGGCTAAAGGGTTGCGGCCGGACCAGCGCCCACCGTGGAAGTGCCCCGCCGGCCATTGTCGCAACGGGGCCCTTGAATCATGACCGTCGAAGCAACGTCTCCAGACCAGCGTTACGCAGCGTTCCGGCACCGGCCTTACCTCAGCTACTGGACGGCGCGCTTCCTCACGACTTTCGCCACCCAGATCGTCTCTGTCGCGGTTGGCTGGCAGATCTATGACCTGACGCGCAATCCCTTCGACCTGGGCATTGTCGGCATCGTCCAGTTCCTGCCTTCGCTGCTCCTGGTACTTGTCACCGGCGTGGTCGCCGACCGCTTCGGCCGCCGCCTGATCATGACATTGTCGACGCTCGTCGAGGCCGGCTGCGCGCTCACGCTCCTGTTGCTGACGCTGCGCGGCCTTGGCGGCCCGCTGCCGATCTTCGTCGTGCTCGCCATGTTCGGTATCGCCCGCGCCTTCTACGGGCCGGCATCGTCGTCGCTGGTCGCCAATCTCGTGCCGCAAGAAGACTTCGCCAACGCGATTGCCTGGAATTCTTCCGCCTGGCAGACGGCGACCATCGTTGGCCCGGTCGCCGGCGGCCTGCTTTATGGCCTTTCGGCTGAAATCGCCTACGCTACCGCGGCGGTCCTGATGCTTGTCGCGGCGCTGCTTGTCTTCACCATCCCGAAGCCCGCGCAGCAGACCGCTACCGACAAGCCGACAATGCAGACACTGTTCGCCGGCTTCGGCTATATCTGGGGCGAGAAGATCGTGCTCGGCGCGATCTCGCTCGACCTCTTCGCCGTGCTCCTGTCCGGCGCCTCGGCGCTGCTGCCGGTCTATGCGCGCGACATATTGGAGCTTGGCCCCTGGGGCCTCGGCCTGTTGCGCTCGGCGCCTGGCATCGGCGCCATCTGCGTCGCCGTCTGGCTCGCCGGCCATCCGATCCGCGACCATGCCGGCAAGATCATGCTGGGCTTCGTCGCCTTGTTCGGCGCCTTCACCGTGCTGTTCGGCGTCTCGACCATCACCTGGCTGTCGATCGCAGCACTCGCCTTGCTCGGCGCGACCGACATGTTCAGCGTCTATATCCGCGAGACGCTGATCCAGCTCTGGACGCCCGACGAGGTGCGCGGCCGCGTCAACGCCGTCAACCAGGTCTTCGTCGGCGCCTCCAACGAGGTCGGCGAATTCCGCGCCGGCACCATGGCGGCGCTGATCGGCACGGTTCCCGCCGTCGTGATCGGCGGCATCGGCGCCATCGCCGTCGCCGGCCTCTGGGCCTATCTGTTCCCGGCGCTGCGCCAGGTGCGGCACCTCAACAGCCGCAACTGATCGAGTTCTTGATCTGGGCCGCTGGATTCGACGCAGTCGGCCCAGGCGGCTTACGCCGACATCCGTTGACGGATCCACGCCCGCCAAAGTTTCGCCCGTGGCAGCGTGAATGGCTTCACGGTTCGGGCTCTCCCGTTTGTTACTATTCGCCAGCCTGGCGATCAGGCGACGATTGGGGGCAATTGCCATGTTTCGTTCCGGACGCACGTTCTGGTCAGATCAGGTTTTGGCCAGGTTGATCATCCTGCTTGTCGCGCTGACTGCCTCGCCGATCGGCGGCGCCAGGGCGCAGGAAGTCGAGACGGTTCGCGTCGCGACGTTCAACGCCTATCTGCTCTCGCCGATCTTCAAATGCGCCAACCCGAACTTCGCTGACTGCCTCGTGCAGATTCAGGGCCAGACCGAAAAACAGGCCGAGCATCTGGCCGACACGATCCTGAAGGACACCGACCGCTTCGACATAATCGCGATCAACGAGGCATGGGACGAGGATGCCAAGCAAATCCTCATCGACAAGCTCAAGCCCGTCTACCCGAATTATGTCCGCAAGATCGACGCTGCGCTGCTGAAGGTGCGGCCGCAGGCCATTGTCGACGCAATCACCAGTCTCGATCCGGCGGCTGCCGTGGCGATCTATGGCGAGCCGGTCGAGAAGATCGACGGCGAGGACAGCGGCCTGATGCTGTTCGCCAAGAGCGATTTCAAGTTCATGCCGCTGCCCGACGACAGCTTCAAATGGGGCAAGCACGACGGCGAGACACTGGATGCGGCGACTGACGAGGTCGGCTTCACCCTCTACGACCATTGCGGCGGTGTCGACTGCCTGTCGGGCAAGGGCGCGGCGATCGTGCGGCTGCTGCATCTGCCTTCGCAAAGCAACTACACGGTCGTCTTCACCCACATGCAGGCCGACTATTTCGAGAAGAGCCCGGCCGAGCTGCATGCCGACGCGCGCGACGCGCAGTTCGACCAGATCGAGAAGCTGATCGAGACGACGCTGTCGCCATTGACGCCAGCGCAGCGCAAGCGCGAGCGCGTTCTGGTGATGGGCGACATGAACGTGCCGCTGTTCCACCCGCCGACAGGCGAATGGGCGCGCCGCTTCGCCACCCCCGGCACGTACTGGACGTCCCAGCACTATGACAGCTGGGCGGCGACCAACGGCGCCGATCCCGGAATCTCCAACTACATCGACGGCGAGCGCTACGACTACATTCTCGCCGCGCCGAAGCCTTATCTGAGCGGCGGCATCGAGGGACCGATCTGCGTTCAGCACGTGACCATCCCGGTCGATTTTGTCGACCTCGAAAGCGACCACAATCTTCTGACCGCCGACCTCAACCTCGGCAATAATTTCTGCAGCCCGTCGATCGCCTATCCGGTCAATCTGACGACAAGGAAGGGCCCGGACGGCAAGCCGCAGGCCGAAGAGCTGATCGACTTCAGGAACGGCCAGGACGTCACCCAGATCCGCTATCCGGGTTCCATGCAATGGTTCCATGTCGTGCGCCAGGACGCCGGCAGCTATTCGATCGGACCCGACAATCCGGACGTCAACATCGACATCTACCAGCCGTCCAACATGACGACGCCGATCTCCAGCTACTATGGCAGCACCAGGACCGTGCAGGACGGTGAGCACATTTTCACCGTCCATACCTATGCCTTGCCCAAGGAGTTCTTCATCCGCGTGACCGGCAAGGACCGCAGATGGCAGGGCAACTATGCGCTGCTGGTGCGCCGCCACACCTGCGCGACCAAGGAAGAGGCCTGTCCGCTGCAGCCGGGCGAGCCGCCGCAATTCGCCTCGCTGACCGAAGCCGGCAGCCTGCTGGGCAGCCAGGACGAAGCCTGGTTTCGCTTCGACGTCGTCGGCCAGGCCGACAGCGGCGCCGACCAGACCGTGACGCTGACAGCCGATGGCCTGCCCGATCCGAGCCGCTACAAGGCGACGCTGGAGGAGTTCGACAACCCGCATGGCGGCGAGCCGCCGATCGCGGTCTCCGGCACCAGCCGCATCGTCAGCGACGCCATGGGCGACGGCACGCATGGCTATCTCGTCATCCATCAGGCGGCCGCGGGAAGCCAGGCCGTGCGGGTGCGCGCCTCGATGCAGACCACGGTGCGCAATCTCGAGCTCAAGGCGCTGATCTGCGAGGACGAGACCAATCCCGAATTCGGCTCCGACGACATCTTCACGCAATTGTCGATCGACAGCCGCACCATTCGCTTCCCCCCTGGGGGCGAGGTCGAGTTCGACTGCGACGACTCCGCCGACCAGAAGGACTGGGCGCGCTTCGGTAGCACGAACCTGACCTTTGTCGACCACGCCGGGATGAAGGTATTCGAGCAAGACGACACCAGCCCCAACGACCCCAGTCATGCCAACGAGTTTCCCGACCTGCCGCCCGGCGCCAGTTCGCTCGACGGCGTGCGCAACCCGCTGATCTGGAATTTCGAAGGCGGCCGCTACCGGCTCAACTACGAGCTGACGATGAGAAGGAACGAACCGGTGGCGGCAGCGCCGTAGTGGGCGCTTCGCTTGCGGTTCGGCTAATCAGAAAAGCTGACGCTCACGCCGCGCTGCCGAAAATACGCCTGCATCAACTTGCGACCGGCGCGGTTGTTCTGCACCAACCTGGTCGGATCGAACACCGCCTGTTTCTTCCCCTCGCGTGCCAGCGCCGCCTTGAGTGTCGCGATATGCGCATCGATGTCGGCATTGTCCGCTCGGAGTGAGGCATAGATGCTTTCGGTCGCATCGGCCACGGTAAGTTCGCTCACAGCTGTCGTCCTTTGGTTGGTTGGGCGGCGCATAACACAGATGGTGGCTGCGCCGATACGATTTTTGTTCCTCGCGTTTTGAGGGGACGGTTCTATTTTGGACAGGCCTAACAGGAGGGTTACGCTGTGAAAATACGCACGACGACGCACAATCATCCCGGAGAACCAGGCGTCATTCTGCTGGATCAGCCATTGGCGAGCATGATCGTAGGGACCGACATTCGCGATGGCAAAACGACGCTGTTCGGAACGGTCGATCTGCAGGTGAACTATTCCGGCAAGTACGACATCAGGGTTGAATTGTCGCCGGACGAGCTCACGCGCGTCTACCAGCTGCTCGTCAAAAATCTCCTCGAGAAAATACAGAACCTGACCGCTGAACCGACTCCTTGAAGTTCTTTGACTCCGGGGGAGCAGCGCGGAGTTTGCCGTGGCGGTATCACCTACCCTTTGACGATCTCCGTCACGCAGTGGACATAGTCCATCCGATGGCCTTCGGGGGCGCGCGCGACGTCGGCTTCGTACGCGCCGTAAAGATCATCGACGATCGCGGCACGGTCGGCCGCGGGACGCGAAGGATCGAGCGCGTTCGCAAAGACGGTTTCCGACCAGGAGCGGAGCGTCGGCACATAGGCCCTGGCGAAGGTCTGCGCATTGCCATGGACCCGGAAGGCCTCGGCATAGGGGCACGGCGTCACCATGGTGAAGATGTTTTCCAGCCTCAGTCCGGCCTGCGACACCGGCGAAGCGGAATCGCGGAAGGGTGCCGCGAACTCGTCCGGCGTCTTGTAGAATTGCTGGAACGTCGCGTTGACATATTCCGTCTCGCTGATCCGCCCTGCCCGAGCCAGGTCGCGCCAATGGCGCGCGAAGCCGTCGAACATGTCGACCCCGGTCGTATGTCCGAGATAGCGCCCTTCCTCGTCGACGCAGAAATTGGCCAGCGCCAGCCTGCCGCCGGACCTCAGCTCGCGCGCCCTGGCGAGCAGGATCGTCTGCCAGTCGCGCAGCCCCTGGGCGCGAAACTCGCCGCGCTCGGCCTCGGTCGCGCCGACCGCCTGGACATGGTCGGCGATCATGCAGGGCCGCTTGCTGATCCAGTGCATCGCCGTGGCGGAAAAGCCGAACGAGAGCGAATTGTCCGGCACGATCTGGCGGTAGAAGCTGGTGCCGCTGCCGAAGATGTAGAGGGAAGGCGTCTCGGCCAGCGGAACCTCCGTCGAGGTGCCCAGCAGCCCCTGGCTCAACCTGAACAGGGTCGAGAAGTCATTGTGCGGCAGGTCGGTGTAGGTGATCGATATCGCCCGGTCCGGCTCCCTCTCACGAACGGCGCCGACCAGCCGCCGCATCATGTCCATCGAGGTGCCGCCGTCGGCCGCGCCGAAATCGGCGATGGCGAATGGCTGGCCGTCGGCCAGCCGGGGCATCCCGGCGACGGCCTTGACGACGAGATCGCCAACCTTGTCGATGACGTATTTGGCGCCGACGGTGTTGGCCGAGTAATAACCCGCCCCACGCATGGCGATCTTCTGGCCATCGGCTGCGCTCATTTCTTTCTCCCCTTGTTATTAATCGTCCACCCGGCCACCGCCGGCACCACGCACGCGCGATCGCTCGCTTTCCGGCACATAGGTTTTGCCGGCGAAGGAATTGAGCGCCGCGAGCGTCCGCTCGTCGATCGCGCCGCGCCGGCCCGTGGCTGACTGCTCGATCTCAGCGCGGTGTTCGACGACGACATCGGCGCGCGTCACCGGCCCCACGGGCCGCGCGACGCGCATCGCCGAACGGCGCAGCATGGCGTCGAACCAGACAGGCAGGCCGACATTGATGATCGTCAGCGGCAGCGCGCTCGCCGGAAGCGGATCGTCGAGCAGCAAAGCCGCGGTGCGGATCGGGCAGAGCGGTGTTTCGGCAGGCTTGTCGACCTCGCCTTTTCGCCAGCGCGCCGCGCGGGCAGGATCGGGCGCCGCGAAGGACTGCGCGTTTTCGGCAAGGCTCAGCAAGGCCTCGCCCCAATTGTCGTTCTCGACCGCGATCCGGCGCGCCGCGCGGCCGATATCCTCGGCCAGTCCCCATGAAAATCCGGCACCGCGCGCCGCCTTGGTGCTCAGCGTTTCCACCTCGTTGAGCGACAGGTCGATCACGCGGCCTCTCCTGCCGGCGCCATCGTGGCGACATCCTCGATCAGCGGCTCGCCGCTGAACAGCGCGATCCGCAGCCAGCGGTCGGAGCGCGGATCGAAACTGCGCGCGCCGAAGAACGCCAGCTTGGCGCGCAATATGTTGACGGGCCGCAAGTCGGCGCCGATCAGATTGTCGTGGATCTCGGCATAGGGAAATCTGGCGACGATCTGGGCGCGCCGCACCGCATGGCGCCATTCGGGCCGGCCCAGCAGGAAGTCGGCGACGCGGGTCGAAGCCGGCTCCCGCGCCAGCGCGGCCGCAAGGCCGAGCGCATCGCGCGCCGTGGCCAGGGGCTGTTCGAGCTCGGCGCCGTCCTCCTCGAAACGCTCGCCGAGCCGGGGCTCGAGCTTCTCCGCCGACACATACCAGAAGCGCGCATTGGCGGACGGTTCGGCGAAGTCGACTTTTCCCGCCCAGGAATAGCTATCGAGAAGCGCCTGGCGAAGCGACCCGCAGGTGACGCTGCCGTCAATCGCATGTCCAGGCGTCTCGTCGGCCTTCATCGCGTCGCCGAGCTCGTCGACCAGCGCGCCATGCGGCTCGAGGATCAGCGAGACGCAGGCTTCCTGCCCTTCGAGCGAGAAATGTTCTTCCGCGAAGCGATAGACCGCATCCCAGGGCCGTGCTTTCGCCAGAAGCCGGTCGAGGTTTTCGGCCAGCGCATCGAGATCGGCGGCCAGGGACCGGGTTGCCGCGGCCTGGCCGGCGTCGTCGCTGTGCCAGCGGGCCACGCGCTGCCGCAGATCAGCGAGCGCCTTCGAGAAAATGTCTCGTTCCAACTCGCCGGCATGCGGCTCTGCACGCACCCGCGCCAGCGCGGTTTCGCGGGCGAGGAACCAGCTATGCGTCAAGAGCGGATGGCGAACGAGGAACGGAGCCATGCCAAGCCCGGTCGCATTGCCCACCCCGAGCGCCCGGCGTAATTCCGGCGCCAGGCTCGCCGCGCCGGCCGGATTGCGGCGACAGGCGATGTGATCGACCAGGTCGAGTGTGAAGGACCGTATCAGCCAGACGGTGAGCATCTCGGCCTGGAAGGATCCGGCAAGCTCCGGCCGCGCGGCGATCTCGTCGCGGTCGGCGATGCCGAACTTGCCGTTGCCGTAGACGGCCGTGGTGCGCAGCAGATAGCCGACGCCGAGCAGTTGCTCCTCGTCCGGCTGCCGTCCCTGCGCCAGAGCCAAAGCCACTTCCTCGAACAGCCGCACGCTCTTGTTGGCGCGCGCCAGCACGAGTTCGCTTCTTGTATAGCGGCCTGCCTCCTGCAGCGGCGCATTTGCCTCCAGCCGCGCCACCTCGGTGGCGTCCGGCAATCCGTCGTAAAGCACGTAGCTCGTGTCCCAGGCCTGCGCGATCACCCGGTCGGACCGCTTCTCGTCGTCGAGCGGCGTCGAGAAGGCGACCAGGCTGTAGGTCCTTGCCGGCGTTTCGACCGCATAGACCGCGCGCCCGAACCCATTGTCGTCCAGGTCGAACCGGTCCTTGCGCACCCGCCATTTCTCCCGGGTGGCGCGGCGGATCAGCTGGCGCAGAAAACTGAGACGTGTCGGATGCGCGGCGCCCAGCCGCTTAAGGCGCATGACGACCTCCGGCGGGCGCAGCGCGATCGCCGTCATGCAGCGGTCCCTGCGAGCTTTTCGAGCGCGGCGAGCGTTTCCGCCGCCACCTCGATGCCGTCCTTGGTGTTCTGTTCGCGCGCGCCAAAGCGTCTTGTGCCCGGAAGCCTGGCATCGCCGATGAAGGCGCCGGCGACGGTCTCCAGATTGCCCGCGAATGCCCCGGCCGAGCTCGCATCGGGCGAGATTGCCAGGAAGAACTGGCCGGTTCCAGGCGGACCTCCGGCGGTGCCGGAGAAGGGGCTGGCGACAAGCCCGGGATTGGCTCCCGTCAGGCATGCGGCAAAGATCTCCACCAGCAATGCTGAGCCGACGCCCTTGTAGCCGCCCGCCGGCGCCATCGTGCCCTTCAACGCCTCGCCGGCATCGGTGGTCGTCTCGCCGCTCGCGTCGAAGGCCCAGCCGGGAGGGATCGGCTCGCCGGCGCGGGCGCGCTTGATGACCTCGCTCTTGGCGACGACGCTGGCGCTCTGGTCGATGACGAAGCGCGCGCCGCCCTGCCCGTCCGGGACCGCCAGCGACCAGGGATTGGTGCCGAGCGCCGCCTTGCGGCCGCCCCAGGGCGCGATCGAGGCCGGCGCGTTGGTGAACCCCAAGCCGACAAGGCCGGCCTGCGCGATGTTTTCGGTGTGACAGCCGAGCGCGCCGCAATTGTAGGAATTGCGGACGGCAAGCGCCGCGACACCTTGCGTGCGGGCTGCCTCGATCAGCGCCGGCAGGCCAAGGGCGATGGCCGCATGGGCGAAGCCGTTGCCCGCATCGACGGCAACGACCGCCGGAGCCGGCCGCGTCAGGCTGGGTTCGGCCGATCCGAGCACCTTGCCGCAAGTCAGGTGCTCGCAATAGGTCGGCAGATACATCAGGCCATGCGATTTCAGGCCGTCGCGTTCGGCGGCCGCGACGGCTGCGGCGAGCGCACGCGCCTGCACCTCGCTGGCGCCGTGCCGCACCAGCGCCCTACGAGCGAGCGTTTCGATGCTGGCTTGCGTCAGGCGCGTCATCCCCTCACCCACCAATCATGCCGCCGCATAGCCGAACTCTCTCTCGCCGGCCTGCGCCTGCTGGCGAATGCATTCGATGAAGCGCAGCGACGCCGGCTGCAGATTGCGGCCCTCCTTGGCGATCCAGCCGACGGTCCGGCTCGAGCGTGGATCGGCAAGCGGCACGAAGCGCACGTCGTGGCTGCTCTTCCAGCGGCAGAGCCGCGGCAGGATGGTGACGCCGAGCCCCGCCTCCACCATCGCCAGGTTGGAGCTCACATTGGTCGCGGTGAGTTTCGAGCCGGCGGCAAGCGCCTCGGTCTCGGCAAGCCCGAGTGCCGCGGCCGCGCCATTGCGGATGAAGCTCTCGCCGTCGAGCTGCGCCCATTTCAGCGGACGCTTCGATTTTGCCAGGGGATGATCGGCCGGGCAGACGAAATCGAGCGGCTCGTGGAACAGCGGCTCGAAACTGAGCTGCGGCCGCTTGCTGGCAAGCACGCACAGCCCGACCTCGACCATGCCGTTTTCGACCGCGTCGACGATGGCGCTGGAATCGCTGTCGCGGACGTGGATGTCGAACCGGCTGCCCTCGGCGCGAAGCTGGGCGATGGCGCGCGGCAGCAAGGTCACGGCGACCGAAGGCACGCTGGCCACGTCGCAGCGGCCCTGCCGGTCCGCCGCATAGCTGGTCATGGCCAGGCAGGCGCGGTCGTAATGCGCGATCATGGCGCGCGCCTCGTCGAGCACGATACGGCCGACTGGAGAAAGCGCGCCCTTGCGTTCGCTCTCGAACAGCGGCGCGCCGATGTCGTCTTCCAGCTGCTTCAGGGTCATCGACACCGCCGACGGGGTACGGCCGATCTGATCGGCCGCGGCGCGCACGCCGCCGGTCTCGCAGACCGCGACGAAGCTGCGCATGCCAGTCAGGCTGATCGTTTTCGTCACTGTTAAGCTTGCCTGAACATTTGTGCCAAAAATTGAGCTTGATTGAAGTTCACAGCATTGGTTAGGTCGTTGTCAATCGAATTTGATGCAGGTCGAACCCGATGCTGAACGGTCAGAACTTCGTTGCAGGCGAATGGCGCGACGGCGGCGACTGGGTCGAGGACGTCAATCCGTCGGATGTGACCGACATCGTCGGGCGTTTCGCGCAGGCGCGGCTGTCCGACATCCATGACGCCGTGGCGGCCGCGCAAAACGCGCAACGGGAGTGGGCGGCGGCCGGGCTCGAAGCGAGAGCCGCCGTTCTCGACGCCATCGGCCGCGAATTGATGGCGCGCTCGAAGGAGCTTGGCGAACTGCTGTCGCGCGAGGAGGGCAAGACGCTTCCCGAAGGTGTCGGCGAGGTCTATCGCGCCGGCCAGTTCTTCACCTATTTCGCCGCCGAGGCGCTGCGTAATCTGGGCGCCTCGGTCGATTCCGTCAGAGCCGGCGTGGATGTGCTGATCGAGCGCGAGCCGGTCGGCGTCGTTGCCGTCATATCGCCCTGGAATTTCCCCATCGCCACCGCGTCCTGGAAGATCGCGCCGGCGCTGGCTTTCGGCAATGCGGTGGTTTGGAAGCCGGCCAGCGTCACTCCGGCCAGCGCCTGGGCATTGACCGAGATCATCAGCCGGCAACCGATCCCGAAAGGTCTGTTCAACTTGGTCATGGGATCGGGATCGACGATCGGCCGCGAGCTTGCCGCCAATGCCGATATCCAGGGCCTGAGCTTCACCGGCTCCGGCGCCGTCGGTTCCGGCATCGCGGCGCTCGCCGCCGCGCGCTTCGTGAAGCTGCAGCTCGAAATGGGGTCGAAGAATCCGTTCGTCGTCATGGACGACGCCGACCTCGACCGTGCCGTCGACCTTGCCGTGAGCGGCGCCTTTGGCGGTACGGGCCAGAAATGCACGGCGGCGTCGCGGCTGATCGTCCACCGGCCGATCCATGACGCCTTCGTCGAGAGGCTGCTGGCGAAAACCGAAACCCTGAAGGTCGGCCATGCGCTTGAGGCCGGCGTCCAGATGGGACCGGTCGTCAGCGCCGAGCAGCTCTCGGCCAATCTCGATTATATGACGCTCGGCATCAGCGAAGGAGCAGAGCTTGCGACCGGCGGCGAAGCGCTCGATCTCGCGCATCGCGGCCATTACATGGCGCCCGCCGTGTTCCTCAACGGCCGCTCCCGCATGCGCATCAACCAGGAGGAGATGTTCGCGCCGATCACCTGCGTCATTCCAGCCGACGATCTCGACGAGGCGATCTTCCTTGCCAATGACACGCCCTACGGGCTGACGGCCGGCATCGCCACGCGCTCGCTGGCGCGTTCGACGAAATTCCGCCACGCCTCGCGCTCCGGCTGCGTCATGGTCAACCTCGCGACCGCCGGCACCGACTATCATGTGCCGTTCGGCGGCGTTCGCGCCTCGAGCTACGGCCCGCGCGAGCAGGGCCGCGCCGCGGTCGAGTTCTATACCCAGGTCAAGACGTCCTACATCCACGCGGGCGCGCCCGAATGACCAACGCTGCGCCGCAAGTGCTCATCGACGGGCTGCAATACTGCAACTGGTCGCGCGAAATTTTCGAGGAGATGCGCCGGGGCGGGCTGACCGCGGTCCACGCCACGGTCGGCTATCACGAAGGTTTTCGCGAGACGGTGCGTCACCTGGTCGACTGGCGCACTTGGCTTCGCGACAATGAGGACCTGATCCTCCTGGCGCGCGATGCCGGCGACATCGAGCGGGCGCGGGCCACCAACCGGACAGCGATCCTGCTTGGCCTGCAGAACCCGATGCCGATCGAGGACGACATCGGCCTGATCGAGATGCTCTTCGATCTCGGCATCCGCTTCATGCAGCTCACCTACAACAACCAGTCGCTGCTCGGCTGCGGCTGGATGGAGAAGGAGGATAGCGGCGTGACGCGGATGGGGCGCGAGGCGATCGCCGAGATGAACCGGCTCGGCATGATCATCGATCTGTCGCATGCCGGCGAGCGGACCGCGCTGGAAACGATCGCGCTGTCGGAGCGCCCGGTGGTCATCAGCCATGCCAATCCGCGCTGGCTGCGCGACAGCAACCGCAATGTTTCGAGGGCCGTCTTGCAAGCGCTGCGCGAAAAGCAGGGATTGCTCGGCCTGTCGCTCTACCCGCTGCACCTTCCGAACGGCTCGGACACGACGCTGGAGCAGTTCGGGCAAATGGCTGCCGAAGCGGCCGGTATCATGGGAGCGGATCATCTCGGCATCGGCTCGGATCTTTGCCAGGACCAGCCCGACAGTGTCGTGCGCTGGATGCGCGAAGGCCGCTGGACCCGCGAGCTCCAGGCGACCGCGAGCTTTCCGCCGCAGCCGTCCTGGTTCAGATCGAACCTCGATTTTCCGAAACTCTCGGCAGGCCTTCTTTCGGCCGGATTCGCCGAGGCCGAAACCACGCTGGTCCTCGGCGGCGCCTGGCACCGTTTTCTCCAGGCCAGCCTGCCTTCGGCCCGGGATTCGGAGGCAGCGAGCAGATAGGCTCGCGGTCAGGTAGGCGCAGGCCGGGTCAAGCCCGGCCGTTCAGGGGTATCGGACTTGCCCTACCCCACGGCCGGCTTGCCGAAGATCAGTCCCAGAAATTCGCTCAGCCAGCGCTTGAGGTGCATGTCCCAGATCAGCCGGCCGCCCAAGTGGTCGCGGCCTGGCTGCGCGCCGGGCAATTCGAAGCGATGCGCGCCGCGCACCACCCAGCGCTGCATCATCACCCGGGTCAGCTCGCCATGGAACTGGATGCCCCAGGCATTCTCACCGTAACGGAACGCCTGGTTGGGATAGGTCTCCGCCGTGGCCAGCAACGTCGCTTCCTTGGGCAGCGAAAAGCCCTCGCGGTGGAACTGGTAGACCATCTCCGGCCAGTGCAGCAGTTTCTTGCCGGCGTCAGTCGCCTTCAGCGGATACCAGCCGATCTCGACCAGGCCCTCGCCATGGCCCTCGACCCTGCCGCCGAGATGGTTGGCCAGCATCTGCGCGCCGAGGCAGATGCCGAGGAACGGCCGATTCTCCTTCAGCGGGATTTGCAGCCAATCGGTCTCGCGGCGGACGAACTCGTCCTCGTCATTGGCGCTCATCGGTCCGCCGAAGATAACCGCGCCGGCGTGATCATCCAGCGTGCAGGGCAATTCGTCGCCGAGCGGCGGCCGGCGGATGTCGAGATCGAAACCTTCTTCCAGCAGCATATGGCCGACGCGGCCGGGGCTCGAATTCTCCTGATGCAGCACGATCAGGATTTTGGGTCTCGGCCTCGGTCTGGGTGGCATGGAAGGCGAAGGGTCCTGTTATTCGTCGCTCGACTTGCCCCGCGCGCCGGGCACCTCGGCCGCCGCCTTGCGGCGCGCCTCGATGCGGTCGTGACGCTCGACGCCGATCAGTTCGGCGACCCGCCAGACGGTGTTATCCTCGAGCTCGTCAAGCTCGCCATCGGCATAGACGATTTCCCACATCAGGCCGATGAAGGCCTTGCGTGCCTCGGCATCGAGCTCGCGCTTGAGCACGCTGGTGAAGGCGTAGAGGTCGATTGCCTCATTGTCGGCGCGCTCGCCGGCCGCGGCCAGTGCGTCGAGTTCCTCGCCGCTCACCGAATAGGTCTCGGCCAGGATCTGCTTGAACCGCTCCCATTCCACGTCCTGGCGCACGCCGTCGGCGTTCATCACATGGTAGAGCAGCGCCGAGGCCGCGACGCGCGGATCGTCGGCGCTCGGCCTGGTCTCGCCGCCGGCCGGCAGATCCCTCAGGAAGGACAACACACGCTCGAACATCGACACCTTTTCCCTGCCCACCAAAACCCGGCCCCAGAACACAGCTTTAGAACAAACGAAAGCGGCGCGGCGATTTATCCGCTTCTTCTTCCGGCGCAACGCCTGGATCGTCCGGCAGAGGCGGCAGCTCCGAACCCTGGCCTATGGTTTCCGCCTCACCGACGGTTTCGGCCACCGCCTTATCCTTCTCGCCGCCATTCGCCGATACCGGCTCTTCGACGGGCGCGTCGGCAACGATGTCGATCGCCTTTTCAGCGGGTGCTGCCGGCGGCGCGGCGGTGATTGCCGGCACGGCAACATCCGTGTCGCTGTCGATCAGCTGGCCAAGCCGCTCCATCGGCGCGCGCCAGGTGAAGGCGTCGAGCTTGCCGGTAACCGGCGACACCGGCGCCCAGCGCTCGGAGATGACGCCGTCCGCCACCCAGGCCGGATCGCGCGGCGCGCGCACGGCTTTGGACAGCAGCTGCCGAACCTTGCCCTGGTCGCCGGTCTCGGCTTCCTCGATATCGGCGAGCAGAAGATAGGCGCCCTCGCGGCGATCCATGCGGATCGCGGCCTCCGCTTCGCGCCGCGCGGTGGCGAAATCCTGCGCGTCGAGCGCCGCGCGCGCCACGGCCATGGACGATTCGGCGTGGTTCTTCTTCAGTTCCTGTAGCTTCCTTGCCCGGTTGAGGCGATCGAGCACGGCGTCGCCCGGCCTGGCATGGGTGTAGAGCTCGGCGATGTCGGGATGCGGCTCGGCCTTCCACGCGGCTTCCAGAATCTTGGAGCCCTTGCGCACGTCGTTTTGCCGGATAACCAGATCGGCGGCGACGACCGCCGCCGGCGCGAAATCGGGCGCCAGCTTGTTGGCTTCGAGCGCCGCGGTGCGGGCCGCGTTCGGGTCGCTGTCGACCAGCGCCTGCGCCTTGGCGGTGAGCAGCACGGCGCGGCGGCGGTTGGCCGCGTCGCGCTCGATCTGCCGCGTCGATTTCTGCGCCTCGACCAGCTTCAGCGCGCCGTCCCAGTCGCCGCGTTCGGTCAGCTCTTCGAGCGTCGATTCCGCTGCCCAGGCGAGCTGCGGCGCGACCGCCGCCGCGCGGCCGGCATAGTGGCGCGCGGCATTGCGGTCGCCGAGGCGCTCGGCCTCGAGATAAAGCCCGCGCAGCCCGAGCAGCCGCATCTCCGGATCGTCGAGCATGCGCTCGAATTTCTCGCGCGCGCCCTTGTGATCGCCTTCGAGCAGCGAGGCCTGGGCGTCGAGCAGGTTGATCAGCGGCTCCTGATCGGAGCTGATCAGCTTCACCGCTTCCTTGGTCTTCTTGCGCGCCAGCGCGCCGTCACCGGCGCCGGCGGCGATCATGCCCGTCGACAGCGCCTGGTAGCCGCGATCGCGGCGGCGCACACGGAAATAGCGCGAGATCGTATAGGGGCTGTTCCACAGCGACTTGATCAGCCACCAGACGATCATCACCGCCGCGACCACGGCGACGATCGCCACCGCCGCCACCATCAGCGTGACCTGGTACTGGTAGCCGTTGAAGGTGACGAGCATGTCGCCCGGACGGTCGGCCAGCCAGGCAAAGCCCAGTCCCAGCGCGAAGACGACGGCGAGGAAGACGAGGAGGCGGATCATCTTTTCGTCCTCACGCCTTCGTCGCGCCGGCAATCAGCGCTTCGAGCTGCTTCTCGACCTCCAGCCGCGCCTTCAATTTGCCGGCAAAATCGGCGCCGGCCGCCTTTGCCGCGTCGGGCAGCGTGTCATACTCGCTGAGCGCCTTGGCGTAGTCGCCCTGATTGATCGCCACTTCCATGCGGGCCACGGTTTCCGGCGCGCCCCTGCCTTCGACGGCGCCGACCGGCCGCACCTTGACCAGCGATTCCGCGCTCGACACCAGGCTCTGGAAGAACCCGGCATTCTGGTCGACGGGCTTTGCCGCCTCGACCATGGCATTGGCAGCGGCATCGGCTTCCGAAGCGATGGTGGCGCGGGTCGGCACGCCCTTCTCGGCATAGGAGCGCAGCGCCGCGAGCTCAGGCGCATCCGGCGCGATCGCAGCGAAGGTGTCGAGTTCGGTCGCAAATGGCGCGCCGCGGTCGAGAGCCGATTTCAGCGCCGAGGCGGCAATCGCCAGTGCGATCTTGGGCTGCGCGGCCTGCGCCTCGACCTTGCCGGAAAGCTGCGACACGGATTGCTCCAGCGCCGTGACCCGGCCGTCCTCGGCCTTGGCCGCGTCACCGGTCGATTTCACCAATGCGTCGAGCCCGGCGATCTTCTCGTTGAGCGGACCGAGATCGACGGGCGCCGCGTTACCGTTCTTCTGCAGGTCGGCGAGGGTCGTCTCGATCTGGCCGACCTTGTCGCCGAGCGCCTTGAGGGCCGTGCCGTCGCCGCTCTGTCCTGCGGTGGATTTCAGCGCCGCGATATCGGCCTTGACCTGCTCGAGAGCCGAGGAAAGACCGTCGACCTTGGCGGACGCGCCGGTGTCGCCGCTTTCCTTCAGCGCCCCGATTTCGCTCTTCAGCGAAGCGAGCTCGCCATTTACGCCGTCGAGCGATCCGCCGCCCGACCCCGGCGCGCCGAGCAGGCCGACCGACTGCAGCAGGCCGGCGCCGGCAAGCGCGATCACGCCGCCAATGACGCCCGCGGCGATGGCGTTGACGCCGGTCTTGCGCGATGGCTGCGGCACGCGATCCTCGCTCCTCGTCTCGCTTGACCGCGATGTTGCGGCGCTGGCGCTGGCCGCGGACGCGTCCTCGAAATTGTACTCGAAGCCCTTGGCCTGGCTCTTCGGGGCATCGGAGCCGCCGGGATACGGCGCCTCCGGCTCGTCCTTGCCGGCCTCGGGCTTGTCGGCCGCTGCCTGCGTGGCGTCGCTATGCTCCCACGGCTCGATATCGGCCTGCTCGGCATGGATCGGCTCTTCCGGCGCCTCCGGCTGCGAAGCGGCGACGGCCTCCTCAGCCTTCGCCTCGTCGGTCTGCGCGGCATTGGCCTCGGCCTTGGCGGCATCCTCGTCGGTGATTCGCGAGACGGCGCCGGGCTCGAGTTCGATGGTCACCGGCTCGCGCCGGGTCTTCGAATGTCGCATCTTCGGCGTCTTGACCATGCTTGGGCTCCGCGAACTGGCTTGGGGATGGTTCAAAGGGTCCAGGGGATGCTCTAGCACATCACCAAGCGGTGAAAAGGGGCGGTGTGATGACGCGGCCTAGCGCGGTTGCGACAAAAGCGCGAGAAGCGCATCCTCATCCGGTTGCGGCGCGATCTGGATCCTGCGCCCAGCGACCCTGTCTAACGGCTCGGCGACGCGCGCGGAGAGCATCAAAAATTCCGTTTTTTCAAAAAGATGCTGCAAAGCCGGCCGGGCTATCAGCCTGACCAGTGCAGCGCTGGCCTTGGCCGAATAAAGCAGCGCGGCCTCGACCGGATGGTCCGAGAGGCGGCCGACCACGTCGGCATCGCCATAGTCGATCCTGACCGTGTCGTAAGTCTCGATCGCCTGGACATGCGCGCCGGCCGCCGCCAGCCGTTGCTCGAATCCCGGGAAGCGGATGCGGCCGCACAGATACACGATTGCCTTGCCGGCAAGGCCGTCGGCGATGGCGTCGGCCAGCGCCTCGGCATCGCCCGGACCATCCGTGACGGACACAAATCCCGCTGCGCGGCAGGCTTCGGCCGTCCTTTTTCCAACCGCGTGGCAGGGCAGGTTTGCAAGCGCCGCGATCAGCGCCGTCGGCGCATGCCGCACCGCATTGGCGCTGGTGACGGCGACCGCGACGGGATCGCCGCCGATGGTCACCTCGGCAGGCAATGCGCTCGTCTCCGTCAGCGGCAGCAGGACGGGCTGAAATCCCAAGGTTTCGAGGCGTCGTGCCGTGCGCGACGCGCCGGGCTCCGGCCTCGTCACCAGGACGCGGACCATGTCAGGCCCAGCCGTCGAAGAATTTAGCACCAGCCCTGGCGCGAACCGTCCGCGCGGCGTCGAGGCCGATCTCGGCAGCGTCCGCGGCCTCGCCTTCCAGCCGGACCTCGTGCGATTCCGTGCCGTCGGGTGAGATGATCAGCCCGGTGAAGGACAGTTTCTCGCCCGATACCGTCGCATGGCCGGCGATCGGCGTGCGGCACGAGCCGTCGAGCGCGGCGAGGAAGGCGCGCTCGCACGCCAATGCCTGGCCCGTCGGCACGTGATGGATCGCCGCCAGCATTCTCTCGACATCGCGGTCGCCGATGCGCGTTTCGATGCCGATCGCGCCTTGCCCCGGCGCCGGCGGAAAATCCTCCAATGACATCAGGTCGGTGACGACATGTTCGAGCCCGAGCCGCTTCAGCCCGGCATAGGCGAGGATGGTGCCCTCGGCGACGCCCTCGTCCAGCTTGCGCAGCCTGGTCTGCACATTGCCGCGGAACATCACCACCTCGAAATCCGGCCGCATGCGGCGAAGCAGCGCCTGGCGGCGAAGCGACGACGATCCGACGGTCGCGCCATGCGGCAGGTCGGCGATTCGCTTCACGGTCTTGCCGATGAAGGCGTCGCGGGCGTCCTCGCGCGGCAGGAAGGTGGCAAGCTCCAACCCGCCGGGCAGCACCGTCGGCATATCCTTCGACGAATGCACAGCGATGTCGATGCGGCCGTCGAGCAGCGCTTCCTCGATTTCCTTGGTGAACAGGCCCTTGCCGCCGGCCTCCGACAGCGGCCGGTCCTGGATGCGGTCGCCGCTGGTCGAGATCGGCATCACTTCGAATGCCTGCTCGGGCAGCCCATGCACCTGCATCAGCCGCGCCCGCGTCTCATGCGCCTGGGCGAGCGCCAGCGGGCTGCCGCGTGTTCCGATTTTCAAAGTTTGCATGGCGCGCGGTCCGTGATAACCCCCGTCGTTGACCGAGGTCTGTCGAAATTCAGGTCAGGCCGAGCCGAAGGTGGTGGCTTCCGAGAACCGGAGCGGAGCGTACTGAAGTACGTGAGCCCCGGAAGCGCAGAAAGCCACCACTTGCGGGCCGGCATCACCTGAATATCGACAGACCTCCGGTGACACAATCTTTATGGACAGCGACCAATTGATCCGCGTTCTGGGCATTGAGACGAGTTGCGACGAGACGGCGGCCAGCGTGGTGGCGCTGGACGGCACCGCTGCGCCCGAAATCCTGTCCAATATCGTGCTCAGCCAGATCGAGGAGCACGCGGCCTTCGGCGGCGTCGTGCCCGAGATCGCCGCGCGCGCCCATGTCGAGGCGCTGGACGGCATCGTCGAAGCGGCACTTGCCGACTCGTCCGTCTCTCTCGACGAGGTCGACGCGATCGCCGCGACGGCGGGGCCGGGCCTGGTCGGCGGGCTGATCGTCGGCCTGATGACCGCCAAGGCGATCGCCGCCGCCGCCGGCAAGCCCCTGATCGCCATCAATCACCTCGAAGGCCACGCGCTGACGGCGCGGCTGACCGACGGTCTCGACTTCCCCTATCTGCTGCTGCTCGTCTCCGGCGGCCACACCCAGATCGTCGCAGTGCGCGGCGTTGGCGACTACCAGCGCTGGGCGACCACCATCGACGATGCGTTGGGCGAAGCCTTCGACAAGACCGCCAAGATGCTCGGCCTGCCCTATCCCGGCGGACCGAATGTCGAGAAGGCCGCCGCCAGCGGCGATCCCCGTCGTTTCGCCTTTCCGCGTCCGATGAAGGGCTCGGCGCAACCGGATTTCTCCTTCTCGGGCCTGAAGACGGCGGTGCGCCAGGCGGCAACCGCCATCGCGCCGCTCAGCGACCAGGACGTCGCCGACATCTGCGCCTCTTTCCAGGCGGCGGTGGCCGACGCGCTGGGCGACCGTGTCGGCCGCGCCCTTGCCCGCTTCCGCCAGGAATTCCCCGGCCAGACAAAGCCGGCGCTGGTCGTCGCCGGCGGCGTTGCCGCCAACCGCACGATCAAGGCGACGCTTGAAACGCTTTGTTCTGAAGCCGGCTTCGCCTTCGTCGCGCCGCCGCAACAACTCTGCACCGACAACGCGGCGATGATCGCCTGGGCCGGCATCGAGCGGCTGCGCGCCGGCATCGCCGACGAGAACACCGCCGACTTCGTGCCGCGTTCGCGATGGCCGCTGGACGGCGTTTCGGCACCCTTGGTCGGCTCTGGCCGGCGCGGTGCCAAGGCATGACCGCGAAGAGATCCGCAGGCTGCTGGCGCGTGGCGGTGCTGGGCGGCGGCGCCTGGGGCACGGCGCTGGCGCTTGCCATGCTGCGCGCCGGCCATGATGTCCGGCTCTATGCGCGCGACACCGAAACCGTCGCCGCCGTCGCCCGCGGCGAGAACCCGCGCTATCTGCCCGGCATCAGGATCGCGCCCGGCATCGCGGCCACCAGCGATATCGCCACGGCGCTCGACGGCGCCGACTGCGTGCTTGCGGTCACGCCGGCGCAGTCGCTGCGCGCGGTGCTGGCTGCCGCCGCCGGCCACGTGCCGAAGGGCGTGCCGCTGGTGCTTTGCGCCAAGGGCATCGAGCGCGATACCGGCGCGCTGCTCTCGGCGATCGTCGCCGAAAACCTGCCCAACAATCCGGTCGCGGCGCTGTCCGGTCCGAGCTTCGCCAGCGACGTCGCGCGCGGCCTGCCGACGGCCGTGGTGGTCGCTGCCCGCGATGGCGATCTGGCGGCAGAGCTCGCCGCCCGCTTTTCGGCGGAAAACCTGCGCTGCTATTCCAGCGACGACCTGATCGGCGTCGAAATCGGTGGCGCGCTGAAGAACGTCTTTGCCATCGCCGCCGGTGCCGTCACCGGCGCCGGGCTTGGCGCCAGCGCCCAGGCTGCCATGGTGACGCGCGGCTTCGTCGAACTGCGCCGCATCGGCGCCGCCTTCGGCGCCAGGCCGGAGACGCTGATGGGGCTTTCAGGCCTCGGCGATCTCTTGCTCACCTGTTCGTCATCGCAGTCGCGCAATTTCGCCTATGGCCTGGCGCTCGGCCAGGGCAAGCCGCTTGCCGGCCTGCCTCTGGCCGAAGGCGTGCCGACCGCAGGCATTGCCGCCCGCATCGCCGCCGAGCGCGGCATCGAAGCGCCGATCATTTCCGCCGTCGCCGCCATCCTCGACGGCAAGGTCACCATCGGCCAGGCCGTGACCGCGCTGATGACACGCCCGCTCAAGACCGAAACCGACATCTGAACCCTCGGAGTGAAAAAATGCTGTTCGCGTTGATTTGCAAGGACAAGCCCGGCCACCTGCAGCTGCGCGTCGACACGCGGCCGGCGCATGCGGCGTTCCTGGAAGGTCTGATCGGCGAAGGCAGGCTTGCCTTTGCCGGTCCCTTCCTCGACGCCGACGGCAAGCCGGACGGCAGCCTGGTGATGATCGAGGCGCCCGACATGGCTGGCGCCCAAGCCCTGGCTGCCGCCGATCCTTATGCCAAGGCCGGCCTGTTCGAAAGCGTCCAGATCCGTCCGTGGAACTGGGTGTTCCAGAAGCCCGCCGGCGCATGATCGTTCGCTGCTCTCGCCGCGGCAAGGGCGAGAGGGTAAGCATAGATGGGAACGCCATGCGTGGCGGCAAGCGATGGGACAAGAGATATGAACTACTGGCTGTTCAAGTCCGAACCTTCGGTCTTTTCCTTCGAGGCGCTGAAGGCCAAGGGCAAGGCCGGCACGCAATGGGACGGCGTGCGCAACTATGCCGCCCGCAACAACATGAAAGCGATGCAGATCGGCGATCTCGGCTTCTTCTATCACTCCAATGAGGGGCTCGACATCGTCGGTATCGCCGAGGTCTGCGCGCTAGCGCACCCCGACACCACCACCGACGATCCGCGCTGGGAATGCGTCGACATCCGCGCCTTCAAGGACGTGCCGAAGCCGGTGACGCTTGAACAGGTCAAGGCCAATCCCAAGCTCGCCGAGATGGCGCTGGTCCGGCTTGGCCGGCTTTCCGTGCAGCCGGTGACGCCGGCCGAGTGGAAAGAGGTCTGCCGCATGGCCGAGCTCAACCCGGCACCGTGACGAAGCTCACGCCGAAGAGCGCGAAAAAGTTCATCCTCGACAACACGGCGCTAATGGCGCCGCCGCATGTGCCGGAAGTCATTTTGCATCTCGCCGACGAGGCGCATGAATTGTGGCTGCGCACCGAGGAGGAGCTGGCCGCAATTGGCTTGCCCCCGCCCTTCTGGGCTTTTGCCTGGGCCGGCGGCCAGGGTCTCGCCCGGTATGTGCTCGACCATCCCGAAACCGTGCGCGGCAGGCGCGTGCTCGATTTCGCCTCCGGTTCAGGCCTCGTCGCCATCGCCGCAATGAAAGCCGGCGCGAAGCAGGTGATCGCCGCCGACATCGACCCGTTCTGCGAGACGGCGATCGCGCTCAACCTCGAAGCCAATGCCGTCGAAGGGCAATTCCTCGGCGCGGATTGCGTCGGCTCCGACGACGGCTGGGACGTCGTGCTTGCCGGCGACGTCTTCTACGACAAGGCTTTCGCCGACAGCTTGCTGCCCTGGTTCGCCAGCCTGCGGGCGCGCGGCGCCGAGATCCTCGTCGGCGATCCGGGCCGAGCCTACCTTCCCAGGGCCGGGCTGGAATCGCTCGCTGTCTACCACGTTCCGGTGACGCGGGTGCTGGAGGATGCCGAGGTCAAGCGCACGACCGTCTGGCGCCTTGCTTGACGGGATGAGCGAACAAGCGTTCCATCGCATTTCGATCTGGAGGGGAAAGCATGGATTTTTCGGTCGTGAACTGGCTGGCGGTGGTCGCCGCCGCTGTCGTCGCATGGTTGTTCGGTGCCGCCTGGTACATGGGCTTGAGCAAGCCCTGGCTGAAGGCGGCCAAGCTCGACCCGGCCACCATGAAACGCTCGGCCGTTCCGTTCGTCGTCAGCTTCGTCGCCGAGCTGATCATGGCGCTTGTCCTGACACTGGTGGTGGGTGCGATAACCGGCGGCGAGCCGAACCCGATCGCGGGATTGCTGTTCGGCTTCGTGCTCTGGCTCGGCTTCATCGCCACCACGCTCACCGTCAACCATCGCTATGAAGGCTTCGGCTGGGCCCTGACGCTGATCGATTCCGGTCACTGGCTCGGCGTGATGCTGATCATCGGCGCCGTCATCGGCTGGTTTGGCGCGCCCGCCGCGCCCGCAGCTTGAGGCGGGTTGAGATTCAGGTCAGGCCGAGCCGAAAATGGCGGTTTCTGAGAACCGGAGCGGAGCGTACTTAAAGTACGTGAGCACCGGAAGCGCAGGAAACCGACTTTTGCAGGCCGGCCTCACCTGAATATCGACGCGCCTTCACGTCGGCGTCCTTGCCGCTTCCTCGGTAAGCCATTCGCGGAAAGCGACGACGCGCGCGTCGTCCTTCACGGCCTCGGGATAGACCAGGAAATAGGCAAAGTCGGGCGCCACCTTGATGCCGAGCTCGAAAGGCTGCACCAGCCGTCCTTGCGAGAGGTCGCTGGCGACCATGGCGAAATCGGCCAGCGCCACCGCGTTGCCGTCGAGCGCCGCCTGCGTGGCGTCGGTCGAGGACCTGAACACCAGCGTGCGGCTGTCGTCGAAATCGTCGACGCCGGCCGCCTGCATCCACATACGCCAGTTCGGCCATGTCACGCCCTGCCGCGACCATTCGATGTGAGCGAGCGTATGGTTGAAGAGATCGCGTGGCTCCTTCAGCGGCGGACCTGACGCCAGCAGCGCCGGGCTGCAGACCGGGATGATGATGTTTTCGAACAGCCGGTGCGCGGCGAGCCCCGGATATCTGCCGGTGCCGAAGCGGATGCCTACATCGACGTCGTCGAGGTCGAAATCCCGGACATCGTAGGTGATGTCGAAGCGCAGCTCGATGCCCGGCTTCTGCTGGCGGAAGTCGTCGACCCGCCGCATCAGCCATTTCGTCGCGAACTGCGCGTCGAGCGTCACCTTCAGCAGTGCCGTGCCGCGCGTTATCTTGCGGGCGCGGCTGACGGCGCGGTTGAGCAGGTCTAGCGCATCGACCGAAGCCTCCAGCAACACGTTGCCCGCTTCGGTCAGCCGGATGGTGCGGCTGGTGCGCGTGAACAGCACCAGATCGAGCTGGTCCTCGATTTCCTTGATCTGATGGCTGACCGCCGCCGGGGTCAGGCCGAGCTCGTCGGCGGCGCGGGTGAAGTTGAGATGCCTGGCGGCCGCTTCGAACGTCCGCAGCGCGCGCGTCCCGGGCAGCAGCTTGGCCATGCGATCCCCAAATAAAACTTGATGATCAGAAAAGAACTACTCGTTTCCCGTTTGTTTTTCAATCCGCCATGATGGCTTCATCGAAACACCATCAAACCGGATTTGACATCCGGAGAAACACGGATAGAGCCATGTCTGATATCGCCCTGAAGTCCTGCACCCCCCTGGAATCCCCCTCCGGCCTCACCCTTTGGCTGCGTTCGGCGCGCGATTGGCTGCGCCAGGCCCGGGTCGCCGCCCGGCTGCCCCATGAGTCGGTCGAAGACCTCTCCGACAGCCAGTTGCGCGACATTGGCGCCGAACACCGGGACATCTCAAAGACAATGGACCGGGAGCTTCGCGAGATCGGGCTGCTCGGCACGGGTTGGCAGCGCAGATAGGGAGTAGGGGAATAGGGCAGTAGGGGAGTAGGGAAGATTGGCGACTTTTTTAAGCCTGCCGAACTGACACCCCCTATTCCCCTATTCCCCTATTCCCCTATTCCCCTATTCCCCTATTCCCCTACCTCACCACCCTCACCACCGTCCTATTCGACAGCAACGGAAGCAACCTCGCCATGGTACGCGCCGTCACCGCCACACAGCCTTGGGTCGGGGTGAAGCCCGGCCGGGCCAGATGGAAGAAGATCGCGCTGCCGCGCCCGCGCCGGCGCGGCGCGATGTTCCAGTCGAGCACCAGGCAGACATCGTAGAGCCGGTCGTCGCGCTTCATCCGCTCATGGCTCGCGCCATAAGGGATCTTCACCGGCCGATTGTAGTTGCGGTCGTCCGGCACCTCGCACCAGCCGAGATCCGGACCGATCGGTGCCATCGGCAGCCTTGTCCTGCGCCCGCCCGGAAAATGATCGCCCCGAAAATAGCCTGACAGGATGCGCATCGACGCCAGCGGCGTCGCGCCATCCCCTTCATGCTTGTTGGCAGTGATGCCGCTGCGCCCCAGGGCGCAGGGAAACACCGTTTTGCCGGCTTGCAGGAAGCCCTGCGCGGGGTTGCCGGGCCGGGCGCGCACGACCAAAACCCTCAGGCCTTTCGGCAAAAATGCGCCCGCCTCATTGCGCGCGCGTTTTTTCTTGTATGATTGTGTCACGGAACAAATCACTGTGATCGGCTGTTGCGCCGGTGAGCTTCCGCATAAATGGGGGGAGGTCAACTGAATATTCTTTTTAAAACAACGGATTGATCCATGACATCACGCACCATCCTGATCGTCGATGACGACGACGACCTGCGCGCCACCCTGGTTGAGCAACTGGCGCTCTACGAAGAATTCGACGTCCAGCAGGAATCGACCGCCGCAAAAGGCGTTGCCACGGCGCGCGGCGGAGTCGTCGACCTGCTCATCATGGATGTCGGCCTGCCCGACATGGATGGCCGCGAGGCGGTGAAAATCCTGCGCAAGGGCGGCTACAAGGCGCCGATCATCATGCTGACCGGCCATGACACCGATTCCGACACGATTCTGGGTCTCGAGGCCGGCGCCAACGATTATGTGACCAAGCCTTTCCGCTTCGCCGTGCTGCTTGCGCGCATCCGCGCCCAGCTTCGCCAGCACGAGCAGAGCGAGGACGCCACCTTCTCCGTCGGCCCCTATACGTTCAAGCCCAGTCAGAAGCTGCTGATCGATCCGCGCGGCGCCAAGGTGCGGCTGACCGAGAAGGAAGCCTCGATCATCAAGTATCTCTACCGCGCCGACCAGAAGGTGGTGACGCGCGACGTGCTGTTGGAAGAGGTCTGGGGCTACAATTCCGGCGTCACCACGCACACGCTGGAGACCCACGTCTACCGGTTGCGCCAGAAGATCGAGCGTGATCCTTCCAATGCCGAAATTCTTGTGACAGAAAGCGGCGGCTACAAGCTGGTTCCTTAAACATTTCATGATCTAGAGCAATTCCAGGAAAAGTGTGAGGCGGTTTTCCGTCCGGAATTGCGTCAGAACCAACAGAATGAGCGGTCGGGGCGGGACCGCTTCGGGTACGATCCTGATACTGGAGGGTGATGGATCGGCTCGATGGATGCCTCGCACGGTGTGCAGGCTGTTAGTGTTGGAGCGTTTCTCGCGCGTCCTTTTAGAACGCGCCGCTCCAAAGGAGGGACTGGACTGACCGCTCGGGGACACAGCTAGGATGGCGCTGGATGACGACATCCAAATCCTGTCCAGCGTGAAGCTTTTCCAGGGCTTCACGCAGGAACAGCTGCGCCTGCTCGCCTTCGGCGCCGAGACCACGGTGCTCCAGGCCGACCATAAGCTCTACCGCGAGGACGACGTCGCTGACTCTGCCTACATTGTAGTCAGCGGCTTGATCGCACTCTATCGGGAGCTGGGCGGTGAACGCGTCCCGATCGGTACGGCAGGCCCGGGCACCATGCTTAGCGAACTGGCGCTGATCGCCGACACCAACCGGCTGACCAGCGCCTCCGCCGCGGTCGATTCGGAAGTGATCCGATTGAGCCGCAAGATGTTCCACCGAATCCTGGAAGAATATCCGGAGATCGCTGTGCTGCTGCATGAGCGCATCCTGGAGGAGTTCCAGCAGATGATCGCCCGCATTGAGAAACTGGCGCCGCGATTTACGGGTTAAAGCATGTCTCCCGAAAGTGGGCCCGGTTTCGGGACAAAGACATGCTTAAAATCAAAAACTTAAAGCAGGTCGCGTGAATTCTTTTTCACGCGACCTGCTTTAGGCCTGGCGAAACAGCGCAGGAGCGACTTCGTCATTCTAGCGCGGAGCAAGGAGCGAAGCGACGCGCGCAGACCCTAGAATGACGACCGCAAAGGCAGACGCCCATCCGCCACCACTCGCCTAATCCAAATCGAACCGCGCAATAACCGGCACATGGTCGGACGGCTTCTCCCAGCCGCGCGCCGCCTGCAGGATCTCGTAGCCGGCGAAATTCGGCACCAGGTTGGCGGACGACCAGACATGGTCGAGGCGGCGGCCGCGGTTGGATGCCTCCCAGTCCTTCGCGCGATAGCTCCACCAGGTGTAGAGTTTCTGTTCTGCAGGCACGTTGAGCCGCATCAGGTCGACCCAGCCGCCGGCCTCGCGCATCGCCTCGAAATTTGTCGTCTCGACCGGCGTATGGCTGACGACGTTGAGCAACTGCTTGTGCGACCAGACGTCATGCTCCTGCGGCGCGATGTTCAGGTCGCCGACCAGGATCGACGCGGATAGCTCGTTCTGGCTCGCCGGCATGCCGTTCATCTCATGGACGAAATCGAGCTTGTGCCGGAATTTGCGGTTGATCTCCGGATCCGGCTCGTCGCCGCCGGCCGGCACGTAGAAATTGTGCACCAGCACCGACTTGCCGCCCGCCTGGACCCTGACAGACAGATGCCGGCTGTCGTCGATCTCGCAGAACCGCCGCTTCTCCACCAGCTCGATCGGCCGGCGGGCGACGGTGGCGACGCCGTGATAACCCTTCTGGCCGTGGAACAGGATGTGCTCGTAGCCCGCCTTGCGGAAGGCTTTTTCCGGGAACAGCTCGTCGGGAACCTTGGTCTCCTGCAGGCACAGCACATCGGGCGCGTGCTCCTTCAGGAGCCGCTCGACGATCGGCATGCGCAGGCGCACGGAGTTGATGTTCCAGGTGGCGATGGTGAAGGGCATGCGGCGAGGTCCGGGACGGCTGAGCTCGCCGCACTAGTGCCAGTGAGCGCGGACGAAGACAAGCCGAAGCATGTCGCAAGCCTTCGAGATTGGCCAAAGCCTTCTCAACTTCGTCATTCCAGGGCGGAGCAAGGAGCGAAGCGACGCGCGCAGACCCTGGAATCCATGCCGTGACGTACGAGCGCTGCAACGCTGCAGGCCTCGGAAACTGAAGCTGGCACAGGATGATGTTCTTCTGCGCCGTATCGTTCTTCGGCAAGCGGAACGGCATGGATCCTAGGGTCTCCGCTCCGCTTCGCGTCGCTTCACCCTAGGATGACGAAAGCTACTGATCGGCCGGCCAAGTTGGCAATCTACCGCGTTCTGGTGTTGAGCTCGCGGTTCGCCGTATAGTCGATCGCGAAAGTGTCGGCGGGGAAGTTGCCGCCCTCCTTGACGTTGAAGATCATCACGGTCGTGTCTTTCCCTTGGGCGTCCGTGATCGTCCACTGGCGCAGTTCGTAGGTCTTCGGATCGAACATCATGGTGATCGTCGCATTACCGAACACCGACTTGTCGGAAAGCTTGATGGTGGTGAGGTCGTCCTCTTGCTTGACGGCCTTGACGCGCCCGCCGGAGAGGTCGATCCGGTCGTCGAGGAGCAGCTTCAGCGGCGTCTTCGATAGCGGGTAGAGGTCGGAGGTGTTGAGCTTCTTGTTGAGGATCACCACCGACTTGCCGTCGGAGATGACGCGGAAGTTCGAGGAGCCGTCATAGTTGAAGCGGATCTTGCCGGGGCGTTCGAGGAAGAACTTGCCGCCGGTCTGCTCGCCTTTCGGGCCGAACTGGACGAACTCGCCGCTCATCGACTTCACCGAGGAGAAATGGTCGGCGATCTTCTGCGCCGCCGGCGGCACGGCGGCCTGCGCCGCGGCCACGAGCTGGTAGCCCGGCACGAGGTTGAGAGCGGCGGCTCCGCCAAGCATCAAGCCGAAACCAAGCACCTGGCGACGGGTGAGGGCGAATTCTGTCGAGGTCTTCATGCCGGTCACTTCCTGTGATTCGTATGGTGGCAGTATCTGGGCTCCCAGTAGGGCTTAAGTTTGGCGGGCGCGCGACAGCTCCGTCGGACAAGTTCGGGCGATAGCCCATCGCAAAGGCGCGGGCGACAGCCCGTCGCTTGAACGCGCAAGATGATTTCCAGTTGCCTGCTGGCCCGGGCTGGCGTCTCCCCGGGCCAAGGGTCTGTCGAGATTCAGGTCAGGTCGGCCCCACCTGAATATCGATAAACCCTAGAACTTATCCTCTTCGGTTGGCACCAAAATCTCGCGCTTGCCGGCATGGTTGGCCGGGCCGACAATACCTTCCTTCTCCATCTTCTCGATGATCGAGGCGGCGCGGTTGTAGCCGATGCCGAGCCTGCGCTGGATGTAGCTGGTCGAGGCCTTGCCGTCGCGCAGCACCACCGCCACCGCCTGGTCGTAGGGATCGTCGGAATCCTCGAAGTTGCCGCCGCCACCGCCGCCCGAGCCCTTGCCCGACGGGCCGTCCTCGTCCTCTTCCTCGTCATCCTCGGTGATGGCGTCGAGATATTCCGGCACGCCCTGCAGCTTCAGATGGCCGACGACCTTCTCGACCTCGTCGTCCGAGACGAACGGGCCGTGCACGCGCTGGATGCGGCCGCCGCCGGCCATGTAGAGCATGTCGCCCATGCCGAGCAGCTGCTCGGCGCCCTGCTCGCCAAGGATGGTGCGGCTGTCGATCTTCGATGTCACCTGGAACGAGATGCGGGTCGGGAAATTGGCCTTGATGGTGCCGGTGATGACGTCGACCGACGGACGCTGCGTGGCCATGATGACATGGATGCCGGCCGCGCGTGCCATCTGCGCCAGGCGCTGCACCGCGCCTTCGATGTCCTTGCCGGCCACCATCATCAAGTCGGCCATCTCGTCGATGATGACCACGATATAGGGCATCGGCTCGAGATCGAGGTCCTCGGTCTCGTAGATCGCCTCGCCGGTCTGGCGGTCGAAGCCGGTCTGCACCGTGCGCGAGATCTTCTCGCCCTTTTTCTCCGCTTGGCTGACGCGCGCGTTGAAGCCGTCGATGTTGCGCACGCCGACCTTGGACATCTTGCGGTAGCGGTCCTCCATCTCGCGCACGGTCCATTTCAGCGCGACGACCGCCTTCTTCGGATCGGTGACGACCGGCGTCAGGAGATGCGGGATGCCGTCATAGACGGAAAGTTCCAGCATCTTCGGGTCGATCATGATCAGCCGGCATTCCTGCGGCGTCAGCCGGTAGAGCAACGACAGGATCATGGTGTTGATGGCGACCGACTTGCCCGAGCCGGTGGTGCCGGCGACGAGCACGTGCGGCATCTTGGCGATGTCGACGATGACGGCCTCGCCGTTGATGGTCTTGCCGAGCGCCAGCGCCAGCTTGGCCTTGGTCGTCTCGAAATCGCGGCTGGCCATGATCTCTCTGAGATAGACCGTCTCGCGCTTGGCGTTGGGCAGTTCTATGCCGATGGCGTTGCGGCCGGGCACGACGGCGACGCGGCAGGCGATCGCGCTCATCGAGCGGGCGATATCGTCGGAAAGGCCGATGACGCGCGAGGACTTGATGCCGGGCGCCGGCTCGAGCTCGTAGAGGGTGACGACGGGGCCGGGGCGGACATGGATGATCTCGCCCTTGACGCCGAAATCCTCCAGCACGCCTTCGAGCAGGCGCGCGTTCTGCTCCAGCGCGTCCTTCGACAGGCTTGGATCCTTGGCGACGTTCCTCGGCTCGGATAGGAAATGCAGCGATGGCATCTCGAACGTGTCGGAACCGATCAGCGATGTCTGCGCCTCGCGCTGGACGCGGGCGCCCGGCACGGGTCGCGCCGCCGGCGCCGCGACCCGGGTCGCGGCATCGGAGCGGAAATTCTGCACCTTGGCGCCCGGCGCGCGGCGCTGGGCAGGCGCCTCGTCATCGAAGTCGTCGAGGTCGACGTCCTCCTCGTCGAATATGTCCTGATCGGCCGGGTCGACCGAAGCGCTGCGGTCATTGACCATGGCGGCGAAGAATTCCGGCTCGACACGGGCGCGGCCGCCGGGGCTCATCCGGGCCTCGGCGAACTCGGCCGATTCGACCCGCTCGGCGGCGCGCCGCCAGGCGCTGGCCTTGGGCTCCATCGGCGGTTCGAACTCATCGCGCTCCCGCCTGCGGCGCTCGGCGCGGCGGTGCAGGAAGGCCCGGAACGACAGCCACCAATGGGTGACGGCGCCAAGCGCGAGGATGCCCTCGTCGCCCTCGTCCTCATCCTCGTCGAACAACATCTCGTCCTGCTCGCGCCGATCGGGCTGGGCGGCGCGCTCCATGACGGCAAAGCCGTTCTTGCGCGCGATCAGCGCCGAGCCATAGGCAAACAGCCACAACATCGGCGCGGCGAGGATGACCGCTATGATGGTGGCGAAAAGCCCTTTCGGATAACCGCCGACCGCGATGCCCGGGATTTTCAGCACCATGTCGCCGAACACGCCGCCGAGCCCGGTCGGCAGCGGCCAGGTGTTGGGCGGCGTCACGCAGCCGGCGATGGCCGCGGCCGTGAGCGCGAAGCCGAACCAAGCGAAGCCGCGCTTCGGCAATTTGTCGACGCCGCGCGCCGAGAACAGAAGGAAGCCCCAGATCACCGCCGGCACCAGCCCGGCGACGGCGGCGAGGCCGAAGAACTGCATGGCGAGGTCGGAGAACACTGCGCCGGCGTAGCCCATGGCGTTGGTGACGACGTTGCTGGTGGCGTGCGAGAAGCTCGGGTCGGCGACGTTCCATGTGGCCAGAGCCGCGATGCCGAAGGCGGTGAACAGGAACAGCCCGGCGCCGACCAGCCGCCCGACCTGACGCCGCGCGAATGCCTGGATGCCGTGCCCCGTATCGGTCAGCGCGAGCGGTGCTGAGGCGCCTGAACGCATGCTCTTCCCCGTGTTCGTTGCCTGGCCGGGCGCATGGCGCACCTCGGCAGATTCGAACGCCAGACTATCGGGGGGAAGGTTAAGGCCGCATTAACCATGGCCCTTTACCAGGCTTCGGCTCGCACAAAGGTGGCAGGCCGCGCGGCCCGCCACCTCTGTGCATCAAATGACGAAACGATCGGGCCTTCCAGACCCGACCTTCCGCAAATCACTTGTGGCCGGCATATGCCATCAGGTTGGCGCAGAATTCGGCGTGAGGCTTGCTCATTGCCGCGTCCTGGCACTCCTTCATCATCGTGTCCTGCTTGTCCTTCGCCGTCGAAGCCCAGGCGGCCTTGAACTCGGCCTCGGGCTTCATGGTCTTCATGCTGGAATCGGTGAAGAACGGAGCCATATTGTCCGGCTCATCGAGAGCACCGGCAAGTGCAACGCCGCTGATCATCGAAAGAGCCATTGCTCCCAGGAAGATGTTCTTGAGGTTCATCAGATGGTTCCTTCCCTCTTGTTTGGCGAGCGCCTTGATGACGCCCACAATCCCATTACGGAATCTGGAGGGCCGATGTTTCACTCAGGCTCGATCAAGTGAATGTGATCGAAACTTCTCCTGACCGGCGCCGAACAAAAAAGGAGGCCCGGAAGGTTGTTCCGGGCCTCAAGGCGTGAGCCCCTTTCGAGAGCGTCACGACGGGATCTTGGGAGGAATTCGGGCCGGCGGGAGGAGGATCCGCCGGCCCTTGGCAAAGGGTAGCCTTACGGCACCACTTCGCCGTGCTGGGTGACGTCGAGGCCTTCCACCTCTTCCTGGGTCGACGGACGCAGGCCGACCAGGGCCTTGACGATGTAGAGGATCACGAAGGTGGCGATCGCCGTCCACAGGATGGTGAAGGCGATGCCGTAGAGCTGCTTGCCGACCGAAGCGTCCTTGCCGAGCGCGTTGATGGCCGGATCGGCCAGCGCGCCGGTGAGCAGCGCGCCGACGATACCGCCGATGCCATGCACGCCGAAGGCGTCGAGCGAGTCGTCATAGCCGAGCGCATGCTTGAGCTTGACCGCCGACAGGTAGCAGATGACGCCGGCAAGGATGCCGACGATGAAGGCGCCGGTCGGGTTGACGAAGCCGGAAGCCGGCGTCACCGCGACGAGGCCGGCGACGGCGCCCGAGATGATGCCAAGCACGGAAGGCTTCTTGGCGACGATCCATTCGGCGAACATCCAGGCCAGCGCCGCGGCGGCGGTGGCGACCTGCGTGTTCATCATCGCGGCACCGGCGAGGCCGTCGGCCGCCAGTTCCGAACCGGCGTTGAAGCCGAACCAGCCGACCCACAGCAGCGAGGCGCCGATCACCGAATAGACGAGGTTGTGCGGCGCCATGTTGGTGGTGCCGTAGCCCTCGCGCTTGCCGAGCACCAGCGCGCAGACCAGGCCCGCGACGCCGGCGTTGATGTGGACGACCGTGCCGCCGGCGAAGTCGAGCACGCCAGCCGTGCCGAGGAAGCCGCCGCCCCACACCCAGTGCGCGATCGGGGCGTAGACGAAGACCAGCCACAGGCCCATGAAGAGCAGCAGCGCCGAGAATTTCATGCGCTCGGCGAAAGCGCCGGCGATCAGCGCGGGCGTGATGATGGCGAAGGTCATCTGGAACATCGAGAAGACGAATTCTGGAATGTTCGAGACCCCCGGCAGCCACAGCGTCGAGACGGTGATGCCGTGGTGGAAGAACCGCGAGAAGCCGCCGATATAGGCGTTCATGGTGGCGGAGTCATTGGTGGTGAAGGCCAGCGAATAGCCGAACATGAACCACAGCACCGTCACCAGGCAGGTGACGGCGAAGCTCTGCATGATGGTGGCGAGCACGTTCTTCTTGCGCACCATGCCGCCGTAGAACAGCGCCAGGCCGGGGATGGTCATCATCAGCACCAGCGCCGTCGAGGTGAGCATCCAGGCGGTATTGCCGGTGTCGAGCGCGGGTGCCGGCGCGGCGGGCGCCGCGGCGGTGGCTGCCGGGGCGGCGGCCTGCGCGAAGGCGGCGACGGTGCTCAGCGCCACGAGCGCGAGCGAAGCGGCCCCGCGTCCCGTCGTCTTCAAGGTGGAAGGAATATTCATTGAACTCTCCGTTGGAATGGGTGTTCGCCGCTTAGAGCGCGTCGGTGTCTGTTTCGCCGGTACGGATACGCACCGCCTGGTCTATGCCGAAGACGAAGATCTTGCCGTCGCCGATCTGGCCGGTCTTGGCAGCCGCGGTGATGGCTTCGACGGCCTTGTCGACCATGTCGGCGCCGACGGCGACCTCGATCTTGATTTTCGGCAGGAAGCTGACCGCGTATTCCGCGCCGCGATAGATTTCCGTATGTCCCTTCTGACGCCCGTAGCCTTTGACTTCGGTGACGGTCAGGCCCTGGATGCCGACGGCGGTGAGCGCTTCGCGCACCTCGTCGAGCTTGAACGGCTTGATGATTGCCATCACGATTTTCATAAGGTTTCACCCTTTGCTGTTGCGGTCCCCCGCGTTTGCACACCTTCACCGATCCCGAGGAGAGCCGGAGAGTGCCCGACAGGATTCAAGCTCCGTGCCAATTGCCGAAGCAGGGTGTTAACCTATTGTAAACAAAGGGAACCGGTGACCCGCGCACAGTATTTGTGCGCGCGCGCATCGGGCCGCCAGATCAAAAAATAGGCAAAATCCGGAAAATGCCTATTTAGTAGGCTTGAATAGAAACCGGCTCAGCGTTTGAGTCGGATCAGGCCTTCCTGGGCGACCGAAGCGATAAGCGTCCCATCGCGCGCGAACAGCGAGCCGCGGGTGAAGCCGCGCGACCCTTGCGTCGACGGACTGTCCTGATTGTAGAGGATCCAGTCGTCCAGCGAATGGCTGCGGTGGAACCACATGGCGTGGTCGAGGCTGGCGGCCTGGATGTCGCGGTCGAAGATGGCGCGGCCATGCGCGAAGGTCGAGGTGTCGAGCAGCGTCATGTCGGAGAGGTAGGCGAGCACGGCCGCCTGCGTCGCGCGGTTTTCCGGCACCGGGCCAGTGGTGCGGATCCAGATGTTCTGCTGCGGATCGAGCTTTTCGCGGCTCGTGTAGTGCTTCAGCATCACCGGCTTCATCTCGATCGGCCGGTCGCGCTCCCAGTAGCGCCTGATGCCTTCCGGCACCGCCTCGCCGAATTTGCCGAGCAGTTCGGGCTGGGTGAGCAGCGTGTCCGGCTCCGGCACGTCGCGCGGCATCGGCATCTGGTGCTCCAGCCCGACCTCGTCCTGCTGGAACGAGGCCTCCAGCGAGAAGATCGCCTGGCCATGCTGGATCGCCACGACCCGGCGCGTGGTGAAGGAGCCGCCGTCGCGGATGCGGTCGACCTCGTAGACGATCGGCAGCTTGGTGTCGCCGGGCCGCATGAAATAGCCGTGCAGCGAATGCACGTGGCGCTCGGGCTCCACGGTGCGCTGCGCGGCGACCAGCGCCTGGGCGATGGTCTGACCGCCGAAGACGCGCTGCCAGTCGACCTTGGGGCTGCGACCACGATACAGATTGTGTTCGAGTTGCTCGAGGTCGAGAATGTCGAGAAGCTCGTCCATGGCCGCTGTCATGTTTGAAATCCTTCGAGGATGTGCCATGGCCGGTTTCGGACAGGACGTGCGGGCAGTCAAGGCCGCAAGCGGCGGCCGGCCGAAGCCGTGAAAGGATGATGCCATGGTCGACCGCAAGCCGGACGCAACAGGCGCCGATGGAAAGCGCGAGGCGCCGCTCGACGTGCTCATCGCCGGCGCCGGCTATGTCGGCCTCACCGCGGCCGTGTCGCTGAAGCAGGCACGGCCGGGCCTCGCCGTCGCCGTCGTTGACGCGGCGCCAGCCGGTGTCTGGCAGCGTGACGGCCGCGCCTCGGCCATCGCGGCCGCCGCCAGCCGGATGCTGGAACAACTCGGCGTCTGGGAGGACATCGCGCCGGAAGCGCAGGCGATCACCGAGATGATCATCACCGACTCGCGCGCCGCCGATCCGGTGCGTCCGGTGTTTCTGACCTTCGACGGCGAGGTGGCGCCCGGCGAGGCTTTCGCCCACATGGTCGCCAACCGCGACTTGAACGGCGCGCTGCGCCGCCGCGCCGAAAAGCTCGGCATCGATCTCATCGAAGGCATGGCGGTCAGCGCCTTCGATGTGAATGGCGCCGGCATCACCGTGCACCTGGCCGACGGCGCGACGCTGAAGGCGCGGCTGCTGATCGCCGCCGACGGCGTCAACTCGAAACTGCGCGACATGGCCGGCATCAAGACGGTCAAATGGGAATACGGCCAGTCCGGCATCGTCTGCACGGTGGCGCATGAGCGTCCGCACAATGGCCGCGCCGAAGAGCATTTCCTCCCCGCGGGGCCTTTCGCGACGCTGCCGCTGAAGCCGGACAAGGATGGAACCAACCGCTCGTCGATCGTCTGGGTGGAGCGCACGGAAGATGCCAAGGCGCTGGTCGAGGGCGACGAGTTCGTTTTCGAGCACGATCTGGAGCAGCGCTTCGGCCTGAAGCTCGGCGAAATAAGCGTCGCCGACAAGCCGCGCGCCTGGCCGCTCGGCCTGACGCTGGCCCGCGCCTTCGTCGCGCCGCGCTTTGCGCTCGCCGGCGACGCCGCGCACGGCATCCATCCGATCGCCGGCCAGGGCCTCAATCTTGGTTTCAAGGATGTCGCCGCGCTCGCCGAAGTCGTGGTCGAGGCCGACCGGCTCGGCCAGGACATCGGCGCGCTCGACGTGCTCGAACGCTACCAGCAATGGCGCCGCTTCGACACGCTGCAGATGGGCGTCACCACCGACGTCTTGAACCGGCTGTTCTCCAACGACATCGGCCCGCTGCGTGCCGTGCGCGACCTTGGCCTCGGCCTCGTCGAGCGCATGCCGAGGCTGAAAGATTTCTTCATCCGCCAGGCCTCGGGCCTGTCCGGCGACACGCCAAGGCTGCTGAAGGGCGAGGCGATCTAGCGCCCGATTGGCCGCAGCGCCTGTCCAGTCGTCATTCTATGGCGGAGCAAGGAGCGAAGCGACGCGGCGCAGACCATAGAATCCATTCCGTTACCTATAAGCGCTGCGACGATGCAGAATTTCTGCTCCGCCGCACCCCACGTTCGAAGTCACGGCATGGATTCTCGGGTCAAGCCCGAGAATGACGAGGCGATAGGCCGTTTCGGTCAACCACCAAGGCATATGATCCGCTAACGAGCGCCCTTAATTAACCTCGAACCCCAGCTTCTGCCGCAACCTCAGCATCCGCTGGTCGGCGATCTTCAAGCTCTGCCCGCCGCCTTGCGCGACCCGGTTCAGCATCCTGAGCAGGTCGTCGCGCTCATGCGGATCGAGGCGTTCGCGCAGGAACGGCGCCAGCTTGTCGATAACGATCGTCATGTCGTCGACCTGCGCGGCCGCCCATTTGGCGTAAACGACAGCCTCATCGGTCTTCTTTGGGCCTTCCGCGATCTGCGCGATCACCTCGCGGATGACGGCCTCGCGCTGCGGCAGGATCGGACCGTGCTCCGCGACGATCGCAGTGATCAGCGTCGCCGCCGCCACCACCGGATCGTCGATCGCGGTCAGCGGCGAGAGCGCGGCCTGGTTGCGCAATTTCTTGCGGCGGATGTTGCCCTGGACGCGACCGACGACATCGGCGACCTCGCGCGCGGCGTCGCTCATATATTTCAGCCGGTACCACCAGATGGCGGCCGCTCCGAGCAGGCCGAGAATGGCGATCAGGAAAGGCATGCCGAATTCCCCCGAAATCGCGGCGACGATAAGAGAAGCGCGGCCCCGCTTCAACACGCAACGGTTGCGACTGATGAAGAAAAGCTGAACATCCCGCCGCAACCGCCTAAGGCATGTCGCGCAAAAGTGACCTCGGTTTTGCGATGACGACATGCATCAAACAAACACCTAAAGCGCGTTGTGTGAATCCGTTTTCACGCGACGCGCTTTAGGCCGGCATCACGAACCCGGTATGTCGTAGATAGCCCGCACCTCGACCGTCCCGAGCTCGGCCAGCGGGATGCCCTCGGCGAGCTTCAGCGCTTCGGCAAGGTCCGCCGCCTCGACCATGACGAAGCCGAGCAGTTGCTCCTTGGTCTCGGCGAACGGTCCGTCGGTCAGCAGCACCTTGCCCTTGCGCCGTCTGAGCGATTTCGATGTCTTCACCGACTGCAGCGCCTGCGCGATGACCAGCTTGCCTTGCCGGTCGAGTTCCCTGTCATAGCCGAGCGAGTCGGCATCGAGCTTGGCCGCGCGCTCAGGGGTCAGCGCATAAAGGTTCTTCTCCTCGCCATAGACCAGCAAGACATATTTCATTTCGAGCTTCCTTTCATTGATGCGTCATAGGGGCGAAGGCGACGGTGTCGGTTTTGCCGGCCGTTGCCGCATGATCGAGCAGGCATGCCGCGACGCCGATGATGGCGATGGCCGCCGCCAGCCGGCCGAAGCCGAGTGCCGGCGGATCCAGCCAGAACTCTTCAAGTCGCATGGCTTTTCGCCCCGGCCTTCCCCAGATCGCAAGAAACAGATTGTCCATCCTTAATCTCCATCGGCCGCAAGTGGCCGCCCGCAGGACGGTCGGACCGACGGGAAGTCGACATTTTTGCACGCGCATTTTTCTCGCGAGTTTTCTGAAACACAATCATACCAGGCCGTGGATGGTCTTCCGCCGCGCCCGCGCTATAGTTCCCGGGAACGTCGGCGCCCGCCGGCGAGAACCCCGACAGACCAGGAGGAAATTCCATGGACCGCACCGCAAACGCCGTCTGGAAAGGCAATCTGAAAGAGGGCAAAGGCACGCTCGACACCCAGAGCGGCACCTTGAAGGGCACGCCCTATTCGTTCAAGGCGCGTTTCGAGGACGAGAGCGGCAAATCCGGCACCAACCCGGAAGAGCTGATCGCCGCAGCCCATGCCGGCTGCTACGCCATGCAGCTGTCGCACTTCCTGGCCGAGAACGGCACGCCGGCCGCCGAGCTCGACGCCAGGGCCGTGGTGACGCTGGTGCCCGGCACCGGCATCACCGGCAGCGCCATCACTTTGGTCGGCAAGGTGCCCGGCATCGACGCGGCGAAATTCAAGGAACTGGCCGAGAAGGCCAAGGCCGAATGCCCGGTCTCGAAAGCGCTCGGCGCCATCAAGGTATCGTTGGACGCGAAGTTGGGGTGACTTGCGTTTCATTTTGAGGGGCAGAGTTCCTTCGCCCCCCTCTCTGCCCTGCCGGGCATCTCCCCCTCAAGGGGGGAGATCAGATGTCACGCCGGCTTTCGCCAATCGCCAACGTTGCAGAAAGAGCGGGGCGCCGAGCTGCCAATCTCCCCCCTTGAGGGGGAGATGTCCGGCAGGACAGAGAGGGGGGCCTCGCGCCAGCGTCTCCGGGGGCTTACAGCCCCAGCGCCTCGATCTTCGCCCGCAGCGCCGCGACTTCTTCCTCCAGCACCCTGACCCTCGCCTCAAGATCGCTATCCGAAGACGTCGCCGCCGACTGCCACGGTGCGACTGCCACCGCCGCCGCCTCGACCGGCCCGCTCAGCAAATGCACGTAGCGCTCCTCGCGCTGACCCGGCGCGCGTTCGAGCAGCTGGATCAGCGGCGGGCGGCGACCGATCATCAGGTCGAGATTGTCGCGAAGCTCCTCGATGGAGGCAAAGCGCGCCATGCGCTCCGAGCGGGCAAGCAATTCATGCGCGGTCTGCGCGCCGCGCAGCAGCAAGAGGCCGATCACCGCGATCTGCGGCGTGGTCAGCGAAAAACGCTGTGCCATCTGGTGCTCGTAGCGCTCGACCCGCGAGGCGAAGGCCTGGCGCACCAGGCCCTTCTGCTCGAGCGTGCTCAGCGCCCGCCTGATCTCGGTCAATTCCAGCGCCATCACCGGCTCGCGCGCGGTCTTCTGGTTGGCGGCCTGGTGCGCGCCGTTGAGCGTCAGCGGATAGACATCCGGCGTCAGCTCCTTCTTCTCGATCAGCGAGCCGAGGACACGGGCTTCGACAGGAGAGAGGATGGGGAGATCGGTCATGAGAGTTGCCTATCCTTTTGAAGTCGGCGGGACAGCGCCCCCCTCTGTCCTGCCGGACATCTCCCCCTCTTGGGGGGAGATCAGCAGCTTCGCCGACGGCACCTCATCCTTCAAGCCTGCAGATTGGCGAAAGCCGCGATGACAGCCAATCTCCCCCCAAGCGGGGGAGATGGCCGGCAGGCCAGAGGGGGCGCGAAGGATAGCTGCGTTCAAGGTTATCGCGAGCGAACAGCCTTCGCCTCAGACCCTTCTCTCCACCATCATCTTCTTGATCTCGGCGATCGCCTTGGCGGGATTGAGGCCCTTGGGACAAGTCTGCGCGCAGTTCATGATGGTGTGGCAGCGATAGAGCCGGAACGGATCTTCGAGGTTGTCGAGCCGCTCGCCGGTCGCCTCGTCGCGGCTGTCGATCAGCCAGCGATAGGCCTGCAGCAGGGTGGCCGGGCCGAGATAACGATCGCCGTTCCACCAGTAGCTCGGGCAGGATGTCGAGCAGCAGGCGCACAGGATGCACTCGTAGAGCCCGTCGAGCTTCTCGCGGTCCTCATGGCTCTGCAGCCATTCCTTGGCCGGCGTCGGCGAGACCGTCTTCAGCCAGGGTTCGATCGAGGCATGCTGGGCGTAGAAATTGGTGAGGTCCGGTACGAGATCCTTGATCACCGGCATATGCGGCAGCGGATAGACCTTCACCGCGCCGGAAATGTCCTCCACGCCCTTGGTGCAGGCCAGCGTGTTCGAGCCGTCGATATTCATGGCGCAGGAGCCGCAGATGCCTTCGCGACAGGAGCGGCGCAGCGTCAGCGTCGGATCGATCTTGTTCTTGATCCATAAGAGCGCGTCGAGAACCATCGGCCCGCAATCGTCCATGTCGACGAAATAGGTGTCCATGCGCGGGTTTTCGTCATCGTCCGGCGACCAGCGGTAGATGCGGTATTCGCGCAGGTTCGTCGCGCCCTCCGGCTTCGGCCAGGTCTTGCCCTGCTCGACCTTCGAATTCCTGGGAAGTGTCAGTTCGACCATTACCTGCGGTCCTTTCGGATGACGAGCTTCAGCCCGGACCAGATTTCGTTCACGGCGGCGACCTTGACGTCGACCAGGTCGCGCTTCAGCGCCTCTGACCGGATCACGTCCTCGGTGACGTCGGTCGGCACTTTCGAGGCCTTCTTCGGCCAGGAGACCCAGACCATGCCGTCGCGCTTGATCGCCGTCTCGATGCCGGCAAGGCCGTCCTCGATCTCGGCGCGCTGCCGGGTGAAGGCGTGCACGGCATCGTATTTCTGGCGACCCGAGATCGCCGCCCATTTGGACAGCCGATCTACGCCGGCAAAGGATACGGCTTCCGCCAGTCCATCGAGCTCCGGCGGCAGCGCGATGAAGGCGGCCACCATGCCGTCCTTCAGGCCGAGCTTGGCCGGAAGGGGCGTGCCGGAATATCCGGTGGCCGCGAGCGCCATGATCAGTACACCCTGGCCTTCGGCGCGATCTTGGCCGGGTTGATGCCGCCGTCCTTTTCCGCCAGCAGCAGTTCTGTGTGCACCGGCCGGTAGGTGAGCGTCACCTTGCCGTCTTCGCTCAGATGGGCCAGCGTATGCTTGCGCCAATTGGCGTCGTCGCGGGCGGAGAAATCCTCGCGCGCATGCGCCCCGCGGCTCTCCTTGCGCGCCTCGGCGCCGTAGACCGTGGTAATGGCGTTGGCCATCAGGTTTTCCAGCTCCAGCGTCTCGACCAGGTCGGAATTCCAGATCATCGAGCGGTCGGTGACCTTGATGTCCTTCAGCTCGCCCCAGATCTGCGAAACGCGCTTGCAGCCGTTCTCCAGCGATTCCTGCGTGCGGAACACCGCGGCGTCTTCCTGCATCGCCTTCTGCATCTTCTCCCGCAGCACGGCTGTCGGCGTCGGACCGTTGGCGTGCCGCAGCCGGTCGAAGCGATCCATGATCTTCTCGACCGAAGCTTCGTTGGGCGCGGGGATCGCCGACTTGCGGTCGATGACCTGGCCGGCGCGGATCGCCGCCGCGCGGCCGAACACGACGAGGTCGATCAGCGAGTTGGAGCCCAGCCGATTGGCGCCATGCACCGAGGCGCAGGCGGCCTCGCCGACCGCCATCAGGCCGGGTGACACGCGATCGGGATTTTCGGCCGTCGGGTTGAGCACCTCGCCCCAGTAGTTGGTCGGCACGCCGCCCATATTGTAGTGCACCGTCGGCAGCACCGGGATCGGCTCCTTGGTGAGGTCGACGCCGGCGAAGATCTTGGCCGATTCCGAAATGCCCGGCAGCCGCTCATGCAGCACGGCCGGATCGAGATGGTCGAGGTGGAGGAAGATATGGTCCTTCTTCGGACCGACGCCGCGCCCCTCGCGGATCTCCATGGTCATGCAGCGCGAGACCACGTCGCGCGAGGCAAGGTCCTTGGCGGACGGCGCGTAGCGCTCCATGAAGCGCTCGCCCTCGGAGTTGACGAGATAGCCGCCTTCGCCGCGCGCACCCTCGGTGATCAGGCAGCCGGCGCCGTAGATGCCGGTCGGATGGAACTGCACGAACTCCATGTCCTGCAGCGGCAGGCCGGCGCGTGCGGCCATGCCGCCGCCGTCGCCGGTGCAGGTATGCGCCGAGGTGGCGGAGAAATAGGCGCGGCCATAGCCGCCGGTTGCCAGCACCACCATCTTTGCCGAAAAACGATGGATGGTGCCGTCGTCGAGGTTCCAGGCGACGACGCCGGTGCAGGTGCCGTCCGGTTCCATGATCAGATCGAGCGCGAAATATTCGATGAAGAACTGCGCATTGTTCTTCAGCGACTGGCCGTAGAGCGTGTGCAGCATGGCATGACCGGTGCGGTCGGCGGCCGCGCATGTGCGCTGCACCGGCGGGCCTTCGCCGAAATTCATCATCATGCCGCCGAAGGGCCGCTGGTAGATCTTGCCCTCTTCCGTGCGCGAGAACGGCACGCCGTAATGCTCGAGCTCGTAGACGGCGGCAGGCGCCTCCCGCACCATGTATTCCTGCGCGTCGATATCGCCCAGCCAGTCCGAGCCCTTGACGGTGTCGAAGAGGTGCCACTGCCAGTTGTCGGGACCCATATTGGCGAGCGAGGCCGCGATCCCGCCTTGCGCCGCGACCGTGTGCGAGCGCGTCGGGAACACCTTGGTGATGCAGGCGGTGCGCAATCCCTGCTCGGCCATGCCGAGCGTGGCGCGCAGGCCGGCGCCGCCGGCGCCGACGATCACGACGTCGAATTTGTGGTCGACAAAAGTGTAGGCGGAAGCCGTCTTGCTTGTATCCTTGGCCAAGGCCTTCAGCCTCCGAATGCGAGTTTGAGCAGGGCAAACAGCGAAGCGACGCCGACTGCAACGCAGAAAAAGGTGTTGAGGGCGATCAGCGCCAGCTTCATGCCTTCGCCATGCACATAGTCCTCGATGATGACCTGCATGCCGAGTCGCATGTGGTAGAGGCCGGAAATCAGCACCAGCGCCAGCACCAGCGCCACGAAGGGATTGGCGAGCGACGCCCGCACTTCAGTGTAGCCATGGCCGTTGACCGCGATCAGGAAGCCGACGAAGAACAACAGCAGCGGGATGTTGGCGATCGCCGTCAGCCGCTGGCGCCAGAAATGCTGCGTGCCTTCGCGTGCCGAGCCCAGGCCGCGCACCTTGCCGAGCGGCGTGCGCATATCGTTGTTGTTCGCGCTCATCAGAAAGCTCCCCGCGCCATGTAGCCGGCGATCCAGATCAGCAGCGTCAGCACGATCGAGCCGGCGAGCGTCGCCCAGGCGATCTTCGAGGCCGTGTGTTTTTCCAATCCCGCGCCGGTGTCCCAGACGAGGTGGCGCAGCCCGCCCAGCATGTGGTGCATCAGCGCCCAGGTGTAACCGAACAGAACCAGCCGGCCGAGCCAGGAACCGAAGGCCCAGTTGACCTCGTCGAAGGCGGCCTGCGAGCTCGAAGCGGCGATCAGCCACGCCGCCACCAGCAGCGTCCCGAAATAGAGCGCGCCGCCGGTGATGCGATGGATGATCGACATCGTCATCGTGATCGGCGGCCGGTAGATCGTCAGATGCGGTGAAAGCGGTCGTTCACGTCTGGCAATTGCGCGGGTGGCTGGTGATTTGCTCATGGCTCCCCCAGTTCGGCATCCTGGAGCCGCGATGCGGCGTTTGCCGCCCTCACATATGGCTTCGGACAGCCGGTTTCTAATGCTCTTTTTGCACCGCGTCAAAGCCGGAAAATCGTTTTGGAAACATCATTTAGTCTGACAAACTGGCCGTCGCGCGCTTCAATCGATTAGCGGCTGTTTCGAAGCCGGCGCAACGTTCGCTGCAGTGCAGCAATCAGATGACCACGAGATGCCCGAGTGCATCGAGATTCGGGTCAGGCCGGCCTCACCGAACTTCGTCGCAGCTCAGCGTTTGCAGGTCTGCGGCGTCGACCCTCTTTTCATCACCAGCGCCTCGCGCCCGTCGATCACGATTGCGTCATGCGTCGCGGCTTCCTGGTAGCGGCTGCTCTGGTTGGCGGGCGAAGCGGCGAACTCCTCGGTCGAGCCATCGGGCCGCATGACGCGTAATGCGCTGCCCACATTCTGGATGGTGATCATGCCGCCATTGCCGCATCTGTAGGTGGCCGTGCCGATGCCGGACCGCGGCGCGGTAAGGTCGGTGACGATCTTGGTTGGCGGTGCGGCAGGCGGCGCGGGCGTCTTGGCCGTAGCAGATCCTGGGGCCGTAGCAGATCCTGGGGCCGCCGCGGAGGTCGGGGGCGCTGTGGGTACCGCCGCGGCGGGCGTGGCGGACTGCTGGATCGGCGCAGGCGAAGCCGCAGGCGGCGGCGCGGCATTCGCCGCCTTCGGCGCACCGTCCTGCGGCACGCAGGCCGCGGCCGCGAGAAGCAGCGGGATGGCGATCGATACCCCAACCGTGTGGCCAAAGTTCATAAGCTGCCCTTTCGTGCGCGGCACGCTACAGCAATTCCAGGAAAAGTGTGAACGGTTGGGCTCGGCGCCTTCGCCGTAGCCTCCGTCCGGAATCGCGTCGAAACAAAGAGATAGGCGGTTGCCGTTTCCGTGAAGTGGTGGACCGCTGTAGCCACGCGGCGCCGCGAGATCAAGTTGACCCGGAGTCAGCGCAGCTCCCGACCGGCCCGTTTCCTGGGAAGCCGGTCCGCTCAAAATTAACCATGTTCCTTAAGAACCGGCGCCGAAAGCCGCCCGCCTCTTAACAAAGGTTAAGAAAGGGTTAATTTCCGATTCGAACCATATTCCAGGCGCGATCGCGCCGACGAAGGGAGAGCGACATGCGTTCGAATTCCGTGCGGGCAAGCCTTGCCGCCATTGCGCTGGCGGGGCTGGTGACGGCGATCGCCGCGCCGGCCGAAGCCGGCCTGCGCCATCACGACCGCGTCTATGCCGATTCCTTCGGCAATCTCGTCATCGACAGCGCCGCCGGCTACAAGCGCATCATCGTCGGCGAGGGCAGGCTTGCGAAAAAGCTTTCCGAATTCACCAGCGCCGGCCAGCCGGATGTCGTCTATGACGATGCGGACGAGCCCGGCTCGCCCGGCTGCTACCAGCCGCCGGTGCTGGTGAAGGGCCGCTCCTATATGTACGGGCTTTCCGACGGCGAGATGCCCAATCTCAGCCCTTGCCGTTGAAGATCGTCGGCGCCTGGCGCCGCCGCAGCGCGCCTGACACGCGAACGCAGTCGCGCCCGGCATTCTTGGCGTCGTAGAGCGCTGCGTCGGCGCGCCGCAAAAGATCGGCGAAACCCTCATCGGCGGCAAGCTCGGCCACGCCGAAGCTCGCGCTGCAGCGGTGCTCGGCGGGCAGGCCATCGATCGGCAGGGCGCCGAACGCGTTGCGCGCGCCTTCGGCAAACAGCCGCGCCGCGGCGAGATTGGTGCCCGGCAGGATGATGGCGAACTCCTCGCCGCCGATGCGGCCTGCGACATGGTGTTCAGCCGCGGCTTCGCGCAGGAAACCGGCGAAGCTCTCGATCACGCGGTCGCCGCAGGCATGGCCGTAGCTGTCGTTGATGCTCTTGAAATAATCGAGATCAGCGATCACCAGCGCCACCGGCACGCCGCGCCGGACGGCATCCCGCATGGCAAGGTCAGCATGGCGTTCGAAGCCGCCGCGGTTGTAGAGCCGCGACAAGGTGTCGGTTTCCGATTTCGAGGTCGCCTCGTTGAGCGCGTCGCGCACCAGCACGGCCAAGGCAAGCAGCGCCAGCGCCAACCCGAACACGGTGCCGAGCGATTGCGAGACCAGCGCGTAGCTGGTCTGCACATAGGCCTGCGGGTTGGCGCCCCAGCCGCCCAGTGCGCCGGCGATGAGCGGCTTGGAAGCGAACTGCACTGCGCTGGCGCCAAGCACCAGCGCAAGCAGATGGTCGAGCCGCGCGAGCCTTTGCCTCGAGGACAACACGATGCCGAGCGCGGTGAACTGCATGACGGCGTAGGGAAGCTGGTAGGCCATCATGCGCGTCAGCGAGTGGCGCGGCAGGTCCTGCACCAGATAGACGGCGACGGAGGCGACGACGAGGAAGCACAGCATCGGCGACCAGGGCGGCCTCACACCATATTTGTGGGCGATCCCGCCGTTGAAGGCGACGGTTGCGCCGAGGAACACGGCAAAGGCGGCAACGACCGGCAGCCGCGCGTCCGCGAAGGCGGGGATACTGAATTCGATGGCGAAATAGGCCATGCCGAGCAGGTAGCTGAAGGCAAGCCAGCGCGCCGACACGCGCCCGGTGCCATAGACGGCAACCGCCATGAATGCCGCCGCCAGCAGCCCGGCGACGACGAGGTTGATCATCAGTATGAAGTCGGCGCTGCCCATATGTTCCTTCGTCGGATGGTCCGGACAGAAAAGCATCGACGGGCGAAAAACACGTTAACGCTAACTGTGGCAGAGACCGCAGACCTCCGTGATTAGCCGGAAACGCCCGTTGTTTCGTCACTCTAGGGCGGAGCAAGGAGCGAAGCGACGCGCGCAGACCCTGGAATCCATGCCGTGACATCCGTGACGCGCAAAGCAGGTCAGAATTGGGCAGAGTTCACAGCGGACCAAGACGCTTGTTTCAGGGCCGCCGCATCCTTCGATTGAGGTCACGGCATGGATCCTCGGGTCTGCGCGCGTCGCTTCGCTCCTTGCTTCGCCCAAGGATGACGAAGCTGCATTCGCTCCGGCCAATCGCGAACGTTGCGTTCGCCTACTGGGTTTGGGCGTGGGAGGTCAACCCGCCTCAGCCGACGGCGAGCGGTTCGGTGACGAACGTCGTTTCAGGCCGCTCGTAGGACAGACGAACGCTGTCGCGGCCGGTCTTCTTGGCCTTGTAGAGCGCCTCGTCGGCGCGCCGCATCAATGGCATCAGTCCTTCCCTGCCGGAGCGGGCGGCAACGCCGAAGCTCGCGGTGACCCTGATGCCGGGCGGCAGGCCGTCGATCGCGCCGGCCGAATAGAAGGAACGGATCGCTTCGGCGAAGAGCCTTGCCGCCCCCAGGTCGCTGAGCGGCAACAGCACGGCGAACTCTTCGCCGCCGATGCGCCCGGCGGCCCCGCGCGCGCCGGTGGCGGAGCGCAGCTTGGATGCGAAGTCGGCGATCACCCGGTCGCCGGCCTCATGTCCGTGCCGATCGTTCAGCGCCTTGAAGTGATCGAGGTCGGCCAGCACCAGGGCGACGGGAAAGCCGGCCTTGCCGCACTGGTCGAGCAGCAGCGTCGCCCGCTCCTCGAAACCGCGGCGGTTGAGGATCCCGGAGAGCGGGTCGGTATGGGTCTCGGCCTTCAGCGCCCTCATCACGTCGAGCGCGGCGGCCGTGAACAGGCAAAGCGCGATCAGCAGCGACAACAGCGCATGCGAAAGCAGCGCCGTCGTCCAGTAGGAGGAACCGTAGAAGCCGTCATAGCTGGGGAACGGCCCATGCGCGATCACGACGACCAGCGTGCGGACGATGAAGTTCAGCCCGGAAAGCAGCGACAGCGCGAACAGGATCTTCTCGGTCGGGCCGTTGTTGCGTACCGTTCTCAGTTCGGCGGCGACCAGCAGGCTGAGCGCGCCGAAGCCGAAATTCATCCCAAGCACGCGCCAGGTGAGGTCCGGCTGGACAAACATGAACCAGATGAAGGCGCAGAGCCCGCCTCCGGTCACGATACCGATGCCGACATAGGGCACGCGCCGCCCGTAGCGCGCGACGATCGCGCTGGACAGGCAGCAGGCAGCGATCGTGAAGCAGATGTTGGAGGTGAGCTTGGTCAGCGCCACGCCGACCGGAAGCGTAAAATATTGCAGCAGGAATCCCGGCGCCGACAGGCAATAGCTCGCGCCGAGCGCCGCCAGATACGGGCGATGGCGCTGATAGGAAAAAAGCACGAGGAACGCGGCGCCAAGCGCCAGCGCTATCGTCGGATTGAGCAGCGCTATGAGCAGACCGGTGTCCAAAGGACTGCGACTTTCCCCAACTTACCCAACGGGAGATACTAGGACTTAAGCCCAAACAAGCGGTTAAGCCCTCCGATAAATACGTCGCGGAGCCATACGGAACCGGCCTGCCGAAGCGGCGTTGTCGGGCCAGGCAGGAGCGCCAGACAGGAGACGATCGAGATGGCCGAGACGATCACTTTGACCGATCACGATGAAATCCGCTCCTGGGCGGCAGCGCGCGCCGGTTTCCCGGCCATCGTCGATGTCTCGCCCGAGGCCGGAACGCAAGCCATGCTGCGCCTGGTTTTCGACCAGCAAGCCTATGAGGACCAGGACCGGCCGGAGCGACCGCCCAATGCCGGTGGCTACGAGCTGGTCGAATGGGATGAGTGGTTCAAAATCTTCGACGAGCGGCAGCTCGCATTGGTCGTCGCCGCCGACGAGCCCGGCCGGCGCGAGGAGTTTCACGAGATCGTTCGCAGATAGAAAGCAAAGGGCCGGGCGACGTGTCCGGGCCCTTTGTTGAGCGCTGCGGTTACTTCCAGTCGCGGATGTCGACAAAGTGGCCGGCGATCGCCGCCGCCGCCGCCATGGCCGGCGACACCAGGTGCGTGCGGCCCTTGAAACCCTGCCGGCCCTCAAAATTGCGGTTCGAGGTCGAGGCGCAGCGCTCATGCGGCTTCAGCCGGTCGTCGTTCATGGCCAGGCACATCGAGCAGCCCGGTTCGCGCCAGTCGAAACCGGCGGCGACGAAGATCTTGTCGAGGCCTTCGGCCTCCGCCTGTTCCTTGACCAGGCCGGAACCCGGCACGATCATGGCGTTGACGCGCGGGTTGACCTTCTTGCCCTCGACCACCTTGGCGGCGGCGCGCAAATCCTCGATGCGGCCATTGGTGCAGGAGCCGATGAAGACGCGGTCGAGCGCGATGTCGGTGATCTTGGTTCCCGGCGTCAGCCCCATATAGTCGAGCGCGCGGATCTTCGACGTACGCTTGTTCTCGTCCGCGATCTCTTCGGGATTGGGCACGATGCCCTGCACCGAGACGACGTCCTCGGGCGAGGACCCCCAGGAGACGATCGGCGGCAGCTTGGCCGCGTCGAGCACGACCACCTTGTCGAAATGCGCGCCTTCGTCCGAATTGAGCGTCTTCCAATAGGCGAGCGCGGCGTCCCAGGCGGCGCCCTTCGGCGCGCGCGGCTTGTCCTTCACATAGGCGAAGGTCGTCTCGTCCGGCGCGATCAGGCCGGCCCGCGCGCCGCCCTCGATCGACATGTTGCAGATCGTCATGCGGCCTTCCATCGACAGCGAGCGGATCGCCTCGCCGGCATATTCGATGACGTAGCCGGTGCCGCCGGCGGTGCCGATCTCGCCGATGATGGCCAGGATGATGTCCTTGGCGGTGACGCCTTCCGGCAACTGGCCGTCGACGCGCACCAGCATGTTCTTGGCCTTGCGCTGGATCAGCGTTTGCGTCGCCAGCACATGCTCGACCTCGGACGTGCCGATGCCATGCGCCAGCGCGCCGAAAGCGCCATGCGTGGAGGTGTGGCTGTCGCCGCAGACGATGGTCATGCCCGGCAGCGTAAAACCCTGTTCCGGCCCGATGATGTGGACGATGCCCTGGCGGATATCGTTCTCGGAATAATATTCGATGCCGAAATCCTTGGCGTTCTTGGCCAGCGCCTCGACCTGGATGCGGCTTTCCTCGTTCTTGATGCCGAACTTGCGCTCGGGCGAGGTCGGCACGTTGTGGTCGACCACGGCCAGCGTCTTTTCCGGATGCCGGACCTTGCGGTTGGTCATGCGCAGGCCCTCGAAGGCCTGCGGGCTGGTGACTTCGTGCACGAGGTGGCGGTCGATGTAGAGCAGGCAGGTGCCGTCGTCCTGGCGGTCGACCGTGTGGTCGTGGAAGATCTTGTCGTAGAGGGTGCGCGGTGCGCTCATGTGCGTAAATCCGTCGATATGAGAAATCGGAAAGCTGACGGCCTTCGGCCGGCAAGCGACTTCGATCAGTCGGCCTGGCTAAGTCGGCTGGTGAGCGCGCCGCAGACCCGCGCGGAAAATCGCGACGGCAGGCGCTTCCTGTCCTGCAGCACGAAACCCTTGTAGGCCGGATCGCTGAAAAGCTTTTCCATGGCGGCGTAGATAGCAATGTTTTGGCTTTTCGGCAATTAGCGCGACGCTCCCCTTCTCCCCTTGCGGGAGAAGGTGTCGCCGAAGGCGACGGATGAGGGGTGCTCCAGATGCCACCAACGTCTCACTCCGCTGGAACACCCCTCATCCGTCTCGACGCTACGCGCCGATCCACCTTCTCCCACAAGGGGAGAAGGCAAGTAGCGCTCACATCACCTCAAACACAAACGTCTTCACCAGCGCTTCCGGATCGCCGATGGCGTAGCAGCGGAACCATGGGCTTTGCTCCACCAGGCGCCATTTCTTCGCCCGCTCCAGCTCGTCGAACACCGCCTGAAAACCGCCGCTCTCGAAAACCTGGTCGCGCACGGTGAAGATGGCGTGGCCGCCGCTTTTGGTGATGCGCGCCAGCTCGTGCAGCCCGGAGGCCGGCGCATGGCCAATGGTGAAGACGCCGGTCGAGAAGAAGGCGCGGAAATGCCGGTCGGCCCAGGGCAGCGGTCCGCCGAGCATCGCCTTCTTCAGCTCGCTATAGGCCGGCTTGCCATCGGCCTGGCGGCTGCCGGCGATCTTCAGCATGTCGTCGGAGAGGTCGAGCCCGGCGATGTCGCCATAGCCCAAGGCCTTCAACGACGGCCCCGACAGGCCGGTGCCGCAGCCGGCGTCGAGCAGCGGACCTTCGCCCGCCGGCACGTGCCGCGCCACCCAGGCGGTGATCAGGAAAGGCAGGAGGTAGCCGAGCGAGGCGGTCTCGCTGTCATAGGTCGCCGCCCAGTCGGCATAGGCCTTGGCAAGCCCTTCCGGCGTGTCGGCCGTGTAGACGGAGTCCAGCGCCGCGTTGGCCTTGTCGAAATTCATGAAACGATCCTCTTGGCCTTAGGGTGTGTTGAGATTCAGGTCAGGCCGAGTCGGAGTCGAAGACGGGCGCGAAGCGACCAAACAAGGTGGCTTTCGAGAACCGGCCTACGCCGGCCGTAGCCTTCATAGAGCAGAGACACTTATGAGGGCTTCGGCCGGCGAAGGCCGGAGCGGAGCGGACATTCGGGTCCGTGAGCACCGGAAGCGCAGAAAACCATCATTTGCAGGCCGGCATCACCTGAATATCAACACACCCTGGATCGTAGCGCGGACTTTTGCCGCCGGCTATTCCTGATGCTGGCGGCGCAGCCGCTGTTCCAGCGCCCGCAGCGCCAGCGACAGGCCGACGGTCAGGATGAGGTAGATATAGGCGACGATCGAATAGGTCTCGAAGAAGCGGAACGAGCCGGCGGCATAGACCTTGCCGATCTGGGTGATGTCGGCGACGCCGAGCACGGAGACCAGCGAGGAATCCTTGACCATGGCGACGAAGTCGTTGCCGAGCGGCGGCAGGATCATGCGGATCGCCTGCGGGAAGACGATCAGCCGGAAGCGCTGCGCTCGGCTGAGCCCAAGCGCCTTGGCGGCTTCGATCTGGCCCTTCTCGACCGACTGGATGCCGGCCCGGAACACTTCCGAGATGAAGGCCGAGTAGCCGATGGTCAGCGCCATGATGGCGCGCCACAGCAGCGACACATCGCGCACCAGCAGTTCGCCCATCAGGCCGGCTCCCTGCAGCGGCGCGGTCAGCGCGTTCCAGGCCGCGACGAAGGCCGGCGCCCCGGCGAAGGCGATCCAGAACAACAGCACCAGGATCGGCACGCCGCGGATGATCTCGACATAGAAGCGCGCGACCTGGCGCAGCCACTGCGATCCCGACAGCGCCATCAGCGCGATGCCGAGCCCAAGCGCGGAGGCCAAGGCGAAAGCGACCGCGGTGACGAAGATGGTGATGCCGATGCCCTTGGCGACGGTGGCGAAGACCTGCGCATAGAGGTCGCTGGAGGCAATGGCGAGGGCGGCGGCCAAAGCAAGGACGAGGGCGGCCGCCAGCCACCAGGGGAATTCGGGTTTGGCAGCGGAGGGCGGCGTTGCCATCAGGTGGTTTCGCCGGACGGGAAGCCCGGAGAGGGCAGTGCCCAGGCCCCCCTCTCTGGCCTGCCGGCCATCTCCCCCTCAAGGGGGGAGATTGAACTTCGCATTGGCCTTCGCCAATCACCAGCGTTGAATGAAGAGCACCGTCGGCGGAGCTGCCAATCTCCCCCCTCGAGGGGGAGATGCCCGGCAGGGCAGAGAGGGGGGCCTGGGCGCAATGTCAGCGCGATTTCCTGCACAGGCACTGCCGTCAACAGGGCCTACTGCCCCATCTTGTAATCGAGGAACCACTTCTTGTTGAGCTTGTCGAACGTGCCGTCGGCCTTGAGCGCGGCGATCGCGGCGTTGACCGGCTTCACCAGGTCGGAGCCCTTCGGGAAGATGAAGCCGAAATCCTCGGTGCCGAGCGGCCCGCCGATCAGCTTCAGCTTGCCTTCGGAGGCGTCGACATAGCCCTGACCGGCGGTGCCGTCGGTGAGCACGACATCGACGTCGCCCGTCTTCAGCGCCTGCACCGTCGCGCCGAACGTCTCGAACAGCTTTATGCGCGGGTTCTGCTCGTTGCCGTCGAGCACGCTGTAGACGGCGGTGTAGAACGGCGTGGTGCCGGGCTGCGCGCCGATCAGCCCGTCCTTGAAGGCGCCGAAGCTCTTGGCGTCGGTGAAGCGGCTTTCATCGCCGCGCACCAGCATGAACTGCTCCGAGCGCATATAGGGGTCGGAGAAGTCGACCTTCTCCTTGCGGTCGTCCTTGATGGTGATGCCGGTCATGCCGATGTTGTACTGGTTGTCGGAAACCGCCTGGATCATCGCGTCCCAGGAGGTGTTCTGGTACTCGACCTTGAAGTTCAGCCGCTTGGCGATCTCGTCCATCGCGTCATATTCCCAGCCGATCTGCTTGCCTGTCTTCTTGTCGATGAACTGCAGCGGCGGATAGGCGTTTTCCGTCACCACCACGACCTTTTTGCCACCGAGATCGGGCAAATTGTCGGCGAGTGCGGCGACAGGCGCGAGAAGGCAGGCCACCATGGCGGCCAGCAGCAGTTTCGACTTGGTCATGACAAATCCCCGAATGTGCGACCGCGCAGCAATTTTCGCGGCCAGGAAAAATCCTGGCACCGACTTTAGCTTGCCGCAAGCGCCTTGCAAGCCGGTCTGCCGCGACCTGGCGCGCCAATACGCAATCCGATGCTCTTCAAGGATGGTTTCGAGGATGACCGTTGCCGTGATCAGTCCTGGTCCGCCGTGGACTCGCGCAGTCCGGCGACCAGCCGTGTCAGCGTGCCGTGCAGGGCTTTGAGCTCGGCCCGCTCCAGCGGCATGCCGCAGCTGAGCCCTTCCTGCACGTCCTTCATCTTCGCCCGCAGCGCCTCGCCCTTGGCTGTCGGCTCGACCAGCACCCGGCGTTCGTCGGCGCTGTCGCGCCGGCGCGTCACCAGGCCGCCCGCTTCCATGCGCTTGATCAAGGGCGTCAGCGTCGCCGAATCGAGACCCAGCGCTTCACCAAGCTCGCCGACCGTGCTCGGCGAACGCTGCCACAGCGCCAGCATCGCCAGATATTGCGGATAGGTGAGGCCGAGCGGATCGAGCAACGGTCGATAGAGCTTCGTCATCAGCCCGCTTGCCGAATAAAGCGCGAAGCAGAGCTGCTGGTCGAGACGCGGCACGGGAAACGCCCCGGCGCTATCCGCCGGGACGTCGCTGGGCCGAATTTCGGTTTCAGTCGTCATGCTGCCTTTGCCGGACGCGCCACCGTCGAGAGCGCCACATCGATATTGCCCCGGATGGCGTTGGAATAGGGGCAAATCTTGTGCGCTTCCGATACAAGCGCCTCTGCGCCCGCCTGATCAAGCCCCTTGATCTCGGCCGCCAGCGAAACGCCAAGACGGAAGCCGCCCTGGTCGTTCGGATAGAGGCTCACCGTGGACGTGACCGAAGCGTCCTGCAGCGGCAGCTTCTGCTGGCGGGCGACGAAACGCACCGCGCTTTCGAAGCAGGCCGCGTAGCCGACCGCGAAAAGCTGCTCGGGATTGGTGGCGCCACCCTTGCCGCCGAGTTCCTTCGGCATCGCCAGATCGACCTTGAGCAGGCCGTCGCTGGTCTCGCCATGACCGTTGCGGCCGCCGCTGACGTGAGCCTGGGTGCTGTAAAGTGCCGACATTTTTATCTCCATTTGATTTGTACACGATCATTTAGTGTGCAAGATAATTAGCTGTCAACGACGACGAAGCGGTTTTCTTGCCGCAAGCGATCACGGCTTGGTGAGATGAAGGCGGTGGCAGAAATGAAAAAGGCGGCCGAAGCCGCCTTTCCAAAATTTGTTTCGCAAAAAACCTTATTCGGCCGAAGCAGCCTCGGCGGCGGCCTTCTTCTCAGCGGCTTCCTTGGCGGCCGTCTCGGCGGCCAGCGCCTGGGCGGCGGCGACCTTCTCGGCCTCGATGCGGGCGCGCTCGGCGGCCAAAGCATCACGCTCTTCGTCGTTCAGCTTGCGGGCGCGCACGCCGGTGTTTTCCGAAATGCGGGCCGACTTGCCGCGACGGTCGCGCAGGTAATAGAGCTTGGCGCGGCGCACCTTGCCGCGGCGCACGATCTCGACGCCCTCGACCATCGGCGAGTAAACCGGGAAAACGCGCTCGACGCCTTCGCCGTAGGAAATCTTGCGCACGGTGAAATTCTCCTGGAAGCCGGAGCCGGCGCGGGCGATGACGACGCCCTCATAGGCCTGGACGCGGGTGCGGGTGCCTTCGGTGACGCGCACCTGGACGCGCACGGTGTCGCCCGGCTGGAATTCGGGCAGCTTGCGCTTGGCTTCGATCTTGGCGGCCTGTTCGGCCTCGAGCTGACGGATGAGATCCATCTCAAATATCCACTTCTTGTTCTTCCGACAGTCAGAGCGTCCTGCGCTCGCCTTGCAGTTCCAATGACCGCTCGGCTATGCCCTTTGTCGAAACATCGGGCAGGGACGACTACACCGCACTTGTTGACGGGTCCGAAAGATCGTTCTTCCGGTTCGGGCGGCGACATACAGCCATTTTGCCGCTTTGTCACGCCCCTAATGCATGTCGCCCGGAAGTGTGCGCGGTTCTGGGACGACGACATGCATCAAAACAAGGACTTTGAGGCATATTTTGCGTCCATGGCCCACGTTTATTGCGGCCGTGCCGGGTTGCGCGGGCCTCGCAAGCTTTCTAAGCGGGGAAGATGACTTTTTTCGATGCCGTCTTGCTCTTTCTGTCGGGTTTTGTCTCCGGCGCGGTCAATGCCGTCGCCGGCGGGGGCACCTTCGTCACCTTCGGCGCCATGACGCTGGTCGGCGTACCGCCGATCGTCGCCAACGCCACCTCCTCGGTGACGCAGTTTCCCGGCTACATCACCTCGACGCTGGCCTATCGCGACGACATAAAACATTTCTGGCGCCAGGCGCTGCTGCTTTGCATGATTTCCGCCTTCGGCGCGCTGGCCGGCTCGCTCATCCTGCTCGCGCTCTCCAATCCATCCTTTCGAGCGCTCGTCCCCTGGCTGCTGATCGCCGCGACCGCGCTGTTCGCCGCCGGGCCGTGGCTTAAACCGACAGCCGGACCGGAGCACCAGGCCTCGGTCGGCACGCTTGCCGGCTCGCTGGCGCAATTCCTGACGTCGGTCTATGGCGGTTTCTTCGGCGCCGGCATGGGCGTGATGATGCTGGCCACGCTCGGCCTGACCCAGGCCGGCGACTATCACAAGCTCAATGCGCTGAAGAACATGCTGGCTGTGGTCATCGCTGCCATCGCCATCCTCGTCTTCGTTTCCGGCGGCGTCGTCGCCTGGCCGCAAGCGATCGTCATGATCCCGGGCGGCGCGCTTGGCGGCTACGCCGGCGTCTGGATCGCCAAGCGCGTGCCGCAGGGCGTCGTGCGCGGCTTCGTCGTCGCCGTCGGCCTGTTCCTCGCCTTTTACTACTTCACCAAGGGCTGATCCGCCGCCAAAAGATCCGGCCGCCGTTCCCGCGTCAGCTTCTCGGCCTCGGCGCGCCGCCAGTCGGCAATCTTCTTGTGGTTGCCGGAGATGAGCACGTCCGGGATCGGCCTGCCCTCGAATTCCTGCGGCCGCGTGTAATGCGGATGCTCGAGCAGGCCGTTCTCGAAACTCTCTTCCTCGCCCGAGACGGCATTGCCCATGACCCCGGGCAACAGCCGCACAACGGCGTCGAGCAACACCAGCGCCGCGGGCTCCCCGCCCGACAGGATGAAATCGCCGATCGAGACCTCCTCCAGCCCCCGCGCCTCGATCAGCCGCTGGTCGACGCCTTCGAAACGGCCGCACAGGATGACGGCGCCCGGCCCGGCGGCCAGCTCGCGCACGCGCGCCTGCGTCAGCGGTTTGCCGCGTGGGCTCATCAGCAGCCTCGGACGTTCATCGCCCGGCGGCGAGGCGTGGTCGAGCGCTCTTGCCAGCACGTCGGCGCGCATCACCATGCCGGCGCCGCCGCCGGCCGGCGTGTCGTCGACGGTGCGATGCTTGTCGGTGGCGAAATCGCGGATCTGGATCGCCTCAAGCGACCATGTCCCGGCCTCCAGCGCGCGGCCGGCCAGCGATAGGCCGAGCGCGCCCGGGAACATCTCCGGATAGAGCGTCAGCACCGAAGCGGCAAAGCTCAACGGTTGCCCCCGGCGTCCTTCGGTCCGCGCGGCCTGCCCTTCGGGTCGAAGCCGGCATCCTTGGGCACTTCGCCGTCTTCTTCGTCTTCAACCAGCCCCGCCGCTTGAGGGTTGACCTCCACGAATCCGTCGGCGATCGAAACATGCGGCACCGCGGCCTGCGTGAACGGGATCAGCACGCCCTTGCGGCCGGCAAGGGTGACGTCGAGTATGTCGCCGCCGCCGAAATTATGCACGGCGACGACCTTGCCGATGACGCCCGTATCGTCCCTGACGTCGAGGCCGATGAGGTCGGCGTGATAGAACTCGTCTTCCTCGCCATCGTCGGGCAGCACCGAGCGGTCGACGAAAAGCTCGGTGCCGGCCAACGCCTCGGCGGCGTTGCGGTCAGCGACGCCCTTGAAGCGCACGACCACGACGGTGCCAGCCGACCTGATGTCCAGGATCAGGAAGGCACGGCCATCCTTGGCAAAGAGCGGTCCGTAATCGGCCAGCGCCAGCGGATCGCCGGTGAAGGTTTTCACCCGCAATTCGCCCTTGATGCCGTGCGCGGCACCGATCACGGCCATCTGTACGGGATTTTCGAGCTTCGACATCGGCGGCGCTTCCTTTGCTCTGCTCTAACCCCGTCAAGCCGTCATTTCAATGATCGCCTCTTCACCGCTTCCTAACCCGCTTGTCCGAAACTGCCGACATGCAGGAATTCCTCATCCCGGCAAAACCCGACCTTCAGGCGGCGCGCGAGACCTGGCTGAAGACGCTGGCGCATGAGCGCCGGCTGTCGCCGGAAACCGTCGAGGCCTATGAGCGCGACACCCGCCAGTTCCTGCATTTCCTGACCGGACATTGCGGCGGCTCACCGGGTATTTCGGACATCGCCGACCTGCGCCCGGCCGACCTGCGCGGCTTCCTCGCCAAGCGCCGCAATGACGGCGCCGGCGCCCGCACGCTGGGGCGCGGCCTTGCCGGCATCCGCTCGCTGCTGCACTTTCTCGAACGGCGCGGCATGGTCAATGCTGCGGGTGCTGCGGCGCTGCGCGCGCCGCGCCAGCCGAAATCGCTGCCCAAGCCGCTGACGGCAAGCGACGCCAAACAGGTCGTGGCGGTGGAAGGCCAGCTCGCCGACGAACCTTGGATCGCCGCCCGCAACGCCGCGGTGCTGACGCTGCTCTACGGCTCCGGCCTGCGCATTTCGGAAGCGCTTGGACTGACCGGCGGCGACCTCACCTCGGAGGCCGACACCGTGCTGCGCGTCACCGGCAAGGGCGGCAAGACGCGGCTGGTGCCGGTGCTGCCGGTGGCCCGCAAGGCGGTCATCGAATACCGCCAGCTCTGTCCCTTCCACATCGATGCCAAGGAACTGCTGTTCCGCGGCGCGCGTGGCGGCCCGCTCAACCCGGCCATCGTCCAGCGCGAGATGGCCAAGCTGCGCTCGGCGCTCAACCTGCCCGACACCGCGACGCCGCATGCCTTGCGGCATTCCTTCGCCACCCATCTGCTCGGCCGCGGCGGCGACCTGCGCACCATCCAGGAACTGCTCGGCCACGCCAGCCTGTCGACCACGCAGATCTATACCGGCGTCGACACCGCAAGGCTGCTCGACATTTACGAGAAGGCGCATCCAAGGGCGTGAAATCTTGGGGTCATCCTGAGCCCTCCGACGTCGTCGTTCTAGGGGCGGACAAGGAGCGAAGCGACGCGCGCAGACCCTGGAATCCATGCCGTGACCCTGATCGTAGGGCGCAACGGAGCAGAATTCTGCACCCTTGCAACACGTTGAAGTCACGGAATGGATCCTCGGGTCTGCGCGCGTCGCTGCGCTCCTTGCTCCGCCCGTGGATGACGACCCGATGGGCGTTTCCGCTAACCACGAAGGGCATTCCATCCGACTCCGCACCTCAAACAATTTCACCCCGCCGGTTAACCGTTTTGCCGCTTTTCGGGGCTAAGACGCTTCTCATGAAACGCGTCATCGCCATCGCCGACCACGCGGCCCTTGTCTCGTTGAAGCTGCTCGCGGCGCTCAACCTGCTGTTCTTCCTGTCTTTCCTTGTCGTTCTGCTGCTTGCCGGCCGGGCGCATGCGCAAGCCCCCAGCTGCGCCGGCGCCGATCTTTTGACCGCGCTGGAAAAGAGCGATCCCGCCGCCTTCAAGAAGGTCGAGACCGAGGCCGCGGCCGTCCCCAACGGCAAGGGACTGCTGTGGAAGCTGGAGAAACCGGGCGAAAAGCCGTCCTATCTGTTCGGCACCATGCACATGACCGATACGCGCGTCACCACGCTGCCGGTCGCCGCGCAGAAAGCCTATGACGGCGCCGGCACGATCGTCATCGAGACCACCGACGCACTCGACAAGGCCAAGATGATGGCCGCCATGGTCAGCGAACCCGGCCTGATGATGTTCACCGACAACACCACACTGTCGTCGCTGCTGTCGCCGGACGATGCGGCGGCGCTAAACAAGGGGCTCGACGCGCGCGGCATTCCGCCGGCGACGGTTGCCAAGATGAAGCCGTGGATCCTGTCGGCGATGATGGCGTTGCCGGCCTGCGAGGTGGCGCGCCAGAGCGCCGGCGAACCCGTGCTGGACGTCAAGCTCGCTTCGGACGCCAAGGCCTCGGGAAAGGACGTCGAAGGGCTCGAGACCGCCGTCGATCAGTTGCGCGCCATGGCCTCGCTGCCGCTCGAATTCCATATGAAGAGCCTGGTCGAGACGATGAAGCTCAGCGACAAGGTGAACGACGTCAACGAGACCATGATCGTGCTCTACCAGCGTGGCGAGGTCGGCATGTTCTGGCCGCTCTTCCGGGCCGTCTTGCCGGAAACGGCGGACGACAAGGCCGGCTATGCCGCCTTCGAACAGACCATGATCACCAGCCGCAACAAGGTGATGGCGGCGCATGCCGAGCCGATATTGGCCAAGGGCAACGTTTTCATGGCCGTCGGCGCCATGCATCTGCCCGGTCCCGAAGGACTGGTCGAGGATTTTCGCAAGGCAGGGTATATTGTTACCGCCGTCAACTGAGTCGTCTGGCGGCTGGCGGACCTGAAAACGCCGGTTTTTCAGCGCTTTCCGTCCGTTCGCGTGAAACCCGATGCGGGATCAGCGCGTTGATGGCTGTTATTTTGATGACTTTCATCCAAGGAGGACACGTTTCATGGCGAACCCTAACGACCCCTTCACCCCTTCGAGCACGCCTCCCACCTCGAGTGGCGGTGGTGGCGGCAGCGGGTGGCTGATCGCCCTTGTTGTCATTATCCTGGCTATTGTTGCGTATTATGTCTTTGGCAGAAGCGGCGGCGAGCACGCCCCGGCCCCGGCTGAGCCGCCGGCCGCCAGCACGCCGGCCCCTGCGCCTGCAACGCCTGCCCCAGCCCCTGAGCCGGCACCCGCTCCGGCGCCTGCCCCGGCTCCCGCGCCGGCTCCGGCCCCGGCCCCGGCCCCGGCCCCGGCTCCTGCACCCGCGCCGGCCCCTGCTCCGGCACCTGCCCCGGCGCAGTGATCGGGCTACAGCTTGACGACGAACGGCCCGCCTTTTGGCGGGCCGTTTTGTTGGGGGCTATCATGCCTTCGTCATACTCGGGCTTGACCCGAGTATCCATGCCGTGACCGTTGCCATGGAGCGCAACGGTGCAGAATTCTGTAACCGCTGCAACGCCTTAGCGTCACGGCATGGATCCTAGGGTCTGCGCGCGTCGCTCCGCTCCTTGCTTCGCCCTAAAGCAGGTCGCGTGAAAAAGGATTCACGCAACCTGCTTTAAGTCTTTGATCTTAAGCATGTCTTTGTCCCGAAACCGGGACCACTTCCGGGAGACATGCTTTAGGATGACGAAGCGATGGGCTTTCGATGTCGGCGCGTGGCGCGTCCTTAAATATGAATAGGCTTGAAGAATGTCGCCAGCGCGGCTTCCTTCACCGCTTCCGACATCGTCGGATGGGCGTGGCAGGTCCGCGCCAGGTCTTCCGACGAGCCGCCGAATTCCATCAGCACCGCCGCCTCGTGGATCATCTCGCCGGCGCCGAAGCCGACGATGTGGACACCCAGCACGCGGTCGCTCGCCTTGTCGGCCAGGATCTTCACGAAGCCGTCGGTGTGCAGCATGGCGCGCGCGCGGCCGTTGGCGCTGAATGGGAATTTTCCGGCCTTGTAGTCGATGCCCGCCTTCTTCAGCTCCTCCTCGGTCTTGCCGACCGAGGCGATCTCCGGGCTGGTGTAGACGACGCTCGGGATGACGTCGTAGTTCACATGGCCGGCCTGGCCGGCGATCGTCTCGGCGACCGCGACACCCTCGTCCTCGGCCTTGTGCGCCAGCATCGGCCCGGCGACGACGTCGCCAATGGCATAGATGCCGGGCACGTTGGTCCTCAGATGCCCGTCGGTCCTGACGCGGCCGCGCTCGTCGACCTCGACGCCCGCTTCCTTCAGGCCGAGGCTGTCGGCATAGGGACGCCGTCCGGTGGCGACCAGCACGACATCCGCCTCGATGGTTTCGGCAGCACCGCCCTTGACCGGTTCGAAGGTGACGGTGGCGCCCTTCTTGGCCTTGGCGACGCCGGTGACCTTGGCGCCGAGCTTGAACTCGAAGCCCTGCTTGGACAGGAGCCGCTGGAACTGCTTCGACACCTCGCCGTCCATGCCGCCGAGGATAGTGTCGAGAAACTCGACGACCGTGACCTTGGCGCCGAGCCTGGCCCAGACCGAGCCGAGCTCCAGCCCGATGACGCCGCCGCCGACCACCACGAGGGTGGCGGGCACCTTGGCCAGCGACAGCGCGCCTGTGGAGGAGACGATCACCTTCTCGTCGAAATCGACCTTGACGCCCGGAATGCCCGCGACATCAGAGCCGGTAGCAATGACGATGTTCTTCGTCTCGATCTCCTCGACCTTGCCGTCCTCGCCGGTCACCGAGACCCTGCCGGCCCCGACCACCTTGCCGGTGCCGCGAAAGGCATCGATCTTGTTCTTCTTGAACAGGAAGGCGACGCCGTTGACGTTGGAGGCGACCGTCGTGTCCTTATGCGCCATCATCTTCTTCAGATTGAGTTTTGGCGCCGGTATCTCGACGCCGAGCGTATCGAAGGCGTGGCCGGCCTCGGCGAACATCTCGGAAGCGTGGAGCAGCGCCTTCGAGGGAATGCAGCCGATGTTGAGGCAGGTGCCGCCGAAGGTGGCGTTCTTCTCGACCACCGCCGTCTTCAGCCCGAGCTGTGCCGCCTTGATGGCGCAGACATAGCCGCCCGGTCCCGATCCGATGATTACGACGTCATAAGCCATATGGTCTTGTCCTTTTATCTGGCCTCAGCGGCCGCCGCTCACATTCAGGATCGAGCCCGTTATATAGGAGGCCGCGTCCGACAGAAGATAGAGAACCGCGCTGGCGACTTCATCCGGCGTGCCTGCGCGTTTCATCGGCAGCAAATCCTGCATCCGCGCCACGCGGTCGGGCTGCCCGCCCGAGGCGTGGATTTCTGTGTCGGTGATGCCGGGGCTGACCGCGTTGACGCGGATACCTTCGAGAGCCACCTCCCGCGCGAGCCCGATGGTCATGGTGTCGATCGCGCCCTTGGCGGCGGCGTAGTCGACATATTCGCCGGGCGAGCCGAGCCTTGCTGCCGCCGAGGACAGGTTGACGATGGCGCCGCCCTTGCCGCCGTGACGGGTCGACATGCGCTTCACCGCCTCGCGCGCGCAAAGGAAGGAGCCGACGACGTTGATGCGCATCATGCGCTCCAGCCGCGCCACGCTCATCTCGTCGACCCGCGCCTTGACGTCGACGATGCCGGCATTGTTGACGAAGGCGTCGAGCCCGCCGAAGGTTTTGTCGACCATCTCGAACATCGCGAGGACATCGGCCTCGTTGCCGACATCGCCCTTGACCGCGAAGGCATCGCCGCCAGCGGCTTTCAGCTCGGCGACCAGCCCGTCTGCCGCCGCCTGGTTGGAGGCGTAGTTGATGGCCACGCGGTAGCCGGCCTGGTTCGCCTGCCGACAGATGGCGGCGCCGATGCCGCGGCTGCCGCCGGTGACCAGCAGCGTCTTCATGTGCGCGCTCATTCCTGGCAGCCTTTCAGCACGAAGATGTCCCATGGCACCTTGGAGAAGCCGGCGGGGCCATAGGCCGCCGACATTTCGAGCGACGGCCCGAGATCGGGAAAGATCAGGGTTTTCGGCGCGTCGGCGCCTTCGGCCGGCAGCAGGCCGACGCTGCCCTTCTCGTCGGCGCTGTAGATGACGCCCTCCCAGACCGTGCAGGCGGCAAGCTCCTCGCCGGTGACGTCGCCGGTCGGGCATTTGTACATCAGCGAGCCATGCGGCCGCGCGGCGCTGCCCTCGGTCCACATGGCGATGCCGTCGAGCACGACATTGTTGTCGAGGCTCATGCGGAAGGAATTGGTGATGGTCGCCGAGGTGCCGGCCGGCGTGAAGTCGATCTCGGCGCCGCTCTGGGCCTCGCCATAGACGGCGAGCTGGATCGGGCAGGCAGCCCGCGCGCCGGAAGTCGCGGCCGTGAGAGCCAGCGACCCGGCCATCAATCCGATCATGGGCGAGGCGGCATTCGTCATCACTTTGCCTGGTTGTTTTCGCGGCCATCGGCATTTTCGAGCACGCCGAAATCGGTCATCAGGACCACTGGCTCGCCCACCGCGTCCAGCCCCCAGAAGGATGGGTAGAAACCATCGCCCCAGCCGCTCCAGAACATCGCGATGTTGACCGGATTGGCGGCGTCCGGATGATGCATGACGAACCGGTCCTGGTTGGGCGCGAACTCGGCCGCCAGCACATCGTCATAATAGTTCTGATCGGGCTTGAGCTTGTCCTGCGCGGCCGTCATCAGGGCCATCGCCGCCTTGTCCATGAACGCGCCGAGGCCGGCATCGACGGGGTAGCCGAAGATCTCGTCGCCGTTCAGCGTCGAGACGTCCTGTCCGGGCAGGACGGCGAGCTCCCAGCGCACCGGCACCCCGGAACGGAAGCGCAGGAAAGCGGCGGCGACGCGGCCCTGCGCCTCGAACAACGTGACCGGATAGCGCCCGGGTTTCACCTTGCGGGCCAGCGCCGGCCAGTCGTCGGTCGTGATCAGGGGGTCGCAGGCGATGATCTCGCCAGTCGGCAGTTCGAGCTCGCCGATCGGCGTGACGGCGATCTTGCGCTCCGCCAATTGCACGTCGCTGAGCGCGAAGACGCCGAAATTGCTGCTGGCCGTCGCCGCATCCCAGTCGGTGGCCACTGCCGGAGATGGCAAGGCGGCGGAGAGGCCAAGCACCACGATGCTTCGCCCGAAAATCCGCCGCCGCAAGCCGCGCGCCGCCCGACCCAGCCCGAACCCTAAATCCTCCAGCCAGCCGCTCACGGCACGACCGATCCGATCACAGATCGAGAACCAGCCGCTCGGGGTCCTCCAGGCTTTCCTTGACGCGCACCAGGAAGGTCACCGCTTCCTTGCCGTCGACGATGCGGTGGTCGTAGCTGAGCGCCAGATACATCATCGGGCGGATGACGATCTGGCCGCCGACCACCACCGGCCGGTCCTGGATCTTGTGCATGCCGAGGATGCCGGACTGCGGCGCATTGAGGATCGGCGTCGACATCAGCGAGCCATAGACGCCACCATTGGAGATGGTGAAGGTGCCACCCTGCATGTCGGCGACCGACAGCTTGCCGTCGCGGGCGGCGAGGCCCAGCCGGCCGATCTCCTTCTCGATCTCGGCGATGGACATCTGGTCGGCATCGCGCACCACCGGCACCACCAGGCCCTTCTCCGTGCCGACGGCGACGCCGACATGGGCGAAATTCTTGTAGATGATGTCGGTGCCGTCGATCTCGGCATTGACCGCCGGGATCTCCTTCAGCGCATGCGTCACCGCCTTGGTGAAGAAGCCCATGAAGCCGAGCTTCACGCCATGCTTCTTTTCGAACACGTCCTTGTACTTGGACCTGAGCGCCATCACCGCGCTCATGTCGACCTCGTTGAAGGTGGTGAGCATGGCGGCGGTCGACTGCGCTTCCTTCAGACGGCGCGCGATGGTCTGGCGCAGCTTGGTCATGCGCACGCGTTCCTCGCGCGGCGCATCCTCGGTCGAGGACGGCGCCCGCGCCACGACCGGCGCCGGAGCAGCCTTCGGCGTTTCGGCCGGCTGCGAGGGCGCGCCCCTGGCGATGGCGTCGAGCACATCGCCCTTCAGCACCTGGCCGCGCTTGCCCGAACCGGAGAGCTGGTCGACCGCAAGATTAGCCTCCGCGATCAACTTGGCGGCGGCAGGCGCCGGCGGCATGGTGCGTGGCTCGATCTGACCGGCATCGCCAGCGATTCTGGCGGTTTCGGCCGCGGCCTGCTTGCCAGTGGATGCAGCATCCGGGCTGGAGGCTTGCGCCACCGCCTGCGGCTTGGTCGCCGGGGCTCCGCCGCCCGCCGAAATCGAGCCGAGCAGCGCCCCGACATTGACCGTCTCGCCTTCCTTGACGGTGATCTCGGCCAGCGTTCCGGCGCCCGCCGCGGGCACTTCCACCGTCACCTTGTCGGTTTCGAGCTCGACCAGCGGCTCGTCGGCGGCGATCGCGTCGCCGACCTTCTTGAACCACTTGCCGACAGTCGCCTCGGTGACGGATTCGCCGAGAGTGGGGACGCGGATTTCGGTAGCCATTGTGCCTGTCCGTTGTCTTCTTGAGGTCTGTTTCGTCCGGTCTGCTTATTCACCAAGCGCGTCGTCGAGCAACGCCGCCAGCTGGCTGAGATGCTTCGACATCAACCCTGTCGCCGGCGAGGCCGAGGCCGGCCGCCCGGTGTAGCGCACCCGCTGATGCTTGGCGTCGATATGCGCCAGGACCCATTCGAGATAAGGATCGATGAACGACCAGGCGCCCATGTTCTTGGGCTCCTCCTGGCACCACACCATCTCGGCATTGCGGAAACGCGACAGTTCGGTGATCAGCGCCTTGGCCGGGAACGGATAGAGCTGTTCGACGCGCAAAAGGTAAATGTCGTTGATGCCGCGCTTCTCGCGCTCCTCGTAGAGATCATAGTAGACCTTGCCCGAGCACAGCACGACGCGGCGGATCTTGGAGTCCTTCACCAGCTTGATCGACTGGTTGGGGAGCAGCTGCGCATCGTCCCACAACAGGCGGTGGAACGAGCTTTCGCCCGACATCTCAGGCAGCGTCGACACCGCCCGCTTGTGGCGCAGCAGCGACTTCGGCGTCATCAGGATCAGCGGCTTGCGGAAATCGCGCTTCAGTTGCCGGCGCAGGATATGGAAGTAGTTGGCCGGCGTGGTGACGTTGGCGACCTGCATGTTGTCTTCCGCGCAGAGCTGCAGGAAGCGCTCCAGGCGCGCCGACGAATGCTCCGGCCCCTGGCCTTCATAGCCATGCGGCAGGAGGCAGACGAGGCCGGACATGCGCAGCCACTTGCGCTCGCCGGAGGAGATGAACTGGTCGAACACGACCTGGGCGCCATTGGCGAAGTCACCGAACTGCGCCTCCCAGAGCGTCAGCGCCTTGGGCTCGGCCAGGCTGTAGCCATATTCGAAGCCGAGCACGGCCTCTTCCGACAGCATGGAGTTGATGACTTCGTAGCCCGCCTGCGCCGCCGACAGATTGTTGAGCGGGATATAGCGGTTCTCGTCGCGCTGGTCGTAAAGCACCGAATGGCGTTGCGAGAAGGTGCCGCGTTCCGAATCCTGGCCGGAAAGCCGGATCGGATTGCCGTCGAGCAGGATGGCGCCGAAGGCCAGCGCCTCGGCCGTCGACCAGTCGATGCCTTCGCCCGACTCGATCGCCTGGCGGCGGTTTTCGAGGAAGCGCAGGATGGTCTTGTGCGCCTCGAAATCCTTCGGCACCTCGGTCAGCTTCTTGCCGATCTCCTTCAGCGTGCGCACCGGCACGGCGGTCTTGCCGCGCCGCTGTTCGTCCTGGTTGTCGGCGGTGCGCAGGCCCGACCACGCGCCATCCAGCCAGTCGGCCTTGTTCGGCTTGTAAGCCTGGCCAACTTCCCATTCGGCTTCCAGATGCGCGCGCCAGTCGGCCCGCATCTTGTCGACCTCGGCCTGGGTGACGTGGCCTTCGGCGATCAGCCGATCGGCATAGACCTGCACCACGGTCTTATGGGTGCGGATGTTGCGGTACATGATCGGCTGGGTGAAGGCCGGCTCGTCGCCCTCATTGTGGCCGAAGCGGCGGTAGCAGAACATGTCCACCACCACCGGCTTGTGGAACTTCATGCGGAACTCGGTCGCGACCTTGGCGGCATGCACCACCGCTTCCGGGTCGTCGCCGTTGACGTGGAAGATCGGCGCCTCGATCATCTTGGCCACATCCGACGGATAGGGCGACGAGCGCGAGAAGCGCGGATTGGTGGTGAAGCCGATCTGGTTGTTGATGATGAAATGCAGCGTGCCGGCGACGCGATGGCCGCGCAGGCCCGACAGGCCGAGAATCTCGGCGATCACGCCCTGGCCGGCAAAGGCGGCGTCGCCATGCAAAAGCAGCGGCATCACCTTGGCGCGTTCCGACAGCGGCACGACCTCGCCGCGCTCGCGGCCGGCGAGCTGGTCCTGCTTGGCGCGCGCCTTGCCCATCACGACAGGGTCGACGATTTCCAGATGCGAGGGATTGGCCGTCAGCGACAGATGCACCTTGTTGCCGTCGAACTCGCGGTCCGACGAGGCGCCGAGGTGATACTTCACGTCGCCCGAGCCTTCGACTTCGTCGGGAGCGGCCGAACCGCCCTTGAATTCGTGGAAGATGGCGCGGTGCGGCTTGGCCATCACCTGGGAGAGCACGTTGAGGCGGCCGCGATGCGCCATGCCGAGCACGATTTCCTTCAGGCCGAGCTGGCCGCCGCGCTTGACGATCTGCTCCAGCGCGGGGATCAGCGACTCGCTGCCGTCGAGGCCGAAACGCTTGGTGCCCTTGTACTTGACGTCGATATACTGCTCGAAGCCCTCGGCCTCGACCAGCTTCGACAGGATCGCCTTCTTGCCGGTGGCGGTGAAGGTGATCTCCTTGTCGGCGCCTTCGATGCGCGCCTGGATCCAGGCCTTCTCTTCCGGGTCGGAGATGTGCATGAACTCGACGCCGAGCGTCGAGCAATAGGTGCGGGTCAGGATGTCCAGCATCTGCCGGATGGTGCCGAATTCGAGCCCCAGCACATTGTCGAGGAAGATCGGCCGGTCGTAATCGGCTTCGGCGAAGCCGTAATTCTCCGGCGACAGCTCGTTATAGTCCTCGAGCGGCTTGGCGATGCCGAGCGGATCGAGATTGGCGTGCAGATGGCCGCGCATGCGGTAGGCGCGGATCATCATGATGGCGCGCACGGAATCGCGCGTCGCCTGGTGCACGTCGGCGTCGGAAAGCACGGCGCCGTTGACGACCGCCTTTTCCTTGACCTTCTTTTCGATCGCCTTTTCGACCAGGCCCCAATTGCCGTCGAGCGCCGAGACCAGCTCGCCATTGGCCGTGAGCGGCCAGGAAGGCTTCGCCCAGGAGGCGCCCTTGGCGTTCTTGCGGACATCGCCCGCGTCGTCCTTCAGCGCGGCGAAGAAATCCTGCCACTCCGGATCGACCGAGCCCGGATTGTCCTCATAGGCCGCGTAGAGCGCGTCGATGTAGTCGGCATTGCCGCCATAGAGGAATGAGGTGAGCGAGAATTGGTCGTTGGCCTGATCTTGCCTTGCCATGTCGTTTCAGCGGAGCCTGGCTCCGTCTCCTTCTTGGAGCGAATAGTGAGTAGCGAATAGCGAATAGGGATCTCCCAAGCCGCGCGCCGCTACTCTTTTCCCTATTCGCTATTCGCTACTCACTATTCGCTACTCACTTAACCCTTGATCGCCTCGACCAGCGTCGTGCCGAGCCGAGCCGGCGACGGCGAAACCTTGATGCCGGCCGATTCCATAGCCGCGATCTTGTCTTCCGCGCCGCCTTTACCGCCCGAGATCACCGCGCCCGCATGGCCCATGGTGCGGCCGGCCGGCGCCGTGCGCCCGGCGATGAAGCCCGCCATGGGTTTCTTGCGGCCGCGCTTGGCTTCGTCCTTGAGGAACTGCGCGGCGTCTTCCTCGGCCGAGCCGCCGATCTCGCCTATCATGATGATCGACTTGGTCTCGTCGTCGGCGAGGAACATCTCCAGCACATCGATGAACTCGGTGCCCTTGACCGGGTCGCCGCCGATACCCACGGCCGTGGTCTGGCCGAGGCCGACATTGCTGGTCTGGAAGACTGCCTCATAGGTAAGTGTTCCCGAGCGGGAAACAACGCCGACCGAGCCCTTGCGGAAGATGTTGCCGGGCATGATGCCGATCTTGCATTCGTCGGGCGTCAGCACGCCCGGGCAGTTCGGGCCGATCAGCCGCGAGGTCGAGCGGTCGAGCCGCGCCTTGACCTTGACCATGTCCATCACCGGAATGCCTTCGGTGATGCAGACGATCAGCGGGATCTCGGCCTCGATCGCCTCGATGATGGCCTCGCCCGCGCCCGCCGGCGGCACATAGATGACGGAGGCGTTGGCGCCGGTCCTTGCCTTGCCCTCGGCCACGGTGGCGAAGATCGGCAGGCTCTCGCCCTTGGCGCCGGTCCAGGTCTCACCGCCCTTCTTGGGATGGATGCCGCCCACCATCTTGGTGCCGTGATAGGCCAGCGCCTGCTCGGTGTGGAACGTGCCGGTCTTGCCGGTCAGACCCTGGACCAGCACCTTGGTATTCTTGTCGACGAGAATGGACATCGCGGCCCTTTTCTAAAAACCGTTGATCGTGGAAGGCGAGACGCGCCGGTAGACGCCGCTCACCATGTCTTGCCAGGCATCGCTGCCGGCGGGCTTGAACTGAAGTTTCATGCGATAGGTATCAGTGCGGTCAAAATTGTAGGTCACGCGAGCCGCGCCGCGCGGCGACGACCGTTCCATCACCAGTTCGTTGCCACTCCATGTGCCGGTGGCCGGCGACATCGGCACGAACCCCATCGAGTCGAACTGATGCATGGTGACGAGGCTGTTCTGCTGGTCGAAGCCGAACACATTGTGCGCGCCGAACGAGACCGTGCCGTCGCGGCGCTGGCGATAGCGCTGCACCACGAACAGGCCGCCGAACTGCGCCTCGGCCTGCACTTCCGATGTCGCCGCGCCGGCGTCGGTCCATTGCGTCGCCGCAACCTCTTCCTCGCCGCGCCACGCGCCGACCAGCGCCTGCAGGCGCTGGTGACCGTCCGAGAGGGAAGAGAAGGGCGACGCGTTCATGGCTCAGTGCGTGCGGAAAGGGTTGATGGCGACCAGGGAACCGTAGGTCTGCCCATGGCTGAGATCTTCAGTGTACAGTTTCTTGACGCCAAGGCGCTCGGCAGCGGCGATGATTGCGCCGTCCCAATAGGAAATCCGATACCGCTGCGCGTTCTCGATGCCGCGCATGACCACCGCGCTGTCCAAATCCTGGCAAGGCTTCATGGAGATAGCGGCAACCCATTCGGCCGCTTTGGCCGGCGCCAGCACGACGTCGGCTCGTTTGGTCACGTTCACATAAAACTCCTGCAGCACCTGCGCGGAGGTCGAGTAGTCTTCCTTGGCAATCAACTCCACGGCGCGTTCATATTTGGCGCGCTCGGATTTGTGCCCGATGGCCGCATAAACCAAGACGTTTGTGTCGAGGAAGCACTCAGCGATCATAGAGAGCTTCCCGGTCCCAGGTCTTGCTGCCCATATCTCCCGCCGCCTCGCGCGCAAGCCTCAGCAGCGCCTGCCGCGCCTCGTCCTTCGCCTGGCGTTTCGCCGCCACCTCGGCAAAAAACTCCCGCACCATACCGTTGACCGTCGTCCGCTGTTCGGCGGCCGTCAGCTTGACCTGCTCCAGGATGACTTCCTCGACCGCCAGGGTGATATTCTTCATGTCACTTTCTCCTGCAATTCCACACAGTATATGTGTGACTGTGTGGTCATCGCAAGTTACAGCCGCTTCAAATCGGTAACGGTGAGGTCACTCTTGGCGTTGCCGGTGTTCAAGGTCGTCGCCGGCTCGAACATCAACACCACGGGCTCCGGCGTCAGCGAGCGCGGCCGGTGCTCGACGCCACGTGGCACGACGATGAAATCGCCCTCGCCGAGCTCGACCGGCCCGTCGCGGAAGTCGATGGCGATCCTGCCGCGCAGCACCAGGAAAGCCTCGTCCTCATTGTCGTGCGCATGCCAGTCGAAGGCCTCGCCAAATTTTGCGACCTTGGCCTGGCTGTCATTGACGTCGCCGGCGATGTGCGGATCGAACACCTTGGTGATCGTCCGATCCGCCGCCTCGACCAGGTTTATCTTGCGCGGAGGCATCGCTTTAGCCCTTCACCGCCTTGACGATCTTCTTGGCCGCGTCGTCGAGGTCGTCGGCCGAGACGACGTTGAGGCCGCTGTCGTTGATGATTTTCTTGCCGAGCTCGGCATTGGTGCCTTCCAGACGCACGACCAGCGGCACCTTCAGACCCACTTCCTTGACCGCGGCGATCACGCCCTCGGCGATGACATCGCACTTCATGATGCCGCCGAAGATGTTGATCAGGATGCCCTCGACCGCTGGATCCTTGGTGATGATCTTGAACGCCGCCGTGACCTTTTCCTTGGAGGCGCCACCGCCGACGTCGAGGAAGTTAGCCGGCTCAGCACCGTAGAGCTTGATGATGTCCATCGTCGCCATGGCAAGGCCGGCGCCGTTGACCATGCAGCCGATATTGCCGTCGAGCGCGACATAGGCGAGGTCGTATTTCGACGCCTCGATCTCCTTCTCGTCCTCTTCGGTGGTATCGCGCAGCTCCATCACGTCCGGGTGGCGGAACAGCGCGTTGTTGTCGAACGACACCTTCGCGTCGAGCACGCGCAGATGGCCGTCCTTCATGACGATCAGCGGATTGACCTCGAGCAGGCTCATGTCCTTCTCGACAAAGGCCTTGTAGAGGATCGGGAATAGCGTGCCGCCGTCCTTGGCGGCATCGCCGTCGAGCTTCAACGCAGCATTGAGCTTCTTAACGTCGTCGGCACTCACGCCCTTTTCCGGGTCGATGGCGACGGTGACGATCTTTTCCGGCGCGTCATGCGCAACCGTCTCGATGTCCATGCCGCCCTCGGTCGAGACGACGAAGGCGATGCGGCCGACCGAGCGATCGACCAGGATCGACAGATAGAGCTCGCGGGCGATGTCGGCGCCGTCTTCGATATAGAGGCGGTTGACCTGCTTGCCGGCGGGGCCCGTCTGCTTGGTGACCAGCGTGTGGCCGAGCATCTCGTTGGTGTTGGCGACCACTTCGGCCGCCGACTTCGCCAGCCGCACGCCGCCCTTGGCGTCGGGGCCGAGCTCCTTGAACTTGCCCTTGCCGCGGCCGCCGGCATGGATCTGGCTCTTCACGACATAGAGCGGGCCGGGCAACGCCTTGGCGGCCGCTTCCGCCTCGCTTGCCTTGAACACCGGAACGCCGCTTGCGACCGGCGCGCCGAATGTCTTCAGCAGCGCCTTGGCCTGATACTCATGGATGTTCATGCGCTTGGTCTCCGAGGAGGTCGATTACTTGCCGGCCAGATTATTTGCCGGCGAGGTGCGGGGCGATCTTGGTGCAGGCCTCGGTCAGGCCCTGGACGGCCGCGACCGAGGAATCGAACATCTTCTGCTCGGCCTTGGACAGGTCGATCTCGATGACGCGCTCGACGCCGCCGGCGCCGATCACCACTGGGACACCGACATAGGTGCCCTTGACGCCATATTGGCCCGACAGATGCGCGGCGCAGGGCAGCACGCGCTTCTTGTCCTTGAGATAGGCTTCGGCCATCGAAATCGCCGACGCTGCCGGGGCGTAATAGGCCGAACCGGTCTTCAGCAGACCGACGATCTCGGCGCCGCCGTCGCGGGTGCGCTGCACAATCTGGTCGAGCTTTTCCTTCGAGGTCCAACCCATCTTGACGAGGTCGGGCAGCGGAATGCCGGCCACCGTCGAATAGCGGATCATCGGCACCATGGAATCGCCGTGGCCGCCGAGCACGAAAGCGGTGACGTCCTCGACCGAAACCTTGAACTCCTCGGCCAGGAAGTAGCGGAAACGCGAGGAGTCGAGCACGCCGGCCATGCCGACGACATGGCTGGTCGGCAGGCCGGAGAACTTCTGCAGCGCCCAGACCATCGCGTCGAGCGGGTTGGTGATGCAGATGACGAAAGCCTTGGGCGCATACTTCTTCAGGCCGGCGCCGACCTGTTCCATCACCTTGAGGTTGATGCCGAGAAGGTCGTCGCGGCTCATGCCGGGCTTGCGCGGCACGCCGGCGGTCACGATGCACACATCCGCGCCCTCGATGCCGGCATAGTCGTTGACGCCGGTCAGCCTGGAGTCGAACCCGTCGACGGGAGAAGACTGCGCGATGTCGAGGCCCTTGCCCTGCGGAATGCCCTCGGCGATATCGAACAGCACCACGTCGCCGAGGTCCTTGAGGCCGATCATATGGGCGAGCGTGCCGCCGATCATGCCCGAGCCGATGAGCGCTATCTTGTTGCGTGCCATGTGAGGATGTTTTCCTTTGTCTGTGACGAGGTCGTGACGGGGCCGGGAGGCCGAAAGGATGCGAGAAACCGCGAGATTTAGCCGCACCGAATAACTCCGGCGCAAGTGAAATTCAAACGATTATTTTGAGTCCAACATTTTCAATCGGTTAGATGCATCGGGAGTTACGTAAACGTCAAAACTTGGAAGCCGACTGAGGGGAATTTACACAATGAACGTCGAAATCAGAAGGCTTCATCCCGGCGATGACGCCCTTGTGATGCGATTGGCCAATCTCCCCGAGGACCCGAAAGGGGAGATGCTCGGCAGGCCAGAGTGGCGCTGTCCCGCCAACCTCTCCTTCGTCATTCTAGGGCGGAGCAAGGAGCGAAGCGACGCGCGCAGACCCTAGAATCCATGCCATGACGCCCGAGCGCCGCCACGGTGAAGAACGTTCACCAGCCAATCCCACGAAACAGTTCGAACCATTCCGGATTGGTCTTCTCGATCAAATCAATCTTCCATTGCCGCGGCCAGCGCTTCAATGACGTCTCACGCTGGATGGCGTCGGTGATGTCGAAATACTCCTCGTACCAGACGAGACGCTGAACGCCGTAACGGCTGGTGAAGCTGGAGCCTTGGCCGGCCTTGTGCTCGGGCATCCGACGAGCAAAGTCGTTGGTGACGCCGATATAGATCGTGCCGCCTTTCTGGCTTGCAGTCATGTAGACGTAGCCTGTCATGTGGCGATCTTAGTTGGCACCATTGCCAACGGCTATTCCCAACCGTTGCATTCTACGGCCTGCGTCACGGCATGGATTCTAGGGTCTTCGCGCGTCGCTTCGCTCCTTGCTTCGCCCTAGAATGATGGGTGGACGGCCCCTTGCGGCATCGAATGTGCCAAACTGGGCTGTGATTAACTCCAGCGGAAGGAGACCGTCCGTCATGCAAGCTATCAGATTTGGTATCGATTTGGCCAAGAATGTGTTTCAGGTGCACGGCGTGGATGCGACCGGGCGCGTGGTGGTGCAGCGCCAGCTGCGCCGCGCGCAGGTGGAGAAGTTCTTCGCCGCGCAGCCGCCGGCGCTGATCGGCATGGAGGCCTGCGGCTCGGCTCATCATTGGGCCCGCACGCTCAGCGCGCTCGGCCATGACGTCAAGCTGATGCCGCCGGCCTATGTGAAGCCCTATGTTCCGCGCAACAAGAACGATGCCCGCGACGCGCACGGCTGTTGCGAGGCGGTGAGCCGGCCCGACATGCGCTTCGTGCCGATCAAGACGGTCGAACAGCAATGGGCCAGGGGCCTGCACCGCACGCGTGACCTTCTGGTGCGCCAGCGCACGCAGTTGGCCAACGCCATGCGTGGCCTGCTCTATGAGATGGGCCAGACAAGCGCCCAGGGGGCTGCGGGCCTGGAAGCGCTGCTGCAGCGCATCGAGACCTCGGATGAGGCCATCCCCGCGGCGCTGCTGATCTGCCTGGCGCCGCTGGCCGGACAATGGCGGGCGCTGGATGGCGAGATCGGCAAGCTGGACAAGCAGATCCTGGCTCAGGTCAGGCAGCAGCAAGCGGCCTTGCGGCTGACGACGATCCCGAGCGTCGGCCCGATCATCGCACATGCAACCATCGCGGCCATTGGCGACGGCCGCCAGTTCGCCTCGGGCAGGGACTTCGCGGCGTGGCTCGGCCTGACCCGCAAGAGTCATGACACCGGCGGCAAGCACAAGCTGACGGGCCATATCAGTCGCGCCGGCGACAGAGACCTGCGAAGGCTGCTCATTCTCGGCGCCAGTTCCTGGCTGCGCCAGGTCAGGGCCAAGCCCGACAGAGGCTCGCCCTGGATACGCGGCCTGCTGGCCAGGCGCCCGGTCAAGGTCGCGGTCGTGGCGCAGGCAGCCAAGACCGCGCGCATCATCTGGGCAATGCTGAGCTCGGGACAACAATACAGGGCGCCGGCTGCGGCATAACCCGCAAAGCGAGGCCCTTAACAGCGTAAGGAGCAAATAGCAGCACGGCAAAATGGTCAGGACCTGGGTCGAGACACTCCGCCTTCGTCATCGCGATTAAAAAGCGCGCTAGAATGATTGGAACTCGATCCGCGTAACCCCTGAGGGCCAGCGGTCATCAAATCGACCGCATCAAAGGCCGAATACATGACCGCTCCAGACTTAAGCCGTCGCCGCTATTTTGCCTCTTGCCCAAGAGGGGCCGTCCATACATGACGAAGAATAGGGCGCCGCTTCACGCTGTCGCGCTGGATTTCGCCAACCTCCCACGATGCAAAGGGAGTGGCGACACAATATCCTACCCTACCCTACCCTACCCCTATCTCTGCGCCTGCCTCGCCTCCGCGGCCGGCGCATTCGGCTCCCGCCGCTCCGCCCAGTCGTCCAGCCAGTCGCGGCTTTGCATCTCGACCAGACGCGAGGCGGTGCGCTCGAATTCGAACACTTCCGTACCGCGCTTGGCGGTATAGAGCCCTTCGGGCGGCGCCGCGGCGCTCATCACCAGCCGCATGTGGTGGTCGTAGAGCGTGTCGATCAAAAGGATGAAGCGCTTGGCCTCGTTGCGCTTGCCTTCGCCCAGCACCGGCACATGGTCGATGAAGACGGTCGAGAAACGGCCGGCGATCGCGAGGTAGTCGCGTGCGCCGAGCGGCTTTTCGCAGAGATCGGCAAAGGAAAAGCGCGCGGCGTCGCCGGCCGCGCGCGGCACGACGAGATGGCGGCCTTTCAGAGTCAGCGTTACCTCGCTGGTCGGCTGGCCGTGGGTCATCGCCTCCCAGGCATCGTCCAGCGCGCGGTCGGCCGCGGCATCGTCGGGCGTGACATAGACCGGCTGGCGGTTGAGCTTTTCCTGCCGGTAGTCCTTGTCGGCATCGAGCGTCATCACATGGGCATTGCGCTCGAGCAGCGAGATGAACGGCAGGAAAAGCTGGCGGTTCAGCCCGTCGCGATAGAGGTCCTCCGGCGCCACGTTGGAGGTGGCGACCAGCACCACGCCGCTGGCGAACAGCGCCGAGAACAGGCGCGACAGGATCATCGCGTCGGCGATGTCGGTGACGGAGAACTCGTCGAAGCACAGCACCCAGGCTTCATCGGCCAGCGCCCGGGCCACCGGCGGGATCGGATCGTCTTCCTTGACGTCGCCATTCTTGCGCGCCTGCCGGTGCTTCTGGATGCGGTCCTGCACATCGGCCATGAAGTCGTTGAAATGCACGCGGCGCTTGCGACGGACCGGCAGCAGCTCGAAGAACACGTCCATCAGCATGGTCTTGCCGCGACCGACGCCGCCATGAATGTAGAGGCCCTTGACCGGCTCGCGCGGCTGCCGTTTGGCCGCGAACAGCCAGCCCAGCGCGCTCGATTTCTGCGCCAGTCTTTTTGCCGAGATCTCGTCGGTCAGCCGGTCGAGCGCGGCGACGATGCGCTCCTGCGCCGGGTCACGCGCGACCGCGCCGCTCTGGACGAGATGATCGTAGCGCTGCCTGACGGTCGCATGGGTCTGGATACCGTCGCGCAGATGCATGGATCACGTCATTTATATCGAGCAGAATGCTCTAAGAGGCACCAAGGGTATGCTGAGATTCAGGTCAGGCCGAGCCGAGAATGGTGGCTTACGAAAACCGGAGCGGAGCGTACTTGAAGTACGTGAGCACCGGCCTATGCCGGCCATAGCCTCAATTTGACTTCCGCGCCAGTCATAAGTGCTTCGGTCGGCGAAGGCCGGAAGCGCAGGAAGCCGCCGTTCGCAGACCGGCATCACCTGAATATCTGCATACCCTACCTTGTAAGCGAGATCGGCTGCCCGCTGGAAGTCTGGCCGTCGAACTTTTCGCCGCCCGACGAATAGAGCCTGGCCAGCGTGCCGCCGTTTTCGTCGTAAAGCGTCAGCTGCTTGCCGGCGACATTCCACGACTTGATGCCGTCGATCGGAGCCGGGCAGTGCAGCGGACCGGCGCGGTAGCCGGCGCCGAATTTGGTCTGCGGTGTCGCCACCTTGCAGCTCTGTCCGGAGACATTGACATTCCACACGCCAGCGACGCTGGCCGCGGTGAGGTCGGTGGCGCCGGCGGGCGGCGCGCCGCCCGGCGGCAGCGAGGCGACCTGGGTGTTCTTCGGCGCGCTCGGGAACTGCGACGGGTCCGTGGTGCCGGGAGCTGCCGGCGGCGGCAGCTGATTCTGCGTCACCGTGCCGGAGGGCGCCGGCGTCAGCGGCGCCGGCTGCTGATCGTCCATCGACGAGAAGCGCGAGGTCGAGCAGCCGCTCGCTACCAGCGCGGCCAGCGATACGGCCAAAAGGCCAGTCCTTGAAAAATGCATCTTCAACCTCCGTCGGATCTGGCCGGGGGGAGCCATCCGCGTAATCTCCGCTCCACCAAGATGGCGAAGGTGGCAGAATTTCAACCCGATATGGTTAAAATAGGGTTTTCGAAGCGGCTGTTGCAAATTTATCGCAGCAAGGCGGCGGGCACCCGCGAAGATGCCAGAGACAACCTCTTAAGTTATTGAAATAACCATATTAAATCCGGGCACTCGGCACGAACACATAACCGTCCGGACCGACGATGTAGCATTCGCGCAGGCCATGCGGCTTGTCGATCGAGCCGGCCAGCACGATATGGCCGAGCGCCACCGCCTTTTTCTCGATCGTATCGGGATCGGCGCCGTAAAGGCGCAATTCGATCCCGGCTCCGCGCGTCTCGGCGCCCGCGGTAACGCCCGTCATCGGATTGTCGAGATAGGAATGGTCGGCATGCAGCATGAAGATCGAGCCCAGAAGCTCGATCGCAGCAAAGTCCTCGTCGGCATAGATGATCCGCGCGCCAAGCGCGTCACGACAGAAAGCCTCCATCGCCGCCATGTCGGTGACCAGAAGGTTGACGCCGACCCCGTGCGGCAGCGAGCGGCCGAAATCCTCGGCCTTCATCCAGGGTGTCTTGGTTCGCTTCATCGCCATGGTGGTCGTCCCCCTCCCGCGATCCTAAATGAAGCGGGCTTAGGCCATTGGCATTCGCGAGCAAAATGCTTGCACCAGGCAGGCGCGTCCTTATCTCAGGAAGGACCGAGCCGGCGGGAGACAGAATGGCCGCGAGAAGAAGAACCGCCAACCGCTATTACAGCGGCCCGCCCAGCGATCATTTCGACGGCGCCTTGTTCTTCAATCCCGGCGGCAAGCCGCCTGGGCGTTTCACCGATCTCCTCAAATGGCAGTTCGGCGGCGGGCGGGCGAAATGGCCGGCGGCCTTTCCGAGTCCCCATCCGCCGGCAAGACCGCACGTCCGGGTGGAAGGCGGCGCGCTCAGGCTCACCATGGTCGGCCATGCCTCGCTGCTCATCCAGACGGCGGGCCTGAACATCCTGACCGATCCGGTCTGGTCGGAGCGCGCCTCGCCTTTCGCCTTTGCCGGCCCAAGAAGGATCAATGCGCCGGGGATTGCCTTTGCCGACCTGCCGCCGATCGATCTCGTGCTCGTCAGCCACAATCACTACGACCATCTCGACCTCGCCACGCTGAAGCGGCTGAAGGAGAGCCATGACCCGCTGGTGATCGCACCGCTCGGCAACGACGCCATCATCAACCGCGCGGCGCCCGGCATGCGGCTCGGCGTCCATGATTGGGGCGACAGGTTCAGCGTCGGCGCGGTCGCCATCCATGTCGAGCCGGCGCATCATTGGTCGGCGCGCGGCGGGCGCGACCGTCGCATGGCGTTGTGGGCGGGCTTCGTCATCGAGACGGACGGCGGCAACATCTATTTCGCCGGCGACACCGGCTTCCATGACGGCATCAATTACCGGCTGATGGCGCAAAAGCATGGCGGCTTCCGCATCGCCATCCTGCCGATCGGCGCCTACGAGCCACGCTGGTTCATGGCGCCGCAGCACCAGAACCCGGAGGAAGCCGTTCAGGGCATGAAGCTGTGCAACGCCGCCTTCGCCGCCGGCTGCCATTGGGGGACGTTCCACCTCACCGACGAGCCGGTCGAGGAGCCGGCGCAGAAACTGGCCAAGGCGCTGCAGGCGCAAGACCTGCCGCCGGAGCGTTTTCGCGCGCTGAGGCCTGGAGAGGTATGGGACGTGCCCGACATCATCGTGTAGCAATAGGCTGTCGGGCCTGCGGGCGGACTTTCGACCACGATACCGAAGCAATATCCGGGAGAAGCACGATGAAGCCTTTTGCGATAGCCTTGGCTGCGCTCGCCTTGACGACGGCTACGGCCGCATCCGCAGGCGAAATCGGCGACAAGGCCGCCGACGCGGAGAAAGCCCTCCAGTCCAACGATGCAGTAGGCGCGCTCAGCAAATTCCGCGATGCGGAGGAAGCGCTGTGGAAAGCAATGCCGCTTGCCGTGCTGAACGTGAAGCAGATCAGTTCGGCCAACGGCTTCGGTGTCTACACGGAGCGCCCGGACCATATCTACAAACCGGGCGAGGAGATCGTGCTCTACATGGAACCGGTCGGTTATGGCTACGGCTCCGACGGGTTGGGCAACAACCAGATCGCGCTTTATGTCGACCTCACGGTGCTGACCCAGTCTGGCGAGAAGCTGGGCAGCTTCGAGAAGCTCGGCCGCGTCCAGCTCGCCTCGCGCTCGCACAACCGAGAAATGTTCTTCAAGCTGAACGTCTCCGTGGACGGGTTGCCAGCCGGCAAATACCGCGCGGATTTCCTCATGCATGACGAGAACTCGCAAAAGACAGCGCCTTTCACGACCGACTTCGAGATCGCTCAATAGGATGTTTCGGCATCAGCCTCGCGACGACGGAACCAGAGTGCTGCGGACGCGTTCCTAAGTCGCTGCAAACACTGTCGATTTGCGAGGTTTTTCCATGATCAAGTGGATCATCATCCTTTTGATTGTCGCCGCTGCCGCGAGCTTGCTTGGCATGCCGGCGCTGGCCGGCGCCGCTGCCACCGGTGCGCGCGTCCTCATCGGCATCGTGCTGATCATCTTCCTGCTGATCGTGCTTGGGGTATTCGCCGTTACATAAGCGCGGCGTCTTCGCCGTCGCGGCGCGACCGCTAGGGTCGCCGCAGGAGCGACCACGTGGTCGTCGCGGCGCGACCACTTGGTCGTCGCAGGCGCGACCACTTGGTCGTCGCCAGAACCACGCCGGACTGGTAATTCCTGCCCGTTTCCGCCATATAGCGGCCAAACGGATTGGAATGACCGCTTAGATGCCAGGCACGGCCCCCTTCGCCAAGATGAACGGCATCGGCAACGAGATCATCGTTGCCGATATGCGCGGCCGTGCCGACAAGGTGACGCCGGCCGCGGCGATCGCCCTCAACGGCGACGTGGCGACCAAGTTCGACCAGATCATGGCGATCCATGATGCCCGCACACCGGGCACCGCCTATTATATCGACATCCTGAATTCCGATGGCACCAGCGCGCAGGCCTGCGGCAACGGCACGCGCTGCGTCGTCCAGGCCTTGGCCGCCGAGACCGGCCAGAAGAGCTTCACCTTCGAGACCCGCGCCGGCATCCTGAATGCCGAGGAGCATGCCGACGGCCTGATCTCGGTCGACATGGGCAAGCCGCGCTTCGGCTGGCAGGAGATCCCGCTGGCGGAAGAGTTCCGCGACACTCGTATGATCGAATTGCAGATCGGCCCGATCGACGCGCCGGTTCTCCATTCGCCCTCGGCGGTATCGATGGGCAACCCGCATGCGATCTTCTGGGTCGACAACGACGTCTGGTCCTACGAGCTCGACCGCTTCGGCCCGCTGCTCGAGAACCATCCGATCTTCCCCGAGCGCGCCAACATCACCATTGCCCAGGTCACATCGCCCGAAACCATGATCATCCGCACCTGGGAGCGCGGCGCCGGCCTTACCAAGGCCTGCGGCTCGGCCGCCTGCGCCGCCGTGGTCGCGGCCGCTCGCACCAGGCGCACCGGCCGCCGCGTCTCGCTGCTGACGCCTGGCGGCGGCGAGCTCAATGTCGAATGGCGCGATGACGATCACGTCATCCTGACGGGTGCTGCCGAATGGGAATTTTCCGGCAGCTTCGATCCCTCGACCGGCGCCTGGGCCCGCGACACCGAAAGCGCCGCCTGATGTCCGCCCTTGAAAAAGGCGCGGCCCAAGCCCTCACCGGCAAGGGTATCGACGTCGTCACCTTCGGCTGCCGCCTCAACACCTATGAATCGGAAGTGATGCGCCGCGAGGCGGAGAGCGCCGGCCTGGGCGCGCTGCAAGGCGGCGCCGTCATCTTCAACACCTGCGCCGTCACGGCCGAAGCCGTGCGCCAGGCCAAGCAGGCGATCCGCAAGGCGCGCCGTGAGAACCCTTCAGCCCGCATCATCGTCACCGGCTGCGCGGCACAGACCGAGCCGCAGAATTTCGCCGCCATGGACGAGGTCGACCTCGTGCTCGGCAATGAGGAGAAGCTCAAGGCCAACTCCTACCGCGCGCTGCCCGATTTCGGCGTGAACGACACCGAGAAGGCGCGCGTCAACGACATTTTCTCGGTGCGCGAGACAGCCGGCCACATGGTCGACGCCATCGAGGGCCGGGCGCGCGCCTTCGTGCAGGTGCAGAACGGCTGCGACCATCGCTGCACCTTCTGCATCATTCCTTACGGCCGCGGCAACTCGCGCTCCGTGCCGATGGGCGCGGTGGTCGAGCAGGTCAAGCGTCTGGCCGGCAACGGCTATGCCGAGATCGTTTTGACCGGCGTCGACATGACCAGCTTCGGCGCCGACCTGCCGGGCAGCCCCAAGCTTGGAAAGCTGGTGAAGACCATCCTGCGCCAGGCGCCGGACGTGAAGCGGCTGCGGCTGTCGTCGATCGATTCCATCGAGGCCGACGACGACCTGCTCGACGCCATCGCCACCGAGCAGAGGCTGATGCCGCATCTGCATCTGTCGCTGCAATCGGGCGACGACATGATCCTGAAGCGCATGAAGCGGAGGCATCTTCGCGACCAGTCGATCCGCTTCTGCGAGGACGTGCGCAAGCTGCGCCCCGGCATCGTCTTCGGCGCCGACATCATCGCCGGCTTCCCGACCGAGACCGAGGCGATGTTCGAGAATTCGGAAAGAATAGTCGAGGAATGCGGGCTGACGCATCTCCATGTCTTTCCGTTCAGCCCGCGCGAAGGCACGCCCGCCGCGCGCATGCCGCAGGTTCGCCGCGATGTGGTGAAGGCGCGCGCCGCGAGGCTGCGCGCCGCCGGCGAGGCCGCCTATCGCCGTCATTTGTCGTCGCTGCCCGGCACGCGGCAGTCGATCCTGATCGAGCGCGACGGGCTCGGCCGCACCGAGGGTTTCACACTGGCCGCGATCGACGCCGGCGCGCCCGGCGAGATCGTCGAGGCCGTGATCGCCGGCCATGACGGTGCCCGACTGATTGCGGCTCCGCTTGCCGCGCAAGCCGCCTGAGACTGCGAGACGCATGGCTGGTTTTTTCAAGAAGATATTTTCGTTCGGCAAGAAAGAGGTCGTCGAGGAGCGCGTCGACGAGACCGCCCCGCTGCCGCCGATCAAATGGGATCAGCTGGACGCGCTGAAGCCGGAGGCCGATCAGGCCGCGCCGGAAGTTTTGGCGCGCGACGAACAGCAATCTGTGGCGGAGGCCGCGCCGGCGAGAGAACCGGCTCTTGAGCTTGCCCCCGCTCCGCTGCCCGAAGAGCCTACGCCCGCGCCGGAGCCGACGGTCCCGCCGGAGCCCGAGCCGATCGTTCCCACCGAGCCGGAACCGCTGCCGCAGCCCGAAGAAGAACCGCAACCGGCGCCTGAGCCTGTGCCGCCGGCACCGGAGGAAGTGCCGCCGGCGCAACCTGGGCCTTCACCCGCGCCGGAACCAGCGCCTGAGCCTGTCCCGCAGGAGGTGCCCGCGCCCGCGCCGGCTGAGCCGGAGATCGCGCCTTCCCGCCCTGAACCGCAGCCCGAGCCGGCACCGGCCGAAGTGCCGACACCGCCGAGTGAGGTTCCAGCCGAGACACCTGTACCAATCGAGGTGCCGCCGGCGGAGACGCCTTCTGTAGAACCATCCGCCGAAGCGGAAATCGCGCCCCCTATTCGACAGCCCGCGCCTGTCGAGCCGCAGCCCATCCTTGCCGAGATCGCACCCGAACCGGACGCCCTGCCGTCGCCGCCAAATCCGGCCCCCGCCGCCGGCAAGGTCACGGTCTCGAAAAAGGTCGAGCAGAAGGCCGAGCCGGTGAAAGCGCCGGAGCCGGCGCCGCGGCGTTCCTGGTTCCAGCGCATGCGCGAAGGGCTCGCCCGCTCCTCGCGCGAGCTCACCGGCAACATTGCCGGCGTCTTCACCAAGCGCAAGCTGGACGAGGAGACGCTGCAAGACCTGGAGGACGTGCTGATCCGCGCCGATCTTGGCGTCGAGACGGCGCTTCGCGTCACCGATTCGCTCGCCTCCAGCCGCTATGGCCGCGACGTCTCCGACGCGGAAGTCCGCGCCGTGATGGCGGCGGAGGTGGAGAAGGTGCTGGCGCCGGTCGCCAGGCCGCTCGAGCTCGACCTTAGCCACAAGCCGCATGTCGTCCTGGTCGTCGGCGTCAACGGTACCGGCAAGACCACCACCATCGGCAAACTCGCCGCCAAGCTCACCGATGGCGGCCTGAAAGTGATGCTGGCGGCTGGCGACACGTTCCGCGCCGCCGCGATCGAGCAGCTCAAGATCTGGGGCGAGCGCACGAAATCGCCGGTCATCGCCACCAAGCTCGGCGCCGATGCGGCGGGCCTCGCCTATGACGCCTTCGAGAAGGCGAAGGAGGCCGGCTCCGACGTTTTGATCATCGACACGGCCGGGCGCCTGCAGAACAAGACCGAGCTGATGGCGGAACTGGAAAAGATCGTGCGCGTGCTGGGCAAGCTCGATCCGGAAGCGCCGCACACCGTGCTGCAGACGGTCGACGCCACCACCGGGCAGAACGCGCTGAACCAGGTCGAGATCTTCCGCAATGTCGCCGGCGTTAACGGCCTTGTGATGACCAAGCTGGACGGCACGGCGCGCGGCGGTATTCTGGTGGCGATCGCCGCCAAGCACCGGCTGCCGGTCTATTTCATCGGCGTCGGCGAGCAGGTCGACGACCTCGAACCGTTTTCCGCCAGCGAATTCGCGAGGGCGATCGCCGGCGTGGCTTGAACAAAGGCATGATCTTGGAAGGGCCGCCTGCTTTTTGGCCAGATCATGCGCAAGAAGGACTTTTATGAACATCATCGAACGCGACCCGTCCGATCCACGCCGCAAGCCGATGAATCCCGGCTTGAAGTTTCTGCTCGAGCTTGGCCCTGGCCTGGTGTTCTTCTTCACCACCATCCGCGGCGAGTGGCTGGCCGAGAAATTCCCGGTGCTCACCCATCTCGGCGAGCCGATCCTGATCGCCACCGCCTTCTTCATGGTCGCGACCGCGCTTTCGCTGAGCGCTTCCTGGCTGCTGACGCGCAGCCTGCCGCTGATGCCGCTGGTCTCGGCGATCGTCGTCTTCGTCTTCGGCGCGTTGGCGCTTTACCTGCAGGACAAGACCTTTGCCTTCATGAAGCCGACCATCATCAACTCGCTGTTCGGCGTCACGCTTCTCGGCGGACTGCTGTTCGGCCGCTCGCTGCTCGGCTACGTCTTCGATTCCGCGTTCCAGCTCGATGCCGAAGGCTGGCGCAAGCTGACCTTCCGCTGGGGCCTGTTCTTCCTGTTCCTGGCCGTGCTCAACGAAGTCATGTGGCGCAACTTCTCGGAAGCGACCTGGCTATATTTCAAGGTCTGGGGCACGATCCCGATCACCTTGCTGTTCACCTTCAGCCAGATGCCGCTGATCATGCGCCACTCGCTGGAGGAAAAGCCCAAGGAAGAGAAGGCCGGCAACTAAGGGCAAAGATTTAGACGAGATTTTGGGGGACGGCATGGAATTCCTCGCCACGCATGACGAGCTGAGGACGATCTACAAGACGCCCCGGCCGACCGACGGCTCGATTCGCAAGGAACTCAAAGCCCTCGACGGCCATTGCCGCTCCTTCATCGGCAAGAGCCCCTTCGTGCTGATCGGCTCCTCCGACGGCGCCGGCAACGCCGACGTGACGCCCAAGGGCGACAAGCCCGGCTTCACCGCCATCCTCGACAACTCCACCATCGCCATTCCCGACCGCCCCGGCAACAACCGGCTGGACACGCTGGAAAACATCATCCGCAACCCGTCGGTCGGGCTGCTCTTCCTTATTCCCGGCATGAACGAGACGCTACGCGTCAATGGCGATGCGCGCATCACCCTCGACCCTACCTTGCGCGAACGCCTGGCTGTCGACGGCAAGGAGCCGCTGAGCGTGATCGTGGTGACGGTCAAGGCCGCCTACATGCACTGCGCCAAGGCCTTCATGCGCTCGGATCTGTGGAAGCCGGAGACCTGGTACGACCGCGCGACCCTGCCGACGCTCGGCCAGATCATCCGCGACCAGCTGGCGCTGAGCGAAAGCGCCGGCGAAATCGACCGCGAGCTGGACGACGATTACCGGCAGACCATGTGGTAGGCTTGCCGGGCGACTCACCCTTCGTCCGGCTCTCTCCCTTGATCGAGATCATCGCCATATCGGGCAGCCTGCGCGCCGCCTCGACCAACGCGGCCCTGCTTGCCGCTTTGGCCGCCAACGCCCCCGCGGACTGCCGCATCCAGGTCTATGACGGCCTTGGCCGGCTGCCGATCTTCAACCCCGACGACGAGGGCGAGCGCACGCCGGCGGAAGCGGCGCGGCTGATCGAGGCGGTGACCCGCGCCGACGGTGTCATCATCTCTTGCCCTGAATATGCGCATGGCGTGCCCGGCGGCATGAAGAACGCGCTGGACTGGCTGGTCTCCCGCGACGCCGCGGTGGGCAAGCCGGCGATGCTGGTGCATGCCTCGCCCCGCTCGCTCTATGCGCGGGCGGCGTTGGCCGAAATCATGCGCACGATGTCGTTCGCGCTGTATGAGGAGAGGGCGCTGGAGATTGCGCTGCTGGGCAAGAAGCCGGCGGAGATGGAAGCGATCCTGGCGGAGGATGCGAACCGCCAGGCGATGCGTGAGGCGGTGCGGGGTTTCACGGATTTTATTCGCGGACAATGAGCGGTCTTCCCTTCTCCCCTTGTGGGGTGAGAAGCGGTCCGCGTCAGCGGACGAAAAGCCAATTGCTTGGCTTTTCGAGCTTCGAACGCCCTGAGCCTGCGAAGGGCCGGGTGGTGGCCGATCCACCCCCGGCCGGGTCCCCGCTGCTCCGCAGCGTCCCGGCGTTCGCCGGCCTTTCATCGTGCCACTGGCACGATGAATTCACCTTCGGTGAACCGGCTGCTCACCCCACAAGGGGAGAAGGGAAAGAGCTACCCCTTCCTTAGCGTCTCGACGTCGGTCTTGCCGACATACCAGTCGCGCGCGTTGACCTCCTCGAACACCACCCAGACATCGTTATTGGTAAGCCCCGTGGCCTCCATGATGGCCGAGGTCACTTTCTTGGCGATGTCAGCCTTCTTGCCGGCCGGATCGGCGGCGATCACTTCCTTGACGATGCGTATGTTGACGAATGGCATGATGTCCTCCCCTTGAGTTCTGCCGGTCGGCTTCAGGCGACGGTTTCGCAAGTCGCTCCGGCAAAGCGGATAGCGGCGGTTGCGGGAACCGCAGCGCGGCGGGCGCTGCGGGGATGCGCAGAAAGGCTAGCAAGGGCCAGAAAAGCGCCTGCAGCAGCTTCAAAATGTTTTCGCCCCGTTCACCATGAGCCGCACCATGTAGAGCGAGGTGGTGCCGGCGATGTAGAGGCAGTTGAGCTTGTTGCCGCCGAAGACGCAGTTGGCGGTCACTTCCGGCACCTTGACCTTGCCGATCAGCGTGCCGTCGGGGTCGTAGCAATGGATGCCGTCGGCAGCACTTGTCCAGATGCGTCCGTCGGAATCGAGCCGGAAACCATCGAACAGGCCGGCGGTGCAGTCGGCGAACACCTTGCCGCCGGAAACCTTCTTGCCGTGCTTGCCGATAGTGAAGACGCGCATATGCGCCGGGTTCTTCTCGCCATGCGTGCGGCCGGTGTCTACGACATAGAGCAGGCTTTCGTCGAGCGAGAAGGCGAGACCGTTCGGCCGCACCATATCGGTGATGACGGCCTCGACATCGCCTGTCTCCGGATCGACGCGATAGACGTTGCAGGCGCCGATCTCGCTTTCGGCCTTGTCGCCCTCATAGTCGGTGTCGATGCCGTAGCTCGGATCGGTGAACCAGATCGAACCGTCGGAGCGTACGACCACATCGTTGGGCGAGTTCAGCCGCTTGCCCTTCCACTTCTCTGCGATGGTGGTGATAGAGCCGTCGAATTCGGTGCGGCTGACGCGGCGGCCGGAATGCTCGCAGGTCACCAGCCGGCCCTGCCGGTCGACCGTGTTGCCGTTGGAGTTGCCGGACGGCTGCCGGAACACGCTGACGCTTCCGTCGGTCTCGTCATAGCGCAGCATCCGATTGTTCGGGATGTCCGACCAGACGACATAGCGGCCGGCGGCGAACCAGGCCGGCCCTTCCGCCCAGCGGCAGCCGGTGAACAGCTTTTCCACCTGCGCGCTGCCGTTGAAAAGGCGCGCGAAGCGCGGATCGAGAACTTCGTAATAGTCTGCGGCCGCCATGCATTCTCCTCCCGGCATTCACGTGACGGGCAAATCAAGCCAGCCCGAAGGCGATCTGGCAAGACGGCAGGCCAGGATTTGTATGACAAAACGGATGAGAACTGCGTGAAGCGGGCCGGTCATGGGATGCCGCGCCGGACGCATAGCCTGTTAGCCCGCGATTAACCGGCTATGCGCTGGTTGCAATGGTGCATTGCAACATCTTTCTTTTGCAACGCACCATTCCTATGTCATCATTGCAATCGTCAGGGAGGAAACACCGGCCGCGTGTACGCGGCATAGAAGGAACCCTGTCATGTTCGACAATTTTGTCTCCCGCGCCCGCGCCAGCATGGCCAAGCGCCGCCACTACAACCGCCTCGTCGCCGAAATCGAGAACCTGTCCAGCCGCGATCTCGCCGATCTGCGCGCCGATCGTTCCGAGATGCTCTACCAGGTCCACAAGCAGATCTACGGTTGAGCGGCAGGCCGATCGCCCGGCCACTTCGTCATTCTCGGGCTTGACCCGAGAATCCATTCCGTGACTTTCGAGCGTCGCAGCGATGCGGAACGCGCGCTGCACAAGCGCCAATTCTAGACCGCCGTGCTCCACGATCAGCGTCACGGAATGGATTCTAGGGTCTGCGCCGCGTCGCTTCGCTCCTTGCTTCGCCCTAGAACGACGAAGGAGGGGAGGCGCCTCAACCCGGCGCCGCCAGCGCTTTCTCGATCTGCGGCAGCAGCAGGTCCCGCGCCGATTCCGGCGTCAGCGGCCCGACATGCTTGTAGGCGATCTTGCCGTCCTTGCCGATGACAAAGGTCTCCGGCACGCCATAGACGCCCCAGTCGATCGCCGCGCGCCCGGCCGGGTCGACGCCGATCGCCTGATAGGGATTGCCGAGATCGCCAAGGAAGCGGCGGGCGTTTTCCGGCTGGTCCTTGTAGTTCAGCGCGGCAAGCGTGAAGCGCTTGTCCTGCGACAGGCCGAGCAGCACCGGATGCTCTTCCCGGCACGGCGCGCACCAGGACGCGAACACGTTGACCAGCGTCACCTTGCCGGCAAAGTCTTTTGACTCGAGCCCCGGCAGGCTCATCCCTTCGAGCGGCGGCAGGCTGGTCTGCGGCGCCGGCAGCCCGATCAGCGCCGAGGGGATTTCCGAGGTGTCGCGGCCCGAAAGCAACTGCGACAGGAACAGCCCCGCCAGTCCCAGGAACACCAGCAGCGGCAAAAGCACGAACAAGCGGCGGCGCGGCGCCGAAGCTTCGGTCTCGCTGTTCACGGTTTTGCCGCCCCGGATTTGTCGGAGCGCCGCCGCACGCCGGCCGCCTCCAGCGCCGCGAGCTCACGTTTGCGCCCCCGCTGGTCGAGCAGGATCCAGCCGATCAGCCCGGCGAGCACGACGGCCGTGATGGCATAGGCGGCGGTGACGAACAGGGCGTGAGCGCTCATGTCGGCCGCACCCCACTATCCGTCATGCCAATCGTTGCGATCATGTCTTCCCCTGGAGCGTTTCACCGTCTCCACTGAGACAGCGATCCGCCGTATTTCCTTGTCTTTGCGCAATTGCGCGCGGGAAATCGCCCGCACTTTCATGGAATTGCTCTACCCCCAGCGCGGCCGCCCCGCAATTTGTCGCGGTGCCGCAGTGAAAAACAACGTCTTCGTCGTCTCAATCCGTCCCGTGCCGCAACGCCAATGCCGCCGCCAAGGGGCCAATCACGGCAAGAAACAGCGTCAGCGCGGCGAGAATGAGGAAAGGCTGCAGGAACGGCGCCGGATCGGCGACGGCGCCATAGCTTGCCGAAACACCGAAGATCAGCACCGGGATGGTCAAGGGCAGCACCAGCACCGAAATCAGCAATCCGCCGCGCGGCAGCGCCACCGCCACGGCAGCCCCCGCCGCGCCGATGAAAGTGATGGCCGGCGTGCCGATGAGAAGGGTGAGCGCCGTGGCGCCGATGCCCAGCGGCTCCATGTTCATGAACAGGCCGAGCAAGGGAGCCGCGACCACCAACGGCAGCACGCTGCCCGCCCAGTGCGCCAGGCATTTCGTCAGCACCGTCAGCGCCAGCATATGGCGGTCGCCGTTCAACACCAGCAGGTCGAGCGAGCCGTCCTCGCGGTCGGCCTGGAAGAGGCGATCGAGCCCGAGCAGGCAGGCGAGTAGCGCGGCGATCCACAGGATCGCTGGGCCGATGCGCGCCAGGAGATTGAGATCGGGGCCGACGCCGAACGGGATGGTGACGATGACCGCGAGGAAGAAGATGACGCCAATCAGCGCCCCGCCGCCGGCGCGGATGGAGAGGCGGATGTCGCGCAGGAAGAGTGCTAGCATGATGTGAGATGCCTGCGCCCAGGCCCCCCTCTCTGGCCTGCCGGCCTCGGCCCTTCGCTGTCGCTCCGGGCGTTCGTCGTTCGAAAAGCCAAGCAATTGGCTTTTCGTCCGCTATGCGGACCTCTCCTCACCCCCCTCAAGGGGGGAGATTGGATGTCACTTCGGCCTTCGCCAATCTCCAGCGTGGCAAGGCTAGCGAGGCGCCCGAACCGCCAATCTCCCCCCCTGAGGGGGAGATGCCCGGCAGGGCAGAGGGGGGGGCCGTAGAGCGCCGACATCAAAGAACCTCCCCCATCCCCAGCACCTTCGCCCCTTCCAACCCCAACGGCAGATGCGTGGCTGCGACCAGAATCCCACCTTCGCCGAGATGCCCCCGCATCAGCCCCGCGAACCGCTCCTCCGAGGCCTTGTCCAGCCCCGCCGTCGGCTCGTCGAGCAGCCAGACCGGCCGCCGGCTGACCAGAAGCTTGGCGATCGAAGCCCGTCGTCTCTGCCCGGTCGACAGATAGCCGAAGGGCAGATGGCCGAGCCCGCCGAGCGCCACCGTCTCCAGCGCCTCCTCGACCCCCAGTCCGGGCTCGCCCTGAAACGCGCGCCAGAAGCCGAGATTCTCCTCGACGCTGAGCGCCGTCTTCATCGCGTTGAGATGGCCAAGGTAATGCGAGGCCGAGGCGATGGTCGGGAAAGCCTCGCCGCCACCTTCGACAAGCACTTTGCCCGCGGCGGCTGGCAGCAAGCCGGCGACTACCCTCAGCAGCGTCGATTTGCCCGACCCGTTCGGACCGGTGACGATAAGCGCCTCGCCCTTGTCGAGCGCGAAGCCGATGTTGGAAAAAACCGTCTCGCCGCCGCGCTCGCCGCCCAGATTTTCGGCGATCAGCCGCATTCTTTGCCCGTCCCGAAAGCACCGTTTCGCGGCCGCCGCCGCATCGCACAAATTTGCCTTTCGACTGTCTAGAACTATTCAAGGAAATTCTCTATATGCGGTTCATCCGTGCCAGCGGTCGGCGCGGGAACAGAATTTGCGCCGAACCAGCGCACGCGCCGCCTTGAACGGCTCGGGTTGCTTGGGAGCGGACAGCGGAAATGGCCGTACCCGCACCTTTGCGCGTGATTGCATGCCATCGGCGTCCGTTCCCTTTCAGGCTGAACAGACAAGGACGGATCGCACGTGTCAAAATCCCTCGACAGCTTCAATTGCCGCCGCACCCTGACCGTGGGTGGCGCGGACTATGTTTACTTCAACCTCGTCGAGGCCGAGAAGAACGGCCTCACCGGCATCGCCCAGCTGCCTTATTCGATGAAGGTGCTGCTGGAGAACCTGCTGCGCAACGAGGACGGCCGCTCGGTCACCAAGGAATCGATCCAGGCCGTGGCCGGCTGGCTGACCGACAAGGGCACCGCCGGCGTCGAGATCGCCTATCGCCCGGCCCGGGTGCTGATGCAGGATTTCACCGGCGTTCCGGCGGTGGTCGACCTGGCGGCGATGCGCGACGGCATCAAGGCGCTCGGCGGCGACCCGGAGAAGATCAACCCGCTGGTGCCGGTCGACCTTGTCATCGACCACTCCGTCATCGTCGACGAGTTCGGCACGCCGATGGCCTTCGCCCGCAATGTCGAGCTCGAATATGAGCGCAACGAGGAACGCTACAAGTTCCTGAAATGGGGCCAGCAGGCCTTCCGCAACTTCCGCGTCGTGCCGCCCGGCACCGGCATCTGCCACCAGGTCAACCTCGAATATCTCGGCCAGGTGGTGTGGACCAATAGCGAGGACGGCGAGACCACCGCTTATCCGGACACCTGCGTAGGCACCGATTCGCACACCACCATGATCAACGGTCTCGGAGTGCTCGGCTGGGGCGTCGGCGGCATCGAGGCCGAGGCCGCGATGCTCGGCCAGCCGGTCTCCATGCTTTTGCCCGAAGTCATCGGCTTCCGCCTCACCGGCAAGCTCAAGGAAGGCGTCACCGCCACCGACCTCGTGCTCACCGTCACCCAGATGCTGCGCAAGAAGGGCGTCGTCGGCAAGTTCGTCGAGTTCTTCGGCCCCGGCCTGTCCAACATGACGCTGGCCGACCGCGCCACCATCGGCAACATGGCGCCGGAATATGGCGCGACCTGCGGCTTCTTCCCGGTCGACTCGGAAACCATCCGCTACCTGACCATGTCCGGCCGCGAGGAGAACCGCATCGCGCTGGTCGAGGCCTATTCGAAGGCGCAAGGCATGTGGCGCGACACGGGCTCCGCCGATCCGGTCTTCACCGACCTGCTCGAGCTCGACCTCGGCGACGTCGTGCCGTCCATGGCCGGCCCGAAGCGCCCCGAGGGCCGCGTTCCTCTGGAAGGCATCCCCGCCGGCTTCGCCAAGGCGATGGAGACCGAATACAAGAAGGCCGCCGAGATCTCGAAACGCTACGCTGTCGAAGGCACCGACCACGATCTCGGCCATGGCGACGTCGTCATCGCCGCCATCACGTCGTGCACCAACACCTCGAACCCCAGCGTGCTGATCGGCGCAGGGCTGCTCGCCCGCAACGCCAACCGCCGTGGCCTGAAGCAGAAGCCGTGGGTGAAAACCTCGCTCGCCCCCGGCAGCCAGGTCGTGGCCGAATATCTCGAGAAGTCCGGCCTGCAGAAGGAGCTCGACCAGATCGGTTTCAACCTGGTCGGCTTCGGCTGCACCACCTGCATCGGCAATTCCGGCCCGCTGCCGGCGCCGATCTCGAAGACCATCAACGACAAGGGCCTGATCGCCGCCGCGGTCTTGTCCGGCAACCGCAACTTCGAAGGCCGCGTCTCTCCGGACGTGCAGGCGAACTACCTCGCCTCGCCGCCGCTGGTGGTGGCGCATGCTTTGGCCGGCACGGTGACCAGGGACCTGACGACCGAACCGCTTGGCGAAGGCAGTGACGGCAAGCCGGTCTATCTCAAGGACATCTGGCCGACCTCGGCCGAGATCCAGGAATTCATCGAAAAGAACGTCACCCGCGAGCTGTTCGCCCGCAAATATGCCGACGTCTTCAAGGGCGACGCCTACTGGCAGAAGGTCAAGGCGCCGGAAGGCCAGACCTATGCCTGGGACGACCACTCGACCTATGTACAGAACCCGCCCTATTTCGCCGGCATGGGCCGCTCCTTCGGCAAGGTCGGCGACATCAAGGGCGCGCGAGTTCTGGGTCTCTTCGGCGACAAGATCACCACCGACCACATCTCGCCGGCGGGTTCGATCAAGGCTGCATCGCCCGCCGGCAAGTATCTCACCGAGCATGGCGTCGGCGTCGCCGACTTCAACCAGTATGGCACGCGGCGCGGCAATCACGAGGTGATGATGCGCGGCACCTTCGCCAACATCCGCATCCGCAACCACATGCTGGGCGAGAACGGTCGCGAGGGCGGCTACACGATCCACTATCCCTCGAAGGAGGAGATGTCGATCTACGACGCCGCGATGGAATACAAGCGGGAAGGCGTGCCGCTGGTGATCTTCGCCGGCGTCGAATACGGCAACGGCTCGTCGCGCGACTGGGCGGCCAAGGGCACCAACCTGCTCGGCGTGCGCGCGGTCATCGCCCAGTCCTTCGAGCGCATCCACCGCTCGAACCTGGTCGGCATGGGCGTCATCCCGTTCGTCTTCGAGGACGGCACCTCATGGGCCTCGCTCAACCTGAAGGGCGACGAGCTGGTCGAGATCGACGGCCTGGACGCCATCAAGCCGCGCCAGAAGATGGTCGCCAAGGTCACCTATGGCGACGGCGCGGTGAAGAACGTGCCGATCGTCTGCCGCATCGATACGCTGGATGAGCTCGACTACTTCAAGAACGGCGGCATCCTGCAATACGTGCTGCGCGATTTGGCTGCTTAGCAGCAATAAGGGAGTAGGGGAGTAAGGGAATAGGGCAGTAGGGAAAAGTCACCCTGCCGCAGTCTTCTTCCCCCTACTCCCCTACTCCCCTACTCCCTTACTCCCTTACTCCCCTACTCCCTTAGCTTTCCCGAACCGCGCCGTCGCCGCCAGCAGCACGGCCAGCATCAGCCCGTTGAAGATGTGCCAGAGGAAGTGCGTGCCAAGCGGGAAGCTGGGGCAGACCAGCGGATCGATCATGCGGCAGATCACCGAGACGACGAAGATCGCCGATCCGGTCAGATTGTACCAGCCGGCCCGGTTGCCGGTGGCCGCCACCCACGCCCCGAAGAAGGCGAGCGCCAGGAAGGGCGGCAGGTAGCCCGTGGTGCCGTTCGAGGCCTGGCGCAGCCAGTCCGGCACGGCATAGGCGATCAGGCCAGCCACGACATAGAAGGCGACGAAGACGGGGATCGCCTTGCCCCATTCCATGCCGAGGAAACGCCTCAGGTTGAACAGCGTGTAGGCGAGCGTGAAGCCGGCGATCGGCAGGATGTCGGCCCAGATCGTGCCTTTGCTGGCGAAGGTGTGGAACAAGGTCGAGCCGATGCCGATCGCCACCACCCACCAGGCCAGCACTTCGGCGAAGGTGCCGGCCTTGTGTCGCCGCACCTGCTGGGCACCCCATAGTCCCGCGGCAATGAAAGCCAGGTTGGTCCAAGCATTAGCCGGCTCGGCCCAAAGTCCAGGACCCGTCCGTTCGCAATAGAGATCGACGGGGGTCAGGAGAGTTTGCCACATGGTGAGGGTTGCTGCTCCCGAATCGAACCGCGCCTTGAAATGCAATGGCCTCTCCTATTGCGGCCTTACCTGCGGTTGCAACAGCAAAATTTCACTGCAACGTGACTTCCCGTTGACTGGCGCTTCTGCCACATATTTTAGCAATCAGAACAAGGCCGGCGTCACCGGCGGGAATTGGAAAAGTCATGGCATTTCAAGGACGATTGCGGCTTGCGGCAGTAGCGCTGGCCCTTACGGCGTTGGGCGGCGTGGCCCTGGCAGCCGAGCCCGAGAAGGCCGCGACCGGCAAGCCTCAAGCCGACAAGCCCTTGGGCGTGGTCGAATTGTTCACCAGCCAGGGCTGCAGTTCCTGTCCGCCGGCCGACGAGTTCTTCGCTGAGCTCGCCGGCAAGGACGACATCGTCGCGCTCGCCTACCACGTCAATTACTGGGACTATCTCGGTTGGCAGGACACGCTGAGCACCAAGGAGAACACCGAGCGCCAGTATGACTATATGCGCGCCTTCGGCAACCGCTCGGTCTACACGCCGCAAGCCGTCATCAATGGCCGCAGCCACGTCAACGGCGCCAGCCGCAAGGATGTCGACGGCGCCCTGGCGCGCATGGACAGGATCGGCGAGGGCATGCGTGTCGCCGTCAAGGTGAGCCGCACCAGCGATCGTGTCATGATCGACGCGGGCGATGCCGGCAACGGCCCGGCCGACGCGCATGTGGTGATCGTCTATTTCAATCCGCCGCAGATGGTGAAGATCGGCCAGGGCGAGAACAGCGGCCGCAGCCTGACCTACTGGAACGCCGTTTCCGACATCCAGACCGCCGGCATGTGGCACGGCAAGGCGCAGCGCTACGAATTGCCGATGACCGAGATCGCCAAGAAGGGCGGCTGCGCGGTGCTGCTGCAGTCGGTCGGCAAGGACGGCATGCCCGGGCCGATCCTCGGCGCCGCCTTCATCCGCAAGCCGGATCGGCTTTAGCGCCTTCTTCCTTCTTCCCCTGTGGGAGAAGGTGTCGCCGAAGGCGACGGATGAGGGGTGTTCCAGTGAACACCCACGTCTCACTCCGCTGGAACACCCTCATCCGTCTCGGCGCTACGCGCCGATCCACCTTCTCCCGCAGGGGGAGAAGGGAAAATCCACGCAATAAAAAACCGGCGTCAGCTTGCTTCTGACGCCGGTCATTCAGGTTTTGGGATCGTCGCACCTGATTTTTCCAAGGAAAAACCGAGGTTGGTTCGATCCGACGCTGACCCGTGGGCGGGGGGCTTGGGGTTTACGAGCCGGTGCCGGACCGAACCGTCTCAGGCAACGCCGGTAAATTCGTCGGACATTGGGGCATGAGCGCGGATTATTTGTGGCGAGATTGTGGCGAAGCATCACCAATTCCAACATGTGTTTCGCAAACGTGACTGGACGTTTGGGAAACCGCGTGACCGCGCGCGTGCTTGCCCGGCCCTTGCAATTCGACCGCGCCCTTGCAATTCCATCGTGAAAGCGCGAACCTTGGCCGGCGCATGATTCAATCGAAGGATCGAGGCATGACCGATCACAGCAGCGGGACGGAGGATGGGGAAGCATCCGGAATATTGATCCCGTTGCACGAGGCGCGCAACGCCCGCCTCGACCAGCCGGTGCGGTTTGACCGGCGCGAGCTCGACCAGATCCTGAGGCTTTACGGACGCATGGTGGCGGCCAATGAATGGCGCGACTACGCGATCGACCATCTCACTGATCGCGCTGTCTTTTCCGTCTTCCGCCGGGCCAGCGAAGTGCCGCTGTTCCAGATCGTCAAGGACCCCAGGCTGGCGCGTCGCCAAGGCGCTTTCGCCGTCATCGCCGCCGGTGGCCGCATCCTGAAGCGTGGCCAGGAACTCGGCCGCGTGCTCGGGGTTTTCGATGCGAAGCTGAAGGTTGTCGAAGCGTAGTCCGGAAAGAGGAATTGAAGAACTGAAGAATTGAGGAACTGGAGAAAAAAGGAAGGAGGCGATCCAGTCGGCTCTGAATGCTTTTCTTCAGTTCCCCAATTCCTCAGTTCCGTTCCCCGCGAAACTTCCGTTCGGGCAGCGAATTGCGGTCCGGCGGCAGCGACGCGCCGCCATTCAGCGAAAGCTGCATGAACACCGTGTCCAGCCAGCGCCCGTGCTTGTAGCCCGACCCTTCCAGGCGACCGGAATGGCGGAAGCCGAGCTTTTCGTGCAGCCGCACCGAAGCGCTGTCCGCGTGGCCGTCGCCGATCACCGCGATGATCTGGCGGAAGCCCGCCGCGCGCGCCGTCTCGATCAAGGCCTGCATCAGCAGCGAGCCCACGCCTTGCCCCTTCGCCTCGGGCGCGACATAGACCGAATCCTCGATGACGAATCGGTAGGCGGGGCGCGGCCGGAACGGCCCGGCATAGGCATAGCCGAGCACGGCGCCGTCCTTCTCCGCCACCAGATAGGGGAAGCCGCCCGATGCCAGGCTGTCGAACCGGTTGCCCATTTCGGCACGGCTGGGCGGCTCCAGCTCGTAGCTCGCCGTGCCATGCGCGACCGCATCGGCATAGATTTCCGTGATTCGGTCGAGGTCGGCCGGGACGGCGGCCCTGATCGCAATAGTGCTCATAATTTGTGCAACTCTCTTTCCTGCCTCGATAACAGCAAAGGACTGCGCAAAAAGAAAGGGCGGCCGTTGGGCCGCCCTTCGCAAAGTCTATGGTCCACTGAGACCGGGCAGCTGCCCTTAGCGGCGGTCGCCCATGAACTGCAGCAGGAACATGAACAGGTTGATGAAGTCGAGATAGAGGCGCAGCGCGCCCATGATCGCCTTGCGGCCGGCCACGTCGGCGACGTCGCCCTCGAAATACATCTCCTTGATCTTCTGCGTGTCATAGGCGGTGAGGCCGGCGAACACCAGCACGCCGATCGCCGAGATCGCGAAGCCAAGCGCCGACGACTGCAGGAAGATGTTGATCAGCATCGCGATCAGCAGGCCGATCACGCCCATGATCAGGAACGAGCCGAACGCCGACAGGTCGCGCCTGGTGGTGTAGCCGTAGAGCGACAGGCCGCCGAAGGCCGCGGCCGTGGCGAAGAAGGTCTGGGTGATGCTCGTGCCGGTGTAGACGAGGAAGACCGTCGACAGCGACAGGCCGACAAGGCCCGCATAGACCCAGAACGTGGTCTGCGCCGCCCCTACGCTCATCGACTGGATGCGGAACGACAGGAACATCACGGCCGCGAGCGGCGCCAGGATCACGACCCAGCGGAACGCGCTTGCATAGATGAGCTGGCCGAAAGCGGTCAGCTGGCCATCGCCGGTGACGGCGAGGTGGAAGGCGCCCCAGGCGGCAAGGCCGGTAATGAGCAGGCCAAGCCCCATGAGGTTGTAGACTTTGATCATATAGGCGCGCAGGCCCTGATCGATATCGACGCGCGCGCCGGGGGCGGCGGACGTCTGGTAGTTGCGAATGGGATCAGCCATTGGAAATCCTCTGTTGCTTCTGCCCCGTCCGGTGACAGGCCCTCTCGGAGAGACCCCAGGGGCCAGGCGCCGCTGGCGGAGCTCCAGCATGCCTAGCGCGAAATATGATGGTTCTTGACGTCAAGAACAAGACGGTAACGGGGCGTAACGCTTTGTGAGAAGGCAAAAGGCCTCTTTTCGGGCGCTCCAGCCGGCATTCTTACAAAGATTTAACCGGGCGGGGCGCCGGAAGCCCGCCGTCAGAGGTTGCGCAGCACCGGCGCCGCCTTGTGGCCGAGCACCCGCCAGGTGCCGGCGAGGCCGATGCCGACGGTGACCGTCAGCGAGACCAGGATCGTCGCCACCGCGACCTCCGGCATGAAATGCGACGGCAGCGTCATGATATGCGCGACCACGAACCAGGCGGCGATGCCGCCGGCGGCAAGCGCGAACAGCGCGGTCGCAAGCCCGATCAGCACATATTCCAGCGAGAAGGCAGCGATCAGCGTCCTGCGCGTCGCGCCGAGCGTCTTCAGCACCACCGCGTCGTGGATGCGCGCCCGGTTGCCGGCGGCCAAGGCGCCGGAGAGCACCAGCACCGAAGCGATCAGCGCCACGCCCGCGGCGGCGCGGATCGCTGTGCCCAATTGCGCGACCAGCCGGTTGACGATGTCGAGCGCGTCCTTGACGCGCACCGTCGTCACCGCCGGAAACGCGCGGGTGACGGCGTTAAGCAGCCTTGCGTCGTCGGCCGCGGTGGCCTGCTTGTCGGTCAGTGTCGCCAGCCAGCCATGCGGCGCCCCGGCAAAGGTGTTGGGCGAGAAATCCATGACGAAGTTGATGCCCATCGTCTCCCATTGCACCTGACGGAAATTGGCAATCTTCGCCGTCACGTTGCGGCCGAGCACATTGACGGTCACGGTGTCGCCGAGCTTCAGCCCGATCGCCTTGCCCTCCTCGGCCGAGAACGAGACCAGCGGCTCGCCGGAATAATCCTGCGGCCACCACGTGCCTTCGGTCAGCGTCGCATTTTCCGGCTGTTTCGCGTCATAAGTCAGGCCGCGGTCGCCGCGCAGCACCCAGGCGCCGTCGGCCGGGATCTTCACCTTGTCGACGTCGACGCCATTGAGCGCCATGATGCGCCCGCGCAGCATCGGCACCTTGACCAGCGTTCCTTGCGGCGCCTCCTTGCCGACGAGACCGGCGAAGGCATCGACGTCGCTGCTCTGGATGTCGACGAAGAAGAAGTTCGGCGCCCGTTCCGGCAGGCTGCCGGAGATTTGTCGCCTGAGATTCCCGTCGATCAGCGCAAGCGTCACCAGAAGCGTCAGCCCAAGTCCGAGCGACAGCACCACCGAAGGCGTCAGCGCGCCGGGACGGTGGATGTTGCCGAGCGCCAGCCGCAGCGACACGAAACGCACGCGCGGGCTCTTTTTCGCCGCCCACTGCACCAGCACCGCCACCAGCCGCAGCACCAGGAAGGCAAAGACTGTGGCGCCGACGAAGATCGAGGCGATGCGGGTGTCGTTGGCCGAAAGGATCGCCAGCGCCGCCAGCGCGACGACGATTGCAAGTGCTGCGCCCGTATAGGGCAGGCGCGGCAGGCCTCGGCTCTCGAATCCCATTTCGCGGAACAGCGCGGTTGCCGGCACGTCGCGAGCGCGGCCGAGCGGCAAGAGCGCGAAGGCCAGCGTCACCAGGAGGCCGAAGAGCGCGGCCATGGCAAGCGGGCCGGGATAGAGGCCGCCTTGCGCCGGCACCGGGATCACCGACTGCAGGAGCGCGCTCGCCACGAAGGGCATCGCCGCGCCCAGGATCAGCCCGAGCACGATGCCAAGGCCCGAGATCAACAGGATCTGCACGAGATAGACGGTGAAGACGAAGCCGCCCGAGGCGCCGAGGCTCTTGAAGGTGGCGATGACGCCGCGCTTGCCGTCGAGATAAGCGCGCACGGCGTTCGCCACGCCGACGCCGCCGACCACCAGCGCCGTCAGCCCGACCAGGGTCAGGAACTGCGAGAAGCGCTCGATATTGGCTGAGAGCGCGGGGGCCGCATTGCCGCGCGTGCGGATCGACCAGCCGGCCTGCGGGAAATCCTTCGCGGCTTCGGCCTGGACGTCCTTGATCCGCGCCTCGGACGTGCCGTCGGGCAGCCTCACCTTATAGGCGTTCTCGACCAGGCTGCCCGACTGCACCAGGCCGGATGCCTCCAAGGCCACGCGCGAGATCATCAGCCGCGGCGCGAAGCCAAAACCGTCCGACACCGCATCCGGCTCGCTGACCAGCCTGGCCCGCAGCTCGAAAACGGCGCTGCCGAGCTTCAGCCTGTCGCCGATATGAAGGTTGAGCCGGTCGAACAACAGGTCGGGCGCGGCGGCGCCGAACACGCCGGACCTTTCACCGAACAATTGCTCTCTCGGCAGCGCCGGATCGGTTTCCAGCGCGCCGTAGAGCGGATAGGCGTCGTCGACGGCCTTTGCCTCGACCAGCGCCTGGTCGGAGCCGTCCTCCAGCCGCGCCATCGAGCGCATGCCGGAAGTCTGCGAGACGGTGCCGAGACTCCTGATGAAACCGAGCTCGGCGTCCGAAGCGCTGCGCTGGTTGACCTGGAAGCGCAGATCGCCGCCAAGCAGCGTCTGGCCCTGATCGGCGACGCCGGCGCTGATCGCCTGCGCCACCGAATTGACGCCGCCGATCGCCGCGACGCCGAGCGCGATGCAGGCAAGGAAGATCATGAAGCCGGACAGGCCGCCGCGCATCTCGCGCAGCGAGAAGCGGATGGCGAGCTTCAATGTCCGCATCAGGCCGGCACCTTCACTGGCTTCGGCGTATCCTCGATCCGCCCTGAACGCATCGAGACCTGGCGCGCGCAACGCGCGGCAAGCACTGGATCATGTGTGACCAGCACCAGCGTCATGCCGCGCTCCGCCGCCTTGGCGAACAGAAGGTCAGCGATCTGCTTTCCCGTGGCCTGGTCGAGATTGCCCGTCGGCTCGTCGGCGATGAGGATGCGCGGCGACGGCGCCAGCGCCCGGGCGATCGCCACGCGCTGCTGCTCGCCGCCGGAGAGCTCGCCCGGATAGTGCGTCACACGGTCGCTCAGGCCGACGGCGGCGAGCTCGCGCGCCGCAACGCCGAACGGGTCAGCATGGCCGGCAAGCTCGAGCGGCACCGCGACGTTCTCAAGCGCCGTCATGTTGGGAATGAGATGGAAGGACTGGAAGACGATGCCAATGTTTCGCCCACGAAACGATGCGACCTCATCCTCGCTTTTGTCGTTGATGAGCTCGCCGGCAATTCGTACCGTTCCCGAATCGACCCTTTCCAGGCCGGCAAGTACCATGAGCAAAGTGGACTTGCCGGAGCCCGACGGCCCGACGATGCCGGTGGCTTCGCCGGCCGCCACATCGAGGCTCACGCCCTTCAGCACATGGACCAAGGACGCGCGCTCGCCGAGCGTCAGCGATACGTCCCTCAGCGCGATGACGGCTTCTGTCACAATGAAAGCGCCCTATATGTGGAAAAAGGAGACGGCCCGTGTCTCCTTCCTTGGTTTGTTCCGGTCATATGGGGCTCGCCGCATGGCTTTCAAACACCGTTTTGCCGCAGCCCTCATCCTTTTCCTCGGTCTTTGCGGCGCCATCTCGGCGGCGCGCGCCGCCACCTTCACCATCGTCGGCTTCGGCGACAGCCTGATGGCGGGCTACAGCCTCGGCCCGGGCCAGGGTTTTACCGACAGGCTGCAGGCTGCCTTGAAGGCAAAAGGCCTCGACGTTACCGTGGCCAATGCCGGCGTGTCGGGCGACACCTCGAGCGGCGGGCTGGCGCGGCTCGACTGGTCGGTGCCGGACGGCACAAGGCTGGTGATCCTCGAGCTCGGCGCCAACGACATGCTGCGCGGCGTTTCGCCCGAGATCGCCGATAAGAACCTCGACGCCATGCTCGGCAAGCTGAAGCAACGCAAGATTCCCGCGCTTCTGGCTGGCATGCGCGCCGCGCCCAATCTCGGCGCCGACTATCAGAGGGCCTTCGACGCCATCTATCCGCGGCTCGCCGAAAAATACGGCGTTCCGCTCTATCCGTTCTTCCTCGACGGCGTCGCCGGTCACCCGGATCTGCAGCTGGAGGACGGCCTGCACCCCAATCCCAAGGGGGTCGACGCCATGGTCGAGCGCATCCTTCCCGTGGTCGAGAAGGCGATCGCCGACAATGGTGGGCCGTCATAAAGGGGGGAGCGTCGTGAGGCCGGAATGCCACGCTTTCCGCTGGGGAAACATTGTGGACAACAAACCGCTTGCCCCGCGCTTATATCGATGATTCGCTAGGGGCGAGAGTTCGATTCGAGGACAGGAGGCTTCACATGCCACGTCTTTTCACCGCCCTCGAAATCCCGCGTGATGCTGCTCTCTCCTTATCCCTGCTCCGGGGCGGGCTGCCCGGAGCGCGCTGGATCGACGTCGAAAACTATCATCTGACGCTGCGTTTCATCGGCGATGTCGAGGGGCATGTCGCCGACGAGATCGCCAACGCCCTCGATCGGGTCGATCGTCCCTCTTTCCAGATGGCGCTCTCCGGCGTCGGCGCCTTTGGCGGCAAGAAGCCGCATGCGGTGTGGGCCGGCGTGTCGGCCACGCCCGACCTGACGGCGCTACAGGGCGAGATCGACCGCATCTGCCAGCGGCTCGGGCTTCCCGCTGATCCACGCAAATTCACGCCGCATGTGACGCTGGCGCGGCTGCGCAATGCGAGCCCGCTCGACGTCGCGCAATATCTGTCGGCGCGGGGCAATTTTTCGACGCTGCCATTCCGCGTCGGCCGCTTCGTGTTGATGTCGTCGCGCGATTCGGTCGGCGGCGGGCCTTACATCGTCGAGGAAGCCTGGCCGCTGGTCGGCGAAGCGCTGGCCTCGAGCCGCTTCGCCAGCGCCTCCGATGCTTCGCGAATTATGCGGTAGACCGAAGCGAAGGCCTCCGCGCCGTCATAATAGGGATCCGGCACATCGCGTGCCTTCCCCGTCGCAAAGTCCAGATAGAGATGGATGCGGTCGCTCACGGCCGGCGGCGCCAGCGCCTTGAGGTCGCGCACATTCGCCTTGTCCATGCCGAGGATCAGGTCAAAACGCGAAAAATCCTCCGGCAGCACCTTGCGCGCCCTCTGCCCGGAAATGTCGACGCCGTGCTTCGCGGCCACCGCGATCGAGCGCCGGTCCGGTTTTTCGCCGGCATGCCAGCCGCCGGTCCCGGCCGAATCGAGCGCGATATCGTGACCCATTCCGCGATCGGTAAGGACAGCGCCAAGCACACCCTCGGCCAAGGGTGACCGGCAGATGTTGCCGAGGCAGACGAACAGAATGGATTTTATGGGCTTTGCGCTCATCGATGCGGCGGTTGTTTTCATGCCTGTCGTCATCCCAAAACCGCTGCGCACTTTTGGGCGACATGCACTATGGTGCGGGTCATTTTTCCCGAATAGCACAGGAAACCGACATGACCAGAGAGAAACTCAGCAAGGACGCGATCGCCACGGCTCTGGCCGAGCTCGGCGGCTGGTCGCTCGCCGCCGACGGCGCGTCCATCAAGCGCAGCTTCGTCTTCAAGAATTTCTCCGAGGCCTTCGCCTTCATGACGCGCGTGGCGCTGGCCGCCGAAAAGATGGATCATCACCCGGACTGGTCGAATGTCTACAAGACCGTCGACGTGACGCTGAACACGCATGACGCGGGCGGCGTTACGGCGCTGGATATCGAGCTTGCGAAGAAGATGAACCGGTATTTCGGGTAGCACAGCCTCGCCTTTAAGGGCGGTCGTTTGAGTTCGTCATTCCAGGGCGGAGCAAGAAGCGAAGCGACGCGCGCAGACCCTGGAATCCATGCCGTGACCTACGGGCGTCGCGTCGGTGCAGCCGTTGCGAACGTTCGCGGTTGGCCGAAGCTTGCGAACTTCGTCATCCACGGGCGGAGCGACGCGAAGCGGCGCGCAGACCCGAGGATCCATTCCGTGACCTTGGCCGAGGAATGCAGCGGAGCAGAATTCTGCGCGGTTGCAGCTCTCGAAAGTAATGGCATGGATTCTATGGTCTGCGCGCGTCGCTTCGCTCCTTGCTCCGCCATAGAATGACGATGGGAAGCACATTCCGGCCAATCTCCGACGTAAGCGGTTGCCAACTCAGCTTCCCCGCTGCCAGCATCGCCGTTTTCCGATTTTCCAGGCGATTGACCGCCGAACTCTTGCAGCAGCCCACCGCTTTCACCACATTTTCCCGCGGCGGGCCGGCGCGCAATGATGCGCGCGACTGCCAGGAGCGAATTGATGGCGCAACAACCCGGTTTCGATTTCTTCGGCTTCGGCGACAAGCTTGCCGGCGAGGGCGAAGTCCGCGAGAAATTCTGGCGCACCGCCAAGAAGGCGGCGCGGCAAATTCCGTTCATGGACGAGGTTGTCGCCGCCTATTATTGCGCGATGGACAAGGACACGCCGCTGCGCGCCAAGGCCACCCTGTTTGGCGCGCTCGGCTATTTCGTCCTGCCGTTCGATTTCATCCCCGATTTCGTCGTCGGCCTCGGCTACACCGACGACCTTGCCGTGCTGACCGCCGCGATCGCCGCCGTCAGCGCGCATATCACGCCTGCCCACAGGCAGGCCGCCAGGGACGCGCTGGCCGACAAAATGTGACAGCGGTTCGTTTCAGGCCCGCAAATCAGCGCGTGCGAAAAGACAAACTCTTGCCGTTTTCGTGGCCTCCAACTCCGCGCCGGGACGTCGCGGCCGCCTCAATCGACAGGGACGGCGCGACTGCATGTCGCCCAAAAAGTGCGTAGCGGTTTTGGGATGACGACATGCACAAAAAAAGAAACCAAAGCACGTCGCTCGAACCCTTCGGCGTGATGTGCTTTGGGCGGGCGGTTTCCTGGGGTGAGTTCCTTTTCTTGAGGACAATTCACCGTTTGGTAACCCTGATTAAATCAAAATGAAGCGACGGCAGGACGCCATGCGGCCCGCCTCCGCACCATTTGGAATACGGGAAGAACGATGCGCGGATTGATTGCTACAGTTTCCAGCCTGGTCCTGGTGGCCGCCTTCGCCGCGCCGGCGCTGGCGCAGCAGGCGACGAAGATCGGCCAGCACAATGCGTGGGGCACCTACAGCTATCAGTCGAAGGCCGGCAAGGTCTGCTATGTGCTGACCGTGCCCACCGACAAGCAGCCCCCGTCGCTCGATCATGGCGACATGTTCTTCTTCGTCAGCCAGCGTCCGGGGCAGCAGGTCTCCTACGAGCCGCAGTTCATCGCCGGCTACAACTTCCAGGAAGGCTCGAAGGCCACCGTCACCATCGACAAGAAGTCCTTCTCGATGTTCACCCGCGGCAAGTCGGCCTGGGTCGAGAACGCCGCCGAAGAGCCGGTGCTGATCGCCGCCATGAAGACCGGCACCGACATGAAGGTGCAGGCCAAGTCCGGCCGCGGCAACCCCACGTCCTACGTCTTCTCGCTGAAGGGCATCTCGGCCGCGCTGTCCTCCATCGCCAAGTGTAAATAAGCCAAACGGCATCTGAGTCCTGCGCAAGGCCGGGCATCAAGTCCGGCCTTTTGTTTTGGACGGCGCGTTTCAGCCCCGCGCGGGCTCCGTCTCCGCGCGCCGCCGCCGGATCGCCTCGGCGATGAAGACGCGCGACAGCGCGTGGTAGAGCGGCTCGTTTGAGACGAGCCTCGCCGTACCGTAGCCCAGCACCGCCGCGCACATCAGCGCGATCACATTGTCGTGGTTGCCGGTCATTTCGAGGATGATGACGAAGGCGGTCATCGGCGCCTGCACCACGCCGGCGAAATAGCCGGCCATGCCAAGCAGCGCCGCGGTTCCCGTGGCCGCGCCGAAGACCAGGCCGAGCGTACTGCCCAGCCCCGCGCCCACCGCCAGCGACGGCGCGAAGATGCCGCCCGGAATGCCCGACACCATCGACAACAGGCCGGCGGCGAATTTCTCGACGAAGAACAAGGCCGGCAGCGGCGCGCCTTCGATCGCGCCGCGCGCCTGGGTGTAGCCGGTGCCGAAGGTCAAACCGCCCGAAGCGATGCCGATCGCGGCCACGGCCAGCCCGCAGACAGCCGCCACGACCAGCGTGCGCGGCAGCGGCTGCAGCGCGTTCCAGCGCCGGATGCGGCGCATGACCTTCAGCGCCGAGAGCGAGAACAGCGCGCCGACACCGCCGCCTATGATGCCGCAGGCCAGCACCAGCGGCCAGTCGGCGGCGAAGGCGACCGTATCCCTGGCGACGCCGAAATAGGTGTAATTGCCGAGCAGCCCGAGCGAGGCGAGGCCGGCCAGGATCACCGCCGTCAGCACCAGCCCGTTGGTGCGCGCCTCATAGGCGCGGCCCATTTCCTCGATGGCGAAGACGATGCCGGCAAGCGGCGTGTTGAAGGCGGCGGCGATTCCGGCGGCGGAGCCCGCCAGGATCAGCCCGCGCGCCTGCGCCATGCCGCCCCAGCGCGCCGCCTGCAGCATCAGCGAAGCGCCGACCTGCACCGTCGGGCCTTCGCGGCCGATCGAAGCGCCGCAGGCGAGGCCGACGATGGTGAGCGCGATCTTGCCCACCACCAGCCTGAGCGACAGGATGTGGCTGCGGTCGTCCTCGTCGCGCAGATGCCGCGCCGCGATCGCCTGCGGAATGCCGCTGCCTTGCGATCCCGGGAAGAAGGAATGCGCAAGCCAGGCGCAAAGGACGAAACCGAGCGGCGTCACGACCAGGGGCAGATAGAAGCGCCAGCCGCCGTCATTGCCCGTCACGGCATGAAACAGGGCCTGCGCGCGGTCGGCGAGCAGTGCGAACAAAACGCTGATCAGGCCGATCGAGATGGCGCCGGCCCAGAAGACGAGGCGCGGCTGCCAGACGCGCCGCGATACCCACATGGCGTGTGAACGCCGCAGCATGCGGTATTTTCGCGATATGCCGGCCATGACCGTCCCTTGATGGTCATCCGCCCTAGCAACACTTCCGGGGCCGATCAACCCGCGATGGCTGGCCCGGCGCTATGCCGGCAACGTCGAGGATCGGTGCTCAAGGGAATGTTGCCTGCCGGCGAATAGCCCGCCGGCATACCAGCCGGCGGGGAGGTCGGCATGCAGGATCGGCGAGGTCACATCGCCATTTTTTCACATTCGGCCTGGGCCTTCTTGGTCGAGGTGTCGATCATGTAGGCTTTGCCCTTGGCGTCGGTGATCATCATCATGCAGTGCTTGATCGGCTTGGCCATCTTCATCATGTCGGCGCTCATCTTGGCATCCGGCATCATGGTGCCCATGTGGCCGTCCGGCATGATCGCGGTGACCTGCCCGCCCTTCATCATGGTCATGGCGCCCATCGTGTCCTCGGCAAGGGCCTGCGAGGCGGAAAGACCGACGAGGCCGGCGATAAGAACGAACTTGATCGAGTGCATCGGAACAACTCCCATTGTTGAGGGGCATGGTCGCCCCTTTCAGGTTCGCGGATGCGTTTCGATTGGTTACACCAACACGAACATGTGATCGATTTTCGACCGACGATAGCGGTAGCCGATCGCGTTCCGCCCCTGGCACAGGCGGACGGGGCTCAAGATTTGTTGACCTCAGTGCCAGCCGAAATCGCTATCGCTTCGCATCGATCGGGACATAAAGCAGTCCGGTGCGGGTGGGGGGCCAAGCCGGCTGGGCCGCGCGACATCGACGGCGGACGGATACTGATGAGTAAGGGCCGGCGCTATCTTCCCCTTCCCCTTGTGGGAGAAGGTGGATCGGCGCGCAGCGCCGAGACGGATGAGGGGTGTTCCAGGGAACACCAGCGTCTCACTCCGCTGGAACACCCCTCATCCGTCGCCTTCGGCGACACCTTCTCCCGCAAGGGGAGAAGGAGAACCCGCCGCATGACTCCGCCGCCGAGCTGTGCTATGCGCCGCGCTTCCTGTTCGGCCGATGCTGAAATCGGCCGCAAATCGCTTATATTGGCGCCACCATGACCGTTTCGCTTGATCTTACCGCCGAAGGCGCCCGTGACGCCTTGCGCGCCCGCTCCACCGAGATGCCGTCGCTGATCGGCTTGACCCGCGTCGAGCTCGGCGAAGCGCTGGTCGGCGCCGGCATCGTGCCGGAGCGCCAGGCGAAAATGCGCGCCCAGCAGCTCTGGCACTGGATGTATGTGCGCGGCGTCTCCGACTTCGCGCATATGTTCAACATCTCCAAGGATCTGCGCGCCGAGCTCGACAAGCATTTCACCGTCGCCCGGCCGGAGATCGTCGAGGAGCAGATCTCCGCCGACGGCACACGCAAATGGCTGTTCCGCTTCCCGCCGCGCGGCGCCGGCCGCCCCGTCGAGATCGAGACCGTCTACATCCCCGAGGAAGGTCGTGGCACGCTCTGCATTTCCTCGCAGGTCGGCTGCACGCTGACCTGCTCCTTCTGCCACACCGGCACGCAGAAGCTGGTGCGCAACCTCACCGCCGAGGAGATCCTGGCGCAGTTGCTCACCGCGCGCGACCGGCTCGGCGACTTCCCCGACCGCGACACGCCGGACGGCGCCATCGTACCGGCCGAGGGCAGAAAAGTTTCCAACATCGTCATGATGGGCATGGGCGAGCCGCTCTATAATTTCGAGGCGGTGAAGAAGGCGTTGCTGATCGCTTCGGACGGCGACGGCCTGTCGCTGTCGAAGCGACGCATTACGCTGTCGACTTCCGGCGTGGTGCCGGAGATCGCCCGCACCGGCGAGGAGATCGGCGTCATGCTGGCGATCTCGCTGCACGCCACCAATGACGATCTGCGCGACCTGCTCGTGCCGATCAACAAGAAGTTCCCGCTGAAAGAGCTTATCGCCGCCTGCAAGGCCTATCCGGGCCTCTCCAATGCCAAGCGGATCACCTTCGAATATGTGATGCTGAAGGACGTCAACGATTCCCTCGACGACGCCAAGGCGCTGGTCAAGCTGCTCAAGGGCATTCCGGCAAAGATCAATTTGATCCCGTTCAACCCCTGGCCCGGCACCAACTACCAGTGCTCGGACTGGGAGACGATCGAGAAATTCGCCGACTACATAAACAATGCCGGCTACGCCTCGCCGATCCGCACACCGCGCGGCCGCGACATCCTGGCCGCCTGCGGCCAGCTCAAGTCGGAGTCCGAGCGCATGCGCAAGGTCGACCGCCTGGCGCTGGAAGCCATGATGATCGCGGGACACGGCGAGGCATGAGGCGCATCATCGCCTACCTCATCCGCTTTGCCGCCATCCTGGTCGGCTATATCGTCGCCTCGCTGGCGGCGAGCGCCTTCCTCAACATCCTGGTCCTGGCGCATCTGGGCTACACGCCGGCCAACCCCGAGCCGACGGCCACCGCCTCGCTCTATGTCTCGGTGCCTTTCGTGGCGCTGTTCGTCGCCTATTTCGCCTTCATGCCGACGGCAGTCGTCATTTTGATCGCTGAGCTGCTCGGCCGCCGCGACTGGCTGTTCTACGCGCTCGGCGGCGCTGTCATAGCCGTCGTCTTTCTCGGCTTCGTGCATAATGTCGGCGATGCCAATTTCGACGTCACCGAAACCAATGCCAGGCTGGCCGTGATCGGCGCCGGCATGGTCGGCGGCATCTTCTACTGGCTCTCCGCCGGCCGCTGGGCCGGAAGCTGGCGCCGCGCGCCGCTGCTCGATGCGGAGCCCTGAGCGCTACTTCGCCTGCGCCGTCAGGATCTTGAGCGCGAAGGCCGAAAACACGCCGGCGAACAGATAATCGACCACGCGCGTGACGCGCGGACTTGCCTTCATCGCCGCAGAAAACTTCTCCGCAGCCAGCACCATCGGCACCGTCACCGGTATCGACAGCACGATGAACATCATGCCGAGGAAGAACAGTTTTCCGGACGCGTTCGGATCGTGCGCGGAAACGAACTGCGGCAGGAAAGTCATGAAGAACAGGATGATCTTGGGGTTGAGCAGGTTGACGCCAAGCCCCGCCATCCAGCTGCGGAACAGGGAGACTTGCGGTCCGGTCCTCTTCTCCGGCGAGAAGGCCGAGCCCTTCGTCACGGCCTGAAAGGCGAGGAACACCAGATAGCCGGCGCCGAATATCTTCAGGACGAAGAAGGCCATCGGCGAAGCCACGATCAGCGCCGAGATGCCGACCACCACCAGCGTGGTGTGGATCAGCGTGCCGGTAAGCGCGCCAGCCATCGAAGCAAAGCCGGTGGCGCGACCCTGGCTCAGCGTGCGCGAGACGAACAGCGTCATGTCCGGCCCAGGCGTGATCGCCAGGATCACCGTGGCGATGGCGAACTGGATGAGCGTCGTAGTATCGGGAATGAAGGACATGCGCGCGGCCCTGGCGGAGATAGCGCAGCCTATAACGCGACCATTTTTGCTTCGCCAGCGTCTGCCTGGGCAAACATGTGGCCCAGCCTGTGCCGCCGTCAGGCATCCGTTCGTCTCTTGCGCCGCCCGGAAAGGCCGTGATACCTCGCCCGCGAAGCTATTTTCCCGCGGAACCGCCAAAAATGTCCAAGATCAAGAACGTCAAGAAAGTTGTGCTCGCCTATTCCGGCGGCCTCGACACCTCCATCATCCTGAAATGGCTGCAGACCGAGCTCGGCGCCGAAGTCGTCACCTTCACCGCCGATCTCGGCCAGGGCGGCGAGCTGGAGCCGGCCCGTAAGAAGGCCGAGATGATGGGCATCAAGGACATCCGCATCGTCGACGTGCGCGAGGAATTCGTCGCCGACTTCGTCTTCCCGATGTTCCGCGCCAATGCCGTCTATGAAGGCACGTATCTGCTCGGCACGTCGATCGCCCGGCCACTGATCTCCAAGCATCTGGTCGAGATCGCCAAGGAAACCGGCGCCGACGCCATCGCGCATGGCGCCACCGGCAAGGGCAACGACCAGGTCCGCTTCGAGCTCTCGGCCTATGCTCTCAACCCCGATATCAAGGTCATCGCGCCATGGCGCGACTGGTCGTTCAAGTCGCGCACCGATCTGATCAACTTCGCCGAGCAGCACCAGATCCCGGTGGCGAAGGACAAGCGCGGCGAAGCGCCCTTCTCGGTCGACGCCAACCTTTTGCACTCCTCTTCCGAGGGCAAGGTGCTGGAGGATCCGTGGAGCGAGCCGCCGGAATTCGTGCATCAGCGCACCGTCTCGCCGATGGACGCGCCCGACGCCGTCACCGAGATCGAGATCGAGTTCCTGAAAGGCGATCCGATCGCCCTCAACGGCAAGAAATTGTCGCCGGCCACCATGCTGGCGACGCTGAACGACCTCGGCCGCGACAACGGCATCGGCCGCCTCGACCTGGTCGAGAACCGCTTCGTCGGCATGAAGTCGCGCGGCGTCTACGAGACCCCCGGCGGCACCATCCTGATCGCCGCCCACCGCGCGATCGAATCGATCACGCTCGACCGGGGCGCCGCGCACCTCAAGGACGAGTTCATGCCGCGCTACGCCGAGCTCATCTACAACGGCTTCTGGTTCTCGCCCGAGCGCGTCATGCTGCAGGCGATGATCGACAAGAGCCAGGAAGACGTCGAAGGCACGGTGCGGCTGAAGCTCTACAAGGGCAATGTCATCGTCACCGGCCGCAAGTCTAAGAAGACGCTTTATTCCGATGCGCTGGTCACCTTCGAGGACGATCGCGGCGCCTACGACCAGAAGGACGCCGAGGGCTTTATCCGCCTCAACGGATTGCGGCTCAGGACGCTCGCGGCAAGGAACCGCCGCTGAAGCTGCCAATCTCCCCCTTGAGGGGGAGATGTCCGGCAGGACAGAGAGGGGGGCCTCGCGCCAGCGTATCCTTCGTCATTCTAGGGCGGAGCAAGGAGCGAAGCGACGCGCGCAGACCCTAGAATGACGAAGGAAGGGCGACATCTCTCAATCAAGGGGGAGATCCCTACTTTCCCGGCCTTCGCCAATCCCCAAGCCCCCAACAAAAAAGCCCGGCGCATGGCCGGGCTTCTCGTTGGAACCAAGTCTTAATCCGATCAGTCCGCGTCGATCGCCTCGGCGATTTGGGCAATGGCCTGCTGATAGACGCTGGCCGAATTCCAGCCGGCGATCGCGCCCATATTGGCCTCGTAGCTCGCGCCCGCGTGCCAGCCATGGCCCTTGAGGAAGTTGGCGGTCGAGGCGAGCGCCGTGTTGCGGTCGCGCAGGTTTCTGCTGCCGACGCCGTATTTCATGACATTTCCGGGCAGGAACTGGGTGTGGCCGATCTCGCCATGCATGGCGCCGACCGACGAGGCGCTCAGCGCGCCGCTATCGACCAGCTTGAGCGCCGCGATGGCATGCGGGGTGAAATAGTCCGGACGGCGGCAGTCATAGGCGAGCGTCAGGATGGCCGACACCGTGTTCTGGTTGCCCATCGAGGCGCCGAAGCCGGTTTCCATCCCCCAGATGGCGAGCAGTACGCCCGGCGGCACGCCATAGGTGCGCTCGATATTGTCGAACATCGCCGCGTTCGCTTTCTTCAGCGCGCGGCCCCGGGAGATGATTGCCGAGGCGCCGCGGCGCTTCATGAACGCTTCTACCGAGCCGCTGAAGGCCTTATGGATCGCCCGGTCGGCGGCGATCGTCCTGGTCGCGTAGGTGGCACCCGCCAGCGCCGACAGCCCCTTCTGCCCAACCCCGTTGGCCTTGGCCTCGGCAGCGAAATCCTGCTTCCAGGCGTCGAAGCCGGCGCCATTCTTACCGCAGCTGGCCGCGGCCTCGGCCCCTGTCGCCAGCCCAAGCACCGCCACCACCGCCGCGGCGGCTACGAAAATCCGTCCTTTGGCAAAAAATGCCATATCCTTCTCCTGGTTGCCTTGAATCACGTCCCGGTTGCGAATTTGCCAGCGAAACGCCTGGTTGTCACCGCCCCCGCGGGGGACGTGGCACCCGACACCGGCGAAAGAAGGGCAATTTGCCTACGATCCGCCGTCATGTGTGGCGGGCTTGCCTCATGAAAGACGTTGATGTCGTGATCAACGGCGCCGGTCCGGCGGGCCTTGCCGCGGCCAAAACGGCTTCGAACGGCCGGGCTCTCCTTTGTTCTTCTGGAGGCGATGGACCGCATCGGCGGCCGCGCCTGGACCAGCGACCGCCATTTTGGCGTGCCCTTCGACATTGGCTGCGCCTTCGCGCCTCTGTGCCGGTCGAACCGTCAACGCCAACTCGCGGCGAGATGGCCCGAAATGCCCACAGAACACGGGCGCGGCTGGCATCCGCTCACGGCCTTTTTGAGCGATCCGGCGAAAAACCCTGGAACAATTCGTGAGCGCGCGACGGGCACTTTAGCCGGAACGCATAAGCTACTCTTTCGTTTCCGACCCCGAGGGAGCGTTGAAAAACGGAGAGAAAAATCATGAAACGCGTGTTGTTTCCGGTGCTTGCCGGTGCCCTGCTCACCATCTCGGGCGCGGCTTTCGCCGATACGCCTGTCCAGGCGGTGGCCGACTTGAACGTCCGCGCCGGCCCCGGTCCGCAATATCCGGTCATCGGTGTGATCGCGGCCGGCCAGTCGGCCACGCTTCGCGGCTGCATCGAAGGCAGCAAGTGGTGCACGATTGCCGAAGCCGGCGGCAAGGGCTGGGTCTATTCCGATTATGTGACGGGCGATTTCGGCGGCAGCCGCGTCGTCGTGACCCGCCGCCCGGCCGATGCCGGCATCGCGCTTGTGGCGCCGCCGACCGATGACGTCTACACCAACGACACCTACACCGGCGCCATCGTCTCCAACGGCGACGCCATCGAGTCGATCGGCAGGCCGCCGGCCGAGGTCGGCACCTATGTCACCACGCACCGGGTCGATCCGGTCTATCTCGACGGCGAGGTGGTGACCGGCGCCACGCTGCCCGACACGGTCGAGCTGCGCGAGATCCCCGACTACCAGTATCGTTACGTCTATGTGAACAACCAGCCCGCGCTGGTCGACCCCGGCACGCGGCGCATCGTCTATGTGATGCGCTGATCGGCTTCATCGCCGTGAGAAGAGCGGCCGCCGGCGATGGCGGCCGTTTTGCTTGCGTGCTGACCGAAACTCAGGCGGCTTGCATCTGCTCGATCGACGCGATTTCGGCCTTCTTTGCCTCGCCTTCCACCGCGAGATCGTAGCTGGCCTGCATGTTCATCCAGAACCGGGGCGTCGTGCCGAAGAACTTCGCAAGGCGAAGCGCCGTATCTGGCGTTACGGGCGTGGTTTCGCTCACCAGGCGCTCGATGCGCGTGCGGGGAACATGCAGCTTCTTGGCCAGCGTATATGGTTTCAGCCCAAGCGGGACCAGATACTCCTCGCGGAGAATTTCGCCCGGATGGATCGGCGGGAAGATGCTGGTAGCCATCTTCATTTCCTTTCTGGTTGCGGGCACATGCCCTAATGATAGTCGGTGATCTCTACATCCTCGGCCGCACCTTCCACCCATCTGAAGCAGATTCTGAATTGGTCGTTGATGCGAATAGAGTGCTGTCCGGCACGATCGCCCTTCAGCGCCTCCAACCGGTTGCCCGGCGGCGTTCTCAGGTCGATGAGTTCATCAGCGTTGTCCAACATGAACAGCTTGCGTTGAGCCACGCGAACGAGATCGGCGGGAAAGCCCTTAGGAGATCGCCCTTGCGCAACCGACTCCGTTGTCTTGTTCTTGAACGATCGTATCAACAGTGCCTCCGCGTATCGTATCATAACGTGATACGGCACAATTGTCGATAGAGACGTATCTCTCTATGATACGATTTCTTAAGCCGATTCCCTAGCGACCCTAGGCAAGACGATTGCGCGCAAAACACCGATCCCATAGATCATGCGACCCGAAAGCTTTCGGCAGGGGAGCCGCGTGACGATCGAAAATGCCGCCTTCGAGCGCTATCGCCGCTCGCCGAACGAAAAGACCACCTTGCTCCGCCTGCTCTTCGGGACGGCGATCGTCATCGCCTTCTGGATGGCAATGACGGCTCTGGTGCTGTTTGCCGGCACCTATGCCTACATCGTCTGGCGTCTGCCCGGCCCCTCGACCGGCCGCTACATGCAGGATTTCCTGGCATCGCCCACCGGCATCCTGAGCGCGCTGACCTCGTTTGCCGGCATCTGGATCGGGCTCTGGGTGGCGATGCGCTTCGTGTATGGCGAGCCGCTGGCGGCCCTTTTCGGCGTCACGCGCCGGGTTGCGGGCGGGGATTTCCTCAAGGGCCTGGTCGCTGTGCTGATCACCTCGCTCTTTTCCGAGGTGCTGCTCTATTGGCTGCAGCCGGAGATCGCACGCGGACCGATCGCCTTGTCGTCCTGGCTGCTCTTCCTGGCGCCGATCGTGCTGCTCGCCTTCCTGCAGACCTCGTCGGAGGAAATGCTGTTTCGCGGCTATCTGTTGCGCGGCCTCGCCTGCCGCTTCAGGAGCCCGCTCGTCTGGGCACTGCTGCCGGGGCTGCTGTTCACGTCGCTGCACTGGAATTCGGCCTCGACTTTGGCCATCAATGCCTGCGTGCTGGTCTCGATCGGCACCTTTGCCCTGCTGCTCACGCTGCTCGTCTATGTCACCGGCAATCTCGGCGCCGGTTTCGGCGCCCATCTCGGCAACAATCTCACCGGCTTCCTGCTGATCTCGCACCAGGAAGGCTATAATGGCTTTGCCCTGCTCAACGCCAAGCCGCTCGAAGGCCCCGGTTGGACCAATCTGGACGCTGTATTGATCGCCGCGATCGGCGTCGTCAGCACGCTTTTGACGATGCTGCTGCTTTTGCATCGGCGTTCGCCGCTGCGGGTCGGGACGAGCAGTCAAAGCCCGCTGTGAGGTGTTCTCGAATCACAGCGTTTTGGCCCGGATTCCACCATTGTTTTTTGATGCATGTCGTTGCCGCAAAACCGCTGCGCACTTTTGCGCGACATGCATCAGCCTTGACTCCGCGGCGGATTTCCTGTCTAGAGCCGCTGAATTCCGCGACGAGTTTCTTTCGCGAAAGCCGACCAGGACGCCGAAGCCTCTTTGAGGCGGGTGCTGTAAAAGAGATCCTGGAGGCCAACACCCGGCAGCGCAATGCGCCCCCGGGTGCTTTTTGGCTTTGCGCTTTTGCTTGGCGACTTGCTGCGCACGCACTACCTCTCGGGCATCCGCAGGTGCCAGGGAAAAGGAAGAAGAATGTTTGAATCACTCCAGGAACGCCTTGGTTCGATCCTGAACGGCCTGACCGGCCGCGGCGCGTTGTCCGAGGCGGATGTCTCGGCGGCGCTGCGCGAGGTGCGCCGTGCGTTGCTCGAGGCCGACGTCGCGCTCGAAGTGGTTCGCTCCTTCACCGACAAGGTCCGCGAGAAAGCGGTCGGCGCCGCGGTGCTGAAGTCGATCAAGCCCGGGCAGATGGTCGTCAAGATCGTCCATGACGAGCTGGTCGACATGCTCGGCGCCGAAGGCGTCGCCATCGACCTCAACGCGCCGGCGCCCGTCGTCGTCATGATGGTCGGCCTGCAGGGCTCCGGCAAGACGACCACCTCGGCCAAGATCGCCAAGCGGCTGACTGAGCGTCAGAACAAGAAGGTCCTGATGGCCTCGCTCGACACGCGGCGTCCCGCCGCGCAGGAGCAGCTGCGCCAGCTCGGCGAGCAGACCAAGGTCGCGACGTTGCCGATCATCGCCGGCCAGAGCCCGGTCGACATCGCCAAACGCGCCGTGCAGGCGGCGAAACTCGGCGGCCACGACGTCGTCATCCTCGATACTGCAGGCCGCACCCATATCGACGAGCCGCTGATGGTCGAGATGGCCGACATCAAGAAGGTGTCGAGCCCGCACGAGATCCTGCTGGTCGCCGACTCGCTGACCGGCCAGGACGCCGTCAATCTGGCGAAAAGCTTCGACGAACGCGTCGGCATCACCGGCCTTGTGCTCACCCGCATGGACGGCGACGGCCGTGGCGGCGCCGCACTTTCGATGCGCGCCGTCACCGGCAAGCCGATCAAGCTCATCGGCACCGGCGAAAAGATGGACGGGTTGGAGGAATTCCACCCCAAGCGCATCGCCGACCGCATCCTCGGCATGGGCGACATCGTCTCGCTCGTCGAGAAGGCCGCCGAGACCATCGACGCCGAGCAGGCGGCGGCGATGGCCAGGAAGATGCAGTCGGGCAAGTTCGACCTGAACGACCTCGCCCAGCAGCTTCAGCAGATGTCGAAGATGGGTGGCATGGGCGGCATCATGGGCATGATGCCCGGCATGGGCAAGATGAAGGACCAGCTGGCCGCCGCCGGCCTCGACGACAAGATGTTCGGCCGCCAGCTCGCCATCATCTCCTCGATGACCAAGGCCGAGCGCGCCAACCCGGACCTTCTCAAGCATTCGCGCAAGAAGCGCATCGCCGCCGGCTCCGGTACCGACGCGGCCGAGATCAACAAGCTCTTGAAGATGCATCGCGGCATGGCCGACATGATGAAGGCGATGGGCGGCAAGGGCAAAGGCGGCGGCCTCATGCGCGGCATGATGGGCGGCCTCGCCTCGAAAATGGGCCTTGGCGGCATGATGCCCGGCGGCGGCATGCCCGATCTTTCCAAGATGGATCCCAAGCAGCTCGAGGCCTTGCAGAAGCAGGCGCAGGCCGCCGGTCTCGGCAAGGGCTTGCCCGGCGGGCTTCCTGGTGGCGGCGGACTGCCGGGCCTGCCCGGCGGCATGAAGCTTCCGGGTCTTCCGGGTCTCGGCGGCGGTGGACTGCCCGGCCTTGGGAAAAAGAAATGAGGGGGCGATGAACGAGGAGAAAGACATGGCCGACGCACGCGCCATCCTGGCTGGCTACCGCGCTTCGATCGACAACATCGACGCCGCCCTCATCCATATGCTCGCCGAGCGCTTCCGCTGCACCAAGGCGGTCGGCGTCCTGAAGGCAGAGCATGGCCTGCCGCCGGCCGACCCGGCGCGCGAGCAGCAGCAGATCGCCCGTCTTCGCCAGCTGGCGCATGACGCGCATCTCGACCCCGATTTCGCGGAGAAATTCCTCAACTTCGTCGTCCGCGAAGTGATCCGGCACCACGAACAGATCGCCGCTGCGAACGGCGTGACGAAAACAGGCTGAGACATCTCAGTTGAAATCCAATCAAACCAAATCAGAGCTTTTAGGAGAAAAGAAATGGCACTGAAGATCAGACTGGCCCGTGCGGGCTCGAAGAAGCGTCCCTACTACCACGTCGTCGTCGCCGACGCCCGTTCGCCGCGCGACGGCCGTTTCATCGAGTCGCTGGGCTCGTGGAACCCGCTGCTGCCGAAGGACGGCGAACGCGTCAAGGTCGACGCCGAGCGCGTCAAGCATTGGCTGTCGCATGGCGCCCAGCCGACGGACCGCGTGCTGCGCTTCCTCGACGAGGCCGGTCTCGCCAAGCGCGAAGCCCGCTCGAACCCGAACAAGGCCCTGCCCGGCAAGAAGGCGCAGGAACGCGCCGCCCTGCTGAAGAAGGCCCAGGAAGATGCAGCCGCTGCCGCGGCGACCGCCGCGCCGGCCGAGGCTGATGCCGCGACCGCCGAGTAATCACGGCCTTTCGCTTACAAAACAGCGGACCTAAAAGCATGTCTCCCGAAAGTGGGCCCGGTTTCGGGACAAAGACATGCTTAGAATCAAAACTTAAAGCAGGTCGCGTGAATCCCTTTTCACGCGACCTGCTTTAACCCCGCCGTTTTCGTTTGGTCCGCCTGATGTCTCAATAGCCGGACGGGCAGCGCGCCACATAGACGCGCCCGTAGCGGTCGCGATAGCGGCACTGGCCGCTTTCGCTGGCATGACCGATCAGCGCACCGGCGACTGCGCCGACCGCGCCGCCGACCACCGCACCCTGCACCGGATCATTTGCCACCGCGGCACCGACCGCCGCGCCGCCCAGACCACCGATCGCAGCGCCCTTTTCCGTTTGCGAACAGGCGCCCAAGGCCATGGTCAGCACCAGAATGGTAATTGCTTTCTTCATTGCTGTTCCTCTCTCAAGCGCCGTCCTCGCCGCCATGGCCTAAACTCACGAACAGCTGAATTGATCCCGGCGAGGATGAAAATTGGCCGGCTACGTGCCGGCCGGATTTATGGTTCTGGACGCCAACCCATTGAAACCTAGCGGTTTTCACCGCTCGGCGAGACGCCTCAAATTGCTGAGTCCGGCCTCGAAATCCTTGCCGATCAGCGTGTCGAAATTCATGAACAGGCCCATCAGCTTGGCGACAAAGGGCCTCGCGCCGCGCATCGCCCAGATGACGGTCGTGCCCTCGCCGGACGGCGAAAGCGAGAAGTCGACGGTGTTGTTGGCCCTGAACGGCTTCTCGAAGTCGAGCTTCAGCGCGACCAGCGACGACGGCACCGAATTTGTGATCTCCATGCGGCCCTTGCCGGCCTTGGAATTGCCTTCCCAGGCATAGGCCGCGCCCTTGCCGCTTTCAGCGCCGGACAGCGTGCGCTTCATGCCGGGGTCGAGTTTTTCGAAGGGCGACCATTCCGGCCAACGCCGGAAATCGTCGATCAGCGGGAAGATCGTCTCGGCCGGCGCCTTGATGCTGATCGAGCGCGTAACGACGAAATCGTTCGGCCGGGTCGCGGCGTAGATCAGCATGGCGGCGATGATGACGACGAGGAGGATGAGGATGATGGCAAACATGTCTTGTCCTCCCTTACCGCGAGAACGGGATCAGCGCGCGCACCCTTGCGTCGCGCAGATAAAGCCCGCCCCACAGGATAATGCCGAGATAGACGCCGAACAGCGTGTGCGAGAACAGCGGGTTGCCGATCCGCACATGGGTCGAAATCGCGCCGCCCATATAGGCGGTGAGCAGGATGGCGCCGAGCACCGAGCTGCGCGGCAGCGCATAGAGTGCCGTCGAGATCAGCCCGATGACGCCGAGCAGCCGCGCGACATTGGCGTCGGCCGGCCAGCCTAGCTCCGTCATCGTCTGGGTGACGATATCCAGCGGCGGCAGCTTGATGACGCCGTCGAAGATCATGAACAGGACGACGACGGCGCTGAGCGCGCGCCCGGCCCACAAAGCGCCTCTTGAAGCAGGCGCGGCTTCGGAAATGCTCATGGATGTTCCCTCCAAGGTTTCGAATGCCGGCCATTTGCCGGTTTCGATCCAAGGACGGGCCATGGCGCTGCCATCCTACACCGGGCCGAGCCTTTTGAGCGCCGGCCCAACCACGCCTTCGTGATACGAAGGCGTTCGTCTACGAAAAATAGAACTTGTCGGCCGCGATCATCTTCGGCGGCGTCTCGTCCAGCGCCTCGAACACGGAGATCTCGCAGACGCGGCAGAGGCCGTCGAGCGCCAAGTCGTTGGCCTCGACGCCGAACGGATCCTCGAGCTCTTCCGACAGCGTGTCGAGGCCGAAGAACGTGTAGGCGATCAGCGCCGTGAACAGCGGCGTCGCCCAGCCCGTGGTCGAGATCAGGCCGATCGGCAGGAGCAGGCAGACGACATAGGCGGTGCGATGCACCAGGAGCGTATAGGCGAACGGCAAAGGCGTGCCGGCGATCCGCTCGCAGCCGGCCTGGATGGCGGCGATCGCGGCCAGCCTTTCATCGAGGATGCGGAAGCCGATCGGGTCGAGCGCGCCCGCCTCGCGCCGCGCATTGGCGCGCCGGCCCATGCGGCGGACCATGTCGTCGGCCGGGTTGGTGCGGACGGCGGCCTTGTCGACCTCGTCGCCGATGAAGGCGCGGGCGTCCTGCTTGCTGTCGATCCGGCGCAATTGCCCGCGCAGCAGGTGGCAGAAGGCAAGCGCCTCCATCAGCAGCGCCCGCTGCTCGGCGCGGTCGCCGATCAGGCTGGTGGTGGCGCGCGCCAGGTTGCGGATCTCGAAAACCAGCGCGCCCCAGAGCTTGCGCGCCTCCCACCAGCGGTCATAGGCGGCGTTGTTGCGGAACGACAGATAGATCGACAGCGTCACCCCGACGAGCCCGAAAGGCGTGATGTTGAAGGCGCTGAGGTCGAGATGGAATTGCCGCGCCAGAAGCAGGACGACCGCCGAATAGATGGCGAAGCCGAAAATCTGCGGCAGGATGCGTGGCACGACTGACCCGCGCATGATGAAGAACAGCTGCAGGAATGTCGGGCGCGGGCGGACGATCATTGAAGGCCTCTCACGGACCGGCGTCGGCCCTCAGCTCCTGTATTGTGCGATGCGACGGATCCGCAAGCTCAGCCGGTAGCGACATCGCCATGTCGTGCGGCCATGTCGTGCGCGATGAGCGGACTATCGGCCCGTGCTGGTTGCGGATATGAGGAGCCCGCGGGCCACGGCCCGTCCCTGTTCAGGCGAGAAAAATGACCGGCGAGACCGATCTGAAGACCCTGTTGGCGTCGATGACGCCGGAACTGCTTGACGGCACCTATGTCTTTGCCACGCTGGCGCCGGGCGTTCCGTTGCCCGAAGGCCTGGAACCGCTGATGGTGTTCCGTGAACGGGAGGGCACGACGCTGATCGTGACTGAGGAAGCCGCCCAGGCCACGGGACTGGCAGCTTCATTCCGCTGTCGGATGATCACGCTGAACATCCACTCGTCCCTGGAGGCGGTCGGCTTCCTCGCCGCCATCACGACGCGGCTGGCGGCGGCCGGCATGGGCGTCAATCCGGTCTCGGCCTTCTATCACGACCATCTGTTCGTGCCGGCCGAGCGGGCGGAGGAGGCGTTGGCGATATTGCTAGAATTGGCCGGGCAATCATTCGCGACCAAAGATTTGATGAACGAAGAAATTGCGGTCATCGCGAAGGGCCGCATGTCACCAGAACACGATCATCTCGATGCCCTGCTGATTCCCAAGCAGCCCGACACTCCCGAAGATTGAACTAGTTCCTTAACACAGAAGTTTTGACCGGTTGGCTATGTGTGCGTTGGCATGCCTTGGCGATTGGCCGAGACGCCTATCGCGATCGTCATCCACGGGCGGAGCAAGGAGCGTAGCGACGCGCGCAGACCCGAGGATCCATGCCGTGACTTGGAAGCGCCGCGGCGGTCCAGAAATTCTGCACCGTTGCACAATTCGGTCCAGGTAACGGAATGGATTCCAGGGTCTGCGCGCGTCGCTACGCTCCTTGCTCCGCCCTGGAATGACGAGGTTCAGGAGCCTTCAGCTCACCACCAGCGTTTGCGCTGACTATCCCAGCGGACGTTGATAGCCTTGCCCAACAAGTCTGCAATCTTTCAAAATCACTGTTTAGAGGAACTCAGCGCCTGAGCACATAAAGGATATCCGGCAGGCCTTCCTCGTTGGCCGAGCCGTCGCCGAAGGCTTCGGCGCGAAAACCGTGGCGTTCGTAGAAGCGCCGCGCGCCGGTATTGGCCTGGAAGCAATGGAGCTTGACTATAGGCGTGCCGGCGGTGGCTTGGGCAAGCAGCCGGCTGCCGATGCCTTGCCCTGTCCAGGCCGGATCGAGATAGAGCTGCTCGACCCATCCGCCGCTGACGGCGATGAAACCGACGATCCGGCCGCTGGTTTCGGCGACTGTCACCTGCTGACTGGGCATCAGGATGTCGCGGATGAAGAACAGATCCTCCTCCGGCGTATGCAGCACCGGCATCCAGTCGAAGGCATTGAGCGACGCGCGCATCATCTTGGCGATGGCGGCGGCGTCGGAAGCCGTGGCTGGGCGCAGGACGACATCAGCAGGCTGAACGCCAATCATGAAATACACTCTACCTGAAACGGTAGGCTCCAGCGTCTCACTCCGCTGGAGCACCCCTCATCCGTCTCGGCGCTGCGCGCCGATCCACCTTCTCCCACAAGGGGAGAAGGAAGAAGCGCCCCCGGCCGAAGGCCGAGCCTGCGACTGCAGGCCGCCGGCTTTCCGGCGCCTCCGCGAAGGGCCAGCCGCGACAGCGGCGATACGGCCCGTGAGCGAGAACAAACAACCGAAGGCCGAGCCTGCGACTGCAGGCCGCCGGTCGTCCGGCGCCCCCGCGGAGGGCCCGCCGCGGCAGCGGCGATACGGCCCGTGAGCGAAAACAAAACGGCCCGAAGGCCGAGCCCGCGACTGCAGGCCGCCGGTCGTCCGGCGCCTCCGCGAAGGGCCCGCCGCGACAGCGGCGATACGGCCCGTGAGCGAGAACAAACAACCGAAGGCCGAGCCTGCGACCGCAGGCCGCCGTTCGTCCGGCGCCCCCGCGGAGGGCCCGCCGCGGCAGCGGCGATACGGCCCGCGAGCGAGATTAAGCCGCCTTCTTCTTCGGCTGGATTAGGCCGCGCTCGACCAGGAGCTCGGCGATCTGCACGGCGTTCAGCGCCGCGCCCTTGCGCAGATTGTCGGAAACGACCCACATCGACAAGCCGTTGTCGACGGTCGAATCCTCGCGGATGCGCGAGATGAACGTGGCGTCCTCGCCGGCCGATTCCAGCGGCGTGATGTAGCCGCCGTTCTCGCGCTTATCGAGCACCTGGCAGCCCGGCGCCTCGCGCAGGATCTCGCGCGCCTCATCAGCCGTGATCGGCTTTTCGAACTCGATGTTGACGGCTTCCGAATGGCCGATGAACACCGGCACCCGCACGCAGGTCGCCGTCAGCTTGATCTTGGGGTCGAGCATCTTCTTGGTCTCGGCGACCATCTTCCACTCTTCCTTGGTGAAGCCGTCGTCGAGGAAGACGTCGATATGCGGGATGACGTTGAAGGCGATGCGCTTGGTGAACTTCTTGACGTCGACCTGGTCGGCGACGAAGACCGCGCGGGTCTGCGTGAAGAGCTCGTCCATGCCTTCCTTGCCGGCGCCCGACACCGACTGGTAGGTGGCGACGACGACGCGCTTGATGGTGGCGACATCGTGCAGCGGCTTCAGCGCCACGACCAGCTGCGCGGTCGAGCAGTTCGGATTGGCGATGATGTTCTTGCGGGTAAACAGCGAGATCGCGTCCGGGTTCACTTCCGGCACGATCAGCGGCACGTCCTGGTCGTAGCGGAAGGCCGACGAATTATCGATGACGACGCAGCCCTGCTTGCCGATCTTCGGCGACCATTCCTTCGACACATTGCCGCCCGCCGACATGACGCAGATGTCGGTGTCGGAAAAATCATACTGGTCGAGCGCCTTGACCTTCAGCGTGCGGTCGCCGAAGGACACTTCCGTGCCCTGGCTGCGCCGCGACGCCAGCGCCACCACTTCGCTCACCGGAAAGCCGCGCTCGTCTAGAATGTTGAGCATTTCGCGGCCCACATTGCCCGTGGCGCCGACTACCGCAACCTTGAAACTCATCTGATATCTCCTGTCCCTCTCCGCTTGGCTGTTGTTGGAGAAAACCCGCTGGCCTGGTGCGGGTTTCGTCCCCCGGGCCGGACCCGGGAGAGGGTGGTTAGGCCAAGGGAATCACACCGTTTTGGTGGTGGTTTTGCCGGTTTTCTTGGCCAAGAATGGGGTTTTGCTGGAACGGACGGACGCGCCGACGCGCCCGGCCCAATGGTTTGCATTGAGGCTGGGGGCATCGAATGCAAGAAGAGCCATCAAAAGGCCGCGCATCGAAAGAGGATCCCGTTCGAGGCGGCTTTTACGCGGTTTGGTAAAAGAGTCAATCGGCGGGACCTTCCCTTCTCCCCCTGTGGGAGAAGGTGGATCGGCGCGTCAGCGCCGAGACGGATGAGGGGTGTTCCAGCGGAGTGAGACGCTGGCTTTCCCTGGAGCACCCCTCATCCGGCCGCTTCGCGGCCACCTTCTCCCACAAGGGGAGAAGGAAAGGCGGTGCCGCCTGCTCTGTACAATGGCGGCTGCAAGAAGTACGAACGCCCAAATTTCGTTTGGCCGGCGCAGTGCCTGCCCCCTTGCGCTCGACCACGAGCCCAGAACCCGAATTCCGAAAGAAGAAAATGTCCAGTTTCGAAACGATCGTTCCCGCGCTGGGAGAGGCGCTGGAAAAGCGCGGTTATGTGGCGCTGACGCCGGTCCAGAAGGCGGTGCTCGGGCCGGAGCTCGGCGAGGCCGATGCGCTGGTGTCGGCGCAGACCGGTTCCGGCAAGACCGTCGCCTTCGGCCTTGCCGTGGCGCCGACCCTGCTTGGCGGCGCCGAGCGTTTCGCCGCTGCCGGCGCGCCGCTGGGACTGGTCGTGGCGCCGACGCGCGAGCTGGCGCTGCAGGTGCGGCGCGAGCTGGAATGGCTCTATGAGCTGACCGGCGCGCATATTGCTTCCTGCGTCGGCGGCATGGACATGCGCACCGAGCGGCGCGCGCTGGAGCGCGGCGCCCACATCGTCGTCGGCACGCCCGGCCGGCTGCGCGACCACATCACGCGCGGCGCGCTCGACATGTCGGCGCTGAAGGCGGTGGTGCTGGACGAGGCCGACGAGATGCTCGACCTCGGTTTCCGCGAGGACCTCGAATTCATCCTCGATGCCGCGCCCGCCGAACGTCGCACGCTGATGTTTTCCGCCACGGTGCCGCGCTCCATCGCCACGCTGGCGCAGGGCTATCAGCGCGACGCCGTGCGCATTACGGCCGGCGGCGAGGAGAAGCAGCATCTCGACATCGAGTATCGGGCGCTTTCGGTCGCGCCTGCCGATCGCGAGAACGCCATCATCAACGTGCTGCGCTATTACGAGGCGGCGAATGCGATGGTGTTCTGCAACACGCGCGCCGCCGTCAACCATCTCACCGCGCGCTTCAACAACCGCAATTTTTCCGTCGTGGCGCTGTCCGGCGAGCTCAGCCAGAACGAGCGCAGCCACGCGCTGCAGGCGATGCGCGACGGCCGCGCCAAGGTCTGCATCGCGACCGACGTCGCCGCGCGCGGCATCGACCTGCCCAATCTCGAGCTGGTCATCCACGCCGACCTGCCGAGCAACCCGGAGACGCTGCTGCACCGCAGCGGCCGCACCGGGCGCGCCGGGCGAAAAGGGGTCAGCGCGCTGATCGTGCCGGGCAATGCCCGTCGGCGCACCGAGCGGCTGCTCGCCAATGCAGGCCTGACCGCGACCTGGGCGAGCCCGCCGTCGGCCGACGAGGTGCTGAGGCGGGATGACGAGCGCATCCTGGCCGATCCGTCCTTCAGCGAGGCGGTGAAGGACGAGGAGCGCGACTTTACCACGGCGCTTCTCGAACGGCATGGCGCCGAGCTGGTGGCGGCCGCCTTCGTGCGGCTTTGCCGGGGCAGCCGGTCGGCGCCCGAGGACCTGATCGATGTCGGCCCGTTCGCGCCGTCAAAGGAGAAGTTCGCGCGCCGGGAGGAAACACCCGACCGCCGCGACGAATTCGGCGACAGCGTCTGGTTCTCGCTGTCGGTCGGCCGCCGGCAGAATGCCGAGCCGCGCTGGCTGATCCCGATGCTGTGCCGCACCGCCGGCATGTCCAAGCGCGAGATCGGCGCCATCAAGATGCAGCCGGAAGAAACCTTCGTGCAGATCGCCGCCGACTGGGCCGACCGGTTCGTCGCCGCGATCGGCCCCGACCGCAAGCTGCAGGGCAACATCGCCGTCAGGCGCATCGACGGAACGCCGGACCTGTCGCGGGCCGGCTACCAGCCGTCGAAGCCGGACAAGAAGCCGCATCGCGGCAAGCGGTCTTTCGAACAGAACGCGGCCGGATTCGAGAAGCGGGCGCCGGGCGAGCGGCAGCCTGCCGGAACGCCGGACTCAAAACCCTGGGCGAAGAAGCCGGCAAAGGCGAAGTTCGACAAGCCGAAATTCGATGGGCCGAAATTCGATGGGCCGAAATTCGATGGGCCTGCAAAGCGCAAGAAGCAGAAGAAGCGGCCAGCGTAGGATCGCGACGGAAGCTGGAAGCCGACCCGCGGCGAGCGCCGGGCAAATCGCCAACCTCGGAGATTGACCGAAGCGTCGCTCCCTTCGTCATCCACGGGCGGAGCACAGAGCGAAGCGACGCAGCGCAGACCATAGAATGACGAAGGCGTGGGATGCGCGATGGCCCCCGATGGGATGGTCGCCCCCCGCCAAATCGCAGACGCGGCAAGTGTGAGCACCTGGGTGCAGCCAGTGCCCGCCACCATCCGTGACAGATCAGCCAAGGAACTTGGCGATGATGGCGTCGCCCATTTCGGTGGTGCCGACCTCGGTCATGCCCGGGGAAGAAATATCCTTGGTGCGCAGGCCGTCGTCGAGCACGGCCGCGATCGCCGCTTCCAGCCGGTCGGCCTCGGCGACCATGCCGAAGGAATAGCGCAGGCACATGGCGAAGGACGCGATCATGGCGATCGGGTTGGCGATGCCCTTGCCGGCGATGTCGGGCGCCGAGCCGTGCACCGGCTCGTAGAGCGCCTTGCGCTTCTTGGACTTGGGATCCGGCGCGCCGAGCGAGGCCGACGGCAGCATGCCGATCGAGCCGGTCAGCATGGCGGCAATGTCGGAGAGCATGTCGCCGAACAGATTGTCGGTGACGATGACGTCGAACTGCTTCGGCCAGCGCACCAGCTGCATGCCACCGGCATCGGCCAGCATGTGGTCGAGCTTGACGTCAGAATAGCGCGCCTTGTGCGTCTGGCTGACCACCTCGTTCCAAAGCACGCCCGACTTCATGACGTTGCGCTTTTCCATCGAGGTGACGTGGTTCTTGCGCGTGCGCGCCAGTTCGAAGGCGACGCCCGAAATGCGCTCGATCTCGAACGTGTCGTAGACCTGGGTGTCGATGCCGCGCTTCTGGCCGTTGCCGAGGTCGATGATCTGCTTGGGCTCGCCGAAATAGACGCCGCCGGTGAGCTCGCGCACGATCAATATGTCGAGGCCTTCGACCACCTCCTGCTTGAGCGAGGAAGAGGCGGCCAGCGCCGGGTAGCAGATCGCGGGCCTGAGGTTGGCGAACAGTTCCATGTCCTTGCGCAGCCTGAGCAGGCCGGCCTCGGGGCGCACCTCATAAGGCACGGCATCCCATTTCGGGCCGCCGACGGCGCCGAACAGCACGGCGTCCGCCGCCATCGCCTTTGCCATGTCGGCATCGGAGATCGCCGCGCCATGCGCGTCGTAGGCGCAGCCGCCGACCAGCCCCTCGTCGGTGGCAAAGCTGCTGCCGAGCTTGTCGTTCATGGCCGCAATCAGCTTCTTCACCTCGGCCATGGCCTCTGGGCCGATGCCGTCGCCGGCGAGCAGGAAGAGATTTTTCGAAGCCATGGAGAACCGTCCCGGGAGAGAAATTGAACCGGCGCCTTGCTAAACGGCGAACGCCTGGCGCGCAAGGGGATGACGGGGCATTGCGAGGCTCGTCTGGCGTGGCACGGGTTCCTCGCCCCGGCCGGAGGCGGGGGAGAGGTGTCCGCGGAGCGGACGGAGAGGGGCCTTCGTAGGGCGCTCCCCCTCTCCGTCTCGGCTTCGCCGAGCCACCTCTCCCCCACTTGGTGGGGGCGAGGAACCCAAGCTGGAACAGCGCCGCGCTTCCTCAAAGCGCAACAAGCCCTCATCGATGCGACAGAATATTCACCAGCCTGCCGAACGGGTCGCGCACATAGAAGCGCCGCACGCCCCAGGGCTCGTCGGCCGGACCGTATTCGACAGCGAAGCCAGCCTTCCTCATACTCGCGAGCGTCGCGTCGACATCGTCGACCTCGATCGAAATATCCGGCACCGGCGTGCCCGAGCCGCCCTCGGCCATGAAGCTCACCTGGACCTGCATCCGTTCCTCGGAGCCATAGGTGGCGATCCAGCCTTGATCCATGAGGATGTCGAGGCCAAGCACGTCCTGATAGAAGCGCTTCGCCGCCGCGATGTCCTTGGTGGCGATGTTGGCCACGATGCGCCGGACCGTCATCGCCCCACGCCCCCTATGCCGTGCGCCTGAGTGCGGTGACCTCGATCTCGATCTTCATCTCCGGCTTGTCGTCGCGGCAGGACGAATGTCGCCGAACGCTTCGCCCAGGATCGGGAAGACCACGTCAACATAGGTCTGGTCGGTGATGTAGTAGTGCGCCCGCACCACGTCGGCCATGTCGAAGCCGCCCTCGGCCAGCGCCTTGGCGATGGTGGCCAGGCAGTTGCGCGTCTGCGCCTCGACCGTGTCGGGCATGGTCATGGTGGCATAGTCGTAGCCGGTCGTGCCGGAGACGAAGCACCAGTCGCCCTGCACCACCGCGCGCGAATAGCCGGCGGTTTTCTCGAAGGGGGAGCCTGTGGAGATGAGCTTGCGCATGGGGAGCCTCGCTTTGGGTTTGTCGGCCTGCATCTAGCAAAAGAGGCGCGTCTGGTCGTGGGCCAAGCAACGCGGAGCATTGTCACGAAGGCAAGCACCAGCCTTGGAGATTGGCGGCGACCGTCCCTCCCTTCGTCATTCCAGGGCGGAGCAAGGAGCGAAGCGACGCGCGCAGACCCTGGAATCCATGCCGTTACGCCGAAGCGCCGCCAGCGGTGCAGAATTTTGCACCGCCCCACTCTATGGCAACAGTCACGGAATGGATCCTCGGGTCTGCGCTCCGCTGCGCGTCGCTCCGCCCGTGGATGACGAACCGCGATGGCAGCGTCAGAGCCGAACCTTAATGCCCCGACCCCTGCGCGTCGTCATAGGCCTTCTTGATGTCGGCCGGCCAGTCCTTCAGCGGCGGCCAGGCCTGCGGCTGGTCATTGTCGCCGCGGCGGGCAAAATAGACTTTCTGCTTGGCCGGGTCGATGGCCATGAAGCCGTCATTGCCGCCGCAATCATGCGGCACGCAGCCGGTGGCATAGAAGGCGCCCGACGCTGTCTTTTCGGTGCCGCCGCCGACGAGCAGGCTGGTTGCCATGTCGGGCATGTCGTTGCCGAGCAGCGCCTGGCCGGCCTTGTAGACAGCCTCGTTGTGGAAGGCGTCGATGATGTTGTCCAATTTCGACGGATCGACGTCCTTCCAGTCGGTGCCCGGTTCCGGCGTATAGGTCAGATTGCCGGAGGTCGTCAGCCCTTCCGTGGGCGACCACTGCAGCGCCGGCCTCGTCTCTCCCGGCAACAGATAGGGCACGAAATAGATGGCGCTGTCGGAGACAGCGGCCGGCGGCGCGCCGCATTCGTCCTGTTCGACCGTGGTGGTCTGGATCGCACCGTCCTTCGGCTTCCAGACGATGACCTTGGCCGGGCCGCATTGATTGCCGCCGTCGCCGACATCGACCAGCGCCACGTTGACGTCGCCGATCTTGACGATCTTGTCGAAGAAGACGTCGTAATTGCTGGCCAGCTGCTTGCCGTCATAGGCAAGCACCTTCTCGCCATCCTGATCCGGCTGCGTGATGGTGAGCTGGCCGCCTTCGAAGGGGATGGGCGCCTGCTTGTCCTCATCCGACGCGGCCTGGTCGGTCGCGCCTTGATCGGCCGCCGGCTGGTCGGCCGTGGCGGGCGCCGGCTGCGTGGCCGGCGTGGTGGTCTGCGCATTGGCGCAGACCGTGGCAAGAAGGATTATTGCCGCCGAAGCGCTGGCGGCGGCCAGAAGCGAGCGTGTCATGACTGTCCCTCCATTCAGCCGCCACGAACCCGCCTGCGACGGCCGGGCCTATCAGGTATGGCTTAGGCGCTCAGGCCCAGGGGCGCTGCTCGGCGTTCTTCTTCTCGAAGGACGCGATAGCGCCGGCCTTTTCCATGGTCAGGCCGATATCGTCGAGGCCGTTCAAGAGGCAATGGCGCTTGAAGTCGTCGAGGTCGAAATTGACCACGCCGCCATCCGGCCCACGGATTTCCTTGGCTTCGAGGTCGATCGACAGCGTCGCGTTGGAGCCGCGCGAGGCGTCGTCCATCAGCTTGTCGAGGTCTTCCGGGCTGACCGTGATCGGCAGGATGCCGTTCTTGAAGCAGTTGTTGTAGAAGATGTCGGCGAACGAGGTCGAGATCACGCAGCGGATGCCGAAATCGAGCAGCGCCCAGGGCGCATGCTCGCGGCTCGAGCCGCAGCCGAAATTGTCGCCGGCGACCAGGATCTGCGCCTTGCGGTAGGCCGGCTTGTTGAGCACGAAATCCGGGTTCTCCGAACCGTCCTCGTTGTAGCGCATCTCGGCGAACAGGCCGGTGCCGAGCCCGGTGCGCTTGATCGTCTTGAGATAATCCTTCGGGATGATCATGTCGGTGTCGACATTGACGATCGGCATGGGCGCGGCGACGCCGGTGAGCTTGGTGAATTTATCCATGATCCTTGGCCGTCTTCTTCTGGCTGCGGGGAGTTTTGCGGGACGGTTTACACAAAGCCGGAGGCAAATGAAAGGCAACTGTTCGTGCGCTGCCCCTGGGCCAATGGCGGGCTTGGCATGCGAACCTGAGCTGGAGCGCTCCAAAAACGGCTTCGAAATCCTGCCCGACTGGTGCAGTCTGCGTCCATGGCCGATGCTTCCAAAGTCCTTTACGCGAGCGAGCCCGCGCTCGATGTCGCCGAATTCCGCCGCGTGCTGGTCGAATCCGGTCTCGGCAAGGTAAGGCCCGTCGACGACGAGGCCCGGCTGCGAACCATGCTGGACAACGCCAATCTGGTGCTGACCGCCCGGCTCGACCGCCCGGACAGGCAACTGGTCGGCGTCGCGCGCGGCATGACCGACTTTTCCTGGGTCTGCTACGTTTCCGACCTCGCCGTCTCGAAAGCGGCGCAAGGGCTCGGCGTCGGCAAGGGCCTGATGGACGAGGTGCAGCGCGTGCTTGGACCCTCGGTCGCCGTCAGCCTGATCTCGATGCCCGACGCCGTCGGCTTCTACGAACGCATCGGCATGACGCGCATGACCGACGCTTTCTGGTTCTCCCGTAAAAGCTGACCTGAACCGCACCGATATCGGAGCCGACTCCTGCCCGGGACCGGCGAGCCAGGTCGACCCCCACTCCGTCGAGCTTCGCTCGACACCTCTCCCCCGGTCGACGGGGGAGAGGAAAGGTGCGAGGCGATTCCAGCTGGCTCCCTTCCTCTCCCTCCGGAAGGGGGAGAGGTGGCGCTGCGAAGCAGCGACAGAGTGGGGGAAGGCGCTGCTCAAAAGCGAAGCCGCCTCCAGACAGGCACAATCCGGCAAGCAAGAAAACTCAGGCAAGCAGTAATCAGGCGGCAGCATATTTTCGCCATCGCTTGACATGCAACCAAATGGTTGCATATTAGGGCCATGAGCATGGACGCCGTCTTTCGCGCCTTGGCCGACCCGACCCGCCGGCAATTGCTGGACAGTCTCCATGCCCGGAACGGGCAGACGCTGAACGCGCTCTGCGAGCACATGGACATGACGCGCCAGGCGGTGACCAAGCATTTGGCGATCCTGGAAGAAGCGAACCTCGTCACCACCATGCGCCGCGGCCGCGAGAAGGAGCACTACCTCAACCCCGTTCCGATCAACGAGATCGCCGAGCGCTGGATCGGCAAGTTCGAGCGGGGGCGGCTTGCTGCCCTCAGCAACCTGAAGCAACGCCTTGAAAGGGAAGAGCCGTGAGCGACAACAGCTTTGTTTACGTCACCTATATCCGCACGACGCCTGAAAAACTTTGGCAGGCGCTGACCGATCCGGACTTCAACCGGCAGTTCTTTCTCTGCTCCCATCAGGAGAGCGACTGGAAGGTCGGATCGAGCTGGAAGCTGGTCTTCCCGGACGGGCGGGTCGCCGACTCGGGCGAGATCCTCGAGATCGACCCGCCAAAACGCCTGGTCATCAAATGGCGCAACGAATGGATGCCCGAGGTGAAGGAGGACGGCTATACGCGCTGCACCTTCACCATCGAGCCCGACGGCGAATTGATGAAGCTCGCCGTCATCCACGAGGCCGACGGCCCGCACAGGTTGATCTCGAACGTCTCCAAGGGCTGGCCGCTGGTGCTGGCGAGCCTGAAGAGCCTGCTTGAAACCGGCAAGGGTTTCGAGCGCCCGCCCTCAAAGGGGTAGAGAGCAAATTCCAGGAAAAGGGCGTAGCGGTTTGGGTTTCGGCGACTTCGCCGTAACCGCCGTCCGGAATTGCGTAAGATCAAGAGCTTCGTTTCGGGCACGAGACTATCCTTGGTGGAGGAAGATTGGATGCTTCACTTGTCCTTACCGCAAGCCATGGCGAACGCGGACACGGTCATGGCTTCGGCCGACCTCCCCGCGCCGCCAGACGAGGTCATCGCCGCACTGGTCACGACTAAGGTCGAGCGCTGGTGGGGTTCGCCCGAAACTTACCGAATGACCAACTGGTCCGCCGATTTTCGCACCGGTGGCGGCTGGAACGTCAGCGTGGAAACGGCCGATCAACGTCTGCCCGCCAGCGGAAAATTCCTCGAAATCGAGATGCCGCGCCGCATCGTGCAGACGCGGCGCTACGACTGGAACCATCCAGCGCTCGGCCGCAAGGAAACGACCGTGGCCTATCTGCTTGAGCCGGTCGGCGACGGCACGCGGCTCACCATCTGCCATGGCGGGTTTGCCGGTTTTCCGGACGCTGCGGCGGAACATGCCGACGAGTGGGCACGGGTGCTTGGGTGGCTGCAGCGGTATTTAGGCTAGTTCCTTGACACAGAAGTTTTGACCGGTTGGCTGGTGTACGTCGGCAGATACCATGCCTTGGCGATTGGCCGAGAGCCTATCGCGGTCGTCATCCACGGGCGGAGCAAGGAGCCTTCAGCTCATCGCCAGCGTTTGCTCTGACTACCCCAACGGACGTTGATGGCCTCGCCCGACAAGCCTGCAATCTTTCAAAATCACTGTGTTGAGGAACTAGCCCGACCGAGGCTCAGATGGAAATCAGGCGATCCTGGATCCCGCCGAGATAGGTTTTCCAGATGTGGTCCGACAGCAGGCGTCGATAGCCTGGACTTATCGCGCCCGAGCGGTAGGACGCGCCGCCAACATGAAAAAGGGCTTCGTCATATAACTGGTAGTCGGCGATCGTCCCTTCGACGCCCACCGCGACGCGATTTACTTGGGCCATTTCGAATTCCCCGATGGGATGCTTCGAATACAGCACCGGCCAGTTGCCGCCTCCGGTATCCATTCCAATGTCGAGCCGATTTCTGAAATCGAGCTTCGTTCGCTCGACGGTTGCGAAATTGTAGAAGCAGAGGCCGGCCCAGTAATACCAGCCGGGCTCGTTCTCGGCTGCCTTGTACAGGTAGCTGGATCTGGCATGCAGCGGCGCGCCATAACCGATCTTGTCCCCGATGCGCCGCGCGAAATCGATCGGCCCGACCGGAAAGCAATCGTGATCGATGAACCCGAACATGTCGGGTTTGAGATGCTTGACGATGTTGTGAAAGACCCAGGTCTGGGAAACGCCATGCGATCTGGAAGGGTTCGTTTCGAAATTCCTGGGCAGTCCGAAATACGCGACCCCGCGCCGCGCGCAGATTGCCTCGATCGAAGCGCGCGCTTCTTGGTTCGGCGAATTGTCGATCACCACGAGCCTTGTCCCGGTCGGGAAGACCTGCCAGGCCTTGGTGAGCACATCTATGACCCAGGGCGTGTTGAACGCTATGGTGAAGCAGTAATTCCGCTCTGGCTTTTCGCTCAGGCTCCTGGCGAATGCATGGCCCTTGGACGCGGCGCTTCCCAGGAACTGGCGGTACAGGATCTCGTGGCGGAGGCCCAAAAGCAATTGGACTCCCCTTGTGCGCCGAAAATTCTCGACAGCCTTTTTAAGCAATGTTTTCCCCGAGCGCCCGACAGGGGCCGAGGATACCATGACGCGGCCGGCAGGAAGCAACGGCTTTCGCCGGTTGGGCTGGATAACTGCGGCCGACTGGCCCGAGTTCTCCCTTGACCGGCAATCACGCCTGTCCAGATTCTGGGCATGGATAACAGATGCTGCGCCGTGGGAACCGCCGGATGGAGCATAGCGGCAGCGCATAGAGCTTCTTTTCCGGCGGCCGGTTCGCAGCTCGAACGCTATGCGGCGCGACTTTCGATCGCCGAGATCAATTCCTCGTTCTACAAGTCGCATCGGCGGGAAACCTATGAGCGTTGGGCGCGCTCGGTTCCGGATCATTTTCGCTTTTCCGCGAAGATCCCCAAGGCCATGACGCATGAGCGCCGCCTGGAAGATTGCGATGATCTTCTGGACACATTTCTGGGTCAGGTCGGGGGGCTCGGTTCCAAGCTTTCCGTGCTCCTGGTTCAATTGCCGCCCAGCCTGCAATTCGAACCCCAGACCGTCGAAAAATTCTTCGCCGCCCTGCATGCAAAGACCGACCGGCGCCTGGTCTGCGAACCGCGTCATCCCAGTTGGTTCGCACCCGAAGCCAAAAGCTTGCTGAGCCGCTTTCAGGTTGGGCGCGTTGCGGCCGACCCCGCTCCCGTGCCTGCTGCCGCCATGCCAGGCGGCTGGCGCGAGCTCGCCTATTTCCGCTTCCATGGCGCGCCGCACGTCTACTATTCCGACTACGAGGCCGGTCGGTTGCTGGATATCAGCGGGCGGCTCGCCGAAGCCAGGGCATCTGCCGGCGAGGTCTGGTGCATATTCGACAACACCGCACGGGGCCATGCCCTCGGCAATGCGCTTTCGGTCGACGCGGCCGTGCGTCAGATCACATTCAGTTCCCGGAACGCCCTTCCCTCGGCCACTCTTTCATAGCCGAACGCCGTACAGTCGATCGTGCGATACCCGCCATGCATGACAAGCTCTGCGATCGATTTGCCCACCGCCGGTGCCTGCTGCAGGCCGTGGCCGGAAAAACCGTTGGCGAAAAGGAAGTTTCCAACCTCCGGATGCGGCCCGATCACCCCGTTCTGGTCGAGCGTGTTGTAGTCGTAATGCCCGACCCAGGCGCGCGTCGGCTTGATCGCCTCGAAGGCCGGGATGCGGGTGGCCAAGGTCGGCCAGATCACCTCTTCGAACAGCGGCCACTCGACCTCGAAATCCTTCGGATCGGGCGCATGATCGCCTTCCTCCGGCTCGGCGCCGCCGGTAAGGTAGACCGAGCCTTCCGGCCGAACATAGATTCCGCTTGGATCGACCAGCAGCGGCATGTCGGCATATTTCTCGCGCGCCTCGAAGACGAATACGTTGCGCTTGCGCGGCTCGACCGGCAGCGCCAACCCGGCAAAACCCGCGACCTTGCCGGCGTTCGGCCCGGCAGCGTTGACGACGATGCCGGCTTCCAGCGTCTCGCCATTGTCGAGGCTGACGCCGGTGACGCGATTGCCGTCGCGCGAAATGCCGGTGGCGAAAGCCGTGATGAAATCGATCTTCTTGTCGCGCAGCGCTTTGCGGAACAGCGTCAGCAGCGCATGCGAGTCGAACCAGCCCTCGCCGCTGCGGCCATAGGCGCCGGCGGAAATGCCTTCGACCGATAGCCACGGGAAGCGGTGCGCCAACTGCCCGGGATCCTCGAACGCGATGTCGGCGCCCTCGGCGACCTGCGTCTCGTGATTGGCCTTCAGGATCGGCAGGCCGGCCTCGCCGGCGAGGATGAGGTAGCCGCCCTCGCGAAAGCCGATATCGGCATCGGCGCCGAAGGTCTCCTTCAGCCGCCGGAACAGTTTCAGCGTGAATTGCGACAGGCGGATGTTTTCGGGAATAGAGAATTGCTGGCGGATCGAGGCGAGCGACAGGGTCGTCGCCGCGTGGGAGAATTGCGGATCGCGCTCGATCAGCGCGATCGAGCCGGTAAAACCTTCCTCGCGCAGGTAATAGGCGACCGAGGATCCGACGATGGCCCCGCCGATGATGACGATGTCGTAGCGCATTTTTTCTCCGATCCGGCGGGCTGCGTCTTCACGCAACCGGCAAGTCGATCTCGAAGCGCGTGCCGCGCTCGGAGTCAACCAGCCTGATCGTGCCATCATGCGCTTTCAGGAGGGCCAGCACGATGCCGAGCCCCATGCCGGTGCCGCCGGACTCGCGTCGCGTGGTGAAGAACGGCTCGAAAATCCTGGTGCGGTTGGCGGCCGAGATGCCGTCGCCGTCGTCGCCGATCTGGACCGACGCGCGCTGGCCATCGGCTAAGGCAAGGATCGCCACCTGTCGGGCGCCGTGCCTCGCGGAATTGTCGATGAGGTTGGCGAGCACGATGCCGAGATTCTCGGCCGAGATGCCGAGCCTGATATCGCCGCCGCCTTCAAGCCGCGTTTCCAGCCTGGTGTCGATCGGCAACGATGCCAATGCCGCATGCAGCGTCGTGCTGTCGCCGCTCGGTTCCAGGTTTTCGGCGCGCGCCAGGTCGAGCAGCCGGCGCACCAGCAGGTTGAGCCGCCCGGCGTCGGTGACGATGTTGTTGGAGAAGCGCCGCCGCTCGGCCTCGTCCATCGCGCCGCCGGAATCGCGCAGCAGCTCCGCCGCGCCCTGGATCGCCGTCAGCGGCGATTTCAGCTCATGCGAGACATGGGTGGCGAAGGTCTGGATGCCGTCGGAGCGCGCCTGCAATTTGGTCGCCATGTCGAGGAAGGCCGTCGACAGCGCCGCCATCTCGCGCGTGCCGTGATGGTCGAGCGGCCTGATCGCCTCGCGGTCGCCGGCGGCGATGCGTTTCGTGCGGTCGATCAGCGCATAGATCGGCCGGCTGACCGTGCGGATGAACACCAGCGCGATCAAAAGCGTGCCGCCGAGGATGGCGATGGCCGCCAAGGTCACCTTGCCGCGCTCGCCATAGAGATGCTTGACGATGTTGTTCGGCGTTCGCGAGAGGTAGACCACGCCAGCGACCCGGCCGTCGAGCTCGACCGGCAGGGCGACGAAGACGCGCACCCTGGTGCCGCGGCTGACCGAGTAGAGCGGCGGCGGCGGCTGGTCGGGGATGCGCAGCCTGAGCGCGCTGGCATAGGCGCCTGAAAGCGCGGTCCGCACCTCCTCGATCTCGCCGAGCGACTGGCCGACCTCGTCGCCGCCGGCAATCACCACGCCGCGCGGATCGAGCAGCCGGAAGCCGGCAAGCGTCGTCTTCTGCGTCTCGTCGAGGATGCCGTCGAGCCGGGCGCCTATTGCCGCGAAGGCGGTATCGGGCGTGGCGGGAAGTGCTGCCGGGCGCGTCGGCATGACATCGTCGGAGGCAAGATCGAGGCGCGGCTCGACCGGGTCATAGGGGTAGTTGTTGTCCCTCGACGGATCGGCCGAGACCGGCGCCCCGAGTTTTTCCTGGGGAATGCCGGCAGCGCGCACCTGCTCTGCATAGACGGCGGCGACCACCGCCCCTTGCGCGATGAGCTCGCCCTCGGTCTGGCGGATCAGCTGGTTCTCATAGAGCCGGAAGAAGAACAGCCCGACCAGCGGCAGGGCCATGACCACGATCAGGATGGCGATGACGACGGTGGCGAGCCGCGGCCGCCACCTTTCCTTGCTCAACCACCGCATCGGCCGAGCCGGAAACCGACGCCATGCACCGTCGCGATCGCATCCGCGCAGCCGACCGCCGCCAGCTTGGCCCGCACATTGCGGATATGGCTGTCGACGGTGCGTTCCGAGACATGGATGTTGGAGGCATAGGCATTGGCCATCACCGCGTCGCGGCCAAGCACATGCTGCGGCCGGGCGAGGAAGCCTTTGAGGATGGCAAACTCGATCGCCGTCAAGGTGAGCGGCTTGCCGTCGAAGCTCGCTGCATGGCTTGCCGGGACGAGCATGAGCTTGCCATGCGCGAATTCCCGCTCGTCCGCTTCTTCCTCGACCGGCGCCGGGCGCGCGCGCCGCAGGATGACGTTGACGCGGGCGACCAGCTCGCGCGGGCTGAACGGCTTGGTCACATAGTCGTCGCCGCCCATTTCCAGCCCGAGGATGCGGTCGATCTCCTCGTCGCGCGCCGACAGGAACAGCACCGGCACGTCGGATTTTTGCCTGAGCCTGCGGCAGACCTCGAGCCCATCCATCTCCGGCATGCCGATGTCGAGCACGATGAGGTCGGGCGCGCGGCGCTCGACCGCCTGGAGGGCTGCGGCGCCGTCGGCGACCGCGGCCGTCTTCATGCCGGCCTTTTCCAGCGCGAAGCAGATGATCTCGCGGATATGCGGGTCGTCGTCGGCGACAAGGATATTGTGCGGCATCGATCAGAGGTCCGGCGGGTAAGCTTGGGGTGACGGCAGGATTAGAGCAATTCCAAGGAAAAGTGCGAAATTGTTTTCGGTCCGGAGCTGCATCGGGACAAGGAGACGTATCGACAAAGGCCTCGTGCATTTGCGCATGCCTGGGCGGAGCCCATGGCAAGGTTGGCAAAGAGCCTCATCGCCGGACCGTCCTCGGCGTATCCGCCGCGTGCCGCAGCCTCGGACGGAAAAGCAGGATGTCCGCCGCGACGCGCCGCCTTTGCGGCTCGACGAGCCACCAGCCTTCATTGCGGAGCCGGCGCGGCAGCGACCAGCGGGATGTTCGAGGCGTTCGCATGGCGGCTTTGTCGCCGGCCGGTGCGGAAAGCGCGCGGCGGATTGGAGGAGGTTTTCCGCAAGGATTTGCAGATTTGGTGCAGGGAGCCCGACGTCCTCTCCCACATATGGCGGCGCCAGCACTCTGGAGATGCCGCCAAGGCGACAGAGGGTTCTCGTGCGTGAAGCGGCGATGTCCTTCGTCATTCTAGGGCGGAGCAAGGAGCGAAGCGACGCGCGCAGACCCTAGAATGACGAAGGATAGGCTGGCCGGACAGAACCGCCTCTGCCCTTGCCGGGCACTTCCCTCTTTGCGGGCCCTCAAGGACGATTTGCTTCCGCGCCTTGCCTCCCCCGCCATCACCCGGCATAGATCGGCCATGGCTCAAGAACCCTACCGCCCGCGCCGCTCGGTGCTTTACATTCCCGCCTCCAACGACAAGGCGCTCGCCAAGCTCGCCTCGCTTGCCTGCGACGCCGTCATCATCGATCTCGAGGACGCCGTCCTGCCCGCTGACAAGAAAGCGGCGCGCGACAAGGTCGCCGGCATCCTCGCCGGGCGCGAAAGGCGTTGCGAGATGGTGGTGCGCATCAATCCTTTGGCCAGCGAATGGGGCACCGACGACATCCTGGCCGTGGCCAAGGCGGAGCCCGACGGCATTCTCCTGCCCAAGATCGGCACGCCGCGCGACATCCTCGAGGCCGGCGACCTGCTGGACGACAATTTCGCGCCGGACAGCGTGAAACTGTGGGCGATGGTCGAGACGCCCAAGGCGCTGCTCAACATCGGCGTGTTCGCCGAGCTCGGCCGCGATCCGGCGTCGCGCCTGGCTTGTTTCGTTGCCGGAACGAATGACCTGGTGAAGGCGGCCGGCATTCTGGCGACGCCCGACCGGCGCTATCTGATGCCCTGGCTGATGCAGCTCGTGCTCGCTGCCCGGGCCGGCGGCATCGACGTGATCGACGGCGTCGCCAATGATTTTCGCGATCTCGACGCCCTTGCCCGGGAATGCGCCGAGGCAGCCGCCATGGGTTTCGACGGCAAGTCGCTGATCCATCCCGCCCAGATCGAGCCGGCGAACCGCGCCTTTTCGCCATCGCCCGAGAGGCTGGCCGCGGCCCGCGCGATCAGGGATGCGTTCGCGCGGCCCGAAAATGCCGGCAAGGGCGTGATCGGGTTGGATGGCAAGATGGTCGAGCGGCTGCATCTGGCCGAAGCCGAGAAACTTCTGGCGAAGGCCGCAATCATCGGCGCATGATGCGGCGCGAGAAACGATTTTTTCAGACCCGGCTTTCCGCCCAGTCACGACAGGTTAGGCACGACAGGATAGATCCATGAAACTCTACCGCTTCCTCACCGGCCCGGACGACGCCACCTTCTGCCACAAGGTGACGGCCGCCCTGAACAAGGGCTGGCACCTGTTCGGCTCGCCGACCTATGCCTATGACAAGAAAACCAAGTCGATGCGCTGCGGCCAGGCAGTGGTGAAGGATATCGAAGGCCAGGAATACAGAGCCGACACCAAGCTGAGCGACTGGTAAGGAAAGCGCTCAGAGACTGTTTCGAAATTCGCTCTGGCGAGTCATATGGTGGTGATTTCGAGAACCGGAGCGGAGCGGACATTTGGTCCGTGAGCCTGCGCATGACCCCGAAAATCGAAATCGATTTTCGGAAAGGATCATGCGCCACCTAAAATTGCTGCAGCGTCCTTTGCGCGTCCAAGAGGACGCGGCGCTGCAGTAGCGCAGAAAGCGCCGCCAGATGGCCGCCGGAGTAGAATTTCCAAACAGTCTCTCAGCCCGGCGCCACCTGCTCGGCCGCTTCCTCGATCCGCTCCATGTCGTCGTCCGACAGGCCGAAATGGTGGCCGATCTCGTGAATCAGCACATGGGTGACGATGTCGCCCATCGTCTCCTCGTTCTCGGCCCAGTAGTCGAGTATGGCGCGGCGGTAGAGCGTGATGCGGTTCGGTCCCTCGCCGGTCTGCGGGTTCCAGCGTTCGGCGATGCCGCGCCCCTCGAACAGGCCGAGCAGGTCGAAGGGCGTCTCCAGCGACAGGTCGTCCATGATCTCGTCGGTCGGGAAATCGGCGATCTGGATGATGATCTCGCCGGTGAGCTGGCGGAACTCGTCCGGCAGATGGGCATAGCTCTCCAGCGCCAGAAGCTCCATCTCGTCGATCGACGGCGAGAGCTGGTCGTGCCAGGTGCGTGTCTTGTAGATGCGGGCCATGTAACGTCCTTTGATCCCGGCATATAGGCTTTCGCGCCGATAGAGGCAAATGAGCCGGCTGGACGTCCGCTTTCAAGGTAAAAGCCGAAGGAATAAATTCCTTGTGACTCTGCTTGACTCTTCCCGGGCCCTCTGGAATCTATAGGAACATAACAGGAACAATTGCTGCCGGAAGTGAACGTCATGGCGATGAGCGCCGTGGCGCGGGACACTGTTTTTGCCCTGCGCCGCCAGATCGCGAAGATCGAGGGAACGCTGCCCGAGCGCCTGCAGGCGCCGGCGCTTGGCGTGCCTGCCAATGCCAGGTCGGACATGACGCTCGTCCGGCGCGGCCTCGCCGTGGCTTCGGCGGACGCTTTCCTGCACACCGGCATCGATCGCCTCGACACCGCCCTTGGCGGCGGGGTGCCCAGGGCGGCGCTCAGCGAAATCCATGGCCTGGAGACCCGCGATGCCGGCGCCGTTGCCGGCTTCGCACTCTCGCTCGTAAGCCTGATCCTCAAGCAGAAGCCGGGCCTGCCGATCCTCTGGGTCGGCACGGCGGAAATCTTTCACGAGGCCGGCCTTCCCTATGCCAGGGGGCTGAGCGCCCTGTTCGGCATCGAGCCGGAGCAATTGCTGTTTTCCGAGGCGCCGAAGCTGCTCGACGCGCTGTGGATCGCCGAGGAGGCCGCCCGCATGACGGCCTTCGCCGCGGTCATCCTCGAGATCCGCGGCAGTCCCCAGCGGCTCGACCTCACCGCCACGCGCCGGCTGCACGCCCGCGCCCAGAATGCCGGCCGCCCGGTGCTGTTGCTGCGCCAGGCCGGCGAGGCCGATCCAACCGCCGCGCCGGTGCGCCTCATCGTTTCGGCGGCGCCTTCGGCAAGCCGCGAGACAGTCGCCGGGCCGCTCGCCGGCTCGATCGGCCGCCCCGCCTTTAAAGTCGATATCGGCAAGAGCCGCACGGCCCTGCCCGGACAATTCACACTGGAGTGGAACCCAAATGAGCACGCTTTTGCAGAAAGAACAGAGAATTCTGTCGCTGTGGTTCCCGCATCTGCCCGCGGAGCGGATCCTGCGCCAGCGTCTGGGGCGGTCCTGGCGTTCCCGGCCGTCGCAGCACCTGCCGCCATCTCACCCACCGCTTGTGGTCAGCCATCGCGACAACAACACCCAGCGCATCGCGGCCCTCGACGAGCGGGCTGAGGCGCTGAAATTGAAGCGCGGCATGGGCATCGCCGATGCGCGCGCCATGCACCCCACGATCGACGTGGTGGAGGCCGACCCGGAGGCCGACCGACGCCTGCTCGAAGGCCTTGCCGACTGGTGCGATCGCTACACGCCGCTGGTAGCGATCGACGCCGAGGATGGGCTGTTCCTCGATGTCACCGGCTGCACGCATCTGTTCGGCGGCGAGCGCGCCATGCAGGACGAGATCCTCACCCGCTTCTTCCAGCAGGGTTTCGATGTCCGCGCCGGGCTCGCCTCGACGCCGGGCGCCGCCTGGGCGGCGGCGCGCTTCCATGGCGACCGGATCGTGGCCGGCGGCGAGGAGGAGGCGCTGCTTGCGCCATTGCCATTGTCGGCGCTGCGCATCGCGCCGGAGACCCGCGCCGGCCTGGAGAGCGTCGGCCTGCGCACCGCCGGCGCGGTGATGGCCGCACCCCGCGCGCCGCTCGCCCGCCGCTTCGGCGCCACCTTGCTTCTACGCCTCGACCAGGCGCTCGGCCGCCTCGACGAGGCCGTGTCGCCGCGCCTTCCCGTCGCGCCGCTTTCGGTCGAGCGCCACCTTGCCGAGCCGGTCGTACTCACCGACGATATCGAGCGGCTGGTGAGCCGCCTTGCCGTCGCCTTGAAGAGCGACCTCGAACGGCGCGGCGAGGGCGCGCGCACGCTGGGGCTGCTTCTCTTCCGCGTCGACGGCGCCGTCAGCCGCATCGCCGTCGGCACCTCGCGCCCGATGCGCGAGCCGCGGCTTATCCAAAGGCTGTTCCATGAGCGGTTGACCGCGCTGGAGCGGAGCATCGACGCTGGCTTCGGCTTCGACCTCGTGCGGCTGTCCGTGCTGTCGGTCGCGGCCTTCGACTTGGCTCAGGGCGACCTCACCGGCGAGACGAACGACGATGACGCCGACATCGCTTTATTCGCCGACCGCGTCCGCGCCCGTCTCGGCGAGGCCGCCATGCTGAAGCCGGTGGCCGTCGAAAGCCATCTGCCGGAACGCGCCGTCAAGACCGTGCCTTTCGCCGAAGCGCCGCAACGGCGCGCGCCGGCGGCCGGCCGGGCGGCACCCCGAACCGCGCCGCCGATGACCGTCTATCCGCCGGAGCGGCCGGTGCGCCTGTTCCGCTCGCCCGAGCCGATCGAGGTGCCGGCGACCGAGATCCCGGAAGGCCCGCCGATGAATTTCCGCTGGCGGCGCGCGCTCTACCGCGTCGCCCGCGCCGAAGGGCCGGAACGCATCGCCGCCGAATGGTGGCGGCAATTGCCCGGCGAGGAAGAGGCGCCGACCCGCGACTATTACCGCATCGAGGACAGCGAGGGGCGCCGCTACTGGCTCTATCGCCAGGGCCTCTACGGCACCGACCCGCAAGCCGCGCCGCCGCGTTGGTTCATGCATGGGGTGTTCGCATGAACGCGCTGACCGTCATTCCCTATGCCGAGTTCGGCATCCGGTCGAATTTCTCCTTCCTGCGCGGCGCCTCCAAGCCGGAGGAGCTGGTGGTCACGGCGAAATTCTACGGTTTTGCCTCGATCGGGCTTGCCGACAGGAACACGGTCGCCGGCGTCGTGCGCGCCTGGCAGCAGGCCAGGGTGGAGAAGATGGCCTATCACCCCGGCTGCCGGCTGGTATTCGGCGACGGCACGCCGGACATCCTCGCCTATCCCCGCGACCGCCAGGGCTGGGGCCATCTCTGCCGCATGCTGACCCAGGCCAATCTGCGCGACGAGAACGAGAAGGGCGCGACGTTGCTCCAACTGGCCGACCTGCTCGAATGGGGCGATCGGATGTCGCTGGCGATCCTGCCCGATCTGTCCGCAGGCACGGAAGACAATCTGCTCTTAATTAGCCGGCTTATTGATCGGTTTGGCGCGGCGCTCCGACTGGCCGTGGCGCCGGATTATGCCGGCAATGACCGCTTCCGCATCGAGCAGGCGGCAGCGATGGCCGAACACGCCCGCGTCCCGCTGATGGCGACTAACGACGTGCTCTATCATACCGCCGATCGCCGGCCGCTGCAGGACGTGCTCACCGCGATCCGCCTCAACACGCCGGTCTCCGATGTCGGGCTGGAGCTGACCGCCAATGCCGAGCGCCATCTGAAACCGCCGCTGGAGATGGCGCGGCTTTTCCGCCGCCATCCGCAAGCGTTGGCCGAGACGCTGCGCTTCGCCAACGAGCTCACCTTCTCGCTCAGCGATCTCGAATACAATTATCCGGACGAGCCGACCGAATCCGGCCTGGGACCGCAGGCCGAGCTCGAACGGCTGGCGCGCGAAGGCGCGGCGATGCGCTATCCGGCCGGCGTTCCCGATTATGTGCTGAAGCGCATCGCCAGCGAGCTCGCTTTGATCGAGCGCCTGAACTATGCCCGCTATTTCCTCACCGTCCACGACATCGTCAAATTCGCGCGCAGCCAGGGCATCCTTTGCCAGGGCCGCGGCTCGGCCGCCAATTCGATCATCTGTTTCTGCATCGGCATCACCGAGGTCGGCCCCGAGCGCATCGACACCTTGTTCGAGCGCTTCATCTCCGAGGAACGCAACGAGCCGCCCGACATCGATGTCGATTTCGAGCATGAAAGACGTGACGAAGTCATCGCTTACATTTACCAAAAATACAGCGCCAAGCGCACCGCCCTGGCCGCTGCCGTCATCAGCTATCGCGGCCGCTCCGCCTTGCGCGAGGTGGCCAAGGCCATGGGCCTGTCGGAGGATGTCCGCAGCGCGCTGTCCAGCACCATCTGGGGCTGGTCGACCTCCGAGCTCGGCGAAAGGGAAGCCAATGCCGGCGGCCTCGACCGCACCGATCCGCTGTCGCGGCAGGTGCTGGAGCGCGCCAACGAGATCATGGGCTTTCCCCGCCACCTGTCCCAGCATGTCGGCGGCTTCGTCATCACCCGCGACCGGCTCGACGAGGTCGTGCCCATCGTCAAGACGGCGATGGAGGAACGCAAGATGGTCGAATGGGACAAGGACGACCTCGACGCGGTGAAGATCCTCAAGGTCGACGTGCTGGCGCTCGGCATGCTGACCTGCCTGAAGCGCGCCTTCGCCTTGCTCACCCATCATTACCCGCGGGCGCGGGACGATTATGGCCGCCCGCTGACGCTGGCGACGCTCCGTGAAGCCGATATGCGCGTCTACGACATGATCTGCCGGGCGGATACGCTCGGCGTCTTCCAGATCGAATCCCGCGCCCAGATGTCGATGCTGCCGCGGCTTAAGCCCCGCGAATTCTACGATCTCGTCATCGAGGTGGCGATCGTGCGACCAGGCCCGATCCAGGGCGACATGGTGCACCCCTATCTGCGCCGGCGGCAGGGCAAGGAGGCGGTCCATTACCCCAGTCCTGATCTGGAGAAGATTCTCGGCAAGACGCTGGGCGTGCCGCTGTTCCAGGAACAGGCGATGAAGATCGCCATCGTCGCCGGCGGCTTCCGGCCGGGCGAGGCCGACGAATTGCGCCGCGCCATGGCGACCTTCAAGCGCACCGGCACGATCGGCAATTACCGCCAGCGCATGATCGACGGCATGGTCGGCAATGGCTACGACAAGGACTTCGCCGAGCGCTGCTTCAAGCAGATCGAAGGGTTCGGCGAATATGGCTTTCCCGAAAGCCATGCCGCGTCCTTCGCGCTGCTCGTCTATGCCTCCTGCTGGTTCAAGACCTTCTTTCCCGATGTCTTCTGCGCCGCGATCCTCAACGCGCAGCCGATGGGCTTCTACCAGCCGGCCCAGCTCGTGCGCGATGCGCGCGACCATGGCGTCGAGGTGCGCGAGGTCGACATCAACCATTCCGTCTGGGACTGTACGCTGGAGGAAGCCGCCTTCGATCCGTCCCGCATCCTCGAGCGCCATGCCTCGATGCGCGGCGTCATCGAGACGGCGCATGCCGTCAGGCTCGGTTTCCGCCAGATCAAGGGCCTGTCGGAGGAGCGTATGGGTGCGGTCGTCGCGCAGCGCGGCGACGGCTATCGGTCGGTCCGCGATGTCTGGCTGCGTTCAGGCCTCGATGTCGGCGAGATCGAAAGACTGGCGCAGGCCGACGCCTTCCGCTCGATCGGCCTCGACCGCCGCGCGGCGCTCTGGGAGGTGCGGGCGCTCTGTGGCAAGAGCGCCGCCGAGAAACTGCCGCTGTTCGACCAGCCGTCGCTCAACCTGCGCGAGCTGGAGCCGGAAACGAAACTGCCGAAAATGCCGCTCGGCGAGCATGTCGTCCACGACTACCGTTCGCTCGGCCTGTCGCTGAAGGAGCACCCCGTCGCCTTCCTGCGTGAAAGGCTGGATCGCGCCGGCGTTACCCCCAATGCCCGCCTGCCGTCGGTGCGCGACGGCCGCCGCGTCTCCGTCGCCGGCCTGGTGCTGGTGCGCCAGCGCCCGGGCAAGGGCAATGCCATCTTCCTCACGCTGGAAGACGAAAAGTCGATCGCCAACGTCATCATCTGGCCGCGCGTCTTCGACCGCTTCCGTTCCATCGTCATGGGCGCGCGCTTCATCCGCGTCAGCGGCAAGCTGCAGCACGAATCGGACGTCATCCATATCGTGGCGGACAGGATCGAGGATTTGACTCCATGGCTGAGCGTCCTGTTGGAGTCCGCCAACCGCCCGGTCATCGAGCATAATCCCGCCGAACGGCCGATTGAATCAAAGTCCGCCGCAAACCGTGGCCTGCCGGTCCGCCAGGACGTCGCCACGCTGTCGGGCGCCGCGCGGCAGGTCATGCCCAAGGGACGCAATTTTCAGTAGCAGCGATATCCAGCACAATAGGGAACGCAGCAGGGGCGAAAAAGCGCCTTCGTCATCCACGGGCGAAGCAAGGAGCGAAGCGACGCGCGCAGCCCCGAGGATCCATGCCGTGACCTCGGAGCGCCACCTCGGTGCAGAATTCTGCTCCGCCGCGCCCTTCGATCAAGGTCACGGCATGGATTCCAGGGTCTCCGCGACGGAGCTCCGCTCCTGCTTCGCCCTGGAATGACGACGTAAGGAACATCCCGCCAACCTCGAAGGCGGCATGACAGCGCAAGCCCGCTTCACGAAGGCCCGCTGAGGCGCGGCGTCGGCGGGGTCAGCATGTCCTCGGCCGAGATCGTGCGCGCCTCCGAAGGAAGCATGATCGGGATGCCGTCGCGCACCGGATAGGCGAGCTTCGCCACGCGCGAAACCAGCTCGCTGCGCTCGGGATCCCAGGTCAGCGGCCCCTTGGTCAGCGGGCAGGCCAGCAGCTCCAGCAGCTTCGGGTCGACCTCGGCTTTTCGTCCGTCCCGTCCGTCCGCCATCGCGCTTATCCCTTGTCCACTGCACGGCTTAAGTGTGTTGAGATTCAGGTCAGGCCGAGTCGAGAACTGTGGCTTCCGAGAACCGGAGCGGAGCGTACTTAACGTACGTGAGCACCGGCCTACGCCGACCGTAGCCTTAATTTAGCTGCCACGCCACGCATGAGTGCTTCGGCCGGCGAAGGCCGGAAGCGCAGGAAGCCGCCGTTCGCAGGCCGGCCTCACCTGAATATCAATACACTTATTGCAGGCTTGACCCAAACTCATCGTCCTCGCGCGCCAGCGTCATTTCCGTGATGGCGATCAGCGTCTCGGCGCGCGTTTTCAGGTCCGGCGCTTCCAGCAGCGCCTGTTTCTCGGCCGGTCCGTAAGGCGCCATCATCGACAGCGCGTTGACCAGCATGCCGTTTTCGGCGCGGCTGACGCTTTCCCAATCGGCCTCGAGGTCGTTGGCCTGCAGATAGGCGCGAAACGCCTTGAGCAGCGCCGGCCGGTCGACCTCCCCGGCGGCCGGGTCCTCCTCGAGGTCGGCCAAAAACGGCGCGATCTTACACTGCCGGAAAGGCGCCTTTGCCGCGAGCTCCTGCACGATGCGAAACCGGCACACGCCCTGCAGCGAAATCAGGTATCGGCCGTCGCCGGTCTCGGCGAGCGAGATGATGCGCCCGGCGCAGCCGACGCTGCACAGCTCCGGTTCGCCATCATCGCGCAATGCGCCGTCGAGGCTTGGCTGGATCATGCCGATCAGCCGCGAGCCGGCCATCGCCTGGTCGATCATCTGCAGATAGCGCGGCTCGAAGATGTTGAGCGGCATGCGACCGCCGGGCAGGAGCAGCGCTCCGGCGAGCGGGAACACCGGGATTGCCGGCGGCAAATCCTTGGCAAGCCGGTAGAGTGCGTTACCGACGCGCACCGCAACCCTCCCAGTCAAACGCGGGCAAGCGCATCACCCTGCAATCTCCTCTCGCACCGCGTCTTCGATTGGCGGCGAACCGCCAGCCTGCCCTTATCTGGCGCTGTCACTCCGCCGCTCAAGCCTGCCGGCCGCGACAGCCGGCAAAAAACTTCAGGCAATCCCGGAACAGGCGCGTAGCGGTTTCCGTCCGGAACTGCGTCAGAACAAATGCGTAGAGCGCTTCGGCGATTCTGTGAAACGCCGAACCGCTCTACGAGAACAGCAGCGACGAGAGCTTGCGGCGTGCCGCGAGCGTCGCCTCGTCGGTCATTCCCCAGGCCTCGAACAGCTTCAGCAGATGCGACCTGGCGCCGTCGTCGTTCCAGGTCCGGTCGGCCTTGACGATCGCCAGCAAATTGTCGGCGGCCGCGTTGCGCTCGCCGCGCGCGTTTTGGATCATCGCCAGGTCGAAGCGCGCCTGATGGTCGGCCGGGTTGGCGGCGAGCCGGCGCTCGAGCTCGGCCGGATTGCCGAGCGCGGCCGCTTCCGCCGCCAGCGTCATCTTGGCGCGCAGCGCGGCCAGCGCCGGCGCATCCTTCTTGTCCTCGGGCGCCCGGGCCAGAACGGTCTCGGCGCCTTCCGCGTCGCCGGCGTCGAACAGGATCTCGCCCAGGCCGGCGATCGCCTCGATCGTCTCCGGCGCCTGCTCGAGGATCGCGTCGTAGATGTCGGCGGCGGTCTGGACGTCGCCGGCCCCACGCGCCTCGACCGCCGCGGCAAGCGCGTCCGCGATCTGCGGCGCGCCGCCGCCCTTGCCGCCGACCTTCTGGATGAACTGGGCGATCTGGCTTTCGGGAACAGCGCCCATGAAGCCGTCGACCGGCTGGCCGTCCTTGAAGGCGATGACCGCTGGGATAGACTGGATGCCGAGCTGGCCGGCGATCGAGGGATGATCGTCGATGTTCATCTTGACCAGCTTGACCTTGCCGCCGGCGGCCTGCACCGCTTTCTCGAGCTGCGGCGTCAGTTGCTTGCACGGCCCACACCACGGCGCCCAGAAGTCGACCAGCACCGGCTGGCGGCGCGATTCCTGGATGACGTCGGCGGCGAAGGTGGCGGTTGTCGTGTCCTTGATCAGGTCGGCCGCCGCCGGCGCGTCGCCGAGCGAAACCTTGGCGCGGTCGCCGCCGCCATACTGCACCGTCTGGGCGTACTGGCCGCCATTGCCGCCAAACGCGCCGCTATACGGATTGTTGTCGCTCATCGTGTCGCCCTTTCGGTCGCGCTCTGAGGCGTCGGCGCCCGGCGCGTCATTGTCGGATTTCGGAACCGCCTTCCATGTGGCGATCGGTCCCTGACTTTCAAGATTATGAGACTTCCAAGATAACAGGATCGTGGCCGGTTGCCTCGATGAATCTGATCAGGTCGGCGGCGGCGATCGAGGTCGTCGCCTCATTGGTCAGCGGATGGCCGTTGATGAGGTCATGGCTCATCAACGCCTGGTCGAGCACGACCTTGATCTTGCCTTGCGTGTCGTTGATCAGGCCGAAAACCGTGACCGCGCCGGGAATGACGCCTAGCAGCTCCATCAACATCTCCGGCTTGCCGAACGACACCCGGCTGGCGGCGCCGATCAAATGGTGGATCTGCTTCAGGTCGACCACGGCGTCCTCGCCGACGGTGACGAGGAAATAATTGTCCTTCTTGTCCTTGAGGAACAGGTTCTTGGTGTGGCCGCCGGGAATCTCGCCGCGCAGGCCTTGCGAATCGGCGACCGTGAACAGCGGCGGGTGCCGTACCGTCGTGACGGAAATGCCGAGATCGGCAAGAAAGGCGTTGAGCTCGGCTTCGGTCTTCGGCATCGGTCCTCGCGCGGTCGAACAGGGCTCATGCCGTTTACGGCCAACGGTGCCATCGGGGCAAGGCCGCCGGCGCAATTCCGGCAAGAGCGGGTGGCGGCTTCGCGCGAGGATTCGCGACCGGTCCGGTTTCGCGCCGCTTCTATGCTTTCGAAGCCAACCGCGCCGCGCGAAAAATTCGCGCCAAAAAGACCGTCATTTCCCTGTTGCAATCGCCGCGCTCTTCGGCCATATAGGCGCGGCTTGCGGCCCAACGGCCGCGCGAGCGGGTGTAGCTCAGGGGTAGAGCACAACCTTGCCAAGGTTGGGGTCGGGCGTTCGAATCGCCTCACCCGCTCCAGTTTCCTCACCGAGGATCAAGCAAACGAAAAGCCGCGGACCTCCGCGGCTTTTTCGCGTTTAAGGCTTGCAGGCGGGCCACCGCACAGAGCCCCGGAGCCGCGCCTGGACGGTCGGCGAGAGCCGTATGCACCGCCACGGATCTCGCGCGAAGGGATCAAGCATACAGGTCACGCGATCTTTTCCCACGGCATGTAGCATCCGCCGTCGGGAAAGTGTCGGCCGCCCATCAGACTTGGGTCGCATGCCGAAGGGACTGTAGAGCCCCTGTTGCCGACCGCCCGACAACTATATGTTGAGTGAAAGTGCTGGAAATAATCCGGCCGGGCAGTCTCGCGGGCACCGTTCCCGCAAGTCGTTACGTTGGGGCATAGCTAGAGCAATTCCAGGAAAAGTGTGAGCGGTTTTCCGTTCGGAATTGCGTCAAAGCAGAGAATAAACGCCATGAGGTTCACAGCCTTACAGGATCCGTGCGGGCAATGGATGGTCTACGATCTGCGGTCCGGTTGCCCGGCGCAGATACCGGACATGGTGCTCATTGGCCTCAGGCGAGCGCAAGCGGAAGAGCTCGCCAGCCAGGCGAATGAACTCGTCTCGACATCGCGGCCGGCGGTGCTTTCTCGATATTTCAGCCTTTTATCGATATTTTACTGGCCTGCGCCGGAACAATCGGACTCTATTTCGACTTCTCTGCGTGTCGTGGAAGCGCGCTGCGGTACCGGGGGAAACATATGGGCCAAAACAAAGACTTAGGGCGGCTCGGCAATTCCGTGAACACTGAGCTCGCTTCAGCTGCGCTGAAACAAGGAGCGTCAATGAGGTTCGCAGCGATGCAGGATCCGTGCGACGACTGGCTTGTGTGTGATCTGGTTTTCGACATCCCGGCGGAGATGGACGGCCGGCCGTTGATCGGGCTGACGCGCGGCGAAGCCGAGCAGCTTGCCGACCTGGCCAATTCCTGGCTTGGCGGGCACGGTGGCAATTCGCCGATCCCGTTCGCCAGCGTCGCCTGAAGACTTCGGCCCGCGCATCCGCGATTCAATGCCCGTTCACATCGGATAACGTTTGCGTTCCACCTCCGTTTCGACGTCGGGGCGGCTTCTATATGTCCATTTGGGCCGAGAAACGCCGGCGGTGAAAGGCCTGCACCGCGACACGACGCGACCGGACGGCCCGTTTCGGAAAAAGCGGTTTTGCCGCTTCCTCCATCTCGAGGAATGTCATCATGCGTTCTTTCATCCCAAAACTCATCGCGGCCGCCTCGATCTTCGCGGCCATACCGCTTTCGAGCGCCTATGCCGTGCACCGACACCACAGGGCCGCGGTCGACACGACCACCACGGCATCGGTGCCGATGGCTCCGCAAGCGAGAGCGGCCACGGAGCAACTGCTTGGCGTCAAGCAAGGTATCCGCAACGCCAGGGAGCTCGGCAAGATCTCCGAGGGCCGGGCCCGCGAGTTGATGCAGCAGGCCGACAGCATCCAGCGCGCCGGAGGCCGCTCGGCGATCGCGCAGATCAACGAACTGGACCAGCGGCTTCAGCAAGCCACCGGTCAGGGGACCTATATGGGCGACGGCTCGGATGGCGGCTACTATCCGAACGGCTGACGAACAGGCGTTCTTCCTGGAGCAATTCCAGGAAAAGCGGTTGGGCTCGGTGACTTCGCCGTAGCTTCCGCCCGGAATTGCGGAAAACTAAGGAGATACAGCGGCTGCCGGTGTGATCGAGCCTTCCTCGGCTTCACACCGGCGCTGCGGCGTGCCCACAATGCCGCCCCACAATGCCGCTCAGTCGGCTGATGCCGCCACCTAATGCATGTCGCGCAAAAGTGACCTCGGTTTTGCGGCAACCACATGCATCAAGCAAGGCGCTAAAGCGCGTCGCGTGAATCCGTTTCGACGCGACGCGCTTTAGTGATTGTGGGACTGCTGGAACCCGGCCACGTCATATTGCGATACGCTCTTCGGATTCTTCGAGTTCTGCGGCTGCTCGCCTGCGTAATGTGTTCCCGCGTTACCATCCGGATTGAAGGCTGAACCCGGGGCAGAGGCGGAGTTGCCCGGCGTGGCGCTTCCGGTTTCAGGGGTGCCGATCGTCTGGTTGGGTTGACCTGCCGTCCCCGTTACCGTGTGGACGTTGCCGGCCAGGGCCATGCCGGTGGAGGCTATGAACAAGCCGGTCACTATAGGCGTGAGGAGATGTTTCATCGTGTTCTCCCAAAAGCATTGGATTTCAGGAGGGCGCTCGGGTCTTTGGAGCACCCGGCGAGTTGGACATCCAATGTCACTAACGCTTTCGGACGGCCGATCATCCCGATCCTCACAAAGCTGTGATGCCACGCGCGGCTGTTCTGCCGGGCTCGGCTGATTGGGGCAACTACGCCAATCTCGCCCTGGTGGTCCGCGGCGTCGCCAGGAGCAAACTCGTCTCGCTTCCCGTTATGCCGGGGATCAGCCGGATGCGGCGCAGCACCGCGTCGAAATCCGTCAGCGTTGCGGTGCCGAGTTCCACCACCAGGTCCCAGCGGCCGTTGGTGGTGTGGATGGTGGAGACCTCGGCGAGGCCGCCGAGCGCCTTGACGACCCGATCGGCGGCATGACCCTCGATCTCGATCGTCATCACGCCGCGGATCCGCTGATCGACCGCGTCGGCGCGCAGCACCACCGTATAGCCGATGATCTCGCCGGATTTTTCCAGCCGCTCCATGCGCGCCCTGACCGTCGCGCGCGACACGCCGAGATCGACGGCGAGGTCTGAGACGCTGCGCCGCGCATCGTGCCTGAGCAACGTGACCAGTCTTTCGTCGAGCGCATCCATGGTTGCTCACTTTGCTCAGATCGGGTTTTCAAAATGGTAAACTAATCTTCTCGAAATGCCAATTTTCGCTGTTCAAACCGCCAGCAGGCAGTGGTTCACTGCTTCGATCAATCGCAAGGTGAGAAAAAATGCGCTGCAGGATCGTCGGCGCGCCGGTGCAGGACGGCGCGGGCAGGATGGGATGCGAAATGGGGCCGAGCGCGCTGCGCACGGCAGGGCTGGTCTCGGTGCTGGCCGAGCTCGGCCATGAGGTCGAGGACTGGGGCGCGGTAGAGAAAGCCATGGCGCGCCCGGTGGTCCACGGCAACCTGGCGCTGAAGGCGCTGCCGGAGATCTCCGCCTGGACGGCTTCGATCGCCGAGACCGCCTACGCGGCGTCCAGGGACGCCATGCCGATCTTCCTCGGGGGCGACCATTCGATCTCCGCCGGCACGGTGTCCGGCGTGGCGCGCCGCGCGGCCGAGCGCGGCCGGCCGCTCTTTGTGCTGTGGCTCGACGCGCATCCGGATTTTCATACGCTCGACACCACCACCAGCGGCAATCTGCATGGCGTGCCGCTCGCCTATGCCAGCGGCCAGGCCGGTTTTCAGGGCTATTTCCCGGATCTGCCGCAAGCGGTCGACCCGGCCCGCATCTGCGCCATCGGCCTGCGCAGCGTCGACCCGGCCGAGCGCCGCGCGCTGACTGAAGCCGGCGTCACCGTGCATGACATGCGCGCCATCGACGAGCACGGCATCGCGCCCCTGCTGCGTGCCTTCCTGGCGCGCGTCGAGAAGGAGAACGGCTTGCTGCATGTCAGCCTCGACGTCGATTTCCTCGACCCCTCGATCGCGCCGGCCGTCGGCACCACCGTGCCCGGCGGCGCCACCTTCCGCGAAGCGCATCTGGTGATGGAGATGCTGTCCGACAGCGGCCTGGTTTCGAGCCTCGACCTGGTCGAATTGAACCCGTTCCTCGACGAACGCGGCCGCACCGCGACCCTGATGGTCGACCTCACCGCCAGCCTGATGGGCCGCCGCATCATGGACCGCCCGACCCGCAGCCACTCCGGAAGCCTCTGATCATGACCCAGCCTTCGCGCCTTGCCATCGTTCCCTTCGTCAGCGTCGACCGCATGATGAAGCTGGTGCTCGCCATCGGCGTCGAGCGCTTCCTGACCGAGCTCGCCGCCTATATCGAGGAGGATTTCCGCCGCTGGGAATTGTTCGACAAGACGCCGCGCATCGCCTCGCACAGCCATGACGGCGTCATCGAGCTGATGCCGACCAGCGACGGCAAGATGTACGGCTTCAAATATGTCAACGGCCACCCGAAGAACATGCGCGAGGGCCGCCAGACGGTCACCGCCTTCGGCGTGCTCGCCGATGTCGGCTCCGGCTATCCGATGCTGCTCACCGAGATGACCATCCTGACGGCGCTGCGCACCGCCGCCACCTCCGCCGTCGCGGCCAAATATCTGGCGCCCAGGGGTGCGCGCGCCATGGCCATCATCGGCAACGGCGCCCAGTCGGAATTCCAGGCCATCGCCTTCAAGGCGCTGCTCGGCATCGACCGGCTGCGGCTTTACGACATCGACCGCTCGGCCTCCGAAAAATGCGCCCGCAACCTCGCCGGCAAAGGCTTCGACATCACCATCTGCTCGACCGGGCAGGACGCGGTGGAAGGCGTCGACATCATCACCACGGTGACGGCCGACAAGCAGTACGCCACCATCCTCACCGACAACATGGTGGGCTCCGGTGTCCACATCAACGCGGTCGGCGGCGACTGCCCCGGCAAGACCGAGCTGCATCGCGACATCCTGCTGCGCTCCGATATCTTCGTCGAGTTCCCGCCGCAGACGCGCATCGAGGGCGAGATCCAGCAGCTCGACGCCGACCATCCGGTGACCGAGCTGTGGCAGGTGATGACCGGCCAGGCGGAGGGCCGCAAGACAGCCAAGCAGATCACCTTGTTCGATTCCGTCGGCTTCGCGACGGAAGATTTTTCCGCGCTGCGCTATGTCCGCGACCAGCTCCAGGCCACCGGCCTCTATGAGGAGCTCGACCTGCTCGCCGACCCCGACGAGCCGCGCGACCTCTTCGGCATGCTGGAGAGGGCGGCCATTCAGCCGGCGGCTTGATGCCGGTCAGCAAGGCGATTTCATACGGCGAGATAATCGCATAGGGCGCTCCCCCTCTCCGTCTCGGCTTCGCCGATCCACCTCTCCCCCGCCTTTGGCGGGGGCGAGGAACCCAAACTTGCGAAGGCCTCGCCCCCGGCGATTGGCGTTTCCTCGCCCCCGCAAAGCGGGGGAGAGATCGGCGCCCAGCGCCGAGACGGAGCGGGGGCAGCGCCAGCGTTGATGATGCTGGCACCTACTCGCGCAAACGCGCACAGCTTTCCCGCTCGACCAGCACCGGCGCCAGCACCTCGCGCCGTGAGGGCGCTTCCGGCTCGCCCAGCCTCTCGAGCAGCAGGCTCACCGCCAGCGTGCCGATCTTTTCCACCGGCTGCGCGATCGTCGTCAGCGGCGGCCAGGTGGTGACGGCATAGGGGATGTCGTCGAAGCCGACCATCGAGATGTCGTCGGGAACCCGCAATCCGCGCGAACGCAGCGCGGTGACCGCGCCCATGGCCATCAGGTCGTTGCAGGCAAACACTGCCGTGATGTCCGGTGCCTGTGCCATGAGCTGTTCCATCGCCATCCGCCCACCGGCGAAATGATAGTCGGAATCGACGATAGACGATGCCGGCAGCTCGATACCTGCCTCTTTGAGCGCGCGGACAAAACCGCGCAGGCGGGCCGGGCTGGAGCTCGAATCGCGCGGGCCGCCGATGACGCCGATCTCCTTGTGACCGAGCCCAGCCAGGTATTGGCCGGCGAGATAGCCGCCATGGTCATGGTCGACCAGCACGGAATCGACATTGACCGACTGGATCTCGCGGTCGAGCAGCACCGCCGGCACGCTGGGCAGGAGGCGGGCGAACACCCGCGCATGGTCGGACGAGCCGGCGAAGATCAGCCCGTCGATCTGCTTGGCCATCAGCACCGAGAGATAACGCTCCTCCTTCTCGGCATTGCCGTCGGAATTGCACAGGATCACCGTGTAGCCGGACACGAAGCCCGCATCCTCGATCTGCCGCGCGACGCTGGCGAAGAACGGGTTGGAATTGTCCGGCAGCAGGAGCCCGATGGTCTTGGTCTCGCCGCGCCTGAGACTGCGCGCCACCGAGTTCGGGCTGTAGCGCAACGCGGTGATCGCGGCGCGCACGCGTTCGGCCGTTTCCGGCTCGACATGGCGCGTATGGTTCATCACATGCGAGACGGTAGCGACGGATACCCCCGCATGGCGCGCGACATCGGCAATCGTCGTCATGGTCCCTTTGACCCCTTAAAGCAATTCCAGCAAAAGTGTGTAACGGTTTTCCGCCTGGAATTGCGTAAAAACAAAGAGATAGAGCGGTCCGGCGTTTCCTGGCCGCTCTAGCGGATTTTCCGCAACAGCCTCTCCCGGTACGCGTCTAGGATGACCGCGAGCACGATGACAAGGCCAATCACGATGGGTTTGAAATTGTCGCCGACGCCGAGCAGCTGCAATCCGGTGGAGAGCACCTGCAGGATGCAGGCGCCGACCAGCGTGCCGATGATCGAGCCCTTGCCGCCGCTGAGGCTGGTGCCGCCGATGATGACGGCGGCAATCGCATTGAGCTCGTAGCCGACGCCGGCGATCGGGCTGCCGATGTTGAGGCGCAACAGATAGACCATGGCCGCGATGCCGGCGGTGAGCCCGCTGATGGTGAAGGCCGCAACCTTGTAGAAATCCGGATTGTGGCCCGACAGCCGCACCGCCTCGTCATTGGTGCCGACGGCGAAGATCATGCGGCCGAACACCGTGAAGCGCAGCACGAACCAGCCGGCCGCGATCACCAGCACCGCCACCAGGAAGATCGAGGGCAGGAAGCCGCCGATGATGAGGTTGCCGAAATCGACGAAGCTTTGCGGCAGGCCGGTGATGGTGGAATTGTCGCTGACGACGCGGGCGGCGCCCGCGGCCATATTGAGCATGCCGAGCGTAACGATGAAGGACGGGATCTTCCAGCGCGTCGAGATCCAGCCGTTGAGGAAGCCGCACACCGCACCCGTCGCCATGCAGGCGAGCAGCGCCAGGGTGATCGCCACGGTCGGTGACAGGTCTTCGTCGATCATGACTGTGGCGCCGACCACGGTGCAGAGCGCCAGCACCGAGCCGACCGAAAGGTCGATGCCGCCGGTCAGGATGACGAAGGTCATGCCGGCCGCCAGCACGGTGTTGATGGCGATCTGCACGAAGATTTTCAGCGCGTTGTCGGGAGTGGCGAAGTAGGGAGCGGTCGCCGAGAAGAACAATGTGATCAGCACCAGCGCCAGAAGCACGCCGGCGTCGCGGATCAGAAAGCGCAGGAATTTCGCCCTGCCGGGGGAAACAGGCGCCGACACCAGCGGTTCGGACGTCTCGGTCATGGTCGCACATACTCCTGATAGGCCAGTGACAGGATGCGCTCCTGGTCGAATTCGGCGCGCGGCACCTCACCGACGATCCTGTTCTTGGAAAAGACGATGATGCGGTGGCACATGCCCATCAATTCAGGCAGGTCGGACGACACCATGATGATGCCCTTTTGCTGCGCCGCCAGCATCCACAGCAATTGATAGATCTCACGCCGCGCGCCGATATCGACGCCGCGCGTCGGCTCGTCGAGGATCAGCGTCGAGGTGCCGCGGAACAGCCACTTGGCCAGCACCACCTTCTGCTGGTTGCCGCCGGAGAGATTGCGGACCGCCTGCTCGATCGAGCTTGCCTTGACGCGCAGCTGGCCGATGAGATCGTTTGCCGCCGCCGCCTCGGCCCGGCGGTTGAGCAGCCCGTTGTGGGAAACCTTGCCGAGATCGGTGATGGTGATGTTTTTGTCTACGGCCAGGTCGAGCAGCAGGCCCTGGCCCTTGCGGTCCTCGGTGAGCAGGCTCAGGCCATGCCGCACCGCATCCTTCGGTGCTGTGATCGCCACCGGCCTGCCGTCGATCTCGATGACACCGTCGAGCTTGGGATCGGCGCCGAACAGCGCCCGCATCGCTTCGGTGCGGCCGCTGCCGACCAGGCCGGCGACGCCCAGAATCTCCCCGTGACGCACGTCGAAGGAAATGGCCGGCGTCGCAGCATCGCGCTTCAGATTGGCGACGCTGAGCGCGACCTTGCCGGGCACGATCGTTGCGTCGAAGCTATATTCGTCGGCGATGTCGCGGCCGATCATCATGCGCACCAGGTCGGGCACGGTAAGGCCCTCGAGATTGCGGGTCGCGACCAGTCTGCCGTTGCGCAGCACGGTCACCCGGTCGCCGATCTCGAACACCTCGTGCAGCCGGTGCGAGATGTAGATGATGGTGACGCCCTTGGCCTTCAGCCGTTTGATGATGGAAAACAGCCGTTCGATCTCGGGCGGCGTCAACGTCGCCGTCGGCTCATCTAGCACGAGCAGCTTGGAGTCGTAGCTCAGCGCCTTGGCGATCTCGACCAGCTGCATCTGCGCCACGCCCAGCGCCTCGACCCGCGTCCTCGGATCGACGTCGAGCCCGACTTCCTTGAGCAGCGTCACGGCACGGCTGTTGAGCGCCTTGCGGTCGACGACGCCGAAGGCACGACGCGGCAGGTTTTCCAGCATCAGATTCTCGGCAATGCTGAGATAGGGCAGAAGGTTCAATTCCTGGTGCACGATGCGGATGCCGCTCTGCTGCGCGTCATGCGGCGTCTTCGGCTGGTAGGGCTGGCCGTTGAAGGCGATCGTGCCCGCATCCGGCTGGTAGATGCCGGCGAGCAGCTTGATCAGCGTCGACTTGCCGGCGCCGTTCTCGCCGAGCACGATATGGGTTTCGCCGCGTGCGATCGACAGCGAGACGTCGCTCAGCGCAACGACGCCGGGAAAGGTCTTTCCGACCCCTTCAAGGGAAAGAATCACATTATCCATGCAGCAACCCTGAATGGCGCTCTTCTGCCGCAAGGCAACCATGAGCGCGCCGCCGTCGCCGCCGGCGGTTTACCGGCGACGACGGTGAGACAAGCGAATTGAAGGCGCCGGAGGGAGTCCCGGAACCCTTGCTCGCCTCAGGCGGTGATCAGCTTGACGTCGGTCTTGACCCAGCCCGAGAACTTCTCGCCGGCGAGTTCGCGCAGGCCGTAGTCGATGCCCATGGCCGCCATTTGCGCGCCATACTGCTCGACGGTGGCGAGCATCTTGCCCTCTTTCAGCAGCGGGCCGACGGCCGGGATGTTGTCGAAGCCGACGACCTTGATCTTGCCCGACTTGCCGGCCGCGTCGATCGCCTTGACGACGCCGAGCGCCATCGAATCGTTGGCCGCCATGACGCCCTGGATATCCGGATGCTGAGTGAGGAAGTTGGTCATCAGCGTGTTGGCTTCCTCGGTCTCCCAATGCGCCGTCTTCGAGTCGAGCAGCTTCAACCCGAATTCCTTCACCGAATCGTCAAAGCCGAGCTTGCGCTGCTTGGCGTTGTCGGCCTCCGGATTGCCTTCGAGAATGACCACCTTGCCGCCCTTGCCCAGTGCCTTGCCGAGCGCGTCTCCGGCGAGCTTGGCGCCGGCGCGGTTGTCCGGACCGAAGAAGGCGAGGTCGACGCCGGCTTTCTTCTTGGCTTTCTCGTCGAGCGCGACGTCGATGTTGATGACCTTGATGCCGGCCTTCAGCGCCTTGGCGATCGGCGTCACCATGGCCTTCGAATCGGCGGGAGCCACGACGATGATGTTGTATTTCTGGGTGATGAAGTTCTCGATCGCGTCGACCTGGGCGGCGAAATCGCGCTCGTCCTTCATGCCGACGGCGGCGAAATCGAACTTGTCCTTGTTCTTGGCCGCGTACGCCTCGGCGCCGGCCTGCATCTGCTTGAAGAACTCGTTGGCGAGCGACTTCATGACCAGTCCGACCTTCGGCTTGTCGGCCGCGAGAACCGGGCCGAGCGGCAGGGTGAGCGCGCCGGCCGCGAGCGCGCTGGTCTTCAGGAACTGGCGGCGCGAGAACGGGCCAAACCCGTGCGTGTTCGAAATCTTGCTCATTAGTCTCCTCCACTTGATTGAGCCGTAATCGGTTACGTAACCGATTACGCGACAAAGTAGAGCGGGGATTTGGCAGGAGTCAATAACGGAGACGAGCTATTGCGGGCGGTGACGCTGAAGCCGCCGATCTCCCCTTGCGGGGAGATGTCCGGTTTACCCTCCGAAGCTGCGGCGTAGCCGCCGCGAAGGATGGGCAGGACAGAGGGGGAGTGCGCAGAAATTTTGACCGGTTGGCCATGCGTGCGTTAGCGGGCGGCATGCCTTGGAGATTGGCCGAAACGCCTATCGCGATCGTCATCCACGGGCGGAGCAAGGAGCGAAGCGACGCGCGCAGACCCGAGGATCCATGCCGTGACTTGGATGCGCCGCGGCGGTCCAGAATTCTGCACCGTTGCACACTTCGGTCGATGCAACGGCATGGATTCTAGGGTCTGCGCGCGTCGCTTCGCTCCTTGCTCCGCCCTAGAATGACGAGGTTCGGGAGCCTTCATCTCATCGCCAGCGTTTGCGCTGACTATCCCAACGGACGTCGATAACCTTGCCGCCGACAACCTCACCGCCAGCCGAGCGCCGGCGCCACATGCTTCAGGATCGACTCGATGACGTGGGCGTTGTAGTCGACGCCCAGCTGGTTGGGCACGGTGAGCAGCAGCGTGTCGGCCTCGGCGATCGCCTCGTCTTCCTTGAGCTGCTCGACCAGTCTGTCCGGCTCGGCGGCATAGGAGCGGCCGAACACGGCGCGCTTTTCCGGCTCGATATAGCCGAAATGGTCCTGGCCCTCGCTGCCGCCGAAATAGGTGCGGTCCATGTCGTTGACCAAGGCAAAGATGCTGCGGCTGACAGAGACGCGCGGCTCCCGCGTATGGCCGGCTTCCTTCCAGGCGGCGCGATAGGCCCTTATCTGCTTGGCTTGCTGGACATGCAGCGGCTCGCCGGTTTCGTCGAATTTCAGCGTCGAGCTCTGCAGGTTCATGCCGAGCTTGGCCGCCCATACGGCGGTGGCATCGGTGGCCGCGCCCCACCAGATGCGCTCGCGCAGGCCAGCCGAGAAGGGTTCCAGCCTGAGCAGGCCGGGCGGGTTGGGGAACATCGGCCGCGGGTTGGGCTGGGCAAAGCCTTCGCCGCGCAACAGGTCGAGGAAGATCTCCGAGTGGCGGCGCGCCATGTCTGCGTCGCTCTTGCCCTCTTCCGGCACGTAGCCGAAATAGCGCCAGCCATCGATCACCTGCTCGGGCGAGCCGCGGCTGATGCCCAACTGCAAACGCCCGCCGGCGATGAGGTCGGCAGCGCCGGCATCCTCGGCCATGTAGAGCGGGTTCTCGTAGCGCATGTCGATGACGGCGGTGCCGAGCTCGATGCGCTTGGTCTTGGCGCCGGCCGCGGCAAGCAGCGGAAACGGCGAGGCGAGCTGCCGGGCAAAATGGTGGACGCGGTAATAGGCGCCGTCGGCGCCGAGCTCCTCAGCCGCGACCGCGAGGTCGATCGACTGCAGAAGCGCGTCGGCGCCCGAGCGCGTGCCCGATTGCGGCGAGGGCGACCAATGCCCGAACGACAGAAACCCGATCTTCTTCATGTGCTCCATTCCTGCTGCAGCGGCTATTGGCCGCTCAAATTCCTTGTTGCTCCAGCAGATAGCCAGGGCAGCGCCGCGATACAACGGACACCGAACGGATACAGACCGTCAATGAGTCCTTCGAAACGTCCGGTTCCGCCCTCGCCCGACGCGGAACCACATAGGATCGCCCCCCGGGCATTCTCGCTGCCGCCCAAGCGCTGTATCGTGTTCGCCAGCCGATGATTCCCAAGCATTTGGACGAGCCTTTCATGCATGGCCTGACACCCATACTATCCACCGTGACGGCCTCTTTCCTGGCGTCCTTCGTCGAAGTGGTCGAAGCCTTCACCATCGTGCTCGCCGTCGGCGTGACGCGCGGCTGGCGCCCGGCGCTGACGGGTGCCGTGCTGGCGCTCGCCGTGCTGGCGGCGCTGGTGCTGGCGTTCGGGCCGCTGCTGGCGCTCGTTCCCATCACCGTCCTGCAATTCGTGGTCGGCGTGTTGCTGATCCTGTTCGGCATGCGCTGGCTGCGGAAGGCGATCCTGCGCAGCGTCGGCGTCATCGCGCTGCATGACGAGGACCAGGCCTTTTCCAAGGAGACGGCGGTCTTGCAGCGGCAGGCCAACGACCGCCGCGCCGACTATCTGGCGGCCGTCGCCTCGTTCAAGGCGGTGCTGCTCGAGGGCGTCGAAGTGGTCTTCATCGTCATTGCCGTCGGCGCCGCGCACGGGCAGACGCTCTATGCCGGCCTCGGCGCGCTGGCGGCCTTCGTGCTGGTGCTGCTGATCGGCCTCGCCGTGCATCGGCCGCTGGCGCGCGTGCCGGAAAACGCGCTGAAATTCGTCGTCGGGCTGATGCTCACCAGCTTCGGCGTGTTCTGGACGGGTGAGGGCCTCGGCGCCGAATGGCCGGGCGCCGACCTCGCGCTGCTCGCCATCTTCGCCGTCATTGCCGCCGCATCCTTCGCCATCGTGCGCTGGCTGCGCGGCGCCTACCCGGCGCCCGCCGAAGGAGTTGCCCGATGACCATGATCCGTCTTGTCTTCAAGGAGCTCGTCGGCATGTTCGTCGACGACGGCAGCCTGGCGCTGCTGGCGCTGATCCTGATTGCGCTGATTACCGCCGCGGTGAAGCTTTTGGCGCTGCCGCCGCTCATCGGCGGCTTCGTCCTTCTCGCTGGCTGCCTGGTAATTCTCCTGGAGAGCACCCGCCGCGCCGCGCGCGACAAGGCGCGCTGAATCGGCGTTCATTTCCGGTGAAGCCACGCAAACGCTGGAGATTAGCCGAAGCCCCCAGCCTCGTCATTCCAGGGCGGAGCAGCCGCGAAGCGGCGTCGCGGAGAACCCTGGAATCCATGCCGTGACCTAAGCCGTGGAATGCAGCGGAGCAGAATTCTGCGCCGTCGCAACGCCTCGACGTCACGGATGATCCTCGGGTCTGCGCGCGTCGCTTCGCTCCTTGCTCCGCCATAGAATGACGACCTGACAAGCGCTTCAGCCAATCTCCAAGCATGCCGCCTGCCGACGCAGACAAAGCGGCTGTGCCGAGAAACTAATAGACCGTGAAAAGCGTCGGCAGGTCCCCGCTGAGGCGGAAATACTCGACCGCCTCGATGACCGGGAACAGCGCCAGGAAATAGAGTCCGTCGCGGAAATTCCTCCTCAGCGCACCAGGCGAAAACAGCCACTGGGCCTCGTCGCGGTAAAGCATCGGGTTTGGCCAGAAGGACGGCGTGCGTTCGGCATAGGCTGAATAAGCCGCGCCGAACTTGCCGGCCAGGAACTCGGCCTCCTTGCGCGCGGTGAACCGGAAGACGAGGAAGCTCGCCAGGCCGAGCATTACGCCGGCCAGCATCGAACCGAACATCAGCCCGATGCCGACCGCGCCGACAGTCGAGAAGAAATAGAGCGGGTTGCGGGTCATCGAGAACGGGCCGGACACGATCAGCTCGTCATTCTTCCTGCCGCCGACGAAGAGGATGCTCCAAAGCCGGCCAAGGAAGCAGATCAGCGCCATCGCGAAGCCGATCGTCTCGAGAGCTTCGTGCCCGTTCGACCCTTCGGCCAGCGCCGGCTTGCTGAACAGCAGCAGCATGATGGCAAGCACGGCGGCCACCTGCACCACGATCAGGCGCTTGTGCTGGTCGAACGCCTTCGGCGCCGATTTGAGGGATGTGTAGGCCATTCTTTCTCACCCGCTCCGGCGCCGACAAGGGCGCCAAGGCTTCTCTAGCCCTTCCGCCGCGCGATGACGAGGCCCGGCGGAATCTTTTGACCGACCTTACGAATTTGTAATGGCGCGGACAGGCTGCGGTGAATTCGCCTGCCTACACCTGATGGTCGCCGCCCCGGATTTGAGGCGGCTCGAACAGGCGCCGGGGACAACGGCCCTCAACATCAGGGTACAATCATGAACAAATTTGCCCTTGCTTTCGCCCTTGCCACTGCCGCGATTGCCGCTCCGTTGGCCTCGGCCATTGCCGCTCCGACGCCTTGCGAGACCGCGCTGAAGGACCTGCGCGCCGCCGAAGCCAAGGCCAGGCCGAACGATGCCGACAAGAACAAGGTTTCCGAACTGGAGACGAAAGGCATCGAGCGCTGCAACGCCGACGACGACAAGCGCGCCGACGACTTCTTCGCCCAGGCCATGAAGATCCTCGGCAAGTAAGCCCAGCACGGACCGCAAATGGACATCGCCATGCACTCCCACGCTGAAGCCGATCACCTTGCTCTCAACCGGGTCCCGGAGGTCACCCTCGACTTCTGGCTGATCAAGGTCATGGCGGTGACGATGGGCGAGACGGCGGCCGACTATCTTGCCGTCAATCTCGGCCTCGGCCTTACCGTCACATCCTTGATCATGAGCGGCATCCTCGTCGTCGCGCTCGTCCTGCAATTCGCGCAGAAGCGTTATGTGCCCTGGGCCTACTGGCTGGCCGTCGTCTTGATCAGCATTGTCGGCACCCTGGTCACCGACAACCTCGTCGACAATTTCGGCGTGCGGCTGGAGACGACGACGATCGTCTTCTCGATTGCGCTGGCACTGACCTTCGCGGCCTGGTACGCCAGCGAAAAGACGCTCTCGATCCACACCATCTTCACCACCCGGCGCGAAATCTTCTACTGGCTGGCGATCCTCTTCACCTTCTCGCTCGGCACGGCCGCGGGCGATCTGGTCGCCGAACGTTTCGACATGGGTTATCTCACCACCGGCCTCATCTTCGGCGGCGTGATCGCGGCGATCACGCTTGCCTGGTTCTTCCTCGGCCTCAACGGCATCCTCGCCTTCTGGCTCGCCTATATCCTGACCCGGCCATTTGGCGCCTCGTTCGGCGACCTGCTGTCGCAGCCGGTCGAATATGGCGGCATGGGCCTCGGCACCACCGTCACCAGCCTGACCTTCCTCGGCTGCATCGTGGTCATCGTTCTCTATATGACGCTGAAAAACCTGATCGAAGAAGACGAGCAGGCCCTGCTCGACTAGAAGCACTGCACGGAGATTTTGACCGGTCGGCTCTGTTTTCGTTGGAAGGTGGCATGTCTTGGAGATTGGCCGAAACGCCCTCGCGTTCGCCATAGAATGACGAGGTTGGGGCGGCTCCAATCAATCCCGGCGTTTGCGCTGATTTCACGGAAATGAACGGAAAACTCTTGCACGAAGACAAACGGCAACCTTTCAAAATCCCTGTGTCGGGGAACTGGGACGCCGAAAACCGTGGAGCGGGTTTCGGGCGTCATCATGCTCTGTCTCTTTTGATCGAGCGCCTCTCGCAAAAACGTGTAACGGCTTTCCGCCCGGAAATGCGTAAAAACAAAGAGATACGGAACTAGCCAAGAAAAAGCCGCAGCCGGCGCTACCATGCCGGTGAGGTCGAGGCGGCAAGGACAGAACGGGGCGATGCGACTTCTGCTTGTTGAAGACGATCCGAGGACCGCCGACTATATCGTCAGGGGACTGACCGAGGCCGGCCATGTCTGCGACTTGCTGCGCGACGGCCATGACGGCCTCTTCGCCGCGACCCGCAACGCCTATGACGTGATCGTCGCCGACCGCATGGTTCCCGGCCTCGACGGCCTGTCGATGATCAAGGCGGTGCGCGCCGCCGGCATCCGCACGCCGACCATTTTCCTGACCTCGATCGGCGGCGTCGACGACCGCGTCGAGGGCCTCGAGGCGGGCGGCGACGACTATCTGGTCAAGCCCTTCGCCTTTTCCGAGCTGCTTGCCCGCATCCATGCGCTCGGCCGCCGGCCGGCGGCGCAGGAGCAGAAGACGGAGCTGCGCGTCGCCGACCTCGAAATGGACCTGATCCAGCGCCGCGTGACCCGGCAGGGCCAGCCGATCGACCTGCAGCCGCGCGAATTCAGCCTGCTCGAAGTGCTGATGCGCGGCGAGGGCCGCGTCATCACCCGCACCATGCTTCTGGAGCGCGTCTGGGATTTTCATTTCGACCCCAAGACCAGCGTCGTCGAGACGCATATCAGCCGGCTGCGGGCCAAGGTCGACAGGCCCTTCGACGTGCCGCTGATCCACACCGTGCGCAACACCGGCTACAGCCTGCATGTTCCGGCCTGATCTTGCGTTCGCCGGTCGGCCAGCCGCGCTCGCCATCGCATGAGCGAGATACGCTCCAGCCTGCTGCGCAGCACGCCGTTCCGGTTGGCGCTGACCTTCGCCTTCCTGTTCCTGCTGGCCTTCATCCTGTCGGGCGCGATCGTCTATCAACTGATGAGCGCCTCGCTCGCCAGGCAGCTCGATCAATCGATCAAGGAGACATATTCGCTCATCGCCGCGACCTATGCCGAGAGCGACGAGGAGGATCTCATCTCCACGGTCAGGGACCATGCCCAGTTCAGCCAGGACAAGGACGAGATCTTTTCCCTCACCGATCGGGGCGGCAACCGCCTCGCCGGGGATTTCACCGCCTCCAGCCTGCCGGACGGCTTTTCCATGTTCGCCGCCAGCCTGCCGGGCGTGCCGCCCGACACCGAATATCGCGCCTATTCGGGCACGGTCGGCGACAACAATTTGACGGTCGCCTTCTCGCTCTCGGAAACCGAGGATCTCGAACGGATCGCGCTGATGAGCTTCGGCTGGGCCACGCTCTTCATCACCGTCCTGGCGATCGGCGGCGGCGCCGTGCTTGCCTCGCGCGTGCAGCGGCGCCTCGACGGCATCGCCAGCACCATGGTCGACGTCTCGCATGGGCGGCTCGACGCGCGCATTCCGCTGATCGGCAGCGGCGACGACATCGACGCCGTCTCCGCCCAGGTGAACGCCGCGCTCGAGCGCCTGTCGGCGCTGGTCGACGGCATGCGCGAGGTGAGCGCCAACATCGCCCACGATCTCAAGACGCCGCTCAACCGGCTGCAGATGATCCTGGAGCAGGCCGCCGACAAGACGGCGTCGGGCGAGGACGTCTCGACCGAGCTGACCGATGCCCGCGCCGAGAGCCAGCAGATCAACAGCACGTTCGACGCGCTTCTTCGCATCGCCCAGATCGAAGCCGGCGCCCGCAAGGCGCGCTTCGTCGATCTCGATGTGGGCCCGGTCGTCGAGACCATCGGCGAGGTCTATGCCGACGTCGCCGAGGATGATGGCAAGTCCTTGTCCATAGGGATCATTCCGGATACGAAATGGTATGTTCACGGCGACCGCGACCTGCTGATGCAGATGCTCGCCAATCTGGTCGAGAACGCGCTCAGCCATTGCCCGCCAGGCACCGCGATCGAGCTCTCGGTGACTAGGCGAGGCAGCCACGTCCTCGTCCATGTCCGCGACGATGGCCCGGGCATCCCCGCCGAGGAACGCGAAAAAGTGTTCCGCCGGCTCTACCGGCTGGATAGGAGCCGCACGACGCCGGGCAGCGGCTTGGGGCTCAGCCTGGTCAAGGCGGTTGCCGACCTGCATGGCGCGGCCATCGTGCTGGAGGACCGCAGTCCGGGTCTTGGCGTGACCGTCAGCTTTCCGGCTGTGTGAGTCCCAGAAGCCTGAGGCAGTTCCCCGACACCCAACGTCGTCATTCTAGGGTCTACGCGGTACGCTTCGCTTCCCGCTCCGCCCTAGAATGACGACGGGTGGGCGACTGTTGACCATTCTACCGCGCGGCGCCCGACCGCCTGAAATCGGAAGGCGACATGCCGGCCAGCTTGCGGAACGATTTGTTGAAGGCACTGAGCGAGCCGAAGCCCGATTCCATGGCGACCCTCAGCACATTGGCGTCCTCATGCATCAACAGCGCCTGCGCGTAGCTCAGGCGCAGCAGGTTGACATATTCGTTGAGCGTCATGCCGGTCGATTTCTTGAACAGGCTCATGGCGTATTTGGGATGGATGTCGGCCGCCGCCGCGATGGTCACGCAATCGATGTCGTAGAGGAAATTCTCGGCGATGAAATCGCACATGCGCCCGACATTGCGCGAGGATTGCTGGTCGAAGGCGTTGCCCGCCCCTTGCCCGGCCGCATTTCCCGGCACCAGCCGATAGGGCTCGAAGCGCACCCGCTCCAGCCTCAGGAGCAGCTCGTTGACGGCGTGCTCGGCCTTGGCCGGATCGCCCGAGCGCGCATATTCGTTCCAGCGCTTGAAATTGTCGTTGTCCGACTGGTCGGTGGCGTTGGTCACCAGCGTCGCTCCGGTCATCAGCCGATGGCGTATGTCGGCCGGCAGATGCAGGCGGAAGAAATGCACCAGCGGCAGATGCGCGCCGGCATAGACGGCGTCGTCGGAGAGGTCGTCCATCTGGTGCGGCAGGCCGCCCCAGAACAGGCACATCTCGCCGGCCGACAGCGCGATCTCGTGCTCGGCCATGCGGTAATGCACGCGGCCCTGCACGATGAAATTCACCTCGACCTGGGCGTGCCAGTGCGGCTTCAGCATCACCAACGGGTGGTTGTGGAACATCTGCAGGACAAGCGGCAGTCCTTCGACGCTGCTCGCGCCAGGCTGGTAGAACGGACGCTCCGCCATCTTACTTTCCGCCAACTTCTCATTCCCTTCGACGGGGACAAGCCTTCCGCGCCGCATAGTCTAGCCACGCTCACAGTGAGAGAGCAAATGAAATGGGAGGATTTCAATGCGCACTACACTGACCTGCGCCGCGCTTATGCTTGCCCTGGGTTCCGGCTCGGCCCTGGCGCAGTCCGGCGAGATCACCATCTGGAGCTGGAACATCGCCGCTTCGTCGCTGAAGTCGACGGTCGAGGGCTTCAACAAGAAATATCCCGACATCAAGGTCACGGTGCAGGACCTCGGCAACCAGCCGACCTATGACAAGTCGATCGCCGGCTGCGCCGCCGGCGGCGTCGGCCTGCCCGATATCGTCTCGATAGAGAACGGCGAGGCCGAAAACTACTGGAGCCAGTTCCCGGACTGCTTCGTCGACCTGCACACGCTGGGCTACACTGCCGAGGACCAGAAGAAATTCCCCGACTTCAAGCGCACCGAGCTCGAAGTCGGCGACAAGGCCTACGCGATGCCCTGGGATTCCGGCCCTGTGGCCGTCTTCTACCGCCGCGACTTCTACGAGAAGGGGGGCGTCGACCCGGCCACGATCAAGACCTGGGACGATTTCATCGCCGCCGGCAAGAAGATCCAGGCCGCCAATCCGGGCGTGTCGATGACCAATGCCGATTTCAACGGCGACACCGAATTCTTCCGCATGATCTCCAACGAGCAGGGCTGCGGATATTTCGCCGAGGACGGCCAGTCGATCACCGTGGCCGAGCCGAAATGCGTCGATGCCCTGACCAAGGTCAAGGAGATGAAGGACGCCGGCATCGTCACGTCGGCCGACTGGTCTACCAAGATCACCAACAACACCGCCGGCACGGTCGCCAGCCAGGTCTATGGCGGCTGGTATGAAGGCACGATCCGCACCGAATCGCCGAAGGAAAGCGGCAAATGGGGCGTCTATCTGATGCCGAGCCTGACCGCCGACGGCCCGCGCGCCGCCAATCTCGGCGGCTCGTCGCTGGCCATCACCTCGGCCTCGAAGAACAAGGAAGCGGCTTACGCCTATCTCAAATACACGCTGGGGACGAATGAGGGCCAGATCACCATGCTGAAGGATTTCGGCCTGGTGCCGTCGCTGATCTCGGCGCTCGACGATCCTTATGTCGCGCAAGGCCAGCCCTATTGGGGCGGCCAGGCGGTCTGGAAGGATATCCTGGCCACGCTGCCCAAGGTGGTGCCGAGCCGCGGCACGCAGTTCCAGAGCGATGCCGAGATCATCCTGCGCGCCGTGCAGACCAAATACCTGGCCAACGGCTACCCCGACGCCAAGGCCGCGCTCGACGACGCCGCCAAGCAGATCGCCGCCGCGACCGGCCTGCCGGTGAAGTGAGGGCCTCTTCCTTCTCCCCTTGTGGGAGAAGGTGGCCGCGAAGCGGCCGGATGAGGGGTGCTCCAGCTTGGCAATGACGGCGATCCGTCCAACACCCCTCATCCGTCTTGGCGCTACGCGCCAATCCACCTTCTCCCACAAGGGGAGAAGGTAAGACAGAGAAAGGAGGAAGACGATGCGCACCCAGAACGCCACGGCGTACCGCTTCCTCACGCCCTATCTCCTGATCTTCGCCATCTTCTGGATCTGGCCGATCGTCTCGTCCTTCCTGATCTCCTTCCAGGCGACGCGCACCGTGCCGTGGCGCTTCGCGCCGGCCTTCAACTGGGGCCGCCTGATCGGCGACCCCGCCTTCTACAACGCGCTGAAGAACACGCTGCTGATCCTGGTCATCCAGGTGCCGGTGATGATTGCGCTGGCGATCGTCATGGCGGTGCTTCTGAATTCGCCGCTGCTGAAGGCGCGCGGCCTCTACCGCTTTGCCTTCTTCGCTCCCGTCGTGGTCGGCGAGGTCGCCTATTCGGCCGTGTTCCGGCTGATGTTCAGCCTCGATTTCGGCATTATCAACAAGCTCCTGGAGAGCGTCGGCCTGGCTAAGATCGACTGGTTCTCCAACGTCACCCCGGCCATGGCGCTGATCATGATCGCGGTGACCTGGCGCTGGGCCGGTTACAACGCCATCATCATCCTGGCCGGCCTGCAGTCGATCCCGGAGGACGTCTACGAGGCGGCGACGCTCGACCGCGTCAGCCGGCTGAAGCAGTTCTTCTATATCACCCTGCCGCTGTTGAAGCCGGTCATCGTCTTTTGCGCCGTGCTGTCGATCATCGGCACCATGCAGCTCTTCACCGAGCCGTTCCTGATCACCGAGCGCGGCGGCCCGGGCGGCGGCACCGAGACGCTAGGGCTTCTGCTTTACCGCCAGGGCTTCCGCTCGCTCAATTTCGGCTATGCCTCGGCCGTCGCCTACACCATGGCGGGGCTCGCCATCGCCATTACCCTGGTCCAGCTCTGGCTGATGAGAGAGCCGAAATGAGTTCGCGTTCCCAGGCCCGGCTCGGGCGAAGCATTCTGCTGCATCTTTTCCTGACGCCGCTGGCGCTGGTCTGGCTGTTTCCGCTCTGGATGATGGTGGTGTTTTCTACCATGCCCGACAACGGCATTTTCAGCCCGGGCATCGAGCTCCTGCCGCACGACAATTTCCTCGACAATGTCGCCAACCTGCAGCGCGACACCAACTTCATCGGCGCCATCGGCATCTCGGTCTCGGTGGCGGTGACCTACACGGTGCTTTCGGTGCTGCTCACCTCGATGGCCGGCTGGGCGCTGGCGCGCTACGAATTCCATGGCAAGGGCGCGGTGGTGGCGATCATCTTCGGCACCATCACGCTTCCCTACGCGGTGGTGCTGATCCCGCAATTCATCATGGTGGCGCGCGACTTCGCTCTGGCCAACACCTGGATTGCGCTGATCGTGCCGCCGCTGTTCAACTCGCTGGGCGTGCTCTTCATGCGCCAGGCCTTCTCGATGATGCCGGCCGAGCTGTTCGACGCGGCGCGCGTCGAGGGCGTCAAGGAATGGCGCATCTTCCTGTTTGTGGCGCTGCCTTTGGCGCGCCCGATGCTGGCGGCGCTCGCGATCATCCTGTTCCTCGCCTCGTGGAACAATTATCTTTGGCCGCTGCTCATCAACAGCCAGCCCGGCGCGATGACGGCGCCGGTGGCGCTCGGCACGCTGATCGGCCTGACCAAGGTTTCCTGGGGCGGCATCATGGCCGGCGCGGTCATGCTGACCGTGCCGATGCTCATCGTCTTCGTGCTGTTGCAGCGCCATTTCATCGCCGGCATCGCCGCCGGCGCAGTCAAGTAGGAAGGAGCGCAATGGCAGCCGTCACCCTCACCAATGTTGTGAAGCGCTTCGGCATCTTCGAGGTCGTCCACGGCGCCAACATCGACATCGCCGACGGCGAGTTCGTCGTCTTCGTCGGCCCTTCCGGCTGTGGCAAGTCCACGTTGCTGCGGATGATCGCCGGGCTGGAGGACATCAGCGGCGGCGACATCGCCATCGGTGGCAAGGTGATGAACGACGTCGAGCCGGCCGATCGCGGCATCGCCATGGTGTTCCAGTCCTACGCGCTCTATCCGCATATGACGGTCGAGCAGAACCTTTCCTTCGGGCTGAGGATGAACGGCAATCCGAAGGCCGACACCGAGCGCCGGGTTAGCAAAGCCGCCGAGATCCTGCGCATCGACGAATTGATGCAGCGCCGGCCGAAGCAATTGTCCGGCGGCCAGGGCCAGCGCGTCGCCATCGGCCGCGCCATCGTGCGCGAGCCGCAGGTTTTTCTGTTCGACGAGCCGCTCTCCAACCTCGACGCCGAGCTCAGGGTCCAGATGCGCGTCGAGATCTCGCGCCTGCATAAGGAGCTCGGCGTCACCATGATCTATGTGACGCACGACCAGACCGAGGCGATGACGCTGGCCGACCGCATCGTCGTGCTGAAGGCCGGCAATGTCGAGCAGATCGGCGCGCCGCTCGATCTTTATGACGACCCGGTCAACCGTTTCGTAGCCGGCTTCATCGGCTCGCCGAAGATGAATTTCCTCAGAGCCAAGGTCGTCGAGACATCGAACAGCGCCGCGATCATCGAGCTCGTCAATCACGGCGGCGCGCGCTTGCGCAAGCCGCTCGCCGAGGCTTTTCCGGTCGTCGGCGCCGAGGTCGTGCTCGGCGTCAGGCCGGAGCATTTCTTCGAAGCGGGCGAGGGCGATTGCGACATACCGGTCAAGGCCGACGTCGCCGAGCATCTCGGCTCCGTCAGCTATGTCTACGCCAATGCCGGACCCGAGGAGCTGATCGTCGAGCGCGAGGCCTCGCGCCAGCGCGCCAGCGGCGATCATTTCACGGTCTCGATCAAGGCGGAACGTTCGCTGCTCTTCGACAAGGCGGGCGCACGGATCCGCTGACCCGCAAATTTCTTTGCCGGCATGCCAGGCGTGGCGGCGACCCATGGAGAATTCGACATGACATCCAAGAAAATCCGCTGGGGCATCCTCGGGCCCGGCAGCATCGCCAAATCCTTTGCCGGCGGCGTGGCGCAGTCGCGCACCGGCGAGTTGGTGGCGCTCGGCGCCCGCAATCCCGCCAAGCCGGGCCTTGCCGAGGCCTTTCCGGGCGCACGCATCCTCGACGGCTATGACGCGCTGCTTGCCGACAAGGAGGTGGACGCAGTCTACATTTCGATTCCGCATCCCGGCCATGCCGAATGGGCGATCAAGGCGGCGGAAGCCGGCAAGCATGTCCTATGCGAAAAGCCTCTGGCGCTGACCGCCTTCGAGGCCGACGCCATGATGCATGCGGCGCGCAAGGCCGGCACCTTTCTCGGCGAGGCCTTCATGTACCGGCTGCACCCGCAGACCAGGCAGCTGGTCGAGCTGATTAGGTCCGGCGCCATCGGCGAGGTGCGCATGATCAAGTCGAGCTTCGGCTTCGCCATGCCGGGCTTCATGCCGGAGCACCGGCTCTATGCCAATGAACTCGCCGGCGGCGGCATCCTCGATGTCGGCGGCTATCCGGTGTCGATGGCGCGGCTGATCGCGGGTGCTGCCGCGGGGCAGCCCTTCCTCGAGCCGGACAAGGTGGTGGGCGCCGCCCATCTTGGCCAGTCCGGCGTCGACGAATGGGCTTCCGCCTTGCTGCACTTCCCCGGTGGCATCGTCGCCGAAGTCTCCTGCAGCATCTCGCTCAATCAGGACAATGTGCTGCGCATTTTCGGCACCAAGGGTCAGATCGAGGTGCCCGATTTCTGGTTCGCCGGTGGCAACCGCGATGTCGGACCGGGCCGGATCGAGGTGATCCGGTCCGGGGCGGCTCGGGAGGTGATCAGCCTCGACGAGACCCGCCACCTCTATTCCTTCGAGGTCGATGCCGCCGGTGAGGCGATCCTCGCCGGACGGCAGGAATTCGCCTGGCCGGGCATGTCATGGGCCGACAGCCTCGGCACGCTGCGCGTGCTCGACAAATGGCGCGCCGCGGTCGGGCTGGAATATGAGATCGAGAAGCCGGCTAAGCGGGTCAACACGCTCTCCGGCCGACCGCTGCGCACCGATGGCAAGGCCATTCCCAAGCGCGCCATTCCGGGCCTGCCGCGACAGGCCTCGGTTCTGGCGCTCGGCTTCGAGGATTTCCGCAGCTTCTCCTCCGGCTCGATCCTGCTCGACGCCTATTTCGAGGCCGGCGGCAACCTGTTCGACACCGGCTTTGTCTACGGCGCCGGCTACACCGAGACGCTGCTCGGCCAATGGCTCAGGAACCGCGGCGTGCGCGAACAATCGGTGATCATCGCCAAGGGCGCGCATTCGCCGCTCTGCTATCCCGACGTCATCGGCAGGCAGCTGGCCCAGTCGCTCGACCGGCTGCAGACCGACCATGTCGACATGTATTTCATGCATCGCGACAATCCGGACGTGCCGGTCGGCGAGTTCGTCGACGCCATGGACGCAGAGGCGAAAGCCGGCCGCATCCGTGGCCTGTTCGGCGGCTCCAACTGGACGATGGAGCGCATGGACGCCGCCATTGCCTATGCCGAGAAGAACGGCAAGCAGAAGCCCGGCGCGCTCTCCAACAATTTCTCGCTGGCCGAGATGCTGGAGCCGATCTGGGCCGGTTGCGTCACCTCGTCCACCGATGCGTGGAAGGCCTGGCTGGCGGCCAGGCAGATGCCCAACTTCGCCTGGTCGAGCCAGGGCCGCGGCTTCTTCACCGAGCGCGCCGGCCGCGACAAGCATGACAGCGAGGAGCTGGTGCGGGTCTGGTACTCCGAAAAGAATTTCGGCCGCCGCGACCGCGCGATCGAGCTGGCGCGCAAGCTCGGCAAGAGTCCGATCCATGTCGCGCTGGCCTATGTGCTGGCCCAGCCCTTCCCCTCGGTGCCGCTGATCGGCCCGCGCACCCTGGACGAGCTGGAGGACAGCCTGAAGGCGCTGGATATCAAGCTGACATCGGAGGATGTGGCGTGGCTGGATGAGGGGCCGGAAAGGAGAAGGGCTTAGGCTGCTTGGGGCGCGAAAAGGAAACGCCGTGTTCCTTCGCCCCCTCTCTGCCCGGCAGGGCAGAGAGGGGGGTCTCGCGCCAGCATCTCAACAGTTTCACCGATCCACCCGCGTCGACAAAATAATCGACGACGAGGTCCGCTCCACCCCGTCCATCGCGCCGATCCGGTCGAGCAGCGCGTCGAGATCGCGGATCGACGGCGCGTCGACGATGACGATCATGTCGAAATTGCCGCTCACCGAATGCACCGTCCGCACCGGCGGCATCGCCTCCAGGCTGCGCACCACCTTGTCGGCGAGTTTCGGCGTGACGGTGAGCAGCACATGCGCCTTGACCAGGCCCTGCTCATAGTCGGCCGACAGCCTCACCCCATAGCCGGCAATGATGCCGCGCTGCTCCAGCCGCTCGATGCGGCTCTGCACGGTCGTGCGCGAGACGCCGAGCTGGCGCGCGAGCTCGGCGGTCGAGGCGCGTGCGTCGGCGCGCAGCAGGGTCAGCAGGGCTTGTTCGGCTTCAGTGATCATTTCGACGAAACCTTTCGGCAGATCGCTTAAAGTTCAGCTTCATATTGCCAGATTCCACGCTTCCTTTCGACAGGCAAGCTGCGAAGATTCCTGCCAAATCGAATTGACCCAAATCAGGATTGGCAGGGGAATTGATCATGAAGAACATCGTTGTCGTCGGAGCCGGCAAGATCGGCTCGACCATCGCCGAAATGCTGAGCGCCACGGGCGACTATCGCGTCACGTTGGTCGACCGCTCGGCCGCCCAGCTTACGGCCGCCGAACTGCCGGCCGGCGTCGCGACCCAGGAACTCGACATCGCCGCCACGGGTGAGCTCGAAAAAGTGCTCGGCGGCAAGTTCGCCGTGCTCAGCGCGGCGCCCTTCCACCTCACCACCCGCATCGCCGAGGCGGCCGCCGCCACCGGCGTGCATTATCTCGACCTCACCGAGGACGTCGTCTCGACCCGCCGCGTCAAGGAGCTGGCGCGTGACGCCGACAACGCCTTCATCCCGCAATGCGGCCTGGCGCCGGGCTTCATCTCGATCGTCGCCAACGACCTTGCCAGCCGTTTCGACACGCTGGAGAGTGTGCGCATGCGCGTCGGCGCGCTGCCGCAATATCCGTCCAACGCGCTGAACTACAACCTCACCTGGAGCACCGACGGCGTCATCAACGAATATTGCGAGCCCTGCGAGGCGATCGTCGAGGGCGAGCTGATCGAAGTGCCGCCGCTGGAAGAGCGCGAGGAATTCTCGCTCGACGGCGTCACCTATGAGGCCTTCAACACGTCAGGCGGCCTGGGCACCTTGGCCGAGACGCTCAAGGGCAAGGTGCGCACGCTGAACTACCGCACCATCCGCTATCCCGGCCACGCCGCGATCATGAAGGCGCTGCTCAACGACCTCGGGCTTCGCCACCGCCGCGACGTGCTGAAGGATATCTTTGAAAGCGCCCTGCCTTCGACGCTGCAGGACGTGGTCATCGTCTTCGTCACCGTCTCGGGTCGCCGCAACGGCCGCCTGCTGCAGGAGACCTACGCCAACAAGATTTATTCGCAGCGCGTCGGCAATTTGGTGCGAAGCGCCATCCAGATCACCACCGCGTCCGGCATTTGTGCCGTGCTCGACATGCTGGCCGACGGCTCGCTTCCGGCGAACGGCTTCGTGCGCCAGGAAGACATCGCGCTCGACGCCTTCCTCGCCAACCGCTTCGGCCGCGCCTACGCGCAGCACGAGATGGCAAGCCGGCTGGCGGGTTAAAGCGCTTTCTTCCTTCCCCCCTTGTGGGGGAAGGTGTCGCCGAAGGCGACGGATGAGGGGTGCTCCAGGGAAAGCCAGCGTCTCACTCCGCTGCAACACCCCTCATCCGTCTCGGCGCTGCGCGCCGATCCACCTTCTCCCACAGGGGGAGAAGGGAGAGTCCCTCATATATGCAGCGCGTGCCCCAGCGCCTTCAGCGCCGCTTCCTGGAACCCTTCGCCCTGCGTCGGATGCGCATGGATCGTGCCGGCGATATCCTCCAGCCGCGCCCCCATTTCCAGCGCCAGGCCGAACGCGGTCGCCAGTTCCGACACGCCCTGACCGACCGCCTGGATGCCCAGCACCAGGTGATTGTCCGCGCGGGCGACGATCCGCACGAACCCATCCTCGCCCTGCTTGGTCATGGCGCGGCCATTGGCGGCGAACGGGAACTGGCCGATCTTGATCTCGCCGGCGAGCGCCTTCGCTTCGTCCGGTGACAGGCCGGCGGTGACCAGCTCCGGATCGGTGAAGCAGATCGCCGGAATGGCGCGCTTGTCCCAGCTTCTCTTATGGCCCGCGACGATCTCGGCCACCATCTCGCCTTGCGCCATGGCGCGATGCGCCAGCATCGGCTCGCCGGTGACGTCGCCGATGGCAAAGATGCCACGCATCGAGCTGCGGCACTGGTCGTCGATGCGGATGAATTTTCCGGCCCTGTCGAGGTCGATCTGCTCCAGGCCCCAGCCTTCGGTCAGCGGCTTGCGGCCGACCGTCACCAGGATCTTGTCGGTGGCGATCTTGGCGTTCTTGCCGTCCGCCGTCTCTGCCAGCAGCGCGTCGCCCTTGGTCGATAGCCCCTTGGCTTTCGCGCCCGTCATGACCTCGACGCCGAGCTCGCTGAGCCGCTTCAGCACCGGCCTCGTCAGCTCGGCATCATATTGCGCGAGCACGCGCGGCAGCGCTTCGACCACGGTGACATGAGAGCCCATCCTGGCGAAGGCCATGCCGAGCTCGAGCCCGATATAGCCGCCGCCGACGACCGCGAGCTTCTTCGGCACGTCGCTGAGCGCCAGCGCTTCCGTCGACGAGATGACCGGCCCGCCGAAGGGCAGGAACGGCAGCTCGACCGGCGCCGACCCGGTGGCGATCACGACGGTCTCGGCGCGGATGACCTGCGTGCCGGTCTCGGTTTCGACCTCGACGGTCTTGCCGTCCCGGAATGTCGCCCAGCCGTGCACGGTCTTGACTTTAGCCTTCTTCAGCAATCCGGCGACACCGCTGTTGAGCCGGCTAACGATACCGTCCTTCCAGGCGACGGTTTTCGCCAGGTCGAGCGTCGGAGCGGCGATGTTGATGCCGAGCGGGCTCTTGCCTCCGGCCATATGCGCGACCTTTTCAAACTCCTCCGCCGCATGGATCAGCGCCTTGGAGGGGATACAGCCGACATTGAGGCAGGTGCCGCCCGGCTTGCCCGCCTCGACGATCACCGTGTCGACGCCGAGCTGGCCGGCGCGGATGGCACAGACATAACCGCCCGGACCGGCGCCGATGACGAGCAGCTTGCAGGAGATTTCTTTCATGGGCTTACGCTCTTCTTGATAGCGAAGGTCGCGGCGCGCCTTCTCCTTCTCCCCTTGTGGGAGAAGGTGGATCGGCGCGATAGCGCCGAGACGGATGAGGGGTGTTCCAGCGGAGTGAGGCGCTGACGTTCCAGCGGAGTGAGGCGCCGGCGTTCCCTGGAGCACCCCTCATCCGTCGCCTTCGGCGACACCTCCTCCCACAAGGGGAGAAGGGGGAGCGCGCATCCCGGCGCCGCGACGTTCGAGATCAACTCCATCCCCCTCTAATCCACGAAAATCAGCGCCGGCGTTTCCAGCAGCGCCTTGATCCGCTGGACGAAAACCGCGGCATCCCAGCCGTCGATGACGCGGTGGTCGAAGCTGGACGACAGGTTCATCATCTTGCGCGGGATAAACTGCGTGCCGTCCCACACCGGCCGCACCATGATCTTGTTGACGCCGACGATCGCCACTTCCGGGTAGTTGATGACCGGCGTGGTCGCCACGCCGCCCATGGCGCCGAGCGAGGTAATGGTGATGGTCGAGCCGGACAGCTCCTCGCGGCTCGCCGTGCCGGCCTTCGCCGCATCGGCCAGCCGGTTGACTTCGACCGCGCAGTCCCACAGGTCGCGCGCCTCGGCATGCTTCACCACCGGCACGACCAGCCCGTTCGGCGTCTGCGCGGCGATGCCGATATGGATGCCTTCATGCTGGTGGATGATGCCGGCATCGTCGTCGAACAGCGCGTTGAGATTGGGCTGCTCGCCGATCGCCTTGACCATCGCCCGCATCAGGAAAGGCAGCAGCGTCAGCTTCGGGCGATCGGTCCGCTTCTCCTTGTTCAGCGTCGCGCGCAATTCCTCCAATGCCGTGACGTCGATCTCCTCGACATAGGTGATGTGAGGGATGCGCGATTTGGCGAGCGACATCTTTTCGGCGATCTTGCGCCTGAGGCCGACGACCTTGATGTCCTCGACGCCGTCCTTCTGCGCAAGCCCGGTGGCGCGGGCCAGTTGCGGACCGCGCGCGACGAACGCGTCGATGTCCTCATGACTGATGCGCCCGGCCGGCCCGCTGCCCACGACCTGACGGAGATCGATGCCGGCCTCCCTGGCGCGCAGCCGCACGGCGGGCGAGGCCAACGGCTTTTCGCCTTCCGCGCGCGGCGCGCCCGAGACGGTGGCAGGACGCACGGCCTTCGGCGCGGCGGCAATTGTCTTCGGCGCCTCGGTCGGCTTTGGCGTGGCTTTCGGGGCAGCGGCCGGCGCCGGTTTTGCCTCGGCGGGCTCAGCCGGCGCTTTCACCTCGGGTGCTGCAGCGGCAGCGGCCTTCACATTGCCTTCGCCGGCCACTTTCAGCCGCACGATCGGCGAGCCGATCGCCACCGTGTCGCCGATCTCGGCGCCGAGCCATAGAATCTCGCCGTCGACCGGCGAGGGGATCTCGACGGTCGCCTTGTCGGTCATGACGGCGGCGAGAACCGTATCCTCACGTACAAGATCGCCGACCTTGACGTGCCATTCCACCAGCTCGGCCTCGGCGACGCCTTCGCCGACATCGGGCAGCTTGATGACGTGCTCACCCATCTCAGGCCTCCCCCATTATGCTTCCAATGTCCCGATAAGCGCGCGCCCGACGCGCGCCGGGCCGGGGAAATAATCCCATTCCTGCGCGTGCGGGTAGGGCGTGTCCCAGCCGGCAACCCGCGCCACCGGTGCTTCCAGATGGTAGAAGCAATTCTCCTGCACCAGCGAGACGAGCTCGGCGCCGAAGCCGGAAGTGAGCGTCGCCTCATGCACGACGACGCAGCGCCCGGTCTTCTTCACCGAGGCGACGATCGTGTCGAGGTCGAGCGGCAACAGCGTCCTGAGATCAATTACTTCGGCGTCGATGCCGGTCTCCTCGGCCGCGGCCTGCGCGACATAGACCATCGTGCCATAGGCAAGCACCGTGACCGCCGCGCCCGGCCGGCGGATCGCCGCCTTGCCGAGCGGGATCGTGTAATGGCCGTCGGCGACTTCGCCGAGCGCATGCTTCGACCAGGGCGTCACCGGACGGTCATGATGGCCGTCGAACGGGCCGTTATAGAGCCGCTTCGGTTCCAGGAAGATCACCGGGTCCGGATCCTCGATCGCCGCGATCAGCAGGCCCTTGGCGTCATGCGGGTTGGACGGCACCACCGTCTTCAGACCGGAGACATGGGTGAACAGCGCTTCCGGGCTCTGGCTGTGCGTCTGGCCGCCGAAGATGCCGCCGCCGGTCGGCATGCGCACCACGATCGGGCAGGTGAAATCGCCGTTCGAACGGTAGCGCAGCCGCGATGCTTCCTGCGTCAGCTGGTCGTAGGCCGGATACATGTAGTCGGCAAACTGTATCTCGACGCAGGGTTTCAGCCCATAAGCGGCCATGCCGATGGCCGAGCCGACGATGCCGGATTCGTTGATCGGCGCGTCGAAGCAGCGGCTCCTGCCGTATTTGGCCTGCAGGCCTTGCGTGGCGCGGAAGACGCCGCCGAAGAAACCGACATCCTCGCCATAGACGATAACGCGCTCGTCGCGCCCCATCGAGACGTCGAGCGCATCGCGGATCGCCTCGATCATGGTCTTCCTGGGCATGGTCAGACTCCCGCCTGCTGGCGCTGGCGCCTCAGATGCGGCGGCATTTCCTCATAGAGCCCCTCAAACATATCGCGGGTCGATGGCTTGCCGCCGGCATGCAGCGTGCCGTGACCCTCGGCCTCCTTCTGCGCCGCGATCACCGTCTCCAGGATCTCGGCTTCCGCCTGGGTGTGGCGGTCCTCGGACCAGATGCCTTTCTGGATGAGATGGTTCTTCAGCCGGATGACAGGATCGCCAAGCGGCCAGGCGTCCGACTCGGCCTTGGGCCGGTAGGCGGACGGGTCGTCCGAACTCGAATGCGCGCCGGCGCGGTAGGTGACATATTCGACCAGCGTCGGTCCGAGGTTAGCCCGCGCCCGCTCGGCCGCCCATTTGGCCACCGCATGCACGGCGAGGTAATCATTGCCGTCGACGCGCAGCGCCGGGATGCCGAAGCCCAGCCCCCGCGCGGCAAAAGTGCCGGAGCCGCCGCGCGCAATGCCCTGGAAGGTCGAAATCGCCCACTGGTTGTTGACGACGTTGAGGATGACCGGCGCCTTGTAGGTCGAGGCGAAGACCAGGGCGGAATGGAAATCGGACTCCGCCGTCGAGCCGTCGCCGATCCAGGCGGCGGCGATGCGGGAATCGTTTGAGATCGCCGACGCCATCGCCCAGCCGACCGCCTGGATGTATTGCGTCGCCAGATTGCCCGAGATCGAGAAGAAGCCGTGCTCCTTCGAGGAGTACATCACCGGCAGCTGCCGGCCCTTCAGCGGGTCGGCCTCGTTGGAATAGATCTGGTTCATCATCGTGACCATCGGATAGCCGTCGGCGATCAGAAGGCCGGCTTGCCGGTAGGTCGGGAAGTTCATGTCGCCCGGCTTGAGCGCCTTGCGGAAAGCGCAGCTCACCGCCTCTTCGCCCAGATGTTGCATGTAGAACGAGGTCTTGCCCTGGCGCTGCGCCATCTGCATGCGCGCGTCGAAGGTCCTGAGCGTCATCATGTTGCGCAGGCCTTCGAGCAGCTCTTCGTCGCTGAGCAGGCCTGCCCATGGCCCGACGGCTTCGCCGGCGCGGTTCAGCACCCGGATGATGGAAAAGGCCATGTCGCGGATGGTGCGCGGATCGACGTCGATCTCGGGTCGCGGCACCGAGCCGGCCTTGGGTATGGTCACATTCGAGAAGTCCGGCGTGCCGCCGGGCCGCACCTCCGGCTCGGGCACATGAAAGCGCAACATTCCAGCATCGGCCATGAGCTCACATCCTCCAATGTTGCCGGTGCGATCTTTGCACATCCGCGCCGCCAGACCAGTGCCATTTCGCCGGGTCTCGGCGCGGCCGTCCTCCCCGGTCGTCGGCCTTTGGGAGCCGATGCGGCACGCAGGCGCCAAGATGCAGATATGGCGGCGAAATTTCTTGTCGATGTTTTTGGCTCACGCGCAATTTGGCGGAAGTTTGCGCGGCGATTGCCGCCAGAAAATGCAATTAACGGGTAGCGAGGGCGCAGCGCAGTCTTCCCTTCTCCCCTTGTGGGAGAAGGTGGCCGCGAAGCGGTCGGATGAGGGGTGCTCCAGGAAAAGCCAGGCGTCTCACTCCGCTGGAACACCCCTCATCCGTCTCGGCGCTGCGCGCCGATCCACCTTCTCCCACAAGGGGAGAAGGAAAGGACGCTGGCGCCGCTTCTCCGTTCACTCCGTCTCCGCCTCATGCTAACTCACCCCGCATGGCACAGAAGAAAGGATACGAGGTCGATTCGTGGCTGGCGAGGCCGGACCCGGCCATGGCAATCGTCCTGCTTTACGGCCCCGACCGCGGCCTTGTCGCCGAGCGTGCAAAAGCCTTCGCGGCGAAAACCGGCCTGCCGCTCGACGACCCCTTCTCCGTGGTGAAGCTCGACGGCGCGGACGTCGACCGTGACGAGGGCCGGCTGCTTGACGAAGCCCGCACCGTGCCGATGTTTTCCGACCGGCGGCTGCTTTGGGTGCGCAATGCCAGCGGCCAGAAAGCGCTGGCCGACGACATCAAGGCGCTGACCGCCGAGCCCGCGCGCGACGCGATCATCCTCATCGAGGCGGGCGATCTGAAGAAAGGTACGGGCCTCAGGGCCATCGTCGAGGCCGCCGGCAACGCCATCGCTCTGCCCTGCTATGCCGACGAGGCCCGCGACCTGGATACGGTGATCGACGAAGAGCTGCGCAAGGCCGGCATGTCGATGACCTTGGACGCCAGGCAGGCATTGCGCCGCAATCTCGGCGGCGACCGCCTCGCCTCGCGCGGCGAGATCGAGAAGCTGGTGCTTTATGCGCATGGCCGCAACGAGATCGACGTCGACGACGTCAACGCCCTGTCGGGCGATGTCTCCGGCGCGTCGTTCGACGCCGCGGTCGACGCCATGCTGGACGGCAAGGTCGGCGACTTCGACATCGCCTTCAACCGCCACTGCCAGTCCGGCGGCCATCCCTTCCTGGTGCTGTCCTCGGCGATGCGTCAGTTGCAGGCGATCCAGGTGATGCGCGGCCAGATGGAGAGCGGCGGCCGAAACGCCGCCTCGGTCGTCGCCGGCGCCCGCCCGCCCGTCTTTTTCTCACGCCGCAAGCTGGTGGAAAAGACGCTGGAGCGCTGGAACGTCGAGGCGCTTGGACGTGCCCTCGGCCGGCTGCAGACGGCGGTGCTGCAGACGCGCAAGCGGCCTGACCTGTCGGAGGCCCTAGCCAGGCAGGCGCTGCTCGGCATCGCGATCGAGAGCGCGCGGCTGGGGCAGCGGTAGGCCGATTTCGCCTCGAGGGGAGATGTCGCGGCAGAGGGGCATTGCGCGCGAGTGGCGCCCTATTCTTCGTCATTCTAGGGCGGAGCAAGGAGCGAAGCGACGCGCGCAGACCCTAGAATCCATGCCGTGACATTGGCCGTAGAATGCAACGGTCGAGAATAGTCGTCGGCGACGGTGCCAACTAAGATCGCCACATGACAGGCTACGTCTACATGACCGCAAGCCAGAAAGGCGGCACGATCTATATCGGTGTCACCAACGACCTTGCTCGTCGGATGCCCGAGCACAAGACCGGCCAAGCGTCTCGTCTGGTACGAGGAGTATGTCGACATCACCGACGCCATCCAGCGTGAGACGTCATTGAAGCGTTGGCCGCGGCAATGGAAGATTGATTTGATCGAGAAGACCAATCCGGAATGGTTCGAGCTGTTTCGCGGAATTGGCTGGTGAACGTTCTTCACCGTGGCGGCTCTCAACCATCGCGGCATGGATTCTAGGGTCTGTGCGCGTCGCTTCGCTCCTTGCTCCGCGCTAGAATGACGAAGAATAGGAGCGCGTCCGGATGCCTTCGCTCAATTCATCATCATTCCACCCGTCGCCTGGAAGGTCGGCAGCGCCTGTGGAAAGACCAGCACCGCCGCGCCGTAAAGCAGCAGAGCCACTCCCGACACCTTGGCTATCCGATCTCCCGCCGGGAGGGTCTTTTCCGCAAAGATCAGCAGGGTGACCACGGCCATCGCGGCGACATTCATCAACCCGAGAGGAAAAAGGGCGAGAAACAGCAGCCAGCAGCAGCCAAGACAAAAGGCTCCATGCTGGATGCCCATGCGTGCCGCGCCCCAGCGACCGTCGCGCCATGAGGTCATGATGAAACCAATCGGCGTGCGGCATTTGGCCAGGCAAAGATCCTTCAACGGAGAGAGCTGGTAGGCGCCCGCAACGGTCAGCAGCGCGCCGCCGATACGCGCGGCGGTCGCGTTGGACATGCCCATCCGCTCGCCGAGCATCTCCGCGCCTGCCGCGCCGGCAAAGGCGAGAACGCCGATCGCGCTCCAGACCAGCATGTAGCCGGCCACGAACACCCAGGTGGAGACGAAGGTCCCGCCACGCCCTCGCTTCGCCGCTTGGACCTGGTGAAACGTCAGGATCATCGGCGCGGCCGTCGGAAACATCATGGCAATCATCATGATTATCCAGACGGCAAGAAAGAGCGGCGCCGTCATGCCCATGGTGGGTGAGTGCATTTCCATGCCCGGGTCCATGCCGACCTGCTGCCGGATGAGCACGGTCCACGACACCGCGGCGCTCGCAAACAGCAGCGCGAGAATGATGTTTCGCTGCAGTGTCAGTGTCATGGACGAGCCCGTCCGGCCTTACGGGCAGGGACTATTGCTGCCCGGACCAATTGATCGGAGCGTAGTGCGCGTTTCGACGGGAATTATCCCAACTCATGCCATGGTCGCTGAAAGTGTTGCCTTCCACGCCCACCGCCAGGCCGAGCCAGTCGGGATTGACGGGATGGCCGGTGGCCGCCCACATCTCACCGTCCTCGCGCATGGTCGGCAACGGTTCGACCGCCAGCTTCATCACGCCGGCAACCTCCACCGACCGCTTCTTGTCGTTGACCTGGTATCTGATCGGTACCTTCTTGGCCCCGAGATTGGTGCTGATCATCGGCGCGAAGGCAGCCATCGGCCCACCCGCAGCGCCGGTGAAGATGGCGCCTAGCGCTTCCGTTTGCGGGTCATCCGCACGGTCGTCGATATAGGCGGCCGCCGTCCAATTGCCTTCCGCCATCGGACCTGGCGTCTGAGCGACCATCGCGACGCTTAGGCCATCCAGGCGAACGTCGCCGAAATTGCCCTTATCGATATGAAAAACCAAAGCGACGTCGCAAATGCCTTTCGTCGGCTTCGATGTCAGCTGCGGATTGGTGGACAGCAGACAGGGACATACGACATCGCAGCTGCAATTCTCGAAGTAACTGCCGGATAACTGCCAACGGACTGCCATTTGCGCCTCCCATTGTGTCGGACGCGTCGGCATGTCGCTTTGGCGGCCGTTCACGACGATTGCAGGAACGGCAGGTGGCCCGCGCAGCGACTGTTCGGCACGCCAGGCATTTAGTTTAGCTGTATCTAATGCAGGTTACGCCGATGCCCGGCACTGTCAAGTTGCAGGCATCGCGTGAAGGAATGCCGACCTATCCTTCGTCATTCTAGGGCGGAGCAAGGAGCGAAGCGAAGCGCGCAGACCCTAGAATCCATGCCGTGACATTGGCCGTAGAATGCAACGGTCGAGAATAGTCGTCGGCGACGGTGCCAACTAAGATCGCCACATGACAGGCTACGTCTACATGACTGCATGCCAGAAAGGCGGCACGATCTATATCGGCGTCATCAACGACCTTGCTCGTCGGATGCCCGTGCACAAGGCCGGCCAAACTCCAGCTTCACCAGCCGTTACGGCGTGCAGCGTCTGGTCTGGTATGATTTCGACATCACCGACGCCATCCAGCGTGCGACGTCATTGAGGCGCTGGCCGCGGAAATGGAAGATCGAAGAAAGACCAATCGAGCTCTTTCGCGGCATCGACTGGTGTGCGTTTTGCACCGTGGTGGCTCTCAACCGTCACGGCATGGATTCTAGGGTCTGCGCGCGTCGCTTCGCTCCTTGCTCCGCCCTAGAATGACGACGCCGAGAGGTTGCCGCCTCTTCGCCGTCACCGGCAGATTCCGCGCCGCCTCATCGATCTCCGCCCACGGATCCCGACGCCTTCCCATACAGGGGAAAACAGCCGGGCCTCGGTTTTGCTAATGATCCGCGTACAAACAAAAAAGGCCGGCGCAACGCCAGCCCTTTCTGTCTATCACCAATATATCAGGCATATCCAACCTTAAGCCGAAACCTGATATTTCAACCGAATACCGTTACACCCCAACCGCCTACCGCTCGTCCTTCAATCGCCGGCAGAGCTCGTCGAGCTGGTCGAGCGAGCGATAGCTGACCTTCAGCGAGCCGCCCTTGGCCTTATGCTCGATGCTGACGATCATGCCGAGCGTGTCTGTCATCAGCTTCTCGAGCGCCAGCGTGTCGGGGTCCTTGTCCGGCGCGCCTGCCGCGGTCTTGGTCTTGGCCGGCGTCGGGCCGGCGGGCATCTGCGCCAGCGCTTCCGCCTGGCGCACCGAAAGCCCTTCCTTGACGATACGCTTGGCTAGCCCGGCCGGGTCTTGCGCCGTCACCAGCGTGCGGGCATGACCGGCCGACAGATCGCCGTCGACCAGCATGTCGTGAATGACATTGGGCAGCTTCAACAGCCGCAATGTGTTGGCGACGTGGCTGCGGCTTTTGCCGATCACCTGGCCGAGATCGGCCTGCGTGTAGCCATGCTCGTCGATCAGCTGCTGATAGCCTTGCGCTTCCTCGACCGGATTGAGATCGGCGCGCTGCACGTTTTCGATGATCGCCAGTTCCAGCGCGGTGCGGTCATTGACGTCGCGCACGATCAGCGGGATCTCGGTCAGGCCGGCGCGCTGCGCCGCCCGCCAGCGCCGCTCGCCGGCGATGATCTCGTAGCGGCCGGGTTGCGACGGCGAGGGGCGCGCCACCACCGGCTGCACCACGCCATGCTCGCGGATCGACTGCGCGAGATCGGTGAGCTCGGCATCGCCGAAATGCCGTCGCGGGTTCTTCGGGTTCGGGCTGACGAACTCGATCGGCACCTTGCCGTCCGCCGCTACCACGGCGCTCGGCTTTTCCGGCGCCGCCGGACGATCGATTTCCCCGATCAGCGCCGCGAGGCCGCGGCCCAGTCTTTTTCTTGATTGGTCTTCGCTCATTAGTTTGTCCAGATCGTTTCGGAATCGAATCGGCTAGTTAACCAGGCTGCCGCAAAGGGCGTGGCTCAGGCGGCGCGCAGCTTGCGCTCGCGGCGGATCACCTCGGAGGCGAGCTGCAGATAGGCCTGGCTGCCCGAGCACTTCAGGTCATAGAGGATCGCCGGCTTGCCGTAGGATGGCGCCTCGGAAACCCGCACATTACGCGGAATGATCGTCTCGTACACCTTGTCGCCCATATGGGTGCGCACATCCTGCACCACCTGGTTGGCGAGGTTGTTGCGTCCGTCATACATGGTGAGCACGATGCCCTGGATGGTGAGATCCGGATTGATCGTATTGCGCACTTGCTCGACGGTCTCGAGCAGCTGGCTGAGGCCTTCGAGCGCGAAGAACTCGCATTGCAGCGGCACGAGAACGGAATCGGCCGCCGCCATTGAATTCAAAGTCAAAAGGTTGAGCGAGGGCGGGCAGTCGATCAGCACATAGCCGAACGGCGCAGAGCGCCCGGCGGCGGCGCGCAGCGCGTTGCGCAACTTGAGCACCCGGTCGGGCGCCGAGGCGATTTCCATCTCGATGCCGAGCAGGTCCAGCGTCGAGGGTATGATGGACAAGCCGGGCACCGCCGTCGGCACCGCGGCCTGCTCCAACTCGAGCTCGCCGGTCAGCACATCATAGGACGAGACGGTGCGGTCCTTGCGATCGATGCCCAGCCCGGTGCTGGCATTGCCTTGCGGGTCGAGGTCGACGATCAGCACGCGCTCGCCAATGGCCGCCAATGCCGTAGCCAGGTTGATGGCCGTCGTCGTCTTGCCGACACCGCCTTTCTGGTTGGCAACAGTGATGATACGCGGTGCTGTGCTCATGGGCCTATGCCAGTAGTTCATTTGCGGGTCGCCGGGCGCAATTCGGTGATTTCGAGGATGACGCCTTCGGCGTCGGTCACGCTCGAATGTTCTACCAGATCGAAGCCCCAGCGGTGAGTGCTTTCTTCCACTTCGGCACGGTAATCCCGGCCTTTGTGGAACAGCGCGCGCGCCCCCTCGGTCAGCCAGGGCGCCGATAGATCGAGCAGGTCCGGCAGCGCCGCCAGCGCCCTCGCCGTGACGATTTCCGGTGTGGAAACAAGCCCATAGCTGTCATCGATGCGCTTGGCCACGACACGCGCCGGTAAATCGAACTGGCCTATGACGGATTGCAGGAACGAAGCCTTCTTGCGGTTGCTTTCAACCAGGGCAATCGACGCGCCGGGACGCTCCGCCAGCAGGAAAGCCAGCACCAATCCGGGAAAACCGCCGCCCGAGCCGAGGTCGACCCAGCGTGTTGCCGCAGGCGCGATTCGCGCAAGCTGGGCGCTGTCCAGGATGTGGCGGCGCCAGACGTCGTCCAGCGTCGACGGCGCCGCCAGATTGATGCTGCGATTCCATTTCAGGAACAGCTGTTCGAAGGCCTGCAGCCGCTCGAATGTTTCACGTGAAACCGGACCCGCCGCCTTTTGCAGATCTTCCCAGGCGCTCACGCCACGTCCCTGCGCGCGGCGAGCTCGGCATTGCGGACATGCGCCACGATGATGGCAAGCGCCGCCGGCGTCATGCCTTCCATGCGCTGCGCATCGGCGATCGAACGCGGCTGGCGCGTCTTCATCTTCTGCTTCAACTCGTTCGAAAGTCCCGGGACATCCGAAAAGTCGATGGTCTCGGGGATGAGCCGCGACTCCTCCTGCCTGATCTGCGCGACGTCGGCTTGCTGGCGATCGAGGTAAACCGAATATTTCGCTTCCGTTTCGAGCCGCTCCGCCGTCTTGGCGTCAAGCTCAGCAAAACGCGACTCGACACGTGCCAGCCAAGCCATGTCGACGCCCGGGTGCGCGAGCAGCTCGTAAGCCGAGCGGCGCACGCCGTCCTTGTTGATCTCCAGCCCATGCCGCCCCGCTTCGTTCGGCGTCAGCGTCACCGATTTTGCCAGCGCGCGGGCCTGATCGAGTTTCAGTGCGATCTCGCCGAACCGCTGCATCCGCGGTGAGGCCACGATGCCGAGCTTGTCGGCCAGCGGCGTCAGCCGCTCATCGGCATTGTCGGCACGTAGCGACAGCCGGAACTCGGCACGCGAGGTGAACATCCGGTACGGCTCGGCGATGCCCCGACTGGTCAGGTCGTCGACCATCACACCGATATAGGCTTCCGTGCGGCTGAGCACGACTTCTTCACCGGCTGAGGCCTTCCGCGCCGCGTTGATGCCGGCGAGCAGGCCTTGCGCGCCGGCCTCTTCATAACCGGTGGTGCCGTTGATCTGCCCGGCCAGGAACAGGCCGGCGACGCGCTTCGTCTCCAGTGTCGTCTTCAATTCGCGCGGGTCGACATGGTCATATTCGATGGCGTAACCGGGCTGCAGCATGGTCGCTTCTTTCAGCCCGGGAATGGTCTTCAGAATGTCGAGCTGCACGTCTTCCGGCAGCGAGGTCGAGATGCCGTTCGGATAGACGGTGTCGTCGTCGAGGCCTTCCGGCTCGAGGAAGATCTGATGGCCCTCGCGATCGCCAAACTTGACGATCTTGTCCTCGATCGACGGGCAATAGCGTGGCCCGACACCTTCGATCGAGCCGGAATACATCGCCGAGCGGCCGAGATTGGCGCGGATCAACTCATGCGTCGCCGGCATGGTGCGGGTGATGCCGCAATGGATCTGCGGATTGACGATGGCGTCCGTCATCAGCGAGAACGGCACCGGATTCTCGTCGGCCGCCTGGCTTTCCAGGGAGGCCCAGTCGATGGTCCGGCCGTCGAGGCGAGGGGGGGTTCCGGTCTTCAGGCGTCCGAGCTTGAAACCCGCGCGGCTCATAGTCGCCGACAACCCCATGCTTGCCTGCTCGTTCATGCGGCCGGCGATGATCTTCCTCTCGCCGATATGGATGAGACCGCGCAGAAAGGTGCCGGTGGTCAGCACCACCGCGCCGCAGGCCAGCCGCCGATCGCCGGAAACCAGCACCGCGGCCACGCGGCCGTCTTCAATCTCGAGATCGAGAACCTCACCCTCGACCACGTCGAGATTGTTCTGCTGCCGGATCGCTTCCTGCATGGCCAAGCGATAAAGCTTGCGATCGGCCTGAGTGCGGGGACCGCGCACGGCCGGGCCCTTGCGGCGGTTGAGCAGCCGGAACTGGATGCCGGCGGCATCGGCGATGCGGCCCATCAGCCCGTCCATGGCGTCGATCTCGCGCACGAGGTGTCCCTTGCCGAGACCGCCGATCGCCGGATTGCAGGACATGACGCCGATCGTATCGAAGCGCAGCGTGACCAGCGCGGTCCTGGCGCCGGCCCGCGCGGCCGCACTTGCCGCCTCGCAGCCGGCATGGCCGCCGCCCACCACCACCACGTCATAGTGATTGGTCATTTTCCAAGAATCCGCTTTCAGAGATGCCGACACATGTCCCCGCGACATCTCTCTGTCAAGGACGAAGACCCGGCTCGTTTCACGTGAAACATAAATCGCGCATCCGTGGGTGTTTCACGTGAGTCACTCCCCGGGCAGGGGACAGCTGTGTTTCACGTGAATCATTTACCGATGCAGAACTGCGAAAAGATGACGTCGAGCAGATCCTCGACGTCGACCGCGCCAATGATCCGGCCGAGCCGGTCCGCGGCCAGCCGCAACTCCTCGGCCCGCAATTCCTGGCTATGACCGGCCAGCGCCGCTCGCAGGAAGCCCGTCGCCTCCTTGAGAAGCTCGACGTGACGCAACCTCGATGGGAGAACTTCACCCGCGTCGCCGGCTGCCTCATTGGCGCGTTCTCCGATCTCGGCGAGAAGTGCGCCGAGCCCGGTGCCGTCCCTGGAAGAAATCACCAGGTCATATGCGCCGATGCCGACCGCTCCGATATCCGACTTCGTCCCGACCCTGAGCAGCGGAGCCCCGCTCGAAACCTCGCCGACGGGGACCGGGTCGGCCATGTCCTCCAAAAGCAGGATCAGGTCCGTTTCACCGGCCTTGGCCCTGGCCCGTTCGATACCGATCGACTCGACCTTGCCCGCGGCCTCCCGCAACCCAGCCGTATCGATGATCCGAACCTTCAGCCCGTTGAGGTCCATGACGACCTCGAGCAGATCGCGCGTCGTGCCCGGTTCGTCGGTAACGATTGCCGCCTCGCGCCTGGCCAGCGCGTTGAACAGGCTGGACTTGCCGGCATTCGGCGCACCGAGGATGACGACCTCAAAGCCGTCGCGGATGATCTCCGCCGCCTTGAACCCTTCGACATGCCGCTCGATCTCGCCGATCATCACCGCCACGTCCGACCAGACCGCATCCGAAACGGAGCCTGGCACATCCTCTTCGTCGGCGAAGTCGATCTCCGCCTCGATCATGGCGCGCGCGTGGATCAGCCGGCGGCGCCAGCTTGAATAAAGCTTGCTCTGCGCGCCTTCCGCGTTGCGCAAGGCAAAGCGGCGCTGCGCTTCCGTCTCGGCATTGACCAGATCGGCCAATGCCTCCGTCTCCACGAGGTCGAGCTTGCCGTTGAGAAAGGCACGACGCGTGAACTCGCCGGGCTCGGCATGCCTGACGCCCTCAAAACGGGTGATTGTCTCCAGCATCCTTGCCGCGACGGCCCGGCTGCCGTGAACATGGAATTCGGCAACATCCTCGCCGGTGAAGCTGCCGGGCCCTGGAAAGAACAGGACAAGGCCATGGTCGATCGTCGAACCGTCGGCCGCCCTGAGCCTCCGCAACGTGGTAAACCGATCCTTAACGGCACCCGCAATCGTTTCGACCACGAATCGAGTCTTCGAACCGGAAATACGGATGACGGCAAGGCCGGCGGGCAGCCGGCCGCTTGACAGCGCAACAATTGAATCCTTGGAAATCATTTGCCGGACCTACCGAACCGCCCTAGCCTTTAACTTGCCAAACCCGAGAGCCGAGCCCGCCCATCTTGACCCTGCCCGCGCGAAACCTGCTTGCCGAAGAGGCCAGCCCCTATCTGCAGCAGCACAGCGACAATCCCGTGCATTGGCGCGGCTGGTCGCCCGCGGCCCTTGCCGAAGCGAAGGAGCTCGGGCGGCCGATCCTGCTCTCCATCGGTTACGCCGCCTGCCACTGGTGCCATGTCATGGCGCATGAAAGCTTCGAGAACGACGCCGTGGCGGCCGTCATGAACCGGCTCTACGTGAATATCAAGGTCGATCGCGAGGAGCGGCCGGACATCGACCAGATCTATATGGCCGCGCTGCACGCCATGGGCGAGCAGGGCGGCTGGCCATTGACCATGTTCCTGACGCCCGACGGCAAGCCTTTCTGGGGCGGGACCTATTTCCCGCGCGAGGCGCGCTACGGGAGGCCCGGCTTCATCCAGGTGCTTGAGGCGGTCGACAAGGCCTGGCGCGAAAAGCAGCAAAGCCTCGCCGAAAGCGCCGACGGGCTGACCGCCCATGTCGAGCAACGGCTGGCCGGCACGCTAGGCAAAGCTATCCTCGACCGCGATACGCTCGCCGATCTCGCCGGCCGGATCGACGGCATGATCGACCGCGATCTCGGCGGCTTGAAGGGCGCGCCAAAGTTTCCCAACGCGCCGTTCATGCAAGCGCTTTGGCTGTCCTGGCTGCGCGACGGCCAGGCCGCGCATCGCGACGCGGTGCTCCTCAGCCTTGAGAAAATGCTCGCCGGCGGCATCTACGATCATGTCGGCGGTGGCCTCAGCCGCTACTCGACCGACGCCGAATGGCTGGTGCCGCATTTCGAGAAAATGCTTTACGACAACGCCCAGCTCATCCGCCTGTGCAACTGGGCCTATGCCGCCTCGGGCAACGACTTGTTCCGGGTGCGAATCGAAGAGACCGTCGGCTGGCTGCTGCGCGAGATGCTGGTCGAAGGCGGCGCCTTCGCCGCCAGCCTCGACGCCGACAGCGACGGCGAGGAGGGGCTTTTTTACACCTGGAGCCGCCAGGAGATCGAAACCGCGCTCGGCGACGATGCCCCCATCTTCTTCCGCTATTTCGAGCTCGCCGCGCCGCATGGCTGGGAAGGCAAGCCGATCATTCGCCAGAGCGCGGCGCGGCAAAGTCAAGGCATCGCCGACTATGGTCAGCTCGCGCCGCTGAAGGCAAGGCTGCTGGCCGTTCGGGAACATCGCGTCAGGCCGGGCCGCGACGGCAAGGCGCTCACCGACTGGAACGGGCTGATGATCGCCGCACTTGCCGAGGCGGGCCGCTCGTTTGGCAGGCGCGACTGGATCGACGACGCCGCAAGAGCCTTCGCCTATATTTTTGGGGCGAGCCAGGGCGGCCGCTTGCCGCATTCCATGCTTGGCGCCAAGAAACTCTTTCCGGCGCTGTCGAGCGATTACGCCGCCATGACCAACGCGGCGATCGCGCTGTTCGAGGCGACCGGCGATCCGGCCTATTCCGATCGCGCCCTGGAGTTCATCGGCGAACTCGACCGCTGGCACCAGGACGGCGACAAGACCGGCTACTGGCTGACGGCGTCGGACAGCGGCGACGTTCCGATCCGCATCCGCGGCGATGTCGATGAGGCAATTCCCTCGGCGACCAGCCAGATCGTCGAGGCGCTGGTGCGGCTGTCGTCCCTCACCGGCGACCTCGATCTCTGGGAAAAGGCCTGGACCACCGCCGAACACGCCATGGGCCGCGCGTCTCAACAGGCCTATGGCCAGGCCGGCATCGTCAATGCCTGCGCGCTGGCGCTCGGGCCATTGAAGCTCGTCATTATAGACAAGCCTGAGTCTTCAAGCCTCGTTCCGGTTACGAATCGGAATCCGGACCCGCGCCGGGTCGATATCGTGGTGGCGATCGGTACGGAAGCGAATCGACCACTGCTGCCGGGCGGGGTGCTGCCGCCGACGGACAAGCCAGGCGCCTGGTTCTGCAGCGGGCAGGTATGCCTGCCGGTGGTGACGGATGCGGGTGCGTTGGAGAAGCTGTTGCGGCGATAGCGCCTTTTTTCCTTCTCCCCTTGTGGGAGAAGGGGGAGCGCTTCGCGAGCCGACCTCCCACGACGGGGAGGATAGCCCAATCACGTATTCATCGAATCGAAGAAATCCGCGTTGGTCTTGGTCTGCTTGAGCTTGTCGATGAGGAACTCGATCGCGTCGGTCGTGCCCATCGGCGCGAGGATGCGGCGCAGCACGAAGATCTTCTGCAGGTCCGCGCGCGGCACCAGCAGGTCTTCCTTGCGGGTGCCCGACTTGAGGATGTCCATCGCCGGGTAGATGCGCTTGTCGGCCACCTTGCGGTCGAGCTGGATTTCGCAGTTGCCGGTGCCCTTGAACTCTTCGAAGATGACTTCGTCCATGCGGCTGCCCGTATCGATCAGCGCGGTTGCGATGATGGTCAGCGAGCCGCCTTCCTCGATATTGCGGGCGGCGCCGAAGAAGCGCTTCGGGCGCTGCAGCGCGTTGGCGTCGACACCGCCGGTCAGCACCTTGCCGGATGACGGCACCACGGTGTTGTAGGCGCGGCCGAGGCGCGTGATCGAATCGAGCAGGATGACGACGTCGCGGCCGTGCTCGACCAGGCGCTTGGCTTTCTCGATCACCATTTCGGCGACCTGCACGTGGCGCGCCGCCGGCTCGTCAAAGGTCGAGGAGATCACCTCGCCCTTCACCGAGCGCTGCATGTCGGTCACTTCCTCCGGACGCTCATCGATCAGGAGCACGATCAGGTAGCATTCCGGATGGTTGGCGGTGATCGAATGGGCGATGTTCTGCATCAGCACCGTCTTGCCGGTGCGCGGCTGCGCGTTGATCAGCGCGCGCTGTCCCTTGCCGATCGGCGCGACCAGATCGATCACGCGCGGCGAGATGTCCTTGGAGGTCGAATTGTCGATCTCCATCTTCAGCCGCTTGGTCGGGTAGAGCGGCGTCAGATTGTCGAAGTGGATCTTGTGACGGATCTTTTCGGGATCGTCGAAATTGATGGTGTTGACCTTGAGCAGCGCAAAATAGCGCTCGCCCTCTTTCGGGCTGCGGATCGGTCCTTCGACCGTATCGCCGGTCTTGAGCGAAAAGCGCCTGATCTGCGACGGCGAGATATAGATGTCGTCGGGACCCGGCAGGTAGTTGGCGTTGGCCGAGCGCAGGAAGCCGAAGCCGTCCTGCAGCACCTCGACCACACCGTCGCCGATGATTTCGATGTCCTGGGCGGCGAGCTTCTTCAGGATTGCGAACATCAGCTCCTGCTTGCGCATGACGCTGGCGTTCTCCACCTCGAGCGTCTCGGCATAAGCGATCAGCTCTGGCGGCTTCTTGTTCTTGAACTCTGCGAGTTTCATTTCTTGCATTAGATAGACTCTGGGTAGGCTTTGGGGAGGAAAATCGGCTGAATACGACAAATGCCGGGCGCGGCCGAAAGCGAGTAAAGGGGGCGGCGCATGACGGGAAGGAAGACCCGTCTTTTATCGTCGGTCGCCTGAAAGAGCAAGCCGCCTTTTGCGGGGTCCCAGCCTGACGGGGAAGCCTAAAGCATGATCCCGAAAAGTGGGAACCGGTTTTCGGAAAAGATCATGCTCACGATCTAGAACGGCTTCACGACGACCAGGATGACGATGGCGATCATCAGCAATGTGGGGATCTCGTTGACGATCCGCCAGTGCCGCGCCGGTTTTTCATTCTTGTCCTCGGCAAATTTCCTGACCGCGGCGGCGAGATAGCCGTGCAGGCCCGACAAGACGAGCACCAGCGCGATCTTGGCGTGCAGCCAGCCTCCTTCGAAATGGAAGATCTTCCAGGCCATCCACAGGCCGAGCACCCATGTCACGATCATCGCCGGATTGATGATGCCCCTGAGCAGCCGGCGCTCCATCACCTTGAAGGTCTCGGATTGCACCGAGCCTTTCACGGCATCGACGTGATAGACGAAGAGCCGCGGCAGATAGAGCATGCCGGCCATCCAGGCGATGACGGCAATCACATGGATCGCCTTGGCCCAGGGATAGAAGCCGTCGCCCGCCACGAAATAGAGCAGCGCCGTCAGCACGACGAGCACGACAATGCCGACCACCATGCGCATCATCGCCTGGCCGGTGCTATTCTCGTTGCCCACATTGCTCATCGCCGGCTCCTCACCATTTTCACCATCGCCTCGACATGCGCCACCGGCGTTTCCGGCGTGATGCCGTGGCCGAGGTTGAAGATCAGCGGCCCACCACCCAAAGTCCTCAAGATCGCATCGACGCCGTCGGCCAGTGCCTTGCCGCCGGCAACCAGGCGCAGCGGATCGAGATTGCCTTGCACCGCTCCGTCGCGCTGCAGTTCCTTCGCCATCGACAGCGGCACGGTCCAGTCGAGACCGAGGCCGGTAATGCCGGTCTTTGCCCTATAGTCGCGATAACGCTCACCGGCGCCCTTCGGAAAACCGATCACCGGCACGCCGGGGTGAACCGCCTTCACCTGCCGCACGATCTCGGCCACCGGCTCGACGCAGAAGGCCTCGAAGGACGGCTCGTCCAGCACGCCCGACCAGGAATCGAAAATCTGCACCGCATCGGCGCCGGCTTCGATCTGGCGGATGAGATAGGCAGCCGAATGGTCGGCCAGAATCTTCAGAAGCTGTCCGAAGGCCTCGGGCTCGCGATAGGCGAAAAGCCGGGCAGGGCCCTGGTCGGGCGTGCCGTGCCCGGCAATCATATAGGTCGCCACTGTCCAGGGCGCACCGCAGAAGCCGAGCAGCGTGGTCTCGTCGGGCAGTTTGGCGCGCAGCCGGCGCACGGTCTCGTAGACCGGTTGGAGATTCACGTGAAACATGTCGCCGTTCAGCGCCGGAATCTCCGATGCCGAGATCGGCTTCAGGATCGGTCCGCGGCCCTCTTCGAAGCGAACATCCCGCCCCAAGGCATTGGGCACGACAAGGATATCGGAAAACAGGATCGAGGCGTCGAAGCCGAAGCGCTCGATCGGCTGCAGCGTCACCTCGACCGCGAGGTCCGGATCGTAGCAGAGATCGAGGAAGGATCCCGCTCGCTTCCTTGTCTCACGATATTCCGGAAGATAGCGGCCCGCCTGGCGCATCATCCAGAGCGGCGGCGGTGAAACCGCTTCGCCCTTGAGGACGTCCAGCATGATCCGTTTCCCAGCCATCCAGCGCTGCCCTCTCCAGTCCCTCTAAATCAAATATCTATTTTAAAAGAGTCTTCTGATTCTAAGAGTCTGTTGGTTGTGATGATTGCGACCTGTCCAGCCTGCGGGCCGAAAAGGCCAGTCAGCATATTGTCGCGTACTCGCTTTCGCAATTTGGAGGGATCTGGGGACGAAGCGGATTCTAGCTTTGGAGTCAAAAGCTTGAGCTTTTCGTTCCAAACTCCGTGCTGTGGATGAAACCGGCCAGGAAAAGTTGATCCCCAGTTTTGTCCCCAGCGCCGCGACAAAGCCTACAGCGGGTCGAATTGTGGACAAGCGGCCATCTGATACAGTCGCCTCCCGACCCAAGGCCTGCTCACCCAGCCTTGTCCACAATTGCCCACAGCCTGGACCCATCCCCTGTGAACAAACCTCAGAGCTTCTTCCATCTGCATCTGATCTCCGACGCCACCGGCGAGACGCTGCTGGCGGCCGGCCGCGCTGCATCCGCCCAGTACAAGGATGCCCGTGCCATCGAGCACATCTATCCGCTGATCCGCACGGAAAAGCAGATCGCCAAGGTCTTCGAGGATATCGAGGAGGAGCCCGGCATTATTCTCTATACGGTGGTCGACCAGAAGCTGGCGCGCTCGATCGACGAGCGTTGCGCGGCGATGGGCCTGCCTTGCGTCTCGGTGCTGGAACCGGTGCTTACCGTCTTCCAGTCCTATCTCGGCACGCCGGCCGGCCGCCGCGTCGGCGCCCAGCACGTGCTCGACGCCGAATATTTCCGCCGCATCGATGCGTTGAACTTCACCATGGAGCATGATGACGGCCAACTGCCGGCCAATATGGACGATGCCGACATCGTGCTGATCGGCATTTCGCGCACCTCGAAGACGCCGACCTCAATCTATCTCGCCAATCGCGGCATCAAGACCGCCAACATCCCGATCGTGCTCGGCGTGCCGCTGCCCGAAAGCCTGATCGCCGCCAAGACGCCCTTGGTCGTCGGCCTGATCGCCACGGCCGAGCGCATCTCTCATGTGAGGCAAAACCGCATCCTCGGCAACACCGCCCCCTATGTGTCGACCGACTATGTCGATCGTGCCGCGATCAACGAGGAGCTCGCCTATGCGCGCCAACTCTGCACGAGACATGGCTGGCCGATGATCGACGTCAGCCGCCGCTCCATCGAGGAAACGGCGGCCGCCATCGTTGCCCTGCGGGGAAAGACGCGCTAGGGCGTCGATATTCAGGTGAGGCCGGCCTGCAAGTAGCGGCTTCCTGCGCTTCCGGTGCTCACGTACTTTAAGTACGCTCCGCTCCGGTTCTCGGAAGCCACCACTTTCGGCTCGGCCTGACCTGAATCTCAACGCCCTAGTCGGTGCCACGGATCAAGCGCGAAAAAATCATGGCCGAGAAAATCATCCTCGCTTCGGGCAGTCCGTACCGCAAGGCGATGCTCGTCAATGCCGGCCTCGACATCGAGGCGGTGCCGGCAAATGTCGATGAGCGCGCGCTCGAGGCTCCGCTGAAGGACAGCGGCGTCTCGCCGGAGGATGTCGCGTCGATCCTGGCGGAGGCCAAGGCGACCGAGGTCAGCGAGCGCAGGCCGGGCGCGCTGGTGCTCGGCTGCGACCAGACGCTGTCGTTGGGCGACGAGATCTTCCATAAGCCCGCCGACATGGAAGGCGCGCGTCGCCATCTGCTCGCGCTTTCGGGCAAGACGCATCAGCTGAACAGCGCCGCCGTGCTTTGCCGCGACGGCGCAGTGCTGTGGCGCCATGTCGGCGTCGTGAGCCTCACCATGCGCAAGCTCGATCCCGCTTTCATCGGCCGGTATCTGGCGCTGGTCGGCGCCAAGGCGCTGACCAGCGTCGGCGCCTACCAGATCGAGGGCGAAGGTATCCAGCTGTTCGAGAAGATCGAGGGCGACTACTTCACCATCGTCGGCCTGCCGCTCCTGGCGGTGCTTAAGGAGCTGCGCGAACTGGGGGCCATCGATGGCTGAGAAAAAGGCCTTCGTGACCGGACATCCGATCGCCCATTCGCGCTCGCCGAAGATCCACGGCTACTGGTTGGCGCAATACGGCATCGATGGCAGCTATGAGGCGATCGACGTCGCGCCGGATGAGTTCGCGTCCTTCCTGAAGGCGCTTGGCGACAATGGGTTTCGCGGCGGCAATGTCACCATCCCGCATAAGGAGGCGGCCTTCGCCGGCGTCGCCCGCCGCGATCACGCGGCCGCCGCGATCGGCGCGGTCAACACATTGTGGTTCGAGGACGGCGTTCTGTGGGGCGGCAATACCGACGGCTACGGCTTTGCCGCCAACCTCGACCAATATGCACCTGGATGGGCGGCCAACGGTCCGGCCGTGGTGCTCGGCGCCGGCGGCGCTTCCCGCGCGGTCATCCATGCGCTGAAAGAGCGCGGCGTAAAAGATATCCGCATCGTCAACCGGACACTCGCCCGGGCGGAGGAACTCGGGCGCCATTTTGGCGCCTCGGCGCATGGCGGAGATGCGCTCGGTGAGCTGCTCGGCGATGCCGGCCTGCTCATCAATACCACCTCGCTCGGCATGCATGGCAATGAGACCCTGTCCGCCGATCCGGGCGCGTTGCCGGACCACGCCATCGTCACCGACATTGTCTATGTGCCGCTGGAGACGCCTTTGCTCGCCGCCGCCAGGGCGCGCGGCCTGAAAACGGTCGACGGGCTCGGCATGCTGCTGCATCAGGCGGTGCCCGGCTTCGAGCGCTGGTTCGGCAGGAAGCCGGACGTCACGCCCGAGCTGCGGCGCATGATCGTCGCCGACATCGAGGGCCATTGATGATCGTGCTCGGCCTGACCGGATCGATCGGCATGGGCAAGTCGGCGACGGCCAAGCTGTTCGTCGAGGCCGGCGTGCCGGTGCATGATTCCGACGAGACAGTGCATCGGCTTTATTCCGGCAAGGCAGCACCGCTGGTCGAGGCGGCCTTTCCCGGCACGACGCAGGCGGGCGTGGTCGATCGCGTCAAGCTCGCCGGAATGGTGCTCGCCGATCCCGCCGCGCTGAAGAAACTGGAAGCGATCATTCACCCGCTGGTGCGCGCCGACGCGGAGGCGTTTCTGGCGAAGCACCGCGCCGCCGGCGCGCCGCTCGCCGTGCTCGACATCCCGCTGCTGTTCGAAACGGGAGGGCGCAGCCGCGTCGACAAGGTCGTGGTCGTCACCGCGTCGCCCGACATCCAGCGGGAGCGCGTGCTCGCCAGGCCGGGCATGAGTGAGGAGAAGTTTTCGTCGATCCTCGCCAAGCAGGTACCCGACGCTGAAAAGCGCCGCCAGGCCGATTTCATCATCGACACCGGAAATGGCTTCGAGGCGGCGCGGAAGTCGGTCGAGGCCGTCATTGGCGAATTGACGGGGGATAAGTCCGGCCGGCATGGTTCCTGACGTCCGCTGTCAGCAGTCCCCATTGCCATTTTGTTCTGGTTTGTGATTCTGCTCGCTTGGAGCGGATTGATTCGAATGCGTGAGATCATCTTCGATACGGAAACCACCGGCCTTGATTTGCGCGACGACCGCATCATCGAGCTCGGCGGCGTCGAACTGGTCAACCGCTTCCCGACCGGCCGCACCTTCCACAAATTCATCAATCCGCAGGGGCGCGCCATCCACGCTGAGGCGCAGGCCGTGCACGGCATCAGCGCCGCCGACCTTGTCGGCAAGCCGACCTTCGCCGAAATCGCCCAGGAATGGCTGGACTTCACCGACGGCGCCAAGCTGATCGCCCACAACGCCACTTTCGATATAGGCTTCCTCAACCTCGAATTCAGCCGGCTCGAGCAGGCCGCCATCGATCCCGGCCGCGTGGTCGACACGCTGGCGCTGGCGCGCCGCAAGCATCCGATGGGGCCGAATTCGCTGGACGCGCTCTGCCGGCGCTACGGCATCGACAACACCCGCCGCACCAAGCACGGCGCGCTGCTCGACTCCGAACTGCTGGCCGAGGTCTATATCGAGCTCATCGGCGGCAAGCAGGCGGCGCTGGTGCTGGAGACCGTGGCGGTGCAGATGAACGGCAACGGCGAGGTGGCCGATATCGACATCTCGATCGGCGCAAGGCCGATCGCCCTGCCGCCACGGTTGAGCGAAGCGGACCGCGCGGCGCATGCCGGTCTGGTTTCGACGCTGGGCGAAAAGGCGCTGTGGCTGAAGGTGGCGACCGCGGGCTGAGCGGGGTGCTGAAGCGCCGACGTTGGAGAATGGCAGAACCCCTCGTGACGTCGTCATACTCGGGCTTGACCCGAGTATCCATGCCGCGACCTCTGCCATAGAGCGCAGCGGTACAGAATTCTGTAACCGTTGCAACGCCTTGGCATCACGGCATGGATTCCAGGGTCTGCGCGCGTCGCTCCGCTCCTTGCTCCGCCCTAGAATGACGACGGCACGGAGGCCTTCGCTAATCTCAGACGTCGCCAAAAAAGCGGACCGCGCGGCGCATGCCGGTCTGGTTTCGACGCTGGGCGAAAAGGCGCTGTGGCTGAAGGTGGCGACCGCGGGCTGAGCGGGGTGCTGAAGCGCCGACGTTGGAGAATGGCAGAACCCCTGGTGATGTCGTCATACTCGGGCTTGACCCGAGTATCCATGCCGCGACCTCTGCCATAGAGCGCAGCGGTACAGAATTCTGTAACCGTTGCAACGCCTTGGCATCACGGCATGGATTCTAGGGTCTGCGCGCGTCGCTTCGCTCCTTGCTCCGCCCTAGAATGACGACGGCACGGAGGCCTTCGCTAATCTCAGACGTCTCCAACAAAAAGCCCGGCACGAAGCCGGGCTCTCGATGCGTAGCGGTGCGCCCTCTCAGCTCACCTGGACCTTGCCAGCCGCCGCCTGGTCCTCGGCGATGCGCTGCTGGAACATCTGCGCGAAATCGATCGGGTCGAGCATCAGCGGCGGGAAGCCGCCATTGCGGGTGGCGTCGGCGATGATCTGGCGGGCGAAGGGGAACAGGAGCCGCGGGCATTCGATGAAGAGCAGCGGCAGCATGTGCTCCTGCGGGAAGCCCGAGATGGCGAAGACGCCGCCATAGACCAGCTCGACATTGAACAGCACTTCCTGGTCGAAGGAGGCTTTGGCGTTCAGCGTCAGATTGACATCGAACTGCTTGTCCGAGAGCGGATTGGCGTTGACGTTGACGTTGATGGCGATGCCCGGCGCCTTGTCGCGGCCGCGCAGCGAATTCGGCGCGCCGGGGCTCTCGAAGGACAGGTCCTTCACATACTGGGCAAGCACATTGAGCGAGGGCTGGTTCTGGGTGCCGTTGCCGTTGGCGGCGCCGGTCGCCGCGTCGTCGTTGCTGGCCATGAGCCTTAAAGTCCTTTTGCCTGGGCAGCATTGCTGACCGGATTGAAATCGCGGGTTCGCTACCATGGTCGGCCGGACAAAACAAGTTTTGCCGCCTGTGCGGGACAGTGGGCTGCGATTAGTCGTTCTTCAGCCGCCGCCAGGGTGAATTGTGGTCCGGCCGGTTCGGATAGTCGTCGCGCGAATAGTCTGTGTCGTCGAGGTCGATGACGTTGTCGCGCCGGCGGGCCGAAAAGCCGCTCGAGAAGCTTGTCGCCATGACGATGCGGTTCTTGAGCAGGCGCCAGGCGAGGTCGCGCACCGGCGGCAGCAACAGAAGAATGGCGAATATGTCGGTGATGAAGCCCGGGATGATCAAAAGGATCGCCGCGAGCACGATCATCGCGCCATGCGCGAGCTGTCGGCTGGGGTCGCGCCCGGCATCCATCTCCGTCCGCACCCGCGTCATGACGCCAAAACCCTGATGCCGGAGCAGCAGGCTGCCCGCGACGCTGGACAGGATCACCAGCCCGACCGTCCCCAAAGCGCCGATTTCGCGGCCGACGACGACGAAGCCGGCGATCTCCAGCAGCGGCAGCAGGAGCAGGAACAACGGGATGAACGAGATGCGCAAGTCTTTGACCGATCGCTTTCTTCTTTTGCGGCGCTCGCGGCAATCGCCGCTGGCCTTGGCGCCCTTAGATAGGTATGGCTGCCTTTGATTTGAATGATTGCGCCTGCCGTTCTATATGCTTTGAGTGTTGAACGCTATGCGACCGCGGTCCCCCGAGGGGGCTATGCCGGTCCGGCAAGGACAGGATCGGGTTGGCGGAAAATATGGGTTTCTTCGACTTCGGCACGATTTTCTTCCTGATTGCGGCGGTTGTGATCTTTTTCCAGCTGCGCAACGTGCTTGGACGTCGCACCGGAAACGAGCGTCCGCCCTTCGATCCCTATTCGGCGAGCCGTACCCGCGAGGCCGATGCGGCGCAGAAGCCTGAAAATGTCGTGTCGCTGCCGCGCAAGCGGGCGCCGGGCGAAACCGCGCCCGAGACCTATGCCGACATCGACGCCTTCGCCAAGCCCGACACCGATCTCAACAAGGGCCTGCGCACCATCAAGGACAATGACGCATCCTTCGAGCCGAAGGGCTTCGTCGACGGCGCCAAGATGGCCTATGAGATGATCGTCATGGCCTATGCCGACGGCGACCGTAAGACGCTGAAGAACCTGTTGTCGCGCGAAGTCTATGACGGCTTTGTCGCCGCGATCGGCGAACGCGAGGCCAAATCGGAGAAGATCCAGTCGTCCTTCGTCGGCATCGACAAGGCCGACATCGTCGCCGCCGAAATGAAGGGCTCGGAAGCGCACATCACGCTGCGCGTCGTCTCCGAGCTGATCTCGGCGACCCGCGACAAGGCCGGCGCCGTCATCGACGGCGACCCGGAGACGGTGGCCGAGGTCAAGGATGTCTGGACCTTCGCCCGCGACACCCGCTCGCGCGACCCGAACTGGAAGCTCGTCGCCACCGAAGAAGAAGATTGATCTAGAGCATGATGCCGAAAAGTGTGGGGCGGTTTTCGGATCACATCATGCTCCATCTCTTTGAATTAGAGGCGGATTCAGATTTCAGGTCGGTTCGACCTGAAATCATCCGGCTCTAAGCGGCGGGGCTCGGTCGTGCCGCTCTCTCCCACATTCAGCCAAAAGTCGTTCAGGGACCTGCCCGGATGGGCCGGGGATGACCACCTCGCGGCCTTTGCGGCGTTCCGCCGCTCGGCCTTTCACGCCCCGATAAAGCCTTACCGCACAGGATCGCTCGGCGTCGATTTCAACGCTTTTGCCCAGGCCTATGCCGAGGCGCGTGCCATTTCGGAGCCGAATCGGTTGGAAGCGCGCTCCTTCTTCGAACGGCATTTCGTTCCGATGCTGGTGAAAGGTGAAGGTGGCAGCGCCGGTCTCGTTACCGGTTTTTACGAGCCGGAGGTCGAGGCCTCGCCGGTCAGGACGGAGCGGTTCACCGTGCCGCTGCTGTCCCGCCCCGCCGACCTGATCGACATCGACGACGGCAACCGGCCGGCCGGCATGGACCCCTATCTGGCCTTCGCCCGCCGTACGAATGCTGCTCCCGTCGAATATTTCGACCGCGGCGAAATCGAGCGCGGCGCGCTTGCCGGCCGGAACCTGGAAATCGCCTGGCTCGCCGAAAAGGTCGATGCCTTCTTCATCCATGTGCAAGGTGCGGCGCGGCTGAAGATGACCGATGGCAGGCTCGCCCGCGTCACTTACGCCGCCAAGTCCGGCCAACGCTTCACCGGCCCGGGCAAGACCTTGAGCGAGCTCGGCGAGATACCGCTCGAAAAGGTGACGATGCAGTCGATCCGTGCCTGGTTCAAGGCGCATCCCGACCGCGTCGACGAGATCCTGTGGCAAAACCGCTCCTACATATTCTTCCGCGAAGCCGAAGTCGACGATGTCAGGCTCGGTCCGATCGCCGCCGCCAAGGTGCCGTTGACGCCGGGACGCTCCGTTGCGGTCGACCGCCTGCTGCACACCTTCGGCACGCCCTTCTACATCGACGCGCCGACGCTCACCGCCTTCGACGGAAAACCGTTCCGGCGGCTGATGATCGCGCAGGACACCGGCTCGGCCATCACCGGACCCGCGCGCGGCGATCTCTTCGCCGGCTCCGGCGACGCCGCCGGCGAAATCGCCGGCGTGGTCCGCAACGCGGCGGATTTTTATGCCCTGGTTCCCCGCGGCCTGTTCGAGGGAGCGCGCCGGTGAGCCGCCGCGACGATCATCTCAGCGACGACGACCGCATCCTGTGGAACCTGGTGGCGCGTTCGGCGCGGCCGCTGAAAGGCAAGACCGCCGTCGAGATTCCCGACATCGTCGAGCCCAAGCCAGAGCCGCCGCGCCCTGCCGCCAATGGCGTTGCGGTTGTGGCCGCCAAGCCGAAGACGCCGCATGTGGCGCATTCGCTCGACGACCAGACGCTGCACAAGCTGAAGAAAGGCCGGCTGCCGATCGAAGGCCGCGTCGACCTGCACGGCATGACGCAGGACGAGGCCTATTCGCTGCTGCTCACCTTCCTCAACCGGGCGCATGCTGGCGGCATCCGTTACGTGCTGATCATCACCGGCAAGGGTTCGTCCTCCGGCGGCGACGGCATCCTGCGCCGCGCCGTGCCGGCCTGGCTGTCGACACCGGCTTTCCGCCATCTTGTGTCCAGTCACGATCACGCGGCCCGCAACCATGGCGGCTCGGGCGCGCTCTATGTGCGGCTGCGTCGGATACGCTCATGAGCCGGCCGGCATGACCCCGTTCGGCGAAAAGCTCAGGGCGCTGCGTGCCGAGCGCGGCGTCAGCCAGAAGGCGATGGCCGAGGCCATCGGCGTTAGCGCCGCCTATCTGTCGGCGCTCGAGCACGGCCGCCGCGGCGCCCCGACCTGGACGCTGATCCAGAAGATCATCGGCTATTTCAACATCATCTGGGACGATGCCGAGGATCTTGTCCGTCTCGCCGAAAGCTCGCACCCCAGAGTCAGGATCGACACGTCGGGCCTGTCGCCGGCGGCCACCGAGCTGGCCAATCTTTTGGCTGAAAGCATCGAGAGGCTCGATGAGACGGAATTGCGGAAAATCACCGCGTCGGTCCGGGCTGCGCTGAGGGGATAGTTGCCCTTATGACAACGGGTGGGTTAGCCGAAGCGCCCGAGCTTCGTCATCCACGGGCGGAGCGGGCGCGAAGCGGACGCGCAGACCCGAGGATCCATTCCGTGATCTCGCGCGAAGGGCAAAGGCGGTGCAGAACAGAGTTCGTTCTGCACCGCGGCGACGCCTAAAGGTAACGGAATGGATTCTAGGGTCTGCGCTGCGTCGCTGCGCTCCTCGCTTCGCCCTAGAATGATGGGTGGACGGCCCCTTGCGGCATCGAATGTGCCAAACTGGGCTGTGATTAACTCCAGCGGAAGGAGACCGTCCGTCATGCAAGCTATCAGATTTGGTATCGATTTGGCCAAGAATGTGTTTCAGGTGCACGGCGTGGATGCGACCGGGCGCGTGGTGGTGCAGCGCCAGCTGCGCCGCGCGCAGGTGGAGAAGTTCTTCGCCGCGCAGCCGCCGGCGCTGATCGGCATGGAGGCCTGCGGCTCGGCTCATCATTGGGCCCGCACGCTCAGCGCGCTCGGCCATGACGTCAAGCTGATGCCGCCGGCCTATGTGAAGCCCTATGTTCCGCGCAACAAGAACGATGCCCGCGACGCGCACGGCTGTTGCGAGGCGGTGAGCCGGCCCGACATGCGCTTCGTGCCGATCAAGACGGTCGAACAGCAATGGGCCAGGGGCCTGCACCGCACGCGCAACCTTCTGGTGCGCCAGCGCACGCAGTTGGCCAACGCCATGCGTGGCCTGCTCTATGAGATGGGCCAGACAAGCGCCCAGGGGGCTGCGGGCCTGGAAGCGCTGCTGCAGCGCATCGAGACCTCGGATGAGGCCATCCCCGCGGCGCTGCTGATCTGCCTGGCGCCGCTGGCCGGACAATGGCGGGCGCTGGATGGCGAGATCGGCAAGCTGGACAAGCAGATCCTGGCTCAGGTCAGGCAGCAGCAAGCGGCCTTGCGGCTGACGACGATCCCGAGCGTCGGCCCGATCATCGCACATGCAACCATCGCGGCCATTGGCGACGGCCGCCAGTTCGCCTCGGGCAGGGACTTCGCGGCGTGGCTCGGCCTGACCCGCAAGAGTCATGACACCGGCGGCAAGCACAAGTTGACGGGCCATATCAGTCGCGCCGGCGACAGAGACCTGCGAAGGCTGCTCATTCTCGGCGCCAGTTCCTGGCTGCGCCAGGTCAGGGCCAAGCCCGACAGAGGCTCGCCCTGGATACGCGGCCTGCTGGCCAGGCGCCCGGTCAAGGTCGCGGTCGTGGCGCAGGCAGCCAAGACCGCGCGCATCATCTGGGCAATGCTGAGCTCGGGACAACAATACAGGGCGCCGGCTGCGGCATAACCCGCAAAGCGAGGCCCTTAACAGCGTAAGGAGCAAATAGCAGCACGGCAAAATGGTCAGGACCTGGGTCGAGACACTCCGCCTTCGTCATCGCGATTAAAAAGCGCGCTAGAATGATTGGAACTCGATCCGCGTAACCCCTGAGGGCCAGCGGTCATCAAATCGACCGCATCAAAGGCCGAATACATGACCGCTCCAGACTTAAGCCGTCGCCGCTATTTTGCCTCTTGCCCAAGAGGGGCCGTCCATACATGACGAAGCCGCGAGGGTCGAGGCTCTTGCCTACCACGCCGCAGGCAGCCTTCTCGATCTCTCACTTTGAGATCAGTACTTGCCGTTGGTGCTGCCGCGGCCGCCATTGTTGCCGTGATGGTCGCGGCCGCCGTTTCCGCCGCCCAGGCAATTGACGCTGCTGACGCCGCAGCAGCGGCCGCTCCAGAGGTCGTTGAGATTGGTCTTGGCGCAGCTTTTGACGGTGTCGTCGGCCAGGGCCGAACCGGTCAGGGCCGACACGGCAATGGCGGCAAGCAAGGTGTTTCGCAAAAAGGCAGTCATTGAAATTCTCCGTGGTTGGGTTTGTCGTCTACGGCTGTGTGTCGCCGGCCGAACGGAAACGGTTCACGGAGTCGCCTGAAAATTTTCGGAGGCGGTTACGGGTTTTTTGTTGTCATCGGCCTTTGCAATGTGCGGCTACGACAGCTCGGTCGTCATTCTAGGGCGGAGCAAGGAGCGAAGCGACGCGCGCAGACCCTAGAATCCTGTGTGTTGGTTCTGGTGTATGGTTGAAGTGGGAAGGAGACCGAGTGGATCCTGGTCGTCCTTTCGGACAGGCCGTGGCATGGCCCGGTCCCTTCCCACAGGTGAACCATCAACCTGAACAGTTGCACGGGGCTGTTCGAAGCAGACCCCGCACCACAGGAAGAGGCGTGGACATGATAGCCCAGAACTATGTCGGCTGCGACATCTCCAAGCAGTGGCTCGACTTTTTTGATGAGACAAGCGGCCGTCTTCGGCGCATCGACAACCAGGCCGATGCGATCGCGGCCTATGTGGCGGGTCTTGATCCCAGTCGGGACTTCGTCGTCATGGAGGCGACAGGGGTGCATGACCGGCTCCTGCGCCATGCGCTGGCCAAGGCCGGCGTGCCGTTCTCGCGGCACAACCCGGCCCATACCCACCACTATTCGAAGTCGACGCGCCGGCGCGCCAAGACCGATCCTCTCGATGCCAGGATGCTGAGCGACTACGGCCGTCGCTATAGCCCTGAAGCCGAGCCGGCGCCGAGCGAAGAAGTCGAGCGGCTTCAATCGCTTGCCGGCCACCGCGATCACTTGGTCAATATGCGGGCAGCGCTGAAGAAGCACCTCGCCGAGGCTTTCGAGGAGGTCGTCATTGCCGATCTGGAAGAGACGATCGCCTTCCTCGACACGCGCATCAAGGCGTTCGAGAGCCAGATTGCCGAAGTCATTCGTCAAAACCAGGACACCGCTCGCGACCATGCGCTGATGGTCTCCGTGCCCGGTGTCTCCAAGGTCGGCGCGCTCTCGCTGCTGGCGCTCCTGCCCGAGCTCGGCCAGCGCTCACCCAAGGCGATCGCAGCACTCGTCGGCCTTGCCCCGTTCGACAACAAGAGCGGCAAGCTCAACCGCAGGAGCCAGATCCAAGGCGGGCGATCACGCGTGCGCCGCGCCCTCTATATGGCAGCCCTCACGGCCATCAGAACCTGCGACCGGTTCAAGTCCTTCTACACAGCCCTTGCTGCCCGGTCGGGCTCCAAGAAGCTCGCCATCATCGCCGTCGCAAGGAAGCTCTTGGTCGTCCTCAACGCTATCATTCGCGACAAAACTGCGTTTGCGTGAACACAGTTGCCATGCCGTTACGCCAACGCTTTGCAACGGTTACAGAATTCTGCACCGTTGCACTCCACGGTAAGCGTCACGGCATGGATACTCGGGTCAAGCCCGAGTATGACGACGTCACGTAGGGATTCGGCCAATCTCCAAGGTTGGCGCCAGAAGCTCAACACACCTCCACCTTCAGCCACGGGGAGCTTTTCGCCCAGCGTCGAAACCGGCCCGGCATGCGCCGCGCGTTTCACCCACCGCGCAGGGAGGTAGAGCGCCTCGCGAAGAAAAGCAGGCGCCCGGTTTCTACTGCACCGAGCCGACAAGCACCGGCTGGCCGTCGCGGATCGAGACCCAGCGGCCGGTGTTGTCGATCGCCTGCCGCTTGAGGAAACGATAGCCGGTCGCGTCCCAGGCCTTGACCTTGTCGGTCAGGTTGTCGAGCACGTAATCGCCCCTGTCGGTGCGCACCGTCAGCACCGAATGGCCTTCGCCGTCCGGCTTGCGCACGACGGTGATCAAGAGGTCGGCGAGCGACATGCCCATGCGATAGAGCTGGCGGCGCTTTTCCAGCACATAGTCCTCGCAGTCGCCATAGCCATCATCCGGATAGGCCCAGACCTCGTCCTTGCCGTAGTGATCGAGATCGCTCAACGGCTTGACGGCGGCATTCACCTTGGCGCTCACGCTGACCAGCCTGCGCCACAGGCTGTCCGTCATCTTTGCAGGTTCGAGATCTGCAGGGTGGATGTTGCATTCGTTCGGGCGCGCTTTGCAGAAATCGTAATGGCCGATCGGCTGCGAGGTCAGGCCGCTCGTGGCCATCGCGCCCGCCGCCCAGGCGGGCGCCGCCCAGTGAGCCGAAATCGCCAGCCCTGCGACCGAACACAAACGCAGAATCCGCGCCATCGCTGAGGAAGTCATTGTCCCCGCCGCCCTGTTCTTTATTAACGAAACGTTAAAGGCGATTTACAGTCCGTGTCAATTAGAGACGACGGCCAGTTTGACGGCATGGTTACCTGGACGATCCCATAGCGGCACTTTCGCAACAGAGGCATGGGCGCAACACCGCCGGCCGCCGGATGGCGGCAGTCCGCTCCGAAGCGGTTTTACGACGTTCAGCTCTTGGCGGAACGGACCAGCTTCGGCTTCGTCGCCACGCGGTGCTGGCGGCCATAGCTGGAAATGAAGTCGGCGATGCGCGGCACGATTTCGGAGCGGAAGCGCGAGCCGTTGAAGACGCCGTAATGGCCGACGGCCGGTTGCATGTAATGCGCCTGTCTGTCGGCCGGGATGTTGACGCACAAATCGTGCGCGGCCTGGGTCTGGCCGAGGCCGGAAATATCGTCGTTCTCGCCTTCGATGGTCAGCAACGCGACATTGCGGATCGCCTTCGGATCGACCGGCTCGCCGCGATGCTTCATCTCGCCCTTCGGCAGGGCGTGGCGCACGAACACGGTGTCCACCGTCTGCAGGTAGAACTCCGCCGTCAGGTCCATCACCGCCAGATACTCGTCATAGAAGTCGCGGTGCTTCTCGGCATTGTCGCCGTCGTTCTTCACAAGGTGCATGAAGAAGTCCTTGTGGGCGATGATGTGGCGGTCGAGATTCATGCTCATGAAACCCGAAAGCTGCAGGAAGCCGGGATAGACCGCGCGGCCGAAGCCCGGCACCGGCCAGGGCGCCTGCATGATGACATTGTCGCGGAACCAGTCGATGCCCTTTTCCTCGGCCAGAAGATTGACCGCGGTCGGATTGCGGCGCGTGTCGATCGGGCCGCCCATCAGCGTCATGGTGGAGGGCACGAAGGGATCGCCGCGCTTTTCCATCAGCGCCACCGCCGCCAGCACCGGCACCGAAGGCTGGCACACGGCCATCACATGGGTGTCGGGACCGAGCGCATGGAACATGTCGATGACATAGTCGATATAGTCGTCCAGATCGAAGCTGCCTTGCGCCACCGGCACCATGCGGGCATCGACCCAGTCGGTGATGTGCACGTCGGCATGGGGCAGCATCGCCTCGACCGTGCCGCGCAGCAGCGTCGCGTAATGGCCCGACATCGGCGCCACGATGAGCAGCTTGGGGTCGGGCTTGCGGCCGGCGGGCAGCGCGCGCTCGAAACGGACGAGGTTGCAGAACGGCTTCGACCAGACCGTCTTTTCCGTGACGTCGACGCTTTTCCAGTCGACGACGGCCTTGTCCAGTCCGAATTGCGGCTTGCCGTAGCGGCGCGTGGTCCGCTCGAAGAGCTCCGCGGTCGCCGCGACCGAGCGGCCGAAGGGGGTGTGGGAAATCGGATTGAGCGGGTTGGAGTAGAACAGCCGCACCGCGTCGGCATAGAGGCGGGCCGGCTGCAGCGCCGCATGGTTCATTTCGTAGAGCTGGTAGAACATCGAGAACCCCGCTGCCGTCCGACGACCAAAGGGACGACGGACAGCGCCGAGCCTTGAATGTCTCCCGGCGAGGTTAACAAGATATTGTTGCGATGCAATACGTCATTTTGTCTGACGAATGCATCTTTCGTTCAACCTGTTGAAAATCAGCCTTGCGCGGACGAGCCGGCTCAATGTGCACTGCGGAAATGTGAAAGATATGTGTCCGGCCCCGTCATCCGGCCACGGACCACGATCCGGAACCCTTGAGGGCTCGCATTGGATCGTGGTGCGACGGCCGCCCAACCTCGTCATTCTATGGCGGAGCAAGGAGCGAAGCGACGCGGCGCAGACCATAGAATCCATGCGGTGACTTGGAAGCGCCGCCACGGTGCGGAATTTTGCTCCGTTGTACTCCTGGCGAAGGTAGCGGCATGGATTCTAGGGTCTTCGCGACGGAGCTTCGCTCCTGCTCCGCCCCAGAACGACGATCGCGATGGGCGTTTCGGCCAATCTCCAAGGCATGCCGCCTGCCAATGCAAACAGAGCCGACCGGTCAAATCCCTGTGCAGTGTATCAGACGCGCGCCATGCAGACGGCGGTATGGCCAGAACCGATGAAGCCGAGCTCGCCGGCTGCGCCGCGCGACAGATCTAGCATGCGTCCCTTCACGAACGGGCCGCGATCGTTGATGCGCACGACGACGCTGCGGCCGTTGTTCTTGTTGGTGACCCGGAGCTTGGTGCCGAAGGGCAAGGTGCGATGGGCGGCAGTCAGTGCCGAGGGGTTCATGCGTTCCCCTGAGGCGGTTCTGGAATGCAGCGCATACCAGGAAGCGCGGCCGCACTGAGCGGCGGCGGAGGAAGCGGACGAGGCGCCGGCCATTAGGCCAGCCGCGATCGTTGCCGCGACAAGCGCGGTCTGGTTGGATTTCTTCATGCTTTGGGGGTGGCTCCGTTAAAGGTAGGCCCCGCCGATATGTGCCGAATGAGGCACGAAATGCGGCATTGATCTGGCGGTTCCATGGCGACGGCACACGTTTGGAGTCGCCGCGAAACAGTTTGTCATGATATTTCCAGCACCAGGAAGGCGTATTCTCAATGAATATCGGGTCGGCTCCGGGGACATTCCGGGCAACATCGGCCCTCAAGATTTGAAGTACGGAGGAGCCGAACTGTTTCGATTCCTCCGCGTCTTTTGTTGCGTCCCCATTGCCGTTCAGGATCGACTTCCGGAGAGGGTCAAGCCGATGCGATTGATCAGGTTTGTGCTGGCGCTGATTGTGCTGGGGCTAGGTGCGTTGTGGTCGCTGCAAGGCCTCGGCTTCGTCAAGGGCAGCTTCATGACCGGCCAGACGCAATGGCTCTATATCGGGCTCGTCACCATGCTGGTCGGCGTGGTCGGGCTGCGCTGGGCAAGCCGCACCCGCGTCTGACCGGCATTGATGGCAAGCAGTGGCGTGCGTGCCGTACGATCAAGCCCGGCCGAACAGATGGTCCAGGATGGTCCCCTCGATATGGGCGAGCTCCGCCGAGCCGTGCCGGCGGGGCCGCGCCACGGGCACGTCGAGATCGAGGGCGATCCTGCCGGCGCCGATCACCACGACGCGGTCGGCGAGCGCCACGGCCTCGCCGACATCGTGCGTCACCAGCACGGCGGTGAACTTCTGGTCGAGCCATATCCGTTCCAGGAGCTGCTGCATCTCGATGCGGGTCAATGCGTCGAGCGCGCCAAGCGGCTCGTCGAGCGCCAGGATCTGCGGCTGGCCGACCAGGGCGCGGGCAAGCGCCACGCGCTGCTTCTGACCGCCCGACAGCACCGAAGGCCACTCGTCGGCGCGATCGGCCAGCCCGACCTCGTCAAGCATGGCAAGTGCCCGCTGCCTGGCCTCGATGCCGCCGGCAATGCCGGTGAGGCCGATCTCGACATTTTTCACCACGCTCATCCACGGCAGCAGGCGCGGTTCCTGGAACATGAAGCGCGTGCGGCTGTGGCCTTCCTCGCCTGAGAAGGTCAGCGAGCCGCTGCTCGGGCGGTCGAGCCCGGCCAGCAGCCGAAGCAACGTGCTCTTGCCGCAGCCGCTCTTGCCGATGATGGCCACGAATTGTCCGGCCCGCACGTCGAGGCTGATGCCGTCCAGCACGACCTTGTCGCCGAAGCGTTTTCCCACCTCCTTGAACGCGAAGGCCCGGCGGCCCTCGACCGAGCCGATCGTCCGGGCTTGCGCTGGCGTGGAGACGAGGGAACGTGCGGCGGTTAAGGTGGCGGCCGGCATCTTGTTCTCACCCTTTCTGGAAGGCGGGATGCCAGCCGAGCGACAGGCGCTCGAGCAGGCGGGCCAGGCTGTCGGCGAGCTTGCCGAGCAGCGCGTAGATCAGGATCGACAGCACCACGACGTCGATCAGCAGGAACTCGCGCGCCTGCATGGCCATGTAGCCGAGGCCGGAACTCGCCGAGATCGTCTCGGCGACGATCAGCGTCAGCCACATGATGCCCAGCGCGTAGCGCAGGCCGACGAAGATCGACGGCAGCGCGCCGGGCAGGATCACCCGGAAGAACAGCGCGCGCCGGTCGAGGCCGTAGACGCGGCCCATCTCGACCAGCTGCGGGTCGACGCTCTGGATGCCGAGCAGCGTGTTGACGTAGATCGGGAAGAAGACGCCGAGGGCCACCAGGAACAGCTTCGCCTCCTCGTCGATGCCGAACCACAATATGACCAGCGGGATCAGCGCCAGATGCGGGATGTTGCGGATCATCTGCAGCGTCGTGTCGGTCAGGCCCCGGCTCAGCGCCGACAATCCGTTGGCGAGGCCGAGCGCGAACCCGATCGCGCCGCCGATGGCGAAGCCGGACAGCGCGCGCAGGGTGGAGACGCCGATGTTGCGGATCAGCTCGCCCGACAATGTCAGCCGCCAGAAGGCCTCGGCCACCGCGCTCGGCGCCGGCAGCACATTGGCCGGGATCAAGCCCGCGCGCGAGGCGGCTTCCCAGCCGGCGATGATTGCCGCCGGCAGCAGCCAGCCGGCCGCGCCGTTGCGGGCGACGCGGGCGGCCAGGCTCATGACGCCGCCTGCAGGCGGCCGGCGCCGTGGAATCCGACGGAGAACTCGTTGGCGATATCCTTGTGCGCCCGCTGCCGCTGCGTGCCGAGGCCAAGACGCGGGAATAGCAATTCGGCCACGCGGTAGGCCTCCTCGAGATGCGGGTAGCCCGAGCCGATGATGGTGTCGATGCCGATTGCCTGGTATTCGCGGATGCGTTCGACGATCTGCTCGGGTGTGCCGACCAGCGCCGTGCCGGCGCCGCCGCGCACCAGCCCTACGCCGGCCCAAAGGTTTGGCGAGACGACGAGCCTGTCGCGCCGGCCGCCATGCAGTTCGGCCATGCGCCGCTGCCCGACCGAATCCATCTCCTTGAGGAAACGGGCCTGGGCATTTTCGATCTGCGCGTCGGTGACATGGCTGATCAGCCGCTCGGCGGCGCGCCAGGCCTCGTCCTCGGTTTCGCGCACGATGAAATGCAGCCTGATGCCGAAACGCAGCTTGCGGCCGCGCCGCGCCGCCTTCTCGCGCGCCGATGCGATCTTTGCGGCAACCTGCGCCGGCGGCTCGCCCCAGGTCAGGTACATGTCGACGAGGTCGGCCGCGAGCTCCTGGCCGGCATCGGAAGAGCCGCCGAAATAAAGCGGCGGCCGCTCCTGCAGCGGCAACAGGTCGAGGCGGCCGTTCTCGACGCGGTAATATTTGCCTTCGAAATTCACCCGCTCGCCAGAGACCAGCCCGCGCCAGATGCTGAGGAACTCCTGCGCCTGCGCATAGCGTTCGTCATGCGGCAGGAACACGCCGTCGCCGGCAAGCTCGGTCGGGTTGCCGCCGACCACGACATTGAGCAGCAGCCGGCCCTTGCTCAGCCGGTCGAGCGCCGCGGTCTGGCGCGCCGCGAAGGTCGGCAGCGTCACGCCGGGTCTCAGCGCGACCAGGAATTTCAGCCTTTCGGTCAGCGTCGCAAGGCCGGTGGCGGTGATCCAGGAATCCTCGCAGTTCTGTCCGGTGGGCAAGAGCACGCCGGGGAAACCAAGCCTGTCGACCGCCTGCGCGATCTCCTTGAAGTAGCCGAACTCGGGCGGACGCTGCTGCTTCTCGGTGCCGAGATAGGAGCCGTCGCCATGCGTCGGGATGAACCAGAAGAAATCGAGCGGGCTGGCTGATGCGGTCATGGCTGATACCCTGGAGAAGGCGGGAGAAAACGCGGCGGCGCCGGGCGTTCGCCGCCCGGCGCGTCAAGGAAAATCAGTTGCCCGGCGCGGTCCAGATGGCGTCGGAAATCCGGACCGCTTTCGGGATCAGGCCGAGCTTGAAGAAGCGATCGGCCGTCGCCTGCTGGCCGGCGACGATCTCGTCGGTGATCGGGAAGATACCGAACTTGGTCCGGTTGGCGGCGATCGTCTGCGCATCGAGCGGCACGCCGGTCACCTCATGCAGCGCCTCGGCCACCTTGTCGCGGTTCTGGTCGGCCCATTTCGCCGCGTCGCCGAGCGCGGCGATCGTCGTCGAGACGACATCCGGATGCGCCTTGGCGAAATCCTTGTTGGCGAGGAAATAGGTGTTGACCTTCAGCACGTCGCTGGAACGGACGAGCACGCGCGGCTGGTAACGGGTCTCGGCGATGGCGAAGAACGGATCCCACACCGCCCAGGCGTCGATCTGGTCGCTGGCGAAGGCGGCGGCCGCGTCGGCCGGACTGAGATAGACCGGCGTGACCTGATCGAAGGCGATGCCGGCTTTCTCCAGCGCCGCGACCAGGAGATTATGCGCGCTGGTGCCCTTGCCGACGCCGATGCGCTTGCCTTTGAGATCGGCCAGCGACTGGATCGGCGAGGCCGGCTTGACGAAGATCGCCTCGCCGTCGCCATTCGACGGCAGCGCCGCCGCATAGACGATGTTGGCCCCGGCCGACTGGCCGAAGATCGGCGGCGCGTCGCCCGTCCAGCCGACGTCGATGGCGCCGACATTCAAGGCTTCCACCAGCGGCGGGCCGGCGGTGAACTCGACCCATTTCACCGTGACGCCCTTGCCGGCCAGCGCCTTTTCGATGATCTGCCGCTGCCTGGCGATCACCGGCAGGCCGGTCTTCTGGTAGCCGATGTTGAACGCCTTGAGCTCTTGCGCCGCGGCGCCGAAGGATGTCGTCGCAATGGCAAAGGCCGCCGCTGCGAGCAGGCCGGTACCGAAAACGCGTCTCGTCAGATTGAACATGACCCTCTCCTTCGATGGCCCGGGGCTGCCGGGGGTTTGGAATGGGGTCAGGCTAGGTAAATCTATAAAATTAGTAGAGGAACGATCTTGCGAGTTCGACGGAATGGATGGAATTATTTTCTGCGTGTAACCCGGTGTCGTCATCCTAGTTGACGCCGCACAGGGATTTTGGCCGGTCGGCTCTGTTTGCATTGGCAGGTGGCATGCCTTGGAGATTGGCCGAAACGCCCATCGCGATCGTCATTCTAGGGCGGAGCAGCCGCGAAGCGGCGTCGCGTAGACCCTAGAATCCATGCCGTTACCTTCGCCAAGAAGTGCAACGGAGCAAAAATTCAGCACCGTGGCGGTGCTTCCAAGTCATGGCATGGATTCTATGGTCTGCGCGCGTCGCTTCGCTCCTTGCTCCGCCATAGAATGACGAGGTTCGGGCGGCTGCAACCAATCGACGCGGCCCAGACCCCAGGGTGACGAAGACGCGAGGGCTGGCGCAAAATTGCGACCCGATCATTGCGACCAGTACTGCCAGGCCCAGTAGAAGCTCTCGTCGCGCGGCGGCAGGCGGTCGCGTTCGCCGGCAAGCAGCACCGGCGTCGGCGATTTCGGCTCCTCCTCGGGCCGCTTGTCGCCCGGCGGCAAACGCAACAGCCATGTCCCGACATGGGCGAACAGCACCGCGGTGGAATGGGTCATCGTCCTTCTCCTTCGCTTCCTTTCATTCCCGACTCGCCCATGGCACCAGCACCCGCTCGATCCGGCGGATGATGAACTCCAGGGCAAAGGCGATGATCGCGATCACCAGGATGCCCATCACCACCACGTCGGTGACCAGGAACTGCGCCGCCGACTGGATCATGAAGCCGAGCCCGCGCGTCGCCGCCACCAGCTCGGCCGCCACCAGCGTCGACCAGCCGGCGCCGAGCGCGATGCGCAGGCCGGTGAGGATCGAGGGCAGGGCGCTCGGCAGGATCACGTGGCGGATGAGCTGGGCGCGGGTGGCGCCGAGCGATCGCGCCGCGTCGACGCGCTCGCGCGAGACGCCGCGCACGCCGGCGGCGGTCGACAGCGCCACCGGCGCCAGCATGGCGATGGCGATCACCAGGATCTTCGACGGCTCGCCGATGCCGAACCAGATGATGATCAGCGGCAGATAGGCGAGCGGCGGGATCGGCCGCAGGAACTCGAGCAGCGGATCGAACACGCCGCGCCCGATCCGGCTGATGCCGATGGCGAGGCCGACCGGGACGCCGACGACGATCGCGGCGATCAGCGCCGCGAAGACGCGCCAAAGCGACGCCAAGATATGCTGGAGCAGCGTCGCATCGACGAACCCGTCGCGGGCGGCGACGACGAACTTGGCCCAGACCGCGGCCGGCGAGGGCAGGAAGACTGGCGATACCAGCTGCAGCGAGGCTGCCGCCGTCCAGGCGGCCAGCAGCGCGAGGATGGTGACCGCGCTGACCAGCCGGGCCGAAATCGCCCGTCGTGGCTTTGGCCGCGGCCGCGACCACGGCACGGAAAACCCGTCATTCTCGCCGGCCTTCGCTCTCGCGCGTTCGCTATAGGCGCCGACGCTCATGCCGCCTCTCCTTCGAAGATCGCATCGGTCAGCTCCGCGCGGGAAGCGGCGAAGGCGGGATCCGCCTTGATTGCGCGGATAGGCTCGCCGGCCGCGTAGCGGCGGCCGAAATCAGTCTCGAAGGTCCGCACCACATGGCCCGGCCCCGGCGCCAGCACGACGATGCGGGTCGCCAGCACCAGCGCCTCCTCGATGCCATGCGTCACCATCAGCACGCCGACCTGGGCGGCGGCCCACAGATCGAGCAGCGTCGTCTGCATGCGCTCGCGCGTCAGCGCGTCGAGCGCGCCGAGCGGCTCGTCCAGCAGAAGGAATTCGGGTTCGGCGGCGAGCGCCCGGGCAAGGCCGACGCGCTGGCGCATGCCGCCGGAAAGCTCCCAGATGCGCTTGTCGCCGGCGCCGCCGAGCTTGACCAGCGCCAGCAATTCGTCGGCGCGCCGCGCTCTGCTGCCGGCCGGCACGCCGCGCAGCCTGAGCGCGAAGGCGACATTTTCCCGCGCCGTCAGCCAGGGAAACAATGCATCGTTCTGGAAGACCACGGCGCGGTTCGGCCCGGGCCCTGTGATCGGCCGGCCGCCGACCGTGGCCAGGCCGCCCGCGGGCTCGACCAGGCCGGCGGCGACGTTGAGCAGCGAGGTCTTGCCGCAGCCGGAACGGCCGACCAGCACGACGAAATCGCCCCTGCCGGAATCACCTTTGCCGACGTCGATCGAAACGCGCTCGACCGCCGGCGCCGGCTGGCCGTCATAATGAACGCTGACCTTGTCGAGGATGAGATGCGTCATCGGGATCTGGCCTCACTGCCAAGCAATTCCAGGAAAGCGGCTTTCCGTCCGGAATTGCGTCAAAAGAGAAAGGGAGCCTGCCCCGAAGTCGCGCCTCGTAAGCGGCTTCGGGACAGGCAAGCGCAAAGCCAGGGAAGAAGGCGCCGCGCTTCCGAGCAACCCCGGAAAGGCGGTCATCCTTCCGGGTATTGCATGGAGAAAGCTCAGTTCGAGGCGAGCGCCTCGCTGGCGTATTTCGCCGTCACATATTTCGAATAGTCGGGCAGCACCGCGTCGACCTTGCCCTGCTCCTTGAGGAAGGCGGACGTCGCCGCGACGGCCTGCACCGTCGCGCCGCCGAGGAACTTGTCCGAGGCCTGCTCCTCGAGCGAGGGGAAGACGTAGCCCTTGAGCAGCTCCGGCACCTCTTCCAGCTTGGCGCCGGTGAGCTTGGCGATCTTGCCGGCCTCCGGTGAGGACACCGACCAGGCCTCGGGCTTGGCGAGGAACTGCGCATAGGCCTCGCCGGTCACCTTGACGAAGTCGCGCACGGCCTCGGGGTGCTTGTCGGCAAAATCGGTGCGCACGATCCAGGCGTCGAAGGTCGGCGCGCCCCAGGCGGCCACCTGCGAGGAGTCCAGCACCACCTTGCCGGTGGTCTTGACCTGGCCGAGCGCCGGATCCCAGACATAGGCTGCGTCGATGTCGCCGCGCGCGAAGGCGGCGGCGATTTCCGGCGGCCTGAGATTGAGGATCTGGACCGACTTCGGGTCGACGCCTTCATGCTTCAGCGCCGCAAGCAGGCTGTAATGCGTGGTCGAGACGAACGGCACGGCGACCTTCTTGCCGGCGAGGTCGGCGACCTTCTCGATGCCGGCGCCGTTGCGGGCGACCAGCGCTTCCGACGGACCGATCAGGCCGACGACGAAGATGGTCTCAATCGGCAATTCGCGGCTGGCGGCCGCGGCCAGCGGGCTCGAGCCGACATAGCCGATATCGACCGAGCCGGAGGCGATCGCGGCGATGACGTCGGCACCGGAATCGAACTTGCGCCAGTCGATCGTTGCCTTGGTTGCCTTTTCATAGGCGCCGTCGGCCTGCGGCACCTTCGAGGGCTCGACCACCGTCTGGTAGCCGATGGTGATCTTGAGGCCCTCGGCGCTGGCCGGGCCGAGCAAGGCGGCGGCCGTAAGCGCCGCCGATGAGAAAAGCAGGATGCGTCGTGAAAGGATTGACATTGAAAGGCTCCATAAACCCCAACAAACTGGATTGCCTTTCTATCGTCCGTTAATTCTATCGGGTTTGTAGAGTTAAATCCTTCCAACGAAGGCCGCTTTGTTGGAAAAGTGTCGCCGGGTACCGGCGGCGGAAGCGCAAAAGGACAGTCGCGTTGGGGTTGGTGGGTGAGCCTTCGGGTTGCCCTCGGCCACTAGCGGAGCCGTCCGTCCGTTCGTCATTCCAGGGCGGAGCAAGGAGCGAAGCGACGCGCGCAGACCCTGGAATCCATGCCGTGACATAGAAGCGATGCTGCGGTGCAGACCTATCTTTCAGTGGAGTTGGACAAGGTTCCATTCTTTACCGCTGCATCTCTCGCGAAGGTCACGGCATGGATTCCAGGGTCTATGCGCCGCTTCGCGTCGCTCCGCCCTGGAATGACGAAGGTAGGTAGGCAGCCGCTCTCAGCTGAAGGAGTTTCCATGCTGTGACATAGAAGCGATGCTGCGGTGCAGACCTATCTTTCAGTGGGGTTGGACAAGGTTCCATTCTTTACCGCTGCATCTCTCGCGAAGGTCACGGCATGGATTCCAGGGTCTACGCGCCGCTTCGCGTCGCTCCGCCCTGGAATGACGACCGCGCGGGTGCGGCCCTCTCTCCAGCACCTCCGGCCGAACAAAAATTCTCCTGTCATCCGATCTCGGCAAATCCATGCTTCAAAAGGCAGTCGAATTGGAACCCGGGTTTCGTGCCCGGCGTGGTTAGTATAGTAATCTTATCAACATTGGGAGTGAGAGAACGATGCGCGACCTTCTGAAAACCGTTCCGGCGATCGTTCGTGGCTTGCGGCCGAAGCCGTCCGCGGCGGCGGCCGCGCGCTGATCGCCGCGTCAAGTTCCCGGCTCGCAACCATGGTTGGACGCGGCAACTCCATCATCATTGTCGGCGGCGGCGCCAGCGGCGTCGTGCTCGCCGCGCATCTGCTCAAATCGCCCAATCCGGACCTGCGCGTCACGCTGATCGAGAAGCGGCCGCATTTCGGCCAGGGCATGGCCTATTCGACGCTGCTTTCGGCGCATGTGCTCAACGTCAACGCCTCCGGCATGAGCGCCTATGCCGACGACCCGACGCATTTCGCGCGCTGGGTGCTGGAGCGCGGCCTGGCCAAGCCGGACCAGGGACCGTTCTATGCGCCGCGCAGCCTCTATGCCCGCTACCTGCAGGAACTGCTCGACGGCCTGATGGAGCGCGAGCGCGAGACCGGTCGTCTGCGGCTGATCCGCGAGGAGAGCCTGTCGATCGCGCCGACGCCGGCGGGCGTCGAGGTGGTACTCGCCAACGGCACCAGCGTCGTCGCGCATCTTGCCGTCCTGGCCACCGGTCACGACGAGCAACCCGGCGCCTTCCAGGGCCACGCCGTCCGCATGGGAGCGGAGGCCGACACCACGCTCGATCCGCAGGCCCAAGTGCTGCTGCTCGGCACGGGGCTGAGCATGGTCGACGCGTTTCTCTCGCTGGAACAGCGCGGCCATCGCGGCGCCATCGTCGCGGTGTCGCGGCGCGGGCTGCTGCCGTCGCCGCACCGCAAGGGCAACCCGATCAAGCTCGATATCGCCGACATTCCGCTCGGCACCCAGCTTTCCTATTTCGTCGGCTGGTTCCGCAACCTGATCCGCGAGACCCAGAAGGCCGGCGGCGACTGGCGCGACGTGGTTGATGGGCTCAGGCCCTTCAACCAGACGATCTGGCAGAACTGGCCGTCCTCGGCCAAGCGCCGCTTCGTCGAGCACACCAAGGCCTGGTGGGACATCCACCGCCACCGCATGGCGCCGGAAGTCTACGCGCGTGTCACCGAGGCGGTCAGGTCTGGCCGCATCCGCCTCGTCGCAGGTAGGGTCGTGAACGTCGAGGCGAACGGCGGCTTCGTCGTGAAAATCCAGCCGCGCGGCACGCAGGCTGTCGAGACCCTGCACGTCGCCCGCCTCTATGACTGCATGGGCATCGCCCGCGACATTTCGAGGACGTCGAACGGCGTCGTGCGCTCGCTGCTCGAACGCGGCGTGGCGCGTCCCGATCCGCTGCGCCTCGGCCTCGACGTCACCGGCAAATGCGAGCTGATCGCGGCCGACGGCACGGTGTCGTCGAAGCTGCTCGCCGTCGGCCCGCTGACGCGCGGCACCTTCTTCGAGATCGACGCTATTCCGGATATCCGCGTGCAATGCGCCAAGCTCGGCAAGCTGCTGCTGGGGTGAGCGCAGCTTTCTCGCTGCGACAAGAAATTTCTGAAACGCCGGCGGGACAGCACCCCCCTCTGCCCTGCCGGGCATCTCCCCCGCAAGGGGGGAGATTGGCAGCTCCGCCGGCGGCTCCTTTCCTGCAACGTCGATGATTGGCGAAAGCGGCCGCGACACCCGATCTCCCCCCTTGCGGGGGAGATGGCCGGCAGGCCAGAGGGGGGTGTGCAGGAACTCGACATCCAAGGTTTACGGCAACCCGCCTAGAATTCCATTCCCCCTCTCCCCGCCGGATTGGCACGATCTATCTTCTTTCCAGATGAAAAGGGCTGGAAAAGACACCTCGCGCCATCCGCGAAACCGGAATGGATTCCGGCGGTTCGGTGCGCGAGATTGCGGCTACCCGCATCGAACTGCTTCCACGGAGCATTTGAGATGAGCGAGCAGAAGAAAGCAGCGCCCGACAGCGCGGAAGGCGCCCTCTCCCGGCTGCGTCCGCCTTACGCCTCGGTGCTCGACCTGATCGGCCAGACGCCGGTCGTCGAGCTGACCAAGTTCGACACCGGCAAGTGCCGGCTGTTCATCAAGCTCGAAAGCCAGAATCCCGGCGGCTCGATCAAGGACCGCATCGCGCTGTCGATGATCGCGGCGGCGGAGAAATCCGGCGCGCTGAAGCGCGGCGGCACGATCGTCGAGGCCACCGCCGGCAACACCGGCCTCGGCCTTGCTCAGGTCGGCATCCCGAAAGGCTACCGCATCATCCTCGTCGTGCCCGACAAGATGTCGCGCGAAAAGATCCAGCACCTGCGCGCTTTGGGCGCCGAGGTGCGCATGACCCGCTCCGATGTCGGCAAGGGCCATCCCGAATATTACCAGGACATGGCCGAGAAGATCGCCGCCGAGCTGCCCGGCGCCTTCTATGCCAACCAGTTTGCCAACCCGGCCAACCCGCTGGCGCATGAGACCACCACCGGCCCGGAAATCTTTTCGCAGCTCGAGGGCGATGTCGACGCGGTGGTGGTCGGCGTCGGCTCCGGCGGCACGCTCACCGGCCTCGGCCGCTACTTCGCGAAGCACTCGCCCAAGACCGAGATGGTGCTGGCCGATCCTGTCGGCTCGGTGCTGGCGCCGCTGATCAAGACCGGCAAGATGGAAGAGGCCGGCTCATGGACCGTCGAAGGCATCGGCGAGGATTTCGTGCCGACCAACGCCGATCTCTCGCTGGTGAAAAAGGCCTATTCCATTACCGACAAGCAGAGCATGCTGGCGGTGCGCGATCTCTTGTCGCGCGAAGGCATCCTCGCCGGCTCGTCCTCGGGCACGCTGTTGTCGGCGGCCCTTCGCTACTGCCGCGAGCAGACGGTCCCGAAGCGCGTCGTCACCTTCGTCTGCGACAGCGGCAACAAATACCTGTCGAAGGTCTTTGACGATATCTGGCTGGCCGAGCAGGGCCTTGCCGACCAGGAACAGCATGGCGACCTGCGCGACCTTGTCATGCGCTCGCCGCGTACCGGCGACATCGTCACCGTCGGCCCGGACGAAAGCCTGCTCAACGCCTATGGCCGCATGCGCCGCTCCGACGTCTCGCAGCTGCCGGTGCTGGACGATGGCAAGCTGATCGGCATCGTCGACGAGAGCGATATACTGGCCAAGGTCGACGGCCCCTATGACGGCCGCTGGGACCGCTTCAACGGCCCGGTGCGCTCGGCCATGACCTCGAACCTGCATACGCTGCAGGCCAGCCAGACGCTCGACGCGCTTTTGCCTGTCTTCGACCGCAACGAGGTCGCCATCGTCTTCGATGGCGACGAGTTTGTCGGCCTGATAACCCGTATCGACCTGATCAACCATCTGAGGCGCCGCGCAAAATGACTTCGAACGGCAAGAACCGCCTGGCCTTTTCCACCCGCGCCATCCATGGCGGCCAGAGCCACGACCCGCTGACCGGCGCGGTGATGGTGCCGATCTACGCCACCTCCACCTACGGCCAGCAGTCGCCCGGCGTGCACAAGGGCTTTGAATATGCCCGCAGCCAGAACCCGACGCGCTTCGCCTTCGAGCGTGCCGTGGCCGATCTCGAAAGCGGCTCGGCCGCCTTCGCCTTCGCCTCCGGCCTGGCGGCGATCGGCACGGTGCTGGAGCTGCTCGACGCCGGCGCCCACATCGTCGCCACCGACGACATCTATGGCGGTTCGTTCCGGCTGATGGAACGGGTGCGCAAGCGCTCCGCCGGCCTGCAGGTCAGCTTTGCCGATTTCACCGACCTTGCCGCGGTCGAGGCGGCGATCCGTCCCGAAACAAAGCTGCTCTGGGTCGAGACGCCGACCAACCCGCTGCTGCGCATCGTCGATCTCGAAGGCCTTGCCGCGCTGGCGAAGCGCAAGGGCCTGCTCACCGTCGCCGACAACACCTTTGCCAGCCCTTACATCCAGCGGCCGCTGGAGCTCGGCATCGACATCGTCGTTCATTCGACGACGAAATATTTGAACGGCCATTCCGACATGGTCGGCGGCGTGGCGGTCGTCGGCGACAACAAGGACCTCGTCGCGCAACTGAAATTCCTGCAGAACGCCATCGGCGGCATCTCCGGCCCGTTCGACAGCTTTCTCGCGCTGCGCGGCATCAAGACCCTGGCGCTCAGGATGGAGCGCCACTCGGCCAACGGGCTGAAAATCGCGCAATGGCTGGAAACGCGAAAAGATGTCCGCCGGGTCATCTATCCCGGCCTCGCCAGCCACCCGCAGCACGCTATCGCCGTCCAGCAGATGCACGCCTTCGGCGGCATGATTTCCGTCGACCTCGACCGCGACCTGGCGGGAACGAAACGCTTCCTCGAACGCACGCAGCTCTTCACGCTGGCCGAAAGCCTCGGCGGCGTCGAAAGCCTGATCGAGCACCCGGCGCTGATGACGCACGGCTCGATCCCGGCGGAAAAGCGCGGGGCGATCGGCATTACGGATTCGCTGGTGCGGCTGTCCTGCGGGATCGAGGACGGCGACGATCTGATCGCGGATCTGGAGCAGGCGCTGGGCGGGTGAATGGGCTTCGTCATGTATGGACGGCCCCTCTTGGGCAAGAGGCAAAATAGCGGCGACGGCTTAAGTCTGGAGCGGTCATGTATTCGGCCTTTGATGCGGTCGATTTGATGACCGCTGGCCCTCAGGGGTTACGCGGATCGAGTTCCAATCATTCTAGCGCGCTTTTTAATCGCGATGACGAAGGCGGAGTGTCTCGACCCAGGTCCTGACCATTTTGCCGTGCTGCTATTTGCTCCTTACGCTGTTAAGGGCCTCGCTTTGCGGGTTATGCCGCAGCCGGCGCCCTGTATTGTTGTCCCGAGCTCAGCATTGCCCAGATGATGCGCGCGGTCTTGGCTGCCTGCGCCACGACCGCGACCTTGACCGGGCGCCTGGCCAGCAGGCCGCGTATCCAGGGCGAGCCTCTGTCGGGCTTGGCCCTGACCTGGCGCAGCCAGGAACTGGCGCCGAGAATGAGCAGCCTTCGCAGGTCTCTGTCGCCGGCGCGACTGATATGGCCCGTCAGCTTGTGCTTGCCGCCGGTGTCATGACTCTTGCGGGTCAGGCCGAGCCACGCCGCGAAGTCCCTGCCCGAGGCGAACTGGCGGCCGTCGCCAATGGCCGCGATGGTTGCATGTGCGATGATCGGGCCGACGCTCGGGATCGTCGTCAGCCGCAAGGCCGCTTGCTGCTGCCTGACCTGAGCCAGGATCTGCTTGTCCAGCTTGCCGATCTCGCCATCCAGCGCCCGCCATTGTCCGGCCAGCGGCGCCAGGCAGATCAGCAGCGCCGCGGGGATGGCCTCATCCGAGGTCTCGATGCGCTGCAGCAGCGCTTCCAGGCCCGCAGCCCCCTGGGCGCTTGTCTGGCCCATCTCATAGAGCAGGCCACGCATGGCGTTGGCCAACTGCGTGCGCTGGCGCACCAGAAGGTCACGCGTGCGGTGCAGGCCCCTGGCCCATTGCTGTTCGACCGTCTTGATCGGCACGAAGCGCATGTCGGGCCGGCTTACCGCCTCGCAACAGCCGTGCGCGTCGCGCACATCGTTCTTGTTGCGCGGAACATAGGGCTTCACATAGGCCGGCGGCATCAGCTTGACCTCATGGCCAAGCGCGCTGAGCGTGCGGGCCCAATGATGAGCCGAGCCGCAGGCCTCCATGCCGATCAGCGCCGGCGGCTGCGCGGCGAAGAACTTCTCCACCTGCGCGCGGCGCAGCTGGCGCTGCACCACCACGCGCCCGGCAGCATCCACGCCGTGCACCTGAAACACATTCTTGGCCAAATCGATACCAAATCTGATAGCTTGCATGACGGACGGTCTCCTTCCGCTGGAGTTAATCACAGCCCAGTTTGGCACATTCGATGCCGCAAGGGGCCGTCCACCCATCATTCTAGGGCGGAGCAAGGAGCGAAGCGACGCGCGCAGACCCTAGAATCCATTCCGTGACGCTAAGGCGTTGCTGCGGTTGCAGAATTCTGCACCGTTGCACCCTACGGCAGAGGTCATGGCATGGATACTCGGGTCAAGCCCGAGTATGACGACGTCATGGAGGGCTCGGGCTAATCTCCAACGTCGTCGCCAGAAGCGCTCACTACCCCACCGGCGCCTTCAACCAGAGCGCCTTTTTCGCCCAGCGTCGAGACGTCAGGGATTAGCGACGACATTCGTTCGATGCGCCATTTGCGATCGTCCTGCCGACGAGCGGCGCTGTCCCGCCGACATCTCCGCATGTGTGCCATTGCACACTGCAGTCCACCCTCTAAACTGCCCCCAACTTGCGATCTCCGGAGGCGCCATGCGCGTGATCGTGTTGGGTGGCGGCGTGGTCGGCGTCACCACCGCCTATCAGCTGCAGAAGGACGGGCACGAGGTCGTCATCCTCGAGCGCCAGCAACAGGTCGCCGCCGAGACCAGCTGGGGCAATGCCGGCATGATCGCGCCGGGGCATTCCTTCGTCTGGTCGTCGCCCAGGGCGCCAATGATCCTGCTTAAATCGCTGGTGTTGAAGGATCAGGCGCTGCGCTTCAGGCTCTCGGCCGATCCCCGGCTCTACAGCTGGTCGTGGCTGTTCCTGATGGAATGCACGGCGCAGAAGGCCCGACGCAACACGCTGCTCAAGCATCGCCTCGCCGTCTACTCGCAATCGATCCTGCACGAGGTCGTCGCCGATGAGGCGATCGACTACGACCGCAACGATCGCGGCATCCTCTATTTCTACCGCAGCCAGCAGGCGCTCGACAAAGGCGTCGAGCATATGCGGCTGCTCGAATCCGACGGCCAGCTGATCAAGGTGCTCGCCCGCGACGCCATCGTCGCGCTCGATCCGTCGCTGGCCTCCGCACGTGAAAAGATCGCCGGCGGCATCCATTGCCCGACCGACGAGACCGGCGACCCGGCGAAATTCACCCGGGCGCTTGCCGCCAAGGTGGTCGAGCGCGGCGGCGAGATCCGCACCGGCACCACCATCACCGGCATCGAGACGTCCGGCGACGGCGTCGCGCAGGTGATGACCGACAAGGGCGGGGTCAAGGGCGACGCCTATGTGCTGGCGCTCGGCTCCTACAGCCCGCTGATAGCCAAGACGGTCGGCATCAGCCTGCCGATCTATCCGATCAAGGGCTATTCGCTGACCATTCCTGTCGGCAATCGCCCGGCGCCGCCGACCATCGCGGCCATCGACGAGCACAATCTGGTCGCCGTGTCGCGCTTCGGCGACCGGCTGCGCGTCACCGCCACCGCCGAGTTCGCCGGCTACGACACCAGCCACAAGCCAGCCGATTTCGCCTTCATGAAGGGCGTGACCGAGGAGCTTTATCCCGAAGGCGCCGATTACGACCGCGCCGAAATGTGGGCGGGTCTCCGGCCGATGACGCCCAACAACCTGCCCGAGTTCGGCCAGCGGCGCCTGCGCAACCTCTATTTCAACACCGGGCACGGCCATATCGGCTGGACCATGTCGCACGGCTCGGCCCGCATCACCGCCGACCTGATCGCCGGCCGCAAGCCGGCGATCTCGATGGACGGACTTTTGAACTGAGAACATGATCCCGACGGGGTCGACCAGGAAAGGGAATGCCATGTCTGTCAGCGCGGCTGCCACCCGCCCTCAATCTTCGGGGCCTGTCGATTTGGGCGTGCTTCCATCCGAGATCGACGGCGGCCTCGCCTCGCGCGCGGCGATCGGGCTCGCGATCCTCGCCACCGACCAGACGCTGGAGCATGAGTTCCGTGCGCTGGTGCGCATTCCGGGCGTCGCCTTCTACGAGGCGCGCCTCTTCAACGACAACGACATCACGCCGGAAACACTGCGCGCCATGGGCCCACGCATCGCGCCGACCGTCGACCTCATCCTGCCCAGCATCCCGCTCGACGTCGTCGGTTTCGGCTGCACCTCGGCGACCATGACGCTCGGCGAGGAAGCCGTCTTCGCCGAGATCAGGAAGGCGCGGCCGGGCGTCGCCTGCACCACGCCGGTCACCGGCGCCTTGGCCGCCTTCAAGGCGCTCGGCGTCAAGGGCATCGGCCTGCTGACCCCTTACGCGCCCGAGATCAACCAGGGCCTTGTCCGCTATTTCACCGGACGCGACCTCGACATATCAGCCGTCGCCACCTTCGACCGGCGCGACGACCGCGAGGCGGCCCGCATCTCGCTCGCCTCGATCGAAGCGGCCGCCGAACGCATGGCGAAAGTCTCGGGGGTGGAGGCGATCTTCATCTCCTGCACCAGCCTGCGCGTCGCCGAGGCGGTGGCGGAGCTGGAGCGGCGCATCGGCGTTCCCGTCACCTCCTCGAACCACGCCATGGCCTGGCACTGCCTGCGCCTCGCCGGCATCGACGACGTCGTGCCGGCGGGTGGGAGGCTGTTCGCGCTGCCGGCTGTTTGATCGGCGGAGGCGGACTTTCAGGGGGATAGGAAGCGCATCCAGCGGGTCATCCCATAGGGCGCTCCCCTCTCCGTCTCGGCTTCGCCGAGCCACCTCTCCCCGCCTTTTGGCGGGGCGAGGAACCCAGGCTTGCGGAGACGCGGCCTTGGCGATTGGCGTTCCTCGCCCCCGCAAAGCGGGGGAGAGGTGTCCGCGCAGCGGACGGAGAGGGGGCTGCGCTGCCATGGGCGATTGATCTCGGCAGCCGCAGACGTCACTTACTCTCCCATGGCTGCGGGGTGTTCATGAGTCTGGACAGCTTCTCGTTGGATTGGGCCGGCGCATCGAGCAGAGCCAGGAATTCCGCATAGACCTCGAGCGGAACCTCGATACGGTTCATCAATGTCTCCCTGGAGGGAGGCTCGTCCTTACGATCGTTTTTCATGATCTCACAATAACAGATCGCCGCCCGTTAACCGAATCGGAAGGAGATGTTTAACGCTTCGTCTCTATGTCCCTCCCTGGGAGGCGCAGACAGAGCGAGCATGATGAAGGACGAAAAGCGAAACGAATGGCGTGCCATCTTCTACGTGCAGGCGCGCGTCGCCATCCTGTTTGTGCCGGTCGTGCTCAGCCTTCTCTTGATCGGCATCCTTGCCGGCAATGAGCGCAAATCCGTGCCCGACGCCGTCGATCCGACCGTGACGAGCTCGGTGCGCTAAACCGGACGCTTGGCCGCGCCGGCTTGCCCTGCACGCTCAAACAAACTTTGGGATAGGCCCGTTCTGCGGCGTGGTATCACCCTCGAGGTCGACAAAAACCTCGTCGACGAAGCACCAGCCCCAGCCTTCCGGCGGGTCGTAGCCTTCGATGATCGGATGCTGCGTGGCATGGAAATGCTTTGTCGCGTGGCGGTTGGGCGAGTCGTCGCAGCAGCCGACATGGCCGCAGGTCCGGCAGAGCCGCAGATGCACCCACCAGGACCCGCTCTTCAGGCATTCCTCGCAGCCGAGCGCGCTCGGCGTGACCTTTTTGATGTCCTTGGTATGCCTGCATTCGTCCATCACGCTCTCCTCGCCGGTTCATCGTTTCGCGCCAGATAGGCATGCAGCGCCGCGACCACCTGCGCGCCTTCGCCGACCGCTGCCGCGACGCGTTTGGTCGAGCCGCAGCGCACGTCGCCAATGGCGAACACGCCGCTTCGGCTCGTCTCCATCAGCCCGTGCCCCGGTGTGGTGTCCGGTCCGGTACGCACGAAACCCTTGGCGTCCAGCGCCACGTTGCAATTCGCCAGCCAGTCGGTGTTCGGATCGGCGCCGATGAACAGGAAGAGGTGATGGATGGCGCGCGTCGTCTCTTCACCGGTCGCCCGGTTGCGCCAGCGCAGCCGCTCGAGATTGCCTTCGCTGCCGTCCAGCGCCGCGACCTCGGTCTCGGTCAGCACCTCGATGTTGGGCTGCGCCGCGATGCGCTCGACAAGATAGCGCGACATGGTGGCGTCGAGGCTGTCGCGGCGCGCCAGCAGCGTCACCTTGCGCACCTGGCTCGCCAGATAGACGGCCGCCTGTCCGGCCGAATTGCCGGCGCCGACCAGCGCCACCTCCTGGTCCTGGCAAAGCCTGGCCTCGATCGGCGAGGCCCAGTAATGCACCGAGGTTCCCTCGAACTGCGCCAGGTTGGCGATGTCGAGGCGGCGGTAGCGCGCGCCGCTGGCGATCACCACCGCGCGCGAGCGCACCGTTTCTCCATCGCCGATGGAGAGCCTGTAGCGGGCGCCGTCGCCGGCGTCGTCGAGCAGCTTTGCCTCGTCGGGGATGACCATCTCGACGCCGAATTTCTGCGCCTGGTTATAGGCGCGCGCCATCAGCGCCATGCCGGTGATGCCGGTCGGGAAGCCGAGATAGTTCTCGATGCGAGCCGAGGCGCCCGCCTGGCCGCCGAAGGCGCGGCAATCGAGCACGATGGTCGACAGCCCTTCCGAGGCGGCATAGACCGCCGCAGCCAGCCCCGCCGGTCCGGCGCCGACGATCGCCACGTCATAGACCTTATCGGCATCGATCGGCCGCAGCAGCCCGACGCAGCGGGCAAGCTCGGTCTCGCCCGGATTGTGCATGAGCTTGCCGTTCGGGCAGAGCACGATCGGCAGATGGTGCGGATCGACATGGAACCGCTCGATCAGCGTTTTCGCGCAAGGGTCGGTGTCGGAATCGAGCGCCCGGTGCGGCAGCCCGCTGCGCCGCAGAAACCCTTGCAGTCGCAGCACGTCGCCATTGCCGGGCGGGCCGATGACGACCGGCCCGCCGGCGCCGCTTTCGAGCAGGCCGACGCGGCGCAGGATCAGCGCCCGCATGATGCGCTCGCCGAGGTTCGCCTCCTGCACCATCAGGTCGCGCAGCCGCTGCGAGGGGATGACGATGGCCTCGACCGGCGAGGCCGCCTCGGCATTGACCAGTGACGGCCGGTTCGACAACTGCGCCAGCTCGCCGACGAAATTGCCCGCGCCATAGCTGATGATCGGCTCGCGCGGCCCGATCCCTCCGGCCTGGGTGATGTCGACCTTGCCCGACAGGATGAGGATCACGCCTGGCGAAACCGCACCAGCCGTGACGATATGATCGCCGGCGGCATAGGCGCGCGCCTCGCCGAAGCGGCGCATGCGCTCGATATCCGCGTCGGTCAGGATGGGAAACATCTGGTCGCGGCGCGCGGCAATGGTCGGGCTGACGGAAGGGGCCATGGGCGGACCGTAGCGTCCGGGGCGGCGGGTTTGAAGCGGTTTGTTGGGGGACTGGCCGGAAGGGGAGGTGGATGGCGGCGCCCATCCGGTCGTCATCCACGGGCGGAGCAAGGAGCGTAGCGACGCGGCGCAGACCCGAGGATCCATGCCGTGACCTTGGCCTTGTCGTGCCACGGAGCAGAATTCTGGAATGCCGCAACGCTTCGACGTCACGGCATGGATCCCAGGGTCTCCGCGACGGAGCTTCGCTCCTGCTTCGCCCTAGGATGACGAAGCTCAGAGGCTACGGCCAATCGAACGTCGTAAATCTGGGAAGCGCTATCCCGTTGGCAGTCGGGATGAATGGCGACCCCTTCGCTCTTGGAACTTCGGGATGGCCTGCCATCCGAAGCTCGAAGAGCGAAGGATGGTGCCCAGAAGAGGACTCGAACCTCCACTCCTTGCGGAACACGGACCTGAACCGTGCGCGTCTACCAATTCCGCCATCTGGGCTGGTGGGCGCTCATGTAAGCGGGCAAACGATATGTGTCAACGCGCTTTTTTTCACCGGCGGCGATGCTGGATAGCCGGGGCTCCGGTTCTGGCTTTGAGCCCCGGACGAGTTAATTGCGGAAGCTGGCGCTGCCCCTCATCCGCCTGCCGGCACCTTCTCCCCGTATAGTGACGGGGAGAAGGAGGCTTGCCTCACCCCTCGAGCACGTCCTTCGACGCCACGGTGGAATCGGCGTTGAGCTTGTAGATGACCGGCACGCCGGTGCCGAGCTCGAGCTTGACGATCTCCTCGCCGCTCTTGCCGTCCAGCGCCATGATCAGCGCGCGCAGCGAATTGCCGTGCGCGGCGACCAGCACGGTCTCGCCGCGCAGCACATGCGGCTGCACATCGTGCAGGTAATAGGGCCACACCCGCGCGCCGGTGTCTTTCAGGCTTTCGCCGCCGGGCGGCGCGATGTCGTAGGAGCGGCGCCAGATATGCACCTGCTCCTCGCCCCATTTCTTGCGCGCGTCGTCCTTGTTGAGGCCGGAGAGGTCGCCATAGTCGCGCTCGTTGAGCGCCTGGTCGCGGATCGTCTTGAGATCGCTCTGGCCGACGACGTCGAGGATGTGCTGGCAGGTCACCTGGGCCCGCTTCAGCGCCGAGGTGTAGGCGATGTCGAATTTCAGGCCGCGCGCCTTGAGCTTTTCGCCGGCGGCCAGCGCCTCGGCGGTGCCTTGCTCAGTCAGGTCGACGTCGCGCCAGCCGGTGAACAGGTTCTTCAGGTTCCATTCGCTCTGGCCGTGGCGCACGAGCACGAGAGTTCCCGACATGTCAGCTCCTCTAGGGGTTGGGCAATTCCAACGGTTTCGTCCGGAACTGCCTAAGAAGGAAATACTTCAGGCTTGTGTCAGGAAAGTCCGAGCACATCCCGCATGGAATAGAGGCCCGGCTTCTTCGCGCGCGCCCAGAGTGCCGCCTTGACCGCGCCGCGGGCAAAGATCGCCCGGTCCTCGGCATGGTGGGAAAGCGTGATGCGCTCGCCGGTGCCGGCAAGGATCACGCTGTGGTCGCCGACCACCGAGCCGCCGCGCAGCGCCGCGAAGCCGATGGAGCCGGTCTTGCGCACGCCGGTGTGGCCGTCGCGCACCCGCACGCTGTTGTCCGCAAGATCGATCCCACGTCCCTTCGCCGCCGCTTCGCCGAGCAGCAGCGCCGTGCCGGACGGCGCGTCGACCTTGTGCCGGTGATGCATCTCAAGGATCTCGATGTCGAAATCCTCCGGGTCGAGCGCCTTGGCGGCCTGCTCGACGAGCACGGCAAGCAGGTTGACGCCGAGGCTCATATTGCCGGATTTGACGATCGTGGCATGGCGCGCGGCGGCGCCGATCCTGGCATTGTCGTCGGCCGAGCAGCCGGTGGTGCCGATGACATGGACGATGCGCGCCTGCGCCGCATAGCCGGCGAATTCGACGCTCGCGCCTGGAGCCGTGAAATCGAGCACGCCGTCGGCCTTGGCGAAGGCTGGCAGCGGATCGTCGACGATCGGCACGTTGATGATGCCGATGCCGGCAAGCTCGCCGGCATCTTTGCCGAGATGGGCCGAGTCCGGCCGCTCGATCGCGGCGGCGACGCGCGCGCCGGGCATGGTGTGGATGGCGCGGATCAGCGTCTGGCCCATGCGGCCGGCGGCGCCCACCACCACCAGGCCCATATCGCCGGCTTCACTCATGCGCTTCTCCTGACGGTCTTCTTGGCGCGGCTGCGCGGCGCCGGAGTTTGGCCCGAAGTTTGGCTTGCCTTGACGTCGTCGACAAGCCCCAGCCCCTTCTTGCCCTGGATCCGGTGGAAACGGGCATAGACGCTGTGCGGATCGGCCATCAGCGAGGCATGCGTGCCTTCCTCGACCAGCCGGCCCTCCTCCAGCACGATGATGTGGTCGGCATTGACCACCGTCGAAAGCCGGTGCGCGATCACGAGGGTGGTGCGCCCTTCCATCACATGGGTCAGCGCTTCCTGGACGCGCGCCTCTGCCTCGTTGTCGAGCGCCGAGGTCGCCTCGTCGAGCAGCAGGATCGGCGCCTGGCGCACGATGGCGCGCGCGATCGAGACGCGCTGGCGCTGGCCGCCGGAAAGGGTCGAGCCGCCTTCGCCGACCGGCGTGTCGTAGCCTTCTGGCTGCTGGCGGATGAACTCGTCGGCCGCCGCCTGTTTCGCCGCCTGCTCGATCTCGGCATCGGTGGCCGACAGCCGGCCGTAGCGGATATTGTCGCGGATCGTGCCTTCGAAGAGATAAGGCGCCTGCGCCACATAGGCGATCGATTGGCGCAGCGAATGCTTGGTCACCTTGGCGATATCCTGACCATCGACCTCGATCGAGCCCCTGTCGACGTCGTAGAAGCGCTGCAGCAGCGCCACCATCGTCGACTTGCCGGCGCCCGAGGCGCCGACCACCGCCGTCACCTTGCCGGCGGCGGCGGTAAAGCTCAGGTCCCGCAGCACCGGCGTGTCGGCGTTGTAGCCGAAGGTCACATTGTTGAAGCGCACCTCGCCGGTGGTGACCTTCGCCTCGACGGCGTCGGGGGCGTCACCCTGCTTCGGCTCGAGGTCGAGCAACTCGTAGATCATGCGCGCGTTGACCAGGGCGCGTTCCATGCCGACCTGCGTGCGCGCCAGGCGTCTTGCCGGGTCGTAGGCCAGGATCAGCGCGGTGATGAAGGAAAACACCGCGCCCGGCGGCTGCCCGAGCACCAGCGCCCGATAGCCGGAATAGGCGAGCACGGCGGTAACGGCAAGGCCGCCGAGGATTTCGGAAATCGGCGACAGCCGCTCCGCGACGCGGGCGATCTTGTTGTTACGCTGCTCGGCCGTGTCGGCCATGATGCCGATGCGGCGCGCCAGCTCGTCCTCCAGGGTGAAGGCCTTGACGATGGCGATGCCTTGCGTGGCCTCCTGCACCGACCCGTTCAGCCGTGAGTTGATCAGCACGGATTCCCGGTTGATCTTGCGCAGGCGGCGGGTGATGTAGATGACGGCCCAGATCAACGGCGGCCCGATCAGCAGCGAGCTGAGCGACAACACCGGATCCTGGTAGATCATCACGCCGACGAGGGCGACGAGCGAGACCGCGTCGCGGCTGATGGAGGTCAGCGTCAGCGACAAGAGGTCGCGAATGCCGCCGACATTCTCGTTCACCTGCGCCGCCAGCCGGCCGGAACGGGTCTCGTTGAAGAAGTTGACGCCGAGCTTCATCAGATGGTCGAAGCTGCGCTTCTGGTAGCGGGCGACCAGGTTGTTGCCGATCCTGGCCAGCGCCACCGCCTGGCCATAGCCGGCGAAGCCGCGCAGCACGGAGGCGCCCATGAAACCGGCGCAGATCCAGACGATCATGTCGCTGCGCCGTTCGTAGAAGATCTGGTTGATCATCGGGGCCATGATCCACGCCGTGAAGGCGGTGGTGCCGGAAACGATCAGCAGGCATACGACGGCGACGACATAGGTCCAGCGATATTCCTTGCCGTTTTCGGCCAGGATGCGGCGCAGCACCGCACTGACCTCGGTGGGCTGGACTTTCAGTTTGAGGGAACTTTGAACAGTCAAATCAGGGGCGCTTCGTGGTTTTCCGCGTGCAGGATGGGCCGCATTTCGGCATCCTCTTAGAGCAATTCCAGGAAAAGTGTGAGCGGTTTTCCGTCCGGAATTGCGTCAAAACAAAGGGATAGCCCCGGCTACGGCTTGCCTATGGCAAAACTTCGTCGCGGCGGCCGATCGCTACCCCCAAAGCCGGCGCGATCACGCCCGCCAGTGGCGTCCCGCCGTGTTCACGCCGAACAGCGACGGCGTCCTGGCATAGGCGGCAAGCCCGAGCAGCGCCGCCAGCGGATGGGTGATGACATAGACCGGCATTTCGCGCATCAGCGCGCTGTGCGGCGCCTTGTCCTCGAAGGCGGCGCGGAAATTGCCCGCTTTCAGCGCCGGCACGATCTTTTGCGCGATGCCGCCCGTCAGGAACACGCCGCCGCGGCCCATGAACACCAGCGCCAGGTCGCCCGCGGTGCGGCCGAGGCAGGTGACGAAGAGCGTCAGCGCTTCTTCAGCCACCGGATCGGATTTCGAAAGTGCGGCCGCAGTGACCTCGGCCGGCGTCGTCAAAGGCGTCGGCTTGCCGTCGGTCTTGGCCACGGCCCGATAGACGTTGACCAGCCCGCGTCCGCACAGGATCTGCTCGCCCGAGATGCGGCCTTCGAGCTTGTCGATATGCGGGAACACCTCGAAGTCGCGCGGCGTGCGCGGGCCGATGTCCATATGCCCGCCCTCGCCCGGCACCGGGATCCAGTGGTTGAGCGCATAGATCAGCCCGGCGACACCAAGACCCGTTCCGGGGCCGAGCACGACCCGGCTCGCATTGGGCTCCGGCGTGCCGCCGCCGATCTTTTCCATATGCTCCTCGCCGAGCGCCACCACGGCCAGCGCCTGCGCCTCGAAATCGTTGAGCACGACGACCTCGCCCAGGCCCAGATTGGCGAACATCTGCCGGGGCTTCACCACCCAGGGGCAGTTGGTGAGCGGGATCTCGTCGCCGTCGACCGGCCCGGCGATCGCCAGCACCGCCGAATTCGGCTGGATGGACGAGCGGTCGAGCACCGCCGCCTGGATCGCCTCGTCGATGGTCTTGAAATTGGCGGTCTGGACGATCTGCGGCTCGGTCGCTTCCGAATTGGCGTCGCGCACGATCGAGAAGCGCGCATTGGTGCCGCCAATATCGCCGATCAGGACCGGGAACCGCAGCCCCGTCTCGTTCTCGCCTGACATGCTCTTGATCGTCCTCGTTGCGGCGCCACTGCGCCGTTTCAATCGATTGACTAGCGCATGGCCCCGGAAAGGGGAAGCCCGCTTGCGCGTCAGTTCCCGGGCCGTGGGCGCGGCAGCGGGATGCCGATCTTTGGCGTCGGCGCGAAGGCGCTCGCCGCCGACGGCATCGCGGCGTTGCCGCTGGAGATCGTTTCCGCCGGCTCGCTCGGCTGCGGCTCGGCCACGGCCACCGCGGCGGCGCTGCCGCCATGATAGGTCACCGCCTCCAGCGAGGGCGCGTCCGGCGCATTGACAACATCCAGGCACTGCTTGGGCAGATTGGCCATCGTCATCAGGTCGCGCGCCTTGGGCGCGTCCGGGTTCTTGTTCGGCCGCCAGGGCTCCTCGGTGAACCACCAGGCCAGCGGCTTGCCGCAGCCATCGTCGTCCGGCGTCGTCTCCTGTGCCTTGCAGAAGGGCGAGCCCGGCTGGCAGCCGATGCGCATATGGAAATGATAGTCGTGGCCCCAGAACGGCCGGACCTTGCGCAGCCAGGAGCGGTCGCCAGTAACGGTGTCGCAGAGCTTCTTCTTGATGCCCGGATTGACCAGGATGCGCTCGACCTCCGGATAGCTTGCCGCGCGCTTGAGCAGCCTGGTGTGGGCCGGCGTCCACAGCGCGTCCTTCACCAGATGCGTCTTCTCGTCGACCATCAGCGTCGCGCTCATCGATTCGCGCTGCGCCATGCTCAGCGGCCGCTTCGGCATCGGCGTCAGCCAGATGTCGGCGTCGAGACCGATCTGGTGCGAGGCGTGGCCGGTCATCATCGGGCCGCCACGCGGTTGCGAGACGTCGCCGACCAGAAGGCCCGGCCAGCCATCGGCCTGGGCGTCGCGCGCCAGTTTTTCGATCAGCGCGATCATGGCCGGATGGCCCCAGCGTCGATTGCGCGACGGGCGCATCACTTCCCAGCCCGGACCCTCCATCGGCAGCGCCACGCCGCCGGTGAAGCAGCCTTTCGAATAGAAGCCGAAGGATTGGGCGGGCGCCACGGCCGGCAGTTTTCGCGCGCCGAACAGGTCCTTCGCTCGGGGTTCGGCCGAGATGGCGACAGCCGCCAGCGCGGCCAGCGTCACCAGCGCCAGGGCTGCGGTCAGGAACGGTTTGCGGTCAGGCAGAGATCGCAAATTCATCAGGCTGGGGCCCCTCTCCAGTCTATCCGTTTTGCCGCGCGGTCAGGCGAACCTGATCGGGAACGAATCATACCACGCCGCGCGTCCCGCATCGATCATGCGGCTCCAATCGAGGAAGGATGATGCCGAAAACCGCTTCACATTTTTCGGCATCATCCTCTCATCGGGCTGCGCGGCGCGCCGTCCCGCCAGTTGCCGCCGGCCCACATCCGCTCCAGCGCCACCCGGTAGTTCGGGAACCGGAAGCGATAGCCGGCCGCCTTGATCGCCTGATTCGCGACGCGCTTGTTCTCGCCATAGAAAGACCGCGCCATGGGCGAAAGTTGGGCGGTCTCGAAAGGAATTTCGGGCGGCGGTGTGAGGCCCATCAGCCCGGCGGCATAGGTAACGACGTCCTGCGGCGGCGCCGGCTCGTCGTCGGTGACGTTGAAGATGCCGCCGAGATTGTTTCCAGCCAGAAGCCAAAGCGCGCCTGCGATGTCGTCGCAATGGATGCGGTTGAACACTTGTTCCGGCTTGACCAGCCGCCGTGCCGTTCCGTCCTCGAGATTGGTGAGCGCGTTGCGGCCCGGCCCGTAGATCCCGGAAAGCCGCAGGATCGCCACCGGTTTGCCGATCTCGCGGCCAAGCGTCAGCCATTCCTGTTCGGCCGCCACCCGCATCACCGAGCGCTTCGACACCGGCCGGCAGTCGCTGGTCTCGTCCACCCAGGCGCCGCCATGGTCGCCATAGACGCCGACGGTCGAGAGATAGCCGATCCACTCAAGCGCCGGCATCTTTCTTCGCAGCGCATCGCCGGCGGCGTTGAGCACCGGGTCGCCGGCCTCGTCGGGAGCGACCGAGACGATGAGATGCGTGGTCTTGGCGAGCGCATCGCCGAGCTCGGGCGGCAGCGCGCCGTCGAATTGCAGCGGTTCGATGCCGGCCGATCGCAGCGCCTCGAACTTTTCCGGCGCCCGGGTCGTGCCGGAGATCGGCTCGTGGTGCGCGTTGGCCCGCGCGAAAGCCCTGGCCGAATAGCCGGCGCCGAAGATGAAGAAGCGTCTTTCGCTCATCGATGAACCTCCTTCAATCGGCCTTTGCCGGATGTGCCGGTGCCGCCAGCCATTCCTCGCGGACCACCGCGTCCATCTCGGACTTCGAGGCTGTGGCGGCAAGCTCGCCAAATTCGCGGTCCGAGAGCAGTCGCGACAGGGCCCAGATTGCCGCACCCCGCACCAGTGGCGCGGCGTCGCCGAGCAGACCGCGCACAATGGCGGCCAGCGACGCATCGCCGGAATTGCCGGCGGCGATCAGCACGTTGCGGATGAAACGGTCCCGGCCGATGCGCTTGACCGGCGAGCCCGAGAAGAAAGCGCGGAATGCCGGATCGTCGAGCGCGAGCAGCTGCGAAAGCGACGGCTCGCGCAAATCGGCGCGCGCGGCAAGCTTCGCCTCGGAAGCAGCACTTGCGAACTTGTTCCACGGACAGGCGGCCAGGCAGTCGTCGCAGCCATAGATGCGGTTGCCGATCGCCTCGCGGAACTCGCGTGGGATCGGCCCCTTGTTCTCGATGGTCAGGTAGGAGATGCAGCGCCGCGCGTCGAGCCGGTAGGGCGCCGGGAAAGCGTCCGTTGGGCAGGCGTCCAGGCAGGCGCGGCAGGAGCCGCAATGATCGATCTCGGCCTGGTCCGGCTCCAGCTCGGCCGTGGTGAAGATCGTGCCGAGGAACAGCCACGAGCCATGCGCGCGGCTGACCAGGTTGGTGTGCTTGCCCTGCCAGCCGAGCCCGGCCGCTTCCGCCAGCGGCTTCTCCATCACCGGCGCGGTATCGACGAACACCCTCACGTCGCCGCCTGCCTTGGCCACGATCTTGCCGGCGATCTCCTTCAGCCGGCCTTTCATCACATCGTGATAGTCGCGGTTTTGCGCATAGACCGAGATCGCCCCGCGGTCGGGCTTGGCGAGGATATCGCGCGGGTCGCGGTCCGGGCCGTAATTCATGGCGAGCACGATGATCGAGCGGACTTCCGGCCACAGCGTCGAGGGCTCGGCGCGCCGCTGAAGCGTCTCGGCGATCCAGTCCATCGAGCCGTGGAAACCGTCGGATACGAATTCGGCGAGCCTTGCCGGCGCCAGCGGGATCGCATCCGGCCGGGTCACGGCGACGGCCTCGAAGCCGGCGCGGCGCGCCTCCGCCTCGATCAGCGCGCGTAAGGTTTCAGAAATCGAGGTCCGCATAATGCGATACCGGCGACAAGCCGCGCACCCGGTCGGAGAGCAGCGGCCGGAATGACGGCCGCGATTTCACCCGCGTGTACCATTCGCGCGCGGCCGCATGTTCGCGCCAGTCGATCTCGCCCAGATAATCGAGCACCGACAGCGTCGCCGCCGCCGCGAGGTCGGCATAGGTCACCTTGCTGCCGGCCAGCCAATGGCGGGTGCCGGCCAGCCAGTTGGTGTATTTCATGTGCTGGCGGATGTTGGCGCGCGCGGCGCGGATCGCCGCCGAATCCGGCGAGCCGCCGCCGGCAGTTTCCGGCATGACCGGCTTCAGCACGCGCTCGCGCACCAGGTGCCGGGTGACCTCGCTTTCGGCCTTGCTGAGATACCAGTCGGTCAGCCGACGAATCTCGGCGCGCTGCATCGGGTCCTCGGCGAACAGCCGCTTGTCGCGCTTCAGCACCCCGCGCGTCTCGTCGAGATATTCGGCGATTACCATGGCGCCGACGATCGGCACGTCGCCTTCGGCCAGCAGGATCGGCAGCGTTCCGGCCGGGTTCAGCGCCAGAAACTCCTTGCGCCGCGTCCACGGCTTTTCCTCGATCAGCGCCAGCTCCTCGCCATACTCGCCGAAGGCGAGGCGGACGAACCGGCAGGTGGCGAACATGGGATGATGGAAAAGCGTCAGCATGGTTCCGCGATGATAGGGCGCACTGGCGAATCGCTAACGGCGCCGGTAAGTCTTGGCCGCCCGATTCCAGGGACTGTCATGGTGTTGCGACCTATAGGGGGACTTCCGCCCCATGACAAGCAAACCCTTCCCTTAGCCGTCATTCGAACCGAGAGGTTGCCATGGAAAGCCAGACCATCGTCGAAGCGCTGCTGCTTGGGCTGCTGGAGGGCCTGACCGAGTTCATCCCGGTGTCGTCCACCGGCCACATCCTGCTTGCCGGCCATTTCCTCGGCTTCCATTCCACCGGCAAGGCCTTCGAGATCCTGATCCAGCTCGGCGCGATCCTGGCCATTTTGAGTGTCTATTTCAGCAAGCTCTGGCAGATGCTGATCAAGCTGCCCAGCGATCCGCAGACCCGGCATTTCGTCATCGGCATCCTGATTGCCTTCCTGCCGGCCGCGGTCATCGGCGCGCTGGCGCATGATTTCATCAAGACCATCCTGTTTGAATCGCCCAGGCTCATCTGCATCATGCTGATCATCGGCGGCGTTGTGCTGCTCGTCGTCGACCGCATCAATTTCAAGCCGATCCATCACGACGTCGAGCGCTTCCCGTTGAGCGTTTATCTCAAGATCGGCCTGTTCCAGTGCCTGTCGCTGATCCCCGGCACCTCGCGCTCCGGTTCGACCATCGTCGGCGCGTTGCTGATGGGCGTCGACAAGCGCGCGGCAGCCGAATTTTCCTTCTTCCTCGCCATGCCCACCATGGTCGGCGCCTTCGCCTTCGACCTGTTCAAGAACCGCAACGTGCTGACCTCTGCCGACCTGCCGATCATCGCCGTCGGCTTCATCGCCGCCTTCGTCACCGCGCTCATCGTGGTGCGCTTCCTGCTCGATTACGTCTCGCGCAACGGCTACGCGCTGTTCGGCTGGTGGCGGCTTGTGGTGGGTGGCGTCGGGCTGGTGGCGTTGATGGTCTGGGGGTGAGGCGGGCTTCGCCCACACCGCTTTGTCGAGTTCCCGCCAACCCCCCCTCTGGCCTGCCGGCCATCTCCCCCGCAAGGGGGGAGATCAGACGCCATCGCGGCTTTTCGCCAATTATCGACGTCGAAGAAGGGCGCGGCGCCTAAGCTGCCAATCTCCCCCCTTGCGGGGGAGATGTCCGGCAGGACAGAGGGGGGTGCTGTCCCGCCGACGGTCCCGGAAGTAATCCTCAATTCCGTCCATAAAACGCGTTCTCGACATGCACCGGCCAGCGCCAGGGCAGCACGGCCACCATGTCGAAACGCAGCGAAAGCCGCCCGTAATCCGGTTGGCGCGACAGCCACAGATCCGCGGCGCCCTCGATGCGTCGCTCCGATGCATGGCCGATCGCTTCCATCGCCTCGATCAGCGTGCGGCGCGCCTTGACCTCGACGAACAGCACGAGGTCGCCGCGCCTGGCGATCAGGTCGATCTCGCCGAGCCTGGTACGATGGCGGCGGGCGAGGATACGGTAGCCTTTCAGCATCAGCGCCAGCGCCGCCAGCCATTCCCCGCGATGGCCGCGCCGATAGGCTTTTCGCCGATGGCCGGCCGTGCGCTCAGCCATCTTTTTGTTTGACCCTGATCTTTTCCAAAAACCGGTTTCCACTTTTTGGAATCATGGTCTGTCCCTAAGCTCCAGCAGCCGCCGGTAAAGCGCCTGCTTCTGCCCACCGGTCATCTTCGCCGCTTCCGCCGCCGCCTTGGAGGCCGGCATTTCGGCGGCGAGCGACAACAACAGCCGGTCGATGTCGGCCGGCTGGTCCGCCACGGCCTCCGCCGGACCGACGCAGATGACGATCTCGCCCTTGGGCGTGTCGGCGGCCGCATAATGGTCCGCCAACTCGGCCAGCGTTCCGGTGCGCATCTCTTCAAAAGTCTTAGTCAGCTCGCGGCCGATCGCGGCATTTCGGGCGCCGCCCAGCGCCTCGACCATGGCGCCAAGCGTCTCGGCCAGCCGTCTGGGCGATTCGAAGAAGATCAGCGTCGCCGGCACCGCCTTGAACGTTTCCAGCTTGGTCAGCCGCTGCCCGGTCTTCACGGGCAGGAAGCCGGCGAACAGGAAGGCATCGGAAGGCAAGCCGGAAGCTGTCAGCGCCGCAAGGGCGGCCGAAGGTCCCGGGATCGGCACGACGCGAATGCCGCGCTCCAGCGCCTCGCCGACCAGCCGGTAGCCCGGATCGGAGACCAGCGGCGTGCCGGCGTCGGAGATCAGCGCCACGCTCTGTCCGGCCGCCAGCGCCTCGATCAGCTTCGGTCCGGCCTCGCTCGCATTGTGCTCGTGATAGGCGGTGGTGCGCCGCCGGATGCCGTAGCGTTCGAGCAGCACGCGCGAGACGCGCGTGTCTTCGCAGGCGACGATGTCGGCGGCGGCAAGCGTCTCCAGCGCGCGCAGCGTGATGTCGGCGAGGTTGCCGATCGGCGTCGCCACCAGATAAAGCGCCGGCGCGAGCGGCCGCGCCGCGATCTCCGTCTGCCCGATCAGATAGCTGCGTTTGTCGCCGATCACCGAATGCCCCTCATTCCGAGCAATTCCAGGAAGAGCGGTTAGGCTCGGCGACTTCGCCGTAGCCTTCCGTCCGGAATTGCGAAAGAACCAAATCTGTTTCGCATGGCTGACGCCCCGTTGCAAAACGTGAGGTCGGCATAAAGGAAATCGCCATGCCTTTGCCACAGTGCGGAACGAAACCCACATCGGCGAATTTAACCCCTGATTCCCCGGGAGGAGGCAGGACCGAACGATGCCCAATCGCTTCGACATTTTTATCAGCCGACTTGAAAGCAAAACCGCCCGCGAGGGCATGCCCCCACATTCGATCGCCGCCCAGCCCGGCGCGCGCCGCGACAAGGCCGACCAGAAGCAGGCTCGCCACGGCGAGGCGCATGGCGAGAAGACCCGCGGCAAGCACCGCCAGAAGCACGACGCTTAAGATAACCAGCACCCTTCGCGATCTCGCGCCTCGTCATTCCAGGGCGAAGCAAGGAGCGAAGCGACGCGCGCAGACCCTGGAATCCATGCCGTTACATCGAAGCGCCGCCAACGGTGCAGGATTCTGCATCGTCGCGCCCTTCGCACAGGTCATGGCATGGATTCTCGGGTCAAGCCCGAGAATGACGAACGTGCTGGATTACCGCGCCAGATCCGCCACCACCGCATCCAGCACGATCATGCCGGCGGTTGTGGCACGCAGCCTCGCATTGCCGACCGGCGCCACCAGACCTTCCTCCTGCAGCACCGAAAGCCGCGCGCTGGATAGACCGCGCCCGGCGAGCGTCTCGTAACGCTGCAGGTCGATGCCTTCGGCAAGCCGCAGCCCCATCAGCAGGAACTCGTCGGCTTCCTCCGTGCGGGTCAGGATCTCCCCATCGGTGACGCCATGCCCTTTGGCCTCGACCAGATTGGCCCAGGTCTCCGGCATCCTTTCCGCTATCGTCACCGTGCGGCGGCCGTTCTCGACGAAACGGCCATGCGCGCCCGGTCCGACGCCGACATACTCGCCGTAGCGCCAATAGGTGAGATTGTGCCGGCTTTCCGCGCCCGGCCGGGCGTGGTTTGAAATCTCATAGGCCGGCAGCCCATGCGCCGCCGTCACTTCCTGCGTCAGCGCATAGAGGTCGGCGGCGTGGTCGTTGTCGGGCAGCGTGAATTTGCGCGCCGCGTAAAGCGCATGGAAGGGCGTGCCTTCCTCGATGGTGAGCTGGTAGAGCGACAAATGGTCGACGGCATAGCCGATCGCCTGCTCCAGTTCCGCGCCCCACGCCTCCGGCGTCTGGCCGGGCCGCGCATAGATCAGGTCGAAGGACAAGCGCGGAAAGATTTCGCGAGCGAGTCCGATGGCGTGCAGCGCTTCATCGACATTGTGCAGCCGGCCGAGGAAGCGCAGATCCTTGTCGCTCAGCGCCTGCACGCCGAGCGAGACGCGGTTGACGCCGGCGGCGCGATAGCCGCGGAAGCGCTCGGCCTCGACCGAGGACGGATTGGCCTCCAGCGTCACCTCGATGCCCGTCGGCACGGTCCAGTTCCTCGCCACCGCCTCCAGCACGGCGCCCACCGTTTCCGGCTTCATCAGCGACGGCGTGCCGCCGCCGAGGAAGATGCTGGTCACCTCGCGCGGGCCAGTGCGGTCGCGCATGGTCGCGAGCTCGGTTTCGAAGGCGCGGGCAAAACGCTCCTGGTCGACCGGCTGGTGGCGGACATGGCTGTTGAAGTCGCAATAAGGGCACTTGGCCGCGCAGAACGGCCAGTGGATATAGACGCCGAAGCCGGGGCTCCGGTCGAGCGGTATCGTAACCGAGCTCATGCCGATCCTGTTCGCGCCAGATCCAGTCGCGCCAAATCCAGACGTGCCAAATCCAGACGTGCCTGCGCGAATTTCTGGAAGGCGCGGGCGCGGTGCGACAGCGCCGTCGCCTGGCCGGGCTTCCAGCCATGCTTTTCTTCGGCGCTCATCTCGCCAAAAGTCTTGTCGAAACCATTGGGCAGGAACACCGGATCGTAGCCGAAGCCAAGCGTGCCGCGCGGCGGCCACACCAGCGTGCCTTCCGCCTCGCCGCGATAATATTCGGCCTCGCCGTCGGGAAAGGCCAGGCAGATGACCGCGACGAAGCGGCCGGTGCGCTCCGAGGGATCGGTCGCGCCGGCCTCCTCGAGCGCCGTTTCGGTCTTTTGCATAGCCATGCCGAAATCCCGGCTGCCATCTGGCTTCTCGGCCCAGTTGGCAGTGTAGACGCCGGGCGCGCCGTCGAGCGCGTCGACGCAAAGGCCTGAATCGTCCGACAGCGCCGGCAGGCCGGTCGCCTTGGCGGCCGCGTATGCCTTGATATAGGCGTTCTCCTCGAAGGTGGTGCCGGTCTCGTCGGGTTCGGCCAGGCCGTATTCCTTGGCCGATTTCGCCTCGAAGCCGAACGGCGCCATCAGGTCGGCGAATTCGCGCAGCTTGCCTTCATTGTGGCTGGCGACGACGATTTTCTGTCCGTTGAGGGAATGCATCAAAAACCCCAGATCCTTGGCTCGGCGAATTCGATCGAATTGCCCGATGGGTCCCGGATATAGATCGAATGCCCGCCCTGCGGCCACTCGAAATCGCTTTCGATGGCGATGCTCCTGGCCGTGAGATGCTTGCGCCATGCGGCGATCTCATCGGCGCTTGCGGCGAAGCAGAGATGTCCCTCGCCGGCCGTGCCATGCGGCGGCACTTTCAGGCGAGCGTCGGGCGCCGGCGGGATCCTCGTCGCCTCGGCGTTGAAGAGAAGCAGCACGCCATTGCCGCAGCGGAAGAAGACATGGCGGCCTTCGACCTTGCCGAGCGCCTCGAGGCCGATGATGTCGCGATAGAAGGCTTCCGCCGCGTGCAGGTCCGTGACGTAGAGGGCGGATTCGAGGATTGCGGAGGGTATCACGAGGCCCCCCTCTCTGCCCTGCCGGGCATCTCCCCCTCAAGGGGGGAGATTAGCTGCGGCCGCGCCGGCACCTCTCCTGCAACATTGGCGATTGGCGAAGGCCGTCGTGACATCCAATCTCCCCCCTTGAGGGGGAGATGGCCGGCAGGCCAGAGAGGGGGGCCCAGGCTCGGCATCCGAAAACCTACGCCACCGCCATCTGCTGCAGGCTCACCAGCCGCGAAATACCCTTCTTCGCCAGGCCCATCAGCGCCGCGAACTGCTCCTCGGAGAAGGGCTCGCCCTCGGCGGTGCCCTGGATCTCGACGATGCCGCCCTTGCCGGTCATGACGAAATTGGCGTCGGTGCCGGCCGAGGAATCCTCAACGTAATCGAGATCGATGACCGGCTGGCCGTCATGGATGCCGCAGGAAATCGCCGCGACATGGTCCTTCAGCACCTTGGCGACGCTCACCATCTGGCGCGCTTCCATCCAGCGCAGGCAATCGTAGAGCGCCACCCAGCCGCCGGTGATCGAGGCCGTGCGGGTGCCGCCATCGGCCTGGATGACGTCGCAGTCGACGGTGATCTGCTGCTCGCCCAGCGCCTGCAGGTCGACCACGGCGCGCAGCGAGCGGCCGATCAGCCGCTGGATCTCCAGCGTGCGGCCGCCCTGCTTGCCGGCGGAGGCCTCGCGCCGCATGCGTTCGCCGGTCGAGCGCGGCAGCATGCCGTATTCGGCCGTCACCCATCCCTTGCCGGAATTGCGCATCCAGGCCGGCACCTTTTCCTCCAGGCTCGCCGTGCACAGCACATGCGTGTCGCCGAACTTCACCAGGCACGAGCCTTCGGCGTGCTTGGAGACGCCGCGCTCGAAGGAGATGGCGCGCATTTCGTCGGCTTGGCGTTTGGAAGGACGCATCGAGGCCTCTTGTCTTTCTTCTTATTTCGGAATCGTGGCCGGCTTGTAGACGCATGCGACGCAAGTCGCAAAGGAAAATGGGGTCGCAAAGGAAAACGGGCCGGTTGACCCCAAACGCAGCACCGTGACCGCAACGCGGCACTGTGACCGCAGCGCGGCACCGGGTTGCGCCGGTGTGGCTTAAGTCTATATCTTTCAACAGGAGGTTTCTCGCCGGTATGAACAAACCAGTCGATCCGACGTCCCAGAGTCCCGGGTTTCAGTCGCCGGTCCTTCAGTCACTCGACATGCGCTCGCGCGATATTTTCCGGCGGATTGTCGATTCCTATCTGCGCGACGGCGAGCCGGTCGGCTCGCGCAGCCTGTCGCGCATCCTGCCCTCCTCGCTGTCGCCCGCCACCATCCGCAACGTGATGAGCGACCTCGAGCATCTCGGCCTGATCTACGCGCCCCATGTTTCCGCCGGGCGGCTGCCGACTCAGACCGGCCTGCGCTTCTTCGTCGACGCCTTCATGGAGCTCGGCGACCTTTCCGACGAGGAGCGCCGCGTCATCGAGGCGCAGGTGCGCGCCTCCGGCTCGGGCGCGACGCTGGAGCATATGCTGACCGAGGCCAGCCAGATGCTGTCCGGCATGTCGCGCGGCGCCGGCCTCGTGCTCGCCTCCAAGAACGAGGTGGCGCTGAAGCACATCGAATTCATCCAGCTCGAGCCCACCAAGGCGCTCGCCGTGCTGGTGTCGCAGAACGGCGATGTCGAGAACCGCGTCGTCGACCTGCCGGCCGGCACCACCGTGTCGCAGCTGCACGAGGCCTCGAATTTCCTCAACGCCCATATCCGCGGCCGAACGCTGGCCGAGGCGCGGGCGGAAATCGCCCGCATCAAGGACGAGACCAGGGCGGCCCTCGACACGCTGTCGCAGGATCTGGTCGAGAAGGGCCTCGCGGTCTGGGCCGGCGCCGAAAGCGGGCTGCCGGCGCGCCTCATCGTGCGCGGCCGCGCCAACCTCCTGGAAAACGTCACCGCCCAGGCGGACATCGAATTGCTTCGCCATCTGTTCGAGGACCTGGAAACCCAGGACGGATTGCTGCAGCTGCTCGACCTCGCCGAGGAAGGGCCGGGCGTGCGCATCTTCATCGGCTCGGAGAACAAGCTGTTTTCGCTGTCCGGCTCGTCGCTGGTCGTCGCCCCCTATCGCGACAAGGACGCCCGCGTCGTCGGCGCGCTTGGCGTCATCGGCCCGACCAGGCTGAACTACGCCCGCATCGTGCCGATGGTCGACTATACGGCACAGCTGATTTCGCGCATGCTGCGCTAGGTGTATCGATATCCAGGTGAGGCCGGCCTGACCTGAATCTCAACGCAGCTGAGGGCGCAAAGGAGAAAAACATGGCGCTGGAATCGCTCAAGGCCCAGATCAGCCTGCTGCTCGAGGAGATGGTCAATCAGCCCGAGGACGAGCACGAGATCCAGGAACAGTTGCGCGAGAAATTGCGGGAGCTGCGCGCCATGGGCCTGCCCTTGCCGGCCGACCTCGTCGAGCTGGAAAAGCGGCTCGACGACGACCTGGATGGCGAAGAGGTGACGGATCGCGAGGCGCCATGAAATCCGTTCGCCCCTCTTTTCAGAACACCCGTCGATCCTAGTTTCCTGACACGGAAATTGACGGGTCGGGCGGTGTTGCCTTGGCTGAGACGCTTTTAGCTTCGTCATCCTATGGCGGAGCAAGGAGCGAAAGCGACGCGGCGCAGACCATAGGATCCATGCCGTGACTTCCAAGCGTTGCAACGGTGCAGAATTCCGCTCCGCTTCGCTCTTCGGGCAAGGTAACGGCATGGATTCCAGGGTCTCCGCGACGGAGCTTCGCTCCTGCTTCGCCCTGGAATGACGACGGCGGGCAGGTGCAAGAAGACGGAGAACAGCATGATGCGGATCGCCGGCCTTGCGGGCCTCGCGCTGGTCCTTGCCACCGGCGCCTTCGCGCAGCAGGCCGATCAACCCTTGCTCAGCGGTGAAAAGGCCTTCGGCGACTGGAAGGCCGACCGTCCGGGCGTGCGCCGGCTGCTGAAGCCTCAGGACCTGCAGAAACCCTATGTGACGGAGTCCGCCACGAACGGCGGCGACGTCATCGATCGCCCCGAAGGCGCCAAGCCGAGACTTCCGCCGGGCTTCTCGGCCGAGCTGGTCGCTTCCGGCATCGACAGTCCCCGCGTCGTGCGCGTGGCGCCGAATGGCGACCTCTTCGTGGCCGACAGCCGGGCGAACCAGGTCCGCGTCTATCGCCTGGCCGAAGGCAGCGCCAAGCCCGCCGAGACGTCGACCTTCGCCAAAGGACTGACCCGGCCCTACGGCATCGCCTTTTATCCGCCGGCCGGCAAGCCGCAGTGGGTCTATGTCGCCAACAGCGACAGCGTCGTCCGCTTCCCCTACCGCGACGGCGACCTCGAAGCTTCGGCGAAGCCGGAGACCATCGTCGCCAAGATCCCGGCCAACCATCACTGGACGCGCGACATAGTCTTCTCGCCCGACGGCAAGACGCTCTATCTGTCGGTTGGCTCCGGCTCCAACATCGCCGAGGATATGGGCGCGAAGCCGACGGGCGGTGTCGAGGCGTGGGCGAAATCGCAGCCGCTGGGCGCGGCCTGGGGCTCGGAGGAAGGCCGCGCCGACGTGCTGGCCTTCGACCCCGACGGCAAGAACCGCAGGACCGTCGCCACCGGCCTGCGCAACTGTTCCGGCATGACCGTGCAGCCGGCGACGGGCGCGCTTTGGTGCGTCGTCAACGAGCGTGACGAGCTTGGCGACAATACCCCCTTCGAATACGCCACCGCCGTGAAGGACGGCGCCTTCTATGGCTGGCCCTGGTATTATATCGGCGACAACGAGGACCCGCGCCACAAGGGCGCGCGCCCCGACCTCGCCAGCAAGGTCACCGTTCCGGATGTGCTGATGCAGGCCCATTCGGCGCCGCTCAACATCGCTTTCTACGAGGGCGGCAATTTCCCTGCCGACTACAAGGGGGACGCCTTCGTCGCCTTGCACGGCTCCTGGAACCGCGATGTCCGCACCGGCTACAAGGTGGTGCGGCTGAGATTCAAGGACGGCAAGCCGACCGGCGAATACGAGGATTTCGCCACCGGCTTCGTCATTGCCGACGACGCGGTCTGGGGCCGGCCGGTCGGCGTCGCCGTGGCCAGGGACGGCGCGCTGATCCTCACCGAGGACGGCAACGGCACCATCTGGCGCATTAGCTATGGTGGGTAGCTGTTTGGGATGACTGCCGTTGTCGAGCGGCAAGGCATTCACCGCTCATTTCCATGAAATCAGCGCAAACGCTGGCGATTTGCCGAAGCCTCCCCAACCTCGTCATGTATGGACGGCCCCTCTTGGGCAAGAGGCAAAATAGCGGCGACGGCTTAAGTCTGGAGCGGTCATGTATTCGGCCTTTGATGCGGTCGATTTGATGACCGCTGGCCCTCAGGGGTTACGCGGATCGAGTTCCAATCATTCTAGCGCGCTTTTTAATCGCGATGACGAAGGCGGAGTGTCTCGACCCAGGTCCTGACCATTTTGCCGTGCTGCTATTTGCTCCTTACGCTGTTAAGGGCCTCGCTTTGCGGGTTATGCCGCAGCCGGCGCCCTGTATTGTTGTCCCGAGCTCAGCATTGCCCAGATGATGCGCGCGGTCTTGGCTGCCTGCGCCACGACCGCGACCTTGACCGGGCGCCTGGCCAGCAGGCCGCGTATCCAGGGCGAGCCTCTGTCGGGCTTGGCCCTGACCTGGCGCAGCCAGGAACTGGCGCCGAGAATGAGCAGCCTTCGCAGGTCTCTGTCGCCGGCGCGACTGATATGGCCCGTCAGCTTGTGCTTGCCGCCGGTGTCATGACTCTTGCGGGTCAGGCCGAGCCACGCCGCGAAGTCCCTGCCCGAGGCGAACTGGCGGCCGTCGCCAATGGCCGCGATGGTTGCATGTGCGATGATCGGGCCGACGCTCGGGATCGTCGTCAGCCGCAAGGCCGCTTGCTGCTGCCTGACCTGAGCCAGGATCTGCTTGTCCAGCTTGCCGATCTCGCCATCCAGCGCCCGCCATTGTCCGGCCAGCGGCGCCAGGCAGATCAGCAGCGCCGCGGGGATGGCCTCATCCGAGGTCTCGATGCGCTGCAGCAGCGCTTCCAGGCCCGCAGCCCCCTGGGCGCTTGTCTGGCCCATCTCATAGAGCAGGCCACGCATGGCGTTGGCCAACTGCGTGCGCTGGCGCACCAGAAGGTTGCGCGTGCGGTGCAGGCCCCTGGCCCATTGCTGTTCGACCGTCTTGATCGGCACGAAGCGCATGTCGGGCCGGCTCACCGCCTCGCAACAGCCGTGCGCGTCGCGGGCATCGTTCTTGTTGCGCGGAACATAGGGCTTCACATAGGCCGGCGGCATCAGCTTGACGTCATGGCCGAGCGCGCTGAGCGTGCGGGCCCAATGATGAGCCGAGCCGCAGGCCTCCATGCCGATCAGCGCCGGCGGCTGCGCGGCGAAGAACTTCTCCACCTGCGCGCGGCGCAGCTGGCGCTGCACCACCACGCGCCCGGTCGCATCCACGCCGTGCACCTGAAACACATTCTTGGCCAAATCGATACCAAATCTGATAGCTTGCATGACGGACGGTCTCCTTCCGCTGGAGTTAATCACAGCCCAGTTTGGCACATTCGATGCCGCAAGGGGCCGTCCACCCATCATTCTAGGGCGGAGCAAGGAGCGAAGCGACGCGCGCAGACCCTAGAATCCATGCCGTTACCTTGGCCGAAGGATGCAAACGGCGTAGAAATCTGCACCATTGCGGCGCGTCGAAGTCATGGCATGGATCCTCGGGTCTGCGCGCGTCGCTTCGCTCCTTGCTCCGCCCGTGGATGACGACTGGGTGGGCGTCTCGGCCAATCTCCAAGGTATGCCACGCCACCAACGCAGACATAGCCGACCGGTCAAAATTCTTCTCGCTGCGGAAACCAACTCCTTACATCGCTGGCGCAACGAATCCCGCCGTGAGGGAATTACCGTCGAACCGACATCATGATAAAAGCCCGGCTCTAAATCGGTTCCTACGGCCAGTTTCCAAAACCATGACACTCACCGGATTCCTCGCTTACAGCGCCGCGCTCGGCGTCGCCGCCGCCATTCCAGGCCCCGGCGTCACCGCCCTTGTCGCTCGCGCTCTCGGCTCCGGCTTCCGCTCGTCGCTGGCCATGTCGTTCGGCCTGATGCTCGGCGACCTCACCTATCTCACCGCCGTCGTGCTCGGGCTTGCTTTCGTCGCGCAGACCTTCGGCATGGTCTTCCTCGCCATCAAATGGGCCGGCGTCGCTTACCTGGCCTTCCTTGCCTGGCGCTTCTGGACCAGCGGCATCACGCCCGAGACCGTCGAGGCGCGAAAGGCCAAGGGCGGCCTGTTGTCGAGCTTCATTGCCGGGCTGACGGTAACGCTGGGCAATCCCAAGACGATGATCTTCTATCTCGCCATCACGCCGACCATTGTCGACCTGAAGACGATCACGCTTGCCGACTATGCCATCCTTGCGATGCTCACCGTGGTGGTGCTGTTCGTGGTGCTGGTGCCTTATCTGGCGTTGGCCGCCAAGGCGCGCTGGTTCCTGAAATCGCCGCGCGCGCTGAAGGTCCTGAACCGCACCGCCGCCGGCTTCATGATGGGCGCGGCAGCAGCCATCGCCGCCCGCCAGTAAGCTGTGTTGATATTCGGGTGAGGCCGGCCTGACCTGAATCTCAACACACCTTGGCGCGTGATCGCTTTAATTTCAGCCAAGCCATTCCGAAATCGGGCCATTTCGGAAAATGCATTTCCGGTCACGGGCGCTTTTGAGCAATCGCCCCACTCGGATATTTTCGGGCGCCGGCCTATCTTGCGCGGCTGAAAACCCTATTCTGTCTGCCTGTGCCTTTGCCTTGGGAGTGAAACCAATGAACAAGCCCGTCTCTTCCGCGCGCGTGCCCGGTCGCGGCCGCGTCTTCAATTCGATCACGGAGACGATTGGCGACACGCCGCTGGTCAGGCTGGACAAGTTCGCCAAGGAGAAGGGCATCGTCGCCAACCTCATGGCCAAGCTCGAATTCTTCAACCCGATCGCTTCGGTCAAGGACCGCATCGGCGTCGCCATGATCGAGGCGCTGGAGGAAGCCGGCAAGATCGCGCCCGGCAAGACCACGCTGATCGAGCCGACCTCCGGCAACACCGGCATCGCGCTCGCCTTCGCCGCCGCCGCCAAGGGCTACAAGCTGATCCTCACCATGCCGGAGACCATGTCGGTCGAGCGCCGCAAGATGCTGGCGCTGCTCGGCGCCGAGCTGGTGCTGACCGAAGGCCCGAAAGGCATGAAGGGCGCCATCGCCAAGGCCGACGAGCTCGCCGCGACGCTGCCCAACGCCATCATCCCGCAGCAGTTCGAGAATCCGGCCAATCCCGAGATCCACCGCCGCACCACGGCCGAGGAAATCTGGAACGACACCAATGGCGAGGTCGACATCTTCGTTTCCGCCATCGGCACCGGCGGCACCATCACCGGCGTCGGCCAGGTGCTGAAGAAGCGCAAGCCCTCGCTGCAGGTCGTGGCGGTCGAGCCGGAGGCCTCGCCGGTTCTGTCGGGCGGCCAGCCCGGCCCGCACAAGATCCAGGGCATCGGCGCCGGCTTCGCCCCGAAAATCCTCGACACCTCGATCTATGACGAGGTCGTCAGGGTCTCGAACGAGGATTCGGTCGCCAATGCCCGTCTGGTCGCCCGCCTCGAAGGCGTGCCGGTCGGCATCTCGTCGGGCGCCGCGCTCCAGGCGGCCATCGTCGTCGGCTCGCGGCCCGAGAACAAGGGCAAGAACCTCGTCGTCATCATCCCCTCCTTCGCCGAGCGCTATCTCTCGACCATCCTGTTCGACGGGCTGGGCGCTTAGGCGCGCATACCTCGGAGAGTGACTGCAACGGCCCCTCACGGTCGTCATCCCAGGGCGAAGCAGGAGCGAAGCTCCGTCGCGTAGACCCTGGGATCCAGTCCGTGACCGTGGCCAGGGAATACCACGGTCCAGAATGGATACCGTCTGTCGCCACAGTTTGCGGACACTAGCGGAGCTGCTGTTCGTCACAGAAAGATCCGCAACGCTGTGACGCCGAGACGTCACGGCATGGATCCTCGGGTCTGCGCGCGTCGCTTCGCTCCTTGCTCCGCCCGTGGATGACGAAGTCGGGGACTCCTCGGTCAATCCCAAGAGCTTGCGGACAAGCGGCACTCTCCGGATGATCCCTGGCTGGACTGTTCAAAAAGAACCCGTGGCCGGCGCTGCCCGGCTTGAGGCGGGCGCCGCTTCCGGCTCATATCGCCGCCGGCCCAATCGGCCGGCGGGAGGATTTCTCATGTACAAGCTTTATACGCGCCCGGGCAGCGGCGGCTTCGTCGTCGAGGCGGCGCTTGCCATGGCCGGCCTGCCCTTCGAGCAGATCGATGTGCCGAAGAAAGATCCACCCGATCCGGCCTTCCTCGCCATCAGTCCGCTGAACCAGGTGCCCGTGCTGACGCTGCCCGATGGTCATTCGCTGACCGAATCGGCGGCAATCTGCATCCTGCTCGCCGAACGTCATCCGCGGGCCGGCCTCGCGCCGGAAGCGGGCTCGCCCGGCCGCGCCGATTTCCTGCGCTGGCTGGCCTTCATGTCGTCGGTGCTCTATCCGGCGGTCCTGCGGCTCTATTACGCGCACCGCTACACCGCCGATGGCGAAGGCCTGCAGCCGGTGAAGCAGGCGGCGGTCGCCGAGATGGATCGCGGCTTTGCCATTCTCGACCAGGCGCTGGCCGGCCGCGACTGGCTGGCCGGCGAGACGCTGTCGCTGGCCGACATCTACCTCGTCATGCTGGTGGCCTGGCATCCCGAGATCGAGAAAGCGCGGGCCGCCTGGCCGAACATCGAACGCCTGTGGGCGAGGCTGCGCCAGCACGAGCTGATGCGCAAACTGAACGCAACGCATGAGATGTGGGCTTGAAAGTGCGCGGCGAATAGAGTCCGCGATGGCAGGCGGCACGCCTTGGAGATTGGCCGCAACGCCCATCACCTCGTCATCCACGGGCGGAGCAAGGAGCGAAGCGACGCGCGCAGACCCGAGGATCCATGCCGTGACTTCGAGGCACCGCAACGGTGCGGAATTCTGCTCCGCTGCGGTCTACGATCAAGGTCACGGAATGGATTCCAGGGTCTCCGCGACGCCGCTTCGCGGCTGCTCCGCCCAGGAATGACGAGGCTGAGAGGCTTCCGCCAATCCCCTCAATTCCCAACAAGCCTCGCCTTCTCGCCCTGCAGGAAACGCCGCAGCGCCGGGTCGCGCTCGAGGCCGATCGCCCGGTCGTAGGACTGGGCCGCCTGCTTCGTATTTCCCAGCCTGGCCAACAGCCCGGCGCGGGCGGCCCAATAGGGCTGGTAGTCCTGCAGCCGCTGGTCCTCGCCCAGCACGTAGAGCGCCGCCAATCCGGCCGTTGCGCCCTCGGTCTCGGCGATCGCCACCGCGCGGTTGATCGCCACCACCGGCGAGCCGGCCACGGCCTGCAGCGCGTCGTAAAGCTGGCGGATCGCCGCCCAGTCCGTGCCGCCGCCGCGCCGGCGCGCCGTATGGGCGGACTGCACGGCGGCCTCCAGCTGGTAGCGGCCGATGATGCCCCTTTGCGCGGCACGCACCAGCAGGGCTTCCGCCTCGTCGATCAGGCCGTCGTCCCAGAGCGCGATATCCTGCTCGGCCAAGGGCACGAAATCCCCTTGCGGGCCGCGCCGCGCCGAGCGGCGCGCCTCGGCGAACAGCATCAGCGCCAGGAGTCCCAGCGCCTCCGGCTCGTCCGGCATCAGCGAGGCGACCAGCCGTCCAAGCCAGATGCCTTCGGTGGCGAGGTTGCGGCGCCTGGTATCGGTGCCGGTCGCATCGGACCAGCCTTCGGCGAAGGTGGCGTAGATCGCCTCCAGCACGGCGCCCAGCCGGTCGCCGAGCTCCGCCTGCTCCGGCACGCGGAACGGAATTCCGGTCTCGCGGATGCGCGCCTTGGCCCGCACCAGTCGCTGCCCCATCGTCGCCGGCGAAACCAGGAAGGCCGAGGCGATCGTCGCAGCGTCGAAACCGAGGATGGTCTGCAGGATCAGCGGCGCGCGCACGCCGGCTTCGATCGCCGGATGGGCGCAGGCGAACATCAGCCGCAGCCGGTCGTCGGGCAGCTCCTCGCCGCTCATGCGCGCCTCCATCTCCTCGGCGATCAGCTGCAGATGATCGCGGGCCGCCTCGCCGGTCAGCCGCCGCCGCACCGCGTCCACGTCGCGCCGCCGCGCCACCGAAAGCAGCCAGGCCTCCGGCTGCGCCGGCACGCCGGTCCGCGGCCAGCGTTCGAGCGCCGCCGCGAAGGCGTCGGCCAGCGCGTCCTCGGCGCCGGCAACGTCGCGCGTGCGGGCCGCCAGCCAGGCGACCAGCTTGCCGTAGCTGCGCCGGGCGGCCGCCTCGGCCGCCGCCCGCGCGATCTCCGAGCGATCATCCATCACAAAGTTCGCTATGCGGCGGCTATGTACTCGGCCATTTCCCATATGGGCCGCACCTCGACCGTGCCGCTGCTGGACGCGGGGCAGCGCGCACCCCATTCGATGGCCGTGTCGATGTCGGCTGCCTCGATCATGTAGAAACCTGCCAATTGCTCCTTGGTGTCGGCATAGGGGCCGTCGAGCACATTGGTCTTGCCGTTCGCCATCCGCACCGCGGTGGCCGCCTGGGTCGGACGCAGCCGCTCGCCGGCGATGTAGGCACCGGATGTCTTCAGCGCCTCGGTATAGGCGCCATAGGCCGCGAGCACCTGCTGGGTCTGCTCCTTCGGAGCGTTCGCCATCGCGGCTTCGTCATTATAGATCAAAAGCATGTATCGCATGGTCTTCTCCCGTTTCTTGAAGGCCGCATCGTCGCGTGCCGGTCTATGTCGTGCGGCATCGGCCGATTTCGACAGGCGTCGGAAAAATCTTCGTCTTCGTCGCGCGATTCCGCAAGAACCAGGCTCTCGAGGCAACCACGGCCGATCGCGGAATGCTTGGAGCAACTGGCAGCGCCGCCGCTCGGCACTATCCTTATCTCTGGGTCGGGACGGATCGCGCGCGAGACGGGAGAAAGACCATGGAACTTGTGACCCACAAGAAATTCAAGAACGGCCGGCTGATGCCTTGGGGAAAAGGAACGGTCGTCAGCGGAGCGAAGGGGACCGTCTATCTGTGCGGAAACACGGCGACGTCGGACGACTACGATCCAATGGGCAAGGCCGGCGGTGGCTTCGTCGGCGATGCGGCAGCGCAATGGCGCGCCGTGCTCGGCAACATCAAATCCGATCTGGAGGAACTCGGCAGCGGCCTCGAACATCTCATCAGGCTGACTTTCTTCGTCAGAGGGCCGTTTCCCGATGGCGGCGTTCTCGATTCGCCCAATTTTCGCCTGGACGTGCTGGACGAGTTCTTCGCCGAGCATTGTCCCAAGCACTGCAGCTACAACAATCCGCCGCCCTCGGAGGTGATCGGGGTTGCGGCGCTTGCTCAAGCCGATATCGTCATCGAAATCGTCGCTGTCGCGGCGCTGCCGGATTGAGCTTCGCGACAGCCAGCTGCCAGCACAGGCTCGAGCCAGCCGCGGTAGCGCACGATCGGCCCGGCGAGCGGGTGCGATATCTCGACATGGAAGCGGAAGCGGCCGTCCTCCACGGTTTCGTATGCGTTCGAGCGCGGGCAAAGCCACATCGGCAATGGCAGGCCGAGAAGGCTCCAGCGGCGCAGCACGAGCGACAGGCGGTTCTCCCCGGCCACCAGCGCCATGGCGAAGGTCAGCGGTCCGAAACCCTCGCAAAGCAGCCGCTCCGATCGGCCGCGCCCGGCGAATTGCCGGCTCGAAAAGCCGTGCGTTCCAAAAGTCCGCGTCCAGGTCTCGCCATCCGCGCCGATGTCGAAGCGCACCTTGACCGCAACATCCGTCCCGGCGGGAGGAAAACCGATCAGCCGCGCGGCAAGCCGGCTAAGCAGGCCATCGCCGCGCTCCACGCTGGCGCGCCCTTGCGCCATAACCGCTCCCTCATGCATGGCGCGGATCTCGGCCGGAAGGTTTTTCCACGCATCGCCGAGCAGATCGGGATAGAGCGCCTTTCCCTTGCCGGTATCGTCCCTGAAGCCGCTATGGATCGTCTTGCCGGCGAAGAGCGCTTCATAGTCCTCCAGCTCGACGTCGCCCACCGCCGCCCGCGCACCCGGCGCCGGCATGCGGCCGTCGAGCGCCTTGCGGACGATCGCCGCGACCGCCATGGACGGGATCAGCGGCCCGTCATCGCCCTCGGCCAAAAGGTGCCAGGACCGCTTGATCGGCTTGCCGGCTTCGTCCGCGCCTTCGGCCGCGACGAACATGCCGCCGCGATGCTCGCCCCATGACAGCCGGTTGGTCGCCCAATGCATCAGCGGCGCCAGCGGCGACAGCGAGCGGATGAGGCCGATACGCGCCAGCCATGCCAGGCCGATCAGCGCCCGGTGCAGCACCTCGGGCACCGGCCCGGCGCCCATCCAGATCGTGCTCGCTTCCGGCCACAGCGCCTGCAGCGCGCGCAAATCTGGCACGTCGACCAGCGAAAACAGCGTGTTCCTCACCGGCACGCGTCCGGGCGGCGCGATCGTGTAGCGCATCTGCTCGGTGAGAGGGTAGCCCTCGGCCGGCCTGTCGTCGCGCAGCAGCCGCACCGGCCGGCCGGCATAGCTCGCGATGGCGCGGATGACGTTCTCGCCGACGCCGGCGAAAGGCGACGGCGCGATGCCACCGCGGATCGTGTCGACGCGCGCCATGCCGGCCGAAAGGCGCCGCACCACCCCTGCCGTCAGCACCGGGAAGCTCGACACGCCCGAGAGCACAAGGATACCGGCCGCCCTGGCCGCCGCATCGAAGCCGGCAACGCCGGCGACGAACTCCGAACCGTCGGCAAGGTCGAGATAATGGATGCGCGCTTCGATACAGGCTTCGATCAGCCGGTAGCGACCCTCGCCATAGGCCTGGAATGGGCCGCTGGCGTCGACGACAATGTCGGGCGCCAAGGCGAGTTGCGCGCCGAGGTCGCCGTCGCGGTCGAACGCCGCCGGCGCCAGCCGCGCCTTGGTATCGCCTCGACCCTTGCAATAGGCCGCTGCCTTGGCGAGCGACCGGCCGGCGATGATGAGCTCGAGGCGAGGCTCGTTCTCCAGGAGCTGGACGATGCGTCCGCCGAAGGTGCCGTAGCCGCCGACGATGAGAAGCTTCATAGCCTTGCCCCCAAGCCAGTCCTGCCGCAATTCCGGACGGAAAACCGTTTCACACTTTTCTGGAATTGCTTTAGCCGATCAGCCGCTCCCGCAACTCGGCCGAAGGAATGTCGCAACTGTCCTTGCGGCCGAACAGCGCGTAGCGGTTCTTGGCGATGCGGTCGTAGAGCCAGTCGCGCAGCGGCCGCGGCAGGATGAGCAGCGTGTTGGTCGCGCGCCATGGCCAGCCGAGCGTGGACATGACCGCGACGAAACTGTCGAGCTTCGTGAAGGCCGCGCCGTCGATGATGGCGAGGTTGCTGTCGTAATCGTCGGTCGGCAGGCCGTGCTGGCGAAACAGCGCCTCGCCGAGCGGCGATTGCGCCGTGGCGAAGCGGAAGCGTTTTTCCCGGTCGAGCCTGAGGATAAGCTGGACGAAGCCCGAGCAGAACACGCAGACGCCGTCGAAGACGATCAGCGGCAGGCTTGCGTCATAGGCCTGGCTTGGAGAGGCGGGACGGTTCGGTTCGGGCAGGTCGGTCATGGCGGCCCCGGCTGCTTGTGTCCCTAAAGCAATTCCAGGAAAAGTGTGAGCGGTTTTCCGTCCGGAATTGAGTCAAACTAGAGGGAGACACTAAGCCAGCCGGCGGCGGCGTCAAAGCCGCGGCGTTGTCGCACGCCAGTTGGCGGCGAGCGTCAGGCGCTCGGCGCGATAGGTGGTGGCGCGCTGGTCGGCGGCAGGCCGGCAGATGCGACTGTGGTGGGCGCGTTCGCGGGTCATGATCAGTTGGCGCTGACGCCCAGCGAGTTGCCGCGGCGCGCGCAAGCCGGGCCCGGGCCGCGCATGTAATAGCGCTCCGGCCGATAGGTCGGCGCGACGAATTCGCGAATGGCGGCGGCGTAGCCGGCGATGTGATTCCAGAAGTTCATTTTACTTGGTCCCTGTCCCGCTTTCGGATGTCCCGTCCGAATTGATCGAGAGCATAGCGTCGAGGCGTGAATAGTCGGTGAACGTGATGTTAATTTCTGGTCCGAAAGTCGTTGCATCGTGGCCGGATTGCGGCTGATTCGGGGTCTTTCGGTGCCTTTCGTCGCGATTCCGTTCCGTGTGACTTTTGCATCACATATGTTTCGTTCCGATGTCGCTTGGACGCGCTTCCGTTTCACGTTCGTCCGGCCCGGGGAAATTTCCTTTCGCGCGGCCCGATGGGCTGGAACCTGTCAAAGAAGACAACGTTGAGCCCGCAAGGCCAGGGCGAACCTGGCCATGTTGACGGCTGTCCGCCGCGCAACTTTCCCACAACGCGAAACATGGAAGGCAACCGCCATGGGCTTCTTTTCGAAAGACATCAAGACGCTGGACGACCTCTTCATCCACACGCTGCGCGACATCTATTATGCCGAGAAGCAGATCGAGAAATCGCTGCCGAAGATGATCGACAAGGCGACCGATCCCCAATTGAAGGCCGGCTTCGAGAAGCATCTCGCGCAGACCAAGGGCCACATCGAGCGGGTCGAGCAGGTGTTCGAGCTGCACGGTGTCAAGGCCAAGACTGTCAACTGCCCGGCCATCGACGGCATCCTTGCAGAGGCTGACGAAGTCAGCGGCGATGTCGACGACAAGGAAGTTCTGGATGCAGCGCTGATCGCCTCCGCCCAGTCCGTCGAACATTATGAGATAACGCGCTACGGCACGCTGATCGCCTGGGCCAGGCAGCTCGGCCGCAGCGACTGCGCCAACGTGCTGGCCAAGAACCTCAAGGAAGAAGAGGCGACCGACCGCAAGCTCACCGAGATCGCCGAAAGCAAGGTCAACCTGCAGGCCGCCGAATAACAGGCCGCGTGGCCAGCCTCCCCGGAACCCAAGCGAACCCCTGTCCGTTGCGGTTGAAACCGCATCGCGCAGGAGTTCGCAATGGCACCACGTCCGGCCTGGAAGGGCTATCTCAAGCTGTCGCTGGTCACATGTGCCATCGAGCTGACCAACGTCGTGACCCATGCCGAGAAAGTCTCGTTCCGCATCCTCAACCGAAAGACCGGCAACACCGTCAAACGCATCTATGTCGATGCCGGGACCGGCAAGCCGCTCGAAGAGGGCGACGAGATCAAGGGTTATGAGGTGAGCGACGGCGATTTCATTCATATCGAGGAGGACGAGATCGAGGCGGTGCAGATCGAATCCTCGCACACGATGAGCCTCGACGGTTTCGTCGAGAAATCGTCGATAGAGCAGATATATCTCGACACGCCCTATTATGTCTCTCCGGCCGACAAGGTCTCGGAAGAAGCCTTCGCCGTCATCCGCGACGCCATGGCGGCGAGGAAAATGGCCGGCCTCGCGCGCATCGTGCTCTACCAGCGCGAGCGCCCGGTGGTGATCGAGCCGCTCGGCAAGGGCATGGTGCTGACCACCTTGCGCTATGACGACACCGTGCGCCGGCCGGCGACGGTGTTCGAGGACATAGCGGCGGCGAAGACCGACAAGGAGATGATCGATCTCGCCCAGCATATCATCGACGGCAAGAAGACGAAGTTCGATCCGTCGAAATTCGAGGACCGCTACGAGGACGCGTTGCTCGAGCTGATCCGCGCCAAGAAGGCGGGCAAGAAGGCGCCCAAGGCCAAGGCGCCGCCGAAGCCCTCCAATGTGGTCAACCTGTTCGACGCGCTGAAGAAGAGCCTCAACGCGGAAGGCGGCGGCAAAGCCACATCGAAAGCGGCGGCCGGGAAAAGCAAGAGCAAGCCCGCGCCAAAACGTAAATCCGCATAGGAGAATGGCGCCATGGCCGGCCTCGAGCAATATCACGCCAAGCGCGATTTCAGGAAAACCGCCGAGCCGGCCGGCAAGGTAACGCGCGGCAAGCAGGCGGGCGGCATCTTCGTCGTCCAGAAGCATGCCGCCACACGGCTTCACTATGATTTCCGGCTGGAGCATGACGGCGTCTTGTGGAGCTGGGCGGTGACGCGCGGGCCGAGCCTCGATCCGCATGAGAAGCGGCTGGCCGTTCATGTCGAGGATCACCCGATCGACTATGCTTCCTTCGAAGGCACCATTCCGAAGGGCCAGTATGGCGGCGGCTCGGTCATCGTCTGGGACGAAGGCAGGTGGACGCCGGACGGCGATCCGGCCCAGGGCATGAAGAAGGGCCATATCGACTTCGAGCTCGAAGGCCACAAGCTCAACGGCCGCTGGCATCTGGTCAGGCTGAGGCCGCGCCCCGGCGAGAAGCGCGACAACTGGCTGCTGATCAAATCCGACGATGCCGCTGCCCGTCCCGGCGAGGATGTTCTTGCGGACGAGCCGAAATCGGTGAAGTCGGGTCTGACCATCGAGGAGGTCGGCGAAGGCAAAGCCGCCAAGGGCGAGAAGCCGAAGGTGTGGCAATCCAACAGGCCTGCCGCCGGCAAGGCCAAGGCCGGGCATGGCAAGCGTCTCGAATTCATTGAGCCGCAGCTGGCGACGCTGGAGAAGGATGCGCCTGCCGGCGAAGACTGGCTGCATGAAGTGAAGTTCGACGGCTACCGCATGCAGGCGCAGATCGAAGGCAGCGACGTCAGGCTGCTCACTCGCGCCGGCCTCGACTGGACCGGAAAGTTCGACGGTCCGGTGACGGCAGCGCTTGCCAAGCTGAAATGCCGCAACGCCATCATCGACGGCGAGGTCGTGGTGCTGGCTGACAGCGGCGTGTCGTCCTTCCCCTTGCTGCAGGCGGATCTGTCGGCCCGCCGCGCCGACCGCTTCGTCTATTACGTCTTCGACCTGATGCGGCTCGACGGCAGGGATTTGCGCCGCGAGCCGCTGGTCGAGCGCAAGCAGGCGCTGGCCGAGCTGCTCGGCAAGCAGCCCGAAAATTCGGCGCTGCGCTTCAGCGATCACTTTCATGAACCGGGCAAGGTCATGCTGCAGCATGTCTGCCGCATGGGCCTGGAAGGCGTGGTGTCGAAGCGGGCCGACGCGCCCTATCGCAGCGGGCGGGGGCTCTCCTGGATCAAGTCGAAATGCACGCTCAGGCAGGAATTCGTCATCGGCGGCTATCTGCCTTCCGACAAGACGGGACGCGGCGTGCGCTCGCTGCTGGTCGGCTTCAACGAGGGCGGCAAGCTGCATTACGCCGGCCGCGTCGGCACCGGCTTTTCCGGCAAGGTGTTGACGGATTTGAAAAAGAAGCTCGACGGGCTCACGGCGAAGACGTCGCCCTTTTCGGCCGCCGTGCCGAAGGGCAAGGGGCTCACCTTCGTCAAGCCGGAACTTGTCGGCGAGGTGGAGTTCCGCAGTTGGACATCCGACCGTATAATCCGCCACGCCTCGTTCCAGGGGCTTCGCGAGGACAAGCCGCCGGAGGAAGTCGTGCAGGAACAACCGAAGAAAGCCGGCAAGGCCGAAGGCGAAGCAAAGCCGGCCGCAAAGGCCGCGCCGAAATCCTCGGCCGGGGCGGCCAAGACGGCGATAAAGCTCTCGCATCCCGAGAAGCTGCTGTGGCCCGACGAAAAAGTCTCCAAGCAGGACCTGCTCGATCACTACGCGCTGGTCTGGCCGCGCATGGAGCCATTCGTCGTCAACCGGCCGCTGAGCCTCGTGCGCGCGCCGGACGGCATCCACGGTCAGCGCTTCTTCCAGAAACACGCCTCGCCCGGCATGAGCGACAAGATCGCCAGGATGAAGGATCCGACCGATGGCGAGGAGATCCTTTATATCAAGGATTTCGACGGCCTTGCCGCGCTTGTCCAGTATGGCGTGGTCGAGGTGCATATCTGGGGCTGCACGCTCGATGCGTTGGAAAAGCCGGACCAGATCATCTTCGACCTCGATCCGGACGAAGGTGTCGATGTCTCCAAGGTGCGCGAGGCAGCGCTCGACATCCGCAAGCAGCTCGACGAGCTGTCGCTGCCGAACCTGGTCAAGACCTCCGGCGGCAAGGGCTATCACGTGCTGGTGCCGCTGAAACCCTCGGCGGAGTGGGACGCGGTCAAGGATTTCGCGCATGATTTCGCCCGCGCGCTGGAGCAGGCGGCACCCGATCGCTACACGGCGACGCTGTCGAAGAAGGCGCGCACCGGGAAAATCTTCGTCGACTACCTGCGCAACGGTCGCGGCTCGACGACGGTCGCGCCCTATTCCTCGCGCGCCAAGAAGGGCGCGACGGTATCGATGCCGGTGACGTGGGCGGAGCTCGAGAAGGGCTTGGCGCCGAATGCTTTCCCGCTTGGCGATGCTTCCACGCTGGCACAGGTGAAGAAGGCTGATCCGTGGAAGGAGTTCTTCAAGCTGGGGAAGGTGTTGAAGCGGGGGTGATTCTTTCAACGTCGGCGGGACAGCACCCCCCTCTGGCCTGCCGGCCATCTCCCCCGCAAGGGGGGAGATTGGCAGTTTCGGCGCCTCGCTTGTCCTGCAACGTTGAAGGTTGGCGAAAGCCGGCGTGACATCGATCTCCCCCCTTGAGGGGGAGATGCCCGGCAGGGCAGAGGGGGGTGCCTCGCGCCGACATTGCGAGGTTATCGTTGCACCCGCCTACGCCAGAAACACCCTCTCGAACTCCTGCCTGCCCTTGGGCGAGAACACCACGGCGCGACTGTCCTTCTCGCGGCGCGCCCATTTCTCGGCAATGATCTTGTCGAGGATGGCGGCGCCCAGCGTGCCGGCGAGATGCGAGCGCCGCACGCTCCAGTCGAGGCAGGCGCGGCACACCGGCCGCCGCGCCTTGGCATGGGTCTCGATGCCGAGCGCGGAAAAATGCGAGGCGCCGGATGACGACAGCCTGATCTCATTGTCGTCGCGCAGCAAAAGCTTCCTGTCGAAGAGCCGGTCGAGCATCGCCACGGCCTGCTCGCCGGCGAGGTGGTCGTAGCAGACCCGCGCCACGCGCATGGCCGCATCGCGCGGTCCGGGCCGCACCCGCTTCGGGCCGACCGCCTCGGCGACGCCGATGATCGCCTCGATCATGCCGGCCACCTGCGCGCTGGCCAGGCCGTAGTAGCGATGCCGGCCCTGGCTGGCCAAGGTCAGCAACCCGCCATCCATCAGCTTCGACAGATGCGAGGAAGCGGTGGGCAGCGACACGCCGGCCTCCAGCGCCAGCTCCGACGCCGTCAGCGCCGTGCCGCCCATCAGGGCGTTCAGCATATTGGCGCGGGCCGGGTCGCCGACCAGGCTGGCGATGCGGGCGATGTCGGGTCCTTCACGCATGGTTCGATCCTCATCGAAGCATTCCCGTCAGGGAAGCACTATTCTGCGGTCATCTCAAGCAGCGCGGCAAGCTCTCCTGACAGGAAGATGCCTAGCACAATGACGCAAGCGATGTTTCGACCGGGATCGAACCGTCGTCGTCGAAAACCAACCAGACGAGGAGACCGACAATGACCATCACCTGCTTCATCCGCTACGAGATCGACCCGTTCGGCAAGGCGGCCTTCGAGCAATATGCGCGGGCCTGGGGCCAGGCTATTCCGCGCTGCGGCGCCGATCTGATCGGCTACTACGCCCCGCATGAAGGCTCTGCCACCACGGCCTACGCCGCCTACGACATCGAGAGCCTCGCGGCCTACGAGGCCTATCGCGCGCGGCTTGCCGCCGACCCGGCCGGCAAGGCAAATTACGAGTTCGCGCGGCGCGAGAAGTTCATCCTCAAGGAGGACCGCGTCTTCCTGAAGCTGGTGTCCGGACGGCATGGTCCGCGGCAGGTCTTTCGCACCGACGTGACGGTCAAGGAGGGAATAGAAGCATGATCGCTGTCATCTTCGAAGTGGAGCCGGCGGAGGGAAAGCGCGATGCCTATCTCGGAATCGCCGCCAATCTCCGGCCGCTGCTCGACGGCATCGACGGCTTCATCTCGGTAGAGCGCTTCCAGAGCCTTACCGATCCGAAGCGCGTGCTGTCGCTGTCATTCTGGCGCGACGAGGAAGCGGTGAAGGCCTGGCGCAACACCGAGGAGCACCGGCAGGCGCAGCAGGCCGGCCGTGGCGGAATCTTTGCCGGCTACCGTCTGCGCATCGCCCATGTCGTGCGCGACTATGGGCTGACAGAGAGGACGGAGGCGCCTGGAGATAGTCGCGCCGTGAATGGGTGAAGCGTGTCTCTCCTTCTCCCCTTGTGGGAGAGGTGTCGCCGAAGGCGACGGATGAGGGGTGCTCCAGCTTGGCGACGCCGGAGGAGACGGCAAGTTTGCCGGCGTCTCACTCCGCTGGAACACCCCTCATCCGTCTCGGCGCTGACGCGCCGATCCACCTTCTCCCACAAGGGGAGAAGGGGACGCCAGCCCTACGCATTCCCGATCAGCACGCCCGCGCCAAACACCAGCGCGCCGCCCAGCACCACCTGGAAGGCGGCGCGCCAGAAGGGCGTCTGCATGTAGCGGTTCTGGACGAAGGCGATCGCCCAGAGCTCGAAGAACACCACCACCGCCGCCACGGCGGTGGCCGTCCAGAAGTGCGGGATCAGATAGGGCAGCGCGTGACCGAGGCCGCCCAGCGTCGTCATCAGGCCGACCGTCAGTCCGCGCTTGATCGGCGAGCCGCGCCCCGACAGCTTGCCGTCGTCGGAGGCGACTTCCGTAAAGCCCATCGAGATGCCGGCGCCGATCGAGGCGGCGAGGCCGACCAGAAGCGTCTGCCAGGTGTCGTGCGTGGCGAAGGCGGCTGCGAAGATCGGCGCCAGAGTCGACACCGACCCGTCCATCAGCCCGGCCAGCCCGGGCTGCACGTAGGTGAGGATGAACTGGCGCTGCTCGGCGCTCGCCTCCTCGACCTGGACCGTCCCCGGCACGTGCTCCTGCTGCAAGTCATGCGCCGAGCTCTCATGGCCCTGTTCGGCCACGGCGAGATCGTCGAGCAGTTTTCGCGTCGAGGCGTCGGTGGTGCGCTTGGCCGCCTCGACATAGAAGCGATAGGCCTGTTGCTCCATCGCCTCGGCCTGTCGCCGCACATGCTCGATGCCGAGCGGCTTCACCAGCCAGTCGGGCTTGCGCTCGAAATAGCCTTTCACATGCTCGCGCCGGATCAGCGGGATGCGCTCGCCGAAGCGCCTGCGGTAAAGCTCGATGAGCGAATCGCGATGCCCGTCCTCCTCCTCGGCCATCGCCTCGAACACTTTTGCCGATTGCGGAAAGTCCTGCGCCAGGCCATCGGCATAGGCGCGATAGATGCGCCCGTCATCCTCCTCGGAAGAGATCGCCAGCGCCAGGATCTCCTGCTCCGACAGTGAATCGAACGAACGGCGGCCGAAGCCGAAAACACGGGAAAGCATGATGGGATCACTCTAGTTTAGAATAATTCTAAACTAGAGTCTTGGCCGTCGAACGTCAATTGTGAACGGCACGACTGCGCGCGCGAAAGAGTGATCCAGCGGAGCCGCGCCGCCTCTTCATTATCACCAAATGTTAGCCTATATAGTCGGCAACAGCCGAAATTGAAGGAACCAAAGGAATGACGCACAAGAAGCCTCCGCACGGATTCGATGCGAAGCCCGTTCTCGATCTCATCGCCAGCATCGAGGCCGACCTGCAGCGCCTGAAGGGCCTTGTCGAGGAGCAGCTCGAAAAATTCGACCCGGCCAACCCACACAACAAGACGCCGGACGGCAAGCTGACCGAGGAAGGCGCCGAGTGCTGTTACCGCATGTTCGACGAGGGCAAGTCGCGCTACACGGTTTCCCAGCAGATGAAGATATCCTTCGCTGCCGCCACCCACCGCTTCAACTCCTGGCGCAAGCTCGGCGGCAGCAAAAGGACGAAGACGCTGCTGGGGTGAGCCTCAGCCGTCACCGCCGCCAAGCAGGTCATCAGGGCGCCGGCCGAAGCTGCTAACCTCCCCCTTGGGCGGGCAGGGCAATCGCATCTGACAGCGTCAGCCCCCTGGAGACGTCGCCAAGGCGACAGAGGGGCATTGCGCGCGAGTGGCGCCCTATTCTTCGTCATGTATGGACGGCCCCTCTTGGGCAAGAGGCAAAATAGCGGCGACGGCTTAAGTCTGGAGCGGTCATGTATTCGGCCTTTGATGCGGTCGATTTGATGACCGCTGGCCCTCAGGGGTTACGCGGATCGAGTTCCAATCATTCTAGCGCGCTTTTTAATCGCGATGACGAAGGCGGAGTGTCTCGACCCAGGTCCTGACCATTTTGCCGTGCTGCTATTTGCTCCTTACGCTGTTAAGGGCCTCGCTTTGCGGGTTATGCCGCAGCCGGCGCCCTGTATTCCTGTCCCGAGCTCAGCATTGCCCAGATGATGCGCGCGGTCTTGGCTGCCTGCGCCACGACCGCGACCTTGACCGGGCGCCTGGCCAGCAGGCCGCGTATCCAGGGCGAGCCTCTGTCGGGCTTGGCCCTGACCTGGCGCAGCCAGGAACTGGCGCCGAGAATGAGCAGCCTTCGCAGGTCTCTGTCGCCGGCGCGACTGATATGGCCCGTCAAGTTGTGCTTGCCGCCGGTGTCATGACTCTTGCGGGTCAGGCCGAGCCACGCCGCGAAGTCCCTGCCCGAGGCGAACTGGCGGCCGTCGCCAATGGCCGCGATGGTTGCATGTGCGATGATCGGGCCGACGCTCGGGATCGTCGTCAGCCGCAAGGCCGCTTGCTGCTGCCTGACCTGAGCCAGGATCTGCTTGTCCAGCTTGCCGATCTCGCCATCCAGCGCCCGCCATTGTCCGGCCAGCGGCGCCAGGCAGATCAGCAGCGCCGCGGGGATGGCCTCATCCGAGGTCTCGATGCGCTGCAGCAGCGCTTCCAGGCCCGCAGCCCCCTGGGCGCTTGTCTGGCCCATCTCATAGAGCAGGCCACGCATGGCGTTGGCCAACTGCGTGCGCTGGCGCACCAGAAGGTCACGCGTGCGGTGCAGGCCCCTGGCCCATTGCTGTTCGACCGTCTTGATCGGCACGAAGCGCATGTCGGGCCGGCTTACCGCCTCGCAACAGCCGTGCGCGTCGCGCACATCGTTCTTGTTGCGCGGAACATAGGGCTTCACATAGGCCGGCGGCATCAGCTTGACCTCATGGCCAAGCGCGCTGAGCGTGCGGGCCCAATGATGAGCCGAGCCGCAGGCCTCCATGCCGATCAGCGCCGGCGGCTGCGCGGCGAAGAACTTCTCCACCTGCGCGCGGCGCAGCTGGCGCTGCACCACCACGCGCCCGGTCGCATCCACGCCGTGCACCTGAAACACATTCTTGGCCAAATCGATACCAAATCTGATAGCTTGCATGACGGACGGTCTCCTTCCGCTGGAGTTAATCACAGCCCAGTTTGGCACATTCGATGCCGCAAGGGGCCGTCCACCCATCATTCTAGGGCGGAGCAAGGAGCGAAGCGACGCGCGCAGACCCTAGAATCCATGCCGTGACATTGGCCGTAGAATGCAACGGTTGAGAATAGCCGTTGGCAATGGTGCCAACTGAGATCGCCACATGACAGGCTATGTTTACATGACCGCGAGCCAGAAAGGCGGCACGATCTATATCGGCGTCACCAACGACCTTGCTCGCCGGATGCCCGAGCACAAGACCGGCCAAGGCTCCAGCTTTCGACATCACCGACGCCATCCAGCGTGAGACGTCATTGAAGCGCTGGCCACGGCAATGGAAGATCGAGCTCATCGAGAAGACCAATCCGGAGTGGTTCGAGCTGTTTCGCGGAATTGGCTGGTGAGCGTTTTGCACCGTGGCGGCGCTCAACCGTCACGGCATGGATTCTAGGGTCTGCGCGCGTCGCTTCGCTCCTTGCTCCGCCCTAGAATGACGAAGGACAGGCCGGCGGGACAGCACCCCCCTCTGGCCTGCCGGCCATCTCCCCCGCAAGGGGGAGATCAGCACTTCGCCGCAGTCGCCATCACCGCCAAACCTTGTCTCCATCACATTTTTTCGTTGGCGCGACGCCTCGATTTGCGTGCACCATGCCGGGATCCATCCTGCGAGGCCCGCCATGACCACCCTCCCCGGCATCTCCGACATCCGCGCCGCCGCCGCGCGGCTTTCCGGCCTGACCGTCGAAACGCCGCTGATCGAATCGCCCGAGCTCAACAAGCGCTATGGCGGCCGCATCCTGTTCAAGCCCGAGACGCTGCAGCGCACCGGCTCCTTCAAGATCCGCGGCGCCTACAACAAGCTGTCGAGCTTGAGCGAGGAGGAGCGCGGCCGTGGCGTCGTGGCCTTCTCCTCCGGCAACCACGCGCAAGGCGTGGCGGCCTCGGCCGCCATGTTCGGCGTCAAGGCGGTGATCGCCATGCCGGCCGACGCGCCCGCGCTCAAAGTCGGCAATGTCCGCAAGATGGGCGCCGAAGTGGTGCCGTTCGACCGTTTCAAGGACGACCGCATGGCGGTCGTACGCCCCTATGTCGAGAGGGGCATGGTGCTGGTGCCGCCCTTCGACGATCCCGCCATCATTGCCGGCCAGGGCACGATCGGCCTGGAACTGATGAAGCAGGCGAAAGCGCTCGGCGTGGCGCTCGACGCCGTCGTCGTGCCTTGCGGCGGCGGCGGCCTGTCGAGCGGCATTTCCGTCGCCGTCAAGGACGCTTCGCCGCAAACCGCCGTCTGGGCCGTCGAGCCAGAGCATTTCGACGATACGCGCCGCTCGCTGGCCAAGGGCGAGCGGGTCTCGAACGAGCCGGGCCATAGCTCGATCTGCGATGCGCTGCTGACCGCCGAACCCGGCGCCATCACCTTCGAGATCAACCGCCGCAATCTCGCCGGCGCCATCGCCGTTTCCGACGAGGCCGCCGCCCAGGCGATGCGCGACGCCATGGCCTATCTCAAGCTTGTGGTCGAGCCTGGCGGCTGCGTCGCCTTCGCCGCGCTCTCCACCGGCGAGATCGACCTCGCCGGTAAATGCGTTGCCGTCGTCCTGTCAGGCGGCAATGTCGATTTCGGCACCTATGCGCGGATCATGGCTGCTGCGTAGAAGTGGCGATTGGTATCGCGGCACCCGGATGCGAATGCCTAGAGTGGTTCTCCGTTTCACGGAAACAGCTAACCCACTCTATCTCTTTGTTTTGACGCAATTCCAGACGGAAGGCTACGGCGAAGTCGCCGAGCATAACCACTCACACTTTTCCTTAATCACCCGACCGGCTGGCCTGCTCACTCACCGGTCGGGAGGAAGGCCGGATTGTGCAGGATTTCCCAGAGATGACCGTCGGGATCCTGAAAATAACCGGCATAGCCGCCCCAGAAGGTCTTGCGCGCTGGTATCGTGATACGCGCTCCCGCAGTTTCGGCCCGCGCCATCACTCGATCGACCTCGGCTTCGCTGGACACGTTGTGACCAATGCTGAATTCGGTGGGGCTGCGTGGTGTAGGATCGATGCCCGCGTCGAGCCCAAGGTCGCTGCGAGGAAACAGGCTAAGCACCATGCCGCCCTCCAAATGGAAGATGGCGATAGCTCCGTGCTCAAACTCTTGCCCGACGATGCCCTCCGTGGGCAATCCAAGGCCATCGCGGTAAAACTTCAGCGACCGCTCAAGATCGTCCACGCCGAGCGTCAATATTCCAAATCGCGCTCTCATTGCACTTCTCCTTTATTGTGTTCGTTTTGCGCTCGCTGACCGCGACCCGGTCGCGGCGCGGGCCATATGTCTGTCAAGATATCGAATGCGGGCTGTGCGGCGATTGAACGAATCGGCCAAATCAAGCCCAAACCGGAAGTGTGATTTGGGCGCGAACAAGCGCTGGAGCTGCTATCTCGGCTCGTGAGCTTCTTGCCTGTCTATGAATGCGATCAGTCCAGCGTCCGCCTGAACCGCACCAGCGCCACGCCGGCAAACAGCGCCACGAACACCACCAGCCAGCCGATCTCCGTCGCCACCGCCGGCAGCGCCGCGCCCTTCAGCATGACCGCGCGGGTGATGCGCAGGAAATGCGTCAGTGGGAAGATCTCGCCGAAAGTCTGCGCCCAGCCCGGCATGCCGCGATAGGGGAACATGAAGCCGGAGAGCAGCAGCGATGGCAGGAAGAAGAAGAAGGTCAGCTGCATCGCCTGCATCTGGGAGCGGGCCATGGTCGAGATCGTATAGCCGAGCAGCACCAGCGAAAGCACGAAGACCAGCACCGAGGAGAGCAGCAGCGTCAGGCTGCCGACGAAGGGGATGCCGAACAGGAGCTTCGCCGCCACCAGCACCACCACCACCTGCACGGCGCCGACGACGAGGAAAGGCAGCACCTTGCCCAGCATGATCTCGGCGGGACTGGACGGCATGGCGAGCAGGTTCTCCATGGTGCCGCGCTCGGTTTCGCGGGTCAGCGCCATCGCCGTCATCATCACCATGGTCATCTGCAGGATGACGCCGAGCAGGCCGGGCACGATGTTGTATTGCGAGACGCCTTCCGGATTGTAGCGTCGGTGCACGACGACATCGAGCTGGCCGCGCGCCGCTTCCCTGGCCGCGTCCTGGGTGCCCTGGGCTCTCAGCAGCGCCTGGCCGGCAATGGTGCCGAGCGTGGAGATGGCGCCGCTGGCAACGGACGGGTCGGTGGCGTCGGCCTCGATCAGGATCTGCGGGTTGTCACCGCGCTCCACCCGCCGGGCGAAATCGGCGGGAATGGTGACGACGAAAGAGACGTCGCCGCGCGCCATCAGGAATTCGGCTTCCGCCGCACTTTGCGCGACATGGTCGAAGCGGTAGTAGCCGGTGGTCTGCAACGCCGAGACCATGGCGCGCGTGTAGGGATCGCTGCTGGTCGCCACGAGTGCGGCCGGCAGGCTCTTCGGGTCGTTGTTGATCGCAAAGCCGAACAGCACGAGCTGCATCAGCGGCACGCCCAGCATCATGGCGAAGGTGATGCGGTCGCGCCGCATCTGGATGAATTCCTTGATCAGCAGCGCGCCAAGCCTGGCGAAGGAGAAGACCGCGTTCATGTCATGTTGTCCTTCGAGCCGGACATGAACTGGATGAACACATCCTCCAGGCTGGTCTCGCCCGGCGTCACCGTCACGTCCTTGTGCTCCTTTTCGACATCGGCCAGCGCCTTTTCCAGCGCCGCCTTGTCGGAGCCGACGACATGCAGCGTCGCGCCGAACGGCGCCACCTGGTCGACGCCGGGCCGACCTTGCAGCGCTTCGGCCACCTGGTCGAGCCGCGGCCCCTGCAGCACGAACGTCGTCAGCCCGGCATTCCTCACCACCTCGTCCACCGTTCCGGTGGCGAGCATCTTGCCGTAGGAGATGTAGCTGATGCGGTGGCAGCGCTCGGCCTCGTCCATGTAATGGGTGGAGACGAGCACGGTCAGCCCGCCGCCGGCCAGCCGATGGATCTCGTCCCAGAACTCGCGCCGCGCCTTGGGGTCGACGCCGGCCGTGGGCTCGTCGAGCAGCAGCAGCTTCGGCTTGTGCATGATGCAGGCGGCCAGCGCCAGTCGTTGCTTCCAGCCGCCGGAAAGCGTGCCGGCCAGCTGGTTGCGGCGGCTCGCCAGGCCGAGCTCCTCCAGCGTCCTCGCCACATACTGCTCGACCGGCCTCAGCTGGTAGAGCCGCGCCACGAATTCGAGGTTCTCGCCGATCGTCAGGTCCTCGTAGAACGAGAATTTCTGCGTCATGTAGCCAACTTCGCGCTTGATCTTGAGCGCGTCGGTGCGGATGTCGAAGCCCAGCACCGTGCCGTCGCCTTCATCCGGCGTCAGAAGCCCGCACATGATGCGGATCGTCGTCGTCTTGCCCGAGCCGTTCGGCCCGAGGAAGCCGACGATCTCGCCTTCGGCGACCGTCATCGTCACGTGGTCGACGACGGTCTTGTCGCCGAAGCGCTTGACCAGGCCGCGGACGTCGATGACGTTCATTGCCCGAGATCCGCGAGATCGACATCGACGATCTGGCCGGGCTGCAGCGGTCCCGCATTGCCCTCCGGTCGCGCCTCGACGAGATAGACCAGCTTCTGCCGGTTCTCGAGCGAATAGATCACCGGCGGCGTGAACTCGGGATCGGGCGAGACATAGCTGACGCGCGCTTTCAATCCTGCCCCGCAACCGTCGCAATGGACGTCGAGCTCGGTGCCGACCTTGACCGCCGAGAACGCCCTTTCCGGCACATAGACGCTGAGCTTCACGGCGCCGTCCGGCAGCATCGAGATCACCGGCGCGGCCGGCCCGGCGGTGTCGCCGGGGTTGCGGATGACGTCGTTGACGCGGCCGGGCGAGGGCGCGGTCAGCACCCGCTTCGACAGCCGCCACCGGGCCTGCTCCAGGCTCGATTGCGCCTGCTTGACCTGGTTGTCGGCGGCCTTGATGGTCTCGGCCCGCGCCGGCAGGTTGCCGACGGCGAGATTGGCTTCCGCCTGCCCGACCTGGGCGTTGGCCGTCTCCAGCGAAGCCGAGGCGGTGTCGTAGTCGGCCTGGGTGCCGGTGCCGCGTTTGTAGAGGTCGCTGGCGCGGTCATATTTGCGCTTGGCGTCGGCGGCCTGGGCTTTCGCCATGTCGACCTCGGCCTTGAGCACGGCGATTTCCTCGGGGCGCTTGCCGACCTGCAAATCGGCGAGCTGGGCCTGCGCCTGCGCCAGCGCGGCCTCAGCCTGCGCCACCTCGATCTTGGCGTCGGCGTCCTCGAGCGTCGCCACCGCCGCGCCGGTCTCGACGCGGTCGCCGCGCTTGACCGTCACCGTCGCCACCTGGGCCACTTCGATCGGCGCCATCAGCACATATTCGCCCTCGACATAGCCGACGGCCAAAGGTGCTGTCGGCGCGCAGGCGCCGAACAGTTGCGCCGCGAGCGGCAGCGAACAGAGGAAACTCATGATTTGCCCTTCTTGCCGGCGGCCGGCCCGCGCGCCGCCAGCATTGCCCTGAGGTTGTCGGTCGTGACCGCCACCACCTTGGCGGCCTCTTCATTGCCGATCCCGCGCCATCCCATCCGGCGCATCACCGCCTCGCGGCCGATGCGGAAATAGATGACCTGGCCGATCATGGTGAAGACGGTGAGCTTGGTCGCCTCGCTCTCGGCCGGTTCGCCGGTCGCCTGTTCCCAGATCTGGCACAGCCGTCGGTGCGTCGGCTCGAACACGCCGGCATAGATGCGGTCGAGCGCGGCGGTCGGATGCGAGAGCTCGCGAAGTACGAATTGTACGATCTCGCCGGCCTGCGGACTGGCCACGACGAAACCCACCATCCGCTCGAGCGCCGCGAAAAGCTGGGCCCGGGCCGCCTCGGGGTCGAGGGGTGCGGCTGCCTGCGCGCCGCCCAGCGCCTGGCCGGCAACCCCCTGGATGGTGTCGACGATAAAGTCGGCGGCTGCCGCGCGCAGGCCCTCCTTGCCGCCGAAATGATAGGCGATGGAGCCGATATTGGCCTTGGCCTCGGCCGCGATCTGGCGCGTAGAGGTGCCGTCGAAACCCTGCCGTCCGAACAGCTTGAGCGCGGCGTGCACAAGCGCCGTTCGCGTTTGCTCCGCAGTAGTGGCCTCGCGCTGCTGCCTTTTTATGCCTGGTTGCCTGTTCATGTCTCAACTTTAATCAATCGATTGATTAAAGTCAAATTTGACCCCTGAGTCGGCTTGCCTTCTCGGTCCTCACAGGCTTTAGTGCCCGGCCATGGGCAAGGAAGTCGAGCGTAAGTTCCTGGTCTCCAGTTCGGCCTGGCGCGACGGGATCGAGGCGGAGATCCGCATTCGCCAGTTCTATGTCGCCGCCCAGCCTGGCCGCACCGTGCGCGTGCGCATCAGCGACGGGCGTTCCGCCAGGCTGACGCTGAAGTTCGGCGACAGGGCGCGCGAGCGCGACGAGTTCGAATATTCGATCCCGCTTGCCGAGGCCGAGGAATTGACGGCGTTTGCCATCGGACGTGTCATCGAGAAGACACGCCACCATGTTAGACACCGCGGCTATCTCTATGAAGTCGATGTTTTCGGCGGCAAGCTCGCGGGGTTGGTGATCGCGGAGCTGGAGACGCCGGAGGACGTATCTGACGAAATGCTGCCCGACTGGCTCGGTCGCGAGGTCACCGGCGAGTCGAGATTCTACAACGCGTCGCTGGCCCTCGGGGGGATTCCGGAGATCGCCGCATGAGCTTCCGCATCGATCCGCGCTTGCCGCTGACCGGCGAGGTCAGGCGCATTTTGGCCGACGAGATCGGCAAGGCAATCGCCCATCTCGAGATGGCGCGCGAGAAGCCGGAGCAAGGGCTGCACAAATGCCGCAAGCGGCTGAAAAGCGTGCGCGCCTTGCTGCGCCTGGTTCGTTCCGGAGACGAACCGTTCTGCCAGACCGAGAACGAATGTTATAAGCAGGTATCGGCGCTGCTGGCCGGCCCGCGCGAGGCGACCGCCTTGATCGAGACCGTCGACCGCTTGGCCGATGCCTTTCCGGAGCAATCCGCGGGCGGCGGCCTCGACCCCGTGCGCGAGCGGCTGGTGCTGCGCCAGCATGAGCTCCATGCCGGTCCCGGCCTCGACGCCGCCATCAATGCGGCGATAGCCGCTTGCCGGGAGGGTCTGGAGCGCATCGACAGGCTGGCCCTGCCCGACCAGCCCGAGCAGGCGGCCGACATCCTCGCCGACGGCGCCCGCGCCACCTTGCGGCGGGCGAAGAAGGCGCTGGACAAGGCGGAGGCGCGCGGCGAGGACGAGGATTTTCACGATTTGCGCAAGGCGGCCAAGACGCATTCCATGCATCTGTCGCTGCTCGGCCGCTTGTGGCCGTCGCCGATCAAGGCGCGCCGCAAGGCGGTCGACAGGCTCGGCGAACAGCTCGGCGAATTGCACGACGTCTTCGTCATGCGCGCGCTGCTCGGTGCCGAAGGCGAGCCAGTCGGCCCGGCCGACGACACGAAGCTTCTGCGCAAGCTCTTGAAGCGCTCCGAAAAAAGCCTCACCAAGGCCTGCCTTGCCGAGGCCGCCGACCTGTTCGGCGACAGCCCCAAGCGCTCGGCCAAGAGGCTCGCCCGCAAGGCGCGCGACGACCTCGCGGGATCCCAGGAAGAAGCGAAAGCGGCGTGACGCCTTTACCTTCTCCCCTTGTGGGAGAAGGTGGATCGGCGCGCAGCGCCGAGACGGATGAGGGGTGCTCCAGCTTGGCCAGCGCGCTCGTCTAGAGTTGCAATCGCCAGCGTCTCATTCCCTGGAACACCCCTCATCCGTCCGAGCTTCGCTCGGCCACCTTCTCCCACAGGGGGAGAAGGAAAAGGCGCTCTGCTACGCCGGCAGCGGCCGTTTCCCCTTCGCAGGTCCGTTCGCCACCCGCGCCCCCGCATCCCTCGGGTGCGGGCCGATCGGCATGATTGCCGGAAACGGCGTCGCGCCGAAGGCGAAGGTCCATTTGTAGCCGGTGAGCTGGTCCTCGGGCGTGGTGTGCTGGTCGTGGTGGGCGAGCAGCCTGGCGCGTTCGGCGATCTCCTCGGCTTCGCGCCGCAGCATCTCCGCGGTTTGCGGCCGCATGCGCCTGGAAAAGCTGATGAAAGTCGCGCCCTGCTCCATATGGCCGAGCGCCCAGCCGACGAAATTCTTGTTGGTCATCTCGAAATGCGGCTTCAGCGGCCCCTCGAAATCCCACTGGATCGGCGTGTCGATCAGCAGCCTTGCCGACAGGCCGCGACCCAGCGCCACCAGCCCGAGCTCCTCGAGATCGCGCAGATAGAGGAACATCGAAGCTTCGCTCAAGCCCTGCGAGCGCATGATGCCCTCGGCCGTGAATTTCTCCGACAGCATGATGAAGACGAAAAGCAGCGCCGGCCGCGCCGCCAGGCGGCGCTCGATCTCCGGCCCGACGCGGTTGGCCGGGCCTGGCCCCCGGTTCATCGCGCCGAGCACGTTCTCCAGCTCGACATCGGCCGCGGCGCAGATCTCCATCAGCCGGTCGAGCTTGCAGTTCTGCTCATGGAAGATACGCTTCACCGTCGGCTCGGAAACGCCCATGCGCTCGGCCAGCGTCCGGTAGGTCAGGCCCTTGGCCTTCAGCGTCCGTTTCAGCGCCTCGAAGATCGGACCGTTCATGGAATGCGCCTCGTTCATCCGATTTGGTATCGAAGACCGATACTAGTCTCGTTCCACCTTCCAGGAAAGTATCGGAAATCCTAGCTCTCCGGCGTCATCACAGGAGAGCACCATGAAACATCTCATCGCTTCAACCGTCTTCGCCGCCATCGCCGCGGTGTCCGCCGCGCAGGCCGGCGAACTCTGGCGCGCCACCGGCTTCGAGCAGCCGGAATCGGCGCTTGTCGATGCCGCCCACGACCGCATCGTCGTCTCCAACATCGTCGGCAATCCCGGCGCGGCGGACGGCAATGGCTACCTGTCGCTCCTGTCGATGGACGGCAAGGTCATCTCGAGCCACTGGGTGGACGGCATGGACGCGCCCAAGGGCATGGCGATTTCCGGAGGCAGGCTTTATGCCGCCGACATCACCAAGGTGCGCGTCGTCGATCTCGCCAGTGGCAAGCTGGTCGAGACCATCGATGTGCCCGGCGCCGTGTTTCTCAACGATATGACGCAGGACAACGCCGGCAAGGTCTATGTCAGCGACATGCTGGCCGACGCGATCTACCGCATCGACGGCGACAGACCGGAGCTGTTCGTCAAGGACGCGTTGCTGGCCTCGCCGAACGGCGTCTTCGCCGATGGCGATAGGCTGATCGTCGCGTCCTGGGGCAAGGGCATCAACAAGACCGACTTCAGCACCGCGGAGCCCGGCGGCCTGCTGTCGGTCGACCTCGCCACGAAGAAGGTCACGCCGCTGCTGGGCGCGCAGAAATTCGCCGATCTCGACGGCGTCATCGCCATAGGCGACACCATCTACGCCACCGCCTACATGACCGGCACGCTCTACAGCTACAAGTCCGGCGGCGCGCCGACTGCGGTGGCGCACTTCAAGCCCGGCAGCGCCGACATCGGCACCGACGGCAAGCGCATCTTCGTGCCGCTGATGGGCGAGGGCGAGGTCGTGGCACTGGCGCTGGATTGAGAGGTGCAGCTGCGAATGTCAGAAAAGTGCTTAGGAGAACCGGCAAGGGTGCAGGCGACGGTCGCGCATCGTCCTCGACCACAGAGGGGCAAGACGGCCGCAGCCGCAATCGCTCTGAGCCATCGCTGATTGAAAGGTGGCGTTGGGCACGGCCTTCCGGCGCGAGAGAAGATAAAGCCCACCCGCGGCGACAACCACCAAAGCCAAGCCAAGCCGGCCGATCGATGCCAAGCCAACACCGACGGCCGCGAGGGCGGCGGTGATCGGCAGCGCAATCAGGGTTCCACAGCAAACTGCGCAGGCCACCAGAACAAGGCTGGTGCCTGCTGTTGTCTTGCCAATATTCATTGCGTGTCTTTCTCCATTCCTGGACCGGAAGCGGCCTGCCAGGCCAGCACGGCCAGGATAACGACCGCAGCGTGAGCAAGCGCCGTCAGCCCGGCGAGGCCGGAGACGCTTGCGTTGCCCCGAGCGAGTTGCAGGAAGACCTCGCGGCCGTCGAGAATTGCAGCAACACCCGCCAGCAGGATGGCCAGCAAGAGCGCCGCGTTGCCAGGCCGTGCAATGGACCCAAACCGGCTGACGGCGGCGGCGAGTAAGATTGAGACGCCGACGAACCCCCATACCAGCCAGGGGTTTTCGAGGTTGATGCCAAGGATCGTTTCTTCGGTGCGGCTGTCGGGTTCTCCAGCCTCAGCGTGACTACCCGTTTCACCGGCCTCAGCGCTCTTACGAGCTTGGTCCTCAGTAGGGCCTTCGGCCGCTTCATCATGGCCGCCCTGTTCCTGGGCTTTCACGCCCTCCTTTTGCGCGGCGATGCTCGCGGGCTCCCGATGCTCGCCCCCTTCCATCAAGACGGCGGCGGCAAATAGGAGCGCCGAGATGGCTAGCATTGCCGCCGTCCAACGGACGAGGACGACACGATTTCCGAAAAAGCCCATCAGCGAACTTTCCTCTCGCATCACCTTGAAGGCAGCGTACTCCTTCAAGTAACTTTAGGTTCAAGGAGTATTTTTGCGATGAATCTTCACGTCCGCGTGTTCACCATCGGGGCGCTTGCCAAGGCCACTGGCGTCACCACACCCACCATCCGCTACTATGAGGAGATCGGATTGCTGCCTCCGGCACCACGCACGGCAGGAGGTCAACGCACCTATGACGATGATGATCTGGGGCGGCTGACCTTCATCAAGCAATGCCGAGATTTCGGCTTCGGGATCGATCAGGTCAGGGTTTTGCTGGACCTGTCGATCAGCAGCAGGCGCGATTGCGTGGAGACGCGCGACATCGCCCAGGCCCACCTCGACGAAGTCCGCCAGAAACTCAACGAACTTCGTTTGCTTGAACGGCGGCTGGAGAGCTTCGTAACACGGTGCAACGCCGCGTGCGCAGGAGGACCCGGCCAAGACTGCGTGATCTTCAAGGATATGGCGACGTCGGCCAAAGGTGGCGGCTGCTGCGGACAGTAGCTAGCTGGCTGCAGGGATGCTGATATACGTCGTCACGGCGGCAACGACGCCGATCGGGATTGGACCGGCATATCCTCCCAGACTGCCTCTGGTTTCGCCGCTTGCGCCGGAATATGCGGCGGCAGATGAACCACGTGAAGACATCCAGCCTGAACGGCGCCGTTTCGCCGATGATCCCCGTGCTCATATGCGCGCTGGCGATATTCCTGCTGTCCGGCATGGATGCGGCAATGAAGTCTCTGGCCATCGCAGTCGGCGTTTATAACACGCTGCTGTGGCGCAGCGTGGTCGCCACAATGGTCGCCGGCGCGGCATGGTCGGCGGGGTCGCGTTCCAAGCCGGCCCTTCCGGTGCTGGGCCTGCATGCGCTGCGCGCCGCGATTGTCGGCATCGTCCTGGTCTTGTTCTTTTGGGGGCTGGCCAGGCTGCCGCTCGCCGAGGCGATCGGGCTCAGCTTCGTCGCGCCGCTGTTTGCGCTTTTGCTCGCGGCATTGCTGCTGGGCGAACGCATAAGGCGGCAGGCGGTCTGGGCGTCGCTGGCCGGCATGGCGGGCGTCGCGATCATATTGGCCGGCCAGTTCGGGGCGGCCAGCCATTCGCAAGATGCCCTGCTCGGCACGGTCGCGGTGCTCGTCTCGACGGTGTTCTATGCCTACAATCTGATCCTCTCGCGGCAACAGGCGCTGCTGGCCAGGCCGGTCGAGATCATGCTGTTCCAGAACCTCTTCGTCGCACTCATCCTTGGTCTCGCGGCACCTTGGCTCGCCGTTGCGCTGCCGAGCGATCTCTGGCTTCCCCTGGCGGGGGTGGCGCTGCTGTCGCTCGCCGGGCAATTTCTGATGAGCTGGTCCTACGCCCGTGCCGAAGCGCAATATCTGATCCCGACCGAATACTCGGCCTTCATCTGGGCGATCGCGCTTGGCTGGTTCTTCTTCGGCGAGAAAGTGGCCTGGACCACGCTGGCAGGGGCATGCCTCATCGTTGCCGGCTGCCTGATTGCCGCGCGCGCCAATCCGAAGCTTGCCGAGCCGATCGAAGCGGCGGTGTGAAGGATGGCTTAGACTAGCCTTGCGGGCTCTGCGCCGCGGTCGCCTTGAGGCGCACGCCCCTGCCGCCGCGCTCGCTGGCCTGGTTCTCGCCGATCAGCTCCACGCCGACCGCGTCGAGCGCCTGGATGACCTTCATCAGCGTGTCGACCACGCCCCGGACGACGCCGTCGCTCGCTTCCATGCGCTGGATCGTTGGAAGCGAGACCCCGGCGCGCTCGGCGAGCGTCTTCTGGTCGATGCCGGTCAACGCCCGCGCGGCGCGCATCTGTGCGGCAGTGATCATCGGCCGGAATCCGTTTTTGAAGCTATGGAAGATGTAAATTGTAAATATTACAATGTCTAAAGCGTCAATTTACATGCGTCAACCATCGGTCAATCGCTGTCGGCCACCACTTTGCGCCGCTGCAACAGCCGCGCCGCGAGCCAGCACAGCATGGCCCAGGCGAAGCCCGCGCACCAGCCGGCAAGCACGTCGGACGGCCAGTGCACGCCGAGATAGACGCGGCTGGTGCCGACCAGCACCGTGGTGAGGACGGCAAGGCCAAGCACGAAGACTTTCGACCTGCGGTCCGGCAGGAAGCGGGCCGCCAGCGAGCCGAGGGTCAGATAGGTCACCGCCGACAGCATCGCGTGGCCGCTTGGAAAGGACAGCGACGTCTCGGTGACGAGATGCGAGACGAGGTCGGGGCGCGGCCGGTCGACCTCGAGCTTGAGCAGGCTGGAAAGCACCTGCCCGCCCGCTACGGCCGCGAACATGAACAGGGCTGTCGCCGGTCTGCGGATCAAGAGCAGATAGACGATCGTCGCCGTCGTGATCAGCACCAGGACGGCGGTGCTGCCCAGCGCGGTGATGTCGCGCACCGCGCCCTCCAGCCAGGGCGGGCCGATCGGACTGTCCGGCTGCCCGGCGTGGCGGAAGGCAAGCAGGATTTCCGTATCGAAGGCGTGCGGGGTCGTGGCGCGCGCCACTTCCATCAATTCCTCGAAGCCCCACAGACAGCCGGCGATGGCCAGCCCGGCCAGGAGCAGGGGGAATTCTATCTTTGCAAACAGCGCGCCGGAGGATGGCTTCATGAGAGGCTCGAGGGTTAGAGCTTCTGCATATAGGGCCCGAGCGTGATCAGGGCGACGGCGGCGATCGCCAGAACCACCCCGGTCGCCTGGAGCGTGTTCAGCCGTTCGCCGAAGAAGACGAGCGCCACGGCATTCACCGCGACAAGCTGGATCACCGCCGACAGGCTGAACGATACCGACATGCCGAACTCGCGCACCAGCCGCAGCATGATCAGATTGCCCGCCGTGTAGAGCGCCAATGTCAAAAGCAGTTTGGCCAGGCTCGGCGCCATCCCCCAGTGCTTGGCCACCATCGCCGCCAGCAGGAACATCACCGTCGAAATGCCGAGCTGCGCCAGTCCCCAGAAACTCACTTGCCGTCCCTTCTTGAACGCCGTCGCCGCGCCGGCCGCCGCCCTTGTTTCCGAAGCGGGCGAAGCCGTCAAGCTGATCGCGGCGAAGCCTCCTTCTCCCCGTCACCGTACCTACGGCATGCACAGATTTCCAAGCGGCTGGTCTTTGGCGAGGTGGCGCTGCGAAGCAGCGACGGATTGGGGGAACCACGTGGCAATCAAGCCTCGGCCTGATCAGGCACGCCAATCACAGAAGATGTGTGCACGGTAGGCTACTGTACGGGGAGAAAGGGGCCGGCATCGACCACCAGCGATGGGCTACGCCGAATCCATGTCACGAAAATGTGATCGGCGCGCTTTAGGGGTCGAAAGGTCAAATCCCCAGCCACCTCAAGAAGCCAGAGGAACAACATGACCGTGACCCCTGAGACCCGTTTCCGGACCAGCCAGCTCGAGGAAAATGACGGCCCGCCCGTCAACCCGACCGACAACCGCACCATGGGCGAGATCATCGCCGCGCGTTTCTCGCGCCGCGGCTTCCTCATGGGTTCGCTGGCTGTCTCGGCCATCGCCGCCACCGTCAGCCCGCTGGCCCTGGTCGCCGCCGACGAGGCGCGCGCTGCCGAAGGCTCGGCCTTCAAATTCGACGAGCTCGAGACCGGCATCGACGACAGGCACCATGTCGCGCCGGGCTATGACGCCGACGTGCTGTTGCGCTGGGGCGATCCGCTCTTCGCCGACTCGCCGGAGTTCGATCCGACAAAACAGTCGGCCGAGGCACAGGCCAGGCAGTTCGGCTACAACAACGACTATGTCGGCTATATCCCGATCGACGGCTCGGCCGAGCACGGCATTTTGGTCGTCAACCACGAATACACCAACCCGCATCTGATGTTCCCCGGCATCGTTTCGGTCGTCGAGAAGGACGGGAAGAAGAAGGCCGAGGTCGCACCGCTTTCGAAGCAGCAGGTCGATGTCGAGATGGCCGCGCATGGCGGCACCATCGTCGAGATCCGCAAGCAGGACGGCAAGTGGCAGGTGGTGCGCGACGGCAAGCTCAACCGCCGCATCACCTCCAACACCGAAATGGCGCTGTCCGGTCCGGCCGCCGGGCATGATCGCCTCAAGACCAATGCCGATCCGTCCGGAACGAAGGTCATCGGCACCATGAACAATTGCGCCGGCGGCGTCACGCCCTGGGGCACCTATGTGATGGCCGAGGAGAACATCCACGGCTACTTTTCCGGCGACCTGCCGGCGGGCCACAAGGAGGCCGCCAACTACAAGCGCCTCGGCATTCCGGAAGGCGCTTATGAGTGGGGCGCGCATTACGATCGCTTCAACCTCGCCAAGGAGCCGAACGAGCCGAACCGTTTCGGCTGGATCGTCGAGGTCGACGTCAACGATCCCAACTCCGTGCCGCGGAAGCGCACCGCCATGGGCCGTTTCAAGCATGAGGGCGCCGAATCGATCGTCGCCAAGGACGGCCGCGTCGTCTTCTATCTCGGCGACGACGAGCGCTTCGACTATGTCTACAAATTCGTCACCGCCGGTAAGTTCAATCCCGATGACCGCGCGGCCAACATGAACCTGCTCGACGACGGCACGCTGCATGTGGCGAAGTTCGCCGAGGACGGTTCGGTCGAATGGATGCCGATCGTGTTCGGGCAGGGCCCGCTGACGGCGGAGAACGGCTTTGCGTCCCAGGCCGACGTGCTGATCGAGACGCGGCGCGCCGCCGACCTGCTCGGCGCCACCAAGATGGACCGGCCGGAGGATATCCAGCCCAATGCCGGCAACGGCAAGGTCTATGTCATGCTGACCAACAATTCCAAGCGCAAGGCCGAGCAGGTCGACGCCGCCAACCCGCGCGCCGACAACGCCTTCGGCCACATCATCGAGATCGTCGAGGATGGCGGCGACTTCGCCGCTGCCAAGGGCAAGTGGGAAGTGCTGTTGAAATGCGGCGATCCGTCGGTGGCCGATGTCGGCGCCACCTTCTCGACCGCGACCACCGCCCATGGCTGGTTCGGCATGCCGGACAACTGCGCCGTCGATTCCGCCGGGCGGCTGTGGGTCGCCACCGACGGCCAGGGCCCGAAGGCCACCGGCCGCACCGACGGCCTCTGGGCGGTCGACACCGAAGGCCCGGCGCGGGCGACTTCGAAACTGTTCTTCCGTGTGCCGATCGGCGCCGAAATGTGCGGCCCGCTCTTCGCGCCGGACGACCAGACGGCTTTCGTCGCCGTCCAGCATCCGGGCGATGGCGGCGAGGACTGGGAAGGCTTTGGCCGTCCGTCCTACTACGAGGATCCGTCGACCCGCTGGCCGGACTTCAAGCCGGACATGCCGGTGCGGCCTTCGGTCGTCGCGATTACGAAGCAGGGCGGCGGCAAGATCGCGGTGTGAGTTGCTGCCGCATCGGCATGCATGATCACGGACGTTGGGGATTGGCCGAAACCTCCCCAACGTCGTCATTCCAGGGCGAAGCAGGAGCGAAGCTCCGTCGCGGAGACCCTGGAATCCTGTGTGTTGGTTCTGGTGTATGGTTGAAGTGGGAAGGAGACCGAGTGGATCCTGGTCGTCCTTTCGGACAGGCCGTGGCATGGCCCGGTCCCTTCCCACAGGTGAACCATCAACCTGAACAGTTGCACGGGGCTGTTCGAAGCAGACCCCGCACCACAGGAAGAGGCGTGGACATGATAGCCCAGAACTATGTCGGCTGCGACATCTCCAAGCAGTGGCTCGACTTTTTTGATGAGACAAGCGGCCGTCTTCGGCGCATCGACAACCAGGCCGATGCGATCGCGGCCTATGTGGCGGGTCTTGATCCCAGTCGGGACTTCGTCGTCATGGAGGCGACAGGGGTGCATGACCGGCTCCTGCGCCATGCGCTGGCCAAGGCCGGCGTGCCGTTCTCGCGGCACAACCCGGCCCATACCCACCACTATTCGAAGTCGACGCGCCGGCGCGCCAAGACCGATCCTCTCGATGCCAGGATGCTGAGCGACTACGGCCGTCGCTATAGCCCTGAAGCCGAGCCGGCGCCGAGCGAAGAAGTCGAGCGGCTTCAATCGCTTGCCGGCCACCGCGATCACTTGGTCAATATGCGGGCAGCGCTGAAGAAGCACCTCGCCGAGGCTTTCGAGGAGGTCGTCATTGCCGATCTGGAAGAGACGATCGCCTTCCTCGACACGCGCATCAAGGCGTTCGAGAGCCAGATTGCCGAAGTCATTCGTCAAAACCAGGACACCGCTCGCGACCATGCGCTGATGGTCTCCGTGCCCGGTGTCTCCAAGGTCGGCGCGCTCTCGCTGCTGGCGCTCCTGCCCGAGCTCGGCCAGCGCTCACCCAAGGCGATCGCAGCACTCGTCGGCCTTGCCCCGTTCGACAACAAGAGCGGCAAGCTCAACCGCAGGAGCCAGATCCAAGGCGGGCGATCACGCGTGCGCCGCGCCCTCTATATGGCAGCCCTCACGGCCATCAGAACCTGCGACCGGTTCAAGTCCTTCTACACAGCCCTTGCTGCCCGGTCGGGCTCCAAGAAGCTCGCCATCATCGCCGTCGCAAGGAAGCTCTTGGTCGTCCTCAACGCTATCATTCGCGACAAAACTGCGTTTGCGTGAACACAGTTGCCATGCCGTTACCTTGGTCGTAGAGTACAGCGGAGCAGAATTCTGCACCGCTGCAGCGCCGCCTTAGAGTCACGGCATGGATCCTCGGGTCTACGTGTCCGCTTCGCTCCCGCTCCGCCCGTGGATGACGAAGTCACGGCGCCTTGAGCCAATCTCCTACGTCAATTATCCGGCGCGTTGAACCACCGCCATGTTCATTCTGTTCCTCGGGCGAAACCGATCGATTCGTAAAGCCGGTCGCCGCTGCATAGGCATGCGGGAACGCAACCTCGCCGCGTGCCGCGATCCGGCCCGCGACGAAGCTCGCGCCCTGTTGCGGTGGCCGACGGACGATACGGACGCTTTCGGACGTTTGCCCTTCATTCGCCGCCAATTGCATCCTATATCGCGCTGACGCGACGTGGCCGGCAGCGGTCACCAGCGATTCGCGACCTGAGGGCGGCAGGTCATCACTTCTTGGCACGCGGAGCTCATGGCGCCCCTGCGCATCTATTTTGACAGGCTTCTCGATGCCGTGGCGCCCAAGGTTCCGCGGCGCGAACTGGCCGATGAGGAGCGCCTGGCGCTGGTGCGCCGCCACGGCGATTTCTCGCTCGCCTATTCCACCGCCGTGCAGAAGAAACTGTCCTATTTCAGCGATGGCGACGGCTACATCGCCTTCGGCACCAAGATGAGCCGTCATTTTGCGCTGGGCGACCCGGTCGCCGATCCGGCCGACCGCCCGGCCTATATCAAGCGCTTTGTCGAGGCCGCCGGCCGCCCCTGGTTCGTCCAGATCGGCGCCGACACGGCCAAGGTGCTGGCCGGCCTCGGCTACCAGGTCAACCGCCTCGGCATCGACACCAGGCTGCTTTTGCCGGCGCATGATTTTTCCGGCAAGCGCAACGAGACCGTGCGCTATTCCGAGCGCTGGCTGACCAAGAAGAGTTTTACCCTCGCCGAGGCCAGGGGCGACATCCTGCAGGACGAGATCAAGCAGCTGTCCGCCGACTGGCGCAAGGAGCGCATCATCAAGCGCTGGGAGATGGGTTTCCTCAACCGCCGCTTCTCCGAAGAGCTCGGCGCCGACATGCGCCGCTTCTTATTGCACAGCCCCGAGGGTCGGCTTCTCGCCATTCTCGATTTCGACCCGCTGTTTCGCGACGGCAAGGTGATCGGCTACACCACCTCCTTCAAGCGCAAGCAGGTCGACGCGACGCCGCATGCCGAAATCGGCCTGACCAAATTCGCCGTCGACCGCTTTCGCGAGGAAGGCATCTCACAGGTGACGCTCGGCCTCTCGCCGCTGCTCGACATCGAGCCGAGCGGCTTCGCCGAATCGGATTTCTGGCGCAACGCCTTCCAGCGCGCCTACAACTCGCCCTGGGTCAACCGCTCGCGCTTCAACCTGCAGGGCCAGGCAGCCTTCAAGCGCCGCTTCCACGGCGTCGAGGAGCCGACCTATATCGCGTTCCGCAAGGGGACTTTCGTGGAGATGCTGGGGCTGTTGAGGTTGATCAAGGCGATCTAGCGGAGCTACTAAGAGAAGATCACTAGGCGCCGCCGGCATTTCGGATTTTCCTGGAACCACAGCTACGACGAACGTCGGTCCGGTCAGTTCCTCAACCGATACCCGGTCTTGAAGATCCAGGCCACGATCGCGATGCAGATGGCCAGGAACACCAGGGTCATGCCGAGGCTGACGCCGACCGAAACATCGGCCTTGCCATAAAAACTCCAGCGGAACCCGCTGATCAGGTAGACGACCGGGTTGAACAGCGTGATCGTCTTCCAGATGCCGGGCAGCATGTGGATCGAATAGAAGCTGCCGCCGAGGAAGGTGAGCGGCGTGACGATCAGGAGCGGCACCAGCTGCAGCTGCTCGAAGGTCTTTGCCCAGATGCCGATGATGAAGCCGAACAGGCTGAAGGTCACCGCCGTCAGCACCAGGAAGGCGATCATCCAGAACGGGTGCTCGATCCTGAGCGGCACGAACAAGGCCGCGGTGGCGAGGATGATCAGGCCGAGCATGATCGACTTGGTCGCCGCGCCACCGACATAGGCGATGATGATCTCCAGATAGGAGACCGGCGCCGACAGGAGCTCGTAGATCGAGCCGACGAATTTCGGGAAATAGATGGCGAAGGAGGCGTTCGAGATCGACTGCGTCAGAAGCGACAGCATCATCAGGCCGGGCACGATGAAGGCGCCGTAGGGGATGCCGTCGATCTCGTTGATGCGCGAGCCGATGGCCGAGCCGAAGACGACGAAATAGAGCGATGTCGAGATGACCGGCGAGATGATGCTCTGCAGCACCGTGCGGAAGGCGCGCGCCATCTCCACCCGGTAGATCGCCCATACCGCGCGCAGGTTCATGGCTCTTGCCTCAGGAGATTGACGAAGATCTCTTCGAGCGAGCTGTTCTTGGTGTCGAGATCGCGGAACTGGATGCCGGCCGCCTCGAGGTCGCGGATCAGTGAGGCGACGCCTGGACGGTCGCTCTGGTTGTCATAGGTGTAGGTGAGCTGGTTGCCGTCAGCGGACAGCTCCAATGAATAGCGGGAAAGCCCGTCGGGCATGGCGGCAAGCGGCGCGCGCAGCTCCAGTCTCATCTGCTTGCGGCCGAGCTTGCGCATCAGCTCGGCCTTGTCCTCGACCAGGATGATCTCGCCCTTGTTGATGACGCCGACACGGTCGGCCATCGCCTCGGCTTCCTCGATATAGTGCGTGGTGAGGATGATGGTGACGCCGTCCTCGCGCAGGCGCCTCACCATCGCCCACATGTCCTGGCGCAGCTCGACGTCGACGCCGGCCGTCGGCTCGTCGAGGAACAGCACGCGCGGCTCGTGCGCCAGGGCCTTGGCGATCATCAGCCGGCGCTTCATGCCGCCCGACAGCGTGATCGCCTTGGAATCCTTCTTGTCCCACAGCGACAGGTCGCGCAGCACCTTCTCGACGAACGCTGTGTTGGGCGCCTTGCCGAACAGGCCGCGGCTGTAGTTCACCGTCGCCCAGACCGTTTCGAAGGCGTCGATGGTCAGTTCCTGCGGCACCAGCCCGATCAGGCTGCGCGCCGCGCGGTAATCCTTGGAGATGTCGTGGCCGTCGACGCTGACTGAGCCCGACGAGCGGTTGACGATGCCGCAGACGATCGAGATCAGCGTCGTCTTGCCGGCGCCGTTCGGTCCGAGCAGTGCGAAGATCTCGCCGCGCTCGATGTCGAGATTGATTTCCTTCAGCGCCTCGAAACCGGTGGCATAGGTTTTCGTGACACCGGAGATCGAGATGATGGATGACATGCTGAAATTCGGCCGGCTGGAAAAGGTGACTTGATATAGGGCGGTTGCCGCCCGGTGCAACCGTGAATCGACGCCGCTGCTGACAGTTCTGGACAGTGACAGCCTGTTTCTCCCCGCATGCAGGGAGAAGGAAACTAACCCTGCGCCGTCCAGAACGCGATTTCCTGCGCCTTGGTCCTGAGCTCGGTCTTCAGCCACTGGTCGTCGTCGTCGAGGTAGCTCCACGGCGTCTTGCCTTGCGCCCGCATCTCGCGGATGTAGGAGCGGTAGCGATAGTGGCTGTAGACCGACATCGCGTAGGTGGCATAGGCGGCGGCGAGCTTCCGGTGGCCGCGCACGATCACCAGGTTCTCGTCGTTCTTCTCGCTCGCCGGCGCCGAGAAATTGTGGCTGCCGGTCACCACCACGCAGTCGTTCGAATGCGGGTCGGTCACCAGGATCTTCGAGTGCACGATGGCGTGGCCGATCTGCGACAGGAAGGTGCGCCGGTTGACCTCGGCGATCCACGGCCCGAGCGGCGCGTCGAGGCCTTGCGGCTGCGCCACCGCGTAGCGGTCGGGCGTGAATGTCCGGTCGCTGCTCACCAGGTCGATGTCGAGGAAGTTCTGTTCGGTGCCGCCCTCGTCCGCGCTCAGCGTCGAGACCACGCCGCGCACATACATGCCTTTTTCCCGGGCGCGCTGGCCGGCCAGCGTATGCAGCCCCTGCTTGCCCGGCGTGAACATCAGGAAAAGCACCGCTTGCTTGGCCGATGTGATGACGTCGCGCAACGCCGCCATGTCGGCGCCGTCGGAGGTGCGGGTGAACCAGACGGTCGTCTTGGCTGTCCCGACGGTGAAGGTCTTGGGGGCGTCGTTGTCCGCCATCAGCGCCGGCGTAAAATTGGCCGGGTCGGTCTTCGGCGGCGAGGCGTCCTTCAACAGGTCCCAATGCGTGCGGAAATGCGCCGCCACCGCCGCGTCCTCGATCAGCAAGCCGTTGTTGACCTGCGTGCACAGGCCCGTCGTGCTCCAGTTGGTGCTGCCCGTCCACACCATGTTCGGCTCGCCGTCCTTGGACACGACGACGAACTTGTTGTGGCCGAGGCCTTTCGATTTCAGCATCCGGTCGATGGTTGGAATGCCGTGATCGTTGAGGTTCTTGCGCGCATCCTGGTTGCCGTCGCCGCTCTTGTCGGAGCCGTTGGCGAGGATCAGGTTGAGCCGCGGCCCGAGCCCGATCAGCGCCGTCTCCAGCGTCGCGTCGCCGAGCTCATAGAGCGCGGCATGCAGCTCGTCGCCGGCGCCTTGCGTCAGTCCGACCATGCGCAGCCCGAGATCGCCTTCCAGGAAAGCGCGGAATTTCGCGTCGCCATTGGTCTGCAGGCTCTTCTTGAACGCCGCCGGCGAGAGCTTGTTCTTGGCCATGTAGCGGGCGACGAATTGCGACAGCACCAGGCCGCGGTTGAAATAGCAGGAGAAGCCGCCGCCGGCGTCGGTGGCAAGCGTGTGCCAGTCCGTCCAGTCGCTCGACACCCCCTTGGTCAGCGGCTTGCCGGGTCCGGCGCTCATCATCGCGGTCACCCGGTAGCGCACGACATTGCCGACATCGGCCGCATGGTCGGTCCAGTTGAAGCGTTGGAACGGCCACACGTCCGACGGCCGGTGGTCGCCCGATTTCGGCTTGTCCTTGGTGAAGCCGACGCGGTTCTCCACCGGCTCGATCTTCTCGGTGGCGCCGGCCTTGCGGCCGCGCTCGAGCAGAAAACCCCGGCATCCGGCGATGAAGTCGCTCGGCGCCCAGGCGACGAAGGCGTCGTCGCCATTGGTGTAGACGGATACTTTTATCTCGACAGCCATTTGTCGTTCCTCCGCATCTGCCGTTGTTCCCAAAGCGCGGCCGGCATGTCCGGCCCACCAATGCAGCCAACAAGTATCCGTGCCGGAAGCAGGGCCCTGAAACAGAATGTTCGAAAGGTGACAGCGATGATTATGCGGCGGCAGAAGATCGGATGTCAATGTTTTGCAGCGTCAAGTATAATTCTATGAACTGCTTCACACTGTGTTCTGTTTGCCAGCAAAACAAAGGGCGGATAGCTTTCCAAACCGAAAGTGCGAGCGGCTAGCTTGCCGTTTGTCGGCGGGGGGATTTTCACCGTTCCTTTTCGTGAAGTCGGCGCAAACCTCGGAGATTGGCGCAAGCCCCTCAGCCTCGTCATTCCAGGGCGGAGCAGCCGCGAAGCGGCGTCGCGCAGACCCTGGAATCCATGCCGTGACCTGAACTGCGGAATGCAGCGCAGCAGGATCTGCACCGCGGCAGCGCTCGGAAGTCACGGCATGGATCCTCGGGTCTGCGCCGCGTCGCTTCGCTCCTTGCTCCGCCCGTGGATGACGACTGGGTGGGCGTTTCGGCCAACCGCCAATGCAAGCCGCCGGCCAGCACAGGCATGGCCGGCGGTCGAAATCCCTGTGCCGGGAGACCAGCCTTCGTCAGCTCTTGCTGGAGGCCAGCACCAGCACCGGCTTCTCGCTGTAGAGCTGCGGGAACAGCGACTTCAGATTCTCGATCTTGGGCAGGTCGTTGTAGACGATATAGGGATAGGTCGGGTTCAGCGTCAGGAAGTCCTGATGGTAATCCTCGGCGGGGTAGAAGGTCTTGCCGGTCTCGAGCGTGGTGACGATCGGCTTCGGAAACACCTTGGCCTTGTCGAGCTGGGCGATGTAGCTCTCGGCGACCTTCTTCTGCTCCTCATTCTCGGCGAAGATCGTCGAGCGGTACTGGGTGCCTGAATCCGGCCCCTGGTAGTTGAGCTGCGTCGGATTGTGCGCGACCGAGAAATAGACCTGCAGCAGCTTGCCATAGGTGATTTTCGACGGATCGTAGGTGATCTCGACGGATTCGGCGTGCCCGGTGCGGCCGGTGCCGACCACTTCATAGACGGCGTTTTCGGCGCTGCCGCCGGTATAACCGGATACCGCCTTGCTGACGCCCTTGACGTGCTGGAACACGCCCTGCACGCCCCAGAAGCAGCCGCCGGCGAAGATCGCCTTCTCACTGCCGCTCGCCGCCTTTTCGTCCACTGACGGCGGCGGGATCACCACCGCGTCCTCGGCCGAGCGGGCCGGGCTCTGCCAGAAGACGGCCGCCGCCGCGCTCAGCGCCAGCGCCGCCAGCGCGCCACGGGTCAAGAATGGCCGCGCGGCTTTTGTCGTTATGCCGTTCATGTTGCGTCTCCTTGTTGTTGTTCCATTATATACGACTTGAAGCCGCCGGAAGGTTCTCACTTTGCCGTGCGGCGGTGTGTAACCGCCGACGGCGCTCCCCCTCTCCCCCGCCTTTGGCGGGGGAGAGGAACCAGGATGCGGAGGCCGCGCGCCCGGCGATTGGCGTTTCCTCGCCCCCGCAAAGCGGGGGAGAGGTGGCTCGGCGCGTAGCGCCGAGACGGAGCGGGGGCTGCGCTGCCCTATGCGATTTGCCCGACTTACTGTGCCGGCTTCATGGCGTCCGTGGCCGGCTTCATCGCATCCGTCGCGGGCTTCATCGCCTGGGTGCTCATCGCGTCGGGCTTCATGGCGTCGGCCGGTTTCATGGCGTCCGCCGCCGGCTTCATGGCGTCGGTCGCCATAGCGTTGGCGGGCTTCATGGCGTTGGTCGCGTCGTCGGCGCGGGCGCCGGCCACGAAGACGGCGGCGGAAAGCGCGAAGGCCAGCGCCGGCAGCGTGAGGAACTTGGTCATGATAGTCTCCTTGGGTTTTGGCGCGCGCGTATGCGGGCCTTGGTGAAGCGTTGCCGCTCCAATGCGGCCCCGCGCGAAGGGAAAAGAAAGATCAGTTGGCGGCCGCGGCCAGGATCGGCCCGCCGCCTTGCGCCTGCACCAGCACCGCGGTGCTCAAGCCGCCCGTGGCCGCCGGCAGCGGCAGCGTGGTGGCCGCGCCGTGCCAGCTGCCGAGCTTTGTCAGCGCATGCACGACATTGGCGTGCGGCAGCGTGCGGCCGGTGTTTTCGCCGCGCGCCACAGGCACCTCGACGACGCCTCTCGTGTAGCGCACCAGCCAGATGTCGGCGCCGCCGCCCGGCGCCTTGCCGGCGCCGATGCTGACCTTGGCCTTGTCGAGCGAAAGCTCGGGGCCCCGCGTCTGACCGCCTTTGGCGATCAGGCTTTGGATCTCGCCGGGCGCGGCGCCCACGCCGTCGCTTCTGCCGTTCACCACCACTTGCGGCGTGAACGGTCCGTCATGGCCGAGCGACGGCTCGTAGGTTACCTGGCGGTCGGTGAACTCCTTGCGGCCGAACGTGTCCTTCCAGCCGAGGTAGTCCCAATAGGTGACGTTGAACGACAGCGCCAGCACGCCGGGCTGGTCCTTGACCTTGATCAGGTTGGCGTTGGCCGGCGGGCAGGACGAGCAGCCCTGGCTGGTGAACAGCTCGACCACGGTCAGCGGCTGCGCGGCCGCGGCGCCGAGCGTGGCCGCAAGCATCGCGCCGGCGAGCAGGCTTGTCTTCAATCCGGTCATGGGAAGCAGTCTCCACTGTGGGGTCATGCTCCCATTTCGCCGCGGTGGAAGGCTTCGTTACAGCTTCACCGGTTTGTGATGGGGGCAGCGCTTCCCCTTCTCCCCTTGTGGGAGAAGGTGGCTCGGCGCGCAGCGCCGAGACGGATGAGGGGTGCTCCAGCTTGGCGTCGAGGTTGACCCAGCTCACCGCCAGGGCTGCAAGCCAGCATCTTTTACATACGCGATAATCGTATCACAGACGCCGTCCATATCCTTCAGGACATCGCCGTTCCAAAAGCGCAACACCCGAAACCCTTTCGCCTTCAGCTCAGCTCCGCGAGCCAAATCCGGTTCCGAGTCCGCGTGCTGGCTACCGTCAAGCTCGACGATGAGACGCGCCTCGAGGCAAGCGAAATCGGCGACGTATTTTCCAATGGGCACTTGCCGGCGAAACTTGATCCGATCAAGCCTACGGTCGCGCAGCTCCTGCCATAGCTTGTGCTCCGCTTCCGTCATTTCACGACGAAGCGTGCGGGCAAAACTGCGTTTGGCTTGAGTGACGGGTTGGTGCGGCATTGCGCCAGATTAGCTGGACGCTGAGCTCCGTCCAACACCCCTCATCCGTCTCGGCGCTGCGCGCCGATCCACCTTCTCCCACAAGGGGAGAAGGAGAGGGCGCCGCTACTGCGTCAGCACCGTCTCCGACGGGCGCTGGTTGTAGTCGCATTTGCCTTGCACGGTGTAGAAGAAGTCGGCGTTGGAGACCGGCGTCGGCACCGCGCTGCCGCCGTCTTCCCAGGCCTGGTAGCCGGTCTGGCCGCAGGGCACGGCGGTGAAGATATTGACGGTCTGGCCGGTCGCCACTTCCGGCATGTCGGTCGGGCTTGTGCCGATATAGAGCCGGTTCGAGGTGGTCGGATCGTTTGACTTGAGCACCTTCGGGTTGCCCGACGGCACGTCCATTTCGAGATAGAGCTGGTCCATCTGGCTGACGTCGATCACCGCGCCCGCGCCATTGGCCGGGGTGAATGTATCGACGCAGTAATAGGTCGTGCCGTAACCGTCGGTCTGGATGGTCGTCCCGGACGGCACGCTCTTCTGCAGGCTCTTCAGCGTGCCGGTGGTGCACGCCTGCGTCTGCACCGTCGTCGAGGTCGACCCGTTGACGGTGTTCACCACCGTGGTGCCGTAGCCTTTCGGATCGCCGTAGCCATTATAGGTGTAGCTGATCGTCATCAGCTTCTGGGCGGTGGTCTGGCCGAACTTGGTGCCCCACAGGATCATCGTCTTCGCCCAGTAGCCCGACACCTTCGTCACCTTGAACGAGGTCTGCACCAGCGCCGGGGTCTTGCGCACCGAGGAGCCGACGCCGACCTGCACGTTGTTGATGCGCGCGACCTGCATGAAGGTGGTCGGCATCGGGTAGCTGGCCGTGGCGGTGAAGGTCGCCGTGCCGAAACTGTCGACATTGACCCCGGTCAGCGTCGCCGTGCCCTGCCCGGCATTGGCGGCATAGGCCTGCTGCAGCGACGTCTGCCGGTCGGAAAAGCTTGTCGTGGTGGGCAGCGTGGTGATCGAGATGATTGCGGCGTCGAGCGCGTTCTGCATGTCGCTTCGGGTCGTCACCGCCGAGGTATAGTCGACCGAAAAGCCGATTGCCGCCACGATCGGGATCGTCAGGATGGCCATCATCGGCATGATCGAGCCGTCGCGGCATGCGAGGAATTGCATCGCCGCCCTGGCAAGCCGGAATCTTTGCACAAAACTGAACATTTCGAGGGCCTTCGTCATCTCGGGCGGCAAGCCGGTCTACCATCCGGAGCATCCGCCAAAGCGGTGCATGAATGTTTAAGCGCGTTTGAATATTTCGTGAGCGGTGCGTGATCTTCCCTTCCCCCCTTGTGGGGGAAGGTGGATCGGCGCGTCAGCGCCGAGACGGATGAGGGGTGTTCCAGCGGAATGGGACGTCGGCGAACTCCGACTGGATAAGCGGCGCCGCCAAGCTGGAACACCCCTCATCCGTCGCCTTCGGCGACACCTTCTCCCACAAGGGGAGAAGGGGGAGATTGCCCCGCCGCTTGCCCCTCAACCCCGCCCCTGCTAAAGCGCGCCGCATGACGACGCCCCTCGACCACATCCGCAATTTCTCCATCGTCGCCCATATCGACCATGGCAAATCCACGCTTGCCGACCGGCTGATCCAGCTCACCGGCACGCTGGAGGAGCGCGACATGAAGGAGCAGATACTGGATTCGATGGATATCGAGCGCGAGCGCGGCATCACCATCAAGGCCCAGACCGTTCGGCTGAACTACCGCGCCAGGAACGGCGAGGACTATGTGCTGAACCTCATCGACACGCCCGGCCATGTCGACTTCGCCTACGAAGTGTCGCGTTCGCTCGCCGCCTGCGAGGGCTCGCTGCTGGTGGTCGACGCCTCCCAGGGCGTCGAGGCGCAGACGCTGGCCAATGTCTACCAGGCCATCGACAACAACCACGAGATCGTCGTGGTGCTGAACAAGGTCGACCTGCCGGCGGCCGAGCCCGAGCGCATCCGCGAGCAGGTCGAGGAGGTGATCGGCCTCGACGCCTCCAACGCCGTGCTGATCTCGGCCAAGACCGGCCTCGGCGTGCCGGACGTGCTGGAGGCGATCGTCCACCAGCTGCCGCCACCGCGCGAGGGCGACATCAACGCCCCGCTGAAGGCGATGCTGGTCGACAGCTGGTACGACGCCTATCTCGGCGTCATCGTGCTGGTGCGCATCATCGACGGCGTGATGAAGAAGGGCCAGACCATCCGCATGATGGGCACGGGCGCAAAGTATCTCGTCGAGCGCACCGGCGTGTTCAAGCCGGCCCGCGTCAATGTCGACGAGCTCGGCCCCGGCGAGTTCGGCTTCTTCACCGGCTCGATCAAGGAAGTGGCCGACACCCGCGTCGGCGACACCATCACCGAGGACCGCCGCCCGACGCAAAAGGCGCTGCCGGGCTTCAAGCCGGCGCAGCCGGTGGTGTTCTGCGGCCTGTTCCCGGTCGACGCCGCCGATTTCGAGGACCTGCGCGCCGCCGTCGGCAAGCTCCGCCTCAACGACGCGTCCTTCTCCTACGAAATGGAAACCTCCGCCGCGCTCGGCTTCGGCTATCGCTGCGGCTTCCTCGGCCTGCTGCATCTGGAAATCATCCAGGAGCGGCTGGAGCGCGAGTTCAACCTCGACCTCATCGCCACCGCGCCCTCCGTCGTCTACCGTCTGAACCTCAATGACGGCTCGGTGAAGGAACTGCACAACCCGGCCGACATGCCCGACGTGGTCAAGATCGCCTCGATCGAGGAGCCGTGGATCCGCGCCACCATCCTCACCCCCGACGACTATCTCGGCGGCATCCTGAAGCTCTGCCAGGACAGGCGCGGCATCCAGGCCGACCTCTCCTATGTCGGCAAGCGCGCCATGCTCACCTACGATTTGCCGCTCAACGAGGTGGTGTTCGATTTCTACGACCGGCTGAAGTCGATCTCCAAGGGCTACGCCTCCTTCGACTATCACCTGACCGACTATCGCGAGGGCGACCTGGTCAAGATGTCGATCCTGGTCAACGAGGAGCCGGTCGACGCCCTATCCATGCTGGTGCACCGCACCGCTGCGGAAAAGCGCGGCCGCGCCATGTGCGAGAAGCTGAAGGAGCTGATCCCGCACCATCTGTTCAAGATCCCGATCCAGGCCGCGATCGGCGGCAAGGTCATCGCCCGCGAGACCATCTCGGCGCTGCGGAAGGACGTCACCGCCAAATGCTACGGCGGCGACGTGACCCGCAAGCGCAAGCTGCTCGACAAGCAGAAAGAGGGCAAGAAGCGGATGAGGCAGTTCGGCAAGGTGGATATCCCGCAGGAGGCGTTTATCCAGGCGCTGAAGATGGGGGATTGAGACGGGACGGCCTTCGGCCGGACGCATCGACACACCAAGTTGATGCGTCCGTAAATCCGGGTGGCATCTGCCGGAGGCAGAGGGTCGTCCCATCCCGGGGGCTGGGGCAGTGCGGTGATTTGATCTGACGTTCGCTCTCAGTACTCCTGCGACAACAGACTACCTGCCGATGCCCATGCTGCGCAGAGGGTCCATGAGTAGGTCTAGCGGCCCAAAAGTATCCTCTCTCATCCAGATATTGATGGGTTCGATGTCATCTGTTGGGAAGTAACTCACCATTGCCCAGCCTGAGTCGTCCCGGCGGACATACACGGGCCTATGTATGTCTAGGTCCAAGACCTCCATCGTTCCAAGGTGAAGTGCAGTGGGCGTGTCCCACATGACACCATGCAAAATGGAGCCGCCATTAATGCTCTCGATTCTTCTCACGATTAGCGGCAGGAAACCGTTCTCTTGTAGTACGGTTTTGAGCACCCTCAACTTTGGCCGGCCAGTACGCCCGAAGGGCGAATATTTGAGCCTTTTGTTGGTGCAAGGGTGTAACGTCCATGGTGGACCAAGGCAGTCGAAAAAAGCACCCCCGCCGCGCGACCCAGAAATGTAGTAGACGCCAACTTGACAGACCGGACACTTGGACCAAGGGCGATTGCCGTAACTGCGGATGGTGGCGCGCTTCCATCCTTTCCATTGGAATGTGTGTGATCGCGAATGTCGCCCACCGCTAAAGCCGCATGTGCAGTTAGGTTTGTGGTTCCGACCGTTGCAAGGCATGCTCGCCTCCAATCAAGCTCAGCGTACGCGAGTCGAGCACCAAGGGAAAATACTATAGCTATAGATCCGCATCATCTGGAGGCGCTTATCACGCCAAGTGACGTTATCAGAGGCGGCAGGGCCTTATATGGATGGGACCGTTGCCCGATCGGGTTTGATCGGACCCACTAACCAACAAGTCTACAGAGAACAACGCCCTCCACCTGAACTGCAGCGTCAATTGCCCGATGCCCTCCCGACAGTAGTACATGACACATCGTCGTCGGTTATCTAGAAATAGGAAATCGTGTCCGGGTCAATATCGGCCGAGTGTATTAACGTCGGCAAAGATGCGTCGGGCAATCTCATTGCAGCTAGAGCCAGCTTACCTTGTGCCACGGACTTCGATAGCGACTGCCCCTCAGCCAAGGCAACATACATGAATCGTGAGAAATACGTCGCAGCTAAGTCGTCTATATTTGATGACATCGCAACGACCGCCTTAACGGTTTTCAGAAATATTCGAGCACCTTTGACCGTGTCGCAGGCGTTGAGAACCAACAGATCCGGCTTGCTACCGGTTGCACCGATAAAACTGTTAAGGAGCTTGTAATCAATTTCTATCCCGCCGTCGTCATAGACGCTCTCATTATCGAAAAGAACTCCTTGGTCACCACCATGACCCGAGAAATGCACGATGTGAGGCTTAAATTCGTTCATCGTTGCCAAAAGATCAGCCCACTCTGCGGCCGGCACGTAGCGAATTTCAATTGAGTCGCGATTGGTAGTTGCTTTCAAAGCACGAGCTAAGTTTCGAGCCTCGATATCCGTCCGCAGAGGTCTTGATGATTCTGGGTTGGTCCCCAGGAAGGCGACTCGCAGAGCGGCCACCTTGACCTTTAAGCGGCCGCGAGTTCCTTTGACCGGCACAACTGGCTTTGCTTTGATAAAGGACACAATTTTGCTGGCTGACGTGCTAGGCCGCCTCATAGTAACTAACGTTGAAAGAGCGGATGGATTGTTCCTCAGACGGATTATTTTTCCCTTTAGAACGTCAATATCATGACGCTTTTCGTAGTAATTTTCAGTTCTTCCAGTATTAGGATTCTTGCCTCTACCCTTACTGATTATCCCTAAATTGGCCAAGCGAGCAGCAACTTGAGAGACTCTCACACTCGAAATTTTCATTTGAGCGGCTAGCTCGCTGACAAATTTCGGCTTTTTGTGGCCTTTGGACACAGTAAGGAACATGCTGTAAGCGTCATCCCCGCGAAGCGCTTTGGCAAAGAATTCAAGCTTTTCTGGAAGATGGCTCGCAGTCTGCGATGACACGACTTGCTCGATCATCTATTGGAATTTCCTTGCTTCGTGAGACCCTGCAAACTGACGCCTCAAAGTTCGGCTTCACCTGAGCCCTTTGAAATCGCAGGAACTTTCAACTTCTTCGCATTTACCCCTTTTGGAATCATTCTGCTCATGGTGGCTTCGCTAATTTCAAGCATGGATGCGATCTGCCTCTGAGAGATATCAGTTCTTAGCAACTGGAGAATAAGCAGCTTCTTTATCGAGCGCATCTCGGAGAGAAGATCATCCGCTTGCTTCTTGTCCATCATCGATATCCTGATTTCTGCTGAGTTTTTTGCTGGCTATTTCAGCTAATAGACCTTTGGGGAAGCAACGGCTAAGGCTGGTTCGATGCATACCAAGGGCGGAAGCTACTTGAGATTGTTTCAAGCCTTGCCTTACAAGGCCGAGAACTAAGAGTTTCTCTATCGAACTCAGTTTGCTGATCTCAGCATCATTCTTGGCCATTTTTCTCTCCAGTCCCTCGATTGGCCTTTGCGGCCGACCTCCTAAGGGCGCCATCCTTGCGCGCGTTTGAAAGCGCCACGCTAACGGTGTTTACTGTTGTTCCCAAAATATCAGCAATCTCGGCTGTACTGAGGCCCACTCGACCCAGAAACAAAATCTTCTGGTGCTGCGACCCTAATCCGGCAATCGCGAGGTGCGCTTGAAGGCGAATTAGCGTATCGATCTTCGCTGCAAGCGCGTCCTCAGCCATCTTTTTTCGTCCCATCTTTCTTCTTTGCGCTTTGTATGAAACGATCGGGAACCGGATAGACATGGACTGGCCTGTCCTTGCCACCTTCTGTCACCCTGATCATAACGCCTTCATCGATCCACCTCTTAATTGACTTACTGAGCTGGCCTGCATCTGTTTTGAGCAAATTTACTATTTCGGATTGGGTGCGCGTTCCGTCGCAAAGATTAAAAGCCTCATATGTCTTTGCGTTGGAAACTGGCGTCACAATCTCTGCCAACCGCTCTGGTGAGAATGTTTGCCGAGCCACCAGCGACATCATCGCCCGCAGATAGACCTCACTGTTTTCCATAGAACCCTCCGCTTCTGGAGGGAACATATGGGGAATATCGAATTTCAAACAATAGGCATTTTCTCGTAGTTTTCTCGAACGAGTTGGATGATAATCGGTGGTCAGTATCCGGTCAGTGAATTTCAGAGGATTATCATACGGTTAGGTGGGGAGACTTGAATCTCTCTTATCGGAGGGGCTGCCTGTGGAATCTGGGGATAGTTAAGGCCAAGACAATTAAATAACTTCTACGATTCCAAATTGCGCGGCTGATCTGGGGTACTAACCCTATGAGTCGAGTGATTCGATAGTAGGTTGAATGTTCGCTTATTCGACCCTCGATGATGCATCGCCAATATCGCCTGATTGACGAAGAGCGATCGGCTACAGAGAACTGTTGAGCCACAACTGTGATGGGCAAAGGAAACGCGGAACGCGCGATCCGCTGCATCCGGACAACTGACCACCCATTGAAAACGTCTCACCCTGGCGTATCCTCTCCCCGGCTAGGGGAGACATCACATGCGCTCCACTCTGGACACCATCTCCGCAATCGGCCTCGCCATCGGCGGCGCGCTGGGCATGGCGGGCACTTTCGTTGGCAGCGACGCGCTGCGCGAGACGCTGTGGGCCATCGATGGCGTGGCGATCGTTGTTGCCGCAGCACTCCTCACCATGAAATACCAGCGGCTGGGCAATGATCTCGTCGCGGCCGGCTTCCTGACTTTCCTGGCCGGCGAAAGCCTGCTTCTGGCCGGCAATGCGGCGGGGCTGCAGGCGAGCGTGCCTTCCTATGCCGGCGGCATTGCGCTGTGGGCGGCGGGGCTGGTCATGGTCAGCGCGCAAGCGACCTTCGCGCTCTGGATGCGGCTGACCGCTTTCGTCGCCGCGTTGCTCTTCGCCGTCTCGGTCTTGATGATCCTGTGGGGCGCGCCGCTTCTGCCCACCTCGGCGCCGCTGCCGGCGCTCGGCTATCCGTTCCTGGTCCTCACCTTCACCGGCTGGATCTGGACGCTGCTGAAAGCGGAGCGTTGAGTGGGAAGGCGATGGCCGCGCCGCTCGAAATCCGCAACAGCCCTTCGGGAAAGATCCTCCCCGCCCTCGGTCCATTTCTGCTTGGCGGCATTTTCGGCTTCGGCGCGCTGCAGGGCGTGGCGTCGGGCGCGGATGGCGGGCATGTGCTGTGGATCGCGCTGCTTAGCGCCGCCTGCCTGGGGCTCGGCGTCTTCATCGCGCGCGGCGCCTTCGACACGTCGGTCAAGGTGACGCTGAACAGCCAAGGTTTCCGCGATAGTCGCGCCGGCGATGTGCTGGTGCCGTGGAACAAGGTGCGCAGCGTGCGGCTCGCCGCCGGCGGCAAGGGCGCGGCGATGCTCAATTTCGAGCTCACCGAGGAGCCGCCCGACGCAATCCGTTACTCCTCCGCCAACGCCTTCGGCCTGATGCCCTTCGGCAAGACCACCGTGCACATGGAAATCTCCTCGCTCGACGTGCGCGGCGAGGATCTGGTGGATGCCGTGAAGACATTCGCGCCGCATGTGGTGGTGAGAAGGTAGGGCTCCCCCTTCTCCCCTTGTGGGAGAAGGTGGCCGCGAAGCGGCCGGATGAGGGGTGTTCCAGCGGAGTGAGGCGTCGGCCATGCGCACGTTGCGGCGAACGTCTTCGCCAAGCTGGAGCACCCCTCATCCGTCTCGGCGCTGCGCGCCGATCCACCTTCTCCCACAAGGGGAGAAGGGGAGGTCGCGCGGCTTCGCCACCCGTGCTCTACTCCCCGCGGGGACCTCGCCATGATTCGCGCTTTGCTCGCCGTTCTTTTCCTCACCTCGCCGGCCTTCGCCGCCGACATGTCGGTCTTCGTGCGCAACCAGCGCTCGGATGGCGTCGCGGTGGAGCTGTTCAGCCGCGACAGCGACAAAGTCTGGCCGGGCGACGACAAGGTGTTCCTCATCCGGCCGAAGGCGCGCAAATCCGTGCCGATCTCCTGCGAGCCGGGCGAGCGCATCTGCTGGGGCGCCTGGGTGGTCGGCAACGACCAGGTCTCCGCCGGCGTCGGCCCCGACAACGACCAGCCCTGCGACACCTGCTGCTTCATCTGCACCGAGCATTCCACCGAGACTGTAGATCTGGCGGAGTAGGCGAGGGCGCTGAAGAGCGTTTCACCGTTTCACGGAAACGGCGAACCGCTCTATCCCTTTGTTTTTACGCAATTCCGGACGGAAGGCTACGGCGAGTCGCCGAACCTGGCCGCTCACACTTTTCCTGGAATTGCTCCAGGCGGCCACTTCGAAACCAGCTTGACGGATCGTCATCTACCTTCTAGTAGGTAGGTAGCAAAACCAAAGGAAGATTATCGTCATGTCTGCACGAACGAACGGTCAGAACCGCGCCCAGTCCTCAAACGGCTGGCTCAAAAGCTACTATTATCTGCGCTTTGCCGTATCGGCTGCCTGGGTCCTGGCGGCCGTTACCGTCGCGAGGACAGTCCCGCCGCTCGCCGCAATCATGCTGGTCGCCTACCCCTTATGGGACGCGCTTGCGAACTACGTCGACGCGCGGCGCAGCGGAGGGCTTCGCGGCAACGGATCGCAGCTGCTCAATTTCGTCGTCAGCATCGTCACCGCGATCGCGGTCGCCATCGCGCTTGGCCGCGGCATGAACGCGGTGCTCGCGGTCTATGGTGTCTGGGCCGTCGTCTCCGGCGCATTTCAACTGCTGACGGCGGTTCGTCGCTGGAAGACCAACGGCGCGCAGTGGGCGATGATACTGAGCGGCGCCCAGTCGGCGCTGGCCGGCCTCTTCTTCGTCAAGATGGCGGGCGGCGCGGAAGCCATCGGCATCGCCAATGTCGCGCCCTATGCCGCGTTCGGCGCCTTCTACTTCCTGCTGTCCGCCGTGTGGCTTTCCGTCGGCGATATGCTTCGCAAGTCGCGGCAGGTCGCGAGTTGAGCTTTCTTCCGCCGGGCGTTAGGCATGATCCTGAAAAGTGGGAGCCGGTTTTCGGAGAAAGATCATGCCCCAACAAAAAGTTGGATCGTGATGGCGATTCAACGAAACGCCATCACGATCTAGGCATGTCCATGGATAAGCCCTCGAACACCGCCGATGACATCCTGGCCGCCGCGCGAAGCTTCATCGTCGCCGGCGGCTACAACGGGTTCAGCTATGCCGATATCGCCGAAGTGGTCGGTATCCGCAAGGCGAGCATCCACCACCATTTCCCAAGCAAGGTCGACCTCGTGCAAACCCTGGTCCGGCGCTACCTCGAGGATGCCGTGACGGGCATGACGGAGCTTGAGCGCAACGTGCCTGAGCCGCCGGAATTGCTGCGAACCTATGCCGGCTTCTGGGCGCAGTGCATCGAGGACGCGAGCAGGCCGATCTGCGTCTGCGCGCTGCTTGCCAGCGAGCTTCCCGCCCTTCCGCCGGAGGTTGCCGTGGAGGTCCGGGCGTATTTTCAGTTTCTGTCGGGTTGGCTGACCGGCGTCATCGAGCGCGGCGCCGCGCAAGGCTCACTGACGATCGCCGCCGCGCCGCGCGTGGAAGCGGAGGCCTTCATGGCGACCGTGCACGGAGCGATGATTTCCGCGCGGGCCTATGGCGACGTCCTGACGTTCGGCATGATCCTGGCGCCGACGCTGCAGAAGCTGATCCCCACGACCGATTGACGTGGGATCGGTCGGGGCGATCTGGCGTGGCTGCGGATGCGGCCCGACTAGAAACGCATAGGTCTAAAGCATGTCTCCCGAAAGTGGTCCCGGTTTCGGGACAAAGACATGCTTAAGATCAAAGACTTAAAGCAGGTTGCGTGAATCCTTTTTCACGCGACCTGCTTTAGGCCGCCTGCGCCATCCGCTCGGCGCTCATCCGGTAGGAAATCGCCTCGGCGAGATGGATGCGGCCGACCGTCTCGCTGGCGTCGAGGTCGGCCAGCGTGCGCGCCACCTTCAGCACGCGGTGATAGGCGCGCGCCGAGAAGCCGAGCTTTTCGCTGGCGTCCTTGAGCAGCGTCAGGCCGGCATTATCGGGCTTGGCGATCTCCTCGATGATCGAAGGCGGGCAATGCGCGTTGGTGGTGGCGCCGGCTCCCAGTCTTTCCAGCCGCTCGCGCTGCATGGCGCGCGCTCGCGCCACGCGCTGCGCAACCGCGCTACTCGTCTCGGCCTTGTCCGGCCGGATCAGGTCGCTTGCCGAGACCGCCGGCACCTCGATCCGAAGGTCGATGCGGTCGAGCAGCGGGCCGGAAATGCGCGCCTGGTAGTCGGTACGGCATCGCTCGCCGCGCAGGCAGCGATAGCCGGGCTCGCCCGACATGCCGCAGCGGCACGGATTCATCGCCGCCACCAGCTGGATGCGCGCCGGGTAGGTGACGCGGTGGTTGGCGCGTGCGATCATGCAGTCGCCGGTTTCCAGCGGCTGGCGCAGCGCATCGAGCGTCTGCGGCGTGAACTCCGGCAGCTCGTCGAGGAACAGCACGCCGTGATGGGCGAGCGAGACCTCGCCTGGACGTGCGCGCAGACCGCCGCCCACCATCGCCGCCATCGAGGCGGAGTGATGCGGGGCGCGGAACGGCCGCCGGTCGGTCAGCTTGCCCTCGCCAAGCTCGCCGGCGACGGAGGCGATCATCGACACTTCGAGCAGCTCCTTCGGCGCCAGCGGCGGCAGTATCGAGGGCAGGCGCTGCGCCAGCATCGATTTGCCCGAGCCGGGCGGCCCGACCATCAGAAGGTTGTGGCCGCCGGCCGCCGCCACTTCGACCGCCCGCTTGGCGCTTTCCTGGCCCTTGATGTCGGCGAGGTCAGGCAGGTCGCGCGCGGCGAGCTTTATGCCGGCCTCGGGCCGCGACAGCACCTGCGTGCCGCGAAAATGGTTGGCGACGGCGATCAGGCTGCGCGGCGCCAATATGTCGAAATCCTTGCCGGCCCAGGCCGCCTCCGGTCCGCAGGCGAAGGGACAGATCAGGCCCTTGCCTTCGGCATTGGCGCCGATCGCCGCCGGCAGCGCGCCGGCAACGCCTGCGATGGTGCCGTCGAGCGACAATTCGCCCAGCACCACATAGCCGGCCAGCATGTCGCCGGGTATGGCGCCCAGCGCCGCCATCAGGCCGAGCGCGATCGGCAGGTCGTAATGGCTGCCTTCCTTGGGAAGATCGGCCGGCGCGAGGTTCACCGTCACCTTCTTCGACGGCATCGACAGACCCGATGCGTGCAGCGCCGCCTGCACCCGCTCGCGGCTCTCGGCCACCGCCTTGTCCGGCAGGCCGACGATCTGCATGCCGACCTTGCCCGGCCCGACCATCACCTGGACATCGACCGGAACGGCCTCGATGCCCTGGAAAGCGACCGTGCGAACCCGCGCCACCATTTGTCTCAAGCCCCCGATATCGGCTCGCGTGATCCTGCGATCAGGCCGCGAGCGAAATCAGGCTAGACAACCACAGATTTTCGCCTTGGGCAAGAACATTACGAGAACGCGAGCAACTGCGCGCCTCGTTATTCTCCGGCGGCATTGACAAGCCCGATGCTTGGAGCGCCGCCTGCGTCGTGGCGAGAACTACCCCCGCTTCCCCTCCACGCAATCCCAGAACAGGGCAGCGATATCCGCGCCGCCGAAGCGCTGCACTTCGCGCACGCCGGTCGGCGAGGTCACGTTGATCTCGGTCATGTAGTCGCCGATCACGTCGATGCCGACCAGGATGAAGCCGCGTTCTTTCAGAGAAGGCCCGATGCGGGCGCAGATCTCGCGCTCGCGCTCCGTCAGCTCGGTCTTCTCGGCGCGGCCGCCGACATGCATGTTGGAGCGGGAATCGTGCTCGGCCGGCACACGGTTGATGGCGCCAACCGGCTCGCCGTCGATCAGGATGATGCGCTTGTCGCCCTTGCGCACGTCCTTGAGGTAGCGCTGCACGATATAGGGCTCGCGGAACAGCTGGCCGAACATTTCGAGCAGCGAGGCGAGGTTTCGGTCGGCCTCGTGCAGATGGAAGATGCCGGCGCCGCCATTGCCGTAGAGCGGCTTGACGATGATGTCGCCGAATTCCTTGCGGAAGGCCGCAACTTCCAGCGGATCCTTGGTGATCAGCGTTTCCGGCATCAGGTCCGGGAATTCGGTGACGAAGATCTTTTCCGGGCTGTTGCGCACCCAGGCCGGGTCGTTGACCACCAGCGTCTTCGGATGGATGCGCTCCAGTATGTGCGTGGTGGTGATATAGTTCATGTCGAAGGGCGGGTCTTGCCTCAGCAGCACCACGTCCATCGCGGAGAGGTCGGTGCGTACTTTTTCGCCCAGCGAATAGTGGTTGCCCTTCTCGTCGCGCACCTGCATCTCCTCGATGCGCGCGAAAACCTTGCCGTCCCGCAGCGACAGCCGGTCGGGCGTATAGTGGAAAAGCTTGTGGCCGCGCCGCTGCGCCTCAAGCGACAGCGCGAAGCTCGTGTCGCCGGCGATCGACACGGTGGAGACATGGTCCATCTGGACGGCGATCTTCAGCGGCATTTTTTCTCTCCGGCGTGCTCTGCCGCCGATATAAGGAAATCGGCGGCGTCTGCCAATCGTGCTCGCTTGGTGCAGACGCTTAGCGGTCGAAGACCAGCCTGGAATATCCGAGGAAGGACAGCGCCATCGCGACGATCGAGGCAAAGGCGAGCGCCGCCAGCGGCGGCAGCGCCGGCATTGCCAAGAGCAGCGCGCAATAGACCAGGTAGTTGACGATGCCGGTGGCGATGCCGACGCCGCCATAGCGCGCGCCTTCCTGCGCGATGCCCCGGCTCGACGGCGAGAAGGTCATATGGCGGTTGATCTGCCATGTGACGCAGAGCGCGAAGCCGATCGACAGCACGCGCGCCGAAAGCGGGCCGAGCGGCGTCGCGGCAAGCAGCAGCCAGAGCGCCGCCGCGTCGGCGACGAAGCCGATGCCGCCGGTAAGGGCGAAGCGGAGGAGGCGGCCCACTATGCCGCCCACTAGATCGTGATGGCGTTTCGTTGAATCGCCCTCACGGATCTAACTCTTTGTTGGAGCATGATCTTTCTCCGAAAACCGGTTCCCACTTTTCGGGATCATGCTCTAGGCCGCCCTTGGGGCCTTGCCCGGCTCGCTCTTCGGCGCGGCCTGCCCGGATATCCCGCGCTCGGCCCGGCCGGAGGAAATCGACAGGTAGAAGATGCGCTTCTGCTCGGCCCGGCCGCGCGATACCGAATCGAGGATGAGGCCGGTCATCATCGAGAGCATGGCCAGCAGCAGCATGCCGATCGACAGCACCCAGGTCGGCATGCGCGGCACCAGTCCCGTCTCCGCGAATTCGACCAGCACGGGGATCATCAGGCCGATGCTCGCCGCCAGGAAGAACAGCGCGAACGTGCCGAAGAAGCGCAGCGGCTGCGTCTCCTTCACCAGCATGGCGAACATCCACAGGATCCTGGCGCCGTCGCGGAAGGTCGACAGCTTCGACGACGAGCCTTCCGGGCGGCGGCCGTAATCGAGCGCCATCTCGCTTACCGGCAGCTTGAGCTGCGAGGCGTGCACCGACATCTCGGTCTCGATCTCGAAGCCGCCGGAAACGGCGGGGAAGCTCTTGACGAAGCGGCGTGAAAACACCCGGTAGCCGGAGAAGATATCGGTGAAGTCGGTCCCGAACAGGCCCTTGTAGAGGCGGTTGAAGACGCGGTTGCCGAAGGCGTGGCCGTTGCGGCCGGCATCGTCGGTCACGCCGCGCCTGGTGCCCACCACCATGTCGCAGCGCTCGGTCTGCAGCACGTTGATCAGCTGCGGCGCATCCTCCGGCGCGTAGGTGCCGTCGCCGTCGGCCATCACATAGATGTCCGCGTCGATGTCGGCGAACATGCGCCGCACCACATTGCCCTTGCCCTGGCGCGGCTCGCGCACGACGGTGGCGCCGGCGGCGCGGGCTTTCAGCGCCGTGAGGTCCTTGGAATTGTTGTCGTAGACGTAGATCGCGGCCGAAGGCAGCGTCTCGCGGAAGCGCCGCACGACATCGCCGATCGTCAGCTCCTCGTTGTAGCAAGGCAGGAGCACGGCGATGACCGGCTCGTGGCGGACTGCATGCGGCATGTCTGTCTCCGGACGCTCGATCAGCCTCCGGCCGCCTTTGTGCCGGCCCCTTCGAGCCGTTTTACTATTTATTGAAGCCGTTAAGGCTAGGTTTAAACCCGATCCTCTCCCTTCAAAGGCCATGGCAATGGGCACAGCCGAGAACGGCGCCGCCACCTGGAAGTCCGATCTGGTGCTGGCGCTGCTGGCCGCCCTGCTCGGCTTCGCCTTCAATGCATGGGCCGGCTTTGGCCAACTGACCGATGCGGGCGGCGACAACGACAACCTGCTGCGCCTCGTCGAGGTCCGCGACCTGCTGGGAGGCCAGGGCTGGTTCGACCTGCACCAGTACCGGATGGGGCTGGAAGGTGGTTTCGTCATGCACTGGTCGAGGCTGGTGGATGCGCCGATCGCCGCCATCGCGCTTGCCGCCTCGGCGCTCACCGGCAGCAGGCCGCTCGGCGAGGACGTGGCGCAGGTGCTGTGGCCGGCGCTGCTGCTTTGGTCGACCTTGTTCTTCACCGCCCGCGCCGCGCGCAGCTTCGGCGGCGGTGGCGCGGTGCTGCCCGCCATCCTGATCGGCGCGGCCGGCTATTATTTCATCGGCATCTACGACCCCGGCGCGCTCGATCACCACAACGTCCAGCTGATGCTCACCATGGCAAGCCTCGCTTTGCTGCTCGAAGCGCCCGCGCGGCACTGGGCCGCGCTATGGTCCGGCCTCTGCGCCGCGCTGACGCTCGCCGTCGGCATGGAAACCGCGCCCTACGTCGCCACCATCGGCCTTTGCGTGGCGCTGCTGTTCGTCGCCGATCCAAACGGCGAGCGGGCGATCGCCCGGGATTTCGGTCTCGGCTTCGCCGGCGTTGCGGCACTTGTCTTCGTCACCACCGTCTCGCCGTCCGCGTGGGGCGTGGCACAGTGCGATGCCTTCTCGGTCGCGCAGTTCGTCGTCGCGGCCATTGCCGGCGCGGGGCTGGCGGCAATCGCCTCCGTCGAGCCCGCCGCCGGCAGCTTGCGGCGCAGGTTGGTGTCGCTTGCGGCGCTGGGCGTCGCCCTCGGCGTGGTCGTGGCGGTTCTGTTCCCGCAATGCCTCTCAGCCCCCTACGCCTCCCTCGATCCGCGCCTCAAGGAACTGTGGCTCGACCATATCGACGAGGCCCAGTCGCTGTTCACGCTGCTTGTCCGCGATCCGGCGCGCGTGGCGGCGCGTTACGCCACGCCGCTGGTCGCGATCATCCTGATGGCGCTGCGTTTCCGCCGCGGCGGCTGGCGGCGGCAGGACAGCCTCGTCACGGCACTGCTCGCCGTCGCTTTCGCGGTCGGCGCCTGGCAGGTGCGCGGCACCACCTTCTCGATCGCCTTTGCGGTCGTTCCGCTGTCGGCCTGGATCGCCAAATGGCGGGCGCGGGCCGAAACCAGTTCCTCGCTCGGCGTGGCGCTGCGCCTTGCGGCCGTCTGGCTGGTCTCGATCAATCCGGTCTGGACGGGCGTCGCCGCGGCCGCCTCGGTGGCGTTGGAAAAAGGCAAGGCCGTCGCCGAGGGCGGCGCTGTAGACAAGACCTGCGAGAAGAAGGTCACCTTCGCGCCGCTCGGCGCCATGGCCGACACCACCGTGCTGACGATCTCCAATCTCGGGGCGCCGGTCCTCGCCTATAGCGGCCATCGCGCCTTCGCCGGCCCCTACCACCGCAATGTCGCCGGCAATCTCCTGGCGCTGGACGCCTTTCTCGGCTCGGCCGATGATGCGCGGGCAATCGTCGAGGCACATCGCGTCGGCGTCGTCGCCGTCTGCCCCGGCAATGTCGAGACCCTGATCCTGACCCGGAAGGCTCCGCAAGGCTTCCTCGCCGGCCTGCTGCGCGGCTCCGTGCCGGACTGGCTCGAGCCGGTCGGCGAGAAGGGCGGCCCGATCGAACTCTATCGTGTCAGGCAAGCCGGCTAGGCAATTCCCGAAAGCTCGAAACGGCCTTTCATCTGCAACTGCTTGAACGGAAGCTATATCTCGGGAAAAGACCGTTCGATATTTCCATTAGAAATTACGCATAAACGAATATTTGGGCTGGGTTGCCCTCTCTTGCCGTTAAGCTGAACAGCCGCCGGCGAGCCAAGCAACTCCCAGACGATGGAAAATCGATTTTCCGATACGTTTCCTAAACGCTTTGCTGCCAGTCTGGCCGAAAATACCGACATCAGAACAGAGGCATGATGCAAACGACGTTTGGCACCGGTCAGCCAGGCAAGGAAAACACGGATCTGGCCTTCACGGATTCGTTGACCGGGCTCGGCAACCATCGTCGCTTCTTCGACAAGGTCGATCGCCTGATAAGCGACCGCGCCGACGATCCCGCGCCCTTCACCGTCGGCATCCTCGACCTCGACGGCTTCAAGCCGATCAACGACCTGTTCGGCCACAAGGCCGGTGACGACATCCTGATCCAGGTGGCGATGCGGCTGCGCGCCTCGATGGATGGCTATTCCACCGTCTGCCGTATCGGCGCCGACGAATTCGCCTATCTCTACCCGATGGTGTTCTCGGAGGAGCAGGCGGCCGAGAAGTCGCGCATGCTGATCGAGATACTGTCGGCGCCCTATGATGTCGGCGAGCGCACCGCGAGGCTTTCGGCCTCGGTCGGCTGCTCGCTGTTCTATTCCGGCGACGAGACCACCGAGATACTCGTCAACAAGGCCGAGACCGCGCTCTATCACGCCAAGCGCTCGGGCCGCGGCCGCGTCGTCGTCTATACCCGCGAGATGGAGGAGGCGGCCAAGCGCGTCACCCGCATCGAGCAGGCGCTGCGCCGCGCCGTCTCGGCCGGCGAGGTCGAGCCGCATTTCCAGCCGATCGTCGACTTGAACAGCCGCCGCACCATCGGCTTCGAGACCCTGGCGCGCTGGACCGATCGCGACCTCGGCGTCGTGCCGCCATCCGTCTTCATCCCGATCGCCGAGGAACGCGGCATCATCGGCCCGCTGTCGCAGCTGGTGCTGCGCAAGGCGACCGAGGCGGCGCGTAGCTGGCCGAAGGAACTGTTCTTGTCCTTCAACCTGTCGCCCTCGCAGCTCGTCGACCAGAACACCGGCCTGCATATCCTGGCCATCCTCGACCGCACCGGCTTCGATCCGCGCCGGCTGGAGATCGAGATCACCGAGACCGGCCTGATGAACGATCCGGCCTCGGCCGAGAAGATCGTCGAGGATCTGCGCCGCGTCGGCATCCGCGTCTCGCTCGACGATTTCGGCACCGGCCAGTCGTCGCTCGGCCGCCTGCGCGAGTTCCATTTCGACAAGCTGAAGATCGACCGCGCCTTCGTCTCCTCCATCCTCGACGACCGGCCCTCCGAGCACATCATCCGCGCCATCCTCGCCATGTGCGAAGGGCTCGGCATGGATGTCGTCGCCGAAGGCATCGAGGACGAGGCGCAGGCCGATCGCCTCGTCCAGTTCGGCTGCGCCGGCGGGCAGGGCTATCTGTTCGGCAAGCCGGCCGACGCCGACGCTACGCTCGGCTATCTGCGCGATTCCTATCGTGGTGCGCTGCACGCCAAGGCGATCTGACTAAAGCATGTCCCCCGAAAGTGGGAACCGGTTTCGGGACAAAGACATGCGTAGAATCAAAAACCTAAAGCGCAGGGGAGCGAATCTGAAAGATCGCGACGCGCTTTAGTTCCCCAGCACAGGGATTTTGACCGGTCGGCTCTTTTTGCTTGGGCAGGTAGCATGCGTTGGAGATTGGCCGAAACGCCCCATCGCGATCGTCATTCTAGGGCGGAGCAGGAGCGAAGCTCCGTCGCGGAGACCCTAGAATCCATGTCGTTACCTTCGCCGAAGAGCGCAGCGGAGCAGAATTCTGCACCGCAGCAACGCTTCCAAGTCACGGCATGGATTCTATGGTCTGCGCCGCGTCGCATCGCTCCTTGCTCCGCCATAGAATGACGAGCTTGGGGCGGCTTCAACCAATCCCCGGCGTTTGCGCTGATTTCACGGAAATGAACGGAAAATCTTGCGCCAAAATAGCATTTCGCTGTTTCCGTGAAACGGAGAAAACGCTCTGGAGCTTTTCGACGGTTCGGAAGACCGGCGGCCGCTATCGTGGCGACGCGTCGATCATTTTGTCAGACATAAGCGAGGGAATCCGGCTTTTCGCCCTTGCCCCCTCGACCTGTCTGGCTAGGATGCGCGCCGGCCAAACGGGAGAAACAGATCATGATGCCATCGGCGCGTTTCGCCGACCTCGACGGCGCCTCGGTGCTGATCACCGGCGGTGGCTCCGGCATCGGCGCGGCGCTGACCGAAGGTTTCATGCGACAGGGCGCCAGGGTCGCCTTCATCGACATCGCCGACAAGCCAAGCACCGCCCTTGCCGACCGGCTGGAGAAGGAGCTTGGCCGCCGCCCGCTCTATCTCAAGGCCGATTTGCGCGACATCGAGGCGCTGCGCGCCGCCGCGGCCAGGGCGGCCGAGGCGCATGGCGACGTGACGACGCTCGTCAACAACGCCGCGCTCGATGACCGCCACGCGGTCGAGGACGTCACGGTCGAGTTCTGGGACAACAACCTCGCCATCAACCTGCGGCCGCATTTCTTCACCGCGCAGGCCGTGGCGCCCGGCATGAAGCGCGCCGGCGGCGGCTCGATCATCAACTTCACCTCCACCTCCTATCTGATCAACCACCCCGATATGCCTGCCTACACCGCTGCCAAGGCGGGCATACTCGGTCTCACCAAGGGCCTCGCCGGCAAGCTGGGCGCCGACCGCATCCGCGTCAACGCGGTGGCGCCGGGCTGGGTCATCACCGAGCGGCAGCGCGAGCTCTGGGTCACGGATCAAGGGCTTGCCGCCCATGTCGCCAAGCAATGCATCAAGGACGTCATGCAGCCCGACGACATGGTGGGCACGGTGCTGTTCCTGGCGTCGGACGCCTCGCGCATGCTCACCGCGCAGATGCTGATCGTCGATGGAGGTTTCCTGTGAGCCCGGCGCCCGCGGTTGCCGCGCTCGACTGGGGCACGACCAGGCTCAGGGCATGGCTGCTCGACGGCTCGGGCAAGGTGCTTGCAGAGCGGCGCGGCGACGACGGGCTGATCACCGCGCGCGAAAAAGGTTTTGCCAAGGTGCTGGAAGGCCATCTTGCCGCCATGGGCGCGCCGAAAACGCTGCCGGTCATCATCTGCGGCATGGCTGGTTCCCGCCAGGGCTGGATCGAGGCGCCTTACGTCACCGTGCCGGCGCCGATCGGCGCCATTTTGCGCGGCGCTGCCCGCGTCGACGGTGCGAGCCGCGACATCCGCATCGTGCCCGGCCTCGCGCAGCGCCTGACCGAGGCGCCGGATGTCATGCGCGGCGAGGAAACCCAGCTTGCCGGCGCCGGTTTGCCGGCAAAGGGACGCCATCTCGTCTGCATGCCCGGCACGCATTCCAAATGGGTCGCGGTCGCGGACGGCGCGGTCGAAGGTTTTGGCACCTGGCCGACCGGCGAATTGTTTTCGGTTTTAGCCACGCACTCGATCCTGAAACATTCGCTGGGCGAGCATCCCGCTCCGGTCGCCGCGGACAGTCCGTTCTTCCGCCAATGGTGCGAACGGGCGCTCGGCGAAGGCGGCGACGTCACCTCGAAACTGTTTGCCATCCGCGCCGCCGGGCTCTTGCAGGATCTGCAGCCCGCCGATGCGGCGGCATGCCTGTCCGGCCTTCTGATCGGCGGCGAGATCGCCTCGGCAAGGCGCCGCTACGGCGCGAGCGACGCGCCGGTTGCTTTGATCGCCTCCGGCGCGCTGGCGACGCTTTATGGCGCGGCGCTCGGCTTTGCCGGCCTTGCTTTTCGCACTGTCGACGCCGATGAAGCGGTGCGCGCCGGTCTCGTCGAGGCCGCGCGCGAGAACGGCATGACTGGAGGCGCTTCATGAGCCAGACCGCACCCTTCCCGAAATTGAAACGCGGCCTTGTCGCCATCCTGCGCGGCCTCAAGCCGTCCGAGGCCATGGCGATCGGCAGGGCGGTTTATGACGCCGGCATCGAGGCCATCGAGGTGCCGCTCAATTCGCCGGAGCCGTTCGTCTCTATCGCCGATCTGGTCAAGGCGCTTCCGCAAACCGCGCTGGTCGGCGCTGGGACGGTGCTGACCGCCGCCGATGTCGATGCCCTGCACAAGGCCGGCGGCAAATTGCTGGTCAGCCCCAACATCGATGTCGAGGTCATGGGTCGCGCCATGCACCACGGCATGGTGACGATGCCGGGCGTGTTCACGCCCACCGAGGCCTTCCAGGCGATCCGGTTAGGGGCCTCGGCGCTGAAATTCTTCCCGGCCAGCGTGCTTGGATCGAGCGGCATCGCGGCGATCCGCGCGGTGCTGCCGGCGGCGACTCTGGTCGGTGCCGTCGGCGGCGTTTCCGACAAGGATTTTGCCGGCTACAAGGCGGTCGGCGTCAGCGTCTTCGGGCTTGGCTCGAGCCTCTACAAGCCCGGCGCGACGGTCGAGGACGTGGCGCAGCGCGCCCGCGCCGCGGTCGCCGCCTGGGATGAAGCTTTCGGAGTGGCGTGATGGACGGCGTTTCGGTTTTTTCCGACCATATCTGCGAGCTTGGCGAAGGCCCGAGCTACGATCCCGCCACCGATACGCTGTTCTGGTTCGACATCGTCAACGGCAAGCTCCTGGAAAAGCCGCTCGCCGGCGCGCTGAAAGTTCATGACCTGGGCGTCATGGCGAGCGCAATCGCGGTCATCGACGCCGATAGCCAGCTCATCGCAACCGAGATCGGCCTTCAGGTACGTGACGTCAAGACCGGCAGGCTGACGCTGCACACGCCGATCGAGGCCGACAACCCGCTGACGCGCTCCAACGATTCCCGCGTCCATCCCTGCGGCGCCTTGTGGACGGGCACGATGGGCAAGGACGAGGAGAAGGGCGCCGGCTCGATCTACTGGTTCTTCAAGGGCGAATTGCGCCGGCTGTTTTCGGGCATCACCGTCTCGAACTCGATATGCTTCTCGGAAGACGGCAAGATCGCCTACTACACCGACACCGCGACCGGGCTTCTGATGCGTGTGGCCTGCGATCCGGCGACCGGTTTGCCGGCAGGCGAAGCGAAAGTGTTCGTCGATCATCGCTCCTCGAAAGGCTATGTCGACGGTTCGGTCGTCGACCGCGACGGCGTGCTGTGGAATGCCGTCTGGGGCGGCAGGGCGGTGAAGGCCTATGCGCCGGACGGCACGCTGCTGCGCGAGATCGCCATGCCGGTGACGCAGGCTTCCTGCCCGGCCTTTGTCGGCCAGAAAGCCGACCGCCTGGCGGTGACCTCGGCCTGGAAAGGCAAGGACGAGAAGCAGCGCGCTCTTGATCCGCAGGCCGGCATGACCTTCCTGCTCGATATCCCGGTCAAAGGCCGTTTCGAGCCGCGCGTTCTGATCGCTTAAAGCGCGTCGCGCCGAAACGGCTTCAGGCGACGCGCTTTAAGTCTTTGTTTTGATGCATGTCGTTGTCCCAGGAACCGCTGCGCACTTCTGGGCGACATGCATTAATTCTTCGATAGAGAGATTTTGAAAGATCGCCGTTTGTCGAGGGGCAAGGCTTTCACCGATCATTCCATGAAATCAGCGCAAACGCTGGAGATTGGCCGAAGCCTCTCAACCTCGTCATTCCAGGGCGGAGCAAGGAGCGAAGCGACGCGCGCAGACCCTGGAATCCATTCCGTGACCTCGGCCGAATGGCACAACGGAACAGAATTCTGCACCGTGAGCGGTGCTTCGACGTAACGGAATGGATCCTCGGGTCTGCGCGCGTCGCTTCGCTCCTTGCTCCGCCCGTGGATGACGATCGTGATGGGCGTTTCGGCTAATCTCCAAGGCATGCCGCCCCCAAGGCAAACATAGCCGGCGGTCAAACCCGTGCTGGGGAATTAGAGCGTTCCGGCCGGAATTGCATCAAACAAGAGAGGCGGCGGCCGGCTTACTGTCGCGCAACCGCCCGGCCCGGTCGGTTTCCCGCAAGCCGATTGCAGCAGCCATGCGATGGTACGCCTGATTTCGCCCGGAGCTTTCGATGCCGCAGCCGACGCTGATCCTTGTCTACGAACCGGAAAAGCCCTGTTTCGACCGGCTGGTCGCACAGGGCTACCCGACAGAGCGCGCCATCGAGATTTCGTCCTACCTGGCGCAGTCGACCGACCTTAAGCCGGAATTCAACCTCCTCGCGGCAGCTTGCGAGAAGTGCGGCCTCGCTTTCAAGCCTGTCGAGCTCGACGATGCGGCGCCGGTTCTGGCGAAAGCCAATCCCGAGACGACGCTGGTCTGGACGCTGACCGACGGCATCGCCTATTTCCGCGGCGGGGCGGCACCCGCAATGGCGCGGCTGAATGGCTTGCGCACCATCGGCGCCGACGATTCCCTTTTCGCGCTCTGCCAGGACAAGCTCCGCTGCGGCGCCGTGCTTGGCGCGCTCGGTCTTCCGGCGCCGCAAGCCGGCCTTGCCCGCAATGGCGAATGGCTCGTCGAGCCGCCGGCCTCGCCCAAAGGCTGGTTCGTCAAGCCCAACCGGCTCGGCGCCAAGATCGGCATCTGGCCGGATTCGCGCATCAGCGATCTCGGCCATGCGCTGGAGCTTAGCCGGCGCGTCTTTTCCCATTATCGCGACGATGTCGTCGTCCAGCCCTATGTCGCCGGCCGCAACGTGCGGGCGAGCTTCCTTGGGCTCAAGCACGAAACCGGCACCGATGCGCTCGGCATCGTCTTCGTCGATTCCGGCGGCGATTTTCAGACAATGGCCGATAGCATGGCGCTCTATGGCGAGACCGGCCAGGCCGCGAAGGATGCAGGGACTTATGTCGAGCCGGAGCTTGAGGCCGTGGGCGCCAGTCAGCCGGAGGCTGATCGGAAAATCCGCGCCATCGCGCAGAAACTGATAAGCGGTCTCGGCCTGAAAGATGTCTTTTCCGTCGATTTCAGGGTCGAGGCCGACGACACCGCGCACCTCATCGAGTTCGAAGTCTGTCCGGGCCTGCCTTGCTTCGATTTCCGCGATTATTGCCGGAGGCAGTGGGGCATGGAACTCGCCGACGCGATGGCGCAGACGGCGGCCAACAGGCTGTCGTTGTGACATTCATGATTGGCTAAGGCCTAACGGCTTCGTCATTCCAGGGCGGAGCAAGGAGCGAAGCGACGCAGCGCAGACCCTGGAATCCATGCCGTTACCTCGGCCGTGGAGTGCAGCGGTGCAGAATTCTGGACCGTAGCGGCGCGCTGAAGTCACGGCATGGATCCTCGGGTCTGCGCCGCGTCGCTACGCTCCTTGCTCCGCCCGTGGATGACGACAAGGTGGACGCCCGCGACGAACTAAACCCCCTCGACCAGGACGATCTCGCCGTCGGCCACTTTCTGGCGGATGGCGACGGCGCGCTGATATTCTGGCGAGTGGTAGCACTCATGCGCCGCCGCAAGCGATTCGAACTCGATGATCACGTTGCGGGCGCGTCCAGGTCCCTCGGCCTTTTCATGCTCGCCGCCGCGCGCCAGGAACTTCCCGCCGAAGCGCTCGAAAGCCGGCTTCGCGGCGGCGACATAGTCCTTGTAGCCCTCGGCGTCGCGCACATCGACACGCGCGATCCAATATCCCTTCGGCATTCTTTTTCTCCTGTTTGTTTTTTCGCGACCGAGGACGGGTCCTCAGGCGGATTGCATTTCGGCGAGTATCGCCTCGGCCGCGGCGCGGCGGTCCGGCGCCGCGACGATCGGCCGGCCGACGACAAGGTGGCTGGAGCCATTGCGGATCGCCTGCGCCGGCGTCACCACGCGCTTCTGATCGCCATGGTCGCTGCCCGACGGTCGGATGCCCGGCGTCACCACCGCCATGTCGGGTCCGACGATCCGGCGCACCGCCTCGGCTTCTTCAGCCGAGCAGACAATGCCGCCCATGCCGGCATGCAGCGCCTGTTCGGAGCGCCTGAGCACCAGCGTGTGCGGGTCGTATTCATAGCCGGCGTCGATCACGTCCTGCTCATCCATCGAAGTCAGCACCGTCACCCCGAGCAGGCAGAGCTCGCTGCCCCTGGCCGCCTCGACCGCCGCTCTCATGGTTTTGGGATAGGCATGCAGCGTCAGCATCGTCATGCCCATCTTGACGATGTTCTCGACACCCTTGGCCACCGTGTTGTCGATGTCGAGCAGCTTCATGTCGAGGAACACTTTCGTGCCGCCGCTGGCGAGTTCCCGCGCGAAATCGAGCCCGCCGGCGAAGGCGAGCTGGTAGCCGATCTTGTAGAAGGAGACTGCGCCCTCGAGCTCGCGCACCGCCTTCTCGGCCTCCTTGAGCGTCGGCAGGTCGAGCCCGACGATCAGCCGGTCGCGCATCGTGTCGGCCTCCGCGAAATTGATCACGCCTCGATCCGGGTGGACAGCATGCGCGAGGTTTCGATCAGTGTGCGGCATAGGCGCTCCATCGATTGGTGTAGTCTGGCGTCCCTGAATTGTCCGTCCTCGGCGAACGCCGTGTCGGCCTCGGCGACCGAGCATTCCGGCGTGATCACCTCCATCTGGCAGCGCACCAGCACCGCGCGCAGATGGTTGATGCAGCGTATGCCGGCGAATTTGCCCTCCGAGGACGAGCAGAGCCCGACCGGCTTGCCGGCAAGCGGCCTGAACGCGCGGCTGCCGTCGCGCCGCATTCGGCTCACCCAGTCGATCGAGTTCTTGAGCAATGGCGGGATCGAGCCATTATATTCGGGCGTCGCGATCAGCAGCCCGTCATGCGCCGCGATCTGGCGGCCGAGCTTGACCGCGTTCTCGGGGATGCCTTTTTCCTTTTCCAGGTCCTCGTCCATGATCGGCAGCGCATAGTCGCCGAGCGAGATGCGCGTCACCTCCGCGCCCTGCATGGCGAGTTCCTTCTGCGCCACATCGGCGGTCCGTCCGCTATAGGCGCCGGTCCGGACGGAGCCGGCGAAGACGAGGATTCTTGGGATCAATGCCATCGGCTCGCTTCGCTAAGGGAATAGGGGAGTAAGGGAGTAAGGCAGTAGGGATATCGCGGAAGCTGAACCGTTCATTCCCTATTCCCATACTGCCCTACTCCCCTATTCCCTTATCCCTAATGCGCCTCGCGCCGATAGATCCACAGCTGCGTCGGCGGGATGTTGCGGATGATGAAATCGAAATGCTTGACCGTGTAGTCGCCGCGGCCGGGCGGGATCGGCGACAGCGGGCCGTAGGTCAGCTGCACGATCGGCCTGCCGGCGGGAATGCGGTCGAGCAGGCTTTCGATATAGGCGATGCGCTGGGCGACCGGGAAGTTGAGCAGCGGCACGCCGGAGACAACCGAATCGAACACCATGTCGCGCTTGTCGCCGAGCGTGGCGTTGAGATTGAAGGCATCGCCCTCGATCACGTTGACGCCGGGATAGAGTCGGCGCAGATGGCGCACGAAGTCGGTCGAATATTCGACCGCGTAGAGGTTTTCCGGCTTCACGCCCTGGGCGAGGATGGCTCGGGTGATGACGCCGGTGCCCGGCCCGACCTCGAGCACAGGCAGGCCCGATCTCGGATTGACGATCGAGGCCATCTTGCGGGCGGTGATGGAACTGGTGGGAACGATCGAGCCGACCGTTTTCGGCTTGTCGATCCAGCCTTTGAAGAACTTCAGCTCGTCGTCGAATTTTTCGGCCAGCGCTTTGCGCAACCCGGGACTACGTGCCATGCGAGCTCTCCTCAATGCTCAGCCCCCGATCCGCTACTTAGCAGGTGGGTGGGACAAGGCAAGGCGTCAAGCTGGCATAAGATGTTGATGACGCTTGGGAACCGTCCGCACCGAAACGCGGGGCCGTAGTGATCAGCTCTCGCCGAACGACTCGAAAAAGTCCTTCATGCGCGCGAAAAAGCCGCTCGACTGGGGCGAATTGTCCTTCGAGGAGAGCTGCTCGAACTCCTCCAGCAATTCGCGCTGGCGGCGCGTCAGGTTCTGCGGCGTCTCGACCGCCGTCTGGATGTAGAGGTCGCCGACATTGGGCTGGCGCAGCACCGGCATGCCCTTGCCCTTGAGCCGGAACTGGCGGCCGTTCTGCGTGCCTTCCGTCACCTTGACCTTGGTCTGGGTGCCATCGAGCGTGGTGACCTCGAAGGAGCCGCCAAGCGCCGCCGTCGTCATCGAGATCGGCACCTTGCAATAGAGATCGGCGCCGTCGCGCTGGAAGAATTCGTGCGGCTTGACCGCCAGGAAGATGTAGAGGTCGCCGGAAGGTCCGCCGCGCAGGCCGGCCTCGCCCTCATTGGCCAACCGGATGCGGGTGCCGTCCTCGATGCCGGCCGGGATGTTGACCGACAGCGAGCGCTCCTCGGTGACCCGGCCTTGTCCGGCGCATTTCGGGCAAGGATCCTTGATCGTCTGGCCGCGACCCTGGCATTGCGGGCAAGTGCGTTCGATCGAGAAGAAGCCTTGCGTGGCGCGCACCTTGCCGTGGCCATGGCACATCGAGCAGGTCACCGGCTGCGTGCCGGGCTTGGCGCCGCTGCCGGAGCATTCCGAGCAGGAGATCGAAGCCGGGACGCGGATCTGCGCCGTCTTGCCGGAAAAGGCTTCTTCCAGCGTGATTTCCATGTTGTAGCGCAGGTCGGCGCCGCGTTCGCGGCCGCCGGAAGAACGGCGTTGCCGGCCGCCCATCATGTCGCCGAAAATGTCCTCGAAGATGTCGGCGAAGCCGCCGGCGCCAAAGCCGTGCGCAGCGCCGTTCATACCGCCTTGCTCGAAGGCGGCGTGGCCGAAACGGTCATAGGCGGCGCGTTTCTGCGGGTCCTTCAGCGTCTCGTAGGCTTCGTTGATTTCCTTGAACTTGTGCTCGCAGGCACCGTCGCCGGGATTGCGGTCGGGATGGAACTGCATGGCGAGCTTGCGGAAAGCGCTCTTGAGTTCCTTCTCGTCGGCGCCTTTTTGCACGCCCAGCGTTTCGTAGAAATCAGCTTTCATTTTTTCCCGCTGTCCGGATGCTCAATGTCTTCAAGCATTGTTGGCGACGTTTGCCGGCATGGTCTTGGATTTAGGAGCGATGTTTCCCGGATGCTAGTACCAAGCCGGGCTCGCTCCGGGTTTTTCCGTCACTTTTTCAGGCAAGGTTGCAAAAAAGCCCGGCTTCGCGCCGGGCTTTTGCACTTATTCGCCGTCAGCCGGCTCAAGCCGACTTCTTCTTGTCGTCGTCTTCGTCGATTTCCTCGAAGTCGGCGTCGACCACGTCCGAATCCTTGGCGGCATCCGCCTTGGCGTCAGCTTCGGCCGCTTCCTTCTGCGAGGCTTCGTACATGGCCTGGCCGAGCTTCATCGAAGCTTCGGCGAGCGACTGCGACTTGGCCTCGATGTCAGCCGGGTCGTCGCCCTCCGCAGCGGTCTTCAGCGCGGCGATCGCGTCGGAGATCGCGGTGCGGTCAGCTTCCGAGACCTTGTCACCATAGTCCTTGAGCGACTTCTCGGACGAATGCACCAGCGCTTCCGCCTGGTTGCGGGCCTCGACGAGGGCTCGGCGCTTCTTGTCCGCGTCGGCATTGGCCTCGGCGTCCTTCACCATCTTCTCGATGTCGGCATCGGACAGACCGCCCGAAGCCTGGATGCGGATCTGGTGCTCCTTGCCGGTGCCCTTGTCCTTGGCCGAGACGTTGACGATGCCGTTGGCGTCGATGTCGAAGGTGACCTCGATCTGCGGCACGCCGCGCGGGGCCGGCGGAATGCCGACCAGGTCGAACTGGCCGAGCATCTTGTTGTCGGCCGCCATTTCGCGCTCGCCCTGGAAGACGCGGATCGTCACCGCCGACTGCGAATCCTCGGCGGTCGAGAAGGTCTGGCTCTTCTTGGTCGGGATCGTCGTGTTGCGCTCGATCAGTCGGGTGAACACGCCACCCAGCGTCTCGATGCCCAGCGACAGCGGCGTCACGTCGAGCAGCAGCACGTCCTTGACGTCGCCCTGCAGCACGCCGGCCTGGATGGCGGCGCCAAGTGCGACGACCTCATCCGGGTTGACGCCCTTATGCGGCTCCTTGCCGAAGAACTGCTTCACGATCTCCTGGATCTTGGGCATGCGGGTCATGCCGCCGACCAGCACCACCTCGTCGATCTCAGCCGCCTTCAGGCCGGCATCCTTGAGCGCCGCCTTGCAGGGCTCGATCGTGCGCTGGACAAGGTCGTCGACCAGCGTCTCGAACTTGGCGCGGGTCAGCTTCATCGTCAGGTGCTTCGGCCCGGTGGCGTCGGCGGTGATGAAGGGCAGGTTGATCTCGGTCTGCGTCGTCGACGACAGCTCGATCTTGGCCTTCTCTGCCGCTTCCTTGAGGCGCTGCAGGGCAAGCTTGTCGTTCTTAAGGTCGATGCCCTGTTCCTTCTTGAACTCGGCCGCCAGATACTCGACCAGGCGCATGTCGAAGTCCTCGCCGCCGAGGAAGGTGTCGCCATTGGTCGACTTCACCTCGAAGACGCCGTCGCCGATCTCGAGCACCGAGATGTCGAAGGTGCCGCCGCCAAGGTCATAGACGGCGATGGTCTTGCCGTCCTTCTTTTCCAGGCCGTAGGCAAGGGCCGCCGCGGTCGGTTCGTTGATGATGCGCAGCACTTCCAGGCCGGCGATCTTGCCGGCGTCCTTGGTCGCCTGGCGCTGGGCGTCGTTGAAATAGGCCGGAACCGTGATGACCGCCTTCTCGACCTTTTCGCCGAGATAGGCTTCCGCCGTCTCCTTCATCTTCTGCAGGATCATGGCCGAGATCTGGCTGGGCGACTGCTTCTTGCCGCCGGCCTCGACCCAGGCGTCGCCATTGTCGCCCTTGACGATCTTGTAAGGGACAAGCTTCTTGTCCTTCTCCGTCACCGGGTCGTCATAGCGGCGGCCGATCAGGCGCTTGACCGCGAAGATGGTGTTTTCCGGGTTGGTGACCGCCTGGCGCTTGGCCGGCTGGCCGACGAGACGTTCGCCGTCATTCGAGATGGCGACGATCGAAGGCGTCGTGCGCGCGCCTTCAGCGTTCTCGATCACCTTGGGGTCCTTGCCATCCATGATGGCGATACAGGAATTGGTAGTGCCGAGATCGATACCGATAACTTTTGCCATTGTTCTAGTCTCTCCTCTAAGCAGGCTCTCAGGACCCTTCAAAAGGCGTTCCGACGAAAGCCCCTGTTCACAAGAAATCCCATCGCGGTCCCCGCTTTTCGGAGCCGGACGGCTGGCGCGTATATAAGAACAGGCGACACAAGGCGCAAGCATTCTGCGCAAGGTGTCCGTCGTCTCGGCGCGGGCCGGAAAGCGACACGCGGCGCCTGGCGGCGGGATCGGCGCGCTATCGCGCTATCGCGTTGTTCCAGATTGCTTTTTTGGGACAGGCGCCGTCGACGACGCGCAAAGTTGCCTTGCGGGAAGGGCAAGGCTCGCCCTGTCGGGCGTGACTTTCGGTCGCGAAAGGGCCGGAAATCCGCGTCGCCGCCATGGTTTTGGCACTTGGCGACGGGACTTGAGGAGCGCCCGGCGCTTGGGCAAAGCCCTGCCGGGCGCGTGGCCCGGCAGGGTATCCTCAGCTTAGAGCCCGTTGTCCTTGAGGATCTTGGCCGCGTTCTCCTTGGTGATCCTTTCCGTCGGCAGCGTGATGGTCTTCTCGACCTTCTCGCCGTTCAGGAACTTGATCGCCTGGCGCAGGCCCTCGGCGCCCGGCGTGACATAGGTGAAGGTCGCCGTCAGCTCGCCCTTGTTCACCATCTGCACGCCTTCGTTGGGCAGGCCGTCGATGCCGATGAACTTGATGTCCTTTTCGCGCCCGACGTCCTTGGCCGCGAGATAGGCGCCATAGGCCATCGGATCGTTGTGGCCGTAGACGAGATCGATCTTCTCGTTGGTCTTCAGCGCGTTGGCCATGATGTTGTAGGCCTGGTCCTGCTTCCAGTCGCCCGATTGCTGGTCGAGCAGGTATTTGATGCCCGGCTCCTTGTCGGTGAATTCATGGAAGCCGTCATGGCGGTCATGCGCCGGCTGTGTGCCCATGCCGCCCCAGATCTCGACAACGTTGCCGGCGGCCTTGCCCTTGCCGCCCAGGAGCTCGACGGCATATTCGCCCGCAGCCCGGCCGATCAGCGCGTTGTCGCCGCCGACGAACTGCGTGTAGTCCTTGGTGTCGACATTGCGGTCGAGCACGAAGACCGGGATCTTGGCGTCGATCGCCTGCTGCACCACGCCGGTGAGACCGGCCGATTCCTTCGGCGACACCAGCAGCGCGTCGACCTCCTGGCGGATCAGGTTCTCGACATCGGCGACCTGCTTTTCGGTCTTGTCCTCGCCGTCGGTGATGATCAGCTCAACTTCGGGATGCTTGGCGGCCTCGGCGATGATGTCCTTGTTGAACTGGGCGCGCCAGGGTTCGATGGTGGTCACCTGCGAGAAGCCGATCTTCCACTTCTTGCCATCGGCAAAGGCATGGTTGCTGGAAAAGAGCGCTGTCGTCGTCAGAAGTGCGGCTGCGAAAGTCGCAAGCTTCAGCATGTCACGTCGTTTCATGGTCCTGTTTCCTCCGGATTATAGAGACGAGGTCTCCTGTGACGGCCGCTTGGCCGCGGCCGTTTCCTTTTGCGCCGCCCGTCCGTTGGGCAGGCGCAGATAGCTGAGAAGGTCGCCGGCGTTGCGCTCCTGCACGAGCACGGTGCCGATGATGATCGCCCCCTTGAGCACCAGCTGAAGGTTCGAATTGATGTTGTGCAGTTGCAGGATGTTGGACAGCAGCCCGAAGATCAGCACGCCGCAGAAAGTGCCGATCAGGCTGCCGCGCCCGCCCATCAGGCTGGTGCCGCCGATGACCACTGCGGCGATGGCGTCGAGCTCCAGCCCGGCGCCGGCGTCCGGCTTGCCTTGCCGGTATTGCGCCACGTAAAGCACCGCCGCGATGCCGGCGAGCAGGCCGGAGACCGCATAGGTGGCGATCTTGACGCGCCCCGCGGCGATGCCCGAAAGCCGCGCCGCCTCCTCATTGCCGCCGATGGCGTAGACGTAGCGGCCGAAGGGCGTGAAGCGCAGCACCGCGCCGTAGATCACGATCGCGCCGAGGAAGAACAGGCCGGGCATCGGCACGACGCCGAACACCAGCGAGCGCAGGATCTCGAATTCGGCGGTGGCGTTGGAGCCGGTATAGACCGGCAGCACTGCATTGTTCTGGCCGGCGGTCAGCCTGGCGACGCCGAGCGCCGTCACCATCATCGCCAGCGTGACGATGAAGGGCTGCAGCCGCCCGGCGACGATGATGAAGCCGTTGATGGTGCCGAACAGAAGGCCGACGCAAGGCGCCACCAGCAGCACGCCGAGCACGCCGAACTTGGTCTCGACCTGCGGCAGCAGGTACCACAGCGAAAGGCAGCAAAGGATCACGCCGACCACGCCCGGAATGACCAGCCCGCGCACCCTGTCCAGCCGCAGCTCGCGGCTGGCGCCCGCCCCGGCGCGGGACTTCTCGACGTTGAGCAGGATGAAGCGGGTGAGAAGCGCGCCGAGGCAGAGAGCCACCAGCGCGGTTGTCGGCACGCCGAGCGCGGCCGACGGCGTGATGCCCGGCACGGTCAGCAGCATGGCGCAGACCACCGAGCAGATCGCCATCAGCGAGCCGACGGAAAGATCGATGCCGCCGGTCAGGATCACCGCCGTCATGCCGGTGGCGATCAGGCCGGTGGTCGACACCTGGCGCAGCACGTCGAGCAGGTTGCCGTAAGACAAAAAGATGTTGTTGCCCTTGGAGCTGATCGGCGAACCGAACACGCCGATCAGGAAGATGGCGATCAGCCCCCAGTAAAGCTTGGTGCGGGAGAGAAGGCTGATGAGGCTCATGCGGCAGGTCTCGCGGTCCTTCGTGGCGCGGCAAGCCGCATGATCGCCTCCTCGCTGGCTTCCGCTCGGGACAGGATTCCGCGCTGGCGGCCCTCCGCCATGACCAGGATGCGGTCGGCCAGATGCAAAAGCTCGGGCAGTTCGGAGCTGATCACGGCGATCGCCAGCCCATCGCCGGCCAGCTTGAAGATGAGGTCGTAGATTTCGCGCTTGGCGCCGACATCGATGCCGCGCGTCGGCTCGTCGAGCAGAAGCACGCGCGGCTGCGTCGCCAGCCACTTGCCGATCACCACCTTCTGCTGGTTGCCGCCCGACAATGTGCCGGCGGCCTGCTCGATGCTTTCGCAGCGTATGCCGAGCGCGCTCACCGCCTCGCGGGCCAGGCCCTGCTCGCCCGCCCGCGAGCGCAGCCCGAAGCGCGCCAATGCGCCGACCAGCGGCAAGGCGACGTTGTCGGTGATCGAGGCCTTGAGATGCAGGCCTTGCGTCTTGCGGTCCTCGGTCACCAGGGCGATGCCAAGCCGGCGGGCCTCGCGCGGCGAGCCGATCTCGACCGGCGCGCCGTCCAGCTGGATTTCGCCGCCGGTCCGGCCACCGCTGGAGCCGAAGATCGCTTCCAGGATTTCGGTACGGCCGGAACCCAGCAGCCCGCCGATGCCGAGGATCTCGCCGGCGCAGAGGTCGAAGCCGACGCCGTCGATCGCCGTGCGCCAGCCATGCCGGTCGGGCTTCGAAAGCGACAGGCCCCTGACCGAGAGCACCGCCTTGCCGCCGGAGCCGCGTTCGTGGCCGGAGGAAGCCAGAAGATCGCGCCCGACCATGGCGGAGATGATGGCGTCTTCGCTCAGTCCCGCCATGTCCTGCGTCAGCACATGGCGCCCGTCGCGCAGCACCGTCACCCGGCTTGCCAGATGCATGACCTCGTCGATGCGATGCGAGATGTAGACGATCGCAACGCCGCTTGTCGCGAGCTGGCCGATGATGCGGAACAGTCTCTGGCACTCGGCCGGCGACAGCGCCGAGGTCGGCTCGTCCATGATCAGGATGCGCGCCGACTTCGACAGCGCCTTGGCGATCTCCACCAGTTGCTGCTCGCCCACCCTGAGCGCGCCGACCCGCGCTTCCGGATCGAGCTCGATGCCCAGCCGCTGCAGCAGCGCGCTGGCCGTGCGGCTGCTCGCCTTGCGGTCGACGACCAGCCCGGCGATCAGCTTTTCGCGGCCGAGGAAGATGTTGTCGGCGACGCTGAGTTCAGGGACGAGGTTGAGCTCCTGGTGGATGATGGCGATGCCTGCGTCCTCGGCGTCGCGGACACCGGTGAAATAAACGGTCTGGCCGTCGATCGCCACGGCGCCTTCGTAGTCGGTATAGACGCCCGAGAGGATTTTCATCAGCGTCGACTTGCCGGCGCCGTTCTCGCCCATCAGCGCATGCACCTCGCCGGGCCTGAGATCCAGCTTCCCGTCGGACAACGCGGTGATGCCGCCAAATCGCTTGGAAATGCCTGTCGCGCTCAGGACGACGGCGGGACCGTCGGCGGCCGCATTGCCAGTCGTGTTGGAATCAGCGCGCTGCATGGCAAAGGACGGCCTCCCTCCGTCGTCTTCGATTGCCTGAACGCTAATCGAAACGTTTCGAACGTGTCAAGCGCATATCTGGTTGTTGAGGATTGGTGCATTTCAATTCTTGCGAAAAACGCCGGGTTTACGTAGGTTTAGCCAAATAAGGGTGGCTAAACGTTTCGAAAATGACGATGTCAGGGCGGAAAAAACAGCGGAAATCCACGGCGCCGACCATGCTGCATGTGGCGGAGGCGGCGCGCGTGTCCGTGGCCACAGTGTCGGCATTGCTCAACGGCACCGCCACCGTCAGTCCCGAGCTTACCCAGCGCATCGAGCAAGCGATCCGCGACATCGGCTACAAGCGCAACGCCATTGCCCGCAGCCTCAAGATGGGCACCACGCGAACCATCGGGCTGACCGTCCCTCACATCACCAACCCGTTCTTCACCGATGTCGTTTCGGTCATCCAGCAGGCGTTCGACCGCGCCGGCTATGCCGTCATGCTGTGCTGCACGGACGAGGACCTGAACACGCAGGACGAGCAGATCCGCCTGCTGCTCGATCGCATGGTCGACGGGCTGATCGTGGCGCGCGTCGGCGACGGCGGCATTTTGAAGGGCATCGTCGAGGACGCCAATGTGCCAGTGGTGCTGCTCGACCGCCTCTGCGAAGGCGTCGACACCGATGCGGTGGTGCTGGACAACCAGCGCGCCGTGTTCGACGCCATCACCTATCTGATCCATCTTGGCCACAGGCGCATCGGCTACATTACCGGCACCTCCGACATATCCACCATGCGAGACCGCATGACCGGCTACCGCGAGGCGCTGCAGGCGGCTGGCCTGCCGGTGGCGGAGGAGCTCGTGCGCTCCGGCAATTTCCACGAGATCGACGGCTACAACGCGACCATGCAGCTCTTGTCGCTGCACGACCGGCCGAGCGCGATTTTCTCGGCCAACAACCCGATGGTGATCGGCACCATGAAGGCGATCCGCGACATCGGCCTTAGCTGCCCCGAGGACATTTCGGTCGCTTGCTTCGACGATTTTCCGTGGTCGGACGTGTTCGTGCCGCAGCTGACCACGGTGGCGCAGCCGGTGCAGGCGATCGGCGAGCAGGCGGCGAACCTCCTGCTCGACCGGCTGGCCGGCAACCGCGACGCTCCGCCGCGCAAGCTCGTGCTGAAGGGCCGGCTGATGATCCGCAATTCCTGCCGGCCGCTCGGCGCGGTCGCGCAGACCGTCAGCGCGTAAATCCGAAGGAGGTCTCGCAAAGCAGCTGCAACCTGGGGAAGATGCGTCGGCCGCCGGCGATCACTTGCGTGCCCCGGCCGAGCACCGTCTTGGGGTCGGCTTTCAGCACAGTGCCGCCGGCCTCTTCGACCAGCAGCATGCCGGCCAGGCAGTCCCAGGCGTTCATATGCTCTTCAATATAGCCGAGCAGCCGGCCGGACGCCGCATAGGCAAGCATCAGCGCGCCCGAGGCGTTGCGGTAGAAGACGCCGCCCTCGAACATGATCCTGCCGATGAGCACGGCGACATGCTCGGTCGACGCCCGGTTTGAAAGCCCGGTGCCGACCGAGCCTTCGGACAATGACGCCGCGTTGCTGGCCTTGATAGGCTTGCCGTTGAGGAAGGCGCCGCCGCCGCGGCGGCCGTAGAACGTCTCGTCGGTCGAAGGCTCATGGATGACGCCGACCATCGTCTCGCCATCCTTGGCGCAGGCGATCACCACGCACCAGGCCGGAATGCCGCGCACGAAATTGGCGGTGCCGTCGATCGGGTCGATCACCCAGACATGACCGGTTGTTCCGGTTACCGCCGCGTGCTCCTCGCCGATGATGCCGTCGCCGGGATAGGCCTCGGCGATCGCCGCGCGGATGAACAGCTCGACCTCGCGGTCGCCCTCGGAGACCAGGTCCTGATGGCCCTTGCTCTCGACGGTCAGATTGTCGAGGTCGCGAAAATATTTCAGCCCCAGCTCGCCCGCGCGCCGCGCCAGGTCTATGGCGAAATGCATGCGGTCGTCGAGGTCGTGGGTCACGGGAAACTCTTGGCTGAGAACGGACGCCTGTGCCCTTAGCAGACCAATATGTCAGGCAAAAGCCGTGCGCGATCAGGCGGCCTTCGACATCGATTTGTGGACGTCGGCGAGGATCTCGAAGGAACGCACGCGCGCCGCGTGATCGAAGCACTGCGCCGTCACCATCAATTCGTCGGCGCCGGTGCGGCGTACGAAGGCGTCGATGCCCTGGCGCACCGTCTCCGGCGAACCGACGACGGCGCAGGACAGCGCCTGCGCAAGCATGCTCTTCGCCATCGGATCGAGATCGCGGTCGTAATTCTCGACCGGCGGCGGCAACTGGCCGGGCCGGCCGCTGCGCAGATTGACGAAAGCCTGCTGCAGCGAGCTGAACAGAAGCTTCGCCTCGGCGTCGGTCGGTGCTGCAAAGACGTTGAGGCCGAGCATCACATAGGGCTTGTCGAGCTGCGCGGACGGCTGGAAGCGCGTGCGATAGACGTCCAGCGCATGGTCGAGCTCGGCCGGCGCGAAATGCGAGGCAAACGCATAGGGCAGGCCAAGCAGTGCTGCGAGCTGCGCGCCATAGAGGCTGGAGCCGAGGATCCAGACCGGCACGGTCTGGCCCTCGCCGGGCACGGCGCGGATGCGCTGGCCCTCCTCGGCCGGCTGGAAATAGCCCATCAGCTCGACCACGTCCTGCGGGAAGTTGTCGGCGCTTTCGAGGTTGCGGCGCAAGGCGCGGGCCGTCAGCATATCGGTGCCCGGCGCGCGGCCGAGGCCTAGATCGATGCGGCCGGGGAAAAGGGCGGCCAGCGTGCCGAATTGTTCGGCGATCACCAACGGCGCATGGTTTGGCAGCATGATGCCGCCGGCGCCGACGCGGATCGTCTTCGTCCCTCCGGCGACATGCGCGATCACGACGGACGTCGCGGCGCTCGCAATGCCCGGCATGTTGTGGTGCTCGGCCAGCCAGTAACGCTTGTAGCCCAGCCGCTCGGCATGGCGGGCAAGGTCGAGCGAATTGGCCAGCGACTGTGTGGCAGTGCTGCCTTGCGTGATCGGCGACAGGTCGAGAACCGAAAGGGTCGTCATTGGTCAGGTCTCCACGATGCGTTTTTCCCGCAGCCTCGCCTCGAAGGCGGGGCGGTCGGGAATGACGATGGCGAGCTGGTTCTCCAGCACGTCGGCGAGTTCGTTGGCCGTCGCGATCTCGCGCTGCTCGCTGCGGCCGCCGGCATGGTGCGTCGACAGCCGGTTGTTGCGCAGCGCATAACGCCGGTCGGGCAGCGCCAGCGCGGCCACCAGTGTCGACAGGAAATGCGAGCTTGGATGCGTCGACAGGAAGTGGCTGGCGACCCGGTAGTCGACCTCATAAGCCTGGCTCATGTCGAAGCGGTAGAGCGTGCGCCAATCATCGCCGATATTGGCCTGCAAGCGGAAATGGTCGCCGGTCTCGACAATGCGAAAAGCTTCGTGCGGCGTGTCTTGCTCCAGCCCGGGTTCCAGCAGCAGCGGCGCCGTCAGCGTCAGGCCGCCGAAGCCGACATCGGCGATATAGATGCGGCCGCCAAGCTCGATGCGCAGCAACATGTGGCTGCGCGCGGTAATAGTGTCATCCGGCTGGCCCCACAGCACACGGGCGGCGAGCCCGCTGACGGCGAAGCCCAGCGCTTCAAGCGCGTGCATGAAGATCAGATTGTGCTCGAAGCAATAGCCGCCGCGACCCTGGCGAAAAATCTTGTCCTGCAGCGAGGCGATGTCGAGCCCGACCGAAACGCCCATCAAGGCATCGATGTTCTCGAACGCGATCGCCCGCGGGTGGGTGGCGTGCAGCGCCTGCATCGTGCCGAGCGAAACCTCGGTCGGCCCGCCGTAGCCGATGCGGGTGAAATAGCCATCGAGATCGAAGTCGCTCATTCAGGGGACAGGTCCGGCTTGACCGGTCCCATATAGGCACTGGTCATCGGTGTCGCAAACAACGGCCGAGGTTTGAGATTGGGCCAGTGTCAGGCTGTGGAAGTGTCAGGGTGTGGATTTGTGATTGTTTTCGGCCGGCTCTTCCTCGATGGCCATGGATTGCTGCGCCGCGAGGAAGTTGCCGACATGGCTCAAGCCCTCGAAATGGTCGCAGAAGACCTTGATGACGACCAGCAACGGCACCGCCATCAGCGCGCCGACGAAGCCCCATAGCCATGACCAGAAGGCGATGGCGATGAAGATCGCCACCGCGTTGATCTCGAGGCGCCGCCCGACCACCATCGGCGTCACGAACTGGCCCTCGACGATGTCGCACAACACCACGAAAGCCGGCGCCAGCAGCGCATAGGCAATCGTGTCGAAGCTGATCAGCGCGATGACGGCGACGAGCAGGATAGTCGTCAGCGCGCCGACATAGGGCAGGAAATTGAGCAGCGCCGCCGTCGCGCCCCAGACCAGCGGATTGGGCATGCCGAGCCCCCACAGGCCCAGCCCGATGACCGTGCCGAGGCCGGCGTTGATGACGGAGACCGTGAGCAGATAGTGCGAGATCTCGCGCTCGACGTCATAGACGACGCGCAACGCCCGCTTCTTCTGGGTCATGCTGGTGAAGGACTGGACGATCTTCTCGTAGAACAGCGTCCCGGAGGCGAGCAGGAACAGCGACAGCACGAAGACGATGGTGATCGAGGTGCCCGCTTCCAGAATATTGCTGGCCGCCGTGGACAGGAAGCCGGAAGGCGCCACCGTCACCCGCTGCACGCCCGGCTCCTGCGAGGTCTCGGTCAGCGCCTCGAGCTGATGCGCGAGATCCATTACCCGCTCGAGCGGCCGCTTGAACGGCGCCAGCCGCTCGGTCAGCTGCTGGCCGATCGAATAGGAGTTGTTGATGAGATCGATGACCGGGCCGCTGAGCAGATAGCCCGCGGCGGCGAAGACGAAGATGGAGAAGAGCACCAGAAACGTCGCCGAAACCACCTCCGGAACGCCATGCTTGCGCAGGAAGCGCACGATCGGTGTCAGCGTCAGTGCCAAAAGGAAGGCCAGCATCACCGGCATGAAAAATGCGCGGGCGAAATAGAGCGCTGCGATCGTCATCAGAATGAAGATCCCGATCACCAGCGACCGCGTGAGGCGCATGTCCGCGCGCGCATCGGCACGCGCATCAGGGCTTTCGGCAACGCTCGCGCCCGAAGCGATCGGTTCGGCTTTCATCGGTTCCCTCAGGAGCACCGCACCCGGTGCAATCGCCGAAGAAAACGTGCCCGCCGCGCCAAGGTTCCGTTAGCCGGCGGTCCTCACAAGGCCCGCGGCAGCCGCCGATCAGGCGGCCGGCGCCGCAATGGCGGGCGCGGCCTTGGCCGTTTCCTTGCGCACGATCGGCGCCACCCTGGTGCCATAGAGCTCGATCGCCTTCATGATCTTGGCGTGCGGCATGGTGCCGATCGCCATTTGCAGCAGGAAGCGGTCGTTGCCGAAGATCTTGTGCTGGGCGACGATCTTTTCCGCCACAGCCTCAGGATTGCCGACGAAGAGTGCGCCGTTCGGTCCGCGCGACTGGTCGAAATGCGCGCGCGAGGTCGGGCCCCAGCCGCGCTCGCGGCCTATGCGGTTCATCACCTCGGCCTGCGGTCCGTAGAAATCGTCGGCCGCCTGTTCGGTCGTCTCGGCGATGAAGCCGTGCACGTTGATGCTGGTGGCAAGCGTTGCCTGATCGGTGCCGGCGCGCCGCGCCGCCTCGCGATAGATGTCGAACAGCGGCGCGAAACGCGCCGGCTCGCCGCCGATGATGGCCAGCGCCAGCGGCAGGCCGAGCACGCCGGCGCGGGCGGCGGATTGCGGTGTTCCACCGATGGCGATCCAGATCGGCAGTTTTTCCTGCAACGGACGCGGATAGACGCCGCGGCCGTTGATCGGCGCGCGCAGCTTGCCCTGCCACGTTACTGTCACCTGATCGCGGATGGCGAGCAAAAGGTCGAGCTTCTCGGCGAAGAGCTCGTCATAGTCCTCGAGATTGTAGCCGAACAGCGGGAAGGATTCGATGAAGGAGCCGCGGCCGGCCATGATCTCGGCGCGGCCGTTGGACAGAAGGTCGAGCGTCGCGAATTGCTGGAAGACGCGCACCGGATCGTCGGAGGAAAGCACCGTGACCGCGCTGGTCAGGCGGATGCGCTTCGTGCGTTCGGCCGCCGCGGCCAGCGCCACGACCGGCGCCGAGGCGGCATAGTCGGGGCGGTGATGCTCGCCGAGGCCGAACACGTCGAGGCCGACCTGGTCGGCCAGCTCGATTTCCTCGATTAGGTTGCGCAGCCGCTCCTGCGGGCCGATCGCGCCGGCACCCGGCTCCGGGCTGACATCCGCGAAAGTATAAAGGCCGAGTTCCATTGCCGGTGTCCTTAGCTGTCATGTTCGCTTGGTGTTTCGGCGCTAGAGGTAGCGCCGCGCCGCGCCGCCCACCAGTGGCGCGAACGGTGAACAGTCCATCGACGCTGGGCGTAGCTCCACGGCAACAGCTCAGATTTTCATGGCTGGCATACCGTTTTGGCGCTTGAACTCCCCGGTTTCGCGCGTATGTAAGCGTCGCGAATAGACTGCAAGGAAGTGGACTTGGCTATCTACAGGGAAAAAGACATTTTCGAGCGGCGCAATGCCGCGAACGAGGCAAAGAAGGCGCTCCTGGAGCGCTTCAAGGCAAAGCCGGCGGCGGATGATCCCGCAGTGTTGGCCAAGCAGGCCGAACGCAAGGCGATCCTCGAGGCCCGCGCCATCCGCGAGGCGGAAAAGGCAAGGCTGAAGCAGGAAAAGCTGGCGCGCGAGGCGGCTGAGAAGGCCGAACGCGAGGCAGCAGCCGAAGCGGCGCGCATTGCAGCCGAAGAGGCGGCGCAGGCCGAGGCCAAAATCCGCGAAGCCGAGGAGAACGAGCGTATCTCCCGTCTGCTTTCGGATGAGGCTGAACGCAAGGCCAAGCGTGACGCACGCTACGCCGCCCGCAAGGCACGCGTCGGCCGCACGCCTCCGGGCTTCTCCGCCCGCTAAGTTCGGGTTCGTCCGGAAAAATGGTTCAGGGTCGCCCAAAGCGGCCCTGAACGCGTTTGTGCTACGGATAGCGAGCTAATGCATGTCGCCCAGAAGTGCGCAGCGGTTCTGGGACAACGACATGCATCAAAACAAAAACTTAAAGCGCGTCGCCTGAATCCGTTTGAGCGCGACGCGCTTTAGGCGACCAGTTTCAGGCCGACGATGCCGCAGACGATCAGGCCGATGCAGGCGAGCCGGACAATCGTCGCCGGCTCGCCGAGCAGCCAGATGCCGAGCAGCGCCGTGCCGACGGTGCCGATGCCGGTCCATACCGCATAGGCCGTGCCGACGGGCAGCGTCTTCAGCGCCAGGCCGAGCAGCCCGAGGCTGACGATCATCGAGGCAATGGTGAGAAGGGTCGGCAGCAGCTTGGAGAAGCCGTCGGTATATTTGAGGCCGATCGCCCAGCCGATCTCGAACAAGCCGGCGAAGAAAAGAAAAATCCACGACATCGAAAACACTCCGTCATTCCAGCATCGCTTGAGATGCTTGGTGGCGGGTCGTCCCGGCCGGTTTTTCGGGGAAGCGAGGTCGTCCTCGCTCCTTTGATATAGGGCGGCCTGTTTTCCGATCAACAAAACACCGGCAGCATTGTCATGCCGCCGGTTCAAAAGTCTGCCTTGAGCCGGATCGACCGAATTCGGCCGCTTACTTTTCCTTGATGCGCATCGCCTTGACCGGCGGCGCTTTCGGAGCCGGGGCCGCAGCGGGCTTCTTGGCGTCCTTCTTCGGCTTGCGGGCTTCCTTGCCCGCCTTCATCGCACCTTTAGCCATGATTCGCTCCTCCGATTATGGACGTGCAAGTGAAACAAGAGAAATGCTGGACCGCAAGAGGGTAGCGCCTGTCGCAGCCGACAGCCGCGCGCTTTCAACCGGTTTCTAATTTGCTCGTAAACCGCGTCGGTCCGTGCAATGGTCTTCTTCGCACTGCAGCAGCATCAGCCGGCCTTCGCCGGAGCGATGATCAAGCAGCCGGTCAGGGAGAAAATGCGAATTCACATCGGCTGCGAGATGGCCTTCGACTTTCCGCAAGAAGCGCCACTGATCGCCATGCTCAACGTCCACTACTCCCGCGCCTCCGATCTTGAGCGGCCGGATTTCCTGACCTCTACGCCGCCAGTGCCGATCCAGAGCTACCGCGACAGCTTCGGCAATTGGTGCAACCGACTGGTTGCCCCTTCGGGACGTTTTACCTTCGGCACCGATGCCGTCATCCGCGATACCGGTACCTTCGAGATGGGTGACCTGTTGGCCTCGCAACACGAGGTGCGTGACCTGCCATCGGACACACTCTTGTTCCTGCTGCCCAGCCGTTATTGCGAAAGCGATGTGCTGGCAAACGACGCCTGGCGGTTGTTTGGCCACACCCCTCTCGGCGTTCCGCGCGTCCAGGCAGTCTGCGACTTCGTTCACAACCATATCGTCTTCAATTACGGCAATGCGCGGCCCACGCGCACCGCGGCGGAGGCCTACCGCGAGCAGAGCGGCGTCTGTCGCGATTTTGCCCATCTCGCTGTCGCCTTTTGCCGTGCGCTTAACATTCCGACCCGCTATTGCACTGGCTATATCAGCGACATCGGCCTGCCAAAACCCTGGGCTTCGATGGATTTCGCCGCCTGGATGGAGGTCTATCTCGGTGGGCGCTGGCACGCTTTCGATCCGCGCAACAATGCCCCGCGCATCGGCCGCATCCTGATTGCCTCCGGCCGCGACGCGGCTGATGTGCCGCTGACCCATATCTTTGGACCGGGCACGCTTGCCGGTTTCAGAGTATGGACCGACGAAGTCGTCGAATAACAGTTTCGCGTCACGAGCCGCCTCCCGCTTTGAACGACCGGACCGTCAGCGCGTTGTGCATATCTGTGGAGCTTTGGCCGGCAGGCCACTAAGGTCGGTCGTATCGGACAGGTCAGGAACAGATGGCAGGCCACGCCGGCTCGAAAAAAGTGATTTACGCAGCGCTAGCCGGCAATCTGGCGATCGCCGTGACCAAATTCGCGGCGGCCGCCTTCACCGGTTCGTCCGCCATGCTGTCGGAAGGCGTGCATTCGCTGGTCGACACCGGCAATGGCGCGCTGCTTCTCTATGGCATGCACCGCGCCGCGCGGCCGCCCGACCGCACCCACCCGCTCGGACACGGGCGCGAGCTTTATTTCTGGAGTTTCATCGTTGCGCTCCTCGTGTTCGCGCTCGGCGCCGGCGTTTCCTTCTACGAAGGCGTCATCCACATCATGGCGCCGGAGCCGGTCGTCAACGCCAAGGTCAACTATGTCGTGCTTGGCCTGTCTTTCCTGTTCGAAGGGAGCTCCTGGCTGGTGGCGCTGAAGGAATTCCGACAGCAGAAGGGCGGCCAGGGCTGGTTCGAGGCAATTCACCGAAGCAAGGATCCGAGCGTCTTTACCGTGCTGTTCGAGGACAGCGCCGCCTTGCTTGGCCTGATCGTCGCCTTCGCCGGCATACTGGCGGCCGAAATCATGAAAATGCCCGAGCTCGACGGCGTCGCCTCGATCGGCATAGCGCTGATCCTGGGCGCGACGGCGATCTTCCTGGCGCGCGAAAGCAAGAGCCTGCTGCTCGGCGAGCCGGCCTCGCCGCAGGTGCAGAAGCGGGTGCTGGCGATCGCCCAGCAAGACCCTGCGGTGCAGCGGGCGAACGGCATATTGAGCGTCCATATCGGTCCGGAGGAAATCGTCGCCGGCTTGAGCATCGAATTCGAGGATCACCTCACCGCACCCGAGATCGAGGCCTGCGTCGAGCGCCTGGAGGCAAGGCTCAAGACGGAAATGCCGCAAATCTCAAGGCTCTTCGTCAAGCCGCAGGCGACTGGCACATGGGAGCAGCGGCGCAAGGCCATCGCCGAGGTCTCGCGGGAGGGTTAGGTTCAATGCAGCGAGTTTGTGAGGAGAAGGAACGATGAAGATCGACGGCGGATGCCATTGCGGCGCGATCGCCTACGAGGCGGAGGTCGATCCGGAAAAGACCTCGATCTGCCACTGCACCGACTGCCAGCAACTGACCGGCACCGCCTTCCGGGTTACCGTCCCGGCGCCGGAAAGCGACTACCGGATCACCCGGGGCGCGCCGAAGATCTACATCAAGGTCGTGGCAAGCGGCGCCAGGCGCGCCCAGGCTTTTTGTGCCGAGTGCGGCTCGCATCTTTACGCGACGTCAGTCGGCGATGGTCCGAAGGTCTATGGGATCAGGGTCGGGACCGCGAGGCAGCGTCAGGATTTGGTCCCGAGACAGCAGAAATGGCACCGATCGGCCCTGCGCTGGCTTCCGGAATTCGTGGGCATGGCGACGACGGAAGAGCAGTAAGGGCTATCGGATCGGCCCGCTGGCGCAAGCCTTGGCGATTGGCCGAATCCTGCGCGCCTTCGTCATCCTCGGGCTTGACCCGAGGATCCATGCCGTGACAGTAGCCGATGGTGCAACGGTGCCGAATTCTGCAACAGTTGCAACGCCTTAGTGTCACGGCATGGATTCTAGGGTCTGCGCGCGTCGCTTCGCTCCTTGCTCCGCCCTAGAATGACGAAGCGATGGGCGTTTGGCCAATCTCCGAGGTATGCGACCTTGCAAGCGAAGGAAGAATCGCTCGTTCCAACGTCCGCGTCGAGCAACTACTCGTCGCCTTCGACGACGCGCAGCCTCAACTGGCCGGCCTTTGAATCGGCCACGCGCGGACTGCCCTCTGCCTTTGGCGCCGCACTTCGCGCGGCCTCGGTCTCGCCCTCGGCGAATTCCAGCGCCTCGATCTTCTGGCCGCGCTTGGTCACCTTCGATGTCGAAACCAGGATGTCGTCGATGTCCCGCGCCGCCTGGCCGAAATGCGTCTGCAGCCGGCGCACGCGCTCGTCGACGCGCCCCACGTCCTCCATCAGCCGAATGACCTCGCCCTGGATCAGATGTGCCTGCTCTCGCATGCGGGCGTCCTTGAGGATCGCCTGGATGACCTGGATCGACAGCATCAGCAACGAGGGCGAAACGATGACGACGCGGGCGCGATGCGCCTTCTGCACCACCGCCTCGAAATTCTCGTGGATTTCGGCGAACACCGATTCCGACGGCACGAACATGAAGGCGGTGTCCTGCGTCTCGCCCTGGAGCAGGTATTTTTCGGCGATATCGCGGATATGCACCTCGATGTCGCGCCGGAAAGCCTGCGCCGCCGCCTTCTGCATGTCGGCGCCTTCGGCGGCACGGATGGCGTTCCAGGCTTCGAGCGGGAACTTGGCGTCGATGGCCAGCATCGGCGCGCCGTTGGGCATCCGCACCAGGCAATCGGGCCGGCTGCCGTTGGAGAGGCTCGCCTGGAATTCATAGGCGCCATGCGGCAGGGCGTCGGCGACGATCGCCTCCATACGCGACTGGCCGAAGGCGCCGCGTGTCTGCTTGTTGGAAAGGATCGCCTGCAGCTGCACGACCTGGCCGGCCAAGGACTGGATGTTGCCTTGCGCGGTGTCGATCACCGCCAGCCGCTCCTGCAGCTTGGCAAGGCTTTCATGCGTCGACTTGGTCTGCTCGGCCATGGTCTGGCCGAGACGGCCGGTCATGGCGTCGAGCCGTTGTCCGAGCGACTGGGTAAGCTCGGCCTGCCGCGTCCCGAACACCTCGGCGATCGCGCCCATGCGTCCGTGCATCTCGGCCTGCGACCGCAGGACGTCGGCGATGCGCGCCTCGGTGTCCCGGGCATGGTCGGCCGCTTCGGCCGCGGCCACCGCGCGCGCCTTGGCCGCGCGCCACAAGGCCACGGCCAATCCTACAAACAGCGACAGCAGCAGCAACACGCCGAAACCCAGCGCCTGGCCGAGCGTGATCGTGGAGGCGCCGAGCCGCGCGATCGGTTGTGAAAGGATGGTGGTCATGTCGTTCATTTGGCCAGCATAACCGATTCGGCCGCGTGGCACAGATCAAAACGTGAACAGGCCGATTCCACACCGGTTGACGCTTTTCCAACGACGTCTTAGGTGAGACGCCATGTCGATCAAGCCGCTCATCATTCTCCCCGATCCCGTCCTGCGCCAGCTTTCCAAGCCGGTCGAGCGCGTCGATGCCGATTTGCGCAAGCTGGCCGACGACATGCTGGAAACCATGTATGACGCGCCGGGCATCGGCCTTGCGGCCATCCAGGTCGGCGAGCCGCGACGGCTGCTGGTCATCGACCTCGCCAAGGAAGGCGAGGAGCCTCAGCCGCACGTCTTCATCAATCCGGAAGTGCTCGAGAGTTCCGACCAGCGTTCCGTCTATGAGGAAGGCTGCCTGTCGATTCCCGACTATTACGCCGAGGTCGAGCGCCCGGCCTCGGTGCGGGTGAAGTATCTCGACCGCGACGGCAGGCTTCAGGAGATTCAGGCGGAGGGGCTGATGGCCACCTGCCTGCAGCACGAGATCGACCATCTCAACGGCGTGCTGTTCATCGACCACATCTCGAAGCTGAAGCGCGACATGGTGGTGCGGAAGTTCAAGAAGCTCGCCAAGGACAAGGCGCCGGGCAAGATGGTAGGCTAAGGGCCGTTTCGGCCGCGCGAGCACCTGAGCCTACCGCAAGACAGGATCGCAGGACATCATGCCGCTTCGCGTCATCTTCATGGGCACGCCGGATTTTTCCGTGCCGACCTTGCGCGCCATCGCCGAGGCCGGCCACGAGATCGCGGCCGTCTATACGCAGCCGCCGCGAGCCGCTGGACGGCGCGGGCTGGAACTGACGCCGTCCCCGGTGCAGCGCGAGGCCGAGCGGCTGGGGCTCGACGTGCGCACGCCGACATCGCTGAAAAGCGACGCCGAGCAACAGGCTTTTGCCGCCTTGCAGGCCGATGTCGCGGTCGTCGTCGCCTATGGCCTGCTGTTGCCGAAAGCGGTTCTCGAGGCGGCCAGGCTCGGCTGTCTCAACGGCCATGCCTCGCTTTTGCCACGCTGGCGTGGTGCTGCTCCCATCCAGCGTGCGATCATGGCCGGAGATAGCGAAACCGGCATGATGATCATGAAGATGGAAGAGGGTCTGGACACCGGACCGGTGGCATTGGTTGAAAAAGTCGCCATCGCACCCGATATGACGGCCGGCGAATTGCATGACCGCCTGATGGCACAAGGCGCTTCGCTGATGGTCGAGGCCCTCGCGCAGTTGGGGATAAATTGTCTGACATTTACCCCGCAGGGGACGGCAGGGGTGACCTACGCCCGAAAGATCGATAAATCGGAGACACGCGTAGACTGGACGCGGCCTTCTGGCGAAGTCCACAATCACATTCGCGGCCTCTCGCCCTTTCCGGGCGCGTGGTGCGAGGTCGAAATTGGCGGCCGCATGGAGCGGCTGAAACTGCTTCGCTCGACGCTCTCGGATGGCGTCGGCGAGTCGGGAGGAATTCTCGATGACCGGCTGACGGTTGCCTGCGGGGCAGGCGCGGTCAGGCTGGTCGAAGTTCAACGGGCGGGCGGAAAGCCTGCCGCCGCGCAGGAGTTTTTGCGCGGAGCCAAGATCGAAAAAGGAATGAAACTCACATGAGCATGATGTCGATACGCGCGGCGACGCCGCGGGATCGCGAGGCGATCCGCCTCGTCGAAGAGCATGCCTTTGGCCAGCAGGCGGAAGCCGGCCTGGTCGACGCCCTTGTCACCGGCGGCGATGCCGTCGTCGAGCTGGTTGCCGAGGAAGACGGCCAGGTCGTCGGCCATATTCTTTTCTCGCGGCTTTTCGTGCGAAACGGCGCCAAAGAGTTCGCGGCTGTCGCGCTGGCGCCGCTGGCGGTCGAGCCCTCCTTTCACGGCACCGGCATCGGCGGCGCGCTGATCCGCGAGGCGCATGTGCGCCTCAAGGAAGCCGGCGAGAAATTGGCCGTGGTTCTGGGCGATCCGGTCTATTACGGCCGCTTCGGTTATAGCCATGCCCGCGCCGGGAAGTTCGAGAGCGAGTATCAGGGCGAGGCGCTGCAGGCGCTGGCCTGGGGCGACGCGCCCGAGACCGGCAGGCTGGTCTACGCTTCGGCCTTCACCGCTTTGGCCGCCTAGAGCATGATCCCGAACCGAAGGTCCGCGTTCGCGAAAAGTGGGAACCGGTTTTCGGGCAAGATGATGCTCTACCGAGAAAACACGGTCTCGTCTCAGACATCGGTCATTGTCTGAACATGCCGCGTTTTCGGCTCGATATCGAATATGACGGCAGCCAGTTCGCCGGCTGGCAGCATCAGGCCGACCAGCCCTCGGTGCAGCAGGCGATCGAGCAGGCGATCGAAAAGTTCTGCGGCGAAGACCTGAGAATACGTGCCGCCGGCCGCACCGATGCCGGCGTGCACGCCACCGCCCAGGTGGCGCATGTCGACCTCAGCAGGGACTGGCCGGCCGACAAGGTGCGCGACGCCGTCAACGCCCATCTGCAGGCGGCCGGCGCGCGCGTCGCCATCCTGAAAGCGGCCGTCGTCGCCGACGATTTCGACGCGCGCTTTTCGGCCACCGGCCGCCACTATCTCTACCGCATCCTCAACCGCCGGGCGCCGGCGGCGCTGGAAAAGGGCAAGGTCTGGTGGGTGCCGAAGCGCCTCGACGCCGAGGCCATGCACGAGGCGGCCAAGGTGCTGCTCGGCCGGCATGACTTCACCACCTTCCGCTCCACCCAGTGCCAGGCCGAAAGCCCGGTCCGCACGCTTGACCGCCTCGACGTCAGCCGCGTTGGCGATTTCATCGAGGTCCACACCTCGGCGCGCTCCTTCCTGCACAACCAGGTGCGCTCGATGGTGGGCTCCTTGCGGCGCATCGGCGACGGCTCCTGGGGTGCGACCGATCTCAAGGCGGCCCTCGAAGCGCGCGACCGCGCCGCCTGCGGCCAGGTGGCTCCGCCCGATGGGCTTTTCCTCGTCGGAGTCGACTATCCAGAAGACGTCTAAGCCGCGCTGCGTTTCACGGTTTCTTCTGCGACGTCGCGTGGCGCTTGCGCGCCCGTTCGGCCATTTCCTCCGGCGAAATGCCTTTGCCGGGAATTGCCTTCCACGCATCATAGGTCGAAGCGACTTCCTCGCGCAGCCAGCGCTCCACTGCGGCGTCACGCTCCTGAAGGGCGCGAAGCCCGGCGCGGATGACTTCGCTGCTGGTTGCATAGGTGCCGGAGCGCACAAGCTGATCGATGAAGGCGGCTTGCTCCGCCGGCAGGCTGAAAGTGCGTTTTTCGGTGGCGGACATGGGTTCGCGCTCCGCGAGGACAGCAGTATGAAATTATCATACCATTCCGGCTCGAAAATGAGAGGCGCCATCTGTTGGGCAAAGATCAGCCCGTGGTGCCATCCGGGAAGTCGATGCCGAGCAGCGCCTGCAGGCCGAACAGGACGAGCAGCGAGGCGATGAACATGCCGACAAAGACGGCTGTGCCCACGGCGGCGCCCTTGCCGATCGATGCATTGGTCATGCGCCACGTCAGCACCATCGACAGCGCGAACAAGAACAGCGACACCAGGCTGTTGACGTCGCTGGTGGAGGGCAGGAAAAGCCTAAGCAGCGCCGAGGGCAGCATCAGCCAGGCGATGATCGCCGATGTCCAGTTGGACGCGACGACATAGTGGACGAAGCGGCCGCCGATGCCGGCACGCGGCGCGACCAGCGCCAGCGCCACCAGCGGCAGCACCCAGGAGCCGATATCGACGGTCGCCAGCCGTATCAGCATGCCGAGACGCCCGGCGAAGGCGTCAGGGTCGCCGATCTCATTGGCGATGCCGACCCAGCCGACGATCAGCGCCGGCGCCGCCACGACGATGGCGAAGAAGGAATTCCAGAAACCGTCGGCCGAAAGGTCGAGCAGGCGCAAGCCGTCGGCCTTGCCGAACATCAGCCGCCAGGCGCCGGCCAGCGAAGCATAGGTTTCGTCCGCCGAAAGCATGGTCACGAAAGGCCTTGTCCGAACCAGTCTTCGATGAAGCGTTCGTAGATTTGCGTCAGCGTCTCGAGGTCGGCAAGAGCGACGCGCTCGTCCACCATATGCATGGTCTTGCCGACCAGGCCGAACTCGACCACCGGGCAATAATCCTTGATGAAGCGCGCATCCGACGTGCCGCCGGAGGTGGAGAGTGCCGGCGTCTTGCCGACCACCGCCTTGACCGAACCGCTCAGCTTATCGATCAACTTGTCGTCGCGGGTGAGGAAGACATGGCTCGGCCGGTCGCGCCAGACGAGCTCGTAGTCGACCGGCGTCTTCTTGTCCGGCCGGTATTTCTTGCGGCCCGCTGCCTGGTCGAGCCGGTTGTGGATCTCGGCTTGGACCGATTCGGCATCCCAGGTGTCGTTGAAGCGGATGTTGAAAATGGCCGTCGCCTTGGCCGGGATGACGTTGGTCGCCGGATTGCCGATGTCGATCGACGTCACTTCGAGATTGGTCGGCTGGAAATCCTTCGTGCCCTCGTCGAACACCGGATGGAGCAGCGCGTCGACCAGGCTCATCAGCCCGCGCACAGGGTTGTCGGCAAGCTGCGGATAGGCGGCATGGCCCTGGCGTCCGTTGACGGTCACGCTGCCCGACATCGAGCCGCGCCGGCCGATCTTGATCATGTCGCCGAGCGCATCCGGATTGGTCGGCTCGCCGACGATCGAGGCGTCCCATTTCTCACCCTTGGCCGCCGCCCAGTCGAGCAGCTTGGTGGTGCCGTTGATGGCCGGTCCTTCCTCGTCGCCGGTGATCAGCAGCGACACCGAGCCTTTCGGGCCGCCATTCTTCGCGACATGGCGCGCCACCGCGGCGATGAAGCAGGCGATGCCGCCCTTCATGTCGACGGCGCCCCGGCCATACATCTCGCCATTGGCGATTTCGGCGGCGAAGGGCGGATGCGTCCAGGCCGCCTCGTCGCCCACCGGCACGACGTCGGTATGGCCGGCAAACATCAGATGCGGGCCGTTGCCCGAGCGCCGCGCATAGAGGTTTTCGATGTCCGGCGTGCCGTCTTCCGAGAAGACCGGTCGCTCGATCGAGAAGCCGAGAGGCTTCAGCATAGCCTCCAGCGCGACGAGCGCCCCACCTTCGGCGGGCGTCACGGAAGGACAGCGGATCAGGGCGGCAAGATTGGCGGCGGGATCGGTCGGCAATGTCATGGGCAAAGCGATAGTCGAAAGCGTTTGTCGTGTCACGATGGCAGATCATCGCCGGTCATGCCGCCGACAATATGGTTTTCATGGCGTATAAATGCATGCCGCCCAGAGGTGTGCAGCGGTTCTGGGAGAAACGACATGCATCATGGCAAGTCGTGAGCCAAGCGAGGACGAATGCATGGGCGGTGCAACAAGCACGATCGCGATAGCTGGCGCCGGCAGCATCGGCTGCCATGTCGGCGGCTGCCTGGCGCTCGCCGGACGCAAGGTCGTCTTCCTCGGCCGTGGCCGCGTCGTCGAAGCGATGCGCGAAAACGGGCTGCGCGTCAGCGATCTTGACGGCCGCGACCGCCGCGTCGAGGCGCAGGCGATTTCGGCGACCGACGATCCGGCAACCGCGCTGCGCGACGCGGACGTCATCCTGGTGACGGTAAAGAGTGGCGCGACCGGCGAGATGGCCGGGCTGATCGCCGCCCACGGGCGCCCGGAAGCCGTGGTGGTCAGCCTGCAGAACGGCGTCGACAATGCCGACAGGCTGCGCGCCGCGCTCCCTGGACGGCGGGTGCTGACCGGCATGGTCATGTTCAACGTCGTCCAGTCGCCCGACGGCGAGACGCCGTTGCGTGCGCATCGCGCCAGCCAGGGCGAGGTGATGATCGACGACGGCGTCGATGGCCTTGTCGGTCTGCTCGACGTCGACGGGCTTGCCGTCGAAGCGCGCGCCGACATGAAGGCGGTGCAGTGGAGCAAATTGCTGATGAACCTCAACAATGCCCTGGTGGCGCTCTCCGACCTGCCGCTGGCAAGGCAACTCGCCGACCGAAGCTGGCGCGCCATCCTCGCCGCCGAGATCGACGAGGCGCTCGCCGCGATGCGGGCGGCGGGCATAGCGCCGGCGCGCATCACCGGCCTGCCGCCGTCGCTGCTGCCGAAAGTGCTGCGCCTGCCCGACTGGCTGTTCGGGATTCTGGCGCGCCGCATGCTGGCGATCGACCCTCAGGCGCGCTCGTCGATGTGGGACGACCTCAAACGCGGCCGCCCGACCGAGATCGACGAATTGCAGGGCGCGGTCATTCGCCTGGCCAAGCAAGCGGGCATCCCGACGCCGCTCAACGAACGCGTGACCGCGCTGGTGCGTCAGGCGGAAGCGGCAAAGCGCGGTCCGCCGGGGCTGACGCCGGACGAGGTCAGCGGCGGTCCTCGATCAGCGTGATCTTCTGCCAGATCTTGCGCGACAGGTTGGAGGACAGGTTTTCGATATCGTTGACGGCATTGACGACGACATCGTCATTGACCGACTGCGCGAACAGCGCCGCGATCTTGCCGGTGATCGACAGCATTTCCGAGCAATAGTCGAGATAGCGTGCCAGATCGGCCGCGTTGGTGATGCGGGCGGGCGAGTGCGAGGTCGGCTTGAAGTCGGCCGACAAGGTCGCCGGATCCTTGGTCAACTGGTGCATGTCGATGACATGGATCAGCGAGCGCAGCCCGTGCAGCTGCCGGAAAACCTGCTTGCGCTTGATCCGCTCTTCCGTGCGGATCAGCGCCAGCAGCCCGAGCACCGCCAGGATCACCGTATTGATCGTCGCCTCGATGCCCTGCATCGACTGCACGGCATCGTCGGCGCCCGAAATGCGGTCGAGCGGCAGGATGGTGCCGACGAACAGGAACATCGCCACGCCGGCGATGAAGGCCGCGACGATGACGCCGCGCAGCCACCAGATCGGCGCTTCCAGCTCCTTGGCGGCCTTGGCGAGATCTTGCGACAGCGACACCAGTTCGGCGGCGACGGCGCTGAGGCCTCTTTCCGGGAACCGCTCGGCGACACGCTCCTCCAGCCTTTGGGCGGTCTCGATGATCCGCGTCGGATCGAGCGTGCGGTAGCGCATGGCGACCTCAGCTATCGCCCGGCGCGTTGGTGCGCCTGCCATAGCGGTTCGGTCCGGGATCGCTGCGGAAACAGGCGAGGATGATGAGCAGGATCGGACCGATGATGAGCGAGATCAGCGCGAAATAGGTCGGCTTGCCGAAATCATGGAAGCGCTTTGCCGTAACCGCGAAGGTGGCCCAGGCCGAGATCAACAGCACGCCCCAGCATATCATGGCCCAGTTCTGGCTGGCGGTCGTGTTCAGCTCCACCCGCGCGAACTGGTAGAACGGGAAGAACTGGACAAGCACCAGCAAGATCCCGGCCAGCGCATAGGCGACCGGGCTCAGCCGCCCCGAAAGGCTGAAGAACAGCCAGAGGAATTGCGATCTCTCAGACAATCGCGTCCGCTCCGTTAAAGCAATGTCTCCCGAAAGTGGGAACCGGTTTCGGGACAAAGACATGCGCAAGAAAACCTAAAGCGCAGGGAGCGAATCTGAAAGATCGCGACGCGCTTTAGGCAGGATCAATCGCGCAGTAGTTCGTTGATCGAGGTCTTCGAACGCGTCTTGGCGTCCACGCGCTTGACGATGACGGCGCAGTAGAGGCTCGGGCCCGGCTCGCCATTGGGCAGCGGCTTGCCCGGCAGCGATCCGGCGACAACCACCGAGTTCGGCGGCACTTCGCCGTAAAACACCTCGCCGGTGGCGCGGTCGACGATCTTGGTTGACTGGCCGATGAACACGCCCATGCCAAGCACCGAGCCCTCGCGCACGATGCAGCCTTCGACCACTTCGGAGCGCGCGCCGATGAAGCAATTGTCCTCGATGATGGTCGGGCCGGCCTGCATCGGCTCCAGCACGCCGCCGATGCCGACGCCGCCGGAAAGATGCACGTTCTTGCCGATCTGGGCGCAGGAGCCGACCGAGGCCCAGGTGTCGACCATGGTGCCCGAATCGACATAGGCCCCGACATTGACGAAGGACGGCATCAGCACGGCGCCCGGCGCGACATAGGCCGAGCGGCGCACGATCGAGGACGGCACGGCGCGGAAGCCGGCCTTCTCGAAGTCGACGGCGCTCCAGCCGTCGAATTTGGACGGCACCTTGTCCCACCACACGGCCTGACCCGGACCGCCCTTGATGATCTCCATCGGATTCAGCCGGAAGGAGAGCAGCACCGCCTTCTTCAGCCACTGGTTGACGTGCCACTTGCCGTCGTCCTGCTTTTCGGCGACGCGGGCGATGCCGCGATCGAGCAGGTCGAGCGCCGCCTGGATGGCCTCGCGCGTCTCGCCGCGCGTCGCTGCCGAAATCGTGTCGCGCTCCTCGAAAGCCTTTTCGATGGTCTTTTCGAGGCTCGCCAGATCAGGCTTCGACATGATTTCGCTCCATTACCAAGCTGTTAAGGGGCTGCGCCTTAACCTGTTTAAAAGTCGCGCGGACCCTATGTTAAGGCTGAATGAGGGTCAATCGCGCCAGCGTCACGGGACGGCGCAAGTAAGGGAATTGGACGGGTGGATTCGATGACTCCCATGGAAAAGGCGGGATGGACGCCGCTGCCGCATTCGGACGAGGACCTGGAACGCTCGAAAAGCGTGCCGGATACCCCGCAGACACGAGCCGAAACCTACCGGCTGGCCTGGAACGATCCAGACTTCATGACCAGGCGCGAATTGCGCGCCGTGCGGCTGCAGCTCGAGCTGCTCAAGCCGGAAATGATCCTGGCCGAACGCGGCATCCGCTCGACCGTCATCCTCTTCGGCGGCGCCCGCCTGCCCGAACCGGGCGGCGAGGCCTGGGCGGCGAAGAACGAGACGCAGAGGAAGAACCTCGAGGCGAACAGCAAATATTACGAGGAGGCGCGCAAATTCGCCCGCCTGTGCTCGCAGCAGTCGGCGACGTCCTATTATCGTGAGTATGTCGTCGTCACCGGCGGCGGGCCCGGCGTCATGGAGGCGGGCAACCGCGGCGCCGACGACGTCGGTGCGCCGTCGATCGGCTTGAACATCGTTTTGCCGCACGAGCAGGCGCCCAACGCCTATGTCACGCCGGAGCTCTGCTTCAACTTCCACTACTTCGCCATCCGCAAGATGCATTTCGTCATGCGCGCCAAGGCGGTAGCGGTGTTTCCGGGCGGCTTCGGCACGATGGACGAATTTTTCGAGACGCTGACGCTCATCCAGACGGGACGCATGGAGCGCGTCCCGGTCATCCTGTTCGGCAAGGCGTTCTGGCAAAGGGCGATCGATCTCGACTTCCTCGCCGAGCAGGGCACGATCTCGCCCGGCGATCAGGACATCATCGATTTCGTCGACACGGCCGACGAAGCGTGGGACATCATCCGCCGCTTCTACAAGTTGGGGGAGTAGGAACTGATGAATTGAAGAATTGGAGAATTGGGGAAAAAGGACGTCCAGATCGTTCGCCTGTTCTCCAGCTCTTCAATTCCTCAGTTCTCCAATTCCTCTAGCCCGGAACGGCATCCGGCTCGGTCTGCTCATACGGGCAACTCGGCCAGCCAGCCATTCGAATGCGCGAAGCGCACGATGGCCGCCCGTGAGTGCAGCGCGAGCTTCTCGGTTGCCCTGGTGCGATAGGTCTCGATCGTCTTTATGCTGAGGTTGAGCCGGGACGAGATCTCCTTGTTGCTGTAGCCCTGCGCCACCAGTTGGATGACCGACCGTTCCCGTTCGCTGAGATTGCCGGGATCGCCCTGCGTGGCGCTGCGTGGACTCAATATGCGCGCCGCAAGCGCCGGATCGACATAGTTGTCGCCTGCCAATACGCACCGGATGGCCTGCAGCAGGTCCGTCGCCGTCGACCGCTTGACCACGAAGCCGCGTCCGCCGGCCGCAAGCACCTGGCGCAGGCAGCCCGGGTCCTCATGCGCCGTGAGCGCTATGCAGCTGACCTCGGGAAAGCGTTCGCCGAGCCGTGCGATCAGCGTCACCCCGTTGACGCCCGGAAGCGATATGTCGACCACCGCGACATCGGGCAGCGCCTTGCCGATCCCTTCAAGGGCATCCTCGGCGTTTCCGGCCAGTCCGACGATCGTCAGATCGTCCTGGCTGTTGATCATCGCGCCGACCCCCGACAGGATGATCGGATGGTCGTCGACCACGAATATGCGCCTGGAGCACACCTTAACCTCCATCAGTCTGCCAAAGGCCCTGTCACGCGGAAAGGGTCCTCTTTGTCCTTGATGGTCTAGGCAACTGCCCCGCCTGGCGCGGGACGCCCGTCTGTCTCAGGCCCTAAACGGCCGCAACGGGTAAGCCATCCCCCGCCTAATCCCATGAGGCCGAATTGTAAGTCGTGACTAATGTCCGGGATGTGCAGCGCTTCACGTAGACGAATTTTAAGAAAGGTGCGTCGCGGTTCTGCCATCCGGAACTGTGCAAAAACAGACACTTGGCAAAACGCGATGAACAGGCCCGAAGCCGAAGCGACCATTTCCCCACCCCTTCAGACTTTCGTTGGAAGGCGCAGCCTCCCACCCACTTTTCAGTGTGCCAACGGCACATCCGCATAAATGGTAGTTCCTTTCATCCTGGCGGTTTCGACCGTCAACTCACCGCCGACCAGCGCAAGCCGCTCCCGCATTCCGGCAAGTCCCAGGTGACCCGGGCCTGGTTCGGCGCGGCCGTCAAAGCCGCGGCCATCATCCTCGATCGTCAGGCGCATCCGGTCGGCCTGGATATGCGCCGTCACGCTTACCCGGCTTGGCTGGGCATGCTTGCCGATATTGGTAAGCGCCTCCTGCGCGACACGATAAAGCGTGAGCGCGGTCTCTGCGGGCAGTGGGTTCGAAAGGGCTTCGAGGTCCATCTCGCATGCAATGCCGAGCTGGCCGCAAAGCATTGTCGCCAGATCCTCGACCGAAGCGCGCAGGCCGGTGCGATCGAGGTCCGCGGGCCTCAGGTTCCAGGCCGCGTCATGCACCTTGGCGCTCAGCCGATCGATAAGCATCGCGGCACGCGCGAGACGCCCGTCCATCCCTTGCGTGCCGGCACGGACGTTGTGCAACTCCAGCGCGACACTGGCCAGCATCTGGCCGAGGTCGTCATGCAACTCCCGCGACAGCCGCAGGCGCTGCTCTTCCTGCACGGCGACCAAGCGCCGCGCAAGGCTACGGCGCAGGGCCCTATTGTCCTTGCTTGTAGTCATACCCGCCCACATCAACCTTTCTCTTCCCATTGCCGTCGCGGGGGTCGCAAGCCACCTGCGGGTCGGCGAGAAAAGGCATGAATGTCCGCGCAATATACACCCGCCAGATGCCTTTATGCCTGTCAGTTTTTTCCTGATTACTTCAAATTTTCCTGACATGGCGATCAGCAGAAAAACCGACAACCTCCGCTGAACATCCCGAATGTCTCGCCGCTATTTCTGCGTGCATCCTTAGAGCGTCCTCCCGGTCATCTTGAACTGGCCGGGAAGCTCAACACAAACCAAGGAGAACGTCATGAGAAAGATCATCCTGGCCGCGGCCGTCCTGTCGGCTCTGACTGGATCGGCATCCGCAACGTCGGTCGGTAGCGGCAATGGCAACGGCAATGGCAACGTCGGCGTCGGCAACGGCAATGGCAACGGCAACGCCAATACCGGCGCCTTCAACGGCAACTTCAACGGCAACGGCAATTTCGGCATCGGCAACGGTAACGGAAACGGCAACGGCAACTGGGGCGCCTTCAACGGCAACTACAACGGCAACCTGAATGCCGGCATCGCCAACGGCAATGGCAACGGCAACGGCAACTTCGGGTTCGGCAACGGCAACGTGAACGGCAACGGGAACCTCGGCCTCGGCAACGGCAATGCCAACGGCAACGGCAACTGGGGAGCCGGTAACGGCAACGGAAACGGCAACGCCAACCGCTAGCGCCGGTCCAACCGACAGCGTCGCCAAGCCGACGCTGACGTCTCTGGGATCGCCGAGCCACGCGCCCGTCCCCCGCGCAAGGCTATCGCGACATGTCGCCGGCGGTCCCAGTCCTTTTCGAAACAGGGGTCAATTTCAAAAGCCCAATTTCAAGCTTAGCCATGGAAGGAGCTCGCAGATGAAACGCTACGTCATATCGGCGCTATGCCTGGGGTTGTTGAGTGCAACCGCGGCGAAGGCCGACACCACGACGGGCAGCCAGGCCTTCGGCATGTCGGCCGTTCAGGGGGCGGTCGGCAAATACGGCAAAGCCATCGGCTCGGACGTCAGGGGCATGAACCCGCTCGGCAACTTCGGCGGCAATCTCGGCTACAAGAACAGCGGCACCGGCAATGTCGGCGCCTTCAACAGCGGCACCGGCAATGTCGGCGCCTTCAACGGCAACTCCAACACCTCGCCGACAAGCGGCAACGGCAACATTGGCGCCTTCAACGGCAACTCCAACACCGGCCAATACAACGGCAACAGCAACATCGGTGCCGGCAACGGCAACTTCAACGGCGGCAACTTCAACGGCAACGGCAATGTCGGCGCCTTCAACGGCAACTCCAACGGCCGGGGGAACCGCTGATGACCAGCGTGAGATCAGCCGCGTCCGTTCGGCTTCGCCGGTGCAGCGTGGCGGCGAGGCTGCTTGATGGAAACGGCCTCGCGCTCGGCACGCTGCTTGCCGCGATCCTTGTTGCCGACGCCTCGACCCTGGTCAGAATTGCCGACCTTCCGATCGGCGCCGGCGTGACCAACGGGCTCGGCAATACCGGAAATTTCAACGGCAACGGAAATTCCGGCAACTTCAACGGCAACGGCAACAGCGGCAACTTCAACGGCAACGGTAACGCCGGAAGTTTCAGCGGCAACTTCAATGGCGGCAGCTTCAACGGCAACGCCAATTGCGGCAATGGCCACGGCAACGGCTACTCGTCCGACGGCAATGGCAACGGCAGCGGAGCCGGAGGCACGCCGGCCTGGTGCCGGTATCTGAAGGAGCTAAATGGCCGATTGGGGCTGCCGCCCGGCACGATTCCGGATTTCGACTAGATCCTCAACGCAGAAGTTTTGACCGGTTGGCTGGGGTGCGTTGGCAGATCCCAGGCCTTGGCGATTGGCCGAGACGTTTATCGCGGTCGTCATCCACGGGCGGAGCAAGGAGCGAAGCGACGCGCGTAGACCCGAGGATCCATGCCGTGACTTGGAAGCGCCGCGGCGGTCCAGAATTCTGCACCGTTGCACACTTCGGTTTCGGTAACGGCGTGGATTCCAGGGTCTGCGCGCGTCGCTTCGCTCCTTGCTCCGCCCTGGAATGACGAGGTTCAGGAGCCTCCAGCTCGTCACCAGCGTTTGCGCTGGCTAGCCTTGCCCGACAAGCCCGCAATCTTTCAAAATCACTGGGGCAGAGGAACTAGATTCCGTCGTCCGCGCTAACAGTGCCCGTTGCGCGCGGACGGCGTACCGACAATCCAGGGTTGGTTCAGGCCATGACGTCGACGATCGCGGTCAGGAAGCCGGCGAGGTCGTCGGTGACGAAATCGACATCGTCCTCGTTTGCGGGGTCGCGTTCCCAGATCTCCGAAAAGGTCGGCTCGAAATTGCGCGGCACCACCAGCACGGTCGTCATGCCGAGCGTTTTCGGCACGGCCAGATTGCGCGCCAGATCCTCGAACATCACAGCATTGTGGCCGGTCACCGAGTGCAATTCGGCAAAACGCTCATAGGTCTGGCGCTCCGGCTTGGGATTCAGCCCCGCCGCGACGATGTCGAATATGTCGTCGAAATGCTCCAGTATGCCGAGCTGGCGCGCGGTGCGTTCGGCATGCCTGCGGTCGCCATTGGTGAAGATGAATTTGCGCCCGGGAAGCTGGCGGATCGCCGCGCCAAGCACAGGGTCCGGCACCAGCCGCGAATAGTCGATGTCATGCACCTTCTCGAGGAAATCGTCGGGGTCGATGCCGTGCCGCTTCATAAGCCCGTTCAGGGTCGTGCCGTACTCCAGGTAGAGTTCCTTCTGCAGCTTGCGTGCGTCGTCGCGCGAAAGCGTCAGCAGCTCGCCGACATAGGCGGTCATCTTCACGTCGATCTGCGCGAACAGGTTCGAGTGATGCGGATAGAGCGTGTTGTCGAGGTCGAACACCCAGTCAGTAACATGGGCGAAGCGGGCGGGATCGGGTGTCGTTGTCATGGTTTTCTTATGGCATGCCGACGCTGAGTTTATCCACAACTTATGCGCGTCACGAATTGTGAAAATGGCGGGTCACTTCAAATTTTATAAGTCCCGGAAAGGTCGCCTTTAACGCTTGCTGGCACAGAGGTTTTCCGTTGGGAGCAAGTGATGAGTCGCATATTTCTGAAGGCCGCTGCCGTGGCGTTCGCTTCGGTCGCCGTCTCGCTGTTGTTGACGCTGATTGTGGTTCCGGCAATGGGCTTTCCGATGAGCCGCACTGTCTGGCTGGCGTCGACGGTTTGCCCGCTCGTGCTCGCCTGGGCTGCCAGCGCCAGCAGCTTCTGGCAGAGCGACCGGTTGCAGAATGCCCATCGCGAGCTTGCCCGGGCCCACGCGCAGCTCGCGGCGGCGCACAGGCGCCTGTCGGACAAGGCAAGCCGCGACGACATGACCGGCATGCTCAACCGCGAAACCTTCTTCGCCGCGCTCGACGGGTCGCGGCGCAAGAGCGATCGCGGCGCGCTGCTCATCATCGACGCCGATCATTTCAAGCGGATCAATGACAGCTACGGTCATCTGACGGGAGACGAAGCGCTGCTTCTGATCGCCGGCGCCATCGAACGCGGCATTCGCAGTGGTGACGTGCTCGGCCGCATCGGCGGCGAGGAATTCGCGGCCTTCCTGGTCGGTGCCAGCGAAGTGGAAGCCAAGCATATCGCCGAGCGCATCCGCCGCGAGGTCGAGCTGATCCGTTTCCGCCCCATCGACGAGCGGACCGTGCCGCTTACGGTCTCGATCGGCGGCATAAGCTGCGGCGAGAGCGCGACCGTTTCCGATCTGATGCGCGCCGCCGACCGCAGGCTTTACGAGGCGAAGAACCGCGGCCGCAATCTTTCGATCCTCGACCGCGAACTCCCCGAGGCGGCATGAAGCCTGCCGCGGGCGTCATGCATGTCGCCCAAAGTGCGCAGCGGTTTGGGACAACGACACGCATCAAAACAAAGACTCGAAAAGCGCGGCGCCTGAATCGGGTTCAGCGCGACGCGCTTTAGGAAAGCCCTAACCATGTCCATATTCAACCGCGCTAAACTTCCGGGTGTAACGCCGTTTTCACCTAGGTTTGGCACGGAATTGGCCTCCTCGGCGCCACGTGTGCCGTTCAGGAACGGCATGCGTGGATCGAGGCCCCTATCGAGAGACGTGTCATGAGCAGGATCATAAGAAAGATGTCGCGCCGCGCGATCGTGCAGTCGCTGCTCGCGCTGCCCGCGCTGTCGCTGTTCCGCAGCCAGCAGCCCGTGGCCGACCCCGATGAAATCGTCGAGATCAATGGCTGGATCCTGCGGCGGAGCGATCTCGCATGATCTTCGACAGCTATGAGGCCTACAAGCAGGCTGGCTTCAAGCCCAAGGCATGCATCCTCGGCTCCGGCCCGGCCGGCACGACGATCGCCAGGAAGCTCGGCGCGGCCGGCATCCCGGTCGTCGTCCTGGAGGCGGGTTCGCGCGAATTCAGCGACGAGTCGCAGGATTTCTATCGCGGCAAGACGGTCGGTGATTTCTATTTCGACCTCGACATCACCAGGCTGCGCTTCATGGGCGGCTCGTCCAACCACTGGGCCGGTTGGTGCCGCGTGCTCGACAAGCAGGATTTCGAGCCCAAGGCCTGGGCGCCGGACACCGGCTGGCCGATCAGCCGCGCCGACATCGAGCCCTATCTGCCGGAAGTCCACGATATCCTCGAGCTTCCCGACTTCCGCCCCGATGTGCCGGTTTCGGACGACATCCGCTGGGTGCAGTTGATCAAGAGCCCGGCGGTGCGCTTCGGCGAGAAGTTCGCCGACGAGCTCGACCAGAGCAAGAACATCGCCGTGGTGCTCAACACCTACGCGACCGAGCTTGCCGGCGACGGCAAGCGCGTCACCGGCGCGAAGCTCTGGTCGAACGGGCAGGACGCCGGTACCTTCAGCGCGGACTATTTCGTCACCTGCACCGGCGGGCTGGAAAACTCGCGGCTGCTTTTGTGGTCGAATGAGCGCTCGAATGGTGGCGTGGTGCCGAACGCAGCGGCGCTCGGTCGCTACTGGATGGAGCATCCGACCTTCGAGGGCGGCAACGCCATCCTCGCCAACTACTCGGAGTTCGAGGTCGACGGCTCGAACGAAGCCTTTTTCTCGCCGACGCTTGCAGCGATGGAGCGGCTGCAGATCATGAATTTCGGCGTCCGCCTGATCGAGAGCCCTTATCCCAATGTGAAGAAGCTGATCGCGGATCTCGCCTGCACCGCGCCCAACATGGCGGAGTGGATGTCGTCCCAGCTCGACCAGAAGCTGCGCTGCGCCGCCCAGCTCTACGTCGCCTGGGAACAGGCGCCGCTTGCCTCGAACCAGATCGAGCTGTCGAAGGCCGATGTCGACCACGCCGGCGTGCCGCGCATCGAATTGCACTGGAAGAAGTCGCCGCTCGAACGCCGCACGCTGCTCGAGGGCCTCAGGCTGTTCGGCACGACCATGGCGCAGAAGAATCTCGGCCGTGTCCGCATCGACGACTGGATCAGCAATGGCGGCGACTATCCGACCAATGAGGAGACGGCCGGTCACCACCATATGGGCGGCACCCGCATGGGCGCCGATGTCTTGAAGAGCGTCGTCGATGCCAACTGCAAGGTGCACGGCATGGACAACCTCTATGTCGGCGGCTCCTCGGTGTTCTGCACCTCCGGCCAGTGCAACCCGACGACGACCATCACCGCGCTCGCCTGCCGCCTGGGCGAGCATCTCGGCAAGGTGATCGCCGTCTGATCTCCGAACGCCAGCGGCACCGGCGCCTGGAGTGGCAACCGGCCCTGTCTTAGCGCTCTTGGGGGATTGCGACCTCGCTCAAAGGCCGTAGACGGCGATGCGCACCAGCACGGCCGCGGCGGCCAGCGCCACCAGTAGGATGCCGAGGCCGATGGGCGAACCCCAGCCATACCATTCCATCGCCAGCTTGGCGTATTTGTACTCCTCCTCATTGGAGAGCGGGGTGCGTTGCTTGATCATGCTCATTTTATCACTCCTTGCCGGCGACCTGGCCCTTGCTTTGCAAAGAGCGTCGTCGCATATTTATACGATGGCCTGAATGTTAGGCAAATTAATAATTAGATGATCGAAACAAATCCGTCAAGCACGAAACGCGATGAAATGACCCGGGACCTCGGCCTCGCCGTCATGCGCTGGCAGGACGCTACGCAAGCCTATGACGAGGCGGTGGGGGCGCGGCTGGGCCTGATCGCGGCCGAGCGGCATTGCCTGGGCCTGCTCCATGCCGGACCGCAATCGGCGGGCGCCGTGGCGGCTGCGACGGGGTTGACGCCGGCGGCGGTGACGGCGCTGATCGACCGGCTGGAGGCGCGCGGCTACGTCACCCGGACGCGCAGCCTCGAGGACAGGCGCAAGGTGGTGATCGAGGCGACCGAGCGGACCAGGGAGCTGTCGGAGCGCTACTACGGCACGATCGCGCGCGAGGGCGAGAAGGTGGTGGCGAGCTTCAGCGATGCGGAGCTCGCAACCGTGCTGCGCTTCATCAACGCCGCGCTCGAGCTGCAGAGCGAGCAGCTGGCCAGAATCAAGGCCGAGCCCGGCAAAACGTAAACATCCAAAGAAGCAAAGCGGCTCAGCCGCCTGTCGGCAGCTGGACCGCCCTAGAGTATGATCCCGAAAAGTGGGAACCGGTTTTCGGAAAAGATCATACTCCAACAAAAAGTCAGATCAGGATGACGGTTCAACGAAACGTCATCCTGATCTAATGTCGGTTGGGCGAAAACCGACCACAGAGCAATTCCAGGAAAACTGCGTTGCGGTTTGGGCTCGGCGACTTCGCCGTAGCCTCTGTCCGGAATTGCGTAAACAACAATCAGACCGTCGCCGGGTCGAGCGCCGGCTGGCCCTTGAACCGCGCCACGATGCCGGCGAGATCGCCACTGGCGAACGCATCGCGCAGCGCATCGAAGGACGGCAGCACGAAATAGGCGCGCTGGAACTTGTCGATCTCATAGCCGGTGCGCATCACCGTCGCGAGATCGAACGGCACATGGTGGGCGTCCTTGCTCTCGACCGCGAACTGCAGCTCGGTGAAGGATGACATCAGCCCGGCGCCGAAGGCCTTCACCGGCTGGCCAGGCTCCTGGATGAGGCCGTATTCGGCGCTGTACCAGTAGAGCCTTGTGATCATCTCGTCGCCGCCGAGCGCGATCATGCCCTCGGCCTTCTCGCCATACATCTGCATGAAATCGGCGAACACCGGCTGGGTCAGGATCGGCACATGGCCGAAGAAGTCGTGGAACATGTCCGGCTCGACGATGTAGTCGAGCTCCTTCCTCGTCCGCAGCCAGTTGGTGACCGGGAAGCGCCGGTTGGCGAGATGATCGAAGAACGGGCCGGCCGGAATGAGCCCAGGCACCGCGACGATCTCCCAGCCCGTCAGCTTGGTGAGCTTTTCGCTGACGGCATCGAAATCTGGAATCTTGTCGAGCAGGCCGAGCGCCGCGACGCCGTCGAGATAGGAACGGTGCGCGAGCTTCCGGGTCAGCTTCGTCTGGCGATCGCACAGCGTGCGCCACACCGCCTGTTCCTCGGCCGAATAGTCGTAGCCCTGCGCCACGGTGAAATCGGTGCGGCACACCGAATAGTCGCCGCGAAGGCCCTGCGCCGCGCATTCGGCGGCGTAATCGGCAACGCTGATCGTCATCATGTCCTCCTCGAAGATAGTGATCCGCGGATCGTGAAGAGGAGTTTAGGAGCGATCGCTGAGGCAAATCAGCCTTGTTTGTAGCTCGCCGGCTGATTTCGAGGTAAAAGCACTCGGATCAATGTGAGATCGAGAAGACATGCCTCAGTTCGACGATTTCGAGATAAAGATGCTCGACATCCTGCAGCGCGATGGCCGCAAGCCCGTGTCGGAGCTGGCGCAGGAGATCGGCCTGTCGACCACGCCCTGCGCGCGCCGCTTCGAGGCGCTGCAGGAAACCGGCATCATCAAGGGCTTTGCCGCCGTGCTCAGCCGCCGCGCCGTCGGCCTGACGGTCGAGGTGTTCATCCAGGTGCGGCTGGTCAGTCACAGCGACGGCTCGCCAGAAAGCTTCATCGCCGCCGTGCAGCGTATGGACGAGGTCTCGTCCTGCTGGACGATGACCGGCGACCACGATTTCCTGCTGCATGTCATGGTGCCGTCGGTGGACGAGCTGAACGCCTTCGTCATGCACCGGCTGATGCGGCTGCCCGGCGTGCGCGATGTCCACACGCAACTGGTGCTGCAGAACATCAAGGGCCCCGGCCATGTGCCGCTCAGCCATCTGCGGCGCTGATTCGGTCAAATCTGGCCAAAAGCTGCGTGGAAACTGCTGAACCGCGCCAAGGCGACTTCGACATCGCCGGTTAGCAAAGCGGACCAATCTGGAGGTCCGCCATGAACATCGTGCTGATCAATCCGCCGCACACGGCCATCGGCAGCCGCGTGCCCGACGACCATCTGCCGCCGCTCGGGCTGTTGGCGATCGGCGGTCCGCTGATCGATTCCGGCCATGAGGTGCGCCTTGTCGACGCCGAGTTCGGGCCGATGCCGCTTGCCGTGCTTGTCGACGAGGCCCTGCGCCGCGATCCGGATTTCATCCTGATCGGTCATTCCGGCTCGACCTCGGCGCATCCGACCGCCTTGCGCATCGCCGAAATGATCAAGGCGCGCGCGCCGGGCGTCATCGTCATCTACGGCGGCGTCTTCCCGACCTATCATTGGCGCGACATCCTCGTCGCGATGGACGTCTTCGATTTCATCGTGCGCGGCGAGGGCGAGGCGACCGCGACGGCGCTGGTCGAGGCGATCGAGATGCGCCAGCCGGTGGCGAGCGTCGCCGGCATCGCCTATCGCGACGACCTTGGCCGCGCTGTCGCCACGCAGCCGGCGATGACCATCGCCGATCTCGACGCCTACCGCGTCGGCTGGGAGCTGATCGATCATCGCCGCTACTCCTATTGGGGCGGCAAGCGGGCGGTGGTGATGCAGTTCTCGCGCGGCTGTCCGCATCTGTGCAACTATTGCGGCCAGCGCGGCTTCTGGACCCGTTGGCGTCACCGCGACCCGGTCAAATTCGCCAGGGAGATCGCCTGGCTCCATCGCGAGCACGGCGTCGAGCTGATCAACCTGGCCGACGAGAACCCGACCTCCTCGAAGAAAGCCTGGCGCGCCTTTCTCGACGCCATGATCGCCGAGAACGTGCCGGTGCTGATCGTCGGCTCGACCCGCGCCGACGATATCGTGCGCGATGCCGATATCCTGCATCTCTATCGCAGGGCTGGCGTCATCCGCTGGCTGCTCGGCATGGAGAACACCGACGAGGAGACCCTGTCGCTGATCCGCAAGGGCGGCAGCACCAAGTCCGATCGCGAGGCGATCCGGCTGCTCAGGCGACATGGCATCCTGTCGATGGCGACCTGGGTGGCCGGCTTCGAGGACGAGACCTTGCGCGATCTCTGGCGTGGCTTCCGCCAGCTCATCGCTTACGATCCCGACCAGATCCAGGCGCTTTATGTCACGCCGCACCGCTGGACGCCGTTCTTCCGCATCGCCCGCGACCGCAAGGTGATCCAGAAGGACGTCCGCCTATGGGACTACAAGCACCAGGTCCTGCACATGACGCGGCTGAAACCCTGGATGCTGTTCTTCGCGGTCAAGCTGATCGAGGTCGCCGTGCAGTCGCGGCCGAAAGCGCTGGCGCGCATCCTGTTCCACCCCGATCCCGAGCAGCGCCATTCGATGCGCTGGTACACGAAGATGGGCCGCCGCGTCTGGTTCAGCGAGGTTTGGGGCTTTCTTGCCCGCGATCGCCGCGTGACGGACGGGCCGACGCTAGCCGAATTCTGGGGCGCGCCGCAGGACGCCGAGGAGGAATCGATGGCCGTCCGGCAGCCGGCCCGAAGGCCGGTCGCGCCCGCTATTGAAGACCGGCGCGCACCGAAGGAAGAAAAGTTAGCCGGCTGATTATGGCAGTTCACCGAAACGGTGAACTTGCCCTTTCTTACGGAACGATCAGTGTGCCGGCGCCGTGCTCGGTGAAGAGTTCCAGCAGCACCGAATGCGGCGTCTTGCCGTTGAGGATGACGACACCCTCGACGCCGCGCTCGATCGCCTCGATGCAGGTCTCGACCTTCGGGATCATGCCGCCGGACACCGTGCCGTCCTTGATCAGCGCCTTGGCCTCGGCGACCGTCAGCTCGTCGATCAGCTTCTTGTTCTTGTCGAGCACGCCGGGCACGTCGGTGAGGAAGAGCAGGCGCGAGGCGCGGCAGGCGCCCGCGATGGCGCCGGCGAACGTGTCGGCATTGATGTTGTAGGTGTGGCCGTCGCGGCCCGGCGCCACCGGCGCCAGCACCGGGATCATTTCGGAGCGCGCGAGAAGATCGAGCAGCGTGCGGTCGACCTCGACCGGCTCGCCGACGAAGCCGAGATCGAGCACCCGCTCGATGTTGGAGTCGGGGTCGATCATGGTCTTGCGCGCCTTTTCGGCGAACACCATGTTGCCGTCCTTGCCGCAGAGCCCGATCGCCCACTCGCCCTCGGCGTTGATCAGCGCCACGATCTCCTTGTTGATCGAGCCGGCCAGCACCATTTCGACGATCTCGACCGTCTTCTGGTCGGTGACGCGCAGGCCGCCCTCGAACCTGGATTCGATGCCCATCTTGCTCAGCATCGCGCCGATCTGCGGCCCGCCGCCATGCACGACGATCGGGTTGACGCCGGATTGTTTCAGCAGCGCGATGTCGCGGGCGAAGGCCTTGCCGAGCTCGGTATCGCCCATGGCATGGCCGCCATATTTCACCACCACCGTCTTGTTCTCGTAACGCTGCATATAGGGCAGCGCGCGCGAGAGCAGCGCGGCCTGCATTTCGGCGGTGGCGGCGATGTCCGTCATCGGTATCGATCCCAGTTGAGCATGTCTCCCGAAAGTGGGTACCGGTTTCGGGATGAAGACATGCTTGAAATCAGAGTTAAAGCTTGAATGGCGGCCTCTTAGCGGGAATTGCCGCAGGCCGCAAACGGCTTTCCGGTCACAATGACGAAATCGTGCGTGGGAGGTTCTAAGCGGGGCACCTTGAGCGGCGCGCGCCGCTTCAGCCATCCGACAGCTTCTCCATCTGCGCGGCGAAGGAACCGCGAGATAGAGTGGTTCGCCGGTTCCGTGAAACGGTGAAACGCTCCAGCGGCGCAGGATTTGCTTGGCAACGACCCAGCGCCGAACCGTCTCGGATCGGCCCGCAGCCGCTGCTGGACAACGCTTCCGGCACCCGTTGCAAATAAATCGCAATCTTCTAATTTGCCGCTATGGCGCCGCAGGACATCAGCAAGCTGATCGTCCGGACTTCGATGAAGGACCGGGCCGCGTTCGATCTGCTCTACAAGCAGACCAGCGCGAAACTTTTCGGCGTCTGCCTTCGTGTATTGCGGGACAGGGGAGACGCGGAAGAAGCGCTGCAGGAGGTCTTCGTCAAGATATGGACGAAGGCCGATCGTTTCGCGGTTTCCGATCTGAGCCCGATTTCCTGGCTGGTGGCCGTTGCGCGCAACCATGCGATCGATCGCATCCGGGCGCGGCGCAGTCCTTCTGCCAACATCGATACGGTCCTCGACGTCGCCGATCCGACGCCGGGACCCGAGGCCATGGCTGTGGCGGGCGGCGAGACCGAACGCATCTACCATTGCCTCGACGAACTGGAGAAAGACCGGGCGGCGGCCGTCCGGGGCGCCTATTTGAGCGGCGAAAGTTATGCCGAGCTGGCGGAACGCTTCAAGGTTCCGCTGAACACGATGCGGACTTGGCTGCGGCGAAGCCTGCTCAAGCTTAGAGAATGCCTGGAAAGATGACTCTGGCGGAAGACAACGGACCGGAACGTGGAGGCGACGACCTGCTCGCCGCCGAATACGTTCTCGGCGTTCTGGCGGCCGACGAACGCCAGATCGCTTCCCGTCGCATCGACTCGGAAACGGCATTCGCCCGCCTGGTCGATGCCTGGGAGGTCCACTTCGCGCCGATGGCCGCTGCCTATGTCGCGGTCGAGCCGCCGGCTTCCGTCAAGGTGGCGATCGACCGCCGCCTGTTTGCCTCGTCCGCGTCGACATCCATCGCGCCCAGTAGCAGCGTTTGGGCGAGCCTTGCTTTCTGGCGCGGCCTCGCTGCCGCAGCAATGGCCGCTTTGGCCGTCTATGTCGCCCTGCCTTATGTCAATCCGCCGGCGCCGCAGGCCGAGACCAGGCTGGTCGCCTCTCTGGCCGCCGACAACAGCAACGTCAAATACCTTGCCGTCTATGACGCCGCCCGCCACGAGGTCGGCCTGTCGCTGGTTTCCGGCGATCGCGGCGCCGGCAAGGATTTCGAGCTGTGGATGATCGAGGGCAAGAACGCGCCGGTCTCGATGGGCGTCATCCCCGCCGGCCAGACCGCGCGCATGGCCGTCACCCCGGCCGTCCAGCAGAAGCTGGCGCAAGGCGCCGTGCTTGCCGTCAGCCTCGAGCCTTCGGGCGGTTCGCCGACCGGCCAGCCGACCGGTCCGGTCGTCGCCGCGGGTGACCTCAAGGGCATCTGATACCGGCGGCACATTCTAAAAGTCTAATGAAAGTCTATCTCCTGACTTTGCCAGTCGGATAAAGTTCGCTGTCATCGTTGGCGGGGCGAGCGAAATAGATCGATCGAAGAAAAAATCTCCCGACGTTCGTGAAACTAACTTTTTCCGGGCCCGTATCTCCTCGCGTTCCCAAGGACGGGAAGAAACAACCCGAGGAGACTGACATCATGCGTAAACTCGTCACCCTTTTGCTCGCTTCTACGCTCGGCCTTTCGGCGCTCGGCGCCGTCGCCTATGCCGCCAATCCGATGGTCGGCGGCGCGCCGATGTATGCCAAGAAGAACATCATCGAGAACGCCGTCAATTCGAAGGACCACACCACGCTGGTCGCTGCGGTCAAGGCCGCGGGCCTGGTCGACACGTTGCAGACCCCTGGTCCTTTCACTGTCTTCGCGCCGACCAACGAGGCCTTTGCCGCGCTCCCCGCCGGCACGGTCGACACGCTGCTCAAGCCCGAGAACAAGGACAAGCTGACCAAGATACTCACCTGCCATGTCATCGCCGCCAAGGCGCTGGCCGCCGATGTCGCCAAGATGGCCAAGGCCGATGGCGGCGCCCACCAGGTCAAGACGGTCGGCGGCTGCGAGCTGACGCTCAAGGCGGAGAAGGGCAAGGTCACCGTCACCGACGAGAACGGCAATGTCGCCCACGTCACCATCGCCGATGTCCGCCAGTCGAACGGCGTCATCCACGTCATCGACAAGGTTCTCTTGCCGAAGATGTAACAAAGCGGACCTGGCCGGCGAAGACATGGCTGAGCGCCGGCCGCGACATCCAAGATCCGCGCCGCCGGCAAGGGTGTGCTCCGCGTCGTGCCGCAAGGGCGGCGCGGAGCAGCATCCGAGCAAGGAAACGGACAGAGCGTCACCGGCTTTTGATTTCCGGGCGGCGCTCTATCTTGGCAAAATGCATCAGGAGGAACGGCCATGAACCGTCGCGATTTTCTCTGGAGCGGGGCTGCCGCCACCGCTCTCATCGTCGGATCCGGGGCGATGCTGCGCGCCGGTGGACCAGGACCCGCTCTCGCCGCCGAGACCTTCGAGGTCACCAAGACCGACGCCGAATGGCATGCCATACTGTCGGACGAGGCCTTCGACGTGCTGCGCAAGCAAGGCACGGAATATCCCGGCACCAGCCCGCTGCTCAACGAGCACCGCAAGGGCATCTTCGCCTGCGCCGGCTGCGACCTGCCGGTCTATTCGTCGGAGACGAAATTCGATTCCGGCACCGGCTGGCCGAGCTTCTACCAGGAGATCGCCAATTCCATCGGCAAGACCGTGGACACTTCGCTCGGCATGACGCGCACCGAGGTGCATTGCCGGCGCTGCGGCGGCCATCTCGGCCATGTCTTCGACGATGGCCCGCCGCCCACCGGCCTGCGCCACTGCATCAACGGCGTGGCGCTGAGCTTCAAGCCGGCCGCCGCCTGAAAACTTCGATCTCTCTAAAAGAAATGACCCCGGAAATCGTCGCCGATTTCCGGGGTCACGCGTTGAGGAAGCCAGGCGGGGGTTCCGGCTCCTCAATGGCCTCCGCCGCCACCGCCGCCCTGCTGGGCCGGCTTGTTGATGAACAGCACGAAGAATCCGAGCGAGGCGAACAGCACCGTCAGCATCATGAACACGTCCATGAAGGACAAAAGCGCCGCCTGCTGATGCACCATGCCGGACAGTTTCGAGATCGCGGCGCTTGTGGCGTCGAGGCCGGCGGTCTGCCCGAAATTCTGCGTCATGTTCTGCAGCTTGGTCTGCGCGGCGGAACTGCCCCACTGCACATGCTCGGCGAGCCGCGCGTAGTGGAAGGCGTTGCGGTCGATCAGCACCGTGTTGATCAGCGCCAGGCCGACGGCGCCGCCGAGATTGCGGGTCAGGTTGAACAGGCCCGATGCGTTCTTCAGCCGTTCCGGTGGCAGCGTGCCCAGCGCGATGTTGTTGATCGGCACCATGCACAGCATCATCGAGCAGCCGCGCAGGATCTGCGGGATCAACAGCTCATAGAAATCCCAGTCGGCGGTGAGATGCGTCATCCACCAGGTGCCGGTGGCGAAGCCGAGGAAGCCGATCATCATCATCAGCCTGAGATCGATCTTGTTCGACAGGATGCCGGCAACGGGCGCGGTGAAGAACATCGCCATGCCGCTGACGAACAACGCCTCGCCGATCATCATCGAATCGTATCCGCGGATACGCCCCAGGAACACGGGATAGAGATAGGTGAGCCCGTAAAGCCCTATGCCGACGACGAAGGAGAACAGCGAGCCGAAGGCGAAGTTGACGTTGCTGAACGCCCTCAAATCGACGATCGGCTCCTCGGCGGTGAAGACGCGCCAGAAGAAGATGATGCCGCCGATGGTCATGATGACGGCGCAGGCGAACACCGCCGGCTCCTGCAGCCAGTCATGGTTCGGGCCTTCCTCCAGCACATATTCCATGCAGCCGAGGAAAGCGGCCATGCCGATCAGGCCCCACCAGTCGAACTTCGAGAACAGCTTCAGGTTGGGCTTGTCGAAATCGATCAGCGCCCAGGCCGCCGTCGCCACCAGGATGCCGGGCACGACATTGATCAGGAACAGCCAGTGCCAGGACATGGCGTGGCTGATATAGCCGCCCACCGTCGGGCCGATCGTCGGCGCCAGCGTCGCCACCAGGCCGATCATCGGCGAGACGACGGCGCGCCTGGAGGGTGGGAAGATGGTGAAGGCGGCCGCGAACACGCTGGGGATCATGCCGCCGCCGATGAAACCCTGGATGGCGCGGTAGACGATCATCTGGTCGATATTGGTGGCGGTGGCGGCGAGCGCGCTGGCCGCGGTGAAGCCGGCCGCCGCGGTGGTGAACAACACGCGCGTCGACAGCATGCGGCTGAGGAAGCCCGACAGCGGGATCATCACCACCTCGGCGATCAGGTAAGCGGTCTGCACCCACGGGATCTCGTCGGAGCTGGCGCTCAGCCCCGCCTGGATTTCCGAAAGCGAGGCCGAGACGATCTGGATGTCGAGGATCGCCATGAACATGCCGAACACCATCGCCAGGAAGGCGACGACGCGGCGCACCGGCATATGGTCCGCGGGCAGGGCCGGCGCGGCGGCAGCGACGGAGCGTCCCGGCGCTGATCCTGCGGTGATGGTTGCGGTTGCCATGTCATGGCCTCCCTAAGCAATTCTTGGCACAGCGCGCTTGGCGGTCCCGAATTGCGTCGAAACGGATAAAGCAGGCTGGGCGGCTCGGCGCTCGATTGGCCACCGAACCGCCCCCCAATTAGTTGGTCGTCGAGGCCGGCGCGGTGCGGCTGTCGACCGCGACGACGACGCTCAAGCCGGCGCGCAGCTTGCCGGTCTTCAGCACGTCGGCCGGCACGTCGATGCGCACGGGCACGCGCTGCACCACCTTGGTGAAGTTGCCGGTGGCATTTTCCGGCGGCAGCAGCGAGAACACCGCCCCCGAAGCCGGCGCCAGCGAGGAGACCGTGCCCTCGAAGGTCTGGCCGTCGATCGCGTCGACGGTGATGCGGACCTTCTCACCGGGCACCATGCGGCCGAGCTGCGTCTCCTTGAAGTTGCCGACGATGTAGAGCTTGTCCATCGGCACGACGACGGCGAGCTTCTGTCCGGGGCTGACGAGGTCGCCCTGTTCGACAGAACGGTTGCCGACGACGCCGTCATAGGGCGCCTTCAGCACGGTGAAGGACAGGTCGCGCTGCGCCTTGTCGCGGGTGAGCTGCAGCGAGGCGAGCGTCGAGGCCGATTCCGCGCGCTGCGCTTCCAGAACGCCGATATTGGCCTGCGCCGCGGCGATCTGTGCATCGGCGCCGACAAGCGCCGCCTTGGCCTGGTCGAGCGCGGTCTGGGCGTCGTCGAGCTGGGCCTGCGTGCCGACATGGGTCTTGAGCAGCTGCGCGGCGCGGTCCTGCGCGCGCGCCGCATTGTCGGCTGCGGCCTGGTCCGCGAGCTTCTGCGCATCGGCCTGCGACAGCGAGGCCTGGGCCGCCTTTGTCTGGGCGTCGATGCGGTCGAGCGTCTTCGCCAATGTGGCGATCTGCGCCTCGGCCTGGGCGACGGCTATTCTGTAGTCGCCATTGTCGATGGCGAACAGCGGATCGCCGGCCTTGACCTGCTGGTTCTCGCTCACCAGCACCTTGTCGATATAACCGGATATTTTCGGCGACACGAACGACATATCGGCCTGGACATAGGCGTCGTCGGTGGAGATCATGAAGCGGCCGTCGGTCCAATAGTTATACCCATACCAGGAGCCGGCGCCGAGCAGGGCAAGGCCAATGATCGGCAAAAGGAAAGAGCGCACCGAACGCTTCTTCTTGGCAGGCGCTTCGGCCGCCGGCGGCGCTACCGGGGTGGCGGGCTGTACGGGAATTTCCGGCGCTTCGGTCGAGGGTTGGACCTTGGCGTTGGGAAACGTGCGGACTTCGGCGGTGGCGGGCGCGTTCGAGGACATGGCGATCTCTCTGGAATGTCAGTCAGACTGAACCGTTCGGTTCGAATTGGTGATTGACATAGCGCGGAAAGAGGACCATATCAAGAGGAAATCGAACCGAGCGGTTCGAAATATTTTCTAAGGAATGACTTCCATGGTCGAAACGACAGCCGATAGCGATCTGCTCGACTTACGCAAGGGCCGTCCGGCCGCCGGACAGGACCCGGTCAAGCGCGCCCAGATCATCGAGGGTGCCCGCCGCGTCTTCATAGACAAGGGTTTCGAGGCCGCCTCGATGAATGACATCACCCGCGAGGCCGGGGTCTCGAAGGGCACGATCTACGTTTATTTCGAAAACAAGGAAGAGCTGTTCGAGGCTCTCATCGAGGAAGAGCGCGGCACCATCTTCAAGAACTTGTATGAGGTGCTCGACCACTTCGACGACTTGCGCAAGACGCTGGTGAAGTTTGGCATAGCGCTTTCGGTGAAGATCACCTCGGTCAAGGTCATCCAGGCGCAGCGAACCGTAGTCGGCGCCGCCGACCGGATTCCCGAGCTTGGCGCGCGCTTCTACGAGCGCGGTCCGAAGCGCGGCCACGACAGGATGATGGTCTTCCTCGATGAAGCCGTCGGGCGCGGCCTCTTGCAGATCGATGACGTTGATCTCGCCGCCTATCAGTTCACCGAGCTCTGCCTCGCCGGCCTGTTCCGCCAGTGTATCTTTTCCTACCGCACCAAGGCGCCGAGCCAGGCCGAGATCGAACATGTAGTGCGGTCGGGCGTCGACGTCTTCCTCAAGGCCTACGCCACGGAAAAATTCCTCGCCGAGGAAAAGGCGTTACAATCGGCCTGACTGCCCCGGGCACTTGAATCCCAAAGCGTGCGAAAGCAAGGCTGAAGGGCCTCGGCGCGCCTTTGTGACGTCGTCGAGATCGTCCGCAGACCCCTCTGAAAATATCGATAGGCATCGCTGCGGCATGCGCTTTCGGAAGGACCTGTTAACCATCGCTTCCTATGTCTCGGGAGACGTTCAATCGGCGAGTCTCGAGAATGACATCCATGCGTTTTCCCCGTGCCAATCTTTCCGGCGCTTCCGCCGAAGACGATCATCGCGCGGAGGATGTCGGGCGCCGTGGCGGGGTCTCGCAGCCGCAGGCGCAACCGGGGCAGGTGGTCGCCTTGCGCGCTGTCCCGGCAGGCGGATCGGACGCGGCTCGTGCCGGGTCGTCCGAATCGGCCGACGGCGGCGAATTCAACCGTCCCGCCTGGCAGAACTATTTCTTCCTTGCGCCCAATGTGCGTTTCACGCGCACGCCGGACACCGACCTCAAGCGCACTGCCTCTCATGCGGAAGATGTCACGCAGGGCAATGCATCCGCATCCGAACCCGTCCGGCCCGCGCCGCCGGCCCCGGCGGTTGCCAATCCAGTCCGTGCGATTCCCGCAGCGTCCGCGGCTCGCGCCGCTGCGCCGGCGCAGGCCAGACCGGTCCGCGCACCTTCCATGGTCGCTCCAGCTGCGGTCTCGGCCTCTCCAGCCGCGCCCTCCCAGGTTGCCGCCGCTGCGGCGCCCAAGCCGCGACCAAGCGGATTGCGCTGGTCCTATCTTTCCGACCACGCCTTTTTCGAATTCGGCATGCCCTTCCTCGCCGAGCGCCTGGCGCGGGCGCGTTTGAACGAAGCCGGTCAGGCGCCCGCCGTTCCGGCGCAACCGCAGGTCAAGCCGATGCCGGCGCATCGTCCGGCGGCCCAGTCAAGCCAAGCCCCCTTCATGAGCGAGGCGACCTCGTTTTACCGGGTCATCGAATGGCGCTCCAACGTGGCGAACACCGGCCCTGCTTCGACGCCGGCCCCGGCAGCCGTCCAGCCGACGCCGGTCGAGCCACCGGTTTCCGCCCCGCCGAGCGTAAGGACGGCCAGGCAGGCGCCTTCGCTGCCGATGGCCGGCGAGGTCATGCCGCTATCGGCGATGGTCGGCTACGAGCTGCCCTCCGAGGACCTTTTGCAGATGCCGCCGGAAGGCCAGGGCTTCTACATGTCGCAGGAGCGGATGGAGCAGAACGCCGACCTGCTCGAAAGCGTGCTCGAGGATTTCGGCGTCAAGGGCGAGATCATCCATGTCCGCCCCGGTCCGGTCGTCACGCTCTACGAGTTCGAGCCGGCGCCGGGCGTGAAATCCAGCCGCGTCATTGGCCTCGCCGACGACATCGCCCGCTCGATGTCGGCCATCTCGGCGCGCGTCGCCGTGGTGCCGGGCCGCAATGTCATCGGCATCGAATTGCCCAACGAGACACGCGAGACCGTCTATTTCCGCGAGCTGATCGGATCGGCCGGCTTCCGCAACACCTCCTGCAAGCTGGCGCTCGGCCTCGGCAAGACGATCGGCGGCGAGCCGGTCATCGCCGAGCTTGCCAAGATGCCGCATCTGCTGGTGGCCGGCACCACCGGCTCCGGCAAGTCGGTCGCCATCAACACCATGATCCTGTCGCTGCTTTATAGGATGAAGCCGGAGGAATGCCGCCTCATCATGGTCGACCCCAAGATGCTGGAGCTCTCCGTCTATGACGGCATCCCGCATCTCCTGACGCCGGTCGTCACCGATCCCAAGAAGGCCGTCACGGCGCTCAAATGGGCGGTGCGCGAGATGGAGGACCGCTACCGCAAGATGGCGCGCCTCGGCGTGCGCAACATCGACGGCTACAACCAGCGCGCGGCAAGCGCCCGCGACAAGGGCGAGGTCGTGACCATGCAGGTGCAGGCAGGCTTCGAGAGGAGCACCGGCGAGCCGCTGTTCGAGGAGCGCGTGATCGACCTCGCGTCCATGCCCTATATCGTCATCATCGTCGACGAGATGGCCGACCTGATGATGGTGGCCGGCAAGGAGATCGAGGGCGCCATCCAGCGCCTGGCGCAGATGGCCCGCGCCGCCGGCATCCATCTGATCATGGCCACACAGCGCCCGTCGGTCGACGTCATCACCGGCACCATCAAGGCCAATTTCCCGACCCGCATCTCCTTCCAGGTGACGTCCAAGATCGACAGCCGCACCATCCTTGGCGAGCAGGGCGCCGAGCAGCTGCTCGGCCAGGGCGACATGCTGCACATGGCTGGCGGCGGGCGCATTTCGCGCGTGCATGGTCCCTTCGTGTCCGACCTGGAGGTCGAGCAGGTCGTGGCGCACCTGAAGGCGCAGGGGCGTCCCGAATATCTCGACACCGTCACCGCCGACGAGGAAGAGGTTGAGGAAACGGCTGAAGCCGGCCCCGTCTTCGACAAGAGTTCGATCGCCGAGGAGGATGGCGACGCGCTCTACGAGGAAGCCGTCAAGGTGGTCAAGCGCGACAAGAAATGCTCGACCTCCTACATCCAGCGGCGCCTCGGCGTCGGCTACAACCGCGCCGCCTCGTTGGTCGAGCGCATGGAAAAGGAAGGACTGGTCGGCGCCCCCAACCATGTCGGCAAGCGCGAGATCCTCACCGGCCGGCGCGATCGTGAGCCCGAACGCGAGGAGACGGATTGAGCGGGGGAGTTTGGAGTTGGCCGAAACGCCTCCCCCAACATCGTCATCCACGGGCGGAGCAAGGAGCGAAGCGACGCGGCGCAGACCCGAGGATCCATGCCGTGACCTAGAAGCGCCGCGGCGGTCCAGCATTCTGCACCGTTGCACATTCCGGTCGATGCAACGGCATGGATTCTAGGGTCTGCGCCGCGTCGCTTCGCTCCTTGCTCCGCCCTAGAATGACGAGGTTGGGGAGCCTTCAGCTCATCGCCAGCGTTTGCGCTAATTACCCCAACGGACTTTGACAAACTTGCCCACGGTTGGGCCAGCGCGCCTTTCAAAATCCTGCACAGAGTCCTGTCTTATCTGACGCGGTTTCGGCGGACCTCAGCCGCCGTTCGCCACCAGGGCGATGGCCGCGCGCAACTCGTCCAGCCCTGCGGCTTTCTCCGATGAGGTGGCCAGCACGACCGGAAACGCCGCTGGCCGCTTCTTGATCTTGGCCAGCGTTTCCTCGATCAGCCTCGGCACGCCGGCGGCCTTGATCTTGTCTGTCTTGGTCAGCACCACCTGGTAGGACACCGCTGCCTTGTCGAGCAGGGTCAGCACTTCCTCGTCCTTGGCCTTGATGCCGTGGCGCGCATCGATCAGCACATAGACGCGCTTCAGCGTCACGCGACCCTGCAGATACTCGTAGATGAGTTTCGTCCACTCATCGACCTTGTCCTTCGGCGCGCTGGCATAGCCGTAGCCCGGCATGTCGACCAGCGCCATCGGCGGCAGGTCGGCGCCCTCGCCGGAAAAGCCGTCGGGCACGAAATAGTTGAGCTCCTGCGTGCGGCCCGGCGTGTTCGACGTGCGCGCCAGGCCCTTGTGCCCGACCAGCGCGTTGATCAGCGACGACTTGCCGACATTGGAACGGCCGGCAAAAGCGATCTCCGGCGGTCCTTCCGGCGGCAGGAATTTCATCGACGGCACGCCGCGGATGAAGATCCAGCCGCGGGTGAACAGCTCCGGGCTTACCGCAGTTTCGTTCGGGGTCTTGTCCGGCGCGTTCAAACCGCTGCCTCCAGCCTGGAAATATCGGCGCCGCGAATGGCATTGAGGTTGCGGCTGATCTTATCGACCGGCCAGTCCCACCAGGCCGCCTTGAGCAGCCGCCGCACCGTGAATTCGTCGAAGCGCATCTTCACCACCTTGGCCGCATTGCCGGCGACGATCGCATAAGGCGGCACGTCGTGCGTGACAACCGATTTCGCCGCCACGATGGCGCCGTCGCCCACCGTCACGCCCGGCATGATCACCGCATCCATGCCGATCCACACGTCATTTCCGATGATGGTATCGCCGCGGATCTCCTTCGACCACGTCTCAGGGTCGAAGCCTTCCTCCCAGCCATGGCCGAAGATATTGAACGGATAGGTCGAGAAGCCGGACATGGCGTGGTTGGCGCCGTTCATGATGAAGCGCGCGCCTTCGGCGATGGCGCAGAACTTGCCGATCACCAGCCGGTCGCCGATGAAGTCGTAGTGATGCAGCACGCATTTCTCGGCGAATTTGTCGGGGCCGTCGGGGTCGTCGTAATAGGTGAAGTCGCGGATCTCGATGTTGGGCGACGTCACCAATCCCTTCAGGAAGCCGACGCGCGGATGCATCGCGACAGGATGCTTGATGTTGGGATTGGGCCCGGTCATCGCCGTCCCTCCATGGTTCCATAGGCATGTTCTGGGCGCGGCCCGCACGCCCGCGCCCGATCAAACTAACGTGATCCTTTGATAGCACCAACCGTTCAATGGTTGCCGCGGCAGATCACGACCGGATTGGAAAGGGCGCTGTCGAAGCCGCTGCCCTGATAGACCTGGACGTTCGATGCCCCGGGCGGCAGCGAGAAGCTGCCCTCGACGATTTTCTGGTCGCCGGCCGTCGTGTGCAGCGCCCAGCTGAAGGTGCAGAATTGCGGCCGCGCCTTGGGTTGCACGTGGCTGCAGTTGAGCTGCGCGCCGCCCAGCATCGCCGCTCCGCTGCAGCTCACCGCGTCCTTCGCGGCGGCCGGAAAAGCGTATCCCATGAGCAGCGCCAGCATGATGATCTTGAGCCGGTTCATCGTCTTGTCCTTGCCGCAAACCAGGCCGGTCCGGCCGGGTTGTGGCCTATGCGATATTTTTACCAAGCGCCTTAGTCGGTCTTGCGCTCGGCGTCCAGCCGGATTATGTGCATGATGATAATAAGCATGCTCATGAAAGTTTGTCCGCCGACTCCGAAGTCCTCCCATGTCCGCCTCGCCCAATATCAGCTTCGTCCTGCACGATGTCGCGCGCCTGCTCAGGAAGCGGTTCGAGCAGCGGTCGCGCGCCTTTGGCCTGACCCGCGCGCAGTGGCAGGTGCTGGCTTATCTTTCGGTGCATGAGGGCATCCACCAGAACAAGCTGGCCGACCTCATCGAGATCATGCCGATCACGCTCGCGAGGCTGCTCGACAAGATGCAGGCGCGCGGCTTCATCGAGCGGCGGCCCAATCCGGCCGACCGCCGGGCGTGGCTTCTCTTCCTGACCCCGAAGGCCCATCCGCTCGTCGAAGTGATGCGCGGCAACGGCCAAAAGACGCGCGAGGAGGCCTTCACCGGCCTGTCCGCGGATGCGCAGCGGCAATTGCTGCAAACCCTTTGCCTGATCAAATCCAATCTGCTCGAGGCCTGCACCCAGCCGGCCATCGACCGGGAGAAAGTCCATGTCTGAAGGAACCTCACCCAGAAAGTCCGCCGACGGAGAAAATGCCGGCGAAAGAGCAAGCGACCAGGTCATCCGCCTGGACAGCCAGCGCGAGCAGAGGCGCGCCAATCCGCCTGTCGTCGAAGACGATGAGCTGGAAGCGCCCGTAGCGCCGGAGCCGGTAGCCGAGGCTCCCTCGGCCCAGCCGAAGCCGGCCGCCGTCACGGTGGCTGCGCCCGCTCCCGCCAGGCCGCGCCGCAGCCGGACGCGGCCGATCCTGTTTGCGCTGCTGCCGGTCGCGCTGGTCGCCGGCGGCTACTATTACGTCGTCGGCGGCCAGATCATGACCACCGACAACGCCTATATCCAGGCGCAGTCGCTCGGCGTTTCGACCGATGTCTCCGGCACCGTGCAGGAGATCGACGTGCAGGACAACCAGGCGGTGAAGAAGGGCGACGTGCTCTTCCGGCTGCGGCCTGCCTCCTTCGAAACCGCGCTTGCCGGCGCCAAGGCGCAGCTCGGCACGGTGCGCAACCAGGTGCTGACGCTGCAGGCGAGCTACCGGCAGTCGCTGGCATCGATCGACCAGGCGCAAGCGGACATTCCCTATTACGAGTCCGCCTTCCAGCGTCAGCAGGACCTGCTCAAGACCTCGACCGCCTCCAAGGCGACCTTCGACAGCGCCCAGCACGACCTCATAGCGGCCCGCCAGAAGGTGACCGTCGCCAAGGCGCAGGCGCAGGCGATGCTTGCCCAGCTTGGCGGCGACGCCAGCCAGCCGGTCGAGCGGAACCCGTTCTATCTGCAGGCTCAGTCGGCGGTTGACGACGCACAGCGCAACCTCACCGATTCCATCGTCAAGGCGCCGTTCGACGGCATCGTCACCAATGTGGACGCGCTGCAGGTCGGCAAGTACCTGCCGGCCTCGCAGCCAGCCTTCAGCCTGGTGTCGTCGAGCGACATCTGGATCGCGGCCGAGCCCAAGGAAACCGAGCTCACCTACGTGCGCCCCGGCCAGACGGCGACGATCAGCATCGACGGCTATCCGGGCGAGGTCTGGCACGGCACCGTCGGCTCGATCAGCCCGGCTTCCTCGTCGAGCTTCTCGCTGCTGCCGGCGCAGAACACCAGCGGCAACTGGGTCAAGGTCGTGCAGCGCATCCCGATGCGGGTGACGATCGACGATCCCCAAGGCAAGCCGCCGCTGCGCGGCGGCATGAGCGCCGTCGTCAGCATCGACACAGGCCACGCCCGCGGCCTGCCGGACTTCATCGCCGACCTCTTCAAGCAATCCGGATCAAAGTCATGACAACGGCTTCCGCGACAGGCGCGCCCGTGGTCGCCAATCGCGGCGCCATCACCGCTTGCGTGATCCTGGCGGTCATCATGCAGGCGCTGGACACCACCATCGCCAATGTGGCGCTGCCCTATATCCAGGGCAGCGTCTCGGCGAGCGCCGACCAGATCAACTGGGTGCTCACCTCCTATATCGTCGCCGCCGCGGTGATGACGCCGCCATCCGGCTATCTTGCCAACCGCTTCGGCCGCAAGCGCATCCTTTTGGTGGCGATCACCGGCTTCGTGGTCGCCTCGGTGCTGTGCGGCTTCGCCCAGTCGCTGCCGCAGATCGTCGGCTTCCGCCTGCTGCAGGGGCTGTTCGGCGCGGCGCTGGTGCCGCTGTCGCAGTCGATCCTGCTCGATATCTACAGCGTCGAGGAGCGCGGCTCGGCCATGGCGCTGTTCGGTGTCTCGGTCATGGTCGGTCCGGTGCTTGGCCCGGTCATCGGCGGCTGGCTGACCGAGAACGTCTCCTGGCGCTGGGTCTTCTACATCAACGTGCCGATCGGCGCGCTGGCTTTCATCGGCGTCTCGATGTTCGTCCAGGAAACCAAGCTCGACTTGAAGGCCAGGCTGGACTGGCTGGGCTTCGGCATGCTCTCGATCGCCATCGCCTCGCTGCAGATGTTCCTCGACCGCGGCGAGCAGCTCAACTGGTTCTCATCGGCCGAGATCATCGTCGAGGCCCTGGTCTGCGCGTCGGCCTTCTACATCTTCATCGTCCACACCTTCACCGCGCGCGATACTTTCGTGAATCCACGGCTGTTCCTCGACCGCAACTTCGCCGTCGGCATGGTGTTCATCTTCATCATCGGCATCACCTATCTCGCCTCGCTGGCGCTGATGACGCCCTATCTGCAGACGCTGATGGGCTATCCGGTGGTGACGGCCGGCATCGTCATGGGGCCGCGCGGCCTCGGCACCATGGCCTGTATGTTCGTCGTCGGCCGGCTGGTCGGCAAGGTCGACACGCGCTGGCTGCTGTTCATCGGCCTGGCGATCACCGCCTGGGCGATGTACGACATGACCGGCTGGACGCCGGACGTCTCGCAATGGACGATCATCAGCACCGGCTTCATCCAGGGCGCCGGCTTGGGCTTCCTGTTCGTGCCGCTCACCACCATCACCTTCGCCACGCTGGCGCCGGAGCGGCGCTCGGAAGGCACTGGTCTCTACAATCTGTCGCGCAACATCGGCTCCAGCGTCGGCATCTCGGTGGTCTCCGCGCTTCTGACGCAGAACCAGCAGATCAACCACGCCAACATCGCCGCCTATGTGACGCCCTACAACCCGGCCTTCAGCGATCCGGCGGTCTCGCAGGCGCTGAGCCCCTACACCGCCGCCGGCCGCGCCGCGCTCGACGGCCTGGTCACGCTGCAGGCGACGATCATCTCCTATGTCGACGACTTCAAGCTGATGATGATCCTGTCCTTGGCCGCCATCCCGCTGGTGCTTTTGCTGCGCAAGCCGGGCACGCCGGCCAAGGTCGATCACAGCGCCGTCATGGAATAAGGCTCGGAACCGTATCAGCCGCCGCCTGCGCGCGGCGGCGCGGATGCCTGCGGCATGGGCCGCTTCATTTGTAATAATCACCGGAGAATCTGACATTCGCGCCGCCGCAAATGCCGCCGTCCGTGACGTTGTCGCTCACGACGAGGGCCGCATTGTCCAACGCGACGATGACGCGGCAACTGTCAGGACCATGATCATCAGGATACGCAAACACGGCGACGTTGTTGTGCGGCGCCGCCGGCCCGGGCGGCATGTCGCCGGTATTGGGACCGCCGGGAGCTTCTTCTTTGGACGGGTGCGCCGAGGGATAAAATGCTTCGCCCTCGGCCCCAAGGGCATCGCCTTCGACGCGCAGCTTGATCCAGTTGCCGAATGCTTCGCGCCATTTGCCTTTCCACGCCTTAAGCGGCAGCGGCGGGCGCGGCGCGATGTCGGTCTGTTTGACATAGCCGCCGACATCCATGCTCGAGCCGGCAACATAAACGCAGACATAGGGTCCGCTGATACGGCTCGTCGTGAGCACCAGTTCGTTTTTCTTGAGATGTAACGACGACTTGCACAGGCCGCTGTCATCGGGGCAGGGCGCTTCTGTCTTGCGCAGATCGATGCCCTTCGAAGGTCTGACCTCCGCCAACCCCAAGCCGGCATTGGCAGGATCCCCGACCTGACATATGTCGGAGGCTTGAGCGGCCGCGGACAAAAGCGCACCCACGATAACCGCGCCGACAGCAGCGAAGCGCCACGCGGATCGGGGCAATCCGGCGGCGCGCGGCATCGAAGACATGTTCATCTCCCTGTTGAGCCGCTCTATGCCGGCTGAAGCACCGGCTGTTGCGATTTAGAGTATCGCTCCTGACGTGCGAGGTCTGCTGTTATATTCGACCGCCGCGTGCCATTTTTCATTGCAGCTTCGATGGCTGTTGCGATTTCGGATTTCTGTTCCCTCGCCTGTGGCTTGCCGGACCTGCGACGCAGCCGCCGACCTGTTTGGCAATGCATCATTCACAGATATCAGACATCGATCCGCGGAGAGGACCGGGGTCCCGCCGCGGGACCCCGGCCTGCCGGACAGCCTCCCAAACACCGGCGTCATTGCGCCGGAAGCCATCCGGCCTTTTTGGGGAGGACCAGAATGATACGAGGCTAGCCGGCGCGGAGTTTCAGGAATTCCGAATAATTTCCCGAAAAGCATTCTCGCCCCAGTGCATCGAAGGCAATAACGTATGGGTTTATCGGCGGCCCAACGCCGATCAAGGCATGCCGGCTATCTGAACGCGGAAAGCCGTACGCGATCACCTTGCCCGAATGGCGCCGACGTTGGAGATTGGCCGAAATCCCCCGGGACGTCGTCATCCTAGGGCTTGACCCGAGGATCCATTCCGTGACCTCTGCCGCAGAGTGTGACGGTGCAGAATTCCGTAACCGTCGCAATGCCTTAGCGTAACGGCATGGATTCCAGGGTCTGCGCGCGTCGCTCCGCTCCTTGCTCCGTCCTGGCATGACGATCGGGGTGTAGGCCACGGCCAATCGCGAATGTTGGCGCTGTCTCGTTGGCATCTCCAACAAAAAACCCGGCCGAGGCCGGGTTTTTGGTTTGGAGCTCGCGGAGCCTTCTATTCCGCCGGCGATGGTTTCTTGCGGAATAGCGCCGCCAGATTGTCCCACAATTCGATCTTGGCGCCCTGGCGCTTCATGATCACGCCCTGCTGCAGGATCGACAGCGTGTTGTTCCAGGCCCAGTAGATGACGAGGCCGGCCGGGAAAGAACCCATCATGAAGGTGAAGATCACCGGCATCCAGGTGAAGATCGCCGCCTGCGTCGGGTCCGGCGGCGCCGGGTTCATGCGCATCTGCAGGAACATGGTGATGCCCATCACCACCGCCCAGGCGCCCATATGCGGCAGGAAGGCGGGCGCCGCGAACGGCAGCAGGCCGAACAGGTTGAAAATCGACGTCGGATCGGGCGCCGCAAGGTCGTGGATCCAGCCGAAGAATGGCGCATGCCGCATCTCGATGGTGATGTAGAGCACCTTGTAGAGCGAGAAGAAGACCGGGATCTGCAGCGCCACCGGCCAGCAGCCGGCGAGCGGATTGATCTTCTCGGTCTTGTAGAGCTCCATCATCGCCTGCTGCTGCTTCATCTTGTCGTCCGCGTATTTCTCGCGGATCTCGACCATCTTCGGCTGCACCTTCTTCATGTTCGCCATCGAAGCGTAGGATTTGTTGGCCAACGGGAAGAAGATCGCCTTGACGATGACGGTGGTGGCGAGGATCGCCAGGCCGAAATTGCCGAAGAATTTGTAGAGCGTGTCGATGAGCCAGAACATCGGCTTGGTGATGAAATAGAACCAGCCCCAGTCGATCATCAGGCTGAACTGGCGGATTTGCCGGTCCTTTTCATAGGCGTTGATGGTCGAGACTTCCTTCGCTCCGGCGAAGATTTCGGACTCGACCGTCGTCGACTGGCCGGGCGCGACGCTGATCGCGTCGGACAGGTAGTCGGACTGGTAGCTGTGGCTGTGCGGTCCGTCCTTGAACTCGAAATAGGAGAATTTCGGCTGGAAAGGCTGCTTTTCCGACGGGATGAGCGTCACGGCCCAGTATTTGTCGGTGATGCCGAGCCAGCCATTGGTCGACTTGCTGGGCGTGTATTCCTTGTCCTTCTCGATCTTGGCGTATTTGTATTCCTGCAGTCCTTCGCTGCCGGTGACGCCGATCAGGCCCTCATGCAGCACATAGGTGCTGGCGACGGCCGGCTTGTCGAAACGCGTGACGCGCCCGTAATTGTAAAGCGAGACGGCGGCCGTTCCCGAATTCTGCACCGTGTCGGAAACGGTGAACATGTACTCGTTGTCGATCGAGATGGTGCGCTTGAACGTCAGGCCCTTGTCGTTGGTGAAGGTCAGCGTCACCGGGCTCGACGGCGTCAGCGTCGAATTGCCGTCGACGCTCCACACCGTGTCCGCGCCGGGAACAGTACCGGTGGTGTCGTTGCCGACGAAGCCGATCTCGGCGAAATAGCCATTGGGCAGCGACGAGGGGTTGAGCAGCTCGATCTCGGGCGAGTTCTTGTCGACCGTCTCGGTGTAGTGCTTGAGCTTCAGGTCGTCGAGGCGCGCGCCGGTCAGGTTGATCGAGCCTTCGAGGCTCGGCGTGTCGATCTTGACGCGCTTGGTCGCGGCGATCGCCTGGTCGCGGCTGGCCGCCGTCACGGTATCGCCACCGGGCGCGCCGGGAACGCTGCCGGCGGTCGGCGCCGGCGTTCCGGCCGCGCCGGAATTGGCGCCGCCGCCCGCTTCCTTCTTCTGCGCTTCGACGCGCTGCTGCTCTATGCGGGCCTGTTCGCGTTGCTGCTCCATGCGCGGGTTCATGTAGAACACCTGCCAGAGCGTCAGGATCAGCACCGACAAAGCGATGGTGATGAAGAAATTGCGGTTGTTTTCCATCGAAAGCCCTGGCCTATCGTGTTCCGCGCAGCCGGCGGGAGAGCTCGGCCTTCAACTGGCCGAACGGAATGGCAAGCACGTCTTCACGCCCGACGATGACATAGTCATTGCCGGGCGCCATGTCATCGGCGGCATGAACGCGCACGGCTTCCCGCAGCCGCCGCCGGACGCGGTTGCGCACCACGGCGTTGCCGACCTTCTTCGTGACGGTGTAGCCGACGCGCGGCGCAAGGTCGTCGCCGCGGTCGAGAACTTCAACGAGAAAAAGCCGTCCGCGGCGTTTCTCGCCGCCGCGCACAGCCAGGAATTCCGCGCGTTTCAGAAGCCGCCCGGGAGTTTTCCCCTTTGGCTTGCCGGTTGCGGGCAACGATCTCGTCTTTCGTTCAGGCGCTGAGCCGCTTGCGGCCGCGATTGCGGCGGGCGGCAACGACGCCACGGCCACCCTTGGTGGCCATGCGGGCACGGAAACCATGCCGGCGCTTACGGACGAGCTTGGACGGTTGGTAGGTACGCTTCATTTGTTTTAATACCGCGGGGTGCGGCCCTTCTTGATTCTGTCACTCTGTAACAGGAGCTTTGCCGGGCCGGCTTAGGCGCGATCGAAACCGCGCCGGGACGAATGGCCCGAGCGTGAGCGGCTTATAGAAAGAAGGTTTTTGGAAGTCAATCCGGGGTGCTCGCGAGGGCTTTTTTTGCTGGTCCAAGGTTGAAATTGGCAAAAAAGCCGCAAATCGCATAATCTTGGCCGATCAAGCCTTTGTGAATGCGCGTCAATGACGAGTGAAACTCTGCCCACGAACGAGAAGGCAAGGCCGGCGGCGAATTCGACGCGCCGGGTGCCGCTGTCGCGCGGCCTGTCCACCAAGCTTCTCTTCCTCACCATCGCCTTCGTGCTTCTGGCTGAAATCCTGATCTTCCTGCCCTGGATCGCCAGCTACCGGGTCAACTGGCTGAAGGAGCGGCTGAGCACCGCCGCCGCCGTGTCGATCGTGCTCTTGCAGGGCGAGCCCAACTCGCTGTCGCACAATGCCCAGAACGACGTGCTGATGGCGATCGGCGCCAAGGCGATCGCCGTGCGCGACGGCGGGGTGTCGCGGCTGCTTGTCGTTTCCGACATGCCGCCCCAGGTCGACGAGCATATCGACATCGCCGATGTCGGCCTGGTCAACGGCATGACCGGCGCGCTCGATACGCTGTTCTTCGGCGGCAAGCACATGCTGCGCGTCTTCGGCCCGGTCGGCGACAGCGACAAGGAATTCGAGCTGATCATGCCGGACTACCGGCTGCGCGACGCCATGCTTCGATATTCGCGCAACGTCGCCGTCGTCTCGCTGCTGATTTCGCTGTTCACCGCCATGCTGGTTTACGCGGCGATCGACCTGATCATGATCGGGCCGATCCGCACCATGACGCGCTCGATCCTGGCCTTCTCCGAGGCGCCCGACGATCCCGGCCGCGTCATCCGGCCCGCCGACCGCGCCGACGAGATCGGGGTGGCTGAGCGCGAGCTGTCGCAGATGCAGGACCGGCTGCAGAAGATGCTGTCGGAACAGAAGCATCTCGCTGACCTCGGCCTGGCCGTCTCGAAGATCAACCACGACATGCGCAACATCCTGGCGTCCGCGCAGCTGATGTCGGATCGCCTGCGCCAGGTGAAGGACCCGACCGTGCAGACCTTCGCGCCGAAGCTCTTGCGCGCCCTCGACCGCGCCGTCGCCTATTCCGAAGGCGTGCTTCACTATGGCCGCACGCAGGAGCCGGCGCCGTCGCGCCGCCGTGTGCGGCTGCGCCAGCTGGTCGACGACGTGCACGGCCTGCTCGACATCGAGGACGGCATCGAGTTCATAAACGGCGTCGAGACCGCCTTCGAGGTCGACGCCGATTCCGACCAGCTGTTCCGGGTGCTCACCAATCTGTGCCGCAACTCCGTGCAGGCGATGGCCGCCGATACCGAAAGCGCGGTGGTGCGCCGGCTGGCGGTCGCGGCCGAGCGCCACGGCAGCGTCAGCCGCATCATCGTCACCGACACCGGCCCCGGCCTGCCGCCCAAGGCGCGCGAGAACCTGTTCGCCGCCTTCCGCGGCTCGGCGCGCAGCGGCGGCACCGGACTTGGCCTGGCGATCGCGCACGAGCTGATCCGCGCCCATGGCGGCACGGTCGAGCTCGTCGAATCGATCGGCGGCCGCACCGTCTTCGCCGTCACCATCCCCGACCAGCCGGTGCGGCTCGACCAAGCGCGCAACGGCCTGCGCCGTCCGGCCTGAGGTGTGCCGATATTCAGGTGATGCCGGCCTGCGAACGGCGGCTTCCTGCGCTTCCGGCCTTCGCCGGCCGAAGCAATCATGATAGTGACGGGTGAGCAGATTAGGCTTCGGCCGGCATAGGCCGGTGCTCAGGTACTTCAAGTACGCTCCGCTCCGGCCTTCGCCGGCCGAAGCCCTCATAAGTGTTTCCGCTCTATGAAGGCTACGGCCGGCGTAGGCCGGTTCTCGTAAGCCACCATTCTCGGCTCGGCCTGACCTGAATCTCGACCCACCTCGACGCCGTTGAAGGGGCTGCGACAAAACTTTTGCCGGATCGACTTGCTTTTCGCAAATTCAGTCGTTAGGGAACACTCCACATCGCGGCCGGCCGTCTCGACCGGATCGCGGGGCCTGTTTCATGCACGGCCTGTTGCGCGCCCGTAGCTCAGCTGGATAGAGCACCAGACTACGAATCTGGGGGTCAGGAGTTCGAATCTCTTCGGGCGCGCCACTCCCACCCAGAGGCCTGGCCTAGAGGGTTGAGCGATCGCTCCCTCCGTCTTAGGTTTCCGTTGTCTATTCGCACTTACGCTTAACCGCTATCCAAGGACGCAACGTAAGCGCGGTACAGTGCTCGGCCGCGACTGGCGCCTCCCCGGTGGGCGTCGGCCAGATCTCATCCAGCTTCACCAACGTTTCATCCGAGAGCTTGAGCGATGGCGCCTTCAGGTTCTGCTGGAGTTGCTCGACGGTGCGCGGACTGCTGCCGCCATATCGTCTTCTTCATGCCGTTATGGGGAACTTGACTCATCTGCATTCTCCTCAAGCATGTTCTATGAGGTAAAAGAAAGCGATAGATCACGATAGGTGGAAAGCCTCATTTGATGCGGCACCGGGAGGGATGCTCGATTTGCCTCGCAACGACAGGTTCGAATTTTGAGAGGGTTTAGGGGCAAGCCACTTTCCGCCGAAAGTACGCTGATGCGCGGCGCAGACAAAATCGCTGAAGGAGAGACAGGGTAGACGCGGGGAATGGAAATAGTGAATACCTTCAACCTTTGTGTAGATGCCGTCCTCCTGGCAGCGCTTTATTGCGCGCGCTTGGAGGTATTGCGGTGAGCTTTGTCGTGCCGCGTTCGATCGTCGGCTGGTTCATCGTCTGCTGGAGCGCCTTCTTGCTGGCCGCCGTCACAGTGGGGGTCCTGCTTTGGTCGCTCTATCAAGAATCCGCCGTCGAGCAGGTTCGCCGCGCATCCGCGACGGTGACACTTGGCTGCGACATGATTGCCGACCGATACCAGTTCTTTATTGCCGGGACGTCCCGGACGCCAGCCGATCTGCGCGATCCCGCTCTTGCCCAAGGGCTGGCGGATGTCGTTCGTCTTGCCCTGCGCGACCTCCAGGGTGTCGAGGGCGGCGTCTGGCAGGCCGAGGCCGGCTCGCTTGCTTATGCCTTTCCGACCTATGAGGGCAGCGGAGAGAAGACCGATCTGCCGCAGGCAGAGCAGCCGAGCATCAAGGAGGCTGCGGAGGCCGCGGCACTCGATGGGTCTGCGGTCGAGCGGCGCCAGGAGGCCCGTTCGCAAGTCCTGCTTCTGCGAGCCTGCCCGCTTCCAGGGCCGATCCCCGATCTCGCCGGCTGGACGATGACGCGCGTGGTGACGACGGATGGCCGTGCCTATGGTTTGGCGATGGGCGGGCTGTCGGTGCTCCTTGTGGTGCTCGCTGGGTCGGCTACCTGGCTCGGCTACCTCCTTCTCGGCTGGTCGTCGCGTCTCAAGCGGCTCGAAGGCGCGCTCGCGAGAGGGGCGGGTGACCTGCCCAAGCTTGCGCCGACCGGTCAGCGCGATCTCGACCGCATCGTCGAGGCTATCAATGGTGCCGGCGCCCGCCTCGCCGAAGCACGTCAGAGGGAGGAAAGCCTCGCGCGACAGGTCGCGCAGAGTGAACGCCTTGCTGCCCTGGGTCGCGTGACGGCTGGCGTCGCCCACGAGATTCGCAACCCGATCGGCGCCATGCGTCTCAAGGCCGAGAATGCGTTGGCGGCAGACACCGACCCGTCCCGCAAAGAGAGTGCCCTGCGGATGATACTGACCCAGATCGGTCGGCTCGATACGCTGCTGCGCAACCTCCTGAACTCCGTGCAGAGCTCGCCGCCCAAACCCAGGCCGGTCAGCGACATTGGCGACTTTCTTCGGGAGCGCGCGGAATTCTTCCGTGAGCAAGCTGCCGCACAGGCAATCGACATCATCGTCGACACGGATATGCGGGAAGCTGGTTGCTTCGATGAAGAACAGGTGGCCCAGGCCCTTGGCAACCTTATCCTCAACGCGATCGAGAATACGCCGGCCGAAGGCACCGTTCGGCTCGCCGCGGAGCGGCATGAGAGCTCTCTCGTCCTTTCCGTCGCGGACACCGGGCGCGGTGTCCCTCAGGCATTGCGCGCGAATTTGTTCGAGCCTTTTGCAACAGGGCGGGCAGAAGGCACTGGTCTTGGCCTTGCCATCGTCCGCGAGATCATCGAGGCCCATAAGGGAACGGTGCGCGTCATGCATCGAAACGATGGGACGACTTTTGTGGTGGAGTTGCCATGGCGACCGTCCTGATCGTTGATGACGATGCGGCGATGCGCGAAACCCTTGCCGAGACCATCGCCGATCTCGGCCATCGCCCGGTCACGGCAAATGGCGGGCATGCCGCTCTTGCCATCGTCGAGCGGCAGCCGGTCGAGGCGGTTCTGCTCGACCTGCGCATGCCGGACCTGGACGGGCTTGAAGTTCTCCGCCGCCTGCGGGCAAGCGGTCCGGGAAGAGCGCTTCCCGTTGCCATTCTCACGGCCCATGCCGGCACAACGAACACGATCGAGGCGATGCGGCTCGGCGCTTTCGACCATCTGACCAAGCCAATCGGGCGTGACGACCTGGTCTCGCTCCTCGCCCGGATGGCGCGAACCGGGCCTTCGGCGCCGTCTGAGATCGCCGCACCCGGCGAGGAGGACATCGGCGAGGAACTGGTCGGCTCAAGCGGTGCCATGCGCGAGGTGCAGAAGACGATTGGCCTTGTTGCCGATAGCGATGCAACCGTCTTGCTGACAGGGGAGACCGGTACCGGCAAGGAGGTCGTTGCCCGCGCGATTCATCGATACGGCCGCCGAGCCGATGGACCGTTCATCCCTGTCAATTGCGCCGCGATTCCAGCGGATCTTCTTGAAAGCGAACTCTTCGGCCACGTCCGCGGCGCCTTCACCGGCGCGATCGCCGAGCGCCATGGTGCCTTCCGCGATGCGGACAAGGGCACGTTGTTCCTCGACGAAATCGGCGACATGGACTTTGCGATGCAGGCCAAGATCTTGCGCGCGCTCCAGGAACGGACGATCACGCCCGTTGGCGGCCGTCCGGTTCGGGTCGACGTTCGTATTGTCGCGGCCACCCATCGCGATCTCAGCGAGCGCATCGCCGCCGGTCGGTTCCGGGAAGACCTCTACTACCGGCTCACCGTGGTGCCGATCCATCTGCCAGCTTTGCGCGAGAGGCTTGCCGATATTGTGCCGCTCGCAGAGCACTTCCTGCGCTCGGCGGGAATGCCCTCGAAGCGACTGACGCCGCAGGCGGCGGTGCGATTGCTGGCTCATTCGTGGCCGGGCAACGTCCGCGAACTCAAGAACGCGATCGAACGTGCCGTGGTGCTGAGCCGGGGCGAGGTGATCGACGCCGCTGACTTCGATTTTCTCGGTGAGCTGCCTCCAAGCGATTCGGCGGCCGAGGACGATTGGATGGCCGGCGACCTCCCGGGCGCGGTTGCGCGGCTCGAGGCGCGAATGATCACGCGGGCGCTCCAGGAAACCTGCGGCAACCGCACCGAGGCAGCCCGTCGCCTCGGCATCCACCGGCAGCTCCTCTACACCAAAGCCGAAAAGTACGGGATTGCGATTGGAAGCCCGTCCGAAGACCAGACGACAGGTGTCGGGAAAGCGGACGTCGGCATACGGGTGGCCGACAAAAAAGATAGTTGATTCAATAACTAACAATCTGGCACGGCGCTTGCTGATGGTCCTCCGAAGCCAATGGTGGCTTTTGACGGAGAACCATATGGAAGCCCTGCTCAGAAAGTTGCTCATAGCCGGCTCGGCGTTAGTGGCATGCGAGTTCGCTGGACCTGCTTCGGCCCAGCCCGCGCCACCGCCTACCCCGCCCATCAGTGCGTTCCGGGGCACAGTGGCGCACTACACGCTCACGCCCCGCGGCGATGTCGACGGCCTGATCCTGGCCGACGGCACCGAGGTCCATCTGCCGCCGCATCTATCGACAGCGCTCGTTTTCGCCGTGAAGCTAGGCGATGCGGTTACCGTGAGGGGGCTACGCGCCTACAGCATCCCTATGATCGAAGCCGTGAGCGTCACCAATGATGTCTCGGGCCAGAGTGTCGTCGACACAGGTCCGCAAGGAGGCCCCGGCAGGCCGGGAGCGCCCGGCCAACCGATGAGCGTACAGGGCCGCATCAAATCTGCATTGCACGGCCCAGGTGGCGAGATCAACGGGGCTGTGCTGGACGACGGCACCATCCTTCGCTTGCCTCCGCATGAGGCCCAGGGCCTTACGGCGCTGCTGGCGCCCGGACAGAACGTGGTTGCTCAAGGCGACGGCCTGACGACTCCAATGGGCCGGGTCGTTGACGTTCGCGCCTTGGGGCAGGCCGCCGCAGCACTCACCAACATCCAGCCCCCCTTGCCGGGTCCTGTCCCACCCCCGCCGCCCCGGCCCTGAAACCCACTATCGCCAATCATAGAGGAAGCCATCATGCACCGGCTTGCGCCGCAATGCTGAGCGTTGCAAAAGGAGAAAGTACGGCGGTTGCGAAGGGCCGGGGACGCGGAAAGCGTTCTCGGTCCGGCGGCGCCCTGAAAGTGCTTGCGACTGCGATGTTGCTTGCCGCCGGTGTTTGGGCCGGCCGCCATGTCCAGGCCGGAGGGCTGATCGACGCGATCGGTGGTGCGTCCTTCAGGACCTTTGCAGCTGTCGCGATTTTCGTTGGGACCTATACCGTCGTGGCGCTCGGCAAGATCCCCGGCTATCACCTCGATCGCGCCGGAGCAGCGCTTTTAGGCGCGAGCCTCATGTTGGGGATTGGCATTCTCTCGCCCCAAGAGGCTTACAGCGTGATCGATTTCGATACGATCGTGCTGCTGCTCGGCATGATGATCGTCGTGGCGAATCTGCGCCTCTCCGGAGTCTTTCGCATCATCACCGCCTGGGTTGCGCGCCATGCGCGCCATCCCTTCGTGCTGCTCGCCGGAACAGTTCTTGTCGCCGGCGCTTCCTCCGCCTTTCTCGTCAACGACACCGTCTGCCTCGTCATGACGCCCCTCGTGCTCGACCTCGTTCTGCGGCTGAAGCGAGATCCAATGCCCTATCTCCTCGGCCTCGCGACCGCATCGAACATCGGCAGCGTCGCGACCATCACCGGCAACCCTCAGAACATGATCGTCGGCACCTTGTCGGGAATTTCCTATGGCCACTTCGCAGCAACGCTCGCGCCGGTGGCGGTGATCGGTCTCGTGCTCGCGACTGGTCTTCTGGTCCTGCTGTTCCCCGGCGAGTTCATGACGCGCGACGTCCTCACTGTCGAAGACGAAGCGGTTCGTTACCATCCCGCTCTGGCCGTCAAAGCGCTGGCTGTCACGGCGGCCATGATCCTGTTCTTCTTTCTCGGACAGCCCGTGGCCAAGGTCGCGATACTGGGTGGCGCAACGCTGCTGGTGACACGCCGGGTGCGGCCCGAAAAAATCTATCGCGACATCGACTGGCCGCTGCTCGTCATGTTCGCGGGCCTGTTCATTGTGGTCACGGGACTGGGGAAGACGGTCGTCACGACAGACGTCGTGGCTTGGGTCGGCGCGCTGCACCTCGACAATGTCGGCATGTTGAGCATCGTGACGGCCGCGTTGTCGAATATCGTCAGCAACGTCCCCGCGGTGCTCGTTCTCAAACCCTTCGTCGCCGGTCTTGCAGATCCTCAGCGGGCCTGGCTCGTCATCGCGATGGCTTCGACGCTTGCCGGCAATCTCACCTTGGTCGGTTCGGTCGCCAACCTGATCGTCGCCCAACGCGCCCGCGCGATCGGAATTGAAATGACCTTCTTAGGTTATTTGCGCGTGGGGGTGCCGCTCACCCTGGCGACCCTGCTTGTCGGCGTCCTCTGGCTGGGAGCCCTCTGACATGACCGGCCGAACCCTGAGGCTCCAGCCGCTCGATCTCATCAATTTCTTCCTTGCCGATGTCCGTGGCGCATTTGGCCCCTATCTCGGAATCTTCTTGCTGACCGAACAGCAATGGAGCCCGGCCTCGATTGGCCTGGTCATGACGATTGGCGGTCTCGCCGGCCTTGTCGTCCAGACGCCGGTCGGCGCCTTCATCGATGCGACCCGGTACAAGCGCGGCGCGATCGTTGCGGCCTGCGCTATCCTCGCAATTGGCGCCCTGGCGGTTGTCCTGATGCCAAGCTTCACGGTCGTGCTCACGGTCAACACCGTGATGGCCATCGTTGGCGCGGTGTTCGGGCCGGCCGTCGCCGCCATCACGCTCGGCCTCTATGGCCATGCCCAACTCGCTCGCCGCTTCGGCCGCAACGGCGCGTTCGACCATGCTGGTAACATTGCGATCTCGCTTCTCGCCGGGGCGATTGGCTGGATGGCCTCGCAAAGCACCGTCTTCCTGCTTGTTCCGGTCTTCGCAGCCCTGACCTCCTGCGCCGTATTGGCCATTCCGGCCCGCCAAATCGATCATGAACGCGCGCGAGGTTTGGATCACGCGCGGCGCGACGGCGGCGGATCTCCGTCGTCACTGGGGGTTCTCGTCACCTGCCGGCCGCTCCTGGTCTTCGCAGGCTGTGCGGCTCTGTTCCATTTCGCCAATGCCGCGATGCTGCCGCTCGTAGGGCAGCAGCTCGCGCTCGCACATCCCGGCAATGAAACAGTGTTGATGTCGGCCTGCGTCATCGCAGCCCAACTGGTCATGTTGCCCATTGCCCTCATTGTCGGTGCGAGAGCCGATCGTTGGGGTCGCAAGCCGCTCTTCCTCGCGGCCTTTGCCATTCTTCCTGTGCGCGGCGTTCTCTACATGCTCTCGGATAACCCCTACTGGCTCGTCGGGGTGCAACTTCTCGATGGCGTCGGCGGCGGACTGTTCGGGGTACTGACGCCGCTGCTTATCGCCGATCTCATGAAAGGGACCGGACATTACAATCTCAGTCAAGGTGTCGTTGGAACGGTTCAAGGTGTTGGAGCTTCGTTGAGCAACGTTGTTGCCGGCATGATTGTAACTCTCGCGGGGTATGACGTGGCGTATCTTGTCCTCGCGGCCACCGCTTTCGTTGCGTTCGCTGTTTTCTTCTTCGCAATGCCGGAGACATGCGAACCTTTGACCTCCAGGGAGCCTTCGGGTTTCCGCCAACAAGCTATGGCCCCATTCGATGGCGCGGACGCATCAAGGGAGCGTGCTTGAAAACCCGATCAGAGGACAGACGCGCTCGACGTTTGACATGGCGTTGCGTGTGAAGCGCTTAGTTCAATCGCCCTTGCTGCCGTTCGGAGGGTGACGAGTTAAGCAACCGCGTTCTCTGTACGATCCAATCACGTTCACAACCGACATGTTTCTTCAAGCATCGGTCCAGGCGTCGAGCGCCTCTACTGGTGAAGATGGATAACAGCTTCGTTGCTTTGGTCGTTCCAAATCCTCTACTCAACAGGAGGGAGGTCCTGGGATAGATTTGCGTCATCTTCGTTGCGTAGTTGCAGCCGCCGAGCACGGGAGCTTTCGAAAGGCGGCGATCGCGCTGGACGTTTGTGACCCGCGATCAGCCGACGCACTCGAGATATTGAAGACGAGATCGGCGCGGCGCTGTTCGTTCGCAAGCATAGCGGTGTTGTGCCGACCGGGGCGATTTCCGCTGGCATGACCGGACAACTTGCCATCGGCCTCATCTCCTCCACCGCCGGTAGCTTCCTCGCCGACCTGCGCGTCCTCCGCGCAGTCGCGAATATCGCCGCCAGTTTGGAGAACCGCTGCTGCGCGACATAGCCCGCCTGCGCGCTTCCCTGGGCTTGGCTGTGGTGGCCTGAGCAAAGCCCGCCGACGTCGGCGCATTAACGTTGTCCGGATATCGCCCTTAGGGCCGTTATTTCATAGGGTTGTGGAGTGGACATAATTGTCGCTTTCGTCCCGTGAGGTGTCATTCCTACGCTACGGGCACGCCAAGCCTTCGCGGCAACCGGAAGCCGCACGGGGCAGAGGCCGGGAAGTTGACGGGCGACGCGGGCCTCGAGTTGCTGGCTGGTCCAAGCTTCGCGCGGGCCAGCCAGGTTTCGCCTTCCGGTTCAACAGGACAGCCCCGGCCGTTAGGCCGAGGTCGCGATCTCGGTCGCGAAGTTGCGATAGGAGTGTAGCGGGCGGCCCAGGACCTTGGTCAGACGCTCGACGTCGCCAACCTCCGGGATCATGCCGTCGCTGACATAGCGTTCGGCCATCAGGCGCATCTCGTAGGCCATCCACTTCGGCATGAAGGTCGCCAGGTTCTGCTCGAACCCGGTGGGGTCATCGCCGCCGTAGTTGACCGGGCGGCCCAGCACATCCGACCAGATCGCGGCCACGTCCGCACCCGTGAGCGTGTCGGGACCGACCAGGTTGATGGTTTCTATCGGCAGCTTGCCTGGCGCCTGCTCGCGACGGATCAGCTCGATCGCCGCGACCTCGGCGATGTCGCGGGCGTCGACCATGGCAACACCCTTGCTGCCGATCGGCATCGGATAGACGCCGTAGTTGAAGATGACGTCCTTGATCATGTGCTCATTGTCGATGAAGTAGGACGGACGCAGGATCGTGGCGCTGAAGCCCATCTGCTGGATCATTCGCTCGGCGCCTGACTTCACCGCGAAGTGCGGCACGTTGACGAAGCGATCGGCATGGATCACCGACAGATAGACGACCCGTTCGACGCCGGTTTCACGCGCGACGTTCAGGGTGATGATCGCTTGCGTGAATTCGTCGCTCGCGACCGCATTGAGCAGGAACAGCGTGCTGACGCCGGTGAATGCGCTGCGCAGCGAGTCGATGTCGAGCAGGTCGCCTTGCGCGACCTCCACACCGGCCGGGAAATCGGCCTTCGAGGCATCGCGGGTGAGCACACGCACATTGGCGCCGCGCTTGACGAGTTGATCGACGACATGGCGGCCGACACGCCCGGTGGCGCCGGTAACAAGGATAGTCATGAGAGTCACTCCTGGTTGGGGTCGAAAGACACCCTGTAATTTATCGTTCCACATTCACCGCAGTAGGCGGTATATTTGGACAGGTCGTCTCACTGGTGGAACATATGGATCTGCTTGCTCTCGCCGATTTCAATCTCGTCGCCCGACACGGAGGGTTCGGACGGGCCGCTCGCGCAACTGGGCGCCCAAAGGCGACCCTGTCCCGCCGGGTCACGGAACTTGAAGCCGCGCTCAACCTGCGTCTGCTGGAGCGCGGCGCGCGTGCGCTGAGACTCACCGAGGAGGGGCGTGCGCTCCATGAACGAACGGGGGCATTGCTTACCGAGCTCGAAGAGACGGCGGCGGCGATCGCCTCGGGCGGAGAAAAGCCGCGAGGCAGGTTGCGGATCAGCGCGCCCCTGCTTTTCTCCCAGACCGCGATGGGGAAGCTGGCCGCCGGGTTCGCCTTGAAGTATCCGGAGGTAAGGCTCGAGGTCACGACGGAAGACCGGGCCGTCGATATGATCGAGGAGGGATTTGATCTGGTGATCCGGGTCAATCCGGATCCGGATGACGGCCTGGTCGGGCGAATCTTTCTCCGTGACCGGCTGGTGGCCGTGGCAAGTCCCGACTTTGTCCGGCCGACCGGGGATCTCGCTGTGCCCGCTATTGTGCGCTCGGAAGGCGATCGGCTGGCTTGGGACGTGAAGACGCCTACTGGCCTGTCGACAATTGCGATCAAGCCGGTTCTTGCCCTGTCATCGCTCCTCATGGTCCGTGATGCGGTCCGGGCGGGCGTTGGCGCCGGTCGTCTCCCCATATCGCTGGTGAGCCACGATCTGGCCGACGGCACCCTGGTCCACTGGGGAGATATCGACGGATCCGACATTGCCCTGTGGACGCTTTACCCCTCCAGGCGCCTGCTGAGCGCTCGGGTATCGGCATTCCTCGATTATCTGAAACGGGCCTTTCCCAAGGGGACGCCGGATGAGCTGGCGGCCTATATCGGCGAATGAGCAGGAAAACCGCGATCGAAGCACCGCCGACGGCGTTCATGATTCCAAAAACCAATTGCAAAACAAAATCGGTCGACCTAACCTGAACCGATTGCATAACGCAATCAGATCGCGCACATGCCATTTGAGGAACAGGCGATGGCCAAGCTCGTGTTCGGAATGAATCAGTCGCTGGACGGCTATGTCGACCATACGAAGTTTGGGCCGAGCCCCACGCTCTTCCGCCACTTCATCGAGGAGGCGCGGGGGCAGGCCGGCAGCATCTACGGTCGCCGCATGTATGAGATCATGCGCTACTGGGACGACGAGCATCCTGAATGGGATGCGGAGCGGCTAGCCTACGCGACGGCGTGGCGGAACCAACCGAAATGGGTCGTTTCGCGTTCGTTGCAGTCGGTCGGTCCCAACGCCACGCTTGTCGAGGGCGATCTCGCGGACGCGATCCGCAAGTTGAAGGCCGAGCGCGACGGCGAGATCGAAGTCGCCGGCCCGGATTTGGCGCGAAGCCTCACCGAACTGGGCTTGATCGATGAATATCGGATCTACCTGCATCCCGTGGTGCTCGGTCACGGCAAGCCCTATTTCGCAGGACCCCGGCCGCCGCTCCGCCTCGTGGCGCATGAGCGGATCGACGAGGATGTGATCAGGTTGACCTACGTCCCCGCCTGATCTTGCGGCCCTTGGGTCGAAATCGCAGAGGAACAGGGGGCTTGGACCCCAAGCGGCGGGAAGGGCCATCTCGCAGCGAAACCCAATGGCATGGCGTCGATGATTCTCTCGTTGACATATATTCAGTATAGATATATGTAGTGTGCATATTAGTAAGGCACATATCGATGAACGAGACCGATTTCCTCAAGGACTACGACCCCGCCGCATTCCAGCGCCCGTCGGTGGCGGTCGACCTCGTTCTGCTGGGAATTCGCGATGGTCGGCCGGCTGTGCTGCTCCTCAAGCGCGACCAGCACCCGCATGCTGGCCGCTGGGCGCTGCCGGGCGGCTTTATCGGCATCGATGAATCGCTCGATGCCGCGGCCGCGCGGGTTCTGCGCGAGAAGGCCTCCATGGCGCATGCGCATCTCGAACAGCTTTACACTTTCGGCGCGGTGGACCGCGATCCACGCATGCGCATCATCAGCGTCGCCTATCTTGCGCTGCTCACCGAGCAGGCCTTCGAAGCCGCGCTGAGCGCGATGCCCGCCTTGCTGCCGGCGGTGATCCAGGTGCCCTGGGCCGGCGAGGCCGGCGGCCCTGTCGACGCGCTCTCACCGGAAAACGAAAAGCTGGCGCTTGCCTTCGACCATGCCGGCATCCTGGCGACGGCGATGCTCAGGCTGCGCGGCAAGCTCGATTATTCCGACGTCGCCTTCGCGCTGCTGCCCGAGCTTTTCACGCTGCGGCAGCTGCAGGATGTGCACGAGGCGATCCTGGGCGCCGCGCTCAACAAGCCGGCCTTCCGCCGGCGCCAGCTCGACAAGGGCTGGCTGGCGCCGACCGGCGCCTATGAATCGGGCGCTGCTTTCCGCCCGGCTGAGCTTTACCGTTTCCAGCCTTCCACGGCCGATTGAGGGAGAAACCATCATGGCCACCATCCGCAGTTTCGGCTTCGTCGCCCAGCTTCGCAGCGAGGCAAGCAGCCACGTCATCCGCTACCGCAACGGCCGTGCCGTGCAGAGCGGCCGCGGCCTGGTCTTCTGGTTTGTGCCGGAGACCGCCAGCATCGCCGAGCTGCCGATGGACGACCGCGAGATGACCTTGTTCGTCAAGGGCCGCAGCCAGGATTTCCAGACCGTTGCCGTGCAGGGCACCATCGGCTGGCATGTGGTCGACCCGGCGCGGCTCGCCGAGCGGGTCGACTTCAGCATCGATCTTGGGAACGGCAAGCTGCGCGGCGAGCCGATCGAAAAGATCCAGGCGCGCATTGCCGGCATCGCCAACCAGGCGGTGCAGCAATATCTCGGCCAGGCGCCGGTGCGCGCGCTGCTCGATGCCGGCCCGGCGCCCTTGCGCGAGCGGCTGCAGGCGCTGGTCGCGGCCGATCCGGCGCTGACCGACATCGGCGTCGCCGCCGTCGCCGTGCGTCTCACCAATCTGACGCCGACCAGCGAGCTCGAGCGGGCGCTGCAGACGCCGACCTTCGAGGCCCTGCAGCAGAAGGCCGACGAGGCGACCTTCCAGCGCCGGGCGCTTGCGGTCGAGAAGGAGCGCGCCATCGCCGAGAACGAGCTGGCGAACAAGACCGAGCTGGCGCGGCGCGAGAAGCTGCTCATTGCCGAGGAGGCCGAGAATGCTCGCAACCGCGCTACCGGCGCGGCCGAAGCGCAGCAGATCGAGGCCGGCGCCGAGGCCGAGCGCATCCGCACCATCGAGAGCGCCAAGGCCGAGACCGAAAGGCAGCATATCGCCATCTATCGCGACCTGCCGCCCGCGATCCTGCTCGGCCTTGCCGCCCAGCAGCTCGCCGGCAAGCTGGACAAGATCGAGCACGTCAATGTCACGCCCGACCTGCTTGCCACGGTGCTCAGTGAATTCCGCAAAGGCCCGGCGGTGATCGAGCAGCGCTGAGGGGGTAACGATGGCCGCGAACCGTCCCCGCGCGGTGTTCGTGACGCGCGAGACCGACTACGAGCTTCTGATCGCGCATCACGCGACCCGCGGTCAGGCCCGCTTCTTCCTCGAGACGCGCGGCCAGCGGCTGGAAGACGTCGAGGCCCGGCACGACCGCTTCCACACGGTGTTGGGCACCGCCCGCGCAGCGGTGCCGGCCGACTGGCGCCAGACCCTGGTGAGCCGCGCCGACCTCAACCGTTTCCTGTTCGCGCCCGACGATGTCGTTGTCGCCGTTGGGCAGGACGGGCTGGTCGCCAACGTCGCCAAATATCTGAACGGCCAGCCGGTGTTGGGGGTCAATCCGGCGCCCGACCTCTATGACGGCGTCCTGGTGCGGATCGGCGTCAGCAGGCTGGCCAGGCTGCTTGTCGCCAGCACGGCCGGCGATGTCGACATGGAAGCGCGCACGATGGTCCAGGCCGAGCTGGGTGAGGGCGAGACGCTTCTCGCGCTCAACGAGATCTTCGTCGGCCACCGCAGCCACCAGTCGGCTCGCTACCGCATCGAGGCGGAAGGCGAGACGGAGGACCATTCCTCCAGCGGCCTCATCGTCGCCTCCGGCACCGGCGCGACCGGCTGGGCGCGCTCGATCATGGAAGCCACGCATCTGGAACTGTCGCTCGGCCGCGAGGAGCACGCGGTCGGCTTCTGGGTGCGCGAGCCGTTCCCCAGCATCGCCACCGCCACGAAATTGCGGGCCGGCAAGATCACCGAAAAACCGCTCTTCATCACCTCGCGCATGAATGATGGCGGCGTCATTTTCGCCGACGGCATCGAACAGGACTTCATCGCCTTCGACTGGGGCAGGCAGGTGCGGCTTTCGCCGGCGTCAAGGGTGCTGCGCCTGGTCGTCGACCGGTAACCGCGGGGCGACGGCTCAGGCAGAATTCGGCACTCTCATGCCGTATAAGCCAGCGCCAGAATTCTCGCGGAGACGGAAAAGCGCACCGTCAGACGACGGCCGAATGACGTGACTGCTTCGCCCGATTTGAAATCGACGGCGATGTCTTCAAAGCCAAGCACCAGACCGTCGAGCGGAAACGATGCCTTGTAGGCGGCTTCCTTCGCCGCGAACAGTATGCGGCCACCTATGTCCGGATCGAGATTGCCCAGGCGATCTTGCGGCGTGGTCACGATGGGCAGCAGGTCGGTCGGCAACGGCACGACGGGCTCGATGTCCACGCCGACGCTTCTTATGGCATTGGTTTGCGCAACCACCGCCACAGCCAGTTCGTCGTCATGCGCGATTGAACCGACGACATCTGCCGGCCAAACCGGGTCTCCCATCCGGCCTCTCGTTACGGCGAGATCCGCCCACCCCAGACGCTGCAGCAATTCATGTGCGATCTTGCGGCCCGCCCCACTGGCGTCGCGCGCCCTGTGTTCGCGCGTGGCGATGGAAGCGCGCTCAGCTGGAAGAAGAAATTGTTCGTCTCCGACCTGAATGGGGCGGCAGCCGGTCAGCAGGCCGGGTGGAGCAAGGCCGATCAGCGCCCGATCCAGGGCAGTCTCGATCGCTGGGGGAAAGCTGTCCGGCCGGGTGTGCAACGCGTTATCGGCTCAATTCGAGCGCGGCGATCATCTCGTCGTCCTCGTCCAACCCCTGCTCGATGAAACCGAAGCTTGCATAAAGGCGACGCGCTGCCTCGTTTCCCGGCTCATAGCAGATCGAAACGCGGCTTATGTGGCTAAGGCGCGCAATCTCTTCCAGTACCTTGGCGACAGCGGCGCGGCCGAAGCCTTTGCCCTGTTCGCGGCGGTCGATCATGAAACGATAGATGATCGCCTCGTCATCGTCTTCGGGCGCGCTGTACATCAGGAATCCGACGACGCGCCCTGCAGCGACCACGGCGCGAGGGACGGCCTCGTCATCCTGGCGAGCCTCGGCCAGCGATTCTGCGTTGGAGGCGACGAAGCTTTGTTGGTCGGGCGCGAGCTTCAGCGCCAGGATCGCCGCACGGTTGCCCTTGCCGACTGGCTCCAGGGCAACCGGCTGGTCACTCATGCCGGCGGCGCGCGTCACGGGGCATGCCCGATTTCCATCGCGCGGGCATCGATCGGCGTCACCACGCCATAGAGCTTCGCCGGATTGCCGCGCCAGACCGTGTTCGGCTCGAGCACCTCGCCCTTCATGACGAAGCAGTCGACGTCGGCCACGGATCCCTCGCCCATCACCACCGCGTAGTGGACGAAAGAGGAAGGCGCCAGCGTGCAGCCATTGCCAATACGGATGTAGTCGGACTTGAACGCGCCTTCCTCCAGCGAGTGCGGCTGGATCACGCAGCCCTCGTTCAGCGTTACATCGTCGCCGATCTCCACCAGCGAGCGCTCGGTTATGATGCAGCCGCCGTCATAGAGGCGAAGCCCGACCTTCACGCCCAGCATGCGCAGGATGATCGGCCGGAACGGCGTGCCGGTGAACAGGCCCATGATCGGAGAATCGGACAGCTTCCAGTGCCGCTCATGCCGCCAGAAGACCGGGTCGTAGATCGTGGCCATCCTTGGCTTCAGCCGGCTGAAGCCGAGGCTGGCGCGCTCGAGGAAGATGTAGAACGGAACACCGATCGCGGTCGTCAGCATCACCGCAACGAATAGGGCCGTCGCCCCCCATTCGGTATAGTAGTTGAGCGCCCGGTCCCAAATGGCGAGCGTCAGGAAGAGGATCAGCCACTGCGCGGCCACGAACATCAGCGCTGTGACGAGATTGTGCAGGTTCTTCAGCGGCAGGCGGCGGTTGCGCTCCTTGTCGGAGATCAATCCGAGAAGCTCCTTGTCGCGATTGACCATGCGCGGAATTTCGAAGGGTGGGGAGCCGAGAAGCCCGACATTCTCGCGCATCGGTCCGTCCACCGGAACGTGCACCTTGGTGCCGAGAAGGCAGTTGTCGCCGGCGCGCGAATCCGGCGAATAGACGATGTTGTTGCCGAAGAAGTTGCGTTCGCCGACCCGCGTGTGCTCGAGGCGGAAAGAATTGGCCGACTTTTGCATGTTGACCATGAACAGTCCGTCGGACACCATCGTGTGCGAGCCGATCTCGCTCAGTTGCGGGTTTTCGTGCCGCTGGTTGGTGCCGAAATTCGACCCGGTCTGGTCCACCTTGTTCAGCTTCCAGCCGATGGCGCGCAGATAGTAGACGACGGCCGAGCTGTCGCCGAACAGCACGTTGAGCAGCCGCACATTGCTGACCAGCTCCAACATCGTCTGCAGCCAGTAGTGGAAGCCGTAGAGCGAATAGTTCCGGCCGGGCTTCAGCACGAGGTTGAACAGCCGCGGCACGATCGCAGCCAGGAGCACGCCGCCGATGATGAAGCCGACCACTGTGACCGTCGTGCCGATCGCCACGATGCCGATGGTCTCGTCATAGTCGTCGCCGACATTTTCCCAGTAGCTGTGGAACAGAAGCGGGAATGGCGTGACGATGGCGAACAGGATGAAGAGCTGGATCGTCTCGTAGATGACGCGGCGCGCCCGCGACAGCGGCACGTTGGGGACGGTGCAATAATTCGCCTCGGTCGGGATCGCCGGCGATCCGTGCCAGCGCTCGCCGGCCGGGATCGACTGCCCGCGATGCAGCGACGAGGCATGGCCGAGCTGGGAACCGTCGCCCATGCGGGTGTCGATGTCGAGCGTCGATCCGACACCGACGAAAGCGTTGTTGCCGATGTCGACGGGGCCGGTATGGATGTAGCCCGCCTGCGCGCGGAAACCGAGGATCGTCGAATCCTTGCGCAGGATCGAGTTGTCGCCGATGGCAATCAGGTCGGTGCAGACCGGAACGGCCCGGCACTCGACGACCGCACGGCTCCCGAGCCGCGCGCCGAGCAGGCGCAGATAGAGACTGTAAAGCGGACTGCCGCGGAACAGCACCACCGGGGCGCTGCGCACCAGTGTCTTGACGATCCAGAAGCGGTAGTAGCGCCAGCCCCAGATCGGAAAGGATTCGGCCTTCCAGCGGCCGACCAGCAGCCATTTGGCGACGATGGCGAAGCCGCTCAACCCGAAGAACACGCCGGCGGACAGAAGAACGCAGCGCAGATAGAGAGACGCCGGGTCGTCCAAGGCGTCATAGACCCAGCTGAGGCCGTCATTGATCGCCCACAGCGCGAGATAGCTGTAGGCCGCATAGAAGAGCAATTGGCCGAACCCCGTTGCCCAGATGGCAAGATTGGAGGCCCGATGCGTCAGCATGGGCTCGCTCGCGACAACCGCGGCCATCTGCGGCGCCCGCAGGTAGTCGGCGAGCTTCGCCACCGTCGGGTGCAGGTAGATGTCGCGCATCGAAGTCGTCGACCAGGCCTTGCGCGAGCGGATGCGCGCGCAGAACCTGGCCATCAACAGCGAGTTCGCGCCGAGATCGTCGAAGAAGTGATCCTCGATCGAGATATCGTCGAACTTCAGCACATCCTGCAGCGTATCGACGAGGAACTTCTCGTCGTCGTTGCGCGGGTCGATCATCGCATGACCGGCGGCGACGCGGGCGCTCGTCGGCTTAGGCAGCTTCCGCAAATCGACCTTGTTGGAAACGGTCATCGGGATTGCAGGCAGCTGTTCCAGATAGGCCGGAACCATGTAGTCGGGCAGCCGCCGCTTGAGCTCCTGCACCAGCACGGTGCGGTCCACGCCATCGCCGCCGCTCTTGGGGGCATAATAACCGACCAGCTCGGTGCGCTCGGGCTCGATCTCCCATGTCGTGACCGCCGCCTGCGCGATACCCGGCTGATCCAGAAGCACGGCTTCGATCTCGCCCAGCTCGATGCGATAGCCGCGGATCTTCACCTGCGTGTCGATGCGGCCGTGATATTCGATATCACCATTGTCGTTGATGCGGCCAAGGTCGCCGGTCCGATAGATGCGGCCGCCGGGATTGTTCGGCAGGCCGATGAAATCCTCGATGAACCGCTGTTCGGTGAGTTCCGGTCGATTGAGGTAGCCGATCGCCACGCCCATGCCGCCGATGCAGACCTCGCCCAACTGGTCGCCGGTCAGCACCTGCGGCTTTTCGGGATCGAGAATGGCGATCGAATAGGTGGGCAGTGGCTTGCCGATGGTCACCGGCTCGTCGGGGGTCAGCAAGGCCATCGTGGCAGTGACCGTCGCCTCGGTTGGTCCGTAGGTATTGAGAATCTTGCGGCCGGGCTTCGCCCAGCGGGTGACGAGCTTCTGCGAGCAGGCTTCGCCGCCGACCAGGATCGCGCGCAGGCTTGGCGCATCGCTCTCGATCGATGACAGCAGCGTCGGGCTGCAGGCCATGCAGGTGATGTTATGCTCGCGCAGGAAGCTCGCCAGTTCCTCGCCGACCAGCGGTTGCTGGCCCGGCGCCGGCACGACTGTGGCGCCGGCGGCGAATGGCACCCAGATCTCCTCCGAGGAGAAGTCGAAGGCGATCGTCATGCCCTGGTACACGCGGTCGCCCGGCTGATAGCCATAGGACGCCGCCGCGACACGGATGAAGTTGCAGAAGCTCGGATGGGTGATCACCACGCCCTTGGGCTTGCCCGTCGTGCCCGAGGTGTAGAGGATATAGCAGGTCTGATCCTGGTCGCCGTCCGGCAAGGGCGCCGTTTCTGGCTGCAGCGCGATTTCGGACTCCGCCGAATCGATCGAGATATGCGGAACTGGCAGGCGCGCCACACGCGCCGCATAGCTGGAAACGCTGATCACCATCGTGACGCTTGCGTCCTCGATGATCATCACCATGCGATCTTCCGGGAACGCCGTGGCCAGAGGCACGAATGCCGCTCCGGCCTTCATCACGGCAAGCACGGCGATATAGGTTTCGGCGGAGCGGTCGAGCAAAAGGCCGATCCGGTCGCCCGGCTTCACGCCGCGCTCGATCAAGAGATGCGCGAACTGGTTGGCGCGGTTGTTCATCTCGCGATAGGACCAGGCACGGCCGTCGGAAATGACTGCGGTCGCGGCGTCGAAGCGGCTCGCCAGGTCGCCGAAGAAACGGTCGAGCCTCTCGTTCGGCTCACCCTTGTGAATGAAATCGGGGCCGACAAGAACCTGGTCGCGCGCCGGTGAGTTCGCTGCTGCTTTGGCGGTGCGAGAGCTTTGCCTGGCGGGCTTGCTTGCTTCATTAAGAGACATTGGAGATTCCCGCGAGCTCGTATTCGCTCGCACTATGCCGCCATCGGCGAAAAGACAATAAGCTGTGATATTGGGCCAGTTGATCTGCCTTTGCGGCCGAATTGAGATGCGGTGCGCTTTGATGTCGTCGCCCGAAAGTGCGCGGCGATTTCTGGCAGACGACATGCATCATGGGTCGCCGCCAGTGCGACACTTCAGAGCCAAGGAGGGTTCCACGACGCTCTCTGCTCAGCCCTTGGCGGTGCCCGCCTTCCCATTCGCCCCATCGAGCAGCGCGATCAATCCCTTGAGGATGTCGATCGGCGGAGGCGGGCAGCCTGGGATGTGCAGGTCGACCGGCACCACGTCGGACACGCCGCCCACGACGGCGTAGCTGCCGGCGAAGCAGCCGCCGTCCTTGGCGCAGCCGCCGAGCGCCACCACCCATTTCGGGTTGGGCGTTGCGTCGAATGTCCGCTTCAGCGCCTCGCGCATGTTTTTCGTCACTGGCCCGGTGACCAGAAGCACATCGGCATGGCGCGGCGAGGCGACGAAGCGGAAACCGAAGCGCTCGATGTCGTAGAAGGCGTTGTTGAGCGCGTGCATCTCGAGCTCGCAGCCATTGCAGGAGCCGGCGTCGACCGCGCGGATCGACAGGCTCCGGCCGAGCCGCTTGCGGGCAAGTCCGTCGAGCGCGCGCGCCAGCTCGTCGACGGCAGCATTGCTCGCTTGCGGCGGACGCTCGGTCAAGGGCGGGCGGATCAGGCTTTCGAAGAGCAGTTTTCGCATGGCGGTGTGCCTTGGCCCGGTTTGGAGCAGTTCAGCGTCTGATAGAATCGCCGACCTGCTCCAACTCTTTGTTTTCGCGCAATTCCGGACGGAAAACCGCTGCGCACTTTTCCTGGAATTGCTCTAGAGATCATGGCCGGAATAGGAGCAGTTGAACGATTTGTTGCAGAGCGGGAAGTCGGCGACGATGTTGCCTTCGATCGCCGCTTCCAGCAGCGGCCACTGGAACCACGAAGGATCGCGCAGGTGGCAGCGCTCGATCGAGCCGTCCTCGCCGATGCGCAGCCAGACCAGTATGTCGCCGCGAAACCCTTCGACCAGCGCCATGCCCTCGCGCGGCCCTTCCGGCGCAGCGATATCGACGCGGATCGGGCCGGCGGGCAGCCGCCCGAGGATCTGTTCGACCAGCGACAGGCTCTGCTCGACCTCCCGCACGCGGATCCAGACGCGCGCGTTGACGTCGCCTTCCTGGAGGACCGGCACGTCGAAGGTGAGTTCGTCATAAGGCGCGTAGCCCGGGGCGCGGCGCGCATCGAAATCGCGGCCCGACGCCCGCCCGACATAGCCGCCGGCGGCATATTGCCGGGCAAGCTCGACCTTGAGCCGGCCGGTCGCCACCGTGCGGTCCTGCAGCGAGGCGGTGTTGTCGTAGAGTTCCACCAGATGCGGGAAGCGCCACCTGATCTCCGCGACCAGCGATCGGATGGCGCTGGTCCCCGCCTCGCTCAGATCGCTTGCCGTGCCGCCGGGCAGGATGCGGTCGCGCATCAGGCGATGGCCGAAGGCCGCGTCGGCGGCGCGCAGGACGCGCTCGCGCAGCACGCCGCAATGCGCGTGCATGATCGCGAAGGCGGCATCGTTGCAGATGGCGCCGATGTCGCCGAGATGATTGGCAAGGCGCTCCAGTTCGGCCATCAGCGCCCGCAGCCAGATTGCGCGCGCGGGAACCTCGATCCCGAGCGCGGCTTCGACGGCGCGGGCAAAGGCCAGCGAATAGGCGACCGTGCTGTCGCCCGACGTCCTGCCCGCGAGTTTTGCGGCGCGGTCGATCGGCGCGCCGGCCATCAGGCCTTCGATGCCCTTGTGCACATAGCCCAGCCGCTCTTCCAGCCGCACCACCGTTTCGCCACCGGCCGTGAAACGGAAATGCCCCGGCTCGATGATGCCGGCATGCACCGGCCCGACCGCGATCTGGTGCAGGCTTTCGCCCTCCGCCGCCAGGAACCGGTAGGAGGCGGCGGCCGCCGGTCCGCCAGGCCGCGCGGCCAGCGGATGCGAGACGCCCCATTGGCCATGGTCGAGCCAGCGGCGGGTGTCGGGAAGGCCTTGCGGCGCCAGTCCGAACAGGTCCGCCGCGGCGCGCTCCAGCCGCAGGGCCGGCGGATGGTATTGGCCGACCGACGGGTAGCGGCCGCCGCGGCACTCCAGGCTGATGACGCCGATGTCGAGCGCGTCGTCGAGAAGCGCCATGTGCACCTTTTCCGGCTCCCCCCACAGGTCGAGCAGGCTCCAGCGCCCGCCGGCGAGCTGCTCGACGGCGATATTCCAGGCCTTCGGGGCCACCACGGCGCGCCGCCAGGGGGCGTGACGCTCGATCCGGCGGCCGGCTTCGATGAGATCGGCGAGCGCGGGCATGTTTTTCCTCGCCATGCGCATCACCCCAATATCCCGGCGACATGCTGGAACCACGCCACCAGCGGCGCCGGCAGGTAGATGCCGGCGGCGAACACCAGAGCGAGGTGTGAATACATCGGCACGTAGGATGCCTCGACCGGCGCCATGCCGCCGCGCGGCTCGCCGAAGGCAAGGCCGCTCAGCCGCAGCAATAGCGCCCCGAAGGCGATGAGCAGCCCGAACACCAGCGGGATCGCCAGCCACGAATGCCTGGCGAAGGTCGAGCTGACGACCAGGAACTCGCTCATGAAGATGCCGAGCGGCGGCAGGCCGGCGATCGCCACGACGCCGATGACCAGCGCCCAGCCGAGCCCGGGATGGCTTTCCGTCAGCCCTCTGATCTCGGAGATCTTCTGCGTGCCCTTGACCTGCGCGATATGGCCGACGGCGAAGAAGATCGCCGACTTGGTCAGGCTGTGCATGACCATGTGCAACAGGCCGGCGAAGTTGGCGAGCGGGCCGCCCATGCCGAAGGCGAAGACGATGATGCCCATATGCTCGATCGAGGAATAGGCGAACAGGCGTTTGATGTCGCGGCGGCGGTAGAGCATGAAGGCCGCGAAGATCAGCGAGGTCAGGCCCATCGTGACCATCAGCGGTCCAGGCCCGATCGCCTGCGGGCTTGCCGCGAGCAAAAGCTTGAAGCGCAGCACGGCGTAGAGCGCGACGTTGAGCAGCAGGCCCGACAGCACCGCCGAGATCGGCGTCGGGCCTTCGGCATGCGCGTCGGGCAGCCAGGCATGCAGCGGCGCGAGACCGACCTTGGTGCCGTAGCCGAGCAGCAGGAAGATGAAGGCGACGCTGAGCAGCGCCGGGTCGAAATGCGCCGCCTTCTCGATCAGCACCGACCAGACCATGGCGTTGGTGCCCTCGCCGACGACCGGCTGCGCGGCCATGTAGACGAGGATGGTGCCGAACAGCGCGAGCGCGATGCCGACGCTGCCGAGGATGAAATATTTCCAGGCCGCCTCCAGCGCCTCATGCGTGCGGTAGATGCCGACCATCAGCACGGTGGTCAGCGTGGCGAGCTCGACCGCGACCCACATCAGGCCGATATTGTTCGACACGAAGGCCAGGTTCATGCCGAACATCATGATCTGGTACATCGCGTGGTAGAACCGCAGGTTCGGCGCGGTCAGCCGCCCGGTTTCCAGCTCATGCGCGATATAGGACGCGCTGAACACGCTGGTGGTGAAGCCGACGAATGTGTTGAGCACGATGAAGACGATGTTGAGATCGTCGACGATGAGATATTGCCCCGGCGCCGGCCGGTCGGTGACGAACAGCGACAGCGCCGCGAGCAAGGTGAGCAGGCTGGCGATGACGTTGACGACGGACGATATCTTGTAATTCGGCAGCGCCGCCAGGATGGCCGCGGCGCCCGCCGGGATGAAAAGGATCGCGGCCACGGCGTCGAAGGAGAACCCGCTCACCGGCGTTCTCCCCGATAGTCGTCGAGCGCGCCGACATCGACCGAATCGAAGCGTTCGCGGATGCGGAACAGGAAGACGCCGATGACGATGAAGGCGATCAGGATCGAGAAGGCGACGCTGATCTCGACAACCAGCGGCATGCCCTTGGCGCCGGTGGCGGCCAGCACCAGGCCGTTCTCCAGCGACATGAAGCCGACGACCTGGCTGACCGCGTTGCGCCTGGTCACCATCACCAGCAGGCCCAGCAGGATGATCGACAGCGCGAAGGCGAGATCCTCTCGGGCGAGCGGGTCGGCCTCGGGCGTCACCCGAAGCATCAGCACCATGGAAAGCGTCACCAGCCCGATGCCGGCGAGCATGGTCGGGCCGATGCCGACGGCGGTCTCGATGTCGCGGTGGATGCCGAGCCGCTGGATGATGCGATGCAGCCCGACGGGAATGACGATCGCCTTGAAGACCAGAGCGATGCCGGCGGTGATGTAGAGGTGGTGCGCGTCCTGGATATAGGCCTGCCACGCCACCGACAGCGCAAGCACGACCGCATGCAGCGCAAAGACGTTGATCAGCGCGAACAGCCGGTCCTGGTAGAGCATCATGAAGGAGACCAGCACCAGGCTGCCGGCGAGCAGATGGGCGATGTCGAAGGTGAGACCGTTCATCACAGGCTCCGTGAGACGAACAGCAGGAGCGTGCCGAGCAGCGCCAGCATCAGCGCCGCACCCAGGAAGTCCGGCACGCGGAAGACGCGCATCTTGGCGACTGCTGTCTCGAACACGGCAAGCAGGATGGCGAGCACCGCGAGCTTGCCGAAATAGGCGGCGGCGCCGATGGCGAGTGCTTTTGGCCCGGTTCCAGCGGCCGCCAGACCCCAGGGCAGGAAAACGCAGGAGATCAGCGACATGTAGAGCAGCAGCTTGATGAAGCTGGCGAGCTCGATCATCGCCAGATGGCGGCCGGAATATTCCAGGATCATCGCCTCATGCACCATGGTGAGCTCCAGATGCGTGGCGGGATTGTCGACCGGTATGCGCGCATTCTCGGCGATCGCCACCATCACCAGCGCGATCAGCGACATGCCGAGCGACACGCGCAATCCGACCTCAGGCGAACCCATGAAGGCGGCGACCGTCGAAAGCTGCGTGGCGCCGGCCACCAGCGCCAGGCTGAAGACGATGAGCAGCATCGCGGGTTCGGCGAGCGAGGCGATCATCACCTCGCGGCTGGCGCCGATGCCGCCGAAGCTGGTGCCGATATCCATTCCGGCCAGCGCCTGGAAGAAGCGCGCGCTGCCGAGCAGCGCCACGATGACGATGAGATCGGCGGCCCAGCTGAACTGTAGGCCGGCGGCGAAGGTTGGAACCAGCGCCGCCGCGACCCATGTGGCGGCGAAGATCAGGTAGGGCGTGACGCGGAACAGCCAGGACGCGTTGTCCGCCAGCACGACCTCCTTGCGCATCAGCCTGACCAGATCGCGATAGGGCTGGATCACCGAGGGTCCCTGCCGCCTGACCAGCCTCGCCTTCACCTTGCGCACGAAGCCGATCAGAAGCGGCGCCAGCAAAAGCACCGAAAACATCTGGGCGCCCTGCACGGCGAGATCCAGGATCACGGCCATAGCGCAAGCACCAGGAGCAGGGTGACGAGGTAGAGGAAGACCAGCGTCAGGTAGCGGCGGATGGTCAGGAACTGCAGGTGGTTCAGTCGCTCGGTGGCGAAATCGATCGCGCCGGTGATCGGCTGATAGAAGATCTCCCAGGCCACGTCATGCATATCCACCTTGAGGCGCGCCGGCTCGAGGGAGCCCGGCGCCGGCATCTCGACGGTTTCGCGGGCGCGGAACGCGAAGCCACCGAAGACGCGGCGGATGGGCTGCGCAAAGCTGACCGCCGTGTATTGCGCGGCCGGTACTGCGTCGGCGAAGCCGCACCCCCATGCAATGCCCCGGCGCAACGCGTGCGAGGCGAAGCGGTGGATGAAGAAGGCCGCGAGCGACGCCGAAATGGCGATGAAGGCGAAGACCAGCAGGCCGTTATAGGAGCTGCGGCTCTCGGCGATCGGCACGATCGACAGCCAGGGCTCGGCCATCTGCACCGGCATGCGGTCGCCGATGAGCGAAAGCGTCACCGCCGACAGGCCGTCGAGGATGAAGCCGGGCAGGATGCCGGCGAGCAGGCAGAAGGCGGCAAGCACGGCCATTGCCGCCAGCGACCAGCGGTCGACCTCATGCGCGCGTTCCACCGCCGCCGATCGCGCCCGGCCAAGGAAGGTGATGCCGAAGGCCTTGACGAAGCAGGCCGCGGCCAGCGCCGCCGACAGCGCCAGCATGCCGCCGACCGCGGGCACGATGACCTTCAGCCCCCATTGCGGCAGCTCGGGGCTGCGCAATATGGCCTGGAAGACCAGCCATTCGGAGGCGAAGCCGTTGAAGGGCGGCAGCGCCGAGATCGAGACGCAGCCGACGAGGAAGACGAAGCTGGTGACCGGCAGGCGATGGATGAGGCCGCCGAGCTTTTCCATGTCGCGTTCGCCGGTCGAAGTCAGCACCGCGCCGGCGCCGAAAAACAGCAGGCTCTTGAAGAAGGAATGGTTGAGCACGTGGAAGAGCGCCGCGGTGAAGGCCAGCGCCGCGGCCGAGGGCATGGCGTTCGCCTTGAAGGCCAGCGCAAGGCCGAGGCTGGCGAAGATGACGCCGATATTCTCGATGGTCGAATAGGCGAGCAGCCGCTTCAGGTCTTTTTCCATCAGCGCATGCAGGATGCCGAGCGCCGCCGTCACGCCGCCGATGAGGAGCACGGCGACGCCCGACCACCATGTCGGCGCGCCAAGCAGGTCGAACACCACGCGGATGAAGCCGTAGATGGCGACCTTGGTCATGATGCCGCTCATCAGCGCCGAGACGTGGCTGGGTGCGGCCGGATGGGCAAGCGGCAGCCAGGCATGCAGCGGCACCAGGCCGGCCTTGGAGCCGGCGCCGAGCAACATGAGAACGAGCACCGCGCCGGCCGCGAGCGGGCCTGGATGCGCCATCCGCATCGCGTCGAACGCGTAGGTTCCCGCCGGTCCCGCCAGCAGGCCGAAGGCAAGCAGCAGCGCCATCGTGCCGAAGCTCGCCATCACCAGGTAGATGTAACCGGCGCGTCGGTTGGCCTCGTCGCGGTGGTGCGCCATGACCAGCGCCCACGAGGCGAGCGACATGAATTCCCAGGACAAAAGGAAGCTGAAGGCGTCGTTGGCCAGCACGACGAGGTTCATGCCGGCGAGGAACGCCGGATAGAACGGCAGCACGCGATGCGGCTGGGATTCGTGCCGGCCGTAGCCAAGAGCATAAAGGCTGGTGATGGTGCCGCCCAGATTGACGACGATGAGGAAGAACGCCGACAGGCCGTCGAGGCGGAACCGGGCGCCGGTCCAGGGCAGGCCGAGCGGCAAGGTGGCGGACGCCTCGCCGGGATTGCCGACGAGATGGCCGGCAACGATCGCGAGCAAGGCGGCTGAAATGACGAACGCGGCGCCATAGACAAGACGCGTCGCGGCGGTGTGCCGGCTGAAGGCTGCGGCCAGGATGGCTGTTGCCAGAAGCGCGGCAGGACCGCACAGCAGAAGCGCCACGATCGAGATCACGACAGGCTCCCACCGGACGCGGCATCGCCGGCATTGGATGCCCGGGCCGGATCGAATCCGGTCTTCAGCCTCACCCCGCGTCCGCCGCCCTGGCTGACCGCGCCTTCGCCGATCAGCTCGATGCCGGCCACCTCAAGCGCGGCGATCAGCTTCATCAGCGAATCGACATTGCCCCGGATGATCGAGCCGCTGGCTTCCATGCGCTGGATTGTTGGTACCGACAGGCCGGACAATTCGGCAAGCCGGCGTTGATCGATGCCGAGCAGCGATCGGGCGGCGCGCAATTGCGGTGCGGTTATCACCGAGGACTCTCTCGTTCAGTTCTGAGATATGAGGTCTCGGTGCTGTAGCCTACATTAAAATGTTCTATCGTCAAGGATTGATGTCTGAAACATGTATGTTGATGGCGAACGACCGCGAGTCTGGCGCTCAATTCGTTACGGGACGAAGCTCTGGTGTTCCGTCCAATGCTGTGCGCGGTGAATGCTGGCAGCGAGGGTGCCGCTTGGGTCAATCGGCAAAACGAATATCCGCGTCAGCCGCACAATAAGGCACATGGCGGAAATCGCGGATGCGCACGACCTCTTCGCCGCGCCAGTCGATCAGCACGAAGCCGCCCAAGGCATTGTCCGCTTGCGGGTTGCGGATCAGGATCGCCGGCCGGTCCTCGACGAAGCCCAGCGCCAGCGTCCAGTCGTTCATACGGTCGTAGTTGCCGAAATAGGTCGAGGCTTCCTTCTTGCCGCTGAGGCGGGCGCGGTTGACGACGTCGACCTGGATGTCTTCGGCGATCAGCATCCTGACACCGTCGAAATCGCGTGCATTGAACAGGTCGACATAGCGGCGCAGCCGGCGCTCCTCCTCAAGGTCGAGCTTCGGCATGGTCATGTCGTCGGGCAAAGCCGCCAACGCCTTCAACTCCGCCCGGCCGCGATGCAGCGCCGCCTTGCTGGCGGCTAAAGTCGCGCCCGTCACCTCGCAGGTTTCATGCAGGCTAAGGCCGAGCACGTCGACCAGGATCACGGCGCTGCGCTGCGCCGGCGTCAGCCGCATGAAGCTGCGCAGGCTCGCGGCAGTCGCGAGCCTCGTCTCGGCGCTGGCGGAGAGGTCCGCTATCGCGGTCATGTCGGCCTCGCTCATTCGCGAACGCTCCCGCTGGCGGCGGCGCAGATGATCCTGCGCCGCATTGTGGGCGATGCGGAATAGCCACTGCTCCGGTCGCTCGACCTGAGCGCCGCCGTCATATGCGGCAAGCGCCTTCACCACTGCTTCCTGCACGATGTCCTCGCCCTCGATCGCCGAGCCGGCCATGCGGGCGGCATAGCGGTGCAGTTTCGGCCGCAGGCCGACGAGCATGGCTTCAAGTTCCGCTCGGCCGAACCCTGCTGAACTCATCGTCCTCTTTCTCGCCTCGCCGATCACAAGCCGTGCCTCGGTCAGGCGGGCGCGGCTTCATCGGCCTTGGCCAGCATACGATAATTGCCGATGATCTTCGCCGGCGACCTAGCTAGCGGCGTCGACCGCCGATCGGCGTGATTGGCGCCGAAAACCTTGAAAGCGTCGAGTTCGGTCAGCGCCGAACTATCCCTGTCGTAGCCGACAAGGTGGACGAACTCGCCATTCTCCAGTTCGAGCACCAGATAGCGCACGGATTGCGGCTGCGTTTCGTCCAGCGCTTCGAACACCTTTGCCACCAGCGCCCGGTTCTCGGCGATGCCGGCATCCTTCACGCCGTAGCGGATGAGATTGTAGGTCATGGTCGTCTCCTGTTTGCGGATCTGCTTGAGGAAGACGTTCCACGGGCTCGAAAGGATTCTCGGGATCGGGTCGATCTTTTTGATCGTCTCCAGCTATCAGCCGGGTCCGCCGATCATGGAGACGATCATGTCGTCGCCGGCCGATTGCGGTCGCATCCGGCCGCTGGCCAGCTCGACCGACAGTTTGCATAGGGCCGAGTTGACGGGCGTAGCCATGCCGTGAAACCGCCCGAGAAGGACGATCTCGCCATTGAGGAAGTCTGTTTCGAGGGAGCCGGTCCCGCGCACGATGCTTTGCAGCGTCGAGGAACCCACGCGCGTTCGACCCGAGATGGCGGTTATGGTCAATTCTTCACGGGCCATGGCATCGGTCTTGTCCCAGTCGATCCCGGCCGCGCTTAGCACGGCCTCGGCCTCGGCGCGTGCCTTCGCATACCATTTCCGCTGAAGCTCGGTGTCGCCCAGCGCCGCGTCGATGATGTTTCGAAGGTTGGCCAGCAGCTTGCGGTATTTGCTGCTCATCACATTGTCCCTGGGGTCGACGATGAAACCGGACGCCTTGAGAACCCCGCACAGTTTCTCGACGGTGTCGTCGGTTCCGGACGGATAGCGGCCGATGTCGAAGGCGCCGATCTTGGGCGCGAAATAGGCAGCGACCTCGCCGGGCGTGTCGTAATCGGCCGGCAGCATGACCGTCGCGCCATAGACATTGGCGAAGAAACGCAAGGCCAGCGGCTCGTTGGCGACGCCGTTCTGGAAACAGAACAACGGCAGCGTCGCCGCACCGGCGGCGTTGAGCCGCTGCAGCGCGCCGAGCGTATCGGGGGTCTTCATCGTCAGGAGCACCACATCTTCCGGCCTGAAGGAAATCTCCGCCGGGTCGGCATGGACGGGAAAGCGCGCGGTCCTGGTGCTTTGCGGGGTGGAAAGCGTCAGCCCCGAGGCGCGAATGGCGTCGAGCTGCCTGCCGCGGGCAATGCCGATGACTTCATGTCCGGAAAAGCTCAGCTGGGCCGCGATGGCGCCGCCGATTGCGCCAATGCCATAGACGATGATGCGCATTCTATTCTCGTTTTGATTGGGACTTCGGTCGACAGCAGTTGATCGAAAAAGCCTACAGCGTTGTCGCTCAACCGGCGATCACCCGTACCCTCCATTCACGCAATCGTGGCCGCTGCCGCCCGTCCCGCGCTGCGCCCCGAAAAAATGCAGCCGCCGAGGAAGGTGCCTTCCAGCGCCGCATAGCCATGCACGCCGCCGCCGCCGAAGCCGGCGGCCTCGCCCACGGCGTAGAGTCCCGGCACCGCTTGTCCGGCGGCATCGAGCACGCGGCTGTCGAGGTCGGTCTGCAGGCCGCCCAGCGTCTTGCGGGTGAGGATGTTGAGACGCACGGCGATCAGCGGGCCGTTGGCCGGATCGAGCATCTTGTGCGGCTTGGCCGTGCGGATCAGCCTGTCGCCGAGATAGGCGCGCGCGCCGCGCAGCGCGGTGACCTGCGCATCCTTGGAGAACGGATTGTCGAGTTGCCTGTCGCGGGCGCGGATCTCGCGCTCGACCTGGGCGACCTCGAGCAGCGGCTCGCCGCCGGCCAGAGCGTTCATGCGCGCCACCAGCTTCGAGAGATTGGCCTCGACAATAAAATCCTCGCCCTTTTCCATGAAGGCTTTCACCGGGCCGGGAATGCCCGATGTCGCGCGGCCCAGCACCTGCCGCCAGCTTTTGCCGGTGAGGTCCGGGTTCTGCTCGGAGCCCGACAGCGCGAACTCCTTCTGGATGATCTTCCTGGTCAGGATGAACCAGGAATAATCGAAGCCGGTGCCCATGACGTGGCTGAGCGTGGCTAGAGTGTCGAAGCCCGGATAGAGCGGCACCGGCAGCCTTTTGCCGCGCGCGTCGAGCCAGAGCGAGGACGGGCCGGGCAGGATGCGGATCGCATGCTCGGTCCAGATCGGCGCCCAGTTCTTGATGCCCTCGACATAATGCCACATGCGGTCGCGGTTGATGATCGAGCCCCCGGCCTGTTCGGTGATCGCCAGCATGCGGCCGTCGACATGGTCCGGCACGCCGGTGATCATCCGCTTCGGCGGCACGCCCAGGCGCTGCGGCCAGTTTTGGCGCACCAGCTCGTGATTGCCGCCAATGCCGCCGGAAGCCACGATCACCGCCTGCGCATGGAGCTCGAAGTCTCCGACGACTTCCCGCGAGCTCTTGCGGCCGCGCTCGGCGCTGCTGGCTTCGAGAACGTCGCCGCGCACGCCGGTCACGGTATCGCCGGCGCGGATGATCTCGTTGACCCGGTGGCGGAATTTGAACGCGACCAGTCCGCGCGTCTGCGCCTCGCGCACGCGCTGCACGAAAGGTTCGAGTACGCCCGGCCCTGTGCCCCAGGTGATGTGGAAGCGCGGCACAGAATTGCCGTGACCGGTCGCATTGCCGCCGCCGCGTTCGGCCCAGCCGACCACGGGGAAGAATTTCAAGCCGCGCTCGATGAGCCAGGAGCGCTTCTCGCCGGCGGCGAAGCCGACATAGGCTTCGGCCCATTTGCGGGGCCAGAAATCCTCTGGGCGGTCGAAGGCGGCGGTGCCCATCCAGTCCTCGAGCGCCAGGTCATACGAATCACGGATGCGCATGCGCCGCTGCTCCGGCGAATCGACCAGGAACAACCCGCCGAACGACCAGAAGGCCTGGCCGCCCAGCGACTGCTCCGGCTCCTGGTCGACGACGATGATTTTCTTGCCGGCGTCGGCCAGCTCGGCCGCGGCGACGAGGCCGGCCAGCCCCGCGCCGACAATGATCACGTCCGCGTCAGCCATCTATTCCTCCCAGAAATTAGCCGGCAGCTTGTTGCGAAAACTCAGACGGGCTCCCAGCCGTCCTTTTCGCCGGCGCGGAAGATGGCGTCGATGACCTTCTGGTTGAGCACCGATTCCTCCAGCGTGAAGACGCGGTCCTTGCTGCCCTGGGCGGCGCGCACGAAGGCCTCGCATTCGAGCCGGTATTGCTGCGTGCCGGGGAAGCGGAACACCTGCGCCTCGGTGTGGTTCTGGTTGTGCAGCTCGATGCGGTGGTGCTCGTAGAGCCCGGCATTGAACGGCCCGAACACCTCGATGAAGCCCTTCTCGCCGTGGAACACCATCACCTGCCGCGCCGCCATCTGCGTCGAGAGATAGAAGGACAGTTCGAAGTCGCCGAAATCGGCGCGGATCGAGGAATAGATGTCGGTGCCGAAGGTCTTGTCGCGCTCGATCGTCGCCTGGACGCGGAGTGGCTCCTTGCCGGTCGAAAAGCGCGTCGACACGGTCGGATAGACGCCGATGTCGGGCAGCGCGCCGCCGCCGAGGTCGAGCTGGTTGCGCATGTTCTTGGGGTCGACATTGTAATAGGAGAACGCGCCCTGCACGTGGCGCAGCCGGCCGATGGCGCCGCCGGCGATAAGATCGCGTACCTTGATCCATTGCGGGTGGTAGACGACCATGAAGGCCTCGCAGACCAGTACCTTCTTTTCGTCGCGCAGCTTGATCAGCGGCGGGATGTCCTTGGCGTCGAGCGCAAGCGGCTTCTCGACCAGCACGTGTTTTCCCGCCTCGATCGCCTTCGCCGTCCACTCGACATGCTGCGATGTGGGCAGCGGGATATAGACGCCGTCGACCTCCTTGGAGGCGAGCAGTTCCTCATAGGAGCCGAAGGCATGCCGGGCGCCGAACCGCTCACCCAATGCCTTGGCCTTCGCTAGGTCGCGGCTGGCGATCGCCGACAGGATGCCGTTCTCCGACTCCACGATTGCCGGCAAAAGCTGCTCGCGGCCGATCTTCGCCGTCGACAGAACACCCCATCGGAACATCACGCTTCTCCATGTCGGTTACATCGATGGAGGTGTGCCCCAATTCTGGGGAAAAGCCAATCGCAGACGCTCCGTGCAGCTTGGCGCATGCATTGTCTGATGTAGCGCTGGTCGACCCCCACTCCGTCTCGGCTTCGCCGAGACACCTCTCCCCCGATCGACGGGGTAAAGGAAAGGCACCAAACTTTTTGCCGTCAACGCTCGTCCAGCAACGCTCCCTTCCTTTCCCTCCGGAGGGGGGGAAAGGTGGCGCTGCGAAGCAGCGACGGATTGGGGGAACCACGTGGCAATCAAGCCTCGGCCTGATCAGTCATGCCAGTCACACAACGTGAGTTCGTAGCGTAGCCCGCCTTCGCGGGGGCGAGGAAAAGGGCTGTGCCTACCCCCTCTTCCCCATCAGCGTCATGTCGAAGTCGACGACGTTGGAATAGAGCGGCGTGCCGACATCCATGCCGTAGCGCGACCGCAGCACCTTGCCGGTGACATGGAACTTGATGGTTCCGCCTTTCAATCCACCCAACTCGGCGGTGAATTTTTCAGGAAACGTCTTGCCGCGCGCCGTCAGCCGGCCGGTCACCAGCGCCGTCGTGTCGCCGGTGCGGGTGACGCTGGTCGAGCGGAACTGGATTTCCGGATTGTTGGCGGCATCGAACACCGCGTCGGAGCGCAGGAAGGCGTCGATGCGGCCCTGTCCGGTGCCGACGCTTTCGGGATAGATGGTGAGGTCGACCTTCGAGCGGCCGACATCGCCATTGTCGATGCGGATCGTGCCCTTGAAGCGGCCGAAGGCGCCGTCGAAGCCGCCGCCGCCGGCCTTGCCGATGGTGAAGCGGATCGAGGAGCCCGACGGGCTGATCGTGTAGCTGCCGGCGGCGTCGCTGAGCGCCACGGCGGCAACGGCAGGCACGACAAGGCTAGCGGCAAAAGCCGCCAATGCGAGGATGCGCGCTTTCATGGGTTTCTTCCTTCCGCAGATACGCTTCTTCTGCGTTCTCGCCCCACCAACGAAGGACGGGGCGGTTCTATTCCCCACCTGACGAAGGTGTGATCATGCGCCTGAGCACGCTGTCGCGCAGCAGGAAATGGTGGCGCAGTGCCGCCGCCACGTGCAACGCGACCAGCGCGATGCCGGCATAGGCGAGATACCAATGCGCGGCCGACCAGAAGCTTTCCGCGGCATCGGATTCGGCCAGCGGCAAATTGGGCATCACGAACAGGTCGAACGGCATGGTTGGGATTTCCAGCGTCGACACCGAGACCAGCGCCCAGCCGGATAAGGGGAGCGCGATCTGGAAAGCATAGAGCGCGAAGTGGGCGAGGGGCGCGGTCCGGCGCTCCAGCGTTCCGACAGAGCGCGGCAGAGGCGGCGCCGCATTGCCGAGCCGCCAGGCGATGCGCAGGACGATCAGCCCGAGCAGCAGGAAGCCGAAGGATTTGTGCAGCTGGATCAGCTCGAAGGACGTCCGCTGGCTTGTCGTGCGCACCATGACGAAGCCGAGCACGAACTGGCCGATGAAGACGATACCGATCAGCCAGTGGAGGACGATCATCGCCCAGCCATAGCGGGTTGGGGTGTTGGTGAGGGATTGCATGGCGGAAGAACGCCGCCGAGTTGGGCTTTCTTCCGAGATGCGCGATCCAATTTCGGATGCCGGCGCCGCCCCTCATTGCCCTGCCGGGCATTTCTCCCCGTAAACGGGGCGAAAGAGGCTCGCGCCGATGGTTTCGCCAACCTTCAGCGTTGCATGAAGGGCGCTGGCGTGCGGCCAGCCCCTTCTCCTCGTTCAACGGGGAGAAGATGCCGGCAGGCAGATGAGGGGCGGCGCTAACGTCGGTAGAGTGGATACGAGCCGTAGCGACGGCTTCCTTCCGCCATCGCCTCTCAGCCGCTCACCTTGAAGAAGTCCACGAACGCCCTCAGCGCCGGCCGCATTTGCCGGCGGCTCGGATAGTAGACGAAAAAGCCGTCGAAGGACGGGCACCAGTCCTCCAGCACGCGGATCAGCCTGCCGTCGGCGAGCGGCGCCCGCACATAGGGCTCGAAGACGAAAGCAAGCCCGGCGCCGTCGACCGCCGCTTGGGCGATCAGATGGTCCTCGTCGAGGATCAGCGGCCCTTGCGCGGCGATCTCGATCTCCTCGCCGTCCTTCTCGAACTCCCAGCGGTAGAGGATGCCGCTGGAGAAACGGAAGCGGATGCAGCGATGGTCCGCCAGCTCGCGCGGATGGCGAGGCTTTGGCATAAAAGCGAAATAGGATGGCGCCGCGACCACCGCGCCGCGAAGATCGGGGCCGATGCGTACCGCGATCATGTCGCGCTGCAGGCTTTCGCCGAGCCGCACGCCGGCGTCGAAGCCGCCTTCGACCACGTCGGTGAAGCGGTCCTCGATGACGATCTCCAGCACGATCTCGGGATAGGCGGCGGCAAAGGCGCCGAGCCGTGGCGTCAGCGTCAGGTGCGCAGCCGTGCGCGGCACGGTCAGCCGCAGATTGCCGGCCGGCCGGTCGCGCGCCTCGACCGCCGTTTCCAGCGCCAGGTCGATCTCGGACAGCGCGGGCCGCAAGCGTTCGAGCAGCTGCGCGCCCTCCTCGGTCGGCGCGACGCTGCGCGTGCTGCGGGCAAGCAACCGCACGCCGAGCCGCGCCTCCAGGCTGGAGACCGCGTGGCTGACCGCCGACGGCGCGATGCCGAGCTCGCGCGCGGCGCCGCGAAAGCTGGCGCATTGGGCGACGGTGGCGAGGACCGCGAGCTGCGAAAGATTGGTTCGGTTCATTGTTCTATTTTATAGAGCAAGCCGTGCGAAAGAGAACCGATTATCGAACGGAGTGCAAGAGGCTATCTCCTTGTCATCGCAACAAGGAGATGCGTGATGAAAACCCGCAAACTCGGAACTGAACTCGAAGTCTTCCCCGTTGGCCTCGGCTGCATGGGCATGAGCTTCGCCTATGGCGGCCAGCCGGAAGCGGAAGCCATCGCCACGCTGCGCCGCGCCGTCGAGATCGGCGTCACCTTCTTCGACACGGCCGAAGTCTATGGCCCATTCGAGAACGAAATCCTGCTCGGCAAAGCCCTGAAGCCGGTGCGCGATCATGTCACGATCGCCACCAAGTTTGGCTTCAAGATTTCCGAGCACGGCTCGGGCATCGACCGCATGGTCGGCGTCGACAGCCGCCCCGAGCACGTCAAGGCGGTAGCGGAAGCCTCGCTGAAGCGGCTCGATACCGATGTGATCGACCTCTACTACCAGCATCGCATCGATCCGAACGTGCCGATCGAGGACACGGTTGGCGCGATGGCCGAGCTGGTGCGGGAAGGCAAGGTGCGCGCGCTCGGCCTGTCGGAAGTGAGCGGCGCGACGCTGCGCCGGGCCCACGCCGTGCACCCGATCGCCGCTGTGCAGAGCGAATATTCGCTGTGGAGCCGCGATCCGGAAGACGAAGTCATCGCCGTTTGCCGCGAGCTCGGCATCGGTTTCGTGCCCTACAGCCCGCTCGGCCGCGGCCTGCTCACCGGCGCGATCGCCAAGCCCGACGCGCTCGGCGCCGACGACTGGCGCCTCACCTTGCCGCGCTTCCAGGCGGAGGCGATGGCAGCCAACAACGCCGTCATCGCGATGCTGGAGAAGATGGCGGCCGAAAAGGGCGTGACACCGGCGCAACTGGCGCTCGCCTGGGTGCTGCACCAGGGCGATTTCATCGTGCCGATCCCCGGCGCAAGGAAGATACGACACCTGGAGCAGAACACGGCGGCAGCCGGGATTGAGCTGAGCGTGGCGGAGGTCGCGGCGATCGGTGATGCACTGTCGCCCGACAAGGTGGTCGGCAAGCGCTATACGGAGGAATTGCTGGCGCTGGTGAATGGGTGAGCGGAAGGGACGTCGCCCTTTTTGTTGAGAGGTTAGCGCGAGACCCCCCTCTCTGGCCTGCCGGCCATCTCCCCCTCAAGGGGGGAGATTGGATGTCGCCCACGCTTTCGCCAATCACCGGCGTTGCAAGGGGAGCGCCGTCATCGAAACTGCCAATCTCCCCCCTTGAGGGGGAGATGTCCGGTAGGACAGAGAGGGGGGCCTCGCGCTGACGTATCTTATCTCCGCACCCCTACCACGGCACCACACTAATCTCCGGCCAATACTCCCGCGCCCGCTTCCCCTTCACCTCATGCGTCCGCTGATTATCCAGAGCCCGGTTCGGCGTGATGCGGAACGAAAAAATATCGTCGAGCCCGAACGGCGCCACCAGATCAAGATACCCGCTGGAATCGAACCGCACCCCGACCGCATGCGTCTTCGACGCAAAATAGCTCACCGACTCGCTGGAACTCGCGTATCTCGGGCATTCCTGCCCGAACTTCACCGGATACCACAGATGCACCCGCGCCTGGTTGCGCACCTCGACCGGCAGCTTCAATCCCTCGAAATGCCTCGCTGCCCGTCGGATCACCGCATCCTCGGCCTCGTAGGACAAATCGGCATCGTCGAAATAGAACAGGTCGACATCCTTGATGCCGTATCCCGGCGGCTTGCCGGTCAGATGGTTCCAGATGCTGTTGTAAAGCGCGCCGGAAACCACCAGCCAATCCGGCAGCGCAAGCTTCCGCACGCGCGCAAGCGCCTCGGCCAGCAGCGGATCCGCCGCGACGATCCTCAAGAACGCCGCGCGCTGTGCTTCGAAGGGAAGGCCGGAATAGCGGAGATGGTCCATCGCCCTTTGGAGGGCGATTCGCCATGCTCCGGCAATCCCAGAAAGCGTTAAGCCCGCAGCACGCCGCCCGTCTGCTTGTTGACGTTCTCGACGATCCGCTTGGCCAGCGCCTCGAAATCCTCGTCGGTCAGCGTCTTTTCGACCGGCTGGATCGACACTTCGATGGCGATCGACTTCTTGGCCGCGCCCAGTGCCGCGCCCTCGAAGACGTCGAACACCGAAACGCCGGTGACCAGCTTCTTGTCGGCGGCCAAAGCCGCCCGCACCAGCGTGCCGGCCTCGACCGTCCGGTCGACGACGAAGGCGAAATCGCGCTTCACCGCCTGGAAGGGCGACAGCTCCAGCTTCGGCTTGGTGCGCGTCGGCTTTGCCTTCGGCTCCGGCACGGCGTCGACGAAAACCTCGAAGCCGCAGATCGGACCCGATGCGTCGAGCCCGTCCAGCGTCTTCGGATGGAACTCGCCGAATGTGCCGAGCACCGTCTTCGGACCGAGCTTGATCGTGCCGGAGCGGCCCGGGTGATACCAGGCCGGGCCGCCGGGCTCGATCTGCAGCCGGTCGACCGGCGCGCCGCAGGCTTCAAGCGCCGCGATCGCGTCCGCCTTGGCGTCGAACACGCCGACAGGCCCGGCATTGCCGGCCCAACTGCGGCCGGAACCATCGAGCTTGGCGGTGCCGCGCCGCACGCCGGCGGCGACACGCCGCTGCTGGTCGGCGCCGTCGCCTTCATAGGTGCCCGAAACCTCGAACAGCGCCACGTCGCCGATGCCCTTGTCGGCATTGCGCTGCGCGGCCGCGATCAGCCCCGGCAGCAGCGAAGGCCGCATGTCGGACATGTCGGCGGCAATCGGGTTGGCGAGCTTCAGCGCCGCCTGGCCGCCGCCGAACAGCTCGGCGTGTTTCGCCGGAATGAACGACCAGGTGACGGCCTCCATCATGCCGCGCACGGCAAGCGCGCGCTTGGCCGCGCGGGTGCGCACCTGCAGCGTGGTCAGGATCTTGCCGTTGACCGCGTCATGCGAGGTCAGCGGCTGGGCCAAGATGTTGTCGACGCCATGGATGCGCATCACCTCTTCGACCAGGTCTGCCTTGCCGTCGACATCCGGCCGCCAGGACGGCACCTTCACCTTGACCGTGTCGCCCGAGCCCTGCGGCTCGAAGCCGAGGCGGGTCAGGATGCGCAGCGCCTCGGCCTTCGGCACCTCGATGCCGGTCAGCCGCTTCACTTCCGACAGCGGGAAGGTGACGACCTTCGGCTTGTGGCCGGTATAGCCAGCCACCTCGATTTCGCTCGGCGTGCCGCCGCAGAAATCGAGCACCAGCTTGGTCGCCAGCTCGATGCCCGGCACCATGAATTCGGGATCGACGCCGCGCTCGAAGCGGTAGCGCGCATCGGTGATGATGCCGAGCGCGCGGCCGGTGCGGGCGGTCGTGATCGGATCCCAGAGCGCCGATTCGATCAGCACGTCGGTGGTGTTCTCGTCGCAGCCCGAATGCTCGCCGCCCATGATGCCCGCGATCGATTCCACGCCATTGTCGTCGGCAATGACGCACATCTCCGGCGTCAGCGTGTATTCGCGCCCATCGAGCGCCAGCACGGTCTCGCCGTCCTTCGCCCGGCGCACCACGAGGTTGCCGGCGACCTTCTTCGCGTCGAACACATGCAGCGGCCGGCCGCGATCGAAGGTGACGTAGTTGGTGATGTCGACCAACGCGCTGATCGGCCTGAGCCCGATGGCGATCAGCCGCTGCTGCAGCCATTTCGGCGACGGGCCGTTCTTCACGCCCGTCACCAATGCCAGCGCGAAGCCCGGGCAGAGTTCCGGCGCCTCGATCGTGACCTTGATCGGGCAGAGGCCTTCGCCGGCATGCGGCATGATCCCGCCGCCGGTAAGCCGGCCGAGCCCGCTTGCCGCGAGGTCGCGCGCGATGCCGTAGACGCTGGTCGCATCCGGCCGGTTCGGCGTCAGGTTGATCTCGATCACCGGATCGTCGAGATGCGCGTAGGCAGCGAAGCTGGTGCCGACCGGCGCGTCTTCGGGTAGGTCGATGATGCCGTTATGCTCGTCGGAGATTTCCAGCTCGCGCTCCGAGCACATCATGCCATGGCTTTCGACGCCGCGTATCTTGCCGACCGAGAGCGTCACGTCGATGCCGGGAACATAGGTGCCGGGCGCAGCGAAGGCGCCGATCAGGCCCGCGCGGGCATTCGGCGCCCCGCATACGACTTGAACAGGCGGCGTGCCGTCGCCGGTGTCGACGGTCAGCACGCGCAGCCGGTCGGCGTCGGGGTGCTGCACCGCCGTCAGCACTTTGGCGATGACGAAGGGCTTCAGGCCGGCCTTGTCGTCGACATGTTCGACTTCGAGGCCGATCGCGGTCAACCGCTCGACGATCTCGGCAAGCGAGGCGTCGGTCTCGAGATGGTCCTTGAGCCAGGAGAGGGTGAATTTCATGACTGTCTTCCGTCGGGTCTTTGTTCTTCGGGCCGGGGTACGCTGGTCTTCAGATGTCTGGGCAGATCGTCCGGCATGTGCAGGAAGGGCAATTGCTCACGCACATAGGCATGCAGCGTCGGCTTGAAATAAGCCGGCATGTCCATGGCGCCGAGCATGAAATAGATCTGGTTGTCGAGCCGCTTGTCGGTATAGGCGATCGGCGAGCCGCAGATACCGCAGAAGCTGCGCTCCACCGGACCGTTGCGGTAGCTTTTCAGCGATTTGCCATTGAGCGCGGCCTGGTCGGCCAGGAAGCCGACAAAGGCCGACACCGGCGCGCCGCTGGCGCGCCGGCAATCGCCGCAATGGCAATAGCTGATGTGGTGCGGCTCGGCTGATGCCTCGAACCGCACCGCGCCGCAACGGCAGCCGCCGGTGTGAGGTGCCGTCATGCAGAGAGGCCCCCGAACAGCGTCGGCAGGTCGAGCGGCCTGAAGCCGTAATGCGACAGCCAGCGCACATCCGCGTCGAAGAAGGCGCGCAGGTCCGGCATGCCGTATTTCAGCATGGCGATGCGGTCGATGCCCATGCCCCACGCAAAGCCCTGATATTCGTCGGGGTCGAGCCCGCCGGCGCGCAGCACGTTCGGGTGCACCATGCCGCAGCCCAGGATCTCCATCCAGTCGGAGCCTTCGCCGAAGCGCACTTCGCCCGGGCGCGAGCGGTCGCACTGGATGTCGACCTCGAGGCTGGGCTCGGTGAACGGGAAGAAGGACGGGCGGAAGCGCATCTTGACGCTCGGCACCTCGAAGAAGGCCTTGCAGAACTCCTCCAGCACCCACTTCATGTTGGCGACGTTCGCGGTCTTATCGACCACGAGCCCCTCGACCTGATGGAACATCGGCGAGTGGGTGGCGTCGGAATCCTGCCGGTAGGTCTTGCCGGGGATGACGATGCGGATCGGCGGCTTCTGCCGCTCCATGGTGCGGATCTGCACGGGCGAGGTGTGCGTGCGCAACAGCTTGCGCTCACCCTTCTCGTCCGGCTGGAAGAAGAAGGTGTCGTGCATCTCGCGCGCCGGATGCCCTTCGGGGAAATTGAGCGCCGTGAAATTGTAATAGTCGGTCTCGATGTCCGGACCTTCGGCGATCGAGAAGCCGAGGTCGCCGAAGATCGCGGCGATCTCATCGATCACCTGGCTGATCGGATGGATGCGGCCGCGCTCGGCCGGCGACTGGCGAACGGGCAGCGTGACGTCGACCTTCTCGGCCTCGAGCCGGGCGGCGATCGCCACGTCCTTCAGCTCCGCCTTGCGCGCGGTCAGCGCGTCGGTGACGCGGTTCTTCAGGCCGTTGATCGCCGGGCCCTTCACCTGGCGTTCCTCGGCGCTCATGGCGCCCAGCGTCTTCAGCATTTCGGAGACCGAGCCCTTCTTGCCCAGCGCCGAGACGCGCACCGCCTCGATCGCGGCCTCGTCGGCCGCGGCCGCGATTTCGGCCATCAGCGAAGCTTCAAGGGTTTCAAGATTTCCAGCGGTGGCGTTCACGGCGAAACTCTCTCGATTGGATGACTGGCATTGCAGAGTGCGTCACCATTTTGGTTACGCGGGTGCCATTTTGGTTACATCAGGGGCAAAAAAGAACCCGCGCCAGCCGTGCCAGCGCGGGTTCCCCAAATCAGTACTAAAAATGCTTGGGAAGCGCTGGGCTCGGAGCCCGATCCCGAAAAGTTGCAGACTTTTCGGAAAAGATCGCGCTCCTCGCTAAATTCCCCTGGAGCATGATGTTGTCCAAAAAGTCAGAAACTTTTTGGCATCATGCTCTAGGCGACAGCGCTCTCAAAAGCATTCGGCGTGGTGTTCTTCAGGTATTCGAGCGCGACCTTGGCCTTGGCGACCAGCGCGGCGAAAGCCTGCGGCTCGTGGATGGCCATGTCTGACAGGACCTTACGGTCGATCTCGATGCCGGCCTTGTTGAGACCGTCGATGAAGCGGCCATAGGTCAGGCCGTGCTCGTGGGTCGCCGCGTTGATGCGCTGGATCCACAGCGCGCGGAACGAGCGCTTGCGGTTCTTGCGGTCACGGTAGGCGTACTGCAGCGACTTCTCCACCGCCTGCTTGGCGATGCGGATGGTGTTCTTGCGGCGGCCGTAGAAGCCCTTGGCGGCTTTCAGGACCTTCTTGTGCTTGGCGTGGGCGGTAACGCCTCTCTTTACGCGTGCCATGTCATGATCTCCTTAAAAACGCTGTTCCGGAACCGAATGCTCAGAGGCCGTTCGGCAGAAAATTCTTGATGACCTTCTTGCCGTCCGGTTCAGCCAGAACCATCGTGCCGCGGGCATCGCGAATGAACTTGTTGGAACGCTTGATCATGCCGTGGCGCTTGCCGGCGGCAGCCGACAGCACCTTGCCGGTGGCAGTAATCTTGAACCGCTTCTTGGCGGCCGATTTGGTCTTCATCTTGGGCATTTTGCTACTCCGTATTGGTGGCGCACCATCGCGCTTCTTTTCTCGCTTCGGGCCGACCAAAGCCCGAAAAGCAAATGAAACCGCCACGGCATGCCCTGCCGGGCGGTTTTTGTTTTTTGCTCTGCGTATCGTGCTTTCCGTAAATCAGGGATGACTTCCGGGCCGATACGCGGAACGGCGGTCCTATAGATCAAAGACGGCGCGGGCGCAACACCCCAGGCCAGGTCGTTGCGCCGAAGCCCGGCGACCCTCAACAAGAAGCAATTGCCCAATGATCGTGGCCAGCCGGACCTATGCGTTTGCGGGTACGACCTTAGGCATAAGAATTAGAGGTACCTAATATGCTATAAGCATAGATCGAGGGGTCTAATCCATGTCTTGGGTTCAACCGAACTTAGCCGTTATGTGCCTTGTATTGGCTGGTGATGCGTGCGCTCACGGTTGGTACACGGGCAAGACCGATCCTATGCTTCATCTCAAATGCTGCGGCGATCACGATTGCCATCCTGTCAATTCCAATGATGTCAGATCGACTGTAGAGGGCTACTACGTCAGACAACCGAAGCCCTATTCCCGCAACGATCCGCCAACCGGAGAGTGGTTTATCCCAAGAGATCGCGTTCAGGCTGCGCCGGATGATCAGTATCATATCTGCGAAACGCTATACCCGACGTTTCGAGTTGGCAGATACAGGATGCGCTGGACGTGCTTCTTCGCGCCGCGCGGGACCAGTTCAATTTCAAACTGAGGCACTACCGGCCATGCGACGCTCTCGTTCAGGGCAGGGTGAACCACACCGGCAGCATCCCCGACTGCTGCATGCCGTCGATCAGTTCGAAGGCCGGCAGCGCCACCAGGAACACCAGCCCGTCGAGCAGCGTGTTCAAGAGCAGGCGCGGCTTGAAGCTGCCGGTATCGCCTTCCTGGTAGAGCCTGAGGTTCGGGAAGAAACGCGGCACGCCGGCCAGATAGGCCGCGTAGGGCGCGCCGAGCAGTTCCTTGAGGTAACGCTCCTCGCGCAGGATGACGATATGGAAGGCGCCGGCGCACAGAAGCGAGAACAGGATGACGCCGCTAAACGAGCCGATCTGCGCGCCGACGCCGGCGGCGGCCACCGTCGAAAACAGATAGAGCGGGTTGCGGGTGATCGAGTAGGGACCGCCGGTGACCACTTCGGCCGATTTGCGCCCGCCTATATAGAGCGTCGACCACAGCCGTCCGACAATACCGAGGAAGATCAAGAGCACGCCGAACATCTCGATCGACTCGTGCACGGGCGTGTCCGGCGGAAAGGACGACTGGCCGAACAGCAGCGCGCAGAACAGCACCACGATCAGCATCGCCAGCACGATCCGGCGCATGTGCTGATAGCCGCCCAACCCTTCATTTCGGTTGTCGGCCGGGACCTTCACTTCATCGACCATGACCCATCCGATCGTCGATTTGCTCGCGATCGAGGAACTCGATCGTCGATTTGCTCGCGATCGGGAGGCCCCGATCGTCGAGGTTACTGGCGATCGGATAGAAAACAGGCGCCCCGCCGATCGTCGGGACGCCTTTCACCATGATTTTGGCGGGATTTTAGCGCGGCGCCAGAACCATCATCATCTGGCGGCCTTCGAGCTTCGGCTCCGCCTCGACCTTGGCGATCGTCGCCACTTCCTCGCGCACCTTGTTCAGAAGCTGCATGCCGAGTTCCATATGCGCCATCTCGCGGCCGCGGAAGCGCAGCGTCAGCTTGACCTTGTCGCCTTCCTCGAAGAAGCGCCGCACGGCCTTCATCTTGGTCTCGTAGTCATGGCTGTCGATGTTCGGGCGCATCTTGATCTCCTTGATCTCGATGACCTTCTGGTTCTTGCGCGCTTCGGCCGCCTTCTTCTGGTTGGCGTATTTCAGCTTGCCGAGATCGAGGATCTTGACGACAGGCGGCACCGCATTGGGCGATATCTCGACCAGATCGAGCCCGGCCTCTTCGGCGAGCAGCAATGCGTCGTTGATGGAAACATCGCCTCGGTTCTGGCCCTCGGCGTCGATAAGCTGGACCCGGGGCACCCGGATGTCTCGGTTGGAGCGCGGCCCGTCCTTGGTGGGTGCCGCTGCTTTGAAAGGTCTGCGAATGGTCGTGGTCTCCTCGGCCGTTTCGTTCAGGGTTTCGTTAGACAAAAATACGTGGACGCGCCTATGTGGTGAGCGCGGGGCGGGAGTCAATAGCATAGCCGCGCCGCAAAATCACCTGCCGCTTGGCAATTGTCTGCACCAAGCAATCAAACGCCGCGAGCACTTTTCGTTGAACCCCCGCCTGTGCCAAAAGACCGGCGGGGAAGGACAAGCTCATGGCCGCCAGCGCTCCGGTTTTCATCGATGTGGACGGGTCGAACATCGCCGTCAGGCAGATAGCGGGCGCGGCGCCCGGCATCGTCTGGCTCGGCGGCTACAAGTCCGACATGCTGGGCACGAAGGCGGAGACGCTAGCCGCCTGGGCCAGCGGCGAAGGCCGAGCCTATCTGCGTCACGACTATTCCGGCCATGGCGAGTCGGGCGGCGCGTTCGCCGACGGCACGATCTCCAGATGGCTGGCCGAAAGCCTTGCCGTCTTTAGCCGGTTCAGCAAGGGCAAGCAGATCCTGGTCGGCTCCTCGATGGGGGCGTGGATCGCGCTGCGCATGGCGCAGGAATTGCGCAAGGCGGGCGACACAAGGGTTGCGGGCCTGGTGCTGCTCGCCCCGGCGCCGGACTTCACCGTCGAGCTGATCGAGCCGGTGCTGACTGACGCGCAGCGCCGCGATCTTGAAGAAAAAGGCTTCTTCGCCGAGCCGTCGCACTATTCGGACGAGCCCTACATCTACACGCGCGCGCTGATCGAGGATGGCCGCGCCAACCGGATCATGACCGGGCCGATCGACACGCATTGCCCGGTGCATATCCTGCAGGGCTTGGCCGATCCAGACGTGCCTTCGGGCCACGCGCTGAAGCTGGCTGCGATGCTGCCCGCCGACGACGTGACGCTGTCGCTTATCCCGGATGGCGACCATCGCCTGTCCCGCCCCGAGGATCTCGACCTGCTCAAGCGGGCCGTCGGCGACATGGTCAAGCGGGCAGCCGCATAATGCGCATCTCCATCCCGGTATCCGCCTTCGTCGCGGCGATTGTCGGTTTCGGCGGCACGCTGGCCCTCGTCATCGCCGCCGCTCACGCGGTCGGCGCCACGCAGATCGAGACCGCAAGCGGCGTGACGGCGATCTGCCTCGCCATGGTCGTTGAATGCCTGTGGCTCTCCTGGCGCACCAAGATGCCGGTCATCACCGCCTGGTCGACGCCCGGCCTGGCGCTGATCGGGGCCTCCAGCGGTTTCACGATGCCGCAGGCCGTCGGCGCCTTCATGGTCACCGGCATCCTTTTGGTCGCCACCGGCCTGTTCAAGCCGCTGACCCGGCTGATCGCGCAGATCCCGGCCTCGGTCGCGTCCGGCATGCTGGCCGGCATCCTGGTCAGCTTCGCCGTCAATGCGGTGAAGGCCATTCCCGCCGATCCCTGGCTGATCCTGCCGCTGATCGCCGCCTTCTTCGTCATCCGCCTGTTCAATCCGGCTTTGTCGGTGCTGATGGTGCTGATCGGCGGCGGTCTCGCCGCTTTCCTCACCGGCCGCGTCGGCAGCCTGCCGGCGCCGGAACTGTCGACATTGACGTTCATCGCGCCGCAATTCACCGCATCGGCGGTCGTTGGCCTTGCCCTGCCGCTCTATCTGGTCACCATGGCTTCCCAGAACCTTTCCGGTCTCGCTGTGCTGCGCGCCGCGGGCTACCATCCGGAGCCCGGTCCGCTGATCGGCGTCACCGGGCTGTTTTCGCTGCTCTCGGCGCCGTTCGGTGCCGCCACCACCAATCTTGCGGCGATCTCAGCCGCTATCTGCACCGGCCCCGATGTCCATCCCGACCCGGCCGAACGCTGGAAGACCGGGCCGTTCTACGCGCTCGCCTATCTGGTCTTCGCGATCTTCGGCGCCTCGCTGGTGGCGATCTTCGCCGTCCTGCCGCAAAGCCTGATCGTGCTGGTCGCCGGGCTCGCCTTGACGGCGCCCCTGGCCAACGCGCTGTCGATCGCGCTGAAGGACGAGGCCGAGCGCATGCCGGCCACCGTCACCTTCGCCGTGACGGCTTCGGGGCTCACGCTCTTCGGCGTCGGCGCGGCATTTTGGGGGCTGGTTGCCGGAATGGCAGTGCTTTTCCTCGAGAAACTCAAAAAGCGATAATCATTTCAGGCGCTTCGCCGGTTTTGGCGGGATTTGCCTTGAATCGCCGATTTCGCCTTCCCATTTCGATTCCACGCAGCCGGTTTGGCTGTCTCCAACGGAAGGATTGGGAGAAATGAATACGAGTGCATTGATCCGTCCGGCCTGGACGCCGGCCACCATCGCGCTGATGGTCATCGGCTTCATGGTGTTCTGGCCGCTCGGCTTCGCCATGCTCGCCTACATCATCTGGGGCGACCGGCTGGAAGGCTTCAAGCGCGACGTCAACCGCGCCACGGACGGCATCTTCGCCGGCTGCCGCCGCGGTTCCGACAAGGCGGCCCGCTGGGGCCACGGCTCGGCCCGCACCGGCAACGTCGCCTTCGACGACTGGCGCGAGAAGGAGCTCGAGCGCCTCGCCGAGGAGCGTCGCAAGCTGGACGAGATGCTGAGCGAGTTCGACGATTACGCTCGCGAACTGCGCCGCGCCAAGGACCAGGACGAGTTCGACCGCTTCATGGCGAACCGCAACAAGTCGACCGCGCCGACCACCACCGGCTCGACCGAAAAACCCGCTTCCAAGCGCGGCAAGGGCACGAACCTGCTCGACGACTGAGATCCTGCGCATGGCCCCGAAAATCGACGCCGATTTTCGGAAAAGGTCATGCGCAAACTCAAAGCGCTGCAGCGTCCTTTGCGCGTCCAAAGGACGCGCGGCCTGCAGGGACAGGTCTCAGGATGATACAACGGCGTCGCGCGAGCGGCGCCGTTTCTTTTTTGTTCTCTTTGTAGCTTCCCTCCCACTGGCCGTTTTCTTCGAATCGCGTATCGTCCAGCCATGACCCTCGGCTTCTTTCGCAACCTGACCAAGCCCAAGGCCGCGCCTGTCGTGGAGCGCGAACATTGCGTCGCCGGCCGCACGCTGCCGCTGAAAATCGTCGAAAGCGCCCGCGCCAGGCGGCTTACGCTGCGCATCGATTCCGGCGGCCAGGGCCTGCGCATCACCGTGCCGCCCGGTCTGCGCCGGGGCGAGGTGGAGAAATTCCTCGACCGCCACCAGGACTGGCTGGAACAGCGGCTGGCCAAGGTGCCGACGAGGCCGCAGGTGCGGCCGGGCATCAGGATCCCGATCCGCGGCGTGCCGCATCGCATCGTGCATGAGCCTTCGAAGCGCGGCACCGTCACCGTGGCGCGCGACGAGCGCGGCCCGCTCCTGATCATCCATGGCGAGCGCATCCACCTGCCGCGCCGCATCGCTGACCACCTCAAGCGCGAGGCCAAGAAGGAGATCGAGAGGCTGGTGGTCAAGCACACCGAGGCGATCGGCAAGCGTGCCAAGGCAATAAGGTATAAAGATACCTCCAGCCGCTGGGGGTCATGCACCTCGGAGGGCAATCTCTCCTTCTCCTGGCGCATCATGATGGCGCCGCCGGCGGTGATAAACTACCTGGTGGCGCATGAGGTGGCGCATCTGAAGGAGATGAACCACGGCCCGAAATTCTGGAAGCTGTGCGAAAAGCTCTGCCCGGACACCGACCGCTGCAAGGACTGGCTGAAACGCAACGGCGGGGCCCTGCAGGCGATTGTGTTCGAGTAGAGTGTCTGGCGAACGGGGCACCGCCGCTAGCCAAGCAACACTGGAGATTAGCCGGGCCATCTCAGCATCGTCATTCTAGGGCGGAGCAAGGAGCGAAAGCGACGCGCGCAGACCCTAGAATCCATGCCGTGACGTGAGAGCGCCGCAACGGTTCAAGAAACAGCTATGTCTTTGGAGAGGAACGCTAATATCCTCCATCGTAGCGCCCCCCGGCCGAGGTAACGGCATGGATCCTCGGGTCAAGCCCGAGGATGACGACAGCGTGGTTGCCTCGCCCTGCGTAACCCCTCAATCGTCATTCGCCGCGTTCAGTTCCTCCGGCCGCAATCCTTCCTCTGAATGCGGCCACGGCAAAAAATTCCGGTCAAACGCATCGCTGCCGAAATAATCCAGCGCCCGGTGCGCCTCGGCGCCATTGTAGGCGGCCTTGTCCATCAGATGCGCGATCACCTCGCGCGCCTGCGCGATCTTCTGCCTGAGTTCGGCGACGGTCTGGTCGGCCATGCTTATCGTGCTCCCGCCTGTGGTTCCTATATCAACGTAGTGTTTTCCGCAGAGCCGGCAACAGCATGCTTTTTCTCGACTCTTTCCCCGTTTCGTGCCAATCCCGCGCCATGACGCCCGACATCAAGATCTGCGGATTGAAGACCGACGCCGCGATGGCCGCCGCGCTTGCCGGCGGCGCCAGCCATGTCGGCTTTATTTTCTTCGCCAAGAGCCCGCGCTATGTCGAGCCTGTCGAGGCCGGGCGCTTGCGCGAAGCGGCGCGCGGCAAGGCCAAGGCAGTCTCCGTCACCGTCGATGCCGACGATGCCTTTCTCGACGAGATCGTCGCGAAAATGCAGCCCGATATGCTGCAGCTGCATGGTTCGGAGACGCCCGGGCGTGTGGCCGGGATCAAGGCGCGCTACGGCCTGCCAGTGATGAAGGCGCTGTCCGTCAGCGAAGGGGCGGATCTCGACCGCATAAAGCCCTTCGTCGGCATTGCCGATCGCTTCCTTCTGGATTCCAAGCCGCCGAAGGGATCGCAACTGCCGGGCGGCAACGGCGTCGCCTTCGACTGGCGCGTCCTTGCCGGCCTTGACGCCGGCGTCGATTACATGCTTTCCGGGGGGCTCAACGCCGCCAATATCGGCGATGCCCTGAGACAGGCCAATCCGCCCGGAATAGACATCTCGTCCGGCGTGGAAAGCGCTCCGGGTGTCAAGGATCCGGCGCTGATCGAGCAGTTTTTCCGGGCCGTCGGAGCCGCGCGGGATAATCGCGCTGCCTGAGGAGTTTTCGAACCCGAGCATGCCCCGGAAAAGTGGGAACCGGTTTTCCGACAAGGACAGGCTCGCAAGTCAAGATTTAGGAGATCGGCGATGAACAAGCCGGCAATGCCCAATTCCTTCCGCACCGGACCCGACGAGCAGGGCATGTTCGGCATTTTTGGCGGCCGCTTCGTCGCCGAGACGCTGATGCCGCTGATCCTCGATCTGGAGGACCAGTGGAACAAGGCCAAAACCGATCCCGAGTTCAAGGCCGAGCTGCAGAACCTGTCGACCCACTATGCCGGGCGGCCGTCAAAACTCTATTTCGCCGAGGGCCTGACGAAACATCTTCGTGACGTTTCCTCGGCGAAGGGCCTCGGGGGCGGCGCCAAGGTCTATTTCAAGCGCGAGGACCTGAACCACACCGGCTCGCACAAGATCAACAATTGCCTCGGCCAGATCCTGCTCGCCAAGCGCATGGGCAAGAAGCGCATCATCGCCGAGACCGGCGCCGGCCAGCATGGCGTCGCCTCGGCCACTGTGGCGGCGCGCTTCGGCTATCCTTGCGTGGTCTACATGGGCGCCACCGACGTCGCCCGCCAGAGCCCCAACGTGTTCCGCATGAAGCTGCTCGGCGCCGAAGTGCGGCCGGTCACCGCCGGTCACGGCACGCTGAAGGATGCCATGAACGAGGCCCTGCGCGACTGGGTCACCAATGTCGAGGACACCTATTACCTGATCGGCACCGCCGCCGGCCCGCATCCCTATCCGGAGCTGGTGCGCGACTTCCAGTCGGTGATCGGCACGGAAGCCCGCGCCCAGATACTGGAGCAGGAGGGCCGGCTGCCGGATGTCATCATCGCCGCCGTCGGCGGCGGCTCCAATGCCATCGGCCTGTTCCATCCCTTCCTCGACGACAAGGACGTCCGCATCATCGGCATCGAAGCCGGCGGGCGCGGCCTCGACGGCGTCGAGCATTGCGCCTCGATGAACGCCGGCAAGCCGGGCGTGCTGCATGGCAACCGCACCTATCTCCTGCAGAATGCCGACGGCCAGATCCTCGACGGTCATTCGATCTCGGCCGGCCTCGATTATCCGGGCGTCGGTCCGGAGCATTCCTGGCTGCGCGACAGCGGCCGCGTCGAATATGTGCCGATCCTCGACGACGAGGCGCTGGAAGCCTTCCAGCTCACCACCCGGGTCGAAGGCATCATTCCGGCGCTGGAATCGGCGCATGCCATCGCCCATGCGGTGAAGATCGTGCCGAAGATGGACAAGGACCAGATCGTCATCGTCAATTTGTCCGGTCGCGGCGACAAGGACGTGCACACGGTGGCGAACATGCTGGGCATGGAGATCTGACAATGACCACCCGCATCGACCGCCGCATGGCCAAGCTCAAGGCCGAAGGCCGCCCGGCCTTGGTCACCTATTTCATGGGCGGCGACCCGGATTACGACACCGCCTTGGCCATCATGAAGGCTCTGCCGGGCGCAGGCTCCGACGTCATCGAGCTCGGCATGCCCTTCTCCGATCCGATGGCCGATGGTCCGGCGATTCAGGCGGCGGGTCTTCGGGCGCTGAAGGGCGGCCAGACGCTGGCCAAGACGCTGAAGATGGCGTCCGAATTCCGCGCCGGCGACGACGAGACGCCGATCGTTTTGATGGGCTACTACAATCCGATCTACATCTATGGGGTCGACCGCTTCCTCACGGATGCCAAGGCAAGCGGCATCGACGGCCTGATCGTCGTCGACCTGCCGCCGGAGATGGATGAGGAGCTTTGCATTCCGGCGCTGAAAGCCGGCGTCAACTTCATCCGCCTGGCGACGCCGACCACCGACGACAAGCGCCTCCCCAAGGTTTTGGAAAACACCTCCGGCTTCGTCTACTACGTCTCGATGACCGGCATCACCGGCTCGGCCCTCGCCGACACCACCAAGGTCTCGGCGGCGGTCACGCGCATCAAGGGCCATACCGCACTTCCGGTCTGCGTCGGCTTCGGCGTCAAGACCGCCGAGCAGGCGCGTGTCATAGGCGCCTCGGCCGACGGCGTCGTGGTCGGCACGGCGATCGTCAATGCGATCGCCAATGTGCTGGGGCCGAAAGGCGAGAAAACAGCCGATCCGGCGGAGGCCGTCGCCACTTTGGTCAGCGGCCTCGCCCAGGGCGTCCGCTCGGCCCGCCTTGCTGCCGCCGAATAGCCTGACTATTTGTTCTCAAGCAATTCCGGCCGGAAAACCGCCACAGACTTTTCCTGGAATTGCTTGAAGTCCTTTCCAGGACAGGAGCCGAAGCCATGAACTGGATCACCAATTACGTCCGCCCGAAGATCAATTCGATGCTCGGCCGGCGCACCGATATGCCGGAAAACCTCTGGATCAAGGATCCCGAGACCGGCGAGATGATCTTCCACAAGGATCTCGAATCCAACCAGTTCGTCATCCCGGCGTCCGGCCACCACATGAAGATCTCGGCCAAGGAACGGCTGAAATACTTCTTCGACGACGGCAAATACGAGGTGCTGGAAAACCCCAAGGTCGTCCAGGACCCGCTGAAGTTCCGCGACGAGAAGCGCTACACCGATCGCCTGAAGGAGGCCAAGGCCAAGACCAGCCTCGAGGATGCGATCCTCAATGGCGCCGGCACCATCGACGGGCTGCCGGTCATCGTCACCGTGCAGGACTTCGCCTTCATGGGCGGCTCGCTCGGCATGGCCGCGGGCGAAGCCATCGTGCATGCCTTCGAGGTTGCGCTGCAGCGCAAGCGGCCGCTGATCCTGTTCGCCGCCTCCGGCGGCGCCCGCATGCAGGAAGGCATCCTGTCGCTGATGCAATTGCCGCGCACCACGGTCGGCGTCGACCGGCTGAAGGAAGCCGGCCTGCCCTATATCGTCGTGCTCACCAACCCGACAACCGGCGGCGTCACCGCCTCCTACGCCATGTTGGGCGATGTCCAGATCGCCGAGCCCGGCGCGCTGATCGGCTTTGCCGGCCCGCGCGTCATCGAGCAGACCATCCGCGAGAAATTGCCCGACGGTTTTCAGCGCGCCGAATATCTGATGGAGCACGGCATGGTCGACATGGTCGTGTCGCGCCTCGAGATGCGCCAGACCATTTCCCGGCTGTTGAAGATGCTGCTCAAGATGCCGGAGGCCGAGAAGCCGCTGGAGCCGGAGATCCTGCCGCCGGCGATCGTCAATGCCGAGGCACGGCCGCAAGCCTGAGCCGAGGTCGGCCCGACGCGACATCGTTCGCCGCGAACCGAGATTTGCGCCGTCCGTTCTGTGCTGTAGCCTCTGATTTGCGCATGGCCGTTCCGAAACCGATTCCCGGTTTCGAAGCCGTGCGCCAAAGCAATTCCAGGAAAGTGTGAAACGGTTTTCCGTTCGGAATTGCGTCAACAAAAAGAGAGAGCGGTTCTGCATTCCATGAAATGATGAACCGCTCTAGGATTCCGCCATGACAACGCTTTCCGCCGAACGCGAAATCGAACATCTGATGACGTTGCATCCGAAAGGCTTCGACCTTTCGCTGGATCGCGTCACGCGGCTTCTCGAACGCCTCGGCAATCCGCAGGACCGGCTGCCGCCGGTCATCCACATCGCCGGCACCAACGGCAAGGGCTCCTGCGCCGCCTTCTCCCGCGCGCTGCTGGAAGCGGCCGGCCATCTCGTCCACGTCCACACCTCGCCGCATCTGGTGAACTGGCATGAGCGCTACCGGCTGGCGGCCGAAGGCGGCGGCAAGCTCGTCGACGATGACGTTTTCGCCGAGGCCATTGCGCGCGTCGCCGAGGCCAATGGCGGCCAGAAGATCACCGTCTTCGAGATCCTCACCGCCGTCACCTTCGTCCTGTTCTCGGAGCATCCAGCGGAGGCGGCGATCGTCGAAGTCGGCCTCGGCGGCCGTTTCGACGCCACCAACGTCATCAGGCAGCCAGCGGTTTCGGTGATCATGCCGATATCGATGGACCACGAAGCCTATCTCGGCGACCGCGTCGAGCTGATCGCCGCCGAGAAGGCCGGCATCATGAAACGCGGCTGCCCGGTGGTGATCGGCGCCCAGGAAAGCGATGTCGCGCTCCAGGTGCTGATCGAGACGGCCGAGCGGCTGGATTGCCCGACCGTGGTCTATGGCCAGGATTTCCTCGCCTTCGAGGAGAACGGCCGCATGGTCTATCAGGACGAGGATGGGCTGATGGACCTGCCCTCGCCGCGCTTGCCCGGGCGCCATCAATACGCCAACGCGGCGGCGGCGATCGCCGCCGTCAAGGCGGCCGGCTTCGAGATCAGCCATCGCGCCGCCGAACGGGCGATGACCCATGTCGCCTGGCCGGCGCGCATGCAGAAGCTGACGCAGGGCAAACTGGTGGACCTCGCGCCGAAGGGCGCGGAGATCTGGCTGGACGGCGGCCACAATCCCGGCGCCGGCATCGTCATCGCCGAGGCCCTGGCCGAGCAGGAGGAGAAGAACCCGAGGCCGCTGGTGCTGATCTCCGGCATGATCAACACCAAGGACCAGACCGGCTATTTCAGCGCCTTCAAGGGCCTCGCCCGCCATGTCTACACCGTGCCGGTGACCAGCAGCGATGCCGGCGTGCCGAATGACGAACTGGCCTTGCGTGCCGAAGAGGCCGGCCTGTCGGCCGAGCCGGTCAGCTCGGTCGCCAGCGCGCTGATGCTGTTGCGCGACTCTTGGGACGGCCCGGCGCCGCGTATCCTGATCGGCGGATCGCTCTATTTCGCCGGCGCCGTGCTGGCCGAGAACGGCACGCCGCCGACTTAAAGCCAATTCAAGATAGCGCTGCGGATTCGGCGGGGGCCGAAAGGAACCGGCCATGATCAAGGTGAAGCAGCTCGCCCATGTCTGCATTTTCGAGCATGACCTGGAGGCGACGCGACGCTTCTACAGCGACGTGCTCGGCATGGACACACGGTTCAATTTCCTGCGCGACGGCAGGATCTTCGGCTTCTATCTCGATTGCGGCGGCCGCAGCCATGTCGAGGTGTTCGAGAAGAGCGAGGCCCGCTACAGCGAGGCGAACCAGATCAATCACTTGTGCCTTGAGGTGGAAGACATCGATGCAGCCATCGCCCATATCCGATCGAAAGGCGTGGAGGTCACGCCGAAGAAGTTCGCCTGCGACGACACCTACCAGGCCTGGGTCCGCGACCCCAACGGCGTGAAGATCGAGCTGTTCGAGTATACGGACAGAAGCGCCCAATTCACCGGCGGCGATCGCATCGCCGACTGGTGAGCGACAGCTATTTCAGCTCGATCTCGATGAATGCGTATTCGCCGTCATTGGCGTTGATGACGTCGTGCTCGACGCCCTCCCGGCGGAAATAGGGCGCCCCCTGCTTCATCTCGGCAAAGGATTCGCCGTCCTTGGTCACCAGCCTCACCTTGCCGTCCATCAACGGCACGACGACATAGTCGTGGCCATGGCGGTGCCAGCCGGTGTTGGCGCCCGGCGCGAACCGGTACTCGGTGACGATGACGCGCTCATTGTCGACGTGAACTGTGGCCTTGGCTGTCCCGGTCATGGCGCTCTCCTTTTTTCTGAAGCAGAGAGTATGACGTGCCTGCGTGCGAGGGCCAGAGCGCCATGAGCGATGGCGCCAAAGAAAAGCCCGGCGCGACGGCCGGGCTCGTTCATTGAATATTCGGATTGGCTCAGGCGAGGTTGCCGTTGATCCAGTGCGACAGCGCGGTCTTCGGCGCGGCGCCCACCTTCATGTCGGCCAATTCGCCGCCCTTGAAGATCATCAGCGTCGGGATCGAGCGCACGCCAAACTGGGCGGCAAGCTCGGGATTCTCGTCGATGTTGAGCTTGGCGATCTTGACCTTGGAGCCGAGCTCGTTGGCGATCTCTTCCAGCGACGGACCGATCATCTTGCACGGACCGCACCACTCGGCCCAGAAATCCACCACGACCGGCTCCTTGGCGTTGAGCACATCGGCCTGGAAATTGCCCTTGTCGACCTTGACGGTGGCCATGCTGAAATCCTTTCGAAAACTCGGGTTGCACCAAATGTGGTGGTTGTGGTGGCGATGTTCAAGCAGTTCTTGTGTCACGCTCCCGTGAGTCGGGCAAGGGCGTCGTCCATGGCCGCCGCCGGCAGCTCGATCAGGCGTGGCGCCTCGGTGAACAGCAGCGCCGCCGTCACCTCGCGGCCCGGATAGAGCGGCTGAAGCAGCGCGCGGTAGAGCGCAAGCTGCAGCATATAGGCCGGTGGTACTTCGGCCAGACTGGTCGGCGCAGGCCGGTTGGTCTTGTAGTCGACGATCGACACTTTTTGCGGCGTGACGGCCAGCCGGTCGATCTTGCCGGAGATCGAGCGCAGCTTGCCCTTCACCTCGAGGCTGCCCATCACCGCGACTTCCGCGCGCGAGGACGGCGAGAACAGCGTGCCGAAGCGGCTATCGGACAGGATCGACAGCACCGCTTCCAGCGCCTTGTCGCGCTCGCCGTCGGGCCAGCCGGCGCCGGCGCGCGCCAGATAGCGTTCGGCCGCGCTCCGCCTATCCGCCTCGGCGATGCCGGGCAGCATCTGCAGCAATTTGTGCAGGGCAAGGCCGCGCATGACCGCGAAGCCGGGTTCGGCGGCGGCGTCGAGCACCGGCGAGCGTGTGTCGGGGACAGCGTCCTTCGCTTCGTCGATCAGCGCTGAGGCGCCGGAAGGCGAAAGCGGCCGCGGCAGCTCCTCATAGGGCGGCAGCGGCCGGAATAGGCCGTCCGGCAATGGTGCGGTATACTGGAACGGGCCTGCTTCGTCGACGCCGGTCGGCGCCACTGGCGGCAATTCGGTCATGTGGAAGCGATGCACCGTCACATCGGCCGTCGCGGGATGCCGTCGCTCGGAACTCTCGGGCGCACCGAGCAACGCGCGGCTGACGATCGAATGCCAGGTGCCGGGGCTGGGCTGACGCTTGCCGTGGTAGCCGCAGACGACCAGCCGGTCCTCCGCGCGCGTCATGCCGACATAGAGCAGCCGCCGGTATTCGTCGTCCGCCAGTTCGCGCGCTCGGACCGAAGCCGCCCTCGAGATGCCGTTGGCGACGTCACTGGCCGAGCGCCACAGATAGCCCTTGCCTTTCCATTGCCCGCCCGAGCTCTCGAACGGCATCAGCCGCGGCAGGTGCTGGTCGCTGAACGGCGCCGAGCCGCCATCGACCAGGAAAACCACCGGCGCCTCCAGGCCCTTGGCGGCATGCACGGTCATCACCCGCACCTCGTCGCGCGTCTGGTCCATCTCGCGCTTGATCTCGGGGCCGGCATTCTCCAGCGTCGACAGGAAGGATTCCAGCCCCGGCAGTCCGGTGCGTTCCTCGGCCAGGCAAAAACTCAGGAACTCGTCCAGAATGTCGCCGGCTTCGGGTCCGAGCCGCGCCGTCATCTTGCGGCGCAGGCCGTCACGCGCCAGCACCGCGGCAAAGAATTCGAACACCGGCTTGAACGCCACTTCGCTCGCCCAGCCGTCAAGCCGGCTAACGACAGCGGCGAGGGCCACGTCCTCGGCCGTATGCTGCCGCAGCGAGGAAATCAGCGACTGGCCTTTCGGCCTCGAGCCAGCGAGCGCCAGCAGCGTTTCCTCGGAGATTTCGAAGATCGGGCTGCGCAACACGGCAGCCAAGGACAGATCGTCTTCCGGCTGGATCAGCAAATGGCCGAGCGCGATCAGGTCCTGCACGGCGATATGGCCGGGCAGGCTCAGCCGGTCGGCGCCGGCGACCGGGATCTGCCGGTTCTTGAGGCTGCGCGACAGCGCATGGACGAAGCGGTCGCGCTTGCGCACCAGGACGAGTATGTCGCCGGCGGTCAGTTTCCTGCCCTTGCCTTCGATCGCCTCGCCATTGCGCAGCCAGTTCTGGATGGTCGTCGCGACATGCTCGGCGACGCGCACGGCCGGCGCGCTGGCATGGTTGACCGGCAAGGTCCAGTCGTCAGGCTCCTCGACCATTTCGGCGCCGACCGAGGGCCACACCTCGACATAGCCCGGCGCGTCATTGCGGATCGCCTTATGGCTCAATGGGTCGGGATCGTGGCTGATGCCGCGCCTGACACCCGGTTCGGCGAAGACACGGTCGACCGCGGCCAGCACGTCGTCGCTCGACCGGAACGACCAGGTGAGCTTGAGATTGGCGAAGGCGGCTTCTGCATCGCGCACGCGCCCGGCAAACAAAAGCCGGCTTTCGGCAAAGGAATCCGGCGCCGCGCCCTGGAAGGAATAGATCGACTGCTTCTCGTCGCCCACGGCAAAGATCGTGCGCGTCACCGCCTCGCGCTGGCCGAGCCCGGCAAAGAACTCTTCCGTCAGCTTCTTCACCACCTCCCACTGGTCCGGGCTGGTGTCCTGCGCCTCGTCGAGCAGGATGTGGTCGATGCCCTGGTCGAGCTTGAACTGCACCCAGGGGCCGGCATCGGGCCGCGACAACAGGCTGACGGTGCGGGTGATGAGATCGTTGAAGTCGAGGAAGCCCCGCCCACGCTTCAGCTGCTCGTAGCGCGCGATCAGCCAGCCGGCGACGGTCAGCGCCGCGGCAGTCCCTTCCAGCATGCGGAACAGCGCCAGCCGGTCGGTTACCTCGAGGATCGCCTTGGCCGCGGCCAGATAGCGGTCCGGCAGATCCGGCAGCCGGTCGACAAGCGCCTTCTTGAAGATCTTGGGCGGCTCATAGGGGTCGCCGTCGGCCTTGAGAAAGGCCTTCGCCAGCAGCCGCAACCGCCGGATCGGGTCGGCTTCGGCGAACGCTCCCTGCGCATAGGGGACGACATTGTTCAGCACCTGCCGCGCGTCGGAGGCCTCGGCGGCCTGGGTGAATTCGGCGAACTGGCCGGGGCCAAAGCCAGGCAGCGGCCACAGCGAAGCGGCGATGTCCTCGGCGCTCTGTCCAGGTTTGAAGCCGAATTCGGCGAAGAGCGGTCGAAAATCCCGGTCCTTGCCGAGCCTGGCGATGAAATCGCGCAGCTCGTCGCGCTTGCCGACGATTTCACCAAGCAGCGTGTCGAGCCCGAACTCGCCGCCGCGCTCCAGCACGGTGGCGAAGGCCTCCGCCAGGCCCTCGACGCCGGCGCCCGCCCCCGAGATCATGTCGCGGCGGGCATCGCCGAACAGCGAGGCTTCCATCTGCGGATCGAGCATCTCGAAATGCGCCGGGATGTTGGCTTCGAGCGGGAACTGGTGCAGCACGGATTCGCAGAAGGCATGGATGGTCTGGATCTTCAGCCCACCCGGCGTTTCCAGCGCCTCCGCGAACAATCGCCGTGCGCGCCGCATCATGTCGCGGTCGGCGCCGTGGCTGTCCAGCGCCGCGATCCTGATCGCCAGCTCCGCATCCGGCAGCGCCGTCCATTCCGACAGGGTCGAGAACACGCGGTTCGACATGTTGGCGGCGGCCGCCCGCGTATAGGTCAGGCACAGGATCTTCGACGGATCGGTGCCGTTGAGCAGAAGCCGGATGACGCGCTGCGCCAAGACATGCGTCTTGCCCGAGCCGGCATTGGCCGACACCCAGGCGGAGTAGGCGGGATCCGAGGCGCGCGCCTGGCTGGCGGCGGTATCGGAGGGGATCGGATATTTCATCCGTCCGCCTCGTCTTCGCTGGCCCCACCGGCCGACCATTCCAGCACGCGCGCCAGATGGTCGTAGTCGCCGTCCGCCTCGCCCTCGCGGAACGGCAGCGCGCGCGACAGGTAGCCGGTGGTCGGGTCGGCATAATGGAACAGCAGCCGCTCCAGCCGCGCCCAGGCTTCCTCGGACAGATCGTTGGCGGTGCGGGGCTTGCGGTTGTATTCGAGGATCGATTCCTCGAACACCTCGCCATTCGGCTTCAGCCGCACGAAGGCAAGCTGCGATGGCTCGCGAATGCCGAGCTCCTTGAAGGCGCCGCGCCTGAGCAAGGCGCCTTCCAACGCAAGCTGCGGCGCCAGCAGCGTATGCGCCTGCGCCTTCGAGGGCGAGGAGCCGGTCTTGTAGTCGAGTATGTCGGCCATGCCGCCGGCAAGCAGGTCGACGCGGTCGGCATAGCCGGACAGCGTCACGCCGGTGCGGCCGACCACCGTCTTGTCGGCACGTTCCTCGGCGTAGCGTCGCGTGACCGCATCGGCGCGGCCATGCTCCCATTCGATGATGTTTTCGGCGAGCTTTTCGAAACGCGGCCACCAGACAGCCTCGATATCAGGCGGAAGCTTTGCGTCGGCAAAGCAAATCCGTCCGGCTTCGATAAGGCTTGCCAGTGCATTCGGCGCCCTTGGATCCTCGACCTGCCGGGAGAACAGATGCAGGATTTCGTGGAACAGCGTTCCACGCTCGGCGGCGCCTGGATCGCGGATCAATGGCTCGAGCGGCGAAAGCCCCAGGATGCGCCGCGCGTAGACCGCGTAGGGGTCGCGGCGCAGCGTCTCGATCTCGGTGACCGAAAAATGCTGCGGGCGCATGCTGAGCGGCGGCTTGGGCTGCGGTCGAGGGGCAAAATCCTTCTTCTCGCCGGCATCGAGAGCGCGCGCCCAGCCAAGCAGCGCGTCGCCACGCCCGCGCAGCGCTGCCGCCGGTTCCTTGCCGATGAAGGTCAGGATGCGCTGCAGCCAGCGTGACGGCACCGCCGGCGCGTCGCCCGAACGGGCCGACCGCGTCAGCACCACTTCGCCGGCGCCCGTCGCCATCTGGAAATCATGCGCGGCAAGGCCGATGCGCCGTTCCGGCGGCTCGAGGTCGATGCCGGTCTTCATCAGCCGCGACATGAAGCGGTCGCTCTCGGGCTTGCGCGGCCAGATGCCTTCATTGAGCCCGCCGATGACCAGCGTGTCGACATTCTGAAGCCGCGCCTCCAGCGCGCCCCAGATGGCGATGTTGCGGTCCGTGCCTTGCGCCGGCTTCACCGTCTCCGGCGCGATCAGCGCCTCCATCACGTCGGGCCATTCCGAAGCGGCGAAGGTGAAGGGCGAGGCCGCCGCCACCAGTCCGCGCAGCAACTCGGCCAGCTTGTCGCCGGCATCGCCGGCATAGAGGCCGGCCAGACCGCCATCGGCCGTGCGGCCCAAATCCTCCAGCGCGACGACGCTCGCCCGCGTCAGCGTCGCGATGTCGGCGCCGTTCTCGTCGCGCATCGCGGTGAGCGGCAACAGCGCATCTGTAAGGCGGCTAAGCATGCCGCGCGCCTGCTCGATGCCGCGCACGGTCAGGCGCGAAAACCAGAAAGGCTGCCTTGTGTCGCCGCTCAGCTCGGCGAGCCGTGTCTCGAAAAGCGCGCCGAGCGAGGCGACATCGGGCCGGCCGGTGCCGCCGCGCAGCGCGACCAGTTCGACGAGTTCGGCCGCCTTGCGCACGATCTCGCGTTCCAAACCGAGCCCAAGCAGCGGATGCTTGAGCAAGGACAGCAGGCTTACCGGATCGCCGGGCCGGAACGCCGCGCTCAGCGCGAGCCTGAGCAGGCTGGCGGCCGGCGTGTTGATGAGCGGCGCGCCGCCGGAATCGTCGGCAACGACACCGAAACGCAGAAGCTCGGCCGAAACTCGCCGCGCCAGCGCCCGGTCGCCGGTGACGAGTGCGGCGCGCCTGCCCGGGATCTCCACGGCGCGCTTCAACGCGATGGCGATTGCCGCCGCCTCGTCGCGTTCGTTCGCCGCTTCCACCAACGTTACGCCGGCAAGCGCCCGTTCGATGTCGTGTGCCGTGAAGCGGGGCCGCGTCTCGGTCCAATATTCGGTGGTTTCGGCCGGCCGCAGCGCCTCGCCGACAAGGGCCGCGCGCAGCGCAAGCGGCGGCGGCGCGGCGGCGACGTCCTCGACATCGCGGCGCGCGATGCCAATGCCGCCGATCAGCTTGGCGAGGCCGTATTGCGGATGGCCGAGCGTTGCCGGGCGCGCGTCGGGTGCGGTGATCGCCGCAAAGGATGCGTCGTCCAGCTCGCGGTCGAGCCCGGGCAGCACGACCGCGCCATTGGGCAGTCCGGCGATCACGCCAAGCAGTTCGGCGGTGGCGGGGATCGAGCCCGTCGAACCGGCGGCGATCACCGGTCCGGCCGGTGGATTGCGCTTCAGCCGCGCCGCTTCCAGCCGGATCAGCGCGCTGCGATGCGCGGCCGGATTGGAGCGGTCGCGCTCCTTGAGCAGTTCCGGCCAGTTGTCGGTGACGATGCCGAGGAAATCGAGCGTCACCTGCCACCAGCCGGCGAGATTGCCGGTGACCAGCGTCGCGAGCTTCGCCCAGTCCGTGCCTTCGGTCTCGATCTCGTCCATCAGCCGAGCGAGGTCGCGCGCCAGCCAGATGGCGTCGGCGGCCGAGGTCGGCACCACGAATTCCTCGTTGAACCGCTCTCTGACATGCGCCGGCAGGTTTTCCTTCCAGGCGCGCACCAGCGGCGCCAGCAACAACAGCCGCTCCTGCGCGGCGATCGGCGGCGCAAGCTCTATTGCAGGTGCCGCCTCGGCGTCGAAGGCCGCCTCGTCCTCGTCGAACTCGCCGAGCGGCCGCACCGTCGGCAGGATGGCCGAGCGTTTTTTCCCGCCCATTTCAGAGAGAATGTCGACGAAGGCGCCGCGCAGCGCCCGCGCCGCGCGGCGCGTCGGCACATAGATGGTGGCGTCGGCGAGCTCCAGCGGATCGCCGTCGAAGCGGAAGGCGGGGATCAGACGCCCGTCGAGCAATGCTCCGGCCAGCGTCGGCAGGAACGGCGCTCCGGGCGGGATGGAAAGAACGCGGCGCGCGCCGCTCATACCGCTTTCGCGAGCGCGCCGGCCACCGCCGCTTCGGCGGCGGGGATCGCGTCCGGCGTGCCGACGGTGATCCAGCGGCCGTTCATCTTCATGCCGAACAGGCGCCCGGCGGCGATCGCCTTATCGAAATAGACATTGAGCGAATGCGACCCGATAGGAGCATCCTTGAAGATGCGCGGATGGATGATGGCGGCGCCGGCATAGATCAGGCCGGCGGGGTCGCCTTTCGAGCGCGTGAGCGCACCGTCCGGCGCCGCCAGGAAATCGGTGCCGACGCAATGCCCGGTGGCTGAGTCGAGATCGGTAAGCATCAGCAGAATATCCATTCTGGCGGCGTCCCATGCAAGGGCAAGACGCTCGAGGCTGGGTTGGCCGCTGTCGATCCAGAAGGTGTCGGCATTGATGATGTAGAACGGTTCGCTGCCCAGTAGCGGCAGCGCCTTGACGATGCCGCCCGCCGATTCCAGCAGCGCCTCGCGCTCGTCGGAGATGACGATCTTCGGTGCGCGCCGAGCGGCGACATGGGCGACGATCTGTTCAGGCAGGTAGTGCACGTTGACGATCGCCTTGGCGACGCCGGCGGCCTCCAGGCTGTCCAGCCCCCAGTCGAGCAAGGTCTTGCCGGCGATCTTCACCAACGGCTTCGGCATCGTGTCGGTGATCGGCCGCATGCGCTTGCCAAGCCCAGCCGCCAGCACCATCGCGGTCGTCGGCTTCATGGGACCCGTTCCTCGAGCAGGCCGTGGGCCATGTAGAAATCCTTCAGGCCAGCCAGCGCCGGATGCGCCAGAGCCCGCCTCAGATAGTCGCGGATGCGCGGCAGGTGCTTCAGATAGTAAGGCTTGCCGTCGCGCTTTTCGAGCCGCACGAAGATACCGAGGATCTTCGAATTGCGCTGCGCCGCCATGATCGCATACGCCTCGGCGAAGCCGGCCTCGTCGAACGCGCCGGCCGCGTGCCGGGCCGCGACATAGGCCGCGACCGTCCGTCGCTCGATCTCGGGCGAGACGGTGACGCGCGCATCCATGGCCAAGGAGGCGACGTCATAGGCCGCCGGCCCGATCAGCGCATCCTGCACGTCGACGATGCCGAGCCGGTCGAGGCCGGATCGCTCCGCCCGCCAGATGATGTTGGGCGAATGGAAGTCGCGCAGCATCAGCGTGTATTCGCTGCCGGCAAGGCGGTCGAGAAGGGCATTCCATATCTTGTGATAACCTGCCCGCAAAGCGTCGTTTGCCGGTTTGCCGGTGATCCATGGCACATACCAGTCGACCAAAAGGTCGGCCTCGATCAGCATGGCTTCCCGATCGAAAGGCGGCACGTCGTGGAACACGCCCGGTGCCGCTTCCATGCGCGTAAGCCAGGCCTTGCCATGCATCATGGCCAGCAGTTCCGCCGCCGCTTCGTAGCGCTTCGCGATGGGCTGGCCGTCGTGGCCGAGGAAACCTTCCGAGCCGAGATGTTCGATGAGCAGAAAGCCCTGGTCGAGGTCCTGGGCATGGATCGCCGGCACGCTGACGCCGGCCGCAAGCAGCGCCCGGTCGATGGCGACGAAGGCGGTGACGGACTGGGCCGTATGGGCGATCACGGCATAGGGCTTGCCGTCGCGTACCGGCGGCCCGAGCACGAGGCGCGGCGAGTTCATCAGCACGCGCGGCGCCTTGCCGGGCAACGAGACGATCTCGTAGGAGCGGGCGGAGGCATCGCCGACGAAATGGCGGCGGCTGGCTTCGCCCCATCCGGCCGAGGCCAGGAAATCGCGCATGGCCAGCGATCGAGCGACGCGTTCGTAGACCGGCCCCTGCCCCGACAGCCTTGCCACGCGGCCCTCGCCATGTTCGGCAAGGTCGACCCACAGCGCGCTTGCCGGCAATCGGTCTGCGGCCCGTTCCGGCCATTCGACCAGCGCCGCGCCCTGGCTGAGCGCATCGTCGAGGCCGAGCTCGTCGAGCTCGTCCGGTGAGGAGAGGCGGTAGAGGTCGAAATGATGCACCGGAACGCGCGTCTCGTAGCTCTGCACCAGCGTGAAGGTCGGGCTCGGCACTTCGAGGCCGGTATCGTCGGCAAGCGTCCGGATCAGCGCGCGGGCCAGCGTCGACTTGCCGGCGCCGAGATCGCCGTTGAGCGCGATCGCGTCGCCGGCGCGCAAAGCCATGGCGAGGTCCTCGCCAAGCCTTGCCGTTGCCGACTCGTCGGCGAGAAAACGCTCCACCACCGTTCCTGCCATCGGGCCGCGCTACTCGGCCGCGTCGCGGATGCCCGCCGGCGTATCCGGGATTCCGGAAGGCTTGTCCGGGAAGGTACAGATCACCGTGGTGCCCCTGTCCTCGCCGGTCTCGATGCGCACGGTTCCGCCATGCAATTCGACGAAGCTCTTGACGATCGAGAGGCCCAGCCCGGCGCCGCGCCGCCGTCCGCCATTGGCGCGCGGCTCGAAGCGGCGGAAGACCGATTCCAGCACGTCCGGCGGCATGCCGGGGCCGTCGTCATGCACCGAGAACTCGACGCTGTCGGCCAACCGGCGGCAGGTAAGCGTGATCGTGCTTGCCTCCGGCGCGTAGTTCGCCGCGTTGCTAAGCAGGTTGTAGAGGATCTGGCGGATACGGATCTCATCGCCATGGAAGCTCGCCGGCGCCTCCGCCGCATCGATATCGAGCTTGATCCGGTGCTCGTCCAGCCTGTCGGCGACCAGCTCGGCGGCCGCGGCGATGGTCCGGTCGATGTTCATTTCGGAGATGTCGAGCTGCATGATGCCGGCATCGACGGTGGCCAGGTCGAGGATATCGTTGACGATGGTGAGCAGCACCGACGACGACGAGCCGACATGCTCGACATATTCGCGCTGCTTCGGTGTCAGCGGCCCTGTCGCGGGCAGCGACAGAAGCTCGGTGAAGCCGATGATGTTGGTCAGCGGCGAGCGCAGCTCATAGGACACATGCTGCACGAATTCGTTCTTCAGCTGGTCGGATTTCTCCAGCGCCTCGTTCCTGTCCTTCAGCGCCCGCTCGACATTGACGGTGTCGGTGACGTCGACGAAGGTGATCATCACCTGGCCGTTGGGCAGGTGGATCACCGCGTAGCTCAGCACCGTGCCGTCGACGAGTTCGATCTGGCCGCGGCGGTCGCGGCGCTCGTCGTCGAAGCCGGTGATCGCGGCGACGAAGCCGCCCCACGGGCTGTTCGCGGCGCGCTGGTTGCACAGGTCGCGGATCGCCGAGACATGGACGTTCGGCTTGACCGCTTCCACCGTCAGGCCCCACAGCGCGACGAAGGCCGGATTGGAAAGGCGCAGCCGGCCGTCGGGACCGAACACGACCACGCCTTCGGCGAGGTTGTCCAGCGTCTCGCCCTGCACCCGCACGGCGGTCTGGTAGCGGCTTTCGAGGTCCATCTTCTCGGTCAGGTTCTCGAACACCCAGGTGACGCCGCCCTTCGGCTGCGGGTTCGCCACGACGCGGATCGTCTTGCCGTCCGGCAGGTGCCACCAATGCTCCTGCGATTCGACGGCGCGGTAGGCGCTGAGCAGGTTTTCCTTCCAGCGCCGCCATTCCGGCTGCTCGGCAATCCTGCCTTCTGAGCGCAGCCGGTCGAGCAGCAGCGTGTTGGAGGGAGCGCTGAGCAGGAAGCCCGGGTCGAGACCCCACAGCTTCTGGAAGGCCTGGTTGAAGAAGCGCAGCTTTTCCTCGGTGTCGAAGATCGCCACCGCGGTGTTCAACTGGTCGAGCGTGTCGGCATGGCTGCGGACGGTCCGCTCATATTCGGCGCGGATCGTCTCGGCCGCGCTGGTGTCGCAGGCAAGACCCGCCGAGCCGTCGGCGCCGGCAAAGTCGGTGACCGCGAACATGCGGCGGTCGCCCTCGATCACGGTGGAAAGCGTCTGCTCGAAGACTGCGCGCGTCTTGTGCTGCTCGGCGATCTGCTCGCGCGCCTGGCCGCCGAGGAATTCCTTGGCGTCGCGCAGGGCGGCGGCCGGGCTTTCGGCTTCCACCGCCTCGGCATAGGCGCGGTTGACCCATTGCAATCGCCCGTCCGCGCCGCGCAACCATGCCGGCATTTTCAACGCGTCGAGCAGGCCGACCAGCGTGTCGTGGTCGGCGCTAAGCCGCTGGTTCTCGATCTTCAGCCTGGCCTGGTTGCGCAGTGTCTCCGACAACGAGACGAAACGCACCAAGACATGCGCCGCGCTCTTGCGGCCATGCACTTCCAGCGGCACGCCGGCCTGCGTTTCGATGACCAGGTCGAAGGCCTTCGACTGTTCGCGCAGCGCCGCAACCGCGTGTTCCAAAGCCGCCGCCGAGCGTGGCATCAGCCAGCGGCCGAAGGCGAGGAAGGCCGACCTGTCGTCGGGCGCGCCGCTTTCCAGCGGCAGGTTGCCGATGAGTTCGGGTTTCTTGTTGTCCATTGCCCAGACGATCAGCCGCTGGTCGCGCAGGTTGAGCAGCGCCTCGGAACGCTGCAGCGCCGCGTTGACGTCCGCGATGCGGCCCCTGAGCTGGACATTTTGCGCGGCGGTGCGCGCGCGCTCGCGGATCAGGAAGATGGCCGAGACAAGTGCCGCGCCCATGACACCGACGAACATGGCGAGCTGCATGACCTCGACGGTGCTGACCGGCGCCGTGGCTTTTCCTGGAAGGCTTGTCTCGGCGTGCGCGGCAAACGCGAGCAGCGGGCTGGCGAGCGCCGAGGTGGCTAGCAGCGAGGCCAGCCGCAAGCCGCCACGAAAACCGCCGCCGCTCACGGCGGGGCCGGCCTCGTTCGAATCCTCATGGCCGCCGGAAACGGCCTTTCCCGCGCGTAGCGGGTAATCCCCCGGCATGTCTTGGTCCTCTTCGCCGCTTGAATGCAAGACCGCCCTGAATGCGTCCCCGGCCCAACATGTCCCCGGACCGCGAATCACAACAATAACGCCTGCCGGAATCGGCGTGAAGAATCATTGGCGCAAAAAATAAAGCCGGGCGGAAAGTCAACCGCCCGGCTTCAATATCTGGTAGATAATTTCGCTTTGGTTAATAGCGGTAGTGTTCCGGCTTGTACGGTCCCTGCGGCGTCACGCCGATATAGGCGGCCTGTTCGCCCGACAGCTCGGTGAGCTTGGCGCCGAGCTTGTCGAGATGCAGCCGCGCCACCTTCTCGTCGAGGTGCTTGGGCAGCACATAGACCTGGTTCTCATACTGGCCGTGCTTGCTGAAAAGCTCGATCTGCGCCAGCACCTGGTTGGTGAACGAGGCCGACATGACGAAGCTCGGATGTCCGGTGGCGTTGCCGAGGTTGAGCAGGCGTCCCTCGGACAGAAGGATCATCCGCTTGCCGTCCGGGAAGGTGATCAGGTCGACCTGCGGCTTGACGTTGGTCCATTTCAGGTTGCGCAGCGACGCCACCTGAATCTCGTTGTCGAAGTGGCCGATATTGCCGACGATCACCATGTCCTTCATCGACCGCATATGGTCGAGGGTGACGACGTCCTTGTTGCCGGTGGTGGTGATGACGATGTCGGCGGTGGGGGCCGCGTCTTCCAGCGTCACCACCTCAAAGCCGTCCATCGCCGCCTGCAGCGCGCAGATCGGGTCGACCTCGGTGACCTTGACGCGGGCGCCGGCGCCGCGCAGCGAAGCCGACGAGCCCTTGCCCACGTCGCCATAGCCGCACACCACCGCGACCTTGCCGGCCATCATCGTGTCGGTGCCGCGGCGGATGCCGTCGACCAGCGATTCCTTGCAGCCATACTTGTTGTCGAATTTCGACTTGGTGACGGAATCGTTGACGTTGATCGCCGGGAAGGGCAGCAGGCCCTTCTTCTGCAGCTGGTAGAGGCGGTTGACGCCGGTGGTGGTCTCCTCGGTGACGCCGCGGATCGCTTCGCGCTGCTTGGTGAAGAAGCCGGGTGAGGCCTTCAGGCGCTTCTTGATCTGGGCGAACAGGATCTCTTCCTCCTCGCTGCCGGGATTGGACAGCACGTCCTCGCCGGCCTCGGCGCGGGCGCCGAGCAGGATGTACATGGTGGCGTCGCCGCCGTCGTCCAGGATCATGTTGGAGGTGCCGCCGTCGGTCCACTGGAAGATGCGATCGGTGTAGTTCCAGTAGTCCTCGAGCGACTCGCCCTTGATGGCGAAGACCGGGATGCCGGCCTCGGCGATCGCGGCGGCCGCGTGGTCCTGCGTCGAGAAGATATTGCACGAGGCCCAGCGGATGTCGGCGCCCAGCGCCTTCAGCGTCTCGATCAGCACCGCCGTCTGGATTGTCATGTGCAGCGAGCCGGTGATGCGCGCGCCCTTCAGCGGCTTCTTGGCGCCGAACTCCTCGCGGCAGGCCATCAGGCCCGGCATTTCGGTTTCGGCGATCTCGATCTCCTTGCGGCCCCAGCCGGCAAGCGAGATGTCGGCGACCACATAGTCCTTGCTACCCGTCATGGCAGTGCTCCGGTGTGATTTTTTCTCAAAGGCGCGCCAACGCCGGGAGGCGCATGGGAGGGCGCGATTGCCGGCCTGACTAGCAGATCGGCCGTGACACGACAATGGGATATAAAGAAATCTTTATGCGCGCATGTCTTGGGAGGGCATGATATTCCCTGAAATCGGCGCAAACGCTGGGGATTGGCTGAAGCCGCCCCAACCCTCGTCATTCTATGGCGGAGCAAGGAGCGAAGCGACGCGCGCAGACCCTAGAATCCATGTCGTGCTTTCGAAGCGCCGCCAGGGTTGCAGAATTTTGCTCCGCTACACTCTTTGGCGAAGGTAACGGCATGGATTCCAGGGTCGCTGCGACGGAGCTTCGCTCCTGCTCCGCCCTAACGCATGTCGCGCAAAAGTGACCTCGGTTTTGCGGCAACGACATGCATCAAACAAAGGACCTAAAGCGCGTCGACTGAATCCTTTTCAGCGCGACGCGCTTTAGAATGACGATCGCGATGGACGTTTCGACCAATCTCCAACGCATGCCACCTGCCAAAGCAAAAAGAGCCGGCCGGTCAAAATCCCTGTGCTGAGAAACTAGATTTCCTCGCCGAAGCGCGAGGCAACAAGCCGCTCCAGCGCGTCCATCGCCGGCACGGCTTCGGGGCCGCTGGCGATGACGCGGATCGAATAGCCCGGGCTCGCCGCCAGCATCATCAGGCCCATGATCGAGGTGCCGCCGACCTTCACGCCGTCCTTCTCGACGTGGATGGTGGCGTCGAAGCCGCTGGCGACCTGGACGAACTTGGCCGAAGCGCGCGCGTGCAGACCGCGCTGATTGATGATCGGGAACTCCCGCACCACCTCGTCCGTCTGCGACGCCGATACGTTCATTTGCTGCTCAGGAGCTGGCTGGCGACGTTGATGTATTTGCGGCCCGCCGCCTGCGCTTCGTCGAGCGCGGCGGCCATGTTGTCGCCCTTGCGGATCGAGGAGAGCTTGATCAGCATCGGCAGGTTCATGCCGGCGATGACCTCGGTGCGGCCGGATTCCATCACCGAGATGGCGAGGTTGGAGGGCGTGCCGCCGAACATGTCGGTGAGCACGATGACGCCGGTGCCTGTGTCGACGCGCGCCACGGCGTCGACAATGTCGGCCCGGCGCCGCTCCATGTCGTCATCGGCGCCGATCGCCACGGTTTCGAAATTGTCTTGCGGCCCGACGACATGCTCGACTGCATGCCGGAACTCGGTGGCGAGTTGACCGTGCGTCACGAGCACGAGTCCGATCATTCTCTGGTGGCTCCCGTCATCGCCGCTTCACAGGCGTATCTTATGTTCGCCGGCCATTCCAGGCGGCGGGAGCGCTATCTTGTCGACGCGCGGCCGGTTGACAAGCCCAAAATTGCGGCAGCCCGGGCCATTTTGACGCATCGCAACAAAAAAACCCCGGCCCGATCATGAAAAAGGCTGGATCGACAACCGCGCCATTATCGCCGGCAAGGCGGTGGCTGCGTTGCGTTCGGCAAGGTCGATACGCGGCACCGGGCAGCCTGCCACCGGCTCGCTGGTTTCCTCCTGGAAACGGGACATCTCCGTCTTCGGCACCAGCCGCACATTGAGGTCGATTACGCCGCCCGGTTCGAACGGCAGCCGGCGCGGCATGAAACCTGGCACTTCGGCGAGGCCCGCTATCGTCGTCGGCACGCGGCAGACAAGCCGGCCGGCATGGGCCACGGCAAGCACTCTGTCGTCGCCGATCAGCCGCGAGAACAGCCCGCGCGTGCGGCAATGGTCCAGGAGGGTCAGCGCCAGCGTCGTTTTGCCGGCGCCGGACGGCCCGGTGATAAGGATGCCGCGATCGCCGATCAGGATTGCGGTTCCATGGATGTTTTCAGGCTTCGCGGCGGGGTCGGACATCATCGGGTCGGCGCCTGGGCTCAGCCTTCGGCCGGCAGCGTCACCACGAAACGCGCGCCCTTGATCTCGCCGGGCTTGGTGCCGGGGATGTTCTCGGCCGTCAGCGTGCCGCCATGCGCCTCGACGATCTGGCGGCTGATCGACAGCCCGAGCCCGGAGTTCTGGCCGAACGCCTCGCCGGCCGGCCGGTCGGTGTAGAAGCGCTCGAAGATGCGGTCGATGTTCTCGGCCCGGATACCCGGGCCGTTGTCGTCGACGGTGATGATGTTGAACTTGCCCGCGCGCGCCAGCGAAATGGCGATGTGGCCGTGCTCGTCGGGCACGAAGGAGCGTGCGTTCTCGATCAGGTTGGTGATGACCTGGCCGATCCTGAGGTCATGGCCGACGACGAAGAAGCCTTTTGCGCCGGCCGGCAGCTTTGCCACCTTGAACTCGATCTCGACTGCCTTCTTGTTGCGCGTCGTCTCGCGTGACACGGCGACGAGGTCGGTGATGAACTTCTTCAAATCCACGGTGCCGGCATCCTCGCGCGCCAACTCGGCGTCGAGGCGGGAGGCGTCGGAGATGTCGGTTATCAGCCGGTCGAGCCGCCTCACATCGTGCTGGATGATTTCCATCAGACGCGCGCGAGAAGCATCGTTTTTCGCCAAAGGTAATGTCTCGACGGCGCTGCGCAGCGACGTCAGCGGGTTCTTCAATTCATGCGACACGTCGGCGGCGAAACTCTCGATCGCCTCGATTCTCGCGTACAGCGCATTCGTCATGTCGCGCACGGCAATGGACAAATTGCCGATCTCGTCCTGGCGGTCGGAGAAATCGGGGATTTCCTCGCGGCTCTTGACGCCGCGCCGCACCCTGACGGCGGCCGCGGAAAGCCGGCGCAGCGGATTGGCGATGGTGGATGCCAGAAGCATCGACAGGATCGCGGTGACCAGAGCCGCCACGCCGAACACGCGCAGGATCGCCTTGCGCTCGGCCGCCACGATCTTGTCGATGTCGCCGCCTTCGGTGGACAGCATCAACACACCGAGCACGGCGCGGAAACGCTGGATCGGCACCGCGACGGAGACGATCTGCTCGCCTTGCTCGCTCACCCGCACGATGGTCGAGGGGCTACCGGTCAGCGCCTTGACCACTTCCGGGAAGGCCGCGCCATTGCCACCGGGCTGCTCGTGGTAGACGGGCAGGTCCTTGTTGCGGAAGAAGTCGAAGACGAATTTCTCGACCCGTTCCAGGAGGTCCGGCTGTTCGTCCTCGACCGGCGGCAGGTCGTAGCGCAGGATCTGGCCGCGCGAATAGAGATGGCGCGAATCGAGCAGCAGGTTGGCGTCGCGGTCATAGATGCGGGCGCGGGTGCGCGTCGGCGAGATCAGACGCCTCAGCACCGGCGCGACGCGCTCCGGATTGATCGGGAAATCGAGGTTGTCGAGCTGGTCGGAACCCGGCCCAAGGCTCTCGCCGGCCTGCAGCTCCAGCAGCTTTTCCGGGTCGATGCTGATCGAATCGGTCTCGACTGTCGCCGAGGCCGCGATCGCGCCGGCGATGATCTCGCCCTGCGTCATCAGGCTCTCGACGCGCGCGTCGATCAGCCCGTCGCGGAAGGTGTTGAGATAAAGGATGCCTGTCACCAGCACGGCAAGGCCGGCCAGGTTGAGGAACAGGATGCGCCGCGTCAGGCTGGAGAAGATGTGATGGCCGAGAAACCGGCGCATCGGCACCGTGAACTTCGACACGAAGGCGGGCACGATCCGCGACGGGCGCCTTGCCGCGCCCGCCCGTCTGCCTCGCTCTACTTCCACTGCCATCGAATAGCAGGCCCTGCTTAGTTAGTGAGTAGTGAGTAGGCAGTAGGGAAAGGTTGGCTGACTGCGGCTATGACTGGCCGCTCGCATCATTCAAAACTGACTACTGACTATTCACTACTGCCTACTGCCTATCTCATGCTTCCCGGAACCGGTACCCGACTCCGTAAAGGGTTTCGATCATCTCGAAGTCGTCGTCGACAGCCTTGAACTTCTTGCGCAGCCGTTTGATGTGGCTGTCGATGGTGCGGTCGTCGACATAGACCTGTTCATCATAGGCTGAATCCATCAGCGCATCACGGCTTTTTACCACGCCGGGGCGCTGCGCCAGCGAATGCAGGATGAGGAACTCGGTCACTGTCAGCGTCACCGGCTCGCCCTTCCAGGTGCAGGTGTGGCGTTCCTGGTCCATCACCAGCTGGCCGCGTTCGAGCGAGCGGGCCTGCTGGCTCGGCGCCTTGGCCGCCGCCTCGCGGGCGCTGGTGCGGCGCAGCACCGCGCGCACGCGTTCGACCAGAAGGCGTTGCGAGAAGGGTTTGCGGATGAAGTCGTCGGCGCCCATCTTGAGGCCGAACAATTCGTCGATCTCGTCGTCCTTCGAGGTCAGGAAGATGACCGGCAGATCCGACTTCTGGCGCATGCGGCGCAACAGCTCCATGCCGTCCATGCGCGGCATCTTGATGTCGAGGATGGCGAGATTCGGCGGCCGCGCCGCCAGGCCTTCCAGCGCCGACGCGCCGTCGGTGTAGGTTTCGACCCGATAGCCCTCGGACTCGAGCGCGATCGACACCGAGGTCAGAATGTTGCGGTCGTCGTCGACAAGCGCGATTGTTGCCATTTCAAGTGGCTCCCTCATGAGCTGTCCCTTCTGTCGTCGAGAAGGGGCTTTTGCAGGACAAATTGGGTACAAAATGTGGCACGGGCCTTGTCCGAAGTCACGCTCGGCCTGCCGTCACACGCCATCGCACCCATATTGGGATTGGACGAACCAAGCCTGCCAATCCTTTGGGCAACCTCTGCGGTTTTTTGCACATATAAACGATTTAAACAACTTTCAAATTTTTTAAATCGATTAATGATTTGATATCATTCGCCTTTTCTGGTTCTGAACCTGGCGGCCCCAGCGCGGGCTCCGGGAAATCACCCGTCAGATGCGGCCAATCCAGAGAGGAAATTTGATGTCGGAAGCCGGCAAACGCAACCCCGACTGCGCCATTGACGCGATCGGCCTGAACACCACGGGCATGGTCCGCTACAATTTCGGCGCGGCCGAACTCTATGAGGAAGCGATCCGGCGTGGCGAGGCGAGGCTGACCGCGCAGGGCGCGCTGGTCGCCGAGACCGGCCAGCACACCGGCCGTTCGCCGAAGGACAAATTCGTCGTGCGCGACGAAGCGACCGAGCCGCATGTATGGTGGGACAACAACAAGGCGATCTTGCCCACCCAGTTCGAGGCGCTGCTTTCCGACTTCCGCGCCCATGCGGCGGACAAGGACCTCTATGTCCAGGACCTCGTCGGCGGTGCCGACGCCGATCTGAACCTGCCGACCCGGGTCATCACCGAATTCGCCTGGCATTCGCTGTTCATCCGCAACCTCCTGATCCGCCCCGACGCCGCGGAGCTCGAGCGCTTCGCGCCGCGCATGACCATCATCGATCTGCCCTCCTTCCGCGCCGATCCGGCACGTCACGGCACCCGCACGGAAACGGTGATCGCGGTCGACCTCACCCGCAAGATCGTGCTGATCGGCGGCACCTCCTATGCCGGCGAGATGAAGAAGTCGGTGTTCACCATGCTGAACTATCTGCTGCCGGCAAAGGGCGTCATGCCGATGCATTGCTCCGCCAATGAAGGTCCGGACGGCGACACGGCCGTCTTCTTCGGCCTCTCCGGCACCGGCAAGACGACGCTTTCCGCGGATCCGTCGCGCACGCTGATCGGCGACGACGAGCATGGCTGGGGTCCGCACGGCATCTTCAATTTTGAGGGCGGCTGCTACGCCAAGACGATCAGGCTGTCGGCCGAGGCCGAACCGGAGATCTTCGCCACCACGCAGCGCTTTGGCACGGTGTTGGAGAACGTGGTGCTCGACGCCGGTCGCGTTCCGGATTTCAACGATGGCAGCCTGACCGAAAACACGCGCTGCGCCTATCCGCTGGACTTTATCCCCAACGCCTCGAAGACCGGCCGCGCCGGTCATCCGAAGAACATCATCATGCTGACCGCCGACGCCTTTGGCGTCATGCCGCCGATCGCCAGGCTGACGCCGGCGCAGGCGATGTACCACTTCCTGTCGGGCTATACCGCGAAGGTTGCCGGCACGGAAAAGGGCGTCACCGAGCCGGAGGCGACCTTCTCGACCTGCTTCGGCGCCCCGTTCATGCCGCGCCACCCGTCCGAATACGGCAATCTGCTGCGCGAGCTGATCGCCAGCCATGGCGTCGACTGCTGGCTGGTCAACACCGGCTGGACCGGCGGCGCCTATGGCACCGGCCGCCGCATGCCCATCAAGGTGACGCGCGCCTTGCTGGGCGCCGCGCTCGACGGCTCGCTGAACTCGGCCGAGTTCCGCACCGACGCCAATTTCGGCTTCGAGGTGCCGGTGGCGGTCCCGGGTGTCGAGAGCGCCATTCTCGACCCGCGCTCGACCTGGGCGGACAAGGCCGGTTACGACCGCCAGGCCGCGAAGCTGGTCAACATGTTCGCGACCAATTTCGAGAAGTTCGAACGCCACGTCGACGCCACCATCCTGGGCGCCGCGCCGCGCCTGCAGGAAGCAGCGGAATAGGTCGCCGTCTCAGGCATCGTTCCTCCAGGGCCCGGCCAGCGCAATTCCAGGAAAAGTGTGAAACGGTTTTCCGTCCGGAATTGCGTCAACAGAGAAAGCCAGAGAGGTCACCGTTTCCGTGAGGCGGTGAACCGCTCTGGCGCCGGGCCTTTTCTTTTTGCCGCAGCCGCGTCATGAGTGCAGGCATGGCGAGCGACGACGACATCATCATCTCCGGCGAAGCGGTCATCCGTGCGGGCGACCTGCATGAGGACTTCATCCGCTCGTCCGGCCCGGGCGGCCAGAACGTCAACAAGGTAGCCACCGCCGTGCAGCTGCGCTTTGACGCGGCGAACGCTTCCGGCCTGTCCGAGCGGGTGCGCGCGCGTGCCATCAGGCTTGCCGGCCAGCGCGCCACCAAGGACGGCGTCATCGTCATCGAGGCCGGCCGCTTCCGCACCCAGGAGCAGAACCGGGCCGACGCGCGGACGCGGCTGACGGCGTTGATCGCCAAGGCGGCCGAGCCGCCACCGCCGCCGCGCAAGAAGACCAGGCCGTCCAAGGGCGCCGTGGAGCGCCGCCTCAAGAGCAAGGCGGGCCGATCGACGGTGAAGAAGCTGCGCGGCCGGGTCGACAGCGACTGAGGCCGGCATACGGGAAGCGAGCGGCCGTTTTCGGGTCGCGGAGCTGTTTCTTCGGTGGCATGCTCTCTGGCCAATTGATCGGATCGATCCATGCTCGTTCTGCCCAAAGGCGTTCGCCATATGCCGGGCTACATTACCCGCCCGGCCCAGGAAATGCTGGTCGAGGAGATCAGGCGCGTCGTGCAGGCGGCGCCCCTCTACGTGCCGGCCATGCCGCGCACCGGCAAGGAGATGAGCGTGCGCATGACCAATTGCGGCGCGCTTGGCTGGGTGACCGACAAGGAGCGCGGCTATCGCTACCAGCCCACGCATCCGGTGACGGGCGAGCCCTGGCCGCCGATCCCGGAAGCCTTGCTGCAACTGTGGCGCGAGGTCTCGGCCTATCCGCATCCGCCCGAGGCATGCCTGGTCAACTTCTATTCGGCGGACGCCAGAATGGGCCTGCATCAGGATCGCGACGAGCAGGATTTCGCCGCGCCCGTGGTGTCGGTCTCGCTGGGCGACGACTGCCTGTTCCGGGTCGGCCAGGACAGGCGCGAAGACGGCACGAAGTCGTTCAGGCTGAAGAGTGGCGACGTCGTCGTGCTCGGCGATGAAGGACGCCTCGCCTTCCACGGCGTCGACCGCATCTATCCCGCGACGTCGGCGCTTCTGAAGAATGGCGGCCGCATCAACCTGACGCTGCGCCGGGTGACGGTCCCGGCCTGAGCTGCTTGGCGCCGAGGCAACGCGATCTTAAGGACACCGCGACTAAAAGGTCGGTTGCGAAATCGAGGTCGCCATGCAGCCGGACTGGATCAGGACCAGAAGCCTCTTGGACGTAGCCATCGTCACGGTGGTGTCGATCGTCGCGCTTTGGATGACCGAGGTTTACCTGAGCAGTTTGTGGACCCTGAACAGCAAAGGATTTTCCGAACTTTCGCACAGGCTTCCCTATTGGGACTTCACCAATCTCTGGGCTGGTTCGCGCATGGCCATCGACGGCCATGTTGCTACCCTCTTCGATGTGGACGCCTACCGCGCGGCGCTGCGCGCCATGCTCTCGCCCGATCTTCCCAATCAGGAATGGAGCTATCCGCCGAACATCCTGTTGCTCGGCGTTCCGCTTGCCACCTTGCCGATCTTGCCTGCCTATCTGGTCTGGACGGTTGGGACCGTGTTCTGTCTGTGGCTGGCGATCCGGCCGCTGAAGCTCGGAGCGGCCCTCGAACTGGCGATTGTCTTGAGCCCCGCGGTGATCTGGAACTCGGTATTCGGCCAGAACGGCGCGCTGACCACCGCGCTGTTGATCGGCGGCCTCGCCGTGGCGCCCAGGCGTCCGCTGCTGGCCGGGATCCTGTTCGGCCTGCTGACGATCAAGCCGCATCTCGGCATCCTTGTGCCCTTCTGCCTGCTCGCCAGCGGCAACTGGCGCGCCATTTTCGCGGCCATCGGGACCGCGGTCGTGATCGCCGTCGCCACCGGCCTGTTCTTCGGCTTTGATGTCTGGCGTCTGTTCCTGACCGAAACCCGTCCCTTGATGACGGCGATCATGCAGGCGCCATATCCGCAACCCTATCAGTACAACGCCATAACGGTGTTCTTCACGGCAAGGGCTGTCGGCCTCGGGCTGGCCCCCGCCTATGGCATCCAGGCTGTCGCGACCATCGCTTCCATCGCCGCGGCGATCTGGCTCTGGTGGCCGCGGCGCCTGGTCTCGCATCAGGAACGCGTGGTGCTTACCGCTGTCCTTGCGATCCTTGCCACGCCCTATGGCTACACCTACGACACGATCGGTGTGGCCGTAGCGGTCGCGATGCTCGCCGCGATGGTTTCGAGGCCGCCTCGACTGATCCTGGCGATTTGCTGGCTCGGGCCTTTCGTCGTGCATTTTTTCACCTGGGGCGGATATTGCGTCGCCGTCCTGATCCCGCTGTTTGTTGCCGCGTGGATGCTGCATTCGATATGGACGACAGGCCGCAAGGCTGAACTCTCGGGAGAACCGTCCCTGGCCTAAAGCATTCCAGGATACGTGCGCAGCGACGGGCTCGGCGACTTCGCCGCAGCCTTCCGTCCGCCGCGGGAATTAAAGCATGTCTCCCGTAAGTGAACCCGGTTTCGGGACAAAGACATGCTTAACATCAAAAACTTAGAGCAGGTCGCGTGCGCGCAAAAGTGACCTCGGTTTTGCGATGACGACGTGCATCAAACAAACACCTAAAGCGCGTTGTGTGAATCCGTTTTCACGCGACGCACTTTAGACGCGTCGCCTGAATCCGTCTCAGCGCGACGCGCTTTAAACCTTCCGCAGCGCTACCTCTTCGACCAGGTGGTTGGCGCCCTTGCGAAGGATGAGGTCGCCGCGCCCGCGTCGCTTCGGCGAAGTTGCCGAGACTGACCGCTCATACTTTTCCTCGCGACCTACCCAAAAAGGGCGGCAACGGATCACTCGGCCTGGCCAGTTCCTGGATTGCGCAGCAGCACCTGAAGGTCGTCATTCTCGGCAATCTGCTGGTAGCCGCGCAGGAAGTTAACGTAGTCCTGCCGCCGGACAAGCTCCGCAATCCAGCCCCTGTCTTTTTTCTCGATGATGATCACGGCGGGCTGTTTGGTTTCGAGTTCGGCGAGCTTGCTCTCGACGTAGCGATCGACGATCTGCCGGTAGTGCGATGCCGTCTCCCTGTCGCCCTCCAGGGTTGCGAGGCCCGAAAGATAACGCGCCGAATAACCCAGCCAATCGCTGCAATCGCGTGAAATCCACGTCCCGCCGAGCATGCGGGTAAGTGGATGGCCCCCCGAGATGTCGGCGCCGACAAGCGCGACAGTCGGCCGATCGGTCGCCGCCTCGATCTTGGCGACAAACTCGGCATTGAGCTTCTGTGTTTGCATGAACGGGATGGCGGCGGCGGCAATGATGGCAGCCAGCAGCGTCTTGCACCCCAGTTCCATTGCCGTCCCCGGCGACTTGTAGGTTGCCGGGGCCGCTTGCGCCATCCTCAACAGGAGCGCCGCCAGAATCAGGCTGAAGGCCGGAAATGCGTGATAGGCCCAGCCTTTTGCCTGGTAGATCAGCGGCACGGTCGCAGCCAGCGAAGCAAGCGTGAATACGCTGACCAGAGGCGACAAAGGCAATCCCGGCCGAACGAAGCGCAGCGCCACGAGCGCGACCACATAGATCGGCACATAGGTCGTCAGCAACGCATACATTTTCTGCATCCGCATATAGGTGTCGGCCAGCACCGGGTAGATGACGCTCAGGAATTCCGGATGGAAATACTGCACGGCGACGACATACGCGACGCACACCAGGCCGATCACCCAGTACTCGACGGCGAAAAGCGTCCGGATCGACCGGCGGCTCCACGCTGCGTAGAGAGCCGGAACGAGCACGACCAGTGCATAATAGGGCTTCACCAGAACCAGGATGCTGCCGCTCAATCCGGCAAGGAGGGCCACCGGCAGGCTGGGTGTTCGACCGTCAATTGGCGCCGCGCGCCAGGCCGTCAGCATGAGCAACGGCAAATACAGCGCGATCCCAAGATGCTCCCGCTCGCTGAAGGCATTGCCGGGGAAGATGACCAGCAGCGCCAGAAACAGGGGCAACATCGCAAACAGAGCGCGGTTCTCGGCAAGACCGGCCTGCCTGGCGATCCATGCGGCAAGGCCCAATCCTGCCAGGCAGATCGCATAGCTGTAGACATGAACCGCGATTTCCGGCGAGATACCGATCTTGTGCGCGAGCGCCACGGCCGGCATGAACATCCAAGGCGTGAAAGGCGGATTGACTTCGAAAATGTCGACATAGAGCCGTGACCCGGCAAGCATCTTCTCGCACAAGGTGATCACCCAGCTCGTGTCGGGTATGACGCCCCATCGCATCTGCCAGGGAACGGCGGCTGCCAGCACCAGCAAGCAAAGAACCACCGTCCATGTCCGCGTCTTGCGCGCTTCGCCGATTGGCGCGTCCGCAGATGAGCTGTCCAGAAAGGCGGTCATCGGCTCCTTCCTTTGGGGCAGGGGGAACTGCTGGAGCTCATGGGACCGCTTCCCGTGAAGACAAACTTGCGACGTTCAGCACCGGCACCAGGATGGAAGCCAGCGCCAGCACCGTCTCCCAGTTGGAGTCCGGCTGGCGAAGCTAGTCGGGATTGCCTAAGACGCCGTTAAGCGGGTCACAATTTCCTTAACGCCACTTCCTCGATCAGGTGGTTGGCGCCTTTGCGCAGGATGAGATCGGCGCGCGCCCTGGTCGGCAGGATGTTCTCGCGCAGGTTCTTCAGGTTGATGTTGGCCCAGAGCCCTTCGGCGATGGCCCGCGCGGCATCCTGCGAAAGCTGCGAATAGCGGTGGAAGAAGGAGTCCGGATTGCGGAAGGCGGTTTCGCGCAGCCGCATGAAACGCTGGATGTACCACTGATGGATCAGCTTCTCGTCGGCATCGATATAGATGGCGAAATCGAAGAAGTCGGACAGGAACGGCACGATCTTGCCGTCCTTCGGCAGCTTTCCCGGCTGCAAGACGTTGATGCCTTCGAAGATCAATATATCCGGACGGTCGATGGTGACGAACTCGCCGGGGATGACGTCATAGGTCAGGTGCGAATAGACCGGCGCGATGACGCTGCTTTGTGCCGACTTGATGCCGGACAGGAACCTGAGCAGCGCGCCGACGTCGTAGCTCTCGGGGAACCCTTTGCGCTCCATGAGGTTCTCGCGGCGCAGGATCTCGTTGGGCAAGAGGAAACCGTCGGTGGTGATGAGGTCGACCTTCGGGCTCGACGGCCAGCGCGCCAGAAGCTCCTTCAGCACGCGCGCCGTGGTCGACTTGCCGACCGCGACCGAGCCGGCAATGCCGATGATGAAGGGCGTCTTGACGACGTCCTGCGCCTTGAAGAAGGCCTGGCGCTGCCGAAACAGCAACTGGCTTGCCTCGACATGGGCCGAGAGTAGCCGCGACAGCGAGAGGTAGATGCGCTTGACCTCTTCGAGGTCGACCGGGTCGTTGAGCGAGCGCAGCCGGTCGATCTCGTCTTCCGTCAGCGTCAGCGGCGTGTCGGCGCGGAATTGCGACCATTGCTCGGCGGAGAAGAAACGATAGGGGGAATACTTCTCGGTCGGAGCCAACTGGTCCATCGGGTTTCCTACCCTCTTACCGGTCAGCCCTTTGACCGGGACGCCTTTTCGACAATGCCCGAGCGGCTGGTGCGGCCTTCGAGCTCTTTCAGCACGTCGTCCAGCGGAATGCCCGCTATGCCGAGGACGACCAGCCAATGATACAGAAGATCGGCACTTTCCGAAACGAGCGCCTGCCTGTCGCCACGGATGGCGGCGATCACGGTCTCGACCGCTTCTTCGCCGAGCTTCTGCGCCGCCTTGTCCATGCCCTTGGCGAACAGTTTCGCCGTCCATGAGTCAGCGTCGCCGGAATGGGCGCGCTGATGGATGATCGTTTCCAGCTCGGCGAGCGAAAATTGAGCCATAGCAGTGGTTTAAGTCCGATGGGCGGCCGAGTCCAGCCGCATCGGCAGGCCGGCTTTGGCCATATGCGCCTTGGCCTCGGCGATCGTGTAAGTGCCGAAATGGAAGATCGAGGCGGCAAGCACCGCACCGGCATGGCCGTCGCGGATGCCTTCGACCAGATGATCGAGCGTTCCGACGCCGCCGGAAGCGATCACCGGCGCGCGCACGGCATCGGCGATCGCGCGCGTGAGCGCAAGGTCGTAGCCGGCCTTGGTGCCGTCGCGGTCCATCGAGGTCAGCAGGATCTCGCCGGCGCCGCGATCGACCATCGTCTTGGCGAATTCGACCGCGTCGATGCCCGTCTTCTCGCGCCCGCCATGGGTGAATATCTCCCAGCGGTCGGTCTCGCCTTGCGCCGAGACCTTCTTGGCGTCGATCGCCACGACGATGCACTGGTTGCCGAACTTGTCGGCGGCTTCCGCGACGAAGTCCGGATTCTTCACCGCCGCCGTGTTGATCGACACCTTGTCGGCGCCGGCCAGAAGCAGCTTGCGGATGTCGGCCACTTGGCGCACGCCGCCGCCGACGGTGAGCGGCATGAAGCACTGCTCGGCCGTCCTGGCGACCACGTCGAAGATCGTCTCGCGATTGTCGGACGAGGCGGTGATGTCGAGGAAGCAGAGCTCGTCGGCGCCGGCCGCGTCGTACGCCTTGGCGGCCTCGACCGGGTCGCCGGCGTCGATCAGATCGACGAAATTGACGCCCTTGACCACGCGGCCGTTCTTGACGTCGAGGCAGGGGATGACGCGGGCCTTGAGCATCACTTGCCTTCCAGGGTCGAGAGCAGGTCGACCACCAGCTCGCCGACCAGCGGCGGCACGTCGCCCTTGGGGTCGAAGGCCGGATCGTAGGCGGAAATGGTCAGCCCGGCGATGGCGAGCGGCCCGGCGAGGCCGCACATCGCCATGCGCATCTGCTCCGGCGCCGGGCCGCCGGGCGTGGTGTAGCGGTTGGCTTGCAGCTTTTCGGGGTCGTGCACGTCGAGGTCGACATGCATATGCACCCGGGTTGCGCCGTCGACCTTCAGCCGCTGCGCAGCAGCCTTCCAGTCCGGGCACTCGGTCCGGATGACGGGCAGCGTGTTCAACAGCGCCTTTTCGGCCTCGTCGAGGTCGCGCGCATTGACCAGAACGCAGCGTGATGGATCGACCGGCTTGAAGCCGGGGATCTGGTTGGCCATCGGCCGCCAGCACAGGCCCAGCGCGACAGCCAGCGCCATGCCGTCGAGAAAGCCCGTCGTGGTGGTTTCCGGCGTGTTGAGGTCGCCATGCTGGTCGGCCCAGATGATAGCGTCGGCGCCGGCGCCGGCCACGGCGCCCGCGGCAGTCAGGCAGTTGCCCGCCAGCACGATCGGAAACCGCTTCCTGTCCAGCGCAATGCGGACCTGGCCGGAAACGGCGTTGCAGACGGCGAATCCGGTGCTGATCTCGCGCTCGTCTTCGTCCTCGACCACCTTGCCGATGTCATGCACCTCGACGTCATGGCCGGCGAGCTTCAGCGCCTCGGCCAGTCCGCCTGAGATCAGCGCGTCCGGGCCCTGGCCGCAGCCACCGTGGAAATGGCCGCTGTCATAGGAGGCCAGGATGATGGAAATGTTCACGCTCTTGCCTCCGCCCGCTCGCCGCGCAGGATCGCCAGCGCCTCGGCCGGGTCGATACGTCCGTCATATAGGGCGCGGCCGGAGATCGCGCCTTCCAGTTTCTTCGCGTCGGGCATGGTCATGCGCACGATGTCGGCGATCGAGGCGAGGCCGCCGGATGCGATCACCGGAATGGACACCGCCTCGGCGAGGTCGATGGTCGAATCCCAGTTGATGCCGGTCAGCACGCCGTCGCGATCGATATCGGTGTAGACGATGGCGGCAACGCCGGCCCCCTCGAATTTCTTCGCCAGCTCGACGACGCCGAGCTCGGAGGCTTCGGCCCAGCCCTCGACGGCGACCTTACCGCCCTTGGCGTCGATGCCGACGGCGACCTTGCCCGGGAAAGCCTTGCATGCTTGCTTCACCAGCTCAGGTTCGCGCACCGCGACCGTGCCGAGGATGACGCGGGCGAGACCGCGATCCAGCCAATCCTCGATCTGCGGCAGGGTGCGGATGCCGCCGCCGAGCTGCACCGGGTTTTTCGTCGCCTTGAGGATGGCGCCGACCGCGGCGGAGTTGACGCTCTGGCCCTTGAAGGCGCCGTTGAGGTCGACGACATGCAGCCACTCGAAACCTTGGTCCTCGAAGGCCTTCGCCTGCGCGGCGGGATCGTCATTGTAGATGGTGGCGGTGGCCATATCGCCGTGCTTAAGGCGCACGCATTGGCCGTCCTTGAGGTCTATCGCCGGAAACAGGATCATGGATCAGGCGCCCTCGACGATGACGAAATGGCCGGTCGAAGCGGCGAGCCGGAATTTTGAGGCTTCCTGGTATTCGGGCGACTCGTAGCAAGCGAGCGCCGTCTCATAGGACTCGAATTCCACCACCACATGGCGGTTGCCTGTCGGCCCCTCCGGACTGGTGTAACGACCGGGCCGGACCGGGAACTTCGCGCCATACTTGGCGAAGGCCTTCCCATTGGCCTCGATGTATTGCCTGTAGACGTCTGGATCGTGGACATCGATCAGCGCGATCCAATAGCCCTTCTTGCTCATCTCTAGGGCCTCCATTTCAGGAAATTGGTGATCAGAGCCAGGCCAAGCGCCTGGCTCTTTTCGGGATGGAATTGCGTGCCGGCAAGGTTGTCGCGGGCAACGGCGGCCGTCACCGGCCCGCCATAGTCGGCGGTCGCCAGCACTTCGGCGGGATTCTTCGCTTCGAGATGATAGGAATGGACAAAATAGGCATGCAGCCCCTTCGGGCCGGTCTCGATGCCGGAAAACAGCGGATGCTGCCGGGCAAGCTCGATCGTGTTCCAGCCGATCTGCGGGATCTTCAGCGCCGGATCCGACGGCGTGATCTCCTTGACGTCGCCGGCGATCCAGCCGAGGCCCCTGGTGACGGTCTTTTCGAGGCCGCGTTCCGACATCAGCTGCATGCCGACGCAGATGCCGAGGAAAGGCCGCCCCTTGGCGATGGCCGCCTCCTCCACCGCCTCCCACATGCCCGGCACCGCGTGCAGGCCGGCGGCGCAGTCGGCATAGGCGCCGACACCCGGCAGCACGATGCGGTCGGCGGAACGCACGCGCTCCGCGTCGGCCGTCAGCTCGATGGTCGCGGCAAGACCCGCCTCATGCGCGGCGCGCTCGAAGGCCTTGGTGGCCGAGCGCAGATTGCCCGAGCCGTAATCGATGATGGCTACCCGCATGTCAGGGCCTTCCAGGCGTATGGGTCAGCCCCAGCGCCATGCCGGTTTGCGGCGGACGGGCGAGCGATGCGTCCGGCACGATGCGCGGCATCGGTGCCGCCTCCTCGCCTTCCTCGCCGGCTTCCAGCGCCTGGCGCGTCTCGGCATCGCCAAGATTGCCGGCTTCGACGACGCCCCATTCCCGCCAGCCGCGCCGGCGCAGTGATGCGATGCGCAGGGCCTGGCCTTCGAACCCGACATAGAGCGAGACCAGCAGCGACAGCAACGACCCGGCCCCTTCGAGTCCGAGCTTCTCGCCGGTCACCGACAGGATCGCCATGACGACGAAGGTCAGGGCCGCCTCGATCCACAGACGGTGCCAGGCGAACCAGAGCGGCGCGGCCAGGAAGCCCAGCCAGGTGAAGCTGTCGCGCACGAAAATTGCGTCCCTGGCTTTGTTGTCGCCGGCCGGCGGCTGCATCACGACATAGATCGCCATAGGGCTAGCCTTTCAGGGATCCCTTGGTGGACGGCACCGCGTCGGGCTGGCGCGGATCGGGCTCCAGTGCTGCGCGCAGCGCCCGCGCCACCGCCTTGAAGCAGGTTTCGGCGATATGGTGGTTGTTGGCACCGTAATGATTGGTCACATGCAGCGTGATGCCGGCATTCTGCGCCAGCGCCTGGAAGAACTCGCGCACCAGTTCGGTGTCGAACGTGCCGATCTTCGGCGACGTGAAGGCGACGTTCCAGACCAGGAAGGGCCGGCCGGAGACGTCTATCGCCGCCCTGGTCAGCGTCTCGTCCATGGCAAGCTCGATCGAGGCATAGCGCATGATGCCGCGCCGCTCGCCCAGCGCCTTGCTCAGCGCCTGGCCGATCGCGATCCCGGTGTCCTCGACCGTGTGGTGGTCGTCGATATGCAGGTCGCCCTTGGCCTTGATCTTCATATCGATCAGCGAATGCCGCGATAGCTGGTCGAGCATATGGTCGAAGAAGCCGACGCCGGTCGAAATATCGGCTTTGCCCTTGCCGTCGACATGGACCGAGACCGAAATCTCGGTTTCCTTGGTCTTGCGGCTGACTTCGGCGGAACGCGTCATCGCTCTGTCCTTGTTGCCCGTTCGGAGCCCCGGGGCTTGAAAACGAGAGCCTTCTATCAGCATGATCCGGCGATTGCCAGTTGCCATTCCGGTCGTTATCGCCCTTGCCGGACGGCGGTTTGCAATCGTTCGCCCTATGCATACATATGGCCGATCAAAACTCACTCGTACCGCGCCAATCGCCTTCAAGGGATAGCGCGAATCGGAGCAGAAAATGTCGAATGAACTCACCATGCACGCCACGACCATCATCAGCGTGCGCAAGGGCAACAAGGTGGTGATCGCCGGCGACGGCCAGGTCAGCCTCGGCCAGACGATCATGAAGGGCAATGCCCGCAAGGTGCGCCGCATCGGCAAGGGCGGCAGCGTCATTGCCGGCTTCGCCGGCGCTACCGCCGACGCCTTCACCCTGCTCGAGCGGCTTGAGGCCAAGCTCGAACAATATCCCGACCAGCTGACGCGCGCCTGCGTCGAGCTCGCCAAGGACTGGCGCACCGACCGCTATCTGCGCCGCCTGGAAGCCATGATGCTGGTCGCCGACAAGTCGGTCTCGCTGGCGCTGACCGGCAATGGCGACGTGCTGGAGCCCGAGCATGGCGTCATGGCCATCGGCTCCGGCGGCAATTACGCGCTGGCCGCGGCCCGTGCCCTCATCGACACCGACAAGGATGCCGAGGAGATCGCCCGCAAGGCCATGCAGATCGCGTCCGACATCTGCGTCTACACCAACAACAATTTTGTCGTCGAAACGCTCGATGCCGCTTGAGCGGCTATGATCCCGAAAAGTGGTCACAGGTTTTCGGAAGAGATCATGGTCAATCAGGAACATAGCTACGAATTTCGGCCGGTGACCGAAGAAGACTTGCCGACGATTGCCCGGTGGCTGCGCGAGCCGCATGTCGCCCAGTGGTGGGACGATCCCGGCAAGGAGATCGCCGAAATCAGAGAGCATATGGATTCGGTCTCGGTGGAGCCGCTGATCGTCGAGCTGGACGGCAGGCCGATCGCCTACCTGCAGAGCTACGATCCGCATATGGAGGACGATCATCCCTATGCGGACCAGCCCTTCGGCACGCTGGGCATCGACCTCACGATCGGTCCGCCGGAGCTGGTCGGCATCGGCCATGGCTCGGCCATCGTGCGCCAGTTCGTCGAGGAGCTTTTCGAGGAAGGCGCGCCGCGTGTCATCATCGATCCGCATCCCGACAATGGCCGCGCCATCCGCGCCTATGAGAAGGCGGGCTTCAGGCCGATCGGCCGCAGGCAATCGCAATATGGGGACGTCGTGCTGATGGCCGTCGACGCCGATGACGACGACGAAAATCTGGGGGACTGACTGGATGATCGCGCCTGAAGGGGACAAGACGCTTTCCGCTTACGAAGACAGCTGGCGCATGGGCCTGCTGCTGGTGCTCGCCCTGGTCGTTTTCCAGGCCGGCGTGCTCTACGGCATGGGCCATCCGCCGATCTGCACCTGCGGCTACGTGAAACTCTGGCACGGTGTGGTCAACAGCCCGGAGAATTCCCAGCACATCGCCGACTGGTACACCTTCTCGCATATCATCCACGGCTTCCTGTTCTACGCGCTGGCGACATTCCTGTTTCCACGTTCGCCGGTGGGCTTAAGGCTCGCTTTCGCCGTCCTCATCGAGGGCGGCTGGGAGATCCTGGAGAACAGCCCCTTTATCATCGATCGTTACCGCGCCGGCACGATCTCACTCAACTATTACGGCGACTCGATCATCAACTCGGTGTCCGACACGCTGTTCATGGCGCTGGGATTTGTGATGGCGCGAAAGCTACCTATATGGGTGATCGTGGCCCTGGCGCTCATCTTCGAGCTCGGCACGGGCTACATCATCCGGGACAATCTGACGCTCAACGTGATCATGCTGCTGCATCCGTTCGAGTCCATCAGGCAGTGGCAGAGTGGAATTTGAGTCTTATGAGCACCTTTTCTCCCCGCGAAATCGTTTCGGAACTCGACCGCTTCATCATCGGCCAGAAGGACGCCAAGCGCGCCGTGGCGATCGCCTTGCGCAACCGCTGGCGCCGCCAGCAGCTGGAAGGCCAGATGCGCGAAGAGGTGATGCCGAAGAACATCCTGATGATCGGCCCGACCGGCGTCGGCAAGACCGAGATCTCGCGCCGCCTGGCGCGGCTGGCCGGCGCGCCCTTCGTCAAGGTGGAGGCCACCAAGTTCACCGAGGTCGGCTATGTCGGCCGCGATGTCGAGCAGATCGTGCGCGACCTCGTCGAGGTCGCCATCGGCCTGGCGCGCGAAAAAATGCGCGGGGATGTCGGCGCGCGCGCCCAGGTCAACGCCGAGGAACGCGTGCTGGAAGCCCTCGTCGGCAAGACGGCGAGCCCGGCCACCCGCGACAGCTTCCGCAAGAAGCTGCGCGACGGCGAGCTCGACGACAAGGAGATCGAGATCGAGGTGGCCGACACCGGCACCGGCGGCATGCCCGGCTTCGAGATTCCCGGCATGCCGGGCGCCAATGTCGGCGTGCTCAACATCAACGACATGCTGTCGAAGGCGATGGGCGGTCGCAAGACCAAGACCCGCAAGACCACGGTGCGCGATTCCTACGCGCTCTTGGTCAATGACGAGTCCGACAAGCTGCTGGACCAGGACGAGGTGGTGCGCAGGGCGCTGGAATCGGCCGAGAATGACGGCATCGTCTTCCTCGACGAGATCGACAAGATCGCGGCCAGGAGCGACATTTCGGGCGGCCCGTCACGCGAAGGCGTGCAGCGCGACCTGCTGCCGCTGGTCGAAGGCACCACGGTTGCGACCAAATATGGGCCGATCAAGACCGACCATATCCTGTTCATCGCTTCGGGCGCCTTCCACGTCTCCAAGCCGTCCGACCTTTTGCCGGAGCTGCAGGGCCGCCTGCCGATCCGTGTCGAGCTGCGCGCGCTGGAGAAGGCGGATTTCATCCGCATCCTCACCGAGACGGAAGCGAGCCTCATCAAGCAGTATATCGCGCTGATGAAGACCGAAGGCGTCGAGCTGACCTTCACCGACGACGCCATCGATTCGCTTGCCGGCATCGCCGTCGACCTCAATGCCAGCGTCGAGAATATCGGCGCGCGGCGCCTGCAGACCGTGATGGAGCGCGTGCTGGACGAGATTTCCTACGACGCCCCGGACCGCAATGGCACCGCCGTCACCATCGACGCCGCCTATGTCGAGAAGCATGTCGGCGACCTGTCGCGCAACACCGACCTGTCGCGGTTCATCCTTTAAGCCTGGTGCCGATTTCGGGCTGGCCTTCGAGCTGGCCCGAAAAACGCGCACACCATCAAGGTGTGGCCAAATGGAAGCATCTGGCCACCATTTTTGGTCGCCGTCGGCAGCCTTCTCTCGACTCTGGCGGGCGCTTTACCTAGGTTGCCGCGCATTCCGAAAGCAATTTCAAGAAAGCGGTTTTCCGTCTGAAATTGCGTTCAATCAAATGGTTGGGGTGGATCGGCGATAGCCGAGCCGCCCCAAGGCGGCGGCGAATGAAGAAGTACCTGTTTCTCCTTGTTGGTCTTGCGCTGGCGGCGGCGGTGGCGATCGCCGATGCCGCGACCATGGTGCCGCCGGGCAACCGCAACGCGGTGCAGCCGGATATTCCGGGCGCCTCCAGCCGGCGCACCCAGGCCACCAACACCACCTTCCAGGCCAAGTACCGCAAGGTCTACGCGCTGCTGCAGAACGATGCCGAGCTGCGCGGTAAGATCAGGAAGGTGGCTGCGGCTTACGGCATCGATCCTATGCATATCGTCGGCGCCATCGTCGGCGAGCACACCTACAATGTCGACGCCTATGACCGGCTGCAGACCTATTACGTCAAGGCGATGTCGTATCTGTCGAGCAAGCTCACCTTTGCCTATGACGGCGAGGATGTCAGCGATTTCGTCCAGCGGCCGGAATTCAAGAAATGCGCCGGCACGGACGACAGCTACGACCTTTGGGAATGCCGCGAGCAGGTCTGGAACCGCTCCTTCCGCGGCAAGACCGTCGGCGGCGAGGATTTCCCCAACGACCGCTTCGGAGCCACTTTCTTCCAGCCTTATTATGCCGGCCAGACCTTCGGCCTCGGCCAGTTGAACCCGCTGACGGCGTTGCAGATGAGCGACCTGGTGCACAAGGTCTCGGGCCTGCCCAGGCTCGACGTCGGCGATCCCAACACGGTCTACAAGACCATCATGGACCCGGATCTGACGCTGCCCTACGTCGCTGCGACCATCAAGAAGTCGATCGACGCTTACCGCAACATCGCCGGCTTCGACATCTCTAAAAATCCGGGCCTGACCGCCACGCTCTACAATGTCGGCAACCCCGAGCAGCGCGCCTATGCGCTGAAGGCCGAGAACGAAAAACGCCGCGCTGCCGGTGAACCGGAAAAGCTGCCCGAAGAGAACTATTACGGCTGGCTGGTCAACGACAAGCTGGATGAGCTGAAGGCGCTGTTTTAGAGCGTCAGGCTTCGGGAGGGAAGCCAGGTTTGAGCTCAGTTCAACCGTGTTTGCGCTGTCCCGCCAACCTTTCCTTCGTCATTTCTAGGGTCTGCGCGCGTCGCTTCGCTCCTTGCTCCGCCCCAGAATGACGAAGGATAGGTCGCCGCCTTACCTACGGCGCCCCCTGTCGACCTTTGACGATATCTCCAAGATGTTGGCACCGCGTATGCAATTGTCACGCCGGGGAGAAGATACCTGCAGGCAGACGAGGGGCAGCGCCGAGATCAACAGTTGGCGCGACAGCTTACGCCGCCAGCAGCGACTTCAGCTTGACCGCCTGCGAGCCGAGCGCCTCCGGCGCCGGGCTGGCCCGCTTGGCGATCAGCATTTCCGCCAGGCGGATGTCGCGCGCCACCGCATTGCCGGGGCCGATGCCGCTGGCCGCGACCAGCCTGCCGTTCTCGGCAAGGTGGAACAGGATGAAGGCGCCGTCATCGAGATCGCGCCTCACCGTCGAGCGGCCTTCGTCCGACAGCCCGGCGATCTGCAGCGTCAACCCGTACTGATCCGACCAGAACCACGGCACGGCGGCATGCGCCTCATCGGCGCCCAGCATGTTCTTTGCGGCGAGTGCGCCCTGCTCCTGCGCGTTGCGCCAGGCTTCCAGCCGAACCCGCCGCCCGCCATAGACCGCAAGCGGGAAGGAGCAGCAATCGCCGGCGGCGAAGATATCCGGGTCGGCGCTGCGCAAATGTTCGTCCACGGCGATGCCGTTGTCGACCGCAAGTCCGGCTTCGGCGGCAAGCGCCGTCACTGGCACCGCACCGATGCCGATCACCGCGAGATCGGCGACGACCTCCTGCCCGTCGGCAAGCGCGATGCGAACCTCGGCGCCGTCATCGGCAATCGCGGCGATCCCCTGGCCGATGCGGATCGCAACGCCCTCGGCCTCATGCGCCTTGTGGATGATTTCGGCGATCTCGGCCGGCACGCCGCGCATCAGGATGCGCGGCTGCGCCTCGATGACCGTGACCGCGACGCCAAGCCTGCGCGCCGCGGCGCCAAGCTCGAGACCGATGAACCCGCCGCCGATGATGGCGACACGGTTGCCGGCGCTGAGATGCGCACGGATGGCCAAAGCATCGTTGAAGGTCCTGAGATAGACGCAGCGGCCGCCCAGGCCCGGCATCGGCAGCTTGCGCGGCACGGACCCGGTCGCCAGCAGCAGCTTGTCGTAGGAAAGGGAGGATCCGTCCGACAGCTGCACGACATGCGCGGCGCGGTCGATCGCGACGGCCCGGACGGAATGGATGTGGCGGATCGAGCGATCGGCGAAAAGCGCGTCGCTGGCGATCGCCTTGATGGCCGGCGCCTCACCGGTCATCGCTTCCTTCGACAGCGGCGGCCGCTCATAAGGCAGATGCGGCTCGTCGCCCACCAGCGTCACCGGCCCCTCATAGCCGAGATCGCGCAGGGCGAGCGCCGCGCGCCCGCCGCACTCGCCCGCTCCGATGATCACCATCCCGGCCATTGTCTCACCGGACCTGGATCAGGACTTTTCCGGCGTCGACCCTGACCGGATAGGTTTTCAGGTTGACGCAGACCGGTGCGCCGCGCGCGTCACCGGTCTTGTAGTTGAAGCGGCCATTGTGCTTGGGGCATTCGATGATGTCGTCCATCACCAGACCGTCGGCCAGGTGCACCTTCTCATGCGTGCACAGGCCGTCGGTCGCGAAATATTCGTCGTCCGGGCTGCGGTAGATGGCGAAGGTGCGGCCACCATGGTCGAACCGCATCACATCCTCTTCGTCGATATCCCCGGCCGCGCAGGCCTCGACCCAGTCGCTCATCTCGTTCTCCTGGAATTCATGGTCAGTTGGTCGGGCCGCTCACTCGGCCGCTGCCGCAACCGGATTGTCGTTGTGCAGTTCTTCCCGGTAGGGCTTTGCCGTTGGCGGCAGCGCGCGCTTGAGGAAATAGTCCTCGTTGCGCAGCTGGCGCAGGAAGGCCGGGATCATCTCGCGATAGCCGGCCAGGATCGAAGGCGTCGGCGCCGGCAGGTCGTGCTTGATCATCGCATGCAGCTTCGGCAGCGCATGATAGGGCACCATCGGGAACATGTGATGTTCCACATGGTAGTTCATGTTCCAGTAGATGAACCGGCTGATCGGATTCATGTAAACGGTGCGGCTGTTCAGCCGGTGATCGGTGACGTTCTCGGCAAGCCCGCCATGCTGCAGCAGGCCGGTCAAGACGTGGTGCCAGGCGCCATAGAGCCGGGGCAGGCCGATCAGCATCAGTGGCAGCCAGGAGTGCAGGTAGAGGGCCAGGGCGATGGTCGCGATGTAGATGGCGAGCCATATGCGGGCCACGCGGATCGCCTTCGGCTGCTCCTGCTCGGGAATGAATGTTTTTTCGGCGGCGCTGATGACGCCGGCGGCGTTGCGCACCATGTCGACCATCGCGTGCCAGGCGTCGAGAATGCCGAAGAAATTCAGCACCACGCGCGCAAGGTCCGGCGGCCGCATGACGGCGATCTCGGGGTCGCGGCCGACGATGATGGTATCGGTATGGTGGCGCGTGTGGCTCCAGCGCCAGGTCACCGGGTTGCGCATGATCATGAAGCAGGCGAGCTGGTAGACGGCGTCGTTCATCCACTGCGTGCGGAAGGCCGTGCCATGGCCGCATTCGTGCCAGCGGGAATCGGTCGAGGAGCCGTAGAGCGTGCCATAGACGAACAGGAACGGCACGCACCACCAGCTGCCCCAGAACCAGATGCCGCCCGCGGCGCTGACGATGAAGGCGGCCAGCCAGATGATGGTGTCGCGGATCGCCGGCTGGTCGGAGCGCTGCATCAGCTCCTTCATCTGCTTGCGCGGGATCTCGGTGTGGTACCACTCGGCCGCCGCCAGCCCGTTCTCGACCGCGCGTTTTGCATCGCGGCCGGTCAGGCTGTAGTCGCGCGGCGACGCCGCCGAAGACGTCATGGCCGTCATTGAGGTTCCTCCAACAGCGCCTGGCGAACGGCTCCCGCAAGTCCGGGCTCGTCCATAGCCGGCTTCCACTTCAACATACCGCCAGCCTATGATAGTCTCAACATCAGGAAGATAGTTTCTATCATTTCCTATCAGATTGAGCTATCCTGAGCCGGATAAGCGATGGAGCATTCATGGCAAAGCGGCCGACCATTACCGATCTCGCGCGCGTCTCGGGCGTCAGCGTCGCCACCGTCGACAGAGTGCTGAACAGCCGCCTGCGGGTGCGCGAGGAAACGGCGCGCCGGGTCTACGAGGCGGCCACCGAGATCGGCTATCATGCGGCCGGGCTGATCAAGCAGCGCATGCGCCAGGAATTGCCGGAATACCGGCTCGGTTTCCTGCTGCTGAGGGGCAATGATGTCTTCTATGGCGATTTCGCCAGGGAGCTCGAGCTGGCGGTTTCGCAGTCGCAACGTTTCCGCGGCACCGCTGCGATCGACTTCGCCACGTCGCTGGCGCCCGATGAGATCGCCGACCAGATGCGCAAACTGGCGGCCAAATCGAGAGCCGTCGCCGTCGTCGGCCCGGATCACCCGACGCTGACGGCGGTCGTGGAGGCGCTGAAGGCGAGGGGGCAGCCGGTCTTCTCGCTGCTGTCCGATTTCGCCGCCGGCATCCGTGAGGGTTATGTCGGTCTCGACAACCGCAAGGTTGGGCGCAGCGCCGCGTGGATGATCGCCAAGGCGGCCAGGAAGCCGGGCAAGGTCGCGCTCTTCGTCGGCAGCCACCGCTTCCACGGCCATGAACTGCGTGAGATCGGCTTCCGCTCCTATTTCCGCGAGCACGCGCCGGATTTCACCGTGATGGAGACGCTGGTCAACCTCGAGGCCAATGACGTGACGCATGACGCCATGCTCGATCTTCTGGCGCGCCATCCCGATCTTGCCGGTTGCTACGTCGCCGGCGGTGGCATGGAAGGCGCCGTCTCGGCGCTGAGGACGGCGCGCCCGGCCGAGATGCCGGTCGTCATCTGCAACGAGATCAACGCCGTCTCGCGCGCGGCGCTCGCCGACAACATCCTCACCATGGTGATCTCGACGCCGCTCGCGGCGCTCTGCCGGGAACTCGTCGGGCTGATGGCGCATGCCATCGAAAGCGGCGCGGCCAATGCGCCCGGACAGACGTTCCTGCCCTTCGACATTTACCTGCCTGAAAACATCTAGGTCTCCAGCACAGGGGTTTTGATCGGTCGGCTCTGTTTGCGTTTGGCAGGCGGCATGCCTTGGAGATTGGCCGAAGTGCCCATCGTGATCGTCATTCTAGGGCGGAGCAGGAGCGAAGCTCCGTCGCGAAGACCCTGGAATCCATGCCGTTACCTTCGCCAAGGCGTGCAACGGAGCAAAATTCTGTACCGTGGCAGCGCTTCCAAGTCACGGCATGGATTCTATGGTCTGCGCCGCGTCGCTTCGCTCCTTGCTCCGCCATAGAATGACGAGGTTGGGGCGGCTTCAGCCAATCCCTGGCGTTTGCGCTGATTTCACGGAAATGAACGAAGAACCTTACACCAAGACAAACGGCAACCTTTCAAAAATCCCTGCGTCTGGGAACTGACCCCGGAGCAATGTGAAAGAATCCATCAGACTGATGGATTCTTTCATGGCGGTTTGCGGCGAATCCAGCCCATCATGGTCTTCGTCACGTCGATAGTGATCGAAAAACCGGCCGCCTCGGTCGGAATCACCCTTGACGTTTCCAAACGAAATGGAATAAATATTTCACTAGCTAGGCTTTTTGGTTCTTTCGTTCCGAAGCGTCTGTTTCGAGCGGAGGACGAGGCGCTCCATCGAATTGGCAGCGCCGCATGGCCGCAGGGAGAGATTCCCCGGGCAAACCGGGGATTCCGGTTCAAAATGGGTGCAGCCGGACACCAAGTGGAGGAGAGATAAAATGAAGAAACTGCTTTTGGGCGTCGCGCTTTCGGCGCTGATGTGTTCATCCGCCTTCGCCGCCAAGATCGGCGTCTCGATGGCGCGCTTCGACGATAATTTCCTGACCGTGCTGCGCAACGGCATGATCGCGCAGGCTAAGGGCATGAGCGGCGTCGAGCTTCAGGTCGAGGACGCGCAGAATGATGTAGCCAAGCAGCTCGACCAGATCAAGAACTTCGCCGCCTCCGGCGTCGACGCCATCATCGTAAACCCGGTCGACACCTCGGCCACGCAGGCGATGTCGGACGCGGCCGCCGCTGCCAAGATCCCGCTGGTCTACGTCAACCGCGAGCCGGTCAACGTCAACTCGCTGCCGGACAACCAGGCCTTCGTCGCTTCGAACGAGGCCGATTCCGGCACTCTCGAGACCAAGGAAGTCTGCCGCCTCTTCAAGGAAGCCGGCAAGAAGGAAGCCAATGTCTATGTGATCATGGGCGAGCTTTCCAACCAGGCCGCGGTGCAGCGCACCAAGGACATCGACAACGTGATCGCCACGCCGGAGTGCAGTTTCATCAAGATCATCGACAAGCAGACCTCGAACTGGCAGCGCGACCAGGCGCAGAACCTGATGACCAACTGGCTGTCGACCGCCAAGCCGTTCGACGGTGTCATCGCCAACAACGACGAAAGCGCCATCGGCGCCATCCAGGCGATGAAGGCCGCCAATATCGACATGAAGACCATGATCGTCGGCGGCGTCGACGCCACGCAGGACGCGTTGGCCTCGATGCAAGCAGGCGACCTCAAGGTGACCGTATTCCAGGATGCGGCCGGCCAGGGTGCTGGCGCGCTCGACGCGGCGCTGAAGCTCGCCAAGGGCGAGAAGGTGGACCACAAGGTCTACATTCCGTTCCAGCTCGTCACGCCGGCGAACATCGACAAGTTCCTGAAGAAGAACTGAGGCCACGGGCCGGTTCATAAGGAGCGGCGCTTCAGGATGGCGGGCCGAACCAGGCGTCCGAAGCCGATACACGAAGAACAGTGCCGCTCCTCGCTTCCACCCGCCCTCCCGGGCGGGTGGGCGAACGCGGCCCAAGGAGGAGAAAATCGTGGCACAGACATCGCATGGCGTTGGTGGGCTCACCTATGATGCCAAGAAGCGCCCTTGGCCGCCCGAGTTCAACGTTCTCCTGGCGCTCGTCATCCTGGTGGGCCTGTTCGAACTGATTGGCCGGGTCTTCCTCGGCGACAGCTTTCTGTTCAACACGCGTCCGAACGTCGACGCGATCTTCAACGAGCAGCGCCTGCAGATCATCATCCTGCAGGTGTCGATTGTCGGCATCATCGCCATCGGCGTCACGCAGGTCATCATCTGCGGCGGCATCGACCTTTCCTCCGGCTCGGTCGTCGGCGCCACCGCCATGATCGCCATGAGCTTCGCCCAGGTGGCGACGGTCAACGGCAACCCCAACCCCAAGGCCATGTTCCTGTCGTATGGCTGGATCGACCTTCCGGTCATCGTGCCGTTGCTGGTCGCGATAGGCTGCGGCCTCATCGCCGGCCTGGTCAACGGCCTGCTGATCGCCTACACGCGCATCCCGCCCTTCATCGCCACGCTGGGCATGATGGTCACCGCGCGCGGCATAGCGAAGTGGTGGTCCAAGGGCGAGCCGATCTCGTTTCCGACCGAAAGCTTTGCGGCAATCGGCAAGGGCCTGATGCCGGTCGTCATCTTCATTTCGCTGGCAATCCTGTTCCAGCTGATCCTGACCTACACCAAATACGGCAAGCACTGCTACGCCATCGGCTCCAACGAGGATGCCGCGCGCATGTCGGGCATCAAGATCGCCAACCACAAGGTGCTGGTCTACGTCATCGCTGCCATCCTCGCCTCGCTCGCGGCAGTGGTGCTCTGTTCCAAGAACCTCACCGCCCAATCCGGCATGGGCGTGATGTATGAGCTCGACGCCATCGCCATGGCGGTCATCGGCGGCGTTTCGCTGTCGGGCGGCCGCGGCTCGATCATCGGCACCGTGATCGGCTCGCTGATCTTCGGCGTCATCATTTCCGGCTTCACCTTCCTGCGCCTCGATGCCTACTATCAGGAGATGGTCAAGGGCGTGATCATCGTCGGCGCGGTCGTTCTCGATCAATGGCGCCAGCGCCGCCGCGCGATAGGAGCTTGACCATGTCCGACATCGTTCTGAAGACCGAAAACCTCACCAAGCACTATGGCGGCGTGCACGCGCTCCAGGAGGCGAATTTCGAGCTGCGCAAGGGCGAGCATGTCGCCATCATGGGCGACAACGGCGCCGGCAAATCGACCTTCGTGCGCCAGATCACCGGCGTCGAGCAGCGCACAGACGGCAAGATCTGGTTCGACGGCAAGGAAGTGAACTTCGCCGGCCCGATCGAGGCGCGCGAGGCGGGCATCGAGACCGTGTTCCAGAACCTCGCGCTGGCCGACGATCTCGACGTGCCGTCGAACCTGTTCCTCGGCCGCGAGAAGGTGCTTTTCAATCTCGGGCCCTTTTCGATCCTCGACCGCAAGGCGATGCGCAAGGCGACGGAGGCGGCACTTGTCCGCACGGCGGTGAAGATCCCGAACCTCTCCAGCACCATCCGCCACATGTCTGGCGGCCAGCGCCAGTGCGTCGCGATCGCCAGGACCGCGACCTTTGCCTCCAAGCTGATCATCATGGACGAGCCGACGGCGGCACTCGGCGTGCAGGAGACGGAGCAGGTCGAAAACATCATCCGCACGTTGAAGGAAAACGGCGAGCCGCTGATCCTGGTCAGCCACAACATGCGCCAGGTGTTCGACCTGGTCGACCGCATCGTCGTCTTCCGCCGCGGCAAGATCGTCGCCAACCTGCGCAAGCAGGACACCGACGGCAACGACATCGTCGCCTACATCACCGGCGCCAAGACCGGGCAGGCGGAGCTGCAGGCCGCCTGACGGGCGCCGCGACGGGATCACCAATCATCCGCGCCAAAAGGCGCGGACATCTTTCAGAACCGCCCTCAAAGGACATTCCATGACACTCCGCTTCGCTCTTCTCGGCGCCGGCCGCATCGGCAAGGTGCATGCCCGCGCCGTCGGCTCAAATCCGCGGGCCAAACTGGTCGCCGTGGCGGATGCCTTCGAGAAAGCGGCGACGGAACTGGCCTCCGCCTATGGCGCTGAGGTCCGCAGCATCGACGTCATCGAGAAGTCCGAGGACATCGACGCCGTCATCATCTGCACGCCGACCGACACGCATGCCGATCTGATCGAGCGCTTTGCCAAGGCCGGCAAGGCGATCTTCTGCGAGAAGCCGATCGATCTCTCTGTCAAGCGCGTCGAAAAATGCCTGGCGGTGGTGGAGAAGACCAAGGCCACGCTGATGGTAGGCTTCAACCGCCGCTTCGACCCGCATTTCGCCGCCGTGCGCAAGGCGATCGACGACGGCGCCGTCGGCACGGTCGAGATGGTCACCATCACGTCGCGCGATCCCGGCGCCCCGCCGCTCGACTACATCGCCAGGTCCGGCGGCATTTTCCGCGATATGACCATCCATGATTTCGACATGGCGCGCTTCCTGCTCGGCGAGGAGCCGGTTGCCGTCAGCGCCCACGCCTCGGTGCTGGTCGACAAGAAGATTGGCGAAGCCGGCGATTTCGACTCGGTCAGCGTCATCCTCGAAACCGCCTCCGGCAAGCAGGCCGTCATCTCCAATTCGCGCCGCGCCACCTATGGCTATGACCAGCGCATCGAGGTGCATGGCTCCAAGGGCATGGTCGCGGCCGAGAACCAGCGGCCGGTGTCGATCGAGCTCGCCAACGACAAGGGCTACACCCGCCCGCCGCTGCACGACTTCTTCATGACCCGCTACATCGATGCCTATGCCAACGAGATCGCCTCCTTCATCGCCGCGGCGACTGCCGGCAAGAAGGCGGCGCCGAGCGGCAAGGACGGGCTGGTCGCGCTCAAGTTGGCCGATGCGGCGCTGAAGTCGGCGAAGACCGGCAAGACCGTACGCGTCGATTGACCCGACGAGGCAGGTATTTCGATGGCGGTCGGATTGTCTGTCTCTAACGGTTGGCGATTAGCCGGAACGCTTATCAGGTCGTCATCCACGGGCGGAGCAAGGAGCGAAGCGACGCGCGCAGACCCGAGGATCCATGCCGTTACATCGAAGCGGTGTTAACGGTGCAGAATTCTGCTCCGCCGGGTTCTTCCGCCGGGTCACGGCATGGATCCTCGGGTCTTCGCGACGGAGCTCCGCTCCTGTTTCGCCCTAGGATGACGAAGTTGAGGACGCTTCGACCAAGTTAACGACGTTGCGGCAAGACATCGGGCAACCGATCGGAATCTCAATGAATCTTGAAAATGCACTGGTAGTCAAAAACACAGGAGCACAGCGATGAGCGGTTTGGCCGGTCGCAATTCACAAACGCGCGCCATCGTCACCGGCGGCGCGCAGGGCATCGGCTTCGCGGTTGCCGAGGCCTTGGCGGATGAGGGCTGCCGCGCGCTGGCGCTGATCGGCCGCTCGCAGGAGAAGGGCGACAAGGCGGTTGCAGTGCTCAAGAAGAGTGGCGTCGACGCCATCTTCATCAGCGCCGATGTCGCCAAGGTTGCCGACTGCAAGCGTGCCGTCGAGACAGCGATCAAGCATTTCGGCACGCTGAACGCGCTGGTCAATGCCGCCGCCACCTCGGCGCGCGGATCGCTGGTCGAGACGTCGGAAGAGCTTTTCGACCAGATATTCGACACCAATGTGCGCGGGCCGTTCTTCCTCATGCAGGGCCTCGTCGCGCATCTCCTTGAGCGCAAGGCGCCGGGCTCGATCGTCAATGTGCTGTCGATGTCGGCGCATGCCGGCCAGTCGTTCCTGACGCCCTATTCGACCAGCAAGGGCGCGCTGATGACGCTGACCAAGAATGTCGCGAGCTCGTACCGGAAGAACCGCATCCGCTGCAACGCCGTGCTGCCCGGCTGGATGGACACCGAGGGCGAGGATATCGTGCAGAAGAAGTGGCACGATGCGCCCGACGACTGGCTGGCAAAGGCCGAGGCCGCGCAGCCCATGGGCCAGTTGGTCAAGCCCGCCCAGCTTGCCCGGCTGATCACCTATATGGTCAGCCCTCAGGCTGGCGTCATGACCGGCTCGCTGGTCGATTACGACCAGAACATCGCTGGCGTGATTGGCGAGTAGTGACAAACATCTCCGCATCGACTATATGAGCCGCATGATCCACCTGACCGCCTCGTTTTGGTACTTTAGCTACGGTAGCTCGCTGGCGGCGGGAGGATTGCGCTCGATCTGAAAATTCCAGATCAAAATCCGACAAGCCGCCAGACCTGGCGGCTTTTTTGTTTCAGCCGGCAGGTCTCCTAACCAGGAGCAGAAAGCCGTGTTGACCACCACAGACGACCTTCGGGTCAGAGAACTCAAAGTCCTGAGCACGCCGGACGAGGTGATGCGCGAGATCCCGCGCTCGCTTACGGCGACACGCACCGTTGCCGCTTCGCGCAACGCCATCCATTCCATCCTCACGGGGGCCGACGATCGACTGGTAGTCATCGTCGGCCCTTGTTCCATCCACGATCCGGTCGCCGCCGTGGACTACGCCAGCCGTCTGGCGGCGCTGCGCGAGGCCCTGGCCGACCGGCTCGAGATCGTCATGCGCGTCTATTTTGAGAAGCCGCGCACCACGGTCGGCTGGAAGGGTCTCATCAACGATCCCGACCTCGACGGCAGCTTCAACATCGACAAGGGCTTGCGCATGGCGCGCAACGTTTTGTCGGCCGTCAACAATCTCGGCCTGCCGGCAGCGACCGAATTCCTCGACATGACCACGCCGCAATACATCGCCGACCTCGTCGCCTGGGGCGCCATCGGCGCGCGCACCACCGAAAGCCAGATCCATCGCGAGCTGGCCTCGGGCCTCTCCTGCCCGGTCGGCTTCAAGAACGGCACCGACGGCAATCTCAGGATCGCCGGCGAAGCCGTGAAGTCGGCCGCCCAGCCGCATCATTTCATGGCGGTGACCAAGGACGGCCGCAGCGCCATCGCGGCGACCACCGGCAATGAGGATTGCCACGTCATCCTGCGCGGCGGCATCACGCCGAACTACGATGCGGCAAGCGTCGAGGCCGCGGCTGCCGAGCTCGGCCGCATTGGTGTTGCGCCGCGGCTGATGATCGATGTCAGCCACGCCAACAGCGCCAAGAAGCCTGAGAACCAGCCCAAGGTCGCGCATGACGTGGCGGGGCAGGTGGCGGCGGGGGACGAGCGCATCATCGGCGTCATGATCGAGAGCAATCTCGTCGCCGGCCGGCAGGATGTCGTGCCCGGCAAGCCGCTCACCTACGGCCAGAGCATCACCGACGGCTGCATCGACTGGGCGACCACCGAGACCGTGCTGCACGGCCTTGCCGGCGCCGTCGAATGGCGCCGGTCGGTGAAGCGCGAGCTGCTCGCCAGCCGGCAGGGCGCGGCCTGAACAAAATCGAGAGGGCGGCGCTCACGCCGCCCTCAATCCTTCCCAGGCCGTGAATACCGAAACCGAGAACAGCAGCAAGCCCGCCGCGCGGCCTGCGAGTATGGTCGCTTGCGGATTGTCGACCAACAGCCCCCGGCTGCGCCCGGCCGTGACGGCAAGTCCGCCATAGACCGCGGCCTGGGTGGCGACGGTCAGCAATCCCATGATGGTCGCCTGCATCCAGATCGGACCGTAAGCCGGCTTCAGGAATTGCGGATAGACGGCAAGGATGAAGAGATAGGCCTTGGGATTGATCAGGCAGGTGATCATGCCTTGCCGAAAGGCCTTCCAGGCCGAGCGGCTCCCCGCGGGTCCGTTGTCGCCGACGGTGATCGAGCTGCGCATCAGCGAAATGCCGATATAGGCCATATAAGCGGCGCCGGCGAGCAGCAGCGGCGTGAACAGCATCGGCACGAAATGCATGAGCAGGCCGACGCCGATCGCGCCGTTCAACGTATGCACCGCGCCGCCGAGCATGATGCCGGCGGTCGCCGCCAGGCCTCGGTTGCTGCCGCCGGTCAGCGCGTTGGCGAGCACGAACAACATGTCCATGCCCGGCACGGCGATGATGCCGAACAGAAGCACGAAGAACAGCCAGAGGTTTTCGGCATAGCTCATGTCAGTTGCCCGTCGCATGACCCGCTTGCGCAAAAAGGAATCTGTTGATTTTCAAGCCGGTAGGCGGCCCTATAGGTCACCCCAACTGACGGGGATGTGTCAGTTGCGTTTCGTCGGATGGAAAAATGCGCAAGGCCTCGCGCCTGTTCGAGATCATCCAGATCCTGCGGCTGGCCCGTCAGCCGGTGACGGCGGCGACGATCGCCGGACAACTGGAGGTGACGGTGCGCTCGGTCTATCGCGATATTGCGGCGCTGCAGGCGATGCGCGTGCCCATCGAGGGCGAGCGCGGCATCGGCTACATACTGCGCTCCGGCTTCGACCTGCCGCCGCTGATGTTTTCCATCGAGGAGATGGAAGCGATCGTATTGTCGCTGGCGCTGCTCGAACGCACCGGCGACCAGGAGCTCAAGCAGGCCGCGAAGCGCGTCGGCGCCAAGATCGCCGGCGCCGTGCCGCCGCCTCTACGGCAGACGCTCGATGCCAACGCAATCCATGCCTGGGGCTTTGCGCCGCCGTCAGCCGCCGCTGTCGATCTTGCGCTGGTCCGCCGCGCCATCCGCGACGAGGAGAAGCTCGACCTTTCCTATCGCGACGAGTCGGGACGAGCGACCGACCGCATCATCCGTCCGGTCGCGCTGATCTACTATGCCGAGACCGCCAACATCGTCGCCTGGTGCGAATTGCGTCAGGCCATCCGCAATTTCCGCAGCGACCGTATCGAAGACTGCCGGCCAACGAACCTGTGGTTCAAGGGCGAGGGCGACCGGCTGCGGCAGGTCTGGGTCGACGGCTGGGAGATCAATGCCTCGACCGGCGGCAACTGATGCTTTGCCGGCTTAGCGATACTGCACGGTCGAGGTGGATTCAGGGCGCGATGCCGCGACAGGCCCAGGCGACATTGGCGAAGGATCGCGGGCCGTCGGGCCGGCCGGCCTGATAGGCATCGCGGACGGCGGCCTCGATGCGGTCCCGCTCGGTGGCATCCAATGTCATATATCTGCCGAGCGGGCCTTCCCCAGCGCCGATCGGCGCCCAGAAGTCGTCGAAATTCTGGTAATCCATGCGGATCATCAGCTCGACTTCGCTGACGTCGGCCAGGCCTTGCTCGACAAAGGTCCGCTTCATCTCGCCCGGCTGCATCATCGGCTGGAAGCAATAGCGGCTGCGCATCTGGCGCCCGCTTTCGCTGAGCGCCGCCACCGTGTCGATCATCATGCGCATGCCGGTCATGCCGCCGTAATGATCCCAGACCACGGCCGCGACCACGCCGCCAGGCCGCACGACGCGGCGCATCTCGGCCACAGCCTTGCCGGCCTCCGGCACGAAGTGCAGCACCAGCAGCGCCAGCGCGCGGTCGAACGCATTGTCGGCGAATGGCAGCGCCGTGGCGTCGGCCTGGCTGATGGTGACGCGCGGATCGCTGTTTTTCTCCTTAGCCGCCTCGACGAACACCGGTGAAAAGTCGATGGCCTGGATTTCCGCAAGATCGGCGGATTTTGCCAGCTCGAAGGTAAGACTCCCCGTGCCGCAGCCGACATCGAGGATCTTTTCGCCACCGGCCAGACCGGCGAAGTCGATGAACTTGGGCGCGAGCCTGCGGCTCCAGCGCCCCATGAGCTGCTCGTAACCGGATGCCGCATGGACGGTGAAGGTGGACGTCATCGGAGCCTCCCATTGATGAGCTTAGGCTAAACGACGGCGCAACTGCTGCATAGGCGCCGGGTGATCTGTAACATCGGCAGCAAAGGTAGCCTGACTGGGTCGGCGCTTTATGTGGGCGATCTCACGGTCGCGACCGACTCCCGCTCCACGAGCGGGCACTCCAGCTTGGTGATGGGATACCGGCCGCGGCCGGGCGTCGGCGGCGCTTCGAGCTGCTCGATTGCCCACTGCCCCATCGCCAGATGCGGCAGGATGGAGGTGGTCAGCGGCGGGAAGAGGTGGCGGGCGATCTCCTCGTCGTCATAGCCGACCACGGAAATGTCCTGCGGGATGTGCAGGCCGGCCTCCTTCAGCGCCTCGTAGCAGCCGATCGCGGTGCGGTCGTTCTGGCAGAAGATGGCAGTGGGCCGCTCCTTGAGTCCCAGCAGCTTGACCGTCGCGGCATAGCCGGCGCTGGCCGACCAGTCGCCCTCGACCACCAACTCGGGGTCGAACGGGATGTCGGCGGTGGCCAAGGCGCGGCGATAGCCTTTCAGCCGATCTTGCGCGGCCTGCATCCACGGCTCGCCGGTGATGGTGGCGATGCGGCGATGGCCATGGCCGATCAGGTGCCTTGTCGCGCTCTGGCCGCCGGCGATCTCGGAGGGAACCACCGCCGGGAAGGCATAGTCGGCCGTATAGCAGTTGAGCAGGATGACCGGGATATCGAGGCTGTAGAGGAAATCCGGCGCCGTGATCTCGCGCGTGAAGATGGTCATATAGATCAGCGCCGAGATGCCGCGCCGTGTCAGCGCTGAAATCGCGCGCGGCTCCATCACCGCGTCGCCCATGGTCTGCGCCACCAGAAGCACATTGCCCGCGTTCCACGAGGCCTGCCGCGCGCCCTCGATGGCGACCACCGCCTCGGGGCTGGTGGCGAGCTGGTCGACCGCGAAGCCAATGACGCCGTCCAGGCCTTCGAATGGCGTCACGGGCGGCCTGAGCGCCGAAAAGACCGGCGGCGAATAGCCCAGCGCCCGCGCCGCCTCGATCACCCGGTCGCGTGTCTGCTGCGACAGCCTGATACCTGGCGAATTGTTGAGCACGAACGAGACCGTAGCCTGCGAGCAGCCGGCGGCGCGCGCAATGTCGGTCATGGTGACGCGCCCCTTCGGCTTGGCCCCCGGCTTGCGGCGCCTGGAGGCTCCGGGGGGATCGCGCAGGTCCGTCGGTTCGCTCATGGTCGTTTCCCAAAACCCAGCCGGCTCTAAAGCAAAGGCGGCGGTAACGGCAAGATGGTCCAGGCCGTTGCGTTTATCGAGGCTGCGCCAGACTAATACATATTAGCAGGCAACACATGCAAATCGCCGGCTAAGCCGCTGCGCGACGAAACCAGTCAGACAAGGTCAGCAACGCTGACAATTCAGGTATTTCCCGCGCGGCCATAGACTCTGTCGCGCTCGCTCTCCTCACTCCCGGCGCGTCCTTCGACAAGCGTCTCCTCCGCATCGAAATCGCGCCTGGCGGCTTCATAACTAATAGTATTTACTAATAGCCGTAAGCGTTCTACTGTCAACTCGTCGTAACCGTCCGGGCTTCCGCTCGGTGCCGGCAGTGCGAAGGACGCTTGCCCGGAACTCGGCGGCATGCCGGATCGGGCGCGCACTCCATCTCACGAAAATGTCAGACAAATCGGACTATTTACGAACGCCACATGAGTGTCTAGTGTCTCGACCGCGGCCGGATCGGCACCGTTCTTAAGTCGGCGGACCTTTGCGCCACACCCTTGAGGAGGAGGGTTATCCAGGCCGCAGCCGAGACATCAGCGACGAGTTCCACAAGGCAAGTTCTACAAGGGAGGTTGAACTATGAAATCCACGATCCGTAACGCATCTGTCGCCGCGGCGGCCTTGCTCATCGGCCTGTCGGTAAGCGCCAGCGTGCGCGCCGACGACAAGCCGACGCTGGCCTTCGTCGTCAACGGTGCGTCAGACTTCTGGAAGGCGGCGGAAGCCGGCGTCAAGAAGGCGCAGGGCGAACTGCCCGACTACAATCTCGAGCTCAAATATCCGGAACAGTCCTCGGTCGCCATCCAGCAGCGGCTGATGGACGACCTGGTGACGGCAGGCGTCAAGGGCATCATGGTCTCGGCCGTCGATCCCAAGACCTCGACCGACGGGCTGAACAAGATCGCGTCGCAAACGGCGCTGTTCACCACCGACTCCGACGCCCCGCAGACCAAGCGCGTCGCCTATATCGGCTCGTCCAACGTCGACGCCGGCAAGCAGGCGGCCGAGATCGCCAAGAAGGCGATGCCGAACGGCGGCAAGTGCCTGGGCTTCGTCGGCCTGCTCGGCGCCGACAACGCCAAGGAGCGCATCCAGGGCATGAAGGACGGGCTCGCCGGCAGCAAGATCGAGCTGGTCGACGTGCGCGGCGACGACATCGACCAGGCGCGCGCCAAGAAGAATGTCGAGGATGCGCTGGTCGCCAGCCCCGACATCACCTGCATGGTCGGCTTCTACTCCTACAACACGCCGCGCATCTATGAAGCGCTGCGCGACGCCGGCAAGCTCGGCCAGATCACCGTCGTCGGCTTCGACGACGATCCGATCACGCTGGGCGGCGTCAAGGAAGGCACCGTTGCCGCCACCGTGGTGCAGCAGCCGTTCGAGTGGGCCTATCAGGGCATGAAGCTGATGGCCGCCTATCTCAAGGGCGACAAGTCCGGCATCCCGGCCGGCAACCTGATCATCATCCCGACCAAGATCATCGGCAAGGATGACGTCGACGCCTACGCCGCCAACCTGAAGGCGATGCAGGGCAAATAAGCCCAAAACAGTCGCGCCGGCTCAAGGGTCCGCCTTGAGCCGGCGTTCGTATTGACGGACCTGCCAAGGCCCGTCAGTCTGTGGGCCACCGGCTGCTGCCCCGTGCGGTAAACTATGGCGTGATGACCTCAACCGACACCACTCAACAGATCGCCGCTCCGTTCCTGAGCCTGGAGGCCGTGCGCAAGACCTATCCGGGTGTTGTGGCGCTGGACAGGTTCTCGATGGAAGTCCGTCCCGGCGAGGTCATCGGCCTGGTCGGCGAAAACGGCGCCGGCAAATCGACGCTGATGAAGATCCTCGGCGGGGTGACGCGGCCGGACAGCGGCACCGTCGCCGTCGATGGCGTGGCACATGACGGGCTGACCGTCGAACAAAGCATCGGCTCCGGCATCGCCTTCGTGCACCAGGAGCTCAACCTCTTCGAAAACCTCGACGTCGCCGCCAACATCTTCTTCGGCCGCGAGCCGCTGCGTGCCGGCCTGCTGAAGCTGGTCGACCGCGCGAAACTGCGCGAAATGGTGGCGCCGCTTTTGAAGCGGGTCGGCGCCAATTTCTCGGCCGACGCGCCGGTCGCATCGCTGTCGCTCGCCCAGCAGCAGATGGTCGAGATCGCCAAGGCGTTGTCTATCAAGGCCCGCCTGGTCATCCTCGACGAGCCGACCTCCAGCCTACCGATGGCGGAGACCGAAAAGCTGCTCGACGTCATCAAGGGGCTGAAGGCTCAAGGCATAAGCGTCATTTTCATCTCGCACCGCCTGCATGAGATCGAGCGCGTCGCCGACCGTGTCGTGGTGCTGCGCGACGGCACGTTGGCCGGCACACTGGCGAAGGACCACATCAATCACGACGAGATGGTCAGGCTGATGATCGGCCGCATGCTGAAAGAGCGCGAGAAGGCCGGCGAAGCCGCCCGCGCGCCGGGCAGCGTGGCCCTGTCGGCGGACGCGATCCGCACCAGCACCTATCCGGATCGTCCGGTCAGCCTGGAACTGAGGCGCGCAGAGATCCTCGGCCTCGCGGGCCTGGTCGGCTCCGGCCGCACGGAGCTGGCGCGCGTGCTGTTCGGCATCGACGAGCGGCTGGCCGGCAGCGTCACGCTCGACGGCAAGCCGCTGAACGTGACATCGGCCGCCGACGCGGTGGCGAACGGCATCTTCCTGGTGCCGGAGGACCGCAAGCTCACCGGCATCCTGCTCGATCTCTCGATCGCGCAGAACATCTCGCTGCCCAACCTGCCGGCCCACGCCAGGCGCTCGCTGGTTTCGACCGGCGCCGAGCTCGCGACGGCCGAAAAGCAGAAGAAAAACCTCGGCATCAAGGCGCCGTCGGTGCTGACCCGCGCCGGCACGCTGTCGGGCGGCAACCAGCAGAAGGTGGTTCTGGCCAAATGGCTGGCGATGAACCCCAAGGTGATGATCCTGGACGAGCCGACGCGCGGCATCGACATCGGCGCCAAGGCCGAGATCTACGGGCTGATGCGGGCGCTGGCCGATGCCGGCGTCGCCGTGCTGATGATCTCCAGCGACATGGAAGAAGTGATCGGCGTGTCGGACCGGATCGCGGTCATGCATGAGGGTCAGATCTCCGGCATCCTCGACAAGGACGATTTCAGCCAGGAGAACGTGCTCTTGCTGGCGGTCGGCAAGAAGCCGAAACTGCTGCAAGCGGCGGGAGGAGTTGAATGAGCAAAAAAGATCTCGGCCTGCTGATCCTGATCCTGGTGGTCGGCGCGGTGGTCACGGCCATCAACCCGCGCTTCCTGTCGGCGATCAATCTCGCCAACACCTCGAACCTGGTCGCGCTGTTCGGCATCCTGTCGATCGGCCAGGCCTTCGTCATCATCACCGGCGGCATCGAATTGTCGGTCGGTTCGCTGATCGCCCTGCTCGGCACGCTGTTCATCGACTTCATCGCGGTGCGCGAGGTGAGCTGGCCGCTGGCCTTCGTGCTGATCCTCGTGCTCGGCGCCGTCATCGGCTTCGTGCATGGCTGGCTGATCACGCGGCTGAAACTGCAGCCCTTCGTGGTGACGCTGTGCGGCCTCTTGATCTATCGCGGCGTGGCGCGCTTCTACACCGCCGACGGCACGGCGGGTTTCGCCTTCGGGCAGAATTTTCCGACGCTCGAATTCCTGACCGCCGGACGGTCGGGCGGCCTGCCGAACAGCTTCATCGCGCTGGTCGTCATCGCCGTCGTGATGTGGGTGGTGCTGCACCGCTCGGTGTTCGGCCGCTATCTCTATGCGATCGGCAAGAACGAGGAAGCGGCGAAATATTCCGGCATCCGCACGGGCCGCGTGATCATCGCGGCCTATGTCATCTGCGGCGTGCTGACGGCGCTGTCGGCGATCTATTTCGCCATGTACACGCGCTCGATCTCGCCGGCGAGCCACGGCCAGTTCTACGAGCTCTATGCCATCGCCGCGGCGGTGCTCGGCGGCTTCTCGCTGCGTGGCGGCGAGGGCTCGCTGGTCGGCGTCATCCTCGGCACCGTGCTGCTGCAGGAGTTGCAGAACCTCGTCAACCTGCTCGGCATCCCGTCCTCGCTCAACTTCGCCGTGATGGGCGGCGTGATCCTGATCGGCGTGCTGGTCGATCAGCAATGGGGCGTCTTCCGCGCGCGGCGCCGCATGATCGAAGCGACGCGCCAGAACGTTGCTGGCGCGCCGGCGGAGTAGCTTCGCTTCTCCATTCACGGTCCCGATTGGATCGATGCTCGCGGTGAAGCCGCCGGGCAAGCCCGGGCTCGTGGGCGGATTGCAACAACGCGTGAACCGGAAAACTGCCCTTGTCGCAGAATTGGGGCTGGGCTAAGCAATTGGTATCAGAGGGTTCCAAGAACAAAATAGGGGAGACACACCTGTGACATCATCACGTTGGATCGCGCTCGCAGCGCTGGCGTTGACTTGCTCGACCCCGGCACTGGCCAAGGACTGGAAGACCGTGACGGTCGCCATGGAGGGCTCCTACGCCCCCTGGAACCAGACCGATGCCAGCGGCAAGATCGTCGGCTTCGAGGTGGACATCCTCAACGACGTCTGCGCCCGCGCCAAGCTCGAATGCAAAATCGTCGCGCAGGATTGGGACGGCGTCATTCCCGGCCTCACGGCGGGCAAGTTCGACGTCGTCATGGACGGCATGTCGATCACCGAGGAGCGTATGAAGACGATCGACTTCTCGATCCCCTACGCCTCGTCGCCGGTCGCCTTCCTGGCCGACAAGAACGGCCCGCTGGCCAACCTGTCCAACAGCGGCAAGATGATCGACCTGTCGAAGGACGACGCCGAATCCAAGGCGGCGCTCGACACGCTGCGCAAGGAGCTCACCGGCAAGAATGTCGGCCTGCAGGTCTCGACCACCGAGGCGACCTTCGCCGACAAATATCTCAAGGACGTCGCCAACGTCCATGAATACAAGACCACCGACGAGCACGACCTCGACCTGATGGCCGGCCGCATCGACGTGGCCTTCGCCGACACCACCTATTTCCTCGGCACGCTGGCCAAGCCCGATGCCAAGGACCTGGAATTCGTCGGCCCGCAATTCAAGGGCGGCCCGATCCTCGGGCCGGGCATCGGCGCCGCTTTCCGAAAGACCGACAAGGACCTGCAGGACATCTACAACAAGGCGCTCAAGGCCGCGCTCGACGACGGCTCGGTGTCGAAATACTCCATGCAATGGTTCAAGATCGACATTACCAAGTAATGTCGCAACGGGAGCAGCCAAGGCTGCTCCCGTTTTGCATTGCATGTCGGCCAAAAGTGCGCAGCGGTTTTGGGAGAACGACATGCATCAAGGCAAGGCCTAAAAGCGCGTCGCCTAGTCCGTTTTGACACGCGCTTTAAGGCGGGCAACCCGTCGATGCCTATCTCGGCGCCCGCAGGAGCCGTAAGTGGAGTTTCTCAACGATCTCAAGGACCAGATGTCGACGGCCTATGAGCTGTTGGCCGCCGGCTGGGGCGTGCAACTGCTCTGGGGTATCGGCTGGACGCTCGCCGTTACCCTCGTGTCGATGCTGATTGGTGCGGTGCTGGGCTCGCTGGTGGCGGCGGCCAAGCTTTCGCATCGCGGCGGACTGAGGTTCATCGGCGAGAGCTACACCACCGTGTTTCGCGGCGAGCCGGAACTGCTGATCATCTACCTGTTCTACTATGGCGGCACGCAGGTTCTGACCGGCGTGGCGAGGTCCACCGGATCGATCGGCTCGACCGACATCTTGAACATGCCGAGCTTCCTCGGCGGCGTTCTCGCGGTCGGCATCATTTCCGGCGCCTACCAGGCCGAGGTTTTTCGCGGATCGTTCCTGGCGATCCATCGCGGCGAGCTGGAAGCGGCCCGCGCCTACGGCATGTCGGCCTGGCTGCGGTTTCGCCTGGTGATCGTGCCGCAGGTCCTGCGCCTCGCCGTGCCGGGGCTGGGCAATGTCTGGCAATTGACCATCAAGGATTCGGCACTGATCTCGGTCACCGGCGTCGCCGAGCTGATGCTCACCGCGAACAAGGCGGCGCGTTCGACGCATCATTCGCTGCTTTTCTACACGGTCGCCGGCATCCTCTACCTGGTGATGACCTCGGTCTCGACGCCGATCTTCGAGAAGGCCGAGCGCTACACCTCGCGCAGTTTCACGCGGCCGAAGTGAGAGGTGGCGGTGGATTTCGACTTCTACCTTTCGACCATGTGGAGCGTGCTCAAGGCGCTGCCGCTGACGCTCGAGATCTGGTTCTTCGGCATCGCCTTCGGGCTCATCATCGCCTCCGGCCTGACCTGGCTGCGGGCTTCCGGCTACAAGTTCGGTGAATATTTCACCCGCGCCTATGTCTTCGTCTTCCGTGGATCGCCGCTCTTGGTGCAGCTCTATCTGATCTATTTCGGGCTCTCCCAGTTCGATTTCGTGCGCCACAGCCCGATCCTGTGGCCGATCCTGCGCGATCCGATGTATTGCACGATCGTCGCCATGGCCTTGAACACAGCCGCCTATGAGAGCGAAATCTTCCGCGGCGCGCTGCGGGCGGTGCCCGTCGGCCAGATCGAGGCGGCCAAGGCGTTCGGCATGTCGGCCTTCACCCGCTTCCGCCTCGTGACGCTGCCGATCGCGCTGCGGCTCGCCTTGCCGGCCTATTCGACCGAAATCATCCTCATGACCAAGGCGACCGCGCTCGCATCCGTCGTCACCATCATGGAGATGATGGGAACGGCGCAGAAGATCCAGCACGACACGTTCCGGCCGATCGAGGTGCTGACCTGCGCCGGCGTGATCTACCTCCTGCTCAACCTGTCGATCGCCCGGCTGTTCGCCTGGGTCGAATACCGGCTTTCACCGCATCTGCGCCCGCCGCCTGAGCAGAGCCAGCAAATCAAACCCGTCCCGGAGGTGTTGTGATGTCGGCAAATGTCGCCGCTGCCGCGCAAGCGGCATCGTCTCCGGACGACAAGGCAGCCATCAGCGTCAAGGACCTGCGCAAGTGCTTTGGCGATCATGAGGTGCTCAAGGGCATTTCGCTCGAAGCCCACAAGGGCGACGTGATTTCGATCCTCGGCTCCTCGGGCTCCGGCAAGAGCACGATGCTGCGCTGTATCAATCTCTTGGAGACCCCGGATTCCGGCGAAGTGCGGGTGGACGGCGAGCTCATCCAGATGAAGCGGAGCCGCGACGGCCACCAGTTGCCGGCCGACATCCGCCAGGTGGAGCGGATCCGCGCCAATCTCGCCATGGTTTTCCAGAGCTTCAATCTCTGGTCGCACATGACGGTGCTGGAAAACCTCGTCGCCGCGCCGACGCATGTGCTGAAGCGGCCGCGCGCGGAGTGCCTGGAACAGGCAGAGGCCTTGCTGAAGCGCGTCGGCATATGGGAGCGCCGCAACTACTATCCGCCGCATATGTCGGGCGGCCAGCAGCAGCGCGCGGCGATCGCCCGCGCGCTGGCGATGAATCCCAAGGTGATGCTCTTCGACGAGCCGACATCCGCCCTCGATCCGGAACTGGTCGGCGAGGTGCTGCGCGTCATGCGCTCGCTTGCCGAAGAAGGACGCACCATGCTGGTCGTCACCCATGAAATGGGCTTTGCCCGCGACGTGTCGAGCAAGGTGATGTTCCTGCATAAGGGTGAGGTGGATACGGTTGGCGAACCGAAGGAGATGTTCGCCAGGCCGCCAACGCCGCAGTTCAAGCAGTTCATCGCCAACTTCAACAAGTGAGCGCGCCTTCCCTTCTCCCCCTGTGGGAGAAGGTGTCGCCGAAGGCGACGGATGAGGGGTGTTCCAGGGAACGCCGGCGTCTCACTCCGCTGGAACACCCCTCATCCGTCTCGGCGCTGCGCGCCGATCCACCTTCTCCCACAAGGGGAGAAGGACAAGGCGCTAGATCATGTCCGACAGGTCTGAGAACGCCATCGCCCTGCGCAGCACCTCGGCGAAGCGTTCGCCGGCGACCTCCTTGTCGCCGCCATTGTCGATCGACGTGACGTCCGGTCCCGTCAGCTTGACGTTCGTGCTGCGCGCCAGACGGGCAAGCACTTCGCCGCGCGATTCGCGGCCGCGCGCCGCCAGCCGCTCGGCGAGGATCTCCGGCGCCGCCGTGATCTCGACCACGGCCAGATTGGCGTAGCGTTCGCGCAGCGCCGGGATGACCGCGCGCGACACGTTGGCGACCGCCACATGGCCGTTCGCCACGGCCCAGTCGACATCGGCCGGCAGGCCGTAGCGCAGGCCGTGCGCGTCCCAGCACAGCGAGAAGGCGCCGTCGGCCTCGGCTTCGGCGAAGGCGGCATCGGCCAGCGTGTCGTGGTCCTCGCTTGCCGTGTCGCTCGGCCTGGTGATGACGCGGCGCACGAATTCCAGCCGCGTCTCGTCGGCAAAGCGCTGCTTGGCGTAGCCGATCACCGTATCCTTGCCGGCGCCACTCGGGCCAACCACCGCCACGAAGACGCCGTTGCGGATCGGCAGGCTCTCGGCCAGCTCGCGCTCGATGAGGGCCGACACCATCATGCGACCCGGCGGCCCTGGCGCCACACGGTGCGCACGACCGGCACGTGGTCGTCGACGCGCACCCGTACCAGATCGGCGCGTCGGCCCGGCTCGATGACTCCGCGATCGGCAAGGCCGACCGCTTCGGCCGGGTTCTTGGAGACCATGGCGACCGCCTGCGGCAGCGAAATCCCTTCGACGACGTCGCCGAGGAAGAAGGCCGACTGGATCAGGCTGAAGGGGATGTAATCGGAGGACAGGATGTCGAGCAGGCCGTCGGCGGCGAGCGTGCGCGCCGAAACGTTGCCGGAATGCGAGGCGCCGCGCATGACGTTCGGCGCGCCCATCAGCACGCCGAGGCCTGCGGCCTTCGAGGCCTTGGCCGCCTCTTCCGTCGTCGGGAACTCGGCGACCCGCACACCTTGCTCGATCGCTTCGTTCACATGGCCGGTGGTGGCATCGTCATGGCTGGCCAGCACGATGCCGCGCTCCTGGCAGGCGGCCGAGATGAAGACGCGGTTCGGACCGGAATTGCGGGCCGATTCCGCCATCCGCTTCTCGCAGAATTTCTTGAAGTCACGGTCCGTCAGCTTCAGTTTGCGCTGGTAGTAATAGGCATAGGTCTCGAGATTGACGAACTGGCGCTGTCCGGGCGCATGGTCCATCAGCGAGGCGAGCTTCACCCGGTCGTCGGTCTCGAAATTGGCGAAAGCCTCGAGGCAGTCCGGCGCCGAGACTTCGCAGCGCAAGTGGATGAAATGGTCGGCCCTGAGCCGATCGTGGCGCACGCTGTCCTCGATCGCGTCGGCCAGCTTGCGAACGTCGTCGGATTTCAGGTCGGCGTCCTCGTCCATGCCGACGCGCAAGGCGTCGAGCACGGTGGTGATGCCTGCGGTCGCCACCTGCGCATCATGGGCGAGCACGGCGGCGATCGGGTTCCAGCGTACTTTCGGGCGCGGCGCGTAATGACCTTCGAGGTGATCGGTGTGAAGCTCGACGAGGCCCGGGATGATATAATCGCCGCCCATGTCCTCGCCGGTTCGGGCAGCGCCCGGCTCGACGGCGGCAATCAGGCCGTCGCGCAACAGAAGCGAACCTTCGACGATTTCGTCGGGCAGCACGATGCGGGCATTGGTGAGAACGGTTTCGACGGTCATCTCAGGCGGTCCTATCTCAAGCGGTCGGTCGGCGGTCATCCAGAGCAATTCCAGGAAAAGTGTTTTTGCGGTTTTCCGTTTGGAATTGCGTAAAACAAAGAGATAGGGCGGTTCAGCGTTTCCGCTGATCCGCCCTAGGCGGTCTTGCGGGCAGGGCTGCGGCCAAGCGCATGGTGGGAAAGCGCCATGAACGGCGCACCGGGCTCGCTTTCGACGAACAAGGTCAGCGCATCCACCGGCACCGGCTGGCGCAGGATGTCGGCGAACAGGCCGTCTATCGCTGCCCGAAGACGTGGGCTTTCCTGTGGCCCGACGCGCCCCGACAGCGTCATGTGGAAGCGGAACGTGTCGAAGACGTAAGGATAGCCCCATTGGCAGAGGTTGCGGAACTCGTCCGGCTTCAGCGCATCGGGGCTGCGGCGCTCGATCTCGGTCTCGGTCAGCGGCGCGCGGAACGGATCGAAGGCGCGCACCACCTCGCCGGCAAAATCGTTGAGCGGCGCAAACTGCGTTTCCGGCACCAGCGCGAAGAAGCCGTCGATCTGCCCGACGACCAGACGCGGGATGACGACCGGCGGCGTCGCCTCGGCGAAAGTGTCGAGCGCGGCGCGCAGCGAGGCTTCCGTCTCGTTCGCCGCCAGCCGGAACGGCGCCTTCAGCGTCGCGTGGAACCCGTAACGCCTGGCGGAGGCGGTGTGGAAGGCGACTTCCGCGGCCGACAGGTCGCCCACGGCCTCGACCGGCCGCGTCGCCGCGCCGAACGGGTCGCGGCCCAGCCAGTTGGCGGCAATGCGCGCCAGCTTCTCGTCCTGTCCCGGGGTGTAGTAGATGGCGTAGCGCATGGGCGTTCCTCGTCAAGCGCTGCGCGCCCCGAAGGATCATGCGACACGCTTCAAGTCATTGTCCTGGCAGGTCGTGGCCCAAAAACGCCGGAGCGTTTACGGCGACATGCACCGGAACCGCTGCCATAGGTGATTTCCATGACGGATTGACGAAGCTTTCATGGGTTTTCGAAGGCAAGTCCAGCCGCCAGGTGCTTAGCCGACGATTTTTCTCAACTGGACCAACGGCTTTGCCGGCCTGCCGGTCAGGCCTTCATCAGCCACTCATGCTCGGCCGCGTTGTGGAATTTCCACGTCCGCTTCGGTCCGGCCATGACATTGAGGTAATAGAGGTCGTAGCCGTGGCAGGCCGCGCAGGGGTGATAGCCCTTCGGCACCAGCACGACGTCGCCGTCCTCGATGGCCATCGCTTCGTCCAGCTCGCGCACGCCGTTGCGGTCGGCATCCGTGTAGACGCGCTGGAAGGCAAAGCCCTGCGGCGGGTTGAGCCGATGGTAATAGGTCTCCTCGAGATAGGATTCCGCCGGCAGATTGTCCTGGTCGTGCTTGTGCGGCGGATAGCTCGACGTGTGGCCGCCGGGCGTGATCACCTCGACCACCAGCAGCGAATCCGCCGGCTTGCCCTCGGGCAGGATGTTGGTCACGTAGCGCGTGTTGGTGCCCTTGCCGCGCACCTCCTGGCCGAGATCGTCAGGCCCGATGACGCGCACCGGCAGGCTGCCGCTTAAGCCAGGCGCCGAGCAGACGGCGAGCTCCAGCTCGGTGTCGGCGGTCACCGACCAGTCGGCGCCTTGCGGCACATAGACCGACCACGGCTTGCCTTCGAAGGGCGACATGCGCTCGCCGAGCAGGCCAAGATCCTTGCCGCCGGCCGAGGCCTTGCCCTTGCCGGTGACGAAGACCAGGCAGACCTCGCGGTCGCCGGTCTTGCCGGACACCGTCTCGCCGGGCTTCAGCCGATGCAGATCGAAACCGACATAGGTCCAGCCGGCGCTTTGCGGTGTGACGTGAGCGACGTGGCCGTGGCCCTTGTCGGCCTTGACGAGCAGTTTCGACATTTTTTGTCTCCTATTCCTGGACGCCCGATTGGCGCAGCTAAGAATCCGATGGGCTATCGCGAAAACCTTGGAGATTAGCCGGTTCCCTCGCGACGTCGTCATTCTAGGGCGGAGCGACGCGAAGCGGCGCGCAGACCCTAGAATCCATGCCGTTACCTCGGTCGTAGAATGCAGTGGTGCAGAAAGAGGCTGTCTGGGCCGGCGTTCCGGCGCCATTGTCTACACCGTCGCAACACTTCAAAATCACGGCATGGATCCTAGGGTCTGCGCTGCGTCGCTTCGCTCCTTGCTCCGCCCTAGGATGACGAAGCGAGGGGCGTTCCGGCCAATCGCCGACGCATGCGATCCGTCATGCACGTAGCATCCGGTACACAAAACCTCCGCGCCGTGCATCCCAATCATTCCTTCGGCTCGGCCGGAGGTTTGGCCTCCTCCGCCGGCTTGTAGAGATAGAAAAACTGCCACACCGCATAGCCGGCGAAGCCGAGCGCGATGACGCCCCAGAACGGCGTGCCGGAGGCGAACTCGATCGCCGACCAGACCAGGCAGACCGCGACGACCGCGATGCGGCGCCACAGCGGCCGGAAGAAGGGATGCTCATAGTCTTTCATTGCGCCAATCCAGGATTTGTCCAAAGCGCAACGGATAAACCGAGCGCGCCGACTAATCCATCATTCATGACAAATCACCGTTCAGGCCGGAAACCCTTGTGTCTCCACCGTGTAGCCGGCAGCCGTCATCACCCGCATCAGCTCCTCGTGGCCGACCTGCGCCATCTTCAGCGGCGGGTTCTTCTTCGGATCCTGCTCGGCTTCCACCACGAACCAGCCTTCATAGCCGTGATCGGCGAAGCGCTGGACGATGGCGCCGAAATCGAGCGAGCCGTCGCCGGGCACGGTGAAGGCCCCGAGCGCCACCGCATCGAGGAAGGACTGCTTGGTACGATCGAGCCCCTCGATCACGCCCATGCGCACGTCCTTCACATGGACGTGGTTGATGCGCTTGTGGTGGTTGTCGATGGCGCGCAGCACGTCGCCGCCGGCAAAGGCGAGATGACCGGCATCGAGCAGAAGCGGGATGCCTTCGCCGGAATGGCGCATGAAGGCGTCGAGCTCCGGCTCGGTCTCGACCACGGCGGCCATGTGATGGTGGTAGGAAAGCGGCATGCCCTGTTCCGCGCACCATTCTCCGAATTCAGTGACGCGGCGGCCATAGGCCTTCATCTCGTCACCGGTGAGCTTCGGCTTGGTGGCCAGAGGCTTGGAGCGGTCGCCCTGGATGGAACGGCCGACCTCGCCATAGACGATGCAGGGCGCGGCGACCGCCTTGAACAGGTCGATCATCGGCTGGATGCGGTCCTTGTTCCTGGCCAGGTCCTCATTGACCAGCGTGCCGGAGAACCAGCCGCCGCAAAGCGTGACGTCGGCTTCCTTCAGGATCGGCAGCATCACCTTCGGATCGTTGGGGAAGCGGCGGCCCATCTCCATGCCGGTGAAGCCGGCCGAGCGCGACTGCGCCAAGCATTCCTCCAGCGACACGTCATCGCTCAACTCCACGAGATCGTCGTTCCACCATGCGATGGGGGACATGCCCAGTTTGGCTTTCAAGTCGTCACTCCACTGTCGGTTCGTTGCGAGCCCGGTTCAGCCCTTTCGGCTGCCCACGGCTTCCTCGTATTTCTTGCGCGCGGCGTTGACCTGGGGCCGCGACGAGACTTCCGGTACGGCGACGTCCCACCAATGACCGCCGGCATCGGTCGAAACCAGCGGATCGGTGTCGATGACCAGCACGGTCGTCTTGTCGTTCTTCTTCGCCTTGGCCAGCGCCGTCTCCAGCTCGGCGATGGAGGCCACCTTCTCGGCGATGGCGCCGAGGCTCGCCGCATGCGCGGCGAAGTCGACGTCGGGCATCACCTCGTGACGGGCGTCCTTCAGGAGATTGTTGAAGTTGGCGCCGCCGGTCGCCATCTGCAGCCGGTTGATGCAGCCATAGCCGCGATTGTCGAGCAGTACGACGGTGAGCTTCAGGCCAAGCATAACCGAGGTCGCGATCTCGGAATTCAGCATCAGATACGAGCCGTCGCCGATCATGACGACGACCTCCTCGTCCGGCTTGGCCATCTTCACGCCGAGCCCGCCGGCGATCTCATAGCCCATGGTCGAGAAGCCGTATTCGGCGTGGTAGGAACCCGGCGCGCCGGCCTGCCAGAGCTTGTGCAATTCGCCCGGCAGACCGCCCGCGGCATGCAGCAGCGTGATGCCCGAGCCCATGGCGCGCTGCACAGCGCCGATCACCTGCGCGTCGGACGGATAAGCGGCATTGGTCGAGGCCGTCACCTTGGCGGCGGCCGCCTGCCACTCCGTCTTGCCCTTCAGCGCATTGTCGGTCCAGGCGGCCGGCGCCTTCCAGCCCTTCAGCGCGGCGGAAAGTTCGGCAAGCCCTTCGGCCGCGTCGGCGACCAGCGGCAGCGCCCAGTGCTTGCCGGCGTCGAAGACCTGGCTGTTCAGGCCGATGATGGTGCGGCCGGCATTCTTGAACAGCGCCCACGACCCGGTGGTGAAGTCCTGCAGCCTGGTGCCGACGGCAAGCACCACGTCGGCCTCTTCCGCCAGCCGGTTGGCGGCGGAGGTGCCGGTGACACCGACAGCGGCCATGTTGAGCGGATGGTCGTCCGGCAGCGAAGACTTGCCGCCCTGCGTCTCGCAGACAGGAATGCCGGCGCCCTGCACCAGCTTGGCGAGCTCGTCCGAGGCCTGCGAATAAAGAACGCCGCCGCCGGCGATGACCAGCGGCTTTTTGGCCCCTTTCAGCGCCGCGACCGCCGCCGCCAGCTCATTGCGGTCCGGGCGCAGCCGGCGCGGTGTCCAGATGCGCTCGGCAAACAGGCTTTCGGGATAATCATAGGCCTCGGCCTGCACGTCCTGGCAGAGCGAGAGCGTCACCGGGCCGCATTCGGCCGGATCGGTCAGCACCTGCATGGCGCGGTTCAGCGCCGGGATGATCTGCTCGGGCCGCGTGATGCGGTCGAAATAGCGCGACACGGGGCGGAAGCAGTCGTTGACGCTCGCCGTGCCGTCGGAGAAATCCTCGGCCTGCTGCAGCACCGGGTCCGGCAGGCGGTTGGCGAAGACGTCGCCGGGCAGGAACAGGACAGGCAACCGGTTTACATGCGCAAGGGCCGCTGCCGTCACCATGTTGAGCGCGCCCGGGCCGATCGAAGAGGTCGCGGCCATGAAGCGGCGGCGGAAATTCGCCTTGGCGTAGGCGATCGCCGCATGCGCCATCGCCTGCTCGTTATGGGCGCGGAAGGTCGGCAGCTCGTCGCGCACCTGGTAGAGCGCCTCGCCGATACCGGCGACATTGCCATGGCCGAAGATCGCCCAGACGCCGCCGAAGATCGGCACTGTCTTGCCGTCGATCACGGTCATCTGCCGGCTAAGGAAGCGGGTCACGGCCTGCGCCATCGTCAGGCGAACGGTCTTGCTCATTGTCGTTTCCTCCGGCTTTCGTTGACGCCGTTTTCTTATGCTGCCCGTGTTTCTTATGCTGCTTTACGGCCGCGCGCGGCAAGCCAGGCCTCGGTCAGCTGCTCGAAGCGCGCGGCCATGTCGGCCACCGCCTCGTCATCCGACATCTTGCCGGCCAGCCATTGTTCGGCGGCGTTGATGAAGATGGTGCGACCGACCGCAAATCCCTTGACGATCGGCGCATTGCTCGTCGCGGCAAAGGCCGCGACCAGCTCGTCCTGCGGCGCCTCCAGCCCGAGCAGCACGACGCCGCGGCACCATGGATCGTTCTTGACGATCACCTGTTCGATCTTTGCCCAGGCGCCTGCCGAAGCCTGCGGCTCCAGCTTCCACCAGTCGGGCTTGATGCCCAGCGCATAGAGCTCCTCCAGCGCGCGCGGAATGGTGGTGTCGTCCAGCTTGCCATGCTTGCCGGCGATGATCTCGACCAGCAGCTCCCGGCCGACCTTCCGCGCCGCCTCGAACAGCGCGCGCAGCTTCTGCTGCTGCTCGACTTTAAGCGCTTCCGGGTCGTCCGGGTGATAGAAGCACAGGCATTTGATGCAGTGGTCGACCGGCCATTCGGTAAGCTGCGAGCCGATATCCTGCGAGAACTCGAAGCGCAGCGGCCGCGATCCGGGCAATTCGACCGGACGGCCGAGCCAGGCAAAGGGGTGGCGGGCGAATTCGAACATAGCGTCGCGGCCATATTTCTCGTCGATCAGCATGCCGTAGCCGTCGCGGCCAGCGGCGACCTTGGCCGCAGCCTTGACCGTCAGCACCTTGAAATCGGGAATGCGTGCAACGTCGGCGCCGACTTTCGCCGCGACGTCTTCCAGCTGGACGCGATGGTCGCAGGCCAAAGCCATCAGCGAGGGTATGTCCCGCCGCCGCGTCGTCGCCCAATGGATGTGGTTGATCGCCTCGTCCTTGCGCAACGCCAGATGCTTGCTGCCGTGCTTGAGGAAGAACTGCAGCTCCTCGAAGGTCGGATATTCCGGCGCGCAGAGCAGGCGCGAGACGGCAAAGGCGCCGCAGGCATTGGCCCAGGTGGCGGCGGTGGCAAAACTCTCGCCGCCCAGCCAACCGCGCAGGAAGCCGGACATGAAGGCGTCGCCGGCGCCCAGCACATTGTAGATCTCGATCGGAAAACCCTTGCCGACGATGCCGTCCTCGAGGTCGTCGCTGATCGGCCCGTCATAGACGATGCAGCCCTTGGCGCCGCGCTTGAGAACGATGGTGGCCGAGGACAGCGCGCGGATCGTCTTCAGCGCGCTCAGGCAATCGTCGGCGCCCGACGCGATCATGATCTCTTCCTCGGTGCCGACGATGAGATCGCAATCGGGCAGCACCGTCTTCAGCTGCGCCGATACCCGGTCCGACTTGACGTAACGCTCGAAACCCTCGGCATGGCCTGCAAGGCCCCAGAGGTTCGGGCGGTAGTCGATGTCGAACACCACCTTGCCGCCCTTGGCTTTCATCAGGCGGATCGCCTTGCGCTGCGCGGCATCGGAATTGGGACGCGAGAAATGCGTGCCGGTGACGACCACCGAGCGGGCCGAGGCGATGAAGGCCTCGTCGATATCCTCTTCGGCGAGCGCCATGTCGGCGCAGTCCGAGCGGTAAAAGATCATCGGCGAGACGCCTTCGCTCTCGACCGAGAGCAGCACCAGCGCCGTCAGCCGTTCCTTGTCGGTCTTCAGCCCGTCGACCGAGACGCCCTCGCGCCGAAGCTGTTCGCGGATGAAGCGGCCCATCTGCTCGTCGCCGACGCGCGTCAGCAGCGCCGAGCGCAGGCCGAGCCTCGCCGTGCCGACGGAAATATTGGCCGGGCAGCCGCCGACCGACTTGGCGAAAGAGGCGATGTCCTCCAGCCGCGAGCCGATCTGCTGGCCATAGAGATCGACCGATGCGCGGCCGATGGTGATGACGTCGAGCGGCGGGTATTTCCCTTCCACGGCTTCGCCCATTCGAACCTCCCATCAGCCTTGTTGTGCAGAGCAGCGTCGTTTTGGACAGCACGCGCCAAGGGCGGCGTGGTGCCGTCAATATGAAATATTAATTCCAATCCGTAGTCAATATGGAATGAGCGTTCCCGTGCCGAAAAGCGCTTCCCGGCGAGGGCTCAGCCCTTGCGCCGGCGCCCGGCTTCGCGGCGCTTCTCGCCGACGGCGACGGTTAGCGCCATGGCCAAAGCCATCGTCGCCGAAATCGAACGGAAGCCGCCGAAATCGGCCTCGGCGACCTCGAACCAGACCTTGGCGAACTGCGCCAGCGGCGAGAAGGACGAGTCGGTGATCGCCACGATCGGCACGCCCTGCTCCGCGATCGAGCGCGTCTCTTCGATGGTCGCGGGCGCATAGGGCGAGAAGCTGATGGCGATGACGGCGTCGCGCGGCGTGGCGAAGCCGATCATCTCGGCATTCAGCCCGGCGGCCGATTCCACCAGCTGGTTGCGGATCTTGAGCTTGCCCAGCGCATAGGCGATGTAGGAGGCGACCGGATAGGAGCGGCGCTTGGCCAGCACATAGATGGTCTCGGCTTTCGCCAGAAGCGCCACCGCCTCTTCGAAATGCGCATCGTTGAGCGAGCGCGAAATGTCGCCCAGCGAGGTGCTGGCAGCGGCGACGAAGCCGTCGAAGATCGCCCGATGGCCGCCGCCGTCCTCGGCCTTGGCGCGCAGCGCCGCCAGCCGCTCGTCATAGGAGGAATTGCGCTCGCGCAGGCGCTCGCGGAAAACCTGCTGCAGGCTGGTGAAGCCGTCGAAGCCGAGCTGCTGGGCAAAACGGATCAGCGTCGAGGGCTGAACGCCGGCCGAGGCGGCTATGCTTGCCGCCGTGCCGAACGCGATGTCGTCGGGGTTGTCGAGCGCATAGGCGGCGATCTGCGCGATGCGCTTGGGCAGGCTCGCGCGCCTGTCCAGGATCGTCGCGCGCAGTGTTTCGAAATCGCGAGGCACCCGTTCGTCCATCGTCGCTCCGCCTACGCCCATAAAGATCTATCCCTCTCCTGCCTCATCATAGCGAGTTCACGCAAGAACACCATAAAAAATGATTTGGATGTTCCATTCTCAGGTGAAATGGACTAATTCATCCATATAGACTCCTCTATTCTGGAGACAATCGACATGGTCGCAGTGGGCCTCATCGGCACGGGCTTCATGGGCAAGTGCCACGCCATCGCCTGGAACGCGGTGGGCACGGTCTTTCCCGATGTCGAGAAGCCGCGACTGGTGCATCTGGGCGAGGTCAATGACGAGCTTGCCCGGCGCAAGGCCGGCGAGTTCGGCTTCGCCAAAGGCTCCGGCGACTGGCGCGCCGTGGTCAACGACCCGGAGGTCGACGTCGTCTCGCTGACCACGCCCAACCAGTTCCATCCCGAGATGGCGATCGCCATCCTGGAAGCCGGCAAGCATCTGTGGTGCGAGAAGCCGATGGCGCCGAGTTTCGCCGAGGCCGAGACCATGGCGGCCGCGGCGAAGAGATCCGGCAAGGTCGCCGTGCTCGGCTACAACTACATCCAGAACCCCGCAATTCGCCACATCGGCGCGCTGCTCGAGGAGAAGGTCATCGGCGACGTCAACCTCGTGCGCATCGAGATGGACGAGGATTTCATGGCCGATCCGGAAGCGCTGTTCTTCTGGAAGCACGAGGCTTCGTCCGGCTATGGCGCGCTCGACGATTTCGCCGTCCATCCGCTGTCGCTGATCAAGGCGCTGTTCGGCCGTGTCAGCCGCGTCATGTGCGACATGGTCAAACCCTATGCCGATCGCAAGACCGCTTCCGGCGCCCGCCGCGCGGTCGAGACCTACGATATCGCCAGCGTCTTGATGCATCTCGAGAACGGCGTTGCCGGCACGCTGCTGGTCAACCGCTCGGCCTGGGGCCGCAAGGGCCGCATCGCCATCCAGATATTCGGCTCGAAGGGCTCGATCCTCTACGACCAGGAGCGGATGAACGAGTTCCAGCTCTACCTCACCGCCGACCGGCCGACCGAGCAGGGCTACCGCACCATCCTGGTCGCGCCGCATCACAAGCCCTATGATTCGTTCCTGCCGGCACCCGGCCATGGCCTCGGCTTCAACGACCTCAAGATGATCGAATGCCGCGAGCTCCTGATGCGCATCGCCGGCAAGCCGGCCCGCATCATCGACTTCGACGAGGGGCTGGAGATCGAGCGCACCGTGCATGCCATGGCGCGCTCGTTCCAGAAGCAGCGCTGGGTCGATGTGAGGTGATAGAGCCAGGCGTTGCCGCCGCAACCGGCGCCGGTGGCCAACCAATGCAAGATTGGACCCGAGCATTCAGGCCAGGTTGATGGCGACGTTGCGCAGCAGCGCCACGGATTTGCGCATGCCTTCCATCGGCGACAGCATCATGTCCTCATGCTCGATCGACAGCACGTCGTCGTAGCCGGCCTGCTTCAGCGCGGTGCAGAACTGCCGCCACCAGGTCTCGCCATGGCCGTAGCCCAGCGTGATGTAGTTCCACGCCCGTTCGGCATAGTGATTCGGCGGACGCGCATCGAGCACGCCGTCGATGCCGGCCGGCACCGGCTCGACGCGCGTATCCTTGGCGTGGACATAGTAGATCGCGGAGCCAAGCTTGCGCACCGCGGCGATGGGATCGGCGCCCATCCACATCGGATGGCTCGGATCGTAGTTCGCGCCCACGGTCTCGCCGACGGCATCGCGCAGCCGGAACAGCGTCTGGACATTGTAGACCGCCTGATGGCCGTGTAGCTCCAGGCAGAGTTTGCCGATGCCGAGATTGTTCGAAAATCTCACCAGATCCAGCCAGTAGGGGATGATGCAATCGTCCCACTGGTAGCGCTGGATGTCGGCGCATTCGGGCGGCCAGTCGGTGATGATCCAGTTGGGGTTGGCGTCGCCGGGGCCGCCGGGCAGCCCGGACATCATCACCACCCGGTCGATGCCCATCAGGCTCGCCAGCCGGATCGTATCCTCGGTCACCTGGCGGTGCTTCTTGCCCTGCGGCCCAGGATGCAGCGGGTTGCCCGAGCAGTTGAGCGCCGCGATCGTGAGCCCGTGGTCGCGGACCTTGGCGACGAATTCGGCGCGGGTCGCAGCGCTGTCCAGCATTGCCGCGAGGTCGATATGCGGCGCGGACGACCAGTTGCCGCAGGCGAACTCCAGCGTCTCCAGCCCGAGCTCGGCCGAGGCGCGCAGCATCTCGTCGAAGGACAGGTTGCCCAGGCTGTCGGTGATCATGCCGATCTTCATTTTGAGGACTCCCGCTTGCCTTCAGACCATCCGCTCACAGTTTTACCGGCTCGAACCTGCCGGACCGGGCCGACGCCAGGGCCGCCTCGCAAAGGATCATTGCCTTGCGGCCGTCGCTGGCGGTGACCGCCGGCGTCCTGCTCGTTTCGACGCAGGTGATGAAGTGATCGATCTCGGCGGCGTAGGATTCCGCATAGCGTTCGACGAAGAAGTAATAGGGCCTGTCGCGCGATATGCCCTTGCCGCCATGCATTTCCACCGAGGTCGGCAGCCGGTTGCCGGCCTGCAGCATGCCGTCGGCGCCATGCACCTCGATGCGCTGGTCGTAGCCATAGGCGGCCCTGACGCTGTTGTTGATGTGGCATTGCCGGCCCGACGCCGTTCGCAGGATGAACATCGCGGTGTCGTAGTCGCCGAGCTTCCTGTATTGCGGCGCCACCAGCGAGGAGCCGGTCGCGAACAGTTCCACCGGCTCCTCGCCGAGCATGTTCCGCGCCATATCGAAGTCGTGGATGGTCATCTCGCGAAAGACGCCGCCGCCTCCTGCCAGCGCTTCCTCGGTCTCGGGCTCGGGGTCGCGGCTGGTGATGATGACCTGCTCGACCGCGCCGATCTCGCCGCCGTCGAGGCGCTCCTTCAGCGCCCGGAAGCTCGGATCGAAGCGGCGGTTGAAGCCGATCTGGAACGGCACGCCGGCTTTCGCGACAGCGGCCAGGCACTCGTCCGTGCGCTTGAGGTCGAGATCGATCGGCTTTTCGCAGAAGATCGCCTTGCCTTTCGCCGCCGCGGCCATGGCGAGCTCGGCATGGGTGCGCGTCGCCGAGGCGATGAACACCATTCTCACCGACGGATCGTTCATCACTGTCTCGGTGTCCGCGATCTCGGCGCCGGTAACGGCGGCGACCTTTTCCGCCGCCTCGCGATTGGGATCGACGATGTAGCGCAGCCGCACCTTTGGATGGCGCGCCAGATTGCCCGCGTGCACGCGGCCGATCAGCCCCACCCCGAACAGACAGACATCCATCATGCGTTCGACTTTCCTATCGGGCCGCGCCATCGCGGCACGGCCGGTTCAGTGTTGCCCGCGCGGTGTTCATTTCACCGCGCCCATGGTCAGCCCGCGCACCAGATGCCGCTGCACCAGGAGCGCGAAGAAGACGATCGGCAGCGCGCCGATGACGCCGGCCGCCGACATCGACGCCCAGTCGGTATCGATGCGGCCGATCAGCGTCGCGGTGCCGCGCGGCATGGTCATGGCGCGCGGCGTCGCCGTCAGCGCCAGCGCGAAGAGGAACTCGTTGAAGGTGACCAGCACGGCGAAGATGGCGGTGGCCGCGAGCCCGGGTGCCGCCAAAGGCAGCGTGATGCGGCGGAAGGCGCCGAAGCGCGAATCGCCGTCGACCATCGCGGCTTCCTCGAGATCGACGGGGATCTCGCGGAAGAAGCTCTCCATCATCCAGACGCAGAAGGTGACGTTGAAGGCGGTGTAGGTGGCGATCAGGCCGAGCCAGCTGTCGAGCAGGCCGAGGCTGAGCATCAAGAGATAGACAGGGATCAGGATGACGACCGGCGGGATGATGCGCAGCGTGAGCAGGAACAGGCCGACCTTGCGCTCCGCGGCGAAGGGCAGGCGGAACCTGGCGATCGCATAGGCGCCCATCGCGCCGACGATGAGCGCGATGGCGACCGAGAAGAAGGTCACCACCAGCGAGTTCGTCAGGTAGGAGCCGAACTGCTTTTCGGTGAACAGCCGCACGTAGTTGTCGAGCGTCGGCACATGCGGGTAGAGCGTGCCTTCCTGGGTGATCTCGCGGTTCGATTTGAGCGAGGTCGAGACCAGCCAGTAGATCGGCAACAGCACGACGGCCAGCACGAAGACGGTGGTGAGGATGCGGGCCAGACGGTTGCTCATGACGCGTCGATCCTGCGCAGGAGCCTGATGGCGCTGAAGGCCAGCGCGAGCACGACGAGGCCGATCGTCACGAACAGCGCCGCCGCGTATCCGGTCTGCTGGAACTTGAATGCGGTGTCGTAGCCGTAGATCGAGATCAACCTCGTCGCTTCGCCCGGCCCGCCGCGGGTCAGCACGAAAACCTGGTCGAAGGTGCCGAAGGCGTCGATGGTCCTGAGCACGATCGCCACCGCCAGCACCGGCCGCATCATCGGAAAGGTGAGGTCGGCAAAGACGCGCCAGGCACCGGCGCCATCGACGCGCGCCGCCTCGAACGGCTCGTGCGGCAGCGATTGCAGCCCGGCAAGCAGGATCAGGAACATCAGCGGCGTCCATTCCCAGACGTCGAGCGCGACCAGGCCGATGAAGGCATTGAGCGGATTGCCGAGGATCTGCACCTCGCCGCCGCCCATGGCCTTAGACAGCGCGGTCAGCATGCCGGCGTCGCTGGCGTAGATCAGTCGAAAGACGATGGCGACGACGACGGGCGTGACCACCATGGGAATGATCAGCACGGTCCTGAGCAGCCGGATGCCGCGAAATTCGTTCAGGCAAAACAGCGCCAGCGCGAAGCCGAGCACCGCCTCGAAAGACACCGACAGCGCCACGAACTTCACCGTGACCCAGAGCGCGTTGAGAAACTGCGCATCGCTCCACAGATGCAGATAGTTCTGCAAGCCGACATCGGCGACCGGCGAGCCATAGCGGTAGGCCCTGGTGCTGGCGCGCAGCCCATCCCAAAGCGGATAGACCAGCACGCCGAGCACGATCATCAGGCCCGGCGCCAGCATGAGATAGGGGAGGGCGAGGTCGAGCCCCGCCCCCTGCAGGCGATATTTGCGCGCCTGCGTTGCCCCTTGCATCAGTAGTAACCGGCCGTGGTCAGGTAATCCTTGACCTGCTTGGCCGCCGTGTCGAGCGCGGCGCCGCCGCCGGAACCGGCCTGCAGCGCCTTGTTGAGTTCGATGCCGAGCAATTCCTCGACCTTCGCCCAGTCCGGCGTGCGCGGCCGCGGCAGCGCGCCGGCGTCGAGCTGCTGGAGCGCAACCGGGATCAGCCGGTTGCCCGGCTTGGCGATGCCGAAGGCGCTGCGCTTGACGGGAATAGAGCCCGCTTCCGAGAGCTTGGCCTGGGTTTCTGCGCTGACATACCACTTCAGGAACTCGATCGAGTTCGCCTTGTTGGGCGCCGATTTCGGCACCCCGGCGATGAAGATGCCCATCTGCGCGATCGCCTTCTGCTGCTTCGGCACGACGCCGAAATCGAGCTTGCCGGCGACCTTGGTCTGCGCCGGATCGTCGGCTTTCAGCGCATTGCCCGAATACTGGATGATCGCGCCGGCATCGCCGCCGAGGATCGCAGCGCCCTCCTGGTCGGAGTCGAACTCGACCACCCCGCTCGGCGCGTTCTGCTTCATCGTGCCGACGAAGAAATCGGCTGAAGCCTTGCCTTCGGCCGAATTGAAGATCGGGTTCCACTTGTCGTCGAAGAACGAGCCGCCGAACGACAGGAAGATCGGGTACCAGCTGGTGACGATCGGGTTGCCCGAGACGCCGCGGAAGACGACCGGGTATTTGATCTTTCCGGCGGCCACGCCTTCCTTGCCCTTGGCGATCACCTCGTCCCAGGTCTTGGGCGCGCCGCCGGTGAAGACGTCGTTGCGATAGGTGAGCGTCTGCAGGTCGCCGACGAAGGGTACGCAGATCAGCGTCGGCTTGGCCTTCTCGAAGCCCTTGACGCGCGGCCCCTGCTGCGGCGGCCAGTAGCCCATGTCGATCATCGAGCCGATCCAGTCCTTGTCGGACCCGTCGATGCCGCCGGCGCCGAGATCCTCGAGCACGTTGGCGGCGCCAAACTGCGGCACCCATGGGTCGTCGAGCAGATAGAGGTCATACTGGCCGGCGCCGCTCTGGGCATCGGCGAACCACTTCTCCAGCGTCACGCCATATTCGTCCTCGAGGAACTGGATGTCGAAACCCTGCTCCTTCGCCAGCGGTATGATTTTTTCCTTGAACGGCGTCAGCCCGCCATCGGCAAAGGCGCCGATGATCACCTTCTTGCCGGCGGCGCGGGCCGGCATCGGCAGGCCGAGCGTGGTGAGGGCGGTGGTCGCCAAAGCCAGGCCAAGCCCGCCCTTGATGACGGAGCGGCGAGTAAGTCTGCTGGAATGCATCATGTCACTCTCCCATTGTTGTTGACCCTGTGGACGGCGGTGAGGCCGGCCGAATTGAAGAAACAGGCGTTCGCCGGGTCGAAGGCGACGCCGATGCTTTCACCCACCACACCCCTGAAATCGCGGCCGGCCCGGACCGAGACGTTGCCGCCTTGGAGGCGGACATTGACCAGCGTCTCGTTGCCCATTGGCTCGACGACATAGATTTCGCCGGGCAGCGCATCCGGCGTGTCGGCCGGGGCGACGCTGCAGTCCTCCGGCCGCAGGCCGATTTCAGCGATGGAGGCGGCATGGCAGGCGGCGAGCCGCGCGGCCTCTAGCGGGATGGTCTTGCCAGCCACCATAACGCCTTGCTCGGAGAGCCCGGCCGGCAGGATGTTCATTGGTGGATTGCCGACGAAGGTGGCGACGAAGCGGTTGGCCGGGCGGTCGTAGATGTCGATGGGCGGCGCCATCTGCTGCAACTCGCCGCCATGCATGACGGCGACGAGGTCGGCCATGGTCAGCGCCTCGACCTGGTCATGGGTGACGTAGATGGTGGTGGCGCTGAGACGCTGGCAGAGCCGCTTGATCTCGCCGCGCATGGTGAGCCGCAGCCGCGCGTCGAGATTGGACAGCGGCTCGTCCATGAGAAAGGCCGCCGGATCGCGCACGATGGCGCGGGCCAGCGCCACGCGCTGGCGCTGGCCGCCGGAGAGCTGCCGCGGCCGGCGGTTGAGCAGATGGCCGATTTCGAGGATGGCGGCGACCTCGCCGATCTTGGCCTTGCGCCCGGCGTCCGGCGTGCCTCGGATCCACAGCGGGTAGCCGATGTTTTCGGCGACCGTCATCTGCGGGTAGAGCGCATAGCTCTGGAACACCATGGCGATGTCGCGGTCGCGCGGTTGCAGCCGGGTGACGTCGCGCTCGCCGATGAAGACCTTGCCCGCGGTCGGCATGTCGAGCCCCGCCAGGATGCGCAGCGCCGTCGTCTTGCCGCAGCCCGATGGACCGAGCAGGGCGAGGAATTTATGGTCCGGCACGGCGAGGTCGAGCGATCGCAGCACGTTAAGCGCGCCGAAATTCTTGACCACGTTTTGATACAGGACCGAACTCATCGCCCTCCCCGGCCCTCCATTCCGCCTTCAGGCCTTGCGCTCGTGCGCGTAGAAGCCCGCGCCCTCGGCCAGCCTTTTCAAATTGCGATACCCCATCGTGGCATAGGTCAAGGGGTGCGCTTTGGCCGGGTCCTGCTCGGCCTCCACGACCAGCCAGCCGGAATAGCCCTGGTCGGCGAGGATCTTGAGCAGCGTCGGGTAGTCGATCGCGCCGTCGCCAGGCACCGTGAAGATGCCTTCCATCACCGCGCCCATGAAGCTCATGTCGGCCTCGCGCGCCTTCTTCAGCATCGCCGGGCGCACGTCCTTGCAATGGACATGCACGACACGCTCGACATGCCGGCGCAGCAATTGCTCCGGGTCGCCGCCCGAAAAGGCGCAGTGCCCGGTGTCGTAGAGCAGGCCGACCGCCTCGCCGGTCGTATGCAGCAGCCTGTCGATCTCCGCGTCGGTCTCGACGATCGTGCCCATGTGATGGTGGAAGGCCATGCCGACGCCGAAATCGGAAAAGCGCTCGGCGAGCCTGGTGATCTTGGCGCCATAGGCCTTCCATTCCCCGTCCAGCAGCTTCGGCCGCTGCGAGATCGGGTCGTGGATCGCGCCATGCCGGCCGCGCGAGGTATCGGCATAGACGACGTGCCTGGCGCCGAGGTCGCGCAATAAAGTCAGATGCGGCCGGATCGCCTCGAATTCCTCGTCCACCTCTTTCTCGCAGATGCGCCCGTCATACCAGCCGGAGACCAGCGCCAGCCCGTAATGGTCGAGGATAGGCCTGAGCTGGCGGGCTTCACGCGGAAACTTCCCGCCAAGCTCGGTGCCGGCATAGCCGGCTTCCGCGGTTTCGGCGAGGCAGGTCTCGAGCGGCGTGTCGCCGCCCAGTTCCGGCACGTCGTCATTGGTCCAGGTGATCGGGTTGATGCCAAGTCGAACTGTCGTCATTGCTCGCTTTCCGCCCCGCAGCCGGGATGGCTGCGGGGTGTCTGGTCTCGGGAGGAGATGGCTGCGATTGCTGGCGACAGGGCGAAAACCCTGCCGTCTTCGTTCGGCAGGACGCCCTCCAAGCATTCCGCCTCACATGTCTTTTGTCGACGTCTTACCCCAACGTCAGTCAGCGAAGTCTACGCCGCTCTGTCTCCCTCGCGAGGGCCAGTTTTGCGGAAAATGAAGGAACCAGTTTGTGCTGGAAGGTGGGTATGGCAGGATGGGGGGATGGGAAATCTGGAAATCATCAAGCGGTGGCGCGAGGCCCCCTCTCTGCCCTGCCGGGCATCTCCCCCTCAAGGGGGGAGATTGGCAGCTTCGCCGTCGCGCCCCCCTTTGCGACGTAGGCGATTTGCGAAGGCCTCCGCGCCATCCGATCTCCCCCCTTGAGGGGGAGATGTCCGGCAGGACAGAGAGGGGGGCGAAGGAACTCGACCATGCCAGCCAAGCGTGTCTCGACAAGCCATTGCCAGCGCACCTATGGGCGGGTGTGAACCATGCGCCCCCACCCCAAACCGCAACCCTTCCCGCTCGACATGCTCACCGTGAACCGCGCCAGCCCCGAGCACCTGTCGCGCCAGCTCTATCACGGCCTTGTCGCCATCATCCGCGGCCGCGCGCTCCCACCCGGCTCCGAGCTGCCCTCAACCCGCGCCCTGGCCGCCGAGCTCGGCCTTGGCCGCAACACCATCGTCGCCGCTTACGACCAGCTCGTCACCGAAGGCTATCTCGCCAACCGCCAGGGCGCCCGCCCGGTCATCGTCGACCTGCCCGAAGGCCCGCGCGAGACGCCGGCGCAGGAGCCGCCTGAGCCGCTGCGCCCACCGTCGCTGCGCGGCCAGCTTCTGCTCAGCCAGCCCTATCATCACGGCAGGCCGGGGCACGTCGCCTTCCACCCCGGCATGCCGGATGCGGGAAGCTTTCCCTTCGGCGTCTGGGGCCGGCTGGTCGCGCGCCGCGCCAGCCATGGCGGCGAGACGCTGTTCGGCACCTATGACGTCACCGGCCACCCGGCGCTGAAGGACGCGATCGCCGGTTATCTCTATTCCGCGCGCGGCGTGCGCTGCCGGCCGGAGCAGATCGTCATCACCACCGGCGCGCAGGCCGCCTTCGATCTTCTGGCACGCCTGCTGCTCGACCCCGACGACACGGTGTGGATGGAGGAGCCCGGCTATTACGGCGCCAAGGCCGCCTTCACCGTGGCCGGGGCAAGGATCCTGCCCATCCCGGTCGACCAGGAGCGCGGCTGGTATCTCGAGCCGCCGGACCCGTTGCCCCGTCTCATCTATGTGACGCCGGCCTGCCAGCATCCGCTCGGCATCACCATGCGCATGGAGGAGCGGCTGCGCCTGCTCGACATCGCCGAGACCGCCAATGCCTGGGTGATCGAGGACGATTTCGACGGCGAGTACCGTTTTCAGGGCCGCCCCGTGCCGGCGATCCAGAGCATGGACCGCTCCGGCCGCGTCATCTATGTCGGCACCTTCGCCAAGCTCTTGTTCCCGGCGCTGCGCATCGGCTTCATGGTGCTGCCGCCGGAACTCGCCGGCCGCATCGTCAACGCGCTCTCCACCACCGGCCAGTTCGCGCCGCTGCTCTTGCAGGCCGCCCTGGCGGATTTCATCACCGAAGGCCATATGAGCCGGCATCTGAAGCGCATGCGCCGCATCTACGCCCAGCGCCGCCAGCTCTTCCGCGACATCGTGACCGAGCGCCTGCGCGACGAGATCACGCTGTCCCCCGCCGAAGCCGGCATCCAGGTGGTGGGCTATCTCAAGGCTGGCATCGACGACATCAAGGTCAGCCAGGCGGCGGCAAAAAGGGCCATCAACGTCTCGCCGCTGTCGAAATATTTCCAGAACACGGCGGCGACGCAGGGGCTGGTGCTGGGGTATGCGGCGTGTGACGCGGCGCAGATGAGGGATGGGGTGGAGAGGTTGGCGGCGGCGATAGGGGAGACGCTGGGGTGAAAGTTTCGCGGCACAGTAAGTGGCGCACCCGACAAGATTCGAACTTGTGACCTCTGCCTTCGGAGGGCAGCGCTCTATCCAGCTGAGCTACGGGTGCTTCCAGGCAGTCCGGAAACGAACCAGCCGGTAGGCCGGCCAGTAACGGCTTCTTAGCGGAAGCCGCCACGGGCTTCAACGGTCAATCGGAAGGAAACGAGGCCGGTAGTGCTCAGGCATACGACTGCCGAGGAGCGAACTTAGAACACGCGATGATCGTCTAGTCGCATAGAGGGCTCGATCCCCTCGTCAAAACGAAATTCCTATTCCACCACTATTGCCATTTTATCGATTTGCCCGGTATTTAAGCTATAAAGCACAATCGCGGCGCCAATTACTTAAGTCTGAAGTTTCAGATATGAATGACAGTGAATTGCGTGAGTTACAAAAACATGCCGAAGGAGCCTGCAAAGCCTTCGGATGGAAGTTCGGACTACTCCTGGGGTCGGGCGGGAGTTCGGCAGTTTTCCGGGTTGAAAGAACGAATGGCCCAGCCGCGCTAAAGGTCTATCTTCCACGCTTCATTAAAGGAAAGGAGGGTGAGGTTACAAGAAATCGTCTAAATATAGTAAAAAACAAAATAATAGGGCACAAATGCTCCGGCCTGGTTCAGATATATGAAATTGATGAATTTGACGATTCACCATTTATGCTCATGGAAGCTGTCCCGGGGGATATGTTAACGAGCGTCCTTAAGTTAGTGCCGCCAAATAAAATTGAAAGCGTTGTCCGACAAATCGCAGAAGCGGCCAGGTATTTAGACGAAATTGACGTTACTCACAGAGACATTAAATCGGATAATATTATAGTTAATTCAGATTTTTCGAAGGCCACCCTGGTCGATCTTGGCGTAGTTAGAATTGTCGATGACCAAATTGGGTCCGGAACTGATGATGACGGCCAACTCCCCTTCGTTGCAACTGCGCGCTACAGCTCTCCGGAATATATGTTCCGACTGCTGCCTCAAGGCCAGGAGCTATGGAGAGCCCTCAATTTCTATCAGCTTGGCGCGCTAATTCACGATCTCATCGTCGGAGAACCGCTTTTCGAAGAAATTGTAAGGCAGTCGACCAACAACAGATATTTGATAGCCTACGCGGTAGCTACCAAAATCCCACTTGTGCCATCCAGGAGCGAGGTACCAGACCGCCTAGTTACGTTGGCTCAAAAATGTTTGCAAAAGGACCCCACGGTACGCTTGGCGGCGGTAAGTTGGGAAGACTTCCTAACCCAGGACAGGCAGCGTGATAATGAGTCTTTTTTGGGCCTCCGAGGAAGAGCTGCACCAAGACGAGCGATAGGGTTGGTAGATGTTTCTGAACTTGCGCGCTTCATAAAGGTTTCTATAGATGAAAGACTTATGGCCAGAAAGGCGAGCTGCAGATACTCTATTGAGGTGCTCAATTACTCGAGTGCCCTCATTAACATAACCTGGAAGCCTGCAACCGACGAGCCCGCAACTAGCACCGAAATTGTGGTGGGGATAGAAATTAAAATATTGAATGAAAACATCCAAATTATCGGCAAGGCATCTTTTCTGGATGATGGGGAAATTTGCGCCAAAACAGGACCAGTAGACATTCCAGTTGGTCGCACTGAAGCCATCGAAGCGATCTGTATCCAGGCTTACGACTCGTTCTTAGAGGCGTCTGCGGAGTTGTTAAAGGCGTCGATGTCGGGGGAGACAAATGAGCCTGTTGTGGAGGCGTAGGCGGGATTTACATCCCGATCAAATAAGGGCAATTGAGGGGCTGTCTCCGCAAGGAAAATACCTCCTCCTTGGTCCGCCCGGGTCTGGCAAGACCAGCATTCTTCTTCACCGAGGGCAGTACCTCAGACTGCCACCTCACAGACTTGCGAACGTGAGGTTAGTTACGTTCTCTCGAACGCTACGAGAGTTCATTTCTATGAGTGGAGACGATCGATTCCCTTCCGAATTGATTGTAACAGTCAAATCGTTCGTTGATAATATATTCAGAGCTTATGGCGTTAGCCCACCCGTTGTAGAAGGTGATCTTAGCGATCAGAATCGGACTAGAGCGGTAACCGCGAACGAGTTAATTAGGGAGAAAGGGCGCCTCGTCAGATATGATGCTCTGCTAATTGATGAGATTCAGGATTTGTGCGAGGAGGAGATACGCCTGATGCTGTCCCTCTCTGACAGAGTTATGCTTGTCGGGGATGCGCGCCAACGCGTCTACTTGGACTCAGACTGTCTGGACGTGGCAGCATCCCTCTGTCAGCAGACAGTGGAGCTGAAACATCACTTCCGAATTTGCCGAGACATATGTTTGATCGCAGATCGAATCCTTCAGAATGACGATTTCTCCCTTGCGGAATACGAGCATTATCTGGGGCCTGCGCCGGCAGCCCCTTCGATCATTGGGCCGATATCGTATGAGCGGCAGATAGAAGCGTTGGTAGACGGTCTAGACCTGCAATTGGACACCTATAATGAGCCCTCTGATTTGATAGGTGTGATTGTCGGGCGTACAGACGACTGTGACGCTATCTATGAGCAACTGTCGAGCCTGCCGAGATTGGCCGGTCGGTGCGCCGTTTTCCACTCAGGTGTGGCAAACCGCCATTTTGATGGCGATTGCAAGATATGCATAACAACGGTTCAGTCATGCAAGGGCTTGGAATTTCGAGCTCTTCATTGGCTATTCGCCGATGAAACAGCCTATCTCACCCGTCAAAAGGCATATACGGTCGTAACAAGGGCCAAAACCTCCCTGACCTTGTATCGCTCCGGAGCGCTCCCAGCGATCTTATCTGGTGCATTTCCGCCATCACCGCAGAGGCTTTTTGAGGACGATGACTGAGACAGAGCTAGCTTTTGCACTGATTGAGCGCGAGCAATTAGGGGCTGCTCTGAGAGGAGAGGCTACGGCCCGTAAAGGCGCCTGGAGCGTGAGGCGTCCATTGTCTCGGCTCCATGACGGGCAGGTTCTGCTGGTCTGGGCTGGGGAATCGTTACAGCCGAATTTAGTTGTAGTCGCGGACCATGACAGGGAAGACCTGCTGTCATGGCTGATTACCTTCCACAGCGATCTGTCTCCTTTGTCGAGCTGGTGTCAGGTTATGACGCCCGCTGAATTTGATCGTTCTAGCATAGAAAGTCCAATCATTCCTCGATTGTTTGGTATGGAGGCAGCGTGGATTGGAGCAATATTTGCAGAAGCGATGATACTTTCGGGGCGTTCGTACGAAGAACTATCTTTGAATGCTCTTCTCGCGACTGAGAGCTTTGCCACCGCTCGAGCCGCCGCAGTATACGGTGCGAGAGCAGCAGCTACACTTATACCAGAGAGGTTCGAAAACATCCGCCGCCAGTTTCAGCGGTCCCCCGAAAAGAGAGAAGGTGGGTCGCGGGTGGTTGGGGAAGTTTTGCTGGGGCTTTTGCCAGATTCCGCGCGAGAAATGCAGGGAAATAAACGAATTCTTGTCGATGCATGCCGAGACTTACTATCTTCAGGCGAAGAAGACACAGATATTTTGAAAAATTCTGGTTACAGCTTTAAATCAGTTTCTCCCGAACTGGGGCCTATTACAGGGCTTTCGAGCATGTCGGCTGAAGAGAGAGTTCGCTACCTGAGATATATTCAAGATCGAATTTCCTACTCGTCGGCTAGCGACCGTGTTCTCTACACTTTTGCGGCCGGCTATGTGATAAGCCGAGTTGGAGGTGGAGAAAGAGACTTTCGTCTTGCCGATAGTTTCGGAAAGGACCGAGGGGAGATTCTTTCGTGGGCAGCTGTAACCGGTGGTTTAGGCGCGAACACTTTCTGGACCGATGCGTTCGCTGGACTCGGCAGATTTGTGGGGAGAGAACTTATACGCCCTGTCCATCTGCTTGATCCTCCTTTGTGCGATGCCTCCTATGACGAAGTCGGCCTTTTTGATGAGCGTCTAACACGACTCAAGATCAGGTCGGCTAACAGATCTGCGGTTGCGGTGTCACTGCTGCCCGGAGTAGTGGTGCACTTTAGTGCCGGTGAAGTTGAGCGCCCCGCCTCTCGACCTACGGATTCGGCACGGAGTGCGAATTCCGGCATTGATTTTTCATTAGTGACGATTGATCAACTTGATATTTTAGCAGAGCGTTTGCTTCCATTAATTCGATCACGGCTCCAACCAGCGGCAAAATCTGCCGCGAAGGATCGTCGAGGTCCCAAGGCGCCTCGCCTCCCTTTTAAGCCTGACTAGAAAGCTATATCCCTCACCCCTCCGCCCCGCTCTTCGCCGCCTTGCGCCGCACGGCCCGCCTTGCGGTGTGCTTCTGCTTCTTCGCGGTCAGCTCGTTCATCGCGTCGAGCTGCATCTGCTGCATTTCGGCCAGCCGCGTCCATTGGCGCGAGATCAGGTAGTCGAGCTTTTCGTGCAGGTGGCGCACTTCGAGCTCGGCCTTGAGGTTGACGCGGTATTCGTTGAAGGAGCGCAGGCGGTCTTTCACCTCCTGGCGCTTCTGGCTCATCATGATCACCGGCGCCTGGATGGCGGCGATGCAGGAGAGCATCAGGTTGAGCAGGATGAACGGGTAGGGGTCGAACGCCTTGGATTCGCCCTGGACGAGGTTGAGGCCGATCCACACCAGCAGGATGGCTGCGAAAGAGATCAGGAACCACCAGCTGCCGCCAAAGGCGGCCATCGAGTCGGAGACGCGGTCGGGAAACGTCCGGTGTTCCTCGAACTCCTCTTCCGAGTTTTCCGAGATCGTGTCCTGCTTCGCGATCGATTCCACCACCTGGCGGTCGAGCTCGGAGAATTCGCCGTGCTCCTGCTGCAGCAGTTCCTCCATGTAGCGCATGCGGTAGCGGCCGAGCTCCTCGCGGCTGACGCGGGCGCCGCGCGGCAGGTCGGGATGGTCGGAGCGGATGCGGTCGGCGAGGCTGGGTCGCAGATCATCGATGCGCACCAGGTCGCGCTTGCGGAACTTGCGGCCGCTGATCGCCGAGGGCTTCTTCTTCGGCTTGACCCTGGTCGTGCCCGGAACATGCGGTTCGGAATCCGGCACTTCCGGCGCTTCGAGGATTTCGTCGGCGGCGGCTTGCGCATCCTCCGGCACGGTTTCCGCCTCGAGATATTCGCCGGCGATGTCGTTCTCATTGTCGGCCTGGACTTGCGCGGATGTCTTCGGGTCGCCTGCCATGGTCGGTGCTCCTGTTCGCGGGCTTTGCGAGGTACGATACGCCAAGCCGGCGCGGCATATCCATGCTGAGTGTGAATCTCGTGTGACAGAACAAGTTCTTGTGATGGGGGCGGGGCGGACTGAGGCAACGCACAGGTCGGCGCAGCCCCCTCATCCGGCCGCTACGCGGCCACCTTCTCCCCGGCGGGGAGAAGAGACTGGCGCCGGCGCCGACAATCTCCTCTCCCCGCCGGGGAGAGGTCAGCCGAGCGAAGCGGAGGCTGGGTGAGGGGGAGCGCCGTTGGCGATTTCTCGCCCCCTGGCGCAATCGTCGCCCTCGCCTGGCCTTGATCCACATCAAACTGGCCCCTGTGGGAGGCCTGGTAGGCTGACTATATCGAAGCCAGGCCTGAGCGTTCAGGCTCCCGCCACCTGGGGCGCGTCGCCCCGCAAATGAGGGATCGCCACCATGTACAAGAAAATCCTGATCGCCACCGACGGCTCGGAATTGGCCCAGAAGGGCGTCGCCCACGGCCTCGAGCTGGCCAAGGGCCTCGGCGCCGCCGTCGCCTTCGTCACCGTCTCCGAGCCGTTCCCGGCGCTGGCCTGGGGCGGCGCCATGGCCGGCTATGTCGCCGCCGACGAACTGGTCAATTACGAGGAAAGCGCGCGCAAATACGCCCGCGAGGTGCTCGACAAATGCAAGGCCGAGGCCGCTGCGAAGGGCGTCGAGGCGAAGACCCTGCATATCGAGAACCGCACGCCCGCCGAGGCGATCCTCGAGGTCGCCGGTGCGGAAGGCAGCGACCTCATCGTCATGGCCTCGCACGGCCGCCGCGGCATCGGCCGCCTGGTGCTGGGCAGCCAGACCGCCGAAGTGGTGTCGCTGACGCAGATCCCGGTGCTGGTGGTCAGATAGAACGGTTGGTGGGGCGACGCCTCCCCATGAGGTCGTCATTCTAGGGCGGAGCGCCGCGAAGCGGCGCGCAGACCCTAGAATCCATGCCGTTACGCCGGCCCTGGAATGCAGCGGTGCAGAAAAGGCTGCCTAGGCTGGCGTTCCGGCGCCATTGTTTGCACCGTCGCGACGTTCGCAGGTCGCGGCATGGATTCTAGGGTCTGCGCGCGTCGCTTCGCTCCTTGCTCCGCCCTAGAATGACGAGCCGACAAGGGCGCCGCTACTGCGCCGGCAGCAGTGGCGCGCCGGGCGATGCCAGGTCCGGCGACGGAAAATCGGATGCCGGCTGGCTGGGCTGCGGCGACGCGGACGCCACGGAACCGGGTGGAGGCAACCCTGGCAAAGCCGAATCCGCCTGCGGCAAGCCGGGAAGCGGCGCGGCAGAGGGCTGTTGTCCGGAATACATGAGCTTGGGCTGGCTTGCATCGGCGATCGTCGGCCCCAGGCTCCTCTGGATCAGCGCCTCGACATGGTCGTTGCGCTGCCGCGCTGAGTCGGCGCCCATCACCACCACGATCAGGTGCCGCCCGTCGGCATTGTAGGAGGTGACGATGTTGTAGCCGGAGGCGCGTATATAGCCGGTCTTGATGCCGTCGACGCCGCGCACGCGCCCCAGCATGTCGTTATGGCCGCGCACCAGCCGGCCGCGGAACATGAAGTCGCTTTCGGAGAAATAGTGGAAATGCTGCGGGAAGCGCTTTTCCAGCGCCATGCCCAGCACCGCCATGTCGTGCGCCGTCGTCACCTGGCCGTCGTCGGGCAGGCCGCAGGCGTTGCGGAAACTGGTACCGCTCATGCCGAGCGAGCGCGCCTTGGCGGTCATCATGGCGGCGAACTGGTCCTCCGAGCCGCCGCCCAGATATTCGCCCACGGCCACCGCCACGTCGTTCGCCGACTTCACCACCATGGCGCGGATGGCGGAATCGACGTCGATCGTCTCGCCGCGCCTGAAACGCAGTTTCGTCGGCGGCTGTGAGGCGGCGTGGTCGGAAACCGGGATCCGCGTTTCCTTGCTGACACGGCCGCTCTCCATCACCTCGAACAGCATGTAGAGCGTCATCATCTTGGTCAGCGACGCCGGATAGCGCTGCGATCTCGAATTGACCTCGAACAAGGTCTTGCCCGACGAGGCGTCGACCACGATCGCGGCATATTTCTGCGGCTGCGCCGGCACGGCGAGCACGCTTTCCGGCGGCGCGGCCGTCGTGCAGCCGGCGACCAGCGCGAGCAATGCCAATATGGCGATGAGTTTCTGGAGGAAAGGGAAGGGACGGGGCAAGAACGTTTCTAAAGCTGTTGCTGAGACGCGGCGAAGCTAACGTAACCCATGTGCCGCGTCCAACTGGTTAACGGGGGGCAAGAAGGCATTTGCCCAGCTTTCGGAGGTTCGCGCCGCTGGCAACGCTGTCAATCTCCGCTCCTTGCGGGCCCTCAAGGGATGGCCGACGCCGCGCTACCGCTCTCGCTCCTTCAGCTCCAGCCGCCGCGCGTGCAGCACCGGCTCCGTATAGCCGTTGGGCTGCACCGTGCCCTTGAACACCAGGTCGCAGGCGGCCTGGAAGGCGATGGAATTGTCGAAGTCAGGGGCCATCGGCCGGTAGAGCGGGTCGCCGACATTCTGGCGGTCGACGATGGCGGCCATGCGCTGCAGCGAGTCACGCACCTGGATCTCCGAGCACACTTTGTGGCGCAGCCAGTTGGCGATGTGCTGGGAGGAGATGCGCAGCGTGGCGCGGTCCTCCATCAGGCCGACGTCGTTGATGTCAGGCACTTTCGAGCAGCCGACGCCCTGGTCGATCCAGCGCACGACGTAACCCAGAATGCCCTGCGCATTGTTGTCGAGCTCGCGCTGGATCTCATCCGGCGTCCAGTTCGGCCGCACCGCGACCGGCACCGAGAGAATATCGTCGAGCTTCGCCTTCGGCCGGCTCTTCAGCGCCGCCTGCACGGCGTGCACATCGACCTTGTGATAGTGCGTGGCGTGCAGCGTCGCGGCTGTCGGCGACGGCACCCAGGCGGTGTTGGCGCCGGCCTTGGGGTGCGCGATCTTCTGCTCCAGCATCGCCGCCATCAGGTCGGGCATCGCCCACATGCCCTTGCCGATCTGGGCGTGGCCGGCCAGCCCGCATTCGAGGCCCGTATCGACATTCCAGGCCTCATAGGCGGAGATCCAGGCGGCCTGCTTCATGTCGCCCTTGCGGATCATCGGGCCGGCTTCCATCGAGGTGTGGATCTCGTCGCCGGTGCGGTCGAGGAAGCCGGTGTTGATGAACACCACGCGCTCCTTCGCGGCGCGGATCGCTTCCTTGAGGTTGACGGTGGTGCGCCGTTCCTCGTCCATGATGCCCATCTTGATGGTGTTTTTCGCCATGCCGAGCAGCGCCTCGACGCGATCGAAGATCTCGACGGCGAAGGCGACCTCCTCCGGCCCGTGCATCTTCGGCTTGACCACATACATCGAGCCGGCGCGGGAATTCGCGCGCTTGCCGTTCTCCCCGACGTCGTGCAGCGCGATCAGCGCGGTGAGCGCGGCATCCATGATGCCTTCCGGCACCTCGTTGCCGTTGCGGTCGGTGATCGCCGGATTGGTCATCAGGTGGCCGACATTGCGCACCAGCATCAGCGAGCGTCCGGGCAAAAGCAGCTGGCCGCCATTCGGCGCCGTGTAGCGGCGGTCCGGATTGAGGGTGCGGGTAAAGCTCTTGCCGCCCTTGGTGATCTCTTCCGCGAGGTCGCCCTTCATCAGGCCGAGCCAGTTGCGGTAGACGACGACCTTGTCCTCGGCATCGACGGCCGCGACCGAATCCTCGCAGTCCTGGATGGTGGTGAGAGCCGATTCCAGGATGACGTCGGCGATGCCCGCGGCATCGGTCCTGCCGATCTGGTTGGCGCGATCGATGACGATCTCGATGTGCAGCCCGTTCTTCACCAGGAGCACGGCTTCGGGATTGGCGGCATCGCCGCGATAGCCGGCGAACTGTTTCGGGTCGGCGAGCGTCGTGGCGCCGGCGCCCTCGCCCAGCTTCAACGCGCCGTTCTCGACCGTCAGCCCATTGACGCCGGCCCATCTGCCCGTGGTCAGCGGCACCGACTGGTCGAGGAAATCCCTGGCCCAGGCGATCACCTTGGCGCCGCGCGCGGGGTTGAACCCCTTGCCCTTCTCGGCGCCGCCGGTCTCGGGAATGGCGTCGGTGCCGTAGAGCGCGTCGTAGAGCGAGCCCCAGCGCGCATTGGCGGCGTTCAGCGCATAGCGCGCGTTCATCACCGGCACGACGAGCTGCGGCCCCGCGACGACGGCGATCTCGGGGTCGACATGATCCGTGCTGACGCTGAAGGCCGGGCCTTCCGGCACCAGATAGCCGATCTCTTTCAGGAAACTCTTGTAGACTTCCATGTCAATCGGCGCGCCGTTTTCGCGATACCAGCCGTCGAGCTTTTCCTGCATGGCGCCGCGCTTGGCGAGCAGCGCGCGGTTCTTCGGCGCGAGGTCGTGGACGATCTCTGAAAAGCCTTGCCAGAACTTTTCTGGGTCGATGCCGGTGCCGACTGCGGCCTCTTCGGCCACGAAGTCATGGAGCTCCCGGGCAATCTGCAACCCGGCGATCTCGATGCGGTCGGTCATCTGCACGTCTCCAGATAGGTAGCTTGCCGGGCCTTTGGCATGTTTGGGGTTGCGGGGTCAATTCGGCTTAGGGTGTAGGGAGCGCTGCCTTCTCCTTCTCCCCTTGTGGGAGAAGGTGTCGCCGAAGGCGACGGATGAGGGGTGCTCCAGGGAAAACCAGCGTCTCACTCCGCTGGAACACCCCTCATCCGTCTCGGCGCTGCGGGCCGATCCACCTTCTCCCACAAGGGGAGAAGGAAAAAAGGCGCCCTCACACCGCGATCCGCGGCCGTCCCGACGCCACGGCCACCACATGCGCCTCGATGAACATGCGCTGGCCCTCGATGGTCGAGACCTTGAACTCGGTGGCGACGTCGATCTCGGCGCTGTCGGTGCCGGCATCCTTCGCGCGCTCGGCCGCGATCGCGCGTACATCGGCCTCGGCCGCCGCTATCGCCTTGTCCTCGTCGATGAAGTCGCGCACCGTCTGGCCGGAGGCAAGGCGGAAGAGGCCTTCCTTGGGCTGGCTGACGCGGGCTTCGGCCGAGACGCGCACCTGGCCGACCACGGCGCCGAGCGCGTTGGCGACGTCGGTGTCTTCCGGCACGATGCAACCATTGCCGACCAGCGGCGGCAGGCCGGCATAATGCAGCGGCGCCGACGCCCCGAGGCCGATGACCGGACGGTCGAGCGCGACGGTGAAGCGGGCGATGCCCGGATGGGCGTCGACCGCGCGCTGCACCAGCGCGTGCGCGACGGTGGCGGCGCCGTCCAGCCCGTCCTCGGCGAAGGCGGTTTCGAGGATGTATTCGGCCGACCAGCGGGTCAGCGTGACCAGCACGCGCTCGGCCAATGCTTCAGGTGTCGCCGCGATTGCCTGGCCGCGGCCGTCGCGGCGGCGCGCGAAGAGCTCGGCGCCGAGGCGGGCGGCGGCGGCGTCCCAATTGGCCTGTTTACCCACGACATGGGCGGCATCCGACGGGGTGAAGCCGCTGATGTGCACCAGCCCGCGCGCGACCAGCCGGTTCAGCGTGGCGTTCTGCGCATTGGAGGCGAGCAGCCTATCGAGCGCCAGCGGGGTGGCGCCGATCGTCTCGTAGAGTTTTGCTTCCGGCGCGGTGAGGCCGGCGGCGAGCCGGTCCGGCACGCCGGTGCGGACGGCAAAGCGCCCGTCCATGCGACCGGGGTTCGGCGCGCGCAGCTGGCGCTCCAGTTCCGACGTTACCGCCTCGCCATGCACCATGCCGGAAAGCGCCAGCGGCACCAGGCGGCGCGGCCCAAGCAGGATTTTCGGGTCGAGCGCGCCGTCTTCCAGCGCCACTTCCGAGTCGCCGCCGAGGCCGAAGGTGCGCATGGCGACCGCTTCGACCATGGTGCGGAAACCGCCGACCGTGGCGCCTTCCGGGTCGAGGCGCGGGCGGCCGCCATCGAGCACTGCGACGTCCGTGGTGGTGCCGCCGATATCCGAGACCATGGCGTCGTCCAGCCCGGTCATGTGACGGGCCCCGACAAGGCTGGCGGCGGGGCCGGAGAGGATCGTCTCGATCGGCCGCTGGCGGGCGAAGGCCGCCGACACCAGCGCGCCGTCGCCGCGCACCACCATCAGCGGTGCGGCAATGCCGCGCTTGGCGAGGAACCCTTCGGTCGCCGCGACCAGCCGGTCGATCATCGAGATCAGGCGGGCGTTGAGCAAGGTGGTGAGCGCGCGGCGCGGGCCGCCGAGCTTGGCCGAAAGCTCATGGCTGGCGGTGACCGGCAGGCCGGTCTTCTCGCGGACGAGATCGCGGGCCGCAAGCTCATGCGCCGGGTTGCGGGTGGCGAAATAGGCGCAGACGGCGAAGCCCGACACCGAGCCGCCGAGTTCGGGGAGCGCCGCCTCGAGGCCTGAAAGGTCGAGTTTTGCGGCATTGCCATGCACGTCATGGCCGCCGGGGCAGAACACCACGGGATCGGTGCCCAGCGCGGTCTTGAGCCCATCACGGGCAAGGTCGGCCTCGGAAAAGCCGATCATGACCAGCGCCACCCGCCCACCCTGGCCCTCGACCAGCGCGTTGGTGGCTAAAGTCGTCGACATCGAGACCAGCTTGATGGCGGCCGGGTCGGTGCCGGATTGCTGAAGCACCGCGTCCACCGCTCCGGAAATGCCGACGGCGAGATCGTGGCGCGTGGTGAGCGACTTCGCCTTGGCCAGAACTTTTCCCTTGGGCCCACCTTCCTCGGACCACAGCACAGCGTCGGTGTAGGTGCCGCCGGTGTCGATGCCGAGGAAGAGAGGGTGAGGTTTGGCGGTCATTTGGGGCGGCAGTCCGAGGTCGAGGGCTTTGTTGCGAAGCCCTTAGCCGATACGGGCTGCCGGATAAAGGTGGGAGGGATGGGCCAGGGGCGCTAAGAGACGCCGGCGCGAGGCCCCCCTCTCTGTCCTGCCGGACATCTCCCCCTCAAGGGGGGAGATTGGCAGCTTCAGCGCCGGCGCTCCCCTTGCGACGTTGGGGATTAGCGAAAGCCGGCGTGACATCTGATCTCCCCCCTTGAGGGGGAGATGGCCGGCAGGGCAGAGAGGGGGGCCTCGCGCCGGCGTCTCAAGGCTTGGGTTGCGGGCGCCCTCAGCGCCGCCTACTTCGCCGTGACGGTGCCCTTCATCGAGCTGTGGATGGCGCAGTGGAATGGGTGCGCGCCGGCGGCTGTTATCTTGACCTTGGCGCTCTTGCCCGTGGCGAGTTGGCCGGTGTCGAAGGAACCATCGAGCGCGGTGGCGGTGTGCGTCATCGGATCGGCATTGGTGAAGGTGATGGTGTCGCCAACGGCAACGCTGACCTTCGACGGGTTGAATTTCATGCCCTTGATCTGGACCGCGTGATTGGCGGCATAGGCGGGCATGGCCAAGGCAAGCAAAGCAAGGACGAGCATGGTGCGCATGATGGATATCCTCCCGAGCGCGAAACCTCATCCTTAACTAACGCCGGCGCGGCGCTTGTCATCCCACGAACCCCACCTTTTTATGGCTCCCATCGCAAAACGGCTTGTTGGCCGAATGCCCGCAGCGGCAGAGGAAGACCTTGGTGGTGCGGGCGATGGTGTGGCCGGTGCCGGTGACGATCTCGGCATTGCCTTCGACCTTGAGCGGGCCGTTGACGGTGGGCGTGACCTTCAGCGGGCCATCCCGTGCTTCCAGCACCTGCGCTTCCTTCGGCGGCGGCTCGCCGGTGGCGGTGAAGCCGCCCTTGATGTGGCTGTTGTCGCAGAACGGCTTGTTCTGCGACAGGCCGCAGCGGCAGAGCGTGGCGCGCAAGAGGGTTTCGTCGCCCAGCACGATCTCGGCATGCACCGCCAGCGGGCCGTTCTCCCTCAACCGCACGGTGTTGACCACCGGCGGCTTCTCCTGCGGGCCGCCGTCCTTACGGTTGTAGGTGATGGCGCCGGACGGGCAATTCTGCGCCAGCGCCACGACCTGCTCGACGCTGGCCGCCTCCGGGTGGATCCACTCGCCCGGAGCGTTGGGCACGAAGACATGCGGGTTGCCGAGCACGCAATTGCGCGAATGGATGCAGCGCTTGCCGCTGAAAGAAACGTCGATCTTCTCGCCTTCGACCGTGCCTGCCATGGGGCTCTCCTCTGGTGGGTTGAGGCAAGGCTAGGGCGGCGGTGCGAAGGGCGTCAAGCTGGGAGGATGGGCAGCCTTTCCCTTCTTCCACAAGGGGAGAAGGGGAAACGCCTCCCGCTACTGCTCCAGGTCGATCTCCTCGGTCTGGCCGCCACTGCAGGTGTAGCAGCAGTCTTCGCAGGTTTCCTTGTTGTTCGGGCCGACGCCCCAATAGGTGCTCTCGTCGCCGTCGACCCAGGCGCCGTAGCAGATCTTCTCGCCCTCGTTGCAGGAGATCGGCAATTGCTTGGTCTCTCCGTCGTCGAGGTAGAAATCCTTGCCCTCGCCCGGCCAGACATAGTCGCGGTCCTGGCTGTAGAGCTCGACGCGCATGGCGTTGGGATGGTTGTTCTTGATCTGGAACGTGACGTCGCCGGCATGCGCGGCGGGTGCGAACGGCACGGCAAGCAAAAGCGCGACGGCAGCGCGGCGCGCGAAAGAGATGGACATGAAGACCCCCGAGGTAGAATCGGCCTCCACAGCCGATGCGCGATGATGGCATGGCGCCAGCCAATGCCAAGGGGTGGGGATGAAAATAGCTGAGTGAATTTGGTTGGCGAGGCGGAGGCGCCGGCTGATCTCCCCTTGTAGGCCCCTTGGGGAAGATCGGATGCTGGTTAGGCTTTCGCCAATAGCCAGCCCCCGCTTTGCCATCCCCGCCCCCTTGCCGCTATGATGGCGCATCGATTTGGGGGGATCGGCATGTCGGAAATCGCCACGGGTACGACTTCGCTGCTCAGGGCCTCGCTCAACCGCACCGGCAAATGGGCGGCGAGCTTTGCCTTCATCAGCGGCGCGGTCGGCGACGTGCTCAACCCGCTCGGACCCTTCGCCGCCTATATCGCGCTCGGCGCCGCGGTCGCGGCTTTGATCATCGCCATCGCCATGGTGCTGCGCCTGGTGCTGGCGGCCAAAGCCATGCCGGCGCTGATCTTCGCCACCAGCGCCGCGACGATCGCCGGCGGCATCTACGGTATCCAGCAGGAAACCAATTCGCAGAACGGCGTGATCGCCAATCTCGTGCCGGCGGTCGCCGAGCTGCAGCAGTCGCTGGGCATCGTCTCCGAAAAAGTGGCGAAGATCGAAAAGACCGTCACCGAAACGCAAAAGACCGTCGAGGACGTCAAGAAATCCACCGACACGGTGGCAAAGACGACCGAAGAGATCGCGCAGACGCAGACCAGGCAGACCGCCCAGGCCGCTGAGACGCAGAAGACCGTCGAAGCGGTGAAGCAGGCGACCGATACGGTCGCGCAGAAAACCGAGCAGATCGCCTCCGCCCAGCAGCAGCAGGCTGGGCAAGGCGCTCAGACACAGAAAACCGTCGAGGCGGTCAAGCAAACCACCGACACGCTCGCCGCGGGCCAGCAACAGCAGCAGGCGCAGGCCGAAAAGCTGCAGGCGACGACCGAGCAGATCGCCGCTTCGATCGACACGATCGCCAAGGGCTTTGCGCAGCTTTCGGCCCAGGGAGGGGCGATCGCCGATCCCAAGCGCCCGGACGAGTTCTACCACAATGCCCGCGTCTATGAGCTGGCCGGCGACATGCTGAACGCCCGCCGTTCCTATCTCGCCTTTGCCGGCTTCGATGTCGACGCCATCGATCCCTATACGCGCTTCGCCACGCTGCTGAGGGTCCAGGACGGCAAGGCCGGCGCCCGCGAAGTGTTCGGCACGCTCGCCGAGAAGGCCAAGGCGCCGTCGATTAAGCTCGTCCATCTCCTGCAGTTCGACGATGCCCAGCGGCTCGACAAGCTCAACGCTTTCATTTCAGCCAATCCGGATTACGCGCCGGCTTACTTCCTGCTGGCGCAGGAGTTCTCAGAGGACCGCCTGGGCAGCCAGACGCTCGCCTACAAGCGCAGCGAGGCGCAGGCGTTGACCAAATTCGCCTCCTACGAGAAGGACGGCGGCCTGCTCAAATATTTCGTCGACCAGACGCAACTGGCCGACTGGCTCGACCGCAGCCGCAGCCGGCTGACCGCGCTTGGCGACGTGCTCGACCCATCGCGCTTCGTGCCGACGCTGACGCCGACCCGCTCCAACGCCGGCTGGTCGATGACGATCTCGCTGCCCGAGCCGGCGACGGCGATTTCCTGGCGGCTCGGCGATAGCGGCTCGTTCACCGATACCGGTCTGATGGCGATGAACGACCAGCGCACCGGCAAGCCGATGCCCAATCCGAGCTTCGAATTGCCGGACAGCACCGCGGCCACCAATATCGCCATCAAATATATCGACTCCAGGGGCCGCGAAACCGGCCCGTTCGACATCCGCTTCGACCCGGATTCGGCCCTCCAGCAGGGCAACAAGCAGATCCTCGACCAGTTCTGGACGTCGTGGATCGCCTTCGACGCCGGAGGCAATCGCGGCCTGGTCTATTTCACCCAGATGCTCTCCTTCCGCTGCGCCATCAAAGAAGTGCACTACAGCCTGAACGGCACGACGCTGGACAAGGAAATCAAGATGCCGCCCTGCGACGCCAAAGATCCCTACGCCATTCCCTCCGACTACCAGCCCTATTTCAAGGTGAAGGACGACGTGAAGTCGATGGCGGTGCAGGTGACCTATACCGACGGCACGAAATCGCCGGTCAGGGAGTATAAGAGGCAGTAGTATGCCTCTTTCTCCCCGTTTACGGGGATAAATGCCCGGCAGGGCACTAAGGGCAAGCGTCTGCGACCACAAGTGGCGGCTCCGGCCGCGTCTGATGCAAAATGCCGATTGCCCCGCTTGCGCGCCCTCCATCGGACAGGCTTTGCTACCCTCAAAGATTCGCGGGAGGCATTCATGGATACGGTCACGATCGGCGCAAAAGGCATCTCGGTCTCGCTCGATCTCGCGGTCGGCCATATCGCCGCGATGGATATCGAGGCCGACGGTCGCGTTCTAAAACCCCTGCATCGCGCCCCCTGGGTCGGATCGCCGCGCGAAAGCCTGCCGGAAAACCTGCCCGAAGGCACGGTCCGCCTGTCCGGCGATTTCCTCTGCGCGCCGTTCTCCACTAGCGATGTCGAGGCGGCACCCCTGCATGGGTGGTCGGCCAACAGTGCGTGGGACGTCGTCGAGAACGGCGCCATCGCGGGCGGCTGGCGCGCCGTCTTCCGGCTGCGCCGCAAGGTCATAGGCGCCACCATCGACAAGGTCTTCACGCTGCGCGACGGCCACCCCTTCCTCTACCAGGAACACATCTTTTCCGGCGGCTCCGGCGCGATCTCCGTCGCCCATCATCCGATGACGGTGATGAAGGGCGGCGGCCGGCTAGCCTTCTCGCCCAAGCGCATGGCGGTCACGCCCCCGACGCCGCCGGAGCCGGATCCGGCGCGCGGCCGGTCCATGCTGGCCTATCCGGCCCGCGCCGGCGATCTCGCGCGGTTCCCGCTGGCCGCCGGTGGCACCACCGACCTCACCGATTACCGCATGGAAGACCGGCGCGAGGACTTCATCACCCTGGTCGAGGCGGATCACGGCGGCCCGGGCTGGACGGCGATCGCCCGCCGCGCCGAGCAGGACCTTGTGCTGGTGCTGAAGAACCCGGCCGAACTGCCGGTGACCATGCTGTGGTTCTCGAATGGCGGCCGTGACTACGCGCCCTGGAGCGGCCGCCATATCGGCGTGCTCGGCGTCGAGGACGGCCGCACGGCCGTCGGCCACGCCGCCTCGCTCGGCGACAACTGGCTGAAGCATGAAGGCGTGGCGACGGCCTTCGCGCTCGCCGAGGGGCGGTCGGTCTCGTTCCGCCACGTCATCGGTGGGGTTCCGTTCGCCGAGGCCGAGCCGCCGGGCGGCCTGGAATCGGCGCCCGACCGCCTGCGCGTTCTCGCCGCCGGGGGCGCGGCGCGGGAGCTACCCTTCGACGGCGGGTTCCTGCGCATCGGGCGCACGGTTCCTGCCTGAGAGGTCGGGCCAGAGCGCCTGAGAGTTCGTCATTCCAGGGCGGAGCAAGGAGCGAAGCGCTTCGCTCCTTGCTCCGCCCGTGGATGACGATGGGATGGGCGTCTCGGCTAATCTCGAAGGCGGGAAAGCGGTCGAAACTTCGGCATCAAGAAACCAGGTTTGAAATTTCCATCCATACCCGCCAAGATGCCAGCCGAACCGCAGCCGGAAAGCCGCCGATGTCCGAGATCGCCCATATCACCGCCGCCATCTTCAAGCGCGCCGGCAAGGCCAAGCGCTTCGTCGTCGCTATCGCCGGTCCGCCCGGCTCCGGCAAGTCGACACTGTCCGCTTCACTGCATGAGCTTTTGCCGGAGGGCTCATCCGAGGTCGTGCCGATGGACGGCTTCCATTATGACGACATCATCCTCGACCGTCGCGGCCTGCGCCCTCGCAAGGGCGCGCCGGAGACTTTCGATTTCGCCGGCTTCGAGACGCTGTTGAAGCGCATCCGCTCGGGCGAGCCCGACATCGCCATTCCGGTCTTCGATCGCAGCATCGAACTGTCGCGTGCGGCCGCCGAAATCGTCGGCGCCGACGCCAAGTTCATCCTGGTCGAGGGCAACTACCTGCTGCTCGACGAGGAGCCGTGGTCGCGGCTGGCGCCTCTGTTCGATTTCACCATCTTCGTCGACGTGCCGCGGGCTGAGCTCGAGCGCCGCCTGATGGAGCGCTGGCGCGAGCATGGCAAGTCCGACGAGGACGCCCGCGCCTGGATCGCCTCCAACGACATGCCCAATATCGAGCGGGTGCTGGCGCGGCGCCGGCAGGCCGACATGGTCATTGGTTAATGACTGGTCATTGGTTAACCTGCTCAATTTTCAATAGTTTCCGGCGGGAACTTTAAGGTTTTCACGCCGTTATGCCCCTATCCCGAATTGTCCGGCGCCGGAGCAATTCCAGGAAGGCGAGCAGCGCTTTTCGTCCGGAGTTGCGAAAAGAAAAGAGCAGGAGCCGTCAGATGGCAACCAACAGCAGAAAACCCGCGCCCAAGAAAGGCAAGGCCAACCAATCCAGGACGACGCAGGCCAAGGCTGGCGCCGGCCCCGCAATCGCGGAGCGATCAAAAGACGCCAAGCCGAGTTTCGGCAAGGCGACGCCCAAGAGAGTGACGCCCGGCGCGGTCCACAAGGTCGCGGCCAAGGCCGCGAAGCACCCCAAGCCGGCGGCAAAGAAGTCAGGGCCGATCCGCACCGTGGCAGGCGTCGCCACAGGAGCGGTCGTTGCTACCGCACGCCTCGCGGCGTCCGTGTTCGGCCGCGGTGGCGCCAAGGCCAAGGCGAAATAGCCCTTTTACGCGATTCCGGACGGCGAAGTCGCCGAGCCGGACCTTCGCGATTGGCCGCCACGACAGCTCGGTCGTGATTCTAGGCGGAGCAAGGAGCGAAGCGACGCGCGCAGACCGTGGAATCCATGCCGTGACGCTAAAGCATTGCTCTGGTTGCAGAATTCTGCACCGTTGCCCTCTACGGCAGAGGTCACGGCATGGATACTCGGGTCAAGCCCGAGTATGACGACGGGGGTTTCGGCTAGTCTTCAACGTGAGCGCTAGCCGCGCCCACCGCCACCTTCCAGCCAAAGCGCCTTTTTGCCGAGCGTCGAAACCAGTCCGGCATGGGCCGCGCGATCGACCTCGGTCAAGTGCGCCCGCAGGGCTTTTTTGTTCCCACCACCGCACGCCTTTACCGGAACCGCCTTCAGCCCTTCGCCGGGATGGTGAGGCCCCGCTTCACCGCCGGCCGCGCCAGGCCGCGCTCCAGCCACTCGGCAACGATCGGGAAATCGTCGAAGCCGACCAGTTCCCGCGCCTCGTAGAAGCCGATCAGGTTGCGCACCCAGCCCAGCATCGACACGTCCGCAATGGTGTAGTCGTCGTCCATGATCCACTTGCGGCCCTTGAGGCGCGTCTCCAGCACGCCGATCAGGCGCCGCGATTCGTCGCGGTAACGCTCCAGCGGCCGCTTGTCGGCAATCTCGCGCCCGGCGAATTTGTGGAAGAAGCCGACCTGTCCGAAGATCGGGCCGATCGCCGCCATCTGGAAGAACACCCACTGGATCGCCTCGTAGCGCCGCGCCGGATCGGCGGGAATGAGCTTGCCGGTCTTGTCGGCCAGATAGAGCAGGATGGCGCCGGATTCGAACAGTCCGATCGGCTTGCCGCCAGGGCCGTCCGGGTCGATGATCGCCGGTATCTTGCCGTTCGGGTTGAGCGACAGGAATTCCGGCGTCCAGCTCTCATTCTTGCCGATGTCGACGTAATGCGGCTCATAGGCAAGGCCGATCTCCTCCAGCGCGATCGAGACCTTCACGCCATTGGGCGTCGTGGCGGAATAGAGCTGCAGGCGGTCGGGGTGCTTGGCCGGCCAGCGCTTGGCGATCGGAAAGGCGGACAGGTCGGTCATCGGAAACTCCGGATGCGGATCGGCGCCGGGCGGCGCTCATGGCGGGTGAGCAAAGAGTTAGGGTCCCGCCCGGCCCGGATCAATACACCGGCAAGCGGCTTGCCATGCACGCACAGTCGACGGACCGGCTGCGATCAGACCGCCTTGAAGGCCAGCACCGCATTGGTTCCGCCGAAGGCGAAACTGTTGCTGAGCGCGGCGCGCACCTTGCGTTCGCGCGCCGTGTTCGGCGTCACGTCGAGGTCGCATTCCGGGTCCGGCTCGCGGTAATTGGCGGTCGGCGGCACGATGCCGTCGCGGATTGCCATCACGCAGGCGATCATCTCCAGCCCGCCGGAAGCGCCGAGGCAATGCGCATGCATCGACTTGGTCGACGACACCGAAAGCGAACGCGCATGCTCGCCGAAGACGCGCTTGATCGCCGCGGTCTCGATCTGGTCGTTGGCCTTGGTGCCGGTGCCGTGCGCGTTGAGATAGTCGACATCTTCGGGATTGAGCCCGGCATCCGCCAGGCAGAAACGCATGGCCGCCTCCGGTCCCTCGACAGTCGGCGCGACGATGTCGGAGGCGTCGGCCGAAAGCCCGACGCCGGCGATCTCGGCCAAAATGGTGGCGCCGCGCGCCATCGCGTGATCGTAGCTTTCAAGCACCGCCATGCCGGCGCCTTCGCCGAGCACCAGGCCTGCGCGATCGGCCGAGAACGGCCGGCACGTGTCGGGCGAAAGCACCCTGAGCGCCTCCCAGCCCTTGAGCACGCCCCACACCAATGGCGCTTCGGTGCCGCCGGCGACCATCACGTCGGCGCGGCCGAGCCTGATCTGGTCGACGGCCGAGGAAATCGCATGGTTGGCCGAAGAGCAGGCTGAAGTGGCGCCGAAGACGGGGCCGCGCAGCCCGAGCGCCATGCTGACCTGGCCGGCGGCCGCGCCCGGCATCACTTTCGGCACGGTGAAGATGGCGGCGCGGTTGCGCCCCTCGAGCAGGATGGCGCGGTAATTCTCTTCGATGGTCTCGAAGCCCGCGACGCCGATACCGACGATTGCGCCCATCCGGTAGGTGTTGTCGGCATGCGCCGTCAATCCGGACTGCCGCATGGCCTCGCGCGCGGCGATCACCGCCAGCAGGCTGAAGCGGTCCATCGACACGACCTGCTTGCGGTCGATGCCATGGTCAGGCAATTCCTTGATCTCGCAGCCGGTCTTGACCTTGAGGTCATGCAGCGACGGGTTGTCGATGGGGCCGATGGCCGAGCGGCCGGCGCGCATGGCGTCCCACATCGCCGGCACGCCATTGCCAAGCCCGCAAATCCCGCCAATGCCGGTGATGACGACGCGTTTCTGCATGAAGTCAGGCTTTTTTCGCGATCAGTTCGCGAACCGCCTCGACCATGTCGCCGACGTTCTTGAGATTGCTCCAGGCGTCGACCGTGTTCATCTCGATCTCGATGCCGTATTTTTCCTCGAGATCGAAGATGATCTCGGTCAGCTCCAACGAATGGATGCCGAGCGTGCCAAGATCGGTGCTGGTGGTGATTTCCTCGCCGCCGGTATCGGCGTGTGCTTTGATCTTTTCGATGATCTCGGTCGTCAGTTGGTCAGCCATTCGGTTCCTTCCCCTGTCGTTGCCCGACGCCAACTGATCAGCGCCCCTTTTTGATTCCCGGACCCAACAAACACCGTCGCCCTTACCTCGCCAGGTACCGCGCGACCGCTCCAAGGTGGCTTCCCTCTATAGAAACCGAAACGATGTCAAGCAACAAGCGATATCGACAAAGCCGCCGGAGTGCTTAACCTGGATCATGGACATGATCGACGACACCTTGACATCCCAACCTGCCTCGCCCTTGGCACCCCTTTCCTTGCTTGCCGCGCAACGTGTTGCCGGCCTGGGCAGGCTTTTCTGCGGCAAAAACGACGGTCGGACGCGCCTGCAGCGGCTTTACCAGGACGGATCGGCCAAGATTCGCCTGCCGGCGGTAGAAGGCGATCCGCTCGAGGCGGTGCTGATCAACACGGCTGGCGGGCTGACCGGCGGCGATCGTCTCGGCTGGACGGTCGAGGTCGGCGCCGACGCCTCCGCCGCCATCACCACCCAGGCCTGCGAGAAGGTCTATCGCGCCGCCGCCGACAGGGCCGAGACAAGCGTCCGCCTGCGGGTCGGTCCGGGCGGCCGCTTGGCCTGGCTACCGCAGGAAACCATCGTTTTCGACCGCGCCGCCTTCGCCCGTACGCTGGATGTCGAGCTTGGCGACGATGCCGAGGCATTGGTGCTGGAAGCCGCGCTGTTCGGCCGGCTGGCGATGGGCGAGCGGACGGTTCGAGGCCGTTTCCATGACCGCTGGCGGGTCCGCCAGGGCGGCGCGCTGATCCATGCCGAGGATTTCCGGATCGGCCCGGATATCGCGGCAACGCTCAAGCGGCCGGCGGCGACCGGCGGCGCGCTGGCCGTCGCCACGTTGCTGCTCGTTTCGCCGCGGGCTGAAAGCCTGCTGGAGCCGGCCCGCGCCATCATCGGCGATCCCGCCATCGGTGGCCCCGTTATCGGCGGCGCCAGTTTCTGGAGCGTCGGCCGATCTGGCAAGCTTCTTGCGAGGCTTTGTGCCGGCGACGGTTACCTGCTCCGCAAGCGGCTGGTTCCGCTCGTCGAACTGCTCAATGGGCGGGCGGGTCTGCCTAAATTGTGGTCACTCTGATTTGGAATACCGGGACATCGCATGAACCTGACGCCGCGTGAAAAAGATAAGCTGCTCATCGCCATGGCGGCGATGGTGGCGCGCAAGCGGCTGGAGCGCGGCGTCAAGCTCAACCATCCCGAAGCCATCGCGTTGATCACCGACTTCGTCGTCGAGGGCGCGCGCGACGGCCGCCCGGTCGCGGAACTGATGGAGGCGGGGGCCCATGTCGTCACCCGCGCCCAGGTCATGGACGGCATTGCCGAGATGATCCACGACGTCCAGGTCGAGGCGACGTTTCCCGACGGCACCAAGCTGGTGACCGTGCACGAACCGATCAGGTGAGGAGAACGACCCGTGCTGGAGCTCAGGCCCAATTGCGAATGCTGCGACAAGGATCTGCCGCCGCAGGCGACCGATGCGCTGATCTGCACCTTCGAATGCACCTTCTGCGCCGACTGCGTCGACAATGTGCTGGGTGGCGTCTGCCCCAATTGCGGGGGCAATTTTGCGCCGCGGCCGATCCGGCCGGCGGCCAGGCTGACGAAGTATCCGCCATCGACCAGGCGCGTGCTCAAGGCCGAAGGCTGCGGTCCGCGCAAGGCCGCTTGAACAGGTCAATTGGAAGGGCAGAAAGATGATCCCCGCTTCGACGAAACGTGCCACACTTGCCGCGATCCTTTTCCTGGCGGCCGCCATGCCGGCCTACGCCCATGTCGGCGTCGGTACAACCTCGTCTTTCGCCGCCGGCTTCGCGCATCCGCTGTCCGGCCTCGACCACATGACGGTCATGATCGCCGTCGGCCTGTGGGCTGCGCTCAAGGGCGGCAAGGCGATCTGGGCCTGGCCGCTTGCCTTTGTCGGCGTGATGCTGCTCGGCGGTGGGCTCGGCATGCTGCATGTGCCGGTGCCCTTCGTCGAGCCGGGCATCCTCGCTTCCGTCGTGGCGCTCGGCCTGCTCGTGGCGCTGGCGATCGACATGCCGGTCTCGGCCGGTGTCGCCGTCATCGGCCTGTTCGCGTTATTCCACGGTCACGCCCATGGCACGGAAGTGCCGGAAAACGCCGGCGGGCTGGACTATATGGCGGGCTTCGCGGTGGCCACGGCGCTGCTGCACGGCATCGGCATCGCGGCGGCTCTCGGCCTCGGCCTGCGCTTCCGCCGCCTGGTGCGCGCCGCAGGTGCGGCATGTGCTGCGGTCGGCGTCGGCCTCGCCTTCGGCGTGTTGTGAGGGCGCGATGATCCCCGGCGAAGTCATTGCGGCCAAAGGCGAGATCGAGCTCAACAAGGGGCTGCCGAAGGTGACGCTCAAGGTCGCCAACAGCGGCGACCGGCCGATCCAGGTCGGCAGCCACTATCATTTCTTCGAGACCAATGAGGGCCTGAAATTCGACCGCGAACGCGCGCGCGGCATGCGGCTCGACATCGCCGCCGGCACCGCCATGCGCTTCGAGCCGGGACAGGAGCGCGATGTCACGCTGGTGCCGCTGGGCGGCAAGCGCGAGGTCTATGGTTTCCAGCAGAAGGTGATGGGCAAGTTGTGACGGTGGCCGGCGCGCTCAAATCACTTCGGCGGCCATCACTTCGGGGGTTTGGCGGCGGCATAGATGACGATCCTGCCGGGATTGTCGAACTCCACCGCGAGCACGTCCTCGGCCTGCAGGCGCCGCGAATCGATCGCGTTGAAGAGCAGGGCATTCGCCTCGATCTCCTGGCGCAGTTCGGCCACATCGTGATTATGCTGCTTGACCTTGTTCTCGATGGCCGGCGGCGGCCCGCCTTCGCTGCGCGCCGCATCGGTCAGGAACACGATGTCGACCGTGTCGAGCTTGGTGGTCTTGCGCACCGTGCCGATATTCTCGCGGGTGCGGTCGATAGCCGTTATGACCTTTCCGGCTTCCGTGCTGGAGAGCGTCTCTTCCTGACGGATGTGGGAATCGACGATCACCGCGGCAGGCTTGCCGCTGTCCAACGGCTGCGCCGCGGGTGCCGCGTGGGGCGCGGTCACCAAAAGCGCGGCGGCAGCCACGCAACTCCATTTTGCACGGCACTTCGCCATCGCTCGCTCCTGACTGAACTCGTGACGGGGCGAAAACAGCGAAACGGTCCTGCTTGGCCGCAGGTTCCCTTCAAAAGCGGGCAGGCGGCCCGCATTCCCTTCAAGATATGGTTGGCGGACCGCGATGCGGCCCGCCTGGGCGCGCAATCAGCTCGCCTTCTTGGTGATCAGCGTCAGCGCGCCGTTGGGCTGCATGCTGGCCGCGATCACCTGCGCGGAGGTCACGCCCTTGGCTTGAAGCGCGGATTTCACCTTGGGCGTCGAGTCGATCGACTTGCGCAAGGTCTGCAGGCCTGCATCGCCGCGCTGCGCCACGATCTGGTTGACCTGTGTCTGTGTGTCCTTGGGCAGTTCGGTGATGTCGACGACGTTGACGCTCTGGATCGCCGGCACCGCGGGCTGAGCTTTCGGTGCAGCCGGAGCGGTTGGCGCCGGGCTGGGCTGCGGCGTCGGCTGCTGCTGGGCATTCGCGGCGCCCGCCATCATCAGGGTGGCGGTCGCGGCGAGAACTATCGCTTTGCGCATGGATATTCCTTCCATCGGTTTTGGAGTGGTTTCGCCCGCCTCAAGCGCCCGAGAGGAACGTCCAAATGGGCGCTCAAGGTGTCGCCGAGCGGGTCATTGCGTGACCATTGGGTGGCGACAATGTGCAGCCCGCGCCCAAACAACGTTGGTTTTGGCAAGCTGAATTTCGGGAGCAATCGCTGATGGCCAGGATTAGCCGTGTCGCCTACGCGCAGATGTATGGACCGACGGTCGGCGACAAGGTGCGGCTTGCCGACACCGAGCTGTTTATCGAGGTCGAAAAAGACCTCACCGTTTATGGCGAGGAAGTGAAATTCGGCGGCGGCAAGGTCATCCGCGACGGCATGGGCCAAAGCCAGGTCACGCGGGCGGGCGGCGCGGTCGATACCGTCATCACCAATGCGCTGGTCGTCGACGCGCTCCTCGGCATCGTCAAGGCCGATATAGGCCTCAAGGACGGCCGCATCGCTGCGATCGGCAAGGCCGGCAATCCGGACACGCAGGCTGGCGTCACCATCATCATCGGCCCGGGCACGGAGATCATCGCCGGCGAAGGCAAGATACTGACCGCCGGCGGCTTCGACGCGCATATCCACTTCATCTGCCCGCAGCAGATCGAGGAAGCGCTGATGAGCGGCGTCACCACGATGCTGGGCGGCGGCACTGGCCCGGCGCATGGCACTTTAGCCACCACCTGCACGCCCGGCCCCTGGCACATGGCGCGCATGATCCAATCCTTCGATGCCTTCCCGATGAACATCGGCCTGTCCGGCAAGGGCAACGCGTCAAAGCCGGCGGCGCTGGAAGAGATGGTGCTGGCCGGCGCCTGCTCGCTGAAGCTGCATGAGGACTGGGGCACGACGCCGGCGGCGATCGACTGCTGCCTGTCGGTCGCCGACGCCTACGATGTGCAGGTGATGATCCACACCGACACGCTGAACGAATCGGGCTTCGTCGAGAACACGGTGGCGGCCATCAAGGGCCGCACCATCCACGCCTTCCACACCGAAGGCGCCGGCGGCGGCCATGCGCCCGACATCATCAAGGTCTGCGGCCTGCCCAACGTCATCCCGTCCTCGACCAATCCGACCAGGCCCTACACGGTCAACACGCTGGCCGAGCATCTCGACATGCTGATGGTCTGCCATCATCTGTCGCCGTCGATCCCGGAGGACATCGCCTTCGCCGAAAGCCGCATCCGCAAGGAGACGATCGCCGCCGAGGACATACTGCACGACATCGGCGCCTTCTCGATCATCTCCTCCGACAGCCAGGCCATGGGCCGTGTCGGCGAGGTGGCGATCCGCTGCTGGCAGACCGCCGACAAGATGAAACGCCAGCGCGGCGCGCTGCCCGGCGAGACCGGCGACAACGACAATTTCCGCGTCCGCCGCTACATCGCCAAATACACCATCAATCCGGCCATCGCGCATGGCCTATCGAAGGAGATCGGCTCGATCACGGTCGGCAAGCGCGCCGATCTGGTGCTGTGGAATCCGGCCTTCTTCGGCGTCAAGCCGGAGATGGTGCTGGTCGGCGGCTCGATCGCCGCGGCCCCGATGGGCGATCCCAACGCCTCGATCCCGACGCCGCAGCCGATGCACTACCGGCCGATGTTCGGCGCCTATGGCAAGGCGCTGACCAATTCATCGGTCACCTTCGTCTCGAAGGCCGCCCTCGACGCCGGACTGCAGGGCAGGCTGGGTGTCGACAAGGCGATGATCGCGGTCGAGAACACGCGCGGCGGCATCGGCAAGCGCTCCATGGTGCTCAACGACGCGACGCCGCATGTCGAAGTCGATCCGGAAACTTATGAGGTTCGCGCCGACGGCGAGCTGCTGACCTGCGAGCCGGCGACCGTGCTGCCTATGGCGCAGCGGTATTTCCTGTTTTGAATGTCCACCTGTCCTGTGCGGCATTTCTTTGCGATTTTCGCGAATTGGGGCATGATGCGCAGATGAACAGGATTGATCGTCTCAGGGCGTCGACGCCCTACGAAGCGGACTTCGTCCAGTGGTGTGCGGAGCAGGGCGCCCTGCTGCGCGAAGGACGTCTTTCCGAGCTTGACCGCGAGAATTTGGCCGAGGAGATCGAGAGCTTGGGGAGGAGGGACAGGCGCGAGATTCGCAGCCGTATGGAGGTATTGATTGCGCATCTCCTGAAATGGGAATTTCAGCCGGGGCACAGATGCCACAGCTGGCAGGCATCAATCTCCGAGCAACGCACCTGGATTCGCAATATCGTCAAGGATAGCCCAAGCCTTCGCCGATTTCCCGCTCAAGTTTTCGAAGAGGCGTACAAAGACGCTTTGCCCGTTGCAGTGCGAGAAACGGGATTAAGAAAGTCGCACTTCCCGATTGAACCTTCTTTCACGGCCAAGCAAGCGCTCGACGACCGATTTTGGCCCGGCGGACCGCTTTCGATGGATGATTTCCTGCGAGACTGACCTACCCGTGTCTCTCCTCCGCATTCCCAGCTAAGGCCATGGCCACCGAAATCGCCTCTCCGCACGATATCTTCCCGCATATCCGCATCGTCATGGGCATGGTTATCGGCCTCGGCGTCACCCGACTGCTTTCGGGAACCGCCCGTATCGTCCAGCATCCCGGCCAGTACCGGATCTACGCGGTGCACCTCGCCTGGGTCGGCTCGGTGCTGCTGATGCTGGTGCATTTCTGGTGGTGGGAGTTCGGGCTCTACGCCATCGAGACCTGGACCTTCGGCAAATACCTTTTCATCATCTTCTACGCCATCACGCTGTTCCTGCTCTGCGCGCTGCTGTTTCCGGATTCGATGCTCGATTACACCAGCTACGAGGACTATTTCTACTCGCGCCGTGCCTGGTTCTTCGGCCTTCTGGCGGCGACCTATCTGCTCGATGTGATCGACACGCTGCTGAAGGGGCCGGAGCATTTCGCCCGTTTCGGCAATGAGTATCTGTTCCGCACGCCGGTCTTTGTCGCGCTCTGCGTCGCTGCGATCCTGGTCCGCGACCGCCGCTTCCATATCGCCTTCGTCGCGGCGACGCTGATCTACCAGATATCGTTCATCCTGCGGCTGTTCGACACCATCGTCTAAGTGGGATTGGGCCGATGCCTGCGTTGGTCTAGGATTGGGAGATGCAGGATTCAATCATGTACAAGGCCGTCGGATCGCGCGGCTCCCGCGTCAGCAGGGTGCTCTGGATGCTCGAGGAACTCGGGCAGCCCTACGAGTTCGTCGAGGTCAAATTGCGCTCGCCCGAGGCCTTTGCGCTCAATCCTTCCGGCAAGGTGCCGATCCTGATCGACGGCGACCTTGAGATTACGGATTCGGCGGCGATCTGCGTCTATCTGGCGGACAAGCACGCGGAGCAGGGCATGGGCGCCACTCCCGGCCTTGCCGGCCGCGCCGAGATGGATTCCTGGATGCATTTCGCCCAGAGCGAATTGGAAGCGCCGCTATGGAACAAGCTGCGCCATCGCTTTCTTTTGCCCAGGGACGTGCGTGTGGATGTCGGGCCAGCCGCGGCCTATGACTTCGCATCCGAAATAAAGGCGCTGGACCGCCGGCTCGGCGACAGGCCCTTTGCGTTGGGCGACCGGTTTTCCGCTGTCGATGTACTGCTCGGCGACATGGGCGGCTGGGCGCGCGCCGGCCGTTTCCCGATCGAATCCGAACGGGTCGATGCCTATTTCGACCGTGTCCTTCAGCGTCCCGCCCGTGCCAGGGCGCAAGCCAATGCATCGGCCCGAAAATCGGAATCGATTTTCGGAAAGCACGATGCATAGATTCAAAAAGTGTTAGAGCGTCCTTTTGCGCGTCCAAGAGGACGCGCGGCGCTCTAATGGCGGAGCCATGAAATGAAGCTCAACATCAACACCGATTTCACCAAGTTCCCGCGCGCTGTGTCGGTTCTTGCAGCCGGCCAAGCCGGGGCAGCGAAGCCCTACGACAAGGCCGTGCTGCCGCATGACGAGCGGCATCTGCGCCGACGTGCTATCGAGACCGCGAGCGGCGACAAGGTGCTGGTCGACCTGCCCGAACCGGTCGCTTTAGCCAATGGCGACCGGCTGGTGCTGGAGGACGGCCGCCAGCTCGAGATCGTCGCGGCGCCGGAAGAGGTCTACGACATCCGCGCCCGCGACGCGGTTCATCTCACCGAGCTTGCATGGCACATCGGCAACCGCCATCTCGCGGCGGCGATCGAGGCGGACCGCATCCTCATCCTGCGCGACCATGTCATCAAGGCGATGCTGGAAGGCCTCGGCGCCACGGTAAGCGAGGTTTCGCAACCGTTCAGCCCGGTGCGCGGCGCGTATTCCGGCCATGGCCACGACCACGGCCGTTCGCATGATCACCACGATCATGACCACCATGACCATGATCATGACCACTCGCATGACCATGACCATCACGATCATGAGCACGGCCACGAGCATCATGATCACGACCACCACGACCATGGTCACCACCATCGCCATGACTGAGCAGCCTACCACCGTCGCGCTGCTGCGCCTGATGGCCTGGCTGTCGCCGGCCTTTCCGGTCGGAGGCTTCGCCTACAGTCATGGGCTCGAGCGCGCCGTGCATGACGGACTGATCGCTGATCGGAAAGATCTCGCCGGCTGGCTGGAGACGCTGGTCGAGCTGGGGTCGGGCTGGAACGACGCCGTGCTCTTCGCCGAAAGCTGGCGGCGTGCCCGCGACGGTGGCGGTCTCGGCGAAGTTGCCGCGCTGGCCGAAGCGCTTGCCGGGTCGCGGGAGCGGCACATGGAAACCATGCTGCAGGGCGCGGCCTTTCTGCGGGCGGCGTCTGCCTGGTCGTCTCCGGCTTTGGAGCGTTTGCCGGCCGATTGCCCCTATTGCGTTGCGGTCGCCGCCGTTGCCGGCAGCAGCGGCATCGATCTTTCGCAAGCGCTGTCCGCCTTCCTGCAGGCTTTCTTCTCCAATCTCGTGCAGGCGGCGATCAGGCTCGGCGTCGTCGGCCAGGTCGACGCCGTCACATTGTTAGCCGGCTTCGAACCTCTGGCGCTGGCGACCGCATCGCGCGCCGCAGCTTCCAGTCTGGACGATCTGGGCGGCGCGGCCTTCATGTCCGACATAGCGGCGATGAGCCACGAAACGCAATATTCGCGGCTGTTCCGCTCATGACCGTCCTTGCTGTCATCCTCTCTTTCGTCCTGCTCTTGATCACCACCTTGCATGTCTACTGGGGCATAGGCGGCATCTGGCCGGGTACGGACCAGGCATCCTGCGCGCGCGCCGTCGTCGGCTTCCGTGGCGTCGACGAGATGCCCTCGACGGTCGCGAGCTTCGCCGTCGCCGCTTGCCTGGCATTGGCGACGCTCTGGCCGTTGGCGCTCGCAGGCGTCTTTGCCACGCCCTTTCCAAGAGAAGGCCTGGCCGCCACGGCGCTGATGATCGGCCTCGTCTTCCTCGGTCGCGGCATTGCCGGCTTCACGCTCTGGTGGCGCCGGCTTGCGCCCGAGCAGCCTTTCGCGCGGCTCGACCAGCGCCTCTATTCGCCGCTCTGCCTGCTGATCGGGGCAGGCTTTGCAATCCTTGCCATCACGGAGTTCCCGGCATGACGTCGAAAAACGGTCCTCTTCGCATCGGCATCGGCGGCCCGGTCGGCTCCGGCAAGACCACGCTGACCGAAAAGCTCTGCAAGGCGTTGCGCGACGACTTCTCCATCGCCGTCGTTACCAACGACATCTACACCAAGGAAGATGCGATGATGCTCGCGCGGCTACAAGCATTGCCTGAAGAGCGCATTGTCGGCGTCGAGACCGGCGGCTGCCCGCACACCGCCATCCGCGAGGACGCCTCGATCAATTTGCGGGCGATCGCCGAGCTGAACAAAAAGTTCCCGGACCTCGACATCATCTTCATCGAATCCGGCGGCGACAATCTCGCCGCCACCTTCTCGCCCGACCTCGCCGATCTCACCCTCTATGTCATCTCGGTCTGCCAGGGCGAGGAAATCCCGCGCAAGGGCGGCCCGGCCATCACCCGTTCGGATTTCCTGATCATCAACAAGAGCGATCTGGCGCCCTATGTGAACGTCAACCTCGACGTCATGGAGTCCGATGCCGGCCGCATGCGCGGCAAGCGGCCCTTCGGCTTCACCGATCTGTCGCGGGGCAAGGGTCTCAAGGAGGTCGTCGACTTCATCGTCGAGCAGGGCGGGCTGCAATCGGAACGGCCTGCCGCCTGAAACCGCTGACCTACCAGTTTGCGGTTGCTGGCAGCCGTCAGGCACGGCATTCTCAGCCAAACAGGAGGATTTTCGATGAGCCTTGCCCGCCTGCACAAGGAACCGCTGAGCAACCTGCCCTATTACGAGGAGCGGGTCGATCTCGCCGCCGCCTTCCGCTGGACCGCCCGGCTCAACATGCATGAAGCGGTGGCCAACCACTTCTCGCTGTCCGTCAACGAGGACGGCACGAAATTCCTGATGAATCCCAACCAGGTGCATTTTTCGCGCATCAAGGCGAGCGACCTGCTTCTGATCGACGCCAACGATCCAGAAACGCTGTCCGGCCCCAACGCGCCGGACCCGACCGCCTGGGGCCTGCATGGCGCCATCCATCGCAATGTCCCGCATGCGCGCTGCGCCATGCATGTCCATTCGATCCACGCCACAGTGCTCGCTTCGCTCGCCGACTCGACGCTGCCGCCGGTCGACCAGAACTCGGCCATGTTCTTCAACCGCCATGTCGTCGATGCCAATTATGGCGGCCTGGCCTTCGAGGAGGAGGGCGAGCGCTGTTCGCAGCTTCTCACCGACCCCAAGGTCAAGGTGATGGTCATGGGCAATCACGGCGTCATGGTCATCGGCGACACTGTCGCCGACGCCTTCAACCGCATGTTCTATTTCGAGCGCGCCGCCGAGACCTACATCAAGGCGCTGTGGACCGGCCGCCCGCTGCGCACGCTCTCCGACGAGATCGCCGAGAAGACCGCCCGCGAGATGGACGATTATCCCGGCCAGGCCGAGCGCCATCTGGCCGAGCTGAAGGCGATCCTCGACGAGGAAGAGCCGGTCTATAGGAATTGACTTCGGCTTGTTCCTTCTCCCCCAGTTACGCTATGCACATCTTCTGTGACTGGCGCGACTGATCGGGGCCTGAGGCTTGATTGCCACGTGGTTCCCCCAATCCGTCGCTGCTTCGCAGCGCCACCTTTCCCCCCCTCCGGAGGGAAAGGAAGGGAGCGTTGCTGGACGAGCGTTGACGGCAAAAAGCTTGGCGCTTTCCTCTACCCCGTCGATCGGGGGAGAGGTGGCTCGGCGAAGCCGAGACGGAGTGGGGGTCGATCAGCGCGGCATTAGACAATGCACGCGCCAAGCTGAAGGGCGGATGGGGCGGCCCGGAATTAGAGTCCGAGCTGCGCCCGCAATTCCGCCGCGCTGTTGATGACGATGGCGCCGGGCGGACCTTCCATCGGCGCTTCCGGCCAGAAGATCGTCTTCATGCCCGCCGCCAGTCCGGCCATGGCGCCGGTCAGGCTGTCGTCGACGGCAAAAGCATCCGCCGGATCGACGCCGGCGAGATAGGCGGCGCGCAGGAAGGGTTCGGGAAGCGGCTTGCCGTCGATCACGTCGTTGCGGCTGACCGTCATCATGCCCGGATAGATGAGGCCGACGGCGCGCAGATTGGCATCGACGATCAGCCGGTCGGAGTTGGACACCACCGCCTGCTCGACGCCGAGCGCGCGCAATTCGTTGAACACTTCGATCGCGCCCGGGCGTGGCTTCAGCGTTTCGGCCAGCGGCAGATAGTGATCATATTTGCGCACGATCCAGTCGTCGAAGGGCAGGCCAAGGCCGAACTCGTCGCGCAGCATCTCGTAGACCGGCCATGCGGCGACGCCAAGCACACGCTCGTGCAGGTCGACCGGCGGCGCGACGCCGACGCTGCGCAGCGCCGCCACAAGCGCCGCCTCATGCAGCGGCTCGCTGTCGACCAGCGTTCCGTCCATATCCCAGAAAACGGCTTTCGGCGTCATGTGCGGCTCCCTTCGCCGATCCCCTTAATGGGTTTCCCGGTTGAGATAAACCGTCCCGTCGGCAAATGGTTGGGCAAGCGGCGGATTGGTCCTTCGGCAGCCTGCGACACTCCCAAGCAATTGCCCTTTCGATAGACAATTGCGCGCTGGCATATTCGCTGTAAGCTATGGCGCCCGTTTCAGCATCGCGCGGGCTGGAGGCAGGACGTGAATTCGCGACAGGAAACCGGCAGCACCAGGTTGGACGACGCCGCGCGCGCCGGCTGGCTTTATTATGTTGCCGGCAACACGCAGGACCAGATCGCGGCCAAGCTTGGTATCTCCAGGCAGACGGCGCAGCGGCTGGTGTCGCTCGCCATGTCGGAGGGGTTGATCAAGGTGCGCGTCGATCATCCGATCGCCAACTGCCTGGATCTTGCCGCGCGGCTCAAGTCACGCTTCGCGCTCGACCTTGTCGAGGTGGTGCCGAGCGACCCGACATCGAACTCGACGACGATCGGCATCGCCGAGGCTGCAGCGGCCGAAATCGAACGCCGGCTGCGCTCGGAGGCGCCCATCGTCATGGCGATCGGCACCGGGCGCACGCTGAAGGCGGCGATCGAGCAGCTGCCGCCGATGGAATGCCCGCAGCACAAGGTCGTGTCGCTGACCGGCAACATCTCGCCCGACGGTTCGGCCGCTTTCTACAACGTCATCTTCACCATGGCCGACCGCGTCAAGGCGCGGTCCTTCCCGATGCCGCTGCCGGTCATCGCGTCCTCGCCGGAAGAGCGCGAGATGCTGCTCAACCAGCCGATGATCCAGCCTACATTGGCGCTGGCGGCTGAGGCCGATGTCACCTTTGTCGGCATCGGCGATCTCGGGCCCAAGGCCCCGCTCTATGAGGACGGCTTCATTTCCGAAAGCGAGCTGAAGGCGCTGCAGAAGGCCGGCGGCATTGCCGAGATCGTCGGCTGGGTCTTCGACCGCGAAGGCCGCATGATTGAAGGCATCACCAACGACCGCGTCTCTTCCGCCGCGCTGCCGTCGCGGGAACGGTCGCTGGTCATCGCTTTGGCCATGGGCGAGCGCAAGCTGCCGGGCATCCTGGCCGCCGTGAACCGGCGGCTGGTCAACGGCCTCATCACCGACGAACGGACGGCCGAAGCCTTGCTTGCCGGCTGACTGCCCATAAAAAGAATGGGCTATTGCGAGGGGCCGCGCGGGTCGTTGCCGTCGAGAAAACCCATGTCGCGCTGCAGATGCTCGGATAGTTCCCGAACATCGATATAACCGCGCCTGCGGCCCGAAAACCGTGCAAATTCCCGCACGAGCGTGAAAAGCCAGCCGCGTGCCGGGGTGGAAACGAGTTTTTCCTGTACCGTGACCATGATCGTCAGCCTTCGTTGGAGCAATTCCAGGAAAAGTGTGAGCGGTTTTCCGTCCGGAATTGCGTAAAATCAAAGAGTTAGAGCGATTTGCCGTTTCCGTGAAACGGCGAAGCGCTCTAGCGCTTGAACTGGATTGATCGTCGACCCCAGATATCGGGTTGGCCGGTTCGTGCTTCCAATTAAACCTCAATCATGACCCATAAGGAGGCCTTATGCCCGATCTCAGCTCTCCGCAGCTTGCGCCGCTGCCGCCACTGCAGGCGATCCGGGTGTTCGAAGCGGTGGCAAGGCACCTGTCGTTCACCAAGGCGGCGCAGGAATTGGGCATGACCCAGGCGGCTGCCAGCTACCAGATCAAGCTGCTCGAGGAGCGCATTGGCGCGCCACTGTTCCTGCGTCGTCCACGGCAGATCGAGTTGACCGAGCCCGGCCAGCGCCTGGCGCCTGCCGTCAGCGAGGCCTTCGCCATCCTGGGCCAGGCCTATGCCGCGGCGCGCGGCGGCGCCGACGGCCTGCTCTGCGTCACCACCGTGCTGACCTTCGCCTCGAACTGGCTGGCGCAGCATCTGGGCTCGTTCCAGATCGCCCATCCGGCACTTGCCGTGCGGCTCGACACGTCGAGCCGCCTGACCGATTTCGCGCGCGAGGATGTCGATCTCGCCATCCGCTCGGGCGGCGGCAAATGGCCGGGCCTCGAGGCGCACAAGCTGCTCGACGCCGATTTCACCCCGATGCTTAGCCCCAAGCTCGCGGCGAGCATCGGCGGCGTCAACGAACCGGCGGATCTGCTGCGATTGCCGATCCTCGACCCCGGCGACATCTGGTGGACGCAATGGTTCGAGGCCGCCGGCGTGAGCGGGCATGATCTCGCCAAACGGCCGGGCTCAAGCATGGGCGCGCAGGCCTATGAGGCGAACGCGGCGATGGCTGGCCATGGCGTGGCGATCCTGACCAGGGCCCTGTTCAAGAACGAGATCGCCGACGGCCGCCTGGTCCAGCCCTTCGATCTGGTTGGCGACGACGGCCATGCCTATTGGCTGGTCTATCCGACGGCACGCCGCAACGTGCCGAAGATCCGCGCTTTCCGCGACTGGATCCTGGCCGAGATCGCCTGCCCTTAAGCCGACTGCCCGTACCTTCCACCGCCAAAGTGACCGGCCGCGTCGCCGGGCAGGGTCACGTAGCGTCATTTCTGCTGCGTTGCAGCATAGATTCAGGGTTGACATAAATCACGGCAGGTGAGTAATTGCTCAAAGCCAAGGCAAATGCTCATCTTGGTTTATGGGAGGAATTTGATGAAACTTCGCACGCTCACCCTGGGCCTGTTGTCGGCAAGCGCTCTCGCTTTCGCCGCGCACGCCGAATCCATCACCATCGCCACCGTCAACAATGGCGACATGGTCCGCATGCAGAAGCTGACGGACGACTTCACCAAGGCCAACCCCGACATCCAGCTCAACTGGGTCACGCTTGAAGAGAACGTGCTGCGCGAGCGCGTCACCACCGACATCGCCACCAAGGGCGGCCAGTACGACGTCATGACCATCGGCACCTACGAGGTTCCGATCTGGGCCAAGCAGAGCTGGCTGCTGCCGCTCGACAAGCTCGGCGACGACTACGACGTCAAGGACATCATCCCGGCCATTGCCGGCGGCCTTTCGGTCGACGGCAAGCTCTATGCCGCGCCCTTCTACGGCGAAAGCTCCTTCGTCATGTACCGCAAGGACCTGATGGAGAAGGCGGGCCTCAAGATGCCCGACGCGCCGACCTGGGACTTCATCAAGCAGGCCGCCGACAAGATGACCGATCGCGCCAACGGCGTGAACGGCGTGTGCCTGCGCGGCAAGGCCGGCTGGGGCGAGAACATGGCTTTCCTGACCGCCATGTCGAACTCCTTCGGCGCGCGCTGGTTCGACGAGAACTGGAAGCCGCAGTTCGACCAGCCCGAGTGGAAGAAGACGCTGCAGTTCTATGTCGACCTGATGAAGGCCGACGGCCCGGAAGGCGCTTCGTCCAACGGCTTCAACGAGAACCTGGCGCTCTTCCAGCAGGGCAAGTGCGGCATGTGGATCGACGCCACCGTCGCCGCGTCCTTCGTCTCCGATCCGAAGGCCTCGAAGGTAGCCGACAAGGTCGGCTATGCGCTGGCGCCCGACAATGGTCTTGGCAAGCGCGGCAACTGGCTGTGGGCATGGTCGCTGGCGGTCCCCGCCGGCACCCAGAAGGCCGCCGCCGCCGAGAAGTTCGTCTCCTGGGCAACCAGCAAGCATTATGCCGAGCTGGTCGCTTCGAAGGAAGGCTGGGCCAACGTTCCTCCGGGCACGCGCTCCTCGCTCTACGCCAATCCGGAGTACCAGAAGGCAGCGCCTTTCGCGAAGATGACGCTGGACTCCATCAACGCCGCCGACCCGACGCATCCGACCGTCAAGCCGGTGCCCTATGTCGGCGTGCAGTTCGTCGCCATTCCTGAATTCCAGGGCCTCGGCACCACCGTCGGCCAGCTCTTCTCGGCCGCCCTTGCCGGCCAGTCGAGCGTCGACGATGCGCTGAAGCAGGCCCAGGACGCAGCCACCGCGGCGATGACCGAAGGCGGCTACATCAAGTAAGGCTCCTCCCGGTGCCGAACGCCGGTCGCGCATCATGACCGGCAGGTGGCCGCCCGAAACCCAGTTCGGGCGGCCACTTCTCAAAACCAGGAAAATTCTGGCACAACTCTTAATCCGGCTGACCTTGGGAGGGTGACCGTCATGGCTACTCAGCAAACCCGTTCGCTTGCGCGCTTCATGATGGCGCCATCGGTGATCCTGCTGTTTGTCTGGATGATCGTGCCGCTCGTCTTCACGCTGTGGTTCTCGTTCCAGCAGTACAATCCGCTGAACCCGATCCGTGACGGCTTCGTCGGTTTCTCCAACTACGCGCTGTTCTACTCCAACCCGGCCTTCCTCTCCTCGATCCTCAACACGCTGACCATCGTCGTCAGCGTGCTGGTCATCACCGTTGTCGGCGGCATCCTTCTGGCGATGCTGCTCGACCAGCCGATCTGGGGCCAGGGCATCGTGCGCATCCTGGTTATCTCGCCGTTCTTCGTCATGCCGCCGGTCGCGGCCCTTGTCTGGAAGAACATGATCATGCACCCGCAATACGGCGTCTTCGCCGATATCGCGCGCTTCTTCGGCGCCGAGCCGATCGACTGGTTCGGCCAGCATCCGCTGACCGCCATCATCCTCATCGTCGCCTGGCAGTGGCTGCCCTTCGCGACGCTGATCCTGCTCACTTCCTTGCAGTCGCTCGACGGCGAGCAGAAGGAAGCGGCCGAGATGGACGGCGCCGGCTTCCTCAGCCGCTTCTGGTATCTGACGCTGCCGCACATGTCGCGGGCGATCACCGTCGTCATCCTGATCCAGACGATCTTCCTGCTCTCGGTCTATGCCGAGATCCTGGTCACCACCAATGGCGGCCCGGGCTACGCCTCCACCAATCTGCCCTTCCTCGTCTACCAGAAGGCGCTGCTGGAGTTCAAAATCGGTCAGGCATCCGCCGGTGGCGTGATCGCCGTCATTCTGGCCAACATCGTTGCCTTCTTCGCCATGCGCGCCGTCGGCAAGAACCTGGACAAATAAGGGAGGACAAGATGGCCCGCGCAGTCACCACCCAGCACAAGACCATCGCCACGGCCGCGGCCTGGATCGTCGCCCTGCTGATCTTCTTTCCGATCCTTTATACGATCATCACCTCGTTCAAGTCGGAGCAGGAGGCGATCCAGGGCTTCAACCTGATCCCCTCCGGGACCTTCGAGAGCTATTCCGAGGTGCAGGCGCAGAGCGGCTACTTCAAGTTCTTTTTCAATTCTGTGCTGCTCTCGGTCGGCTCGACCATTCTGGCCTTGCTGGTCGCGATCCCGGCGGCATGGTCGATGGCTTTCTCGCCGACCAAGCGCACCAAGGACATCCTGATGTGGATGCTGTCCACCAAGATGATGCCGGCGGTCGCGGTGCTTTTCCCGATCTACCTGATCTTCCGCGACACCGGCCTGCTCGACAGCCGCATCGGCCTGATGGTCATGCTGATGCTGATCAACCTGCCGATCGTGGTCTGGATGCTCTACACCTATTTCCGCGAGATACCGGGCGAGATCCTGGAAGCGGCGCGCATGGACGGCGCCTCGCTGTGGAACGAGATCATCTATGTGCTGACGCCGATGGCTGTTCCCGGCATCGCCTCGACCATGCTCTTGAACATCATCCTGGCCTGGAACGAGGCGTTCTGGACCATCCGGCTCACCACCACCAATGCCGCGCCGCTCACCGCCTTCATCAGCTCTTTCTCCAGTCCGCAAGGCCTGTTCTGGGCCAAGCTCTCCGCGGCCTCGACGCTGGCGATCGCGCCGATCCTGATCATGGGCTGGTTCAGCCAGAAGCAGTTGGTGCGCGGCCTGACCTTTGGCGCCGTGAAGTAAGAGCGCCCAAGCGGCGGACGACGAAGACCATCCCCGGGAGGAAACCATGGGAAACATCACGCTCAAGAACGTCTCCAAGTCCTTCGGGTCGACGGTGATCATTCCGAACATCGACCTCAACATCGAGGACGGCGAGTTCGTCGTGTTCGTCGGCCCATCGGGTTGCGGCAAGTCCACGCTGCTCAGGCTGATCGCCGGGCTCGAGGATACCAGCGGCGGCACCATCTCGATCGATGGCCGTGACGTCACCCGCGAGGCGCCGGCCAAGCGCAAGCTTGCCATGGTGTTCCAGTCCTACGCGCTCTATCCGCACATGACGGTCGCCAAGAACATCGCCTTCCCATTGAAGATGGCCGGCGAGGACCAGGCGACCATCGACAAGAAGGTGAAGGACGCCGCGCGCGTGCTCAACCTCACCAACTACCTCGAGCGCCGCCCCGGCCAGCTCTCCGGCGGCCAGCGCCAGCGCGTCGCCATCGGCCGCGCCATCGTGCGACAGCCCTCGGCCTTCCTGTTCGACGAGCCGCTGTCCAACCTCGACGCGGCTCTGCGCGGCACCATGCGGCTGGAGATCAGCGAGCTGCACCATCAGCTGAAGACGACGATGATCTACGTCACCCACGACCAGGTCGAAGCCATGACCATGGCTGACAAGATCGTCGTGCTCAACGCCGGCAACATCGAGCAGGTCGGCTCGCCGATGGAACTCTACAAGACGCCGAAGAACCTCTTCGTCGCCGGCTTCATCGGCTCGCCCAAGATGAACCTCATCGAAGGCGCGCCGGCAGACAAATACGGCGCCAAGACCATCGGCATCCGGCCCGAACACTTGAACATCTCGACCACGGCCGGCGACTGGAAGGCGACGGTGGGCGTTGCCGAGCATCTTGGCTCCGACACTTTCCTGCATGTCCAGACCGACGGCATCGGCACGATCAATGTCCGCGCCGACGGCGAGGTCGCGGTGAAGCACGGCGACACCGTCTACCTGACCCCCGACAAGACCAAGCTGCATCGCTTCGGCGCCGACGGCAAGGCGCTGGCCCAGTGACGACGGCAAAGTGAGGACGGGACAGTGAGGTTGAAAGGCAAATCGGCGCTGATCACTGGATCGGCGCGCGGCATCGGCAGGGCTTTCGCCGAGGCCTATGCGCGCGAAGGCGCGACGGTGGCGATTGCCGACATCGACCTCAAAGCGGCGGAAGCGACGGCGAAAGCGATCGGTCCACAAGCTTACGCTGTCCAACTCGACGTGACCGATCAGTCTTCGATCGAGGCGGCGGTGAAGGCGGTCGAAGCGAAGACCGGTGGGCTCGACGTGCTGGTCAACAACGCCGCGATCTTCGATCTCGCGCCGATCGTCGAGATCACCAAGGCAAGCTACGAAAAGCTGTTCTCCGTCAACGTTGCCGGCACGCTGTTCATGCTGCAGGCGGCGGCCCGTTCGATGATCGCGCGCGGCAAGGGCGGCAGGATCATCAACATGGCGAGCCAGGCCGGCCGCCGCGGCGAGCCATTGGTCGCGGTCTATTGCGCCACCAAGGCCGCCGTCATTTCGCTGACGCAGTCGGCGGGTCTCGACCTCATCAAGCATCGCATCAACGTCAACGGCATCGCGCCCGGCGTCGTCGACAGCGACATGTGGGACCAGGTCGATGCGCTGTTCGCCAAATACGAGAACCGCCCGAAGGGCGAGAAGAAGCGCCTGGTCGGCGAAGGCGTTCCCTACGGCCGCATGGGCAAGCCGGAAGATCTCGCCGGCATGGCGGTTTTCCTCGCCAGCGACGAGGCCGAATACATTGTCGCCCAGACCTACAATGTCGATGGCGGCCAATGGATGAGTTGACGGGGATGGGTTGAGGGGGGAGGCGCTTCTCTTCTTCCTCCGGAGAAGACGCCGCGGGGCAGGTGAGGGGCAGCATACTGGAACACCGGGTGTTGCCCCTCATCCTCGCTCTCCCGAAGGAGGCGTTAACAGTCGGGCTGCAGATCGGCCAAAGGGTGAATGAGATGACCGTGAAACTCTCCTCCTCGAACCTCGCCAGGCTGCCGGCCAAGGTCGCCGGCCCGAAATATGACCGCTCCGTCCTGAAGGCCGGCATCGTCCATTTTGGCGTCGGCAACTTCCACCGCTCGCACCAGGCGGTCTACCTCGACGACCTGTTCGGCACCGGCGAGGGCCATGACTGGGCGCTGATCGGCGCCGGCGTGTTCGAAGGCGAGAAGATCGGCCGTTCCAAGCTGCAGGAACAGGACTGGCTGACCACCGTCGTCGAGCAGGACCAGGGTCATATGAGCGCCCGTGTCACCGGCGCCATGATCGATTTCCTGACGCCCGGCGATGCCGCTGCGATCATCGAGCGGCTTGCCGATCCGGCGATCAAGATCGTGTCGCTGACCATCACCGAAGGCGGCTATTTCATCGACCCGGCCTCCGGCAAGTTCAACCCGGCTCATCCCGACATCGTCGCCGACGCGCAGCCTGGGGCCGTGCCGAAGACCGTCTTCGGCATCATCCTTGCCGGGCTGCTGCGCCGGCGCGCCGACGGCATCGTGCCGTTCACCGTCATGTCCTGCGACAACATCCCCCATAACGGCCACGTCACCTCCGACGGCGTCATCGGCCTAGCCCGGCTGATCGACGAGGACCTCGCCAAATGGGTGGAAGACAAGGTCGCCTTCCCGAACGGCATGGTCGACCGCATCACGCCGGCCACCAGCGACCGTGAGCGCAAGATCCTCGCCGACGATTTCGGGCTGGAGGACAACTGGCCGGTGTTCTGCGAGCCGTTCAAGCAATGGGTGCTGGAGGACCATTTCACCGCCGGCCGCCCGGCGCTGGAAAAGGTCGGCGTGCAATTCGTCAAGGATGTCTCGCCCTACGAATTGATGAAGATCCGCATCCTCAACGGCGGTCATGCCACCATCGCCTATCCTGCCGGGCTGATGGACATCCATTTCGTCCATGAAGGCATGCAGGAGCCGCTGGTGCGCGCCTTCCTGTCGAAGCTCGAGCATGACGAGATCATTCCGACCGTGCCGCCGGTGCCTAACACCGACCTGGAGGATTATTACCAGCTCATCGAGCGCCGCTTCTCCAACCCCAAGATCGGCGACACCATCCGCCGGCTCTGCCTCGACGGCTCCAATCGCCAGCCGAAATTCATCATCCCGACGATCGCCGACCGGCTGAAGGCGGGTGAGGGCGTCGCCGGTCTCGCGCTGGAATCGGCTTTGTGGTGCCGCTACTGCTTCGGCACCACCGACAGCGGCGCCGTCATCGAGCCGAATGATCCCAGCTGGGATCGCATGCAGGCCACCGCGAAGGCGGCGAAGGGCGATCCGAAGGCCTGGCTGGCGATGGAGGACATCTATGGTGATGTCGGCCGCTCGCCCGTCTTCGCCGAGGCCTTCGCCCATGCCTTGAAGGCGCTGTGGGCGAACGGCGCGCGCGAAACCCTGACGCGCTATCTCGCCGGCAAGCTCTAGAGCGTGATCCCAAAAAGTGGGAACCGGTTTTCGGCAAAGATCACGCTCCGACAAAAAGTTGGATCAGGATGACGATCCAACGAAGCGTTATCCTGATCTAACCGCGCTGGAAGCAACGCCGCGATGACGCCTGAGCTGGTCATCTTCGACTGTGACGGCGTGCTGGTCGACAGCGAGGCGCTTTCGGTCTCGGCGCTGCTTGGCATGATCGAGCTCGCCGGCGGCACGGTCAGCGAGGACGCCGCCTACGAGCATTTCCTCGGCAAGAGCATGAAGAGCGTGCGCGAGATCCTCGGCCAAGAGTTCGGGCTGGAGATCAACGACCAGCATCTGACCGCCATGCGCGTCGACCTGATGCGCAAATTCCGCGAGGAGTTGAAGCCGATCCCGGGCGTCAAGGAGGTGCTGCCGAAGCTCGGCCTGCCTTGCTGCGTCGCCTCGTCCGGCACGCTGGAGCGCATCCGCTACGCGCTCGACGTCACCGGCCTGCTCCCCTTGCTGGAGCCGCATCTGTTCAGCGCCAGCATGGTCGAGCGCGGCAAGCCGGCGCCCGACCTGTTCCTGCACGCCGCCGCCAGCATGCGGGCGCATCCGCGCGCGTGCCTGGTGATCGAGGACAGTCCCGCCGGCGTTGCCGCCGCCCGCGCGGCGGGCATGCGCGTCCTCGCTTTCACCGGCGGCTCGCATGCCTCCAATCCCGCCCTCAAAGCGCGGCTTGCGTCGACGGAACCGGACTTTATATTCGCTGACATGCTGCAATTGCCCGATCTGATTGCAGGCCTGGGAGCGAGAGTAAAAGCATCTTGACGAAAAGTTTCGTTTGCGCGGTCGATGTCGGCACCGGGAGCGCTCGCGCGGGCATTCTCGACTCCGAGGGCAACCTGCTCGGCCGCGCCGATCATCCGATCGCCATGCATCAGCCCAAGCCCGATCATGCCGAGCATGATTCGGAAGATATCTGGTCGGCGGTGTGCAAATCCGTGCGGTCCGCCCTGCAGAAATCCGGCGTCGCCGCCGGCGATCTCGCCGGCATCTCCTTCGACGCGACCTGCTCGCTGGTCGCGCGCGACAGACAAGGCGACCAGATCAGCGTCTCGGTCAGCGGCGAGAAGCGCTGGGACACGATGGTTTGGCTCGATCACCGTGCCATCGCCGAGGCCGACGAATGCACGACGAGCGGCCACGCCGTTCTCGATTACATCGGCGGCGTGATGTCGCCCGAGATGGAAACGCCGAAGCTGATGTGGCTGAAGCGTCATCTGCCGAAGACATGGAATGAAGCCGGCTATCTGTTCGACCTTGCCGATTTCCTGACCTGGAAGGCATCGGGCTCGCTCGCCCGTTCGCAATGCACGCTGACGGCGAAGTGGACCTATCTCGCCCACGAGGAAAAAAGCTGGCGGCACGATTTCTTCGAGCTGGTCGGCCTCGGCGATCTTTTCGAGCACGGCAATCTGCCGGAAAAGGCAAGCCCGGTCGGCGCCGATATCGGACCGCTGACGGCGAAAGCCGCCGCCGCGCTCGGCCTGACCGAGAAATGCCGCGTGGGCGCCGGCGTCATCGATGCCTATGCCGGCGCGCTCGGCGTTTTGGGCGGCTTTGCCGGCGACGAGAAGGACATCAGCCGGCATCTGGCGCTCATTGCCGGCACATCGTCCTGCGTCATGGCGATGTCGCTCGACCCGCAGCCCTTCGCCGGCGTCTGGGGTCCCTATTACGGCGCGGCCTTGCCGACGCTGTGGCTCTCGGAAGGCGGCCAGTCGGCCACCGGCGCGCTGCTCGACCATATCATCCGCTGGCATGGCGCCGGCGGCGAGCCGGACGCGGCCATGCACATGAAGATCGCCCGGCGTGTCGCCGAGCTGCGCGCCGAGGATGGCGATGCGCTTGCTGCAAGGCTGCATGTGCTGCCGGATTTCCACGGCAACCGTTCGCCGCTCGCCGACCCGCACGCGGTCGGCGTCATCAGCGGCCTGACGCTCGACGCCTCCTTCGACAGCCTGTGCAAGCTCTACTGGCGCACCGCCGTCGGCATCGCGCTCGGCGTGCGCCATGTGCTCGAGGCGCTGAACGAGAACGGCTATCTGATCGACACGCTGCATGTCACCGGCGGCCACACCAAGAACCCGCTTTTGATGGAGCTCTATGCCGACGCAACCGGCTGCACGGTGGTCGAGCCGCTGGCCGACGAGGCGGTGCTGCTCGGCACCGGCATGGTGGCGGCGACCGCCGCCGGGCTCTATCGCGACCTCAACGCGGCCTGCGTCGCCATGCAGCAGGGCGGCAAGACCCGCGCGCCCAACAAGGAAGCCGGCGCCCGCTTCGACCGCGACTACCGGATCTTCCTCGAAATGCACCGCCAGCGGCAGATGCTCGACGCGATCGGGTAGAGCGCTTCCAGCGACGCTCTGGCCGTCTTATTGTCGGCGCAGCGACTTGCCGGTCTCGGCGGCGAACAGATGGATGCTGTCCTCGTCAAACGTGTAGCGGACAGGCGCGCTCTGCTCAGGGCATTCGCGGGCCGGCACCAGTGCGCTGATCTCCTTGCCACCGGAGCCGAACGTCACCAGCGCGTCATTGCCATGGAACTCGATGAGGTCGGCGGTGCCTTGCAACAGGTTTCCTGTGCCGGCTTCCGCCGTCTTCAGATCCGGGGGCCGGATACCGAGCACCACGCGATCGCCATGCTGCAGATGGAAGTCGCCGCCTTGCAGCGATAGCACCGTCCCGGCGCCGGTCAGCGTCCAGCCATCGCCCTTCCGGCCGACCATGGCCTCGATGAAATTCATGTTCGGCGTGCCGATGAAGCCGGCGACGAACAGATTGCCGGGACGGCGATAGATCTCCGCCGGCGAGCCGATCTGCTCGATCACGCCGTCCTTCAGAAGCACGATGCGGTCGGCCAGCGTCATCGCCTCGAGCTGGTCATGCGTGACATAGACGGTTGTCGTCTTCAGCGACTGGTGCAGCCTGGCGATCTCGACCCGCATATGGTTGCGCAGCTTGGCGTCGAGGTTGGACAGCGGCTCGTCGAAGAGAAAAACTTTCGGCGTCTTGATCATGGCGCGCGCGATCGCCACGCGCTGCTGCTGGCCGCCGGAAAGCTCGGTCGGCTTGCGGCCGAGATAGGGTTCGAGGCCAAGCGTCTTCGCGACGGCTTCGACGCGCTTCTTGATTTCGGCCGCCGGCACCTTCTGCCGCTTCAGTCCGAAGGCGACATTGTCGAAAATCGTCATATGCGGATAGAGCGCATAGTTCTGGAACACCATGGCGATGCCGCGGTCACCGGGATCGAGATCGTTCACCACCTTGCCGCCGATCGACACCTCGCCGCCGCTGATGTCTTCCAGACCCGCCAGCATCCGCAGAAGCGTGGACTTGCCGCAGCCGGAGGGCCCTAGGAACACGACGAATTCATGCTCCTCGATCGCGAGGTTGAGGTCGCGGATGACGGACGTGGCGCCATAGGCCTTGTCGACATGGGAGCAGGTGATCGCGGACATCCCTTAATCCTTCTCGCCGGTCAGCAGGATCTGCAGCTTCACGTCCTGCGGCTGGCCTTGCGCGGCGCGCTCGAACGCCTTGATGCTCTCGGAAAAATCATAGGTGCCGGTGATCAGCGGCTTGAGGTCGACCTTGCCGGAGGCGATCAACTGCAGGGCACGATCGAAGATGTTGGCGTAGCGGAACACGGTCTCGATGCGCACTTCCTTGGAGATCGCCGCCGGCACATTGAGCTCGACCGTTTCCACCGGCAGCCCGACCAGCACCACCGCGCCGCCCGGCCGCACGATGTCGAACAGATTGGCGAAGGCCTTCGGGCTGCCGCTCGCCTCGAACACGATGTCGGCGCCCCAATTGTCGGTCGCCGACCGCACCGCCTCGACCAGGGACTGCTCGCCGATATTGACCGGCACGATGCCGGTATACTGTGCGGCGATCTCCAATTTGGGGGTGGAAAAATCGGAGATCAGAACCTTGGAGCACCCGCCCGCCAGCGCCGCGAGCGCGATCATGATGCCGATCGGGCCGCAGCCGACGACGACGGCGACATCGCCCGGCACGATGCGGGCGCGCGCCGCCGCCTGCATGCCGATGGCGAAGGGCTCGACCATCGCGCCTTCGGCAAACGAGACATTGTCCGGCAGTTTGTAGGTGAAGGCCGCGGGGTGCACGGCGTAGGGCGCGAGCACTCCATGCACCGGCGGCGTCGCCCAGAAGCGGACGTCCGGATCGACATTGTAGATGCCGAGCTTCGTCGCGCGTGACGAAAGGTTAGGCACGCCGGGTTCCATGCAGACGCGGTCGCCAACCTTCAGGCTCGTGACATTGGCGCCGACCTCGACGATCGTGCCCGACGCCTCATGGCCGAGCACCATGGGCTGGCGCACGATATAGCTGCCGATGGCGCCATGCGTGTAGTAGTGCACGTCGCTGCCGCAGACGCCGACCGTATGGATGGCGATCCTGACGTCGTCCGGCCCGACATCTTGCGGCAACGCGATCTCGCGCAGCGACAGTTCGCCTTTTTTCTCAAGCACCAGTGCTCGCATCGGGATAAGCCTCACTTCAACTTTTCTTTTGCCGGAACACGGAATTCAGGAAGCCGCTCAAGACGCCGAGGAACAGCAGCGGTGGCAGCGACAGGAGCACGACCGAGGCGTTGAGGATGCCCCACGGCACGTTCATGCCTTGCTGGGAGAGTTCCGAAGCGACGATCGGCAGCGTCTTGGCGTTGGAGCTCGACAGCATCAGCGCGATCAGGAACTCGTTCCAGACCAGCACGAAGCTGAAGGCGATGGCGCCTATGAGCGAGCGCGCCGCCACGGGAAGCGCGATCCGCCAGAACACCGAATAGGCGCCGTAGCCGTCGACGAAGGCAGCTTCCTCGATCTCCTTAGGCACGCCCTGGAAGGCAGGAATCGCCAGCCACATGATCACCGAGATGGTCAGCAGCGAATAAGTGACGATCAGCGCCGGCAAAGTGTCGTAGAGCCCGACCTGCAGCCAGATCACCATCAGCGGGATGGCCACCGCCACCGGCGGCAGGAAGCGCAGCGACAGCACGAAGAACTGGATGTCTCCGGCAAAGCGATTGGGATAGCGCGCCACCGCATAGGCCGCCGGCAACCCCAGTACGATGCCGATCAGCACCGCCGAGCCGCAGGCGACGACCGAATTGTAGAGGCCGGTCAGCACGCTGTCGCGGCCGAGGATATAGGTGATGTTGGCCAGCGTCGGCGTGAAGATCACCTTCGGCACGCGCGTGATGATGTCGACATTGTTCTTCAGCGCGTTGAGCGCCGTCCACACCAGCGGGAACACGGCCAGGAATCCGGCCAGCGCCAGGATGGCCTTGGCGATCAGGCGGCCCGGTCTTGCCCGAAACTGCCTCATGCCTGCACCCGCTTCCAAAGCATTGTGAAGGTGATGACGGTCGCGATCATCATCAGCACCGCCATCGCCGAAGCGTAGGAGACCTTGCCGGACTCGATGAAGCCTTGCGAGAAGGCGTACATGTCGAGCGTCTCGGTCGCGACGCCGGGACCGCCGCGCGTCATCACATAGATCAGGTCGAAGGAGCGCAGCGACTCGATCATCTTGACGAACATCAGGCTGATCAGCGGCGCTTTCAGCATCGGCAAGGTGACATAGGCGTGGATCTGCCAGCGCTTGGCGTGATCGAGCCGCGCCGCCTCGATCGGTTGCGGCGGCAGGGTTTCGAGCAGCTTCAGCACGATGACCGCGAAGAACAACCCCCATTGCCAGACATCCACCGATGCCACGGCAAACAACGCGGTCGCGGGCTTGGACAGCGGATCGAAGATGAGGCCGCCCGTCAGCAGCCGGTAGGGATAGGTGGCGATGCCGTAGAGCGGGTGGTAGGCGAACTTCCACACGAAGGCGGCCGAGACGCGCGGCAACAGCACCGGGATGATGAACAAGAGGCAATAGAAATTGCGCAGGCGTGGGCCGGCCACCTCGAACATCAAGACGCCCAGCCCGATCGCCACCACCATCGTCGCCACCACGGTGACGATCTCCCATTTCACCGAGACCCAGACGGCGTTGAGGAAGCGGCGGTCGAGGAAGAGATCGGCGAAGTTCGAGAACCAGACCCAGGAATAGCCCGTCGTGCTCAGCTCGCGGTTCTGCAAGGCGATGACGACGGCGTAGAGCGTCGGCACCATCGACAGCACCAGCAGGATGGCTAAGGTCGGAACCAGAAATGTGACCGGCAGGGAAGAGCGTCGGCGCATTGCCTATCCTCGGATTGGTGCTGCTGTCTGGCGAAGGTCCCGCGGCGCGCAGATCCGGCATTCCTTCGAATGCCGTGGACCGCGCGCCGCGGGCGGGAGGATTACTTCTTCTTCACCAACTCGTTGGCATAGGCCTCGAGCTCGTTGAGGCCGCCCTTGATGTCGGTGCGCGTGCCGGTGACGAGCTCTTCGAGGATAATGCCCCAGCGGTCGCCGAGATCGGGCCAGCGCGGATCCTGCCAGAAGTTCACTGCCGTCACCTTGCCGGTATCGGCCAGCGCCTTGCCGAGATCGGCGCCGTAGATGTCGGCGAATTCCTTGCTGGTGAGGATGCTGGTGCGGTTCAACTCGCCGAACTGATGCGCGTCGAGCCGGCGCTTTTCATTTTCCTTGGACGTTGCCCAGGCGATGAACAGGCCGGCGCATTTCTTGGCGGCGTCATCCGCATTGGCCTTGGTGCCGATGGCGAGCCCGTGGCCGTAGCCGCCGCCGGGCAGTGGCGAGGGCGGCGGCAGGAAGCCGACCTTGCCGACGACCTGCGAGGTCTTCGGGTCCACCGCCATGCCCGACAGCGGCGTCGATTCGACGAGGATGGCGACCTGGCCGGACAGGAAAGCGCCGGTCGATTCATCCCAGCTGCCGGTCTGCGTGCCGGGCGCCGAGTCCTTGAACAGCTTCAAATAGGTCTCGGTCGCCTTGACGGCAGCGTCCGAATTGAAAGCCGGCTTGTCGCCGTCGAACCACTTGCCGCCATAAGCCTTGAAGAACGGCATCCAGCGCCAGACATTGGCGCCCGAGCCGCGCGCGCCGCGCAGCGCAATGCCGTATATGCCCTTGTCGGGATCGTTCAGTTTCTGGACGTCGGCAATCAGCTCGTCCAGCGTCGTCGGTGGCTGGATGCCGGCGGCCTCCAGCACGTCCTTGCGATAGACCATCAGGTCGCCGCCGCCAGTCAGCGGCGCGAACCACACCTTGCCGTCATAGGTGGCGACCTTCTGGCGGCCGGGATCGAAATCGGCATAGTCGTAGTCAGCCGGATAATAATCGGTCAGCGGCGCGATCCAGCCGGAAGACGCGAACAGCGCCACATTGGCCTCGTCGACATAGTAGACGTTGTAGTTGCCGACGGTGGAGGCGTCGGCGCGCGACTTGGCGCGACGGTCGTTCTCGTTGAGGTAATCGATCTGGAAGGAGGTGCCGGAGAGTTTTTTGAACTCATCCTTGGAGTCCTCCAGAAGCGTCAGGCCGTCGCGCGGCTGCGCCAGTACCTTGACCGGCGCCGAGCACACCGGCGCCTGGGCAAGTGCTGCGGTTGATACGGAAGCGGTAAGCACGAAAGCTGCACCGAGGCTGGCAGCGAGCCGTGTTGATTTCATTGATGTTTCTCCTCCAGGAACAAGCAAGTCTGTGGGCTAAGCGATCCTCACCGTCGCCCGCATGACTGCGACCCGCCGCCAAAATGAGGAGTTGGAAGGGGCGAGACTAGAAGCCCCGTTGCAGCAGACCTGTACTTTTATGCATTGTGCGGCGCAAAAAATGGCACGGGCAGAGTCTGCCCGTCACACGAGTATCAGTGCCATCAGAAGTGGCCGGACTCCGGCCAGATCAGGCTCGCAGCGTCAACCGCTGCCGCGACAGTTTGCGGTAGGAGGAAGGCGTCATCTTGTGCTTGCGCAGGAAGGCACGGTTGAAGTTCGAGATGTTCATGTAGCCGACCTGGAAACAGATGTCGGTGATCGGGATCTCGGTATCGGCGAGCAGCTTGCAGGCCTGCCAGAGCCTGAGCTTGGCGACATGGTCGCTGAACGAGTTGCCGGTGTTCTTCTGGAAAAAGCGTGAGAACGTGCTTTCGCTCATCCCGGCCAATGCCGCCACGTCCGGCAGCTTCAAATCCTCGGCGAAATGCTGGAACAGATAGGTCAGCGAGCGCTGGATGATATCGAGTGATTCCGCGTCGAGCAGCGGGGAAAAATCCGGCGACGACAAAAGCGCGTATTCGTCGGTGGTGGCCAGAAGGTCGAGCAGTTCGAGGAACAGGCGGAACCTCGCCAGCCCATGCACCTCTCCCATCCGCTCCATCAGCTCGGCGCCGTCGAGCGCCGTCTGGCCGTGGAAGACCATGCCGCGCAGCGAGCGTTCCAGGAACGGTTCCAGCTCGCGCAGCTCCGGTAGCAGCCCGGACGAGCCGCGCAGTCGCTCGGGATCGAATTGCAGAACGATATCACGACCCTTGATCAGCTCGCCCGGCTGCACCGCGGTCACCCAGTCATGCGGCAGGCCGCCGCCGACGATGGTCAGGTAGCCCGGCCCGAATTCGCCGATATGATCGCCGACCAGCACCACGCCCGATGATTTCCGGAGCAGATGGATTTCATATTCGGGATGGAAATTCCAGACATTGCGCTCCCACGGATAGTCGTCCAGCCGCCATAGGAAACTGTCGCTTGCCTCGGTCACGATGTGCTCGAATGCGGGCACCGTGCGCGGGATCGCGGCGGTGTTCTTTCTGCGCCTGAACGGCATCATTTCCTCCCGGCACGGTGCGCCGGCTGCGCATGCCAAGGGCATCCGTAGCAGCCTGCGGCCGGCAAATGAAAGAGGCGTCGGGGATTCCCCGGCTCCGGCTGGATCAATCGCTAGCCGGACCTCCTCCCTTGCCAACATGTCGCATTTCGTTCACAAGGCGACGCAAATGGCGCCATTTTGCGCCGTTGTTGTACGGCTTCCGGCCCTTTGGCCGACGCGCCGTGTTCTGAAAGAGCGGAACAATGTCTGCGATCGAAGCCGGCGCTCGCGCGCCGGAAAATCTTTGGCGTCAGGAAATCAGGGCGACGATCGCGCTCGCCTGGCCGATGGTGCTGACCAATCTCGGCCAGACTGCCATGACCGCGACCGACGTCATGATGATGGGCCGCCTGGGGCCTGATACGCTGGCCAGCGGCGCGCTCGGCGCCAACCTCTATTTCATGCCGCTGATCTTCGGCCTCGGCCTGATGCTGGCGACCTCGCCGATGATGGCGACCGAGCTCGGCCGCCGCCGGCATTCCGTGCGCGACCTGCGCCGCACCGTGCGCCAGGGCCTATGGCTGGCGATCCTGATCTCGATCCCGATCTGGCTCGTCCTCTGGCATGGCGAAGAGGTGCTTTTGGCCATGGGCCAGAAGCCGGAGCTCGCGCGGGAAGCCGGCATCTACCTGCACTGGCTGCAATGGGCGGTGCTGCCCTTCTATTTCTATATCGTGCTGCGCTCCTTCATCTCGGCGTTGGAGCGGCCGGGCTGGGCGCTGATCATCGTTTTCGTCGCGGTCGCCTGCAACGCCGTCTTCAACTGGGTGTTCATGTTCGGCAATCTCGGCGTCAAGTCGATGGGCATCGCCGGCTCCGGCCTCGCCACCACTTTGTCCAGCACGCTGATGTTCGTCGGCATGGCGGCGGTGGTGATCAAGGAGAAGAAGTTCCGCCGCTACCATCTGTTCGGCCGCTTCTGGCGTTCCGACTGGCCGCGTTTTCGCGGCCTGCTCAGGCTCGGCATGCCGATCGCCGGCATCCTCGCCTTCGAGGTGACGATCTTCAACGCGGCGGCTTTGCTCATGGGCCTGATCGATGCGGATTCGCTGGCAGCCCACGCGATCGCCATCCAGATCGCCTCGATCTCCTTCATGGTGCCGCTCGGGCTCAACCAGGCGGTCACGGTCCGGGTCGGCCTGGCGCATGGCGCCGGCAACCCGGAAGGCGTTTCGCGCGCCGGCTGGACAGCCTTCGTCATCGGCGTCTCCTTCATGGCGCTGATGGGCCTGGTGATGGTCCTGTGGCCGCATGCGCTGATCAGCGCCTTCATCGATCTCACCGATCCGGCCAATGCCAGGGTGATCACGCTTGCCGTGTCGTTCCTTATGTTCGCGGCGCTGTTCCAGATTTTCGACGGCGCCCAGGCGGTTGCGGCCGGCATGCTGCGCGGCTTGCACGACACCAAGGTGCCGATGATCTATGCGGCGATCGGCTATTGGGGCGTCGGCCTGCCGCTCGGCGTGGCGCTCGCCTTCCATTTCGGCCTGAACGGCGTCGGCATATGGATCGGCCTGGCCTCGGGGCTGGCGGTGGTGGCGGCATTGCTGCTGGCGCGCTGGCTCAGGCGCGACCGCATCACGCCGGCGCTCTCCTTCGGGCATTGAAGCGGCGACGGTTCACGCTGCCTACTGCTTCAATACGGCGAGAAATTCCGGCACGTCCTTGAGCGCGGCCGCGCGGGCGGCCGGATTTAGGCCGGCATGGGCAATGCCGTTGTCATTGGCCGTGTAGGCCAGGCCATGCAGCTCGTGCAGCTTCTGCGCCTCATTGTCGAAGTCATGATAGGCGCCTGGATAGAGGATGAGTTTCACCTTGTCGGGATTGGCGTCCGCCAGTTGCTTGCACGGCGCGGCCGGCGTCCAGTCGTCCGCCTCGCCCATCACGATGAGCAGCGGCACGCGTGTCGCCCAATCGCCCTTGTCGGCCATGGCGGTGCAGCCCGGATAGAAGGCGACCGCCGCGCGAAAATCCGGCGAGCCAGCCTTGGGCCTGTCCTTGGGACGGACCGTATAGAGCACGCTGGAGCCGCCATTCGACCAGCCGAGCAGGGCGATCGCGTCGGGTTTTACATAAGGCAGCGTCTGCAGATAGCGGCGGGCGGCGTTCGCATCTTCCACGCGTTCGCGAAAAGGTTCGACCCGCCGGTCGTCGTTTTTGCATTGCGGGCCGAGGTCGCGCGAGCCGTAGCTGTCGGGAAAGAGCACGACGTAACCGAGGGCGGAGAGCCGTTTGCCCCAATCGGCATGGCGCGGACTGAGTCCTATGTTCTTGCTGCTCCACAGCCCGCTGCAGCCATGCATGGCGACGATCGCCGGAAATGGCCCCTGTCCCTGCGGCTTGAACAGCATCGCGTCCAGCTTCGCCGGCTGGTTCTCGCCGTCGGCCGGGATGCTGACGCTTTCCGGTGTCGGTTCGGCGGCCGTGGCCGGCTGTGCAGTCCAAAGGGCTAACAGGCCCGCAAGCGCGACCAGATGTTTCGTCCACATCGCCGGATGCTCCCCCGAAAGCGGTCGGTGAGGCTCAGAGTGAGATGCATCGCGGCCGGACTGCAAATCACAGTTGCGTGGCGAATGGCCCGCGCACTGGCGAGCATTGCCTAGGTCTAGCGGGCGGCCGCACGCTCGAGCCGCCGCGCATATTGCGTCAGCGGGAAGCACAGGGCGAAGAAGATCAGCGCCACCAGCCCGTAGACCTTGAACGGCTCGAAGGTCGCGTTGTTGATGGCGTTGGAGGTCCTGACCAGCTCCTCGAAGCCGATGATCGAGGTCAGCGCCGTCGATTTGATGAGCTGCACCAGGAAGCCGACGGTCGGCGCGCGGGTGATCGCGAAGGCCTGCGGCAGGATGATCAGCCTGAGCTCCTGCAGATAATGCAACCCGAGGCTGGCGCCGGCGTCCCATTGGCCGCGCGGCAGCGCGTCGACGCCGCTGCGCCAGATCTCGGCCAGATAGGCGCTGGCGAAGAAGGTCAAGCCCAGCGCCGCCGCCGTCCATGGCTCGATGCGCAGCCCCAGCATCGGCAGGCCGAAGAACATCAAAAAGAGCTGCATCAACAGCGGCGTGCCTTGGAACAGCGCGATGTAGCCCGAGGCGATCCGCTTCACCCATTTGTTCTTGGCGATGCGGAAGAACAGCACCACCAGCCCGACCAGCGCGCCGCCGATGAAAGCGGCGAGCGACAACAGCACCGTCCAGCGCGCGGCGAGCAAAAGGTTGCGGACGATGTCCCAGAAGGTGAATTCGATCATGATACACCTGCCCCCAGCGCCCGGCGTCCGCCGGCAACCAGCAGCCGGCGCAGCCCCATCGACAGGCCGAGATAGACCATGGTCACGACGAGATAGGTCTCGAAGGCGCGAAAAGTGCGCGCCTGCAGCATGTCGGCCTCATAGGTCAGCTCGCGCACCGCGATCTGCGACACCACGGCCGATTCCAGCATCATGATGACGATCTGGCTGGTCAGCGCCGGATAGATGACTTTCAGCGCCTGCGGCAGCACGATCTTGATGAACACTTGCCGGGGCCTGAGGCCGAGCGCCAGTGCGGCTTCCGTCTGGCCGCGCGGCACGGCGTCGAGCCCGGCGCCGACGATCTCGATCGTATAGGCCGCCATGTTGAGCGTCATCGCCAGCATCGCGGCCAGGATCGGATCGAGCCGGACGCCGAGGCTGGGCAGGCCGAAGAAGATGAAGAAAAGCTGCACCAGGAACGGCGTGTTGCGCATCACCTCGACATATGTGGCGATCGCCAGTTGAAGCGGCTTGGGGCCGTTTCTTTTGCCGGCAGCGCCCAGGATGCTGAGAACGGTTCCCACCAGCGTAGTGACGGCGATCAGCAAAACCGTCGTCGCCGCGCCGCGCGTGATCGCGCCCACGGCATCCGCAAGCCAGCCGAAGTCCAGGCTGTAGCCCATCGCGATTGACCTTGTTGGAACAGTCGGAGCGGTTCAGCGCTTTGTGCGAGCCGAACCGCTCAAGAGATCAATCCTTGAGGTTGTCGGGATTGAGCGGCGTCTTCAGCCAGGCCTTCGAGCTCTCGTCGAGCTTGCCGTCGGCCAGCATCTTGGCGACGGCGTCGTTCACCGCCTTCTTCAGCCTATCCTCGTTCTTGTTGAGGCCGATATGCGAGGGCGAGGTGAGCAGCTGGAATTTCTGCTCCGGCTTCAGCGCGTCCTGCTTGGCCAGCACCTGGGCGCCGACATCGTTGCCGACCACCATCAACTGGGTCTGGCCGGAGATGAAGGCCTGGATGACGGAGTTGTAGTTGTCGAAGCGGCGGATGTCGGCCGAGGCGGGCGCTGCCTGCGTGAGCGAGGTATCCTCCAGCGTGCCGCGATTGACGGCGATCGACTTGTCGGCAAGGTCTTCCTTGCCTTTGACGGCAAGCGCGGCCGGGCCGATGACGGCGATATAGTAGGGCGCGTAGGCGGCGGCGAAATCGATCACCTGCTCGCGTTCCTTGGAGTAGCCGACGCTCATCAATATATCGACACGCTTGTCTGTGAGATAAGGGATGCGGTTCTGTCCGGTGACGCTGACCAGGTTGAGCTTCACCTTCAAGGCATCGGCGATCGCCTGCGCGACGTCGATGTCATAGCCCTTGATGCTCATGTCGGCGCTGGCCGAGGAGAAGGGCGGGAAGTCGGAGAAGATGCCGACATTGATGGCGCCGGCCTTGGTGATGTCGTCGACGGCGTCGGCTTTTGCTGCTTGGGTGGCGAGACCAAACCCTGCCGTGGCGAGCATCATCGCAGCGGCAATGGATGATTTGAACTTTGCATGAAGAGTCATTGTTATTCCCCTGCTGGAAGCTTGTTGTTGCATCCGGCCGCCGGCTCCAGCGCGGCGGCCGTGTTGGTAGAGCAATTCCAGGAAAAGTGAGACCCGGTTTAGGCTTGGCGACTTCGCCATAGCTTCCGTTCGGAATTGCGTGAAAATAAAGAAATGCCAGTCTCAGTCCTTCTTGATTGCCGGGCTGAACACCATCAGGCTCAGGATCTCGAACAGGACCTGGGCGCCGACATGGGCGGTGTTGGTGGTCGAGTCATATTGCGGCGCCACCTCGACGACGTCGCCGCCGACGATGTTGAGGCCTTTCAGGCCACGCAGCAGCTCGAGCACCTCGCGCGTCGTCAGCCCGCCGACTTCCGGCGTGCCGGTGCCGGGCGCGAAGGCCGGATCGATGCTGTCGACGTCGAAGGAGATATAGGTCGGGCCGTCGCCGACGATCTTGCGCGCTTTCTCGATGATGGCGGGAATACCGAGCCCGGTCACCTCCTCGGCATGCACGACCGTCATGCCGGACTCGTAGGTGAACTCCCACAGATATTCGGCCGAGCCGCGGATACCGATCTGGATGGTGCGCGAGGGATCGAGCACGCCGTCCAGCACGGCGTTGCGGAACGGTCCGCCATGGTGGAACTTGGTCATGTCGAACAGCCCGCTGGTGTCGCAATGGGCATCGATATGGATCATGCCGACGGGAGCTTGTCTGCCGACCGCCTTCAGGATCGGATGGCTGATCGAGTGATCGCCGCCGACCGAGAGCGGCAGCACGCCGGCATCGACGATCTGGTTGGTGCGCTTTTCGATGTCCTCATGGCTGATCTCCAGCCGGTAGCGGCTGCGGAACGGCGTGTCGCCGATGTCGGCGACCCGCAGCTCATGCGTCGGCGCGCATTCCAGCACATGGTTGTAGGGCCCGATGCGCTCGATGGCGCGCAGCGCGCGCGGTCCAAAGCGCGAGCCGGGACGATTGGTGACGCCGAGATCCATCGGCACGCCGATCATCGCCACCTGCAGGTCGCCGAAATCCGGGTTCTCGGCGGCGATTTCGCGGTAGGGTGCGGCGAGGAAGGTCGGGATGCCGGAATAGGGCGCCAGCCTCGTGCCCGATTTGTTGAAGATCTTGTCGGCGACCTTGCGGAATTTCGGGTCGAACATCTCGCCGCCATGGCTCTCGCCATATTTGCGGCGCAACGCTTCGAGCTTGCCGCGATCGTAACCCATGTCCGGTCTCCTCTTCTTGCCTGCTTGCAGCGCTGTCCGCATGGACGATTTGCCAAGCCAGCCTGGTGTCCGGCTGGATCGTTGCCCGCCGGCTGCGCTGCGGATTTCACGTCTCTTGAAGCTGTTCCGGGCAAAAGTGTCGGGCAGCCGCATTGAAAAATCAATTGATATTGTTAGGGTCTTTTCTGTGAGAAAATCTCACAAAGTAGGAGCCCTTCATGGCCAAGCGCCTGCCGCCGCTGAACCCGTTGCGCGCCTTCGAGGCCGCGGCGCGGCACGCCTCGCTGACCAAGGCTGCGGGCGAGCTGAATGTCACGCATGGCGCCGTCAGCCACCAGATCAAGGCGCTCGAGCAATCGCTTGGCGTGAAACTCTTCGAGCGTACCGGTCAGCGCGTGAAGCTGACGCCGCATGGCGCCGAGTTCCTGCCGGCGGTCTCGGCTGCCTTCGACGGCATCGCCGCCGCGACCCAGCGCATGACGCGGCCGGCAAGCGCCGGCGCGTTGTCGGTATCCTGCGTGCCGGCGCTGTTGCTGCTCTGGATGACGCCGCGCCTCGGCTCCTTTACCGCGCAATATCCGGATATCCAGCTGACGCTGATCCCGTCCAACGACGCCCGCGACATCCGTGCGCCGGATATCGATGTCTGCGTGCATTATGGCGACGGCAGCTGGAGCGACTGCTGGATACGCAAATGGTCCGGGCTGGAACTTTTTCCCGTGGTCAGCCCGACGCTGATCAACAACCGGCCGATCCGCAGCGTCCGCGACCTTGCCGACCACGTCTTCCTGCACGGCGACGACGGCCGTGAGTGGCACACCTGGCTCGCCGCCGCCGACGCGCTCGATCTGGAGCGCGGCCGCCGCCATCATCTGGGCGATGCGCGCATGGCGACCGAGGCCGCCGTGCACGGCCATGGCGTGGCGCTCGGCGATTCCGTCACCGCGCGCGCCTTGCTGGCCAGGGGCATGCTCGTCGCGCCCTTTACATTGTCGGTGCCGGCGGTCGACGATTTCTACGTCGTCTGCCGCAACGAAATGCGCTCGACGCCGATCGTCCAGCTGTTCATCGACTGGCTGTTCGCCGAGAAGGAGCAGGACGAGGGCCGCGCCGACGCCCCGGTGGCCGGCCGCGTGCCCAGCCGGAGAAAACGCCCGGCGCTAAAGGTGATAGGGGCCAGAACGGCCTCTTGAAGGCTGGACTTGCATCGCTGCTTTTTGTCGGGCCAGCTTGCAAAGCGACAAGCGCGTTCGAAAATACAGTGCTAAGAGGCAGTTGGCTGAGGCAATTCCAGGAAAACCGCGCGAGGGTCTTCCATCCGGGATTGCTCGAACGAGGACTTGAAGCGTGGCGCCTGCGTTTCCGTGCGTCGTGCCTTATGGGTGAGGAAGAATGGCAAAGACCGATATAGCGCGGCGCGTCTACAACCACACCTGGAAGCTGGACCCGATCGTCCGCAGCCTGCTGGACACCGACTTTTACAAGCTTCTTATGCTGCAGATGATCTGGGGCATGTACCCCAAGGTCGACGCCACCTTCACGCTGATCAACCGCACCACCTCGGTGCGCCTCGCCGACGAGATCGACGAGGGAGAGTTGCGCGAGCAACTCGACCATGCCCGCACGTTGCGCTTCTCCAAGAAGGAGATGATCTGGCTGGGCGGCAACAATTTCTATGGCCGCAAGCAGATCTTCGAGCCGGAATTCCTAGCATGGCTGGAAGGTTTCAGGCTGCCCAATTATGAGCTCACCAGGCGCGACGGCCAGTACGAGCTCTCCTTCCCGGGTCCGTGGATGTACACCACGCTCTGGGAGATCCCTGCTTTGGCCATCATCAACGAACTGCGCTCCCGCGCCGCCATGCGCTCTTATGGGCCGTTCGCGCTCGACGTGCTCTATGCCCGCGCCAAGGCCAAGATGTGGGCCAAGACCGAGCGACTGAAGGCGCTGCCCGGCATCCGCATCTCCGATTTCGGTACCCGCCGCCGCCATTCGTTCCTGTGGCAGCGCTGGTGCGTCGAGGCGCTGAAGGAAGGCATCGGCGATGCCTTCACAGGCACCTCCAACGTGCTTCTGGCCATGGACAACGACCTCGAAGCCTTGGGCACCAACGCGCATGAACTGCCGATGGTCTTTGCAGCCCTTGCCAATTCCGAGGCGGAACTGCGCGAAGCGCCCTACAAGGTGCTGCAGGACTGGCAGCGCTATTATGGCGGCAATCTCCTGATCGTGCTGCCTGACGCCTTCGGCACGGATTCCTTCCTGCGCGACGCCCCCGACTGGGTCGCCGACTGGACCGGCTTCCGCCCCGACAGCGCCCCGCCGATCGAGGGCGGCGAAAAAATCATCGACTGGTGGCGCAAGAAGGGCAAGGACCCCAAGCAGAAGCTGCTCATCTTCTCCGACGGGCTGGAGGTCGAGACCATCGAGGAGACCTATAGGCATTTCCGCGGCAAGGTGCGCATGTCCTTCGGCTGGGGCACCAACCTCACCAACGATTTCGAAGGCTGCGCGCCGACCGAGACCGACAGCCTCGATGCGATTTCGCTGGTCTGCAAGGTCACCGAGGCCAATGGCCGGCCGGCGGTGAAGCTGTCGGACAACCCCGCCAAAGCAACGGGGGATACGAAGGAGATCAAGCGGTATCTGAGGATATTTGGCGAGAAGGGTCGGGTGGAGCAATTGGTGAAGGTGTGAGGGTCTTTCCCTGTGACCTGTGCGTATCCCGCATCGTCGAGCAATGCTGCGTGGCTGGATAGGTCGAGTTCCTTCGCCCCCCTCTCTGTCCTGCCGGACATCTCCCCCTCAAGGGGGGAGATTATCTTGCCGCCTCCGCTTTCGCCAATTGCCAACGTTGAAAACGGGGAGCCGGCGCCGAAACCGCCAATCTCCCCCCTTGAGGGGGAGATGTCCGGCAGGACAGAGAGGGGGGCCGTAGAACGCCGTCGCCACAGGTTAGCCCTCCCTCTAGCAGCCCTCGCCCTCCTCCCCACCCCCGCCTTCGCCCACGCCTCGGACCGCGGCCACGTCCTGCTTCTCCCGACCGGCTACTACCTCGTCGGCGGCGCGCTGGCGGTCGCCGTCAGCTTCCTCGTCCTGGCGCTGCTGCCGCCCGCCACCCTCGACAATTTCTGGCGCCGGCGCCTGCCGCTGTCCACCTTCGGCGACGCTCCGCGCACCCTCATCAGCCTGCTTTCCTTTGCCGGCTTCGCGCTGCTCGTCGCCGCCGGCGTCCTCGGCAGCCGTGATCCGCTCTCCAACCCGCTGCCGCTGATGGTCTGGACGCTGCTTTGGGCCGGCTTCACCCTGCTGCAAGGCATCTTCGGCGACCTCTGGGCGTGGCTCAACCCGTGGTATGGACCGTGGCGCGTCGTAAGCCGGCTCTTCGGCCGACACGGCGATGAAACACAGCCGTCGCGCCTGCCCAACGGGCTCGGCTTCTGGCCGACCTTCGTGCTGTTCTTCGCCTTCGCCTGGTTCGAGCTGATCGATCCCGCCCCCGACGATCCCGCGCGGCTGGCATACGCTGCCGGCATCTATTGGCTGGCCAGCTACATCGCCATGCTCGTCGTCGGCTACGACGATTGGAGCAAACGTGGCGAATTCCTGACTGTCTTCTTCGCCATGGTCGCCCGCTTTGCGCCCTTTGAGCGTCACGAAGGCCGCCTCTCGCTCGGCTGGCCCGGCGCCAAGCTGCTGGCAGCCGAGCCGCTGCCGCCAAGCGGCACGGCCTTTCTCCTCCTGGCGCTATCCTCGGTATCCTTCGACGGCCTGTCGAAGACCTTCTTCTGGCTGGGTCTCTTCGGCATCAACCCGCTGGAGTTTCCCGGCCGCACCGCGCTGATCGGCATCGGCAGCTTCGGCCTCGTCCTGACCTTCATCCTGCTCGCGGTGGTGTTCGCGTTGGCCGTATTTCTCGGCCAGCGCCTCGCCGGTGATGCGCAGTCGTTCGGAAAAGCCGCCGGCCTGCTGGTCTGGTCGATCGTGCCGATCGCGCTTGCCTACCACATCGCGCATTACCTCACCGTGCTGCTGGTCGACGGCCAGTACGCCCTGGTCGCGCTGTCCGACCCGTTCGCGCTTGGCTGGAACCTGTTCGGCACGGCCAACAGGATGGTCGAGGCCGGCGTCGTTGCCGGCGCCGAATCCGCCTGGTGGCTGTGGAATGTCCAGGCGGGTGTCATCATCGCCGGCCATGTGCTGGCCGTGCTCGTCGCGCACGGCCTCGCCTGGCGTCTGCACAAGCAGCCGTCGCGCGCGGCGCTCAGCCAGCTCCCTCTCACCCTGTTGATGATCGCCTACACGATATTAGGCCTTTGGTTGCTTGCCACGCCGACCGCCGGATGAGACAAGGGCGCGCCTCCGGTGCCGTCAGGTAAGCTCGCTTGCCACGTCGCGGCTTTGGTGATTTAGTTTGTACACATGCAATTTTTCCATCCTTCGGAAGGGGATGGTTTAGCCGCCTTATCGCTGGTCAAGACTGAAAAACAGGGGAACGGACATGGCTGACAAGAACGGATTTTTCGACCTCTCCAAGACGACGCTGTCGCGCCGCACGGCGCTGAAGGGCATGGCCGCCGGTGCCGGTCTCGCGCTGGCGCCGGGCTTCGTCCGCTACAGCCAGGCGCAGAGCTCGGCGCCGATCAAGATCGGCTTCCAGTCACACCGCACCGGCATCGGCGCCGCCTATGGCCGCTGGTATGAGAAGACGAGCGCCGCCGCCGTCAAGGCGATCAACGATGCCGGCGGCATCAGCGGCCGCCAGGTCGAGCTGGTGATCGAGGATGACGGCACCGATCCGGCGCGCGGCGCCGAGGTGGTCGCGAAATTCGCCAAGCAGCACAAGACCGACATCGTCTTCGGCACTTTGTTCTCGCATGTCGTGATAGGCTCGGCGCCCGCCGCCGGCGAGAACAAGATCCCCTATTTCGTGGTCAGCGAGGGCCACCACGTCGCCTCCACCAAGCTCAACCGCTACGTCTTCCAGCCCGGCATCACCGACGTGAAAAGCCAGATCCAGTCGATGGCCCCGTGGATCGCGACGAACGCCGGCAAGAAGGTGACGCAGATCTTCCCCGACTTCGCCTTCGGCTACGATCACCGCGACTACCTGCCGCCGGCGCTGAAGGCGCAAGGCGCCGAGGTGATCGCCCAGATCGCCATCCCGCCGACGGAGAGTTCCTTCACGAAGTACTTCCCGCAGATCCCGGCCGAGACCGAGGTGATCTACCACGTCATGGTCGGCCCAGCCGTGCTCACCTTCGTCAAGGAACTCGGCGAATTCTACGGTTCGCAACGGCCGCAGCTCTTCGGCTTCATGGATTCGCTGGAGGCCACCGACATCAACAGCCCCGGCCTCGAATTCCTCGACGGCAGCCATTTCTGGGAAGGCTCGCCGCGCTATGCGCAGCCGGATGATTCCGCCGCGCAGAAAGCCTATCGCGCCGCCGTCGGCATCGATGACAATGGTGCTGCCGTCGGCGATGCCAAGGACGTTTCCACCGCCTCGCATATGTTCGGCTGCTGGGAGACGCTCTACGTCGTCAAGAAGGCGATGGAAGATGCCGGCTACAAGGGACCGGAGGACCGCGCCAAGCTGGTCGAGGCGACCGAGGCGCTGAAGGAATTCGCCGAAGGGCCGGAACATCCGCAGGGACCGAAGACCTTCAACGGCAAGATCCACCAGTGCTTCGGCATCCAGAACATCTCCAAGGTCGAAGGCGGCAAGCTCAAGGTCGTGCACAAGACCAAGATCGAGGACGGCCTCTACGAGCCGGAAGGGGATTACACCACGCAGGCGCTGTAGGGTCATTCCAACCAGCGTGCGCGCCCAGGCCCCCCTCTCTGTCCTGCCGGGCATCTCCCCCTCAAGGGGGGAGATCAGCAGCTCATGCGAAGGCGGCCATCTGTCGGCCTTTGCGATTGGCGAAAGCGGTAGGGACAGCCAATCTCCCCCCTTGAGGGGGAGATGCCCGGCAGGGCAGAGAGGGGGGTCTCGCGCCTCCGTTGGCGTATAGTCCATGCACTTCGGACCCCATCTCCTCCTCGCCGCCCTCGAAGGCCTCGTCACCTCCGCCGTATTGGCGCTGACGGCGCTCGGCCTGTCGCTGGTGTTCGGCGTCATGCGCGTCGTCAACGTCGCCCATGGCGAGTTCTTCATGCTGGGCGCGGTGCTGGCCTGGGCAGTCTCGACGGCAATCGCGGGCCATCCGGCGATCGGTTTCGTGGCAGCACTTGTGATCGCGCCCTTGCTCGTCGGGCTGGTCGCGCTGATCGCCGAATGGCTGGTGCTGCGCCGGCTCAACTACAACCCCGAGAGCACCATCGTTGCCACCATCGGCATGCTCTACATCATCCAGCAGCTGGCGCTGACCTTCTACGGCCCGGAAGCGCGCCCGGTGGAGCCGCCCTTCAGCTACCGCATCCTTTTGCCGTGGTTCGGCTATTCCGGCTACAAGCTGTCAGTGGTTGCCGCTTCCGCCATTCTGCTCGTCATCACCTGGCTGGTGCTGACGCGCACGAAGATCGGCCTGATCATGCGCGCCACGCAATATGACCGCGAGACGGCGCAGGCCTTCGGCATTCCGGTCGAGCGCGTTTATGCCGGCGTCTTCGCCATCGGCGCCATGCTGGCGGCGATCGCCGCGGTGCTGATCGTGCCGATCAGCCAGGCACATTACCTGATGGGGCAGGACCCGCTGCTTTTGTCCTTCATCGTCGTCATCATCGGCGGCCTCGGCTCCCTGCGCGGCACGGTGGTCGCCGCCATCCTGATCGGCCTTTCCGACGGCATCATCTCGATGTTCTTCTCGCCGACCCTGGCCAAGATCATCGCCACGCTGGTGGTAGCCATGGTGCTGGTGTTCCGGCCGCAAGGCCTGTTCGGGACCACGTCCAGATGAAGGATGCTTCGCCGGCAAAGACCTACGCGCTGCATATCGGCGTCATCGCGCTTCTCTTCGCGCTGAACTTCGTCCTGCCGGACTACCACCAGGGCCTGTTCGCCCGCATCATGGCGCTGGCGGTCTTTGCCATGGGCTACAATCTGCTCTTCGGCTATGTCGGCCTGCTCAGCCTCGGCCACGCCATGTTCTTCTCGGCCGGCCTCTATGGCGCGGGCTTGACCGTCTATCACCTCGGCTGGGGTGTGCCGGAAGCCTTCGTCGCAGGGGTCGCCTGCGGCGCGCTGCTCGCTCTGGCCGTCGGCGTGCTGGCGCTGCGCACCTCAGGCGTGGCGTTCATGATCGTCACCATGATGTTCGCGCAGGTCTTCTTTCTGCTCATCCTCTATTTCGCCGCCTGGACTGGCGGCGACCAGGGCCTGGTCATCCAGCAGGCGTCACGAGTGATTTCGATCGGCGGCGCCTCCCTCGACCTGACGAATTCGACCGTGCGCTACATGAGCGCGCTGGCGCTGTTCTCTGTCGTGCTTCTCATCACCTTAGCCATCGTCCGCTCCCGCTTCGGCCGTGTGCTGGTCGCCATCCGCGAGAATGAGGAACGGACAAAAATGCTTGGCTACGACACAGTCGCCAACAAGCTCGCGGCGGTCGTGGCCTCCGGCGCCATCTGCGCGGCCTCGGGCGCGGCCTATGCCTTGCTGTTCGGCTATGTCGGATCGAGCTTCGCCTCGGTGCAGTATTCCATCCTGCCGCTGCTCTGGGTGCTGCTCGGCGGTGCCGCGTCCACGCTCGGGCCGCTGATCGGCACGCTGTTCATGTATTACGTCACCGACATCACCAGCGGATTCACTTCCGCCTATCTCCTGATCGTCGGCGTGGCGCTCATCCTGCTCGTCCTGTTTGCCCCGAAGGGCATCATGGGCAGCATTCGTGAGCGCTGGCTGGGGTGGCTGCCATGATGCCGCTGCTCACCACCAAAGGCCTGTCGCGCCAGTTCGGCGGCCTGCGCGCGGTCGACGGCGTCGACTTCACGCTGATGCCGGGCGAAATCCGCGCCATCATCGGCCCGAACGGCGCCGGCAAGACCACCTTCGTCAGCCTGCTCTCGGGCCGCATCCGGCCGTCGTCGGGCGCAATCGTCTTCGACGGCGCCGACATCACGACGATGCCGGCTTACAAGCGGGTTCGCCTCGGCGTCGCCTATACTTTCCAGATCACCAGCGTCTTCGCCAACCTCACCGCCTTCGACAATGTCGCGCTGCCGGTGCAGCGCACGCTGACGGACGGCCGCACGAAGGGGCAGGTCAGGACCGGCGTGATGGCGGCGCTCGAACGCACCGGCCTTGCCGACCGCGCCGGCACGCCGGCGGGGCAGCTTTCCTATGGCCACCAGCGCCTGCTCGAAGTCGCGATGGGCTTGGCGCTGAAGCCGCGCCTGCTGATCCTCGACGAGCCGACGCAAGGCCTTGCCGACAGCGAGATCGACAATTTCATCACGCTGGTGCGCGAGATCGCCAAGGGCGCAACGGTGCTCCTGATCGAGCACAACATGCCGGTGGTCATGCAGCTTGCCGGCCGCATCACCGTCTTCAATTCGGGAAAGATCCTCGCCGAAGGCACGCCGGAGCAGATCCGCGCCGACCGCCAAGTCCAGGACGCCTATCTCGGAGCGACCCATGGCTGAGTCCGTTAGAGCCGATGGCGGATTGCTCACCATTTCCGGGCTCGACTGCTTCTATGGCGAGGTGCAGGTGCTCTACGGCCTCGACCTGGCCCTGAACAAGGGCGAGGTGCTGTGCCTGTTCGGTCGCAACGGAGCCGGCAAGACGACGACGTTGAAGGCGATCATGGGTCTGGTGCCGGCGGCTGCCGGCTCGATCAGGCTGGACGGCAAGGAGCTGACCGGGCTCGCCGCGCATGAGGTGCCGAAGGCCGGCGTCGCCTATGTGCCGCAGGGCAGGCGGCTGTTCGCCGAGATGACGGTGGCGGAAAACATCGAGATCGGCCTGATGGCGCGTGGCAAGGGCAAGCAGACCCGCGAGAGCGTGCTCGATCTCTTCCCGCTGCTCATGGAGCGGCTGAGGCAGCGTTCCGGCACGCTCTCGGGCGGCGAGCAGCAGATGCTGGCGATGGCCCGGGCGCTCTGCCTCGAGCCGCAGGTGCTCTTGCTCGACGAGCCGACCGAAGGGCTGATGCCGTCGATGATCGCCAAGATCCGCGAGACGGTGGCGAAGCTGCGCGATCTAGGCGTCTCGACCATCCTGGTCGAGCAGCGCGTCGACGCGGTGCTCTCGGTCGCCGATCGGGTTTGCTTCATCGAGAACGGCCGCAACCGCGAGACGGTCGATGTCGAGGCTTTGCGGGCAGACCCGTCAGCCGTGCGCCGCTATGTCGGCGTGGGCTAGAGCAGTTCCAGGAAAAGTGTGAAACGGTTTTCCGTCCGGAATTGCGTAAAAACAATGAGATAGAGCGGTTCGGCGATTCTGTGAAATGCTGAACCGCTCTAGGCGCCCAGCGCGCCGACCGATTTCGCGCGCAGAAATGCAAGGCCGGCGATTGCGAGATCGCCTACCGCGATGCCGCGGAACGCGAAAGCGGTTCGCTCAGCTGCACTCTGGCGACCCGGCACATCGCCTCCAACCAAACCTGTCAGGTCGCCCACAATGAGTTCGGGCTTCACCATCGGTTTGCTCATCTGCGCCTCTTGCGCCAGGTCGTCTATGACGATGCGATCGAAGGCAGCCATGCTTTCCGGCAGCCAGGGCAGGGCCAGATCGGTCATGGTCACAAAAACGCCGGCCTTCAGCCAGCGCGCATCCAAAAATGGAGCGGGCTCAGGCACCAGGGTGACCGTCGTCACCACGATGTCTGCTGCTTCGACCGCCGCCTTGGCGGTATCGCAGGACGTCGCGGTAAGGCCGCGCATCTCAGCCATACGACAGAATGCGTCGCGGCTGGCTTTGCCCCGACTGAAGGCCCTGATCTCCTGCAAAGGGAAAAGGTCGGCCAGGACCTCGAGATGGCCGCGCGCCTGAACGCCGCATCCGATGAACGCGACGCTTGTCGAGCCGGCCCGGGCCAGTCGCCGTGCCGCCACGGCGCTCAGGCCGGCCGTGCGCTTCTCCGTCACCCAATTGCCGTCGACCACGGCAAGCGGCAGCCCCGTCTCGGCGTCGAGAAGGGTGACGATCGAGTTAAGGGTTGCAAGTCCGCGCTCGGCATTGCGAGGGTTGACCACCAGCGATTTGGTCGCCAGCACCCGGGGCTCGGTCGCGACACCGAGTGTGGCCATGATGTAGCGGTCGTCGCCTGGCCGCACCACCGCCTTCGGCGCGCACCATACCTCGCCTCGCCTTTGACCGCTGATCTGCCGCTCGATTTCGTCGACCACATCGGCGGTCGAAATCGCCAGGCGGTCCAGGAACCCGGCTGACAGATAGGGCAGGCTTTCAGCTTGAATGGTCATTATCGCCCCCACGAATGGCTTGCCTTGGATAAGCACTCCCCGGCGATGGTTTCCCAGCTCACCTGAAAAACAAGAACCCGGCAATCAAGAACGTCGGGATCAGCACCAGGCCGGACCACATCATATAGCCGAAGAAGCCCGGCATCTTGAAGCCGCGGTGCCTGGCGATGGCAAAGACCATGAAGTTGGGCGCGTTGCCGATATAGGTGTTGGCGCCCATGAACACCGCGCCGGCCGAGATTGCGGCCAGCGTCGAGGCGGCCTCCGTCATCAGGTGCCTGGCATCGCCGCCGGCAAGCTCGAAGAACACCAGATAGGTCGGCGCGTTGTCGAGGAAGGATGACAATGCCCCGGTCAGCCAGAAATAGGCGAGGTTGTTCGGCTGGCCGTCGGCGGAGGTGACCAGCGACACCAGCGGCGCCAGCGCACCGTCGTGGCCGGCGCGCAGGATGGCGATGACCGGCACGATGCAGACGAAAATGCCGGCAAAGAGTTTCGCCACCTCGGCGATCGGCCCCCAGGTGAAGCCATTCGCTTCGCGATGGCTCTTGTACGAGACTTTTAGCGACAGGAAGGCCAGCGCCAGGATGATGGCGTCGCGCACCAGGTTCTGCAGCTCGAGGCTGACGCCGAGGATCGGGATGCCGATGCCCGGCTTCCAGCTCGCCGAAAGCAGGATCGCGCCGATGACGCCGGCGAGCAGGGGCAGGTTGGCCAGGCCGCGCAGGCGCACTTTCGAATCAGGCGTCGGATCCTTGATCTTCGGCATGCCGCCCTCACGGCGGTGCAGCACGATATCGAGCGCCAGGAAGACGATGAGCACCAGTCCGCCGGTGAACAGCGTCTCGCGCCACAGGCTCGCGGTCGTCCAGAAGAAGTCGACGCCGCGCAGGAAGCCGACGAACAAGGGCGGGTCGCCGAGCGGGGTCAGCGAGCCGCCGATGTTGGAGACCAGGAAGATGAAGAAGATCACCACATGCGCGTTGAACGGTCGGTTGTCATTGGCGCGCAGCATCGGCCGGATCAGGATCATCGAGGCGCCGGTCGTGCCGATGACCGAGGCAAGGAGCGCGCCGATCAGCAGCAGGCCGGCATTGGTGAGCGGCGTGCCGTGGATGTTGCCGGCAAGCAGGATGCCGCCCGAGATCGTGTAGAGCGCGAACAACAGGATAATGAAGGACAGATATTCGGTGAGCAGCGTGTGCAGCACCGCTTCGCCTGCCGAAGCAAGGCCGAAGGCGACCGCCAGCGGCACGACCACCAGAGCGGCCCAGGCGGCGGCGATCTTGCCGTAGTGATGTTCCCAGACATGATGAAAGAGCAGTGGCCCGGTCGCGATCGACAAGAGCAGGCCGGCGAAGGGAAGTGCCCACCACAGCGACATCGCGGCGCCGGGCAGCTCGTGGAGCTCGGAGGCCGCCGCTTGTGCTGGAGATAGCAGCGCCATGGCGAGCGCGGCGAACGGAAGAAACCGGCTAATCCGGCCCCCGTGGGCCTTCCCTTCTCCCCTTGTGGGAGAAGGTGGATCGGCGCGATAGCGCCGAGACGGATGAGGGGTGCTCCAGCGGAGTGAGACGCTGGTGGCATCTGGAGCCCCCCTCATCCGTCGCCTTCGGCGACACCGCCCGGCCCTTCGCAGGCTCAGGGCGTTCGAAGCTCGAAAAACCAAGCAATTGGCTTTTCGTCCGCTGCGCGGACCGCTTCTCACCCCACAAGGGGAGAAGGGGGAGCCCGCATCCCGGCGCTGCAAGTTGACAATCCGGGTGAGGGGGTCTCCCCACGCGGAAGGAATCTTCGCCTTCCCCACAGCCCGGTCAGTCCGCCGAATGGTCTTCGAGCGTCACGCCGGCTTCGTCCATCCGCTTCAGCATCATCTCGACCGAACCGTTGAGGTCGATGCCGCGGCAGGCGTCGAGCCGCACCGTTGTCTTAAAGCCCTGCTTCACCGCGTCGAGCGCCGAGAAGGCGACGCAGAAGTCGGCGGCGAGGCCGACCAGGGTGATCGTGTCGATGCCGCGTTCCTTCAGATAGCCTCCGAGGCCGGTCGGCGTCGTGTGATCGTTCTCGAAGAAGGCCGAATAGGAGTCGATCGCCGTGCGGAACCCTTTGCGGACCACCAGTTCGGCCTTGGTCCAGGCAAGCCCGGAATGGAAATCGGAGCCGAGACTGCCCTGGATGCAATGATCCGGCCACAGCGTCTGCGGCCCGTAGGGCATCTCGATCGTTTCAAAGGCCTGCTTGCCGGGATGGCTGGAGGCGAAGCTCGAATGGCCGGCGGGGTGCCAGTCCTGCGTCAGGATCACATGCTCGCTGCGCCGGATCAGGTCGTTGACCAAAGGCACGATCTCGTCGCCGCCGGCAACCGCCAGCGCGCCGCCGGGACAAAAATCGTTCTGCAGGTCGATGACGATGAGCGCTTCTTCGGCCATGCGGCTCCCTCTCGTTTCAGCCCTCTCGTCCGGCTTGGGCTCCAGTCAAAAAGCCGCTCACGCGACCGGACACGGAACCTTGACCAGATGGCCGGCGGCGTCAACCTCCGGCGCCATAACAATCGCGTTGAGGTCTTGGCGGCGCAAACTCCGGCTTTGACAATTGCGACCGGCCTGATATCATTTGCATACGAATGAATTTGACCGGTCTGGAGACCGGCAAGAAGACCCGAAGCCGGCACTTCGGGAGGCCACGGGAAGGCCTAAGCTCTGGGAAGGCCCTTTTCGGGAAGGCAAAGCGTGATCCGTTACGCGAAACCCACCACGGTCGACGAGGCGCTCGCTTTGCTTGGCGAGGATCGCTGGCGCATTCTGGCCGGCGGCACGGATTTCTATCCGGCGCAGGGCGCCAAACCCTTCCGCGACAACATCCTCGACATCAACGGTCTCGCCGAACTGCGCGGCATCGCCGAGACGGGCGATCATTGGCGGATCGGCGCCCGCACGACCTGGACCGACATCGTGCGCCACTCCTTGCCGGCGTCATTCGACGCGTTGAAATCGGCCGCACGCGAGGTCGGCTCGGTCCAGATCCAGAATGTCGCTTCCGTTGCCGGCAATCTCTGCAACGCCTCGCCTGCGGCCGACGGCGTACCGGCGCTGCTGACGCTCGACGCCGACATCGAATTGCGCTCGGCGAAAGCCATCCGCCATCTGCCGCTCGGCGCGTTCATCCTCGGCAATCGTCGCACGGCGCTGCAGCCCGGCGAGATGGTCACCGCCATTCGCGTGCCGAAGCGTTCCGGCATCGGCGCCTCAGCCTTCGTCAAGCTCGGCGCCCGCCGCTATCTTGTCATCTCGATCGCCATGGCCGCGGCGCGGCTCGTGGTCGAGAATGGCGTCGTCGCCGAAGCGGCGATCGCCGTCGGCTCCTGCTCGGCGGTCGCCCGCCGTCTCGCCGGGGTCGAAGCGGCCCTGCGCGGGCGCCCGATCGATGAGGCACTCGCCGAAGCGGCGCTGTCCGCGCCGATCGACGAACTGTCGCCGATCGCCGATGTGCGCGGCAGCGCCGAGTACCGGGAGCAAGCGGCGCGCGAGATCGTCGCTCGCGCGGTGCGCGCCGCAATCGACCCCGGTGAAGGCAAGGTGGCCGCATGAGCATTGCCCAGTCCGGCATGACCCGATCCGGCGTGGCCCAGTCCGGGGTGGCCCAGTCCGGCATGGCCCAATCCGGCATGGAGCGCGCCGACATTGCCTTCGAGGTCAACGGCGCTGCTGTCAACGTGTCGGTGCCGCCGGTGCGCCGCCTGTCGCAGGTTTTGCGCGACGAGCTGCGGCTGACCGGCACCAAGGTCGGCTGCGATGCCGGCGATTGCGGTGCCTGCACCGTGCTGGTCGACGGCAATCCGGTCTGCGCCTGCCTGATGCCGGCGGCCTCGGTGTCCGGCGCTTCCGTCACCACCGTCGAAGGCCTTGCCAATGGCCGGCTGTCCGCCCTGCAGGCCTCGTTCCTAGAGCATGGCGCCGCGCAATGCGGCATCTGCACGCCTGGCCTGCTGGTCGCGGCCACCGCGCTTCTAGAACGCAACCCCACGCCGAGCGAGGCCGAGACGCAGGACGCGCTGGGTGGCGTGCTTTGCCGCTGCACCGGCTACAGGAAGATCGTCGCGGCGGTGATGGGTGCCTCGCGGCATATGAACGACATCGATCATCGTCTGCCCGAAGCCGGGCGTGCGGTTGGCGCCTCTCCCATCCGTCTCGACGGCGTGCCGAAAGTCACGGGCGACGAGATGTTCGGCGGCGATTCCTTTCCGGCCGATGCCCTGGCGGTGCTTGTCGTCCGCTCGCCGCATTATCATGCCCGCTTCAGCTTCGGCGACCTTGACGCCTGGACCAAGGCGCATCCCGGCATCGCCGGCGTCTTCACCGCCGCCGACATTCCTGGCAAGAATTGCTTCGGCGTCATCGGCCCCTTTGCCGACCAGCCGGCGCTGGCCGAGGGCTTTGCCCGTCTGCGTGGCGAGGCGGTGGCGCTGGTGGCGGGCGAACGCGAGGCGATCGTCGATCTCGACCTGACGGATTTTCCGATCTCATGGACGGAACTGCCGCATGTTCTGCAGCCTGGCGAGGCGAAGGCCGAGGGGGCCGCGCTGATCCACAGCCACCGGCCGGCGAACCTGCTCACCTCCGGCTATGTCGAGCGCGGCGATCCTGAAGGAGCGCTGGCGGCTTCCGCTGCCACCGTGTCGGGGACCATCGAGACCTCCTTTGTCGAGCACGCCTATATCGAGCCGGAAGCCGGCTACGCCTATATGGATGGCGACACGCTGGTCGTCGTCGCCTGCACCCAGGCGCCCTATATGGACCGCGACGAGACGGCGAAGGTGCTGGGCCTTGCCGTCGACAAGGTGCGCATCGTGCCGACCGCCACCGGCGGTGGCTTCGGCTCGAAGCTCGATGTCTCGCTGCAGCCGCTCATCGGCCTCGTGGCGATGAAGACCGGGCGGCCGGCGGCACTTGCCTACACGCGCAACGAATCGATGATGTCGACCACCAAGCGCCACCCGGCCGAGATGAAGGCGACCATCGGCGCCGATGCCGAAGGCCGCGTCACCGGCATGGTCTTCGAGGGCGATTTCAACACAGGTGCTTACGCAAGCTGGGGGCCGACAGTCGCCAACCGCGTACCGGTGCATGCCTCCGGCCCCTATCTGACGCCGAACTACCGCGCCGCCGGCTATGCCATCCACACCAACGGCCCGATCGCCGGCGCCTTCCGCGGCTTCGGCGTGCCGCAGGCGACCATCATGCAGGAAACGCTCTATGACGAGCTCGCCGGCAAGCTGGGCATCGATCGGCTGGATTTCCGCCTGAAGAACTGCCTGCGCGACGGCTGTGAAACGGTCACCGGCCAGCGCCTCGACTCGGGCGTCGGCATCGGCGAATGCCTAGAGCAGCTTCAACCGCATTGGGCACGTGCGCTGGCCGACGCTGAGACCTTCAATGCCAACAACACGGCAAGCAAGCGCGGCGTCGGCGTCGCCTCCTGCTGGTATGGCTGCGGCAACACCTCGCTGCCCAATCCCTCGACCATCAAGGTCGGCATCTCGGCCCTCGGCGACGTTGTCCTGCACCAGGGCGCCGTCGATATCGGCCAGGGCTCCAACACGGTCATCTCCCAGATCTGCGCCGACGCGCTCGGCCTGCCGCTGGACAGGTTCAGGCTGAAGAGCGCCGACACCGCCATCACGCCCGACGCCGGCAAAACATCCGCCTCTCGGCAGACCTTTGTAACCGGCAAGGCGGCGGAGAAGGCAGGCCGGGCGCTGCGCGAAAAAATCCTGCGCTTCGCCAATGTCTCCGATCAGGCGACGATCACGCTCGACGGCGCGAACCTATCCATCCGCGAAGGCGATGCCGCGCGGCGCATCGATCTTGCGGCGCTAAAGGCCGATGCCGACGGCCTGGTGTTCGTCGCGGAAGAAACCTACGACCCGCCCACGCTGCCGCTCGACGCCAAGGGGCAAGGCAAACCCTATGCCGTCTATGGCTATGGCGCGCAGATCGCCGAGCTCGAGGTCGACCTCAAGCTGGGCACGGTGAAACTGATCAGGATCACCGCCGCGCATGATGTCGGCAAGGCGATCAACCCGGTGCTGGTCGAAGGTCAGATCGAAGGCGGCATCGCCCAGGGCATCGGCATGGCGCTGATGGAGGAATACATCCCCGGCCGCACCGAGAACCTGCACGATTACCTTATCCCGACCATCGGCGACGTGCCGCCGGTCGAGCATATTCTGGTCGAGGTTCCGGATCCGGAAGGGCCCTTCGGCGCCAAGGGCCTGGGCGAACATGTGCTGATCCCGACGGCACCGGCGATCCTCAACGCCATCCGCCACGCCACCGGCGTCCTGGTCACCAAGGTGCCGGCGACGCCGAGCCGCATCCTGGCGGCGATCCGCGAGAAGGAGGCGCGCCGATGAGCGAGCTTGCCGAACGTTTCGAAACCCACGATCCCGGCGAGAAGCAGGTGGCGGAAAAGATCCGCTGCGATGCCTGTCCGGTCATGTGCTACATCGCCGATGGCCGCACCGGCGCCTGCGACCGCTACGGCAATGTCGGCGGCCGCATCGTGCGCATGGACCCGCTGACCATCCTCGATCACGCGGCCGAAACCGGCGGCGCCGTCGTGCCTTTCGTCGCCGAGGGCGAAGCCTGGAATGGCGAGCTGGTCAACACCGGCCGCCGCTTCGTCACGGCGATCGGTGCCGGCACCACCTATCCGGATTATAAGCCGGCGCCCTTCATCGTCAGCCAGGAGGTCGAGGGCGTCGATCTCGTCACCGTCGTCACCGAAGGCATCTTCTCCTATTGCGGCGTCAAGGTGAAGATCGACACCGATCGCCATATCGGCGACGAGACGGCGATCGTGCGCTCGCAAGGCGAAGCGATCGGCCATGTGACGACCGGCGAATATGGCTCGCAGATGCTGTCGCTCGGCGGCGTTCATCACCTCACCGGCGGCTCCAAGGCCGAGGGGCGCGCCACCTGCGACGCAATGCTCAATCTTTGCAACAGGAAGCCGGTCGAGCTCACTATCGACGGTGGCGCGACGGTCATCGTCGAGGCCGGCAAGGCGCCGGTCATCGATGGCAAGGTCGAGCACCGCATGCGCGTCGGCTGCGGCTCGGCCACCATCGGCATGTTCGCCACGCAATGGCGCGGGCTGGTCAACGAGGTCGTGGTGGTCGACGACCACATCACCGGCGTCGTCTCCGAGCATCAGGCCGGCAAGGTGCTGGGCTGGGAGGACACCGGGATAAAGATCATCGGCCGTCGCTCGACCCCCGGCCGCTATTTCAAGGTCTCGGAACCCGGCCTCGGCTGGGGTGGGACGACGATCTCCGACCCGCTGTCGATCCTCGGCGACTGGAACGCCAAGAAGGGCGCGCGTCCCGGCCTGTCCATGCTGATGGTGTCGACCACCGGCGAGCAGTTCGCCTATTACGAGCTGGACGACCAGTTGAAGCCGGTCCAAAAGCCATTTCCCGAGCGGCTGCAAAAGTCCGTCGGCCTGATCGAGGACAATTGCGAGCCGGCTTTGTGCACGGTTCTCTTCATCGGCGGCGCCGGCGGCTCGCTGCGCGCCGGCGTAACCGAAAACCCGGTCAACCTCACCCGCTCGGTGCAGGGCCTGAAGACCTATGTGACGGTCGGCGGCGCGCCGGTCTATGTCTGGCCGGGCGGCGGCATCACGCTGATGGTCGACGTCACCCGCGTGCCGGAAGGCGCTTTCGGCTATGTGCCGACGCCGGCGCTGGTGGCGCCGATCGAGTTCACCATGCGCCGCGACGACTATGTCCGGCTCGGCGGCTATGAGAGCGAGATACGCAGCGTCGAGGATATCCTCGCCAAGGGCGGCGAGTATCTCAATCCGCGCAGCAACACCGGCGCGCCGGCCGGCAATCCCTGGCCGCCGCTGGCGCAACTGCGGCGTTCAGCGGCGAACGGTGCCGGCTGATGAACGGCCCGCAGGCGCATTGGCTTGCCGACGGCAGGCGACTCCATCTCAACCACGGGCCGATCGACCTGGTCGTCGAGGCCTTTGGCGATGCGGATGAATGCCGCGCCGCTTACGAACAGGCAGTCGCCCGCTTTCAGACGATCCTGATCGAGGTGGTCGAAGAGCTGCCCGAACTGCGGCTTCCCGCCTTCTTCCTGGCGCCGCGCAGTTTTGCCGGCCCTACGGCGCGCCGCATGGAAGCGGCCGTCACGTCGCTGGCGGAATGCTTCATCACGCCGATGGCCGCCGTTGCCGGTTCGGTAGCCGACGAAATTCTTGGGGCCCTGCTCGCCGGCCGCCGGCTCGATCGCGCCTACGTCAACAATGGCGGCGATTGCGCCCTCCATCTCGGTGGAAGTCAGTCGATGACGGTCGCGATTGCCGGCACCGGCAATGGCATGGCCGATCGTGTCACCATTCGTGCTCAGGATGGCGTGCGCGGCGTAGCCACCAGCGGCTGGCGCGGGCGCTCGTTTTCGCTGGGCATCGCCGACGCCGTCACGGTGCTGGCGCGCACCGGCGCGGAGGCCGACGCGGCGGCGACGCTGATCGCCAACGCCGTCGACCTGCCTGGACATCCCGCCATCGCCCGCGCCGCGGCGCGCGACCTGGCGCCCGACAGCGATCTCGGTGAGATGCTGGTGACGCAGAGCGTCGGCGCGCTCACGCCCGGCGAGATTGCGCGGGCGCTGGACAACGGCCTTGCCGTCGCCGAAGATTTTCGCCGGCGCGGCCTGATCGCCGCATCGGCGCTGTTCCTGGCGGGCGAGGCCCGCATCAGTGGTTCGGTGGCGCTCGCCGCGCCCAACAAACATAAAGCGAAGGAAACTGCCCATGCCTGACTTTCCGATCCGCAAGGTCGCGGTCCTGACCGAGGAGATTTTTCATGATGGCGGCCCCGTGGCTAAAGAGCCGCGCTTGCGTGCCGCAGCCATGGCTGTGGTGAAAAATCCCTTCGCCGGCCGCTATGTCGAGGATTTGCAGGGCGCGATGGAGGACTTGAAGCCGCTCGGGCTGCTGCTCTCCGACAGGCTGGTCGCGGCGCTCGGCGGCGATGTGAAGAAGATCGACGGCTACGGCAAGGGCGCCATCGTCGGCTCCGCCGGCGAACTGGAGCACGGCGCGCTGTGGCATGTGCCCGGCGGCTACGCCATGCGCGAGCGCCTGGGTGACGCCAAGGCGATCGTGCCGTCGGCGAAGAAGGTCGGCGCCTTCGGCTCGCGGCTCGACGTGCCGCTCGGCCACATCAATGCCGCCTATGTGCGCAGCCATTTCGATGCCATGGAAGTGGGCATCAGCGACGGCCCGCGCCCCGACGAGATCCTGTTTTGCCTCGCCATGACCTGCGGCCCGCGCGTCCACGACCGCATGGGTGGCCTGGCGGCTGAGGACATCAAGGCATGGGACGGCCTGAGATGAGCGGCGAGGACAATCTGCTGCGGCTGGTGGAGGCCGAAGACGGCGACGAGAACAACTACCATCTGCAGGACCAGGTCGGCTTCATCCTGCGCAAGGCTCATCAGCGCCATGTCGCGATCTTCGCCTCGCAGATCGGCGACCTGACGCCGCCGCAATTCGCCGCTCTGGCCAAGCTTCACGATATTGGCGAGACCTCGCAGAACCAGTTGGGGACGCTCATCGCGATGGACGCCGCCACCGTGAAGGGCGTCATCGACCGGCTGAAGGCGCGCGGGCTGGTCGAGGTTTCCAAGCACGAGGTCGACAAAAGGCGGCTGCTGGTCAATCTGACGCCGGAAGGCCGCGCAGCGATCGAGCGGCTGATCCCTTTAGCCCGCACCATCACCGAGGAAACGCTGGCGCCGCTCACGGCCAAGGAAGCGGCGACTTTTCTCAGGTTGCTGGCGAAGCTTGCTTAGCCCCCAACTTCGTCATTCCAGGGCGAAGCAGGAGCGAAGCTCCGTCGCGAAGACCCTGGAATCCATGCCGTTACCTCAGCCGAAGAAAGCAGCGGAGCAGAATTCTGCACCGTGAGCGGCGCTTCTGCGTAACGGCATGGATTCTATGGTCTGCGCGCGTCGCTTCGCTCCTTGCTGCGCCATAGAATGACGACGCGATGCGCGTTGCAGCTAACCTCGAAACAGGCGGATCCAGCGGCGCAGGCATGTTCGCCAGCGCGTCGCCTACACCTCCACCCCAAACATCTTCCTGGCCTGCTCGGCCGTATAATAGCCGAGCCTGACATCTTCTGCGACCTGCTTCGGGTCGCGCTGGCGCGGATCGCCATAGCCGCCGCCGCCCGGCGTGCCGACGCGCACGCGGTCGCCGGCCTTAAGCGCGATGTCCTGCTCCTTGGAAAGATGGGGCGGCACATGCGCTTCGCCGCCCCGGAACACGGTCACGCTGTTCGGCGCGCCGTCCCGGCCGCCCAACGCGCCCTGCGGCCCGAAGCGGCCATGATCCATGACGAAGGACGCGCGCGCCTCGCCGCGCAATATCTCGACCTCATAGGCGAGCCCGAAGCCGCCGCGATGCTTGCCCGCGCCGCCGGAGCCTTCGCGCAGCGCATAATGCCGGTAGAGCACCGGAAAAGCCTGCTCCATGATCTCGACCGGCGGCGACTTCGAAATGCCGATCGTCGAGCAGCCATTGCTTAGTCCGTCGTGGTCGGCATTACCGCCATAGCCGCCGCCGGAGATCTGGTACATGACATAGTCGCGGCCGCGCGCCGGATCGTTGCCGCCAAGCGCGAAATTGCCGCTGGAGCCGGCGGGCGCCGCCGTCACCTTTTCCGGCAGTGCCTGCACCATCGCTGCGAACACCGCTTCGGCGATGCGCTGCGACACCTCGGCCGCGCAGCCCGACACCGGTCGCGGATATTTGGCGTCGAGGAACGTGCCTTCCGGCCGTTTGACGTTCAGCGGCTCGAAAGCGCCGGCACTGATCGGCACTTCCGGGAAGATGTGGCGCATGGCGAGGTAGACCGACGACAGCGTGGTCGCCAGCACGCTGTTCATCGGCCCGGCGCAGGGTTTCGACGAGCCAGCAAAGTCGAAGGTCAGCGTATCGCCCTTCTTCTCGACGGCAAGATCTATGGTCAGCGGCTCGTTCACCACCCCGTCGGAATCGACGAAAGCCTGCGAGCGATAGACGCCGTCCGGAATGGCAGCGATCGAGGCGCGCATCTGCTCCGCCGCGCGGCGGCGCAGTTCGGCAATCGCTTCGACGACGGTTTCGTCACCGTAACGATCCAGGATTTCGTTGAGTCTGTCCTGACCGATCAGCAACGCGGCGGCCTGCGCGCGGATATCGCCGATGCGCTGGTCGGCGACCCGGATGTTCGAGCAGATAATGGCGTAGATCTCAGGATCGAGCACGCCCTTCTTGAACAGTTTCACCGGAGGCAGCCTGAGCCCTTCCTGTTCGACCGCGGTGGCCGAGGCGGAGAAACCACCCGGCACCGAGCCGCCGATGTCCGGCCAATGGCCGGTGTTGGAAAGCCAGCAGAAGATCTTGCCGCCGCGGTAGACCGGCATGACGAAGCGCACGTCCATCAGATGCGTGCCGCCGAGATAGGGGTCGTTGACGATGTAAATGTCGCCCGGCTCAGGAGCGAGGCATCGGCCGTCGGCGATCATCTCGATCACGGTCTTCGTCGAATATTGCATGACCCCGACGAATACTGGCAGGCCCTGGCTACCTTGCGCGATCAGCGAGCCGTCGACGGCCGAATAGATGCCATCGGAGCGGTCGTTGGCTTCCGCGATGACCGGCGAGAAGGCCGCTCGGGAAAAGGTCAGGTCCATCTCGTCGCAGACCTGCTGCAGGGCGGCCTGCAACACCGAAAGCGTGATCGTGTCGAGCTTCGCCATCTTAGGCCTCGCCGATGTCGATGATGATGTTGCCGTCGGCGTCCGAGCGCGCCCGGTCGCCCGGTTCGAGCACGGTGGTGGCGTCCATCTGCTCCAGGATCGCCGGTCCCTCGATCACGGCGTCGAGCGGCAGCTTTTCGCGGGCATAGACCGGCGTGTCGTGCCATGTGCCGTGATACCAGACCGGCCGGATCTCGCGCCGCGCCTCCTCGAGCGTCGCCGTGCGGCCAGCCGGGTCGATCAGCTTCGACAGGTCGATCTGCGGCCGCACGCCGGTGACCGATGTGTTGAGGTTGACGAGATTGGCGCGGATCTCCGGCAGCTCGACCTTGAAGCGCGCGAAATAGGCTTTTTCGAACAGAAGCTGCAGCGTTTCTCGTGAAACCGATGAGGAGGGCAGCGGCACGTTGATGATGTGTGTCTGGCCGACGAACTGCATGTCGGCGGAATGCGTCACGCGGATCGCGTCCGGCTTCACCGCTTCCTTGGCGATCAGCGCCTCGCCTTCGTTTCGGTGCCGTTCCAACACCTCGCGAAGCGCAGCTTCATCGAGCAACTTGACCGGCTGGTTGATTGTGTTGACGAAGTCGTGGCGTAAATCCGCGACGACGCAGCCGAGCGCGTTGGTGATGCCGGGGCGCGCCGGCACCAGCACCCGGGGCAGGCCGAGCTCGCGGGCGAGCGCCGTCGCATGCAGCGGCCCGGCGCCGCCGAAGGCGAACAGCGCGAAATCACGCGGGTCGTGGCCGCGCGACACCGACACCATGCGGATGGCGCCCGCCATCTTCATGTTGCCGAGCCGAAGCACGGCACCCGCGGCCTCGACGCCGGAAAGGCCGGTACGCTTGCCGATCTTGTCCTCGAAAATGCCGGTCACGCGTTCAACGGTCACAGGGTTGTCGACCGCGAGCAGTTTCTTCGGCGCCAGCCGGCCAAGCACCAGATTGGCGTCGGTGATGGTCGGCTCCAGGCCGCCGCGCCCGTAGCAGATCGGACCCGGATTGGCGCCGGCGCTTTCGGGGCCGATCTGGATCAGCCCGGCCGCGTCGACGCGCGCGATCGAGCCGCCGCCGGCGCCGACCGTGTGCACCGCCACCATAGGCACATGGATCGGCATCGCATATTCGATCTCGATCTCGTTCGACACCGCGGGCTCCGCATTGCGGATTAGCGCCACGTCAGTCGAGGTGCCGCCCATGTCGTAGGTGACGAGATTGCCGAAGCCGGCGCGCTTGCCCGTGTAGGCGGCGGCGATGACGCCGGAAGCCGGGCCGGACATCACGGTCTTGGCCGATTCCAGCGTGACGAAGCGGGCCGAGATCATGCCGCCATTGCCGTTCATGATCAGGAAGTCGCGCGCGTAGCCTTTTGCCGCCAGCTCCTTGCGCAGCCGTTCGACATAGCGCTCCAGGATCGGCTGCACCGAGGCGTTGACGGCCGCCGTCACGCCGCGCTCGAACTCGCGCGCTTCCGAAAGCAGCGCATGTCCAGTGGTGATGTGGCCGTTCGGCCAGAGCTCCGCCGCGATCTCCGCCGCCCGCCGTTCATGCGCGGGGTTGGCGTAGGAATGCAGGAAGTGGATGACCAGCGACTCGCAACCGGCGTCGAGCAGCTTTTTCACCGCGTCGCGCATTTCGGCTTCGTCGAGCTGAATGCGCACCGCGCCCGAAGCCTCTACCCGCTCCGATACTTCGAGCCGAAGGTCGCGGGGAATGACGGGGACAAAAGTGCCCGTCATGCCATAGGCCTGCGGCCTTGTGCGCCGGCCAAGCTCGATCACGTCGCGAAAGCCGCGCGTGGTGATCATGCCGGTCCTTGCCAGCCGGCGCTCCAGCACGGCGTTGGTGGTGGTCGTGGTGCCGTGCACGATGAGGTCGATGCCGTCGATCGGAAAGCCTGTCGCGCCAAGTGCTGAGACCACGCCAAAGGCCTGGTTTTCGACCGTGGTCGGCGTCTTGGCGATATGGACTTTTCCGCCCGCCTTGCCGTCTATCAGCAACAGATCGGTGAAGGTTCCGCCGACATCGATGCCGGCAACGACACTTCCCGCCGATGCCGAAAATTTCTCATTCATTGCCGAAACCCGAAATGCCAGGACTACGGATATGCCTTGGTTTGGAAAGGCGTTTTACGCTGCCATCTTGACCTGGAGATCATTTGTATACTAATAAATTCCGGACACAAGAGCTTACCGCTTGGCAGTGTGCAGGGAGCACGCCGGAACCTGACCGTTCGGGCGCGCAGGAAAAGTTTGGCGCCCGGTGCGTTCCATCTGGGCCGGAAAGTTGGGTTGGAATGAACACGACATCCGCGTTGAACGTCGCCGGCTCGAAGCCGCTGCAGTTCCCCGTCCCGGCCAATGTCTATGCCGAGACCGTGGTGTCGGTGAAGCATTACACCGACCGGCTGTTTTCCTTCCGCATCACCCGGCCGCAGTCGCTGCGCTTCCGCTCCGGCGAGTTCGTCATGATCGGCCTGCCCAATGCCGAAAAGCCGATCTTCCGCGCCTACTCCGTCGCCAGCCCCTCCTGGGACGACGAGCTCGAATTCTTCTCGATCAAGGTGCCGGACGGTCCGCTGACCTCCGAGCTGCAGAAGATCCAGGTCGGCGATACCGTCATCATGCGCCAGAAGTCGACCGGCACGCTGGTGCTCGACGCGCTGACGCCCGCCAAGCGCGTGGTCATGATCTCGACCGGCACCGGCATCGCGCCCTTCGCCAGCCTGCTGCGCGACCCCGACACCTACGAGAAGTTCGACGAGGTCATCCTCACCCACACCTGCCGCGACAATGCCGAGCTCACCTACGGCCAGGAGCTGGTCGCGGCGCTGGAGAGCGATCCGCTGATCGGCGAGCTGACCGGCGGCCGCGTCACGCTTTACAATTCGACGACGCGGGAAGAGTCGGCGCGCATGGGCCGCATCACCGCGCTGATCGGCTCGGGCAAGTTCTATTCCGACCTCGGCATCGACAAGCTCAATCCCGAGACAGACCGCATCATGATCTGCGGCTCGATGCATATGCTGAAGGACGTCAAGGAACTCGCCGAGAGCCTTGGCTTCCAGGAAGGCTCCTTGAGCCATCCCGCCAGCTTCGTCGTCGAGCGCGCCTTCGTCGGCTGAGGCGCGCCGCCAGCCAGCTCTGTTGAAGCGTCTGAGATTAGCGACGACATTCGCGCTTCGTCGTTCTAGGGCGAAGCAAGGAGCGGAGCGACGCGCGCAGACCCTGGAATCCATGCCGTTACGCTAAGGCGTTGCGACGGTTACAGAATTCTGCACCGTTGCGCTCTGCGGCAGAGGTCACGGCATGGATACTCGGGTCAAGCCCGAGTATGACGAAGGAATGGGCGTTTCGGCCAATCTCCGACGCCGGCGCCTACCCAGCATGCTGCTTTGACCATATGGTCAAAAACAGGCTGCTTCCGCCGCCTTTTTCCGCTATGACCCACTGAAGGACTCGTGAAGGACAACTTCGCGGGTTATCTTCGGCTGAAGTCGCTGAGTGAAAGGGCAGGAGATGAGCACGATCCGCGAAGCAGGCGCTGGCGCCTCCAAGGTGATGCCGCTGCCGGCACGCGCCGCCGCCAACACGCCGCTGCCGCTGGAGCATGGCATTGCCCGCAATCCCGGCATGAAGCTCGATCTCGGCTTCCTGGAATCGGTGCGCAGCGTCAACCGCTCGGCGCTGGAGCGCCGGGTCGTCACGCTCACCAAGCGCCGCTCGATCAAGGCCGACAACCAGGCCGCCTGGCTGCTGCGGGCCATCGCCTGCATGGACCTGACCACGCTGAACTCCAACGACACGGACGAGCGCGTGCGCCGGCTCTGCGCCAAGGCGATCAACCCGCTGCGCCGCGATATTGTCGAAGGGCTCGGCATATCAGGCGAAACCATCCGTCCGGCGGCCGTCTGTGTCTACCATCCCTTCGTCGCCACCGCGGTCGACGCCGTGCGCGGCACCGGCATCCATGTCGCCGCCGTCTCCACCGCCTTCCCGCATGGGCTTGCGCCGCTGTCGACCCGCCTGCAGGAGATCGAGGCCTCGGTGAAGGACGGCGCCGACGAGATCGATGTCGTCATTCCGCGCGGCCTGGTCTACGGCGCCAAATGGCGCGAGCTTTTCAACGAGATCGTCGCCATGCGCGCCGCCTGCGGCGAGGCGCATCTCAAGGTCATTCTCGGCACCGGCGACCTTGCGACACTGCGCAACGTGATGCTCGCCTCCATGGTTGCGATGATGGCGGGCGCCGATTTCATCAAGACGTCGACCGGCAAGGAAAGCGTCAACGCCACGCTTCCCGTCGGCCTTGCCATGGTGCGCGCCATCCGCGCCTATTTCGAGGAGACGGGCTACCTCATCGGTTTCAAGCCGGCCGGCGGCATCTCAACCGCCAAGGTCTCGCTCGACTGGCTGGTGCTGATGAAGGAAGAGCTTGGCCGGCCCTGGCTCGAGCCGGACCTGTTCCGCTTCGGCGCCTCCAGCCTGCTCACCGACATCGAACGCCAGCTCGAACATCATTTGACCGGCCATTATTCGGCCAACCATCGCCACGCGATGGCGTGAGGCGAGTGAAGGCCGTGAACGCCGAGTTCCTTCGCCGGCTTCGCTAAAAATCCTCTCTTGCGAGTGCGCCCCATGAATATCCTCGAACGTTATCACGCCATGGAATACGGCCCTGCGCCGGAAGCCCGCAATGAGGCGGATGCCTGGCTGTCCGGGCGCGATTTCTCCAAGTCTTTGTTCATCGACGGCGCTTGGAAATCGGCGGCCAGCGGCAAGACTTTCGACACCAGCGAGCCGTCCTCCGGCAAGCTGCTCGCCAAGATCTCGGATGCGGGCGCCGCCGATATCGACGCCGCGGTGGCGGCGGCGGCCAAGGCGCTGCCGAAATGGAGCGCCAGTTCAGGCTATGCCAGAGCCAAGGTGCTCTACGCCGTTGGCCGGGCCATGCAGCGCCATCAGCGCCTGTTCGCGGTGCTGGAATCGATCGACAATGGCAAGCCGATCCGTGAGAGCCGCGACATCGACGTGCCGCTGGCGATCCGCCATTTCATCCATCACGCCGGTTGGGCACAGACGCTCGAAAAGGATTTTCCCGACCACAAGCCGGTCGGCGTCGTCGGCCAGGTCATTCCGTGGAATTTCCCGCTGCTGATGCTGGCCTGGAAGATCGCGCCGGCCCTGGCCGCCGGCTGCACCGTGGTGCTGAAGCCGGCCGAATTCACGCCGCTCACCGCCATCCTGTTCGCCGAGATCTGCGAGCGTGCCGGCGTGCCGAAAGGCGTCGTCAACATCGTCCAGGGCGGCCCTGAGGCGGGCGCTGCCATCGTCAATCATCCCGGTGTCCAGAAGATCGCATTCACCGGCTCCTCGGAAGTCGGCAAGATCATCCGCAAGGCGACGGCCGGCTCCGGCAAGAAGCTGTCGCTGGAGCTCGGCGGCAAGTCGGCCTTCATCGTCTTCGAGGATGCCGACCTCGACAGCGCCGTCGAGGGTCTGGTCGACGGCATCTGGTTCAACCAGGGCCAGGTCTGCTGCGCCGGCTCGCGCCTCCTGGTCCAGGAAGGTATCGCCGAAGCCCTCATCGCCAAGGTCAAGGTCAGGATGAGCCGGCTGCGGGTCGGCAGCCCGCTCGACAAGAACACCGATATCGGCCCGCTCGTCGACCGCACCCAGCTCGACCGCGTCAAGGGGCTGATTGCCGAGGGCGCGAAACAGGGCGCCGTCTGCTGGCAGCCGGACGCCACCTTGCCATCCTCCGGCTACTATCATCTGCCGACGCTGGCGACATCTGTTTCGCCGGCTAACATTCTGGCGCAGGAAGAGGTCTTCGGTCCGGTGCTGGCGGCGATGAGCTTCCGCAACACCGAGGAAGCAATCGAGCTCGCCAACAACACGCGCTATGGCCTTGCCGCCTCGGTGTGGAGCGAGAACATCAACCTTGCGCTGCATGTCGCGCCCCAGCTGAAAGCCGGTGTCGTCTGGGTCAACGGCACCAATATGTTCGACGCCGCCTGCGGCTTCGGCGGTTATCGCGAAAGCGGCTTTGGCCGTGAGGGCGGTCGCGAGGGCATGTTCGAATATCTGGCGGTAAAACTGCCGGTCGGCCCGGCCATCAAGCCGGCCGCGGCCGGCTCGACCCAGCCGGTCGAACAGGCCGACGGCTTGGCCATCGACCGCACGGCAAAGCTGTTCATCGGCGGCAAGCAGGTACGCCCGGACGGCAATTACTCGCTCGCCATCGCCAGTGCCAAGGGCAAGCTGGCTGGCGAAGTCGGCCTCGGCAACCGCAAGGATATCCGTGACGCCGTCGCCGCCGCGCGCGCCTGCAAGGCCTGGCCGGACGCGACGGCCTTCAACCGCAGCCAGGTGCTCTATTATCTCGCCGAAAACCTGTCCGGCCGCGCCGACGAGTTCGCCGCGCGCCTTGGCCTGCTGACCGGCGTTGCCGCCAAGGCCGCGCGCGAGGAGGTCGAGCAGTCGATCGAGCGGCTGTTCCTCTATGCCGGCCTCGCCGACAAGTTCGAGGGCCGCGTCCATCAGCCGCCGGCCCGCGTCGTGACACTTGCCCTGCATGAGCCCGTCGGCGTCGTCGGCATCGTCGCGCCGGACAACCAGCCGCTGTTGGGCTTCATCTCGCTGGTGGCGCCGGCGCTCGCCATGGGCAACACCGTGGTTGCGGTCCCGTCGGAACGGCACCCGCTTTTGGCCACCGACCTCTACCAGATGATCGAATATTCCGACATTCCGGCCGGTGCCATCAACATCGTCACCGGCCGCAGCGCCGAGCTCGCCGGCGTGCTGGCCAAGCATGACGATGTCGACGGGCTCTGGGTGTTTGCCGATGCCGACACCTGCGCCAAGGCGGAGGCCGACTCCATCGGCAACTTGAAGCGCGTCTGGACCGGCAATGGCCGCACGCTCGACTGGTCGTCGGAGGAGGCCGCCGGCGGGGCCTTCCTGCGCCGCGCCGTCGAGGTCAAGAACGTCTGGGTTCCCTACGGCGACTGATGCCTCTTGCCTGACGCACGCCGCGCCGGCGCCATTTTGGCTGCAGTGGCGAAGGTCATGGCGTTCGGGCTTGACGCTTGTGCGCGTGTTCTTTAACGAGAAAAAACATCTTTATCTGTGAAGCGGAAAATCTGACCGCATGATGCCCGGCTGTCTGGCACACGACGCCGAGGCCGGCCATGGATAAGGCGGACGCATCAGGCAGGCAGGAGAAAAGCATGGCGGATCTGACGGGCAAGGTGGTTGTGATCACCGCGGCGGCGCAAGGCATCGGCCGGGCGAGCGCGCTGGCCTTCGCCAAGGCTGGCGCGACCGTTCACGCCACCGACATCAACGAGGCGGCCCTGGCCGAACTTGGCAAGACCCCCGGCATTGCGACGCGAAAACTCGATGTGCTGAACGATGCGGCCGTCGCTTCAGCCTTCGCCGAGATCGGTCGCGTCGACGTGCTGTTCAACTGCGCCGGCTTCGTCCATGCGGGCTCCATCCTCGAAATGAAGGACGAGGATCTCGACTTCGCTCTCAACCTCAACGTCCGTTCGATGATCCGCACCATCCGCGCCGTGCTGCCCGGCATGCTGGAGCGCGGCGACGGCTCGATCATCAACATGGCGTCGCTGGCAAGCTCGCAAAAGGGCGTGCCGAACCGCTTCGCCTATGGCCTGACCAAGGCAGCGGTGGTCGGCCTCACCAAGGCGGTCGCCGCGGACTATGTCGCCAAGGGCATCCGCTGCAACGCCATCTGCCCGGGCACGGTCGAAAGCCCGTCGCTGCAGGACCGCATGCATGCGCAAGGCGACTATGAGGCGGCGCGTGCGGCTTTCATCGCCCGCCAGCCCATGGGCAGGCTTGGCACGCCGGAGGAAATCGCCGATCTGGCGGTCTACCTTGCCGGCGCCACCTACACGTCAGGGCAGGCCTATAACATCGACGGTGGCTGGTCGATCTGACGAAAGGCTCGGAAGGACTGTCGGCGAGGATCGGAGCCGATCCTGTGTCTGGGTGGATCGAAGCGTCTGAAAATCCTCCCGGTTGGCCGGCCCGAACAGATGGCAAGCTTGCCGCCGGCAGGGTCGGCGACTACGGTCCGCTGGCTTTGACGGAATTTGTGAAAACGGCCATTGGCCGCAAGGTGGAGAAGTTGAGATGAAGTTGTTGCGTTATGGCGAAGTCGGCAGTGAAAAGCCCGGCCTGCTCGATGCGGATGGGACGATCCGCGACCTTTCCGCTCATGTCGCCGATATCGCCGGCACGACGCTTCATCCGGCCTCGCTGGAGATGCTCTCCAAGCTCGATCCGAAGTCGCTGCCGGCGGTCTCCGGCAAGCCGCGCCTGGGCGCCTGCGTCGCCGGCACCGGCAAATTCATCTGCATCGGCCTCAACTATTCCGACCACGCCGCCGAGACCGGCGCCACCGTACCGCCGGAGCCGATCATCTTCATGAAGGCAAGCTCGGCGATCGTCGGGCCGGATGACGACGTGCTGATCCCGCGCGGTTCGGAAAAGACCGATTGGGAAGTCGAGCTCGCCGTCGTTATCGGCAAGACCGCGAAGTATGTCTCGGAAGACGACGCGCTGGATTATGTTGCCGGCTACGCCGTTGCGCATGACGTGTCCGAGCGTGCCTTCCAGGCCGAGCGCCAGGGCCAGTGGACCAAGGGCAAGTCCTGCGACACGTTCGGCCCGACCGGCCCGTGGCTGGTGACCAAGGACGAGGTCGCCGATCCGCAGAACCTGAAGATGTGGCTGACCGTCAACGGCAAGACCATGCAGAACGGCTCGACCAAGACCATGGTCTACGGCGTGAAGTATCTGGTGTCATACCTCAGCCAGTTCATGTCGCTGCATCCCGGCGACATCATCTCCACCGGCACCCCGCCCGGCGTTGGCCTCGGCATGAAGCCGCCGGTGTTCCTGAAGGCCGGCGACGTTGTAGAGCTCGGCATTGAAGGGCTCGGCCAGCAGAAGCAGACGTTCAAGGCGGACGTGTAGCGCAGACCTGGCCTTCTCCCCTTGTGGGAGAAGGTGGATCGGCGCGCAGCGCCGAGACGGATGAGGGGTGCTCCAGCGGAGTGCGACCTTCAAGATCGAAGGAATCCCGCGCGCTTATTTCTGCCGCGCCGCGATCCTTCCAACACCCCTCATCCGGCCGCTTCGCGGCCACCTTCTCCCACAGGGGGAGAAGGGGAAGCCGGCTCTACTTCAACACCTTCCCATCCGCGCCGAACCGGTACGTCTTCGCCGCATCCGGCGTTGCATAAAGCGTCGCGCCCGGCTCGGCATTGTAGACGCCGAAGATGCGCACCGTGATCAGCCCGGCCTTCTCGCAATCGAGATAGAGGTTGGTGTCGGCGCCGAGATGCTCGGCATGCACCACCGTGCCTTTCCAGGCGCCGGACTTCGTGTCGACCGTCAGGTGCTCCGGCCGCACGCCGATGGTCTTCGCCGTCTCGCCCAGCTGCGCGCCGTCAATGAAATTCATCTTCGGCGAGCCGATGAAGCCGGCGACGAATTCGTTGGCCGGCGAATTGTAGAGCTCCATCGGGCTGCCGATCTGCTCGATGCGGCCGGCATTGAGCACGACGATCTTGTCGGCCAGCGTCATCGCCTCGACCTGGTCGTGGGTGACATAGATCATCGTCGCCTTCAGCCGCCGGTGCAGCTGCGCGATCTCAAGCCTGGTGTTGACGCGCAGCGCCGCGTCGAGGTTCGACAGCGGCTCGTCGAAGAGGAAGAGCTTCGGCTCGCGCACCACGGCGCGCCCGATGGCGACGCGCTGGCGCTGGCCGCCCGACAATTCCGCCGGCCGGCGCTCGAGATAGGGTTCGAGCGACAGCATCGCGGAAGCGATCTTGATGCGCCGCTCGATCTCGGCCGCTGGCGTGCCGGCCTGCTTGAGGCCCAGCGCCATGTTGTTCTTCACCGTCAGATGCGGATAGAGCGCGTAGGTCTGGAACACCATGGCGATGCCGCGCTTCGCCGGCGGCGTGACCGAAACGTCCGCGCCGTCGATCAGCACGCGGCCGGAGGTCGAATCCTCCAGGCCGGCGATCACGCGCAGCAGTGTCGATTTTCCGCAGCCCGACGGGCCGACGAAGACGACGAATTCGCCGTCATTGACCTGAAGGTCGATGCCCTTCAGCACCTCGACCGGCCCGAAAGCCTTTTTCACATTCTCGATCTTCAGCGAGCCCACGGCAGTCCTCCAAATTGATGAGCAGGCGCCAAGGCACCCCCCTCTGTCCTGCCGGACATCTCCCCCTCAAGGGGGGAGATTGGCAGCTTCGAGGCCTCGCGCCACTCTGCGGCGCTGACAAGTTGCGAAGGCCGTGGCGACATCTGATCTCCCCCCTTGAGGGGGAGATGGCCGGCAGGCCAGAGGGGGGCGCCGTAGAGCGCAACCCCTGATGACAATTCCTTTGTCATAACCGCACCGCCTTGCCGCTGCGCACGCTCTCATCCGCGGCAAGGCAGACGGCGAGCGATTTGACGGCATCGTTCATGTGGCGGGTGAGGTCGATATCCTCGCGGATGGCCTTGAGCAGGAAGGCCTGTTCGAGGTCGCAGAGCTCCTGGTGGCCCGGCTCGCCTTCCATCGACAGCAATTGGTCTTCCCTGGCGAATTTACCGTCAGGGCCCGTCTCGGCGCTGTGTAGTCGGATCGTCGAGGTCTTGGTGTGGGTGTCGATGTCGTCGGACTTGACGCCCTCCTTCATCACGATCGAGACGCAGCCCTTTGGCGACATCACGTCCTTCACGAAGAAGGCCGTCTCCGAGATCATCGGCCCCCAGCCGGCTTCATACCAGCCGACCGAGCCGTCCTCGAACAGCACTTGCAGGTGCCCGTAATTGTACATCGAAGGCGAAACCTCATTGCTCAGCCGTACGCCCATGCCGCGCACTTCGACCGGACTGGCGTCGGTGATCTGCAGCATCACGTCGAGGTAATGCACCCCGCAGTCGACGATCGGCGATGTGGTCTGCATCAGCTGCTTGTGCGTGCCCCAGGTATGGCCGGAGGACTGCTGGTTGAGGTTCATGCGGAAGACGTAAGGGCCGCCAAGCTTGCGCGCCTCGGCGATCAGCCGGATCCAGGACGGGTGGTGGCGCAGGATATAGCCGATCACCAGCTTCCTGCCGTTGGCCTTGGCCGCATCGACGACGCGCTGCGCGTCGGCAACCGTCGTCGCCAGCGGCTTCTCGACGAAGACATGGCAGCCGGCCTCGAAGGCCCGCACCGCATAGTCGGCATGGCTGTCGGAATAGGTAGCGATCGCGGCGACGTCCGGCTTCTCGTCGCGCAGCGCATCCTCGAAGGAGCGCCTGATGCCGTAACGCCCAAGCCCCTCCGGCAGCGGCACGTCGGAGCGGTTGATCAGCGCCGCGATCTCGAAGCCTGGATTGGTGTGATAGGCCAGCGCATGGCTGCGGCCCATGTTGCCGAGGCCGGCGACCACAACGCGAAGGGGTCTCTCTGTACTCACTTCACAGCTCCCGACGTGATACCGCGGATCAGCTGCCGCGAGAAGATGACATAGAGGATCAGCACCGGCAGGATCGCCAGCGACAGCGCCGCCAGGATCGCGTTCCAGTTGGTGACGAACTGGCCAAGGAAGAGCTGGGCGCCGAGCGTCACGGTCTTGGTCTCTTCCGACGGCGCCAGGATCAGTGGGAACCACAGGTCGTTCCAGATAGGGATCATGGTGAAGACGGCAACCGTCGCCATCGCCGGCCGCACCAGCGGCAGCACCAGCCTGAAGAAGATCGTGTATTCCGACAACCCGTCGATGCGCCCGGCGTTCTTCAGGTCGTTGGACACCTGCTTCATGAATTCCGACAGGATGAAGATCGCCAGCGGCAGCCCCTGCGCGGTGTAGACCAGGATCAGCGCCGTCAGCGTGTTGACCAGCCCGCTCGCCACCATCAATTGCAGGATGGCGACGGTGCCGAGCCTGATCGGGATCATGATGCCGAGCGCAAGGTAAAGCCCCATCAGCGTGTTGCCGCGGAAGCGGTATTCCGACAGCGCGAAGGCGGCCATCGCGCCGAACAACAGCACGAAGAACAGCGAGGCGACGGTGACGACGAGGCTGTTCTGGAAATAGTGGAAGAAATCGCCCTGGCCGATCACCGTGGTGTAGCCGATCAGGTCGAAGGTTTTCGTCGTCGGCGGCGTCAGCGGCGCGCCGAAGATGCCCGCGCGGGACTTGAAGGAGTTCATCACCACCAGGATCACCGGAAACAGCGCGATCGCCGTGTAGGTCAGAAGGATCGCATGCGCGCCGATGGAGCGGGGGAGCGAATGGGTAGCTGTGCTCATGGCGTGCCTCAGAACTGGTAGCGACGCAGGCGCGTCTGCACGAGGAACAGGTAGACGCAGACGCCGGCGAGGATGATCAGAAACATGATCGTGGCGATCGCGGCGCCCATGTTGGGATCGCCGACCTGCAACTGGAAGCCGAAGAAGGCGCGGTAGAGGAAGGTGCCGAGGATATCGGTCGAATAGTTCGGCCCGGCCAGCGCGCCCTGCGCGGTGTAGATCAGGTCGAAGGCGTTGAAATTGCCGACAAAGGTCAGGATCGAGATGATGCCGATCGAGGGCAGGATCAGCGGCAGCTTGATCTTCCAGAACTGCGCCATGCCGGTGACGCCGTCGCATTCGGCGGCCTCGATCACCTCGTCAGGGATCGACAGAAGTGCTGCATAGATCAGCATCATCGGGATGCCGACGAACTGCCACACCGAGACCAGGCTGAGCGCGGTGAGCGCATATTGCTCCTTGCCGAGCCACGGCGTGAAGAAGCTCTTCAGTCCGACGAAATCCATCAGATGCGGCGCCACGCCCCAGATCGGCGACAGGATCAGCTTCCATGCGAAGCCGACGATGACGAAGGAGAGGATCGTCGGCACGAAGATCGCCGTGCGGTAGAACGCGGTGAAGCGCAGCCTGGGGCTGGAAAGCAGCGCCGCCAGCAGGATGCCGATCGGGTTCTGCACCAGCATGTGGATGATGAAGAACCAGACATTGTTCCTGAGCGCATTCCAGAAATTCACCGACCAGTTCGGATCTCCGAACAGCGTGCGGAAATTGCTAAAGCCCACAAAGACCTGGGACTGCTCGATGTTGCGGAACAAGGACAGCTGGAGCGTGCCGACCAGCGGCAGGATCATGAATGCGGTGTAGACCAGCACCGCCGGCGCCAGGAAGACGCCGACATGCCAGCGGATCGGTCTTTTCGCTCGCGTTTCTGCAGCCATAGTTTCGGTAGCCATGAGTTCGGTTCCCCGCCGTCTCTGGGTTCCAGTTCAGTCGATGCTAGCTGATGCCTCGATGCACGGCCCGCTTGTCCCCTGTGGGGGTAAGACAAGGCCAGCGACAGATCGGCTCCGTCTTCCCCGCAAGGTGAGGGTAAGACCGGGAGGCTGCGCCGACAATCGCTATCTGGAACTGTTTGAATGCCGGCCGGGCATGCGCCCGGCCGGTCCGTTGCCTGAGCTCTTACTTCGCCGGCTTGTACCAGCTGTCGAGGCCGGTCTGCAGCTTCTTGGCCGCGGCTTCCGGCGTATCGGTGCCGTTGATCACATTGGCCGATTCAACCCAGGTCTCGTTCTCGAGGTTCGGCGTGCCGCGCGACAGGATCTGGTAGGTCGAACGGATCGTCGACTTGCACTTGCCGCGCCAGGAGACGAATTCCTGAGCCAGCGGGTCTTCCATCTTCACCGGCGCGGAGTTCAGGCTGAAGAAGCCCGGCAGCGCGTTGGCGTAGATGGTGGCGAAGTCCGGCGAGGCCACCCAGGACAGGAATTTCTTGGCCGCATCCGCGTGCTTCGACGCCGCATTCAGGCCCATGCCGATGTCGGTATGGTCGGAGATGTAGCAGGTGTCGCCGGCCTTCTCGACCGGCGGCGGGAAGGCGCCCATCTTGAACTGCGCCTGGGTGTTGAACAGGCCGATCTCCCACGAGCCGGCCGGGTAGATGGCGGCGCGGCCGAGCGTGAACAGGTTCTGGCTGTCCGGATAGGTCTGCGCCTCGAAGCCGTCGCCGAGATAGGGTTTCCACTTCGCCAGTTCCTTGAAGGGTTCGACCCATTGAGGATCGGTGAGCTTCTGCTCGCCCTTGATCAGGGCAGCGCGGCCTTCCTCGCCCTTCCAGTAGTTCGGGCCGATGTTCTGGTAGCCCATGGTCGCGGCTTCCCAGAGATCCTTGGTGCCCATGGCCATCGGAATGTAGGTGCCGTCGGCCTTGATCTTGTCGAGCACGGCGAAGAACTCGTCCCGGGTCGTCGGCACCTTGAGGCCGAGCTTGTCGAAGGCATCCTTGTTGTAGATGAAGCCGTGGATGACCGAGGCCATCGGCACGCAGAAGCTCGACTTGCCGTCATCGGTCTGCCAGGCGGACTTGGCGACGGGCGAGAAGTTCTCCATGCCCGGCAGCGAGCTCAGGTCGGCGAGGTTGCCCTTCTTGAACAGCTCGAGCGACTTGTCGAAGGGGCGGCAGGTGATCAGGTCGCCCGCCGAGCCGGCGGCGAGCTTGGCGCCCAGCGCCGCGTCATACTCGGTCGGAGCCGAAGGCGCGAACACCACCTTGATGCCGGGGTTCTTGGCTTCGAAAGCCGGGATCAGCTTGTCCTTCCAGATGGTCAGGTCGTCGCCGCGCCAGCTTTCGATGTTGAGCGTCACGTCCTCGGCCAGCGCCATCCCGGTCGTGCCGAGGATGCTTGTGCCGAGCAGAAGGGCCGTCAGTAGTTTGGTCTTCATCTTCAGTCTCCCTGTTGACCTTTTTCAGGTTCCGTTTTGAGGACAGAGGCTCAGCGCCCCTTGCTCCCCTCGATCGCGGAAAGCGCCGGCCTGAGCTTCTGGCCGGTTCCTTCCAGTATCTTCTCGGCCGCGTCGGCGTTGGCAGCGCCGGCGGCGAGCAGAATGGCTGTCTTGACGACTCCGCCGCTTTCCTCGAGCAGGCGGGCGGCGTCGTCGCGGCTCTTGCCGCTGATGGCGGCGACCATGCGCACGGCGCGGTCGCGCAGCTTGATGTTGTCTGCGGTCAGGTTGACCATGTAGCCGTCATGGACATGGCCGAGATGGATGGCGGTGAGCGTCGAAAGCATGTTGAGCGCGATCTTCTGCGCCGTGCCCGCGCCCATGCGCGTCGAGCCGGCGATCAGCTCCGGCGGCGTTTCGAGCAGGATGGCGACATCGGCTCGGCTGAACAGCGCCGCACCCCGGTTGTTGGCGATGGCGATGGTGGCGGCGCCCCGGCGCCGCGCGTCCTGCAGCGCCTGGACCGCATAAGGGGTCGAGCCGCTGGCGGAAATGGCGATCAGGCAGTCGCCCTTGCCGATATCGGCCGCGGCAACGGCCTCCGAAGCCTCTTCGGTGTCGTCTTCCGGTCCGCCGGCCAGCGTGCGGAAGGCGTCGTCGCCGCCGGCGATCAGGATGGCGATGCGGTCACGTGCGATGCCGAAGGTGCCGGGCAGTTCCAGCGCGTCGGCCACCGCCATCAGGCCGGAGCTGCCTGCCGCCGCATAGGCCAGCTTGCCGCCGCTCTTCAATTGCTTGGCGATGAGTTCGGCGGCGACGGCGATCGCCGGAATGGCGCCGTGCACGGCCTTGCTGGCCTCGATCTGGGCATTGGCGAGGAACGCAAGGATGGCTTCCGGGGTCTGGACATCCAGCCCCTCGGCATTCTGGTGGAGCGCTTCCGTGCGCGTCTCGGCCATCCGTTTTCCTCCAACTGAGCGAACAATACCAAAAAAATACCACTTGTCCATACGCATTAACGAACTTCAGGCGGGGGAACTCGCTTGCCGGCAAATTACCGTGGGTTTTCAATAAAATACGGCATAATCTTTTTTGAACCGAAATTAACTCTTGGCTATTGGTATTTTATTGGTATTATCTCGGCCGAGGAGAAAATCGCGTGAAATTTGTGCTTGGTATCGATGGCGGCGGCACCAGCTGCAGGGCGGCCCTTGCGACCGTCGACGGCACCGTCGTCGGCCGCGCCAAGAGCGGCGCCGCCAACATCCGCACCGACCTCACCGGCGCCCGCGCCAACATCGTCGAGGCGGCCAGGCAGGCTTTCCTCGCCGCCGGCCATGATCCGGAGCTGATCCCGCGCACGCCTGCCATCCTTGGTCTGGCCGGCGCCAATGTCGGCACCTACCGGCAGCAGCTCGAAGCGATCCTGCCGTTCAGCAAAAGCCGCGTCGAAACCGACGCCGAGATCGCGCTCGAGGGCGCGGTCGGTGCAGGCGATGGCGCCATGGCCATTTTGGGTACCGGCACCGCCTATATGGCGCGCAAGAATGGCAAGTCGCGCGCCATCGGCGGCTGGGGTTTCCAGGTCGGCGACCAGGGCAGCGGCGCCCGTATCGGCCGCGACCTGCTCGAGCAGACGCTGCTTGCCTATGACGGCATCCGTCCGGGCTCGCCGTTGACGGACGCCATGCTCGCAGTCTTCCGCAACAATCCCGAAGACGTCGTCGAATTCACCACCAACGCCAAGCCGGGCGATTTCGGCGGCTTCGCGCCAAAGGTCTTCGAGCATGCCGAAAAGGGCGATCTCATCGCCAATTGGATCCTCGCCAAGGCGGTGGCCGATGTCGAGGCTTCGCTCGGCGCGCTCGATCTTGCCGACGATGCTCCGCTCTGTCTGCTCGGCGGTCTGGCGCCGCTCTACGCGCCGCGCCTGTCGGCGCGCTATCAGGCGCTGCTTAAAGCCCCGCTCGACGATGCGCTCGGCGGCGCCGTGCAGATGGCCCTGCGCATCTTCGCCAGGGGTTCGGAGGCCGGCCGATGAGCGCTGCCGACCAGATCTTCGCCATGCTGCGGGAATCTTCGCAGAGCGGCGCGCCGCTCTATTTGCAGCTGAGGAGAAGCATCGAGGAAGCGGTCAATCGCGGCCTCATCGGCCCCGGCGATGCGTTGCCGTCCGAGCGCGACATCGCCAGCAAGGCCGATATCTCGCGCGTCACCGTGCGCAAGGCTGTGCAGGACCTGGTCAAGGGCGGCATCCTCGTCCAGCGCCATGGCTCGGGCACCTTCGTCGCGCCGCGCATGGAGCGCGTCGAGCAGTCGCTGTCGCGGCTCACCTCCTTTACCGAGGATATGGCGCGCCGCGGCATGAACGTGCGCTCCGTCTGGCTCGACCGCGGCCTCTATGCGCCGTCGCCGGACGAGATGATGGTGCTTGGCCTGTCCTCGACCGAGCTGGTCGCGCGTGTCGCGCGCCTGCGCATCGCCAACGACACGCCGCTGGCGATCGAGCGCGCGGCGCTCTCGGCCAGCGTGCTGCCCGATCCCGAGGCGATAGGCTCCTCGCTCTATGCGGCGCTGGGCACGACTGGCAATCGGCCGGTCCGCGCCGTGCAACGTATCTCGGCCACCAATCTTGGCGACGCCGATGCGCGCCTGCTGGAAGTGCCGCCGGGGGTTGCCGGCCTGCAGATCGAGCGCATTTCCTATCTGGCGAGCGGCAAGGTGATAGAGTTCACCCGCTCGGTCTACAGGGGCGACGCCTATGATTTCGTCGCGGAACTCCGGCTGACCGGGCCGGGAGAGGAGATCCGGCCATGATGGCAAACATCACCCATATGCGGCGCGAAATCGATGAGATCCCCGAAGCCGCCGCCCGCCTTCTCGACGGTTCGGCCGTGGCGCTGGCCGAGGCGGGTCGCGGCCTGCGCGAACGCGACCCGCATTTCGTCGTCACAGTGGCGCGCGGCTCGTCCGACCACGCCGCGACCTTCATGAAATATGCCGTCGAACTGACCGCCGGCCTTGCGGTCGCTTCGGTTGGCCCTTCGATCGCGTCCATTTATGGCGCGAAGCTCAGGCTGCGCGGCTCCGCCTGCCTGGCGGTCTCGCAGTCGGGCAAGAGCCCCGACATCGTCGCCATGGCCGAAACGGCAAGGGCAGGAGGAGCGCTGACCGTCGCCATCACCAACACGGCCGACTCGCCGCTGGCGCGCGCTTCCGACTATGCCATCGACATTCTGGCAGGGCCGGAACGCTCCGTCGCGGCCACCAAGACCTTCGTCAATTCGGCCGTCGCCGGCCTTGCGCTGATGGCGCACGCCACCGACGACAAGCCGTTGCTTCAGGCGCTCGCCGGCCTGCCCGGCCATTTCGAGAAGGCGATCGCCTGCGACTGGATGGCGCTCGCCGGCGCGCTGGAAAATCCGCAGTCGCTGTTCATCCTCGGCCGCGGCCCGTCCTTCGCGATCGCCAGCGAGGCGGCGCTGAAGTTCAAGGAAACCTGCGCCATGCACGCCGAAGCCTACAGCGCCGCCGAGGTCATGCACGGGCCGCTGGCGCTGGTCGGACCGAGCTTCCCGGTTCTGGCGCTTGCCGCGCGCGATGCGTCCGAACTCTCGGTCGCCGAGGCGGCTGACGGCCTGACGGCCAAGGGCGCCGCCGCCTTCATCACCTCCGACAAGGCGAAGGCCGCGAGGCTTCTGCCGTATGTCGCCACCGGCCACCCGCTGACCGATCCGCTGCCGCTGATCGTGTCCTTCTACGGCTTCGTCGAGGCCTTCGCACGCCATCGCGGCCTCGACCCCGACACGCCGCGCAACCTGCGCAAGGTGACGGAAACCGTATGAGCGACCGTTTCGCACTCACCGGCGCCCGCATCTTCGACGGCGCCGACTGGCATGACAACGCCGCCCTTGTCGTCAAGGGCGACGCGGTCGAGGCCATCCTGCCCGAAGGCGCGATTCCGTCCGGCGTTCCGGCGGTCGAGACCGGTGGCGGCCTGCTGGTGCCCGGCTTCGTCGACATCCAGGTCAATGGCGGCGGCGGCGTCATGCTCAACGACCATCCCGACGTCGCCTCGATCGAGACCATCTGCCGGGCGCATGCGCCTTTCGGCACTACGGCACTGCTGGTGACGCTGATCACCGACACGCCGGCGATCACCGCCGCCGCCATCGCCGCCGGCGCCGAGGCCACCAGGCAGAAGGCGCCGGGCTTCCTTGGCCTGCATCTGGAAGGGCCGCATCTTTCCATAGCCCGCAAGGGCGCGCATGATCCGGCGCTGATCCGGCCGATGACCGATGCCGATCAGGCCGCGCTCATGGCCGCGCGCAAAGAGCTTCCCGTGCTGCTGACCACGGTCGCGCCGGAATCGGTCGAACCGTCTCGCGTCGCGGCGCTGGCCAAGGCCGGTGTCGTCGTCAGCCTCGGCCACAGCGATACCGATTACGCGACAGCCAGCGCCTTTGCCGAGGCGGGCGCCACGGTGGTGACGCATCTGTTCAACGCCATGAGCCAGATCGGCAACCGCGAGCCGGGCCTGGCGGGTGCTGCGATCGACACCGGCGGCTTGTATGCCGGCATCATCGCCGACGGCATCCATGTCCATCCGGCAACGATGATCCTTGCGCTGCGCGGCAAGCAGGGGCCGGGCAAGATCGTGCTGGTCACCGACGCCATGGCGACGATCGGCACCGACATGACGTCGTTCACGCTCAACGGCCGCACCATCTACCGTAAGGATGGCAGCCTCAGGCTTGCCGACGGCACGCTGGCCGGCGCCGATCTCGACATGATCTCCGCCATCCGCTTCGTCCACCGCGTCGTCGGCCTCGATCTCGACGAGGCCCTGCGCATGGCCTCGCTCTATCCGGCCGAGGCAATCGGCCAGGCGCACCGGCTTGGCCGTTTCCACAACGGCACAGCCGCTGATATTGTTGGTCTTTCCGACGATCTGGATGTCAGGAACGTCTGGATCGGCGGCAACAAGGTGTTTGGGGCTTAGGCCTTTCGGTCGTCATCCTTGGGCGTAGCGACGCGAAGCGGAGCGAAGACCCGAGGATCCATGCCGTGACGCCGGCAGAAGAAGACTGTCGACGCCGTCGTTCCGGTGCCATTGTTCGCACCGCTGTGACGCTCGCAGGTCACGGCATGGATTCTAGGGTCTGCGCGCGTCGCTGCGCTCCTTGCTCCGCCCTAGAATGACGATGTCAGGCGTCTTAGCTAATCTCCCACGTCCGCGATGCTCTCCCGGCAAGCCAGTCCAGATTCGGCCAACCGGTTATCCATTAGCCGGCTTTAGAATAGATATCCTTATATGCATCGCGCAGCACATTCTTCTGCACCTTGCCCATCGTGTTGCGCGGCAGTTCGTCGACGAAGATCACTTGCTTCGGATGCTTGTATTTCGCCAACCGGCCGGCGATGGCGTTCGCAATGTCGGCAGCATCGATCGCCGAGTCCGGCTTGCGCACCACGACCGCGGTGACGCCTTCGCCGAAATCTGGGTGGGCGACGCCGATCACCGCGCTTTCGCTGACGCCGTCGAGCGCGTCGATCTCGCTCTCGATCTCCTTCGGATAGACGTTGTAGCCGCCCGAGATGATCAGGTCCTTGCCGCGCCCGACGATGTGGACGTAGCCGTCGGCGTCGACGAGGCCGAGATCGCCGGTGATGAAGAAGCCGTCGTCTCGAAATTCGGCCCTGGTCTTCTCGGGCATGTGCCAATAGCCGGCAAAGACGTTCGGGCCCTTGACCTCGATCATGCCGATCTCGCCCTGGGCCAGCGGCTTGGCCGTCTCGGGCTCGGTGACGCGCAGCGAGACGCCGGGCAAGGGGAATCCGACCGTGCCGGCGCGCCGCTCGCCGTCATAGGGGTTGGACGTGTTCATGTTGGTCTCGGTCATGCCGTAGCGCTCAAGGATGGCGTGGCCGGTCCGGTCGCGCCAGGCCTTGTGCGTCTCGGCCAGCAGCGGCGCCGAGCCGGAGATGAAGACCCGCATGGCGCTGGCCGCCTCGCGCGTCAGGCCGTCCTGCTGCAACAGCCGCACATAGAAGGTCGGCACGCCCATCAGCGCGGTCGCACGCGGCATCAGCGAGAGGACGCGCGCGGGGTCGAATTTCCGCTCGAAGAACATTGTCGCGCCGGCCATCAGGATGACGTTGGTGGCGACGAACAGGCCGTGCGTGTGGAAGATCGGCAGCGCATGGATCAGCACGTCGTCGACGCCGAAGCGCCACTGCTCGACCAGCACGCGGGCATTGGAAGCAAGGTTCTCGTGGCTGAGCATCGCGCCCTTCGAACGGCCGGTCGTGCCGGAGGTGTAGAGGATGGCGGCAAGATCGTCCGGCCCGCGCGCGACATCGCTGAAGTCCGTCGCCTGCCGCGAAGCTTGGCTGGCCAGCGTTCCCTGCCCGTCGCGGCCGAGCGTGAGCACCGTCGCGCCGATTGCCGCGGCAAGCGGCTCGACGCCCGAAAGATGGTCCGGATCGCACACGATCAGCCTCGGCTCGGCGTCGCGGAAGAAATATTCGAGCTCCGGCAGCGTGTAGGCGGTGTTGAGCGGCAGGAAGACCGCGCCGGCGCGTAACGAAGCGAGATAGAGCAGAGCCGCCTCCGGGCTCTTCTCGACCTGGACGGCGACACGGTCGCCGGGCTCGACGCCGGCCTGCGCCAGCGCATGCGCCAGTTGCGCCGACTTCGCCAGCATGTCGCCATAGGTGATCGAACGGCCGTCATCCGCCTCCATCAGCGGCCGGCCGGGCGCCGGCATGCGGGAACGGAAAGCATCGAACAGATGGTTGGTCATGAATGTCCTCTAGAGCAATTCCAGGAAAAGTGTATGCGGTTTTCCGTCCGGAATTGCCTCAAGACAAGGAGATAGAGCGGTTCGCCGTTTTCGTGAAACGGTGAACCGCTCTAAGCGCATGCCGAATGGCGCATGCGTTGCGCTGCCTGAGCGAATACCAGATTTGGCGGCCGGAGCAAAAACTGCGCGGCAGTTTTCAGTCGCTATCTACGGCGCGGCTTGCTGATGCCGGCCCTCGGGTCATAGCCCTGTGCGAAGCGTTCCATGCACATCGCCGCGGTGAGGCGGTAATGATTGAGAAGCGCCTCGACCGCGCCGTTGGCGTCCCCATCCAGCGTGCGTTCGGCAATGATGCGGTGCTCGCTGAGATCGTCGCGTCCCATCCCCGGCGCGGTTTGCGAGATCAGGCGGTAGCGCGAGGCCTGATCGGAAAGCTGATCGCAAAAGCCGATCAGCCAGTGCGACCGGCACGCCGCGATCAGCGCACGATGAAAGGCGCGGTGCAGCTTCTCCCATTCCGGATTGTTGGTTGCCGGGTCGTCCGGCAGGCGGCGCTCGGCGCGCGCAAGGCGGTGCAGGGCAAGCACCAGCTGCTCTTCCCATTCGGCGGTGCGGTGGGCAATGGATTCGCGCAGCGCCCGCTCCTCCAGCCAGCAGCGCGTGCGCGTCAACTCCTCCAACTCCACGGCGCTGACCGGCATCAGGAAGAAGCCGCGTTGGTCGTGGCGGCCGAGCAGGCCCTCGGCGGCCAGGCGGTTTAACGCCTCTCGCACCGGCGAGGCGCCGGCGCCATAGCGGGAAACGACCCACTCGACACGCAGTTTCGTCTCGGACTCCAAGGCCCCGCGCAGCAAGTCGTCGCGGAGTTGCTGGTAGACCGAACTGGCAAGCGTGCTTTTGCCGCCCTTGCTCTCACCCGGCTCGGTACTTCCGTTTGTCAATCGAGCTCCTGTTGCTTTGCCCCTGGTTTGCCAGGGCTCCGCGGCGAAGCAATTCCCCTACATATATCATACAGCCGGGCAACGACGCCTCAAAGCGGAAGATGACGATATTCGACTTTAAGACGAGGCGGACCGTCTATTTATCGGATGAAGTAGATTCTCGGTGAAAAGCCGATATTCCTGCGCCGCTTCGTATATTGAACAGTCGTTCAATCGACCCGCGATTGTGCAACTTCCGCTAGAGGTCGGACGATTATACGTTTAACCGGCGGCTCTGTCGGCGGCCGTTCGAATTGCTTCGATATTTGCCCTATAGGCTTCGACGTTGCCGCCCTTGAAGACGGCGGCGCCCGCCACCAGCACATTGGCGCCGGCCGCGGTCACCAGCGGCGCCGTTTCGGCCGAAACGCCGCCGTCGATCTCGATATGGATCGGCCGGCTGCCGATCAGCGCCTTGACCCGTTTCACCTTGTCGACGATCGCCGGGATGAAGGCCTGCCCGCCGAAGCCCGGATTGACGGTCATGATCAGGATGAGGTCCAGCCGGTCGAGCACATATTCGATCGTCGTTTCCGGCGTCGCCGGGTTGAGCGAGACGCCGGCCTTCTTGCCAAGGCTCTTGATGGTCTGCAGCGAGCGGTCGAGATGCGGCCCGGCCTCGGCGTGCACGGTCATGCCGTCGCAGCCGGCTTCTGCAAAGGCCGCCAGGTAAGGATCGGCCGGCGCAATCATCAGATGGCAGTCGAAGAACGCCTTGGTGCGGTTGCGGATCGCCTTGATCACCGGCGGGCCGAAGGTGATGTTGGGCACGAAATGGCCATCCATCACGTCCAGATGGATCCAGTCGGCGCCGGCCGCCGCGACAGCCTCGACCTCGTCGCCGAGCTTGGAGAAGTCCGACGCCAGCACTGACGGCGCGATCAGGGTTTTGTTGCTCATGACGGTCTCACCCTTCCTCCAGACGCAATTTGAAGACTTCCTAGAGGAGGATGCCGGAAAGGGAAAGCAGCGGGCAAGAAAAACCCGCCGGATCGCTCCGGCGGGTCTGGGTCTTCAGCCGCAAGATTACGGCTTGAAGTTCTGGATGTTGGCGCCCGCCGGATCCTGCAGCACGCGCCGCGGCTGGCGCTGCGGCACCAGTTGCTGCAGCACGTTCGGGTTGAGCAGGATGCCGGGGTTGATCTCGACGCCCGGCCGCCTGCGGATCGGCGTGCAGTCCGGGAATAGTCCGGTCGTCCCGACCGGGCAGCGCCGCCTGGTCAGTATCGGCTGGCACTGGCCGTCGACAACGCGCGAGCCCGGCGCGCATTCCTGCTGCGGCTTGCGGCAGGCGCCGTCGCGGATTTCGGTCCCGCGCGGGCAGACGCAGTCGCCCCGCTTGTTGTGGACCTGACCGCGAATGGTGCACTGCTCCTGCTTCGGCCTTGGCGGCCTGCAGGCTTTGCCCTGCACCTCCAGGCCGTCGGGGCAGGCGCAGTTGCCGTTGGCATCGCGCACCTGGCCGCGTATCGGGCATTGCCTCGACACGACCGGCCGGCAGGCGCCGTCACGGACTTCCATGCGGTTCGGGCAGACGCAATCGCCATCGGCATTGCGGAACTGACCGCGGATGCGGCACTGGGCGGGCGGCTGCCTGTCGGGCACGCAGGCCTTGGCTACCCGGTCGAGATGCGTGCCGTCGGGGCAAGTGCAACCATTGCCGTCCGAAGTCGGCACCGCGCCGCGCACCGTGCATTTCGGCGGAACGACCTGGCAGATGCCGTCCACCAGCTCGCCACGGCGGCACACGCAGTTGCCGTCCTGGTCGCGGTACTGGCCGGGACGCAGCGTGCACTGCGGCTCCTGCGGCTGTTCGCCCCGCACGCATTTGCCGTTTTCCAGCTCCGTGCCGCGCGGGCAGACGCAGCGTCCGTCCTCGGTCCGGATCTGGCCCTGCAGCAGGACGCAGCGCGGTGGTGGCGGGAGAGGCAGGAGCTTGGTGCCGCCACCCGTGCCCCCAACACCCGAACATTGGCCGTTGCGGAAGATAGTACCTTCCGGGCAGACGCAGCGGCCGGCCGAGTTCAGCACCAGCCCAAACGAGCACTGGTTCTTCACCTCGTGCCTGATGGTGAAGGGGTGGCACGCATAGGCCTTGCCGCGATCGCCCTGGTTGGTGGTCAGGTCGCGCGACAGCACCTCGCCGCCCTGCACCGGTGTGTTCGGGGGCAGCACGCCGACGCAGTTCTGCCCGTTGACCGTTCCCTGCAGATTGGCGAGGCGCCCGTCATCGGGAAGGATCACGGTGACGTGGTGGGTGTGGCTCTCGCCGGCCCCCAGCGTCAGGTTGGCGATGCAGGACGCCGGCAGCGTCGTCGGTTCCAGCGAGCAGCCGAACGGCGGATCGATCGAGCTGATCTCAACGCCTTCCAGCCGGCCGAGGCCCTCCACGCCGATCGCATCGCCGATGCGGACCGGACCGGAGAAGGGATTCGGCCCGTCATTTGTGATGGTGATCTCGAACGAGCATGGCTGGCCGGGCTGGCACTCGGCATCGCCGGTCTTCTCGACGCGGATGGTCGAGGCGCCGCCGCCCTTCGCGCAAGCCTGGCCGATCGGGTAGACGATGTCGTCGCCCGGCGCCGGCCCGTAGGAGCCGCGCGCGCAGTTCTCGAACGCGCCGTTGCCGCTTACCGTCACGTCGAAGTGCCTGGAGGTTCCGGGCGTCATCACGGCGCCTGGAATCTGGCACGACAGCGTGTTGGCAGGCACTGGTCCGCAGCTCCACTCCGCGCCGTCGGGGGCCACGGTCTGGATTTGCACCGGAGCACCCCCCGACACCAGCGTCGCGGCGTCATTGACCCGCACCGGTCCGGTGGGGGCCGCGGTGCCGGCATTGGTGACGGTGATGCGGCAAGAGACCCGCCCGGCGGCAATGAGTCGATCGCCGCCGCATTCCTTGGTGATGCGCAGGCCGGGCCGGCCGCCATTCGGATGGCGGATGCGCTCGGTGGCGCAGGCCTTGTTGTTGGCGAGGTCGACCTCGCCGGGAATGGCCTTCACCTCGGCGCAGTTCTCCACCGTATCCGGCCGGTAGTTTGCCGGCATCACCGCCTTGACGACGATCGGCGTCGAGGCGCCCGGAGGCAGCGAGATGCCCGCATTGTCGCAACGGAACTGTCCAGGCCCATTCGGTCCGCAGGTCCATGGCGGGCTCGGCCCGAAGGTCGACGAGGTGGGTGCGCCGCCGGGGTAGTTGTCGATCACCGTCAGCGGCCCGTTATAGGTGTTGGTGCCGTTGTTGATGATGTCGATCACAAAGTAGCAGACGCCGTCGGCCGTGCAGACCGGGATGCGGGCGCGCTTCTTCAGGATCAGGTCCACCTTCTTTTCGACCGGGTTGCACTGCGGATCGCGGTCGCCACGGCGGCAGATCGGGATCGAGGCGCAGCCGCGGTCGTTGAGCTGGCTGCCGAACAGCGGCTTGCCGCTGGCGTCGTAGTCATAGGCGGCGCAGTTGCGCAGCACGCTGCCCTGCCATCCGCCTGCCGGCTTGAAGCCGAGCTTGAGGTTGACGGAGGCGCCGGGGTTGAGCGTCGTCACCGGATAGGTGCAGGTCATCGGCGTCGTGCCGGGCACGCAGACCCAGGGCGCATTCGGCCCGGAGGTCAGCACGGAGCCTGCCGGCAGCGTCACCTCGTCGAGCACGATCTTGCCGTTATAGGGCGCGTCGCCGACATTGGTGACAGTGATGGTGAAGTCGCAGCCACCGGCCATCGTGCATCGCGGCACGTCGGCATGCTTCTCGACCTTGAGGTCCGGCTCCTTGTCCTTCGGCGGGCACCTCAGGTCGCGCGGGATGACGATGTCTATCACCTGCGTGCAGCAGAGCCCCCAGCCTTCTTTCGGTCCGGCGTAACCCTCTATGCCGGTGACGATGAGGTGGATGGCCTCGCCGGGCGAAGCGCCGATGATCTTCCAGTTCAGCACGCCGCCGCCGACCGGCACTTTCTGCATGGCGGGCACGATGGTGATGCCGGGCGTCGTCGTCGACACCTGCACCCATTTGCCGCCGATCTCGGGACCGACCGGCATGTGGTAGATGAAGGCGCCCCCGCCGGGCACGCAGTCGACCGTGCCGTGCTCGACCTTGAAGCATTCCTTGCCGGGGGGTGGAGGCGGCGGGTTGCACTTGGTGACGTCGATATGGATCGTCGTCTTGGCGCCGGTCAGGATGTTGCCGTCATCGGGCTTGCTCGGGTCCTGCGACGGGATGATGGTCCCCGGGCCACCTCGCATCGACACCTTGATCTGACCCTGGTTGTCGACATTGGCCGGCGCGGGAAACGCCGCCTGGTCGATCTTGGCCAGGATCTGGAAGGTGATGACGCGTTCGTTCGGCGCGCCCAAGCCGTCGAGATCGGAGGCGGAGATCCGGAAGTCGGAAACCGTCGCCGTGTCATCCGGATTGGCCGAGCTGCTGATCGTGGCCGCCGGCAGCGCGCCGCCGGAGCCGTCCGTGCCGTCGCCCGTCACATGCACGCTGACGATCTTCAGGCCATGCGGTAGCTGGTCCTTGAACTCGATCTTGGCGTTCTTCAACGCGTTGACCAAAGCCGGATTGGCGAAAGCCTGTTCGTTGCCGCGCAGACCGAAAGTCAGCGTGTAGGAAACATAGTCGCAGCTTCGCTGGCCGCCCGTCTTGGTGAAGAAGGGCACGATGCGGCCGGGTTCGGGGTTGACGATGCGCGGGTTGTCCAGGTCGAGCCTGGGCTCCGGCCCGGCAACTTCCACAAGCTTGGCCGGCGCGGTGTCGTCGGCAAGCGCCGGCAGGGCCGGCATCATGGCGACCGCGATACCGGCCGCCATCAGCCAGCGCGCGCCGCGCCTGGCGTATGACAGGGGTTTCATGATCGTCTCCATGACGGTTTTGCGTGAGGCGAGGCGGGAAAGGGCGAGATTGTCCATCTGTCCCTCCCTCAACGTTCGCAGCTGACGGCTGGCGTTCTGAGCGGCAGCGTCATCTTGCAGCAAGGGTAGTAGCCACCCTTGTCCTGGTCGGACTTGCGATAGAAGCAAAGCCCGACATTGACGGTGTCGCCAGGATAATGGCCGGTGATATCGATCGTGTAGGGCCTGCCCGGAACATGCGACATGGGGGTTGTCACCCCGACGCCGGGCGTCCCGGACTGCGCCTTGATCGAATCGCCGCCAAAGCCGGCATGGTCATGGAGATAGAGATCGGCCTGGAGTCCGCGCGGCGTGCAGTAATAGTGCACGTCCTCGACATCCACGCAGGGTGGCAGGTTGCCGGGCGGTGGGAAGTCCGGCGGGTAGAAGGGAGGCAGATAGCCGCCCGGGATTTCCTCATAGTAGCCGGCGCGGCCCTCGCAGGGGCGCCAGACCCTGACGTCGCCGACATGGCCTTCGACCTCAGGGTCTTCGAAATAGCCGTCGAAATCGACGAACCAGGAGCCGAAGGGCGGCACGTTGGCCGGCTTGACCAGCGCGCTCGGCGTCAGCTGCACGCCATGCACGGCAAGCGGCCCGCCGGCGGCGAGCCGCTCGGCAAGCTCGGGGTTGTCGCGCAGCTTGTCGCCGGTGTTGACGACGGTGTCGGTACAGACGGAGGTGTCGAGATTGCCTTCGGCGTCATAGCCATATTGCAGATCGACCCCGCCGGCCGACTGGCGGTTGCCTTGCGGGAAGCCGACCGCATATTCCTGCGGCACCTCGACCCAGGCCGATTCCGTCGCCGGATCATCCGGGTCCTCGCGCCAGTAGCGGATCAGCTCGCCTTTGCCGGAATCGGCGAAGCGGCTGTAATCGTAACGGTTTTCGACCGGGCCGCGCTGGGCCAGATACATGAAGCCCTTGTTGTCGAAGGCGATGTCGGTGACGGCATAGTCCTTGTCGGCCTTGACCGTCAGTTCCCAGCGCGGATCGCCGGCGAACGTGCCGTCGCGCGCGATGCCGACCGACCAGATCTCGGACTTTTCGCCGACCGAATAATAGAGCCGGCCGCCATGATAGGAGACCGCCCAGACGCGGCGCTCGTCCTGCGTATAGCCCCAGGTCTCGGGATCTTCGGTGTCGAAGGCGGCGCCCTGGATGTCCATGACGGCGCCGTCGTCGGCGACGGGACCAAGCCCATGCGCCGGGCGGCCGGCGACACCATGGTCGAACGTGTCGATCAGATGGCCGTTGGCGTCGATGCGGTGGATGAGGCCGGTGTCGAGGTCCGAGGCGAAGAATTGGCGGTGGATCGGGTCGAAGGCGAGGTTGCCGATGCCCGGCCCGCTGTTGGTGTCGATGTCGGCGAATTTCGAGACGGCGCCGGTGATGCCGTCGATCTTCCAGATCGTGCCTGGTCCGCCGCCATTCTCGGTGCCGAACTGGCCGTCCATGAAGGCAGCGCCCGCGGTGCCGCGACGCTGCCGCTCCGGACGCCCGTCATCGTCGGCGTCGGGCGTGACGATCTCGACGCCATGCAACGAGGTCGCGGCGGCATAAAGGTTGGGGATGCCCGACGGCACGCCATCGCGCACGCCGTCGTCATAGGTGAGGCCGAACACCTCGCCGATCTGGCCGGCCGTCACCTCGAAGGGCGGCGGCGTGTTGACGAGCTGGCCCGAGGCCGGGCCGCCCAGATGCGAGACGTCGAAAACGCGCAACGTCGCGCGCGATGTGTCGATAAACGTTTCATCAACCGGGTCGACGCCGGGCGGCAGGCCTTGGTCGAAACCGGGGATAACGGTGCCCGGGAAGCCGGTGACCGCCATCGAGCCGGGATAGATGATCTGGGTTTCCTGCGCCTGGGCGGCGCTGCCGAACCAGAGGCCGGCGCTCAATGCCAAAGCAAGAATTCCGCTGGTTGCCTTGATTGCGCGGCGCAAACGGGATGCGCGCGTGGGCACGAACGAGCAAGACATTGAACTCCCCCCGAAGCCGCTGGGAGGGACATCCCGCCCTACCGCGCCAACCAGGGCAAGTCGCGGCGTTGCGGCACGTTCTTCCCCGATCGAATTGTCTGCTTTCCTCTGCGTAACGATACGCCTGCTCCTGGGCAGGGTCAACGGAATCAGCCGAAAGCCCAGCGCGTCGACCCCGTCCCGAAGGCGGTGATCGCGCTGGGCTCCCGTTGTTCCCGGAGACCGTGGAGTCTCTGGGTTTCTGGTCATGGGGCTTTCCCTTTCCGGGCCGCATCATTGCGGCGCCTGGCCATCAGTCGCCGGCCGGCGTGGAAAGGTTCATGTCAGGATAGCGGAGCGGAACGCGTTCCCGGCCGCTAGAGCAATTTCAGGAAAAGTGTGAGCGGTTTTCCGTCCGAAATTGCGCCAAAAGGAGATAGAGCGGTTCGCCGTTTCCGTGAAACGGTGAAAAGCTCTAGCGGCGTTACCAGATCCAGTCGCCCCGGCCGAGGGCCGATACCGCCTCGACGATGCGGGTGAAGCTCGTCCGTGCCCGGCCGACCATGTGCCGGGCTCTGAGGTAGCCATGCACCAGGCCCGGCTCCTCGAACCAGGTGGCGTGTCCGCCGGCTGCGACGATGCGGTCGCGATAGGCCTCGCCGTCGGACGACAGTGGGTCGCACTGCGCGGTGATCAGCACCGTCGGCGGCAGATAGGCGAAGTCGGCATCGGCAAGCGGGTAGAGCGTGATGTCGCCGGTACGGTCCACGCCGCCGGTGCGGATATGCTTGTAGAAGTCGAGGTCGCGCACGGTGAGCATCGGCGCCTCGGCATGCGTGACGTAGGAGCCGTTTGAGTGGTCGCCGCCGAGGCCGGGATAGATCAGCATCTGGCCGGCTGGCTTCTTCACATGGCCGCGCGTGGCGTGAGCGACCGCGGCGCAGAGATTGCCGCCGGCGCTGTCGCCGCAAAGCACGATCGCGCAGTCATAGGTCCTGGCAGCCCATTCGAAGGCGTCCATCGCGTCGTCGAAGGCGGCCGGATGCAGATGCTCCGGCGCCAGCCGGTAGTCGACCGAGACCACCTCATAGCCGGTGCGCGCGCAAAGCTCGGCGCAGACATCGTCATGGCTGTCCAGCCCGCCAAGGATGAAGCCGCCGCCATGGATGTAGAGCACCATCGCGGCTTTGTTCGGCGCCGCGTTGCGGTAGATGCGGACCGGCACGCCGTCGGCGATGGTCGTTGTCTCGGCGCTCACGCCTTGCGGATAGCCGGCAAAGAACTCCCGGCACATCCGGTCGTAGATGGCACGCTGCTGGGCGATCGTGTAGTCGATCGTATCAGGCGGATAATAGGAATTGGTCTTCTCGATGAAGGCCCAGGTCTCGGCGTCGATCAGGGTTTTGTAGTCGGTCATGAAGGGTGGCCAACTCTAGATGACGGCGCCCAGGCCCCCCTCTCTGTCCTGCCGGACATCTCCCCCTCAAGGGGGGAGATCAGATGTCGCCAAGGCTTTCGCCAATCTCCTACGTCCCAGGAAATGCGCCGGGTCAGAAGCTGCCAATCTCCCCCCTTGAGGGGGAGATGCCCGGCAGGGCAGAGAGGGGGGCCTGGCGCCGTCATCTCCGACGTTATCGACCCTTCCACACCGGGTCGCGCTTCTCCGCGAACGCTCGGAACCCCTCCATGTTGTCTTCCGACCCATAGAGGATATCGACCGTCGGCAACTGCCGGCGCGTCACCTTGTTCATGGCGTCCTGGAAGGTCAGTGCCTCGGCCACGCGCGCCGTCTCCTTGATCGACGCGAAAACCAGCGGCGGGCCGCCGGCGAGCAATCTTGCGATCTCCCAGACACGCTCCTCGAGCTTGTCCTTGGGCAGCACTTCGTTGACCAGGCCCCAGCGATGCGCCTCGGCGACATCCATCCAGCGGCCGGTGAACAGGAGGTCCATGGCGATGTGGTAGGGAATGCGCTTCGGCAGCTTGATGGTGGCTGCGTCGGCCAGCGTGCCGGCGCGGATCTCGGGCAGCGCGAAGGAGGAATGGTCCGAGGCATAGATGAGGTCGCAGGATAGCGCCAGCTCGAAGCCGCCGCCCACCGCCATGCCGTTGACGCAGGCGATCACCGGCTTGTTGAGGTCGCGCAATTCCTGCAATCCGGCAAAACCGCCGACGCCATAGTCGCCGTCGACGGCGTCGCCGGCGGCGGCCGCCTTCAGGTCCCAGCCGGCGCTGAAGAACTTGTCGCCGGCCGTCTTGACGATGGCGACGCGCAGGTCGGGATCATCGCGGAATGCCTTGAACGTCTCGCCCATCAGCCGCGAGGTCTTGAGGTCGATGGCGTTGGCCTTCGGCCGGTCGAGCGTGACCTCCAGGATCGTGCCTTCGCGGCGGGTGGTGATGACGTCAGCCATTCTTCTTTTCTCCAAGCACCAGCAGGGCGTCCGCGATCCAGGCGCCCTTGCCTTCGGCGCAGACGATCAGCGGGTTGATGTCTAGTTCCTCGATCTCGCCTTCGTTCTTCTGCACGAAGTCGGCAATGCCGGCGATGGCGTCGATGGCGGCGTTGACGTCGGCCTTCGGCCGGCCGCGATAGCCTTCGAGCAAGGGATAGAGCTTAAGCCCACGCAATGCCGCCTCGATGTCGTCGCGCGTCGCCGGCAGCATCAGGGTGACGCTGTCACGCAGGAGCTCGACCAGCACGCCGCCGGTGCCAAGCGTCATGACGGCGCCAAACATCGGGTCGCGGGTGAAGCCGACGATCAGCTCGGCGACGCCGTCGCGCACCATGCGCTCGGCATAGAGCCCGGTGCCGAGCGGCAGAAGGTCGTGCGCCGCGGTGCTGACGGATTCGGCGTCCTTGAGGTTCAGCCTGACCGCGCCGACCTCCGACTTGTGCGTCACGCCGAGCGCCTTCAGCGCCACCGGGAAACCCAGCGCCATGGACGAGATCACCGCCTCGACCGCGTTGGAAGCGCGCTCGCCCTTCGGCACCGGCAGGCCGGCCTTGATCAGCCTGTCCTTGGCCTCGGCCTCGTCCGGCGTCACGCGCTTGGCTTCAGTCACTCCCGCCGCCGTGGTGTCGACCGGCTGCGCCTGCGGCTCGCGCCAGGCCCAGCCGATGAAGGCGGCGGCCTGGGCAGCGTCCAGCGCTTCGGAAATGCCGAACAACGGCACCATGCCGCGCGCCATCAGGCCGGCTGTGTATTCCTCGGGCAGGTTTTCCGGCAGCGAGGAGACGATCGCGCCTTGCGCCTTGTTGGTCTTCAGCGCCGCCTCGAAGGCGCGCAGCGTCGCCCACCAGTCGACGTCCGAGCAGCGGTCGGGGCGCGGAAAGTCGAGCACCAGCATGTTGAGGTCGAAGCCGCCCGACACCATGGCGGTGAAGGTGGCGGTCATCGCCGGTTCGTTATTCCAGATGAAGGTGTGGTAATCGAGCGGGTTGGCGACCGCGACCAGCGGTCCGAGCGTCGATTTGACGTGCGCGCGGTGGTGATCGGTAAGCGTCGGGAAATGCACCCAGCGGCCTTCGGCGCTGTCGGCCATCACGGAAGCCTCGCCGCCGGAGCAGCTCATCGAGGACAGCTTGTAGCCAGGCAGTGGTCCGGTGATGTGCAGCAGCTTCAGCGCCTCGATGAAGGCCGGAATCGAATCGACACGCGCGATGCCGAGCCGCTTCAGGAACGCGCCGGAGGCGGCGTCCGAGCCGGCGAGCGAAGCGGTGTGCGATACGGTCGCCTGCCGCGCCTGTTCGGACCGCCCGACCTTCATGGCGATGATCGGCTTCTTCAGCTCGCGCGCTCGTGCCGCCAGCCTCTCGAAGCCGGCTACCGAGTCGAAAGCCTCGATATGCAGGCCGAGCGATGTGACGCGCTCGTCCTCTATCAGGCCCAACGCCATTTCCGAAAGGCCGGTCTGGGCCTGGTTACCGGCCGTCATCAGGAAGGCGATCGGCAGCCCGCGCTTCTGCATCGTCATGTTGATGGCGATGTTGGACGACTGGGTGATGATGGCCACACCCTTGCCGCCTTCGGCCAGCCGGATGCCGCCATGCTGGTCGGGCCACAAAAGAGCGCCGTCGGCATAGTTGATAAGGCCATAGCAGTTGGGGCCGATGATCGGCATATCGCCTGCAGCGGCGACGAGCTCCGCCTGCAGCCGCTCGCCGTCCTCGTCATAGGCCTCGGTTTCGAGGAAGCCCGCGGCAAAGCACACGGCGCCGCCGGCGCCGCGCTCGGCCAGCGCCTTGATCACCTCGATGGTCAGATGCCGGTTGACGCCGACAAAGGCGGCGTCCGGCGCTCCAGGCAGGTCGGCGACGGAGCGGTAGGCCTTGCGGCCGGCGACTTCGTCCTTGGTCGGATGCACCGGCCAGATTTCGCCGGCAAAGCCCATCTTGATCGATTGCGCCACGACGGCGGCGGCCTGCGCCCCCCCGAACACGGCGATCGATTTCGGGCGCAGGAGACGTTCGAGTTTATGCATGGTCATCTTTTCGTTTGAGCACGATCCCGTCCAAAGCCAGATCCTGGCTTTGGCGCATCATGCCCTAGGCTCCGAACGGACGCAGCAGCGCCCGCGAAATAATATGTCGCTGAATCTCCGACGTGCCTTCCCAGATGCGCTCGACGCGGGCGTCGCGCCAGATGCGCTCCAGCGGCAGGTCGTCCATCAGCCCCATGCCGCCGTGGATCTGGATGGCTTCGTCGGCGACGAAGGCCAGCATCTCGGTGGCCTTCAGCTTGGCCATCGCCATGTCCTGGTCGGTGACGGTGCCCTGATCGTACTTCCAGCCGGCTTCGAAGACCATCAGGTCGGCGGCCTTCAGTTCCGTCGCCATGTCGGCGAGCTTGAACGAAACGCCCTGGAACTTGCCGATCTGCTGGCCGAACTGCTGGCGCTGCGCGGCATATTCGATGGCGTGCGACAGCGCCCGTTCAGCGCGGCCGAGGCAGGTCGCGCCGACCTGCAGCCGCGTGGCGCCGAGCCAGGAATTAGCGACGTCGAAGCCCTTGTGCACTTCGCCGAGCACCTGTGAAGCCGGCAGCCGGCAGTCGTCGAACTCCAGAATCGAGTTGGTGTAGCCGCGATGCGAGACATTGCGGTAGCCGTCGCGCACCGAAAAACCCTTGCTGCCCTTGTCGACGAAGAAGGCGGTGATCTTCTTGCGCTTGCCGCGCGGCGAATCCTCTTCGCCCGAGGCCATGAACACGATGGCGAAGTCGGCGATGTCGGCATGGGAGATGAAGTGTTTGGTGCCGTTGAGCACCCAGTCGGACCCGTCCTGCACCGCGGTCGCCTTCATGCCGCGCAGGTCGGAGCCGGCGCCCGGCTCGGTCATCGCCAGGCAGTCCCATTTCTCGCCGCGGATGCAGGGGAAGAGGTACTTCTCGCGCTGCTCCGGCGTGCCGGCGAGCAGGATGTTGGACGGGCGCGCCACGCAGGTCCAGTGCAGCGCGTAATTGGCGCGGCCGAGCTCCTTCTCATAGAGCAGCCAGCTTACCGTATCGAGGCCCGCGCCGCCGACATCGGCCGGCATGTTGGCGGCGTAGAGCCCGGCTTCGATCGCCTTGGCCTTCAATTCGTCGATCAGCTCGCGGCGCAGTTCGCCGGTGCGCTCCACCTCGCGCTCATGCGGGTAAAGCTCGTTCTCGACGAAGGCCCGTGTCGTCTCGACGATGAGCTTCTGTTCTTCCGAAAGACCGAAATCCATCGCCTCAGCCCTTCTTCTTGCTCTTCTTCGCCTTGTCGGCCTTGGCGGGTTTTTCAGCCTTTGCCGGCTTTGCGGCTTTCTTCGCCGGCTTGGTCGCCTTGGTCTTTGCGGGAGCCGTGGCGGGGGCTTTCTTCGCCGCCAGCTTGGCGAGCTGCCTGGTATAGTCCTTGTGCAGCGCGCCGGCGCCCCAGCCCTTGCCCTTGTTCTGCTTCGACAGCGCTTCCATGATCGCGACCAGATTGTCGTCGCGGATCTTTTCCAGCTCGCGGATCGACAGGCCGTGCGCCTGCTCGTCCGACTGGGTGGCGATCAGGTCGACCAGCTCGTCGTTGAACTCCGGCACGTCCATCAGCTTGGTCCACGGCCATTTCAGGCACGGCCCGAACTGCGCCATGAAGTGGCGCATGCCGGCCTCGCCGCCGGCGACGCGATAGACCTGGAACATGCCCATCTGCGCCCAGCGCAGGCCGAACGAATAGCGCATGATGTCGTCGAGTTCCTCGACGGTGCAGATGCCGTCCTTGACCAGCCACAGTGCCTCGCGCCAGGCGGCTTCGAGCAGGCGGTCGCCGACGAAAGCCTCGATCTCCTTGCGCACCACCACCGGCTTCATGCCGATCGAGGCATAGAGCTCCTTGGCGACCTCGATCGCCTCCGGGAAGGTCTGTTCGCCGCCGACGATCTCGACCAGCGGCAGCAGATAGACCGGGTTGAACGGATGGCCGACCACCAGCCGCTCGGGATGCTTCTTCATCGCCACCTGCATGTCGGTCGGCTTGATGCCGGAAGTGGACGAGCCGACGATGGCATTGGCCGGCGCATGCGCGTCGATCTCGGCCAGCACCCTGTGCTTGAGGTCGAGCCGCTCCGGCACGCTTTCCTGGATGAAATCGGCATCGGCCACCGCCTCGGCGATGGTCTTGGCGTAGGTGAGCTTGCCTTCCTTGGGCAGGCCGCCGGGCAGCATCTGCTTATAGGCGCGGCGCGCGCCCTTCATCACCTCGCCTACTTTGCGCGACGCTTCCGGATCGGGATCGAAGATCGATACGTCGATGCCGTTCAAGAGCAGCCGCGCCACCCAGCCGGCGCCGATGACACCGCCGCCGATTGCGGCCGCCTTGTTGATGATGCTCATGCTTGTCAGGCTCCGGTTCTGATCTTGGCTGTATCGAGGTTGGTGAGGGCCACGCGCTCGCCGGCGCGGATCACCGCCGGGTCGTAGGCCTTGCGGGCGAAGACTTCGAGCACGAAGGGCCGGAAGAACTCGACCGGCAGCGTCTCGTAGTCGGGATCGAAACTCGACTGGTCCCAGCGCTCGCAGAACCGGTCGCAGTCGTCGAAATAAGGATGGCCGGCGCAGCGCTCGCGCGCGTGCCGGTTGCCGCCCAGGTGGTGCGCGTAATAGAGGCGCTGGAAGTCGCCGTGCTTTTCCACCACCCAGGTGCATTGCTCGCGCACGAAGGGTTTCAGGATCGCAGCCGCATATTCGTCGTGATTGTAGGGCGCGTAGATGTCGCCGATGTCATGCAGCAGCGCTGAGACGATCCAGTCGGTGTCGGCGCCGTCCTGCCAGGCGCGCGTCGCCGCCTGCAGCGAATGGCCGAGACGGGTGATCTTGTAGCCGGAAAGACCCTCGTCCAGCTGCACGAGCGCATCGAGCAGCCGATCGCCGGTCCTGGCGGCGTAGTCGATCTCATGGGCGGTCAGGAATTCGTAGTCTTCCTTGTCGCCGTCCTTCATCGCGGTGAATTTGACGGTAGCCATTCTCAGCTCCCGCTCAAGCCGCGACAGCTAGGGGCGCCCGCTTGGTGAGGTTGAGCTTCTTGCGCACTTCCTCCGGCCCGAGGATGCGGGCGCCGAGATTGGTGACGATGCTGGCCGCGCGTTCGACCAGCTGCGCGTTGGTCGCCAGCACGCCCTTGTCGAGCCACAGATTGTCTTCCAGCCCGACGCGGACATTGCCGCCGGCAAGCACGGCCGCAGCGGCATAGGCCATCTGGTTGCGGCCGATCGAGAAGGCCGACCAGTTCCAGGTCGAGGGCACGTTGTTGACCATCGCCATGAAGGTGTTGAGGTCGTCCGGCGCGCCCCACGGCACACCCATGCAAAGCTGCACCAGCGCATCCGGGTTGAGTACCTTTTCCTCGACCAGCTGCTTGGCGAACCACAGATGTCCAGTGTCGAAGGCCTCGATCTCCGGCTTGACGCCCAGCGCCGTCATCATGCCGCCCATGGCGCGCAGCATGCCGGGCGTGTTGGTCATCACATAGTCTGCCTCGTTGAAATTCATCGTGCCGCAATCCAGCGTGCAGATCTCCGGCAGGCACTGGCGCACATGCTCGATGCGGTTGGTGGCGCCGCCCATGTCGGTGCCTTTTTCGTTCAGCGGCAGCGGCGCTTCCGTCGAGCCGAACACCATGTCGCCGCCCATGCCGGCGGTGAGGTTCAGCACCACGTCGACATTCGCCTCGCGGATGCGCTCGGTCACCTCGCGGTAGAGATGCACGTCGCGCCTGGGCTTGCCGGTCTCCGGGTCGCGCACGTGGCAGTGGACGATCGCGGCGCCAGCCTTGGCCGCGTCGATCGCCGAATCGGCGATCTGCTTGGGCGAGCGCGGCACATGCGGGCTGCGGTCCTGCGTGCCGCCGGAGCCGGTCACGGCACAGGTAATGAAGACCTCGCGGTTCATCGCAAGCGGCATCTTGATCCTCCCAGATTCGATCGGCCAAGCATGCCACCCAGAAGCGGGAGCCGACAACGGCACGGCATGCACAGGAATTCATCAAGAATGCCCGACTTGCCGGAAACTGTTTTGCGTTTTACGAAGGCCTCATGATCAAAAGCGAAAAACCGACCATCTTTCGATCCGAACGCGAAACACTCAAGGTGACGTTCCTGGTGTTTTCGGGCTCGTCGATCATGTGCGTCGCTTCCGCTGTCGACCCGTTGCGCGCCGCCAACCGCATTTCGGGCGAGACGCTGTTCGATTTCAAGCTGGTCTCGGTCACCGGCGAGGCGCCGGTGACCACCTGCGGCCTGCCGGTGGCGGTCAGCGGCCGCTTCGATGCCGCCGAGCCGACCGACATGCTGGTGGTCGTCGCCGGCTTCGGCACGCAGAACTACGCTACGTCGGCATTGCTGGCGGGCCTGCGCAGGGCCGCGCGCGCGGCCCGCGCCTGCGGCGGTGTCGAGGCTGGCACCTGGCTGGTGGCGCGCGCCGGCCTGCTCGAAGGCCGCAGCGCCACAACGCATTGGGAGGATATGGAGGATTTTTCGGCTGCCTTTCCCGGCGTCGACGTGCGGCCGGACCGATATGTCATCGATGGCCCGGTCTTCACCTCCGGCGGCGCCTCGCCAACCTTCGACCTGATGCTGCATCTCGTCCGCACAAGGCTCGGCATGGCCGCCGCGCTCGATGTGGCGAGCGTCTTCATCTACGACCAGGCGCGCGCCGCGACCGACGCGCAGCCGCTGGTCTCGCTCGGCCGGCTCGACGGTTACGATCCGCGCCTTGCCCAAGCGATCCGGCTGATGGAAGCGCATGTCGATGAGCCGCTCACCATCGACGCCGTGGCGAAACGCGCCGGCGTGACGGCGCGGACGCTGGAAAGCATTTTCCGCAAGTCGATCGGCGAAACGCCTGGCGCCTATTATCAGAGGCTGCGCCTCGCCGCCGCCCGCCGCCTGGTGGTGGATACGCGTATCGCCATGGCGGATATTGCCGGGCGTACCGGCTTTTCGTCCGCCGCGGCATTTTCCAGGGCATTTTCAAGAGCGTTCGGCGAAGCGCCGGTCAGGCTGCGGCGCGGCTAATGCATGTCGCCCAAAAGTGCGAAGCGGTTTTGGGACAACGACATGCATCAAACAAAGGCTTAAAGCACGTCGCCTGAATCCGCTTCAGCGCGACGTGCTTTAAGTATCCAGTCGGTCGCTGCCGCAAGATCGTCGACCACAGCGGTAGGCGCCGGATCGAAGCGCGTTTCGTCGCCCGGGCGGTACTTGCCGGTCCGCACGAGCAGTGCCGCACCGAGCCCGGCGCGCAGCGCACCGGCGACGTCGCTCTCCGCATCGTCGCCGACCATCACCGCATCGGCCGCCGGGCAGTTCAAACCGGTAAGCGCCGACAGGAAGAAATCCGGCGACGGCTTGCCGAGCACGACAGGGCTGCGGCCGCTGGCGAATTCCAGTGCCGCGACGAAGGCGCCGGTGTCGAGGCTGAGCAGGCCATCGGCGTCCTTGAAGGTGCGGTTGACGGCAAGCGCCAGGAAATCAGCGCCGGCGACCAGTTCACGGAAGGCGCGGTTGAGGCTGGCATGGTCGAAGGCCTCGCCGGCATCGCCGACGACGACGGCGCGGCCGCTTCCGCCTTCAAGGCCGGAGAACTCGACCTCGAGATCGGGATGAACGAGCAGATGTGGCTGGCGGTCATGCTTGCGCAGCCATTCGACGGCGGCGCGCGCCGGCGTTAGCAATTCCTCGTCCTCTACCTTGATGCCCAGCCCGGCCAGCTGAGCGATGATCACGTCACGCGGCGAGCGCGTCGTGTTGCTGACGAAACGCAGTGGCAAGCCTGCGTTTCGCAGACGCTCGATAGCTGCGGCAGCGCCGGGAACCGGGGTGTCGCCGTTGTAGACGACACCCAGAAGATCGAGCAGCACCGCGCGTATCATCAATGCAGGATGGAGAAACAGTCTCCCTTCGTCAAACCAAGGAAGAACCAGGTCACTGAAGAATCAGGCCATGGAAGAGTCAGGCGGCGTCGCGGCCTTCGCCGACAATGCGCGAGCGCATGCTCCTGGCCAGCGCCGTCTCCAGCCGCGCGGCGACCGCGCGGTCCCATTCATTTGTTTTGCGGGCGCCGTCGTTCGAATGGGGCAGCGCCATCAGCCGATCGATGATCGAACCAGTCTCGCCGGGCGAGAGCAGAGCGTCGATTTCGCGTTCGTGCTGCATATCGGTTCGCCTCCTTCTTCTTCACCCGCCACAGGAGCCACGTTTATACGAGTTCCGTGACGGCTGTTTGAAGGCAAGAGCGAGGCGATTGAGGGGCAGGGCGGGGCAAAGTTTTGTCGCGTCATTCCGCCCTCGCGAATGCAATTTTCAGGCCTGCCCCGCGTCCCGATTGCTCGGGCGCGAGGCGGCCTGCCGTTGTTTAGACATACCTGTTGACGATGTTTTCGAGCAGTTCCTGCCGGCCGGAGCGCGGCTGCGGCTCGATCTTCTTCTTCACCACGCGTTCGGCGATTTCCTCCAGCGTGCGCTTGCCCGACAGCATCGCCTTGCCTTCGGCCGTGTTCCACCCGGCATAGCGTTCGGCAAGCGGGCCCGACAGCGCCTTGTCCTCGATCATCTTGGCCGCGGCCTTGAGGCCGCGCGCGCAAGCATCCATGCCGCCGATATGGCCGATCAGGAGATCGTCCGGGTCGAGCGACTGGCGCCGGAGCTTGGCGTCGAAATTGGTGCCGCCGGTCTTGAAGCCGCCGGCCTGCAGGACCTGGTAATAGGCCAAAGCCATTTCCGGCACGTTGTTGGGGAACTGGTCGGTGTCCCAGCCCGACTGGTAGTCGTTGCGGTTCATGTCGATCGAGCCGAAGACGCCAAGCGCATTGGCCAGGGCCAACTCATGCTCGAAGGAATGGCCGGCGAGGATCGCGTGGCCCTGCTCGATGTTGAGCTTGACTTCCTTCTCCAGCCCGAAGCGCTTGAGGAAGCCGTAAACCGTGGCGACGTCGTAGTCGTACTGGTGCTTGGTCGGCTCCTGCGGCTTCGGCTCGATCAGGATCGTGCCCTTGAAGCCGATCTTGTGCTTGTAATCGACGACCATGTTGAGGAAACGGCCGGCCTGCTCCTGCTCACGCGCAAGGTCGGTGTTGAGCAAGGTCTCATAGCCCTCGCGCCCGCCCCACAGCACATAGTTCTCGCCCTTGAGCTTCTTGGTGACGTCGATGCAGCTCTTCACCGTCGCCGCCGCATAAGCGAACACATCCGGATCGGGATTGGTGGCCGCGCCCGACATGAAGCGGCGGTGCGAGAAGAGGTTCGCCGTGCCCCAGAGCAGCTTGACGCCGGTCTCTCTCATCTTGGTTGCGAAATAGTCGGTGATCTCGTCGAGCCGCGCGGCGCTCTCCGAAAAATCCTTGCCCTCCGGGCGCACGTCGGCGTCGTGGAAGCAGAAATAGGGCGCGCCGAGCAGCGAGAACATTTCGAAGGCGACGTCGGCCTTGAGCTTGGCCAGTTCCATCGTGTCGACGCCGCCTGGCTTGGCGAACCAGGGCCGGTCGAAGGTCTGGCCACCGAACGGGTCGCCGCCCGGCCAGGCGAAGGAATGCCAGTAGGCGACGGCGAAGCGCAGATGGTCCTCCAGCCGCTTGCCGGCCACCACCTCGTCCGGATTGTAGAACCGGTAGGCCAGCGGATTGGTCGAATCCGGCCCCTCATATTTGATTGTCTTGATGTCGCCGAAAAATCCGCTGCTCATGGTTTCCTTCCTCTCCGAGTGCTTTTGCCCGATTACCTCAGGCGTAATTGGTTTCGCTCTTTTGCGGGGCGAAAAGGGTCATGTCGAAACGATCCAACGAAGGACCAAGACCATGACCGACCTCAACACGATCGCCCGCAACTACATCGCCGCCTGGAACGAGAGCGATGCGGCCCGACGCAAGACGTTGCTCGAAGCGGCCTTCACCAAGGATGTCAGCTATCGCGACCCTGTCATGCAGGGCGACGGCCACGCCGGCGTCGCGGCACTTATCGACGGCGTGCAGCAGCGCTTTGCCGGCTTCCGTTTCTCGCTGAAGGGTCAGCCGGACGGTTTCGCGGACCAAATCCGCTTCTCGTGGAACCTGGGGCCGGAGGGTGTCGAGTCCGTCATCGAAGGCACCGATATCGGCGTCATCGAGAACGGCCGGTTGAAGAGCGTCACCGGCTTCCTCGACAAGGTGCCGGCGCAGTGAGGCCAATTTCGGAGGGGCGGTGCGAGGCCCCCCCATCTGGCCTGCCGGCCATCTCCCCCTCAAGGGGGGAGATCGGCTGTCGCTTCGGCTTTCGCCAATCTCCCACGTTGCAGGAATGAGCGGGGCGCCCCAACTGCCAATCTCCCCCCTCGAGGGGGAGATGCCCGGCAGGGCAGAGAGGGGGGCCTCGCGCATAGTCACGCAGTTACCGACCTTACCGCCGGATAAAGCGCGCGATACCTCTGATAGGCATCCGCGAAAGCCCCACCCAGCCCGGCGTCCGGCTCGATCGTGGCGTCTGTCGCGGGAGCCGTGCACACGCCGAGCGGATCGGCGCCTGTCGCGGCAATCAACCCCAGCCTTGCCGCACCAAACGCCGCGCCAAAATCGCCGTCGGCGGGAATGTCGACCGGAACCTGCAGCGCGGTGGCGATCGCCTTCAGCCAGTAGCGCGAGCGCGAGCCGCCGCCGATCGCGGTCACCCGTGTCAGCATCGTGCCGGCTGTCTTCAGCGCTTCCAGACTGTCGCGGAAGGCGAAGGCGACGCCTTCCAGCACCGCCTGCGTCAGCACGGCCCGGCTCGACTGATGCGCCAGCCCGGTGAAGGAGCCGCGGATGGCGGAATCATTGTGCGGCGTGCGCTCGCCCGAAAGATAAGGCAGGAAAGTGACGCCCGTCGGCGCCTTCAGCGTATCGCCGAGCTCGCCGGTCAGGTCGCCTGCACTCTTTCCGGTGATTTCCGATAGCCAGTTGAGCGAATCGGTGGCCGACAGGATCACGCCCATCTGGTGCCATGTGCTGGGCAGCGCATGGCAGAACGTGTGCACCGCGCTTTCCGGATTGGGCAGATAGGAGGCGTTGGCGGCGAAGAGCACGCCCGACGTCCCGAGCGAGACGAAGGCGTGGCCGGCGCCGACAGTGCCCATGCCGCAGGCCGAAGCCGCGTTGTCGCCGGCGCCGCCGGCAATTGGAATGCCCGCCGCGATGCCCCATTTCGAGGCGAGCTCGCCGCGCAAGCCGCCGGCCTTCTCAGTGCCTTCGACCAGCGAGGGCATGTGCTTTTCGTCGAGCGACGTCGCTGCAAGCAGTTCGGGCGACCAGCGGCGCTTGCCGACATCGAGCCACGAGGTGCCGGCCGAATCCGACATTTCGGACATGTGCTCGCCAGTCAGCCAGAGCCGCAGGTAGTCCTTGGGCAGCAGCACCTTGGCGACGGCGGCAAAGATCCTGGCTTCGTGTTCCTTCACCCAGGCAAGCTTCGGCGCGGTGAAGCCCGGGAAAACGATGTTGCCGGTGAGCTGGCGGAAACGCGGATCGGCATCGAGCGCGGCCGCCTCGACATGGCTGCGCGTGTCGTTCCACAGGATGCAGGGGCGCAGCACCTTGTCCGATGCATCGAGCAGGGTAGCGCCATGCATCTGGCCGGAAAGGCCGATGCCCTTGACCGCCGCCAGCTCTTTCGGATGAGAAGCCTCGAGTTCGGCAATGGCCGTCTCGCAGGCCTCGATCCAATGCGCCGGATCCTGCTCCGACCAGCCCGGATGCGGCCGCGAGACGTCGAGCGATCCATGGCCGGAGCCGATGACCTTCTGGCCGTCGTCGATCAGCAGCGCCTTGACGCCCGAAGTGCCCAGGTCGAGGCCGAGATACATGATTTCCTCCCAATGCCGTTAATTTTTTCGGATCTCGAAAAAATCTGGCTTGGCCAGTTTTTAGGGCAAGATCCGTCCCGGGTCAATTCTCTGACAAATCGGCGGCGCGCCTCGAGAACAGCGCCGACAGCGGGCTGTCCGGCCGGGCCAGTTGCCGTTCGGCGGTCAATGCCCGCGCGAGCGCGGTATCGCCGGCGCGCAGAGCGGCCTCGATCAGCGTCAGGTCGATCACGTCGCGTTGCGCGTGGCTGCCGCCGAAACGATGCGCGATCGAGCGGATCGGCCGGATCAGCCGTGCCGCCTCGTCGTGCTTGCCCTCGCCGAAGGCCTTGATCGCAAGCGTCAGCGGATGGCCGACATCGCGCGTGAAGGCGGCATTGTCGTCGCTGCCGCGCATCGCTTCGCGCTGCGCCTCGAGCAGCGTCCCGGCTGGCGCCTCCAGCCCCGCGCCGACAAAGGCCATCATCGCATGCGCGTCGTTGAAGGCGTAATTGCCGGCGGCGGCTTTCGGGATCCAGTTGGCGGCAAGCGTCGCCCAGCGGTCGCCGACATCGACGCCGCCGAGGCTGAGGCGCCACAGGATCGCCGAGGCATCGACCATGTTGAGCGCCAAGGTCGAGCGGTCGCCATAGATCGGCCCGTCATAGAGCTTGAGCACCTCGTCGGTTTCGCCGAGATCGTAATGGAACAGCGCCAGGTGCCACCAATTGTGGATCTGGAGAAAGCTCTCCTTCGTCCATGCATCCGGATTGGCCCGCATCCAGGCGATACCGTCTCGCTGCCGGCTTTGCATTTCCATGACGTGGGCTACCGCGTGTTGCGCCCAGCCGTCGCGTGGCTCGATCTCGACGGCCTGCCGTCCGAGCGATTCGGCGCGCCCATAGTCGCCCATTTCCTCCAGCCCGAAGGCCTGCATGCCGAGAATGGCGTGGTAGCCCGGCATATCCTTTTGCCAGGCCGGCAGCGCCCGACCGATGCGGTCGCGCAGCATGCGGGCGTTGCCGGTGAAGAAATCGATCTGATGCCCCACCTGTAAAGCCAGCGCATCGTGCGGACTGTCGATCGCGATATCCTCGAGGATGCGCGCGGCCTCATGCCAACGCCCTTCGGCGAGATGGCCGAGCGCCGCGACATGCGCCTGTTCGCGCGTGGTGCCGGCCAGCGGCTGCGCCGCCGCATGACAGGATCGCACGACGGCCATCGCCTCCCGCTCCGTGGCAAGGCCGAACAGATAGCCTTTGAACACATGCGCCATCACGAAGCCGGGATCGTCGGCAATGGCGCGGTCGATCGATCCGACCGGGTCGCCGATGAAGCATTGCAGTTCATGCACGGCCCGGGCGTAGGACGAAAACCCGGCTTCGGTCGCGCCCGAATAGGTGAGGCCGAATGCGTCCTTCATAGCGTCAGTTGGCCGACCGCATCGCCACCGTAGCGATGCCGGCGCCGACCAGCAGCGTGCCGCCGGTGCGGTTGAAGATGCGGATCGCCTTTGGGTTGCGCACGATCGCGCGGGCCCTGGATGCGATCAGCGCGTAGCCGAACGCGTTGGCGAAGGCCAAGGTCAGGAACGTCGTCTCGAAGATCAGCATCTGCGACCAGAAGTCGGCGTGCCGGTCGAGGAACTGCGGCAGGAAGGCGACAAAAAAGGTGATGCTCTTCGGGTTGAGCGCCGTCACCAGCCAGGCATGCGCCATCATCTTTGCCGCCGAAACCGCGTCGGTGCGCGGCTCCGCCTTCAGCGCGCCGCCGGCGCGGAACAGCTTTATGCCGAGATAGATGAGATAGCCGGCGCCGATCACCTTGAGCATGGTGAACACCGTGGCCGAAGCCGCGAGCAGCGCGCCGATGCCGAGCATCGACAGCGTCATGGCGGTGAAGTCGCCCAGCGCCACGCCCACCGCCATCGGCAGCGCGGTGCGCCAGCCTTGCCCAAGCGCGTAGGAGACGACCAGCAGGATCGTCGGGCCCGGAATGACGAGAAGGATGGAAGAGGCGGCGGCGAAGGCGGCCCAGTTTTCGAAGGACATTTCCCTGCTCCTTGAGCGCAAAGAAAAGGATAAATCCTGGGGCCGGCGGTAATGTAAAGGGCCTGTTGGAAAAATCTTCGGGGGCCGTGCCGCAGGCCCACTGGCCGCCGCAACGATCCGTTAGGGTTAAGCCCGGCTTCCGCTCTTTCACCCTTTTTCAACCATGCGTGGCGAAAATGCCTGCGATCCGGCCGGACCGTGCTTCCCGCCGGCAGCGTAGGGTTTGGTGCATGCGCGAGTTGCCGCAACGTCTGACGCCGCCTTCCAACGGCGCCGCAATCGATACCGAAATTCAGTTCTCCCGCCGCGCCGTGCTTTCGGGCGCCGGCGCCATGGCGTTGCTCGGCCTGGCCGGCTGCAGCACCACCGACACGCTCGACCTGCCGCAAATGCAACTCGACAACACCGTCACCGGTTCCGTGCCGCCCATGCGCCCGGCGATCAGCGTCGACAAGAACATCACCGGCCCTGATGTCATGTACGCCTCGCTCACCGATGGCGGCTTCCAGGTGCCGGAGGTGCCGTGGCAGAAGGTCAAGCCGCAGTTTCGCCGTCAGATCGTCGTTGACAAGACCGGCGAGGCGCCCGGCACCATCGTCGTCCATTTGCAGGAGCGCATGCTCTATCTGGTCCAGCCCGGCGGCGACGCCATCCGCTACGGCGTCGGCATCGGCAAGGATGGCTTCCGCTGGTCGGGCCGTGCCAACATCCAGTACGGCCGCGAATGGCCGGTGTGGACGCCGCCGCCGGAAATGATCCAGCGCAAGCCCGAACTGGTGAAATGGCAGGGCGGGCAGCCCGGCGGCCTCACCAATCCGCTTGGGGCCCGGGCGCTGTACATCTACCAGAACGGCAAGGACACCGGCTACCGCATCCACGGTTCGCCCGAATGGTGGAGCATCGGCCAGGCGATGTCGTCGGGCTGCGTGCGCCTGATCAACCAGGACATCATCGACCTCTACAGCCGCGTCTCCAAGAAGAACCCGGTCGTCGTGGTCTGACGCACGCCGTCGGTCGTCTCTTCTGGCGCGTGCCGCCCAAAAACCGCTGAGCATTTTTGCGCGGCAGGCATGAGTTTCTTCCGTTGCGCGATGCCGCAAGACAGGCGAAGGTGCCATGAAAACCTTCGCCTGGAGCCGGATGACTTCAGGTCCAATGGACCTGAAATCTGAATCCGCCTCTACATCAAAGAGATAGAGCATGATGTCGCCCGAAAACCGCTTCTCACTTTTCGGCATCATGCTCTAGGGAGAGAAAAAGCATGGCTGGAACCTTCGTCATCGCGCAGGGCGGCGGCCCGACCGCCGTCATCAACCAGACGGTCGTCGGCGCCACGCTGGAAATCCGCAAGCGTCATCCCGGCGCCAAGGTGCTGGGTTCGATCCACGGCGTGCGCGGCATCCGCGACGGCAATTATGTCGACTTGTCAGGCATCCCGGAGGACAGGCTGCGGCTGATCGCCGGCACGCCGAGCGCCGCCCTCGGCTCGACCCGAGACAAGCCGGACGCCGCCTATTGCGAGGTCATCCTCAACGGCTTGAAAAAGGCCGGCGCCGACGCCTTCATCTATATCGGCGGCAACGACACGTCGGGCACCCAGCAGATCCTGACCGATGCAGCCGGCGGCTCGATCGCCTTCGTGCACGCGCCGAAGACCATCGACAACGACCTCGAGGAGAACGACCATACGCCGGGCTTCATCTCGGCCGCCGAATTCGTCGCCGGCGCCTTCCTCTCGGTCGATCTCGATTTCCGCGCGCTGCCCGGCATCTATGTCGGCATCGTCATGGGCCGGCATGCCGGCTTCCTCACCGCCGCCGCGGCCGCCTGGCAGCTCGATCCCGACAGCGGGCCGCATCTGATCTACGTGCCGGAGCGCGCCTTCTCGGCGAAACGCTTCATCGATGAAGTGCGCGAAAAGCTGGACCGCCACAAACGCTGCATCGTCGCCGTCTCCGAAGGCGTCAGCACCGCCGACGGCAAGGCGCTGGTCGAAAGCCTTGTGCCACCGGAAAAGCTCGAGCGCGACCAGCACGGCAATGTCAAGCTGTCCGGCAGCGACCTGCCGGCAGCGCTGGAGCGGGCTTTGGCCGAAGGCCTGCCGGGGAAGCGCGCGCGGGTCGACGCGCTGGGCTACATGCCACGCGGCTATGTCGGCGCGATCAGCGCTGTCGACGCCAGAGAGGCCTTCGACGCCGGCGCCTTCGCGGTTGCCGTCGCCGGTGAAGGCGGCGGCTCGGTCGCGATCCAGTATGACGGGTCGAAGACCGTGCTGAAGAAGGTGCCGCTGAAGGCGGTGGCCGGCAAGACACGGCATATGCCCGACGATTTTATGAAGCCGGACGCCAACCAGCTTTCGGAAGCCGGCATGGCCTATCTGAAGCGGCTGGTGCCGGAAAAATACAAGGTCGGGAAGCCGTTCGTCTGATGGGCGGTGGCCCGATGCCCGAGCTTGAGGTTGGCGACTGGTTCGGCAAGGCGAAAGTCGATGCCGGCACGACGATGCTGACCGAACCCTTCGTGCATGATTTCGTGCGTGCCAACATGTGGCACTTGAAGGGTCGCGACGCGGACCTGCTGGTCGACACCGGCATGGGCATCCGGCCGCTGGCACCCGAGATCGACACGCCGGCCGGCAAGCCGCTCATCGTCGTCGCCACGCACATCCATCTCGACCATGTCGGCTCGCTGCACGAATTCCCGCTGCGCATGGGGCCGAAGATGAGCGCGGCGCGGTTCGACGACATGGATGATGCCGTCACCTACGCCTACATGTTCCACAATCTCGACGGCGCCGTCTCGAAGCTGCCGGCGCCGGACTGGAAGGCGGCCGATTACCGCATTCCCTCCGCCCCGCTGATCCGCGCGCTGGACGAGGGCGATATCGTCGATCTCGGCGACAGGAAATTCCGCGTGTTGCATCTGCCTGGACACTCGCCGGACTCGATCGCGCTTTTCGACGAGGCCGACGGCCTCTTCTTCGCCGGTGATGCCATCTATGACGGCATGCTGATCGACGATCTGCCGGATTCGGATCGTACGGCCTATTGCCGCACCATGCAGCGCCTGCTCGACCTGCCGATCCGCATCGGCCATGGCGGTCATGGCCCGAGCTTCGATGCCGCCCGCATGCGCGAAATGGCTTCGTCCTACCTGCGTCGGCGGGAGCGTTTCGTAAGCGCCCTCTGAATTAAATCTTCGTAAGGTCGCCCAAAAACCCTAATTCGGGCCATTCCACGACCTAGATGCTTGTCTGTCGAGACGGCCGGCTGCCATGCACGGCGAGACAGGCAAATCCGGCCATCGGCACGTCGACGGACGATCCCGTGGGAGCGCCCGCGACGCTGGATCAACTCTCGCCCGGACAGAACGACCATGTCACCCTCAAGCATTCTTCGCAGACATCGCGTCGCCGCCCTGCTGGGCGCCGCGCTGATCATTTCGCCCGTCGTCGTTTCCTTCGCCCAAAGCAATGCCGGCCTCAGCACCGTGGCCGCGACGACGCAGACCCCCGTCCCCGGCATCACGGCCCCGAACGGCTCTTTTGCGCCGGTCATCGCCGTTACCAAGCCGGCCGTCGTCACCATCACTTCGGTGATGAAGGCGCAGGCCGAAGATGGTTCGCCGATGGGCGGCAATGTGCCTTTCGACCAGTTCTTCCAGCAATTCTTCGGCGACCAGGGCATGCCGATGCCGAAGACGCCGCCGCAGCAGCAGCCGCAGCGGCAGGAGGCCCTGGGCTCCGGCTTCATCGTCGGCGCTGACGGCACCATCGTCACCAACAACCACGTCGTCGACGGCGCAAGCTCGATCAAGGTGACGCTCGACGACGGTACCGAGCTTCCCGCCAAGCTCGTCGGCCACGACGCCAAGAACGATCTGGCGGTGCTCAAGATCAAGGCCGACAAGCCGCTGCCGACCGTCAAATGGGGCGATTCCGACAGACTGATGACCGGCGACCAGGTGCTGGCGATCGGCAATCCGTTCGGCATCGGCACCACGGTCACCGCCGGCATCGTTTCGGCGCGCGGCCGCGACCTGCATAGCGGGCCGTTCGACGACTTCATCCAGATCGACGCGCCGATCAACCACGGCAATTCCGGCGGTCCGCTTGTCGACGTCAACGGCAATGTCATCGGCATCAACACCGCCATCTATTCGCCCAATGGCGGCAGTGTCGGCGTCGGCTTCGCCATCCCGTCGGACCAGGCTGAGAAGGTCGTCGCCAAGCTGATGAAGGGCGGCGACATCGAATACGGCTATCTCGGCGTGCAGATCCAGCCGGTCACCCCGGATGTCGCCAGCGCCATCGGCCTCGATCATCCGGCCGGCGCGCTGGTTTCCCAGGTCACCGACGGGTCGCCGGCGGCCAAGGCTGGTATTGAAACCGGCGACGTCATCACCGGCTTCGGCGGCCAGGAGATCAAGGATCCGAAGGACCTGTCGCGCGCCGTGGCCGACGTGTCGCCGGGCGCCAAGGAAACCGTCGATGTCTGGCGCAAGGGCAAGGCGATGCAGATCTCCGCCGATGTCGGCCGCAACGCCGATGATCAGAAGACCGCCTCGAACGGCAATGAAGGCCGCAGCCCATCGGCCGAACAAGGACTTCGCGTTCCTTCGCTCGGCCTCGGCCTGACCGACCTCACGCCCGATATCCGCGACCAGCTCAATCTTGCCAACAACCAGCACGGCGCGGTGGTCGCGCGCGTCAATCCGGACAAGGCGGCCTCGGCCGCCGGCCTCCAGCCCGGCGATCTTATCGTCGCCGTCGACCAGACGCCGGTGAAGAATGCACGGCAGGCCAACCAGGCGATCGCCGAGGCCGGCAAGTCCGGCAAGAAGTCGGTGCTCTTGCTGGTCGATCGCGGCGATGCGCAGATCTTCGTCGCCGTGCCCTTCGCCACCGGCTGAGCGCGCGTGGCGACCCGCCGGATACTGGCGGGTCGCCGAGATTCCTGTTGCCCGCGGCGACATCTTCGAGAACACTGCGCCGATCGTTTCCGCCGGCGCAGGAGATGTCTCGATGGTGACCCGTGGTTTCTTTTCCGGACGGCGTCCTCCTTCCGACACCGACGCGCGCATTCCGCCCGGCCAGTATCTGGAGCAGGGTTTCCCGGTTCTGTCGGCCGGGCCGACGCCGCGGGTGCGCACCGAGGACTGGTCCTTCACCCTCAAGCAGGGGCCGCGGCCGATCAAGAAATGGAACTGGGCAGAGTTCAACGCCCTGCCGCAGAGCAAGATGACGCGCGACATCCATTGCGTCACGGCCTGGACCAAGTTCAACACGCCCTGGCAAGGCGTAATGGTCGACGACATCCTCGCCGACGCCGGCATCGAGCCGCCGACTGCCTACACGCTGGCGCTGTCTTTCGACGGCTATTCCACCAATGTGCCGACCAAGGACCTCGTCACCGGCAAGGCGATGGTGGCGCTGCTCTATGAGGGCAAGCCGATCACATCGGACCATGGTGGGCCGGCGCGGCTTTTGGTGCCGCATCTCTATTTCTGGAAATCGGCCAAATGGGTGAACGGGCTGCAGTTCACCGAGCGCGACGAACCGGGCTTCTGGGAGCTGCGCGGCTATCACATGTATGGTGACCCCTGGCGCGAGCAGCGCTATTCGAGCGATCCATGAGGGGCGATCTCCATGAGGGGCGATCCGTGAGCAGCAATCGATGAGCGTCGAGCCATCGCCGCAATCGCCCTGGCAGGCAGCCACGATCGCCCGCATCGAAAAGCGCACGCCGCGCGTCACCAGCTTCTGGTTCCGACCGTCGCGGCCCGTCGCCCATCTGGCCGGGCAGCACGTCGACATCAGGCTGACGGCGCCGGATGGCTATCAGGCGCGCCGCTCCTATTCCATCGCATCGGCGCCGGTAGCCGGTGCTGCTATCGAGCTGGCGATCGAGCGGCTAGACGACGGCGAGGTCTCGCCCTTCTTCCATGACGTGGCCGCCGTCGGCGACGAGATCGAGTTGCGCGGGCCGCTCGGCGGCCATTTCATCTGGCAAGAGAGCGACGGCGGGCCGATCCTGCTGGTCGGCGGCGGCTCGGGCGTCGTGCCGCTGATGGCGATGGTGCGCCATCGCACGCTGCGCAACAATGCGGTGCCCGTTGCGCTGGTGTTCTCGGCGCGGGTCTGGGACGAGGTGATTTTCCGTGACGAGCTGATCGGCCTCGACGATCGCCGCGACGGGTTCGATCTGGTGCTGACGCTGACCCGCGAACCGGCGAGGCGGCCGTCCGATTATTCCCGGCGCGTCGACGCCCGCATGATGGCGCAGGCTATCGAGCGCCTGCCGAAGGCGCCAAGGCTCGCTTATGTCTGCGGCTCGAACGCGTTCGTGTCAGCCGCCGCCGATGCCCTGATCGGCGCCGGCGTTCCGGCGGAAATCATCCGCACCGAGCGTTACGGAGTTTGAATTGCAATTGCGAGCCGTTGAAATTCGATCCAGAAAGTAATACCTTACTTGTATCTGGTATTACCGAGGGGGCGAAGATGGCCACCACCGTTACAGCAAAGGGGCAAGTGACCATCCCCAAACCGGTCCGCGACCTGCTGGGGATCGTTCCCGGAAGCAGGGTCGATTTCAGGCGCGCCGCCGATGGAAGCGTCGTGTTGGCTCCTGTCGACAAAAAACGGCCGGTGAGCCGATTTGCCAAGCTGCGCGGCCATGCTGGTGAGGGACTCACGACCGACGCAATCATGGCTCTGACGCGCGGCGAAACGTGACGCTTGTCGATACCAATGTTCTGCTCGACCTCGTTACGGACGATCCAAACTGGGCGGATTGGTCGCTTGCGCAGCTTGAGGCGGCAAGTCTCAATGGACCATTGTTGATCAACCACGTGATCTATGCCGAGCTTGCCGTTCGCTACGCCCGCATCGAGGATCTTGAGGCGTTTCTTGATGTGGCCGGTCTTGAAATGACTGCCATGCCAAGGGCGGCTCTTTTCCTTGCCGGAAAGGTATTCACACAGTACCGCCGGTCAGGAGGACACAAAACCGGCGTGTTGCCTGACTTCTTCATCGGAGCTCATGCCGCGGTCGGCCGCCTCCCGCTTCTGACCCGCGATGTCGGCCGATATCGGACCTACTTCCCCTCCTTGGAACTGATCACTCCGGACTCCTGAGCAACTGCCAGGCTGCCCTCGCCGAGCCGCCGACGCCGTAATCAACGCCAGCGGCCCGCCAGGGCTCATCCGGTCGGAGAAAATTTTGCTGAAACGAGCTGGAATGGCAGCGCGCCATAGGTGGCGACGGCCTGCTCGTTGTCCCAGACGCGAAACTGCCGTGACGGCCGTGCCTCCAGCACCAGGGCCTGTCCCGTCCGGTCAAGCATCAGTTTGCCGCGAAAGCGCAGCATCCGCTCCCCACCGGAACGACTGATCATCATCGAGCGCAGCCGCGCCACGTGCCGGTCGCCCGCATTGATCTCCATTTCGATGCGTCGCCTGACCGGCGGGACGACGATGCGCACGACGAGATCGAGCATCATCTCGCTGATTTCGCCCTGCGGCTCATCCAGCGCCTGGGAAAGCACGAACGGCGGCGGCGCGCCGGTTGCCTTCGCCGTTATGGACTTCCCGCGCCACACGATGTCCGGCTCGGTCTGCTTCAGCCGGCCTTTCTTGCGCCGCAGGCGCAACTGCTTCGCAAATCCCCGCGACAGCCAGGTCAGCGCGCCGAAATCAGTGCGCGGCTTGGCCTGCAGGACCGACGACAGCCGCGCCGCGCCGCGCCGGTCGGCCATATCCACCACCTTGGTCAGGATGGCCTCCGGCACCGCGATGCCGATCTCAAGCGCAAGGTAGGAAAGCGCCACGGCCGCGGCCACGGCGAGGCCGCGCCTGGCGATGACATCGAGGAATATGCCCCAGTCGACATCGCCGCCTTCGATGGCCACGGCGCAGTCGACCAGCCAATCGCTATGCGTATGCGCGTCGAGGCCGCCATGCGCGATGGCCAAAGCGATGCGGTCGGCGGGCGAGGGCACGACCACGCCGACGTCGCTGAATTTGGCGGCAATCGCGCGGTGCCAGATCGCCAGGTCGTCCTCGGCATTCTGCTGCGAGCCATCATAAGCGAGCTGATGCAGGTCGATGTCGCCGTAATTGCCCTTGAAGAAATTCATCGAGCGCAGCGACGCCAGCCTTGTGCGCAGATATTGCGGGGAAACGCCAGTGGCGATCTGCCAGCCACGGTCGCGCAGCACATCGAAAGCCGGCTGCATATCGTCGGGCCGCACCAGGATATCGATGTCATGCGCCACGCGCCCGCGCTGCGCGGCGGCGTCGAGCGCGATGCGGCTGGCGCCTTTGATCAGCATCACAGTGCAACCGGCATCGACCATCGCCTTCAGCGCCGGCTCGGCCTCCCGCATGGCCATGCGCGACTTGGTCCACAGCATCTTCTGCAGGCCGACTAGGCGCGGATAGGCGGCGTGGCCGGCAAGCTTGCGTCCGAACCTGTCGGAGATCGCGGCAAGCAACCGGTGTTCCCGGAAGGAGACATGGTCGATGTCGTTCTCGTCCAGCCAGCGTTCGGCGCAAAGGCGCGCCGCCTCTTCGTCGGGCAGAAGCGCTGCCTTGAGCAATTGGTCGAGCGAGCCGGTCGGCCACGACCAGCCATAGTCGGGAAAGCGCCTGCCGATGCGGCGGATTTTCGCCATCAGCTGGAGCCGGCCTTGCTTTGCGCCCGTCGCAGCATGGCGAGCCGTGCCACTTCCAGGTAACCGCGGTCGCGTGCCGCATCGCGCCCGTAGGACAGGCTTCCCGGTCTGATGCGCCGCAGCGCCAGGATGTCAGGCATCATGTCGAGGACAAAACCGCTTTCCCGCGCACGGGCGATCCAGTCGATCATCTCGCCACGGCCGCCCTGCGGGTCGACCATCGGTCCGACGCCCTGCGCGGCCGCCCGGCGTATCAGCATCGTCGAGCGCGACCAGCCGGGCGTCGCGGTCGGGGCCATCGCGGCGGGCTCTCCGTCGCGGAAACTGCGTATATGGGTGAAGACCCCGGATGTCGCCGGAAGCCGTTCGAGATGGGCAAGCTGCGCCGCTATCTTTCCGGGCAGCCAAAGGTCGTCGGCATCGAGCGTGGCGATGAAGTGCGTCGACAGCGCGGCGATGCCGCGCGTGGTCGCGCTGCCGGGCCCTGCATTGTCCTGGCGCAAAAGCTCGAGCGGCAGGTCGATGCCGCCGATCGCGGCGGCGAGATCGTCCGTCGAGCCGTCATCGACCACCACGACCAGTTCGGGGCGCGCCGTCTGCGCCGCTACCGACCGCAGCGTCTCGGCGATCGTGGCGCTGGCGTTGTAGGCCGGAATGACGACGCCGTATCCGCTCATCACATGAACCGCCAGTCCGCGAGTTTCTTCAGTTCGAAGATGCCTTCGATCGGCTTCAGCGACGGGTCGGCCCTGCGGCGCTTCATCGATTTGTAGATGGCGCGCATGAACTCGCGCGCCTGGACGTCTTCCTGCCTTGTCATGTTGCCGGCGTGCCGCCGGTAATAAAGCGCCAGCGTGTCCGGCAGCACGTATCGGGGGCCGACCTCGAAGCTGCGCAGCAGGAAGTCCGTATCCTCGGCCTGGGCGAAGTCCTCGTCGAAACTGCCGATCCGGTCGACCAGGCGGCGCGAGAAGATCGCCGCCGAGAGATGGATGCCGCGCACGGTGATGCTGTTGCTGTCGCGGGTTGGTTCGAGCGTCTCGTCGTCGAGCCTGTCGACCAGCATCATCCTGGAATAGGTGAGCTCGAGCGAGGGATCCCGCCTGAAAAGGTCGAGGTCCGCCGCGAAGCGCCCGGCTGGCGAGATGTCGTCCGAATCGAGAAAGGACACCAGTTCCGTCTCCGGCCTGAGCCGCCCGAGCCCGCTGTTGCGCGCCCTGGTCACGCCCATGTTTTCCTGCCGGAACAGCCGGATGCAAGATGCTTCGCCCATCATCGAGCGCACCGCTTCGGCCGAACCGTCGGTCGAGCCGTCATCGATGACGATGATGTCGAGGTCGGCGGCGTCGCGCTGCCTGATGAGCGAGCGAAGCGCCGCGCCGACATAGGTCTCGCGATTGTGGACCGGCATGATCACGGAGAGCTTCATCCGAAGCTCCTCGTTGGTCTTGCGCTGTCTCGCCCCCCGGCGCTCATCACATGACCTGCCAGTCGGGCGGGCTCTTGAATTCGAAAATTCCCGGAGCCTCGCGCAGCGAAGGATCCGCCCTGCGCCGTCTGATCGATTTGTGGATCGCCCGCAGGTGGTCGCGCAACCTGCCGTCATTCTCCCTGGTGGTGTTTCCCGCATGGCGCCGGTAGTAGATCGCGACGCTATCCAGCAGCTCGTAACGGGGGCCCGTTTCGAAGACGCGCAGCAGATAGTCTGTGTCCTCGGACAATTCGAACTCCTCGTCGAACCAGCCGATGCGATCGACAAGCGCCCGGCTGAACAGGGCGGTGCTCAAGGAGAGCCCGCGAAGCGTCATGATACGGCTGTTCGCGGCCGGCTCCAATGTCTCGTCGTCGATCCGGTCGGCCAGCGTCATAAGCGAGTAAGTCAGGTCGAGGGCGGGATGCGTTTCGAAATGGACGAGGTCGGCCTTGAACCGGCCGGGAAGCGAGATGTCGTCGGAATCGAGGAAGGACACGAAGCTGGCATCCGCCGGCAATTGCCGCAGACCTGCATTGCGGGCGCCGGCAACACCCGTATGAGCGTGCCGGAACAGGCGTATGCAGCTGTTTTCGTCCATCATCGAGCGCACCGCCTCGGCCGATCCGTCCGTCGAGCCGTCGTCGATGACGATGATGTCGAGGTCGGCGGCGTCGCGCTGCCGCAGCAGCGAGCGCAGGGCCGGGACGACGAAGCGCTCGCGGTTATAGACCGGCATGATCACGCTCAGCTTCATCGGGCACCCGCGCTAGGAAATCCGCAATCGTACCGGCAATCTCCTCCGGATGCGTCCCGAGGAAAAGCCGGTAGCACGGCAGCAAGCGTGTGAGATCGCTGAAGAAGCGAAAGCCGCTTTCCCGCTCGCCAGGCATCTGGGCAATGCCGGAGGGCGCCAGCGCGATGATGGCATCCTTGCGCGAAATCGGTGCGATCGAACTCGTCTTTCCGCCACTGACATGTGGCACCATCAACGCAGAAATGTCCAGAGTCGCACGCATTGGCCGAGGTGCTATCTCGTTAATGTGAAAGGCGTGCTTGCCTTGCCAGTTGATCGGGCGGTCTCCGCCCAGTCGTCTTTCCAACCCGAGCCGGGCAAAACCTTGGGGGTCCTGCTTCAGGACTGAAAACAGCGGCCGCGCGGTCACGCCGTTATCGAGGTCGATCAGCACATAGTCGTCGCCGACGCTGTCCAGCCCGTTGAGCAGGCCGGCAACGACGGTTCCGGATTTTCCCGCGCCCCCGGCGCCGGCCAGCAGCACGCCCTTGCCGTCGAGGCCCAGCGTGCCGGCATGGGCCAGGCGCATGCCGCGTGCGGCGTATTCCCAGTGCAGGAACGCGCGCAATGGCGCCCCCTGCTCCCAGGGTGGAAACGCGTCGGCGGACCGCATCAGCTGGACGCCGACCCGTCGGTCGGGATCATAGACCTGCCAGAAATCCAGATCGTGGAAATGATGGCCGCGCAGCCCCGCCTCGGCGAGTTTCTGGGCAAAGCCATGTTCGGTGAAATGCGCATCGCCCCAGCTTGCCGGCACCGGCATGTCGCCGACGCCCGGATGGCCGATGAAAATGCGGCATTGGCGCAAGTCCCGCCGACCGCCGTCGGCTTCCACGAACGCGTGGCCAAGGGCATCCGCGAGCGTGCCGGAATCGAGGTGCGCGATCAGTTCCAGCCCGGGCAGGCGGATGGTTCGCTGGACCGGGAATTGCGCGGCCGCGCTTTCGGCGGCGGCGAGGAGAAAGCGGGCGTAGTCCGGCAGGGTCTCGATCGTGACGCGTGGCATGGTCTGTTCCAGCCTGACCTGGCCCGTCGCCGGTCGCTCAGGAAACCTGCTTGACGGCGGGCCAGCCGAGCGGTTCCTCGACTTCGTGGATCGGGTCGACGGTGATGAGGTCGGCAAGATCGTCGTGGACGCTGACATTGAGCGGCTCGCGCGCCGACGCCAGCGCCGCCGGCAAATCGTCGGAAGAGGGCAGCGGCATTGCGTCGGAAGGGGCCAGCAGCCCAAACTCGACCAGCTGCCCAATGAAGGACTCGAGCGTTGCGACGTCGATCATGGCAGCGCCCGCCGCGGATCGGATCAGCGCCTCGGTGCCGACACCCGAGGACAGCGCCTGCCACACCTTGCTGCCGGAATCGGAGAAGCCGAAATACTTGCCATTGGAGAGGTCGAGCACGACGGCTTCGCCGTCGAAGGATTCGAAGACGATGTCCCTGCTCGCAACGGCATAGACGTCGGAAAGAGGCATGTCCTTGACCCCGCTCTGCAATTCCAGCCGGCCGGCTGCGCCGGTCGTATCATTGCCTGACCCCTGGACAACGCCTGTAAACGCTCGATCCTTGCTTGGCAAGGCAAGGGGTGCCGGCGCCGTCTCGACCATTTTGGGGTTTGGTTGGCGGATCGAGACTTGATTTCCAGCATGGACAAGCAGGCGGCTGCAACCTCTTCCGGCGCGAACGCGCTCTTGGTTCTCAGCCAGAACACGATCCCGCAGCGGGCCGAATCGGTCTTTGAAACAGGGGGTAGGATGATTAACAGTATCGAAAAGTGACTATTAGGAGATTCTAAAATCGAACTGAACGGTTCGTTTCTGTTGACGGTGCGTGCAGGACGGTGTGAACGTCGGGGCTCCGATACATTTTGTGAGCCAACTGCCGGATGCGCATAAGAGTATGACTTCATTCGATAAAAATAAAATCATAGGCATGCTTATCAAAATTTCAAGATGCGGAATCATGGTCCAGACGGAAAAACTTCGTGATTGGAATCAGGCAGCCGGTTCACCCAAATCAGCGTTGTCCGAACGACGCGATTTCATTCCCAAGACACGCCGCTAGACGGACTGAATAATGATACTGGAGTAGCAAAAAATGAAAAAGATTGTTCTCACTGCCGCAGCCCTTCTGGCAATTTCCGGCAGCGCCTTCGCTGGTAGCGACCATTACAACCCGAACGAAGCCAATCAGGCGGCCGCCAAGGTCGACTCGTCCTACACGGCTTCGGTCCACCAGTCCGCGCCGGCCACTCAGCAGCCTGCGACCACGGGCGCCGACCACAACCTTTTCGGCAACAACTAACAGCCGACCTTGAACCGGCGGCGGGCTTGCCCGCCGCATCGGTCGGATTTGAAATTCAGGAGTACTAAAATGAAGAAGATTGTTCTTGCCACTGCGGCCTTGCTGGCCGTTTCGGGCGCCGCCTTTGCCGGCAGCGACAACTACGGCAACAGCGGCGTCAACCAGCCGGCCCCGGCTGTCGACACCACACGCACGTCGTCGATCGGCACCGATTCGCCTGTCTACAAGCTGCTGAACTCGTCGCGCGACGCGCAGAAGTCGGCCCCTCAGGGTAGCGACCGGGACCACTTCGGCAACCGGTAACCAGTCGACTGTGGTTTGAAGGAAGGAGCGGCGGGCTTTGCCCCGCCGCTTTTTTATTTGCTGGGAAAGGCCAGTCATCCGAGAGGTGTCAGGCGGCCTTCGCTTCCTCGCGATGCAGCGTAAAGGAATGGCCGTCGGCGTCGAAGATGTGCAGATCGCCGCCGCCGGCGTTGAGCCGCAGCGTCTCGCCGCGCTTGACCTCGACATTGCCCGGCAGCTTGGCCACCAGCGGCAGGTCGGTCCGGCCGATATCGACATAGACGAGCTGAACCTCGCCGAGCTGCTCGATATAGTCGACCTTGCCTTCGAACAGATAGTCCGCACCGGTCGCGATGGCGAGGTCCTCCGGCCGCACGCCGAAGCTGACCGCGGCGCCATTCGCCGAGGCAGGCGTCGCGATCGGCACCGTCGCCTTGCGGCCGCCGACATGGCTGACCACGGTCGGATTGCCGGCCTTGTCTATCTTCGCCGGCAATATGTTCATCGCCGGCGAGCCGATGAACTGGGCGACGAACAGATTGCCTGGACGCTTATAGAGTTCCATCGGCGTGCCCACCTGCTCGACGACGCCTTCCTTCAGCACCACGATGCGGTCCGCCAGCGTCATCGCCTCGACCTGGTCGTGCGTGACGTAGATCATGGTCGTATTCGGCATCGATTCCTTGAGCTTGGCGATCTCGATGCGGGTGGCGACGCGAAGTGCCGCGTCAAGGTTCGACAACGGCTCGTCGAACAGGAACACCTTCGGGTTGCGCACGATGGCGCGGCCGATGGCGACGCGCTGGCGCTGGCCGCCCGACATCGCCTTGGGCAGGCGGTCGAGATATTTGGTCAGCTGCAGGATCTCCGCCGCCTGGCGCACGCGCTTGTCGATCTCGGCCTTGCTTTCCTTGCCGATCTTCATCGAGAAGGCCATGTTGTCGTAGACCGTCATATGCGGATAGAGCGCATAGGACTGGAACACCATGGCGATGCCCCGCTTCGAGGGCGGCACGTCGTTCACCACCTCGCCGTCGATCTTCAGCTCGCCCGAGGTGATTTCCTCGAGGCCGGCGATCGACCGCAGCAAGGTGGATTTGCCGCAACCCGACGGCCCGACAAAGACGATGAACTCGCCCGATTTGATATCGAGGTCGATGCCGTGGAGAATGTTGAGGTTGCCGTATGATTTCTTCACCTGGTTCAGCGTGACATCGGCCATGTTTTTCCTCTCCCGTTGATCTCTGTTTTAGAAGTTCAGTCGATGCGCCCGAACCAGGCGCCATATCCGCCGAGGCGGACCGGCCCGGTGCCAGTCTGTCCCGAAAAGCCATGCCCGGGCAAGGGTTGCAGCGAGCCTTTACCGAGATCGACCTCGGCGGGCTTGCCGCCGAGGTTGAAGGCGCAGACGATCCGCTCATTGCCTTCGCGGCGCGTGAAGGCGACGGTATCGCCATCGCTTTCGATGAAGGTGATGTCGCCCTTGGCCAGCGCCGGATGCTGGCGCCGGAAGGCGAGGAAGCGCCGGTAATGTTCGAGCAGCGAGCTTGCGTCGCCCTGCTGCACGTTGACGGCCTGCGACAGGTGCTTGCCCGGCACCGGCAGCCACGGCTTGGCGCTCGAGAAACCGCCATTCTTGGCGGCAGCGTCCCACACCATCGGCGTGCGGCAGCCGTCGCGGCCCTTGAACTCCGGCCAGAACCTTATGCCGTAGGGGTCCTGCAGGTCTTCGAACTTCAGCTCTGCCTCGCCAAGGCCGAGCTCTTCGCCCTGATAGATGCACACCGAGCCGCGCAGCGACATCAGAAGCGCCGAGATCACCTTCAGATAGGCGGTCGGATCCGCCTCGTTGGCGGCCCAGCGCGAGGCGACCCGCATCACGTCATGGTTGGAGAAGGCCCAGCACGACCAGCCGTCGCTGGCGACCGTGCCGAAGGCCTCCAGCACCGCGCGCACTTTCGCCGCGCTGATCTTCTCCGGCGCCAGGAAATCGAAGGAATAGCACATATGCACGCGCTTGCCCTCGGCGGTGTAGGCGGCGACCACCTCCAGGCCGCGCTGGGAGTCGCCCACCTCGCCGACTGCGGCCTGCGCCGGATATTCGTCGAGCAGCGCGCGGAAGCGCTCGAGGAAGCCGAGGTTCTCCGGCCGGCTCTTGTCGTAGAGATGGTCCTGGTAATTGTAGGGATTGACCGCCGGCGCCGTCTGGTCGTTGCGCTGTTCCGGCGGCAGCGGCGGATTGTCCTCCAGCCCCAGGCTGTGGAAGTAGAAATTGATCGTGTCGAGGCGGAAGCCGTCGACGCCGCGCTCCAGCCAGAAACGGGTGATGTCGAGCAGCGCGTCCTGGACTTCGGCGTTGTGGAAGTTGAGGTCGGGCTGTTCGGCCAGGAAGTTGTGCATGTAATATTGCTGGCGGCTGGTATCCCACTGCCAGGCCGAGCCGCCGAAGATCGACAGCCAGTTGTTGGGCGGCGTGCCGTCGGGCTTGGCGTCGGCCCACACATACCAGTCGGCTTTCGGATTGTTGCGGCTGGAGCGGCTTTCCTTGAACCAGGGGTGGATGTCGGCGGTGTGCGACAGCACCTCGTCGATCATCACCTTGAGGCCCAGCCGATGGGCTTCCGTCACCAGCGCGTCGAAATCGGCGAGCGTGCCGAACATCGGGTCGACATCGCAATAATCCGCCACGTCGTAGCCGAAATCCTTCATCGGCGATTTGAAGAAGGGCGAGATCCAGATGGCGTCGACGCCGAGCGAGGCGATGTAGGGCAGCCGCCGCACGATGCCTTTCAGGTCGCCGATGCCGTCGTCGTTGGAGTCCTGGTAGGAGCGCGGATAGATCTGGTAGATCACCGCGCCCCGCCACCAGTCGCGGTCGATGGCAGGGTCTGGGGCGGGGTCTGGTCTCGAAGTCGCCTTCAAAGCCGATTGCATGTCTTCAACCTCCTTTCACCGAGCCGGCAAGCAGCCCGCGGACGAAATAGCGCTGCAGCGAGAAGAAGACGATCAGCGGCACGATGATGGTGATGAACGCCGATGTCGTCAGGATTTCCCAGTTGCCGCCGCGCGAGCCGAGCAGCGCGTTGAGCTTGGCCGTCAGCACGATCTGATCGGGCGCCGTGCCGAGGAAAACCATCGCCACCAGCAGATCGTTCCATACCCACAGGAACTGGAAGATGGCAAACGAGGCAAGCACCGGGAAGGACAGCGGCAGCACGATCTTGACGAAGATCTCGAAGTCGCTGGCGCCGTCGATGCGCGCCGATTCCATGATCTCGCGCGGCAGGCCGGCAATGTAGCTCCTGAGCAGGTAGATGGCAAAGGGCAGGCCGAAGCCGGTATGCGCCAGCCAGATGCCGAGATAGGTCTTGGACGGCACGCCGAAGAAGGTGCCGACGCCGTTGTAGAGCTTGAGCAGCGGGATCAGCGACATCTGCAGCGGCACGACCAGCAGGCCGATGATGACGGCAATCAGCAGCGCCCGGCCCGGAAACCGCATCCAGGCCAATGCATAGGCCGCGAAGGCTGCGATCAGGATGGGGATGATCGTTGCCGGGATGGTCACCGTCAGCGAGTTCATGAACGAGCGGCCGATGCCCTCGGAAAACAGCACGGCATCGTAGTTGTCCGTGGTGAATTTCGGCGGCGCGGAAGAGGCGAAATAGACGCGCTGGCCGCGGTCGCCCTCGAAGGCTTTCGCGGAGGACAGGACAAACGTGCCGTCGGCATTCATCTGCAAGGCGACACCGTCGCCGAGATCGGCAGCCGTTCCGGCCTTGTACTGCGTCGGCGCGGACGATTTCACGCCGAAGGCGCTGATCTCGCGCTTGGGCCCGTCGCCGAAGATGTTGCCCTCGATGACGTATTTGCCGTCCTTCTGGGTTTGCGCCGACGCCGCGGGAAGACGCCCGGCCTCGCTCTGGCTGGAACTGGCGAAGGAGTTCCACCAGCCCGATGCGACGATCTGGTCCTTGTCGCGCAGCGACGAGACGAGGATGCCGAGCGTGGGGATGGTCCAGATGACCACGAAGACGAGCACGGCGATATGGACGCCGAAGCGGCCGGCGAAGGACTTTCCGGTGGACGCAGCCATCTCAATGCCCTCCCGTCTCTTTGTTGGCCTGGCGGATGTTCCAGACCATGATCGGGATGACCGCGATCATGATGATGATGGCGATGGTGGCGCCGCGGCCGAAATCGCCGCCGCCGCGGAACATCCAGTCGAACATCAGATTGGCCAGCACCTGGCTGTTCCATTGGCCGTTGGTCATGGTCAGCACGATGTCGAACACTTTGAGCACCAGGATGGTGATGGTGGTCCAGACAACGGCGATGGTGCCCCAGATCTGCGGCACCATGATCTTCCAGAAGATCTGGAACGGGTTGGCGCCGTCGATCACCGCGGCCTCGAGCGTCTCTTCGGGAATGCCGCGCAGCGCCGAGGACAGGATCACCATGGCAAAGCCGGTCTGGATCCAGATCAGGATGATCATCAGGAAGAAGTTGTTCCAGAACGGCAGCGATATCCACACCTGCGGCTGGCCGCCGAAATACTGGATGATGGCGTTGAGCAGCCCGATCTGCACCTGGCCCTCGCCGCGATACTCGTAGATGAACTTCCAGATCACGCTGGCGCCGACGAAGGAGATGGCGAGAGGCAGGAAGATAAGGCTCTTGGCGATCGTGCCCCACCAGATCTTGTCGGTGAGTACGGCGATGATCAGCCCAAGGAAGGTGCAGGCCGCCGGCACCACCGCCAGCCAAAGCACATTGTTCAGGATCGAATTGCGGAAATCGTGATCGCCGAGCGCCCATTCATAATTGGCGAGGCCGACGAAATTCGTGCCGCCGCGATCGAGGAAGGAGAGCCTCAACGTCTCGATGACCGGGTAGATCAGATAGATGGTGAGGATGATCATCGCCGGGCCGACGAACAGCCAGGGCCGCACCAGTCCCTGCCGGCGCAAATTGTCGACGGCGGCGGTCCCCGAGACGCCGCGCGACGGGAAGACGAGGTCGAGCAGTTTGTTGGCGCCCCAGAAATAGGCGACACAGCCGCCGACGCCGATGATGATGACGAATATGGCCGAGAAAATCTGAGCCGCCATGGGTCCCTCTCCCTGCGCATGACCGGCCAGCCGAGGCTGCCGATCGGATGCACCGACTTTCGGTTATTCGGAACAATCGAAACGCGAAGGCTTCCGGCGTCGACCGCCGGTCGGATCCGGGCCGTAGCCCGGATCCAGGTGGAGGATTAGGAGGATTTCAGGACGCCTACTTGATGGCATCCCAGCTTTTCTGGATGTCGGCGGCGACGTCCTGCGCGGACTTGCCGCCGACCAGGTCGATCATGCCGGTCCAGAACGAGCCCGCGCCGACCTTGCCGGGCATCAGATCGGATCCGTCGAAGCGGACCGTCGTTGCGCCGACCAGGATCTCGCCCTGCTTCTTCAGCGCGTCGCTGCCATAGGCGTCCTTGTTGGCCGACTTGAACGGGGTGACGAAGCTCTTCTGCGCCATCCACAATTCATGCGCGAGCGGCATTTCGAGGAACTTGATGAACTCGCGCGAGGCCTTGGAATCCTTGGTGATCATCACCAGCGTTCCCGCCACTTCCAGCGGCGTGCCCAGTTCCGGCTTGGAGGCGTAAGGCGGATAGGGGAAGAAGTCCGCGTCCTGGCCGAGCTTCACGTTTTCCGGGAAGAAGGAGGGGATGAACGATGCCTGATGGTGCATGTAGCACTTGGGCGGCACGGTGAAGAGGCCCTTCGGGCTGTCGCGGAAGTCGGTCGCCGCGACCGCCTTGGCGCCGCCATCCACCATCTTGTCGTCGGTGGCGATCTTGCCGAAGATGTCGATGGCGTTGACCACGGCCGGGTCGGTGAACGGGATCTCGTTCTTCACCCACTTGTCGTAGACTTCCGGCGGCTGCGTGCGCAGCATGATGTCCTCGACCCAGTCGGTCGCCGGCCAGCCGGTGGCGCCGCCCGAGCCCAGCCCGATGCACCACGGTTTGCCGCCGTCGGCGACGATCTTCTTTTCGAGATCGGCGAGCTCTTCCTGGGTCTTCGGCACCTTGTAGCCGGCTTCCTGGAAGTTGTCGGGCGAGTACCAGACCAGGCCCTTCACGTCGATCTTGTAGGGGAAGGCGTAGAAGCCCGGCTTGCCGTCCTTGCCATTATAGGTGCCGAGCTTGGCCCAGGAGTCGCCGGCGGCGTAGTTTTCCTTGATCCAGGCGGCAACGTCGTCGCCCAGCGGGGTCAGCACGCCCTTGGAAGCAAGATCCTGAATGAGGCCGGGCTGCGGCAGGACGGCGATGTTGGGCGGGCTGCCGGCCTGGGTGTCGATGACGATCTGCTGCTCATAATTTTCGGACGAGGAATATTTGACCTCGGCGCCGGTCGCTTCCTGGAAATAGTCGAGAACGGACCGCACAAGCGTCTCGTCCTCGCCACGCCACGGTCCGAAGATCGTCAGCGTCTCGCCCTTGAGGTCGACCTTCTTGAGGTCGTCGTAATTCGCCCAGTGAAACTTCGGATCCTCGCCCGGCTTGAATTTCAGCTCGGCATGTGCCGGCAGGCCAAGGGTGAGCGCAGCGAACGCGGCACCCAAGAGAAGCATTTTCTTCATCGCAGTCCTCCCAGTGTTGAAACAGTTCGGACGAAACCTCCATTTCGTCCGCCGACGCCCGCGGAACTGTGACTCAGCGAAAGGGCAACCGCAACCTTTCGAAGAGACTTCCAAAGCGCTTTGGCTGCTTTGATCTCGCCATTGAATTGCCTGGGAGTCAAGTAGGGGAGTTTATTAATCGATTTAAATCCGGCCGGATTGAGTAAAAAAGTGCGCTGCAGCATAGTTTTTTGGCGCCGCAGCAGCAATTTTGCTTCAAACGGCGCTGATCGCGCTCTAAGGTCATGATACTTGGCGATCACGCCAACAATCATCGGATCGATTCCTGTTTGAAAGCGCTTTGAGGCTGGAGGGCCTCCGATGAACCTCAAGCAACTGTCGCACATGCTGTCGCTTTCGCAGACTACGGTGAGCCGGGCGCTCAACGGCTATCCCGAGGTCAGCGAGGAAACCCGGCGGCGGGTCATGGACGCCGCCAAGCGCCACGGCTACCGGCCGAACCCCAGCGCGCGTCGGCTCGCCACAGGCAAGTCGGGAATGATCGGCTATGTGCTGCCGACCGGCGCCGCCGTCGACATCGATCCGCATTTCGTCGAATTCCTCTCCGGCCTCGGCGACTATGCCCGCGCGCACGAGCTCGACCTCGTGCTTTCGCCCGCCGATGCCGACGACGAGGAAACCACCTACCGGCGCATCGTCGCCAACCGGCAGGTCGACGCCGTCTACCTTTCCTCGCCGCGTCCGGCCGACAGGCGGCTGGCGCTGGTCAACACGCTGGGCATTCCCTTCATCGTCCATGGCCGCAGCGAAGGCTTCGACTTCGACTATCCCTATCTCGACATCGACAATGAGGGCGCCTTCCACGAAGCGGCGCGGCTGCTGATCCAGCTCGGCCACAAGCGCCTGGCGCTGATCAACGGCAACGAGCGCGAGACCTTCGCCATCCACCGCGAGCGCGGTATGCGCCGCGCGCTCGCCGCGAGCGGCCTGACGCTCGGCGAACGCCACATCCGCTCGATGACCATGACCGAGGAAAACGGCTATCGCGCCGCCCGCCGCCTGCTCGAGGAAGATGAGCCGCCGACGGCTATCGTCTGCTCCAGCCTGATCATGGCGCTGGGCGTCGTGCGCGCCGTGCGCGACCTTGGCCTGACCATTCCGGGCGACCTGTCGCTGGTCGCGCATGACGACGTCTTCCCCTGGTTGCGGCCGGAGAATTTCCCGGTGCCGCTGTCGACGACCCGCTCCTCGATCCGCCTTGCCGGCGCCCGCGTCGCCGAGCGCCTGGCGGCGCGGATATCGGGATTGGAAGAGGGCGCGCGCGGCGAGGTCTGGCCGGTGGATCTGGTGGTGCGGGGATCGGTGGCTGGGGCGCCGGTGTAGGTCACGATCCGACAGCTTCGCCGAGCGCTCCCTTCTGGACTGCCTTTGTCGTCGTGGGACAACGATCCGCCTTCGGCTGCTCCTGATCTCGGACGGTGACAACCGGTAAGCCATAACCGTCAACCAGTCCTTCAGAGTGCGCCATTTGCTCACGTTCCCGTTCACCGAAGCGGATCCAATCCAATACCCCGGGCCGCCGCCGAAGACGTCGCAGGTGGTGATTGTCGGTGGCGGCATCATCGGCGCAACCACGGCGCTCTTCCTTGCCTCCCGCAACATTCCGGTGACGCTGCTGGAGAAGGGCCGCGTCGCGGCCGAGCAGTCCTCCCGGAACTGGGGCTGGATCAGAAAGCAGGGACGGGACGAGGACGAGCTGCCGATTGTCATCGAGGCTATTCGTCTGTGGCGGCAACTGGCCGAGGAATGCGGCGAAGACATCGGGCTGAACCAGACCGGCGTGACCTATCTGGCGAATGCCGACAAGGACATGGCCGGCTTCGAGGCGTTCATGAAGATCGCCGCGGTCCATGATCTCGACACGCGCCTCCTTGACGCGAACGAGACCGCGAAACTCATTACCGGCATGTCGCGCAGGTTCGCGGGCGCGATGACGACGCCCTCCGACATGCGTGCGGAACCTTGGCTGGCGGTGCCAGCGCTGGCCAGGCTCGCCGTGCGAAAAGGCGCCAGGATCGCCGAGAACTGCGCGGCGCGAGGCCTCGACATCGCGGCCGGCAGGATCAAGGGCGTGTGGACCGAGGCGGGATATATCGAGACCTCCACCGTGCTGGTCGCGGGCGGCGCTTGGTCGGCCCTGTTCCTGGCGCGGCACGGCGTGTCCATCCCCCAGCTCAGCGTTCGGGTGACTGTGGCCGCAACGGAACCCCTGCCCGAGATCTATGCAGGTGCGGCCGCCGACAATCACATCGCTTTCAGGCGCAGGCAGGATGGCGGATACACGCTCGCAGGAGGCAGCAGCCATCTGCTTTACCTGGGGCCTGACGCATTCCGGCACGCCACCAAGTATATTCCCGCCCTCAGGAACGATCCGTTCGGAGCGCGCTATTTTCCGTTCGCTCCGTCAGGCTACCCGGATGGCTGGTCGACGCCGCGCGATTGGGCGCCGGATTCGCCAAGCCCTTTCGAGAGAATGCGGGTGCTCAACCCAGCCCCTCAACCGGCCCGGCTTCGTTCGATCGAGCGCAATTTCAAACAGCTTTTTCCGCAGTTCGACAAACTTCGCTTGAAGGTCGGCTGGGGCGGCATGATCGACGCCATGCCCGACGTCGTCCCCGTCGTGGACCGGGTCCAGGCGATCGGCGGTCTTTTCGTCGCGACCGGAATGAGCGGCCACGGCTTCGGCATCGGGCCCGGTATAGGCCGCGTCATCTCCGACATGATCCAGGGAAATGAAACCGGGCACGACCTCAGCCGCTTCCGGCTGCCGCGCTTCTATGATGGAAGCCCTGTCCGGTTAGGGCCGGCGCTTTGAATAGCTGCTCGAAGTGCGTTCTCGATCGTCACGGCAACGGGCCGCTGATTGCTCCCCTCACGGCAATTGGGATGGCCGACTAATTCCCCGACAGGGATTTTGAAAGGTTGCCGTTTGTCTTGACGCAAGATTTTTCACTCAGATCCGTGAAACCAGAGCAAACGCCGGGGATTGGTCGAAAGCCGCCCCAACGTCGTCATTCTATGGCGAAGCAAGGAGCGAAGCGACGCGGCGCAGACCATAGAATCCATGCCGTGACTTGGAAGCGCTGCTACGGTGCAGAATTCTGCTCCGCTGCACGCCTTGGCGAAGGTAACGGCATGGATTCTAGGGTCTTCGCGACGGAGCTCCGCTCCTGCTCCGCCCTAGAATGATGGGTGGACGGCCCCTTGCGGCATCGAATGTGCCAAACTGGGCTGTGATTAACTCCAGCGGAAGGAGACCGTCCGTCATGCAAGCTATCAGATTTGGTATCGATTTGGCCAAGAATGTGTTTCAGGTGCACGGCGTGGATGCGACCGGGCGCGTGGTGGTGCAGCGCCAGCTGCGCCGCGCGCAGGTGGAGAAGTTCTTCGCCGCGCAGCCGCCGGCGCTGATCGGCATGGAGGCCTGCGGCTCGGCTCATCATTGGGCCCGCACGCTCAGCGCGCTCGGCCATGACGTCAAGCTGATGCCGCCGGCCTATGTGAAGCCCTATGTTCCGCGCAACAAGAACGATGCCCGCGACGCGCACGGCTGTTGCGAGGCGGTGAGCCGGCCCGACATGCGCTTCGTGCCGATCAAGACGGTCGAACAGCAATGGGCCAGGGGCCTGCACCGCACGCGCAACCTTCTGGTGCGCCAGCGCACGCAGTTGGCCAACGCCATGCGTGGCCTGCTCTATGAGATGGGCCAGACAAGCGCCCAGGGGGCTGCGGGCCTGGAAGCGCTGCTGCAGCGCATCGAGACCTCGGATGAGGCCATCCCCGCGGCGCTGCTGATCTGCCTGGCGCCGCTGGCCGGACAATGGCGGGCGCTGCAAGCAGATCCTGGCTCAGGTCAGGCAGCAGCAAGCGGCCTTGCGGCTGACGACGATCCCGAGCGTCGGCCCGATCATCGCACATGCAACCATCGCGGCCATTGGCGACGGCCGCCAGTTCGCCTCGGGCAGGGACTTCGCGGCGTGGCTCGGCCTGACCCGCAAGAGTCATGACACCGGCGGCAAGCACAAGTTGACGGGCCATATCAGTCGCGCCGGCGACAGAGACCTGCGAAGGCTGCTCATTCTCGGCGCCAGTTCCTGGCTGCGCCAGGTCAGGGCCAAGCCCGACAGAGGCTCGCCCTGGATACGCGGCCTGCTGGCCAGGCGCCCGGTCAAGGTCGCGGTCGTGGCGCAGGCAGCCAAGACCGCGCGCATCATCTGGGCAATGCTGAGCTCGGGACAACAATACAGGGCGCCGGCTGCGGCATAACCCGCAAAGCGAGGCCCTTAACAGCGTAAGGAGCAAATAGCAGCACGGCAAAATGGTCAGGACCTGGGTCGAGACACTCCGCCTTCGTCATCGCGATTAAAAAGCGCGCTAGAATGATTGGAACTCGATCCGCGTAACCCCTGAGGGCCAGCGGTCATCAAATCGACCGCATCAAAGGCCGAATACATGACCGCTCCAGACTTAAGCCGTCGCCGCTATTTTGCCTCTTGCCCAAGAGGGGCCGTCCATACATGACGATCGCAACGGGCGTTTCGGCCAATCTCCAAGGCATGCCACCTTCCAACGCAAACAGAGCCGACCGGTCAAAATCTCCGTGCAGTGTCACTAGTTGGACTTACTCCTCCGCCGCTTCCGCCGCCTTCAGGTCGATCAGCCCATAGCCGAAATCATTGTCCCGCCCTTTCGGCCCAAGATCCTTGGCGGTTGCCGCCAGCGCCTTCTCGATCTCGTCGGCCGAACGGTCGGGCGCGGCATGGATCAGGTTGGCGATGGCACCGGACACGATCGCGGCGGCGAAGGAGGTGCCTGTCACGACGTCGGAGCCGGCGCCGCTCGGCGCCACCATCTCGACGCCCGGCGCCGAGATGAACACATAGGCGCCGCGATTGGCCTGCGGCATCAGCCCGTCCTTGGCGTCGGTGGCGGTGACGGCGATCACGCCGTCGAAGGCAGCCGGATAGCCATAGGGCGCCTTCGGCCCGTTGTTGCCGGCGGCGGCGACCAGCACGATGCCGAGCGCCCGCGCATTGCGGCACGCGGTGCCGAGCAGGTCGTTCTTCGGCCCGACGAAGCTCATGTTGATGATGCGCACGTCCTGTTCCGCCGCCCAGTCGAGCGCCGACAGGATCACATCCATGGTCGACTTGCCGCCTTCGAAGGCGCGCGCGTGATAGATCCTGGCGCCGGGCGCCATGCCTTCCAGCGGGCCGACGCCGGCGATCAGCCCGTCGACCGAGGTGCCGTGGTCGCGCTTCTCGATCGGCACGTTCGGCATCGCGTCATATTGCTGGGCGATAACGCCGGCAAGCGCCGGGTTGGTGTCGTCGATGCCGGTGTCGATGACGGCGACACGCACATTCTCGCCGCTCGCCTGTTTCGAATCGAGCGCGATGCGGTCGAAGGCATAGTTCACGATGCCCGCCGCCTGCTGCAGCGTATAGATGTGGTTGGGCTCGCGCCGCTGCGTACGCCCGTCGGCGGCAAGCTGCGCCAGCACCACGCCGACCGGGCGCCCGTCGGTGATGCCGAAGCGCACCAGCGTGGTGCCGAGCAGCCGCGACTGGCGCTGCGAGCGCACCTGCAGGCCGAAGGAATTGGCGATCTGCTGCACCACGCCGGCATCGCCATCGACCGTCACCAGCACCTCGTCGGGCACGAATTCGCCGGCAATCGCGCGCGGCGGCTCGGCAAGGTTGAGGCCCTGCGGCACCGTGACGGGTCCGCTCGGCGTCGGGGCCGGCGTGTTGCTGGAACCGTTCGACGATGATGTTCCACTGGACGGTGCGGGCGTTTGTGGGGTCGCGCCGGCGGGCGTGTTCGGGAACAGGTCGACGATCAGCGCCGGCAGGAACACCGCGCCGCCCGTGGCCGTGCCGTTGCCCGGCGCGCCACCATTGCCCTTGGCGCCGCCGTCCTTGTCGCAGCCCGTGCCTGCGGCTGTCGTGCGGTCGAGGCAGTCGACCTGCTTTTGCGTCAGGTTGGGATCGTTGGTCTGCGCAAACGCAGGCGCGGCGACAAGTGCCGCCGCGAGGATTGCCGCGTGAAGAATGACCGCCTTAGCCGCCATCGGCCGGTTTCCTTCCCTGCATCACAGCATCCGCGAAAGGCTGGGCGGCAATAAGGCCGACAATCCGGTCGTAGTCGGCCGCCTTGTCGGCCGGGATCGTCAGGTGAAAGACGCCATCAGCGGTCGGGCCGCTGGCGATCTTCAACCCGTTCTGGCCGAGGAAGGCGGTGATGTCGGCCATTCTGGCATCCGGCTTGAACTTCACCAGGGCGAAAGGCAGCTTCGCCAGATCGTCCTGCGCGCCGGCCACCTCGAAGTCGTTGCCCTTGCCGTCCGGCTGTTCGAAGGACTGCACCAGGACAAGCGCAAGCAACGCCGCGGCCGCCGCCCAGGCGACGCCCGCCGGCATGGCCGTGACCCGACCGAAGACTTTCGCCAGCCATGACTGGCCGGCCGGAGCGCGCGCTGGGCCGGCCTCCGCGTCCAGCGCCTTGGCGAAGCGGGAGAGCGCGTCGGCCGGCGGGCGGATCGCTTCGTTGGCGGCGGCGGTGCCGGAAAACTCGGCCTCGGCTTCGCCAAGCGCGGCAAGCGCCGCCGGATCGTTAGCCAGCCATTCCTCGACGGCCTCCAGTTCGGCGCCTTCCAGTGAGCCGTTCAGGTAGAACGGCAGCAGCGTTTCCATCTCGTCGCGGCGCGACATCTTTTCAGCGGCGCTCATGGCCACCCCCTGTCGTAACCGGCGGCCTTGAGGGCTTCGCCGAGTTTCTTGCGGGCGTAGAACATCCTCGTCTTGACGGTCGCGACCGGAATGTCGAGCACCTCGCCGATCTCGGTCACCGACTGTCCTTGGTAATAGGCAAGGTCGATCACCGTGCGGTGCTCTTCCGGCAGGGCGTCGATCATGCGGCGCAAGGCGGCGGCCTTGTCCTCCTTCATGGTCACGACCTCAGGCGTGTCGGCGCTGTCGGGAACTTGCGCCGCATCGTCGTCGTCGATCCAGTCTTCCTTCTTCTTGCGCAGCATGGACAGCGCCTTGAAGCGGGCGATGCCGAGCAGCCACGTGGAAACTTCAGAGCGCCCCTCGAAGCCGGGCGCCTGTTTCCACAGCTCCAGAAAGACCTCGTTCGCGATATCGTCGGCCATCATTTCCGATCCCGTCTGGCGCACCACGAAGCGGTAGACCCGCGCGTGGTGACGCATGAACAGGAGCCGGACGGCGGCCCGGTCGCCCTTCGCGACCCGGTCCACAAGTGCGCGATCGGTTTCCGTCGCCGCGTTCATGGCCGGTCGAGCCGCCTGGCTCCTCGTGGCTCTGTCGCTGATCGGTCCAAAAAGGTTCATCCTCCGCCAAGGAATTTTCGGAGGCTAACCGAAGAAAGGGGAGGTTGCCAGTAGGGGCGCTTTTCCTTCTCCCCTTGTGGGAGAAGGTGGCCGCGAAGCGGCCGGTTGAGGGGTGCTCCAGGGAATGCCAGCGTCTCGCTTCGCTGGAGCACCCCTCAACCGTCTCGGCGCTGCGCGCCGATCCACCTTCTCCCACAAGGGGAGAAGGGGAAGATGGCGCTTACCTCAAAAATACCTTCGCCTTCATCGTCTCGGGTATTTCCACGCCGAGCCGGCTCAACACCGTCGGCGCGAGCTGCAACTGGTCGAGCAGCGTGTCGGCCTCAGGCCCCTTGGCCGGGCCGAAATAATAGAGCGCGAAATCCTGCATCTCGTCGTCGTGGCCGCCATGGTGGCCACGGTCGGTCTGGCCATGGTCGGCCGTCACCATCACTTCATAGCCGGCTGCGCGCCATTGCGGCAGGAAGCCTGCCAGCATCGCGTCCATCGCATAGCAGGCATGGTCCATCTCGTGGCAGTCATGGCCGAAGCGATGGCCCATCGAATCCAGCGTGCAGGTGTGCAGGATGCCGTAGTCGATGCCGTGGCGCTTCGCCAGCATGGTCAGCGTCGCGAACAGGTCGACGTCGCTCGGCGTCATCTGGTTCTTGAGATTGTAGCCGGTCATGGTGTGGAAGCGGCCATGCGTGATCGGCCCGGCGGGCTCGTCGAACTCCATGTCCTCGACAAGGTCGAACGGATACGAGCGGAAGAATTCCGACCAGTAGGAATGAGTCACGGCGCCCGTCTTGCCGCCGGCCTTGCTGACTTCCGAGAAGATGTCCGGCTGTGTGAGGCGAAAGCGGTTCTCGTTGGAAAGGATGCCGTGCACCTGCGGCGTGACCCCGGTGTGGATCGAGGCATAGCAGCAGGCCGAGGTCGACGGCAGCACCGAGCGCATCTTCCAGACCTGCGCCTCGCCGGACTGCGCCCAGCCCTCGAGGTTACCCATCAGCCGGCGCCAGTTCCGGTAGGGCACGCCGTCGAGGATGATGAGCAAAAGCTTGGATTTGAGCGCCACGGAAGGTTCCTGTGATTGGTCTTCGAAAACAAAAGCGCCGCGTGTCGCGCGGACACGCGGCGCTGCTTTGGATAGCTCGATATCAGGCGCTCAGCCAGCACTCGTTGAGCGCATAGCCGTCCATCATCTCGCCGTTCGGGTTCTTCACCCAGCCGCCGAGCTTCTTGGTGTTGGCGGCATCGACGAACTGGTTGAAGAACGGCACGATCAGGCCGCCTTCGTCGCGCATCAGCATCGCCATATCGCGATAGATCGCCTTGCGCTTGGGCTGGTCCAGCTCGGCGCGGGCCGTGTAAAGCATCTTGTCGAATTCGGGCCGCTTGAAGCGCGTGTCGTTCCAGTCGGCGGTCGACAGATAGCCGGTGGAATACATCTGGCCCTGCGTCGGCCGGCCGCCCCAGTAGGAGAGCGAGAAGGGCTGCTTGTTCCACACTTCCGACCAGTAGCCGTCGCCCGGCTCGCGCTTGATTTCGATCTTGATACCGGCCTTGGCGCAGCTCTGCTGGTAGAGCTGCGCGGCGTCGACCGCGCCGGGGAAGGCGACGTCCGACGTGCGCAGCAGGATCGAGCCGCTATGGCCCGACTTCTTGTAGGCGGCGGCCGCCTTTTCCGGATCGAACTTGCGCTGCTCGATATCGGAGGAAAACAGCGGGTAGGCTTCGTTGATCGGAAAGTCGTTGCCGACCGAGCCATAGCCGCGCAGGATCTTGTCCAGCATCTCCTGGCGGTCCATCGCCAGCTTCAACGCCATCCTGAGGTCGTTGTTGTCGAAGGGCGCGGTGTCGCAGAACATGTTGAACGGGTAGTAGCCGCGCCCGGCGACGTTCTCGATGCTGACACCCGGCATGCGCTTCACCAGGTCGACCACCTTCGGCTCGACACGGTTGATCAAGTGCACCTGGCCGCCCTGCAGCGCTGCTAGGCGGGCCGTCGCATCGTTGATGACGACGATCTCGATCTGGTCGGCATGGCCGGCCTTGTCGCCACGCCAGTAATTGGCAAAGCGCTCGCCGCCATGCTTCACGCCGGGCTGGTTGACGCTAACCTTGTACGGACCGGCGCTGATGCCGGCATTCGGGTTGTCCTTGCCGCCATTCGGCTGGATGACGAGATGGTAGTCGGCCATCAGATAGGGGAAGTCGGCATCGGCGTCGCCCAGCGTGACCACCACTTCCTTGCCGTCGGCCTTGATGGTCTTGATGTTCTTCAAAATGCCGAGCGCGCCGGATTTCGACTTCTCGTCGGCATGACGCTCGAGCGTCGCGACAACGTCTTCCGCCTTCACCGTCTTGCCGTTGTGGAACTCGATGCCGTCGCGGATCTTCATCGTCCAGGTCTTGGCGTCGGCCGACGCGCCGATCTCCTCGGCGATCAGGTTCTCGACACTGCCGTCGGGCGTCAGCCGCACGAGGAATTCGCCCCATTGCTTGCAGAAGCTGTAGGTCACCTGGCTGAGGTTAAGCGCCGGATCGAGGCTGTTGGTCGATTCACCGCCCTGCAGGCCGGCCTTGATGATGCCGCCTTTCACCGGCGTCGCGGCAAAAGCCTTGCCGGCCAGTGTCGTCGCCAGCGCCGCCGAGGCGCCGAGCGCCACCGCGCGGCCGAGGAAATCGCGCCGCGAGATCCTGCCCTTGCCGGCGAGTGCGGCGAGATGGTCGAGTTCCGTCTGCATGTGCTGCCCCCATTTGAGATTGATTTGGTGCGGGCTCTACCTGCCCGCAGCCGATCTTTCCCGTTCCCCATTGCAGCCGCATGACAGCGTCTGGCTCGGGTTGGGCTTTCGCAGGTTAATTTCCGGCGCTCGCCATGCGCCGTCCCGCGATCGCCTTCTCCAGCCAGCCGATCTCCATTTCGGGCACGGAGGAGAGCAGCAGGTCGGTGTAGGCGTCGAAAGGTGGCGTCAGCACCTTGCTCTTGGAGCCGTAGCGCACCACCTCGCCGCGATACATCACCGCGATCGAATCGGCGATCGACTTCACCGTTGCCAGGTCATGCGTGATGAACAGATAGGCGACCTTCTCCACCTGCTGCAGATTGAGCAAGAGCTTCAGGATGCCGTTGGCGACCAGCGGGTCGAGCGCCGAGGTCACCTCGTCGCAGATGATCAGCTTCGGCTTGGCGGCGAGCGAGCGGGCAATGCAGACGCGCTGCTTCTGGCCGCCGGACAGCTCGGCTGGGTAGCGGTCGACAAAACCCTTGCCCATCTCGATCTCGTCGAGCAGCTCGGCGACGCGCTTGTCGCGCTCGCGCCCCTTCATGCCGAAATAGAACTCCAGCGGCCTGCCGATGATGGTGCCCACCGTCTGGCGCGGGTTCATCGCCACGTCGGCCATCTGGTAGATCATCTGCAGCTGGCGCAAATCCTCCTTCGGCCGGTCGGCCAGCCTGTTTGCGAGCGGCCTGCCGTCAAAGGTGACGGTGCCTTGCTCAGGCGGCAACAGGCCGGTGATGGCGCGCGCCAGCGTCGACTTGCCGGAACCGCTCTCGCCGACGACGGCAAGAGTCTGGCCGGGATAGATGTCGACCGAGACGTTCTTCAGCACCTTCACATGCCCGCCGCCATAGGCGGCCGTCACATTCTTCACCGACAGGAACGGCGTTGTGCCGGGTTGCTGTTCCTGGTGCTCGATCTCATGCACCGAAACCAGCGCGTTGGTGTATTCTTGGCGCGGTTCCTTGATGATCTGCCGCGTGCCGCCCCACTCCACCAGCCGGCCATGGCGAAGCACCATGATTTCGTCCGACACCTGGGCGACGACGGCAAGGTCGTGGGTGATGTAGAGGGCCGCGACATGGGTGTCGCGGATAGCGTCCTTGATCGCCGCCAGAACGTCGATCTGCGTCGTCACGTCAAGCGCCGTGGTCGGCTCGTCGAAGACGATGAGGTCGGGCTCCGAGCAGAGCGCCATCGCCGTCATCACGCGCTGCAGCTGGCCGCCGGAGACCTGGTGCGGATAGCGCTCGCCGATCGTTTCGGGATTGGGCAGGCTGAGCTTCTTGAACAGCGCAATAGCCCGCTTCTCGGCCTCGGCGCGCGTCGCGGTACCGTGCAGGAGCGTCGCCTCGACCACCTGGTCGATCAGCTTGTGCGCCGGATTGAAGGCGGCTGCCGCCGACTGCGCGACATAGCACACCTCGCGTCCGCGCAGCGCCCGCACGCCTTTTGGTCCGACCTTCATGATGTCACGGCCGTTGAGGATTACCTCGCCGCCGGTGATGCGCACGCCGCCGCGGCCATAGGCCATGGACGACAGGCCAATGGTCGACTTGCCGGCGCCGGATTCGCCGATCAGGCCGAGAACCTTGCCTTTCTCGAGCGTCAGCGAGACCTCGTGGACAAGTGTGATGGTCTTCGGCGCCTCGCCCGGCGGATAGACGGTCGCCTCGATGCGCAGGTTGCGGATGTCGAGGAGCTTGCCTGAGCTTGCCTGCCCGGACTTTGCCTTTGCCTGGTTCTCAGCCATCAGCCGCGTCCTCCCTTCAGGCTCGTCGTGCGGTTGAGCACCCAGTCGGCGACGAGGTTGACCGAGATCGCCAGCACCGCGATCGCGGCCGCCGGGATCAGCGCCGCCGGAATGCCGAACACGATGCCGTCCTTGTTCTCCTTCACCATGCCGCCCCAGTCCGAATCCGGCGGTTGCACGCCAAGGCCGAGGAAGGACAGCGCCGACAGGAAGAGCACGGCGAAGATGAAGCGCACGCCAAGCTCCGCCACCAGCGGCGACAAAGCATTGGGCAGGATCTCGCGGAAGATGATCCATGCCTTGCCTTCGCCGCGCAGCTTCGCCGCCTCGACGAAGTCCATGACGTTGATGTCGACGGCAACGGCGCGCGACAGGCGATAGACGCGGGTTGAGTCCAGAATGCCCATGACCAGGATCAGCGTCAGCGTGGTCGTCGGCAGCACCGACAATACGACGAGGCCGAAGATCAGCGTCGGGATCGACATCAAAAGGTCGACGAAGCGCGACAGCAGCGTGTCGAACCAGCCGCCGAACACAGCCGCCGTGAAGCCGAGGATCGAGCCCAGCGAGAAGGACAGCGCCGTCGCCGCCACCGCGATCTCCATGGTGATGCGCGCGCCATAGATCATGCGCGAGATAAGATCGCGGCCGAGATTGTCGGTGCCCAGCCAGTGGGCGGCCGACATCGGCTCCCAGACGTCGCCGACGATCTCGCCATTGCCATGCGGCGCGACCCAGGGCGCGAAGATGGCGCAGAACGCAAGGAAGCCGGTCAGGATCAGCCCGACCCAGGCGGTGAACGGGATTTGTCGTAGCGCCATTCGCCTCAATTCCCCCTTTGGTCGTTTAGCATCCGGCCCATCACTTTCGATGCCCCCATCATTTCGGATGTCTCAACCGCGGATTGGCCACGATGGCGGCGATGTCGGCAACGATGTTGAGCGTGATGTAGACCGCGGCGAAGATCAGGCCGACCGCCTGCACCACCGGCACGTCGCGCTTGGCGACATGATCGACCAGATACTGTCCCATGCCCGGATAGACGAAGATCACTTCGACCACGACGACGCCGACAATGAGATAGGCGAGATTGAGCATGACGACGTTGACGACCGGCGCGATCGCATTGGGAAAGGCATGCTTGCGGATGATGTCGAAGGCCTTCAGCCCCTTGAGCTCGGCCGTCTCGATATAGGCCGACTGCATGACATTGAGGATCGCAGCGCGCGTCATTCGCATCATATGGGCGAGCACCACCAGGGTCAGCGCCGTAGCCGGCAGCACCACGGCCTGCAGCCTTTCCAGGAAGGGCGTGGAGTCGTCTACCGTCGAGATGCTGGGGAAGATCTGCCATTTCACGGCGAAGAAATAGATCAGCACATAGCCGATGAAGAACTCCGGGAACGATGTCGAGGCCAGCGCCAGGCCGGAGATCAGCTTGTCGACGAAGCCGTTGCGATAGCGCACCGCAATGAGGCCGAGGATGATCGCCAGCGGCACCGCGACGATTGCCGCGCAGGCCGCAAGGAACAGCGTGTTCTTCAGCCGGGTGCTGATGGAGGTCGCAATGTCCAGTCCGCTCGACTGCGCCGTGCCGAAGTCGCCATGCAGGATGCCCCAGAGCCAGTGCACGTAGCGCAGCCACGCCGGGTCGTTGAGCCCGAGCTGCTCGCGCAGGTTCGCCAGCGCCTCCGGCGTGGCCGACTGGCCGAGGATCGCCTGGGCGACGTCGCCCGGCAGGATCTGCGTGCCGGCGAAGATAAGCACCGAAACGGCCAAAAGAAGAACCAGGCCCAGCAAGACGCGCTGAGCGACCAATCTCAGGATCGGAGACGACATCGGCTACCTGCAACGGTGAAGAAGGGACGACGCCCGCCTTTCGGGCGGGTCATGAAAACGGGGAAGGGCCGGCTTGCGCCAGCCCTTCCCTTATCCTTCATCAGGCCTGCAGCCAGCACTCGATCAGGGCATGGCCGTTGCTGAGTTCCTGCGCCGGGTTGTCGACCCAGCCTTCGACGCCCTTGCCGGTTGCGTCGACGAACTGGTTGAAGAACGGCACGATCAGGCCGCCTTCGTCGCGCATGATCTCGCCCATGTCGCGATAGATCTTCTTGCGCTTGGCTTCGTCGAGCTCGCCGCGCGCCGCAAGCACCATCTTGTCGAAGTCCGGGCGCTTGAAGCGTGTGTCGTTCCAGTCCGCGGTCGAGAGGTAAGCGGTCGAATACATCTGGTCCTGGGTCGGACGGCCGCCCCAGTAGGAGAGCGAGAAGGGCTGCTTGTTCCAGACTTCTGTCCAGTAGCCGTCGCCGGGCTCGCGCTTGATCTCGATCTTGATGCCGGCCTTGGCGCAGCTCTGCTGGTAGAGCTGGGCGGCGTCGACCGCGCCCGGGAAGGCGACGTCGGAAGTGCGCAGCAGGATCGAGCCGCTATGGCCTGACTTCTTGTAAGCCGCGGCTGCCTTTTCCGGATCGAACTTGCGCTGCTCGAAATCGCCGGCGAACAGCGGGTAGGCCTTGTTGACCGGCATGTCGTTGCCAACCTCGCCGTAGCCGCGCAGGATTTTGGTCAGCATCTCCTCGCGGTCCATGGCAAGCTTCAACGCCATCCTGAGATCGTTGTTGTCGAAGGGCGCGGTGTCGCAGAACATGTTGAAGGGGTAGAAGCCGCGGCCCGAGGCGGCGCGGATCGTGACGCCGGGCAGCCGCTTGACCAGGTCGACGATCTTCGGCTCGACACGATTGATCATGTTGACCTGGCCGCCCTGCAGCGCTGCCATGCGCGCCGTCGGGTCGTTGACGACGACGATCTCGACCTGGTCGGCATGGCCGTATTTGTCGGCCTGCCAGTAGTTGGCGAAGCGTTCGCCGCCATGCTTCACGCCGGGCTGGTTCGTGGTGACTTTGTACGGGCCGGTGCCGATGCCGGCGTCCGGCTTGTCCATGCCGCCATTCGGCTGGATGATCAGGTGATAATCCGCCATCAGATAGGGCATGTCGGCATTCGGGTCTTTCAGCGTGACCACGACATTGCCGCCGTCGGTCTTGATGGTGTCGATGCTCTTCAAGACGCCGAGCGCGCCCGACTTGGACTTCTCGTCGCTGTGGCGCTTCAGCGTCGCCACCACGTCGTCCGGCGTCACTTCCTTGCCGTTGTGGAACTGGACGCCCTTGCGGATCTTCATCGTCCAGGTCTTGGCGTCGTCCGAAGAGCCGATTTCTTCGGCAATGCGGTATTCGACGCCGCCGCCCGGCGCGAGCTCGACCAGCGTCTCGCCCCAGCATTTGCCGAAGGCGAACGGAACCTGGCTAAGGAAGGTCGCCGGATCTAGGCTGTTGGTGGATTCGCCGCCCTGCAGGCCGGCCTTCAACGTGCCGCCCTTGACCGGACCGGCCGCACGCACGGCCTTGGAGAGCAGCGAGTTGGCAACGGTGGCGGCGACGCCGAGCGCCGCGGCGCGGCCGAGAAAATCGCGACGGCTAAGTTTTCCGGCCGCGACTCGCCGGCTGAGATAGTCGAGTTCGTTGGACATTATGGTTCCTCACTCTGGATATCCGACCTTAGGGTCGTTTCTTGCTATTGGAGGAGATAATGACCGTAAGGGAAAGCGACAGGCAAGACCGAATGCGACATACCGTGGCGTAAATCGCACGTCGCATTTGGACCAATCTTGTCTCGGCTCAAACCATGGAGCGTGGGATCGCCTGCTCGAAGTCGCGTTCGAAGACCAGCTTTTCGCCCTCATAGGCCTCGATTCTGGCGCTGACGATGAAGTTGCCGGCGTCCGATCGCATCTGGGCAAAAGTTTCGGTCCGCACCGACCATTCATTGCGCGACAATGTCTGCGTCCAATGCGTGGCTCCGGTGGCCGACAACGGGTCGTCGGGATGGATCGTCCATGTCTCGCGCGCGATGCTGCCATTGACCAGCCCATGGTCGAGGTCGCGCAGCTCGCCGAAGTCGTCGGTTATGGAGAGCGTGACAAGGCCGGTCTTCTCGTCGCGGTCGACATGGCGTTCGGACTTTGCCGGCCGGATCGTCTCGGTCGCCCAGGGTTTCGCGCCTTCCGGCTCAGCAAACGAAACCTCATCCTGCTTTGCCAGCGGGCGCAGCGGCAGCTTCAGCGTCGCCTTCGCGAGATCGAGCCGCACCGGCTCCGGCGAGGGCCAGATCATTGGCCAGTAGGCGGTCGAAACGGCGACGCGCAATTTGTGGCCGGCCGGCACCCGGTAAGCGCATTGGTCGAGCACGACGCGTGCCGACACCGTCTCGCCGGGAATCAGCGCATGCGGGAATTCATGCGAGCTGCGGTGCGTGAGATTGAGAACGCCATAGGAAATCAATTCCGAGGCGCCGTCGGGATGCACGTCGCAGAGGCGCACCGCGATGTTGGCCTGGGGCCGATCGGAGGCAATTCGGACCTGGAGCTCGGGCGCCCCGACGATGTCGATCGCCTTGCCGAGCTCGGGTTGGTCGAAGCAAACCGACAGCGCGTCGTCGGGACGCTGGTCGCCCGGCAGTTCCGGCCCGAAGGTGAAGGGAAAATACTCACCGCCGGCAAGCCCGCAGGTCTGCGGCGAAGCGACGATCGAAGGTCTTGCACCTGCCGAAACGAGCTCGATTGCCTCGACCTTGACGTTCGAGGACGGCCATTCCTGTTCCGCCACCCAGCGGCCCGGCCGCTCGGGATGCCAGCGCGCCGGCCGCACGCTGTCCATGACATAGGCACGATAGTCCGGATCGGCTTCGACGCCGGTTTCAGCACCCTTCAGCCAGCGGTCCCACCAGCGCAGCGCTTCCTGCAGGAAGCCGATCGCCGGATTGGGTCCGGCATAATGAGGGTACTTGTGGATCCAGGGGCCGACGATGCCCTTGACCGGCGACTGGATGCCGGTGACGAGATTGGAGATGGTGTTGCGGTAGCCGTCATGCCAGCCGCCGATCGACAGCACGGCCGCCTTCACGGCGGAAAAATCCTCGCAGATCGAGCCGCGCTTCCAATAGGCGTCGCGATGCTGGTGGCTGAGCCAGAGTGGGAGGAGAAAAGACTGGTTCTCCAGCCGGCTGAGCCACAGGTCGCGCCAGCGATTGCTGCCGGCGATCGCCGGATCCGGGGGCCGCGACGAATAGGACAGCATCGTCGAGGCCCAGCCGAAATTTTCCAGGAGCAGGCAGCCGCCCTTGTAGTGGATGTCGTCGGCATAGCGGTCGACGGTCGAGCACAGGCTGATCACCGCCTTCAGCGCCGGCGGCTGCTTCGCCGCGACCTGCAGGCAGTTGAAGCCGCCCCAGGAAATGCCCATCATGCCGACATTGCCGTTGCACCAGGGCTGCGCCGCGGCCCAGGCGATGACGTCGCAGGCATCCTGCAATTCCTGCTCGGAATATTCGTCGTCCATCAGCCCTTCGGAATCGCCATTGCCGCGCATGTCGACTCGGATCGAGGCGTAGCCATGCCCGGCGAAATAGGGATGCGTCAGCTGATCGCGAAAAATGGTGCCGTCGCGCTTGCGGTAGGGCAGGTGCTCCAGGATTGCCGGAACTGGATCGTCAGCCGCATCCTCCGGCATCCAGATGCGCGCCGACAGCCGGCAACCATCCGGCATGACGATGCCCATATCGGGAAATTCGACGACCTTGCGGGGGAATTCGGTGACGGTTCTCATGGGGCGCATAACGCTCCGCGGCGTGACGACTTTCAATCGCCATTCGCGACTGGAGCATCAAAAAATGCGACCTGGGTCGTTAGCGAACGCACCCTCCGATGATCTGGCTTCTCCTTGCATTCTCCAGTAATTTATGTATTACGTTTATTTACGTGGCCCGACGCAGATACGGTGGATGATCTCGCCTGAAAATCGTTTGGGATGAGCCAAAACGGGTGACGAACCTCGCAAACCGAGGTCTCGATTTCGCTGATCTCGATATCGAGTTTTTTGCCACGTCAATCGTCCTCCCGGCCAAGACTGGCCGGTTGAAGGCGATTGGAGAATTTGGAGAGATCATTCTCGCCGTGATCTTCAAGCCGCTTGGTTCCGAAGCGATCTCGGTGATCTCGATGCGTCATGCCAGCCGAAAGGAAAGGTCCGTGTATGAGCAACACTAAGTCACGCGTTCGGCGGCTTACCGACGCCGAGGAAGCCGAAATTCAAAGACAGATTGCTGCCGATCCCGAGGACGGGGAGGCGACAGACGAACAGCTGGCACAAGCCAAGCCTTTCGCGGAAGCGCTCCCGGAGCTCTTCGAGAGTATAAGGCGCTCACGTGGCCGGCCAGCCCTGGAGAAACCGAAGCAAGTCGTCTCCATCCGCCTGGACCAGGATGTCGTCAGAAAATTCAAGGCGACCGGCAAAGGCTGGCAGGCAAGGATAAATAAAGTGCTGAAAAACGCGAAGGTGAGGTAGGCAATCCGCGTCAGTTCAGCGGAATGTCGTTATCGGCCTTGCTTGCCTGATAGGCGCCTGACAGCTCGTCATAGCGCGCCGCGATCCTGCCGATCCGCGCGTCCAGACGCTGGCGCTCGGCCTCGGGCAGCTCCCGCACCAGCCGGCGGATGGAAAAGCTCTTCCAATATGCGTTCTCGGCGTTGTAGCCGCCGGGATCGAGGGTGAAGACCTCCTTCAGGATCTTGAGGTCGTGTGGGATAGCAAAACTGTCGCGCGAATCCTCGTGGCTGAACAGGTAGTAGAAATTGTCGAAGCCGGTCCAGGTGATCGCCGACAGGCAGAGCGAGCAGGGCTCGTGCGTGGCCACGAACAGCGCATCCTTGGTATCGACGCGCTCGGCCTTCGGCATCTCGTAGAAACGCTTCAGGCAGTGCACCTCGCCATGCCAGAGCGGGTTTTCGATTTCGTTGTTGGTTTCGGCCAGCACCAGCGACCGGTCGTCCTTCCGCAGGATCGCGGCGCCGAACAGCTTGTTGCCATGGGCGACGCCTTCAGCGGTCTTCGGCACGATGTCGTGCTCAATGACGTCGAGCAGGCGGTCGATCAGCGAAACGTCGGTCATGGGTAAGCTTTCAGGGGAGGTGGATCTCGTATGGATGCGAGAAATGGAACTCTTCGAGATTGGAGCCCTCACCGCCGCGGTCGACGATGACAAAATCCTGTTCCTCGCCGATCGGCGTTAGCACGCCGTGCCAAAGGTTGCGGCGGTAGTTGATGCCCTGTCCGGGGCCGGCGAGAAAGGCATGCGGCTCACCCGGCCCATCCTTGGTGTCGTGGCAGACGACGACCAGGAACGGTCGCGGCGACAGCGGGATGAAAGCCTGGCTGCCGAGCGGATGGCGCTCGACCATGGTGAGCTTCAGCGGCATCTCATAGGGCGTGCCGCGCACCATCGAGATCAGCACGCGCGCATTCGGGCCGGCGGCTTCCGCCGTGGCCAGGTCGTGATAGCGCATCGCCCGGCCGCCATTGATCGGGTAGCGGTTGTCGCCGCCCATGTCGATGACGTCGCCGAAGGGCGCGAAGGTCTCGCGGGTCAACGGTCGGGCGACGATGCGGGTCACCGCGCGTTGCCCCCAAGGTAGCCGCCAAGCCTGGCGTGCCGGTTGACGTCCTTGTAGAGCAGATAGCGGAAATTGCCGGGGCCGCCGGCATAGCAGGCTTGCGGGCAGAAGGCGCGCAGCCACATGAAATCGCCGGCCTCGACCTCGACCCAATCCTGGTTGAGCCGGTAGACGGCCTTGCCTTCCAGCACATAGAGCCCGTGCTCCATGACATGGGTTTCGGCGAAGGGGATGACCGCGCCCGGCTTCAGCGTCACGATTGTGACATGCATGTCGTGGCGCATGTCGGCCGGGTCGACGAAGCGGGTCGTTGCCCAGCGCCCTTCCGTACCCGGCATCGGGCTCGGCGCCACGTCCTGATCGCTCGAGAAGAAGGCCTCCGGCACGTCGAGGCCGTCGACGGCCTCGTAGGCCTTGCGGATCCAGTGGAAGCGGGCAGCTTCGCCGCTCTCGTTGCGCACCGTCCAGCCGCTGGCCGGTGGCAGGAAGGCGAAGCCGCCGGGGGCAAGCACATGTTTCTTGCCGGCAAGCGATACGGTGATCTCGCCCCCGACGACGAACAGCACGCCCTCGGCGCCCGCATCGAGTTCCGGCCGGTCGCTGCCGCCGCCTGGTAGAACCTCGACGATGTATTGCGAGAACGTCTCGGCGAAGCCCGACAGCGGCCTTGCGATGATCCACGCACGCGTCTCGTCCCAGAACGGCAGCGGGCTGGTGACGATGTCCTGCATCACGCCTTTGGGGATGACCGCATAGGCCTCGGTGAAAACGGCCCTGCCGGTCAAAAGCTCGTTCTGGCCGGGATGGCCGCCATGCGGCGCATAATAGGTTCGCTCGGCAGTCTTGATCATATCCATGGGGATCCCTGGCGTTATTGCGGGAGCATGTCTCTCAGCCGAAGCAGCGCGATGCGTTCGACCTGTTTGCAGGCGGTTTCCAGCTCGGTGCCGCGGCTGTTGCCGATCCGCGCCTCGAACTCCGCCAGGATTTCGTCCTTGGTCTTGCCCTTGACCGCGATGATGAAGGGGAAGCCGAAGGTCGTGACATAGGCGGCGTTGAGTTTCGAGAACAGCTCGCGCTCCTTGTCGGTCAGCGCGTCGAGCCCGGCGGAGGCTTGTTCCTTGGCCGATTCCGGCGTCAGGCGCTTGGCCTTGGCCAGCTTGCCGGCGAGGTCCGGGTGGGCGTTGAGCACCGAAAGCCGCTCGGCTTCGCTCGCCGCGCGGAAGACGCGGCAGAGCGCATTATGCAGGCCGCCGGCGCTGTCATGCGCAGGCCCGAGTTCGAGCTCATAGGCGCGCTCGGCGATCCACGGCGAATGCTCGAAGACACCGCCAAAGGCATGCACGAACTCTTCGAACTCCATCCGCGACGGGCGCAGCGCCGGCGCCTCGTAAGGGTGCGTTTCGCGCCAGTGCCTGGCGATGTCGATGCGCCGCGTCAGCCAAACCTTGTCATGCGACTTCACATAGTCGACGAAGCGCTTCAGCGCCGCCACGCGGCCCGGGCGGCCGACCAGCCGGCAGTGCAGGCCGATATTCATCATGCGCGGCCTGCCCGCTTTGCCCTCGGCATAGAGCGTGTCGAAGCTGTCCTTCAGATAGGCGAAGAACTGGTCGCCCGAATTGAATCCCTGCGGCGTCGCAAAGCGCATGTCGTTGGCGTCGAGCGTGTAGGGGATGACGAGCTGCGGCGTCTCCAGCCCGTCGCGGTCGAACCAGTAGGGCAGTTCGTCGTCATAGGTGTCGGAGACGTAGTCGAAGCCGCCTTCCTCGGCGACGAGGCGAACGGTGTTGACCGAGGTGCGCCCGGTGTACCAGCCGGTCGGCCGCGCGCCGGTCACTTCGTAATGCAGCCGGATGGCCTCATCGAGGTCGCGCCGCTCGTCCTCGGCCGCATGGTCGCGATAGTCGATCCATTTCAGCCCGTGCGAGGCGATTTCCCAGCCGGCCTCCTGCATCGCCGTGACCTGGTCGGGCGAGCGCGCCAGCGCCGTGGCGACGCCGTAGCAGGTCACCGGCACTTGCGCGTCGGTGAACAGCCGGTGGAGCCGCCAGAAGCCGGCCCGCGCGCCATATTCATAGATCGATTCCATGTTCCAGTGGCGTTGGCCGACCCAGGGCGCCGCCCCGACGATCTCCGAAAGGAAGGCTTCCGAAGCCTTGTCGCCATGCAGCACGCAGTTCTCGCCGCCTTCTTCATAGTTGACGACGAACTGCACCGCGATATGCGCGCCGCCGGGCCATTTCGGATCCGGCGGATTGGCCCCGTAACCGCGCATGTCCCTATCGTAACGCATTGCCACTCCTGCCCGATGGTTGAGATGAAGATATCGAAAGGAGTGCGCATGCATTCCCCCGAAAATTTTTGAAAGTGCTTTTTGCCGCGCTCCGCTCGACCGGGGCTTATGCATAGCCTTTAATGGGCGCACAATTGACCTGAAACTGTACCGGCCAATCGGTCGTGCTGGAAATGGGAGGCGCCAGTGGCAGAAACGTCGAAAGCCGATGGCGGGCGCCTGACGACCCATGTGCTCGACACCGCGACTGGACGGCCGGCAAAGGGCCTGTCGATCGGGCTTTTCCGCATCGAAGGCCAGAGCCGCACGCATCTCAAGACCGTGGCCACCAATGACGATGGCCGTTGCGACGCGCCGCTGCTCGCCGGTGCCGATTTCCGCACCGGCGAATATGAGCTGGTCTTCGCCGCCGGCGACTATCTGCGTGGCCAGGGTGTCGACCTGCCGCAACCGGCCTTCCTCGACATCGTGCCGATCCGCTTCGGCATGGCGGAGGCGCGGCATTACCACGTGCCGCTCTTGATTTCGCCCTATGGCTACTCGACCTATCGGGGGAGCTGAGACATGGCCGGGACCCGCAACGAGATACGCTTCATCCTGAACGGCGCCGACGTGGCGCTGAAGGACGTCGCGCCCGATGCGACTTTGCTCGACTGGCTGCGGCTCAACCGCTCGCTGCGCGGCACCAAGGAAGGTTGCGCCGAAGGCGACTGCGGCGCCTGCACGGTGCTGGTCGGCAAGCTCGCTGCCGAAGGTCTCGTCTACGAAAGCGTCAACGCCTGCATTCGCTTCATGGGCTCGCTCGACGGCACCCATGTCGTGACGGTGGAACATCTGCGCGGCGATGGCGAAAAACTGCATCCGGTGCAGCAGGCGATGGTCGATTTCCATGGATCGCAATGCGGCTTCTGCACGCCGGGCTTCATCATGTCGCTCTACGGGCTCTGGATGAAGTCTCCCGATCCGTCCGACGCGGCGATCGAGAAGGCGCTGCAGGGCAATCTCTGCCGCTGCACCGGCTACGAGGCGATCATGCGCGCCGCGCACGCCATTTCGAGCTACGGCAAGGCGGCCAAGGATCCGCTGGCGCTGGAGCGCAAGGACATCACCGCGCGGCTGAAGGCGCTACGCGATGGCGCCAGGGTCGAAATCGGCTCCGGCAAGGCGCGGCTGATCGTGCCGGCCAATGCCGACGATTTCGCCGCCATCTTCGAAAACGAGCCGAAAGCGACCGTCGTTGCCGGTTCGACCGACGTGGGCCTGTGGGTCACCAAGCACATGCGCGACATCTCGCCGGCAATCTTCATCGGCGGTCTCGATGGCCTTGGCGCGATGTCTGAGAAGGATGGCGTGATCACCATCGGCGCCGGCGTCACTTACACCGAAGCCTTCGAAACGCTGTCGAAGCATATCCCGGCCTTGGGACCGCTGGTCGACCGCATCGGCGGCGAGCAGGTGCGCAATATGGGCACCATCGGCGGCAACGTCGCCAATGGCTCGCCGATCGGCGACACGCCGCCGCCGCTGATTGCGCTCGGCGCTGAGCTCACCCTGCGCAAGGGTAACGCCCGCCGCACGATCCCGCTCGAAACCTTCTTCATCGCCTATGGCAAGCAGGACCGTCAGCCCGGCGAGTTCGTCGAGGCCGTCCATGTGCCGGTGCCGGCAAAAGGAACGAAGTTTGCCGTTTACAAGGTCACCAAGCGCCGGGACGAGGACATCACCGCGACGCTCGGGGCTTTCTACCTGACCTTGGCCAAGGATGGCACGGTGACCGATATCCGCATCGCCTATGGCGGCATGGCGGCGACGCCGAAGCGCGCCACGGCGGTCGAGAAGGCGCTGACCGGCAAGGCCTGGAACGAGGCGACGGTGGAGGCCGCAATGGCCGAATATGCCAAGGATTTCACGCCGCTGACCGACATGCGGGCGACCGCCGAATACCGGGCGCTGGCGGCAAGGAATCTGCTGCTGCGCTTCTATATCGAGACGACCGGAACGAAGGCGCCGTTCCAGGTATCACGTGAGGAGGCGGCCTGATGAACAAGCACGCCACTCCCAACCTCAAGGCGGAAAAAATCACCGGCGGCGTCGCCACCGACCAGCGGCACGATTCCGCGCACAAGCATGTCAGCGGCACCGCCGTTTATATCGACGACATGCCGGAGCCGGCCGGCACGCTGCATGTCGGCCTCGGCCTGTCGAAGGTCGCGCATGGCGCCCTGAAGAGCGTCGACCTGTCGGCGGTGCGCTCGGCTCCCGGCGTTGTCGATGTGCTGACCCATGCCGACGTTCCCGGCGAGAACGATGTTTCGCCAAGCAACATGCATGACGATCCGGTGCTCGCCGAAGGCAAGGTGCAGTTTTACGGCCAACCGATCTTCGCCGTGGTCGCCGAGACGCGCGAGGAAGCGCGCCGCGCGGCGCGCCTGGCCAGGATCGAGTATGACGAGCTTCCGGCCGTCATCGACATCTGGGATCTCGACCCGGTCAAGGACAAGCAGGTCACCACGCCGCTGATCCTGAAGCGCGGCGATGCCGCCGCGGCGATCGCGGCCGCTCCCCGCCGTATCAAGAACCGCATGTGGCTCGGCGGCCAGGACCATTTCTACCTCGAAGGCCAGGTCTCGCTGGCCATCCCCGGCGAGGATGACGAGGTCATCGTCTATTGCTCGACGCAAGGGCCGAGCGAGACGCAGCATCTGGTCGCCCATGCGCTCGGCGTGCCCAGTCATGCGGTGACCGTGGAAGTGCGCCGCATGGGCGGCGGCTTCGGGGGCAAGGAAACGCAGGCCAACCAGTGCGCCGCGATCGCCGCGATCGCCGCCAAGAAGCTCAAGCGTGCGGTGAAAATCCGGCTCGACCGCGACGAGGATATGACCGCCACCGGCAAGCGGCATGATTTCGCCATCGACTACGAGGTCGGTTTCGACGATGAGGGCAACATCCTCGGCGTCGACTTCACCTATGCCTTGCGTTGCGGCTTTTCCGCCGACCTGTCCGGCCCGGTCGGCGACCGGGCGCTGTTCCACTGCGATAACGCCTATTTCTATCCGGCGGTGCATGCGAAGTCGGCGCCGCTCTACACAAACACCGTCTCCAACACCGCCTTCCGCGGCTTCGGCGGCCCGCAAGGCATGGTCGGCGCCGAGCGCGTTATCGACGAGGTGGCTTTCGCCGTCGGCAAGGACTCGCTCGAGATCCGCAAGCTCAACTTCTACGACCCGATGGAGGCCATCGGCGAGCGCAGCGTCACGCCCTACCACCAGAAGGTCGAGGATTGCATCATCCAGCGCATCGTGGCGGAGCTGGAGGAAAGCTCCAATTACGCGCGCCGCCGCCGCGAGATCAGCGCCTTCAATGCCAACAGCCGCTTCCTCAAGCGCGGCCTCGCGATGACGCCGGTCAAGTTCGGCATCTCCTTCACCAAGACCGAGGCCAACCAGGCCGGCGCGCTGGTGCATGTCTATGCCGACGGTTCGGTGCATATGAACCATGGCGGCACCGAGATGGGCCAGGGCCTGCATCTCAAGGTGGCGCAGGTCGTGGCGGAAGAGTTCCAGATCGACCTCGACCGGGTCAAGATCACCGCCACCACCACCGCCAAGGTGCCGAACACCTCGCCGACGGCGGCTTCCTCGGGTGCCGACCTCAACGGCATGGCGGCGCAGGATGCCGCGCGCCAGATCCGCAAGCGGTTGACCGATTTCGCCGCCGACAAATATCAGGTCCCGCACGACCAGGTCGTGTTCCTGCCCAACCGGGTGCGCGTCGGCAACCAGGAGGTGGCCTTCAACGACCTGGTCAAGCAGGCCTACATCAACCGCGTCCAGCTCTCGGCGGCCGGCTTCTACAAGACGCCGAAGATCCATTGGGACCGGAGCAAGGGCCGTGGCCACGCCTTCTACTATTACGCCTATGGCGCGGCCTGCTCGGAGGTTTCGGTCGACGCGCTCACCGGAGAGTATGTCGTCGAGCGCACCGATATCCTGCACGACGCCGGCCGCTCGCTGAACCGGGCGATCGACCTCGGCCAGATCGAGGGCGGCTTCATTCAGGGCATGGGCTGGCTGACGACGGAGGAATTGTGGTGGGATAACAGCGGCCGGCTGCGCACGCATGCGCCGTCGACCTACAAGATCCCGCTCGCCTCCGACCGTCCAAAGATCTTCAACGTCAAGCTGACCGACTGGTCGTCGGCCTATGAACCGACCATCCATCGCTCCAAGGCGGTCGGCGAGCCGCCGCTGCCGCACGGCATGTCGGTGCTGCATGCGCTGTCGGACGCGGTCGCGAGTGTCGCTGACCACAAGATCTGCCCGCGCCTCGACGCGCCGGCGACGCCGGAACGGGTGCTGATGGCGATCGAGCGGTTGAAGCGGGAAGCTGCGAAGCCGGCCTGAATGGGCCGAAACGTGCAAATCGAGGCGCAAAACGCTATATTTCCCAGCGCACGACCCCGAAATCGGCGTCGATTTCGGAAAGGATCATGCGCCAAACAGACGAAAATGCAGACGATGAACTCGAAAGTGCAAGAGCTGAAGGAATTCCTCGGCCGCGTCGGCCGGACTGCATTGGTTGAAGTGGCGGCGACGAAGGGCTCGACGCCGCGCGAGGCCGGTGCCTTCATGCTTGTCTCGATATCGTCGATTTTCGGCACGATCGGCGGCGGCCAACTCGAATATATGGCGATCGACAAGGCCCGGCAGATGCTGCGACCCTTATCTCCCCGCACGGGGGCGGATAGCGAAGCCCGGATTGAGGTCGATGAGGTCTGCGCCACGCTGGATGTCCCGCTCGGGCCGGAAATCGGCCAGTGCTGCGGTGGCCGCGTCGAGGTGTCCATCCGCTTGGTCGATGCTTCGCTTGAACGCGAGCTGATCGCCAAGGCCGAAGCCGAGGAAGCGCGTCTCCCGCATGTCTATCTCTTCGGCGGTGGCCATGTTGGCCAGGCGCTGGCTGAGTCGCTGGCGCTGCTGCCGACCCATGTCGTCGTCGTCGAGACACGGGCAGATGCACTGGAAGGCATGCCCGAAACGGTGGAAACACGCCTGACGCCGATGCCCGAGGCCGTGGTGCGCGAGGCGCCGGCTGGGTCGGCCTTCGCTATCCTGACCCACGACCATGCGCTGGATTTCCTGATCGTCGCCGAGGCGCTGAAGCGCGACGACACTGCCTATGTCGGCATGATCGGTTCCAAGACCAAAAAGGCCACCTTCAAGAACTGGTTCCTGAAGTCGGCCGAAGGCAGCGATGCCCAGTTCGGCCGGCTCGTCTCGCCGATCGGCGGCAATGCGGTGAAGGACAAGCGCCCGCCGGTGATCGCAGCACTCGCCGCCGCCGAGATCATGACGTCGCTGGTGTCGCACGCCGTCGAGGCGCCAAGGTCCGCCGGTGCTGAAAAGGCGATGGCCGGCTGATCAGCCGGCCATGTGAGCGGCCGTCTGGCTATTCCTTCTCCTGCGTGTGCGCCTCCAGGAACCACAACAATTTGTCCAGTGAGCGCGAATAGGCGGTGAAGATGTCCGCCGTATCGCGATCGCCGGCGTCGTCCGCCTCGTCGATCGCCTCGCGCGTCAGCTTGGCGGCCGCGGCATAGCGGTCGATCAACGCCGCCAGGTGATCCTTGGTCTTGTGGATGTCGGTCGGATAGGGTTTCAGCCGGGTTGCCTTTGACACTTCTTGCGGAGTGCCATGCGCGGTGCCGCCGAGCTGGACGGCGCGCTCGGCGATGATGTCGACATGGCCGTCGATCTCCTCGCGGAATTCATCGAGCATCTCGTGGATGGCGATGAATTGCGGGCCCTTCACGTTCCAATGCGCCTGCTTGGTGATCAGCGCCAGGTCGATGGCGTCGGCAAGCCTGGCGTTGAGCAGATCGATCGATTCCTTCTTGGCATCGGATTTGAGGTCGTTCTTGGTGACGATGGCGTCCATGGTCGGCTCCTGTCGCGCTGCGTCGGTGATGAAAGCTGAAGGCGGCCCGAGCGACCGCCAGTCGTCAGAACGGCGACGACCCGAATTTCGTTCCGCATTGGAATAAGGAGCCTGATTGCAGCTGTGACTGAAGCTCACGGCTGCTCGTCGCTTTCTTCGTTTCCCAAACGCGGTCGAACCGTGTTTTCTGCGCGCCTGACCAGCGGTGAACACGGGACGAGCGACATGGACGTATTGCGCATAGCGGCATTTTCGGATGGGAACACCGGCGGCAATCCCGCTGGCGTGGTGATCGGCGAGGCCTTGCCGGGCGCGGCCGACATGCAGCGTGTCGCGGCCGAAGTCGGCTTTTCGGAAACCGCCTTCGCTGCGCCCGAAGGCGACGGCTGGCGCGTCCGCTACTTCTCGCCGGAATCGGAAGTGCCCTTCTGCGGCCACGCCACGATAGCGCTCGGTGCGGCGCTGGTTAGAAAATTCGGCGACGGCATCTTCAAGCTTACCCTCAACCAGGCCGACATAACCGTCGAAGGGTTTCGCGACGGTGCCAACTTTGCCGCCGCCTTGCAGTCGCCACCGACGCGAAGCAAGGCTGCTTCGTCGGAACTGGCCGGGGAGGCTCTCGCCTTGTTCGGCTATCAGCCGGGCGATCTCGACCCCGCCATTCCGCCGGCGCTGATCCATGGTGGCGCCGATCACCTCGTCCTGGCGCTGAAGTCTCGCGAGGCGCTGGCCGCCATGGCCTATGATCTGAGAAAGGGCCAGTCCTTCATGCGGCGCGAAGGCCTGGTCACGATCCTGCTCGCCTATGCCGAGACGCCGCGCCTGTTCCATACGCGCAATCCATTCGCTTCCGGCGGTGTCTACGAAGATCCGGCGACGGGCGCCGCGACCGCTGCCTTTGCCGGCTATCTGCGTGATCTCGGCTGGCCGCATGGCGGCGCGATCGACATCGTTCAAGGCGAGGATATGGGCATGCGCTCACGCCTTCATGCCGATATCCCGCCGACACCGGGCAGCTCGATCAGAGTGTCGGGAACGGCACGGCTGATGGACTGAACTCTTAAACCGGCCGCTTGAGGCCGAGATGCTCGCGCAGCGTGCGGCCTTCGTAGTCCTTGCGGAAGAGGCCGCGCCGCTGCAGCTCCGGCACGACCAGCGTCGCGAAGACGTCGAGCTCGCCCGGGAACCAGGACGGCTTCACGTTGAAGCCGTCGGCGGCGCCGCCTTCGAAGCGGGCCTGCAATTCGTCGGCGATCTCTCCGGCCGTGCCGACAATGCGCCAATGGCCGCGTGCGCCGGCAAAGTAACGCGCGAGCTCGCGGATCGAGAGCCCGTCGCGGCGCGCCTGCTCGATGACCAGCGCCGGCCGGCTCTTCATGCCTTCGCTCTCCGGCAGTTCGGGCAGCGGCCCGTCGATCGGGTAGCGGCCGAGATCGGAGATGCTGAGATAGCTGGAGAGCAGCGCCACGCCGACATCGTCGGGGATCAATTCCTGCAGCGCGTCATATTTCGCCTGCGCCTCGGCTTTCGTGGCGGCGACGATCGGCGCCACGCCGGGCATGATCTTGACGTCGTCCGGCTGTCGCCCATAGGCGGCGAGCCGGCCCTTGAGGTCATCATAGAAGGCCTTGGCTTCCTCAAATGTCTGCGCCGCCGAGAACACGACGTCGGCGGTGCGCGCGGCAAGATCCTTGCCGTCATCGGAGGCGCCGGCCTGCACCATCACCGGCGCGCCTTGCGGCGAGGGCGGAATGTCGAGCGGATCGCGTACCGAAAAGCTTTCGCCGTCATGGCCGGCAGCGCGCCGGTTCCACAGGCCGGTGATGACGGTCGCGAATTCCCGCGCCCGCGCATAGCGGTCGGCATGCGGCCGCAAGCCCGTCGCGCCGAAATTCGCCGCTTCGATTGGGCTCGCCGAAGTGACGAGGTTCCAGCCGGCGCGGCCGCCGCTCAGATTGTCGAGCGAGGCGAACATGCGCGCCAGCCCGTAGGGCTCATTGTAGCTGGTCGATGCCGTCGACACGAGGCCGATGCGCTCGGTCTGCGCGGCCAGCGCCGACAGCAGGCTGATCGGCTCGAAGCCGATGGAACGCGAAGTCTGGCTGGCGATGTTGACATCGGCCTCGCGCAGGCCGGCGGCGTCCTCGCAGAACACCATGTCGAACTTGGCGGCCTCGGCAGTGCGGACAAGCTGTACGTAGTGGTCGATGTCGATGCCGGCCTTCACATGCGCATCCGGATGGCGCCATGCGGCGATGTGATGGCCGGTCGCCCACAAGAACAGGCCTAGCTTCATCTGGCGCGCGCTCATTTTGCGCCTCCCGCTCCAAGCGCGAGACGGGAGCGCAGCGTCGCCCCATGAGCAGGGCGGGCGCGGTCTCGACGGCGCAATTCCGGTAGGATGCGATCGGTAAAACCGTCGATCGCGGAACGGTCAGCCGGCAAAGCGAAGATCAGGCCGTCACTGCTTTCCGCGCCCAACCACACCTCCAGCCTTGCGGCGGTGAGATCGGGGGCGAAAACCGTCGTCAGCACTTTTAGCGCGTCAAGCGTGCGTCCGGCGGCCAGCGCCCGTTTCTTGAGATCGTCGCAGGTCGCTCTAGCGCCTTCCGGCGGGGGTTCCTCAATCGCTATGACATCGGCGACGCTGGCGGCGAAATCGAGGTCGGTCCTGGCGAGGCCGGACATGGCCAGCAGCGGCGTGTCCTGCGGCGAGCGGGCGATGTTCAGCGGTCCGCGCACCGAGAAGAACTCGCCCTTATGATCGAGGAAGTGCATCTTGCGGGGATCGTGGAACCGGCCGCCCGCCTGGTCGAACAGCAACGCGTCCGCGTCCCAGCCTCCCCACAGCCCTTGCACGATGCCGATGAATTCTTCGGCGCGTCGCCGGAAATCATTGTTCGGAATGCCTGCCGGTCGGCTGAAATTGGCCGCCTCGAGCGGGTTCTGCCGCAGCGTCGCGTTCCAGCCGACGCGGCCATGGCTGATGATGTCGAGCGATGCAAAACGTCGCGCCAGGTTGTACGGCTGGTGCGCGAGCGTCGAGGCGCTGGCGACGAGGCCAATATTCTCCGTCACAGTCGCCAGCGCGGCGATGAGGGTGGTCGCTTCGAACGGGCTGGTCGACGGCTCGCCGCTTGGCCACGAGTCGGAAATGATGACCATGTCGACACCGGCCGCTTCGATCTTTCGTACGAATCCGGCGATCTCCGCGAATGTCAGCCCGGTCTGCCCTGTGGCGACGGCGATGTTGAGGGAAACGGCGAGATGCATTGGGTAGCCTATTCGGCTGCGGGCGACCTCGCGCAACCATCCGGTTACCAACCTAGGCTGGCTTTCGCGTAAGGCAACCGGCCCGGATGGGCCACCAGGCTGCCACTTGCCGGCCAGCTACTGTCTAGCGGCAAGGTCGAAGTCCTGGCCACCCGATATTGCGTGGCGGGTCGGATACCTCGGTGGTTAGCCGCGGCGCCCATCCCGTCGTCATTCTATGGCGGAGCAAGGAGCGAAGCGACGCGGCGCAGACCATAGAATCCATTCCGTGACTTCAAAACGTTGCGACGATGCAGAATTCTGCTCCGCAGCACCCTACGATCAAAGTCACGGAATGGATCCTCGGGTCTGCGCTCCGCTTCGCGTCGCTCCACCCGTGGATGACGACGTCACGCAGGCTTCGGCCAATCGCGACGCGACGCAGCGCTAGCGGCCCATCACTTCCCGGCCAAGATATCCTTGATAAGCCGCTGGCAGCGCTCGGCCATGAAGTCGAGCAGCAGCCGCACTTTCGGGTCCTGCAGCTTCTTGTGCGGGTAGACGGCGGCGAATTGCACCGGTGTCGGTGGTGTCTTGGCCAGGATCACCTTCAGCCTCTGGTCGCGGATGAACGGCTCGACCTCGAAACGCGGCTTGTTGATGATGCCGCGCCCGGACAAGGCCCAGCCGGTCAGAACGTCGCCGTCGTCGGTGTCGTAGGGACCGTGCACCTCGAACTTCTGCGGGCCGCCCGGCGTCTGCAGCGTCCAGACATATTCGCGCGCGCCGGCATAGCGCAGCATCAGGCAATCGTGCTTCTTGCCGATCAGTTCCTGCGCCTCGGCCGGTTCGCCGCGCGCTTCCAGATATTTCGGCGCCGCCACCAGCACGCGCTCGCATTCCATGATGCCGCGCATCCTGAGGCTCGAATCCTCGATGATGCCGAGCCGGAAGGCGACGTCGATGCCTTCCTTCATGATGTCGACATTGTGGTCGGAGAGCCTTAGCCGCACCTCGATATCGGGGTACTTGTCGTGGAAGTCCGGAATGCCCGAGGCGATCAGCCGCCGGCCGAGGCCGAGCGGCGCCGTGACCCTGATGGTACCGCGCGGCTGGCCGGAAAGTGCCGCGACCGCTGCTTCCGCCTCGGTGATCGCGTCCAGCACCTGCTTGGCGCCGGTGTAGAACACCGTGCCGTGCTCGGTCGGCATCAACTGGCGGGTCGTGCGGTTGAAGAGCCTGACGCCCAGGTGCTTCTCCAACTCCTTGATGCGGTTGGAAGCCACCGCCGGCGAAATGCGCATGTCGCGCCCCGCTGCCGACAGATTGCCGAGCTCGACGACGCGGACGAAGACGGCGATGTTGTCGAGATAGGCCATGCGTGGCTCTCATGCGGCTGCGTAGGGCAAGCCTAGTATTTTTTATTTTTTTTTGAAAGTCATCGCGCACCTCGCCTCTTTTCGTTTGCGCGCCAGACCGTAAAGTCGCTCCCATCGGCAGGGACGAGTGCAATGACGGATTTCGCGATTTTCTGGGACTGGCTGAGTTTTGCGGTCCGCTGGCTGCATGTCATCACTGGCATCGCCTGGATCGGCTCGTCGTTTTATTTCGTCGCCCTCGACCTTGGGCTGCGCCAGCGTCCAGGCCTGCCCGCCGGCGCCTTCGGCGAGGAATGGCAGGTGCATGGCGGCGGCTTCTATCACATCCAGAAATATCTGGTGGCGCCGGCCGAGATGCCGGAGCACCTCACCTGGTTCAAATGGGAATCCTACGCCACCTGGCTGTCGGGCTTCGCCATGCTCTGCGTGGTCTATTACGCCGGCGCCGATCTCTTCCTGATCGACCCCAACGTGCTCAACATCTCGGCGCCGGTCGGCATCCTTCTGTCGCTGGCGACAATCGGCGTCGGTTGGATCGTCTACGATCTGCTCTGCCGTTCGCCGCTCGGCAAAAGCGACACCGGGCTGATGCTGGTGCTCTACTGTGTGCTGGTCTTCATCGCCTGGGGGCTGACGCATCTCTTCACAGGCCGCGCCGCCTTCCTGCATCTCGGCGCCATCACCGCCACGATCATGTCGGCCAACGTCTTCATGGTCATCATCCCCAACCAGAAGATCGTCGTCGCCGACCTGATCGCCGGCCGCAAACCGGACCCGAAATACGGCAAGATCGCCAAGCAGCGCTCGCTGCACAACAACTACCTGACCTTGCCGGTCCTGTTCCTGATGCTGTCGAACCACTACCCGCTGGCCTTCGGCACTCAGTTCAACTGGGTCATCGCCTCGCTGGTCTTCATCATCGGCGTGCTGATCCGGCACTATTTCAACACGGTGCATGCCAGGAAGGGCAATCCGACCTGGACCTGGCTGGGCGCGGCGGTGCTGTTCATGATCATCATCTGGCTGTCGACCGTGCCGAAGGTGCTGACCGGCGAGCCGAAGACCTCAGCGGCCTCCGCCGCCGCGCAGGTCTACATCGCCTCGGCTCACTTCCCGGCCGTGCGCGACACCGTGCTCGGCCGCTGCTCCATGTGCCATACGGAAGAGCCGGTCTATGAAGGTATCTATCATGCGCCGAAGGGCGTGCTGCTCGATACCGACGAGCGCATCGCCGAACATGCGCGCGAGATATATATCCAGGCCGGCCGGGCGCATGCCATGCCGCCCGCCAACGTCAGCCACATAACAGACCAGGAACGGGCCCTTCTGGTCGCCTGGTTCGAGGGCGCCGGAAAATAAGCATGACAATGAAATTATTGCGTGGCCGCACGCTGTCTTTCCTGCGCTGGCCCGAAGCGACAGACGACCATTCCGCCTGGCGTTACGAGGAGGATGGCGGTCTGCTGATCGAAAACGGCAGGATCGTCGCCGCCGGCTCCTACGCGGAGGTCCTGAAGAAGGCGGGCGCCGGTGTCGAGACGATCGACCATCGCCCGCATCTGATCCTGCCTGGTTTCCTCGACGCGCATGTGCATGTGCCGCAGATGCAGATCATCGCCTCCTATGGCGCGGAGCTGCTCGACTGGCTCAACAAATACACCTTCCCGGAAGAGTCGAAGTTCCAGAACGCGCAGCACGGCCGCCGCATCGCGCGGCTGTTCCTCGATGAGATGCTGCGCCACGGCACGACGACCGTCGCTGCCTATTGCTCGGTGCACAAATCGTCGGCCGAAGCCTTCTTTGCCGAATCGCATGAGCGCAACATGCTCAACATCGCCGGCAAAGTGATGATGGACCGCAACGCGCCGGACGCCGTGCTCGACACGCCGCAAACCGGCTATGACGACAGCAAGGCGCTGATCGCCGAATGGCACGGCAAGGGCCGCCAGCTCTATGCCATCACGCCGCGCTTCGCCATCACCTCCTCGCCCGAGCAGATGGAGATGGCGGGTGCGCTCTGCCGCGAACATCCGGACCTCCACATGCAGACGCATTTGTCGGAGAACCACGCCGAGATCGCCTTCACCCAGGAACTCTATCCCTGGTCGCGCGACTACACCGACGTTTATGAACATTACGGCCTGCTCGGCAAAAAGAGCCTGTTCGGCCACTGCATTCATTTGTCGGAACGCGAGGCGGATGCGCTGTCGCGGTCGGGCTCGGTGGCGGTGTTCTGCCCGACCTCAAATCTCTTCCTCGGCTCCGGCCTGTTCGACTACCAGCGTTATCGCCGGCGCGAAGCACCGCTCAGGATCGCGGCCGCCACGGATGTCGGCGGCGGCACGAACTATTCGATGCTGCGCACCATGGACGAGGGCTACAAGGTGATCGCGCTGAACGGCGAGAAGCTCAATCCGTTCCAGTCCTTCTGGCAGCTGACGCGCGGCAATGCCGAGGCACTGTCGGTGGCCGACAAGGTCGGCACGCTGGATGAAGGCACCGACGCCGATATCGTCGTGCTCGACGCCCGTTCGACGCCGGGAATGCGGCTTAGGATGGAGACGGTGGAAACGCTGGCCGAGGAGCTCTTCCTGCTGCAGACGCTGGGCGACGACCGTGCCGTGCGCGAGGTCTATGTGGCGGGGCGGCCGGCGAAGAGCGCGATTGTCGCATAGATTAAACGTGCTCTTCGCTTGACCCCGCGTCAGCCATCGGCCAAAGCGTGCGTCGACATTTGACAGGGGAACGCCATGGCCACCGCCGACGACATCGCTCTGATCAAGAAACAGGAAGCCACGCTGGTCTTCCCGGCTTTCGACGAGGCTGTGGCCTTCAAGATCGGTTCCGCCATCCGGGACCGGGCGCTGAAGGAAAACCTGCCTGTCATCGTCGACATCAGGACCTTCGACCGGCCGCTCTTCTACGCCGCGATGCCCGGTTCCAACGCCTCCAATCCCGACTGGGCGCGGCGCAAGATCAATGTCGTGAAACGCTATCTGAGAAGCACCTATCGCCTCGTGCTCGAGCAGCAGCGCCCGGACCGCACCTTCAAAATCGGTGAGGGCCTCGACATTGCCGACTATGTGCTTGCCGGCGGCGGCTTCCCGGTCACCGTCAAGGGCGCCGGCGTCATCGGCGTGATCGCCGTCTCGGGCCTGCCGGAGCGCGAGGATCATGGCGTCGTCGTCGAAGCGCTTTGTGCCCATCTTGGCATCGATGCGAGCGGGCTGGCGCTGCCGCCGGAAGAAAAATGACCGACCCGAAAAGCTTCCTCACCTCGATCTTCAACGCCGCCGTCGCCGCCGCCGACCCGGAAAAGACGATCCGCAACCATTTGCCGGCAAAGCCGAAGGGCCGCACCATCGTCATCGGCGCCGGCAAGGGTTCGGCGCAGATGGCGGCCGCCTTCGAGAAGGTCTGGGACGGTCCGATCGACGGCCTTGTCGTTACCCGCTACGGCTATGGCGCCAGATGCGAGCGCATCGAGATCATCGAGGCGGCGCACCCGGTGCCTGACGCCGCCGGTCTCGAGGCGTCGCGCCGGCTGCTGGAGAAGGTGCGCGGCCTGACCGCCGACGATCTGGTGGTGGCGCTGATCTCCGGCGGCGGCTCGGCCTTGCTGCCGTCGCCCGCTCCCGGATTGACGCTTGCCGACGAGATCGCCGTCAACGAGGCGCTGCTTGCCTCCGGCGCGCCGATCGCGGCGATGAACACCATCCGCAAGCATCTCTCGACCATCAAGGGCGGACGCCTGGCCGCTGCCGCCCATCCGGCCAGGGTGGTGTCGCTGGTCGTCTCCGATATCCCCGGCGACAATCCGGCGCTCGTTGCCTCAGGCCCGACCATTCCCGACACCGGCAGCCGCGAGGATGCGCTGGCTTCGATCGCCGCCTATGGCATGAAGCTGCCGGCCTCGGTCATGGCGCATATCAATTCGCCGGCCGCCGACGCGCCGCGTCCCGACGATCCGCGCTTTGCCGGCAATGAGGTGCACCTGACCGCCTCGGCCGGCGTGTCGCTGGAAGCCGCCGCCGCCGAGGCCAAGCGGCAAGGCATCGAGGCCGTCATCCTGTCGGATGCGATCGAGGGCGAGGCCCGCGAGGTCGGCGGCGTCCACGCCGCGATCGCGCGCGAAGTGGCCACCCGCAATCGCCCCTTCGCCAAGCCCGTGCTGATCCTCTCCGGCGGCGAGACCACCGTGACGCTGCGCGCAAAGGGCAAGGGCGGCCGCAACTCGGAATTCCTGCTCGCCTTCGCGATCGGCATCGATGGTGTGAACGGCATTCACGCCCTGGCCGCCGACACGGACGGCATCGACGGCTCGGAAAACAACGCCGGCGCCTTCGCCGACGGCGCGACTGTGGCGCGCATGCGTGCGGCAGGGGTCGACGCCAAGGCCATGCTTGCCGGCAACAATGCCTGGACGGCCTTCAAGGCGGTTGGTGATTTGTTTGTCCCGGGGCCGACTGGAACAAACGTGAATGATTTGAGGGCGATTTTGGTTAGGTAGCTCGGATCCCCACAAAATCGTCATGTATGGACGGCCCCTCTTGGGCAAGAGGCAAAATAGCGGCGACGGCTTAAGTCTGGAGCGGTCATGTATTCGGCCTTTGATGCGGTCGATTTGATGACCGCTGGCCCTCAGGGGTTACGCGGATCGAGTTCCAATCATTCTAGCGCGCTTTTTAATCGCGATGACGAAGGCGGAGTGTCTCGACCCAGGTCCTGACCATTTTGCCGTGCTGCTATTTGCTCCTTACGCTGTTAAGGGCCTCGCTTTGCGGGTTATGCCGCAGCCGGCGCCCTGTATTGTTGTCCCGAGCTCAGCATTGCCCAGATGATGCGCGCGGTCTTGGCTGCCTGCGCCACGACCGCGACCTTGACCGGGCGCCTGGCCAGCAGGCCGCGTATCCAGGGCGAGCCTCTGTCGGGCTTGGCCCTGACCTGGCGCAGCCAGGAACTGGCGCCGAGAATGAGCAGCCTTCGCAGGTCTCTGTCGCCGGCGCGACTGATATGGCCCGTCAGCTTGTGCTTGCCGCCGGTGTCATGACTCTTGCGGGTCAGGCCGAGCCACGCCGCGAAGTCCCTGCCCGAGGCGAACTGGCGGCCGTCGCCAATGGCCGCGATGGTTGCATGTGCGATGATCGGGCCGACGCTCGGGATCGTCGTCAGCCGCAAGGCCGCTTGCTGCTGCCTGACCTGAGCCAGGATCTGCTTGTCCAGCTTGCCGATCTCGCCATCCAGCGCCCGCCATTGTCCGGCCAGCGGCGCCAGGCAGATCAGCAGCGCCGCGGGGATGGCCTCATCCGAGGTCTCGATGCGCTGCAGCAGCGCTTCCAGGCCCGCAGCCCCCTGGGCGCTTGTCTGGCCCATCTCATAGAGCAGGCCACGCATGGCGTTGGCCAACTGCGTGCGCTGCCGCACCAGAAGGTCACGCGTGCGGTGCAGCGCTCTGGCCCATTGCTGTTCGACCGTCTTGATCGGCACGAAGCGCATGTCGGGCCGGCTCACCGCCTCGCAACAGCCGTGCGCGTCGCGCACATCGTTCTTGTTGCGCGGGACATAGGGCTTCACATAGGCCGGCGGCATCAGCTTGACCTCATGGCCAAGCGCTTGCAGCGTGCGGGCCCAATGATGGGCCGAGCCGCAGGCCTCCATGCCGATCAGCGCCGGCGGCTGTGTGGCGAAGAACTTCTCTACCTGCGCGCGGCGCAGCTGGCGCTGCACCACCACGCGCCCGGTCGCATCCACGCCGTGCACCTGAAACACATTCTTGGCCAAATCGATACCAAATCTGATAGCTTGCATGACGGACGGTCTCCTTCCGCTGGAGTTAATCACAGCCCAGTTTGGCACATTCGATGCCGCAAGGGGCCGTCCACCCATCATTCTAGGGCGAAGCAAGGAGCGAAGCGACGAGCGCAGACCCTAGAATCCATTCCGTGACCTCAGCCGAGGAGTGCAGTGGAGCAGAACTCTGCACCGTTGCAACACGTCGAAGTCACGGCATGGATCCTCGGGTCTGCGCGCGTCGCTTCGCTCCTTGCTCCGCCCGTGGATGACGACCTGATGGGCGTTTCGGCTAATCTCCAAGGCCGCGAGACCTCCATACAAGAGGGTCCGTTAAACCCTTCCTTGGGCGCGCAGAACAACGGTCACGAGACCATCAACTCCCTCACCTTCCGCATATCCTGCAAAAACCGCTCGCGTTCGGCCTCCTTGTCCTCCGGCTCGCGGATGCGCAGGATGAAGGAGGGGTGGATGGTCAGGAACACGCGCAATCCGTCCTCGCGCTCGACCACATCGCCGCGCATCTTGGTGATCGGCACGGCCTTGCCGAGCAGCGACTGCGCCGCCGTCGCGCCGAGCGCCACTACGAGGTTCGGTTTGATCAGGTCGAGCTCCTTGCCCAGCCACCAGCGGCAGGCCTGGATTTCGCCAGCATTGGGTTTCGAGTGGATGCGTCGCTTGCCGCGTGGCTCGAATTTGAAATGTTTCACCGCATTGGTCACATAGACCTTGCGGCGGTCGATCGCGGCATCGTCGAGGATGCTGTCGAACACCTTGCCCGCCGGCCCGACGAATGGCTTGCCGGCCAGATCCTCCTGGTCGCCGGGCTGTTCGCCGACGAAGATCACGTCGGCATTTTCCGGACCCTCGCCGAATACGGTTTGCGTCGCATCGCGCCAGAGCGGGCAGCGGCGGCAGCCCATTGCAGCCTCACGCGCCTCTTCGATCGAGGTGGCGTCATCCCCGGCGGTCAGCTCTGATTCCGGCGCAGGGATGCGCCTGGCTGGGCGCCCCGCTTCACGCTGCAAGGCCGTTGTTGACGGTGTTGTTGCCATCGTTCTGTCTCGCCCGCTTTCGAATTTGAAATGGGCGAGACCGACGATGGTTCCCGATCCTCACACCTCGTGCAGGTAGAGATGATAATCCAGCTCGCTGACGGTGCGCGCGACGCGCAGATATTCCGCCTGCTTGATCGCCACGAAGGTTCGGTGCAGGTCGGGGCCGAGCGCCGATTTCAGGAAGTCGGAGCCCCTGGCGGCCTCGATCGCGGCGCGCCAGTCGGCCGGCATGGTCGACTTCTCCGGTGCCTGCTCGTAGCCGTTGCCGGTCGTTTCGGGACCGGGATCCAGGGCCTCGTCGAGCCCCTTGACGATGCCGGCCAGCACCGTCGCGGCGATCAGGTACGGATTGGCGTCGACGCCCGACGGCCGGTGCTCGATGCGGCGGTTCTTGGCGTCGCCCGCCGGCACGCGCAACGCCACCGAGCGGTTGTTGACGCCCCAGCTCGCCGCCACCGGCGCATAGGATTGCGAGACGAAACGCCGCCAGGAATTGGCGTGCGGCGCAAACACAAGCATCGATTCCGCCATGGTGTGGATGAGGCCGCCGAGCGCGTTGAGCAGCTTTGGCGACCACTTTTCGCCGGCAGCCTCGGTGAACACGTTGCGGCCGGCATCGTCCTGCAGCGAGACGTGGAAATGCATGCCGGAGCCGGCATAGGCCTCGATGGGCTTGGCCATGAAGCAGGCGGTGACGCCATGCCGGCGCGCCTGCGCCCTGACCAGACGCTTCAGCATGACGAGGTCGTCGGCCGCCCGCATCACGTCCTTGCGGTAGTTCAGCGTCAGCTCGTACTGGCCGGGCGCGTATTCGGAAATGACGGTTTCGGCCGGTATGCCTTGCGCCTTGGCCGCCGCGTAGATGTCGGAAAACAGCGGCTCCATGCCGTGCAGATGGTCGACCGAATAGACCTCGGTCTTGGCCGAGCGGCGGCCGTCGAGCACCGCGCGGGCAGGCTGCACCTTGCCATCGGCGTCGCGTTCGTTCGACAGCAGGAAGAACTCGAGCTCGAAAGCGCCAGCCGGATGCAGGCCGCGTGCCGTCAGCAGTTCCACCTGCCGTGCCAGCACCAGCCGCGGGTCGGACGTCATCGGCTCGCCGTCGAGGTGGTGCATCGACATCAGCACCTGGCCGCGCGGCGGATTGGTGCCGAAGAGCGGCACCAGCGTGCCCGGGATCGGCCAAGCGCGCAGGTCGCCGTCACCGGTGTCCCACACCAGCCCGGTTTCGTGCACGTCCTCGCCGGTGATGTCGAGGCCGAGGATCGAGATGGGCAGATGCCGGCCGTTCTCGAAAATACCCATCAGCTCGTGCCGGCGCACGATCTTGCCGCGGCCGATGCCGTTGGCATCGGTGAGCACGATGTCGAACGCCTCGATCTCGGGATGCGCGTCGAGAAAGGCCTTCGCCTCGGCGGGCGTCGAGCCGGAAGGGGACGTGGTTACGGCGTGCGGATTGTCCATCGCCGCTTTTCTCACGCCGTAAGCCTGGCCGCAACCGCGGCGAAGGCGGCGATCAGCCGGCTCACTTGCGCTGACGTCGTTGCCGGCGAGATCAGCATCATGTTGTGGAACGGCGCGATCAGCACGCCGCGATTGACCAGCGCCACATGGATGGCGGCTTCCAGCTCGGGCGCGTGCGCCTTTTCCGCCTCGCCGCCGTTCCCGAGCGGCCCGGGCGCGCAGATGAACTCGACGCGGGCGCCGACCCGCGCGACATGCCAGGGCAGCTTTTTTCGCGCGATGACGGCGGAGAGCCCCGCATCGAGCCGGCGCGCCAGCCGGTCCATATGGGCATAGGCCTCCTCGGTCATCACCTCTTCCAGTGTGGCGCGCATCGCCGCGAATTGCAGCGGATTGGCCGACAGCGTCGTGCCCATGCCGGAATAGCCGGGCTCCTTGGTCCTGTTGTAGGCGCCGTAGCGGGTGGCGATTTCCTCCCTCATCCCCCAGATGCTCGCCGGCACACCGCCGGCCACCGGCTTGCCGAGCACGAACAGGTCCGGCTCCAGGCCGTGCTTGCGCGTATAGCCGCCGGGGCCGGTAGAGATCGTGTGCGTCTCGTCGATCAGCAGCAGCGTGCCCGCAGCACGGGTCAGGCGCCGCAGCGCGTCGTGGAAGCCCGTTTCCGGCAACACCATGCAGGAATTGGTCAGCACCGGCTCGGTGATGACGCAGGCGACGTCGCGGTCAGCGAGCGCTGCTTCCAAAGCGGGGATATCGTTGAATTCGATGATCTTGGTCGCTCGCGTCAGGTCGCGGAATTCGCCGGCCAATCCAGGCCTGTTCACCGGCTTGCCGTCGATCAGCCGCACCATCGTCTCGTCGACCGAGCCGTGATAGCAGCCGTTGAAGACCAGGATCTTCTCGCGCCCTGTCACCGCGCGGGCAACCCGCAGCGCGAAGCGGTTGGCGTCGGTGGCCGTGGTTGCGATCTGCCAGTAGGGCAGGCCGAAGCGTTGCTGCAGGAGCGTGCCGATCGCCAGCGCGTCCTCGCTGGGCAGCATATAGGTCAGCCCCCGGGCGGACTGCCGGCGGATGGCGCGGGCAACCGCCGGCGGCGAATGGCCGAGCATCGAACCGGTGTCGCCGAGGCAGAAATCGTCGAGCCTGTTCCCGTCGATATCGGTGATGGTGGCTCCTTTGGCGCCGTCGACCAGCATCGGGAACGGCGTCGGCCAGTCCGTCATCCAGTGCATCGGCACGCCGCCAAGGAAACCGGCAATGCCGTTGCCCAATTTCGCCTCGGATTTCGGCCGCGCCTTGCGGAACGCGGCCGCTTCCGTTTCGCGCAGTTCGGCGATGCGGGCAATGTCGATGCCGCCGATGGAAATCCGGTCCATTGAATGCATGAGCCCCCCTTCAGGCAGCAGGCAGTAGGCAGTAGGTGCCGTCGTCCCTTAAGCCCTACTGCCTTTTCCCTACTGCCTATGCCGTGATATCGATCACGCCGCAATCGCCCGCGGCGCTGCCGAACACGATGCGGCGCTCTTCCGTGTCCCACATCATGGCGGTGATGGCGCCTTTGCCGGGGCGGCGCAGCAGCACTTCCTTGGCGTCGGCGAAGCGCGCCGCGATCACCATGCCGTCCTCATAGCCGATGGCCACCACGTCCTGGCTCGGATGGCAGGCGACGCAAGTCACCATCGTGTTGCCGCGCGTGCCGAGCTCCAGCGGCGCCTTGCCCATCGGCCCGTCTTTGGCTTGAAACGGCCACACGATCGCTGCCGGCGCGCCGGAGCTTGCCAGCCATTTGCCCTTCACACTCCACGACAGGCTCTTCACCTTGCCAGGATAGCCGCTCATGCGCATGTGCTTGCCGTCGGCGAGCTTCCAGCCATGCAGCGCGTTCTCCTGCATGGTGGTGACCAGAAAGGCGCCGTCTGGCGAAAAGGTGATGCCAGTATGCGCGCCCGCCCATTCGAGCTCGACAGGCTTGCCTTCGGCTGCCGGGAAATGCAGCGTCGCGCCATTGTAGCGGGCGACGCCGAAACGCATGCCCTTGGGCGAGAAGGCCAATCCCTCGACCGAGCGCGGGTGGCTAAATTCCTTGATCTTGCCGTCGGCGAAACGCACGAAGGCGGTCTTGCCGGAGGCATAGGCGATCGCGCCTTGCGGTCCGGCGGCGACGCTGGTGATCCATTTTTTGCCGGCGCTCGCCAGTTCCGCCACGTCGCCGCCGGCTTTGATGGCAAGCACCTTGCCGTCCTCGCCGCCGGTGATCAGCCGGTCGTTGGCCACATCATGAAATGCGGCGAGCAGGCCGTCATTGGCCTGCACCGTCTTCTGCCCGTTGTCCAACCGGTGGATCGCGCCATCGGCCAAAGCGAAATGCGGCACGTCGTTGAGGAAGACGGCCGCGACGCAATGGCCTTCGAGATCAAGCGGGGCGACTGTGGGCATGGCTTCCTGCGTGAGCGAGATTTGGATTTATCTGGCGGCTTACTCGACGTTTCCCGCATCGGCAACCATAGGGATCGGCAGCGGCCCCTCAAAGACAGGGTGGGAAGGCGTCAAAGCAGCCCCTTCGCCCGCAACTCCGTGGCAAAGGTCGCAAGCGGCATCACCAGTGTCAGAGGTTGGCTTTGAAGAGGCTCGGCACCGTAGCTGGTGTACCATGCTGCGGCCCGCTCACTCTTGGCATCAATGATGAGCAGGACGCCGCCGCCTTCGCCAGCGAGGCGCAAGCAGCGGAGCGCGGCGGCGGCAAGCAGCTGACCGCCCAGCCCTTGCCCTGCGACGCGGCGATCAGTCGCGAGACGGGCAAGCTTGAAACCGGAAACTTCGTGCCGAGCCAAGCCTCTCGTCATGGCCGTAGGCACGGTTTCATGAGCGACTGCAGACGGCGCGATTGTATAAAAGCCGAGTATCCGCTCGGTACTCGCGTCCTCGATAGCACAGAAGGTCTTGGCGGCATTTTGTTCGTGGCTTTGTCGCGCGAACCGACGCAAAAAATCATTCATCTGTGCGTCGCCGCAGTCGAACGAGGCCCGATCGTGCTGTTTCGCAATCGGCTGCTCGTGCCAGGACGGAAGTGTCACAGTGTTTCCGGCAGGGCCGCGATCGCCGCCCGTAGTTTTGCGTTGGGTTTCGGCGGATTCTCCAGCAGGTCGAGTATACGTGTGAAATTACGATCGGATACTTTTGTGACCTCGGCGGCTTCGATCACAGCCTGCGCCTCGGGAACGACCTTGTTGAGGATGAAGTCGGCAACGTCCTGATGCGAGAGTGCTGCGGCACGCGCAATCATCGCCTTCTGCGCGGGCGCAAGGCGAATTTGATAGCGCTCAGTCTTCTGGTCGGAGGGCCGCGACATAGGATGTCTCCTCAGTTTCATGTACACATGATATGTGTACATGAAACCACAATCAATCCTTTAATCCTATGGGATCGACAATTCGACGCTTAGGCTGCCTGGCAGGCTTCAAAACTCTTCCTGAGCCGATCGGCGTCGAGGTCGCGGCCGATGAAGACCAGCCGGCTTTCGTGTTTTTCGCCGTCCTTCCAGGCGCGCTGGTGGTCGCCCTCGAGGATCATGTGCACGCCCTGCAGAACGTAGCGGTCCTCGTCGCCCTTCAGCGCTATGATGCCCTTCAGCCGCAGGATGTTCGGCCCCTCCATCTGGGTCACTTTCTCAATCCAGGGGAAGAACTTCTTCGGATCCATCTCGCCGCCGCGCAGCGACACCGACTTCACCGTCACATCATGGATGTCGGAAGCATGGTGGTGATGGTGATGATCGTGCCCGTCATGATCGTGATGATGGTGGTCGTGGTCATGATCGTGGTGGTCGTGATCGTGGTCATCCGCGTCGAGGAAGTGCGGATCGTTCTCCAGCGCGCGCGACAGGTCGAAGGCGCCGCGGTCGAGCACTTCGCTAAGCGCCACGCCGGAGCGCTGCGTGCGATGGATCCTGGCCGCCGGGTTGATGGCACGGACCGTCGCCTCGACCTTTTCGAGCTCTTCCGCGCTGACGAGGTCGGTCTTGTTCAGCACCACCACGTCGGCGAAGGCGATCTGGTCCTCGGCCTCCTTGGAATCCTTCAAGCGCAGCGGCAGGTGCTTGGCGTCGACCAACGCCACCACCGCGTCGAGCTTGGTCTTGGTGCGCACGTCGTCGTCCATGAAGAAGGTCTGCGCCACCGGCACCGGATCGGCGAGACCGGTGGTCTCGACGACGATGGCATCGAAGCGGCCGGGCCGTTTCATCAGGCCTTCGACGACACGGATCAGGTCGCCGCGCACCGTGCAGCACACGCAGCCATTGTTCATCTCGTAGATTTCCTCGTCGGATTCGACGATCAGGTCGTTGTCGATGCCGATCTCGCCGAACTCGTTGACGATGACGGCGTAGCGCTTGCCGTGGTTCTCCGACAGGATGCGGTTGAGCAGCGTCGTCTTGCCCGCGCCGAGATAGCCGGTGAGAACGGTTACGGGGATTTGCGTCTGTGCATCGCTCATGGCTTGCCTCGAAAATCTTGGATTTGTCGGCCTCATATAGGATGGGTGCCGCGCTTTTGCACGCGCCAAACCAATAGGCCAGGCGGCCGCTTCAGCCGGCATGGCGCCGAGGACCGATCGGCGGCGGCCGAGGCAGCCCGTACGGGCGAGCCGCGTGGACTCCCAATGGCCCTTGCCGGCTTCCGCTGTGAATCTCGCCGGCGCAAAAGTCGTTTGTCATCTAACTGAAATAAACATCTGGCATCACCTGCGCGGGCACCGCAATGCTTGCCGGCAAAGCGTTCTGCAAGCCGGACTCTTTAAATCGTCATTTGCCAGCCGTCGGACAGCCTCTATGCTCGCCCGCGCCGGTTCGGCCGAAGAGGGAACGACCATGGCCAAGGCGGACAAGACAGCGACGATGAGCCGGCTGCATTCGGCGGCAAGGCTGGCGCGCACCGCGCTCGCCGCGCGGCTTCTGGCCCACGGCTTCTATGCCGGCCAGGACCAGATCATGCTGGCGCTCGACCGCGAGGACGGCCAGACCCCCGGCAACCTCGCCGGCCGGCTCGGCGTGCGCCCGCCGACCATCACCAAGACCATCAACCGGCTGCAGGCGCAGGGTTTCCTCGAAAAGCGCGCCTCGTCGGCCGATGCCCGCCAGGCCCACATCTTCCTCACCGAGTCCGGCCGCGAAACCATCCGCGCTATCGAGAAGTCGGTCAAGAAGACCGAGAAGCAGGCGCTGAAGGGCCTCGACAAGAAAGACCAGAAGGCGCTGTTCAAGCTGCTCGCCCGCATCGAGGCGAACCTGTCGAACGAAGACCTGGTCCTGATGGACGACGACGCGGAGCTGGATGAGGCGTGACGCGCAGCGTCATCGCTCAACCGCGAGACGTTCCCACTAACGAGCGACGCGTAAGCGTCGTCTCGAGCACATAGCGCGATGCGCAGCATCGTCGCTTCACGCACCCACATCGACATTGTTCCGAAAGCGCGATGCGCAGCATCGTCGCTCCACGCACCACCCAAGCATCGACGGCTCAGCGGAAGGGCGACGACGCTGCGCGTCGCGCCTGAGCGCTATCATCAGGCGTCACGCGGTTAGCGACGATGCTGCGCATCGCGCCTACGCGTCGCGCCTGCGCACCAGCGCTGCCCAGCGCCCCGGGGTCAATCCGAACGCCTTCTTGAAATGCCGGTTGAAATGGCTCTGGTCGCTGAAACCGGCGGCCGCGGCGATCTCCGCCAGCGACTCGCCTTCGGCAATCATGCGTCGCGCCCTTTGCAGTCTCCGCATCAACAGGAAGCGATGCGGGCTGGTCGAATAGGTGGCGCGAAAATGGCGCGACAGCGCATAACGGTCGATGCCGGTGACGGCTTCCAGCTCATCGGAGCGCACCGCCCGTTCGGCATTCTCCTCGAGATAGTCGCGGGCAAGCGCCGCCGCGCGCCATGCCGTCTTGCCCGTCGACTTTGCCGGCTGTCCGGCGTGGCGGTTCAACTGCTGCGCCAGCTGCGCAACGAAATCCGCCACGAACAGGTCGCCGAGCTCCTCGTCCAGCGGCGCCAGCGCCGACAACAGCGTGTCGCGCAAGCCAGGATCGTCGACCACGGCGTCGCGGACGAAGGGCAGCGGATCGCCATCCAGGCAGTCGAGCAGCAGGGACGGCTCCAGATAAAGGATCCGGTAGCGCAGGCCGTCTTCCGTGCCGGCGCCGCCATCGTGCAGTTCGTCCGGGTGCAGCACGATCGCCTGCCCCGGCAGGCTGTGCCGCAGCGCGCCGCGATAATGGAAGCGCTGCACGCCGTCCAACGTCACGCCGATGGCATAGGTGTCGTGCCGGTGCAGCTCGAAGGCGTTGCCGTGGAAGCGCGCTTCGATGCGTTCGAGGCCCAGGCCGCCCGGCGCCGAAACGATGCGGTCGCCGTGGGCCATATCCGCGCACGAACGTTCAAGACCTTCCTTGGCTTCTGCGCCTAGAGCCTGCGCCATCGCATTCCCCGCCCGTCATGGGCCGTCCCGGAGTCTCAATCTTGGTGTTCGATACGAAAATTGCAATTGTTCTGAGTGAAGATCTGCCGGTGTGGCAGAAGCTCAACGTCACCGCGTTCCTGACCAGCGGCATCGTTGCGCAATTCCCCGAGATCATCGGCGAGCCCTATCGCGACCGTGCCGGCAACCTCTACAACCCGATGTCGATCCAGCCGGTCATCGTCCTGTCGGCCGATGCGGCGACGCTGGGCTCGATCCATCGCCGGTCATTGGAGCGGGGCGTCGCGACATCCGCCTATATCGAGGAGATGTTTTCGACCGGCCACGACGTCGCCAACCGCGCCGTCTTCGCCGAATTCGCCCCGGACGACGCCAAGATCGTCGGGATCGCCTTGCGCGGCGACAAAAAGCTCGTCGACAAGATCACCAAGGGCGCTCGCATGCATGCCTGAAATTGGCATGCTCCTTCGCCCGAAAGGCTATTCCGAACGTTTGGGGTTAGCCGCGGCCATCCAGTTCGTCATCCACGGGCGGAGCGGGAGCGAAGCGGACGCGTAGACTCTAGGATCCATTCCGTGACCTTGGCTAAGGAATGCAACGGAGCAGAATTCTGCACCGTGGCAACGCCTCGACGTCACGGAATGGATTCTAGAGTCTGCGCGCGTCGCTTCGCTCCTTGCTTCGCCCTAGAATGACGACCGCGACGAACGATCAGGCAAATCGCCTAGTAAGGCGCGCTAAGCCTGTCCGGCGCGCTTGTTGGGCCAGTCGCTTTTGGCTTGCCGGCGAGCGGCGATTGCCGCAGAAGGGTGAGGTCTATCTTCCTTCGGCCCGATTTTGACCATTCCCAAAAACAACGACGACAGCGCAACGCCGCCCGCGGCGATGCTTCTGATGCTTTGCGTCTATGTCTGCTTCACCTTCCTCGACACCTCCAGCAAATTTCTGGTGCTGGCCGGCGTCTCGGCGCTGATTGTCGCCTGGACCCGCTTCACCGTGCATGTGCTGCTGGTCGGCCTCTTCCTGCGCGGCTGGCGCGAGCCGGCGCGTTTTCGCGCCAACAACCTGCCGGCGCATATTTTGCGCGGCTGCATGCTTTTCGGCTCGACCATGTTCAACATCCTGGCGCTGAAGACGCTGCAGCTGGCCGAGACCACGTCGATCTATTTCTTCGGCCCGATGGTCATCACCGCGCTTGCCGGCCCGCTGCTCGGCGAATGGGCGGGCTGGCGGCGCTGGCTGGCGATCCTCACCGGCTTTGTCGGTGTTCTGATCATCACCCGGCCCGGCGTGGGCGTGTTCGGCATCGGCCATCTCTTCGCGCTGTGCTCGATGCTGTCGAACAGTTTCTACGTCATCATGACGCGCCGCATGTCGGCGACGGAAACGTCGGAAAGCCTGATCCTGTTCTCGGCGCTGGCGCCGTCGGTGCTGCTTGCGCCGATGCTTGCCTTCGCGCCTGCGCTGCCCCATGGCGGCCTTCAATGGTTCATCGTCCTGATGCTGGGCGTGTTTGGCGCCGGCGGCCACTATCTGCTGGTCCGCGCCTATCGTCTGGCCACCACGACGCAGCTCGCGCCCTATCCCTATTCGCAGATGGTGTGGATGATCATTTCCGGCTGGCTGATCTTCCACCAGTTCCCCGATCGCTGGACGCTGCTCGGCGCCGCCATCATCGTTGCCAGCGGCCTCTACATCATCCACCGCGAGCACCGGCTTCGCGTCCGCAACTCCGCCTCGCTCGACACCGAGGCGGAGGCACTGGCGAAAAAACTTTGATTTGCTCCGAATCCGGTGGCATAAGGCCGTTTTAAAAAATTTAAAGACCTGACCCTGGGGAGCGAAGGGCACTGGCACAGAAGATCAAGCTTTCGACGATCGCGGATGCGCTAGGCGTCTCCACGGCAACCGTGTCGCTGGCGCTGCGCGACAGCCCGCTGGTCGCCGGCACGACGCGCGAGCGTATCAAGGAACACGCCCGCGCCATCGGCTATATTTATAACCGCCGCGCCGCCTCCTTGCGCACCTCGCGCTCCGGCATCGTCGGCGTCGTCGTGCACGACATCATGAACCCGTTCTTCGCCGAGATACTGCGCTCGATCGAAAGCGAGCTCGACCGCAGTCGCCAGACCTTCATCCTGTCGAACCATTACGACCAGCTCGAAAAGCAGCGCACCTTCATCGACACGCTGCTGCAGCTCGGCGCCGACGGCGTCATCATGTCGCCGGCCATCGGCACGCCGGCCGAGGACATCATCATGGCCGAGGAAAACGGCCTGCCGGCGGTGCTGATCGCGCGCACCGTCGCCGGCGCCGATGTACCGGTGTTCCGTGGCGACGATGCCTATGGCACCGCGCTCGCCACCAATCATCTGATCTCGCTGGGGCACAAGCGCATCGCCATGGTCGGCGGCACCGACCAGACCTCGACCGGCCGCGACCGCTACCAGGGCTATCTCAACGCGATGGAGGCCGCCGGCCTGGAAGTGAAGCCGTCCTGGCGCATTTCCGGCCCGCGCACCAAGCAGGCGGGATTCGAGGCCGCGGGGCAGTTTCTGGCGCTGAAGGACAGGCCCACCGCTGCCTGCTGCTGGAATGACCTTGTCGCGATCGGGCTGATGAACGGCATCGCGCGCGCCGGCCTCGTGCCGGGCGTCGACATCTCCGTGACCGGCTATGACGATCTCGAGGAGGCGGCAATCGCGACACCGGCCCTGACCACGGTCTGGAACGGTCAGCGCGAGGTCGGCCGCCGCGCTGCGAGCGCCTTGCTCGACAAACTGAACGGGCAGGCGGTGCGGCCCTCGCAGGAGCTGATCAAGCCGGAACTGCATGTGCGGCAGTCCACCGGCAAGCCGGTGGAGCGTGCATGACCAGGGCCGAAGCAAGATTGCCGGTCGCCATCCTGGTGCCGGGCGATTTCAACGACCATGCCGTCGGCCGCGTCGACAAGGCGTTCAAGCTTGTGCGGATCGAACGCGCCGACCCCGGGCTGGTGACGGACGAGATGCGCGCCGCGGTGCGTGGCATCGCCTCCTATGCAGGCATCAACGCGGCGATGATCGATGCGCTGCCCAATCTCGAGATTATCGCCAGCTTCGGCGTCGGCTATGATTCGGTCGACGCCAATCACGCGGCGAGGCGCGGCGTCATGGTCACCAACACGCCCGACGTCCTGACCGAGGAGGTTGCCGACACCGCCATCGGCCTGTTGATCAACACCGTGCGCGAACTCTACGCCGCCGAGAAATGGCTGCGCGACGGCGACTGGGTGGAGAACGGCAATTATCGCCTGAGCCGGCTTACCTTGCGCGGCCGCAGCGTCGGCATTTTCGGCATGGGACGCATCGGCCGTGCCGTCGCCCGGCGCCTTGAGGCCTTCGGCCTGCCGATCGCTTACCACAACCGCCGCAAGGTCGAAGGCCTGTCCTACGAATACCATGCCACGCTGAAAGGCCTCGCCGAAGCCGTCGACACGCTGATCTGCATCGCCCCGGGCGGCGCCGCCACGGAGAAGGCAATCAATGCCGGGATCCTGTCGGCGCTGGGGTCGAACGGCGTCTTCGTCAACATCGGCCGCGGCTCGACGGTGGATGAGGCAGCCCTTGCCGCCGCCCTCGAGAGCGGCACCATCGCGGCCGCCGGGCTCGACGTCTTTGCCGACGAACCGAACGTGCCGCAGGCCCTGCTCGACGCTCCCAACACCTCGCTTCTGCCGCATGTCGGCTCGGCGTCGGAGCACACGCGCCGCGCCATGGCCGATCTATGCGTCGACAATCTCGTCGCCTGGTTTGCCGAGCGTCGGCCGCTGACGCCCGTGCCGGAGACGATCAACGTCAAGGCGCGCGGCTAAAGCATGTCTCCCGAAAGTGGGCCCGGTTTCGGGACAAAGACATGCTTGAAATCAAAACTTAAAGCAGGTCGCGTGATCCTTTTCACGCGACCTGCTTTAGGGCAATTCCGGGGAAGGTGTGGGAACGGTTTTCCGTCCATGGAACGTTGAACCGTTCCATGGCGCTTTCGCCACATTTGTTAATGCTTTCGCGGTCCCATTAACTCCCGCTTAACGCTTTGAAATCATTTTCCATATTTGATTGAGTGTGGAGAAGTGGTGTGAAGCTGGTTGCCGGGTTGGTTGTGTCGGCGGCGTTGTTCGGAGGCGCGCATGTCCTGTACGGCGGCGAGGGCCGGAGCACGGCTGTCGAGACCGCTTCATCGAGCGCCTATCGATTGACGGCCAATGGCGACGAAGCCGCCTGCGCCGTGCAGCGGGGAGCTCCGGTCTCGGACGGACTATCGTTGCTCTCCGTCGCGCCGAACTGCCGCAAGCTGATGCCCGGCATCGAGCGCGTCAAATTCTGGCGCGAGCAGGCGGACGGCTCGGTCGCGTTCAGCGAGAACGGCGTCGATCCGATCGTCACTTTCGGCGTTGCCGATGGCGACGGCTACGAATCCTACGCACCGGCCGCGCCGCTGCTGGCGCTGAACAACGACAGCCAGTGACCCCGAGCGTGGTCTTTTTGCAACTTCGGCTAGGAAAATATCCCGATGCCGGTGCCTGTCTTGGCATTGCACCCAAAGCCAAATAAATTGGCGCAGCTTTGGGGTGCTCAAATGAAGTCTTTTCTACTCGCTTCGACCATTCTCGCCTTGTTCCCGGCCAGCGCGTTCGCTGCGGACGCGCTTTCGCCTGCTGCTCCCGCAACTTATGAGTGGAGTGGCTTCTATGCCGGTGTCCAGCTCGGCTATGGCTGGGGAAAGGTCGACAGTCACGATTCTCAGATAGTCACTGGCTTTTCCGACTGGGCCGACTCTTGGAACAGCGACGGCGTGCTAGGCGGCATTCATATCGGCTACAACCAGGCTTACGATCAGTTCGTTCTTGGCGCCGAAGCCGACATCGAAGCCTCGGGAATGAGAGGTTCGGTGGATTCGGAGTTTGCCGGCAACATCAAGACCAAGATCGATGTGCAAGGCTCGCTGCGGGCGCGCCTTGGCTATGCGATGGGGCCAGCTCTGCTTTATGCGACAGGCGGTTTGGCGGTTGCCCATTTCGATACCGACTACAATGAGGGCGGAACGAGCGACAGCTCTTCGCATACGAAAGCCGGCTGGACATTGGGTGCAGGTGTCGAATATGCATTCGCACCGAATTGGACGACGCGCGTCGAATATCGCTACAGCGATTTCGGCAAATTCACCGACAATCCGGCGACCGATGGCGGCTTCCTGTATCCGACGCATGTGACCACAAACGCCGTGCGGGTCGGCTTCAGCTACAAGTTCTGACCTGATTGGCGAAAGGCGGCGCTTGAAGCGCCGCCATTTCTATTCCGCCGCCGCGCGTGCGCCGGCCTTTGCCGCCGCATGCAGGCGTACGGCATCGCCGAAAGCCTTGAAGATCTTGGCGGAATTGCTGTCCGACTTCACCCAGTATTCGGGGTGCCATTGCACGCCGACAGCGAAGGCGTGGGCGTCCTTGACCGAAACCGCTTCGACCGTGCCGTCGGAGGCCAAAGCTTCGACCTGCAGTTTCGAGCCGAGCCGATCGATACCCTGCCGGTGCAGCGAGTTGACCTTGATGTCGCCGGCGCCGAACACGCCTGCAAGGCAACTGCCCGGTTTGATCGAGATCGTCTGATGGATGGCGAAGCGCTCGTCCTGATTGTCGCTCACCGGCGCGCGATGGTCGAGCGAGCCCTCGCGCTCCTGGATTTCGGTGCCCAGCGTGCCGCCGAGCGCCACGTTCAGTTCCTGGATGCCGCGGCAGATGGCCAAAAGCGGCACGCCGCGCTCGAGCGCCTTGCGGATCAGCGGCAGCGTCGTGGCATCGCGCGCCGGATCGTAAGGACCGTTGGCCTCGCTCGGGTCGCCGTCGTAAAGCGACGGATGGACGTTGGATTTCGAACCCGTCAGCATGACGCCGTCGACCGAGGACAGCAATTCGTCGAAGTCGAGCCGACCGCCGAAGGACGGCACCAGGAGCGGGAACACGCCGGCGCCCGTGATCGCGGCTTCCAGATATTGCTGGGGCGCTGCATGCCAGGTGTAGTTGTCGAACTGGCGGACGTCGGTCGAGACTGCGACGAGCGGTTGCTGCATTTTGGGTTTGGTTTCCATCAGGCCAAGGAACTGTTCTGCCTACAAAATAAGCGATCCGTCGCGGCTTTTCCATGGCAAGTTTGGCCGCCTCGCATGGACCAGCGAAAGGAATGTTAGACTATAGTTGCGGAATGGCGGCAACCTCGGCCCGCGGCGCTGGACTCGACTTCTTGCCTGTGTATGGTTCTCCCCCAACCGATCCGGGCACTGAGGATGTCCCGACATCGGTCAGCTGATCCGCAAGGGAGGAAACTGCATGGATCGTCGTTCATTCATCCGCAAGGCCGGCGCGTCCGGCGTGGGCGCCGCGGCAGCGGCCGCGGCACTCGCCACGCCGGCCATTGCGCAGTCCAACCCGAAAGTGACGTGGCGGCTTGCGTCGTCCTTCCCGAAGTCGCTCGACACGATCTATGGCGGCGCCGAAGTCTTCTCCAAGATGCTGTCCGAGGCGACCGACGGCAATTTCCAGATCCAGGTCTTCGCTTCGGGCGAGTTGGTGCCAGGCCTGCAGGCGGCCGACGCCGCCGCTGCCGGCACCGTGGAGGCCGCGCATACGGTCGCCTACTATTACTGGGGCAAGGATCCCACCTGGGCGCTGGGCGCCGCCGTGCCCTTCTCGCTCAACGCGCGCGGCATGAACGCCTGGCACTATCATGGCGGCGGCATCGACCTCTTCAACGAATTCCTCGGAGCGCAAGGGTTGTTCGGCCTGCCGGGCGGCAACACCGGCGTTCAGATGGGCGGCTGGTTCCGTAAGGAGATCAACAGCCTCGCCGATCTGAAAGGCCTCAAGATGCGCATCGGCGGGTTCGCCGGCAAGGTCATCGAAAGGCTCGGCGTGGTGCCGCAGCAGATCGCCGGCGGCGATATCTACCCGGCGCTGGAAAAGGGCACCATCGACGCCGCCGAATGGGTCGGCCCCTATGACGACGAGAAGCTCGGCTTCTACAAGGTCGCGCCTTACTATTACTATCCCGGCTGGTGGGAAGGCGGCCCGACCGTCCACCTGCTGTTCAACAAGGCAAAATACGAAGAACTTTCGCCGGCCTACAAATCCCTGGTGCGCACCGCGGCGCAGGCTGCGGACGCCAACATGCTGCAGAAATACGACTATGTGAATCCGCCGGCGGTGCGTCGGCTGGTGGCCGGCGGCGCCAAGCTGAGACCCTTCAGCCAGGAGATCATGGCGGCCTGCTTCGACAAGGCCAACGAGGTCTATGACGAGATGGAATCCAACAACGCGCCGTTCAAGAAGATCTGGGAATCGATCAAGGCCTTCCGCAAGGAGCACTATCTCTGGGCCCAGGTCGCCGAATACAATTACGATACCTTCATGATGGTGCAGCAGCGCAACGGCAAGCTGTAAGCCGGGCCTTGCCTTCTCCCCTTGTGGGAGAAGGCGGATCGGCGCGCAGCGCCGAGACGGATGAGGGGTGTTGGACGGATCACCGTCCTTGCCAAGCTGGAGCACCCCTCATCCGTCGCCTTCGGCGACACCTTCTCCCACAAGGGGAGAAGGGAAAACCGCGCTTAGCCTCGGCCCGGCACAACCAGCACCTTGACCTCGCCCGGCGCCGGCGGGTTGGCGATCACGCCCGGGGCTTCCTCCAGGCTGACCTGCTTCGAAATCAGCTTGTCGATCTCGATGGCGCCTGAAGCGATCAACTGAGCCGCCCTTCCATGCGTGAACGGATTGAGGAAGGAACCGAGCACCTTCAGTTCGCGAAACAAAAGATCGAACGGCTCGATTTCCACCTTCATGCCTTGCGGCATCACGCCGACGATGACGACCGTGCCGCCGGCCCTTGCCATCCGCATCGACTGCTCGACCGTGTCGCGCACGCCGGCGCATTCCAGCACCACGTCGGCACCGCCGGGAGCCAGCCCGTTCGCTCCGGCGACGGCCGCGATCGGGTCGCCGGCGCTCGGGTCGATCGTCGCGGTGGCGCCGAGCTCCTCGGCAAGCGCGCGGCGCGAGGCCTGCCGGGTCGACAGGATGATGGTCGCGGCGCCCGCGAGCTTTGCCAGTTGCACGACGAGCAGGCCGATGACGCCGCCGCCAAGCACTACCACCGACGCCCCTGGCCGGATCGCGGCAAGGTCGACGCCGTGCAGGCAGCAGGCGAGCGGCTCGCAGAAGGCGCCGTGCGTCGGCTTGAGGCCAGCGGGCAGCCGGAAGGCCTGCCTTTGCGGCATCAGCACATAGTCGGCAAAGCCGCCGTCGCGGTGGATGCCGATGGCCCTGAGGTTGCTGCACAGATTGACGCGGCCGGCATGGCAGTGGGCGCAGCGCCCGCAGGCGATGTTGGGATCGCCGGTCACCCGGTCGCCGACGGCAATGCCCGACACCGCCGCGCCGACGGCTTCGACGATGCCGCAGAATTCATGGCCGAGCGTCACCGGCGGCGTGCAGGGAAACTCGCCATGGAAGAGGTGCCGGTCGGTGCCGCAGACGCCGCAGGCCTCGATCTTCACCAGAACGTCCTCGGGTCCGGGACCGGGCTTGGGAACCTCGCGCAACCCGATATTGCCCACCGCTTCCAGTCGCACCGCTCTCATGGCTGTTCACCTCAGTTGAATTTGGGCGGCTGCGAGAGGTCCGGCGCCGGCGCGGGTTTGGCCGGCGCGTCACCGAAGCTCGGCGGCTGCGACAGGTCGGGCGTGCCGGGTGCTGCCGGGGCGCCGCCATTGGCCGGAGCCGCGCCCTTGTCCGCCGGCGGCGTGCCGAGCGGCGACAGCGAAGGCATGTCCGGCAGTTTGATGTCGATCGTGCTGGGTTCGACCGCAGCACCTTTGTAGCGCATCACCATTTGCGGGAAGGCGATGGTGAGCCCGATCATGATCACCTGGATCAGGACGAACGGCACTGCGCCCCAATAGATCTGCCCGGTGGTGACCGGCGCAACCTGCTTGCCGGTTAACCGGTCCAGATAAGGCACGCGGGCCGCGACCGAACGCAGGTAGAACAGCGCGAAGCCGAAGGGCGGATGCATGAAGCTCGTCTGCATGTTGACGCCGAGCAGCACGCCGAACCAGATCAGGTCGATGCCGAGCTTGTCCGCGGCGGGCGCCAGCAGCGGCACGATGATGAAGGCGAGCTCGAAGAAATCGAGGAAGAAGGCAAGCACGAAGACCAGGATGTTGACGCCGATCAGGAAGCCGGTCTCTCCGCCCGGCAGCGAGGTCAACAGATGCTCGACCCAGATGTGACCGTTGACGCCGTAGAAGGTGAGCGAAAAGACGCGTGCGCCGATCAGGATGAACAGCACGAAGGCGGAAAGCCGGGTCGTCGAGGCCAGCGCTTGCTTGATGACGTCGAGCGAGAGCCTGCCCTTGGCCGCTGCCATGATCAAGGCTCCGACTGAGCCCATGGCGCCGCCCTCGGTCGGCGTGGCGATGCCGAGGAAGATGGTGCCGAGCACCAGGAAGATCAGCGCCAGCGGCGGGATCAGCACAATGATCACCTGCTGTGCCAGCTTCGACATCATGTGGATGTGGAGGCGCTGGTCGAGGATCGCCACGATGTAGATGACGATCACGCCAATGGCGGCGCCGAGAATATCGGCATTGTCGCCATGCGCCGGCGCGAGATAGCGATAGGCCGCATAGGAAATCGCGACTGCGACCAGCAGCGCCACGATCAGCGAGATCACGCCGTGGCCGAGCGTACGTGCTTCGAGCGGCAGCGCCGGCATCGCGTTCGGCCGGACGATCGACATGATCAGGATGTAGAGCATGTAGATGCCGGTCAGAACGAGGCCGGGGATCAAGGCACCGGCATACATGTCGCCGACCGAGCGACCAAGCTGGTCGGCAAGCACGATCAGCACAAGCGAGGGCGGGATGATCTGGGCGAGCGTGCCGGAGGCGGCGATGACGCCTGACGCCAGCCGCCGGTCATAGCCGTAGCGCAGCATGATCGGCAGCGAGATCAGCCCCATGGCGATGACGGAAGCCGCCACCACGCCGGTCGTTGCGGCAAGCAGCGCGCCGACGAAGATCACCGCATAGGCGAGCCCGCCGCGGATCGGCCCGAACAGCTGGCCGATCGTGTCGAGCAGGTCCTCGGCCATGCCGGAGCGTTCGAGCACGATGCCCATGAAGGTGAAGAAGGGTATCGCCAAGAGCGTGTCGTTGGACATCACCCTGGTGCCGTAGAAATTGTCCGGCAGCGCGTGCAGCAGCGGCCAGGCAAGGTTGATCGACCCGCCTGAATAGGGCGAGACCAGCACGCCGATGAAGAAGAACAGCAGGCCGTTGGCGGCGAGCGAGAAGGCGACGGGGTAGCCGATCAGCAGGAAGATGATCAGCGAGGCGAACATGATCGGCGCCATGTTCTGCGCGATGAACTCGATCATGGGCGGGCCTCGCCCGCGATCGCCTTGGCTTCCTCGGCCAGCGCCTCCGCCTCGAGCTTGGCCTGGTCATGCGCCGAAACGAAGGGATTGGGGTCGTCCATGTCGCCGCGCATGATGGCGATCTTCTTGATGATCTCGGAAACCCCTTGCAGCGCCAGCAGGAAGAAACCGACGAGCAGGATGGCCTTCGCCGGCCACACGATGAGCCCGCCGGCATTGGTCGACATCTCGCCGCTGTGGATGGACAGCGACACATAAGGCACGAAATAGATCACCATCAGCACCACGAAGGGCATCAGGAAGAACAGGTGGCCAAGCAGGTCGATCCAGTGCTGCACGCGGCGTGACCACATGCCGTAGACAATGTCGATGCGGATATGGTCGTTCTGCTTCAGCGTGTAGGCGGCGGCCAGCATGAAGGCGGCGCCGAACAGGTACCACTGCAGCTCGAGCCACGCGTTGGAGGAGATGTCGAACACCTTGCGGATGACGGCGTTGCCGGCGCTCACCAGGATCGCGAGCAGGATCAGCCAGGAGACCCAGCGGCCGATGAACTCGTTGATGCGGTCGATCGTCCTGGATAGAGCGAGCAGCCCTGCCATGCATATCCTCCCTGATACCGACAGCGCGCCCGATTCCCCCTCCGGTGTCGCGCCGCTTGGCCCAACGGTATGCAGTGCGTGGTCCGGTTGGTCAACATGACAAAGTCGCGGCAAACGGATCGGCACGCCGGACAGCGGCGGAATACCGCCACGTGACGATACGTCATGCAACGAAAGTCTTGGGCAACGAAAGGCTTGGGCAAGGAAAGTCTGGGGCGACGAAACTGGGTGGTTCAGGCGATCTTGGTCTGGTCGCGCCCGGCGCCGATCAGCACCAGCATGGCGACGAGGAAGAGATAGATCCAGGCGTCGCGCCATTCGAGCGGGAAATAGCCGGCCCAGAGCGATTCCGCCATGCCGAAGGCCGCGGCGCCAAGCGCCGCCTTGAGCGGCGACAGATAGCCGCCGACCGCCGTCACGAACAGGATCTTGAGGCCGTAGATCAGCCCGGTGCCGAAGGAGACATTGCCGTAATAGAGACCGGCAAGCACGCCGGCCAAGGCGGCGCAGAAGCCGCCGAACAGCACGGCGCGGCGGAACACGGCGCGCACATCGACACCGCACATCGCCGCCGCTTTCGGATCGTCGGATACGGCGCGCCATGAACGGCCAAAGCTGGAGTGGGAAAACAGCCAGGCCGCCAGCGCCACCAATGCTACGACACCTGCGCAGTCGAGCAACTGGATGACGGTGAGCGTGACCTTGAAGCCGTCGCCTTGGGCGAAAATGACGGGGGTGGCGAGCATCGGCGGCAGCCACAGGTCATGCGTGTCGGCGGCGATGCGGCTCCCCTCCGACAGGAAGATCAAGATGCCGAGCGTCGTCACCACGATTGCGTTGGGCGAGCGGTCGGCGAGCCTCTCGAAGACGCTGCGCGACAGGATATGGCTGATCAGCGCCGCATAGAGAATGGCCGCGATCACGCCGAGCGCCACCGCGGCGGCAAGCGTCAGCCACAGCGCCTGGTAGCCGAAGGCGGCGGTCAGGATCATCGTCTGGCCGCAGAAGGCGAACAGCGCGCCGTAAGCCAGGTTGGTGCGATGCAGGATACCGTTGGTCAGCACATAGCCGAAGGCGAGCAGCGCATAGAGCGCGCCCGAATGCAGCCCGTTCAGCACCTGCTGGTAGAAATAGAGCATGCGGCATCCCACAGGTCGTATGACGCGACCCTGCCGGACCGTCGCATTCAGAATCTAACTTGTCAAATGCGTTTTATCGGTTAGATTTCTGTCATGACGGTATCCTGGACCCCGCACCGCTTCACCGGCGGCATCCTTGCGCTCGATACGGCGAACACCGTCGTGCTGCGCAACGATCCGCAAAAGTCCTTCGACCGTTTCGACGACCCGGCCGAGATCGCCCGCTTCGCCGAGGCGGCAAGCGGCTTTCGCGCCACCGAGCTCGGCGGCAGGCGGCTGCGGGCGCCCGAACCGGGCGAGATAAAGCCAACCGTCATCTCGATCCGCGAAGCGACCGATCGCCTGTTTCGTCATGCGGTGTCGAACGGCGCGCTCGCGACCAGCCACCTGCCGGATTTCCTCACGGCCTGCGCCGGCGGCCTGGCCGGCAGCGAGACCGAGATCGGGACGCCGGGCCAGCCTTTCGGCGATCCGCAAACGCCGATCGCCTTCGAGGCGGCTTTGGCCGTCTCCGCGCTGTCGCTTTTGCGCGACGAAACGGTGGCGAGGCTGAGGATCTGTCCCAATTGCAGCTGGCTGTTCGTCGACCGCAGCCGCAACGCCAGCCGCCTATGGTGCGACATGGCCGTTTGCGGCAACCGCCAGAAGGCAAACCGCCATTACCGCCGCCGCACAGCGGCGAGGGAGGTCAGCAATGTTTAGGAAATTGTCGCGTTCGGTTTTGGTCGGCGCCGCCGTGATCGCCGCAGTCGCGCTCGGCGCCTGCCGCGACACCGGCAAGGACCAGCTGTTTGCCATCTCCGGCAAGCTGTTCGAGTTCAATTACCGGCTGGCCATCGCCACCTATGTCATCACGCTGAAGCCGCTGCGCCCGATGGTCGACGGCCAGGTCGCGGTGGTGAGCTTCCAGAACCCGGCCGGCGGCGACCCGCTCATCGTCAACCAGAAGATCTGGCCGAAGCTGCCCCACATCACGCTGACCAGCCCGCCGCTCACCTGCGTGGTCAAGGACAAGCCCTACAGCGTCTCGATCCGCATCGAGGATGCGAGCGGCACATTGCTGCAGAGCATCGACACCACCATGACCTCATCGGAGGACCAGACGATGCTGCCGGACCGGCCGCTGGTGATCGGACCCAAATACGAGCTCAACCCGGACCTTGCCGGCCATCCCGACGGCAAGCTGCCCGAGGACCAGAAGCCGGATTGCTCGAAAGCGACCTGAAACGCAGGCGTCAGAGTAATTCCAGGAAAAGTGTGAAACGGTCGGGCTCGGCGACTTCGCCGTAGCCTCCCGTCCGGAATTGCGTCTAAACAAAACGAGTCTGTCGCGAAATTTTTGTTCTTCACAAGGCGGTTAGCATGATCTTGTATGCGCCCCGGGCCACTCGCCAGACCGTTTGTTGCGTGTTATTTGGCCTCAGCGATTTTGTTTGACCTCTCCCGCAAGGGAAGAAAGACTGCGGCGTCCCGCCCCGACGTTGGCTGCCTGATTTGAGGCAGCCTCCGCAGAGGAAATACCTGATGACGCTGCACGACGTCGCGCTCGACGACAAGTTCGACCTTGGCAAGGAGCGCGTCTTCCTGTCCGGCGCGCAGGCGGTGGTGCGCATGCTTCTGATGCAGCGCGAGCGCGACCGCCGCGCCGGCCTCAACACGGCGGGCTTCGTCTCCGGCTATCGCGGCTCGCCGCTCGGCGGCCTCGACATGCAGCTATGGCGGGCGAAAAAGCAACTCGCAGGGGCCGACATCGTCTTCCAGCCCGGCCTCAACGAGGAACTGGCCGCCACCGCCTGCTGGGGTTCGCAGCAGACCGAATTGCTGGGCGAGGGCACGCATGACGGCGTCTTTTCGGTCTGGTACGGCAAGGGACCCGGCGTCGACCGTTCCGGCGACGTCTTCCGCCACGCCAATCTTGCCGGCTCGTCGAAGCATGGCGGCGTGCTCGCCCTGATGGGCGACGACCATATGGCCGAGTCCTCCACCAACGCGCATGCCACCGAGTTCCTCTTCGTCGACACGATGGTGCCGATCCTCAACCCGGCCGGCGTCCAGGAGATCATCGACTACGGCCTTTACGGCTTTGCCATGTCGCGATTCGCCGGCACCTGGGCGGCGATCAAATGCGTCAAGGACAACATCGAATCGACGGCGTCTGTCGACGCCTCGATCGAGCGTCTGGACATCGTCATTCCCGAGTTCGAAATGCCGCCGGGCGGCCTGAACATCCGCCACGAGATCGACATGCTCGGCCAGGAAGAGCGGCTGCATGAATACAAGCGCGCCGCCGCTTCCGCCTTCATCCAGGCCAATGGCCTCAACCGCACCATCTATTCCGGCGGCCGCAATCCCAAGCTCGGCGTCATCACCATCGGCAAGAGCTATCTCGACGTCCGCCAGGCACTCGAGGATATCGGCATCGATGAAGCGGCCGCCAACCGTATCGGCATCCGCCTGTTCAAGGTCGGCTGCCCATGGCCGCTCGACTTCCAGCACATCGCCGAGTTCGCGCGTGGCCTCGACACCATCGTCGTCGTCGAGGAAAAGCGATCGCTGATCGAGGTGCAACTGCGCGAGAACCTCTACGGCACCGCCACGCAGCCGGTAATCGTCGGCAAGAAGGACGAGCGCGGCGACTGGCTGTTCCCCGCCAAGGGCGCGCTCGATCCGAACGAGATCGCCATCGCGCTCGGCGAGCGGATCCTGCGCACCATCGGCCCGTCGGAAGAAATCGCCGCGCGGGTGGCGAAGCTGCGCCAGTTCCAGGCGATGCTCGCCGACACCGCCGATATCGGCTCGCGCACGCCTTTCTTCTGCTCGGGCTGCCCGCACAATTCCTCGACCAAGGTGCCGGACGGCTCGTTGGCCGCCGCCGGCATCGGCTGCCATTTCATGGCGCTGTGGATGGACAGGAACACCGTCGGCTTCACCGCCATGGGCGGCGAGGGCGCGCAATGGGTCGGCCAGGCGCCATTCTCGAAGCGCGACCACATCTTCCAGAATCTCGGCGACGGTACCTACAACCATTCCGGCGTGCTGGCGATCCGCTTCGCGCTGTCCTCCGGCGCCAACATCACCTACAAGATCCTCTACAACGACGCGGTGGCGATGACCGGCGGCCAGCCGCATGAAGGCGGCCTGACCGTCGACATGATCGCCAGGCAGGTGCGCGCGGAGGGCGTCGACCGCATCGCCGTCGTCACCGACGAGCCGGACAAATATGCCGGCAAGGCCGATTTCCCGGCCGGCATCAGCATCCATCACCGTGACGACCTCGACCTTGTCCAGCGCGAGTTGCGCGACGTGAAGGGCGTTTCGGTGCTGATCTATGATCAGACCTGCGCCGCCGAAAAGCGCCGGCGCCGCAAGCGCGGCACCTTCCCCGATCCCGACAAGCGCGTCTTCATCAACGAGCTGGTCTGCGAAGGCTGCGGCGATTGCGGCGTGCAGTCGAACTGCGTCTCCATCCAACCGGTCGAGACCGAATTCGGCCGCAAGCGCCGGATCGACCAGTCGAGCTGCAACAAGGATTTTTCCTGTATCAACGGTTTCTGCCCGTCCTTCGTCACCGTGCATGGCGGCAAGATCAGGAAGGCGGAAGGCATTGCCGGCAGGGCCGATCCGCTGGATGGCGTGCCCGCGCCGGCCGAGTTCCGCATGGGCAACCAGGGCTGGGCGGCGATCATCGACGGGGTCGGCGGCACCGGCGTCGTCACCGTCGGCGCGGTGCTCGGCATGGCCGCGCATCTGGAAGGCAAGGGCTGCGGCATGATCGACATGGCCGGCCTCGCCCAGAAGGGCGGCTCGGTCTTCACCCATGTCAGGATCGCACCGACGCCCGACGACATCCACGCCATTCGCGTCTCGGCCGGCAAGGCCGACCTCGTGCTCGGCTGCGACCTCGTCGTCTCCGGCGCCAAGAAGGTGCTGGGCGCGGTGCGCGAGGGCCACACGATCTTCCTCGCCAACACCGCCGAGATCATGCCCGGCGAATTCACTCGCTCCGCCGATTTCTCGCTGCCGATCGAGCGGCTGAAGAAGGCGATCCGCGCCGCCGCCGGCGACGACAAGGCCCATTTCTTCGACGCAACCCGCACCGCGACCGCGCTGTTCGGCAATTCGCTCGGCGCCAACATGTTCATGCTCGGCTTCGCTTTTCAGCATGGCGGCCTGCCGCTTTCGGCCGAAGCGGTTGAAAAGGCGATAGAATTGAACGGCGAAGCGGTGGCGATGAACGTCGCTGCTTTCCGCTGGGGCCGCCGCGCCGCGCATCAGCCCGATTTCGTACGTGGCCTGGTCGCCCAGACCGGCAAGCCGGCGTCAAAACCGGCCGAGACGCTGGACGACGTCATTGCCCGCCGCGTCGCTTTCCTCACCGCCTATCAGAATGCTGCCTACGCCAGGCGCTACGCCGACCGCGTGACGGCGTTGCGCGCCGCCGAAGCCAAGGCCGTGCCCGGCTCGACCGCGGTGACCGAAGCGGTCGCCAGGAACCTCTTCAAGCTGATGGCGATCAAGGACGAGTACGAAGTGGCGCGGCTCTACACCGACGGCACTTTCGCCGCCGACCTCGCCAAGCAGTTCCAGAGCTACGAGAAGCTCGAATTCCATCTCGCGCCGCCGATCCTCGGCCGGCGCGGCAATGACGGCAAGCCGCGGAAATCGAGCTTCGGCCCGTGGATGATGAAGGGTTTCCGGCTGCTGGCGGCGATGAAGGGCCTGCGCGGGACCGCCTTCGACCTTTTCGGCTACACCGCCGAGCGGCGCACCGAGCAGCAGTCGTTGAGGCAGTATGAGGCAGATCTCGACCTGATCGCCGGCGCGCTGGCGCCGGGCAGGGTGGAAGCCGCGACGGCTCTTGCCTCCGTGCCGGCGCTTATCCGAGGCTACGGCCATGTCCGGCAGGCCAGCGCCGACAAGGCGGCGGGCGAGCGCTCGCGCTTGATCGAGCGTTTGAACCAAGCCCCCGCGGAGTCTGCGCTTCGGGCAGCGGAATGACCGCGAAGGCCGGTTGACGCCACGCCAAAACTCCCGAATTTCCCGGTTCTGCCTCTCGTAGCGCAACCCTGCGCAACCGTGGCCGAGCGCCGTTCTAAGCCTTTCTTAAGGCGGGTGTGGCATGACAAGGCGTAGTGTTGGGCCAACGGCATGGGTAGAACAAAGACCGAGAACATCCCGGCGGATGTTTATATCCAGTTTGTGCGGTCGTTGTTCGACAACGCGCACATGCTGGTGATCGGTGGCGTTTGCTACTGGATCCTCGGATTCATGATCTATTGGCGGACGCACAATCCGCTGTTCCTGGCCTTTTCTTTCGGTCTGCTCTCCATCAGCCTTTTCCGTTATTTCGGCATTCGCGCCTTCCTGAAGGCGGGTGGCACCATAGCCAATGTCGAAGAGGCCCAGTGGTGGGAGCGCAACTACATCCTAAAGGGCAGCCTGCAGGGCCTGGGCCTGGGTTCGCTCTGCTTCATATCGATCTATGTCTATCCCGACCCCTTCGCCGAGCTGGCCGCCACGTCGCTGACGATCGCGACCCTGGTCACGGTTGTCGGCCGCAACTACGGCTCTCCGCAGATGGTGCGGATATTCTCCGTGACCTTCATCGGTCCCGCGGCGCTCGGACTTCTGCTGCGCATGGATTTCCCGTCGGTGCTGCTGGGCCTGATGATCATCCCGCTGACCTTCATCACCATCAACAGCGCCGATCATGTACGCAACGTGCTGTTCTCCGCCGTCATCGGTCACAAGCAGGCCAGGAACCTGACGCGCCGGTTCGATCGCGCGCTCAACACCATGTCGCATGGCCTGGTCATGCTGGGGCCCGACGGGCGCGTCGCGGTGGCCAATGCCGAAGCCGCCCGCCTGATGTCGCTGAAATCGGGCGATGCCTTGCTTGGACGCTCGATCCACGGTCTTTTGATGCGCGGCGTCGCCGGGGGGATGCTGGCGCCGAAAGACTGCCGCTACATCGAGGCGCAGCTGACGCGCGCCTTGCGCGAAGGCCGCGACCGCAAGGTGCTGGTCTCCTTGGCCAACGGCCAGCACTACGAATTCTCCGCCCGCGAAGGCAGCCAGGAACTGGGCGTCATCACCTTCGAGGACGTGACGGCCCGCGTCGAGGCGGAGGAAAAAATCCGCTTCATGGCGCGCTACGACAATCTGACCGGCCTGCCGAACCGCGCCTATTTCCACGAACTGGTCGGCGAGGCCATGGCCTCCGGCGACCAGGACCGGCTCTGCGGTCTCGCGGTGCTCGATCTCGACGACTTCAAGAGCGTCAACGACACGCTCGGCCATCCGGTTGGCGACGGGTTGATCTATGCCGTCGCCGAGCGCCTCGCGGCGGTCGCCGGGCCGGGCATCACCGTCAGCCGCTTCGGCGGCGACGAGTTCATGATCTTCTTCGACCGTGTCGAGGACGAGAGCCATCTCAGCACCCTGCTTGACCGCATCTTCGCGGACCTGCAGGGCGAAGTGGACGTCGCCGGCCACGGGCTGCGCATCCAGGCCAGCGGCGGCGCGGTGCTTTCCAAGGTCAAGGACACCGACGCGGACGCCATGATCGTCAAGGCGGACCTAGCCCTCTACAAGGCCAAGGAGCTCGGCAAGAACAGCTGGCGGCTGTTCGAGGCGGCCATGGATGCCGCCTTCCGCAATCGCCAGCTGATGAAGGCCGACCTGCGCAATGCCGTGCAGGCCGGGGATTTGCGCGTCGTCTACCAGCCGATCGTGGCCGTCAGCACCATGCGCATCGCCAGCTGCGAGGCGCTCTGCCGCTGGGATCATCCCGATCTCGGCCCGATCTCGCCCAGCGTCTTCATCCCTTTAGCCGAGGAGATGGGCATCGTTTCCGACATCAGCACGTTCGTGCTGGAGGCCGCCTGCGCCGAGTGCGCCAAATGGCCGGCCCAGACCAGCGTGTCGGTCAACCTCTCAGCCAAGGATTTCCGCAGTCGCGACATCGTCCAGAAGGTTGCGGACGCCCTGGTCAAATCGGGCCTCGCGGCGCACCGGCTCGAAATCGAGGTCACCGAGACCGCCTTGCTCGACGACAAGTCGCTGACGCGCGAGTCGATCGAGGAACTGAAGGCGCTCGGCGTGCATATCGCGCTTGACGATTTCGGCACCGGCTACTCCAGCCTGAGCTATCTCCACAAGCTGCCGCTCGACAAGATCAAGATCGACCGTTCTTTCCTGGCTGATATCAACCAGAACCGGCAGTCGCTCGATCTTCTGAAAGGCATCGTCAGCCTGTCGCGGACGTTGAGGCTTTCCGTCACCATCGAAGGGGTCGAGACCTTCGAGCAGTTGAAGACGCTGGTCCATCTGGTCAAGCCGGACTTCGTGCAGGGCTTTCTCTTCGGCGCCGCACTCAGCGCGTCGGGCATCGAGACGATGTCGAGCGTCACATGGCCATTTGCCGCGGACCTGCACATCGCCGGCAAAAGGACAGCCAGCTAAGAAGCAATTCCAGGAAAAGTGTGAAGTGGTTAGGCTCGGCGCTTTGCCGTAGCCTCCCGTCCCTAATTGCGTCGATCAAAAGAAGAGTTTCAAGAAAAGCGCAAAGGGCTCTCCGGCGTTGCGGTTACGCGTTCTCAAGAACGCTGACCGCTCCAGCGTAGTCTAAACTCGCCTCGCCTCGGCGTTTTCAAGCTCTGAGTTCGAAGTGATCTTGGCAACCTGACTCTAGGCCGTGTGAACCGCCAGAGCCGAACCTTGCTCTTTTCTTGTGCAAAGATCGACCAAAAGAGCGCGGTCATTAAGGTTAACAGATGGTAAATCAGCAATCTCGAATTTTCAGCTTGTGTCTCATTTCAACTCGAATAGCCTGTTCACAGGCGGAATTCGAGGACGGACAATAATGGAAGCTGCGGCTAAGGGTGCGTCGGCTGGCGTCAGCTCAAAGGCTGATTCCCTGCTCAACCGAACGATGATGCAACTCCTGGAGCATGTCGAATATCGCCTCATTACCGGGGGCGAAGATCTGGAAGCGATCTACCGGCTTCGCTATCAGTCCTATCTCAAATCAGGCATGTGCGGTCCGATCGCCAGTGGGATGTTCGAGGATCGTTGGGATAATCTGCCCAATTCCTACCGCTTCGGCGTCTATTGTTATGGCGAATTGGTCAGCACATTGCGCTTTCACTATATTTCCAGTGAACAGCCATACTCACCTTCAATTGACGCCTATCCGGAAGTGTTGCTTCCGCGGCTCGCCCGGGGGGAAACCTTCATCGACGGCACCCGCTTCGCAACCGATCCCGATGCCGCGCCGGCGCCCGGCGTTCTGCCTTTCCTGACGCTCCGGATCGCCATGGTGGCCTCCAATTATTTTGGCCAGGACTCGGTGTTGACCCCGGTCAAGGTCGAGCATTCTCATTTCTATGCCCGGTTCTTCAATGCCGTGCAGAGGAGCGAAGCCAAGCAGTTCCCGGGCGTTCTTGCTCCGATCGCGCTGTTCGAAATCCCTGCCGGCGAGAATATGCGCCGCACGCTCGAGCGGTTCCCGTTCTACAATTCGACGCCGATGGAGCAGCGGCTGATGTTCGGTAATCCGGCTATCAACCGGCTGACGCCCCTCACCATTCTGCCGACGGCGAAATACTATCGCACCGCTGCCTGAACGCAGGCCATGAACCTTTCGCCGGCTGAGCCGTTATCCGGTCCGCAGCCCGTCTGACGGGCGATCGCCTGTCAAAGGAAAGGTTTCCGCATGACCATCCATTCGCTCGCACTGACGCCGCTGATCTCGCTGATCGCCGGCGTGCTGATCCTGGTGATGCCGCGGCTCCTCAATTACATCGTCGCGCTCTACCTGATCGTCGTCGGCCTGCTCGGCCTTTTTCCCCATCTCGCCAGCTGAAATCCCACGTCGGCCGCGCGGACGAAAGCACGCCATCCAATTTCAACTTTCATTTGAGGCTGTTGTCGCCGGCTGTGCGGCAATAGCGCCATTGCTCTTGGTTCGGCTTTTCGCTATGTGCCTCAAAGGCATTTTCGAAGGGGTACTTCCATGGCTGATCACTCGCCGACCGGTCCTGTCGAGCTTGGCGCGCAGATGGACTATGCCGAGCATGACCGTACCTACAAGGGCTTCCTCGGTCTTGCCAAATACGGCTCGCTGTTCTGCGCCGCCATCCTTATCGCAATGGCCTTCGGCTTCTTTGTCGGCGGCTTCTTCTCGGCGACCATCCTGTTCATCCTGATCATGGCCGTCGGCACTCTCATTCTGCGGTAGACTTCCCAGCCCATTGCCCTCGACGTCGCCGGACGTCCGGCCGACGCCTTGCGCAATCAAGGTTCCAGCCGAAAGGATCGTCCGGTGGGACAAATCATATTCATCCCTCGTGAGGTCGACCCGAACGAGCCGCGCGTCGCAGCCTCGCCGGAAACGGTCAAGCGCCTGGCGGGTCTCGGCTTCGACGTGATCGTCGAGAAGGGCGCCGGCCTCGGCTCGCGCATCCCCGACCAGGATTTTACTGCCGCCGGCGGCGCGATCGGCACAGCGGCTGATGCCAAGAAGGCCGATGTCGTGCTGAAAGTGCGCCGGCCGATCGATGCGGAGCTGAAGGGCTACAAATCCGGCGCCACTGTCATCGCCATCATGGATCCATATGGCAACGACGCCGCCGTCGCGGCGATGGCCAAGGCTGGCATCACGGCGTTTTCCATGGAGTTCATGCCGCGCATCACCCGCGCGCAGTCGATGGACGTCTTGTCCTCGCAGGCCAACCTTGCCGGCTACCAGGCGGTGATCGACGCGGCCGCCGAATATGACCGCGCGCTGCCGATGATGATGACCGCGGCGGGCACTGTGCCGGCGGCCAAGACCTTCATCATGGGCGTCGGCGTCGCCGGCCTGCAGGCCATCGCCACCGCGCGCCGTCTCGGCGCCGTCGTCACCGCCACCGACGTGCGTCCGGCAGTGAAGGAGCAGGTGCAGTCACTCGGCGCGAAGTTCCTGGCGGTCGAGGACGAGGAGTTCAAGGCGGCCGAGACCGCCGGCGGTTACGCCAAGGAGATGTCGAAGGAATACCAAGCCAAGCAGGCGGCGCTGACAGCCGAGCACATCGCCAAGCAGGACATCGTCATCACCACGGCACTGATCCCCGGCCGCCCGGCGCCGAAGCTGGTCTCGGCGGCCATGGTCGCCTCGATGAAGCCCGGCTCGGTGATCGTCGATCTTGCGGTAGAGCGCGGCGGCAATGTCGAGGGCGCGGTGCCCGGCAAGGTCGTGACGACCGGGAACGGCGTCAAGATCGTCGGCCATCTCAACGTGCCGGGCCGTGTCGCGGCCTCGGCCTCGCTGCTCTATGCCAAGAACCTCTACGCCTTCCTCGAGACCATGGTCGACAAGACGACCAAGCAGCTTTCGATCAAGCGCGACGACGAATTGGTCAAGGCGACGATGCTGACAGACGCCGGCAAGGTCGTGCATCCCAATTTCGCCAAGGCAGCCGAAGAGCCGCGCGTTGAGCCGGCTGCGATACCGGCCAAGACCATCGTCGCCGACGCTTCCGACAAGAAACCGGCGCCGAAAAGGAAAGCTGCAGCCAAGTCGCCCTCGACCAAGCCAGAAGGGACCGCATGATGGATGCCTTGCAGAAAGCCCTCGATCAGCTCGATCAGGCGACCGCCGCCGTTCGCCTTGCGGTGCAGGATCTCGCCAACGCACCCGCCGGCGAGGCGGCAGGCAACGCGGCGCATGCGCTCTCGGGCGGCGCCATCGATCCCTTCGTTTTCCGTTTCGCCATCTTCGTGCTGGCGATCTTCGTCGGCTATTATGTCGTGTGGTCGGTGACGCCGGCGCTGCACACGCCGCTGATGGCCGTCACCAACGCAATCTCTTCCGTGATCGTCGTCGGCGCGCTGCTCGCCGTCGGGATTGCCGCTTCCGGCCTCGCCGCGGGCTTCGGCTTCGTCGCGCTGGTGCTGGTCTCGGTCAACATCTTCGGCGGCTTCCTGGTCACCCAGCGCATGCTCGCCATGTACAAGAAGAAGGACAAGTGACGTGACCGTCAATCTCGCTTCCTTCCTCTATCTCGTCTCCGGCATCCTGTTCATCTTGGCGCTGCGCGGCCTGTCGCATCCGACCACCAGCCGCCAGGGCAATCTCTACGGCATGATCGGCATGGGCATTGCCATCGCCACCACGCTGGCGCTGGCGACCCCGTCGGCCGGCCGCTTCGGCCTGATCGTGCTCGGCCTCGCCATCGGCGGCGGCATCGGCGCGGTCACCGCGCGCCGCATCGCCATGACCTCGATGCCGCAGCTGGTCGCCGCTTTCCACTCATTGGTGGGCTTTGCCGCCGTCATGGTGGCGGCCGCCGCCATCTACGCGCCGGAAAGCTTCGGCATCGGCACGGCGGGCGACATCCACGCCCAGGCGCTTGTCGAAATGAGCTTGGGTGTGGCCATCGGCGCCATCACCTTCACCGGCTCGGTCATCGCCTTCCTCAAGCTCGACGGCCGCATGTCGGGCAAGCCGATCATGATCGGCGGCCGCCATCTCATCAACATCGCCCTCGGCGTCGCCCTGGTGGTGCTGATCGTGCTGCTCGTCACTACCGAATCCAAGCTCGTCTTCTGGCTGATCGTCGCCGCCTCGCTGGTGCTCGGCGTGCTCTTGATCATCCCGATCGGTGGCGCCGACATGCCGGTCGTGGTGTCTATGCTGAACTCCTATTCCGGCTGGGCGGCTGCGGCTCTCGGCTTCACGCTCGGCAACCTGGCGCTGATCATCACCGGCGCGCTGGTCGGCTCCAGCGGTGCGATCCTGTCCTACATCATGTGCAAGGGCATGAACCGCTCCTTCATCTCGGTCATCCTCGGCGGCTTCGGCGGCGAGACGGCCGCGGTTGCCGATGACGGCATCGAGCGCACCGTCAAGCAGGGCTCGGCCGACGATGCCGCTTATCTGATGATGAACGCGCAGAAGGTCATCATCGTGCCCGGCTACGGCATGGCGGTCGCCCAGGCGCAGCATGCGTTGCGCGAGATGGCCGACAAGCTCAAGGCCGCCGGCGTCGAGGTCAAATACGCCATCCATCCAGTCGCCGGCCGCATGCCCGGCCACATGAACGTGCTGCTCGCCGAAGCCAACGTGCCCTATGACGAGGTGTTCGAGCTGGAGGACATCAACTCCGAATTCGCGCAGGCCGACGTCGCCTATGTCATCGGCGCCAACGACGTCACCAACCCGTCCGCGCGCGACGACAAATCCTCGCCGATCTACGGCATGCCGATCCTCGACGTCGACAAGGCCCGCACCTGCCTGTTCGTCAAGCGCTCGCTCGGCTCAGGCTACGCCGGCATCGACAACACGCTGTTCTACAAGGACGGCACCATGATGCTGCTCGGCGACGCCAAGAAGATGACCGAAGAAATCGTCAAGGCGATGGATCATTGATCCAGCCGCAATTTCCGCAACAAAAAGGCCGGCATTTTGCCGGCCTTTTTGTTGCGGAAATTGTCGACCTGCCTGCTCAAATATCCAGATTGGCGACCGACAGCGCGTTGTCCTGGATGAACTCGCGCCGCGGCTCCACCTCGTCGCCCATCAGCCGCGAGAACAGTGAGTCCGCGTCGGTCGCGTCGTTGACCTTGACCTGCAGCAACGAGCGCACATTCGGGTCGAGCGTGGTTTCCCAGAGCTGCTCGGCATTCATCTCGCCAAGACCCTTGTAGCGCTGCATGGTCAGGCCCTTGCGGCCGGTGGCGAACACCGCATTGAGCAGCGCCAGCGGCCCCGAAATCGTCTCAGAGGTCTCCTTGCGGCGCAGCGTCGGCTGCGCGCCATAGATTTCCGCAAGGCGCGCCGCGTAGCGGTCGAGCTGGCGCGCGTCGGCGGAATTGATCAGCCCGGCATCGAGCTGGGCGACGTCCTTGACGCCGCGCACGGTGCGCTCGAACACATAGCCGCCGGAGCCGTCATTGGAGGTCGACAGCCGCCCGGTCCAGCCGCGCTCGGTCTCCTCGGCGATCATGTCGAGGCGCTCGGCGACGCGCTCGGCCATGGCGTTGGCGCGGCCGAGATCGGCAAGCACATCGGCGTTGAGCGCGCCGGCGATCGCCGCCTGCTCGACGACGCTGCGGTTGTAGCGTGTGTGCAGACCGTTGATCAGCTGGCGCACCGCCAGCGCATCATCGATGGCGCTGTGCAGGTCCTGTCCGGTACGCACCTCGCCCGAAGCCAGCGTCAGCGACGCTTCGTCCAGCCCGGACTCGATCAGATATTCCTCATAGGCGCTTTCGTCCTTGAGATATTGCGAGCTCTTGCCCCGCGTCACTTTGTAGAGCGGCGGCTGGGCGATGTAGAGATGGCCGCGCTCGATCAGCTCCGGCATCTGCCGGAAGAAGAAGGTGAGCAACAGCGTGCGAATATGGGCGCCGTCGACGTCGGCGTCCGTCATCAGGATGATCTTGTGGTAGCGCAGCTTGTCGGCGTTGAACTCGTCCTTGCCGATCGAGGTGCCGAGCGCGGTGATAAGCGTGCCGATCATGTCGGAGGAGAGCATGCGGTCGAAGCGCGCCCGCTCGACGTTCAGGATCTTGCCGCGCAACGGCAGGATGGCCTGGTTCTGGCGCGAGCGCCCGCCCTTGGCCGAGCCGCCGGCCGAGTCACCCTCGACGATGAAGATTTCCGACTTCGCCGGATCGCGTTCCTGGCAGTCGGCGAGCTTGCCGGGCAGCGAGGTGACGCCGAGCGTGCTCTTGCGGGTGATGTCGCGCGCCTTGCGCGCCGCTTCGCGCGCCGCGGCCGCCTGGATCACCTTCTCGACCACCACCTTGCCTTCGCTCGGATGCTCTTCCAGCCAGGTGCCGAGCGCCTCGTTGACCAGGCTCTCCACGACAGGGCGAACCTCGGACGAGACCAGCTTGTCCTTGGTCTGCGAGGAGAATTTCGGGTCCGGCACCTTGACCGAAAGCACCGCGGTCAGGCCTTCGCGGCAATCGTCGCCGGTCAGCGATACCTTTTCCTTCTTGGTCTGGCCGGACGATTCGCCGTAGCCGGTGATCTGCCTGGTCAGCGCCGCGCGGAAGCCAGCCAGATGCGTGCCGCCGTCGCGCTGCGGGATGTTGTTGGTGAAGGCCAGCACATTCTCATGGTAGCTGTCGTTCCACCACATCGCGACTTCGACGGTGATGCCGTCGCGCTCGGCGCGGATGGCGATCGGCGTCTCGATCAGCGGCTTCTTCACCCGGTCGAGATATTTGACGAACTCCTCCAGGCCGCCATCGTAATGCAGCTCGTGGCGCACGATGTCGGCATGGCGGGCGTCGGTCAGCACGATGCGCACGCCGGAATTGAGGAAGGCGAGCTCGCGCAGCCGGTGCTCCAGCGTGCTGTAGTCGAACTCGACCATGGTGAAGGTCTCGGCCGACGGGAAGAACGTGATTTCGCTGCCGCTGCGGCCCTCATAGGTGCCTGGGCGCTTGTCCTGCTCGTAGCTTCCGGTCACCTTCAGCGGCGCGTCGGCGTTGCCGTGCGTGAAGCTCATCTCGAAGATCTCGCCGTTGCGGCGGATCTTGATCTTCAGCCATGCCGAAAGCGCGTTGACCACAGAGACGCCGACGCCGTGCAGGCCGCCGGAAACCTTGTAGGAGTTCTGGTCGAATTTGCCGCCGGCATGCAGCTGCGTCATAATCACTTCGGCCGCCGAAACGCCCTCTGTGGGGTGGATATCGGTCGGAATCCCGCGACCATTGTCGATCACGGTGACGGAACCGTCGGGGTTGAGCGTCACCGAGACGAGGTCGGCGTGGCCGGCCAGCGCCTCGTCGATGGCGTTGTCCACCACCTCATAGACCATGTGATGCAGGCCCGAGCCGTCATCGGTATCGCCGATATACATGCCCGGCCGCTTGCGCACGGCATCCAACCCCTTCAAAACCTTGATGGAATCGGCGCCGTACTCGGCTTCCGCGCCATTGGCGCTTTCGGTCTGGTCGCTCATGAAAACCTGTCTGATTGATGCCGATGGTCCAGCGCGGAAAAATGGCCCCGAATCGCGCCGTTTTGATGTCCTAGATATAGGCGCAAACGGCTGCTTTTCCAAGGTTTGCGGCCATTTTGCCGGCTTGACGAGCGACGTCTTCGCGTCGGCGCGAGATGCTGCACGCGTATTGGCGTGTCCGACCGGGGAAGCCGCGCCGAAACGCGGTCTCGCAACTTGCCTTCGCTGGGAGTTTCGCGCCTATGCGGCGGCGCGCAGCGCCTTCAGCGCCTCGCTCCAGCGCGACAGTTCGTCGAGCATCGTCCTGGTGCCTCCCTGCACCTGCCCGCTCGGATGGAATGCGCGATCCTGATCGAGCAGCGTCGCATAGGCCGGCAGCGCGACGCCTTCCGGGATCGGCATGACGCCGACGGAGGTGAGCAGCGGCTTCAGGGCCTGCGCCGCGCGCAGGCCGCCGGACACGCCGCCATAGCTGAAGATCGCCGCCGGCTTGTAGCGCCATTCATGGATCAGGTAGTCGATGGCGTTCACGATCGCGGGCGCCACGAAGTAGTTGTACTCCGGCGCGACGAATACGAAGGCGTCGGCGGTATCGATCGCCTTCGACCAGGCCTTGGTATGGTCGTTCTCGTATTTACGCAGGCGCGGATGGTGCGGCTCGTCGAGCATCGGCAGGTTGAACGCCGCGATGTCGGTCAGCACCGGCTCGAACTTGCCATGCTGGCGCGCGAAGCCCTCGAGCCATTCGCCGAAGATCGGACCGGCGCGTCCCGGCCGCGTGCTGCCGATGATGATGTCCAGGCGTTGCTTCACTTGCGGCTCCTTGCTTGACGGTATCCGTTGGTGACTAAAGCAAGCCTCCACCGCCAACAAGCAGGCATTTGTCGGTGCCGGTCACATTCCGGCGAGTGTGCGGCAGCCGGATATGCCGCCCAGTCACATGGACGCCGGCTTCATGGGGCACTACATTTGCCGCTGTCAGCGGAGCATGCCTCATGGACACCAAGCCCGCCCCCTTCGTGCCGCCGGCGCCGAAGCCGCGCGCCCAGCCGCCCTCGACGCTGGAGATGATGCGCATCGTCTACCGCAACCCGCTCGAATTGTGGGGCGAGCATACCTACAACGAGCCGTGGGTCTCGGCGAACGGCGTCGGTGGACATCTGATCGTCGCCAACGATCCCGGCCTCATCCGCCACGTGCTGATCGACAACGCAAAAAACTACAAGATGGCGATGGTGCGCCAGCTGATCCTGCGCCCGATCCTGCGCGACGGGCTGCTGACCGCCGAGGGCGAGGTCTGGAAGCGCTCGCGCAAGGCGATGGCTCCGGTGTTCACGCCGCGCCACATCTTCGGTTTCGCCGCGCCGATGCTGAAGCGCACGCTGGAATTCGTCACCCGCTACGAGGCTGGCGGCAAGACCGATGTCGCCCATGACATGACGCTGCTCACCTATGACATCCTGGCCGAGACGCTGTTTTCCGGCGAGATCGCCGGCGAGCCGGGCAGCTTCGCCAGGGAGATCGACCGTCTGTTCGAGACCATGGGCCGCGTCGATCCGCTCGACCTGCTGCGCGCGCCCGAATGGCTGCCGCGCCTCACCCGCATCCGCGGCCGCAAGACCATGGCCTATTTCCGCAACATCGTCGCCGGCACCGTGAGGATGCGCGAGGAGCGGATGAAGCGCGATCCCGACGGCGTGCCGCAGGATTTCCTGACGCTTCTGCTGCGCGCCGAGGGGCCGGACGGGCTGACGCGCGCCGAAGTCGAGGACAACATCATCACCTTCATCGGCGCCGGCCACGAGACGACGGCGCGGGCGCTGGGCTGGACCATCTATTGCCTCGCCGAGGCGCCCTGGGAACGCGACAAGGTCGAGCAGGAGATCGACGCCGTGCTGGCGCGCGAGCCCGATCCGACCAAGTGGCTGGATGCCATGCCGCTCACCCGCGCCGCTTTCGAGGAGGCACTCAGGCTCTATCCGCCGGCGCCCTCGATCAACCGCGAGCCGATCGAGTCGGAGACGTGGAACGGCCTCTACATCCCAAAATACGCCGCCGTGCTGGTGATGCCCTGGGTCGTGCACCGCCACAGAAAACTCTGGGACAGGCCCGACGCCTTCATGCCGGAGCGTTTCCATCCGGAAAACCGCGACAAGATCGACCGCTTCCAGTATCTGCCCTTCGGCGCCGGCCCGCGCGTCTGCATCGGCGCCAGCTTCGCCATGCAGGAGGCGATCATCGCCCTGGCGATCCTTTTGTCGCGCTTCCGCTTCGACGTGACGCCCGAGACCCGGCCATGGCCGGTGCAGAAGCTCACCACGCAGCCGCAGGGCGGTCTGCCGATGCAGGTCTCGCGGCGAGGCTAAAGCAATTCCCAGGAAAAGTGTGAAACGGTCGGGCTCGGCGACTTCGCCGTAGCCATCCGTCCGGAATTGCGCAAAACAAACACGAATATTCCGATTACCGGTCGGCGATCGGCCGGCGCTGCTGGAACTGGCCAGCGGCGCGGAAGCGCCAGAGATAGCTGGGCAGGATGGTGGCCATCGCCTGCGGCTGGATGCCGAGGCCGGCAAGCGTCCTCTCAGCCTTGGCGGCTTCGTCCGAGACGATGTTGTGCTCGCGCAGCTGCATGACCTGGTCCTTCGTCAACAGCGGATTGGGCAGCAGCTGGAGGATCGAGGCCTGGATGTTTGCCACCCAGAACGGCACCGGCACCAGCAGGCGACGGCGCTCGATCACCATCAGCATCTCTTCCATGCATTCCTTGAAGGTCAGCACCTGAGGACCGCCGAGCTCGTAGATCTGACCGCCCTTGATCTTGCCGTCGACCGAGCGAGCCACCGCTTCGGCGACGTCGCCGACATAGACCGGCTGGAACTTGTTCTGCCCGCCGCCGATCAGCGGCAGCACCGGCGAGTAGCGCGCCATGTTGGCGAAGCGGTTGAAGAAGCTGTCTTCCGGGCCGAAATTGATCGACGGCCGCAAGATGACGGCATCGCCGATCGTGTCGAACACGGCTTTCTCGCCGAGCGCCTTGGTGCGGGCGTAGCCGGATGGCGAATTGAGATCGGCGCCGAGCGCCGAGATGTGGGTGAGGCCGGCGCCGACCGAGCGGGCGGCCTCGGCGACGGCGCGCGCGCCGAAATCGTGCACGGCGCCGAATTTCTGGCGGCCGGTCTCATGCAGGATGGCGACGAGGTTGACGACATGGTCGGCGCCCTGCACGGCGCGGTCAACCGACCAGCGCACGCGCACATTGGCCTGCACCGGCTGGATCTGGCCGACATTGCCGAGCGGCTGCACATGGCCGGCAAGGTCGGGCCGCCGGCAGGCGACCCGGATGCGATAACCGCGCTTGGCCAGTGCCCGCACGACATGGCGACCGACGAAACCCGAGCCGCCGAAGACGACGACGAGCTTGGGGGTCTGCAAAATTTCGGTCATGACTGGCTCCGCGCGCGTAAATGCTTGGCTGAAGCCGTGTCTTAATCCGTTTCTCGCCAAAGGCAAAGAGCGACCGGAGGTCGCCGTCGAGGAGTTTTTGAACTTGCCTGGAATGCTGCTCTCTCCGCCTTGGAGAAGCAGAAAACCCCGCCGAAGCGGGGTTTTCCGGGCAGTGTCCACGCCGAAACAGGGTCCAACGAGGCGGCCTGACCTGAGACGGTATCAAGGTGGCGTGAAGCAAGCACGCCCGCCCCCGCCCTGAACGCCCGGCGCGGCGCCGCCAACCGCGAGCCGGAGGAAGCCAACCAAGTCGGCTCGCGGCGTGGGGTGCCGCAGATGGGTCGTGTCAGGCCGGGAAAAGGTTCAAATCGCGCGGGAAAAATCAGGCCGAATAGCGCTCGGCGAATTCCGAAATGCGCTGCACCACCGCCCTGGACGTGGTGATGCCGCGCGCCTTTGCCTTCTCGGCGGCCTCGGCGCGGGAGCGTCCGGGAATATGCACGCCAAAGCGCCGCCGCAGCCGGTCGAGCTGGTCCTTCATGCGCTGCTCGAAATCCGGGTCGAGCAGCTTTGGCTCGATGGCCAGAACGAAAAGGCCGGTACCGGGACTGTCGGGCCCGCCGGTGAACCAGGGCGCGTCGAGCGACCAATTGGCGCCCGAAATGCCGGCGGCCAGCACCTCGACCATCAATGCGATGTTGGCGCCGCGCTGGCCGCCGAAGGCAAGCATCGCGCCCTTCATCGCCGCCGCCGGATCGGTGGTGGGATTGCCGCTGGCATCCAGCGCCCAGCCTTCGGGGATCTTGTTGCCATCCTCGGCCGCCTTGCGGATGTTGACGAAGGCCGTGGCGCTCGAAGACTGGTCGATGACCAGCGGCGGCCCGTCGGCGGCGGGCGAGGCAAAGGACATCGGATTGGTGCAATAGACGGGCTTCACCGAGCCTGAGCCGGCAAGCACCGCCGGCCCGTTGGTAGCGGCGAAGGACACCAGCCCCTGTTCGGCCAGCCGTCCGGTGAAATAACCGAGCGCGCCGCATGTATAGGCGTTCTTCTGCGAGAAGATGGCGACGCCGAACAGCTTGGCCGCCTTGACCAGGTCGTCGATCGTGCGGTCGAAGCCGGTATGGGCAAGCCCGCCGCGCGCGTCCGAAAGATAGACGGCGAGCGCCGGCCGGGTGATCGCTGGATCGGCATCGCCGTCGATGCGGCCGGCTTCGAGCGCTTCCAGGTAGTCGATGAAATGCGACAGCCCCACCGTCGACAGGCCTTCGGCCTCCGCGGCGATGATCGAGGCGGTGAGCGACTGCGCCGCTTCCTCATTGGCGCCGGCACCGAGCGCTGCCATCCGGCATAGGCCTGTTGCCTGGTCGAGAGTGAGTTGCATGGTGAGCCTTGGTGAATGGTGAATGGTGAATAGCCAGTAGTGAGTAGTCGGTGTGATGGGAAGTGAAGCCCCACGGCCATTCACCATTCACCACTCACCATTCACTACTTACTACCCGATCTTGACCGGAATCCGAGCCTCTATCCGGCTGAAGACGAAGACCAGGATGCCGGTGATGGTCATATAGATCAGCGCCAGCAGCAGCAAAGGCTCGTAGGTCAGGTAGGTGTCCTGGCGCACCTTGGAGGAGACGGCGAAAATATCGATGACGCTGATCGTCGCCACCAGTGGCGTCGACTTCAACTGCAGCACGGTTTCGCCGGTCAAGGTCGGCAGCGCCCGGTAGAAGGCCTGCGGCAGCCAGATGCGGCGGAAGATTTTCCAGCGGCTCATGCCGAAGGCGCGGGCGGCCTCCAACTGTCCGCGCGGCACGCCGGCAAAGGCGCCACGCATCACTTCGCCCTCGTAGCCGGCGAAGGAAAAGGTCAGCGCCACCACGGCGTAGGGCCAGGCCTGCCTGAGATACGGCCACAGCCAGGATTCGCGAATCCACGGATATTGCGGGAAGATCGAGCCGAGGCCGTAATAGAGCAGCCAGAGCTGCAGGAGCAGCGGTGTTCCCCGGATGATGGTGCAGAAGATTTTCGCTGGCACGGCGAACCAGAACGGCCCCCCTGCCTGGGCGAGCCCCAGCGGCACCGCAAGCGCAAAGCCCAGCGCGCAGGTGACGGCGAGGATCCAGAGCGCCCGCCAGATGCCCAGCAGGCCCATTTCCCAATATTGCGGCAGCCAGTCCCAGCGCATGAAGAAGGCGGCGCAGAGGACCAGCGCCAGCGCTATCAGGATCAGCACGATGCGATGCGGCTTGAGCCAGATCGAGGCGCGCGCCGCCAGGTCGATCGTGCTCGCTTCCGCCGACATCAGCGCGCCTCCTTGACGGACGGCATGCCGCGTCGCGACCAGGCCTCGACACGGCCGATAATCACGTTGGAGAACAGCGACAGCGCGAGATAGAGCGCGCCGGCCGCGAGGTAGAACAAAAGATAGGCCTTGGTGACGCCCGCCGCCTGGCGCGTCGCCAGCGTCAGTTCGAAGAAGCCGACGACCGCAAGCAGCGCGGTGTCCTTGGTGGCGATCAGCCACAGATTGGCAAGGCCGGGGATGGCGAAGGGCAGCATCGCCGGCAGCGTGATGCGCCGCAGCATCAGGCCCGGCGACATGCCGTAGGCGCGGGCGGCCTCGATCTGGCCCTGCGGGATGGCGAGGATGGCGCCGCGGATGACTTCGGTCGAATAGGCGCCCTGGACGAAACCCAGTACGAAGATGCCGGCCGCGAGCCCGCTGATGTCGACGCGCTGGTAGCCGATCGCCGTCAGAACCTGGTTGATGAGGTCGGTGCCGGCATAATAGAGCAGCAGGATCAGCACCAATTCCGGCACCGCGCGGACAACTGTGGTGTAGACAGCCAGCAGGTCGCGCGTCACCGGGCCGCCATAGAGCTTGCCGAAGGCGCCGGCGGTGCCGATCAGCAAGCCGAGGCAGGTGGCGCCGATGGCGATCTCGAGCGAATGCAGCAATCCGACCAGCAACGTGCCGCCCCAGCCGGGTGAGAAGGGCGACAGGAGTTCGATGATGCCGGCAGCCGTGGCCGGAAGAAGCGCGTCGATCAGTTTCGCCCCCGAATTGCTGGGTCAGCCGGCTTCAATGGCCGGCGGCAATTGTGCGTGGCAGGGTAGCGAGGGCATGGCGCGGACACCATGCCCTCAACTCAGGCGGAAGGTTCGTCAGTTCGACTGCGTGGCGCCGCCATAGATGTCGAAGTCGAAATACTTCTTCGAGATCTCGTCATATTTGCCGTTGGCGCGGATCGCCTTGATGCCGGCGTTGAACTTTTCCTTGAGCGCGGTGTCTTCCTTGCGGATGCCGGCGCCGACGCCCGGTCCAAGCACTTCGTCGTCAGGGGCCACCATGCCCTTCAGGTCGCAGCAGGCCTTGCCCTGGTCGGTCTTGAGGAATTCGCCGAGCGCAATGGAATCGGCCTGGACGGCATCGAGACGGCCGGCGGCCAGATCGTTGTTGGCTTCGTCCTGCGTCTGGTATTCCTTGATCTCCTGCGCGCCGGTGAAATGCTTCTTGGCGTAGACGGCATGCACGGTCGAGACCTGGACGCCGATAACCTTGCCCTTGAGATCGTCCGGCGTGGCGCCGAACTTCTGGTCCTTCGGTCCGATGATCGCGGTCGGGGTGTTGTAGTACTTGTCCGAGAAGTCGATCGTCTTCTCGCGCTCGGCGGTGATGGACATGGAAGAGACGATGGCGTCGATCTTCTTGGTGGTCAGCGCCGGGATGATGCCGTCCCAGGCGACAGGGGTGATGACGCAGTCGAGCTTCTCTTCGGCGCAGACGGCGTCGACGAAGTCGATCTCCCAGCCGACCCATTTGCCGCTGGCGTCGGGCGACGTGAAGGGCGGGTAGGGCTCGGCGGCGACGCCGATCTTGACCTGCTCGGCCTTGGCCGCGCCACCCATCGCCGCGACGCCGAGAAGCAGCGCGGCGGCAAAGGTCTTGAGAACAGTCTTCATGTCATGACTCCCAGTTTGTTGTTGTTCCCGGTTTTTCCCTCCGCTTGATGCCGGCACCTAACCGACATTGCGGAGGAATTGCTTGAGCCTTTCGGATTTGGGCGCGCCGAACAATTGTTCCGGCGGACCTTCCTCCTCGACCAGCCCGTTATAGAGATAGACGACATGCGTCGCGACCTCGCGGGCGAACTTCATTTCATGCGTCACCAGCACCATGGTGCGCCCTTCGCGCGCCAAGTCGCCGATCACTTTCAGCACCTCGCCGACCAGTTCCGGATCGAGCGCGGAAGTCGGCTCGTCGAACAGCATGACGCGCGGATTGATCGCCAGCGCCCGGGCGATCGCGGCGCGCTGCTGCTGGCCGCCGGACAGGAAGGCCGGGTAGACGTCGCGCTTCTCCGCCAGCCCGACGCGGGCAAGCAGCTTCTCGGCCTGGGCGATCGCTTCGTCGCGCTTGACGCCGAGCACATGCACGGGAACCTCGATGACGTTCTCGATCAGCGTCATGTGGCTCCATAGGTTGAAATTCTGGAACACCATGCCGAGCCGCGAGCGGATACGCTCGATCTGCCTGCGGTCGGCAGGAACGGTGTGGCCGTGGCTGTCGGCCTTGAGCTTGATCTCCTCGCCATTGACCCGGATGATGCCGCTGGTCGGGTTCTCCAGGCAGTTGATGCAGCGCAGCAGCGTCGATTTGCCGGAACCGGAGCCGCCGATGATGGCGACCACCTCGCCGTCGCGCGCCGACAGCGAAACGCCCTTCAGCACATGCAGCTGGCCGAATTTCTTGTGCAGGTTTTCGACGTGGATGGCTTCTGCGGCGCCGTTCTGCGCCTCGCCGGATCGGACTGCGGCAGCGTCCACCGCGCTCACCGGGTGACCTCTATCTGGCCGACGGCAGATCGTCGAACGTCTATCCGGCTAATCAACATTACGCTGTATTGCCCACTCCAGATTTCAGCATGGACCCGACAGCGCGAGCCCGTCAATCCCGCTCATTACGGCACTTGCGGCGTTGTTGTGCAAGTGTATAAATAGCCTCTCATGAAATTTTCTCGATTTTTTTCAGCTTAAAAGGGCATCGATGAGCGCTTTCGGGTCACAGTCCATGGCGGCGCCGCTGCGGCGCGTGCTGATGCGTTCGGCGGCCAACGCCATGCGCGACGCCGACAGGGCTGCCTGGCACTATGGCCCGGGCTTCAACCCGGCGAAGGCCGCCTCGCAGCATGCGCGCCTGGCCGAACTCGTGGCGGCTTCCGGCGCCGAAATCGAGTGGATCGAGGACAAGGCCGACGGCCTGTCGGATTCGGTGTTCACGCATGACCCGTCGCTGATGACCGACCGCGGCGCGCTGATCCTGTCCATGGGCAAGCCCCTGCGCGCCCGGGAACCCTCGCTGCATGAGGAAACCTACAAGAGACTGGGCATTCCGGTCCTCGGCCGCGTCGAGGCGCCCGGCCAGGTCGAAGGCGGTGACTGCGTATGGGTGGATGCTCGCACGCTGGTCATCGGGCGCGGTGTGCGCTCCAACCAGGAAGGCATCCAGCAGGTGTCCAACCTGCTGACGCCGCTCGGCATTTCGGTCTACGGCTTCGATCTGCCGCTGTGGCAGGGCGAAGAGGCGTGCCTGCATCTGATGTCGGTGATCAGCCCGCTGGCCGATGACCTGGCCCTGGTCTATTCGCCGCTTCTGCCGGCCGCGTTCTATCAGATGCTGAAGACGCGCGGCATCCGGCTGGTCGAAGGCGATCCGCAAGAGTTCGCCGCCTCCAACGGCCTCAGCCTGAACGTGCTGCCCACCAGCCCGCACAAGGTCATTGCCGTTGCAGGTTTCCCCAAGACCAAAGCCGCGATGGAAGCCGCCGGCTGCGTGGTTGAGGTTTTCGAGGCGGACGCGCTTTGCATCGCCTGCGAAGGCGGGCCGACATGCCTGACGCGGCCGATCCTGCGCCAATGAACGCGCGCCGCAAGTTCCGTCGCGAGGGCGAGGAGCGGCGGCGGCAGGACCTGATCGATGCGACCCTGGACAGCGTGGCGGAGCATGGCTTGCAGGGCGCCACCGTGCGCACCATCGCTTTGCGTGCCGGCGTCACCGCCGGACTGATCCGGCACTATTTCCCGGGCAAGGAAGACTTGCTGCAGGAGGCCTACGCGGCATTGATGGGCCGCATGACCGAGCAGGCGAAAGCGGCCCTGGTCATGGAAGATGCCTCGCCGCGCCAACGCCTTGCGGCTTTCGTCACCGCCAACCTCAACGCGCCGATCATCGACCAGCGGGTTTTCTCGCTCTGGGCAACCTTCATCGGCCGCGCCGGCGCGGATCCGTCGCTCGCCCGCGCCCACCGCGAAGGCTATCTCGGCTTTCGCAACGAGGTGGAGGCGGTCGTGGCCGAAGTTCTCGCCGCCGAACGGCGCAAGCCTGACGCGGCTGAGCTGCGCCGCCATGCCATAGCGATCAACGCGATCCTCGACGGGCTCTGGATCGAAGGCTGCCTGGCCGGCGAGATGTTTTCGCAAGGCGAATTGGCGGCGATCGGCATCAAGGCCGTCGAGGCCGAACTCGGCCTTGGGCCGCTAGAGCCGGATGATTTCAGGTCAAATCGACCTGAAATCTGAATCCGGCTCTAAATCAAAGAGATAGAGCATGATGTCGTCCGAAAACCGCTTCACACTTTTCGGCATCATGCTCTCGCAATTCCAGGAAAAGTGAGAGCGGTTTTCCGTCCGGAATTGCGTAAGAAACAAAAGGGGAGGAAACCTATGACCACCATCGGCGAAGCGCTGATCACCTTGCTCGAAGCGCATGGCGTCGACACCGTCTTCGGCATTCCGGGCGTGCACACCGTCGAGCTCTATCGCGGCCTGGCGCGCTCGAAGATCCGCCATGTCACGCCGCGCCATGAGCAGGGCGCCGGCTTCATGGCCGACGGCTATGCGCGCGCCGGCGGCCGGCCGGGCGTCGCCTTCGTCATCACCGGGCCGGGGCTGACCAACACCATCACCGCCATGGGCCAGGCACGCGCCGATTCGGTGCCGATGCTGGTGATCTCGGGCGTCAACGCCACCGATACGCTGGGCAAGGGGCTGGGCTTCCTGCATGAGCTGCCGGATCAGCGCGGCATGATGGAAAAGGTCGCGCTGTTTTCCGAACGTGTCACCGAGGCCGCGCAGCTGCCGGGCGCTCTCGCCCGCGCCTTCGCCGTTTTCTCTTCCTCACGTCCGGGTCCGGTCCATATCGAGATCCCCACCGATGTCATGGTGAAGCCCGCCGATGGCATTTCGGCCGCCCTCAGCAATGCCGCGCCGCCCGCTCCGGCCTCTGCGGCGATTGCCGAAGCGGCAAAGCTCATCAAGGCGGCGCGCCGGCCGCTGATCCTCGCCGGCGGCGGGGCAAGGAAGGCTGACGCGGCGCTGCGGCGCCTGGCCGAGACGCTTGGCGCGCCGGTCGTCGAGACCGCCAATGCGCGCGGCCTGCTGCATGGGCATCCGCTGTGCGTGCCGGCGAGCCCCAGCCTCAAAGCGGTGCGCGCGTTGATGGCGGACGCCGATCTGGTGATTGCGGCCGGCACCGAGTTCGGACCGACCGATTATGACGGCTATGGCGACGGCGGCTTCGTGCTGCCGAAAAACCTGATCCGCATCGATATCGGCGCCGACCAGATCGCGCGCCGGCCGGTGACGGTCGGCATCCAGGCGGATTGCGCCGAAGCGATCGAGGCTCTGCTCGCGGCGATCGGGCCTGGCCATGCTGCGATAAACGACGGCGAGGCTCGCGCGGCAGCCGCGCGGAAAGCAGCGTTGGCCGGACTGAAGCCCGAATACCTGGCGCAGGTTCATGCCGTGGAAACGATCCGCGACGCGCTGCCGGGCGCCATCATCGTCGGCGACTCGACCCAGCCGATCTACGCCGCCAATCTCTATTACGACCATGACCGTCCCGGCGGCTGGTTCAATGCCGCGACCGGTTTCGGCGCGCTGGGTTACGGTCCGCCGGCGGCGATCGGCGCGGCGCTTGCCGTTCCGCAAGCGCCCGTGGTGTGCCTCACCGGCGATGGCGGCTTCCAGTTCACCTTGCCCGAGATCGGCGCCGCGCTCGACGCCGAAACGCCCGTGATCTTCGTCGTCTGGAACAACCGCGGCTATCGCGAGATCGAAACGTCGATGCTCGATGTCGGCGTCGAGCCGGTCGGCGTGTCGCCGGCGCCGCCCGATTTCTGCAAGCTCGCCGAGGCCTATGGCATCGAGGCCGAGCGGCTGGCCGGGGCCGGTGGTCTTGCCGTGGCGCTGAAGCGCGCGCGGGCGGCCGGCAAGCCGCGCGTCATCGAAATCACCGTCGACTGAAAGGCTGGTGAGTCTGCCGGTTGGCCATTGCAGCGCCGGCAAATCGATGCCGCCTGCCATGGTTCGACGCATGCAAAGACGCGGCGCCTGCCATGTCGATATTTCAATTGAGTGACGACGCGAAAGGCGCGACGTTCCAATCTGGGGCGGCATAACCAAAAGAAATCATAAAAAGTGACAGGAGCGGTCGAAGTATGACGGAAACGCTGAATGGCAGGCATGTCGTGGTGACGGGCGGCACTGGGGCGCTCGGCGGCGCGGTTGTCGGCAGATTGCTGGAGCAAGGCGCGATCTGCCACGTGCCCAATGCCCACGCGGCGGCCCCGCCGCATTTTCCTTACGCAGCTCACGCCAGCGTGCATCTGGCGCATAATGTCGACCTGTCGGATTCGGCCAAGGTCGAAGCCTTCTACCATCAGGTCCCGGAGCTCTGGGCCTCTATCCACCTTGCCGGCGGCTTCACCATGGCGCCGGTCGAAAAGATCGAGTCGGCCTCCTTCGCCGAGATGATGGACACCAACGCCCGCACAGCCTTCCTGTGCAGCCGCGCCGCTGTGCGCTCGATGTTGTCGTCCAATACGGCCGGCCGTATCGTCAATGTCACCGCGCGCGCCGGGCTGGAGCCGAGGCGCGGCTCCGGCATGGTCGCCTATGCCGCGAGCAAGGCGGCGGTCGCGGCGATGACGGTGGCCATGGCCGAGGAGTTGAAGCACAAGGGCATCCTGGTCAACGCCGTGGCGCCCTCGACGCTCGACACGCCCGCCAACCGCGCCGATATGCCCGACGCCGATTTCGCCAAATGGGTCAGCCTCGAAGCCGCGGCGGAAGCGATCGCTTACCTGGCCTCGCCCGCAAACCAGGCCATGAGCGGCACGCTGGTCCCGCTCTACGGCCGCGCCTGACCGCACGGATATCCGACAAAGAAAAACCCCGCCGGAGCGATCCGGCGGGGTTTTGTTATTCGACGGGAAGGGCTTACGCAATTCAGGACGGAAAACCGCGTAGCGGTTTTCCTGGAATGCTCTAGTTGCCCTGCTTCTTCAGCGCCGCGCCCAGGATATCGCCCAGCGAGGCGCCGGAGTCGGTCGAGCCGTACTGGGCGACCGCTTCCTTCTCCTCGGCGATTTCCAGCGCCTTGATCGAGACCTGCAGCTTGCGGGTCTTCTTGTCGAAGGCGATGACGCGGGCGTCGACCTTCTGGCCGACGGTGAAGCGCTCGGGGCGCTGCTCGTCGCGGTCGCGCGAAAGATCGGAACGCTTGATGAAGGTCTCGATGCCGCTGTCGACCAGCCGCACGTCCAGACCGCCATCCTTCACGCCGATGACCTCGCAGGTGACGACGGCGTTCTTGCGCAGTTCGCCGCTGTTGGCCGCTTCGCCGACCGAGTCACGGGCCAGCTGCTTGATGCCGAGCGAGATGCGCTCCTTCTCGATGTCGACGTCGAGCACCTGCGCCTTGACCATGTCGCCGCGATTGTACTCTTCGATGACCTGCTCGCCCGGACGGGTCCAGTCGAGGTCGGAAAGGTGGACCATGCCGTCCACGTCGCCGTCCAGGCCGATGAACAGGCCGAACTCGGTCTTGTTCTTGACCTCGCCCTCGACCTGGCTGCCGACCGGATGGCTCGAGGCAAAAGCCTGCCACGGGTTTTCCAGCGTCTGCTTGAGGCCGAGCGAGATACGGCGCTTGGCCGGATCGACCTCGAGCACCACCACGTCGACTTCCTGCGTCGTCGACAGGATTTTGCCGGGGTGCACGTTCTTCTTCGTCCACGACATTTCCGAAACGTGGATGAGGCCCTCGATGCCCGGCTCCAGCTCGACGAACGCGCCGTAGTCGGTGATGTTGGTGACGGTGCCCTTGATCTTCTTGCCGATCGGGAACTTGGTGCCGATGTCCGACCACGGATCCGACTCGAGCTGCTTCATGCCGAGCGAGATGCGGTGGGTTTCCTGGTTGATGCGGATGATCTGCACCTTGACCGTCTGGCCGATGTTGAGGATCTCGGTCGGATGGTTGACACGACGCCATGCCATGTCGGTGACATGCAGCAGGCCGTCGATGCCGCCGAGGTCGACGAACGCACCGTAATCGGTGATGTTCTTGACGACGCCTTCGACCACCTGGCCTTCCTCGAGATTCTGCACGATTTCCGAACGCTGTTCGGCGCGGCTCTCCTCGAGCACGGTGCGGCGCGACACAACGATGTTGCCGCGACGGCGATCCATCTTGAGGATCTCGAAAGGCTGCGGGTTGTGCATCAGCGGGGTGACGTCGCGGATCGGGCGGATATCGACCTGGCTGCGCGGCAGGAACGCCACGGCGCCGTCGAGGTCGACGGTGAAGCCGCCCTTGACCTGGTTGAAGATGACGCCTTCGACGCGCTCACCCTTGGTGAACTTCTCTTCGAGGCGCACCCAGCTCTCCTCGCGACGAGCCTTCTCGCGCGACAGCATGGCTTCGCCAAGCGCGTTCTCGATGCGCTCGACATAGACCTCGACGGTGTCGCCGACCTTGAGGGAGGACTCCTTGCCCTTGGCGCCGAATTCCTTCAGCGGCACGCGGCCTTCGACCTTGAGGCCGACGTCGATGATGGCCATGTCCTTTTCGATCGCGGTGATCGTGCCCCGGACAACCTGGCCCTCGCCGGAATGGCCGGCGGTGAATGATTCTTCGAGCATGCTCGCGAAATCGTCGCGAGACGGATTAGCTACTGACATTGTTTCTCCTGGAATGCTCCGCGCGCTGGCGGAGCGGGCGCCGTGGGTTAGCGTTGCGTGAGCCTGCCGGCGTTCCGGGCTGAAGAGCCCTTGGCCGCTGTTCAGGCGGCAAGTCCGGCGCATGAAGAATGCTGGCAGGCTGGTTCGTGCCCGATATGGGGATTTTAGCCGCCGACGGCAACCGAAAACCCTTAGTCAGGCCTTGTTTCTCTTGGCAAGGACCTCGTCAACGATGGCCATCGCCGCCAGAAACGCGGCTTCTATAGCCATTTCGCTGGTATCAAGCAAGTGCGCGTCCGCCGCCGGCTTCAGCGGCGAGTCGGCGCGGCCCATGTCGCGCTCGTCGCGGCGCTCGATATCGGCGAGGATCGTCGCGAAATCGGCGCTGCCGCCCATGCTCTCGATCTCGGCCAGACGGCGCCTGGCGCGTACCTCGGCGCTTGCCGTGACATAGAGCTTGATGTCGGCATCGGGGCACACGACCGTGCCGATGTCGCGGCCGTCGAGCACGGCGCCCGGCGGCGCCTTGGCGAAGGCGCGCTGCTTCTCGACCAGGATGCGCCGCACCGTGGGAATGACCGCGACCTTCGAGGCCGCCTCGCCCACAGCATGCGCCGACAGCACCGTGCGGTCGAGGTTTGACAGGTTCACCTGCCGCGCCGCGGTTTCCGCCGCCGAGACATTGTCGAGCGGCAGGCCGAGTTCCAGCAGCTTGTGCGCCACCGCGCGGTAGGTGAGGCCGGTGTCGAGCAGGTTCAGCCGGTAATGGTCGGCGAGCCGGCGGGCGAGCGTGCCCTTGCCGGCGCCCGCGGGGCCGTCGATGGCGATGGTGAGGCCGGTCGTCATTCGAACCCTCGCTACAAGCGCTTCATCCCACCGGCGCTCGAATTCAGCCGCTGTAACTTCCGAGGCCCTGAATTGGCTGTCCGAATTGATCTCTGCGAGATCGGGGAAGCCTTCTGTCGAATTCCCTGTCCCGCCAACCTCAATATCCTCCGACCCATCAAGCGTGGCGCCGCGAATAGCAAAACCCACTGAGCCATCGGCATAGAACTCTATGGTCCGGTTCTGAAAATTGTCATCGGCGATTTCATACCAGAGGTGGGACGGCTCCTCTGCAATGTCATGTTGCCAATGAACGTAAACGTATCTCACTCGATCTCCGCGCCCAGTCCCTTCATCAGCCCCATGAACTCCGGAAAGCTCGTGGCAATCATATTGGCGTCGTCGATGGTCACTGGCTTTTCTGTCGCCAGCCCCATCACCAGGAAGCTCATGGCGATGCGGTGGTCGAGATGTGTCTTCACCGCCGTATCCGGTCCATTGGGATGGGCGCCCAGCCCCTTACCGCCGGGCCCGCCGCGCACGGCGAGCGAGGCCTCGCCCTCGGTGCAGTCGACGCCGTTGAGCTTCAACCCGGTGGCCACCGCTGACAGCCGGTCGGATTCCTTGACGCGCAATTCCTCCAGCCCCTGCATCAGCGTCTCGCCTTCGGCGAAGCTCGCGGCCACGGCCAGCACCGGATATTCGTCGATCATCGACGGCGCGCGCTCGGGCGGCACCACCACGCCTTTCAGTTCCGACGAGCGCACGCGCAGGTCCGCCACGTCCTCGCCGCCGGCATTGCGCGGGTTGAGGATGTCGATGCGCCCGCCCATTTCCTGCAGCGTCAGGAGCAGCCCGGTGCGGGTCGGGTTCATCAGCACATTCTCGATCACGATGTCCGAGCCCGGCACGATCAGCGCCGCCACCAGCGGGAAGCCGGCCGAGGAAGGATCGCCCGGCACGGCGATCGTCTGCCCGGTGAGCTTGCCCTGGCCTTCGATGAAGATATGGCGCACGCCGCGCTCGTCGGTCTCGACGGTCAAATTGGCGCCAAAACCTTTCAGCATCTTTTCGGTATGGTCGCGCGTCATCACCGGTTCGATCACCGTCGTGATGCCCGGCGTGTTGAGGCCGGCAAGCAGCACCGCCGACTTCACCTGGGCCGACGCCATCGGCACGCGATAGGTGATGGGCGCGGCATGCTTCGGGCCGTGCAGCGTGATCGGCATGCGGTCGCCAGGTGCTGCCTTCAGCACCTGCACGCCCATCTGGCGCAGCGGGTCGAGCACGCGGCCCATCGGCCGGCCGGAAAGCGAGGCATCGCCGATGAAGGTCGTCTCCATGTCATAGGTGCCGACGAGGCCCATGGTGAGGCGCGAGCCGGTGCCGGCATTGCCGAAGTCGAGCGGACCTTCGGGCTGCAGCAACGCGCCGTTGCCGGTGCCGCGGATCACCCATTCGGCGCCGTTCTTTTCGATATGCGCGCCCATCGCCTTCATGGCGGCGCCCGTTCGCATCACGTCCTCGCCCTCGAGCAGGCCGGTGATGCGGGTTTCGCCGGAGGCAAGGCCGCCGAACATGAAGGAGCGGTGCGAGATCGATTTGTCGCCCGGCACACGCGCGGTGCCGGCAAGGGCAGGTGATTTGCGGGCCGTGGCTGGCTTAGCGGCGGCGGAGTGAGACATCCTTGTCTTCCAAATGAAATGCCGGCTGGCCGGCTCGGTTCGTCATGGTGCGGCGGTCTCGTATCACGGTGCGTTGCAATGGTCATCCCCTTGTGCGAGGCCTTCGAATACGAGCATTTTACAATGCCGGCTTTTGGCTTTGACAGCGCTCAAAACTGCGGTTATGGGGTCCACTCTTTTATTGACGAGGCCTGCTGTGGCAAAAGCTGAACTTGGCACCAAGCGTGTCGACCCCGAAACGGGTCGGAAATTCTACGATCTCAACAAGGATCCGATCGTCTCGCCCTATACCGGCAAGAGCTATCCGCGCTCCTATTTCGACGAGGGCAAGATTTCCGCCCTCGAGGAGGATGAGGAAGTCGCCGAGAAGGAAGTAGACGCCGAGGAAGAGGACGGTGCCGAAGTCGTCTCGCTCGAGGAGGCCGACGACGAGGCCAAGGGCGGCGGCGACGATCTTCCCGATCTTGGCGATGATGAAGAAGATGTCGATCTCGGCGACGATGAGGACGACACCTTCCTTGCCGACGAAGAAGAAGAGGACGACGACGTCGCCGATATGATCGGCGTCGGCGACGACGATGACGAAGTCTGATTTCGTTTGCCGGCCATTTTGGCCTGTGATGAAAAAGCGGCCTTTGAAGGCTTGATCTTGACCGAAGGCGGCGCTAGAAGCCGCCAGCACTAAACGACGGCGCGGTTCCCAACCGCGCCGGATCTCTTCGCCGGAAACGGCGCCGGCCGACTGCCGGGAGTGGGGCCATAGCTCAGTTGGGAGAGCGCTTGAATGGCATTCAAGAGGTCGTCGGTTCGATTCCGATTGGCTCCACCAAACAGTCCTCTACGTTAATAAAATCAAATACTTAGAAGGGTCGGAAATGACCCCCTGATCCTTACTTCTGACGCCTTTGGGAGAGTAGGCCGGCTCCTGTGCCCTATGGGCCGGGAAGTTGCGGTTCTGTTCCCACCGCGCAACGTCCGCCGCTTGTAGGCGTTGTATCGATTGGAGGAGCCATGGCCACCCTAGTGCCGGCTCGTTGTTGACCAATCGGAGGCGCTTAGATGTCGAAATTCACAGAAGCCCTTGAACGGGGCAAGCAAGCGGACGGTCGTCAAAGCGCCCCTGCGAAAGAGCAAGTTGCTCCAGTGGACTTTGGCGCACAGGCCAGGGCTTGGCTAAACGACGTTGCGGTTGCTGCGCTGGAGGCGGCGAAGGCCGAGGTAGCAGAAGACGTAACGGTCGACGTAGACACAGAGCCGCTCCGCCAAGACGAAGCGTTAGCGCCAACCGTGCGGTTTCAAATTTACCGGAACGCAGAGGTGCAGGCCCCCGCCGGCAGGACGTTCACTATCAGCGTTGCGGTAAGTGGAGAGGTCTCGGTGTCTGCGCCAGGTGTGGTGGCGGAAAGCGTGGGGAACATAGCTGACATGTCGGATGAAAGGTTCCGCAGCTTCATTGCGAAGCAGATCGAGGCCGCCGCTAAGGGAAGCTAGGTACGCCAAAGGGTTTCCCGTTCGTGGGGCTTGGGAGTTGTTGGAAGCCTCATAGGCTCTCTTCCGTGTCAGGTAGTGCGGCATGATCCGTCATGACATCGCAGCCGATCTGGAAAGCGCAGCCAATCACATCGCCGACGTTTCTCGGGCGACCCTCAGGTGATGGGCCAATCCTTGTCGTACGCGCGACCGCGCTGATTTGAGACCGGGCCCTTCGGCGTCTTGGGCCTTCCGAGATCGCAAGGCAATTCGGTTAACAACCGCTGTTGTCCTTGTGGCCATCAGGCATAATTGTGGCGCAAAGTTTCGCCTCGGCCAACAAAGTTGCGTCTGCGTTCATCCCGCCGGTAAGGTCGGCTTTATTGAGGTTGGCGCCCTTGAATTTCACAAATTCGAGGTGGGCCTCGCGAAGATTGGCGCCTGTCAGGTTCGCTCCCGTGAGGTCCGCGCCGTGCAGCGAGGCATTCGACAGATTTGCGTTGGACAGGTCGGCATCGGAAAAGAGTGCGTTTGTCAGGACAACTCCGGACAGATCGGCACCTGTCAGCCTTGCGCCCTTGAAATTCACAAAGCCAAGGTTCGCTCCCTTCAAGTGGGCGTCCGTCAGGTTTGCATTCGTCAGGATTGCTCCCGGCAGATAAACATTCTCCAACAGTGCCTCGGACAAATCGCAGTCTGGGCACGATTTGTTGGTCTTGAGCAAAGCGATGGAGTTTTGATCGAAGGCATGTGCATCCAACAGGCACATTTCGAGAAGGGCCAAAGCCCCACCGGATTTTGCAAGCCACGAGGACATCATTTTATCCCTCTTTCAGCGGGGAGACGGCGTCAATAAATGCGGAGATGCTAATATGTTGACACCTTGTGCTCTATTACGAGCGTTGTCCATGGCAGTCGAAGCCGTTCTTGGTAATGCCGTCAGCGTCCTTGATGACTTGGGTCCGGTAGCCGTCGAACTTGACCTCATGGCCCCATTCACCACCCTTCGGCGGCTGTTCGACAAGCTCGGGCTCCATAGGGCGGACGAACGACGGCCGAACGGGGCTGGCGTCTTGGTGATCGGAGACAAAACAGCACCGTGGATGGGGAGAACGGCGCTGTCGCGGGCGCTTGGGGCGGACCGCGATATCTCGAAATCCGGCGGGTTTGGCGGCGACGACCTGCTCGCCTGATTGTTCGCTTGGGGTACGAACGATAGCGCCCGAGGAAATCCCTATGCCGGCAGCGGCAACTAGGCTAAGGGGCTTCCTGTCAGAGGGATGCTTATGAGAATTCCGGTTCTGGATGGGAAACTGGCGCGGGGATGGGTTCGATCCGGATTGCTTGCGCGACCAAACAATCTCTTGCCGATGCTTTGCATCGCGGCCGCTCTTGTTGCCTGCCAATCCACTCCGGACACACAGCCTGTTGCTAACTCGCAACCTGTTGCCGACCCGCAACCAGCTCCGGCCGCCATTGCTGCTCAAGCTCCGGCTTTGTCGAATTCGGCGGCGTTGGATCAAACGGTCGCGGTTGTTCCGCCCGGCAAGGGCGTACCGGCCAAATACGCCGCGTTCTCCGGCATATGGGCCGGGCAGCTCAACGGCATGTATGACGGCAAGCTGGCGGTCCTGACCGTGTCCTCGGGCGGGCAGGTGACGGCCAGCTACGCATGGGGCAACCTGGCCGACAACAAGCCAGGCGTCGCCGACGGCTCCGGCAGGATTTCCGGCAACACGTTGAAACTCGGGCGCCTGCCGAACGGCGCCGACATCACCGCCACGATGCCGTCGCCAGGAACGCTCAACGTTACCTATGCCTTGGCGGGGCAGACCTATACAGGCTCGTTCGCCCGGGTCAGCCAGTAAGCAAGCTTGGCTGTTAAGATCGAAGCGGGTCCCGCGTGATCCGCACGCACATCGGCGTTCCGATCTCGATGGCACGGCCGGTGTCGGTCAGCCGGCCGCTCGTCTCGTCGCGGGCGAAGATCGAGATGCGGTCGGCGTTCTGGTTGGCCGAAAACAGATGCCTGCCCGATGGCGTCACCGACAGGAAGGTCGGGTTGTCGACCTCGTCGGTCTCGGCAAGCTTTTGCACGGCAAGCGTCGCCTCGCCGAAAGCGTAGACGCCGAGGCCGACGCCCCGCGCGCCCTGGAAATAGGGCGCCTCGCGGTTGAGGCTGCCGACAAAGACAGGACAGGCGCTTTGCATCGATCTTCCTCCTAAGCAGGTTCCGCAAAAGTGTCCCACGGGTTTGCGAAGAGAACCTGCGAAAAACAACAATCCCTGAGCAGGCATTTGTGGGCTTGTCCGCGACTGCCTGCTCAGGGCCGGCGGCCCCTCCGCCTGCGCCGGCCGTCAAAAATTTCGCCGATCGTCGCTTGCAAGGTAATCCCATATGTGAAAATATTATTCACAAAAGAAAATTGACGGGAGGAAAGCGATCATGCATCTCGCCATCCGGCATCCTGGCCGGGACCGCTTGGCAGGCCGCGCGGGAACGTCTCGGAGCGAGGCATGAGCGCATTCTCGCCGACTGTCGGTGTCGCCTCGACGCACCCCGTCGACATGCCCGAGGCGCATGCCGACATCCCTGTCTGGAATTCGGAAAACTGGTTCTACGAGGACTGGCAGGTCGGCCACAAAATCCGCTCGCTCCGCCGCACCATCGCCGAGGGCGAAAGCCATATGTTCAATGCGCTGGTGCTGGATATCCATCCTTACGTGCAGGACCAGATGTTCGCCGGGAAGGAAGGCATCTTCGGCAGGCGGCTGGTGGCCGGCGCCTTCGTGTTCTCGGCCGGGCTCGGGCTGGTCGCCACCAATTGCATCAACGCCTTTTCCTATGGCTACGACAAGCTGCGCTTCATCAAGCCGGTCTTCATCGGCGACACCATCTACTCGATCCGCACCAACCTCGACAAAAAGCCGCGCTACCAGGACATGGGCCTGATCCGCGCCAGCTATGAAGTCTTCAAGGGTGAAGGAGAGCTGGTGCTCTACTGCGAGCATCTGCAGACGGTGAAATACAAGAACCCGGCCGATTTCGTCGGCAAGACAGAGAAGTGAACCGTGGCCGCTGAAAACGAACTTCCGCTTACCGGCCTCGTCGTCGTCGACATGAGCCAGTTCCTGTCGGGTCCCTATTGTTCGCTGCGCCTGCTCGATCTCGGGGCTCGCGTCATCAAGATCGAGCGGCCCGACGGCGGCGACCTGTCGCGCCGGCTCTATCTCAGCGACACCGAGATCGGCGGCGATTCGACAATTTTCCACGCCATCAACCGCGGCAAGGAGAGCCTGGCCGTCGACCTCAAGAACGAGGCCGACCTCGCCATGCTGTGCGCGCTGATCGCCAAGGCCGACGTGCTCATCCAGAACTTCAGGCCGGGCGTGATCGAGCGGCTCGGCCTCGACTATGAGCATGTGAGAACGATCAACCCCCGGCTCGTCTATGCCTCGATCAGCGGCTATGGCGAGGACGGTCCCTGGGTCAAGCGCCCGGGGCAGGATCTGCTCGCCCAGGCTCGTTCCGGCGTGATGTGGCTGAATGGCGACGAAGGGCAGGGGCCGGTGCCGTTCGGCCTGGCCATCGCCGACATGCTGGCGGGCGCGGCGTGCGCCCAAGGCATCCTCGCCAAGCTGGTGCGGCGCGGCATCACCGGTCTGGGCGGTCACGTCGAGACCAGCCTGCTCGAGGCGCTGGTCGATTTCCAGTTCGAGGTGCTGACCACGCATCTCAATGACGGTCGCCGCCTGCCGAAGCGCTCGTCCTTCCGCAGCGCGCATGCCTATCTCTCGGCGCCTTACGGCGTCTATCCGGCCAAGGACGGCTATCTGGCTATTGCCATGACGCCGATCCCGAAGATCGCCGACCTGCTCGAATTGCCCGAGCTCGACCCGTTCCGCGACAAGCCCGCGACCTGGTTCACCGCCCGCGACGAAATCAAGGCGATCATAGCCAGGCGTATAGCCGGGAAAACCATCGACGAATGGCTGGCCATTCTCGAACCCGCCGATGTCTGGTGCGCCAAGGTGCTGACCTGGCCGGAACTGATGCAAAGCGACGGCTTCACGACGCTCGACATGCTGCAGACCGTGACGCGCGAGGACAACGTCTCGATCCTCACCACCCGCACGCCGCTGCGCGTCGACGGCGCGCGCGCCAGGGTGGATCGCGCTGCCCCCCGCATCGGCGAGCACAGCGACAGGATCCGTGCGGAGTTCGGCCTGTGATCCGGTTGAAAGGCATGACCTGGAGCCATCCGCGCGGCTACGACCCGATGGTGGCGTGCTCGGCGCTGTGGAAGGAAAAGACCGGCATCTCGATCGACTGGGAAAAACGCTCGCTGCAGGATTTCGAGTCCTTCCCGGTGGAAGAGCTCGCCCGCGCCTATGATCTGATCGTCATCGACCATCCGCATGTCGGCCAGATCACCGCCGAAAAATGTCTGGCGCCGCTCGATGTGCCGGGACGCGAGGCGGACCGCAATGCACTCGCGCGGGCAAGCGTCGGCCGGTCCTATCCGAGCTACACCTGGCAGGGTCGGCAATGGGCTTTCCCGATCGATGCCGCCACCCAGGTGCAGGCCTGGCGGCCCGATCTGATCGAAGCCGCGCCGGCGATCTGGACCGAAGTGCTGGCGCTTGCCGAGCAGGGCCGCGTGCTCTTGCCGCTCCGGCCACCGCATTCGCTGATGTGCTTCTATACCCTTGCCGCCGATCTCGGCCGGCCTTGCGTGGTCGACGGGTCGGCTGACCTTGTCGATGGCGAGACTGGCGAAACCGCCTTCGAGATGCTGTGCGAGATCGCGGCACTTGTCGATCCCGCATGCCTGACCATGGACCCGATCGCGGTGTTCGAAAGGATGGCGGAAGCCAATTCCCGCATCGCCTGCGCGCCGCTGATCTACGGCTATGTTCCCTATGCGGTGGCGGGTTTCCGGCCGCACCGCCTCGCCTTTGCCGACATGCCTGTCGCCGGCGGCACCAGCCCGGTCGGCTCGGCGCTCGGCGGCACCGGCATTGCCGTCTCCGCCTTTTCCGCCGCGCGCGAGGCGGCAATCGACTTCGCCTATTGGATCGCCAGCGGCGACGTGCAGCGCGGGCCTTACGCCGCCGCTGGCGGCCAGCCCGGTCATGCCGCGGCCTGGGAGGACGATGCCGTCAACGCCGCGACGGGCGACTTCTATCGCGACACACGCGCGACGCTCGAAGGCGCCTGGGTCCGCCCGCGCCACGACGGCTACATGGCGTTCCAGCAGCGGGCTTCGGACCGCATCAATGAAGGCCTTGCCGGCAGGCAGGACGCAAGGAGCGTCGTCGCCGACATCAATCGCCCGTTCAAGGAAAGTTTCGCGCCGGCCGCCGCCGGGTTAAACCAGCCGCCACAGCCGGCGCGCATTGCCCGAAAGCAGGCGGGTCCGCTCTGAGTCGCTTGCCCCGGCCAACAGCGCATGGGTAGCAGCAACCCATGTGGTCAGCCCACCGCCCAACGTGCAAACCGGCCAGTCGCTGCCCCAGATCACCCGGTCCCAGCCGAAACACTGGATCGCGTGCTCGACATAGGGCTTGAGCGTCTCGACCGTCCAGGTCGCCGGGTCGGTATAGGCGACGACGCCGGAGATTTTACCGACGACATTCGGACGCTTGGCGATGGCTTCCATATGCTCACGCCACGGATGCTCCGCATTGCCCTTGATGTCGGGCACGCCGCAATGGTCGAGGACGAACTGGACGTCGGGCGCGAGGTCGGCCAGCGCCATCGCCTTCGGGATCTGATGCGGCAGCACCACGAGGTCGAAGGTCAGGCCGGTGCCGGCAAGCCGCTTGATGTTCTGGCGAAACAGTGCCCCTTCCGACAGATCGTCGGGCACGACATGCAGCACGCGGCGGAAACCCTTGACGAAGGGCTCGGCCTTGACCGTTTCCAGATAGGACTCGAAACCGGCCTCCTCGGGCCGGCACGAGGCGATGGCGCCTCTAAGCAGGCTGCCTGCCCGACCGGCGACCGACTTCACATAAGCCGTCTCGGCGGCGATGTCGGCGGGGTCGACATCGACCTCCATATGCAACACCGCTTCGATGCCTGAGCGCCGCGCGTCGGCGGCATATTCCTCATAGGAGAAATCGCGGTTCAGCGCCGGCACACCGGCCAGCCACGGATAGCGAAGCGCGCTCTGGTCGATGAGGTGCAGATGCGTGTCGATGATCATGGCGGCGTCTCCTCCCGTTGCGCCAAGCACTATCTCGCCTAAAAATTCATTATTCAAATAAGAAATTACTGCGATTGCGGCACATCGGATCCGGCGAGCTGCGAGAGCCTCGCAGCGGCGTCCTGCAAATGACGAATCGTCAGCGTGATATCGGGCGCCGTGGGCGCGTTGACGAGGGTGATATAGGGGATGGTCAACGCCGCGATGGCTCTGCCGTCCGGCCCCAGCACCGGCGTCGAAAGATTGTAGACACCGGCGGTCTGCAGCGACGCCATCATCTCGTAACCGCGGTCGCGCACCTGGTCGAGGCGGGCGAAGAACTCCGGCGTCAGGGCGAACTGTTCGGTGCTCTGCAGATGCTCGGCGATCATCATCTTGCGCTCTTCGGGCGAGCGGAAGGCGAGCAGCACATGGCCGGATCCGGTGTCGAACAGGCTGATATGCGAGCCGACGCGGATCGATATGCCCCAGTAACGCGGCGCTTCCTGCTGCGCGATAACCACGGCGGCGCCGCGGTCGAACACCACCAACTGGTTGGCCTGCCATGATGTTTCGGCCAGTTCTCGCATGATCGGCGTCGCGTAGGACACCAGCCGGCGCACCGGCGCGTGCAGTTGCGCGAGGCCGAAAAGCTTGAGCGTCAGCGAATAGCGGTCGCCGTCGATCTTGGTGACATAGCCGCGCCGCACCAGGCGGTCGAGCATCCGGTAGAATTCGTTCGGGCTGCGGTCGAGCCGCTTGGCGATCTCCGCCTGCGTCAGCCCGCCATCCACGCTCGACAGCAGTTCGAGGATATCCAGCCCCTTGTCGAGCGCCGGCGCGCGGTAGCGGTCCCCATCTTCTTCCTCTGCCACCTGCCCCTCCAGTGAATTTCGATCTGCATATATGCATGAACTTCATTTCGCTCAAAGCATAATCGGCTTGACCCGGGAATGAAAATGCTATTTGCATATGAATGAAGCTTGAGCGATCGGCTGCGCATCCGGCGGGCCGTCGCCGCAGGCTGTTGGGAGGAGAACATGACGAGACTGGTTCTAGGCATTTCCGCCGGCCTGGCTGGCCTGCTGCTGAGCGGCACGGCGTTTGCGGCCGATCTGCCCGGCAAATATCCGGGCGTGACGATCGACGCCAAGCTGATCGGCGGCCAGCAATATGAGAAACTCTACGAGCGCATTCCCGAGTGGGAGAAGCTGACCGGCGCCAAGGTCAACATCCTGTCGAAGAAGAACCACTTCGATCTCGACAAGGAGATCAAGTCGGACATCGCCTCCAACTCGATCACCTGGTGCGTCGGCTCCAACCACACCTCGTTCGCGCCGCAATATCCCGGCATCTACACCGATCTCGCCAAGCTGTTGCCGAAGGAAGAGATCGATGCCTTCGTCCCGGCCAACGTCGCCGCCGGCACGCTGGACGGCAAGCTGGTGATGCTGCCACGCGCCCAGTTCGACGTCTCGGCGCTCTACTATCAGAAGAGCCTTTATAAGGACGAAGCCAAGAAGAAGGCCTACAAGGACAAATATGGCGAGGAGCTGGCGCCGCCGGACACGTTCGACGAGATGGCGCAGCAGGCCGAATTCTTCGCCAGCCCGCCCGATTTCTACGGCACGCAATATGCCGGCAAGGAAGAGGCGATCAACGGCCGCTTCTACGAGATGGTGATCGCCGACGGCGGCGAATATCTCGACAAGGATGGCAAGCCCGCCTTCAACTCCGAGGCCGGCGTCAAGGCGCTCGACTGGTTCGTCAACCTCTACAAGGCCAAGGCCGTGCCGGCCGGCACCACCAATTATCTGTGGGACGATCTCGGCCAGGGCTTCGCTTCGGGCACGGTGGCGATCAACCTCGACTGGCCGGGCTGGGCCGGCTTCTTCAACGACCCGAAGTCGTCCAAGGTCGCCGGCAATGTCGGGGTCAAGGTCCAGCCCAAGGGTTCGTCCGGCAAGCGTTCCGGCTGGTCCGGCGCGCATGGCTTCTCGGTGACCGAGAACTGCGCCAACAAGGAAGCCGCCGCCTCCCTGGTCTGGTGGCTGACCAATGAGGACAGCCAGAAGCTGGAAGCCGCGGCCGGCCCGCTGCCCACCCGCACCAAGGTTTGGGAGTGGGACCTCGAGCAGGCGAAGTCCGATCCGTACAAGACCGAAGTGCTGCAGGCCTTCCAGGAAGCCGCCAAGAACGCCTTCCCTGTGCCGCAGACGCCGGAATGGATCGAGATATCCAACGCCGTCTATCCTGAGCTGCAGGCCGCCATCCTCGGCGACAAGACGTCGAAGCAGGCGCTCGATGAGGCTGCCGCCAAGGCAACGCAGATCCTCCAGGACGCCGGCAAGCTCTAAGCTTCCACCCCCCGCGGCCGCCTCCCCGCAAACCGGGGAGGCGGCCGCTCAAGCCTGCGCAAAATGTCATTACCCGGTTTCGGCCGCGGCTTGGTCATCTCACTTCGCTCACAGGGTCCCGATGAAGGGCTTCAAGCCATCCGCGCCGATACTGCTTCTGCTGCCGGCCTTCGTCGTGTTGGCGGCGGTGGTGCTCGTGCCGCTGCTTTTGTCGCTCTATTCCAGCTTCACGCCATTTCGCCTGACCAGGCCCGAAACCTTCTTCGTGCTGATCGGCTTCAGGAACTACGTCTCGATACTGAGCAACCCGGACTTCTGGTACGCTTTCGGCCGGACGGTGCTTTTGCTCACCGTCGCGCTCAACCTCGAAATGCTGCTCGGCCTCGGCCTGGCGATGCTGGTCGAGAAGGCGACGCGCGGCCAGCGCATCCTGCGCACGCTGATGATGTTTCCGATGATGTTCTCGCCGATCCTGGTCGGTTTCCAGTTCAAGTTCATGTTCAACGACAATATCGGCCTGGTGAACAATGCGCTGCAGTCGTTGGGCATCACGCAGGACGCCATCCCGTGGCTGATCGAAAGCCATCTCGCCTTCATCGCCATCTCGATCGCCGAGATCTGGTCGTCGACCTCGATCTTCGCCATCTTGATCCTGGCCGGGCTGCTCGCCATGCCCAAGGAGCCGATCGAGGCGGCGCGCGTTGATGGCTGCACGCCATGGCAGACCTTCCGCTATGTGACCTGGCCGTTCGTCATGCCCTTTGCCTACATCGCCATGACGATCCGCTCGCTCGACGTGGCGCGCGCCTATGACATCGTCAAGATCATGACTGATGGCGGCCCGGCCGGCCGCACCGAGCTGTTGTGGACGCTGATCGGGCGGACTGCCTACAGCGACGCGCGCATGGGTCTCGCCAACGCCATGGCCTATTTCTCGATCCTGCTCTCGATCGCCTTCACCGTCTACTTCTACAACAAGCTCGCCGCGGCGCGTGCGCAGATCGGCGCGGAGTGGTGACGATGGACGAGAACGCCTCCGCCCGCCTGATGCGCCGCGCGCTGACCGTCGCGCACCGCGTCGGCTTGTTCCTCGCCATGCTCCTGATCTGCCTGCCGGGCATCTGGATCGTGCTGTCGTCGCTGAGGCCCACGGTCGAGATCATGGCCAAGCCGCCGGTGTGGATCCCGCAAGAATTGTCCTTCGACGCCTACATCGCCATGTTCAGCGGCATCGGCAAGGGCGGCATTCCTGTGCTCGACTATTTCCGCAACTCGCTGATCATCTCGGTCTCCTCGACGGTGATCGCGCTGGCCATCGGCATGGCCGGCGGCTACGCCTTCGCGCGCTACCGCTTCCGCGGCAAGTCCGGCATGTTCCTCGGCCTGATGCTGACGCGCACCGTGCCCGGCATCGCCATGTCGCTGCCGCTGTTCTTCGTCTATGCGCGGCTCGGCATCATCGACACGCATTTCGGCATGATCCTCGCCTATGTGGCGTTGAACATCCCTTTCACCATCTGGCTGATCGACGGTTTCTTCCGCCAGGTGCCGAAGGACCTCGCCGAGGCCGCGCAGATCGACGGCTGCACGCGCTGGCAGGCCTTCTGGCAGGTCGAATTCCCGCTGGCCCGGCCCGGCATCGCCTCCGCCGGCATCTTTGCCTTTCTCACCTGCTGGAACGAGTTCGCCTTGGCCTCGCAGCTGACCCGCTCCGTCAATTCCAAGACGCTGCCCGTCGGGCTGCTCGACTACACGGCCGAATTCACCATCGACTGGCGCGGCATGTGCGCGTTGGCCGTGGTGATGATCATCCCGGCGCTGACCCTCACCTACATTGTCCAGAAACACCTTGTCGGCGGTCTCACCTCCGGCGCGGTGAAAGGTTGACTTCATGGCAACGGTTTCGCTGAAAAAGCTCACCAAGCGCTACGGCAACACCCAAATCGTGCATGGCATCGATCTCGAGATCGCCGACCGCGAGTTCATCGCGCTGGTCGGTCCCTCCGGCTGTGGCAAGTCGACGACCTTGCGCATGATCGCCGGTCTCGAGGATATCAGCGGCGGCGAGATCGACATTGGCGGGCGCATGGTCAACGACCTGCCGCCGCGCTCGCGCAACATCTCCATGGTGTTCCAGTCCTACGCGCTCTACCCGCATATGACGGTGCGCGAGAATCTCGGCTTCTCGCTCAAGATCGCCGGCGCGGCAAAGGACGACATGGACCGGCGCGTGGCGGAAGCCTCCGCCATCCTCGGTCTCGACGAACTGCTTGAGCGCCGTCCCTCGCAGCTCTCCGGCGGCCAGCGCCAGCGCGTCGCCATGGGCCGCGCCATCGTGCGCGATCCCGATGTCTTCCTGTTCGACGAGCCGCTCTCCAACCTTGATGCCAAGCTGCGCACGCAGATGCGCACCGAGATCAAGAAGCTGCACGCCAAGGTGAAGTCGACGGTCATCTACGTCACCCACGACCAGGTCGAGGCGATGACGCTCGCCGACCGCATCGTCATCATGCGCTCAGGCTATATTGAACAGGTCGGCACGCCGGACGAGGTGTTCAGCCGGCCCGCGACCCGTTTCGTCGCCGGCTTCATCGGCTCGCCGCCGATGAACCTGCACGAGGCGACGGTGAGCGACGGCAAGCTTGTCTTCAACGGCGGCGACAGCCTGCCTTTGCCTGGACAGTTCAAGTCGAGGACATCGGCCGGCGACAAGGTCGTGTTCGGCATCCGCCCCGATGATTTCTATCCGACCGGCCACGGCCTGAGCTCCGGCGGCGAAACCGAAGTCCACCGCGTCGAGCTGCCGGTCAGCATCACCGAGCCGCTCGGCAACGAGACGCTGGTCTTCGCCGAGTTCAACGGCACCGACTGGGTGTCGCGCATGCTCAATCCGAAGCCGCTGAAACCCGGCGACAGGATCGGCATGAGCTTCGACTTGAGCCGCGCGCATCTGTTCTCCGCCGAAACCGGCAAGTCGCTGAGGAGCTGACATGGCGAAAATCGAGAAAATCGAACTGCGCATGGTCGACCTCGTGCCGAAGGTGAAGCGCACGGACGCCATCCAAAGCTTCGTCAGCCAGGAAACGCCGATCGTCACCATCACCGATTCCGACGGCGCATCGGGCACCGGCTATAGTTATACGATCGGCACCGGCGGCTCGTCCGTGATGCGGCTTTTGGCCGATCATCTCGCGCCGCGCCTGATTAGCCGCGACGCCGACCAGATCGAGGCGATCTGGCATGATCTCGAATTCGCCACCCACGCCACCACCATCGGCGCCATGACGGCGATCGCGCTGGCCGCGATCGACACGGCGCTTTGGGATCTGCGCGCCAGGAAGCAGAACCTGCCGCTCTGGAAACTCGCCGGCGGCGCCAAGGACCGCTGCCCGCTCTACACCACCGAAGGCGGCTGGCTGCATATCGAGACGCAGGCGCTGGTTGACGACGCGCTTGCCGCGAAGGCCAAGGGCTTCACCGGCTCGAAGGTCAAGATCGGCAAGCCGCATGGTTCCGAGGACGTCGCCAGGCTGTCGGCGGTGCGCAACGCGGTCGGCGACGGCTACGAGATCATGACCGACTGCAACCAGGGCTTTTCCGTCGACGAGGCGATCCGCCGCGCCGAGCGGCTGCGCGAGCTCGACCTCGCCTGGATCGAGGAGCCGCTGCCGGCCGATGACATCGACGGCCATGTCCGCCTGTCGAATTCGACTGCCACGCCGATCGCGGTCGGCGAGTCGCTCTATTCCATCAGGCATTTCCGCGAGTATATGCAGAAGGGCGGCTGCAACATTGTCCAGGTCGATGTCGGCCGCATCGGCGGCATCACGCCCTGGCTGAAAGTCGCCCATGCGGCGGAGGCCTTCGACATGCCGGTCTGCCCGCATTTCCTGATGGAGCTGCATGTCAGTCTGGTCTGCGCCATCCAGAACGGCAAATATGTCGAGTATATTCCGCAGCTCGACGAGTTGACGGGCGCCAAGATGCGCATCGAGAATGGCAATGCGCTGGCGCCCAGCGAACCCGGCATCGGCATCGACTGGGACTGGGATGCCGTGAAGGCAAGAAGCATCGCCGAATTCACCACGGCGATCGTGAAATAGGGAGGCGGATATGCAGCGCATGGGAATGGTGCTGGGCTTAAAGCCCGAGAAGGTCGAGGAATATGTCCGCCTCCACGCAGCCGTGTGGCCGGACGTTCTCGCCATGATCTCGGCCTGCAACATCAAGAACTATTCGATCTACCTGAAGCGGCCGGAGAACCTCCTGTTCTCCTATTTCGAATATGACGGCACCGACTACGCCGCCGACATGGCCAAGATGGCCGCCGACCCGAAGACCCAGGAATGGTGGTCGGTCTGCATGCCTTGCCAGGAGCCGCTGGAAACGCGCAAGGAAGGCGAGTGGTGGGCGACGATGGACGAGGTCTTCCATCATGACTGATGCCTTCGATCCGGCATCGCTGGCGCAGTCGTGGCCGAAACCCTCGAAGCCGCGCCCGATCGTCACCTTCGGCGCCGGCTCGATCGTCGGCGACGCGCATTTTCCCGCCTACCGCAAGGGCGGCTTCCCGATTTCCGGCCTCTACGATCCGGATCAGGCCAAGGCGCAAAAGCTTGCCGAGACATGGGGCGTGACAGCGTTCCGTTCGGTCGAGGAAGCTGCGGCGATGAAGGACGCGATTTTCGACCTCGCCACGCCGCCCGGCCGCCACGCCGAGGTGCTGAAGGCTCTACCGGATGGCGCGGTGGCGCTGATCCAGAAGCCGATGGGCAACTATCTCGGCGAGGCAACCGAGATCCTCGAAATCTGCCGCGCCAAGCAACTGAAGGCCGCCGTGAATTTCCAGCTCCGCTTCGCGCCGATGATGCTGGCGTTGAAGGACGCGATTGCCAAGGGCTGGCTGGGCGAGGTCGTCGACTTCGACGCGCTTCTGGCGCTCGACACGCCGTGGCAGCTCTGGGAATTCCTGCTCAAGGCGCCGCGCGTCGAGATCGCCATGCATTCGATCCATTATCTCGACCTGATCCGCCAGCTTCTCGGCAATCCGCTGGGCGTGCACGCCAAGACGCTCGGCCATCCCAACCACAAGGTCGCGCAGACCCGCACCAGCGCCATCCTCGACTATGGCGACACGGTGCGCTGCGGGCTGTCGATCAACCACGACCACAAATTCGGGCGCCGCTACCAGGCCTGCGAGTTCCGCATCTGCGGCACCGAGGGTGCTGCCTATGTCAAGCTCGGCCTCAACCTCGATTATCCGCGCGGCGAGCCCGACATCCTGGAGATCCATCCCAAGGGCGGGTCCGATTGGATCAGCGTTCCGCTCGCCGGCGAATGGTTCCCCGATGCCTTTGTCGGCCGCATGGCCAATGTCCAGCGCTTCGCGTCCGGTGAAGACGCCGAGCTCGTCAGCTCCGTCGAAGACGCCTGGCACACCATGGCGCTGGTCGAGGCCGCCTATAAATCGAGCGCGGCGCCGGCGACGCCGCTGGCGGCAAAGCCGTAAGGCAGGACATGGAACAGACCACCTATTTCGAGGACTACCTGATCGGTTCATCCCGCCTCACCAGCGGCCGCACCATCACCGAGACCGATTTCATCGTCCATGCCGGCCATACCGGCGATTTCTTTCCGCATCACATGGACGCCGAGTTCATGAAGACGACGTCCTTCGGCCAGCGCATCGCGCATGGCACGCTGGTGTTCTCGGTCGGCGTCGGGCTGACCGCGAGCGTGATCAACCCGGTCGCCTTCTCCTACGGCTACGACCGGCTGCGCTTCATCAAGCCGGTCTTCATCGGCGACACGATCCGCACGCGCACCACCATCGCCGCCAAGGAGGACGACCCGAAACGGCCAAATGCCGGGCGCGTCATCGAACGCGTCGAGGTTTTGAACCAGCGCGACGAGGTCGTGCTGGCGGCGGATCACATCTACATCGTCGAGCGACGGCCCGGCTGAAAGACGGAGACAAGAACATGGCTGATATCACAGGCAAGGTCGTGGTCGTCACGGCGGCCGCGCAGGGCATCGGACGGGCAAGCGCCCTGGCTTTCGCAAAGGCCGGCGCCATCGTCCACGCCACCGACATCAACGAGGCAGCCCTGGCCGAACTTGGCAAGACGCCCGGGATTGCGGCGCGAAAACTCGACGTGCTGAACGACGAGGCGGTGAAATCCGCCTTCGCCGAGATCGGCCGGGTGGACGCGCTGTTCAACTGCGCCGGCTTTGTCCATGCCGGCTCAATCCTGGAGATGAAGGACGAGGACCTCGACTTTGCCTTCAATCTCAATGTACGCGCCATGATCCGCACCATCCGCGCCGTGCTGCCCGGCATGCTGGAGCGCGGCGACGGCTCGATCATCAACATGGCGTCGGTGGCGGGCGCCCCGAAGGGCGTGCCGAACCGCTTCGCCTACGGCGTGACCAAGGCGGCCGTGATCGGCCTGACCAAATCGATCGCCGCCGACTACGTCGCTCGAGGAATCCGCTGCAACGCCATCTGCCCGGGCACCGTCGAGAGCCCCTCGCTTCACGGCCGCATGCAGGCGCAGGGCGACTATGAGGCGGCCCGCGCGGCTTTCATCGCCCGCCAGCCGATGGGCAGGATCGGCACGCCGGAGGAGATCGCAGATCTCGCCGTCTATCTGGCCGGCGCCACCTACACGACCGGGCAGGCCTATAACATCGACGGCGGCTGGTCGATCTGAGGCCGTTTCGGCCGCCAGTTGCGTTACGAGGCAGGCCAGCTAAGAGGCAGCAATGACGAAAATCACGGACCTCAGAACCTTCGACCTGCGCTTCCCGACATCGCAAAGCCTCGACGGCTCCGACGCGATGAATCCGGACCCGGACTATTCGGCCGCCTACGTCATCCTCGACACCGATGTCCCGTCGCTGAAAGGCCATGGCCTCACCTTCACCATCGGCCGTGGCAACGAGATCTGCTGCGCGGCGATCGAAGCGCTGCGCCACCTCGTCGTCGGGCTCGATCTCGACTGGGTGAAAGAGGATCCCGGCCGTTTCTGGCACCATGTGACCGGTGACAGCCAGTTGCGCTGGATCGGCCCGGACAAGGGCGCCATGCATCTTGCGGTCGGCGCCGTGGTCAACGCGGTCTGGGACCTGTGGGCGAAGGAAGCCGGCAAGCCGGTCTGGCGCCTGGTCGCCGAGATGAGCCCCGAAGAGATCGTGCGCATCGTCGATTTCCGCTACCTCACCGACGCCATCACACCGGCCGAGGCGCTGGCGATCCTGACGAAGGCCGAGGCTGGCAAGGCGGAGCGCATCGCCATACTCGAGCGCGAGGGCTATGCCTGCTACACCACCTCGGCCGGCTGGCTCGGCTATCCGGACGACAAGCTCCGGCGTCTCTGCCAGGAGGCGATCGACGATGGCTTCAACCACATCAAGCTGAAGGTTGGCCGCGACCGCGAAGACGATATCCGCCGTCTGCGGATCGCCCGCGAGGTCATCGGCCCGGACCGCTATCTGATGATCGACGCCAACCAGGTCTGGGAGGTCGACCAGGCGATCGACTGGCTCAAGGACCTCGCCTTCGCCAAGCCCTTCTTCATCGAGGAGCCGACCAGCCCGGACGACGTCGCCGGCCATGCCAAGATCCGCAAGGCCGTGGCGCCGATCAAGGTCGCGACCGGCGAGATGTGCCAGAACCGCATCATGTTCAAGCAGTTCATCGCCGGCGGCGCGATCGACGTCGTGCAGATCGATTCCTGCCGCATGGGCGGGCTGAACGAGGTCCTGGCGGTGCTGCTGATCGCCGCCAAGTTCGGCCTGCCGGTCTGGCCGCATGCCGGCGGCGTCGGCCTTTGCGAATATGTCCAGCATCTGTCGATGATCGACTATGTCGCGGTGTCAGGCAGCAAGGACGGTCGCGTCATCGAATATGTCGATCATCTGCACGAGCATTTTTTGGAGCCCTGCGTGATCCGCGACGCCGCCTACATGCCGCCGACCGCACCTGGCTTCTCGATCGAGATGAAGCCGCAATCGATCGAGGATTATCTGCATCGCGCCTGAGACATGGCGCGGCCCGATTGCTTTCGGGCTTGCCTTCATCTGGATCGATCCCGGCTCGAGGTCGATCGTCGTTCGACCTCGCCCGAGTTGTCTATCCGGCGCTGACGGTCGGCGGCGTCTCCAACTGGTCGGCAACCGCCTGCCAGCAGTCGGCGAAATGGCCGTAGGCCGTCTTGATCTCGACGCCCACGGGAAGCTCGGGACATTCATTCTCGCCATTGCTGCCCCAGTTCACCCAGCCGGACTGGCGCCGCTGGACGATCTGGAAGGCGCCGGAAGGCTGCGATGTCCACCAGACCATGGCGCGGCCCGTGGCCGTGTCGAACTCCACCGTCTTATCGGCTGGGCCGGGAAATATCGTTTCGTGCTCGACCGCCGACACATCGACCGGCCGATCCGTCAGCACCCACTGGCGATCCGTGAGCTCGGCCTTCACATGCGATGCCGCGCGCACGCGCGCCAGCCGTTCACGAAGCTCGTCTTCGCCCAGCACGCCCTCCCACTGGCAGAACAGGCGCCAGTAGAGATCCCAATGGGCGGATTCGATGTCGCTGAGATTGGAACGGAATTCCTCGAACTTCCGGCTCTGGTTGGTCGAGCCGCTCACTGTTTCTGCGACCATGGCGACGAGTTCGCCGGCATAGGGGTCCCCCGCGCGGTAGCGCGTTCCGCCATAGGCGGCGAAGCGGTCGAAGACCAGCTTGCCCTTGCCGCCCTCGAACTCGTCGCCGACGGTGATCTTGTTGGTGACCGAGCGCCCGTTGATGACGGTCTGGAAGGGGTCGACCTGGTAGCGGCGCTGGAAGAAGGGCGTGCCGTGGGTAAAAACCCAGTCGATCGAGAAGCGCTTGCCCTTGAGCTCGTCAAGCAGCCCGTCCGGTATCGTGCCATGCATGCGGTAGTGGTGGAGGACTTGGCCGCGCTCCAGCGTCTCGATCTCGACGGTCGTATGTTCGGGAGGGTTGATCAGCCCGTTCTCGGGCGTGAAGAAAGGGCCGTAAAAGCCGCCGATGGCATTGTTGCCGGAGGGAAGCAGCTCGAAATCGTCGGCCAAGGACCGGAAGTGGCGGATACCCCATTTGGAGGAGCCGAGACCCTGGGCGGTGCCGCGGCAGAGCTCGAGATCGAAGGCCCCGGTATCGAGACGGACGAAGCAGTCGGCCTCCTTGCCTTGCAGCACCGTGATGCCGGGAATGCAGGCTGAACCAGGCTCGCACGGTTCTTCCAGCGTCAGCCGCAACTGGCCGCTGAAGCTCACGGTCGCGATGAAACGCGTTTCGCCTGGCCTTCTGTCTTGCGTCAGGCGCTGGCAAAGCACCCGGTTGCTGGCGTCGTCGCGAGCCCACCAGAGGGCCTGCGGCAGGTCCCCAGCGACGGAAAAGACGATCGGTTCGCGCTCGCGATGGCCGGCAAGGGGATCCGTGATGGCGACGGCAAGGGTCATGGAGAATTCTTCCAATTCAGAGTGTGAGCGGGAAAGGGCGCGGCCGGCCGTGCCGGGCGCAGACGGCGGCACCTGAGCGGTTATTGGCCGGATGCGCCGGGCGGTCTGTTCCTGCGGAAATGGAAAAGCCCCGGCCGCTGCTTCAGGCTGTCGATGGCAACGGCGAGGATGATCACCACGCCCTTGATCAGAAGCTGCGTGAAGAAGGGCACGTTGAGCAGGATCAGGCCGGTGCCCAGAACGCCGAGGATTACCGATCCGATCAGGGTGCCGACGATCCGGCCGCGGCCGCCGGCAAGGCTGGTGCCGCCGAGCACCACTGCCGCGATGGCATCGAGTTCATAGCCGGTGCCGGCTGTCGGCTGAGCCGAGATCACGCGGGCGGCGAAGATGACGCCCGCCAGGCCCGAACAAGCGCCCGCCAGCACATAGACGGACGTGACGACCCGCTTCACGCGCACGCCGGCGAGTTTCGCCGCCTCCGCGTTGCCGCCCACGGCATAGACGTGACGGCCGTAGCGCGTCCGTTCCAGGATGAACCAGACGATCAGGTAGACGACCGCCATCACGATGACCGGCATCGGGATGCCCCAGAGATACCCGTTGCCGATATCCTTGAAATTCAGCGAGCTGGAGACGATCGGCTGGCCTTTGGTGATGGTGTAGGCGAGGCCGCGCAAGAATGTCATCGTGCCCAGCGTAACGATGAACGGGGCAAGCGAAAGATAGGCCGTCAGCGCGCCATTGATCAGGCCGCAGGCCGCGCCGACGGCAAGGCCAATGCCGATGGCGGCGGGTGCCGGCACTCCAGCAATGGCGGCTATGACCGAAACCACGCCCGAAACGGCGACCATCGATCCGACGGACAAGTCGATGCCTCCGGTCAGGATGACGAGCGTCATTCCGGCCGCCAGGATGGCGTTCACCGATATGGAGCGCGCGATGTTGAGAAGATTGTCGACGCGGTTGAAGTTCGGCGCGATGGCCGACATCAGGATGATCAGCGCGACCAGCACCACGAGAATGCCGACCCGATCCCACCATTTGGCGAAATCGAACGGGGCGTGCTCGGCAGCGACCGCTTTTGCCTGGAGGATCTCGTCTCGAGCAGGGTTCATGGCTGCGCTCCTGTATGTCTGCTGCGGGTCGCGGTGCCCGTCGCGTGAAGCATCACTTCTTCTTCCGAGGTTTTTTCCGAAACCAGTTCCGAGACGATCCTGCCCTGGCGCATGACCAGCAGGCGGTCGCTTATGCCGATCGCCTCCGGCAGGTCCGACGATATGACGAGGATCGCCTTGCCGGCGCGCGCCAGCCGGTCGATCTCCTCGTAGATCTCGCGCTTTGCGCCGATGTCGACGCCGCGGGTGGGCTCGTCGAGGATCAGCACCCTGGAATCGCGAAGCAGCCACCGCGCCAGCGCCGCTTTCTGCTGGTTTCCTCCGGACAGCGCCTTCACCGGCAGCGCAAGCGCGTTGAGCCTGAGGCCCAGCCGCTTCATCTGCGCCAGAACCGCGTCGCGTCGCGCCGTCCGGTCGACGACGCCCGCCGTAACGAAGCGATCGAGCGAGCTGATCGCAATATTGTCTTCCACCGAATGCTCGAGGAACAGCCCTTGCTCTTTACGGTTTTCTGGCACCATGCCAATGCCGTCGGCGATCGCCTCGAACGGATCCGCCGGGCGGCTGTGGCGACCTCCGATGCGGACCGAACCGGCGGTGCGAGGGTCGGCACCGAACAGCAGGCGGCCGACTTCGGTCCTGCCGGACCCGATCAGGCCGGCCATGCAAACCACCTCTCCGGCGCGGACCGAGAGATCGACGGGGCCGACCCCCGTGCCCGTCATTCCCTCGACTTCGAGGATGGTGGCACCCGGCTCGCGTTTGTCATGGTGGTAGAGGTCGGCAACCTGACGGCCGACCATCATGCGGACCACGTCGGGCGGGCTGATCTCGGCTAAGGTTCCGGTCCCGACATAGCCGCCGTCGCGGAACACCGTGACGCGATCCGCCAACTGCCAGACCTCTTCCATGCGATGCGAAATGTAGATCAGGCCGACGCCCGCCGAGCGCATCTGGCCGATGATGCGATAAAGCTCCTGCGCCTCGGCCCGCGACAGCGCGGCGGTCGGTTCGTCGAGCACCAGCACGCGCGCGTTTTCGCTCACGGCGCGCGCGATCTCGACCATCTGCTGCATGCCGACGCTCAGCGAGCCGAGCGGCCGCCGCGGATCGATCGTGGAGTGAATGCGCGCCAGCTTCTGACGCGCCTGCTCATCCATGCGGCGGCGGTCGAGCATGCCCAGCCTGGTGCGCGGCTCGCGCCCGAGCGCCAGGTTCTCCGCGACCGTCATGTCGCGCACGGTGTTGAGTTCCTGGTGGATGATGGCGATGCCGTTGGCGGAGGCCTCGATCGGCGAACGGATCTCGACTTCGCGGCCGTCGATGAGGATGCGCCCTGCGTCGCGCTGGATGTTGCCGGCAAGGATCTTCATCAGCGTGGATTTGCCGGCGCCGTTCTCGCCCATCAGCGCGTGCACTTCGCCCGCTCTCAGGTCGAAACGGACCTTGTTCAGCGCCAGCGTGGCGCCGAAGCGCCTGGAAACGTCCTCGACGGCGAGCAGCGGAGGTTGGATGCTCATGGCAGCCTCATCGGATCTCTGGGCGGGGAGCGGCGCAAGGCCGCTCCCCGCGGGCTGGCCTGGGAGATTTACCAGCCCGGATACTGGCCAACATTGTCGCGGGTGACCAGCACGCTCTCGATCAGGATCGTCTTGTCCTGCGGCGCCTTGCCGGCAACCATGTCCTGCGCGACCTTGACCGCCTGACGCACCATCTCGGCCGGGTTCTGCGTGGCCGAGCCGATGAACGGCGACCCGTCCCGCTTCAGTTCGGCGACCGCTTCGGGGCTGCCGTCCACGCCGGTGACCTTGATCTGGCTTGCTTTGCCGGCTTGCTCGACCGCGAGCACGGCGCCGAGCGCGGACGGGTCGTTCATGCCGAAGATGCCGGTGACGTCCGGGTTGGCCGTCAGCATGTCGGTCGTCACGGCGAGCCCGGAAGCACGGTCGTTCTTCGAGGCCTGCTGGCCGACGATCTTGATGTCCGGGAACTTCTTGGCCACCGTCTTGCAGCCATTGATGCGGTCGATGATCGTCTGGATCGGGGTGCCGTCCACCAGCAGCACCTGGCCCTTTCTGCCCATCTGCTGGAACAGGTATTCGCAGGATTTCTCGCCCGCCTGCACCGCATTGGTCATGATCACCGCGTCGGCGCCGTGCGCAGGAGTGTCGACGGCGATGACGATGATGCCGGCCTCCTTGGCGCGCAGGATGGCCGGTTCGATGCCCGCCTCATCCACCGCCGAGATGACGATCAGATTGACCCCTTGCTGGATGAAGGCGTCGATCTGGGTGTTCTGGTTGGCGAGGTCGAGCTGCGCGTCCTGCACGTTGACGGAAGCGCCGATCTGCTTGGCGGCGTCCTGGGCCCCCTTCGTCATGGCGGAGAAGAACGGGTTGGACATATCCTGCACCATCAGGCCGATCTTCTCGATCTTGCTGGGAAGCTTGCTTTCGGCCGTGGCCGGAACGGCTCCAAATGCCAGGCCGAACGCCAGGAGCGATGTGGCGGTAATTAACCGCAGGGTGGTCTTTGCTGTCATGTTTATCCTCCTTGTTGTTCGCCGCCGTGATGTGACGGCAATTCGTTTTCTCGACTGTCGAACCGCGAGCATCACCGCGGCCAGATCCCGGCTTCCGAGCTGCCTAATCGTTTAGGTTCAAGCACAAGATAATCCGGTCATTGTCCTTCCATTCCTTGTGTCGCTAGGCAGCCTGCGAGGCGACGGGGCCTCGTGCGTGGACGCCGTCCCTCGAACAGCCGCAGGAACAGCGGATGATCAGCCGCGCTGGCACGCGCTGCTGGTCCTCGGGAAGATAGAGGGGCGTCGGCGCCTCGCCCTTCTTCTCGGCTTCGACCTGCTTGTCGATGATCCTGCGCAGGGTCATCGCGGCAAGCAGGCCGATCTGTTCGCTGTGCTCGTTCAGCACCGTCATCGGCGGATCGGTAAGTTCCGACCAGGCGAATTCGTCATAGGCGACCACCGCCAATTCATCCGGAATGGCGATGCGCCTCTCGGCGGCAAGCTTCATGGAGCCGAGCAGCAGCGGATTGTTGCCCGCGATCAGCGCGCGCGGAATCCTGCCACTGGCATCAATATGGCGCGCCAGCGTGCTGTAACCGGACGCTGCGTCGTTCTCCGATTCCAGCACCACCAGGTCGGCGCCGTGGATCCGCGCCGCCTCCCTTATGCCGCGCTCGCGGTCGAACCGCGTCGACCATTTCGACGGATAGACCAGGAACAGCCAGTCCTTGTAGCCATGGTCGGCAAGATGTTTGCCTACCATCAGGCTGGCATTGTAGTTGTCGGTGGTCACGCTTGGGATGTGCGCGGCCTCTGCCGGCGGCGAGGAATCGACGAAGACCAGCGGGATGTCCCAGCGTTCGAGCAGCCGCGCGTTGTCTGCCGTCAAGGTCAATGTCGAAATCACGCCGGCGGTCCGCGACTCGATGAGGCGGCGTATCATCCGATCCTCGAGGCGGGCGTCATAGGCGCCGTTGACCGCGACGTCGCCGACGACCACGGTCCAGGCGGACGGCTCGAGCGCTTGCTGTATGCCCGCCATCAGGTCGAGATAGTAGGAGTTGGAGGTGCTTGCGGTGATGACGGCAACTGAATCGCGGCTGGCGCGGCGCAATTCCTGAGCGGCGCGGTTGAGCACATAGCCGAGATCGCTGGCGGCTTTCAGCACCTGCTCGCGGCTGGCCTCGGACACGCCATCCGCTCCGCTGAGTGCGCGCGATACGGTGAACAAAGACAGGCCTGTGGCGCGGCTGATGTCGCGCATTGTCGATCTTGCCAAGGGTCGAAACCTCCCTCGTCGAGGTCAGCCGAAGCCTTTACCTAAACGTTTAGGGTTGTTTGTAGTCGGTGTTCCAGGCGTTGTCAATCCGGCCTCTCAATCCATCAAGGTGAGGATGCTTCTAGCGCGCGACCGGACCGCCGCGAATCGGCTATGCATCGCCCCATGCAGGAAACTTCCCTCTACGAGCCGGTGAAGCGGTTCCTTGAGAGCATGGATTTCGCCGTCAAGGGCGAGATCGGCGGCTGCGACGTGGTCGGCGTGCGCACCGGTGAGCCGGATGTCGTCGTCATCTGCGAGCTCAAGCTGCAATTCAACCTCGAGCTCGTCCTGCAGGCCGTCGACCGCGCGGCGGCCTGTGACGAGGTATGGCTGGCTGCTTTGATGTCGGCGCGCGGCAAGGGCCGGGAGCACGACCGCCGCTTCCGCGCGCTCTGCCGTCGTCTAGGCTTCGGCCTGTTGGGCGTCGGCAAGAAGGGCGAGGTGGAATTGCTGCTCAGTCCCGCCGCCTTGCCGCCGCGCCGCGACCCCGGGCGGCGCTCGCGCCTGGTCGAGGAGCATCACCGCCGCAAGGGCGATCCGTCCATCGGCGGCAGCACGCGCAAGAAGCCGATCATGACCGCTTACCGCCAGGAGGCGCTGGCCTGCGCCGCCGCCATGGCCGACGGTCCGAAGCGGCCGCGCGACCTCAAGACCCTTTCGCCGCGCGCCGCCAGCATTCTTTTGCATAACTACTACGGCTGGTTCGCCAGGGCCGAGCGCGGTGTCTACGCGCTGACCGAAGCCGGTCTCGCCGCCATCGGACCTTTGCCGGCGACGTTATAGGCAATCGAGTGCGAAATAATTTGCCGGCTTACCACTCGGCGAACGAGCCGTCCTTGTGGCGCCAGACCGGGTTGCGCCAGCGATGCCCTTCCTTGGCACGCTCCTTCACATAGTCTTCGTCAATCTCGACTCCCAGGCCCGGACCGTCGGGAATGGCAACATAGCCGTCCTCATAGCGGAACACGTCCTTGTTGGCGGCGTAGTCGAGCAGGTCGTTGCCGGCATTGTAATGGATGCCCAGGCTCTGCTCCTGGATGAAGCAGTTGTAGCTCACGGCGTCGAGCTGCAGGCATGCGGCAAGCGCGATGGGTCCCAGCGGACAATGCGGCGCCACCGCCACGTCATAGGCTTCCGCCATCGCCGCGATCTTGCGGCATTCGGTGATGCCGCCGGCATGCGACAGATCGGGCTGGATGATGTCGACGACCGCCTCCTCGAACACAGATTTGAAGTCCCAGCGGCTATAGAGCCGTTCGCCGAGCGCGATCGGCGTCGAGCCGAGCGCGGCGATCTCCTTCAGCGCCTCGCGGTTCTCGCTCAGCACCGGCTCCTCGATGAACATCAGCCGGTATGGCTCCAGTTCCTTGACCAGCATACGCGCCATCGGCCGGTGCACGCGGCCGTGGAAATCGACGGCGATGCCGATATTGGGGCCCACCGCCTCGCGCACCATGGCAACCCGCTCGACCGCGGCATCGATCCTGTCATGGCTGTCGACGATCTGCAGTTCCTCGGTGCCGTTCATCTTGAGCGCCTGGAAGCCGCGCGCCACCACATCTCTGGCGCCGGCCGCCACTTCCGCCGGCCGGTCGCCGCCGATCCAGGAATAGACCTTGATCGTCTCGCGCAGCTTGCCGCCAAGCAGTTCATGCACCGGCACGCCGAGCGCCTTGCCCTTGATGTCCCACAGCGCCTGGTCGATGCCGGCGATCGCGCTCATAAGGATCGGCCCGCCGCGATAGAAGCCGCCGCGATGCATCACCGTCCAGTGATCCTCGATCAGGCGCGGATCCTTGCCGATCAGATAGTCGGCCAGTTCCTTGACCGCCGCCTCGACCGTCAGCGCCTTGCCTTCGACCACCGGCTCGCCCCAGCCGCTGATGCCGGCATCGGTCTCGATCTTGAGGAACAGCCAGCGCGGCGGAACGATGTAGGTGGTCAAGGCGGTGATTTTCATGCGGGCAAGCTTGTCTCAGTTGTTCTTGAGTTTCTTGGCGCTGACGAGGTCGCGCGCCGCCAGGTGGAGAATTCTGTTTGCCGCGTCGCGCGCCGCTTCGGCGTCGCGCATGCGCAGCGCCTCCACCACTTCGCGGTGCGCCGCCACCGCTTCCATGCGCCGGTCGAGCGAAATGGTCGCCGTCGCTTCCAGCGAGAATTTCAGCCCGGTGTCGATCAGGTTGCCGATCTGCCGGAAGATCGGGTTGTGGCTGGCGGCATAGAGGATCTGGTGGAAGGCGATGTCGCTGCGCGAGAAGGCGACGGGGTCCTCGCCGGCGCCGGCCATGCCGCGCCAGGCCGCCTCCAGGTCGGCGATCTCCTGCAGCGTCGCGCGCGCGGCGGCGAGCTCGGCGACCAGCGGCTCGATGGCGCGGCGGGTTTCGAGGATCGCGTCGAACAGCTTGTCGTCCAGGGCGTGCGGCGCATGCCAGGCAAGCACTTGCGGATCGATGATGTTCCAGTTGTCCTGGTCGCAGACCACCGTGCCGATGCGCGGCCTGGAAAGCACGAGGCCCTTGGCCGCCAGCACTTTCAGCGCTTCGCGGATCACGGTGCGGCTGACGCCATATTCGACGCCGAGGTCGTTCTCGGTCGGCAGTGACGAACCGGCCGGATAGCGGCCCGAGAAGATGTCGGAGGCGAGCGCCCTTGTCACATCCGGCATGACGCGCGGGCGACGTGCCGTCTCGCGCGCATTGGTCGCCTCGTCAGCCTTCTTCGGTGTCTCGTTCACCTCAGCCCCTCCTCCAAGGCAGCGAACCCTGGTTGCGCGCGCCCGGCCCGGCCTTAGCGGATACCGGTGATTTGCGCCAGCGCTACTGATCTGACTATTTAAATCATTTATCATACCAGATCAATTGACGTGTATGATGAAATTGATTAGAGACGGGAAACCCGGGCTCGACGTCCGGCCGTTCACTGGGAGGTAAACATGCGACTTTTGAAAACCGCGCTCGTCGCGGGCGCTCTCGCCGTCTTGTCGGTCACGACAATCGCGTCTGCCTATGCGCAGGACACCAAGATCGGCTTCATCGTCAAACAGCCCGAGGAACCCTGGTTCCAGGACGAATGGAAATTCGCGGACCAGGCTGCCAAGGAAAAGGGCTTCACCCTCGTCAAGATCGGCGCCGAGGACGGCGAGAAGCTGATGTCGGCGATCGACAATCTCGGCGCCCAGGGCGCGCAAGGTTTCGTCGTCTGCACCCCGGATGTGAAGCTCGGCCCGGGCATCGTCGCCAAGGCGGCCGCCAACAATCTGAAGCTGATGACGGTGGACGACCGCCTCGTCGGCGCCGACGGCAAGCCGCTGGAAGACGTGCCGCATATGGGCATCTCCGCCACCAAGATCGGCGAGGCCGTTGGTCAGGCCATCATCGACCAGATGAAGGCTCGCGGCTGGAAGATGGACGAGGTCGGCGCGATCCGCGTCTCCTACGACCAGCTGCCGACCGCCGTCGACCGCGTCGAAGGCGCGATTTCGGTGCTGAAGGCCGCCGGCTTCAAGGCCGAGAACATCTTCGACGCGCCGCAGGCCAAGACCGACACCGAAGCCGCGCTCAACGCTGCGACCGTGGTGCTCAATGCCCATGCCGACATCAAGAAGTGGATCGCCTTCGGCCTCAATGACGAGGCGGTGCTCGGCGCCGTCCGCGCGTCCGAAAGCGTCGGCATTCCGGCCGACGGCATGATCGGCGTCGGCATCGGCGGCGCGGAATCGGCGATCAACGAGTTCAAGAAGCCCACCGCCACCGGTTTCGTCGGCACGGTGATCATCTCGCCCAAGCGCCACGGCTACGAGACGGCGCTGAACATGTATGACTGGATCGCCAACAACAAGGAGCCGGCGAAGCTGACGCTGACCGCCGGTGCGCTCGCCAAGCGCGACGACTACCAGAAGGTGCGCAAGGACCTCGGCATCGAATAGTCCTCCCTGTACAAACAGGCGGCGGCCCGCGTCGCCGCCTGTTTGGTCTGACCCGGCAAGGGTAGCGCACAAGGATCTGAGCGGTGTCCTTTCTCGAATTCTCCGACATCACCAAGACCTATCCTGGCGTCAGGGCTCTGTCCGACGTGTCGTTCGGCGTCGAAAAGGGCGCCGTGCATGGATTGATGGGCGAGAACGGCGCCGGCAAGTCCACCCTCATCAAGATCCTGTCCGGCGACCAGCATGCCGATGCCGGCGCAATAAGCATCGACGGCAAGGTTCAGGCCTATGCCTCGACCAGGAACGCCTTCGACAACGGCGTCATCGTCATCCATCAGGAATTGCAGTTGGTGCCCGAGCTGACCGTCGCCGAAAATCTCAGCCTTGGCCGGTTTCCGGCGAGCGTAGGCGTCATCGCCCGCCGCCGCATGCTCGACGATGTCGGCGCCAAGCTGAAATCGGCCGGCATCGACATCGACATGCGCCGCAAGGTCAAGACGCTCTCGATCGGCGAACGCCAGATGGTCGAGATCGCCAAGGCGGTGATGCTGGACGCCCGCGTCATCGCGCTCGACGAGCCGACCTCGTCGCTGTCCTCGCGCGAAAGCGAGATCCTGTTCGCCCTGATCGACCGGCTGCGCGGCGAGGGCAAGGTCATCATCTATGTCTCGCACCGGCTCGACGAGGTGTTCCGGCTCTGCGACAGCCTGACGGTGCTGCGCGACGGCAAGCTCGCCGCGCACCACGCATCGCTCGAAGGTGTGACGCGCGATCAGGTCGTTGCCGAAATGGTCGGCCGCGAGATTTCCGACATCTGGGGTTTCCGCCCGCGCAAGGCTGGAGAGGTCCGCCTTAAGGTCGACAATCTGAGCGGCGCCAGGTTACAGGCGCCGGCGAGCTTCGAAGCCCGCGCCGGAGAGATCGTCGGCTTCTTCGGCCTGATCGGCGCCGGGCGCTCGGAGCTGATGCGGCTGGTCTTCGGCGCCGATCCGCGCTCGGGCGGCGCGATCGCCGTCGACGGCAAGGCGATTGCGGCAGCCAGCCCGCACGACGCGATCAGGGCGGGCATCGTGCTCTGCTCCGAGGACCGCAAGCATGACGGCATCATCCAGGGCCGCTCGATCGAGGAGAACATCAACATCTCGTCCAGGCGCCATCACACGCGCTTTGGCGTGCTGAGCCGCGCCAGCGAGATCGCGACGGCCGAGACCTTCATCAAGAAGCTCAAGGTGCGCACGCCGTCCCGCAGGCAGGACATCGTCAACCTGTCAGGCGGCAACCAGCAGAAAGTGATCCTCGGCCGCTGGCTGTCCGAGCAGGGCATAGGTGTTTTGATCGTCGACGAGCCGACGCGCGGCATCGATGTCGGCGCCAAGTCGGAGATCTACGAGCTGCTTTACCAGCTCGCCGAGGACGGCATGGCGATCGTCGTCGTCTCCTCGGAGCTGCCGGAAGTGATGGGCATTTGCGACCGCATCCTGGTGATGTGCGGCGGACGCATCGCCGCCGAACTTACGCGCGACCAGTTCGCCGAAAAGGCAATCCTGGCCGCGGCCCTTCCCGACAAGAAAACCCCCGACGCGATCGCATCCTGAGGACACCCGCCATGACCGACCGGTTGAAGAAGATACTGCTCGGCGAGCAGGGCCTCGTCGTCATCTTCATCGTCGCCTTCGCGCTGGTGTCGCTGCTTGTGCCGAACTTCCTCACCGACCGCAACATGCTGGGCCTGCTGCAATCGGTGGTCACCGTCGGCATCGTTGCCTGCACGATGATGTTCTGCCTCGCCGCGCGCGACTTCGACCTGTCGGTCGGCTCCATCGTCGCCTTTGCCGGCATGGTCGCGGTGATGGCCTCGAACTACACCGGCTCGATCCTGCTCGGCCTCATCGCGGCCATCGCCTGCGGCGCCGTCGTCGGCTGGGTCAATGGCGTCGTCATCGCCAAATTCCGTATCAACGCCCTCATCACCACCCTGGCCACCATGCAGATCGTGCGCGGCTTCGCGCTGATCTCGTCGGACGGCCGCGCCGTCGGCATCAACAGCCCTGACTTCTATCAGTTGGCCCTGTCGAAGCTACTCGGCATACCGACGCCGATCTGGGTGCTTGCGGTGCTCTTCGCCATTTTCGGCTTCGTGCTCAACAGCACCGTCTTCGGCAAGAACACGCTGGCCATCGGCGGCAATCCGGAAGCCTCGCGCCTCGCCGGCGTCAATGTCGACAGGACGCGCATCTGGATCTTCACGCTGCAGGGCGTGGTCTGTGGCATCGCCGGCATCCTGCTCGCTTCGCGCATCACCTCTGGCCAGCCCAACGCCGCGGTCGGCCTCGAGCTGTCGGTGATCTCGGCCTGCGTGCTCGGCGGCGTCTCGCTGGCTGGCGGCCGCGCCACGATGTCGGGCGTCATCGTCGGCGTTTTGATCATGGGCATCGCCGAGAACGCGATGAACCTGCTCAACATCCCGGCCTTCTACCAATATATCGTCAGGGGTGTGATCCTGCTTCTGGCGGTCCTGCTCGACAATCTGCGGTCGTCGGCATTGGGCCGGCGCTGAGCCGGCATGTCGATGTCGGGCCGATGCGGCTGAAGGATCGCAATGGCCGTCTTCGACTGGAGTGACGACGATGACTGAGCGCCTTGCAGGCAAACGCATCTTTCTGACCGGCGCCGCCCAGGGCATCGGGCTCGCCATCGCCGAAGCCTGCCTGGCCGAGGGGGCGAGCCTGTTCATGATCGATCGCGACGGCGAGCTCCTGGACAGGGCCGCCTCCGGCCTGTCGGCGCCGCGCGGTCGTCTCGGGCACTGCCGGGCCGATATAACCGATGCCGCGGCGATCGCGTCGGCCGTCGGCCGCGCGGGCGAGGAAATCGGGCCGGTCAACGCGCTGATCAACAACGCGGGGATGAATGTCTTCTCGACGCCGCTCGAGGCGAGCGAAGAGGAGTGGAACCGCAATTTCGACGTCAACGTCAAAGGCGCCTGGAATTGCAGCAAGGCGGTGCTACCGGGCATGCTGGCAAGCGGCCGCGGGGCGATCCTGAACATCGCCTCGACGCACAGCTTCACCATCATTCCGCATACCTTCCCCTATCCCGTCGCCAAGCACGCGCTGCTCGGCCTGACCAGATCGCTGGCGCTCGAATATGCAGGCCAGGGCGTGCGCGTGAACGCGCTGGCGCCGGGTTATGTCGAGACGCAGAAGGCCCTCGACTACTGGAACAGCTTTCCGGACCCTGTCGCCGCGCGCGCCAACACCATGGCGCTGCACCCCGGCGGCCGCATCGCCACTGCGCGCGAGATCGCGCTCGCCGCGGTGTTCATGATTTCCGACGAGTGCCCGTTCATGAACGCGGCCTGCCTCGTCGTCGATGGCGGGCTGAGCCAGCTCCAGCATCCGGCCTGAACATCGCCGAGGACCGACCATGACCAAGAGACGATCGCAGCACTGGTTCGGCGGGCTCGGCAAGGACGCCTTCATCCATCGCAGCTGGATGAAGAACAACGGCCTGCCGGACGATGCTTTCGACGGCCGGCCGGTGATCGGCATCTGCAACACCTTCTCCGAATTCACGCCCTGCCACGTGCATTTCCGCGGCCTGGTCGAGCACATCAAGGCCGGCGTGCTGGAAGCCGGCGGCCTGCCGCTGGAGTTTCCGGTGTTCTCCTGCGGCGAATCCAATCTGCGGCCGACGGCCATGCTGTTCCGCAATCTTGCCTCGATGGATGTCGAGGAGGCGATTCGCGGCAATCCGATGGACGGCGTCGTGCTGATGGCGGGCTGCGACAAGACCACACCGTCTCTGGTGATGGGCGCGGCCTCCTGCGACCTGCCCGCCATCGTGATTTCCGGCGGGCCGATGCTCAACGGACGGTTCCAGGGCCGTGAGATCGGCTCCGGCACCGACGTGTGGAAATTTTCAGAGGATGTGCGGGCCGGGGTGATGAGCGCGCAGGATTTCGCCAGCGCCGAGAGCGCCATGTCGCGCTCGCCCGGCCATTGCATGACCATGGGCACGGCCTCGACCATGGCCTCGATGGTCGAGGCGCTTGGCCTGGCACTGCCCGGCAACGCTGCCTATCCGGCGGTCGACGCGCGCCGCAGCCGCATCGCCCGCATGACCGGGCGGCGCATTGTCGAGATGGTCAACGAGGATTTGCGGCCGTCGGCGATCCTCAACAAGCAGGCCTTCGCCAATGCCATACGCGTCAATGGCGCGATTGGCGGCTCGACCAACGCCGTCGTGCATCTGCTCGCCATCGCCGGCCGGGTTGGCGCCGAGCTCAGCCTCGACGATTGGGACAGATACGGCCGCGATGTGCCGACCATCCTCGACCTGATGCCGTCGGGCCGCTTCCTCATGGAGGATTTCTGCTATGCCGGCGGCATCCCGGCTGTGATGAAGGAGATCGCCGACCTGCTCGACCTCGACGCGCTGACGGTCACCGGCAAAAGCGTGCGGAACAACATCGCCGATGCCCGGAATTACAATCCGGAAGTGATCCGCCCGCGCGACAAGGCGCTCACGCCGCATGGCGGCATCGCGGTGCTGCGCGGCAATTTGGCGCCGGCGGGCGCCATCATCAAACCGTCGGCCGCATCGCCCGCCTTGATGAGGCATCGCGGCCGCGCCGTCGTTTTCGAAGACATCGACGACTACCGGGCGCGCATCGACGACCCAGGGCTCGATATCGACGAGACGTCGGTCATGGTGCTGAAGAATTGCGGCCCCAAGGGCTATCCCGGCATGGCCGAGGTCGGCAACATGGCGCTGCCGCGGAAGCTCTTGCAAAAGGGCGTGCGCGACATGGTCCGCATTTCCGACGCCCGCATGTCCGGCACCGCTTTCGGCACGGTGGTGCTGCATGCGGCCCCCGAGGCCGCCGTCGGTGGCCCGCTGGCACTGGTCAGAAGCGGTGACATCGTCGAGCTCGATGTCGAGGCAAGAAGGCTGCATCTCGAGGTTTCGGAAGAAGAATTGGCTCGACGTCGGCAATCCTGGCGGCCGCCCGAACCGGCGATGCGCGGCGGCTATCAGGGCCTCTATGTCGATCATGTCCTGCAGGCGGACCGTGGCGCCGACCTCGATTTCCTCGTCGGCAGCCGCGGTCACGCCGTTCCGCGCGAAAGCCATTGAGGGCGAGCGCGATGGCCCAATTCGCGCCGGATCAGATCCATGGCATTCTCTACGCGCTGTTCGACAGCCAGGTCTTCGTCATGCAGGGCATCGAGAACCTGATCTGCTACGGCAAGCGCCTTGTTCGGCGCCCGTGCCGGCGTCCCGATATTTGACCGCGCGCCGGCGATGCGGCCGTGCGCGGCCGGCCTGGCGATGGTGGAGCGCTTCGCGTCCCGTCTGGGCAGTTATCCGCCCTGACGCCAATACCCTGGCGCATGAATCCAAACGATCACATGCCGGGCGGCACAGGATCGCCCGATCCGCGACCTGTCGGTGGATCAGAAACGCTCCCGATAGTCGCGCGGGTTGGTGCCGAGGACGCGTAGAAAGCCGCGCCGCATCGTTTCCTCGGAGCCGAAACCGCAGCGCCGCGCCGTTTGGCTGACCGTTTGCCCCCGCTCCAGCATCCGCCGCGCCGCCTCAATCCGGATTTCTTCGATCGCGCGGGCGGGTGTGCGCCCCGTTGCCTCCTGATAGTGCCGCGAGAAACTGCGCCGGCTCATATTCGCGCGTTCGGCCAGCTGCTCCAGCGACAGGTCGCCGCTCAGATTGTCGAGGATCCAGCCATGCAGCCGGTCGAAGGGCCCGTCCCCCTCTTGCAGCTTGAGGGTCTGGCTGAACTGCGCCTGACCGCCGGGTCGTTTTAGGAAAACGACCAGCTCGCGTGCCACGGCGAGTGCCATGCGCCGGCCGAGGTCGGCCTCGACGAAGGACAGCGCGAGATCGATGCCGGCCGTCACCCCGGCCGAGGTCCAGACATTGCCGTCGCGAATGAAGATCGGGTCGGGTTCGAGCCGGACCGCCGGAAAGCGCTTGGCGAACTCCGCGCAGCGGCCCCAATGGGTAACCGCGCGGCGGCCGTCGAGCAGGCCTGCCTGAGCCAAAAGCATCGCGCCGCTGCAGACCGAAGCCGTCCGCACAGCATCGCGCGAGCGGCCGACGATCCACTCCACCAGCTGAGGATCCTCGCAGGCCGCGTTGACGCCCCAGCCGCCAGGCACGATCAGCGTGTCGACCGCGAGCCCCTGCGCCGGCAGCGCCGCCGCCTCAAGCGCCAGACCGGACGATGTCCTGATCCGCGGCGAGGCGGCGACGACGACGGGCTCATAGGCGGCCGGCTCGCCGGCCTGCGTCCTGAAGTCGTTGGCGCTGGCAAAAACCTGAAGCGGTCCGCTGACATCGAGGAGCTGGATGTCGGGATAGGCGAGGATTTCGATGCGGCGCATGGGAATGGCCTGAAACGAGGGGTAAATGGCAATCGTGCCAAAGCATGATGCCGTAGGTTGCCCGAAGTCAATCCACGGAGATTCCCATGTCCCTTCGTTTCGGCATCCTCGTATTTCCCAATGTCCAGCAGCTCGACCTCACCGGGCCTTATGAGGTTATGGCAACGGTCAAGGGCGCTGAGGTGGAACTGATCTGGAAGGATCGCAATCCGGTGATGTCGTCGACGCGTCTGTCGCTCACGCCGACGGCGACCTTCGACGACTGCCCGCCTCTTGACGTGCTGTGCATTCCGGGCGGCGGCGGCGTCAACGCGCTGCTCGAGGACAAGGCGGTTCTCGACTTCGTCTGGGAGCGCGCGGCGCAGGCGCGCTACATCACCTCGGTGTGCAGCGGCGCGCTGGTGCTCGGAGCGGCCGGATTGCTCAAGGGCAAACGGGCCACAACGCACTGGTATGCGCATGATTTCCTTGAAGAGTTCGGCGCGATCCCCGTCGATGCGCGGATCGTCGAGGACGGCAAGCTGATCACCGCCGGCGGTGTCACGTCCGGTATCGATTTCGGCCTGGCGCTGGTCGCAAGGCTGCTTGGACAGGCGGAAGCGGAAATCGTGCAGCTCTCGCTCGAATACGCGCCGGCGCCTCCCTTCCGCTCCGGCACGCCCGCCGAGGCTTCGCCCTCTGTCCTGGCGGAAGCAAAGGAGCGGCTCTCGGGTTCGCGGCGGGTCCGCGAGGAAATGTTCGCGCGCTGGCGCGAAGAGCGCGCGGAGGCCACGCCGGCGCGCATCCGCGCCTGAAACAACAAGGCCGAATGGCGCACGATCCGCGCCTTTCGGCCAGCCTCATTTCGGCTGTTGACTCCCCTTTCTGTCTGTGCAGAAATTGGTTGGACCATTGAACCACTTTAGGCTCAGCCGGCGTGACCGATTTCCTGCCCCCCATCCAGACCACGGCCCGCGATGACGCGGTGCTGAAGGCGTTGGCGGGGTTCGTGCGCCAGGAGGCTCTTGGCCCGGGCGAGAAACTGCCGACGGAGCGCATCCTGGCGGAACGGCTCAAGGTCAGTCGCAACACGGTGCGCGAGGCCCTGACCCGCTGGGAGGGGCTAGGCCTCGTCGAACGGCGGCAGGGCTCGGGCACCTATCTCAAGGCCGCCGTCTCGCCTGACATGCTGCACATGCCGCTGACATTGGCCGGCGGCAATGATTTCGCCGGCCTGATGGCGACGCTGGAAATCCGTCGCGCGCTGGAGGCGGAGGCGGCGGCACTTTGCGCCGTTCGCGCGGGCAAGGCCGAGCTTGCCGAGATCGAGCGCAAGCTCGACCTCATGGAGGAGGCCTTCCGCACCCGCGCCGGCATGTCCTCGGACGAGGACTGGGAATTCCACCAGGCGGTCTTCCGCGCCTCCGGCAACCCGCTGTTCGAGCAGATCATCGCCGCCATGTACGAGATGTTCCACCGCTTCTGGGAACATCCGCTCGGTGTGCGCGACTTCGGCCATGCCAGCTTCCCCTATCACCGCACCATCTTCGTCCGCATCGCCGCGCATGATCCCGACGGCGCCCGCGCCGAGGCGCTGAAGCTCATCGCCACCGTCGAGGACGATCTGAAACGCGGTGCCGCCAACCTCAAACTTTCGGACCGCAGATGAACGAGCAGCCCAACACCTTCGATCCGGCCTTGATGGCCAGCGATTATCTCGGCGAGGCGGCGACGCTTCTGGCGCATGACGATCCGTTTCCCGGCGGCGCGGTGGTGCCGCCGATCTACCAGACGTCGCTGTTTACCTTCGCCAATTACGCCGACATGGCCGACACCTTTGCTGGTCGAAGAAAGCAGCCGATCTACTCGCGCGGCGACAACCCGACCGTGATGGAGTTCGAGGCGCGGGTCGCGGCGCTCGAAGGCGCCGAGGCCGCGCGCGGCTTCTCGAGCGGCATGGCGGCCATCAGCGCCACGGTGCTCGCCTTCGTCGGCGCCGGCGAGCGCATGGTCGCCGTACGCAACTGCTATGGCGACGCCTACCGGCTGTTCGAGCGGCTGTTCCCGCGCTTGCATATCAAGGTCGACTATGTCGACGGCGCCGATCCCGATGCGGTCGCCGCAGCCCTTCCCGGCGCCAAGCTGCTCTATCTCGAAAGCCCGACCTCGATGATGTTCGAGCTGCAGGACCTGGAGCACCTGACGCGGCTGGCGAAGGAGCAGGGCATCGTCACCACCATCGACAATTCCTGGGCGACGCCCGTCTTCCAGAAGCCGATCTCGCATGGCGTCGACCTGGTGCTGCACTCGGCCTCCAAATATCTGAGCGGCCACAGCGATACCGTCGCCGGCGTGGTGGCGGGTTCTGCCGCCCACATCAAGCACATCAACGAGCAGACCTATTCCCAGCTTGGCGGCAAGCTGTCGCCCTTCGAAGGCTGGCTCTTGTTGCGCGGGCTGCGCACCTTGCCGCTGCGCCTGCCACATCACATGAAGAGCGGGCTCACCATTGCCGAGCGGCTCAAGGCGCATGGCAAGGTCGAGCGGGTCAATCACCCCGCTTATTCCAACCAGCCCGGCAAGAAGACGCTTGCCGGCTATGCCGGCCTGTTCTCCTTCGAGGTCACCGAGGATGTCGATATCCCGGCCTTCGTCGATGCGCTGAAATTCTTCCGCATCGGCGTCAGCTGGGGTGGCCATGAAAGCCTGGTCGTGCCGGCAAAGGCCTCGCTCGAGCAGACGCCGGGCATCAATTCGATGGCGCGCTTCGGCGTCAGCCCCCGAACCATCCGCTTCAATGTCGGATTGGAAAATGTCGAGGATCTCTGGGCGGACATCGTCCAGGCCTTCGACAAGTCAAAAAAATAAACGGATCGAAAATGGGAGTCCTGAAGATGAAAAGACTGACCTTCATGCTTGCCGCAGCGGCCGGCCTGGCGATTTCCGCCAGCGGCGCGATGGCCGACACCACCATCAAGCTGGTCGAGGTCATCACCAGCCCGCCGCGCACCGAATTCCTGAAGAAGCAGATCGCCGAATTCGAAAGCGCCAATCCAGGCATCAAGGTGGAGGTGGTCTCGCTGCCTTGGGGCCAGGCTTTCGAAAAGTTCCTCACCATGGTGCAGGCCGGCGACACGCCTGATGTCGTCGAGATGCCGGAACGCTGGATGGGCCTCTACGCCAACAACGCTCAGCTCGAGGATCTCGGCCCCTATATGGCCAAATGGGACGACGCCAAGACGCTCGGCGACCGCGCCAAGCAGTTCGGCTCGACCGTCAACAACACCCAGTTCATGATCCCCTACGGCTATTATGTGAATGCGCTGTTCTGGAACAAGAAGCTGTTCAAGGAAGCCGGCCTCGACGGCCCGCCGGCGACGCTCGACGATTTCGTCGCGGATTCCAAGAAGATCTCGGCCATCCCCGGCAAATACGGCTACTGCCTGCGCGGCGGACCGGGCGCCTTCAACGGCATGCACATGTTCATGAACATCGCCGACGGCAAGGGCGGCTACTTCAACGAGGACGGCACCTCGACCATCAACGATGAAGGTTCGGTCAAGGGCCTGCAGATGCTGGCCGACATGTACAAGAACGGCCTGGCGCCGAAGGACGCCGTGAGCTGGGGCTTCAACGAAACGGTGACGGGCTTCTATTCCGGCACCTGCGCCATGCTGAACCAGGATCCGGACGCCTTGCTCGGCATCGCCGACAAGATGAGCGCCGACGACTTCGCCGTGGCTCCGCTTCCCGTCGGCCCGAGCGGCAAGTCCTATCCGACGCTGGGCTATGCCGGTTGGGCGATGTTCGCCAATTCCCAGCACAAGGATGAGGCCTGGAAGCTGATGGCCACACTTCTGTCGCCCAAGGACAATCTGGAATGGGCCAAGGAGGTGGGCGTCGTGCCGATCCACAACGGCGCCGACCAGGACGCTCATTTCAAGACCGAGCAGTTCAAGGGCTGGTTCACCGAGCTCAGCGACAGCTCCAAGTACGAAATGGTGACGCCGCCGACCCATCTGGAGAACCTTGGCAACTTCGTCGACCAGGTGGCGATCAAGAATTTTCAGGAAGTGCTGCTCGGCCAGAAGCCGGCCAAGCAGGTGGCCGACGAATGGGCCGCGTTCCTGACCAAGGAGCAGCAGGCCTGGCTGGCCAAGAACAAGAAGTGACGCCCTTCTTCCTTCTCCCCGTTTTACGGGGAGAAGGTGTCACCCGATGCATGTCGCCCAAAAGTGCTTAGCGGTTTTGGGACAACGACATGCACAGATAAGTGACGGATGAGGGGCCGCGCTGACTTCTGAAAGGTTCGCGCCGCCCCTCATCTGCCTGCCGGCATCTTCTCCCCGTTGAACGGGGAGAAGGACGCTGTCGCCATCGCCAGAATTCAACCTCCACCGTAGAGCCACGTAATGACCTACGCAGTGTCCGAAATCCGATCCGCTGCCCCGCCGCGAAAGCAACGGCTGAGCAAGGCCGCGATCGAGCCATGGCTCTATCTTTCGCCGGCTATTGTCCTCTTGGTCGTGGTGCTGCTGGTCCCGCTGATCATCGGCATCAGCTATTCCTTCCGCAAATTCTCGGCCTTCAAGTCCGAATATGTCGGCCTCGGCCAGTACCAGGCGATGCTCTCCGACCAGGTGCTCGGCCAGGCGCTGATCAACACACTGTGGTGGACGGTCGCCAGCCTGTTCTTCCAGTTTTTTCTTGGCCTCGGCCTGGCGTTGCTTCTCGACAAGCCCTTCTACGGCCGCAAGGTCGTGCAGGCGGTGGTGTTCCTGCCCTGGGCCGTACCCTCCTTCCTCTCGGGCCTCACCTGGGCGTGGCTGTTCAACCCGATCATCGGGCCGCTGCCGCACTGGCTCTTCGCGCTTGGCCTGAAGGCCGAGCCGACCAACGTGTTGTCCGATCCCGCCACCGCCATGTGGGGGCCGATCGTCGCCAACATCTGGTTCGGCATTCCCTTCTTCGCCATCACGCTGCTGGCCGCGCTGAAGTCGATCCCGTCCGAATTGCATGAGGCGGCGGCCATCGACGGCGCCTCGCCCTGGCAGCGCTTCACCAAGGTGACGCTGCCCTTCCTGGCGCCGACCATCGTCATCACCGTCATGCTGCGCACCATCTGGATCGCCACCTTCGCCGACCTGATCTTTGTCATGACCGAGGGCGGCCCGGCCGGCTCGACCAGCACGGTGCCGGTCTACATCTATGTCAGCGCCTTCAAGTCGCTCGACAAGGGCTACGCTTCGGCGGTCGCGGTGCTGCTTCTGGTGCTGCTCATTGCCTATGCGATCGGGCTGATCGCCATCCGCCGCACGCTGGTGAGGCACGTCTGATGATCGCCGGTCGCTCCACATCATCGCGCATCGTCGGCGGCATCGGGCTTTACCTGGCCATTGCGGCATTTGTGATCTTCGCGCTGTTCCCGATCTTCTGGACGCTGAAGATCTCGGTGACGCCCGAGCGCCTGCTCTATTCGGAAGGCATCACCTTCTGGCCGTCGCAGACGACTTTTCAGAATTTCGTCACCGTGCTCGAGGCCTCCGACTTTCCGCGCTATTTTCTGAACAGCGTCATCGTCTCGGTGTCGACGGCGGCATTTGTCACCGTCATCGCCACGCTTGCCGGCTACGCCATGTCGCGCTTCACCTTCCGCGGCAAGGCGACGCTGGCGATCCTGTTGCTTCTCACCCAGACCTTCCCTCTGGTCATGGTCATCCCGCCGATCTACCGCATCATGGGCGATATCGGCCTGACCAACAGCCTGATCGGACTGATCATCATCTACACCGCCTTCAACACCGCCTTCGCCACCTTCCTGATGCAGTCCTTCTTCGATGGCATCCCGAGGGATCTCGAGGAGGCGGCGATGATCGATGGCTGCACCCGCGCCCAGGCGATGCGCCGGGTGATCGTGCCGCTGACCTTGCCCGGCATGGGCGCCACGCTCGGCTTCGTCTTCACCGCCGCCTGGAGCGAATTGCTGTTCGCGCTGATGTTGATCTCCAGCGACGAGCAGAAGACTTTTGCGGTTGGGCTGCTCACCTTCATCGGCAAGTTCGCCGTCGACTGGGGGCAGATGATGGCGGCCTCGATCCTGGCGCTGATCCCGGTCTGCGTCTTCTTCGCCTTCCTGCAACGCTATCTCGTCACCGGCCTCACCGCCGGCGCGGTCAAAGGATAAAAGATGGCCTCCGTCACGCTGCAAAACGTCGAGAAGGATTATGGCTCGCTGCGCATCCTGCACGGCGTCGATCTCGAGATCGCCGATGGCGAGTTCGTCGTCCTGGTAGGTCCGTCCGGCTGCGGCAAGTCCACGCTGTTGCGCATGATCGCCGGCCTCGAAGAGGTCACCGGCGGCGAGATCCATATCGGCGAGCGCCTCGTCAACGACGTCGCGCCCAAGGACCGCGACATCGCCATGGTGTTCCAGTCCTACGCGCTCTACCCTCATATGGACGTCTCTTCCAACATGGGCTTCAGCCTGATGCTGAAGAAGGCCGAGAAGACGACGATCGACGGCCGCGTGGGTGCCGCCGCCAAGCGGCTTGGCCTCGACAGCTATCTCGGCCGTTTGCCGCGCCAGCTTTCCGGTGGCCAGCGCCAGCGCGTCGCCATGGGGCGCGCCATCGTGCGCGACCCGAAAGTCTTCCTGTTCGACGAACCGCTGTCGAACCTCGATGCCAAGCTGCGCGTCCACATGCGCGCCGAGATCAAGGCGCTGCACCAGCAGCTCAAGACGACGTCGGTCTATGTCACCCACGACCAGGTTGAGGCGATGACCATGGCCGACCGCATCGTCGTCATGCATGACGGCTACGTGCAACAGGTCGGCCATCCGCTCGAGCTTTACGACCGGCCGGCCAACACCTTCGTCGCCGGGTTCATCGGCTCGCCGGGCATGAACTTTTTGCCGGCGAAATTCGCCAAGGGCGGCAAGGCCGATGCCGTGCTCGCCGATGGCCAGAAGCTGCGGCTGCCCGATGGCCTGCCGCTGAAAGATGGCGACGCTCTCACAATTGGACTGCGGCCCGAGCACATCAGGCTGGTCGACGACGGCGCGCTGAAGGCCGAGGTCGAGGTGGTCGAGCCGCTCGGCCTGTCGACGCAGTTCTATGTCCGGCTGGCCAACCAGCAAATCTGCGTCTTCGTCATGGGCCGCAGCGACGTGAAGCCGGGCGATATCGTTCGGCTGTCAGCCGATCCGGCGGCGCTGCATCTGTTCGATCCGGCGAGCGGCAACCGGATAGGTTAGGGCGTCTCACTTAGAAGATGGTTTGTTCGCCAGCAGGCGATCAGGTGGCCGTCGCCGACATCGGCGGAGGCCGGTTCGGCTTCACGGCAGTCCGGCGAGGCGAGCGGGCAGCGGTCGGCAAAGCAGCATCCCTTGGCCGACTGAAGCTCCGCCACGGTCCCGCCCTGGATGGAGGCGGTCTGGGCAGCATCGGCGGACGCCGCCAGCAGCAGCTTCGTGTAGGGATGGTTGGGGCCGCGAAAGACCTGTTCCGATGAGCCGGTCTCGACCAGCCGGCCGCGATAGAGCACGCCGATCCTGTCGGCCATGTAGCGCACGACCTTGAGGTCGTGGCTGATGAACAGGTAGGTCGTATCCTTGTCGCGCTGCAGGTCGTTGAGCAGGTTGAGCACCGTCGCCTGGACCGAGACGTCGAGCGCCGAGGTCGGCTCGTCCAGCACCACCACTTTCGGCGCGCCGGCAAAGGCGCGCGCGATTGCCGCCCTCTGCCGCTGGCCGCCGGACAATGAGCGTGGCTTCTGTTCCGCGGTCGTATCGGCCAGCCTGACGGAGCGCAGCAGATCGGCGACGCGGTTCTTCGCATCGCTCCGGCCAAGGCCGGCAAGCCGCCGTAGCGGCCGGCTGATGATCCGCCCGATCCGGTGGCGCGGATTGAGCGTGCGGTCGGGCGACTGGAAAACCATCTGCATGTCGCGCCGTTCGCCCGGCGCCCGTTTCTCGGCGCGCGGCGCGACTTTCCTGCCGAACAGCTCGACCGACCCCTGGCTGGGTGTCTGCAGCCCGGTGACGATCCGTGCCAGCGTCGACTTGCCAGAGCCGGATTCGCCGATCAGGCCGAAGGTTTCGCCTTGCCCGACGCGAAGCTCGACATCGTGCAATACGGCCTGCGAACCGAACGAATGGCTGATGCCCTTGCAGGCAATGGCGGTCTGGCGTTCCGCGTCAGGGCCGGTTCGGCGAGCGGCCGACCGGATCCGGCCTGCCGTGCCGGTCTCGGCGAGCCGCCCGTCATGCTTGGTGAAATTCAGCGCCGGGATCGAGGCGATCAGCGCCCTGGTATAGGCATGGGCGGGGTTTTCGAAGACATCCTCGGCGCCGCCGCTCTCGACCACGGCGCCCGACTGCATGACCGCGACGCGGTCGCAGGAGCGGCGGATCAGGTTAATGTCGTGGCTGATCAGGAGGATGCTGGTTTTGTGGTCGCGGCGCAGATCGTCGAGGATCGCGATCATCTCCGACTGCACGCTGGCGTCGAGCGCCGTCGTCGGTTCGTCCAGCACCAGCAGCGCCGGGTCGAGCGCGATGGCGATGGCGATGTTGGCGCGCTGCTGCATGCCGCCGGACAGCTCATGCGGATAAAGATCGAGCACCCGCTCCGGATTGGCGACCCGCACGCGCCTGAGCAATTCGGCCGATCGCCAGCGGGCTTCCTCGTGACGGACCCGGCGATGGCGCATGATCGTCTCGCCGATCTGCCGGCCGATCGTCATGGCCGGGCTGAGCGCGGCGCCCGGATGCTGGTAGACGGCCGCGATACGGTTCCCTCTCAGGCCGCGCAGATCTTCGCCGGACAGCCCGCGGATTTCCCTGCCCTGGAACTCCAGCGCCGAGGCCGCCACACGCGCATTGCCCGGCAGGTAGCGCAATATGGCCAAAGCCACCGAGCTCTTGCCCGAACCTGACTCGCCGACCAGCCCCAGTGCTTCGCCCTGGCCCACGCTTAGCGAAACGCCATTGACGGCGGATTGCCATCCTCTTTTCCCGCCATAGGCGATGGAAAGTTTCTCCACGTTCAGCACCGAAGGGGACATTGAGACCTCGAAATCGCTTTCTGTTGGTGCCCTAATCAAGGGCAATCGCTTCCACTCATTTAGTACATTATCTCTATAAAATTACTCGAATTAACGGCAAGCGCAATCTAGCCTTTCACCTGATCGAGAGATTTCGACAGCGCCGACGGATGCGGCGCCCCGGTCTCTCGCGGATCTGCAAGGAGGCCGGCATGGCGCGAAACCAGTTGATCTTAAGCGCATTCTTCTTCAACCCGCAGGGCGACCATCGCATGTCGTGGCGGCACCCGCGCGCGCCCGGCCACGAAGTGCTTGGCTTCGATTACTATCGCGAGCTGGTCCAGGCTGCCGAGCGCGCCAGGATCGACACGATCTTCGTCGCCGACCACGTGTCGATCTGGGATTCGGTGAAGAGCGGCGTCGCGCATTACGCCAATGCCCGCCTCGAGCCGCTGACGCTTTTGTCGGCGTTGGCTGCCGTGACGAAGCATATCGGCCTCATCACCACCGCGTCGAGCTCCTACAGCGAGCCCTACAATGTGGCGCGCCTGTTCGCCTCGCTCGACCATATCAGTGGGGGCAGGGCGTCCTGGAATGTCGTCACCTCGGCCATGGACGAGGAGGCGCGCAATTTCGGCCGCGACGGCAATATCGAGCACGCCTTCCGCTATCAGCGCGCGGCCGAATTCCTCGATATCGTCAAGGGATTGTGGGACAGCTGGGAAGACGAAGCCCTGCTGTTCGACAAGCAAACCGGTTATTTCGCCGACCCGGACAAGGTCCATGTGCTCGACCATCGCGGCGCGCATTTCAAGGTGCGCGGGCCGCTCAACGTGTCGCGGCCGCCGCAGGGCCATCCGCTGATCGTGCAGGCAGGCTCGTCCGAGGACGGCAAGAATTTCGCCACCGCCCATGCCGATGCGCATTTCGCCATCTACAGCACCAGGGAAGACGGCATCAGATATCGTGAGGACATCAACGAGCGGTTGGCGCGTCACGGCCGGCGGCCGGAGAGTTTCAAGATCCTGCCGGGCATCCTGCCGATCGTCGCCGCCTCCGAGGCCGAGGCGCGCGACAGGCAGGACTACCTGCAGACGCTGCTCCCCGACCGCGTCGGCATCGATCTCCTGTCGAGCTGGAGCGGTATCGACCTCTCGGCCTATCCGCCGGACGGCCCGCTGCCGCAGCTTCCCGACGAAAGCACCTTCAATGGCGGGCGAACCTCGCTCAACCGGGTCAGGCAGTGGGCGACGCAGAACCTGACCCTGCGCGAAATCGCCCGCAAACTCGCCAACAGCGGCTCGGTGCCGACCGTCGCCGGCACGCCAAAGCAGATCGCCGACCAGCTGCAGGACTGGTTCGAGGCGGGCGCCGCCGACGGCTTCAACCTGATGTTCCCGCTGCTGCCGGAGGACTGGGTCAACTTCGCCGAGCAGGTCGTGCCGGAGCTGCAGCGCCGCGGCGTCTTCCCGACCGAATACGCGCCCGGAACGCTGCGCGACCGCTTCGGCCTTGCCCGTCCCGCCAACCGCTTCGCCGAACAGCGCGCCAACGCGCGCGCCGTATCCTGAAGGAGAGCCGTCATGACCGCCGCGCCAAGACTCCAGCCGCGCGAAGCGACCGCGCCGCAACTGATCAACGTCCTGCACAGTCCCAAGCGCATCCGCGTCAAATTCGGCGGGCGCGTCATCGCCGACAGCCGCAACGTGCTGGTGCTGCGCTCCAATCATTTCCTGCCGATCTATTTCTTCCCGCTGGCGGCGGTCGACCAGTCGGTGCTGAAACCGTCGAAGCAGGGCCAGCAGCACCCGGTCGGCGGCGAGACAAAATACTGGGATATCGAAGCCGGCGACAGGCGCGCCGCCGATGCCGCCTGGTCGTTCACGGCGCCGCCCGACGAGAACCTCGCGCCGCTCGCCGGCCGCATCGCCTTCACCTGGAACCTCGTCGACCAGTGGTTCGAGGAGGACGAAGAGGTCTTCGTCCATGCCCGCGACCCCTATGCGCGCATCGACGTGCTGCAGAGCTCCAGCCATGTCGCGATCTGGTTCGACGGCGAATTGATCGCCGACAGCCGCCGCCCCGTGCTGCTGTTCGAAACGCACCTGCCGACACGTTTCTATCTGCCGGCGGAGGATGTCCGGCTCGACCGGCTGAGAGCTTCGCTGACGAGGACCCGATGTCCCTACAAGGGCATCGCCTCCTATTGGTCCGTCGTGCTCAAGGACGGCTCTCTGCGCGAGGACATCGCCTGGAGCTACCGCGATCCGATCGCCGAGATGCCGAAGATCAAGGGGCTGATCGCCTTCTATCCGCAAGCAGTCGACCGCATCCATCTCGACGGCCAGCCGGTCTGACCGGCCCGTCGTCTCCACCTCATTTCAAACCACAATTTTCACAGAGGCAAAAATGACCAAGCGCAACGAAATCGACGCCCTTCGCAATCTCTCCGGCGACATCTGGAACGTCGCCGTCGACGAATACGCCGCCGGCTACCTGAAACGCCGCGATCTCCTGAAATACGCCGCACTGATCGGCCTGACCGGCTTCGCCGCCTCGCAAGGCTTGGGCTTTTCCGGCACGGCGCGCGCCGCTGCCGCCGGCGGCACCGTCCGCGTCGGCCTCGGCCAGCCGACCAAGGCGATCGATCCGGTCACGGTCACCGATCCGGCCAGCATCGGCGTGCTCAGCCAGGTCGGGGAATACCTGATCCTCGACGATCCCAAGGACGGGCTGCAGCCAAAGCTCGCTTTGTCCTGGGAAGCCGACGAGACGGCCAAGCGCTGGACGTTCAAGCTGCGGCCCGGCGTGAAATTCCATGACGGCCGCACCGTGACCGCCAAGGACGTCGTGGCGAGCTTCGAGCGTCTGGTCGATCCGAACAGCGGCTCGTCGGCCCTGTCGGCCTATAGGGGCGTCCTGTCCAAGGGCGGCGCCAAGATCGTCGACGACGAGACGGTAGCCTTCGATCTCGACCAGTCGAACTCGAATTTCCCGTTCTATGTCTCCTCCGACGTCTACAACGCCGTGATCCTGCCGTCCGACTATGCCGGCGATTTCGAGAAGAACTTCAACGGCACCGGCCCGTTCAAGCTCGAATCCTTCCGCCCCAAGCAGGGCGCCAGCTTCGTGCGCAATCCCGATTACTGGGGCGACAAGGCGCTGCCCGACCGGGTCGAAATAAAGTTCTTCGACGACGAGCAGGCGCAGGTCGTGGCGCTGCAGGCCGGCCAGCTCGATGTCATCCCGAGCACCACGCGCCTCGAGCTGGCGATCGAGGGCAATGCCAACTTCAAGCTGCTGAGCGTCCAGGCAAGCTCGCATGATGCCGTGCATCTCAGGACCGACCAGGCGCCGTTCACCGACAAGCGCGTCCGCCGCGCATTGGCGCTCACCCTCGACCGCGAGGCCATCGTGAAGGGCCTGCTCAAGGGGCGCGCCATCGCCGGCAACGACACGCCGTTCGCGCCGATCTTCCCTTCGGCCGATCTGTCGGTGCCGCAGCGAAAGCAGGACATTGCCGAGGCGAAGCGTCTACTCGCCGAAGCCGGCGTGCCCAACGGCTTCGAGGTGACGCTGACCACCGAACGCGCCTATGACATCCCCGACTACGCCGTCATCATCCAGAACTTCGCCAGGAAGGCCGGCATCGACATCAAGCTCAACGTCCTCCCGCAGGATGCCTATTACGGCTCGGCGACCTTCGGCAGCTCGCCCTGGCTGGATTCCAATCTCGGCATCACCGATTTCGGGCATCGCGGCACGCCCGACATCTTCCTCAACGCGACGCTGAAGAGCGACGGCGCGTGGAACGCCGCGCATTTCAAGAATGCGGACTATGACGCCTTGCTGGTCGACTACGGCAAGGCCCGCGACCTTCAGGCGCAGCGCGTCGTAGCCGGCAAGATCCAGACCCTGCTGCTCGACGAGACCCCGGAGATCATCAGCTACTTCTCGCAATACAGCCGCATAACCAGCAACAAGGTCGAGGGGGTGCGCTTCACGGCGATCTCGCATCTTCTGCTCGACCGCGTTTCCTTCGTCCAGGCATGATGCGCAAACGCCAAGCCGCGTGGGACGCCGGATGCTGACCGGCCGCGCCTTGTCGGCGCGCGGGGTCTCGCTGCTGCTCACCCTGTGGCTGGTCAGCGCGCTGGTCTTCCTCGCCGGGCAGGTCCTGCCCGGCGATGTCGCACGCGTCATGCTGGGTCCCTTCGCCGACGCGCAGGCCGTCGCGGCGCTGAACAGAGAGCTCGGCGCCGACCAGCCCGTGCTCGTTCAATACTGGCGATGGTTCAGCGCGGCGCTCACCGGCGACTTCGGCACGTCGCTGTCGATGCGCGCGCCGGTCGCGCCCTTCGTGCTGGCAAGTCTCGGCCGTTCGGCGGCGCTTGCCGGCATCATCCTTTTGTTTCTTGTGCCGCTCGGCGTCGGCGCGGGCATCGTCGCCGGCCTCAACCGGGGTCGGCTTGTCGACCGGCTGATCGTGCTCGCCGGCGTCTCCTTCGGCATCGTCCCGGATTTCGTATCGGGGCTGCTCCTGCTGCTGGTCTTCGGCCTGTGGCTGAACTGGCTGCCGATCACCGGTGCTGCCCCCGATGGCGCCGGCTTCTGGACGAGCAGCTACTACCTGATCCTGCCGGCGCTGCCGCTGGTGCTCAACCTTGCCGGCTATCTGGCGCGCATGACGCGGGCCGGCGTCATCGAGGCGCTGGCCGCCGACTATACGCGCACCGCCACCCTCAAAGGGCTCGATCGCCGGCAGGTCATTCTCCGCCACGTGCTGCCCAACGCGCTGACGCCGACGATCGCGGTGCTGGCGACGCAGAGCGGCTACATGCTCGGCGGGCTGGTGGTGATCGAGGCGCTGTTCGGCATCCAGGGCCTCGGCAATCTCGTTTTGAACGCCGCCAAGTCGCGCGATTTCCCGATGCTGGAAGCAGGCGTGCTTGTCATGGCGACGATCTTCGTCCTGTCAGCCGCGGCGGGCGATCTCGTTCAAGCGCTGCTCGACCCGCGGCAGCGGCGGCGGGCGTCGCTATGATGGACCTTTTGGAATTCCCGGCACCTTCGCGCGCACCCGGTTTCCTGCGGAGCGCCGGCAGGCTGGGCCGCGCCGTTCGCGGCCTTCCTCCATCCGTCATTATCGGATCGCTCATCCTCGCCTTCTGGGTCGCCTGCGCTTTGTTCGGCGACCGGCTGGTTCCCTATGATCCCTATGCCGAGGATTTCCTCGCCACGCTGACGCCGCCGGACGCCGCGCACTGGTTCGGCACCGATCATCTCGGTCGCGATGTGCTGTCCCGCATCATCGTCGGGTCGCGCGACATCCTGCTGGTCGCGCCGCTCGCGACATTGGGCGGCGTTGCCGCCGGCACCATCATCGGCCTGGCGCTCGGCTATTTCGATGGCCTGGTCGACGCGATCGGCGCGCGGCTGCTCGACACGCTGATGGCCTTTCCCTTCATCGTCCTCGTCACCATGACGCTGGTGGCGCTGGGGCCCTCGAACCTCACCGTCATCCTGGTGATCGCCATTGCCTATGCGCCGCTGGTGGCCAGGACCGTGCGCGCCGCGGTGCGCGAGCAGAAGGAACGCGAATATGTCAGCGCCGCCCGCCTCGGCGGCGAGAACTCACTTGCCATCATGGTTCTGGAGATACTGCCCAACATCAGGGAAACGATCCTGATCGAGCTCGTCACGCGGCTGGGCTATGCCTTCTTCTCCATCGCCACGCTGAGCTTTCTCGGCCTCGGCATCCAGCCGCCTTCGGCCGACTGGGGCCTGGCCGTTGCAGACGGCTATGGTTTCCTCACCGGCGGCAAATGGTGGGTCGTTGTCTTCAACTCAGGCGCAATCGTCTCGCTGGTCATGGCGACGAATCTGATTGCGCAAGGGGTAGGTGCCTTCGAGAATATCGAGAGGTGATTGCGGCTTTTGATTGCTAGACTCCTGTTGATTCGTCTCGACAGGAAACGACATGAGCAAGGCCCTCGGCACATTCGCACTGGTCACTCTTTTCAGCGCCTTGCTGATGGCGCTTTCCCTGGCGGTGGCGAGGCATGGCTATCCCTACGGCGCCTTCGGCGTGAAGCGCCTCGACGGCATTGCCGATGCCGGCTCGTTCCTGGCGATCGCCGCCATCTATTTCTTCGGCGCCATGCTGATGATGATCCTGCCGATCCGCGCCGCCGGCGTGGTCCTGACCCATGCCGCCGACGCGATCTTCTGGGCGACGATCGTGCTCTTCGCGACGATCGTCGGCTCGCTGCTCGCCAGATGGGCCTTCGGCCAGCATGAGGTGCTTTGGGCGCTTTTCAACTGGCGCTTCCTGTTCGTCGCGGCGATCGTGGCGGCGCATCTTTTCATGAACGAGCTTCGACGCAACGTCCTGCTCAGAAGCCTGTTCTTCGTCGTCTTCGGCGCGGTCACGCTCGCCTGCCTGTTCTGGTCGTTCTCGACCTGACGCGAGCCGGCTCTAGGTTTAAGATGGCGGGTAGACCTCCTCCCGGGCAATGACTATATCATTTGTCTGACAATTGACCCGGCCGATGGCTGTCGCTCCCAAAACCCAAGGAAAAGCAAGATGACCGTGCTGCGTAAGAACCTGATCGACGGCGAGTGGCTCGGCGAGCCCGGCTCGCGCAACATCAACCCCTCGAACACCGACGACGTCGTCGGCGAATATGCGTCGGCCGGGCCCGAGCAAGCCAAGCAGGCCATCGCCGCCGCCAACGCGGCCTTTCCGGCCTGGTCGCGCTCCGGCCCGCTGGCCCGCCACGCCGTGCTGAAGAAGACGTCGGACGAGATCATGGCGCGCAAGGACGAGATCGGCCGCTCGCTTGCCCGCGAGGAAGGCAAGACGCTGGCCGAGGGCATCGGCGAGACCATCCGGGCGGCGCAGATCTTCGATTTCTTCGCCGGCGAGACGCTGCGCCTGTCGGGCGAGACGGTGCCGAGCGTGCGCCCGGGAGTCGGCGTCGAGATGACCCGCGAGGGTGTCGGCGTCGTCGGCATCATCACGCCGTGGAACTTCCCGATCGCCATTCCCGCCTGGAAGATCGCGCCGGCGCTCACCTATGGCAACACGATCGTCTTCAAGCCGGCCGAACTGGTGCCTGAAAGCGCCTGGACCATCGTCGATATCCTGCACCGCGCCGGCCTGCCCAAGGGCGTGCTCAACCTCGTCATGGGCAAGGGTTCCGTGGTTGGCCAGGCGATGCTCGACAGCCCCGACGTCAACGCCATCTCCTTCACCGGCTCGGTCGGCACGGGCAAGCGCGTCGCCGCCGCAAGCGTCGAGCACATGCGCAAGTTCCAGCTTGAAATGGGCGGCAAGAACCCGCTCGTCGTGCTCGACGACGCCGATCTGGCCGTCGCCGTCGATTGCGCCGTCAACGGCGCCTATTTCTCGACCGGTCAGCGCTGCACGGCGTCCTCGCGCCTGATCGTCACCGACGGCATCCACGACCGTTTCGTCGACGCCATGAAGGAGCGGCTGGACAAGCTCGTCATCGGCGACGCGCTCGATGCGCAGACCCAGATCGGTCCCGTCGTCGACGCAACCCAGCTGAAGCAGGATGAAGACTACATCGCCATCGGTGTCAGGGAAGGCGCAACGATTGCCTTTGGTGGGGAGCGGCTCGATCGCAAGACGCCGGGTTTCTATCTGCAGCCGACGCTGTTTACCGGTTCGACCAATGCCATGCGCATTTCGCGCGAGGAGATTTTCGGCCCGGTCGCCAACGTCATCCGCGTCAAGGACTATGACGAGGCGCTCAGCGTCGCCAACGACACGCCGTTCGGCCTCACCTCCGGCATCTGCACGACCGGCCTGAAGCACGCGACGCATTTCAAGCGCAATTCCGAAGCCGGCATGGTCATGGTCAACCTGCCGACGGCGGGCGTCGACTTCCATGTACCGTTCGGCGGCCGCAAGGGCTCGAGCTACGGCCCGCGCGAGCAGGGCCGCTACGCCATGGAGTTCTACACCACGGTGAAGACGGCCTATACATTCGCCGGCTAATCCAGCCTGGGAGGAAATCGATGAGCGTGGCCGGCATGACATGGCTCAACCCGCCGCCGCACCATACGGTCGGCGACGGCACGCTTACCGTTCGAACAGGAAAAGATACCGACTTCTGGCGCGAGACCTTCTATGGTTTCTGGCGCGACAACGGCCATTTCCTCCACCGCCCCGTCGAGGGCGACTTCAGCGCCGAAGTCACCGTCAAGGGCGACTACAAGGTGCTCTACGATCAGGCCGGGCTGATGCTGCGGCTCAGCGAAACGCACTGGATCAAGGCCGGCATCGAATACACCGACGGGCTCGCCTACTTCTCCGTCGTCGTCACCAACGACACCTCCGACTGGTCGCTGGTCGCCATCGCCGCCGGCAAGGATGGCGTCAGGATCCGCCTGACCCGCCACGCCGAGGCAATCCGCATCCAATATCTGGACGCCTCGGATGGCCATTGGAAGCCGGTGCGGCTGGCTTACTTCCCGACCTCGAAATCGGTCGATGTCGGCATGATGTGCTGCTCGCCGCAGCGCGAAGGGTTTGAAGCGACATTTTCCGGCTTCACCATGGGGCCGGCGATTTCAAGGGACCTCCATGACTGACCGTCGCAACGGCGGCCATCCTTTCGCGGCTGCAGGCAAGGGCGTAAAGACAGCGCATCGCTTGATCCACGGGGCCTGATGCCGCCGAATCGTCCGCTCATCCTCTTCTGGACGCGCTGGTTCAAAAAGGCCGTCGACCTCGACGCCATTCCTCGATGCGATTTTCCCGTCGAGTGGACGAACGACCGCAGCCGGCTGGCCGAAGCTGCAGCCGTCATCTTTCACGTGCCGAATTTCAAAGAGATCGCCGATGCTCGCAAATACCCCGGCCAGCTATGGGTCGCCTGGTCGATGGAGAGCATCGTCAATTATCCCGCCTTGGCCGATCCGGTCTTCATGCGCCACTTCGACCTGACCATGACTTACGAGTCCGGATCGGATGTCTGGACACCGTATCTGCCAGAGGCTGGCTGGTGGGAGGCCGCGCGAAAACCGGTCGCGCCGCCGAAGATGGAGGCCGCGCCGGCGGTGCATTTCCAGTCGTCGAGCTTCAACAAAAGCGGCCGCGACACCCTCCTCGCGGAGTTGTCCCAGCATATTGGCGTCGATCGCTACGGGAAGTTCAATTCCAATCGGCATGTCGAGGGTCCGGATCTTGGCCCGCAGACGAAGCTCGAAACCATCGGCCGCTACCGGTTCTGCCTGGCGCTCGAAAACTCGATCGCGCCGGACTACGTCACCGAAAAGATGTTCGACCCGCTGGCGGCCGGCACGGTGCCGGTCTATCTCGGCGCGCCCAACGGCGCCGATTTCGTTCCCGAGAATTGCTACATCGACGCGGCGTCTTTCGACACGCCCCGGGAACTGGCCGACTATCTTCGCCATTTGATCGAGACGCCGCTCGAATATGAGGCTTACTTCGCCTGGCGATCGAAACCGCTGCCGGAGCGCCTGCTGGTACAGTTGGAACGTGCCGCCAGGCCACCGAAAGTCCGTCTGGCCGCACTCGTCCACGAACGCCTTGCGGCACGGGCCGCTCAGCCGTCGGGCCGGCCTTACAGCCCATTCGGCTATGCCGCGTTCCTATCGACGCGCCTGTCGCGTTGGCGCGGAAGATTTCGCGCCGGCTGATCGCGCCGTCGGTTGACGCGGCGACCGCGCAGCCACCCGTGGCGCAACTCACCACGGCACGTGCTCTATCTCCAGCCTGGGCAGCCCGATTGGTCTGATTCCCAGATCGTTGGCCAAAACGCCGAACCCCTCCGTCTCGATCAAATCGCGATAGGGTATCTCTGGAAAGCGAAGCCCGCCGCGATGCAGGGCCGCGTCGACGAGAAGCATGGTCCCGCCGACGCCGTCGAGCCCGATGCTGTCGAGATGCCTGACGTCGCTGAGATGCAAGCGGTTGTAGGAGTGTACCGGCGGTTGATGAATGCCGCCGCGCATCTGGCGATAGTAGCGATAATCCTTCTCCCGGCGCACGCTGACGAAGCTGTTGAGGTCGAAACTGTCGCCGCCGGCGATCTTGACGCAGTTGGGAACCACGATGCGATGGCCGCTTTCGATAAGCCGGCTCAAGATATCGCCGGGAAACCGCCACACGTCGATATCTATCCACAACGCCCAATCGTCGACCGGGCCAAGGCCGTGGTCGATCAGGTGGTTGCGCACCTTCGCGATGGCGCCGCGCCTCACGCGCTGCAAGTGTCGCCTGGCGCGTTTCGTTCGGTCGAGCTGGACGCCGGTCTGTCTCTGCAGCAGGACCACGTCGCGATAGACGCCGGCCAGCGGTGCCACGGCCTGCTGCAATCGCTCCCAGCTTGCGTCCAGGCTGTCACCCTCGCAGAAGACCAGCTTGATCTTGTCCTTCGGGTAGTCGAGCGCGCCGACGGCATCGAGGAAAGGCTGGATATGATCCGCCGCGTCGCGCAGCGGCACCAGAATGGCGACGTTGCGGCCTGACGGGATCGGCGCCGCGATGGCCGCCGGGCTCACGCCCTGCCTGGCGGCTGCTTCGCTCAGATAGGCGCCGCGCGTCAGATGATGCCAGGACCGGTAGACCTGCGTGCGGATCTTGTCTCGCCACCCCGGGGCCGAGGCGCGTGTCCACCATGTGCCGGCCCAATGGTGGATGGAAAGGGTCGGCGTCCCGTTGTCGCCATTGCGTCCGGCCGAGTCCACCGGTGCGAACAACGCCGAAGGGTGGATGGCGAAGGCGGATTGATCGTCATAGCTGAGCTGGGCCGAAGTCAACACGCAGGGGCCGGTCGCGTCGATGGCTTCCTTGGCGTGGGCCAGCCCTGGCAGGAAGGACAGGAGGTGAAGCCAGAAGGGATGGCCAGGCGGGCTGGCAATCGTGCCGTTGAACAGAAGATAGGGCAGCCGGCGGAAATCGGCTTGCACCCGTGCATGCGTGTCCGGTTCCTTGCAGACCACGATCCGGTCCTCGCCGGCCAGCGGATCGAACGATGCCACGCATTCGCAGTCGATATCGGCGTAGACGCCGCCGAAATGATGCAGAAGCAGATACCGTCCGGCGTCCGCTCTCAGCACGCCGCGTTCGTAACTGCAAAAGGTCGGCAGGAAGTCGGGATAATGCTGGGCGACGAACGCGAGCAGTCGCCGATCGTTCCAGAACATCATCGTCCAGTCCGGATGGTGCCGCTTCCAGCTCTCGACATAAGCCCGGAACCGGGCGGGGATTTCGTCGGTCTTCCAGGTCTGGTGCAGGATCTTGGGGATCATCGAAGGCTCGTTGTGCAGCGGTTCATCGGCTGGCGCCGTCCAGTCCCAGGCCATGGCGAACGGCGTCGCGGATTGCCCGGGGCCCGAAACGAGACCATGCGATATCATGGGCCCGGGCGCGCAGCCGAGCCATGCGGGCAGGGTCAAAACAGAGCGCGACCGTCAGGCTGGCAAGTCCTTCGTCGTTATCGGACAGGAGCAAGTCTTCGCCGCCGGTGAGGTCGAGTCCTTCCGCCGCGAGCGGCGTCGCGATCACCGGAACACCCGCGGCCATCGCTTCCAGGATCTTGATGCGCGTGCCGCCCCCGGTCCGGAGTGGAACGATGCAAAGATGCGCTGCCGACAGCAGGGGGCCGATATCGTCGGGATTTTCGATCAGGACGACGCTGTCGAGTTTTGACAGGGTCCGGACGGCTGGATCGGGCGAACGGCCGGCAAGGACGAGCCGCGCGCCTGGCAACGCCTGCCGGACCCGCGGCAGGATGATGCTGGCCAGGCGCTCAGCGGCATCGATGTTGGGACTGTAGCCGAGATGGCCGACAAAGAGGATCACCGGAAATCCGTCGGATGTGCCGGGCGGCGGCGGCAGCGTCGCAAACGACCCTTGGGCGCGCGGGATGCCGTTCGGCACGATTTCGATCGGTGTTCTGTGCGCCACAATAGCGTTGAGCCGCTCGCGGTCCCGCTTCGAACACACCCAGATACGGTCGACGATGGCCGCCGCTCTCCGCTCCAACCGCCTTATGTCGGGCGACACGGACGGCGGGGCATTGCCGGGCGCTTGGGCGGCGAGATCAGACTCGACATTGTGCATGTCGAGAACGAGCTGCCTGGTCAGCGGCCGCAAAGGCTGCAGCAGCTTGAACAGCGGAATGCTCTCGACGACGATCGTGTCCGGACGGAACTCGCGCACCAGGGCCTTGAGGCGAGCGAGCGCCGCACGTGGAATGCGGTTTTCTCCTTTGAGGCGTCGCCAGCCGAGCGAATGCGATCGCTTGTCGGCTTCCGTGGCCAGCGACACCACGCGGATGTCGCGGTCGGGTGGCTGCATCGAGCCGGCCGGCTTTACCGAGGCAAGGCGGACGGGCCCGAACTCGGCCGCCGCGCCGGCATTGCCGAAGGTCCTGAGATCGGCGCCGGAGACAGGCGGATAGGCAGGGTCGAAGCTGACGATCAGCGTGCGTCGGGGCGCCGCCGGATCGACAGATATATCCGGCCTGTTGCCTGCCAGCCGCCCGAACCGGATCCTGGCCAGGTATTGTGCCGCCTTCCAGCTCCGGCCAAGTTCCCGATGCGCCTTGACCGCGCGCATCATGCCGGCCGCGTCGGCGAACATCCTGTGCTTGATGAGCTGGCGCGCGATGCGCTGCGCTATCCAGGCCTTTCGCCATTGCAGAGGCCCCTGCTCGACGCCGGCGGCCGCAAGGCCGTTGAGCTCGCGCGCTATGGCCAGAAAGGTCTTGCGCGGCGCCGTGATGAAGCGCCGCGCCATCCGGGCCTCGTCATGGTGGTAGAGGAGCACCGGCGTCTCGATCGCGACAATATCGGCGCGCGCCAGCAACGACGCCCAGTAGCAGGTGTCCTCGTCGAGGCCGATCGTCTCGGGAAAGCGAATGCCGGCTGTAGCCCAGCCGGCAACCAGCGCGCTTCCCATGGCGATCGGCCATAATTCGTTGCGCAGGTATCGGCGCGTGTTCTGCCGCCTGTCGGGGCCATAGCCATGCGGCGTCTTGAGCTTGTCCGGCCGGCCCTTCGCGCGCCGTATGCTGGCCCCGACGGCAAGGCCGGCGAGCGGTTGGCCTGCGAGCGCCGAGCCCAGCAGCGACAGGCTGCCGGGCAGCACCTCGTCGTCGGCATCGAGAAAGAAGATGGATGTGCCGCTTGCCCGCTCGATTCCGACATTGCGCGCGGCGCCCGCGCTGCCCAGGCGCACGCTCACCACATCAAGCGGCAAGCCGCGGCTTTGCGCGCTCTCCTTAGCCACGGCAGCCGTCCGGTCGTCCGAGCCGTCGTCGATCACCAGGATCTCGCGGATGACCGGCCTGTCGGCAACCAGGCTGCCGAGCACGGTGTCCAGCGTGGCAGCCGCATTCCTTGCCGGGATGACGACGGTTATGTCGGCCGCCATGTGGCTCATTGCCGTTCGAAGAAGCCACGCTTCAGCACGCGGTTATAGTGATGTTTGAGCATCGACACCGGGCGCAGCGAAAGACTGCCAAGATCATCGACCACTTGCGGCTCGATGTCGAAGGGTGACTGGCTTTTGATCCAGCTGTAGGAGGAGCCGTCCCCGAGCACGGAGGGAGAACCCACCACATAGCCGCCGAGCGCCTTGACATGGCCGACGCGGCGCAAGCCGAAGTGGAGGCTGGAGGAGACCATCGGCTCGCGTGTCCTCAGATAGACGTGAAACCCGCTTGGCGACTTTGCTGTCGGCGTAGCGTTCGCGATCGTCTTGTGATCGGCCAGCCAGGCACGGTAGCCGGCGGCGTCATCGAAATCGAGGATCATCAGGTTGGAAAATCCTCCCAATATGCCGATATTGCCGGCAAAGTCGCGGAACCAGCGCGCGATGTCGCCGCTGCCTGGCGGCTTCTGCGCCAGTTGGAAGGCGACAGAGGTGAAGGCCAGTTCCTTCAGATCCTTGCGCAACGTCCTCAGGTGCAGCGGGTCGTACTCCATCGCTGCAAGGTCAAGATGCTTGCTGCCCGCACGAAGCGGCAGGCATATATAGCCGCGCTCGAGCAGGCTTATGGCGTATTCGGTCAGCTCTCCGGGCTGCATTCGCCAGTACCCCCACGGAATTCCTTGCTCGATCTTTTTTGCCGGCGCCGTCCTCGTCAAGCACCGGATGGGCAACCCCTTGGTTCTTAATCACGTTACTGCGACCTCTGCCGGCGGAATACGGGCCCTGATCGCATGTCGAAACACCGCTGCCGGTCACGTGTCCAACCGGTGCTGGAAAAACTGCAGGAACAATTCGCGCTCGGTGGTGATGTCGAGTTTCTCATAGATGCGGCGACGGTGGTTCTTCACCGTGCCGACGGTAATGCCGAGTCGCTCGGCGATGTTAGCGGTCGGGTGTCCGGCGAGGATCAGTTGTACCAGTTCACGCTCGCGCAGCGATAGCTCCGGCCACAGGCTTTCCGGAATGCTCGGTTTCTGCTGCGGCGACGCGCCGGGACCGCTCGGCGCCGAGGTGCGCGAAAAATCTGAGCCGCGCGCCTTGATGTCCAGCGCATGCAGCGCCTCGAACACCGGCAGCCGCTCGCTGAGCAGCGCGATCTCGCTGTCCTTGAACGACACGGTCGAGCGGTCGAGGAAGATGCCGAGGCACCAGTCGCCGCCGTCGGCGAGCAGGATGCCGACCTCGTCGCATATCTCCGACTGCGCCAGGAAACCGGCTATGTACTGGCCGCGCTTGGCCTCCTCGTCGGCCAACCCTTTCAGCGGCACGATGCCGAGCCGGCGCTGGCGCCGCCATGACGCATAGAAGGGATCGAAGACGTAGTAATTGTCGAGGTAGCGCCGCACCATCTCGTCCGAAAAGCGCCGGTGCTTGACGAATTCGGGCGTCCTGGTCGCTGAGTAGCGCGTCACCGTTACCAGGTCGTGCGCGATGTCGGCGCCGATCAGGTCGATCAGGCAGTCGACATGCCGGTCGGTGCCGGTGGCGGCGATCGCCTTGGCCAGCGGCGCCCAGATATTGCCCATGCGCATGCCCTTTTCTCGGCGAACCGCGTCGCGCGGTCATTGTGTCTTTAGGCATATGGCGCGATCCGGCTCCGGGAATCTAGCCTATGGTCGTTCTCGATAAGGGAAGGCGACACGTGGACCAGATCACCACCAACCCCATCGTCATCGGCATCGACGCCGGTGGCACCATGACCGACACGATCCTTGTCGATCAGGACGGCCACTTCAAGATCGGCAAGTCGGCGACCACGCCGAAGAACGAGGCGGAAGGCTTCCTCGCCTCGGCCGAGGACGCGGCCGAGGCCTGGGGCATCTCGCTGCAGGACCTGTTCTCGGGCGTCAACGTGGTGCTCTATTCCGGCACCGGCATGCTCAACACGCTTCTGTCGCGCACCGGCCGCAAGCTCGGGCTGATCACCACCAAGGGCCTCGAGGACATGATCCTGATGGGCCGCGGCCTGCAGGCCTGGGCGGACTATTCCTATGCCGACCGCCTGCATGCGGTCACCCACCACCATCCCGATCCGCTGGTGCCGCGCCGCCGCACGCATGGCGTCACGGAGCGCATCGATCAATTCGGCGACATCATCCTGCCGCTCTACGAGCACGAGGTGCATGCCGCGGCAAAGAAGCTGATCGCCGACAAGGTCGAGGCGATCTGCATCATGACCGTCTTCTCGCACGTCAATCCGGCGCATGAGAAGCGCATCGCCGAGATCTGCCGCGAGGAGATCGCCGCTGCCGGCGCCGACATCCTCGTCTACACCAGCCACGAGGTGCGCCCGGTCATCCGCGAGCAGTCGCGGCTGAATTCGGTGCTGATCGAGGCCTACGCCACCTCGCGCGGCCGCAAGCAGTTGAAGGGCATCGAGGACGTCTCGAAGAAATACGGCTTCAAATATGGCGTGCAGACGCTGCTCTCCTTCGGCGGCCTGACCTCCATCAACCATCCGCGCCTGCACGAGACGATGATCTCCGGCCCGATCGGCGGCATCCTCGGCGCGGCCTATGTCGGCAAGCTGATCGGCAACGACTCGCTGATCTGCTCGGATATGGGCGGCACGTCCTTCGACATGGGCGTCATCACGCGCGGCCAGACGCGGATCGAGAACGAGCCGCTGATGGACCGCTTCAAGCTCAACGTGCCGACGCTGCATCTGGACACGATCGGCGCCGGCGCCGGCATGATCCTGAAGGTCGACCCGCTGACCAGGAAGGTCTCGCTCGGGCCGGAAAGCGCCGGTTCCGACCCCGGCCCGATTTGCTTCGCCAAGGGCGGCACCGAGCCGACCATCGCCGATTGCGACGCCATCCTCGGCAGGTTGAACCCGCACTACTTCCTCGGCGGCAAGGTCGTGCTGCAAGTCGAGAAGGCGCGCAAGGCCTTCGAGGAGAAATGCGCCCGCGTGCTCGGCGTCGGTGTCGAGGAAGCCGCTGAAGGCATGATCGACATGCTGGAGGCCGACGCCAACAACGCGCTGCGCCGCGTCATCTCCGGACAAGGCATCCACCCGTCCGAGTTCACGCTGCTCTCCTATGGCGGCTCCGGCCCGCTGCATCTCGCAGGCTGCTCGAGGGGCATCGGCTTCAAGGACATCATCACCTTCCAGTTCGCCGCCGCCTTCTCGGCGTTCGGCTGCACCACCGCCGACTTCATGCGCCGACATTCGGTCTCGACGCAGATCGATATCGGCGCACGCGCCGGCGATGACGAGCTGGTCGCGTTCGGCAAGAAGGTCACCAATGTCTGGGACGATCTCACCAGGGCCGCGGTCGACGAGATGGTCGCCGACGGCCATGCGCTGGATAAGATCAAGACCGTGCCGTTCCTGATGATGCGCTACACCGGCCAGCTCGAGGACGTCGAGGTGGTGGCGCCGCTGTCGGCTATCAAATCAGCCGACGATATGCGCAAGGTCATCGCCGAATTCGAGGCGGTCTACGCCAAGGTCAACCACCGCGTGTCGCGCTACGGCGAGGCCGGCTTCTCGATCACCGAGCTGGGGCTGATCGCCACCGCCGACAAGGTCAAGCCGATGCTGGTCAAGCGGCCGCTCGGCAAGTCCGACCCCGCGTCGGCCCACAAGGGCGTCCGCGAGGCCTATATCGGCGGCCGCTGGCACAAGGCCAATCTCTACGAGATGGATTTGCTGCAGCCCGGCCACGAGGTGATCGGTCCGGCCATCATCGAACATCCGGCGACGACGCTCGTCGTCCACCCGCAGGACCGCGTCCATGTCGATGAATGGACGCTGCTGCACTACACCCACGCTTGAGAAGGGCGAACGCCATGCTGGACAAACCCGCCTCTGCGCTGCGCATCCGCGAACGGCTGCTCGAATCCGAACGGCTGATGGAAGCGACCGGCTGCTATGACGGCATCACCGAGCTCCATCTGCGCAACCAGGATCCGCTGAAGTTCGAGACGCTGCACACCAAGCTGCGCGCCTATTGCGTCTCGGCCCGCGAGATGGCCCGGCGCATTTCCGCCTCGCCCGGCGTGCGCGAGGTCGGCGAGATGGTCGTCGCCATCTACACGCCGGAGGGCGACGCGATCGCGCTCTCCAACGGCATCATGGTGCATGTGCACACGATGAGCCGCTTCATCAAATGGATGATCCGCAACGGCTACGAAGAGAACCCGAAGATCAATGACGGCGACATCTTCGCCAACAACGACGCCTTCATCGGCACCGTGCAGGTGCCGGACGTGATGGACGTCGTGCCGATCTTCCATTCCGGCAAGCTTGTCGGCTGGGCTGGTGCCGTCTGCCACGAGCTCGAAGCCGGTGGTATCACGCCCGGCGGCGACGTGGCGCTCGCCCAGGAGCGCTTCACCGAAGGCCTGTTCGTCTGCGCCGAAAAGGTCGGCCAGAATGACGAGTTGCGGCGCGACTACGTTATCCGCTGCGAGCGCAATCTGCGCATGCCGATCTACTGGGTGTTGGATGAAAAGGCCAAGGTGGCGTCCTGCATCGACATGCGCGAAAGCGTCAAGGCGCTGATCGACGAGATCGGCCTCGACTACTGGATGCAGGTGTCGAAGGAATTCATCGAGGAGGGCCGCCGCGCCCAGCTCGCCCGCACTCGCCAGCTCACCGTACCCGGCATCTATCGCGGTCACACCTTCTATGGCCACGTCACCGCCGGCAAGCCGGGCTACCAGCCGCTGGGCGATCCCGACTGGCTCTACAACATCCCGATCGAGATGGAGATCACCAGCGACGGCAAGATCAAGATGGACTTCGAGGGCACGCAGCCCTGGGGCTACCATTCGATGAACTGCACGCCGGCCGGCATGGACGGCGGCATGTTCGTGACGCTGACCCAGCACATGAACTTCGAAGGCCTGGTCAATGACGGCGCCTGGATGGCGACCGAGCTGAAACTGCCGCACGGCACCTGGACCAACCCGGACAACGAAATGGTGGCGACCGCCACCTCCTGGGCGCTGCTGCTGCCGGCCTATGGCGTGTTCCAGCGGCTCCTGTCGCGCTCCTTCATCGCCCGCGGCTTCGTCGAGGAGGCTTTTGTCGGCCAGGTCAACAGCCCGATGATCGAGATGGGCGGCACCAGCCAGTACGGCACACCGTTCGGCATGGCGCATTTCGAATGCGCCGCCGCCGGCTCCGGCGCGCTGGCCATCAAGGACGGGCTGGACACCGCCTATGTCGGCTGGAACCCGGAATCCGACATGGGCAATATCGAGATCTGGGAACAGAACATGCCGATGCTCTATATAGGCCGGTCCATCGTTCCCAATTCCGGCGGCGCCGGCAAATATCGCGGCGGCTGCTCCTTCCTGTCGACCTGGCTCGTGAGCAAGACCGATCATCTGCGGCTGGTTACGTCCGAGCACTCGTCGCGCGTCTTCGACAATGGCGGCCTGTGCGGCGGCTATCCGGCGCCTACCTGCCAGAAGCATCGCGCGGTGCGCAACTCGAACATCTTCGAGCTGGCCGAGAACGGCGCGCCGCTGGCGCACCACACCGGCACCAATCCGTACCGCTCGGAGCTGGAAGTGCGCCTCGAAGGCGAGCACGTGACAATGGAAGGGCCCTATATCACCGCGCCGCACAAGACGGGCGACGTCTTCAGCCATTCCTATAATGGCGGCGGCGGTTACGGCGACGTGCTGGAGCGCGACCCGGTGAAAACCGCCTGGGACGTCGAGAACGGCTTCCTCACCAGGCAAGCGGCTGAAGGCATCTTCGGCATCGTGCTCGACGAAGACGAGGAAGGCTTTCCGGTCGCCAATCTCGAAGCCACCAAACGCCATCGCGCCGAGATGCGGGCAAAGCGCCTGGCCCGCGCAAGGCCGGTTTCGGAATGGATCGCCAAGGAGCGCGAACGGGTGAAGGCGGCCGGTTTCGCGCCCGAGGTGAAGAAGATGTACGCCAGCGCGATCAAGCTCTCGCCGCGCTTCACCAAGGACTTTTCGACCTTTTGGGATGTCGATGCCAAATCGACCTTCGGCGTGGAGTAAGGGACCATGACCTCATACAGCAAGGAAGTCATCGCCGATCTGGTTGCCGGCACGCTGCCCTGGCCGCAGACGCGCCGCATCATGAGCGCCTACAAGGACGACGACCGTTTCTTCAAATATGTCGCGGTGCTGCAGGACCGCGTCGGCTGGAAGGACCCGATCCTGCTCCCCGTCGGCGACCATCTCTTCATCTGCCAGAGCGGCGACGAGCGGGTGACGAAATGCGAATGCGGCCATTCCTTCGGCGACTACCGCAAGAACTGGAAGCTGAAGGCCTCGATCATCGTGCGCGACAGCGAGGAATCGCTGCGCGAGATTTATCCCAACAGCGATCTGCCGGATCCGGACTGGATGGAAATCCGCGAATTCATCTGCCCTGAATGCGGCACGCTTCACGAGGTCGAGGCGGCCGCGCCAGGCTACCCGATCGTGCATGACTTCGAGCCCGATCTCGAAGGGTTTTATCGCGATTGGCTGGGCAAGCCGCTGGAGCAGAACAGAGCAATTCCAGGAAAAGTGTGAAACGGTTTTCCGTCCGGAATTGCGTCAACAGAGGAGGTTGATGCCGCTGATGGGTCGCGTCGCAGGCAAGGTGGCGCTCGTTACCGGGGCCGGTCTCGGCCTCGGACGGGCGTCTTCGCTTCTGCTGGCGGCGGAAGGCGCCAGGCTGGTCGTCAGCGACATCGATGAAGGCCTCGCGGGCAATACGGCGGCGGAGATCGTCAAGGCCGGCGGCGAGGCATTGGCGCTGCGCCATGACGTATCGAAGCCCGAGGACTGGCCGTCGGTCATGGCGGCGGTCGAGCAGCGCTTCGGGCGGCTCGACGTGCTGGTCAACAATGCCGGCATCGCGATTGCCAAGACGATAGAAGACACCTCCTTGGCCGAATGGCGGCGCACCATGGCGGTCAATCTCGACGGCGTCTTCCTTGGCTGCCAGGAAGGCATCAAGCTGATGAAGAAATCCGGCGGCGGATCGATCATCAACCTCTCCTCCATCGACGGCATCATCGGCGAGGCGGAGCTTGCCGCCTACTGCGCCTCCAAGGGTGGCGTCCGCACCTTGACCAAGGCGGTCGCCGTCCATTGCGCCGAACGGCGCTACGGCATCCGCTGCAACTCCATCCACCCGGGCTATATCTGGACGCCGCAGACCGAGAACTATTTGCGCGATCTGGGAAAGCTCGAGCAGGAGAAAGCCAAGGCGCTGTCGCGCCATCCGATCGGCTTCCTCGGTGAGCCGAACGACATCGCCTACATGGTCCTCTACCTCGCCTCGGACGAATCCAAATTCGTCACCGGCTCCGAAATGGTCGTCGACGGAGGCTATCTTGCAGTGTGAATATGGAGACCGCTTGCGATGACCAACCTCACCGGCCGCAGCGCCATCGTCACCGGCGGATTCTCGGGCATGGGTTTTGCCATCGCCACGGCGCTCGCCAAGGCAGGCGCCAACGTTGCCGTCGGCTCCTATGTGGCGCCGCCGCAGCCGGGCAGGGCGGATGCCGCCTATTATCCCGGCGCCGACGAGATCGAGCGCGTGAGGTCGGCGCTGGCCGCCCACGGCACCAAGGTGCATGCCGCCCATCTCGACGTCCGCGACAGCGCGCTCACCAACCTGTTCTTCGCGGAAGCCCAGGCGGCCGTCGGCCAGGCAGACATCCTGGTCAACGCCGCCGGCACCACGGCTGAACAGCCGGTCTGCGGCCATTCCGACGAGTTGTGGGACAAGATCGTCGACACCAACCTCACCGGCGCGTTCCGCACCACGCGCGCCGTGCTGCCCGGCATGATCGGGCGCGGCTGGGGCCGCATCGTCAACATCGGCTCGACGGCGGCCTCGGTCGGCTGGAAGGACAACCCAGCCTATTGCGCCTCCAAGGCCGGCCTGCTCGGCCTCACCCGCTGCGTGGCGCTGGAAGGTGCGCCGCATGGCGTCACCTGCGTCATGATCAGCCCGACCTGGGTCGAGACCGAGCTGATGCGGCGCAATGTGGCGCAGGTCGTCGAGCGCGAAGGCAAGGGCCGCGGCGCCGAGGAACTGATGGACGAATTCAGGAAAGGCAATCCCCAGGGTCGCATGATGCGGCCGGAGGAGATCGCGGCGCTCGCCGTCTTCCTCTGCTCGGACCTCGCCAAGGGGATCACCATGGAGAATATCCAGATCACCGGCGGCGCCTTGTGGTAGCGTCGGTTGGGGGTGACCGGTCTCGTGGGAAGAGACCGGCTTGGAAGAAAGGCCATCAACAACAGGGGAACTGACATGAAAACGAAAAGTGCCTTGCAAGGGGCCGGAATTGGCCTCGCGCTGATGCTTGCCGCAACGACGGCTGGGCAAAGCGCCGATCTCGGCGCCAAGGACGAGCCGATCAAGCTCGCCATGCTGGAATGGACCGGCGCGCATGTCTCCACCCACATCGCCGGGCAACTGCTGCAAAAGCTCGGCTACAAGGTCGAATACGTCACCGCCGGCAATTTTCCGCAATTCTCAGGATTGGCCGACGGCTCGCTCAGCGCCTCGGTCGAGATCTGGCTCAACAATGTCGGCGACATCTATCCGAAGGTGCTGGCGGCCAAGCAGATCGAGGACATCGGCAAGCTCGATCTGAAGACACAGGAAGGCTGGATCTATCCAAAATTCATGGAGAAGGTCTGCCCCGGCCTGCCGGATTGGACTGCGCTGAACAAGCCTGAATGCGTCCAAGCGCTGGCGACGCCCGAGACCGCGCCGAACGGCCGCTTCCTCGATTACCCGTCCGACTGGGGCTCGCGTGCAGCGACCATCCTTGCCGACAACAACATGCCCTATACCGCCGTGCCGTCCGGCTCCGAAGGCGCGCTGGTCGCCGAGCTGGAAGCAGCGGAAGCCGCCAAGACACCGCTGATCATGATGTTCTGGGGTCCGCATTACGCGCTGGCCGAGAATGATGTCGGCTGGGTAACGATGCCGCCCTGCAAGCAGCAGACCAACGACCACTGCATCACGCCGCCTGACGTCGACAAGATCGTCTGGTCGGGCTTCGGCGCCAAATGGCCGGCGGCCTATGCCTTCCTCAAGGCCTTCAAGATGGATGCGACCGAGCAGCAGAAGCTGATGCTGGCGGTCGACAAGCAGGGCAAGGATCTCGACGCCGTCGTCAAGGAATGGATCGACAAGAACGAGGCGGTGTGGAAACCTTGGGTCGACGGCGCCAAGGGATAATTCCGCCGATGTGCCTGACAAGGGCTGAAGGCCACCAGGGTCCGGCTCCCGCGACGCGCAGGGCCGGGCAGGGCACGGGCGGTTGCCGATGAACGCCGCCGCGCGCCCGATAAAACTTGCCTGCCGCAATGTCTGGAAAGTCTATGGCCGGCGTCCCGGCTATTACTTCGACTCGCGCGGCTATGTGATCGATCCCGACGCGCTGGCCGAACGCCTGCGCGCGGAAGCGCATCTGCCGGCCGTGGTCGATGCCAGCTTCGAGGTGGCGACTGGCGAGATCTTCGTCATCATGGGCCTGTCCGGATCCGGCAAGTCGACCCTGGTGCGCTGCCTGTCGCGCCTGGTCGAGCCGAGTGCCGGCGAGATCCTGCTCGACGGCAGGAACCTGCTCGCCGCCAGCGGCAAGGAGCTCATTGAACTGCGCCGCCACGCCATGGGCATGGTGTTCCAGAATTTCGGCCTGCTGCCGCATCTGAGCGTGTTGGGCAACGTCGCCTTCCCGCTGAAGATCCAGGGCAAGCCGGCGAAGGAGCGCGAAGCCCGCGCCCGCGAGATGATCGCGCTGGTCGGGCTCGAAGGCCGCGAGGCGTCCTTCCCGCACCAGCTTTCCGGCGGCCAGCAGCAGCGCGTCGGCATCGCCCGCTCGCTCGCGGTGGGGCCGGAGCTCTGGTTCCTCGACGAGCCGTTCTCGGCGCTCGATCCGCTGATCCGCAAGCAGATGCAGGATGAGTTCCTGCGCCTGCAGCGCATGCTGAAGAAGACCATCATCTTCATCACCCACGATATCGCCGAGGCCTTCCGCCTGGCCGATCGGCTGGCGATCATGCGGGACGGCAAGATCGTGCAGATCGGCCGCCCGGCCGACATTGTGCTCAACCCGGCCGACGACTATGTCGCGCAGTTCACCGAGGACATGCCGCTGCTGCACGTCATCACGGCCGGTGACATCGCCACGCCCGCCAATGGCGCGGCGCTGCCCGAACGGAGCGTCGCCGCCGACACCAGTCTCGAGGCGCTTATCCCGCAGCTCGCCTCCGGCGTGGCGGCGTTCGCTGTGCCGGGCGCCGGCGGCAGCCCGCCGACGGTGCTCAGCGCCGGCGCGGTGCTCGCCGTGCTGGAGCGCGAGCAGGCGAGGCGCACGCGCTCATGACGGCGCCGGCCGCGATCGCGCCATCCCCGCAAAGGTTCGCCATCGCGCCGACCCTTGTTCCCTGGTGCGGCCTGGCGGTGCTGACGGTGCTTTGCCTGCTGCTGAAAACCGAGCTTCCCTGGCTGGTCAATTTCCCCAAGGAATGGACGCTGCCGCTGGCCACGTACATCAACGCCGTGACCGACGTGGTGGTCGCCGTCATCCAGCCCGGGTTCCGCGCGCTGTCCGCCCTGCTCGATGCGCCGATGCGCGGCGCGCGGCTGGTGTTCGCCTGGCTGCCCTGGCCGGCGGTGATGCTGGCAGTCGCCGCCCTGGCGTTGAAGTCGAGCGGCGAGCGGCTGGCGATCTTCGCGCTCGCCACGCTCGCCTATATCCTGCTGGCCGGCTATTGGCCGCAAAGCATGAACACGCTGGCGCTGGTGCTGCTGGCCGTGCCGATCTCGACCGTGCTCGGCTTCCTGCTTGGCGTTCTCGGCTACGCTCGCCCGCGCTGGCGTCCGGTGCTGCTCGGAGCGCTCGACCTGATGCAGACGGTGCCGGCCTTCGCCTATCTTATCCCGCTCTTGCTTCTGTTCGGCTTCGGTCCGGTGGTCGGGCTGATCGCCTCGGCGATCTACGCGACGCCGCCGATGGTGCGCAACACCATGCTCGGGCTCGACCGCGTGCCGGCGGCGATCAGCGAGGCCGGCCTGATGAGCGGCTGCACGCGCCGCCAGCAATTCTGGCAGGTCGAGGTGCCGACGGCGCTGCCGCAGCTTCTCGTCGGCTTCAACCAGACGACGATGGCGGCGCTGTCGATGGTGATCGTCGCCGCCATCATCGGCGGCTTCGAGGATATCGGCTGGGAGGTCCTGTCCTCCATGCGCAAGGCCGAGTTCGGCCAGAGCATCCTCTCCGGCCTCGTCATCGCCCTGCTCGCCATCCTCATCGACCGCCTGACCATCGGTTTCGCCAAGGCGCCGGAGACCGGGCCGACGCGCGCCATGCGATGGATGACGCCACGCCGGCTGGCCCTGTCTCTGGTAATCGCGCTGGCCCTCGCCGTCGTCATCCGGCTGGCCGCGCCCGATGCGACGCTACTGCCGGAAACCGGGCTGCGCATGCAGATGGGCGCCGTCAACCAGTGGCTGCTGGGGCTTGTGCGCGACTATGCCTGGTTCTTCAACGGTGTGCGCAATTCCGTGCTCTATTGCCTGCTTTTGCCGATGCGCGTCGGCATTTCGGGCTCGGCGACGCCGGCCATGTGGGGCTTTTCGCTGCCGCCATCTGCGCTGGCAATCTATGTTGTTGTGGTGCTGGCCTTGGCCGGGCTGGCTGCGCGCCGCTTCGGTTGGCGGGCGGCGGTCGCCGTGCTCGCGGCCGGCCTCGTTCTCTACACCGGCTTTCTCGATCTGCCCTGGCCTGTCTTCATCCTTGCGGTCGCCTTGCTCGCAGCCCAGGTGGGCGGGCGGCGGCTTGGGCTCTTCGCGGTGGCAGGCTTCGGGCTGATCCTGGTCAACGGCCTATGGCCGCAACTGGTGCAGTCGCTCTATCTCTGCACGCTGGCGGTCCTGCTTTGCCTCCTGGTCGGCGGCGCGCTCGGCACATGGGCGGCGCACAGCGACCGCGTCTCGCGCATCCTGAAGCCGATCTGCGACGCGCTGCAGACCATGCCGCAATTCGTCTTCCTCATCCCGGCGCTGATGTTCTTCAAGGTCGGCGAGTTCACTGCGCTGATCGCCATCATGCTCTACGCAATCGTGCCGCCGATCCGCTATGTCGAGCATGGATTGCGGCATGTGCGCGCCGACGTCGTCGAGGCGGTCGAGCAGATGGGCGCGACGCCGATGCAGACCTTGCTGCAGGCAAAGCTGCCGCTCGCTCTGCCGGTCGTCATGCTCGGCCTCAACCAGACCATCATGGCCGCGCTGTCGATGCTGGCCATCGCCGCGCTTGTCGGCACGCGCGATCTCGGCCAGGCGGTCTATGTCGCGCTCGGCAAGGCCGATGCCGGCATGGGCTTGATCGCCGGCCTGTCGATCGCCTTCCTGGCGATCCTGGCCGACCGGCTGATCCAGGCAGCGGTCGCGCGTTCGGCCGTTGCTTCCCACTGATCAGATAGGGGCCGGCATGTGGCCACCGCCATGCCGCTCGTCCTCGGCGGGAATGGCTACCCGGCGGCGTCGGAAAGCCGGCAACGGGGTCAGCCTGAACAGGCCGTAATAGACGATGAAGGACGCCATGAAGTAGGGGCCGAGCATCTCGACCTCGAAGAACGAGCGGATCAGCATCAGCCCGATCGCGCCGGCAAGCACCACCGAATCGGCGTTCCACTCCCCGAACACCACTTTCGAGACGTGGCCGTAGAAAGCGCGCAGGATGACCAGTGCCAGCAGGGTGACGCCGATGAAGCCGATCTCGACCAGCGTCTCGACATAGGTGTTGTGGAAATGGAAGCCGGAGCGGGTCGAGATGTAGAACTCCGCCCACAGCCGCTCCGGATCGGCAAAGCCCTGCACCCAGTAGGCGGCGTAGCCGTAACCGAGCAGCGGATGCTGCTGCGCCGCCTCCCAGCCCTGCTCCCAGAGATAGGTGCGGCCGGTGAGCGTCGAATCCTTGCCGAAGAGGCCGAGCACGAGATCCAGCAGGCCCAGGTTGAGCGCCGCCACGACAGCCATCACCAGCGCGCCGGCGCCGATGATGAACAGCACGCGGCGATAGCGCAGCGATAGCACCTTGGTCATGGTGAGCAGCGACACGATGCCGATCACGGCCGGCAGCGAGGCCACCGACGTCGCCGAATGGGCGATTGCCAGCATATAGACCGACAAAAGCATGATCGGCGCGGTCCAGACGAAGCCCAGCCAGTTGCGCCGGTAGAAGACCAGGAACGCAAGGCAGAAGAAGATGCCGAGCGAGGAGAAGAAGCCGACCTGGTTCTTGGAACCAAAGGCGCCGACGAAATTGACCGTGCCGTCCATGATGTCGAGCGCGTAAGCGCCGACTCTCAGCGAATAGAGCAGAACGACGAAGATACCGATCAGCGAGCCCACCATCAGCGTGCGCACGCTGATGGTGCGCGCCGCGACATAGGCGCAGACGATATGCGAGGAATATTGCACCGCCGCGCGCGCGCTGATGCCCGCCGCCTGGGACCAGAACACCGAGAAGCAGACATAGGCCGCAAGCAGTATGGGCAGCCAGGCGGTGGAAAGTCTCCAGGTGAAGCGCCGGTAGTCGACGAAGAGCAGCGGCAGCCAGACGGCGTAGTAGGCGAGGATCAGGATCTGGCCGAAATTCGGCGAATAGGCGAAAGCGACCATGGAAACCGCGACGGCGAAGGCGCCGTAGCTCTCGTTGCGGTCGGGATCGATCAGAATGGATTTAGGAATCTTCATAACGGATTTTGCCCGTTGACCCTTCTTAAGCCACGGCCCGGGCGCGCTGCATCTGCCGCTGCAGGAAGCGCCGGACAGGCTCGTCATAGACGCGCGTGGCGATGTCGGCGATGACGATGACCGAGGCCGCCATCACGAGGCCGAACCAGGGATGATGCGCGAACGGATCGACCGAGAAAGCCTTGCCCGCCCCGGCGATGATCATCAGCATCGGCGTGTGGATGATGTAGATCGGGTAGGAAATCCGCCCGAGCCAGCCATAGAAGCCCGACAATCGCGGCGCGGTCGGCGCCACCGCGCCGGTCATCACCATCATCGGGAAGACGATGACGATGGCGGCGAGGTCGTAGGCAACGCGCGCGCCGCCGGCCGGTGCGATGGCGAAGACGGCAAGCGTGAGCAGGATCGCGCCTTCGACCCACAGGCCGCGCCGCAGGAAGCCGAGGCCGCCTTGCCAGCGCGCCATCGATCGGCAGAGCAGCACGCCGAGGAAGAACGAGAAGGTGACGCGCGGCAGCCCGCTGAGAATGGTGTTGCCGGTCATGCCGAAGTCCAGCGTGCCGGCGAGGATCGAGGCGACGACGAGCAAGACGAGGCTGGCGGCGACGATCCCCGTCAGCACGCGCCGTGACAGGAGCACGAAGACCGCGACATAGGCGATGTTGACGATGAGCTCGAAGAACAGCGACCACGAAGCGGGGTTGAGCGGAAAGATCGTATGGTAGGTATCGCTGACCAGCGGGATGAAGAGCATGCCCGTGGTCAGTTGCATGCCGATCTCGGACAGCGGCATGTACTCGGCCGGCATCAACCTGTTCTTGACCAGCAGATAGAAGAAACCGAGCAGCGTTCCGGCAAGGTAGAGCGGATAGAGGCGTATCAGGCGGATCGCAACGAAAGTGCCGAAGCCCATGCCGTTCTCGATCTTGCGGTCATAGGCATGCGCGATGACGAAACCGCTGAGCAGGAAGAACAGATCGACCGCCAGATAGCTCGACGGCAGCACCTTGCCGTCTGCCAGGAACGGCGAGAAGTGGTAGAGCATGACGCTGATCGCCGCCACGCCGCGGATGGCGTCGAGGTTCAGATACACGTGACGCGGGGCTGCGGGCTGCATGTTATGCCTTCAAGCGGTCCAAACAGATCGCCCGCCCGCGCCGTGACGCGAACGAGCCTGACTTGTCCCTCCCGTCTCCGTCCCTCGGCTCGAGTCGAGCAAGCCGGGCCGGCGACGCTACTGGCTGGCCGTCGGCGCCAGCTTCACCTTGATCACGTCGCCCGGCAGGACAGGCGTGTCTTCCTTGGCTTCGATCTCGCTCGTCTTGCCGTCGGCAACCCGCACCAGTGAATAGAGCAGGGCCGGTTCTTGACTGCCGGTGAGGGCGGCAGTCGTTGCCGGATCCGATGCCTGTGCGATCAGACCCTTCTGCATACCGACCCTCAAGGCTGCCTCATTCAGGTTCGCCTCCGTTTGCTGCCGATCGGCGGTGAGGCTCGAACCCAATGTGTTGCGGGCATCGATGGCATCTTGCTCTGCCTTGCTGATCGACTGCTTGGCTGTGAGGATAGCCGTCTCATAGTCCAGGATCTTGCCTTGCAGGTCGGTGACCGTCTGCTGCGAGGAAAGCAGACGCGCATTGGCAACCAGGCCCTTCTGTGCCAGCGGACCTATGCTGTCGGCCTGCTGCGTCGCCAGATCGACCTGCTTCTGCTGGTTGGCGATCTTCTTCTGCAGCGATTCGATTTCCGACTGCAGAACACCCTTCAAATCATCGAGCGCATCGAGCTTCAGCTTGAGCGACTTCTGGTCGGAGACCAGGATCGCAGTTTCGTCGGCGACGATGGTCGGCAATCTGGAATCGCCCTGAATTTCCTGAGGCACCTCGAAAGTCGTTTTCCCGGCGAGGTCGGCGTCGATGCGGGCTCGCTTGACCATCAGCCGCAAGCGCTGGTCGTCATAGATTTCATAGCTGCCCTTGGCGGTGATCAGATCCTTTTCGATCTGCGGACCATAGTCGGCATTGCGCCGGATACCGCCGGCGATGCTGATTGCCTTGAGCACGGTCAGATCGGGCACGAAGGGAAACTGGCCGGGGTTCTGGACTTCGCCCGAAATGTAGAACGGCCGGAACTGCGCCATCTCGACCGACGCTTCCGGCTTGTCCGGCAGCGCCAGCTTACGCTGCAGGGCGAGCCCGATCGCCGAGGCGACTTCCGCCGTCGTCTTGCCGGCAGCCTGCATGTCGCCGACGAACGGCACCGACAGCGTCCCTGCCGGGCCGACCGAATACTCGCCATTGATGGCCGCCCAGTCGCGGAACGTGCCGTCGACGGTCTGCCATTCGGCAACACGGATATTGAGCTTGTCCAGTGGGCCGAGCTGATAATCGCCGGCGGCTGCAAGCTGCGGCATGGCCAGCGATCCCGCAACAAGCAACGCGCCCGCGAGGCGGGCGGTCGTCCTGGGTATGAGACTGACGGCGTAAGACAGTCCGAAGGGGTCTTTTTTCAAATGAACGTTTCCGATTCGCTTTGGCCCCATCCGCCCGATGAGATCACTGCCGGATACCTGCCCCGCGTTGGGCGAGGCAGGTCCGTCGGTCAATAGCTGCCGCGCGACATCCACACGGCAGGAACGGTCTTGAAGATGATTCGGATGTCCTGGAACATCGACCAGTTCTCGACATAGTGGCGATCGAAGGCGACGCGCGTGTCGTAGGACACGTCGTTGCGGCCGCTCACCTGCCACAGCCCGGTGAGACCCGGGCGCGACTTCAGGTAATAGACCGCGGCACTGCCATAGATCTCCAACTCATCGCGCACGACCGGGCGCGGACCGACAAGGCTCATGTCGCCCTGCAGGATGTTGAGGATCTGCGGCAACTCGTCGAGGCTGAGCTTGCGAAGCACCTGGCCGACGCGAGTGACGCGCGGATCGTTCTTCAACTTGCGCGTCGCGATCCACTCGGCGTTGGCTTCCGGATTGGCCGCCAGATAGGCGTTGAGCACGCGCTCGCCATCAGGCACCATGGTGCGGAATTTGAGGCAGGAGAAGATCCTGCCTCCACGGCCGATACGCTTGTGGCCATAGAAGATCGGACCATTGTCCGAAAGCTTGACCAGCAGCGCGACCATAAGGAAAAGCGGGCTGAGCAGGACCAGCCCAGCCAGGGAACCGACGATATCGAAACTGCGTTTGAGCAGACCGCCGATGGGGGGTGGAAAATCAACGCCGACCTGCGCAAAACCCGCATTAGCCGACTTGGCGACGTCCCTCATGCAGAAGCTCCATACGTTGAACGGATGGTTTACGGCAAGATATCAAAAAAATGCTGCAGCGCAACACACAATTTCCCATCGCGCTGAAATGTTCATGTCATGAATTGATTAAATAATAAACCTGCCTTGCCCAAATTTTCACCTTTGTGGCATGTTTATGACAAGGTGAGAGCAAACCAGGAAAATGTAGTCCGCCTTTTGGGCGATTTTTGGACAGTGCATTCTTTGCTGCAGAAGAAACGCGGTTGCAGGCCCATGGAAGCACTCGCCAGGGTAAGTTATTCAGGTAAAATACTAATTAAAGTGGCAGGTTTTACTGAAGCGGCAGATCGCTCATCGAATCGCTGCCGGAGCCAGAGTGTGCGACGCAGCATGGCAGAGTCGATCTCGTAAAATCGTTGGAAACCATATCTGCACGGCCTTGCTCCGGCCGATCTGCCTTAATAGAGTCGCAAATTGTTCCTGTCATAGTCTGCATGGGTAAGGAAGGCCGGAAGCAACCGGCCGTATAGGGCAGCCAGAAAAAGCTCTTTGGCGCAACGGGGAGTTACGCGGGTGGGTAAGTCGCAGCTTCTGCATGCTCGTCTCGGTTGAGAGGCCGGCGAACATGTCTCTGCCAAAATTCATTATAGGCATGATCTTCGCGCTCGCGATCGTCATCGGTTGGTCCTATTTCGATGGCGCTTCGCTGGGAACCATCCTCCTTCGCGCCGTCGTTTGCGCCGTGATTATCCAGGCCGGCTATTTCCTTCTGGTCTTTGCCATGGTTGGCGGGACCACGCCGACATCGGCCGACAAGGCCCGCGAGGCCGACCGCGGCACGATCCTGAACAAGGTCGCCGACGGCGAAGAGCTAAGCGCCAGACGCAGCCTCCACTGAACGTTCGGCCGGCGCCGGGACCGGCCCCGTCTCGACCGATGGCGCGCCTTCGCGCTCGGCCTGCTCGCCGGACAGCATCCTGGCAAGGCGGCTGCCGGCTTTTGCCTTCAGCCGCCGGTATTGTCCGACCTCCACGATGCGTCCATTCTCGATGGCCACGACCCAGTCGGCGAAGGCGATCATCGATGGCCGGTGCGCGATGGTCAAAATCGTCATTCGGCCGCGCAGCGCCTCGATCGATTGGGCGATCAGCGACTGGTTCTGCCAGTCGAGCGCGCTCGTCGCCTCGTCGAGGATGAGCAGCGAGGGCGTGCGCAGCAGCGCCCGCGCCAAGGCGATGCGCTGCCGCTCGCCGCCGGAAAGCCGGACGCCGCGGTCGCCCACCACCGTATCGAGCCGCAATGCCAGGCGCTCCACGAAATCGGCCGCATGGGCGTTGCGCAACGCCTCCCATAGCTCGTCGTCGCTGGCTTGAGGTGCGGCAAGGCGCAGATTGGCGGCGATCGTGTCGTGCAGCAGGAACACGTCCTGCGGCACATAGGCGACCTGATCGCGCCAGGCCCGGCGATTCTGCGCCGTGATCTCCACGCCGTCGGCCAGGATGCGTCCTTCGGTTGGTTCGAGCAGGCCAAGCAGCATGTCGGCGATCGTGCTCTTGCCGGAACCGGAAGGGCCGATCAGCGCCGTCACCTTGCCGCCGGGCAGGCCGAAGGTGATATCGCTGACCACCGGCTTGCCGTCGCCCTCGCCATAGGCGAACGCCACATCGCGGATGTTGAGGCCGGTCTCGAGCGACAGTTTTACCCCTTGCTCGGCCACGCTCCCGTCCGGCTCGCGCTCGGCATCGAAGCGGGCCTGGAGGCTTTTCATCGAAGCGTAGGCCGGCAGGTTGATCAGCACCTGCTGGGTCTGAAGCTGCATGTCCATGAAGCGCGGCGCGACCCGCATGAAGACGAGAAGCAGCACGACGATCTCGGCCAGCGACAGGTGGAAGCGGACCAAAGCGATGTAGATGAAGAGGCTGAGCCCGATCACGCTCGTCACCTGGAACAGGGCGGTGCCGAGCGAGCTGTTGCGGACAAAGGCGATGTTGTCGGTCTTCATCCTGTCCAACGTCGCGCCGAGCTCGGCAAAGTAGCTTGCCTCGACATTCAGGCTCTTGGCGACCTTGATGCCGCCGAGGAACTCGGAGACGGTCCGGTACTGGTCTTGGCGATTGCCGGTCAGCGTGCGGCCATAGGCGCTGGCGCGCGCCCGGAACGGCTGCAGCGCAACCAGCAGCACCAGGCCGACAAGGATGGCGAAGGACGTCATCACCGGCGAAATGAACAGCGAAACCACGAGATAGCCGGCCAGCAGCAGCGTCGCCTGGGTCAGCATCAGCAGCGAGAAGGCCGCCACCTGCACCCGGTCGACATCGCCGTTGAGCGCATGGTCGAGATCGGAGCTGCGGATGCGCGTGAAAACGCCCCAGCGGGCCTTGCCGACGCTCTCGAACAGGTTCATGCGCAAGCGGTTGACGAAGTCGTAGAGCAGCCGCGCCATGTAAACCGACTTGAAGCGGTTGAACGTCGCTTGCAGCGCGACCAGCGCGACGAGCAGGCAGAGCACGGTCGCGAGCGACAGCGTTCCGCCGGGCACTAGCCAGTGCAAGGCCTCCGGCACTCGCACCGCGTAGTCCTGGTCAGGCTTGCCGATCAGGCGCAGCAACGGCACGAGCAGCAGGATCGAGATGCCTTCGGTGAGGCTGCCCAGGATCAGGAAGGCAAGCGCCGTCGCCGTGCGCCGTCCGCCGACATGCGCCATCATGGCGCCGAAACCGGCGATGTCCCGGAAAAGCGACAGGCGAAACTTCGAGGACCAGCCCATGCCCTGGCTTACCTTGTCCCGGACGCCAGGTCGGTTTCAATCGCGGCGACTGCTTCGTCGATCCGGGCGAGCCCGGCCGGCATTTCGAGGCGGCTGACGCCGACCCGTCCGGCGACCTGTGCGCATTGGCTGAGATGCGCGGCGGCAAGATTGCCGGGCAGCGCCTGCCGGCCGAACCGCGTGACATAGGAGAATTTGATGATCGCCGGCAGCGCGGCGGCGCCGGTCAACGGCGAGATCGCCGCCCGCACGCCGCGCTCGAGCACATAGACGCGCGATACCGGCACCGCATCGGCGGCAAATCCGTCATGCAGCCGATGCTGCGCCTTGTCGATCTGCGGATGGACCTGCGGGCGTACTTGCGCCTGCTTGAGGCGAATGGCACCGGCCGCGTCCGCGGCGAGCTTGAGCTGCGGAAATCCGGGAAGGATCATCGGCCGTTCCGGGTCGGACAAATCCAGCGCCACGACGTCGTCGGTGAGCAGGCGGTGGCCGGCGCGGATCATCGCGCCCGCCGTCGTCGACTTGCCGGCGCCCTTGTCGCCCATGAAGATCACGCTCTTGCCGCCGACGGCAATGGCGCTGGCATGCAGCACGAACAGCCCGCGCCGATGCAAGGCCAGTGCCATCACCGGCCCGAGCAGCGGAAAGGCGAGCAGCGGGTCGTCGACCCCCGGCGCCGGATCGACATCGATCCGGTTGGCGCCGCTGATCATGAAGGTGCCGACCGCCTGCCAGGAAAGATATTGGCGCGTCGTCTCGAACCAAAAGGCCGTGGCGCCCTGCGATGCACCGTCGGGAAAGTCGACCGGCCCGACCGCGATCTCCAGGTCCGGTATCGCCGGCGCTGCCGGCTCCAGCTCCGGCAATGCCACGTCCGAGCTGACGAGCAACCCGTAGGCTCTGTAGAATTGGCGGGCGCGTCCGCCCGGCGCCGTCGTCTCGGTGGCCGGCTCCGGCCGTGCAAGGGAAACGATCGGTAGATTCATGCCGGGCTTCCTTGAACTTGCCGCAGCCACAGCGACAGCGACACCGAGCGCCAGACATGCTGGACGTCGGGCAGCGTCGCCTGCTCGGGCTGGCGCAGCATGCGCTCATAGACCGCGTTCACTTCCGGCAGGTTGACATAGGGTGCGATCCGCTCGCTGTCCGATATCAGCAGCCTGTCCAGAAGCTCGCGGTGGTTGCCGAGCATGCCCTTGACCAGGTTGGCGGTGAAATCGATCTTGTCGCGCCGCCACTGTACCGTGGGCGGCAAGATGTCTTGCATGGCCCGGCGCAGCACATGGCGGCCAAAACCGTTTTGCAGCTTTTCTTTGCCGGGAAGCGAAAGGCAGAATTCGACGAGCGGCTTGTCCCAGAACGGATAGCGCGGCTCGACGCCGAAATTGGCAGCGGCCTTGTCGAGAACCTCGAAAGCGTGCGGCACCAGTCCGTTCGACAGCAGCCAGCGATGCGTCAGCGCCTCGCTGGCGCGGACACTTGGGGGCATGTGGCCGGCGCGACGGAAGCGCTCGGGAAGGTCGGTGCGCCTGGCAAGCTCCGGGTTGACCAGGCCTCCCCAGGCCGCGCGTGGCGCTTGGCGCGGCTTGCGCTGCAGCCGGGCGAGCACGTGGTTCATCTCACGCCTCAGCCTGACGATCCGCCAGGCCGGTCCATAGATGGCCAGGAATTTGAAATAAAGGCCCAGCATGCCATCGCCATAGGTATTGGCGGCGCCGTGCAGTTCGCGCCACAGATCGAGCCATTTGCCGGCATTGGCGAGCTCGTGCAGATACCCATGGCCTTGCGACACGACCTCGTCGCCGCCATGGCCGTCGAGAAGCACTCTTACGCCTTTGGCGCCTGCTGTGCGGTAGATGTTGCGGCTCAGCGACAGGCCGGGAGCCAGGAACGTGCCTTCCTGCTCTTCCAGGATGCGCTCGAATTCGGCGAACGGGGCGTAGTTGCCTACCGCAATCAGCGTGCCATCGACCGGGCGCTGATCGAGCACCGCGTCGATGAAGGGCTTTTCGTCCATCGACGAGCCTTTCTCGAAGACCAGCGAGAAGGTCTTGAGCCTGGGCTTTCGCTCCGCCGCATTGCGCAGGCCGGCGACGCAGGCGATCGAGGAGGAATCGAGGCCGCCGCTCAGCATCGCGCCGACAGCAGGCGTGCCGCGCATCCGGTTTTGCACCGATTGCGAAAAGAGATGCCGGAATTCCTCCGCCGCATCAGAGCGCAGCGGCCGTTGCGAGGGCTCGATCTGCCAGTAACGGCGTAGCACCACGTGGTCGCCCGTCACGGTCAGGCTGTGACGCGCCGGCAGGCGGAAGATTTCGCTGTAGGGCGTGGCCTGCGGATCGTCAGGCAATCCGGCGAGGAAGCCCGAAATCTGATGCTCGCTGATGCGCTTGCCGACGCCGTCGAGGGCGAGAATGGGGCTGATTTCCGAGGCGAACGCAAAGCGCTTGTCGCTCGAATGGTAGTAGAATGGTTTGACGCCAAAATGGTCGCGCGCGCAAAACAGCGCCCGCCGCTCGCCGTCCCATATCGCGAAGGCAAAATCGCCCTGCAGATAGGTCGGACAGGCTTCGCCCCATTTGAGATAGGCGCGCATCATCAGCATCGCGTCGGCGACCGAGCGGTCGCGCATGCCGAGCCGCGCCAGCAATTCATCGCGGTTGTCCAGCCGGCAATCGGCTGTGACGGCAAGCTTGCCGCCGGCCGTCGTTAACGGGCCGGGGCCGCCCTCGCCGGTCGTGTCGAGCCAGGCGTGGCCAAGCGCCACGCTGCCGTCCGCCCACCATGAACTGCCGTCGCGGGCGCGGTGGCGCATGCGCGAAAGCATCTCTTGGATATCGCCGGCCGCGGCGGGCCGGTCGTTGTCACTGAGCACGATTCCAGCGACGCCGCTCATCGCTCACGACCCATGGTCGACCAGATGGGCAAACCCTTTGATCGAGCCGCCGAGTACGATGTGGTTGCCGCTCATCAGCCAGGCATGCGCCTTGAGCTCGTTGCCCGTCCCTTTTTCGATGCCGATGCTGATTTTCGATGCGCTGCCCTGGCGGGCGAGCAGATATTGTCCAGCCAGCGCCTGGGTGAGGCAGCTGGCGCCCGGCACGAGCCGCGCCGCGGCGGCAACACCCCATGCGACACGCCGCAGGTCGGCGATGCTGGCGTCGCGTCTGGCATCCAGTCGCGTCACCAGGCTGCGGACACGGTTATAGGAGGACAGCGTCAGCGCAAGCCGCACCGCGCTCACGACGGTCAGGCAGTGTGCCAGAAACAGCATTTCCTGGCCGCTCAGCGAGCGGAGCCTAGACCAGTTCCTCACTGTGGAGCCTCGCAAGCCCTGCTTCGCTCAACCCCCTGAGCAAGCCCTCGACATCGGCCTTGCAGCGTTCGGCATCGACATTGTAGCGCGCAAGCACGGCGGCGCGGATATCGGCAATCGATCGCGGCTCCTGGATCTGTTCCCAGATGAAGGCGCCGACGCCGTTCAGGCTGTAATAGACATTGGATTTGAGGTGGAGCAGCGCCAGTCCGGCGCCGAATTCGCAAGCCACCGCCTCGTTGGTCGCGACCACGCGGTCATGGTCCGAAGGGTTCCAGTGCATCCTAAAACCTCGTTGCTGGCCCGCCGCGCCAGTGAGCTTCCGCCGGAGATCGGTTGCCTGCGATCCTCGGCAGGAAGCCGGGGGACAAAAAGCCCCCCGGCCCACCTGTTGGAGAGCATCCGGAGCCCCAACTTAGACGCCCGGAATGCCTGTAAGCTTTAAGAGAAAGTAAGCTCGCCGGTCGGCGTGTGTGCCGGGAAAGCGACGTCAGTAGCCGTCGTGCCCGCACCGCCCTGCGTGATGGTTTCAATCGAACCGTGAACCGTCAAGCTGGGGGTTTCATACTCATGCTTTTCAACATTCTGTTCCATTGTACTCTCCAATTAAGGACTGGAAGCGGCTGCAGAATACCGCCAGCATATTACTATGCTGCAGCGCAATTGCTGCATAGCAACATCCATGAGTCAAGCTTGATTTACCAAGCATTAATCAATTCTCGGTTGCGCTCGCCTTCCTTGGTGATCAAGCCGTGGACGCCCTCATCGTAAACCTCAACGATCCGCGAATTCAACCGCTGGTCCTTGCCGTTTAAATAAGCATTTGATTTATCTATGATAATTTTTTGGACGGGAAATGCCTTTCGCGGATGCGAAGAAATTGCTGCGAAAAATCGCCATTTTTCCGACTCGCGGGAGGCCACGGGAGCGTCTTCAAAAGTGATTGAGCGGGCGATAGTTTTAAACGCTGGGGTTGCAGCTGTAAGCTGACCCCAGCCCGATCCTGAGCGGCCTCGTCAATTTTTTCGGTGCTTTTCTTCGCAGGTGCGGTATAAACCGCCCGGGTGGCATTTTGCGGAGAACGACATCGGGCATGGCGGTGCAGGATGGCTCCTATGAAAGGCTGCGTGCCGTCGGCTGCGCCGATGAAGTGGCCTATGTGCAGGCTTGCCTGAGGCTGTTTTTCGCACCCGGCGTCAACGCCATCGACATCCACACCGATACGCCCGCTCCGACGATCTCGGCGATCTCGGCAGCCCCGACAATCTCAGGAGCCCCAACAATCTCAGCAGCCAATGTCGCCGACATCGCCAGGCTGAACAAGGTCGCCGTGTTTCTTCTCAAGGCGCTCAAGAGTGCGCCCATTGGTGCTGTGCCTCCGGAATTACCTGCCTGGCTCGACACCTACCGCCGGCGCACCATGTCGATGAATGCCGCCTGCATCGGCGATTCGATGGCCATCGATCGCGTGCTGCGCGAGAGCCGGGTCGATTTCGTCTTCCTCAAGGGGCCGCTGCAGCAGCATCTGCTCTATGGCGACCACTTCATGAAGCCATCCGGCGACGTCGACATACTGGTTTCGCCGGCCGGTTTCGCCAGGGCGCGCGATGCGTTGCGCGCAATTGGCTATGAGGTTGCCGGCAAGTCGCGCTCGGTCTGGTGGGTACGTTTCCTTGGCGAGCAGCACATGGTTCGCGAAGACGGCGCGAGGGCCTCGACCGTCGACCTCCACCACCGGCTGCAGCAGCCGGGCTCGCCCAGCCCCCGCGACACCGACGGCTTCCTGCGCCGCAAGCGCGAGGTCATGGTGGCCGGCGCCGCCATGCCGATCATCTCTGCGGCCGATACCTTGCTTTTGTCCGCGATCAGCGTCGCCAAGGCCTTTTTCAATCGCGAACCCTGCGCCGGCTATGTCTGCGATGTCAGGGCCAGTGCCAGCCGCCTGAGCGAAGCCGAGCAGCAGACGGTGCTCGACCACGCCGCCGAGCAGGGCCTGGCGGACACGCTGCTCTTGGGATTGCGCGCCGCCGACGTGCTGCTCGGCGCCGCCGGCACGATGCTTTCGGATCGCGCCACCCGCATTCTGGCGCGCATCGACAACGCCGATCTCTTCCACATGGTGGTCGCGCCCTGGCTCGCGTCGCTGCGCTGGCCGCAGCGCCGCCATGTGCTGTGGGAGCTCTGCGGCCGCGAGCCGGTCCGTTATCTGGCCGAAGCCGGCTGGGCGGCCTCCGCCGACCTCAGCCGGCGCATCTTCGAGCGCCCGGCCACGATCGAGCCGGCGCGGAGCGAAATGATCAAAATCGTGCGTGGGGCGGCCAATCATGCAAGCGAAAGGTGAGCCCATGCCCGTGACGACACCCATGACGACCCCGGGGGTCTGCGTCATCATCGCCGCCCGCAATGCGGCGCGCACGATCCCCGCGGCAATCGCTTCGGCGCTGCGCGAAAGGGAAGTCGCCGAAGTCGTCGTGGTCGACGACGCTTCCACCGACGACACCCGCGACGTCGCTCTGGCCGCCGACGACGGCAGCGGCCGGCTTGTCGTCATCCGCTTCGACGTCAATCGCGGTCCTTCCGCCGCGCGCAATGCCGCTATCCAGGCCTCCAGATCGCCTTTCATCAGCATTCTCGACGCCGACGATTTCTTCCTCGAAGGGCGCTTTCGCCGGCTTTTCACCAGCGCCGACTGGGATTTCGCCGCCGACAACATCATGCTGATCCGCGACGATGCCGCGACAGACTTTGCCAAGGTCGCCGCGCCGCCTTTCGCGGCCGATCCGGAATTTCTCGATTTCGAGCGCTTCATCGACGGCAACATCTCGCGCCGCCGCGTCCTGCGCGGCGAGCTCGGTTTCCTGAAGCCGGTGATCAGCCGGGCTTTTCTCGAACGGAATGGGCTGGCTTACGATGAAAGCTTGCGTCTTGGCGAAGACTACGAGCTCTATGCGCGCGCCGTCGCCCGCGGGGCGCGTTTCAAGGTCATCAAGTCCTGCGGCTATGGCGCGATCGTCCGCGCCGATTCGCTGAGCGGTCGCCACAGGACGCAGGATCTGAAACGTCTTGCCGATGCCGACCTGGCGCTGCTGGCGCTCGACAACCTTCCGGAGCGCTCGAAGGCCGCGTTGCGGCGCCACGAGCGCCATGTCCGCGACAAATACCGGTTGCGCAATTTCCTTGATGTGAAGGCAGAGCGTGGGCTGGCGTCCGCCGCTGCTTACGCCTTCGCCAGCCAGTCGAATCTCATCCCGATCGTGCGCGGCGTCGCCACCGACAAACTCGACGCGCTGTTCCGCCGCACCGGGATTGCTGCAAAGCAACAAATACCGCCGACGCGCTTCCTGATGGCGGCGACGAGCGCCGCAAACGAGTGATCCCGCATCACGCCGCAAGCCGTCATCCCTCAAAAAATCCGCATTCGCAAAACTATGATGTTGCCTAGTCGCCGCGGTAGTGGCAGTCTATGTTGCAATGCAGCAATTTCGAAAGGCCGATAGGATGGCTTCGATTTTTGGCTTCAGATCCCGCGATCCGGCTCGCGACCGGCACACCGATCTCCAGCGTTTGGACCGGCTGGCGAAGCTGTTTGACCAGATCGCGGCCGAGATCGAGGCGGAGAAGTCCGGGCTGGAGAATCGCTACAGGTCGACGGCCGCCAACGCGGCCTTTCTGGTCGAGGCGATGGAGAATGGTTCGGCGTCGACCAGCAAGGGCTCGGATGTCAGCGCGATGACGAATTCGATCCTGAATTGCGAGCGCCGCATCGCCGAGCTCGTTCGCCAGAAGGGCCTGGTGAAAGAACTGCGTCATTCGCTCGACGCGATCGTCGAGGATGGTGCCGATCGGTCTGCTCCGCAGTCCGCGGCAAGAGGATGATGGCGCCCACAGGCGCCGTCATCGGTACGAGGCACTGAAGCAATTCCGGGAAAAGTGTGAGCGGTTTTCCGTCCGGAATTGCGTAAAAACGAGGAATAGAGCGGAGTTCAAAGGGCGGAAGATCGGAAGTGGCTCGCTCGCGCGGGCCGAGGACGACTTTGGGTTGGGGCGGAACAACACAAGGTGAGTTTGTTATGAACGCAGATCCGGACAACACCTCCACCGTGGCGGCTTGCGGGATATCGCATGCGCCGGGGAGCGGATTAACCAGCCTGCGGCTCGGCGCGGTCGGCGCCCTGCTTGCGATCGCGGCAACCCTGGCGGCGAGCCTGTATCCAGCGCGTGCGCAAGACGCGCAACAGGAGCTGCAAAGCGCGCCGTCCTTCGTCGACAATTTCTCGAATTTCGACCGTTCCCGCTGGTTCGTCTCGGACGGCTGGACCAACGGCGCCCATCAGAACTGCACCTGGTCGAAGGATCTGGTGCGGCTTTCCGACGGCGTGCTGTCGCTGGGCTTCGAAAAGCGCAAGCTCAAGGACCGCGAGTTCGCCTGCGCCGAGATCCAGACCAAGCAGCGCTACGGCTACGGCGTCTACGAGGCGCGAATGAAGACCGGCACCGGCTCGGGCCTCAACGCCGCCTTCTTCTCCTATATCGGCCCGCAGGACAAACAGCCCTGGGACGAGATCGACTTCGAGGTCCTCACCAAGGATCCGTCGAAGGTGCAGGTCAACAGCTATATCCAGGGCAAGCCGAAGAACGGCAAGCTGGTCGACGTCGAAGGCGGCGCCGACAAGGGCTTCAACGATTACGGCTTCGTCTGGGAAAAGGACCGGCTGCGCTGGTATGTCAACGGCAAGCTCGTCCATGAGGTGACCAACCCCGACGAGTTGCCGACGCACTCACAGAAAATCTTCTTCAGCCTCTGGGGCAGTGACAAGCTGACCAACTGGATGGGCGCCTTCGCCGACCCCGGCAGCAAGGTGACCATGGAGGTCAAGCGCGTCGCTTTCACCGCTTTGGGCCAGCCGTGCCAGTTTCCGGAATCGCTGGCATGCAGCATAAGTAACAGCAACTAGGGCATGGTCCCGAACCGAAGGACCGCGTCAGCGAAAAGTGGGAACCGGTTTTTGCTTCGCTGACCTGTGGTTCGGATAAGATCATGCCGAACTAGCCAGGCCGTTGGGCCTGGGGGACATCTGAACCGGCCGGACCGCTTTTGCGGCCCGGCCTTTGACAGGAATAGAACCAAATGAATTTGACGGTGTTTGGGATTGGCTATGTCGGTCTCGTCCAGGCCGCTGTGCTCGCCGAGGTCGGCCACGAGGTGGTGTGCGTCGATATCGACGAGAAGAAGGTGGAGCGGCTCAACCAGGGCTTGATCCCGATTTTCGAACCGGGCCTTGAAAGCCTCGTCAAGGAAAACCACGCGGCCGGTCGGATCCGCTTCACCACGGATGCGGCGGCGGCTGTCAGGCATGGCCAGATCCAGATGATCGCGGTCGGCACCCCGCCCGGCGAGGATGGCTCGGCCGATCTGAAATATGTGCTCGCCGTCGCCGAAACCATCGGCCGTGAGATGGACAGCGCCAAGATCGTCGTCGGCAAGTCGACCGTGCCGGTCGGCACTTGCGAAAAGGTGAAGGCCAGGATCGCCGAGACGCTGAAGAAGCGCGGCCGCGAGGATCTGAGCTTCGACGTCGCCTCGAATCCCGAATTCCTCAAGGAGGGCTCGGCGGTCGCCGACTGCATGAAGCCGGACCGCATCATTGTCGGCACGTCCAGCGAAGACACCGAGATGGTCATGCGCGAGCTCTACGCGCCGTTCAACCGCAACCACGAGAAGATGATCGTGATGGATGTGCGCAGCGCCGAATTCACCAAATACGCCGCCAACTGCATGCTGGCGACCAAGATCAGCTTCATGAACGAGATGGCTAATCTCGCCGAGCAGCTGGGCGCCGACATCGAGGAGGTGCGCAAGGGTATCGGCTCGGACCCGCGCATCGGCTACCACTTCATCTATCCCGGCTTGGGCTATGGCGGCTCCTGCTTCCCGAAGGACGTACGCGCACTGATCAAGACCGCCGAGGGCGTCAAGTTCGACGCCAAGCTGCTGCGCGCCGTCGAGGAGCGCAACAATGCGCAAAAATCGGTCCTGTTCGACAAGGTCAATCGCTATTTCAAGGGCTTGCTCAAGGGCAAGACCTTCGCCGTCTGGGGACTGGCCTTCAAGCCCAACACCGACGACATGCGCGAGGCGCCGGCACGCGTCCTGATGGAAGCGCTGTGGGCGGCCGGCGCCAAGGTGCAAGCCTACGATCCCGAGGCGATGCAGGAGTGCCAGGCGATCTACGGTCAGCGCGACGACCTGCTTTTGTGCGGCACCAAGGAAGCGGCGCTGCGCGGCGCCGACGCGCTTTTGATCTGCACCGAATGGAAGAGCTTCCGCGCGCCGTCCTTCGACGCGCTCAAGGATGCGCTGACGACACCGGTCATCTTCGACGGCCGCAATCTCTACGATCCCAAGGTGATCGCGCGCTACGGCATCGAATATTTCTCGATCGGCAGGATGGCGGCATGATGATGGCCGCTAGCCCCAGGGAGAACTGCCACCGCGGCGGACGACAACGGAGCTCGCAATGACTATTGCGCGTAAAGACCTGGGCGCCGCCATGTTTGTAAAACCACGCCAGCGAACAGCGCATCGGCAATAGTATGAGGTCACCAATGGCTGCGCAGCGGAAACCGACGGTCACCGTCATCGTTCCAACCTTCAACCGGGAAAAGTTCCTGCCCGAATCCATCGCCAGCCTGCTTCAGCAGACCGTGGCGCCGGATCAGATTCTCATCGTGGACGACGGCTCGACGGACAACACCAGCGCGGTGGCGGCGTCTTTCCCCGCACCGGTGGAATATTACCGCAAGGAGAACGGCGGCAAGTCGACGGCGCTGAATTTCGCCCTGAGGCACTGCACAGGAGATTTCGTCTGGATATTCGACGACGACGACGTCGCGCACCCAACGGCGCTCGAGCGGTTTCTCGCTGCGTTCGTACGGGAGCCGGCTGCCGATTTCGCCTTCGGCGAATATGCGCGTTTCCAGCAGTCAGCCCAGATCGAGGAGCAGAATTACGAGATCGTCGCCTTCGGTCATGTCGGCCAGGACAATTTTTTCCCCTCGCATCTCGAATATTGCCACGTCCACCAGCCGGGTCTCCTGGTGCGCCGCAAATGCTACGACGAGGTGGGAGGCTTCAACGAAACCCTGGTCCGGTCGCAGGACTATGAGATGATGCTGAGGCTCGCGCGCCGCTTTAAGGGCGTCAGGGTCGATGGCCTCATGTTCTTTCAGCGCCAGCACGACATGGTTCGCGGCAGCACCAAGGTGGTGATTTCCTATACCGACCGGATCAAGGCCTGGGGCTCGTACGACCGGGTGATCATGGAAGAGGTCTACAAGTCGGTCGATCTGCATGAATATCTCGACCGCTCGGAGCAGGCCTTGCCGAAGACGGCCGATCTCGAGATGCAGGCGCTGCTGCAGCGTTCGAGCATCATGGCCAGGAAGGGGCTGTGGCACCACGCGGCCGAAGACATCCGCCGCTACGCGCTACTTGCCGAGCGAGCCGGAAAGACGTCGCTCAGCGACAAGGAACGCGCCATCGTGCGGCGAACGTTCGAAGCCTACGACACCGGTTTGGCATCCGCCCCTGCCGACGAATTCGTCTCGGCGGTGAAGGCATGGAAGGCGGGGCCTCTCAAGGCCGATATCGTCAGGGAGTACATGCATTCGTTCCCCCATTATCTGGCCAGGGACTTGAAGGCCGGTAAGGTGATCCCGGCTTCGAAGTTGTTGCGGGAGTATTCGACGCTGTCGCTTTCGGCCTCGCTCGGCCGGCTGTGCCAGGCGATGACGTCGAAGCTTCCCTTGGCGCGCGGCGCAAGCTGATCAGCGCGGATGCCCGTCCGCCGGGCCGGATTAGGAGTCGAATGATGAAAGTGCTTTTTGCAAGCGGCAACGGATACATTCCCGAGTTCACCGGCGGCGTGCAATCCAACACCCACCATCTGGTCGAGCAACTGATCGAGCATGGCCATCAGGCGTCGGTCCTCGCCTCGCTGTTCGGCGACGGCATGTTCGGCTTCAAGGCGCGCGCCAAGATGAAGCTGTTGCGGCAGCCCGCGGTCGTCGACAATTTTCCCGGCTACCCGGTGATGCGCGCCTGGTACCCGTGGGAGGCGGCCGGCTTCGCCGTCGAGAAGACCAGACCCGACGTTGCCGTCGTGCAGTGTCACAAGTCGGTCCTGCTCGGAAAGGCGCTTCTCGCCGAAGGGGTGCCGCTGGTCGTCTATCTTCACAACGTCGAATTCCACGAGCTCGCCGGCGATCCGCGCGAACTGCATTCGGCTTTGTACATCGCCAATTCGCAGTTCACGGCGCGCACCTACAAGGAAAAATTCGGCATCGATTCCACTGTTCTTCCGCCGACCATCAACGACGCCCTCTACTGCACGCACACGACCGGCGAATTCGTCACCATGATCAATCCCTACGAGGAGAAGGGTTTCGATCTGGCGGTGAAGATTGCGGCCGCCTGTCCGGAGATTCCGTTCCTGTTCGTGGAAAGCTGGAAGCTGGACGATGACCATCGCGCCCGCATCGAGAAGACCATCGCGCCGCTCTCGAACGTCACGCTCGAAAACCGCACCGACGACATGAAGACGGTCTATGGCCGTACCAGGATCCTGCTTGCGCCGAGCAAATGGGAGGAAGCCTGGGGTCGCGTCGCGTCCGAGGCGCATTGCAGCGGCATCCCCGTCCTGGGCTCAAGACGTGGCGGCCTGCCTGAAGCCATCGGACCGGGGGGAGTTGTACTCGACTATGATGCTCCGATCGAAGAATGGGCCGCGGCGGTAAGGCGCCTGTGGAACGACCGCCAGGAATACGAACGGCTTTCGGCCGCGGCGCTCGCCTTCTCCAAACGCCCCGAGCTCGATCCCGCGCGGCAATTGGTGGTGTTTCTCCAACTGCTCGAAAGAGCGGCCCGGCAGGGCGTTCGCCGCGCTGCCTAGCTTGCCGAGAGAGCTGGAACTGGTTTGCTGCAGTGCACCCAGAATGTTGCGACGCAGCAATTCCTATATTAGTTTGCGCCGACAGGAGTCAAAATTCATGCCGCATGTGTCAGGCCTTGCCGACATTTCCAGCCTGATCCGGGCGAGCACATCCTGCCGATGAGGATTTGTTTCGTAGTCGACAAATTTCCCACCCTATCCGAGACTTTCGTGCTCGATCAGATTGCCGGGTGTCTTGAAAGGGGGATGGAGGTCAGCGTCGTCTGCAATGAGATGGCCTTTGGCAAGGACCGCAATATAGACGATGCACGCTGGCGGACGCTGCCTGGGCCGGTTGTTTCCTGGTGGGGGGGCCTCAATCGCTGCCGCTCATTGCTCAGGAAATGGTCCGGCAGATTCTGGGACAAGCTTTCGACCTTCATCGACCTGGCAAACGCGCACAAGCTGCGAAACGTCGATGTGATCGTGGCGCATTTTGGCCATAACGGCCTACGCGTCGCCCGCGTCATGAAGCGGCGCAGGATTTCCGCGCCTTTGGTGACCATATTCCATGGCACCGATGTCGGCAGGCCGATGCATGACGGCACACTCCATCAGTACAGGCCCATTTTCGAAAAAGGGGCTCTCCAACTCCCTGTGAACGCGTTCTTTCGTCAGGCCCTGATCGATGCCGGTGCCGAGCCGACGCAAGTTGTGGTCCACCATATGGGCATTCGTCCTGGCGAGATCGAATATCACTGGCGCTCCTGGCAGGGACGCACGCTGTCTTTCATCTCGGTCTGCCGGCTGACCGAGAAGAAGGGGACCGAATATGCGCTTCGCGCCCTCGCTTGCCTGCCACACCGCGATTGGACCTATTCGGTGATCGGCGGCGGAGAATTGTTGGAGCAGTTGAAGCGCATCGCCATCGACCTCGGTATCGCCGACAGGGTGACTTTCCTTGGACCGCGTCCACACGGCGAGGTGAAGCAGCGCCTGCGTGACGCCCATGTCTTCCTTTTGCCAAGCGTCGCGGGGCGAGACGGCGATCTGGAAGGAATCCCGGTTGCGCTCATGGAGGCGATGGCCGGCGGCCTGATCGCTGTGAGCACCTATCATTCGGGGATTCCCGAGCTGATCGAGGATCACAAGACTGGCTTCCTCGTACCCGAACGGGACGTCGCTGCGCTTGCCGGCAAACTCACTTGGATCGCCGAGAACCCGGGCCTGTGCGAGCCGATAGCGCTTGCCGCTCGAAGGAAGGTCGAGGCGGATTTCAATTCGAATGCCTTGAATGAACGCTTTGCGCAGATCGTCGCACGGCTAGGGGAAACCGGATCCAACACATGAATGCCAATCCGCCGCCTCCTCAATTTGGTCGCGTTGCCTTGCGCGGCGGGCTGGTCACGGCCGGCGCGCAAGGCTTCAAGATGGCGATCCAATTCCTTTCGGTCATCATCCTCGCCCGGCTGCTTGTTCCGGAGGATTTCGGTTTGGTGGCCTCGGTGGGGCCGATCGTAGCCTTTGTCGGCCTGCTCCAGGATCTCGGCCTTCAGCAGGCGGTCATCCAGCGCAAGGAGATCGATCAACGGCAACTCAACCAGGTCTTCTGGCTGAGCGCGGTTGTCGGCCTGTGTGCCGGAGCGGTCGTGGCTTGCCTGGCCCCCGCCATTGCCGCTTTCTACGGCGATCAGCGAATGTGGGGGATAACACTTGCTTCCGCCGTGCCGCTGCTTTTTGGCAGTCTTGCCGCCGTGCCGCTTGCACTGATGAACCGCCATCTGCAATTCGGCCAGCTTGCGCTCAACGACACAATCACCGCGGCCGTCGGGCTGCTCGCCACCGCAACCGCGGCGTATTTGGGCCTCGGCTATTGGTCGCTGGTTTTGGGTCCGGCTGTCTCAGCTGTCGTAGCACTGGCTGCCGGCTGGTTGGTGACGCGCTGGACGCCGTCTTGGCCGAATCTGAAGATCGACGGCGACATATTCAGGTTCGGGGCGAACCTTACGGGCTTCAACCTTGTCAATTTTCTCTCTCGCAACCTCGACAACATCCTCATAGGAAAATATTCCGGCGCGGTCGAGCTGGGCTACTATGATCGCGCCTACAAGCTTCTTTTGTTTCCGCTGCAGAATATCAACCAGCCTCTGACGCGCATCATGGTGCCGTTGCTCAGCCGCATCCATGAGGACAAGCAGCGATTTAGAGACATCTATGTCCGGACAAACTGGCTGCTGGCCGTTATCACCATGCCCGGCATCGCGACGTTGACACTGACGTCGGAGCAGGTGGTCAGGCTTCTCTTCGGCGACCGCTGGATGGCCGTGGCGCCGATTTTCGCCTGGCTCGGCATCGCCGGCCTGATGCAGTCCGTATCGAGCACCACAGGGTGGATATTCATCTGCCAGGGCAAGACGAAGACGATGTTCCATTGGGGCATCTATTCGTCGCTGACGACCGTCGCCTCCTTCATCGTCGGCCTGCATTGGGGCGCCATCGGCGTCGCGGCTGCCTATGCCATCAGCGGTTATGTGCTGCGTGTTCCGGTGCTTGCCGCCTTGATCCATCGTGTCGGCCCGGTGACCGCCGGCGATTTCCTGGGCATACAGGGGCTCTTCATTGTCTCGTCCCTGCTCGCCTGGCTCTCGTACCTGTCGCTGCCGGCGTTGCTGACCAACCAGTCGGACCTGCTCACGATCCTGGTGGCGGTTGCCCTAAACTACGGGTTCGCCCTGGCCCTCATGCTTGCTATTCCGCAGTCGCGCAAGGCGCTGTTCGCCACTCTTGCCAACGTCGCCAGCAACATTGGGTAAGCGGTTGCCTATCAAGGACGACAACTGCCTGGTTGCCGACATTGCCGATGCATGCTCTTCCAGCACGGCCGCGAGGCTTGCCCGGCGATAGCGGTCAAGGCTGCCGATGAATCTGCCGAGTTTTTCGGCCGCTTCCGACGGTGTCACCGTATCGATGTCGAGTAGAAGGTCGGCGACGCCGATACGCTTGGCGACTTCCTTGGTTTTGAATTCATAGGCGATCGGCAGCACCGGCGTGCCAACGCAGAGCGACATGATCATCATATGCATGCGCGTGGCGACGACGAAGTCGCAACCCTTTACCAGCGCCATCAGTTGGTCGGGTGTATGAAACGAAGCGTCGACACTGACATGTTTGGCGATATCCGGATCGAGTTCGGCCACGATCGCCCGTGCCGTCCTGGCGTCGTCATGGGCATATTCCGGCACGCCCTGGCAGGTTGAAACGAAGGTCACCTCTTTGGCGTGGTCCCTGACAAGAATTGTGGCGATCTCGCGGATCGAATCGAGATAGCGGCGCATACCGTCTTCACCGTCGCTGACGAAGCTCCAGTGGCGGACGGAAATGGCGACACGGCCCGTCGGAGCCGGCGCGCTGTCGAGATGTTTTTTGATCCTGTCGGTATCGGCCAGCGCAAAGACGGCGTCGGCGACCACATGGCATTTGCCCGGGTCTTTCACCAGATCCAGCATGTGATTTCTGGATCGCTCGTCGCGCAGCAGGATGAGCGGGCTCCGATCAAAGATCGGGCCCAGTTCCTGGCGATTGTAGCTTTTTTTGAATGGGCCGAGTGATTGCGTGAAGAAGATGGGATCTTTGCCCAAGATTGCATCGATACGGAATTGATTGAGGCGCTTTTCAAGATCGTAGTTTTCAACAAGATATGTCCCGCCTGTCGTCACGACCATGTCGGCGCTTGCATAGGCATCAAGCCCTCGGCGGTCGCTCGGGCTGAAAAAGACGCTGCTGGCGGCGCCGTTCTGGGCGAAGCGGCGCAAGGCGCGGAAGACACCCCAATTGTAGATCGACTTGAGCCGGCCCTTTATTCCGCCGCTATGTTGATCCCTGAACAGGGATTCCGACAACAGCTTGTGAAATTCGAGATCCGGGTAATCCTTCTTCGGATAGAGCCTGGCCGCGACCTCGGGCTGACTGTCGAAAACGAAAAACTGCACATCGCCGCCGGCGATCGATTTGAGAATATGGCGTATGGCCAAAAGGATCGCGGCATCGCCAGTGTTCAGACACACCGTGTTTTCAACCACGACTTTCATTGGGGTAACCTCGTTTCGCATCCGTGGCCAGGCCAGCGGCGTTAAGACGGCACCGTTGCCGAAGAGCTGCCACGCGATCCGCGCCACGATTTAGGCAGGCCGCACCTGACTGGTAGCCAAATGCGGAATCCAGACGGGTGCCAAGCCGGGCCGAGAGTAGCGAACCAATTTTGCAGTGCAACAAAAAATGTGCGGTCGTTTGCTACGCAGCACCAAAATTGTTGCGATGCAGCAAAAGCTGTACTAGCATCCCCGATGGGTGGGCCAACAGCGGTCGAGTTATATGCTGCATGTCTTGTACCTTGTGCATGACGTATCCGATCCGGCAGTGCGCCGAAGGATCCAGATGCTCAAGGCAGGCGGCGCCAGGGTCACCCTGGCGGGCTTCCGCCGCACCACCAGTCCGGTCGCCGAGATCGAGGGTGTCGAGCCTGTCGACCTTGGTGCCACGCGCGACGGCCGATTCGCGCAGCGCCTCGGCGCGGTCGCCAAGGCAGCCATGTCGATCGGCGCGAAGCTGGGCGCGATGCCGATGCCCGATCTCATCATCGCGCGCAACCTCGAAATGCTGGCGCTGGCCCGCCGCGCCAATGGCGCGCTCGCAGCGAGCGTGCCGATCGTCTATGAATGCCTCGATATCCACCGTCTGGTGCTGCGCGACGATTTCGTCGGCAGGACGCTGCGCGGCGCCGAACGTCATCTCGCTCGCGACGTGAAGCTTCTGGTGACGAGCTCGCCCGCCTTCATCGCCAATTATTTCGAGCCGTTCGGGCAGATCGGCGCGCCGGTCGAGTTGATCGAGAACAAATATTTCGAGGCGGCATCCGTTGTCGCCGCGCATTCTTTCGAGGACGACAGCCCGGCGACGCCGCCCTGGCGCATCGGCTGGTTCGGCGCGCTGCGCTGCCGCCGCTCGCTGGAGCTGCTGGCCGATTTCACCCGCCGCCAGGCAGGGCGTTTCGAGGTCGTGCTCAGGGGCCGTCCGGCGCTGTCCGAATTCCCGGACTTCCACGGTTTCGTCGAGGCCGAGCCGTGGCTTTCGTTCGAGGGGCCTTACCGCAACCCGGAGGACATGGCGGCAATCTACGGGCAGGTGCATTTCTCCTGGGCGATCGATTTCTTCGAGGCGGGCCAGAATTCCGAATGGCTGCTTCCCAACCGCCTCTATGAGGGCTGCCGCTTCGGCGCCGTGCCGATCTCGATGGCGGACACCGAAACGGGAAGGTTCCTGAAGCAGCGGGATATCGGCGTGCTTCTGCCCGAACCGACGCCCGAGGGTATTGAGGCGATGCTTGGCCGGATGGATCAGGATCGATATCGCGGCCTGAAGTCCCGGGTGTTGGCACGCAACCCCAGGACCTGGAGCTACGACCGCAGCGATTGCGCGGCCTTCGTCGACAAGCTGCGCGGCCTTGCCGCAATGCCTTCAAATTTTGCGACGACGGAGGCAGCGGCGTGATGGCAGGCGACGCACAAGAACCGATGGCGCAGGCATCGATCCTGATCGTCATTCCCTGCCTCAACGAGGCGGCCCATATCGGCGGCCTGCTCGACCAGTTGCGGCCCGCGGCAGTACGGCTCGGCGGCCGCATCGTCGTCGTTGACGGCGGCAGCACCGATGGCACGCAAGCCATTGTCGAAAAGATCGTGGCAAAGGATCCCCGGGTTATCCTGCTCGCCAATCCGAAGCGCCTGCAGAGTGCTGCCATCAATCTCGCGGTGGCGACACTCGGCGAAGGCGCCGACTACCTCATCCGCATCGACGCGCATGGCGGCTATCCGGACGATTACTGCGATCGGCTGGTCGAGGAAGCCCTTGCCACCGGCGCCGATTCGGTCGTCGTTTCGATGCTGACCGCCGGCACCGGCGCCGTGCAGAAGGCGGTCGCGGCGGCACAGAACTCCAAGCTCGGCACCGGCGGCTCTAAGCACCGGCACCTCTCCGAGGGCGAATGGATCGACCACGGCCACCACGCGCTGATGCGCGTCGCCGCCTTCAGGCATGTCGGCGGCTATGACGAGAGCTTCAGCCACAACGAGGACGCCGAGCTCGACTACCGCCTACGCCAAGCCGGCTACCGCATCTGGATGAGCGGCAGGACGCAGATGGTCTACTATCCGCGCTCGACGCTGAAGAGCCTCTATTTCCAGTATCTCGGCTATGGCCGCGGCCGCGCCAGGAACGTCCTGAAGCACCGCATGGTGCCGAAGGTTCGTCAGATGATACCGCTGCTGGTGGCGCCCGTGGTGCTGCTCGCCCTGTTCTCCTTCGTCCACTGGATCGCGGCGGTGCCTTTCCTGATGTGGGCGGCGGTGTGCCTCGGTTACGGCCTGGCGACGGCGATACGTCAGCGCAACGCCGGCATCGCGCTGGTCGGGGTCTCGGCCATGGTCATGCATTTCGGCTGGTCGGTCGGCTTCTGGCAGCAGCTCTTGACGTCTCGCTCGCAGCGTAAGGTGGCGTGATGGCCGGCCGCTCGATCGACATCTGCATCTGCACCTTCCGCCGGCCGGAACTGGCCGATACGCTGCGCTCGGTCGCCGCGCTGGAGAAGCCCGAGGGCGTGGAGATCGGCATCGTCATTGCCGACAATGACGATGAGCCCAGCGCGCAGAAGCTGGTGAAGGCATTGGCCGAAGAGCTGAAGCTGCCGATCCGCTACCGCCACGCGCCGGCGCGCAACATCTCGATCGCCCGCAACGCCTGCCTCGACGCCAGCGTGTCGGACTTCGCCGCCTTCATCGATGATGACGAGACGGCGTCTCCCTCCTGGCTGGTCGAGTTGATGGCGACTGCCGATGCCGCAGGCGCCGCGGCGGTGCTCGGCCCGGTGCGGGCGCACTATCGCCAGGACGCGCCGGACTGGATGCAGAAGGGAGATTTCCATTCCACCTTGCCGGTCTGGGTGCGCGGCGAGATCCGCACCGGCTACACCTGCAACGTCCTGCTCAAAATGACCGATGCGAGCCTGCGCGGCCGGCGCTTCAGCCTGGCGCGCGGTCAGACCGGCGGCGAGGATACCGAGTTCTTCGACGCCATGGTCAAGGCCGGCGGCCGCATTGCCTTTGCACCCGATGCCTTCGTCGACGAGGTTGTGCCCCGCGCCAGGGCCGCTTTCGACTGGCTGCGCCGCCGCCGCTTCCGCTTCGGCCAGACGCATGGCCATCTGATCGGGCGCGGCACCGGCGGCGTGCGCCGCGTCGGCCAGGTCGGGTTGGCCTCGGCCAAGGCCGCCTACTGCTTCGGCATGGCCATTTTGACCGCGATCAGCCCGGTGCGACGGAACCGCAGCGTGCTGCGCGGCATTATGCACGTTGGCGTCATTAGCGGTTTGGTCGGCGTCCGTGAAATCCGCCAGTACGGCCTTACTTCGCCAGAACAAGGGAACAAGCGTGCAGCCTGACGTCAGCTTCGTCATCGCCGCCTACAATGCGGAGGCGACTCTCGACCGCGCCATCGCCGGCGCGATCGCCCAACTCGGCGTGACCGTCGAAGTCATCGTCGTTGACGACCAGTCGCGCGACGGCACGCTGGATGTGGCGCGCGCTTATCCGCAGGATATCGTCAAGGTCGTCGCGCTGCCCGCCAATCGTGGTCCAGGCGGCGCTCGCAATGCCGGCCTCGACCTTGCCAGGGGCCGCTGGGTGGCGGTGCTCGATTCCGATGATGCGGTCCTTCCCGACCGCCTGGCCACGATGATCTCCCGCGCCGAAGCGGCGGGCGCCCAGATTGCGGTCGACAATGTGCAGGTCGTGCGCGAGGACGGCACGCCCGACGACACCATGTTCCCGGCCGGCTATCTCGAAGGCCTGCGGGAAATCTCGCTGGCCGACTACATTGCCGGCAATCTGGTCTTCGAATCGCGTTTCAATCTCGGCTACCTCAAGCCAATCTTCCAGCGTCGTTTCCTCGACGACAACAGGCTGCGCTACGACGAGAAGCTGCGCATCGGCGAGGACTACATCCTGCTGGCGAGCGCGCTGGCCAGCGGCGGTCGCTGCGCGGTCGAGCCGAGCGTCGGCTATGTCTACCACATCCGCACCGGCTCGATCTCGCGCGTGCTCGAATTGCATCACGTCGAGGCGATGACGCGCGCCGACGCCGCCTTCGCGGCGGCATATTCCATGGACAGTAGCGCAAAGGCGGCCTTCGCCAGGCGCGGCCGTAGCCTGCGCAAGGCATCGTCGTTCCTGTCCCTGGTTCAGCACATCAAGGCGCGCGCCCCGCTCAAGGCGATCGGCACGGCGCTCAGGGATCCGGCCGCGATTGGGCATATGAGCATGCCCATCGCGGTCCGGCTCAGAAGGGTTGCGGCGCAAATTCGCCGTGGGGGCGGGGAGATGAAGCATGCGGGCGATTTTCTAGAGCATGATCCCGAAAAGTGGGAACCGGTTTTCGGAAAAGATCATGCTCCCAACAATGAATTAGCCGGCGACAGGTAGAACTCTTTTTCTCTCACAAGGAAGACCATATGCAGAAAGTCAGGAAGGCAGTCATCCCGGTGGCGGGGCTCGGAACGCGGTTCCTGCCGGCGACCAAGTCGATGCCGAAGGAAATGCTGCCCGTCGTCGACAAGCCCGTCGTGCAATATGCCGTCGACGAGGCGTTCGAGGCCGGCATCGAGCACATCGTCTTCGTCACCGGCCGCAACAAGGCGGTCATCGAGGACTATTTCGACCTGCATCCTGAACTGATCGGCACGCTGGAGCAGACCGGCAAGAAGGCGCAGCTCGAATCGCTGGAGAACCTGCTGCCCGAGGCCGGCGCCACCTCCTTCATCCGCCAGCAGTCGCCGCAGGGGCTCGGCCATGCCGTTTGGTGCGCGCGCGACGTGATCGGCAACGAGCCCTTCGCGCTGCTGCTCCCCGACATGGTGTCCTTCGGCGCGCGCGGCTGCCTTGCCGAGACGGTCGATCTTTATCAGCGTACAGGCGGCAATGTGATCGCCGTCGAGCGCTGCGACCCGGCCGAAACCGGCAAATACGGCATTGTCGGCCGGGGCGAGGAGGTCGGTTCCGGCTTCAAGGTCACGGAGATGGTCGAAAAGCCCGCGCCCGCCAAGGCGCCGTCGAATTTCTATATCAACGGCCGCTACGTGCTGCAGCCGGAGATCTTTGCGCTGCTCGGCAACCAGCAGCGCGGCGCCGGCAACGAGATCCAGCTCACCGACGCCATGGTGCGCCTGGCTCAGAGCCAGCCTTTCTATGCTCAGCCCTTCGATGGCCGCATGTTCGACTGCGGCTCCAAGGAAGGCTTCATCGAGGCCACAATAGCCTTTGCCCTGGCGCGCGACGACATGAAGGGGCCTGTCTTCGAAATGCTGCAGCAATTCGTCCGGTCGCATGAGCGCCGGGAAGTAGCCGCATAATGCCCATCTTTCGGGTGCATATGCGAACTCGCGATGGCGCGACAGCCACTCAAGCGCCCGGGCCTTTTGGCCCGGCGCATCCTGGCAACGACGTTGCGCGGTCTTTTCTGGTCACGACGCCGATCTACCAAGGCCGCTAGCGCCTGCAACCTGGAATTGGACCGAACATGAACTATGCCAACTTCCCTCTCGACAAGAGGATGCCGTTGCCCAGCACCGATCCGGAAAAGGGTGAAGACTTCATCGACGTCGAGCGTCTGCTTGGCATGGCCGCCCGGCAGGCCAAGGTGGTGGCGGTCTGCGCCATCATCGGCCTGTTCCTGGGCGTGATCTATCTGCAGACCACACCCAAGCAATACATGTCCGTGGCAAGCGTCTTGATCGACGAGGGCATGAATAAGGTCATGGACGATATCTCGGCTGCCAGCGCTACGCAGCAGACCGACGCGACGATCCTCAGCCAGATCGAGATTCTCAACTCGGCGCGCCTGGCGTCTGAGGTGGTCGACAAGCTGAAGCTTGACCAGAACCAGGACTTCATGAGCCCGCCGCAATCGGCTCTGGCCAAGGGCATCGGGTTTCTGCGCGGCATCGTCGGCTATTTCCGCGGCAATTCGGCCGACCAAATTCCCGGCATCCAGAATGTCGATGCCGCGACGCGCGAAGCCATGATCAAGACCGCGACCCACGACTACGCGGTTCTTGTGCTGCAGACCGGACTGTTGGCGGATCGCGTCAGCCGCAGCAATGTCATCAGCATCGGCTACCAGGCGGCAGACCCGGCACTCGCCACTGCCATCACCAAGGCCTATGCGGATGCCTACCTCGCCGACCAGCTCAACGCCAGCTTCGACGCCACCGAGCGCGCGGCCCTTTGGCTGCAGGGCCGACTTACCGAGTTGCGCGAGAGCTCGCAGGCCGCCTCGTTGGCGGTGGAGAAGTTCAGGGCCGAGCACGGTCTTTCCGCCAACAGCGACGGCCAGCTGCTGAGCGACAAGCAACTTGCCGACCTCAACGCCCAGCTCATCGTCGCCCAGGCCGATACCGCGCGCACCAGCGCCCGCTACCAGCAGTATAAGGCGATCGTCGACAGCGGCTCCGAAAGCGCCTTCAACGATTCGGCCATAGCGGCCGACCAGCCGAGCAGCTCGGTCATCATCGCGCTCAAGACCCGCTATCTGGCCATTGCCAAACGCCTGCAGGACGTCGAGACGAATTTCGGCAAGGATCATCCGCAGGCGGTCGCGCTGGCCAAGGAAAAGGCCGATGTGTCGGCGCAGATCTTCGGCCAGCTGAAGCAGCTCACCGAAAGCTACCGCAACGATTACGAAGTGGCGCAGGCGCGCGAAACGGCGCTGCGCGACAAGATCTCCACCGCCGCCGGCAAGAGTTCGATCGACAACCAATCGCAGGTGAAGCTCAAGGAGCTCGACCAGCAGGCGCAGGCGCTGACCACGCTCTACCAGACCTTCCTCAGCCGCTATGAGGAAGCCTCGCAGCAGCAGTCCTTCCCGGTCGGCAAGGTCCGCATCATTTCCGACGCGACGATGCCGCTCGCGGCCTCCAGCCCACGCACCTTGCGCGTGCTGGCGCTGTCGCTGGTGCTCGGCCTGATGCTCGGCGCCGGCTTCGGCGGTCTCAACGAGTTCAACGAGCGTTTCTTCAGGACGGGCGAGGATATTCGTGACCGCGCCGGTTTGAAATTCCTCGGTTATCTGCCGACGATCGGCGGCGGCAAGGCCAGGGATTCCAAGGCCGACGACCTGCCGGTCGATGACAAGGTGGCCAGCCTCTCCGCCGCCGAGAGACGGGCGCGCATGCGTGTCAGCATCGACGCCCCGGCCTCGATGTTCGCCGAGACGCTGCGCAACGCCAAGATCGCCTTCGACGTCGTGATGGAAGACCGCGGCAGCCGGGTGATCGGCGTCATTTCGGTGCTGCCCGGCGAAGGCAAGTCGACGGTGGCCGCGAACCTTGCCGGCCTGCTCGCCGCCAACGGCGCCAGGACCTTGCTCATCGACGGCGACCTGCGCAATCCGGGCTTGAGCCGCAGCCTCGGCATGGAGAGCGAGCAGGGCTTGATGGAGGCGGTGGTCAACGGCCAGACATGGCAGTCGGTCGGCAAGGTCGACCGCCAGACCAAGCTTGCGATCATCCCCGCCGTGCTGCGCGGCCAGTTCTCGCACACCAGCGAGCTTCTGGGCTCGGCCGGCATGCGGCGCTTCATCGAGAACGCCAAGGAGACGTTCGAATATATCATCGTCGACCTGCCGCCGCTCGGCCCCGTCGTCGACGCCAAGGCCTTCGCGCCGCTGGTCGACGGCTTCGTGCTGGTCACCGAATGGGGCCGCACGCCGCGCAACATGGTGCGCTCGATGCTGGAATCGGAGCCCTATATCGCCAACAAAGTGATCGGCGCGGTGCTCAACAAGGTCGATTTGAAGAAACTGGCCAAATACGGCTCGCTCGGCGGCTCGGAAAGGTTCTTCGACCGCTATTCGTCCTACTATTTGGACAAGTCGGAATCGCGCCCCAAACAGGCTGCTTGAGGCGTTTTTCCCTTCGAAAGACAGAGCTATAGGGCGGTTCAGCCTAAGACGGCGAACCGCCCTAATCTTGTGAAGACAGCAGCCGGCCGTATTTGCCGACGATCCTGAGCGCGGTCAGCCGCCCGGTCTGAAAGGCGCCGGTGTCGATGTCGAGCCGGCGCCCGTCAAGCGTCGGAACGTCGACGATCGTGTGTCCGTGGACCACCCAGCGGTCGAGACGATGGGCCGCCTGGAAGAACTCCTCGCGGATGTTGAGGAGATCGTTCTCGTCCTGCGCCTCCAGGGCGATACCGGGCCGGATGCCGGCGTGCACGAAGACGAATTCCTCGGAGCAGACCATCGCCGGCAGCGTGCGCAGGAAGTCGACATGGCTGGCGGGAATGGCCTCGCGGATGCGCGCGTCCGTCTGCTCGTTCGAGCCGTAGAGGCTTGCCAGGCGGTCCGGGTCGACGCCGTAGGAGAACAGGGTCTCGCGCGCGCCGTAGCCGAGCCAGGGCTCGCGCGAAAGATAGCCGTCGAGATAAAGGAGCAGCGCGACCTCGTGGTTGCCTACCAGGCAAACGCGCTGGAAGCCTTTCGGCGGCGGCGCCATCACATGTTCTATCACGCGCCGCGAGTGCGGCCCTCGGTCGATATAGTCGCCCAGCATGATGATGATCTTGCGGCCGCTGAACCGTTGCGCGTCGAGCTCGATCTTTGCTTCCAGCGCCAGCAGTTCCTTGTGGCAGCCATGCACGTCGCCGATCGCGTAGACGACCGTGTCGCGCATGTCCATGACAAGGCGCTCGCGTGGCGCGGGCCGAGGACGTCTCGAACGTTGGAACAGACTCACGGATTGAGACTCGGATATTTGCACTGGTTTGCGCCTCGATATCATGCCGGATGCAAACAATTCCACACCGGCGCTCCCAAGCCGGCTCATTCTTGCACGGCGGTCGGCGTCCGCGTTCAGAGCGGGTCAGCGTTTCACAGAATCCCAAGCGGAGCCGGCAAAACCCATTTCGGGATGGGGCGGGATGCCGCCGGTGGCGCGCTGAAACGCCGTAGGGGAAGGCCCAGACCCAGAAGCCATAGTGATGGAACATCACCATGACGGCGGCCAGGAAACGCAGGATGTCGCCGCCGCCGATGTCCTCTTGAGCTGAGCCATGCCGTGCCTTCGGTATGGCCCCCACGCGAAGTCTAAAGTCTATTGCTGCGTTGCACAACAAGTGATCGCAGTGCGGGATAAATTGGTGAATTCGTCCTTAACGCGTCTGCCGAGGGGCTATACCCCGATGCCGCGCCCCTTCAGCGCCGCCGCGATCTCGTCGAGGATCACGGGATCGTCGATGGTCGCCGGCATCGTCCATGCCTCCTTGTCGGCGATCTTCTGCATCGTGCCGCGCAGGATCTTGCCGGAGCGGGTCTTGGGCAGCCGCTTGATCGTCACCACGGTCTTGAAGGCGGCGACCGGGCCGATCCGCTCGCGCACCAGCCCCACAACCTCGTTTTCGATCGCGCCGCTATCGCGCGAGACACCGGCATTGAGCACGACGAAGCCGAGCGGCACTTGGCCCTTCAAGGCATCTGCAATGCCGATGACGGCGCATTCGGCGACATCGGGATGCGCCGCCAGCACCTCCTCCATGGCGCCGGTCGAGAGCCGGTGGCCGGCGACGTTGATGATGTCGTCGGTGCGGGCCATGACATAGAGGTAGCCGTCCTCGTCCATCATGCCGGCGTCGGCCGTCTTGTAGTAGCCGGGAAACTCCTCGAGATAGGCCTGGCGGAAGCGGGCATCGGCGTTCCAAAGCGTCGGCAGACAGCCGGCGGGCAGCGGCAACTTGACCACGACGTTGCCGAGCGTCCCGCGCGGCACTTCGTGTCCGGCATCGTCGAGGATGCGGATGTCGTAGCCCGGCATCGGCACCCCGGGCGAGCCGTATTTCACCGGCAACAGCCCCAGGCCCGCCGGGTTGATCGTCATCGGCGAACCGGTCTCGGTCTGCCACCAATGGTCGATCACCGGCCTGTCGAGCTTCTGTTCCGCCCATTTGATGGTCTCGGGGTCAGCACGCTCGCCGGCGAGGAACAGGGTGCGGAACTTCGACAGGTCGTATTTCGGCACGAACTCGCCCTTGGGATCCTGCCCCTTGATGGCGCGGAAGGCGGTCGGCGCGGTGAACAGCGCCACCACGCCGTGCTGCGAGATCACGCGCCAGTAGGTGCCGGCGTCCGGCGTGCCGATCGGCTTGCCCTCGAACAGCACGCTGGTGCAGCCATGCAGGAGCGGGCCGTAGACGATGTAGGAATGGCCGACCACCCAGCCGACATCGGAAGCCGCCCAGAAAACTTCGCCCGGCTTGACGCCGAACTCGTTGTCCATGGTCCATTTCAGCGCGACCATATGGCCGCCATTGTCGCGCACGATGCCTTTCGGTTGGCCGGTCGTGCCGGAGGTGTAGATGATGTAGAGCGGGTCGGTGGCCAGCACCGGCACGCAGTCGACATTGGCGCCGGCGGCCCGCTCCCGGGCAACCGCATCCGCATAGTCGAAGTCGTAATTGTCCTTCATCTCGCAGCGCAGTTGCTCGCGCTGCAGGATGAGGCACGCGTCGGGCTTGTGCTTCGATATCTCGATCGCCTTGTCGAGCAGCGGCTTGTAGGCGACGACGCGGCCGGGCTCCAGCCCGCAGGAAGCGGTGATGATCAGCTTCGGCTTGGCGTCGTCGATGCGGGTGGCGAGCTCATGCGAGGCGAAGCCGCCGAACACCACCGAATGCACGGCGCCTAGCCTTGCGCAGGCGAGCATGGCGATGGCCGCTTCGGCCACCATCGGCATGTAGATGATGACGCGGTCACCCTTGCCGATGCCGCGATGCCTGAGCACCGAGGCCAGCGCGACAACCTCGCGCTTCAGTTCGCCATAGGTGAATTTCCGGATCGTGCCGGTGATCGCGCTGTCATGGATCAGCGCCAGCTGGTCGGCGCGTCCGCCGGCGACATGGCGGTCGATTGCGTTGTAGCAGGTGTTGCAGGTGGCGCCGATGAACCAGCGGCCGTAGACGCCTTCCGCCGGATCGAAGACCTTTTCGGCAGGCTTATACCAGTCGATGGCCTTAGCCGCCTCGGCCCAGAACCCTATGGGGTCGCTTTTCCAGCCCTCATAGACTTCGCGGTAGCGTGAGGCCATCGGCATTCCTCCCAGAATATCTTGCCGTCTGGGAATAGCCTAAGTCGTTTCTACCGGCCATGTCTTCCTGCATTTTGGTCGACATCGCTGGCGAACGTCTCCGCTCGACGCCTCCAGCGGAAGCGTCGCTGTCACTGTCCGTGATGGAAGCCGGCTTAGAGCGGCAGCGCCGCCAGCATCAGCCCGACGCCGCCGGCGATCAGAATGGCCGCCGCAAGCGCCTTCCGGTGGCGCTCGAACGCCGTCGGAGCCCGTTCCCAATTGTAACGCATACAAATCACTCCCCAAAACCCGGCGGACTCATAGCTTACCCAAGGGCAGGAAGGCAAGACCTCGCTAATATTCGCCCCCTACGGACAGGCCTGCGGAGCGGACCGTCCTCCTCGCCATCCATGGCGATGGACAGCCTCGCGGTGCCGCGCTAATTGCTTTTCAGCGAAGGGAGCGCGGGCATGGCAGAAATCGGCTCTGAAACGGTGCTGCGCATGGCGGACGATGCGTCCGTGCAGCATGTCGGCGACGGTGCAGTGGTGCTCCTGGCGCGCAGCGGCCAGCTTTACACCTGCAACGACACGACCGAGGCTTTCCTCGGCAAGGTCGATGGCGCGCGCAATCTCGACCAGATCGTCGACCTGCTGTCGGACGAGTTCGACATCGACAAGGCAACGCTCGACCAGGATATGGCTGAATTGGCCACCGAGCTTGTGGCTGAAGGCATCCTCGCCGACCCGGGCGCGTGATGGCTGACGGACCCGTCCTGCGCGCCCTGTTCCGCGTCCATCTGTGGCTCAGCGCCCGGCTGATGCCGGTGCTGGTCGGCCGGCGCGATTTCGAAGGCGTGTTGAAACTGGCGCCGCTGCAGTCGCCTGCACCCTATCGTGACTTGCCCTCGACCTACATCGTCCATCGCGTCAAGCGAACGGTGCGGCGCCCTTGGCTGATGCGCGACCGCAGATGCCTTCGGGAAGGTCTGCTCGGCTTCCGCTTTCTGCGCATGGCCGGCCTCGACCCGGAGCTGCGTTTCGGCGTCGACGCCAGATCGATGCACGAGCCTCGCCTGTCGGCGCACTGCTGGGTCTGCCTCGACGGCAAGCCGGTGGTCAGCGACAGCCAGCCCGGCATGGTGGAGATTTACCGCCACCCGGCCAGGATGAAGGCGCCAGCCGCTTGAGCGACCAGACTTTCCGCTACGACCTCAACGGTCAGGTCCTGGGCATCACCGCCGCGCGTGCCGATCTGTGGCCGAGCTTCGACCTGATGCTCGGCGCCCTGCGTGTGGACGCGCCTGTCGAGCCCGGTTTTCGTGTCGATATCTTCGAGACGCTTGATCTGCGGGAGAACCCCGAAGGAAAGCTGGCTTTCGACGGCGAAGTGCCGCTGGACGGCCATTGCCGCATGATCGACTGCGGAAGCGTGTTCCATCTCGTCTTTCCCGGCCAGCAGACCGTGTCGATACACGACGGCGAGGGCCGGGCCGAGATCCGTCTCCATCCGGACAGCAAGATCAAGTGGACCTTGCTGATGATGGTGCTGGATGCGGCGCTCGATGCGGATGGCCAGCATATGCTGCACACAGCGGGTCTCACCTTGCCTGGAAAGGACGGCCTGGTTCTCATTCATGCGCCAAGCGGCACAGGCAAGTCGACCACATCGCTGGCGCTTGCATCGCAGGGCTTCGGCCTCTGCTCGGACGACGTCATGATCCTCAATGCAAACGGGCAGGGCATCACGGCCTGGGGCATGCCGCGCAAGGTGAAGGTCCACCGCAACACCGCGGCGATGCTGCCCTTCGTCGCGCCTTTCCTGGGCGGAACATGGGACGCCGAGGGCGAGCAATCCGTTTCGCTGGACCGCCTCGGCGAAATCATCCGCGTCGAGGATGTGTGCGCCAGGCCCGTCGCAGCGCTCCTGCATCTTGCGCGCTCGGCGGACACCGAGACCCGGTTGCTGCCGATGGCCAGGACCGACGCCATGGTGGCTTTGGCCACCGACAATGTAAGGACCGGCATGACCGGCCTGCTGTCGCTGCAGAAAAGGCGCATGGCGATGATCGCGACCCTGGTGAAGGCGGTGCCGACCTTCACGCTGGAAGTCGGCTCGAGACCCGCGGATGCGGCCGCGCTGATCCAGGCTACGCTGCACGGTTGAAGCGCGTTAGAGCAATTCCAGGAAAAGTGTGAGCGGTTTTCCGTCCGGAATTGCGTTAAAACAAAGATAGAGCGGTTCGCCGTTTTCGTGAAACGGTGAAACGCTCTAATCCTTCGCGCCGAAACGCCGGATGTCGAAGGATCGCTGTTCCCGCCGGGCCTGGCGGGGTTTCGACTGCCATCGCAACAACAGCCGGGACAGCCTGTTGTAGGCCAGATGGACGACGCGCGCGTCGGCGCAGTCGAACGCCACCAATCCCCATCGGCGTTTCGCTGCTTCGCCCGTGGGTGGTCCCAGGCGGCGAATCGGCTGAGCCAGCCGGACCGGCTTTGCATCGATCAGGACGCTGACCGGAACGCTCGACCCGACGATCCGGCACAGCCGGGCGACATGCTCGCTTGACGATCGCGCGCCGACGATCAACGGACCGCGCTCGATCTGCGCCCAGACATATGCCCCATCCGGCTGAGGCGATCCGGCAAGCCTGCCGCGGCAAAACTCAGGCGCAACATCCGCCGCAAGCACGGCCATCGCGTCGGCCAGGGCCCGGTTCACCGTTGCGGCCGAATGCCAATCCTCTGCGGCAAAGCCAATTTGCGCGAGGATGTCGCCCTCGTCGAAGCCGGACGTCATCTCGTGCAAGGTCACGCCGCCATGGGCTTCATGCATCTGGTCTATGACCAGCCGGTGGATTGGATGCGGGCCGCGATAGTGCGGCAGAAGCGCGGGATGCAGGTTGAGGCCGCCTTTTGGAAACAGCTCCAGCACGGTTCGCGGGATCAGCTTGCCGTAGCCGAAACAGATCAAGAGATCGGCGCCAGACGCGCTGAGCCGCGGCCCGAGCGTATCCCAGTCGTGGGGCGGGCTGAATTCGATCAGCGCGGGCATGGTGTGTTCGGGATGAGTTCTCAGCGCAAACCGTCGCCGCAGGCGACGGCGCAGCACACTGAAGCTGAAGCGTTTGCCGGCACGTGGGCCAGGCACCACAACGGCAACGATGCGGTGGCCGCTGTTTGCCCAACGCGCAAGCATGGGCGCGGTGACGGAAGAAACCTCGGTGACGAACACGGCCGAGAGCGGCTTCTCCATGTCGGGCTCAGGCTGGATACGGTCGCGGCCGTGCCAGCCTCTGCACCCAGCGGAAGGCGTCGCGGCTGAGGCGCGAGCGCAGCTTTTCGCGCGAATTGACCCGAAGCAGCATGTTGCCGGTGATCAGCCATTTCGCCAGTCGTATCGAAAGGTCCGGCTTGATGCGGTTGGCAAGCTCGATCGCGCGTGGCGCGCCGAACAGGCGTCCGGTGACGTTGAGAACCGTCGCCAGCTCGAGCTCGATGCCGGTCATGCGCGCGGCATCGAGCAGCCGCGCTTCGTCTTGAGGCGATTTCAGCGACCGCACGCCTTGCAGCACGTCGACGCAGAGCTGCAGGCGGTGGAACTTGTGGCCGCCGGCGGCGTGGACGATGGCGATGGTGAGCAGCGCGGCCGGCGTGTCGGTTTCGCCGTCGTCGATCGCCTGCAGCTCCCGGAACCCGAGCGAAAGGCGGCGGCGCATACCGGTGTCGTGCACCAGGTTGCCGTGCAATTCGATCAGCAGGCTCGAGTTCTCTTTCTCCAGCCATTTGAATTCCTGCAGTTCATGCGACTCGGCCTGATCGCTGCCGAGCTCGAACCCGCATTCGCCGATGGTCTTGTTGGCCTCCTCGATGCTGGCGGGGTCGACGAGGATGTCGATGTCGGTGAAAGGACGATCCGCAACCTGGCTATAAAGCTTGCGCGCGAACACTGGTCCTTTGACGATCCGGGCCGGCACGCCTTTTGCCGCCAGTGCTTTCATGATGCGGTCGCCATGGTACTGCAACAGCATCGACTGGCCGGTCGCCATCGTCGCCTCGTCGCGCAACTCCGACAATTTCCGCTGCAAGGCTGCGTCCTGCGGCAGTCGGGCGTCGCCGATTTGCCTGAGTTTGCGCAGCATGATCGGCAGCACGCCGTGGAACTCCGCGTTGGCGAGCAGCGCCAGCAGGGTTTTTGCCGCAAGGCCATTGCCGATGGCGGCCGATGCTTCGGGGTCGGCGAAGGTCAGCAGCTGTTTTTCATCGGCAGGCGCAAGAGAAGGCAGCATCAATCTGATCGGGATTCATTCATGGAAGACAGATATGGCAGATATGGTTGCAGAAAAGCATCAGGGATGCCAGCAGCGCGAAGGCAAAGCCCGCGCATGAATTGACAGTGCGAAGAGCTTTGCCGCATGCTCGCAGCGTGGAGTTGGAGGCGTCAAAATGACCAAGAAGCAATATCAAGCGCCGGTTTTGCGCAAGGCTGGCAGGCTGTCCGCCGTGGTGGCCGCCTCAAAAACACCGGTCTAGTCCGGAATTTGCCGCTTCAGCCTCGGCTGACGCCGGCTAAATTCCCCAGCGCAGCGCCGCCGTGCGCACCGGGGCATCCCACAGCGCCGTCATGTCGTCGTCGAGCATGGTCAGCGTGATCGAGCATCCCGCCATGTCGAGCGAGGTCACATAGGACCCGACGAGCGAGCGGACCACCGTCACGCCCTGTTTCTCGAACATCCTGCGGGCGCTGTTGTACATCAGATAGAGCTCCATCGACGGCGTGCCGCCGAAGCCGTTGACGAACAGTAGCGCCGGCCCTTCGGCGCGGTTGCCAAGGTCGCCGGCAATCGCCGCGCAGACCTCCTCGGCGATAGCGTCGGCGCTTTTCAGCGCGTCGCGGCGCCGGCCGGGTTCGCCGTGGATGCCGACGCCGAATTCCATCTCGCCGTCACCGATCTCGAAGGTCGGCTTGCCAGCGGCGGGCACCGTGCCGCTGGTCAGCGCCACGCCCATCGAGCGCGTCGCGGCGTTGACGCGGTCGCCCAGCGCCTTGAGCGCGGGCAGAGGCATGCCTTGCTCGGCGGCGGCGCCGACGATCTTTTCCACCACCAGCGTACCGGCAACACCGCGCCGTCCGGTCGTGTAGGACGAATTCTCGACCGCGACGTCGTCATTGGTCACCACCTGCAGCACACCATCCGCCATCTCGGCCGCCATGTCGAAGTTCATCACATCGCCTTCGTAGTTCTTGACGATGAACAGACAGCCGGCGCCGGTGTCGACGGCCTGAACGGCGGCCAGCATCTGGTCGGGCGTCGGCGAGGTGAAGACCTGGCCGGGGCAGGCGGCGTCCAGCATGCCATGGCCGACAAAGCCGCCATGCAGCGGCTCGTGGCCGGAGCCGCCGCCCGAGATCAGCGCCACCTTGCCTGGCTTCAATTCCCTGCGGCGGATGAACTTGTGTTCTTCGCCCAGCACGAGGATGTCGGCATGGGCCGCGGCGAAGCCATCGAGGCTTTCGGTCAGGACCGTGTCCACGGCGTTCAAAAATTTCTTCATGGCGTCCTCCCAAACAGCCCGGCAACAAAAGGTCAGCCGCTGCCCTTGCCGGCGATGCTGGTTATTTTCTGGATGAATTCGTTGATCGCCCGGTCGAGCGCGGCGTTCTGCCTGTCGTCGCCGAAATCCGGCACAATCAGCGAGACATGGCGTGTCCTGCGCTGCCCGGAGGCCGTGGGCACCTTGCCGGGATGCGCCTGGTGATAGGCGGCCATGAACTGGTCGCGCTCCGCCTGGCTGAAATGGCAGACGGAAAAGATGGACGGCAGATGCTTTGACGGGATCGGGATCGAATAGGTCGGACTGGAAATCTGCGTGACGAAGCTGCGGTGCTTGCCGAGCGCATCGGCCAGGCGCTGGCGCATGCCGGACGGGCGCTGGTCGATCACCTGCGACAGGATCGTCTTGTAGGCGCGGATCGCCTCTTCCGAGCCAGCTTCCGGGATCTTTTCGGTCATGGCCATGCCGCACCTACACCGCAACATCCGCAATGGCCGCCTTGGCCATGGCGAGTTGCGTTGGCGCGACCGACAGGTCGCGCAGGCCGGCCTCGAGCAGCGCCGGGATGGCTGCCGGATCGCCGCCCGCGTCGCCGCACAGGCTGACCGGAATAGCTTTCTCGCGTCCGAAGTCGGCAACCGCAGCGATCAGCCGCAGCACCGCCGGGTGACGGACGGAGTTGAGATGCGCGACCGCGGCATTGTCGCGCGCGGCCGCCATCACATATTGCGTCAGGTCGTTGGAGCCGATCGAGAAGAAGGCGACATCGGCGAAGGCCTCCGGCGCCAGCGCCACGGACGGCACCTCGACCATGATGCCGAGCGGCGGCAGCCTGTGCGCGACGCCGTCAGCGGCAAGCGCGGCCTGCTCCCCGGCGAACAGCGCGGTGGCTTGGGCGTACTCGTCAGGCGTGGCGATCATCGGGAACATCACCTTCAGATTGCCGTGGATGGCGGCGCGCAGCAATGCCCGTATCTGCACGCGGAAGATATCGCGTCGCGCCAGCGAAAGCCTTATACCGCGCAGGCCGAGGAAAGGATTGGTCTCCTCGACCGTGAAACCCGGCACCGGCTTGTCGCCGCCGGCGTCGACGGTGCGGATGGTCACCGGTTTGTCGCCGGCCCATTCCAGTACCTTGCGGTAGGCGTGATATTGCGTCTCCTCGTCCGGCAGAGCCTTGCCGAACAGGAATTCGGTCCGCATCAGGCCGACGCCGTCGCAGGTCGCGATATCGATGCCTTCGACGTCGGCAGGGTAGGCGATGTTGACCTGGACGCGCACGGCGGTGCCGGTCTTGGTCGCCGCCGGCTCCGTCAGGAATGTTCGCGCCGCGCCCTGGCGGTCGGCGAAGGAGGCGGCGGCTTGCCGGAAGGCTTCGATCTCGGCCGGCGACGGCGAAAAGACGATCCCGCCGCGCTCGGCATCGAGCAGCGCGACGCCTGTTAGCGATTCGGCTGCAGCGCCGAGACCGACGACCATCGGCACGCCGCGCGAGCGCGCCAGCATCGCGACGTGGCTGGCGGCGCTGCCGCGCCTGAGCGCTATGCCGCCGCCCTTGCTCCAATCGGTTTCGAGGAAGCGCGTCGGCGCGATGTCCTCGCCATAGAGGATCGCGCCCAGGGGCGCCGCGGCCTCGCTGTCCTCGCTCAGCGCCCGCAGCACCTGGTCGCGAATGTCGCGCAGGTCCGCGGCGCGGGCGCGGAAATAGTCCTGGTCCGACGCTTCGTAGCCGGCGATCTCGCCGTCCAGCGCCGCGCGCCAGGCGGCGTCAGCCGGCTGCCCGGAAGCGATCGACGCGAAGGCCGGACCACCCAGCGCGTCGTCCTCCAGCATGGCGATGTGGAATTCGAGGATGCCGGCGGCGTCGCCATCGGCGGTTTCGATCAGCGCCGCCAGCCGACCGACGGCCTTGCCGATCGCCCCCTCCAGCGCGGCTCTCTCTTCTGCCGCTCCCGCCTTGGCTTCGTAACCGGCCGGAGGCTGGTCGAGGTCGAACAGCGAGCCTTCGGCATAACCGGCCGAGGCTGGAACACCCTCAATGCGCATGGTCCGCGTTCCTTGTGGTCGGGGAACCGGGTTGGCTGGCATCAAGCGGACCGGGCATGGTCCTTATCCTCGTCGAAGTCGCGCCGCACCAGGTCGACCAGGGCGCCGACCGCCTCGCGCGCGCCGTCGCCCTTGGCGCGGATGTGCAGCAGGGTGCCTTTGGGCGCCTTCGCCGCCATTACCTTGACGATGCTCTTGGCGTCGAACCAGGGCCCATTGGCCGCCACCGCCACTTCCACCTCGGCCGCGAACGACTTGGCGAGCTTGGTGAACTTCACCGAAGGGCGCGCATGCAGGCCCACCGCGTGGGTGATCAGGACCGTTGCTTCGGCGGATGCGGACATTCGGTCGGTTCCCGTTCGTTCACGACGGCGACAATTCATGCGCCGTCGCCACCACTTCCTTGAGCGAGGCGCCGCCGGAGGATTCGGTTGCCGCCATCACCGCGCCCTCGACGATCGGCGCGTTGCACACGACTATTCTGTGGGAGCGCGGCTCGCCGATCATCTCGACGGCCATCTCCGAGTTGGTCTCGGCGCCGCCGAGATCGACCAATATGGCGACGCCTGCTTCCGACCAGGCCTTGTCGATCGCGCCCATGATCGCCTCGACGCTGGTGCCGAGCCCGCCATGGCCGTTTCCGCCGCACCATGCAAGCGGCACTTCGTCGCCCACCATCTGGCGCACCATGTCGGCCGTGCCCTCGGCGACCAGGGGCGAATGCGACACGATGACGATCCCGACATTGCTCATCAAATACCCTCGACAGTTTCGGCGACTGCGCGCACCAGAAGCGCGGTCGAGCGCGCTCCGGCGTCCATATGCCCGATCGAGCGCTCCCCCAGGAAGGAGGCGCGTCCGCGCAGGGCCTTCATCGGCACGGTGGCCTCCGCCGCCTTGTCGGCTGCATTGGCGATTTCGGTAGCCGTCCTGCCTTGCGCCAGCGCCTCATACACCGGCTGCAGCACGTCGAGCATGGTTTTTTGTCCCGGCTGCGACTTGCCGCGCGCCGCGACCGCCTCGATCGCCTTGCCCAGCGCCACCGTAAGCCCGTTGCGATCGGGTGCTGCCGGCAGGTCCTTGCCGAGCGCCATGAACAGCGTGCCGAACAGGGGCCCGGAGGCGCCGCCCACGGTCATCACCAGCTTGGTGCCCACCGCCTTCAGCGCCTCGGGCAGCGGTTTGGCCGCGAAGGCGTCCGCCTCGGCGCGCACCGCCTCGAAGCCGCGCTTCATGTTCAGCCCGTGATCGCCATCGCCGATCGCCTGGTCGAGCGCGGTCAATTCCTCGGCATGCGCCGCGATCGTATCGGCCGCCGCCGCGATCAATTGGGAGAAATCGGATGCGGCCATCGTCTGTCCTTCAGGCCGGGGCGAACAGCGTCGCCACGGCAGCGAAGACTTCGGCGACCGCGAAGGCGCCTGGATCCGCTGTGTCGAGCTGACTGCCGATATAGGCGGAACGGCCGGCCTTGGCCTTCCGCATCGCGGCTGTTGCCGCGGCGCCTTGCCGCGCCGCTTTTGCCGCCGCTTCCGGTCCGCTCGCATCGAGGGCTTTCAGCGCCGGCTCCAGCGCATCGACCATGGTGCGGTCGCCGACCTTGGCGCCGCCATAGAAGGTCATCCGGTCGAGCCCGGCGAGCAGCGCCTTGGGCAGAGTCGCGCCAAAACCCATAGTCTGCGCGGCGGCAGTGAAGAAGATCGACAACAGCACCCCGCTCGAGCCCCCCATGGATGCGCCCAACGTATCGCCGATCGCGGCGAGCGTTGCGGCTCGGTCGGCAAGCGGCAGCGCGTCGATACGCTCGAGCACGCTGCGCGCGCCCGTCGCCACGGTCGAGCCGGTGTCGCCGTCGCCCGCCTTGGCGTCGAGCGCGTTGAGGGGCTCTTCGAGCGAGATCAGCTTCTGGCAGGCGGCTGTGATCAGCCGCTCGGCGGCCGCATCGCGGCTGGCGGGCTTGGTGGTTGCGCCGATGGCGGGCCTGGCCATCGCCACGACGACCGGGGCGCGGACCGGCTTGGCCGGCAGCCAGGCATGCGGGCCGACCGGTGCCTTGAGCGCCGCCTCGCGCTCCGCGTCCAACCTGAGCAGCGACAGCGAAAAGCCGTTCATGTTGAGCGCGGTCATCAGGTGACCGGGGCCTACGGTCAGCGCCACCGCCTTCGCCAGCGGCGAGGCGAGCACGGTATTGGCGATGAGCGACATTTCGAGCGGCGGCACCGATCCGAGATTGTTGATCAGCAGAGCGTAACGGCCGTGCGGATCGAGCCGCGCCGCGAGGCGTTCCGCCATGATGGCGACCAGCTTGCTGACGGCCTCCAGGGCGATGCGCTCGACGCCCGGCTCGCCGTGGATGCCGAGGCCGAGCTCGCCGTCATTGGCGCCGAAGCGCTCCTCATGCGCCTGTCCGGGGATCGAGCAGGAAGAGAGCGAAATGCCGAGCGAAACAATGTCCTTCGCGGCCGCGCGCGCCGCGGCAGCGACCGACGCCAGATCCCGGCCGCTTTCGGACAAATGCCCGGCGATCTTGTGCACGAACAGCGTGCCGGCGACGCCGCGCGGTTGCGCGATGTCGGGCAGCGCGATGTCGTCGCCGACGATCACTATCTCGACCGACAGGCCCTCGGCGCGCGCCTTCTCGGCCGCCAGACCGAAATTGAGCCGGTCGCCGGTGTAGTTCTTGACGACCAGCAGGCAGCCGGCGGGGCCGGTCGTGGCGCGGATCGCCGCCAGCACCGCCTCGACGCTCGGCGAAGCGAAGATCTCGCCGGAGACGGCCGCCGTCAGCATGCCGGCGCCGACGAAGCCCGTATGCGACGGTTCATGCCCGGCGCCGCCGCCCGAAACCACGGCCACCTTCGTCTTGTCCCAGTCGGCGCGCAGCACGACCTTGATCTCGGGATAGCCGTCGAGGCGGGCGAGCGCGCCCGACCCCGCCGTGGCCAGGAAGCCGTCCAGCGCCTCGGTGACGATCGTGTCCTTGCGGTTGAAAAAGTGCTTCATGGATTTCGTCCAGTCCGTATCTGCGGTCGTCGATCAGTGTGCGTATAGGGCGGTTTGCAATTATGTGGCGCGAGCCGGTTACATCAGTCTTTGCCCGTCCGGGCCGAAATAGAGCGGCGCGATGTAGCGGATCGTCACCTTGTCTCCCTTCGCGAGCGGCGTGTCGGGGTCGGTCAGCGTCACAAGCTTCTTCGCCCCCACCGTCACGTGCAGGTGGTTCTGGTCGCCGAGATGCTCGACCCAGTCGACGACGCCGTCGGCATGGCCGTTCATCGCCCTCTCGATCGCCAGATGCTCGGTGCGGGCGCCGATCGTCGTCGTTCCGGTCGGCGCGCCGCCGTCGGGCAGCAGCCCGGCCGGCAGAAGGTTGATCGCCGGCTGGCCGAGCCGGGCGGCGACATGAAGGTTCGCCGGCTCGGAATAGATCGCCCGCGGCGTGCCGATCTGCACCAGTACGCCGTCGGCGAGGATGCCGATGCGGTCGGCCATGGTCATCGCCTCGATCTGGTCGTGCGTGACATAGAGCATGGTCGCGCCGAGCTCGGACTGGATGCGCTTGAGCTCCAGCCTCAGATCGGCGCGCAGCTTGGCGTCGAGCGAGGACAGCGGCTCGTCCATCAGGTAGATCGCCGGCTTGCGCACCAGCGCGCGGCCGATGGCGACGCGCTGCATCTCGCCGCCAGACAATTTCGTCGAGCGATTGTCGAGCTTGTGGTCGATGCGCACCATACGCGCCACGTCCTCGACACGGCGGCGCACCGCTTCCTCCGGAAACCGCCGCGCCGGCGAGCGCAGCGGGAACGCCAGGTTGTCGAACACCGAAAGATGCGGGTAGAGCGAATATTGCTGGAAGACGAAGGCGGTGTCGCGCTCGGCCGGCGACAGCGCCGTCGCATCATGGCCGCCGATGTGGATCGTGCCGCTGTCCGGCCGTTCCAGCCCGGCGATCAGCCTCAGCGTCGTCGTCTTGCCTGCGCCGGTCGGCCCGAGCAGCACGACGAACTCGCCGTCCTTGATGGCGAGGTCGAGATCGTTGATCGCGACGGTGTCGCCGAAACTCTTGGTCACGCCCTGGATACGGACATCAGCCATGGCGCGCCTCCGCTGCCTGATCATGCATGGCGGTCCTGACCGCGCGGCCGGAACCCTTGTCGAACAGCGACAGCCGGGCGCTGCTCAAGGCCAGCCCGACCTGTTCGCCGGGGCTGAGATGGATGCCGGCCGGCACGCGCGCCTTGATGATGCCGTCGGCCGTCTCGACGGCGACGATCTGCGTGGTGCCGAGATATTCGGTGCCGTAGATCGCGCCGCGCAGCTTCGAGGCGTCGTCGAAGCGGATGTGCTCGGGCCGGATGCCGAGTGCCATGTCGGCGGGCGCGATGTCCTCGCGCACCTCCGGCACCATCACCTTGGCGCCCTGCACGACGATCTCCTTGGCGCCCTTGGCAAGCCCGCCGCCGAACTTCAGGAAATTCATCGGCGGCGAGCCGATGAAATCGGCCACGAACATCGTCGCCGGGCGGTCGTAGATCTCGCGTGGTGTGCCGAACTGTTCGATGACGCCGTGGTTCATCACCGCAATCTTGTCGGCCATCGACATCGCTTCCATCTGGTCATGCGTGACATAGACGGTCGTAGCGTGGATTCGGTTGTGCAGCTCGCGCAGCTCATGGACCATGAGGTCACGGAATTCGGTGTCCAAAGTGCCGAGCGGCTCGTCCATGAGAAAACACTTTGGGCGTCGCACGATGGCGCGGCCGAGCGCGACGCGCTGGCGGTCGCCGCCGGCGAGGCCGGAGACGGATTTGTCGAGCAGGTGGTCGATGCGCAACAGCTTCGCGGTCTCCTCGACTCTGGCGCGGATCTCTGCCGCCGGCATACCCTGCGCCAGCAGCGGGAAGCCGATATTCTTGCGCACATTCATATGTGGGTAGAGCGCGAAGAGCTGGAAGACGAAGGCGATGTCGCGCTCGCGCGCGCGGCGCATGGTGACGTCCTCGCCGCCGAGCAGGATCTTGCCGCCGGTCGGCAGCTCGAGGCCGGCGATCATGCGAAGCGTCGTCGTCTTGCCGCAGCCGGACGGTCCGAGCATGACGAAGAATTCGCCGTCCTCGACGACGAAATTGGAATCCTGCACGGCGACGAATGCGCCGAAGGCTTTCCTCAGGTTCTGAACACGGATCTCGGCCATCGTTATTCCGGGAATTTCGAGACGATGATGAACATCACCGTGCCGGCGAGCATGGTGACGAATGAATAGGTGTAGAGCGACAGCGCGAAGGGCTGGAACAGCATCAGGAAGCCGATCGCGATGATCGCGGTCGCGATGTTTTCCATCAGGCCGCGCCTTGCCCAGCGCGGCCAAGAGGAGCGCTTGGAGGCAACAGAGCGGTTCATGCGTTCCTCCCTTCCTTCTCCCCGGTTACGGGGAGAGATGGTTGCCAGGTGGTTCCCCCACTCCGTCGCTGCTTCGCAGCGCCACCTCTCCCCCCTCCGGAGGGAGAGGAAGGGAACCTGGCTGAATGAAGTTCGCGCCCTTCCTCTCCCCCGTCGATCGGGGGAGAGGTGTCGAGCGAAGCTCGACGGAGTGGGGGTCGACTTGTTCTCACACCAATCATTTGCGCACCGCGCCGAAGGTGATGCCACGCAGCAATTGCTTGCGGAGCAGGATGGTGAAGACGAGGATCGGCACCAGGAAGATCGTCGTACCGGCGGCCACCGCCGGCCAGTCCTGGCCGCCCTCGCCGATGATGGTCGGGATGAAGGGCGGCGCGGTCTGCGCCGTGCCGGAGGTGAGCAGGGCGGCGAACGCATATTCGTTCCAGGCGAAGATCAGGCAGAAGATCGCCGTTGCCGCGATGCCGGTGGTGGCTTGCGGCAGCACGGTGCGCCAGAAGGCTTGCAGCCGCGTATAGCCGTCGATCATCGCGGCCTCCTCATATTCGCGCGGGATCTCGTCGATGAAGCCCTTGAGCAGCCAGACCGCGAGCGAGACGTTGACCGCGGTGTAGAGCAGGATCATGCCGAGCGCGGTGTCGGAGAGGCCGAGCTCGCGATACATCAGGTAGATCGGGATCGCCACCGCGATCGGCGGCATGAAGCGCGTCGACAGGATGAAGAACAGAAGGTCGTCGGCCAGAGGCACCTTGAAGCGCGAGAAGCCATAGGCCGAGAGCGTGCCGAGGAACACCGCGCAGAAGGTCGAGCCGAAGGCGATGATCAGCGAGTTGACGAAGCGCGGCAGGAAGTTCGACGGCCCGGCGATGACCATGTTGCGCTTGCGCACGGTCTCGTCGCAGAAGCCGGTCGCCGGTCCGAGCGCGTTGATATACTCCGGCGTTTGCCTTGTGCGGGTCGTGAACAGGTTGCAATAGCCCTCGATGCTCGGCTGGAAGACGATCTTCGGCGGATAGGCGATCGAATCCGGCGGCGTCTTGAAGCTGGTGGCGAAGATCCACAACAGCGGCACGATCGAGATCAGCGCATAGGCTATGATGATCGTGCCGGCGATCAGCTTGGCGTTCGACGACGGTGCTACGACGGAATGGGCGGTGGTCAGGCTCATCTCTGCTTCACCTTGTTGAGCGCCTTGACGTAGATGTTGGCCAGCCCGAACACCGCCACGAACAGGATGATGGCGAAGGCCGAGGAATAGCCGGTGCGCCAGCTCTCGAAGGCCTGCCGCTTCAGCGTGATCGAGGCGACCTCGGTGGTCGAGCCGGGTCCGCCGCCGGTCAAAAGGTTGACCATGTCGAACATCTTGAAGTTTTCGATGCCGCGAAACAGCACCGCCAGCATGATGAAGGGCAGCGCCATCGGCAGTGTGATCGACCAGAATTGGCGCCAGTTGGAGGCGCGGTCGACCTCGGCCGCTTCATAGATGTATTCGGGGATCGAGCGCAAGCCGGCGAGGCAGATCAGCATCACGTAAGGCGTCCACATCCAGGTGTCGACGATGATGATCGACCACGGCGCCAGCTCGACATTGGAAAGCATCTGCACATTCGTCGGCGGAATGCCGGTAACGAACGAGACGACATAGGAAAACAGCCCGATCTGGGGCTCGTAGAGGAAGCGCCAGAAATTGCCGACCACCGCCGGCGACAGCATCATCGGCACCAGAATGATGGTGGTCCAGAAGGCGTGGCCGCGGAACTTGCGGTCGATCAGCCAGGCCAGCGTGAAGCCGATGACGGTCTGCAGGAGGATCGTCCAGAACACGAAATGCGCCGTCGTCTGCATGGCGATCCAGATGTCCTGGTCGCCAAGGATGCGCTGGTAGTTTGCGAGCCCCAGATTCTTCACCACCTCGTTGGGGCGGTTGGCGCGGTAGTTGGTGAAGGAGAGATAGATCGCCCAGAACAGCGGGAAGATGTTGATGGCCAACAGCAAAAGGATCGTCGGCGAGATGAACAGCCAGGCGAGGCCCTTGTCGCTGATGCCCCGGATCTTCTTGGCCAACGGTTCCGGTGTCGCCCGGGCAACGTTGTCCGCAGTCCGATTGAGCATGGTCAGTCCTGCTTCGGTCACGGGTCAGTCTCGATGATGGAATTTATCTGAACTGCGTCCCGTGCCAAGGGCGGCACGGGACGCGTCGGTCTGGCTCGGGAGGAGCCTTACATCTTGCCCCGACTACATCTTGCCATCGTCCTGGAAGGTCTGCGTCCAGTCCTTGACCAGACTGTCGAGCGCTTCCTGCGCGGTGCCCTTGTCGGCCACCACATAGTCATGAACGCGCTTCTGCATCGCCTGCAAAAGCGTGGCGTAGCTCGGCTCGGCCCAGAAGTCCTTCACGATCGCCATCGATTCCAGGAACGTCGACGCATAGGGCTGGCTGGCCGGGAACTTGGGGTCGTTCACCACCGCATTGAGGCAGGAGTAGCCGCCCAGCGCCCACCATTTTGCCTGCACGTCCTTGTTGGCGAACCATTTGATGTATTTCAGCGCCGATTCCTGCTTGTCGGAATAGGACACCACCGAGATGCCCTGGCCGCCGAGCTGGGCGAAATGTCCCTTCGGGCCGGCGGGATTGGCGAAGAAGCCGATCTTGTCGCCGCCTACTTTCTCGTCCTTGTAGAGGCCGGGCCAGGTGAAGGCGAAGTTCATGTGCAGGGCAACCTGGCCGGATTTGAAGGCGTCGGCCGATTCACCCATGTAGACGTTCGACGAGCCGGGCGGCGTGCAGCAATCATAGAGCTTCTTGTAGAATTCGAGGCCCTTGGCCGCGTCCGCCGAGTTGACGAAACCCTTCATGTCGTAAGGTTTGTTCGGGTTCTGATAGTCGAAGCCGTAGTCATAGAGGACGTTGGTGACACCCATGGTGATGCCTTCCGAGCCGCGCTCGGTATAGATCGAGGCGCCATAGACCGTCTTGCCGTCGATCTGCCGCTTCTGGAAGAATTCGGCGATCTGCATCAGCTGGTCATAGGTCTTGGGTGGGCCAAGTTCCCAGCCGTATTTTTCCTTGAATTCCTTCTGCAGCTCCGGTCGCGAGAACCAGTCCTTGCGATAGGTCCAGCCGACGACGTCGCCCATCGCCGGCAGCGCCCAGTAGTTCGGCGTGTTCTTCGGCCATTCGGAATAGCCGACCACGGTCGCCGGCACGAAATCGTCCATGCTGATCTCCTCCTTGTCGAAGAAGTCGTTCAGCTTGACGTAATGGCCGTTCTCGGCGGCGCCGCCGATCCACTGGCTGTCGCCGATGATCAGGTCGCAGAGCTTGCCGTGCGAGTTGAGCTCGTTGAGGAAGCGGTCGGCGTAATTGGTCCACGGCACGAACTCGAACTTCATGCCGATGCCGGTTTCCTTGGTGAAGTCCTTGGACAGTTCCACGAGCGCGTTGGCCGGATCCCAGGCCGCCCAGCACAGCGTCAGGTCTTCCGCATGCGCGACGTTCGAGACGGCTGTCGACGCAAAGATCGCCGAGGCCAGTCCCAACGCCAGTTTCAGGGTCGATTTCATGCCTTACCTCCCATTTGCGAAACGCGTCCGGATGACGGTTTCAAGAGCCCTCAACCCTCGCTCCTCCGAGGGCCTAAACAAGGCGCGCTATGCGTCGCCATGGCGCGCGATGCGCCGCCGATGTTTAGTAATTTGTTTAGTGATGCTCTTTTTACTAAACAACGCAAGCGAATTCGTTGCTGCGCCGCAGCATGGCGAAACGGGTGATTGAAATCGTTGGGAAATGACCGCCGGGGCTGTGGCCCGCCGCGGTCAGCCGGCCCGGTCGGCGGGGCCCGGGCTTGCCGTCAGCGGCCGGATCGGCGGCGCCGGCGGCAACAGCGCGCGTATGTCGGCGAAGGGGAAGGTCGGCTCGAAGCGGAAGGCCTCAGCCAGCGCGCCGGGGGCGCCATTGCACTGGCCGGCGCGGAACTCGTTCTGGAGGCGCGCCCTGTGGACATAGTGCTCCGGACCCTGCGAGCGGTGCGTGCGGATCGCCTTCGCCTTGATGTCCCAGTGATGCGAGATCTCGACATAATGCGTCGGCGAAAAACCGGTGCCGCCGAGCGTGTCGGCATGCAACACAGGCACCGCGAAGGACGCCGCGATGCGCACGGCGTCGGACAGGGCGCGGTGGTCGCCATGATAATCGTAGGGCGCGTGGGTGATCGCGAGGTCGGGCCTCACCTCGCCGATCAGCGCCTTCAGCACGGCAATGAACGCAGCATCGGCGATGAGCGCGCCGTCGGGGAAATCGAGGAAACGCGGCTCGACGCCGAGCAGGCCCGCCGCCCTGGCCGCTTCCTCGCCCCGCAAGCGTGCAAGCGCCTTCGGGTCGCCCTTGCCGCCCTTGGCACCATCGGTGGCTATGGCAAAAGTCAGCTCTGCGCCTTGCGCGGCATAGGCGGCCAGCGTACCGAACATGAATATCTCGATGTCGTCGGGATGCGCCCCCAGCGCCAGTATCTTCACGTCTTCTCTCCCGGAAATGGTATGCCGAACGGAATCCTGCTCGCTCTCATCGCCTATGCAAGCTATTCGTTCAGCGACGCCGTCATCAAGAGCCTGGGCGGGCAGTTCACCGTCTTCGAGATCGGCTTCTTCTCGACTTTGTTTGCCGGCTGCTTTTTGTTCTTCACCAGGCCCAGCGACGAACGCTGGCGCGACGCCTGGCGCACCAAAAGGCCCTGGGCGGTGCAGGCCCGCGCCCTGGCGGGCATCGCGTCGGGCGTGCTCAGCGTCTTTGCCTTCACCACCATTCCGCTGGCGGAAGTCTACGCGCTGATCTTCCTGGCGCCGTTGCTGGTCACCATCCTGTCGACGGTCATCCTGAAGGAGAGGGTCGGTCCCTGGCGGTGGCTGGCCGTCGTCGCCGGCTTCGTCGGCGTCATGCTGGTGGTGCGGCCGGGCTTTCGCGAATTGCATCTCGGCCATCTCGCCGCCTTCGCCAATGCCTTCCTCGCCGCCACCAGCGTCATCCTGATGCGCTCGCTGGCCCAGCAGGAAAAGCGCACGACCATTCTCGGCGCGCTGGTCGGCTATGGCCTGGTCTTCAACGGCGTCGGCGCGGCCGCGACGTCGTTCTCGCTCCCTGGTCTCGGCCAACTGGTCTGGCTGATGCTGGCCGGCGTCTTCACCGCCGGCGGGCAGCTGCTGCAACTTCTTGCGGTCAAATACGCGCCCGCCAATCGTATCGCGCCGACGCATTACTCGCAGATCGTCTGGGCGGTTATCCTCGGCGCGCTGTTCTTCCAGGAATATCCCGACTGGCTGTCACTGGTCGGCCTGGCGGTGGTCGGCGCCTCCGGCTTGCTGACGATGGTGCGCGAAGAGGTGAGGCTCGGCACCGTGCGCTGGAATCCGTTTTCGCGCACCAGGCTTTGACCGCGCACCGGCCGCGCAAGTTGCATGGTGACCGCGACCGCTGATATGCGGGCCAGATGACGACGAAATCCCTGCCGGAGCTTCCGGTGACAGCTATGCTGCCGGCACTCGGCGAAGCACTCTCGCGGCGCAACAGCGTCGTGCTGGTGGCGCCGCCAGGCGCCGGCAAGACCACGCTGGTGCCGCTGGCGCTGCTCGATGCGCCATGGCTGGGGCAAGGCCGGATCGTGCTCCTCGAACCGCGCCGGCTCGCCGCCCGAGCCGCCGCCCGCCGCATGGCCGAATTGCTCGGCGAAGAACCCGGCGGCACGGTCGGCTACGCCATGCGCATGGAGAACCGCACTTCGGCGCGGACGAAGATCCTGGTCGTCACCGAAGGCGTGCTCTCCCGCATGATCCTCGATGACCCGGAATTGCCCGGTGTCTCGGCGGTGATCTTCGACGAATTCCACGAGCGTTCGCTCGACGGCGATTTCGGCCTGGCGCTGGCGCTCGACGTGCAGGGTGCGCTGCGGCCGGACCTGCGTCTGCTGGTCATGTCGGCGACGCTCGACGGTGCGCGCGTCGCGCGGCTTTTGTCGGAAGCGCCGGTGATCGAAAGCCAGGGCCGCGCCTTTCCGGTCCAGATCCGCTACGACGAACGGGCCGCCGGCACGGCGATCGAGGACGCGATGGCCAAGGCCGTGCGCGCCGCCCTGGCCGGCGAGCAGGGCAGCGTGCTCGCCTTCCTGCCCGGACAGCGCGAGATCGAGCGCACCGCCGAGCGGCTCGTAGGCGATGTCGCCGCCGACACCGACATCGTGCCGCTCTATGGCCAGCTCGACAACCGGGCGCAGGACGCGGCGATCAAGCCGGTGCCGGCCGGCCGTCGCAAGGTGGTGCTGGCGACCTCGATCGCCGAGACCTCGATCACCATCGACGGCGTGCGCGTCGTCATCGATTCCGGCCTGTCGCGTCTGCCGCGCTATGAGCCGGCGAGCGGTCTGACAAGGCTGGAGACGGTGCGTGTCAGCAAGGCTTCGGCCGACCAGCGCGCCGGCCGCGCCGGCCGCACTCAAGCCGGCGTGGCGGTGCGCCTGTGGCGTGCCGAGCAGACCGCGTCGCTTCCCGCCTTCACGCCGCCGGAAATCCTCGAGGCCGATCTGTCGGGCCTGCTGCTCGACTGCGCCGCTTTCGGAGTCGCCGATCCGTCGAGCCTTTCCTTCCTCGATCCGCCGCCGGTACCAGCGCTCAACGAGGCGAGGGTGCTCCTGGAGGCGCTGCATGCCATCGACGATGCCGGCAGGCTGACCGAGGCGGGCGCTGCGATGCGCAAATTGGCGCTGCCGGTGCGGCTGGCGCATATGGTGGCCGAGGCGGCGAAGACCGGCCATGCGCGGGAAGCGGCGACGCTTGCCGTGCTGCTCACCGAGCGTGGACTGGGCGGCGACAGCGCCGACCTGGAGCGGCGTCTGATCCGTTTTCGCGGTGAGAAATCACCCCGCGCCAATGCCGCCAGGCAGCTCGCCGAGCGTTTGGCCAGACAGGCCGGTGGCCGGCAGGACGGCGAGGCGGCCTCCGCCGGCTCGCTCCTCATCCATGCCTGGCCGGACCGCGTCGCAAGGGCGCGCGGCGAGCGCGGCCGCTTCGTGCTCGCCAACGGCTCGGGCGCCATGGTCGATGCCGCCGATCCGCTCGCCAATGACACCTGGCTGGTGGTCGCCGACCTGCAGGGCAAGGCGCAGAACGCCCGCATCACCGCCGCCGCGCCGGTCGGCGAAGCCGATATCCGCGCCGCCCTTGCCGATCGCATCGAGATGAAGCGCGAGGCGACCTTCGATCGCGAACGCCGCGCCGTGCGCATGCGCGAGACCGCCAGGCTCGGCGCCATCACGCTGTCCGAACGCATGCTGCCGGCGCCGTCCGGCGCCGATGCCGACCGCGCCATGATAGATGCTTTGCGCGAGCACGGCCTGTCGCTGCTCGACTGGGGCAAGGAAGCGGAGGCGCTCCGCCAGCGGCTAGGCTGGCTGCATCGCGGCCTCGGCGCACCCTGGCCCGACGTTTCGGATGAAGCGCTTGTCGAAGGCCTCGACGATTGGCTCCTGCCGTTTCTCTCCGGCGACGCCTCCTTCACGGCCATCAGGCCGGCGACGTTGTCGTCGGCGCTCATGGCGCTGGTCCCGCACGACCTGCAGCGCAAGGTTGAAGCGCTGGCGCCGACCCATTTCGACGCGCCGTCGGGCAGCCACGTGCCGATCCGCTATGACGGCGAATGGCCGGTGCTGGCGGTCCGCGTGCAGGAGCTGTTCGGCCTCGACCGTCATCCGGCGATCGCCAATGGAACCGTACCGCTGACGCTGGAGCTCCTCTCGCCGGCGCACCGGCCGATCCAGACGACGCGCGACCTCCCCGGCTTCTGGCGGGGCTCCTGGGCGGATGTGCGCACCGACATGCGCGGCCGTTACCCAAAGCATGTCTGGCCGGAAAACCCGCTGTTGGCCGCCGCCACCAGCCGCGCCAAGCCGCGTGGGACGTAGGCTTGCGACGGAAGCTTCGGCGGCCTCGCGTTACCGGACGACATATGTTGGCGATTGGCGCAAACGCCCATCACGTCGTCATCCACGGGCGGAGCAAGGAGCGAAGCGACGCGCGTAGACCCGAGGATCCATGCCGTGACTTCGAAGCGCTGCGGCGCTGCAGAATTCTGCTCCGCTGCATTCTACGGTCAAGGTAACGGAATGGATCCTCGGGTCTGCGCTCCGCTTCGCGTCGCTCCGCCCGTGGATGACGAATCGCGAAGGGCCTCGGCCAGTCACTCGGCGCTCTGCTGCCGGCCTCTCAAGTCCGCTAACAGCACTACTAGCGCTTACCCTCCTGCGGCTATAATCGTAAGTCGATGATCAACATCCTGCGCGCGCCCGATACCCAGCAAAGCCAGCGGTTGCGGCTCAACACGCTGATCCGCCTGCGCTGGCTGGCCATCGTCGGCCAGAGCCTGACGGTTCTTGTTGTCGCCTATGGCCTGAAATTCCCGCTTCCGGTGTCGATGTGCTTTGCGTTGATCGCCTGCTCGGCCTGGATGAATCTGTGGCTGACCTTCCGCTATCCGGCGGCGCACCGGCTTACCCCGCTTTCGGCCTTCGCCATACTCACCTTCGACGGCATCCAGCTCACCGGCCTGCTCTATATGACCGGCGGCCTGACCAATCCGTTTTGCGTGCTGCTTTCGGTGCCGGTCGTCATCTCGGCCGCGTCGTTGCCGCTGCGCATGACCGCGGTGCTAGGCGCGCTGGTCATGATAGCCGCCACGCTGCTGGTGTTCTTCCATTTGCCGCTGCCCTGGTACGAGGGATCGCCGCTGCCGATGCCCTTCATCTATGTCGCCGGCATGTGGATGGCTGTGTTCGCCTCGATCGCCTTCACCGCCATCTATGCCTTCCGCGTCGCGGCGGAGGCGCGCCTGCTCGCCAACGCTTTGGCCGCCACCGAGCTGGTGCTGCAGCGAGAGCAGCATCTGTCGGCGCTGGACGGGCTGGCGGCGGCGGCCGCGCACGAGCTCGGCACGCCCTTGGCCACCATCACCGTTGTCGCCAAGGAGATGGAAAAGGCGCTCGGCAAGGATCCGAAATACGGCGAGGACGTGAAGCTCCTGCGCTCGCAGAGCGAGCGTTGCCGCGAGATCCTGAAGCGGCTGACCAGCCTTTCGTCGGAAGGCGAAGCGCATCTGTCGCGCATGCCGCTCACCTCGTTGATCGAGGAGGTGACGGCGCCGCATCGCGATTTCGGCATCTCGATCCGGTTGCGGCCCGGCGAGCGCATCGGCCCGGAGCCTGTCGGCCAGCGTAACCCCGGCGTCATCTACGGGCTCGGCAACCTTGTCGAGAACGCCGTCGATTTCGCCCGCAAGTCGGTCACCGTCAGCTGGAGCTGGGACAATGAGGCGGTCACCTTCTCGATCACCGATGACGGGCCGGGCTTTCCGGCCGAGATCATCGACCGCATCGGCGAGCCCTATATGTCGACGCGCCAGGGCACGGAGGCCGGCGGCGGCCTGGGCCTGGGGCTGTTCATCGCCAAGACCTTGCTGGAGCGTTCCGGCGCCACCATCGATTTCCGCAATTCGAGCGGGCTGGGCGAAGGCGCTGTGGTCCAGATCGCGTGGCCGCGCGGCGTCTTCCTCAACCAGGACCAGGCCTCGGCCACCATGTTCGACAATGCGTAAACCTTGTGATTACCGCATGGCAGCTCTGTTGCCGGCTCTAAAAATTGGACATTGCTGTTGCGGAATTGTATCTGCGTAAAAGTGAGGCATGTCGCCCAAAATTGTGCAGCCGCGTTTGGCGAGACGGCATGCCTGGAAACAAGGACTTAATGCATGTCGCCCAGAAGTGCGCAGCGGTTCTGGGACAACGACATGCATCAAAACAAGGACTTAAAGTGCGTCGCCTGAATCCGTTTCAGCTCGACGCGCTTTAAGGTGCATTCGTTAGAATTTTGATGCGAAGTGCTCTTGGTCAGTAGGATGCCGATAAGATGAGCGGAGACGAAACGACGGGCGCAATGGTCGAGGGCGAGGACACTTCGCTGCTCATCGTCGAGGACGACAAGCCGTTCCTCACCCGGCTTGCCCGCGCGATGGAGACCCGGGGTTTCGTGGTCGAAACGGCGGAGAGCGTGGAAGAGGCGGTCGCCAAGGCGCGCGCCCATCCGCCGGCCTATGCGGTGGTCGACATGCGGCTCGGCGACGGCAATGGCCTCGATGTCGTTGCAGCCATCCGCGAGAAGCGCGACGACGCCCGCGCCATCATCCTGACCGGCTACGGCAACATCGCCACCGCGGTGACCGCGGTGAAGCTCGGCGCCATCGACTACCTGTCCAAGCCGGCCGATGCCGACGACGTCTTCGCCGCGCTCACCCGCACCTCCGGCGAGCGCGCGGCACCGCCGGAAAACCCGATGTCGGCCGACCGCGTGCGCTGGGAGCACATCCAGCGTGTCTACGAAATGTGCGACCGCAACGTCTCCGAGACGGCGCGCCGGTTGAACATGCACCGCCGCACCCTGCAGCGGATTCTGGCCAAGCGCGCGCCGCGCTGAACAAACGTCGTCATCCTTGGGCGTAGCGCCGCAAAGCGGCGCGAAGACCCGAGGCTCCATGCCGTGACCTTGGCCGAAGGATGCAGCGGAGCAGAATTCTGCACCGTTGGCACCGCTCCGATGTCACGGAATCGATCCTCGGGTCTGCGCTGCGTCGCTTCGCTCCTTGCTTCGCCCGTGGATGACGAAGAGACGGACGTTCGGCCTTGCATCGCCACTGACGCTGCGCATCATTGGATTACAGGTTTCCGGCCAACAGGGCTGGGTCAGAGAGGGATCATGCGAGACGAGCGGCCGAAATCGATCCTGCGCGAATTCCTCGACGGCGAAGCCGCGGGCGGCATCATCCTGATGGTGGCCGCGGCCCTGGCGCTGATCGTTGCCAACTCGCCTTTGGCCGAAACCTATTTCGCCGTCCTGCACGCCTATCTCGGGCCGCTCAGCGTCTCGCACTGGATCAATGACGGGCTGATGGCGGTGTTCTTCCTGCTGGTCGGGCTGGAGATCAAGCGCGAGATGCTTGACGGGCAGCTCTCGACCTGGCCGCGCCGCGTGCTGCCGGGCATCGCTGCCGCCGGCGGCATGGTGGTGCCGGCGCTGGTCTATGTCTTGATCAACCGCGACAATCAGGCAGCGCTTTCCGGCTGGGCGATCCCCACCGCCACCGACATCGCCTTTGCGCTCGGCGTGCTGTCGCTGCTCGGCAGCCGCGTGCCGGCCTCGCTGAAGGTGTTCCTCACCGCTCTGGCCATCATCGACGATCTCGGCGCCGTCATCATCATCGCGCTGTTCTACACCAGCGGCCTGTCGCTTGCTTATCTGGCCGCCGCCTTCGTCGTCATCGGCCTGCTTGTCCTGCTCAACCGTATGCGGGCCATGAAGCTCTGGCCGTACCTCCTGCTTGGCGCGCTGCTATGGGTGCTGGTGTTGAAGTCGGGCGTGCACGCCACGCTGGCCGGCGTGGCGCTGGCGCTGACGATCCCGCTTGAGCGTTCTCCGGGCATCAGCCACGATCTCGAGCACTCGCCGCTGCACCGCCTGGAACACGGCCTGCACAAGCTCGTGCCCTTCATCGTCATCCCGATCTTCGGCTTCGCCAATGCCGGCGTCTCGCTCGGCGGCCTGAGCTTCGCAGCCCTGGTCGAGCCGCTGACGCTTGGCGTCGCCGCCGGCCTTGTGCTGGGCAAGCTGGTCGGCGTCTTCGGCTCCTCGGCTCTCGCCATCCGGCTCGGCCTCGCCGACCTGCCGGCCAATGCCGGCTGGCTGCATATGCTGGGCATTTCGCTGCTCTGCGGCATTGGCTTCACCATGAGCCTGTTCATCGGCCTGCTCGCCTTCGCCAGCGACCCGGCGCTGCAGGACGCGGTGAAGGTCGGCATCCTGGCAGGCTCGCTGATCGCCGCGCTGCTGGGCGCCGCCGTGCTTCTCACGGCGCCGGCGGCCGGCGGGGTTGAAGAGGAAGTGGAGTAGGCAACGCCGCGCCGCCATTTCCTCGCCCCCCGCGAAGGCGGGGGAGAGGTGGCCCGGCGAAGCCGGGACGGAGCGGGGGACGCCCGTGGCGACACCAGAACCAATGCAAGAAGGAATGCAAGATCAGCAATGGGAGGCCTTCGGGAGGCATGGAGACAACAAACTTCCCAACGCCACTCTGGCCCCTCTCCAACCGACTATGCCGGCCTCCTCTCCCACTTGGTACCCACTTGGTGGGGCGAGGAACCAGCGCTACTCGCTCTCGCCATCCAGCGCCGGCACCGCAACGCCGGCAAGCTCGGCTGCCAAGAGCCGCGCGGCGCCCGCGCGGGCGATCCGCAGCATCAGCGCCTTGCGCGTCGCGGCCGCCATGCGGTGCTCAGGCGCATCGCGCATGATCTCCGCGCCATAGCCGTCGGAAAGGATGAAGCCGCATTCCTCGGGAAAGATCTCCTGCGGAACGCCGGGATGGGTGGCGAAGAAGAAGCGGTCCGAATGCAGCCGGTAGTCAGGCCATTTGCGGTCGACCCGAAAATCCTCGATCGAGGATTTGATCTCGATGATCCAGATGTCGCCCGGCCTGGTCAGCGCCACGAGATCGGCGCGGCGCCCGGTGGCCAAAGAAAGCTCAGGCAACACATGCGCGCCCATTTCGGAGAGCAGCCGCTGCACGCCGCGCCGCACCAGCATGGCGCGCTCCGACTGGCGGCCGTCGATCAAAGGGTTGAGGGGAATCGGGGAAACGATGGGCATGGGAAGCACCATGCCAGATTTTGTTCACGGTTTGAACCCCTGAAAGCCGGGCGATTATTTGGTTGGTCCTTCGATGGTCGGAGGCCTAGGGCGGAAAAGGCAGCGGGTTAAAAGCAGATGCCTACGGCGACGCCCGCAACTGCGAATCCTTCGCTCGAAACTCGTCCGCCAGGAGCTTGGCCAGTTGGTCGCGGCTCAGGCTCAATGTCTCCTTCAGGAACCACACGAAGTTGCGCGGGCCGTCTGTCGGCAAGCCGCTTTCCTTTGCCTGGGTGATGACTGCGCGCTGTCGCTCGATCCGCTGTTCGATCTCGCGGACGTGCTGCTCGACGCGTTCGATGTCTTTCTGGATGCCCATGATCCGGCAATCTCATTGTGCGGTCAAAGTAGCACCAAAACCGGAATAGGCGGAGTGCAAAGCCAGCGCGACGCTCGAGCCGTAGCCAAGAGAAGGTTAGGCCTTGCTAATCATATCCCCTGGCAGCAATCTCGCCCTGAGAGGAATTTTTCCGATGACCCGAGATCAGATGCTCGCCCACCTCCGGTCCGCCGACGCCGTCGCGCGCGAGGCGGCGGCGCATGGGCATCATCCCTTCGGCTGCGTGCTGGTCGGGCCCGACGATCGGGTTCTGATGCGGCAGGGCAATCTCGACACGGTGCGCCATGCCGAGACCGAGCTCGCCCGCCGCGCCGCGGCGGCCTATGAGCCGGAGTTCCTGTGGCAATGCACGCTGGTCTCGACCGGCGAGCCCTGCGCGATGTGCGCCGGCACGATGTATTGGGCCAATATCGGGCGGCTGGTCTACGGCTATGAGGAGACCGATCTCCTGGCGCTCACCGGGGATCACGAGGAAAATCCGACGATGAACCTCGCCTCGCGCACCGTCTTCGCCTCCGGCCAGAAGACGATCGAGGTCTTCGGTCCGTTCCCCGAAATCGCGGATGAGCTGCTCGCCCCGCATCGCGATTTCTGGAAGCGCTGATCGGCCATCCTTACTCAGGCTGCGCCTGCCATGTCATCCAGGATCGGACAGTCCGGCCGATGGTCGCCGTGGCAGGCGTGGATCAGCTTCTGCAGCGTCGAGCGCATCGACTGCAATTCGCGCACCTTTTCCTCGATCGCCCTGACATGGGCGGCGGCGATCTCGCGCACGTCGTGGCTGGCGCGGTCGCGGTCTTGATAGAGCGCCATCAGTTGCCTGCAATCGTCGATTGAGAAGCCGAGGTTGCGTGCGCGGCGCAGGAAGGCAAGCCGGTGGATATCCTCGCCGGAGTAATCGCGATAGCCGTTCTCGGCCCGCGCCGGGCGGATCAATCCGATCTCTTCATAGTAGCGGATGGTCTTGGCCGGCAGGCCGGAACGCTCGGCGGCATCACCGACATTCATGGCGCTCTCCTCGAATTCCAGGCGGCTCTCGAGCCGCGTCATTGATTTTGCTTCACAATCCTGTGAGGCCTGTTGCGGAAATGCCGCAGTCGGGCACTTACCGGCACGTAAGGTCTTGCATATAGGCAGTGCGCGCTTGGCAAGCAAAAGAAATGCCAGCATGAATGATGGCAAGAAAGCGGCCGACTCGTGCCGCTCGTTAAGACAGGGCGTCGGACCTATTCATGCGCTTGAAGTCATTTGCAATCCTCGCCGCCCTTGCGCTGTCGACCGCGATCAGCGGGTGCAGCACCATCGGTGGGCAATTGTTCACCAACAACTATGGCGCGATGACCGATGCCGGCTATCAGCTGCCGCGCATCCCGATCGAGAAGGTCCCCGCCAGATACCACCGCCAGGAAGTGCGGTATGACTCTCCCGAGAAGCCAGGCACCATCATCGTCGATACCCAGAACAAGTTCCTCTACTTCATCGAGGGCGACGGCATGGCGATGCGCTACGGCATCGGCGTCGGCCGCGAGGGTTTTGAATGGCACGGCACCGCCCATATCGCGCTGAAGCGCGAATGGCCGACCTGGACGCCGCCTTCGCAGATGATCAAGCGTCAGCCCGAGCTCGCCAAGTTCGCGGGCGGCATGGAGCCGGGCCTGAAGAACCCGCTCGGCGCGCGCGCCATGTATCTGTTCAACAAGGGCGGCGACATGGGCTACCGCCTGCATGGCAGCCCGGAATGGTTCTCGATCGGCAAGGCGATGTCGTCGGGCTGCATCCGGCTGATGAATCAGGACATTATCGACCTCTACGACCGCACGTCGGTCGGCGCCAAAGTCATCGTGATGTGATCACGAAAAAGTTTCGCAAGCGGACCGTCTAGGCAACAACAAGACGTCCAAAAACAGAAAACCGGGCTGTTGGGGCCCGGTTTTTTGTTTTTGGCGATAGGGGAGAGTTCGCCGCGCCGCGCCAGGCGGTCAGCGAAGTAGAATTCTCAGGCGACTTGCTCGACCTGCTGCACTTCGGGAACAAAGTGGCGAAGCAGATTCTGGATGCCGTGCTTCAGCGTCGCCGTCGATGACGGGCAGCCGGCGCAGGCGCCTTTCATGTGCAGGAACACGGTGCCGTTCTCGAAGCCGCGGAAGGTGATGTCACCGCCGTCCTGGGCGACGGCCGGGCGCACGCGCGTGTCGAGCAGCTCCTTGATGGTCAGCACCAGCTCTTCGTCGGCCTTGTCGTAGAACTCGCCGCTCTCGCCGGCTTCGGTGGCCGGGGCGGTCAAGGCCATCACCGGCGCGCCGGACATGAAGTGCTCCATGATGGCGCCGAGGATCGCCGGCTTCAGGTGCTGCCAGTCCGGGCCGTCCTTGGTCACGGTGATGAAGTCATAGCCGAAGAAAACGCCGGTGACGCCGGGGATCTCGAACAGACGGCCGGCCAGCGGCGAGGCCTCCGCCGCGGCTTCGGCGTTGCGGAAATCGGCTGTGCCCTCGCGCAGCACTTCCTTGCCCGGCAGGAATTTCAGCGTCGCCGGGTTCGGCGTCGATTCGGTCTGGATGAACATGGGTATCTCCAGGCCCTTCCCGGGCCGATAGTTTGGAATAGTTCTAAATAGGCTCTATCGGCTGGACATTCAAGCGAAACGCGTCGCCCGAACGGCTGGCTGGCGGAATGTTTTACTGCGTCCGCTACAACTTTGAAGTGGTCGCAGTGATCAGGCCGGCGCAGGCCTGGGGTCGAGGCGGCTTAAGCCAAGCTGTCGATTTCCTCGTCGGACAGATTCTGCGGCACCACCGTGACCGGAATTGGGAAGGCCGCACCCCGGCCGGCAACCGCGCTGACCAGGGGGCCTGGGCCTTCCTTGCCGGCGCCGGCCGCCAGCACCAGGATGGCGATGTCCTGGTCTTCCTCGATCAGCTTGTGGATCTCTTCGGGCGGCTTGCCTTCGCGCACCACCAGCTCCGGCTCGATCCCGACGCTCTGACGCACCTTGTTGGCGTAGCCGTCTAGTGCTCCGCGCGCCGTCGCGTTTGCTTCCTCGCGCATGATCTTTTCCACGCCCAGCCAGTGCTGGAAGTCGTCCGGCTCGATGACGTAGAGCAGCACCAGCACGCCGCTGGTGTGTTGCGCCCGCTTCGAGGCATAGGCGACCGCACGCTCGCATTCGGGCGTGTCGTCGATGATCGCCAGGAATTTGCGGCGATGGCCGACTTCGCGGCTGAGGCGTTTAGAGACCATGTCTATCTGCTCGGTATGGTTTCGGTCGCAATCTGCCACTGCCGCGAACCGGCGGCAAGCCGCCGGTCCGATGAGGTCGCCGGATCAGTCCTGCAGCAGGCCGATAATGTTGCGCACCGTCTTCATCGTGCCCTCGGCGATCGCGCGGGCGCGGTCGCCGCCATCCTTGAGCACGGCGTCGACATAGGCGCGGTCGCCCTCGATGCGGCGCATCTCGGAAGCGATCGGCGCCAGCTTCTCCACGGCAAGATCGGCAAGCGCCGGCTTGAACACGGAAAACTGCTGGCCGCCATATTCCTTCAGCACGTCTTCCTTCGAGATCTCCGCGAGGCCGGCATAGATGCCGACGAGGTTTTCCGCTTCGGGCCGGCTTGCCAGCCCGTCAAGCTCGCTCGGCAGGGCTTCCGGATCGGTCTTGGCCTTGCGGATCTTCTTCGAGATGGTGTCGGCATCGTCGGTCAGGTTGATGCGCGAGAGATCGGACGGATCCGACTTCGACATCTTCTTCGAGCCGTCGCGCAGGCTCATGATGCGCGCCGCCGGGCCGCCGATGACCGGTTCGGTGATCGGGAAATAGCCGTTCACCGTCTCTTCGCCGACCTGCATTTCGACGCCGACGCCGAGTGCGGCGATCTTCTCGGAGAAGTCGTTGTTGAATTTCTGGGCGATGTCGCGGGTCAGCTCCAGATGCTGCTTCTGGTCCTCGCCCACCGGCACGTGGGTCGCGCGGTAGAGCAGGATGTCGGCCGCCATCAGGCTCGGATAGGCGAGCAGGCCGAGCGAGGCGTTCTCGCGGTCCTTGCCGGCTTTGTCCTTGAACTGCGTCATCCGGTACATCCAGCCGATGCGCGCCACGCAATTGAAGATCCAGGCAAGTTCGGCGTGCTGCATGACGCGCGACTGGTTGAAGACGATGTGCTTCTTCGGGTCGATGCCGGAGGCCAGGAACGCCGCGGTGATCGAGCGGGTCTGGTCGCCGAGGTCCTGGTGAACGAGCTGCGCCGTCAGCGAATGCAGGTCGACGACGCAGTAGATGCAGTCGGACTGTTCCTGCAGGGCGACGAATTTCTTGATGGCGCCGAGATAGTTGCCGAGATGCAGATTGCCGGTAGGCTGGACGCCCGAAAAGACGAGTGGCTTGAAGGCGGACATTGTTTCCTCATGGCTTGTGGAGGGCCGTTTCGCGCGAGGCGAAAGTCTTTCGACGGCGCGCTTATGGACCAACGCCGTGGGCTGATCAAGAGCGGGCGGCACTGACATCGAAATGTGTGATATGGTGAGATGTGTCCCGTGATCCAGATGGAGAACGAATGCCTGTCGCGGTCGATGAACGGAAAGCCCCGAAGCGCAGGCCGGTCCACGAGGGGCCGCTGGAGACGGCGGCGCGGCTTCGGGCCGAATTCGGAGTCAAGCTGAGTGTGCAAGCACGTGAACCGTTGCCACGCTCGGCCTATGACGAATTGTCTGGCGAAGACGGGTGCCTATCGACGGCAGTCACGGATCTGGAGACTGTCCCGTAATAGGCGGTGCCTTCGACCCGCGCTTCACGTTCCTGCGGATCATGCCGAAATCGGCGCCGCCGGTGCCGAACGCGGCGATGAAGTAGAGCGCAGCGCCCCCGGCGACCAGCGCAAGCACGGTCGTCGCCTTCACGACCAGCGGCGAGCCAGGCCCGATCTGCGTGGCAAAGTGGCGCTCGGCAAAATAAAGCGCCACGGCCATGATCACCGCCGACAACACCAGCCTCGGGATGCGCTTCAACAGCGGGACGTCCCGGCCCCAATGGCCGCGCCGGATCAGCATGGCGAGCAGCATCAGCGCATTGACCCAGCCGGCGACGGCCGAGGCCACCGCGATGCCCGGCGCGCCCATCGACGGGAACAAGGTGAGCGCGGTGGCGACGTTCACGCCGACCGAGATGGCCGCGAAGATCATCGGCGTGCGCGTGTCCTCGCGCGCGAAATAGCCCGGCGTGAATGCCTTGATCAGCACGAAGGCCGGCAGGCCGAGGCCGAAGATCGCCAGGATCGAGGCGACGATCGGCGTCGAGTGGTTGGCGGCGAAGGCGCCGCGCTCATAGACCAGCCGCACGATCGGTTCCGACATCACCCAGAGCGCCGCCGCCGCCGGCAGCGTCATGAACAAGGTGAACTCGACCGAGCGGTTCTGCAGATTGGCGGCCTCGATCAGATTGCCCGATTTCAGCGCCCGCGACAGTTCCGGCAGCAGCACGATGGCGACGGCCACGCCGACGACGCCGAGCGGCAATTGGTAGATGCGGTCGGCATAGGCCAGCGACGACACGGCGCTGTTCTGCGCAGAGGCGATCGCCGTGCCGATCAGCTGGTTGATCTGGGTGATGCCGCCGGTGATCGCCGCCGGCAGCGCCAGGATCAGGAGCCGCTTGACGTTGGGCGTCATCTTCGGCCGGCGGAAACCGATCGAGATGCCTGCATTGCGTACAGCGATCCAGACGATGGCGAGCTGCACGATACCTGCCGCCAGCACGCCCCAGGAGAGCCCGAAACCGACATCATGCGCGTCGAGCCCATGATACCAGGCATAGGCCAGCACGCCGATCAGGATGATGTTGAGGAAGGCGGGCGCGATCGCCGCCGCGAAATAGCGGCGCAGCGAGTTCAGCATGCCGGCCATCATGGCGCCGAGCGACATGCAGATCAGATATGGGAACATGATCGTCGCAAGCCGAACGGTCGTCTCGAACTTGCCCGGAATGTCGGCAAAGCCCGGCGCCACCAGGTAGCGCACGATCAGCGGCATCGCGAGCTCCATCGCGATGGTCAGCGCCAGTAGCGCCGAGAACAGCACGCCGAACACTTCCTCCGAGAAGCGCTTGGCGCCCTCATTGCCATGCTGCTCGATCTCCTTGGCGAACAGCGGCACGAAAGCGGCGTTGAAGGCGCCCTCGGCGAACAATCGGCGGAAGGTGTTGGGAAACTGGAAGGCCGCGTTGAAGGCATCGGCGACCGGCCCGGTGCCCAGTGCTGCCGCCATCAGCATCTCACGTCCGAACCCCAGCGCGCGGCTCATCAGCGTGCCGGAGGCGACGGTGGCGAATTTCTTGACGAGGCTCATGCTGGAGACGACTGCCAGGGAAATTGCGTCAAATGGATGGTCACTCGGCCGCCGCCTTGGCCTTGCCGTTGCGTTCGGTCGAATTGCCTTCGAGCGTATCGATCAGCCGCTTGTGGATGGCGGCGGTGCGCGTCGGGCTGTCGATCTTCTGACCGGTGAGGTCGGTGACGTAGAACGTATCGATGACCTTCTCGCCGAAGGTCGTGATATGCGCCGAGGCGATGTCGAGCGAAAGGTCGGACAGCGTCCCGGTGATCTCGGAGAGCAGGCCTGGCCGGTCCAGCCCCTCGACCTCGATCACCGAGAAGCGGTTGGACAGCGTGTTGCGGATCTCGGCGCGCGGCGGGATGCGGAAAGCCTTGGCGCCGCGCTTCGGCTTGGTGCGCTTCTCGATCATCTCGGGCAGCCAGCTCTTGCCCGAAAGCACGTCCTCGATCAGCCGGCCGACGCGCTCGGCGCGGCGGCGCTCGTCCTCGTCGCGGTCGAATTCCCGCGAGATCAGGATGGAGTCGAGCGCGCGTCCGTCCGAGGTGGTGAAGATCTGCGCGTCGACGATGTTGCCGCCGGCCGCGGCGCAGGCGCCTGCAATGATCGAAAGCAGGCGCGGATGGTCCGGCGCCAGCACGGTGATCTCGGTCACCGCTTCGAATTCATGCGTCTTGACCATGGTGGCTAGCTTCTTGCCCGCCGCATCCGCCTCGCGGACGAATTCGGCGTGCCGCAGCTGGTCGTTGAGGTCGACGGCCAAGAGATAATTCTCGTAGTGCTGCGCGACATAGCGCTTGCGCTCCTTGGCCGGCCAGGCCGACAGCGCCTCGGCCAGCCGTTCGCGCGCGGCGGAAGTGCGCTCGGCGCGCGACACTTCGGAGAAACCGCCGGTCAAGAGCAGCTCGGTCTCGAAATAAAGTGTGCGCAACAACTGCCCCTTCCAGCCGTTCCACACACCCGGCCCGACGCCCCGGATATCGCAGACGGTGAGGATCAACAGCAGCTTCAGCCGCTCGACCGATTGCACGATCGAGGCGAAATCCTCGATGGTCTTGCGGTCGTTGAGGTCGCGCGTCTGCGCCGTCATCGACATCACGAGATGGTTCTCGACCAGCCAGGCGACGGTCTCGGTGTCGGCGGCCGACAGCCCCATATGCGGGCAGATGCGCCGCGCGATCCGGGCCCCGGCTTCCGAATGGTCTTCCGGCCGGCCCTTGGCGATGTCGTGCAACAGCACGGCGACATAGAGCGCCTCGCGGCTTTTCTTCAGCCCCGGCATCAACGAGTGCGACAGCGGATGCACCTTGGCGCCGTCGCCGCGCTCGATTTCGGCGAGCACGCCGATGCAGCGGATCAGATGCTCGTCCACCGTATAGTGGTGGTACATCGAGAACTGCATCATGGCGACGATCTTGCCGAAGTCGGGGATCAGCCTGCCGAGCAGCCCCGCCTCGTTCATGCGCCTGAGATTGAGCTCGGCGTTGCGGTCAGACGTCAATATGTCGAGGAACAGGCGGTTGGCTTCTTCGTCGCGCCGGAGCGACTTGTTGACGAGGCCGAGCGAGCGTGTGAGTAGCTTGAGTGCGTCGGGGTGGAACTCCAGCCCGTGCTTGTCGGCGAACCAGAAGAGTCTCAGCAGGTTGACCGGATCGCGCTCGAACACGCCGTCGTCGGCGATGTTGATGCGGTGGTTGTCGACGATGAAGTCCGACGTTCCCGCAAGCTTGCGCTTGCGCCGCGAAAAAGTGAGGAAGATGCGGTTGAAGCCCGGTACGTGCTTGGCCTGCTCTTCCTCGAGCGCCGCGCAGAAGATGCGGGTGAGGTCGCCGACATCCTTGGCGACGAGGAAATAGTGCTTCATGAAGCGCTCGACGGCCGACAGGCCGGGATGCGTCGTATAGCCCAGGCGCTCGGCGATCTCGCGCTGGATGTCGAAATGCAGCCGCTCTTCCGCCTTGCCGGTGAGGAAGTGCATGTGGCAGCGCACCGCCCACAGGAAATCCTCGGCCTTCTGGAACTCGCGGTATTCGGCGTCGGTGAAGACGCCCTTCTCGACCAGTTCCTCGCCGGTGCGCACGCGATAGAAATATTTGCCGATCCAGAACAGCGTCTGCAGGTCGCGCAGCCCGCCCTTGCCGTCCTTGACGTTGGGCTCGACCAGATAGCGGCTTTCGCCGGCCTTGGCATGGCGCTCGTCCCGCTCGGCAAGTTTGGCCTGCACATATTCCGGTCCGGTCGTGCGAACCACTTCATGGTCGAAGCGGGTGAGCAGCTCGTCATAGAGCTTGTGTTCGCCCCACAGGAAACGCGCTTCCAGGATCGAGGTGCGGATGGTGATGTCGCTGCGCGAGAGCCTCAGGCACTCGTCGATATTGCGGGTGGCATGGCCGACCTTCAGCCCCATGTCCCACAGCATGTAGAGCATGTATTCGACGATCTGCTCGCCCCACGGCGTCTGCTTGTAGGGCAGCAGGAAAAGCAGGTCGATGTCGGAGCCCGGCGCCAGCGTGCCGCGGCCGTAGCCGCCGACGGCCACGACAGCCATGCGCTCGGCCACCGACCGGTTCTTGACGCGGTAGACATGGGTGGCGGCGAAGTCATAAAGCGCCCGGATCAGCTCATCCATCAGATGCGAGAGCCGCTCGGCGCAGGCATTGCCGCCGCCATCCTGCTTGAGCATGGCCTCGGCGATCTTTCGACCTTCCGCCATCCGGCCTTTGAGCAACTGGAGGACGGCGGTACGGACGGCCGGGCCCGAGCCGTCGCCGGCGCTTGCCGCCGTCAACGCGGTCAAGTCGCGGCGCAAGGCGTCGCCATCGATGATTTCGTCGAGTTTCAGGGAGATCTTTGCCATTCGGCGGCGTCTATAGCCTGTTTTCGCGGCTCTGTGTATGGGGCGGGCCGCCGCGTTTCCAGCGGCGCGCGACGGACGCCATGCGGGGCCGGATGGCGAAAACCGGAAAAATCCAGACCGCCCCTTGACCTTCCAGTTACTGGAAGCACTACCTCGGCCTCAAGTTCGAAATTCAGAGGCTTGGCCATGACCCATTCAGACCATCACCACCATCATGCGCATGGCGGGGGCTGCTGCTCCGCGAAGGATGCCGCGCCCGCCGCCGAAGCGGTGATTCGCGATCCTGTCTGCGGCATGACGGTCGATCCCGCGGCCGGCAAACCGACGGCCGAGCATGGCGGCCGGACGTTTCATTTCTGCAGCGATCGCTGCCACACGAAATTCCAGGCCGAGCCGGAAGCGTATCTTTCCGCCACCGACCCCGTCTGCGGCATGAGCGTCGACCGTGCGAGCGCGAAGCACTTCGTTCGCCACGAAGGTCAGGGCTTCTACTTCTGCTCCGCCGGCTGCAAGGGCAAGTTCGAGGCCGAGCCGGCAAAGTATCTAGCCGGCCGGCCCGAGCCGCAGCCGATGCCGAAGGGCACGCAATACACCTGCCCGATGCATCCCGAGATCGTCCGCGACAAGCCCGGTTCCTGCCCGATTTGCGGCATGGCGCTGGAACCGATGGGCGTGCCGACAGGCGAGGAAGGCCCGAATCCCGAGCTCGTCGATTTCACGCGCCGCTTCTGGGTCAGCGCGGCGCTCTCCGTGCCGCTCCTGGTCATCGCAATGGCGCCGATGCTGGGCTTCAGCTTCGAAAACCTCATCGACGGCCGCACCAAGACCTGGGTGGAGCTGGCGCTGGCCAGCCCGGTGGTGTTGTGGGCGGCGTTTCCGTTCTTCCATCGCGGCTGGGAATCGATCCTCAACCGCAGCCCCAACATGTGGACGCTGATCTCGCTGGGTGTGGGTGCTGCCTATCTCTTCAGCCTCGTCGCGACATTGTTCCCGGGTGTCTTCCCGCACCAATTCCGCGGTCATGACGGCGCCGTGCCGGTCTATTTCGAGGCTGCCGCCGTCATCGTGACGCTGGTCTTCCTCGGCCAGGTGCTGGAACTCAGAGCCCGCGAGCGGACCGGCTCGGCCATTCGCGCGCTGCTCGACCTTGCGCCGAAGACGGCGCGGCTGATCGGCGCCGACGGCTCCGAGAACGACGTGCCGCTCGACAGCGTCAAGACCGGAGACAAGTTGCGCATCCGCCCCGGCGACGCCGTGCCGGTCGACGGCACCGTGCTGGAGGGACGCTCGGCGATCGACGAATCCATGATCACCGGCGAACCGCTGCCGGTCGAAAAGACCGAAGGCGACGCGCTCACCGGTGGCACGCTGAACAAGAACGGCTCGCTGGTCATGCGAGCCGAGAAGGTCGGCGCCGAGACCACGCTGTCGCGCATCGTCGAGATGGTCGCCAAGGCGCAGCGCTCGCGCGCGCCGATCCAGGGGCTGGCCGACCGCGTGTCCTTCTATTTCGTTCCGGCCGTCGTGCTGGTGGCGATCATCGCCTTCATCGCCTGGGCGGTGTTGGGCCCGCAGCCCAGCCTGATCTTCGCCATCGTCTCGGCTGTGTCGGTGCTGATCATCGCCTGTCCCTGCGCGCTCGGTCTGGCGACGCCGATGTCGATCATGACGGCGACCGGACGCGGCGCGCATGCCGGCGTGCTGATCAAGGAAGCGGCGGCGCTGGAGCGTTTTGCCTCCGTCGACACGTTGATCGTCGACAAGACCGGCACGCTGACCGAGGGTAAGCCGCGGCTTACCGATGTCGTCGCGGCCGGCGGCATCGATGAGAACGAGCTGCTCGGCCTCGCCGCCGCGCTCGAAAAGGGTTCCGAGCATCCGCTGGCCGAGGCGATCGTCGAGGGCGCCGCCGCGCGCGGCCTGAAGCTGGCCGACGCGGTCGATTTCGAAGCCGTCACCGGCAAGGGCGTCTCGGGCACCGTTTCAGGCAGGAAGGTCGCGCTCGGCAATGCGGCGATGATGGTGGACCTCGGCGTCGGGACGTCGGGGGCCGATACCGAGGCGCTGCAGGCCGAAGGCAAGACGGCCATGTTCGTGGCCGTCGACGGCGGACTCGCCGGCATCGTCGCCGTGGCCGATCCCGTCAAGGCAACGACGGCCGAGGCGATCAAGGCCCTGCACGACAAGGGCCTGCGCATCATCATGGCCACTGGCGACAACGAGCGCACGGCAAAGGCGATCGCCGGCAAGCTCGGCATCGACGAGGTCCGCGCCGGATTGCTGCCGGACGAGAAGGGCGCGCTGGTCGAGGAACTGCGTGCCAAGGGCGCCGCCGTCGCCATGGCCGGCGACGGCGTCAACGACGCGCCTGCGCTGGCCGGCGCCGATGTCGGCATCGCCATGGGCACCGGCGCCGATGTCGCGGTCGAAAGCGCCGGCATCACGCTGGTCAAGGGCGACCTCAACGGCATCGTGAGGGCGCGTACATTGGCCCAGGCGACGATACGCAACATCCGCCAGAACCTGTTCTTCGCCTTCCTCTACAACGTGCTCGGCGTGCCGGTCGCGGCCGGCGTGCTCTACCCGCTGACCGGCACGCTGCTGTCGCCGATGCTGGCGGCGGCGGCGATGAGCCTGTCGTCGGTGTCAGTCATCACCAACGCCTTGCGGTTGAGAACATTGAAACTCTGAGCAAAGCCCCCAGATACGCTATCCAACAGAAGGAGACCTGAATGACCTTGGCCAAGAAAATCGTGCTGCTTTTGATGGCGGCTGGAATGCTGCTTGCCGTCTTCCTCGAAAGCGTGCCGGCTTCGTCGGAAGAGATGAAGCATGACATGTCCAAGATGGCGATGGGCGCCCAGAGCCCGGCCACCGTCGGCTACGAGGCGGCGATGAAGAAGATGCACAAGGACATGATGATCAAATACACCGGCAATGCCGATGTCGACTTTGTCCGCGGCATGATCCCGCATCACCAGGGTGCCATCGACATGGCCAAGGTCGTGATCGCCAACGGCAAGGATCCGGAAATCCGCAAGCTCGCCGAAGGCGTCGTCACGGCACAGGAAGCCGAGATCAAGGAAATGAAAGACTGGCTCGCCAAGCATCCGGCGAAATAGCCGCTGCGGGAAATCCGGACAGCCGCGCGGCTTCGGTCTGGATTCCCGACTTTGGCTTGTGCTGCGATCCAGCTTCACGTGGAGGAAGCGATGCCCTCGTCGATCAGAACCCTGAAGCTGCCGTCCGGCGAAACCGTTCCGGTTCTCGGCCAAGGCACTTGGAAGATGGGCGAGGACCGGCGGCGGCGCGCCGACGAGGTCGCGGCGCTGAAGCTCGGGCTCGATCTCGGCATCACGCTCATCGACACGGCTGAAATGTATGCCAGCGGCGGCGCCGAGGAAGTGGTGGGGGACGCCATCGCCGGGCGCCGCGACGAGACCTTCCTAGTCTCCAAGGTGCTGCCCTCCAACGCCTCGCGCGCTGGCGTGAAGCGCGCCTGCGAGAGCAGCCTGAAGCGGCTCGCCACCGACCGCATCGATCTCTATCTGCTGCATTGGCCCGGCAGCGTGCCGCTGTCGGAAACGGTGGAGGCGTTCGAGGCGCTGAAGGCCGAAGGCAAGATACGCCACTGGGGCGTCAGCAATTTCGACACCGACGAGATGGAGGACCTGGTCGGCCTGCGAAACGGCGGCAATGTCCAGACCAATCAGGTGCTCTACAATCTGTCGCGGCGTGGTCCCGACTTCGATCTGGCCCCGTGGTGCGCGGAGCGCGGCATCCCGCTGATGGCCTATTCGCCGGTCGAGCAGGGCGCGCTGGCGCGCAACGCCAGGCTGGAAGTCGTCGCTGCCCGGCACAACGCCACCGCCGCGCAGATCGCGCTTGCCTGGGTGATGGCGCAGGATGGCGTCATCGCCATTCCGAAGGCCGGTCGCCAGGAGCATGTTCGCCAGAACGCCGCCGCGCTCGACATCGAGCTGACAGCGCAGGATTTCGCCGATCTCGACCGCGCCTTCCCGCCGCCGACGCGCAAGCGCGGGCTGGAGATGATCTAGAGCAATTCCAGGAAAAGTGTGAGAGCGGTTTTCCGTCCGGAATTGCGTAAAAACAAGGAGATAGTGCGTTTCACCGCTTCCGTGAAACGGTGAAACGCACTAGCCGAAAACCTCAATCCCGATTTGCGACCGAACGGAAGGCAAGCGGTGGAACGAGTTTCAGACGGGTCTCTTCACGCGACCTACAAAGTCGGCGACATCAAGGTCACCTCGCTGCGCGACGGTTATGTCGACATGCCGGTCCGGCGGCTGCGCCAGCCAGGAGACAAGCCTTTCGGCGACGATCTCCTCTCGCAGGTGCCACTCTTCGACGGCGCGCCGGTGCTACATCTTGGCCGGCAGGCCAAGTCGCATCCGCAGCCGCCGCAATGCCCTTGAAAACACATCAAGGTCATTGGCGGCGCGGGCAAGCGTGAGCGCGCCCTGGATGGCGGCGACGGCTTCCTCGGCCAGTTCGCTGGCCTCGCCCGGCCGGTGCCCGGATCGCTCCAGCGCATCGGCGAGATGTGTGACCCAGCGGCCGAAATAGTCCCTTATCTGGCCGGCGAAGAGGTCGCGCGATTCATCCAGCGCGAACGCGCCGATCAGGCAGACCCGACGCCCCGAGCGGAAATAGCGGTCCGTCGCCGCGAGCATCTGTTCGATCCCGGCCAGCGGATCGGCGCTGTCGCGCAGGGTCGCGAAGACATTGTCCTCGAACCAGCCGTCGATATGGGCAATGACGGCTCTCGCCATCTCTTCCTTGCCGCCGGGAAAGAAGTGGTAGAGGCTTCCCTTGCCCAGCCCCGTCGCCTCGCCAATCAACGCCAGGCTGGCGCCCTCATAGCCATGCTCGCGGAAAACTTCCGCAACGATCCCCAGCAACCGGTCGCGGTCGGGCGCGATCCGTCGCATGCTTAGTATTCTCGTTCGAGCATGATCTTTTCCAACAAAACGCTACACACTTTTTGGGATCATGCTCTATAGCCCGAGCTTCGAAAGGCCGGGATGGTCGTCCGGCCGGCGGCCGAGCGGCCAATGGTACTTCCGCTCGCTTTCGGTGATCGGCAGGTCGTTGATGCTCGCCACGCGCCGGCGCATCAGCCCGGCTTCGTCGAACTCCCAGTTCTCGTTGCCGTAGGAGCGGAACCAATGCCCGCTGTCGTCGCGCCATTCATAGGCGAAGCGTACCGCGATGCGATTTTCGTTCCAGGTCCAGACCTCCTTGATCAGGCGATAGTCCAGCTCGCGCGCCCATTTGCGCTTGAGGAAGTCGACGATCTCGCCGCGGCCCGAGACGAATTCGGCCCGGTTCCGCCAGATGCTGTCCTCGGTATAGGCGAGCGAAACCCGCTCCGGGTCGCGGCTGTTCCAGGCGTCTTCGGCAAGGCGCGCCTTTTGCGCCGCTGTCTCGGCGGTGAAGGGCGGCAAGGGCGGGCGGCTCATGAAAATCTCCTGTCGGTTCCGATCGTCGATAACCGACATTGTACCGATCGGTACAATGAGTCAATGGCCGCAGTGACCGGCGAGACAGCTGTTATCGCTTTGTCGCCAGCCCCTTCAGCCGGTAGAGCGCCTCCAGCGCCTCGCGCGGCGTCATCTCGTCGGGATTGATCGCGCCGAGCGCGTCGCCCAGCGCATCGCTCTTTGCCGGCTTCGACGCTTCGCGCTTCACCGCCACCGAAAACAGCGGCAGGTCGTCGACGAGGCGGTTGGTCTTGCCCGAGACTTCGCCCTCTTCCAGCTGATGGAGAACTTCCCTCGCGCGGGCGACGACCGCCTCGGGCAGGCCGGCCAGCCGCGCCACCTGCACGCCGTAGGACCGGTCGGCGGCTCCCTTGCCGACCTCGTGCAGGAAGACGACGTCGCCTTCCCACTCCTTGACCCGCATGGTGACGTTGTGAAGCCGGGGCAATTTCCCGGCCAACGCCGTCATCTCATGGAAATGTGTGGCGAAGACTGCCCGGCAGCGGTTCTTCTCATGCAGATATTCGACCGCCGCCCAGGCGATCGACAACCCGTCGAAAGTCGCGGTGCCGCGGCCGATCTCATCGAGTATGACCAGCGCCCGCTCGCCCGCCTGGTTGAGGATCGCCGCCGTCTCCACCATCTCGACCATGAAGGTCGAGCGGCCGCGCGCCAGATCGTCCGAGGCGCCGACGCGCGAGAACAACCGGTCGACGACGCCGATATGGGCGCTTTGCGCCGGCACGAAGGAGCCGGTCTGGGCAAGGATGGCGATCAGCGCATTTTGCCTGAGAAACGTCGATTTACCGCCCATATTGGGGCCGGTAAGCAGCCAGATCGCGCCGGCCTTGGCGCCGCCTTCGGGCGACAGGTCGCAATCATTGGCAACGAACGGCCCTTCGCCGGACCGCCTGAGCGCCTGTTCGACCACCGGGTGGCGCCCGCCGGCAATGTCGAAGGCGAGGCTGGAATCCACCAGCGGCCGGCACCAGCCCTCGCTTTCGGACAGCAATGCCAGCGCCGATGAAACATCCAGAGCCGAAAGCGCGTCGGCCCCGGCGCGGATCCGTTCGGCCTCACCCACAACTTCCGCCGTCAGCCGGTCGAAGGCGGCGAGTTCGATGCCGAGCGCCCGGTCGGCGGCGTTGGCGATCTTCGATTCCAGCTCCGCCAGTTCGGTCGTGGTGAAGCGCATGGCGTTGGCCATGGTCTGGCGATGGATGAAGCGCGCCTTGGCGGCGTCGCTGCCGGTCATGATCGAGTGGTGGTTGGCGGTGACCTCGATGTAGTAGCCCAGCACATTGTTGTGCCGGATCTTCAGCGAGCGGATGCCGGTCTCCTCGATCAGCGAGCGCTCCAGCCCGGCGATCACTTTTCGCGATTCGTCGCGCAGCGCCCGCATCTCGTCGAGCTCGGCATTGTAGCTCGACCGCACGAAGCCGCCGTCGCGCTTGATCAGCGGCAGCTCGTCGTCGAGCGCTTCGCTGAGGTGGCGGGCGAGCGCCTCGGGCAAGGCTCGGATTGCGGCAAGCGCGGCGGCGAGCTCGGCGGGCAGGGCCGCCGCCGCGAACAATTCGGCGATCGCGCCCGCCGCTTCAAAGCCGGCGCGCAGCGCGCCGAGATCACGCGGCCCGCCGCGGTTCAGCGCCAGCCTGGACAGCGCCCTCGGCATGTCGGCGACGCCTTTCAGGCTCGCCCGCAACCCTTGGCAAAGCCGCGTCTCGGAGCGGAAGAAGGAGACCGAATCCAGCCTCGCGGAAATCGCGGCCGGATCGGTCAGCGGCGCCATCAGCCGGTCGGCCAGCAATCGCGCGCCGCCGCCGGTCACGGTGCGGTCGATCGCCTTGAACAGCGAGCCGTCGCGGCTGCCGGACAGCGTGCGCAGCAATTCCAGATTGGCGCGTGTCGCCGGGTCGATGAACAGCGTCGAGCCCTGCTCCTCGCGCTCGGGGCGCGACAGCGGCGGCCGCTCGGCCTTCTGCGTCTTCTCGACATAGGCGATGGCGCCGGAGATCGCCGACAGCTCGGCGCGCGAAAACGTGCCGAAACTGTCCGGTGTCGCCACCTCGAAGAAGCGGGCGATGCGGCTTGTGGCCGAAGCCGAATCGAACAGCGACGGCGGTTGCGGGTTGGCGACCCGGCCCAGCACGTCGAAGACCGGCCGGAGCTCCGGATCGTGGAAAACCGGCTCGGCGACGATCAGTTCGCGCGGGTCGACGCGGAAGATGTCGGCAAGCAGCCGCTCGGCGCTCGTTTCGGCAACGCGGAAGGCGCCGGTCGAAATGTCGATCCAGGCCAGCGCGAAGCCGGCCTGGCTGGTCGCGGCGCCGCCGCCTTTCACGCGACCGAGCGCCATCAGGAAGCTCGATTCCGAAGGCGCGAGCAGCTTGTCCTCGGTGATGGTGCCCGGCGTGACCAGCCGCACCACGTCGCGCCGCACCACCGATTTGGAGCCGCGTTTCTTGGCTTCGGCCGGGTCCTCGATCTGCTCGCAGACGGCAACGTGAAAGCCCTGCGCGATCAGCTTCTGCAGATAGTCGTCCGCCGCATGCACCGGCACGCCGCACATCGGGATGTCGTGGCCCTGGTGCTTGCCGCGCTTGGTCAAAACGATGCCCAGCGCCTGGCTTGCCTTCTCCGCGTCGTCGAAGAACAGCTCGTAGAAATCGCCCATGCGGTAGAACAAAAGCGAATCCGGGTTTGCCGCCTTGATCTCGATGAATTGCTCCATCATCGGCGTGACGCCGCCCGTGGCGGGCGCAGGCGTCGTCGTCTCCTGGGCGTCGGTATCCGTCGGCATATGCATGTTCATGCCCGAACGCTAGCAGAAGTGGCAGCCCGGTTTAATGCCGGCGGCGCGAAAAGCAGGGGAAGACCGGCGGCGGCCTGCCGTGACGGGCCGGTTGCGCCGGGCCAGCCTGGCACTCTATGGTTCCCGTGGGGTAAGTGCGGCGGGGACTTCGGTGGATCAGGACAAGCAGGAGACTTTCGACGAGATGGTCGGCCCGGTCGGCTCGGCCGCCGAGCGCCTCTGGCTGCTGGCAACGCGGCGCGCCCATCGAACGGCGAACAAGCTGAGGGTTTCGGCGCGCAAGCGCTTTCCCTATATCCTGCCGGCGCGCGGTCCCTTGTCCGATCTCGACGGCGGCATCGAGATGTCGGCGCACATATTCAGCCGCGACCCGCTGGTGCTGTATATCCCGGTGGGCGGACCCCGTCCGCTGCATCCGCTGGCGGCCGTCGGTCGGCGCCTTGCCGCGCGTCGCGCCACCTTCCTGCTGATGCCGATGTGGACGATGGAGAGGCCGGCCATCGTCGCCCAGATGGGCCGCGATCTCGCCTGGTATGCGGCGCGCTTTCCTCGTCATGAGGTCATCTTCCTCTGCAACAACGAGGCGGAGCGTCGGCTCATCGTCGGCGTCGGCGGCAATGCCATGTTCTCCAATCACAATTTGATGATATCGGAAGATATTTTCCGGCCGCTGCCGGATGTGCCGGTCGTATTCGATGCCGTCTACAATGGCCGCATCTCGCCGATGAAACGCCATTATCTCGCCTTCGAGATCGACCGGCTGGTTCACGTCACCTATTCGATCGGCGAATTGACGCCGCCGGCCGCCCGCGCCTTCATTCGCCGCCTCCAGGCACAATCGCCACGCCATCGCATCGCCAATCCGATCGTGGACGGTCTGCCTGGCCGGTTGACCTCCGCCGAGGTCAACCTTGTCTACAACCAGGCCGCCGTCGGCCTTTGCCTGTCCGCCGCCGAAGGGGCGATGTATTCCAGCATGGAATATCTGATGGCCGGGCTGCCGATCGTCAGCACGCCGAGCCTCGGCGGGCGCGACGTCTATTTCGATCCGGACTATTGCCTGATCGTCGAGCCGGAGCCGACGGCCATTCGCCGCGCCGTCGACCGGCTTCGCGATCGCGCCATACCGCGCGAGGAAATCCGCGGCAGGACACTGGAAAAGGTTCGCGCCCAGCGGCTGGAACTCACCGCGTTCCTGTCGGCGCTTCTGCGGCGCAAGGGCAGCAGCGCTCCCCCGCTGGAGAAATGGCCGTTCTCCGGCACCGAGGGCTTGATGCGCTGGGCCACGGTGCGGGAAATTGCCGCGCTCGTCAGCGAGCCGGACCGCGCCTGACCGCTTGGCCGTTTACAGCGCTGCCGTGTAGCCTTAATCCGAAGAGACATAACACGCACCTGCCTCAAGGGTGCGCGAAGGCGAGGAAACCAAAAGCATCATGGCCAGGAAAACCGAAAGCAGCGGCCCCTCCGTCAGTCCCGAGGAGGCGCTGGAATTCCACGCCATGGGACGGCCCGGGAAGCTGGAGATCGTCGCCACCAAGCCGATGGCGACGCAACGCGATCTGAGCCTTGCCTATTCGCCGGGCGTCGCCGTTCCCGTGCGCGCCATCGCCGAGGATCCGAGCCGCGCTTTCGACTATACGGTGCGCGGCAATATGGTCGCCGTCATCTCCAACGGCACCGCAATCCTCGGCCTCGGCAATCTCGGCGCGCTGGCCTCCAAGCCGGTGATGGAAGGCAAGGCGGTGCTGTTCAAGCGCTTCGCCGACGTCGATTCGATCGACCTTGAAGTCGATACCGAGGATGCCGACGAGTTCGTCAATTGCGTGCGCTTCCTTGGCCCCTCCTTCGGCGGCATCAATCTCGAGGACATCAAGGCGCCGGAATGCTTCATCATCGAGCAGCGGCTGCGCGAGTTGATGGACATCCCCGTCTTTCATGACGACCAGCACGGCACCGCCATCATCTCGGCCGCAGGCCTGATCAACGCCCTGGAGGTCACCGGTCGCGACATGAAGACCACGAAGATGGTCTGCAACGGCGCGGGCGCCGCCGGCATCGCCTGCATCGAGCTGATGAAGGCGATGGGCTTTTCGCCGGAAAACATCACCCTGTGCGACACCAAGGGCGTGGTCTTCCAGGGCCGTACCGAAGGCATGAACCAGTGGAAGTCGGCGCATGCGGTCAAGACCGAGGCGCGCAGCCTGGCCGAGGCGCTGGACGGCGCCGACGTCTTCCTCGGCCTGTCCGCCAAGGGAGCGCTCACCCCCGCCATGGTGCAGTCGATGGCGAAGAATCCGATCATCTTCGCCATGGCCAATCCCGATCCCGAGATCGCGCCGGAGGAAGTGGCCGAGATCCGCACTGACGCCATCATGGCCACCGGCCGCTCGGACTACCCCAACCAGGTCAACAATGTGCTTGGCTTCCCCTATATATTTCGCGGCGCGCTGGATGTGCGCGCCACCACCATCAACGACGAGATGAAGATCGCCGCCGCCAGGGCGCTGGCCGAGCTGGCGCGCCAGGACGTGCCGGACGACGTCGCCGCCGCCTATCAGGGCAACCGGCCGAAATTCGGCCCCAACTACATCATCCCGGTGCCGTTCGATCCGCGCCTGATCTCGGCGATCCCGCTGGCGGTGGCGAAGGCGGCGATGGAATCCGGCGTCGCCCGCAAGCCGATCCTCGACCTCGACCGCTACGCGCAGGAACTGTCGGCCCGCCGCGATCCGATCGCCTCGACCCTGCAGCGCATTTACGACCGCGTGCGCCGCCAGCCCAAGCGCATCGTCTTTGCCGAGGGCGAGGAGGAGCAGGTGATGCGTGCCGCCGTCTCCTATGTGAACCAGAAGCTCGGCACGGCGATCCTGCTCGGCCGCGACGACGTCATCAAGGACAATGCCCGCAATGCCGGCATCGACCTCAACAAGCCGGGGCTGGAGATCATCAACGCCAGGCTGTCGCGCCGCAACGGCATCTACACCGACTATCTCTACGAGCGCATGCAGCGGAAGGGTTTCCTGTTCCGCGATTGCCAGCGCCTGATCAACAACGACCGCAACCATTTCGCCGCCTGCATGGTGGCGCTGGGCGATGCCGACGGCATCGTCACGGGTGTGACCCGCAACTATTCGACGGCGCTCGACGACGTGCGCCGCATCATCGACGCCAAGCCCGGCCACCGCGTCATCGGCGTGTCGATCGTGCTCGCGCGTGGCCGCACCGTGATGGTCGCCGACACCGCCGTGCACGACATGCCGAACGCCGAGCAGATCGCCGACATCGCCGAGGAGGCGGCAGGCTTTGCCCGCCGCATGGGTTATGAGCCGAGAATCGCGATGTTGGCGTATTCCACCTTCGGCCATCCGCAGGGCGAACGCTCCGAGCGTGTGCAGGAGGCGGTGCGCATCCTCGACAAGCGCCGCGTCGATTTCGAGTATGACGGCGAGATGGCGGCCGACGTGGCGCTCAACCCGCGCGCCATGGCGCAGTATCCCTTCATCCGGCTGACCGGCCCGGCCAATGTGCTGGTGATGCCAGCGTTCCACTCGGCCTCGATCTCGACCAAGATGCTGCAGGAGCTCGGCGGCTCGACCGTCATCGGCCCGCTGCTGGTCGGCCTCAACAAGCCGGTCCAGATCGTGTCGTTGAACGCCAAGGACTCGGATATCGTCAACATGGCGGCGATCGCGGCCTATACGGCGGGGAACTAAGGCGCGCCGGCTTTCGCCGATCCAAAAGCAAAGGGCCCGCGGCATCGCCGCGGGCCCTTTCTTTAGGTTTGAAGGCCAGATCAGAAATTGCGCTGGAAGCGGACGATGCCGCCGACGCTGTTCTTCTTGTCCGCCTTTGCGAAGTTAAAATCGCCGGCTTCGCCAAACTTGCCGTCGTGGGCATAGTCAACTTCGGTTGTGATCGTGAAGCCGGGAACGATCGTATAAGCAACGTTTGCCGCGACAGCGACGTTCTTGGCATCGTCGGCCGAAACCTGGAGGTTGAAGGCGGTCTTTGCGTTGAACTTATAGGTGCCACCACCCCAGACAGCCCAGTTGCCGCCCCACGGTTTGTAGAAGCCGCGACCATGCGCGTTAAGAGCATTGGTGGGGTCGTTGAGATTGTCGTCGGTGCCATAGCCGCCCATGATGAACAGCGACAGTTCCTTGGTGACGTTGACGTCCAGGCGAACCTTGCCGGCCACTTCTTCGTAAGCGCTGTCATAGGCAACGACGCCGGTAATCGCACCCCAGTCGCCCTTGTACTTCAGGCCGCCGACGACATGCGGAATATAGCTGTCGATCGTACCGTGAATGCCCTTGTCGTCCGCGCCTTCTTCAAGCGAAACAACGCCCGAGAAGCCACTGCCCGCGTCGAAGTAGTAGCTGACGACATTGGTGTCCTTGATGCCGTACGGGATGATGGTGTCCTGTACGACACTGCCGGCATAGCCGATGAACTGGTCATAAGGTGTCTCGTCCTTGCCGACGCGCAGGCCACCGAGTTGGATCCACGCGAAGTTCAGCGACGTGGTCGTCGGCCCGCCGTTCGGGAAGTTGAAGCGCGTCTCGGTATAAGTCTTCAACGTGCCGAGCTCGGTTTCCTGGCCGGTCCAGGTCTTCAGCGCGAAGCGGGCGTTCTTCTTCCAGCTGTTCTGCGAGTCGCCGTCCAGAACGTCGGTGGTCTTGCGGCCGTCCATCGAGCCGACATCGCCGAAGCCGGCGTCGTAGCGGATATAGCCGCCGATGCGCAGGCAGGTCTCGGTGCCGGGGATGTAGAAATAGCCAGCGCCATAGACGTCGCAGATCTTCACGTATTCGGCCGGTTCCGGCTCGGCGACGGTCACCGCGTCGGCGGCACGGGCGCCCGAAACTGCGATCAGGGCCGCAGCGGAGCCGAGTAGAAGGCTCTTGATGTTCATTTTCTTGAATCTCCAGTCAAAGGTTCAAGACAGGCCTGACATGCCGTTCGGCTTTTGCCACCCCCGTCCCCATCGTTGAAAAAGTGCGCGCACCGGCGCCGCTTCTTCGCCTTGGACATGGCTTAATCGGTCGTCACGTACAACAGAGATTGTGTCGTAAAGGCGGCTTTTCGAATCTTGTGAAGTTCTTGTTGCTCAAATATCACGTCATATATTTGTAAAAATGGGACAGATTGCACAATTTATACAATCGAAACGCGCAGAAAGACATGAGAATGTGCCAAATGTGCCAATATTACAGTTTTATGACGAAAGGTTTGCCAGATAAATTTCTAAAGGAGCGGGCGAGCGTAGAAAAAAGGCTCCGGGTCAGGATAGGCCGCGGGCGGCGCGTACCACGTGCTCGACCACGTCATCCCTCAACATCTCGATGGGGACGCGACCATCCAATTCAGGCGCGGCCCGGCTCAACCAAAACCAGGCGAGCCTCGGATTGGTGATCGCCGAAAGCACCTCGCTGATCCCTGGGACCGGCCTGCCGTCGATGAACTGTGCCAATGGGAAGACATGCTTGCGGCCGCCCTTGCGCAGGGCAACGACCTCGCCGCGTCGTTGCCAGCGATGCAGCGTGGAGCGCGGGATGCGGAGCTTCTCTTCCAGATAGGTCGAGCCGGCGACCTCGCCGGCCCAATCCTCGATCAGCATCGATTGCAGGTCCGCGGCCCGCTCGGCGAGTGGCTGGGCTGTCGGCCCCCCTGTCTGCGATCTCGGCGGCGAGCGCTCGAAGGCGCGGTCGGATATGGCCGAACCGTCGCTCGCAACCTTGTCCGTCACCGCACGAAGAAAGTCGGAGGCAAGGTTGGTCCACTCACCCTTGAAGGACCCGATGGCAAGGCGCTGCGCCGGCGGCAGGAAGGGGAGGGCGGCAGCCACATGGCCGGCGATGTTGCTTGCCGACGTCAGCGCCTCGGCGTCCAGCATGACGCCATGCTGCATCAGCGCCTGTTGCACGGCTTCGGCTATAAGGCCTGCCAGTGCCTCTTGTGAAATCCCCTCGGACGGGTTCTGGAATCTGGTCATGAATCTGTCTTGCGGCCCGCGCTCCTCCCCAGGCGGCGGCGATTGCTGAAATTCTATAGCGGAAAGTAAAATACGCGACGGCAGCGGACGCCATGGCCCGGCAGCTTGCTGGCTTGCATCTTCACACCCCTGGTTTGGCGTGCCGAAATGTCAGTCACGAAACGCCTTATCTTGCATCTTAGAAGTCCAACGTGACAGGTCCGCGACAGCCGGCCTTGTTTGGAGGCTGCCGGCGATGACGCAACGGCATCCTTCACGGGAAGGGTGACTCCGCTCTATCCTTTTGTTTCGATATGCTTTTCAGCCGAAAGGCCACCGCAACGGCGCCGAGCCAGACCGTAGGCCGGTGTTCCTGCAATCGCCCTAGAGAAGCCCGACCTGCTCGGCCTCGCGACGCAGATTCTGGCGCGGGCGCGGGCCGATCTGCTGGATCACCAGCCCGGCCGACAGCGAGCCGAGGTCGCCGCATTCCTTGAGGCTGCGTCCGGTCGTGTAGCCGTAGAGGAAGCCGGCGGCATAGAGGTCGCCGGCGCCGGTCGTGTCGACCAGTTCCTTGATCTTCGTCGCCTGGATGGTGACGGTCTCGTCGCCGCGCACGATGACCGAGCCTTTTTCCGAACGGGTGACGGCGGCTATTCTGCAATCCTTGCGGATGGCGGCGAGCGCCTCCTCGAAGGAGGCGGTCTGGTAGAGCGACTTGATCTCGTGGCTGTTGGCAAAGACGATGTCGACGGTGCCCGAACGCATCAGCTCGAGAAACTCGTCGCGGTAGCGGTCGACGCAGAAGGAATCCGACAGCGTCATCGACACTTCGCGGCCTGCCGCGTGCGCCAGCTTGGCGGTCTGCCGGATTGCCTCCTTGGCACGCGGCGGATCCCACAGATAACCCTCGAAATAGGTCACCTTGGCGCCGGCGGCCTTGTCGGCCTCGACATCCTCGGGGCCAAGCTCGACACAGGCGCCGAGATAGGTGTTCATCGAACGCTCGCCGTCGGGCGTGACGAAGATCATCGAGCGCGCGGTCGGCGGTTCGCCCGCGAGCGGCCTGGTGTCGAAGGCAACGCCCTGAGCGTGAATGTCGTGGATGTAGATGTCGCCCAGCGCGTCGTTCGACACCTTGCCGAAGAAGGCTGCCCGTCCGCCGAGACTGGCGACGCCTGCCGCCGTGTTGCCGGCGCTGCCGCCGGAAGCCTCGATCGCCGGTCCCATGCGGCTGTAGAGCAACTCTGCACGCCTGGCGTCGATGAGGTTCATCGCGCCCTTGATGATGCCGTTGGTCTCGAGAAAAGCCTCGTCGCACTGAGCGATGATGTCGACAATGGCATTGCCGATGCAAAGCACGTCATATTCCGGCATCAAAATCTCCGCCAAGCACTACCCGGCTATCTGGCATGCCGGCCGGGCGCGGGTCTAGCGACTTGGCACTGTTTTGCCTACCCCGAAAATCGCCATTGTCTTCCGTGGCGCCGACCGCCGCATCGATTGTTCGCCGGCTGCGGCAGCGTTCGCATCGAACTGGCCCATATCGACCACCACCTTCGCCGCTATGGTTTCACGGCGATCGAAACATTTCCGCGCCGCCATCGGCTAGAAGCAATTCCAGGAAAAGTGCGTAGCGGTTGGGCTCGGCGCCTTCGCCGTAGCCTTCCGTCCGGAATTGCGTAAGAACAAAGCGGATCGTTCCCGCGACAGAAGGCGCAGAAATGTCCGAGAAGACTGAAATACCCACCGACCTGGCGCTGCTCGGCGTCCTGGCGGTACTGTGGGGCGCTTCCTACACCTTCATCAAGATCGGCGTGGAGACGATCCCGCCCGTGACCTTCATCGCCGCCCGGACGCTGATCGCCGGAGCTGTTCTCCTCACCATCATCCGCTGGCGCGGCCTCGCCATGCCCGCCGACGCGGCGACATGGCGCCGGTTCGCCTTCCAGGCCTGCCTCAACAGCGTCGTGCCGTTCACGCTGATCGCCGCCGCCGAGCGCTCGGTCGATGCCGGTCTTGCCACCATCCTCAACTCGACATCGCCGATCTTCACCTTCCTGCTGACGGCATTGATCACGCGCCATGAGCCCGTCACGGCGCGCAAGCTTGTCGGTGTCGGCGCCGGCATTGTCGGCATCTGTCTCATCATCGGCACGCAGGCGCTTGGCGGACTTGGCCATGAGTCGTGGGCGCAGCTTGCGATCGTCATTGCGACGATCTCCTATGCCGGAGCGGCGATCTTCGGCCGCGGCTTCAAGGGCCTCGACCCGATGATACCCGCCGCGGGATCGATGCTCTGCGGCGCCGTGATGCTTGTGCCGCTCAGCCTGATCGTCGACCGGCCCTGGACGCTCGCGCCGTCGACGGCATCGATCCTGGCCCTGCTCGGCCTGTCGATCTTTTCGACGGCGCTGGCCTTCGTCATCTATTTCCGCCTGATCCACACGCTGGGCTCGGTCGGCACCACTTCGCAGGCCTATCTGCGCGTGCCGATCGGCGTCGGCATCGGCGCCGTCTTCCTTGGCGAAAGCCTGGGGCCTGCGGCCTGGCTCGGCATGGCCTTCGTCGTCGCCGGCGTCGCGGCCATGACGATTCCGGCCAGGCAGGCCAGGCTCGCCCAATAGTTGCGCGAGGGATCGAGCCCGCCTATCTGCGAAGCGTCGTTTCTCGATGAGAGCCTGGACCTGCCGTGATCCTAGACGCCGCCCGCGCCGCCGCCAGCCGGCTGTTCTCGCCTGAATTCCGCTCCGTCTTCCTGAAGACGCTGGGGCTGACGCTGCTTACCCTGGTGGCGCTCTGGCTTGGCCTCGAGAGCCTGCTCGAATGGCTGGCCTGGCCTTGGCTGCAAACGCTGCTGCCGGGCTTGCCGTCCTGGGCCGGATGGCTGGGCGGCATCATCGCCGGCATCGTTCTGGCCGTGGGCCTGGCCTTGCTCATCGCGCCGGTGACGGCGATCGTCGCCGGTCTCTTCCTCGACGATATTGCCGAAGTGGTCGAGGGTACCGACTATCCCAACGATCCGCCCGGCCGCCCAGTGCCGGCGCTGCATTCGCTTGTGCTGGCGATCAAATTCCTCGGCGTGGTGGTCTTCGGCAACATCGTCGCGCTGCTCTTGCTTCTGGTGCCGGGCATCAACATCGCCGCCTTCTTCATCGTCAACGGCTATCTGCTCGGCCGCGAATTCTTCGAGTTCGCCGCCATGCGTTTTCGCCCCGAACCCGAGGCCAAGGCGTTGCGCCGCAAATATGCCGGCACGGTGTTCCTGGCCGGGCTGGTCATTGCCCTGTTCCTCGCCGTGCCGCTGCTCAACCTGCTGACGCCGCTTTTCGCGGCTGCCATGATGGTGCATCTGCACAAGGCGGTTTCCGCCCGGGAGCCGGTCTAGCCCTGCTCCTTGTCCTCCCGGAACAGCGCCTGCAGCTTGCCGAACGGCATCGCCGCGCGGGTGAAGCCGAACGTGCCGTCCTGCTGGATTTCGCGCGCCGCCGTCTCCAGCATGCCATAGGCGAAATTGGTCAGCCACGGTCCAAGCGAAATGCGCTTGACGCCGGCCATGGCAAGGTCGGCGATGGTGAAACCGGGCCGCGCCATCACATTGACCGGCCGGCTCACCGACGAGCAGATCGTGCGCACCATTTCGACGTCGCCGATGCCCGGCGCATAGAGCACGTCGGCGCCGGCTTTCTCGAAAGCCTGCAGCCGCTTGATAGTGTCGTCGAGGTCGCTCTTGCCCCATAGGAAGTTCTCGGCCCGCGCGGTGAAGACGAAATCGTGCTTGAGCGCGCGGGCGGCCTCGACGGCGGCGGCAACGCGCTCGGTCGCCAGCGCGAAATCGTAGATCGGATTGGCGGCGTCGCCGGTGTGGTCCTCGATCGAGCAGCCGGCGAGGCCCGCGGCTTCGGCCGCGAAGATGGTCTCGGCCGCCTGCTCGGGGCTGTCGCCCTTGCCGCGCTCCAGATCGGCCGAAACCGGCAGGTCGGTCGCGGCCGTCACCTCGCGGCAATGATGGATCATGGCGTCGAAGGTCACGGCGCCGTCCGGCAGGCCGCGCGAGAAGGCAAAGCCGGCGCTGGTCGTGGCCAGCGCCTTGAAACCGAAGGATGAAAGAAGCTTGGTCGTGCCGACATCCCAGGGGTTGGGCATGACGAAGGTGGAGGCATGCAGGTCGCGAAAAATCTTGCCCTTGTCCATGGCGGGTCCTCGATCATGAGTGGAGGTCGTGCGGGGAATTTATCGCGGCCGCTCGAACCGGGCAAACGAATGCGTCCGGCTCAGAAGCGTTCGGCGTTTTCTGCTGACAATTTCTCGAAGGCGTCGGAATCCTTGACGTAGCGCGACGCCTTGGCGTCCCAGCGATAGGTAACGGAAATATCGTGCGAGACGGCCTTGGGCACCGGTTCCTCGCAGCTCTCGCCGCTCGGCACGGTGGCGTCGGTCACCGTCGCCTTGATCGCCGCGTAGGGCTTCCCACCGCCGCGCGTTTGGAAAGAAAGATCCTGCGTGCGCTTATAGGCGCAGACATTCTCGTCGAACGTGTTGATCTGGTCGATCGGCTCGAAACGGTCGTTGCGGACCAGGATCAGGATCGTCCCGACATAGCCCTGGTTCGAATTGAAATGCGTGCTCATGGTTATGAGCGCGTTGTCGTCGGCGCTCAAGGCGAGCTTGCCCGGATCGCGAAAATAGGTGCTCCGGTCGGTTCCGACATTGACGGCGTCGAGCAGCTTCGGCTTGCCGGTGAGATCGTAGAGCGCCAGCACGGCAAACCCTTCGGCGCTGTCCTGCGCCTGGCCGAGGTCGAGAAGCATCGTCAGCCGCTCCTTGCCGCCGGCCCTGATGGCAAGCACCGCCGCATTCGGCAGGTTGATCGTTTCGGGTGGCGATCCACCGTCATCACCGCCGAGGATGTCGCGCATCTCGATCGGCGCGCTGCCCTTGTAGAAACCGTCATCGCCGGCGTTGAGATCAGGCACGATCATTTTGGCGAGGTCGAAATAGGTAACGTCCTGATGTCCGGGAACGGCGCTGTTCAGCTCCGGAAAACTGACCGCTTGGGCTAGCGCGGCCGTCCACATGAAAGGCAGCAGCAGGCCTGCAAGCGTGAACCGGCGTAATTTGGAAATCATCGACCGCGCCCCTCGGATGCGCTTAGGCTAGCACGTCGTTTTGCGGTGCGCAGCCGGGTGCGGTCAGCGGATAGGCACCAGCCCTGCCAGTTCGCGCATGTCGTCGAACAGGATGCCGTCGGCCGCCTCCAGGCCGTCGCGGTCGGAGAACGGATCGGCGTAATAGGAAAACACCCGCATGCCGGCGGCAATGCCGGCCTGGGTGCCCGCGACGCTGTCCTCGATGACGATGCAGTCGGCCGGCGCGACGCCCATCGTCCTTGCCGCATGCAGGAAGAGGTCCGGGAACGGCTTGCCGCGCGCGACCATGGTCGAGGAGAACATCGCGTGCTCGAACAGCGACAAAAGCCCGGTCTGCCCAAGCGTGATGTGCATCTTGGAGACCCGCGCCGAAGTGGCGACGCAATAGGCGATGCCGGCTTTGCGCACCGTCTCGATGAACTCGCGCACATGGGGGATAGCCTCGACACCATGCGAGAAAAGGTCCGGCAGGCCGGCATTCCAGCGCTCGACGAAGTCGGCGCCGAGCCTGATCTCGGTCGTCTCTTCGATCTCTTTTTGCACCGAGGCCATGCTGCGGCCGGAGAAGTTCTTGCGGCAATATTCGAATGTGGTGGTAAAACCGGCGGCGGTCAGCCATTCGGCAAGGCGCCTGTTGGCAAGGTTCTCGGTGTCGACCAGGACCCCGTCGCAATCGAAGATAATCAGCTTTGGAACCTGCATTACGCCGTGCCGGTCGACCCGAAGCCGCCTGCGCCGCGAGCCGTGCCGCCCGCCAGCGCTCTTTCCTCGACCGAAACCTGGGTCACGGCCGCGAAGACGATCTGGGCAATGCGCATGCCGCGCGTCACCGCGAAATCCTCGTCGCCGAGATTGATAAGCAGCACCTTCACCTCGCCGCGATAGTCGCTGTCGACGGTGCCGGGCGTGTTGAGGACGGTGAGCCCGTGCTTGAAGGCGAGGCCGGAACGCGGCCTTACCTGTCCTTCCATGCCTTCTGGGATTTCCAGGACAAGCCCGGTCGGCACCAAGGCGCGCTTTCCAGGCAGGATGAGCAGCGGCCGGTCTTCCGGCACCGCGGCACGCAAATCCACGCCCGCGGCGCCGGCGCTCTCATAGGCCGGCAGAGGCAAGCCTTCGCCATGCGGAAGCCTGACGAAACCGACGGTGGGGCCGATGACGGAAGAAGGATAGACAGCGGTGCGCATGAAATCGATCCTATCGGCGCGAGCGGCGATTCGGTCAACTCGCCCGCCATGCTATCAACGGCTTTCTTTCTGGCGTGACTATGACCTGGCCATCTACTTTGGCGATTGGCGAGAAACGCCAATCACGTCGTCATCCACGGGCGGAGCAAGGAGCAAAGCGACGCGCGTAGACCCGAGGATCCATTCCGTGACTTCGACGCACCGCCACGGTGCAGAATTCTGCTCCACTGCGCCCTTCGATCAAGGTAACGGAATGGATCCTCGGGTCTCCGCGTCCGCTTCGCTCCCGCTCCGCCCGTGGATGACGAAGTTGAGAGGCCTTGGCTACCTACCGCAATTCCACCGGAACCACGGTCGTCTCCTTGATCTCCTCCATGACGAAGGAGGCCGATACGTCCGACAGCGCCACCTTGGCGATCAGCCGCTGGTAGAGCCGGTCATAGGCCCTCACGTCGGCGACGCGGGCCCTCAGCACATAGTCGAGGTCGCCCGACATGCGGTAGACGCCGGTGATCTCGGCAAAGCCGGTGACCGCGGCGCGGAATTTCTGCAGCCAGTCCGGGTCGTGGTTGGAGGTGCGGATCAGGATGAAGACAGAGAGGCCGAGGCCCAGCTTCTCGGCGTCGACCAGCGCGACGCGGCCTGTGATGACGCCATCTACCTCCAGCCGCTTGACGCGCCGCCAGCAGGCATTGCGCGACAGCGCCACCCGTTCCGACAGCTGGTCGACCGAAAGCGTGCCGTCGCGTTGCAGTTCGGCCAGCAATCTTCGATCGATCTCATCAATTTCTGGTGACATATTGGGATGAATGTCCCACAAAATAGCAAAAAGCAAGGACGATTTGGGACCGATGAACCGAAGCCTTGTGGCAAGATACTCATCATCGGGACTCATCCCGGCAGGAGGGATCACCATGACGACACGGTTTACGGCGCTCTTCACGTCTCACCCGGAGAAGGTCGGCGAGACCTATTTCGGCCACATGGCCTTCGCCGCCTGGTTCTGTTCGCGCTTGTCGATGGCCGCGGGTGCTGCGCTTGTTCACGCTTTCTTGCCATTTCTGTTCGAAACTACGGCGAGCCGAATCGTTCGCGAGCTCTATGAACGCACGCACAACAGAGGCTCACACGCGGCCAAGGAGCCTCAAGCTCTGATGGATCGCGCCTGATAAAGGTGGAATGCGATGTGCCGGTGGGCGGCCTATCTTGGTGAAGCGGTCTTCCTCGAAGACATCATCACCGCGCCCTGCCACTCACTGATCGCCCAAAGCCACTGCGCGCAGGAAGCCAAGTCGCCGACCAATGGCGATGGCTTCGGCCTTGCCTGGTATGGCGACAGGCCCGAGCCCGGCCTTTACCGCGACATCCTGCCGGCCTGGTCCGATCCCAACCTGAAGAGCCTGTGCCGGCAGATAAAATCCGGCTTGTTTCTGGCCCATGTGCGCGCCTCGACCGGCGGCGCCACCAGCCGCATGAACTGCCATCCCTTCATCTCCGGCCGCTGGTCGTTCATGCATAACGGCCAGATCGGCGGTTTCGAAAAAATCCGCCGCGCGCTGGAAAATTCGCTGTCCGACGCGGTCTTCGACCAGCGCGAGGGCACCACGGATTCCGAGCTCTTTTTCCTGCTGATGCTCGACGAAGGATTGTCCGGCGATCCGCAGGGCGCGGTGTCGCGGGCGACCAGCCGCGTGATCGAGACGTCGCGCCGGGCCGGTATCGAGCCCTCTTTGAAACTCACCGCCGCGTTCTCGGATGGCGAGGCGCTATACGCCGTGCGCTATGCCACCGACGATCATGCGCCCACGCTCTACACCTCTGTCTTCCGCAACGGCGGCCGCTGCATCGTGTCCGAGCCGTTCGACCGCAACGGCGGCGAGTGGCAGGCGATACCTCCGGCGAGCTTCGTCACCATGACGGGGGGCGGCACCGGCATTCGGCCGTTCGCGCCGGCAGTGGCCTCGCTCGCGTTGGTCGGCTGAACCGCAATTTCGATCAAGCGGCGCCGTCTTGCCGATGCTGAACTTGGCTTGAAGCCGTCGCACGATCCTCCATTTTGGTAGCGAGTGGCCGAAGCCGGAGCATTCGCCATGGACCTTGTCTTCTCTTCGATCGCCGAAATCGCCACAGCGATCGCGGCGCGCAGAATATCGGCAGTCGAGGCGCTCGATACGCATCTGGCGCAGATCGACCGGCACAACGAGGCGCTGAATGCCGTCGTCATCCTCGATCGGGAGGGAGCACGCGAACGGGCCAGGCAAGCCGATGCGGCGCAGGCTCGCGGTGACACGCTCGGGCCGCTGCATGGCGTGCCTTTCACCCTGAAGGACGCGCACGAGACGGCGGGCGTGAGGACAACCGCCGGTTTTCCGCCTTTCGCCGACCATACGGCCAGGCAGGACAGTCCGGTCGTCGCGCGATTGAAGGCAGCCGGCGCCATCCTGGTCGGCAAAACGAACGTCGCCACGATGCTGGGCGACTGGCAGTCGGACAATCCGCTCTTCGGTCACACAGGCAACCCCTGGGACCTGTCGCGCACCGCAGGCGGCTCCAGCGGCGGTGCCGCGGCGGCGGTCGCGGCGGGGATGACGCCTTTCGAGGTCGGCACCGACATGCAGGATTCAATCCGCCTGCCCGTCGCCTTCTGCGGCGTCTATGGCCTGAAGCCGACCGAGCATCGCGTCTCGCTCGCCGGAGCTTTTCCCGATCCGGACGGTGCGCCACGCAGCGTCCGGCTGATGTCTTGCGTCGGCCCGCTGGCGCGCAGCGCCGAGGATCTGGCGCTGATTTATCGCATCATCGCCGGGCCGGACGGAGCGGACACTGATTTGCCGCCGGTTTCCGTAGAGATGATGCCGAAGCTCGATCTGAAATCTCTTCGCATTGCCTTTGCTGACGCTTTCCCCGGATTTCCGGTTGCCTCCGAAATCAGCGCGGCGGTGAAGAGGCTGGCCAAGCAACTCGCGTCCGCTGGAGCGAAAGTCGAGGAAGCAAGATTGCCGAAGCTCGATTTGCATGACGACCTCGCCGAGGGTGCCAAGTTGATCGGCATGATGCTTGAGGCCGCGCAGCCGGAGCCGCCCGAACAACCGACACCGGTGTCGCACTGGTTTGCTGCGCTCGCCCGCCGGGATCGGTCTATCCTGGCCTGGGAGCGCTTCTTCGAAGGTTGCGACGCTTTGCTGTGTCCCGTCGCCATGACGACCGCCTTCCCGCATTGCAAGCCGGGAAGCCCGCTCAAGATCGACGGCAAGGACGAGAGCTACTGGATGCTGCCCGCCTATGGCGCAGTGTTCAATTATTCGGGCCATCCCTCAGTCGCGATACCCAGCGGGCAGGACAGCAATGGCTTGCCGATCGGTTTGCAACTGGTCGGCCGCCACTGGTCGGAAGCGCGGCTGCTTGGCATTGCGGCGGCGATCGCGCCGCTCACCGGCGGCTTCCGCCGGCCGCCGGGCTACTGAACGAAGCGCGACAAGGCGTAAGGCGCAAGCAGCGCATCGCGCTCGCCGTCGAGAATTTCGCGGGCGGCGAACAATCCGATAGCCGGCGCCAGCGTGATGCCCGAATGCGTGACGGCGATATAGAGACCGCCGACGCCATCGGCTCGGCTGACGATTGGAAAGCCGTCGACAGGGGTGGGGCGGTAGCCGACCGTGTGGAAGTCGAACTCCAGTCCATCCGCGCCGTGGAGCATCGCCTTCATCCCCGCGAACAGCTCGCGCGCAGTGCCCTCCGGGCTGTCGCCCGGGTCGCCGCCACCGAAATCCGAGCCGGCGATGATCCGGCCCTCCGCAGTCTGCCGCATATGCAGCCTTTCGGCCAGCACCAGGCCGTTGAGCAGCTTCTTGTAGGGGCGCGAATGCACGATCAGGCCCGGCGGCGCCTCGATCGGCACCTTGACGCCGGCCGTCGCGGCGATCGCCGGAGCACCGGCGCCCGCTGCAATCACCACCTCGTCGGCGGAGATGCTCGCGCCCGAAACGACGACGCCCGTGACCTTGCCGTTGACCAGCGCCAAGGCATCGACGGTCTCCGTGACGATCCGCGCGCCGCGCAGTTCGGCATCGGCCAGCAGTGCCGCCGCGGTCGCAACCGGCTCGGCCACGCCTTCCTCGGCGATATGGAGGGCGAAATCGGGAAGCTCTGTAAGGTTGGGCTCAATGCGCGCCGCCTGTTCGCGGTCGACGCGCTCGATGCCGTAGCCCCAGGACGAATGCTCGGCCGCATAGGCTTCGAGCCTGTCCGCCGGCAGGTCCCAGCACAGGCCGCCACACCAAGTGAGCGGCAGTTCCGGCAGATCGGTTGCCAATCTCTTCCATTCGGCCAGCGCGCGGATGCGCAGCCGGAAATAGGTTTCCGGGTTACCCCAACTGGCATTGATCCAGGCGAAGGAATTGGGTGTGGCGACACCGCCGGCCCCACTCTCGGAAACGACCGTCACCCGCGCGCCGGCCTTCGTCAGATGCCAGGCGATCGAAGCGCCGATGATGCCGGCGCCGATGACGATGATTTCTTTTGCCACGTTGTTCTCCATTCTCTTCCCGGTGAGGTCTTCCACCTGCCATTTGCGGGAGCTTTTGCCAACGCAAACTTCTGCGCTTGACACAAATACGTACGTACGTATTATACCGCCATGGCTAGACAATCACTCCGCGAAAACCTTCTCCAGGCCGGCTTCCAGACCATCTGGAATTCCGGCTACACCGCAGCCGGCGTCCGCGACATCGTAGCCGCGGCCGGCGCCCGTCCGGGCTCGTTCACCAACCATTTCGCCTCCAAGGAAGACTTCGCCGGCGAGGTGCTGGAACGCTACTTCGCCTATGTCAGCGGCTTGGTGGAAAGCGCGCTGGCGCGTGACGGCACGCCGCCCGTCGGCAGGCTGGGCCGCTATCTCGACGTCATCACCTCGAAGCTCGAGGCGCATGACTTGGCGCGCGGCTGCATGATCGGCAATCTCAGCCTGGAAACGGCCGTCCACAGCGAACCGCTCCGGCTCAGGCTGGTCGACATTTTCGAGCGCTGGCGCCGGCCCTTCGCGGCCTGCATCGCGGAGGGTCAGGCGGCCGGCGAGATCACCACGGCCTTCGATGCGGAGGACCTTGCCGATTTCCTGCTGTCGTCCTGGCAGGGCGCCATGCTGTGCATGAAGGTCCAGCGCAGCCCGGAACCGCTCGAGCGGTTCAAGAAAATCATCTTCAGCACTGTGTTCGGAAGGGAGTGATACGGATGAATTCGACGACTGATAAACAACCGCTGCGGCGCTCTGAAGTCGCCGTGCTCGATTCCACCATGTCTTATTTGGAGGCCGGGACGACCGGACCGACAGTGCTGTTCCTGCACGGCAATCCGACCTCCTCCTACATATGGCGCAACATCATACCGCATGTCGCGCCGTTCGGTCGCTGCATCGCGCCAGATCTGATCGGTTATGGCCAGTCGGGCAAGCCCGATATCGACTATAGGTTCTTCGATCAGGTCCGCTATCTCGACGCCTTCATCGAGGCACTCGACCTCAAGGAGTTGGTGATCGTCGCCCAGGACTGGGGCACGGCGCTGGCCTTCCATTTTGCGGCGCGGCGGCCACGGCGTGTCCTCGGCCTTGCCTTCATGGAATTCATCCGGCCCTTCGAGCGCTGGGAGGATTTCCACCAGCGTCCGCAGGCGCGCGAGCTGTTCAAGGCGTTGCGCACCCCTGGTGCCGGCGAGAAGCTGGTGCTGGAGGACAATGTCTTTGTCGAAAAGATCCTGCCTGCTTCCGTCCTGCGCAAGATGAGCGAGGAGGAGATGGATGCTTACCGGGCGCCGTTCCCGACCCCGCAGTCGCGCAAGCCGGCCCTGCGCTTGCCGCGGGAACTGCCGATCGAGAACCAGCCAGCGGATGTCGCCGCGATCAGCGCGCATGACCACCGGGCGCTGCGGCTCTCCTCATATCCAAAGCTGCTGTTCGCCGGCGATCCAGGCGCTCTGATTTCGGCCCAGGCGGCAATGGAATTCGCGGCGGGACTGAAGAACTGCCGCTTCATCGATCTGGGGCCGGGCGCCCATTATCTGCAGGAAGACCACCCCGATGCGATCGGCAAGGCCATTGCCGGCTGGCTGCCTCAGATTGCCGTGGCGGAGAGCGCAGCCGAACTCGCTTGAGCCGAAGCGGCAGGCACGAGGCGTGCCCACCCATGTCGACAGGCCGGCGCCACACTGGTAGAAGCGCCGCCTGTCACACGGAACGCCTTAAAAGAAATGCCTGAAACGATACCTGAAGAGGTTGCGCGCCGCCGCACTTTCGCGATCATCGCGCACCCTGACGCCGGCAAGACCACGCTCACCGAAAAGCTGCTGCTGTTCGGCGGCGCCATTCAGCTCGCCGGCGAGGTCAAGGCCAAGAAGGACCGCATCCAGACGCGGTCCGACTGGATGAAGATCGAGCGCGAACGCGGTATCTCGGTCGTCACCTCGGTGATGACCTTCGAATATGGCGACAACGTCTTCAACCTGCTCGACACGCCCGGCCACGAGGATTTCGCCGACGACACCTACCGCACGCTGTCGGCGGTGGATTCTGCCGTCATGGTCATTGACGCCGCCAAGGGCATCGAGCCGCGCACGCTGAAACTGTTCGAGGTCTGCCGCCTGCGCGACATCCCGATCATCACCTTCGTCAACAAGATGGACCGCGAGAGCCGCGATCCGTTCGAGATCCTCGACGAGATCGAGCAGAAGCTGGCGCTGGACACCGCGCCCGTCACTTGGCCGATCGGCCGCGGCAGGACCTTTTCGGGCACCTACCACCTGGCCCAGAACGCGGTGCGCCGCGGCGACGACGAGAAGGAGCGCACGCCGGTCAACGGCCCCGATTCCAACCGCGTCGCCGGGCTTTTGCCGGATAACGAGCGCGAAGCCTTCATCGAGGAACTGGAACTCGCGCGGGAAGCCTGCCGTCCGCTCGACGTGGAAGCGTTTCGCGAGGGCCACCTGACGCCGGTCTATTTCGGCTCGGCGCTGCGCAATTACGGCGTGCGCGACCTGATCGAGGCGCTCGGCGCCTACGGCCCGCCGCCGCGCGCCCAGGAAGCCGATGAGCGTACGGTCGAGGCGACGGAGGACAAGATGACTTCCTTCGTCTTCAAGATACAGGCCAACATGGACCCCAACCACCGCGACCGTATCGCTTTCGTCCGCGTTTGTTCGGGCAAGCTGGAGCGCGGCATGAAGGCCAAGCTGGTGCGCACCGGCAAGCCGATGAGCCTGTCCGCGCCGCAGTTCTTCTTCGCCCGCACCCGCGTCACCGCCGATGAGGCTTTCGCCGGCGACGTCGTCGGCATTCCCAACCACGGCACGCTGCGCATCGGCGACACGCTGACCGAGGGCGAAGAGATCCTGTTCCGCGGCGTGCCGAATTTCGCTCCGGAAATCCTGCGCCGCGTGCGCCTCGGCGACGCTATGAAGGCCAAGAAGCTCAAGGAAGCGCTGCACCAGATGGCCGAGGAAGGCGTCGTTCAGCTGTTCTCGCCGGAAGACGGCTCGCCGGCCATCGTCGGCGTCGTCGGCGCGCTGCAACTCGACGTGCTCAAGGAGCGGCTGAACATCGAATACACGCTGCCGGTCGACTTCGAGATGTCGCGCTTTTCCGTCTGCCGCTGGATCGCGGCCGATGACAAGGCCGAAGTGCAGCGCTTCATCGAGGCCCATCGCGGCGACATCGCCCGCGACCTCGACAATGATCCGGTCTTCCTCGCCCAGCACGCCTTCTCGCTGAATTACGAAGCCGAGCGCTGGAAAGCGATCCGCTTCACCGCGGTGAAGGACTATCAGGTGCGTGATAAAGCTGCGTGATTCTGGTGAATGGTGAGTAGTGAATAGTGAATAGTAGGTAGTTGGTAGGGAAAGGTCAGCTAATCTTCACCACCATTCACCATTCACCATTCACCATTCACCATTCGCTACTCACCACTCACTACCTATGCTCACCCCTTCGCCGCCGCCTCGAGCTTGTCGATCTCGATCTTGCCCATCTTCATCATGGCGTCCATCACGCGCCCGGCCTTGGCCCGGTCCGGATCCTGGAGCAGCCGGGGCAGTTGTTCCGGCACGACTTGCCATGAAACGCCGAACTTGTCCTTCAGCCAGCCGCACGGGCCGGGCTCGCCGCCGCCTTCGGTAAGCCGTGTCCAGAAATGATCGACCTCGGCTTGCGTCTTGCAGTCGATCGACAGCGAGATCGCTTCGGTGAACTTGTACTGCGGCCCGCCGTTCAGCGCCTGGAACGGCACGCCGTCCAACTCGAACGTGGTCACCAGCACTTTACCCTCGTCAGCGTGGCCTTTTGGCCAGCGCATGACGCTCAGTACCCTCGAATTCTTGAAGATGGAGGTGTAATGGTTCATCGCCTCTTCGGCCTGGCCGTCGAACCACAGGCAGGTGGTGATCTTTTGCATGCGTCTTCCTCCGAATGCTTCTTTTTTGCGGTTAAGGTCAAACGGCTGACTGCGTAAATGGTGCCGTCCCGTCTGCCCAAGGACGGCTATGCGGCCCGCGATCCGACACAGGCCTGCGGTTTTTTCGTAAGAATCTGGCGCAGTGCAAAATGGTGGTCATGCCGGGCCGTGATCGCTATAACCGCTGCCGACCAAAATTTAAGCGCCGCCCGCCGCGCATCGGCGCGGCCAGCCAAGCCAAGGACAATCCAATGCCTGCCTATCGTTCCCGCACCACCACCCATGGCCGCAACATGGCCGGCGCCCGCGGCCTGTGGCGCGCCACGGGCATGAAGGACAGTGATTTCGGCAAGCCGATCATCGCGGTGGTCAATTCCTTCACCCAGTTCGTGCCGGGCCACGTGCATCTGAAGGACCTCGGCCAGCTCGTGGCGCGCGAGATCGAGAAGGCCGGCGGCGTTGCCAAGGAGTTCAACACCATCGCCGTCGACGACGGCATCGCCATGGGTCACGACGGCATGCTCTATTCGCTGCCTTCGCGCGAGCTGATCGCCGATTCCGTCGAATACATGGTCAACGCGCATTGCGCCGACGCCATGGTCTGCATCTCCAACTGCGACAAGATCACCCCCGGCATGCTGATGGCCAGCTTACGTCTCAACATCCCGACCGTCTTCGTCTCCGGCGGACCGATGGAGGCCGGCAAGGTGGTGCTGGCCGGCAAGTCGCAGGCGCTCGACCTGGTCGACGCCATGGTCGCGGCAGCCGACGACAAGATCTCCGACGAAGACGTCAAGGTCATCGAGCGCTCGGCTTGCCCGACCTGCGGCTCCTGCTCCGGCATGTTCACCGCCAATTCGATGAACTGCCTCACGGAAGCGCTGGGCCTGTCGCTGCCCGGCAACGGCTCGACGCTTGCCACCCATGCCGACCGCAAGCGCCTGTTCGTCGAGGCCGGCCATCTCGTCGTCGATCTCGCCCAGCGCTATTACGAGCAGGACGACGAAACGGCGCTGCCGCGCAGCATCGCCTCCAAGGGCGCTTTCGAGAACGCCATGGCGCTCGATATCGCCATGGGCGGCTCGACCAACACGGTGCTGCACATCCTTGCCGCCGCCCATGAGGGCGAGGTCGATTTCACCATGGAGGACATCGACCGGCTGTCGCGCAAGGTGCCGGTGCTGTGCAAGGTGGCGCCGGCCAAGTCCGACGTCCACATGGAGGATGTCCATCGCGCCGGCGGCATCATGGCGATCCTCGGCCAGCTCGACCATGCCGGCCTGATCAACCGCGACCTGCCGACGGTGCATACCGCCACGCTCGGCGAAGCGCTCGACCATTGGGATATTTCGCGCACCTCCGCCGAGAACGTCCGTGACTTCTTCCGCGCCGCTCCCGGCGGCGTGCCGACGCAGGTTGCCTTCAGCCAGGACCGCCGCTGGGACGATCTCGACACCGACCGGGAGAAGGGCGTCATCCGCTCGGCCAAGACGCCGTTCTCCAAGGATGGCGGCCTCGCGGTGCTCAAGGGCAATCTGGCGCTCGACGGCTGCATCGTGAAGACCGCCGGCGTCGACGAGTCGATCCTGAAATTCACTGGCCCGGCCCGCGTGTTCGAAAGCCAGGACGCATCCGTCAAGGCGATCCTCGGCAACGAGATCAAGGCCGGCGACATCGTCGTGATCCGATATGAGGGACCGCGCGGCGGCCCCGGCATGCAGGAGATGCTCTACCCGACCAGCTATCTGAAGTCGAAGGGCCTCGGCAAAGCCTGCGCGCTGATCACCGACGGCCGCTTCTCCGGCGGCACCTCCGGCTTGTCGATCGGACATGCCTCGCCCGAAGCCGCCGAAGGCGGCGCGATCGGCCTGGTCCAGGAAGGCGATACGATCGAGATCGACATCCCCAACCGCACGATCCGCCTGGCGGTCAGCGACGCCGAGCTCGAAGCTCGCCGGGCTGCGATGAACGCCAAGGGCGCCGATGCCTGGAAGCCGGCCGAAAAGCGCAAGCGCAAGGTGACGACGGCGCTGCGCGCCTACGCTGCCTTCGCCACCAGCGCCGACAAGGGCGCGGTCAGGAAAGTGCCGGAGTGAGAGATCTTCCCTTCTCCCCTTGTGGGAGAAGGTGGATCGGCGCGATAGCGCCGAGACGGATGAGGGGTGCTCCAGCGGAGCGAGGCGCCGGCATTCCCTGGAACACCCCTCATCCGTCGCCTTCGGCGACACCTTCTCCCGCAAGGGGAGAAGGAGAGGGCGCCGCCGTCACGGCATCAGCTGATATTCGTAAAGCTTCTGGTAGAGCCCGCCCTGCTTGAGCAAGGTCTTGTGCGGGCCGCTTTCCACCACCTTGCCCTTTTCCAGCACTACGATGGTGTCGGCCTGGTGCACGGTGGAAAGCCGGTGCGCGATCACGATGGTCGTGCGCCCGACGGTAAGCTGCTGCAGCGCGTCGCGGAACAACGCTTCCGATTCCGCGTCGAGCGCGCTGGTCGCCTCGTCGAGCAACAGGATCTCGGCGTTGCGCAGCATGGCGCGCGCGATCGAGATGCGCTGGCGCTGGCCGCCGGACAAAAGCGAGCCGTTCTCGCCGACCTCCGTGTCGTAGCCCTTGGCCATGGCGCTGATGAACTCATGCGCGTTGGCGGCCTTGGCGGCGGCGATCACCTCCTCATCCGTCGCGCCCTCGCGGCCGAGGCGGATATTGTGCATGACCGTGCCGGCAAACAGGAACGTATCCTGGCTGACATAGGCGATCTTCTGCCTGAGCGAATCGAGCGTCGCGTACGAGATGTCCTGGTCGTCGAACATCACCTTGCCGGTCTGCGGGTCGTACATGCGCATGATCAGGTTGAGGATCGTCGACTTGCCGCTGCCCGACGGCCCGACCAGCGCCGTCATCTTGCCGGCCTCGAGCGTCAGGTCGAACCCTTCGAACACCGGCGCGCTTTCCGGATAGGCGAAGCTGACATCGTCGAAGCGGATTTCGCCCGGGCCGGGTTGTAGCGGCGTGGCGCCGGGCTTCTCGGCGAGTGTCAGCGGCCGGTCGGCGAGTTGGAACATCATGCGCACGCCGACGATGCCGGTCTCGAGCGAGATGCGTACCCGGGCGAGCCGCTTTGCCGGCTCATAAGCGAGCAGCAGCGACGCGATGAAGGCCATGATATTGCCCGGCATCTGCCCGCCCTGCAGCACCAGGAACCCGCTGACAAAGACCGCGCCGGCGATTGCCAGGCCGGCAATGGTTTCCATCACCGGGCTGGTGGCCGCCTCCAGCGTGGCGATGTTGTTGGCGCGGTTCTCGACGTCGGAGACGGCCTGGTACATGCGTTTGCGCATCGCGCCTTCAAGGTTGAAGGATTTGACAACGCGTACACCGATCGCCGTTTCCTGCATGACATGAACGATCTGCCCAAGCGAGCGGAACTCCATGGCAGCGATGCTGCGGACCCGCTTCAGGATGCGGTTGACGCCGTAGATCGCCACCGGCCCGACGACGAAGCAGATCAGCGAGAGCGCCGGCTGTTGCCAGATCATGACCCCGACCAGGACGACCAGCGTCACCAGGTCGCGCACATAGGACGTGACGACAAGATCGAGCACGCCACGCGCGGCCTGCGCGTTGTTGGTCATGCGGGCGATCAGGTCGGCCGATGAGGTCGAATGATAGAATTCGATGCCTTGCGCCAGGATGCGATCGTAGATCTTGCGTTGCCGGTCGGCGATGATGGCGTTGCCGACACGGCTCATGCAATAGGCCTGCACGAACGTTGCGAAGCCCTTGAGCAGGAAGATCCCCGCGACGCCCGCCGCGATCATGTTGACGCGGTCGAGCCTCTTGAAGACGACGAATTCGTTGGTGATCTCGCGCAGGATCCAGGCACTGGCGCCGGTCATGGCGGCCACCACGAGCATCGAAGCTATGGCGGCGGAATAGCCGAACTTGTGCTCATGGAAGGACTCCCTCACCAGCCTTGCGATGAGGCGCTGGTTTTCCGTCGAGCGGAAGAAGCGAAACAACGGCCGATCCTGTGTCTGGCTGCGAGAAATTCGGATTCGCCACGAGGGCGAGAGGCGGCTTATAGAGCGAGTTGCGGCGCGATGGAACCTTTCGGCTGCCGAGGAAAGAAAAGGCTGCGCCAGCCTGTCTTTTCGGCCACGATGATTTGCCGATTCTTGGGAAAGGGTGACGACGGATGGATTTCGACCTCATCGTGCGCGGCGGCACGCTGCCGGACGGCAGGATTGCCGATATCGGCATTGCCGGCGAAACCATCCGGGCGATCGAGCAGAAACTGCCGGGCACCGCGTCGACCGAGGTCGACGCCCGCGGCAATCTGGTCGCGCCGCCCTTCGTCGATCCGCATTTCCACATGGACGCCACGCTCTCCTACGGCATCCCGCGCATCAACGCGTCAGGCACGCTGCTCGAAGGCATTGCGCTCTGGGGCGAGTTGAAGCCGCTTCTGACGCATGAAGCGGTGCGCGAGCGCGCGCTCGCTTATTGCGATTGGGCGGTGTCTATGGGCCTGCTCGCCATCCGCAGCCATGTCGACGTCTGCGACGACCGGCTGCTCGCGGCGGAAGCGCTGCTCGACGTGAAGAAAACCGTCGCGCCCTATATCGACCTGCAACTGGTCGCGTTTCCGCAGGACGGCCTCTATCGCTCGCCGACAGCGCTGAAGAACACCATCCGCGCGCTCGACATGGGCGTCGACATCGTCGGCGGCATCCCGCATTTCGAGCGCACCATGGCCGACGGCACGCGCTCGGTCACGGAGCTTTGCGAGATCGCCGCCAAGCGCGGCCTGATGGTCGACATGCATTGCGACGAGACCGACGATCCGCTGTCGCGCCATATCGAGCAACTGGCCTATGAAACGCAGCGCCTCGGCTTGCAGGGCAGGGTGGCCGGCTCGCATCTCACCTCCATGCATTCGATGGACAATTATTACGTCTCGAAGCTTTTGCCGCTCATCGCCGAGGCCGGCGTGTCGGCAATCCCCAATCCGCTGATCAACATCATGCTGCAGGGGCGCCACGACACTTTCCCGAAGCGGCGCGGCCTGACCCGGGTCAAGGAGATGCAGGCGCTCGGCATCCGCGTCGGCTGGGGCCAGGATTGCGTGCTCGACCCCTGGTATTCGCTGGGCACGGCCGACATGCTCGACGTCGCCTTCATGGGCCTGCATGTCGCGCAGATGTCGAGCCCGGCCGACATGGCGCGCTGCTTCGACATGGTTACCAACGTCAACGCCGCCATCATGGGCCTGGATCATCTGGGTCTCGCCGTCGGCAAGCGGGCGAGCCTCGTCGTGCTCGATGCCGGCAATGCGATCGAGGCCGTTCGCCTGCGCCCCGAACGCCTCTGCGTCATCGCCAGGGGCAAGGTCGTGGCTGAGCGGACCAGGCAGGAAACGCGGCTGTCGATCGCCGGCCGGCCGGAGAGCGTCAACCGCAGGCATAAAACAGCGTAGGTCTCTGCGTCCGGTTTGACCCGTCGCATTAGCGGCGGAACGCTCGTGACTTCGTCATTCTATGGCGGAGCAAGGAGCGAAGCGACGCAGCGCAGACCATAGAATCCATGCCGTTACCTCCAAGCGTCGCAGCGGTGCAGAAAAGCCCTGCGCCGCCTCTGCCCTTCGCGCGAGGTCACGGCATGGATCCTCGGGTCTGCGCGTCCGCTTCGCTTCCGCTCCGCCCGTGGATGACGAAGTTCCGGCGCCCGGCGCTGGTCTTATGATTTTCCCTCGTCAAACTGGCCGCTTGCGGCTACGGAGCGGCATGGCTCAGACCATCGCCCGCAATTTCACGATCAGGAACATGTTGCTCGCCGGCATTCTGTTGATGCTGGCCGGCGACTTCATGTTCGCGTTGAACGACGCTATGGGCAAATGGCTGGTCGCTTCCTTCTCCGTCGGACAGGTGGTGCTCATCCGCTCGATCGGCGCCTTCATCGTGCTGGGTCCGATGATCGCCAACCAGGGCACGGCCAGGCTGTTTCATATGGACCGGCCGCTCTTGCAGTTCCTGCGCGTCGTGGCCACCACCACCGATACCGGGCTTTTCTACGCTGCGGTCGTCTATTTGCCGCTGGCCGACGTGATGAGCTTCTACATGGCCGGGCCGATCTATGTCGCGGCGCTGTCCCACCTCCTGCTTGGCGAAAAGGTCGGCTGGCGCCGTTGGCTGGCGATCCTGGTCGGCTTCTGCGGCGTGCTGATCATCCTGAAGCCGTCCTCGGCGGCTTTCTCGCTGTCTTCGGCCTTCGCGCTGGTCGGCAGCATCGCCTTCGGCTTCGCCATCATCCTCGGCCGTCTCCTGCGCGGCACCAGCGACACCACACTGGTTACCTGGCAGACGATCGGCACGCTGGTTGTCGGCGGCCTGCTCACCATCGGCGCCTGGAATACGCCGTCGGCGCTCGATTTCGGGGCCATGCTGTTGCTCGGCGTCGTCTCTTGCGCCGCCCATCTGATGATCACAAGGGCGCTGAAACTGGCGCCGGCCTCGACGCTGGCGCCGCTCCACTACACCCTGCTTCTGTGGGCTGTGGTCTTCGGCTTCGTGTTCTTCGGCGATGTCCCGGGGCCACGTATTCTGGTGGGCGCGGCCATCGTCGTGCTTGCCGGCATATTCATCTTCCATCGCCAGAAGGTGGTGGAAACCGTGGTGCCGCCTGAGAACGTGCCGAAGGGCGTGAATTAAGCACTAGCCCAGGCGCACAGCCGCGAGATGACGCGAAAATTCCGCCGTCTCCATCAGCGCCTTGCAGCGCGCGAAGCGGCCGTCGGCATAGGCGCGGAAATCGTCGGCCGGATTGTCGTTGGCGAGCTGTATCAGCCCCCAGAGCGTCCATAAGAGGTCGCACATCGCCTTGTAGATGACGATCCGCCCACGCTCGGCCGGCCGCGCCTCGCCGCCGAAATAGGCGTGCATCAACTCCTCGTCCTGGCCCGCGTCGAAGTTGCCCTCGACCGAAAGGTCGCCGAGATCCCACAGCGGATCGTTCATCCCGGAATACTCCCAGTCGACGATCCACATCCGATCGCCGGTATCGAGGAAATTCTCGCACAGCGGATCGCAATGGCAGGCGGCAAGCGGGATGGCGTGCGCGGCAAGCGCCGCGCGCACCCCGCCTGCCTCGCGCACCACGTCGTGATAGCCGGCGGGCAGCGCCACATCCTTGGTCGACAAAACCTTGAGATAGTCGTCGATCATTGCAAACAGCTCGAAGCGGAAGGGAAACACCGCGCCGGAAGCATGCAGCTTGCGGAAAGCCTCGCCCGCGCGGGCGGGGCTCCCTTTGCGCGTTCTGAACGTCTCGGGCGACATCGTCTCGGCGCCGGCGATAAAGCGCGTCGCCATCAGGCCGGATGCCGGATCGGCATAGAGCACTTCGGGACTGACGCCGGCCCTGGCCGCCTCGCGCGCCGCCACTGCCTCGTTGGCGCGGTTGATATATTCTTGCGTGCCTTTGCCGGGAATGCGCAGGCACGCTTCGCCGGCCCTGTAGACCATGTTGGTCAGGCCACCCAAACGCTGCAGCGGTCCGTCATAGCCCGCCAGCGCCGGAATCGTCGCCAGCGCCGCGCGCAGCTCGTCGGTCATGTCGCGCCCCCTTCACGCCATTGTTCCTGTTCGGACGGTTCCACAGTTTTAACGGCTTGGCTATGATCCTCCGCACATGAATCGGCTTCGGGAGCGACAATGACGGACGGCAAGCACAGCGGCTCGCTAAGCGCGGCCTATGCGGCGAAGCGACCAGAGGAAGTGGCCGCGATCTATGACAGCTGGTCAGAGACCTATGACGCCGACATGTCGGCCGCCGGCTATCGCCACCCGACGATCTGCCTGGCGCTGCTGGCCAGGCATCTGCCGCGCGGCGCCGAACCCTTGCTCGATGCCGGCGCCGGCACCGGCCTGATCGGCGAATGGCTGGCCATCACCGGCTATCCGAGGGTGGAGGCGCTCGACATCTCGCAAGGCATGCTGGACAAGGCAGGCGCCAAGGGCGTCTACGCGGCGCTGCATCGCCTGGCGATGGGCGACGCTTTGCCCTTCGCCGACGGCGCCTATGCCGGCATTATTTCGGCGGGCGTCTTCACCTCGGGCCATGTCGGGGTCGAGGGACTGGACGAACTGATCCGCATCTGCCGTCCAGGCGGCGTCATCGTTCTGACCGTCAAGAACACGCTGTGGCAGGCCGGCTTCGCCGAGCGCATCGCCGGGCTCGAAGCCCAGGGCAGGTTGAAGCGCGTCGAGGAAACGGCGCCCTATGCCTCGATGCCGGGCGAAACCGATACCGTGCCGAGCAGGGGGCTTGTGTTGCGCGTCAGCTGATCCGCTCTGCGCGGATCAGGCCTTTATCCTTGCTCCGGCCGGGTCATACATCGGCTCGATATGGATTTTTGCCTGCGCGCGCTCCATCGCCACCACCAGCTCATAGTCGCCCGAGGCAAGAAAATCGTCACTGATGCCGTCGGCGTTGCGCACATAGCCGTAGCCGATGTTCTTCTCCACCGTGTAGCCGTAGCCGCCGCTGGTGAGGTAGCCGACCGGCTCGCCATTGCGCAGGATCGTCTCGCGCCCGAGCAGCACGATCGCCGGGTCGTCCACCGTGAAGCCGGCAAAGCGTTTCGTCGGCGGCTTGCCGGCTGCTGTCTCCAGCGCCCTGCGGCCGACGAAATCGGTGTTCTTGCGAAGCTTCACGGCCCAGCCGAGCCCCGCCTCCAGCGGCGTGTCGTTCGGCGTGATGTCGGAGCCCCAGGCGCGATAGCCTTTCTCCAGTCGCAGCGATTCCAGCGCCCGGTAGCCGACCGGGCGAATGTCATGCGCCTTGCCCGCCGCCATCAGCGCATCGAAAACCTCGCCGGTGGCGGCGATCGGCACATGCAGTTCCCAGCCGAGTTCGCCGACATAGGTGACGCGCAGCGCCTTGACGGTATGGCCGGCAATCTGGATTTCACGCGCATGGCCGAAGGGGAAGGCGGCGTTCGAGACGTCGGCATCCATCACCGCAGCCAGCACCTCTCGGGCGAGGGGTCCCATCAGCGACAGCGTGCCGTACTCCTCCGTGACGTCCTTCAGCCTCGTGTCGAGGCCGGAGCCGATATGATCGCTTATCCAGGACAGGTCATGCGTGCGGAAGCCGGTGCCGGTGACGATGTAGAACCGGTCCTCGCCGAGCCGCGACACGGTGAGGTCGGCCTCGATGCCGCCGCGCGTGTTGAGAAGCTGCGTGTAGGTCAGCCGCCCAACCGGCTTGTTGACGTCGTTGGCGCAGATCCAGTCGAGCGCCTTCAGCGCGTCGGCGCCGGTCAGCTCGTATTTGGCGAAGGAGGACTGGTCGAAGATGCCGACCTTCTCGCGCACATGCCGGTGCTCGTCGCCGACCGGGCCGAACCAGTTCTGGCGGCCCATCGAATAGACGTCCTCGGCGGCCGTGCCGTCCGGCGCGAACCAGTTCGGCCGTTCCCAGCCCAGCTTGGAGCCGAACACGGCGCGGTGCGTCTTCAGCCGCTCATAGAGCGGCGAGACGATGCGCGGCCGTCCGGTCAGATATTCCTCATGCGGGAAGCCGATCGTGTAGTGCTTGCCATAGGCTTCCAGCGTGCGGTCGCGGACCCAGTCGCGGTCGCGGTGCAGGCTTGAAAAACGCCTTATGTCGACCACCCACAGGTCGAGCGGCGCCTCGCCGTCGACCACCCATTGCGCCAGCACCCAGCCGGCGCCGCCGCCCGACGCGATGCCGAAGGCGTTGAAGCCGGCGCCGACGAACATGTTGGCGCATTCGGGCGCGACGCCGAGGATGAAATTGCCGTCCGGCGTGAAACTCTCCGACCCGTTGATCATCTGCTTGACGCCGGCGGTCTGCAGGGCCGGAACGCGCGCGATCGCCTGGGTCATATGCTGTTCGAAATGATCGTAGTCGTCGTCGAACAGGCGGAATTCCCAGTCGTTGGGGACGTCGCCCGCGGGAAGCCCGGTTGCCCAGGCCTGCGGGTTGGGCTCATAGCCGCCCATCACCAGCCCGCCGACCTCTTCCTTGAAATAGGTGCGGCGGTCGGGGTCGCGGATCGTCGGCGCGTCGTTGGCCAGCCCCTCGATCTTCTCGGTGATGATGTACTGGTGCTTGACCGGCTGCAGCGGCACGTTGATGCCGGCCATCGCGCCGACCTGCCTTGCCCACTGTCCGGCGCAGTTCACCACCTTGTCGCAGGCGATGTCGCCTTTCGAAGTCTTCACCGCCGCGATGCGGCCGTCCTTCATCGTGAAGCCGGTGACGCGCACGTCCTCGAACAGTTTCGCGCCATGCATGCGCGCGCCCTTGGCGAGCGACTGGGCGATGTCGGAGGGGCTTGCCTGCCCGTCGGTGGGCAGCCACGAGGCGCCGACCAGGTCGCCGGTATCCATCAGCGGCCACATGCGCTTCACTTCCGCCGGCGACAAAAGCTGCATATCCAAGCCGAAGCTTTTGGCTGTCGTCGCCAGCCGCTTGAACTCGGTCCAGCGGTCGGCGTTGGTCGCCAGTCGCAGACAGCCGGTCATCTTCCAGCCGGTAGCCAGGCCCGTCTCGGCCTCCAGCCCCTTATAGAGCTCGACCGAATATTTGAGCACGCGCGTGATCGAGGCCGAGGAGCGCAACTGCCCGACCAGGCCGGCGGCGTGCCAGGTCGAGCCCGAGGTCAGCTTGCCCTGCTCGAGCAGCACCACGTCCGCCTTGTGGTCGCGCGCCAGGTGATAGGCGGTGGAGCAGCCGATGATACCGCCGCCGATGACGACGATTTCGGCATGGCTGGGCAAGGTCATGGTTTGGTCCCGTATTTCGTCCGGTAGTTCTCCAGCGCCGCGTCGAGCCGGACGAGGTTCTCCTCGGTATAGGCGACATAGTCGATACCGGGCGCGTCGAGATAGAGCTCGGATACCATGCTCCACATCGCTTCGCGCAGCAGCGAGGCGCATTGCATGGCGGCATGCGAGCGGCGGATTTCGCCGTCCGGCTCCTTCATGAAATAGGCGGTCATGAAGGCGAAGGATTCGTCGTCACTCATGCCGGCATTGGACGCGACGCCGGCGAGGTCGAACATCGCCGTGTTGAAGCCGGCATATTCGAAGTCGATCAGCCACAGCCGCTTGCCGTCGTCGAGAATATTGGCCGGCAAAAGATCGTTGTGACCGAAGACGATCGGCAACAGTTTCTGCGCCCGCTCGAGCTCGTCGGCCAGGGACAGATAGCGCGGCAGCTCGCTCTTCTTGCGGCTGCCGCCTTCGTCCAGCGTGCGCGCATAGTCGCGGATGACGTGGAACACCCAGAACATGAAGCCGGCGCCGGAGACGTGGTTCGGCATCTCCCGATGAAAGCCGCGCAGCAGCGCCGCCACGCGGCCGAGGTTGGCGCGCACATCCTCTCCCAGGAAAGTCTTGGCGCCGAGAAATTCCGTCACCAGGATGCCGGGCTCGGAATAATGCACGGCTGGCGCGAAGCCCGCCGCATACGCCGCCCGCGCCGTCATCACCTCGCGCTCGCGAAAGACGTGGTGGAACGGGAAGTCCTGGCCGAAGCGCACGACATGCCGCCCGGCTGCATCCGTGACGACAAAATTGGCGTTGCTGAGGCCGCCCGGCAGCGGCTCGATCTCGATGCTGCCGTTCCAGCACGGCAGGGCGCGGATGCGGTCTTCGGCGCTCACGGCTTCGCTCCAGCCTCAGCCGGTCCCGCGGAAAACGAGGATGGGAAAATATGAAAAAGCCTCGTCGGTGCGAGACGCCAGGATCGGTATCCCGCACCGCACCGACGAGCCCCTTGGCCAGGCATGGTATCCCGGCATCCGCCCCCGCGGATTCGATAAAAGCTCGCGCCTGGCTGTTTCCAGGCGACATGGTCACTAGGTTGCGGCTCTGCCATCACCCTCCCGTTAGCAGTTCCGAGCCTGTCACTTGCAACCACTCTCATGCCGGTGTGGCGGAACTGTCAATCAAAAGCTGTGACCTTTTTTGGGTGTTTTGCCCGAAAATATAAGCAACTCCTTTCAAAGCGTTGTCAAAGCTTTAAATTCGGGCAAAACCCCGGACATCCACATGATCCACTCGAAACGGCATGGCGAGATCCTGCGGCTCCTCAACGAGGAGGGCACGATCACCATAGCCAGCCTTGCCGAACGTCTCGGAGTCTCGCTGGAAACGGTGCGGCGCGACGTCAAGCCGCTCGCCGATGACGGGTCGGTGCTGAAGATGCATGGCGCCGTGGGCCTTGCCTCGATGGTGGGCGAGGCGCCGTTCGAGCGGCGCATGCGCGAGAATGCCGAAGCCAAGCGCCTGATCGCCAGGATGGTCGCGGCCACGATCCGCGACGGCGAGGCGATCATGCTCGATACCGGCACGACCACGTCCTTCCTCGCGCGCGAGCTGCTCGGCCACCGCCGGCTGACGGTGGTCACCAATTCCTCCGACATTGCCCGCACGCTGGCGACGGTGAACGGCAACAAGGTCTATATGGCGGGCGGCGAGCTGCGCAGCGATTCAGGCGCGGCTTTCGGCATTACGGCGATCGAGTTCGTCAGCCGCTTTTCGGTCGATCATGCCGTGATCTCGATCGGCGCGGTCGATGCCGCCGCCGGCCTCACCGACTACGAGCTGGAGGAGGCGGAGTTCGCTCGCATGGTGCTGTCGCGCGGCCAGCGTTCGCTGGTCGTCACCGACCATACCAAGTTCGGCCGCCAGGGGCTGGTCCGGGTCTGCGGCTTCGACGGCTTTTCCGAGCTCGCCACCGACCAGTCGCCGCCGCCCGACATAACCGCCGCGTTGACCCAGGCCGGGGCGCGCTTGACCATTGCGACGGCCTGATCTCGCCCGGACTAGGTGTATTGAGATTCGGGTCAGGCCGAGACGAAAATGGTGGGTTCCGAGAACCGGCCTACGCCGGCCGTAGCCTTCATGGAGCGAAGACCCTTATGAGGGCTTCGGCCGGCGAAGGCCGGAGCGGAGCGTACTTTTAAGTACGTGAGCACCGGAAGCGCAGGAAGCCGCCATTTGCAGGCCGGCATCACCTGAATATCAACACACCCCTAGCCGAACACCAGCGATTGATGCGCCGCAACCCCGGCCATCGCACCGCCGGACACCGCGAAGGCGATGTTGTGCATCATGCGCGCGGCATCGCCGGCTGCGAACACACCTGGCACCGATGTCTGCTGTTTGTCGTCCACGACGATCGCCCGGCCGAGCGGGCCTTCGTTGAAGGCGCAGCCCAGCTGCTCGGCGAGCGGACTTGCCATTTCGTTGCGCGGCGCGGTGAACAGCGCCCGCACGCTCGCGCTGCGATTACCCTCGAACCTGATGAGCAGGCCGTCGGAGCCGTCGTCCAGCACTTCGCTCACCTTGTCAGGCTCGAACCGTATGTTGCGCTTCTCCAGGGCCCGCGCCTGGTCCGCGTCCGGTTCGAACAAGCCGTCGGCGAACAGCGTGACGTCGCCCCAGTCGGAAATCAGTTCGGCCTGGTGCAGCGACATCGGTCCGGTCGCCAGCACGCCGAGCGGCCCGCCGGCCACCTCGTAACCGTGGCAATAGGGGCAATGCAGTACCGTCTTGCCCCACTGCCCGACCAGTCCGGGGACGTCCGGCAGGATGTCCCGGACGCCGGTGGCGAGCACCAGCCGCGTCGCGCCGAAACCCTCGCCATTGTCCATCTCGACCTCGAAGCCGGTGCCCGTGACGGCGGCCCGCTCGGCGCAGCCGTCGATCACCTTGACGGTGGGATAGGCAAGCAGCTGTGCCCTGGCCTCGTCGAGAATGTCCGACGGCGCCCGCCCGTCCTGACCGAAGAAGCCATGGGAGTGTTCGGCGAAGCGATTCCGCGGCTGTCCGGCATCGATCACCAGCACCTTGCGGCGCCCCCGCGCCGCATACATGGCGGCGGACAGGCCGGCAAAGCTGCCGCCGACGATGATCACATCATACTGCATGGCTGGATACTCCAATCAGGTCATAACGGCGGCGGAAGTCGGCCGTCAGATCGGCCAGCGTGATATGGCTGAGCCGCTCAGTGAGCAGCCTTTCCGCCTCTAGGCGAAAGTCGTCGAGCACGGCGATCACCGCCTGCTCGACCAGGCATCCGGGACTTTCCGGCTCGGTGCTGAACGGCAACAGCGTTTCGCCGAGCGCCGCGCTGATCTCGGCCAGCGAGATCTTGTCCGGCGCGCGGCCGAGCTGCCAGCCGCCGCCATGGCCGCGCGACGAGGTGACGATGCCGGCCTCGCGCAGCCCGGCGATGGTGCGGCGCACGACCACCGGGTTGGTGTGGATGAAGCCGGCAAGCTCTTCGGAGGTCAGCGCCCGGTCGGGCGCATCGGCCATATGGACGAGGATGTGCAGGGTCGAGGACAGTCGGCTGTTGCGTTTCATGTAACTTAGTTAGTTACGAATCATTCCGCTGTCAAATTCCGTTCGACTGCCATCGCAATCGGCCGGATGTCAGGCCGGGAAGATCATCCGGAAACAGGCGCCGCCCGCCGTGCCGTCGAGCACCTCGACCTTGCCGCCATGCAGCTGCATCAGGTCGCGGACCAGGTTGAGGCCGAGGCCGGCGCCATGGTCCTGCGGATGCAAGCGGTAGAAGGGCTCGAAGATGCGCTCGCGTTCGGATGCCGGCACACCGCCGCCTTCGTCGAGCACTTCGATTATCGCGGGCGGGCGTATGCGGATGGTGATGTGGCCGGCCTTGCCGCCGTGGTCGATCGCATTCTGGACGAGATTGGTCACGGCGCGTTCGATCGCCGTGCGGTCGCCGCGCACGATGAGCTTTTCCCTGGCTGGCTCAAACGACATTTCGTAGCCGGCGGCGAAAGCCATCGGCGCGAGGTCGACCACGACGGTGCGTGCAAGGGTGACGAGGTCGACCGGTCCGAAATGCTCGGCTTGGCGGTCGAGCCGCTGCAGGTCGAGCAACTGGTCGGCGAGCGTCGATAGTCGCGCGGCGTCCTGCAGCAGCCTGGCGCGTTCCGGCGTTGCCGGCAACGATGCAAGCCGCGTGTTGAGAATGGCGACCGGCGTTCGGAGTTCATGCGCGGCGTCAGTCAGGAAGCGCTTGTGTCGCTCATAGCCGGCATCGAGCCGCGACAAGGCCGCGTTCACGGCGTCGACCAGCGGCGTGACTTCCTTCGGCACGCCATCCAGCGGCAGTTGCACGCCGCGCTTGTCGATGTCGATCTGGCCTGCCGCGGTGGCCGCGCGCCCGAGGCCGGAAAGCGCGCCGCGCACCACCCAGGGAGTCGCAAACAGCGTCGCCAGCGCCATCAGCCCGGCCAGCGGCAAGATCCCTTGCAGGAAGAGCGCTGGCGCCTGCCCGAGAACGCGCAGCAGCGAGAGCCCGCCCTTGGTGCCGCTCATGATCTGGACATTGCCGGCCGCGGTGTCGGTCCAGCGTATCTTTCCGCCGGGCGGGGCGGCCTCGCCCATCGCAAGGTCGATGCGGGCGTCGCTGATATTGTCCAGCAGTCCCACGAAAGGCTGGTAGGCAACCGGCACGGTCCCTTCCTGAAGCCGGTGCCCTTGCTTGTCTCGGATGATGAACCAGAGGTCCGGGACATCCGAACGCAGCCTAGCCAGACCGGAATTTTCCTTCAGCACCAGCGCGCCATTGGCGTCGCGCGCCACTGCATCCGCCAACACGTCCATCGTGCCGTCCTCATAGTCGTGCGGTATCATGCCGGTGGCGAGCATTGCGCCGATGATTCCGGCGATGAGCAGCGTCAGCATCACGCATTGCAGGATGGCGATGCGCAGCACCAGGCTCCATTTCAGCGAACGCGGCCGGCTGAGACTCATGTGATCTCGCGCAGCAGGTAGCCGACGCCGCGAATACCGTTGATGACGACCCCGCCATCGGCCTCGGCAAGCTTGCGGCGCAGCCGCGAGACATGGGTATCGAGCGCGTTGGACTGGATCTCGTCGTCCAGCCCGAAGACGGCCTCCATCAGGGCCTCGCGCTGCACCATGCGCCCCGTTCGCCGCATCAGCGCTTCCAGCACCAGCAGTTCGCGGCGCGGCAGGGTAAGCGGCTCACCACGGATCGAGGCCTCGCGATGGCCGACATCGAGCGAAAGATGGCCTGCGCGGATGGTCTGCGTCTCGATCGCCGCCGGGCGCCTCAGCAATGCCCTGAGCCGCGCCAGCAATTCCTCGAAGGCGAAGGGCTTGGCCAGGTAGTCGTCGGCGCCCATGTCGAGCCCGTCGACCTTGTCGCCGGTGTCGCCTCTGGCCGTCAGCATCAGCACTGGCGTCATGTTCCTTGCGGCACGAAGCTTAGGCACCAGCGTCAGCCCGTCGCCGTCGGGCAGTTGCCGGTCGAGCAGGATCGCGTCGTAGCCGTCGACGGCGACGAACCCTTCCGCTTCAAGCAGCGAGCCGGCATGGTCGACGACCATGTCGTGCCGCTTCAGCGCCGCCCGCAGCGCCGAAACCATTTCCGGCTCGTCCTCGACCAGCAGGATACGCATTCAAGACCTCTTGCAGTCCCACTTCTTACAATCCATCGCCGGCCGGCTATCGCGCCAAGATTGCGCAAACATGGCGCCAGTTCTCGCCGACGGCGCCAGCCTTTTCTTTCGTGAAGCTCCGCCATGCGCAATGTCCATGCAATCCGCTACCCGCAAACAGCGCCTCGTCGAATGCCGGGCAGTCCCGAATCGCCCGCGCAAGCAATGAGGTCAACATGCCTGCAAGTGATGCTTTGTCTTTCCTGATGGCCTGGACGCTGGCGCCGTTCCGCATGGGTTCGGTCACGCCCTCCAGCCCGAGCCTGGCGGCGCTGATGACGCGCGAGATCGGTCCCGACACAGGTCCGGTGCTGGAACTCGGGCCGGGCACCGGACCCTTCACGCGTGCCTTGCTGCAGCGCGGCGTCCGCGAGAGCGACCTGACACTGGTCGAGTCCGATCCGGATTTCGCCTCGCTACTCAGCCGCCGCTTCCCGGCGGCGCGCATCATCGAGATGGATGCGGTCGGCCTTCGCCATCTGCCGCTGTTCGATGGCCCTGTCGTCGGCGCGGTGGTCAGCGGATTGCCGTTTCGCCTGATATCGCCGCGCAAGTCGTCCGCGATCCTGGAAGGCGTCTTTGCCAGTCTTCGGCCGGGTGCCGCACTTTACCAGTTTACCTTTGGCCGCCGCTGCCCTTTCGATCAGTCGGTCCTCGAAAGGCTCGACCTCGAGGCGGTTCGGATCGGCGGCACCTTCCGCAACTTTCCGCCGGCGACGGTCTATCGCGTTTCCAGGATCAAGAGCCTGAACACCTATGACTGGCGCTTCGCATGACCGATCTCCTGTCGGCGGTGTTGGGGCTAGGCCTGCTCGGCGCCGCCTGCCTCGCTTTCACCGAAAAGATCCTGCCCGCGCCGCCGTCGCATGTGCTGCTGCTCTTTCTCGGCATGACCAGGGCGCCTGATCTTGCGGCGCTCGGCGCCTTGCTGGCGGTGACGACGCTGGCTTCAACGGCTGGTTGCCTGTTCTGGTTTGCTCTGGGCGCCCGGCTCGGGCCGGCGCGCGCCGACGCCCTGGTCGGGCGCTTCGGCCGCTACATGTTCCTGCGCCAGGAAACCTATCTGCGTTTCTCCGGCGCCTACCGCCGCAACCACATGCGGGCCTCGCTGCTGGCGCAGTTCGTGCCGACGGTGCGGAATTATCTGCCGATCGCCGCCGGCGCGCTGCGCCTGCCGGCCTTGCCCTTCGCTTTGGCCACCTTGCTTGGCGCGATGCTGTGGAATGCCGGCTTCCTTCTTGCCGGCTATGCGATGCGCGACAGCGTCCACGATCTGCCCACGGTGGCGTTTCGCATCATGGCCGTCGTGCTCGCGCTGGAAGTCGCGTTCCTCATTGCGCTGCGCTCCCACTGGCGCCGCGTCGAAGCCGCGAGGGGCTAGAAATTGCCGGCGTGAACAAGCCGGCTGCGCCGGCTTTCTTTCCCGCGCACGCCGGTGTTTAGTCCGGCCATGGCTTTCACCATCCGCCAATTGCAGTTCTTCGTCGCTGTCGCCGAGCAGGGCACTGTCTCGGGCGCCGCGCAGAACCTGTCGATTTCGCAATCCTCGGTCACCGAGGCGATCAAGGAATTGGAGAGCGATCTCGGGGTCGAACTCTTCGAGCGCCATCCGCGCGGGTTGAACATCACCCACAAGGGCCACCAGTTCCTGCGCCACGCGACCAAGATCCTGGCCGATGTCTCCGATGCACGCCGTTCCTTTTCGAGCGAGCAGGCCGCGGCGGGCGGCCGGCTTCAGCTCGGCGTCACTTCGCTGGTCGCCGGTTATGTCCTGTCCGACCTGCTCGCCCGCTACCGCCGCGCCTATCCGGGCGTCGAGGTTTCGGCCATCGAGGACAATGGCGACTATCTCGAGCACCTTCTGGTCGGCGGCAAGCTCGATATCGCCGTCATGGTGACCTCCAACCTGCGCGACCGCACCGCGCTGCAGTCGGAAATCCTCGAAGTCTCTGCCTACAGGTTATGGATCCCGCTCAGCCACAGGCTCGCCAGCGCCGACATCATCTCGATCGGCGACATCGCGTCCGAGCCGCTGATCATGCTCACTGTCGACGAGATCGAGGAGAACACCGGCAAGCTGCTGTCGGCGATCGGTGCGAGACCCCATGTCGCCTTCCGCACGCGATCGGTGGAAGCGGTGCGCAGCCTGGTCGCCACCGGCGCCGGCGTGGCGCTGCTGCCCGACCTCGTCTACCGGCCGTGGTCGCTGGAAGGCGACCGCATCGAATCGCGCGACGTTTCCGGCTCGCTGCCGGTGGTTCAGGTCGGCACGGTCTGGCGTCGCGGCTCCGGCCTGCCGCAGGCCGCGCGCGATTTCATCGGCCTCGCGCAGTCGCAGCGTATGGTCCGCCGCTAATGTGGCCTACTCCAGGCTGACCTGGCCAGTCTTGCGCTTGCGCCTTGTTGCGGGAACCGCCTCCGCCTTGAACGGACCGATCGGAGTAACCTCGAAGCGGCCGGCGCCGGCCAGCCTGACGGCGCGCCGGAACGTCGGACACTCCATCGGCCGGGCGGCCGGACATCGGGCAGCGTGCCGCAAGGCCTCTCGGGTCGCGGTCAGGCGCTGGATGGACCGGTCCAGTTCGTCGGCTTTGGCATCCAGCCGCCGTCGATCCATTTTCGTTAGACCGTCGGGCGTCAGCATCGAGGAAATCTCGTCCAGCGCGAATCCACCTGCGCGTCCAAGCGCGATCAAGGCGAGTCGTTCCAGGACGGCCGGGTCGAACAAGCGTCGCAGGCCGCGACGACCGATCGAGGCGATGAGGCCCTTCTCCTCGTAGTAGCGAAGTGTCGAGGCGGGCACGCCGGTGCGGCGCGACACTTCGGCAATGTCCATATCTTTCACACTTGACCTCAAGTCGGCTTGAACTCGTAGAGTGCTCGTGACGATCGATGACGGCAACAGAAAGCGAGGCACGCCATGCCGCAATCCGCGCAGCCAAACGCACAGCAAGCCGCTCTGTGGAACGACGCCAGCGGAAAGGCCTGGGTCGAGATGCAGCCGATCCTCGACGGGGTACTGGCGCCTTTCGAGCGCCTGGTGGTGGATGCAGGCTATCCCGGGGGAGGGAGTAATGTCCTGGACATCGGCTGCGGCGCCGGCGCTACGACGCCGGCGATGGCGCGCCGAATCGGGGACGGCGGACGTTGCGTCGGGCTCGACATCTCGCAGCCTCTTGTCACGCTGGCGGCGGAGCGCGCACGGGCGGACAAGGTGGCAAACGCAAGTTTTGAAGTGGGTGATGCCCAGGCATATGCGTTCGAACCTGGCCACTTCGATGCTGTTGTCTCGCGCTTCGGTGTGATGTTCTTCGATGATCCGGTGGCCGCGTTCACCAACATAAGGCAGGCTGCAAGGCGCGGTGGCAAACTCGCCTTTGTCGCTTGGCGCAGTCCGGTCGAGAATGATTTCATGACGACCGCGGCGCGAGCGGCCGCGCCTTTCCTGCCGCCCGCACCCGCGCCCGACCCCGAAGCCCCGGGGCAGTTTGCCTTTGCCGATGGCGCAAAGGTGAAGCGGATCCTTGAAGCAAGCGGCTGGTCATCGATCAAAGTCGAGCAGGTGGACGTCCAGTGCCGGATCACCGAAGGCAATCTGATGAAGTACGTCACCCGGCTGGGGCCGGTAGGCGCCGCGCTCCGCGAGGTCGACCAGGCAACGGCCGAAAAAATCATCACAGTCTTGCCCGCCGCATTCGCGCCTTTCGTGGTGGCCGGTGAGGCTCGCTTCAATGCCGCCTGCTGGCTGGCGACGGCGCTGGCTTGAAGAGCGGTTTGCCATCGGAAAAACCGATATCGGCTTTCTGATAAATGAATTTGCGAAACCGGATTTTTCACAGCACTTTTCGCTCAGGGAACAAAGCCGCGTCCTGAGAGCGCTGCCGTCGGAGCATGAAGCTCCGACCCTTTGTAGGTTGCGCATGATCCTTTCCGAAAACCGAACTGGTTTTCGGGGTCATGCGCCAAAATGGGAGATCGATGATGAATGCATTCCTGAAGTCGTGCACGGCGCTGACTGTCGCGCTGACTTTTTCCGGTCAGGCCATCGCCCAGGTCAAGGAACTCGGCAAGGGCGAGGGCGAGGTCAACATCGTTGCCTGGCCGGGCTATATCGAGCGCGGCGAGACCGACAAGGGCTATGATTGGGTGACGGCTTTCGAGAAGGAGAGCGGCTGCAAGGTCAACGTCAAGACCGCCAACACCTCGGACGAGATGGTCTCGCTGATGAACGAGGGCGGCTTCGATCTGGTCACCGCTTCGGGCGATGCTTCGCTGCGCCTCGTCGCCGGCAAGCGCGTCCAGCCGATCAACACCGACCTGATCCCGAGCTGGAAGAGTGTCGACGACCGGCTGAAGGACGCGCCATGGTTCACCGTCGACAAGGTACATTACGGCGTTCCCTACCAGTGGGGTCCGAACATCCTGATGTACAACACCGAAGTCTTCAAGGAAGCGCCCAAGAGCTGGAATGTCGTCTTCGAGGAAATGAAGCTGCCCGACGGCAAATCGAACAAGGGCCGCGTCCAGGCCTATGACGGCCCGATCCACATCGCCGACGCCGCCAACTATCTGATGTTCCATAAGCCGGAACTCGGCATCAAGGATCCCTACGAGCTCAACGAAGACCAGTACAAGGCGGCGCTCGCTCTCCTGCGCACCCAGCGCACGCTGGTCGGCCGCTACTGGCATGACGCTGCGATCCAGGTCGACGACTTCCAGAACGAGGGCGTGGTCGCTTCCGGCTCCTGGCCCTATCAGGTCAACACACTGGTCGCCGCCAAGAAGCCGGTCGCCTCGACCGTGCCGGAAGAGGGCGTCACCGGTTGGGCCGACACCACCATGATGGAAGCCGACGCCGCCCATCCGAACTGCGCCTATATGTGGCTCGAGCATTCGCTGTCGCCGAAGGTCCAGGGCGACGTCTCGGCCTGGTTCGGCTCGCTGCCGGTCGTGCCCGCCGCCTGCAAGGGCAACGAGCTGCTCGGCGACGAAGGCTGCAAGACCAACGGCTACGAGAATTTCGACAAGATCAAGTTCTGGAAGACGCCGGTGTCGAAATGCGCCAGCCAGAACGACCAGTGCGTGCCCTATTACCGCTGGGTGTCGGACTATATCGGCGTCATCGGCGGGCGTTAGCGCTCTTACCCTCCCCCTTGGTGGGGAGGGTCGACGCAAAGCGTCGGGGTGGGGCAGTCTGATAGGTTCGCGCTATCACCCCCACCCGCGGCTTCGCCGCGACCTCCCCCATCGAGGGGAAGGTAGGGCGCCGTGCATCCCTTCTAAACCGGCAACGAAACAAACCGACCCATGACCTCCGCCGTTTCCTTCAAACAAGTCTCGCGCCATTTCGGCAGCGTGCGCGCCGTCGACGCGGTGGATCTGGAGATCACGCCGGGCGAGTTCTTCGCCATGCTCGGGCCTTCCGGGTCCGGCAAGACGACCTGCCTGCGGCTGATCGCCGGCTTCGAGCAGCCGACGGCAGGCTCGATCTCCATCTTCGGCGAGCGCGCCGAAGGCGTTCCGCCCTATCGCCGCAATGTCAACACCGTCTTCCAGGACTACGCACTGTTCCCGCATCTGAACGTGCTCGACAATGTCGCCTACGGCCTGATGGTCAAGGGCGTCGGCAAGGCCGAGCGGCTGAAGGCGGCGGAAGAGGCGCTGGCGCTGGTGCGGCTGCCGGGCTATGGCGTGCGCCGCCCCGGCCAGCTTTCCGGCGGCCAGCGCCAGCGCGTCGCGCTTGCCCGTGCGCTCGTCAACCAGCCCAAGGTGCTTTTGCTCGACGAGCCACTCGGCGCGCTTGACCTCAAGCTGCGCGAGAACATGCAGGAGGAGTTGAAGTCGCTGCAGAAGGCGCTCGGCATCACCTTCGTCTTCGTCACCCACGACCAGGGCGAGGCGCTTTCCATGGCCGATCGCGTCGCCGTGTTCAATGACGGCAGGATCATGCAGATCGGCACGCCGGAAGACATCTACCAGCGCCCGAACACACGCTTCGTCGCCGATTTCGTTGGCTCGTCCAACGTGCTGCCGCCGGATTTCGTCCAGCGCTACTCCGGCCAGCATCGCTGGGGAAGCCTGCGCCCGGAATCCATACGCGTTTCAAGCGCAACCAGCGGCGACGGCGTCGCCGCGCGCCTCGTCGGCACCAACTACCTTGGCGCCACCACGAGGCTGGCGCTCGATGCCGATGGGTTGAGGCTGCATGCGGTGGTGCCGGCCGGAACAGCGCTGCCGGCTGAGGGCGGGGCGGTCATGCTGACCTTCAACCGCGACAGCCTGCATCTGATGGACGAGCCGGCATGATGAAGGTTTGCGCGAGGCGCCCCCCTCTGTCCTGCCGGACATCTCCCCCTCTAGGGGGGAGATTGGCTGTCCCTTCGGGTTTCGCCAATCTCCAACGTGGCAGAATGGGCGGGGCCGAGAAACTGCTGATCTCCCCCCTTGAGGGGGAGATGTCCGGCAGGACAGAGAGGGGGGCGAAGGATCTCGGCCTCTCAGGTAATCCCCATCAACACGCGGTGGCGCCATGACCATCGCCGCTGTCCAATCCAACCCCACCCCCGCCATTCTGCCCGGCAGCGGCGGCATGCGCGGCGCGGTCTCCGACCTCTTCTGGCGCCGACCCAGGCTTCTGCTGCTCCTGATGCTTCTGCCGCCGGTGCTGTGGCTGGGCATCGTCTACATCGGCTCGCTGTTCGCGCTGCTCGCCCAAAGCTTCTTCTCCATCGACGAGTTCTCCGGCCTCATCAATCGCCAGTTCACGCTGAAGACCTATGGCGACCTGTTCCAGGCCGCCAATCTCGACATCATCCTGCGCACGGTGACGATGGCGGCGCTGGTCACGCTGGCCTCCGCGATCGTCGCCTTCCCCATCGCCTATTACGCGGCGCGCTATGCGCGCGGCCGCTGGAAGGCGCTGTTCTATCTCGGCGTCATGCTGCCGCTATGGTCGAGCTACCTGGTCAAGATCTACGCCTGGAAGCTGATCCTGGCCAAGGAAGGCATCCTCACTTGGCTGCTCGCCAAGCTGAACCTTCTGTGGCTGCTCGACGCCTGGCTGTCGCTGCCCATCGTTGGCGGCAACTCGCTGTCGGTCTCCTTCACCGGCACCTTCATCGTCTTCGTCTATGTCTGGCTGCCTTTCATGATCCTGCCGGTGCAGGCCGCGCTCGAGCGCGTGCCCGGCAATCTGGTCGAGGCCTCGTCCGATCTCGGCGCCTCGCCCGGCCAGACCTTCCGCAACGTGCTGTTCCCGCTGGCGCTGCCAGGCATCGTCGCCGGCTCGATCTTCACCTTCTCGCTGACATTGGGCGACTACATCATCCCGCAGATCATCGGCACCTCGCGCCTGTTCATCGGCCAGGCCGTCTATTCGCAACAGGGCACCGCCGGCAACATTCCCTTGGCCGCCGCCTTCACCGTGGTGCCCATCGTCATCATGGGCTTCTACCTCTGGGGCGCCAAGCGCATGGGGGCTTTCGATGCGCTCTGATCGTGGCCAATCCGCTCCGCTCGGCCTGAAGATCGCCGCTGCCTGCGGCCTGCTCTTCCTGCACCTGCCGATCCTCCTGATCTTCGTCTATGCCTTCACGACAGAAGAGAAGAGTTTTGTGTGGCCGCCGCCGGGGCTTACCACGCAATGGTTCGCCGTCACCTGGAACCGGCCGGACGTCTGGGACGCGCTCTCGCTCTCCGTGCGTGTCGCCGCCATCTCGACCGCCATCGCGCTGGTGCTCGGCACGCTTTGCGCCGCCGCCGTCTCGCAGACGCGCTTCTTCGGTCGCGAGGCGATCTCGCTGCTGGTCATCCTGCCGATCGCGCTGCCCGGCATCATCACCGGCATCGCGCTGCGCTCGGCCTTCGCGCTTGCCGACATTCCATTCTCGTTCTGGACGATCGTGCTCGGTCACGCCACCTTCTGCGTGGTCGTCGTCTACAACAACGCCGTCGCCCGTTTCCGCCGCACCTCCGGCTCGATGATCGAGGCCTCGATGGACCTCGGCGCCGACGGGTTCCAGACGTTCAGGCATGTCGTGCTGCCGAACATCGCCACGGCGCTGCTTGCCGGCGGCATGCTCGCCTTCGCGCTCTCCTTCGACGAGGTGATCGTTACCACCTTCACCGCCGGCCAGCAGCAGACCGTGCCGATCTGGATGCTGGAGGAGTTGATCCGCCCGCGCCAGCGCCCGGTCACCAATGTCGTGGCCATGGTCGTCGTGCTGGTGACGCTGCTGCCCATCCTCTTTGCCTATTACCTGACCCGCGACGGCGACCAGATCGCCGGCAGTGGAAAATGAAAGCAGTGAATAGTGAATAGTGAATAGAAAAAGCGCGATGGAGATCGTCACTACCCACTAATGACTACTCACTATTCACCATTCACTTCTCTTAAGGAGAAACCCCATGGACACCCAAATGCTCATCGGCTCGAAATTCGAGAAGGGCACCGAAACCGAGGAGCCGATCCTCAATCCGAAGACCGGCGCGACGATCCTCAACCTGCCCGAAGCCAGTCCGGCGCAGATCGAGGCGGCCGTCAGGGCCGCCGAACAAGCATTCGTCGGTTGGTCGCGCACGACGCCCGCACAGCGCTCCGGCTATCTGCTCAAGATCGCCGATCGTATCCAGGCCGAAGCGAAGGAGTTCGCCGCCCTCGAGGCGCTGAATTGCGGCAAGCCGATCAACGCCGTGCTCAATGACGAGATCCCCGCGATCGTCGACTGCTATCGCTTCTTCGCCGGAGCGGTGCGCTCGATGCCGGGCCAGGTGGCGGGCGAATATATTCCGGGCCACACCTCGATGGTCCGGCGCGATCCGATCGGCATCGTCGCCTCGATCGCGCCGTGGAACTATCCGCTGATGATGATGGCCTGGAAGCTGGCGCCGGCGATCGGCGGCGGCAACACGGTGGTCTTCAAGCCTTCGGAACAAACGCCGCTGACCACGCTGAAGCTGGCCAGGATACTCGCGGAGGTGCTGCCCGAGGGTGTCGTCAATGTCGTGCTCGGCCGCGGCGACAGCGTCGGCAACACGCTGATCAACCATCCGAAGATCAACATGATCTCGATCACCGGCGACGTCGCCACCGGCAAGAAGGTGCTGCAGGCGGCCGCCAAGTCGGTCAAGCGCACGCATCTGGAGCTCGGCGGCAAGGCGCCGGTCATCGTCTTCGACGATGCCGACCTCGGCGCTGTGGTCAACGGGTTGCGCGCCTTCGGCTATTACAATGCCGGCCAGGATTGCACCGCCGCCTGCCGCATCTACGCCGGCAAGAAGATCTACGACAAGCTCGTCGCCGATCTCTCGTCGGCGGTTTCGACCATCAAGTACAATCGCCCGGATGACACCGAGAACGAGATCGGGCCGCTGATCTCGCGCCGCCAGCGTGACCGCGTGTCGAGCTTCGTCGAGCGCGCCTCGGAACTGAAGCACATCGAGATCACCACCGGCGGCAAGCCGGGCGAGGGCTCGGGTTTCTATTACCAGCCGACTGTCGTCGCCGGTGCGCTGCAGGAAGACGAGATCGTGCGCCGCGAGGTCTTCGGCCCGGTCGTTTCGCTCACCCGCTTCTCCGACGCCGACGAAGCGGTGAACTGGGCGAACGACAGCGACTACGGCCTTGCCTCGTCGGTGTGGACGAAGGACGTCTCGCGCGCCATGGCGACTGCCGCGCGCCTGCAATATGGCTGCACCTGGATCAACACCCACTTCATGCTGACCAACGAGATGCCGCATGGCGGGTTGAAGCAGTCCGGCTACGGCAAGGACATGTCGCTCTACGCGCTGGAGGATTACACCGCCGTTCGCCACGTGATGGTGGCGCACGGGTAAAGCAGTCCCAGGAAAAGTGCGCGCGGGTTGAGTTCGGCGGCTTTGCCGCCGTCTTCCGTCCGCAATTGCGCAGGAAAACACGTGCTATTTCGGCCGCCGCAACTGACGGCCGAAATTGGCCTTACTGCTACTCCCCGCACCGGCGGCCAGAGCCTATGAGCTACGCCGCCGTCCTGCCCTGCACCGCCGACAAGGCTGGCTTGATGTTCTGGTTGACCCGGAAGACGTTGGACGGGTCGTAAGCGCGCTTCACCTGGCTCAGCCGCTCATAGTTTGCGCCGTAGCTCGCCCGCACGCGTGCTTCTCCTTCGTCGTCCATCATGAAATTGACGTAGCCGCCCTCGCCGTTGTGGGGGTGGATGCTCGCCCAGTAGTCCTTGGCCCACTTGGTGAGGGCGGCGGCCTTGCCTGGATCGGGATCGATGGCGGCGATGACCATTGACCAGGTCGCGTCGCGCGCGTTCCATGCCGTCTCGTTCTTGCCGACACGGCGGACGGCGCCGTCGATCGGGTAAAGATGCATTAGCGACAATTCGCTCGGCGCCTCGGCGGCCTGCGCGACATGGGTGGCGATGGCTTCGTCGGGAAGTGACTTGACGAAATCGCCCTTCCAATACCATTGCAGGCCCTTCGGAAGCAGCGGATCGAATAGCGCCTGCAAGGCCGGGAATGGCATCACGCCCATCCAGTTGAAGATCGGCGGCGGCAGATTGTCGAGCAGCGGCGCCATGGCCTTGCGCCCGTCCTCCTCCGTGCCGTTGTAGCAGGAGATGATGGCGCAGGCGCGCTTGCCCCAATATTCGCGCGGGAAGGGGTCGGTCGAGGGAACCGACTTCAGGCCGACAAAAGCGCCGAGATCTTCCGGTGCCGCCGGCAGATAGTCGCGATAGGCGCGCATGACGGCCGGAGCGTCCTTGGCCTCCCAGAACACCGGGCCGCCGAAGATCATGTTTACAGGATGGGCCTGGAACAGGAAGCTCGTCACGACGCCGAAATTGCCGCCGCCGCCCCGCAGCGCCCAGAACAGGTCGGGGTTCTCGACTTTGCTGGCTGTCACCACGCTGCCGTCGGCCAGCACCAGATCGGCTTCGACCAGATTGTCGATGGTGAGACCGTATCTGCGCGTGAGATAGCCCGTCCCGCCGCCGAGGGTAAGACCGGCAACGCCCGTGGTCGAGACGATGCCGGCCGGAACAGCGAGCCCGAAAGGATGAGTGGCATGGTCCACGTCACCCGAAGTGCAGCCGGGCGCGACCCTCACGGTGCGTGTTTTCGGATCCACATGGACCCCCTTCATCATCGACAGGTCGATGACGAGGCCGTTGTCGCAAATCCCCAGCCCGGCGCCGTTGTGCCCGCCGCCACGCACGGCGATCAGCAGGTCGTTGGCGCGCGCGTATTTCACGGCGGTGATCACGTCGGCGACATCGGCGCAACGTGCAATCAGCAGCGGGCGCTTTTCGATCATGCCATTGTAGACCTTGCGGGCCTCGTCATAGCCGGCATCGTCACGCAGGATCACCTCTCCGCGCAGGCTTTCACGCAGTTTTGCATGGGTTTCGTCGGTCATCGGTTTGCTCCCTTGATTGCGCCCACCGCCATGCGGCGTCGGCGCGACGCATTCGTTGCTTCGTTATGCCGCCTCGACGGGCGGATGCGTTGGATGGTGCAGGAAGATCACATTGCACCAATCCGGTGCTCGCCGCTTCGCCCGAAAGGACCAGCGGGGTATGGCCCGGGAGAGCCATGGTCGCGCAGCCGGTAGCTGCCGTGGAGACTAGCCGCGTCCGACGGCTACGGCATGGTGGAAGGCGGCCGCCGTCGCGGCCACCCATCCATCGTGCCAGCCTCCGCCAATGCCCAGCCGCGGCTATTCGACGATCAAAACTATTCGACGATACGGTAGATCTGCCAGAGGCTGGTGCCCGACACCACATAGGGCTCGATCTCCTTACCCCATTTGGCATGCGCATCGATCTTGCCGATCTTGGCGAAGAACTCCTCCAACTGGGCCAGGCTCTTGACCTGATGATGAGACTCGACCGTCGCCTCGCGCGCGCCGATCGAGCCGGTCATGATCTGGAACTGCAGATCGGCGAGGCCAACCTGTGAGCCGATTTCGCGTTCCCACTTCTTCAACAGCTCGAGCACGGTCTGCTTGTGCCCGAACTTGGCGTCGATCTGCCATCTAGCGCTGAACATGCTGGTTCTCCTCACGATTGCGGCCCGGGCCGCTGTTGATTGTCGGCGGTTGAACTATTCGTCCCAGGCCTGCACGACGGTCTGCTTTGCGATCCGACCGTTCTTCAGCTCCAGCATCGCCGCGCAGTACACTTTTGTGCCGTCCGGATAGGCGCAGGCCTGCATGAAGGCGAGGTTGTCGCCCTCGGCGACGGTGGTGTCGACCTTGTGGGTCATCGCCCTGCTGCAGATGTCGTCCCAGAACGTGCTGATCGCCGCGCGGCCGCGGATTTCGCGCGGCTTGCTCGGCGGGTTGTTGCGGTCGATCACCCGCACCACCGCATCGTCATTGTAAAAGCTCGACAGCAGCTTGCCGTCGCGGCCTTCGATTGCCTTCTTGATCGCGGCGCCGTCCACTGTTTTTGTCTTGGTCAGCATGTCATCCTCCATGTGCCCATCGTCCTGGGCGGTTGATATTCGAAAATGCTGCCCGGCTCGTTGCCGGGCAGGGATTTGTCACTGCGACTTGGCCTTGACGGCCGCGAACACCTCGTCCGTCTGTTTCTTGAAGGTCGCCAGGTCGACCTGGCTGCCGTTGAGCATCGTCGACCAGTGGCGCACGATCGCCGCCATGGCCACCGCCTCCTTGATCTCCTCGTCGCTCGCGCCGTTGAGCTTGGCGGCCTCGGTGTGGAAATAGATGCAGTACTGGCAGGGGATCTGCGCGGCGACCGCAAGGCCCAACAGTTCCTTGGTCTTGCCGTCGAGCGCGGTCTTGGGGTTGAGCTGAACGCCCTTGATCTCGGCCCAGGCGCCGGCGACCGCCACATCGGGCAAAGTCTTGAACATGTCGGGCACCGAGCCGAGGGTGGCCTGGATGTCCTTGTAGGCGGCGGTCGCCGAAGCGTCTTCGGCATGCGCAGGGGTGATGGCCAGCAATGCGCCCGCGGCGAATGCCAGCAATCCGATCTTGCGACTGAGTTTCAGCATTTCATCCTCCATTTCACAGCGCCCTTCCGGCGACATCGCCCGGCCTGCATGGGGAGAATTGATACCGCTTACAGGGCCTCCGCCGCTTCGCCCGAAAGCGCCATGGCTCTCATGGCCCGTCCGGGCCAGCGTGCCGTGCTGAGAAGGCCGCCGCTGCCGCCCGCGACGGCAGGTCTAGCTTGAGCAGGATATTGGCGACGTGCCGCTTGACCGTGTGCTCGCTGAGGTCGAGTTCGGCTGCGATCGCGGCATTGCTCTTGCCGTCGGCGATCAGGCTCACCACCTCGCTCTCGCGCGCCGTCAGCGCGGCCGGCTCGGCGGGCCTTGCCTTGGGCCGGCAGGCCGGCTCCAGATGCTGCTCCGACGTCGCCAGAACCGCCGGCATGGGCTCGTCCAGCTCATCAAGGCTGACACGGCCGGCATCGACGAAATGCAGGCCGGAACCGACCGCGAGATCGGCGACCAATCGGGAGGCGAGGATGTCGCCGCGCCCGGCATGCGCGGCGAGCTGCATCGCCACCCGCGCCGTCAGGCCCACCGGCTGGCCGCGCATTTCGATCTCGCCGACATGCGCGCCTTGCGCGCTCGCCACGCCGATCTGCTGCGCCGCCTCGCGCAATGCCGCGGCGCAGCGTACGGCTCGGGCCGGCCCATCGAAGCGCGACATCATCATTTCGCCATGCGTGCCGGCCGTGCGGCCGCCATGACGGCCGACCAGAAGCCGCCAGGTCTCCTGGAAGCGTTGGCTGCGCTCGCCCCACATGCGATCGCCAAGCTTGGCCGTGTCGTAGATGCGCGTCACCAGCAGCGCCGCCAGCACGCGCTCGGTATCGGCCATCGCGGGTTCGCCGGTGAGGCATTCCTCGATCAGGTCGGCCACGCGATCGACATCGCCGGTCCAGATCGGATGATCGCGCCCGGCTATCTCGACCAGCCGGGCATGCGGGATCTTCTTCGCGAGGAAGCGGCTGGCATCGGGATCGACACGGACGTCGTTGCGGCGATGGATGAGCAGCGTCGGCGCGCTGATCATCGCCAAGATGCCGCGCACGTCGATCCCGGCGTTCATCCGCGCAAGGGCAGCCGCGGCCGTCGGGCTCGCCGACAGCCGCTCGAACCGGGCCCACCACTGGGCAAAATGCGCATCGTCGACCCGGCCGGGCGCGAAATTGGGCAAGGTGGCGCCGGTGCCCCAGGAGGTCTCCGCCGTTTCGATGAAGGCTTCCAGCCGTTCCGGCGGCATCACCCATTTGTGGAAATGCGCATAGGCGCCATAGAGGACAAGCGCGCGCGTCCGCTCCGGATAGGTGGCGGCGAACAGCATCGCCATCGGCGCGCCTTCCGAGGCGCCCAGGATCGCCGCGCGGCCGCTTCCGGCGGCGTCCATCACCGCGCGCACGTCGTCCATGCGGGTCTCTAAGCTGGGCAGATGATGGGTATCGACGCGGTCGGAAAGCCCGGTGCCGCGCTTGTCGAACAGGATCAGCCGCGAGAAGGCGGAGAGCCGTTTCAACAGGCGGCTGTAGCCTTCGTCTTCCCAATGCAGGTCGAGATTGGAGATGAAGCCCGGCACGAAGACGAGATCGAACGAACCCTGGCCGACCACCTGATAGGCGATCCGCACCTCTCCGCTGCGCGCGTATCTGGTCTCGATCGGCCTCACGCAAGCTATCCCGCCCGGCCAGACGATTTCCTGTCGCCGACCATAGCAGAAGCGGGCCGTCTAAGGCAGCATAACTTTAGAGAGGTGAAATACAAGACCTTTGCCGCCGACGGAGCGTGTGGCGCTGTCAGCGTGAAACGGCGCGCGCCGCCTATGCCTGCCTGGCGTAGCCGAGGCTCTTGTCGGCCTGATCCGGTGTCGGTGGCCGCTTGATCCTGGCCGAGGCGGCGATCACGAGGTCGTCGAAATTCTCGGTGCCGGCGTCCAGCATCTCGAAGAACTGGCGCCGCATCCGCGGCTCCCAGAACTTGTTGATGTGCTCGGCAACGCCGGCAATGCCTTCCTCGCGCGGCTTCGAATGGAAGAAGGTGGCGATCTGGTTGGCCATGCGCACCAGCTTTTCCCTGGTGTTGGCGATGTGGTCTTCGTCATGCGACATGCTTGGCAACTCCGGAAACCACCCGTTCAGGGTGGGTGAAAATATCGAAATCGTCGCCGCGAACCAGCGCCACCAGCGTCATGCCGGCGGCCTCGGCGGTGCGGATGGCAAGCGCGGTCGGCGCCGAAACCGCCATGATGATCGAAGCGCCGATGGCGGCCGTCTTCTGCACCATCTCCACCGACACGCGCGAGGTCACGACGACGGCGCCGGCGGCACCATCTATGCCGGCCTTGGCCAGCGCGCCGGCAAGCTTGTCCAGCGCGTTGTGGCGGCCGACATCCTCACGCGCCATCACGATGCCCTTGCCGGGAACGTAGAAGCCGGCTGCATGCACCGCGCCAGTCTCGGCGTGCAGCGGCTGCACCTTCGACAGCAGCCGGACGGCGCTGGTGATGTCCTCCGCCTGAAGCGTAAGCCGCGACGCACCAACTGCGTCGACCGAGCGCATCGCTTCCTCGATGGATTCGATGCCGCACAAGCCGCAGCCGACCGGCCCGGCAAGCCTGCGCCGCCGCGCCTGGAAGCGCGTGTTGGCCTGGTCCTTCAGCCGGATCTGGATATCGATGCCGGCGCCAAGATCCTCGACCTCGATCGCCTCGATCTCTTTCGGGTCGGCGATGATGCCTTCGGTCAGCGAGAAGCCGAGCGCGAAATCCTCGAAATCGGCGGGGCTTGCCATCATCACCGCATGCGTTGTGCCGGCAAAGGAGAACGCCACTGGCGTCTCCTCCGGCACCATGCGGTTCGCGGCCGCGGTGCCGCCGGCGCGATGCGCCAGCCGCGAGATTTGCGTCGTGGCTTTGCGCCGCGCGGCCAAGAACTACTCCGCCGCCGCCAGCGGAGCGATGCGGCGGCTCTGCGTGGCCTGCTTGTTGTAGTCCTTCTGCCAGTCGGTCGGGCCGTTGGACGGCGCCACCTGCACGGCGGTGACCTTGTATTCCGGACAGTTGGTCGCCCAGTCCGAGAAATCGGTCGTGATCACGTTGGCCTGCGTGTCCGGGTGGTGGAACGTCGTATAGACGACACCGGGCGAGACGCGGTCGGTGATCAGCGCGCGCAGCGTGGTTTCGCCTGAACGGCTCGCCAGCCGCACCCAGTCGCCTTCGCGCACGCCACGAACTTCGGCGTCATGCGGATGGATCTCCAGCCGGTCCTCGGCGTGCCACATCGAATTCTCGGTGCGCCTGGTCTGCGCGCCGACATTGTATTGCGACAGGATACGCCCGGTGGTCAGCAGCAGCGGATAGCGCGGGCCGGTTCGCTCGTCCGTCGCCACATATTCGGTGCGGATGAACTTGCCCTTGCCGCGCACGAAGCCTTCGACATGCATGATCGGCGTGCCGAGCGGCGCCTTGTCGTTGCAGGGCCACTGCACCGAGCCGACGCGGTCGAGTAGCTCGAACGAAACATTGGCGAAGCTTGGCGTCGTCTTGGCGATCTCGTCCATGATCTGCGAGGGATGCGTGTAGTTCCAGTCGAGCCCGATGGCGCGGGCGAGTTCCTGCGTCGCTTCCCAGTCGGCATAGCGCGCCTTCGGCTCGATGACCTTGCGCACCATGTTGATGCGGCGCTCGGCATTGGTGAAGGTGCCGTCCTTCTCGAGGAAGGTCGAGCCCGGCAGGAAGACATGCGCGTAGTTCGCCGTCTCGTTGAGGAAGAGATCGTGCACCACCACGCATTCCATAGCCGCAAGGCCGCCGGCGACATGCTTGGTGTCGGGATCGGACTGCAGGATATCCTCGCCCTGGATGTAGATGCCCTTGAACGAACCGTCGACGGCGGCGTCGAGCATGTTGGGGATGCGCAGGCCGGGCTCGTCGTCCAGCTTCACGCCCCACAGGCTCTCATAGATGTCGCGCACCGCCTCGCCCGAGATATGCCGGTAGCCCGGCAATTCATGCGGGAAGGAACCCATGTCGCAGGAGCCCTGCACATTGTTCTGGCCGCGCAGCGGGTTCACGCCGACGCCGGGACGGCCGATATTGCCGGTCGCCATGGCGAGATTGGCGATCGCCATCACCGTGGTCGAGCCCTGGCTGTGCTCGGTCACGCCGAGGCCGTAATAGATCGCGCCGTTGCCGCCCTTGGCATACATGCGCGCGGCGCCCCGGATCAGTTCGGGATCGACGCCGGACAACTGGCCGACAACTTCCGGGCTGTTTTCCGGCAGGGCAACGAAGGACGCCCAGTCCTGGAACTCGGCCCAGTCGCAGCGTTCGCGGATGAAGGCCTCGTCGAACAGGCCCTCGGTGACGATGACATGCGCCAGCGCCGTCAGCACCGCCACGTTGGTGCCGGGCTTCAGGGGCAGGTGGTAGTCGGCCTCGACATGCGCCGACTTGACCATCTCGGTGCGGCGCGGATCGAGCACGATCAGCTTGGCGCCCTGGCGCAGTCGCTTCTTCAGCCGCGAGGCGAACACCGGATGCGCGGAAGCCGGATTGGCGCCGATGATGACGGCGACGTCGGTGAATTCGACCGAGTCGAAATCCTGCGTACCGGCCGAGGTGCCGTAGGTCTGGCCGAGACCGTAGCCGGTCGGCGAGTGGCAGACGCGGGCGCAGGTGTCGACATTGTTGTTGCGGAAGCCCTGCCGCACCAGCTTCTGGACGAGGTAGGTCTCCTCGTTGGTGCAGCGGGACGAGGTGATGCCGCCGATCGCGGTGCGTCCATACTGATACTGGATGCGGCGGAACTCTTTCGCCGTGTGGGCGATCGCCTCTTCCCAGCTCACTTCGCGCCACGGGTCGGTGATCTTCTCGCGGACCATCGGCGACAGGATGCGGTCCTTGTGCGTGGCATAGCCATAGGCGAAGCGGCCCTTGACGCAGGAATGGCCGTGGTTCGCCTTGCCGTCCTTGTAGGGCATCATGCGGATGACCTCGTCATCCTTGACTTCGGCCTTGAACGAGCAGCCGACGCCGCAATAGGCGCAGGTGGTGACGGCCGAGCGCTCCGGCATGCCCTTTTCGAGCACGGTCTTCTCGCGCAGCGCGTCGGTCGGGCAGGCCTGCACGCAGGCGCCGCAGGAGACGCATTCGGAAGCGATGAAATCCTCATGCATGCCGGCGACCATGCGCGACTCGAAACCGCGGCCCTCGATGGTCAGCGCGAAGGTGCCCTGCACCTCTTCGCAGGCGCGCACGCAGCGCGAGCAGACGATGCACTGCGCCGGATCGTAGGTGAAATAGGGGTTGGATTCGTCGCGGGCGATGTAGTCGACCGCCAGCGAGCCATGGCCGGGCGCCACACCGCCTTCTTCCTTGACGTGGTTGCGGCCTTCAACGCCGTAGCGGTTCTCGGAGAGACCGACCGACTTTGCCACCGCGTCGAATTCGCTGGCGCCGGTGCCGGCCTTCTCGTTCCAGCCGGTCGGGTGGTCCGAGACATAGAGTTCCATGACGCCGCGGCGGATGGCGTCGAGCCGGTCCGACTGCGTGCGCACCACCATGCCTTCGCCGACCGGCGTCGTGCAGGAGGCCGGCGTGCCGCCGCGCCCTTCGATCTCGACCAGGCAGACGCGGCAGGAGCCGAAGGAGTCCAGCATGTCGGTGGCGCAGAGCTTCGGGATCTCGACCCCGCCTTCCATCGCCGCGCGCATGATCGACGTGCCTTCCGGCACGGTGATGCTTTGCCCGTCGACGGTCAGCGTGATCTGCTTCGTTGCCTTCGACTCCGGCGTTCCGTAGTCGATCTCTTCGATGAGTGTCGGGAAGTCGGCCTTGATGTTCATCTGCCAGCTCCTATTCAGCCGCCACGCGCGCCGGCGCGGGCTTGAAATCCTCGGGGAAATGCGTGATCGAACTCATCACCGGATAGGGCGTGAAGCCGCCCAGCGCGCAGAGCGATCCGAACTTCATCGTGTTGCAGAGGTCGGTGACCAGAGCGAGGTTCTTCTCCGCCTCGATGCCTGCGGCGACCTTGTCCAGAACCTCCACGCCGCGCGTCGAGCCGATGCGGCAGGGCGTGCACTTGCCGCAGCTTTCGATGGCGCAGAACTCCATGGCGAAGCGCGCCTGCTTCAGCATGTCGGCCGTGTCGTCGAACACCGTGATGCCGGCATGGCCGATCAGACCGTCGCGCTTGGCGAATTCCTCGTAGTCGAAGGGCGTGTCGAACAAAGCGCGCGGGAAATAGGCGCCGAGCGGGCCGCCGACCTGCACCGCCTTGACCGGACGTCCCGAAGCCGTGCCGCCGCCGATGTCGTCGACGATTTCGCCCAGCGTCAGGCCGAAGGCCGTCTCGAACAGGCCGCCATTGCGAACGTTGCCTGCGATCTGGATCGGGATCGTGCCGCGCGAGCGGCCCATGCCGAAATCCTTGTAGTAGGCGGCGCCCTTGTCCATGATTACAGGCACCGAGGCCAGGCTGATCACATTGTTGATCACCGTCGGCTTGCCGAACAACCCTTGAATGGCGGGCAGCGGCGGCTTGGCGCGCACCACGCCGCGCTTGCCCTCGAGGCTGTTCAGCAGCGAGGTTTCCTCGCCGCAGACATAGGCGCCGGCGCCGACGCGGATCTCCATGTCGAAAGCGTTGGGCGAACCCAGCACGTTGACGCCCAGCACGCCCGCCTTGCGGGCGATGGCGACGGCCTTGTTCATCGTCGCCACCGCATGCGGATATTCCGAGCGGATATACACGAAACCCTTGGTCGCGCCGGTGGCGACGCCGGCGATCGCCATGCCTTCGATCAGCACGAAGGGATCGCCTTCCATGATCATGCGGTCGGCGAACGTGGCGCTGTCGCCCTCGTCGGCGTTGCAGACGATGTATTTCTGCTCGCCCGCCGTATCCAGCACCGTCTTCCACTTGATGCCGGTCGGGAAACCTGCGCCGCCGCGACCGCGCAGGCCGGACTCGGTCACCTGCTTGACCACATCGGCCGGCGTCATGGCGACGGCGTTCTGCAGGCCGCGCAAACCGCCCAGCGACTTGTAGGCGTCGAGCGACAGCGGGTCGTTGATGCCGCAGCGCGCGAAGGTCAGCCGCGTCTGCTTGGCGAAGAAGGGGATCTTGTCGGGCGAGCCCAGCCAGCGCTTGTGGTGGCCGCCGGTGAGAAAGCCGCTGTCGAACAGGCTCTTGACGTCGGACGCCTTCACCGGTCCGTAGGCGACGCGGCCGTTGGCGGTCGCGACCTCTACCATCGGTTCCAGGAAATAGGCGCCGCGCGAGCCGTTGCGCACGATCTTGGCCTCGACGCCGCGCTCCTTGAGTTCCTTCTCGATCGCCTTGGCGACCTTTTCGGCGCCGAGCGCCAGCGCGCCGGAGTCTGCCGGGATATAGATGCGCGGGATCATGAACGTACCTCCGCGACGATCTCTTCGATCTTGTCGTCATCGAGCCGGCCGATGACTTCGCCGTCGAGCATCGCCGACGGCGAGCAGGCGCAAAGCCCGAGGCAGTAGACCGGCTCCAGTGTAACCGATCCGTCGCGCGTGGTCTCGTGGAAATCGATGCCGAGCAACTGCTTGACCTTGGCCGCGACGGCGTCCGAGCCCATCGACTGGCAGGCTTCTGCCTGGCAAAGCTTCAGCACGTGCCGTCCGGCTGGCTTGGCGCGGAAATCGTGATAGAAGCTGACCACGCCGTGCACCTCGGCCCGGGAGAGGTTCAGCCCGTCGGCGATCACCGGCAGCGCGTCCTTCGGAACGTGCCCGAACTCTTCCTGTATGCTGTGCAGGATCGGCAGCAGCGGACCTTCCAGGCCCTTCATCTCGTCAATGATCGCCGCCGTGCGCAACGCGATCTCGGTACTTGCGGCCTGCATGATCACGCAGCGCCCTCCCTGGTCGTGGCGGCCAATGTATGTCACCCCTGGATATAGTGCGATTTCGGGGCAACGACATGCATAGGGCGCAATATCGCTAAGTCCTTACGAAATCAGAGGAAACCTCCGAAATCAATAAAGCGCTCCCGTCGCTCGATAGAAAATTTCTATCGAAATCGGGCAGCCCGCATTGTCTAACCTAGCGGTGGGCGCGGAAATCGTCCGCCAGCGCCATCGCCTCGTCCAGCAGCGCCTGCACCAGCGGCGTGTGCGGCTCACCCGGCGCCGCCACCAGCCCGACCGTGTGGCTGGCATCCGGCTCGACGATCGGGATCGCCCGGATCGGTTCGGAAAAGCCGAATGTTTCCGCAAGGTTGAGCGGCATGATCGACGACCATTTGCCGGTACGGATATGCGAGAAGAGCACGATCATCGAATTGGATTCCAGCGTCGGCCGCACCTGCACGCCGGCTTCCGCCAAATGCTGGTCGATGATGCGGCGGTTCTGCATATCCGGCGTGAGAAGACACAGCGGCAGCTGGCTGATCTCGGCCCACGTCACTTTGTCGCGGTCGGAATATGGGTTCCCGACCGCCGTGATCAGCTGGTAGCGCTCGTCATAGAGCGGCACGCTGGTGACGCGCCCGAGCGGCTCGTTGTCGAGATAGGTGATGCCGGCATCGACATCGAAATTGCCGAGCAGCGTCAGCACCTCGATCGAGGTGCGCGACAGCACCGAGAAGGTGACGCCCGGATGCTTTTCGCGGAACGGCGTCGTCAGCCGCGCCACCATGGCCAACGCAGTGGGGACCGCCGCGATGCGGATGCGGCCGGCAAGGCCGTGGCGCGCCGCGCGCATCTCCTCGCGCATCGTCCTTGTGTCGCCGACGATGCGGCGCGCCCAGGTCAGCACCTGCTTGCCTTCCGGCGTCAGGCCCTGGAAGCGCGAGCCGCGCAGCACCAGCATGACGCCGAGCTGCTCCTCGAGCTGCTTGATGCCGGCCGACAAGGTCGGCTGGGTCACGCCGCACACCTCCGCGGCCCGGCCGAAATGCTCCTCCTTGGCCAAAGCGATGAAGAATTCCAGTTTGTCGATCATGCCGTCCGATCCGCAGCGGTTTGCCCAAGGTCGGGGAAATCGCCCCGCTTCGCAAGACGCATGCGCAATCGACCTCGTCCACATTTTTGAGCCGGCTATCTGTTTTCCCGCGCCGCCCATGGCGTTATGTGGGATAGGCGGAAGCAAGGAGGGACGACATGCTGGGCTGGTTTCGCAAGCTGTTGCCGCGCGAGGATCGCTTCTTCGATCTGTTCGAGCGGCATTCGCGCACCGTGGTCGGCGGCGCCGAGGCCCTTGAGCAGCTTCTCCAGGGCAAGGACATCGACCGCTGGTGCCAGAAGATCGTCGATCTCGAAAACGAGGCCGACGGCATCACCGCTGAGGTTCTGCTTGCCGTTCGACGCTCCTTCATCACTCCGCTCGACCGCGGCGACATCAAGGACTTGATCCAGTCGATGGATGACGCCATCGACATGATGCACAAGATGGTCAAGACGGTGAAATTGTTCGAGGTCAGCGAGTTCGACCCGCTGATGCGGGAAATGGGCGGCGTCATCGTCCAGGCCGCCCGATTGGTCGCGGAGGCAATCCCGCTGCTCGGCAAGGTAGGCGCCAACGCAGCGCGCCTCAACGCCATCGCCGAGGAGGTGATGCGCGTCGAGGGCCGCGCCGACGATCTGCACGAGCAGGGCCTGAAGGACCTGTTCAGGCGCCACGGCCGCGGCGACGCCATGGCCTATCTGATCGGCTCGGAGATCTATGGCCAGTTGGAGAAGGTGGTCGACCGTTTCGAGGATGTCGCCAACGAGATCAGCGGCATCGTCATCGAGAACGTCTAGGCGATGGAAGCCACGATCGCTTTTCCCCTGCTGATCGGCCTCGTCGCCGTGGCGCTGTTCTTCGATTTCCTCAACGGCCTGCACGACGCCGCAAATTCGATTGCAACCATCGTCTCCACCCGGGTGCTGAGGCCGCATTACGCGGTGTTCTGGGCGGCTTTCTTCAATTTCATCGCTTTCCTGTTCTTCGGCCTTCATGTCGCCGAGACGGTCGGAAAAGGCATCGTGGACGCCAGCATCGTCACGCCGGCGGTGATCTTCTCCGCGCTCGTTGGCGCCATCGTCTGGAACATCGTCACCTGGGTCGCAGGCATCCCGTCGAGCAGTTCGCACGCGCTGATCGGCGGGCTGGTCGGCGCCGGTGTCGCCAAGGCCGGAACCGGCGCCATCGTCTGGTCGGGGCTCGGCAAGACGGTCGCTGCCATCGTGCTGTCGCCGGCGACCGGATTCGTGCTGGCGCTCGTCCTTGTTCTTATTGTTTCGTGGCTGTTCGTGCGCCAGACGCCGTTCGCCGTCGACAACACGTTCCGCGTGCTGCAGTTCTTTTCCGCCTCGCTCTATTCGCTTGGGCATGGCGGCAACGACGCGCAGAAAACCATGGGCATCATCGCCGTGCTGCTCTATTCGCAAGGCGCGCTCGGCCCGACTTTCTATGTGCCGCTCTGGGTGGTGCTCACCTGCCAGTCGGCGCTGGCGCTGGGCACGCTGTTCGGCGGCTGGCGCATCGTCCACACCATGGGCTCGAAGATCACGCGGCTGAACCCGATGCAGGGTTTTTGCGCCGAGACCGGCGGCGCCTTGACGCTTTTCGCCGCCACCTGGCTCGGCGTTCCGGTTTCGACGACGCATACCATCACCGGCGCTATCATCGGCGTCGGCGCCGCCCGCCGCGTCTCTGCCGTGCGCTGGGGCATCGCCGGCAACATCGTCGTCGCCTGGGTGATCACGCTGCCGGCGACGGCGGCGATCTCCGCACTGACCTATCTCGCGACGCGCTTGGCCGCATGATGCGGCCCGGATCGCGGCTGCGGCATTATTCGCCCACCAGGTTCAGGATGTTGCCGTCGGGGTCCTTGAACCAGGCCACCTTCATGCCGGAGCCGACATGGATGTCGCCTTCGAGCGACAGTCCAGGCATATCGTAGTGCTCGAAGGTGATGCCCTTCGACTTCAGCGACTTGACGATAGGCTCGATCCGGTCGCCCACTGCCCAGGTTGCGGCCGTCGCCTTGTTGGTGCCGGCGAATTGCGAGTGATAGACATTGATGAGAGTATCACCGCTTTTGTAGACGATCAGTTCGCCCTCCATGTCGTCCACTTGGCTGAGGCCCAGCGTTCCTTCGTAGAACGCCTTTGCCTTGGCGATGTCCTTCACCGCGAGATTGGCTGTCACATTGCTGTTTTCGAGCATGGCTGTCTCCTTCCCCGGTTGTCGTGATGGCAATGGAAATAGCGCGGGCGGGTCGTTTGGCCATGACCTGGCCCCGAATCCGCGCCATGGCCCTGGCCAAATCCGACTCCATCCGTCGCTTTCCGGGGCACGCCGGGCGAGCCATTGCGCCACGGCTTGGTTCTGCCGGCAAACTGCACTATCTGGAACGCCAACGCCCCGAGGAAAGATCATGTCCGTTACCAAGGAATCCGTCGTCGAGCGCCTGAAGACGGTGAACGGGCCGGATTTTACCGGCAACATCGTCGATCTCGGCATGGTCTCGGAGATTTTCATCGCCGATTCCAAGGTATTCTTCTCGATCACCGTTCCCGCCGCCCGCGCCCAGGAGCTGGAGCCGTTGCGCGCCGCCGCCGAACGCGCGGTGAAGGCGATCCCCGGCGTCGCCAGCGCCGTCGTCGCGCTGACGGCGGAGAAGAAGGGCGGCGGCATGGAAGCGCCGGTTCCGGCGCGCCCTGCCGCCCCGCGGCCCGCCGCTCCGCCGCCGCAGCGTCCCGCGCCGCACGCGCCCGCATCGCAGAGCCATGGCAAGCGCGGGGTGCCAGGCATCGACGCCATCATCGCGGTCGCCTCTGGCAAGGGCGGCGTCGGAAAATCGACCACCGCCGTCAACCTGGCGCTCGGCCTTGCTGCCAACGGGTTGAAGGTCGGCGTGCTCGATGCCGACATATATGGCCCATCGATGCCCAGGCTGCTCAACATCCACGGCCGGCCGCAGACCGTCGACGGCAAGATCCTGAAGCCGATGCAGAATTACGGCCTCAAGGTGATGTCGATGGGCTTCCTCGTCGATGAGGAGACGCCGATGATCTGGCGCGGCCCGATGGTGATGTCGGCGCTGACGCAGATGCTGCGCGAAGTCGAATGGGGTCCGCTCGACGTGCTGGTCGTCGACATGCCGCCCGGCACCGGCGATGCCCAACTCACCATGGCCCAGCAGGTGCCGCTCGCCGGCGCCGTCATCGTCTCGACGCCGCAGGACCTGGCGCTGATCGACGCGCGCAAGGGCCTCAACATGTTCAAGAAGGTCGATGTGCCGCTGCTCGGCATCGTCGAGAATATGAGCTACTTCCTCGCGCCGGACACCGGCAAGCGCTACGACATTTTCGGCCATGGCGGCGCGCGCCGCGAGGCCGAGCGCCTCGGTGTCACCTTCCTCGGCGAGGTGCCGCTGGAAATGGGCATCCGTGAGAGCTCGGACGCCGGCGCCCCGGTCGTCGCCTCGAAGCCGGAGGGCGCCGAGGCGAAGATCTACCGCGACATCGCATTGAAGGTCTGGGATCGGGTCCAGCAAGAGCGCGGCGCGGCCGAAGCCGCCGTGCCCAGCATCGTGTTCGAATAAACCCTTTCCCTTGAGGGGAGGGTCAGGCGCCGACCTTCTCGCCGAATGTCGAGAAGAACTGCCCGGCCAGTTTCTTCGAAGTCGACTGTATCAGTCGGCTGCCGAGTTGGGCGATCTTGCCGCCGACCTCGGCCTTGGCGGCATATGTGAGCACTGTCGCATCCGGCCCGTCGGCGGTCAGCGTCACGTCGGCGCCGCCCTTGGCGAAGCCGGCAATGCCGCCCTTGCCCTCACCCTGAATGGTGTAGGAATGCGGTGGCTTGAGGTTCTTCAGCGTGACTTCGCCGTTGAAGGTCGCCTTGATCGGCCCGATCTTGAGCACCACGGTCGCCGCCATCTCGGTGTTCGACGTCTTTTCCAGGCTTTGGCAGCCCGGAATCGCCTCCTTCAGGATTTCCGGGTCGTTGAGGGCTTCCCACACTTTCTCGACGGGTGCGGCGATCCGCTCCTCGCCTTCGATCACCAAAGCCATCAAGACCTCCCGCGTTTGCTGATGCCGATTGGTCGTAGCGCGCGGGCCGGGACAAGTCTATCGCACCAAAGTCCGGGTTCTGGCTGCGCCTGCCTCTTGCCTGCATGAGCGCATTGTCCTATCGATTTGTCATACAAATACGGAGACCACCATGGCAGGCGCCCCCACCAAGAAGAAGAAATTTCGCTCGCAGGAGTGGTTCGACAATCCCGACAATCCGGGCATGACGGCGCTCTATCTCGAGCGTTACCTCAATTACGGCCTGACGCGCGCCGAGCTGATGTCGGGCAAGCCGCTGATCGGCATCGCGCAGACCGGTTCCGACCTTTCGCCCTGCAACCGGCATCATCTCGAGCTCGCCAAGCGCGTGCGCGAGGGCATCGTCTCGATGGGCGGCATCCCGTTCGAGTTTCCGTGCCATCCGATCCAGGAGACCGGCAAGCGCCCGACCGCCGCGCTCGACCGCAACCTTGCCTATCTCAGCCTCGTCGAGGTGCTTTACGGCTATCCGCTCGACGGCGTCGTGCTGACCATCGGCTGCGACAAGACCACGCCGGCGCTGCTGATGGCGGCGGCCACCGTCAACATTCCGGCGATCGCGCTGTCGGTCGGCCCGATGCTGAACGGTTGGCACAAGGGCAAGCGCACCGGCTCCGGCACCATCGTCTGGGAATCCCGGCAAAGACTTTCGGCCGGCGAGATCGACTATGACGAGTTCATGGACATCGTCGCCTCCTCGGCACCCTCGACCGGCTATTGCAACACCATGGGCACCGCCACAACGATGAATTCGCTGGCAGAGGCGCTCGGCATGCAGTTGCCGGGCTCGGCCGCCATCCCCGCGCCCTATCGCGAACGCGGCCAGATCGCCTACGAGACGGGCAAGCGCATCGTCGACATGGTGCATGAGGACCTGAAACCGTCCGACATCATGACGCGCGGGGCCTTCGAGAACGCCATCGTCGTCAACTCGGCCATCGGCGGCTCGACCAACGCGCCGATCCACCTCAACGCCATCGCACGCCATCTCGGCGTGCCGCTCGACAATGATGACTGGCAGAAGATCGGCCTCGACATTCCGCTGCTGGTCAACCTGCAGCCGACGGGCGAGTATCTCGGCGAGGACTATCACCATGCCGGCGGCGTGCCGGCCGTCGTTGCCGAACTGATGAAGGGCGGCCTGCTGCCGCATCCCGATGCCATCACCGTCAACGGCAAGTCGATGGGCGACAATTGCAGGGATGCCGTCAACGAGAACCAGGATGTCATCCGCAGCGCCGACAAGCCGCTCAAGGCCAATGCCGGCTTCATCAATCTCAAGGGCAATCTGTTCGATTCCGCCATCATGAAGACCAGCGGCATCTCGCCCGAATTCCGCGAGCGTTATCTCTCCAACCCGAACGACCCTGAGGCTTTCGAAGGCAACGCCATGGTCTTCGACGGGCCGGAGGATTACCACGCCCGCATCGACGACCCGGCGCAGGGCATTGACGAGCACACGATCCTGTTCATGCGCGGCGCCGGTCCGGTCGGTTATCCGGGCGGCGCCGAGGTGGTCAACATGCAGCCGCCAGCCTACCTCATCAAGAAGGGCATCCATGCGCTGGCCTGCATCGGCGACGGCCGCCAGTCCGGCACGTCCGGCTCGCCGTCGATCCTCAATGCCTCGCCGGAAGCCGCGATCGGCGGCGGCCTTGCGCTGCTCAAGACCGGCGACCGCGTCCGCATCGACCTCAAGAAGGGCACGGCCAATATCCTCGTCAGCGACGAGGAGATCGCCAAGCGGCGCGCCGCGCTGCAGGGCAATGGCGGTTATCACTATCCCAAGCACCAGACGCCCTGGCAGGAGATCCAGCGCGGCATGGTCGACCAGTTCTCGGCCGGCATGGTGCTGAAGCCGGCGGTGAAGTACCAGGACGTCGCGCACACCAGCGGCGTGCCGCGCGACAATCACTGATCGTGTAGTCGGCTAAATCATGAGGGCGGCTCGCCGATGGCGGGTCGCCCTTTTCTGTTGCCCTTGTTTCGTCTCGACGGAACCCACAGATAAGCTCGACCTCGGCAGCCTGCGAAGGGGAGAGATATAGTGGCGAAACGGCGTTCTTCCCTCGGCTTCCTCGGCATGTTCGGCCGCTCCGGCGATCTGCGCCAGCTCGACGAGGCGCTGCGTGCGGCCGACCTGCATCCCGCCCTGGTTCCCGAGGGCGTGAAGCTCACCATCGTCAACCTGATGAACGACCGCTGGCCGGACGAACCGCCGGCGGACGCCTATCAATCCGTGGCGCAGCTCTGCGGCTATTGCGTTGCCGGACCGGAGGTGTTCGAGCAGGCCAACGGCCGGGAGCCGACATTGGCGGTCGAGCGCCGCATCGAGGCGGCGCTGGAGGCCGGCGACAGCTTTGATGCGCAGATCGTGCTGATGACGCTGCACGCCAAGCTGATCAATGCCGAAGTCGTCGAGCGCTACCGGCTGACCGTCGAATGATGGAGCTCACCCGCCCATGCCGCTGCGCGGCAGCTTGATCATCTCGCCGAAGCGGGCGCGCAGCTTGTCGTCGAGCAGGCGCGAGACGTGGCGCGGGAAACGCTCGGCAAGCACGCGCTTCTTCTCCGCGATTGCCCGCGACAGGATGTCGGGCCGGCCCTTTTCGTTCCATTCCTTGGGCGAGAAACGGTCGCCGACGGCGGGATAGAAATATTCCGTCTGCATCAGCTTCAACGTCTGGTCGTTGCCGAGATAGTGTCCGGGACCCTTCATGCAGACATCGGCGATGGTGTCGATCGACAGCGCCTCGTCGGTCACCTCGATGCCGCGCACGCAGCGCAGGCAGTGTCCCAGCATGTCGTTGTCGATGATCAGGCTTTCCAGGCAGAAGCCAAGCAGCGAGGCATGCATGCCGGCTGACTCATAGACGAGATTGAGGCCGGCAAGACCGGCCATCACGTCGGTGATGCCCTTTTCATAGCCGGACTGGATGTCGGGCAGTTTCGAATCCGTCATGCCGGCGGCCGAACCACCCGGCAGATCATAATATTGCGCCATCTGCGCGCAGGCCGCGGTCAGCACTGCCTGCTCGGCCGAGCCTCCGGACATGGCGCCGGTGCGGAGGTCCGAGACGAACGGCCAGGTGCCGAAGATCGCCGGATGCCCAGGCTTGATGGCATTGACATAGACCAGGCCCATCAGCACTTCCGCCACCGCCTGCACGACGGCGCCGGCGATCGCGGCGGGTGCCGTAGCGCCCGCCTGGCCGGCGGAGAGCAGCAGGATCGGAATGCCGCCTTCGACGCAGGCTTCGAGCACGCCGCAGGCGTCCTCGGCGAACTTCATTGGCGGCACGACGAAGCAGTTCGAGTTCGACACGAACGGCCGCGCGCGGAAATTCTCCTCGCCGCCGGCGATCGCGTAGAGCATTTCCAGCGCCGGCTTGACGTTCTCGCGCACGGTGAACGAGGTGCCGACATGCTTGGACGTCCCCATCACGCAGGCATAGAGCGTGTTGAAATCCATATCGAGCGGATCGGGAATGTCGCGCGGAACCATGGTGCGCTGGAAGAAATGGATGTTGTCCAGCCCGTCGACGAGACGGGCGGCGTCGTAGAGATCCTGCAGCAGCGATTCGCGGTATTCGCGCTTCTCGACATCGACCAGATGCACCGCCGCGCCCGCCGTGCCGTAGTGCACGCGTTTGCCCTGGATCAGCATGTCGTGCTTCGGATCCTGGCCGTAGAGGGTGAAGTTGCGCGCCGCCTTTTTGATCGTGTCCAGCACCAGCGCGCGCGGCAGCCGGATGCGGCCGTCGTCGCCATAAATACCGCCGACCCGGGTCAGCGCTTCGATGCAGGACGGGATGGCGTTGGCGAAGCCGACCGTCTCGAGGAGCGTCAGCACTGCTTCGTGGATGCGTTCGCGGTCGTTCTGGCTCAACGGACCATAGCTGCCGCCTTCAAGCCCCGCCCGCACCGGACGGATATCGTCGGCCAAAGGCGCCGCCCGCATCGCGCGGCGCGCTTCGCGTCCGCCGGAACGCCGCGAACGCTGGTCCGCTGACGCTTCCTGCTTCTCAAGAGCCACTGACATGGAAGCACTCCACCTTTGTCTTTTATCTGCGAGGCGGTCCGCGGCGGTTGGTCCACCATCGGTCTGCCTCGTCCCCTTCTGGCCCCGACTATGCCGCCGGCATTGGCACAGCCTATGGGCCAGCCATTTCCGTCGAATATGCCAGGGCTCTAAAGCAACAGGTGCGCGCCAAAACAAAAAGAGCCGGCGCTGCGCCGGCTCCTTTTCAGGATGTCTGTGGCGATCAGGCGGCGGCGGGCCTGCGTCCGGCCGCGGTGGCAAGTTCGCGGATGCCCGGCTCGATATGCTGCAGCGAGATCGAGGAGATGCCCAAGCGCATGAAACGAGAGGGCTTTTCGCTGCGGTCGAAGAACCGGTCGCCTGGCTCGATGATGACGCTGCGCGAAGCGGCGGCTTCCGCCAGTCCGCGTGAATCGGTGCCGCGCGGCCCCTCCAGCCAGAGCGATGTGCCGCCCGCCGAGTCGGTCGAGCGCCATTCTGGCAGGAAAGCGGAAATCGCATGGACCAGACGCTTGCGCCGTTCGTCGAAGGCGGTGGAAAGCCTGCGCACCAGCGCCTCGTGATGGCCGAGCGACAGGAACAGCGCGACGGCGCGCTGGTTGTTTGCCGGCGGGTGCCTGAGCATGAAGCGGCGCAGCGCGCGAAGCTCGGCGATCAGCCCCGCCGAGGCGACGATGTAGCCGAGCCTGAGACCTGGAGCCAATGTCTTCGACATCGAGCCGACATAGATGACGCGGCCCGAGCGATCGAGGCTCTTCAGCGCCTGCTGCGGCGCCTCGTCGAGCAACTGGCTGTCATAACCGTCCTCGATGATGATCTGGTTGTTGCGGTTGGCGCGCGCCAGGAGATCCTGCCGCCGCTCCGCCGACAGCGGCACCATGGTGGGGCAATGGTGGCTGGGCGTGACGAAGACGAAGCCGGAATCGCTGGGAATAGAAGACGTTACGATGCCCGACTGGTCGACCGGGACCGGCTGAATATCGGCGCCGGCCAACCGGAAGATCGAGCGCGCGTCCGGGTAGCCTGGGTCTTCCATCGCCACCTTCGAGCCCTTGGTCATCAACAGCGTGGCCAGCATGTAGAGCGCGTTCTGCGCCCCCAGCGTCACGATGATCTCGTCCGGATTGGCGAAGATGCCGCGCCGCGGCAGAAGCCTAGCCTGGATCTGCTCGATCAGCAGCGGATCGTCGCGGTCGACCATGTCGGACGCCCAGTTGCGGATCTCGAGCACCGCCAGCGCCATGCGGTTGCACTCGCGCCATTCGGCGGTCGGAAACAGCGCCGGATCGAACTGGCCGTAGACGAACGGATAGGAGGACTTGATCCAGTTGTCGTGCTTGGCCGGCGGCGGCATGTCGCTTGCGGCGATCTGCCGGCGCGCCTTCCAGTCGATCTCGTTCTGCTGGTCGGGCGCCTTCTGATGCGGCTTGGCGGGGGTGGCCAGCACGTCCGGATTGACGAAATGGCCGCGCCGCTCGCGCGCCACCAGGAACCCCTGGTCGACCAACTGCTGAAAGGCCAGTACCACCGTGCCGCGGGCAACTCCAAGTTTTTCCGCGAGAATTCGGCACGACGGCAACGGCATCGAGGCGGCGATCTGTCGGTCGAGAATGGCCGCGACGATCGCCTGGCGGATCTGCGCCTGGAGGGTCTGGCCGGATTCAGCCGAAATCCGGAACAGGCCGGACCATATGGCCGTGTCATTGCGCTGTGGCATGGGAAATCTTCCTCGGATGGCCAGCTGTTTTCACTTGGCTGGACCAGTGGAGTGTATGGGTGGCATAAGGGGTTGCGCCAATCAATTTTTCTGATCGCTGGGATTTATGCCAGTGATCTATCAGGCGCGACGCACAGCGTCGTCGCCCCGCGTCAAAGCGCGATGCGCAGCATCGTCGCGGCACCGACCCAAGCGCGACGCACAGCGTCGTCGCCCCGCGTCAAAGCGCGATGCAAAGCATCGTCGCGGCACCATAAAGGCGCGATGCGCAGCATCGTCGCCACCGGCGCACGGTACCCCTTCACCGTCCAACACCACCCTCATCAAAGCGTGATGCAGTGCGGCAATCCCACGCTTGAACGAAATGGAAATCGGCTCGATAGAATGACGCGCCGACACGCGCCGGAAACATCCGGCCTGTTAAAATGGTCTAAAAACCCGCCAGGAGCCCGCCAGTGGACCAGTCATCCTTCGACAAGCAACTTGCTGCCTTGCGCGATCAGCGCGCGGCGGCCAAGGGCTCGATGCGCGAGGCCTTCGCCGCCGATCCCAAGCGCTTCGAGACATTTTCCGCCACCGATGGAGACCTTCTGCTCGACTGGTCGAAATGCGCGGTCGACGCGAACACGATGACGATGCTGGAAAAGCTCGCGGGCGCGGCCGATCTCGCGGGACGCCGCGCGGCGATGTTCGAAGGCAAGAAGATCAACATCACCGAGAACCGTGCCGTGCTGCACACCGCGCTGCGCAACCTGACCGGCAAGAGCGTGATCGTCGACGGCCAGGACACCAAGGCCGACGTGATTGCCGTGCTCGACGCCATGGGCGCCTTCGCCGACGCCATCCGCTCGGGCAAGGCGGCCGGCGCCACCGGCAAGAAGATCACCGACATCGTCAACATCGGCATCGGCGGCTCGGACCTCGGCCCGGCGATGGTGACGCTGGCGCTCGCGCCCTATCACGACGGGCCGCGCGCGCACTATGTCTCCAATGTCGACGGCGCCCATATCCATGACACGCTGAAGGGCCTCTCCCCGGAAACGACCTTGTTCATCATCGCCTCCAAGACCTTCACCACGGTCGAGACGATGACGAATGCCGAGACGGCGCGCGATTGGGTGCAGAAGGCGCTGGGCAAGGAAGCGGTCGGCAAGCATTTCGCCGCCGTCTCGACCGCGCTCGACCTCGTGGCCAAATTCGGCATCGAACAAGACCGCGTCTTCGGCTTCTGGGATTGGGTCGGCGGCCGCTACTCGGTCTGGAGCGCCATCGGCCTGCCGGTGATGATTTCCGTCGGCCCGCGCAACTTCCGCGCTTTCCTCGACGGCGCGCATGAGATGGACGAGCATTTCCGTACCGCGCCGATGCAAAAGAACCTGCCGGTGCTGCTCGGGCTGATCGGTTGGTGGCATCGCGTCGTCTGCAAATATCCGGCCCGTGCCGTCATCCCTTACGACCAGCGCCTGTCGCGTCTGCCGGCCTATCTGCAGCAGCTCGACATGGAATCGAACGGCAAGAGCGTCACGCTGGACGGCACCGCGGTCGCCACGCCGACCGGGCCGCTGGTCTGGGGCGAGCCCGGCACCAACGGCCAGCATGCCTTCTTCCAACTCCTGCACCAGGGCACCGACTTCATCCCGGTCGAATTCCTCGCCGCCGCTGTCGGTCACGAGCCCGAATTGAAACACCAGCACGACCTTCTGCTCGCCAACTGCCTGGCGCAGTCGGAGGCCTTCATGAAGGGGCGCACGTTGGAAGAGGCGCGCGCGCAGATGCTGGCCAAGGGAATGAAGCCGGCCGACGTCGACCGCATCGCGCCGCACCGCGTCTTCTCGGGCAATCGCCCGTCGCTCACCATCCTCTACCGCAAGCTCGATCCGCGTACATTGGGTCGGCTTATCGCGCTTTATGAACATCGCGTCTTCGTCGAGGGCACGCTGTTCAACATCAATTCCTTCGACCAGTGGGGGGTCGAACTCGGCAAGGAATTGGCGACGGGCCTGCTGCCTGTCGTTGAGGGCAAGGAGACTGCCGCAAAACGCGACGCCTCGACTGCCGGTCTGGTGGGACACATCCACCACTTGCGCGGTTCGGAGTAAAAGGATTGGCAGACATCAAGGGAATTCTCTTCGACAAGGACGGCACGCTTGTCGACTTCAACACAACCTGGCTCGGCGTCGCCGACTTCATGGCGATGGATGCCGCCGAGGGCGACCGCTGGAAAGCGGATCGGCTGCTGGCCGCCGCCGGCTTCGACTTCGTCACGAAACGCTTCAAGCCCGATTCGATCTTCGCCTCCGGCTCGAACATGGACGTCGTCGAGCTCTGGTTCCCGCGTCTGTCCGACGAGGACCAGATGCACGCCGTTGCCCGCTTCAATGAGATTACCTCGGTGCAAGGGTCGGCCATGGCGGTCGCGCTGCCGGGCGTCATCGACTCGTTGCGGACATTGCACAAACGATCCTATCGCATGGGCGTCGCCACCAACGATTCGACCAGCGGCGCCGAACGGACGCTCGCCACGCTGGGCATCGCGCAGCTCTTCGACGCCGCCTTCGGCTATGACGCCGTCGCCAACTCCAAGCCGGCGCCCGACACGGTGGTCGCCTTCTGCGACCTGACCGGGTTGAAGCCCGGCGAGATCGCCATGGTCGGCGACAACCGCCATGATCTGGAAATGGCACGCGCCGGCGGCTGCGGCCTGGCGGTGGGCGTGCTCTCCGGCACCGGCACGCGCGACTCGCTGGCGCCGATGGCGGACATCGTTCTGGATTCGGTCGCCGACCTGCCGGATTTTCTGGCCGCGCGGGTGAACGTTCCGGCGGGCTAAAGCATGTCTCCCGAAAGTGGTCCCGGTTTCGGGACAAAGACATGCTTAAGATCAAAGACTTAAAGCAGGTTGCGTGAATCCTTTTTCACGCGACCTGCTTTAGAGCGTTTCGCCGTTTCACGGAAACGGCAAACCGCTCTATCTCCTTGTTTTTACGCAATTCCGGACGGAAAACCGTTCACACTTTTCCTGGAATTGCTCTAACCGGATTTCGCAACAAAAGCGAACACGGCGCTTGGCCTGGGCTCGCTGCCGCCGTTTCCGCCGACATCCGGCACCTGGTATTCGCCGAGCAGGCAAAGCCGTGGCCTGGGCAGCCAGGCGCGGCCGGGATCGCCGACCAGCACGTCGATGCCGGCGGCGAGGCAGCGGTCGAGGAACGGCATCATCCGCCGTCCTACGTCCTGCGCGTAGAAGACGTCGCCCGCCAGCACCAGCTCGACCGCCGGCGGCGGACGGGCGGTAATGTCCTTGTCGACGATCTCGATGGCGACACCATTGGCTTTTGCGTTGAGGCGGAGCGCCGCCACGCCGTTGCGGTCGATCTCCGCCGCGATCACCGCGCGCGCTCCGGCTTTTGCCGCCGCGATGCCGACCAGCCCCGAGCCGGCGCCGAGGTCGAGCACGCGCTTACCGGCGACGATCGACGGACGGTCGAGGATATAGCGGGCCAGCACCGCGCCGCCCGCCCAGGCATAGGCCCAGTAGGGCGGCTGCGACTCGGCCTCGTCCACACCGTTGTCGTCGTCCGGTTCGAGCAGCCGCCGCAGGCCGCTGCCGGGATGCGCCTGATAGAGCCGGACCTCCGGCAGCGACGGCACCGGCGCCAGCCGCATGTTCGCCTCGATGAATTCCGCCGGATCGAGCGGCTTGCCTCGCTCCGGTGTCTCGCCGGCGGAATCGCTCAAGCCTGGTCCCGCAGCGCCCGCCGCAGAATCTTGCCGACCGGCGTCTTCGGCAGCTCGGTGCGGAATTCGATGAATTTCGGCCGCTTGTAGCCGGTCAGGTTCTCGCGGCAATAGGCCATCAGCGTCTCGACGGTGAGCGCCGGATCTTTCTTCACCACGAACAATTTAGGCACTTCGCCGGAGTGCTCGTCCGGCACGCCGATCGCCGCCACTTCGAGCACGCCCGGATGATGCGCCACCACCTCTTCCAGCTCGTTGGGATAGACGTTGAAGCCGGAGACCAGGATCATGTCCTTCTTGCGGTCGACGATCTTGGTGTAGCCGCGCTCGTCCATGAAGCCCATGTCGCCGGATTTGAAGAAGCCGTCCTCGGTCATCGCCTTGGCGGTCTCGTCGGGCCGGTTCCAGTAGCCGGCCATCACCTGCGGACCGCGGATGCAGATCTCGCCCACTTCGCCTAGCGGCACGTTGTTGCCGTCGTCGTCGCGGATGGCGATTTCGGTCGAAGGCAGCGGCAGTCCGATCGTGCCGGTGAAGTCGCTGGAGCTGAACTTGTTGGCGGTCGCCACAGGCGAGGTTTCGGAGAGCCCGTAGCCTTCGCTCACCGGACAGCCGGTCAGCGCCTTCCAGCGTTCGGCGACGCCCTTCTGCACCGCCATGCCGCCGCCCAGCGTCAGGATCAGCGGCTTGAAGTCCAGCTTGCGGAACTCCTCATTGTTGAGCAGCGCGTTGAACAGCGTGTTGAGGCCTGGGAAGATGTGCATCGGGTATTTCGCCAGTTCCTTGACGAAGCCCGGAATGTCGCGCGGATTGGGGATCAGCACGTTCTGCGCGCCCTGCTGCATACCCATCAGCGCGTTCACCGTCAGCGCGAAGATGTGATAGAGCGGCAGCGCGCAGATGAAGTTGAGATGCGCCGGCTTCGGCTTCACCGTATAGGCGTCCTCCACCCACAGCGAATTCTGCGCGACGTTCGAAAGCACGTTGCGATGCAGCAGCACGGCGCCTTTCGAGACGCCGGTGGTGCCGCCCGTATATTGCAGGAAGGCGATGTCGTCGCCGGAGACCGTGGGCGGCTTGAAGGCGATGGTCGCGCCGGTCTTGAGCACGGCGTTGAACTTGACATGGCCGGGCAGCGACCACGCCGGAACCATCTTCTTCACCCGCCGCACGACGATGTTGACGATGGCGCCCTTGAGGCCGCCCAGCATGTCGCCCATCGCGGCGACGATGACATGCTTGACCGGCGTCCTGGCGATCACCGCCTGCAGCGTGCCGGCGAAGTTTTCGAGGATGACGATCGCCTGCGCGCCGGAATCCTTCAGCTGATGTTCCAGTTCGCGCGGCGTGTAGAGCGGATTGACGTTCACCACGGTATAGCCGGCGCGCAGTATGGCCATCATCGCCACCGGATACTGCAGCACGTTCGGCATCATCAGCGCCACGCGCGCGCCCTTCTCCAGGCCTCTCGCCTGCAGATAGGCGCCGAACGCGGCCGACAGCCGCTCGAGCTCGGCATAGGTGATCGACTTGCCCATGCACACAAAGGCCGGCTGCCCGCCGAATTGCTTGCAGGCGCCGACCAGGAACTCGCCGATGGACTTGTAGGGCAGGGCGCCGATCTCGGCCGGCATGTTCTTCGGATAGCTTTTCAGCCAAGGCTTTTCCGGCAGGCCGACAGTGAGCGCGGTGATCGCCTTCGGCAAGCTCTTCGAGACAGGCTTGGCGGCGCTCGGCTGGGCAGCCTCCGCTTTTGCGGTTGCCGGTTTGCCCACTTTCGCGGCTACGGCCTTGGTCTTTGTCGCCGCGGGCTTGGCGGCGGCCGGCTTTGCCGCCGCCTTTGCCTTGGGCGTTGCTTTGGTCTTGGCAGCCTTGGGCGCATCGCTTTCGGCGGCGGCCTTGGCCTTTGCTTTCGCCGCGGCTGTCGTCTTGGCTGCTTTTGCCACCTGTCTCTCCCTGTCGCCTTCTATCCGGGCGCGCGCTTCAAGGAAGCGTCCTCCACGCCGGTTGCGGATTTTCCGGGAAATCCCGCCCATCGTCTATGTATTGCCTCTATCGGCGAGCGTGCAAGCCTTGCCCCAGCGGCAGGGCGGGGAAAGATTTGCGGTCAAAATCCTATGCCTCGGCGGCCTCATATATCGTGCCCGGGCAGCAGGCAGACCTCAGGCAGTCAGGCCCCCTGAGCCCATTTCTCAAGGCGAGCAATCAATAAAAAAATGCCGTCGTTAATAATGTCGTGAGCAGAAAAAACTACTCACCTTTTCTACTTTTTGAGCAAAAACTAGATTCTTTTCCTGCTTCCCATGGGGTACGCAAACGGGGTGTTCCAAAGGCGAAGAAACGGTGCTTATATGCGCCCTTCGCGAGCCTGATAGAGGGGCTTGAGAGAACATCAGGGAGTGCTCAATGAAAAAGACAATGACTTTTGCAGCCGCGTTGCTGGCTGCAAGCGTCCTCAGCGGCATGGCCAGTGCTAAGACGCTCGTTTATTGCTCGGAAGCGTCGCCGGCCAATTTCGATCCGGGTACGACGACTGGCGGCAACGACTTCGACGCCTCGTCGCGCACGGTCTATTCGCGACTGGTCGAGTTCAAGCACGGCGGCACCGAGGTCGAGCCGGGTCTTGCCGACAAGTGGGAAATCTCCGACGACGGCCTGGTCTATACTTTCCATCTGCATCCGGGTGTGAAGTTCCAGACCACCGATTATTTCAAGCCGACGCGCGACCTCAACGCCGACGACGTCGTCTTCTCCTTCGATCGCCAGTTCAACAAGGAAAATCCCTGGAACGGCGACAAGTATCTGCCGAACCTGACCTGGGACTATTACACGGGCATGGACATGCCGAAATACGTCGCCAAGTGGGAGAAGGTCGATGACCTCACCGTCAAGCTGACGCTGACCGAGCCGAACGCGCCGATGCTGGCAAACCTCGGCATGGACTTCGCCTCGATCGTGTCGAAGGAATATGCCGACCAGCTCCAGAAGGACGGCAAAATGGCCGACTTCTCGACCAAGCCGATCGGCACCGGCCCGTTCCAGTTCGTCGACTATCAGCTGGATTCGGTCATCCGCTACGCGGCCAATCCGGACTACTTCAAGGGCAAGGAAAAGATCGACGACCTGGTCTTCGCCATCACGCCTGACGCGACCGCCCGCATCCAGAAGGTGCTGGCCGGCGAATGCGATATCGCGCCGTATCCGAACCCGGCCGACATCGCCACCATCAAGGCCAACAAGGACGTGACCCTGATGGATCAGGCCGGCCTGAACATTGGCTATATGAGCTACAACACCACCATCCCGCCGCTCGACAAACCGGAAGTGCGCCATGCGCTCAACCAGGCGATCGACCGGCAAGCGCTGATCAAGTCGCTGTTCCAGGATGCCGGCGCCACGCCTGCCGAAAACCTGATCCCGCCGACCATGTGGTCGTGGAACAAGGACGTGAAGGCCGACGCCTACAATCCGGACGCGGCCAAGAAGGTGCTGGCCGATGCGGGGCTGAAGGACATCCAGCTCTGGGCTTCCGACCGCGTTCGTCCGTACAACCCGAACTTCCAGCGTGCCGCGGAGCTGATCCAGGCCGATTGGGCCAAGGTCGGCGTCAAGGCAGAGATCGTCAACTACGAGTGGACCAAGTATCGCTCGGAAGGCAAGAAGAAGGACCGTCCCGGCGCCTTCCAGATCGGCTGGACCGGTGACAATGGCGATCCGGACAACTTCTTCGCCACTCTCTTCGCCTGCTCTGCCATCGGCGTCTCGAACTACTCAAGCTGGTGCGACAAGGACTTCGAGGACCTGATCCAGAAAGCCAAGAAGACGAGCGACCAGGCCGAGCGCACCAAGCTCTATGAACAGGCCCAGGTGATCTTCGCCAAGGAAGCGCCCGCCTTCCTGCTGGCCCACAGCCAGGTTTACGCGGTCGTTCGCAATAATGTCAGCGGCTTCAAGATGGACCCGCTCGGCATTCATCGCTTCGACGGCGTTGACAAGGCCGAATAATATTGCGAACGGGGCGGCGCAATTCCAGCGCCGCCCCATTCCATTTGACGATGCTCAGATATCTTCTCAACAAAATCGCCCTCCTGATCCCGACTTTGGTCGGCATCACCATCTGCGCCTTCGCGTTCGTGCGGCTGCTGCCCGGCGATCCGATCCTCGCCATGGCCGGCGAGCATGGCGTTGCCCCCGCCCGCTACGAAGAACTCAAGCAGCAGTTCGGCTTCAATCTGCCGATCTGGGAGCAGTACGCGCGTTATGTCAGTGAGGTCGCCACCGGCGATTTCGGCGTCTCGATTTCGTCCAAGCGCCCGGTTCTCGAAGAGTTCAAGACGCTCTTCCCGGCGACGCTGGAACTGTCCTTCTTCGCCATGATTTTCGCCATGGCGCTCGGCATTCCGGCCGGCATCTTTGCGGCGATCAAGCGTGGCTCGTGGTTCGACCAGTCGCTGATGGGCACGGCGCTCGTCGGCTACTCCATGCCGATCTTCTGGTGGGGCCTGCTGCTCATCATCTTTTTCTCCGGCTATCTCGGCTGGACACCGGTCAACGGCCGCATCGACCTGCAGTACTTCTTCAAGCCGATCACCGGCTTCATGACCATCGACACCTTGCTCTACGGCAAATGGGATGCGTTTCGCTCGGTATTGCGCCACCTGGTGCTGCCGACAATTGTGCTCGGCACAATTCCGCTGGCTGTGATAGCGCGCCAGACACGCTCCGCCATGCTCGAGGTGCTGGGCGAGGACTATGTGCGGACTGCCCGCGCCAAAGGCCTTTCGTCGGCCCGAGTCATCGGCGTGCATGCCCTGCGCAATGCGCTCATTCCGGTGGTCACCACCATCGGCCTGCAGGTTAGCACGTTGCTCGCCGGCGCCATCCTTACCGAAACGATCTTCTCCTGGCCGGGCATCGGCAGGTGGATGGTCGAGTCCATATCCAAACGCGACTATGTTGTGGTGCAGTCTGGCCTGCTCCTGATCGCGCTTATCGTCATGGCCGTGAACCTGATCGTCGACGTGCTCTATGCAGTCATCAACCCGCGCATAAGGGCGGCGTGATGAGCCAGTCGACCGAAATCGCCCCGATGGCGGCCGGCAATCCGGACCGTCTCACCGGCCTGAAGACCTTCTGGCATTACTTCTCGGTCAACCGCGGTGCGGTGATCGGCCTGTTCGTCTTCATCCTGCTGGTGCTGGCGGCGCTCTTCGCGCCGCTGCTCGCGCCCTATGCGCCCGATGTGCAGGACAAGACGGCGTTCCTGCGGCCCCCCGCCTGGCAGGACGGCGGCTCGGCGCAGTATCTGCTCGGCACCGACCCAGTCGGCCGCGACATCCTCTCGCGCCTGCTCTACGGCGCGCGCTTCTCGCTGCTCATCGGCGCCGTCGTCGTTACGCTGGCGCTCACCGGCGGCATCACGCTCGGCCTGCTCGCCGGCTATTTCCGCGGCTGGGTCGACGTCGCGATCATGCGCGTCATGGACCTGATCCTGGCCTTCCCGTCGCTGCTTCTGGCGCTGGTGCTGGTCACCATCCTCGGCCCCGGCCTGTTCAATGCGATGCTGGCCATCGCGCTTGTCTTGCAGCCGCATTTCGCGCGGTTGGTGCGCGCCGCCGTCATGGCCGAGAAAAGCCGCGAATATGTCGTGGCGGCGAAGGTCGCGGGAGCCGGTCATACCCGGTTGATGCTGCGCACCATCCTGCCCAACTGCCTGGCACCGCTGATCGTCCAGGGCACGCTGTCCTTCTCCAACGCCATCCTCGAAGCCGCCGCTCTCGGCTTCCTGGGTCTGGGCGCGCAGCCGCCGACGCCGGAATGGGGCACCATGCTTGCCACGGCGCGCGAGTTCATCCTGCGCGCCTGGTGGGTGGTGACTTTCCCGGGTCTCGCCATCCTGATCACCGTGCTTGCCATCAACCTTGTCGGCGACGGCTTGCGCGATGCGCTCGATCCCAAGCTGAGGAGGTCGTGATGGCGCTGCTCGACATCCAGAACCTCGTCGTCGAGTTCCAGACCGCGTCCGGTCCCTTCCGTGCTGTCGACGGCGTCTCGCTCCATGTCGACGAGCGCGAGGTGCTCGCTATTGTCGGCGAATCCGGCTCCGGCAAATCGGTGTCGATGCTGGCCGTCATGGGCCTGCTGCCGTGGACGGCGAGCGTCACCGCCGACCGCATGACCTTCAATGGCCGCGACCTGCTGAAGATCAGCCCGGCCGATCGCCGCAAGATCATTGGCAAGGACGTCGCCATGATCTTCCAGGAGCCGGTCGCCAGCCTCAACCCCTGCTTCACCGTCGGCATGCAGATCGAGGAAGTGCTGCGTTTCCATATGGGCATGGACAAGGCCCAGCGCCGCGCCCGCGCCATCGAGCTTTTCAAGCAGGTCGGCATTCCGGAACCGGCCGACCGGCTCAATTCCTTCCCGCACCAGATGTCGGGCGGCCAGTGCCAGCGCGTCATGATCGCCATGGCGATCGCCTGCAATCCGAAGCTGTTGATTGCCGACGAGCCGACCACCGCGCTCGACGTCACCATCCAGAAGCAGATCCTCGATCTGCTGGTCTCGCTGCAGGCCAAATACGGCATGGGCCTGATCATGATCACCCACAATATGGGCGTGGTGGCCGAAACCGCCGACCGCGTCATCGTCCAGTACAAGGGCCGCAAGATGGAAGAGGCCGACGTGCTGTCGCTCTTTGAATCGCCGAAGAGCAACTACACGCGCGCGCTGCTCTCGGCGCTGCCGGAGAACGCCGTCGGCGACCGGCTGCCGACCGTCTCCGACATGCTGTTCGAACCTGCGCCTTCAGGAGCGGGCGCATGACCAAGGTCGTCGAAGGCAAGGACATCAAACGCGACTACCATGTCGGCGGCGGCCTGTTCCGCGGCGCGCGCACCGTGCATGCGGTGAAGGGCGTTTCCTTCAGTGTCGAGAAGGGCAAGACGCTTGCCATCGTCGGCGAGAGCGGCTGCGGCAAGTCCACGCTTGCCCGCATCATCACGCTCATCGACCCGGCCACCTCCGGCGAGCTTTTCATCGACGGCAACAAGGTCGACATCGCCAGGGACGGGCTCACGAAGGAAATGCGCCGCAAGGTGCAGATCGTCTTCCAGAACCCCTATGGTTCGCTCAACCCGCGCCAGAAGATCGGCGACGTTCTCGGCGAGCCGCTCCTCATCAACACCGACAAGCCGGCCGAGGAACGGCGCGACCTGGCGATGAAGATGCTGAAGAAGGTCGGCCTCGGACCCGAGCACTACAACCGCTACCCGCATATGTTCTCGGGCGGCCAGCGCCAGCGCATCGCCATTGCCCGCGCGCTGATGCTGAACCCGAGCCTCCTGGTGCTGGACGAACCGGTCTCGGCGCTCGACCTCTCGGTGCAGGCGCAGGTGCTCAACCTGCTTGCCGACCTGCAGGACGAGTTCAAGCTGACCTACGTCTTCATCAGCCACGACCTCTCGGTGGTGCGCTACATCGCCGACGACGTGATGGTCATGTATTTCGGCGAAGCCGTCGAATACGGCCCGCGCGACGAGGTCTTCTCCGACCCCAAGCACGCCTACACCAAGACGCTCTTCGCCGCGACGCCGCGCGCCGACATCGCGAGCATCAAGGCAAGGCTGGCGAAGAAGAAGGCGGCTTGACGTCTGCTTCGTCCTCCTAGAGGGCGCTGGCCTAGGGGTCGTCATTCTAGGGCGGAGCGCTGCGAAGCAGCGCGCAGACCCATGCCGTTACCTCACTCGAAAGGCGCAGCGGTGCAGAATTCTGCACCGTGAGCGGCGCTCATACGTCACGGAATGGATCCTCGGGTCTGCGCCGCGTCGCTTCGCTCCTTGCTTCGCCCGTGGATGACGACGCCGAGCTAAGTGCGTCCAGCCTACGACAGCTTCGCAACAATCGCCCGCAGCGCTTCCCCAAACCGGCGCACTTCCTCCACCGTGTTGTAATGCACCAGGGAGGCGCGGATCGCGCCGCTGTCCATCGACAGGTTGAGCCGCTTCATCAGCCTTGGCGCATACATGTGGCCGTCGCGGATGCCGATCTGCATGGCCGCCATCTCCTCGACGATCCTTTGCGGCGACAGCTTGCCGATGTTGAAGCAAAAGGTCGGCACGCGCTCGTGGATGCGCCCCTCGTCGGCGACGCCGTAGATGGTGGCGCCGCAATCCTTCAGCACCTTCATCATCTCGCGCGCCAGCATGAGCTCATAGTCGCGGATGGCGTTCATGCCGGCGACGATGTTGTCGCGGCGCGAGCGGTTGTTTTGGGCTAAGAAGTTGCGGCCGATCGATTCCAGGTAGCGCACCGCCGCATCCATGCCCGACACATTCTCGTAGATGAAGGTGCCGGCCTCGACCTTGTAGGGCGGCTCGTTCGGAATGAAATCCTCGCGGAAGGTCGGCAGCCGCTTCAACGTGTCGAAGCGGCCCCACAGGAAGCCCATATGCGGCGAGAAATTCTTGTAGCCGGAGCAGACGAGATAGTCGCACTGCCAGGCCTGCACGTCCATCAGTCCGTGCGGTCCATAATGCACGCAGTCGAGGAACACTTCTGCGCCGGCGGCATGTGCGATTTTCGCCACCGAGGCGACGTCGACGATCGAGCCGATCGAATGCGCTGTCACCGTGCAGGCGACGAGCCGGGTACGCTCCGACACCAGCGGCTTGAGGTCGTCGACATTGAGATTGCCGTCCTCGCGCATGCGCCACCATTTGAACTTGGCGCCGGCCGATTCCAGCGCCAGCCAGGTGGCGATGTTGGCGTCGTGGTCCATGTCGGTGATGACGATCTCGTCGCGTTCCCCATCACCGTCTTTGGCAAGCATCTGGCCGATGCCGAGGCTGACCAGGCGGATGAACGAGGTGGCGTTCATGCCGAAGCAGATTTCGGACGGGCTGTAGGCGTTGATCAGAAGCGCCACACTCTCCCGCGCCTCGGCGACCGACTGGTCGACGGTGACGCTGCGGCCATAGCGGCCGCCGCGCTGCACATTGTGCGACACCAGGTGGTTGGTCACCGCGTCGAGCACGCTCTGCGGGATCTGCGCGCCGGCGGCATTGTCCATGAAGATGAAGTCGCCGGCCTGCTTGAGCGCCGGAAACATGGAGCGGATTTTTTCGACGGGGAACGCGGCGACGTTCGTGTTGTCGGTCTGATGCTTGTTCACGGGTAAGCTCCTGCGAAGGACTTGGATGGGGACTTGGTGGGCGTCAGCGCGTCTTCTCTGTCTGGAAGCGGCGCTCGAGCAGGCTGACGAGGCGAACCATCGGCCAGAGGAAGATGAGATAGACCAGCGCGGCGCCGATCAGCGGCGAGGGGTTGGCGTAGAGCGACTGCGCATTGGTCGCTTCCTTCAAAAGTTCCGGCAGCGCCACGGTCGAGGCCAGCGAGGTATCCTTGAACATCGAGACGCAGTTGCTGGTCATCGGCGGTATGACGACGCGGATCGCTTGCGGCAGCACCACCTTGCGCAAGGTGAGCATGAACGGCAGGCCAAGCGCCTGCGCCGCCTCGAACTGGCCCTTCGGAATGCTCTCGATACCGGAGCGGAACACTTCGGCCGAATAGGCCGACATGATGATGGCGAAAGCAGTGACGGCCGAGGCCCATGACGACAGGCGGATGCCGAGGAAAGGCAGCGCGTAGTAGATCAAAATCAGCACCACCAGCACCGGCAGGGCGCGGAAGATGTCGGTGTAGCCGATGGCGAGCCAGCGCAGCGGCTTCGGCCCGTAGAGCCGCAGCAGGCTGATCGCCAGCCCGACCGCGATGCCGATGACGATGCTCATCACCCCGAGCAGCAGCGTGTTGAGGAAGCCGCGCAGCAGCGCCGGCAGGCTCGACGCAATGACGTCGGGATTGAAGAAGGTGTCGATCAGCGACATGGGAGCGTTCCCGAACCGTTTGCGTCCTACGACGCTAGACTAGAGCCAGACCCGGGCTACCGGGATCGGCCTAGCCGACCGGATGCGATCCCGGGAGGGGCATGCGTGAAAACGAGACGTGCCGGCCTTCCGAGCCGGCACGTCCCCGTTCTGCCCGTCGCCGCTCATGCCTTGGGCAGCGGCATTTCCTTGACGGTCGAGGAGTCGGCCGGCGCGTCGGTGCCGAACCACTTCTTGTGGATGGCGGCCAGCGTGCCGTCCTTCTTCATCGCCGTCAGCGCATCGTTCAGCTTGCCGAGCAACGGATGGTCCTTGCTCATCATCAGCCCGTACTGCTCGCCGGTCTTGATGCGCTGCTTGACGACGAGGTCCTTCATCTTCTGGAAGGAGTACTGCATGCCGGGAATGTCGCTGACAGCGGCATCGACGCGGCCGGCGCTGAGGTCGAGCAAAAGATTCTGCTGCGTGTCGTAGCCCTTCACGTCGCTGTAGCCGTCGGCCGCCTGGTGGTTCTTGACCCAGGTCTCTCCGGTCGAGCCGGACAGCACGCCGACGATCTTGCCCTTGAGGTCGGCCTCGGTGTTGATCGCGCTGTCGGTCTTGGTGGCGATGCCCATGTCGGAATCATAGTAGGGCTGGGTGAACGACAGCGTTTTCAGGCGCTCCGGTGTGATGGTGATCGAGGAGATCGCGACATCGATGCGGTTGGAGCTGACAGCCGCGAACAGCGCCTGGAAGCCGAGATCGGCGATATCGGTGGTCATACCGATGCGCTTGGCCGCTTCGTTGATGATGTCGACCTCGAAGCCCTCGAAAGTGCCGCTCTCGTTCTTGTATTCGAAGGGCGGATTGGTCGGGTAGGCACCGACATTGAGCACATCGGCGGCATAAGCGGTGGCGGGGCCGGCGGCGATGCCGATGGCGGCGGCCAGAACAAGCAGGTTGCGACGCGTAAAGCTCATTTGGTTTCCCTCTGGGTCTTCCCTCTGGTTGTTGATCGGGCGGGGCTGACCCCGCACGGTTTCTTGCCGTCCCGCCTCCCAGCGGGGCGTCAATTCATGGCGGCGACCATGCGGGTGAGCGCCGTTTCTATCTGGCCGCTGTCGCGACACACGCACATGCGCAGGAACGCTGCGGCCGAATTTCCAAACAGATGACCGGGCGCCAGCCCGACCCGCGCGGTTTCCAGGATCCTGGCGCAGACCTGCCGCGCATCGCTTTCGCCTTCCATGGCAAAGAAGGCATACATGCCGCCGCGCGGTTTGGTCGGCAGGATGATGCCGGGGATTTGCGCCAGCCTGTCATAGGCAAGGTCGAGGCCGGTCCTGATCCGCTGCCTGATTTCCTCGACCAGCGGCTCGCCCTGGCGGATGGCGGCAACGGCGCCCGCCTGGATCGGTGCCGCTGTGCCGCTGTTGATATATTGCGTCATCGCGCCGAGCTGGTCGGCAACGCCCGATGGATGCGTCAGCCAGCCGATGCGCCACCCGGTCATCGCCCAGGCTTTGGAAAAACTGTTGACCGACAGCACCCGGTCGCCGTCCTCGGCGATCTGCAGGATCGAGGGCGCGACGTCGCCGTCGAAATAGAGGCGGCCATAGACCTCGTCGGAGATAATCCAGATGCCGGTGCGCCGGCTGAAGTCGAGCAGCGCCTGCATCTCCGTGCGCGTAGCGGTCCAGCCGGTAGGGTTGGACGGCGTCGACAGGAAGATCGCGCGGGTGCGCGCATCGCAGCTTGCGAACAGCCGGTCGAGATCGAGTTGCCAGTCGCCCTTGAAGTCGAGCGAGAACGGACGCGGCTCACCGCCGATCAGGTGGATGGCGTTGTGGATGTTGGGCCATTGCGGCGCGACATAGACGACGTTGGTGCCGGTATCGACCAGAAGTTCCAGCGCCAGGTACAGCGCCTGCATGCCGCCCGGCGTCACCGTGGTGCGGGCGATCGGGATGGAGCGGCCATGGATGCGGGTCTGGTAGTCCGACAGCGCCTCGTTCAGAGGTCCGTGCCCGCGCATGTTGGGCACGTAGAAGGTCAAGCCCTCGTCGAAAGCGGCCTTCGTCGCATCGCGGATGAAGGCCGGCGTCACCACGTCGCCTTCGCCGTACCAGAGCGCGATGACATCGCCGAGCTCACGTGCGCGGACCGCCAGGTTTGCGATGTTCTCCGTGTGCAGGTCGCGAATTTGCGCCCGCACGCCATCGAAAGCATAGCGCGCGCTGGACGACGACTGGGGCAACACGAACGACAAGGACTGAAACCCCTTCCTCCAACGATGGACCGACCGGAAAAGCCCCTCCGCCACGGCGGTCGCATCAGCTTCGGATGCTATCCAAAGCGCTGCGCTTTTCAAGGCAAAAGTTTTAAGCTTAAAAAGTTTCTTGGCCCGTTGCCTCGCCGATAGGCCCTTTGGCTAGTCTAGCTCGGCGCGCGCGGCGGTAGCGTTCGCCGCCGCGCCGGCGCCAAGAAACATCGTGTCGCTGGCCAGCACGAAGAAGCTCGCGCCCATGGCCGCCCATCGGCCGACATTCTGCGGGCTGGCGCAGAATATGCCGGCGGTCCGGCCCCGCGCGACGGTCGCGGCGATGATCGTCCTGATCGCCTGGGAGAGCTTGTCCGCGCCCGCCGGTCCGACGGCATCGATCGACACCGAGAGATCGCCTGGGCCGACGAAAATCAGGTCGACGCCGTCGACGGCTGCGATCGCCTCGATATTGGCCAGCCCCCCGGCGGTCTCGACCTGAATGGCAACGATAATCCGGTCATTCGCGGCGGCCAGATATTCGGGAATGCGATAGCCATAGCCCGCGGCTCGTCCCGGTCCGACACCGCGCTCGCCGAGAGGCGGATAGCGCGAGGCTTTCACCGCCATCTCGGCCTGCGCGGCGGTCGAGACGCGAGGCACGAGCACGCCTTGCGCGCCACTGTCCAGCGCCGCCTGGATGGCTTCGGGCGCATGGCCGGGAACCCGCACCATGGCCGGCACGCGATGCACGTCGGCGGCGCGCACCATGGCCTCGATCATGTCGCGCGAGATCTGTGCGTGCTCCCAGTCGATGCAGAGGAAATCGAGGCCGGACGATGCCATCACTTCGACCGCGACCGGGTGGGGAATGGCGGCGAAGGACCCTATGAGGTTCGTCTTGCCGATGCATTTCTGGCGGAACTCGCTCATGTCCATCCCCTTTTCCTGTTGCCCAAATGCATATCCGCAAACGACGGTGACGCGAAGCTGTTTCAGGCTTGAAATATTTTTGCCCGGGCCTAGCGTGTGGGTCTTCCGCCGCGAGTTAGAGACATGATCAAAACGCATCCCCTGCACGGCCCGAACAGACTGAAGCTCGGCGTCTTTTCCACCAACGCCGATGGCGGGCTGGCCATCACCGATGTGCCGGAGCGCTGGACGGCAAGCTGGCAGGATAATCTGACGGCGGCGCAGATAGCCGACCGCGCGGGCCTCGAATTCATGCTGCCGATCGCCCGCTGGCGCGGCTTCGGCGGCCGCAACAAGGTGCGCGAATTCTCCTTCGAGACGTTCACATGGGCAGCCGCGCTTGCCGCCGCGACCGAGCAGATCGGCCTGTTCATGACAGTGCATGTGCCGTTGGTGCATCCGCTCTACGCCGCCAAGGCGCTGGCGACGGTCGACCATGTCAGCCAGGGCAGGGCGGGGCTCAACATCGTCTGCGGCTGGAACCCGAAGGAATTCGGCATGTTCGGCACGCCGCTGGTCGAGAAGGGTTATGACCAGGCCGCCGAGTGGATCGAGATACTCGAACGTCTCTATGCCTCAAGCGAGCCGCTCGACTATGAGGGCGCCTATTACCGGCTGAAGGAGGCGGTGAGCCGGCCGGCCAGCTTGCAGGTGCCGGGGCCGGTGACGATGAACGCCGCTTTCGGCGGCCCGGGCCGCGATTTCGCCGCCGCCCGATGCGACTACCTGTTCACGACCTTCTCCGAGATGAGCGATGCCGGCAAGCATGTCGCCGATATCGGCGAGCGTGCCGCCAAGGTCGGCCGCGACGTCGGCGTTTATACCGTGGCGCATGTGGTCTGCCGTCCGACCTTGGAGGAGGCGCAAGCCTATTACACGCGCTACGCCGTCACGATGGCCGACCACGAAGCCGTCGATGCCCATATGGCCGGCAAGAAGGAATTCTCCAAATCGCACGACCCGCACGCCTATGACCGCTACCGCCAGCGTTTCGCCGGCGGCGCCGGCACCTACCCGCTGATCGGCACGCCGGAGACGATCGCCGCCGACATGGCGGAAATTGCCGGACATGGCTACCAGGGCATCGCGCTGTCCTTCGTCAACTACACCCAGGAACTGCCCTATTTCTGCGACCACGTTCTGCCGCTGCTGAGGCAGGCGGGGTTTCGCCAGTAGCTACTCCGGTATCACCGCGGTCGCCTGGATCTCGATCTTGGCCCGGTCCTCGACCAGCGCCACCACCTGCATGGCGGCCATCGCCGGAAAATGCCGGCCGATCACGTCGCGATAAGCCTCGCCGATCCCCTTCAGATTGCCGACATACTCGGCCTTGTCGGTGAAGTACCAGGTCATCGAGGTGATGTGCCGCGGCTCGCCACCGGCTTCGGCCAGCACGGCGACGACGTTGGCCAGCGTCTGGCGCACCTGGCCGACGAAGTCGTCGGTCTCGAATTTGCATTCGGCATTCCAGCCGACCTGACCGCCGATGAAGACAAGCCGGCCACGCGCGGCCACGCCATTGGCGTAGCCGATCGGCTTGGCCCAGCCTTCGGGCTGCAGGATCGTGTGCATGTCTGGCCTCCCCCTATTTCAAATTTGCTTCGCAAGGCATCGCGTCATGCCCCGCCCATCACCTGCCTGGCGATAACCACCTTCTGCACATCCGAGGCGCCCTCATAGATGCGCAGCGCCCGGATCTCGCGATAGAGGCTCTCGACGATGTGGCCTTTGCGCACGCCGTCGCCGCCATGCAGTTGCACCGCCTTGTCGATCACCTCCTGCGCCTTGTCGGTGGCGAACAGCTTGGCCATCGCCGCCTCGCGGGTCACCCGCGCGGCGCCCATGTCCTTGGTCCAGGCGGCACGGTAGATGAGGAGCGCGGCGGCGTCGACATCGAGCGCCATATCGGCGATGTGGCCCTGCACCATCTGCAACTCGGCCATCGGCGCGCCGAACAGTTTTCGTTCGGACGCACGCTTCACGCTCTCGTCCAGCGCGCGCCGCGCGAAACCGAGTGCCGCGGCGCCCACCGTCGAGCGGAAGACGTCGAGCACCGACATGGCGATGCGGAAACCATCGCCGGGCTTGCCGATCAGCGCGGAAGCCGGGATTCGGACGTTGTCGAAGGACAGTCGCGCCAGTGGGTGAGGGGCGACCACCTCCAGCCGTTCGGCGATGCCGAGACCCTTGGTGTCGGCGGGAACGATGAAAGCGGAAATCCCCTTGGCGCCGGGCGCCTCGCCGCTGCGGGCGAACACGACATAGAGATCCGCGATGCCGCCATTGGAGATCCAGGTCTTTTCGCCGGAAAGCACATAGTCGCCGCCGTCGCGCGTGGCCGCCATCTCCATGTTGGCGACGTCTGATCCCGAGCGTGGCTCCGACAGGGCAAAAGCCGAGATCGCCCGGCCGGCCCGGGTCTTTTCCAGCCAGCGCTGCTGGTCCGGCGTGCCGAACAGCGTGATCGCCCCGGTGCCGAGCCCTTGCATGGCGAAGGCGAAATCGGCGAGCCCGTCATGGCGCGCCAGCGTCTCGCGCGTGATGCAGAGCGTGCGCACGTCGAGCGGGCCGGGAGCGACCGGGTCGAGCGCCGTCGGCTTCAGCCAGCCATCGCGGCCGAGTTTCGCCACGAGGTCGCGGCAGGCGGCGTCGACGTCGTGATGATCGACGGGGAGGTTTTTCGCACACCAGGCGTCGAGTTGTTCGGCGAGTTGGCGGTGGCGGTCTTCGAAGAAGGGCCAGTTGAGGAAGGAACGGTCAGGCATTTGTGCCTCCGCAGGTCTGCGAGGTTAGCGCTCTACGGCGCCCCCCTCTGTCCTGCCGGATAGTCCGGCAGGACAGAGGGGGGCTTTCCCGCCTGCGTCTCCAAGAACGCACCCATCCTCAATTCCCCTCGAACACCGGCTTTTCCTTGGCCACGAACGCGTTATACGCCCGCTCGAAATCGCCGGTCTGCATGCAGATCGCCTGCGCCTGCGCTTCGGCCTCGATCGCCTGGTCGAGGCCCATAGACCATTCCTGGTTGAGCTGCGTCTTGGTGATGCCGTGGGCGAAGGTCGGGCCGGAAACGATGCGTGCCGCCATGTCGAGCGCATCGGCTTCGAGCGCGGCGGGCTCGACAAGGCGATTGTAAAACCCCCAGCGCTCGCCCTCGGCCGCGTTCATGGTGCGGCCGGTATAGAGCAGCTCGGCGGCGCGGCCTTGGCCGATGACGCGCGGCAGGATCGCGCAGGCGCCCATGTCGCAGCCGGCGAGGCCGACGCGGGTGAACAGGAAGGCTGTCTTTGCCTCGGGCGTCGCGATGCGGATGTCGGAGGCCATGGCGATGATCGCGCCGGCGCCCACCGCCACGCCGTCGATCGCCGCAATGATCGGCTTGCCGCAATTCAGCATCGCCTTCACGAAGTCGCCGGTCATGCGCGTGAAGGCGAGCAGTTGCTTCATGTCCATCTTGACCAGTGGCCCGATGATGTCGTGAACATCGCCGCCCGAGCAGAAATTGCCGCCATTGGGCAGGAACACCACGGCGTCGACATCGTCGGCATAGACGAGGTCGCGAAAGGTGTCGCGCAGCTCGGCATAGCTGTCGAAGGTCAGCGGGTTCTTGCGCTCGGGACGGTCGAGCCGGATTTTCGCGACCCGACCGTCGACCTGCCAGAGGAAGTGCTTGGGCTTGAGCTTTGCCATGGCGCTCATTCGCGTCCCTCCCAATTGCTGCGGAACGATTTCAGCATGCCGGCCAGCCGCCGTGCCTCGTCCTCGCTGACATTGCCGAGCAGCTCGCCGACCCAGCTCTCATGCGCGGCGGCGATCGCGGCGAAAGATTTCGTGCCGTCGTCGGTCAGCCGCACCATCGAGGTGCGCCGGTCGCCATTGCGCCGCGACCGCGTCACCAGCCCTTCCGAAACGAGCCGGTCGACGATGCCCGTCACATTGCCGTTCGACACCAGCAGGAAGCGCGACAGGTCGCTCATCAGCATGCCTTCCGGCACGCGATAGAGCGCCGCCATCACGTCGAAGCGCGGCAGCGTCGTGTCGAACTCCTTCTTCAGCCGCTCGCGCAGCTCGGCCTCGATGGTGCGCGAGGCGCGCAGCAGGCGTATCCAGAGCCGCAGCCTGTCCTTGCCCGGTCCGGCGGACGTCGGTCCCGCTACCATGTTTCGCCTCCCGACACCGAGATCGCCTGCCCGGTGATCGACCGCGCGGCATCGCTGCACAGCCACAGCACCGCCGTCGCGACTTCTTCCGGCTGGATGAAACGCCCTTGCGGGTTCGTCGTCGCAAGGCTCGCGCGCGCCTCGTCGGTGGAGCGCCCGGTCTTCTCGACGATGTGCTGGACGGATTCCTCCAGCATGTCGGTTTCGACGAAGCCCGGGCAGACGGCGTTGACGGTGACGCCGGATTTGGCGGTCTCCGCGGCCAGCGCCCGCATCAACCCGACAACGCCATGCTTGGCGGCGACGTAAGGCGCGACATAGGCATAGCCTTTGAGGCCCGCGGTCGAAGCGACGAAAACGATCCGCCCCGTCTTCCGCGCGAGCATGCCCGCCAGCGCCGGCTTCACCGTCAGGAAGGCGCCGGTGAGGTTGACTTCGAGCGTACGCTGCCAATCGGCAAGCGCGGTCTTGTGCGCCGGCGCGCTGCCCGCCATGCCGGCATTGGCGACGACGATGTCGAACGGCCCGCGCGCGGCCTCCGCCTTCTGGTACAGGACCGCCATTTCGGCCTCGTTGGTGACGTCGGCGGCGAATCCAAAGATGCGGTCATTCTGCTTCGCGACCTCGGCCAGCGCCGCCTCGCGTCGCCCGCAGATGGTGACGGCTACGCCTGCTTCCGCCAGCGCCAGCGCGATGGCCTTGCCGACGCCGGAACCGCCGCCGGTCACCAGCGCGTGCTTGCCGGCGATTTCGCGCGCGGCGCTCATACCTTGAGCCCCGCTGCGGCTTCGCGCTCGGCCAGCCGGTAGATCTGGTCGCGCCCGGGCAGATAGGGATCGGGCCATTTGACACCGCGGTCGCCGAGCGTCACCGCCGCGTGCAGCGTCCAGTAGGGATCGGCCAGGTGCGGCCTGGCCAGCGCCACCAGGTCGGCGCGCCCGGCCATCAGGATCGAGTTGGCGTGATCGGGCTCGTAGATGTTGCCGACCGCCATTGTCGCCATGCCGACCTCGTTGCGTATGCGGTCGGAAAACGGCGTCTGGAACATGCGGCCATAGACCGGCTTGGCCGCGATCGAGGTCTGTCCGGCCGAGACGTCGCAGAGGTCGACGCCGGCCTCGCGCAGCAGTTTTGCGATCTCGACCGCGTCGGCCGGGGTCACGCCCTCGATCCCCACCCAGTCATTGGCCGAGATGCGCATCGAGATCGGCTTTTCCGCCGGCCACACCGCGCGCACCGCGTGGAAGATGTCCAGCGGATAGCGCATGCGGTTTTCCAGCGAGCCGCCATAGGCGTCGGTGCGGCGGTTGGTCAGCGGCGTGATGAATGCCGACAGCAGATAGCCATGCGCGGCGTGGATCTCCAGCATGTCGAAGCCACAGCGCTCGGCCATCTGAGCCGAGGCGACGAACTGATCGCGGACCAGATCCATGTCGGCGCGATCCATCGCCTTCGGTACCTGGTTCTTCGGCGACCATGGCACGGCCGAAGGTGCCATCACCGGCCAGTTGCCGGAGGGCAACGGCACGTCGGTTCCTTCCCAGCCGACACGGGTCGAGCCCTTGGCGCCGGAATGGCCGATCTGGGCGCAGATCTTTGCCTCGGTCTCGGCGTGGACGAAATCAACCAGCCGCTTCCAGGCGACCTCATGTTCCGGTTTGTAGAAGCCCGGGCATCCAGGCGTTATGCGCCCTTCGGGGCTGACGCAGGTCATCTCGATATAGAGAAGCCCGGCGCCACCCTTGGCGCGCTCGGCATAGTGCGAAAAATGCCAGTCGGTCGGGCAGCCGTCGACGGCCCTGTACTGCGCCATCGGCGAAACGACGATGCGGTTGGCTAAAGTCATGTCGCGCAGCTTGAACGGCGCGAACATCGGCGCGCGGCGCAAGCTGTTGCCGCCGGCGCCGGCCTTGCGCTGGAACCATTCCTCGGCGCCCGCCAGCCATTCCGCGTCGCGCAGGCGAAGGTTCTCGTGGCTGATGCGCTGCGAGCGGGTGAGCAGCGAATAGTTGAACTGAACTGGATCGAGACCGAGATATCGTTCGACTTCCTCGAACCATTCGAGCGAGTTGCGCGCCGCCGACTGCAGCTTCAGCACCTCAGTGCGCCGCGCATCCTCATATTTGCGGAAAGCCGCTTCGAGGTCGGGTTCGGACTCGACATAATCGGCAAGCGCCACCGCGCTTTCGAGCGCGAGCTTGGTGCCGGAGCCGATCGAGAAATGCGCCGAAGCCGCGGCGTCGCCCATCAGCGCCAGGTTCTTGTACGACCAGCGCTCGCACAGCACGCGCGGGAAGTTGATCCAGGCAGACCCGCGAATGTGGTTGGCGTTGGTCATCAGCGGATGGCCGCCGAGATGTTTTGCGAAGATGCGCTCGCAGACGGCGATCGATTCCTGCTGGGTCATCTGGCCGAAGCCGAAGGCTTGCCAGGTCTCTTCGCTGCATTCGACGATGAAGGTCGCGGTCTCGCTGTCGAACTGGTAGGCATGCGCCCACACCCAGCCATGCTCCGTCTTCTCGAAGATGAAGGTGAAGGCGTCGTCGAATTTCTGCGTCGTACCCAGCCACACGAACTTGCATTTGCGGGTGTCGATGTCCGGCTTGAAGACATCGGCGAAGGCCGCGCGCGACTTCGAGTTCAAGCCGTCGGCGGCAACCACCAGGTCATGCGTTTCCATGAACGGCCTGGGATCGGCGATATCGGTCTCGAACTTCAGGTTGATGTTGAGCTCGCGGGCGCGCCGCTGCAGCAGGATCAAGAGCCGCTTGCGGCCGATGCCGCAGAAGCCGTGGCCGGAAGACACGGTGCGCACGCCGTCATGGATGACGGCGATGTCGTCCCAATAGGCGAAATGCTTCTTGATCCAGACGGCGCTGACCGGGTCGTTTTTGGTCAGGTTTTCCAGCGTTTCCGCCGACAGCACCACGCCCCAGCCAAACGTGTCGTCCGGGCGGTTGCGCTCATAGACCGTCACCTCATGCGCGGCGTCGCGCAGCTTGAGCGAGATGGCAAAGTAGAGTCCGGCCGGCCCGCCGCCGAGAACCGCAACCTTCATGTCTTGCGATCTCCTCTAGAGCAATTCCAGGAAAAGTGCGTAGCGGTTTTCCGTGCGGAATTGCGTAAAACGCTCTAAGGGTCTCCGGAGCCGCCGAATGGACCAGCGGCTCCGAATATCAGTATCACGCTCGACGGAAATTATTTCAAGCTTAAAGTTTCATAATTGAACGATGATCGGACGATGGATGCGGTCGGATCATTTTGTCGGGTCTTTTGGGCTCCACAGCACCGTCTCCGCGCCCTTCTCATAGGCCATGCCGGTCGGGTAGCTGATCGCTTCCAGCTGCAGCCCCCACGGTGCCTGGAAATAGAGGATGGTCTGGCCCGCGGCCGGGCCTTCCTTCACCGGTAGCGGCCCCAATCGTGTCTTCACGCCCTTGGCCTCCAGATAGGTCTTCGCGGCGGCGACGTCGTCGACATAGAAGGCGATGTGATAGCCGCCGATATCGCTGTTCTTGGGCGTTGCATCCTTCTGGTCGGGCGCGGTGTATTTGAACAGCTCGATGTTCGAGCCGTAGCCGCAGCGCACCATGGTGATCTCCTCGATCACTGCCTTCGGATCGACGCCGAGCAGGTCCTGCATGAAGGTGCCCTTGTCGTCGGCGAACGGCCCGAAGGACATCGCCTTCTTGCAGCCGACGACATTGGTGAAGAAGTCGACGGCCTGCTTCATATCGGGCACGGTGATGCCGGTATGGTCGTGTCCGCGCATGCCGGGAATCGAATCCGCCGAGGCGGCTCCCATTGCGCCGAACAAGGAGGCAGCGAAGACCGCCGCCTGGATTGCGTATTTCATGTCACCCTCCGTTGGCGGGCCGACTTGTCCCTGCGCACATCCGAGGCCCGCTGGTCGGCGTGCGGATAGTCAAAACTCACCTCATGCCGGCGCCCGAGGCTGCAGCCAGTCCGGATCGATCTCCGGCAGCGGAATGGCGGCGAGCAGGTCGCGCGTGTAGGTTTCCTTCGGGTTGTCGAACAGCGCGTCGGTGGCACTGGCCTCGACGATCCTGCCTTCGCGCATGACGATGACCTGCTGGCAGAGCCGCCGGATCACCGACAAATCGTGGCTGATGAAGGCGACGGTCAGCCCCATCTCGGCCGCCAGCTTCTCCAGCAGCGTCAGGATTTGCGCCTGCGTCGAGACGTCGAGACCGGAGACGATTTCGTCGGCCAGCACGAATTTCGGCGACAACGCCAATGCTCGCGCGATGCCGACGCGCTGCCGCTGGCCGCCTGACAGTTCGTGACGGTAGCGGCTGGCAAAGCTCTGCGGCAGGCCGACGCGCTGCAGGGCTTCCGCGACGCGTTCCTTCAGCCGGTCGCCAAGCCCGTTCTGCCTCAAGGGGGCGGCGATGATGTTGAAGATCGTATGCCGCGGATTGAGCGACGACATCGGATCCTGGAAGATCATCTGCAGGTCGCGGCGTAGCGGCCTTAGCTCAGCTTCCGAAAGACGGCTGATGTCGCGCCCCTCGAAACCGATCGAGCCGGCGCTCGGCTCGAGCAGCCTGACCAGCGCGCGTCCGAGCGTCGACTTGCCGGAGCCGGACTCGCCGACGATGCCGGTGACCGATCCCTTGGGCAGATCGAAGTCCAGCCCTTTCAGGATTTCTGCCAACGGCGCGCGGCCGATCAGCGGCTTGCGCGTCATGTCGGGCAACGCCACCTTCAGCCCCCGCACGGAAAGCAGCGGCTCAGCCATGGCCGGGCCTCCACTCCTTGTCGGCCGCTGCAATCTCGGCCGCCAGCCCCGCAAGCACGCTCTCGTCGACGGGCTTCAGCGAGGCGTAGGGATCGGTGTAGCGCGGCGTCGCCGCGATCAGCGCCCGCGTGTAGGGGTGTTGCGGGGCCGCGAAGAGGGCTGCGGTTTCGGCCTCCTCGACCATCTTGCCGGCATAGAGCACCGACACTTTCTGGCTGATCTTGGCGACGACGCCGAGATCGTGGGTCACGAACAGGATCGCCGTGCCATGGTCGCGCTGCAGTTGCGCGATCAGCCGCAGGATCTGTTTCTGCACCGTCACGTCAAGCGCCGTCGTCGGCTCGTCGGCGACGATCAGCCTCGGCTCCGCCGCGAAGGCCGCCGCGATCAGCACGCGCTGGCGCATGCCGCCGGATAATTCGTGCGGGTAACTTTTCAGCACGCGTTCCGGGTCGCGGATCTGCACCTCGTCGAGCAACTGCCGGATACGCTTGTCGGCTCTTTCGCCACTCCAGCCGAGGATGCGCACCAGCCGGTCGGTCATCTGCGCGCCGATGCGGCGCGAGGGGTTGAGCGCGGTGAGTGGATCCTGCGGGATCAGCGCCGTGCGCGCTCCGATCAGATTGCGCCGCGCCTTGGCATCGAGCCGACCCAGGTCCTCGCCCTCGATCAGCATCTCGCCTTCGACGATCCGCACGCTTTTCGGCAGCACGCCGAGCACCGCCTTGCCGATCATCGTCTTACCCGCGCCGCTTTCGCCGACCAGCGCCCGCACTTCGCCCGGCCGGACGGCAAGCGACACGGAGCGCAGCACGCGCTGGCCGTTGGGCAGCACAGCGCTCAAGCGGCGGATGTCGAGGCACGCGCTCATCGCAGCACCGGATCGAAGCGCGCCTTCAGCGCTTCGCCGAACTGGCTGAAGGAAAGCACGGTGAGGATCAGCGTGATCAGCGGGAACACCAACACCCACCAGGCCTGATGGATCGACAGCCGGCCCTCGGCGATGATGCTGCCCCAGGTCGGATCGTCGGTCGAGATCGACAGATTGACGAAGGAGAGGATCGCCTCGACGATCATGGCGATGCCCATTTCGAGCGACAGGAGCGCCACCACCGACGGCAGCACATTGGGCAGCACTTCGCGCAGCATGATGCCGATCCGGCCATAGCCGGCGATGCGCGCGCTCTCGACATAGTCCATGCGCGCCTGGCTCATCGCCTCGGCTCGGATCACCCGGCAGAAGCGCGTCCAATCGATGATCGCGATGGCGAGGATGACGGAACTGAGGCCTGTGCCCAGCACCGCGACCAGGAGGATCGCGAACAGCACCGGCGGGAAGGCCATCCAGACATCGACGATGCGCGAGATGATGCGGTCGGCCCAGCCGCCGAAATAACCGGCGATCAGCCCGAGCGCCGAACCGATGAGGCAGGCGGACGTCGCGGCGGCGAAAGCGACGATGAAGGCGATGCGTCCGCCGAAGATCAGCCGCGAGAGAAGATCGCGTCCCAGGCTGTCGGTGCCCAGCCAATAGCCGGGCTCGGCGCCATCCAGCCAGAAGGGCGGCAGGCGCTCCAGCATCAAATCCTGCGCCAGCGGGTCCTGCGGCGCGATCAATGGCGCGAAGATCGCCGCCAGCAGCGCCAAGAGCAGCCAGCCGCCGGCCAGCCACAGCCGCGGGCTCAGGCCGCGTCGGGCAATGCGCGCCTCATCCATGGCGCAGCCTCGGATTGAGCAGCGCATACATCATGTCGACGGCAAGGTTGATCAGCGCGAAGAGCAGCGCGAACACCAGCACGATGCCTTGGATCAGCGGCAGGTCGCGATTGATGACGGCATCGATCGCCATGTTGCCGAGGCCCTCGTAGGAGAACAGCCGTTCGACGATGACGGTGCCGCCGATGAGGAACGTGAACTGTACGCCGACCAGCGTCAGCGTCGGCAGCGCCGCGTTCTTCAGCGCCTCGCGCAGGATCACCTGCGTTTCGGAAAAGCCTTTGACCCGCGCCAGCACGACATAGTCGAGGTCCAGCACTTCCTTCAGCGACTGCTTCAGGAGCTGAGCGATGATCGCCGCCAACGGCAGCGCCAGCGCCACTGCCGGCATCAGCATGTGCTTCAGCAGGTCCCAGGTGAGGTCGAAGCGGAGCCGAAGGATGCTCTCGACAAGATAGAACTGGGTGACGAAAGGCAGGTCCAGCTGCGGCGAAACTCGCCCTGAAATGTCGAAGACAGGCACCAGCACGCCGAACAGCAGGATCAGTACCAGGCCCCAGAGGAAATCGGGAATGGAAAGCGTAGCGCCGCTGGCGATGTCGATGCCCGCTTCGACAGCCGTGCCGCGCGAGCGCGCGCCAAGGATCGCGGCCGTGGCGCCGATCGCGATCGCCATCAGCAGCGCCACGGTCGCAAGCTCCAGCGTCGCCGGCAGCCGATTGAACACCAGGCCGAGCACGTCCTGGCGCAGCGAGATCGAGGTGCCGAAATCGCCATGCAGCACGCCGCCGAGCCAGATGAAGAACTGCTGCACGATCGACTTATCGAGCCCGTAGAGCGCGCGCAGCCGCGCAATGTCGTCATTGCTGGCGCCGGGCGGCAGCATCATGGCGATCGGGTCGCCCGGCGCCACGCGGATGACCACGAAGACGACGATGGCGACGCCGAACAGCGTCACCAGCATCGTCAACAGGCGAACGAGAAATCTCTGCAGCAGCATGCGCCCATATGTCCGAATGAAAATGCGCGCCGTCTTGCGGACGGCGCGCGTGGTAATCCAGGACCGAGGATCAGGCGGCCGGGGTCATCAGCGCCGGCAGCAGCGCGCCGGACACATGCTGCACGACATTGACTTTCTTCGAGTGCACGATCGGCTGCGCATATTGCATCAGCGGCAGCACATAGGCCTGCTCGGCGATGTACTTGTCGACGGCCTTCCAGCCGGCGATGCGCTTGGCCTCGTCCTTCTCGCCCCAAAGCGGGTTGATCATGTCGATCAGGTCCTGGCTGTCCCACACCGAGTGCGGGCTTGGGCCGTACATGGCGAAACCGGTCGAGGTGGTCGGGTCGCCGATCGAGTTGCCCCAATTGTAGAAGGCCGCCGGCGCCAGCTTGTCGGCGGCGCGCAGCTCGTAGTGCTTGGCGATCTCGTAGACCTCGATATTGGCCTCGATGCCGACCTTGCGCCACATGCCGACGATCGCCTGGATCATCTCATAGTCCTTGGGCTTGAAGCCCTTGGTGGTCTGTATAGTGAATTTCACCGGCTTCTTGGTCGAATAGCCGGAAGCGGCGAGCAGTTCCTTGGCCTTTTCCGGATTGTGCTCGACCTTGATCGACGGATCGAAGGCCGTGTATTCCGGCGTCTCCAGCGTGGCGATCGGCTGGCCGTAGCCGCGCAGCAGCCGCTTGACCAGCAGCTCCTTGTCCACCGCCATCACGGCCGCCTGGCGCACGTTCTTGTCCAGCATCGCCTCGATGTCGTTGAAGAAGATCATGCCGATGTCGGAGACGTTCTTGATCGAGCCGGCCAGCCCGTCCTTCTTGATGAGGCGGTCATATTCCTCATAGGGAATTTCGAGCGTCACCTGCGAGGAGCCGGATTCGATCTCGGCGACGCGGCTCGCCGCGTCGGTGACGAACTTGATCGTCACATTCTCGAAGGCGGGCTTCGTGCCCCAATAGTGCGGATTGGCCTTCAGCCGCAGGAAGGCGTTGCGCTCGAACTTGTCGACCATATACGGACCGGTGCCGATTGGCGCCTTCTCGAAGCCCTCGGCGCCGACCTTCTCGTAATAGGCCTTCGGCAGGATGTAGCCGGTCAGGAACGACATCCACTTGAAATAGACCGGGTCGAACTGCACGACATCGCCGGTGATCTTGTTGCCGTCGATCTTGAAGTTGTTGACGTTCTTCCAGACGAACTGGATCGGGTTGCCGGTCTTCTCGTCGCCGGCGCGCTGCAGCGACCAGACCACGTCTTCCGCCGTGAAGGGCGAGCCGTCATGCCATTTCACGCCGTCGCGCACCGTCATCGTCACCTTGGTGCGGTCGTCGTTCCAGCCCCATTCGGTGAGCAGTCCGGGCGTGAAGGAAAGGTCCGGCTTCTGCCCGATGATCTGGTCGAACACCGACTGATAGAGCCCCTGGATGGTCGGGTTCACGGCCGAGGGTCCGGTCGTCGGGTCCCATGAGGGCAGGTTGACGTTGTAGGCGATGGTGAGCTCGTCCGCCGCCTTTGCCGCCTTCGGCAGGCCCAGCGTCGCCGCACCGATCGCCACGGCGCCATACCCAAGCAAGTCACGTCTGTTGATGGTCATGGTCGTTCCCCTTGTTGGTTGTCATTTGTCCGCGCGGCTTTTTCATTCGGTGTTGGGCAACCGCGCCTTGTCCATCCCGGAATTCTAGTTCACCGTTTCACGGAAACGGCGAAACGCCCTATCTCTTTGTTTTTACGCAATTCCGGGCGGAAAACCGCTCACACTTTTCCTGGAATTGCTCTAGTTCCCTCCCAGCTGTTGGGCGAGCATGAAGCCGGAGCCTGCGCCCGTCCCGGCGCCGGGCCATGTCGCGGCGCCGGTGAGGAAGAGGTTCGAGACCGGCGTGTTCCAGCGCGCGAAGCCACGCGCCGGACGGAAGAGGAAATTCTGCGCCAGATGGTGGCTGCCGCAGATCTGGTCGCCGCCGACGAGGTTCGGGTTCTCGCGCTCGAGGTCGAGAGGCGAGAAGATCGCACGGCCAAGGATCTTTTTGCGCAATCCCGGCGCGTAGCTCTCGATGATGTTGAGCACGCGCTCGGCATAGGCGTCCTTGACCGCGTCCCAGTGAGCGGGGGCGATCGTGCCGGCCGCATCGCCGAGGATCTCCGCCGGCAGCATGCGCACCTGCACCCACAGCACATGCTTGCCTTGCGGCGCGCGCGACGGATCGACGGCCGTCGGCTGGCCGACCACGAGCACCGGCTGGTTGGGCAGCAGCCCGGCGATCGCCTGCTGGTAGACATGTGACATGGCGTCGAGCGACGGCGCCAGATGCACATAGGCGAATTGGCGAAGCTCGGCGCCGGCGCTCCAGTCCGGCAGATCGTCCAGTGCCAGATGGATCATCATCGTGCCCGGCGCATGGCGGAATGTCTTCATCGCCGCATCGAAGCCGGCGTCGCCGGAGCCATTGGGCAGCAGCCTGCCCGGCAGCGCTTTCGGCGCCACGCCGGCAATCACAGCCTTGCGCGCGACATGGGTTTCGCCGGATGCCAGCCGCACCCCGGTCGCCTTGCCGCCCGAAACCATGATTTCGGCGATTTCCGCGCCGGTGGCGATCTCACCGCCGGCCGCGGTGACCATGCCGGCCAGCGCGCGGATGATGGTGTCGGCGCCGCCTTTGCCCAGCACCATGCCAAAACTCTGGTTGGCCATCGATTCCAGGTAGGGAAACACGGCGCCGCCGGCGATGTCGGGCGCGAAGTCGAGATGCATGCCCCAGGCCGCCAGCGTCGTGCGCACATGCGGCGTCTCGAAATTCTCTTCCAGCCAGGCGCGCGGCGATGACAACAGCAATCGAACCGTATCGAGCGCGCCGGCCAAGCCCTTCTTGCGCCACAGGTTCCAGCCCGTGCCGGCCAGCGCCCATGCGCTCATCGGCGAGCCCAGCAGGCGGAACAGGTGTTCGGCCTCGCCCGGAAAGGCGCCGACCAGCCGGCGCCATGCGGCTGCATCGGCGGCGGAGAAGGCAGCCAGCCGCGCCGCCGTCTTTTCGAGGTCGTTGCTGACGCCGAACCATGTCCCGTCCGGGAAAGCGCTGGCGAAGCAATCGGCCACGGGCGCGAATTCCAGCCCGTGGCTGTTCAATTCATTTGCATATTTCCGGTGGAAGGCGGAGCCGGCGAACAGGCTCAGATTCATCGCGCCGAAATCGTGCCGGAAACCGGGAAGCGTGTATTCGGCGGTCCGCACCGCGCCGCCGATTGCCGCGCTGCGCTCGAAAACCGCTATTTTCCAGCCTTTGAGCGCCAAATGCGCGGCGCATGCCAGACTGTTGTGGCCCGCCCCGACAAAGATGGCGTCGAACTCGCTCACGCCCCGCCCCAAAAATGCTTTATGCTTAAAGATAATTGCAGATGCATATGTTTTCGTCTAGTAGGTATATTAAGGGCCGCAACGAGCCTTGATGATCACCGACAAGAGGGAACGAAAGACCATGGACACGCAGAAACTCCTCGGCGAGGTCGCCGGCCAGCTGCTCTCGGGCGCCATCAAGGTGGTCGACCTTACGGCGCCGCTCGGGCCGAACACGCCGCTGATCAAGCTGCCGCCGGAACTCGCCGTCGACACGCCGAAGGTCGAGATCCACGAGATCTCCAAATACGACAAGAACGGTCCGTGGTGGGCCTGGAACTGGCTGAAGCTCGGCGAGCATTCGGGCACGCATTTCGACGCGCCGCAGCACTGGATCACCGGCAAGGACTATCCGGACGGCGCCACCGACACCATTCCGGCGCAGAATTTCATCGGCCCGGTCAACGTCATCGACTGCTCCAAGGAGTCGGCGGCCGACCACGATTTCCTGCTCACCGTCGACCACATCAAGGCCTGGGAAGCCAAGCATGGCGCCATCAATCCCGGCGAGTGGGTGGTGATGCGCACCGACTGGTACAAGCGCAATGGCTCGGAAGCCGAGTTCCTCAACGCCAACGAGACCGGCCCGCATACGCCCGGCCCGACGGCGGAAGCCATCCAGTTCCTGATCAGCAAGGATATCAAGGGCTGGGGTTCTGAGACGATCGGCACCGATGCCGGTAAAGCAGGAGGGATGGAGCCGCCATTCCCTGCGCACACGCTGATGCACAAGGCCAACCGCTATGGCCTCGCCAGCCTGTGCAACCTCGACCAGCTGCCGCCGAAGGGGGCGATCCTGATTGCCGCCCCGCTCAAGATCGAGCGCGGCACCGGCAGCCCGATCCGCGCGCTGGCGCTGGTGCCGGGCAAGTAAGGCAGGGTGGCGGTCTTCGGGAGAAGATCATGCTCGAGGGCAATGGAATGATGGAGTCGAGGCGGCCGTCTTGGAGCATCGGTGCTCTACGGCGCCCCCCTCTGTCCTGCCGAACATCTCCCCCTCAAGGGGGGAGATTGTATGTCACGCCGGCCTTCGCCAACCTCCAAGATTGCAGGACGGCGCGGGGCGCCGAAGCTGCCAATCTCCCCCTCAGAGGGGGAGATGCCCGGCAGGGCAGAGGGGGGCGCGAAGGAACTCGGCATGGAGCGATTGACGCTCCCTTACCCGGGAGCCCCCAATGACCGCCCCCGATCACATCGTCGTCGGCAGCGGTATCAACTCCCTGGTCTGTGCGGCGATGCTTGGCGCCAAGGGCGCCAAGGTGCTCGTGCTCGAGCGCAACGACCGCATCGGCGGCTGCATACGCACCGAGGAGATCACGGCGCCGGGCTTCGTCCATGACGTGATGGCCACGACCTTCGTGCTGTTCATCACCTCGCCGGCCTTTGCCGCGCTCGGCAAGGACCTTGCGCGGCACGGGCTGGAGTTCTGCCACACCGCCACGCCGACAGGCGTGCTCACGCCCGACGGCAGCCATGCCGTCATCACCACGGACCGCGCCGCCAACATCGCGGCGCTGAACCGGACCGCGCCCGGCGACGGCGACCGTCACGGCGGCGATGTCGGCGGCATCGAGCGCAATGCCGGGCTGCTGTTCGGCCTGCTCGGCGGCGCGCTCTGGTCCTATCCGACGACGAAGCTGCTCGCCGGCGAGGCCTGGCGGCGCGGCCCGCGCGACCTTGCCGCCTTCATGGGCGAGGCGCTGGTGCCCGCGCGGGGTTGGTTGGAAACGACTTACAGTTCCGACCTCGTCCGCGCGCTCTGGGCGCCCTGGGTGCTGCATGCCGGGCTCGGACCGGAAGACGCCTTCTCCGGTCAGATCGCCAAGGTCATCGCCTTCGCGCTGGAGGCCGCCGGCGCGCCGATCGTCAAGGGCGGCGCCAGGAACCTGCTCGCCGCCTTCGAGGCGCTGATCAAGGAACGCGGCGGCGAGATCCGCGTCAATGCCGACGTCGCCTCGATCGTCCAGAGCGGCGGCCGGGCCCGCGGCGTGCGGCTCGCGTCCGGCGAAACGCTGAACGCCACGAAGAGCGTCATCTGCTCGGTCACGCCGACGCAGCTCTACGGCCGCCTGCTCGGCAGGGATGCGCCTGAACGCGACGTCGAGGCGACGCGCGTTTATCGCTACGGCAAGGGCAACTTCCAGATCCACTATGCGCTGAGCAAGCCGCCGGCCTGGCGCGGCGAGGGCCTCGACAAGGTGGCCCTGCTGCATCTGACGCCGGGGCTCGATAGCGTGTCGAAGGCCTGCAACGAAGCAGTGCGCGGCCTGCTGCCGGAGGTGCCGACGATCTGCATCGGCCAGCCGCATGCGCTTGATCCGACGCGCTGCCCGGACGGCAAGGCGATCCTCTGGCTGCAACTGCCCGAGGCGCCGCGCCACATCAAAGGCGATGCCGCCGGCAAGCTCGAAGCGCCCGCCGACGGCCGCTGGAGCGAGGCGCTGCGCGAGGCCTATGCCGACCGTGTCGAGGCGATCCTCGCTAATCACATCGACGGTTTCCGCGAGACCGTGATCGCGCGCCGCGCCTATTCGCCCGCCGATCTCGAAGCGATGAACGTCAACCTGGTCGGCGGCGATCCCTATGGCGGCTCGTCGACCATCGATCAGTCCTTCCTGTGGCGGCCGTTCAAGGCAAGCCGCAACCACGAGACCGGCATCAAGGGCCTCTATCATATCGGCGCCTCGACCCATCCGGGCGCCGGACTCGGCGGCGGCTCCGGCTTCCTTTTGGCGGGCAGGCTCTGATGGAACAGAAGCTCGAGGAAAGGCGCCAGCGCATCTCAACACTCGGCCAGATCGGCCTGCAGCAATTCGCGCCCTACCTGATGAACCGCATCATGGGCCGCTACAACGCCACGCTGCGTGACGACTTCCGCAAGCAGGGCCTGACCATTCCGCAGGTGCGCACGCTGGCCGTGCTGTCGGTCACCGACGGCGTCACCGTCAACGACCTCTCAGTCTACACGGTTATCGAGCAGTCGACCTTGAGCCGCACGCTCGACACGCTGGAAGGCCAGGGCCTGGTGCGGCGCGAGCAGGGCGTCAGCGACAGCCGCTTCCGCCATGTTTTCCTGACCGATGACGGACGGGCACTGTTCACCCGCGCCTGGCCGGCCATGCACGATGCTTTCGAGGCGATGTTCGACGATGTCGACGATGCCGAATACGCGGCGCTGATCGCGACGCTGCAAAAAATGCTGAAGAACATTCGCAAGCACGAGATCTAGATGCACGCGCCGCCTCCCCAAGGCAACGGGAAGACGGCAACGGAAGGAGGCGAAAATGGCCGAACGGTCTTTTGCCAAGGAAGTCGAAAAGCTGAGACTTGGCGCCGGCGAGGAATTCGCCGGCGAGGGCATCCTCGCCATCACCAAGGCGCTGCTGCAATGTGGCGTCGGCTATGTCGGCGGCTACCAGGGCGCGCCGATCAGCCATCTAATGGACGTGCTGGCCGACGCGCAGGACATCCTGGGCGAACTCGGCGTGCATTTCGAGGCGAGCGCTTCCGAAGCCACCGCCACCGCCATGCTTGCCGCTTCCGTGCATTATCCGATCCGCGGTGCCGCGACCTTCAAGTCGACGGTCGGCACGAATGTCGCGTCCGACGCGCTCGCCAACCTGGCGTCCGGCGGCGTCACCGGCGGCGCGCTGATCATCGTCGGCGAGGACTATGGCGAGGGCTCCTCCATCATGCAGGAGCGCAGCCACGCCTTCGCCATGAAGAGCCAGGTCTGGCTGCTCGACCCGCGCCCGAACCTGCCCTCGATCGTCAAGGCGGTGGAGGACGGCTTCGAGCTATCGGAAATCTCCAACACGCCGGTGATGCTGCAGGTGCGCATCCGCTGCTGCCACGTCCACGGCCACTTCATCGCTAAGGACAACAAGCGCCCGCCGATGTCGGTCGCCGATGCGCTGTCGGCGCCCCGCCGCGACACCGGCCGCATTGTTTTACCGCCCGCCTCCTTCCTGCATGAGAAGGAGAAGGTCGCCAAGCGTTGGCCGGCGGCGGTCGATTTCATCAAGAGCCGCAAGATCAACGAGCTCTTCGGGCCGGACCACGGCTCGGTCGGCATCGTCATGCAGGGCGGTATGTACAATTCCGTCATTCGCGCGCTGCAGCGGCTCGGCCTCGCCGACAACTATGGCGACACCGACGTGCCGCTTTACGTGCTGAACGCCGTCTACCCGCTGGTCGACGACGAGTTCCTTTCCTTCTGCGAAGGCAAGCAGGCGGTGCTGGTCGTCGAGGAAGGCCAGCCCAACTACATCGAACAGGCCTTTGCCGCGATGCTGCACAAGGCCGGGCGCGGCACGAAGCTGGTCGGCAAGGAGCATCTGCCGATGGCCGGCGAATACACTGGCCAGGTGATGCTCGACGGCATCGGCTCCTTCCTGCGCGCCAATGCTCCGCATCTTTTGCCGGGCGAGGTGCGCGCGCCGAACAAGCTGGGCGAGGGCGTCGACACGGCCGACCTCATCAACGTCGTCCCCGGCCGGCCGCCGGGCTTTTGTATCGGCTGTCCGGAGCGGCCGATCTTCGCCGCGACGAAGCTGGTCGAGCAGGAGCTCGGCAAGCACCACATCGCCTCCGACATCGGCTGTCACCTGTTCTCGATCATGCCGCCCTTCGAGTTGGGCGCCACGACGATGGGCTACGGGCTGGGGCCTGCCTCGGCCTCCGCCTTCAATTCGCCGGACGCGAAACGCCGCTCTATCTCCTTCGTCGGCGATGGCGGCTTCTGGCACAACGGCCTGACCTCCTCGATCGGCAACGCCGTCTTCAACAAGAATGACGGCGTCATCGTCATCGTCGACAATTTCTACTCGGCCGCCACCGGCGGCCAGGACATCCTGTCCTCGCGGGCTTCGAACCGCACCAAGTCGACCAAGCACCCGATCGACGAAGCGGTGAAGGGCATGGGCGTCAAATGGCTGCGCCACATCGATCGCACCTATGATGTCGGCAAGATGCGCGCCGCGTTGCGCGACGCGCTGACCACCGAGGAGAAGGGGCCGAAGGTCATCGTCGCCTCGTCGGAATGCATGCTCAACCGGCAGCGCCGCGAGAAGCCGCTGGTCGACAAGGCGATCAAGGGCGGCGAGCGGGTGGTGAAGCCGAAATTCGGCGTCGACGAGGACATTTGCACCGGCGACCATGCCTGCATGCGGCTCTCCGGCTGCCCGTCGCTGTCGGTGAAGTCGCTCGACGATCCGCTGCGCGACGATCCGGTCGCCGCGATCGACCAGAACTGCGTCGGCTGCGGCAATTGCGGCGAGGTGGCGGATGCCGCCGTGCTCTGCCCGTCCTTCTACCGGGCCGACGTCGTCCACAATCCCGGGCGTTGGGACCGGTTCCTGGAAAGCGTGCGCCGCGTCGTCATCGGCCTGTTGCAGCGCCGCCGCGAGAGCCGCCGTTTGATGTTCGCCGATGCTTGACCACAACGCCGCATTGCGCCCGAAGGCGGGCGCTCATGACGACGAGCGGGTGATAAAACTCGCCGTGCTCGCCGTCGGCGGCCAGGGCGGTGGCGTCCTTGCCGACTGGATCACCGACGTCGCCGAACGCAACGGCTATATCGCGCAATCGACCTCCGTCGCCGGCGTCGCCCAGCGCACCGGCGCGACGATCTATTACATCGAGATGGCTCGCGACACCGGCCGGCTGCCGGTCTTTGCGCTGTCGCCCTCGCAGGGCGACGTCGATATCCTGATCGCCGCCGAATTGATGGAGGCCGGCCGCGCCATCATCCGCGGCTTCGTCACGCCCGAGCGTACGACGCTGATCACCTCCTCGCACCGCATCGCCGCCGTCTCGGAAAAGATCGAGCCGGGCGACGGCCGCGCCTCGTCGGAAAAAGTGCACGCGACTGCGCAGGCTGCCGCAAAGCGCTTCATCGCCTTCGACATGGAAAAGATCGCAGCCGAGAACGGCACGATGATCTCGGCCAGCCTGCTCGGCGCGCTGGCCGGCTCCGATGCGCTGCCCTTCACGCGCGAGAGCTACGAGCAGGCGATCGGCGCCGGCGGCCGTGGCGTCAAGGCGAGTCTCGCCGCCTTCCGCGCCGCTTGTGACCGCGCACGCGGCATCGCTGCAGCACCGGCCGATGTCAGGGCAGAGGCGAAACCTGCCGCGCCCCAAGCCAAGTCGACGGCGAAGGTCAGCGGCCCGGAAACCCTGCTGAAGGGCTGGCAGGAACTTGCCGCCCGCGTCGCGGCGCTGCCGGAACCAGCGCGCGACATGGCCGAACGCGGCCTAAAAAAGGTCGTCGACTATCAGGACATCGCTTATGGCCGCGAATATCTCGACCGGCTGGACAGAGTGGTGGCGCTGGACGATGCGGCGCGCGGCTATGCTTTGTCGATTGCGGCCGCAAAGCATCTCGCTAACGCCATGTGCTACGACGACATGATCCGCGTCGCCGATCTGAAGACGCGCTCGACCCGCGACAAGCGTGTGCGCAAGGAGGTCGGCGTCAAGGACGGTTCGGTGCTGCAGGTCACTGAATATTTCCATCCGCGCATCGAGGAGTTCTGCGGCACGCTCCCGGCGGGGCTCGGCAGCTATATCGAGAGCCGGCCGAAGCTCGCCGCTTTCCTCGACCGCCGCATCAATCGCGGCCGCCACATCCGCACCGACAGTTTTTCCGGCTTCGCCATGCTGTGGTTCATCGGTGGCCTGCGCCGCTGGCGCCGCCGCCTGCTGCGCCACAGGATAGAGGTTGAGCATCTGGAGCGCTGGTACGAACTGGCGCTCGCCCATGCGCGGGACAACTACGCGCTTGCCACCGAAATCCTGAACTGTCGCCGCCTGATCAAGGGCTACAGCGACACCCATGCCCGCGCCCAGTCGAAATTCGACCGCGTGCTGTCGGCGCTAGCCATGCTCAAGGGTCGTGAAGACGCCGCCGACTGGATCCGCCGCCTGCGCGAGGCGGCGCTGAAGGACGAAAAGGGCGACATGCTCGATGGCGCGTTGAAGACGGTGGCGACGCTGGGCGGATAGGCCGGCTTTGTAACGCGCGAGTTGTTGCCACGGATTGGCTATTCGGTCGCTTCCCGTCCCGAGACCTCCTCGACATGGATCCGGAAGAAGACGTGCGGCAAACTGTCTGAGACTGGAGGCATGACAGGCTTGAGCGCGCCGGGCTCCCACCAGTCCGTGTGCTTGCTCAACACCGACCATGCATGGTCGCGCTCAACCCGGTGGCCGATTCGGTCCGGCAGTTCCTCATAGCGGCCGTCGACGATCACGCTTCTCCAGCCGCGCCCCTGCGTGTGCTCTCCCACCTGCGCGCATACCGGGGGATTGGCCCGCATCCAGTCGATCTTCTTGCCCGGCAAGGAGAATGCATAGAGGTGACTGTCGGCATAGGCGTAATTGAAACATACGACGTAGGGTCGTCCGTCCTTCGCGCATGCCAGATGTCCAGTGCGGTTGGCCGCCAACATTTTCGTGCATTCCAGGGTGGAGAGCGTGCGGATCATCATCTGTGTGATCTCCTTCAGCCGGCCTTCGGCCTCGCGGATTTCTGTCGATCGGTTCTTGCCGATACTAGTGCGGGACACGTCCAGGCTCATTGATATGGATCAATTTGTTACGGGGCGAAGGCCGGGGCCTGCCATGCCGCACTGATCGAAATCTGCGGCGAACCGATCTAACGAAGATGTGATCGATGCCGCTCCGACGGAATTCGGCTCCGTCCTCCGTTTCACGGAGGTAGGGATGAATTACGGAGACAACGCATGTTCACCAAATACTGTCTGCCCGTTGCCTTGGCCGCCGGCACATTGATGCTGTCCGGCGTCGGCTCGCAGGCCATGCCGATGGCCAAACCCAATGCCGCGCCGCTACCCATCGAAACCGTCGGCTGGCGCTGCGGCCCCGGCTGGCACATGAACCGCTGGGGCAGATGCGTGCCGAACGGCCGGGTGATCATCCGCCCGATGCATGTGCGCCATTGGCACCCCGGCTTCTGGTATCACGGCCGCTGGCATCGCGGTTTTTGGAGCTGATGATCCGTCGAGGGATCGACGCCCCCGCCGGCAACGGCGCGGGCGTTTTTTGTTGAGGGGCTATCTCGTTGAGCTTCGCGGAACGTTCGTGATTGGCCGAAGCCCCTCAGCTTCGTCATCCACGGGCGGAGCGGAAGCGAAGCGGACGCGGAGACCCGAGGATCCATTCCGTGACCTTGGCCGAGGGATGCAGCGGAGCAGAATTCTGCACCGCGGCAACGCCTCGGCGTCACGGAATGGATTCTAGGGTCTGCGCGCGTCGCTTCGCTCCTTGCTCCGCCCTAGAATGACGAAGGATATCTGATGCCGCGCCTGTCACCGCCGGGCAAAGTCGAAGCTCACACCACCAAATCTCGCATCGGCCTCACCGCCGCCGACTCCGGAAACACCTTGTCGCCAAGCACGGCCGGCGACAGTCCGAACTGGTCGGCCAACAGGCCCTTCAGCACCGCGCGCACATCGCTGGTCGGCGCGAGGTCGCGTTGCTCGTAGAGCTGCGCCGGCTTCAGGCCCGGCCAGTCGGCGATGACGCGGCCGCCCTTGATCGCGCCGCCGGCCAAAAGCACCACCGTGCCGGTGCCGTGATCGGTGCCGACCGTGCCGTTGATGCGCGCGGTGCGCCCGAACTCGGTGATGGCGACGACAGCCGTATCCTTCCAGCGTTCGCCGAGCCCCTTCTCGAATTCCTCGAAGGCGCCGTCGAGGCCGCCGAGCAGATTGGCGAGCCGGCCGGTGGCGCCGCCTTCGTTGACATGGGTGTCCCAGCCATCGAAGGCGAGCGCGGCGATGCGCGGCCCGTCATCGGCCGCCATCAACCTCGCAGCACCCTGCGACGACTGCCGCATGCCGGCGGCGTTGTCGAGGCCGCCTTTCGGCTTCATCGTCTTGCCGTCGAGCGCGTCGCCCATCGCCATCCGGTCAGCGTCGAGGCCTTTCTGAAGTGCTGCCGCCAGCAGCGGATCGCGATGGTTGTAGAGGTCGAGCACGCGCTCCGCCAAGGCGTCGCCGGGCGTCGGCAAAGCCTGTGGCGCCCAGCCGAGCACGGGGGCTGCGCCGCGGATCACCAGCGGCGTCGACGGCCCGACCGCCAGCCCGCCGAGCTTCGCCACGCGCTCGCCCGCCGGCAGGCTGGCCAAAGCCCGGTTGAGCCAGCCGGTGGTTGCGTTGCCCGGACCCGGCAGGCCGCTTTCCAGAACGTCCTGGCCGTCGAAATGCGAGCGGTCGCGATAGCCGGTCGCGGCCGCATGCACCACTGCGGCCTGGCCCGCCTTGAACATGCGCGCAAACACCGGCATTGCCGGATTGACGGCGAAGAAACCGTCGAGCGGCAATGCCGCGTTGGCGCCTGAGAGCGAAAGCGCGATGTCGCCATGCAGGCCGACATAGTCGGGATCGCCGACCGGTCCGACTGTCGACAGCCCGTCCAGCGCGCCGCGCAGCACGATGACGATCAGGCGCGGGTCGCGGTTGTCGGCGGCGCGGGCAAAGCGCGGCAGATAGGCCCAGGCAAACAGCGCGCCGCCGGTCATCAAGACAGCACGGCGGGACAGGTTGGGAGTTTCGCAAAGAAGGTTCATGGCCGCTTCTCCATTGCTAGGTCACCGGCGCTGGAATTACCGTCGCTGGAATTCTGGGGCCATCAACAGCAGCGCCAGGCCCTGCTGCTTGGACTCCGCGCGCGAAATCGCCTGCCGCGTCTCGGCCGAGACGGACGCGCCGATCAGCGAGGCCAGCGCCTCGTCGGGGTCGCCGATGTCGTCCGCTTGCTTCGCGGCCTGCCAGGCGATGTCCAGCCGCGTCTTGAGCCCCTCGGCGGAAGCCCATGCGTCCGTCCGGTCGGGAAAGCCGTTCGGCCCCGACGGCTGCCATAGCGGTTCGCCGAGCACGCTCAGCCAGCGAAGCGATCGTTGCGGTTCGTTGCCGGCGGTGGCGCCGACCGCCCGCCGCAGCGCGACGACATAGTCCAGTGGCGAGCGCAGTTTCGTGAGCGGCGTCGACCAGGCTTCGGGCATCTCGATCAGCGTCAATGCGATCGAGCGCAAGTCGCCGTCGGTCTTGGCGAAGACCGTGGCAAGGCGGGCGACTGCCGCCGGGGGCGGATCGTCCGCGATGAAATGGCGGGCAAGCTTGGCGGCGATGTGCTGCGCGGTGGCCGGATGGCGGGCAATGTCGTTGAGCGCCGCCTCCGCCTGGCCCATGCCGCCGTCGGGATAGGTCTTGCCGAGCAGCACCGCCTTGCCCGGCTGATGGGCATTGGCGTTGAAGACGAAGGTGCCCGGCTCTCCGAGCCGCCCCTCGCGTCCAGCCATCGTCCAGCCGGTCAGCATGCCGGCGAAGCTGGTGACGTCGGCCTGGGCATAGCCGCTGCCGACGCCCAGTGTGTGCAATTCCAGGATCTCGCGGGCGAGGTTCTCGTTGAGGCCGCGGCCGCGCCGCTTGCCGGCGCGCGAGTCCGGCCCGATCGACTGCTGGTTGTCGAGATAGAACAGCATGGCGGGATGATGCTCGACGGCCAAAAGCATGTCGGCGAAACGGCCGAGCACGAAGGGCCGGATCGCCTCGCGCTCGAAGGCGCCGGCGCATGCTCGCACGACCGGCGCCTTGGCGACGGAGACGCAGAAATGGTTCGTCCAGAAGCCGACCAGCCGTTCCACGAAACCGGGTGTCGCCACGAGCGCCTTGTCGAAACGGGCCTGCGCTTCGTCGCGATAGATATCGGCCTCGACACGCGGCACCGCGGGCTTGGCTTTTGTCCCGGCCGAGCCGGCCGGGTCTTGCATGGCTGTCGGCTGTATCGCGGCCGCCGCCTTCTCATTCCGCGCCGCCTTGCGCTCCATCGCCGCCGTCATGCTGGCCTGGATTGCCGCGGTGCTGTCCAGCAGCCCGGCATTCTTCGGGTCGTCGGGGGAAATGAGCGCGATGTCTTGCAGTTTGAGCTCGGCCTTGAGATAGCCGCGCGGATCGGCGGCGATCTTGCCGAGGTCGTCGCCGGCTTTTGCGCCGAGGCCGAAGCGGTGAAGCGTCACCAGCGCCGGATCCGGCGATGCGGGATTTGAGACCGGTGCGGCCAACGAAGCCTCCGTTCCGAACTATGCATGGATCGGGAAGGGCGCTCATGACGCCGGCCGCAGCACCGGCGTCATGAGCGGGCGATCACCAGCGGCGCCAGTGGTGATAGGGGTGCCAGGCCGGGCCGATATAGACGCGCGGTCCGCCCCAGTAATAATAGCCGGGATAGACCACGCGACGATTGGGGACGCAGCGGCCCCAGTGGTTGGGATGCCAACCCGGACCGCAGCCCCAGGCGACGTGCTCTATCATTGCGGGCGCCGGCGCGACCGGTGCGATCGGCATCGCCGAGGCGGCGCTTGCGGCGGCCGTTCCGCCGATGGCGAGCGCGGCCGCGATCGAGTACTTTGTCAGACGGTTCATGGGATACTCCCGAAAGTTTCGAGGTTGAAGAGAACCTGCTCGCCGCCAAAGGCGGTCACAGGCCTGTCCCTCTTTCCCTTGAACGGGCGTGCTTGCCCTTTCCGTCGCTGCCTATGGCGATTTTTTTGCGGGCGGCTGCCTGCCGGCACGCCGCAGCAGGGCGTCGGCCAGCAACTGGCGGTCCTCTGGCGAGCTCGACGCGGCGAACGCGATGATGCGCTGCTCGAGCCGGGTGCGCACGGTGACATCGGCATTGCGCGCGCGCTCCAGCGCCGCGGCAAGCGCGTTGCTGTCGAGGGTCGGCTGCTGCAGGAGGTTCGCCGCCTCGCGCCGCGCGGCCTGCCCATCGAGGATCACGTCGCGGGACTCGCGACGTACCTCGCGCAGCGCCTGGCGGAAGATCTTGCGGTCGGCGGAGGGCAGCCGGCCGCCTGCCGATTCCAGCGAAAAGCCCGGATTGGATTTGCCGATCAACCAGCCGGCGCCGCCGGCCACCGCGCCGATCAGAAAAACATTCAGCACCAGGGATGCCGCGACGAGACGGGGGTTCATAGGTCCTCCTCGGCCTGGTCGGCGTCGGGACCGGCATCGCCGAACGACGTCGCATTGGCGTCCATCACATAGTGGTCGGAGGGAGCGTCCGGGGCAACGACGGTCACCAGCGCCAGCCCTGCCACGGCGCCGGCCAGGCCGACACCGGCAAGCCCGAAGCCCAGCCACCAGAACCGGTGGCGGCGCTGCTGCCTGACCTCGGTCGCGGCGTGGGCGGCAATCGCGCGATGCAGAGCCGGGCTGGGCGCTTCGACCCGATGCCGGTCGAGCATGGCGTCGAGCCTGCCGGCACGCGCCAGGATGGCGCGACCCTCGTCGGTCTCAGCAAACGGCATCGCCGCGGCCTGGTCAGCCGGCGGCCAGCGGTGCAACGCGCCGCCATAGGCATCCGCCAGCGCGGCGAAGCGCCCGGCATCCATCGGTCTTGCGATAGGTTTCTCAGCCATCTCTTTCCCCCTTCCACCGTTTTGACGTGGCCCCCCACGCCGCGGTCCTTGGAATTCGCAGTCCCTTCGAGGTCTCAGTCATCGCCATCTCCCGTGAGCATGGCCTGCAGCGAGCGACGGCCCCGCGCGAGCAGGCTTTCCAGCGCATCGACGCTGACCTGCATGGCGCCGGCGGCCTCGATGTTGGACAGCTCCTGATAATACACCAGCACGATCGCCTCGCGCTGGCGCGGCGCGATGCGCTGCAGCGCCTGGTTGACCCTGCGCTCTTCGTCGCCCGGCATCGCATCGGGAAGCGGCGCTTCATCGGCCACCTCCGGCAGCTCGTCCGTCGTCCATTCGCGTCGGCGCCGCAGTCGGTCGTAGCAAAGGTTGAGCGCGACGCGGTGGATCCAGGTGTCGAAGCGCGCCTGCCCGTGGCGCCAGCCCGAGGCATGGCGCCAGATGCGCACGAAGGTCTCCTGGGCGATGTCCTCGGCCTCCGCCGCGTCGCCGAGCATCCGGGCGGCCAGGGCCAGGAGGCGCGGCAGCTTGCGCGCCACCATCGCCTGCACGGCGGCGGGATCGCCGGCGCCGATGCGGCGTACCAGTTCCTCGTCCGGATCGGCGCCCATCAACCCGGGCGCTCGCGACTGTCATTGTGCGGCATAGCCTCTTGGTCATTGCTCCTGATTGGGAGCGGATTTGTGGCCCGGCCTCTCGTCGGCGCCGAGCACGCCGTCGCCGTTCTTGTCGAGCCTGGCGAAGCGCTTGGCGAGGAAGGCATCGAGCTCGCCCTTGTCGACGAAGCCGTCCTTGTTGGCGTCCATGCGCGCGAAGGATTTGGCCGGATCGCCCTTGGCCTTGCGTCCGGTCTGGAAAGCGGTCCATTCGGCGAGGCTGACCTTGCCGTCATTGTCGGTGTCGGCCCGCACCAACGCCTTTTCCCGGCGCGCCTCGAATTTTTCCAGCGACAGGCCGGGCTTGTCCGTGGCGGCGGCCGAGCTGTCCGGCGCCGCCTGGGCCGGCACGGGGGCAGGGGTCGGCGTCGTTGTCTGGGCGACCGCGGCCGCGGTCTGCAAGCCAAAGGCAACGACGAATATCGTTTGGCGGATCATGCTCTCGTCTCCGGTTGGGCGCGGCCATTGGCGGCCACGCTTCAGCCGTTAAACGCGAGGCGGAGCAAAATCCGTCGGTTCTTTTTCGACCGGACAAAAGTCCACTGCATCCGGCCCGGCCGGACCGGAGCATCCCTGAAGGACGGAAAGCGACGACTATCTCGGGTGGTCGACCGCCACAAGTTGGTCCGGCTTGAAGCCCGCATGCTGCGGGGTCCAGACATCGCCTTCGCGGTTGAACCAGTGGCACAGATACGTGCCGGAAGCCGCACCGTCGCTGATTGTCATCTCCGGGCCTCCGGATTTCAGCCTGACGACGTCTCCGGTCTTGAAACTATTGGGCATTTTGACCTCCCATGCTGACAAGGCGAGTTTCCCACCAACAGCGATTCCCGACAATGGCCGAGATGCGCATGTAAAGTGGTGCAGGCTGGGAAGGCGTGGAAAACTGGCGCCGCGCGCGACACGCCGGATAGCGCTGAATGCATGGCCGCCAAAGCTTTGGAGCCGAAACTCGCGGCCTGCTCCCTCCTCGGGTTCAATCGGTGTCGCGCTGTGGAGCTGGCGGCTGTGTCGACCGGCCGTCTTCTCCGGCCGGGCGGACGGTCATGGACCTTTCATCGGGCCACAATGCCTGTGCCTTCATCACCGCCGCCAGAAGATTATCTGCTTCAACGCTTCCGATTTCAGTCAGAAGCGGGCCTTTGCCTCCTGCTCCGAAATCGACGTGATAGACCGTCCAACTCCTCATCGCATTTCCGACAATTTGCGTCTCGGCGCGGGCACGCGGGATGGAAGCCCGGCTTGCTTTTTGTGGTTAGGATTTTGAGGTCCGCAAGCCGGGCATGCACCGACCGATGGGCGGGGGGCTTGGGGTTATCAGCCGGTGCGATCGCGAGACTGTCTGATTTGCCCGCTAGCCCACAATCGACCGAGGTCTGTCCTGCCAAACGCATTGGTCCGAAGGGACAAAAGATATAGCCCCTTATTCCGTTAGGGAAAGAAAGCCTTGCCCTCAAGGGAAGGTGACACGCCGCCCCCGGAGCGTCCTTGTTTGGACGGAAACAGCAGTGGGAGAGGGAAGAAGGAAGATCCTGAAAAAGATTGAGAGCGCGAATGGCAGCGCAGGAAAAGGGTACCCCGCACGCTTCTGGAGTCCCGCTGACGTCGCGCAGTAAGGATTGGGCGAATGTCCTTATTGCGGACTCACGCCCAAATAAGGTCGTGCCGCAATATCCGCGCAAGCGATCCTAATTGTCGGGAGTTTTGGTGCCGCTTGCGTGACTCGAACACGCGACCCCATCATTACGAATGATGTGCTCTACCAACTGAGCTAAAGCGGCCCGGGAAGCGTCAGGCTTCCAGAATGGGCTGGGTGATAGACTCAACCGCTCGCTAATTCAAGATGGGCAGCGGTGAATTCCGGCCTCGTCGGCGGCAATTCCGATCTACGGTTACCGCGCGACGGGCGCAGGCGTTGCCCGCGGCGGCGTGCGGGCCGGCCGCCCTTTGCACCTGGCTGGCCGGCGCGGTCGCGCCGGCGGTGACGAAAAATGTTGATTCTTCAACAAAAAATGCCGAAATGGCTTTGGCCGGCAAGGCAGCCGCTCGCCGTTGATTGATTGGTCGGCTGCGCTACCGATCAGGAACCGTGAGCGAACGCGCAGAGGGAGCTCGCTTGGACCCCATCGAGAAAGCGATCCGCAATGCCTTCGAGAAAGGCAATGCCGAGGACCGGGCGTTCCGCGAGAAGGTCTATCGATCGGCCTTTGCCGCGCTGGACCGCGTCCTGCAGGCCAATCCGAACATAACCGTCGAGGCCGCCATCAGCCGCCGCAAGGCGGTGCAGGCCAAGATCACCGAGATCGAATCGGAGTTCCTGCCGGCAGTGCCCGACGTGACGCTGCCGCCGGAAAACGTCGCGCCGGCCGGCAATGGCGCGCCGGATCCCCGTGTCGAAGCGCCGGCCGGATCGGCAGCGCCCTCGGTCGACGCGCCGTTGCCGCCGTCGCAATCGGCACCCTCGCCCTCGATCACCGTCGACGGTCCGGTCCAGCCCGACGCCTCGGACCAGCCGCGTTCGCGCGTTTTGCCGCGCGTGCCCGACATCATGCCGGACGAGACGGCGCTTCCCGATGCGCCGTCATTAGATGATTCGCCGGGCGCTCCGGTCGGCAACGGCGCCCAGGTTGCGCCCGACCGTGACGAGCGGCGCATTAGGGGCCGGCGCCTGCCGCTCACCGCCATCTTTGTCGTCGCGACGCTGCTCGCGGCCGCCGGAATCGGCCTCTATTTCGCCAAGCAGACCGGTGTGTTCAAGACGGCGGCCGAGCTCAACACCGGTCCGCCGGAACCGACGCCGACGCTGGACGACGAGGATTCCTCGCAGCCGGCCGAACCCGGCTCGCCCCAGAAGCCAGGCGAGGCGGACCAGTCGAAGAACTGGATCAACGTCTTCTCGCCCGCCGATCCGACCCATGTCAGCGCGCCGTCCGACGCCGCCGCCGAGGTGATGAAGGACGACACCGGCCAGTTCCTGCGCATCCGCTCGGGCGCCTCGGGCTCGGCCATTGCCTTCGATGTCGGCCAGGGCGTGCTGGAGAAGCTTGCCGGCAAGCATGCCATGTTCGACATCATCGCCCGCTCGGAAGAGGGCAAGGAGACGCAGATCTCGGTCGACTGCAATTTCGGCGATCTTGGCGATTGCGGCCGCAAACGCTACGCGGTCGGCCACGAGCGCAACGAATATCTGTTCGATGTGCGGTTCCCGAACAAGCATCCGGGCGCCGCCGGCACCATCGCCGTCAACTCCGACTTCGACCAGCAGGGCAAGTCCGTCGATATCTACGACATCCGCGTCTCGATCGCGGAGTGACTGCGCTTACCTATCGATGCGGGCGCAGCAATCCCCGACCGCGCCCGCATCGGATTTTAGCTCTTAGCCATCCAGCAGCGCCTGCAGCGTCTCGATGCGGTCGGCTTCCGCCGCCGGCTTGTCCCAGCGCAGCCGTGAGATGCGGGGAAAGCGCATCGCGACGCCCGATTTATGCCGGGTCGAGCGGTTGAGGCCTTCGAATGCCACCTCCAGCACCAGGCCGTTCCGGCGGTCGGCGCGCACCGAGCGTACCGGCCCGAAACGCTCGATCGTGTTGTCGCGCACATATTTGTCGATCTCTCTCAGCTCCTCGTCGGTGAAGCCGAAATAGGCCTTGCCGACCGGCACCAGCTCTTCCGAGCCCTCGGGGCCGGACCAGACGCCGAACGTGTAGTCGGAATAGAAGCTGGAGCGCTTGCCGTGGCCGCGCTGCGCATACATCAGCACCGCGTCGATGGTGTGCGGATCGCGCTTCCATTTGAACCAGGGCCCTTTCGGCCGGCCGGCGAGATAGGGTGAATCCCAGCGCTTCAGCATCACCCCCTCGATGATCGGGTGCGGCGGCGCCTGGCGAAGCTTCTCAAGCGTTTCCCAATCGGGGAACGCGACAAGGGGCGACAGGTCGAAGCGGCGGGGATCGAGCGTCCCGACGAAGGCCTCGAGGCGCTTGCGGCGCTCGGCGAAGGGCAGCGCGCGCAAATCCTCGCCGTCGATCTGCAGCGCGTCGTAGCAGCGCATGAAGGCCGGATATTGCTGCTGGATCTTCGGCGAGACGCTCTTGCGGTTCAGCCGCTGCTGCAGGTCCGAAAACGTACCCGTCGCCTCGCGCGGGTCGCCGACCAGCAGCTCACCGTCGAGCGCCGCTTCGAAATTCATCGCCGCGGCAACGTCCGGGAAGGCGCCGGACACGTCGTCGCCGGTGCGCGAATAGAGCCGGCGGACGCCGCCTTCGCACACCGCCTGCACGCGGATACCGTCCCACTTCCATTCCGCCGCGTAGTCTGCCGGGTCGAGCTTTGCGAGATCGCCGTCGTCGACGGCATTGGAAAGCATCACCGGCCGGAACAGCGCAAGCGCGGCACTCCTCGGCTTTTCCGCCCGGCCTTCCAGCCAGGCGAACAGCTCGGTGTAAGGCGGCGCCAGCCCGTGCCAGAGTTCCTCGATCTCGGCGACGTCGACCTGGCCGAGGTCGGCCAGCGCCTGCTTGGCGAGCCTGGCCGACACGCCGATGCGCAAGCCGCCGGTCACCAGCTTGATGATGGCGAAGCGCGCCGAGATGCTGGCGTTGTCGAGCAGCCGCGCCAGCACTTTGGGCCCGTCGGAGCGGCTTGCCGCCTGCAATTTGCCGACCACCTCGGCAAGCGTCGGCACATGATTGGGGATATGTCCTTGCGGTTGCGGCCAGACCAGCGACACGGTCTCGGCGAGGTCGCCGACATAGTCATAGGAATAGCCGAACAGCACCGGGTCCATGCGCTCGACCACCAGCGCGCGCAGCATCGCCGGCTTTACCGCCGCGATGTTGAGATCGCCGGTGATGGCCGCCAGCGCCAGCCCGCGATCGGGGTCCTCGACGCTGCGGAAGTAGTCAGTCAGCAGCGTCAGCTTGCCGTTGCGCGACGGCGTCAGCACCAGGCGGTCGAGGAGCTCGGCGAAGCGGTTCATGGCTGGGGGGACCACGCCAATGGCGAGAGCCGGCGCGAGGCGCCCCCCTCTGGCCTGCCGGCCATCTCCCCCTCAAGGGGGGAGATCGGGTGTCGCGCCGGCTTTCGCCAATCTCCGGCGCCGCGGGAGATGCGCCGGCGCTGAAGCTGCCAATCTCCCCCCTTGAGGAGGAGACGTCCGGCAGGACAGAGGGGGGCGCCGTAGAACTCAGCGGCGACGATTGGCGAACACTGTTCCATCAGTCGCCCTCGTCCTCATACCCCACGAGATGCAGCGGCCTTGCCGCGATGCCCTCCAGCTCGCACCAGCGCACCAGCGCCTCCTCGCGGCCATGCGTCACCCAGATTTCCTCCGCGCCGGTTTCCTTGATCGTGATGATCAGCTCGTCCCAATCGGCGTGGTCGGAAATGATCAGCGGCAGCTCGACGCCGCCTTGCTTGGCGCGCTGGCGGATGCGCATCCATCCCGAGGCGAAGCACGAGATCGGGTCCGGAAAACGCCGCGCCCAGCGGTCGGCGAAGGCCGACGGCGGGCCGACGACGATGGCGCCGGCGAAATCGGCCTTGCTGCCGCTCTCGACCGTCGCCGGCTCGAGTTTGCCGAGATCGATGCCCTGGCCCTGATAATATTCGCTGAGCTTCGCCAGCGCGCCATGGATATAGATCGGCCTGTCGTAGCCGGCGTCGCGCAACAGCCGCATCACGCGCTGCGCCTTGCCGAGCGCATAGGCGCCGATCAGATGCGAGCGCTCGGGAAATTGCGCCGCCGATTTGAGCACGCGGGCGATCTCCTCATGGTCCGGCGGATGACGGAACACAGGCAGGCCGAAAGTCGCCTCGGTGATGAAGACATCGCACCGGATAGGTTCGAACGGCAGGCAGGTGGCATCCTTTTGCCGCTTGTAGTCGCCGGAGGCGACGATACGCATGCCCCGGTGCTCGACGCAGATCTGCGCCGAGCCCAGCACGTGCCCGGCCGGATGGAAGGTGACGGCGACGCCATTGATGTCGAGTGTTTTGCCAAACGCTGCTGCCTGCGTCGTTCCGGCGAAATCTTCGCCATAGCGCAGCCCCATGATGTCGAGCGTCTCTTGCGTGGCCAGCACCGACTGGTGGCCGGATCGCGCATGGTCGGAATGGCCGTGCGTGATCAGCGCTCGCTCGACGGGCCGCACCGGGTCGATGAAGAAATCGCCGGGCGGGCAATAGAGGCCTTCCGGTCGGGATTTGAGCAGTTCGCTGGCGCGCATCGCTCCAAGATAGTGGCTAAATTCCGCGCGGGAAGCCTGTTGCAAGAGACTGCTGACTCATCTTGGATCGCGATGGCGTTTCGTTGAAACGCCATCACGATCCAACTCTTTGTTGGAGCATGATCTCTCTCCGAAAACCGGTTCCCACTTTTCGGGATCATGCTATGGAACCCTTCGCCGGCCCGCCTCGCCGGTGGGATCCTTCGCAATGAAACCGTTCCAGGCCTCGTCGGGCGATCTGAATGCCGACCGTCGCGCCGATTTCGCCGAGACGCTGCTCGCCTCGGGCGAGCCCGCGCAGGCGGCGGAGCTTCTGCTCGGCGCGCTGGAACTGGCGCCGCGCTGGGCCGCGGGCTGGTTTCGCCTCGGCGAGATGCAGGAAGTGGCTGGCCTGCTCGACCAGGCCGCGCAAGCCTGGGCCATGGCCCTGAAGCTCGAGCCCGCGGATCGCCTGGGCGCCGCGCTCAAGCTTCAACTGATCGGCAAGGCGCCAGCCGCGGCGGCGCCGCCAAGCGCCTTTGTCGAGACCTTGTTCGATCACTATGCCGACAGCTTCGAGGACTCGCTCGTCAAGAAGCTCGGCTACGGGCTGCCGGACTTTCTCGGTCGCTCCATCGGCACGGCAAGGCCCGGCCGGTTCCGGCTGGCGCTTGATCTCGGCTGCGGCACCGGCCTGATGGGCGAAAGGCTGCGCCCTTTCGTCGACCGGCTGGAAGGCTACGACATCTCGGCCGGCATGCTGAGGAAGGCGAAAGCCAAGGGCATCTACGACCTGCTGGCCAAGGCCGACCTTCAGCATTTCTCCCACACCGGCGACAGAGCCGACCTCGTGGTCGCTGCCGACGTATTCATCTATCTGGGCGCCCTCGAACGCATCGTCGGCGCGGTTGCGACCGTGCTTGCCGAGGATGGCATATTCGCCTTTTCGCTCGAGACGCTTGCCGGCGGCGGTGATTTCGCCCTTTTGCCGTCACGGCGCTATGCCCATTCCGAGGCCTATGCGAGGCGCGTGCTTTGCGCCAACGGGCTTGCGGTCCTGTCGCTGGAAAGCATGGTCATCCGGCACGACCGGCGCGATCCGATCGAAGGTCTTGCCATCGTGGCGGGGAAAGGACATCCGGTGTAAAGGATCGCCAACGCCGCGATCCTTCCCACCCCCCTCTGGCCTGCCGGCCATCTCCCCCGCAAGGGGGGAGATCGGATGTCGCGGCGGCTTTCGCCAATCGCCAACGCTGCAGGAAGAGCGGCAGGCCGAAACTGCCAATCTCCCCCCTTGAGGGGGAGATGTCCGGCAGGACAGAGGGGGTGCTGTCCCGCCGACGTTGTATTAATTCTCTGCCCCCGAAAAAGCCCGAATCGCATGTCGGGTTACAGGGGGGCGAACGTCGCAAGGAGATATCCATGCGCTGGACCATGGTTGCGTTGGCATCCTGCCTGACGGTTGCCGGCTGCGTCGGCGGCACGTCGATGGCCGAGCGTCAGGACGAGGATGTCCAGTCCTCGTTGCAGTATGACGATGTGCCTTGCGACCAATTGCTGGCGCAGCGCAATCAGCTGGCGCAGCAGAACAATCTGCCTGTCACCGCCAAGCCCGGCTTCTCCAATCCGGCGATGGGCTTCGGCCCTTTTATGCCGGACACGCGCTCCAAGGCGCAGCGCGCCAGCAACAAGGCGAGCGGCGAGATCGACGCCATGAGCCGCTCGATCGACCGCCGCGACTGTGGCAAGCCGAAGAAGAAGGAGACGTTCGGGCTGCCCGGCTCGAAGCCTTCCTGAGAAGCCGACATTCGATATTTTAACGCCCGGCCGGATCGCCGAGCGTTTGACTGCGCTTGAAAGTCCAACCGATGAACCTCTCGGACCTCGGCGACCGCATCGTTATCCTGGGACCGTCCAACAGCGGCAAGTCTACCCTTGCCGACGCGATCGCGCGCAAGCGCGGCTTGCAAGCCGTTCACCTCGATCTGCTCTTCCATCTGCCCAACACGGATTGGGAGCAACGCCCGAGGGACGAATTCATCGCCCTGCACGATTCCGCGATAGCTGGCGAGCGCTGGGTGATGGACGGCAACTACTCGGTGTGCATGCCGCAGCGCCTTCGGCGGGCAACAGGCTTGATCCTGCTGGATATCTCCACGGCGTCGAGCCTTCTGCGCTATTTTAGGCGAACGCTGTTCGAGAAAGACAGGCTAGGCGCCCTGGAAGGCGGGCGCGACAGCGTCAAATGGGACATGATCCACCACATCGCCGTCACCACGCCGAAAAACCGCAAGAAATACCAGGCGATGTTCGAAGAGCTTGCGCTGCCGAAGCTGCGGCTGTCTTCGCTGCGGGCGATCAAGCAGTGTTTTCGCGACTGGGGTTTGACTCCGAACTAGTGGCACTGCACAGGGGTTTGACCGGTCGGCTCCATTTGCGTGCGTCGGTAGGTGGCATGTTTGGAGGTTGGCCGAAACGCCCATCGCGATCGTCATTCTAGGGCGGAGCAGGAGCGAAGCTCCGTCGCGAAGACCCTAGAATCCATGCCGTTACCTTCGCCAAGGCGTGCAACGGAGCAGAATTCTGCACCGTGGCGGCGATTCCAAGTCACGGCATGGATTCTATGGTCTGTGCGCGTCGCTTCGCTCCTTGCTCCGCCATAGAATGACGAGGTTGGGGCGGCTTCGATAATCCCCGGCATTTGTGCTGACTTTCACGGAAAATCTTGCACCAAGACAAACGGCAACCTTTCATCCCTTGTCGGGGACTAATATCCCGCTTCGCGGTCGACCAGGTTCTGGAGCTTATCGCCGCGCTCGAATGCGTCCATCTGCCGAAGCATGATCGGCACCAGATGGGCCGGGTCCGAGGTCGCCGCCGCGTGCGGCGTGACGAACACTTTCGGATGGCTCCATAACGGGCTGGTCTTCGGCAGCGGCTCGACTTCGAACACGTCGAGGCTCGCTTCCTTCAGCGTGCCGTCGTCCAGCGCGCGCACGATGTCGGCGTCCTTCTGCAGGCGGCCACGCCCGGCATTGATCAACACCGCGCCGCCAAGGCCGTTGCGCCGGCGCAGTTCCTTGAGCAGCCCGTAATTGACAATGCCTTGGGTTTGCGGCGTGAGCGGCAACAGCACCACCAGTATATCGGTGGCGTTGAGGAACGGGATCAGCCCCGCCTCGCCGGCATAGGTCGAAACACCCTTCATGGCCTTGTCGCTGCGCGACCAGCCATTGACGGCGAAGCCGAGCGAAAGCAGCGCCGACGCCGCGGCGCGGCCGAGGTGACCGAGGCCCATGATACCGACGGAGATGTCGCCGGCCGGCCGCTGCAGCGGCTCGTGCCAGGTCTTCTTCGGCTGCTGTGCCCGATAGAGCATGCCGTGCCGATGGTGATCGAGCACCCTCCAGACGACATATTCGGTCATGTACTGGGTGAGATTGTCGGCGACGACCCTGACGATCGGCACATCGGGCAGGCCGGGGTCGGCAAAGATGTGATCGACACCTGCGCCGACCGAGAAGATGGCGCGCAGGTTGGGCAGTCCGGAGAGCAGGTTCGGCTTGTGCTTCCACACCACCGCGTAGGCGATCGAGGGGTCGCTGGCGCCGGCCGGCTCCAGCACCACCTCACGTTCGGCCGCCAGCAGCTGGTGCCAGCGCTGCGGATGAAACGCCGTGACGGCAAGCAGGATTTTGCCTTTTTCCATTTTCGGATTTTTCTTCCCTGTATCTCCAGCCAAGCCTACTCGCTGACCACGCCGGTCGGCGCCGTCTCGATCTTGAAGGCCGCCGCCATCAGCGCCCGCGTATAGTCGGTTTGCGGGCTGCTGAAAATCTGCGCGGAAGGTCCCGCCTCGACGATCTGGCCATTGCGCATGACGATGACGTCGTTTGCAAGGGCACGGACGACCTTGAGGTCGTGGCTGATGAAGAGATAAGCGAGGTTGTGCTTGGCCTGAAGGCCGCGCAGGAGGTCGACCACCTGCGCCTGCACGCTCATGTCAAGCGCCGAGGTCGGCTCGTCGAGCATGACGAAGCGCGGGTTGAGCACCATGGCGCGGGCGATGGCGACACGCTGGCGCTGGCCCCCGGAGAACTCGTGCGGGTAGCGGTGACGGGTTTCCGGATCGAGGCCGACCTCCTTCAGCACCTCCACGATCTTGTCGTCGCGCTGGTCGGCGGAGAGTTTCGGCGAATGGATCTTCAGCCCTTCCTCGATGATCTCCGAGACCGAGAGGCGCGGGCTGAGCGATCCGAACGGATCCTGGAAGACGATCTGCAATTCGCTTCTCAGCGGCCGCATGGCGCTGAAGGACAGCTGGTTGATGTCGCGTCCGTTGAAATTGATCGTGCCGGTCGAGGAGATCATCCGGGCGAGCGCCAGCCCGAGCGTCGTCTTGCCCGAGCCGGATTCGCCGACGACGCCGAGCGTCTGGCCGGCGCGCACGGTGACGTCGATGCCGTCGACCGCCTTCACATGGTCGACAGTCTTGCGGAAGAAACCCTTCTTGATCGGGAACCAGACCTTGATGTCCTTGCCCGTCATGACGGATTTGGCGCCCGGGTCGGCCGTGGGCGGCTTGCCCTTCGGCTCGGCCGCCAGCAGATGCTTTGTATAGTCATGCTGCGGATTGGCGAAGATTTCCCTGGTCGGACCGCTCTCGACGATCTTGCCCTTGGTCATGACGCAGACGCGGTCGGCGATCCGGCGCACGATGCCGAGATCGTGCGTGATGAACAACAGCGACATGCCCTTGCGGGTTTTGAGCTTCGCCAGCAGTTCCAGGATCTGCGCCTGCACGGTGACGTCGAGCGCCGTCGTCGGCTCGTCGGCGATCAGCAGTTCCGGCTCGTTGGCCAGTGCCATGGCGATCATGACACGCTGGCGCTGGCCGCCGGAGAGCTGGTGCGGATAGGCGTCGAGGCGCTTTTGCGGATCGCGGATGCCGACCTCGTTGAGCAGCTCCAGCGTGCGCGCGCGGGCCGGAGCATCGCGCATGCCTTGATGCAGCTGCAGCACCTCGACGATCTGCTGCTCGATCGTGTGCAGCGGGTTGAGCGAGGTCATCGGCTCCTGGAAGATCATGGTGATCTTGTTGCCGCGCACGCCGCGCAGGGCCTTCTCGTTCATGGCGAGCAGGTCGGCGCCGCTGAACAGGATCTTGCCCGACGGATGGCTGGCGGCGGGATAGGGCAGAAGCTTCAGCACCGACAGCGCCGATACCGATTTGCCCGAGCCCGATTCGCCGACCAGGGCCACCGTCTCGCCCTTGGCGATGTCGAAGGAGATATGGTCGACGGCGATCGATTGCTTGCCGCCCTGCGCGAAGGCGACGCTCAGATCTTGGACGGACAGCAGGGCTTGGCTCATTTGAACGTCTTGCGCGGATCGAAGGCGTCGCGTGTCGCCTCGCCGATGAAGACCAGCAGGGACAGCATCACCGAGATGACGATGAAGCCGGAAATGCCGAGCCAGGGGGCGTTGAGGTTGCGCTGCGCCTGTTTCAGCAATTCGCCGAGCGAGGCCGAGCCTGGCGGCAGGCCGAAGCCGAGATAGTCGAGCGAGGTCAGCGTCGAGATCGAGCCACTGAGCAGGAAGGGCAGGAAGGTCAGCGTCGCCACCATGGCGTTCGGCAACAGGTGCCGGAACATGATGGTGAGGTTCGGCACGCCCAGCGCGCGCGCCGCGTTGACATATTCGAAGTTGCGCGCGCGCAGGAATTCGGCCCGCACCACGCCGACCAGCGCCACCCACGAGAACAGCAGCATCAAGCCGAGCAGGATGAAGAAGCCGGGCGGCAGGATGGCCGAGACGATCAGCAAAAGGTACAGCACCGGGATCGCCGACCAGATCTCGATGAAGCGCTGGAAGAGAAGGTCGGTCCAACCGCCGAAATAGCCCTGCACCGCGCCGGCCGCGACGCCGATCAGCGACGAGCCGAGCGTCAGGATCAGGCCGAACAGCACCGAGATGCGGAAGCCGTAAATCACGCGCGCCAGCACGTCGCGGGCCTGGTCGTCCGTGCCCAGCCAGTTCCAGTTGCCGACGACGCAGTTCTCGTCGGCCTCTCCCTTCGGGTATTGGCCGCAACGCTTGTTCTTGTCGTAAAGCCAGGACGGTTTTGCCGGCGCCGGTTCCGGAATGGCGTTGTTGACCGTCTGATAGGAGTAGCGGACCGGCGGCCAGATCATCCAGCCATTGGCATTGATCTCGTCCTGGATCACGGGATCGCGATAGTCGGTGACGGCATAGAAACCGCCGAACTTTTCTTCCGGATAGGCGACCAGAACCGGAAACAGGATCTCGCCCTTGTAGGAAGCGATGATCGGCTTGTCGTTGGCGATCAGCTCGGAAAACAGTGACAGCACGAACAGCAACAGGAAAATCCAGAGCGACCAGTAGCCGCGTCGGTTGGCCTTGAAGTTCTGCAATCGCCTCTGGTTGAGCGGCGACAGCCATGGCCTGCGGGGCCGCGCCGGCGCGCTTTCGATCGCGGCCTCGGCCATCAGATGTCTCTCCGCTCGAAGTCGATGCGCGGATCGACCCAGGTGTAGATCAGGTCGGACAGAAGGCCGACGAACAGGCCGAGCAGCGAGAAGATGTAGAGGGTGGCGAACACCACCGGATAGTCGCGGTCGATCACCGACTTGAAGCCGAGCAGGCCGAGGCCGTCGAGCGAGAAGATGTTCTCGATCAGCAGTGAGCCGGTAAAGAAGGCCGAGATGAAGGCGCCGGGAAAGCCGGCGATCACGATCAGCATGGCGTTTCGGAAGACGTGGCCGTAGAGCACCTTGTGCTCCGACAGGCCCTTGGCGCGCGCCGTGACCACATATTGCTTGCGGATTTCTTCAAGGAAGGAGTTCTTGGTGAGCAGGGTGGTCGTCGCGAAAGCCGACAGCACGAGCGCCGTCAATGGCAGCGTCATGTGCCAAAAATAGTCGGCGATCTTGCCCGGCCAGGAGAGCTGGTCCCAATTGTCCGAAACGATGCCGCGCAGCGGAAACCAGTCCCAGAACGAACCGCCGGCAAACAGCACCATGAGCATGATGCCGAACAGGAAGCCGGGAATGGCATAGCCGACGATGACGACGCCACTGGTCCACACGTCGAAGGTCGAGCCGTCCTTCACCGCCTTGCGGATACCGAGCGGGATCGAGATCAGGTAGGACAGAAGCGTGATCCACAGCCCGATCGAGATCGAGACGGGCATCTTCTCCAGGATCAGATTCAGCACCGAGATGTCGCGGAAATAGCTGTCGCCGAAATCGAAGCGGCTATAGTTCCACAGCATCATGCCGAAGCGTTCGAGCGGCGGCTTGTCGAAGCCGAACTGCTTTTCCAGCTTCTTGATGAATTCGGGATCGAGTCCCTGCGCGCCGCGATATTTCGAGCTAACGTCGCCGGCAACGTCGAAATTGCCGCTACCGCCGGCGTCGCCGCCACCGCTGCCCAGGCGATCGTTGCCGCCCTGGTTGGTCAGCCGGGCGATCACCTGCTCGACCGGACCGCCCGGCGCGAACTGAATGACCGCGAAGGAGATCGCCATGATGCCGAACAGCGTCGGGATCATGAGAAGAATGCGGCGCAGGATATAGGCGCCCATCAGGCGTCCGACCCCGCGCAAACGTTCATGTCAGGCTTTGCCAATCTTTGCCGCCTTGCCCTTGTCGACCCACCACAGCGCTTCGACCGGAAAGCCGAAATCGGGTTTCTGCTCGGGGAACCCGAACATGTCCCAATAGGCGCTTCGGTGATTCGCCAGATACCAACTTGGAATCCAATCGCGCCGCGCGCGCAAGGCCCGGTCCAACGCGCGCATGGCGGTGGTCAGGCTTTCACGGTCCTTGGCGGCGCCGACGGCATCGATCAGCGCATCGACCGCCGGACTTGCAACGCCTGACAGGTTGCGCGAGCCCGATACGGTGGCGCTGCGCGAGTGGAAGAAAATTTCCAGATCGTCGCGGGTCGGCGTGGCGCTGAAATTGAAGGCGGCCGAGAGCAGGTCGAAATCGAACGTCGATTGCCTCAGCTGGTACTGAGCTGAATCGACCAGCCGGATCGAGGCATCGATACCGATTGCCTTCATATTGGCGACCCAGGGCGAATAGACCTGCACGAAGGTCTCGTCGTCGACCAGGAATTCGGCGGACAGCCGCCCGCCCTTGTCATTGACCACGAAATCGCCGGAGCGTTTCCAGCCGGCCTCGGCGAGCAGCTTCAGCGCCGCGCTCAGTTGCTTGCGGTCTCGCCCGGACGCGTCCGATGGCGGTTGCGTCACCGCTTCGCCGAAGGTCTCAGGCGGCAGCTGGGCGCGCAGCGGTTCCAGCAGCGCCAGCTCCTGCGGCGTTGGCGCGCCGGCGGCCCGGAAGTCGGACTTTTCGAAGCAGGATTGCGAGCGCTCATAGGAACCATAGAAGAAGTTGCGCCGCGTCCATTCGAAATCGAAGCAGAGCGCGATCGCCTGCCGCACGCGCGGGTCCTTGAATTGCTCACGCCGCTGGTTGACCGCGGTGGCCTGCATGGAAGGCGTTGTTTCGGCCGGGAACTCGTGTTTGATCACCTTGCCGGCGGTGAAGGCTGGAAAGTCGTAGGCCGTCGCCCAGACACGCGAGGTGAATTCCTCGCGATAGAGGATCTCGCCCTTCTTGAAGGCCTCGAACCCAGCCGTGCGATCCTGGTAGAATTCGACGCGGATGCGCCCGAAATTGTTCTGGCCGCGATTGACCGGCAGGTCGTTGCCCCAATAGTCGGTTACACGCTCATATTCGATCCAGGCACCCGCCGACCAGCGTCCGACCTTGTAGGCGCCACAGCCGAGCGGCGGATTGAGCTGCGAGGAATCGAACGGATTGGCCGTAAAGAAGGCCTTCGACAGGATAGGGAATCCGACCACGTTCAGGATAGTGCGGGCCGACTGCTTGCCGGAGAATTTGAGCTCGACGGTGTGAGCGTCCTTCGCCACGACATCTTCCAGATGCGTCAGCGACAGCGCGTAGTCCGGATGCCCTTTGTCTTTCAGCAGCTTGAAGGTGAAGGCGACATCGTCGGCGGTGAGTTGCGTGCCGTCATGGAAGCGTGCCTGCGGGCGCAGCGAGAAGGTGAAGCTGTTGCGGTCGTCCGAAATCGTCACGTTGTCGGCGATCAGCCCGTAAACCGCGTCAGGCTCGTCGAGCGCTCTCGCCATCAGCGTATCGAAGCACATCTCCATGCGTTGCGGAGAATCGCCCTTGGGGACGAAGGAATTCAGCGTGTTGAAGGTTTGCGGGCTCTGGTTCGCGCCCCAGTTCGGCGGCGAGAAGTTGAAGGTGCCGCCTTGCGGCGCATCGACATTGACATAGTCGAAATGCGTGAAGTCGGGCTTGTATTTCAGGTCGCCGAAGGCCGACAGGCCATGCAGCTTGACGCCGGTCGGTGTCTCGGCAAAGGCGCGGCCAGACAGCAAGGCCGCAGCTGTTGCCGCGACGCCGAGCGCCAGGAAGTCGCGACGGGGAAGCAAAGCCTGCCGCCCCATCAATTGAGGCCTTTGTATTTGGCGGCCAATGCCTTTTCCTTCTCTGGGTCGATCCACCAGGAATCGATATCGGCGCCGCGATAGGTGGGTTGCTTCTCCGGCATGCCGAATTTGTTCCAATAGGCGAGCCACACCACCGCGCGATGGAATTGCGGGACCACATAGTAGTTCCACAACAGCACCCGATCGAGCGCATGGGTGGCCGCGACGAGGTCGTCGCGATCGGTGGCGAAGATGATGCGGTCGACCAATGCGTCGACAACCGGGTTCTTGATGCCGGCATAGTTGCGCGATCCGGGCGCGTCGGCGGCCTTCGAGCTCCAGAAATCGCGCTGTTCGTTGCCTGGCGATTCTGACTGCTGCAGCAGATTGGTGATGACGTCGTAGTCGAAATTGTTGACCCGGTTGACGTACTGGGTGGGATCGATGATGCGCAGCGTCGCATCGACGCCGATCTTGCGCAGGTTGGCGACATAGGTGCCCGAGAGGATCTGGTCCGTGTCGGACGTGCCGATGATCTCGAATTTGAACGGCGCGCCGGTCTTGGCGTTCAACATCTTGCCGCCCTTGATCACCCAGCCCGCCTGGGCGAAGAGGTCCACCGCCTGCTTCAGGTATTTCCGTTCCGCCTGCGGCGAGTCGTAGATCGGCAGCTTGAATTCCTGGGTGAACAGTTCAGGCGGCAGCTTGTCGCGGTATTTCTCCAGGATTTCGAGTTCCTTGCCTTGTGGCAAGCCGCTCGAAGCCAGCTCGGTGCCCTGGAAATAGCTCCGGGTGCGGGTGTTGAAGCCGAAGAACAACGTGCGGTTCATCGTTTCGAAATCGTAGGGATAGTTCAGCGCCTCGCGCACCCGGCGATCCTGGAACAGCGGCCGGCGCTGGTTGAGCATGAAAGCCTGCATCGGCTCAGGCGAGGTGGTCTTGAATTCCTTTTTGATCACGTCGCCGGCGCTGATGGCGGGAAAATTATAGGCCGTCGCCCAGCGCCTGGAGCTGTTTTCCGGCTTGATGTCGTCCAGCCCGCCCTTGGTGAAGGCCTGCCAGGCGGCGTTGTCGTCCAGTATGTAGGTGAAGCGCTGGGTGTCGAAATTCTCGCGGCCGACCTTCACCGGCAGCTTGGCGCCCCAATAGTCCGGCACGCGCTGCCAGACGATCTCCGAGCCCGGCTTGAAGCTGGCGATCTTATAGGCGGCAGACCCCAGCGGCGGCTCCAGCGTCGGCCTGGTGATGTCGCGCTTCTTGCCGCTGGCGTCCGTGCCTTCCCACCAGTGCTTCGGCAAAACGACGAGATCGCCGAGGATCTTGGGCAGCTCGCGGTTGCCCTTCTGGTTGAAATGGAATTCGACCTCGCGATCGGAGATCGCCACAGCGTCGGTGACGTTCTCGAAATAGCGGCTGTACTGCGGGCTGTTGGCCTTGAGCACCTGGAAGGACCAGATCACGTCGTCGACGGTGATCGGCTGGCCGTCATGCCATTTTGCCCGTGGATCGAGCCGGTAGGTGGCGGACGAGTAGTCGGAAGGGTATTTGTAGGCATCGGCAACCAGCGGGTGGCTGACGCTGCCTTCGTCGGTCGCCTGGTCCATCAGCGTGTCGTAGAGCAAACCGCCGCCGAACCCGACCAGCCCCGCGGCCGGCGACCCCTGTACGATGTAAGGGTTGAAACTGTCGAAAGTGCCGGTAACAACGGAATTGTAGGTGCCGCCCTTCGGTGCATCCGGATTGACGTAGTCGTAGTGCTGGAAATTCTCGCCGTACTTGGAAGGTCCGATCAGCGACGACGTCGTGCGCCACTCATCGGCGAAGCTGGCCTGCAGGCTGGCGGCGAAGGCGAGCGCCAGCGCCGATGCGAAAAGCGTGCGGAAGCGGCCAACCTTCATGCGTTCTCCTCGTCGTGAGCCTTAGAGCGCCCATCGTTTCACGGAAACGACGGCCGCTCTATTGCCTTGTCTCGGCGCAATTCCAGACGGAAAACCGGTTCCCATTTTTCCTGGAATTGCTCTACCCACCCGCAATCTAGATCATTTGACGCCGGTGGGAACCGCAAGCACGGCCTTTGTCGCCGTCCATGCATATTTCCTAACAGAAAAGCCGGGACGAACCCGGCTTTTCCAAGGAAGTCTCTATGACAAATTGTTTATTGAGCAGGCGCCGCGGGCTTGGCCGGCGCAGCGCCTTCGGCGGGCTTGGCCGGGGCAGCACCCGCAGCCGGCTTGGTAGCGTCCGCCGGCTTTGCCGAGGCGTCGGCGGCAGCGCCCGGCTGCGGCAGCGGCTTCGGATTGTCCGACAGCGTGCGCAGATAGGCGATCACGTTGGCGCGGTCTTCATCCTTCGGCAGGCCGGCGAAGCCCATCGCCGTGCCTTTCACGAACTTCTTCGGCGAGGTGATGAAGTGGTTGAGGTTTTCGTAGGTCCAGTGCTCCTGGCCGCCCTTGGAGAAGTCCTTCATGCCGGCCGAATAGGCGAAGCCCTCATGCTCGGCAACCGGACGATCGACGATGTCCCACAAATCCGGGCCGACCTTGTTCGGTCCGCCCTTCTCGCCGGAATGGCAGGCCTGGCACTTCTTGAAGATGGCGGCACCGGCATCGGCGCTGGCGCCGGCGAGCAGGTCGGCGATCGGCTTGGCTTCCGCCGCAGGCGCGGCGGCGCCGCCTTCGGTCGGCTCCTGGGCCTCGATGGCGAAGCCGGGCTTTTCCGGCGCCGGCGAGGCGAACAACGCGTCCGAGACGAGACCTATCGAAAAGACGATGAAGCAGGTTCCCAGAAATCCGCCGAGCAGCTTGTTGACTTCGTTGGAATCCATACGCCCCTTGCTCCCTTTTCCGGCGGACCGTCCCGTCCACTCCGTCCGTCGGTATCGCGAACTGCCTCGAAAGGCCAGTCAAATCGGGCGGAAACTAGGTCTTTTGCTCTGGCGTTGCAACACCTATAAGGGCGCTTCCAGTGAGACCTTTTGCCACTTTTCCATCCGCGTTTTTCGACCGCCCAGAAATCCGATGTCAACCTTGATCCTGATCCCCGCCCGCATGGCCTCGACGCGCCTGCCGGGCAAGCCGCTGGCCGATATTGCGGGCGCGCCGATGATCGTCCATGTCGCCCGCCGTGCCGCCGAGGCCAGGCTTGGCCGTGTCGTGGTGGCAACCGACACCGAAGCGGTCGCGCAAGCCGTGCGGGCGCACGGTTTCGAGGCGGTCATGACCCGTGCGGATCATGAATCGGGTTCCGACCGCATCTTCGAGGCGCTGACGGCCCTCGACCCCGAAAAGCAGGTGGAAACGATCGTCAACGTCCAGGGCGACCTGCCGACCATCGATCCCGAGATCATCGGCGCGTCGCTGCGGCCGTTTGAGGACAGATCGGTCGATATCGCCACGCTCGGCGTCGAGATCGTGCGCGACGAGGAGAAGACCAACCAGAATGTGGTCAAGATCGTCGGCTCGCCGCTTTCCGCGACAAGGTTGAGAGCGCTCTATTTCACCCGCGCCACCGCGCCTTGGGGCGAGGGGCCACTCTACCATCACATCGGCCTCTACGCCTATCGCCGTGCCGCGCTGGAACGCTTCGTCGCGCTGAAGCCGTCGCCGCTGGAGCGTCGCGAGCGGCTGGAGCAGCTGCGCGCGCTCGAAGCCGGCATGCGCATCGACGCCGAGATCGTCAGATCGCTGCCGCTTGGCGTCGACACCCCCGACGATCTGGAGCGGGCGAGAAAAATCCTTTCAAACTGAGACAAGATAGAGACATCTGGGGCATGACCGCTAAGACCGACAGAATTTCCTTCCAGGGCGAACCCGGCGCCAATTCCGACACGGCCTGCCGCAACATGTTCCCGTCGATGGAGCCGTTGCCTTGCCCGACCTTCGAGGACGCCTTCAACGCGGTCGAGACCGGCAAGGCCGAGCTCGCCATGATCCCGATCGAGAACACGATCGCCGGGCGCGTCGCCGACATCCATCACCTCTTGCCGGAATCCAAGCTGCACATCGTCGGCGAGTATTTCCTGCCGATCCACTTCCAGCTCATGGTGCTGCCGGGGGTGAAGCGCGAAGAGATCAAGACCGTGCACAGCCATATCCATGCGCTCGGCCAATGCCGCAAATACATCCGCAAGAACGGCTGGAAGCCGGTGATCGCCGGCGACACGGCGGGTTCGGCCAAGATGGTCTCGGAGGTCCGGGACCGCACCATGGCCTCGCTGGCGCCGGCCTTGGCCGCCGAGCTCTACGGGCTCGACATCATCGAGAAGAATGTCGAGGACACCGATAGCAACGTCACCCGCTTCGTCGTGCTGACCAAGAACAAGCAATGGGTGGAGCGCCCCGCGCCGGACGCCAAGATGATGACGACCTTCATGTTCCGTGTCCGCAACGTGCCGGCGGCGCTCTACAAGGCCATGGGCGGTTTCGCCACCAACGGCATCAACATGACCAAGCTCGAGAGCTACCAGCTCGGCGCCTTCACCGCGACGCTGTTCTACGCCGACATCGAAGGCCACCCCGACGATCCGCTGGTCAAGCTGGCGCTGGACGAGCTGCGCTTCTTCTCGCGCGAGATGCGCATCCTCGGCGTCTATCCGGCAAGCGCCTCACGCGAGCAGTGGAAGGTGGCGGATTAGGCTGGCTAAACCTGCGAACTTAGCCGAGACGCTCACACTTCGTCATTCACGGGCGAAGCAAGGAGCGAAGCGACGCGCGCAGACCCGAGCATCCATTCCGTGACGTTGAAGCGCCGCGCCCACGGCGCAGAATTCTGTTCCGCTGCGCCCTTCGGCTGAGGCAACGACATGGATTCCAGGGTCTTCGCTTCGCTCCGCCCTGGAATGACGACCTGATGGAGGCCCGCGCTAATCTCCGACGTTTGCGCTTAACCCAATTTCAGCCGAAGCCGAGCGGCACGTAGTCGATTTCCATGAACTTCTCGACCTCCGGCACCCAGCGGTCGCGCACGAAGGCGACGTGGTCGGGATGCTCGTTGTAGCGCGTGTAGGCCGCCTGGTCGGCGAACTCCATCGAGAAGCCGAACTGGTAGTCGTTCTTCGGGCTCACCTGCCGCAACTGCTCGAAATGCGTGACGCCCTTGATCCCGGTCAGGATCTTCTTCGCGTCGTGCAGGAAGCGCTTCGTCTCCAGCGACTGCAGCGGATGTTTCAGCGTGAACACGACGGTGTGACGGATCATGTTTCTGCTCCTATTCGCTGTCGACCCAGGCGCGGATGAGGTGATGGGCGATCGCTCCCTTCGGCGGGGTAATCAAGCCGTCGGCGTGCTGCCTGTCCAGCATCGTGCGCACCTCGTCGCGGAAAAACCAGCGGCAGTCTTCCAATTCGTTGAGGTCGGCCTGGATATCCTCGTTGAGCGGCTCGCCGAAGCAGCCGATCATCAGCGAATAGGGGAACGGCCAGGGCTGGCTGGCGTGGTAGACGACGCGGCCGAGCCGGATGCCCGCCTCTTCCAGCGTCTCGCGCCGTACCGCCGCCTCGATCGTCTCGCCCGGTTCGATGAAGCCGGCAAGCGCCGAATACATGCCCGGCGCGAAATGCCTGCCGCGTCCGAGCAGGCATTTTTCGCCCGTCACCGTCAGCATGATCGCCACCGGGTCGGTGCGCGGGAAATGGTCGGTGCCGCAGGCAGGGCAATGGCGCCGGTAGCCGCCGGCCCGCATTTCCGAGCGGTTGCCGCATTTCGAGCAGAAGGCGTGGCTGGCGTGCCAGGCAAGCAGCGCGGCGCCTTGCGCCAGCGCGCCGGCGGCCGCCTCGTCGACCAGCCCTTGCATGTAGACGGAACGATAGTCGATCGCCTTGATCGTCTCGGGCAGCTTTTCCGGCTCGATGCCGGCAGGCACCGCCAGCACAGGGCCTTCCTCCGAAAAGCCGAGCAGCACGCCGTGGTCGAGCGAAACCTCGAAGGCCTGGCTTTCATCCGCCTTGAACCAGGGGTCGAATTTGCCATCGTCGAGTTTGAGGTAGAGCCGGCCGGCATGCATCAGCATGAGCCGCGCGGTGCGGTCGGCCAGCGCTTTTCCGACCGCGTCGTCAGCGCGGTTCTCGGACTGCCGGTCGATCCGGTTACCGGCGAAACCGACGAATTGGCTGGGCTCGCGCAAGGGCGCGTCGAACAGGCGAAAGCTCATGGGAACTCGGGTGCGGAATTGACACTGGTCAGCTTATAGCGCCGCCTTGATCGTTTGGGCAAACCGCCTGATATCGGAGCGCTGGTAGGGTTCGCGCATGCCGTGCCCCCAGACCGGTCCCGGCCAGCCGGGATCGCCCTCGGAGCGGGCGACGACATGGACATGCAACTGGCGCACGATGTTGCCCAAAGCCCCGGTGTTGATCTTGGTGCAGCCGGTCACCCGCTTCAGCGCCTGCGCCACCATATTGGTCTCGAAGGTCAGCATCGTCTGGTCGAGCGGCGTCATGTCGTGGATTTCCTCCACGCCGGGCCGTTGCGGCACCAGCACCAGCCATGGCCAGCGGCGGTCGTTCATCAGCCTGAGCTCGCAAAGGCCAAGCCACATGAGCTGCTCGCTATCCGCCTCCAGCCGGGCGTCCAGCGTGAATCCGGCCTTGAGGCCAGGCAGCATGGGCGTTTCCTTCGCTTTTGTTGTAAGCATTTTCCAAACCCGGAACGCTAGAGCGGCGGCAAGGTGGCTGCAAGCGATTCATTGCCGTCATTATCGATTTGAAGGACTTTCCGCCCTCTATGTGGCGGCAGGTTTCGGCTCGGCCCTTGCATTTCGCCGCCGAATTGCCGATATGGAGCGCGGGAGGTTGGTGGTGGACGATCCACTCGCCAACCGGGTCAGGTCCGGAAGGAAGCAGCCCTAACGAGCCCGGAACGGGTCATTGTTCCAGCCTCCCGCCTCTTCGCCTTTCTCCCGCGACATTGACGGCCCCGAGCCGTGCGGGTGAGACTATGCGCAGGAATCGGCCGCCTTCCGTCGCGGTCCTGGGAGCTTTTGACGGCGAATGAGCGAAGCCGGAAATTTGGGGCCAGAAAGCCTGGGAACAGGTAAGGCCGGCGCTTACCGCGTCCTGGCGCGCAAATACCGCCCTTCGAATTTCTCCGAGCTGATCGGCCAGGAGCCGATGGTCCGCACGCTGACCAATGCATTCGCCACCGGCCGCATCGCCCAGGCCTGGATGCTGACCGGCGTGCGCGGTGTCGGCAAGACGACGACCGCGCGCATCCTGGCGCGGGCGCTCAACTACAAGACGGCGACCGTCGATCAGCCCTCCGTCGACCTTTCGATCCCCGGCGAGCACTGCCAGGCGATCATGGAAGGCCGCCATGTCGACGTCATCGAGATGGACGCCGCCTCCCATACCGGCATCGACGACATCAGGGACATCATCGACCGCGTCCGCTACGCGCCGGTCTCGGCCCGCTACAAGGTCTACATCATCGACGAAGTGCACATGCTCTCCACGCAGGCCTTCAACGGCCTGTTGAAGACGCTGGAAGAGCCGCCGCCGCACGTCAAGTTCATCTTCGCCACCACCGAGATCCGCAAGGTGCCGATCACGGTGCTGTCGCGCTGCCAGCGCTTCGACCTGAGGCGCATCGATGCCGGCGCGCTGGTCGGCCATTTGTCCTCGATCGCGGCCAAGGAAGGCATTGCCGTCGACGACGAGGCTTTGGCGATGATCGCGCGGGCCGCCGAAGGCTCGGCGCGCGATTCGCTTTCCATCCTCGACCAGGCGATCGCCCATGGCAGCGGCACGGTGAGCGCGCAGGCCGTGCGCGCCATGCTCGGCCTCGCCGACCGCGCCCGCATCATCGACCTGTTCGAGCATGTCATGAAAGGCGATGTGGCCGCGGCCCTGGCCGAATTCCGCGCGCAATACGACACCGGCGCCGATCCGGCCGCGGTGCTCACCGATCTTGCCGAGTTCAACCACCTCGTCACCCGCCTGCGCTTCGTGCCGGCGGCCGCCGACGATGCGTCGCTTTCCGAGGACGAGCGCCGGCGCGGCGCCGAATTCGCCGGCACGCTTTCGGTGCGCGTGCTGTCGCGGACCTGGCAGATGCTGCTTAAGGGCATTCCCGAGGTGCAGTCCTCCAACCGCCCGGTCAGCGCCGGCGAGATGGTGTTGATCAGGCTCGCGCATGCCGCCGATCTGCCGACGCTGGACGAGGCGCTGAAGTCGCTCGAGGGCGCGACCCTGGTGCAGAACGGCGCGCCGCCGCGCGCCAACGGAGCGCCGGCGAGTTCCGGCAATAGCGGCGGCGCGAGCGCTGTCGCGCAGACGCGGATGCCGGCTTCCACCGGTGGCGGCGCCCAGACGATGCGCCTGGTCGAAACGCAGCCCACGCCCGCCGCCTTCGTTCCGGCGCCGGAGCCCGTTGCCGAGGCGCCCGTCGTTCCGGTGAAATCGCTGGCCGATATCGTCGCGCTTGCCGACGCCAATCGCGACATGGCCTTCAAGGTGCTCCTGAAACGCTGCGTGCGACCGGTCCGCATCGAGCCCGGCCGTCTCGATGTCACCTTGACCGACGACGCGCCGAAGATGCTGCTCAACGACCTGACCGCCAAGCTGCGCGCCTGGACCGGTCGCAACTGGCTGGTGTCGCTGTCGAAGGAAGAGGGCGGCCAGACATTGGCCGAGATGGAGACGACGAAGCGCGAGAACGCCTTCTCCGATGCCAAGAGCGACCCGACTGTCGCGGCCATTCTCGCCCGGTTCCCCGGCGCCAAGATCATCGACGTGCGCATTCCGGACGTGCCGGATGTGGAAGAGGCCGAGGCCGAAGTGCCGGTCGAGCCTGCGGCCGACGACGACGAAATCTGAAACAATCTTAGAGGACCACCCCGATGAAAGATCTTCTCGGCCTGATGGGCAAGGCGAAGGAAATGCAGGCCAAGTTCCAGGCCATGCAAGACGAGATCGCCACGCTTGAGGCCACCGGCCAGGCCGGTGGCGGCCTGGTCAGCATCACGCTGACCGGCAAGTTCGAAATGAAAGCGCTGAAGATCGATCCGTCGTTGATCAAGGCGGACGAAGCCGAGATCCTGGAGGACCTCATCCTGGCCGCTCACAATGACGCCAAAAATAAGGTCGAGCAGGTGATGCAGGAAAAGACCAAGGCGTTGACGGCGGGTCTGCCGATTCCGCCCGGAATGAAATTGCCGTTCTGAGGCGGCGTCCCCCAGTTAATTGATTATGAACGGAAATTGGGCGCGCGGCGCGTTGTTAACTATTTTGCCGGCGTTGCTCACGGGCTCATTACGCGGCTTTCATAAAGTTTTACCCAAGTCCAGATTTTGCTAACCCTCTAGCCATCTTTTTGCCCGAAAGAGTCTCATTCTTGCCACATCTCGGGGCGGGCTGGCATCTGGACATGAGGCTTTTTTGGTGATCGCGACGCGATGGAAGACGCCGCTGCTGCTTATCGGCATCGTCACTTCCCCCTTGCTCCTGGCCGGTTGCAGCCAGACCACTTCTTCCCATGGCATGTCGGTCTCGGGTCTGACCGACGCCCTCACGCCAAGCTTCCTCACGCGTTCCTCCAGCCCCTCGCTGAAGGACAAGGAATGCCTGCAAAGGGCGATGTTCTTCGAGTCCAACCGGTCGAGCCGCGACGGCATGATCGCCGTCGGCACGGTCGTCATGAACCGGCTTCGCTCCGGCCAGCACGGCAGCACCATCTGTCAGGTGGTCGGCGAGCCGGGCCAGTTTGCGCCCGGCGTGATGACGCGGCCGATGAACTCCAGGGCGCTGCCCGATGTCGAGGAAGCCGCCGACGCGGTGCTGCGGGGCGAGCGCAAGGCCAAGCTCAAGAACACGATGTATTTCCACACCGCCGGCCTGCATTTCCCCTACAAGAACATGCATTACACGATGGTCGCCGGCGGCAACGCCTTCTATGAGAAGCGCGGCCGCAACTGGCAGCCGCTGCCGGACGAGCCGATGGTCGCCATGAATGTGGACAACCAGCAGAAGTCCGGTCGGCAGAAGCCCGCGGCCGACGCCCCGGTGCTGGTTGCTTCCGCCGAACCGGTGGTAAAGACGATCGTCCGTCCGGACCCGGCGAAGCAGGCCGCCTTGGCCGCCGCCGCGCGGACCGAAACCGCTTCCGCCGAACAGACCTATGTGACCGCTGCCGCGGCGCCTGCAATCCCTGCACCATCCGCGAAGTCCGGTCGTCTCGCGCAGAAGCAGATGGTCGTGGCGATGCAGGAGCCGATGGCCGAACCGGACGCCTCGCGTTTCGGCGGCACGCTCAAGGGTCGCTATATCACTTCGGTGCCGAACGCACCGCAGGAAGCATCGATGGGCTTCCAGTCGACGCCTGAGAACACCGACGCCATAGGCGCGATGATCGTCAGCCAGGACCGGCCGCTCGAAGCCAACTGAACCCGATTGCATCCGCACAGGGCCCGCCATGGCAGCATGGCGGGCCCTGTGCCGTTGCCGGCTGTCCTGAAAAATCCTGGATCAGTCCGCCGTTTCACGAAACGACGAACTGATCCATCTTTTCGCTTCACGCAATTCCGGACGGAAAACCGCTTCGCACTTTTCCTGGAATTGCTCTAGATCAGGGCGATGTCGAAGAGAATCGCCGGTCCGGAAATCGAACGCCTGATCCAGCTCCTGGCCAAGGTGCCGGGGCTTGGGCCGCGCTCGGCCAGGCGCGCGGCGCTTCATCTCATCAAGAAGAAGGAACAGCTGCTCGAGCCCTTGGCCGCCGCCATGGGCGAGGCGGTCGACAAGGTCAGGATCTGCTCGACCTGCGGCAATGTCGACACCGCCGATCCTTGCATGATCTGCACCGACCCGCGCCGCGACGCCAGCACGCTGATCGTCGTCGAGGACGTCTCCGACCTCTGGGCGCTGGAGCGCGCGGCGGCCATGAACGTGCGTTATCACGTGCTCGGCGGCACGCTGTCGCCGCTCGACGGCATCGGTCCGGACCAGCTCAACATCCGCTCGCTGGTCGACCGTGTCGCCGGCGGCGAGGTGAAGGAAGTCATCCTTGCGGTCAACGCCACCGTCGAGGGGCAGACGACCGCGCATTATTTGACGGATCAGTTGTCGGGCTTCGAGGTGAAGGTGACGCGGCTCGCGCATGGCGTGCCGGTCGGCGGCGAGCTCGATTACCTCGACGAAGGCACGCTGGCCGCGGCGCTACGATCAAGGACGGCGTTTTGAGGGGATTTTGGGGGACTTGGAGATGACAGCATTCCTTCGCGCCCCCCTCTGTCCTGCCGGACATCTCCCCCTCAAGGGGGGAGATTGGAAACTGCACCGGCGGCGCCCTCTTTCCCATGTTGGTGATTGGCGAAAGCCGAACCGACAGCTGATCTCCCCCCTTGAGGGGGAGATGTCCGGCAGGACAGAGGGGGGCGCGAAGGAACGCGGCTTTTCCAGCTTCGCATTTCTACTGCTCGCACTACTCGGTGTCCTTTTCACTCTTCCCACCCGCGCCGCCCCCATCGACGATCGGTTCCAGGCCTGGCTGCAAACCGACCTCTGGCCCGAAGCCAAGTCCAAGGGCATCTCGAAGAAAACCTTCGACGCCGCCTTCATCGGTGTGAAGCCGAACCTCAAGCTGCCCGATCTCGTCCTGCCCGGCGAAAAGCCGACGACGCCGCAGAAGCAGCACCAGGCCGAGTTCGGTCCGCCGGCCAACTATTTCGCCGAGAAGATCATTCGGGCCGTCACTACCGGCGGCAGGATGCGCGAGAGCGCCAACGCCCGCACGCTCGGGCTGATCGAGAAGCGCTACGGCGTTCCAGGCGAGATCGTGCTGGCGATCTGGGGCCGCGAGACCGGCTTCGGCGCGGCCAAGATGCCTTACGATGCCTTCGAGGTGCTGGGCACCGACGCTTTCCTGTCGACCAAGAAAGACTTCTTCCGCACCGAGGTGCTGGCGGCGCTCGAAATCGTCGAGCGCGGGTTGGCGCCGGTCAACACGATGAAGTCGTCCTGGGCCGGCGCGCTCGGCCAGCCGCAATTCATGCCGACCTCCTTCTTGAAGCATGCCGTCGATTTCGACGCCGACGGCCGGCCCGACATCTGGAATTCGACGCCCGACGTGCTCGCCTCGATCGCCAATTACCTCGTCCATTACGGCTGGGTGAGGGGACGCGGCTGGGGGACCGAGGTGACGGTTCCGGCAAATGTCTCCTGCTCGCTCGAAGGGCCCGACCAGGGCAAGAAGATCTCCGACTGGGTGGCGATGGGCATCAGGCGCGTCGACGGCAAGGCGTTTGCGGCGAGCGAGTTGAAGGCCGAGGGTTTCCTGCTGATGCCGGCCGGGCGCAGCGGTCCGGCCTTCGTCGTCACGCCGAACTTCTATGTGATCAAGCAATACAACAACAGCGATCTCTACGGCCTGTTCATCGGCCATGCCGCCGACCGCATCGCCAAGGGCGACGCCACCTTTGCCGGCGCCTGGGGCGCGGTCGGCGATCTCCATCGCTCCGATATCGCCGCCCTGCAGCATGCGCTTGAGGCCAAGGGCTACGATGTCGGCAGTGCCGACGGCCTGCCCGGCTTCAAGACCCGGCGCTCGATCGGCATCTGGCAGTCCAAGAAAGGCAAGCCCGCCACCTGCTTTCCCGATGCGGGCCTGGTTGCGCAGCTGAAATAGCGGCTGCTTCCCAAGGCGCGGCCCCTGGCAAATGTTTCCGGATCGGCGGCGTCAATTAGCCGGCGCATGGGTCGACTCATGGCGGCCCGTCTGGTCCGATATGGTATCTGCACGCTGTCGGGCGAGCGCCGTCGAATGGGTGTTGACCAACTGGACAAAAACCACGACGGTACGTGGTCCAAGCCGCTGCCGGCTTCGAGAAGAATAATGAAGGCCTGAGCCGGGAACTCAGGTCAACAAAACAGGGAACGATCACCATGATGCTGGAAAAGTTTGCTGTCCGTAGCTTGCTTGCGGGTGTGGCAATGACTGCGCTGCTCGCAACGCCTGCCTTCGCTGTCACGCCCGCCGATACGCTGGTCGAGGGCTTCGCCATCGACGACATCATCACGATGGATCCGGGCGAAGCGTTCGAGCTGTCGACGGCCGAAGTCACCGGCAACACCTACGATCTCCTGGTCCGCCTCGACCTCAGCGATACCTCAAAGGTCAAGGGTGACCTCGCCGAGAGCTGGACCGTTTCCGATGACGGCCTGACCTACACCTTCAAGCTCAAGCCCGGCATGAAGTTCGCGTCCGGCAACCCGATCACCGCGGCCGATGTCGCCTATTCCTTCGAGCGCGCCATCAAGCTCGACAAGAGCCCGGCCTTCATCATCAACCAGTTCGGCATCACCGGCGACAATGTCACCGAAAAGGCCAAGGCCGTCGACGACACCACCTTCCAGTTCGTCGTCGACAAGGCCTACGCCCCGAGCTTCGTGCTCAACTGCCTGTCGGCCACAGTCGCCTCCGTCGTCGACGCCAAGCTGGTCAAGGAGCATGTCGCCGCCGTCACGCCGAGCGCCGACTACAAATGGGACAACGACTTCGGCAATGCCTGGCTGAAAACCGGCTATGCCGGCTCCGGCCATTACAAGCTGCGCGAGTGGCGCGCCAACGAGGCCGTCGTCATGGAGCGCAACGACAATTACAACGGCGAGAAGGCCAAGCTCGCCCGCGTCATCTACCGCAACATGAAGGAAAGCTCGGCGCAGCGCCTGGCGCTGGAGGCGGGCGATATCGACGTCGCCCGCAACCTCGAGCCGAACGACCTCGACGCCATCGCCAAGAACGCCGACCTCACCACCACCAGCGCGCCGAAGGGCACGGTCTATTACATCAGCCTCAACCAGAAGAACCCGACGCTTGCCAAGCCCGAGGTGCGGCAGGCGTTCAAATATCTGGTCGACTACGATGCGCTGGGCTCGACCATCCTCAAGGGCATCGGCGAGATTCACCAATCCTTCCTGCCGAAGGGCGACCTCGGCGCTATCGACGACAATCCCTTCAAGCTCGACGTCGCCAAGGCCAAGGAACTGCTCGCCAAGGCCGGCCTGCCGGATGGCTTCAGCGTGACCATGGACGTGCGCACGGGACAGCCGACGACCGGCATGGCGGAATCGATCCAGCAGACGCTTGGTCAGGCCGGCATCAAGCTGGAGATCATCCCTGGCGACGGCAAGCAGACCCTGACCAAGTACCGCGCCCGCAATCACGACATCTATATCGGCAATTGGGGACAGGACTATTTCGACCCGAACTCCAATGCCCAGACCTTTGCCTCGAACCCCGACAATTCGGATGCCGGCAAGTCGCATACGCTTGCCTGGCGCAACAGCTGGGACATTCCGGAACTGACCAAGGAAACGGAAGCGGCGCTGCTGGAGAAGGATTCGGGCAAGCGCGCTGACATGTACAAGGATCTGCAGAAAAAGATCCTCGACACCAGCCCCTTCGTCATCATCCACCAGCAGCTCGAAGTGGCCGGCCTGCGCAAGAACCTCAAGGGCTTCGCGCTCGGCCCGAGCTTCGACACCAACTTCGTCGGCGCGGTCTCCAAGGAATAGCGTCGGCGGATCCGCCGCGTGAGCGTAGCTGAAAACCAGGTGGCGGCAGGGCGCGGCAGCGCCCGTGCCGTCGCCTTTCTATCGTCGCTTGGCCGCTTCCTGGTCATCGCGGTGACGACCTATCTCGGTCTTCTCGCGGTGACCTTCTTCATCGGCCGTGTCATCCCGATCGATCCGGTGCTGGCTGTTCTCGGCGACCGGGCGCCGACGGCCGTCGTAGAGCGTACGCGCCGCGAAATGGGCCTCGACCTGCCCTGGATCGAGCAGTTCTACCTCTATGTCAAAGCAGCGCTGAGGGGCGACTTCGGCACTTCGGTGCTGACCACCAATCCGGTCATGTCCGACATCCGCCGCGTCTTCCCGGCGACCATCGAGCTGGCGACGCTGGGCACGATCATCGGCGCCGTCATCGGCGTGCCGCTCGGCGTGCTGGCCGCCGTCAAGCGCGGCAGCCTGATCGACCAGGTCGCGCGCGTCGTCGGCCTGATCGGCTATTCGGTGCCGATCTTCTGGCTTGGCCTGCTCGGGCTGGTGCTGTTCTACGCCAAGCTGCAATGGATCGCCTTCCCGGCGCGGCTCGACGTCGTCTTCGAATACACGTTCACGCCGATCACCGGCTTCTACCTGCTGGATGCCGCGATCCAGGGGCAGTGGGACGTCTTCTATGACGCCTGGCGCCACATCGTCCTGCCGGCCGCGCTGCTCGGCTATCTCTCGCTCGCCTATATCAGCCGCATGACCCGCTCCTTCATGCTGAACGAGCTGGCGCAGGAATACATCGTCGCCGCGCGCGCCAAGGGCCTGTCGGAAAGCCGTATCATCTGGGGCCACGCGCTGCGCAACGCCGCCGTGCCGATGGTGACGGTGATCGCGCTTTCCTACGCCAACCTGCTCGAAGGCTCGGTGCTGACAGAGACCGTCTTCTCCTGGCCTGGCATCGGCCTCTACATCACCAACTCGCTGCAGAACGCCGACATGAACGCCGTGCTTGGCGGCACCATCGCCATCGGCTCGGTCTTCATCGCCATCAACCTTCTGTCCGATCTGCTTTACCGGCTGCTCGATCCGAGGACGAAGGCCGGATGAGCGCTGAAACCATCCAATCCCGTCGCGAATGGCTGCTGAGCGACCGGCCGGCCTCTCGCCTGCAGGCAAGGCTCGGCCGCGCCTATGTCGCCTGGCGGCGCTTCTCCGCCAATCGCCTGGCGCTGGTCGGCATGCTGATCATCATCGGGCTCCTGGTGGTCGCCGCCTTTGCCGATGTGCTGGCGCCCTATTCGCCGACCATCGGCGATCTGAAGAACGCCCGCCTGCTGCCGCCCAGCACAGCGCACTGGTTCGGCACCGACGACCTCGGCCGCGACATTTATTCGCGCATCGTCTATGGCGCGCGCTGGACGCTTTATGTGGTGATCCTCGTCGCCATCATCGCCGCGCCCATCGGCCTTTTGGTCGGCACGATCGCCGGTTATGCCGGCGGCTGGACCGACACGATCCTGATGCGCATCACCGATATCTTCCTGGCCTTCCCGAAGCTGGTGCTGGCGCTGGCTTTCGTCGCCGCGCTCGGCCCCGGCATCGAGAATGCCGTGCTGGCGATTGCCATCACCTCCTGGCCGCCTTACGCGCGCATTGCCCGCGCCGAGACGCTGACGGTGCGCAACTCGGACTATATCAAGGCGGTGCAGTTGATGGGCGCCTCGCCCTTCCGCATCGTGCTGCGCCACATCATGCCGCTCTGCATCTCCTCGCTGATCATCCGCGTCACGCTCGACATGGCAGGCATCATCCTGACCGCCGCCGGCCTCGGCTTCCTCGGCCTCGGCGCGCAGCCGCCGCTGCCCGAATGGGGCGCGATGATCGCGTCCGGTCGCCGCTTCATCCTCGACCAATGGTGGGTGGCGGCTGCACCGGGTGCTGCCATCCTCATCGTCAGCCTCGGCTTCAACCTGCTCGGCGACGGCCTGCGCGACGCGCTCGATCCCCGGAGCGGTGACCAATGAGCGGCGAAACACTCCTCGACGTCGACGACCTGCGTGTCACCTTCCCGACCCGCACCGGCCTCGTGCAGGCCGTGCGCGGCGTCTCCTTCTCGCTCGGCCGCGAGCGCCTGGGCATCGTCGGCGAGAGCGGCTCCGGCAAATCGCAGACCGGCCGCGCCATCATGGGCCTCACTCCGCCGCAGGCCGAGGTTTCGGCGAAGAAGCTCGCCTTCGACGGCATCGACCTGCTGTCCGTATCGTCGCGCGAGCGTCGGGCGCTGCGGGGGAACCGCATCGCCATGATCCTGCAGGATCCGAAATATTCGCTCGACCCGGTGATGACCATCGGCCGCCAGATCGTCGAGACGCTGCGCACGCATGAAAAGGTCTCCAGGAGCGAGGCGCGCGAGCGCGCGCTGGCCATGCTGCAGGCGGTGCAGATCCGCGATCCGGCCCGCGTCTTCGACCTTTACCCGCACGAGGTCTCGGGCGGCATGGGTCAGCGCGCCATGATCGCCATGATGCTGGTCACCGGACCCGAGCTGATGATCGCCGATGAGCCGACCTCGGCGCTCGACGTCACCGTGCAGCTCGACGTGCTCAAGATCCTCGACAAGCTCGTCGCCGAGCGCGGCATGGGCCTGATCTTCATCTCGCACGATCTGCGCCTGGTCTCCTCCTTCTGCGACCGCGTCGTCGTCATGTATGCCGGCAAGGTCGTCGAGCAGATCAAGGCTTCCGAACTGCGCGATGCGCAGCATCCCTACACGCGCGGCCTGCTCAACTGCATGCCGAGGATCGGTTTCGAACGCCATCCGCTGCCGGTGCTCGACCGCAAGCCGGAGTGGGCGGCATGACCGCTTCTATCACTGTGGAAGGGCTGGAAGTGGTCTTCGACCGGTTTCGCGCGCTGAAGGGCGTCAGCCTCGATGTTCGGGAAGGAGAATCCTACGGCCTGGTCGGCGAAAGCGGTTCCGGCAAGTCGACGCTGCTGAGGGCGATCACCGGCCTCGCGCCGGTCGCGTCCGGCACCATCACCGTCAACGGCAAGACCCTTGGCAAAACCCGCGACAAGGCTTTTTACCGTGACGTGCAGATGGTGTTCCAGGACCCGTACGGCTCGCTGCATCCGCGCCAGACGGTCGACCGCCTGCTGCAGGAACCCCTCGCGATCCACGGCATTGCCGACGGCGAGAAGCGCATCGAGCGCGCGCTGGACGAGGTCGGCCTCGGCAAGGGCTTCCGCTTCCGCTACGCGCACCAGCTCTCCGGCGGCCAGCGCCAGCGCGTCGCGATTGCGCGCGCGCTGATCCTCGAACCCTCGGTCCTTCTGCTCGACGAACCGACCTCGGCGCTCGACGCCTCGGTGCAGGCGGAGGTGCTGAACCTGCTCGAAGAGGTCCGCCGCCGCCGCAAGCTCACCTTCCTGATGGTCAGCCACGACCTCGCCATCATCACCCATATGTGCGAGCGGCTGATGGTGATGCAGAACGGCGAGGCGGTCGAGACGCTGACCGCGAGCCAGCTGATCGGCCACCGCGTCAGCGAGGATTATACGCGGAACCTGCTGAGGGCGAGCGAAGGGTTTGTGCGGGTGTAGCTTCGTAGGTAGCGTTCCTTCACACCCCCCTCTGTCCTGCCGGACATCTCCCCCGCAAGGGGGGAGATTGGATGTCGCGAATGCTTTCGCCAATTGCCAACTTTGCAGGAAAAGCACCGTCAAACCAACTGCTGATCTCCCCCCTTGCGGGGGAGATGGCCGGAAGGCCAGAGGGGGGTGGGCGGGAACTCGGCAATCGAATTTTGCGGCTCAAACCGCCCCGCCTTCCGGTACCGCTTCTGCTTCCTCACCGTCACCCGCCCCTCGCTTCGGCTCCTTGATCCTGAACCACGTCACGTAAAGCGCCGGCAGGAACAGCAGCGTGATCGCGGTACCGGCGATGATGCCGCCCATCATGGCATAGGCCATCGGACCCCAGAACACTTCGCGCGCGATCGGGATAAGTGCCAGGCTGGCGGCCGCCGCCGTCAGCGCGATCGGCCGCATGCGGTGCTCGGTCGCTTCGATCACCGCCGCCCAGCGATCCTTGCCTTCGGCGACGAGGTCCTCGATCTGCACGATCAGGATGACCGAGTTGCGGATCAGGATGCCGATCAGCGCCAGGACGCCGAGGATGGCGACGAAGCCGAGCGGCGCGCCGCTCGGCACGAGGGCCGCCACCACGCCGATCAGGCCGAGCGGCGCCACCGCCACCACCAGGAACAGGCGCTGGAAGCTCTGCAGCTGGATCATCAGGATGGTCGCCATGACGAACAGCATCAGCGGCACCACGGCCGCGATCGGGCCTTGGCTCTTGGCGCTTTCCTCGACCGAGCCCGCGGTCTCGACCGAGTAACCGGGCGGCAGCTTGGCGATGAAGGCGTCGACCGACGGCTTCAGCTCGTTGACGACGGTCGCCGGCAGCACGTCGCCGACCAGGCCGGCACGCACGGTGATCGTCGGCGTGCGGTTGCGCCGCCATACCGTCGGCTGTTCGAGGTCGTAGCGGAAGTTGGCGATTGCCGCCAACGGGATCGACTCGCCGGTGCCGGTCGGCAGTTGCAAATTCTGCAACGTCGAGATCGAGCTGCGGTCCGCCTCGCGCGAGCGCGCCACGACATCGATCAGGTAGGTGGCGTCGCGCACCTGCGTGATGGTCGCGCCGCCGACCGTGCTGTTCAACGCGCTGGCGATGTCGGACGAGGTGATGCCGAGCTGGCGCGCCTTGTCCTGCAGCACGTCGACCCTCAGCACGCGCTGCGGTTCGTTCCAGTCGAAGGTGGGGGCGGCCAGCTTCGGATTGGCCGAGATCACGCCGGCGAATTGCTGCGCGAGCTCCCGCACCGTCTGGATGTCGGGACCGCCGACGCGGTATTGCACCGGCCGGCCGACCGGCGGGCCGAGCTCGAGCGGCTTGACGAAGGCGTCGGTGCCGACGAACTCCGCGCGCAGCAGTTTTTCCAGCGCCGGCTTCACCCGGTTGCGCGCCTCGATGCTCTTGGTGACGATCACCGTCTGGCCGAAATAGGGGTTGGCCGGCTGCACGTCATAGGCAAGCACGAAGCGCACCGCGCCCTGGCCGATATAGGAAGAGAAGTGGTCGATGTCGGGATTGCCGACCAGCGCCCGCTGTTCGAAGCGCTCCATCTGGTCGCGCGTTTCCGTGATCGAGGAGTTCTGCGGCAGGTTCCAGTCGACGATCAGCTCCGGCCGGTCTGACGGCGGGAAGAACTGCTGCTGCACGAGCCCGAAGCCGGCGATCGAGGCCGCGAACACAAGCACCGTCGCGATGATGGTCAGCCAATGGCGGCGCACGGAGAAGACAAGCACGCGCCGGAACATCGAGGTGAAGCGCCCGGGCTGGTCGTGATGCTTCTCCTTCATCGTCGCGGGCAGGATGGTGACGCCGAGTAGCGGCGCGAACAGCACCGCCACGATCCATGACACCAGCAGCGACACGGCGATGACGACGAACAGCGTGAAGGTGTATTCGCCGGCCGCGCTCGAATTGAGGCCGATCGGGATGAAGCCGGCGACCGTCACCAGCGTGCCGGTCAGCATCGGGAAGGCGGTCGAGGTGTAGACATAGGTCGCCGCCTTGCGCAGATTGTCGCCGACCTCCAGCCGCGCCACCATCATCTCGACCGCGATCATCGCGTCGTCCACCAACAGCCCGAGCGCGATGATCAGCGCGCCAAGCGAGATGCGCTGCAGCGAGATGCCGAGATAGGCCATCACCGTGAAGGTGATGGCCAGCACCAGCGGGATCGACAGCGCCACGACGAAGCCGGCGCGCAGCCCCAGGCTGATGAAGGAGACGGCGAGCACGATCGCGACGGCCTCGAACAGCGCCCGCGTGAAGCCCGAGACCGCCTCCTCGACGATCACGGGCTGGTCGGCGACCAGATACACGCCGACGCCGACCGGCAGGTCGGCCAGCACCTTCTGCATCTCCTCATGCAGCGCCTCGCCGAATTTCAGCAGGTTGGCATTGGGCTTCATGCCGATGGCAAGCCCGATCGCATCCTGGCCGTTGAAGCGGAACAGCGCCGTCGGCGGATCGACATAGCCGCGCCTGATCGTCGCCACATCGCTCAGCCGGAAGAAGCGGTCGTTGACGCGCAAATTGATGGCCCGCAGGCTCTCCTCGGAAGTGAACTGACCGCCGACGCGAACGCTGATGCGCTCCGGTCCGGACTCGATGACGCCGGAGGGCGTGATCGCGTTCTGCGCCTGCAGGCTGGCGACGATTTGCTGCTGGTTCAGGCCGAGCGCCGCGATCTGCCGGCTCGAGAATTCGAGATAGATCGCCTCGTCCTGCGCTCCGACCAGATCGACCTTGCCGGCATTCGGCACGGTCAGGATCTTGGTGCGGACATCCTCCACGTAATCGCGCAATTGGCGCGGCGTCAGCCCGTCGGCGGTGAAGGCATAGATATTGCCGTAGACGTCGCCGAAGCGATCGTTGAAGAACGGTCCCTGCACGCCTTGCGGAAGCTGCGCCTTGATGTCGTTGACCATGTTGCGCACCTGAAGCCAGTTTGGCACGACGTCGCGCGCCTTGGTGGTGTCCTTCAGGTTGACGAAGATGACGGTCTGGCCGGCTGTGGTGACCGATTTGGTGTAGTCGAGGCTGTCGAGCTCCTCGAGCTTCTTCTCGATGCGGTCGGTCACCTGCTGCACCGTCTCCTTGACCGAGGCGCCGGGCCAGTTGGCCTGGATGATCATGGTCTTGATGGTGAAGGCGGGGTCTTCCTCGCGGCCGAGATTGAGATAGGAGAAGATGCCGGCCACCACGAAGACCAGCATGAAGTACCAGACCATGGAGCGATGGCTGAGCGCCCAGTCGGAGAGGTTGAAGCCCTTCATCAGACGCCGCCCTCCGGCACTTTGACCTTCTGGCCTTCGGCGAGGCTGTGCACGCCGGCGGTGACGACGCGCATGCCGGCCTCGAGCCCCTCCGCCACCGTGAAGCTGCCGCCGCCCTTGGAGGCGACCTTGATCTCGCGCGTGCTCACGCTGGAGGATTGCGGATCGACGATCCACACTTTTTGCGAGCCGTCCTTTTCGAGCAGCGCCGACATCGGCAGCTCGATCGTCGGGTTGACCTTGGTCATGCGCGTCGCCGTGATCGTCGAGCCGAGCCGGAACGCCGTCGGCGGATCGACCAGCGTCAGCTTGACGCGCCGTGTGCGGGTTGTGCCTTCCGACTGCGGCGCGATCTCACGCAGCCTGGCGTCGGTCTTGATGGTCGGTACCGACTGCAGGACGATCTCGAAGGGCATGCCTACGGTGAGATCGCCGATCAACTGGTCGGGGATGTCGACCACCGCCTCGCGCGGGTCGGTGCGCGCCACGGTGACGACGGTCTGCCCTGCCGAAACGGTCTGGCCGACTTCGGCGCCGGTAGCGGTGACGACGCCGTCGAAATCGGAGAACAGCCTTGCATAGCCGAGCTGCTCCTGCGACTTGGCCAAAGCGGCACTGGCGCGCTCCACGCCGGCTTCCGCCGCCTGCCGCGCCTGTTTCGCGGCATCGAACGTGGCTTGCGAGGTGTTGGCCGAGGCAAGCAGCTGGCGCTGGCGATCCTCGCTGGCGGCGGCGTTGGTGAACTGCGCCTGCGCATTCGACAGATCCGCTTTCGAGGCCTGGACGGCAAGCTCCAGCGCCGTCGGATCGAGCGCCGCGATGGTCGTGCCCTTGATGACGAGGTCGCCGACCTTGACGTCGCGCGAGACGACGCGGCCGAGCAGGCGGAAGGCAAGGTCGGCGCTGTATTGCGGCTCGATCGAGCCGGCGAAGCCGAAGGTCTCGACGGTTTTCGGTTCGATCACCATGGACAGGACCGGCCGGATGATCTCCGGCGGCTTCTCTTCCGAGCGCGAGCAAGCGGCAAGCGCCGCAAGGATCAGCAGGGGAACGATACGCGGCAACCGCTTCATTGGCTCGCTCCCGACACCTCGATCGTCTGTCCGGGGCTGAGCAACTGCCCGCCGGCGGTGACGACGCTCTGGCCTTCCTGCAGCCCCTTGTCGACGACGACAATGCCGGAATCGAAGGCGAGCACCTCGACCGGCGCCGGCGTCACCGCCTTGCTCGACGGATCGACGATCCAGACGGCGGGCTTGCCGGCGGTCGAGGTCAGCGCCTGCCAGGGCAACAGGATGGCTTTGACCGACCTGGCGCTGACCGTGCCGATCACCGCTGCGCCGAGCGGCATGCCGGCGGGCGTGTCGGGAATGCCGACCTTGACCCGGATCGATCCCGACTGGGTATCGACCGCCGGCGAGATTTCGCGCACCTTGCCCACGGCCCTGATCTGCGGGTCCGACAGCAGCGTGATCGTCACCGCGGGCGACGGCGGCGTCTGGGCAACCAGAGTTTCATGAACGTTGAAGACGGCGTCGCGATCGCCGTCCTCGGCGATGGTGAACACCGTCTGCGCCGCCTGGACCACCTGTCCGGCCTCGACCTGGCGCGCCGTGATGACGCCGGCGGCGCCCGCCTTGAGCTCGGTGTAGGAGAGGTTTTCCTTGGCGTTGGCCAAGGCGCTTTGCGCGGCATCGACGCTGCCCTGCGCCACTTTCAGCGTCTGGTTGGCGGTGTCGAAGTCCCGTCTCGTCGTGAAACCCTGCGAAAGCAGCGTCTTTTGCCGCTCGTAGGTGGCCGCGGCCTGGGTCAGCTGCGCCTGCGCGGCGTCGAGATCGGCCTGGGTCGACCGCAGGTCCGATTGCTGTTCCTGCGGATCGATGCGGGCAAGCACCATACCCTGGTCGACATGCTGGCCGACATCGACCAGACGTTGGGCGACGCGGCCGCCGACGCGGAACGACAGATTGTTGAGCGTGCGCGCCGCGATCACCCCGGTCAGCGAGGTCCGTGGCGCGTAGTCGGCGAGCGCGACCGTCTGGGTCGTCACCACCACCGGCAGCTTCTTTTCCGCCGCCTGCTGTTTCTGGCAACCGGCCGCCGAAATCGCCGCGCCGGCGCAGGCCAGCACCAGCAAGGTTTTTGTACGAAAAAGCGGGCGGGGCGGCGAAGACGGCAAGGCGGACGATGTCACGTTCCTGCTCATGGTTCCCCTCAGCCCGTGGGAGCCGCTCCTGACGGCGGCACGTCGCGGATGAAACGAGACTAATCGATCGGCGGGAAAAGGAAACCATTTCCGCAGCGCCCATCGTCACTCTGGTTAAGATCGCTTCTTTCTGCCTGATGCAAGTCCGCACGCAAAACCGCGTCACACTTTTCCCGGAATTGCGTTTAGGCAGGCCCAATCGACTGGGCCATGGTGCCGACTTGAGCAAAATGTGAAATAAGGTCAGAAGAGGCCTGCAACGGCATCAACAAGAACGGCCCAGTCTCGACATAGGGATGGCCCGATTGAGGGACGAGATGAAGAATTCAGCCATTTCCGAACGCAAGAACCAGTCGATCTCGCGCGGCGTCGGCATGACGACGCAGATCTATGCCGATCGCGCCGAGAATTCGGAAATCTGGGACGTTGAGGGCCGCCGCTATATCGACTTTTCGTCGGGCATCGCCGTGGTGAACACCGGCCATCGCCATCCGAAGGTGATAGAGGCCGTCAAGGCGCAGCTCGACCGCTTCACCCACACCTGCCACCAGGTCGTGCCTTACGAGAGCTACGTGCACCTCGCCGAGCGGCTGAACGGCCTGCTGCCCGGCAAGTTCGACAAGAAGACGATCTTCGTCACCACCGGCGCCGAGGCGGTCGAGAACGCCATAAAAATCGCCCGCAACGCCACCGGCCGCCAGGCAGTCATCGCCTTTTCCGGCGGCTTCCATGGCCGCACCTTCATGGGCATGGCGCTGACTGGCAAGGTCGTGCCTTACAAGGTCGGCTTCGGCGCCATGCCGGCCGATGTCTTCCACGCCCCGTTCCCGGTTGCGCTGCACGGCGTCTCGGTCGCCGATTCTCTCGCCGCGCTCGACAAGCTGTTCAAGGCCGATGTCGATCCGGGCCGCGTCGCGGCCATCATCGTCGAGCCGGTGCAGGGCGAGGGCGGCTTCTATGAAGCGCCGCGCGATTTCATGGCAGCACTGCGCAAGATCTGCGACCAGCATGGCATCCTTCTCATCGCCGACGAGGTGCAGACCGGCTTTGCCCGCACCGGCAAGATGTTTGCCATGGATCATCATGACGTGGCGCCCGATCTCACCACCATGGCCAAGAGCCTTGCCGGCGGCTTCCCGCTGTCGGCCGTCACCGGCCGCGCCGAGATCATGGATGCGCCCGGTCCGGGCGGGCTCGGCGGCACCTATGGCGGCAGCCCGATCGGCGTCGCCGCCGCCCACGCCGTGCTCGACGTCATCGACGAGGAAAAGCTCTGCGACCGCGCCAACGCGCTGGGCGCCAGGCTGAAGCAGCGGCTGGAATCGATCCGCGACGACGTGCCGGAGATCGTCGACATCCGCGGCCCGGGCTTCATGAACGCCGTCGAGTTCAACGACGTGAAGAAGGGCCTGCCGTCGGCGGAGTTCGCCAACGCGGTCAGGCTGAAGGCGCTGGACAAGGGCCTCATCCTGCTCACCTGCGGCGTCTACGGCAACGTCATCCGTTTCCTGTCGCCGATCACCATCCAGGACGGCGTCATGACTGAGGCGCTGGATATCCTGGAAACCTCGATCCGCGACGCGCGGGCGGCTTAAGGGCACCCTGCATTCCTCCTGACGGCTTACGTCGAAGCGATTGGATGTGCCGTCAGGAGCTAGGATTCTGTAGCCAGACTGGAATATCCGTCTTGGCGTGCAGAATCCGCCAAAATGATTTATCGGCCCTGCGCTCTTCGTCGCAGGGATACGAAGTAGTTGTCGTCAACGCGATTGCCCGGCGAGGACGACGCGCCTTCTAGCAGCAAACAGCGTAGAAGTTGACGATCCTGATCGTGGCGGATCAGTTCACGCACATACTCGCTGCTCAGTGCCATAGCCGCGCTCCGCCACTTGCTGCTCGACGAAATGCTGCAAGCTGTCAGGCAGCGAGACATTTATTGTGCTCATTCGAACACTTTGCGGCGTTCTCCCGAAATTGGCAATCTCTACGCACTGGCCTTGGCCGGTTCCATTTCCTGAAACGCCGCAAGCGCCGCCTTCAGCGCGTCCGGCCCGCCTGCCACAGTCTGCGGCGTCGGCGAGAAACCGGCGCCGAGCATCTTGCGTCCCAGCATGTGATCGGCCGGCCGGTTGACGGATTCGATGCCGAGCAGCCGGCTGCCGGCATAGTGGTAGATCGAGAACTTGTTGTCGGCGAGATCGCCGAGCACCACGTGGCTATCGCCGCCTTGCGTGAGCCCCACCATCTGCAGCTTCATGTCGCCGATATCCGACCAGAACCACGGCACCGCAGAGAATGGCTCGGCATGGCCAAGGATGGTGCGCGCGGCAAGCCGCGCCTGGTCGGTGGCGTTCTGCACCGATTCCAGCCGCACGTCGCCGCCGGTGAACCAGTGCCGGTAGGAAGCGGCGTCGCCGATGGCGAGGATTTCGGAGATCGAGCTCTGCATCTGCTGGTCGACGCGGATGCCGTTGGCAATCGCGATGCCGGCGGCTTCCGCCAGCTCGACATTGGGCACCACGCCGATGCCGATGATCACCATTTGCGCAGGCAGGCGCTCGCCGCCGGACGTGATCGCGGCCGAGACGCGGCCATCTTCGCCCTCCAGGCGGGCGACGGTGGTACCGGTCAGGATGCGCACGCCGATCGCTTCCAGGCGCTGGCGCACATGCGCGGCGATGACCGGCGCCACGGCGCGGCCGAGCAGCCGGTCGACGGCTTCGACGACGGTGACGTTGCGGCCGGCGGCTCTCAACGTCGCCGCGATCTCCAACCCGATGAAGCCGCCGCCGAGAATGACCACGTCTTCGGTTTGCGCGCTGAGCTCGCGGATCGCCCGCGCGTCGGCCAGCGAGCGCAGCGAGACCACGCCGGCAAGGCCGGCGCCGTCGAGCTTGAGTGGGCGCGGCCGCGAGCCGGTCGCAAGCACCAGCCGGTCGAAGCCGAGCGTTCCACCGCCTGTGACATTCAACTGGCCCGCGCGGGCATCGATGCTCTCGATGCGTACGCCCGGCCGGTAATCGATGTAGTTGCCAGTGTAGAAGGCTTCGCCGCGCAAGGGCTGCGGCTTGGCCTCGGGATCCTTGATGAAGGTCTTGGAGAGCGGCGGCTTGTGATAGGGCAGTTCCTTCTCGTCGCCGATCAGGACGACGGGCCCTTCATAGCCCTCTTCGCGCAGGCTGGCTGCGGCCTGCACGCCGGCATGGCCGGCACCGACAATCACAACCCCGTTCGTCATCGCAATCCTTTTACTCAGCAAATCTAGGCTCTTGCGCCAAGTGGCGATTGTCTGCCGCCGCCGCAAGAGTAGGCGTCCGGGTCGCACCCAGAATGGCTGCCTGTCAATCCTGTCTCCGGTCGGGCGGTTGTCTTAAAGTTGATAATCCTAGTTTAGAATAATTCTAAACTATTGTTTCAATTGAATTTTTTTCTGCCGCGCCAGTTGACTCCCGGCCTCTCCATCGCTTTATGGAGAGCTGCGCGCAAAGCGCATCCCTTTGATGTCTGGGCCTTGAACCCTTTCGATTGGAGGCAAGTGGGTGTCTTTTCATCGCGAACCGCGCTTCGACGCGGCCACCATTTTTCCCGGCATGCTTATGCCTCGGCGCGGGTGGGCGCCTTTTATCGAATTTCCAAAGAACTGGAGAAGGATAATGACGGCACGTAACGGCGGCAGGCTGGCTGCGATCTGCGCCACGGCTGCACTGACGGCGGCGGTTTTCGTGTTGCCGGCGAAAGCCGGGACCGACGCCAAGGCCGTGATCAAGACCTATGCCGATATCGGGCTTGCCAAATACGAGGATTCGCTGACCACCGCGCAGGCGCTGGACAAGGCGGTCGACGCACTCATCGCCAGCCCCTCCGCCGACGCGTTGAACGCCGCGCGCGAAGCCTGGAAGGCGGCGCGCATTCCTTACCAGCAGACCGAAGTCTACCGCTTTGGCAACAAGGTCGTCGACGACTGGGAAGGCGAGGTGAACTCCTGGCCGCTGGATGAAGGCCTGATCGACTATGTCGCCAAGAGCTACGGCACGGAATCGGACACGAACTCGCTTTACACGGCCAATGTGATCGCCAACAAGGAAATCGAGATCAACGGTAAGAAGGTCGACGCCTCGAACCTGATGCCGGAATTCCTTTCGGGTACACTGCAGCAAGCTGGCGGCATCGAAGCCAATGTCGCGACCGGCTATCATGCGATCGAGTTCCTGCTCTGGGGGCAGGATCTGCACGGCACCGGCCCGGGCGCCGGCGAACGCCCCTATACCGACTACGACCTCAAGAACTGCACCGGCGGCAATTGCGACCGCCGCGCGCAGTATCTGAAATCGGCAACTGACCTTCTGGTCGCCGATCTGCAGAAGATGGTCAACGACTGGAAGGAAGAAGGCGCGGCGCGCAGGAACCTTGTCGACGGCGAGCCGAACACCGCCATCTCGATTATCTTCACCGGCATGGGCTCGCTTTCCTACGGCGAACTGGCCGGCGAGCGCATGAAGCTCGGCCTTTTGCTGCACGATCCGGAAGAGGAGCAGGACTGCTTCTCCGACAACACCTATAACTCGCATCTCTATGATGCCGTCGGCATCCGCGACGCCTACCGTGCCAGCTACAAGCGGCTCGACGGCTCCGTGGTTTCGGGTCCGTCGGTGTCCGACATGGTGAAGGCCGCCGATCCGGCGATCGACAAGGAACTGTCGGGCAAGCTCGACACCACCGTCGCCAAGATGGAGGCGATCAAGGCACGCGCCCTGGCCGGCGAGACCTACGACCAGCAGATCGCCGAGGGCAACACCGAAGGCAACGCCACCGTGCAGGCGGCGATCGACGCCCTGATCGACCAGACCAAGTCGATCGAGCGCGCCGTCGGCTCGCTCAAGCTGAACCAGATCGCCTTCGAGGGTTCCGACAGCCTCGACGCTCCCGACAAGGTGTTCAAGTAGGACTAGACACACCCACCAGCCAAGCGGCGCCGGACCGGCGCCGTCAGCCAGAGCAAACAGATGCTGATCTGCCATTGCAACATCATCACCGAGAAGGAGATCGAGCAGACGATCGTCGGCCTGCTGGATGAGGATCCCTGGCAGCTGATCGTGCCCGCGAAGGTCTATCATGCGATGCGCAAGCGCGGTCGCTGTTGCGGCTGTTTCCCGAATGTGGTGGAAACGATCATTCGGGTCACCGAGAACTACCACGCCCGCTCAGAGGTGGGCGGCGTGGATATCGTTTCACACCTGGATCGCGTGAGAGGCTTGCGCGGCCAATACGGGAGCAGAACCCATGAAAGGCGAACCGCAGGTCATCGAGCGGCTTAATGAAGCTCTGTTTCTGGAGCTTGGAGCCGTCAACCAGTACTGGGTGCATTATCGTCTGCTCGAGGATTGGGGCTACACCAAGCTGGCAAAGAAGGAGCGGGCGGAATCGATCGAGGAGATGCACCACGCCGACCGGCTGATCGCGCGCATCATCTTCCTCGAAGGCCATCCCAACCTGCAATCCGTCGCGCCGTTGCGCATCGGCCAGAACGTCAAGGAAGTGCTCGAATCCGATCTCGCCGGCGAATATGACGCGCGCACCGCCTACAAGCGCTCGCGCGAGATCTGCCATGAGGAAGGCGATTTCGTCTCGATGAAGCTGTTCGAGGACCTTTTGACCGACGAGGAAGGACATATCGACTTCCTGGAGACGCAGCTCGACCTGCTTGCCTCGATCGGCGAGGAAAAGTACGGCCTGCTCAACGCCGACCCGGCCAACGAGGCGGAGTAAGGACATGCGGGAATGCGGCGCCCCGTAGTTCGTTTTTCGCGCCGCGCGCGGCGGGCTGCAATCGACGGCCTGTCGCTTCGGAAGTCTCCGCGATACCGGACCGGTTGCGGGGCTTCGCTTCTGCTGGCGATCATGCTTTCCGCTCCCGCCATGGCCGGTGAGCCAGCCGCTCTGCCGACGAGCCGCACCGACCTGACGCCGAAGGATCAGGCGCGGGTTCTGGCGGTCACCAGGCCAACGACCGATTTTACCAAGCCCGAGGCGTTCGAATTGATGCAGGGCGGCGCCGGCACGTCGCGCAAGGACGTCGATCGCGACGCCTTCTCGCAGTCCTCCGCCAACATCACTTTCGAGGAGGAGGGCACCTTCAAGCTCGGCAACGCGCTTTTCCGCAAGAACTGGGTGTCGTCGCCGTCCTCGACCCAAGCTTCAGACGGGCTCGGTCCGCTGTTCAACGAGCGCGCCTGCCAGAACTGTCATCTGAAGGACGGTCGCGGCCGTCCTCCGCAAGGCGATGCCGGATCGACATCGATGTTCCTGCGGCTCGCCCGCGACGCCGCCAGCGCCGAGGAAAAAGCCGCGCTTGCCGATCACAAGGTGCTGAACTTTCCCGATCCGGTCTATGGCACGCAACTGCAGGATCTTGCGGTCCCGGGCCTCAAGGGCGAGGGCCGCATGCGCGTTGAATACTCCGAGGAAAAAGTGACGCTCGGCGACGGCACTGTCGTTTCGCTGCGCAAGCCGCGCTATTTCGTCGACAATCTCGGCTACGGGCCGCTCGGTACGCGCACCACGCTGTCGCCGCGCCTGACGCCGCCGATGATCGGGCTCGGCCTGATCGAGCAGATTGCGCCGGCCGATATCCTCGCCCATACCGATCCGGACGACCGCGATGGGGACGGTATTTCTGGCCGGCCGAACATCGTGCGCGACGCGTTGAGCGGCGCGGTGACCTTGGGCCGCTTCGGCTGGAAGGCGCAGACCGCCTCGATCCGCCAGCAGGCGGCCGATGCCTTTGCCGGCGATATCGGCATCTCCACGCCGGAAATGCCGAAGCATTGGGGCGATTGCACCGAGGCGCAGACGGATTGCCTTGCCATGCCGAACGGCGTGCAGCAACGCCTGGGGGTGGAGGCGCCGCTGCCGGTCATGGACCTCGTCACCTTCTATTCGCAGAATCTGGCCGTGCCGGCGCGGCGCGACATCGCCACACCGCAAGTGCTCGCCGGCAAGAAGCAGTTCTACGAGATGGGCTGCATTTCCTGCCACACGCCGAAATTCGTCACAATGCGCGGCACGCCCAACAAGGCGCAGGCCTTCCAGCTGATCTGGCCTTATTCCGACTTCCTCCTGCACGACATGGGCGAGGGCCTTGCTGACGGCCAGCGGGTTGGGGAAGCGAGCGGCAGCGAGTGGCGCACCCCACCGCTCTGGGGTATTGGGCTCACCGCGACGGTCAACGGCAATGTTTTCTATCTGCATGACGGCCGCGCCCGCACGCTTGCCGAGGCGATCCTGTGGCATGGCGGCGAGGGCCAAAGGGCACGCGACCGCTTTGCCGGCGCCGCGGCCGCCGATCGTGACGCGCTGATCAAATTCCTGGAGTCCTTTTGATGTTAAAACGCGTCGCTTTGATGTCGAAACGCCTGGCTGCCGCGCTTGCCCTTCCGCTTCTTTTGGTCATCTCCCCGCCCGCATCGGCCGCGGTCAAGGCTTCCGATGTCATAAGCCGCGCGATCGACGGCTTCGTCCGCCCAGCCTATGCCGGCCTAGACGAGCATGCGATGAGCCTGACCAAGGCGATGCGCCAGCTTTGCGAGGCGCCGTCTGAAAAGAATCTCGAAGCGGCGCGCTCGGCGTTTTCAGGCACTGTGGAGGCCTGGTCGGTGGCCGAGATCATCGCCTTCGGGCCGATCAAGGAGAACAACCGGCTGGAGCGCATGCTCTATTGGCCGGACCGCAAGAGCATCGGCCTGCGACAGGTGCAGGCCACGCTCGCATCCAAGGACCCGTCAGCCACCGATCCGGCGCAACTGGCGCAAAAGAGCGTCGCCATGCAGGGCCTCGGCGCGCTCGAATATGTGCTCTACGGCGACGGCGCCGACACGCTCGCCAGGAAGGACGATCCCTATCGCTGCGCCTATGGCGCCGCGGTCGCCGGCAACATCGAAACGATCGCCGGCGAGGCGCGTGACGCCTGGCAAAGGCCCGACGGCTTTGCCTCGCTCTGGGCCAATCCGGGGCCGAAGAATCCGCTCTACCGCGACGGCAACGAAGCGGTGACGGAACTGGTCGGCGTCTTCATCAACGAGCTGGAAATGATCCGCGACGTGCGGCTCAAGGGCTTTCTCGGCGCCAAGCCCGATGCCGACAAGCCGAAGCAGGCGATCTACTGGCGCTCCCAAAACACGACGGCTTCGCTGAGCGGGAATCTCGCCGGCATCGACCAGCTGTTCCAGGCCTCGAAGCTCGGCGATGCGCTGCCCGCCGATGCGCAATGGATGGCCGAGTCCATCCACATCCAGCTCGCCAATGGCGTGGCGACGGCGAAATCCATTGCCGGTCCGATCGACAAGGCGCTGGCCGATCCGGCGCTGCGCGACAAGCTCGAGCATTTCGCGCTGATCACCTCGAGCCTGTCGACCCTGATCGGCACCCGAATGACCGCCGAGTTCGGCCTGACCGCGGGCTTCTCGTCGCTGGACGGAGACTGATCGATGGCGTGGACAGGTACACGGCTCATCGATCGCCGCGATTTCCTGCGGGCCGCGGGCGCGTGCTTTGCCGCCGCCATGGCGCCGCGCGCCTGGGCCGATACGCTTGCCGCGGACGCCGTCTTTGCCACGGCCTTCGTCAAGCGCGACGGCAGCTTCGGCGCCGCCGTGCTCTCCGAGGCGGGAAAAATCCTGCACACGGTCGATCTGCCCGATCGCGGCCATGACGTCACCTTCGATCCGGTGTCGAAACGCTCGGTCGTCTTCGCCCGGCAGCCCGGCACGTTCGCCGTCGTCTTCGACCACGCCGGCCGCGACAAGCCGTTGACCATTGCCAGCATCGCCGGCCGGCATTTCTTCGGCCATGGCGTGTTCTCGCCCGACGGCGCCCTGCTCTATGCGACGGAGAACGACTTCGACAACGCGTCAGGCGTCGTCGGCGTCTATGACGCGCGGGCGAAGTTCAATCGCATCGGCGAGTTCCCGACTTACGGCATGGGGCCGCACGAGTTGCTCCTGCTTGGCGATGGCCGCACCTTGGCCATTGCCAATGGCGGCATCGAAACCCATCCCGACTATGGCCGCGCCGAGCTCAACATCGCGACGATGAAGCCCTCCTATACGCTGGTCGACCGCGTCACCGGGGACCTGATCGAAAAGCATGAATTGCCGCCGGCGCTGCATCAGCTTTCGATCCGCCACATGGATCGCGACCAGGCGGGCACCGTCTGGTTCGGCTGCCAGTATCGCGGGCCGGCGACCGACAGCCCGGCGCTGGTCGGCCGCGCCGCGCGCGGCAAGGAGCTCGAGCTTTTGGAGATGCCGCAGGACGTGCTCTCCGGCTTCCGCAACTATATCGGCTCCGTCGCCGCCAATGCCGCGACAGGCGCGGTCGCGGTCACTTCGCCGGAAGGCAATTCGTTGGCCGTCATCGACGCGGCCAGCGGGCGTGTGGTCGCCACAAGGTCGCTGATCGAGGTCTGCGGCCTTGCGCCCGACGGCGCCGGCTTCATGGCGACGACCGGCGCCGGCGAGATCGTCGGTGGCGCCGGCGCGACCCGTTCCGAGCCGGACTATGTCTGGGACAACCACATGCTGCGCATTGTCGCGACGGCGTGATCGCCGCGCGTAGAAGCAAAGCCGCTTAACATTTCTCCGCCCTGGCTCTTGCGGCGGCGGCCCATGCCGGGCAGAGGGAATTGTGTTTCGATCCAGTTCTTTAACCGGCGATATGAAGCTGCCCGCATGAAGGTGCTTGCCATCGACTGTGCCGCCAATCTCTGTGCCGCCTGCGTCTATGACGCGGGCGCGGGGAAGGAGCTTGGCCGTGAGGTGCGCGACCTCGGCAAGGGGCATGCGGAGCATCTGATGGCCGTCATCGAGGCGGCCCTGAAAGCCGGCGGGATCGGCTACCCCGACCTCGACGCCGTTGCCGTCTCGATCGGGCCCGGCTCCTTCACCGGCCTGCGCGTCGGCGTCTCGACCGCGCGCGGCCTGGCGCTTGCGCTGAAAATCCCGGCGATCGGCGTGACGACGCTGGAAGCCCTGGCGGCGGAGGGTGCCAAACTCTTTCCCGGGCGCTCGGTGCTTGCCGCGCTCGATGCCGGCCGCGAGGAAATCCACGCTGCGCTCTACGATAAAGCGTTAGTTGAAACTTACGGACCTTCGGTGGTCACACTTGCCGAGGCCGTGTCCGTGGCGACCGGCGCCGACGCGGTCCTGGTCGGGACCGCCGCGCCGCGGATTGCCAAGGCAGTGGGTCGCGCCTTCGACACCGGTCCGGTCGCCGCGACAGCCGACATCGCGACCTATGCCAGGCTGGGCTCGGCCAGGGAGCCGGGTGAAAAGCCGAAACCGCTTTATCTGCGCGGCGCCGACGCCAAGCCGCAGGCGGGTTTCATTCTGCCAAGGCAGGATAAGGGAAACGAGCCCTGATGCGCATACCGTTCTTTCAGCCGCGCCGCAGGGACTATGCCTTGGAGCCGCTGACGGTCGCCGACAGCGTCGCCGTTTCGGTGCTGCATCGCGAGGATTTCGTGCGGCCCTGGACCGATGGCGAGTTCGCCGCGCTCCTTGAACAGGACACGGTCTTCGGCTACGCCGCGCGTGAGACCGGCCAAGGCTCCAAGCCGCCGGTCGGCTTCGTGCTGGCGCGGCTCGCGGCCGGCGAAGGCGAAATCCTGACCGTGGCCGTCGCCCGCACGCATCGCCGCCAGGGCCTTGGCTGGCAATTGATGGACGCGGTACTGCGCGAGCTTCACGCGCAGCGCGCCGAGGCGCTCTTCCTCGAGGTCGACGAGACCAACGCGCCGGCGATCGGGCTCTATCGCAGGCTCGGCTTCCGCCAGGTGGGTCATCGTCCCAACTATTATCGCTCGACCGAGCACGGTCCGACCGGCGCGCTTGTCATGCGCCGCGATCTTCGCTAGCCAATCCGCGCGATAGGGCGGGAGCGAATGATCAAGAAATTACGGATTTTCCTGGCGCTCTTCTATGTCGTCGTCTGTTCACTGGTGCTGGTGCCGCTGCAGATGCTGTCGATGAAGACGGGGTTGTGGCCCGAAACCTTCATCCTGAAGATCTGGCACCGCATGATCCTGAGGGCGCTCGGCATGCGGGTGCATGTGAAAGGCGCGTTGGCCAGGGAGCGGCCGCTGCTGGTGGCGGCCAACCACATTTCCTGGACCGACATCATGGTGCTCGGCTCCTTCGCCGATGTGAAATTCATCGCCAGGGCAGACATGGAAGGCTGGCCGCTGATCGGCATGCTGTCCAAGCTGCAGCGCACCGTCTTCATCGAGCGCGAGCGCAAGCGCACCTCCGGCGACCAGGCAAGCGAAATCGCCAAGAGGATGGCAAAGGGCGACGCCATGGTGCTGTTCGCCGAAGGCTCGACCGGCGACGGCAACCTCGTGCTGCCGTTCAAGAGCACGCTGTTCGGCGCGGCCTCCATGGCGATTTCGGAAGGTGCGGCGGAACAGGTCTTCATCCAGCCCGTGGCGATCGCCTATACGCGCCTGCACGGCATGCCGATGGGCCGCCGTCATCGGCCGATTACCGCCTGGATCGGCGACCAGGATCTGATGCCGCATCTGAAAACCCTGCTTGCCGAAGGCGCCATCGATGCCGAAGTGCATTTCGGCGAGCCGGTGCCGTTCTCCAAGAGCTCGAACCGCAAGGAAACGGCGAGGCTGATGGAAGCCAAGGTGCTCGAGATGATGCAGGCTATCCTCGCCGACCCGGCCAAGAGCCGCTGATCGGTATGCCGCCCAAAGGCCTGTAGCGGTTTTGGGACAGGGCGGCGCGACGCGCTACAGGCAGAATCGTCTGTTTTTTGTCATGGAAAGGCGCTAGAAGCCGCCCGATGGAATTGAACACGATTGAAAGCCATGGCGCCGGCTCGCCCGCCGAGCATTCGGCCAGCACCGACCGGACGGTGAAAAAGGTCTTCGTCAAGACCTATGGCTGCCAGATGAACGTCTACGATTCCCAGCGCATGACCGATGCGCTGGCCGCCGACGGCTATGTCGCCACCGACGCCGTCGAAGACGCCGATCTGGTGCTGCTCAACACCTGCCATATCCGCGAAAAGGCGGCGGAAAAGGTCTATTCCGAGCTTGGCCGCATCCGCGACATGAAGGCCGAACGCGCCGAAGCCGGCCGCGAGCTCCTGATTGGCGTCGCCGGCTGCGTGGCGCAGGCCGAAGGCGCCGAGATCATCCGCCGCGCTCCGGCGGTCGATCTGGTCATCGGTCCGCAGACCTATCACCGGCTGCCCGACGTGCTGGCGCGGGTCCGTGGCGGCGAAAAGATCGTCGAGACCGAATACGCCATCGAGGACAAGTTCGAGCATCTGCCGCCGCCGAAGCGCGCCGAGCTTGCCAGGCGCGGCGTCACCGCCTTCCTCACGGTGCAGGAAGGTTGCGACAAGTTTTGCACCTTCTGCGTGGTGCCTTACACCCGCGGCTCGGAGGTCTCGCGCCCGGTGACGCAAATCGTCGCCGAGGCCGAGCGCCTGGCCGAGGCCGGCGTGCGCGAGGTGACGTTGCTTGGCCAGAACGTCAACGCCTGGCACGGCGTCGGCGAAAATGGCGAGGAATGGGGCCTCGGGCGCCTGCTGTTCCGACTGGCGCAAATCCCTGGCCTGGCGCGGCTGCGCTACACCACAAGCCACCCGCGCGACATGGACGACGAGTTGATCGCCGCGCATCGCGACCTGCCCGCCTTGATGCCCTATCTGCATCTGCCGGTGCAGTCCGGCTCGGATCGTATCCTCAAGGCGATGAACCGCCGCCATACGGCGCGCGACTATCTGGCGCTCATCGAGCGCATCCGTTCCGCCCGAACCGACATCGCCATGTCCGGCGACTTCATCGTCGGCTTCCCCGGTGAGACGGATGAGGATTTCGAAGCGACGCTGAAATTGGTGCGCGAAGTGAACTATGCCTCGGCTTTCTCGTTCAAATATTCGCCTCGCCCCGGCACACCGGGCGCCGAAATGGATGGCCATGTCGCGGAAGCGGTGAAGGATGAGCGGCTGCAGCGGCTGCAGGCGCTGCTCTTGAAGCAGCAGCAGGATTTCGGCTTGAGCCTGGTCGGCAGGACCATCGGCACGCTGATCGAGAAGCCTGGCCGGCAGGCCGGCCAGAAAGTTGGCCGTTCGCCCTGGCTGCAGCCCGTTATTGTTGACGACAAGGCCGGCGGAATCGGTGACATTATCGACGTACGAATCACAAGGACCGGCTACAATAGCCTGTTCGCCGAACCGGTCTGATGCATGTCGCCCAAAAGTGCCCGCGGTTTTGGGATAACGACATGCATAGCCACAAACCTCGGCAGATGAGGAGAGACGGTTGAGCGCTGCTGAACTGAAGAATCTGCCCCAGAACCAGGCGTCCGGGGCTTCCGACATGGCGCACATCGTACTGACCTTCGACAACAACAAGCTAGCCAGCGCCCTTTACGGTCAGTTCGATGAGAATTTGGCCCGGCTTGAGCAGAAGCTCGGCGTCGACATCCGCTCGCGCGGCAATCAGCTTACGATCAAGGGCTCGGCGGCCGCAGCCGAGCAGGCGCGCCGCGCTCTGGATACGCTCTATGGCATCCTGCAGAAGGGCGTCGACATCGGCCAGTCGGACGTCGACGGCGCCGTGCGCATGGCGATTGCCGCCGACGATCAGCTGACGCTGCCGACGATGGAGCGCAAAGGCAAGGTATCGGCTGCCCAGATCGCGACGCGTAAGAAGACGATTTATGCCCGCTCGCTCAACCAGGACGCCTATATGCGGGCGCTGGAGCGCTCCGAAATGGTCTTCGGCATCGGGCCTGCCGGCACCGGCAAGACCTATCTGGCGGTCGCGCATGCCGCGATGCTCTTGGAGCGCGGCATGGTCGAGCGCATCATCCTTTCGCGCCCGGCCGTCGAGGCCGGCGAGCGGCTGGGTTTCCTGCCCGGCGACATGAAGGAGAAGGTCGATCCGTATCTGCGACCCCTCTATGACGCGCTTTACGACATGATGCCGGCGGACAAAGTCGAGCGGGCGATCGCCGCCGAGGTGATCGAGATCGCGCCGCTGGCCTTCATGCGCGGCCGCACGCTGGCGCACGCGGCGGTGATCCTCGACGAGGCGCAGAACACCACGCCTATGCAGATGAAGATGTTCCTGACCCGTCTCGGCGAGAACTCGCGCATGATCGTCACCGGCGATCCAACCCAGATCGACCTTCCGCCCAACACCAAGTCGGGACTTGTCGAGGCGCTGCGTGTCCTCGACGGTGTCCCCGGCATCGTCACCGTCCGCTTCAACGAGGGCGACGTGGTGCGCCATCCGCTGGTCGCCGAGATCGTCAAGGCCTATGACCGTGACGGCAAGCTGGCGCGAGGCCTCGGCGCCGAAAGCTGATCAAAGGCCGCATGGCTGAAGACACCAAATCCTCTGCCGGTATCCCGGTCGATATCGATATTTTCGTCGAGGCCGGCGCCTGGCCCGCGGAAGCCGAGTTGACGCACCTGGTCGAGCGCGCCGTTGCGGCCGCCTTTGCCGAGACCGGCGTGGACGGCGCCTCCGAGCTCAGCATCGTCTTTTCCGACGATGCCCATATCCAAACGCTCAATGCCGAATGGCGCGGCAAGGACAAGCCCACCAACGTCTTGTCTTTCCCGGCTTTTTCCTTTCCGAAAGGCGGTCCGCTGCCGCCGATGCTGGGCGACATCGTGCTGGCTTCCGAGACGGTGGCGCGTGAGGCCGCTCTGGAAGACAAGCCGATTGAAGACCATATCACCCATCTCGTTATCCATGGCCTGTTGCATCTTCTGGGCCATGATCACGAGACCGACGCCGAGGCGGAGGAGATGGAAGCGATCGAGCGCGCGGCGCTTGCGAGGCTTGCCATTCCCGATCCCTACGCGTAACAAAAAAGCTCAATTGACCCGATGGCGATGAACGACACACCAGAAACTGCCGCCCGTCCGGACGCCGGCAGTGCTGCCAAGCCTTCCGAAAAGACGGAAGAGGGCTCGAGTCCGAGTAGTCCGACCGGCAGCGCGGCCGCTGAGCCGCATGCCGGTCCTTCCCTTGTCGACCGCGTGCTCGGCCTGTTCCGGCACCGCAACGGCACCAGCCTGCGTGAGGAAATCGCGGGCGCGCTGGCCGAAACGGCAACCGATGCCGAATCTTTCTCGCCCGGCGAACGCGCCATGCTCAACAACATCCTTCGCCTTCGCGAAGTGCGGGTCGAGGATGTCATGGTGCCGCGCGCCGATATCGAGGCGGTCGAGATCAACACCACGCTTGGCGACCTGCTCGGCCTTTTCGAGCAATCCGGCCATTCGCGCATGCCCGTCTATTCCGAGACGTTGGACGATCCGCGCGGCATGGTCCACATCCGCGACGTACTCGCCCACATCACCAAGCTCGCCCGTGTCAAGAAGGGCCGCACCAGGGCGAAGGCGCCGGTGACGACGGCGCTCGACCTCGCCCAGGTCGATCTCGCGCGCACCATCGGCGATCTCAATCTTATCCGCGAGGTGCTGTTCGTGCCGCCCTCGATGCTGGCCTCCGACCTGATGGGCCGCATGCAGACGACGCGCACGCAGATGGCGCTGGTCATCGACGAATATGGCGGCACCGACGGCCTCGCCTCGCTGGAAGACATCGTCGAGATGGTGGTCGGCGACATCGAGGACGAGCATGACGACGATGAGCCGATGATCACGCAGACCGGCGACGGCGTCTTCGTCGTCGACGGCAAGGCCGAGATCGACGAGGTCGCCAAGATGATCGGCGAGGATTTCGCCGCCGGCGAGCATGGCGAATATGTCGACACGATCGGCGGCATGATCTTCAACACGCTGGGACGTGTCCCGGCCAGGGGCGAAGTCGTGCAGGCTATCCCCGGCTTCGAATTCCATGTGCTCGACGCCGACCCGCGCCGCGTCAAGCGCGTACGCATCGTGCAGAGCCAGAAGGGCGAGCGTCGCCGCCGCGCCGCGCGCACCGAACAGGCCTGATATCCCGGAGCAATTCCAGGAAAAGTGCCTGGCGGTTAGGCTCGGCGCCTTCGCCGTAACCCTTCCGTCCGGAATTGCGCAGAGACAAAGACTTGAGGCCGCATGGTGATCGACGATCCGTTCAAGCACGCGGTTCTGGGTTCGGGTGTTTTCTATAAGGATTCGCGCGCGGCATTGACCTGGCTGCAGGCAGCCTTCGGCTTCGAGCCGAGCATGCTGGTGAGCGATGCCGACGGCCGGCTCGTGCATGCCGAAATGCGCTTCGGCGAGGGCTACATCATCGTCGATTCGGAATGGGATGAGCATATCGCCAGCCCGGCCTCCGTCGGCGGCAAGAACACGCAGGCCGTCTATGTGCGTCTGCAGCAGGATATCGACGCGCATTGCGAGAAGGCGCGCGCGGCGGGCGCGGATATCGTCGAGGAGCCCGCCGACCATTTCTACGGCGAGCGCCAATATCGCGCCCGTGACCCCGAAGGCCATGTCTGGACGTTCACCCAGACAATGCGCGTTGTCCTGAAGGACGAAGCCGAGCGACTGAGCGGCCTGCGCATCGAGGGCTGGCATAGATAGCGCGACCTTGTATCAGGCTGCGCTTATCCGCGTTTGGATCGGGCGGCGCGGCCTGTTAAACCTCTAGCTCCCTGATTCGCGCGACTTGGGAAGCTGGATGCAGCGCTTTGCCGGCCGGATAATTCTGCTTTGGGGGTGGCGGCGGGCGCTGGTGGCGTTTGCCGCCGGAGCGCTGGCGGTGCTTGCCCAGGCGCCTTACGATTTCTTCGCCGTCTGCTTCGTTTCGTTCCCGGTCTTGGTCTGGCTGCTCGACGGCGCCACCGGCGAGGCTTCCGATGGCTGGTTCCGGCGTCTGAGGCCGGCTTTCGCAACCGGCTGGTGGTTCGGTTTCGGCTACTTTCTCGCCGGTCTCTGGTGGATCGGCCAGGCCTTGCTGGTCGAGGCCGACAACTTCGCCTGGGCCTTGCCCTTCGCCGTTGTCGGCATCCCCTTCGCGCTGGCCTTCTTCTACGGTTTTGCCACCGTGGTGGCGCGGCTGTTCTGGAGCAGCGATATCGGCCGCATCGCCGCCCTTGCCTTCGGGTTCGGCCTTGCCGAATGGCTGCGCGACTTCCTCTTCACCGGCTTTCCCTGGAACGCCGTCGGCTATGCCGCGATGCCCGTGCCGCTCCTGATGCAGAGCGTGTCGGTGACCGGAATGATCGGCATGAACGCGCTCGCGGTCTTCTTGTTTTCGCTGCCCGCGCTGGTCGTGGCGCGCCGGCATCTGAGGCTGGGCGTTGCCCTGTTCGTCATCCTCGTCGCCGCCCATGTCGGCTTCGGCTATTTCAGGCTCGCCATGCCGGCCGAGCCGGCGACACGCTCCCTCGACGTCCGCATCGTCCAGCCCGCGGTCGACCTCAGCGAAAAGTGGGACGCCTCGGTGCGCGACCGCATCTTCGCAACGTTGCTGGGGATATCGGGGAAAGCACCCGAAGAAAGTCACGCCAAGCCTCAGCTCATCCTGTGGCCCGAGACATCGGTGCCGTTCCTCTTCACCGAGCGCCCGGACGCGCTGACGGCGCTGGGCGACTTGCTGGCCGACGGCCAGATGCTGATTGCCGGTGTCGTGCGCGAGGAGGGCGGATCGGCGAGCGCCGGCAGCCGCTATTACAATTCCGTGGTGGCGATCAACGACAAGGGCGAGATCGTCGATGCCGTCGACAAGGTGCATCTGGTGCCCTTCGGCGAATATCTGCCCTTCGCCGACCTGTTCGAACGCTTCGGCATAGGCCAGCTCGTCGCCGGACCGATGAATTTCGCCGCCGGCAACGAGCGCCATCCGATCGCCGTGCCGGGCGGCCTGCGTGCCGCTCCGTTCATCTGCTACGAGGTGATCTTTCCCGATCTCGTCGCCGCAGACTCTGCGTCATCTGACGTAATTGTGAACGTCACCAACGACGCCTGGTTTGGCGACACGCCAGGCCCGTATCAGCACTTCAGGCAGGCGCAGGTCCGTGCGGTGGAGAATGGATTGCCGCTGCTGCGCGCCGCCAACAATGGCATCTCCGCCGTCGTCGATTCGCGCGGGCGCATTGTCGATGCGCTTGCCGTCGACGCGCGCGGCGCCATCGACGCGCATGTGCCGGTTTCTGGGCGCGCTCTCCTGTCCGCCGAACAGCGGCGCATTAACGGATTGCTGATCATGTTGCTGTTTGCGCTGATTGCCTTCACACTGAATGTAAGGCAGCGGCTACGGGTGAATTGACAGTCGGCACATTAGAAACTCATACTGTAACGCCTAAAATTTTCTCGAAGTCGGTTGGAGGGTTCTGTTGGGGCAGGTGGCTCCGGCTTCATATGGGCGGAACAAAATAGAAAAAGCCGGAAAAATTCGGCGAGGAAAAAATGACAGAAGAGAACAAGAAGAAGCCGAATCCGATCGACATCCATGTCGGGAGTCGCATTCGGCTGCGTCGCAATATGCTTGGAATGAGCCAGGAAAAGCTGGGTGAAAATCTCGGCATCACCTTTCAGCAGATCCAGAAGTACGAGAAGGGCACGAACAGGGTTGGCGCCAGCCGTTTGCAGGCGATCGCCTCCATCCTGAGCGTTCCGGTCGCCTTCTTCTTCGAGGATGCCCCGGGCGAGGAGCCCGCTGGCGGCAATCGAGGATTTGCCGAAGACTCCTCGATGGCGTTCGCCATCGAATTCTGCGGCAGTCCTGAAGGGCTTCAGCTCAACCGGGCTTTCGTCAAGATCGGCGACGTCAAGGTGCGCCGCCGGATCATCGATCTGGTCAAGGCGCTCTCCGCCGAGGACGCCGATTGATTTGCCTTATGCCGTCGGCGGTGTCATGCCGCCGGTGGCATAGCCGACCTTGCCTACATTCATGCCAGATCCGTCGCGCCGCTTGACGAGCGGCGCCTGGCACCGCTAACACGTGGCGCGCCAAAATCGGCAGCCCTGCCGATCTTTTTTCAAGAGGGGACACCCGTGACGCGGCAGAATTATCTCTTCACCTCGGAATCCGTCTCCGAGGGTCATCCCGACAAAGTCTGTGACCGTATCTCCGACGAGATCGTCGATCTGGTCTATCGCGAAGCCAAGAAGACGGGCATGGATCCTTGGAAGGTGCGCGTTGCCTGCGAAACGCTGGCCACCACCAACCGCGTCGTCATCGCCGGCGAGGTCCGCGTCCCGGACACGCTCTTGAAGAAGGACAAGGCCGGCAACGTCCTCAAGGACGCGTCCGGCCACCCCGTGGTCAACCCGGCCAAGTTCAAATCGGTTGCCCGCAAGGCGATCCGCGAGATCGGCTACGAGCAGTCCGGCTTCCACTGGAAGACCGCCAAGATCGACGTGCTGCTGCATGGTCAGTCTCCCGACATCGGCCAGGGCGTCGACAACGCCGCCGACCGCCAGGGCGAGGAAGGCGCGGGCGACCAGGGCATCATGTTCGGCTACGCCTGCCGCGAGACGCCCGACCTGATGCCGGCGCCGATCTATTACAGCCACAAGATTCTCGAATTGCTGGCGGCGGCGCGCCACGAAGGCAATGGCGAGGCCGGCAAGCTCGGCCCGGACGCCAAGAGCCAGGTCACCGTGCGCTATGCCGACGGCAAGGCGGCGGAAGTCACGCAGATCGTGCTCTCCACCCAGCATCTCGATGCGAGCTGGGACTCCAAGAAGGTCCGCAAGGTGGTCGAGCCCTATATCCGCGAGGCGCTTGGCGAGTTGAAGATCGCCGAGGACTGCAACTGGTACATCAATCCGACCGGCAAATTCGTCATCGGTGGGCCTGACGGCGACGCCGGCCTTACCGGCCGCAAGATCATCGTCGACACCTATGGCGGCGCGGCACCCCATGGCGGCGGCGCGTTCTCGGGCAAGGATACCACCAAGGTCGACCGTTCGGCCGCCTATGCGGCGCGCTACCTTGCCAAGAACGTGGTGGCGGCCAAGCTTGCCGACCGCTGCACCATCCAGCTCTCCTACGCCATCGGCGTCGCTCAGCCGCTGTCGGTCTATGTCGACCTGCATGGCACCGGCAAGGTGGACGAATCGAAGCTCGAGGATGCGCTGCGCAAGGTGATGGACCTGTCGCCGTCGGGCATCCGCCGTCATCTCGACCTCAACAAGCCGATCTATGCAAAGACCTCGTCCTACGGCCATTTCGGCCGCAAGGCCGGTCGCGACGGTTCCTTCTCCTGGGAGAAGACCGATCTCGCCAAGGCGCTCAAGGACGCCGTCGCCGCCTGACGCCAGCGGACGCAAAGGACAGGCCGAGCCGGGCGACCGAAGGATTCTTCGGTCGCCGGCACGGCAAGACTATACGCCCGCAGCAGGCGATCGCCCTCGAAAGCGGTCTGCGCGAATACCGGCTCGACCTGACGGCGGAAGCGCCGGCCGATCTCAGGACCTTGTTCAAGGCACAGATTTCGACGCTCCAGCTGGAAATAGGCTTCGGCGGCGGCGAGCATCTCCTGCATCGCGCGGCGGAAGCGCCGGCAACCGGCTTCATTGGCGTCGAGCCCTTCGTCAACGGCATGGCCAAGATGATGACGGCGCTTGGCAAGACGCCGCTTGCCAATCTCAAAGTCTATGACGACGACGCCACGCGCCTGCTCGACTGGCTGCCGTCAGGCTCGCTCGACGGCATCGACCTGCTCTATCCCGATCCATGGCCGAAGAAGAAGCACTGGAAGCGGCGCTTCGTCGGCGCCGCCAATCTCGCCCGCTTCGCCCGGGTGCTGAAAGCGGGCGGCAGGTTCCGCTTCGCCTCCGACATCGACAGCTATGTGAACTGGACGCTGCTCGCCTGCCGCGATCACGGCGCTTTCGCATGGCAGGCCGAAGACGCCGCCGGCTGGCACCGGCCCTATGACGGCTGGCCCGGCACGCGCTACGAGGCCAAGGCCATCCGCGAGGGACGGCGGCCTGCCTATCTGACCTTTATCCGGAAGTAATCGGGCGGTCCTCTGTATTGCATATAGCGCTACAGACCGCTAGATTGCCGGCAAGGAGACAGTTATGGCCGCCCCGGTCGAACGCAAGGAATACCCGATCTCGATGCGCCTGCCGGAAGCGGACGTTGCGATGATCGATCGTGCCGCAACCCTGCGCGGCCGGTCCCGCACGGATTTCGTGCGCGACGCCGCCGTGCGCGCGGCCGAGGATGTGCTGATGGACAACCGTCTTGTCCGCATGAGCCCGGAAGGGTTCGCGGAGTTCATGGAGGTCCTGTCGGCTCCGGCCGCTCCCGTTCCCGACATGGTGGAACTGGCAAAGCGGCCCGCCCCCTGGGAAGCTGGTTACACGACGAAGCGCTGACCGGTGGCCTTATCGGCTCCCGAACCGCTTACGGCACTTCACGACGTGTCCGGATTTTCCTGTGGGAAGCCTGCGCTCGATCACTGGCTGAAAACCCGCGCACTTTCCAATCAGGAGAAGGGCTTTACGGCCGTTCTCGTTGTCCAGGAAGCCGGCCGGGTGGTTGGATACTATGGTTTGGCGCCGACGGCCGTTGTGCCGTCGATCCTGCCCCGGTCGATCCGCACGGGGCAACCGCCCGACCCGGTGCCGTGCCTGCTCCTCGGCCAACTTGCGACCGATACCGGTTGGGCCGGGCGCGGCATCGGCACAGGCCTGGTAAAGCATGCCCTTCAGCGCTGCGCTCAGGCGGCGGAACTGATCGGAGGGCGCGCGTTGATGGTCAATGCCGTCGACGCCGAAGCGGCGCAGTTCTGGCAGCGCCGGGGGTTTCTCCCGACGAGGGACGATCCGCTCATCTTATTTCGCTCGATCGCGGCAATCGCCGCCTCGCTGGCGGAGGCCCAGAGATAAGGTAGGGCGCCGCCATTGGCGAAGTGGTGACGGTCGGGCTTCCATTGTGAGGCTAGAAGCGGCCGATCCTGTCGAAAGCGGCCGGATCGATGCCAGGCTTCTTCAGGTCGCTGCGGCGCGGCTTGCGGCCAGCCTCGAGCGCCCGCGCCGCGGCTGCCGCGCTGCCGAATGTGTTGAAGAAATCGCCTATGACGAAAAACAATCCACGGTCCATATGATCAGCTTCGCGCGCCACCGCGCGCGTCCCTTTTTTTTCATGCAGCATAAATGGTGACGACACGTCGATTAGCCAAAGGGCTGCATGGCCGCCATGCGCGGCGCGCAACGCAGCCCAAGCGGGTTCTTGACGAACCAATTTGGTTCTAGCACATTCATAGTGAACCAGAATGGAGACAGGATAATGAGCGCCTTCACCGTGCGGCTTCCTGATGAGACTGTGGCCAAGCTCGACCAACTGGCCGAAAAGGTGGATCGCTCTCGTTCCTACGTCGCGGCTCAAGCGATCGAAGACTATGTCGCGAGGGAAGAATGGCAACTTGCCGAGATCGAGGCTGGCCTTGACGAAGCCGATCGAGGAGAATTTGCGAGTGAGAAGGATCTGGCAGGCGTCATAGCGAAATACGTCAAGCCGGCTTCTGAACGATGAAGCGGATCCGCTGGACCCAACGCGCCGTGCGCCGTCTCGACCAGATTGGCGCATTCGTCGAAAAGGACAATCCAGCCGCCGCGGAACGGGTCATTGCCCGTATCGTTTCCTCTGCGGACAATCTCGCCGAGCAACCCGCCATGGGGCGCGTCGGGCGGGTGAAAGGGACACGAGAGCTGGTCCTGGCTGATATCCCATACATAATTCCCTACCGCGTTGTCGGCGGCGAGATCGAGATACTCACCGTGATGCATGCGGCCCAGCGATGGCCGCGCCAGTTGTAGACACCGCCGCGAGCCTTTGCCTGAAGGCTTGAAACGCCGCCGGCAATCGTCTATATCAACCTCAAATTCTTGGTCTGTATGACGAAGAGTGGGTCCACCCGGTCCCGCTCTTTTTTATTACTTGCCGGCCGGAAACGCAAGAAAGCGACAGGGATCTGATGACTGCAGCGGCAAGCGAGGCCGACGACCGTATCATCCGCGAAAGCGGCATCGATGCGCGCATTGCGCTGATCGTGCAGCCGGTGCTCAAGGCCATCGGCTTCCGTCTCGTGCGCGTGCAACTGACCGGTCAGAACGGGCTGACGCTGCAGATCATGGCCGAACGCGAAGACGGCACCATGACCGTCGAGGATTGCGAAGAGGTCAGCCGCGCGGTGTCGCCGGCGCTCGATGTCGATGATCCGATCGAAAAGGCGTATCATCTCGAAGTATCGTCGCCCGGCATCGACCGGCCGCTGGTGCGCAAGTCGGATTTCACCACCTGGACCGGCCATCTGGTCAAGCTGGAGACATCGGTTCTTGTCAGCGACCGCAAGCGCTTCAAGGGCAAGATCGCCGAGGCGGATGCCGACGGCATCCTTGTCGAGCGCGACAAGGCGGCCTATGGCGAGGAGCCGACGGTGCGCGTGCCTTTTGACGCGATCGCCGAAGCCCGGCTGGTGCTGACCGACGATCTCATCCGCGATGCCCTGTCGAAGGACAACCGGGCGCGCAAGGAAGCCAGGAAGCGCCGCGGCGAAGCGGAAGACGCCGCCGACGGCGAGGAAAACGAAACCGAACAGGAAAGTTGATTGAGCAGCCGGGCCGTATGCCCGGCGCGAAATCGGGAGAAAGACAATGGTTGTAAGCGCCAACAGGCTTGAACTGCTGCAGATCGCCGACGCGGTCGCGCGTGAAAAGTCGATCGACAAGTCGATCGTCATCGCCGCCATGGCAGATGCGATCCAGAAGGCGGCGCGCTCTCGTTACGGCCAGGAGACCAACATCCGCGCCGACATCAACCCGAACACCGGCGAGATGAAGCTGCAGCGGCTGATGGAAGTGGTCGAGAAGGTCGATGACTACGCGACGCAGATCGCGCTTTCCACGGCGCGCGAGCGCAACCCCGACGCCCAGCTCGGCGACTTCATCGCCGAGCAGCTGCCGCCCATGGATTTCGGCCGCATCGCCGCTCAGTCGGCAAAGCAGGTCATCGTGCAGAAGGTGCGCGAGGCCGAGCGCGATCGCCAGTATGACGAGTACAAGGATCGCATCGGCGAGATCGTCAACGGCACCGTCAAGCGCGTCGAATACGGCAATGTCATCGTCGATCTCGGCCGTGGCGAGGCGATCATCCGCCGCGACGAGTTGATCCCGCGCGAGAACTACAAATATGGCGACCGCGTGCGGGCCTATGTCTATGACGTGCGCCGCGAGCAGCGCGGCCCGCAAATCTTCCTGTCGCGCACGCATCCGCAGTTCATGGCCAAGCTCTTCACCATGGAAGTGCCCGAAATCTATGACGGCATCATCGAGATCAAGTCGGTAGCTCGCGATCCGGGCTCGCGCGCCAAGATCGCCGTGATCTCGCGCGATTCCTCGATCGATCCGGTCGGCGCCTGCGTCGGCATGCGCGGTAGCCGTGTCCAGGCGGTTGTCGGCGAGCTGCAGGGCGAGAAGATCGACATCATTCCGTGGTCGCCCTCGGCTGCTTCCTTCATCGTCAACGCACTGCAGCCGGCCGAAGTCGCCAAGGTGGTGCTCGACGAGGATGCCGAGCGCATCGAAGTGGTGGTGCCGGACGACCAGCTGTCGCTGGCCATCGGCCGCCGCGGCCAGAATGTGCGCCTGGCATCGCAGCTCACCGGTTGGGATATCGACATCCTGACCGAGCAGGAGGAGAGCGAGCGTCGCCAGAAGGAATTCGTAGAGCGTTCGGCGCTGTTCATGGAAGCCCTCGACGTCGACGAGATGGTCGGCCAGGTGCTTGCCTCCGAAGGCTTCACCAGCGTCGAGGAAGTCGCCTATGTCGACTCGGGCGAAATCTCCTCGATCGACGGCTTCGACGAGGACACCGCTTCGGAAATCCAGACACGCGCCCGCGAATATCTGGAGAAGATCGAGGCCGAGCATGACGAAAAGCGCAAGGCGCTGGGCGTCAAGGACGAGTTGCGCGAGATCCCCGGCGTCACCACCGCCATGATGGTGACGCTCGGCGAGGACGGCGTGAAGACGATCGAGGACTTCGCCGGCTATGCCGCCGACGACCTGACCGGCTGGAAGGAACGCAAGGACGGCGAGACCAAGGTCTATCCGGGCGTGCTCGCCAGTCACGGCGTCTCGCGCGCCGATGCCGAGCAGATGGTTCTGGCAGCCCGCCTCAAGGCTGGCTGGATCAGCGAAGACGAGCTTGCAGCCGAACAAGTCGCGGCTGACGAAGCTGTTGGTGCGTGAGGTGAAACCGCATCGCACACAACCCGCCCCAGGACGAGATGAACGATCGCACTTGCATCGTTACGCGCAGGCAGGCCGAAGCGGATGAGCTGATCCGCTTCGTCGTCGGCCCGGATTCGGCCGTCGTTCCGGACATCAAGAGAAATCTGCCCGGCCGCGGTTGCTGGGTCACCGCCGATCGCCTACATATCGAGAAGGCAGCGGCCAAGAACCTGTTTGCCCGTGCTTTCAAGGCGCAGGTGACCGTTCCCGCCGATATCGGCGGCATGGTCGACGGGCTGCTCTCCAGATCCGCTCTGGGCATGCTTGGCCTTGCTCGCAAGGCCGGCGCCGTCGTTCTTGGCGCCGCCAAGGTCGAGGGCGCGGTGCGCGACGGTCAGGCGCTGCTGGTGCTGCACGCCACCGAGGCTTCGAACGACGGTGTCCGCAAGATCAGTCAGGCGCGGCGGGCAACCGTCCATCTCGGCGGCCCCGCCATCCTTGCCTACAAACTTTTCCCCGAGGCCGAGTTGAGCTTGGCATTGGGGGGTACAAATGTGATACATGCTGCCGTCCTCGCGCAGGACGCGGGACTGGCGGTTGAGAAGCGCGTTGTTGCGCTCGACCGATATCGGGGCGGTACCCCGAACGATCTGGCAATGCTTGCGGCCGTTGCTGACGAAGATGATGCCGCAGAGGATATGGAATGAGCGATACGAAATCGGGCGACGACAAGACGTTGAGCGTGACGCCGAAGAAGACCTTGACGCTGAAGCGTCCCGGTACCGAGCAGGGTACCGTGCGCCAGAATTTCTCGCATGGCCGCACCAAGCAGGTCCAGGTCGAGATCAAGAAGCGCAAGTTCTCGATGCCTGGCGACAAGCCGGAGCCGGTGGCTGCGTCCGTCTTCACGCCGAAGCCCGCCGCTGCCGCCCCTGTTGCCGCCGCGCCTGTCGTGCAGGAAGCGCCCAAGGCGCCGCCCCCGCCGCCGGAGCGTTCCGGCATGGTCCTGAACGAACTCTCGCGCGGCGAGATGGAAGCGCGTCGCAAGGCGCTGGAAGGTTCCAAGGTCCGCGAGGCCGAGGATCGCCAGCGCGCTCAGGAAGATGCCAAGCGCCGCGCCGAGGAAGAAGAACGCCGCAAGCGCGAGCGTGACGAATCCGCGCGCCGTCAGGCCGAGGAGGAGGCACGCCTGCAGACGGAGGCCGAGGCCCGCCGGCGCGCCGAGGAAGAGGCTCGCCGCCGCGCGCCGCTGGCGGCGGATGTCGCCACGGCTGACGACGAGGAGGAGGCCAAGCCGCGGCGTACAGGTACCGGTGCCGGTGCGAGTGCGCCGCCGCGCCGTCTTGCGACGCCGGAAGTGGCGCGGCCGGCCAAGCCGACCAAGGGCGAGGAAGATCGCCGCCGCGGTAAGCTGACGCTGAACTCGGCGCTGTCGGATGACGACGCGCGCGCCCGCTCGCTGTCGTCGATGCGTCGCCGCCAGGAAAAATTCAAACGCGCGATGCATAACGAGCCGCGCGAGAAAGTCATGCGCGAAGTGATCCTGCCCGAAACCATCACCATCCAGGAACTGGCGCAGCGCATGTCCGAGCGCGCCGTGGACGTGGTCAAGTTCTTCATGAAGCAGGGCCAGATCCTGAAGCCGGGCGACGTCATCGACGCCGACACGGCCGAGCTGGTCGCCTCTGAATTCGGCCACACGGTCCGCCGCGTCGCCGAGTCCGACATCGAGGAAGGCCTGTTCAACATCGCCGACCGCGCGGAAGACCTTGTGTCGCGTCCGCCGGTCGTGACCATCATGGGCCATGTCGATCACGGCAAGACCTCGCTGCTCGACGCCATCCGCAACGCCAATGTCGTCTCCGGCGAGGCCGGCGGCATCACCCAGCATATCGGTGCCTACCAGATCGAGAAGAACGGTCAGAAGATCACCTTCATCGACACGCCCGGCCACGCCGCCTTCACGGCCATGCGCGCCCGTGGCGCGCAGGTCACCGACATTGCCGTGCTGGTGGTGGCGGCCGACGACAGCGTGATGCCGCAGACGATCGAATCGATAAGTCACGCCAAGGCGGCCGGCGTGCCGATCATCGTGGCCATCAACAAGATCGACAAGCGTGACGCCGACCCGCAGAAGGTGCGGACCGAACTGCTGCGCCACGAAGTGTTCGTGGAATCGATGGGCGGTGAGGTGCTGGACGTCGAGGTTTCGGCGACCAAGGGCACCAATCTCGACAAGCTGCTGGAAGCGATCCTGCTGCAGGCCGAAGTCCTCGACCTCAAGGCCAATCCCGATCGCACCGCCGAAGGCGCGGTCATCGAGGCGCAGTTGGACAAGGGACGCGGGCCTGTCGCCACCGTGCTGGTGCAGACCGGCACGCTGATGCCGGGCGACATCATCGTCGCCGGCAACGAGTGGGGCCGTGTGCGCGCGCTCGTCAACGATCGCGGCGAGCATGTGCCGGAAGCGCCGCCGGCGATGCCGGTCGAGGTGCTTGGCCTCCAGGGCACGCCGCAGGCCGGCGACCGTTTCGCCGTCGTCAACAACGAGGCGCGCGCCCGCGAGATCACCGAATACCGCCAGCGCCTGGCGCGCGACAAGGCTGTGGCCAGGCATGCCGGCCAGCGCGGCTCGCTTGAGCAGATGATGTCGCAGTTGCAGACGAGCGGGCTGAAGGAATTCCCGCTGGTCATCAAGGGCGACGTGCAGGGTTCGATCGAGGCGATCAATGCCGCCCTTGAAAAGCTCGGCAATGACGAGGTGCGTGCGCGCATCGTCCATGCCGGTGCCGGCGGCATCACCGAAAGCGATGTTTCGCTCGCCGAGACGTCCGGAGCGGCGATCATCGGCTTCAACGTCCGCGCCAATGCGCAGGCGCGTGCGGCCGCGGCCGCTGCCGGTATCGAGATCCGCTACTACTCGATCATCTACAATCTCGTCGATGACGTGAAGGCGGCACTTTCCGGCATGCTTTCGCCGGAGCGGCGCGAGACCTTCATCGGCAATGCCGAGATCCTCGAGATCTTCGATATCTCGAAGGTCGGCAAGATCGCCGGCTGCCGTGTCACCGAAGGCAAGGTCGAGCGTGGCGCGGGCGTGCGCCTGATCCGCGACAACGTCGTGATCCACGAAGGCACGCTGAAGACGCTGAAGCGCTTCAAGGACGAGGTTGCGGAAGTGCCGGGCGGCCAGGAGTGCGGCATGGCCTTCCAGAACTACGAGGACATGCGCGTCGGCGACGTCATCGAGTGCTTCCGCATCGAGATGGTAACCAGAACGCTCTAATTCAGCTATACTTGCCGGATAATAACGGGCGGCGGCCGAAAGGCTGCCGCCCAGACCCCTTACGCATGTTGAGACATGTGGCGTGGTCCCATCCCGCGCTTCACGATTTCAGGACCCAGAAAAAATGCCCCGTTCGACCACATCAGGCCCTTCGCAGCGCATGCTGCGCGTCGGCGAGCAGGTGCGCCATGCTCTGTCCGAGACCTTGCAGCGCGGCGAGATCATCGATCCGGTGATCGAGAACTGCGTCGTTTCGGTTTCCGAGGTGCGCATGTCGCCCGACCTCAAGATCGCCACCGCCTTCGTCTCGCCGCTCGGCGCGGGCGACGATGGCGCTGTGGTCGAGGCGCTCAACAAGCATGCGAAGTTCATCCGCGGCCGTGTTTCCGGCGCGCTCAGGCAGATGAAGTACATGCCGGAGTTTCGCTTCCGGCTCGATACGTCCTTCGACAATTTCGCGAAGATCAACGAACTGCTGAAATCGCCCGAAGTCGCGCGCGATCTCGGCGACGGCAAGAACAACGACAAGGACGAGGAATAGGTGGCGCGTCGCGGCAAGAAGAAGGGCCGGCCGGTTTCCGGTTGGGTGGTGCTGGACAAGCCAGTCGGCATGGGTTCGACCGAAGCGGTCTCCAAGATCAAATGGCTGTTCCAGGCAGAGAAGGCCGGCCATGCCGGCACGCTCGATCCGCTGGCCTCCGGCATGCTGCCGATCGCGCTCGGCGAGGCGACCAAGACCGTTCCTTATGTGCAGGACGGCGCCAAGGTTTACCGCTTCACCGTCGCCTGGGGCGAGGAGCGCTCGACCGACGACCTCGAAGGCCCCGTGACCAACAGCTCCGACCGGCGCCCGGCCGAGGCGGAGGTGAGGGCGCTCTTGCCGAAATACACCGGCGTCATCATGCAGACGCCGCCGCAATTCTCGGCCATCAAGATCGCCGGCGAGCGTGCCTATGATCTTGCCCGTGAAGGCGAGACGGTCGATATCCCGGCGCGCGAGATCGAGATCGGCCGCCTCGACATCGTCGAGCACGGTGCCGACAAGACCGTCTTCGAGATCGAATGCGGCAAGGGCACCTATGTGCGCTCGCTGGCCCGCGACATGGGTCGCGACCTCGGTTGCTTCGGCCATATAGCCGAATTGCGCCGCGTCGAGGTCGAGCCGTTCACCCCGGAGGATTTCGTCACGGTTGCCGAGCTGGAAGCGGCCCGCTTTGGCGACAAGGAGGAGCCGAATACGGACGAAGCCGAGGCGCCGATCGATTTCAGCGCCATCGACGCGCTGCTGGTCGAAACGGCGGCGGCGCTCGACTGCCTGCCGCAGGTTGCGGTCAGCGACGATGCGGCGACGAAGATCCGGCTCGGCAATCCCGTCATCATTCGCGGCCGCGATGCGCCGGTCGAGGCTGAGGAGGCCTGCGCCACCGCCCGCGGCAAGCTCGTCGCCATCGGCGCCATCGAGCAGGGCATGTTCAAGCCCAAGCGGGTCTTTGTCGGGTGAATCCCGTCTGGAGCAATTCCAGGACAAATGTGAGCGGTCAGGTTCGGCGCCTCCGCCGTAACTTTCCGCCCGGAATTGCGTCAAAACAAAGAGATAGGGCGTTTCGCCGTGAAACGTCGAAACGCCCTGGTGCATGTCGCCCAAAAGTGCGCAGCGGTTTGGGAGAACGACATGCATCAACACAAAGACTTGAAGCGCGTCGACTGAATCCGTTTCAGCGCGACGCGCTTAAGTGGTTGTTATTTACACAATTCCGGACGGAAAACCGCTGCGCACTTTTCTTGGAATTGCTCTAATCTCGGCCGAACGCTGAGTCCCGAGGATATCTCATGGCCAAGGCTGATGCAGGCAAGAAGCGGGCATCGCTGAAAACCCGCAGGCCACCGGTCGGGGCGTCGCCCGGCACGCTTATCGCCGATCCGGCGGCGCGGCGCAGCGAGCTTCGGCTGACACTGATCTCGCCGCAAAAATACAAGACCATCGACAATGCCTCGATCGACGATCTCAACGCCCATTGCGAGAAATGGCCCGTCGTCTGGCTGGACTGCACGGGGCTTGCCAACATCCCGCTGATCGAGGAGATCGGCCGCATCTTCAATTTGCATCCGCTGGCGCTGGAGGATGTCGTCAACACCGGACAGCGGCCCAAAGTGGATTTCTTCGAGGATCATGCCTTCGTCGTTATGCGCATGATCGACGATGTCACCTCGCACCGCTACGAGCAGATCGCGCTGTTCTTCGGCGGCAATTTCGTCGTCACCTTCCAGGAGCGCGAGGGCGACCCGTTCGATCCGGTGCGCAAGCGCATCGCCAGCGCGATGCCCAACCGCCTTCGCTCGCGCGGCGCCGACTATCTCGCCTATGCGCTGATCGATGCCATCGTCGACAGCTATTTCCCGCCGATTGAGGCGGCGAGCGAATTGGTCGACGGCATCGAGGACGAGATGCTGAACAAGCCGCACAAGGATCAGATGCGGCAGCTGCATGAATTGCGGCGCGACGCCGGCGTGCTGAAGGGCGTGCTGTGGCCGATGCGTGATACGTTGGCGACGTTGATCCGCAACGACGTGACCTTCGTGAAGGCGGAGACCAAGATCTTCTTCAACGACACGCTCGATCATTCGCTGCGCCTGATCGAGCTGGTCGAGAACCAGCGCGACATGCTCACCGGCCTGATCGAGATGCATGTCTCGCTGACCCAGGCCCGCACCAACGATGTCATTTCCTATCTGACGATCGTCTCGGTGATCTTCATGCCGCTGACCTTTCTGGTCGGCGTCTGGGGGATGAATTTCGATCCGGGAAGCTCGCCCTGGAACATGCCGGAGCTGAAAGCCTATTACGGTTATCCGGCGGCAATTCTGTTCATGGCGGTTGTCGCTGTCGGGCTGATCCTCTTCTTCAAATGGAAGAAGTGGCTCTAATGCATGTCGCCCGGAAGTGTGCAGCGGTTCTGGGACAACGACATGCATCAAAACAAAGACTTAAAGCGCGTCGCCTGAATCCGGTTCAGCGCGACGCGCTTTAGCCGCTGAACCCTTTGTTTTCACGGCAAGACCTGCGACAAGCCGGCTTGACATTTGGGCTGGCGTTTTTTCCGGAATTGCACTATATGCGCCGCAGCTTCGCGCCCTGACGCGTCGCTTGCACTGGCCTCTGCTGGACGACATCCCGGCTGTGGGCGTCCCGTTTCCTCCAACAGATAAGGAAAAACACGATGTCGATCACTGCCGATCGCAAGAAGGAATTGATGACTGAATTCGCGACCGCCAAGGGCGATACCGGATCTCCGGAAGTCCAGGTTGCCATCCTTTCCGAGCGCATCAAGAACCTGACCGAGCACTTCAAGGACCACAAGAAGGATAACCATTCCCGCCGTGGTCTGCTTGCTCTGGTCTCGCAGCGCCGCAGCCTGCTTGACTATCTCAAGCGCAAGGATGACGCGCGCTATCAGACGCTGATCGACAAGCTCGGTCTCCGTCGCTGACGAATTGACCGGCGGGCTCTCGAAGGGGGCCCGCCGGTCGCACATTGGCGCATCGGATGGTCCGGTGCGATAATGCCGGAGCGTGACGCGCTCCTGAAATTCGCATTCGCGCAGGGCGCGTTCCGGAAACAGCCGTTTCCGGCGTCATGCGCAAAGCCGGCCGATCAGTCGGCCAAACACGGTTCCGGACGCGCAGAGGGCCATTCGGAACCGCCCCATGGACGGTCATGGGGCAGGATTGCAGGATGCTCGCTCGGCTGAGGCCGGACTTATCGAGCTTCCCGTTGTCTTGCCCGTGGCTGCCCGACAAGGAAGCCAGGGAAGGGACATCCGCGAACCGTGAGACGGCGCGGCCCTTTCCGCATACGAAGGACAAGACATGTTCAATCAACACAAAGTGGAAATCGAATGGGGCGGCCGTCCGCTCATCCTCGAAACGGGCAAGATCGCACGCCAGGCTGACGGCGCGGTGCTTGCCACCTATGGCGAGACCGTCGTTCTCGCCACCGTCGTCTCGATGAAGGAGCCGAAGCCCGGCCTCGATTTCTTCCCGCTGACCGTCAACTACCAGGAAAAGACCTACGCCGCCGGCAAGATCCCGGGCGGCTACTTCAAGCGCGAGGGCCGTCCGAGCGAAAAGGAAACGCTGGTTTCCCGCCTGATCGACCGTCCGATCCGCCCGCTTTTCGCCGACGGCTACAAGAACGACACCCAGATCGTCGTCACCGTCGTCCAGCATGATCTCGAGAACGATCCGGACATCCTGTCGATCGTCGCCACCTCCGCCGCGCTCACGCTTTCGGGCGTGCCCTTCATGGGCCCGATCGGCGGCGCCCGCGTCGGCTACATCAACGGCGAATATGTGCTCAACCCGCATATCGACGAAATGCAGGAATCCAAGCTCGACCTCGTCGTCGCCGGCACCGCCGACGCCGTGCTGATGGTCGAATCCGAGGCCAAGGAACTCTCCGAGGACCTGATGCTCGGCGCCGTCGTGTTCGGCCACAAGAGCTTCCAGCCGGTGATCGAGGCGATCATCAAGCTGGCCGAGGTCGCCGCCAAGGAGCCGCGCGACTTCACCGCGCCGGATTATTCCGCGCTCGAAGCCGAGATGCTGAAGATCGTCGGCGACGAGCTCCGCGAGGCCTACAAGATCACCGACAAGCAGAAGCGCTACGCCGCCGTCGACGCCGTCAAGGCGAAGGTCAAGGCCGCGTTCGCGCCGGCCGAAGGCGAAGAGGCCAAATACACCTCCGAGCAGATCGGCTCGGTGTTCAAGGAGCTCCAGGCCAAGGTCGTGCGCTGGAACATCCTCGACACCGGCTCGCGCATCGATGGCCGCGACCTGAAGACGGTCCGCAAGATCGTCTCCGAAGTCGGCGTCCTGGCGCGCACCCATGGTTCGGCGCTGTTCACCCGCGGCGAAACCCAGGCGCTGGTCGTTGCCACGCTCGGCACCGGCGAGGACGAGCAGTATGTCGATTCGCTGACCGGCATGTACAAGGAGAAGTTCCTCCTTCACTACAACTTCCCGCCCTACTCGGTGGGTGAGACCGGCCGCATGGGCTCGCCCGGCCGCCGCGAGATCGGTCACGGCAAGCTCGCCTGGCGCGCCATCCGCCCGATGCTGCCGAGCGCGGACCAGTTCCCCTACACGCTGCGCGTCGTTTCGGAGATCACCGAGTCCAACGGCTCGTCCTCGATGGCGACCGTCTGCGGCACCTCGCTGGCGCTGATGGATGCCGGCGTGCCGCTGGCAAAGCCGGTTGCCGGCATCGCCATGGGCCTGATCAAGGAAGGCGAGCGCTTCGCGGTGCTCTCCGACATCCTCGGTGACGAGGACCATCTCGGCGACATGGACTTCAAGGTCGCCGGCACCGCCAACGGCGTCACCTCGCTGCAGATGGACATCAAGATCGACGGCATCACCGAGGAGATCATGGGCATCGCGCTTGCCCAGGCCAAGGACGGCCGCCTGCATATCCTGGGCGAGATGGCGCATGCGCTCTCCGGCGCCCGTGCCGAGCTCGGCGAGTTCGCGCCGCGCATCGAGGTCATGCATATTCCGACCGACAAGATCCGCGACGTCATCGGCTCGGGCGGCAAGGTGATCCGCGAGATCGTCGAGAAGACCGGCGCCAAGATCAACATCGAGGACGACGGTACGGTCAAGATCGCTTCGGCCAACGCCAAGGAGATCGAGGCGGCGAAGAAGTGGATCCACACCATCGTCGCCGAGCCGGAAGTCGGCGAGATCTATGAAGGCACCGTCGTCAAGACGGCCGACTTCGGCGCGTTTGTCAACTTCTTCGGTCCGCGCGACGGTCTCGTCCACATCTCGCAGCTCGCCAATGAGCGCGTCGCCAAGACCTCCGACGTCGTCAAGGAAGGCGACAAGGTTTGGGTCAAGCTGATGGGCTTCGACGAGCGCGGCAAGGTTCGCCTGTCGATGAAGGTCGTCGACCAGGCGACCGGCAAGGAAATCGCCCAGGACAAGAAGAAGTCGGACGGCGAGGAAGACGCCGCCTGATAGACCTGAACGGGTAATCCATGACGGGCGCGCCGCAAGGTCGCGCCCGTTTTGTTTGAAGGACTATGCGAATGGCCGCCGAGCCGCTGAAGACGCTTTTCTACCCGTTCGCGGCCGAGGCGCTGCCTCTGCCGCGAAAGGATGCTCGCGTCCTGTTTCTCGGCGCCGAGCCCGGCTTCCGCTTGCCTGCCGGCTTCGAGGCGGCGCTGCATATCGTGCAAGGCTTTCGGCCGCATTTTCGAACGCTGCGGGCGTCAGGCTACGCCGTCACGCCGCGCTCTGAGGGTGCCGGCTTCGACATGGCGTTGGTGCTTGCGGGCCGTCATCGTGGACAAAATGAGTTGCGCATCGCCGAGGCGATAGAACGCACCGTGCCAGGCGGGCTGATCGCGGTCGCGGGTGGCAAGGAGGACGGTATCGACAGCCTGCGCAAGCGGATCGACGCGCTGGCGCCGCTCGAAGGCCATCTGCCGAAGCATCACGGCGTTGCCTTCTGGTTCCGCCGGACCGGCACGGAGGCGGCTGCGACGCTGCGCGCCGGCAATCCCGATCTTGTCGTTGAAGGCGGCTTCAAGACCAAGCCCGGCATGTTTTCCTTTGATCGTGTCGACGCCGGTTCAAAATTGCTTGCCGCAAGCCTGCCCGGCGACCTCAGGGGCAGCATCGCCGACTTCTGCGCCGGCTGGGGCTATCTGGCGGCCGACGTTCTGCAGCGCTCGCAGGGCCTCGTTGCCCTTGATCTCTACGAAGCCGATTTCGAGGCCCTGGAGGCAGCCAGGCTGAACGTCCATGGCGCCATCGAGCCCCGCTTCTTCTGGATCGATCTGCTCACCGAGGCGGTCGAACGGCGCTACGACGCAATCGTCATGAACCCGCCCTTCCACCGCAGCCGCGCCGCCGAGCCAGAAATTGGCGTCGGCATGATCCGTGCCGCGTCGAAGGCGCTGAAGCCGGGCGGGCGCCTGTTCATGGTCGCCAACCGCCAGCTTCCTTACGAAGAGGTATTGGCTGCCGCTTTCGCTAGCCATGCCGAGTTGGCCCGTGACGGCATGTTCAAGGTGTTTTCGGCACGCCGCTAAAGCTTGTTCTATTGAATGCTGACGATGCGGGCGGGCTCGTTCCTGCCGAAGGCGGGCCGCGCTTCGCCGAGTTCGACCTTGAGCGGCGCCGGCCGGCCGAACAGATAGCCCTGCACCACCTCGCAGCCGGCCGCTCGGAGCAGGGTGGCCTGGTTCTCGGTCTCCACGCCTTCGGCGATGATGCCGACGCCCAGCGCCCGTGACAGGCCGACAATGGTCGAAACGATCGCGCCGGAGCTGGAGTCGGTGTCGATGCGGCTGACGAAGGAACGGTCGATCTTCAGCTTGCCGAAGGAGAAATCGATCAGGTAGCTCAAATTGGAATAGCCCGTGCCGAAATCGTCGACGGCCACGGAGATGCCCATCTCGGCAAGCTGCTCCAGGATCGCTGCGGCGCGGTCGCGGTCCTGCATCATCGCCGTTTCGGTGACCTCGAGCTCCAGCCGGGACGGCTTGATGCCGGTCGATGCCATCACTTCCCGCACGATGCCGACGAAATCCCTGGTCATGAACTGGACCGGCGAGATGTTGACGGCGACGAAGCAGTCCTCCGGCAGGTAGCGGGCGTCGCTGCAGGCCTTGCGCAGCACCCACTCGCCGATCGGATTGATCATGCCGGTTTCCTCGGCGATCGGGATGAATTCCATCGGCGGGATCATGCCGCGCTCCGGATGCTTCCAGCGGATCAGCGCCTCATAGCCGACGATGCGGCCGCTCGGCAGGTTGAGCTGCGGCTGATAGTGAAGACTGAAATCGCCGCGGTCGAAGGCGGTCTTCAGCTCGGATTCGATCCACTGCCGGTAGTCCGCCACCCGGCCCATGTCGGCGTGGAAGACAGACCAGTTGCCGACGCCGCTGGCGCGCGCGTTCTGCAGCGCCAGGTTCGAACGGCGCAGGATGAGCACCGGGTCGACGCCGTCCTTCGGCATCGCCACGATGCCGACCGACAGGCTGACCGATTGCAGATGGCTCTGCAGCGGATAGGGCTCCATCATCTCGTTGATGAGCTTCTCGATGAGCCGCTCGATCGAACCCCTGATGTCGCGATCCGGCAAAAGCACGCTGAATTCGCCGGCGCCGATGCGCCCGATCACCGCGTTCTTCGGCATGTTCTCTTTCAACCTGCTGGTGAAGGCGCGGATCAGTTCGTCACCCTGGCTGTAGCCGATGGCGTCGTTGATCTGCTTGAAGCGGTCGATATCGATGTCGATCAGGAACACCGGCTCGCCGGTTCGGATCGTCCCGGAGGCGGCCTCGGCTATCTTGCCAACCATGGCCTGGCGCGACAAAAGGCCGGTCAGCTTGTCGAAATGGGTTTCCTTGACGACATAGGCCACCGATTCATCGACGCCCGCGAAGAACGACAGCGCCGCACCGCCGGCGGCCAAGGCGCAGAGCGCGGCGATGACGCCGGCCATCGTTTCGGCCGGCATACCGGCCATGCCGTCGCCGAAGCCGAACCGCAGCCCCCATAGTCCAAGGATGAAACTGCCCATGCCCGAGCTGGCGATGGTGATCAGCCGGAACAGCGGAGTCCGTTTGGGATTGCTGACTGCAGGCATGCATTGTCCCTAGATTACGGGGCCTTATAGCGGATATCTCCTTAAAATGAGTTTCCGCCAATGCATCCAATTTTACTGGAGCGCTACTATCGCGACTGCAAACTATTCGCGCGTGCCGTCGTTCTGCTTCAGTTCCTCCAGTGCCGGCATCGAAACGATGTGATAGCCGGAATCGACATAGTGGATTTCACCGGTCACGCCCGACGACAGATCGGAGAGCAGGTAAAGTGCCGAGCCGCCGACTTCGTCGATGGTCACGGTCCGCCGCAAAGGCGAATTGCGCTGCTGGTAGGAGAACATGTGGCGGGCGTCGGACACGCCCGAGCCGGCCAGCGTCCGCACCGGCCCCGCCGAGATGCCGTTCACCCTGATGCCGCGCGGGCCGTAGTCGTTGGCAAGGTAGCGCACGCTGGCTTCCAGCCCGGCCTTGGCGACGCCCATGACGTTGTAGTTCGGCATCACCCTGACCGAGCCGGCATAGGTGAGCGTGATCATCGAGCCGCCATTGCCCATCAGCGCGGCGGCGTTGCGGGCGATCTCGGTGAAGGAATAGCAGGAGATCACCATGGTGCGCACGAAATTGTCGCGGCTGGTGTCGGCGTAAAGGCCCTTCAGCTCGTTCTTGTCCGAAAAGCCGATGGCGTGCACCACGAAATCCAGCCCGCCCCAGGCCTTGCCGAGGGTCTCGAAGGTCGCGGTGACCGAGGCGCTGTCCTCGACATCGCAGGGCACGATCAGCGAGGCCCCCACCTTCTCGGCAAGCGGCTTGACTCGCCGCCCGAAGGCGTCGCCCTGGTAGGTGAAAGCGAGCTCCGCCCCGTGTTCCGACAGCTTTTTGGCGATGCCCCAGGCAATCGAATGGTCGTTGGCGACACCCATGACAAGCCCGCGCTTGCCCTTCATCAACCCTTCCATGCCTGGCAATCCTTATGAAAAATGCTGGCGTTTATGCGGAATAGCGCTGGAAAATCAGCGTTGCGTTGGTGCCGCCGAAACCGAAGGAGTTGGAGAGCACGGTGTCGATCTTGGCGTTGTCGATACGCTTGCGCACGATCGGCATGCCCTCGAATTCCGGATCGAGCTCCTCGATATGGGCGCTCTCGCCGATGAAGCCGCCCTGCATCATCAGGATCGAATAGATCGATTCCTGCACGCCGGCCGCCCCCAGCGAATGGCCGGTAAGCGACTTGGTCGAGGTGATATAGGGCATCTTGTCGCCGAACACCTCGCGAATGGCGCCCATTTCCCTGGAATCGCCGACCGGCGTCGAAGTGCCGTGGGTGTTGATGTAGTCGACCGGCGAAGACACCGTGGCAAGCGCCTGGCGCATGCAGCGCATCGCGCCTTCGCCCGAAGGCGCAACCATGTCGTAGCCGTCGGAAGTAGCGCCGTAGCCGACGATCTCGGCATAGATCTTGGCGCCGCGCGCCTTGGCGTGTTCCAGCTCCTCCAGCACCAGCACGCCGGCGCCGCCGGCGATGACGAAGCCGTCGCGGTTGACGTCATAGGCGCGCGAGGCGGCCGAGGCATTGTCGTTGAATTTCGACGACATTGCGCCCATGGCGTCGAACAGGTCCGACATGGTCCAGTCGAGGTCCTCGTGGCCGCCGGCAAACATCACGTCCTGCTTGCCCCATTGGATGAGTTCATAGGCATTGCCTATGCAATGCGCGGAGGTCGAGCAGGCCGACGAGATCGAATAATTGACGCCGTGGATCTTGAACCATGTGGCCAGGGTGGCCGACGCCGTCGACGACATGGCTTTCGGCACGGCGAACGGGCCGATGCGCTTGGGGCTGTTGTTCTTGATCGTGGTTTCTGCCGCTTCGACGATGGTGCGGGTCGAAGGCCCGCCGGAACCCATCACGATGCCGGTCCGCTCATTGGTGACGTCGCTTTCGCCTAAGCCGGCATCGGCGATCGCCTGGTCCATGGCGACGTGGTTCCAGGCAGCGCCCTGGCTCAGGAAGCGCATGGCGCGGCGGTCGATCATCGGGGTCGGATCGAGCGTCGGCGCGCCCCAGACCTGGCAGCGGAAGCCGTGTTCGGCGAAGGAATTGGAAAAGCTGATGCCCGATTTGGCATCGTAAAGCGAGCTCTGCACCTCGTTGGCATTGTTGCCGATCGACGACACAATGCCGAGCCCTGTCACTACGACCCGTCTCATTCGCAACTCCTTCCGGCGTATTCGGGCGAAAAACCTAGCCGGTTTTCGCCCTTGATCCTACGCAAATAAACTGACTTGGCGTCCATTGGCTACGCGGACGCCGTGGCGAAAAACGGTCAGGCGGCCGACTGCTTGGACAGGCCGACCTTCAGATCCGTCGCCGCGTATATGGGTTCGCCATCCGCCTTGAGCCAGCCATCGGCGATGCCGAGCACCAAACGGCCGCGCATCACGCGCTTGAAGTCGACGCCGTATTCGACCTTCTTCACCGATGGCGTCACCATGCCCTTGAACTTCACCTCGCCGGTCGACAGGGCCATGCCCTTGCCGGGCTCGCCCAGCCAGCCGAGATAGAAACCGGTCAGCTGCCACATGGCGTCGAGGCCGAGGCAGCCCGGCATGATCGGGTTGCCGATGAAGTGGCAGGCGAAGAACCACAGGTCCGGCTTGATGTCGAATTCGGCGCGGATGAAGCCCTTGTCGAAGGCGCCGCCGGTCTCGCTGATCTCGGTGATGCGGTCGAACATCAGCATCGGTGGGTAGGGTAGCTGGGCATTGCCCGGCCCGAACAGGTCGCCGCGGGCGCAGGCGAGCAGTTCCTCGTAATCGTAGCTGGACTTTTGACCCGCCATCAAATTTCTGTCCCCGTGTTCTTCGCGGGCGGCAGGGCGCCCTTGTCGTTGGTTTCCTAACACACTCTGTTTGCGGCCGGAAACCGGCGTTTGCGCTTAACCCGTGCGCCTGCCCGGGTCAATGCGCGCTATTGATCGCATTCGGACTACAGAATATATGTCGGCTGATGTCCGGTTTTGGCTTTTGACGTCTTTTTGCCATGCTGGACCTGTTGATGGGCTGGGCAACAAAGCTTCGACGCGAAGATGGATTCGGGCTACCGGAAGGAAAATGTCGCTGTGGACAAGCGGGTTCGCGAAGCCGGCCTGAGGCCGACCCGCCAGCGCATCGCGCTGGCCGACCTGCTGTTCGCCAAGGGCGACCGCCACCTGTCTGCCGAAGAACTGCACGAAGAGGCGATTGCCGCCGGCGTGCCGGTTTCGCTGGCGACGGTCTACAACGCGCTCCACCAATTCACCCAGGCCGGTCTGTTGCGCATCCTGGCGGTCGAAGGCTCGAAAACCTATTTCGACACCAACACCTCCGACCATCATCACTTCTATGTCGAGGGCGAGAACCGTATTTTCGACATCGAGAGCGGACCGGTGACCGTCTCCAACCTGCCGGCGCCGCCGGAAGGCATGGAGATCGCCAATGTCGACATCGTCGTGAGGCTGCGCGCGAAACGCGGCAACTAATCCTGTGGCGATGCGGCCCGTCGACCTGATCGTCCGGTTTGAATGGGTCACCGTCGCCGCCTTGGCCATCGTTTGCTACGCAATGGCCCACTTTTCCTGGTGGTTGTTTGCGCTGTTTATCCTGGCGCCGGACCTGTCGATGCTGGGCTACCTCGCCGGGCCGCGCCTCGGCGCCGTCACCTATAACGCCTTGCATATCCTGATTGCCCCGCTGGTCCTTCTGCTCGCTGGCGCGTTGCTCGCCGGCCCGCTCACGACCGCGGTGGCGCTTATCTGGATAGCGCACATCGCCGTCGACCGTGCCCTCGGCTACGGCCTCAAGCTGTCCACCGGTTTTCAGGATACGCATCTCGGCCGCATTGGCCGCGACCGCAGCGGCGCGACCGGCTAGAGGTGTGTCGAGATTCAGGTCAGGCCGGCATCACCTGAATATCGGCAGGCCCTAGGCCGTGTACCCATAAACCCATGCGCTCCTAACTAAGGCTCTCCCTCCGGCTGCGAAACGAAAGCCGGGTGACCTTGCATCAGACGGGCAGTCCGAACCGCTTTCGTAGACTCTTGTCGAATGCGGACGCGGGGACGAAACGGCGCAGGAAACTGATCTGACGCGCCGTTTTCCCAGCCGTATAGCGCCTCTTCGGAGCCGGATCGGTCGCAGCCGCCAATACGGTCTGGGCTACCACTTCGGGCGCATCGCCTTTCTCCATCTCCTTCCGTACCGCTCCGTTCATGGCTGCGCGCGCCGTGTCATAGATATCCAGGAACTGGTCCGGCTTCGCGAGGTTCTCTTCGAAGGACGTGCGGGTATAGGCGGGCTCGACCAACGATACGCGAATTCCGAACGGGCGCAGTTCATGGTCGAGCGATTCGGAATAGCCTTCAACGGCATGTTTGGTCGACGAATAAAGCGCGAAAAAGGGACCCGGGATGAACCCCTGCACCGAGCTCAAATTAACAATTCTACCCTTTCCTTGGCGTCGCATTGTCGGCAACACCGCATTGGTCACGCGAAAGACGCCGAAGACGTTCACGTCGAAAAGCGCCTGCGCCTGAACCGTCGAGGACTCCTCCGCGGCGCCGAGAAGGCCCATGCCGGCGTTGTTAACGAGCAGGTCGATGCGGCCGGCCTCGGCAAGGACGCGATCGACCAGTTTCGCCACGGACTCGTCGTCGGTAATGTCACAGGTCAGCATAGTAATACCGTCGGATCTCTCCGTCGCGGCGCGGCGGCTGGTTCCGAACACTCGAAAGCCCGCATTCCGCAAGGCTTTGGCGGTGGCGAGACCGATGCCGGAGGATGCGCCGGTCACCAGGGCGACGCCAGGACTGGTCCTATTCATGAGGGTCACTTCCCTTCTTGCTTAGATTGGAGCACCGCCGCTGGGCTTGGCCAATTGGGACTCGAGAAACTCTGCTCTCAAGTCAGCATCGACTGCTGGGCGAAGATGCCCGCCATCGCGCCTTGCCATGATGCCGTGGTGACCGAGGGTATGAGGGGGTTGGTGAGGTCCCCTGCGGCATAGATGCCGGGCATGCTGGTTTCACGGCGCTCGTCGACCTTGAGGACGATGCCGAGAGGTGTATCGAGCGTGGCGAGACCCAGCGATTCATGCAGGCTTGCAGATGGCTTGTTGCGCGGATGCGCGAACAGGATGTCGACAGCGACATCGGGGCCGGTATCAAGCTTGACGGTGGCGCCATGCCCCCCGTGACGGGCGATTTCAGTGATCCGGCCGTCGACGAGAGGTGTGTTGCGACGCTCCAGATCGGCCTGGATATCGGGTGGAATGTCGTAACCATCGGCGAAGACCGTCAATCTGTCGGTCCAATCGTGGAACAGCCTGACCTGGTTGTGCGACTGCGGGCCGGACCAGACGAGACCCCAATGCTGGCCAGCGACTTCAAAGCCGTCGCAATAGGGACAGGGCACGATGGACGTGCCCCAGCCTTCGGCGAAGCCCGGCACATCAGGCATCTGGTCGGTAATCCCATAGCTCAGGATCAGCCGCCGCGCCCCAAGGCTTTCGCCATTGTCACTGAGAACGGAAAAATCGTCGATGCCGCCGGAGATGCCGTCGACCCGGGCATTGACCAGCCTGATCGCGGGATAACGCGCCAGCTGCCGCCGCGCCTCGGCCAGGATGTCCAGCGGTGGCTTGTGATCGTGGCCGAGCAGACCATGCGAGCGGCCGGCGAAGCGATTGCGCGGCAGGCCGGTATCAAGAACAGTGACCTTGCGGCGGGCACGGCCAAGCTGCAGGGCGGCGGCGAGACCGGCAAAGCTGCCGCCGATGATGATGACGTCATCCATGGTGATAAGCTCCGTGTTGTGGATGGAGGGGGGGGCGGCTGGTGCTGAAGCCTATCCATTGGCTTGCATATTTTAGGAACTGCGTGGTATCGTAATTCGAGAATTAGGATACTGTCAAGGACTTGAATTGTGGTAACCGAGAAAAACACTCGGGCCCGGCGCGGCCGGCCCGCCAACGAGGCGCTTGGACAAACGATCGTCGACACCGCGGGCGAACTTTTTGCCGAACTGGGTTTTCAAGCGACGACATTGGACAAGGTCGCCCAGCGAGCGAAGATATCCAAGCTCAGCATCTATCGGCACTTCGAGAACAAAGAGGCGCTGTTTGGCGCGGCGTTTGCAGCCCGCTGCCAGCAGTTAATACCACAGGCCCTTTTTGAAGGCGTCGAGGGTTCGGCCGAAGATCAGCTCATGGCGGTGGGGTCATCACTGCTTCGCACGCTGTTGCGCCCGGACGTCCGCAATGTCGAAGCGATGGTCATGGCCGACATGACGAGTCAAAAGTCGTTGAGCAAGCTCCATTACGAAGCCGGTCCCGCCCATATCATCGCCCAAGTCGAGGCCCTGTTGCGTCAGTTGCATGCGATGGCGGTTCTGAACGTGCCCGATCCTCTCCGGTCCGCCCGCTTGTTTGCCGCGCTTTTCAAAGGATCCGATCTCCTGATTATCGCACGCTTCGATGAGCCCAGAGCAGAGGACGACAACGAAATCGAATCCTATTGTCGGTCGGCCGTCGCCATGTTTATCGCCGCGCACGGTGGCAACGACCACGCGGGAGGATATTCGCCTGCCTCCAGGTCAAAAAGCAAAATTTGAATCGTGCGTGACCGAGTCGGCAGCAGGTCAAAGCAGGCCAGCAGATCAGGAAAATTGAGGAGTCGGCGCACGGTCCTGTCTCTATCGCGCTCGCAACCAGGTCGAGCGGTTCTTCAACAGGATCAAACAATGTCGTCGGGTGGCGAACACGCTACGACAGGCTCACTGCCAATTACCTAGCATTCGTTCGACTCTCGTCGATCAGGCTATGACTGCGCCTTAATGAGTCAGCGTCCTAGTTCTTGAACTTCTCGCCGGGGTAAGCGCCCCACACCTGCGACTGGGCCATCCAGCCGGTGTGGCCGTCGAAGGTCATCTCGCACCATTGGCCGTCGCATTTCTTGATCGCGCCGATCACGCCCGGCTCGATGATGGCGACGACGCCGGCATCCTTGTCGGGCTCGTAGAGCAGGTTGATTCGCCCGCCCTTGCCGCGCTGCCAGGGCGCGACGATGGCGGTGCGGCGGCCGGAGAGCAGCGACTGGTTGATCCAGCCTTCCGAGCCGTCGGCATCGCGCACGCGGCGCCAGGTGTCGAATTCCTGGATGATTTCCATCGGCAGGCCGGCCTTCAGATACATCCAGTTGACGGAATAGTTGGCGCCGGGGCCGACGCGCGAGTTGACCCGGGCCGGTTTCAGGCTGACGAAACGCGGCAGCGGCAGGCCGCTTGGGCCAAGCGTTATGGTCTGCGCCGGCGCGGCCGCGCTCTGTGCGAACGCCTGCGGCGCGCAGATGAGGGCGCCAAGAAGGGCTGCGCTGAAGGCCAGGCGAAGCGACGCGAAACCAGACACTTTCGTTCCTTTCGGCGCCGGTCCGTCGGGACGGGCGCCCCTTTTTCTTTGTCTTCGGCGGCACTGCTTGTTACAGGAGTGAGCTGATGCCGCGACTGGCTACAAGTTTCGCCGGTCTTGGTTAAAGAGGTCTCAACGAGATCGGATTCGAGAGCATGATCCCGAAAAGTGGGAACCGGTTTTCGGAAAAGATCATGCTCCAAAAAAGAGTAGGATCAGGATGACGATTCAACGAAACGTCATCCTGATCCAGGAAGCTTCGGGGATAAAATGGCAGGCAAAAAACGGCCCCTCGTCGTCATCACGCGCAAGCTGCCCGACCCGGTCGAAACGCGCATGCGCGAACTGTTCGACGCAAGGCTGAATGTCGAGGACCGGCCAATGACGCAGCCGGAGCTGGTTGCGGCGGTCAAGGAAGCCGATGTGCTGGTCCCCACCATCACCGACCATATCGATGCCGCGCTGATCGCCCAGGCCGGCGAAAATCTCAAGCTGATCGCGAATTTCGGCAATGGCGTCGACAAGATCGACGTCGCGGCCGCCGCCAAGAAAGGCATTACCGTCACCAACACGCCGAACGTGCTCACCGAAGACACCGCCGACATGACCATGGCCTTGATGCTCGCCGTGCCGCGCCGGCTGGCCGAGGGCGCCAACGTGCTGACGGGCGAGAAGAAATGGGCCGGCTGGTCGCCGACCTGGATGCTCGGCCGGCGCATCTGGGGCAAACGTCTCGGCATCGTTGGCATGGGCCGCATCGGCACGGCGGTCGCAAGGCGGGCCAAGGCCTTTGGCCTGTCGATCCACTACCACAATCGGCACCGCGTGCTGCCGGCGGTGGAAGAGGAACTGGAGGCGACTTACTGGGAAAGCCTCGACCAGATGCTGGCCCGCATGGACATCATCTCGGTCAACTGCCCGTCGACGCCGGCGACCTTCCACCTGTTGTCCGGTCGTCGCCTCGCGCTGATGCAGCCTTCCGCCTATATCGTCAACACCGCTCGCGGCGACATCATCGACGAGGAATCGCTGATCAAGCTCATCCATGACGGCAAGATCGCCGGCGCCGGCCTCGACGTCTACGAGCACGAGCCGGCGCTGAACGCCAAGCTTTTGAAACTTGCCGCCAAGGGCAAGGTGGTGCTTTTGCCGCATATGGGCTCGGCCACGCTCGAAGGCCGCATCGACATGGGCGAGAAGGTGATCATCAACATCCGCGCCTTCTTCGACGGCCATCGCCCGCCGGACCGCGTCCTGCCGCTGAGAACCTGAAGGTTTAAACGGTGCCGGTCACTGCGCCGTCCGAAGTGACCGTCACGACGGCTCCGCGGTAGGTATTGAACGCGCCGCGTTCGAGCCGCACCGCCATGGGCGTCTCCCAGCCCATTTCCCGGGCGACGATCAGGCCGAGCAGCAGGATGGCGTCCGGCTCGTGCAGCACCAGGGCGGCCGGCGCGCGGCCGTTATGGACGAGCTCCATCAGCACCGCCGAAGCGGATGACGAGCCGATCGTGCCTGGCAGGAACAGCACCCGGCCGGCAATGACTTCGCCATGCTGCGGGTGGCGGACATCGGCGATGCGGCCAGTCTTGGGGTCGACGCCGCCCCAGAAGCTGATCGGCCCCGTCAGCACCAGCGCCTCGCCTTCGCCCGCTCTGCCCGGCACCAGGATTTCGCCAGTCGCGCTCATGCGGCGATCTCCGTGAAGACCGGCCTGCCGAGGACCGCGCTTTCGACGCAGTCGGCGAGCGAGGCGTAGAGCACCGCATAGCCGGTGTTGCCTGGCGCGTAATGCGCGAACTTGCCCGAATTGGTCATCAACACCCCATTGCCGAGGTCCGGCATGATCGGTGTCACAACCACGCATGTATCGGCGACGATGACGACGCCGCTGGCCTCGAGCCTCTTTCGCCGGCCGTCCAGCTCCAGCAAGGCGAGCGCGTGGCGGCCGGTGCAGGCATAGATCGGCACCGCGAGCCTGCGTCCTGCGATCAGCCGCTCCAGGCTGTCGAACTCGGCGTTGGACAGATGCGGGCTGCCGATCGCCACCGCGTCGATGGTTTTGGCGGCGGCAGCGGTCGACAGGCCGGCGCGCGCCTTGGCCACCATGTCGGGCGTCACGCGGATCATCGCTTCCGGTTCCGGCCCGGCCAGGATGGTTTCGACGTCGGGTGCCTCGGGCGTCACGCCGGCAATATGGAACAGGCCGACCGCGCCCGACGACGCGGCCGCCGCGCCGAAGGCCTTCAACGCGTCCTCGCCGGGATGACTGGTCACGCCGGTGACGACACCGATCGCATTGCCGACCTCGCGGCCATAGAGGCTGCCCAGCACCGGCCACGCGATCTCCGAAGCGAGGAAGGATGGCGACAGACCCGAGACATCGAAGACAAGCCTCGCACGGCGGTTTTCGGGCCGATGCAGGCCATAGTCCGGCGCGCGGCCGACAATCGCGCAGGCGATGTCGAGAAAATCGCCGTAGCGGTTGGTGCGCGCGCCGAGGACCGAGTTGCAGAAGACGACCGCGTTGGACTCGCCCCAGGCCACGTCGCTGCCGAGCGCCGGCCTGTGTCCGGCCTGATAGGGCGCGCAGGTCCAGCTCTGCTCGCAGCCGAGCTTGCGATAGGCCTCCATCATCCGCCGAGCCATGCCGCGTTGCGGCTCCTCGAGGCGAATTCGCGAGCAGCCCATGAGGTCGAGCGCCCCGACATTGAGCGTCGAGCGCACCGCGACCCTCGCGCCGCCTTCGACCAGCCTCTCGGCAAACAACGTGCCGGAATCGCCATGGTAGAGTGCGCCGTCGATATGGGTGGAAGCGATCGGGATGAGACGCGGCGCGCCGAGCAGGCGAGCGCTTTCGGCGAGGATGCGCATCGCAATTGCCACGCCCTCCCGGCCGGCGGCGATCGCCTGCTCTTCCGGGCTGAGTGAAAGGCTCAAGACAGCACCTTGCGCATGGTGATGGAGGTCGGCCTGTCATAGCCCGCATGCGCCGTGCGCTCGGTCTCGCGAAATCCGAGCCGGGCGAAGGCTGCATGGTTTGCGGTCAGTTCGATGCGGGTCTGGAGCTCGATCGCATCCTTGCCGCGTTCGCGGGCAAGATCTTCCGCAGCCCGCATCAGCCGGGTTCCGATGCCTTGGCCCTGGAACCCTGGCTCGACCGCGAGCTTGCCGACGTAGAAATCCCGTGCCCTCTCCAGCGCGAACACGCAGCCGACGATCCGGCCGTTCCCCACAGCCAGGAACGCCGTCTCCCGCTTTGCCTTCTCGCCAAGGCTGTCGGCGGTCAACAGATGCGCCGATGACGGCGGGTCGATGACACCGTTCATATAGGCAAAGGCGCGCCGGATCAGCGCGAGCAAGTCGTCCCAGCGGTCGAAGTCCGCGGCAAGGAGAACTATGGAGATGCCGACGCTCTGGTCCATGCGCTCACACGGCCTTGTAGCGGATGGTGTCGAAGCGGGCCGTGAGCCCATCATAGAGCAGCAGCCGGCCGATGAGCGGCTCGCCCATGCCGGTAATCAGCTTGATCGCCTCCATCGCCTCCAGCGTGCCGATGACGCCCGTCAGCGCGCCGACGATACCGGCAACGGCGCAGGACGGCACCAGCCCTTCGGGCGGCGCTTCGGGGAACAGGTCGCGATAGCCCGGATTGCGCTTGCCGTCGGCTCCCGTCTCGAAAGGCTTCAGCACCGTCACGGAGCCGTCGAAGCGCCCGACGGCGGCGGTCACGAGGGGTTTCTTCTCGCCGGCGCAGGCATCGGCGACCGCGTAACGGGTTTCGAAATTGTCGGAGCCGTCGACGACGATGTCGTAGCGCGCGACGAGGGCAGGGGCGTTCGCTTCCGTCAGCCTCAGGAGATGCGATTCCACCGCGACGTTGGGGTTGATGCGCATGATCGCTTCCCGTGCGCTGTCGGTCTTGGCCATGCCGATCGTGTCTGTCCCATGGATCACCTGCCGCTGCAGGTTGGACAGCGAGACCGTGTCGTCATCGACGATGCCGAGCGTGCCGACGCCGGCCGCGGCAAGATATTCGAGCACAGGCGCGCCGAGTCCCCCGGCGCCGATCACCAGCACCCGCGCCCGTTTCAGCTTCTGCTGGCCCGGGCCGCCGATCTCGGGCAGCACGATGTGGCGGGCGTAGCGTTCGAGCTCTTCGTCGGTCAGCGCGGCATTGGTCATGGCAGGACCTTATCGCTGGCACAAGGCGTTGTCAGCCGGTCGGTCCGACGCTGCCGTGATCGACCGTCAGGAACTGCGCCCGGCCCTCGAGGCTGGAAAACAGCGCGGCATCCGTGCCCGTCATGAAGGCCTGGCAGTTCAGCTCCTCCAGGATGGAGAACAGCGCCGCGCGCCGGCCCGCGTCGAGATGCGCGGCGATCTCGTCCAGGAGGAGGATCGGCGTCAGCCCCGACATCTCGCCGGTCAGCCTGGCATGCGACAGCACGATGCCGACCAGCAGCGCCTTCTGCTCGCCGGTCGAACAGAGCTCGGCCGGCATCGACTTCGGCCGGTGCCGCACCACGAGATCGGAACGATGCGGGCCATCCAGCGTGCGGCCGGCGGCACGGTCGCGCTCGCGGCCATTGGCAAGCGCGCGGCGGTAGCGCTCCTCGACATCGACGGCCGGCGCGGCGGCGACCTCGCTTTCCAGGTCACCGGCGAGGCTGATGTCGGCTTGCGGAAACGGCCCGCTGCCGGGCAACCTGTCGATCATGGCGGCGAGCAGCCGCACCAGCTCGGCCCGCGCCGCGGCGATCGCCACTCCGGTCTCGGCCATCTGCGTCTCGATCGCATCGAACCAGGCGCCGTCACGCGAACCTTCGGTAAGCAGGCGGTTACGGCCGCGCATCGCCTTTTCATAGTCAAGCGCGCGCTGGCCGTGGCCTGGGTCGATCGCCAGCACCAGCCGGTCGAGGAAGCGGCGGCGGTCCGCCGCCGGACCGGGGAACAGCCCGTCCATCGCCGGCGTCAGCCACACGACCCGCAGCCATTCCAGCATGTCCTCCGCCGATCGCGCCGGCGCGCCGTTGATCCGCACCTTCCTGCCGCCTTCGCCGGCGGCCTCGCCCCCGGAAATCCCGGTGCCGATCTCGACCTGGCCTTCCGGCCCCTCGATGCGCGCATGCAAGGCGAAGCCGCCGTCGCCGCCTTCGCGCGCCACATCCGCATAGGGCGCGCGGCGCAAGCCACGGCCCGGCGTCAGCAACGAGATCGCTTCCAGGAGATTGGTCTTGCCCGCTCCATTGTCACCCGACAGCACCACGGCGCCGGGTGCGAGCCCGAGCGACAGCGCCGCGTAGTTGCGGAAGTTAGTAAGCGTTAGCTTACTTAGATAGCTTTGCTGCCGAAGCTGTTTCGCATCCGCGGTCACGGTGACATATCAGAGGTCCGTCTCGGACCTACACTCGCATCGGCATCAGCACGTAGAGTGCCGTCTCGTCGGCCATGTCATGGATCAGCGTCGGCGAACCGGCATCGGCCAGCATGAACTTGGCTTCCGAGCCGGTGAGTTGGGCCGCGACGTCGAGCAGGTATTTGGCGTTGAAGCCGATCTCGATCGGATCAGACGAATAGTCCGCCGCCAGTTCCTCCGTGGCGCTGCCCGAATCCGGGTTGTTGACGGCAAGTGTGACTTGACCTTCGTTGATCGAGAGCTTCACCGCGCGGCCGCGTTCGGAGGAAATGGTGGAAACGCGGTCTACCGCCGCAGCGAAGCTCTGGCGGTCGATGATCAGCTTCTTGTCGTTGCCGGTCGGAATGACGCGCTGGTAGTCGGGGAAGGTGCCGTCGATCAGCTTCGAGGTCAAAACGACGCTGCCGATGGTGAAGCGGATCTTGGTGTCCGACAGTTCCGTGGTCACCGCCACGTCCGGGTCGTCGACCAGCTTCTGCAGCTCGCTCACGGTCTTGCGCGGAATGATGATGCCGGGCATGCCTTCGGAGCCTGCCGGCGCGTCGATCTCGGCCCGCGCCAGGCGATGCCCGTCGGTCGCCACCGAGCGCAGCTTCAATTTGCCGCCCACCTCATGCGTGTGCAGGAAGATGCCGTTGAGATAGTAGCGCGTCTCTTCGGTGGAGATGGCGAATTGGGTCTTGTCGATCAGGCCCTTGAGCGCCGCCGATTCCAGCCGGAAGATGTGCGAGAACGAACCGGCCGAAAGCTCCGGGAAATCGGATTGCGGCAGGCACTGCAGACGGAAGCTCGAGCGGCCGGAGGTGACGGTCATCGCGTTGCCGTCCTCGTCCGTCTTCAGCATCACCTCGGCGCCGTCGGAAAGCTTGCGCACGATGTCGTAGAGCAGATGCGCCGGTACCGTCGTCGCGCCGCCGCGCTCGACCTTGGCGGGCGTCGCTTCCGTCACTTCAAGGTCGAGGTCGGTCGCCTTCATCTCGAGGCTGGCGCCCTCGGCGCTGAGCAGCACGTTGGACAGGATCGGTATGGTGTTGCGCCGCTCGACCACGCGGTGCACGTGGTTGAGGGACTTCAGGAGGTTTGACCGTTCCAGGATAACACGCATGACGAAACAGGCTCGCTTCAATGGATGAACGGGTCACCGGCAGGCGGTATCCCGTGAAAGCCCTGAAAGGCCTTCAGAATCTCTGTAAGCTGACAGTAAAAAGCCTGCGAACGCAAGCCCGCGACACCGGTTCCGGCCGGTAGCGCGGGCTTTCTGGGGATAAAGCCCGCGAAGCGCGTCGCCGGCTATTTCCACGCCCCTTCAGGCCTGGTCGTTGATCAGCCTTCTGAGCAGTTCGAGTTCCTGCGCCAGCGTGTTGTCCCCGCCCGAAAGGTCCTCGATCTTGCGCACGGCATGCAGCACGGTCGTGTGGTCGCGGCCGCCGAAGCGGCGCCCGATCTCCGGCAACGAGCGCGGCGTCATCACTTTCGACAGATACATCGCCACCTGCCGCGGCTTGACGATGGTGCGCGTGCGCCGGTTGGACAGAAGCTCCGTCTTCGACACGTTGTAGTGGCGCGCCACGATGCGCTGGATGTCCTCGATGCGTACCCGCTTCGGCTCGCCGGAACGGTAGATGTGGCCGAGGATCTCGTCGATGCGGTCGATGGTGATCTGCGGCTCGAACGACTGGCGGAACAGAAGCTGGTTGAAGGCGCCTTCAAGCTCGCGCCCGCTGCCGGTCACCGTGCGCGCGACGTGCTCCAGGATCTCGTCCGAAATGTCGAGCGAGGTATCATCGGTCTTGGCGGTGGCACGGCGCAGCTTCAGCATGCCGAGCCGCATGGCGAAATCCGGCGCCGACATTTCCAGCGCCACGCCGCCATTGAGGCGCGAACGCACGCGCGGCTCCAGCGATTCCAGTTCCGACGGCGGCCGGTCGGCCGCGACCACCACCTGCTTGGCGCTGTCGAGCAGCATGTTGATGAGATGGCAGAACTCGTGCTGGATCGACTTGCCCTGCAGGAACTGCATGTCGTCGATGATCAGGAGATCGATGTCGCGCAGCTGCTCTTTCAGCGTCAGCGCGTTGTTGTCGCGGATCGCGGTGGCGAAGCGCCACATGAAATACTCCGCCGTCAGATAGACGACGCGCGACTTCGGGTTGTGCCGCAGCGATTCCGCTGCGATCGCCTGCAACAAGTGCGTCTTGCCGAGCCCGACGGTCGCATGCAGGAAAAGCGGGTTGAAACGCACCGCGCTCGACTGCGATTCCGCCACCGCCTTGGCCGCGGCGAAGGCCACTCTGTTCGACGGTCCTTCGATGAAGGAGGCGAAGGTGTAACGCGGGTCAAGCGGCGACCCCAGCACGTTGTGGCGGAACTCCGGTTCCGCGGACGCGCCCTGGCGGGGCGCCGGCGCCCGCTGTTCCACGCGGCCGGCGCTCGCGGTGCCGTTGGCGAGCGCGGTATGCGCCTGCTTGGTCATCTTCCGCGCCGGCACGATTTCCGGCTCGATAGGGTTGCGCCCCTGGCGAGTCGCGGTGCGCACGACGATCTCGATCTTGAGGATGTCCGGATCCTCGTGCCGCCACAGCTCCCCGATAAGCTCGAGATAATGGCCGTTGATCCAGGACCGCAGGAAAGCCGTGGGCACCGAGATGCGGACAACGCCGCGGGAAGCTTCGGCGACCTTCATGCGGCCGAACCAGCTCGAATAAACCTCGGCTCCGAGACGCGCCTTCAGCTGGGTCTTCACCCGCTCGAACTTCTGTTCCGCGTCGCTGGATGCCGCCACGTCGTGCCCCCCGGCAAAAGTTGCTGGAAATGGAAGCTCGCCCGCTAGCTCCCTCTCGATGCCGCTCTGCATGATCAAAGTCCCTTGTCTCTCGTACCCTTTTCCCGCCGGGGATGCGCCTCCTGCATCCTTGGTCCGGCGACCTGATTTCGCCGCGATGCCGCTGCCGCCGCCGGCAACGATCGTCGCAACACGCGCAAGGGACCAGCTGCCGGCTCCGCACGCCGGCTTCCAACAAAGACAAGGCAACACCGCACCCTCCGGCGAAAACGCCGGCGAGACATCGACTGCCATGTACAATTACGCCAGTCCCCTACCCGCACCGAAGAGACAAACCAAGCCACACGCGGAATTGCTCCACGTCATGAATTCTGCCATTTTGTGCTGGCCGATTCAGGCTGGGTCAGGGGCTGAAGCCCGTCCCTTCGATGGATGGACATTACCGAAATCGTTGTGGATAGGGCAAGGCCACGTCTAACGGTTTTTTAACGAATCTGGTTACCGGACGGGGCTTGAAATCGGGTGCCGCCACGGCACGTTTTGACAAAGCCATTGTGATTCAAACCCTTTTCCGGCGAATATGAAAAAGGCCGCCCGAAACGAAATATTCTGAAATAATTCTCTTGACAGCTACTTCTCCCCCGCCGCTCGACCTTGAGTTGAACAAGCTGTGGATGACCGGCTGTAAGTCTTTGAAAAAACTGCGGATTTTTTGCCAGGCAAATTTGGGCAGGTGCCGCGGGGAGGGCGTGCCGCTATCAATGGCGTTGAATATGCCGGCAAAACATTACTGGCCTTGGAATCGCACCACAAGCAGCGCTCGCGGGCATTTTTTTTAAGTACTTGCCGGCAAACGAAAAAACCCGGCCTGTGCGACCGGGTTCAACGTCGATGGATTAAGGATTGAGTCGGTCAGGCCGACAGCGTCTTGACCCGCTGGGCCAGCCGCGAAACCTTGCGGGAAGCCGTGTTCTTGTGGACGACGCCCTTGGTGGCGGCGCGCATCAATTCCGGCTCCGCCGCCTTGAAGGCTGCCACCGCCGCGGCCTTGTCGCCGGCGGCCAGCGCCTCTTCGACCTGGCGGACATAGGTGCGGACACGCGAGCGGCGGTTCTTGTTGACCGCGGCGCGGCGGGCGATCTTGCGCGTTGCCTTTTTGGCCGAAGATGTATTGGCCATGATGCCTCTCTTCTGATCTGGTGGGCGCCAGCGGGGTGCCGCGGGGCGCAAAAAACAAACGGGCAGCCACAGGGCCGCCTCGGTTGGTGCGGCTTATAGTTCAGCTTTTCCGGCGCGTCAACGCCACTTGTCGGTCTTTTTGGAGACTGAAAGCGCGTCGGGTCATGGCCGGCTTTCCGTCATTGGGCAGCATGCCCTAGCGGTTGTTGAAATTCGGCTTCCGTTTCTCGACGAACGCGGCCATGCCTTCCTTCTGATCATCGAGCGCGAACAGCGAATGGAACAGGCGGCGCTCGAAGCGCAGCCCTTCGGCGAGCGTCGTCTCGTAGGCGCGGTTGACGGCCTCCTTGGTCATCATGACCGACGGCAGAGAGAACTCGGCGATCTTCGCCGCCGCCTTCAGCGCTTCCTCGGCGAGCTCGGCGACTGGCACCACCCGTGATACCAGTCCGCTGCGCTCGGCTTCGGCCGCGTCCATCATCCGCCCGGTCAGGCACATGTCCATCGCCTTCGACTTGCCGACGAAGCGAGTCAGCCGTTGCGATCCACCCATGCCCGGCATGACGCCGAGCGTGATTTCGGGCTGGCCGAACTTGGCATTGTCGCCGGCGATGATGAAGTCGCACATCATGGCCAGCTCACAGCCGCCGCCGAGCGCATAGCCCGCGACCGCCGCGATGATGGGCTTGCGCGTGCGCGTGAATTCCTCCCAGCCGATGAAGAAGTCCTGCGTGTAGGCGTCGGCGAAGGACATCGCCTGCATTTCCTTGATGTCGGCGCCGGCGGCAAACGCCTTTTCCGAGCCCGTAAGCACCATCGCGCCGATCCCGGGATCGGCATTGAAGGCGCTCGCCGCCGCCACGACCTCCGCAAGGACTTGCGAATTCAGCGCATTGAGCGCCTTGGGCCGGTTCAGCGTGATCAGCCCTACCTTGCCGCGCGTCTCGACGATAATGGTTTCATGGGCCATGGCTCGCTTCCTTCCGCGGCAGTGAGATGATCGATACGGTTCCTAGCTTACCGCTGACAGGTCCGGCAATAGAAGGTCGAGCGGCCGCTTTGCACGATGCGCTCGATGTGGCCGCTGCAGCCCGGCTTCGGGCATGGCTCCCCCTCGCGATCGTAGACCGCGAAGGAATGCTGGAAATAGCCGAGCGATCCGTCGGCCTGGACATAGTCGCGCAACGAGGAGCCGCCGGCGGCGATCGCGTCGGCGACGACCGAGCGGATCGCCTCTGCAAGGCGCCCGCTTTGCTCTTTCGCCTTCCTGGCGGACCCGGCGATGGTGCCAGCTTCGCGCAATGGCGAGAGGCCGGCGCGCCACAAGGCCTCCGCCACATATATATTGCCTAGTCCGGCGATCAGACGCTGATCGAGCAGCGCTGCCTTGAGCGGCGATCTGCGATCCTTCAGCAGCGAGGCGAGCAGGGGACCGTCGAGCGCGTTGCCGGTTGGCTCGATGCCCAGCCCGGCCAGCATCGGATGCGTGTCCGGCGCCCCTTCGGCAAACAGCATGAAGCCGAAACGGCGCGGATCATTGAAGACGACGCGGGAGCGCTCGTCCTTCGGCGAGACGACATCGAACACGACATGGTCGTGCGCGGTGCTTTTCGAGCGCTCGTGGTGGAAGGCGCCGGCTATGTCGCCGCCCTCGGTGGCCTCGACACGGAACGATCCCGACATGCCGAGATGGCAGATCAGAACCGGGCCGTTCTCGATATGCATCGTCAGATATTTGGCGCGGCGGCCAAGCGCCGTCACGGTCTTGCCGGTAAGCCGTTCCGAAAAGCGCTCGGGAAAAGGAAAGCGAAGGTCGGGCCTGCGCGCCTCGACCTTGACGAGCCGCGCCCCTTCCAGGACCGGCTGCAGTCCGCGCCGGACGGTTTCGACTTCGGGCAGCTCAGGCATGGCCGCCTATCGTCGCGAGGAAGGATGTTCCGTGGCGACCGGCGGCCAGGCCGAGGTGGTCTGCGACGGTTTCGCCGATATCGGCGAAGGTCGGCCTGAGCCCGATGTCGCCGCCCGTCAGCCCCGGCCCGGTGCCGATCACCGGAATGCGTTCGCGCGTATGGTCGGTGCCGCGCCAGGTCGGATCGTTGCCATGGTCGGCGGTGAGGATCAGAAGGTCGCCCGGCCCGATGCGCGATAGCGCCTCCGGCAGCCGGCGGTCGAACGCCTCGAGCGCGGCGGCATAGCCGGCGACGTCGCGCCGGTGACCGAACTCGGTATCGAAATCGACGAAATTGGCAAAGACCAGGTCGCCGTCGCCGGCATCGTCCATTGCGCCGAGCGCCTTGTCGAACATGGCCATGTTGCCACCCGCCTTGCGCACTTCCGAAATGCCGCGATGAGCGAAGATGTCGCCGATCTTGCCGACGGCGATGACCTTGCTGCCGCGCCCGGTCAGCCGGTCGAGCAGGGTCGGCTCCGGCGGCGGCACCGCATAGTCGCGGCGGTTGTGGGTGCGCTGGAAGGTGGCTTTCGTCTCGCCCACGAAAGGCCGCGCGATCACGCGCCCGATCTTGAGCGGATCGACCAGCCGACGCACCGCGAGGCAAAGCTCATAAAGCCGCTCCAGGCCGAAATGCGTTTCATGCGCGGCGATCTGCAGCACGGAATCGACCGACGTGTAGCAAATCGGTTTGCCGGTACGGATATGCTCTTCGCCGAGCCGTTCGATGATCTCGGTTCCGGGCGCATGGCAATTGCCGAGGATCCCAGGCACCTTGCCCTCGCGGATGATCGCTTCGGTCAGTTTGGCCGGAAAGGCTGGGACCGTGTCGGGAAAATAGCCCCAGTCGAAACGCACCGGCAGGCCGGCGATCTCCCAGTGGCCGGAGGGCGTGTCCTTGCCGCTCGACACTTCCTGGGCAGCTCCGTGGAAGGAAGAGGCAAGCAACGGCGTGTCGACGTCGAGCTTGAGTCCGGTCGCCGTCTGGGCCGCCCGGCCAAGTCCGAGCGACATCATGTTGGGCACAGCCAGCGGCCCGTTGCGCAGACCCGCCTGGTCGGCACGCCCGCCGGCGCAGGCCTGAAAAATATGTCCGAACGTGTCGGCGCCGGCATCGCCATAGCGCTCGGCGTCGGCCGCGCCGCCGATGCCGAAAGAATCGAGAACGAACAGGAACGCGCGCGCCATGGGTATCTTTGTTGTCAGTCTGGGTTGCCAGACATAAGGTTCCCCGGCGGTGTTGGCAAATCGGAAACCAAACCGCAACGGCTTGTCGCCATAGTTGCGGCGAGGCGCGGATGCGGCGGGAGCGGACGAGGTATGGCAAGGCGCGGCAAAACCGCGGCAAGGCAGGCCCTGAAAATATGCGCGGCCGCCCTCGCGGCGTACTGCACCGCCTCCTGGCCGGCACGCGCCGACTGGCGTGACGACATCGGCACCTTCCGCATCGGCATCGTCGCCGAACCGGGCGGCGGCAACACCGTCCCGGGGCTCGCGCGCCTGACCGACGCCTATGCCAATGCGCTCGGCATGAAGGTCGAGTTCGTCGTTGCGCGCGACTACGCGGCGCTGATCGAGGCACAGGCGAGCGGGCGTGTGCAGTATGCGATCTATTCCGCTCTCGCCTATGCCACCGCGTCGGAGCGCTGCGGCTGCGTCGAGCCTCTGGTGGCGCCGGTCGATGCCGACGGCGCCGTCGGCATCCGTTCCATCCTGGTGACGCGCGACGGCAGGCTTCCCGACCTTGCGGCGATCGCTTCGCACCGGATCGCGATAGCGCCGGCCGAAAATGTCGGCGGCGCGTTGCTGCCGCTGGCGGCGCTGTCGGCCGAAGGCGTCAAGATCGCACAGGACTCGCCCTTCCTGGCGCGCGCCGCTTCGGCAACCGCGGCCGAGACGATGCTGAGTGGCGGCGAAGCGGACGCGCTGTTCGGCTGGGAACCGGCCGATGCCGAGGGCCGGTCCACCCGTTCCGAGGGCACCGTCGCGCGGTTGGAGGCCGTCGGCATCCCCGAGGCGTCGCTTCGGGTGTTATGGACCTCGGGCCTGTTGCGCTATGGCCCGCACGCTGTCCGCAGCGATCTCGATCCGGAGGCAAAGCGGCGACTGACGGTCTTCCTGACCAATCTCAAGTCCCAGACGCCCGACGTGTACGACCTGGTTGAGGCGACGCATTCCGGCGGTTTCGGGCCGGCCGCGCAGAAGGACTATGCGATGGCCGTGGCGATCGTGCGGCAGGAAACGGCCGGGCAGGAATAGCGTATCAGCAGTCGCTGCAGGGAATCGTCGGACTCCGGCGCGGCCTTAGATAATAGGTTTCGCTCATCGATATGTTGCTGAAGGCCGAGGTCAGCCCGAGCGTCTGCGAATTGCTGGCGGACCAGGTGATGATCGGCTTGTAGCCGAGGTCGCTTTCCACGCGGATCAGGAAAGTGTTGCGGATTATCAGCGCCGACGGGACGGTGGTGATCGTGTTGGCGGCCGCGTCGGCGCTGTAGGTGGTGCCCACCACCTTGCGCGACCAGGCAACCTGCACCTTCGGCGACGCTTCGTCCGTGATCTGTATGCCTGTGATGATGATCGTCGGCAATGAACGGTTATAAGGCTGCAGCGTCGATGTGCCGATCTGCATCATTGCATCGAGGTTCGCCTTCACGACGGTCTGCTGCTGCGTGACGAGATCCGCGACCATGCTGCCGATACGGCTGACCTTCTTGCCGGTCTCGATGGCCTGCGAGGCCTCCATCGTGATGAAATACATGATGAGGAGCACCGGCACGATGAACGCGAACTCGATCGCCGCGACGCCGCGGCGATCGCGGCAGAACCGCTCCACCTTTGCCGAAATCCCCTGGAGTGCCCCCGCACTATGCATATCGTCCTCCACGCCGCGGCTTAGCCGTCGAGCAGTCTCAATTGTCGTCGAATGGTTCGTTCTGCCAGGTCACGGACGCGAAATGCAGCGTTTTGCTGTCCTTCAGATTTGCCATCGACTTGGCCAGGAAATCGGTCATTACCGGCCATTTGTAGAACACCCGAAGCATGTTGATGGACTCCGCCAGTCCGGGCGAGACGGTAGGAGACATCGTATTCGCGCCCTGCGTCAGCACAATATCGCCGCTCACGATCTTGAAACCCGCCGTCGCGGCGTCCGCGAAGGTCGAGTATTCGCGCAGATCGACCAGCAGTGGAGCATCTGGCCCGGTATCGGTGCAGTTGTTGGAAACCATGATCTGCAAGCGATTGCAGATCAGTTGCTTGATCGAGGCTTCGGTGACGTTGTTCTGCTGAAGCTGCCCGGTGCGCAACTGACGGGCCACGTCGTCGGTGACGTTGGCCATCACCTCCTGGCCGGCGAACGAAATGCAGCTTTCGAGGATGGCGAAGACGAGAAGCGCGAAAGGGATGGCCAGCATCGCGAATTCCATCGCCGTGCTGCCGCGCCTGTCGCTGAAGAAGCCAGGGCGGGCTTTGGCGCGCGCCTTGCTGTCCATGCCGTTGCCGGATGTGGCATCCTTGCTCATATCAAAGTTCCTGCCGATCCCCTTTGCGGTACCGGCGGCAAGGTTAGCGAAAACCCATTGAGTTCCGGTATGGATGATCGTTAAATTCGCCGGGCAAGCCTTAAGCTGTCTTTAATGCCACTGGGCCTGCCCTCGCAGGGCTCAGTGCCCGGCGCTCATTTCGGTCTCGGAAGCTTTCTCGGCCTCGCTCTTGAACGCGCTCTCGCAATAGGGCGTGCAGGACATGGTCTGGACGTCGGCGCGTCTGTAGATGCGCACCGACGAGGCGGCCTGTCGCACGACGGTCACCTGCTCATCGACGATCGGGCTGCCGTCCGAATCGAGCACGACCAGATTTGTGACACCGAAGCCCTTGCCGGTGAGAACGATGGTCGAGGCGTCCTGCACCGAGGCGTCGGCGATCGCCGGATTGCCGATGACGACCGTGTCGGCCGCGCGTGACAATTTGACGATCTTGGCCTGGTTCATGGTGACTTCTATACCCGCGCCGGCCCTGGCCGGCATGACCAAGGCGGCAGTTGCCAGCAGCGCGGCGACTGGAAACAGCGATCTCGACGTCATTGAAGCGCTCCTGGCGGGCAGATTCTTCAACGGAACATGAACGAGATTGGTGAACCAACGGTTAAGCCGGGCCCGGCCATGATTAAGGATCGGCTCGCTTGGCGCGTCATGCGCCGATGGCGCTTACTGTTTTAGGAATATTGCACAAGCGCCGGTTTCCCCGGGTCCCGAGCTGGTTGGCGATGTTTAGCCCGCGGTTAACCACACAATGCGTTCGCCACCGGAAAGGAATCGGTAAGGCTGTTTATTAAGCCGATCGAAACGGCTTCTCCCTAGATTTGCAGCATCCGATCAACCGCGAAGAGAAGTTGACGGAAGTGCTGTAACACGTGGAGTAGGAGCTCTCGCATGTCTAATCTCATTGCACGTTTCGTGAAGGACGAATCCGGCGCGACCGCCATCGAATACGGTCTGATCGCCGCTCTCATCGCGCTCGCCATCATGGTCGGCGCTACCTCGCTCGGCAGCGCGCTGAACGCCAAGTTCGCCAACATCGCCGCTACCCTCAACAGCGCGGCTCCGTAATAAGGCCGCGTATCGCGCCTTTTCGACACACAGAAAAAGGGCCGCCGGCTGGCGGCCCTTTTTCATGTGGTCGGCCGATTTTGATCGGCCGGCCTCATCGATCGTTAATCCGGCGTGCCTAGGATGCCGCTGGAAACTGCCATGGGCGCGCCGCATCGATGCTTGAAGCCGTGATCTTCGTCGTCTTTCCGTTCTGCATGCTGTTCGCGGCGGTCTCGGACGCCTTGTCGATGACGATCGCCAACCGTGTTCCGGTGCTGTTGGTGGCGACATTCGCGCTTGTCGCGCCGCTCACCGGTATGGACTGGACAACCTATGGCTGGCACTTCGCTGCAGGCGCCCTCGTGCTTGCGGTGACGTTCGGCCTCTTTGCGCTCGGCGGCATGGGCGGCGGCGACGCCAAGCTTCTCGCCGCGACCGCTCTATGGATGGGCCTCAACATCAACCTGATCGGCTATCTGGTGACGTCGGCTTTCATCGGCGGGCTGCTTACCCTCGCAATCCTGGTTTACCGGAAATCGCCGCTCGCCATGTACACCGGCCACAACCGACTTCTGCGCCATTTCGCAGACCAGAGCGTTGGCATTCCCTATGGCATCGCGCTTGGCGCGGGTGGGCTGATCACTTTCCCGGATTCGCCGCTGATGGTCTGGGCGCTGGAGAGGCTCACAACCTGATGCATGTCGCCCACAAGTGCGTGCGCTGCGGTTCTGAGGCAACCATCAAAACAAAGGCGGCCTGGCCGCCTTTTTCGTTAACGGCGGGGCCGTTCAATCGAATTTGAGTAAACCTTAAATTAATCACGATCGTAAGCATTGCATTAACCTTGTTTTGACGATTGCGGCTGCAAAGTCCGGCCTTGCGAGGTGGTTTGCCTTGAGGCGAAGGGTATCGGACGAATGCCAGCATCCCGATTGATTATTCTGGGCGTGGCTGCGGTCGCGGCGGGTGGCGCGGGCTATGTCGCAAAAAACATGGTCGTGGCGCCGCCGCCTCAGGTCGTCGTCGATGCGCCCAAGCAGCCGGCAATCGCATTGCAGGATGTGCTGGTGCTTTCCGGCGACGTGGCGATGGGCAGCCAGCTCGGCACCAACATCAGCTGGGAACAATGGCCGGCCGATGGCGTCAACGCCAATTTCATCACGCGCGCCGCCGAACCTGACGCGATCGAAAAGCTAAAGGGCTCGGTAGCGCGCGTCGCAATGTACACCGGCGAGCCGCTGCGCCGCTCCAAGCTGGTCGGCGAGGGGCAGAGCTTCATGTCGTCGATCCTGCCTTCAGGGATGCGCGCTGTCGCCACCGCGATATCGGCCGACACGTCCGCCGGCGGCTTCATCCTGCCCAACGACTTCGTCGACGTCATCATGACCCGCCGTGCCGACACAGGCAACGGCGGCACCGGCTTCAACACCTCGACCATCCTCAAGAACATCCGCGTGCTGGCCATCGACCAGACCATCCAGGAAGACGAGGAAGGCAAGAAGACCAGGGTTGGCCAGACCGCGACGCTGGAACTGACGCCGCAGCAGGCCGAGATCATCACCGTGGCGCAGCAGATGGCGGACCGGCTCACGCTGGCGCTGCGTCCGATCACCGACATCCATGAAAAGAGTACGGACGAGGCCGACTATCTGGTCAACGGCAGCGGCCGGCGCGGAACAGTACGGCTGATCAAGTCCGGTGAGGTTTCCGAGGTGGGAGCAAGGAAATGAGGCTAAACGGTAAACTGCTGCCCTCCCTGGCCGCCGCGGCGATCGGTTTTTTCCTGCTCGGCACCAGCGCCCCGGGACTGGTCGAAGCCAAGGCTGCGAGTGCCGGCGTGTCGGCTTCCATCGCCACGCAGCGCGTCAAGCTCGGCCTCAATAAATCAGTGGTCATCGACCTGCCTAACGACGCCTATGATATCCTCGTCGCCAATCCGGCGGTTGCCGATGCCGTGACCCGCACAGCGCGGCGCATCTACCTGTTTGGCAAGGCGGTCGGCGAAACCAACATCTTCGTTTTCGGCCCCAATGGCGAGCAGATCGTCAGCCTGGATCTGGCCGTCGAGCGCGACGTCGCCGGGCTGGAGGACTATCTGAAGCGCTTCATCCCGTCCTCGCAGATCAAGGTCGAGCTTCTCAACGACAACGTCGTCCTGACGGGCATGGTCGACACGCCTCTCGATTCCAAGCGCGCCGTCGACCTGGCGACCATCTTCGTGTCCGGCGGTGAAGCGACGACGGGTCAATATTCGCAGACCGCCGCCGGCGGCTCGGTCAATGGCGGCGTCGACATCAACAACCCCGACCAGGAGCGCCGGACCTCCAAGATCGTCAACCTCTTGCAGATCGTCGGCGACGATCAGGTGACGCTCAAGGTCACCGTCGCCGAAGTCAGCCGCTCGGTGATGAAGCAGCTCGGCGTCAATATGCTCGCCAGCGGCGCCAGCAACGGCATTTCGTGGGGCGCGCTCAGCGATCCTTACATGGGTCTTGGCAAACCGCTGTCTAATGCGGGCGTCGGTATTAGTTCGTCGGGGCTGCAGTCTTATATCAACGCAATGGAGCAGTCGGGGGTCATGAAGACTCTGGCCGAGCCGACCTTGACCGCCGTGTCAGGTGAAAAGGCGACCTTCAAGGTCGGCGGCGAATACAATATGGTGACCAGTGTTTCCGCCAACGTCTCCAACAGCAATCAGACTGGTCTGCAGAACTACTCGATCTCCAAGATCGAGTACGGCATCGGCCTGGAATTCCAGCCGGTAGTTCTGTCGCCGGGTCGCATAAGCCTGAAAGTCAGAACCTCGGTTTCCGAACCGACAACAGAAGGATCCGCGTCGGCATCCACGGACAATAGGAACATCGGCATGAACGCTTTGTCGCTTCGCAAGCGCCTGGCCGATACGACGGTGGAACTGCCATCCGGTGGTTCGATGATGATAGCAGGCCTGGTGCGAGACGATATCAGGCAAGCTGTCACTGGATTACCCGGTCTGACCAAGATCCCCGTGCTTGGCACGCTCTTTCGCAGCAAGGATTTCGTGCGCAACGAGAGCGAGCTCGTCATCATCATCACGCCCTATCTGTCGCGGCCGGTGGCGCGCAACGACCTGGCCAAGCCGGACGACAACTTCAATGCGCCGAGCGATGGCGCCGGCATGTTCCTCGGCCGCGTCAACCGCGTCTACGGCACCATGCAGACCGATAGACCGCCGGGCCGCTATCACGGCGTCGTTGGCTTCATCTACAAATGAGTGGGAATGCGGATATGTCCAAGTCAGCATCGAAGGTCATGACGGTCCGGACAGCATCCGGTATCGCAAGGATCCGTCGGCAGGTGGTCCCGGCACTGGCGGTCATGCTTGCGGCATCGCTCGCAGGCTGCGCCAACTGGCACCGCGACAGTGTCACGGTCGGCTCGATACCGGACGATTACCGCACGACCCATCCGATCGTCATCGCCGAGAAGAACCAGAAGATCGACCTGCCGGTCGGCGCCGGCGATCGCGGCATGACCGGCGCGCAGCGCGATACGCTGCTCGGTTTTCTCGACGGCTACGACAAGAGCGCCGCGCCGGCGCTGACGATCGCGATGCCGGCCGGGTCCGCCAACGAGGTTGCCGCCCGGGCCGCCGGCCGCGATTTCGCCAGGCTCGCCATGGCGGCGGGCGTCAAGCGCAACCGTATCGTGATGACATCCTATCAGTCGGCTGTGCCCGAGGCGTCCGCGCCGGTGCGTGTCGCTTTCGTCGCGGTGCGGGCCCAGACCGACAAATGCGGACGTTGGCCAGATGATCTGACGGAGACGTCGGAGAACAAGCACTATGCCGACTTCGGCTGCTCCTATCAGAACAACCTCGCGGCCCAGGTGGCCAATCCCAACGATCTGATCGGACCGCGCAAGCAGTCCGACATCGACGCCGAAAATCGCGGCGCGGTGATCGACAAGTACCGCGAGAGGGGTATCTCCGAGGAGTTTCTCAGCAATTCAGAAGTAACCTACTGAGCCGCGCCGGACGACGAAGAGAGCAGTCACGGAAAGAGCATGACGATGAGCAATCTTGCCTACGACACGCCCGCGGAAACCGGCGAACTTTCGCAGCAGGACATCGCCGCCATGCAGGCGCTGCGTCCCGTGCCGCGCATTTCGATCCAGGCCTTCTGCGAGACCGAGGGGGTCGCCAATCCCGTCGCGCGCGCCGGCGAGGATCGGCGGATGGCCAAGGCCCATCTCAAGGTCCATATGGGCGGTGTCCCGACCGCGATCGAGTTCTACCAGTCCGCGCCGACACCGAACCTGATCCTGCTGGAATCGCGCAGCGAGCCGCAGCAGTTGCTCGAACAACTCGGCCAGCTCGCGGAATATTGCGATCCGTCCTCCAAGGTCGTGGTCATCGGCCACTACAATGATGTCGGGCTATACCGGGAGCTTATCCGGTCAGGCATTTCCGAATATGTCATCGCGCCGGTCTCCATGACCGACATCGTCAGCGTCGTGTCGTCGATCTTCGTCGATCCGGAATCGGAGCCGATCGGCCGGTCGATCGCGTTCATCGGCGCCAAGGGCGGCGTCGGCTCGTCGACCATCGCTCACAATGTCGCCTGGGCGATGTCGTCCCTGTTCAAGTCCGAGGTCGTCATCGCCGATCTCGATCTCGCCTTCGGCACTGCCAACATCAATTTCGACCAGGATCCGGCGCAAGGCATCGCCGAGGCGGTGTTTTCGCCCGAGCGGGTCGACGAGGTCTATCTCGACCGCCTGCTCGCGCAATGCGCCGAGCATCTGTCGCTGCTCGCGGCGCCCTCCACGCTCGAGCGCGTCTATGATTTCGATCCGGAGGCCTTCTCGCAGATCATAGAGACGGCGCAGCGTAGCGCGCCGCTGCTGGTCCTCGATATCCCGCACGTCTGGAGCGGGTGGACGAAGAGCACGCTGATCAAGGCGGACGAGATCGTCATCACGGCCACGCCCGAGCTGGCAAATCTCCGCAACACCAAGAACATGGTGGATATGCTGAAGCGGCTGCGTCCGAACGATCCGCCGCCGAAGCTGATCATCAACCAGGCGGGCGTGCCGAAACGGCCCGAGATCGCGGCTTCCGATTTCGCCGAACCGCTCGGCATCACGCCGATGGCCGTGATCAACTTCGAACCGCTGCTGTTCGGCAATGCCGCCAACAACGGCCGCATGCTGAGCGAGATGGACGCCAAGAGCCCGGTCGTCGCCACCATCAACGAAGTAGCGCATGTGCTGACCGGACGCAGTGAAATCAAGGCAAGGAAGAAGGCAGGCCTGGGCTCGATCCTCGGCAAGCTCTCGCGCAACAAGAAGTGACGCTGATTGAGCGGCATCGGGTAGTCGATCATGTTTGGTAAAAGAGGCAAAGACGACGGCAGCCGGGCAACGCCCGAATTCCGTCCGCCGGCATCCGCTGCTCCGGCCGCCGCTCCAACGGCGACGATGACGGCCGAACGACCGGCCGCGCCACCGTCCAGCACACCGGCCGCGCCGCCGGCGCGCCGGCCCGTCGAGGCGCCGCCCATGGCGCCGGAGCCGGCAAGAAGGGTCCAGCGCGAGCGCTCGGAGACCTATTACGATACCAAGAGCCAGGTGTTTTCGGCGCTCATCGATACGATCGACCTGTCGCAGCTCGCCAAGCTCGATCCCGAGAGCGCGCGCGAGGAAATCCGCGACATCGTCAACGACATCATTGCGATCAAGAACTTCGCGATGTCCATCTCCGAGCAGGAAGAGCTGCTCGAGGACATCTGCAACGACGTTCTGGGCTATGGACCGCTGGAGCCGTTGCTTGCCCGCGACGACATAGCCGACATCATGGTCAACGGCTCCAAGAACGTCTACATCGAAGTCAATGGCAAGGTCGAACAGACCGGCATCCGTTTCCGCGACAACCAGCAGCTGCTCAACATCTGCCAGCGCATCGTCAGCCAGGTCGGCCGCCGCGTCGACGAATCGAGCCCGATCTGCGATGCGCGCCTGCCCGACGGCTCGCGCGTCAACGTCATCGCGCCACCGCTGTCGATCGACGGCGCCGCGCTCACCATCCGCAAATTCAAGAAGGACAAGCTGACGCTGGACCAGCTGGTCAAGTTCGGCGCCATCTCGCCGCAAGGCGCGGAAGTCCTCAAGATCATAGGCCGCGTCCGCTGCAATATCGTCATTTCGGGCGGCACAGGCTCCGGCAAGACGACGCTGCTCAACTGCCTGACCAACTATATCGACCGCGAGGAGCGCGTCATCACCTGCGAGGATTCGGCGGAACTGCAGCTGCAGCAGCCGCACGTGGTCCGTCTCGAAACCCGGCCGCCCAATCTCGAGGGCGAGGGCGAGGTGACCATGCGCGACCTGGTCAAGAACTGCCTGCGCATGCGTCCGGAGCGGATCATCGTCGGCGAAGTGCGCGGACCGGAAGTGTTCGACCTGCTGCAGGCGATGAATACCGGTCACGACGGCTCGATGGGAACGATCCACTCCAATAGCCCGCGTGAATGCCTCAACCGTATGGAATCGATGATCGCCATGGGCGGCTATACACTGCCGCAGCGCACGGTGCGCGAGATCATCGTCGGCTCGATCGACGTGATCATCCAGGCGGCCCGCCTGCGCGATGGCTCGCGCCGCATCACCCACATCACCGAGGTGGTCGGCATGGAAGGCGATGTCATCATCACCCAGGATCTCGTCCTCTACAACATCAAGGGCGAGGACTCGAGCGGCCGGCTGGTCGGCGAACATGTGTCGACAGGCATCGGCCGCCCGCATTTCTGGGACCGCGCCCGCTATTATGGTGAGGAGCAGCGCCTCGCCAATGCGCTCGAGGCAATGGAGAAGCGCGCTGACTGATGCATCTGGTGGTTGGAAGCAATTCCAGGAAAAGCGTGAAGCTGCTTTCCGTCCGGAACTGCGTCAAAACAAGGAGATAGGGCGGTTCGTCGTTTCTTTGAAACGCCGAACCGCCTAGGGGCCCCGGTCGATGTTCGGAATTGACACCACCGTACTGGCTTTCATCGTGCTCGCCGGCTTCAGCGCCGGCGCGGTGGCCTATGCGTTCCTGTTCACGCGCATCGACAACGAGAAGCAGGCCGGCAAGCGGCTTCAGACCATCAAGACGGCCGAAACCGACCGCTCGGTGGTGAAAGCCACGCGCGACCGCGCCGCGGAAGCGGTCAAGCGGCGCAAAAGTCTTCAGGACTCCCTCAAGCAGCTCGACGAGAAGCAGAAGACCAACGACCGCAACGTCAAGAAACCGCCGCTGAAGGCCCAGATCCGCCAGGCCGGCATGCAGGTTTCGCTCGAACGTTTCTATCTCTACTCCGCCGTCTGCGGCCTCGTGCTCACGGCCCTTCTCTTTTTTATCGGCGCGCCTTTGTGGGCTCTGCCCGGCGCCTTGCTGGCGGGCGGCCTCGGCCTGCCGCGCTGGTTCGTATCGTTTCGCCGCACACGCCGCGTCAAGGCCTTCCTGGAAGAGTTCCCGAACGCGCTCGACATCATCGTGCGCGCGGTCAAGTCCGGCCTGCCGCTCAACGATGCGATCCGCCTGATCGCCAACGAATCGCCCGAACCGGTCCGGTCCGAATTCCGACGCATCGTCGATTCCCAGCAGATGGGCATGTCGGTGCCTGACGCCGCCATGCGCATCTCCGAGACCATGCCGTGCAGCGAGGCCGGCTTCTTCGGCATCGTCATCCAGATCCAGTCGCAGGCCGGCGGCAACCTGTCCGAGGCGCTGGGCAACCTTTCGCGCGTCTTGCGCGACCGCAAGAAGATGAAAGCCAAGGTCCAGGCGCTGTCGATGGAAGCCAAGGCGTCCGCCGTCATCATCGGCGCCTTGCCCTTCGTCGTCGCCTTCCTCGTCTATTTGTCGAGCCCGAACTACATCATGCCGCTGTTCACCACCAACGTCGGCAACCTGATCCTCGGCTGCTCGGGTGTGTGGATGTCGATCGGCATCCTGGTGATGCGCAAGATGATGAACTTCGAAGTGTAGGGGCGCGGATCCGGTGACAGAGCAAGTCGTCAAAACACTCACCGACCCTTCCTTCCTGATCGCGATGCTGGTCGGCATCGCCGTGTTCGCGACCGTCTTCACGCTCATGCCGGCGTTCGGCGGCACGTCGCTCAAGTCGCGCATGAAGAGCGTGGCGCTCGAACGCGACAAACTGCGCGCCGAGCAGCGCCAGCGTCTTGCCAACGAAGCCGACCGCCGCCGCAAGGGCCTGCGCGAGGAACAGTCCATCGGCATGCGCAACATCGTCGACCGCCTGGATCTCAGGCGCGCGCTCGCCGATGAAAGCACGATCCAGAAGCTCAAGGTCGCGGGCTTCCGCGGCCAGAACCCGTTGACGCGCTTCCTCTTCTTCCGCCTCGTCCTGCCATTTGTCGGTTTTGCCCTGGCGGCCGTTTATCTGTTCGTGCTCGGCGGCCTGCCGCAGCAGCCGGCGTTCATCAAGCTGTTCGTCTGTGTCGTTGTCGCCTATGGCGGCTTCTACGCGCCGATCCTCTACGTCAACAACCGCGCGACCAAGCGCAAGCAGTCGATCCAGCAGGCGTGGCCGGATGCGCTCGACCTGATGCTGATCTGCGTCGAATCCGGCATGTCGGTGGAGGCGGCGCTGCGCAAGGTTGCCGACGAGATCGGCGCGCAGTCGGTGGCGCTCGCCGAGGAGTTCGTGCTCACCAACGCCGAGCTGTCCTATCTGCAGGAACGCAAGGTCGCCTATGAGAACCTGGCAAGCCGCACCGGCCTGGAATCGGTGAAGTCGGTGTCGCAGGCCCTGGTCCAGGCCGAACGCTACGGCACGCCGGTGGCGCACGCGCTGCGCGTGCTCGCCTCGGAAAGCCGCGACATGCGCATGAACGCCGCCGAGAAGAAGGCCGCGGCACTTCCGCCGAAGCTCACCGTGCCGATGATCCTGTTCTTCCTGCCGGTTCTGTTCGCCATCATCCTGGGTCCGGCCGGCATCCAGGTCAGCCAGCGCGGCATCTTCGGCGACCAGCACAGCTCCTCGAGCAAGTAGGCGAGCCCGTAAGCATCAATCAAAAAAGCCGCGCGGGGTCCGCGCGGCTTTTCATTGTCGAAGCGGTCGGCGCTTGGCAGCGTCCGTCAGTTCGTGGCGACTTTCGCCTTGCCCTTGTCCTGGTCCTTCAACTGGCTCCAGGCATTCTGCTGGGCGAGCATCTGCCGCAGATAGGCGATGTTGGCCTGCGCCTGCTCGGGCGACAGTTCCTGCGAGGCGATCTTCTCGGCCTCGTCGAAGCGGCCCTGCAGGCCGACGACCAGCGCGAGGTTCTGCCGCACCCGGCTGTCGGCGCCGGGCTGCTGCGCGGCCGAGCGCATATAGGTTTCCGCCGTGCGCAGGTCGCCCTCGAGCACATAGGACATGCCGAGATTGGACAGCACCGAAGGTTCGTTCGGCTTCAGTTCCAGCGCCTTGCGATAATCCTGCCGCGCTTCGTCCTTCTGTCCCATCTGGTCGAGAATGGCGGCTTCCGCCGAGACAAGCTTCCAGTCTGGATATTCGGGCGTCTGCGCGCGCCGCACGGCATCGAGGGCCGGCGCGAACTGGCCGTTGGCGGCAAGCGCCTTGCCGTAGGCCGCAAGGACCTCGCGATCCTTGGGATAGGCGATCGCCAGCTTGCGCATCACCGCCAGCGACTGGTCGGCATCGCCGTCCATCTGCAGCGCCGCCGAGAAATTCATCGCGATGCGCTTGTCGTTCGGATTGCTGGCGTAGGATTGGCCGAGCCTGGACGTGGCGGTACGCAATTCGCCGGACGACATCGTTTCCAGCGGCCTGCTGTCGGAGCGGGAGATGGAGCCGGTGGTGAACTTGCTGGTGCTGCCGCAACCCGCCACGCTGGCCGCCAGCGCCGCAATGAAGGCCGTGGTGATCAGACGCTTGGCTGTAAGGTTCAACGCTTTGGTCGGCATCGGCGCCCGGTCTCCATTCCTGTGCGGCCATTGGCTGGCCGTCTTCCCTCCCGCAGAAATATTCTGTTAACCCTAACGGACCGTTAAGAAGCGCCGACTCAGCTGTTTCGGCCGGAGATCATTGCATGCCTGTCGAACTCGTTGAGCAGAAGCCGGAAGCCGCCTTGCCTGTCTATCTGGTGGCAAAGGGCGCCCTTGAAGCCGCGGCCTTGCCGCCGTCCGCCATCGCTTGGGCGAGGGCCAACGGTTTTTCCGGCGAAGCGGGGCGCACGCTGGTCCTGCCGGGCGAGGGCGGCGGCCTTGCCGGCGCGCTGTTCGGCACAGGCGACGGCGAAAGCGTTCTTGGCCTCGGCGCGCTCGCACGAGCGTTGCCGGAAGGCGACTGGCATTTCGCGTCGAGCCTGGCGCAACCCGAACTCGCCGCGCTCGCGCTTGCGTTGGGCGGCTATGTCTTTACACGCTACGGCAAGAAACCAGGCAAGGCACTGCGCTTTGCGCTGCCCGAAGGCGCCGACGCCGCGCATGTCCGCCGCGTCGCCGACAGCGTGTTCCTGGCACGCGATCTCGTCAACACGCCGACCAGCGACCTGGGTCCGGTCGAGCTGGAGGAAGCCGCCCGAAAACTGGCGGCCGCCCACGGCGCCGATATCTCAGTGATCCATGGCGACGATCTCCTGGCGCGGAATTTCCCGATGATCCACGCGGTTGGCCGGGCCTCGACCGGCGCGCCGCGGCTGGTAGACATGAGCTGGGGGCCGGGCGATGCGCCGAAGGTGACGCTGGTCGGCAAGGGCGTCTGCTTCGATACCGGCGGCCTCGACATCAAGCCGTCCTCGGGCATGCTTCTGATGAAGAAGGACATGGGCGGCGCCGCCAATGTGCTGGGCCTCGCCTCCATGATCATGGCGGCGAAACTCAATGTCCGGCTGCGCGTGCTGATCCCCGCCGTCGAGAACTCGATCGCCGGCAATGCCTTCCGGCCCGGCGACGTGCTCAGGAGCCGCAAGGGCATCACGGTCGAGATCGGCAACACGGACGCCGAAGGCAGGCTGGTCCTGGCCGACGCGCTGGCGCTGGCCGATGAGGAACAGCCCGCTGTGCTGATCGACATGGCGACGCTGACCGGCGCCGCCCGCGTCGCGCTGGGGCCGGATTTGCCGCCTTTCTACACCGCCGACGAGACGCTTGCCGCGGACCTGGCCGCGGCATCCGTCGCGGTCGAGGATCCGCTCTGGCGCATGCCTTTGTGGCGCCCCTACGATGCAAAGCTCTCCTCGAAGATCGCCGACATCAACAATGTGACGACGGACGGCTTTGCCGGATCGATCACCGCGGCCCTTTTCCTCAAGCGCTTCGTCGAGAAGACGCACAGCTGGGCGCATTTCGACATCTTCGCCTGGAACCCGGTCGACCGCCCCTACGGCCTGACCGGCGGCGAGGCGCAAGGCATTCGAGCGCTGGAGCGCGTCATCGCCGGCCGTTTCGGCTAGACCATGATCCCGAACCGCAGGCCAGCGTAGCAAAACGTGGGGATCGGTTTTCGAACAAGATCATGGTCCAAGCAACAAATCTTCACTGAAACGGAACCGAAACAATTTGCCGGCATGCTTCGCGCATGTCGATCTCGATGCGCCCGAGCCAGGCCTTGCGACTGTGGCAGCAGGTGATGCTGGCCCAGGTGCGCGATGGCGCGCCGGATCTGACCATGCGCCAGACGGCGATCCTGTTCACCATCTATCTCGATCCGCCGCCGCACACGGTGCGCGGGCTGGCCGCCAAGCTCAACGTCACCAAGCCGGTCATCACCCGCGCCCTCGACACGATGGGCGCGCTGAAACTGGTCTCGCGCCACCGCGACGAGCTCGACAAGCGCAACGTGCTGATCCGGCGCACGGTGGAAGGCGCGCTCTTTGTCGAGCGCTTCGGCGATGGTATCGTCGCCAGGGCGCACGACCTTCCCATCTGATCTCGGCGCCCCATCTGAGTTCATTGCTGATTTGACTGGATTATCGATTTGACCGCCAGGGATGCCCGCCTTCACGCCTTCCGTTCCGACCTTGCCGATGCAAGGCTGAAGGGCGAGGTCGCCGCCGACCGCTTCGTCACCGGCCGCCCGGCCCGGATCACAGCGTCGGTCGCCGACCTGCGCAAGGCGCCGCGCCCCGATGCCGGAGTGAACACCCAGGCGTTGTTTGGCGACGACGTGCTGGTCTTCGAGGATGCCGAAGGCTGGGCCTGGGTGCAGGCCGAACGCGACGGCTATGTCGGCTATGTGGCCGACAATCTCCTTGGTCAGCGCGAACATGCGCCAACCCACATCGTCTCCGTGCCGCGCACTTTTCTCTATCCCGGACCGGATCTGCGCTTTCCGATCAGCGGACAGCTGTCGATGGGCTCGACCGTGACGGTGACCGGCTCGGCCGAAACGCGCGGCACGCATTATGCGCTGCTGCCCTCCGGCCAGGCGATCATCGCCGGCCATCTGCGGCCGATCGCCGAACCGGCAAAGGATTACGTCGCCGTTGCCGAGAGCTTCCTCGGCACGCCCTATCTCTGGGGCGGCGCCTCCGGCTTCGGCATCGACTGCTCCGGGCTGGTGCAGCTTGCGATGCGCATGGCCGGCAGGCGAGTGCTGCGCGACTCCGACATGCAGGCGAGCATCGGCACGCCGTTAGAGCCGGGTCCGGACTTTGCCGGACTTCAACGCGGCGACCTCGTGTTCTGGAAAGGCCACGTCGCTGTTATGACTGACGAAAAGGACATGATCCACGCCAACGGCCACACCATGCTGGTCTCGCGCGAAGGCCTGAAAGAGGCGGTCGACCGCATCGGCTATCTCTATGGCGGCCCGACGGGGTTCAGGAGGCCGTTGCGCCTTCACCTCTCCCCCTGTGGGAGAGGTCGGATTGCCCCGATTTGCTCTTCGCAAATCGGCTGGCAATCCGGGTGAGGGGTAAGCTTGGCGCCAAGCTGGAACACCCCCCATCCGTCTCGGCGCTGCGCGCCGATCCACCGCCCGGGGGCGAGCCACGGGTCTCGCCCCGTCCTTCGGACCCCACAAGGGGAGAAGGAACGCTGATCCCCTTTTGTTCCGATTTTCCTTGGCGATTTCGTGCCGCCGCGCTACCTGTTGCGGGTGACCGAGCAGCCGCGCCTTGCCGAACAGAATGCCGCCGTCCTGCTGCCCGAGCCATTCGTCAAATGGTTCGGCGAGAAGGGCTGGTCGCCGCGCGTCCATCAGCTCGAGCTGCTGGCCAAGGCTCAAAGCGGCCAATCGGTGCTGCTGATCGCGCCGACCGGCGCCGGCAAGACGCTGGCCGGCTTCCTGCCATCGCTGACCGAGCTGGCCAATCGACCCAAGCGCAAACCGGGCCAGGCGCATCGCGGCATCCACACGCTCTACATCTCGCCGCTTAAAGCGCTGGCCGTGGACATCGAGCGCAACCTCGGCAAGCCGGTCGAGGAGATCGGCCTGCCTGTCACCATCGAGACCCGCACCGGCGACACGCCCTCGCACAAGCGCCAGCGGCAGAAACTGGCGCCGCCCGACATCCTGCTCACCACGCCAGAGCAGCTCGCGCTGCTGATCGCCTCGAACGACGCAAGGCGCTTCTTCGAGGATCTGCGCTACGTCGTGCTCGACGAGCTGCATTCGCTTGTCACCTCGAAGCGCGGGCATCTGCTGGCGCTCGGCCTGGCGCGCTTGCGCGCCTTTGTCCCCGGGCTGCAGACCATAGGCCTGTCGGCGACCGTGGCCGAGCCGGATGAATTGCGGCGCTGGCTGGTCAGTCAGGCCTCTCCCGGCGCGATGTCCGAGCTGATTGTCGTCACGGGCGGCGCCAAACCCGAGATATCGATCCTCGATTCGGAAGAGCGGGTGCCCTGGGCCGGGCACTCGGCCCGCTACGCCACGCCTGAGATCTACCGCGAGATCAAGCGGCACAAGACCACGCTGCTCTTCGTCAACACGCGCAGCCAGGCAGAGCTGCTTTTCCAGGAACTTTGGCGCGTCAACGAAGACACTTTGCCGATTGCGCTCCACCACGGCTCGCTGGACGTCGCCCAGCGCCGCCGCGTCGAGAAGGCCATGGGCGAAAACGCGTTGCGCGCCATCGTCGCCACCTCGACGCTGGATCTCGGCATCGACTGGGGCGACGTGGACCTGGTCGTGCATGTCGGTGCGCCGAAAGGCGCCAGCCGTCTGGCGCAGCGCATCGGCCGCGCCAATCACCGCATGGATGAGCCGTCGAAGGCGATCCTGATCCCGGCCAACCGTTTCGAGGTGTTGGAGTGCCGGGCCGCGCTGGACGCCAACTATCTCGGCGCGCAGGACACGCCGCCCTTGGTCAATGGCGGGCTCGACGTGCTGGCCCAGCATGTGCTCGGCTGCGCCTGCGGCGCGCCGTTCCGTGCCGACGCGCTGTTCGAAGAGGTAAGGACGGCCGCGCCTTACGCCACCCTGGACAGGCCGACCTTCGACCGGGTTATCGACTTCGTCGCCACCGGCGGCTACGCCCTGAGAAATTACGAACGCTACGCCCGTATCCGCTTGAACAAGGAAGGCCTTTGGCGGGTTTCAAATCCGGCTGTCGCCCAGCAATACAGGCTCAATGTCGGCACCATCATCGAAGTGCCGGCGCTCAACGTTCGTTACGTCCAGGCCGGCAGCAGGGGGGCAGCCTCGCGCGGCGGCAGGGTGTTGGGAAAGATCGAGGAAGCATTTCTGGAGACTTTGACTCACGGCGACACCTTCATGTTCGCAGGCAAGATCCTGCGCTTCGAAGGCATCCGCGAGAACGAGTGCTTCGTCTCGAACGCGCCCGGCAGCGATGCGAAGGTTCCCTACTACGGCGGCGGAAAATTTCCGCTTTCGACCTATCTCGCCGAGCAGGTTCGCGCCATGCTCGACGACCCGCAACGCTGGAAGAAGCTGCCTGAGCAGGTCGCGGATTGGCTGCGGTTCCAGGCGGAGAAGTCTGTGTTGCCGAAACGCGACGACCTGTTGATCGAGACTTTTCCACGCGGCAACCGATATTACCTGGTCGCCTATCCGTTCGAAGGCAGGCTTGCGCATCAGACGCTCGGCATGCTGCTCACGCGCCGTCTGGACCGGGCCGGCGCCAAGCCGGTCGGCTTCGTCGCCACCGATTATGCGCTGGCTATCTGGTCGATGGCCGATATGGGCTGGATGTTCAAGAACAGGAAACCGTCGCTGGCCACACTGTTCGATCAGGACATGCTTGGGGATGATCTCGAAGCCTGGTTCGCCGACAGCTGGCTGCTCAAGCGCACTTTCCGCAACTGCGCGCTGATTTCGGGCCTGATCGAAAAGCGCCATCCCGGCAAGGAAAAAAGCGGTCGCCAGGTGACCATCTCGACAGACCTGATCTATGACGTGCTGCGCAGTCATGAACCGGACCATATTCTGCTGCAGGCCACCCGTACGGATGCCGCGACCGGCTTGCTCGATGTCAGCAGACTTGCCGAGATGCTCTCGCGCATCCGCGGTCGAATCATGCATAAGAATCTCGAACAGATATCGCCGCTTGCGGTGCCGATCATGCTTGAAATCGGCAAGATGCCGGTGAACGGCGAGGCGGACGAGGCGCTGTTGATGGATGCCGCCACCCTTGTCGAAGAGGCCATGGGGCCGGAGATGATGGACTGAAAGAGAGAGTCGAGAGGGGATGAATTTTTCACTGTCGCGCGCAACGCTGATCGCCGAGGCCGACCTTGTCGGCATCGCCGGCGAGCGCGCGGTTTGCGACCGGCGTGGCGTCCTCTATTTCCCCGATCTGCGGCTGCTCGCGGTCTCCGACCTGCATCTCGAAAAAGGTTCGTCCTTCGCCAGGCGCGGCGCGCTGATCCCGCCTTATGATACGGGTGCGACCTTGCTGCGGCTTCAGGCAGTGATCGCAGATTACCAGCCGCGGATCGTCGTCAGCCTGGGCGATTCCTTCCATGACGGCGCCGGCGCCGAGCGGATGCATCAAAGCTTCCGCGAACAGCTGGAAGCGATGATGGCCGGCCGCGACTGGTTCTGGGTCGCCGGTAACCACGATCCCGACGCGCCCGCCGACCTGCCCGGCGAGACGGTGCGCGAACTCGCCATAGGCTCGCTGCTCTTCCGCCATGAGCCGTCGAAGCTGCGGGTCGAGGGCGAGATTTCAGGCCATCTCCACCCATGCGCCCGCATCGTCCAGCGCGGCCGCTCGGTCAGGCGGCGCTGTTTCGCCGGCGACGGCGGCCGCATGATCATGCCGGCCTTCGGCGCCTATACCGGCTCGCTCAACGTGCTCGACCACGCCTATGCCGGCCTTTTTCGGCTGGAAACGCTGATGGCCTATATGCTGGGCGCCGAGCGTATCTTCGCGATTTCGGGTTCGATGTTAAGGCCGGGTTAGAGGCTACTCTCGTCCATAGTACAGCATAACCGTATGCTTCGCCTCAGCGAAGAACAGCCAGCGCTCGACCAGTATGCCGGCGAGCTGGGAGATAGCCGCCGCCACCGACACAATCGCCGCGAAGGGCCACGGTAAGGCGAACGTGACGGCAAGCAGGACAGCTGGCGTGCCAAAGGCCATCGCCTGCGTGATCCGCCGCAGCTTGGCGCTATGCTTGCGGGCGATGCGGAAGCCCATTTCCTTGAGCAGATAGTTCTCTTCCGTGTGCGGCCATTCCATAGAACGCACCGTGCCGCCGGCGAGGCCCGTCGCCGTGTTGGCGGTCGTCGGGATCTCCAGCCGGTCATTGTAGCGCCAGGTCGCGAGCTTCCAGCCCCAGCCGGCGAGCGTTGCAAGCAGGGTGCCGATGAGCATCGCCGTTGAAGCCTGCTTGAACGCCTGAAGCAAGGCGTTGGCGAGAACGCTTCCGGTCATGCCGGCGAAAATAAGATAAGCCGGCAATGTATAGCGGCTGTGCCACTGCGCAATCGGCTTCAATGAGGCGTAGATCATGCCTGTCGTGCAAACGGTCGTCACCGCGCCTGCCGCCGCCAGCAGCCCGGCAACCGCCACCCAGCCGCCGCTTCGGCCGAGAAACACCCAGCCGATGCCGAACAGCGTGGCCGGGATGAAGGTCGCGACCGAGGCCACGCCTTCGCGCGACAGCCACGAGCTGCGCCATTGCGAGAAGGCGCGCCAGGCGCGCTCGGGCCGGCCGAGATGGCCCGTGGACGACAACAGACCGGCGACGATCAAGCCGAACGCCAGCGCCATGCCGACAAGGCCGAGCCAGAAATCGACGGGAATGAACCCCAGCCCGCCAAGCAGGCCGAGCAGCGCCAGCAGGCCGTAGCCTGCCCCGGTAGCGGTGGTGAAGAAGACGACCGAGAAAGCAGGATGCATGATCAGTTCGAAAGCATGCGGTCGATCCAGCCGAGGAAACCGCCCTCGGCCCGGATCGGCTCCAGCGCCGGCGCATCCACCCTCGCCGCGCGCTGGCCGCGCGCGCGCGGCGGCAGGTATCTGTTGGTCGGCTTGTAGCCAAGCTCCGGCATCAGCGCCACGCCGCCACGCTCCTCGACAAGTTGCGAGATCGCCGAAGCCGGATCGCCGAGATCGCCGAAATGCCGGGCGCTGGTCGGACAGGCGGCGACGCAGGCCGGCACGCGGTCCTCTTCCGCCAGATTGTCGTTGTAGATGCGGTCGACGCAGAGCGTGCATTTCTTCATCACGCCGACATCGGTGTCGAACTCGCGCGCGCCGTAAGGGCAGGCCCAGCTGCACAGCTTGCAGCCGATGCATTTATCCTCATCGACCAGCACGATGCCGTCCGAGGCGCGCTTGTAGGAGGCGCCGGTCGGGCAAACGGTGACGCAGGCCGGTGTCTCGCAATGCAGGCAGGAGCGCGGGAAATTCACCGTGCGGCCGCCCAGCTCCGTCATGTGCTCGTAAGTGTGCACCCGGTTGAACCAGACGCCGTCGACATGCCCGCCATAGGGATCGATGTCGGTCAGCGGCGCCATGTGGCCGCCGGTGTTCCACTCCTTGCAGGCGGTGACGCAGGCCTGGCATCCGACGCAGGTGTCGAGGTCGATGACGAGGCCGAGTTTCTTCTCGGTCCGGGCGGGAAGGCAGGTCATTCGGCGGCTTCCCTCTTCATGCGAAACGCGGCGCCGAAGCGGAGCACATCCGGTGAATGCTCGAAATGTGGCGGCCGGGCGAAACGCTCGAATTGCGGCTCGGTGAAGCCGGCTTCCTCAGGCGCGCATTTTGCGATCCGCACGCGCACGTCGAACCATGCCGCCTGTCCGGTGATCGGGTCTGAATTCGAATAGCGCTTGCCGTTGGCGTCGGCGGACGTCTGGTCGCCGATGATGTGGTTGAGCAGGAAGCCGCGATTGCTCTCTGCCGCATCGTCCTTCAAGCCCCAGCTGCCGCGCCGCTTGCCGATCGCGTTCCAGGTCCACACCGTGTCCGGGTTCACGCCGTCGATCAGCTTGATCTGGCCCTTCACTCTTCCGTTGACGCTCTCGATCCACACCCAGTCGTCGTCGGCAAGGCCAAGGGTGGTGGCGGTGTCTGCATGCACAAACAGCCGGTTCTGGCTGGTGATCTGCCTCAGCCAGGCATTTTGCGAGCCCCAGGAATGGTACATGTGCATCGGCCGCTGCGTCAGCGCATGCAGCGGATATCTTTCGAGATCGACGGCGTCTTCCTCGACAGGCGCGTACCAGAATGGCAGCGGGTCCATGTAGGTCTCGATGCGGTTGCGCTCGGCATCGGGTGGCTGCACCGTGCCATGGCCGCGCGCGGCGAGGCGAAAGCGCTGGATCGGCTCCGAGTAAAGCTGGAAGACGATAGGCTCGGCCTTGGGGATGAAACCCATCTCGACGGCGAAGTCGAGATAGGCACGGTTGCCCATTTTGTAATAGCGCTGGTCGTCGGAAAAATCGTGGTGCCAGAAGCCGCCATTGTCGATGTAGCGCTGCAGCTGGTCAGGATTGACGTCGCCTCTGCCGATCGAGCCGCCATTCTTGCCGCGCCAGCCGGCTAAAGGGCCGAGGCCTGGCGTGCGCTCGTGGTTGACGATGTAATCGGCATAGTCGCGGTATTTCGCCGAACCGTCCTCCTCGACGAAGCAAGGCAGACCGAGCCGCGCGCCGAGCTCGATCAGCACCGACTGGAACGGCCGCACGTCGCGATCCGGCTGCACCACCGGATGGCGGATGGCGTCGCCCGGGCCGTCCGCATGGCTGATCGGCCGGTCGAGCAGGCTGATGCAGTCGTGCCGCTCGAGATAGGTGGTGTCGGGCAGCACCAGGTCGGCGAAAGCCACCGTCTCCGAATAATAGGCGTCGGAATAGATGATGAACGGGATCTTGTAGGCGCCGGCCCCGTCCTTGTCGGTCAGCATGGCAATCGTCTCGACGGTGTTCATCGACGAGTTCCAAGCCATGTTCGACATGTACATCATCAGCGTGTCGATCGGATAAGGATCGCCGGCCCAGGCATTGCGGATGACCGAATGCATCAGCCCATGCGCGGCCAAAGGCGCTTCCCAGGAATAGGCCTTGTCGATGCGGGCGGGCCGGCCGTCTTCGTCGACGAGAAGATCGTCCGGTCCGCAGACGAAGCCGAGCGGCATGCCGTCGAGCGGCGTCATCGGCCGGACGTTTTTTCCGCATGGCTTCGGCCCCGGCGGCGCCGGACGCGGGTAGGGCGGCTTGAATCGGAAGCCTCCGGGGACATCGACGGTGCCGAGCAGCACCTGCAAGAGATGGATGGCGCGGCAGGTGTGGAAGCCGTTGGAATGGGCGGAGATGCCGCGCATGGCGTGCATCGACACCGGCCGGCCCTTGATCGTCTCGTGCCGCCGGCCCGCCCAGTCGGTCCAGGCGATCGGCAGCTCGATCGTCTGTTCGAAGGCGACATGCGCCAATTCGGCTGCGATCCGGCGGATCGTCTCGGCGGCAACTCCGCAGCGCTCCGCCACCGCGTCCGGCGCGTAGGTCTCGTCTAGATAGCGCTCGGCAATGAGTTGGAACACCGGCACGCAGCGCCGCCCACCGACCTCATAGCTGCCGGTCAGCGCCGGCTTCGCTTCGGGGTCGGCTGCGTTGACCGGCCGCTTCGCCACCCTGTCCCAGGCAAGTGGGTTGCCATCCGCGTCGCGAACGAACAACCCGTCGTCGGCGGATCCAGGCGCCTGCACGACAAGCACCGGCGCGTTGGTGTAGCGCAGCAGATAGTCGAGATCGATGCGTCCGGCCTTGAGCAGTTCATGGACCAGCGCCAGCACGAACAGGCCGTCGGTGCCTGGCCGGACGCCGATCCAGTCGTCGGCGATCGCATTGTAGCCGGTCCGGCAGGGGTTGATCGAAACCACCTTGGCGCCGCGCGCCTTGAGCTTGCCGAGGCCGATCTTGATCGGATTGGAATCATGGTCCTCGGCGACACCGAACAGCATGAAGTATCTGGTGTTGTCCCAGTCGGGCTCGCCGAACTCCCAGAACGAGCCGCCGATCGTGTAAAGCCCGCCGGCCGCCATATTGACGGAGCAGAAGCCCCCATGCGCGGCGAAATTGGGTGTGCCGAACTTCGACGCCCACCAGCCGGTCAGCGATTGCGACTGGTCGCGCCCGGTAAAGAAGGCGAGTTTTTTCGGGTCGGTGCGGCGGATCGCCGAGAGGCGCTCGGTGGCGATGGTCAGCGCTTCGTCCCATTCGATCTCGCGGAACTCGCCCGAGCCGCGCGGGCCTGTCCTCAGCAGCGGCTTCTTCAGCCGCGCCGGGCTGTAATGCTGCATGATACCGGAGCTGCCCTTGCCGCAGATCACGCCGCGGTTCACCGGATGGTCCTTGTTGCCGTTGATGTAGCGGACCTTGCCGTCCTTGATGTGGACGTCGATGCCGCAGCGGCAGGCGCACATGTAGCAGGTGGTCTTGGCGATGCGGTCGGAGACGCTTGGCGAGGTCTCTACGCCGTCGCCCTCATCCGGCGCTCGGCTGTCGGCCAGCGGCCGCTGCGAGGGTGCGGAATTGGCGCCGCGCGGCGCGGCTTTGCTCATGATCCGCGAATGCTCTTGCCGCTCGCCATCTTGGCCTTTGTCTTGGGTCCCGGGCCGCGCATGTAGTGGAGCTCGGGATGATAACGCTCGCCGGCCAACTGCCGCTTCAGACGGCGGTTCCAATGCGCGAACAGGGATTTGAAGCGCCCGATCATTTCAAACCTTGGCGGCAACGCAGCCAATTTTTTCCAACTTCCGATAAAAACTTAGAACAAACCCATTAATGCGTCTAACAAGCAGCTCTTGTAATTCCGATCGATTTTGCTTCTTAGTTGGCCCATGACTCTCGACCAGTTGCGCATCTTCGTCGCCGTCGCCGAGCACGGCCATATGACCAAGGCCGCCGAGCGGCTCGGCATCTCGCAGTCGGCGGCGTCGGCCGCTATCCGCGCGCTCGAAAGCCAGCATGGCGTGCGCCTGTTCAACCGGGTCGGCCGCAACATCGAATTGGCCCAGACCGGCCACCGCTTCCTGCCGGAGGCGAAGGCGGTCCTGGATCGCGCCGCGGCTGCGCGTGGCGTGCTGGAGGATGTCTCCCAGACCGTAGCCGGCAGCCTGTCGATCGCGGCCAGCCAGACCATCGCCAGCTACTGGCTACCGCGTCGCCTCGCGTCCTTCCATGAAGCCTATCCTGCCGTGAAGCTGAGCGTGACGATCGGCAACACCAGGCAGGTCGAGACCAATGTGCTGGACGGCCGCGCCGATTTCGGCCTGGTCGAAGGCCGCACCGAGTCCGACATCCTGCGCCGCGCCACCGTCGACGAGGATCGCATGATGCTGGTGGTGGCGCGCTCGCATCCCGAGATTCCGATGACCAGGGCGGGCAACCTCGACATCAGGGCATTGCGCTGGATCATCAGGGAGGGCGGGTCGGGCACGCGCGAGGCGCTGGAGGATTTCGCGCACAATCAGGGGGTTCCGCCGGCGGAGCTGCAGATATTCCTCGTCCTGCCCAGCAACGAAGCCGTGCGTCAGGCGGTCGAGGCCGGCGCGGGAGCCACGATCATCTCGGAGCTCGTCGTCGCGCGCTCCCTGGCGGAGGGCAGCCTCAGAGCCGTGCCGGTCGAACTGCCGAAACGCGACTTCGCCATGATCACGCACCGCGACCGCCAGGCGAGCCTTGCCCAGATGGCGCTGAAGGCGCATCTGGGTGGAAAGGTCGGCTGAGCCCAGGGCGCAGCCGGATTGCGTTGTTGGGTTGCAGATCATCGCGGACGTTCGCGATTGGGCCGAAGCCTGCGAACTTCGTCATCCACGGGCGGAGCGACGCGAAGCGGAGCGCAGACCCGAGGATCCATGCCGTTACCCCGGCCGAGGGGTGCTGCGGAGCAGAATTTTGCGCCGTAGCAGCGCTCTGAAGTCACGGAATGGATCCTCGGGTCTGCGCCGCGTCGCTGCGCTCCTTGCTCCGCCCGTGGATGACGAAGAGACGGGCGTTTTGGCCAATCTCCTAGGCATGCCGCCCGCCACTGGATGCACTGCCCCAGCTAATTGCGACAAACAACGCTCACGCGAACTTCCGCCGCGCATCCAGCGCCAGGCCAAGCCCGACCGAGCCGAACATGTCGCCTTCGATGACGGAGGACTGCGGCACCCGCGAGAGGATCCGCCGTTTTTGCGACAGCGTGATCATCAGTATCCGGCAAACACCTCCACGCGGACGTTTTCGGCCTTCACCCCTGCCGCTTTGAGCAGAGTTTCCATCGCCGCAACCATTGCCGGGGGACCGGCGAGACAAAAGACCGGGCTGGCGATGTCGCCGAGATGCCGTTCGATCATTTCGCGCGTGATGAAACCGCGCTCGCCTTGCCAGTCCCCCGCATCGGTCATTGTCGCCACCAGCTTGAAGCCGGGGTTCTCCCGCGCAGTCTGCTCTAGTTCGGAGAGGAACGCGGCGTCTTCTGCGCTTCGATTGCTGTAGAAGAGAATGAGGTTACGGGCGCGCGCGTGCGTGGCGGCGTCACGGATCATGCTGCGAAACGGTGTGATGCCCATTCCGCCCGCAAGGAACACCGCCAGCCACGCGGCATCGTCATGCAGCGTCAAATCACCGTAGGGGCCTTCTATCTCGACAGCCGATCCGACAGGCAGGCTTGCAAGACCGCGCTTTAAGGCGGAGTCGGTGAGCCTGGTCGCAATCACCAGATCGGCGTCGTCCGGCGCACTTGCGATGGAAAAGGTCCGCACGCGGCCCTTGCCGTCCGCTTCCTTCAATCCAGGCAAAGTCACATAGACGGCTTGACCGGCTTTGAAGGCAAAGCCCTCCGGCTTCTTCAGGTGGATCGCAAGCGTGCCGCGAGCGACGTTTTCCTTGCCGATGAGGCTGGTCGTATAGGCGACGCCCCGCTTGAGGAAGCTGCCACGCCGCCACTTCGCCAGCTTCATACCGTCCCGTATCGCCAGACCGAGGAGCGTGATGTTTGTTGCGCCGGCGATCAGTTCGAGCGCCTGCACGATGTAGAACGTCGTGTCGAACTCGCCCCCCCGTGCCTTCGAGGCGAGAAACAGTGCCGCCGGGATGAGGACGACAATGCCGTTCACCGCTATGAACGGCATACGCTTCAGCTTCGTGCCGACAAGCCCTTGGCGCTGCCCCTTCGACCAGGCGAAGCCCGAACCGCCGGTGGCGGCGAGAGCCGGGATCAGGATGAAGAGACCCCTTGGGATAGCCGTCTTCACCGCGATTACGGCCGCTTCGGAGCCGAAGAGTTCGGAAAGCGCAGTTGAGAGCCAGAAGGTCGCGATGGTGAGGACGGCAATCAGGCCCGCAACGGGATGGACGATCTTGAGCATCGCTGCCCCCCTTAACGGCTGACCGCCCACACGCCGAGCACTGAGAAGGGACATAGTGGCTCTCCGTCCAAATTGTCTCTATGGTGTCAATTCGTAGCAATGGACACATAATATCTTGACATGATGATGTCAATAAAGATAGGTGATGACAAATGAACGACGCCATTCGCTCCCCGGAAGGCGAAGCCTTGACCGATCTGATCCTCACCGTGTTCCGGGTGAACAACCTGGCGCTGACATGGGGCGACCGGCTCGTCGCTCCGCTCGGGCTGACCAGTGCTCGGTGGCAAATTCTCGGCGCAATTGCCTTGGCCGACCGTTTGCAGCCGGTGGCGTGGCTTGCCCGCGATCTCGGCGCAAACCGGCAAAACGTCCAGCGCATCGTCAACGATCTCGCGAAGGAGGGCTTGGTCGAGTTCCAGCCCAATCCGCACCATCGTCGGGCGCACCTCGTCGTGCTGACCGACAAAGGGCAGCGAACCTACGACGCTGCGATTAGGGCTTACGACCCGCGCGCCAACGCGCTCGCAGAAGGGCTCTCGGTTCAAGACATCAAAACCACGCACCGCGTCATGCTGGCGCTGCGGCAAAAACTTGAAGGTGAAAACGATGCTGAAAAGCACGGCTGATCGCTATGGCGCGATCCCCATCACGATCACCGGTTAAGTGCGATCCTCGTCTTTGTAGCGATTGGCCCCGGATTCCAGACAGGCAACGCTATCGACCCGGCAGCCAAGGCCGCGCCCAGATGGCGCTGAAGGCGCATCTCGGCGGGAAGGTCGGCTGACGCCAAGCCGCGTCCCAGGATGAGGATTGTCGCAAAACGCTCGCGATTGGCTGGCACCTCCGAACTTCGTCATTCTGGGGCAAAGCAGTCGCGTAGCGACCCTAGAGTCCATTCCGTTACATCCGCCCGGGAATGCAACGGGGCAGAATTCTGCACGGTTGTGACACTCGGATGTCACGGAATGGATCCTCGGGTCTGCGCCGCGTCGCTGCGCTCCTTGCTCCGCCCGTGGATGACGAAGAGACGGGCGTTTTGGCCAATATCCTAGGCATGCCGCCCGCCACTGGATGCACTGCCCCAGCTAATTGCGACAAACAACGCTCACGCGTATTTGCGCTGCGCATCGAGCGCCAGGCCAAGCCCGACCGAGCCGAACATGTCGCCTTCGATGACCGAGGCCTGCGGCACCAGCGACAGGATCCGCCGCTTAGCCAGCGGGATGGCGGTCGAGCCGCCGGTGAGGAACACGGCGGTGATGGCCGAGGCGGCAACGCCGGCATCGGCGATCGTCTGTTGGACCGTCTCGGTCACGCGTTCGATGTCGCCACCGATCGTCTCTTCGAGGCCCGCGCGCGTGATCTCGGCCGCGAAGCGCGCGCCGGGCAGCGACACTTTCACCTGCGCCGAGGGCTGGTCGGTCAGCGCGATCTTCGCCCTTTCGACCAGGCCCGCCATCGCATGACCGTAGCGATGCTCGACGACGTGGATGAAGCGGTCGACGAGGTCGGCACGCTCTGCCTCGTAGCGGATCTGCCGCAGGTCGTTCATCGCCTTGGCCGTGTAGACGAGGTTGATGCGCTGCCAGGTCGCCAGATCGATGAAATAGGCCGCGGGCAGGTTGCGCTTGTGGTCCTTGGTCCGGGTCAGATAGCCGAGCTCGGGCATCACATGGGCGATGCTCAGCAGCCGGTCGAAGTCGGTGCCGCCGATATGGATGCCGCGATTGGCGAGGATGTCGGCCTTGCGGTCGGTCGAGCGCGCGCGCTCCGGCGAGACCCGCACGATCGAGAAATCGGAGGTGCCGCCGCCCATGTCGACGATCAGCGCCAGCTCCTCGCCGGTGACCGTCTGCTCGTAGTCGAGCGCCGCCGCGATCGGCTCGAACTGGAAGGCGATGTGCCTGAAGCCCTGCGCGCGGGCTGCTTTTTCAAGCTCGCCTTGCGCCTTCATATCGGCGGCCGCGTCGTCGTCGACGAACTGCACGGGCCGGCCGAGCACCACGTTATCGACCGGACCGCCCGCATCTTCTTCCAGACGCTTCTTCAGATGATCGATGAACAGGCCGATGATGTCGACGAAACCGATCTGGCGCGCCTTGATGCGTGTCTTCTCGTTGGCCAGCGAACTGCCGAGCACGCTCTTCAGCGAGCGCATCAGACGGCCCTCGATGCTGTCGGTGTAGTCACTGATCGCACGGCGGCCGAAATAGGTGTAGCCGTCCTCGAAGTTGAAGAACACGGCGCTGGGCAAGGTCGGTTGCTCGCCTTCCAGCGCCACCAGTCGCGCGCGGCCGTCGCGGATCACGCCCACCGTGGAATTGGACGTGCCGAAATCGATGCCGCCGAATGCCGATCGCATCGCAGCCTCCTGTCGTTGTTTCATAGCGGCAAGCCGACGCATTGCGCGCCGTCATCCGGAAGGCCGGACCGCTCTATCGAAATTGAATGTGTTGCTTGTCCCTAGGGCTGGGAGGCGGCGATGTATCGCAAAACCGGGAAAAGGGAAACCCTCTTTTGACGGGAAAATGGGTCCTTCCATTTTCCCGGAAGATCAATCCTTGCGGAAGATGAGGCGCCCGAGCCAGCCGGTCAGCATGGCGAGCGATATGGCGAACACGCCATAGAGGAAGGAATAGTCGTGCGCGACACGGAAGACCGACTGCTCGAACCCGGATTTGCGGATTTCGAGCTGGGCCGAGCTTTCCTTGACGAACATGCCGCTCTTGAACAGGAACGCGCGCGCCTTGTGCGTGCCGACCGGAACGTTGGGCGCCAGCCGCACGGTGGCGCGAAACAGGTTCTGCGACAGGAACTGCACGCCGCCGACATTCTCGCTGTAGAGGCCGGTCGCCGCCTTGCGGTCGCGTAGTGCGGCGGTGAATTCCTCGATGGTTGCCGGGCTGTCGGTCTCGTCGGCGGGCTTCATGTAGAGGTTCTGCGCGCCAAGCGAGAGTTGCTTGTACTTGGCAGGCTCGGCGATGTCCTGCAGCGGCCGCGTCGTCGCCACCGAATAGGAGACAGGCACGTTCTCGAACGTCTCGGAGTCCAGGTTGATCCAGACGCCGAGCACCCGGTCCTTGCGCCGCACCACGACGGGCCTCGGCGGCCCTTCGAGCACGACGATCACGTCGTAGCGTCCTTGGCGCGCGACCAACGGATCGGGATTTTCCAGCGATCCGAAGATGGTGAGGTCGGCGCCGGAGAAGCCTGCCGTGATGGAAATGGCGTCGGTCGACAGGCCGATCTGGATGCTTTCGGCGGGCGGCGTCTGCGCCGTCGCCGGGGAAAGGGCAAAGAGCATCGACAACAAGACGGCGGCTGCAAATGCTTGTCGTGCCGCCATCAGTTGAGGCCCGCGGCGGTAAGCGAATAGAGATTGGGCGGCGTCACGAAGAGATCGACGGCAAGGCGAATGGCGACGGCCAGAACCAGCATCGCCAGCAGCGCCCGCAATTGCTCGCCGCGCAGCCTCTGGCCGGCCTTGGCGCCATATTGCGCACCTGCAACGCCGCCGGCCATGAGCAGGAAGGCCAGGATCACGTCGACCGTCTGGTTGGTCGTGGCATGCACCAGGGTCGTATAGGCCGAGGTGAAGATGATCTGGAACAGCGAGGTGCCGATAACGACGTTGGTCGGCACCTTGAGCAGGTAGATAAGCGCCGGCACCATGATGAAGCCGCCGCCGACGCCCATGATCGACGACAGGAAGCCGATCCCGGCGCCGAGGCCGAGCACCGGGATCACGCTGACGAACAGCTTCGAGGCGCGGAAGCGCATCTTGAACGGCAGCCGGTGGATCCAGTTGTGCTGTCCGGATTTCTTCAAGACGGGCGCGGCGCCGCTGCGGCTGGCGCGCAGCGCGTTGACGCTCTCGACCAGCATCAGCCCGCCGACGGTGCCGAGCAGCACGACGTAGAGCAGCGAGATGAACAGGTCCAACTGCCCAAGACGGCGCAACAGTGCAAAGACGAAGATGCCTGCCGTCGAGCCGACGATGCCCCCGGCCAGAAGCACGCCGCCCAGCTTGAAATCGAGCGTGCCGCGTTTGAAGTGCGAGAGCGCGCCGGAGAAAGAGGAGGCGATGACCTGGTTGGCGCCGGTGGCCACCGCAATCGCCGGCGGGATGTTGTAGAAGATCAAGAGCGGCGTGATCAGGAAGCCGCCGCCGACCCCGAACATGCCCGACAGGAAGCCCACCGCCGCGCCCATCGCCAGCAGCACGAAGACGTTGACGGAAATTTCCGCGATCGGGAGATAAATGCCCACCCGGCTGTCTCGATCAGTTTGTCTTTCGGCGCATAGTGCCGTCCCCGGACACTAAAGCACCGAAAAGCCAATTTTTTATTGCGCCGGCGCGGCGGCGGGGTTCAAACCCCGCCGCCGCGTCGAAACAAAAACCATCTCAATCAGTTAACAGGCAAATGTGTGGCAAGGCGTCGCGTATGCGACGCGCCTGCCGTTATTTGTGCGCCAGGAGCGCCTTGACGAGCGGCGCGTCGACCTCGCCGGTCGGCTTCATCTTGTTGTCGGTCTGGAAGGCCATGATGGCGTTCTTGGTCTTGCCGCCCATCACGCCGTCGGCACCGCCGGCATCGTAGCCGTTCTTGTTGAGGATCAGCTGGATGTTCTTCACCGCCTTCTTCATGTCGATGCCGGCGGTGGTCTGCGGCGCGCTGTCCTGCCAGGATTCCGGAACGTCGGCAGAGTTGGCGGCCGCGTTGAGCGGCTTGGCCTTCCACAATTCCGTCGCGGCACGCGCCCGCTCAAGCTGCTCGGGCCGCAGCGCATTGGCGATCTCGTCGCGCTTGGCAGCGGCGTCCTTGTCGCCGGTCTTGGCGACGATCGCGAACCACTTGTAGGATTCTTCCAGGTTCTGCTTCATGCCGACGCCCTTGGCGGCCAGGATGCCGAGGTTGAACTGGCTGTCCTTGACACCGAGGTCGGCGGCTTCCTGGAACCAGTGCGTGGCCGATTCATTGTCAGTCACACCGTCCGCCGCCATGGCGAACAGCACCGCCAGATTGTGCATGGCGCTGGCGTTGCCCTGTTCGGCGGCAAGCTGGTAGTAGGTCTTGGCCTTCTTGATGTCGCGCGCGACGCCGATGCCTTTTTCGTAGAAATTGCCGATCCGGTATTCGGCCGGCGCGAAGCCTAGCTCGGCCGACTGCTCATACCATTTGGCGGCCGCCTTCATGTCTTCCTTCACGCCGCGCGATTCCGCATAGCGCGAGCCGACCTCGAACAGCGCCTTGGCGTCGCCGCCGGCGGCCGCGTCGCGCAGCGCCACCGGACCGATTTCGGAGGGAATGTCGAATTTGGCCGCGGCCGTCTGGCTTGCTGCGGACGGCACCGCGCCTGTCGTGTCGGCGGAGGTAGTCGTCGGCGCGCCCGCCGGGGTGCTCTCGGCTGCGGGACCGGTCGTCTCCGGGGCGTTGGCCATCGGCTGCGTTTCGCCATCCGTGTCCGTCGCGGTGGCGGCTGCGGCAGGCTCGGACGGCGTCGCCGAAGCCATCGGCGCGGGCGCCGGTTCGGCCGGCATGGCTGCGGCCGCCTCAGGACTTGCAGGGATGGAAGCGGCCGGTGCCGCGTCAATGACGGGCTCCGCCTGCCTGACGGGGTGGGCAGGGGCGCTTTTGGCCTGCGTGGTGTCCGCGTCGGTCTTTTGCGTGTCGGCCTTCGGCGCGGCTGTGGCATCGAGAGAAGCCGTGTCGACCCTCTGCGTGGAGACGATCGGGGCGGGCTGGTTGTTGGCCGTTTCGACGGGATCGGACAAGAAAGCCTTGCCCAGCTGCAGGCCGGCCAGCGCCATCATGATCGCGGCGGCCGCCATCAGGATCGGCTTGCGCCGCGCCTTGAGCAGGTCGCCTATCCTCAGCGCCTTCACCGGGCCGGTCATGGTCGATTGCCGCTTCAGCGTGTCCGCTTCCGCGGCGGCGGCCTGGGCCGCGCGGCGGGCCGCGGCGATGAAATCGGACTTGGCGGCGTCACCCTCGGTGCGCCGGGTCGGCTGGCCGCCGCGTTCGTCGCGCACGCGCTTCATGATGGCGTTGAGGTCCGGCGCGCCGGAGCCGGGTTCCAAGGGCCGGTTGGCGGCCCTGGGGTCGAGCGGCTCGTCGATGTCGACGCTCGGCACGTCGCCGACCGGCGCCGAGTCGGCAAGCGGCTGCGTGTCCGCTTCCTTCTTGCCCTTGAAGGCGCGCGCTAGGCCGCTGAACATCGATTTCCTGCGGCCGGCCGTCTCGCTCTTGTCGCCGATCGCGTCCGGCCCCAGGGCTGCCAAGGCCGCTTCAGCCGCTGCCTCGGCGGGCGTGCGCTGCTCGCTTGTCTCGTCGCGCATGATGGCCGCCGCGCGGCCTTCCAGGCCGGCCATGTCTCCGGTGAGCGGCAGCGGCTGGTCGATGTCCATCGACGGTGCGTCCTGCACCGCGATCTTGCCGCCCCGGCCGCCGCGCTTGCCGGCCGGTTGCGGATCGACCAGTTCGCTGACCGCTTCGCTGGTCTCGCTCGTTTCCAGCGAACCCAACCGGTCGACGATCTTGAGCAGCGTGTCGTGGATCGCCTCGAATGTCCGCGAGTTGCGTTCGTCGGAGCGGCGGGTGAGCGCTTCGAGCGTCTTCAGGTCCTGGGCGAGGCCGGCAACGGCGGTCGCGTTGGTCTGGGCCGTGCTGGACGTCGAATCGGCAAGCGATTTGACGGCGCTCTCGGCCGCCTCGCGCGCCACGCTCAAGATGGAATCGCGCGTGCCGGCCAGCGACTTCTCGATCTCGTTGAGGCGCGGGCTGATATCTTCGAATTCGGGCAGCGGCGTGCCGGGCTTGGAGAGATGTGCCGACAGGCCGGCGACCTGCGCTTCCAGGCTGCGGATCAGGGCAGGATCGATGCCCGCGACCTGCTGCGCGGACGATTCCAGCCGGCTGGAAATGTCCTCGAGCCGACTTTCCAGCCCGCGGATCGCCATGTCGTTGGCGGGATCCGGGATGCGCGTCTCGATGCGCTTGGCCAAAGCGGTGAAGCGGGCGTCGATCGCTTCCATGATGCCGGCGCTATCGTCCTGGCGCGTGCGCTGGTCGAGCCTGTCCGCCACCTCGTCCAGCCGCCGCTCGAGATCGCGAAACAGAATGTTGCCCTGTTCCATCGCGTCGCCCTGGCGGCGCTCGAGCAGCATCGACAGCGCGTCGAAGCGCTGCTCCAGGCCCTGGAAGATATGTTCGGCATCGGGCATGGCCGGTGCGCGGTCCATCTTGTCGGTTATCAAGGCGATCTGCTGGCCGAGCCGCTCCATGGCCTGCTCGGGCAGGTCGGCGCGGCCAGCCAACTGGTCTACGCGGCTGGACAGGAGGTTGAGGTGATCGAGAACTTCCGCTCCAGGCCGCGACTGCGCGACCTCTTCGATCTGAACCGCCAGCGATGCCATGCGCTTCTCGATCCGGCCGAAGGTTTCGGGGTCGAAGGCATTGGCCTGCGCAGCCACGGTCGAGGCGACGATGGCGCGGGAGATCTCGTCCAGCCGCTCGTCGATCATGGCGAGCGTTTCGCCGCCGCGCGCGGTCTGCTGGCCGGCGAACCGATCGACCGCGCCGGCAAGCGTGCGCACCTTTTCCTCCAGCGAGCGCAGCGAAAGCGATTCCGGCAGGCTGTTGACGGCGCTGCTGATCTGTTCGAGCCGGTCGGTCAGCACCGAAAGGCCCGGGCCTTCCGCGCGCTTGCGCTGGTCGGCATCGACGCGGTCCTCGAAGGCGCTCCAGCGGCGGTCGAAATCGTCCCAGCGGCGGTCGACCTTCTGCAGGCTTTCCTCGCGCGCCAGCGTGTCCAGCGCGCCCTTCACCTGTTCCAGTTCCAGCCGCAGCAGGTTGATGCTGCGGTCGTCGCTCTTTTCGGCGAGCGACTGGATGGCGCCCGAAAGCCGTTCGAATTCGAGGCCGAGTTCGGCGCTGCTCTTGTCCGGCATGCCGCCCGACGGAGCGCCGCGCTGGCTGTTGGCCTGCATGGCGCGGTCGATGTCCTGGCGGAACGCCTCGAATTCGCGCTGCAGGCCGACGGTCATCTGGTGGCGCAATTCCTCGCGCAGGCCGCGCAGTTCGACGGCGATCTTGCCGACCATGGCGACGCTGTCTTCCTGGCCGCGCACGCGGTCGATGTCACGCGCGATCGCCTGATAGGCCGGCGCGGGATTTTGCGGGGCGCGATCTTGCGGCCGCGGATTCTGCGGCGCCGGGCTTTGTGGCACCCGCTCCAGGGGCCTTTGCGCGGAATAGGGATCCTCGTACCAGCGCGGCTGGCCGTAAGGCTGCGTGCTTGGATAACGCGGCTCGGCCGGCCGCCGCAGGTCGGGGCGATCGGGCATGTCGGCCCGCGTCCGGTCCAGCCGCTGCTCCAGCGTTTCGAGCGAGCGGTTCAGTTCTTCGAGCGAGGGCTGCGGCCGGCGTTGCCTGCCGGCGTTGAGTGTATCGAGATAGGACCGCTTGCTGTTCATCGATGCGCCCGTGTTCAGAATGGCCGGCCAAAGCCGGTTTCCCAAAGTCCTGCCGGGAACGAAGCGAGCCGAGCGGTTTTGCTGCGGAGGAAGACGGGCTTCCCGGGTTTCACCCACGCTTCGAAAAACCGTGAAAAATTCGCTACAGGATAAACACGGGTGACCGACATGCGCACATTTCGCCCAACGTGGTAAACAAGGCGTTAACCAAGCTTAAGAAGTCGCGCATAAATCGTGAGCCGCCCGACAAGCTGGTATCCGGGTGCGGCATAAAGGTCCGTTTCGACAACGCCCTTGCGTCACCTTGCGGCTGTCGATATAGAATTGACGTAAACGTAAAAGGTGCGAAGCCGTGCCTCTTGCGATTGACTTGTTGCAACCACGATTGGAAGCACGCCCCCGCTTCCATTCAGGCGACGCTTGGTCCGCGACCGCGACGCCACCAGGGGAAAGCCAGTGACCATGAAACTTGTTTCGCCCGGCGAGGCCGCGGCCAATACCAATGACATACCGGTCGAAGCCGGCGAGGAATTCGTCCGCATCGGCGAGATGGCCAAGAAATACGGCGTGACGTTGCGCACGCTGCGCTTCTATGAAGACAAGGGCCTGCTCAATCCGCATCGCGACGGCTCGACCCGTCTCTATACGCGCCGCGACAAGGCCCGGCTGAAGCTGATCCTGCTCGGCCGCAAGGTCGGGTTCTCGCTGCGCGACGTCAAGCAGATGATGGACCTTTACGATCCGAGCGGCACCAACACCAAGCAGTTGCGGCTGGCGCTCGACAAGTCGGAGAAGCAGCTCGCCCGCCTGCAGAAGCAGCGGGCGCTGATCGACGATGCTATCGGCGAGCTGAGCAACTCGATGTCGGTCGTGCGTCAGATGCTCGTCGAGCGCGCCGCGCCGGCGCAGGCCAGCGCCGCCGGCTGATCGCCCGCTCTCCGGAAACACCCCGGACGTAGAAGCCGCGTGGCCATAGCCGCGCGGCTTTTTTGTCGCCACAATGCCTGACCGCTCACATAAATTTTTGGCTGCGACGAAGTTGACGTTTACGCAAACGTCAATATTTGCTATCGGGGCATCGACATTGGCCCGGTCTCCTGTCCAGGACAGGCAACTTGCCGGCCGGCACTATAGGGTGGAGGAAGGCATGACGATCTACAGGGCGCCGATCCAGGACACGCTGTTCGTTCTCAACGACGTGCTGGGCTTTCAGCGCTATTCCAACCTTCCGGGCTTCTCGGACGCGACGCCCGACGTGCTCGAGGCGATCCTCGCGGAGGGCGCCAAGCTTGCCGAGAACGTCATGCATCCGCTGAACCGCGTCGGCGACATGGAAGGCTGCGTGCGCCATGACGACGGCTCGGTGACGACTCCCAAGGGCTTCAAGGACGCTTACGACCAGTATCGCGAAGGCGGCTGGATGGGGCTTGCGGCACCTGCCGAGTTCGGCGGCCAGGGCCTGCCTTATGCCGTCCACACCGCCGTGTCCGAATACATGATCTCCGCCAACATGGCGCTGATGATGTATCCCGGCCTGACGCAAGGCGCGATCGCGGCCATCGTCACCCACGGCACGGACGAACAGAAGGCCACATGGCTGCCCAGGCTGATCGGGGGCGCCTGGACCGGCACCATGAACCTGACCGAGCCGCATTGCGGCACCGATCTCGGCCTGTTGCGCACCAAGGCCGCTCCCAATGGTGACGGCACCTACAGGATTTCCGGCCAGAAGATCTTCATCTCCGCCGGCGAGCACGACATGTCGGACAACATCGTCCACCTGGTGCTGGCCCGCGCCGAGGGCGCGCCGGAAGGCGTGAAGGGCATTTCGCTGTTCATCGTGCCGAAGTTCAAGCTCGATGCCTCGGGCAATCCCGGCGAGCGCAACACGCTCTCCTGCGGTTCGATCGAGGAGAAGATGGGCATTCACGGCAACTCGACCTGCGTCATGAACTATGACGAGGCCGAGGGCACGCTGCTCGGCGAATTGAATGGCGGCCTGAAGGCCATGTTCACGATGATGAACGAGGCCCGCCTCGGTGTCGGCCTGCAGGGGCTTTCGGTCTCCGAGATCGCCTATCAGAACGCCGTTTCCTACGCCAGGGACCGCCTCCAGGGCCGTTCGCTGTCGGGTGCCAAGGCGCCGGACAAGAAAGCCGACCCGATCATCGTCCACCCCGACATCCGCCGCTCGCTGATGACCATGAAGGCCTTCAACGAGGCCGGCCGCGCGCTGGCGCTGTGGACGGCGATCAAGTCCGACGTCGCGCATCGCTCCGGTGACGACAAGGACCGCCAGGCGGCCGACGATTACACCGGGCTCATGACGCCGGTGGTCAAGGGCGTGCTCACCGACAAGGGTTTCGATCACGCGGTGATGGCGCAGCAGGTGTTCGGCGGTCACGGCTATATCGAAGAGCACGGTATGAGCCAGTTCGTGCGCGATGCCCGCATCGCCATGATCTATGAAGGCGCCAACGGCATCCAGGCGCTCGATCTCGTCGGTCGCAAGCTGGCGCAGAATGGCGGCCGCGCGGTGCAGGCCTTCTTCAAGGAAGTCGGCGAGTTCTGCGAGGAAAACCGCGCCGACGAGAAGATGGCGCCCTTCACCAAGTCGCTGAAGAAGGGCCTCAACGACCTGCAGGCGGCCACCATGTGGCTGGTGCAGAACGCGATGGCCAAGCCCGACAATGCCGGTGCCGCCTCCACCGACTACATGCATCTCTTCGGCCTGGTGGCGCTGGGCTACATGTGGGCGCAGATGGCGAAATCCGCACAGGCGAAGTTGGCGGATGGGGCCAACGGGGGCTCGCCCTTCTACGACACCAAGCTGGTGACCGCGCGCTTCTTCATGGAGCGCGTCATGCCGGAAACGGCAACGCGGCTTGCCCGCATTTCCAGTGGCGCGGACACGCTAATGGCGCTGCCGGCGGAAGCGTTCTAGGTTTGGCGGGCCGGCACCGCCGGCCCACAATTGTCGGAACGCGGAGGAAATCGTGGCGACAAATCCAGCCGAAATTCTTGGCCTGCCGAAGCCCGCATGGGCGGCGGACGAGGTCGGCATGCTCTACGACATGGCGTCCCGCTTCATGGCGGAGGAGATCGCGCCGCGCTACGACGAGTTCGAGAAGAACGAGATGTTTGATCGCGAGAGCTGGCTGAAGGCCGGAGCCGCCGGTCTGCTCTGCGCCTCGATGCCGGAGAAATACGGCGGCTCGGGCGGCACTTTCGCCCATGAGAGCGCCATCATCGAGGCGATCGGCCATGTCGGCGTCGACGGCTTCGGCATCGGCCTGCACAATTCGATCGTAGCACCCTACATCCTGCACTACGGCTCCGAGGAGCAGAAAGAGAGATGGCTGCCCAAGCTCGCGACGGGCGAGCTGATCGGCGCCATCGCCATGACGGAGCCCGGCGCCGGCTCCGACCTGCAAGGCGTGAAGACGCGCGCCGAGAAGGACGGCAATCATTACAAGATCAGCGGCTCGAAAACCTTCATCACCAACGGCCAGCTCGCCAACCTGATCATCGTCGTCACCAAGACCGATCCGGAAAAGGGCGCCAAGGGCACCTCGCTGATCGTCGTCGAGACCGACGAGGTCGAGGGCTTCGAGCGCGGCCGCAACCTCGACAAGATAGGGCTGAAGTCGAACGACACGTCCGAGCTGTTCTTCAACGATGTGCGCGTGCCGACCTCGAACCTGCTCGGCCACGAGGAAGGCAAGGGCTTCGTCCAGCTGATGCAGCAACTGCCGCAGGAGCGGTTGCAGATCGGTACCGGGGCGATCGCCATGATCGAGCGGGCGCTGGCGCTCACGATCGACTACGTCAAGGAACGCAAGGCCTTCGGCAAGGCCGTCATCGATTTCCAGAACACCCAGTTCAAGCTGGCCGAATTGAAGACCGAGGCCACGATCGGCCGCGTCTTCTACAATGACTGCGTCGCCCGCCATATCGATGGCGGCCTCGATCCGGTCACCGCCTCGATGGCCAAATACTGGCTTTCCGACCTGCAGGGCAAAGTCGTCGACGAATGCCTTCAACTGCACGGTGGCTATGGCTACATGAATGAATATCCGATCGCCCGCATGTACCGCGACGCCCGCGTCCAGCGCATCTACGGCGGCACCAACGAAATCATGAAATTGCTGATCGGGCGCTCTCTCTAAGCGCGGCGGCCGGCAAAGCCAAGGAGCACGAAAATGACTGAGGCTTACGTCTATGACGCCGTGCGCACGCCGCGCGGCAAGGGCAAGAAGGATGGCTCGCTGCACGAGGTGCCGGCGGTCAGGCTCGCCGCCAGGACGCTCGAGGCACTGCGCGATCGCAACGGGCTCGACACCGGCACTGTCGACGACATCATCTTCGGCTGCGTCGATCCGGTCGGCGAGGCGGGCTCCGTCATTCCGCGCGCCGCGGCCTTCGAGGCCGGCTACGCGACCTCGGCGCCCGGCATGCAGATCTCGCGCTTCTGCGCCTCGGGTCTCGACGCCATCAATTTCGGCGCCGCCAAGATCGCGCAAGGGGCGGACGAGATCGTTATTGCCGGCGGCGTCGAATCCATGTCGCGCGTCGGCATGGGCATGTCGGGCGGCGCCTGGTTCATGGACCCGTCCGTCGGCCTGCCCGGCTGGTTCGTGCCGCAGGGCATCTCGGCCGACCTGATCGCCACCAAATACGGCTTCAGCCGCGACGACGTCGACGCCTATGCGGTCGAGAGCCAGAAGCGCGCCGCGAAATCCTGGGCCGATGGCCGCTTCAAGAAGTCGGTGATCCCGATCAAGGACCAGAACGGCCTCTTGATCCTCGACCATGACGAGCACATGCGGCCCTCGACCGACATGCAGTCGCTGGCTTCGCTCAACCCGTCCTTCGTCATGCCGGGCGAGATGGGCGGCTTCGACGCGGTCGCCGTGCAGAAGCATCCGGAGGTCGAGGAGGTCAACCACGTCCACCACGCCGGCAATTCCTCCGGTATCGTCGATGGCGCCGCCGCCGTGCTGCTCGGCTCGAAGAAGGCCGGGAAAACCATGGGTATCAAACCCCGCGCGCGCATCCGCGCCTTCGCCAACATCGGCTCGGAGCCGGTGCTGATGCTGACCGGTCCGGTCGACGTCACCGAGAAGCTCCTGAAGCGCGCCAGGATGAAGCTGTCGGACATCGACCTGTTCGAGCTCAACGAGGCCTTCGCTTCCGTCGTGCTGCGCTACATGCAGGCTTTCGAGATCCCGCACGACAAGATCAACGTCAATGGCGGCGCGATCGCCATGGGCCATCCGCTCGGCGCTACCGGCGCCATGATCCTGGGCACGGTGCTGGACGAGTTGGAGCGCCGCGACCTGAACACCGCGCTGGTCACGCTCTGCATCGGCGCCGGCATGGGCACCGCCACCATCATCGAACGCGTCTGACGGGGAGAGAAGAGATGAGCTACACCAATTTCACCCTCGACATCGACGCCGGCGGCATCGCGCTGATCACCTGGAACATGCCGGACCGCTCGATGAACGTATTCACCGAGGAGGTGATGCGCGAGTTGAACGCCATCGTCGATCATGTGGCCGGCGATGCCGCCATCAAGGGCGCGGTCATCACGTCGGGCAAGGACTCTTTCTCCGGCGGCGCCGACATCACCATGCTGCAGAAGATGCTGGCCACCTTTGCCGTCGACAAGGAGAAAGACCTCGAAAAGGCGACCAAGGCGCTGTTCGAGAATGCCGGCTACATGACCGGCCTGTTCCGCAAGATCGAGACCTGCGGCAAGCCGTTTGTGTCGGCGATCAACGGCACCTGCATGGGCGGCGCCTTCGAGATGTCGCTCGCTTGCCACGGCCGCGTCGCCGCTGATTCCGACAAGGTGAAAATGGCGCTTCCCGAGGTGAAGATCGGCATCTTCCCGGGCGCCGGCGGCACCCAGCGCGTGCCGCGGCTGACCGACCAGCAGCAGGCGCTGCAGATGCTGACCACCGGACAGAACCTGACGCCGCAGAAGGCGAAGGCGATGGGCCTGATCCACGAGATCGCCGAGCCTTCGAAACTCGTCGAGACCGCCAAGGCGATGATCAGGAACGGTCTGAAGCCGGTGGCGCCCTGGGACGAGAAGGGTTTCAAGCTGCCGGGCGGTCCGATCTATTCGGCGGCCGGCGCCAATCTCTGGCCGCCGGCGATCGCCATCCTGCGCCGCGAAACCTACGGCAATTATCCGGCCGCGGCCGCGATCCTGAAATGCGTCTATGAAGGCCTGCTGGTGCCGTTCGATACCGCGCTCAGGATCGAGCAGCGCTATTTCACCGAGATCATGCAGTCGAAGGAAGCGGCGGCGATGATCCGCTCGCTGTTCCTGTCGCTGCAGGAGTTGAACAAGGGCGCACGCCGCCCCACCGGCGTGCCGGACACCAAGTTCAAGAAGATCGGCATCCTCGGCGCCGGCTTCATGGGCGCGGGTATCGCCTATGTCACCGCGCGCGCCGGGATTCCGGTGGTGCTGCTCGACCGCGATCTGCCGTCGGCCGAGAAGGGGAAGGCGCATTCCGACAGCCTGATGGCCGACCAGGTCAAGAAGGGCCGCGCCAAACCCGAAGACAAGGACAAGCTCCTGTCGCTGATCACGCCGACGGCGGACTATGCCGACCTTGCCGGCTGCGATCTCGTCGTCGAGGCGGTCTTCGAGGATTCGAACGTCAAGAAGGAAGCCACCGAGAAGGCGGAAGCGGTGCTGAAATCGTCGGCGATCTTCGCTTCCAACACCTCGACGATTCCGATCACCGCTCTGGCGAAGAACTCGTCGCGGCCGAAGAACTTCATTGGCATCCATTTCTTCTCGCCGGTCGACAAGATGATGCTGGTCGAGATCATTCTCGGCAAGAAGACCGGCGACAAGGCCTTGGCCGTCGCCTTCGACTTCGTGCGCGCCATCAAGAAGACGCCGATCGTCGTCAACGACACGCGCGGCTTCTACGTCAACCGCTGTGTGCTGCGCTACATGTCGGAAGCCTACAAGATGCTGATCGAGGGTGTGCCTGCGGCGATGATCGAGAATGCCGCCAAGGCCGCCGGCATGCCCGTCGGCCCGCTGGCGCTGACCGACGAGACGGCCGTCGACCTTGCCCAGAAGATCATGAAGCAGACCATCAGGGATCTCGGCGAGAAGGCCGTCGATCCCAGGCAGATGGCGCTGATCAACACCATGGTCGACACGCATGGCCGCTTCGGCCGCAAGAACGGCAAGGGTTTCTACGACTATCCGGCCAAGCCGGCGAAAAAGAAGCTGTGGCCGGGCCTGAAGGACCTTTATCCGCAGCTCAACCCCGACAAGGTCGACTATGAGGAGCTGAAGCAGCGCCTCTTGGTCACCATCGCGCTGGAAGCGGCGCGGGTGATGGAGGAGGGCATCGTCACCGATCCGCGCGAGGCCGATGTCGGCTCGATCCTCGCCTTCGGCTTCGCGCCTTTCACCGGCGGCGCGCTGTCCTACATCGACGGCATCGGCGCCAAGCGTTTCGTCAAGATCGCCAAGGGCCTGCAGAAGAAGTATGGCGCCGAGTTCAAGGCGCCGAAGCTTCTGCTCGACATGGCCGAGAAGGGCGAGACCTTCTATCAGCGCTTCGACCCCTACCAGAAGGGCGAGGTCAGAGAGGCGGCCTGACGAACCAGCATGTATGTCTGGGTGCGTATGGCCCGCACCATGGCCACGTCGAGCCGTGGCCCTTATCGGGTCGGCGATGGAAGCCGGCTGGCCTTTCGCTGCCTGCCGATCGACATCGACTTCAACCTGCATCTCAACAACGCCCGCTACATGATGCTAGCGGACCTTGCGCATGACCCCGAAATCGGGAATCGATTTCGGAAAGGATCATGCGCCACTCAAAGTGCTACAGCGTCCTTTGCGCATCCAATAGGACGCGCGGCGCTGTAGGCGCATCGACATCTTCCTGCGCGTCGGCCTCATCGCGCTTGCGCGCAAGAATGGCTGGGCGCCGATGATCGGCGGGCTGCAGGTGGCCTATGTGCGCGAGATCAAGCTGCGGCGCCGCTTCGAGGTGGTCTCGTCGATCGAGACCTGGGAAGGCACGTCGGTGATCGGCAGGCATCGTTTCGTGCTCGATGGCGGCGAGACGGCGGCGCTGATCCTGACGACGGGCGGCGTCTATGACCGCGGCGGTCGCCGCTTCCTCGACATCGACGAGGTCGTCGCGGCGCTTGGCCACGCCGCCAGCCCACGCCCGCCGACCGAACCCGAGCGGGCCTTCATGCTTTCGCACCGGAATTTGCGCGAACAGGCCAAGGCGGCCTGATCACGTTTCGAAGCGAGTGAGGCTGATTTGCCGAGCCGGCGGATCACTTTCTAGCCCGGCCCGCCGGTACCGGTGGACAATGGTGCGGTCGCACGCTAGACAGGCTGAGGCATTTTTTCCTGTTTTGACGGAGAGCGCGCGTGCTCTCACACGACCGCGTATGGGCCGCAATAGACGCTCTCGCCGAGCGCTATTCGCTGTCGGCTTCCGGCCTTGCCCGGCGCGCCGGCCTCGATTCGACGGCCTTCAACAAATCGAAGCGCCTGTCTTCCGACGGCCGGCCGCGCTGGCCCTCGACCGAATCGCTGGCCAAGATCATCGAGGCCACCGGCGCGTCGCTGGAGGAATTCACCGGACTGGTCGAAGGACGCGGCGCCGCCGTCATTGCCCAGCATCGCAGCGCGGTTCCGTTGCTCGGTTTCGCCCAGGCCGGCGCGGGGGGCTTCTTCGACGATGCCGGCTATCCGGCGGGGCAGGGCTGGGATCTGGTCGAGCTTCCGGCGCGGGCGACCGAGACGTCCTACGCGCTGCAGGTGCAAGGCGATTCCATGCTGCCGCTTTACCGCAATGGCGACGTGCTGATCGTCGAGCCTGGGGCGCCGACCCGCAAGGGCGACCGTGTCGTCGTCAAGACCACCGCCGGCGAAGTGATGGCCAAGGTGCTCGACCGGCAGACGGTGAAATCGATCGTGCTGGTCTCGCTCAATCCGGCTCACCCGGACCGCGACATCCCGACGCGCGATATCGAATGGGTGGCGCGCATCGTCTGGGCGAGCCAGTAGGTCCGGACCGGTGCGGCTTCTTCAAACAGCTTTTGCCGTTCTGGCAATACCGGTGATGGCGGCGCTTGTCGTGACCGGCGGGCGCGCAATCAAAGGCCATGACAGCACGATCGCGGTGGATCGGATCGATCCGGACGCGCTTGCAGATCCAGGCGCTGAGACGCCGCCGGAAGAGCCGGCGACCTCGGCCATTCCCGCGCCTGCCGCTCCGCAGCCAGCCGTTCATTCGAGGGCCATCGATCCCGAAACCGTGGCGCCGCCGGAACTGTCGGACCAGGAACTCGAACGGGTGGAACCGCGTGCGCCGCTCAGCGATCTGGCGCTGGCCGGGCCGCCCAAGCCGCCCAAGACGAAGATGCCAGGCGACTGGAACGGCACGAAATTGTTCCAGCCGGTCGCCGCCGCGGCCGGGCTGATCGAGTCGAAGGGCTATGCCGTCGCCGTCTCCGGCGTGGATGTCGTCAAAGCGGACGAAACCTGCGGCGACGAGGGCAAGAGCTGGGCCTGCGGCGCCCGCGCCAGGACGGCCTTCCGCGCTTTCCTGCGCGGCCGGGCGGTCGCCTGCACGGTTCCGCCGGAGGGCGATCGCGACACCATTTCCGCCGAATGCCATATCGGCAATCAGGATATCGGCCAGTGGCTGGTGGAAAATGGCTGGGCGCGCGCCGCGCAAGGCGGTCCCTATGTCGAGGCCGAGAACAAGGCCCGCGCCGCCAGGAAGGGTATTTTCGGCCCGGCGCCGAAGCTTGACGGCCTGCCGGCGCTGCCGGCCGCGTCAGGACCGGCGCCGGAGGCCCCGGATTCCATCCTGCCGGCGGAAGGCGGCGACGTTACGCCGCCAACTGACCAGCCAGCGCCCGCTCAATAAGCGCGCGCGTCTCGGCAATGCCGTAGAGTGCTGCGAACGACCCGAAGCGCGGGCCGCGCTCCTGGCCGATCAGCACCTGGTAGATCATCTGGAAGAAGGCCACCGACACGCCGGGCCCCCCTTCCGGGCTCTGCTTGGAATGGTCCTGATAGCGCTCGATCTTGCGCGCCACGTTGAGCGCGGCATTCTGGATCGCCTCGCCGTCGGCGCCCTGCGGCAGCGCGCCGAGCGCGTCGGAGAGCTTCGCCAGCGCCTCGCGCTCCACCTCGTCGGCGGCGCGGTAGACCTTGGTCGGCTTCACGAAGTCGTCGAAATAGCGGATCGCATAGCCGGTCAGCCGGTCGAGCTCCGGATGCGTCTTCGGCGTCACGCCCGGCGCATGCCGCGAGATGAAGCCCCACAGCACCGCCTTGTCATGCGCGTTGGAGGCGCTGACCAGGTTGAGCAGCAGCGCGAACGGCACCGGCAGGTCGATGGCCGGCGGGTTGCCGTCATGCATATGCCAGACCGGGTTGCCGAGCCGTTCCTTCCAGTCCTGGCGCGGATAGGCGCCAAGGAAAGCGTAATACTCGTCCACCGCCTTCGGGATGACGTCGAAATAGAGCTTCTTCGCCTGCCGTGGCCGCTGGTACATGTAGAGGCCGAGGCTCTCCGTCGGCGCATAGGTCAGCCATTCGTCGATGGTCAGGCCATTGCCCTTCGACTTCGAGATCTTCTGGCCTTCCTCGTCGAGGAACAGTTCGTAGACGAAATGCTCCGGCGCGCGGCCGCCGAGGATGTTGCAGATGCGATCATAGATCCCGGCATTGGTCTGGTGGTCCTTGCCGAACATCTCGAAATCGACACCGAGCGCTGCCCAGCGCATGCCGAAATCCGGCTTCCACTGCAGCTTCACATGGCCGCCGGTGATAGGCAGCGTCGTCTCGGTGCCTTCGTCGTCGAAGGTGATGGTGCCAGCCTTGGCGTCGACATTTATCATCGGCACGTAGAGCACGCGGCCGCTCTTCGGCGAGATCGGCAGGAACGGGCTGTAGGTCGCCTGGCGCTCCGGCCCCAGCGTCGGCAGCATCACCGCCATGATCTCGTCATAGCGCTCCGCGGCGCGCAGCAGCACCTCGTCGAAGCGACCGGCCTTGTAATACCGCGTCGCGCTGGCGAATTCGTAGTCGAAGCCGAACGTGTCGAGGAAACGGCACAGCATCGCGTTGTTGTGGTCGGCGAAGCTCGCATAGTCGCCGCCGAACGGATTGGGCACCGCCGTCAGCGGCATATGCAAATAGGGTTCCAGCGCCGCGCGGTCCGGCACGTTCTCCGGGATCTTGCGCATGCCGTCCATGTCGTCGGAGAAGCACAAAAGCTTTGTCTTGACCTTGTCTTGCGTCAGCACCCGGAAGGCATGCCGCACCATGGTCGTGCGCGCCACCTCACCGAAGGTGCCGATATGCGGCAGGCCCGAGGGGCCGTAGCCGGTCTCGAACAGGACGGTCTCGGGAAAGTCCTTGCCCTTGTAGCGGGCGATGATTTTCTTGGCTTCCTCGAACGGCCAGGCCTTGCTCTCGGCGGCCGCGGCAAGCATCTCGGGCGTGAGATCGATGATGTTTGATCCCGTCATGTTATTGTCTTCCAGGTCAGACGCCGGCTTTGCGGCGGATAGAGTTTCAACCGGTCTCTAGGCGGGAGAGACCTGAGCGTCAACGATTTGCGGTGGTTTTCCTTGCGGCGCCATAATGGCGCTCCTACGTTCGAGCCTCACTTTCAAGTGCATGTCACCCCAAAGCGTGTCGCGGTTTTGGGGAAATGACATGCACGCTACTAGGAGTTTTGAATGCCTTTGCTGAGCCCGCACGAAGCGCTGATCCACCTGATGGTCATCACATCGGCCTCCGATCGCGACATGACCGATGTCGAGCTGGCGCGGATCGGCGACGTCGTCCGCTCCTGGCCGGTGTTCGTCGATTTCAACCAGGACAGGCTGGTTGCGGTGGCGCAGGCCTGCCAGAAGGCGCTGCATGACAAGGACGGGCTGGAAGGGGTGCTGGCGCGTGTTGCCGAGGCGCTGCCGGAGCGGTTGCGCGACACTGCCTATGCCGCTGCCTTCGAGGTTGCCGCCGTCGATCTCGAAATGCGCATGGAGGAGGTGCGCTTGCTGCAGCTCATCCGCCTCAAGCTCGACCTCGACACGCTGACCGTCGCCGCGATTGCCCGCGCGGCTAAAGCGCGCCTGCGCACCCTCACCTGACATTGCACGGGCCGAGGCCGCTGAGATTCAGGTCAGGCCGGCATCACCTGAATCTCAGTGGCCTCAGAAGAAGCTGACGGGAAAATAGCGCAGGTAGAACTCGGCGAAGGTGCCCTTGATCGAGATCTCCTGCAGCGCGTAGTCGAAGGCGGCGGCAAGCGCGGTGTCGCTCTTGCGGGTGGCGATCGCCATGCCCGAGCCCAGATATTCCGGCGCCAGATACGGACCGCCGGCGAAGCGGCAGCAGCCGGCGGCGTCCGAGCCGCCCAGCCAGAACGAAAAGCGCATGCCGTCGCCGAAGGCGGCGTCGACCTTGCCGGCCTTGAGGTCGGCATAGAGGCCTTCCGGTGTGTCGAAAGTCACCACCTGCACGGCCTTGAAATAATCGCGCAGCATTTTCTCATGCGCCGAGCCGGCGACGACGCCGACCCGCTTGCTGCGCAATTTGTCGAGAATCGGCTCGGCGAAGGCCTTTGCCTTCGGCATGATGAAGCGCGCCGGAAACTGCATATAGGAGCGCGAGAAGGTGTATTTCTCCCGGCTTTCCGGCGTCGCGGCGATGCCGGCGATGATCGCCTCGCCTTCGCCCTTCTGGAGCGCGTCCTCCAGCTCGTTCCACGGCAATGCCTGGACCTGGCATTTCTCGACGACGCCCAGTTCCGCGCAGATCGCCCGCGCCAGATCGATGTGGAAACCCGACAGGCGGCCCGCGCCGTCAAGGAAGTTGAAGGGCGGAAAATCGGTGGTGGTGAGGAATCTGAGTCGCGGCAGCGCCGAGAGGTCGGGCTTCGGTAGCCGCTCCTTGGCATCCCACAGCACCGGCACCTGCGGCTCCGCCGCTTGAGTCGCGCTGGCAGGCGGCAGCGCGCCGCCCACCACCGCCATCAGGGCCAGAAATATCCACCGCAAGATCACGATATGGCTCCGCGCCTGTCCGCGTTCCTTGGCTTTTCGTATGAAAATGCGGCAGGCACAACGGTTTTTGATTTCAAGCGGCCAAATTAAGCGTATGGTTTAGCGCGTTTGCAAATGACCTGCGCGCCGGAAGGGGGGAAGCTGCCGGCATAGCTGAGGAGATTGCAAAGTGGGGGGTTGATGGCGAAGGGGTGTTCGTCCATCTATCGTCGGTAAAGAAAAAGCGGAAGCAACATGGGGTAGATGTTGCGATGGGCCTGTTCGACAGAACTCTGGAATACATAGACCAGTTGCAGCAAGCTGGCACCGCGGCCGCGGTTTGCGAGAGGCTGCTCGGCGTCACCTCGAACTTCGGCCTGACCGCATTGATGGCGGGAACCGTGCCGCAGCCTGGCACGCCGCGCGGCCAGCAGAAACAGCATGTGATGCTTTGCGATTGGCCCGGCGATTGGCTGGAGCGCTATGTGGCGCGCAACTATGTCGACCACGATCCGGTCGTCAGTCACATGAAGCAGCTTCAGGCGCCGTTCCAATGGCGCGACGCTTCCAAGAACGCCGTGATCGACAAGAGCAGCGACGAAGTCATGGGCGATGCCCGCGAGTTCAAGCTGCGCGATGGCCTGGCGTTTCCGCTGGTCACGCTCGACGGCCAGATCGTCATGGTCTCGCTGGGCGGCGAATCCGTCGAACTGTCGGATGCGGAATTCGGAATGGTCTCGCTCGCGTCGACCTATGCGATCGGCCGCGCCATGCAGCTGCACACCAAGGCCGAAAGCATCATCGATCACATAGAATTGACGCCGCGTGAGCGGGAGTGCCTGCAATGGGCCGCTGTCGGCAAGTCCGAATGGGAGATATCTCAAATTTTAGGCATCTCGGAACACACTTCCGAGAAACATCTTCTTAACGCCAAGAGCAAACTGGGCGCAGCCAACCGGGTGCAGGCAGTCGCGGAGGCGATTAGGCGCGGCTATATTAGCTAGGTCGGCCGTGCCGACCTGGAAATTCTTGCCTGCGCGATCGCGCAATATTTTAAGGGACATCACGGCCGTATCTTCCTCTAAGCCCAGGAGACGGCTAATGCTTTTTGCCCTTACCACTCAGGAACTGATGGAACGTCCCGACCTGTGGGAGGCGGTCCATCGCTTGCGCTACAAGATCTTCGTCGAGGAGATGGGATGGACCGATCTTGATCGCCCGGACCACCTCGAGATCGACCAGTTCGATCATGACGAGGCCGAGCACCACCTCGTCATCCGCAATGGCGAACTGGCTGGCTACCAGCGAATGCTGCCGACCACACGGCCGCATCTTCTGACCGACGTGCTGTCGGACCTCTGCGAGGGGGCCTCCCCCTCGGGACCGAATGTCTGGGAACTGACCCGCTACGCGGTGGCTCCGGGCTTTCGCGACGGCAAACGCGGCGTCTCGACGGTCGGTACCGAATTGATCGCCGGCTTCGTCGAATGGGGCCTCAAGCGCAACGTCAACCAGGTCATCATCGAGTTCGAGCCGATGTGGGTGCTCAGAGCGCTGCAGCTGCACTTCCTGGCCAAGCCGCTCGGCTACCAGCGCACCTATGGCAACCAGCAGGTCGTGGCGACGCTGCTTACCTTCACCGAGCATACGCTCGATGTCGTGCGGGCGCGCCGCAACCACCACCTGCCGGTGCTGAACCGGGGCTATCCTGGTCTGCTGGGCCTCAAGCAGGCTTCGTGATGGAGGCGGTCATGAGTTTCCATCCCGAACCGGAACTGCGCGGCCATACGCTGGTCGTCACCGTGTCCTCGCATGACGGCCGGCCGGTGCTCGACAGGCATGCCTATGCGAGCCTTGCCAGGACCTTGCACGAGGCGGCGGTCGATGACGAGGTCCGCGTCGTCATGCTGCGCGGTCTTGCCGGATGCTTCTGCCTTGGCGGCGACTTCTCGGAGTTCCTCGACGCCACCAAGCACCGAGAGCTGATCGCCGCCGTCACTGACATGTTCCGCATGTTGGCGACCTTCCCCAAGCCGGTCCTTGCCTGTGTCGACGGCGATGCCGTCGGTGTCGGCTGCACCATCCTGTTCCACTGCGACATGGTGATCGCGTCCCGGGGCAGCACCTTCAGGGTGCCGTTTGTGGATTTCGGCCTGGTGCCGGACGCGGCGACCAGCATTCTGGCGCCCCAGAAGCTCGGCTACGCCGGCGCCTTCCGCTTCTTCTGCCTGGGCGATACGCTGGGCGTCGAGGACGCCAAGGCGCTCGGCCTTGTCGGCGAGATCGTGACGCAAGGCAGCGCCGAGGAGGCAACGCTGGCCAGGGCGAAACAGCTGGCCAAGAAGCCTGTGGCGGCACTGCTGCAGACGCGCAGCCTGCTCAAGGGCGATACGGACGTCTTGTGCGACCGCATCGACCACGAGATCACGCTGTTCCAGCAGGCGCTTCAGGATGACACCACGCTGAAGCGGCTGCAGCGCATCGCTCGCCTGGCCGCCTGAGCGCCTGGCTTAAACCTCAGCGCCGCGCAAGCCGAAAGGCGCGCGGCGCTGCAATTGATCCGGAACTGCATTACGGCACAGGTTGCGCAGGCCAGCGCTTCCTGGTGCAGGGCAACACAAGAGCAATTCCAGGAAAAGTGTGAGCGGTTTTCCGTCCGGAATTGCGTAAAAACAAAGAGATAGGGCGTTTCGCCGGTCCCGTGAAACGGTGAAACGCACTAGTCCTTCAGGAATTCCGGTCCCTCGCCGATGATCTTCTTGTCGGGCTTGCCGACAGCGTCGAGGTCGCGGCCGTCATAGGGCAGGGAGAGCAGGATACGCTGGATCACCGCGAGCCGGGCGCGGCGCTTGTCGTTGGCCCGCACGACGATCCAGGGCGAGAACTCCTTGTGCGTGCGCTCGATCATCTGGTCGCGTGCCTTGGTGTAGTCGTCCCACTTGCCGACGCCGGCGATGTCGATCGGCGAGAACTTCCAATTCTTCAACGGTGACCAGCGGCGGTCGTGGAACCGTTCGAGCTGCGTCTCGCGGCCGATGTTCAGCCAGAATTTGAAGAAATGGATGTTCTCGTTGCAGATCATCCGTTCGAAATGCGGTGTCTCATCGAGGAATTTCTCGTGCTGCTCCGGGGTGCAGAACCCCATGACCGGCTCGACGCCGGCACGGTTGTACCAGGAGCGGTCGAAGGTGACGAACTCGCCCGAAGTCGGGAAATGGTCGACATAGCGCTGGTAATACCATTGCCCCGCCTCGGTCGGCGTCGGCTTGGTCAGGGCGACGTTGCGCGCCGTGCGCGGGTTCATATATTGCCGCAGCACGAAGATCGTACCGCCCTTGCCGGCGGCGTCTCTGCCCTCGAAAAGCGCCATCACCCGCTTGCCTGTGGCCTGCAGCCAGGCCTGCGCCTTGACCAGTTCGATCTGCAGCCCCTCGAGCTCCTTTTCGTACTCCTCGCCTTTCATCTTCTTGTCGTAAGGATAGCCGCCGGCGGTGAGCTTGTTGTCCTCGATCCAGTCCGGCAGCACCGGATCGTCGATGTCGAACTCGCGCTCCTTGCCGCCGATCTTGATCTTGATCGGTGCCGTGGCCGGCACCGCTTCAGCCGTTTCCTTGGCCTTTTTCATCCAGACGAACCTTCCCAGTTTGCGGACTCATGCTATGGAGCCTGTGCAGCGCAACGCGCATTCGGACGCAAAAACGCTGTAGCATTTTGATTTTGCGCATGAACCTTCGCGAAAATCGATCCTGATTTTCAGGGTCCCATGCGTCAGGCCGGTCCAGCGAGTTGCTGGCCGTTCGAACGGGATGCGGGGTGGCGCGGGCCTATGGCAGAGACGGGCGCGGGACAAGACAACAAGAGGCAAGCCTTGGCGGCGCGGCTGTCACGCAACCGCTGGCTGCTTGGCGCGGGTGTCCTCGCGGTCCTTGCCGTTTATTTCTTCGCCGGCGCCTCCTTCTATGTGCTGGTGCTGGCCCTGGCCGCGCTGGCGACCGCGGCGATGTTGCCCGCGGATGCCGAACGCCAGCCGGCCGATACGGGAGCAGCGATCGAGGCAAGCGGGCTGCAGCGGCTCTCCGGCGAGTATCTGGCGGCCGCGGTCGCCGATCCGCTCATCATCTTCGATCATTCAGCGGCCATGGTTCACGCCAATGCCGCCGCCTTCGCCGCCTTCGGCGGGCTGGCGCCCGGGATGTCGCTGGCTTTGAAGTTTCGCGCGCCGGAAATGCAGGCGCTGCTCGACGGCATCCTGTCAGGGCAGGTCGCCGCCGATGCGGTCGACTATACCGAGAAGCTGCCTGTGGAACGGACATATCGGGTCAGCGCGTCCACGGTCGGCCACGCCACTGGCCTTTACGTGCTGGTGTTCAAGGACCAGAGCGAGACGCGGCGCATCGATCGCATGCGGGCCGATTTCATCGCCAATGCCAGCCATGAGCTGCGCACGCCGCTCGCCTCGATCGCCGGCTTCATCGAGACGCTGCGCGGGCCGGCCCGCAACGATCCGGCGGCGCGCGACCAGTTCCTGCAGATCATGCAGAACCAGACCGGCCGCATGGCCCGCCTGATCGACGATCTGCTTTCGCTGTCGCGGTTGGAGATGAAACCCTATCTGAGGCCGGGCACGGAGGTCGATCTTCGCCAGACGATCGACAGCGTCATCGATTCCCTCGCGCCGCTGGCCCGCGAGAACGGCATCGTCATCGAGCGGGAGTTCGCCGATGGGCCGCTCGTCGTTCCCGGCGACCGCGACGAACTGTTCCAGGTTTTCGAGAATCTCCTCGAGAACGCCTGCAAATACGGCCAGTCAGGCGGGCACGTCACCGTATCGATTGCCGGCGCTGAGGACGAGCAGCAGCCGGGCTTCGACGTCACGATAAGGGACTATGGTCCAGGCATTGCCGAAGAACACATCCCGCGCATCACCGAGCGCTTCTACCGCGTCGATGTCGAAAACAGCCGCGCCCAGAAAGGCACCGGGCTTGGCCTTTCGATCGTCAAGCATATATTGACCCGTCATAACGCAAGATTGTCCATCAAGTCGGAAGTCGGCAAGGGCGCGGCGTTCACGGTTCATTTGCCGGCTCGCTGATCGTGTACAGGTTGCCAACCGGGATTTTCTTCTTTCTGTCATGCGGTTCGCGTATCAGCGACGGATTGGGGGAACGCACCAGCCGGTAAAAACCGGGAAGGCATATCCATGCAGTCCGTCCATATCGTCAGTGCCTATGATGAAGAGCTGAAGTTCCTGTCGAAGCGCATCGCCGCGATGGGCGGGCATGCCGAGCGCATGGTCGAACAGGCGGTCGCGGCGTTGGTGAATGTCGACCATGGCCTCGCCCAGAAGGTCATCCAGGACGATCTCGTCCTCGACGAGGGCCAGCGCGAGATCGACGACAAGGCCATCATCATCATCGCCAGGCGCCAGCCGATGGCGACCGACCTTCGCGAGATCGTCGGCGCGATCCGCATCTCGGCCGACATCGAGCGCGTCGGCGACTTGGGTAAGAACGTCGCCAAGCGCGTCGCTTCGGTCGACGGCCGCCAGCCGAACAGCCTTTTTCGCGGCCTGGAGGCGCTTGCCAACCTTGCGCTGACGCAGCTCAAGGAAGTGCTCGACGTCTATGCCTCGCGCTCGGTCGAGAGGATCGGCTTGGTGCGCGACCGCGACGACCAGATCGACGCCATGTACACCTCGCTGTTCCGCGAGCTTTTGACCTACATGATGGAAGATCCGCGCAACATCACGCCCTGCACGCATCTTCTGTTCTGCGCCAAGAACATCGAGCGCATAGGCGACCATGCCACCAACATCGCCGAGACGATCTATTACATCGTCACCGGCGATCAGATGCCGGCCGACCGGCCGAAAGGCGACAAGACCGACAAGGTCGTGCTTCCCGGCGCGGTGCCGGCTAAGTGAACGGGTGCCTCTCGAACGGCTTCCTGATTTAGGCTAAGCTCCTCCAGGCACGGCGATTTGTCAGTCGCAGTCTCGGGAGGTTTGCGATGGAACAAGTTCGGAACCTGACCCCGGCCCCAACGTCGGGCATCATTGCATCCAGCGTCTATTCGGGCGGCAAGCGCGTCGCCGATATCGCCGTCGAGCAGGCCGGCGAATGGGCGGCAAGACCCGGCCATGTCGTCTGGATCGGCCTGCTCGAGCCCGACCGCAACCTGCTGCTCAGGGTGCAGGCGCAGTTCCACCTGCATGACCTGGCGATCGAGGACGCCGAGCATCCGCATGCGCGCCCGAAGATCGAGCAATATGGCGACGCCCTCTTCATCGTCGCCCGCACCGCGCAATTGATCGACGGCCGCGTCACGTTCGGCGAGACGCATCTGTTCGTCGGCACCGGCTACATTGTCAGCGTCCGGCACGGCCCGTCGACCTCTTACGCCGCCGTGCGCCAGCACTGGGAGAGCTGCCCGCATTCGCTCGCCAAAGGCGAGGATTTCGTCCTCTACGCCATCCTCGATTTCATCGTCGACAATTATATGCCGGTGTTGGAGCAGATCGAGGACGAGGTCGAGGCGATCGAGGACAAGGTGCTTTTGAAGCCGATGACCGGCACCGATATCGAGCGGCTCTACATGCTGCGCCGCGATCTCTTGCGCCTGCGCAATGCGGCGCTGCCGCTGGTCGAGGTCTGCCGTCGGCTGACCAGCGCCGAGCTGCCGCAGATCCATGCCGCCATGCATCCGTTGTTTCGCGACGTGACCGACCACATCCGCACCGTGCAGGAAAAGATCGATAGCCTGCGCGAGGTTTTGGCCTTCGCTTTCGAAGCCAGCCTGCTCGTCGGACAGAGCCAGGAAACCGCTATCTCCAAGAAGCTCGCCTCATGGGCCGCCATCCTGGCGGTGCCCACGGCTTTCGCCGGTATCTACGGCATGAACTTCTCCGACATGCCGGAACTGAAGATGGAATATGGCTATCCCATCATCCTGCTGGTGATGGCCTCGATCTGCTCATTCCTGTACTGGCGGTTCAAGAAGAACGGGTGGCTGTGAGCGGCAGCGAATAGGGAGTAGCGAATAGGGAACAACGAAAAAACGGCTTGCTCCCAGTCACAGAAGCCAAGCCGTTCTATTCGCTATTCGCTATTCGCTATTCGCTATTCGCTATTCGCTCAGCGAGCCCGCCGCCGTTCCCCCGCCGGCTGGAACGCAACACGGGAGTGGTACTTGCAGTACGGTCCCGTTTCGGCGGCGTCGTTGCCGCAGAAGTTGAAGTCTTCCGAGAGCGGATCGCCGTTCGGCCATTTGCAGGTGCGTTCGGTCAGCTCGACGAGCTGCAGATGCCGCGAGATCGGCACGACCACGTTCTCGACCGGGCGGATATAGTGGCGCGCGACCGGCTCGGCGTCGAACTGCACCTGCAGCGCGGTGGCGCCGATGGTGGTCGTCACATGACGCGTGGCGCTTGCGGCGCGGGTCACCGATTTCTGCATCGAGGCGCCTTGCGTCGCCTTTTTCTGGCGCGCCGGGGCGGCCGTCGCGCGGCCGCGGCCCGACAGCTTCAGGCGATGCACCTTGCCGATGACGGCATTGCGGCTCACTCCGCCAAGCTGTGCGGCAATCTGGCTGGCGCTCAGACCCTCCGACCACAATTTCCTGAGAAGTTCTACCCGCTCGTCAGTCCAGTTCATGAGACCGCGCTCCTGCTGAAGCGTGCGGCAGCCAGAATCCTTTCCCGAGCCGGCTCTCGCCGGGCAAACGACACCACATGTACCGGGTGATTTAGGTCCGCCGCACGAAATATAGTTATTTCTCGACTACAATTACCTTATGCGCTGACTCGGTGACAAGAGTCCCCAGGGCAACACCGATTCGGTTTTTACGGTTTTCCCCAACTTGCCTGACCACTGATGAGCCGGCGTGGCGTCGGAGGTTTGTCACGCGCTTCTGCGTGACGTTTTCGTTGACTTCATGGCCGAAAAACATGATAAGCCGCAAAGGCCGCCGCATTGGCGGCTTTTTTGATTTCCGGTTCCGGAGACGCATATAATGAGCGGTTCGGCGCTTTACGAGACCTTTGCTCGCGCACCCCTGGCTTTCGACCGCGGGGAGGGGACCTGGCTGGTCACCGACAAGGGCGAGCGATATCTCGACTTCGCGGGCGGCATCGCCGTGAATTCGTTGGGCCACAGCCATCCGCATCTGGTCGCGGCGCTCACCGAGCAGGCCGCCAAGCTGTGGCACGTCTCCAACCTCTATGAGATCCCGGAACAGCGCCGGCTGGGCGAGCGGCTGGCCGAAGCGACCTTTGCCGACAAGGTGTTCTTCACCAATTCCGGTGCCGAGGCGCTGGAATGCGCCATCAAGACGGCCAGGCGCTATCATTTCGTCAAGGGCCAGCCTGAGCGTTTCCGCATCATCACCTTCGAGGGCGCCTTCCACGGCCGCACGCTGGCGACGATCGCCGCCGGCGGCCAGTACAAATATCTCGAAGGCTTCGGCCCGAAGGTCGAAGGCTTCGACCAGGTGGCTTTCGACGACATCGACGCCGCTGAAAAGGCGATAACGCCGGAGACGGCGGCGATCCTGATTGAGCCGGTCCAGGGCGAGGGCGGTATCCGTCCGGTGCCGACGCAATCGCTGAAGCGGCTGCGGCAACTCTGCGACAAGCATGGCCTGCTGTTGATCTTCGATGAGGTCCAGTGCGGCATCGGCCGCACCGGCAAGCTGTTCGCGCATGAGTGGACGGGCGTCACGCCCGATTTGATGGCGATCGCCAAGGGCATAGGCGGCGGCTTTCCGATGGGCGCCTGCCTTGCCACGGACGAGGCGGCGACCGGCATGACGGCCGGCGTGCACGGCACCACCTTCGGCGGCAATCCGCTGGCGATGGCGGTCGGCAACGCCGTGCTCGACGTCGTGCTGGCCGACGGCTTCCTCGAGGACGTGCAGCGCAAGGCGTTGCTTTTGAAACAGGGTCTGGCCGCGGTCGCGGACGAATTTCCCGATGTCGTCGAGGGCATCAGGGGAATCGGCCTGATGCTCGGCCTGAAATGCGCCATGCCCAACACCAAGGTGAACATGGCACTGCGCGATCAGCACCTGCTTGCCGTGCCGGCGGGCGACAACGTCATTCGCCTCCTGCCGCCGCTCACCGTCACCGACGAGGAGATCGGCGAGGCGCTGAAGCGCATTCGCGGCGGCGCCAAGGGCCTGACCGATGCGATTGCGGCCGAAGCCGCGAAATAACTTCTGGAACCTGCCGATGAGTGTTCGCCACTTCACCGATCTATCCGCCGTTTCCGCGGGCGACCTGCGCGTCATGCTCGACGACGCGGTGGCGCGAAAGACCAGGCTCAAGGCTGGCGAGCGTTCAAAACCGCTTGATGGCAAGGTGCTGGCCATGATCTTCGACAAGCCGTCGACGCGCACGCGCGTGTCGTTCGATGTCGGCATGCGCCAGCTCGGCGGCGAGACGATCATGCTGACCGGCACCGAGATGCAGCTCGGCCGTTCGGAGACCATCGCCGACACGGCAAAGGTGCTGTCGCGCTACGTCGACGCCATCATGATCCGCACCACCTCGCATGACCGGCTGCTGGAGCTCACCGAGAATGCCACCGTTCCGGTCATCAACGGGCTGACCGACGACACGCATCCCTGCCAGCTCATGGCCGACATCATGACCTATGAGGAGCATCGCGGTCCGGTGGCCGGCAAGACCTTCGCCTGGACCGGCGACGGCAACAATGTGCTGCATTCGCTGCTCGAAGCCTCGGCACGGTTCCGCTTCAATCTCAATGTCGCGGTGCCGGAGGGCAGCGAGCCTTTCGAGAAATATGTCGACTGGTCGAAAGCCAATGGCGGCAAGGTCCGGTTTTCCCGGTCCGCCGAGGAGGCCGTCGACCATGCCGACTGCGTCGTCACCGACAGCTGGGTCTCGATGGGCCAGGAGCATCGCGCCCGCGGCCACAACGTCTTCCTGCCCTATCAGGTGAATGCTGCGCTGATGGCGAAGGCCAAGCCCGATGCGTTGTTCATGCATTGCCTGCCGGCGCATCGCGGCGAGGAGGTCACCGACGAGGTGATCGACGGGCCGCATTCGGTGGTCTTCGACGAGGCCGAGAACCGGCTGCACGCCCAGAAGGCGGTGCTGGCTTGGTGCCTGGGCGCTTGAGAAGGGCCGACCTGACCGCTTCCGGCCCGATCGGGGTCAACTTGATCTGGGGATATGTGATGCCTATTTGCGGGCCATCACGTAAATTGAACGCGCTTCGACGCATGCGGCTCATCGGGTTGCATGGCTGCGCCCCGGAGTTTTGTCATGTTGGAAACCCATACCTTGGCTGAGCATAGACCCCAACTCGGTGAATTCGGCTTCGCCGGCGACGATCACGTCGTACCTTACGAGGTCGCGCCGCTCGATGTGCGCGGCCGCACCGTGCAGCTCGGGCCGATGCTCGACGCTATCTTGAGCCGCCACGATTATCCCGAGCCGGTCGCCCGTCTTTTGGCGGAAGCCTGTGTGCTCACCGTGCTGCTCGGCACCTCGCTGAAGTTTGAAGGCAAGTTCATCCTGCAGACCCGTACCGACGGTCCGGTGGACATGCTGGTGGCTGATTTCTCGACCCCGCATGCGCTGCGCGCCTATGCGCGCTTCGACGCCGACCGGCTGCAGGCGCTGATCGCCGCCGGCGAGACCTCGCAGCAGACGCTGCTCGGCAACGGCGTCCTGGCGCTGACCATCGACCAGGGCGCGCATACGCAGCGCTACCAGGGCATCGTCCAGCTCGACGGCACCTCGCTCGAGGATGCCGCGCGCACCTACTTCCGGCAGTCGGAGCAGATCCCGACCGAGATCAAGATGTCGGTCGCCAAGCTGGTCACGCCCGGCCCGGGCGGCGCGCGCGAGCAGTGGCGTGCCGGCGGCATCCTGGCGCAGTTCCTGCCGCAATCGCCGGAGCGCATGCGCGTTCCCGATATTTCCGGCGGCGACGGTGATCCGCGCGACGTCGCGGACCACCCGGCCGACAATTCCTGGCAGGAGTTGCTGGCGCTGCTCGGCACCATCGAGCCGACCGAGCTGATCGACCCGACGGTGGGCGCCGAGCGGCTGCTCTACCGGCTGTTCCACGAACATGGCGTGCGCGTCTTCCGCGGCGTGCCGGTCGCCGACCAATGCTCCTGCTCGCGCGAGAAGATCCACGGCATCCTCGAAGGCTTTTCGGCGCAGGAGATCAAGGACTCGACCGAGGACGGCGGCATCCACGTCGCTTGCGAGTTCTGCTCGACGCAGTACGACTTCGACCCGGCCGAATTCGTGAAGTAAGCCCCTTCCTTCTCCCCGTTTCACGGGGAGAAGGTGCCCGAAGGGCGGATGAGGGGCAGCGCCGTCATTGGTGAAGATGGTCACCGAGGCCGTCGTCTAAAGAAAATCTCGAACCTCGGCGCCGCCCCTCATTGCCCTGCCGGGCATTTCTCCATGTATACGGGGAGAAAGAAGCTAGTTCACCGTGCGCCTCGTCCCCGGCATATCGAGCGAGAAAGCCGGAATGGCGATATCGAACGTCTCGCCGCGGCCGTTGCGCATCGTGTAATGGCCGACCATGATGCCCGACGGCGTCGAGAGCGGGCAGCCCGAGGTATACTGATAGCTGTCGCCGGGATTGAGCTCCGGCTGGTCGCCGACGACGCCGGCGCCGCGCACCTCCTCGACCCGGCCCCGACCGTCGGTGATATGCCAGTAGCGCGACAGAAGCTGCACGAAATCGTCGGAGCGGTTGTCGATCGTCACCTGGTAGCCCCAGACATAGCGGTTCTCGGACGGATCGGATCGGTCCTCCAGGTAGAAGGGCCTGACCAGCACTTCGATGTTGCGCGTCACTGCGCGATACATGGGCCACTCCGGTTGCCGCCGCGGAATATATGTCACGCTCCGCTCTTAGTAGACGTAGCGCCGACCATCCTGCCAGCCTTGTAAGCGCAGGTGCCGAAAAACAATGTCATTTAAGTGACATACGACAATGTTGGTGTGCACAAACCGCGCCGGGCGACTCGGGCGCTCTGTCGACTGATGAAACGGCCGCATGCGGCCTTTCGGGAGTGACCAGATCTCGATGGAACTGACTATCGCAGCCGGCCTGGCTTCGTCAGCCCTTCTCCTTTCCAATCTCGCCAGCATCGTGCTCGCCTCCTCGCGGCTCGAACGGCGGCGTGTCATAGCGCCGCCCGCCGGCGCGCAGCCGGTCTCGATCATCGTGCCGGCGCGCGGCGTCGAGCCGTTCACGCAGGAGACCTTGCAGCGCGCCTTCTCGCTCGACTGGCCGCGCTATGAGCTGATCTTCTGCGTCGCGCATGCCGAAGACCCGGTGGTCAGGCTGATCGATGCGGCGATGGCGCGCTACCCGGAGGTTCCGGCGCGGCTGCTGATCGGCGACGACCGCATCAGCGCCAATCCCAAGCTCAACAACTGCGTCAAGGGCTGGCAGGCGGCCAGGCACGATTGGGTCATCCTTGCCGATTCCAACGTGCTGATGCCGAGGGACTACGTCCAGCAGCTGATGGCGGCATGGCGCGCGGACACCGGCCTCGTCTGCTCGACGCCGATCGGCTCGCGGCCGGACGGGTTTTGGGCCGAGGTCGAATGCGCCTTCCTCAACACGCTGCAAGCGCGCTGGCAGTATGCCGGCCAGGCGCTCGGCCTCGGCTTCGCCCAGGGCAAGAGCATGCTGTGGAACAAGCCGATGCTGGACGCCAATGGCGGTATCCAGGCTTTGGCCGCCGAGATCGCCGAGGATGCGGCAGCCACCAAGCTGGTCAACAGCCTGGGGCTCAACGTCAATCTCGTCGCTTCGCCTTTCGAGCAGCCGCTCGGCCAGCGCCGGTTCGCCGAGATCTGGTCGCGCCAGACGCGGTGGGCGCGGCTGCGCCGGGTCACGTTCCTGCTGTTCTTCGCGCCCGAGATTCTCACCGGCGCCGCGATGGCGCTGCTGCTGGCGCTGATTGCCGCTGCAAGCGCCGGCGTCAGCCTGCCCTCAACGGCCTTGTGCGTGGTGGCGATCGCCTACCTGCCGGAATGCCTGCTGGCCTCGGCCAAGGGTTGGTACCTGTCGCCGCGCACCGTCACCGCGATGATCGTGCGCGACGCGATGCTGCCCGCCATCTGGGCGCGCGCCTGGTTCGGCGGCGCCGTCGAATGGCGCGGCAACGCCATGACCATCCGCACCAAGGCGGCGACCGAACTGGAAGAGCTCGCCTGAGCCGATTGCGGCTTAGGCGCGCTTAAGCTAGCGCCAGGTGGGCTGTTACTTCGCCGCCTTCAGCGCCTGCTCGATGTCCTCCAGCAGATCGTCGGTGTCCTCCAGGCCAACCGAAAGCCTGAGCGTGCCTGGCCCGATGCCAAGCTCTGCCCGCGCCTCGTCGCTCAGGTTCTTGTGCGTGGTCGTCGCCGGGTGGGTGATCAGGCTCTTGGCGTCGCCGAGATTATTCGAGATCAGCACGATATCGAGCGCGTTCTGGAAGGCGAAGGCCGCCTGCTTGCCGCCCTTGACGTCGAGGCAGATCAATGTCGAGCCGCCCGACATCTGCTTCCTGACGATGTCGGCCTGCGGATGGTCGGCCCGGCCCGGATAGATGACGCGGGCTATCTCCGATCGGCCGGCGAGGAAATCGGCGATCTTGCCGGCGCTCTCGGTCTGCTGGCGCACGCGCAGCGGCAGCGTCTCCAGCCCTTTCAACAGCGTCCAGGCGTTGAAAGGCGACAGGCTCGGGCCGGTGTGGCGGAAATAGTCGTGCAGGTTCTCGTCGATCCACTTCTTGTCCGACAGGATGACGCCGCCGAGGCAGCGGCCCTGGCCGTCTATGTGCTTGGTCGCCGAATAGACGACGATATGGGCGCCGAGCTGCAACGGCTTTTGCTGCAGCGGCGTGGCAAAGACATTGTCGACGATCAGCCTGGCGCCGATCGAATTGGCGAGCTTGGCGACCGCGGCGATGTCGACCACTTCCAGCGTCGGATTGGTCGGGCTCTCGAGGAAGAACAGCTTGGTATTCGGCCTTACCGCCTTTTCCCAATTGGCGATGTCGGTGCCGTCGACCAGCGTTGCCTGGATGCCGTAGCGCGGCGCCAGCGTCTCGACCACCCAGCGACAGGAACCGAACAGCGCGCGCGCCGCGACGATATGGTCGCCGGCCTTGGCGCTGCAAAGCAGCGCCGCCGTTACCGCCGCCATGCCGGAGGCCGTGGCGCGGGCATCCTCGGCGCCTTCCAACGCGCACATGCGCTTTTCGAACATGTCGACGGTCGGGTTGGCGTAGCGTGAATAGATGAAGCCCGGCTCCTCGCCCTTGAAGCGGGCCTCCGCGGCCTGGGCCGTCTCGTAGACATAGCCCTGCGTGAGATACATCGCCTCGGCGGTCTCGCCGAATTGGGAACGCAATGTCCCGCCATGCACGAGTGCCGTCTGAGGTTTCCAGTTACGCTTCTTGGTGCTCATAGCCCTGCTTCCAGACACAAAAAAACCGGCCGCGAAGTCGCAACCGGTCCATATAGCCTTGCGGCTCGACGGTCCTTTAGCGACTTGTTTAACGTGGCTGCAAGCCGACCGGCCAAATCACCACGGGATAACGACCCTTTAGACCCGCGCCGCGCTTGCGTCAATTGCCGGCTTCATTAAGAGGTTTGTACCAGCCGGGCGGCAAGAGCCTGCTCAGGTCCTCGCCCGGCCTTGTGAACGGAGCCAGCCTTTGCGGCAGACAGGCATTCTTCCGGATCAGGACATCGCGGCGCTGTTCGACGCCAAGGCGCTGAAGTCGCCGCGCGCGCTGGATGCCGATCAGATCCAGCCGGCCAGCCTCGATCTCAGGCTCGGCGACAAGGCCTATCGCGTGCGCGCCTCCTTCCTGCCGGGACCCGATCATCTGGTCGCCGACAAGCTCGAACGGCTGAAGCTGCACGAGATCGACCTCACCGGGGGCGCGGTGCTGGAGACGGGCTGCGTCTACATCGTGCCGCTGATCGAAAGCCTGGCCTTGCCCTCGAATGTGTCCGCTTCCGCCAATCCGAAGAGCTCGACCGGGCGCCTCGACATCTTCACCCGGGTGATGACCGATCGCGGCCACGAGTTCGACAAGATCGCCGCCGGCTATCACGGCCCGCTCTATCTCGAAGTCAGTCCGCGCACCTTCCCGATCGTCGTGCGGGCCGGCTCGCGGCTGTCGCAGATCCGCTTCCGCACCGGCAACGCGGTGCTCTCGGAGAACGAGCTGCGCGACCTTCACCGCGCCGAGATGCTGGTCGCCACCGAGCCGCCCAATATTTCGGGCGGCGGCATTGCGCTTTCCATCGACCTCGACGGCGACAAGGACGGCCTCGTCGGCTACCGCGGCAAGCATCACACCGCGCTTGTCGATGTCGACAAGCGCGCCGCGCAGGATGTCGTCGATTTCTGGGAGCCGATCTACAAGAGCGGCGCTGGCGAACTGGTGCTCGATCCGGACGAATTCTACATCCTGGTCTCGCGCGAAGCCGTGCACGTGCCGCCGCTCTACGCCGCCGAGATGACGCCCTTCGATCCGCTGGTCGGCGAGTTCCGCGTCCACTATGCCGGCTTCTTCGATCCGGGCTTCGGCCACTCCGCCGCCGGCGGCAGCGGCAGCCGCGCCGTGCTCGAAGTGCGCAGCCACGAGGTGCCTTTTATCCTCGACCACGGCCAGATCGTCGGCCGTCTCGTCTACGAGCATATGCTGAAGCGGCCGCAGGCGCTTTACGGCACCGATCTCGGCTCGAACTATCAGGCGCAGGGCCTGAAGCTCTCCAAGCATTTCAAAGCAGCCCGCTGAAGCTGCCGATCTCCCCCACAAGGGGGGAGATCACCCAATCATAACGCCTTCACCGCCACCTTCACCGGCTTTTCAATCTCCAGCGGATTGCGCAGCGGCAGGCCGAAATCCGGCGCCTCGATCTCGAACGTATCGCCGGCCTCCGTCTGGACGCCGTCGGCGAAGGAGAGCGTCGCGGTGCCGAACATATGCACATGCACGTCGCCCGGCTGGCGGAAGGCCGAATATTTGAAATGGTGGTGCTCGAGATTGGCGATGGTGTGCGACATGTTCGCTTCGCCCGACAGGAACGGCCTTTCCCACAGAAGCTTGCCGTCACGCCAGATGCGCGATGCGCCGCGGATGTCGGCCGGCAGGTCGCCGATCAGGATTTCGGGGCCGAACGAGGCGTTGCGCAGCTTGGAATGGGCGAGGAACAGATAGTTCACCCGCTCCGTCACATGGTCGGAGAACTCGTTCGACAGCGTGAAGCCGACGCGGAACGGCGCGCCGTCGTCGCCGATCACATAGATGCCGGCGATCTCCGGCTCCTCGCCGCCATCCTGCGCGAAGGCGGGCGACACCAAAGGCGCGCCGGGGGCCACCGCCATCGTGCCGTTGCCCTTGTAGAACCATTCCGGCTGCACGCCGACCTGGCCCTTGGCCGGCTTGCCGCCTTCGAGCCCCATGCGGAACATCTTCATGGAATCGGTGAGCTGCTCCTCGCCGTCATTGAGCTTCTTGTGCATGGAGTCGCGCGTTGCCGCCGAACCGAGATGCGTCAGCCCCGTGCCGGTGAGATGCAGATGCGCGGGATCGGGATGGTTGATCGGCGAGACCAGCCTGCCCCTCTTGTAGGCGGCATCGAGATCGACCGTCTCGCCATAGCCCTTGCGTTCGATCAGCGCCTCGAGGCCTGTGCCGGTGCGGGCGGCCTCCATCGCCAGCGAATAGACGCTGCGCGCGCCGTTGATGACCCTGGTTTTGCCGCCGCCGTTGCGGGCAACGACGCGGATCGTCTCGGCGTCGTCGAGGATCTGGGAGATCAGCATGTTTGAATCCTCTCTCATTTTGTCGGCCGCCTGTGGGCAAGCCTTACCCGGCGCGGCGTGGAGAAATCCCCGCCACGGTTGAAATTCTTCGTCCGGATTGCGCTCGCGAGCACGGTCCTTGCCTGGACTTCTCGGCGCCGGCGGGTTTGCCGGCAGCTTCGCGATCTGGAACCCGTATGCCTCCTGAACTTTGTTCCGGCCCTTAAGCCTTGTTTTGATGCATGTCGTTTCCCCAAAACCGCTAAGCGCTTTTGGGCGACATGCACTAAGCCTTGTTCTTGTTGTAGACGTCGAAGATCACGGCGCCGAGCAGCACCAGGCCCTTGACCACCTGCTGCCAGTCGACATTGACGCCCATGATCGACATGCCGTTGTTCATCACGCCCATGATGAAGCCGCCGACCACAGCGCCGATCACCTGGCCGACACCGCCCATTGCCGAGGCGCCGCCGATGAAGACGGCCGCGATGACGTCGAGCTCTGAGCCGAGGCCCGCCGCCGGCACGGCCTGGCCGAGGCGCGCGGCGATGATCAGGCCGCCCAGCGCCGACAGCACGCCCATGTTGATGAACACCATCAGCGTCAACCGTTCGGTGTTGATGCCAGACAGCTGCGCGGCCTTGGCGTTGCCGCCCATGGCGTAGATGCGGCGGCCGATGGTCATGCGCTTGGTGACGAAGACGAACAGCGAGATAAGCACGCCCATCACCAGCAGCACCACCGGGAAGCCCCTGTAGCTGGCGAACTGGAAGACCAGGAACAGCGCCAGCGCGCCGCCCACCAGCGTCTTGATGACGAACAGCGGGAAGGGCTCCGCCTCATAGCCGTGACGCTCGCGCTTGCGCCGCGTCCTGAAGCCGAAATAGGCGTAGGCGAGCACCCCGACCAGGCCGAGCACGACCGTCGTCATATGCAGGGTGAGGCCGCTGCCGAGGATGGTCTTGCCGGCCGCGTTCACCGTCGGCGGGATCAACGTCAGCGGGCCGATGACGTCCGGGATGAAGCCGGAGCTCAGCGCCTTGAAGCTGTCCGGCAGCGGACCGACCGACGAGCCGCCGCCAAGCAGCGCCTGGCAGATGCCGCGGAAGATCAGCATGCCGGCCAGCGTCACGATGAAGCTCGGTATCTTGTGATAGGCGATCCAGTAGCCTTGCGCCGCGCCGATAAGCGCGCCGACGATCAGGCAGACGATCGAGACCACCAGCGGATTTGAGAATATGCCCAGCGGCCAGATGACCATCATCATCGCCGCGAGCGCGCCGATGAAGCCGGCGACCGATCCCACGCTGAGGTCGATATAGCCGGAGACGATGACCAAGAGCATGCCGAGCGCCATCACGATGATGAACGAGTTCTGCTGCACCAGGTTCGAGAGGTTGACCGGTTTGAACAGCGTTCCCGACGTCGTGTACTGGAAGAACAGCATGATGACGATCAGCGCGATGATCAGGCCGTACTCGCGCAAATTCGTCGTCAGCGCCGAGACCGCGACGCGCGGACCCTGCTGCTTGACGTCTTCGGCGATGCCGCTCTGCGGCGCGGGAGAGGTTTCTGTGCTCATGATGCTTTTCCTTCTCCCCGAACGATGGCGCGCATGATCTTCTCCTGGCTGGCGTCGCTCGCCGCCATTTCGCCGACGATGCGCCCTTCGTTCATGACGTAGATGCGGTCGGTGATGCCGAGCAATTCCGGCATTTCCGACGAGATGACGATGACCGCTTTGCCTTCGGCGGCAAGGCGGGCGATGATCGTATAGATTTCGTATTTGGCGCCGACGTCAATGCCGCGGGTCGGCTCGTCGAGGATCAGGACTTCGGGATCGGCGAACAGCCATTTCGACAGCACCACCTTCTGCTGGTTGCCGCCCGAGAGATTGCCGGTCAGCTGGTAGACGCTGGAAGCGCGGATGTTGGTCTTCTTGCGATAGTCGTTGGCGACGCTCATCTCGCGCATGTCGTCGATGACGCCGCGGCTGGAAACACCGGACAGGTTGGCCAGGGTCACATTGTGCTTGATGTGGTCGATCAGGTTGAGGCCATAGGTCTTGCGGTCCTCGGTGACATAGGCGATGCGGTTTTCCACCGCCTTGCTCACCGATGAGAGGTCGATCGGCTTGCCTTCAAGCACGACCTCGCCGGTGATGTGCCGGCCGTAGGTGCGGCCGAACAGGCTCATCGCAAATTCGGTACGGCCAGCGCCCATCAGTCCGGCGATGCCGACCACCTCGCCCTTGCGCACATTGAGATTGATGTTCTTGATCACCTGCCGCCCGGCATGGATCGGGTGGTAGACCGACCAGTTCTTCACTTCGAAGACGACCTCGCCGATCTTCGGCTCGCGCGGCGGGTAACGGTCGTCGAGCGAGCGGCCGACCATCGAGGTGATGATGCGGTCTTCCGAGATGTCTTTTCGCGGCAAGGTTTCGATGGTGCGCCCGTCGCGGATCACCGTCACCTTGTCGGCGACACGGTTCACCTCATTCAGCTTGTGCGAGATCAGGATCGAGGTCATGCCCTGGCGCTTGAACTCGAGCAGGAGGTCGAGCAGCGCCTGGCTGTCCTTTTCGCTGAGTGAAGCCGTCGGCTCGTCGAGGATCAGGAGTTTCACTTCCTTGCTCAGCGCCTTGGCGATCTCGACCAGCTGCTGCTTGCCGACGCCGATATTGGTGATCAGCGTCTTGGGGTCTTCGTTGAGCCCGACCTTCTTGAGCAGGGCAGCCGTTCGCGTCTCGTTGGCGTCCCAGTCGATGACGCCGTAGGTGGCGTGCTCATTGCCGAGGAAGATGTTTTCCGCGATCGACAGCATCGGCACCAGCGCAAGCTCCTGGTGGATGATGACGATGCCGATATGCTCGCTGTCGTGGATGCCTTTGAAACTGCATTCCTGGCCGCGAAAAACGATCTGGCCGTCATAGGTGCCGGATGGATAGACGCCCGACAACACCTTCATCAGCGTCGACTTGCCGGCGCCGTTCTCGCCGACGACGGCGTGAATCTCACCTTCCTCGACGCTGAGATTGACGTTCGACAACGCCTTCACGCCGGGGAACGTCTTGGTGATGTCGCGCATCTCCAAAATCGTCGAGGCCATCAGGATCTGCTCCCTGGCGCATGGCTCCCAAATCGGCATCGATCGTGGAAAGGCCCATGCGCGAAATCAACATACTGCAGTCTGGTTCGCGCCGCGACGGCGCATCGCTGCAGAAGCCGGCAAAAACAATACCGGGCTCGCTTGTGAACGAAAAGGGGTCCTGCGGTCGCGCAGGACCCCTTCCTGTGGGCTGGATTACTTCAGCTCGTCGGCCTTGATGTAGCCGGAGTCGACGACCAGCTTCTGATAGTTCGACTTGTCGACCTCAACCGGCGTCAGGAGGATCGAGGGAACGACCTTGACGTCGTTGTTGTAGGTCTTGGTGTCGAGGCCCTCAGGCTTGCCGCCGGAGAGCACCTTGTCGACCAACTCCACGGTCGACTTGGCCAGCTCGCGGGTGTCCTTGAACACCGTCGAATACTGCTCGCCCGAGATGATCAGCTTGACCGAGGCGGTTTCGGCGTCCTGGCCGGTCACGATCGGCCAGGGCTGGGCGTCGGTGCCGTAGCCGACGGCGCGAAGCGAGGCGGTGATGCCGCGCGACAGGCCGTCATAGGGCGACAGAACGCCATCGACGCGGCTGCCGTCCGAGTAGTTGGCCGAAAGCAAATTGTCCATACGCGCCTGCGCGGTGGCGGCGAGCCAGCGCAGCGTGCCGACCTTGTCCATGCCCATCTGGCCGGACTTGATCTTGATCGAGCCGTCATCGATCAGCGGCTGCAGGACCGACATGGCGCCATTGTAGAAGAAGAAGGCGTTGTTGTCGTCCGGCGAGCCGCCGAACAGCTCGACGTTCCACGGCTTGGTGTTCGGGAAGCGCTCCTTGAGGCCCTTGACCAGCGAATTCGCCTGGATTACGCCGACGCCGAAATTGTCGAAGGTGGTGTAGTAGTCGACATTCTTGGTCTTCTTGATCAGGCGGTCATAGGCGACGACGACGACGCCCGCGTCGTTGGCCTTCTGCAGCGCGTCGGCCATGGTGGTGCCGTCGATCGAAGCGATGATCAGCGCCTTCGGGCCCTTGGTGATTTCGTTTTCCAGTTGGCTGAGCTGGTTCGGGATGTCGTCCTGCGCATATTGCAGGTCGACGGTGTAGCCGAGCTTCTCGAGCTGAGACTTGACGGCGTCGCCGTCGTTGATCCAGCGCTGCGAGGTCTTGGTCGGCATCAGCACGCCTATGAGGCCCTTGTCGGCGGCGTGCGCCGAATAGCTCATGGCGGCAATGCCAAGGGCCGCCACGGCGGCCAGCGTCTTGATGATCTTCACGATTACTCTCCCTGGTTGATGGACGCGACACCTCGGGGCTTCGCGGGCCGCGCGGTCGGACAGGAGCGCTGGCGCGCCTCCGCCGACTTTATCGATCTCCGGTATCCTCCCAATCGGTCCCGCGACGCAGTTTCAATCGATACGAATTTGCTCGTTGCCGACTGCTGCGCCTCGGAACGCGGGAAGGGTGGGTCCCTTTGACATAACTGTCAAATGCGATCTTTGCTGGTTGCTATATCGAAGCTGATATAGCTTAAGGGACTGACAGCAACCCGGACAAGAGATCAAAAATAATGGCGGCATTGCGCGATCCCGATGCGATTTCAGGGAGTTACGAAAAGTTGCCGGGAGACGGCGAGACGCTGCTGCGCAGCGGCCTCAGTCTTCGCCATATGCGTATGATCGCCGCGCTGGACGATCACGGACGGGTAAGCGCCGCCGCCCAGGTCATGAACATCTCCCAGCCGGCCGCCTCGCGAATGATCGCCGAGATGGAGGCGGTGCTCGACGTGAAGTTGTGCGAGCGGCTGCCGCGCGGCGTGACGCTGACCCCTTACGGCCAGGCGCTCGCCCGGCGCGCCCGCTCGATTCTGCTCGAGATGCGGGAGGCCGATCGCGAGATTTCCGAGCTCAAGGCCGGCAAGGGTGGCTCGGTCTTCCTGGGCGCCGTGACGGCGCCGGCGATCGAATTGGCCGTGCCGGCGATCCGCGAGATCCGCCGCATCTATCCGCGCATCGAGATCACCATGCAGGTCGAGACCTCGAACGTGCTCGCCCGCGAGCTGATCGCGTCGCGCCACGACTTCATCATCGCCCGCATCCCCGACGACCTCAATCCGCGGCTCTTCGAATCGCGCGTCATCGGCGTCGAGAAGGCCTGCCTCATCGTGCGCCGCGGCCACCCCTTGGCGAGCGGCAGGATGGTGCGGCTGGAGGAGACGGCAAGCTATGACTGGGTGTTCCAGTCTGGCGGCTCGCCGCTGCGCCAGGCGATGGAAAGCAACTTTTTGAACCGCGACATCCCGTTGCCCGACCGCATCCTCAACACCTCCTCGCTGCTGCTCACCTTGGTGATGGTGGCGCAGTCCGATGCCATCGCACCTGTCTCGATCCAGGTCGCCAAGTTCATTCAAGGCGGCGATGGGCTCGCCGGCGCGATCGACGTCGTGCAGACCGAATTCGACATCGAAGTCCGGCCCTACAGCCTGATCACGGTCAAGAACCGCGTGCTCTCGCCCGCCGCGAAGATGCTGCACGACTTCATCTTGCGCGAAGTTGGGTAATGGAACGAGAATGCTACTTGTACGTTCAAACCGATCGGTCGCTCGCTGGAGCCCGTTGCGGGTAAGGGAAGAGCCGCCGATGCTCAACAGCTCGGGAGGTTTTGATGGAACGTCGATTGTTTCTGACTGGAATGCTTGGCGTTGCGGGGGCGGCGGCACTGGCAAGCCTGGCCGGACCTGGCAAGGCGGTTGCCGGTATTCCCGCCGGCAACGGAATTCTGGACGAACTCGACAAGCCGGACAATGCAGTCTTCGAAGGTGACGATCAGCCCGAGGTGGAGCTGGTTTCCCACCACCGTCACTATCACGGAGATTGGCGCTGGCGCCACCGCGGGCGTCGCCGTCGGCGCGGGTGGAGGCATGTCTGCCGCCGCGTCTGGCGTCATGGCCGCTGGCGCCGTCGCTGCTGGCGCGAGCGCTACTGGATCAACATCTGGCTGTAGTTCAGGCGCACAATCGCCTTTGAGGGGATGGGTCTTGCACGATTATGCGCGACCCATCCCTGACAGTTATCGGCTGTTACCTGTTTCGCCGCCGTATTTCTCGGTTTTTCTCGGCTCAGCTTCTGGACTGCCTTAATTGCCATAGTTCGAATGGAGCTGCGTGCGAGCGTAAACTTCCTTTTCCTCCACGGGAACCTGCGTTCGTCCTTCCCACGGCAAGTGGGTGGCCGTGTACCGACCTGCTACTCTCACCGCGTCGTATGGCTTGGAAGGCCGATAATATTTCTGGTCGATAACGCAGAAAGTCGTATCGATGCGGGCCTCAAAAACCCTATCGCCTCCGTCAGTGAAATGGAGTGGCTTCGACCAGAACTGCTCTTCCCATCTTGGAATTGTATCGTCACGGTCGACCAGGGCCTTTCCTGTAAACAAGTGGCTTCGCGAGATATCCAGAGCGAAGCCGGCTTTTCCAACAGCATGCCGCTTGGTAAGGTTCAACAGTTCAGTGAGAAAGTTGGTCGGCAGGCGCGCGTTAAAGAGAACATCAGGATCAGTGACACAGAAGTGCCTTGGAAGTTCTCGCTTCAGTCGATTTATCGATTTGTTAGGGCCCATGTTCTCGGTCAGTTTTATGACTTTCCGGCGAGAGTCCTCCCTTCGCAACCAGTCATGCATTTGAGCACTGGTTGAGGCATTGTCCACGAAGCGGATATCTTCAAAGCCTGTGTCCCACAATTGATCCAGCATCAAGGCGCAGTATGTCGGATTGTTGAAACAAGGTATCAGTACTGGGACCCCTCCCTGCCTGTCGTAGGAAGGCGTAGGCCACAGCTCTCGTGTCACGTCGGTACGGGCAAAAATTACATTGCATTGGGAGTCGCCCAACTCTTGATCTCGGAAGATCGGAGTGAGGCCAAGAGATATTAGCTTTTGCAATAGTCCGATAGATCGAGATTGGTCCCACCAAAGCGTAGAGAACTTAACCTTGACCAAAGCGATGCCTGTTCGCTCCAGCGTCTCCATTGCGTCATCCAAAATCCTGGAACTCGTACCCTCTTCATCTATACACAAGGCGACTTTCCGGTTGGACGGCGGTAGTGATTTCGCTTGTATCTCCACTTCATCCCAGTTGACGCCGACATCGTAAAAGTCAGACAGCGTGATTCTGTCAATGGCCGAAAAGAATTCGTCAGCCAAAGCAACATTGCCTAGCTTTCCCTCCTGGAATGCAGTCGCAACATCCAAATAGCTGTGAGTTCGAGGATCCAAAATGTAGGGGCGATGCTTTCGGTGAAGCTTCCGACGCCATTTCTCGATCTTCCTACGTACCATTGGGCGCATTTTGTAAGAGTGTAAAATTACTGTGTAATCGAAGAATGTATTGCGGAGTCCGAGCGGTTAAGTTCGTTCGGGTCGGTCAGAAGTCCTGATCTCGCCAGGATCTTCATCGTGTGCCGGCGCTTGAGTTCAATCAACAAGCGCTGGCGCCCGGGCTCAATTTGGATCGACGTTGTGCCGCATTCATGGGTCCAGTCGTCAATTCGCTCAAAGAATGCTTCTTCGAAGGGAATATTGTCCGCGATCGGCAGCCGATCGACGTTAGCCTTGCATAGTTGGCCTTCGCTAAGGCGACAATAGAGTCGGCTCCAATTCAAGCCGCCTGTGTCGAGGTCATCCAGCCAATCCTTGCCGAAGTTGAGTCGGGTTGTGGTGAGTCGATCGAGATTGAACAAGGCGAAACCCGGCCACAGATACCACCGACCATCCGGATGGGTCGTTACCGCGCCCGCCACGGTGGCGGCGGCCAGTAACCTGAAAGGGTCGGTGTTCTGGATCGGGAAAATGTCGTGGTCGAGAAATGCTACCATCGACGAATTGTTGGCTAGAGCGATGTTCTGCCACGCCCAATTGAGGGCGTATCCATGCGATCTGCTGCCGTCGGGCTTCCCCTTCCCCCAGGGATTTCCGGGCACCGCGACGTAGGTTAGGCCGGTCGACTTACAAATGCCTTGGATAGCGGCCCTTGCTGCAAAATCATTCGAGTTGTCAGCAATGATGTGTATTGCGTGAGGAATATTTTTGGCGATCAGCTTGATCTGCCACCCAATCACTTGGGGATCATTGAAGCTGATTGTAATAAGCACTTTTCGGTTGCGGATGCGAGGAAGAGACACTGGGCCGGCGTGCTTGGCGAGAGCGATCCGCTCCCGGACTTGATAGCGTGCATGATTTTTGCGGTCGACCAGCGGCCGCAGCCTGAACCATTCGCGGACGGTGTATTTCGATAGTGCACGCGGCATGCTTCGTCTTTTACCAATCGGCGATCGATACAACAACCATGAGCTGAGACTCGACGGCTTGGAGTTTCGCTCGCGCTCACGATGCCTCCAATGCCAACGGAAGCATCATCGATATCGGGCTCGGCAGGGCGGCCGTCCGTGAGGGAATCGACGCCCTCCGAATTGACCGTGAAGCAGCGCGGGGCTACTGGTCGCGGATGGCCTCTATTACCTACGACCCAGAGTTCTACGAAGCGCGAGCAGGCGAAATCGCCATCGCACGAAAGATTCTTGAACTTGTGTTCGAGTACATTAGGCCAAGCTCAATAGTTGACCTTGGGACGGCTGCCGGTTCCTGGTTGGCGGCAGGTAAAGAACTAGGTGTTACCCTCGTTAGAGGCGTCGACGGCGAGTGGGTACCGCAAGAACAACGGCATATCCAGGCGGAAGAGTTCATCTCCGCAGATTTGGAAACCGCAATCCCTGATCTTGGCCGATTCGACTTGGCCATCTGCACGGAGGTCTTGGAACATATCTCCGCAGAAGCTTCCGTTCGCGCCGTGGAATGGCTTTGCCGGAGCGCTCCAGTCGTTCTTTTCTCCGCCGCCATTCCCTTTCAGGGGGGCACCCACCACGTCAATGAGGCCTGGCAGAGCCAGTGGGCAGCGCTGTTCAAAGAGTATGGGCATCTGACTTTCGATCTTATCCGCCCAAGAATTTGGAGTGACGATAGTCTGCCCTATTGGTACCGGCAAAACATCCTTCTGATGGCCAACGAGGATTCCGCTAAACGCTTGGCGCTGCCCACGACGTCAACCGTTCTGGATTGCGTTCATCCGGGGCTCTATCTGCCCAGAGCAGCACGGTTCAATCGGCTCGACGCTCGCAGTTTCAATGGGCGATTGCGCTCATTGCGGAGATTATTCACGGCAACCTGAGGTCGACAGCGGCCATCAGAGATTGTCGTCATCGCCGGCAAGACACGATTCGATCGCTCAACGAAGCCAAAGACAGAACGTGAATTGCAAAACCGGGTGCAAAACTGCGGTAGAAAACGGATCGGGGAAATGGCCGCAAACCCTTGCGCTGCAGACTGGAGCGGGTAGCGGGAATCGAACCCGCGCGTTCAGCTTGGGAAGCTGACAGGCTACCATTACATCATACCCGCGCGAGCCCTCGTTACCATGATGGCCGGGCCTCAAGCAATCGGCAAAGCGGAACCACTTACGACGGCAAGGTGGGCAGTTCCATGCGCACCCAGGCACCTGCCGATGCGCCGCTCAGTATCCTGACGCTACCGCCATGCAGCTCCGCGATCCGCCGGGCAAGGTTGAGGCCGAGGCCGGCGCCGCGCGACTGCGGTTGCAGCCGGTAGAAGGGCTGGAATACATTCTCCCGTTCTGCCGGCGGGATGCCCGGGCCTTCGTCGCGCACCTCCATGCCGCCGTTTTTGTCGACCGCGACGGTGATCGTGCCGGCCCCGCCGCCATGGTCGATGGCATTGCGCAATAAATTGGCCAGGGCGCGTTCGATCTGCGAGCTGTTCCCCAGGACATGAACCTTCTCTTGGGGCGCCGGCTCGAAGGCAAGGTCGTAGCCGGCCTCGATCGCGAGCGGCGCGAAATCGGCGGCGACCCGGCGGCCGAGTTCGACCAGATCGACGACCTGGCGCTCGTCGGCCGGGCGTTCCAGCATCTGATGATCGAGCAATTGCTGGGCAAGGTGCGACAGCCGCTCGATGTCCTGCAGCAGGCGCTCGCTTTGCGGCTCCTTCGTCAACAGTTCCGCCCGCGTGCGCAGAATGGCTATCGGCGTGCGCAATTCATGCGCGGCGTCCGTCAGGAAGCGGTTGTGCTGGTCATAGCCATGGGCAAGGCGCGCCAACGTCTGGTTGAAGGCTCGCACCAGCGGCGCGATCTCCTGCGGCACGCGCTGCACCGGCAATTGCAGGCCGCGCGTGTTGATGTCGATACGGGCAGCCTGCTCGGCGGTGTCGACGAGTCCGGCGAACGACCTGCGCACCACGGCCGGTGTCGTCACCAAAGTTGTGATGCCCATGACCACGATGATGGGCAAAAGCAACATGGCGATGATCAGCGCCAGCGCGGGCAGGGCTCGCTCCCAGTTCCGGCTGCCGTCGGGATTGTGAGCGACGTCGATCGTCGCCGATATATTGATCTCCAGCCCGTCGGTCTCGCCGCGCGATGACCGTGTCGAGGTGATGACCTGCACCAGACCGGCCTTGGTGGCGACGTTTTCGACATAGGCTTCGGGCCGAGAATCGTCCTTGGCGAATTCAAGGGTCGCGCGGTCTACTCCATCCAGCAGATCGCCTGGCGTCTTGGTATAGACATCGGGAACGGCGCCTGCACGGAGGCTTTGGCCCTTGCCGTCGCGGATAATGTACCAGAGGTGGGGGAACCTCTCGCGGAATTGGCGAAGCTCTGCCGTTTCGCGCACCACCAGGCCACCCTCATCGTTGCGCTCGACAGCATTCTTCAACGCCGCGACGGCCGCCTCATTGTCGACCAGCCAGTGCGGATTGGAAATCCATAGCGCCGCAGCGCAAAGCGCGATGAAGATCGCAAGCATCGCCGCCTGCAGCAGGATCAACCGCCGCACCAGCACCCATTGCAGCGAACGTGTCCGCCGTTGCCTCACGGCAAGGTCCTGAGAAGATAGCCGATGTTGCGAATGGCGCGGATCTCGATGCCCGCGGCAGCCTCTTCCAGCTTGCGGCGCAGCCTGGAAATATGCGCGTCGAGCGCGTTCGAACCGATCTCGTCATCCAGCGAATAAACGGCCTCTTCCAGCGTCCGGCGCATTACCGCCCGGCCCGGCCGCCGGATTAGCGTTTCCAGCACCAGGCGCTCGCGCCGGGGCAAGTCGAGAGCCTTGTCGTCCACCAGCGCTTCGCGGTCGCGAAAATCATAAATCAGGCGGCCGACCTCGATGCGGTCGGCGCGCAAGGTGAACTGGCGGCGGTGCAGCGCGCGCAGCCGCGCCACCAGCTCCTCGGTGGCGAAGGGTTTCACCATATAGTCGTCGGCGCCGGCGTTGAGCCCGACGACACGGTCGTTGATGCCGGCCAGCGCGATCACCGGCGTATCGACATTCATCGCGCGCAGGCGCGGAATGAGATCGAGGCCCTCGCCATCGGGCAGACGGCGGTCGAGCACGATCGCATCATGCGTTCCGACCTTGGCCATGATCTCGGCGTCGGCCAGCGTCGCGGTGCGGTCGACGATGAAATCCTGTCGCTCCAGCGCCGTCTTGAGCACCGACGCCATTTCCGGCTCGTCCTCGATCAGCAGGATACGCATGTCCAGTCTCCGTCAGCGCGGCGGCAGCACCGCACGCGGCCATGGGGTGGGCTAGGGCCTTGAGCGTCGGTGGGCAAGAGCCAGCCAGCCGTTTGCGATCGCGTTACTCGCACTCCAGCTTCGGCTTGCGGAAATTCGTGATGAACCAGCGACCACCCGAGGAGCGCGCGTAGAAGGTGTAAAAGCATTCCTGACGCTCGACATAGCCGGGCGTCTCGGTCTCCTCATATTCGGTGCCGTGCTTGGTATGTCGGACCTCGCCGCTCGATGAGCTGGAGACCACGTTGGTAGAGACCTTGCGCCACTGATAGGCGCGCTCGCCCGGGCCGAGCTCGACGACGGTTGTCGGTGGGCCGTAATCGAGGACGACCGACTCGACTGGCTGTCCGACATAGTTCTTCATGATGTCGGAGGCGCAGGCCGACATGCCGATGAGCGCCGCGGCGAAGAAGGCCTTCAGCGCCAGGGTGAGGCCTCTGCTTGTCATGAACATGATCTGATTCCTGGGATAGTGGTGCGCTCCGGCAGCTAGGCCACGAAAATTGCATCGACATTACGCGGGCGTCCGTTGGCTCCGGCCGCTTCTGCGATGGCGGAGAAAGGCAGTTTCCCGCGGTGGAGATCGGCGGGGATCGGGCCGCCGCGGAAAACTGGTCTCCGGCGTTCCCAGGCCCTAGAAGCGGTAGTTGATGCCGGCCTTCAGTTCCTGGCTGCCTATATCGGTCTTCGCTTTGCCGAAGGCCGATCTCGTTTCCACGTCGGGCGTGCGGATATAGTCGTATTCGATCTTGGCGGAGAGGCCGCCGGCGAAGGCCTGCTCGACGCCGGCACCGACCAGATAGCCGAGCTTGCGGCTGTCGGTGTCGCGTACGCCGCCTGCCTTGTCGAATGTCGTCATGGCCAGGCCGGCGGTGCCGAAGACCAATGTCTGGTCGAAGGCAAGGCCAGCCTTGGCCTTGGCGGCGGCGCGCCATTTCTCCTTGATCTTGCCGCCCTCGACATTGTGTTCGGCGCCGCCCAGATAAGAGCCTTCGAGCTCGGCGCCGAAGACGGCGGGCCCTGTCTGTATGTTGTAGCCGGCCTGCACGCCGCCGCTCCAGCCATTCCGGCCGGCGAACGGGTTGGGCATCTTGGTGAAGGCGGTTCCGCCATGGACGCCGACATAGGCGCCGCTCCACTGGAAAGCCGGCGGATCGTTGTAGGCGGGCGACAGGTCGGCGGCCATCGCCGCTCCACTGAGACAGGCGGCGAAAGCCGCCGCCAGGGCAATCTTGGTTCGATAAAACATGCTCAATACTCCAAACGCATGCGCAGGACAGGGCCATGCGCGGATTGACCAGTGGAGCTGGCTCCTGGGATGGCCGCTCCGGTTCGCTTGTCTTTCGCGGGCAATAGAATCCCGTGCCGCAAGGCGCCTGCCTTGCGGCCCGAACTTCCGGTGCGACACGCTGCTCGAAAGACCGGACCTATCTGTCAGGTGAAAATTGCACGCACATTGCGCGGGCCGGATAAGTGAAGATTTTTCTGTTTATTTTCAGCAATTTGCTGAATTTTTGTTTACGCAAAATTAAGCACTGCCTGGCGGTCGCGCAGCTTGCTGGCGGACGACCGAGTGCGTATCTCTGATGTCGCGCTGCCGAATCAGGCGGCTCGAACCGGAGAATGGCCTTGTCCGCACTGACGCGCTTTCTTGGCGACACGCCGCTCAGGGTGTTCCTGAAGCTGCTCGTGGTCTCCTTCCTCGTCGGCCTCGTCATGCATGCCTTCGGCTGGTCGCCGATGGACGTCTTCTATGGCATCCGCCAGTTCTTCGTCGATTTGTGGAATCTCGGCTTCCACGCCATCGACCGCTTCCTCGGCTATATCCTGCTCGGCGCGGCGATCGTCGTGCCGGTGTTCATCCTGCTTCGGATCGCCAGCTACAGGAAATAGCCCGGCCTGGCATCACGCGTATCGGGATGCGACCTCGAACAGGATGGCGTGGCGCGCCGCCAGCGCCGGCACGTCGGTCGAATAGCCGCCGCCGATGACGCCGCAAAGCGGCACGCCGTGGCCGCGAAAATGGCCGATGACCATGTCTTCGCGGGCGGTGAGGCCGTCGTCGCTCAGCGCCAGCCGGCCGAGCCTGTCCTCGGCATGAACGTCCACGCCCGCATTGTAGAAGACGAGGTCCCAGCGCCTTTGCCCGGATAGTTCCGGCAGGATGGCGGCGAGCCGCTCGAGATAGGCGGCGTCGCCGGTGCCGTCCGGCAAGGCGACGTCGAGGTCGGAGGCGATCTTGCGCACCGGGTAGTTGCGCTCGCCATGCATGGAAAAGGTGAAGGCGCGCGGTTTGTCCTTGAGGATATCGGCCGTGCCGTCGCCCTGGTGCACGTCGAGATCGATAACCAGGACATTTTCGACGGCGCCTTCGGCCAGCAGCACCAGCGAGGCGACGGCGACATCGTTGAAGGTGCAGAAGCCGGCGCCCTGCGCGCGCCTGGCATGATGGCTGCCGCCGGCGGCGTTGCAGGCAATGCCGTGTTTCAGCGCCAGCCTGGCGGCCAGCACCGTGCCCGCCGTAGCGAGCTGTGCCCTGAGCGACACGCGCGGACCGACCGGAAAGCCGATCTCGCGCTCTATCTTCTCCGGCACCTGGCAGGCGATCACCTGGTCGACATAGTCGGCCGCATGCGCAAGCTTCAGCCCTGCTGCCGGTGCTGGTTCCGGCATCCAAAGCGCGTCCGGCTTGGCCAGCCCACGCATGCGCAAGGCCGCCATCAAAAGCGGATATTTGCTCATCGGAAAGCGATGGTTGACGGCGAAGCCGGCGTCATAGTCTGGGTGATGGACGATCTGCAGCGGCATGGATCGGGAGGTCTGAGCCAAGTCTGAAATTCGGTTGGCAGTCCGGCGGATGGCGGTTGCGTGACGCCGGCAAACTGGGGCACATCGGGTCCTCAATCAAGCCGCAATCAGCCAGGCAGCAATGGACGCAACCCAAACCGGCGCCAGATCCTTCGCCGTCACCAACCGCTCGGTGCTGGCGATCGCCGTGCCGATGACGCTTGCCTATCTGACGACGCCGCTGCTCGGCATCGTCGACACAGCGGTGGTCGGCCAGTTCGGCGACGCGGCCCTGCTCGGCGGCCTGGCGGCGGGATCGCTGGTCTTCGACGTCGTCTTCACCACCTTCAACTTCCTGCGCTCCGGCACCACCGGCCTCGTCGCCCAGGCCTTCGGGCGCGGCGATCCGTTGGAGGAACAGGCGGTGCTCTGGCGCGCCGTGCTGATCGCGGTCGTCGCTGGCGTCATACTGGCGGCCCTTTCGCCGCTCTTTGCCGTCGCCGGCCAGTGGTTCATGGGCGCCGAGCCGCGCGTCAGCGCGGCGATGTCGGTCTATATCCGCATCAGGCTGCTCGCCGCGCCCTTCTCGCTGATCAACTACGCCATACTGGGCTACGTGCTGGGGCGCGGCGAAGGCGGGGTCGGGCTGATGCTGCAGGCCGTGCTCAACGGCATAAACATCGTGCTCTGCTTCCTGCTCGGCCTCGAGCTCGGCTGGGGCGTCGCCGGCGTCGCCTGGGCGACCGTCACCGGCGAGTTCCTCGCCATGCTGCTCGGCTTGGCAATCGTGCTCGCCCGTTTCCGCAGGCTGGAGCGGCCGTCGCGCCGCCGCATCCTCGATTTGCCCGCCTACCGGCGCATGCTGTCGCTCAACCGCGACATCATGATCCGCTCCTTCTCGTTGCTTGCCGCCTTCGCGCTGTTCACCAGGCAGGGCGCGCAGTTCGGCACGGTGACGCTCGCCGCCAACGCCGTGCTGATGAATTTCTTCCTCATCGCCGGCTATTTCCTCGACGGCTTCGCCACGGCGGCTGAGCAATTGGCAGGCCGCGCCATCGGCGCGCAGGCTGCAGCGCCGTTCCGTCGTGCCGTGCAACTGACGCTGATATGGGGTTTTGGCCTCGCCGGCGCTGCCACGCTCATCCTGCTGACGGCGGGCGCAAACCTTGTGGCATTGGTGACGACGTCTCAAGAAGTCCGCACGATCGCCGACGCCTATCTACCCTGGGCGGCCTTCACCGCGCTGAGCGGCGTGCTCGCCTTCCAGATGGACGGCGTCTTCATCGGCGCCACCTGGTCGCGCGACATGCGCAACATGATGCTGTTGTCGTTCCTCGTCTTCAGCGCCGCGCTCATCACGCTTGCGCCGGCCTTCGGCAACAACGGGCTCTGGGCGTCGCTGCACGTCTTCCTGCTGGTGCGGGGAGTGAGCTTGCTTGCAGTGCTCAGGCTCAGGGTGCGCACGGCATTTTAGCGCCCATCGTTCGGCTCCGGTCGAGCGCCAGCTTTTCTCAGCTCCAGAGGTCGGTCGAGAGGTATTTCAGCCCGGAATCGCAAATCACGACAGCGATCGTCTTGCCTGATTGATCGCCGCGCAGGAGACGCAACGCGGCAGCCACATTCGCCCCGGAGGAAAAGCCGCCGAAGATACCTTCGCTGCGCGCGAGCAAGCGCGTGGCCTCTCGCGCTTCGTCGCCGGACACCTGAAGATAGCCATCGACGGGCGCGTTGGTCAGGAATGCCAGGTCCGGCATGGCGTAGCCGCCGCCTTGAATGGGGTGTTCGGGTTGGGTGACTGTCTCTCCCGCTGCCGCCGCGGCGCCCTCAGGCTCGACGATGAAGCACTTGATCAGGGGATTGCGCTCCTTGAGCGCCCTCGCCACCCCGGCATATGTGCCGCCCGAGCCGATGAAGTCGACGAATGCATCGACGGCGCCATGGCTGGCGTCCCAGATTTCCGGCCCGGTACCGTGATAATGCGCAAGCCAGTTGCCGTCGCGATGGAACTGGTCGGCGCGGTACGCGCCTCGTTCCTCCGTGACCGCTCTGGCCGCCTGCTCGACGAGCGCCAGATCGCCACCCGAGACCTGTCCCGGCACCGACCCCGGCAACTGGTCTACGAGGATAACTTCCGCGCCGAGCGCCGTCATCATGCGTGCACGCTCTTCGGAGTTGCCCTTCGACATCACCGCGACGAAGGGGTAACCCCTGACGGCGCAGATGATCGCGAGCCCCGTTCCCATGTTTCCGGAGGTAAGCTCGACCACCGTTTGCCCCGGCTTGATGGCGCCGGACCTTTCGGCCTCCTCGACTATTCCAAGCGCCGCACGGTCCTTCTTGGAAAAGCCCGGATTGAGATATTCCAGCTTGGCGAGGATTGCGCCGTCGACGCCTGCCTGCGCCGTCAGCCTGTCGAGCCGGACCAATGGTGTTCCACCGATCGAGTCCACGACAGAGTTCAGAACCTCGGCCATCGTCTGTCCTCCCGGTTTGGCGGAAACTCGTCAGAGTCGTTCGGACCAGCTTGCGCAGCCGGTATCGCGCAACTCTCCGATGGATTTGAGACGCTCCTTCTCCACAAAGCGCGCCATGCCGGCAACGATGCGCCCCGGCAGCATTGGTCCAGCGTAGATCATCCCGGTGTAGAGCTGGACGAGGTCGGCGCCGGCGCGGATCTTTTCCAATGCCGCCTCGGTGGAATCGACGCCGCCGACACCGATGATCGCGATCTGCGGGCCAAGCAGCCTGCGCATCCGGGCCAGAACCGCGGTCGAACGCTCGAACAATGGTTTCCCAGAGAGCCCGCCGGTTTCATTCGCGACGCCGCCGCTCCGCAACCCGGTCCGCGCCAGCGTCGTGTTGGAAACGATGACGCCATCGACTTCCTTCTCGGCGACCTCGGCGGCGATGTCTTCCAGCTCCGCCTCGACGAGATCCGGCGCGATCTTGAGGAAGACGGGCGGTTGCGCAAGAGCGGTGGCGCGCGCGGCCATCACCCGCGACAGCAATTCGCCGAGCTGCTCGCGCGCCTGCATGTTGCGCAGGCCCGGCGTGTTTGGCGAGGAGATGTTGACGGTCAGATAGCTCGCATAGGGCGCGAAGCGGGCGACGCCGCGCTCATAGTCGGCGATGCGGTCGGCGCTGTCCTTGTTGGCGCCGATATTGACGCCGACGATACCCGGCCGCCCCTTGCGCGCGGCAAGCCGTCTTTCCGCCGCCGCGTGGCCCTCATTGTTGAAACCCAGCCGGTTGATCACCGCTTCGTCCGCCGTCAGCCGGAAGATGCGCGGCTTCGGATTGCCCGATTGCGGCTGCGGCGTGATGGTGCCGACCTCGGCAAAGCCGAAGCCGAGCCCCAGCAGCGCGTCCGGCACCTCGGCGTTCTTGTCGTAGCCGGCGGCCATGCCGAGCGGATTCGGGAAATCGAGACCGCTAAGACTGATCTTGAGCCGCGCGTCGCGCGTTGTGGTCGCGCCGACCGGAAGCCCGCAGCGCAAAGCCGCGATCGACATGCCGTGCGCGGTTTCCGGATCGAAGGAGAAAAGCAGCTTCTGGCCGATCCGGTCGAGCACGCTCATTCGCCCTCCAGCGCCGGGAATTCGTGGCCGTTCGCGCCGAGCGGCAGCGGCTTGACCCAGAGGGCGGCATCGAGAGCGAGCGGAGCGTAAAGATGCGGGAACAGGGCGCCGCCGCGCGACACTTCGTATTTCAGCGCGTCGCCCAGCTTAGCCCCGTCGATGGCGATAAGCAGCAGATCGCTCTGGCCGGCGAAATGCCTGGCCGCCGTCTCGCGCACCTGGCCGGCGGTGGAGAAATGGATGAAGCCGTCGGCGATGTCGATCGGCGCGCCGGTAAAGCGCCCGTTCCTCTCGGCTTCGCGCCAAAGCGCCTCGGGGGCGATCTTGTAGATAATCTGAGACATTGTCGCGCTATAGTCCGAACCGAAGGTGCGGGGAAGGCTCAAGCTCGACTCTTCCCCATTTCCGGCGCAAACCTGTGATAGCCCGCCTTCACTGGCTCATGGAGGACACTATGCGTCTGCAGCACATCCTGATCCCCGCGGCGCTCTGCTCGCTGGTTGCCGCGTCCGCCTATTCCGAGGAGACCGACCACTATCGGCTGGAGAAGTCCGCCGACGGTTATGTTCGCATGGACACAAGGACCGGCGCCATGTCGATCTGCGAGGAGCGCACCGGCCAGCTCGTCTGCAAGATGGCGGCCGACGAGCGGGCCGCCTACCAGGACGAGATCGACCGGCTCGACAATTCGGTCAAGGCGCTCGACGCGCGCGTCGCCAAGCTCGAGAATTCGCTCTCGGCCCGGCTGGAATCGCAACTGCCGAGCCAGGAGGACTTCAACAAGACGATGGGCTACATGGAGCAGTTCTTCCGAACCTTCAAGGACATCGTCAAGGACATGGACAAGGAAGACGGCGACAGCGGCAAGCTGAACCAGAAGACCTGAACCGAGGGCGCAATTCCAGGAAAAGTGCATAGCGGTTTTCCGTCCGGAATTGCGCAAAACAAGAGCCGAACCGTTGGGGAAAACCCCGCGCGCGGCCTTTGCCGCTTGAAAACGCGCCGCGTCGCCGCATAATCATTCCGGTCCCCGCAAGAAGCACACAATGATGATGGGATCGGGGGAGGAATATTTGCCGTCGGGCCACACTTTCGTCATTGCCGACGACCATCCGCTTTTTCGCGGCGCGCTGAAGGAGGCGCTGGCCGGCGTCGGCGACGTTGCCGCCATCCATGAGGCAGGGGATTTCGAAAGCGCCAAGGCGCTGGTGCTCGCCAACGAGGATGTCGACATGGTGCTGCTCGACCTGTCGATGCCGGGCGCCAGCGGCCTCTCCGGCCTGATCTCGCTGCGCGGTATCCATCCGGCGGTGCCGCTGGTGGTGGTGTCGGCGCATGACGATCCCGTCACCATCCGCCGCGCGCTCGATCTCGGAGCGTCCGGCTTCATTTCCAAATCGGCCAGCATGGAAGAAATCCGCGCCGCCGTGCAGGCGGTGCTTGCCGGCGATATCGCCGCACCCGCCGGTATCGAGCTCGGCGTCGAGCGCGATCCGGAGATCTCCGACCTGATCAAGCGCCTGCAGGCGCTGACGCCGCAGCAGACGCGAGTGCTCGGCATGCTGGCGGAGGGCTTGCTCAACAAGCAGATCGCCTATGAGCTCGGCGTCTCCGAGGCCACCATCAAGGCGCATGTCTCGGCCATCTTGCAGAAGCTCGGTGTCGACAGCCGCACCCAGGCGGTGATCCAGCTGTCGAAGATCGGCGGCGACCCGCTGCAGCCGGTCGGCTGACCGTCCGTTTCAGTCCGGGCGCTGAACCGCTTCCTGCCGCGCCGGTCGTGCCCCGAAGATCGCAAAGCCGATCGCCGCCATGATCCATACGGCGACGCCGCCATAGAGCATCACCCAGCCAAAGCCGCTCGCCAGCGCGCCATGCGCGACGTCGTCCGGCAGGCTCGGCACCGGATTGCCGGCCGCGATCGCCTCGGCGAACTGACGGAGTCTTGCGCTGTCGAGATCGGGCAGCACGATCATGAGATGGGAGAGCACGCCGTTCGCCAGGATGAAGCCCATCACCGCGATGTTCACCGCAAGCGAGATCATGCGCGCGCTCATGTCGATGCCGGACGCCATCCCGGCGCGGTTGCGCGAAACCGAGCCGGTGGTCGTGTTGGTGACCGGCGTGTTGGTGATGCCGAGCCCGGCGCCCGCGATCAGGCAGCCGGGCAGCATGGTCAGCCAGCTGGCATGGGCCGCGGCGCTGCCCCATTTCATCAGGAAGAAACCGATGCCGATGATCGCGAGCCCCGCCGGGATGACGACGCCGGGCCGGTAGCGCAGCGACAGCCGCTCGGCCAAAGGCGGCATGACCAGCGTCGGCAGCGTGTAGGCCAGCAAGGCAAGGCCGGTGGCGAAGCTGTCGAGGCCGAGGCCTGTATGGAACCAGATCGGCAGATAGATCATGAACGGCCAGTAGCTGATATTCATCGCCGTCGAGCCGACGATCGCGCCGGAAAACGGGCGGATGCGAAACACCGAAAAGTCGAACATCGGCCGCTTGCTGAGCCTTTCGGCGACGAGGAACGCCACGAAGCTCGCGATCGACAGGCCAAGGATCGCCAGGGCGGCGGGGCTGGCAAATCCGAGCTCCGGTCCCTGCGTGATGTAGAAGACGAGGCAGAAGACGGAAGGCGACAAGGTCAGGATGCCGGCGAGATCCAGCCTGCCCGCTTGCAGATCCCTCGATTCATGGACGCCGCCCAAGGCAAGCACGAAGGCGACGATCGCAACCGCCACATGGATGAGGAACACCCACTGCCAGCTCGACACGGCGACGATGCCGCCGCCGATGATCGGACCGAAGCCGAGGCCGATGCCGAAGATGACGCCCCACCAGCCCCAGGCCACGGCGCGCTCGCGCCCGTCCTGGAATTCATGCGACAGCACGGCGAGCTGGCAGATCAGCATCGCGCCGCCGCTCAACCCCTGCAGGAAGCGCGCGGCGATCAGCGTCGAGACGTTGCCCGCCAGGCCGCAGATCAGCGAGGCAAGCCCGAAGGCGGCGATCGAGACCAGGAAGACGCGCTTGCGCCCATAACGATCGGCAATGGTGCCGACCGCCATCAGCACGCTCGTGACGGCGATCGTATAGGCGTTCATCACCCATTGCAGTTGCGTGAAGTCCGCCTTGAGCACCTGCTCCAGCGTCGGCAGGATGGTGGGAACGCTCGATATCTCCAGCCCGAACATCAGGCAGGCAAGACATGCGGCGAACAGAACGACGATGCCCCGGCGGGTGAGGACAGGAGTCATGGTCAAACCTCTCGAATTTCTTGGGGCAGGGCGAAACCGGATGGTTTGCCGCTGTACGCCCAACGCAAGTTAAGGCAGGCTTGATCATTTTAGAATTGCATGGTTGGCTATTTCAGAGACAACAAAACAGGATAGCTGACATGACGCTGGACGTAGATGCGGTAAGAGCCTTCGTTACTGTCGCCGACCTACGCAGCTTCACCCACGCCGCCGACGCCATTGGCAGCACCCAGGGCGCGATCAGCGTCAAGCTGAAGCGGCTGGAAGACCGGATCGGCGAAAGACTGATCGAGCGGACGCCGCGGCTGGTGCGGCTTTCAACGCGCGGTGCCGTCTTCCTGGAGCCGGCGCGCGAGCTGCTTGCCGCGCACGACCGCGCTGTCGCCAGTCTTACGGCTGTTCGCCGCCATTTTCGGCTCGGCATCGCCACCCATGTCGGCGGCGCCGAGGTGCCTACCTTGCTGGCGCGGCTCAGTGCGCATGACCCGGCGCTGACCATCGAGGTCAGGCTTGACGACACACGCGACCTGCTCGCCGCCTTCGATCGCGGCGATCTCGATGCGGCGATCGTGCGGCGTGGGGACGGCCGCCGCGACGGCGAGGTGCTGGCGCCCGAGCATTTCGGCTGGTACGCGACGCCGGACTTCGTCTACCGCGCTGGCGAGCCGCTGCGGCTGGCCGCCTCCTCGCCCTCCTGCAGCATCCGCGACGTCGTCACCGGCGCGCTCGACGCGGTCGGTATACCGTGGACACAAGTCTTCCTGGGCTGCGGCTCCTTTGCGGTTGCGGAGGCCGTGTCGGCGGGCCTTGCCGCCGGCGCCTTCTCGTCTCGCCTGGTTCCGCCCGGCACGATCGAGATCAGCCGCAAATTCGGCCTGCCGCCGCTGCCGGCATCGGAGATCGTGCTGTTGTCCACGCTCTCCGACGCCCAGTCGCGCGATGCGTTGCGCACCCTTGCCATGGCGTTTCGCGATCACCGTCCGCCTGCTAGTGGCGCGAGGCCTCGGTTCCGCAATTCGCAAATGGCCGACAGCTCCATCTGAAGCTGCCGGCCGGCGCGGTCCTGGCCGTGATGCTGAACGAGCGCCTAAAGCAGGTCGAGTGAAAAAGGATTCACGCGACCTGCTTTAAGTTTTTGATTTTAAGCATGTCTTTGTCCCGAAACCGGGCCACTTTCGGGAGACATGCTTTAGCGATAGTTTTCGACGGCCGAGGCCGGCATTGCATCATCCTCGGCGGTGTCCACAGGGCTCCGCGCTCGTCCGATGGCCGCGCCAAGACCAAGCGAGGCGATGGCCACGAGCGGAATGCCGGCGATCCAGGGCAGGCGTGGCGCCAGCGCGTAGAGCGCAGTGCCGATCGACGGTCCGAGCGAGTCCTTGAGGTCGACAGCCACCGACGAGGCGGCCATGTAGGAGGCACGCCGCGCCGATGGCGCCAGCGCGTTGACGGCGGTCGGCACCAGCGGCCCGACCAGCATCTGCGCCACCGCGCACAGGCTGACGGCGGCGATGAGCGAGATGATGCCCGGCGAAACCGCCAGCAGCGCAAAGGCGGCGATGGTCGAGATGCCGGCGCCGGCTGCCAGCCAAAGCGCCGATCGCGCCTCGGCAAACCGGCCGACCAGCATCTGCAATCCGACCGTCAGGGCGGCCGCATAGGCAAACAGCGCGCCGACGCCGGACGGGCTGAGCGTGCCGGCATCCTGCGCATAGAGCGGGATGACGGCCTCGATCCAGTTGCCGGAAATCTCGAACAGCACCACCCAGGCGAGCAGCTTGGCCAGGCGGCCGTCGCGCAAGGCTGGCAGCAGCGCCGACAGGCTTTCCCCTTCCTCCGCGTCCTCGGCTTCGCCTTCGGCGCGACCGCTGCCATGCGTTTCGGCGAATGCGATGAGCATGACGATGCCGCCAAGGATGAGCATACCGCCACCGGCGAGGAACACGCTGCCCAGCGAAACGAGCGCCAGCAGCGCGCCGCAGGCCGGTCCGAGGATCTGCCCGGCGCTCGAGCTGACGCGCGCCATGCCGAACCAGCGCGGATGCGCGGAAGACTCCGTCACATCGGCGATGGCGGTGAGGATGGTCGGGTGGAGCACCGACTCGCACATGCCGGTCAAAAGCAGCGCGGCCGCGGTGGCGGCGACGCCGTGGACGAAGAACAGCGCGATGAAACCGCAGCCGACGCCGAGCGAGGACAGGATCAGCACCGGCCGCCGGCCGATCCCGTCGGCAATGCCGCCGATCAGCGGCGCGGCGACGAGCTCGCCGCCCGCATAGCAGGCAAACAGCAAGCCGATAGCGCCGACAGGGATGTTCGCCTCGCCGCTCGCCCAAAGCGGAAAGAAGGGCACCAGCGCGCCATCGGCGAAACCGGCGCAGAAGAACAGGAAAAGGCCGAGCAGGGCCGGGCGCGGCAGCCGGCGCCAGGTCGATGGCAGAATGGTCATGAAGTTCACCTACGCGTCAAAGGCTCGAAGGCCGGGGCCCGAAGGCTGGGATTGCGCGTTGGTTGACGTAAACGCCTACGGCTGTCCGACGGACAGCATGGGTTTGTCGTTGGGGCGTGATCAGTTGAGCCGCATCGACAGCTCGACGTCGTCGCCGAACGGCGTCGACATATAGCCGCCCTCCGGCGCGCGCACCCGCTCCAGATATTCGGGCGAGGAGTCGGCATTGTCGGCGATGACTAGCGCGCCGGGTCGGAGCCGGCTCTCGACCAGGTTCAATATCTCCGGATAGAGCGCCTTGGCGCCGTCGAGCAGCAGGAGGTCTATCCGGTCGGGCAGGTCAGCGCTAAGCGTTTCGAGCGCATCGCCTTCGCGGATCTCCACCAGGTCGATGAGGCCGCCTTCGGTCAGGTTGGACTTGGCCCGCACCACCTTGGACGGCTCGAATTCCGTGGTGATCAGGCGGCCGCCACCATTGTCGCGCAGCGCCGCGGCAAGATAGAGCGTCGAGATGCCGAACGAAGTGCCGAATTCGACGATGATGCGCGCGCCGGTGCTGCGCGCCAGCATGTAGAGCAGTGTGCCGGTCTCCGGCGAGACCGCAAGCCACAGGTCTTTCACGCTGCCGTAGAATTGTGGGTATTCCGTCTTGCTGCTGATGAGACGCGCCCGTTCCTCATGCGAGTATCTGGAAATCGCCGGGCTGGTCGCCGAGGCGGCTTCCTTGAACAGGCGGTTGAGGAGCGGGGCCAAAGGAGTTCCGGTCAAGGTGGTCATGATTGTCTCCGGGCGGTTCTTGTGTCGCTTCGAAAAATACGAATAATCCTTCAGGTTTCCAATTCGCATTTCCAAGCGTGGCCATGATCCAACGCCCAAGCCCTTCAATTTCCACCCGAAAACAGCCAAAACAGGCGCGCGCCACGGAGCTCGTCGCGGCGATTCTGCAGGCGGCTGCTCAGGTTTTGGCGAGCGAGGGGGCGCAGAGATTCACCACCACGCGCGTGGCGGAAAGGGCCGGCGTCAGCGTCGGCTCGCTCTACCAGTATTTCCCGAACAAGGCCGCACTTCTGTTCCGCCTGCAGAGCGATGAATGGCGTCAGACGACCGAACTTCTGTGCGGTATCCTTGAGAACCTCGAACTGTCGCCGTTCGAGCGGATAAGAACGCTGGTGCACGCCTTCATTCGTTCGGAATGCGAGGAGGCGGCGGTGCGCGGCGCGCTGAACGACGCGGCGCCGCTCTATCGGGATGCGCCGGAGGCCGAGGAGGCAAAGGCCATGGCCGACCGCACGGTCGAGACCTTCCTGCGCGAAGTGCTGCCCGACGCTTCCGCCGCTGTCCGCGCCATGACCGGCGAGTTGATCATGAAGACGCTGAGCGCCGTGGGAGCGGATTTCTCCGAGAAGGAACGAACGCCCGATGAGATCGAAGCCTATTCCGATGCACTCGCCGGCATGTTCTGCGCCTATCTCCGAAGTCTCGGCCATCGCGGTTGAGTTTGAGATCACTCCGCCGCCGGCGCCAGCGGCCTGACGCGCGCCATCATCGAGCGCAGCACCGCTGGCTTCAGCGGCTTGTTGACGACGGGAATGTCGAGCCGGCCGGCAGCCGCGCGCACTTCGCTGGAGCGGTCGGCGGTGACCAGCACACAGGGCAGGTCCTGTCCGTAGGCGGCGCGCAGCGTGGCGACGGCATCGAGCCCGGTGCTGCCGTCGAGATGATAGTCGGCAAGCACCAGGTCCGGTTTCGGCGCGCCGGGTTTCATGAGATCGCCTGATCCCGAAGCCGTCTCGACATGGCATCCCCAGCCTTCGAGCAGCAGCCGCATGCCGTCGAGGATGCGCGCGTCATTGTCGATGCACAGCACATTGAGCCCGGCAAGCGTCGAGGCGGAGCGGGCCGGCGCCTTGCCGGCCTCGCGCGGCGGCGCCGCCACCGCCGCGACCGGCAGGATCACGGAAAAGCGCGTGCCCTTGCCGGGGTTGGAGAAGATCTGGATCTCGAGCCTCAGCACCCTGGCGATACGGTCGACGATGGAGAGACCCAAGCCAAGGCCTTCGGCCTCGCGCACGCCCTCGTCGAGGCGCGTGAACTCGTGGAAGACGGTGTTCAGCTTGTCGCCGGCAATGCCGATGCCGGTGTCGATCACCTGGATCTCGGCCAGCTCGCCGCGCCGCCGCACGCCAACCAGGATGCGGCCTTGGCGCGTGTATTTGATGGCGTTGGAAACGAGGTTCTGGATCAGCCGTCGCAACAGATTGCGATCGGTCATGACGCCGAGCGAGGATGGGATGATCGTGAGCTCGAGCTTCTTTTCAGCGGCCAAAGGGCGAAAATCATTGCCGATCTGGCCGAGCAGTCCGCCGAGGTTGAAGGCGGCGTTCTCGGGCTTCATGGCGCCGGCGTCGAGCCGCGAGATGTCGAGCACCGCGCCGAGGATGGTCTCGACCGATTCCAGGGAGGATTCGATGTTGACGGCGGCCTTGCCGGCCGGTCCCTTGCCGGCCTTCTCGATCAGCGACGAGCAATAGAGCCGCGCCGCGTTGAGCGGCTGCAGGATGTCGTGGCCGGCGGCGGCGAGGAAGCGCGTCTTGCCGAGATTGGCTTCCTCGGCCAGCATCTGCGCCTGCGCCAGCTCCTCGTTGACGCGGGTGAGCTCGATGGTGCGGGTCTTGACCCGCTGCTCCAGCGATTCATTGGCCCGCTTCAGCGCCAGGTCCTGCTCGACGCGGCCGGAAATGTCGGCATAGGTGGCGACGATGCCGCCATCGGGCATCGGGTTGGAGCGCAGCTCCAGGATGCGGCCGCTGGTCTTGAGCTCCATCTGCCATGGGCCGGCGAAGCTGGTCAGTCGGTTGAGCGTCGTCACGCGCTGGTCGGCGGGAATGTCGCCGCGCTCGGCGAGATGGCGCAGGATCCGGTCGAGCGAGACGCCGACCTGGCCCATCTCGTCCGGCAGGTCGAACAGCAGCCGGTATTGCCGGTTCCAGCAGATCAGCCGGAAATCGCGATCGAAGACGGTGATGCCTTGCTCCATCTGGTCGAGCGCGATCTGTAAGAGGTCGCGATTGTGCTGCAGCGCCTCGGTGGCGTCGTCGAGCAGCTTGAAGGCATCCTTGGAATCGCGGTCGTTGCGGCGGAAGAGCAGCGACAGGATCAGCCGCGCCGAGGAAGAGCCGACGGCGCTCGCCAGCAGCTGCTCCGAGAAGCGGATGACATCCATGCTGGCCTGTTCGGTGCCGTGCAGGGAGACTTTCGCGTCCCTCTCGAAGGATTGGAACGAGCGCTCCGTGCGCTCGACGCCGAGATAGCGCGAGATCGTATCCTTCAGGTCGTTGACGGTGACGGCGGTGCGGAAGCGCCTGAGGCTCGGCATCGGGCCGGCCTCGCGCGGCACGAAGATCGCCGCCTGGATCCGCTCCAGCGGTACCGATGCTCGCGACAGAGATCCAAGCACGAAGAACAGGGCGTTGACCGAGAGGCTCCACAGCACGCCATGGTTCAGCGGCTCGCCGACGGTGCCGAACAGCGCCTGCGGCCTCAGCGCCTCGAAGCCGAACAGCCCATGGGCGACGATGCCGGAAGCGGGACCGACCAACGAGGGGAGTAGCAGCGTGTAGCTCCAGACGGCGATGCCGGCGACCATGCCGAGTGCTGCGCCCCGGCCATTGGCGCGACGCCAGATCAGCCCGCCGATCAGCGCCGGCGCGAATTGCGCGATCGCGGCAAACGACATCAGGCCGATCGACGACAGCCGCGCGCTGTTGGTGCTCTCGCGATAATAGAGAAAGGCGATGAACAGCATGATGAAGATCGAGGCGCGGCGCACGTTGAGGATGAGCGTCGACCAGTCCTCGCTCTCCGAAGAACTGGTCTTGAGCACGCGCCGCACGAACAGCGGGATGACGAGATCGTTGGAGATCATGATCGACAGCGCGACGCTCTCGACGATCACCATGGCGGTCGCCGCCGACAGGCCGCCGACGAAGGCGGCCATCGCCAGCAGGTCATGCCCGCTGAGCAGCGGCAGCGACAGCACGTAAAGGTCGCTGCTGGTCTTGGTGCCGACCAGCGACAAGCCGGCAAAGGCGATCGGCAGCACGAAGAGGTTGATCGCCACGAGATAGAGCGGGAACACCCAGGTCGCCGTGCGCAGTTCCGCCTCGCTGCGGTTCTCGACGATCGTGACGTAGAACTGCCGCGGCAGCATCAGCACGGCAAAGCCGCTGAGGCCAGTCAGCACCAGCCAGGTGGCCAGGGAGGTGCTGTAGCTCATGGCCTGGCGCACCTGGCCGTTTCCGGCGAGCTTGGCGAACATGTCGCCGGGGCCGCCGAAGATCAGGAACGTCACCATCAGGCCGATGGCGAGAAAGGCGGCGAGCTTGACCACGGTCTCGACCGCCACCGCGAGCACCAGCCCGTCCTGATGTTCGGTGGCGTCGGCATGGCGGGTGCCGAACAGCACCGCGAACAGCGCCAAAAGCATCGCCACCACCAGCGAGATATCGCTGACGAAGGGATCGAAGGAGGGCGGCGAGCCGGTATAGTGCTCGACCATCAGGCTGACGGAGCCCGAGATCGCCTTGAGCTGCAACGCGATGTAGGGCACCGCGCCGACGGTTGCGATCAGCGTCGCGATCGCCGCGACTGTGAAGCTCTTGCCGTAGCGGGCGCCGAGGAAGTCGGCGATCGAGGTGATCTTCTCGCTTTTTGCCAGCCGGATCATGCGGTTGAGCAGCGGGAAGCCGAACACGAAGACCAGCACCGGACCGGTATAGATGCCGAGGAATTCGAGGCCGCGCTCGGAGGAAAGGCCGACCGAGCCGAAAAAGGTCCAGGAGGTGCAGTAGATGGCCAGGCTGAGCGCATAGATGAAAGGCCGTGCCCGGCCCAGGCCGATCGTAGCCGAACGCCGGTCGCCGACGCTGGCGATGGCGAAAAGCAGCGTCACATAGGCGATCGCGATGATGACGACGAACCAGCCTTGCACGGTCCGCACTTCCTCCCTGGAGCATGATGCCGAAAAGTGGGAAGCGGTTTTCGGGCGACATCATGCTCTATTCTTGATTCAAAGTCGGTCTCCACCCTGGCCTGGGCTAGACGCAATCACAGCTTGGAGCCCAAGTCCATCGCGGCTTTCGGCGCATATGTGCTTGATGACGCTATGTAAACACAAACCGGTGCCTTGGCTCATTTTCCGGTTTTGCAACCGGGGGTTTTTGTTATTGTGAACCTTGGGTCGGCGTCGAAGGACACTGGAGAGGCGGCAGCGCGGCCCGTGATGCAAGGAGGGTCGAATGCTGAAAGAATTCCAGGAATTCATCTCCAAGGGCAATGTGATGGACTTGGCCGTCGGCGTCATCATCGGCGCCGCTTTCGGCAAGATCGTCGAATCGCTTGTCAATGACATCATCATGCCGATCGTCGGCGCGATCTTCGGCGGGCTGGACTTCAACAACTACTTCTTCGGACTGTCCTCGAACGTCCATTCGGCCACGCTGGCCGATGCCAAGAAAGAGGGCGCGGTCTTTGCCTATGGCAGCTTCATCACCGTGGTGCTGAACTTCCTGATCCTGGCCTTTATCATCTTCCTGATGGTCAAGGCCGTGAACAATATGCGCAGGCGGCTTGAGCGCGAAAAGCCGGCCCCTGCCGCCGCGCCGCCGCCTGCCGATGTGCAGCTTCTGACCGAAATCCGCGACCTGCTCGCCAAGAGATAACGCAGAGCGGGCGCTCTGGACCAAAACCCCGGCCGCCCGCGGCCGGGGTTTTCCGTTTGGCGATCTGGTAAGAGCGCTCACGAGACGAATATGGATTTTGCCCATGACCCTTATCGAGACCTTGCGCACCGAGGCCCGAGCTGCCCCTGAAAGCGGCATTGTCGCCGTCGTCAATCATGGTCGCCTGCGCGAAGGCCTGATCCCGCTCTGGGCCGGTGAGGGCGATCTGCCGACGCCGGCCTTCATCAGCGATGCCGCCGCCAAGGGACTGGCCGACGGCGAGACTTTCTACACCTGGCAGAGGGGCATTCCCGCGCTCAGGCAGGCGCTCGCCCGCTACTACGCCAGGCACTTCGGCAAGACCTTCGCCGAGGAAGAATTCATCGTCACCGGATCCGGCATGCATGCCATCCAGCTGGCTATCGACGCGATCGCCGGCAGCGGCGATGAGGTTATCTACCTCTCGCCCGCCTGGCCGAACTTCGCCGCGGCCGCCGGCGTGGCGGGCGCCGTGCCGGTGCCGGTCACCCTCGACCAGTCCGGCAATGGCTGGTCCTGCGACGTCGACAAGATCGCCGCCGCGGTCACGCCGCGCACGAAGCTGTTGTTCATCAACACGCCGTCCAACCCGACCGGCTGGACCGCCGATCGGGAGACGCTCCAGGCGATCCTCGATCTCGCCCGCCAAAAGGGCCTGTGGATCATTGCCGACGAGATCTATTCGCTGTTCCACTACGGCCATGGCCGCGCGCCGTCCTTCCTCGACATTACCACGCCCGAGGACCGCATTCTGTTCGTCAACAGCTTTTCCAAGAACTGGGCGATGACCGGCTGGCGCGTCGGCTGGATCAAGACGCACCCCGCCTTGCAGCAGGTGTTCGAAAACCTGATCCAGTACTCGAACTCCGGCGTCGCCCAGTTCATGCAGCGCGGCGCGGTCGCCGCCCTCGACGAGGGTGACGGCTTCATCGCCGAACAGGTGGAGCGCGCGCGAAAAGCACGCGATCTGGTCTGCGATATCCTGGGCGCCACCGGCAAAGCGCGCTTCACCGTGCCGCAAGGCGCCTTCTATCTGTTCTTCACCGTCGACGGCCTCAGCGATTCCCGAAAAGCCGCCTTCGACATCGTCGACAACGCCAATGTCGGCCTGGCGCCCGGCACCGCCTTCGGCCCCGGCGGCGAGGCCTTCCTCAGACTATGCTTCCACCGCCGCCTCGATCAGCTCGAGGAAGCGGCGCATCGCCTGGGGAAATGGATGAAGACGGTATAGCCGAGCCGTCGACGAAGCCCGAATTGAGACTCGCTCCGGTGAGTCAGCCGGTGTGACTTTCGAGAACCGGAGCGCAGCGGACATTCAAGTCCGTGAGCACCGGAAGCGCAGAAAGTTGCAGCGGATGGCCGCCGGAGTAGAGTTTAAAACGGGCTTCACCCGCCTGACTTCGGCACCAGGAGCGGAATGATCCGGTCGGTCTTGGCGACGGCGGGACGGCCGGAGCCGGCATAGGGGATGCCCAGCGCATCCCAGGTCTCGACCAGCGCGTCCTGCAATTCGGCGATCAGCGCGTCCGAATGGAACGGCGTCGGCGTGATGCGCAGCCGCTCGGTGCCGCGCGGCACCGTCGGGTAGTTGATCGGCTGGATGTAGATGCCGTGCACGCCAAGCAGGCGGTCGCTCGCCATCTTGCAAAGCTCGGGGTCGCCGACCAGCACCGGCACGATGTGGGTGGCCGATTCCATCACCGGCAGGCCCGCGGCGGCAAGCACCTGCTTGGTCCTGGCTGCCTGGCGCTGCTGTGCGTCGCGCTCGGACTGCGAGCGTTTGAGGTGGCGGATGGAGGCGGTGGTGGCGGCGGCGATCGCCGGCGGCAGCGCGGTCGTGAAGATGAAGCCCGGCGCATAGGAGCGAACCGCGTCGATCACCGCGCTCGTGCCGGTGATGTAGCCGCCCAGCGTGCCGAACGCCTTGGCCAGCGTGCCCTGGATGACGTCGATGCGGTCGGCCAGGCCCTCGCGTTCGGTGATGCCGCCGCCGCGCGGCCCGTACATGCCCACCGCATGGACCTCGTCGATATAGGTCATGGCGTTGTAGCGTTCGGCGAGCTCGACGATCTGCCTGATCGGCGCGATGTCGCCGTCCATCGAATAGACGCTCTCGAAGACGATCAGCTTGGCGCGCTCGCGGCCGGCCGCCTGCAAGAGGCTTTCCAGATGCGCGACGTCGTTGTGGCGGAAGATCTTCTTTTCCGCGCCCGAGCGGCGCACGCCTTCGATCATCGAGGCATGGTTGAGCTCGTCCGAGATGATCAGGCAGTTGGGCAAAAGCCTGGCGATGGTCGAGATCGAGGCCTCGTTGGAGACGAAGCCGGAGGTGAAGACCAGCGCCGCTTCCTTGTCGTGCAGGTCGGCGAGCTCATGCTCCAGCTCGACCAGCGGGTTGGAGGTGCCGGAGATGTTGCGGGTGCCGCCGGCGCCCGAACCCATCTTGCCGGCCGCGGTCTGGAAGGCGGCAATCACATCCGCGTTCTGGCCCATGCCGAGATAGTCGTTGGAGCACCAGACGGTGATTTCCTGGGCGCGGCCGTTGGAACGCCAGATGGCGCGCGGGAACTTGCCAACGATGCGCTCGAGGTCGGCGAAAACGCGGTAGCGACGCTCGGCGTGGAGCTGGTCGATCGCATCCTCGAAGAACCGCTGGTAGTTCATGTCGACTTCCCAATTTTGCGGCGGATCATAGTCACTGCCCCATGCCACGTCCACCGGACCCGACCGGTCAAAATGCCACGCCCCGGCCCTGTTCCTAACGATGCCGGATCGTGGCCTATTCCCGGCTGTTTGAAGCAGCTTTGTTTCAGTACGATGCCTCGGACGGGAGGAACTGTTACGGACTTAACATTATGGGGAGGCGTATGCATATCGCCCAAAAGTGCACAGCGGTTTTGGGGGAACGACATAGGCTTTAGCGGGCTTGCGGCGGGGTTTCCAGCACGGTGGCTGTTGAGACAGTTTCCGATAAATCTTGATCAGCGAGGTAGAAAATGACGGTTTTGGTGACGGGCGGTGCCGGCTATATCGGCAGCCACATGGTCTGGGAGCTGCTGGACGCCGGCGAGAGCGTCGTGGTGCTCGACCGGCTTTCCACCGGCTTCGAATGGGCGGTGGCGCCCGAGGCAAAGCTCGTGATCGGCGACGTCGCCGACAAGGAACTGGTCGGCCAGGTGATCCGCGAAAACAAGGTCGACGCCATCATCCATTTCGCCGGCTCGATCGTGGTGCCGGAATCGGTCGCCGATCCGCTCGGCTACTACGAGAACAACACCTGCAAGACCCGCACGCTGATCGAAACCGCGGTGCGTGAAGGCGTGCCGCACTTCATCTTCTCCTCCACTGCCGCCGTCTATGGCGGCGCCGGGCTGGAGCCGGTGCGCGAGGATGCCCGCCTTGCGCCGGAATCGCCTTATGGCCTCTCCAAGCTGATGAGCGAATGGATGTTGCGCGATGCGGCGCTGGCGCACGACATCCGCTATACGGCGCTGCGCTATTTCAACGTTGCCGGCGCCGATCCGAAGGGCCGCACCGGACAGTCGACGCCCGGCGCCACGCATCTGATCAAGGTCGCCTGCGAGACCGCGCTCGGCAAGCGCCCCTTCATGCAGGTCTTCGGCAATGATTATCCGACGCCGGACGGCACCTGCATGCGCGATTATATCCATGTCAGCGATCTCGCCGCCGCGCACCGGCTGGCGCTGCAGCGGCTGCGCGACGGCGGGAGTAGCCTCGTCGCCAATTGCGGCTACAGCCATGGCTATTCGGTGCTGGAAGTGATCGACAGCGTGCGCCGCGCCTTCGGCCATGACTTCGATGTGCGTATGGGGGACCGCCGGCCGGGCGACGCCGCCGCGGTGGTCGCCAATTCCGAGCTCGCCCGCAAGGAGCTCGGCTGGACGCCGCAGCGCGACGATCTCGACCTGATCGTCAACGATGCGTTGGCGTGGGAGCGCATTCTGACGACCAAGAACTCGGTTCGAAACTGAGCAATTCCAGGAAAAGTGTGTAGCGGTCAGGCTCGGCGACTTCGCCGTAGCCTTCCGTCCGGAATTGCGTCAAGACAAATAGTCCATCTGTTGGGCCAAGGGCTCGTGCGACCTCTGCAGAGGCGTTAAGGGATAGCCGGAGCGGTGCGCAGAAGCGTGCCGCCCGGCACGATCCTTGAGGGGGATGGCATGAAGGTCCTGGTTCTCGGCGCCGGCGTGGTTGGCACGGCGGCCGCCTACTATCTGGCCAAAGACGGTCACGAGGTGACGGTGATCGAGCGCCATGAAGCGGCGGCGCGGGGCACCAGCCAGTCGAATGCCGGTCTGGTGTCGCCGGGCGACGCCACCGCCTGGGCCTCGCCGGCTGCGCTGAAAACCTTCCTGCGCGCGCTCTGGAATCACGATCTCGGCATCAAGGTGAGGCTGCGCCTCGATCCGTATTTCTATGCCTGGAGCCTGCGTTTCCTGCGCGAATGCACGATCAAGCGGCTGCGCGCCAACACCGACATCAAGCTGAGGCTGGCGCTCCACTCGCGCGCGTGCATCAATCAACTGTCGGAGGAGACCGGCATCCATTACGACGAGCGCAAGAAGGGCATTCTCTACTTTTTCCGGTCGCAGAAGAGCCTCGACACCGGCACCGACAATTACCGCTATCTCGGCGAGCACGGCCTGCCGATCGAGATTGTCGGCCGCGAGCGCCTGGTCGAGCTGGAGCCGGGCCTTGCCGGCGTGAAGGAAAAGATCGCCGGCGGCATCTATTCGCCGATCGACCAGACCGGCGATTCCAAGCAGTTCACCGACAGGCTCGCCGCCTATGCCGCCGAGAAGCTCGGCGTCAGATTCCTGTTCGGCACGACGATCCAGGGTCTCGACATCGAGGGCGACCGTGTGCGGGCGGTCATCACCTCGGCAGGGCCGGTCACAGGCGACGCCGTCGTCATCTCCATGGGACCGGAAAGCGGCTTGCTCGGCCGACGTTACGGCATCAACTTGCCGGTTTATCCGGTGAAGGGCTATACGGCGACCATTCCCCTGGAGGACGAAAGCAAGGGGCCGACCATGGGCGGCGCCGACGAGGATCGGCTGATCGGCTATTCGAGGCTCGGCAATCGCCTGCGCATGTCCTCGACGGCCGAATTCACCGGTTTCGACCGCAGCTTCAAGCCCGGCGATTTCAGGACCATCCTGGAAACCGGCAAGGATCTTTTCCCGGGTGCCTTCGACGAGAAGAAGGCCGTGCTGTGGGCCGGCTTGAGGCCGATGATGCCGAACTCGGTGCCGGTGATCGGCCAGGCGAAATACCGCAATCTCTATCTCGACACCGGCCACGGCCATGTCGGCTGGACCATGGCCTGCGGCTCCGGCCAATTCCTGGCCGACGTGGTCGCCGGCCGCAAGCCGCAGATCGACCCGGGGGGACTGCTTTACGGGACGGCGCGCTGAGCCGGCTTAGAGCTTCACGGCCTGCTGCCACGCCAACACGTATTCGCCCCAGGCGCGCTCGACTGGCGGTGCGGTGCGCTCACCCTTGCTCATCACGGTCACACCATCTGAGGCCAATAATGCCGCCCCGATGCTGGTGCCCGTCGAGGTCTCCGACGTAGCGACCGGTCGTCCCGTCGCTGCCGCCAGCATGCAGTTGAAAAGCGGGTTTTGCGCGAACGGTCCCTCGACGGTTGTCGGCCCGTCGCCGCCAATCAGCTCCAGGCAGGTCGCGGTCATCAGCGCCAGATAGAACGAGATGGCGGCGAAACGCTGGCCACTATTCAGGCCTTCGGCATTGGCCCATTGCGCGGTTCGGTGCGGGAATGGTCCGGAACCCGACTGAGTGGAAGGCAGTAGCAGAGCTTTCCGCGTCAGCACGTCGGCAACGTCGGCCTCGCTCCATTCCTGTGGCTGACCCTCGGTCAGCAGCGAAAACTCGCGTCCGCCCATAAAGCGCGCCGACGGCACCGGGTCGCCGAGCGCATTGACATTGACCAGCGTGTCGCGTGCCGGGTCGAGCTCGACCTTGCTGCCGCCCACCGCCATCGACACTACCCATGTGCCGGTCGAGACGACGGAGAACGGCGGTGCGTCGGACAAGAGGTGCGGCAGCAGCGAGGCGTTGGAATCGTGCAGTCCGCAGAACACCGGAGTCTGCTCGTCGAGCCCGGTGCGTCGCGCAAGCGCTGGCAGGATTGGACCAAGCCGGTCTTTTGCCGGCCGCACCGGCGCCATCAGTTGGCGCCACCCCATCTTGTCGACCAGCGAGGAATAGTCGGAGGTCCAGGGGTTCCACAGATCGGTGTGGCAGCCGAGCGACGTCGCCTCGTTGGCTGCGACGCCGGTCAGCCGCAGCGCCCAATATTGCGGGTACATCAGCATCGCGGCGGCCCTGGCGAATTCCGCTGGGAACCACTTCTGCTGCCAGAAGAGCTGCGCGCCGAGATTGAGGCCGATCGGCAGCCGCGGCGTGCCGGTCTCGGCAAAGGGCGGGCGGACGGCGTCGTAGTCGGCCGCAAGCCAATTGGGACCGTCGAACTCATAGTCGAGCACCGGGAGCACCAGTTCGCCTGAGGCGTCCACCAGCGCGCCGGTCGCGCCATGCGTGGTGATCGAAATGGCGTCGATCCGCCGTTCGCCGTCGAGATAGGTCAGGCTGTTCAAGATGAACGTCCACAGCGCCTCGACATCGTGGTGCGGGTAGGGCGCGTGCCGCACCGGCGAGTTCGCCGTGCGGCGCAGCGCAATTTCGCTCAGCGTCGTGAGATCGACCAGCGCCACCTTGGCGTTGGTCTTGCCGATGTCGATGACGGCGACGTGGCGGATCATGCCATATGGAACAACGTTTCCAGCGGCGCCGCCACCGGTTCGTTGTCGGCTTTGGTTTCCATGACGTCGGCCATATGCGCCCACCAGCGCTGCATCACCGGATGCTTGGGCAAGTCCGCCATGTCGTGATCGTCACGGCGCCAAAGCACGCCGAACAGGATGTCGGTCTCCTCGTCGAGGTGGATCGAATAGTCGGAGACGCCGGCCCGCTTCAGCAGCGCCACCAGCTCAGGCCAGATCTCGTCATGGCGACGCTTGTATTCGGCTTTCATCCCGGGATTGAGCTTCATCTTGAAGGCGTATTTTTCCATCAGGCGAAGCGCCCTTCGCGCAGTCGCCGCCAGACGATCGGCAGCGCAATGACGATGATCAGCAACAGGCCGATGAAGATCGACATGACGATGCCCGGCACGTTGAGCAGGCCGAGCCCGAACGTCACCAGCCCCATGATGAAGGCGGCAAGCACGACGCCGAGGATGCTGCCGGCGCCTCCGAGGATCGAGACGCCGCCCAGCACCACCATGGTGATGGCTTCCAGCTCATAGCCCTGCGCGATCGACGGCCGCGTCGAACCGAGCCGTGACGTGATCAGCACAGAGGCTATGCCCGACATCAGCCCGGTCAGGCAAAACAGGATGAACTTGATGCGGGCAACGCGCACGCCGGAGAACTGGCAGGCGACCGGATTGTTGCCGATGGCGAAGACGCGACGGCCAAAAGCCGTGCGGTGCAGCACGAACCAGTAGATCAAAGCCGCGACGAGGAACAGCGCCAGCTCAAACGAGAATACCCACCAGACGTAACCCTGGCCGAAGAAGGCGAAGCTTTCCGGATAGCCCTTGTAGGCCTGGTCGCCGAGGATGATGAAGGCGATGCCGCGAAACAGGCTCATCGTGCCGATGGTGACGACGATGGACGGCAGGCCGAGGCGGGTGACCAGCAGCCCGTTGAACGCGCCGCAGCCCAAGCCGACGACGATGCCGATCGCCACCAGCACCGGCGTGCCGGCGCCGGCCTGCACGGCCATGCCCATCATCGTCGAGGCTAAAGCCACAATCGCCGCGACCGAAAGGTCGATCTCCCCGGAGATGATCAGCAGCGCCATGGCTAAAGCGATCAGCCCTTTTTCCGTGAAGTTGAAGGTAAGGTCCGACAGCGACCACGGGTCGAGGAAGTAGGGCGAGGCGAAGCTGTTCACAGCGAAGATGGCGACCGCGATGACGACGAGCAGCGCCTCCCAGGAGAAGATCGCCGAGGACAGCGGCTTGTCGAGCCGGTCGGGGATATGGCGCGGGTGAGGGGCGTCGGTCATGCCGCTTCCGCCTTTCTGAGGATGATGCGGCCCTGCCGGCGTTCGCCGCGCGCATTGAGCACCACGGCCAGGATGATGGCGCTGCCCGAGATCGCCATCTGCCAGAAGGGCGAGATGTTGATGACCGGCAGTGCGTTGGAGATGATGCCGAGGAACAGCGCGCCCAGCACCGCGCCGCCGACCGAGCCGATGCCGCCGGCGATCGAGATGCCGCCGATGACGCAGGCGGCGATGATGTTGAGCTCATAGCCGTTGGCGACCTCGACCGAGGCGATCACGTAGCGTGAGATCCACAGATAACCGGCGAGCCCGCCGATCATGCCGGAAATGCAAAAGACGATGAACTTGGTGCGGCCGACATCGATGCCGGCATAGACCGACGCCGTCGGGTTGACGCCGATGGCGTGGATCGAGCGGCCAATCGCGGTCCGCGTCATCACCAGGAAGAACAGCGCGATCACGATGATCGCGATCCAGGACAGCACCGGCAGGCCGAGGAAGACGGCGCGCTGGAAATTGATGAAGTCGGGGCTCATCTGGTCGGCATTGACCCAGGCGCCGCCCGAAACGACGAAGGTGGCGCCGCGATAGATGGTCAGCGTGCCCAGCGTCACCACGATCGACGGGATGTTCAGCCGCCACACCAGCAAGCCGTTGATCGCGCCGAGCACGAGGCCGACGGCGAGAGCGATGACGATCAGCACCGAGATCGGTATCGCCGGATGCGCGGCGTTGAGCATCGCCACCACCATGCCGGTGAAGCAGAGATTGGAGGCCATCGACAGGTCGATCGAGCGCGTCAGGATCACCACCATCTGGCCAAGTGCCAGGATCATCAAAATGGAGGTGTCGTTGAACACCTGGCGCAGATTGGCGGGGTCGGCGAAGCCGGGAAAGCGCGTCGAGATCAGCCCGATCAGCACGACGATGCCGGCAAGCAGCCAGATCTCGCGATATTTGAGGAAGCTCTTCATGCCGCGATCCCCGCTGCCGTTCGAACCAGCGTTTCGGCGTCCAGCCCCTTGTTGTCGTACGTCGCCGCGATGCGGCCTTCGCGCATGACCACGACGCGGTCCGACATGCCGAGGATTTCGGGCAGTTCCGACGAGACCATGATCACCGAAAGGCCTTGCGCGACCAACTCGGCCATGAAGCCGTGCACGGCGGCCTTGGAGCCGATGTCGATACCCTTGGTCGGCTCGTCGAGGATGATCACCTTGGGCGTTGTGGCCAGCCATTTGGCGATGACCACCTTCTGCTGGTTGCCGCCCGAAAGCGTGCCGACATCCTGGCTGAGCGATGAGGCGCGCAGATCGAGCCGTTCGGTGTAGGAGCGGGCGAGCGAGAATTCTTCCGCCAGCCTCAGCACGCCGGATTTCGAGGTGCGCGCCAGCGACGGCAGCGACACGTTCTGGAAGATCGGCAGGCCGATCACCACGCCCTGTTTTCCGCGTTCTTCCGGCACATAGACGATCCCGGCCTCGATCGAGTCGGCCGCCGATCTCGGCGCGATCGACTGGCCGTCGAGCGAGATGGTGCCCCGGTTGGTGCGGGTGATGCCGGCGACCGCCTGCATGACCTCGCTGCGGCCGGCGCCGACCAGCCCGTAGAAACCGAGGATCTCGCCCTTGCGCAGCTCGAAGCCGATGTCGTCGAATTCGGTCGGATGCGACAGGCCGGAGACGGACAGCACCGGCGCGCCGATCTTCGGCTCGCGCTGCGGAAAGATGTGGTCGACGTTGCGGCCGACCATCATGCGCACGATCTCGTTCTGGCCGGTGTCCTTGAGCAGGCCTTCGCCGACCATCTCGCCGTCGCGGAAGACGGTGTAGCGGTCGGCGATGCGGTAGATCTCGTCGAACTTGTGGCTGATGAAGAGCACGGCCTTGCCTTCGCTCTTCAGGAATTCGATGAGCAGGAAAAGCTCCTCGATTTCTTTCATCGAAAGCGCCGCGGTCGGCTCGTCCATGATGACGATGCGCGCGTCGATCGACATGGCGCGGGCGACAGCCACGAGGTGCTTGTTGGCGATGCCGAGGTCCTTCAATCGCGCGTCGGCGTCGATATGGCCGGCGCGCATCGTCTCCAGCACCTCGCGGGCTTGTCTGCGCATGGTGCGCCAGTCGATGGTGCCGAAGCGGGTGCGCGGCGCGTGGCCGAGGAAGATATTTTCGGCGACCGAAAGATCGTCGAACAGCACGGTTTCCTGATGGATGGCGGTGATGCCGTGGCCGAAGGCGGCATGCGCGCTGGGCAGCGTCGTGGCCTGGCCGTCAATGCCGATCTCGCCTGAATCGGGCTGGTAGATGCCGGTCATGATCTTGACCAGCGTCGACTTGCCGGCGCCGTTCTCGCCGATCAGCGCCGTTACCTGACCGGGATAGAGCGACAGGCTGACATTGTGCAGTGCGCGCACGCCCGGGAAACTTTTCGAGATGCCTGAGAGCGTCAGGCGCGGAGAGGCGCTTTGGGAGGGGCCAGAGGGCTGGGGTCGCTCCGTCTCCGCTTTGCGCTGGGCTGTCGTGTCCATATCGTATCAGGCCCTGAGAGAAGGTCCGTTTGAGGATGCGGCGGGACAGTTGTCCCGCCGCATGAGCGTTAAGTCGACCAGGATCAATAGATCTTGGAGAACTTCTCGATGTTGGTCTTGTCGAACTGGAAGGGCGGAGCCATCGCGGCCGAGTTGGTGTCGTCGAGCGTCACCTTGCCGACGCGGCCGATCGACAGCGTGGCGCCGGGCTTCGCCTCTTCCTTCTTCACCGCCAGGTCATGGGCGAGATAGATCGCCGAATAGCCGAGATCGATCGGGTTCCACAGCGCAACCGCCTGGCTGGCGCCATTGTCGATGAACTTCTTGAACTCCGACGGCAGGGCGAGGCCGGTGACGTTGACCTTGCCGATCAGGTTCTCGTCGGTGACGACCTGCGCAGCCGCTACAACACCAACTGTGGTCGGCGCGATGATCGCCTTGAGGTTCGGGTAGGACTTCAACAGGCCCTTGGCTTCGTCGGTGCTCTTGGCCGAGTCGTCATCGCCATAGACGGTGGCGACCAGCTTGATCTTCGGGAACTTCTCCGGCAGCACTTTCTTGGCCGCTTCGATCCAGGCGTTCTGGTTCGTCGCCGTCGAGGAGGCCGACAGGATCGCGACGTCGCCGCCTTCCGGCAGGTAGTCGGCGGCGAGCTTGATGATGGTCTCGCCGATCAGGCCGGTGTCGGACGGATTGAGGTGGAGCTGGCGGCCTTCCTTGGCGACGCCGGAATCCCATGAGATGACGGTGATGCCGCGCTCCATCGCCTTCTTCAGCACCGGCACCAGCGCGTCGGCGTCATTGGCCGAAACGGCGATCGCGTTGACCTTCTGCGCGATCAGCGAATTGATCACTTCGATCTGCGCTTCGGCGGTCGCCTTGGTCGGGCCGGTGTAGATGACGTCGACATCGCCCAGTTCCTTGGCCGCTTCCTCGGCGCCCTTGTTGGCGGCGTCGAAGAAGCCGTTGCCGAGCGACTTCACCACCAGCGCGATCTTGACGTTCTCGGCATAGGCGGCATTCACGAACATGGCGGCGGAAAAGGCCGCCGTGACCAGCAGTTTCTTCAAAAAGCTCATCGAATATCCTCCCTTGAGCGTTGCATTCCATCGCCGCTGCGGGCGTGAGTTTCCCTCAGGCCTGCAGTGAAGATTCTTCCTTCTCGCTTGACTGTCTGCGGGCGACGATCAGCGCCACGCCCGCCGTTTCCAGCATCTTGGCCTCGCGGTCCTCGATGCCATCGTCGGTGATCACGGTCGCGATGCGCGACAGCCCGCACAGGATCAGGCTGGAGCGCATGCGGAATTTCGAGGAATCGACCAGCACCACCAATTCGTCGGCCTGGTCGATCAGCTTCTGCTCGGCCTGGATCAGCAGCGGGTCGCCTTCCATCAGCCCGAGCGGGCCCAACCCTTGCGCGCCCATGAACATGCGACGCGCATAGAAGTTGCGCGTCACGTCATTGTCGAAGGGCGACAGGATGATGTTCTGCTCGCGGTAGATTGTGCCCCCCGACAGCATCACCGTGTTCTTGGAGTGCTTGAGCAGATGCTCGGCGATCGGGAACGAATTGGTGAAGATCGGCATGCGGCGTCCGGTCAGGAAATGCACCATCTGGAACGTGGTGGTGCCGCCATTGATGATGATCGGCTCGCCGTCCGTGCAAAGGTTGACCGCTTCCCGCGCGATCGCCCGCTTCTGCGCGGCGTTCAGCGTCTCGTTGACGGAGAAGGGCCGGCCGGCAAGGCCGATGAACTGCGGCGGCGAGATCGCCTCGGCGCCGCCCCGCACTCGGCGAAGGCGCTTCTGGACATGCAGCGCCGCGATATCGCGCCGGATCGTCGCTTCGGAGGAGTCCGTCAGCTCGACCATCTCCTGCACCGTCACCACAGGCTTTTCCTGGACGGCGGACAGAATGATCCTGTGGCGCTCTTTCTCGTGCATGGTTCCTCCCTGCCCAGGCATCAGGCCTTAGAAAACGCGCAGTGTCAATCATTTCCGATCAAATATTTTCATTGTGCAGTGCAATATGATCGATATTGATCGTTTGTGATTGACAAGTGCGGCGCTTGCGTAGACATTCCCGGCGAGAAATGAGGGGCGCGGCGTTCGCGCTCCAAGGGAGGATACCTATGCTCGACAAGCGCTCCGGCTCGCGCCTCGCCAATCTGTGGGACGATGCAAAAGCCGAGGGGATGAGCGGTCCCGAGCTCCTGGTCTATCGCTCGAACACGCTAGGATCCGACAAGCGCGTCACCAACTATGGCGGCGGCAACACCTCGTCGAAGGTCCGGCAGAAGGACCCGCTCACCGGCGAGGACGTCGAGGTCCTGTGGGTCAAGGGCTCCGGCGGCGACAGCGCCTCGATCAAGCTTGACGGTTTCGCTACGCTCTACATGGACAAGTTGCGCGCCATCAAAGCTCTTTATCGCGGCGTCGAGCATGAGGACGAGATGGTGGGCTACCTGCCCCACTGCACCTTCAACCTCAATCCGCGCGCGGCCTCGATCGACACGCCGCTGCACGCTTACGTGCCGAAGCCTTGCGTGGACCACATGCATCCAGACGCCATCATCGCGGTCGCGGCGGCCAAGGATTCTAAGGCGATCACGAAGGAGATCTTCGGCGACGCCATCGGCTGGCTGCCCTGGAAGCGACCGGGCTTCGAGCTTGGCCTATGGCTGGAGAAATTCTGCCTCGAAAACCCCGACGCCAGGGGCGTCGTGCTCGAAAGCCATGGCCTGTTCACCTGGGGCGACACGCCGAAGGAATGCTACGAAACGACGATCTCGGTGATCAACCAGGCGATCGAATGGTTCGAGCGTCGGTCGGAAGGCGTGGCAATCTTCGGCGGTGAAGCGGTCAAGTCGCTCGATGCTCCGGCGCGCCGCGCCATCGCGGCCAAGCTGATGCCAAGGATCCGCGGCCTGATCTCTGAAAAGAGCCACAAGCTCGGCCATTTCGACGATCAGCCCGCCGTGCTCGAATTCGTGAACTCCAAGGACCTGCGACCGCTGGCGGCGCTCGGCACCTCATGCCCCGACCACTTCCTGCGCACCAAGATCCGGCCGCTGGTGATCGAGTTCGATCCGGCAAAGCCCGATATCGACGCCGTCATCGCGCGGCTCGCCGACGACATTGCCGAATACCGCGTCGGCTACCAGGCCTATTACGACAGCTGCAAGCATCCGGACTCGCCGGCCATCCGCGATCCCAACGCCGTGGTCTATCTGATGCCCGGCGTCGGCATGTTCACCTTCGCCGGCGACAAGGCGACGGCGCGCATCTCCGGCGAGTTCTACGTCAACGCCATCAACGTCATGCGTGGCGCCTCGACGGTCTCGTCCTATGTCGGCCTGCCGGCGCAGGAAGCCTTCGACATTGAATACTGGCAGCTCGAGGAGGCCAAGCTGCAGCGCCTGCCGAAGCCGAAGGCGCTGGCCGGCCAGATCGCGCTGGTCACCGGCGGCGCCGGCGGCATCGGCCGCGCCACCGCCAACCGGCTGCTGCGCGAAGGCGCCTGCGTTGTGCTCGCCGATATCGACGAAGCGGCATTGGCCAGCGCCAATGAAGAGCTGTCGAAGGCGTTCGGAAGAGACTTCGTCCGTCCAGTGCGGATCGATGTCACCTCCGAGGACCAGGTGCTTTCCGGCTTTGCCGAGACTTCGGTCGAGTTCGGCGGCATCGACATCCTCGTCTCCAATGCCGGCCTCGCCTCCTCGGCGCCGATCGAGGAGACGACACTGGCCTTGTGGAACAAGAACATGGACATCCTGTCCACTGGCTATTTCCTGGTTTCGCGCGAGGCCTTCCGGCTGTTCCGCGCCCAGAAGATCGGCGGCAATGTCGTCTTCGTCGCCTCCAAGAACGGGCTCGCCGCTTCGCCGAATGCGTCCGCTTATTGCACAGCCAAGGCGGCTGAGATCCACCTTGCCCGCTGCCTCGCGCTGGAAGGCGCGGAAGCGCAGATCAGGGTCAACGTCGTCAATCCGGACGCCGTGCTGCGCGGCTCCAAGATCTGGACCGGCGAGTGGAAGGAACAGCGCGCCGCGGCCTACAAGATGTCGACCGACGATCTTGAGGAACACTACCGCTCGCGCTCGATGCTGAAGCGCTCGGTCTTCCCGGAAGACATCGCCGAAGCGATCTACTTCTTCGCCTCTGGCATGTCGGCCAAGTCGACCGGCAACATCGTCAACGTCGACGCCGGCAACGCGCAAAGCTTCACGCGCTAAGCGCGCTTTCCCTTCTCCCCGTTCAACGGGGAGAAGGTGCCGCAGGCGGATGAGGGGCAGCGCCAGCCGAACGAGTTCTGGGAGGAATTGCATGTCCGAAACGATCATCTCGGCCGACCTCGTCGCCAGCCACAACGCCGCGCGCAAACCCGACCTCGAGCGCGACTACGCCTCCCTCGGCGAACGCCTCGACCGCCGTGGCATCGCCATCGACGCGATCCGCGACAAGGTCGAAAAGTTCGGCGTGGCGATCCCGTCCTGGGGCGTCGGCACCGGCGGCACGCGCTTTGCCCGTTTCCCCGGCGCCGGCGAGCCGCGCGACATCTTCGACAAGATCGAGGATTGCGCCGTCATCAGCCAGCTGACGCAGGCCACACCTACCGTCTCGCTGCACATTCCCTGGGACAAGGCCGATCCGAACCGGCTGAAGCAGGCGGCCTTGCGCTTCGGCCTCGGCTTCGACGCGATGAACTCGAATACCTTCTCCGACGCGAAGGATCAGGAACGCTCCTACAAGTTCGGCTCGCTGTCACACGCCGATGCCGGCACGCGCCATCAGGCGGTCGAGCATAATCTCGAATGCATAGAGATCGGCAGGACGCTGGGCTCCAAGGCGCTGACGGTGTGGATCGGCGACGGCTCGAACTTCCCCGGTCAGGTCAATTTCGCAAGAGCCTTCGAACGCTATCTCGATGCCATGCGCGAAATCTATGCCGGACTGCCCGACGACTGGCGGCTGTTCACCGAGCACAAGATGTACGAACCGGCTTTCTATTCGACGGTCGTGCAGGACTGGGGCACCAACTACATCATCGCCAGGGAACTCGGCGACAAGGCCTTCTGCCTGGTTGACCTCGGCCATCACGCGCCCAACGTCAACATCGAGATGATCGTGTCGCGGCTGATCCAGTTCGGCAAGCTCGGCGGCTTCCACTTCAACGATTCGAAATATGGTGACGACGACCTCGACGCCGGGTCCATCGATCCCTACCGGCTGTTCCTCGTCTTCAACGAGCTGGTCGACGCCGAGCTTTCGGGCGCCAAGGGCTTCAACCCCGCCCATATGCTCGACCAGAGCCACAACGTCACCGACCCGATCGAAAGCCTGATGCTGTCGGCGGTCGAGGTGCAGCGCGCCTATGCGCAGGCGCTGCTGGTCGACCGCAAGGCGCTTGAGGGTTTTCAGGACGCCAATGATGCGCTGATGGCGACGCAGACTTTGAAAGCTGCCTACCGCACCGACGTCGAGCCGATCCTCGCCATGGCGAGGCTGAGGACCGGCGGCGCCGTCGATCCCGTCGCTGCCTATCGTGAGGCCGGTTACCGGGCCAAGGTCGCGGCGGAACGGCCGGCGGTTGCGGGCGGTGGCGGCGGCATCGTCTGATAGGCCGAGCCAGGCCCCCTCATCCGACCGCTGCGCGGCCACCTTCTCCCCCAGGGGAGAAGAGGTCAACACCGTCGCAAGCTCCTCTCCCCGGGGGAGAGGTCGGATTGCCCGAATTGCCCTTGCAATTCGACTTGGCAATCCGGGTGAGGGGGTCTCTCTCGCTGCTTCAATTATTATTGGACTAATTCGCCCTGACGGTCTTTCCTAGGCGTCCCCAACGCCAGGAGCACCGCCATGCCCTTGACTCGTCGGACGCTGATCGGCGTCATCCTTTCGCTCGCAATTACCCTCACGCCATCGACCATCGCCTTCGCCGCTTCACCGGCGCCCGCCAAGGGTGAGCACGGCATGGTGGTGACCGCCCAGCATCTCGCCACCGAAGTCGGCGTCGACGTGCTGAAGAAAGGCGGCAACGCGGTCGATGCCGCTGTCGCGGTCGGCTACGCGCTTGCCGTGGTCTATCCCAATGCCGGCAATATAGGCGGCGGCGGCTTCATGACCGTGCGCATGAAGGACGGCCGCACGACCTTCCTCGATTTCCGCGAGCGCGCGCCGCTCGCCGCCACCAAGACCATGTATCTCGACAAGGACGGCAATCCGGTGAAGGGCGCCAGCCTCGACGGCTATCTCGCCGTCGGCGTGCCGGGCTCGGTGGCCGGTTTCGAGATGGCGCGTGAGAAATACGGCACTCTCTCAAGACAGGATCTGATGGCGCCGGCAATCGCCTACGCCAAAGACGGCTTCGTGCTCAACCAGGGCGACGCGGCTTCCTTTGCCGGCAGCGCCGCGCGGCTGGCGAAGGATCCCGCGGCCGCCGCCATCTTCCTGAAAAAGGACGGCAAGCCCTATGGTATCGGCGAGAAGCTCGTTCAGCCGGACCTTGCCACCTCGCTTTCGGCGATCTCGGAAAAGGGGCCGGACGCCTTCTACAAAGGGTCGATCGCCGATGCCATCGTCAAGGCGAGCGGCGCCAAGGGCGGCGTCCTCGCCAAGGGCGATTTCGAGCAATATGCCGTGCGCGAGCTGAAGCCTGTGACCTGCTCCTATCGCGGCTACGAGATCATCTCCTCGCCGCCGCCGAGCTCCGGTGGCGTCATCATCTGCGAAATCCTCAACGTGCTGGAAGGCTATCCGCTCGACTATCTCGGCTCGGGTTCCGCCGAGACAGTCCATGTCATGGTCGAGGCCATGCGCCATGCCTATGTCGACCGCAACTCGGCGCTGGGCGACCCGGATTTCGTCGACAACCCGGTCTCGAAGCTGCTCGATAAGGCTTACGCGAAAGACATCCGCGACAAGATCGATCCGTTCCGCGCCGGCGTGTCGAAGGACCTGATGCCGAAAGGCTTCGGCGAGTCGAAGGAAACCACTCACTATTCGATCATCGACAATGACGGCAACGCCGTCGCGGTCACCTATACGCTGAACGGCTCCTTCGGCGCCGGCGTCGTCGCCGATGGCACCGGCATCCTGCTCAACAACGAGATGGACGACTTCACCCAGAAGCCCGGCGTACCGAACCTGTATGGCCTAGTTCAGGGCGAGGCGAATGCCATCCAGCCGAAGAAGACGCCTTTATCCTCGATGAGCCCGACGATCGTCACGAGGGACGGCAAGCCGTTCATGGTCATAGGCAGTCCGGGCGGTTCGCGCATCATCACCATCACGCTGGAGGCGATCGTCAACGTCATCGACCACGGCATGGACATCCAGCAGGCGATCGACGCGCCGCGCATCCATCATCAATGGCTGCCGGACACGGTCTATGTCGAGCCTTTCGGGCTTTCGCCGGACACGGAGCGGCTGCTTGCCGGCATGGGCTATCATCTCGATCTGAGCGACCAGACCTGGGGGCAGGCCGCCGGCATTCTGGTCGGCGGCAAGAGCCTCGGCGAAATCGAGAAGGGTGGCGGCGCGCGCTACAACGGCGCCATCGACAGCCGCGCGGCAGCAGGCGAAGCCTTGGGGTATTGATCGGGCCTATGCCGAGGTCAGGTCACCAGCGTGATGGTCGAAGCGATCAGCATCACGGCGGCGATGGCCACGAACAGCGCATAGATGCGCGGCCGGTCGAGCAGCAGCGCATTGCCCGAGATCCAGGCAGCCGTGGCGCCGCCAAGCGCGAACAGGAAGCCGTTGCGGTGGCCGAACGACATGGAGGCGGCCATCAGGCCGCCGATGATCAGCGCGCCGAAGACGATGATGACGGCGACCGCGTATTTCTCGAAATCATTGCCGCCGCCCATCGCCGGCCCCATCGCATTGAGATTGGGCAGGTCGTCCGGGTCGAAAGGGTTGGTCGAGCCGTATTCGTCTTGACCGAGGGATTCGCGCATTATTCGTTCTCCGCTGGGCGGCAACAAACCATCAACGCCTGCCGAGCGCAACCCGGCAACGCCGCCGCGGCGATGCGTTCGCCGCCCGGCTGATGCCCGAGTGCCACGGTTTCCCGGTCGATTTCAACGGCGGAAGCTGCGTTGCGGTTCCCTGAGCATGATGCCGAAAAGTGTGAAGCGGTTTTCGGACGACATCATGCTCCGTCTCTGGCCTTGACCTACCTGGAAAAATCGCTGCGCACGATGCCGTGCCGCTGCAGCTTGTCGTAGAAGGTCTTGCGCGGAATGCCGAGCGCCTCGATGGTGCGGCGCACGTCGCCGTCATTGCGACCAAGTGTCTCGCGGATGATTTCGGCTTCGTAACGATCGAGCCGTTCAGGCAAGGGCATGGAGGTGTCGATCTCCATTGCCGCGGGGGAAAACGCAGCGGCAACATCGTCCAGCCCGAGCACGAAGCGTTCGGCGAAATGGGCGAGTTCGCGCACATTGCCGGGCCAGTCATGGTCGCCGAGATGGCGCCGGATCGCGGCGGAGATCGCGGGCACAGGGCGCCGGAAGCGGGCGGCAGCACGCTCGGCGAAGTAACCGAACAACAGCGGCACGTCGTCCCGCCGCTCGCGCAGCGGCGGGATCGAAAGCGTCACCACATTGAGCCGGTAGTAGAGATCCTCGCGGAAATTGCCGCGCTGGCTGGCGTTGCCGAGATCGACCTTGGCGGCGGCAACGACGCGCAGGTCAACCGGTCGCACCTCATTGGTGCCGAGCGGCGTCACCTCACGCATTTCGAGCACGCGCAGCATCTGCACCTGCGTCGAGGCCGGCATGCTTTCGATCTCGTCGAGGAACAGCGTGCCGCCGCTTGAATGCTCGATACGGCCGACGCGCTTCTTCTGTGCGCCGGTGAAGGCGCCGGCTTCATGGCCGAACAATTCGCTCTCGATGACCGTCTCCGGCAGCGTGCCGCAGTTCAACGCGACGAAATTGCCCTTGGCGCGTCGGCTCCAGCGGTGCAGCAGGCCAGCCACCACCTCCTTGCCGGAGCCGGTCTCGCCGGTCACCAGCACGTCGACATCGGTGTCGGCGATCTGCCGCAGCGTTCGGCGCAGCCGCTCCATGGCCGGCGTCTGGCCGATCAGCGGCAATCCTTCCTGGGCCTGCTCGGCCGCCTCGCGCAAGGCGCGGTTTTCCATCACTAGGCGGCGTTTCTCGGCGGCACGGGCAACGCTCTGCGCCAGCCGCTCAGTGGCGAAAGGCTTGGTGATGAAGTCGTAGGCGCCGTCCTTGATCGCCTTGACGGCCATCGCGATATCGCCATGGCCGGTGACCAGGATCACGGGAATATCGGGGTCGAGTTGCAAGACGCGGTCGAAAAGCTGCAGTCCGTCGATCTCCGGCATGCGGATGTCCGACACCACCACCCCGGCGAAATTCCTGTCGAGCGCCGCCAGCGCTTCGCTCGCTACCGCGTGGGCCGACACCGCAAAGCCGGCAAGCTCCAGCGTCTGCCTTGTCGCCTTGAGCAGATCGCTGTCGTCATCGATCAGGATGACCGGTGCTGAATCGTGATTGGTCATGCTGCGCCGGCTTTCGACAGATGGATGGTGAAGCGTGTGCCCTGGCCGCTGCTCGAAACCTCGATGCGCCCGCCATAGTCGGCGACGATGTCCTTGGAGATGACGAGGCCGAGCCCGAGGCCTTTTTCCTTGGAGGTGTTGAAGGGCGTGAACAGCGACTTCAGGATCGCGGGCGGGATGCCCGGGCCGTTGTCCAAGACCATGAGCGCGACGTCATCGCCGGCCGCAGTCGCCGAAACCTCGACTTTCGCGTCGTCGCGGCCGTCGAGCGCCTCCAGCGCGTTCTGGAACAGGTTGATCAGCACCTGCTCCAGCCGCAGCCGGTTGCCCATCACCTTCAGCGCCGGCGGCGGCAGCGTGATCGTCAGCGCATCCAGCCGGCCGGCGAAGCGGCTCCTGAGCAGCACCACGGCGCCTTCGATCACGCCGCGCAGCTCCACCGGCTCGGCCGCTGTGCGGCCCTTGCGAGCGAAGGCTTTCAGCTCCTCGGTGATCGAGCCGATGCGCTCGGTCAGCGCGGCGATGGCGCCAAGGTTCTCCTCGGCTGAGGCGCTCTGCTTGCGTTCGAGGAAGACGCGGGCATTGTCGGCATAGGCGCGGATCGTCGCCACCGGCTGGTTGATCTCATGCGCGACACCGGCGGCGACCTGGCCGAGCGTTGCAAGCCGGTTGGCCTGCACCAGCTCCTGCTGCATTACCTGCAGCCTGGCTTCGGTGCTGCGGTGGTCGACGATCTCGGCCTGCAGCCGGTCGCGCGCCAGGCTCAGATCCTGCGTGCGCTCGACGACGCGGCGCTCGAGCTCGGCGCGCGCGGCCTGTTCGGCGGCAATCCGCATCTGCCCGGATTGCCGCCGCCACAACAGATAGGCGGCAAAGGCGATGAGCGGCACGAGGACGCCCAGCACCAGGAGCCGCATTTCGCGCTGCGCCGCCGCGACCGGTGCTTCGGCGGGAACGAGATAGTCGAGGCGCCAGGGCGTCGACGGCACGGCGGTCGACAGCCGCAGGTATTCGGCGTCGCTGCCGCCAGGCGTGATGGCATGGACAAGCGCGACATCGGGGCTGAGCGGTTGTGGCTTCGTGATCGGCAAGGCCACCAGCGGCGCATCGCCGAATTGCTGGCTGGCGCGGATGTCGGCCGTGACCGGAGCAGCCAGCGGCGCGACCGTCATGAAGCGCCAGGAAGGGACGCTGGTGATCAGCACCACGCCATGCGCATCGCTGACATAGGCCGGCCGGTTCGCCTCGCGCCAGTCGGACTCGAGCTGGTCGAATTCCATCTTGACCACGACGACGCCGAGCGGCCCCGAAGCGCCGTCGACGCGGCGCGAGATGTAGAGACCGGGGCGTTTGCTGACATTGCCGAGCGCGAAATATTCGGCCGTGCCGGTTTCCATCGCGCCCGAGAAATAGGCGCGAAAACCATAGTCGTTGCCGACGAAGCTCACTGGCTCGCGCCAGTTGCTGGAGGCGATCGCCAGACCGTCCGTGCCGGTGACATAGAGCACCGAGGCTTTGGTGCCCGACACCAGTCCTTCAAGCTTGCGGTTCAAGACATCGATCGATGCGGGGCTGCGCTCGCTTAGCGCGTCATGCACCTGTTGGTCTTCCGATAGCAGCAGCGGCAGCGCGCGCGGGTTTTCCAGCACCGCGCGCAGCAGCGCGACCTTGAGGTTGGCGTCGGTGCGCCCTTGGGTGGTCAAAGCCTCTATCTCGGTCGAGCGGCCGTAGAGCCCGGCACCGTAGAGCGCCGCGAGCACGATCAGCAGCGCCACCGCCGCGAACAGCAGCCAGGCACGACGCGCCCGCCCGGCAAGCAGTTCGGGCGTCGGGGCGAGGGCAGCGGCAGGGCGTTGCAGCATGCCGCATCTGTGCATGATTTCGCACAAAGCGCAATTCGACCTATGCGGATAATCGCACTGATGCCGCTGAAAAGATACGTAGAAGATCGAAAAAGCCAGAAAAATCAACGAAGCGGAACGCCGGGCGCAATCTGGCACGCCCATTGCAAACACATCTGAAGCAGCCGCGAGGCTGTGGAGGTCAACTGCCCCCTGGGAGGTCGAGCGTTCTCGATCGGGGGCCGAACGGAGGACATCATGCAGACAGCAATCGCTGCCGCCGAACCGCGCGGCAAGGTTCCCTTTTACCGGCATCTCTATGTGCAGGTCCTGGTGGCGATCGCCGCCGGCATCCTGCTTGGACATTTCTACCCCGACCTGGGCGCCTCGCTGAAGCCGCTTGGCGATGCTTTCATCAAGCTGGTCAAGATGGTCATCGCGCCGGTGATCTTCCTCACCGTGGCGACCGGCATTGCCGGTGTTTCCGACCTGCACAAGGTCGGCCGCGTCGCCGGCAAGGCGATGATCTATTTCCTCGTCTTCTCGACATTGGCGCTCGTCGTCGGTCTCGTCGTGTCGAACGTCATCCAGCCCGGCGCCGGCATGCACATCAATCCCGCGACCCTCGATCCCTCGAAGGTTTCAACCTTCACCGAGAAGGCGCATGACACTTCGATCGTCGGCTTCCTGATGAACATCATCCCCGACACCATCACCGGCGCTTTCGCCCAGGGCGACATCCTGCAGGTGCTGTTCTTCTCGGTGCTGTTCGGCATAGCGCTGGCGCTGGTCGGCGAGCGTGGCCGCCCAGTCGTCGATTTCCTGCAGGCGCTGACCGCCCCGGTCTTCCGCCTCGTCGCCATCCTGATGAAGGCAGCCCCCATCGGCGCCTTCGGCGCCATGGCCTTCACCGTCGGCAAATATGGCATCGGCTCGATCGCCAACCTCGCCATGCTGATCGGCACCTTCTATCTGACGTCGCTGCTCTTCGTGCTCGTCGTTCTCGGCACCGTGGCATGGTACAACGGCTTCTCCATCCTGGCGCTGATCCGCTACATCAAGGAGGAACTGCTTCTGGTGCTCGGCACCTCGTCGTCCGAGGCGGCACTTCCCGGCTTGATGGCCAAGATGGAGCGCGCCGGCTGCAACCGTTCGGTCGTCGGTCTCGTCATTCCGACCGGTTATTCCTTCAACCTCGACGGCACCAACATCTACATGACGCTGGCGGCCCTGTTTATCGCCCAGGCGACCGACACGCCGCTTACCTTCGGCGACCAGATCCTGCTCCTGCTCGTCGCCATGCTGAGCTCCAAGGGTGCTGCCGGCATCACCGGCGCCGGCTTCATCACGCTGGCCGCCACGCTCTCGGTCGTGCCCTCGGTGCCCGTCGCCGGCATGGCGCTGATCCTCGGCGTCGACCGCTTCATGTCGGAATGCCGCGCGCTCACCAACTTCGTCGGCAACGCCGTGGCGACAATCGTCGTGGCGCGCTGGGAAGGCGAGCTCGACCAGAAGCAATTCGCCGCTGCCATGGCTGGCCAGTTGCCGGAGGAGGCCGACCTTGCGCTGTCGGGCGGCCTGCAGCCCGCCTGATCACCCGCATCCTCCCGATGCGCAGCAGGTCGCGGCAGTCGCCGCGGCCTGTTCTTTTTGTCGGCCGCCGCATAGGCTGCGCGAGCCGGATTCTCGGCAAAACATTCAGCCGAGAGGGTGGTCGATGAGCAGCGCGTATCCCGAGATCTATCTTGTTCGCCATGGCGAGACAGAGTGGAGCGCCTCGGGCAGGCATACCGGCCGCACCGACATCCCGCTGACAGCGAGAGGCGAGGAGGCGGCGCGCGGCGTCGCCGATCGGCTCAAGGGGCTGACTTTCCAGGCGGTCTGGTCGAGCCCCTCGCAGCGCGCCTTCGACACTTGTCGGCTCGCCGGCTTCGGCGCGCGCGCGGTCAAGAAGCCGGATCTGCAGGAATGGGACTATGGCGCTTACGAAGGCGTGACGACCAAGGAGATCCTGTCGAAGCGCCCTGGCTGGCAGTTGTTTCGCGACGGCTGCCCAGACGGCGAGACGGCGGCCGACGTCGGCGCCCGCGCCGACGCCGTCATCGCCGGGCTGCGCGCGGTGGCCGGCAATGTGCTGATCTTCTCCAGCTCGCATTTCCTGCGTGTCTTCGCATCGCGCTGGGTCGGCCTGCCGCCGGAGGGTGGCGAGCATTTCGTGCTCGATACCGCCAGCCTCAGCATCCTCGGCTACGAGCACGATTTGACCGAGCCGGTGATCCGGCGGTGGAACCAGAAGTAGTCCTGCTGGATGGCAGCACAGTTGCCTCTGGAGATTGGGCGAAACCCCGCAGCCTCGTCACTCTAGGGCGGAGCAAGGAGCGAAGCGACGCGGCGCAGACCCTAGAATCCATGCCGTTACCTATACGCGTTGCGGCGGTCCAGAACGATCCCTGTCTTACGCCGTCTTTACTCCGTGCGCGAGGTCACGGCATGGATCCTCGGGTCTGCGCGTCCGCTTCGCTCCCGCTCCGCCGTGGATGGCGAAGTTCGGGGGCGCACCCATTAAGCAACAAGTATCGCCAGCTCCTCGGCGGTAAGGTGCCGCGCCTGACCCTTGGCAAGTTCGCCCAGCTGCAGACCGCCGATCGCCACCCTGATCAGCCGCAGCACCTCGATGTCGAAAGCGCCGAGCAGCCTGCGGATCTGGCGGTTGCGGCCCTCGTCGAGCACGATCTCCAGCCAAGCTGTCCGCCCGCCGCTGCGCAACAGCGCGATCGAGCTTGCGGCGAGCAACTCGCCGTCGACGACCGCTCCTTGGCGAAATCGCTCCAGCATCGCCTCGTCGGGCGCGACCGCGATCTGCACATGATAGGTCTTGGCGACATGCGAGGCAGGGTCGAGCAAACCGTTCGCCCAGCGCGTGTCGTTGCTCATCAAAAGCAGGCCTTCGCTCGCCTTGTCGAGGCGGCCGACGGGCGATACGAAGGGCAGGTCGAGCCCTTCCAGGCAGTCATAGACGGTGCCGCGGCCTTCCGGGTCATCGCGGGTCGTGACCAGCCCGCGCGGCTTGTTGAGCATCAGATAGACCTTGCGCTCGGCAACGATGCGCTCGCCGTCGACGGTGATGCGGTCACGGTCGGGATCGATGCGCAGCAAGGCATCGCGCACCGTCTTGCCGCCGACCTGTACCCGCCCCTCGGCGACGAGACGCTCGGCCTGCGTGCGCGAGCAGAAGCCAAGCTTGGAGAGCGCTCGGCTGAGGCTGACCTTTGGGGTTGCTGATCGTCGGTCGGGTTGGCGTGCCACGGTCTTTGTCTTCGAACTTTCTCAAAACGCCGCAACCGATGCCACGCTCGGCGAGATTAGTGCAAGCGGCTCCATTGCCCGGTTCGGGTCGCCAATTTCACTCCTGCGGCGCGCTCAGCCGTCGGTAGGGGATGCCGTCGAACGTTGCCGTCACGAAGCTCTTGACCGACATCTTGCGCTTGCGTCCGTCGCTGCAGGCGTAAAGCGGCCAGCCGGCCTCGCTGCACTCGCTGGCCACGCAGATGCGGCCCAGGCAGTTGCCTGTGGTCAGCCGGAAGCCGCCCTTGCCGGCAAAGCCCTGCAGCAGGCTGCCATCCGCCGAGCGCCATGTCCGCTGCTGGAATTCAGGCCGCAAAGCCAGAGGTTCGAGAGGCGCGGCGAGGTCGGCTGTGCCGGCAACTCCGGCGAGCAGCAGGCGATAGCGCGCCATTCCGGTCGTATAGGCGGTCACGAGGTCGGATTCGCCCGAGTAAGTCGTTGCCAGCTCGTCGCCGTCGAGCAGGTGAGACGCTCGCTCGCTCGCCTCTGTCGGTCCCATCAGGGCAACCAGGGCAACAAGGGCCAGGCAAGCGCGCGACATCTCGATTTCCAGCAGCCATGCATATCCGGGCGTGCCAGCGCCCCCGGCTGCCTGCCTTACCATCTCGCCGATTGGCCTCCGGCGCAAGATCAGCCGTGGCTTCCCATCCGCGCCAGGCATCGAGCCTGGTCGCGGGGCCGCCCAAGCTCTTCGTAGCGGCCGGCCGCCTCCTCGAAGGCGGCGAGCGCGCGCACTTCCTTGTCCTGTGCCCGCCGTTGCACGCCCCGCGCTTCCCAAAGGGCGGCCGCCCAGGGTCCGCCTTGCCACATGCCGGCGATGCGTTCGGCGTCGTTCAGGCGGCGTTCGACCTGTTCCAGGTCGCCTGACTCGGCAAGCGCGATCGCCGAGGCGGTGCGCAACGCCATCGAGCATGGCTGGCAGGCGCCCGGCGTCAACAGCCTGTCGCCGGCGAGGATCTCCTCGGCCACCATTTTCGGCGTCGATGCCGCCCGCACCGCCAGCGCCTGCATGCGCATGATGAGATGCGGCGAAAGCCAGGAACGCTCGGCATCGGTGAGGCCGCGCTGGATCAGGCGGCTGGCTCGCCATTTCTGACCGCGCTCCAGGGCGATCTCGGCCAACCGCTCGATCGCCAGCACGCGGCCGGCAACCGCGTCCGCCTCGAGGAGCAGTCGCTCGGCCTCGGTGAGGAATTGCTCGGCTTTGTCGAGCTCGCCCGAAAACAACGCCGCCTCTCCGAGGAGCAGGCAGGCGAGACCGCGTCCGGCGTTCGATTCCGCCTCCTCGGCGACAGCGAGCAGTTCCTCGGCCAGCCCCGCGACTTCGGCATGGCCTTTGGCGCTGCACAGACAGAACTCGGACAGGCACAGATGTCCATCGAAGACATGTTGCACGAAGGCCGGCTTGGCGCGGACCCACTCGATGAATTCGGACCGGAACAGCTGCGGCCATCGCGCCTGCATCATCGAGGCAAGTCCCAGCAGTGCGCTCGCCTCGCCGACCTCGCGCGGCAAATTGGCGCCCAGCGCGAGATCGCGTGTCTGCCGCGCGATCTGGCTCGCCTTGTCGAACTCGCCGCTCTGCAGGTGCACCAGGCCCCAGGCGAGCGAGGTGCGGATGCGCTCCGAGGGGCTGACTGTCTCCGTGCCTGAGAGCGCCAGCGCCTTCTCGTAGAGCGCGATGGTCGCGGCGCTCGGCCCGACGCCGAGTTCGGCATGCAAATTGTCGCGAAGCTGGTTGAACTGGCGGATTGCCTCGACGCGGTTGCCGGCATCGAGCGCGGCCTGCATCAGCGCGCATTGTGCCTGCTCGTCGGCCGGGTCGAGCGCGATGAGCCGCTGCCACAAGCCGCCGGCGCGCAACAGGTCGCTGTAGCGTTGCTGTATCTGCGCGCGGGGAGTGTCGAGCCATTCGACGAAAAGATCATCGGGCAAAAGCCTGCCGCCATAGAGGTCGGCCGCCTGTTCGAAAGTGCTTTTGTCGCCGCCTCGGAGCGCCGCTTTCGCGGCCGCCTCGAAGTTTTCGCTATCGATGTCGAGCTCCGCATCCGGTGCAAGCGCGATGATGTCGTTGCCGATCTCGATGAGTTCATGGGCGCCGAGCGCGCGGCGCGCGAAATGGACGGCTTTGCGCAGGCTCCCGCCGGCCGCTTCCGGGTCGGCGTCGGGCCAGAACGTCTCCATCACTTGCTCGCGGTGCATGCGATGCGCGGGCTTCAGCGCCAGCAGCTTGACCAGCGCGGCGGCGCGGTCGCGTCGCCAGTCGCCCCCCGGTATCGCCCGGCCGTCGACACTGACGGCGAAGCGGCCGAGCAGATGGATCGAAACGCGCATCAAAGCACCATCCGCAAGAAGGAGAGCCGGCGCCGAAGCCATCACCAGCCGGCGGTGGTCGGGGAACGCTGGCGGAACATAGATTTCCTAATATGCCTGCGCAATCAAATTCCAACCGGAAAGGAAATGACCATGTCACTCCGTATCGCAGACATCGCCCCCGACTTCACCGCCGACACCACGCAAGGCCCGATCTCCTTCCACGAGTGGCTGGGCAAGGACTGGGGCATCCTGTTCTCGCATCCCAAGGACTACACGCCGGTCTGCACCACCGAGCTCGGATACATGGCGCGCCTCAAGCCCGAGTTCGACAAGCGCGGCGTCAAGGTCATCGGCCTGTCCGTCGACCCGGTCGAGAAGCATGCCGGCTGGGCGAAGGACATCGCCGAGACGCAAGGCATGGCGCCGAACTTCCCGATGATCGGCGACCCGACGCTCGCCGTCTCGCAGCTCTACGACATGCTTCCGGCCTCGGCCGGCAACAGCGCCGACGGTCGCACCGCCGCGGACAATCAGACGGTGCGCAACGTCTACGTCATCGGCCCCGACAAGAAGATCAAGCTCGTCATATCCTACCCGATGACGACGGGCCGCAACTTCGACGAGGTGCTGCGCGTCGTGGACTCCCTCCAGCTGACGGCCAAGCATCGCCTGGCGACTCCCGTCAACTGGAAGCCCGGCGACGACGTCATCATCGCGGGTTCGGTGTCGAACGATGAAGCAAAGCAGCTCTATCCGCAGGGCTGGAAGGAACCGAAGCCCTATATCCGCATCGTGCCGCAGCCTGTGCTGACCTGACAGGTCGGGCATCGAGGTTTTAGGCGACGGGCATCGGCGGCGAGGGCGTGAGAGACACATCCTCGCCGCCACACAACGGAAAGACAGTGAGCAAAATCAATCCGGCGCATCGGCATGGCGCCAAGAGGTGGGGAACCGAGATGAGCACTGCTAACAAACCGCGCATCGTCGTCCTGGGTGCAGGCTTTGGCGGCCTCGAACTGACGACGCTGCTGTCCGAGGCGATGGGCGACGGCGTCGACGTCACGCTCATCGACAAGAGCGACGCCTTCGTGTTCGGCTTTTCGAAGCTCGACGTGATGTTCGGCCTGAAGGCGGCGGAGGCGGTCCGCTTGCCCTACAACCGCTACGCCAAGCCCGGAGTGAAACTGCTGAAGCGCACCATCACCGCGATCGATGCGGAGAGGCGCCGGGTCACCACCGACGACGGTGTCTACGATGCCGATTACCTGATTGTCGCGCTTGGCGCTGAATATGATTTCGACGCCACGCCTGGGCTGTCGGGCACCAACGAGTTCTACACGGTTGCCGGCGCGGAGCGGCTGCGCGACGTGCTGCCGAGCTTCAAGAAGGGCAGGGCGATGGTCGGCGTCTGCGGCGCGCCCTACAAATGCCCGCCGGCCCCAAGCGAATGCGTGCTGATGCTGCATGACTACCTGATGCGAAAGGGCGTGCGCGAGGCCTGCGAGATATCGCTGGTGCTGCCGCTCGGCAGCCCGGTGCCGCCGTCGCCCGATACCTCGAAGGCGCTGCTTGCGGCTTTCGCCGAGCGCGGCATCAAGTTCATCCCCAGCCGTCGCGTCGCCTCGGTCGACAATACCCGAAACATGGCAATGCTCGACGACGGCACCGAAATGCCGTTCGACCTTTTCCTAGGCGTGCCCAAACATCGCGTGCCGCCGGTCGTGCTGGAAAGCGGCATGTCGGAGAACGGCTGGATCCCGGTCAACCCGCGCACGCTCGAAACGAAGTACCGGAATGTCTACGCGGTCGGTGACGGCGCCAACACCGGGACGCCGAAGGCCGGCGTGTTCGCCGAAGGTGCCGCGCGCGCCGTCGCCTCAGCACTCATCGCCAAGCTGCGTGGCAGCGGAAACGGCACGCTCTATGACGGCTTCGGCACCTGCTACATCGAATTCGGCGGCGGCCGCATCGGCAAGGTCGAGGTCGATTTCTTTTCGGGCCCTGCGCCAACCGGCAACTACCATGAGCCCTCGGTGGCGCTACGCGCCGACAAGGAAAAGTTCGGCTCGAGTCGACGGTCGCGTTGGTTCGGCTCGTGAGCCGGTGAAAACTGAAATCGTGGGCGGCACGGGGCGCAGCCGCCAGGAAGGCGGCGCGCGACAAATCTGGAGGCGATCCGCGGATCGCCTCAGCTGTTGGCGGCTGGCGGCAGCTCGAACAGGGTGGCGCCGTTCTCCCGTCCGCGGTCGACATAGCCGATCACGCGGAACCATTTTGCGACGTCGGGCCTGTCCAGCCAGCTGCGCGAATGTATGGGAAGGTTGCCGGCAAGCGCCTGGACATGGCGGATGTGGCGCTTGCAGAAGCGGACCGTCGCAGCGTTGAAGAAATCCTCCCGCGCGGCAAAGAGCGTATCGGCGGCGTCCGCGTGCTCATGCCAGGCGATGATCGCCACCGTCCTGTCGTCCTGAGCGAGCGCATGCGCCCGGCCTTCCTTCAGGTTCATCATCAGATTGTCATAGGCGCTTTTGCTGTCCTTGCCGGCCGCCACATATTCGTCCGACATTCGCTTGGACAGGCCACGGAACACATCTTCCAGGTCGCCGACCGTCGCCGCGCGTGCTCTCATTTCTCCTCCTGACAGCCCGCTGGCAGTTTGCCCCACCGAAGGAGGATTACCAAGAAAACCAAATCCTCAATGGCGCCAATGCGCAAAATCTCATTCCACCTTGACCGGTCCGTTCCCTGACCGCGCTCGCATATAAGCATTGGCTTGAGATCGCATTTGCGCTGTCGGATACTGGTGGCCTTCTGGGCCCTCCGGCCCGCATCGTTCCCTAAGGCGGCCATGATCGACCTGATTGAAACATATACGAGGCGGCCTTCGTCCCGGAGCGATGGAGCGCGGTGCTCCAGCCTTTGGCCTCACTGCCGCCCTAGTGGCCGGGATTGCATTGGAGCGGTGGAAGAAAGCGTATCGTTGAATTCGTCGCCGGTCTGCCATAAAAGGCGCAAGTTCTCGACCGGCCTGAGGCTGCAGCGTTAGGGGTGTGCATGACGTCGAGCAGGCCGATCCTGATCACCGGCGCAGCCGGTTTCATAGGTTTTCACCTTTGCCACAGGCTGCTTGCCGAAGGCCGGCAGGTCGTCGGCCTCGATTCCATGAGCGAGTATTACGACGTCGCGCTGAAGCAGGCGCGGCTCGAGCGGCTGAAGGCGTTCCCGAATTTTCGCTTCGAGCACGCCGATCTCGCCGACCGCGATGGCATCTCGGGGGTCTTTGCGTCGGTCGCGCCGGAGATCGTCGTCAACCTCGCCGCCCAGGCGGGCGTCCGCTACTCGCTGGTCAATCCGCATGTCTATGTGCAAAGCAATCTCAACGGCTTCCTCAACATCCTGGAAGGATGCCGGCAGGCCTCGGTCGGCCATCTCGTCTATGCGTCGTCGAGCTCGATCTATGGCGGCAGCACGCGCATGCCGTTCTCGGTGCATGATTCCGCCGACCATCCCCTCAGCCTCTATGCCGCCAGCAAGAAAGCAAACGAGCTGATGGCCCACACCTACAGCCATCTTTTCGGGCTGCCGACGACGGGCCTGCGCTTCTTCACCGTCTACGGTCCGTGGGGACGGCCCGACATGGCCTTGTTCATCTTCACCAAGGCCATCCTCGCCGGCCAGCCGATCGACGTTTTCAACCACGGCAACATGCAGCGGGACTTCACCTACATCGACGACATCGTCGAGGGGGTGATCCGTGTCATGCAGCATCCCGCGACGCCCAACCCCGATTGGACAAGCGCAGCACCCGATCCCGCGACAAGCACCGCGCCATTCAGGATCCACAACATCGGCGACAGCTCGCCCGTCGAGCTCAACCGGCTGATCGAGGTGCTGGAAGACGCGCTTGGGCGCAAGGCGATCCGCAACCTGATGCCGCTGCAGCCGGGCGACGTGCTTGCGACCTATGCCGACGTCACCTCGCTTGAAGAGGTGATAGGCTTCAAGCCCAGGATCCCGATCGAGGTCGGCGTCCAGCGCTTCGTGGAATGGTACCGGGATTTCTACCAGGTCTGATCGAGCTCCTGCGACGAGCTACTGGCGGTCGGGTGTTGACGCTTGCCTGTCGATCCAGAGCGCGATCAGCGTGCAGGCGGCGCCCGAAAGCAGGTAGGCGCCGGCCGCGATGAGGCCGAAATTGCCGGCCAGGAGCAGCGCGGCGAGCGGCGCGAAGCCGGCGCCGAACATCCAGGCAAGGTCCGACGTCACGGCCGAGCCGGTATAACGGTGCCGGCGCGAGAAGCTCGACGCCACGACGCCCGAGGATTGTCCGAAGCTCAAGCCCAAAAGGATGAAGCCCAGCACCATGAACACCGTCTCGCCGACGGTGCCGCCATTGAGAAGCTGCGGGGCAAAGCCGCTGAATGCGGCGATGGCGACAGCGCCGCCGCCGAGCAAAGCGCGGCGTCCGACGCGATCGGCGAGTGGGCCGGATGCGACGATTGCCGCAATGCCGAACAGCGCACTCACCGCCTCGATCACCAGAAAGCGCTCCGGCCCCTCATTGGTGAACAGGAACACCCAGGACAACGGAAACACCGTCACCATGTGGAACAGCGCGAAGCTTGCCAACGGCGCGAAGGCGCCGATGACGACATTGCGGCCTTCGGTGCCGACCATGTCCCTGATGCGCGTCGGCTGCAGGTCGCCGCTTTCGTAGAGTTTCGAGAATTCGGGCGTCACGACGATGCGCAGCCGGGCGAACAGCGCCACAACATTGATGGCGAAGGCGACGAAGAAGGGATAGCGCCATCCCCAGGAGAAGAAGTCGTCGGCCGAAAGATTGGCGACGAAGAAGGCAAACAGCGAGCTTGCGACAATGAGGCCGATCGGTGCGCCGAGCTGCGGGATCATCGCATAGATGCCGCGCCGGTTTTGCGGCGCATTCAGCGCCAGGAGCGAGGGCAGTCCGTCCCATGTCCCGCCGAGCGCCAGGCCCTGCAGGAACCGCGTAAGCCCCAGCAGCCAGGCGGCGACCGCGCCGACATCTTCATAAGAGGGCAGGAACGCCATGGCGACGGTTGAGGTGCCGAGCAGGAACAGCGCGATCGTCAGCTTGGCGCCGCGGCCATAGGCGCGGTCGATCGCCATGAACAGCACCGTGCCGAACGGGCGCGCGATGAAGGCCAGCGCGAAGATGGCGAAGGAATAAAGCGTTCCGACCAGCGGGTCGAGGGTCGGGAACACCAGCTTGGGGAACACGATGACGGAAGCGATCGCATAGACGAAGAAATCAAAGAACTCCGACGTCCGGCCGATGATCACGCCGACCGCGATATCGCCCGCGCTGACCTGGCCGTGATGCGAGCCGATCAGCTTGCTATCAGTTTCGGCAGTCGAAGTCTGAGCCATCTTATCCGTCGCCACTGAGCTGCCAGGGGAGTGCGGGACGCAATTGCCGTTGTCCCATTGTGCGTTGCACACTTTCGCCAAAGCCGCGCCGACTGGGCATTGGACAAATTGTCCAATGTCGTTGCAACCCCGCCAGCGTTAGCCCTTGGTCGATACCGCATTGCAACATGAAAACCCTGCTGCACCGGGTCATCGAGGTCAACGTCTGATGAAACGATCCGGAGCCTTGCTTCTGTTTCCCCTGCTGCTCAGCGGCTGCGACCTCGTCGTGCTGTCGCCGGCGGGAGATGTCGCGGTGCAACAGCGCGACCTGCTGGTCGTCTCGACGCTGCTGATGCTGCTCATCATCGTGCCCGTGATGGCGCTGACGGTGCTGTTTGCCTGGCGCTACCGGCAATCCAGCACCACGGCGACCTACACGCCAGACTGGGACCATTCGACCAAGCTCGAGCTGGTGATCTGGGCCGCTCCCCTGCTCGTCATCATCTGCCTCGGCGCGCTCACCTGGCTCGGTACGCACCTGCTCGACCCTTATCGGCGCATCGACCGGATCGAGCCCGGACAGCCGGTCACGCAGGTACACAAGCCGCTCAGGGTCGACGTCGTCGCGCTCGACTGGAAATGGCTCTTCATCTATCCGGACTACGGCATCGCCTCCGTCAACGAACTGGCCGCGCCGGTCAATCAGCCGATCGATTTCCGCATCACTTCCTCCACGGTGATGAACTCCTTCTACATTCCCGCCCTTGCCGGGCAGATCTACGCCATGCCCGCCATGGAGACGAAACTGCATGCCGTCATCAACCGTCCGGGCAGCTACAAGGGCTTTTCGGCCAATTACAGCGGCGCCGGCTTCTCGGGCATGCACTTTGCTTTCAATGGCCTCTCCCAGGAAGCGTTCGACCAGTGGGTGGCGCAGACCAGGAGCGCGCCGGCGGCTCTGACCCGCGACACCTATCTCGAGCTCGAGCGCCCGAGCGAGAATGAGCCGGTCCGCCACTATGCCTCCGTCGATCCCGACCTCTTCGGCGCCATCCTCAACCTGTGCGTCGAGCGCGGCAAGATGTGCATGAACGAGATGATGTCGATCGACGCCAAGGGTGGTCTGGGGTTGGCCGGCGTGCGCAACACCTTGCCGCTGCAATATGACAAGCTTGCCCGGCGCGGCGCCGTGTTCGGCAGCGACCCGTCCTATGTCGCAAGCATCTGCACGGCCGAGGAAGCGGCCGCCGCCTCGCGCGCGGCCCGCGATGCCGACGCGAAATACTGGCCGTTGCGCGACCTTTCCCCGCTGCGAGGGGCAGGGCTGCTGAGCCCAGGGACAGGCAGCCGCCGCGCCGACGCCGGGACGCCGTCGCTCGGCTTGCTGCGCTTCGAATTGTGAGGAATCGCGGATGCCTGAGACGCTGACCAAATTCATCTTCGGCCGCCTCACTCTGGAGTCGTTGCCGCTGCACGAGCCGATCGTCGTCGCCACCTTTATCGCTGTGGCGCTCGGCGGCCTCGCCCTTCTCGGCGTCGTCACTTACTTCAAGCTTTGGGGCTATCTGTGGCGCGAGTGGTTCACCAGCGTCGACCACAAGAAGATCGGCATCATGTACATGGTGCTCGGCCTCGTCATGCTGCTGCGCGGCTTCTCCGACGCCATCATGATGCGCCTGCAGCAGGCGATCGCCTTCAATGGTTCCGAGGGCTATCTCAATGCCCATCACTACGACCAGATCTTCACCGCGCACGGCGTGATCATGATCTTCTTCGTGGCGATGCCTTTCGTCACCGGGCTGATGAACTTCGTCGTGCCGCTGCAGATCGGCGCGCGCGACGTCTCCTTCCCCTTCCTCAACAATTTCAGCTTCTGGATGACGGTCGGCGGCGCCATCCTGGTCATGGCCTCGCTGTTCGTCGGCGAGTTCGCCCGCACCGGCTGGCTCGCCTATCCGCCGCTCTCCGGCATCGGCTACAGTCCGGACGTCGGCGTCGATTATTACATATGGGCGCTGCAGGTGGCGGGCGTCGGCACGACGCTGTCCGGCATCAACCTGATCTGCACCATCATCAAGATGCGCGCGCCCGGCATGACGATGATGCGCATGCCCGTCTTCACCTGGACCTCACTCTGCACCAACGTGCTGATCGTGGCCTCCTTCCCGGTGCTGACGGCGGTGCTGACGCTGCTCGCGCTCGACCGCTATGTCGGCACCAACTTCTTCACCAACGACTTCGGCGGCAACCCGATGATGTATGTGAACCTCATCTGGATATGGGGTCACCCGGAGGTCTACATCCTCATCCTGCCGCTGTTCGGCGTCTTCTCCGAGGTCACCTCGACCTTCTCCGGCAAGCGCCTGTTCGGCTACACCTCCATGGTCTACGCCACGGTCGTCATCACCATCCTGTCCTATCTGGTCTGGCTGCACCACTTCTTCACCATGGGCTCCGGCGCCAGCGTTAATTCCTTCTTCGGCATCACCACGATGATCATCTCGATCCCGACCGGGGCGAAGATATTCAACTGGCTGTTCACCATGTATCGCGGCCGCATCCGCTTCGAACTGCCGATGATGTGGACGGTGGCCTTCATGCTCACCTTCGTCGTCGGCGGCATGACCGGCGTTCTGCTTGCCGTTCCGCCGGCCGACTTCGTGCTGCACAACAGCCTGTTCCTGATCGCGCATTTCCATAACGTCATCATCGGCGGCGTGCTGTTCGGCCTGTTCGCCGGCATCGCCTACTGGTGGCCCAAGGCCTTCGGCTTCAAGCTCGATCCATTCTGGGGCAAGGTCTCGTTCTGGTGCTGGGTGCTCGGCTTCTGGTTCGCCTTCATGCCGCTCTACATCCTCGGCCTTATGGGCGTGACGCGCCGCATGCGCGTCTTCGACGATCCCTCGCTGCAGATATGGTTCGTCATCGCTGCCTTCGGCGCGGTGCTGATCGCCTGCGGCATCGCCGCCTTCCTGGTCCAGATCTTCGTCTCGATCCGCAAGCGCGCGGAACTGGTCGACGTCACCGGCGATCCCTGGGACGGCCGCACGCTCGAATGGTCGACCTCCTCGCCGCCGCCGGCCTACAATTTCGCCTTCACCCCCATCATCCGCGACAACGATGCCTGGTGGGACATGAAGAAGGCGGGCTACCGGCGTCCGCTCTCCGGCTTCAAGCCGATCCATATGCCTAAAAACACCGGCACCGGCGTCATCCTCGCTGTCTTCAGCGTCGCGCTCGGTTTCGGCCTGATCTGGTACATGTGGTGGCTCGCGGCGCTGAGCTTCGTCTGCCTCATCGCCACCGCGATCGGCCACACCTTCAACTACCGCCGCGACTTCGACATCCCGGCTGCCGAGGTCGAGCAAACGGAAGAGGCGAGGACGACGCTCCTCGCCGCTGAGGGGGCCAGGGCTTGAGCATGACATCGACGGCGATCACGGCCGGCTCGGAGCCGGTCTTCCACCTGGAAGAGGAGCATGCGCACGCCGAAGGCGGCAGCACCATGCTCGGCTTCTGGCTCTATCTGATGAGCGACTGCCTGATCTTCGCCATGCTGTTCGCGGCCTTTGGCGTGCTCGGCGGCAATTACGCAGCCGGTCCGGCGCCGAAGGACCTGTTCGATCTCGGCCTGGTGGCGGTCAACACCACGATGCTGCTCCTGTCCTCGATCACCTATGGCTTTGCCATGCTGACCATGGACAAGGGGCGCGTCGGCGCGACGCAAACCTGGCTGGTCGTGACCATGCTGTTCGGCCTGGCGTTCCTCTCGATCGAGCTCTACGAATTCGCGCATATGATCCATGAAGGCGCGACCCCGCAGCGCAGCGCCTTCCTGTCGTCCTTCTTCACGCTGGTCGGCACGCACGGCCTGCACGTCACCTTCGGCATCGTCTGGATGGTGACGCTGATGGTGCAGGTCGCGAGGCACGGCCTCATCGAGGCGAACCGCCGCCGACTGATGTGCCTTTCGATGTTCTGGCACTTCCTTGACGTCGTCTGGATCGGCGTCTTCACCTTCGTCTATCTGATGGGGATGCTGCGATGAACGCTCATGATCATGCCGGTCACGACCACGCGCATGGCGGCGCCGCGCACGGGTCACTGAAGGGCTACCTGATCGGCTTCGTCCTGTCGGTGATCCTGACCGCCATCCCGTTCTGGATGGTCATGAGCGGCGCCATAGACAACAAGCAGGCCACGGCCATCATCATCATGGCCTTCGCGGTGGTGCAGATCGTGGTGCACATGATCTTCTTCCTGCACATGAACCCCGCCTCGGAAGGCGGATGGTCGATGCTGGCGCTGATCTTCACGGTGATCCTCGTCGTCATCGTGCTGAGTGGCTCGCTCTGGGTGATGTACCACCTCAACGCCAACATGATGCCCGGGCTCCACGAGATGCGGGAGATGCCATGAGCCCCATTTCGGGCATGGGAGGGCCAAAGTCGAGGCAAAGGACATGATCGGCCGGGCAGGGTCTGGCTCCCACGCCGCGCCGTTAAAGGGCACCGCGTCGCGATTCCTTCTTGCGCTGGCTGGGCTTCTCGGAGTCCTGGTGTTTCTCGGACTCGGCATCTGGCAGCTGGAAAGGCGGGTCTGGAAACTCGACCTCATTTCCCGTGTCGACCAGCGCATCCATGCTCCCGTCGTCGATGCGCCCGGCCCGCAGGACTGGAGCGGGTTGAGCGCGCCGGATTACGAATATCGTCATGTGCGCCTGACCGGGCGCTTTGAGGGCGGCGCCAACACGCTGGTGCAGGCGGTGACCGAGCTCGGTGGCGGCTATTGGGTGCTGACGCCGATGCGCGACGACGGCGGTTTCACGGTCCTCGTCAACCGCGGCTTCGTTCCGCAGGAGCGAAAGGCCGAGTTCGAGCGGGAGAGCGGCGGTTTCACCGAGGCGGCTACGGTCGATGGGCTGCTGCGCGTCAGCGAACCCGGCGGCGGTTTCCTGCGCAGCAACGATCCCGCGGCCAACCGCTGGTATTCGCGCGACGTCGTGGCAATCGCCAAGGCGCGCGGACTGGCGGAAGTCGCGCCCTATTTCATCGATGCCGAGGCGTCCGGCGCGGCGGACTGGCCGCGCGGCGGGCTTACCGTCGTCACCTTCCGCAACAGCCATCTCGTCTATGCTTTGACCTGGTTTGCCCTGGCAGCGATGCTGGCGCTGGCCCTCGCCAGGCCGATCCTTGCCGGACGTCGGAAGCGGGTCTCGGCAAGATGAACATCTCGATCCCGGTGCTTCATCACGGCAAGCCGTTCGCGGCGGCTCCTCTTGCCGGCCAGGCAGGCGCCGCCTCGAATTCCGACGCGACGAACAGGAAGAACCTGCTGCTTCTCATCCAGTTGCGCTGGCTGGCGGTGGCGGGGCAGGTGCTGACCATCCTGGCGACGCAATACTGGTTCGCCATCCCGCTGCCGCTCGCCGAGATGGCCGGCGTCGTGCTTTTCCTGGTCGGGCTCAACATCTTCAGCCTGCTGGTCCTGCGCGGCAACAGCCGCATCTCCAACGCGCAGCTCTTCGTCGCGCTGATCTTCGACATGGCGGCGCTGACGACGCAGCTCTACCTGAGCGGCGGCGCCTCGAACCCTTTCGTGTCGCTCTATCTCCTGCAGATCACGCTCGGCGCCGCGCTGCTGGCGCCATGGTCGACCTGGATCCTGGTGGTGGCCGCCTCGGCCTGCTTCGTCTTCCTCATCTTCGTTTTCCAGCCGATCGCGATCCCGCCTCATGGCGGCAGCGACCTCCTGGCGCTGCATCTGCGCGGCATGTTCATCTGCTTCGTGCTCGCGGCCGGCCTGATCGTGATCTTCATGACGCGCATCAACCGCAACCTGCGCGAACGCGATGCCTACCTCGCCGACCTGCGCCAGCGTTCCGCCGAGGAAGACCACATCGTGCGCATGGGCCTGCTGGCCTCGGGTGCGGCGCATGAACTGGGCACGCCGCTCTCGACCATATCGGTCATCCTGTCCGACTGGCGCCAGATGCAGGGCGTCAAGCGCAACCGCGAGCTTTCCGAGGATGTGGCCGAGATGCAGGTGCAGATCGAGCGCTGCAAAAGCATAGTCACGGGCATCCTCATGTCCTCCGGCCAGGCGCGGGGCGAGGGCACGATCCGCACCACGATCCGCGACTTCCTCGACGATCTCGTCCAGGAGTGGCGTGTCAGCCGCCAGCCCCTCAGGCTGGACTACAGCAACGGTTTCGAGCCGGACGAGCAGATCGTGTCCGACACGGCGCTGAAGCAGGTGATCTTCAATGTGCTCGACAATGCGCAGGAAGCATCGCACGATTGGGTCGACATAACTGCCGAGCGGCAGGATGAGAAGCTGGTGCTCTCCGTCGAGGATCGCGGACCGGGTTTCGACAAGGATATTTTGGCCACGCTCGGCCAGCCCTATATGTCGAGCAAGGGGCGGCCAGGCGGCGGCCTGGGCCTCTTCCTGGTGTTCAACGTGGTGCGCAAGCTCGGCGGCGACGTTTCGGCGCGCAACATGGCCGAGGGCGCTCGCGTTACCCTTTCGCTGCCGCTGGCGGCACTGACCGATGGAGACGATCGTGAAATCTGATCGATCCCTGTTTGTCGTCGAGGACGACGCGACTTTCGCGCGAACGCTCAAACGTTCGTTTGAAAAGCGCGACTACGACGTCGTGGTCTGCCACGACCGCGAGGCGCTGCTGGCCGCACTGGAAACGGCCGCTCCGGACTATGCGGTCGTCGATCTCAAGCTCGGAGCGGGATCGGGGCTCGAATGCGTCAAGCTGCTAAGCGCCCGCAACCCGTCGATGCGGATCGTCGTGCTGACGGGATTCGCCAGCATCGCCACGGCGGTCGAGGCGATCAAGCTCGGCGCCTGCCACTATCTGGCCAAGCCCGCCAACACCGATGACATCGAAGCCGCCTTCGGCCGCGCTGAGGGCGACGTTTCGGTGCCGCTCACCAGCCGCCCCACCTCGATCAAGAACCTCGAATGGGAGCGCATCCACGAAACGCTGGTCGAGACCGGCTTCAACATCTCCGAAACTGCGCGCCGGCTTGGCCTGCACCGGCGCACGCTTGCCCGCAAGCTCGAGAAGCGCGTGGTGCAGTAGGCGCGACGCGCCGGGGCTACTGCCCGACGGCCACGCCAAGCACCGAGACACAGTCGCCCGCCTTGACCAAGCCCGGGAAGTGGCGCGCTGCGAGCAATCCGGACATCCTGGCCTTGATCTCCTGCGCCGCCTGCCCGGTGCGGCCGACCGGATGGATGCGCGCGACCACCTGGCCTTCCTTGATCGCCTCGCCGAGATCGACCATGGTCTCGATCATGCCGTCATCCTCGGCGAAGGCGAAGCAATCGCCCGACGGCATGTCCAGCCATTTTGTTCGAGTCTTCTCGACCGCACCATCGACGATGCCCGCATGGCGAAGCACGTTGAGGATGCCGCGCCGGGCGATGCGCACGGTTTCGGCGCGCGAGGTGCCGCCGCCGCCGAGCTCGGTGGTGACGAAGACCTTGCCCATTTCCTCGGCGGCCGTGTCGTACATGCCGACCGCGTCGATCTCCGTCATGCGCATCGAGAACGGCGCCGAGAAAGCTTCGACCGCGGCGAAGGCCTTTTTCTCCTGCGCCTTGTCCGACAGCGTATGCGCGGCACAGAACGGCACGAAGTCCAGTGTCCTGCCGCCGGAATGGAAGTCGAAGACGATGTCCGCGCGCGGAAGCAGCTCGCGTTGGAAATAATCGGCGATCTTCTCCGTCACCGTGCCGTCCGGGCGGCCGGGGAAGGAGCGGTTCATGTTGCCCTTGTCGATTGGCGAGGTGCGCGTGCCGGCCCGGAACGCCGGATAGTTCATCGCCGGCACGATGATGACCGTGCCGGAGACATTTTTCGGGTCGAGCGTGCGGGCGAGCTCGTAAAGCGCCAGCGGCCCCTCATACTCGTCGCCGTGATTGCCGCCGGTGAGCAGCGCCGTCGAGCCCTTGCCGTTGCGAACGACGCAGACCGGGATCATCACCGATCCCCAGGCGGAATCGTCGCGGCTGTAGGGCAGGCGCAGGAAGCCGTGCTGGACGCCGTCGCGCTTGAAGTCGACGGTCGGCGCGATCGGCGACGGACGCAGAGCGGACATCGGCTCAGTCCTTCACGAACAGCTTGCGCGGCACATTAGCCAGGCACTCGACGCCGGTGTCGGTGATCAGGATCGACTCGGTGATCTCCAGCCCCATCGTCTCCAGCCACAGCCCTGTCATGAAATGGAAGGTCATGCCGGGCTTGAGCTCGGTGCGGTCGCCGGGGCGCAGGCTCATCGTGCGCTCGCCCCAGTCCGGCGGATAGGAGATACCGATCGGATAGCCGGTGCGGTTGTCCTTGACGATGCCGTATTTCTTCAGCACCGCGAAGAAGGCGTTGGCGATGTCCTCGCAGGTGTTTCCGGGCTTCGCCGCCGCGAGGCCCGCCTCCATGCCTTCCAGCGTTGCCTTTTCGGCATCGAGGAAGGCTTGCGTCGGCTTGCCGAGGAAGACGGTGCGCGACAGCGGGCAGTGGTAGCGGTTGTAGCAGCCGGCGATCTCGAAGAACGTGCCTTCGTTCACCTTCATCGGCTTGTCGTCCCAGGTCAGATGCGGCGCCGAGGCATCCGCGCCAGACGGCAGCAGCGGCACGATCGCCGGATAGTCGCCGCCGATGCCGTCGACGCCGCGCGTGCCGGCATCGTAGATCTCGGCGACCAGGTCGCATTTGCGCATGCCAACTTCTATTCTGTCGACGATGCGCTGGTGCATCGCTTCGACGATGCGGGCGGCGTTGCGCATGTAGTCGATCTCGGTCGGGCTTTTCACCGCCCGCTGCCAGTTGACCAGCGCGGTGGCGTCGACGAAGCGGGCGTTGGGCAGGTGCTTCTGCAGCGCCGCGAAGGCGGCGGCCGAGAACCAGTAATTGTCCATCTCGACGCCGATGGTGAGCTTATCCCAGCCGCGCTCGGCCAGCACGCTGGCGAGGTAGTCCATCGGGTGGCGCTCGGTCGACTGCACATAATGGTCGGCGTAGCCGATGATGTTGTCATGCGCGAGATAGGCGGTGCGCTTGGCGCCGTTGGCGTCCTGGCCGCGGCCATACCAGACCGGCTCGCCCGAAGGCGGCACGATAACAGCCTGATGCACATAGAAGGACCAGCCGTCATAACCCGTCAGCCAGGCCATGTTGGAAGGATCGCTGACGATCAGAAGGTCGACGCCTTTCACTTCCATGGCCTTGCGCGTCTTGGCGAGGCGATCGGCAAATTCGCTCCGCGAGAATTTCAGGTTTGGCTGCATTTTCTTGGTCCTCGTTTGTTGGGCCTTGCGGCCGGTACTAGCTCTCGAAAATCGTTCCGGCATTCGCCGCCCGCGCACGGTCGCGAGCCAGGGTGGCGATCGCGGTGTCCTGCACGCCGGTGCCGGTGAGGTCGGCAATGGTGATGTCGCTTGCCGTACGCCGGCCGTGCTTGCTGCCGGCAATGATCTCACCGAGTTCGGTGACCTCGGCATCAGCGGCGAAGACCGCCGCCTCGATGGCGTGGTGGAGTTCGCCCAGGCGCCGTGTCTGCTTGGCGCTGTCGGCGACATAGAGGTCGGCCATGCGCAGGATCGCCGGCGCGATCTCGTTCTTGTGCTCGGCATCCGAGCCCATCGCGGTGATGTGCTGGCCGGCGGAGATGAAGCCCGGCTTGATCAGCGGCTCGGTCGAAGGCGTCGTTGTGACGATGATGTCGGCGCCCGCTGCCGCGTTTGCCGCATCCGGCTCGGCGCGCACGAGGATGCCCAGCTTCTCGCGCAGGCGAGCAGCGGTTGCCTCGGCCTTGGCGGCGTCGCGCGCCCAGATGCGCGCTTCCTCGATCGGCCGCACGAGCCGCAGCGCTTCCAATTGCAGGCCGGCCTGCAAACCGGCGCCGAAGATCGCCGCGACCTTGGAGTCCTCGCGCGACAGATGCCTGGCCGCGACCGCGCCGGCGGCGGCGGTGCGGATGTCGGTGAGATAGCCATTGTCGAGCAGCAGCGCCTCGACCACGCCGGTCTTTGCCGAAAGCAGCACCATCATGCCGCCGCCGCTCGGCAGGCCCAGCGTCGGATTGTCGAAGAAGCCGGAACTTATCTTGACGGCGAAACCGTCTATGCCGGGCACATAGGCGGACTTCACGTCGACCTCGCCGCGATGCTCGTGAATGTCGAGCCGCAAAATCGGCGGCATTGCTACGGGCATTGTGGCCAACGCCCGGAAGGCATTCTCGACGCAGGCGACAGCGTCCAGGTCGAGCGTCACGATCTTGCGTAACTCGGCTTCTGTAAGGATGGTCATGCGGCTCATGCTGCGCGCTCCGCAAAGGTGCTAGCCGCGAAGGAAGGCGTTCCGTCACACCCCCCTCTGGCCTGCCGGCCATCTCCCCCGCAAGGGGGGAGATCAGCCCGCATCTCTTCTTTCGCCAATCTCAAGCGCCGCAAGGAAAGCGGCGGCATCGACACAGCCAATCTCCCCCCTTGCGGGGGAGATGTCCGGCAGGACAGAGAGGGGTGGGCGGGAACTCGGCATCGAAGAACTCTCATGCGGCGCGCTCCCTTACGGAGGGCTCACCGCAGACGATGCGGCGGTGCAGGCCCATGTCGATATTGCGGCCGGAGAGAATGAGCACGGTGGGGCCGCTCACTTCGACCTTCCCCGCCAGCAGCGCGCCGATGCCGACGGCGCCGGCGCCCTCGACGATCTCGCGCTCTTGTTCGTAGGCATGGCGGATGCCGGCGGCGATCTCGTCCTCCGAGAGCAGGACCACGTCGTCCAGCAGGTCCCGGCACATGGCGAAGGTCAGCCGGTTGTCGAGGCCGATGCCGCCGCCGAGTGAGTCCGCCAGCGTCGGCAGTTCCTCGACCTGGACGGGCCGACCGGCATCGAGGCTGGCTTTCATTGCGGCGCCACGCGCCATCGAGATGCCGATGACTTTGGTGCGCGGGCTGACGCCTTTGACCGCTGCCGCCATGCCAGACGCCAGCCCTCCGCCGGAGAGCGGCACCAGCACCGCCACGGCATCCGGAACCTGCTCCATGATTTCCAGCCCGAGCGTGCCTTGCCCGGCGACGATGTCGGGGTGGTCGAAGGGCGGCAGCATGACCAGCCCTTCCTCCTCCACCAGCCTGTCGACCTCCCGCTGGGCGTCGTCCTGGCTGTTGCCGATGATATGGACTTCGACGCCGAGGCGGCGGATGGCGTCGAGCTTGTTTTGCGGCACCAGCTTCGACATGCAGATCACCGCGCGCATGTCTTCGAGCTTCGCCGCATGGGCGAGCGCCCGTCCGTGATTGCCGGTCGAAGCGGCGACAACGCCACGCGATTTTTCTTCCGCGCTCAACGCGGCTATCGCGTTGGAAGCGCCGCGCAGCTTGAACGCCCCCGTGGTCTGGTGGTGCTCCAGCTTGAGATGAACAGGATGGCCGACGCGATCCGACAGGCTTTGCGACAGCACAGTGGGTGTCCGCTCGACCTTGCCGGCAATGCGTTCGCGCGCGATGCGAATATGCTGGAGCTCAACGGTCATTTCGATCACGCGGCCAGCAACTTCGTCCACAGCCGGCCGAACTCGGGACGCGGCGTGTCGTCGCCGCAAAGCCGCAGGCAGTTCCAGGCGCTGGCCTGGTTGCTGGTGACGACCGGACGGCCGATCGCCTCTTCCATGCCAGGGACCGCGAGCGCGGCGCGCAGCGCGGTGCAGGAGACAAACAGCGCATCGGCCTGGGGATGCATGACCTTGCGCGCCATCTCGACCAGTGACGACGGCGTGATCCGCGCCATCTCGCGGTCGTCCTCGAAGCCGAGGCAAGTAAAACTCCGGATGTCGAAGCCATGCGACGCGAAATAGGCTGCCATCGGCCGGCTGGTCTCGACGGTATAGGGGGTGAGGATGCTGATGCGCTTGACCCCAAAAGCGTTCAGGCCGCGCATGCCGGCCATCGGCGGCGTGACGACGGGAACACCGGGCTTGGCCGCCTGGATGGCAGCTTCGATCTCGGCGTCACCGATCACCACCGAAGCGGACGTGCAGGAATAACAGACGGCATCGAGCGGCTCGTCCGGCAGGATGAGCGCTGCGCCCGCCGAAAGCGACGGCTGCATCTTGCGCAAATTCTCCGGCGTCGTCGGATTGGCATAGGGAATGCGCGCGACATAGACGCCGATCCGCTCGCTCGCCACCATGCGGCGGAAGTCCACCTCGCTGGTGTGGTCGGTCGCCAGGGCGATCAGTCCGACGCGCTTTTGCAGCGGGCGCGCATCCAGCGCGGGGCGCGCCGTTTCGAGGCGGATCTCGGGCAATGCTTTCATGACCTTCATCTTTCGATCCTGCCGTAGCGACGCTCCAGCCAGCGTAAGAGCACGACGGAGCAGAGACTGATGACGAGGAAGAAGGCGCCGACTAGCGTCATCGGTTCGATGTAGCGGTAGTATGTATTGGCGACGCTCTTGGCCTGGTTCATCAGCTCAAGCACCGTGATCGCCGAAAGCAGCGGCGTCTCCTTGAACATGGCGATGAAATAGTTGGCCAGGGCCGGGATCATCGGCGGGATCGCCTGCGGCAGGATGATATGCGTCCAGGTATGGCGGCCATTGAGATTGCAGGCCTTGGCCGCTTCCCACTGCCCACGCGGCACATTGTCGATGCCGGCGCGGTAGACCTCGGCCGTGTATGTGCCGTAATGCAAGCCAAGGCCGATGACGCCCGCCACCAGCGGCGGCAGCAGGATGCCGATATCGGGCAGCACGTAGAAGATGAAATAAAGCTGCACCAAAAGCGGTGTGCCGCGGATGAATTCGGCGAACCAGCCGACGCTGCGCGACACCAGCCGGTTCTCCGAGCGCCGCGCCAGCGCTATCCCAAGCCCGACGATCGCCGCCAGGATCGAGCCGAGCACCGTCGCCAGGATGGTGATCTTCACGCCCTGGAGCAGCACCGGCATGATCTGCCTGACGAAATCCCAATCCCAGTCCATTATTTGGCCCAGTCCATCAGACACGCACTCCGTCGAGACCGCGCGCCATGCGGCGTTCCAGCGTCCGCACGCCCCAGGAGATGATCAGCGCGAGCGCGAAATAGATGATCAGCACGGACAGGAACGGCATCAGCGTGCTGCCGGTCTGCGAACGCACCACCTGCGCCTGGAAGGTCAGGTCGGCGAGCGAGATCAGCGACACGACCGAGGTCGCCTTGAGCAATTCGATTGCGTTGTTGCCGAAGGTCGGCAGCATGACCAGCAGCGCCTGCGGCAGGATGACGTGGCGCATGCCTTGCCAGCGGCCAAGATTGAGCGCCGTGCAGGCCTCGTATTGCTCGCGGCCGACCGACAGGATGGCGCCGCGCACCACCTCCGCCGCATAGGCGCCGACATTCAAGCCCAGCGCCAGCACGCCCGCCTGCAGCGGCGTCAGCGACAGGCCGGCGAAAGGCAGCACGAAATAGGCCCAGAACAGCTGGACGAAGATCGAGGTGCCGCGGAAGAATTCGATATAGACGGTTGCGATCGCGCGCACGATGAAGAAGCGCGACACGCGCCCCATGCCGGCAAGGAAGGCCATGATCAGCGCAAGCACCGACCCCATCAGCGTCAGCTCGATGGTGACAAGCGCTCCCTGCAATATCAGGCCGAGATAGCCGGACCACTGGGTCATAGGGTTCCAACGTTTGCGTTCTTGGGTCCTTCTCCCCGTTCAACGGGAGAAGATGCCGGTTTATCCTCCGTAGCTGCAGCGCAGCTGCTGCGAAGGACGGGCAGGCAGATGAAGGGCGGAGCCAGCCTTGCAGAACTTGGCAACGCCCCTCATCCGACCCTTCGGGCCACCTTCTCCCCGTGAACGGGGAGAAGGGAGGGAGCTACTTCGCCGCGCAGAGCTTCTCGCGCGTCGTCGACATGGCCGCCTTGGCGGAGAAGCCGTAGGGCTCGATGATCTTGGCGAACTCGCCCGACTTCTTCATCTTGGCGAGCTCGACGTCATAGGCATCGCGCAGCGCCTCGTCGCCCTTCTTGAAGGCGGCGCCGTCACAATAGACCGGAGCGCCGACAACCGGGGCGATGACGTCGAGGTTCGGATCGTTGGCCTTCTTGACCAGGTCGTTGATCGAGAGCACCGGCAGCGAATAGGCGTCGATGCGGCCGTCCTGCACCATCTTCAGGCCGCTTTGGCCATCCGGCACGACGATGACGCGATCGCGCGGCACGCCGGCATTCAGCGCCAGCTTCTCCTCGGTGCCGCCACCAGGCGCGCCGACGGTCGCCGACGCATCCTTGGCGATGTCCTCATAGCTCTTGAAGCCTTTCGGATTGCCCTTCTTCACCAGCAGCGCCTCGGCATCGCAAAGCACCGGCTCGGAATAGACGACCGCCGCGCAACGTTCCGGCTTCATGAACAGGCCGGCGGTGACGACGTCGAAGCGGCCCGCCTGCAGGCCCGGGATCATGGCGCCATATTCGGAGATCGAGGCGACGATGTCGTTGACGCCGAGGCGCTTGAAGATCTCGCGTGCCACGTCAGGCGCCGCGCCCGAAACCTTGCCGTCCGCTGCCACCGCCGTATAGGGCGGCTCATTGGCAATGGCGACGCGGGCAAAGCCCTGTTGCTTGAGCTGCTCCAGCTTGGCGTCGTCGGCCGAACGCGCACCGGGGGCGAGCAGCATTGCGCTCACTGCGAGGCCGGCGACGCCAGCCAGAATGCCAAGTTTCTTCATTGTTCCCAACTCCTTGTTTCTCTTCTTGGTTTGCTCGGCTCGGGACGGCCTTTGGCCGCCCGTGGACGACCTCGTCGCCCCGAGACGACTACGTCGCTCGTTTGCATTGCGGTCAGACGCGATGTCCGGCCGCGATGATCTTCTTCAGGAAGCTCTGCGTTCTTTCCTGTTTGGGATGGCGGAAAATCTCATCGGGCTTGCCTTCCTCGACGATCCGGCCGCGGTCGAAGAACAGCACGCGGTCGGCGAAATCGTGGGCGAAGCCCATCTCATGGGTGACCAGAAGCATGGTCATGTCGGTCTCGGCGGCGAGCTTGCGCATGACGTTGAGCACCTCCTCGACGAGCTCAGGGTCGAGCGCCGAGGTGACCTCGTCGAAAAGCATGATCTTGGGCGACAGCGCCAGCGCCCGGGCGATCGCGACGCGCTGCTTCTGGCCGCCGGAAAGCTGCGCCGGCATCGCTTTCGCCTTGTCGGCGAGGCCCACCATGTCGAGCAGCTCCATCGCCCGCTTTTCGGCGGCGGCGCGGGCGACGCCCTTGGTCAGCATTGGCGCGAGCGTCACATTGTCCATGACGCATTTGTGCGGGAAGAGATTGAAGAGCTGGAAGACCATGCCGATCTTCTGGCGCATCCTGGCCAGGTGCCGCTCGTCGGCCGGCAGCAGCTGGCCGTTGCGTTCCATGTGGTAGAGCTGCTCGCCGTCGACCTGGATGTGGCCGCCGTCGATCTTCTCCAGCGTCATCAGGATGCGCAGGATCGTCGTCTTGCCGGAGCCGGACGGGCCGATCAGCGCCAGCTTCTCGCCTGGCATGACCTGCATCGACAGGCCGTCCAGCACCTTGAAGGCGCCGAAGCTCTTCGAAATCGCATCAACCTTGATGATGGGCGCGGGCAATCCATTTCCCCGTTCTGGAGAAGCCTATGCCCTTAACGATGCGAAACGCGTCAAATCATGTCAATTGGTAAAATAATATCATGACAATATTTCCGGCGCAGCACAATTTCAGGGCAATCTGAGCTGCCTTTGTGCATCAGATGGCGAGCAGGAGATGCTCCGGATCGCCGAGCAGCAGCTTGGCGACAACGCTCAGGCCCGCGCGCAGTTCCCCCTCTGTGGTCGATCCGAGCGAGATGCGCACGGCCGGATGCCAGGGCGTCTCGGCGATGCGGAACGAGGTGCCCGGCGCGATCGCCACCCCGCGCAGCCGCGCCTGCGAAACAAAACTCTCCTCGGCGCGGTCGCCCGGCAGCTCGAGCCACAGATGCAGCCCGTCACGGTGGACGCGATAATCGACGCCGGCCAGCATTTCGGCGGCGATCTCCTGGCGCCGCTTCAACGCCTGGCGCTGCCAGTTGACCAGTTCCATCGCCGTGCCGTCGGTCACCCAGCGCGTGGCGATCTCCGCCACCATCGGCGTCGCCATCCAGTTCGAGACGAGGTGGCGGTTGGCGACGGCGGCGACGTAGCGGTCCGGCACCGCGAGATAGCCGATGCGCAGGCCAGGCACGGTGATCTTGGTGAAGGAAGTGACGTAGAGTGTGCGCTCCGGCGCAAAGGCGGCAACCGCGGCCGGCCGGCCTTCAACCAGCGGCCCGAGCACGTCGTTCTCGATGATCGCGATGTCATGCTTGCGGGCAACGGCGGCTATCTGCTCGCGGCGGGTGGCGTCCATCAACGTCGCCGTCGGGTTGATCACCGACGGCTGGACGAACACGGCGCGGATGTCCGACAGCCGGCAAGCCTCGTCGAGCGCTTCGGGGATCAGCCCGTTGCCGTCGATCGGCAGGCCCTCGAGGTTGAAGCCGAGATAGCGGGCAAGCGGCACCAGCGTGTGGTGGCCGATCGCCTCCGTGGCGACGGTCGAGCCGGGCGGCGCCACGCTCATCAGCGCCACCGTCATGCCGGCGGTGGCGCCGTTGGTCAGGGAGATATTCTGCGGCGACGCTTCGAGCCCGCAAAGCTTCAGCCACTCGACCGCGACGGCGCGATGGCGCGGAAACACCATGTTCGGTCGGAACGACAGCGCCGAGCTCGACGGCAGATTCTCGGCCAGCCACCCCAGCGCCTGCTTCAATTTTTCCAGATGCATCGGCTCGCAGACCGGCTTCAGGATCGAGAGGTCGATGACCTCGCCGAGGCGCTCCGGGATGTAAGGCGGCTCCGGTTCGCGGCGCTGCGTCTGCACGAAGCTGCCGCGCCCGACCTCCCCGGAAATCAGGCCGCGCCGGATCAGTTCCTCATAGGCGCGGCTGACCGTTTGCACCGAAAGCTTCAGGTCGTCCGCAAGGCGGCGATGCGTCGGCAGTTGCGCGCCATTGGCGAGCCGCCCGTCATGGATCGCGCGTGCGAACTGGTCGGCCAGCGAGAGATAGGCCGGGCGGCGGATGAGAGCAGGATCTGGCTGCCATAATGTCATGACATATTAGAGAGCGAAATCAGTGCAATTGACAATCGAAATAATGCATCGTCATGGTGTCTGCAACGAAAGGCGAATCCCGCATGGCGGCAGCGAAACTCGACCCGATCGACCTCAGGATTCTCGACGCCATCCAACGCGATGGGCGCATCACCAAGCTGGCGCTGGCCGAGAAGGTCGGCCTGTCGCCGACGCCGTGCTGGATGCGGCTGCGCAAGCTGGAAAAGGCCGGCATCGTGTCCGGCTATCACGCCACGATCGCCATGCGCGTCATCGCGCCGGTGGCGACGGTGCTGATGGAGGTGACTTTAGCCAACCACCGCCAGGCGGACTTCGACAGGTTCGAGCGGGTCGTGCGCGATGTTCCGGAGATCGTCGCCTGCTGGTCGGTGGGCGGCGGCGTCGACTATGTGTTGAAGGTGATGGCGCGCGACATCGATGCCTATCAGCGGTTGGTCGACAGCCTGCTCGAACGCGAGATCGGCATCGACCGCTACTTCACCTACATCGTCACCAAGACGGTCAAGGACGAGACCGTGCTGCCGGTGGCCGACCTGTTGCCGGAACAATGAAAACGCCATCGTCATCCACGGGCGGAGCGACGCGAAGCGGAGCGTAGACCCGAGGATCCATTCCGTGACTTTGATCGAAAGCGCAGCAGAGCAGAATTCTGCAGCGTAGCGGCGCCTCAACGTCACGGCATGGATCCTCGGGTCTACGCCGCGTCGCTTCGCTCCTTGCTTCGCCCGTGGATGACGAAGTTGAGAAGGCTCGGCCAATTTTCGAGGTTCGGCTGCGCCTACCGGCCGGCCAACTAGAGAGATCATCTGTGTCGGCGCGCCAATAGAGACAATCTCTCTACCAACAGCCGCTGAAACAGTCCCATTCTTTGCCTGACACGGCCGATGCTTCGGCATCGAATGGAGGCGCCGATGTCCGCGCATTTTGCCCGCACCAACCACCATGAAGCGCTGGACCGGCTCGCCGACCGCCGGCTGTTGCGCGCTCTCGCTTATGTCGACGGCCACTGGACGGCGAGCGATGCTGCGGCCAGTTTCGAGGTTACCGATCCGGCGACCGGCGCTACCGTCGCCTTTGTGGCCGCGCTCGATGCGGCGCAGACGACGAAGGCGATCAACGCCGCGTCGCGTGCATTTCACGGCTGGCGCTCGGCCCTGCCGCAGGAGCGCTCGAAGATCCTGCGAAAATGGTTCGATCTGATCGTCGCCGCCAAGGACGATCTGGCGCTGCTGATGACGCTTGAGCAGGGCAAGCCGCTGAAGGAATCGCTGGGCGAGATCGACTACGCCGCTTCCTTCGTCGAGTGGTATGCCGAGGAAGCGAAACGCCTCAATGCCGAAAGCGTCACCAGCCATCTGCCGAATGCTCAGATGTCGGTGCGCCGCGAGCCGCTCGGCGTGGCCGGGGTCGTCACGCCGTGGAATTTTCCGTCGGCCATGCTCACCCGCAAGGCGGCCGCGGCTTTGGCCGCCGGCTGCACGGTGGTGGCGCATCCGTCGTCCGAGACACCGCTCTCGGCTTTGGCGCTGGCCGAACTCGGCGAGCGCGCCGGCCTGCCTGCCGGCGTCTTCAACGTCGTCACCGGCGATGCGCGCACCATCGTCGGCGCGATGTGCGCCGACGCCAGGGTCCGCGCCATGAGCTTCACCGGATCGACCGAGGTCGGCCGGCTGATCGCGGCGCAGAGTGCTGCGACCATGAAGCGCCTGGTCATGGAACTCGGCGGCCATGCGCCGCTTATCGTGTTCGACGATGCCGACATCGACAAGGCCGTGACGATCGCGCTCGATGCCAAGTTCGCCACCTCCGGCCAGGATTGCCTCGCCGCCAATCGCATCTATGTGCAGCGGCCGATCTATGATCGCTTCTGCGCGGCATTCGCGCGCCGCATCGAGCAGCTCCGCACCGGCAACGGTCTATCCGCGGACGCCGATATCGGGCCGCTGATGCATGAGCGCGGGGTCAAGAAGGTCGAGGAGCAAGTCGCCGATGCGCTCACCCATGGCGCGCGCTGCCTGGCCGGCGGCAAGCGTGACGCGGCCGGCCCGCTGTTCTACCAGCCGACGCTGCTCGTCGATGTGCCGGACGAAGCGTTGATCATGCGTGAAGAGACGTTCGGCCCGGTCGCCGCCGTCACCTCGTTCGACGACGAGGCGGAAGTCGTCGCCCGCGCCAACGCCACCGAATACGGCCTCGTCGCCTATGTCGTTAGCGAGAATGGCGCGCGCCAGGCGCGCATGGGCCGCGCGCTGGACTACGGCATGGTCGCGATCAACCGCGTCAAGATCACCGGCGCGCCGATTCCGTTCGGCGGCGTCAAGCAGTCCGGCATCGGTCGCGAAGGCTCGCGCCACGGGCTCGAAGCTTTCACCGATCTGAAATACCTCTGCCTGGACGTGGCGTAAGGTGCGTCGATATCCAGGTGATGCCGGCCTGCAAATGCCGGCTTCCTACGCTTCCGGTGCTCACGTACTGAAGTACGCTCCGCTCCGGTTCTCGGAAGCCACCCATTTTCAGCTCGGCCTGACCTGGATCTCGACACACCTTTGGGTCGCGCCAAGGCAATTTTCTTAAGGAGTAAAACATGCTCGAACAATCTAACGAACTCTCCGCCTGGGATCGCGACCACTTCTTCCATCCCTCGACGCATATGGGCACGCACGCGCGGGGTGAATCGCCGGCGCGCATCATGGCCGGCGGCGAAGGCGTCACCGTCTGGGACAACACCGGCAAGAAGAGCATCGACGCCTTTGCCGGCCTCTATTGCGTCAATGTCGGTTACGGCCGCCAGAAGATCGCCGATGCCATCGCAAGCCAAGCGAAGAACCTCGCCTACTATCACGCCTATGTCGGCCACGGCACCGAGGCCTCGATCACCCTTGCCAAGATGATCATCGACCGCGCGCCGAAGGGCATGAGCCGCGTCTATTTCGGTCTCTCCGGTTCCGACGCCAACGAAACCAACATCAAGCTGATCTGGTACTACAACAATGTTCTCGGACGGCCGGAAAAGAAGAAGATCATCTCGCGCTGGCGCGGCTATCACGGTTCCGGCGTGATGACCGGGTCGCTGACCGGGCTCGAGCTGTTCCACAACGCCTTCGACCTGCCGCGAGCGCCGATCCTGCACACCGAAGCGCCTTATTATTTCCGCCGCGCCGACCGCTCGATGAGCGAGGAGCAGTTCTCGCAACATTGCGCCGACAAGCTGGAGGAAATGATCCTCGCCGAGGGGCCGGACACGGTGGCCGCCTTCATCGGCGAGCCGATCCTCGGCACCGGCGGCATCGTGCCGCCGCCGGCCGGCTATTGGGAGAAGATCCAGGCCGTGCTGAACAAGTATGACGTGCTGCTCGTCGCCGACGAAGTGGTGACCGGATTCGGCCGTCTCGGCACCATGTTCGGCTCCGACCATTACGGTATGAAGCCGGACTTGATCACCATCGCCAAGGGCCTGACCTCGGCCTATGCGCCGCTGTCCGGCGTCATCGTTTCCGACAAGGTCTGGCAGGTGCTGGTCAAGGGCTCCGACAAGCTGGGTTCGCTCGGCCATGGCTGGACCTATTCGGCGCATCCGATCTGCGTTGCCGCGGGTGTCGCCAATCTCGAGCTGATCGACGAGATGAACCTGGTGCGGAACGCCGGCGAGACCGGCGCATACTTCCGCGCCGAGCTCGCCAAGGCCGTCGGCGGTCACCGGAACGTCGGCGAAGTGCGCGGCGACGGCATGCTGGCGGCGGTCGAGTTCGTGAAGGACCGCGATGACCGTGTGTTCTTCGACCCCGCGCTGAAGGTCGGGCCGCAGATCGCCACGGCGCTGGCCGCTAGTGGCGTCATCGGCCGCGCGATGCCGCAAGGCGACATCCTCGGCTTCGCGCCGCCGCTTTGCCTGACGCGGGAGGAGGCCGACATCGTCGTCGCGAAGACCGCCGACGCGGTGAACAGCGTCCTCGCCAATATCTGAGAAGCGACATTTGAGAAGCGACATGAATGCCATGACCAGAACCGTTCCCGCAACCATGGCCGCCGTGCAGCTTACCGGCCATGGCGGCCTGGAGAAGCTCGTTTACCGCACCGCCGTGAAAGTGCCCGCGCCGGCCGCCGGCGAAGTGCTGGTCAAGGTCAGCGCCTGCGGCATGAACAACACCGATGTCTGGGTGCGCCAGGGCGCCTATGGCACGGAGGAAGACGCCGGGGCGGTTTCGACCTGGCGCCGCCAAGGCAACACGCTGACCTTCCCGCGCATCCAGGGCACCGACACTGTTGGGACGATCGTCGCTGTCGGCGACGGCGTGCCAGCGAACCGCATCGGCGAACGCGTGATGGTCGACTTCTCCATCTACAACCGCGACGACGATTCGCTGGCCGACATCGACTATATGGGCCATGGCCGCGATGGCGGTTATGCCGAATACCAGGCGCTGCCGGCCGAGAACGCGCATGTCGTCGACACTGAGCTCAGCGATGTCGAGCTCGCCACCTTCTGTTGCGCCTATCTCACCGGCGAGCAGATGCTGGAGCGCGCGGCGCTGAAGGCCGGCGAGCGGGTGCTGGTCACCGGCGCCTCTGGCGGCGTTGGCTCCGGCATCGTGCAACTGGCACGGGCGCGCGGCGCCATCCCCTATGCCGTCGTCGGCAAGGGCAAGGAGCAGGCCGTGCTCGACATTGGCGCCGAGAAGGTGATCACGCGCGGCGTGGCCGACCTGCTTACCGCCGTCAATGAAGCGACTGGCGGCCAACCCATTGACGTGGTGGCAGACCTCGTCGGCGGCGCCATCTTCAACGACCTCTTGCGCATCCTGCGGCCCGAGGGCCGCTACACCACAGCGGGCGCCATCGCCGGGCCGGTCGTGCAGCTCGATCTGCGCACCATGTATCTGAAGCAGCTGCAGCTCCACGGCTCGAGCCAGGGCACGCGGGAGGACTTCCGCCGCATCGTGCGCTACATCGAGGAAAAGAAGATCAGGCCGCTGGTCGGCGGCGTCTACAAGCTCTCCGATTTCCACCGCGCCCAGACCGATTTCATGGGCAAGGATTTCGTCGGCAAGCTGGTGGTGGTGCCGGACGCGATGTGGAGGGGCGCCTGACCTGGAAAGAGCGCCGAAGGGTCTTCAGGCTTCGCTGCCGTGACTGGGAGCGGCGGCCATCCAGGATTTCAGGCGCTCGAGCATCGGCTCCGTCAGCGGGGTGGATTTCCGTTCCGCAAGGTTGAAGAAGACCGTCTTGGCAGCCAGCTTGGCCGCGAGCTCGCCGCCATGTAGCCTGCGCATCTCGTAATCCGTCTGGATGGACGTGCGGCCGACAGTGCGGACCGTGCCGTAGATTTCCACGATGACCCCCGACGGCACTTCGCCGACGAAGTCGATCTCATGCCGGACGTCGGCCCATCCCCTGTCGGCCCATTCGGGCGTCGTCGGCGCCCAGCCGGTCGCCTGTCCCAGCAGGATGTTGATGGCGTCGTCGAAAAAGGCGACGTAGAACCGCGTTGTCATGTGGCCCATCATGTCGCAATTCCAGGGCTGAACCACAGCTCTCGTCAGTAGGATCATTTTTGCTCCCGACAATTCAATTGATCTCGATTATCGCACCGGCATATCTAACGGGAAATTGGTCATCGCTGTAGAGAGCCTAATGCATGTCGCCCAGAAGTGTGCGGCGATTCTGGGACAACGACATGCATCAAAACAAAGACTTAAAGCGCGTCGCCTGAATCCGTTTCAGCGCGACGCGCTTTAAAGGCAAGAGCCCGGCCTTGTTCGCCCGGTCAAGACCCGGCGTTCTCGCCGGACCGCCTGCGTTTGCCCTCGCCCACGGCGGCGATGAAAGCTGTAGTCAATTGCGGCTGGTTAGGCTTCGCTGCAGCCAGCCGTTCAGCCCGTTCGGCCATGCGATGACGAAGACCGCCAGCAGGAGCCCAAGGCCGATGTTGCGGTAGTCGGACAGTTCCCGCATGCCTTCGTCGGCCAACATCAGCACCGCGGCGCCGAGCAGGGGGCCCCATATCGAGCCGAGGCCACCGATGACGATCATCGCGATCAGGAACAAGAGCGTCGAGAAGGAAAAGACCGTCGGGCCGACGACGCGGAAATGCACGGCGTAGAAGCCGCCGGCGATGCCGGTGAAGAAGGCGGAGACCGCGAAGATCCAGAGCTGGTATTTGAAACGGCTGATGCCGCGCGACATGGCATAGCCCGGATTGTCGCGGAGTGCCCGGAAGGCAAGGCCCAGAGGTCCCCTGATGACGACGATCGAAATCGCGACCGCGACCGCCAGCAGCGCCAGCCCGACATAATAGTGGGCGATGTACCATTTCGACGGGAACAGCGCGCGCAGGCCGATATCGCCGAACTGGCCGATGCCGCGCACACCGCCGAACAGGGGCATGCAGCCGCCGACGGTGGTGAAGCAGTCGGTGTCGTTGACGATCAGCACATACATGACCTGCGCGATCGCCAGCGTCAGCAGCGCCACATAGGGGCCGCGCAGGCGCAGGCAGGCGAGGCCGATCAGCATGCCCATGGCGACGGTGACGATGCCGGCCATCGGGATGGCGGCGAGCATGGGCACCTTCCAGTAGAACCCCAGCATCGCGGTGGCATAGGCGCCGGTGGCGAACAGCGCCATCTGCGCCAGCGAGAAGATGCCGCCCATGCCGAGCACGAGGTTCCACTGCACCACCACGATCGCCCAGATGAAGAACAGCGTCGACTGGGTGATGACGTAGCGCCCGGGCATGGCGAGCGGCAGTGCGGCGGCGAGAGCCAGGCAGACGAGGCCGATCAGTATGTCGCGGCGGATGGATGTCATAGGCGCACCACCTGCTGTTTGCCGAACAGGCCGTAGGGTCGCCAGATCAGCACGAGGATGACGAGAAGCAGCAAGGTGGCGAAGCTCCAGCGCACGCCGAGCACATATTGGGTGGCGGCTTCGAGCAGGCCGAGCGCGATCGCCGCGATGACGGCGCCGTAGACATTGCCGAGCCCCGCGACCACGCAGACGATGAAGGCCTTCAGCATCGGGTCGCCGCCCATAACGGGCGTCAGCGTGGCGATCGAGCTGATCATGATGCCGGAAACGGCGGCAAGCGCGCCGGAGAGCGCCAGCACCTGCGCGTAGATCCGGCCGACCCTGACGCCCATGAGCTGCGCCGCCTCGCGGTTCATCGAGGTGGCGCGAATGGCGCGGCCGGCGCTGGTGCGCTGCATGAGGATGGCGACCGCCGCCATCAGCACGATGGCGACGCCGAGGATGAAGACGTTCTGCAACGGAATGTGCACATTGCCGATGACCACCTGGCCGCCCACCGCGAGCGGCTGCGGGATCGGATAAGGTCCAAACCCCTTCAGCATCAAATTCTCGATGACGCTGCCGATGCCTATGGTGGCGATGAAGATGTTGGTCTCGAAATTCTCGGCCCTCAGCAGCGGCAGCGCCGCGCTGAAATAGATCAGCAGCCCGACCAGCGCGCAGACGGCTGCTGCGGCGAGCAGGGCCAGCGCCGGATGCAGGCCGGCATGGACGATGGCCGCGTAGCAGATATAGCCGCCGAGCGTCAGGATGGCGCCATGCGCCATGTTGAGCATGTTGAGCGAGCCGTAGACCAGCGAGAGGCCGATGGTGGCGACCGCATACATGGCGCCGAGCGTCAGGCCGGAAGCAACGATCTGGATCAGGACGTCCATCGCTCACACTCCGAGATAGGTTTCGACGATTTCCGGACGCGCCATCAGTTCGGCGCCCAGGCCCGACCAGGCGATGCGGCCATTGTCGAGCAGGTGGATCATGTCGGCATGCTCGGCGATCCGCTCGGCATTCTCCTCGACGAGAAGGATGGTGCGGCCTTCCCGCCTGAGGTTGAAGATGACCTCGTAGATCTGCTCGATGACAATCGGCGCCAGTCCGAGCGAAGGCTCGTCGAGCATCAGCACCTCGCCGCCAGCCATCAGGCCGCGGCCGATGCCGCACATGCGCCGCTCCCCGCCTGAAAGCGTGCCGGCGGTCTGGTTGCGGCGCTCCTTCAGCTTGGGCAGCAGCGTGAAGACGAAGTCGAGCCGTTCGGCGGAGCCGCTGCTGTTGGCGTAGGCGCCCATCAGCAGGTTCTCGTGCACGGTCATCGCCGGAAAGAGCAGGTCGCCCTGCGGAACCTGGATGACGCCGCGTTCGACGATCTGGTCGGGACGCAGACGATCGATGCGTGAGCCGTCAAGGCGGATCTCGCCCGACGTCACCGGGACAAGTCCGGAAATCGCCTTGAGCAGGGTGCTCTTGCCATGGCCGTTGGGACCGACAATGGCGGTGAGTTCACCCTTCCTGGCCGACAGTTTGATGGCGTCGAGCACGATGCGGCCGGCATAGCCGGCGCTGGCGTCGACGATCTCGAGCGCCGCCTCAGCCATGCGTGTTTTCCATGAAGGAGCGCAGCCGCTCGGAAGCGCCCTGGCCGAGATAGACGTCGACGACGGTGCGGTCGTCGAGCAGCTTTGTCGGCAGGCCTTCGAAGATCTTTTCGCCGTGATGCATGATCATGATGCGGTCGGAGAGGCGAACCAGGAAGCGCATCACATGCTCGATGAGGATGATGGTGACGCCCGCCGCCTTGATGGCGCGCACGGCATCCATCACGCGATCCACCTCGCGGGCAGTAAGGCCGCCGACGGGCTCGTCCATCAGCAGCAGTTTCGGCTTCGTCGCCATGGCGCTCGCCATCATCAAGAGCTTGCGGTCGAGCACCGGCAGCTTGCCGGTGACCTCGTCGGCACGGTCGGCGATGCCGAGCATTTCAAGCGCGGTATCGGCCGCCTCATCCGCCGCGCGTCCGGCGCGCAGCGTCGGCACGGCCCGGTTGCTCCGGCCGAAATAGGCGCCGACCAGCACGTTATCGCGCGCCGTCATGCTGTCGAAGCCGGCGTTGAGCTGGAAGGTGCGGGCAACGCCGGCATGGCATATCTGCTCGGGCGCATGCCCGGTGATGTCCTGGCCGTCGAGAACGATCGCGCCCGTGGTGGCCGGGTTCAGGCCCGATATCACCTCGAACAGCGTCGTCTTGCCGGCGCCGTTCGGCCCGCCGATGCCGAGGATTTCTCCAGCCCCGACATCGAAGGACAGATCGCGGACCGCCGCGAGCGCGCCGAAGGACTTGCCGACATGCCTGCACGACAGCAATGGCGTCGCGGCGGCGTCTTGCGTCATCCGGCTAGGCCTTGATCCATGGCGGCGTCATGAACTTGGTCGTGCCGTATGGCGCCGGCGCGATCAGGCCGGGACCCTTGGTGTAGTCCTGGATCTGCAGGAACTGATGCGGCATGCCGAGCGATGAATCGTTGACCTGGGTGGGATAGGTGTAGGCGGCGTTCTCGAGCGGCATGAAGCGGGTCGTTCCGGTGACGCCGCGCCATATCATTGCGCTCATCCGCGCCGCAACCTTGCGGTTCTGGTCGTTGTTGCCGGGTTCGCCCGTACCGCCTGCAAGTGCCGCGGCGGTCGCCCAGACATAGGCGCCGTCATAGGGCTGCGCGCCGGAATTGTGGCCGGCGTTCGGGCCGAACTTTGCCTTGTAGCGCTTCTCGAAGGCGGTGCCGATCTCGTCCTGCAGCGCGCCGACGACGGTCGCGTAGATGATGCCGTTGGCCGCCTGCTTGGCGATGTCGCGGAAGGCCGGGATCGACGGACCGTATTGCATGTAGACCAGGCTCGGCGTCGGGTTGGAGGCGAACTGCAGCGCGAACTGCCCGAGATCGGCGGGCAGGAAGTGGGTGATGCAGATCACCGCGGGCGGATCCTGGCGGATCTTGGCCAGCGTCGGTCCCCATTCCGAAGCGGGCACGCTGACGGTCTCGAACAGGCTGATGTCCCAGCCATAGCTCTTGGCTTGCTCCTTGACGGCGTTGGCGATGTTGGAGGCGTAGACGCCGGCCGACAGGATCACCGCCATCTTGTTGTTCTTGCGCTTCCACTCGCCGTTCTCTTCCAGGCCTTGCAGGAACTTCAGGAAGCCAGGACCATACCAGTATTCGGCGGGATCGCCCTGGAACGAACCCCAGTAGCGGTCCGGGTTGGACTTCACCAGGTTGTTGTGGCCGATCGTGGTGTCGTAGTGGACATAGATGATGCCGTTGTCGGCGGCGACCTCCTGGATCGCGGCACCCGAGCCGATGTTGTAGCCGTTGAGGATCGCGTGCACGCCATGCCGGTCGACGAGGCGCTGCGCCGCCTGCACGTTGGTGGCGTCACCCATCTGCGCGGTGTCCTCGAAGGACGGTTCGAGCGGCCGACCGAGGATGCCGCCCAGCGCGTTGATCTCCTCGCAGGCGAGCGTTAGGCCGTTCTTGAACTCGATGCCGTCGGGCGCGGCGAAGTCGGTGGTCGGCCCGCACTGGCCGACCGGGATCGGATCGCCTTCGGCGCGCGCCTCGTTGTTCATCGAAAGCAGCATGGCGGGCATGCCGGTCAGCGTTGCGGCGGTCGCAAGCCCGCCCTTTATCAGGAAATTGCGGCGCGAGCCGGCAATCACGTTCGGCGTGGTGAGTTTCGAACTGCGCTTCATCTCGATTCCCCTGTTAAGTTTTTGTCAGTTTATGTTTTTGACCAGTTCGGCCGCCTGGTCGATGATCGCCGTCTGATGCGGCTGCGCCGACATTCCACCCCATTGTCCCATCAGCTGGTCCCACGGGTCCTCGACGCCCGTGCGGTGCCCGCAAAGCTCCTCGATCACGGCAAGGCCGCAGTAAGGCACGTACATTTCGGAGTAGCCGCCTTCATGCGTCATCACCAGGCGCCCGCCGCATAGCTCGCGCGCCGCGTCGAGCAGCATGCGCGCCAGCCTGCGGTAGCCGCTGGAATTCATCAGCATGCGTCCCATCGGATCGACGCCGGAAGCGTCGAAGCCCGAGGGCACCACGATCAGCTCCGGCTTGAAGCGCGCCAGCGCCGGGATCACCACGCGCTCGAACGCCGCGGCATAGGCGCCCGGACCGGACCCCGGGGGCAGCGGGACGTTGATGTTGAAGCCCTTGCCCATGCCCTCGCCGTTCTCGGCGATCGCGCCGGAATTGGCCGGGAACAGATTGTCCTGGTGCAGCGAGATCGAAAGCACGCTCGGATCGTCGTAGAAGATCGCCTGCGTGCCGTTGCCGTGATGCACGTCCCAGTCGACGGTCGCGATGCGGGTGAGGCCGTGCAACTGCTGAGCATGGCGGATGGCGATGGCGGCGTTCGAGAACAGGCAGAAGCCCATGCCGACATCGGCGGTGGCGTGATGGCCGGGCGGACGGATCAGCGCATAGGCGTTGTCCACCTGGCCCGTGATGACGGCTTCCATCGCCTTGATGGCGCCGCCAGCTGCCAGCAGCGCGATTTCATAGCTGCCGGCGCCGAGCGGCGTCAGTGAGCTGGCGTCGCCGTAACCACGGTCGCTGATCTCCCTGATCCTGGCGATATGCGCCGGCGTGTGGACCCGCGACAATTCCTCGACGGTGGCGCGCCGCGGCTTGATGGTGACCAGATGGTCGAGGATGCCGCTCACTTCCAGGAGGTTGCGCAGGCGACGCTTGGTCTCGGGATTTTCGGCATGGGTGCCGGGCTGAACCGTCAGGCTCGGCGGAAAAACCTGGTTCCAGTTCCAGGTGTTGTGCCAAAGATAAAGTTCGTGGAAAACGAAACCAGTCGCCATGCGGCTCCCACCCAGCATATGTCGGCTGGATGATGGCCCGCTACATTAGCGCTGTCCCGACACCTTCGGGTAATGGGTGGTTTTTTTGAGCCCACCCATTCGGGTGGTTAGAGCAATTCCAGGAAAAGTGTGAGCGGTTTTCCGTCCGGAATTGCGTGAAAACAAAGAGCTAGGGCGGTTCACCGTTTCCATGAAACGGTTAACCGCCCTAGCCAACCAATTGGCGCTCGGTGGCGGCGTCGAGCCCGATTTCCTTCAGCTTGAGCACGGCTTCCGTGCGGCTTGAGACGCCGAGCTTGCCGAAGATGTTCTTCAAATGCCATTTCACCGTGTCGGGCGCCATGGACAGCGTCTCGGCCAGCTGGCGGTTGGTGTAGGCGCGAAGCAGCAGGGCTGCGACATCGGTTTCCTTGCTGCTCAGCATTTGCTTCCTCACCGTGATCGCTATCGGGCGCGCGCGTTCGGGCGCGGTCTTGCCCAGTTCGCGCAGAAGCGTGTCGACAAAGGTGGCGGTGCTGGAATTGCGCGACCAGGCCGGAATGCGCGCCCGGGCGAATTCGAGCACCTCGCGCATCGGCAGGCCCTCGTCGATCAGCGAGCGCAATGCGTTCTGCGGCAGCGCCAGGGTGACGACGTCGACCGCCGCCGCCAGCGCCAGCAGCGTTTCGCCCGCGCTGTGCGCGGCGATCGCGACAAGGGCGCGCACCTGCATGAAGCCGCGCAGGCGGCCGTCGCGACGCATGCGTTCGGCGATGCGGTCGAGCACGGCGATGGCCTTCGCCGGATGGCCCTCGGCGATCAGCACGCGCGCGGCGCCGATATGGGCGTATTCGTCGAGCGGATGGATCGGGGTGGGGCGGCTTTCGGCCGAAGGCTCGATGCCGCGCGAACGCAGCGCCAGCCGGGCGGCGCGGACGTCGCCGCGCGACAAAAGCAGCCGCACCCGCTCGTTCAGCGCCGCGGCCGTCAGCCGGCGGTAGCGCTTTTCGATGCCCAGCCGTTCGGCGCGTTCGAGGAAGACGATCGCCTCGTCGTGCCGCCCATGCGCCGCGGAGAGCCGCGCCAGATGCAGCTTGCAGGCCATCTCGTGCACGACGAGCCCGCATTCCTCGATGATCTGCCGGTGCTGGTGCAGGATGCGCTCAGCGCCCTGCAGGTCGTTCCATTCATAGGCGAGCTCGACATGGAAGATCGCCGTCATCGCCTCCGTGTAGGAACCGGAGCCCAGGCGCTCGCGGGCCAATCGGCAAGCTCGGTCGAGCAATTGGTGCGCCTCGGCGAGGTTGCCGGCGGAAATCTCGACCAGTCCCAGCAACAGGTCGCAATAGACGATGCCGAAGACCGAATTGGCGGCGGCATGATGGTCGCGCGCCGCGAGGCTGCGCAGGCGCGCGGCGTCCAGCTCGCCGAGCGAATAGTGGCTGAAGGCGCAGATGTTGGCGAGCGTGCCGCGCGCGAAGGGCTCGTCCTCGGGAAAATCCGCCAGCCAGCGCGAGGCGACGCGGGTCGCGGTACGCGAACGGTCGGTGGCGCTGATGACGCCGGCCGTCAGCGTCTGCAACTCGGCCTTGAGCGATCGGGTGGTGGCGCGATCGATCTCGCCGCGTTCGGAAAGCTGGCCGACAAGGGTTTTGGCCTGTTTGAGGATGCGGACGGCCTGGCGCGGCCGGCTCATGTGGAACTGCGCCCAGACTCGCGCCAGCAGCAGGCGAGGGCGGGCGGCAATGAGGTCCGGAGGAAGCTGGTTCAGCCACTCGGTGAGCTTGGGTATGTGGCCCTGCATGGTGAGCGGCATGGCGCATTCCTCTACCAGGCGCGCCGCATGGTCGGCATCGCCGCTGGCGAGTGCGTGGTCGACCGCGTCGGAGATATGCCCCCGGGCCGCCAGCCAGGCGGCGGCCGCGCGATGCAGGTCCCTGCGTGCCTCCGGCGCCCAGGCATCCAGCCTGTTGCGCAGGAATTCCGAGAACAGGTGGTGATAGCGGAACCATTGTCCGGAGGAATCGAGAGCGATCAGGAAAAGGTTCGAATGCTCGATGGTCGCGAGCGCCGCGGCGCAGTCCCGTCCCGGGCAAACCGCTTCGACGAGGCCTAGGCAGAAGCGATCGAGGATCGAGGTCCTGAGCAGGAAATCCTGGATGTCGGGCGCCTGCCGGGCGAGCACGTCGTGGGTCAGGAACATCGCCACGTCGCGCTGGCTGCCGGAAAATTCGGCGATGAAGGCTTCTCTCGATCCCTCATGCGCCAACGCCAAGGCGGCCAGCTGCAGGCCGGCAGGCCAGCCTTCGGTCTTGTGGTGAAGCGCCACCACGGCCGACACAGCGAGGTCGAGGCCGCAGACATTGGCAAGGTAGTCTTCGGTCTCCTCGAGCGAAAAGCGCAGGTCGCTGTCGCCGAGGCTGACGACATGCCCCTTCATCTTCATATGGGCGAGCTCGAGCGGCAGCTCGCCGCGGGTTGCGAGCACGATGCGCAAGGCCGGCGGCGCATAGGCGACCAGCATGTTGATGCAGGCGGCGATCTCGCCGGAGACGATCAGATGGGCGTCGTCGAGAACGAGGTAGATCGGCGCGGCGCGGCGCGATAGCTGGTTGATGATGGCGGTGAGGATGGAATCGACCGGCGTCACCGGGCTGGAGTCGATCAGCGATTCCGCGTTGCCGGCAATGTCGGGGTCGACGCGGTGGAAGGCGGCGGCGAGATATTTGAGGAAGCGGGCGAGATCGTTGTCGAGCCGGTCGATCGACAGCCAGGCGACCTGGGCGATGCCACCGGAAATGCCGGCCGCCCATTGCGAGAGCAGGGTCGATTTGCCGAAACCGGCAGGCGACGTCACCACCGTCAGCTTGCCCGCTGTCGCGGCATCCAGGGTGCGCAGCAGCCGCGGCCTCCGGACCAGGGCATCGCGCAAATGAGGCGGCTGAAGCTTCGTTTCTATGAGCATCCGGTTCTCAACTGCTGCTGTGGCGCTTAGTAAACGCGGAGTGAGGTGCGGAGGCAATGGCCGGGTAAGGTCGGCCGGTGCTCGCCTGGGCGGGCGTGGTTCCTCTGATGACGGTCTTGCGCGACAGGCGGCGCCAAACTTGCCCAGGTCATTGCGGCATCCGCGCCTCTGAGCTATTTTAGCAGTTGGTTGGATACGCGATCCGCCTTGCCATAGCCGGCGCGGCTCCTTGCCTTGCCGTCTTGGCAGATTGTGAAGTCTTTAACAGACCACGATGCCGCAAGCTGCGTTCTTGTGGCCGACAGGTGATAGCGGTTAGGGATTTTGCCATGCTGCGACGCTGCGCGCTGATTGCAGCCTTGATCCTCGTGGCCTTCACGACGGTGCAGGCGCATGCCGATCGAAGGGTCGCTCTCGTCATAGGCAATTCCGAATATCGCGAAATCCCGGCTCTCAAGAATCCAGACAAGGATGCCGAGGACGTTTCGAACACATTCCGGCTGGCCGGCTTCGACGTGTTCGTCGCCAAGGACCTGACCAAGCTCCAGTTCGAGAAGGAGTTCCGCAATTATCTCGCGGCGGCGGACGGCGCCGATCTCGCGGTCGTCTACTATTCCGGCCACGGCTTTCAGATCGGCGGCGAGAATTTCCTGATCCCGGTCGACGCGTCGCTCAAGGATGCGGCCGACATCGAGGTCCAGGCGGTCAAGCTGGACGATGTCCTGCAGCAATTGCGCGCCAAATCGAAGATCCAGGTGATCATCCTCGATGCCTGCCGCAACAACCCGTTCCCGCGCAAGGATTACTGGCTGCGCGACCAGTTGATCGCGGCCGGCGGCACCGGCCTTGCGCAGGTGAAAAGTTCGCTGAACACGCTGATTGCCTTCGCCACCGAGCCGGGCGCGGTCGCCTATGACGGCTCCGGCGAGCTCAGCCCGTTTTCATCCGCCTTCTCCCGCCGCGCGCTGGCGCCGAACCAGGAGATACGCTCCGTGATGGCGGCGGTGCGCCGCGACGTGGTCGAGGCCACCAAGGGCGCGCAGGTTCCTTGGGAAAATTCCTCGCTGATCGACGAAGTGGTGCTGATGCGCCGCGCCAACCGGCCGGCTTTGCCGCCGGTGCTGGAAAAGACCGTGCCGTCGGGGGTCGGACCGGTCGCGCTCGACCTGCCGGTGCCGGTCGATGTCGACGGCGGCGCGGTCACCATCAGCATCGAAAGGTCGCCGGCGCTGGGTCGCCTGATCCTGGACGGCAAGCCGGTCGCAACGGGCGAGCCGATAGAAGGCAAGGACCTGCCGCGGCTCGCGATGGACGTGCCGAAGGGCGCCGACGCCGAGGACCAGGTCGATATGCTGGCCTACGCCACGCATGACGAATGGGGCGGCGGATCGCAGGGCATCCTGGTGTTCCGGGTCAAGAACGGCGAAGACGCCGCAGGCAAGCAGCTCGTGGCCTCGCTGGAGTCCGAGCAGAAGCAGGAAGTGGTGGAGCGCGGCATCCACATCGCCGGCGCCGCCGAGGCGATAGAGAACCGCGACGTCAAGATTCCCGTCGGTGTCGGCCCCGTGCCGCTGAAACTGGATTTCCCGACCAAGGATCCGGCCGTAAGCGTGAAGCTTGCGAGCTATCCGGCAACCGGGACACTGTCCCTGCCGGATCGGACCTTGTCGCCGCAATCGAGCCTGATGGCCGACGAAGTCGATAAACTGCGCTACGAACCGCAGATAGGCACGGTCCAGCCATTGATCGTCGGCGTCGAGATCAGGGCCGACAACACACCGTCAAAGCCGGCGACGATGAAGCTGTCGCCCAGCGTCGATCCGTGCGACGAGAAGGCAGGCGAACCTTTGGACCTGCAGGGCGTCGTCCCCGGCCTGCTGCCGAACGAGATCGGCGCCGGGGCGGTGGAGGCCTGCCAGGCGGCGGTAAAGGCCTATCCCGATGTCGCCCGCTTCCAATACGAACTCGGGCGCGCGCTGCTCGCCGCCGGCAAGGTCGACGAGGCCAAGAAGGCCATCCAAAAGGCTGCCGACCAGGGACATGTCCGCGCGGTGTTCGAGCTTGGCTACATCGCTTCGTCCGGCATAGGAACGGCGGTGGACCCCGCGAAGGCGAATGGCTTCTATGCCAAGGCATCCGACAAAGGCGACCCTTATGGGATGACCGCCTGGGGCCGCGCTCTGTTCAACGGTCTGGGGGTCCAGCGCGACACCGGCAAGGGCCTCGACCTGCTGCTCAAGGCGGCGGCCATGGGCCACACCTATGCCATGAACGATCTCGCCGCGATCTTCACCGAAGGGCGCAATGGCGTGCCGGCCGACCCGGCTCGTGCCGTCGCCTTCCTCAAGGCGGGCGTGGAGCGCCAGGACATGTATTCGATGAACATCCTCGGCCGCAATTATCTCAGCGGACGCGGCGTCGGGAAGGATCCGAAGCAGGCGCAGGAGTTGTTCCAGAAGGCGATGGATCTCGGCCAGCCTTATGCGCCCGGCAGCCTGGCGCGCATGTACCGGGATGGTGAGGGCGTGGACCGGAACCTTGCCGAGGCGCAGAGGCTCTTCGAACTGGCGACGGACCGTGGCGACTACTCGGCGGCATATGATCGCGCGGCTATCGAAATGCAGAAAGGCGACAAATCCGATCAGGCCCTCGCCGTCCGCTATCTGGCGTTCGCGGTAGGACTTGATCTGCGCAACGAGTTGCCGGTCGCTCGGTCGACCTTGGCGCAGTTCGGGGCAAAGCCGAAGGCGGCTGCCCTCAAGCAGCTGCGCTCCGAACTCAAATCGAAAATCCCGACGGGTGGCTCGGCCGACGACCAATTGGTCAAGACTGCCAGAGCCCTCTGGGAACAGGCCAATCCGCGTCGGGACCTGTTTTGATCAAACAAGGAGGCAATGGTGGGCAGGGTATTGAAGCAGGCGTTCATCGCAACATTCCTATCCCTCACGGTCGCTGGGTGCACGACCATGGCGCCCAGGGTCGAGCCGGCGCCGGTAACGAAACATCGTACCAAGCAGGTTAGCGTGACAACGACGCCGAAGGTCATCAAGCAGAAGAAGGGGACCGCCAAGAAACTGATCAAACCAGTCAAGACCGAGACCACGCCCGTCATTGCGCCCTTAGGTGGGAGCGGCGGCGGTGGCGGCGGTGGGTGGTAGTAACGTCGCCGACAACCGTTCTTTCCCGGCGCATGGCGATCGCATTGGTCGTTTTTCGAAGCCGCCGTAACCGCTCGCCAAGCGATGGCAAGTGCTCTATGCTCCACGCTCGTGCCGGTATCGAGATCGGGTTGTCCTGGCGGGGGCGTTCCATGTTCGAAGTCGTTGCATTGTGGCGGAAAGCGCGTGCCAAGGCCGCGGTTTTTGGCTTGATCGTTGCCGTGCTGCTGGTCTTCGGGCCGCAAACGGCAAGTGCCGCGCCGAACTGGACGCTCGATCCGTCCGCATCCGTGCTCACCTACCAGTCGGTCAAGAAGAACACGATCGTCGAGACCAACAAGATCAGGAACATCACCGGCACGCTGAGTTCCGCCGGCGACGCCAGGATCAGCTTCGACCTCAATTCCGTCGACACCGGCGTCGACCTGCGCAACGTGCGCATGCGCTTCCTGTTCTTCGAGACCTTCACCTACCCGACGGCCGAGGTGACGGCAAAGGTGGACCCGGCGGCGTTCGCCGACCTGCCGACCAAGCGCCGGGTGAAGACGACCTTGCCGTTCCGCCTCAGCATGCATGGCGTCGACAAGGATCTCGAGGCGAGCGTCGTCGTCACCATGATCAGCGACACCCAGGTTTCCGTCGCTTCTGAGGCGCCAGTCGCCGTCCATGTCGAGGATTTCGGCCTGCTGCCCAACATCGACAAATTGCAGCAGGCCGCCAATGTGACCAACATCGTGCCGACAGCTTCGGTGTCGTTCGATTTCGTCTTCACTGCCGACGGCGGCAAGCCGGCCGCCGTGCAGACCGTCGCCGCCGCCGAGGTCGGTCCCGTCGCCACCGATGCCGCGAAAGCCAACTTCAGCGACGAGGAGTGCCTCAACAGGTTTGCCGTGCTTTCGCGCACCGGCGCCATCTATTTCCGCCAGGCCAGCGCAAGGCTCGACGCGAAGAGCCGCCCGTTGCTGGCGGAGGTCGAAGGCGTCGTCGGCAAATGCCCGGCCCTCAAGGTCGAGGTGTCCGGCTACACCGATTCCGACGGATCGCCCGAGGCGAACAAGGCGCTCTCCGAACGGCGCGCCCAGGCGGTCGCCGACGCGCTGGTTGCCGACGGCGTTTCGCGCAGCCGGATCAGCTCCGCCGGCTATGGCGAGGACAAGCCGGTCGCCGCCAACGACACGCCCAAGAACAAGGCGCTCAACCGGCGGATCGAATTCTCCGCCAGCAAGCTTGCCAACTGAGGTGGCGGTGAGCTCCATTCCGATCGCCTTTTGCGGCGGCATGCTTCGCGCTGCGGGGCTGGCCGCGTTGCTTCTGCTCTTGACGTTGACGGCCGCGAGCGCCGAGCGGCGCATCGCGCTGGTGCTTGGCAACTCGCAGTATCAGCACGCAGCACCCCTCGCCAATCCGGCGCGCGATGCGCAGGCCATGGCCGACCGGCTCAAGGATCTCGGCTTCGAGGTGGTCTCGGGCTTCGACCTCACCAAGCAGCAGACGCAAGCCACGGTCGCCCAGTTCGCCAAGCAGGTTCGCGGCGCCGACATCGCGCTTTTCTTCTATGCCGGCCATGGCCTGCAGGTCTCCGGCAAGAACTATCTGCTGCCCGTCGACGCCGCGCTCGAGGACGAGACCTCGCTCGATTTCGAGGCCGTCTCGGTCGATTTCATCCTGCGCCAGATGTCGCGCGAGACCAGCATAAGGCTCGTCTTCCTGGACGCATGCCGGGACAATCCGCTTGCCGACGTGCTGGCGAAGAGCGCCGGCATAAAGGGCGCAAGCAGCGGCCTTGCCGAAATCCCGATCGAGAATGGCGGCGCCGGCACCCTGGTCGCTTTCGCCGCCAGCCCGAACCAGCTTGCCTATGACGGGTCCGGCGACCACTCGCCTTTCACCACGGCGCTGCTCCAGCATATCGGCGAATCCAACGTCTCCATCACCGAAGCCATGAACAGGGTGACCAGCGACGTCTTCAAGGTGACCGCCGGCAAGCAGCGCCCCTGGATCAATGTCTCGCTGACCACCGAGGTCGTGCTGCACAAGGTCGATCTCAATGCGCCGCTGATCGTCGGCGAGGCGACCGCGCCGCAGGCCGAAGCGGGTTCCGAGACGCGCAACACCGGCGCGTCGTCAAGCCAGAATGACGACCAGCTTGCGCTCAATGCGCTGCGCGAAAAGATCCCGAAGCTGGCGACCGACGGGCCGATCCTTTTCGATCGCCCGGTCGAGTTCGGCGACCCTGCGATCGACGGCAAGAGCATAGCCCAGTTGATCAAGGGAGAACCGCTTTTCAGTCCGGTCGAAGGCCTCGACAAATCGGTCTGGCAAGGCAAGCACTGCGACGGCTGTCACCAGTGGAACGAGACCCGCCTTTGCGAGCAGGCAAAGAATTTCGCCGCCAACGACGTCTCGGTCCTGCGCCTGCAGCATCCGCTCGGCACCCGCTTCAAGGTCGCGCTCGCCCGGTGGGCGCAAGGCGGCTGCAAATGACTCTGGATTAGGGCCTTGGCAGTCTTGCCTGGCGGGAGGCCCTAATACGCATCGACCGATTGCCGCTGCGCCTCCATCTCCACCATCTGGATGCCCATTTCGACGAAGGCCGAAAGCACGCCAAAGCGGTCCGCGGTCGAGACGCGGGCGAGCCCCGCCAGGATCCCGGCATTGACGGCGTGGGCGGCAGGGTATCCGGTTGCTATCATGTCGAAGGCCGGATCGCGCCACGCCGCCGACAGCGCGATCCATGCAGCCGGCGTCGTCGGCGACGGATCGACAGCACTGCCGAGCGCCGCCCGATGGCGGGGATTGCCGGGCTCGCGCACCCAGTCATTGACGAGCGCCAGCAGTTCGAGATCCCTGTCCGCAAGGAGTTCGGTGAGATGGCTCAGGCATTCATGCCCCCACCAGACCGCGGCGCGCTCGGGCAGGAGATAGGCGCAGAACGTGACGGCTTCCTCAGGCACGCGCCCGGCAAGCAGGGCACGGCAAAAATCGAGCGGCGGCTGGACGGCGGCCGGCGATTTCATGTCCCGGCCGATCGCGGGACAGGCAAGAAACAGATCCCTCGCCGTTCTGTATCCGAGTTCATTGGCCATGGCTGCCACACCCCGAGCATAGGCAGAAACAACACTCAAAACCCACGGCTGAGTGCGGTCAAGCCTTAACCTTTAACAGGCGGCGGCCATTGGCAACGTGCGCTTGTTCACAGACAATCGTTTCGAGATTTGATATAGTCCGCGCCAGCGAAAACCCGCTCAATCAAACAGGAGTGACGGTCATGCGGTGGGGCAGCTCAGCCTTGGCTTTGGCGACCGTGCTTTTTTCAACGCACGTTTACGCCGATCCGCTTCAGAAATCGGAAGACATCGTCAAGTTCTTCGCCGGCCAGAATCTTGGCGCCTCACGCGGCATCTGCGTCGGCACCGAGGAGGAGTGCAAGAGCAAGGCCGAGAAGAACGGGGCCCCCCAGAAGGCCGGCCTCGACATGATGATCAACTTCGCCCTGGATTCGGCCCAGCTCGACCAGACCGCGCGCACCGAACTGGACGAGTTCGCCAAGGCGCTGAAGGACAACCGACTGAGCACGTTCAGCTTCGTCGTCGAGGGCCACACCGATGCGACCGGCACGGATCGCTACAATCAGGACCTGTCGCAGCGAAGGGCGCAATCGGTAGCCGCCTTCCTCGAAGCGAACGGCGTTGGATCGGCGCGGCTCGAAGCGATCGGCCTCGGCAAGTCGCACCCGCGCGTTGCCAATCCCTACGACCCGGTCAACCGCCGGGTGGAAATGCGGATCCGGACGGAATAGGCCGCCGGCGCTGTCGCCGGGCAGCTCGTAGCGAAACGGCCGGAGGGAGCCGCCGACAGGCCAGGCGTTTGTCCTCGATCAGTTCTTGAGCGCGCCGCCCACCGCAATCCCGGTGCCGAAGATCAATGCCTTGGTGAGGAAGTCGTTGTTGTCCCTCGGCGGCGGCGCGTCCTCGCGAACCACGGTCTCGCTGTTGCGCCTGCGCTGAACGACCTGCGTCTGTTTCCGGCGCGGCTTCTGCTGCGCCACCGGCTTCAGCGTGCGGGTCTTCTGCACGAGCTGTTTCTTGGGTGGCGCGGCGCGCGCCTGGTCGGCGGCGCTCTTGGTGCGCACGGCATCCATCATCGGGTCGGTCTGGATCACCAGCAAGGCCAGTTGCTCGCGCGTCAGATAGGTGGTCGGCGGCAGGCCATTCTGGCCCTGCCAGACGCCGATCGCCTGGCGCGTCCTCGGGCCGATATTGCCGTCGACCTGGCCGAGCTCGTTGCCCAGCGCTTCGACGCGCAATTGTAAGTCAATGCGGCCGTTGCGGTCGAGCCCGATCGCGCTTTCCGTGAGCTCGGTGCCTTGCGTCTTTCTCATCTCGTCGCTGATGCCGACCGAGGTGCGAACGGCCGAGCCTGGATTGGTGTTCGCATCGTCCGCGCCGAGCGCCGCGACCTGCTTGGCTGCGGTCGGGTCCTTCAGCTGGTCGATGTTGAGCTTCGCCACCGTGGCGAAACGGCCGTTCGGGAACTGGTCGAGATAGGCTTCGTAGTAGGGAATGGCGTTCTTCTTCGAAGCCTCGTCCCAAAGCCGCTGCTCGACCTCCCAGGACGGCGCCTCGGCGGCCACGGGAACAGGCGCTGCCGTCGCCTTGGACGCGTCGGCTACCGGTGTCGCGGCGGGCGAGGATGTTTGTGCCACGGGCTTGCCGAGGAACACCTCGCGTCCCAGCGAAGCATTGTGCCATGGCCGCTGCCGGCCCTGCGTGGCCTCGGTCACCTCGCCGCGCACGCGCGTCAAGGCGCCCTGGATCTCGACGCCCGGCTCGGTCAGGTGCTTGGCCAATGCCAGCGAATAGGGGCTGTCGACGCCGTTGCCGTCGAACGCGATGGCGCCCGGGTCGGTCGCATAGGCGATCAGGACGCCGCCCGAGCCCATGCCGTCGGCCTTTGCGTCGATCGGCGCGAGGCCGGCGCCGAGCGAGCGGCTCTTCGGCAATGATGCGGCCAGCGTGCGCGCCAGCGGATTGTCGCGGCAGGCGTCGAGGATGATGATGCCGACCGCGGGATCGGCCGGCAGCGCCGCCATGAACTCGTCGATCTGCACCGTGCGGGTCTTGAGGTAGGCCGGCGATGTCAGCTCGGCATCGACAGGGATGAGGTAGTTCTTGCCGTCGACTTGCATGCCGTGCCCTGCGTAGAAGATCACGGCGAGGTCGGCATTGTAGGACTCCTCCGTGAATTTGCTGATCAAGCTGTGCATGCCGGCATTGTCCTGGTCGACGCCTTCGATCACCTCGAAGCCCGCGTTGCGCAGCGTGGACGCGATGAGGTGGGCATCGTTGGCCGGGTTGGGCAAGGCGACGGCATTGACATATTTGCTGTTGCCAATGACCAGCGCGACACGCTTGTTGTCGGGCGTGGCGGCCTGGGCGCCGAACGCTGCGTGGAAAAGCAGGATCAACCCGCCCAAAAGGATGGCGAACGCTTTCATGGATTAGCCCTCCGCCCCTTTGGGGCGCGTTATCGATGTCTGCGCATGCTGAATTTCGTAAGCGACAACGTCGCTTCTGCCAAAATCGTCTCTTAGGCGTCTGTGATCTCGGCCACAGATTTGGTTCACGAGGGGCCTGAAATTTCCTCCGTGAATATCTAAAACCAATCGGCCCATCCAAAACGCGAGGTCTGGTGAACCGGTTAGTTCCTCAACACAGTGATTTTGAAAGATTGCAGGCTTGTCGGGCAAGGCCATCAACGTCCGTTGGGGTAGTCAGCCCAACGCTGGCGATGAGCTGAAGGCTCCTGAACCTCGTCATTCCAGGGCGGAGCAAGGAGCGTAGCGACGCGCGCGGACCCTGGAATCCATTCCGTTACCTGGACCGAATTGTGCAACGGTGCAGAATTTCTGGACCGCCGCGGCGCTTCCAAGCCACGGCATGGATCCTCGGGGCTGCGCGCGTCGCTACGCTCCTTGCTCCGCCCGTGGATGACGATCGCGATAGGCGTCTCGGCCAATCGCCAAGGCATGCCAACGCACACATAGCCAATCGGTCAAAACTTCTGTGTTAAGGAACTAACCAGGCTCCAGCGTATCCTGGATAGAGCCTATCAGCGCGGTGATCGCCTGCTTGTACTTCTCAAATTCCGGGGAGGTCTGCCGGACTTCGGTCGTGGTTGCCGTCGGCTGGCCCTGGTCGGTAACCACGCGCGGCACTTTCTGTCCCATCTTCCGCTCGGCCCAGTCGACGACGTAGCTCGCGGTCTTGCCGGTCAGGAACGGATTGGCCTGGATGACGGCCGACCCAAGAACGGCGCTCAATTGCGACGAACCCGGCGCCGCCAGCACCTGGTGCGCCCCTTCCATGCCAAGGAAATGGCAAAGATAGAGGCGGCCGGCGGTGATCTGGTGGCCGCGGGCGCGCAGATAGGCTTCCCCCTCGCGCGCCAGGTTGCGCACCATCTCGCGCGACAGCGTCGCGTCGTAGCGAAGCGCCAAAAGGTCGGCGGTCGACAGCGAGCGGGCAAGGTCGGGCCGATACGTGTTCATCATCCGGATCCAGGTCTTGGAAATGAACTGGCCGGCGCCGGTTGCCGAGGAAAGCGGGTTCTTGGCGCGAGAGCTACCGCCGCTTTCGACATGCACGATCCGCTCGGTCAGCGTCTCGACCGCGGCATCGCCGGAGCCACCGGAACTGACTGACACGGCGGTGGCGACCGTGGTGACCGTCCCCAGCGGGTCGATCGCCTCGCCATTCTGGTAGAGCTCGAAATGCAAATGCGGGCCGGTCGAAAGCCCCGTGGTGCCGATATAGCCGATGACGTCGCCGGCCTTCACCTTGGTGCCGACGCCGCTGGCGATGGCAAATTTCTGCATATGCGCGTAGCGCGTCTCGCGGCCATTGGCATGCGTGATCTTCACCAGATTGCCGTAGCTGCCGCCATCGCCCTGGAACGAGATTTCGCCGTCGAAGGCGGCCATGATCGGCGTGCCGACCGGCGCCGCCCAGTCGACGCCCTTGTGGATTCGAACCGTGCCGAGGATCGGATGCTTGCGCGGGCCGAAAGTCGAGGTCATCACCCCGGCGACCGGCGTGACCATGCCGTTGGTGACGGTCAGCGAGCGGACCTGGTCGTCGCCGGTCACGCAGGCATATTGGCCGTCGCTCTGCTGGAAGACGAAGCAGTCGAGGCTCTTGTCCGCGCCCTGGACGCCGACATAGAGCACCCGTCCGGAGATTTCGCCCTGGCCGCGCGGCGTTTGCGAGTAGATCAGCACCAGACGCTGGTCCTCGCTGGCGAAGGCGTCGAGGTCCTGTCCTCGCGACAGATACATGATCGCCTCGCCGATGACGCTGGTCGGCACCTTGTTGCGCGCCGCCGTCGAATAGATCGCGTCGAGCAGCCGGTACTGACGCTTGGGCCCGCCCTGGTCCGAGGCGCCCGAATAGTTGAAGAGGTCCTCGCGGACCCAGGGGTCGACGCCCGACACGAAGGCGCCGGCCGCATTGCGCGTCAGCGTGCCGACATAGACGTTTCTCGCGTAGATGGAGACCTGCATCAGCGACATGGTCGTCGTCTCGCGGTTCGGCCGGAACCCACGCATGGCCACGACAAAGCCGGACTCCAGCCCGTCGCGGTTGAACAGCGCCTTCAGCGCTTCGCCCGCCAGCTTCGCGTCGTCGGCGGAGAAATGCGCGTCGAGTGCCACGCTGTCCAGGCTGCGGTCATTGAGGATCTTCACGAAAGTGTCCTCGGTCGCCTCGAAGCGCTGATATTCGCTGGCGACGGTCGCGACAGTCGTGTTGTTCTCGATCGCGGTTTTCTTGAAAGCCGGGAGTGCTGCTTCGCCCTGGTCGATGGTCTCGCCCCAGCCGGCCTCCGGGTCGTCGGCGTCGGCCTTGGGCGCCGAGCCGGCATCGCTCTCGTCCGGCGCCGCCTGCAGGTCGTTCTCAAGGTCGCCTTGCGGATCGCCTTGTTGATCGCCCGGCGCCGTGGCCGGCACGGGCGGGGCCGGTTGCGTATCATCGGGCGCCGTTGCCGAAGGTTTCGGAGCGGCCTGCCGCTGCGCCTGGAAGAAGGCGAAATCCTCTTGCGTGGAGGGAATCGTCGTCATGAACTTCTCGCTGGCGCTCAGCATCACGTCGGCGAGGATTTCGATCTGCGGCGAAGCCCCGGAACTGTCGAGCTCGGCCGGGCGCGCGACGGTCTTGCCCTTCGTTGCTGTGTCGGCATCGGGCGCCAGCGTGATCCACATCGGATCGCCGGCGAGATCGATGATCGCCGGCACATAGACCGAGGCGTCGGGCGGCACGTCTTCCATGCCCTCGACCGGCTGCAGCTCTTCATCCTCGTCGCCGAACGACCAGTAGTCCCTGGTCAGATAGAAGCCGGTGGCTAAAGCGACGACGGCGAGCGTGGCAAGGCCGGCAAGGGCCCGGCGCCAGAGCTTGCGCCGGCGCTCGGCCTGGCGCGCCCGCTTCTTTGCCTTGAAGCTCGTGTCGATCGAGTGCGTCAAGGGCTGTTCCCGGTCAGGAAATAGGTCCAGCGCACTTGCTCGAGCGTGTCGACCTCGACGAAGCGCGCCGCGATATGGCCGCGCTGCCAGCACTCCTCGATGCCGCGGATCGAGAAGCGCCTCCGGTCGATGCACATCTCGGTCGACCCGTTGAGGATCGCATGGCCGAAGACATCCGTAGCGTAGAGATAGATGTAGCGGTTGGTCAGCTCCTCGCGGATGACGTTGACGCACTGGTTGGCGCCGATCGTCCACCAGCCGTCCGTCTGGTCGGCATTGTCGACCTTCTGTCCCACCGCGAGATTGACGACGTCGAGCGTCTGGTTGCAGACGGTGAATTCGGCACGCGCTCTGCCGGGCGAAAGGATCGAGAGCAGCGCCGCGCCGAGCAGCGTGGCAAGCGTCACGCGGCCCGGCAACAGCAATCGGAGCCGGCTACGCTGCTTGCGTGGCGAGGGCTGGTACAGAGAACGCGAGCGACGAAGATCCATCGGCGTTCATGCTATCCGCCAAGCCGGAAATACGTGGCCGTGGCGGAGAACTGCGATCCATTGGCCTCGATCTCCTCGAGGATTTTTGGCAAAAGCTCCGAGGCCGGCGTCGGCCTGGAGAACATGGCGGCCTGGATGTCCTTGGGTCCGGTGATCACCAGCATGATCTGCGGCACCGCCTTGCCGGCCGCCTTGTCCGCGGCGGCGAGGCCGATCGGGATGTTGAAGGTCACCTTGTCGGTTTGCGGCACCATGCGGTCGTCGAGGTTGAAGGCGACGCCCTTGTGGTCGATCAGCATGACGTTCGAGACGAGCCCCCCGCCCGTATACAGCGCGCCGCTGACCGGCGAGCCGTCCGGGATGGATGTCCGGTCCAGCACAAGCTGCGGCTTCGCGGCCGAGCTCCGGTCGAGGAAGCGCAGGAACGTGGGCACTCCGCACTGGGACAGGGTGATGAGGCGCACGCTGATATCCGGCTCGATATGGAACCGCGTCTGGAAATCGTTGAGCAATTGTTCGAAGGGCTGGACCGCGGTTCCGTATCCCTCGATCGTCGGGGCGCCGCCGGGGCCCGATGTCACGTTCGCATAAAAACAATTGCCGCCGCTGAAATCGCGCACCCACGAGCGCTGGTCGTTCCACTTGGCCATATTGTCATCCGCTGACGGAAGCGCCGGCTTGGGCACATTGATGACGACGTCGGTGTTACCCGGCTGCTTGGTCGCCGGCGGTTGCTGCGCTGTCGGAGCCGTCTGCGTTTCCGGCGGGCTGGCCGTCGGGGTCTGTGCCTTCGGGTCGGGCGGCGGAGTGGTCGGCTGCGCTTGCGCCCGGTTTTCCGTAGCGGGGGGCGGGGAAGCGTTCGGCTTGGGCAGCTTGGAAAGCATGTCCACGAGGTCTTTCACGCTGGGCTTGGCCGCCGGCGGATTTGCCTCCTGCGCCGGCTTGTTCTCAGCCGCCTGGCTCGGTTCCGGCGTCTTGGCCGCCGGCTCGCTTGCAGGCTGTGTCGGCTTCTGGCTTTCCACCGCCTCCGGTGCGGGAGCCGGCGCAGGCGTCGGCGACTGTTGCGCCGGGGGTTGCTCTGGTTTGATCTCGACCGGTGGGAGATGCGCCTGGCTGTTGGCCTCGCTCTGTGGCTGGGTGGCTGGCGAGGCCGGCTGCTTGACGGGCGTCTTGGCCTCCGCGTCGGGTTGGGCTGGTGGCTTCGCCGTATCAGGCTTCGGCGGTTCCGGCTGAGGCGTGGCCGTTGGCTGGGGTTTCGGCGCCTCCGGCTGCTGCGCTTCCGCCACTGGTTTGGTGGCTTCCGCGACCGGCTTCGGCGTCAGCGGCTTCGATGTTTCCGTCACCGGCGACGGCGCCAGGACGCCGCTGAAATAGACGCCGCCTCCAGCCAGGACAGCGAGCGCCGCGACCCCGCCGGCGATGGCGGGCATCCGCGAAGCCTTTTTGGGTGCGGGCGCGCTGGGCGGAGCGGCAGCCGGCGCGGGCTTGGGCTCCGACAGATATGCGGGGCGCACATGCTCGACGAAGCGCGGCTCGCCGGGAGGCGCCGATGGCGGCGATTTGGAGTCCGGCGGCGCTGTCCAGCCGGCGCGCGGCAGGCCGGAGCGGTCGCGCGCGCCGAACGGCACCGGCGGCGGCAACGTCGCCTCGAGGTCCTCGCCGCGCGTCGCCCTGGCGATCTCGGCCATGCTGGCCGGCCGGTCGCGCGGATCCGGCTGCAGCATGGCCGAGATCAGTTCATGAAAGTCGGGATCGATATCCGACAGGTCCGGCACGGTCCGGCGTTTCTCGATGACCTCATATTGCGAGCCGCTCATGTCGAGCGGCTTTCCGCGCAGCGCCGCGGCCAGCACCAGCCCGAGGCTATAGATATCGGATTGCTCGCTGACCTCGCCGCCATAGAGGCCGAGTTGTTCCGGCGAGACGTAGTTGTATTTGCCGGCAAATTTCCCGCCGATCAGCGTTTCGCCGCCGACGGTGGCCGACCGGGCGATGCCGAAATCGATGATCTTGGCGCGCTCGACCCGGCCGCCGGGCAGGATGATGTTGTCCGGCGAGAGGTCGCGGTGCACCGCGCCGGCCTGGTGCACCGCACTGAGCCCCGAGGCGAGGCGATGGCAAAGCCGGCGCACGTCCTCTCCCTGCATCGGCCCGCGCCGCATGACGTCGAACAGCGATTGGCCGTCCACGAACTCCATCGCAAGATAGGGACGGCCGATTCCCGTATCGATGGTGAAGACGTGGTAGCGCACCACCGCATCATGCGACAGATGGTTGAGGATCGACGCTTCCTTGCGGAACAGCGACAGGATCGTCTGGTCGCGGGCGAATTCGGGCAGCACGATCTTGATCGCCACATGGTCGCCGGTCTGGATGTTGTGGCCGCGATAGACTTCGCCCATGCCGCCGGAGGCGATCCTCTCATCGAGTTCGTAGATGCCGCTGAGCTGCGTGCCGACCCCGGTATAGGTGACACCAGTCGATATGCGCGTCTTGTCGTCGTCGCTCATCTGGCCAGGGCCTCCGCTCCGGAGCGATCCGAATGCTGCGCGCCGCTATGCCCGCCGCCGATCTTCACGAGTACGATGGTTACATTGTCGGTTCCGCCGCGCTCAAGCACGGTATCCAGGAGGGTCTGGCATGCCGTCCGCGGCGTAGCGGACCTGACCGTGGCCTCGATCTCGGCGTCGCTGACATGCGCGGTCAGTCCGTCGGTGCCGAGGACGAAAACATCGCCCGCCATCAGCTCGCCTTGCTGAAAGTCGATCTCGAGCTCATCGTTGACGCCGACCGCATGCGTGATCACGTTGCGGCGCGGCCAGGTGCGCGCTTCCTCCGCGCTGATCATGCCGCGGTCGAGCAATTCCTGCACCTCGGTATGATCCTTCGAAACCTGGAAGATCGAGCCGTTGCGGACGAGATAGATGCGGCTGTCGCCGGCCCACAGGCAGGCGAACCGTCCATCCATGGCAAGCAGCGCCGCGAAAGTGGAGCCGATGGTGATGCCGCGCGAGCGCGATATGTCGCGGATCTCCGCATTGGCGCGGCTGAGCCGGTCCTCGAAGCGGGCGCGAAGATCCGGCGCCGAACTCGCAATGCCGATCGTCGCCAGGTGATCGACGATGCTGGCCGAGGCGACTTCGCCGGCCTCGTGCCCGCCCATCCCGTCGGCCACCACCCAGAGCCCGGTCTGCGGTTCGATGAGGTAGTTGTCCTCGTTGTGATCGCGCACGCAGCCCTGGTGGCTCACGCCGAAGCTTTCGATGGGGAGGGCGACAGTGCTCAATTTGCCACCAAGCGCTTCACGAGCGTCCTCTGTGACCAGCCACGGGCCGCGTGCCCAGGCCACTCTGCCATAAGCGTGTACATTAGAGTACCGAAATGAAGGCTCGATCCGGTCATCTCAGAACGCCTTCGGACAGCTGAAGCCGGACAAGGCCGGCAGCAGCAACGGATTGGCGCCCGAGCCGGTCTGGATCGTATAGGCGACATCGCGTCCGCCGATCACGAAGCGGGCTTCCGTGTTGGCGCCGTCGCCCGTGATGGTCGCCTTGTCGAACAGCCGCTTCAACGCCCACGGCCCTTCGAATTTGAGCGCGGACTCGCGTCCAGGCATTTCCGGCACGAGGCTGAGGCTCGCCGATCCGGAAGCGGCGCCGCTCGGCCATGTCACGATGCTCGGCGCGTTGCCGGCCTGCGCGCTCTGGACCGTCTGACCGTCGACGTCGAGCACGGCGCTGTCGACCTCGCTGTTCAGCGACGCCGGCGTGATAGTGATCGAGACCGAGGGCACCGAGCCGCCGGAGGGGAAAAAGGCGCTGCGGATCTCCGCCGCCGACTGGAACGCCTTCAAGGTTGATTTTGCAAGGTCCTTGCTGGAACGCGCATCCTGCTTCCAGGCCCATTCCTGGCCGGTCATGTCGATCAGCGGCGCAAGGTTCTGCGCGAAGAAGCGGTCCATCAGGCCGCCCGGCGCGAACAGCTTGGTGAAATCCGCCATCGAGATCTCGTCGGTGCCGTCGCGGGTGAAGGGATAGCGGCCATTGACGGCCTCCTCGCAGGCGCGCGTCACCGTCTGGTCGAGGGTCTGGTTGAGGTTGGCGACGGAGGTTTCCGCGACATTGCCTTCGAGCTCGTCCGCCGCCGCGTTGACCATGCGCGCCAGCGGCTTGGGCAGGCGCGAGACATTGGCGCGCAATGTCGAGATCTGCAGTTGCAGGTTGGCGTTGACGCGCTCGGTCTGCGTGGGGACATCGGCCGCGAGCTTCAGGCTCTGGAAGATGTCGTGGAAGTTCTGCGTCAGCGCATCGAGCGGCCGGCGTCCGGCGGCCCCGCCGACCAGTGCCTGGAACGAGCGGAACTGCGCCTCGACGCTCGCGCCGGCATTCTGCGCGACGGCCGAGCTTGCGCCGGCGCGGCTTTGCGACTTGCCGCCGGCGATCTGCAGGCCGATGCGGGCGAGGCCCTTGGCCATGGCGGCGGGATCCTGCTGCGCCGTGCCGGTCTCGCCCCCGTCGGCGCTGTCCTTCGTCAGTGCGGTTTCATCGGCGATCGCGGTGAAGAGCTGGTCGAGTGGCGAGTCCGGCGCGGCGATGGCCGAGAGCGCCAGATATTGCGGCTTGTCCTTCAGCATCGCCTTGAGCTTCAGCTGGTCGAGCACGCCGTTCCAGCCGGCGGCGAATTCCTTGCCGTACCGGTCGATGAGCTCGGGACCGAGCTTGGGCAGGTCCTGGTCGATGCCGCCCTGCTCGCCGCCGCCGCCGAGCACCCATTGGTCGTCGACGAGCATCTGCGCGATGCGCGAGAGCTGCGGCAGGAAGAAGCGATTGAACCCGGCGCGCGTGTAAAGGCCTGGGACCTGAAGATCGGCAAGTTCGCTGCCGTCCGCGCGCTCGAACAACAGCTGCGCTTCCGGACCGGCTTTCGCGGCGACGGAGAAATCCTGCAGCCTTGCCGCGTAGACCGCCGATTTAATCTGCGCCCAGGCGCGGTCGGCGAGGCTCATGCGTCCGAGCGAGCGCTGCGCGGCCTCCACCAGCGGCTGGTTGAGCTCGAAGGTTGGATCATAGGCGTCGTCGAGGGCAAGCATGGCGCGCAGATGCCTTTCGAGCTGTGCGCGGCCCTCGCGGTTGTTCTCGCCGGGGTAGCGGTTCTCTTCCCAGTCCTGTTTCATCCAGGAGACGACCAGTTCGTCATCGACTTTCGGCGCCTTGCCGCCCAGCATCAGGTAGATCTTGAGCGGTTCGTAGAGCGCCACCGGGTCGGCCATCCTTGCCTGGATCGTCCGCTCCGCCTGCACCAGCAGCCGCGAGCGGAAGGTTCGCTCCAGCGCTTGCCGGTAGGCGGTCTTGGAGGCGGACAGCAGCCTCTCGCGCTGGCTGAGCCCGAAGGTCTCCTCGATCGGCCTTGCCTGGTCGCCGTTTTCGAACCCGGCCGGCAGGTTGCGCAACTGGTCGAGCGGACCGATGACGTTTTCGAGGTCGACGTCGGTCACCGTCGTGCCCTTGAGCAGCGTATCGGCGCTGTCGCGATAATGCGCCATGGCTTGCCTTGTGGAGGCGATCAGCTGCTTGTTGGCGAAGAAGCTGAGGCCCAATACGCCGAGCGCCGCCAACGCCGCCAGCGCGATCGCGGCCAGGCTACCGAACCTGGCGAGCCTGGCGCGCCGCTCGGCCGCCCGGTCGAACGACACCCAGCCCGATTCCGGGAAGATCACTTTGGCCAGCAGATCATGCAGGAAGAAGCTCTTGCCGGCGCCGGAAAGATGCGCTTGCGAGGCACTGCCGAAACTGCGGCCGATCGCGCCGAGCACCTGGTCGAAGGGCGTGCCTTCCTGGGTGCCCGATGAGAAATAGAGCCCGCGCAGGCTGACATTGACCTGGCTCCGCGAGGCATCGAACAGGCTGCCGACGAACTGCGCTATCCGGTTCTTCAGCGCACTGAACTGCGCCGGGAAGCCGAACAGCGCGATGCGCACTACGGGGTCGGTCTCTTCCTGCAGGCGGTCGGCGACCTCTTCGGCGAGCCGCTTCGCCAGCCCGTCGAATTCCGCCGGCGCCTCGCCGGCCATGTTTTTGGTGCGGTCGGCGGTCTGGAACGTCGCGCCCCATACCTTGCGCCGGCGCGCTTCATCGAAATCGCCGAAAAAGTCCATGAAACCGGAGACGAGGTCGGCCTTGGTGAAGAGCAGATAGACCGGGAACTGGATCTTCAGTGTCTCGTGCAATTCGCGCAGGCGGCTTCTGATCTCGGTGACATGCGCGTCGAGCTGCCGGTCGTCGAAACCGACCAGATCTGCAAGGCTGACGGCCAGGATCACGCCATTGATCGGTTGCCTGGTGCGCTGTTTCTTGAGCAATCGCAGGAAGGCGAGCCAGCTTGCCTTGTCGCGCTCGCGATCCGATTCCTGCGTCGTGTAGCGGCCGGCCGTATCGATCAGCACCGCCTCGTCGGTGAACCACCAGTCGCAGGACCGCGTGCCGCCGACGCCGGCCACCGGCTGCGCGCTGCCGGAGCCTGCAAGCGGAAACTTCAGCCCGGAATTGACCAGCGCCGTCGTCTTGCCGGCGCCGGGCGGGCCGATGATGATGTACCAGGGAATGTCATAGAGGAAATTGCGCTTGCCGCTCGTCCGCTTCAGCGTCGCGATCGCTTCACCCATGCGCGCTTCGAGCACTTGTGAATCGTCGTTGCGCTCGTCGCTGCGCACGATGGCCGTTTCGAGCGCCTTTTGCGCCTTGCGCCGCTGCCAGAAGCGGACCCCGTAGAACAGCGCGAGCACCGCAACCGTGACGCCGATGATCGTGGCCCTGAGCCACACGGGCCCGAGCGGGTGCGTATCGGCGAAGCGGATCAGCGGCCCGGCATACCAGACCGCCGCCGAGAAACCGGCAAGCGCAGCCAAGCTGAAGATCCGCAGCATCCAGCGCATCAGTCGCCGTTCTCCGCCGCGCTGGTCTGCAAGGTCTCCTGTTTGGGGATCATCACGTCGACGCGGCGGTTCTTGGCGCGGCCGTCCGCCGTCCCATTGTCGGCGATCGGCTCGTCCTCGCCCTTGCCGTCGGCACTCAGCCGTGATGGGTCTTTCAATTGCTCGGCCACCATCGCCTGGAGGGCTTTGGCGCGGGCGACGGAAAGGTCGAAATTCGATTTGAACTGGCTCGACTTCTTCGGCTTCACATTGTCGGTGTGGCCGACGATCCGGATCGACCCGGGTTCGGCATCGAGCGCCGTGGCGATATCGGCCGCGATTGGCTGGAACTGCGGCTTCAGTTCCGCCTGGCCGGACGCGAACAAGAGCTGGTTGTTGATCTCGACGACGATGAATTCGCCCTTCTCGCCGACGCTCAGTCCGCCGCCGGCGATTTCCTTGGCAAGTGCCGCGCGGATGCGATCGACCTGGGTCGTGTCTGGAACCGTGGGTGGTGGCGGGCTGGGTTGCGCCGGTTCGGCGGGCGCCGCCACGCTGGCGCGCTCTATGGTGACGGGCGTCGACGGGTTGAGCGCCAGCAATTCGCCGGCGGTCGCGTCACCTTCGTCGGTGATCAGCACCCGCAGTCCGAAGAAGGCCGCTGTCACCAGCGTCGCCGCGGCGGCCGCGACCGCCCAGAGCGGCAGCCGCGCCCTTGGCTTCGGCATTGCCGCCGCCATGCCTTGCCAGCGCGGCGAGATGTCATCATTGGCGCGTGGCTTGAAGTAGCGCAGCGTGTCGTAGACGTCGCGCCGGACGCGCTCGAGCGTGTTTCGTTCGCCCGTCAGCCCCCGATACTGGCCCTCGAAGCCCAGCGACAGGCAGGCATGCATCAGTTCGAGCAGGTCGTAATGCGCTTCCGGCTTGGCGAGGATCGTGTTCAGCGCTCCGTAGAAGCCGGCGCCTGTTGGTTGGCTGTGGAAGAACCGGGCCACCAGGCTGTGCTGAAGCCAGCTGTCCTTGCTTGGCCAGGGCAGGTTGCCGACGAGGTCGTCGGCGGTTTCGCAAAGGGCGAATTTGGCGATCCGCGCGTCTTCCTCGCCAATGCCGGCTTTTGCGATTGCGCGGTCGAAGGTCTCCATCGCGTCGGCGATATGCTCCGCCAAGGGTGCGGCTTGCCGTTCAACCGGTATCAGCCGCAATTGGCCGAAGAGCATCAGCAGCGGTGCCGCAGCGGCGAGGATCGGATTTGCCGCAGGGTAGTTGACGCCGCCGGCGGCGTTGAGAAGGGCATCCTGCTGCAACCCCGGCGCCGCATTTGCGGCCGCTCCCGGAGTTGGCGCCTGAAAGAGCACGGTTCCAGACGACCAGCCGGTGGGGATCTGCCGGCCATCGCCGGGGTCGAAAACTGTCGCTTCGCGGGCAGGCGATGGGGCAGGCCGCGCGGCTTCCGGACTTGATCTCTCGGGAGCCGCAAGCGGCTTCTGCTTCGGCCGCGGTGCACGGATGACGGTTTTGTCCGCCGGCTTGGAGGGATCGTCCTTCGAGCTCATCGGCGACGACCCACCGTCGCAACGCGACAGGCATGCCTTCGACCGCGGGAACGCATCTCAGCCAGGGCTTTGGCGGCGGGCCGCATGGAAAGGCACATCTCGCCGAAACATGACATTGCTGCAAACGCCCCAAGCCACGCCGCTTTGCCCGCCAGGCAAGCTTCCTTGCGCATTCTAGTCGCCCGGATACCCAATTGAAACGGGGCCGCCGATTGAAATCGGAGAGCAAGATGCTCGAAGAAGCGGCTTCTTCTATGAGACCCGTCACATACAGCCGGCGCGGACCGTGCCCGTGCGGCTATTTCTGCTTGCCGGCCTTGGCGTAGGCTTCGGCGAAATAGGCGAGGAAGACATCCAGCATGCCGTTTTCGTGCTTGTCCTCCATCGCCCGCCAGGTCGCGACAAGCGCATCCCAGGCCTGGCTTTTCCTGGACGAGAAGGACGCGGGCGGGATTTTCTTGGCGATCGCCTCCGGCGACAGGTCGTCGAGCAGCCGGGAGAGCGCGGCCTGCATGGCGGCGTAGGTTGCGATTTCGTGTGCCTTCAGGTCGCGGAACGCATCCTCGACACTGTGCTTTGCATCGAGATAGCCCGCCCTGCGCTTGGCGAACATGATCTCCAGAATGTCGTCGGTACCCGGCACGAATTTCAACGGGTTGTTGTCCTCGGCGCCGATCATCGTGCGGTTCGCGGTTTTGGCGAGCACCTTCGCCGCCGCGCGCGCCTTGAGCAGCAGCGACAGTTGCTCGACCGTGGTCCTCAGCACCGCGCCGATCTCTGCTGCGATGTCGTGCGGGTCGCGCGATTGCAGCAATTCAGGCGCGATGCCCGCCGCCCTGGCGATCTCCCGCAACATCGCGTCCGCTTCGGCCGGCCGATTGGCCGGGGCCGCCGGACCGGGCTGCAACGCCGAGGATGTCGAGACGGGCGCTGCCCCAATCGGGCGCTGCTCCGCCGGATTGAAGAATGGCTCGTGGCCGGGATCCATCGGGCGGCCGGTCGAGGGCGGCAGCTCGCGTTGTGTCGACCCGGTCCTGGTCTGCGGATGGCCTGTCGCGGCCCGTTCGTCTTCGATCGAAACGCCGACGACATAGCGGCCGATCAGCAGCCGGTCGCCCTGGGCCAGCCGATGCGGCCCGGCCATGCGCTGGTTCGAACCGTTGACGAAAGTGCCGTTGCGCGAGAGGTCGTAGAGCCAGAACGAACCCGCCTGGTAGCGGACCTCGCAGTGTCGGCCCGAGATGAACTTGTCCGGGTCGGACAGCGTCCAGTCGCAATTCTCGCGGCCGATCTCGAAACTGCGGTCGCGGGCGGCATAGCTGGCGGCGGTGCCGGCCGGCAACTTGTCGACATTGCTGATCTGCAGAGAGATGAACATCCGGAAGCGTCGCCGAACTTGGTCAACAAATGCTTATCTTACGTGCGATTCCGGGTGGAAAGCCGCCAGGCGCCTTCTCGGAATTGCTTCGGTATTCTAGCAGCTTGCAAGCGGAGCGGGAGAGGAACGTTTCACACCGGTGCCCGGGTGCGGTTTAGCCGCCGCTGTTATTTGGCCTCCTCCAAACATGTGCTAGGCTGACCCCTTACGGTGCGGTGAATTCGAACGCTCCCGAACGTGATGCAGTTAATAGAACGGGGGTTTCAAACCATCACACTGGCGGCCGCGTCGAGGAGGGGCACGACCCATGCCGAACGAACGTGCTACGGTTGTACAGACGCCGGCTGGCGCCGACCTGACCTTCACCCATCTCATCGGCCGCGATGAGATCAGCCGCTGTTTCGCCTATACCGTCGGCTTCGTCTCGAAGAACCGCGACGTCGATCCGCTGAAGATGCTGGGCGGCGTCGTTTCGGTCGAGGGCGAATCCGATCCGAAGCGCTGGTTCAGCGGCCTCGTGTCGGATTTCAAGCTGACCCGCATCGAGGACCGGCTGGCCTTCTACGAGGCGACCGTCAGGCCGTGGCTCTGGTTCCTCGGCAACACAACCGACTGCCGTATCTTCCAGAACATGACGGCGGTGGAGATCGTCGAAAAGATATTCTCGAAATATGGCATCGCCAAATTCGAGAAGCGGCTGCAGGGGTCCTATCCCTCGCGCGAATATTGCGTTCAGTATGACGAGAGCGATCTCGATTTCGTGCAGCGGCTGCTCGAGCACGAGGGCATCTTCTATTTCTTCGAGCATGACGAGGGCAAGCACACGCTCATCCTCTGCGATGCGATGAGCAAGCTGAAGCCGGCGCCCGGCTACGAGAAGGTGCTCTACAATTTCGAGGGCCAAGCCTCGCGGCGCGACGTCGAATACATCACCGAATGGATCCCGGGCAGCGCGGTGCGGCCGGGCGCCTATGCCCATACGGACTATGATTTCGAGAAGCCCGGCGCCGATCTGATGGCGAAATCCGCCCAGCCTTTCGCCCACAAGGAAGCCTCGGGCGAAAACTATCGCCAGCCCGGCGCGCATCTCGATGTCGGGCGGGGCGACAAGATAGCCGGGATCCGCCGCGAGGAACTCCAGGCCGTGCACCAGCACAGCACGGCGGTGGGCACGGTGCGCGGCCTTTTTTCCGGCTGCAAGTTCACGCTGGAGAGTTTTCCGCGCGACGACCAGAACCAGGATTATCTGGTGATCAGCGCCGAATACCGGCTGTTCGATCCGGGCTACCGGACCCAGAACGAGGCCCACAGCGAGAATTTCAAGGTGGTGCTCGGCGTGGCGCCGACCAAACTGCCCTACCGGCCGCCGCGCATCACGCCGCGGCCGATCATGCGCGGCCCGCAGACGGCTACCGTCGTCGGCCCTTCGGGGGAGGAAATCTTCACCGACAAATATGCGCGGGTGAAGGTGCAGTTCCACTGGGACCGGCTCGGCAAGAAGGACCAGAACTCGTCCTGCTTCGTGCGGGTCTCGCAAACCTGGGCCGGCAGCAACTGGGGCTTCATCCAGATCCCGCGCATCGGCCAGGAGGTCATCGTCGACTTCATCGAGGGCGATCCGGATCTGCCGATCATCACCGGCCGCGTCTACAACGCCTCGCAGATGCCGCCCTACGGCCTGCCGGGCAATGCCACGCAATCCGGCTGGAAGTCGAATTCCTCGAAAGGCGGCGGCGGTTACAACGAACTGATGTTCGAGGACAAGGCCGGCTCCGAACTGGTCAACTTCCAGGCCCAGAAGGACCACCACCTGCTGATCAAGCACGATCGCAACAAGACGGTCCAGCACGACCAGTCCGACCGCATCGACCACGACGCCAAGCACTCCGTCGGCCACAACCTCGACGAGGACGTCGGCAACAACAAGACGGTCAAGGTCGGCGTCGACCAGACGACGAATATTGGGTCGAACGATACCGAAACGGTGGGGGCGAACCGCTCGCTGACGGTCGGCGCAAATGAGACGATTCACGTCGTCGGCAATTCCACGGAGAATATCGACGCCAACCATTCGCAGACGGTGGCGATCGTGCAGACGATTACGGTGGGTGCGGCGCGTATTGATACCGTCGGAGCGTCCGAGACGAGAAGCGTCGGTGCGGTGCAGACGAATACGATTGGCGCGACGCGATCGGTTACGGTGGGCGCCGGGCAGGACCACAGCATCGGTGCTTCGGATAGCTGGACGGTAGGTGCCAGCCAGAACGTACAGGTAGCCGCCGATCAGAGCTTCAGTGTCGGCGGCGCCCACTCTTCGCAGATCGGCAAGGCGAGGACGGCCAAGGTAGGTGCGGATGACAGCACCGAAATTACCGGCGAGCATGCACTTAAAATTGCCAAGGGCAGCAGCATCGATATCGCCAATGACAGTTCGATCAAGGTTGGCAAGAAACTGGTGATCGAGGCGGGTGAGTCAATAACGCTTAAATGTGGATCTGCCTCGATCACTATGAAAAAGGACGGCACTATCGTTGCCGACGGCAAGGACATTACGATCAAGGGTAGCGGCAAGATCACGGTAAAGGCGGACGGCGACGTGATCGTTAAGGGAAGTACCATCAACAACAATTGAGAGCGTCATCATGGAAGTGCTGGATCGCATCGACGGCGTCGTGATTGGCCTGCTGATCGGGTTCGAAAATGGGGCACCGCTGGTGGTTTTCGTAGGCAATCCTCGCGAGACAGCAGTTGCGGCCCGCAGCCTGACGGAACTGGACCTTTCGGCAATCGGTTCGGAACTGGCCTTGCTTTTTGAAGGCGGCGACCCGATGCGCCCGCTGGTTGTCGGTCGCATCATCGATCCTGCTCCCAAGAGCAAGGAGTTGGAGGTGATCCGTGACGGCAAACGTGTGGTCATTACGGCAGAAGAGCGCATTGAGCTACGCTGCGGTCTGGCATCAATCATTCTGGAGAAGAACGGACGGGTGACCATCCGCGGCAGCCAATTGACCAGCCAGGCGAGTGGCACCAATCGTATTCGCGGCGGGGCCGTGCATCTCAACTGAGGCGTTGCCGTGCATCGCGTCGCAACCATAGCTGCCATCGTGAACCAGCATGCCGAAGATGCGGCGTTCCTTTGGCTTCGCCGTCGCCGAGAGATTGATGGCCCCCTCCTTGATGAGACCGACATTGGTCGCATTGATCAGCGCCTCGAAGCAAATATCGAGGGACTGACGGCTGCCGGCGAGGCCGGCTGGGAAGCCGCCCAGGCGCGGTTCGCCGACTATGCTGAACCGGGCGAGTTGTTTGTGTTGGGCGCTCTGGCGCTACGTTGGGGCGATACCAAGCTGGTAGCCTCGGCAATTGAGTTGAGCGCAAGCCTTGGTGAAACAGGCATAACAAGTCTTTCCGCTGCGATCGCGTGCGCGTCGCAAGACAATTTGCGGCCGTTCGTGGCAAAATGGTTGGACACGCGCGACGCGAGGCTACGAGCTCTTGGGCTATCGGCGCTCTGGCACCATCGCGTCGACCCGGGGCCACGCCTGAATGACTTAGTGATCGATACCGACTCGGGTGTGCGTCGGCGCGCCATTAGGCTCGCCGGCGCACTCAAGCGACGAGACCTGCTTTCTGCTGCGCTGGCCGGCCTTGACGGCAAGACGGCCGCGGAGCGCCTAACGGCAGCCTTGGCCGCTTGCCTGCTTGGCGAGGCGCGATCCGCTCATCCCGTGCTCGACAAGATTGTCGTGACGGAACCCGAATTTGCCAAGGCGGCGATCGAGATACGCCTACTGACGACGGCGACGAAGACCGGCAAGATCTGGCTGCAGAAACATCTGGAGCAGCCTTCGCTACGTGGTGCAGCCACGGCTTCGGTTGGTCTGCTCGGCGATCGCGCGGTAATGCCTTGGCTGATCGAGAAAATGCGCGAACCGGAACTTGCCGGTCCGGCCGGCGCATCGCTTCGCGATCTGTTCGAGGTCGATTTCGGCGACACTGACCTTTTCGTCTCCGATCCGGCTCTCCTTGGCGAGGATTTCGTGTATTTGGATGACCCGTCGCTGCCGGTGGCTGATCGCGTCGAGGTATGGTGGGACGAGGGGCGGGGTGGGCACATTCAACGCCCGTTCAGATCGATGCGCCGAGCGCGGCTCAATGCGTTGCGCGCTGGGCTTACCACGCCCGACGCGCCGCTTACCAATTGGCGTCGCACGCGCCGTTTTCCCGCATGGATGTGAGTCACCGCCGGGTCATGCGGGTCATCACCGCCGCGGCACGCAGGCCGTTCTCGGAGGCGAGTTCGCAGACAGCGGTTGGACCAGGTGCGTAATCGTTGAGAAGGCTGTCGGCCGCAAGCATCAATGCCAGCGCTCCGCCAGCCGCACCAATGTCGCCGATGGTCATTGCCGGATAGGCCGTAGGGAGGATCTCCCGGCGCGTGCGGTAGAAGCGTGGCCGTACGATCAGTTCCTCCCAACCGCTGTAACGTTCGCCATTGCTGTTGCTGATGACGAAATCGATATCGGGTTCGGAAGGCCCCGATCCATTCACCGCGTTGCGGAGCGCCTCAAGCAAAGCATCGCCCTGGCTGTAACGTTCGGAGAGAACATTATCTTGTTCCTGAGCCAGCCCTACGCCATGAATGGCCACAAGGATGGGTGATTTTCCTTCCGGTAGGCGCGTGAGCCGGACAAAGGCGGCGGCCTCGCCCGGAACCAGGCCTTGCGCGTTGTTTTCTGCCTTGAGACGGCCTGCCTGACCGAGGCGGGCAAGATCCGCGTCGTTGACAAGACTGTCGACGCCGCCCAGCAGGACCTGTTCGACACCTTGCTGTTCCATCACCTCCAGTGCGCGTTCCAGCAACCCGATGCTCGCAGCAGCCCCACCGTCGATCGCTCGCGACGCGGCGTGGAAGCGCAGGCCAGTCGCCTTGATTACCGTAGCGAGGAAGTCTTGCGGCGCAATGTCGTCATAGGCCGGGTGTTTGCGAAGACTTTCGGGTGGAGTGAGCAGGATTGCCGTTCCCTCAGAAGCACCGGAACCAGTCCACAGCGCCTCTCTGATGGCGCGAGATGCCATGTTGACCAACCATCGGCCTTCGGTGCGGCGGAGCTTTGCCCGAGTCGGAATCGGGGCCGCTATCTGAGTTTGGCCGAGCGGCTCAGCCAGCATTATTTCTTCGAAAGCCGACAGGCCTGCTCGGATCGCCGCCATCGTTTGCGGGGCATTCAGGCCGGCAGGTGTGACCGCACCTGCGCCTGAGACATACAAGGGCCGCTTCATGGCAGCCATGCCGTTCGATGAGGCAACGTGCCGTCGCCCCCGAGCGGGGAGAAATACGCTTTACGCTTACGCCGCGCCAAAAGGAGTGCCGGCGTAACATGGCCAAAAACGATTCCACGCAACCCGGGCGAATTGCGGCGCGTCACAAACGAAAGCCGTGCTTTCAGTGTCACCCGCCACAGCTCCGGCTCGATGATGACCGTGTCAGGCGTGAAGACGTGCTCTTGGGTTCTGTCGTCATAGATCAACCTCACAGGCGCCGTGATCCGAGGCAGACGAAAGGACCAGCGCCCTGTTGGTGTGAGGCCGACCAGTGAGACGTCCTCGCCGCCAGTGAGCCGCGACAGGTGCTGATCGGTCGGTGTGCAAAGGTGGTATCGCGGATCGAAATCCCTCGGGGGCAGCGGCCACTGCGTGTCGATCCATGCTTGGTCGTAGGTGCCTGCATAGGCAATCCGCGGCTTCCAACCCCTCCCGATCGAGCTGAAGCCAGCCGGCTTTGGCCGATCAGCCGGGTTGAGGTAAGGTTCGCCTGGATAGGTAACATTCGGGGCTTGCGTCCTTACCGCGGGGTCGGCCGACGCTGCGTGATGAAATCCGACGCCGACGGGATTACGGGGCTCGCCTTGTCCATCGGGCAGGGTGCCCCCGTAAGCGCGCTCGTAAACGATCGGCATGGTCCTGAACGGATGCGGCGCGCTATAACTGCCCGCATCATAGATACGGTCGCCGACCACGTTCAGCACTTTACGCACGTTGCCGATGCTCAGGCCTACTTGCATCTCGCGAATTGGTTTGCCGTTGGGCGCATGCGCTGTTGCGTTGACGATTACCTCAGCGGCCGGCTTGACCGGTGCTATATCCGCCTCATACCGGTTAGAGGATAGGGCCGGGTCGCCGAATGGCACGTCGCCAAAATTTATTGGCAGTTGTTCGTCCGCCAGCCGCAACTCGTCATTGTGTTCGGGCGCCTCGAAGCTGGCCGAGAACATCACGACGAGAACTTCCTGGCCCTCTGCATTGACCTGCACATGCGTTGCCGCGGCGAAAGGCGTATGGTTCTCAAGCCAGACAGCGAAAGCCATCCTTCAGCACCAGTTGCCTGTTTGGTCGAGGCCGATGGGCCAGTAGGGCATTGCTGTAAGCACGAGAATGGCGCGCTTTTGTTTGGTCCGGTCGAGCGTCGCTAGCAGGAAGTCTTCTGGAAACATCCCTTCTCCTTGCGTCAGCTTCGTGCTTTGTTCGACGCAAGCGAGCCAATAGGTGCGCACCACCGACACGACGGTTTCGTGCGCTGCCGGTCCCGCCGGCCAGCCGGCATAGGCTTTGCGAGCCGCATCCTGGGGGCGTTCGCCATCTTCCATGTGATTGTCGACGATCTCTTGCCACCATTCGATGGCCTGATCGGTCATGCCCGTGAGCTCATCAAGATAAAGTTTGTGCAACGGAAAAAGTCCGGTTTGGCAAGGAAGATACGCAGGTGTGTCAGCATAGTCCGGCATGGTACCACGCACATCCTTTGGAGCATGGTGTAGCCGCCGCCAGCCACGCTCAACATCGTGCAAGATGAAATCAGCCTCATCCATTTTCGACCTCCCGCTCGACGAGCATGTAGTCTTCCAACCCCACCGGGATAAACATGAACTGGCGAAAATGCACGTAGAGATCAGGTCGCTCCGACCTTAGTCGTTCGATCAGGACTTGGTACGGCTCAGATGGCCGTTCGTCATACTCGTCATCATTGTCATCCTCATCCTCATCCTCGTCATCTTCGAAATCGTCGTCGCTCGTCCCCCAATCCTCTTCGACGGGCTCCTCGTCGTCCTCGAGTTCTTCCTCGCGGTCCAGGCGTTCGATAAGGATTGCAAGCTTGAGAAAATGCTTTCGAAAGGTTCCGATCATTACTGGATGCGATCCAGTAAGGCCTGGCCATATGTCATCGATGCTGAAGCCTTGTGCCGTGTATTTTCGGCTTGCCTTCAATTGCTCAAACCATTCCGTCACAGCAGGCAGTGCCGCTTCCAAATCGGAGACATATTCCTTAAAGATTCGATCGAACTCGTCAGTTGATGCCATATCTATATTCCGAGTTTCGTGAGTAGTTCCGTGGTATCAGCCGTGCTGACGCTACCGCCCTGGGTGTTTGAGCACGCTGTGCATTGCGGCTGGACAGACTTGTTATCCTTTTTCCATTTCTCGAAGATCGCGGGGTTGCGGCAGCCACCAAGTTCCTTCCATACCACGGACTGCGGCGGCTGGTGGTCGGCGACCCAACGTTTGCCACGGTTGTAGCGCCGGCCGCTGCTCTTGAAAAAACCTGTATTTATCGATTTCTGACAAGACCAGCAGGCCGCACGGCCCCGCACATGGGCGCGTTGTTTCTTAGTGGTCTTCGTCTCAGGCGGATCCTCCTTGCCCGGAGGGCATCCCTTGCCGGCATCGGCTAGCATCTTGGCGAATTCCGGCCGCTGCAGGTTCTCGATGACTTTTACATAGGTACAGATGATGTTGGGTGGCGTCGACATGCAGTTCTGAATGGCAAGATCGCCATGGCGGCCAACGCCCTTGCCTTCGACTTTCACCGTGAACGACCAAAGCGTTAACGAAGCCTTGCCTTTCGTCTTGTGGGTAACGACACCGCCTCCTTGGGTGCCCGCCTCATTGCCCGAACTGGTCGAGACTTCCGAAACATTCTCCAGCGCGGTGGGGTTGCCGTCGATCTTGACGCTCTTGCTACCCTTGGTCAAATCGCCGGCCGACATGTTGTTGACATAGGGAACCGGCAAAGGCCCGGCCGGCGGCGGCGGCGGGCTAAGGCATACGTCGACCGGGGCAGTACCCGTCCCGCCACTGCCCTTGTGAAAAAATCCCATGCCCTCGGCAAAGACCGTGCAACTCATTGCTCGGATTCCTCTGTCACAGCTCTTGCTGCACGCATCGCCGGCAACGCGTTCGCCGCGAGATCATGGATGTCGGCAAAGCGGAATTCGTTCACCTCCGAATCGTCGCACCAAAAGGTGATAGGATGCGCTTCGTAGTGTGATGACGGCGGCGCGAGCACCGAAAGCTTTTCGCTTATTTTCGCCGTTGTGGAATAGCCTTCGACGGCACTCCTGATTGAATTGGCTACTGCATCGAACCACTCATCGCTGGGATCGGGCGGTGGCCCGAGCCGGACGATGGCGAAGGGGTATCGCCGCCCGACACGATCCTCACTCATGCGCCACACGCCGGCGCAGGGCTGGTCGCTGAAAATCCCCGCGGGAACCACGAACCGCCACGCTCGCGGGTCAAGCTCGCCCTCATCTGGCCGCGCACGCAGCTCCATCGACATCCACCGGTCCCAACGGTCGATGAAAGTCCTCGGGAGATTCCAGGCGACAAAATCTCCCGTCGCCGGAATCTTGCCGAAAAAGCCGGTGTTCAGATCTGCGGCGGACATGTGAACTTCTTGAACATTTCGAGCGTGTAGGGGTTCTCGACGCTGGCCGCCTTGAGCTCGAAATCGGCCCACATCCCCTTGGTGCCGAGCCGCAGGCTGTAGACGTCGGTGAGCTTGGTCGCGTTGAAGCGGCCGCCGCGCAGCATTCTCAGCCACGCCCAGCTGCCGGTCTCGTTGAGCATCACTTCGGGCGAGCCGTCGACCGGCTGGAAGGCCAGCGAGATCACGCCGGTGCCGTCCTTGCCCGGCCATGTCATCGGCTGCGGCCTGGTCGCGTTGTTGTAGTATTCCATGGTCTGGCCATCGAGGTTGAGCGTCACGCGAGCCACGTTGGGCGACAGGTCCTTTGGCTCCAGGGTGAAATTCATCACCGGGCCGGTGCCGCCGGGGAAGAGATCGTCGCGGATATGGCGCGCCTGCTCGAAGGCCGCGAGCGCTGCAGGATCGAGGCCGAAATCGGCGCGCCATTTCCATGGCTCGCTGGCGGTGTCGACATAGTTGATCAAATGGTCGTTGGTGAAGGCGTCGATCAGGCCGGTCGGCCCGAACAGGCGCTGGAAATCGCGCACGTTGACGTCGACCGCGCTGTCCGGGCTGAACGGATAGCGGTTGTTGAGCGCAGCCTGGCAGAAGGGCAGGATGTCGGCGCGCCAGATGGCGTTGAGCTCATTGGTGACGGCCTTCTGCGACAGGCCGCTCGTGTCGCCGGCAATGCCGCCCAGCCAGTCGTTGATCGGCGAAGGCAGGATCTGCGCTTGTCTCGCGACCGCGCCAGTCAGTTCGGCAAGCCCGCCCTGCTTCTTGATGGCGTCCTGCGGATTGGGGTTGGCGGTGACCGTCTGCAGCACGTTGGACAGCGCCGTCAGCGCCACGACGGCGGCGTCGAGCGCCGGCGGCTGGCCGTCGACCTGGGCGATCGTGCCTTTGAGCGGCTTGAAATGCTCGGCCACCAGGCTGCCGGTCATGTCGACCTGATCGGCCGAGCCCGCGCGTGGCAGGAGCTTTGCGCCGGTCTTTACCACCTTGCCGAGTTTACCGAGCTTGCTGAGCAGCTTCGAGCCGGTGTTGGCGGCGTTCTTGTCGTTCGCCGCCGCATCGTCGGAGCGGGTCAGATCGGTCTCCTGTACGACCGCGGTCAGCAGGCGCTTCAACGCGGAGTCGGCGCTGGAGAGATCCTTGAGGTTCTCGCTGGCGACATTGAGATCGGTCAGCGGCGCCAGCCGCATGTCGCGCAGGAAGCTATCCCACTGCGAGATGTAATCGTCGTAATAGAGCTTCAGTATGTCTTCCGACAGCGCGGAGACAGACGTCTCCGAATTCTCCGAGCAGCCGCCGGCAAACACGGCGCGATCGAGCGCCGCCTGTCCGGCGACATCCTCGACCCGGTCGAGGATCGCATCGTGGAAGCCGGCATAGGTGTAGGGGCCCGGAACGCCGACGCGCAGCGTCTTGTCGGAACGGCGCGCGAACACCTTCGCGCCGTTCGGTCCGGCGAAATTGGCCGGCACCCATTCCTTGACCGCCGCCACTTCCGGGTCGGCCAGAAGCTGCTTGTAGGCGCGCTCCGGCAGCGAGATGGTGCACACCGTCTTCAGCGCCTCGGCGACCAGTTCCTTGTCAGGCGCGATGTAGCTGTCGTCGACCGCCATGCGGCGGATCGCGGCAAGCTGGTGCTCTTCGGCATCCGGGGTCGGAAAGGGCGCGGCCGGCGCGAATTGCGGCAGGCTGTTCACCCACCAGTTCTGGACGAAATCGGTGTCCATCTGCGACAGGCCGGTCATCATCCGGTAGGTTTTCAGCGCGCCGAGCATGAAATCCGGATCGCGGATCTGCCGCCACATCGTGGCCTCCAGCAGCGCGACCATATGCGGCTCCAGCACGTTGCGCAGCGCGTGGTCGTAGGTGTCTGTCTGCGCGCGCACCAGCTCTGCCGAGGCGGTCGGGCCGAGCAGATTATGGATCGCGTCCGGCGGCGCGGTGCGGGCCGTCGCCACCGCGTCCATCGCCGCCAGCGCCCCGTCCATGGTCGGCTGCTCGACCGCGGCCGGCATCGCCGCGACATCCGTTAGCGGTTGCTGCAGCGCCTCGAACTGGCCAGCCTGTTCGGTGATCGCATTGCGGTTGTCGAGATAGGACCAGGTGAACAGTCCGCCGGCGAGCAGGGCGGCGAGCGCGCAGGTGGCGGCGGCCCCGCGCCAGATCCATGCGCGGCGCCTTTGCGCCAGCGGATCGAATGTGCCGAGGCCGGCTTCCTTGAAGATCACTTCGGTGAGCAGGTTCCTGAGGAAGAAGCTGCGCTTCTCGACGCGCGCCGCCGGCATGGCGCGGCGCGGCGGCAATCCGAAGGACGAGGAAAGGGCGGCGGTCAGCCGGTCGATCGGCGCGCCTTCCTGCGTCGCCGAGGTCAGATAGAGGCCGCGCAGCCAGGCGGCCTCCTCGTAGCGGCTTTCGCCGAACATCGCCTCGACCAGCACCTGGATCGGCTCGGAGAGGCTCGCCAGCTGTGCCGGGAAACGGAAGATATCGGCGCGCTGGCCGAGTTTGTCCTCGTCTTCGAGCCGCGGCACCAGCCGCCGCTCAAGCTCGGCGGCGAGCCTGGCAAGCTCGGTCTGGATCGTGCCGGCGTTGACGCGGGCATCGAGCGGGAACGTGGTTCCCCACACCTGCTCGCGCGCCGCCGTCGACAAGCCGCCGAAGAAGGCCTCGAAGCCTTTGATCAGGTCGGCCTTGGTCAGCATCAGGTAGACGGGCAGGCGGATCTCGAGCCGATCGTTCAACTCCGCCAGCCGGCGGCGGATTTTTCTGCCATGCGCCTTGATCGCCTCGTCGCCCTCCGAGAGCGTGTCGATCGACAGCGCGACGATGACGCCGTTGAGCGCGCGTCGGCCCCGGTGCTTCTTCAAAAGATCGAGGAAGCCCAACCACTCCGCCGCGTCGACATCCGGCTGGCTTTCCTGCTGAACGTAGCGGCCGGCGGTGTCGATCAGCACCGCGTTCTCGGAAAAGAACCAATCGCAATTGCGCGTGCCGCCGACGCCCTGCAGATCGTCGGTGAGGTCGATCGGGAAATTGAGCCCTGACTGGCGCAGCGCCGTGGTCTTGCCGGTCGCCGGCGGCCCGACGATCACATACCAGGGCATTTCGCGCAGGAATTTGCGGCCGCCGAGCTTGCGGCGCTTGAGCTCGGCCATCACCTCGCCGAACTTCGCTCCGACCGCCGCGACGCTCTCCTCGCCGGGCGTGAGCTGCTTCTCGGCGACGGGCGCCGCAATCTCGGCGACGAACATGCGGTTGGCGCGGATCGCGCGGCGCTGCGCGACGATCAGCCAGATCAGCCAAAGGATGATCAGCCCGGCGATGATGGCGATGCGCACATTGTCGGATTCGAACGGCGCGTAGGGACCGACCTGCACGATCGGGCCGAACACCCAGATCAGCAGCGAAAGCAGCGCAATGCCGATCAGCGTCCACAGGAAACGCGAGGTGATGACGGCCCAGAGGAAGCGCAGGATGAACATCTCAGAGCCTCTTCTCGACCAGGACCTCGACGCGCCGGTTGAGCGCGCGGCCCTCGCGCGTCGAGTTGTCGGCCACCGGATCGGTTTCGGCGCGGCCCTCGGACGAGATGCTCTCCTGCGGCACGCCCGCCTGCACCAGAAGCTTGGCTATGGTTTCGGCGCGGGCTTCCGACAGCCGCTGGTTGCTGGCAAAGGGGTTGGACTTTTGCAGGCGCACATTGTCGGTATGGCCGACGACGGTGATTTTTCCGATCAGCTCCTTGTTGTCCAGGATCACCTTGGCGATCGACGCTATCAGCGGCTCGTACCCTTCAGTCAGCGTCGGCCGCGCAGACTGGAACAGCTCGGGGTTGGAGGACTGGATGATCAGCTTGGCCAGCGAGACGCTTTCGGTGCCGCTGAGCGCAGCTTTCAGCTCGTCCGGCGCCGCGGCCTTGAATTCCGGCAGCAGCGCGAAATCGACCGGCTGCGGCGCCTCGGGCTCGGGCGCATCCTGCTTGGGCGCGGCGCGGGTAACATCGCCGCGCGAGGCAGGCGGCAGCGTGCGCACCAGCGCGGAGAGCTCGACCGCCTGGCTGCTCAGGCCCATCGACAGGCCGATATAGGCAGCCGCGGCGACGACAATTGCGGCCAGCGCCATCACCCAGATCGGAACGATGAAACGCTGCGGCTCGTCGGAGGCGATCACGCCTTTCCAGTTCGGCGACAGCGGGGCGTCCTCGGCGTCCGCATTGCGCAGGAAGCGCGCCGCCGCCACGCGCACGGCATTGAGCGAACGGTCGCCGGCGCGGCCGGGCACGCGGTACTTGCCGCGGAAGCCGAGCGCCAGGCAGTAATACTGCAGCTCCAGCATTTCGCGGTCGCGGTTGGGATGCCGATCCAGCTCGTCAAGGCGGGTGAAGAACTGGGTGCCGGCATCGACGTCGCCGCGCAGCATCACCACCAGCGGCTGGCGCGGCCAGGCGCTGGCGCCGCCCCATGGCGTGTTGAGCGCGAGATCGTCGAGCAGCGCCGCTACCGCCCATGCGGCCTGGTCGGCGCGTTCCAGCGAGGAGCCCGCCGCGATGGAGGCGTCGCGCGCCCGCACCAGCTCGTCGAGCAGGCGCGTGCGCATCACCTCCGGGTTCTCCGGCGCCAGCGCGCTTTCGAGCTCCGGCGCGAATTCGAGCAGCGGCGCGAAGATGTTGATGAGCGTGTTGGGATGGGCGCGCGCCCGCTTCACCGGCGCGCCCGGCGCCAGCGGCGCCATCGGCCGGGGCGCGGCACCGGTCAACCGGATGCGGGTGCGCTCGCGATCCTCCGACAGTCCGAAAGGATCATCCCGGCTCATGGCCTCACCTGTTCACCGAATAGCAGTCGACCTGCGGCTCGCTCGGCAGCACGCCGGAAACGCCGATGACGAAGCCGGGGGCGTCGAGCAGCGAGGCCCAATGCTCGCTCTTCTGGTCGAGCTCCAGGCACAGCCGGTCGCCGTCATAAGGAATCTCGCGCGGCTGCGAATGAAGCGGTTTCAGCGGTATGCCCGGCAGGCGCGACTTCCACAGGCCTTCGAACTGGTCGGCCGAGCCGACCGTAGCCTGGTTGACGAAGATCTTGCGCAGCGCATCCTCCGAAAGCTCGGAGCCGACGCGGATGACGATGCGGCTGGCGACCAGGAGCTTCGGGTTGTCGATGCGCACCTTCCAGACATTGGTCGCGTGCCGCATGACCGGCAGCGCGCGCGACTTCGGCTCGATATAGCGCAGGCTGAGGATGAGCGAACGCAAGGCGTCCGCCAGCGCCATATAGGCGGGGCCGGGCGCCATGTGGTCGTAGGCCGGCAATTCGCCGAGCCGCCTGGAGCTCGAGCCGTACGTCGCCATCTCGCCGGCGAGGCCGGCAAGTTCGAGATAGAGCTCGGCCGGATGGAAGACGTCCTGCGCGAGCATATGGGCAAGGCGTGGCCGCGCGGCGTTGGCGAGGTGCAGCATCAAGAGGTCCTCGACGCTGCGGCCAGCCCCGCCCATCACCATCTTGCCATGCGCCTCGGCGATCTGGTCGAGGCCGGTGACGACCTCCTGCAGCAATTGCCGGTACCAGTGGACGGCGCCGGTGATCAGCGTCGGCGGCAGGAAGGTCGGGTCGAGCGAGACGCCGCCATCGGCGCGCACGCCTTTGATGTCGGCGACCGGCAGCGCAGTGTAGCCGCCGACCGATTTGCCGGGCGCCAGCAGCACCGCTTGCGGCCGGGCGAGCTCGATGTCCTCCGGATCGGCGCCGCCCTGCACGGCATCGCGCACCGGGACGATCTTGCCGTGGTAGCGCGCGCCCGTCGATGCGGCATGCGCCGGATCGAACCCGACGCCGCCGGGCGGCTCGAGCGGCAGCGCCACCAGCACCGACCCGGCGCCGGTGTCGGCGGTGACCGGCAACGGCTTGGGCGCATCCATCAGCTCCGGGATGGAGAAGGGCGTGCCGTCCGGGAAGATGCCCCGGGCGGACACGATCGACACCTGGCCGGCATCGAGCAGCGACTGGTCGAGCGTCAGCTGCTGGAAGCCGAACGTGTGGAGCTGGCCGGCCTGCAAGGCGCCGCGTACCATGCCTTCGAAGAACCGGTCCTGCTGCTGGAAATGCTGGGTCCTGAGAAACAGGCCCTCCGACCACAGCACCCTGTTTGCGTCGCTCATGCTGCCACTCTCTGCACTGCCGTGGTTGTCTCGCTCAGGCGGAAATGCCGCCCTTGCCGAGGCCGACATTGATGGTGAACTTCGACCCCGGCGAAACCGACTTGGTCGTGCGCCAGTTGCGTCCGCCGGGTTCGCGGATCAACGCGACGAAGCCGAGCGCCGTCGCATTCGGTTCGACCGTGATGGTCTTGGCCGCGGTCTTGCCCGGCGCCACCGAGATCGTGTCCATGCCGATCAGATCGGCCCCGAGCGCCGCGCTGGCGCCCCCCTGCAACGCGAAATAATCGGCAGAATTGAACTTGCCGGTGCTGGCAAGCCGCATCACCAACACCGTCACCGGCCGGTCGCCGCCGCCCGGTCCCGGGTTCATGCCGGCGCCGCCGGTCACGTTGACCGAGATGACCGACGGTTTCGGCGGGCCGCTCTGGCAAGCCGCAAGCAGCCCCGTGGCGCCGATGGCAATGATGAATTCGCGTCTGTCGATCATGTCCCTACTCCTCTTCATATGCATCCCTGAAGTCTGCGCCGATCTCGCCCAGGAAGCTCGATTCCGCGCTCTGGGCGATGTCGCGATGGCGTTTCTGGTAAAGCTCCCACAGCTTGGCATTGCGCCCGCCGGACAGCAGATTGCCGATCGCCGAATTGGACTTGAGTTCTTCCTCGATCGCGGCCGGATCGAAACGGTCGATCATGCGCCGCAGCGCCGCCTGGACGCCGCGCCACGCGCGCACGTGATGCTGCGCGAGATCCTTGACCGCGTCGCCGATCGCCGCCTCGCCGGAGAGAAAGCCCGGACTGCGTTCCGCGATGATGGTGACGATGACATCCTCGACCGTCGGCAGGAATTTGAGCGGATTGACCTCGGAGGCGCCGACCATGGTCTGGGCGACGCGCGCGCTGCCCTTCTCCTCGGCGCGCTTGCGCAAAAGCTGCATCAGGCCATCGAGCATCAGCCTGTATTCCCGCCCGAACTTCTCCATTTCGGCGATCGCGTCGCGTCCGGGGAAATCGGCCTCCTCGACGCCCATGCCGCGCAGGAACGCGGCGCGCAGCGCCATGTCGTTCGGCGCCGGTTGCGTCGAACGAGATGGCCTTGGCGCGGCGACAGGGCGAGACGGTGGGGCAGGGGGGGCGGCCACCTGCGCCGGTACCTCCCATGGGCGGGCGGCCTTCGACTTCTCGGCGGGCCGCTCGTCGCGGCCGGCTGCGTTGGCGCTGTTGCCGGCAGCGGGTGTCGCGGCTGGCCCGAAGCTGAAATCGTCGAAGCCGGACGGTTTCGGCGCAAGCTCGGGCGCATCGTTGCGCGATGGCATCTCGCCGAAGCCGAACGGATCCGACCGGCCGGCGGCGGGCTCGTCGCCCGAGACCGGCGTCGCCACCGGATCGAGGCTGAACGGGTCGTCGAAGGCGGGCGAGCTGCGCTGGCTCGAGGCGCGGTCGTAAGCTCCGGGCACAGGCTGTTCGAACGGATCGGGCAGGCCGGCCGGGCGCGGTCGCTGCGGCTCTTCCTCGACCTTCGCCGAGAAGAAATCGTCGCCGCCGATGCTGGGAGGCGTGCGCGATTGCGGCGGCGACCATGCCGGTGCGGCGTTGGCGATCGGCGCCTGGCCGATCGACGTATGGCCGGCGTTGGGTTGGACCTCGACATGCAACACATAGTCGCCCAGGCGCAGCCGCATGCCGCTTTGCAGTCGTGCCGACCTGCCGGTGCCGAGAGGGTTCTCGGAATCGTCGATGAACAATCCGCTGCTCGACGTGTCGGTGACGTAATAGCCGTCGCGGCCGCCGCTGATCTTGCAGTGCGCCCGCGAGACGAACATGTCCGGATCGTCGATCTGCCAGCCGGCATCGGCGCTGCGGCCGATCACCAGCTCGCCCTCGTCCAGCCGGGCCTGCCTGACCACCTGCGAGCGCGGGCCTTGTTCCAGGGTCAGAAGCAGGCTCATGCGGCTGCCTCCGCCATTTCCGGCCGCCAGCCGACGATGGTGCGCAGCCTGAGATCGTCGGCGTCGCCCTTTTCGGCGGGGCGTGAAAGCCAGGAGGTTCGGCCGAGCTGGATGGTCCCCATCTTCGGCGCAGGCACCGCGTCGCGCGCGAGCACGATCCTGAGATCGACGTCGAGCGCTTCGCCGATCATGTCGCGCACCGCCTTCTTGAACAGGGCTAAGCGCCGTTCGCCCGGCAGGAAGGACTTGAAGTCGTCGAGGCCGAGCGGTCCGACGCGCAGCTCGATCCGGCTCTGGCGGCTGAAGACGCGCGGCCCGATCGTCGCGCCGCCGTCGAGCGACGCATAGGCCTTGCCGATGCGGCTCTGCAGCGCCGTGGGGATCGTGATCCAGGCGGCGACGAATTCCTTGATCTGCACCGGCACCTTGAAGGCGGTGGCGAGAAACAGCGTCAGCCGCTCGGCGCCGTCGACCTGGTTGGCCAGCGATGCGGCCTGGCGCAGCCGCACCGTGTCGAGCTCCGGATCCTGCGTGCCGGGAAGGCCGATCCCGGCCATGGCTTCCAGCATGGCGCGTACGCGTCCGCCGACCGAACGTTCGACCTGCACCGCCGGATGCGCATCCGCCCATGCGCGGTAATAGAGCGCGATCATGCGATGCTGCAGGATGTTGACGAAGTCGACGAAGGTCGTATCGCTGGTCTGCTCGGCGTCGGCGCCGGTGAACCAGCGCTGCGAGAGCCGGTCGAGCACCCAGCGCGTCAGATGCAGCGGCATCGGCCCTTCCGGCCCGAGCAGGCCGAGATTGGCGACGGTCACCCGCGCCGGAGCCTTGTCCCTGGCGTCTTGGAATTTGACCACGTCCCTGGCCGAAAAGCTCAGGCGCACATGCTGGCCGATCCTTGCCGGCTCACGGTCAGCGGTTCCGGAATGGCCGAACAGCCCGCGCCGCTGCTCCAGGCGGCGCAGCAACTCGAAGAAGTCGTACCCTTCCGAAAGCGCCTCGGCTTCGTTTGGGGCCGGCTGCGCTAGATCAGGTAGCGATTGCCGGGCGTCATCGGCCATGGCACATCCTCCTGCTTCTGCAGCAGCCGCGTACGCGTCCGCACGAAACCGTTTATCCCGGCATGGCGGGCGAACAGCCGCGCAAGCAGGGCCGAAAGCAGCAGCGTGCTTTGCCCCGCCAGCACCGACTGGTCGACATGCAGCGTCACCTCTGTGCCGCGTCCGAAACACATCGGCCCGTCGATCTTGAGCCGCTCGATCACCGGGCGCGAGTCGATGCGGGTGATCGAGTGCACGTTGCGGGCAACGCTTGGATCGCCGCGATCGGCGTAGAGGTCGAGCAAGGCATGCAGCGGATCGACACCGCGGCCTTCCTTGGCGAGGCTCAGGAAATTGAGCGAGAGCTGCGCCACCAGCCGCCAGGCGAGGTTGTCGGCGCGGGATTCGCCTTCGGCGCCGGCCGGCAGCGCTGCCGGGATCGCCGGCTGCGGCGGCCGCAGCGCGCCGAGCAGCCGCACCGCTTCCACCGGATCGGCGGTCTCCAGCGTCAGCGCCGGCGTGTCGTCCAGGATCGGCAGGTCGCGGTTGGTGCAGAGCGCCATGATGTCGAGCCGCTTGAGCGGCCGGTTGGGCTGGCTGCCGGCCGGCCGCGAGACGGCGAGAAAGACGTCGTCGCCCGTATAGGAGGTGCGGGTCAGGCCGTCGCGCCGTTCGTCCTCCGTCGCCCGGCGCGGGCGCCGCTCCGTCGAATAGACCCAGCCGCTGCCGCGGTTCTGCCCCAGGCTGAACAGTTCGGGGATGATCGCTTCGCTGCCTTCCGCCTCGGCGTCTTCAACCCGGGTGACGCGAAAAATCTCGAAGTCGCGCGCCCGCGTGCGGTCGGCATGCAGCACCTGCCGCGTCCGGCGCGGATCGATCTCGATGACGTTGCACTCGCGTTCGAAGAGATTGATGATCGGCGTCGCGAACAGCTCGAAATCGGCGACCGCCACGTCGGCAAGTTCCGGCACCGGACGCCGGAACAGGAAGATGATCTCCATTCCGCCATCGCATTTGCGCACCACCGGCTGCAGGCCGGCGACCCGCACATAATGGAAGCGTTCGGGGATCATGAAATATTCTCGCAGCAACCGGTATCCCTCGAAGGTCGGGCGGGTGCGCGGCATCAGCGCTTCGTCGTCGTGGATGCCGATCATTTCGGGCTCGGGCAGCGCCGTCAGCGCATTGGTCTTGCCTTCCGCCCGCGCCCCGACGGCCGAGCAGGCGCCGAAGATCGCGTCGAAGATGAGCGGCGCCTTGGTGCGTCCGGCGAAATAGAGGTCGAGACGGTCGAGCGACAATTCGCTGAGCTTGCCTTTTCCGGTTCGGGCGAACGCGATGCGGAATGCCGCTTCGCCGCGCACGCCGCCGACCGGCGCGATGCCGGCGGCGGCCAGCGCGCTGCGGTCCTGGAAATAGCTGACCGATGTGATCGCGATCGGCCATAGCGTGACCTCTTGCGCGGTGGTGAAGGTCGAGCGCGTCGACAACCCCGGATGCAGGCCCGAGACCAGTCGCGTGCCGCGCGCGACGGCGTGGCCGGCGATCATCGACTGCACCTGCTGTCCAGGTTTCAGCACGGCCATCGCGGTCGCCGGCGCCGGCGTCACCAGGTCCGGATAGAGCACGTCGAGCACGGCGCGCGAGAAGCGCGAGCGCTCCGCGTCGACCTTGAGCCGCGTGCGAGCTGCAAGAAACGCCACGCCGTCGAGCAGCCGTTCGACATAGGGATCGGGGCAGGGGACGGTGTCGAGGGAAAGGTTGCGGGCGACCGCCGGATGCATGTCGGCGAATTCCGCGGCCAGCGCCCGGATATGGGTCAGTTCTTCTTCGTAGTACTCCACGAAGACCCTATCCATCTCAGGTCTCCCGGAATTCGGTTCGCGCCAGCCCGTTGTCGAGATTGATCGTGGTGCGCAGCCGCATGCGTTCGGGCGTCGGCGTCATGATCAACACGGCGTCGATCTCGATCTTGAGGCCGACAGTCTTGTCGCCGAGCGTGACGTTGACCGTCGTGGCGCTTTCCTTGAGCCGCGGCTCGAAGGTGGCGAGCACTGCGCGGATCTCGCGTGCCAGCGCGTCGCGGTCGAAATCCCGCGATGAGCGGCCGGAGAACGACGGCACGCCATAATTGACGACACTGCGGCGCACTTCCGGAAAGTCGGCGAGCGGCGGCAATTCGTCCAGAGGCTGTTCGTGCTCGGCGTCGGAAAGCATTGGAACGGATTCAAAACGCTCGGTGTTGAACAATGCCTCGATGTCGCGCCGGACGGCTTCGCGAAGCACGCGTGCCGAAACCACCACGCCCCGGCTTTCGATCTCGGTGCGATGCTCGATCTGGAAGACCAGCCGATGCAGGCGTCGCTTCTGCTCGGCCGTCAATTCCGCGTCGGCATCGATGGCGCGCGCGCTGGCGGCGAGAAGAACCTCGACGCGTTCGGCGCCGAGTTCGTCCTCCAGCAGGCGGCGCAGCCCGTCGATCTCCGACGTCAGCCCGGGCAAGTCGTTGACGAGGCGGTCCCAGAGGGAGGGCTGGACCGCCTCGCGCTTTGCCCGGGAACTGCCGGCAAGCTGCGCCTTCGCGCCAGGCCGCTTGGCCTCACTTGCCGACATAGACGTCCATTTCGATCTCGTCGTCCTTGTTGTAGACGAACTTGATCTTCTTGTAGGCGAAGCTGACTTCTTCCTCGATCAGGTCCGCCTCGTCGGGGGCCTGCCGCATGTCGTATTCCATGACCGAAGCGTCGGTGAGCGTCACCACCAGATAGTCGCTGGTCTCGCCGTCAATGGTGCGGCGCGCCGAAAACTTCACCTCGTCGAGCGCCTTGTTCTCAAACAGGGCCTTCTTCAGATAGGGCGACGACTTGTCGTAGTGCTTGGTGAACTTGATCATCCCCATCGACACGCGCCCCCGGCGCGACAGCGAATTGGGATCGTAAGGCGCGATCATCTTGTAGTCGACGCCGTATACCTCGATCTCGTCCTCGTGGCCGTCGCGCTTGCTGGGCCCCTTGATATCCGGAACTTTCAAAAAACCATCGATCTTCACTGCCATTGTCTTTCTCCACCGCTTTCAAATGAAACAAGATGACGTTTCTGCAATTTCAGCCCTTCACCGACGGCAGTTCCGACACCAGCCGGAGCGAGGCGTTGATGCCTTCCAGCTGGTAGTGCGGACGCAGATAGAAACGGGCATTGTAGTAACCTGGCCGCCCTTCGACGCTGTCGACCTGGACCTCGGCCGCGGCAAGCGGGCGCTTGGCGCGCGCCTTGTCATCGGCAAAGGCTGGATTGGCCAGCACGTACCGGTTGATCCATTCGGTCAACCAGATCTCCATGTCGGTGCGTTCCTTGAACGAGCCGATCTTGTCGCGCGCGATCGCCTTGAGGTAGTGCGCGAAGCGCGAGACGGGGAAGAGGTAGGGCAGGTTGGCGGACAGCCGCTCGTTCGACTGCGCGTCCGGATCGACCAGGCGCCCGGCGCGCGTCTCGTCGTCCTGCAGCGAGTGAGCGCCGATGAAGGCCGCAAGGTCGGTGTTCTTGCGGTGCAGGATCGGCATCAGGCCGAGCTTGGCCAGTTCCGCCTCGCGCCGGTCGTCGATGGCGACCTCGGTCGGGCATTTCATCGCGATCGAGCCGTCGTCGGTCGGGAAGGCGTGCACCGGCAGGTTGAGCACCGTGCCGCCATTCTCGACGCCGCGGATCTGCGTGCCCCAGCCATACAGCTTGTGGCTGCGGTTGATGTTCACGCCCATCGGGAAGGCGGCATTCATCCAGACATATTTGTTGTGGTCGCCGCCCACCTCTTCCTCGAAGGTGAAGCCCTTCACCGGAACGGTCTCGGAGCCGTAGGGCAGGCGCGCCAGCACCCGCGGCATGGTGAGGCCGATATAGCGGGCGTCCTCGCTTTCGCGCAGCGACTGCCACGACGCATAGGCCGGGTTGTTCACGATCATCTGCAGGTCCTGCGGATTGGGCAGTTCCTGCCAGCTGTCCATGCGGAACAGCCGCGGCGAGGCGGCGGCGATGAACGGCGTGTGCGCCGAGGCGCAGACGCCGGAAATGTTGCGCAGTAGGCCGACGTCGCGTGGGTGGTTCGAGAACTCGTAGGCGCCGATGATGCAGCCGATCGGCTCGCCGCCCAGCATCGAATACTCGTCTGTGTAGACCTTCTTGAAGATCGGGCTCTGGTCCCACATCTGGCCTTCATAGTCTTCCAGCGTGTCGGCCAGCTGCTCCTTGGAGATGTTCATCACCCGGATCTTCAGCTTGGTGTCCGTCTCGGTGTTGTTGATCAGGTACCAGAGGCCGCGCCACGTGCCTTCCATCTCACGCACTTCCGGCGCATGCAGGATCTCGTTAACCTGCGTCGTCAGCATCTTGTCGATGCCGGCGATCAGCGACTTGATCGACTTGATCGCGTTGGACGAGATGGTCGTGGTCTCGGAGCGCGACTGCGCGGCCAAGGCCAGGTTGCGCACCAGTTGCTGCAGCTTCTCGCTGTCGTCCTTCTTGACCTTGAAATCCTTTTCAAGGAGGCCGCTGAATTCGCCGAGATCGATGGCTTCCGCCTCGGCGGTGGCGGCTGCGGTCTTTTGCTGTTCGGCCATGACTTACTCCTCGCCCTTGCCGTCATCCATCGCCTGGCTGGCGATCTTGCTCAGCAGCGGCTCGTTGTTCAGAAGCTGCGCGATGCGCTTTTCGGCGTCGACGCGGCCGTCCATGAAGCCCAGCAACTCCTCGAGCTGACGGCGCATCTTCAGGATCTCGGCCAGTTGCGGCACCTGCTCGGCGACCTTGTCCGGCGCGAAGTCGCCCATCTTGGAGAAGGTGAGGTCGACGGCGAGCTCTTCGTCCCGTTCCTGGCCCTCGGCCTGCGGCAGGGTGTTCTTCACCCTGGCCTTCACGCGCGGCCCCATCGCCTCCATGAACTTCGGGAAGCGGTTGGCGTCGGTTTCGACGAAGTTGCGGTCGAGCACCGACTTCGACGCTTCCTTGGTTTGCGAGGCGCCCGAAAGATCGGCCATCACGGCCATCACGAACGGCAGTTCGATCGTCGTCGGGCTGCCGTAGGTTTCGACGTCGTAGGCGATCTGCACGCGCGGCGCGCGGTTTCTTTCGATGACCTTCGCTTTGCTCTCTGCTGGCATGCTTTTCTACCTTTCATCCTTCTGGGCCGGCTTCTTGGGATCGGGGACACCGGCAAGCTGCCGGAACTCCTTCAGCCCCGACGGGGCGAGATCTTCCATCAGTTCCACGAAATCCATGTGCACCATCCGGCGCACGCGCCGGGCGAGATGCGGGATGGGGCTGGAGGGTTCGGTGCGGTCGTAGAAGGCGACGACGAGGTCGAGGCATTTGACGACTTCGTCGCGCGAGCTGATCCGGTCCGGCAGGCCTGCGCTCGCTTCCACGGGACTTGCCACACTTGCCATCGTCTCGGCTCCATGACCGTTGCGGGCGGGCATTGCTGGTTCCGCCGCTGCCTGCGGAGCGGGCTTCGCGGCACCGTTCGCCGCGGCGCCGGCACCGGAATTCCGCTCCAGCGTCGTCAGCAAACGCTGCAGGAACTTCTTCAATTCCGGGACGGTGGCGCCATGGCCTTCGATACGGGCGTTGAGCGCGGCGTCCACCGCGTCGAGGGCGGCGATCGCGGCACGCGCATCGGCCAAAAGCGACGTCATCGCCTCGCCGGCTTGATCGATCTGGGCCGCGCATCCGGCGCGCACCCGGTTCAGCAGCTGGTTGTGCGCGCTTGCCAATGCCGCCTTCTCGGCGGCGTTGAGCCCCGATGCCGCTTCCTGCAGCATGACGCGCTCGTCGAGCGCGCCCTGTTCCAGATCGCGTCCGCTGATCGGCCCGACCTGGCGCGGCGAAAAGAAAATGGTTCCGCGCAGGCTGGTCAGCAGGCCGTTCTGGGCGTTCTGGAGATCGAGCAGCGCATTGATGCGGCGCAGGGCGGCCTCGCGCGGCGACGCGTTCGCCCGCAAGGCCGGATGCATCGTGTCCCAATGCTGGTCGAAGGTTCCGGCGATGAGCGTCAGGCCCTGGGCGAGGCCGGCCAGCCCGTCCTCGCTGGCCAAGGCCCGCGTGACGATGACCAGCAGGCGCAGGTCCCGGCCACGGGAGCGCAGCTCTTCGGCCTCTTCGAGCACCGCCGCCCAGTCGACCGGACTGGATTGCGATGTGGGCTTGCCATTGCCGTCGTGGACAACTTTTAGCTGAGGTTCGGTCAGGCGCTCCAGCTCATGAAAAGCCGGGTCGTTGCGCAAGTCCTCTCCCGACGGATTCTCACCGTTCAGAGGATTCAGCCAGAGTGCGAGATCAATCACACCAACCCCCAGCCAGCGGCCCTGAGACCCTATGTGACGTTACGTTATCACCGGCCTCACGCAACGACAATTGAGCACCTGCGCAAAAACTAACGGAAGCTAAACGCGACCGTTCTCTTCGGGCCAAACCCATTGCGCGATTACCGGACCCGGTATGTGAAATGGCTCGCATAGCCGGGACGGCAATCCGGTGTTTGTTGCAGCGAGTTTGCAAGGCTTGTGTAACCGGGCGGTGCCGCCTGGATGGATTCAAAACACTCTATCCTCGCTCGGCTTTGTCAAGCAGCCGCTTATATGGCAGGGTACGGGTCGGCAGGTTGCGGGAGCAGGTTCAATGGAACAGCGCCGGTCATCGCAGAGCTTCAAGCGTAAGGAACTGGTCGCCAAGCTCAACGCCACGGGGGTGCGCGCCTTCAAGGCCGCGGCCGACACGGCCAAGCTGCGCGGCAATCCCTATGTCGAGCTTGTCCATTTCATCCAGCAACTGGTGCTGTCCGAGCGCTCGGATGTGCAGATGATCGTCGCCGATGCCGGGCTGGATGTCAGCCGGCTGACGGCGGACATGACCCGTGCCATCGACAAGCTGCCCTACGGCGCCACCTCGGTGGAGGAATTCTCCGACCACATCTTCCACGCCATTCAGGAAGGCTGGAACCTGGCGACGCTGGAGTTCGGCGTCGAAGAGGTGCGCAGTGCCCATATCCTGCTTGCCTGCCTCAAGACGCCGGTGCTGGAAGGGCTGGTCTCGAAGATCAGTGCCGAGTTCGACAAGATCGACGCGGACGGCGTCATTTCCCGCTTCGCCGATGTCGCCGAAGGCTCGCTCGAAGCCGGCTCACCTCCTGCCACGGCAGCCGCCGAGACGCCGATGAAGCGCGGTCCGGGCGGGGATTCGGCGCTTGCGAAATACGCCACCGACCTCACCCAGCGCGCCCGCGACGGCAAGATCGATCCCGTGGTCGGCCGCGATCCGGAGATCAGGCAGATCGTCGATATCCTGATGCGACGCCGGCAAAACAACCCGATCCTCACCGGCGAGGCGGGTGTCGGCAAGACGGCGGCGGTCGAGGGATTTGCGCTACGCATCGCCCAGGGTGACGTGCCGCCGACATTGCAGAACGTCAGCGTGCGCATGCTCGATGTCGGGTTGATGCAGGCGGGCGCCAGCGTCAAGGGCGAGTTCGAGAAGCGGCTGAAGGCCGTCATCGACGAGGTCCAGGCCTCCGAGGTGCCGATCATCCTGTTCATCGACGAAGCGCATACGTTGATCGGCGCCGGCGGCGCGGCCGGAACCGGCGATGCCGCCAATCTGCTCAAACCGGCGCTGGCGCGCGGCGAGTTGCGCACCATCGCCGCCACCACCTGGGCCGAATACAAGCAGCACATCGAGAAGGACCCGGCGCTCACCCGTCGCTTCCAGGTGGTCAAGATCGACGAGCCCTCGGAAGCGGTGGCCGTGCTGATGCTGCGCGGCGTCGCCGGCGTGCTGGAGCAGCACCACAAGGTGCAGATCCTGGACGAGGCGATCGAAGCAGCGGTTTCGCTCTCGCACCGCTACATCCCGGCCAGGCAGCTGCCGGACAAGGCGGTCAGCCTGCTCGACACCGCCTGCGCCCGCGTCGCAGTCTCGCAGCACGCGACGCCGGCCGAGGTCGAGGATATCCTGCGCCGCCGCCAGGCGCTCGAGGTCGAGAGCGGCATCATCGGCCGCGAGGCGGCGATCGGCATCGACGTCGCCGATCGGCAGGCCCGCGTCGATGCCGGGCTGGCGGAAACCGAGACCAGTCTGGCCGCCGCCCAGGCGCGGTGGGACCGGGAAAAGGCTTTGGTCACCGAGATACTCGACCTGCGTGCAAAATTGCGCGGCGAGGGCGTGCCGCTCGATGAGGCGCCTGCTGAAGAGGCCGCCGCCGAGAGTGACAGCACGGAGGGCGCGGCAAAGGCGCCCGAGAACAAGACTGGCGACGGCAAGGCTGCCGAGGCCAAGAAGACCAAGGCCTCGAAAGCCAAGGCGGCCAAGGCCGCGAAGGCCGAAACGGCTCCCGCCGAGCCGGCGGATGAAGCCGCCGCCGACCTCGCACGGCTGCGCGAGCTGATGGCCGAGCTGGCCGCCGCGCAAGGCGAGACACCGCTCATCCTGCCGTCGGTCGACCGCAATGCGGTCGCCGCCGTGGTGCAGGATTGGACCGGCATCCCGACGGGCCGGATGCTCTCCAGTCAGACCGAAAAAGCGCTCAGGCTTGCAGCGACCCTGTCCGAGCGCGTGGTCGGCCAGGACCACGCGATGGAGATGATCGCCAGGCGCGTGCAGACCAGCCGCGCCGGCCTCGGCGCGCCGGAAAAGCCGGTCGGCGTGTTCCTGCTGTGCGGCCCATCCGGCGTCGGCAAGACCGAAACCGCTTTGGCGCTCGCCGAGACGCTTTACGGCGGCGAGCAGAATCTCATCTCGATCAACATGTCGGAGTTCCAGGAAGCACACACCGTCTCGACGCTCAAGGGCGCGCCGCCCGGTTATGTCGGCTACGGCAAGGGCGGCATCCTGACCGAGGCGGTGCGCAGGAAACCCTATTCGGTGATCCTGCTCGACGAGGTCGAAAAGGCGCATCCGGACGTGCACGAGATCTTCTTCCAGGTCTTCGACAAGGGCATGATGGACGACAGCGAGGGCCGCCGGATCGACTTCAAGAACACGCTGATCCTGCTCACCTCGAATGTCGGTTCCGACGTCATCATGGACCGCACGAAGAACGGCACGGTCCGCACCGGCATCGACGATCTCGACACTGCGCTGCGCGCCCCGCTGCTGAAAGTCTTCCCGGCCGCCTTCCTCGGCCGCGTCGTGACCATTCCCTACTATCCGCTGTCGGACGCGATGATCGAGGCGATCGCCCGCCACCAGTTCGGCAAGATCGCCAAGCGGCTCAAGGCCACCAACGACGCCGAGCTGGTGATCGGCGACGGCGTGATGGACCTGGTCAAGGCGCGCTGCACCGAGATCGAATCCGGCGGCCGCATGATCGACGCCATCCTCACCAACACGCTGCTGCCGGAATTGAGCCGCGGCGTGCTCAACCGCTCGCTCGAAGGCAAGAAGATGGCGAAAGTCACAGTGGGCGCGTCGCCGGAAGGATTCACCTACTCGTTCGAATAGACCTCCACGGTAGGGAGGTGGATGCCGGCGCGCAGCGAGTTGGAGAGCGCGAAGCGGTTGATCGGCTCCTTCGCGGCGATGGAGGTCACGAACAGCACACGCGGCTCCATTTCTTCTCGCGCATTGAAGGCAGCACCGCCCTCACGATATCCATCGCGCTCATGAACGGGCCGTCGAAGGCGGCGCGCCATTGCTCGATCATGATCTCGTCGAAGGGTGTGGCTCCAATGAGTGTGCCGGCGCTTGTCGGACCAAACACCCCAAAATCTGTGAAACGCGCCGGAGCGCGTCATACGCTTTGAATGGACACAGGTGTACATTCGCGTTAAATGTGCACTTGGCGCTGCTTGGGAGTGTTCGGCGACCAACGGCAAGGCAGTTATTTCAAGGGGCGTTTCGGTTGTACGAGCACGAGCTGAAGACATGGCGGCCAAGCCCTTGCGGCGGGGCAAAGCTTCCGACCTGCGACGAAGGTCCGGCCGTATGACGAGGCATTATTCGGCGCTTTCGCTCTTCAAGGAAGGCCTCGCCGGCCAGACCGGTTGGGACAAGGCCTGGCGCTCGCCGGAGCCGAAGCCGCGCTACGACGCCATCATCATCGGCGGCGGCGGCCATGGTCTCGCCACCGCCTATTACCTTGCGAAGAATCATGGCGTCACCAACGTCGCGCTCCTGGAGAAGGGCTGGATCGGCGGTGGCAACACCGGCCGCAACACCACCGTGGTGCGCTCCAATTACTTCTATCCTGAAAGCGCGGCGATCTACGGGCTGGCCCACAGCCTCTACAAGACGCTTTCGACGGACCTGAACTACAATGTGATGTTTTCCGCGCGCGGCATCCTCACCCTCGCGCACAGCGAAGCGGCAATGGAAACCGCCGCACGGTCGGTCAACGCCATCCAGGTCAACGGCATCGATTGCGAGCTGTTCTCGATCGAGGACGTGCGTCGCGTCGTGCCGATCTACAATTTCAGCCCGGACACACGCTTCCCCGTCTATGGCGGCACCTGGCAGCCGAGCGGCGGCACCGCTCGTCACGACGCCGTCGCCTGGGGTTATGCGCGCGCCGCGAGTCGTCTCGGCGTCGACATCATCCAGAATTGCGAGATCACCGACTTCATCATCGAAGACGGGCGCTGCCGCGGCGTCGTCACCTCGCGCGGCGCGATCCGGGCCGAGCGCACGGGCATAGCGGTCGCCGGCCATTCGTCGGTGCTGGCGGCGAAGGCGGGATTCCGGCTGCCGGTCAATTCCTACGCGCTGCAGGCCTGCGTGTCCGAACCGGTCAAGCCGATCATCGATACGGTGGTGATCTCGCCGGACACGGGCGTCTATGTCAGCCAGTCGGACAAGGGCGAACTGGTGATCGGCGGCGCGCTCGACCGCATCCCGTCATACGGCCAGCGCGGCAATCTGCCGGTGCTGGAAAGCGTGATCGCCGGCATGCTCGACATGTTCCCGGTCTTCGGCCAGTTGAAGATGATGCGGCAATGGGCCGGCATCGTCGACGTGGTCCCGGATTCCTCGCCCATCATCGGCGAGTCGCCGCTGCCCGGGCTTTTCCTCAACTGCGGCTGGGGCACGGGTGGGTTCAAGGCGATACCCGCCGGCGGCACCCTGCTTGCCCATCTGCTTGCCACCGGCAGGCATCACGACATCAGCCGGCCCTTCGATCTCGACCGCTTCGCCCGCGGCCGCCTGGTCGACGAGGCCGCCGGCTCCGGCATTGCCCATTGAAGGTCTAGAAGAAGATGCAGCTCTTTCCCTGCCCGTTCTGCGGGCCGCGCGAAGAAAGCGAGTTTCACTATGGCGGCGAGGCCGGCAATCTGAGGCCCGACGGCCGCGATGTGACCGCCGAGCGCTGGGCCGGCTATCTCCACATGCGCGACAATCCGAAGGGGCCGACCCGCGAGATCTGGGTGCATCTGACCTGCGGCGAGTTCTTCGCGATGAGCCGCGACAGCGTCAACCACAAGGTGTCGGGCTCTTCCGTGCTCGGCGAAGCGGAGCACGGCGCATGAGTGCTTCGCGTCTCACCACCGGCGGCAGCGACATCGACCGCGCTCGTCCGCTGAGCTTCACCTTCGACGGCAGGCGCGTCGAGGGTTTTGCAGGCGACACGATCGCGTCGGCCTTTCTGGCGAGCGGCCAGGCCGTGGTCGGCCGCAGCTTCAAATACCATCGGCCGCGCGGCATCTGGGGCTCCGGCGTCGAGGAGCCCAACGCGCTGGTCGATGTCGAGAGCGTGGTCGGCCGCGTGCCGAATGCGCGCGCGACGACCGTGCAAGCCGTCGACGGCATCAAGGTCAGGAGCGTCAACGCTTCGCCGACGGCCGAGACCGACCGCAACGCCGTTCTGGATCGCTTCGCCCGCTTCCTACCCGCCGCCTTCTACTACAAGACCTTCATGTGGCCGGACTGGCACCTGTTCGAGCCGCGCATCCGCGCCATGGCCGGGCTCGGCATCGTCGATAGCGAATGGAAGCCGCGCCAGGTCTCCGATCAGGTCAACCATCATTGCGACGTGCTGGTGGTTGGCGCCGGGCCCGCCGGCCTTGCCGCGGCAGCCAGCGCGGCGGCGGCCGGACACTCGGTCGTCCTGGTCGACGACAGGACGCATCCAGGCGGATCGCTGCGCCACCGCGCCGGCGAAGTCGATGGCATCGAGGGCAAGGCGTGGGTCGAGACGGTGGTTGCCAGGCTGAAGAGCGGTGGCCAGCTGGTGCTGAGTGATACGACCGCGTTCGGCCTTTACGACCACAATCTGGTCGCGCTCAACCAGCGGCACTCCGACGGTCGGCCGGACACGCTGTGGCGCGTGCGGCCTCGTCGCATCGTGCTGGCGACAGGCGCGATCGAACGGCCTGTTCCGTTTGCCAACAACGACCTGCCGGGAATCCTATCCGCCGATGCGGCGCTCAGCTATTTGCGCCGGCATGGCGTGCTTGTCGGTCGCGAAATCGTGGTCGCGACCAACAACGACAGCGCCTATGAGCCTGCCTCGGCGTTGGCCGCGGCCGGCGCTTCCGTGACGGTGGTCGATTGCCGGCGCGAGGGCGGCGCGCAAGCGGGAACCGGCGTTCGCGTTCTGGCGGGGCGCATGGTGGCGGTGGCGCGCGGGCGCAACGCCGTCCAGGGTGTCCTGCTGGACGACGGTACGACGCTTGCTGCCGATTGCGTTCTCGTCTCGGGCGGCTGGACACCCACCGTGCATCTGTTCTCGCAGGCGAAGGGCAAGCTCGCCTGGAACGACCAACTGGCGGCTTTCATCCCCGGCGAAGCCATCGAAGGGATTGGCGTCGCTGGCGCCGTGGCCGGCGCGGTCTCGCTTTCCGAAGCCTTGGCCAGCGGCGCGGGAGCCCTTGGTGACTTCGGTTCGTCGTTGCCGGCGCCTCGCGGCACGGGAGCGGAAGCCACGCTGGGCGTCGTCGGCCTGTGGCCGAAACCCAAGGCCAAGGGCCGCGTCTGGATCGACTACCAGAGCGACGTTACCGCCAAGGATGTCGAGCTTGCGGCGCGGGAGAACTTCGTCTCGGTCGAGCACCTGAAGCGCTACACCACGCTCGGCATGGCGACCGACCAGGGCAAGACTTCGAACCTGAACGGCCTGGCGCTGCTGGCGGATATCACCGGGCGCGGCATCGCGGAGGTCGGCACCACGACCTACCGGCCGCCATTCACGCCTGTCCCGTTTGCCAGCCTGGTCGGTTCGCGCCGGGGCAGCATGCACAATCCGGTCCGCCGCCTGCCGCTGGAAGCAAACCACCGCGCCGCCGGCGGGGTGTTCCAGGAATATGGCGGTTGGCTGAGGCCCGCCTATTATGGCGGCGGCGAAGCCGGCGCCTCGATCCAGGAGGAGGCGCGGCGGGCCCGGCAGTCGGTCGCGCTCTTCGACGGCTCGACGCTGGGCAAGATCGAGGTGGTTGGCCCGCGCGCGGCCGAATTTGTCGACTTCATCTATTACAACACCATGTCGACCCTGAAGCCGGGCCATTGCCGCTACGGCTTCATGCTGTCGGAAAACGGCGTCGTCTTCGATGACGGCGTGCTGGTCCGCCTGGACGAGCACCGCTTCATCGTCTCCTGCTCGTCATCGCATGTTGCCGCGGTCCATGCGCGCCTCGAAGAATGGCGGCAGGACCGCTTCGGCCGCGATGCGGTCTATATCCACAACGCCACCGCGCAATACGCCACCTTGACCGTTTCGGGTCCGAATGCGCGCCAGGTCGTGGAAGCGCTCGATCTGGGTGCAACACTTGACGATGCCAGCCTGCCGCATATGGGGGTCGCCGCTGGCCGCTTTGCCGGCAACGAGGTGCGCATCGCCAGGGTCTCCTTCACCGGCGACCGCAGCTATGAAATCTCCATCCGCGCCGATCGGGCCGAGGCGTTGTGGGCAAGGATGCAGCAGGAGGGCCGCGCCTTCGATGCCGTGCTGCTCGGGCTTGAATCGCTGATGATCCTGCGCGCCGAGAAGGGATACATCGTCATCGGCAAGGACACCGACGGAACCACCATGCCGCACGATCTGGGCGTCGCCGGACCGCGGACCAAACGCGCCAGCGAGTTCGTCGGCCGCCGCTCGCTTTTCACCGAAGCGGGCAACAGCACGGACCGCAATCAACTCGTCGGCCTGGCTGTCCGCGAAGGCGAGGCGCCGCTGGCGACCGGCGCGCATGGCGTGGAGAAGCGCGATGGCCGGCTCAGAAGCATCGGCTTCGTCACCTCCAGCTATCGGAGCCCGACCCTGGGACGGCCTGTCGCCCTGGCGCTCATCGAACGCGGCGCGGCGCGGCATGGCGAAACGATCGACGTTCAACATCTGGGCGTCGTGCGGCAGGCAACGATCGTCGCGCCTTGCGCCTTCGATTCGGAAGGGAGCCGCCTGCATGCGTAACCTTGCCGAGAAGTGGCCGGCGGCGCCCGACTGGGCCACCGCGACGCTCAGCAAAGGCAGTGTCGGCGTGCGAACGCTCGGCGGCCTGAACCAGCTTCTGGTCAGCGGCGACCTCGCGGCCTGGTCGGAGGCTTCGGGGCTTGCCGGCGAGGGCGTCGGCGCTGGCGCAATTGCCGGCGGCGACACATACATGGCGCGGGTCGCGCGCGACCGCCTTCTTGCGGTCGGCGAACAGCCGTTCCCCATCGCGGCCGGCTGGCACGAGGCCGGTTTCGCGGTGACGGTCATGGATGCCGGACTGCATGTGTTCGAGATCGAGGGGCCGGACCTGGACCGCCTGATCGCCAGGGGCACGGCGCTCGATCCAGGAGCGGCAAGCCGCTCGGCGTCGATCCTTTTTGCCGGCGTCGGCGTTCTCTTCTACCGGTTCGGCAACCCCGATCGGGCGCGTCTCCATGTCGACCGGGGCCTGGCTCCGTATCTCTGGGAATGGCTCGAACAAGCGCAAGTATTGTAGCGGGAATGGTTTCGGGTCTATCTAGCCGGCGTTCAATCTTGGCCGGTCCGCTATGCTCTCCGATTCCAGTGCTGATGAAGTCGTGCGGCGGTCCGGTCTGATCGGCAACACCAAGGTGACGCGCGAGGACTGGATGAACCTCGCGCTGGAGACGCTGATCTCCGAGGGCGTCGAGGCGGTGCGCGTGCTTGCGCTCGGGCAGAAGCTGAACGTCTCGCGATCCAGTTTCTACTGGTACTTCAAGAGCCGCCAGGATCTGCTCGACCAACTGCTGGACTATTGGCGCAACAACAACACCCGTTTCATCGTCGAGCAGGCCGGCCGGCCGGCCGCGTCGATCACGCAGGCCGTGCTCAATATCTTTGAGTGCTGGCTCGACGAATCGCTCTTCAATCCGCGGCTGGACTTCGCCGTGCGCGCCTGGTCGCGCCAGTCCGCCGACGTGCACCGGGTCGTGACCGAGGAGGACGACGCGCGCGTCGAAGCCATCCGGGCGATGTTTTCACGCCATGGCTATGAGGCCACGGAAGCATTCGTGCGGGCGCGCGTGCTCTACTTCACGCAGATCGGCTATTACTCGCTAGAGATCGTCGAGCCGGTAAGCAACCGTCTCTTCCTGACGCCGGCCTATTTGCTCACGCACACCGGCGAAGCGCCTCGCGAAGGAGAGGTGGAGGCCTTCGCCAAAAAGATGCTGCCGAGGCGTCCTGGCTGAGCACTCCCGCCATCCGCGATCAATGGTCAGGAGCAGCCCTGTCGACTATATAGGCGTTTTCAGCCTGATCGTCGTTCCGTGACCCCTGCCATCCGTCTGCAAGCCACAATCGAACTTGTGCATGAAGTCGATAGTGTTCCGCGCCCCGCGGATGCTGTCGTCTCGGCCTGGTTTCGCGCCCGACGCTATATCGGCGACAAGGACCGTGGTCAGATTCTGGATCTGCTCTATGCGCTTCTGCGGCATCATGCGCGGCTTGGCTGGTGGCTGGTCAGGCACGGGCGCGAGGATGTGCCCCGCAACCGGCTGCTCGCATGGTTGACGCTGAAGGAAGGCAAGACGCCCGATCAGATCGAACGCTTGTTCAATGGCGCGAAATTCGCGCCCGCCATGCTGACGGATCACGAGCACGCGCTGCTGGTCAAATTGCAGGGATCCACGATCGACCATCCCGGCATGCCGGAAGAGGTGCGCCTCGAATGTCCGTCCTGGGCGGTCGATCCGTTGCGGCGCCGTTTCAAGGAAGCGTTCGGCAACGAGATGGCAGCACTTCTGACGCCGGCGCCGCTCGACCTGCGCGTCAATCCGATCAAGTCGACGCGCGAGGCCATGCTTCGCGCGTTGAAGGATCTCGGCTTGCGGGCGCAGCCGTCAGCCATGGCTCCTTACGGCATTCGCGTGGATGAACGCCCCTCGCTGGCCGGCCTGCCGATGCTGAAAAGCGGCGAGGTCGAGATTCAGGATGAGGGCTCGCAGATCGTCGCCATGCTGGTCGACGCCCGGCCGGGCGACCGCGTGGTCGATTTCTGCGCCGGAGCCGGCGGCAAGACGCTGGCCATCGCCGCGCAGATGAACAACAAGGGCCATATTGTCGCCTGCGATGTGATGGACGGCCGCTTGAAGCGAGGCGCCGAGCGCTTTCGCCGGGCAGGACTGCACAATATCGAGACCCGGCTCCTGGCCAGCGAGACCGACCGCTGGGTCAAGCGCCACAAGGGTGGTTTCGATCGCGTGCTGGTCGATGCGCCATGCAGCGGCACCGGCACGTGGCGACGCAATCCCGACGCACGCTGGCGCGCGCCGGAGGAGCAGGGCCTGGACAATCTCGTGTCGCTGCAAGCCCGGATCCTGGCCAGCGCGGCGCGTCTGGTGAAGCCTGGCGGACGGCTGGTCTACGCGACATGCTCGATGTTGTCGGAGGAGAATGAGGAGCAGGTGGCCGCTTTCCTGGCGGCGCATCCCGCTTTTCGCGCCGTGCCGCTCAACGAGGCCGCGCCGCAACTGACGAATTCAGCCCATTCCGACTACCTGTCGCTGACGCCCGCGCGCAACGGCACCGACGGCTTCTTCGCCGCCGTCATGCAGCGAGAAGGTCCACGCCCAGGCGGGCCGCCCACAGCCATTCGCGATCCATTTCCTGAATGACCCACCCGAATGGGGCCAATAGCGGGCCGGCAGCTTGAGGTTTAAATAGCCAGAGACGATGAGGCACGCCGCTTGCTTACCAGCGAACAGACCCAAGGCAGTCAGGCGCAAGTCGATCGGTCCGCGAAGTCTTCAGACAGCTGCCACCGGCATCGCAACCAGGACAGAGCCGCCTTCCACCTTTGCAGGATAGGTTCGCAGATTTATGCATGGCGGTAGGCGCGTGGCCGCGCCGGTGCGGTAGTCGAAGGCGCCAGCATGTTTCGGGCATTCGACCTCGTAGTCCATGACCAGCCCATCGGCGATATGGACGGCCTCATGCGTGCACAGGCCGTCAGTGCAGAACACCTCGTCGTTGGGCGAGCGGAAGACGGCGTAGGTCCGGCCTTTATGGTCGAAACGTCGGGCTCCCTCCTGTTCGATGTCATTGAGGCCGCAAGCCCTGATCCAATCGGTCATTTTTCCCATCCGTAAAATTCGATCGCGGCGCACCTCCGCGTAGCCTTCATAGCCGCCCGGAGGCCCCGCACGCGGCTGTGCGTGCAAATGTCATTTGATGGCCGCCGCATTGGCGCGTGCCTTCTTCTTCTCGTAGCGGGCGTCCATGCGCGCGGCGGCTTCCTTGCTGCCGTCATGGAAGGTGCCGAACCAGCGGTCGAACGGGATGAGGCCGTCGCCGTAATTCACCTCGAAATGCTTGTGGTGGAGGTAGTGGATATAGGCGTGGCTATCGACCGACGTGTCTTCCGCAAGCTCGATCTTGTCGAAGCCGACATGGCCGGGAATGGCGCCGAAGCCGGCATAATGGAGCTGGTAAAGCGCCAGGAGGGGGTTCGATGGGATGACCAGGTGCCAGAAGGCGACGCCGAGATAGCCGAGCTGCTCCACCGGATGCATCGACAGCGACGACCAGGGCGACGGGTTGACTGAATTGTGGTGCACCGAATGCACCCAACTGTAAAGCGGTCCCCAATGGATAGCGCGGTGCAGCAGGAAGAAATGCGTCTCGTGGATGATCGGCACCACCAGCGCCAGGCAGAACAGGTAGACCGGATGCCCTGCGAAGGTCAGCCACGGCACATAGCCATTGGCGTAGGCGTAGAGGATCGCCACCTCGATCGCGGTCCAGATCGGCATGCCGGTGCCGAAGGTGCGCAGCATGTTGTCGATGTTCTGGTTCTCGAAGAAGAAGGCCTTGTTCTTCTGCTCCGAGGGCCATTTGCCGTTGTATTTGAAGCGGTTGCCCTGGGCTTTCAAAATGTAGAGTCGAAGCTCGAAGGCGCCGAAGAAGACGAGCAGCGCCACGCAGTTGACGATGAACAGGCGCAGGATCCAGCCGGCGGAGAGCGTCTTCATCACCTCGACGTCGGGCAGCACGAAGCGCCACCATGCCACCACCGAAAGGGCGAAAAGCAGATTATAGGGCAGGAAATAGCTCGGCAGCCATTTCAGCACCGCCAGCGGACGGAGCGGGAAGACGAACAGCGGCGCGGTGCCGGCCGGTTCGTTCGGAGCCCAGTCGCCCCTTTTGTTGCGCGTGCCGAATTGCAGGTCATCCATGATGAGCCTCACAAGGACTGAGAGAGGGTGAGGAAGCGGTCATAGGCGGCATCGTCCATGTCCACCTGGTGCTTCGCTTCGGGATAGCTGCCTTCGGCGACGTCGCGGCCAAAGGCGCGGAAGGCGCTGATGCGCTTTTCCTGCAGCTCGTCCTCCAGCGTGACGAAGTCGGCATAGCGCTTTGCGTGGCGCGGATAGTGGCCGGTGTGGGTACCCAGCACATCGCAGGAGAACAGGTATTGCGTGTCGCAGGCGCTGCCGCAACCCATGCCCATGGTGATCAGCGGGGTCGAGCGCGTGATGTGATCCGCGAGTCGCACCGGTACGACCTCGACCTCGATGCAGGCGGCGCCCGCATTCTCGAGGTCCTTCGCCGCGCGCAGTACGTTGAGCGCTTCCTCGGCGGTGCGGCCGATGGCGCGGAAATTCGTCCAGGTGGCGCGGTTAGGCACCAGGCCGACGTGGCCGGTGACGGGAATGCCTTCCGCCGCCATTGCCTCGATAAAGCGCGGCGAGTGTGATGAATAGACCGCATCGGCGCCGCGCTTCATCATAGCGAAGCCCAACCGCACGGCCTCCTCAGGCGAGGCGACCGCGCCATGCGGCATGCCGACGGAGAGGAACGCGTAAGGTGCCGCCTGGCGGATGGCTTCCAGATTGTGATCGGGCTCGCAGGAGAGGATGACGATATCGCATGCCGCTGCGGCAGCGGCCTCGGCCGGCGTGTCGACATGGAGCTGCAGCCATTTACGGCTGCCTTTGGCGCTCTGCAGGTCGTATGTCGTCAGCCACCTTGCCACTGTCATCCTCCCGTTTCGCAAGGGATAGCACCGCGTGCTCGCTGGCGCCGCTTGTTCCTTGATCAAATCAGATCAAACGTTTTCGGCCGTAAAGGTGATGAAGCGGATCGGCGGGTTTCCGACGGGCAAGTCATGCAGGTTGAGCGCGGCGAGCACCAGGTCAATGGCGCGGCGCGCCTGCGCGTCTGGCGCCTGGTCGAGCACGACATCCATCGTCCCCTCGCGCAAGGCCTTGGTGCTGCGCTCGGTGAGTTCATGGCCGACGAAGAAGATATCGCGGCCTCTGCCGTGCTTGCGCAACACCTTGTTCAGAGCGGTGTTGGCGCCGCCGGCATTGTAGAGGCCGGCAAGGTCGGGCCAGCGTTTCAACGCCTCGTGCAACTGCTCGGCATTACGGTTGCCGTCGTCGAAGCCGAAAAGGGCCGCGACCGGCTCGAATTCCCTGCCTTCCTCGATCAGGTAATCGAAGAAGCCGCGCACGCGGTCGCGGTGCACGCGGTAGATCTGACTATGGCAGATCGCGATCACCTTGCCCGGCCGCCGCTGCATCTTGGCCATGAGTAGCCCCGCCATGCGGCCAGCGGCGTAATTGTCAATGCCGACATAGGTGCTCTTGGTACGGGAGATCTGGGTGACGATCTGCACCGTCGGAATGTTCTCCGCCTCGAGTTTCCGCAAGGCGTCGCTGACCAGCGGATGGTCGGGCACGGCGAGAATGAGCGCCGCTCGGCGCAGATCGGGTTCCAGGATGCGTTTGGCGATCGCCGCCGGCTTCGCCTCGTCGAGAAAGGTACGGTGCACGGCGATCGAGCGGTCGAGCGTCGCGGCGATGCGCTCGAAGGCATCGGAAAGACGGGCGAAGAAGGTCGCGTCCGGCCTGACCAGTATCACCTCGATGCGAATGACGCCGCGATGCGCCTCCGGCAGTCGGCGCGGGTAATCGAGCGAACGCGCCGCCGCGACCACCTTCTCGACGGTCTGCGGCCGCACTCCGCCCCTGTCGTTCAGGACACGCTCGACCGTGGCCGTGCCAACACCGGCCCGCCGCGCAATCTCAAGGAAGGTGGGCTTAGGAATCTTGATCCTCCGCTGTCCGTACGCCGGAGCCTAGCCGGCTGCACATGCTTTTTCCAAGACATGTGCCTCCCTTCGGCATCGAATGCGCGTGTGCGACCCCCGGCATAGTCGGCCAAAACGTCGGCTTTCGGGGGCGGTAACGGCCGCCTAGCTGCCTGCGAAATCGGATCTGCTTGTGGCTCGGATCGCCACCAGCAGGAGAGCTATGCTGACGGAGCGTTGCAGGGAGATCACCGGCCCCTAGCGGCTCACTTCTTTGGAAACGGCACGCCCTTGGTGGTGAACCGCTGCCCTCTGCCGATCGGGCGCACGGGGCGCTTGGTGGCGGCGGCCTTGCCGGTTCCGGGCGGCTGGTGGGCGGGCACGAGCTGGTCGGGGCGGGGACCGATCAGGTCAGCGCGGCCCATCTCCTTCAGGGCATCGCGCAGCAGCGGCCAATTGTCGGGGTCGTGGTAGCGCAGGAATGCCTTGTGCAGCCGGCGCTGCCGCCCGCCGCGTACGGTCTCGACCTTGTCGGTCGCGCCGCGCCGCACGCCCTTCAGCGTGTTGACGCCGGTATGGTACATCGCCGTCGCCGTGGCCATGGGCGAAGGCAGGAAGGTCTGCACCTGGTCGGCGCGGTAGCGGTTCTTCTTCAGCCAGAGCGCCAGCTGCAGCATGTCCTGGTCGGTCGTGCCGGGATGGGCGGCGATGAAATACGGAATGAGATAGTATTTCTTGCCGGCTTCCTTGGCGGCTGCGTCGAACATCTCCTTGAAGCGGTCGTAGGTGCCGATGCCGGGCTTCATCATCTTGTCGAGCGGCCCGCGCTCGGTGTGCTCGGGCGCGATCTTGAGGTAGCCGCCGACGTGGTGGGTCACCAGTTCCTTGACATATTCGGGGCTCTTGACCGCCAGGTCGTAACGCACGCCGGAGGCGACCATCACCTTCTTGACGCCCTTGACCTCGCGGACCTTGCGGTAGAGCCGGATCAGGTCGTCATGCGAGGTGTTGAGGTTGGGGCAGATGTCGGGAAACACGCAGGACGGCAGGCGGCAGGCCGCCTCGATCTTGGGGTCCTTGCAGGCCATCCGGTACATGTTGGCGGTCGGTCCGCCGATATCGGAGATCACGCCGGTGAAGCCCGGCGTCTTGTCGCGGATCTTCTCGATCTCGCGCAGGATCGAGCCCTCGGAGCGGTTCTGGATGATGCGGCCTTCGTGCTCGGTGATCGAGCAGAAGGTGCAGCCGCCGAAGCAGCCGCGCATCACCGTCACCGAGAACTTGATCATGTCCCAGGCAGGGATCTTGGCATCGCCATAGGACGGATGCGGCGCGCGCGCGTAGGGCAGGTCGTAGACGGTGTCCATCTCGTCGGAGGTCAGCGGGATGGGCGGCGGATTGAGCCACAGGTCGCGGTCGCCGTGGCGCTGGACCAGCGGGCGGGCATTGCCGGGGTTGGCCTCGCGGTGCAGCACGCGCGAAGCGCGGGCATAGGCGTCGCGATCGTCCTCGACCTGTTCGAAGGATGGCAGCCGGATCACGGTGTCGCCGGGCTTGCGGCTCGCGCCCTCGTCGGCGGAATCGAGATCGTCGGCATGGAGCTCCGTGAAGTGCTCGGGCACGCGGCGGAACAGGGCGACGCCCCTGATCGAATCGAGTTGGCGTGGCGTATCGCCGGCCGCAAGCCGGTTCGCCACCTCGACGACGGCGCGCTCGGCATTGCCGTAGATCAAGAGGTCGGCCTTGGCATCGGCCAGGATCGAGCGGCGAACCTTGTCGGACCAGTAGTCGTAGTGGGCGATGCGGCGCAGCGAGGCTTCGATGCCGCCCAGCACGATCGGCACGTCCTTGTAGGCCTCGCGGCAGCGCTGCGTATAGACGATCGTGCAGCGGTCCGGCCGCTTGCCGCCTTCACCGCCCGCCGTATAGGCGTCGTCATGGCGCAGCTTGCGGTCCGACGTATAGCGGTTGACCATGGAATCGAGATTGCCCCCGGTGATGCCGAAGAACAGTCTGGGCCTGCCCAGCGCCTTGAACGGCTCCGCCGACTGCCAGTCGGGCTGCGAGATGATGCCGACGCGAAAACCCTGGGATTCGAGCAGACGGCCGATGATCGCCATGCCGAAGCTCGGATGATCCACATAGGCGTCGCCCGTGACGAGCACGATGTCGCATTCGTCCCAGCCGAGCGCCGTCATCTCGGCGCGGCTCATCGGCAGGAACGGCGCTGCCCGTCCGGCACGAGGCTTGCTGCCGGACAGCGGAATGATTTGTTTTTGGGCGCTGGCTATGGTTTCCATGGCCTCGACGTATAGGCCGCCGCCAAAGCGAATTCAATTAAGCTCGATTTGGGCCGCGGAAAGAGTTGGGCAGCTTGAAAGTATGGTACCGGAGGCGGAATCCAAATTGTGCAAATAGCGCCTGCAGATCACGGGGGGCTTCGCAGGGCGTTGGAACCGCCATGGGCGGCGCGATCGATCGCAGGCTAGACTAGGGGCGAAAGAGCCGTGGTCTATTCCGCGTTCCGCTCACGTAAGGCTACGCCGTCGCCCACACGGTCGCTCGGGTGCAGGACAACCCGGTCGCCTTCCGACAGGCCCGACTCGACCTCGGCCACCCTGTTGTTCCGGTGACCGATCTTGACCACGGTCGTGCGCGCTCGTCCGTTCTCGAGGAGATACACGGCCCAGTCATCACCCTTTCGAAACAGGGCCGCCACCGGAACGGTGACGACATTGTCGTCCCGCCAGCTCGTCACATGCACGATCACACGATAGTCGTGCCCGAGCTGCGCCCATTTTTCGGGAGGGTCGACGATATTGATCTCAGTATGGACACGCTGCTCCTCGATCCCGAGGGCGGAGACCTTGAGGAAGCCGGCAGGGTCAACACGCGTCACCGAGCCTTGAAGTGCAGGCCCACCCCAGCCGTCGATCAGGACAGGGGCACCGGGTTTGATCTGGACCGCATCGGTCGAGAGCAGGTCCGCAACCACTTGCAGATCGAGCGGGTCGCCGATCTCTACAAGCGGCGCGCCCGGCTGCACCATGCCCTCACTCTCCTGAACGATCCTCAGGATGCGGCCGCTCACTGGCGCACGAAGCTGGATGCAGCAGGCCGGATCCGATTGCGTAACGTCGTCGACAGGCTGGCCGAGCCGCGCCTGGACCATCGCCCGTTCGTTGCGTCGGACTTCGACCTGCGCCTTCGCGCTCGCCAGGGCTGCCTCGTCGGTGTCGAGTTCGAACTTCGCCTTGTCGAGATCCCCTTGCGATATCGCTCCGGTCTTGGCGAGCTTTTCCGCCCGATCGAGTTCTGTACGCGAATACGCGAGTGCCGCCTCTAGCCGCCTCACGTCCGCTTCCGCGAAGATCACCGCCGCTTCGGCCGCGCTGAGCGCCGCCAGCAGTTCCTCGTGCGTGCGCACATCATGAAAGCTGGGGATGGTCGGCTGCATCACCGCCATCACGGTTTCGTCCTTGGTGACCTGATCGCCGACGTGACGCGGCGGTGAAATTCTGAGAACCTTACCGGCAACCGGCGCCGACACTGTATAGAGGTGCCGCACCTGGGTCTTGGCCTCATCGTCGACCGCGACCTCCATTGGGCCCTTGGCCACCGTCGCCAGATCGACTGGGATCGGCTGCGGCCATGCAAACCAGACCGCCGCTGCGGCGATCAGGCCAAAGGCCGCGATGCCGCCTAATCTTTTCAGCCAATTGGTCATCGATTTGCTACGCATGGTCTTCAATCCCGCGTCTTGAGAACGGCAACGAGGTCGAGTTGATTGACTCGCCTGCGAACGATCAGCGCCGAGAGCAGAGCCGCCGTAACGACGATGGCGCTGGCGAAAACGTAGGTTGCGGGCTCGACCACCAGGCGCACCCGCATGAGTTCCCCAGCCAGGTTCGTCTTCATGATCCAGGCCAGACCGTAACCGATCGCCCAGCCAGGCGGCTGCGCGACCAGGGTCAACAGCGCGAGTTCGAGCAGCAGGATGCGCAGCACCTCGCCAGAGGTGAAGCCGAGGACTCGCAGGCTTGCCAGCTCCCTGGCTCGCTCAGACAGGGAAACGCGGGCGTTGTTATAAACCACGCCGAACGCAATGACGGCCGCGAGCCCCGTGTAGATGCTGGACATGGTCGTGACCAGAATTGCCACAGCGTCACGGAAAGTGGCGAGGGACGCCATCTGCAGAGCCAGGCTGCTCACGACTGGCAAGGCCTTGACGGCTGTGTAGAACTCATCCCGCCGGTTTCTGTCCAGGCTGACGCTGACGCCATTCGCCATCGGCGCTTCGCGCAGAAGCTTGCTGATCGCTTCCTGATCCATCATGCCGCGAATGCCGAGATAGTCCTCGACCAGCGCGGCAATCGGAAGCGAGACCGTCCGGCGCTCGCCGTCGAGCAGATCGACTTCGACGGTGTCGCCAACCCGCACCTTCAGGATGCTGGCCAGCTTGTCCGAGATCGCGAGGCCCGATTCCGGCAGGACGACACGGTTCAGGTCGGCATCGATGATGCGGTTAAGCTCCGCATTCTGCGGCCTAGCGCGGATCATGATGCGGCGCTCGACATGGCCGTTGCGAATGCGGACTGGGATTTCCCGATAGGGTTCTGCGCTCAAGATCCCAGGAAGTCTCGCGATCTGGAAGGCTACTTCCTGAGGACGCTTCTGAAAAAAGCTCACGGTCGCGTCCTGACGATCCGCAAGAAAGTACGTGACGTCGATGAGTTGCTCCATCGTGCCCCTCGTGAAGAGCGACACGATCAGGATTGCAGTCGCCAGCGACATGCCGAGCGCGGTGAAAGAGGAGCGAATTGGATGGCGCGCGATGTTGCGCAGCATCATTCTCGTTGGCTGCGAGACAAGGCCAACTAGGCTGAGGCTCGACGGCAGCGTTCGATGGAAAACCGGCGGAGCCGGCGGCTGCATGGCGACGGCAGGAGCCAGATTGACGACTTCGCGCAAGGCTCGCAGCGCGCCGACTGCCGCCGCAAGCAAGCTCGATCCCGCTGCTGCGACGTAGAGATCGGGACTCTTGGTGAACAGGAGAAAAGGAAAGCGGAAAAAGTCTGCGAATATCCCGGTCACATAGCTGCCGAGCCACGTGCCGACCACGCCGCCGATGACAATGCCGACCGCGGTGATGATGCCCACGAACTTCAGGTAGTGCAGGACGATGCTGGCGTTGCGGTAGCCGAGCGCCTTCAGGAGACCGATCTGTTCGCGCTCGAGCGAAACGAGGCGGCTCAGCGTGAGGTTCACGAGGAACGCCGAGACCAGCAGGAAGATCGGCGGCAGCGTGCGGCTCATGTTGTTGAGCATATCGAGCTCATGATCGAGCCAGGCGTGCGATGTCTGGTCCTTGCGCCCGTAGGCAGCTCGCCCGCCATAGCGAGCCAGCAGGTCGTCAAGACGCGTCATCGCCTCGCCCTCCGACGTTCCTGGCAGCAGCTTCAGCGACACGGAAGAGAAGGCGTCTTGCAGATCGTAGGCGCTGGCTAGGGCCCGTTCGGACATCCAGATGACGCCGTAGCGGCGGCCGTCGGGCATGATGTCGCCAGGGCCGACGGCGTAAATATATTCGGGAGACAGGGCGATGCCGACGATTGTCAGGTCGCGCTTGCGGCCATTGAGAAGAGCCGCGAAGCTTGAGCCCAGCGCGAACCGGTGCGCTTCGGCGAAGTTCTCGTTGACGACGACCTCGTCTTCCCGGTTCGGGTCGGGCGTGCGGCCGGCGCGCATGTAGAGCCGGTTGAGCACCGGCTCGCCGATCTCGGGCAGCGAAACGACCATTCCAGTAGCCGGTGCGGTCTGGTCCGGTATGTCGAGAAGCGCCAACTGCGCGATGCGTGCATCGACGGCAGCCACGCCGGGAATTTCGGCGATCCGGTCGACCAGCGTCTTTGGCGCCCGCCGCACCGTGGCGAAGACATCGGCAAAGCGATAGCGTTCGTAATAGGCGGTCCTCGTCTCGTCGAGAGAACGGTAGGAGCCGACGGCGAGCAGAAGCGTGGCCACCCCGCCGCCCACCACGAGCGCGATAGCGAGTGCCTGTGCCCAAAGGCGGACGAGGTCACGCAAGAGCTTTATGTCGAGCGCGCGCATGCTTTCACCACTGCAGCTCGGCGACAGCGCGCCGGGCCTCGTTGGTGACGGCCTTCGATATCTGCCCGTCGCTGAAGAACAGGACCCGGTGCGCGACTTCCTGGATGATGGCGTTATGGGTGATGATAACGGTGGTCGTGCCGAGTTCGGCGTTGACCTTCATCAGCGCATCGATCACCCGAACGCCCGTCCTGGAGTCGAGCGCGCCCGTTGGCTCGTCGCAGAGTAGCACCTCCGGGCGCTTGGCGATCGCGCGGGCGATGGCGACGCGCTGCTGCTCGCCGCCGGACAACTGCGCCGGAAAATGATGCATGCGCGGCTCCAGCCCGACGAGAGCGAGAGCTTCCTCAGGACGCATTGGATCGTCGGCGATCTCGGTGACCAGGGCGACGTTTTCGTAGGCCGTCAGGCTGGGGATCAGATTGTAGAATTGGAACACGAAACCGACATGGCGGCGGCGATAGGATGTCAGTCCCCGGTCGTCGAGATCGGTCAGCCGCAAGTCCTTGAAGGACAGCTCCCCGCTGGTCGCGTAATCGAGCCCGCCCATGATGTTGAGCAGTGTTGATTTCCCGCTGCCGGATGGGCCGAGCAAGACGACGACTTCCCCTGCCGAAATTTCCAGGTTAACGCCGCGCAGGGCGTGCACCTGCGTTTCGCCCGAGACGTAGGTCTTGGTGAGGTCCTTCGCGGTGAAGACAATGCCGGACATGGCCTACCCTGTCTCGCCTGCGCGCACGGTCGCGTGCCTGCGCTCGACCATGAACATGCATACGCTCGCCACCCAGAGCACAGCGACAGCCAGCAGAACCCACCGGAAATCGGATCCTATGACGAAGTTGACGACAACCATCCATCCGATGGAGGCGATTCCGGCAGCCAGCACGCCCAGAAGGGCAATCCTCTCGTGTCGCCGGAACGACGTTGCGGCGACCGTGATCGTCAGAACGCCCGATGCCGTGGCATACCCGCCGAGTACCCGAAACACGCGCTCAAGCCACGATGCCATGCGCGGCTGCCCCACCTGAAGCTGTTCCAGCGACAGGCCGATGAAGCGCATGTCCTCCGGCAGAAGCGGGGGCCGAAGGAACATGAAGAAGGCGCCGATGCAGACGAGCGCCACTCCGAAGGCGGCGAGCAGGATTGCCGAGAACGGCCAGGATCGGTGGTGCTGCTTCATGGCGCTAGGTCTCGTCCGGCTTGGCGGGACCGCCCACCGAACCGCCGGACAGTCGGTTCCAGCTCGGAATGAACCCCGGAACCTGTGCCATGTATTTGCGGTAGGCGTCGCCGAACTCGGTGATCGCTTCGCGCTCCTCGGCCCGCGCCAGCCTCACATACATAACGACGAGCACCGGGAACATCGCCAGCGTCAGCAGCGTCGGCCATTGAACGAGGAAGCCGAGCATCACCAGGATGAAGCCGACATATTGCGGGTGACGGACATAGCTATAGGGTCCGCTGGTCGCGAGAGCTCGATGCTGCTGCGCGTCGTATAAAACCCTCCAGGCGCCCGCGATCAGCCAGAACCCACCGCCGATGAGGACGAAGCTCAGCAGGTGGAACGGACCGAAATGCGGATTGACCCGCCAGCCGAACATCATTTCGAGCAGGTGCCCGGCATCGTGCGAGAACCAGTCGATCCCTGGATAGCGGGCCTGCAGCCAGCCCGACAGAAAATAGATGGTCAGCGGAAAGCCGTACATCTCCGCGAACAGCGCGACGAGGAATGCGCTGAATGCGCCGAACGAACGCCAGTCCCGGCCGGTCCGCGGCTTGAAGAAACTGTAGGCGAACAGGATGAAGACGGCGGAGTTGACGATGACCAGGCTCCAAAGGCCGTAGGCTTGCGTCTCGGGGCTCATGGCAGGTTCCTTTCGTCGGGCTGGTTGCGGTGACCGCCGTGTCCGCCGTGGCCGTGTCCTCCATGCATGAAAAAGTGCATGAGGAGGCAGCCGAACGGCAGCAGATAGAACAGCGCTCCGAGGACATGCGCGCGGTGCTCCGTGAAGAGCAGGAAGCCGCCGATCGCCAGGAATCCCAGCAGGACGAGGCCTGCCCGGGATGTCAGAAAGGAGCCCTGCGGGCGGTCGTGGTCTGAGTGGTCGTGCATCGACATGTTGGTCTCCTATTCGACGACGAGGCGGCCGCGGAACATGCCCATGGGGCATGAGAATCCGAACTCGCCTGGTTCCTTGGGCATCAGCTCGACCGCGACGGTTTCACCCGTCGGCAGATCGGCGCTCTTCTGGAAGTCGGGGAAGATCACCTTGTCCGAACAGGAGGCGGTCTCCTCGCGGCGGAAATTCAGCCGGACCGGGCGGCCGCTGCGGACGACGATCGTGTCGGGCGTGTAGCCGCCTTTCACGAGGATCATCGCCTCCTGGTAGCCGCCGCTCGTTTCGGTGGCTCGTGCGCCGGTCGACCGCTTGAGCCAGAAGAACCAGATAATGAACGCGACCAGGCCGATTCCGGCGATGGTGACAATCCAACGGTCAGGTGTCATGAGCCTGTCCTCCTCGGCTGAAAGAAGCGCAAACGGTTGGCATTGGTGACGACGGTCACCGAACTGAAGGCCATGGCGGCGGCTGCGATGAGGGGAGAGAGCAGAAGCCCTATGAACGGGTAGAGCACGCCCGCCGCAACCGGGATGCCGAGCGCGTTGTAGCCGAAAGCGCCGACGAGATTCTGCCGCACGTTTCGCATCGTCGCCCGGCTGATCTCGATCGCCGTGACGACGCCCATCAGACTGCCCCTGATAAGGGTCACGTCGCTCGCCTCGATGGCGACGTCGGTTCCCGTTCCGATGGCGAAGCCGACGTCGGCCTGGGCGAGCGCCGGCGCGTCGTTGACGCCATCGCCGACCATGCCGACCGACTTGCCCTCGAGCTGCAGCTTCTGCACCTCGTGCGCCTTGTCGTCCGGAAGCACCTCCGCCAGCACGCGGTCGATCCCGACCTCGCGAGCGATCGCGCGGCCTGTGCGCTCGTTGTCGCCGGTCAGCATCACGACCTCGATGCCGAGTCCTTTCAGGATTTCGATCGCCGCCCGGGAGTCCGGTTTCACCGTGTCGGCAACGGCAATCAGCCCGGCCGCCCGGCCGTCGACCGCCACGTACATCGGCGTCTTGCCTTCGTTGGCGAGGCGCTCCCATTGCGGCAGCAGCGCGTCTGCGGGGACACCTCGGTCGCGCAGAAGCTTGGCGTTGCCGAACAGCACGTCATGGCCGTCGATTCGACCGCTGACGCCGTGGCCTGGGATGGCGGCAAACCCTTCGGCGTCGGCCAGCTCGATCTTGCGCGCCCCGGCGCCTTTGACAATGGCCGACGCGAGCGGATGCTCGGACCCGCGCTCCAGGGAGGCGGTGAGCCGCAGGACGGCGTTCTCCTCATGACCCGGCGTGACGACGACGTCGGTGAGCGCCGGCTCGCCTTCGGTAATCGTGCCCGTCTTGTCGAGGATGATCGCGTCTAGCTTCTCGGCCGCCTGCAGCGCGTCGCCGGAGCGGATCAGGATGCCGTTCTCCGCTCCCTTGCCGATGCCTACGGTGAGCGAGGTCGGCGTGGCCAGGCCAAGCGCGCAGGGACACGCGATGATCAGCGTCGTGACCAAGATGACTGTAGCGTAGATAAGGCGCGGTTCCGGCCCGAAATCGTACCAGACTAGCGCCGCGAGGATCGCGACGATCATGACCGCGGGCACGAAGTAGCCCGACACGGTATCGACGACGCGCTGGATCGGTGCTTTTGACCCCTGAGCGTCCTTCACCATGCGGATGATGCTGGCGAGCGCGGTGTCCTTGCCAACCTTGGTCGCCGTGAAGCGGAAGCTGCCAGTCTTGTTGAGCGTGCCGCCGATGACCTCGTCGCCGGTCTGCTTCTCGACCGGCATGGATTCGCCCGTAATCATCGACTCGTCGACCGCGCTCGACCCAACACTCACCTTGCCATCGACCGGGATCTTTTCGCCTGGACGGACGATGACCGTGTCGTTCACCAGCACTTCCTCGACGGGCAAGTCGATTTCCTTGCCGTCGCGCACGACCCTTGCCGTCTTGGCCTGCAGTCCGATCAGCTTCTTGATCGCCTGCGAGGTCCGGCCCTTGGCCTTGATTTCCAGCGCAAGCCCGAGGACCACGAGCGCGACGACGACGTCGGTCACGTCCCAAAAGACTTCGGCCAGCGCCATGTCGGGAAATATCCCTGGCCATGCGACGGCCACGACCGAGTAGAGGAACGCTGCCGTGATCCCGATCGCGATCAGCGTATGCATGTTGGCCGCGCGATGCTTCAGCGCGTCCCACATGCCGACGAAGAACTGCGATCCCGACCACAGCAGGACGGGCAGGCTGAGCACGCCGAGCAGCGCCCACACGATCCGGCGCGTGTCGCTGCCCATGGGCATCCAATCGCGCAGTCCCGGAATGAGATCAGGATAGCTGAACGCCATCACCGGCAGGGAAATGACGGCGGCAATCCAGAACTTCCGCATCAGGCTGCGGTATTCCTGCTCATTTGCCGCCTCGGCGGGGTCGAGCGTCTCGTCCGTAGGCTTCACCTTCGGCTCGGCGAGCCTGTAGCCGGAGGACTCGATCGACCGCCTCAGTTCCTGGAAATCGGTCCGCTCCGGCTGGTACTCTATGTCGACCGCGTTGGGCGCGAGGCTGGCGCGGGCAACGATGACGCCGGGGGTCATCTTTAGCGCCAGCTCGACGCGCGTGGCGCACGATGTGCAATGCATGTTCTTGATGGGTATGCGCATCGTTGCCGTGCCGACGGCGTAACCGACGGAGCGGATGGCCCGCAGGATTTCCGAGACCTTCGCCTGCGCTGGGTCATAGCCGACCTTCGCAGTCTGCGTGGCGAGGTTTACCGAGACCGTCTTGACCCCGGTGACTTCCCGAACAGCCTTCTCGATCGCTGGCGGGCAGTGGGCGCAGGTCATTCCGCCGATTCGGAGGGTGATCGACTCGCGCCCGGTGGGCAGGCCACCAGACTGGCTGTCAGGGATTGCGGCGTCAGTCCGCATGTTCATCAGTTTTCTCCTCGAAATACGTCCGTAACCGGAGCCAGCGTTGGCCCAGCGCAAAGAACGGCCCCGGTCGGCAAGCGTCAGGCACGCCCGCCGGCAGGTCGTCAGAGGACGGAACGAGGAGGTCGAAAGGCTTCGTCAGGCTTGGTCAGCGCGAAGGCTGATTGGTCGGGGAACGCTGGGGCGCAGCGCTCCGGTACAAGGCCAATGTCCGATGTCGCTGCAAGAACTGCAGCCGAACAAGCGAAACAATGTCCACCCGCGCACAGACTGCAATTGGCGTGGGCTGCGCCGTCATGACAGCCTGAATCGTCCCGAACAGATGCGGACATAACGATCGCCGTCGCCCCATCGGCTTGGCAGCCGGCAATAGATGGAACGATCTTGGCTGACGAAATACCTTGTAAGGCACCGAACTCGTGCGCCTGCGCCTGACCCGAAGGGGTTAGCAGCAGGAAAAGAGCAAGCCAGAAGGCGAGCATAACCGCACCGAAGGCACCGCTTGCGGTCCGATGGTCTGGCTGCCAGATCTGACAAGATCGTCCACGCACAGCAGGGCTTCCAAGCTCTCACATTCCGCATGTTCGCTTGCCCAGCCCAAATGCGCTTTGACGTACGTCAATTCGATCGACCCAGTTGAAGGAGCCGTAAGCAAGCCCGCGCAAGGGAAGCGCTCCTTGGCAGTGTTCAGGTTGAATTTGCGTGGGGGCGCTCAGGCCCTGCGCCGTTTGGACATGACACGCAACAGGTCGGCTTCCTCTGTGACCCCGTCGTCGAAAACGTGGATGACTTGCGCCGCCAGTTGGTCCCGCTGTTCCCTGTCCTTTTTGGCCAGTCGGCGTTCATCGCACAACCGATCAAATACCCGCTGGAGCAAGTCCAGTTCGGCGGGTCCGTAGATACCACCGTAGCGCGACAATGGCATTGCCGCCGCCCTCAAACGCCGCTTTGGGATTATCTCACGTTGCGGGCCATAGGCGAAGGAAAAACCCAGTGGCGCTGGGGAACAGTTAGGCCGTCGAGCGCTTATCCGGACGAGTGGTCGATTCCTCAGGGATTCAGCCGCTCGAGTGGCAACCATTAAGCCCGTCGCCAGCGCTCTCAATAGGCGGCGGGCTTTTCAGCGTCATGAAGCTAATGTTCTGTGAGCGCGCGTCCCGAAGCCTGCCAGGCGATCATCCCGCCCGATAGATGACTCACATGCAGATAGCCGAGTTTCGACAACTGCTCTGCGGCGATCTCGCTCATGCGGCCGCTGCGGCAGTACAGCACGATCTTCGCTCTCTTGTCCGCCGGGAGCTTGTCAAGATTCTGGGCAATCTTGTCGTAGGGGATAAAGGCGTCAGTTCCGTCGATCTGCCCCTCATAGGGAATATGGACGTTTACAAAGAAGAAATCCTTGCGCGGCAGCATCTGACTTAACTGCTCGCTCGTGATGGTTTGAAAGCCGGAGCTATTTTGCTCTGCCGCGAGTGCTGCTGGGTAGCTGAAGCCGATTGCCCCATCCAAGATCGAAGGCCCAAGCATGATCTGTGTTGCTATCGCGGTCGGTGCCAGCAAGAAACCGGTCAATCGCCTGCTCCGCATAGCTGCCTCCAGTGGTTTTGTGGTTGCAAATAGGGTCAGCCCGGCCGCTCGCAAGCTGCCATCCTCCTATGTTCGCATGAGCGGCTTTTTATTGCGGCGACTGGCCGTCGTTCATCTTCATACCGTCGCCTTGCTTCATCTGGTTCATTTCATGACCGCCTTCCGCGTCTGATTGCATCAGCTTTTCGATCTTTGGTGGAATGTCGGCCTCCGAGAACTTCTTTTGCTCCTCAGGGTCATGGACAAAGGCAATTATGTCGGCCAGTTCCTGCCCCGTAAATTCAATCTGCTCGCCGAGTTCCTGCTTTTGCATCTCGATCATCGCTGGAGCGCCGGCCCACATCTGTGCCGTGAACTCGAACGGATTCATCATTGGCGGCATTGTCGATGCGTCCAATGCCGGCGCGTCGCCGCCGCCGATGCCGTTAACGGAATGACAGACGACGCACCCTTTTTCGGCAAACAGCTTGCGGCCATTGGATGGATTCATAGTGGGCACTATCAGCCCAGGGCTCATCATCCGGTGCGGCATCTGTCCGCTTTGCATCATGGACGAGCCTTGAGACGCGTCCTGTGCGGCGACCGGCGAAACCATGCTAAGGGCGCCGCATATCATCCCGGCTTGCAACCCTCTGAGCCTCGGTGTCATATCGGCCTCCCGGCGAACAGACTTCCAGCAACGTCCTTGATTTCGCGCATGATCCTTTCCGACAATGACGCCATGCGCATTGATTTCGGTCAAGAATAGTCTTCCCGCAGACCCTGCCAGCCGCGCCCCGCGGACCACGATGAAGTGGCCGGCGCGCCCGCTTCAGCAGCGCTCAAGCGGGCGGACTCTGCCCCAGCCAGCCGCCCTCGAATCCAGCGCGGCGCAGTCCGGTGATGATGTAAGGGCAGCCGCGCATCAAGCGCCAGACCAAGTCGGTCAGATAGTTCTCGATCATCAGCACGATGGGACCCTGGTTGATGCCGAAATGCCATGGCGACACCCACCACCCGTATGGATTGCCGGGCTCTCCTGGATGAGTGGGATTGAAGGCGGCCTTGAAGCCGTATCTATTGAACTCTTTCAGCTTGGCCTGATGGATGCAAAAGTCGAGCGCCTCCAGGACGATCTCCGGAGCGAACGGCAAGGAGGCGGCGACCGCCCAGGGCGCGAGCGTGCCGTCATCCGGACCATAGGGCACCCCGCGGCCGACATAGTCATAGAACTCGCGCACGATGCCGTTCAGCTTGAGAGTGGCCGGACCGGGCCCCTCGCTTGCCGTGATGCCCCAGCAGCACTCCCCGTAACCCTCGAACTTGCGCGGGTTCATGGTCGCATAGCATTGCTGGAGGTAGGTTGCGCGGCGGCTGTTCTCGAAATAATCGATGCCTTTCTCCCGCATGAAGGCGTCCTGGATTCCGCGAAAATCGATCCAGGCATGCGAGAGTTGATGGGTAAACAGCGGGCCGGCATAGAGGTAGTCGTAGCCGTAACAGCTCTCCCAGCGATAGGTCGAGGTCCAGGCCGCGTAGCTGCTTTCCGGGAGCGGATGGGTCGGTGAGCCGAGACCCAGGATGTAAAGAAGCAGGGCCTCGTCGTAGCCTTCCCAACGGTATTTGATGAACCCACCTTCCGGGGTCCAGCCGTGCGTCACTGTCGCGCCCTGGTTCTGTGCCCATTTCCAGTCGGCCCGGCGATAGAGCGCATCGGCAAGCATGCGGATTTCCTGCTCCTCCGCAACCACCGCGTCGAAATAGGCGGCCGCCGCTAACGCACCTGCTAGCAGGAGAGCGCTGTCGATCGTCGACAGCTCGCAGCGCCAGGCGCGCCGGCCCGTCTGCATATCAAGGAAATGATAGTAGAACCCACGGTATCCGGTGCCGTCCGGCTCCGGCCCCTGCGGACTCGTCCAGAAGAAGCGCAGCGTGCTCAACGTCAGCGCCGCGGCTGCCCGGCGCGACATGAACCCGCGCTCGACGGCGACTGGGTAGCAGGCGAGAGCGAGTCCCGTCACAGCGATGCTTGCAGGCCAGTCGGCGGCTGTCTTGTCGCGGATGAGGCCGTTGGCAGGATTCGCCTCGTCCAGGAAATAGTCGAACGTTTCGCGCTGCAACCGCAGCAGGTCGTTCAGGCTGGCGTTCTGCCGCGTTCGCCTGGAACGTCCTGTCGGTGGGGGCATGGTGGCGTCTCCGTTCACGCTTTGCCTTCAGTTTCCGATCTCGAAGATGGCGGCTCCCGACGACGCGTAGTCCAAGGCGTAGTGAAGCTCGCCTGCCGTCTGCGCGTGCACGGTGCACAGGGGCTCGCCGATGGCCACGGCATCTCCCAGCCGGACGCGCAACTCTACCCCGGCAGCTTTCGAGTCCGGCGCTCCAGCCAGCTTGGCCAGTTTTCGCGATCCTTCGGTTGTCGATCGACCGGACGATGCCTGCGCCCGACGCGCAGATCGGCGAGCGCTGCGACGCGGTCGGCGGAATGCGCATCCCGCCCTGAGCTTCGCAGATGCGCTGGAATTTCGCCCAGGCGCGGCCGTCGTCGAGCGTGCGCGCAGCGAGCTGCTGGCGTTCCCCGGTTTGGGCGCGACCACCCAATTCGAGGAGCGCTCCTGCCAGCGCGCAGGCCCGATCCCTCAGATCAATCGGCGCATCGGCCGACAGCTGGAGCACCCGGAGCACGTCGCGGGCTTCCAGTGCAGGCCCAATGCCCCGGCCGACGGGTTGGCTTCCATCCGTGAGGACGATCCTGCTCCTTAGCCCGAACGCCGTGGCGACCACAGAGAGGCGATTCGAGAGGGCCTCGGCAGCCGCCTCGCTGCGAATCTTGGCCGTTGGACCTACGGGCAGGTCGAGAACCAGATGAGAGGAGCCGGCGGCGATCTTCTTCGACATCACCGATGCAACCATTTGCCCCTCGGAATCGAGATCGAGCGCGCGTTCCACCCGGATCAGGACATCGTCTGCCGGGCTGAGGCGAACGGCTCCTCCCCAGACGATGCAGCCCGACTCTTCTTCAACCACGCGACGGATCTGCTCGATACTCAGGTCGACCGGAGCCATGGTTTCCATGGTGTCGGCGGTGCCTGCCGGCGAGGTGATGGCGCGCGACGAGGTCTTCGGCATCATCAGGCCATGGGCGGCAACGATCGCCACCACGATCGGCGTCGTGCGGTTGCCCGGTAGCCCGCCGACGCAATGCTTGTCGACCACGGTTCCGCCAGGCCAAACCAGCCGTTCGCCGACCTCGACCATCGAGCGCGTCAGGGCGACGGTTTCGGCCTCGTCGAGTGGAAATGCCGACGTGCCCGTGATGAAGGCGGCCAGCTCGATATCCGAATAGCGTCCGGAGGAAACATCGGAAAGGATTGACGCGAAATCCTGGTCGCCGAGCCGATTGCCGAACATCCTTGATCGAACGTGGCTGAAGGATTCGACCGGTTCGGGATGCCGCACGTGGATGGCGGCGCCCTCGTCGGCGCCCAGTCGGGACCAGGCCGATTCCGACAAGCCGATTTCGCCGGTGGCCAGGAGGTCCGACGATACTTGGTAAAGTGTCGCAAGGACCTCGCGGCCACCAGCCGAGAGGAGCACGCGCGAATGGGCGGTGAGGCCTTCTGAACGGCATACGTGGCAGTCTGTCCGCATGAAGACGACGGCTTCATGTTGCGTGTGGATGCCAAGACGCCGAGCGCGCAACGGAGCCGGTTCTTGTAGTGCTAACGCTGCCGCCTTCATGGAACGATCGCTTTCTCCAGGTGCTCAGGGACCCTGCACGACTGTCGAGATCCAGGGATGCGGCAGTGACAACGCCGTCGGCCACAGCCGCATCGACGCTTACATCATGCCCGTTGGCGCAGGCATGAGCAGCTTGTCGGCCACCGCCTTCTGGGCATCATCCAGCGACGCGTAGAAGGGCTCCAGCGCGACCTTGAGTCGTCGCAGTCCTTCGAGCCGCGTCGAGAGCATTCGCTCTTGAAGCTCGATCCGCTTTACTGGCGTTCCGGAATCTCCGCTCATCATGCCGGCCGGCATTTTCGCCATCGCGTCCTTGGCCGAGCTGGCGTTAGCCCGCAGCGCCTCGGCGAGGGCGTCCCATAAGGGCCGCTGGGCCTTGGTGAGCTTCAGTTCGGTCGAGAGGAAGGCGATTCGTCCCTCGACATGCTCGGGCGACATCATCTGCCCCATGGGGCTGTCGTCGCCCGACATCATGTCCATCATCATCTTCATCATGCCGTTCGACACAATGTTGTTGGACATCGAGCTGCCCGTCATCATGGGCATGGCCGAGCTGGGGGCTGCCTCCTCCGCCTTCTCCGTCGCGGCGGCGGGCGGCGAGCCGTCTCCGCCGCCGGTTTTATGATGGGCTTCGTTCGCGAGAACAGGCGCCGAGAATACAAGCATCGTCCCGATCGCCAGGGCACTAAAGAGGGTTTTCATGACTATGTCTCCTTGTTGGTATTGCGGCTTCATCAGCGCCTCGTTCAGCCTGCATCGCCCGATGCTGGGCTCGCGGACTGGAAGGTGATGCCGTTCGGCCCCTTGCCGACTGCATAGGATTTCAGGACCGACTGGTCCTTGACCGAGATCAGCGACACGGTGCCGTCGACGATGTTGGTCACCAAGACGAAGGCACCGTCGTTGCTGACGGCGACTCCATGAGCACCCAGCCCAGTGCGGATTGTCTTGACGACCTTGCCGCGTCTGGCCGCGTCGTGCGGCGTAATGGCGACCGGAAAGGAGTCGACCTTCCCAGTTGAGAGGTCGGTCCGGCTGATGGAGCCACCATGTTCGTCGGCGGTGTAGACGAAGCCTGAAGCAACGGGTTCGGCTCCCGCTGGCCTGACGATCAACGCAGCCGCGGCGACGGCTGCTGCTGCCATCAGGGCCAACAGCGTCATGCGTCGGGCGATACCCGAGCGGTTGTCGACCGCCTGGGCGACGGCATTGTTTCTCATGGTCTCATCCTCGAAATCGGTCACGCGATGTAGTCGACGACGGTCATCATGCCGGTCGCCATGTGATAGAGGTGATGGCAGTGGAAGGCCCATGTCCCTGGGTTGACGGCATCGAACGCCACCGTCACCTCGCGCATCGGCGGCATCCAGACGGTGTCGCGCACGGCTCCCGCGAAGCGGCGCCCATCGATGGCGACCACCTGGAAATGGTGGCCGTGCAGATGCATGGGATGGCCCATCATGCTGGCGTTGCGCATCGTGAGCTCGACACGCCCGCCCTTCTTGACCGGGATCGGCTGGTGGTTGCTCCATGTCCTGCCGTTGAGGGTCCAGGAGTAGCCCTGCATCGCTCCGCCGAGCTCGACGGGTTCATGGATATCGGCGATCCGCTCTGCGAGCGGTTTGGCGGCCGCAAGCCTGGTCTCGAATGAGAGATCGAGTGGAGGCCCGGCCCGATCGCCTGCGGACGCGATGCGCTTGACTTCGCCTCCCATGGTCGCCAGCACGAAGCCGGTGCGCTGGACGCCGCCTTCGCGCAGGGCCAGGATCGGCCACGCTCCCTTGTCCCCGGGAATGCTGAGCCTGATGTCGATGCGTTGGCCCATGGCGAGCGGGAAGCCGCTGCCGCGAAGGGGAACGACGGGATTGCCGTCGACGGCAATGACCTCGCCTTCGAGCGTCCCGGTATCGATCCAGAACGCCGTGGCGGTCGCCCCGTTAATCAGGCGCAGCCGGACCGTTCCGTTTCTTTCGACGGTGAAGACTTGAGGGTCATCGAGCGTACGGTCGTTTGAGAGATAAGCGTCGTATTCGATGTCGTTGACGTCCATCGGCATGGCCATGCCCCGCTCGGTCGACATGCCTTGCGTACCCATGCCCGACATCGCGTGTCCGGCCATGCCGCCGTTGTCCGACGCAGGTGCCGATCCGGTCAGCCCGGCAAGCAGTTCCTCGGGTGTCTTGAAGCTGAAGTCGTGGAGCAACACCACGACGGGCTGCTCGTCCGCGCCATCTTCAGCGGGGTCGGTGACAATCAGCGGCGCGGCAAGCAGTTGCTGCTCTTGCAGCGTATGGGCATGCATCCAATGCGTGCCCGGCGTCGCGATGGGGAAGTTATAGTCATAGGATTGGCCGGGCTGAAGCAAGGGCTGCGGCAGGTCCGGCACGCCGTCCTGCCCGAAGGGCGGCGTCAGGCCATGCCAATGGATCAAGGTCGGCGCGGCGAGCGCGTTTTCGAGCCGGACCTGGAAGCCATCGGCTGCCGACACGGTAAGCCCATGCGTGCCGTCGGGCTGCACGAGACCCAAGACGTTAGCGGCGCGGCCGGCGACCTCGATGACGCGCGTATCGGCCCGGATGATTTTAGGTGCAGCTGCCCAGGCGGCTGGTGGAATGATCAACGACTGTACGGCACTCGCCGCACCAATAGCCGCAGCAGACGCCAAGAACTGGCGACGGGATATGGATTGCATAACAAAGCTCTCATGTTCGTGACTCGAGACCGGCTTGACCGGCGGCGAAGCGCACGAACGCGAGGCTCGTGCGCTCAGGCAGTCACGGCGAGTTTTGGCGGGCGCAGGCGAATCGGTATGTCGGCGGGAGAGGAAACGAAGGGCGGCGCAGTCGCGACTGGCTGGGCCTGCGACGTCGCTACGAATGCCTGGGCGTCAACCGGAACGCAGAAAGAGCAACTCGAAGCGGAATCGGAACATATTCCTTGATCGTGGTTGTGGCCAACGTCCCTGCACGGAGCGCGATGACCATCATGTCGGACCGCCGCGGAGCCATGAATGTGCTCCACCGTCCATTGGGTACCACCCGGAGCCGCGGCTGCGTTGGCATGGCCATAAAAGGCCGTGGTGAACGCCATCAGCAGGGCGAGGCAGACGGCGACCCAACGCGGCCCGCCGAATCGTGACGAGCGCTTCATTGAACGGTCCAGCCCTGATCGGATGCATGCCGACCCACAATCAAACCTTCCACAGCGGCAGCAAAGGCCATCTTGGAACTGATCATACCCTGGAGACCTGGACAGCGATTTGTCCTAGATCAAAGAGTTCAGGGCTCTGGAAAGAGTTCGGTGGTCTTCCCCGTCGACCAATAGGTCAGCAACCCGAGCCACTCGTGCGCGGCGAGGTCCGCTGCCGCGAGGCCACCTGCATCAGAGGCCTGAACCAGAGAGTGCCAGCCCATAGCCTAGCACAACGCGAGAACTCCCGATTGACGTCGATGTATCGGGCCTGAAGGCGAGGACGCGGGCTGAATCGCCGATAGCCATGCGCTCAACTCAGTTGCCTGGGTGTGGGATATCTGCGGCAATCAGGGAATAACAAGTTCAATTTCGGGCCAAGAGTGTTACCCGTAGCCTATGTGTCCGGAACGGACCTAACCTATGTGTCCAGAACGGACCAAGAGGGCTTGGTGCCCAGAGGCGGAATCCAAGTAAATGAAATCTGGTTTTGCTTTCAAATGTTTGTGGTTCGCATAGCCACGGCACCTACCAACAGGACTACCAACAAAATATTTCTGTGGATTAGTTTGGTTCCCAAACCTCGCTCTGCACGCTACGACGCCGGCGTACCTGCACCTTATCTCACAAGCCGATAGCGGTTGCTACTTGGGGTGGCCCAGTTCGTCCCCCTTCAATGACATCCCATGATCCGGGGGGTCGAGTCGGGAGAGGGATACCGCCAATACAGTGCTGCCACTGAATTCGTTTGCTAACTCGATTCCTTTGCAAGTTATAGGGCGGTTTGCAGCCTTAAATCGTGTCCCCGCAACCAATTCTGTCATAAATCAATAGCCGTCCCGGTCTAGCCGGGGCGGTTTCTTGCGTTTTAAAGGCAAGGGACGTCTCGGTGGCGCGTTGCGCTCGAGCTGACCTTGCCCCTCTGATCTAATCCGGTTTGAAGTTCGTCTGGCCCATCGAGAGGACCAGGACATGAAACGCAGCCGCTTCTCTGAAGAGCAGGTCATCGGAATTTTGAAGGAACACGAGGCCGGGTATCGGTTGCCGATCTGTGCCGCAAGCACGGGGTCAGCGACGCCTCGATCTACAACTGAAAGGCTCGCTTCGGCGGGATGGATATTCAACTGGGCGTTGATGCGCGCTCGCTCTTGAACGCATGACTGGGGCATGCTCGATACTGTAGGTTGGCCCGTGATTGGGTCGGGGGAGTAGTCTTGCACATCACGAACAGCGGGCGCGGCATTCACCAGCGCGAAGTCAAAGGCATTGACCGACTGAAGGCAGCTATGCCGCGGGACTGGTATGCCTTTACGAATCTTGATCTGGCGCTGGGAGCCGGAAAAGCTCGGGAGATAGACGTTATCCTCGTCACCAACCGCCGGATCTTCGCGATCGACCTCAAGGATTGGTACGGCAACATCGAGAGCGTAGACGGTCGATGGCTTCTCGATGGCCACGACAAAGACGCGTCGCCGGTCGGCAAAATAAACGACATCGCGCGGCAGTTGGGAATATTGCTAACTAAGGAATTTGCGAAACGACCAGAGACAAAGCATGTCCCGGTCCCACGGGTTGAAGGCCTCGTCGTCCTCATCGGTAAAGCGGACCGCTCTGGAATTACCGAAGCCGAACGGGCGAAGGTCCTCACCCTCGGTGAATTCAAAGCAGCCGTGTTCCCCGATCAATCAGATCGAGCGACCTTCGGGAATATTGCAGAATACATCGTCCATCATCCACTCACCGAATCAACCTGGAAAGAACGCCTGAGCCGCTTCTTCAACGCAGGGCCAACGACGCTTTTCAAGCCAGGGCGGAGAAGCTTTCAGAGGTATGTTGCTGATGATTCGTCGACGTTCGAGCACCCTGATGGCATTTACCGAGAATATGACGCTCGTGAAGAGGGGACGCCCCCGAGCTTCGGTACTCTTCGCCTTTGGGATTTTACCAAGGTAAAGGACGCTCGGTTCCAGACAGAGGAAGGTCGTCTGGAAATCGCGGGCCGGGAACGCCAAGTCTATCACTGGCTGCGCGACAGGAGCGACAGCATTGATCGGAACCTGCTAACGCCAAGGCTCGAAGATCCCGATCGGAGTGTTCACTACTGGGAGATCTACGACCGCCGACCACGGCTGAAGCGATTATCTGACTTTGCCAAGACCGAGGTGAAGAGCCTTTCGCCCGTCGAACGTATAGAGCTCGCGCGACAGCTTTTGTCGGTTCAGGCGGAACTTCATCGCAATTCTGCGGCCCATCTGGATCTTGGCGGGCACAGCATTTGGCTTGAAGCACCGACCACCGTCCAGATTTCTCACCTTTTCGCCGCACGTTTCCCCGAGGTGAGATCTCTCGGCGACTCTCGGTATCATTTTCTGGCGAGCGTAACCGTCCCTGAGGACGTGCTTGGCGAAAACGCGGGGCCAATGCGACGGGACGTCTTCCTCGGCGCGGTCGCAGTGCACCAAATTATCTATGGCTGTCTGCCCGGTGGCAATCCGCCGGAGTGGTCTGCCGCCGTCGATGCAGGAGCTGAGTTCGAGGTCTTGCATCATTGGTTTGCGGAGGGCCTGGAGCTTGATGCGAAGAAGCGTTTTCCAGACGCTCGTGCAGCTCTTGAGGCATTCAACAAGGCAACTGTACAGCATCCTACCCCTGAAGAGGTTCAGATCGGACTGGCTCGATATCGGGAGGTCATACGTTCCCAATTAGCTTTGGCGTCAGCGTATCCAGTTGTCGGAGAACCGATTCGCGAGAGCGATCGCTTGGATGCATGGCGTACTGCCGCAGACGATAAGCAACTCGTGGTTAAATTGTGGAAGCAATCAGCCTGGGGCGACCTCCGAAAAGAGGGCGCGCGGATACTCGCCTTCCTCGATAGAGCAGCAGAGATCAAAGCCGACGAGCCAGAGGGCATCCCGGCCATTCATACTATCGCTTGGCTTGGCGACGCTTTTGCGGTGGTCCAAGAATGGATCGAGGGTTCCTCACTGCTTTCGATCATCGAGGAGCACCCGCAACGATGGCAAATGGCGATCGAAGCCTTGGCTGCGGTGCGGCGGCTGATCAAAATTGTCGAAAATCTCCATGCTACGGGTGTCGGTCACGGAGATCTGAAGCCTGAGAACATCGTAATCCGCGAAGATGGAAAAACGTTCCTGATAGATATTCTGGACTTCTCGTCACTTTCGGAAGGCGAAATACAAAATTCCGCGTATGCGATTGCTGGGGGCGATCGCTTCGAACGCGACAGATATGGCCTTACTTGCTTGGCAGAGGAGATTTTTGGCGCCGCACGCTTCAAACCGGAGCATGCTAGCCGACTCTCGAAAGCGATCGCGACCTGCAGGGAAATGGAGCCGCGTCTTGCGACGATTCTTCCCCTCGTGGAGGCAATCGACAAAACGTTAGGCGAGTTGGAGGAGGCCGACAGTGATCTCGCGACCGCCGCCGCCACTGTGCTCACGTTAGCCATCCGCGGTTCCGAAATCGGTGCGCTGGAGCCGGACGAAGGACGTTTCTTTTTGCGCAGTTACCGGAACCCAGTGCGTGGACCAGCCACTGTGCATTTGCGAGGTGCGTTTGAGGAAATCGAATTCCGACTAGACGACGCTGGAAAATTAAAATCTGCGACCCGTCGCAGACTGAGCCAGACGCGCATTGGAATTGTCGCCCGTCACGAGGTGTTTAACTTCGAAGGGGAAGTGCTCGTCGAACGCTCGGACCACAATGATTTTTCTTCTATGGAGCAGTTTCTTGAAGGTGACGCTATTGCAGCCTCGCTTGCAGGAAACGGCCGCGATCTCGACCCGAGCTCTCTTGAAGTTGGTGATCTCGGGGCGTCAGATGAAGACGACGAGGAACGACTGATTGAAGAGATAGCGGCGACTCCAGTTGCCGGACCGGACTCTGTCGACGTTCCTTTGCTCTGGCGCAACCTTATCGACAGCGAGAAGGAACTGACCACAGAGGGCGTGGCCCAAACGGACAGTATTTTTGACGGAGCTGCCGGACGGCACCGGCTCTCGTTTGAGTTGGAAAGCGGGACCTTTGATTTCGACCGCAACGATACAGTCGCGGTCGAGAGGTTGGGAAACAAGGGTATTTGGCGCCGAATTGGAGAGCTCGACGTTCAAAACTCGAGAGCCAGTCTCGTGGTGATAGAGACGACGCAGTACGGCAGCGCCGGCAGGCGCCTTGTCGAGGATGGACAGCGGCTACGCTTTGTCAGCCATTTTGAAACCGAGAGTCTTCGTCGCCGTGGAGAGGCCGTGGACCGCATACTAGCTGGCAACGGTCGCGCCGGCAGCCTTGTCTCCGTCTTCGATCCACGGACTAGAGCGGTTCCTAAGGTTGTCCCTCACTCGCTTAAGAGACTGGAACTAGCTAAATACGACTTGAACGCAGACCAGGTCGCGGCGTTCGAACGCATCATCTCTGCGCGCCCTTTGGGTCTTTTGCAGGGGCCTCCGGGAACTGGGAAAACGCGGTTTATTGCAGCGCTGGCTCACTACGCGATCACGGAAGGCCTCGCTCGAAACGTTCTCTTGTCAAGCCAGTCGCACGAGGCAGTGAATACCGCCGCCGAAGCATTGCTCAAGCTGTTCCGAGCATCGAAGGAGGAACCAAGCATGCTTCGGGTGGCGATGAACGACGATCAGGTTTCCGATCCGATCAGAGGATACCACACACGCAAAGTCGAGCAGGCCTTCAAGGATCGCTTTCATGCTTCTTTTAGTGAGCGAATGCACATTGTGGGCACTGCGCTGGGCATGCCGCCTGAAATCGTCAACGAGGCAATTTTGATCGAAACTGCGATCCGGCCGATTGGGCGAAGGCTTGCGGAATTCCAGACAGCTTCGGAGCCTCCGCAGGAGCGTATAAATGGGCTGAAGGAAACCTTGGGTGCGATGCTCGTGCAGCTCGGGTTAGACCCCTCATTGGTGGATGATATTGACGGCAGCGCTGATGATTTCAATCACACCTTAGTTGAGTGCCTTATGACGCGCCACGGGAGGTCGGGTGCCGCTAGCGCGGACAAGCTCAACCGACTTCTCTCTGCGGCGAGGTTGGGGCGAGACTTCGTCGGCAGCGCATCACGATCGCAGCGCAGTTTCGAGACCTTTCTTGCAGGCACTCGGCAAGTTGTGATCGGCACATGTGTTGGGCTCGGGCGAGCTTCCCTTGGCTTGACCAGCACTGCGTTCGATTTGGTTATCGTTGACGAAGCCGCAAGATGCACGGCTAGCGAGCTTCTGGTCCCGTTGCAGGTGGCTCGGTGGGCAGTGCTTGTAGGTGATCAAGCCCAGCTTCAGCCGCAGCACAAGGCCGAGGTTATCGAACAGGTTGCTGAAAGGACAAAGATCGCGAAGAACGAGATCCAACGAAGCGACTTTGAAAGGGTATTCGAGACGAAATATGGATTGGCGGCGGGCGCGCGCCTACGGACCCAGTACCGCATGCTTCCTCCAATCGGAAAGCTGGTTTCGGAGGCCTTTTATCCAAAACTCGATCTCGAGGCCGGCAGAGAAAAGCCGGCGATTGATCTCAACCTGTTGCCTGGGGAACTGTCCCACCCTCTGACCTGGATAGAAACTGACGATTTGGGAGAAGCGGCATATGACGCGAAAATGAAGGAAGGGGGAAGCAGGCAGAACAGGGTCGAGGCCGACGCAATCGTAGCGACGTTGGAAACATGGTGTGCTCACTCGCCCTTTCGCCAATGGCTTGAAGCGCAGACGGAGTTTCCAATCGCCGTCGGAATAATTTGCATGTACGCAGCCCAAAGGGACCTCATCCATCGGAAGCTTCTTAGATCATCGGTATCGGAGCTGCTGACTAAGCACATCAAGGTAGGAACCGTAGACAGCTACCAAGGCAAGGAAAACCCGATTGTCGTGCTTTCGTTGGTGCGGAATAACATCGATGGAGCGCAGGAAGGCCCGGTTCGCACTATTCGGGAAGGCTTCCTCGTCGCTCCCAACCGGATAAATGTTGCCGCCAGCAGAGCAATGGACCGCTTGGTAATCGTTGGGGCTCGACACCGCTGGCGTACCGCTGGTCCGATGGGGCAATTGGTAGCTGGCTTCGCGAAACGTGTGGTCGAGGGTTCGGCGCGAACTGTGACTGCCAGGGAGATTTTGGAACCTAGATTCAACGAAAATGCGTCGCCAAAAGAGAGCCGCGGTGAAGGACCTACCGGTGGCAGGAGGAGGAAATGATTGGCCGTCCCATACTGCGTCTGAAGGTCGATGAACTCGTCCCTCCCGAAGAAGACAAGCGAATGGAAATGGGAGTCTATGATCTCCTGTTGCCGTGTCGACGTTACGATATCTCGTACAAGGTGGCCATCTTAGGGTTGGTAAGCCCCACGTTGGAATTCCTGTTGCGCCTCGTCAAAGCGGTGCCTGGTCTTAGCGAGGACGATGCGCGCGAGTTCTTCGGCTACGATCGTGTTGAGATGGAATATGTGCTCGAAGAAGCTACTGGACCTGGCTACTTGGAACGCGAAGGAGCACGGCTTTGGCTGGCAAATCCCGGTGAAAGACTCTTTAACGACGGAGACGATGGCCCGGTGATTTATAAGGTTGAGGGCCGACGTGGATCCTATGGGTTTGATCTAATTGCCTTGGCTCCTGAGCTTCAACGTAGTTTAGACAAGTTGGAGCAGGGTCTTCCAGACTTGGTGTTGGACGAGGAGGCAACCTCTGGGGCAATCTCGAAAGATATTCCTGATCGATTTCGTCGCTTCTTTCGCGAACTAGGCGACCGATCGGATCGTGAACAGGTGCAGAAGCGGGATCTATATTCAATCGATAGCGTGTCGCCTGGCGATCGCTTCCAAGTCCCCATACGGATGAAGGTTTATGCACAGGCTGCCAATCCAAGTTTGGGCGAAATTGACCTAAACGCTTGGCGACCCGATGTCGAACTTGGGGACAGACCGGAGGTCGAAAGGGCCGCAGGTCATTTCCTTACGACAGGCCTGCGTGCCAGCTCTCGACCTGACCGTGATGGCGCTGCCTACCAAACTCTGATTGATTTGGCGCCTGAGTTCCTTGGTGATTTCACGATTCAGGCTGGATTGTCGGTAAAGCGATATTGGCGCGAAGCTGTCTCGCGCACAGGCGACCCCAGAACGGACCGTATGACTGTACCGCTCGTCGGACAGATCACCACACAACAGAATATCGAGCGGCTTTTGAGAGTGGTCGATTATGGGATCCGTAATGTCGAGGAACCGCCAGGCGTTGTCCTTTCCGTGCCTCCTAACGTTGGCTTTTGGGGCGCTACTTCTCTTCTTCGCGATGTTATCGCGCTCTTGCGACGCAGGGTGGGGGCAGACGAGGGTAACGACGAGAACGAGCCACAGAGCTACTGCATTGTTGCCGGCAAGCCAGCGAAGTATGTCGAACAAGCTTTCGATCGCGTGGAGATTCTTGACGCCTTTGAAGTGTCTCCATCTCTAGAAATGCTGCTTTTGCCGGGAGTTGCTTTTGCGGCACTGGTTCATGCCCCGATCGGAACACAGACAGGAACCGCCGCCCCACTTGGTTTCGCATCATTCGATCCGGTCGTCCTTGATAGGGCCCATTCATTTGTCATAGACCGGGTACTTAGATACGTCGGAAACGACGTGCTGCGGAGTGATGTGGAGCGGGCAATGGCGATCCCGCGGAAAGTAAAATCAGCAGAAACTATGCCGGAATCCGGAGAATCTACATTAAAATAGATGTAAAAATTTGATATAGGTCGATTTTCGTACCCGAATAAGCTCTGTTGACTGCAGCCGGTGCTTTACTATGTGAATTTGCTTTGCCATGTCCCACGCCCCGATAAGATGCAGGGTCTTTCGCCACCCGCCTTGTTTGTTTCAGTGCATCTGACCTTGCCTCCAGTTTTTATCCAGTTTTGAGTTCGTTTCCGGCGTGGGTGCCCTACTGGGCGGATCAGAACCGCGTCGAATGGCATTACATTGCGCCCGGCAAGCCAATGCAGACGGATGTTGTAGAATAGCCCCTTCTTCTCATTCAGCGGCTTTTTCCACAGGCTTCGGTCGTTCGGGCCTCGTTCGCCATCGGGAAGTCGCTGCTGCATAGGCAGCTTCTGCCTTTTCGACTCGGGATCGTTCTTCGGCGCGCTTGGCCGGGATGTTGTAGTCGAACGCGGAGCCGCGCCTGGCATGGCTGGTCGGGAGGCCGGCGCGTAGCTCGACCGATCTGAACTTGCGGGCGAGCAAGGCCGGCCGGGCCCAGATGTAGTCGGCATCCTTGCTCAGCATGTGCCAGATGATCATTGCAAGCTTGCGCGCGGTGGCGACGGCCGCGATGTGCTTCCCGCGACGCGAGGCAATCCGCTTGTAGAAGGCGCGCAGAGGACCCGGCGAGCACGCAGCCGCCCATGCCGCCTCGACTAGCATTCCCCGCGCATGGCCGCGACCCTGCTTGGTGATGCGGCCATGATAGGCCGGCCCTTCACCGGACTGCCGCACGCTCGGATTAAGACCAAGATAGGCGACAAGCCTCTGTGGATCGCCGAAGCGCCGAATGTCGCCGATTGCCGCGGCAACGCTCGCAGCCACGGTGACGTCGAGGCCGGGCAACGTCATCAGGCGGCGGATTGTCGGATCCTGGAGGGCATGCACGGCGATATCCGCCTCGACCACCGTCAACGCCTCGTTGACCTGGTTAATCAAGCCGAGGTGGCGCTCGATGGCGGCGCGCTCATCCGCGGGCAATATTTGCCTCGTCAGCCATTTACGCCCGCTGATCCCGACGAGGTTCCCATGCGGACATGGCGGGATCAGATGGGCGTGGAGTATCGACTGGATCAGGTTCTTCAGCCGCGAACGCTGGCGAACCAGCTGCGTCCGCCTGGTGACCTGTCTTCGGAGGGCAAGGGTCCCCGGATCCGGAACCCAGACCTCCGGCAGAAAGCCCGAGGCGTAGAGCTTCGCAAGGACAGTGGCGTCGATCGTGTCAGTCTTCACCTTCGCGTGCGCGATCATGTGCACCTGCTTGGGATTGGCGATCACGATCCGATCCACGTGGGGCGAAAGCACTTCAGCGACGGCCGTGGCATTGCCGGTCGCCTCGATCACCACATGATCATCGTGGGTGAGTTCCCTCCTGGCGAACTCCTCGAGCTTATTGCGCAGCATTTGAACGCGGCCGAGCTTGATGATCTCGCCATCAAGCAACGACACGACCTCAGCGGCTACGCGGTGTATGTCCATGCCTATAATACGCACGGTTCCCTCCATCGTTGGTCACGAACAGGGAGCCAGCGGGCAACACGACAAATACGGATCCGCGCTCGCAGCGCATCCGGGCGAGTCGTTGGGGCGGCCAGATAATGTGCCCGAACTCGCAGTTCATCTGCATACGACGGCCTGCCCGCACTTGCGTGCTCCCGGTGCCCCGTGGCCCGGATCCGCCAAGCTTAGCCAAACCTGACGACCGAACAAACGATGGCACCAAGAACAACATGCCGGATAATGGCTTCATCGAGAGCTTCAACGGCCGACTGCGCGATGAACTGCTCAACGAGACGCTGTTTACCTCGCTGGCTCAGGCGCGCGTAGCCATCGCCCTGTGGCGCGCCGACTACAACACTGCGCGGCCGCACTCCCAAATCGCCTGGCAGACACCGGCCGAGTTCGCCACTACCTTCAATCCGCGACGGTCGCTCGCGCTGCGCTATGCCAAAGGCTCCGCGCCAGCGGCCGTCGCTTCACCCGCCCAGTAGGGCACAACCCACGCCGGAAACGAACTCAAAACTGGATAAAAACTGGAGGCAACGTCAGCGTGCTAGACGGAGTGAGCTCCTGGTCGAATATGAACACTCACTGGCGTTCCGCTGCTCTGCAACACGAGTGCCAACCTTAACGGACGTGGGTTCTTTCCCGATGCCGCGGCAGCCTGTGAGTGGGGACGCGTGGACCACGTTTGGTGCAATGGGTTGCTGTTGACCAACCTGAAAAATCAACGACCGGTTGGCGAATGTGGTGCAAGCCGTTGAAATGAGCGCCAGAAACTACTGACCGTCCGCTTCCGCCTGACGGTTACATGCGTGTAGCCGAATAGCGGATGATTCCTATGAGGGTAGTTGATGGCGCTGGGCGCCAACTCTCAGCCGGAAAAGGGTACAGCGGTCGGCGGCCAGGGCGGCGCGGCCATAGGCGCTGCCGTGGCAAATGATCCGGTGCAAGGCGCCGTTGTTGGTGGCGCCGACTGCGCCGTTGCCGGTGCGTTGATCGGCCGGGCCAATGAACCGGACCGCTGCCCCTACCGGGATCGCTACGGGAAATGTATGCGAAAGTCTTTGGTGGGGCGGCAGCGTTGCTCGCTGACTGGCCGGCGATGGCCAGTGACGCGGTGTTGAGCGAACCGGCGCACTACAATCCCAATTTCTCTTTCGTCGGCGGCGTCGTCGTCATCGACATCGAGGCCAACGAGCTAGTTCGGCGGGAAATCTTCCTGGCGGGCTCCGTCGAATGCTTAGCATCTCGACAGCTTTGGCGGCTGGACCTCGTATCATGCCGCTGGGCGAGCCACTGGCCGGCTTAAACGCGACCGAAAAAGCCGAGGTCGCCGACAAGATCGAGATGCTTAGGCCGACAATGTTTCAATTCTACTGGTCGAGCACGACGATCCGTGATGCGTCTTTGCGACCGGATCGATCCTCGAGAAGTGAGCTGCGCAACACTTCCGATCCGAAGCATCTCGCGCGCTGGCGCTCGGAATGGCCCTACCGGCCCGAGATGTGTCTCGCCTGGCAGCCGCCGCCTCAAACCATCGTTGATTTGCAGATCCTTGGCGCGCTGTGCAATTTGGCGGACCATGTATCGATCAATGGAGCGGATCAGCTTGCTTCTAATGGCCGCCGTTTGCTTTTCGGGCGTCGCACCTGATTTCCTTCAAAAAGAGATGCAAGAAGCGTTCGATCCGGCACTGACCCTTAAGCGGGGGGCTGGTTTGAGTCGATGCCGGACCGAACCGTCTCAGGGCAACGCCGGCTTTCTGGTGGCAGATTGCCACCACGTCGCGGCTAAAACGTGGCGATAATGTGATACGGAATCACCGATTCCAACACGCACTTCGAAAATGTGACCTAGACGTTTGGGAAACGGCGCAGCGCAGCTGGTCCGGGACAGGGGGCCATCAGCCGCTCCGCGAGGTGGGCAAAGGTCAAGACCTTGTCGCGATTGTGATGAAATCACGCCGGAGTCGCGGTCGGCCCTCGTAGATGACATCGTCGCGATGGCGGTCGCCACGCCACTGGCGCCAGCTTTGCCAGGAGCTGATTAGACTGATGGCCCGGGCCATCAGCACCGGCACCGCGGGGACGCCGGGTAGACATTCTGCCGTTCGATATCATCTACCGGAGGTATATGAAACTGATGGAATTCTATCATGAGCGCAGAGTTTCCTTTCGCGGATGAAAGAAAGCTCGATTGACTCGCCCGCCCCATTCCGGTCTCGTGAATCAACGTGCGGTTGCGGCCTGCAGAAGTCAGTCGACGGACGCGATTCATGAAAGGAAACCCATGGCCAGGCATCACACCGCTGTGCACTCGACACGTCGCGGCGCCCCGACTTACGCCCAGGGCGTTTTTCGCGCTTGCCTGTGACCGGTCAAAATCCGCGGTGCGAGTATGTCAAATCGCGAGCGTGTCATCGCGGCCGTGGAGAGATGTGGCTCGGTGCAGGCAAAGGCGGCGCCTGCTTGGACTGACGCCGCGCCAGATTGGATACCCGCTGAGGAAATACGGCATCAGATCAAGCGTCCTTGAAAGGCCGACCGAAGCAAATATCAGGGACAAATCAAGCGTTGGAGGTTGGCGGAGCCTTGGCCCGATGACGAGTGGATGCGGACCTGAGCGTCGGGCCAATCCGACCCGGGAGGACAGCCCGCCCGACCTCACGGGGTCAATGTGCTGACAACGGCGGTGTGAACGAACCGTCGGTCGGCCATGTGCTTTAGACCATCGTTCATCCCGGATTCCCTCTGCGACTGAAACGGAGAAAAACATGTCCGATGCAAAACTTCAGAGTGTGCTTTCGTCTCTTTCGCAAGTGGCGAGACAGTTAGATGCTCTGCCATCAGATAGACCAGCGCCGGGTTCAAGTTGGGTAAAACTAAACACGAATGAGAACCCGTTCCCGCTTCCAGCAATCATCATGCAAAGCGCGATTGCAGCTCTCGAACGGCAGTATCTATATCCAGAAGACGATAACATCAGCTTGAGGGAAGCAGCCGCCAATGCCTACAGCGTCTCCATGGATCAGGTGATCGCCGGCAACGGATCGTCTGAATTGCTTGGACTTGTCTACAGAGCTTTCCTTGCCCCGGGGGATAGCGTGGCGATGATGTCGCCAGGGTTTTCGTTCAACCGCAAACTTGCAACGTTGCAGGGTGCTCAATTTGTCGAAATCAAATTTAGCGAAGATCATTCTTTGCCGATGGAGCAATTGCTCTTCGGTCCTGCAAAGGACGCCAAGTTCATTCTGTTAGCCAATCCGAACAATCCGACCGGAACGTTCGTTCCGGTGGCCGATATCGAACGCCTGGTAGCGAAATCGGACCGCTTGATCGTGCTGGATGAGGCCTACGTCGACTTTGCACCCGAGAATGGTCTACGCCTCATCAATCGCTATTCGAACCTTCTGGTCTTAAGGACATTTTCGAAAAGCTATGCTGCCGCCGGCGTTCGCGTCGGTTTCGGTTTCGGTCACCCTGAAATTATCGGCAGGCTACGCAATATCCAGAACGTCTTCAACATGAATGTGATCGGGCAGGCGGTTGGTATCAGCGTCCTTGCGCACCGCGCCGCCTATGCAGACAACCACAGACACATCAGGCATGAACGACGGCGAGTGACGCTCGCGCTCTCGCAACTTGGATTTTCCGTAATCCCTTCCCACGCAAACTTCTTGCTTGCCCGCGTGCCAACGGGACAGGACGGCTCATGGTGGCAATCAGCCTTTGCAAGGCAAAAAATACTTGTTGCCGTCTTTCCCGATAAAGGTTTGGAAAATTACATCCGCGTCAGCATCGGTACAAAAGAGCAAATGGATGCGTTTCTTCGTGCCGCTAGTCGTATTAGTCGAATATTGAATATGTCAAGGCCCCCGCATTAGGTTGCTAAGGCTCTGCTTTAGCATTTCTCAGGCAATAATCCGAGCGATTACACAAGCGAGAAATCTTGAAATTGCTTGGAATACGCAAGCAACCGGACTTGTTGCGTCAAAAATGGAGACAATATCATGAATAACGCCTTTCCTTCAGGCCTAGCTGTCGGCATCTTCGATCATCTGGACGAGGACGGCCTCGATATCGCCCGACAGTACGAAGATCGCCTGATGTTAGCGGAGGCGTGCGATCACCTTGGGTTCTATGCATATCATCTCGCGGAGCACCATTGTACCCCACATGGGAGAGGTCCATCACCGAATCTGTTCTTGTCGAGCGTAGCCCAGCGAACCCGGCGCCTTCGTGTCGGCCCGTTGGTAATGCTGCTTGCCCTCTATCATCCGCTACGTGCGTTCGAAGAGATCTGTATGCTGGACCAATTGAGCGGTGGCAGGCTCGAACTTGGGATAGGGCGCGGCTCGCTCCCGATCGAATTGGGTTACTTCGGGATTGGCTCGGACGCGGCGCCAAACCACTATGCGGAAGCCAGCGAAATTCTTATCAATGCGCTGAAGGGTGGCACGCTATCCTATCAAGGTCGCCATTTTGAGTTGAACAGCGTTCCGCTGACGCTAAGAACTCATCAGCGTCCACATCCGCCGACTTGGATCGCCACCAATCGACCGGAATCGGCAGTCTGGGCCGCTGCGAATGGCGTGAACATCGCGTGCGTGGGACCTTCCTCTTCCGTTCGAAGAATCACTGATGCCTTCCGCGCCGGTCGAGAGCACACCAGTGAGGCGGACGACCAAGCGCCATTTCTTGGATTGCTCCGAATGGTCGTGATTGGGCGTTCTGAAACAGATGCACGTTCACTCGCTGCACCTGCTTACGAACGGTGGCTCAAGAGCTTTAAATTCCTTTATGATCTCAATGGCATGCCGACTCCACCAAACCTGCCGCTGAGCTTCGATGCAGCAATCGAGAAGGAATTGTGCGTGGTAGGAACGGCAGCTTCTGCGGGACAAGCTCTTCTTGATCAGCTGGAAGCGGCAGGTGCAAACTACCTCCTTTGTCAACCGGCGTTTGGGGATCTGTCGTTAGATGCTTCCCTATATACCGCAACGGCGATTCAATCCGCAATTATGGCTCGAGTTGGCTAACCCCGGTTCGAACGTTCGCCCACCCAACAACGTGCCAAGCGGCATGCGGTCGCTAGCGACGACTAGGTGCGGGTTTCGGATGACCCATCAACCGGTTGGCACAGAGGCATGCGGCTTCCTCCTCAAAGCGGCGTGTTGTTGATAGGCGAAAGCGACCGTGTATGCCGCATTCTCACCCCTCGGATAGGGCCTTCATGTCCTAGGAGTAGACCCACGATCGCCTGCCAGACTTGATCGGAGCGTTGGATACGTTCGGCCCGATCAGCCTCTCGGCCCGATGTCCTTCGATCCGGCAAGCGCATCGAAAACATGTTGCTTGGCTTGGCGCACGCTCGCTTCCAGCGACGCTCCAAGAGCAAGCGAGGCGGCGATTGCGCTGGCCATCATGCAACCCGTTCCGCGCATCCCTCGCGGCAAGCGGGGCGCCTCGAACCGAACTGCAGGTTGGTTCGGCTGCAAAAGCACGTCGACGCAACGGGTTCCTTGTGCATGGCCGCCCTTGACGAGTACGGCGGTCCTCACCGTCCTCGATAGCTCTTCAGCCTGACGACAAGCCCCTTCTTCGTCCGCGGCGGGTGACGAGCCGGTAAACGCAGCCAGCTCGACCAGGTTAGGCGTTACAAGCCGGCAGATCGGCATCAGATCGTGGCGCAGCATATTAATGGCATCGTCCGCCAGCAGATTGCGTCCCGAGGTAGAGGCCAGGACCGGGTCGAGTACCACAGGCACTTGGCGGTTGACCAAAACAGCGCCGACTGCCTCAACAGCCGCCGATGTCCCAATCATGCCTATCTTGACGGCCGCGACAGCGTTGGCAGCGAACGCGGCGCGCATCTGGGCGGCGACAAGCTCCGGCGGCACAAGTTCGACGTGCTCGACAACGGCGTGCGTCTGGACGGTCACGGCCGTGACGGCAAGACAACTGCGCAGCCCGAAGGCGGAAACCGTTTCTATGTCGCGGACGATACCAGCCCCGCCGCTCGAATCCGAGCCGGCGACGATGAGCACATGCCCTGTCATCGCCACGGCGCTGTTGCCGCAAGCCATTTGAGGACACGAACCTCGGGACGCGCATTGCCGACGATGTCGGTGACGACCGCGGCGCTCTCAGCGCCCCGAGCGAAGACGCCGGTCGCGCGCTCGACGGTGAGCCCGCCGATAGCAACGAGCGGAAGCTCGCCGACACGCTGCTTCCAGACAGCGATGCGGTCTAGCCCTTGCGGATCCCATTTCATGGTCTTGAGTGTGGTCGGGTAGATCGGGCCGAGTGCTACATAGTCGGGATCAGCCGCCAGCGCGGATTTGAGCTCGGCGTCGTCGTGAGTGCTGAGGCCCATTGCAATGCCCGCCCGTCGGATCGTCTTCACATCGGCTCGTGCGAGATCTTCCTGGCCGAGATGGACGAAGTCGCAGCCCTCCTCGATCGCGACGCGCCAATGGTCGTTGATGACGAGCTGGCAGTGGTGCTGGGCGCATAAAGCCTTTGCCTTGCGGATCTCCACGCGCAATCCGGCCTCATCCACTGTCTTGATGCGAAGCTGAACCAGCTTGACGCCGAGCGGCACCAGCCGTTCGATCCAGGCAGCGCTGTCGACGATCAGGTAGAAGGGATCGAGCTTCATGAAAAAACTGCCCGGCCGATCGTCGGGGTCGATGGCACGGCGACGTCGCGGGGTTCGAGCATTCCAGAGCGGAAGGCTTCACGACCGGCATCGACAGCCTTGCAGAACGCACGTGCCATGCCGACCGGATCAGCCGCCCTGGCGACCGCCGTGTTCAGGAGCACGGCGTCAAAGCCGAGCTCCATGACGGTTGCCGCATGTGACGGCCGTCCGAGCCCTGCATCCACAATCAGCGGGAGGCCAGGGAAGTGCCCGCGCATCGAGCGCAGCGCCATGATGTTGACCGGCCCGAGCGCGGAACCGATCGGTGCGCACCACGGCATCAAGACCTTGCAGCCCGCCTCCAGCAGCCGCTCGGCAACGACAAGGTCGTCGGTGGTATAGGGGAAGACATTAAAACCGTCCTCGCACAGGATGCGGGCGGCCTCGACCAGGCCGAACACGTCCGGCTGCAGCGTATCGTGGTTGCCGATCACTTCGAGCTTGATCCAGTTGGTGCCGAAGACCTCGCGTGCCATTTTCGCGGTCGTGACGGCTTCCTTGACGGAGTGGCAGCCGGCAGTGTTGGGCAGGATTCTGGCGCCCAGCGAACGGATCAGCGACCAGAATTGTTCGCCGGCCCGACCGCCTGCCATCTCACGGCGCAGCGAGACGGTCACCACCGACGTGCCCGATGCCTTGACCGCATCGGCAAGGATGGCCGGCGAAGGATATTGCGCGGTGCCGAGAAGCAGGCGGGAAGGAAGCGTCGTCCCGAGAAGCTCGAACATGCTAGCCTCCCTGCATCGGCGAAAGGATTTCGATCCGATCGCCGTCGCTCAACCGGAATTCCGCCCGGTTGGCTTTGTGCACGAGGTCGCTGTTGACGGCGGTCGCCAGCCAATCGCCCTCATAGTCGAGCGCGGCAAGCAGCTCGGCCAGGGTGTTGGCGGCAACCTCATGCGCTTCGCCGTTGACCAACAGTTTCATGAGCAAGCTCCTTGGTTCTGTCTTGATTGAAAACCAGGTCGGCAGCCTGGCGCGCCATGGCGGGGGCGAGAAGAAAACCATGGCGATAGAGCCCGTTGATCGCGACGGTTTCTCCGCTCATTTCGACCCGCGGCAGATTGTCGGGAAAGGCTGGACGAACACCGGCGCCGGTCTCGATGATGCCAGCCTCGCCGAAGGCGGGATGGAGGGCATAGGCAGCACCTAGAAGCTCCATCATCGAACGCGCCGTGACCGGTCCGGCGGACTGGCTTTCAACCATCGTCGCGCCGATCATGAACTGCGTGTCGGCACGCGGCACCGCGTAGAGCGGAAAGCGCGGATGAAGCAGCCGGACCGGGCGCGACAGCGAGACATCAGGCGTGTGCAGGATCAGCATCTCGCCCCGAACGCCGCGCAGCCTGTCATCGACGGCGGCCATTCCCGTGCAGTCGATCTGACGATCGAAACCGGAAACATGCCGGGCGTTGGTGCCGAAGTGAAATTCGACACCCATGGCTGCGAGCTTGTCATGAAGTGCAGCCATCGCCTGGCGCGGGTCGAGATGAGCCTCATCGGGGAAGAGCAGTCCGCGGCGGAAGCGGCCGGCGAGGTCGGGTTCTAGGAGCGCAATCTCGTCTTCATCGACGCGGCGATGACCCGACGTGCGGCTGGCAAACCGGTCGAGCTCGCCCGCATCGCGCGGCGCGGCCACGACCAGTGTTCCGGCCCGCGTCACTTGCCCGGGCGTCGCCGTATCCCACCAGTCGGCGGCATCGCGTCCGAGATCGAGCACCGGCTGCTCGGCGCTTTCGCGCTCGCACCATGGCGCCAGCATGCCGCCCGCGAACCACGACGCATTGCCGCCGAGGGCATGTCTTGTCTCGGCAACTGTCACCGCCGCGCCGCGTGTGGCGAGCTCGAAGGCGGCCGTGAGGCCAGCGACGCCGGCCCCTTTGACCAGCACCCTCATGGTCGGTCGTGCGCCTGTGGCATGAGCGGCGCGCCGGTCTCGTCCGCCGGCACATAGAGATCCCCACCTTCGCGGTATTTCGCCGCCATCGCCGCCATGCCCTCTTTCTGTGCCTCGGCGCGGATGTCGTGGGAGATGCGCATGGAGCAGAATTTCGGCCCGCACATCGAGCAGAAATGCGCCAGCTTGTGCGCCTCCTTGGGCAAGGTCTGGTCGTGGAAGGACCGCGCCGTCTCGGGATCGAGCGACAGGTTGAACTGGTCTTCCCAGCGGAACTCGAAGCGCGCGCGGGAAAGGGCATCATCCCTGACTTTCGCCGCCGGATGCCCCTTGGCGAGATCGGCCGCATGCGCCGCGATCCTGTAGGTGATGACGCCAATCTTGACATCGTTGCGATCGGGAAGGCCGAGATGCTCCTTGGGCGTGACGTAGCAGAGCATGGCGGTGCCGAACCAACCGATCATCGCGGCACCGATGCCTGAGGTGATGTGGTCGTAGCCCGGCGCGATGTCGGTCGTCAGCGGTCCAAGCGTATAGAATGGCGCCTCGCCGCAGACGGCGAGTTGCTTGTCCATGTTCTCCTTAATCTTGTGCATCGGCACATGGCCGGGCCCCTCGATCATCACCTGGCAATCCTTCGCCCAGGCGATCTTCGTCAGCTCGCCGAGCGTCTCCAACTCGGCGAATTGCGCCGCGTCGTTGGCATCGGCGATCGAGCCGGGACGAAGGCCGTCGCCAAGCGAGAAGGACACATCATAGGCGCGGCAGATGTCGCAGATTTCCGCGAAGTGCTCGTAGAGAAAGCTTTCCCGGTGATGGTGCAGGCACCATTTGGCCATGATCGAGCCGCCGCGTGAGACGATGCCAGTGACCCGGTCGACGGTTAGCGGGATGTAGTGCAGCCGCACGCCTGCGTGGATGGTGAAATAGTCGACGCCCTGTTCGGCCTGTTCGATCAGCGTGTCGCGGTAGACCTCCCAGGTCAGGTCCTCGGCGATCCCGCCGACCTTCTCGAGCGCCTGGTAAAGCGGCACGGTGCCGATCGGCACCGGCGCATTGCGCACGATCCAGTCGCGGATGTTGTGGATGTTGCGGCCTGTCGACAGGTCCATCACCGTATCGGCGCCCCAGCGGATCGCCCAGACCATCTTTTCGACCTCTTCGGCCATCGAGGATGTGACCGCCGAATTGCCGATATTGGCGTTGATCTTCACCAGGAAATTGCGGCCGATGATCATCGGCTCGCTCTCGGGATGATTGATGTTTGCGGGAATGATCGCCCGTCCGCGCGCCACCTCCTCGCGCACGAATTCCGGCGTGACGAAATCTGGAATCGCCGCGCCGAAGGCCTCGCCGTCGCGCCCAAGCTTGCCGCGCAGGATCTCGCGGCCGAGGTTCTCGCGGATGGCGACGAACTCCATTTCGGGCGTGATGATGCCGGCGCGCGCATAGGCAAGCTGGGTCACCGCCTTGCCTGCCTTGGCCCTGAGCGGCCGGTTGCGAATGGGAAATTCCGGTGTCAGGCGCTCGCCCGTGACGAATCCATTGTCTTCCGGCCGGACATGGCGGCCGTCATAGGCCTCGACATCGCTGCGCGCCGTGATCCATTCGTGGCGAAGCCGGGCAAGGCCCTTGTCGATGCTGGTTTCGACAGTCGGGTCGGTATAGGGGCCTGACGGATCGTAGACGGTGACAGGCGGCTCCCCGGCTGTCGGATGGACGGAGATTTCGCGCATCGGCACTTTGATGTGCGGATGGAGGACGCCAGACTTGTGGATCTTCCGTGAGGCAGGCAGCGGTCCCGTTGAGACGGCTGGGGTTAGGGCATTCATCTTGAGGCTCCTTTGCTCATGCATTGGAGACCCAGTTCTGTGCCGGAAGGATGAAAAGACGCTTTGATCTACCTGCTTGGAAACAGGTCTTCGGGCGTAAACTCCCGCAAAGCGCTTGCACCGTCCCTACGCCAGTATGAACTGGATCAGGTTCAACGGGTCACTGCGCCGCGAAAGCCAACAGTATCTCAGCCCCTTGCCGGGACTCCCCTGGTGAATGCCTCAGGTTGAACGGGCCAGCGCTGCTTTGTCAAGCGCATTTGGCTCGCGGCGGCGATCGGCGACCAATCAAACCCAGCGGAAGCGCGCGCACGTATCGAGAGCAAGTCACGCCTGGAGGAGCGGCGAAGCGCCTACATTAGGCAAGCATGCGGATTCGAAGCCTTTTCCAGTATGGCATTTTCAGGCTTGCCGAACCGACGTTGCATCGCCCAATTGGGCGAGATTGCTATTGATGTCTGTGGGCTCGTCGTCGGCAATCCTTCCGCGTGGGTTAGACGCCCCGTTTATTCCCCCAGAGCAGAACATGGAGCTGCGGCAGTACACGCGCCTCGAACCACCTGTCACGGGTCACCTTTTCGGCCAGCCATTCCATGCGTTTCATCACACCGGCCATGTCGATGGACGCGTCTTCATTACCGGGACGCGGCGGCGTGTGATTGCCGGGCTGCAGATAGACGGGTAATTGCGGGTAGCGCGCCGCCGCGTCTTTGGCATAGGCATAGTCATCATCATCGAAGACGACGAGCTTCAGCGCCATCCGCGGCTTATCCTGTGCCGCCTTCACGCAGGCGTCGAACGCGGCCCAATCTGTCGTCATTTCGCTTGAGGGCGGCTTGGGGCTGAGCACCAGCACGTCGAGATCCGCGAACCATTCCTTAGGCATCGAGCCTTGGGTTTCCAACGCAAAGCGGTAGCCCTCATCATGCCCGCGCTCGATCAGCGGACCAAGCGGCTGGATGGCCGGATTGCCACCCGACAGCGACACCATCACGGGCTGACCGCCGGAAAGCGCAGCGACCTTTTGCCAGACCGCATCGGTTGACATCATCTCCCAATCATGGCGGAAGCGACTGTCCACCGCATGCAGGCTGTCGCACCAGGAACAGCGATAATCGCACCCGCCCGTTCTTACGAACACCGTCGGCAAACCGATCAGCATGCCTTCGCCCTGAATGGTCGGCCCAAAAATCTCGCTGACGCGGATTGCGGGCTGCAACGCGCACGTCATGGTCGGTATTCCGCCCAGGTTTTCGGCGTCTCGCTCACCCGCACGGCGGAGGTTTGTGGTAGCCGCACCTTGCACCAGTCGTGCAAGTGCCTGGCCAGACATTCCGCTGTCACACGGCCATGCCCCAGCACGTCGTTAAGATGCCGATGGTCGAACGTCCCATCGATGTAGTGTTTGAGCGCCGCCAGGTCTTGGTAGTCGCGCACAAAGCCATGTTCGTCCAGTTCTCCACCTGAAAGCTCCACTACGACGATGTAGTTGTGGCCGTGTAGGCGCGCGCACTGATGATCGGATGGCAAGGAGGTGAGCTGATGCGACGCCGAGAAGTGGAACTCTTTGGTAATGCGAAACATCACGCGCTCCTTGTCTGGACAGCGTGCAGCCAGAAGTCCGCGTCCTCATAGTCTGTCGGATCGGCAAAGCCGGCTAGATCGAATGCTTCGCGCCGTTCGACGCATGTCCCGCAGCGACCGCAATGACGTGCGCCGCCCTTGTAGCAGGACCACGTCGCCTCGAACGGTGTGGCGTACTTTGCCCCCTCGCTAACGATGTCAGCCTTCGACATATTCACATAGGGAGCGTAAAGGCGGATATCGGCGTAGCCTGCGAGCGCATGGTTCTGCATCGTCTGAAAGGCGTCGATAAAAGCCGGCCGGCAATCGGGATAGATGAAATGATCTCCGCCATGGACGGCAGTGGCCACCGCATCGGCCTTCTGCGCGGCGGCAACCCCGAAGGCGATAGCCAGCATGATGGCGTTCCTGTTCGGCACCACCGTGATCCTCATGGAGTCTTCGGCATAGTGCCCGTCGGGCACGTCCACACTATCAGTCAGCGCCGAGCCGCTCAGGTTCCGGCCAACATCGCGGATATCGACGATCTGGTGCGGAACACCCAGCCGCTTGGCGCAGATGGCGGCAAAGCCGAGTTCCTTTTTGTGCCTCTGGCCGTAATCGAACGAAAGCAGGCCAATGAGTTTCTGCTCGGTCGCCACCTTGTGAGCGAGCGAAACAGAGTCCAATCCGCCGGAGCAGATGACGAGGGCATTCATGGTTTGAATCCTTGTTTTGACCGGGTAAGGCTGCGACCGGAGATTTCTCTGCGTTCCCACTACTCCACGGAGCCGGTTTTGTGAATGGGGTGGACGCGATTGAGCGCACGTACCTTGTTGTCAGCGTCCCCAAGATGACTTTGCACGCGACTTGTCGCGCATCTTCGACCGCTGGGGGGCTGAGTCCGGCGCTGCGTATGTAGGCGTATAGACGATGCAGAAATCACTGCTGTGGCGCAGCAGCATTCCCGACACACCTTCGGCTTGTCCGGTTTGCCCCAGAACTTGTACGTCCCGAGTTTCGGCGACAACGCAAGGGTCGACCGGCAGTCCAGTGAAAGGCTTCTGCCGCGTGCTTTGCCGTTTTCTGGTCTGCGCATAGATCGCCTCGAGCCGCCGCGCCTCGTCATTGGTCAGAGCTGGGAATTCCTTTCCGAGGGCGCGGCTCGATAGGGGCCACCATTCTGGTTAAGGAAACGGAAGAGCAGATCGATCAGCCGCTCGGGCATTGTCGATAAAGGCATTCACCTATTGCCGGAATTGATCGTAGCGCTGCAGAAAAGCTGTTTCGTCAGGGAGGTACCGTTCGATCGTCCGCCGAGCGCAGGCAAAAAGAAATTCGGCGTGCGGGGTTGCATCGAAGTGTCAGTAGAAATCCGCGGTGTCATTCAGCACCCGGACGTTGAATTGCGGCGGCGGTTCCCGTTCGACCAATGGCAGAAGGCGCTTCAAATTGCTCTCCAGCACGCGCCTGTACTCGTCGATCTGGTCCAGGATCGCGGCCGAGACGGGAAACACCACTCCCGGCGATTGAAGCGGTGCATGGCAAGGACGTGGTGGATCAGGTAGCGGTGAATGCGGCCGTTTCCGTCCTCGAACGGATGGATGTAGACAAAGCCGAAGGCGAAGATTGCGGCGGCGACGACTGCATCAAGGTTTTGCGCTGGGCTTGATCGAACGCAATTCCAGAAACAACTTTCTGAAGGCGTCGCAAGGCAAGGCATTGTCGGCGCTGATCGTCGCCCCAGCTGATCCAAGCATCGGTTCCTGCTTGGGTCTAGCGCCCTAGGCGACGTCCTAGCGCCCTAGGCGACGCCATGGTCGGCGAGCGCTCTGGCTGACCTTAATCCAAATACCTAAGAATCACACGGTTCCATTGCGCTGATCGAGACGGCCTTCTAGCCCTATCCATGCCATGGATGCATTCCATCCAAACAACCAAGTTTACGGACCTGCCATGATGCTGCATAGCGAAATACCGGCAGGCACCGATCGATCACTCCACTGCCTTTGATCATTAGATGAGCGCGCCAAAAGATTCCAATAGAAGGAGAACTGTGGATGCCCCTGTGCCAGTGGATGCCCTGCTGTTCGGCGGAACTCTGAGGGGTCCTTACGCCACACCGTGTTGTAGAGACCGCATATCTGAACAGCAGGTGGCTGACAACGATGGCGCTTGCAATAGAAAGTACTAGCCCATTGCAACATGACCCCACCCTGCCTGTCCACTAGCAAAGCGAAATCATGAAATTCGGGTCAAGCGGCGTTCGAGGATTGGCTTCGGAATTGGTCGGCAAGGCCAGCGGACTTTATGCCGAAGCTTTCGCTTGGCGTTTGATTTCCAGCCGGGTTCAGCCGAATAGTTCGGTCTTCATAGGCCGCGACCTACGTGACAGCAGTCAGGCGATAGCCGACAATTGCATGGCGGCGTTGGCCGCAAATGGTTTCCAGCCGATCGATTGCGGCACCATACCTACGCCTGCCCTGGCATTATATGCATACAAACACGGCGCGGCGGCTCTTATGGTCACCGGGTCGCACATTCCAGCCGATCGCAATGGCATCAAATTCTATGGCCCGAATGGTGAAATCAGCAAGGCGGATGAGGCCGCGATTACGCGCTTTGTAGCCGAAAGATCAATTGCGTATTGCTTACCAACGGCTTGTCTGGGAACGACGTGGCCTATGCACCGTGAAGAAGCGATCGCCTCTTATCGAGAGCGCGCCCATGACATGCTGGAGCCGGGCTCACTTTCCGGCATGAGACTTGGTGTCTATCAGCACAGTTCGGTCGCGGCGGAACTGTTGGTACAGGTTCTTCGATCGCTCGGTGCCAGCGTGGTCGCCGTCGGGAAAACCGGGACCTTCGTACCTGTCGATACCGAAGCCGTGGACGCAGCAACAATCGCAAAATTGAAGAAGTGGGTCCGCGAATTCGGTCTCGATGCCATCGTGTCGACCGATGCGGACGCTGATCGGCCACTCATCGCTGATGAAAATGGCGATCTTCTTCGCGGCGACCTGGTTGGGCTTGCAACGGCTCTTTTCCTGAAGGCAGACACGATCGTGACGCCAGTGACCTCCAATTCGGGAATTTCGAAGGCCTTGGGTTTCGCGGTCCAGAGGACGAAAGTCGGGTCCCCATTTGTCATAGAAGCAATGGAAGCATTACACGGCGCCGGCGGCGTCATCGTCGGCTTTGAGGCCAATGGTGGTGTTCTGCTGGGCTCGGATTGTACGGTGAATGGGAAGACATTGACTGCACTGCCGACGCGGGACTCATTCCTCCCGATCCTGGCCGTCCTCAGTACCATGGCGTCGACAAAAAAGAAGCTGTCGCGACTGCGCGGGCTTTGGAATCTTCCTGTGTGCGCCAGTGACCGGCTTCAGAACTTCCCCGCGGAAAGTTCACGCAGATTGATGGATCATCTCGCAAGCCGGAACGCACTGCAGCACTTTCTTGCCTCGTTCGGGACCGTCGCCGAAGTTGACGAAACCGATGGCCTCAGGGCGCGGATGCTTTCAGGTGAGATCATACATCTGCGGCCTTCCGGCAATGCCCCGGAACTGCGCTGCTACTCGGAAGCTTCGACCGAGAGCAGGGCCATGGCGATCGTCGCCTCGACGCTGCAAGGGGCACAGGCATTCGCGCTTACAGACGAGATAGAGGACCTTTGATGAAAGTGGTTCCGGTCATCATCAGCGGTGGAGCTGGTTCGCGGCTCTGGCCCGCCTCAAGGCAATCGCACCCCAAACCTTTCCTCAAGGTGGCGGATGGACTTTCGCTCATCCAGCACACCGTGTTGCGCGCCGCTTCGATGCAGCATGTAGTGGAGCTTGTTACCGTGACGTCCACGGGGCACCTCTTCCTTACGAAAGACGTTTTCGACGAGCTGGATTCCGTTGTTTTGCCACGCACCTTTCTGCTTGAGCCTGAGGGTCGGGATACCGCCGCCGCCGTCGCTGCGGCAACCGTCCATGCCAAGGCAACACAGGGTCCCGATGCTGTTCTGTGTATTTTTCCCGCCGACCATATGATTGGTGATCTGCCCGCATTTCAAACCGCCATGAACCGGGCAATCGAACAGGCGCAGCAGGGGCGTATCGCAACCTTGGGCATAACCCCGGATAGGCCAGACACCGCATTCGGCTACATCGAGGCCGACGGTGAGAAAGTTGTCCGGTTCGTCGAGAAACCGAACGCCGAGACTGCCAAATCTTATGTCGCGTCCAAACGTTTCTTCTGGAACGCCGGCATCTTCTGCTTCAAGGCACAGGTCATGCTCGACGAAATGGCTGCGCATTGCCCGGAGGTGATCGATGCCGTTCTCGATAGCTATAATAACGCTCGCGTCAGCCACGGCGAACATGTTGCCAGCGTCGAACTCTCATCTGAGCACTTCGCCATGGCGCCGCGTATTTCACTCGACCATGCGGTGATGGAAAAAACCCACAATCTCGCTGTCGTTCCCTGCGAAATGGGGTGGAACGACATTGGATCTTGGAACGCAATGGCCGAACTGGTCGCCGCTGACGCGAGCGGCAACAGGATTCGCGGCGATGTCCATGTGGTCGACACCGTGGGCAGTTACATAAGCTCGGACAAACGCGTCATCGGCACCGTCGGCATCAGCGACCTGGTGATCGTGGATTCCCCAGATGCATTGCTTGTTGCATCCCGCGATCGCGTCCAGGACGTCAAGAAACTCTTCGAGGGCCTCAAGGCTGCGGGACATGAAGCGCACTTGCTTCACAGTACCGTGCACCGGCCCTGGGGCACCTACACGGTTCTGGAGGAAAGCGAGCGCTTCAAGATCAAGCGCATCGAGGTGAAGCCGGGCGGACGCTTGAGCCTGCAGATGCACCATCACCGCTCCGAGCACTGGGTCGTGGTCAGCGGCACTGCGAAAATAGTCAACGGCGACCAGGAGCTACTCCTGACCACCAATCAATCCACCTATATCCCTTGCGGCCACAAACACCGGCTCGAAAACCCCGGCAATATCGGACTGGTGATGATCGAGGTCCAAAGCGGCGAGTATCTCGGCGAAGATGACATCGTGCGGCTTGAGGACGTATACGGTCGAACCTGACAGTCCAACGTCACATGCCCTACGGTGGCTGGCAGACCGAACCTGCGTCGGCACTGGGCTGTCAGGCGACCGGCGGCTAGGCAAGGCGGGCAAACCAGAACAGGTTTTATGAGTATAGCTAGTGCGCGTCCATAAACGGCAAGCTGCTGATATTATTGAATGAATCCTGATTTTGGGTAGGCAAGGCCCGGCGGGTTCAGATACACTTCGAGATCAAGCCACTGATTCCAAAGCGTTTCTGCCACCGCCGGGGCCGACAATGCGCCAAGAACGCACCGTCCAATCCAGTGTATTTGATCTTTTCGCCGGACACGAGATCGGCTGTGAATTGAAAGCCATGTCGCAATGGCTGGACGAGCATCGCGAGCTTCTGAGCCTGGTGACGCGGGACCTGCGCCGGCACGATCTCAAGGAGACCGGCCGCGAGGGCCTGCCGGCGGAGGCTGTGCTGCGCTGCGCGCTGCTCAAGCAGCACCGCCAACTAAGCTATCAGGAACTGGCCTTTCACTTGGAGGATTCCGCCTCGTTCCGGGCTTTTGCCCGGCTGCCATGGGGGTGGAGCCCAAAGAAATCAGTCCTGCACAAGACGATCAGCGCGATCCAGGCGCCGACCTGGGAAGAAATCAACAAAGTACTGCTGGCAAGCGCCAGGCGAGAGAAGCTGGAAGGCGGCAAGGTCGTGCGCGTGGACAGCACCGTCACCGCCGCACTCGTCCACGAGCCGAGCGACAGCAGCCTGTTATGGGACGCTGTGCGGGTGATGGTGCGGCTGTTGCAGCACGCGGATGCACTGGGCAGCGCCATCCCATGGCACGATCACTGCCGCGCGGCGAAGAAGCGGTCCCGGTCGATCGAATATACCCGCGGCCGCCCGAAACGGGTGAAGCACTACCGCGAGCTGCTCAGGATCACACGCACCACCTTGGGCTATCTCCAGCAGGCGGCTGAGCAGCTGACCCTGGCGGCGAGCCCGGCCGTTGAACTGTGGCAGGCCCAAGTCCGCCATTACCGGCCGCTGATCGAGCGGATCATCGCCCAGACCGAACGGCGGGTCCTGGCAGGCGAGCCGGTCCCGGCCGGCGAGAAGCTGGTGAGCCTGTTCGAGCCGCATGCCGATATCATCGTCAAGGGCAGCCGCGACGTCGATTATGGTCACAAGATCAATCTGACGACCGGTCGCAGCGGACTGATCCTCGATCTCGTCGTCGAAGCGGGCAACCCAGCCGACAGCGAGCGTCTGCTGCTAATGCTGGAGCGCCACATCGCGTTTTACGGCGAGCCGCCGCGTCAGGCGGCGGCCGACGGCGGCTATGCCAGCCGCGCCAATCTGCGCCAGGCCAAGGCTTGGGGCGTGCGCGATATGGCGTTCCACAAGAAGAGCGCCCTCAGGATCGAAGACATGGTCAGCAGCCGCTGGGTCTATCGCAAGCTGCGCAACTTCCGCGCTGGTATCGAGGCCAGCATCTCCTGCCTGAAGCGCGCCTATGGCTTGGCCCGCTGCACCTGGCGCGGGCTCAACCACTTCAAGGCTTACGTCTGGTCCTCGGTGGTCGCTTACAATCTCGCCCTCTTCACCCGCCTCAGATCGACCTGACCCCCAGTCATCGGGCTGCGTTCAGGAGCACGCCGGCGAGCGCCGGCCGATACCCCTATGACCCCATTGCCGCCAGATCGACCCCCGGCCGCAACCTCCATGCCCTTGTACCATCACGCGTCCCCAAAACATCGCTTCAGCAGGCCAAAGACCACTGAAAACTCCGGGAAAACAGCCGTTTATGGACGCGCACTAGCTAGTGAGCGATGTCGAACAATAGGCTGGCCGAATTGTTGAGATGGCAGTTTTCCGGCGAGATTGTCAGACGACACTTGCGCATCCGCTGCAACGGCATGCGGCTACAGCGGGGCCATTAGGCGTAGGCGCATCGCTATCGCCATGCCACGTGGACAATCCTATTCGGGCTGGGCAGATGGACGGTAATTCCAGCTTTCGACGGCGTTGACTTCGTCGATGCAGACCGGCCCCGATGCACCGCAGTCCTCGCATTTCATCACAACGCGCGCCTCGTCCGTCTCATATGGCCTAACCTCGCAGCTTGTGCAGAACGGGCAAGGGATCGCTTTCATCGTGACGAACCTTCCTGATGGCCTCGGGTGGTTTCGCCGAAATCTTTCGTCTAAGCGCTCGACTTCGCAAGCGCTGATCGTTGTGCCGTAGTTCGGCGCCACCATCGGGTAGGGATATTTTGTCCACATGCCCTCGTACTATCAACCGGCTAGCCGGTTCTCTCTATCCACAGATCTGGCCTCTCGTGCGGGCCAAGGTTACATCCGTGTCACCCAGCATGAGGCCGATCTTCCGCAGAGCGAATCGATTCCGTAGAAATAAGAATTCTGCCACCGCCCCGCCGCCGTAAGGGTATTGATATACCCTTGGGATTTTGATCCGACCTAGCAGGCGGCGGGTAATCTTCAGAGGCCGACGTCAGGCAGCGTTCGGGATACCCCAGATTTCATCGAAGATACTCTCAGCCAAGCCAAGCGCCCGAGCGATCCGATCGCGATAGCCCTTGTCAAAACAATGGCCAGATTCGATCAACCCGACCTCCTCGACTGTCAGACCGCTGGTCACGGCAACGTCCTCGGTCGAATAGCCAAGATGTTCCCGACATGCCTGAATTACGGGTTTTCCGTTTGAGATTGCGGTAAGCACTGCCTCGGGCAGCGCGAAAGGCGTTGCGGTCATTTTGCCTCCAAATGCAGAGAACGGCCATTCGATAACTCGAAACAAGCGGCGGCCGATGTTGAAATAGGATGCCGAAACAGCCCGAGCCGGCGGCATCCAAAAATGCGATCACTCTCGAACGTGTGAGAGGCGCTACGCTAATATGGCGGCCGCCGCCGTTTAGATCAAGAACCTTGGCTCGCTTTACGAGGATTGCTCCAGTGGCCACAATTCGACGACACAGTGCAGCGCCGTCATCACGCTCACATCGATGATTGCGCGGCCGCTTTAACGCGCCGTCGGCTTGCGGCGCGATTGAGGAGCCGCGATCTGGCGGTCGGGCACTAGGCGCACCAGCTCGCGGACCAGCGTCAAAGTATCTGCGGGGACTGTCTAGCGATGCTTGCCGGCGGCGTTCATCTTGAGCTTTAATACCGTGTGGTCCCCTCCCGCCCATGCAGGAGGCCGGGTGCCCATCGGACAAGACGCTGAGGGACCAACATCTCTCTGTTTCAGCCCGACTGTTGGCTGTCAGATCCGCGACACCGGAGTAGGGCTGCGCTTTGCTGCGAATTCCTTCAACCTATTGAATGATGACCAGAAAATCCCCCGGAGGTTCCTTCTGCTCAGTTGGCACGACTTTTGATGCTTCTCGAGAGGCGACAGGAGATACCGACTGGCGTTCATCGTGGGTGACATCGCGCAATGCAACGAAGGAAGACAATATGTCAGGTCCGCGTCAGAATCGATTTTATGCAAAGAGGATTGCCGCCTTTAGCGCAAAGCGTTCACGAACCGCATATCAACAATGGCTTCCGTGCAAAACGCAGGGAGATCACTTGTGAAAATCCTATTCACTACGGTGGCTGTCGCGTTGCCGGCCATCGCTTTTGCTGCGCAAACGATCCCCGTATACCTCAGAGAAACAGCACGGGCCACCTTCAAGGCTCTACCATCCATCACGCCGACAGTCGCCAACAACCCGATCACACCGGAGAAGATAGCCCTGGGCAAGGCAATGTTCTTCGATCCACGCGTCTCGGCGTCAGGCGTCTTGTCGTGCAATTCGTGCCACAACTTGGCCACCGGGGGCGACGACAATCATGAAAGCTCGATCGGCCATGGCTGGCAGAAGGGACCGCGCAACGCGCCGACGGTACTGAACGCTGTCTTCAACATAGCGCAGTTCTGGGATGGTCGTGCTGAAGACCTGAAGGTTCAGGCCAAGGCACCGATCCAAGCCGCTGTCGAAATGGCCAACACACCAGGTCAACTCATCGCCACGCTCAAGTCGATGCCGCAATATGTCGAGTGGTTCAATTCAGCTTTCCCGGGCGAAGCCGATCGCGTCACCTTCGAAAACGTCGCCAAGGCAATCGAAGCCTTTGAGGCGACACTGGTCACACCGGCGCCCTTCGATGCCTTCCTCAACGGCGATGACGCCGCTATGACTTCCGAACAGAAACAGGGCCTGACGCTTTTCATGGACAAAGGCTGCTCGTCCTGCCACGGCGGTATCAACGTGGGTGGGGAGGGCTATTCCCCATTCGGCCTCGTTGAAAAGCCCAACACCGATGTCCTGCCGGAAAACGACAAAGGCCGATTTGCCGTGACCCATGAAGCCGACGATTCCTATGTTTTCCGCGTGGCGCCGTTGCGCAACGTAGCACTCACCGCGCCATACTTTCATTCGGGCAAGGTTTGGGATCTGAAACAGGCCGTCGCCATTATGGGGACCACCCAGCTCGGCCAAGAATTGACGGAAAAAGAAGTCGACCTGCTCGTTGCCTTCCTTAATTCGCTGACCGGAAAAGTACCGGAGGTCGCCTATCCCGTCTTACCCGCCGAAACGCCGACAACGCCTCGACCTGTATTGCATATCCTCCCGCAATGATTGGCCGGAGCTGGCTAGCGAAGGTCGCAATCACGAATGATTGCGACCTTCACTGGGACGAGACGATCATGACTTCCGGCGAGGCCTATCCAACTGGAAAGCTAGGGGGACTTTCATTTCCGAATTCAATTGAAACGCCAAATGAAAACCTGACCCGTCGACGCCCACATGCGTCACGACAGCATGACCGCCTTGCCGGCCACGTCGATCAGACGCTCCGACTAGCCGACTGTGTCGTGATATGTCGCTGCATGCACCCCCCGCCTTAGATTCGCTGCCAAGCTCGCAACCACCTGATCGAGCCATCGCGGACAACATTCCGCGCGGCGTTGGCGTGCGCCCGGCAGAAACCGGATGCCTTCAGATCCACCTCCTTCAAAACGTGCTCGATGGCGTTGCGACGCGCGAGCAGCTGTTGCAGCTCTGCAAACGCACCGATATGAAAACAAAGCTGCGACCAGCCAGCGACGTGGCTCGAGCATTTGTCAATGCACACCGCAAGTGCCGCTTGCTCTCGGGCTATCTCATCCATATAGCTCGGCGCAACAGAGGAAGCGCCAGTTGTTCAGTCTTCGTCAGCCGCGACCTCCTGTGCAATTCGTTCCAACAAGGAAGAAACTATGAGGCGGCAGACCCGACCCTTCACTGTGGAGGTTAAACAAAAGCGCAATTATCAAAAACGGGGCCATTCCATCTGGAGCGATGTCGATCTCTCCGCAGCTATAGCCGACACAACAAGGGAGGAGCTCAAAGACATGGATCTGCCAAATCGTCGGCTGATTGACTCTAATGTCATAGCCCTTGATGCTGAACACGCGCACAAACCGCGAGCGGAGTATCTCATGGCAAATCCCCTAGACGCTGAATCAGTAGAAACTGCAACCGAACACGCTCCCAAAGGAAGGACGCCTGAAACGAAGAAGAAAACCCCACCGTCGCGGAAGGCAAAGACTGAGCCCGGTCGCAAGAATGGCGCCAATACGGCGTCCCCGGCGAAGGAAGCAACAGCAACAGCAGCGGCCGTGCGGAGCGCCCGGAAGGTCTACTCCGGAGAAGAGCGCGCCCAGAAGCTCGCTCAGGTCGAGACGTCGATCAGCGGCGGCACCACTCTCAAGAGCGCCGTAAAGCAGGCCGGTATATCGGAACAGACCTATTATCACTGGAAGAGGGCCGCGGCGCCTAGATCCGATGGCGACGATCTGAAGGACCTGGTCGCCCTCGAGAAAGAAAACAAGCGATTGAAGAGCCTGCTCGCGGAACGCCTGCGCACAGAGAACGCGGAACTGAAGAGGAAGCTAGGGCTGCAATAAGGCTTCAGAAGATGCCGCCATTCGACCAGACGGATCGTAGAACTGTGATCGAAGGCTCGCCGGCTGTCGGATGGACGGAAATTTCGCGCACCAGCACCCTGATGTGCGGGTGGATGGCACCGGGCTTGTGGATTTTCCGCGAGGTGGGCAGTTCGGCCTGCCTATTTTACAAGGTTTTCGTGCATCGGACCTCGCAAAGCGCCCGTACGTTCTACGCCAGTATGAACTGATCAGGCTCAATGGGTCACTGCGCCGCGAAAGCCAGCAATATCTCAGGCCCTTGCCGGGACTCTCCTAGTGAATGCGTCAAATCGAGCGGGCGATTGGCCATCTTGTTAAGCGCATTCGGCTCGCGGCGGTCATCGGCGGCCGGTCGAACCCGAGGGACGCTCGCGGCTGTGTCGGCGACAAACCAAGCTCCGGAAACAATGGGCGGATTAAGGGGACCGCCGTGCCGTCGGACTAATGATCAATCCAGCGCGGCGAATTCCTTATTGCGAGCACGGCTCGACAGGTGGCGAGCACGCCCCTGTGCTCGTTGATCTGGTCCAGTATCGCGGCCGAGACAGGAAAACCACTCCTGGCGGATTACATGGCAAGCACGTGGTGAATCAGGTAGCGGTGAATACGGCCGAAGGCGAGGATGGCGGCGGCGATGACGGCATCAAGGTTTACGCTGGGCCTTGAGCGAAGGCCACCATTCCATGATGGCCGCGGCGGATTGTCAGCGCGATGTCAATGGGACGCGGATGCTGCGGGATTATAACCCACCCATGCACAGGTACTTCATTTCGAGATAATCCTCGAGGCCGTGGCGCGACCCTTCACGACCAATCCCTGATTGCTTCATTCCGCCAAAGGGTGCGGCCTCGGAGGACATGCGTCCCGTATTGATGCCGACCATTCCGTATTCGAGGGCTTCAGCCACGCGCCACACACGCTTTAGATTGGAAGCGTAGAAGTAGGCTGCAAGACCGTAAATCGTGTCATTCGCCTCGCGCACCACCTGGTCGGGATTGTTGAAGCGGATTATGGGAGCCAGCGGTCCGAAGGTTTCTTCCTGAGCAACCCGCATTGTCCTTTCGACGTCGGTGATCACCGTGGGCTCAAAGAAGGTTCCCGATTCGCCGATACGGTTGCCACCGCAACGGATCTTCCCACCCTGCCGCACAGCATCGCGAATATGATCTTCAATCTTTGCAAGCGCGCACTTATCGATCAGGGGACCGATCGAAACTTCTGGCTCGAAACCGTCACCGACGCGCAATGCACTGACGCGCTTGGTGAATTTGTCGCAGAATTCATCATACACGCTGGACTGTACGTAAAGCCGATTGGCTGAAACGCAGGTCTGGCCGGCATTCCGAAACTTTGCCTGTACCGCACCATCGACGGCAGCGTCTACGTCTGCATCATCAAAAACAATGAAAGGAGCGTTACCACCAAGTTCGAAGCTGGTTCTTTTGATCTGGTCCGAACACGCCCTCATGAGCAGCCGCCCTACCGCGGTCGACCCCGTGAAGCTAATCTTGCGGACCTTCGGGTTCGAGCAAAGTTCACGCCCAACCGCATCGCCTTCCGATGCGTAGATCAAGTTTAGAACGCCATCGGGAAAACCTGCCATCCGGGCAAGCGTGAACATAGCACCCGCGACAAGCGGTGTTTGCTCCGCGGGTTTCAGAACAATCGCGCAGCCGGCGGCAAGCGCCGGCGAAATCTTGCGAGCCACCATCGAGGCGGGAAAATTCCAAGGAGTAATGGCACCGACAACACCGATCGGCTGTTTGATTACCAGCATACGCCTGTCGTTAGAAGGCGGCGAAATCGTCTCGCCATAGATGCGATTGGCCTCCTCGGCATACCATTGGAGGTAGGCTGCAGCATGGGCGATTTCAGACTTCGCCTCTGCAAGCGGCTTACCCATTTCGGCCGTCAAAATGGCTGCAAGATCCTCGCTGTGGTCGAGGATCAGTTGGTGCCATTCCCATAAGATGTCGGAGCGCTCGCGCGCGGTGAGCGCCGCCCAATGTTCCTGCGCAGCTTCGGCCTTGTCGATTGCCAAGGAAACGTCCCGGACATCCATATCTGGAAGCTCAGCCAACAGCTCGCCTGTTGAGGGATTGAACACCGAAAAGCGCCTCGTGGCTTGCTCCGCATTCCGACCAGGCACACCGGCCAGATCGTCAAATAGCTCGGGATTTTTGAGACGTCTCGTCAGCGACTGTGTCACGGTCAAACCGTGGTCCCCCTTCATGGCTAAGTTACTAGCTGCGCTAGTGTACTAATAAGCACACCTTGTGCCGGACGATCGGACGAGATCGACCGGCCCTCCGTCTTTGCAAAAGCACTTCCTGATTAGCCGAGAGCAATGACAGCCTCAATCTCGATTCGCGCTTCGGAAAGCTTTCACTTCATGACAGGCACACGCGGGACGGGCTCGTGAAGAGCATCGCGAACCCCTTTTGCGGTGCTGTCACGTTATTTGAGGTACGGGCGCGCAAGTTCCCGCTGTGGCTTTTCAGGCAAGCCGATAAGCAACGGCCCCTGTCGCGTCCGCTCTCGTTTTCGGTACGGAAGGTGGGAATTCTCTGCTCGGTTGTTCAATCCTTTGTGCGATCGGTGTTCCACGTTCGGCATGACCTGGCGTCTTGCCGCCCCGTAGGAGCGCAATTTGTCGGTGATCCGCTTTGGCGCGATGCCCTGGTTCTTCAGAAGCCGCATCAGCAAGCGCCTGGCAGCCTTGGTGTTGCGGCGCGTCTGGACGATCTCGTCGAGCACATAGCCCTCTTGATCGACTGCTCGCCACAGCCAGCATTTCTGACCGTTGATGCCGCACCACGACTTCATCGAGATGCCATATATCGTCCTTCGCCGGCGCCTTCCGACGTAAACGACGCGCATAGTTGGGTCCATGCTCTAATAAGGAGTTTTCGATTTCCATCATCAACTCCAGTTCCCGAGTTGCATCCTTGCCGGGACGCTGCGCGGATGAGGTCGCTCCCATGCATGCGGTCCTACGGAACCGCGAACACCAGTTCGACCCCACCCGTTCCAACGCAAACATGCGGCGATCCTTGCAATCGACCTCGGAGAGAACCCTGAGCCCGGCAGGCGCTGCACCAACGAGGAGAGAAGGAGCCTAGTGACGAAGGCGATTAGAGAACTTCCTGAGACACGATCTCCGTTCGCAACGCTGCTGGCTATGCAACCTCTGCTGCACGCCTCATCACTGGCGCATAGCTGGTCGTTTTGCGCAAACCACTTCGTCTACTGGGGCTCCTCCAACCATTTGGGAGATGGATGGGTCTATCCAAAAAACTAATTTTAACTCTCTGTGAAAACTGCATAGCACATCCCTGCCGTGCGCCGTGATTTCTGCGCGGATATCGGTCCGGATGCCGACTCGAGTTTAGGGCTGCGCCGGAGACGCATAACATTGGTCTCGCCCTCGTGACGAAGGCACTGCGTTGATGAGAGCCCCTCATTTTGAAGGATTCGCAGGAGCAAAGAAATGCACATTCTCGATATTAACCAAATGACCCAGATCTTCGTGTATTCGCTTGAGATGGTTGTAATCTTCGCAACGTTATGCGCCGCGCTGGAGCTAACCTTTCCGGCTTATCGATACAGTTTTGCTTCATACGCTCGCGGCGTGCGAAATTATATTATTCGCCTCGGATGTGGTGCCTTTATGTGGCACTTCTACGCTGTGAGCGTGGGCTGGTTAGGGATAAAGCCGCTTGTAACGATCAATTTCGGTACGTTGCTTCACTCTGACAACGCAATCATTAATAATGGATTGGCCGTCCTTTCAGGCGTTTTGGTCGCGATTGCCGGCGACTTCTTCTACTACTGGATGCACCGCGCTCAGCATGCTGTTCCATTCCTGTGGCGCATGCACGCTACTCACCACTCGATCCGCGAATTGACGGCATGGAATTGCCATCATCACATTTCCGAGCCACTCGTTGCCGCAGGGTTGGTGTCACTACCACTCACGCTGTTCCACTTCGAATCTGGCGTAGTGCCTTTTGTTGCCATGACGCTGATTACTTTTCAGGTCCATCTTTCACACTCTAGCACCCGCATCAATCTTGGGCCGCTTCGATATATCATTGGCGACAACAAGTTCCACCGCATTCACCACTCGTTGGAACCCCATCACCAGCGCCGAAACTACGGGTTCTTTACAACTATCTGGGACACGATTTTTGCAACGGCATACTGGCCAAAAAAGAACGAGTGGCCGGAAGTTGGCCTCCGAGACCAATCCGAGCCGCTCACCGTGCGCGATTTCGTTATGTTTCCATTTGATCGACGTCGCTGGCGTAGAGCTAAAGTCGGAAGTGGTGAAAAGGCTGGGAATTAAACGAACGCAGCTTTACGCTTCTAATCCGATTGTCGAGGTCGGAACCCATCAACTGGACCTAGAAGGGGACGGATCCTTGGCGCTGGCCTTATCGGAGACGTAGGATCTGGAACTACCACAGGTGGGCAATGCGCGGACGACTGGCCTGCCACGGGTAGTTTCCCCCACCTGAGGAGTCCGGCCTCGATTGAAGGACGGACTGATGAAGAGAAAGCGGTTTACGGAAGAGAGCAGATCATCGCGGTTCTGCGTGAGCATGAGGCGGGAGCAAAGGCGGGCGACCTGGCGCGCAAGCATGGGATCTCCGAGGCGACGCTGTATAACTGGAAGGCGAAGTATGACGGGATGGACGTCTCCGATGCCAAACGGCTGAAAGCCTTGGAAGACGAGAACGCAAAGCTGAAGCGCGAGCCCCAAACCTTTTCCGACCGGCTCCATTCCAAAAAAAGGGGGCGGCATTGCTGCCGCCCTTCGAGATTGGTGAGAGGCGCGGACCTTAGAAATCCATGCCGCCCATGCCGCCCATGCCGCCGCCGCCCATGCCGCCAGTCATGCCGCCGCCAGCCGACTCCTTCTTCGGAGCCTCGGCGATCATGGCTTCGGTGGTGACCAGCAGGCCGGCGACCGAGGCCGCGTCCTGGAGAGCCGTGCGCACGACCTTGACCGGATCGATGATGCCCATGGCGATCATGTCGCCATATTCGCCGGTCTGGGCGTTGAAACCGAAGGTCGCGCCCTTGTTCTCGAGGATCTTGCCGGCAACGATCGAGGCTTCTGCACCGGCGTTGGCCGCGATCTGGCGGGCCGGAGCCTGCAGCGCACGACGCACGATGTTGATGCCGGCGGCCTGGTCGGAGTTGACGCCGACAGCGTTGATGGTCAGCGACGCGCGCAGCAGGGCAACGCCGCCGCCGGCAACGATGCCTTCTTCCACGGCCGCGCGGGTCGCGTTGAGGGCGTCATCGACGCGGTCCTTCTTTTCCTTGACTTCGACTTCCGTCGCGCCGCCGACGCGGATGACGGCAACGCCGCCCGCGAGCTTGGCGAGACGCTCCTGCAGCTTCTCCTTGTCGTAGTCCGAGGTGGTCTCCTCGATCTGCTGCTTGATCTGGGCGACGCGGCCCTGGATCTCTTCCTTCTTGCCGGCGCCGTCGACGATGGTGGTGTTTTCCTTGGAGATCGACACCTTCTTGGCGCGGCCGAGCATGTTGAGGCCGACGTTCTCGAGCTTGATGCCGAGGTCTTCCGAGATGACCTGGCCACCAGTGAGGATGGCGATGTCTTCCAGCATGGCCTTGCGGCGATCACCGAAGCCCGGCGCCTTGACGGCGGCGATCTTCAGGCCGCCACGCAGCTTGTTGACGACCAGCGTGGCCAGAGCCTCGCCTTCGACGTCTTCCGAGATGATGAGCAGCGGCTTCGAGGTCTGCACGACGGCTTCGAGAACCGGCAGCATGGCCTGGAGGTTGGAGAGCTTCTTCTCGTGGAGCAGGATGTAGGCGTCCTCGAGATCGGCAACCATCTTGTCGGCGTTGGTGACGAAGTAGGGCGAGAGATAGCCGCGATCGAACTGCATGCCTTCGACGACTTCGAGTTCGGTCTCGGCGGTCTTGGCTTCCTCGACCGTGATGACGCCTTCGTTGCCGACCTTCTGCATCGCTTCCGCGATCATGGCGCCGACCGACTCGTCGCCGTTGCCGGCGATCGTGCCGACCTGGGCAACCTCTTCCGAGGTCTTGATCTTCTTGGCGTTCTTGATCAGCGTCGCGACGACGTCGGTGACGGCGAGGTCGATGCCGCGCTTCAGGTCCATCGGGTTCATGCCGGCGGCAACCGCCTTGTGGCCTTCCTGGACGATCGACTGCGCCAGAACGGTCGCGGTCGTGGTGCCGTCGCCGGCAATGTCGTTGGTCTTCGAAGCAACTTCGCGGACCATCTGTGCGCCCATGTTTTCGAACTTGTCTTCGAGCTCGATTTCCTTGGCGACGGTGACGCCGTCCTTGGTGATGCGCGGGGCGCCGAACGACTTGTCGATGACGACGTTGCGGCCCTTCGGACCCAGCGTGACCTTCACCGCGTCGGCGAGGATGTTGACGCCGCGCAGCATGCGCTCGCGGGCATCACGGGAGAATTTTACGTCTTTGGCAGCCATTTTGTACTCCTGGGCATTTCGCCCGAAATTCAGATTGGATGGTACGGATGAAAGGCGGCGGCGTGTTAGCCGATGATGCCCATGATGTCGGCTTCCTTCATGATCAGAAGGTCTTCGCCATTGAGCTTGACTTCGGTGCCCGACCACTTGCCGAACAGGATGCGGTCGCCAGCCTTGACGTCCAGCGGGACCAGCTTGCCGGCTTCGTCGCGGGCGCCGGAACCAACGGCGATGATCTCGCCTTCCTGCGGCTTTTCCTTTGCCGTGTCGGGGATGATGATCCCGCCGGCGGTCTTGGATTCGGATTCGACCCGGCGAACGACCACGCGGTCATGAAGCGGGCGGAACTTCGACTTTGCCATTTTTTCTTCCTCGATGAGAACGGTGGGAAAAGCGTCCGGCAGCGCCGGACAACCTACAAAGCTCGGCTATGCCGGACCTACTGTTAGCACTCACCAAGGACGAGTGCTAACATGGTGACGGCATAAGGCCTAGGCTGGGGCTAGTCAAGACAAGAGGTGGGCGATCACGATATTCCGGGCGATGCAGGCCTGAAAGAGTTCGAGCGAATCGATGGTGTTCGGAAGCTCGGCCCGAAAGATAATATCCGCCCTTTCGGATCGCTAACCCCTTGGGCCTTCAGCGATGCGCAAGCGCCGTTTCGTTGCACCGGAGAGAGCGAGTGTGAGGCGCTGAGCATCTAGTAGCGACCGAGACGTGCCCAGCTTTTGCGTGGGGTGGCCATGCGGGATGTCTCCTGTAGCATTATCGCCCGCACCAGAGGCTTGCCCGTTTATTGGACTGTATTTCTATCCATAGGGTGGATGCATCTCATCGAAACAAACGATTTTCTCAATCTTCCGGAATCTCGCATTGACAGCACCTCACACGTCCTGATTGCCCGCTACCCTCATCGTGTGACAACTGCGAAAAAAGAGCCTGAAAGGAGAAGATCTTTCCATGAGCTCAGACGTGCGATGGAAGTTGCCGCGGGAAAATGAGCTGCAGTTGGATGCCAACGCCTCAGAGCAACCGGAACTCATCCGGTCTCCATAATCCGATTGGTGTTGGTGGGTTGCACAAGCCTGGTCAGGGACGATTTTTGCGACGTGACTGGCAGAGGTATGGCGCCGCACCCACGTCAAAAGGCATTGCTATGGAAAGGAACAGAATGGCTGATCAACTCGCAACGGGAATCATTGCCACGATCAAGAACCGCGTCGAATCGGAGAGCGGCGAGAGTGCGTCCATCATCGGCGAAATAACGACTGCCACGGAACTGACCTCGCTCGGAGTCGATTCGCTGGGTCTGGCGGATCTCCTCTGGGATGTGGAGCAGGCCTACGACATCAAGATCGACATGAACGCGGCGGATGCCTGGTCGAATCTCAAGAATGTCGGCGACATGGTGGAAGCTGTCCGCGGTTTGCTCGCGAAGGGGGTCTGATTGGACAGGCGAGTCGTCATTACTGGGATGGGCGGGCTTTGCGGCCTAGGCAACAACGCCGCCTCTATCTGAAAAGAGATGCGCGAAGGTCGCTCCGCCATCCGCCCGATGGTCACTTCTGCGCTTCATGAGATGAAGGGCACTGTCGGTACCGAGATCAAGGAGCTGCCCAAGCACGACATCGGCCGCAACCAGCTCGTCTCCATGGACCGCCACAGCTTGCTCGCTGTGCTTGCAGCGCGCGAAGCCATGCAACACGCCGGACTTTCCTGCGATGAGGGAAATCCGTATCGCTTCGGCGCGACAGTGGGCGTCTGCGGCTGGGGCTGGGGAACGGTCGAAGAAACCCTACCGCGACCTCCTTTTGGGCGGGGCGAAGCGTGCTGGCATTTACACTGCACCAAGGGGGTTGCCGAGCGCCGCTGCCAGCCAGGTCAGCATGAGTCTCGGCCTGCGCGGCCCGGTCTTTGCCATCGCCTCCGCATGCGCATCAGCCAACCATGCGATCGCTTCGGCCGCGGATCAGATCAGGCTCGGCCGGGCCGACGGGATGCTTGCCGGAGGCGCCGAAGCGTTGAGGTAGTCCACGTCCTCGGCATTCAGCCCGTCGTCGGCAAGGCAAGCGCGCATCGCGGCCTCCGGCCGCCGCTCGTATGCCTTCAGATGAAGGCATGGGAAGCAATGCGCGCGCTCGCTCCGGATACTTGCCGGCCCTTCTCCGCCGACAGAAAGGGAGTGGTGATAGGCGAGGGTGCGGGCATGGCCGTGCTGGAAAGCTATGAGCATGCCGCCGTACGCGGTGCCACAATGCTTGCCGAGATCGCAGGCATCGGCCTTTCCGGCGACGCCTTCCACATCGTCGCGCCGTCTATCGAGGGGCCATGCACGCGCATTGCCTGGGCGCAGCGAGCGCACTTGAAATGATCGCCTCCGTGATGGCGATCCGGGAGGGCGTCGTGCCGCCGACCGCTAATTATCGCGAGCCAGATCCCGATTGCGATCTCGACGTCACGCCCAATGCGGCGCGCGAGCGCAAAGTCCGCGTGGCACTGAGCAACGCCTTCGCCATGGGCGGCATGAACGCAGTTCTGGCGTTCAAGCAGGTGTAAAAGCGATGCGAGATGCCTCCAGTGACTCTATCTTCGGATCCAAATGCTTGCCGGATCACGATTGTGAAGGACCTGCCCCTTGGACCGCCTCGGTGAATGCGCCAAGTGGCAGCGGAAGCTGGACAAGCCGGGCCCCATTTTTTGGTAAAATTCTCAACTGTTGAAGCGACGTGGACGTACCGCTACCCGGAAGGTTAAGCGAGGCCCTTCGAGTCCGGCTCGAGGGCCTGTCCAAAGCTGTACCCGATAATGTCTGGAAGGCGCATGGCCGCCAGTGACCGCTTCCGTGCGAAGCCGGTCCTTAGAAAGGGAATCGATAAATGTTTGATCTGACCGGCCGCAACGCGCTCGTCACCGGAGCAAGCGGTGGAATCGGCGAGGCCGTGGCGCGGGCGCTGCACGCGCAGGGCGCAACGGTCGGCCTGCACGGCACGCGTGTCGAAAAACTCGAGGTGTTGGCTGCCGAGCTTGGCGGGCGGACAAGACTGTTTCCGGCGAACCTCTCGAACCGTGACGAGGTCAAGGCGCTGGGCGCAAACGCGGAAGCCGAACTCGAAGGCGTCGACATACTGGTCAACAATGCCGGCATCACCAAGGACGGGCTTTTTATCCGCATGTCGGACGCGGACTGGGACGCGGTACTCGAGGTCAACCTGACCGCCGTGGTCCGGCTCACCCGCGAACTGACCCATTCGATGATGCGCCGCCGCAACGGCCGCATCATCAACATCACCTCGGTGTCCGGCGTAACCGGCAATCCCGGCCAGCGAACTATTGCGCGTCAAAGGCTGGCATGATCGGCATGTCGAAATCGCTGGCGCAGGAGATCGCGACACGCGGCGTGACGGTGAACTGCGTGGCGCCGGGCTTCATCGAATCGGCCATGACCGACAAGCTGAACGACAAGCAGAAAGAAGCGATCATGGCCGCCATTCCGGCCAGGCGCATGGGCACCGGCGTGGAAGTCGCCTCGGCTGTGGTCTACCTGGCCTCGAACGAGGCCGCCTACATCACCGGCCAGACCATTCATGTGAACGGCGGCATGGCAATGATTTCGCCTCAAAAGTTCAGTGCGCCCCGATGACGCGTATCAACAGTGGAGGAAGTCCCACCCATAGCTGTCGGTTGGTCTGGCAACTGACGAGCGGGTCGGTCGGGCAACTGGCCGGGTTGAAGCCTCGTGATAAAGGCCGCCTTGGGGCCGAGGCTAGATCAAGCTCTTTCAAACGCATGCTTTCCTATCCATAGCGTGGATGCATTCATCGAAACAAAGGATTTTGCCCATTCTGCAGAACGTCGCATAGTAAGATTTCAAAGATGTAAGCCAAAAGGTAATTATCGATGTTTGTATTGGCTCCGAGCAGTATTTTTCTGGTGTACGCCTTCCGGTGTGCTCGGAACACAACCGAGTCGCATGTTCATTGCGGCTAGTTTCTTCGGTGACCTGCGCAAGCTACATCGAACCGGCTCGATGCGACAAGCGTCCTCCTGCTAGGCGCTTCCCCAACAAAACAGCAACAATGATGAGGTCTTTCCATGTGCTCTGACGTGCGGTGGAGGTTGTGCTGGGAAAATGAGTTGCAACAGGCCGACCATGTCGAACTCTCCGAGTTTTTCCGAAAGACCTACGGACCGACTGGGGCCTTCAACGCAGAGCCATTCGAAGGCGGCCGTAGCTGGGCCGGTGCGAGGCCGGAGCTCCGCGCAATCAGCTACGACGCGCACGGCGTAGCGGGTCATATCGGCATACTACGCCGCTTCATCAAAGTTGACGAGGTCGAGCTCCTGGTGGCCGACCTGGGGTTGTACGGAGTGCGACCGGATCTTGAGGGACAAGGGATCAGTCATTCAATGCGCCTTGTATATCCAGTGTTGCAGCAGCTTGGGGTTCCATTCGCTTTCGGCACCGTTCGGCACGCGATGCGGAACCATATGGAGAGGTTCTGCAGAGACGGCCTGGCGGCGATTGTGTCGGGCGTTCGTGTGCGGTCCACTCTCGCAGATGTGTATCTCGACCTGCCGACCACGCGCGTCGAGGACGTGCTCGTCGTGGTTGTGCCGATTGGACGCTCGATGAGTGAGTGGCCATCCGGCACCCTGATCGTTCGGAACGGTCCGGAGCTATGAAACATCTTGAAGGTGCCGGGTGATGGCGCTGAGGACAAGAGCGGCGGTTTTTTTGCAGAGCTACTCGGACTGAATACGCGTTCCCATTCACGTTAGCTGTGGATAACAAGGCTGAATTAACATGCAAAATCTGCGCATCTAAGTCGATCCGAGCACGAGGTTGCACGCGCACGGATTTTGCGGACCTGAATCGCCGTCACCCTGAAATCGACAAGGCATCGGCTATCCCAAAATCGGGGCTTGACGTTACGTAAGGTCCCGTGTTTTCCGATGTGCGGGAACGACTTCCAGTCTCAGCCCAAGGGCGACGAAAATGAGGGGCAGCAATGGTGGCTGGCGAACCTAATGACGTGCGCGTCAAGCGTTGTGGTGGGGGATGGGTTGTTCATATTGTCGAGGACGGCAAACTGACAGTTCTTCGGTTCAAGACACAGTCTCCCGCCGAAAATTTCGCCGATGGCCAACGAGCCAGGCTCGGTCTTGCTGCCAAGCCACCGATCGAGGAACCTGATATGTAACCGATCAGGCGTCAGATGGCTGGTGGCCTTTGGGCGCCGGCGGGAAACACTTTGCCGAAGGCCCACCCCAATGCTGCTTGCGGCCGTTCGGCTAGCCATATTCGCGATGATTGGTTGATGCGGAAGACGGTGGCCTGCTTGATCGACACGGCGGCAAAGATCATGAAAGCCAGGTCGTCAACGACCCAGCCGCGGCGCTTGAGAAAGCAGCAAGAATTGCTAGCCGCCACCGCCTAAGACAAGGGTTCACACATGCAAACCGCTGTTCGCGGATCAGCAGCTGCGAGACATTGCGCCATCCCACGAACGGCCGACGGTGTCGAAGGCGCAGTGGGCATCGGCCTTTCGAAGCTGAGCGTCAGCAACTTCGTCGAGTCTTAGACTAGACGCTCTTCAGTGCCGAACACGTTGCAACGGGCGAAGAGGCTCGCACATCTGTGGAGCGCGGCTCACGCCCCGGAGACCAGGGCAGGAATGAGCAAGGGCTCATCCGCCTCGTCAAGAATGGAGAAACTGTAACGGCCGTCTGTGTCAATATCGACGGAGTAGCTCAGGCGGTCGAGTATGTGGTTATCCTGGTCGAACGTGACGATCCGCGGCTTCAGCGAAGTGATATGCGCTTCGTCCAGGTAGATGGAGTTGCAGACGATAATCTCGTCGTCGGGCTGACAGGTGCGAGCCGCCGCTCCGTTGAGGATGCAGCACCGTGAACCGCGCTCGCCGAGGATGACATAGGTCGAAATCCGCGCTCCGGAATTCTTGTTCCATATCTCCACGAATTCCATGGGCAGGATTCCGGCTGCCTCGCAGTGGTCGGGGTCGAGCGTTATCGAACCATGGTAGTTGAGGTTCGCTTCGGTGACGTGAATGCCGTGCAGCTTGCCGGCCACTATTTTTCGCATTGGTTCTCTTGTCCCTATTCATCATGCAAGGTCAATCTTGGCAGCCGGTTCGCGCCGCTAAATTCCGACGACAAGCGCGCCGCCGCTGAGACCCGCGCCCGCTGCCGCAAGAAGAATTTTTTCGCCCGGCCGAAATGGCTCGGTCTGATTGGCCAGCGAAAGCGAGAGCGGGATTGTCGCGGCGGAAGAGTTGGCATAGTCGGCGATCGTCTTGACGATCGCGTGATCGGCTATGCCTAGGTTCCTCCCGACCGCGTCGAAAATGCGGGCGTTGGCCTGATGCGGCACGAACCGATCGATATCCTGCGGCCGCATTTGGGCTGTAGCGAGCGCGTCGTGCGAGCAGGCAGTCATCATCTCGACGGCCTTGCCGAACACTTCACGGCCGTCGGTGATCGTCATGCGGGTCTGCTCGAGATCGAGGTCGCCATGGAATGGGATGTTGCTTCCGCCGGCCGGGATCTGGATCAGTCCGTAGCGCGAGCCGTCCGAATCCACCGAAGCGCCGAGAATGCCCCGCTCAGGGTCCTCGCACGGACAAATCACCAGGGCGCCGGCGGCATCGGCGAAAAGGACCGAGCTCGCGCGCTCGGCTGGATTGATGCGGCGGCTGAGGATGTTGGCGGCGATGACAAGGCTCGATTTGCCGTGCAGGCGAGTGAACCCGTCGGCAAACATCAGCGCATAGATGAAGCCGGCGCAGGCGCCGGTGAGATCAATCGCACCGGCGCGGTTGAGGCCGAGCTTGTGCGCGACCAAGGGTGCACTGGGCGGCAGAAGGTGATCGGGCGTCGAGGTGGCAAGCAACAGCAGACCGATGTCGCTGCGGTCGACACCGGCGTTCGCCAGCGCCATGTCGCCGGCAGAGGCGGCAAGGCCCGACAGCGTGTCTTCGTCCGTTGCCCAGAAGCGCGAGCGAATCCCGGTGCGCCGCTCGATCCAGCCGGGTTCAAGCCCGAGACGATCTTCGATTTCCGGGTTCTCCACCTTGCGCGCGGGCGCATGATGACCAAACCCGAGAATGCGCGACGACCGGCTCATGGCTTTGAGCCGAAGCGTTCGCCGGCCTCCTCGATGGCGTCATAGAGCCCGTCCAACTCGTCTCCGGTGATGCAATAGGGTGGCAGAAGATAGAGGACATTGCCGAGCGGGCGCACAAGCAGGCCGCGCTCAAGGAAGAATGCGCGCAGTTTTGGCCCGATTTCGGCCAGATAGCCGGCAGAGTCGGTACGCAGATCGAGGGCGGCGATCGTGCCGGTCGACCTGCTGTCGGTGAAATATGGATTGTCCCGGAATCGTTGCAGCCCGGCGGCCTGCCTCGCGCCTAAGGCCGCGATCCGTTCGGCCACCGGCTCGTCCTGCCAGATCTCGATATTGGCAAGTGCTGCCGCGCAGGCGATCGGATTGGCGGTGTAGGAGCTCGAATGAAAGAAGGTCTTCTTCCGGTCTTCGGAATAATGGGCCTGGAAAATGGCATCAGTGGCGAGCGTGGCCGCCAGCGGGATGACGCCACCGGTCAAGCCTTTCGAGGTGCACAGGATATGTGGAGAGATGTTCGCCTGCTCGCAGGCGAACATGGTGCCGGTGCGCCCCCAGCCCGTCATCACCTCGTCGGCGATCAGCAGCGTGCCGGAGGCCTCAGTGATCTTCTTCAATTCGGTGAGAACCGAGGCCGGATACATCAGCATGCCGCCTGCCCCAAGCACCAGCGGCTCGACGATCAGCGCGGCGGCGCGCCGGTCGCGGGAGAGCGCTTCGAACCGATCCAGCGTGTCCTGCTCGCGCCCTGCGGCCGGGAAGGGAATGGTGTCGACCTCAAACAGCAAAGGTTCGTAGGCGGCGTTGAACTCGCCGCGGGCGCCGACGCTCATCGTGCCGATCGTGTCGCCATGATAGCTGTGCTCCATGACGGCGATACGCGAACGCGGCGCGCCGATGTTGCGGAAATAGCCGAGCGCCATTTTCAACGCGACTTCGACGGAGGTCGAGCCGCTGTCGGAATAGAACACCCGGTCGAGGCCGGGCGGGGCGAGGCCGACAAGCGCCTCTGCCAGCTGCTCGGCCGGCTCGTGGGTGAAGCCGGCAAAGATGATCTGGTCGAGGCTCGACGCGGTCGTCTCGATGGCCTTCATGATGCGGGGATGGCGGTGGCCATGGGTGACGACCCACCAGGAGGAAATCGCGTCCAGGATGCGGGAGCCGTCGGCCTTGTGAAGATAGGCGCCTTCCGTCCGGACAATCTCGGGGATTGCCGGCTCGAGCGCGTGCTGGGTGAAGGGATGCCAGACTCGAGACTGCGTCATCATTCGCCTCCTGCGATCGCTGTGAGGTCGAAGCCGGCAACCATCGCTTCCCTCAGCGTCTCACTTGTCAGCGGATCGAGAAGCGGCAGTCTGCCAAGCTGGCGCACGCCGCTGAATTCCACGATCGTCCTCTGCGTATCGGCCACCTCATCGCCGATGAAGGCGATGCCGATGAGCGGGATGGAACGGGCCCTGAGCGCTTCGATCGACAGCAAGGTGTGATTGATCGTGCCGAGCGTGGTGCGGGCGCACAGAATGACCGGCATCCGCCACTGTGCGAATATGTCGACGAACTTGGTGCGCCGGTTGAGCGGCACCATCAGTCCCCCGGCACCTTCGATGACGATCGGACCCGGCAAGTCCGGAAGCGAGAGCTTTGCCACGTCTATCGCGACGCCGTCGAGTTCGGCTGAACGATGCGGCGACAGCGGCTCCTTCAGGCGATACACTTCGGGCAGGACGCGCCCCATCGGCAGGCCGGCGAGCCGTTCCACAACCTCGCTGTCGGTTTCGCCGTCGAGGCCCGATTGCACCGGCTTCCAGTAGAAACCGTCGAGCAGGCCGGCGAGTCCTGCCGAAAACACTGTCTTGCCAATTCCGGTATCTGTTCCGGTGACGACGATGCGCTTGGTCATGTCGGCTCCGGTCATGTTTGGGCCAACACCTCAGCGAGCGCCTCGACCATGGCGGAAATGTCGGCTTCATCGACGTTGAGCGTGAGTGAGATGCGCAGGCGCGAGGTGCCCTCGGGCACCGTCGGCGGACGAATGCCGCGGATATCGAAGCCGCGGGCCTGCAATGCCGCCGCCACCGCCATGGTGCGCCTGTTATCGCCGATGACGAATGGCTGGATCTGCGATCCGCTGGGCGCCACACCGCAGCGCTCCGCCAACCGGCGGCCCGCGAAAGCGACACGCTCATGCAACTGAACACGGCGCAGGGGTTCGTCGGACAGCATGGCGAGCGCTTCGCGCACTGCCACTGCCATCAGCGGCGATGGTGCGGTGGCGTAGATGAATGGCCGGCAACGTTTGACGAGATAATCGCACAGCGTTCGCGGTCCGGTTACCAGCGCGCCGGACGCGCCGAGCGCCTTGCCGCAAGTATGGAGCACAACGATGTTGTCGCGGCCCTCGAATGCGGCGGCCAGCCCCCGGCCGTCCGGTCCCCAGACACCGGTGGCATGCGCTTCGTCAACGACGAGGAATGCCTCGTGCCGATCGGCAAGCGCGACGAGGCTCTCCATCGGCGCACGGTCGCCATCCATGCTGTAGAGGCTTTCGACTGCGATCCAGACGCGCCCCATGCCGCCTTCGGCGCGCCAGCGCGTGATCGCGTCCTCGACAGCATTGACGTCGTTGTGCGCGGTCAGCACGAACTGGGCGCGTCCGGCCTGTGCGCCCTCATGCATGCTGGCATGGGCGAGTTCGTCGAGAACCAGAAGGTCGCCCTTCTGCGGCAACGCGGTCAGGAGAGCGAAGTTGGCGATGTAACCGCTGCCGAAGAACAGCGCGCGGTCAGCCCCGAAGAACGCCGCCGCGTCTGCCTCCAGTTGCTCATGCTCCGGTGTATTGCCGCGCAACAGCCGCGATCCGGTCGCGCCCACCGGCGTGCCCCGCGCAATCGCCGCCGCAACCGCCTCGCCAAGTCTTTTGGAGGCGGCAAGTCCGAGATAGTCGTTCGACGAGAAGTCGAGACCGGCGCGCGGCGACAGCATCCGCAGCCGGTCCTTGCGCGCCAGCCCCTGCAAGGTTGCGTCATAGCGGGCAAGTTGTGCCCCGTTCATTGCGCCCCGAGTTCCATCGGCTCGATGCCGAGACGGCGGAACAGAAGGCTATCCTTGTCCTCGCCCGGATTGTTCGCCGTCAGCAGCGTGTCGCCGACGAAGATCGAGTTGGCGCCGGCAAAGAAGCACAGTGCCTGCATCTCGTCGGTCATGGCGGTGCGGCCGGCCGAAAGTCGGACATGCGATTTCGGCATCATGATGCGCGCCAGCGCGATCACGCGCACGAATTCAATCGGCTCGATGGGTTTAGCTTCGGCCAGCGGGGTGCCCTCGATCGGGATCAGCATGTTGATCGGAACGCTTTCGGGATGCTCCGGCAGATTGGCCAGCGTCACCAGCATGTCGATTCGGTCGATTGGCTCCTCGCCCATGCCGACGATGCCGCCGCAGCAGACCTTGATGCCGCTGTCGCGGACATTGGCCAACGTATCCAGCCGGTCGGCAAAGGTGCGGGTCGAAATGATCTCGCTGTAATAGCGCTCAGAGGTGTCGATGTTGTGGTTGTAGTAGTCGAGACCGGCCTCTTTCAGACGAGCGGCCTGCTCAAGATCGAGCATGCCGAGCGTCATGCAGGTCTCCATGCCCAACGCCTTGACGCCTTCGACCATCGCCACGACCGCACCCATGTCGCGCGCCTTGGGATTTCGCCAGGCCGCGCCCATGCAATAGCGGGTGGCGCCGGCGTCACGCGCGTTGGTCGCCTCGGCGATGACGCGCCGGACCTCCATCAGCTTTGACGCCTTCAACCCGCTTTCATGATACGCCGACTGGCTACAATAGCCGCAATCCTCCGGACATCCGCCGGTCTTGATGCTGAGAAGCCGGCTCAGCTGGACCTTGTTGGGATCGAAATTCTGGCGATGCACGGTCTGCGCTTGAAACAGCAGGTCGTTGAAGGGCGCGTCGTGGAGCGCCTGGGCTTCCGCTCGCGTCCAGGGGGGAAGCGCCCAACCGATTGGATCCGAGGTCAGGTCTGGGCTGAGTTCGTTCATAAGGTCTTGTTCTCCATAATCTTCCGTCCTTGGCCTGGAGCGTTGCAGTGGATGCTGAAGACAAGGCGCATGCCAGCGGGAAGTCTTCTATCGAAACGCGACTGGTGGCGCGCTTGAGCGGACTCTCCAACTGCTGCCCGCAGGCTCAACTCACGTCATCCGTGGGGATTACGGTTTCCGTTATTTTACTTTGAGCACAGGAATGCTCCTTTCTGATCGCGTCGCAGGATTCGGTGAAGGCGACGTCCAGCAGATAACCGAGAAGTTCCAGCCCGTGAGAGGCCGCCAACTGGCGCATCTCGTCGAGTCGGCAGATGATGACGCCAAGGGCTGCGACGCGGCTTTCTGTGCCTTGCTGGTCCGTCCCTCCCGCCTCCGTTGTTGAAGCGTGTCGCTTGGCGCCGAGAAGGCTTGCGTCGGCTGTTGGTGGAACCGGGGACGTGCTGACGCAGTTTAGCCTGCCACCGAAGGAGTTCCTGCGATCCCGGTTCATGTCCTCTCCATCAGTTCAGATGCCTGTTGCAATTTCGGTCGGCCGGCATGTCGAGACCGATGTCGAGAATGGGCGCGCTGTGGGTGAGCCAGCCGACCGATATGAGGTCGACGCCGGTCGCCGCAATTGCCGGGGCGCTCGCCCGCGTTACCCGGCCCGAAGCCTCGGTGATCGCGCGGCCACCGACCATAGCCACAGCCTGCGCAAGGTCCTCGACCGACATGTTGTCGAGGAGCACGGCGTCGACGCCCGCTGTAAGCGCGATCTCCAACTGGTCCAGCCTGTCGACCTCGACCTCGATCTTGACCATGTGACCTATGGCGCTACGCGCCCGCTCGATTGCGGTGCGGATATCGCCGGCAATGGCGATATGGTTGTCCTTGATCAGTACGGCGTCATCGAGCGCGAAGCGGTGATTGGCGCCGCCGCCCGCTCGCACCGCATATTTTTCCAGGACACGCAGGCCGGGCGTTGTCTTTCGCGTGCACACGATCTTTGCGTTATAGCCGCGCACCGCGTTTACGAGCGTAGCCGTTGCCGTCGCGATGCCGCTGAGCTTGCACAAGAAATTGAGCGCCGTGCGCTCTGCGGTCAGCAAGCTGCGGGCCGGCCCGCTTACGATCGCAATCGTCTCTCCGGCCGAAACCTTACCGCCTTCAGGACACCGCAGCTGCATGCTGATCCCGGGATCAACCAGCAGGAAGGCAAACATGACCAAATCGAGCCCGGCAACAACGCCGGCCTGCCGGGCATTCAACGCCAGCGTCGCTTTGCAATCGGCGGGGATTATCGCATCGCTCGTGATGTCGCCGGCTCTGCCCAAATCTTCCAGCAGGGCGTAGCGCACGATGGGCTCCATGATGATCTGTGGAAGCGGTGCAAGTGAAGTCATGTCAACGGCTCCGTTCGGATGCTTGCCATCTGAGCGTGACGGCATTCTCAAAAGCTGTGCAGAGCGTCAGTCGCGAAGGGAGGGCGGCGGCATCGCGCCCGGGGAAATCGGACCGATAATGCGAACCGCGGCTCTCTTCGCGTCGAAAAGCTGCGATCGCCATCAACAGTGCCACCAGGGCCGGATCGGCCGCGGCCGTCTCGCCGACAGAGATCGGCAGCAGTGTCGCGACCGTGTCGCGCAATGATTTCCCATTCCGAACAATGCCAAGCGCATTGGACACAATCGGGCGAATAGGTGAAGGGTCGGGCCGGATGGGAACAGTTGCCGGAAGCCTAGGCCACTGCCAACCCGCACAGGTAGCCGCGACGCTTTCAGCCACCCAGGCGGCGGTTGCAACCGCTTCGGTCAGCGAGTTGCTGGCAAGCCGGTTGGCGCCATGCAGTCCTGTGCATGCGACTTCGCCACAGGCCCACAGGCCGCTAACGGAAGTTCGCCCCTCGGCGTCAACGGCCACGCCGCCCATGTGATAGTGAGCAGCGGGACGCACGGGAATGGGTTCCACCGCCGGATCGATGCCGGCATGCTTGCAAATAGCGTCGATTGCCGGAAAGCGCCTTGCGAATTTCTGCCCGAGACAATGTCGGGCATCGAGATAGACGCCATGCCCGGCGGCGAGCTGATCCGAGATCGCCCGCGCAACTACATCGCGCGATGCGAGTTCTGCCCCGGGCGTGTCCGCCAGGAAGCGATGGCCGTGCTCATCGATCAGCACCGCGCCTTCGCCACGCACTGCTTCGCTGACAAGCGGCATTGGCCGGCGCGCAATGTCGAGGGCCGTCGGGTGGAATTGCACGAATTCGAGATCGGCTAGTTCCGCGCCAGCACAGGCTGCAAGCGCCAGGCCGTGCCCGAATGAGGAGAGCGGGTTGGTTGTATCGCAAAACAGGCCGCCTATACCACCGGTGGCCAGCACCACGCGGCGTGTGGGCAATGCGAACACGGCGCCATGCAGGACAGTCAGCAAGCCCACAATGCTGCCTTCCGCGACAACCAAGCGAAGCGCTGTCATGCCTTCCATGATCGTGATCGAACGGGTTCGCCGCGCCACGCCGAGCAGCGCCCGAAACAACTCGCGGCCAGTTGCGTCGCCGGCGGCGTGCACGATGCGGCGACGCGAATGCGCCGCTTCCAGGCCCAGCCGTAGCCTCCCGTCTAGTGACCGGTCGAAAGGAGCACCAAGACGAATGAGGTTCTCGACGGCTTGAGGTACGGCCTCTACCACCCGCCTGGCCATTTGTTCGTCGCAAAGCCCATCGCCGGCAGCAAGCGTATCGGCGAGGTGCAGGTCGGGGCTGTCGTCCTCCCCCAGACTCGCTGCGAGCCCGCCTTGGGCGAGCGTGCTCGAGGCTTCGGTTCCGAGCGGGGTCCCGGACAGAAGGACGACTGTTTGCGGCGCCAAGTGTAGCGCCGTCATGAGCCCGGCGATACCAGCGCCGATGATGACCGGCGCTCCGCCAATGTGATGGATGTCCGCCGTCATACAAAGAGCATGCGTTCCACGGCCCAGCGGGCCCGTTCAGCGACATGAGGATCGATCGTGACGACGTGGCGGTTCTCCTCGAGCGCGGTCCGGATGTTGGCGAGCGTGATGCGCTTCATATGCGGGCACAGATTGCATGGGCGCACGAAATCTACTTCCGGATGCTCGACCGCGACGTTGTCGCTCATGGAACATTCCGTCATCAGCACCACACGCGCCGGCCTATGCCGCGCGACATAGTCGGACATCGCCGCCGTCGAGCCGGCGAAGTCGGCTTCCGCGACCACTTCAGGCGGACATTCGGGATGGGCTAGTATACTGATGCCGGGATGGGCCTCACGCAGCTCGCGGATGTCGGCCGCCGTGAAGCGTTCATGCACCTCGCAGCGCCCTTTCCAGGCGATGATCTCGACTTTGGTTTGCGCCGCGATGTTCTTTGCCAGATATTCGTCGGGCAGCATGATCACGCGCGGCACCCGGAGCGACTTCACCACTGCGAGCGCGTTGCCCGAGGTGCAGCAGATGTCTGACTCGGCTTTCACCGCGGCGGAGGTGTTGACGTAAGTGACGACCGGAACGGACGGATAGCGCTGCCGCATCAGGCGTACGTCTTCGGCGGTGATCGAGTCCGCCAGCGAGCAACCGGCGTTGAGGTCCGGGATGAGCACTGTCTTGTCGGGATTGAGCAGCTTGGCTGTTTCTGCCATGAAATGCACGCCGGCGATCACGATCACATCGGCGTCGACTGTCATCGCCTTGCGGGCCAGCGCCAGGCTGTCGCCGACGATGTCAGCCACGCAGTGAAAAATCTCCGGCGTCTGGTAGTTATGCGCCAGGATGACCGCATTCCGCTGTCGCTTCAGATTCAGGATTGCGTCGATATCCTCGACGAAGACCGACCACTCGATCCGTGGGATAACGCGCCGAACGCGGTCGTACAGTGAGGCGCTCGAAGGCAGGACGGCGCTCATCGAGCCTCCAGTTATAGTCCACCTGATTATAAGACGTTTATAATCGTTGTGACTATAAGGGGTGTCAAGCCCGTGCGAGCGGTAATTTTGTGCCGGCCACAGGCCTCTCGTCGAGAATAGTATGGTGGAAGCGGTAGAGCTGCGCAGGCCGGCCGCCGGTCTCGGCGGTCGTCGCCCCGGTCTTCTCAACCAGTTCCTGCTGCTCTATGAGCCGGCGAAAGTTCGGCTTGTTGATGAGCCTGCCGGAGAGCGCCTCCACAGTTCGCTGTAGCTGCAAAAGCGTGAAGAGCGGCGGCATCAGTTCGAACACAACAGGCCGGTATTTGATTTTGGAGCGCAGTCGCGCAATAGCCGTTGCCAGAATGCGGCGATGATCGGCGATCATCGATCTGCCCGGCACCGAAGCGAGGATGGCCGAAACTCCGCCGCGCTTTGCCTCCTCCACCAGGGTGGCTTCGTAGAGCAGCTCGTAGCGCTGCAGCGCGAGCTCTTCGTTCCATGCCCGGCCGTCCAAGGCAAAGGCAACCGCCGCTCGCCGTCGGCGATCGAAGCGCGTCGCGCCGTCGTCCGCGCCGTCCGCCCATTCGATAAGGCGCGGCCGCAATTCTTCCAGCACTATCGGGGGCCTGCCGGAGCGATGATCCTCCCAGGGGAAATAGTCGTACCAGCTGGCCCAACTGCGCCTGCCCGAGGCGCCCGTATCTTCTTCGCGGGTGAGTGCGAGATAGCTGATCGAGATCACGCGCTGGTTGGCGCCGACCCGATCGCGATCGGCAAAGGTGTAGAGCTGCTCGATATAACCGAGAGGCTGACCGGTCTGCAGTTCCACCCATGCCCTGAGGCCCGACTGGAGCGAACGATGAGCGAGCTCAAACGGGCCCGAGGGAAGGGCGCCGCCCTCTTCGATGGTCAGAACACAAGGTCCAGCGTCGTTCACGGCAACGACGACTGCGATGAGGTCCGCGTTGACGTCGTTGGTCTTGCCTATGGCTCTGCCTTTCCTTGGTCCCTTTGCCTGATCCATAGTTCCTGACCTACTTGGCAGAGCTCCGCCTGTCTAAACCGATTTAGTTCTGTTCTTTATCATACCACTCGTCGCGTCAACACCACGCGCTCTGGCGATTTTACCTCTTCGCACCTCGACAAAAATATGCCAAACGCGACACTGGCCGTGGGTGACGCTGGGTGAGGAGAGACGTGGATTGAGCGCCACAGGTGTCGTCAAGGCGATCACGCCGCCGAACATCCGTGCGCGAAAGGGCAGCACGCCGCTGGTCTGCCTGACGGCCTACACCACGCCGGTCGCAAGGTTGGTTGACGGCCACTGCGACATCGTTCTTGTCGGCGACAGCGTCGGCATGGTTCTCCACGGCCTTCCCTCCACGCTCAGTGTCACGCTCGATATGATGATCATGCACGCCAAGGCGGTTCGGCGGGGAATGGAGCGGGCGCTCCTGGTCGTCGACATGCCGTTCGGCTCGTACGAGGAAAGCCTAGAGCAGGCCTTCCGCAATTCCGCGCGCCTTATGGCGGAGACCGGATGCGCTGCGGTCAAGCTCGAGGGCGGCGCGACGATCGCCGAGACGATTCGCTTCCTCACAGCGCGCGGAATCCCGGTCATGGCGCATGTCGGCCTGACGCCGCAGGCGGTCAACGTGTTTGGCGGATATCGCGTGCAGGGCAGGGGCGAGGATGCCGAGCGCATTTGGCGCGATGCTCTTGCGGTCAGCGAGGCTGGCGCCTTTTCCGTCGTACTGGAAAAAGTGCCCGAACCGCTCGCCCGCCGCATCACCGAGAAAATCCCAATCCCGACGATCGGCATCGGCGCCTCGGCGGCCTGCGACGGGCAGATCCTGGTCGTCGACGACATGCTGGGCCTGTTCGGCGACTTCCGCCCGAAATTCGTCAAGCGCTATGTCGAACTGGGAGAGGCCGCTTCGGCAGCGATCGAGGCCTACGCGTGCGACGTGAAGGAGCGCCGGTTTCCGGCGGCCGAACATGTCTTCGGCGATGAACCGAAAGCCATTAAAGGAGGAGAAGCGACATGAGCACACCGATCGTCCGGACCGCCGAGTCGCGCAAATCCGTGGCGGCATGGCGCAGGCAGGGCATGAAGGTCGCGGTCGTGTCAACCATGGGCGCCCTTGCATGAAGGCCATCTCAGCTTGGTGCGCGCCGCACTTCAGCGCGCCGACCGGGTGATCCTTACCCTCGTCGCAATTGAACGACGCAGACGATCTTGCCGCCCACCTACGCACGGAGCATGAGGACGCCGCCAGCTGGCGCCGCTCGGCGCCAGATGCTTTACGCGCCGGATGCAAGAGAGATGTATCTGGAGTGGTTGCCACCGCGGTCTCGGTGAGAGGGGTGAGCGGCGGCCTGTGCGGCGCGGCCCAAGCCATTTCGACGGCGTGGGGGAGATTGGTGACGAAGCTCTTTCTCCAGACCGGCGCCGTCCGCCTTCTTCGGGGAGAAGGATTTTCAGCAGTTGCAAGTGCCCCGGCTTGCCCGCGACCTCGACATACCGATCGGGATTATCGCCTTTCCGACAAGGCGCGAAGCCGATGGCTTGGCGATGTCGTCGCGCAACTCTCAGGCTGTCGGCCGCACAGCACAGAGCGTGGCGGCGCCAAAGCGAAATTCTCTTGAAGCGGCCGAGAGGTTGGCACCGCCACGCGAAGCTGTATTCGCCGCGGCGACGCGATCCTTGCCGCCGGCTACAGAGTCGTTGAATATCTCGAATTACGGGCCGGCGCCGAGAGGAGGCTGCACCGCCTCACCGAGCCGAACCAACGCACGTTTGATTTGTCCCAGCTCTTCGCCTCGTTCGCTATGTCGCGGCCCGACATACTGAAGTTCGACAGCCGGTTCAGAGATTCTTGATCTCGATACCGTATTTCCTCAGCGCGTAGCCAATCTGGCGCGGCGTCAGTCCAAGCAGGCGCGCTGCCTTTGCCTGTACCCAGCCGGATCTTTCCATGGCCGCGATGAGACGCTCGCGATCGGTCATCTGCGCGTCGCTTACGAGGGCTACCCGAACAGGCGCTGGCAGTGCCTGCTGGCTGTCAACGGGCGGGGCCGCAAAGGCGGCCGAAGCAAAATCACCAGACGAACGCATGGCCGGGTTCAGTGGCGATGGTGCGATCGGCTCCGATTTCGGCGCAGTCTCCTTCGATGCGTGCTTCCATAGCATCGCGGAAAGGCATCGGCCGTGGCAGCAGTCAAAGTCGTTTCTGCCGATTGACGCTCCCGCTGCCAGGGTCGCTGTCCTCTGCACGCAATTTTCAAGCTCGCGGACATTTCCGGGAAAAGCACAGTTCATCAGCACTTCAGTCGCACTCGCATCGAAGACCATCGTACGGCCGTTCTCGCTGTTGAAATTCTTGAGAAACTCAGCGGCAAGAAGCGGAATATCACCGCGCCTTTCGCGCAATGGCGGCACCAGCAAGGGAACAACGCTGATGCGGTAATAAAGGTCGGCGCGAAACTCGTTCCTTGCAACCGCGTCTTCCAGGTTCCTGTTCGTGGCGGCAATCACGCGAACGTCGACCTTAATCGTCTGGTTGCTGCCGACGCGCTCGAACTCCTGCTCTTGCAGCACGCGCAGCAGCTTTGCCTGGAACGAGGCCGAAATCTCACCGATCTCGTCCAGAAACAACGTTCCCTTGTCGGCGAGCTCAAAGCGCCCCTTGCGCGAGTTGAATGCACTGGTGAAGGCACCCTTTTCGTGACCGAACAGTTCGGATTCCAGGACTGTCTCAGGGAGCGCTGCGCAATTGAGCTTGATGAACGGCCGCTTGGCGCGCCCCGACAGCTCGTGAACGGCCTTGGCGACCAGCTCCTTGCCGGTCCCGGATTCCCCGCGCAGCAAAACGGTGCTGTTGGACCTGGCTACTAACGCGACCTTCTCGAGCAGCCCGCGCAGCGCCGGGCTGTCGCCAACGATCCCCTTGACATTAGCCCTCTTGCCCTCATGCCCAGGCTGCTTGAGTTCGCCGAATTGCTTTTGCATCCCGATTTTCTCGGCCATCAGTCGCTCGCGGTCGGACGCGAACATGCGATGCAGCTTCACTGTCTGCCCAACCAGATTGGCGATTGTGGTAAGGAGGCGGAGGTCATGATCGAGAAGGGAACCTGAGTTGTTGTCCAGGATGCGGTCGATGGTCAGCGTGCCCACGACGTTCGCATCGACGTGAATGGGTACGCCGATGAACGACACTTTCATGTTGTCGGACGCCCCGAGCACGTCCTTGTCGGCGGCGTTGAAGGCCGGATCCAGCGCTATGTTCTCGGCGACGAGCGCCATGCCCGTCGTTATGATTTGGTCGATCGCCGTCCGTGGCAGATGCTTCCGGTAGCGCTCATCGTTGTCTTCGCTCCAGCCGGCGCCGACGGTCATGTCCGGTATGCCGGTACCGTCGCAGAGCGAGATGATGCCGTGCCGCACCTGCACCAACGATGGCAGGAGATCGACGACGTTGGCCAACGTGGCTTCCAGCCCAGACGGAGCGGTGAGCGCTTTCGACGTTTCAAAGATGTCCAGCGCCCTCTCGTGCAACGGCACAATAGGGACCCCGTTATTCGTCTCGGACTTTGAATTGGGCCTTTTCATTTTTGGAAGCGATATGCAGCGTGACGAGATCTGCCTGGCACTTTACTCGGAGTTGCGAGCAGCGTGTTGCATGTGATCATCCATCTCGCGCCATGAAATCGATGCCCGAGGCAAGTGCGCCTATCCTCCAGCGCGTGGATGTCCTTGGCGGATCGCATTCGTGGGCGTCTTCGCTCCGCAGGCCACTGCACAATCGACGAGTTTGCTCGCCTCGACCTGGCACGCGGGGACTCATTGAAGCACGAAAAGGCGTTGATGAAGATAGTCGTGACGATTGATCCGTCAGCAAGACGGACGTCTGCAGCCGGCTTTTCGCGAGCAATGAAATTGCCATCGAGATGATAGCTAATGTCGATGCCAGTCAGGCCCGGGCCGCGGGCAAGTGCGGTCCTGGCAAGTTGGGGCGGCGTCATGCGGTCGATCGCAAAGCGGAGCGATGCTTGACGCATGGCTTTCCTTTCTCTTCCATGAAGTGCGGGTCGTCGTTCTCGGCTGACTGGCTTCCGCCGCGCAGCAATCATTCGTTGTTAAACGAGACCGGAATGAGGCAGGTGAGTCAATCAAACTCCCGCTGCTTTTCTTTCATGAATGAAAGGAAATTAGGCTCTCATGATAGTATTTTATCAGTTTTTCAGATGTTTTCCGGCAGATAGATCTCAAACGGCAGAAAAGTCTGCCCAAGCGTCTCCGAAGTGCCGACCTTGATGGCCTGGGCCATCAGCGTCATCAGTTCCTGGCAAAGCAGGCGCTGGGGCGTGGCGACCGACATCGTGATCATGCCATCTGCGAGTGCTGCCCGTGACTCCGGCGTGATCTCGTTAACGATCGCGACGAGACCCCGGCTTTCGCCTTCTTCACGGAGCGCGGAGATCGCTCCCTCCATACCTCCGCCGGCCACATAGAAGCCGGTGAGTTCGGGTTCCCGTTGCATGAGATCCAGCGTGGCCTCGTAGGTGATCTGCCGTGCCTCAAGGTTCACGAGCGGATCGAGCAGCTCGAATGCCGGTGCATTCTCACGGAAATAGGAGCGAAAGCCGACCTCCCGCAGCTCCTGCCCCTGAAAACGGTGGCTGCCGACAAAAACCGCCACCTTGCCCGGCCGTCTTGCGACCTTTGAAAGCATCCACGCTGTCGTCCGCCCGACCTTGCGGTTGTCGAGGCCGATATAACCCTCACGAACACCTTCGGCGAAATCGGAAAGCAGCGAGAAAACGGGGATGCCTTTTGCCTTGAGTTCTTGGACGGCTGCCGTGATCGCCGGATGGTCCGGCGCCACCATGGCGATCGCGTGGCAGCGCGCGCCGAATTCCTTGAGCAGTGGAACAAGGTCGCACGGCATGTGCGACGGCGCGAATTCGATGAGCGAAGTGCCATGGAAGCACTTCGCCGCGTTGACCGCCACTTCGGCCTCACGCGCGAAGCCCTGGTAGAAGTGGTGAGTCGGTTTTCTCAAGATGAAGCCAAGCCGATATTGCGGCAGGTCCGGCTGCAGGCGCTGCTTGATAAGACCTGCGGCGTGATATCCGATGGCCTGTGCGGCCGCTAAGACCCGCTGCGCAGTCTCCTTCCGCACCGGATGACGGGCATTCAGAACTCGGTCAACGGTGGCAACACTTACCCCTGCTTCCCGGGCGATATCAGCAATTATAGGTCGCTTCGCCATTGTTCGAGTCTGATTAAACGACATCAAGAAGAAATCCGGCAAAGGTCGGTTCAGTAAAATCTGTCATTCCTGCATTGATCCTGTTCGCTACCGAATTCTTGTCGTGGCGTGGTGCGAGGTAGAAGCCGAAACGTAGAGCGTGGGCGAATTGTTCAGCCGTGCCGACGGCTCCGATCGAGCTCCGCGCCCGGTTCCACGAACCGTCGCAAACTTCGGAGGCATTAAGCGCATCATCGATGGCTTGTGTGTCGTGACCGGTGCAAGACCTTCGCAAGGCGCAGATGATTTTGCACCCACTGCATTTCGGGTTTCTTGATTTCATCGGCCCGCGAGAGTTTGTTTGGAACCCGCGGCCCGATCGTCCGGCGTTTGGGACCAGCCAGGCGATTCAACCGGCAGCGATGCTGCCGAGTTGCTCGGCGCGGGCGTTATCAGTGGCTGGCCGGTTGATGTCTCGGCAGGCTGGTGGCCGCAGAATGCAGCTTTCAATTGCGCCTGATCCAGTTCGCCTTCCCAGCGGGCGACGACGAGCGATGCCACCGCGTTACCGACCAAATTCGTCAGTGCCCTGCATTCCGACATGAAGCGATCGACGCCAAGGATCAGCGCCATTCCAGCAACGGGAACTGCCGGCACTACGGAGAGCGTAGCGGCCAACGTGACGAAGCCGGCACCTGTGACACCTGCTGCACCCTTGGAGGAAAGCATCGCGACGAGCAGCAGCAGGACCTGATCGCCAACTGACAAATCCGTATTCGTCGCCTGCGCGATGAAAAGGGCCGCGAGGGTCATGTAGATATTGGTGCCATCCAGATTGAAGGAATATCCGGTCGGGATAACCAGGCCCACGACCGAGCGCTTGGCGCCGGCCTTTTCCATTTTCTCCATGAGAGAGGGCAGCGCAGCCTCGGAGGAGGACGTTCCGAGGACCAGCAGCAGCTCTTCCTCTATGTAGCGGATAAGAGAAAAGATCGAGAAGCCGTTGTAGCGACAGACTGCACCGAGAACCCCGAATACGAAGAGGAAGGCCGTGAGATAGAAGGTCCCGACCAGCATCGCAAGGTTGGCTACCGAACCGATGCCATATTTGCCAATCGTGAAGGCCATTGCTCCGAAAGCACCGATCGGCGCGGCTTTCATCAGGATGCCGACCAATTTGAAAACGGGTGCAGTGAGGTCCTGAAGGAAGGAAAGAACCGATTTGCCCGATTCTCCGACCATCGCCAGCGCGATGCCGAAGAGGACGGAGAAGAACAACACCTGTAGAATGTCGCCTTCCACAAAGGCGCCGACAATCGTGGTCGGGATCATGTTCATGAGGAAGCCGGTCACGGACTGCTCATGGGCCTTTGAGGCATAGCCATTGACGGCTTGGACGTCGAGCGAGGTCAGATCGATGTTGAGGCCGGCGCCAGGCCGAATGACATTGCCGACTATGAGGCCGACGATAAGCGCGAGCGTCGAGAAGGTGAAGAAATAGACCATCGCTTTGCCGGCAACACGGCCGACCTTCTGAAGATCGCTCATGCCGGCAATTCCAGTCGACACGGTCAGAAAGATAACGGGCGCGATGATCATCTTGACGAGCTTGATGAAGGCATCGCCGAGCGGCTTCAGGTTTTCTCCGATTTGCGGATAAAAATGGCCAACCGCAACTCCGAGGAGGATTGCGACAAGCACCTGCACGTAAGGCTTGGCAAAAAGGGTCTTGCGGGGTGCGCGCTTTACGCTTGGAGCCAGTGGGGTCAACATGTAAGTTTTCTCTCCCTGACCGGTTTGGGGCGGGCTGTTCCTCCCCGCGGCTTCTCCCATCGCGGCGCCCCGGTCGAACGCTGCTGCGTTGTTGACCGCAAGAGGCGTGCCAAGCCAAGAGAGCGCGGAAATCGCCGGAGCCTCAGGTATCTTCAACAAATCGCGCAGCAAGATTGTGCGGTTTTCCGCACGGATCGCCTTCCCTTCTGGCAGAACCCCGCACTATGGTTCGTCGATGATCGGTTTTAAGAATACGATGGCAGAAGAAGAAGACATGGGTAATGGCGCCTTCCAGCGCGCCCCATTGGTCTTCCCTGGTAGATCCGGCGGTCGATCTCTCTGGCTTGTGGTTTTGCTTGCAATTCTTGGTGCGGCGCTCTGTTTCGTCGTCTTTGCAACGGGACGCATCGCCGGCACCAGAGCAGAGTATGCCCTACGCGACCGTGCTCTTGCCGCGTTCCCGCTTGCAGCCGACAGTTTGAAAGGAGAGATCGAGAAGCAGCGAATGATTCCGCTGGTTTTGGCACGCGACGGTGCCGTTCAGGAGATGCTTCGCAGTCCGAGCACTGCCAACGAAGCCGCGCTTGATGAGAAGCTTCGCGCCATCGCGCGCGACGCCGGCTCTTCTATACTCTACATCATAAATCCTGACGGCATAGCGGTTGCTGCGAGCAACGCCGGCGAGCCGACCAGTTTCGTCGGCAGCGATTACCGCTTTCGCCACTACTTCATCGAGGCGATGGCGGATGGCGCGGCTATGCAATATGCGCTCGGCACGGTTAGCGCGCGCCCTGGTCTCTATCTGTCGAGCCGGGTCGATGGGCCGGAGGGGCCGCTCGGTGTGGTTGTGGTGAAGGTGGAGCTCGACCGCGTCGAGTCGCGTTGGCTGGAGAGCGGCTTCGTGGTCTTCACGACCGATGAGCGAGGCGTGGTTCTTGCCACGAGCGTGCCCCAATGGCGTTTTGGCGCTCTCTCACCGCTTTCCGCAAAGGAGAAGCAAACCGCTCGCGATCGTCTACAGCTACCGGGCGTGACTTTCGAGCCGGTGCCGCTTTCCCGCCGCGGCGACAACCTGGTCACCGCAACTCCTGAGAGTCGATCAGCCGGTTTCGTTGCGGTTTCGCAGGATCTCGGCAAAGCAGTTCCGGGCTGGCGCATGTCGTTGCTCATCCCCGCCGACACCGAGATCTCCTCGGCGGTCATGACAGCCCGCGTGACAACGCTGCTTGCCCTCGTTCTCGTTGGATTCGTCATTTTCATCATTGTTCGACGGCGGCGCGCGGCCCGGCAGCGGCAAGAAGTGCTTGTGTTGCTGAATGCGGAACTGGAGCATCGCGTCGAACTGCGCACGGCGGAGCTCCAGAGCTCGAACGCAGCGCTCGCCGGTGAGATCGCCGAGCGAGAGAACGCTGAAGCGAGAGTGCGTCGCCTGCGCGACGAACTCGCCCAGGCGAACCGCTTGTCAATCCTGGGACAGATAACGGCCGGGGTCGCCCACGAGATCAACCAGCCGGTCGCCGCAATCCGCACCTATGCTGAAAATGCCGCGCGTCTTCTAGGGATCGGCCGGTCGCAAGAAACCGCCGAGAATCTGACCTCGATCGTCGCCATGACCGGCAGGATCGGCACGATCACTGAAACGCTAAGGTCCTTTTCCCGCCGCGCCAGCGGATCGATGGGACCGATACTGGCGGACGACGCGATCGACGGCGCTCTGTCGCTTCTTTCAGGCCGAATTCGCGATTCCGGGGTGACGATTGAACGGAAGCGGATCGATCCGTCTCCAATTGTCATGGCAAGCCGCATGCGACTGGAGCAGATACTCGTCAACCTTCTCCAGAACGCGCTTGACGCTCTGAAGGATCAACCGGAGCCCCGCGTCGAGATAGCGCTCGCCGAAAACGGGGAAATGGTCGCTATTTCCCTTCGGGACAACGGCCCCGGCCTTGCCCCCGACATTCGCGGGAGCCTCTTCATGCCGTTCGTTACCAACAAGGAAAAGGGTCTCGGTCTTGGCCTGGTCATTTCGCAAGAGATCGCACGTGAGCTCGGCGGCTCGTTGCGGCATGATGATGCCGGCCACGGGAGAGGGACTTCCTTCACGGTCGAGCTGAGGCGAGCGGCATGAGTGCTGAATCAGGACCGGTCATTTTTATCGACGATGACGAGGATGTGCTTCGCGCAGCCACGCAGATGCTGAAGCTTGCCTCGTTCTCACCGAGCGTGTTCGGTTCGGCCGAGGCCGCACTCGCCAGAATCGACGGGAACTTCGATGGCCCTGTCGTGAGTGACATCCGTATGCCCGGGCTGAACGGACTTCAGCTCTTCGAGCGAGTGAAGGCGATCGACCCGGAAATTCCGGTTGTCCTGATCACCGGGCATGCCGACGTCGAGCTGGCCGTTGCCGCCATCAAGGATGGCGCCTACGATTTCATCTCGAAGCCATATGCGAACGACCGGCTTCTCGTGACGCTGCATCGCGCTTCGGAAAAACGGCGCCTGATCCTGGAAAACAGACGTCTTAGGGATGCGGTTGTCCGATCTGCGGGCGATATCCCGCTGATCGGGGAGGCACCGACCATGATTCGATTGCGCGAAACTCTCCGCCAGATCGCCGATACCGATGTGGATGTCCTTGTGGAAGGCGAGACGGGCACGGGCAAGGAGGTGGTCGCGGATCTGCTTCACCGCTGGAGCAGACGACGCACGAAGCCCTTCGTTGCCCTGAATTGTGGAGCGCTGCCCGAAAGCGTCATCGATAGCGAACTTTTCGGGCACGAGGCAGGCGCCTTTACTGGCGCGCAGAGGCGCAGGACCGGTCGCATCGAGCATTCGAACGGAGGGACGCTCTTCCTCGACGAAATCGAGTCGATGCCGCCAGGACTCCAGGTGAAGCTTCTGAGGGTGCTTGAGACCCGGCAGATCACGCCGCTTGGCACGAACGAAACCCGCAGCATCGACCTTCGTGTCGTGTCGGCTACGAAGGCCGATCTCGGCGATCCGGCCGCTCGCGGAGATTTCCGGGAAGACCTTTATTTCCGGCTGAATGTGGTGACGCTCCGCATCCCGCCGCTTCGCGAAAGGCGCGAAGACATCCCGATGCTCTTTGGGCATTTCCTGGAACGCGCCTCCAAACGCTTCAGCAGGCCAGTTCCGGACATAAGCGCTGGCGTGCGCGATCGCCTCGTGAGCCACAATTGGCCCGGCAATGTCCGTGAACTCGTGCATTTCGCCGATCGCGTTGCATTGGGACTTGAAGGGCTAGGCACGCCCATTGCATCAGGTCGAAAGGAACAAGCGGTATCAAGCCTCCCCTTGTCCGAGAAGGTCAGCCTTTATGAGGCGACTGTCATCCGCGATGCCTTGCAGGAATGCGGCGGCGACGTGAGGCGCACGATCGAAGTCCTGGGAGTTCCCCGCAAGACCTTCTACGACAAGCTGAAACGACATGGGATAGATGCGGCCGATTATCGAAAAACCGCCATTGGCTGAAGCCTTCTTGCTCGCATGTCGCGGAAAAGAAATTTCGCCATTCTCGTCCGACTCAAAGGATGCACTATGGGCCAGGTTCTGCATGGAGCGCCACAACGACAGAGGCGATCCGTCGAGCGATACAACATAGTGAAGCGAGCCTGAGGTCGCTTTCGAAGCGCTATGGCATCAACCCCAAGACGGTCGCGAAGTGGAGAAGCGGAATTCGACCGCCGATCTGTCCGCCGGCCCCAGGGAGTCGACAGTTCTGTCTGCCGAGGAAGAGGACCGTTGTTGTGGCCTTCCGCCGCAACAAGGCTGCTGCCGCTCGACGATTGCCTCTACGCGTTGCAGCCGACGTTCCGCATCTGACGCGCTCCCACCGCTGCCTGCAGGCAAGCATCGGCCGATTGCCAGATGTCGACGGCGACAGGCCGGCGAGAAGAGTCGAGAGAATGAACCGGACCATCAAGACGCAACCGTCAAGCGCTTCCACTACGGCGATCGCGACCAACTGCGTCGGCATCTTGCCGACTTCGTCGCGGCCTACAATTTCGGCCGCAAGCTGAAGACCCTCAAGGGCCTCACGCCCTGCGAGTTCATCTGGAAGGCATGGGCTTCCCAGCCCGAGCGTTCACTTTCAATCCGCTCCAGCAAATGCCGGGACTAAACATTTAGCAAATGGCGGATGAGGTGCACGATGCAAGTTAGCACGTCGCCTGGGGAAAGGTGCGCCGATCGCCTCCCTCTTGGCCAACCAGTTCCAGCTTTCCGTCTTACCAGGCCCCCGCCAATCTCGTTGCGTTGTTGTTTAGCGTTGCAACAGATTCTTCAAAGAAATTCATGGAATCGTTGCGAGCGCAAATCGCTGTCAATGGTACGCTCATCACAACTTTCGAGATCAGTGGCGGCAGAAATCTGGTGTCGTTTTATGTTCCGCCGCCAAACAGCATTTGCGAAGAGCGCGAAATGACAAAGCCAGCAGGACGAGGGTACCAGCCATGCGCACATCGACTACACCCAAGTCGCCCGCGATACGATACTCGATATTGGCTACGACGATGCCATCGGCTTTGATGGTCGAAATTGCGCCGTCGTTCTGGCTCTCACCGGGCAGTCGCCCGACATCAGCCAGGGCGTTGATGAAGGACGATGGCAGGATCTCGAGCAAGGGCGGGATCAGGGCCTCATGTTTGGATTCGCATGTTTTCGATCTCCGACCGAAAGGCATCATCAAGATGCTTGATCTCTTACGCCCGATATACCGCAAGACGGCGACATACGGATACTTCGGCCGTGAAGAGCCTGAGTTCACCTGGGAGAGGACGGACAGAGCCGACGACTTGCTGCGTGAGGCAGGACCGGCAGCTGCGTGAGCGCCGCTGGATCAAGCGCATGCGGCAACCCTTTTCAATTCGCTAGGCCCGCGCCCGCCGCGGCACGCGCTTCGACATCATGCTGACGGCTGTGTGATCGACACGGGCGGTTACCGGAAAGGCGACAAAAAAGTGCGTTACGACATCGTTATCATCGGAGGAGCCATCGTCGGCTCCTCGATCGCCTACTATCTGCGCGAGGAAGGGTTTTCCGGCTCGATCGCGCTGATCGAGCGCGATCCGCAGTTCGCGCACGCGGCAACGACGTTGTCCTGCGCCTCCATTCGCCAGCAATTCTCGATCCCGCAGAACATCCGCCTGTCGCAGTTCACCATGAAACTGTTCCGGCGGCTGAAGGAAGAATTCGGCGCGGACGCCGACATCGGTTTTCGCGAGGGCGGCTTTCTCATTCTCGCTAGCGAGAACGGGCTGCCGATCCTGAATGCCAATCACGAAGCGCAGGTCGCCGAGGGGGCCGACATCGTGCTCGAGGACGCGGATCAGCTGACGCGCCGCTTCCCTTGGCTGTCGACCGAAGGTATATCCGCCGGCTCCTATGGCCGCAGCGGCGAAGGCTGGTTCGACGCGCATGCGATGCTGACGCTGTTCCGCAAGGCGCTGCGCGGCAAGAACGTGGACTTTATGACCGCCACGGTCATCGGCATCGAGCGGCAGGGCCACCGTGTCACCAGTGTCAGCCTCGACAATGGCGAGACGATCGAAGCCGGCACCGTCCTCAATGCCGCCGGGCCGAATGCCGGCAAGGTCGCTGCCATGGCCGGGCTGGCGCTGCCGGTCGAGCCGCGCAAGCGCAATGTCTTCGTCTTCGAGGCGCGCGAAAAATATGCCGACATGCCGCTGCTGGTCGATCCCTCCGGCATCTATGTCCGGCCGGAAGGCTCGGTCTATCTCACCGGCGGCGCCGAAACGGAAGAAGGCGACGGCCCGGCCGACCCCACCGATTTCGAGGTCGACTGGCCGCTGTTCGAAGAGGTGATTTGGCCGGTGCTGGCGACCCGCATTCCGGCCTTCGAGGCCATCAAGCCTACCCGCGCCTGGGCCGGGCACTACGATTACAACACGCTCGACCAGAACGCGGTGATCGGGCCGCACCCCAAGGTGAAAAATTTCCTCTTCGCCAACGGATTTTCAGGCCACGGTCTGCAGCAGGCCCCGGCGGTCGGCAAGGCGCTGGCCGAGCTTCTCGTGCATGGCGGCTACCGCACGGTCGATTGCTCCGCGTTTGGGTACATCCGTGTCGCCGAAGGGAGGGCGTTTAGGGAATTGAATGTGATCTAGCAACAACGGCGCCGCGACGGTCTCCTTTGGTGCCGGCGGGACAGAGGGGCGCGAAGGTTCGCGACAGGCGGTGCCCCGGTACAAAGGCCTTGATGTTTAGCTTGCCCTGTTCGGTTGGGATCTCCGCAATATAAATGCGGAAGAAGCCGATGCTTGCGCTGCAGACAGGATCGTCGGCTGCAAGGCGTAGAGGCAATCGTCCAGCGGCAGCAGCGTGTTGCGGCGGAAGGCCACAACAGCGGTCCCCCTTCTACGGCAGACAGAACCTTCGATCTCGGCTCCCTGGGGCCGGTGGGCAGATCGGCGGTCGAACTCCGCTCCTCCACTTCGCGACCGTCTTGGGGTTGATGGCATAGCGCTTCGAAAGCGACCTCAGGCTCGCTTATCGCTCGACGGATCGCCCCTTTCTTTGTGGCGCTCCCATGCAGAACCTGGCCCAGTCGAAGCTCAATCTTCTTGCCCGCACACAGAGGAGATCGTTGGGATCGTGGCCGCGGCCCGCGCTCATGGCCGGCTCACTTAGGTCGATGCTGCGTGCTGTCACCGTGAGGTTCCGCTGGGGTTAGCGGTGCGTCGAGCACAGCGAGAGGGTTCACAGCCAACGCCCTGGAACCCATGTCACTAGCCATCCATGGCGTGGATGCGTTTCATCGAAACAGACGATTTTACCGATGTTACGGCACGATGCATAGAAAGAATTCAAGAATGTAGCAGCCTTAAGGAAAGTGGTTGATGTTTGCGTTGGCTCCGAAGAGCATTTTCTGGTCTGCGCCGAAGACCAGCCCAGGCGCGCGTCCATCGCGGCCAGGCACTTCCGCGACAGACGCAAGCTACATCGCATTGGCACAGCACGACAATCTTCCCCGAATTGCGCACGCGCTTGCCTCAAACGCAGCAGCAAAGCTGAGGCTTGTGGTGTTCTGGAGAGAGGCAATTTAGATGCTTGTTGATCGCTCAAGGAACGATCGGTTCGTTGTTTCTCGACGGCGCACGGGTCTCGGTGATTGCCTGTGGTCTCTCGCGTCGGCTTGGGACTACGCACATCGGACGGGACGAGCTTTAGCAATAGATTGGCGCGGCTCTTGTTACCTTGACAACCCGTTTGCGAATGCCTTTCCAGCTTTCTTCAAGCCAATTGAGGATATCGGTGGTGTACGGGTCATTTGCGATGACCAGATCAACCACGTCTCATTCCCTGGTCCCTTCTTCCCGTCGTGGTGGAACAAGCCATCCATCGACTGCGTGTACCGTCCGGATGAACAGATTTTCCAAGAACGTGACGAGCTTAACGATCTTTTCCAGGCCCAAGATGATTGTGAAGCCAACACGATAGTGTGTGATGCTTGCTTGATGTGGCGCTGCGATGAAAAGGCCGAGCGAACCATATTTAGGAGCATCACACCGAGGGTCGAAATTGAGGATCGCATTGAAGCGCTCTACCAGGAACATTTTGACGGGCACAGCATAATTGGAGTCCATGTCCGCCACGGCAACGGCGAAGATATTATGGATCACGCACCTTACTGGGCTGATCCGAAGGTTGCCTTAGAGCAGGTATGCACTGCCATTCGTATGGCCAAGGCGCAACCGCATTCAAGACCTGTAAGGGTGTTCTTGTGTACAGACAGCGCCAAGGTTGTTGATCACCTGTCGGGCGTATTTCCCGAACTTTTCACCGTCCCAAAACGCTTTCAGGCGGATCAGGCCGGCCCCTTACACAGTGCAGCACTGGGCACCGACGGGGGTTTTTCCGCTCTCGTTGAGATGTATCTCCTCGGTCGATGCGACACTGTTATTCGCTTTCCTCCGACTAGCGCCTTCACCCGCTATGCCCGCCTCTTCGTGCCACGAATTGTCGAATTCGATTTGAATGACCCGCCTCGTTTGATCTTGATCGACAACTCTTTCGAACGTTCCCCGGCTCCATGAAAGGCTGGCATCCCGCTCGAACTCTCCCTTGCCTTCGCGCAGAGGCCCCCGTTCGCCCTGCCCAATGCGCACCTTTCTCGCCACGCAATCCCGCCGCAGGCGAGCATTTTCATGGGCGCGTCAAAATCAAAAGGATTCAAGCTTGTCAAAGAGAAAAGTCGCTTTAATCACCGGAGTCACCGGGCAAGACGGTTCCTACCTCGCAGAATTGCTTTTAGAAAAGGGCTATTCTGTGCATGGGATAAAGAGACGATCGTCTCTTTTTAATACGGGCCGTATAGACCATCTCTATCATGACCCTCATGAAGGTGGCGTTGATCTTACACTTCACCACGGGGACTTGACAGACTCGTCCAGCCTTACGCGCGTCATCCAACTGGTTCAGCCAGACGAAATTTACAATTTGGCAGCTCAGAGCCACGTTGCAGTCTCCTTTGAAGAACCAGAATACACCGCAAACTCCGATGCCTTGGGTGCGCTGCGTATTCTCGAGGCAATTCGGATCCTGGGGCTCGTCAAGCATACGCGCTACTACCAAGCCTCGACGTCTGAGCTCTACGGGCTGGTGCGGGAAACGCCACAGACCGAGACGACACCGTTCTACCCCCGATCACCCTACGCTGTTGCCAAATTGTATGCTCACTGGATCACCGTAAATTATCGAGAATCTTACAATCTTTATGCATGTAACGGCATTTTATTTAATCATGAGTCACCTGCGCGCGGAGAAACATTTGTAACGCGCAAAATCACACGCGCCTTGACTCGGATTAAGCTTGGAATGCAGCGCACTCTATTCTTAGGAAACCTTAATGCGCGTCGCGATTGGGGGCACGCTCGAGACTACGTCCAGATGCAGTGGTTGATGTTGCAGCAGGAGCAACCTGAAGACTTTGTGATCGCTAGCGGTGAGCAACATTCGGTGCGCGAATTCGTCACCGTCGCGGCCGCTGAACTCGGCATCGATGTTCGTTGGATGGGGGAAGGGGTCGACGAAGAGGGGTACGATGCAAAGACGGGAGCTCTGATCGTAAAAGTAGATCCCCGTTATTTTCGTCCTGCAGAAGTCGAGACACTTCTCGGCGATGCCCGCAAGGCCAAAGAAAAACTTGGGTGGCAGCCCAAAATCTCCTTCATCGAATTGGTTAGGGAGATGGTTCGGGAAGATTTGAGCATGGCAGAGCGTGAGGCAGTGCTGATGAAGCAGGGTTATTATTCACACAGTCCACGAGAGTTATGCTGACAACGGCGGAGCCATGCTGGGTTGTTGTCAGTGCTATGGTGGCCGTCTTAAGGAACGCCCAGAGCGTTATCAAAGGAAAACAAAAAGATGAAGAAAGTCTATGTGGCAGGCCATCGCGGCCTTGTCGGATCCGCCACAATGAGAGCCATCGAGGCATTAGGATCCTATGAGATAATAACACGTACTCACGACGAACTGGATCTATTTGACCGGAGCGAGACGCGCAAGTTCTTCATGTCGCAGCGGCCTGATTACGTCGTTATGTGCGCCGCAAAGGTTGGTGGTATACTTGCGAACGCTAGCTCCCCTGTCGATTTCCTTCATAACAACTTAGCGATTCAACTCAGTGTTTTTGATGCCGCTTACGCGTCCGGCGTCGAACGGATGATTTTTCTTGGCTCCTCGTGTATCTATCCACGCGACTGTCCGCAGCCGATACGGGAGGAATACCTTCTAACCGGTCCGCTTGAAGCGACGAATCGTCCCTACGCTTTGGCAAAAATCGCAGGAGTCGAATCATGCTGGTCTTTCAACCGGCAGTACCAGACACGCTATCTCGCATTGATGCCGACCAACTTATATGGTCCCGGCGATAATTATCACCCCGAAAATTCCCACGTTCTGCCTGCCCTGATACGCCGTTTTCATCAAGCTAAAATAAACGGCGACACCTCGGTGGAGATTTGGGGATCCGGAAAGCCTCGACGAGAGTTTATGTATTCGTCGGATCTAGGCGATGCCATTGCGTTCCTGCTTGGCCTGCCAGATTCGGATTTTGACGCCTTGACAGCCCCCGACACTGCGCCCCTGATTAATGTTGGCGTTGGCGAGGACGTCACAATTCGCGAGGTGGCGGAACTCGTCAAGGCGGCGGTCTGCTGGGAGGGCAAATTGGTATTCGACACGACGAAGCCAGACGGTACTCCGCGCAAGTTACTGGACGTAACGCGCTTGCGTAACCTTGGCTGGAAAGCCAAAACGTCTCTTGGTGCCGGGTTGCAAGCGACGTATGAGGATTTTCTTCGCATTCATGGGGCTTGATATGGGCGCATCCTGGTTGGACTGCATGTCCGACCGGGTGCAAGCTTGTTCAGTCAGGCCAAACAGAAGAGAGGGACGCATACATACCGAGGCGGCCGCAATATTGGCCTGTGCTAACGTTGCAGACCCGACCTCTCTGCGACCGGCGACGCAGAGGATCACCCAGAAGCTTGCCCAAGCCAATGGGAAGGGGGAAGGCCGCATAACCGGCCGCACCTGGAACGGCTGTGCGTGAGCGCCGTCCTCAAGCCGCCAGTTGGAACTGCTCGACCTCGCGGGAGCCGCTGCCTACGAAGCCGGCATCGACACGAAAGCCAACCAGGCCCGCATCATGCCTCGGGGCAGGCCTTATCCAAGGCGGTGCATGCGGAAATGGCGGACGTCGACGTATGCTTTTCAACTAGCGCTTAGCCGTTGTCCCGCTGCGTGGTGTAGCTGGCGGCATTGGTCGCCGTGCTCTCCGGCATGGGCCGGGCTGATCGGATTGGTTCAGTCTGCGTTGTTAGCGCCGGACTCACTCGCCTCAAGGTCATGGCGCCACAAGCGCGGATTCGCGGCGCCCGTGGTGCGGGCGTTTACAACTCATGCAGCAGCGGGTCTCGTTGATGGCGAAGCGGGCTGCCCTGAACCAATCGCTCGCGTGTGCAGCGCGCCAAGCTGTCGCGCAACGCGATCATCCTGACGCTCTGGGATGGCAGTGGCAGGTGACCGCCTATGCGGTGAGCACGCTTGGCCTTAGCTCGATTGGCATCGACCCCAACCGGCCCTGATCATCATGCCGTGCCACTGCTTTACGGCCAAGTGAAGCCGATCAGCTGCGACCGGTCGCCGCGACAACCATGGCGCCAGACTATGGTCTGCTCGGCTGGTTCGAGCCCGTCGCCGCTGTGTTCATCCGCAGCATCGAATGCCATATCCGCTGCAGCCTCGAATGCAATAACCGTCGTAGCTTTTCAGAGCGCCTCTCGGAGTTGTTGAAAAACCCGGAAGTCAATTGCCCATTTTACCTTTTCGGCAATGTGGAGGCGTCTGGGAATGGCTCAAACGATTCCCCGTTTGGAATGCAATGTCTCGCCCAGTCCGACGAGACGGGCCGCGGCTTGACCCGTCGGCATGTCAATGACCGTGATTGCCCTTTCTGCAAGGAAGCGACGCTCGTTCTTGGTCAGCTGTGCTGTATCGATTGCCGCAAAATGTGGGCCATGGGAGCGCTTCATGATCTGTCGGGCATAGGTGCGCAGCATCTGATCATTGAAGCGGCAGCCGAGGAAGAAAAGACCACGGCTGGCTCGCCGTTCCTTCACCAGGTCAGGGATCGGCGTCTGGATGTCGATTTCGCTCAGCACTTCAACGTAGTCGGAATCTGCGACGAGGAAGTTTGCGGCCGGCCTGGCACCGCCGTGAGGGGCGTAGAGAACCGTCTTCGCCGCTGGTGCGGATTCGAGTAACGTCCCGGACAAATCGTAGGCTTTTGTCCAAATGTCACCGATCTCGTGCGCCCGTGTTACGCCCTGTATTTCGACGACGTCCGTTCGGCGGGTCTGTATTAGGGCCGCGCGCATGGCACCGTCGTACCAGCTGTCGACGATCACGGAGAGCGGCAGAGTTGCAAGCCAGGCATGTAAGATGGTCGGCACCACCGGGGCCGCGAATATTTCGGCCATCCAAACTTGAAGCGTCCGGCGGTGCCGGCGCTGTTCGATATACTGCGCTACCGACCACATGTTGGTGCGAATCTTCGAAGGGGCTGGCGCGCGCTTGTTGAGCGCTGCGGCAACGGCTTCGGGGGTATGGGGTACGGGCGGTCCCGCGGAGCGGATCTCAAGCAGACCCGGGCCGAGATAGGGAATGACCTGATCGGCCGCGAGCCCTTTCTTCAAAAGGTCAAGCTGCCTTTCGGCAAAACTGTCCCGAATGACGACGAGATGGCCCGAGGTCATTGTGTTCATGCTCGTATCCCTTTGCCGCTCTCTTTGTGTAAACCCGAAGGTCAGTCCTCGTCGGAAATCTTCCTTGCTTCGACGGTAATCGGCAAAGGCGTATCCCGCGGAAGGTCGGGCAGGACTAAGCGCCAGCCGTTCTTCAGCGTCACGGCCCCACCCCATAAGTGTTCGTTGTCGACCTTGATGATCGGCTCTTCGAGATCCTTTTTGGGAATATAGGCCGACAAGCCAGCACCGGTCCTGCGGATCATTACCCTCATCGGGCCGTTCCTTCGTCAAACCCAGCACCGATTTCGGCACTGCAACGAATCCCAGCCGTCTCAAGGCTCATAAGTTCACGCGCACGCATGCCGACGACGGTGCCGCGATCGACCCATTCGACCGCATAGATGTAGAACTGCTGGAGAAAGGTGCCGATGTCGCGCACATAGCCCTCGTCGCCTTTGCGCACCAGATTTTCACCGATCTCCTTGCCCGGATAGGTGCCGTCATTTTTTATGTGGCGTGTGGCGCGGACCCGCTCACCCGGCATGAATCGCGGCGGTGTACGGATTTCGATGTCCTGTTCGCGTCCGAGGCTCATGGCCGTTCCTTTCTCTCGGCTGCAGCTTTCCAACAGGAGGTCAATGGTCCTGCGGAGGCGCCTCGACCGTGTCGGTAGCCGAAATGGAGGTCAGGCGGGGACGCAAGTCTTCGACACCGGACATACCGAGGCGCATTGCTGCGTTTCGAAGGTCCCCTCGCATTCGGTGCACTTTATCGGATCGATCACGTAGGTCTCGCCCTTGAACTTGATCGCGCCCGAAGGGCATTCAAACTCACAGGCACCGCACTGGGTGCATTGGGAAGCGATGATCTTAAAGGCCATTTTCAACTCCAGTTCGGTTAGAATGAGGCGGCTCAGGCCGTCGCAGCCAGTGGCTCACTCCCAAACTCGGCGGCGTAAAGCGCGCCGATGGCGGTCTCGATGTAGTCATACCCGTAGGCATCCGTTGCTCGGATCCCACCTTCCTTGAGACGATCCTCGGGGCAATTTCCAATTCTCGCGCACAGCACGATGTCTACGCCTTCGAGCGTAGAGATGACGCCGTCGAGGCTCTTGTCCTCGGCCCGGCCGCCGAGGCAATACTGCTCGACCTTGCGATGACCGACGAAGCTGATCCCTTTCGGCGAGGCCTCATAAACCTGGAATTCCTTCGCATGGCCGAAATGTTCGTTGATGCGGCCGCCACCCTTGGTCGCCACCGCGACCAGAAGCGATTTGCCGGAGCCCGCGGTCTTGACCATCCCGAGCGCCTCGCTCTTGGCCGCCATGCGGTCGCCCCGCTCGCGCGCGACCACTGCCCGATATGTCTCGCGCTTGCTGGCGTCGTACGTGACCTTGTCGGGAAGCCGGTCGAGCGTGAATTCCTGGCCACGATCCTCGCCGAGCAGGCCGACAGCATCGGCCCGGCACTGCCGGCAGTGGCGCATCAACTTGGCGCCGCCTTCGAGACGATCCTGAAGCGCCTTCAGCTCCATTGCCTTGGGGCCGCGCTGCCCGCTCAGGCCGTAATGCGTACCGTGTGCCGGGTCGGAAATCAGCGGCATGACATTGTGCAGGAACGCGCCGCGCTCCTTGACCCATTTATTCACCTCGATCAGGTGCTCATCGTTTACGCCGGGGATCATCACCGAATTGATCTTGGTGAGGATGCCGCGCGCCGTCAGCATCTCCAGCCCCGACATCTGTCGTTCGTGCAGGATCGTGGCTGCCTCAACGCCGGTATAACGGCGGTTGTCATAGAAGATCCACGGATAGATCTTGGCACCGATCCGCGGGTCGACCATGTTGATGGTGATCGTCACGTGATCGACATTCATTTCGGCAAGCTCGGCGACGCGGTCTGGCAGCGCGAGCCCGTTGGTTGAGATGCACAGCTTGATGTCGGCGATTTCCTTGGCGACCCGTTCGAATGTCGCCTTTGTGTTCTTCCAGTCGTAACAGGCATCGCCCGGTCCGGCGATGCCAAGCACGGAAAGCTGCGGCACTTCGTTGGCAACCCCGATCACCTTGCGCAGCGCCTGGTCGGGCGTCAGCCTTTCCGAAACCACCCCAGGCCGGCTTTCGTTGGCGCAGTCATATTTGCGATTGCAGTAGTTGCATTGAATATTGCAGGCTGGGGCGACCGCCACATGCATGCGCGCGAAATAGTGGTGCGCTTCCTCTGAAAAGCAGGGATGATCCTTGATCTTCTCCCAGACAGCCGAGTCCATCTCGTGCGGCTTTGCGGAGGAGCCGCAGGATGAAGATGCGCAGGCACCGGATTTCGCTCCCGCCGGCAACTGATCGAAGACTGTCGTGCCGGAAAGGCTCTGTAGCGAAATCATCGGTGCGGACATCGAACGGCTCCGTGCGTGGTGTGAACATCGCACTTCAGAGCGCAAGAGATATGCCAACTCGAAAAGCGGTCTTTATCCGTCATGCTGGCTTTACGTCGGCCTTTTGTGTCCAATTGTGTCCGTTTCCTGCGACACGGTTTTGTCAGGTCGCCGACAACGGTCAAAACCAACGCGAAAGGTACCGTCTTGTCTCAGTTACGCCCAGTGCGGGGAGCAACCGCGCTCCCAAATGTGGTGTCATCAATGGCGTTAGAACTTCTTCACTTCGATATGATGCCGGCGCAGAGCATAGCCGACCTGCCGCGGCGTGAGACCGAGGAAACGAGCCGCCTTGGCCTGAACCCAGCCGGCTTTCTCCATCGCATCGATCAGTCGGTCGCGTTCCGTCAGACGCTGGTTCATTGCTGGGCAAGCTGGATGGTTGGGGTCGCAGGTCTCGCCGGGCGATGCCTCATTCTGGGAGGGGCCGACTCGCATGGCAGGCAGCGGCGATCCAACCGGCATCATATTGCCACGTGCGCACTCGTCGACGGCATAGGCGCCGTGCGAACGGCCGACTCCTTTCCACAGAAGCGAAGACAGGCACTGGCTGTTCTGGCAGGCGAAATCCGACGCAGTTATTGTCATTGAACGCGCAAGTGTGGCCGTCCGTCGCACACAATTCTCCAACTCACGCACGTTGCCAGGGAAATAGCATTGCGACATCAGGTCAAGCGCCGACGGCGTGAAGGCAAGATCGCGATGGTTCTCCTTGTTGAATCTATCGAGGAGAGCTTTGGCAAGGCGTGGAATATCGCCCGGCCGCTCTCTGAGGGGAGGCAGGACTATTGGCACCACATTGATGCGGTAATAAAGGTCGGCCCTGAACTCTCCATTCCGGACAGCCGTCTCAAGGTCCTTGTTGGTGGCGCATATGAGCCGCACGTCAACTTTTAGGGTCCTGGTGCCGCCCACTCGCTCCAGTTCTCCTTCCTGCAAGACGCGCAATAGCTTGGCTTGAAAGGCAGGCGAAATCTCGCCGATTTCATCAAGCAGCAGGGTTCCGCCATTCGCCAATTCGAACCGGCCGGCGCGCTGCAGGATAGCTCCGGTGAAGGCGCCCTTCTCGTGGCCAAAGAGCTCCGATTCCAAGACGCTTTCGGGCAGTGCGGCGCAGTTCAATTTGACGAAGGATTTCTCCCTCCGATGTGAAAGCCTATGGATGGCCTGTGCAAAGAACTCCTTGCCGGTACCGCTTTCGCCTCGCAGAAGCACGGTGGAATTGGTCCTGGCCACGACCGAGACGATCTCCAGCACTTGCTTGAGTGCGGGACTTTCTCCGATGATTCCGTCGACCTTGACATGCGGATGTCGGGCCGGATGGGTCCTGTCCTCGTCGAGCGACTGCTCTGGTCTCGATTGCTTCTCGATAAGTCGCTGACCAGCTGTGCTCAAAGTGCGATGCAGGCGAATGGTCCGGCCGACCAGATTGGCGACCATGGCCAGGAAACGTAAGTCCTCCTCGTAACGGAACTCGGTGGTACCGTTCCTGACCCGGTCGATCGACAGCGTCCCGAAGATCTTTTCCTCAGCCTTTAGCGGGACACCGATAAACGCAGTTGCGATCGTGCCGCTGGTCGATTGAGGATCTGCCTGAAACAGCTCCGACGTGCTTGTGTCTTGTATGACGATCGGCACTCCAGTAGCGACAATTTTGTCAATTACGGCCTGGGGTATGACACTGCCGATGGCTGACTGAGGTACAGCGCCGCCGGTAGTTGCGCTAATCTGCGGCTCTCCTTCAGCGTCCAGGACGACGATTGCGCCATGACGCATTTGCACAAACGAGGAGAGGATATTCGCGACATTGGCAAGCGTGATCTTCAGCCGGGTCGGGGCAGTCAGAATCTTCGATATCTCGTAGATTCCCCTGAGCAAGCTGTCCGCATTGCGCGCCGCTTCGACCGCAGGTTCAGGCGGGGTGTTCCGAGATACAATTTCACCGACCTGATCTGGAAGCATGTGAGCCATGCAAACACCTCAAGGGTTGTCCAAGGTGCTCCTCCCAAGCCCTTTTTTGTATTTCGAGTTCCAGAAACATAGTATTTTCAGCTTTTCGGGCAATTGTGAACAATATTGGCGGTCTTGTCCGCAATTGCGAGCCTCTCGTTTCTCGCTCTTTGCGGCAGTTATCCAAACTTGAAGAGAACGCCAAAGCCGCCGCGCGGGTAATTCCATACGATCTCACCGCTGGTCTCGCACAGCACGCGACAGGTGCCGCATTCCATGCAGCCGTCGGAAGTCGTCTCCACCTGTCCCTTGTCGTTCAACTCATAGCACTTGGCCGGGCAGATGTGTGTCAGCGCGAGCAGGTTCGCGCTCGGTCTCTCGTGCGGTCGCACTTTGATATGCGGGCGGCCCGGATCGACCAGATAGCGGTTCTGATAAAGCTTCTCCTCGACACGTAACTTCGTCACGGCCATCGTCATCCTGTTTCTCCTTCAGCGCCACGCGAGTGCCAGGCGGACCACATCGCTGATCAGCCCCCAGCGCGAACGCGCCTTGATGAAGGCAGCAGTGGTCGCCTTTTCCTTCTCGATTTTCGGGGTGCCGTCGACCCGCATGAAGTTCTGCGCGGCCTGCGACATCAACTGCGGGTAAGTCATGAAGAAATTGCGGGAATTGGTGTGTATCAGGGCCGGCATGTCCTTATATTTCATCAGGTCTTTGACTACAAAGGACTTGTCCAGCATGGTCTTGTAAAGGGCGAGGTTCCTCCTGATCATCGGCTGGTTGCGGCCCTTGATCTCAATGATTGCCTCGCCCGCGATGCGGCCGGAAGTCATGGCGAGGTTCGAACCCTCGCGGTGGATAGCGTTGTTCAGTTGGGCGGCATCACCGACCGCCACCCAACCGTCGCCGAAGAGCTGCGGAATTGCCTTGTAGCCACCTTCGGGAATGAGATGCGCGGAATACTCCTTGACTTCCGAGCCCGCGATCAGCGGCCGGATCGAAGCATGGTTTTTGAAGGCGTCGAGGAGGACGTAAGGGCTCTCCATTGTCTGGGCGAAATCGGAGACGAGGCAGCCGATGCCGAGAGAGATCGACTCCTTGTTGGTGTAGAGGAAGGCCAGTCCGGCCATGCTGCGGGAAATCGTGCCCGCCGCTTCGATCACGCAGCCTTCGTCGCCCTGGAGGCCGAACCGCTGCTCAATGACCTCATCGGGTAGAAAATGCATTTCCTTGACAGCGAGCGCCACGCTTTCTGGCTTCGGCATCTTGCGCAGACCGGCCCGTGTACCGAGCAGCCCGTTGACACCTTCTGCGAGCACGACGACGTCCGCGTAGATCGGCCCGCCAGCCCGGTCGGTGCGCACGCCGATCACCTTGCCGCTGGCACTGCGGACAAGTTCGGTCACCGTCGTCTCGCACAGCACCGTCGCGCCGGCTTGGCGCACCTTGCGCGAAAACCACTTGTCGAATTGGGCGCGGATGATCGTGTAGCGATTGGGCTTCGCCTCGTTGAAATCGTCCGATCGATACTGCATCCCGGTGTGGGAGGTGTCGTCCATCACCCAGAATCGCTGCTCGACCAGATGCCGCTCGAGAGGTGCATCATCCCGGAAATCCGGAATGATTTGCTCCAACATGTCGGCGTACATGATGGCGCCCTGGACATTCTTGGAGCCCGGATACTCGCCGCGCTCCAACTGCAGCACCGTCAGGCCCTGGCTTGCCATGGTGTAGGCGGCCGCGTTTCCGGACATACCGGCCCCGACGACGATGGCGTCGAATTCTTCCTCGATCATGGCCGTCTCCCTTAGCTCGCAAGCTTGTCGTGGCTATGCGGCGACAGCCGCCGGGTGAAAGCTTCCGTCAATGCCGGAAGGAAACGGATTGCATCGGTGACGATGCCGAGGTGGGCAAAGTCGAAGATCGGGGCGTTCGGGTCGGTGTTGATGGCTACGATCAAATCAGCCCCCTCCACGCCAACCCGATGCTGAATGGCGCCGGAAATCCCGGCCGCTATATAGAGCTTTGGCCGGATGGTCTTGCCCGTTTGGCCAACCTGCCGATCGGCCGGCATCCAGCCCTTCTGGACCAGCGGGCGCGAACAGCCATATTCGGCGCCGATTGCCCGCGCTAGATTCTTCACAAGCTGCAAATTCTCCGCTGAGCCCAGACCGAGGCCTCCGGCAACCACGATGTCGGCGTAGGCGAGATTTGCCTTTGCCGATTGGCGATCGAGGTTGAAGCCAAGGACTTTGGTGATGATCTCTTCCTCGGTCATTGACAGCTTGTGCCGGATGACACGCCCGACCGGCTTATCCGTCCGCGGTGGCATGGCCATAACCCTCGGTCGTACGGTGGCCATCTGCGGCCGGTAGTTGAGCGTATAGATCGTGCATAGCAAGGAACCGCCGAAAGTCGGACGGGTCGCGGCGAGCGAACCGTCGACAACATCGAGTTCGGTACAGTCGGCAGTGAGCCCTGTCAGCAAGGTCGTCGCTACTGAGCCAGCGAGATCCCTGCCGAGCGTGGTCGCACCAAGAAGCAGGATCTCCGGCTTGTGGGTATTGACCAGATCCGTCATCGCCTTGGTGAAAGGCTCGTTGCGATAGTCGGCAAGCAACGGTGCCTCGACGAGATAGACAAGGTCGGCGCCGTAAGCAAAGGCCTCGGCAATGGCATGCTGCGTGGCCTCACCCGGCGGTCCGAGCACGATCCCCGCAAGCTGCATGCCTAGCTTGTCGGCGAGCTTGCGGCCTTCGCCAAGCAGTTCGAAGGACACGGGATGGACCTCGCCGCGTTCCAGTTCGATGAAAACCCAGACGTGCCGATAGTCCCTAAAGTGCTCAGGCAATTCCCTCTTGATGCCGGCACGGCCGGCGGAAGGAGGGGCTTCGCGGTTCGCGTTCGACATCATCTCTCCTTGCCGTCCCGTCACTGGCCGCCGTCGAAGGCGAGTTCGTGTTCCAGCGCTGGCTGGCGGGTAAAGATTGCGGCGATCAGTTCGTCAGCGAGGTCGTGCTGCGTCTTGTCGGTCATGTCGATCTGCGTCGCCTTTTCCGCCCGCGTGGTTGGGGCGAAAACGCGCTTGACGACCGTCGGCGAGCCGCGCAGGCCGCATTTGTTAAGGTCGTCAATGCCAGCTTCGGCCGCGCTCCATTTCACGATCTGGCTGCGCGCGGCGCGCATGGCGTCGTCGAGCGAGCCCCTGCGGATTTCGTTGGTGCCTTCCAGCATTGTGACGAGGCAAGGCAGTCTGCTTTTCAGCATCTGCGTACCGCCTTCCGAACGGCGCTTGACGGTGATCTCGCGCGCATCGACATCGATAGAGTCGATCTTCGCCACATAGGTGAACTGCAGGAGGCCGAGGCGCTTGGCGATGCCGGGCCCGACCTGGGCGGTATCGCCATCAATCGTCTGCTTGCCGGCGAAGACGATGTCCGGCGCGCCGAAGGTCTCGCCAATTCTCACGATTGCCCGATAAAGCGCGAAGGACGTCGCCAGCGTGTCGGAGCCGGCAAAACAGCGGTCGGTCAAGAGTACCGCGCGGTCGGCGCCATAGGTGAGCGCCTTGCGCAGCGCATCTTCTGCCATCGGCGGACCCATCGTAAGCACGGTGACCTCGCCGCCATGGGCGTCGCGCAATCTCAGTGCCTCTTCGAGGGCGAACAGGTCGTAAGGGTTGATGATGGTCGGCACGCCCTGGCGCATGATCGTGTTCGTCACCGGGTGGACACGTATCTGCGCGGAGTCCGGCACTTGCTTGATACAGATTACAATGTGCATTGCGTCTTTCTCGGCTCCAATCCGCAAGCGGCCCTGGCGTTCGTCTCCTTCGCAGCATCATTCGTGCCAACCGTTTTGCGTTGCTCTGTTCCCTTTGACATGGGGTTGGTTTGTTCCGAAGGTGCCGTCGTGATGACCGGGTTTGTCGGCTTTTCGACCTTGTCGCGTCGCACTCGTGTCGCGTTATTCTGTCCCGAACCGCCTCAGGATCGACTCGAACGGGACAAAGGTGTGGTCCCGAGTGGCCGGTTTGTCGGGATCGTGCTCTTTGAGCACCTTGAAGACCCGGTGGGTGAGTGGCGAGGATGTCGCGAAATCCTCATAGGCGCGTTCCAACGTCGCACGCGCCCGCGCGGCGATCACCCCATCGGGAAGACCGGCGAAATCCTCTTCAGCGAGATATTGGCCCATGCGCTTCAGGATATGCAGCCGTGAGACATTGAGTACCTCCGGATCATAAGAGATGCCAAGGACTGCGAAGAACTCCTCCGCAGCCGACAGGCTCTTCAGCCGGGCGAGGATGTCGGTGACATCGATGGCACGACTTTCAGCGAAACAACTGCGCATCGCATTCTCCTGGGCCGGAAACGGTGGTCGGGGTTGCGTCGTCGCCCAGGCCCGGAGCTGATTGAAGTCCTCTGGCCTGGCTGGCAGATGGGGAAAGCTCACGCAGCTTCTCAACGATCCCGGGCATGACCTCGAGCACCCGGTCGACGTCCTCCTCGCCGTTGTTGCGCGAAAAGGAGAAACGGATTGCGCCGTGTGCCGCATTATTGGGGATATTCATCGCCACCAAGACGTGGCTCGGCTCCAGCGAGCCGCAGGCGCAAGCAGAGCCGGAGGAGCAGGCGATGCCCTCGCGATTGAGGAAATGCAGTATGCCCTCACCTTCGATATCTCCAAAGGCGATGTTTGCGGTGTTCGGCAACCGCTTTAGCAAATCGCCGGCCACGAAGGCGTGTGGGATGCGCTGGAGAAGTTCCTTCTCCAGGCGGTCGCGCAACGCCTTTACCCGTGTGTTCGCGTCGTCCATGAATTTCAAGGCAAGATCGGCTGCCACGCCGAGGCCGACGATGCCTGGCGTATTCTCCGTACCCGCGCGGCGGTTGCCCTCCTGGCGTCCTCCCTTGATCAGCGGACAAAAGCGGACGCCCCGCTTTACATAAAGTGCGCCGACCCCTTTCGGTCCGTGTAATTTGTGACCAGACAGAGACAGCATATCGATTGCCGTCGATTTCAAGTCGATTGCAAGCTTGCCGACCGCTTGCACCGCGTCGGTATGGAAAAGGGCGCCGACTTCCTTGGCCAGCTCTGCAAACTCCACCACCGGGAAGATGGTTCCGGTCTCGTTGTTCGCCGACATGATCGAGACGATCGCCACGCGCGGGGTGAGGGCGGCCTTATAGGTGTCGAAGTCGAGCCGGCCGTGGTGATCCACCGGGATCCTATGCACCTTGATGCCGCGCGTCTTCTCAAGGTCGGCGCAAAGCGTCAGCACGGCCGAATGCTCGACTGCGGAAGTCACGATCTCTGTGCGCTCAGGCATCACCTCGAGCGCCGAAAGCATTGCCGCGTTGTCGCTTTCCGTCCCGCCCGAGGTGAAGGTGATCTCGTCGTCGAACTCCGCGCCGATCAGCGTTTGCACCTGCCGGCGCGCCTTTCTCACCGCCGCCCCGGCGGCAGCGCCAAAATCGTGGCTCGACGAAGGGTTGCCGAATTGGTCGGTAAAAAACGGCAGCATTGCTTGAACGACTTCAGGATCGACCCGTGTCGTTGCGTTGTTGTCCAGATAAACAGGTCTCATGGATGTGATCCTTCTCCTGAGCGCAATCACGCAAAGCGCACGCCCGGTCTGTCATGATGATGATGATGGTTAGCCGAAGGAGTTGCCGCGGCCACATTCGGCCTGCGCGCTTCTTGGCGCCGGCGCGGCAACCTGCCTCGACCTTGGTGCGCCAGCGTTGCGCCAGCTCGGCCCCCGGCAAGCGGTCTTTAGGCCACGGCGTTTTCGGTGCGCTGGATCATGGACTGTCTCTCCTTCAGGCCGGACGCGTTCGCGAATAGCTACGCATGGACCGTGCCAAAGAAGGGAATCATTTCAAAACAACATGATGGCTCCAGCACTGCTATGTCGCATTTCCGACATCGGCGGGAATTGTTCAACGCGGAACGCCGTTGAATCGGGCGGGCGTAGATTCCGCCTCGCGTGAGGAGCAGTCCTGTCGGGCCGTCGCCAAGGATGCCCGCGCGACGAGGCGTCCTGTCGGGTTTGTCGAGTGCGCGACACGGCACTGTTACGCCCCCGTTGCCCTGCTGAGATCTCGTTTGTCATTGTAGAATATGCAGAAAATTCTTCTGAGCTTCTTTCTGAGCCTTTGGCGCGGCTTTTGCGGTTCTCTCCTCGTAAGGCAGCGCGTGGCCGCGGCCGATATTCATCTCGCGGGTGACATCGCGATCGATGGAACGAAGGAAAGAAAGCAACATGTCAGCTCCAGATCAGCCACCCGCATTCCGAGCGATGTTTTCGTCCTCACGCAGACCTTCCATTTCGGGTTTCTTGAGACCGAGCGGCCTGCTGCGCTCGTACAAAGCCACGCGGCGTTTTCACATCGATCTACGCGGCGCCGCCTTTCGCGACGTTTTCGCCTTCACCATGCGCCACTGGAGCAGGCAACCGGTCCGGCTCCCGATCATCATGCTCGCGGTGCTTGTCGCAACGCTCCTTGACGTTCTGACGCCGCTCTATTCCGGACGGCTCGTAAACGCGGTCGCCCAAGGAGCGGCAGCCGACGCCGTCGTGTGGGATGCGGCTCTTGCGGCCTTTTCAATGTTGATTGCGCTCGCACTCGGCGCCGTCGTCATGCGCAACATCGCCTTCATTGCCGTCAATGACTTCATTCTAAAGATGATGTCGGACATCGCCAGCGACGCGTTCCATCGCGTCCAGCGCTTTTCGACCGATTGGCATGCGAAAACCTTCGCCGGCTCTACGGTGCGCAAGATCACGCGCGGCATGTGGGCGTTCTGCCTCCTTAACGACACGATCCTTCTTGCCTTGTTCCCGTCGCTCATCATGCTCGTGGGGTCGAGCGTTCTGCTCGGCTGGTATTGGCCGATGATGGGGCTGATCATCGCTTGCGGCTCGGTTGGCTATGTGGCGCTGATCATTGTCCTGTCGCTCGGCTATGTGGCGCCAGCCGCAAACCTCGCCAATAACTGGGATACGAGGCTTGGCGGCTCGCTTGCGGACGCGATCAGCTGTAACGCGGTGGTCAAAGGCTTCGGCGCCGAGGTGCGGGAAGATCATCGCCTGGCGAAAGTTATCTCCAAGTGGCGGCACCGGACCCTCCGGACCTGGGTGCGCGGGACGGTCAGTGCTGCATTCCAGGGGATCATGCTTCTTGCGCTGAGAGCGGCTTTGATCGGCTATGCCTTATTTTTGTGGTCGCGCGGCCAGGCTACCCCAGGTGACATCGCCTTGGTGCTCGCCTCTTTCACCGTCCTGTATGGCTACTTGCGTGATGTTTCCATACACGTGCGCAACATCCAGCGCTCTGTAAATGAGATGGAGGAACTGGTCCAAACCTACAGCCAGCCGCCCGACGTGGCCGATGTTCCGGGCGCCAAGCCGATCGGGATCACGAAGGGTCACATCGATTTTGAGAGCGTCCATTTCCACTACGGCAATCATTGGTCGCCCTTCTACAGCGACTTGTCGATTTCGATTGAGGCCGGCGCACGGGTCGGTCTGGTCGGCCCCTCTGGCTCCGGCAAGACCACCTTCGTCAAGCTCATCCAGCGGCTTTACGACCTGGATGCTGGACGAATCTTGATCGATGGGCAGGACATTTCGCGGGTGACGCAGGGTTCGCTGCGCTCGCAGATCGCGATCGTACAGCAGGAGCCCCTCCTGTTCCACCGCTCGCTGGCCGAGAACATAGCCTATGGGCGGCCGGGTGCTTCTCGGTCCGATGTCGAGCAGGCGGCGCGGCTCGCCAGCGCGCATGACTTCATTGCGCGCCTGCCGAACGGCTACGGTACGCTGGTCGGCGAACGCGGCGTGAAGCTCTCAGGCGGCGAGCGCCAGCGTGTGGCGATAGCGCGCGCCTTCCTCGCCGATGCCCCGATCCTGATTCTGGACGAGGCGACATCAAGCCTCGACTCGGAATCGGAGGTGCTGATCCAGAAGGCGATGGAGCGGCTCATGGTCGGGCGCACCACGCTCGTCATTGCGCACCGGCTCTCGACGGTGCGGGCACTCGACCGGCTGCTTGTCTTCGACCGTGGTTGCATCACCGAGCAGGGCGACCATGCCGCGCTGATCCGTCGCGACGGCATGTACCGCCGCCTGTTCGAGCGGCAGGCCTTGGAACTGACAAAGGGGTGGAATGAGACCAATGTGCAACACGGTTGAACGGGGCGTGAATTCAGCTTGCCTCCCTAGCAATCCTGTCGGGCCGTTCCTGAAAAGGCGGCCGCAACCTGTCGTCGGGCTTGTCCAATTCACGACATGCCTGGAGCCGGCCTGTCTTCATGCCGCGCTCTTGAGCAAACCCATGAATGGGATGACGACAACTTTTTATGAGCTGCGTCCTGCGTTTGCGGGACGGCGCTTGAGGCTTCCTCCTGAGGCGGCAGCCGCCGCGCGATCATTTAGATCCTGGTTGATGCGATCAATGGAGCGAAGGAAAGCAACGCGCCGGATCCACGCGAGATCCGCCTTCTCTGGCATAGGGGCGTCGCCAAATCGACACCCTCACAATATGCGCTCACCGCCCGCGTCGACGTCGGGAACAAGATCTTGATTGTCGTCTGCGCTCAACCGCTCTTATGCCGAACTCGAAGGTGCAGGATACGGACCTGATCATGTCAGAGCTTGCGCTGTTGCAGAAGAAGGTCCGCAAGCTGCAGTCGCGCGCGGGAGCCGCCAAGATGGAATTGCACGACCTTGCCGAGGACCTTCCGGTCAACTGGACCGAGATCGAGGCAGTCGCCTGGAAAGCCTTCGAGGTTTTTGCCGAGTTGGATGCGGCAAAGGAAGAACTCGCGGCGTTGGAGAATTCACAATGACGGGCGCTTTTGTCACCCGCGACGGCTCTCCCTGGACGCCGCACTATCTGACGGCGATCGATGGCGCGACCTGCATTGGCTGCGGCCGCTGCTTCAAGGTCCGCTCGCGCGAGGTCATGCACCTTCATGGCGTCGATGACGCAGGCGAAATCCTCGGCATCTGCGCGGGCGAGGACGACGACTTCGACGGCGAGCTCAACCGCATGGTCATGATCGTCGACCATGCCGGCCGCTGCATCGGCTGCGGCGCCTGCGGCCGCGTCTGCCCGAAGAACTGCCAGACCCACCTTGCGGCCGACAAGCTTGCTGCATGAGCTGGGGACAAGACCAGCAGAACGGCGCCACATTCGCCCATCACCGTGGCTGTTTCAGCACCAGCCAATGGCCGCCGACAGACCAGGCGGCGGCGTTCGACCGGCATGCGCTTGCCTGTGTTTTCTACCTCGCGTTTGAGGAGGCCGAGGCCGGCAAGGCGACCGCGACCGAAGCAACCGGCCTTTCGCGTGCCGACCTGCGAGATGTCATGACACGCTATTTCCCGGCTGTTCCCGTCAACGCCTTCGCGCTGGAAAAGCTGACCGATCCCGAGCCGGATATGGAGGAAGGGCTTCTGCGCGGCTTGCTTATTGGGCATGCCAGGCCAGGCGATCCGGCGAGCACCCTCTTCGCCAAGATCATCGCCAGGCGCAGTTTGCGCAATGACCATCTGTGGCAGGACCTTGGCCTTTTCAATAGGGCCGAACTCAGCCGCTTGATGGCCAGACATTTCCCGGCGCTGGCGGCCGGCAACACCAAAAACATGAAATGGAAGAAGTATTTCTATCGTAAGCTCTGCGAGGCTGAAGGCTTTTCGCTATGCACCGCGCCCAGTTGTCAGGAATGCCGCGATTTCGAAAGCTGTTTTGGCCCGGAGGAAGGCGAAAGCCACTTGGCACGGATCAAGAACGGGTTAGCTTTGGATTAAGAGCCGCTTTCGTCGCCGCCGCCCGGGCTTGATTGGCATCGAAGCCGTACGCGCTTTTCCCGGCGACGTCGCGCGGAGGACGGGATGTTGAGCGCCTCACGATATTTCGCAACGGTGCGGCGAGCAATGTCGATCCCGGTTTCCTTGAGCCGGGTGGCGATGTCGTCGTCGGAAAGCACTTCGTTGGGCGATTCCACGGCAACCATCGCCTTGATTTGATGGCGGACAGCTTCGGCGGAGTAAGCGTCGCCGCCTTCCGAGGAGCCGATCGCGACAGTGAAAAAGTACTTCAGTTCGAACACGCCGCGCGGGGTCAGCATGTACTTGTTCGACGTCACCCGGCTTACCGTCGACTGGTGCACGTTGATCGCATCCGCGACAGTCCTGAGATTGAGAGGCCGCAGGTGGGCGACCCCATGTTCAAAAAAGGCGTCCTGCTGGCGGATGATTTCAGCCGCTACCTTGAGGATCGTCTTGGCGCGCTGATCAAGGCTGCGGATTAGCCAGTTCGCGTTTTGGAGGCATTCGTTGAGAAACGACTGGTCTTTCGAATTTTGGGCGCTTAGGCGGGAAACCTGGGCAAAATAGTTTTGGTTCATCAGCAGCCTGGGCAGCGTGTCTGGATTGAGTTCGATTTGCCACCCACCTCCGGGAGAGGGCTGGACCAAGACGTCGGGAATGATCGATTCAGGCCCTCCGGATTGGAATCGGTTTCCAGGCTTGGGATCGAGCGCGCGGATTTCGTGCAACATGTCGAGAAGGTCTTCTTCATCGACACCGCAATGGCGCTTCAATGTTTGAAAATCGCGTCGCGCCAGCGCTTCAAGATTGGCGACCAGCGCTGCCATTGCCGGGTCGAACCTGTCCAGCTGCCGCAATTGTATCTCAAGGCATTCGCTGAGAGTTCGCGCAAAAATACCCGGTGGATCGAACTGCTGCAAGGTTCCGAGAACCCGTTCCACAACAGCCTCTCGGACATTCAGGCTGCGGGCCAGTTCCGAAAGGTTCACCGGAAGGTATCCGGTGTCTTCCAGATGGCCGGCAAGCTCGCCAGCTATTCGCCGCTCCAGCGGCGCGAATGCGCTGAGAGCGATCTGACGAGCGACATGGTCGTGCAATGTTTCGATGGACGTCCAGGAATCTTCGAACGCATGGTTTCCCCCCTGTTGGACATTGTTTTTGCCGCGGATTGATTTCCACTGCGAGGCCCGATCCGATATTCCGCCCGTGGTCGGCCCGATGCGCGGATTCCCGGCCGAAATCGACGGAATGTCCTTCGGCGCCCGGTTTGAGGCCCGTTCCAGAAAGGGGTTCTTCTCGATTTCCTGCTCGACGAACTGATGCAGTTCGGGATGCGCCAGTTGCAACAGGCGAATGGATTCCATCATTTGCGGCGTCAAAACCAACGATTGCTTCTGACGCTGAAGCAGGCTTGCTGAGGACTCCATGGCTAGCGTGAAACTCCTACCGAGCGACCCTTCGCCTTGTGCAAGGGGATTTTCGAGACGTTGACTCGTCTAGATCAGGCCGTCACGGCTTTGGCGGCTCTCAGCGTTTCAAGGACGTTCTGCGGCGACGATACGCCATAGGGGTCGGCCTCGCAGTTGTCGCAGAAACCGTCCTCCTCGAAGCACTGCTCCACTACGCCATTGTTGATCACGGCAGCGTAGCGCCAGGAGCGCATGCCGAAGCCGAGATTGTCCTTGGCAACCAGCATGCCCATCTTGCGGGTGAACTCGCCCGAGCCGTCTGGGATGAGCTGGACTTTCTGCAGCCCCAGGGCCTTGCCCCAGGCATTCATGACGAAGGCATCGTTGACGGAAACGCAGTAGATCGCGTCAATTCCCTCCTTCTCGAACTCGTCGTAGAGCATTTCGAAATCGGGCAACTGCAAGGTCGAGCAGGTCGGGGTGAAGGCACCGGGCAGCGAGAACAGGATGATGCGCTTGCCGCGGAAATAGTCGTCGGATGTCTTGTCTTCCCAGCGGTACGGGTTTGGCCCCTCGATGGAATCATCGCGAACACGCGTGCGAAAGGTGACGAAAGGAACCTTTTTTTTGACGGTCATCAATGTGCTCCTGGAGGAAAACTGGTGCGCTGCTTTTTCGGTTGAAACTGACACGGCATCGACCGCGGCCGGCAATTCGGCCGGGCGCCGCGCGTTTTGTGTCGGCCCTGGATCAGCCATGGCAAAACCGCTCGCAAGCACGGGCGTCTGAAGAAACGAGCTCTCGATTTGCCGCGGCAACGAGAACGGTACGCGCTTGTACGGGGCGTCGCGATGTCAGCAATGGTCTTACTCCTGGCCACCTTGTGATGGGTTCTGCCGAGTACGACGCAAGCACCATGCCATTTGATTTTCAGGCTTGGGTTCACACTGTTTTTTGCAGCGACCCTCTTTGCCTTGAGCGGCCAGAACCATGCCTTCGCCGAGACCGAGCGCGCCCATAATCACCTGATCGTGGGCTCTGGGCGGAGGGGATCCCCTTTGTGGGTATCAAGCCGCGACCCTCTTTGTCCGAAGCTGGACAAAAATGTCGGAAGTCGGACCGGAGGGTCGCCAGGTCGCCGGCGCGGAGAACAGGTGGCTCGTATACGAAGCGAAAATCTGGGGCTCAAACTCGGAACGAGGGACAGGAGTCGATCGGGGTTACCTGACGAGGTCCCTATAGCCTCCGTTCTCAGGATTGAGACGGCTGACGAGCCCACGCGCTTCGCCCTATCGACGCTCGCGAGACAGCTTCGAAATCGACAATGGGTACAAAAAAGCCAGCACGTCCATTAGCAAGCTGGCCATGTGATTTTCTGAACCGCGCTTGCGTGAGGCGGGCACGGTCCCAAGGTGACGGAAAAAGCCGCCTTGTGCTCTCGGAGCATTTTGAAGCTGCCGCGACTTTGCTGTCGGGTTTGTCATGTCCGGGACACGGCTTTGCTCCGCCAGGCTTGCGGCTGCGCATTCGTTCAAGCTGTTGAATGATATGAAGAAAATCTCCTGCAGGGCTCTTTCCGCGCCGTCGGCACGACTTTTGAAGCTCTCATGTGAGACGGCAGGAGATACCGACTGGCGTCCATTCGTGAGTGATATCGCGCCCAAGGCAATGAAGGAAGACGACATGTCAGGTCAGCGTCAGTTCAGATTCTATCCGACACGGCATTGCCCGCGGAATGCAATATCGACCGGCGTGACTGGCGTCACCGTCACAACCGCCCGGCACCGGCCAATGGCCACCGATCGACCTGCAGATACGGTTCGACCAGAATGTGCTTGCTCCTGTCCTCTCGCCGGCGCTTGAGGAGACCGGCGAGCACTTCGGCGGCCAACCGGTCTTTCGCGTGCCGCGCTGCGGATATCCTCGAAGAGATGATCGACCCCGAACCGCTGTGGAGCAAGAGCTTCATTCCGGTTCGCCGTTCGAAGCTGGAAAACGCCGCGTCTCCGACGATTTCGCTCGTCGGCTCTTTAGATGACCAAGATGCCATGGTGCGCGGCCTGGTTAGTGGTTAGACGGCAGGAGAAATGCAATGGCGATCAACCCGGTTCCAGATCATGTCCCGCCCGAAATGGTGAGAGACTTCAGCCTGTTCACATCGCCAGGCATGCCACCAACGCCCAACGGGGATCCACACGCAGCCGTCGCTTGTGCCCATGACGGGCCTCCGATCTTCTATTCCCCCTACAACACGCAAGATGGCCGGGGCACCTGGGTCATCACCCGCGCCGCAGACCAGCGTAAGGTGCTGCAGGACACTGAAACTTTTTCCAGCCATCGCAGCATCTTCTCCTCCATACTGGGCGAAACCTGGCCGACGATCCCGCTTGAGCTCGATCCACCGGCCCATGGCGCATTTCGCTCACTGCTCAGTCCGCTGCTTTCGCCCAAGCGGGTGACGGCACTGGAACCGGCTGTCCGTGAGCGAGCGATAGCCCTGATCGACCGGATCACCGCATCGGCCACGAGCTGCGACGTCATGAAGGATTTTGCTTTTCCGTTCACTGTCAGCATCTTCCTTCGCTTTCTGGGGTTGCCGGATCAGGGACTCGATACATTTGTCGGCTGGGCGAAAGATCTGCTCCACGGCGACGATGTGGAACGACCTGTGGCTGCCCGCAAGATTGTGGCTTTCATCGATGAACTTGCAACCAATCGCCGCAAGGATCCGGTCGACGATCTCATGACCTTCATCGTGCAGGCACAGATCGAGGGCCGCCGGCTAACCGACGGGGAGATCCGTGGCATCGGCGTGCTTGTGTTCGTCGCGGGACTTGACACTGTCGCAGCAGCTATTGGCTTTGACCTGGCTTATCTAGCGCGCAACCTCAAGGATCAGGAACTGCTGCGCAGCGAACCGGACCGCATCCTGCTCGCAACCGAAGAGTTGCTGCGGGCCTATCCGCCCATTCAGTTGATCCGCGTGGCTACGAAAGATATCGACTTCGAAGGCGCGCCGATCCGAAAGGGGGACTATGTTTCGTGCGCCACGATGATTGCAAATCGCGACCCGGAGGAATTCGAATCCCCCAACACGGTCGATCTGGCGCGAGAGCACAACCCCCACGCCGCCTTTGGCTATGGTCCCCACCGTTGCCTTGGCTCACACCTTGCCCGGCGCGAGATTGTCATTGGCCTGGAGGAGTGGCTGGCGCGCATACCGACCTTCCGGATCAAGGAGGGTACAGCGCCCATCACCTGTGGCGGCCATGTGTTCGGGATCGAAAATCTGATCCTGGACTGGTCATGACCATCGCCGAACCATGCCAAGACAATGGAGGCACCGCTATGCGCATTATCGTCCACAATGCCAAATGCCAGGGTCACGCGCGATGCTGGGCGCAAGCGCCGGACATCTTCAAGCTTGATGACGATGGCTACATCCTGCCCGGTGACATTCAGGTTGCGGAGGGGGAGCAACTGCTTGCGTCACAAGGCGCGCGATCCTGCCCCGAACGTGCGCTGGAAGTCGATCGCACCTCGGCAGCGCGGTTCGAACCAGCCGCCATGCAACCAAGAACTGGGGAAGCTTAGGTGGAATCGACGAGACGTGGCCCCACACCGCAAAGCAAGATGTCCGGCCGCTTCCCTGCCTACCTCCTCTCCGGCATCGAGACCTCAATGACACGCACGCGACACGTGAAGTTCGTCTCCGTTCTGGCTTCTTCAGTTGCCGATCGGTTCGACCTTGCACGCACCTAGAGGCACGAAACGCCTCTTCCAATCTCAAATTTGCGACAGAGCGATGGGCCAGGCAAAAATCACCGAACTGCGCGACCGCGAGGCGATCCGCGACTGCCTTTATCGGTACTGCCGCGGCATAGACCGCGCGGATGAGGCTGCGCTGCGCAGTGCATATTGGCCCGATGCGCATGACAATCACGGTGCCTATCGCGGCTCAGCCGAGGGCTTCTTTGAGTTTGCGCTTGGTCTCTTCAAAACCGGACCGCGCTTAATCCACCAGATCACGAACGTCTTGATCGAATTCATCGACCCGTCGGAGGCCGTGGTCGAAAGCTATTTCACCGCGCTGCAACGCGGACCAGACAATGACGGAGAAGCACGCCAGGTGCTTCTCTGCGGCCGTTACTGCGATCTTTTTCAGAAGAGGGAAGGGGCGTGGCGCATTGCCGAACGGACCGTCGTTTACGATTGGATCGAAGAGCAGACCCCACCAGCGGTCCCCGAGGCAGAACGGTTCGGCTTGCGGCAACCGATCGGAGCAGCGCATCCCAATGACCCGGTTTACGCGCTCAGGAAGCGCCGCAGCTCGTCATCAAAATGAAAATGCCATGCATGTCACCACAATGCTTTCCAAGGCTCCCAGTTGCGGAGCCGCGTCGCGGGAGCGGTCGCGGAACGCAACACGTCTACCCGGTATGGAAACTCGCCGTCACCAGGACGTCCGCGACCGGTCTTGCGGCTGACTCGCGTCGATATCTCTGACGCTGGCTGCGGAGAGGTTCATATGAAGCAGGCAGGACGGGTCGTCATCATAACGGGAGCGGCAGGCGGAATCGGCCGTGCGCTGGTCGAGATCGTTGCCGCCGATGGAGACATCGTCGTTGCGGTGGACCTTCCTGGCAGCGGCGTTCTTGAACTGGCCGGCGGTCTCGGCCATCCGCATCTGGGCCTCGAATGCGATGTCTCACGAGAAGAGGACATTGTCGCCCTATACGGCCGCATCGAAGCGCAGTTCGCGAAAATCGATGTTCTCGTCAACAACGCGGCGATAGGACCCGCCATGGCTGCGACTATCGACACCGGTTTCGAGGCCTTCCGACGCGTGCTGGCAACAAATCTGATCGGGCCTTTCATCATGGCCGGCGAAGCGGCGAGGCGCATGCAGCCCGGCGCTGCCATTGTCAACGTCGCTTCGCTGGCGGGCGTGCTCGGCAATCCCAAGCGCAACGCCTATGCCAGCTCGAAGGCAGGCTTGATCGCTCTCACGAGATCGCTTGCATGCGAGTGGGCCTCGCGCGGCATCCGCATAACGGCGGTAGCGCCAGGATACGTGCGCACGCCGATGATGGCGGAACTGGAACGTGCGGGCAAGATGGACCTCGCGGCCGTGCGCCGCCGCGTGCCCATGGGGCGAATGGCGCGCCCCGACGAGATCGCTCGGGCCGTGCGTTTTTTGGCCAGCGCACAGACGGGCTACATCACAGGATCGGTGCTGACGGTCGACGGCGGTTGGATGTCGTTCAACCAGCCGGGCGACGCGCACCCGCCGGTCGACGAGACGCCTCGAGCCGAACTCTTCCGGCCGGCCGAACGAACTGGCGCGCGCACAGTGGTCGTGACGGGCGGCGCGAACGGTATAGGCGCCGCCGTCGTTCGCCGCTTTGCCGCGAACTCCGACACAGTCGTGATTGCTGATAAAGATGGTGCTGGGGCGGCAGAACTCGCTGATTTGCTGGGCGGCAGGCACGTGGCGAAATCCGTCGACTTGGCGGTCGAGAGCGAGGTGGTGGCCCTGTTCGAGGAAATACGGGGGCGCTTCGGTCGCATCGAGATCCTCGTCAACTGTGCTGCTATTGCCGATACGTTTGTGCGAGGGATCGAAATCCCGCGACAGATCGAGCGGGTACTGGACGTCAATCTCACCGGCACCTTCACCTGCGCGCGCGAGGCGATCAAGTCGATGAACGCCGGCGGCGTAATCCTCAATCTTGGATCGATCAATAGTTTCCTGCCCTTCGTGCCGCGCCATGCCTATGGGGCGTCCAGGGCGGGTATGAACATTCTGACCCGGTGCATGGCGGCCGAACTCGGGTCGGTCGGCATTCGAACGGCCACCGTCGCTCTTGGCTACATCCGGACGCCTGACATTGCTCAGCTGGTCGAGTCCGGCTGCATCGATTCCGTAACGATCACACGGTGCATCCCGATGGGGCGGATGGGAGAGCCCGAAGACGTCGCCGAGGCAGTGTTCTTTCTGGCCTCGCCTGATGCCTCATACGTAAACGGCTCGACCCTCTACGTGGACGGCGGCTTGACCTCGTTGGCTGACGCGCGAAACGCCCAGTCAACCGATCAAGAAGATCCAACGAAGGCTGCGGACGGATCCGTCGAATGTTCGCCGGCGACGGGTTGCGGTTCGTGGAAGCCGATGAGGTTCGAGGATTGAGACTGCGGCTGCATGGCACGTGCCAAGCGCGGCTTGCCAAGTGATCGTCTTCATCGGTGACGGAAAACTCGTCATCAGGGTCGAATCACTAGCCAGGTTTTGGCGCTTGCCTGCGGCCGCCGAACGATAAGCGGCTTTGCGCAAGATCGTCGACTACGTCGCCGCCAGGCCGGATCGATACCGCGGCCCACCCGCAATCGGCACAAGTCGAAGGCTTGATTGGCCACTTTGTGTAAACGAGGGACACGCCATGGAATTCGCGACGTTCATCTTGGCGGCCCAGCGAGGCTATCATCAATCGTGCGACAGCGTCATCGGTAACTCCATAGAACAGACAATCGCTTCGGAGCAGGCTGGCTTCAACACCGCTTGGTTCGCCGAGCACCACTTCAACAATTACAGCCTGGTTCCCTCGCCCTTGATGATGGTGGCGCACTGTGCTGGCCTTACGAGCACCATTCGCCTTGGCACCGGTGTGTGTGTGCTGCCGCTATATCAACCGCAGCGCCTGCTCTCCGAGATCGGCTTTGCCGATATCGTTTCGAACGGCCGCCTCGAACTCGGCGTCGGCTCGGGATACCAGCAGTTCGAGTTCGAGCGCTTCGGCGTCGATGTCGATCAGGCGCCGGCCGTGTTTGCGGAATACCTGGATATCCTTCTCAAGGGCCTTAACCAGAAGGTCTTCGAGCACAATGGCCAGTATGAGAAGATACCTTTAACGGCGATTTCGCTGCGCACCATCCAATGGCCAGCCCCACCGATCTGGATCGCCTGCGGGTCCGCGCGAAGCATGTGCCGGGCCTATCGTGAGGGCCACAATCTTTTCGTGACGGCGTTCCACAACGGCTTGGAGAACGTGAGAGCGCTGCGTGAGACCATCGAGGCGGCGGCGGCTTCGCGGGGTAAGGATGTCACGGCCGCCAAGATAGCGCTTCTGCGCTGCTGCTATGCCAGCGACGATCAGGCGGAGATCGACAGCTATCTTGACAACGCCCGCTTCCAGCGCCGGCTATCTGAAGCACTTCATCAGCGCCGCCAGCAGAGTCGGGACGGCTATCTGCTGCAGGAAACACCGACGCAGCAGGATCTGTCGTTCGAGACCATGCGCCAGAACCTGCCGATCGGCAGCGTAAGTCGCGTCATCGATCGCCTGCTGGAAGAGATAAGTATCCTGAAGCCGGACCAGATCGCAATTCAGACCCAATTGGGAGATTTCGACCAAAAGACGATGCTGCGCCAGATTGAGCTCTGGGGAGACAAGATCATTCCAGCGATCAACAAGTCGCTTGGTCAGGTCAAGGCTTGAAGTTCGGAACGGCCACTGGGGGAGCTGAAATCTCGCATGCCGATGCTCGACACTTCGTCCATGAGGCATGGATAAATAATCAAGCCGCCTGGCGATTGCCGGGATCGAAGACCAACGCCGTCGGTCACCTTGCCTGCACGGATCGCGGTCTTCCGCTCTCTGGGCCATCTCGCTTGCGATCGTTGATCGGCAGCCTGACGGGACGGCCGCCACGGCGTAGACGAGAAGCCACTTCCGCTACCCCTCTTGTGTCCGAAGTTGGACCAAGATGTCGGAAGCCCGACCAAGGGTCGAGAGGGGATCTGGGCCGCCGGTATGGAGAACTGGTGCGGCGCAGGGGTACGCCAATTCGGCACGCGCCTTGCTTCATTGATTCTGTATGGGCGCACGACAGTGGCAGATCGCCGATCGGTGGGCAGAGCGTGCGTCACTGAAAGTACTTCGTGCGGCAGCGTTGACAGGCTTGTCGGCTGGATAGCGTCGGTGGAGGTGAGACCGCATGGTGGAGAGGCAGTCTGGTGCGCAGACGCGCGAGAGCTTGCGCCGAATGATCGCGTCCAGTGAACTCGCCTTCGCAATGGAAGCTCATGACGGCCTTTCGGCGGCGATTGCCGAGCGCGCTGGCTTCAAGGCGCTCTGGGCGTCCGGCCTCACGATTTCGTCCAGCCTCGGATATCGAGATGCTAACGAAGCTTCCTGGTCCCAAGTCGTCGATGTCGTTGAGCGAATCACCGACATGGTGGACATTCCAGTCCTCGTCGACGGCGACAGCGGGTTCGGGAACTTCAACAATGCCCGTTTGGTCGCCCGCAAGCTGCGCCAACGTGGTGCGAGCGGCATATGTCTCGAGGACACGGCGTTCCCGAAGATGAACTCGTTCGTTGGTGATCGGCACCCGTTGGCCGATATTCCCGAGTTCTGCGGCCGGCTTAAGGCGGTGAAGGACCAAGTGCCGGATGCGGAGTTCGTTCTGGTCGCCCGGATCGAGGCGCTCATCGCCGGCCATGGAGAGGATGAGGCGCTGGCGCGGGCACAAGCATACGCTGAGGCGGGCGCCGATGCTATTCTAATTCATTCCCGCAAGTCCAACGCTGAGCAGATTTTCGCCTTCACGCGCGCCTGGCAGAACCGCCTTCCGGTCGTGATCGTGCCTACGAAATATTACCGCACACCGGTCTCCGCGTATCGGGCGGCCGGAATCTCCACGGTCATCTGGGCGAACCACAACATGCGCGCGGCGATATCGGCCATGCGCCAGGTCTGCGACCGCATCCTTCGCGAAGAAAGTATCGCCGGTATCGAGGACGAGGTGGCGACCCTCGATGAACTCTTCGATCTGCTCAATTACCAGGAACTCTCAGCGGCGGAAGAGAAGTATCTGCCGCAGACGGCGACCGGCGTGCGGTAGCAGGCCCAGCCCGTCTTTTGAAAGCAAACGAAAACGGGAGCGCACATGCTTGCGCATCGGACAAACCTGTTTGGCACATCGGGTACCGCCGCGGCGCGCGCTGCCGCAAAAGCGGCGGCCGATGCCGGCAAGGAGATCATCGATCTGACCGCCGGCGAGATCTGGAGCGAGCTTGCTCCCACGATTCAAAACGGCGCGATCGACGCCATCAATAAGGGCGTCAATCGCTATACCGATACGGTTGGCATGGTGGAGCTGCGTGAGGCACTGGCGCGGAAGATCTCCCTCGATACCGGACAGATCTGGAAGGCCGAGGAAGTTGCCGTGACGTCCGGAGCAAAGCAGGCCTTGTTCAATGCCGCAATGGTGCTGCTAAACCCGGGCGACGAGGTCATCATCCCGGCGCCTTACTGGACAACGTTTCCGGCCCAGGTGCTAATCGCCGGCGGGACACCAGTCTTCGTCGACACCAAATCCAACGGTTACGTCCCGCGCCCCGAGCACATCAAGGACGCAGTCACCGAGCGCACGCGGGCGATCGTCATCAACACGCCCAGCAATCCGGCCGGTGCGGTCTACGATGTTGAGACCCTGATGGCCATCGCTCAACTGGCGGTCAGCCACAACCTGTGGATCATTTTCGACGAGTGCTATGGCGACTTCGTGCATGAGGATCATACCCACCATCCGATCGTCTCGGTCGCCCCCGAAATTCGAGCACGCGCGCTGATCGTCAATTCCTTCAGCAAATCACTGGCATTGACCGGCTGGCGCATCGGTTATCTGGCGGGTCCAAAAGAGGTGATCAATGCCGTCAAGGCCCTGCAATCGCACACTACCTCGAATCCAAACGTAATTGCCCAGCACGCGGTACTCGCCCATTTGCAAAGGGGCGGCTCGGACTATGAAAGCAAGCTGCGTTCACGCCTGACAAGCGCCAGACGGGCTGGCCTCGACGTGCTTGCTTCGTTGACGCGTGTCCCGGTCGCCAGGGCGCAAGGGGGTTTTTATTTCTATCTCGACCTTTCCCATCTGCTGCGACCGGGATCGGAAGACGGCGCCTCAACGACAGCCGACGATATCGTGACGGCTCTGCTTGCCGAAGCTGGCGTCGCAGCTGTGTCGGGCACCGCGTTCGGTGACCCCGCCGGCCTGCGCCTGTCCTATGGAATTCCACCTGAAAAACTCGCGACCGGCCTGGCCCGGCTCGTCGAATTCCTCAACGCCTGGAAATGACACCGCAACAAAACGAAAGAGGTGAATGAGATGCCTCCCGCTGCTCCCAGGAAAGCCGTCATTCTCGCTGCCGGCTTCGGCTCCCGCCTGCGTCCGCTGACCGATCTGTGTCCCAAGCCCCTCGTCGAAGTCAACGGCACACCGATACTTCACAATGCACTGTGGAACCTTCAGTCGGTGGGAGTCGAAGAGGTGACGATTGTTGTCGGCTATCGCAAGGATGCCATTCGCCATGCGTGTGGCGAACGCTTCGGCAGAGTTGAAATCAACTATGTCGAGTCCTCGGTCTTCGACAAGACAGGGAGCGCGTACTCGCTCTGGCTGGCACGCGACACGCTTCTTTCCGGCGACTGTTACCTCCTCGAAGGTGACGTCTTCTTCGAAGAAGATGCACTGCGCCACCTGATCAGGGTCGAGGCGCCCAATGCCGCTGCGGTCGCGCCCTTCGATCCATCCATGGAAGGATCCGCGGCCGTCCTTTCCAGCGACGGCTTCATATCCGAAGTCCGGTTGAAGCAGACGGCGGCAAATCTGGCATCAGGCCCCCCGGTGCTCTTCAAGATGATGAACCTCACCCGGTTCTCTGGCGCCGAACTCCAAACGGTGATCGTCCCGGTCCTCCACGACCTGATCGGCTCGGGCGCAATCAAAGCCTATATCGAGGAGCTGCTCGCGCATCTCATCGAGCAGCGCGGACTGCAACTCGCCGCGGCGCGATGTGACGATTTGCGATGGTACGAGATCGACAGTGAACAGGACCTGCGGGTAGCGGAAAGGATTTTCGCCTTCGAGCGACCTCACAGACATAGTGCCGACGCGCGGGCCGCCGTGGCGGGGGTAGGAGGATGATCCGCTATCTGTTCGACGCTGCAAATGCCATTACGGCCCTTGGGCTGATCTTGGCCACCACGGCGATCTACTTTGCTTTGATCGGGCGCTTCGAGATTGGCATCTGTTTCGGCTTGTGGGCTCTTTTGGCAGATGATGCCGACGGCATGGTCGCGAAGAGTTCCCCGAACCGGTCCGCTTTGATGGCACAGCTGGGTGGCGCGTTGGACGGGCTGCTTGATTTGGTCTACGCAGCCGTCTTTCCAGCGGTTCTGATTTTGTCCTTCAACGCGTTCTCCGTTCCCGCATTGTTGGCTGCCAACTGCCTCATCCTGTCGGGGGCTCTGCGCCTCAGCTATTTTTCGACGTTCGGACTGGACGCTGACGGATTCGGCAGAGGATTGCCGTTGAACAATAATCTCTTCGTGTTGGCGTTCCTCTTCGTCGCCGACCATCACTTGCCGGTGCAAGGCCTGGGCAACCTATTGATCGGTGCAGGGTTTGTGCTGTCGGTCCTGCATCTTTCAAACTTCAAATTTCCAGGTACCGGCAGTGCGTTGCGCTTGGGTAACCTTACACTCGCCGCAGCCGGATCTGTCGCCTTACTCACAAAGTGAATCAGTTTGTAGCTATAGGGAAGAGAATACATGGAAAACTCTTTCGAGGCCGAAACTCGCACCGTCTTTGATCGCTACCAGCGCCAGCAGGAGAATGACGACCACATATTCGACAGGTTGGTCTCTCTAATCGAGGAAGAATATTTCGGCCTGCCTACCGGTAGCTTCCGCGGCCTTGATGTCCTGGACGCGGGCTGCGGCTCCAACGCGAATGCGTCCTATGCGTTTATCGACAAGGGGGCACGAAACGTTGTTTCGCTTGAATTGAGCAATGATTGGATGGATTGCGCGCGCAAACGGCTCAGCCGATTTGGGCCGCGCTCGGAACTGGTCGCTGGCAGTGTGCTCGATCTGCCGTTTGACGACTTCAGTTTCGATTTTGTCCATTGCGCAGGGGTCTTGCCGCACACCAGCAATCCGAAAAAAGGCTTTGAAGAGCTTGCCCGTGTAACCCGCCCCGGCGGCAGCTTCTTTTTGACGATTATGGGCACCGCCAACGGCGTCATTTACCGATGCATCAATCACTTGCGAGAACTCTACCAAAGCGACGGTCAATTCCGCAGTTCCATTGACAATCTGGACGCATCCACCGCACGCGAAGCCATCAACTGGATGTTGAGAATAAAGGACGGCGAAGAGGAAGAATATATACCCGGCGAAAACGAATTCTTTCGGAGCCTTTTTGACGATGATTTGTTCGTGACGATCCGGGATCGTTTCCAGGCGCCGACCTATCACGAGTTCGCCTTCACAGAGGGGCAAATCCGAGGCTGGTATGGCGAGTGCGGCTTCGAGAAAATCCGCAGGATCTCAAGGTATACAAAAAATTTCCATAATCTTCGGCGCTTTCTCGCTCCGATGTACCGTCATTATGACCACCCGCTGGCCCGCTTCTGGTTCGGCGATGGCTGCATCCAGATGATCGGCGAAAAGCCGAGCACGTAGTTGGCGTTATTCGTGCCAAGAGAGCGACCCCAATGTGCGGAATCTTTGGGATAGTCCTCAAAAACGAGGGAACACCCGTTTGTGCTGAGGCCGTTGAGCGTTGCGCTGACGCTCTCGCTCATCGCGGGCCTGATGCCAGCGGCCTATACATTGATCAATCGGTCGCATTCGCGCATCGACGGCTATCGATTGTCGACGCTCATTCTCGCGCCAATCAGCCCTATCGCGATGACAATACCGGAGTGGTGGTAACGTACAACGGCGAGATATTCAACTATCGGGAAATTAAAGCTGAATTGAGGGACATGGGTTTTTCCTTTTCGACGGTGTCCGACACCGAGGTTCTAATTCTTAGCTATATTGCTTGGGGAAAGTCATTCTTAAACCGCCTTGACGGGATGTTTGCCTTCGCGCTTTTCGATCCACGGAAATCGCTTGTTCTCATCGCCCGAGATCGTTTGGGGGTAAAACCCCTCTACTACTCGATTTGCGATGTTGGGCTTCTGTTTGCGTCGCAGCCGAACGCTCTCATTCGCTGGCCGGGCGTGATGCGCGGACCCGACACGATCGGCGCGCTCAGTTTTCTTTCCTATCGCGCGGTTGTCGGCGCCAGAACGCTGTTTGCCGGGATTTCCAAGTTAGAGCCCGGCCATCTTCTCGAAATAACAAACGGGCGACACACGTCGGAGCGTTGGTGGAATCTGTCCGAGCGCATTTCGCGATGTAAGCCCGACTACTCCGACATACGCAGACTACTCGGAAGTGCCGTTCAGCGTCAGCTGGTGGCTGATGTACCTGTCGCCGCATTGTTGTCCGGTGGACTTGACTCGAGCATCCTGGCCTATGAGGCATCCGCTCGCTCACAAATCCGTCCGATCTGCTATACCGGCAAGGTCGAGGCCCCCGATTATGACGAGACGGCCTATGCGATGGAGGTCGCCGCAGAATTCGGGCTCACTCACCGGGTAGTCCCAATTGGAGAACCTTCCGATATCGACGCTGTGTCAGAGCTGGTTCGCCTACGCGGACATCCGCTTGGGATGCATAACGAAATCGCAATGTTTACGCTCGCAAAGGCGATTTCGAAGGAACATAAGGTCGTCCTCACCGGCGAGGGTGCCGATGAGATTTTTGCTGGCTACAGCCGATTGTTCCGTACGCCGTATGATTACAATCGAAGCAAGATCATCGCCGCATTACCACGTGCTCTTGCCCAGGTCGCACGCCGACGCCTCGGACTCGGCGTCCATTGCAGTCAGCTGCAGTTCTTCCTGGAGCGCTACAGCTACTTCCCGACCGATGAAATCCGCTCGCTTGCCATCGATGGGCGGATAGAAAGGGAGCACGAGATGGCTCTGTTCGATCACTTCTCGACTCAATTTGCAGAGGCCGGCGGAGATTTCTTTAGCAAGATCTCATATGTTCTCGTCTCTACGCATTTGCCCGCATTGCTGGAAATGGTTGACAACACCACAATGGCAGCTGGGCTTGAAGCTCGCGTTCCTTACACCGATCACCAGCTCGTTACCGCCGCAATGGCGATGCCCGGCTCACAGCGGTTGAGGTGGAGGTCTCCAATCGCTTCGGTCCAGGCACTGTGGCATCCGGTTGCTTCCTTCAGCGAACGTCTCGATGTCTCAAAATTCCCCTTAAGAAGGGAATACCGGAGCGTCTTGCCCAGATCTGTTCTATCTCGCAAAAAGATGGGATTTCCGCTGCCATTGGGTCAGTGGGCCGTTGGCGAGGGGGCAACGGAATATCGAAGGCTGCTGTTTGATAAGGACTCTCCACTGGGAGATTTGTTCGATCCTGCTGCTTTGTGGCGTTGGTTCGAGGCCGGACGACGAAATCCTTCAGACTCGTTTGGTCGGAAGTTCTGGCTGTTGGCCAACCTTGGGATATTCTTCAAAGAGGTATTCTCATGACGAATATGCGAGCCCGCAGGCGGTCGCTTGCGGGCATCTTACAGAAGACCCCTTGCCGAAAACGGGGCGTCGGACAATCCCAAGATCTGAGCAATGGTTGGCGTGAACTCTTCAGCGGAGCCCCAGGCAATATTGCAAGGTTGCATTCCAGGGATGCTCAACAGGCATATCCGATCGTCCTCCGCGCTGCCCGGTCGAAAACCGTGGGTGGACAAGTATCGAGGTCTGCCCGTCGGGCCAGCTTCTTGCGTGTCTCCAACGGTCTCCTCGAAGGAGTGTCCAGGAGGTGCGACATAGGCCGCTATGCAATCGCGTTCATTTACCGGAACATGGTCGCTCGACCACGGCTCCACTTGGAAGCGCGCCAACAGTCCGTCTGCGATTCTGCGGTCATGAGCTCCGTCAACCAGGACATGGAGCGTCGCTCCTTCACTTTCCCAAAGCAAGTCAGGGATGATCGCATCCGGATAAATGGTTGTGTGGACGGCGCTATGTCCATGGTCACTTGCGACTACGATCGCGTAATCGTCTTCCCGCCCGACTCGCCTCAGTCCTTCGATGAGAGCGCCAATCATCATGTCGGCCGCGGCGATAGACCAATGTGCCGCCTCGCTTTCGTATCCGAACTGATGCTGAATCGAATCCGTCATGTCGATCTCGGTCAAAATGAGATCAGGCGGGTTCTCCGAGCAAGCCAGCGCTCCTGCGGCCCCGATCATGAGATGATCCGCGGCCAGGCCCGCAACGAGAGGAGTGCTCGCAACGGTGTCGCTACTGGACGGGAAGCCGAAGAGATCGAGCACGCCGGCGGCTCGCAACCGCCCATTTGGATCCTTGATCATGCGCGAGCGAGCGATGCGGTTTTCGGGCAGGCTCTTAAATGACCGGCTTCCCTGGAGAAACCCTCGTTCCCACCAGGCCGGCACGAAGACATCGCAATCGGCTGGGTCGATCAACCCAGCGCCGATGGACGCGACATCAAGCCCGCTATTTTTGGCAAGCTTTGCAATGGTCGGAACCCGCAGATCAGACGCGTCGGCGCAGACAAACGAGCCATCTCGCACAATGTGGTTTCCGTAGATCCCGTTCGCTTGAGGCGCCGCGCCGGTTAGCATGCTTGCGCGCCCCGGCATCGACGTTCCCGGCACCGTTGAGCGCAGGCGACTGATGGACAGACCGTCTCCTGCCAAACGAAGAAGCGTCGGCAACCGATGTTTGTGCTTTTCGAAATAGTCCGCGCTTACGCCGTCCATGAGGATCAGAATCGCTTTCGTAGGAGCGCGCGGCTTTATCGAGGCAGGCGTCTGAAAACGAGCGGTAGGCCTGGATGGATTGGTGTGGGTCATTTTGCACCTGGAAGAGACGGATCGAAACCAAAGCCCCCTATAGGCTTCGGATGACGCCGGTATGAACGCATCACGGGATACTTCGAGCGCCCCTGGGTCGTTTTGATTTTGGGAATGGGCGCTTCTACGCGCGCTTTTTGCTTCCTTCAGAAGAAAGGAGTCCGAGATGGCCGATACGACCCGTGCTATTTTTATCCTCGATTTCGCAGGGCCAAAAATACATCTGTGGAGTGGCAGCTACGATGCACCGTTGGTTCCTATCAACGGTCAGCCGCTCTTGGACCGTCTCGTCAACGCCTGTGTCGAAAACGGCATTGAAGATGTCACTTTCGTTGAAAACTTGAGCAGCGGCACATTCGATGGGTTCCGCCTGCAGGACAGCACAAATACGCTTTCGTGGCGCGACGCGCATGACGGCGATCTCATTGAGAAGTTTTGCCAACATGATGGCGATACTGTCCTGATATGGGGAACACCGCTTTTCGACAGTGAGGTTCTTGACGGTATCAATACCAACAAAGGTTTGCGCGGCTCCGCTTGGCGGCCCGACGCGCCGACCGGGATTTATCGATTGAGTGCTGATGTTCTACGCAATCTTTTGGCCGAAAGCCGCGCCGCGGCATCTCTGCATCAGGCCTTGAGCACGTTGGTCGCGGGCCTATCCCAGCGGGACGTAGCGTTGCCTGACAATGTCCTGAATGCTGGCTCCAAGCTGCTCGATATTTGCGACGGTGTCGACGCATCCATCGCGGAATTTCGGTGCGACAAGGAGAACGTGCTGCGGCGTCTGGAAACGAGCGTCGGAGGTTATTGGCGCAAGCCAATCGCCGAGCACATGCTTCTTTGCAATACCCGCTTCCCTCCCAAGACTTTTTACGATCGGCTGGCGGCGAGGCTCGAAGGCGTGTTGACATGCTATCCTTCTCAGCAGATCGATATCGCTTCAGTTGTTGGCACAATGACCTCGCAGCAGCCGGACTTTATTGCAGTCGGAAACGGGGTGACCGATCTCATCCAGGCGCTCTATTCAACGCTGAACCCCACAATCGCGATTCCCACGCCCACGTTCGCCGGCTTTCAAACACCACTCGATGACGAACAAAAGAACAACTTCGTCCTCACCCCGCCCTATTTCGATCTCGACGTTCGAGCTTTCCTGGAATTCGTACTGGCGACAGGCGCGGATACGGCAATCGTTGTAAATCCAAACAATCCGACCGGTCGACTTGTTGATCATGCTGACGTGGCATGGCTGGCGGAGGCCCTAGGATCTCGAGGGCGGCGGCTGATCGTGGATGAATCGTTCATTGATTTTCCCGCTGATGGCCGACCAAACAGCGTTGAGAATCTGGTTCCGTCCTGTGCCAATTTGATCGTGGTGAAGAGCCTTGGAAAGGTCTTCGGACTTGGCGGAATCCGGCTCGCCTACCTCATGGCTGGCGATCCCGCCCTCGTTGCCGCCGTGCGCCGGAAACTGCCGCTGTGGAACATTAACGGTATTGCGGAATACACACTGTTCCTGCTTCCCGAATTCGCAGAGGAACTGGAACACAGTCTAGAGATGTTGCGAGAAGATAGAGAGCTGTTCATCGAGGAGCTGCGGACGGTACCGGGCCTCGACGTCGTACCTTCGCAAACGAATTTCATCTTGTGCCGGCTGCCTGAAAATTCGGTATCCGCTGCCGAGCTCAAGCGCCGCCTCGTTCTGTTCGAATCCGTCCTCGTAAGAGAATGCGGCTATCAAGCCATGAACGACGCAGATCGATATCTGCGCCTGACGGTTCGAAGTCGGACGGAAAACGAAAGGCTGGCAAAAGCTCTGCGGCGCACCTTAAGCCGCTCAACGGCCTCTGAGAGTGACGCCCTGACGTGACATTTGCGCAGCGAACTGAATAGTCTTTTTTCGAATGCCGCGAGAGAGAGAAGCATGTCGCTAAGTTACAATCGTCATAGAAGGCTCGTTGAAATCATCCAGGCGAATGGCGAAGTGCGCATCCGAGATTTGATGCAGCGGTTCAATATTTCAGAAGAGACTGCGCGGCGGGATATCAAACGGCTCGAGCAGGATGGCTTGGTCGCACGGGTCCATGGTGGCGCGGTCGCAACGCAACAGCCAAAGCTGCTGGCCATCTCATCGCGAGCTGTTTCCGAGCGCGCGGAAAAAAGCACCATCGCTGAGATCGCCCTGGGTCTTCTGAAGCCCGGTCAGAATCTCTTTTTCGGGGGCGGCAGCACCATTCTGTCGTTGGCCAGCCGCATATCGGCCCTCCCGGAAATGCGCGTCGTCACCAACATGGTCGATACTGCCATCGCCGCGGCCGAAGGCTATCGGCATCGCGTTGTCATGCTGGGGGGCGATTTCAATGTCGATTTCCGGACCGTAACCGGATTCACCGCCTTGCGTACACTCCGCGAACAGCAGATCGACATCGCATTCATCGGCGTCAATGCGGTGCATCCGAATGGCGTCTTCGACCATGAACAGGTCGGACAGGAGCTTGCTGCTACGCTCTGCGAGCAAGCACGGAAAATTGTCATTCTCGCCGATCACAGCAAATTCGGCTTGTCGGCGCGTTACCGCATCCTGCCCCATTCGGCGATTACCGTGATCATCACCGACCGGAGGCCTGCATCGGACATGCTGGACAAGATCGAAGCCGCCGGTGTTGAAGTTCTATATCCGCAAAACCGTCACAACCCCGCACTGGTCTCTACTTGATCCTCTTCTTTCAGCCCCCACGGCTGCCCCAACCGTGAAACATTTTTTTCCGTTTGATTTCAATAACCAACACAATCCGTCTCAAACCTGCAAAAAACCGTCACATAACTGCGCTATGTCTCAGCCCGTCTCGGGAGCGGATTTCATTCGCTCCGATTGTCATCCCGACTGAAAGAGAGGGGATTTTGATATGCAAACGACACGTCGCAGATTTCTCGGCATGACCGCCCTGGCGGCTGGCGCAATAGCATTGCCGAACACGATCATGGCGGCAGCCGGGCGGAGGCCGAGCCTCAATATTGCCGTTCAGGACCTGCGCACAATTCTGGAACCGGTGGACGGCTCCTCCATCGCCAACGTTTCCTGGCGGGTGCAATACAGCATTTTCGATCAGCTTTTACGGACCGACTACAACGACAATTTTCGCCTGAATTTCGCGCTCGCGACATCATTGAAGCAAATCGACGCCACGATCCATGAGATCACGTTGCGCGACAATGTGAAGTTTCATGACGGGTCCACAATGACGGCGGATGACGTTGTCTTCTCGCTCGGGCACGATCGACTGCGCGGCGAAAAAGCGCCGGGCGCGGCCGTGTTTGCCAACTTCCTCTCCTCGCTTGCCGATGTGCAGAAGATCAATGATCGCACTGTCCGTTTGATCACCAGGACAGAGGATCCGGTCTTCGCCCAGAGGCTCGGCGCCTGGGGCACGCAGATCATCAGCGCCAGGGCACGGGCTGGCGCCAGCAGCTATGACGCCTGGGCGGCGAAGCCGATCGGCACCGGCCCTTACAAGATCGGCGAGGTCCGCAATGGCGACGAGATCACGCTGTTGGCGCACGACGAATATTGGGGAGGCCAGCCGCCATTTGCCTCGATCCGCTTCAAGCGGCTGCCGGAAATCGCCGCGCGCATCGCCGGACTGAAGTCGGGCGATTACGATATCGTCACAGACATCACTCCGGACCACATTGCCGAAATTGAGGGTGTCAACGGCCTCTCGATTGTTGGTGGCGAAGCCATGTGGTTCCGCTTTCTCACATTTGCTCCGCTCAGGACTCCCATCCTGAAAGATGTCGATCTGCGTCGCGCGCTCGCTCTCGCTATCGATCGCGGTGCGCTGGCGGACGGCCTCTGGGACGGCCGGGCGAAAGCGCTGACCAGCTGGCAGCTACCGATCTTCGGCGAGATCAACGACCCCAACCGCAAGGGGGTGTCCTATGATCCGGCGCAGGTCAAGGAACTGCTCGCCAAGTCATCCTACAGAGGTGAGGAAATCCCATACCCTTCCGTCGGCACCTATTATCCGATGCAGCTCGCCGAGAACCAGGCGCTTGTCGAGATGTGGAAGGCTGCCGGAATCAACGTCAAGCTGATCATGTGTGAAAACTGGACGCAGGTCGGCGACATTGGCGGCATCAATGACACGTCCGGCGGCGCCTTCTACGCCGATCCCGTTTCCATGCTGTGGCAGATTATCGGTCCGACCAATGACCTCCAGTCAACAGGTGGCTGGACCAATGCCGAGTTTAACGCGCTCGGTCACGAGCTTGAAACGACGACCGATCTCGCCAAGCGCCAGGCGGCCTTCAAACGGATGCAGGACATTGTCGAGATCGAGGACCCTTGCATCACGCCGCTGCATTCCATGCCCTTTATCTATGGGCAGAAGGCGGATGTCAGCTGGCAGCCCAACCCGTTGCCGCAAATGTATCTCGGTCCGAAGATGCCGCCTGAGCCGGTGGCCTGAGTTCCATGCTGCATAAGTCTTTCCAGAACAGCGCGGGCGCCGCGCTGTTGCCGGCTCATGGCATCGGGGCTTCCGCCACCAAACCTGCCATCAGCATTGCTGGCTTGAGGGTGGCGTTCGGCGATGTGCCTGTGCTGCACGGTGTCGATCTCGCTGTGAACAAAGGCGAGGCCTTGGGTATCGTTGGCGAATCCGGCTGCGGCAAGTCCGTGACTTGGCGGGCGGTTCTTGGCCTGCTGCCGAAATCCGCCGAGATCGGGGGCGAGGCCAGGATTGGTGATCTCGATCTTGTGGGCGCACGACAATCCGTTTTGGATCGGGTGCGCGGCGGACGCATTGCCATGATCTTCCAGGATCCGGCCAGCGCGCTGAACCCGGTGCATCGCATCGGCGCGCAGATCACCGAAGCGCTTCGCCTGCACCGTGGCCTCAGCGGTGCCGCCGCCCGTGCCCAGGCCTGCCGCCTGCTCGACCAGGTCGGGATAGCCGCTGCGGCAAGCAGGCTCAACGCGTACCCCCACGAACTGTCGGGCGGCCAGAACCAGCGGGTGATGATTGCCATCGCGCTCGCCGGCCGGCCCGAACTGCTGATCGCCGATGAGCCAACGACCGCGCTCGACGCTACCGTGCAGGCGCAGATCCTGCTGCTGCTCAAAGATATTCAACGCGACACAGGCATGGCGCTGGTCATGATCAGCCATGATCTCGCCGCGGTGGCGGCCGTCTGTGACCGGGCATGCGTCATGTATGCGGGCCAGATCGTCGAAACGGCGCCGAAACACACGCTTCTGACCGCGCCGGAGCACCCCTATACACGCGACCTGATCGGTGCCATTCCGCCCTCGCACGGTCCGCGCATGCGGTTGACCGCCATTGCCGGCGCGCCGCCACAACGCAATCTGCCGCCGGGATGCGCCTATGCGCCACGCTGCCGGTACGCGATCACGGCATGTGGCACGAGCCGACCGGAACCGCGGCAGGTCGCCGCGCGGCATTCGGTGCGTTGCCTTCGTTTGGACGCCGGCACGTATCAATGACCCTGCTGCGTCTCAACAACATCACCCGTCGCTTTCCCCTCGGCTCGCCACTCTACGGCCCGCGGAAATATCTTGTTGCAGTCGATGGCGTGTCGCTGGATGTCGAGATGGGCCGGACGACCGGCATTGTCGGCGAATCCGGATGCGGCAAGTCCACCACCGGCCGTATTGCGCTCGGTCTGGAGCCGCCGGACAGCGGAGGTGTGCTGTTTCAGGGTTTGCCGCTGCCGCGCATTGACAGCAAAAAGTGGCGCGCGCAGCGGCGCCAGATGCAGCTGGTGTTTCAGGACACCTTGGCAGCGCTTGATCGCCGAATGACTGTCAGCGCTCTCGTCGCCGAGCCGCTGGCGATTCACGGAATTGGCGATCCGGCAAGCCGCAAGCAACGTGTGGCCGAGCTTCTCCACGGTGTCGGCCTCGGCGAAGACCATGGCAGGCTCTATCCGCATCAGCTTTCCGGCGGCCAGCGCCAACGCGTGGTGCTTGCGCGGGCGCTCGCGCCAAAACCCTCGCTTCTGGTTTGCGATGAGCCGGTCTCGGCGCTCGACGTGTCCGTCCAGGCGCAAATCGTCAATCTGCTCATGGATCTTCAGCAGGAGCTCGGGCTCGGCCTCTTGTTCATTAGCCATGACTTGCGGGTCGTTCGCCATGTCAGCGACCGGATCGTCGTCATGTATCTTGGCCGCGTCGTCGAGCAGGGGCGCGCCGACGCCATTATCGATCAACCCGCCCATCCCTATACGCAGGCGCTCGTCTCGGCCATGCCGAGGCTTCCGGGCGGATTCGATCATTATGTGGCGTTGCCAGGCGAGCCGCCGAGCCCCACCGATCGGCCCTGCGGATGCCCGTTTCATCCACGCTGTCCACTTGCGCGCGATGTCTGCCGCCAGAGCCTGCCCGAACTCCTGCCGCTAGGACCGGAACGGCAGGTCGCCTGCCATTTGGTGAGGCATTGATGAGTGCGGTGTTTCGTTTCGCCGGCCCCAAGGTCCTGCGTGCCGGCCTGTCGATCCTGATCGTGGTGACCTTTACATTCGTGGTGCTGCGGGCCTCGGGAGACCCGGCGCTGCAGATACTCGGTCCCAGCGCCCGCGCCCCGGATCTTGAGGCGTTTCGTCGGCATTGGGGGCTCGATCAGCCTCTGTATGTGCAGTATGTCCGCTATGTCCTGGCGGCACTTCACTGCGATTTCGGGAATTCAATGCTAGCCGGGAAACCGGCCCTTCAGCTTGTGTTCGAGCGCGTGCCCCTGACATTGGCGCTCATGCTGCCGGCACTGGCGCTCACGATGCTAATCGGCATTCCGGTCGGCGCCTACGCCGCCATGCATCGCGACACCTGGGTCGACCGATCGGTGATGATGCTGACCGTGTTCGGCTTCACCGTGCCAAGCTTCGTGCTCGGGCTATTGCTGATCCTGATCTTTTCCGTGACGCTCGGCCTGTTCCCGTCCGGCGGCGCGGATCGGCCGGAAAGCTTCGTACTGCCGGTGCTCACGCTTGGTCTGGGCGGGGCGGCCATTATCGCGCGCTTCACGCGTAGCGCCATGATCGAAGTTCTGTCGCAGCTCTACATCGTGGCGGCCAGCGCCAAGGGCGTAACGTGGCGGCAGGTGGTTCGCCACCATGCCTTTCCGAATGCGATCATTCCTGTGCTGACGCTGTTCGGCCTGATGCTCGGCGGGCAGGTCGCGGGTGCCGTACTGGTGGAAAGCGTCTTCGGCTGGCCCGGCATCGGCCAATTGCTGGTGGTTTCGGTTGCGAACCGTGATCTCGCCGTGGTGCAGGTCATCCTCCTTCTCGTGGCGCTGACCATGACATCGGCCAACCTGCTGATGGACCTGCTTTATGGCGTGTTCGATCCGCGCCTGCGTGGAACAAACTCAGGATCGCAATGAAAACGGCAACTGTAGAAACCAACCGTCCGTCGCCTCGCACGGTGGACCTGCCGACACTCCTTGCTGTGGGCTGGGTTCTCCTCATGATCTTCACGGCGCTCGCCGCGCCGCTAATCGCTCCTTATGAGATCACTTCCATCGACCTGCGCCATCGCCTGACGCCGCCCGTCGGCTTTGGCGGAACGATGCTACATGCCCTGGGAACCGACGATCTGGGCCGTGATGTGGCCTCGCGTCTTTTCTACTCGATCCGCACCAGCTTGCTGGTCGCCTTCGGCGCCACTGCGATCAGCGTGTTGGTCGGTACCGGGGTCGGCTTCATCGCCGCGTATTTCCGCGGGCTCGTCGAGCATGCCCTGCTGCTAATGATCGACGTACAGGCTTCGCTACCATTTCTAATCGTGGCGCTGGCAATGCTCGCCTGTTTCGGTAATTCGCTGACGCTGTTCGTCGCCCTGATGGGACTTTATGGCTGGGAGCGGAATGCGCGGTTGGCACGAGGACTGGCAATCACCGCCAGCGCGCAGGGCTATGCGAGCGCAACGCGCCAGCTCGGCGCCCATCCGCTGCGTGTCTATCTGCGGCATATCCTGCCCAACAGCGCGGCGACGCTTCTCGTGGCGGCGACGGTGACCTTTCCGGAAATCGTCCTGGTGGAAAGCGGACTCTCCTTCCTCGGCCTCGGCGTCCAGCCGCCGATGACCAGCCTGGGTGTCATGGTCGCGGCCGGCCGCGAGTATATCACCCGCGCCTCCTGGATGCTGCTCGCTCCAAGCCTCGTCATTGTCATCACGGCCGTTGCCGTTAGCGTCCTCGGCGACTGGTTGCGCGATAAGCTCGACCCGACCCTCAAATAACGGTTTCCCAATGCAAAGGAGCTGATCTCCACACTTGTCGACGGCTACGCTCTTGCACGGGACGGGGTGCCGAACCTTCGCCCGCGGCCGGTATCGACGTAACCGGAATACAGCATATGGATCTCGTCGCGGGCCCGCGTCAGGCCAACATAGAAGAGCCGTCGGCTTTCGCGTCGCGCCGCCGGCTGCTCGTTGCGCCAGGGCAAACCGCCCAGATCGAGTCCCACCATGATCACGACATCATCTTCGCAGCCCTTTGCCGAGTGCGGCGTCAACAGATTAAGATGGAGAGGCGACGCGTCGCGTCCACCGAGGCTCGCCAGATCCAGGTCGGCGAGCGGCCCGCCGACAGCGAGCGCCGCCGACATGCGCACCACCTGTTCGCGCTGATCGGCGAGGCTTGGCTCTGCCGCCATCAGCGCATCGAGCATTCCCGCCCGCACCGCGCCGATTGGCGAAGTTTGTAATTTTGATCCGCGAAATTCGCACGGCGCCGTCCCCCCAGTTTTTTCTATTCGCGGATGTAATTGGCTCGCTCGGCGATATCGGCACATCGCGCCATCAGCGCTTCGAAAGGCTCCGCGTCTTCCAGAAGAAGCCCGTCGTCGACCATGCGGGCGTAGTCCTCTTCAAGCGCCTTCAGACCATCGCCTGCGGGCACAAGCCGCAGACCGCCGTTGACAGCCGCCGCGTAATCGATGGGCGTTCGATCGGGCGCTTTCTCGGCGAAGAACATGGTCTTGTGGCGCGCCACTGCGTTCGCCAGATCGCGATCAGCAAAGGCGGACGGGGTAAAACCGGTTTCGTCCAACCGCGCGACATCGTGCCAGTGACGAGCAAAGCGATCGCCGCGCCGGCGCTCCTGCAGGCAGAAGACATGGATGGCCGTCGCCTTCTCCCAGAAGGTTCGCTCCGCATGCATCACGCGTGGACGAGCCGTGGGAAAGGTCACGCCCTCGATCAGGCCAGACGCGTCGCAGGCGAGGTCGCGCAAGCTCGCGGGCTCGCCCGTCGATCGTGCTCCGAATTCGAGCATCACGCTCGGCGCCACATAGCCGGAGCCAGGCGTCGCGGCTTCGTAATCGATGAACAGCTTCTCGCCCTCGACGCGGATGGCGGCCGCCAAAGCTTAAGCCGCGAGCGCATCTGCGATGATCGGCTGAACGCTTCCTTCAACCCAATTGGGCAGGCGCTTACGCACCTCGCTGGACAAGCGTTTTTCCTCGCTACGGGTCTCCGGCAACGCTTCGCCGTCGTCGCCCACCAAGTCGGGTGCAATCGCCCGGATGTCGTATGTTAGGTCGACGTCCTCGGAAAACCGCTGGATAACCTGATAGGCTTGGACAGCGACGTGCCGCCCTTGAACACCAGATGTTCGCCGAGCGCCGAGCCGTAAAGGGTGGCGAGCGCCCAGACCACCCACACGTCCTTCTCGAGGAGATATGCCGGCCGGCCGGACCGATCGGCCGCGACGCCGAGCGCCTCCCGCCGATCCTCGATCGGGAGGTGGAGAAAGGGATCAGCCATGTGCGGCCTTGCCCACGCTGCGCGCCATCCAGGTCGGAAGCTGCGGCGCTACCGCGACCAGCTCGCTGAAGGCGCCCGGCGGGAGTTTCCGCTTCAGTGTCTGGAGGGCGGCCTCAGCCTTCTCCGGCCCAAGCCAAGCCAACGCTCGCACCGCCTCGCCAGCGGGCCGATGCGCCATGGCGAGCTGCCAACGAGGCGCGTGGCGAAGCTCGACGACCTGCTTGCCGAGGCTCATCTTCCGGGTGCGGCCGGAAGTCAGATAGACCGACCGGACCGGCACCTGTGTCGTGAGACCGAGGGTGTTGGCGGCAACGGCCCCACTCGGGACGATGATCTCCCCGCGCTGGCTGGCAAGCGCCTCGACCGCTTGCTCCACGGAGGGAGCCCGGGTGCCGAACCTGCTCGTGACCGGAAGGAGATAGACGCCGCGACCCGCCCGGATCAACTGCGTCCGCTCGGCTAGACGCGACAATGCCTGATCCACCGCGGCGCGATTCCCGAGGTGAAGCAAGCTCTTAGCTGCGACCGGCGTGCCCTCTGGCAGCCCTTTCGCGTGCGCAAGAATCTGTTCGGTCAACCGTTGCATGGCCATGCTCCTGTCAGAAATGTATGGGATTTTCTGACAGTTTTCAAGGCGGGCAGCGACGGGCACCTGCACGACGAAACCCGTCCAGCAGGCGTTGTGGTCATTCATCGCCGCGCGAATCGACCAATCCCTGTTTCGCGCCGTTCGCCGAACGAGCCTCGCCCGTCCTGGGGCCGACGCCCTCTGGTCGGCGCCGAGATATTTTCTCTTGTCAGCGCAAAAAATCCGACGCTGAGGTCGTAAAAAAGTTACGCTTTTGATTTCAAAGGGAAAATTGCCAGAAAGATTTTTTGGAGGTTTCGCCAACCATCGGCACCAGATCGGACGATCTTTACACCAGCGTCGGCCGGCGGCCTGCTCGACGCTGGTCAAAAAGTACCGTCGCGTAACATATATCACGCGTCCACCGATGCCATTCAACCGAAAGAGCGCACTGCCTGGACTGCCTGCACCTTGATCAAACCCAGCATTCTGGTTATATTACTGGAAATAAGTCGGAGGCAACTATGGGCAGCTCGCAAAAACGCGCCATTCAAAACTATCGATCTCGCCTCAGCGAGCGCGGCTTGGCGCGCTTCGAGGTGCTTGGCCGCGATGCCGATCGCGACCTCATTCGATCTTTGGCTCGCCGCCTGGCCGAAGATGGACCGGATGCCTCTAGCCTGCGCGCTGCTGTCAGCCAGACCATCGCCGGCGAGCCACCCAAGCTTGGCGGGATTCTCGCCGCATTGCGTCGTTCGCCGCTGGTGGGAGCTGACCTCGATCTTTCCCGCCCCCATGAAGTGGGACGGAAGATCGACCTGTGACACGCTACCTCCTCGATACCAACATCATCAGCAATGTCGTGAAATCGCAGCCGTCGGAATCGCTCCTGGCGTGGATGTCGAGACAGCGTGACGAGGATTTGTTCATCGCTTCGCTGACCGTTGCGGAAATTCTTCGCGGGGTTCTGGAGAGGCCGCGCGGGAAAAAACGCGACGCACTCGACAGGTGGTTCTCTGGGCCTGAGGGGCCGCAGGCGCTGTTTGCGGGCCGCATCCTCTCGTTCGACGACAAGGCAGGGCTGATCTGGGCGCGGCTGATGGCAGGAGGAAAAGCGGCCGGCAAGCCGCGCAGCGGGCTCGACATGATCATCGCCGCTGTCGCCGGAGCGAACGAGTGCGTGCTGGTAACGGATAACGAAAAAGACTTTGCCGGGCTCAAGGTCGTCAATCCGATACGCGGAGCGGTCTGATGCGGCGTCGGGTCAAGGAATGCTCGGGAGGGCAAGATGGCTGAAACTCAGATAGAGTGGACAGACTCCACTTGGAACCCCGTCGCAGGATGCTCCATCGTCACCGCAGGCTGCACCCATTGTTATGCTATGGAAATGGCCAAACGCCTTGAGGCCATGGGCATCGCAAAATATGCGGGACTTACCCGTAAGACGGGAAAGCGCACGGTGTGGAATGGGGTCGTGCGGGAAGACCGCAAGGCGCTGGCTATGCCCTACGGATGGAAGAAACCGCGGAAAATCTTCGTAAACTCTATGAGCGACCTCTTCCACGAGGGTGTCAGCGACGAATTCATCCTTGAGGTCTGGAAGGTCATGCGCGAGACCCCGCGCCACAACTATCAAATCCTTACTAAGCGTCCCGAGCGAATGGCAGCTCTCGTCGCCTCGCAGTTGGGCGACATCCTGCCCAATGTCTGGCTGGGCACTAGCATTGAAGACGCGAACGTCGTGAGTCGAGTCGACTATCTCCGCCAGGCGCCCGCAGCCATTCGCTTCATCTCTTTTGAGCCTCTCATTGGATCGGTTGGCGCCGTCGACCTCCGCGACATCCATTGGGCCATCGTGGGCGGTGAAAGCGGCAAATCCGCTCGACCGATCAGGGAAGAATGGATCGACGAAATTTACGGCCAATGCCTGGCGGCCGGTACCGCCTTCTTCTTCAAGCAGTGGGGAACCTGGGGCAAGGATAACAAAAAGCGTTCCAAGAAGGCCAACGGGCGCGAGTATCGGGGCCGGACCTGGGACGAGATGCCGACCACCCAGCAAGGCACGGTTACAATGTAGAACAACATCCGTCGGGGGGAGCAAAGTGGTCGAAAAACGATATGAATGGGCCGACGGAGCAAAGCTGGAGGAACACTCTCGCCGCAAACATAAAATTTTGCGAGAATATGTATTCGACTACCTGACGGTCCGCTGTAGGCTGCCCCAGCAGGAGCGATTTCGCCTCGCGATCGTCGACGGTTTCGCTGGCGGCGGGCGCTACCAGTGCGGCTCACCTGGATCGCCGTTGATTTTCATCGAGGAATTAAAACGAGCAGTCGAGGCTGTGAACACGCAGCGCGCCGTCCAAGGGCTTGGCGCTGTCGAAGTCGAATGCCTCCTCGTATTCAACGACGCCAACCGCGATGCGATCGAACTTCTGAAGACGCATGTCGCACCGATGCAAGCAGAGGCTAGCCAGAGCTGCCCCAAGCTGCATCTGCGGGTCGAATATCTGAACGAGTTCTTCGAAGCCGCTTATCCCGATATCAAGAGCCTGTTGGGGCAAGGCCGCTATCGGAGCGTCATCTTCAACCTCGATCAATGCGGTCACAGCCATGTCGAGCGGAACACCATCCTCGACATTATGCACTCTTATCCCGCGGCTGAGATTTTCTACACCTTCGTCATCAGTTCGCTGCTCGCATTCCTTCAAAAGGACCAGCCGGAGCGGCTTCGCGCCCAGCTCGATCATCTCGGGCTGACGAGCAACGATATCCAGGCGCTCGATGCGTTAATGAGCCAAAAGGACTGGCTCGGCACAGCCGAGAAAATCGTCTTTGACGCTTTCCGATTGTGCGCCCCCTATGTCAGCCCGTTCTCGATCAATAATCCCGGCGGGTGGCGGTACTGGCTGATCCACTTTGCGAATGCCTATCGGGCAAGGCAGGTCTACAACAACATTCTTCACGACAACGCCAGCTTACAGGCACACTTCGGTCGATCCGGCCTCAACATGCTCTCCTACGATCCAAAGCATGATGAAGGCATGCTCTACCTCTTCGACATCAGCGGTCGCGTATCGGCCAAGAACCAGCTTCTCGGAGACATTCCGCGCCTGATCATGGAATGCGGAGACGCCATGCCTGTCATGGACTTCTACGAAAGCATATACAACATTACCCCGGCGCACGCCGACGATGTCCATGCAGCGATCATCGAAAACCCAGACCTTGAGGTGATAACACCTGCCGGCGGGGAGCGACGGAAGGCCAATACGATTGGCGTTGATGACGTCATCAAAATGAAGAAGCAGATCAGCTTCTTCCCAATGTTCCTGAATGCCGGGACAAGAGGCGGTCCAAAAGAATGACCGCGAACCGACATCGGGATCCCGAATGGCGCGAATTCGAACGCCTGATCGCGCGGATCGAGGCCGACGCAGGCCCCCGGGGGCTGATCGTCAAGTCACCGGATCGTCTGCGTTGCAAGCTCACAGGTCGGCTGAGGGAAGTGGATGCCAGCATTCGTGCCAAAGTCGGCACGACCGAAATGCTTGTCACGATCGAATGTCGACGCAGATCAAGGCTGCAGGATGTCACCTGGATCGAGCAGCTAGCCACAAAGAAGTCTTCGATTGGCGCGGATCGAACCATTGCCGTCACCGCATCTGGCTTTTCCCCGGAGGCTCAGATTGCCGCGTCTCATGCGGGCATTTCCCTGCGGAAAATTTCGGAAATTACGGTTGCGGAAATCCACTCGATCTTGTTGCGACTGGACTTTGTGCTCTTTTGGCATAGGGCCTGCGGCATTGCACGGATCGGCATCCGGAGATTCCGCTCGCTCGATTGGAAAGTTCCCAGTCCGCAGGACGTGGATTTTACTTTACCGGAGGATACTGACCCGCTCGCGCCGATCTTTCGCAACACCGAGTCCGACGCAACTTGGTCTCTAACTGATCTGTGGCACCAAATCCAAGGGGCTGCAGATCCGTTTGACGGCATTCAAAAGGCGCAACCGCCTGCGTTCCGCACGGCATGCTTTCCTTATCCCGGCTCAGTCACCCTCAGCACCGCCGACGGCCCCTGCGTGCTCGGTGACGTCCTACTGACGGTCGCGCTTTGGATAGAGGCCGAGCAGATCACTCTCGATGCCGCGCACAAGGTCGAGTACGCATCCGACGAGATGGCCGCGATCCAGCGCGTCGAATTCGCCTCGCGCCGGCGAAAAACGAACGATTGGCGCATCTCCCTCCAGATCCCAAAAGACTCCGAGGATCCCGCCGATCTGCGAACAGGAAGCAATTGGCTTGATGCCGAGAAATAGCGACACACATTGCCTTTTGAAAAACATCGACCAGTTTGTGCCCCCGCCCGACCCTGCACATGCGCAGCAATCGGACAATCTGCTGTGAGGGTCCTGGCTAGGGGCGTGCGTCCCAGGAAGGGATCTCTATGAGTATCGCCCAGACAGTTCGACCGATTCATTTCGAGGATTTCAGTGGGTCCGAGTTCGAACGACTTGTCTTTGCCTATCACCTCTGTGAACCGACCTCGCCTGGTACGGCCAGACCGGCAGCGATCAAGGGCGAGACATCGTCGGCACTCGGCCATTCGACGACCGGCCGGACGAACGGACTGTCATTCAATGCGTAAACCGCGCAAGTCTTACTCAGACAAAGGCCGAGAAGGATATGTCAGCGGCACTCGGTGCTGCGTTCGGGCGCCCGGCGACCTTTAAGTTTGTTTGTCGATGCAGCGTCTCCGCTCAGCGGCGGGACGAAGTGAAAGCTGCGGCCAACAAGCTGGGAGTGGCTCGCGTCACGATTTGGTCGGGCTCAGAGTTTGAAGAACATCTGAGGCTCCGCGCCGAGTTCCTCCTTCGACGTTTGGTCGAAGGGGTCCCCTTTCCCGACACCGCGGCTGAACTGCCGATTTCGTTGACCGGTTCTCGGCTATTACCGATGACCAGACACTGGCGATGCTTGCGCGGGCCTTCGATAGACCGGCCTTTCGAACACCCTTTCAGCAGGAGGGTAACCTTCCAGCCTTCCTACAGGCCGTCGAAGACACCATTCGCGTGCTGAGCACCGGCATCTGGCAAACCCGTGAAGGCGTAGAAATCCATCGCCTTCCCTCGTTGCATCACATCCGTGATCCAAGCGTCCGATCGGCCCTCGAAGCGACGGTGCGTGAACTAGATCACCTTCGTCGCCGCTATAAAACCTTGCTTTCAACTGGTGCGATCAGGCCGTGCGGCTGTGGCGATCCGTCCTGTCCGACCTTCATGTTGACCGATGCCGCTGCCCGGGAAATGGACCACGCCCGCGATCGCGTCCTTACTGCATTTCGAAAGCCATATCCGAGCTTCAGCGTAACTCTGGAATAAAGCAGGCTGATGAGCGACACGTTATACATCATCGGCAATGGCTTTGACCGCTATCACGATATTCCATCGGATTACCTGGACTTCGGCCGATATCTCAAGGAAGTCGATCTGGCCACCTATCGCGAAGTCGAGACATATTTTGCAGTCGACGACGCGTTCTGGTGGGAATTCGAGGCGAGGCTGGCCGACTTCGATGTCGACACGGTTATTGACTATGCCTCTCAATTTCTCATGTCCTATGGAGCGGAGGACTGGAGTGATTCAGGCCATCACGACTATCAGTATGAACTGAACCGCGTCGTCGAGGCTATTTCTTCTACAATGCGTGGACGGTTCGCCGATTGGATTCGACAGCTTCGCATCCCCGCAGCCAATTCATTCACCGGCAAACCTTTACCGCTCGACCCGACCGCGCGTTATCTCAACTTCAATTATACGCCGACACTTCAGAAGGCTTATGGAATTGCCGATAGCCAGGTTCTGCACATTCACGGGCAAGCCAGTAGCTCTACTGACCAACTCGTGCTCGGCCACGCATGGCAGCGCACTTTGGCGGACTCCCTCAATCACGGCGTCGATGTCGAGGCTGCGGACACACGCGTCCTTGAGGGCAACAGGATCGTCGACGACTATTTTTCGGCGACGTTCAAGCCGACCGACAAAATCATCCTGCAGCAGCAGCCGTTCTTCCATAGCCTGAGATCAGTGCGTCGAATCCTCGTCATGGGACACTCCCTTTCGGAGGTGGACGCGCCATATCTCGAGGAAATAACCAAGCACATCGATGCAACAACGGTGACGTGGAAGGTTAGTTATCACAGTAATCCAGCGGCGGCGCAGGCTCCAATGTCGGAGCTGGGAATTGATCCTGGTCTTATAAGCCTCGCACGTTTGATCGATTTCTGAACAATTCTGATCCTTTCCAAGAATGTCCCCTTTTCAGCGACCAGACCGCTGTGGCTGCCATACGACCCTTGCTTTAGTCCAGGCCTGACCCGCGAAATTATCCGACGTGGCGCCCGATGGCCGAGCTACAATCCCGACGGGCAAACCGACCAAATCGGGGTGAAGACGCGAGGGGGCATCTACTCCATCAGATTTTGACAACTAGCTTCCTTCCGGGCTCCGCGGCCGACGTCTCACTCAACGCCGTCCGACATCTCCTGTCGCCTTTGTCGGGCCCGCGACACAAGTTTATTTAGCCAATTTAATATTTTTGCCAAATGTTAAACAGCTGAAAAGCAATCATAAAATTTCTTCTTCGATCCAGCCGGCCAAATTGGCACGAGTTTTGAAACGATCGGTGCGAGGCGGCGGGATCTGCCGACCGGCATTGAAGTCGCGGTAACCGCTATGGATGGAAAGAAGGAAGGAAGCAACATGTCAGGTCTGCGTCAGATCGCATTCTACGGAAAGGGAGGCATCGGCAAGTCCACCACCTCTCAAAATACGCTAGCCGCCCTGGTCGACCTCGGACAGAAAATCCTGATCGTCGGCTGCGACCCCAAAGCCGACTCCACCCGCCTGATCCTGAACGCAAAGGCGCAGGATACGGTTCTGCATCTCGCCGCCCAGGAAGGTTCTGTGGAAGACCTCGAACTCCAGGACGTGCTCAAGATCGGCTACAAAGACATCAAGTGTGTGGAGTCCGGCGGCCCCGAGCCGGGTGTCGGCTGCGCCGGCCGCGGCGTCATCACCTCGATCAACTTCCTCGAGGAGAACGGCGCCTATGACAATGTCGACTATGTCTCCTACGACGTGCTGGGCGACGTGGTGTGCGGCGGCTTCGCGATGCCGATCCGCGAAAACAAGGCCCAGGAAATCTACATCGTCATGTCCGGCGAGATGATGGCGCTCTATGCCGCCAACAACATCGCCAAGGGTATCCTGAAATACGCCCATTCGGGCGGCGTGCGGCTCGGGGGGCTGATCTGCAACGAGCGCCAGACCGACCGCGAGCTCGACCTCTCCGAGGCGCTGGCCGCCAGGCTCAATTCCAAGCTCATCCACTTCGTGCCGCGCGACAACATCGTCCAGCACGCCGAACTGAGAAAGATGACGGTAATCCAGTATGCGCCGGACTCCAAACAGGCAGGGGAGTACCGCGCGTTGGCCGAGAAGATCCATGGCAATTCGGGCCAGGGCACCATCCCGACCCCAATCACCATGGAGGAGCTCGAGGACATGCTGCTCGACTTCGGCATCATGAAGACGGACGAGCAAATGCTTGCCGAGCTTCAGGCCAAGGAAGCGAAATTGGCCGTCGCTCAGTAACCGCCGCTACCGACAGGGGGGCGCCGACCGTGACCTGGCGCCCCTTTCTACGAAACAAGGCCTCGTTGGCGAGGCGTTACCCGAACCTTGAAAGGGGCAGGTCCCATGGGCCTCGACTATGAGAATGACGGCGCTTTGCATGCGAAGCTTATCGAAGACGTGCTGTCCAAATATCCAGACAAGGCGGCGAAGCGTCGCAAGAAGCACCTCAGCGTCGCAACGAGCAAGGACGAGGCCGGCGGGGAGGACAAGGGCCTTTCCGAATGCGACGTCAAATCGAACATCAAATCCATTCCGGGCGTGATGACAATCCGCGGCTGCGCCTATGCCGGCTCCAAGGGCGTGGTGTGGGGTCCAGTCAAGGATATGGTCCACATCTCGCACGGGCCGGTCGGCTGTGGGCAATATTCCTGGTCGCAACGCCGCAACTATTACGTCGGCACGACGGGCATCGACACGTTCGTGACAATGCAGTTCACCTCCGACTTCCAGGAGAAGGACATCGTTTTCGGCGGCGACAAGAAGCTGGAAAAGATCATCGACGAGATCGAGGACCTGTTTCCGCTCAGTGGCGGCATCTCGGTGCAGTCCGAATGCCCGATCGGCCTGATCGGGGACGATATCGAGGCCGTGTCGCGCAAGAAAGCCAAGGAGCACGAAAAGACGATTGTACCGGTGCGCTGCGAAGGTTTCCGCGGCGTTTCACAATCGCTCGGCCACCACATTGCCAATGATGCGATCCGCGATTGGGTGTTCGACAAGGACGATGTCGCGTTCGAGTCTGGCCCATACGACGTCAACGTCGTCGGCGACTACAACATTGGCGGCGATGCCTGGGCCTCGCGAATCCTGCTCGAAGAGATTGGGCTTCGGGTGGTCGGCAACTGGTCGGGCGACGCCACACTCGCCGAAATAGAGCGCGCTCCCAAGGCCAAGCTCAACCTGATCCACTGCTACCGGTCGATGAATTACATCTGCCGGCACATGGAGGAAAAGTACGGCATCGCCTGGATGGAATACAATTTCTTCGGTCCCTCCCAGATCGAGGCCTCTCTGCGCAACATCGCCAAGCATTTCGGCCCGGAAATCGAGGAGAAGACCGAAAAGGTCATCGCCAAATACCGGCCCTTGGTCGATGCCGTCATCGCCAAGTACCAACCGCGCCTCGAAGGCAGGACGGTGATGCTCTATGTCGGCGGCCTGCGCCCCCGTCACGTCATCACTGCCTACGAGGACCTCGCTATGGTGATCGTTGGCACCGGCTACGAATTCGCCCACAACGACGACTATCAGCGCACCGGCCATTACGTGAAAAATGGCACGCTCATCTATGACGACGTCACCGGTTACGAGCTGGAGAAGTTCATCGAAGGCATCCGCCCTGATCTCGTTGGCTCCGGTATCAAGGAGAAGTACCCGGTGCAGAAGATGGGCATCCCGTTCCGCCAGATGCACTCCTGGGACTATTCCGGCCCGTATCACGGTTATGACGGCTTCGCCATTTTCGCCCGCGACATGGATCTGGCCATCAACAACCCGGTCTGGGGTCTCTACCGCGCGCCGTGGAAGAAGATGAAGGACGCACCGCTGAGGGCCGTCGCCGCCGAATGAGGACTGGCCTCCCTGCCAGGCAGGGAGGCCGATAAATGCTCGGGGGCACTCGATCCGCGAGAGGCCCTTCAAGTTTCGATGTCCCTGTGCTGCCGTTTGCCGCAGCCAGATGGAAAAGGTGACCACCATGCCGCAATCGGCCGAAAAAGTTCTCGACCATGCTCCATTGTTCCGCGAGCCGGAATACAGACAAATGCTTGCCGAGAAGAAGCTGAATTTCGAATGTCCGCACCCTGATCAGATCGTCACCGATCAACGCGAATTGACCAAGACTTGGGAATACCGCGAAAAGAACCTCGCTCGCGAGGCGCTTGTCATAAACCCCGCCAAGGCCTGCCAGCCGCTCGGCGCGGTGTTCGCGGCCGCGGGCTTCGAGCGCACCATGTCTTTCGTCCACGGTAGCCAGGGCTGCGTCGCCTACTACCGCTCGCATCTGTCGCGACATTTCAAGGAGCCTTCGTCAGCGGTTTCCTCCTCGATGACCGAGGACGCGGCAGTGTTTGGCGGCCTGAAGAACATGGTCGACGGGCTCGCCAATACCTACAAGCTCTACGACCCCAAGATGATCGCCGTCTCGACCACCTGCATGGCCGAAGTCATTGGCGACGACCTGCGGAGCTTCATAGAGAACGCCAAGAACGAAGGCTCGGTCCCGTGCGACTTCGACGTGCCTTTCGCTCATACGCCTGCCTTCGTCGGCAGCCATGTCGATGGCTACGACGGCATGGTGAAGGGCGTGCTGGAGCATTTCTGGAAGGGCAGCGAGCGCTCGCAAGCCGCTGGGACCATCAACATCATTCCAGGCTTCGACGGATTCTGCGTCGGAAACAACCGGGAACTCAAGCGCCTCCTCGACCTGATGGGTGTCACCTATACCGTCATTCAGGACGCCTCTGACCAGTTCGACACGCCGTCGGACGGCGAATACCGCATGTATGACGGTGGCACCAAGATCGAAGACGTGAAAGGGGCACTCAACGCGGAGGCGACACTGTCGCTGCAGCATTACAACACCCGCAAGACGCTGGAATATTGCAACGAGGTCGGGCAAGCGACGGCATCCTTCCACTATCCGCTGGGTGTCCAGGCGACCGACGAATTCCTGATGAAGATCTCGGCGATTTCCGGCCAGGAGATCCCCGAGACAATCCGGATGGAGCGCGGCCGACTGGTTGATGCGATGGCGGACAGCCAGTCATGGCTGCACGGCAAGAAGTACGCAATCTATGGGGATCCGGACTTCGTCTACGCCATGGCCCGCTTCGTCATGGAGACCGGCGGCGAGCCGACACATTGCCTCGCGACCAACGGCACATCGGCCTGGGAGGCCCAGATGAAGGAATTGCTTGCATCCTCGTCCTTTGGCCAGGATGCCCAGATCTGGGCGGGCAAGGATCTCTGGGCGATGCGTTCGCTGCTGTTTACAGAGCCGGTGGACCTGCTGATCGGCAATTCCTATGGCAAGTATCTGGAGCGCGACACCGGCACGCCGCTGATCCGGCTGATGTTTCCAATCTTCGACCGGCACCATCACCATCGCTTTCCCCTCATGGGCTACCAGGGTGGATTACGCGTGCTGACGACGATCCTCGACAAGATATTCGACAAGCTCGATCGCGAGACGAGCGAAACGGGCGTGACGGACTATTCCTATGACCTCACCCGCTAAGCCCGTGCCGGCTTTTCGTCGAGGCCGTCCATTGCCCAATGGACTTCGGAGACTGACGCAATGACCTCGCTCAGTGCCAAGATCCAGGACGTTTTCGACGAGCCCGCCTGCGATAACAACCGCGGCAAGGATGCCAAGGCGCGCAAGCAGGGCTGCTCGAAGCCGCTGACCCCCGGGGCGGCAGCCGGCGGCTGCGCCTTTGACGGCGCCAAGATCGTCCTGCAGCCGATTACCGACGTTGCGCACCTGGTCCATGCGCCGCTCGCCTGCGAGGGCAATTCCTGGGACAACAGAGGCGCAGCTTCGTCCGGGCCAACCCTGTGGCGGACAAGCTTCACAACCGACCTAACCGAACTCGACGTCGTGATGGGGCAGGGCGAGCGGAAGCTGTTCAGGGCGATCCGCGAGATCAAGGATACATATGCGCCGCCGGCAGTCTTCGTCTATTCGACCTGCGTGACGGCGCTGATCGGCGACGACATCGAGGCCGTGTGCAAACGCGCGGCCGAAAAATTCGGCTTGGCCGTGGTGCCGATCAATGCGCCGGGCTTGGCCGGCTCCAAGAACCTCGGCAACAAACTTGCCGCCGAAGCGTTGCTCGATCATGTCATCGGCACGGTGGAACCCGACGACGCCGGGCCCTACGACATCAACATCCTTGGCGAATTCAACCTCTCCGGCGAATTCTGGCTGGTGAAGCCGCTGCTTGATCGGCTCGGCATCCGGGTGCGCGCCTGCATTCCGGGCGATGCGCGTTACATCGACGTTGCATCCGCGCACCGCGCCCGGGCGGCTATGCTGGTGTGCTCGAGCGCACTGATCAACCTGGCCCGCAAAATGGAGGGGCGCTGGGACATCCCATTCTTCGAGGGCTCCTTCTACGGCATAACCGATACCTCGGAGGCACTTCGCAACATTGCTGAGCTGCTGGTGAGGAAGGGCGCCGATGCGGAAATCCTCGATCGCACAGACACGCTGATCGCTGAGCAGGAGGCGATTGCATGGAAGAAGCTCGAGGCCTACCGCCGGCGGCTTCAAGGCAAGCGCGTGCTGCTCAATACAGGCGGTGTGAAGTCCTGGTCAGTCGTCCACGCGCTGATGGAGATTGGCATGGAGATCGTCGGCACCTCGGTCAAGAAATCCACCGTCGAAGACAAGGAGCGGATCAAACGGATCCTCAAGGACGAAAACCACATGTTCGAGCAGATGGCAGCGCGCGATCTTTACGCCATGCTCTCAAAACACAAGGCCGACATCATGCTGTCGGGCGGGCGCACGCAATTCATCGCGCTGAAGGCCAAGACACCCTGGCTCGATATCAACCAGGAGCGCCAACATCCTTATGCCGGCTATGACGGCATGGTGGAACTTGTCCGGCAGATCGACCTCGCCATTCATAGCCCGATCTGGGACCAGGTGCGGGAGCCGGCGCCGTGGGATCGCCAGCCTGCTGTGGAGGACAATCTGGCGAGCACGAAGAACGGGACCGCGACTGTGAACGCCTTCAATGAATTCGCCGGCGCGACGGCTCACCGCTTCGGCAACCGTTGAGGAAATTCGATGGTCCGCATCCTTCGCAAAATCAAATCAGCGGCGGTCAACCCGCTGAAGTCGTCGCAGCCGCTGGGTGCCGCCTTCGCTTTTCTTGGAGTCGAGGGTGCGATGCCCCTGTTCCATGGCAGCCAAGGCTGCACCAGCTTCGCGCTCGTGCTCTTCGTGCGGCATTTCAAGGAAGCGATCCCCTTGCAGACAACGGCGATGGATGAGGTGGCAACCATACTCGGCGGAGCGGACCATCTGGAAGAGGCGATCCTCAACCTCAAAACCCGCACGAAGCCAAAGCTGATAGGAGTGTGCACGACCGCGCTGGTGGAGACCCGTGGCGAAGACTGCGCGAGTGATATCGCCAACATCAAGCTGAAGCATGCGGAAGAGCTCGCTGGTACGGAGGTTGTGCTGGCCAACACGCCTGATTTCGGCGGCGCTATCGAAGAAGGCTGGGCCCAGGCTGTCGCGGCGATGATCGAAGGGATTACACGGTCGGGCGCACGGACCCGGCAGCCGAAGAAGATCGCGATCCTGCCCGGATGCAACCTCACTGTCGCTGACGTCGAGCATTTGCGTGACATGGTTGAAAGTTTTGGGCTCAAGCCGGTTATCCTGCCGGACGTCTCCGGCTCACTCGACGGCACGGTTCCTGACCGCTGGGTAACCACTACCTATGGCGGCACCAGCGTCGAGGAAATCCGCGAGCTTGGCACGGCCGCGCAATGCATCGTCATCGGCGAGCACATGCGCCACCCGGCGAAAACGCTGCACGGGTTGACCGGCGTGCCTTACGCGGTGTTCCAGTCGCTGACCGGATTGAAGGCCGTCGACCGGTTCGTCTCGCTGCTATCGGCGGTTTCGGGCGCGGCGGTGCCGGCCCGGGTTCGCCGTCGCCGGGCGCAATTGGAGGATGCATTGCTCGACGGACATTTCCATTTCGGAGGCAAGAGAATTGCGATCGCTGCGGAACCAGACCAACTCTATCAACTCGCAACCTTCTTCACCGGCATGGGCTGCGAAATCGCAGCGGCGGTCACGACGACCGATATGTCGAAGATTCTGCAAAAAGTACCGGCGGACTGGGTTCAGATCGGCGATCTCGGCGATTTGGAAGTTCTTGCAGCGGGCGCGGATCTTCTCGTTACGCATTCCCACGGTCGCCAGGCGTCGCGACGCCTTGGCATTCCGCTCATGCGCGTCGGCTTCCCGATCTTCGACCGGCTCGGCAGCCAGCACAAGCTCACAATCCTCTATCGGGGGACCCGCGACCTGATCTTCGATGTTGCCAATATCTTTCAGGCCAACCAGCACGCGCCGACGCCTGAGGCGCTTGATCCATTCCGGAAACGAGAAATGCCAGATGAGCTCCGTTCGTCGCCTCTCACTCGTCACTGACGAGGTTCACGCACCGATGACGGACCGACGGGCAGGCGCATTGCGCGTAGCCATTGCCACGCAAGACATGACGAATCTCAATGCCCATTTCGGGTCGGCCAAGCGCTTTGCTGTCTACGACGTGACGCGCGAGGAGTGGCATCTCGTGGAAGCCGTGGCCTTCGATGACGTTTCCGATGAGAGCGGGAAGCGTCGGACCGAGGGCGATGACCGCGTCACGCCGAAGGTGGAGGCGCTGAAGGGCTGCCATCTGCTGTTTTGTCTGGCCATCGGCGGGCCTTCGGCAGCCAAGGTTATTTCGGCAAAAATCCATCCAATCAAGGTGCTGCAGCCACAAACCATCCAAGAGGTGCTGTTGCGCACGCAGATGATGCTGAGGACGTGTCCTCCGCCCTGGCTGCGCAAGGTGCTGGCCGAAGCTGGTGTCGCGCAAAAGAAACCCTCCTTCGAGGATGAGGACTGAAACAAGGAAAGAGCGAAATGTTTGAAGTCGCGATCAGCCCTGCTGTCAACGATGACGAGGCGGCCCTTGCCAGCCCGTTCGTCAAATGCCTCGTGCGGCTGATCCTTGCTCAGGATTCCCACGGGTCATGGGACGGCAAAGCGGACGCCGAGTTGCTGGCCGACTTCATCGTCAGCAAGGAACGGCGTCGTACGATCCCAATCATCGGCGATCCCGATCCGGACGTGCTGTGGAGGCTCGACAAGTTTTACACTGCCGTCGCCCTTGCGATCGAGGAGCGCTCCGGCCTGATGGCATCGCCGATGATCGAAATGAGCCATGAGGGGTTCGGGCGCGTGCTTTTCACCGCCGGGCGGCTGGTCGTTTTGTCCAAGACCGTGCGCGACGTCCATCGGTTCGGCTTCGAGACGTTCTGCAAACTCGCCGCCGCCGGTACGAAACTGGTCGACGATGCCATCGCAGCCATCGACGCCTATCCCGAGGTGGCACGGGCATGAAACCAATCTTCGAGCAAGAGGATCATGTCAGGCCTTGAGGAGCCGCGATGGCCAGCCCACGCGGCCGACGCGGTCGAGGCCAATTTGGTTCTCGGGGTAGCGCTGATGAAGCCACTCGTCCTGATCTGTTCGCAAGATGCGGAGTTCTATCTGTTCCTCAGCCACATACTGGAGGTGGACGGCTTCGTCAGTGAGCCGGCAGGCGGCGCCAAGGAAGCACTTGCAAAGGCCGACGAACGGGAATTCCAGGCCGTGGTGCTGGACTGCGGTCCAACGAGCCTTACCGGGTCCGCAATCTGCGCCCGGCTCAAGCGGGAACCCCGGACCGGCGGCCTGCCCATCATTGCCCTGATCGCGCCCGGCGCCGAGAACCAGCACCTTGATCTGTTGAAGGCCGGCATTGACGAGAGCTTTGTGCGGCCAATGGCGCCGGCCAAGCTGCTCGATTATCTGCGGACGAGGCTGGCGCTGCCGAAGCCGGGTTCAAACGGGATTGAAAACGACAGCTGGCTTTCCTATGGCAGCCTTGAGATGAAGCTCGATGCCCACCGGGTTTGCGGCAATGGCCATGACATCCATCTCGGACCGATCGAGTTCAACGTGCTGCGGCATTTGCTGGAGGCTCCCGGCAAGGTCTTCAGCCGGGACGAGCTGATCGGCGGGGCCTGGCCGGCCAATATCCATGTCGGTCTACGCACAGTCGATGTCCATATCAGTCGGCTCAGAAAGGCACTGGAGACGGCCTCGACCGGTATCGTCATTCGTACCGTCAGGTCGGCCGGCTACTCGCTCGAGAAGCTGGACGGCTGAATCGAGTGCCGGGTCTGGTGCCACTCCCTTTTCCTCGCGCTGTGAGCCGGTCTTGCGGCCTGAAACGCCCTCATCGAACACTCAGGAAGAAGCAGGAAAATGGGCTTTAAAACGGTACTCTGTTCGACCGGCGCTGACCATTCCGATCGGGACGTCAGAACTGCTGCCGGCTTGTGTGCGGAGATCGGCGCGCACCTTTCCGTACTGATCATACCCGCTCCGATGCTCCTTATGTCGCATCGGCGGATCGGAGATGGTGTCCCAGAGTGGCCGGTAGCACGTGGACAGGCAATTGCCAGATTGAACGATCGGTTTCGGCAAATCGATCGATTTACACAGAACGCGGTCAGACTGGAAAAACGCTCCAGAGATATTCAGAAACTGCTGGAATCTATGTCGCTCGCCTATGACGTTGACACCGACTATTACGATCCGGCCAGCCTCGGTGAAGTGGCACGACAGCGGGCGCTCTGCGCCGACCTCACGATCATCGGACCGGGACTCCTCAACGACGAGAATCTCGGACCTCCTGTGGTCAACGGCTGCTTGTTCGATACGGGAAAGCCGGTGCTCGTTGTGCCGAAGGGGGCTGAGGCGACGCTGTGGCCACGGCGCGTCCTGGTCGGTTGGGATTCGCGAGTCGAGGCGTCCCGTGCGGTTCGAGAAGCGCTGGGCCTCCTATGCGTTGCTGAGGAAGTTCGTGTCGCCCTGGTCGATCCGAAGGCCAACTACAACGGGAACGGCGCGGAGCCTGGAGCCGACATCGCTGCTTATCTCACTCGGCACGGTGCTCGGGTGTCGGTTGACCTCCTGCCAAGTGCCGGCAAATCGGCGGCCACGGTGCTTGCGCAGCACGCAATCGACATTTCTGCGGACATGATCGTCATGGGCGCCTATGGCAGCCGTCGGCTGCGTGAGCGGCTCTTTGGCGGTGTGACCAGATGGATCTTTGAAAAGCCGACATTGCCGCTGTTTTTGGCTCGATGACGGTTCCGGACCCGCACCGATGCTGTTCAAAGCTCTACTGTGACGCCTGCATTCATACGTAGATGGGCTCCATCGAAATAATCGATCTTACGAAGAGTAACGAACATGAAAAGCATTGCTCGGGAGGCGACGCCCGCCGGAAATCTCTCCAGTCATGCGCAAGGCGGAGGTGGAACGGCCAGAGCGTGACCAGTGTCAGCCTCGACAATGGCGACAGGCTGGAAGTCGGCATCGTCGTCAACTCAGCCGGGCCGAATGCCGGCACGGTGGCTGCCATGGCGGGGCTGGTGTTTCCGGTCGAGCCGCGCAAGCGCAACGTCTTCGTCTTCGAGGCGCGCGACAAATACTCTGATATGCCGCTGCTGGTCGATCCCTCCGGCAAGGCTCGGTCTATCTCACTGGCGGCGCCGAACCGGAAGAAGGCGACGGCCCGGCCGACCTCACCGATTTCGAGGTGGACTGGCCGCTGTTCGAAGAGGTGATCTGGCCGGTGCTGGCGACCCGCATTCCCGCCTTCGAGGCGATCAAGCCGACACGCGCCTGGGCCGGCCATTACGACCACAACACGCTCGACCAGAACGCGGTGATCGGCCCGCATCCGCAGGTTCAGAATTTCCTCTTCGCCAATGGTTTTTCCGGCCACGGCCTGCAGCAGGCGCCGGCGGTCGGCAAGGCGCTGGCCGAGCTGATCGTGCACGGCGGCTACCGCACGGTGGACTGCTCGGCGTTTGGGTACAGCGGTGTCGCTGAAGGGCGGGCGTTCAGGGAATTGAATGTGATCTAACGCTGGCGGGACAGCCCCCCTCTCTGGCCTACCGGCCATCTCCCCCGCAAGGGGGAGACCGGCAGCTTCCCTGGCGGCTCCAAACTTCTAGCCTTGGAGATTGGCGAAGGCAGCGATGACGGCCAATCTCCCCCCTTTGCGGGCGCGGTCAGTGGGGTCCTTGCCTTTGGCGATGCATGTCGTGGCTGGACCGGGTGAGGTGAGTCCGGCCCGTCTACCCAGCCTCTGCGCCCGCCCCGAAGCCGCTCGCCCGCTCAGCGCTATGAGGGCGCGCTCGCGAGCGGCTTCGCGAACGCTGCGCTACAGCACGTGCAGGGACGCGACCCCAGTGAAGGCATACTCCAGCGTGGCTTCGCCAATTCCGTTTCGTTGGCCCCCCTCAAGCCGGTCTTCCAACCGAAGGCCGAACGCGCCAATTCGCCAGCCAACTCCATCAACGATTGTCTAAATCCGCAACCTGGGGCGGTTCGCTCGAGCTCGTTTGCTTGAGCACGGCACAGACGGGATCGCGAGTACGATGCCGCGGAATGGGAACGCACCCATGCTTGGGCACGAGGCCCCGAGCCAACGCGCATCGCGCCAATCGGCGTCGTCACGTTCGAGATACATCACCGGCTGCTCGGCGCTTTTACGCTCGCATATGCGCCGGCACGCCGCTGGCGATCGATGACGCATCTGCCGACGAGGCTGCTCGTTCCACGAAAAAGCGATAAGCGCGAGATCAATGGGCAACCTCGTCGGGATCGAAAAGAGCGCTAAACCGGGTTGCTAGATCAATCCAGGGTGCCGCGTCGCCGCTCTCTGAAGCTATTCGAACGACCGCCGCCAGATAATCGGTAAAAGCCTTCAGTCTTATGGCGCCTTGCTCTGAGAGGCAGTCAATGGCGTCAAGCCGCTGGTAAACGGCAGCGAGCATATGTTGCACCAAAAGCAGGGAGGATGGGCAAGGGCAATCGCTCTTACTCGCGAGGCGCCTGCACTCGCTGCAAAGCGGCGGAATGTCCTCTAAGGCTAGGTAGCTGGAAAGACGTTGTATGAGATTGTCAGTGGCGTTCCTTGTCGAGAAGCCGTCCACCAGCTCCCCATCGCGTTGGTTCAATGAGATATCACTGTAAAAGTTCATGGTTCTTCCTTTCCGATGGCGAGGCTAGGCTTCCGCGAGATAGTCGTGGACGACCTTCCCGAGCGCGAGCGTGAGATCTGCGACGAGGTGTACTGCCGAGACTACTTCCAGCACCGGCAGTTCGGCGACGGGGGCAAGCGCATGCGACCAGAGGTTCAGGGCTGCCGGGCCGGTCCAGGCGCCCCTCAAATGGACGTCCTCTAGATGATATTCCACGAGCTCACAGATGCGCGGCGTGCCGTCGACATGCGGGATAATTTTGAGGAGGAAGTTCGGTTCAGCGAGCGAGGCCCTCACGCTCGCGAGGTCGGCGGCTCGGTGCTTGTAGCCCATGGTACCCGTCGCGACGCGGACTGGGCCGTAGTTGAGCGTGCCGACAAGGGTATCCGTCTCCGTTCGAAGCGTTGGGCTGGCGAGCTTCTTCGGAAAACCCCACAACTCGCGTCCGCCGGCGATCGGCGGATGGTCGTCGAGAAACATGCAGTGAGTGTAGGTGCCCTTGCGGCCTCGGAAGGAAACCGGGATGACCTGCCCGCTTTCGGTGTAGTCGCCAAAGCCAGTCGAGTCCGGCATGCGGATGAACTCGAATTTCACGAGCGGCTCGACGACCTGAAGTGGCTCCGGCACCAGGTCGCGCAGCTTCTGTGGATCGGTGCGATATGTGATGATCAGATACTCCCGGTTTCGGAAGCGATATGGCCCGGCCGGATAGGCCGGGCTTGTCAGTGGCATGGCGAAAGCCTTCGCCCGGACAGTGTCTTGGTGCATGTCTGAAATTCCTTTGGGCTGGATCAGTGGGCTTAGATCGGTCTGCATGATGGCGGCGAGGCTCTCCGAGGGGCTGTCGTAGCCTCGTAAGGGATGCATGGCGTAATCGCGCGTAGCCATTTGCGCTGGGCAATTGCCTTGGGGCGCGAGGCGATGGTCGCGGACGCGGTTCCCTGGTTCCGGTTGTGATCGAGAGGCAAGATTCGAGGTAAAGTGATTTTGTTCCTCATTTGAAGGCGCTGCTTCCCGTCTGCCCTCGTGGTACGAGGCGGTGGAGTGGCGGCCAGCTCCGATTTGTCCTCCATGACGGGGTTTGCGGATCGACGCGCATGCGCCATGCCAAATGAGAAATCGTTCGGTGCCCGCAGGACAGACGGCCTCGGCGAGGCAGTCGAGAGAGAAGGTCTTCGCCTCACGCGGATCAGATACGAATTCCCGAGCACTGCGGTGATGTAGCAAGAAGGCCTGCGACGCCACCAAACCTCTGTCGCGAAAATAGGGAGGTGACGCGGTATCCGCCGTCTAGCCAGACAGCATACGCCGCATCCGGCAGCACGCACTCGACGGCCTGGCCCCATCGCCGGCTTCAGAAGAAAAGATCAGCTATGAGCCGGCAGGCAGTCGCTGCACGCGGCGGTCAGGTCGTGTAGATCTTCCGCGCACACAGCCGGCGCCGAAATGATGCTAGATGATGAGCCGACGCCAACATTACCGCAGGGGAGACAGCCAAGTCTGTCCTCAAGCGTCTGAAATGCATGTCCAAAAGCTGACAGCGACAAAAAACATGTCTGGTCCGAAACAACCGGCCGCGTTGGGCGTGAGGTTTCTCGAAGCCTACTCGTGCAGTTGCTGCGGCTAAGCGCGCTGGCACGGCCTTTGCTGGAGATGCGGCAATGTTGAGTGGGGGCTGACCGCATAAGAACGCGAGACGATTGATTTTCTGCTGCGCTATCTCGGCGGCGCGCCCGCTCAACGGTCACGGCTACACCTTGGCAATGGCTGACGCGCGACTTTGCGGTTGCGCCGCCCTGCCGCGCCGATGCGCCCAAAGTTCGTTGATAGTCCGCTCGGCAGATTGAGGAAACCGGCTGTTGACTGCTGCCCAGGCGGAGATGGCTGGGCTCATTCGGACTGTCTTGACCGTCGGTGTCATGAAGCCAAAGACACCATGCTGGACGTTATGCATGACCAAGACGAGTGGGAGTCACAACGAATGATTTTACCGGAACTGCGCTCTGCTATCCCAGCCGGCAGAGTTTTGGAGATAACCACGACCACAGGATGCATCGTGGGATGTTCATATTGTCCGCAGGACAAGTTCGCTGACCGGCAAAGAAAAGTATCTGATACGAAGCATCTTAGTCTTGGAGATTTCAAGCGCTGTCTGGCGCGCGTACCAGCCTCCGTCGACATTAGTTTTGCCGGGTATTCTGAGCCATGGCTCAATCCGGATTGCACCGAAATGGTCGAGCACGCTTCCGCCAAAGGCCACGGCATCAGGATTTTCACGACGCTTGTGGGAATGAAGGGGCAGGATCTACAACGCTTGCAGGCGCTGCGGTTGGGGGTATTCGTGGTTCATGTTTTTGATGATGGCGCCCACATGAATAGCCGCCTTGTCGGAGACAAGTATCGCGATTTGGTTGGTCAACTCGTCGACGCCGACATCCCTTCGATCCGATTCGTGGTTTTGGGTGAGCCCCATCCCGATATCGCCGACATTATCCCTGCCCAAGCCCTAGTTCGCGCGCGACCGGTGAGCAGCAGGGGTGGAAGCGTAGACCCTAAGATTGTAGAACCACGGCAGCCAGTCGTCGGAGCGCTGATATGCGTGGACGAACGGCAGTATCGGAATGTACTCCTTCCAAACGGCGAGGTTACTCTCTGCTCCATGGATTTTGAGCGGCGTCACGTATTGGGCAACCTTCTATGCGACGAATATGGCGATCTCTTTAAAAGCCCAGTTTTTTGCGAAATCGTCGATCGCATGAATGGAGCGGCTGGTTTTCTGCTTTGCAGGATGTGTGAATTTGCCGATCCAAACGATAGAACTGACTGACGCCGGCTGACCGCGGCGGGCCTGAAATGCCGACGTCCCCGAAACGGCAAGATGCACATGCCCGCGAAGTCATCGTGTTTTCACGTCACGCTAACACGATCCCGTAGGCGCGGCAGTCAGCCTCGACCATTTCCGAGACGAACTCATCGAAAGTGGTCTTCGGCTTCCAATCGAGTTTTGTCGGCTGCCTTGGAGGCATCGCCGATCAGCAGGTCAACCTCGATTGGCCCGAAACAGCGTTTCCGGATCAGCGCTTGATTACTCATGCGTTCACGGCCACCTCGTCAACGCCTTCGCCCTCCCAGACGATCTCCTTTTCGACTCGCCTGAAGGCAAGCCCCGACAAAGGTGCGGACCGTGTGTGTCTCGCCGGTTGCCAGCACGAAATCGTCAGGTTGATGCTGCAAGATGCGCCACATGCCCTCGACATAGGCGCGCGCCGACCCCCAGTCGCGCTTTGCTCCCAGGTTTCCGAGATAGAGACAGTCCTGTTTGCCGGCCATGATCGAGCCACCGCACGCGTCACTTTGCGCGTGATGAAAGTTTCGCCGCGCGTCGCCCTTCGTGATTGAACAGGATGCCATAGAGCCCGTATACCTCGCGGTAGTTCATGGTGATCCAGTAGGCGTAGAGCTTCGCCACCGCATAGGTCGAGCGTGGATAAAACGGAGTGCTCTCCTGCTGCGGGATGCCCCTGGACCGAAGCAAAGAGTTCGGAAGTTGACGCCTGGTAGAACCGCGTTTCTTTATCGAGACGAAGAATGCGGATCGCTCAGCAGCAGCAGCGTGCCGAGCGTATCGGCATTGGCGGTGTATTCCCGGTCCCGAAGGAGACTGCACGTGGCTTTGCGCAGCCAGATTGTAGATTTCGTCCGGCTGCGTTTCTTGCCGGAGACGGATCAGGTTTGCCGCATCCGTCGTGTCGCCGTAATGCAGGACCATGTCGGGATAGTCCTCATGAGGACCTTGATAACGGAAATTCCTTTTCAGGGATCGACACTCGGCGCCGGGCCAGTCCTCGATGACGGCCGTGTGGAAAGTGCCAAGAGCGCCTGCAACGCTATGAAGTCGAAGAGTACGATTGCGTGCAAAAATCGGCGCCGGTGCAAGGTTTCGGCCTCAATGTCGGATACTCGACAGGATTGCGAACCTGCCTTCCGTTGCCTTTGCTGATGTTTTGCTCTGGCACGTTCGATGCAGGGGACCTCCCGAAAGCAGCAGCGGAGGTCTTCTATGATCAAACCCACGGAAAAATGCTGTCGCCGCATTGATGACCGTGCCCTCGCTGGTCGCCAAGCAGGCCGAAGGTCGGCTCATCGCGGTCGAGGCGGGCAACTGAGCCCAATTGCAATGAGGGATAGGTTGCAAAAGGATGTCACTGACCACGCGGGGGTCATCGAGGCGGGATTCTCGATGCCAGCCACGCGCAACATATCGCCGGCATGAGTGCCGATCTCATCACGGAGCGGGAATCCGCGGGCGTCACACCCGATACTACGAACGCGCGGACAAGCTGTCGCAAGTCCGGCGGTGTCGACGATGCCTGCGGGGAGGGCAAGCCTAACTGCCATGGCCCACATTCGCTGCGCACAGCATCTGTTTGGGAAAGGTCAGTAGGAGCAAGACAACTGGATCTCTCTTGCATTGGGATCGGTGCTGGCCCGTCCAATTTGAGCCTTGCGTGTCAGATACACGAGCAAATCGGGCACGGGGCACTGTTCTTGGATCGGCAAGTCGACTTCCGCTGGCATCCAGGCAGTGCATTCGATTCCTCAGAACTCCAGGTCAGCCACATCAAGGATCTGGTCACGCTGGTGAATCCGCGATCAGCCTACACTTTCATAAACTACCTCCACGAGAACGGGCGTCTGTATCACTTCCTGAATGCACAGTTCGATGCTGTGCTCAGGGCTGAGTTCGAGCAATACCTGAACTGGGCGTTCCGCAGAAACCCACTTGTGCGCGGCGGCGAGACCGTCCGCGAAATACGCTATGATGGCGAGTTTCGGGTGCGGACGGACGACGCAGTTCTCAGTGCAAGAGACCTGGTGGTCGGCATCGGCAAGCAAGCGCGGATTCCACCTCAATTTCAGGGCTGGATCGGACGCAACCTATTCCATTCATCCGATTTGCTGCACATCCATCCTGAGGTGCGGCAAAAACATGTTTGCGTCGTTGGTGGAGGCCAGTCGGGAGCCGAGGTGCTGTTGCATTTGGTCGGTGGGCCAAGAGAATGGCGGCCTGCCTCGATCACCTGGGTCTCGCAGCGCGAAAACTACCTGCCCCTCGACAACAGCCCGTTCACAAACGAGTTGTTCATGCCCTGTTTTTCGGATCGTTTTGCGGCAATGAGCGAGACGCAGCGCAAGCTGTTCCTGCGGCGTTTCGTGCTTGCCTCGGATGGTATTTCGGATCGCACTTTGCGGGCCGTCTATCAGGCGCTGTATCGCCACGAATTTCTTGAGCCAGACCTATGTGACATCGCACTGCGGCCGGGTTGCAACGTTTCGCGCTGCATCAACGCCGGCGCGGGTCATAACTTGACGCTGCAGCGCGGCTTGGGCGACGTCGAAGAAGTCACGGCCGACATCGTCATCCTGGCCACCGGTTACGAGAACGCCGTGCCAAGCTTTTTGGAACCGATGGCGGATCGGCTGCAACAGACCGACAATGAGTTGGTCATCAACGAGGATTTTTCGGTGTGCTGGGACGGACCGCGCGACAGACGCATCTTCGTACAGAACGCCAATCCCGGGCAGCGCGGGCTGGCCGATCCGAACCTAAGCCTGCTGGCCTGGCGAGCTCGCCGCATTCTTGACAGCCTTCTGCAGCGCGCGCCGCGCGCGAACCCCGAACATCCTGGCTTTATCAGCCGTACCTCCGTCGAAAGCTGGCCCGACCCGGTAGCCGAAGAAATGGGCAGCGGGATATGACTCATCGACTACTGATCATCGGCGGTGGCATCCAAGGAATGATGTCCGCCTCCGCTGCGGCGACGGCCGGAGCCCCCTCCGAACTCATCGTGACTGAACATGCCCTTGGACCTATGGACGCATCGCTTTATTCTGCGGGCGTGCATTTGTCCCACGGTCGTCGAAACCGTACCAGGTCGCTCACTCGAAAGTACGCAGTGGCCCTGGCGGCCATGGCCGCGTCGGCCGCCAGCGGAGGCTTCCGGCCCGTAGCGATGCGTGTGGTGGCTGGACCGGGTGAGGTAAGTGATCGGGACCAGCTTAGGGAACCCCTGGACCCGGCTTGGCCTCGGATGGGCAGTCTAGCGCCGAACTTCTGCGGACGACCCGAACGGGAACTTGTCGCAAAGATACGCGTGGCGCACGGCTTGCGTTGCGTCAGGCTGCACGAAAGCTCGTCTTCTCGGACAGTCGCACCACCAACAGCATGTTCGGCCGTGACTACTATGCAGACGTACCGGATCGACAGATCTTTGTGGGCCTGGGCGATCTCTCCATTGAGGAGGGACAACAACGCCTTGCAACCCACCGGGAGCGGCATGCACTTAGCGTCGCTGTCTGCATGCCGTGGAGTATCGTCTCCGTCGGCCCCCACCCTGACAGCACCCGACTGCCCCTAACTGGAATGTTTGACCAACCCATCTTTCCAACAGGAGGCTTTTCGCATGTTGACCGATGCACAAAGAGAAAAGTGGATGAAAGACGGATACGTCAGGCTCGAAAGGTTCTTCGATCCCGCGGCTCTGGAAGATATTTCCAGATTTGTGGAAGACATATCACGCTGGGAGGTCAGCAACGATAAATGGCTCATGTGGTTCGAGAAAACGACGGACAATCGGACGATCATCTCCAAGGCCGAGAATTTTCTCGACTTCCATGACCCATTGCGTCTTCTCCTTTTAGAAGATCAGCGCATAAAGTCTGCGGTTGATGGTTTGCTTGGCGAGGAGTCGCGCAGGCTCAAGGAATTGCTGATTTTCCACTATCCCGATAGCGGCGGCTATCGCCCGCATCAGGACATTTATCACATTCCACACAGGCTGCCCGACCGGATGGTCCATGCGGTCGTTGCCATAGGCATTGACGACTCCGATCCGGACAACGGCGGCCTTTTCTTCAGTCCCGGCAACCACAAGAAGGGGGTATTTCCCATGGATGCCGGCGGGGTAATCGACCCTGAAGTCACCCAAAGCTTTTCCTGGGAGCCCATAGTATGGAAGGCTGGCGACATCTTCATCTTCGACGATTACGCACCGCACTACTCACAACCGAACAAAAGCAATCGTTCTCGGCGAACACTCTACTTGGTGTTCCAGCGTGCTTCGACCGGTGGACCGACCCGCGCTGAATATAACGTGCTTAAGCGCGCCCTTAATCCGCCGGAGGGCAAAGAGGCCGATCTCGACAACCTCAAACCCCCAAACGGCATTTTCTATCGCGATTGAACTCACGGAAGGCGAGGCATGCACACGAAACTGATCGACCGCTAGAAAAATGCGCGGAGAGCATGGCGTTCTGATCGCTGGCTACTGGATCATCACCCGCAATCCGTTACGACGCTTCGGTATGTCGATTGTGGAGGTGTCGCCGGGCGGTCTTCTAAAGCCCTCCTGGCGCCCGTCGTCGCCCGCCTGGGGCCCCAGAGCCGGATTATTCTGACGGAGGCGAACGTGTCGGGCTACCGCCTCTCATCGCAACTTGCAGCAGAAGCTGTTGCGTTGGCAGCCGAAGATATCACTGTTTCAATAGCTGAGGTTCGTCATGCGCAAATCCACGTTTTCTCGAACGGAGCTGTCGCGGGCGTTCGGTATTGACACGGCTACGCTTGGAACGGGATGCGCGGGCACCGGTTTTTCATTCGGCAAGGTGGCACCGGGCGTCACATCCGAGCCCCATCGGCACGACGAAATCGAGGCCTTCGTGATCCTGTCTGGAGCGGGCAAGGTCAGGACCGATCTTGGGGAGATCCCGGTCGCGGCCGGCGATGTCGTTCTGTTCCACCCTTTTGAAGCGCATGTGCTGAACAACGATGGAGAGGAAGACCTAAATTTCGTCGATGTCTACTGGCGCGACGGCAAGGCCGCCCTCGACGCTGCGGCACAAGTCGCGACTCCCCGCCGGCCGACCTTCGTCTTCTCCGCGCCACCGACGCCTAATGGCGATCTGCACCTGGGGCATCTTTCTGGCCCTTATCTTGGCGCCGACGTCTACACGCGTTTCCTGCACATGAAAGGGGTCGAAGCCTATCACCTGACTGGAAGCGACGATTACCAGAGCTACGTCGCCACGCATGCCGATGCCGATCAATCGACGCCCGCAAAGGTGGCGCGCCACTACGCCGGCGAGATTCAAGCCACGCTTGCGCTTCTCGACTGTGAGGTCCACAGTTTCCTCTCCACTTTGGGCGATAGCGCTTATGCAGAGTTTCAAGCCGCGTGTTTCCGTAGTCTTCTGAGCAGCACGGCGGTAGATCTGCGCCCGAGCCCTGCGCTCTTTGATGCTGTGACAGGCGACTACCTTTACGAACCGGATGTAAGCGGCCTCTGCCCCGATTGCGGCGGCTCCGCTGCTGGCAACATCTGCGAGGAATGCGGCGCGCCGAACCTATGCCACGACCTAGGTGCAGTCCGGTCGCGGCACTCGGCTGAGGCGCCGGTGGTCGGCTCCATGCGCCGTCCCGAACTTGCGCTGGAACGGTGCTACGTCAATATCGACCGGCATTTAAGGGCGTCGGGCGCCCCCGTTCGGATCATGGACCTCTTCGCGCGTCTACGCCAACGTGGCGACTTTTCCGTGCCCGTCACCCACCCGTCGGACTGGGGGCTACCGGCCGAGGGGTTCCCGGGGCAGGTGACCTGGGTTTGGCCAGAGATGGCGTTTGGCTTTCTTTACAACATCCAGACGCTAGCTACATCGCTCGGTCGTGACTGGAATGCGGCCCTGCCCAGCAACGACTGGCAGATAGTCCATTTCTTCGGTTTCGACAATTCATTCTACCACGCGCTACTTTGCCCCGCCGTTTACGCCGAGGTCTTTTCCCACTGGACGCCGCACGTCCGGTATCACGTGAACGAGTTCTACCTGCTAGACGGCCAGAAGTTCTCGACCAGCCGCGGCCATGCGGTCTGGGGCAAAGAAGTTCTAGGCCCAAAGACAGTCGATGTCGTCCGTCTTCATTTGGGCCTGACGCGCCCGGAGGGTGAGCGGACGAACTTCACGCTGGACGCGCTACGCCGCACCGAGAACGAGGTGTTCCAAGGGATCTGGCTGAATTGGCTCGATGCGCTGCACCGGGAAATCAAGCAGGACTTTGGCGGCTGTGTGCCCGACGCAGGCGACTGGGCTCCTGACGATCGCGCTTTCTTTGCTCGGATAGAGATCCATCGCGCGGCGATGGAACGCGCCTATTCGGACGATGGCTTCTCGGTGCGGCGCGCGGCCGCGCATGCCTGCGATTTCGTGAGCGATTGTGTATTCTACCGACAGGCGCAAGACTATGCAGCGGCGCGACGTCTCTATCCCGCCCGCACCCGTACTTCGCTCGCCCTTCAGACGACGGCCGCTGCGATCCTGGCACAGACACTCGCGCCGCTGATGCCCCGTTTTGCCAGCACGCTGGCGCGAGGCATCGATGGCGTCTCAACCGAAACATGGCCCACGTCCGTCCGGCGCCTTGCGCCAGGAACGACCTTTGATCTCGGACCCGTGCTAGGCTTCTACGCCAGAGCAGAGCTTCCTGTTCTCAATGAGGAGGAGGCAAATAGCCTATCGTAATTTCGACCAGATTTGGGCGGCAATCAAAGCCGAGGATGCCGAAGCTTTACTCGCTACCACTGGCTGCCCGAAGGCCACTCCCAGACCATAGGTACAAACACTGGCCGGCCTTAACCAACATATCGTCGAGGCGCCGGCCCGCGCCTTGGAGGATCGCTCGGTTGACAGCTTTCGGGCGCTTGCCATTCGTGCGGCAAATGCCGAGCGGGCTGCACTGCGCTGACCAACTTTTTCGGAATCGCGGAATTTCCGACCTGTAGCCCGCCGATCAAGAAGGTCATGCGGTTCGGGGCGCTGGGTCGGCCTAGCTGTGCGCGCCCGCGCTTCGCCGGCGGCGAATGATGCTAGATGAGCCGACGCCAACATTACCGCAGGGCAGACAGCCAAGCCGCTCTCGCCCTCAAGCGTCTGACGCATGATGCGTGTCCAAAAGCTGACAGCGGCAGAAAACATGTCGGGTTCAAAACAACCGGCCGTCTTGGGCTTGTAAGGTTTCGAGGCAGAATCATGCATTTACTGCGGGCAACGCGCTGGCATGACGTTTGCTGGTTTAGATCGGCAATACTGAGTGAGGGCTGATCGCATGAGAACACGCAAGACTTTGATGGTCTTCTAACCGGTGTGTTCCGTTCTGAGAGAACCAGCTCGCGCATAAACGTCAGGAAAGGTGTGGGAATGGAGAACAACATGTTGCGTAGAGAGTCCCCGGCTCCTCTGATCAAAATGGACGACTGGCTGCGTGGCTAACCTCTCACGAACTTTCAGCCCGGCAAGGTGTCGGGATGACAAGTGGAATGGAACTCTGATCAATTCGCCCATTTTCTGCGGCGCGCCCGCAGTAACTGTGTTCATGAAGTACAGGGTCGACGGTTTGCTCCAGGTCAGGGCTCGGACCTTAGACTTCCAACCGAATAGCCGCGGCGGCGATATTCGACGCGAATTTGGCCCGTCGTTGAAGACGTCACAGTCCAGGACCTGTTCAAGGTCGGCCCCAGGGGCAGCATTTACGTGGAATCGGCCTGGCGGGGCCGGACGTCGGCTGCGTAAGCGAGCCCGAAGTCAGCGTAACCGAAAGCAGAAATCCTCCGTTGAGGACGAGACCTGAAATTGAGGAAACGAAATGTCTCACGCAGCGCTTGGCCCTGCCGTCAACAAGGATGGCGAGGCCCTTTCCCGCCCGTTCGTCAAATGCCTCCTGCGGCTGATCCGTGCTCAGGATTTTCACGGCTCATGCCAACGGAAATCGGACACCGGGCTGCTGGCCGATTTCATTATCACCGAGGAACTGCGCCGGAATATCCACTCATTGGCAATCGGGATCCGGACGTGCTGTGGAGGCTCGACATGTCGGAGCTGGCGATCGAGGAGCGCTTAGGCGTGATGACATTGTCAACAACAGAAATCAAACGTCTGTCGAGACGTCCACCGATTCGCTTCGAGACTCTCCGGAAACTCGCGGATACCGGCGCGAAACTGGTCGGCGATGTGACTGCAGCTATTGCCTATCCCGAAGTGGCGCGGGCGTGAAGAAACCCATTTTCGAGGAAGGATCATGTCAAACCTGGATGAGATGGCGAAGAAAGTTCGAAAGCTTCAACTGCGCGCGGCAATTGCCAAGACGAACTTGCGCGACCTTGCCGAGGGTCTCCCGGTCAAATGGATTGAGATAGAGGAAGTCGCCGAGAAAACGCATGCCGTTTATGCCGAGTTGGATGGTGCCAGGCGAGAGCTTGCCAAAATGAAGACTTTGCGATGAGGAGCAAATTCATCAGCCGCGACGGCTCCATATGGGTGCCGGAATATCTGATCGCTATCGATGGCAAGATCTGTATCGGCTGCGGCCGCTGCTTCAAAGTCTGCTCGCGCGAGGTCATGCATCTTTACGGCGTCGATGACGCGGGTGAAATCCTCGGCGCCTGCGACGCCGATGACGACGATTTCGACGGTGAGCTCAATCGTATGATCATGGTTGTCGACCATGCCGGCCGCTGCATTGGCTGCGGAGCCTGCGGCCGCGTCTGCCCAAAGAACTGCCAGACCCATCTCGCGGCCGACCAGATCGCAGCATGAGCTGCATGATTTGACGAGACAAAATCAGGAGAACGGCATGCGCTTCATCATCTTTTGTCGGCTCCTCGGGCTGGTCCTGTGCGGCAACGCTGTGACGGTTTACTTCGCCTCGCATTCGTTCCGTCTAGCAGTCGTCACGACGCTGGGCTGTTCGCTACTTCTTCAGCTGGGCTATTTCGCAAGTGTGCTCTTTCTGATTTGGCGATCCAGCTGCGCTGGCAAAGCCGGGCAAGGGGCTGAGCTTTTCGATAGGTCCCAGGAAGTTCGGTACCAGTCGCGCGACGATGAGCATAGGAATGAAACTCAAGATGTGCCCCAGCGCAATCAAACGCTCGGCATATCGCTGCTCCTCCCTTGAGGCGCCGTAACAAGATCAGAGCTCAGATTCATCCGTTTGTTCAAGTTTGATTATTCAGGCCATGGTTCCCTGGTAAGGTCGAAGGCGACGGCTTTCTCATCGTTCTACCGCCCAGGGAATGCAGTTTCTACGGGCGGATTCGCCGATGACGGTCCTGTGTTTCGGCGTGCAATTTTGACACCTGAGTGGAGTGCGCCCCTAGGGGTGGACACTGATCGGCTACGGTTTTGCCCGTCTGCCGGATGTGTTGGTCCTCGCGGTCATCTGCGCGACCGCATTCGCCGCGCCCATCTCTCGTGGCCGCGCCCTCTTGAATTGAAGGTACAGACAGTTCCTCTTTTAAAAGCGACATCCGCCCTGTCCGTCAGCCGGAGAACAGTCGGAGCTAAAACCCGGTCACCACCAGCTCGCCAGGTCGAAATGGCAGCGAACGACCTTGCGGGGGCGCTAGGGTTCAGGCGTAGGTCGATGCCGAGAGGCACGTTCGACATTGTCCGATAACCGACAATGTCGGGTATGCAACGTAGAGGAAGCTGTCTCTTGAGTGTTTTCTAAATGTTTTTTGGCTTGGCACGGTACATGCTCGTTATTGCGCAAAACGCACGGATTGAGTGGTCCCACCGCCACGAAAGTCGCTAGCTTACGCCACCTCCCAAGGCGAACCCGGCCCGGCAGGGAGCTCCGTCTCTGCCGGGCATGCCTTTCAGACGACTCGCGTTCAGAACAGCAGCAAGTTCACGTCAGCAACACCGACACAGATTACTAATCAGTTGCTGGATACCGCTAGGACCGACACGCTCGTCAACTACAATCCGACGACTCACGGCCGCGGCGAGGCCAGCCTTTCGAGGGCATTGGCACCCGTTTCGATCAGGTAGACGAGCACTTCGATCGAGCAGCTGAAACCTCTGTGAGGCGTTGAGCGCCACAAAAAATCGTCTCGCGGAATTCGGCTCGGCAACCGTGCAGTTCCTGCCGGTCCAATCGCAAACAAGAGCCACTGCGTTTTTATCGAAGTCTGTTGGTTTGGCGGTCCGGCTGCACTTGCAAAGCTGGCAAAAACGCAGATGCGGACCGCGTGTCGTCGTAGGTTTCCTAGGCGATGGTCGCCTCATCGCAGCATGGCGACATTTGGATCGCCTCGTCTCAATCGCAAGGAGAGCGCTGGAAGTCCCCAAAGCTCTGATGGGTGGTCGGAGAGCGCGGCCGACTAATCCAAGCAGCGCTTATGGAACGAGTTTTGCGTGGCTATTTCAGCTGAATGATCATCGCCGGAGAGAATATGCTGGAAAAATTCGAGCGTTACCCGCTCACCTTTGGACCCACACCCATCGAGAAGCTCGACCGGCTCGGCAAGCATCTGGGTGGCAAGGTCGAAATCTACGCCAAACGCGAGGACTGCAACTCCGGTCTGGCGTTCGGCGGCAACAAGCTGCGCAAGCTCGAATACATCATCCCCGACGCGATCGCGTCAGATGCCGATACCCTTGTCACCGTCGGCGGCGTGCAGTCCAACCACACGCGCATGGTCGCCGCCGTTGCCGCCAAGATCGGCATGAAATGTCTCCTGATCCAGGAGAGCTGGGTTCCACATGAGGATGTCGTCTACGATCGGGTCGGCAACATTCTCTTGAGCCGCATCTTGGGCGCAGAGGTGCGTCTGGTCGACGATGGCTTTGACATCGGTATCCGCCGCAGCTGGGAAAAAGCGCTCTATGAGGTCAAGGCAAGGGGCGGCAGGCCCTATGCGATACCGGCCGGGGCGTCTGTTCACCCGAATGGAGGCCTCGGCTATGTGGGGTTCGCGGAGGAAGTGCGCGCCCAGGAGGAACAGCTTGGGTTTGCCTTCGACTACATGGTCGTTTGCACGGTCACCGGTTCAACGCATGCCGGCATGCTCGTCGGATTCGCCAAGGACGGTCGGCAGCGCAACGTGATCGGTATCGATGCCTCTGCCACCCCGGCCAAGACCAAGGCGCAGGTGCTTAGCATTGCCCGACATACAGCGACCCTCGTCGAGCTCGGATCGGAACTTGCCGAGGATGACGTGGTGTTGCTCGAGGACTACGCGCACCCGCGGTACGGCATTCCATCCGAGCAAACCAAGGAGGCGATCCGTCTGTGTGCGCGGCTCGAGGGTATGATTACCGATCCCGTCTATGAGGGCAAATCGATGCAAGGGATGATTGACCTCGTTCAAAAAGGCTTTTTTCCAGCGGGCTCGAGGATACTTTACGCGCATCTCGGCGGCGCGCCGGCCATCAACGGTTATGGCTACACCTTTCGCAATGGCTGATGCTCGAGTCTTCTCGACCGCACCAATGGCTCTCTTAGCCAAACCCTTGAATCCCTTGTAAATGCAAGGTTTCTACCCCGCCTGACCTGACAGGTGCCCTAAAAGCTAACCTAAATCGTTCCTAACCTCTTTTGACTCGCCATCGAATCCGGCCAAATTGCCCGGCCATGGCAAAATATCTCAAAAAGCGTGGCAACCGTGGCATCTGGTATTTCCAGCGTGCCATTCCTCCCGAGCTAAAAGGCAAGAAAGCGGAACCGGCTAAGTCCTCGCCTTTCAATCTTCCCTCCGATGTTGGCAACAACTTCGACCTCGACGGTGAAAGGCTCTGGAACACGGGCCTTTCACCCGCGATCAAATTGGCCATGAAGGAACGCTTCGACCTGACTGCCGCTGAACGGAAGCGCCGTGCTCTGGGCGAGCGTCCCGAGATCAGCGATGATGTCTTCTTCTGCGAACTTGCTGCGCTCAGCCACGTTGCTAATGACTACTCGCAGAAAATCATCAATCGCATTTTGACATCGGCGGGCCGTGTTTGACGCGGGATGGAACGCTATCGGCAACGAATGACCATGCTCCTTGGGTCTGAATTACCAAGAGAGTTTGGGTGTCTAATATAGGTTGAGGCGTGGCACTCACTGTTCAAGCGCGGATGTCTCGCAACCTTCGATCGCGCAGCAAGTTGAACCAGCCGTTGAGTTGCCACTCTGGCAACTGGCCCATTTCGTTGATCAACGTCCATCGCTCAAGTGCAGTGCGGCCTCGGACATCTTCAAGTCGACCTAGGAATTGTCCGAGTGAATCTCGAAAGCGCTTTACAGTTAAAAGATATAAATCGTCGCTTGGGTTAGCGTTTGCCTTGCAAGTGCCATCGGGTCCCAGCACGAACAATCCGTCGCAACGGTAGCCCTTGAAGTTTTCGGCGACCCACTGCAAATGGTTCAAAGATTGCCCAACTTCGTCTTTGCTATATTCCGCAGGCTCTGCCTTTTTTGTCTTGAGCTCGAACGGGATAAGAAATTTTTGTTCGTCGTCAAACCAGACGACGTCTGGACCGACACCTAGCTCATTGTCTGGTCTGGTCGCGTCAAATCCCAAGAGCTCCCCGACGTATCGCACGGCCTCCTCATGTTGGTTTGAACTATGGTCTGCGTTCAAGACGGAAGCGACCTGGGTCCGTATCCGAGCGATATAGGCAGATAGTGCCTGAGGGCCTTGATTGTTGACAAAAAGCAATCGCTCGTGAGGTGCAGTCTTTGCATCGGTGGAGAAGACGCCTTGTTGGAATGACTTTTTGAAAGGAAGATTTACCCAAGCCGATAGACGAGAGCGCGCGCGGCGATAGTGGACTCCGCTCGTATCATCGTCACCCGAAATCTCATATGTCATGCCAAGCCAAAGCGAGTACCAACCGGCGAGCTTAGCGTCTGCGACCGCAATGTCATTCAACACATCTAATATCGGCTTGCGCGCACCATCAATGTCGCCCTCCCAAAGCTTGGACATAAACCGGCATTCGGCTTCCGCGCCAATCGCCAACTGAGCCTCCCTCGCTTTTACCCGCTCAATGACAACGTTAGATACTTCTAAGCCGTCCACGGTGTCGCGATAAAACTCCAGCCAACCTTTATCGCGACCCAAGACACTCTGTATAATCTCCATGGTTCCGTCATAGTCCAGCGGCCCAAGGTCCTTTTGCATAGATTGACCTAGTATAACTTGCTTTCTCAGCAACTCTGGCAGTAATGCGATATTGCGGTCATTCTTGATCCAAGACGTGATGTCGTTGCCGTATAGGGCGAATGCCCCATAGTCGCTTCTGCCGCGATTGATGCGGCCGAATAACTGGGTCAATCGACTTGCAAATTTTGTCGAGAACAGATTGGTCATCCCTAACGACGCGAACTGATATCGTTCAAGGAGGCTTGATCCTGTTGGTGCCCCGTCCACCACCATGACGCGGCAGGTATCTTGGGGAAGGTCGATACCGTCGACCCGTGAAACAAGACAAAAGACACCTTTTTTGGCCAGACGGAACTGATTGAGCTGATCCGTGAAATCCTTCGGTTGCGGGGGTACCGCCAAGCCGGCCCACTTTTTTGCGCGAGGATACGACGGGACAGAGACCAGCACCTTCTTGGTTGAGGCTAGCTTGGCCACCAAGTCCAACTGCCCGTCGGGTTTAGCGAGTTCGCTACCTAACAGAATAAGGCGCTCACCATTGCCAGCGTCGTTGTCAGGCTCGATTCGATGCGTGTTTCTTACGCCGAAACCTCGCACAAAATCGGTTTCGTAGTCCAGCGTTGCGGAAAGGTACACACGCCTTGTCTTCGAGCCAAAAAACTCAAATTTGCTGGTTGGTATGAAAGGGGGGGTGATCTCTACAGACTGCGACGATACGAGTATTGCACACATACCAATTCGCTCATAAAGCTGGACGACTGGGAAGAAAAGGTCTCTGTGCTTTTTGTATTCGTACTTCTTGAAAGCCTCAATCAGTTCATTAGCATGTCGGTAAGCCGTCGCGGGCGGGCACAAAGTAACCGTGGTTTGGCCCACATCCTCTAAGATGAACCCGAGATGAGCCTCTTTGCCAAGCGTCTCAAACTCGGGTCTCACGATATTGACGATATCCGCGTATAGGCTTGGATGATCTAGTTTCGAGACATTGATAGTGAAGGCGTCTCGTATTAGCCGCTCCGCAACATGTGCGTCATCAAAAATAACCGCCGCAGGGGATCGTTCGTTTTTGAAAGCGTTTATTGCAGCAAATAAAGACGCATACGTTGTGATACAAAATGCCTTCCCAGTCTCAAACAGGTCATTTGAAAATGAACTTTCAACTCTGGCAGTATACTTTATTCCTACGCGATTACATTCTCTCTCTGTCTGCCTTACGAGGTCGATAGTACTGCATACGTAGACAACCGGCCCAATAAGCTCGTTAACAAGGCTTTGCGCAATCAAAACACCTACGATCGACTTTCCGGCGCCGGTGTTGAGAATGATCACGTTATCCGATGCTTCCCGGTGGGAATGCCATTGTGTCAGAGCTTCGGCCTGTCCTTTCCACAGATCGTTCGGCGCATCACCCAAATTGGGCGTTTTCTTAAAGATCTCTATTGGATCGGTCGGTGCGGCGAGCCCCTTTGGGCGCGACAACTTAGAAAAATCTACCATTATGGTTCCCCCACGCGCTGCCGTAGTTTAGCGGTGAGGCGCGAGAAAAACCATACAACGTTGGACGGCGGACTCAAATAAATCCGCTATCGTAGTCGTATTATCTCAACGGCTTGAATATTAATTCGGCTGCGCGAAGCACCTGGATAAAATCCGCCACTCCTGCGGTGACATGGAAAGGTGAGCTCAGACGCTCCATCATGCCGTATGATGCGATCTCGGGCATCAATGCCAATCCATCCGTTTGGCGATGCGGCGCAAGTTTTCAAGATACAAATCAAGGTACGTTTCGCTCGCGTGAGCAAAGCCAGCTCTAAGTATGATCCCGCGCTTGTCTGTCGATTTCAGATCATGTTCGATCGATCGGTGGCCTTCGCGCCGCCAACCTATCCTACCTGTTGACATGTGGACCCTATTGTCATGTAGCGAAAGCTGCTCCTTCAGAGTATCTTCGCTGTTCTCTTCAAGATGCGCCAAGCCGCCGAGCGCTTCAAACCAATCGAACAACAAGTCGTAATCTGGAACAATGCCGATGAACCACGGACCCCACTCCCGAAACACATCCAATAGGTGATCGCTCAGTGGCGTCCTTCGATGTCCTTCTTTCGTGATGAACCCTTCAATATTGTTCCAAACGTCATCCCCCGAGCCTTTCCATCCCCAAAGGAAAAGGTGGTTGGCTACCCGCTTGGGCTCCCGGTCTTCCCTCGCAATTTGCAGCGAAAACAGGTCGTGCAACAGCTTCCATCGCTCCGCCCGAATGAGACCCAATCCATATGCTGTCATCATCAATACGGCGGGGTATGTCCGCAGACCTACACTCAACGCATTTTCCAGCAGCCGGTCGAAGTTGGTTGTCACGATGACTTTGATAAAGCCGTCGCGCACCAGCCTCGCGATGGCATGATGTGCGGCTGTCGGCAGTTTCTTGCCTTCGGCTCGGTCGTCTTCGTCAGGCTCGATGTAAGAATGCAGGATCGACCTACGCTCTGCCGGGGCAAGCGCCAACTCTGCGAGCAGCGCCGAATAGTTAGCTTCGCTGCCGACTTCCTTACGATACCATTCTGCCCAATCCGACTGGTCTTCGACGCCTTTTGCCAGTGCAACGCGACGAACCAGATCAAGTGTGATTTCCCAACCGGTTGGAATGCCAGCTGCACGAGAGAGGCCGGAGCCTAGAAGCAAAGCATAGACGCCTCTATTCTCGAAAACTGAGAAAGCGAGTTGAGTTGTCGGATCACCTGATAGGATGCTCATGGGGTCAGTTTTTGATTTCGTAACCGATCGTCAGGCCCGCCTGAATCGGTTCGTTGAAAACTTGAAAATGAATGCCGTAGTCGGCCAATTTGTCCCACATGGCTTGAACCTGGGTGGCTCTTTGTTCGATCTTTTTTGTATTGGCGTAACTGAGTCCCCGCCGCCGCTGCACAAGCGGCAAGCTGTCTTCGTGTTGGCTCGATTCCGCACGTAGCCACCGCCGCGCAATAAGATAGCGGATTTGAGACGATATCATCGTGTCAAGCGGGAACGTGGCGTTGCTCTCTGGGTCGCGTGTTACAAGATCGTAGTCGTCACCAAGCCGCCGCGCCGTTTCGGCTACAAAAAGCCCTCCGAAGTGACTGCCCTCGGCTCTAGCTTTCTCTCTTATCGTATCGATCTCGCTGGCAGTCGGTCGAGCACGCATTATGAATTGTACCGCTATCTCGCGAACGCCATTGTTCGGAGAATCGATCAATGAAAGCATGATCTGGCGAACGGCTGCATCCCGAGCCATGCCATGTCGTTTCAGCAAATTGGCCGCAGATCGCACCAATGTGGCTGTGTCGGGCTGATCAGAAATTGCCGTGAGCAGCATCTCCCGCAGTGCTTTGTCGCTTCCAAGTCGTGGCGCGATATAGCGCATAAGTTCGGCCTTGAGGAACGGCTCGACGGCACGATAGAAAAGCTCTTCAACGATTGGCAGCGCTATATCGTGGTATTTTCCGGAACTACTAAGGTTCTTGCCAGCCCATTCAATCTGCTCCACCCATCCCCCGCGAGCAACAGTCGTCAATAACCTTCGCGCGCGCTCATCGGATTCAAAATAGTTGTCCAGCCGGGCTTTGGCGGCGAAGATGGACCCGTCAAGGTCCGCGCCGTCGAAGACCGTCGTTCTGTCCCAAACCACGCGGATGCCAATCGCCTCGCGAAGGTCCGCGCCAGTCAGGTCAAAACCGCGAAGATCGGCGTTGGTGAGATCGAAGGTCGGCATGGCGGAGATTACGCGACCTGTCCAGCCCAGCGAGTCTCACCATTTCGTTGAAGGTCGGCGCTTGCGACTTCGCTATTGCTTGAAGCGCCGCGACGGTATCTTCCGACAAGATATTAGATAGGAACGGGCTATCCTTCATCGAAACTCTGCGACTTTCCGAATACGAACTTACCGTCAAACGGTTGGTCGGACCCCGCCGCGTGTAGGCTCTTGGCAATCAACACTTTTGCAATTTTCTTTTGATTGACGGACGAAAACCACACCCCGCCAGCAGTCAGTTCTGTCTTAATGTGCTTTTGCTTGACGACGAGCTCAGCCTCGACACCAAGGCGGTTCCTGCCGGCAACAGGTGTCACCTCACACAATGGCTCATGGTCGATATATACTCCGTCCAAAGGCGCGCCGGTGATCTTCCAGTTGTCGTTGCCGATCGCTTTAACCTGATGGCGTTCGATCACGTCCGTACTGGTCGTCTTTTCATACCGACTGACCAGACTTTTCGGCAGAGCCACGACTGCCCTCGACCGTGCCGTCGATGCCGGTGAAGGATGCACCGCCTGAAGCGCTGGCTGAGCGGGTCTTTTCGGTGTCTTCCGTCTGGGTTACAGACCGCTCGCGCTGCACTTCCTGTCGGACTTTCGTCGCCATGACAGGGTTGCCAAGCTTTGTACGGGGCACGACCTCCAGCCCTGTGAATTGAACCGAAAGAACCGCTTCGGAAATCTCAACAGCGATAGTTCCGATCGACTCTTCGATTTCGAATGGATGCACCCGCAACTCGACAAGAAGATCATGGGCGTGATCGTCGCCTTCTTTGGGCGAAATCTTCGTTTTCAACTCGACCAGATCGGGAAGAGGGTTGTCATGTTCCGATTTGAACTTCACTGCGTCCTCGCTTCACCGCGACAAAAGAATCAACTGCAATGGATCGGCGCATGATACCACACACCTCGCTTGACTGGCACGTTGGCCAACCCATCCGGTATGGCGATGGCATAAGCGTGCCGGCTTTGCCTGATTGCCCTAAACGCTGCCCTAAATGGTGCCTTAAAAAAGGGATTTTCTGCCCTAAATCATGTGTTGGTGAATATCATGAAAAACGTAATAGAACCAAATCGTTGATCTAGGATTCTCTCGACCGATTGTGAAAATCGACAGATCTCCACGTTCTGTGCCTGCCGTAACAGCGCTGCGCCAAGTTTGACCGAAGGCCCGCGGCAAACTTCAGCGGGCAGCTGTTAACTGCCGCCACGACGTGGGGTCGTGGTGCTGGCATGCTTGGCAGCATTTGCGTGTGCTCAATGTGTCCTGGAGCCGCATAAGAAGGGAGAAGACATAGCCGTTTGACTTTCTTGTCATTTTGCGGTGCGGCGATAATCGCCGTAAATTTCATAAATTGTAAGCCACCGAAGACGTCGCGCAGGCGCGGAGGTATCTGCTTGAGTAGGTTTGGAAGCTGTGACCAAGCGTGCTCGAGCGGGTCGTCGTCGGCGAGCACATCGCCGGACACCCCAGCGCGGGGTGAACTGGGCCAGCATGGGGGAGGGAAGAGGCGTCCCCCGCGACGTGACAGCGGGCAGTCGGTATCCGGCTTAACGAGGGCTTGCTCATACCTATTGCGAGCGTCGACGAGACTGTCGTCCCTTCGGCAATTTTGACCGAAACGGCGCGTTCAGCCGGCGCGTTGCCTTCGGGCGGGTTCGTCCACCTGGCTCTTTAGCACTACGTGCGAGGGGGGTGGGGCTACGACGTAGCTGAGCTGCTCTATACGGAGGGGCGCGCGCGAGGCGAGGCGACGATGAGGTCGAGTTGTCCCCCGATCGCCTCTACGTAGCTCTAAGTGTCGACAGATACATATCGGCCTGTTGCTCGATCTTCGAGACAGAGGGCTGGTTGATCTTGAGGGACAAGGCAATCTCCGCCTGGGCCTTCCCAGCCGCACGGCGCAGCTCGCCGTTCGACCTCCGTCCTTTAACTCTTCGAAACGTCCTTCGACACGCTCCCGACGCTCCTCAGGAGGGCTGCGATCACGTCATCAAGCTTGCGTTCCATCACTTCCTCTCCTTCTTGTTCGCCGCCGCCCGGCGGTGTGATGCCCTTGATGGCATTTGTCCAATGGCGTGTTGATTGGTGGCCCGGAGTGGGGAAGTCGCATCTAGCCATTGCCATCGCCCGGGCGCTCATCCGCGACAGCGGGCGCGGCTACTTCGACGGAACAACGGACCGCACTGCTCGATCCTCTCACACATCGTTGCGAGATCATCGAAATCGGACATGAATCCTGGCGCTCCAAGAACCGCGCCTGATCAACACATCGCCCAAGACGATCCGCGCTCGCCGGGCTTCGCAACCCGGACCAGCTCCGCCCGGCGAGCGCTAAACGCGATGCGCTGCTGCCAATTTTTACCGGGATATTCGCTGCGGCCAAGCAAGAGGGACATCTTCTCAAAAAAGCAAAACTGGGCTCATTATGTAGCACCGCCAAAGTGCTGTACTGGGTGCACTTGCAGAGCGCGATTGACGGGTATCTGGGAGGTTTTGCGCCGAGCTGGAACGGTCCGTGCAGTCCAAAATGCGTTCATAGGAAATATGATCACTTGGCGAAAACGGCTGTTTGACCCGAAAGTGGCTGAGCGGAGTCAGATTGGTCGATGTCTGCATCGTCATGGGTGTTGCAATCAACGATGCCCAAAATGGCGAGCAGCATCTGGCGGTCAAAGCCCTCAAGGGATTTGGCGGCCGCATTCTTGTGGGGGCCGACGACTTAGACGGGGATACTTATCGCGCCGTCCATGCCGTCGCTTCGCTGGTGTGATCTGCATCTTTGCTTCCAGAAGAATCGCAGGGAGACGCCCAAGTGCGAAATCGATCTCGTTACAGCGATTGAAGGTGGTCGAGACGCACGATCGCGAAAACTATGGGAAGGAGCAAAGTCATGACTGAAGAATCACCGGCGAAATGACCAGCGGCAACGTGTTTGCGGATTTGGGCTTTGACAATTCCGAAGAGGAATTGCGGAAAGCCAAGCTCGCCCGTGAGATCCGCGCCGTCATTAACCGTCGGCGCCTCACTCAAGCCAAATCAGCTCAATTGCTTGCTATGAAACAGCTCGACATATCCGCCGTAGTCATGGGCGAACAGGCAAGTTCTCTATAGATCGCCCGGTGCGCTGCCTCGATCGAGGCGCTTATAAGGTGGACGTTGTGGTGCGCCACAAGCCGCGCAAATCGGCGCCGACGGCCGATGCAGCCTAATCATTGGCGCAAGCGTGGGGTCCAGCTCTCGACAAGATCGGCTTCCTCGGAGATTTCCATCTCCTCGTCCTCCTGGCCAATTTCGGTTGCTACGAGGATCATGAGTGCCGAGCTGCCCTTGCGCCCCGGTTTAACCCCCGAAGCGGTTCGCTTCGCAGCGGCACGGATGACCTTATCCGGACAACGATGGCTCTTCCGATTCTCAAGTCCAAATGCTCTCTGGCGTGAGGATCTCGAACGGAACAATCCGCTGTTCGATTAACCGTGTGTCTGCGCGTTCGATCATGCGCAGCATCACATCGATGAGTTCTTCAGGCATCCTGTCGACAGGATGGCACAAGGAAGCAGTAATCAAGCCTTCGCTCAATCCCTTGCGTGCCTCGGGCCCGATGTCGCGGCAGACGACCCGGATTTTGCACTGCTGCTCCGCGGCGAGCTCGCGCATAGCACGCAGAACGCCGGAAATGCCGCCGCCATTGACGAAGATGCCCCTGAGCTCCGGCTCCTCCGCTATCAGCCTGCGAACGATTGCATAGGCGTTCTTCGGCGCCTCATGGGTTAGGAGGGTTTCGTTGACGTGGAACTCGGGCGCATGCTCGCGCATGTAGGAGCGAAAGCTCGCATCCGAGATGTCTTGGAACTGATAACGGTTGCTGCCGATGAGAGGAAAGACCTTGCCGGGCCGACCGGACGTCTGGCTGATAAACCATGCGGCGGTGCGGCCGGCCTTCCAGTTGTCGGTTCCCACAAAGCCGGCCCGGCCGGCGGCGGACAGGTCGGTGACGTAGGCGATCACCGGAACGCCTTTGACGCGCAACTCATCAATCGCCTGGCCGACGAGCGGGTGATCGGCCGAGATCACCGCGATTGCATCGGCGCTTTCGCCTATCTTGAGCAGATTGGCAGCAACCGCTTCGGGGGAAGGGTCGTCCTCGAAGAGCACGTCTGGCTCAATAACCGCATCTGTGCGTCGCGCGCAGGCACCTAGAAGCGCCTCGACCCAGATCCGGCAGAGCGGCCGGTGCGATTGCTGCATGAGAAAGCTCAAGTGCCGATGCGGGAGATTGTCCCGCCTGCGTTCGTGCAGCGGCCCCGAACTGTGGAAGCCGATCTGCTGCGCTGCGCTCAAGATGAGGTCGGCCGTCTGCGGTCGCAGTGTGCCAGTTCCGTGCAAGAGCCTATTGACAGTGGAAACACTTACGCCCGCGGCTTTCGCCAGATCGGCGATCGTTGGCCTGGTCATCAGCCGCCTCCCATTTCGTGAATGACTTCTTTCAAGTGCAAAGGCCATGTCAGCGGCGAAAGACGCGTAGCTCTCCGGATCCTTCGAGGAGAGGCCTGACATGTTGGACGAAATCTCGGCGCCGCCTGACGCCAATCGGCAAGATTGTTCGCCCGCGGCCGCCCGTCCGATTGCACCACGCGCGCTGCTGCTGTGCGATCCGAAGCCGCGCGGCGCGCTGCAACGCAGGCGCCAATCTGGCTGACGTCAACGGACAGTGCTTTCTGGACCTCGACAACACTTTCGCCACTCTGATGCATAGGGATGGCTTTGCCCCGGCGCTTGATGCGGTCGCGCGCATTCGTTCATAACGGCAGCCGCCTTTTCAATTCGACAGCACATGAGGTCGACCTTGCTGAACTACCTGCTCAATTGTCCTCCGGCGGTCGAGCAGATCCATTTCGTCAAACATCGAAACTGAGGCTGTGACGATCGCCATCAAGACGGCACGCGCACTCACTGGACGCAGGAGCATTGCCAGATCGAAGGCGCTTATCAGGAATCCTATGATTGGGCCGAGGTAGGCCAGGGGAGGGATATCCGCAACATCGCGTCGCCGCAGGCGCCTGCGCCCGTGCCGGCTTACGCAGGCGCCGGCGTCGATTGCCGATGAGGTCGTCATTCGTCGCTTCAATGATGCCGATGGTGCGGCCATGCTGGTTATGGACGTGCATGGACGATCCTCCACATAAGGGCAGGCTCGGCCACAAACCGCCTCTCGTCGAATCCACAAACTCTCCTTTTTCTTGGCAGTAGGCTCCACGGTCAATCCGACCGGGATCAAGGATAACCACCGCAGCCTGCTCGCCATGGTGCTGCCCAAAGAGCACCACGCGAACGGCGAAGATCATCAAGGTCGATGGTATGGAACAGCCCTTCGAAACGGCATCGAAGGCGCCCACCCTGGTCGTGCTGAACACCACAAAGAGAAGGAAACGATCTATGGAACAGATTGCCACCGTCGGCCTGGATCTGGGCGCTCACGTCATTTCATGGGCGGCAACGGGTGTCTCTTTGCAGGATCGGAATTGCTCCCATCCCGCCGCGCGAAGATTACACTCGACGCAGGTCCCGCAACCGAAACCCCAGCTATGTCTATGTTCGCGGTCTCCGCTATAGCAAGTGTGGCTTCCCTCGCAGATGAGGTTCACCAGCGCCTCGCCGCCCAGCCAATCCGCCAGCGCCCAGGTCTGCGCCTTGTCGCGCTGCATGAGGGGTGTGTGAATGACGAAACGCGTCTCCATTCCAAGGTTCAGGGCAAGTTGCATCGCTTTAACTGCGTCATCTCGACAATCCGGGTAGCTGAAACGATCCGTCTCGGCCACGCCGATTACGAGGTGTTTCGCGCTCAGCCGGTAAGCTAACGCGGCCGCAAAGCCGAGGAACAGAAGGTTGCGGCCAGGCACGAAGGTATTTGGTAGACCGTTCGCGTTCAGTGCGACCTCGACGCCGCGCGTGAGCGCGGTATCACTGATTTGGCCGAGCACGGCCATGTCAATCATGTGGTCCCCGCCTAGTCGCCCACGCCAGGCCGGAAAGTCTGTTCGAATGCGCTCGAGCAGGTAAGGCCGCACATCGAGCTCGATCCGATGCCGCTGCCCATAGTCGAAGCCGATTGTCTCGACGCGCTCGAAGTTCTCGAGCGCCCAAGCCAGGCAGGTTGTCGAATCCTGGCCGCCGGAGAAAAGGACGAGTGCGGTTCCCGGATCTCGTTGCATCGGGTCAACCCTCGTATTCAGCCCAGCACAGCGGTGTCTCATAGACTGTTACCGAGCACATTTGGCCAAGAAGCGGCTTGGTTTGGTTCCAGATCCAGACCGCAATGTTTTCCGCGGTCGGATTGTCAAGACCATCAATCTCATTCAGATACTGATGGTCGAGACGTTGCAGAAGCGGTCCGAAAACAGCCTCGACATCGAAGAAATCGATGACAAAGCCCGTATCTGGATCGACGGGCCCCTCCAGACGCAGTTCCACACGGTAGGAATGGCCATGTATGCGGTGACAGCGGTGGGTTTCTGGCACCCGCGGAAGACAGTGCGCTGCCTCGAAGGTGAAAGCTTGCGTAATCTTCATGGGATTCCGAGAAACTTGTGGGTTTGAAGGCTCAAGCGCCAATGTGGGTTGGCAAGACAATAGGCCACTGCGGCGGCCGTATTCGCCTCGCGCTCGGGCCCATCCATCGGCTGAAGCAAAAGGTGCTCAAACGCGAGAACTTCGAAATGTTCGGGCTCCGCGCCAATCTGAGGATATACAAGCCTTAGCTCGTCCCCTGCCATGACCACGAGGCGTGCATTGCATTTCGGACTGACGCACAGCCAGTCGATGCCGGCGGGTGTGGGGATGGTACCGTTGGTCTCCACGGCAATTTCAAACGCCAAGGAATGCAGCGCTTCCAGGAGTTCTTCATCGATCTGGAGGAGGGGTTCCCCTCCGGTGAGCACGACAAGACTCTGCCCAGTTCCCGACCCGCGCCAGGCTTGTTCGACCGCCAGCGCAAGCTGCCGTGCGGTGTCAAAATGTCCGCCACCGGGGCCATCTACCCCAACGAAATCGGTGTCGCAGAATCCGCAGAATGCTTTTGCCCGGTCGTCTTCACGTCCCGACCAAAGGTTACAGCCGGCGAAACGACAAAAAACGGCGCCCCGCCCGGCATTTCGTCCTTCACCTTGAAGGGTGTAGAAGATTTCCTTGACCGCATATGACATTGCTTAAGCGGCCTTCGAGTGAGCAAGGGAGCATCTCTGCTGGCTTACGAGACGCGGCAAAAGGTGGGAAATGTCCCACTGCACGTTTTGCAGCGCGTTCCACCGTCGAGGCTCGTTGCCGAAAACCCACTCTCCCGAACTCCAGGCAGAATTAGGTTTCAGCGAGCGGAGGCTGCGGGGAAGGGCTCGCTCTTTGAGGCCAGTCACCAAGAGAAACGCTTCGATTACGTCGCTCATGGCGATGGTGCCTTGACGAGGACGAGGCGTGAGAAGCCTGGGGTCTCCTCGAAAGCCTGCCTCACAGCACGGAAGAACTCGCTCATCAGACGCAAGCCGCGCTCCAGGATGAGGCGGTCGAGCGATGAGTAGGTCGTGTGCGGCGGCAGGGCGCGGAGAAAATCCGCCATGTCCTGATCGGTGATCTGAAGGGCTTCATCGATGGTCTTGCCGACAATGAATTCGGTAAACGCCGAGGAAGTGGTTATGGCCGAGCCGCGGCCGAAGGTCTGGAACGTTGCGGCGGTGATCGTCTGCGTCGTACGGTCGAAACCCATCGTCAATTTAAGCCCATCGCCGCAGGCGACGGCGCCGACCTCGCCGGCCGCATCGGGGGGTTCCAAAGCGCCGACATTGTGCGGGTTGATGAAATAGACCTTGTCGCTGCAGAGGTAGACGTTGTCGGTGTTACCCCGCATGGCGCCGATCCTTGTCGTTATGGCGGCTAGCCGAAGGACTTGCCGCAGGCGCATTTGTCCCGCGCGTTGGGATTGTCGAAGACAAAGCCCGAGGACTCCAGGTCCGTGACAAAGTCAACGGTCGTGCCGGCGAGATGGGGCTGGGAGTTTGCGTCGACGAACACCTTGACCCCGTCCGTCTCCATGATGGCATCGCCCTCCCGCGAGACGCTTTCCAGACCCATCAGGTATTTGAGGCCGGCGCAGCCGCCCGCCTCGACCTTGATGCGAAAGCCTTCCGCCGGTTCGTCGGCGCGGGAAAGCGCGGCCTTGACGGCGGCGACGGCGTTTTCAGTGAGTGTGATCATGAGACTATTTTCTTGCTGATGCATTCGCAAGCGCCGCTGCACAGAACGTGCCAGAGAGGAAATTCAATAGAAGCCACTGATTAGCGGATTTGGCGCCCTGTCTCACATCCAACAATTGTCGGATATCGGACAAAGTGAAACCTTGCGTACAGAAGCGGCGTTGGACACATCGCTAGTGCGTCGCCTGAGCTAGCGTTTTCGATCATATGAAATGTGGTCCGGGTGGGAACTCTTAGTCGTGCTGCGCTCCTAAAGCCGCGCCGTCGTCACCACACAGTGCGGTGGCGAACACCGGGGTTGTCGATAACCGCTTCGATCGCGCCTTCTCGAAGCAGGCGCCGTCTGCGTCAGCTCGTGGGTGCCGAACACCACTCGCGTGCACGCCCCGTGGCCTGCAGTGCGGCCGTCACCTCGCAAGGGCCGACTGTGGCATTGTAAATGCCCGTCAAGCCAGGTGGGCCAACGCGCCGCCCAGAGAACAGCCCAATCACCGGCACGGCGGCCACGGCCTCGATTAGAAGCCGTGGTCAGTTCCAGTTGCTATCGCAAATCGCGGTCTGGCTCGTCCGCGTTCCAAAACGAAACTCGAGCGAGCACCGGTCTCGCCGTCACATCGAAGGAGAGAAATCGCTATCTGTCACAGCTACTCGTCGGCAAGGATCCCGTCACGGCCGACATAGGGAAGTACCCAAGCATCGTTGTTGCAGTCATGCTTGGAAAAACCGGTGCGGCTATGTCAGTGGCGCCCGCCAACAACGTCGCGTTGCCGCAAGGCGGGTACTGACTGTCACGCTATCGTCATCCGAAGCGCTGCAACAGATTCGTCAAACAAGTTTACAGACTCTTTGCGAATGCAACTCGCTGATCGTGATACGTTCGCTTTAAGTCAGAGATTGGCCGAGCTAATCGTCGAAATCAGTGGTTTGGAATGCGTGAACATAGAACCTGCAGCGTTGATCGCAAGACGCATACAGAGAGGCCCTTTAATGGATATCGACATTTTCGAATCTTATGAGTCTAACGTTCGTCGTTATGGACGCTCGTTTCCAACAGTCTTTAAAAAGTCACTTGGGGCGACAATCTGGGACGAGTCTGAAAAGGCTTATATTGATTTCATTGTAGGGTCCGGCGCGCTCAACTACGGTCATAACAACCCGGATATTATTGAACCGGCAATTCAATATCTCACCGATCAAAATATCGTCTTGTCGCTTGATATGTATACAACTGCAAAGCGTGATTTCATCGAAGTGTTTGTCGAGTCGATCCTGAAGCCCCGGGGACTTTCATACAAAATACAGTTTCCTGGGCCGACCGGGACGAACGCTAACGAAGCGGCGTTGGCGCTGGCGCGAAAATATACCGGCCGCTCCAGTGTCATGGCCTTCACAAATTCGTACCATGGCATGTCGCTCGGCTCCTTGGCGGTGTCGGGTTCAGCGTCAACCAGACAGCTTGGCGGCGTTGCTCGCCACGATGTGATCCGTGTCCCTTATGAGAACTATCCGAACCAAACTTTCGATTCCGCGAGTTACATTGATCACGTGTTGGGCGACCCAGGCAGCGGAATAGAAAAGCCGGCCGCAATCATCCTGGAGCCCATCCAGGCAGAAGGCGGCATGAACACCGCATCCGCACCTTGGCTCGCAGAAATTCAGCGCATTTGCCGTAAGCACGACGTTGTTTTCATCGTCGATGACATTCAGGCAGGTTCGGGACGAACGGGTGATTTCTTCTCATTTGAGTTTGCGAAAATCGAGCCCGACATCGTGTGTCTTTCGAAATCGCTAAGCGGTTCAGGTAATCCGTTGTCCATAGTTCTGATTCGCCCCGACATGGATATATGGAAACCGGGAGAACACAGCGGGACCTTTAGAGGCAATAATCTCGCCTTTGTGACTTCCGCGGCCATGTGCAAAATGTGGTCCGATAGGCGGTTTACTAAAGCCGTCGAGGGGACGGCCGTCAAACTGCAAGAGCAGCTTGATCGCCTCGTTGCGAAATTTCCCAAGTGCATCGAACAAAAGCGCGGCCGTGGTCTGATGGCCGGCCTCAAGTGCCGGTCACAGGCCGTTGTTGGCCGTGTGCACGATGTCGCGTTCGAAAACGGCCTGCTGATCGAATCCTCCGGGCCAAATCGCGACGTCATCAAAGTCCTTCCGCCGATAACAATCTCAGATGACGAACTTGATCACGGCATTGCCATCCTCGATCAGGCACTACAGGAGAAAACCAATGGCGACTAACCAAGTAGCTCAAACGCCGGCCATCTCGCCTCTTATAATCAAAGAACGAACCGGCTCGATCAGCACTGCGGAGATCATCTCTGTTCTGAAAGGTAAGATCACGGCTCTGCACATCAAGAAAGCTTTCAGCGCCGAAGTAGCCGAGGACATCACTACGAAGTTTTTTGGCAGTCCCGGTCTCAACGAGCGCAAAGATGGCGTGCCCGGGCAATATGTCGGTGCATCCCACTACAGGAAGGATGCGGCCACCTATTTCAAGGAGGCGGAAAATGCGCGGCCGCACGTTGACGCCCTTTTTGGCAATTTAGTTGACCCGGTCCGAGCCGTATTCGACGCATTGAAGCGCGAGCTTCACAAACAAGGCATTGAATTGCGGTTGGCGCGTTCAGAACACGGTCAGGCTAACGTTTGTCGGGCTCTCAGCTGGACCGGCAGCGGCACATTTTCCTTGGACCCCCACGACGATGTCGCTCAAGTGCTACGTGCTGGGGACGACTACGAGCTCTCTGCGGTTGCGCACAACACCGTCGCAGCACTCAACTTCTACCCCAGTATGTCCGAGGAAGGCGGCAATCTACGGCTCTGGAGCCACAAGCCGACAGTTGACGACCGAAAGTCGCAGGGTGTGGAGACCACGGGATATCCCTATTCGGCAGCATATCTCGAGGCCGTGCCTAGTCGCGAAATCCAGCTCAAGGCCGGGGATATCGCGCTACTTGACGGCGGTTTCGTTCATGGGGTTACCGGTCAATCAGGCAAAGGAAAGCGTCGCGTGCTGCTGAATTGCTTTTTCGGATTTGCGCGGCCAGATCTTGTTCTCTGGTGGACCTGACGCCGCCGCTAGCCGGCCATCGGCCGACGGAGAGTTTTCATATGCTTTGCAAATGGAAGCCCCTTGATAACAGGCCGAGGGGCTTCCAACGAGCGGTGAAGCCCTGAGGCGTTTCAAGCTGCCAAGGCTCCGACCGACCGTGATCCAACAGCCGTTTTTATGTTGCAGTCGCATGACGTGGCGAAGCAAAAACTTAAATTCAAAATAACTCGGTCAGTCAGAACAAAATAACTCGGTCAGTCAGAATGAGATGCTAGAGCTCTAGCGATGTCGGCTGCTGAGGACGGTGGCTTCGTCGCCGCAAAGCCAGAAGCGCCTTGGGTTCCGGAAGATACCCATCGCAATTGGCAACGGAGCAGAATTATGGAACCCCGGCGGATAACTGCTATCTCTCAAATTCGAGGGCTCCCAACCAGAATGTCCGACCAGTTTTCTTCGGCGCCCAAGATCCATTGCCATGACGCTACTAGCGACGCGTTTGCTCTCGAGTTCGGCAAATTTCTTGACCACACCAATAGGGTTGGAAAGTCCGATCGCTTGTTCTGCCTGCTATCTACTTTCGCTCTGAATTTTAACTGTCCTTGGCTGGCCTATGGAAGGCTTACGCCAGACAAAAGAGCCATGAAGCCGGTCCAAGGCGATGCTGAGGTCATGCTGAAGTACCCTGATAAGTGGCAGGAGCGCTATTTCGAAATGAGCTACGAAACAGTGGATCCCATCATCCGGACCAGTCAAACGCGAGCAAGTGCCTTTCGATGGAGTGAGGTGTACGACGACGCAAGCACGACTGATGGCGAGCGGCGCTTCTTCGACGAGGCAGCCACATTCGGAATGAAGTCAGGCGTCAGCGTTCCATTGCACGACCCCGACGGCAGCTTGGCGATCATGAATTTTGCTCAGGCCGGGGAGGGTGAATTCGGGAAAAGAACAGTCACGTACTTGCAGCTCGCAGCCTTACATTTCCATCTGAGAATCGCGAAGTCTGTCAACTCAAGCGTCGGCGAAAAGATGCCTCTCCTTTCTCCGAGAGAAAAAGAGTGCATCCTATGGACGGCGAAAGGGAAATCCTCCTGGGAGATAGGAAGGATATTAAGTATATCGACGAATACTGTCAATTTCCACATAAAGAACGTAATACGGAAGACGGAGACATGCAGTCGAACAACCGCTGCCATAAAAGTTATAGGAGCAGGAATAATTACGTTGTAATGCACCCAGAGACGAAGATAGACCTGATTGGCATGTGTGGATATATGAATGTTACGTCCGATCGGAATTTAAATGTGATATTCAGAGAGATTTTGCCGCCAGCCCACTCTGTCTTGGTTTGCTAGTTGTTCGCTCCCCTGACGAAAAGCCGGCGTTGCTCTTGCAGGCTTAACGAGGAACTCGTTCGCGGTCCAAAACCTGCAGTTGCTCCATTCTCAGCCATGAACCCTCGACGTCAGGTTCGCTCGACGCGAACATCGACGTTGGAGCCGATCTTCCGCGTATCTCTGAATGGGCCTCCTGCGAACTGGTAGTACATGGCATAAATATTAAAATGAAGAGGCGGATAAGCAATAGTGTTGTAAAAAATATTAACGCGTTCCGCGTTGACGATAGGAATGATGCCTAATAGTGTTGTGCATAGCATGGCTGAATCAGCAACTGAGGCGTATATATAAGGACAGATCTGCTGAGAGTCGCGTGCAATAGTGGCAATACAGCTCGAAAGATCTGATGGATTGGCGAGCTTTGAGTGACGTCGACTTTGATGGTCGGCGACGAAATATCTTGGCCCGATTGTATCATATGCCTTACGTGTCGTATGTGCCTGAGTTGACCCGCGAGAGCCGGATGGGCGGCTACAATAATTGGCCACGAGATGCTGCCATCCAGGGGTGCTGGCGCCTCTGTCCCGGCGGCACCAAACGAAAGCAGGCGGTCGCGGACAAGGAAAGCTACTGAATTTCTGGCCTCACAAGCGAAAAGCATCAAGGGATGACGACTATGACAACGTTACCACAAATTTCACTCGCGAAACTTGGAGCCGACGCAACCCGACGCGAGGAGCAACAGCGCTTGCAGGCGGCCTGCGAAGAGTGCGGCTTTTTCTACCTTATCGAGCACGGCATTCCGAAGAAACAGATCACACAAGCCATCGAGTCGACCCGGAGGTTCTTTGCTCTGCCACAGTCGATCAAGGAACGCTATGATCACGCCGCTCAAGGCGTATACCCAACTATCGCCCGTGGCTACAGTCGGTTGAACGGCGAAATATTACATCCCGAGGCAGGCCCCGATGCGAAGGAAGTGTTCGACCTCGGCATTGATAGCGAAGGCGACCGGCCGTTTGCCGGGATCACGCGCCTCCCGGATGACGCATTGGCTCCTGGTTTCGCGCGAAGCCTCCTTGCTTTGCAGGCGACTGTGCTCAGCAGAGTTGTCCCGCAACTCGGAACGGCGCTTGCCGAACTGATTGGTATGGAACAGGGCTGGTTCAGAAGCCATTTCAGCCCGCCAACGCTTGAGCAACGCGTGATCCGGTATCCAGCGCGCAGCGGCACCTGCGCCAAACACACCGACGGTGGCTTCTTCACGCTGTTGCTTCAAGAGGAGCTCCCCACCCGATCATTGCAGGTTTGGTTGGGCGGACGCTGGTTGCCAGTCCCGAGCCTGCCCGATAGTCTCGTGGTCAATTTGGGTGACATGCTTCAAGTTTTGAGTGACGACCGCTTCAAAAGTACGCCGCATCAGGTCGCGCACAGTGGTCTGAGTGACCGAATTTCGCTTCCTTTCTTTATTTATCCGGACATCGACGCCCACCTGACTTCGCAGCAAGGACGAAAAAAATTCAGTGTAGCTGAAATGATGCTGCGCAACTACGAGTCAGTCGAAGCCGGGAATGGCGCGGGACGGGCCCGAGAATTGCAGTAGGTGTCTCGGTTTCCTGAAGGTGCGCAAACTATGGTGACTGCGCTGCACCTCGGCTGGTGCGCAGCAAGCTACCAATCTAAGTCGCTCCGCGCCAGGAATGATCGTCCTGAATGTCGAGAGCACGGAAACACTGATGTACGCTAGTTGCGACCCAAGCAATTCTTTGCAGGCAACCCAGGATTGGGTCAGCGATCTGGCGTGGAGACTTCATTGGCATGATCGAGAGCGGGTTTTCCGAGCCCTGATTGCGACATTGCAGGCCCTGCGCGACTACCTGGATCACGATGAGGCCGTGTACATGGGCGCGCAGTTGCCTGCCCTACTGCGGGGCTTTTACTACGAGGGTTGGCACCCCGGCCGCTGCGCCAAGGCAAAAAACCGGAATTCATTTCTCGACCGGATCCATGACAGCGTCCACCGCGACCCGGCGGTGAATCCGGAAGAGGTTGCCCGTTCGGTCCTGGGCCAATTGGCCAATCGCGTATCTCCGGCGGAAATCGAAGAGGCCAAGGCCGCCAGTCCAACAGTGCTGCATGACCTTTGGCCACCCTGAGACAGACGCCTGTCCTAAGAGTGTATACATGCAGCCGCCGCTGGCGGTATCTCTATGAAAAACAATGGCATAGGTAAGTGGTTGCATAATGGCCAAGGTCTCGACATGTAACGGGCCACGTCACTCCTGACGCCGTCTCCGTTTAGCCGAGGCCATGCCATTCGTGCATCCAAGCCTCAGGACCACACCTACGTGCGGTGGTGCGCCTTGGTGAGATTCCAGAGAGGACTGGAATGGCTGCTGAAGAAGTGATCAAGAATTTCATCGATGGGGAGTGGAGAGATTGTTCGTCTGGCAAACGGATCGAGGTTGATGACCCTTCAAACGGGGAGACGGTAGCGGTTATCGCCGAAGCAGGACCTGAAGAAGTACATCGCGCCGTTGCTGCCGCCGACCGCGTCTTTCGCGACCGCGTTTTGATAGACATGCACCCGTACGACCGTGGGCGCATGCTTTTCCGCGTGGCGGACGCACTTGAGGCACGCAGCGACGAGGTCGCGATCATTAACTGCATAGAGACTGGGAAGGCGTTGGACCTTGCCCGTGGCGAGGTTCGGACCGCCGTCAGATACCTGCGCTACTACGCCGGTTTGGCGGATAAGCTCGAAGGTCGGTCTATTCCGCGAGGGGCGGATCTTGTCGACTATACGGTCAGAAGCCCCTTCGGAGTGTCAGCCCAGATCGTTCCTTGGAACGGCCCCCTCGAACTGACGGCCCGTTCGCTAGCTTGCGCCATTGCAACTGGGAACTCAGTGGTAGTGAAGTCCCCCGAACTGGCTCCTTTATCAGGCATCGAACTTGCTCGCGCCTGTGAGACCGCGGGTCTGCCTGCCGGAGCAGTGAACGTGCTCACCGGGTACGGCCAGACGGCAGGCCAGGCGCTGATCGATCATCCCGATGTTCGCCACATCGTCTTTACGGGCTCCATGGCAACCGGGCGAACCGTGCTCAAGGCTGCAGCGGAGCGCATCGTACCCTGCATCATGGAACTGGGCGGCAAATCAGCCGCTGTCGTCTATTCCGATGCCGATCTCGATGCCGTCGTGGAGGCGGTGCGTATCGGAACCTATCTAAATGCTGGCCAGAATTGCAACAACCTAACAAGATTGCTTGTAGAGCGTTCAATCGCTGATGAAACGTTAGAAAGGGTGAAGGCCTGCGTCGAAGGACTGTCAATTGGGCCAGGGCGCGAAAACTGCGACATCACCCCGTTGATCTCTCAAAAACAGCGAGAGGGAGTCGAGAGAGCCTGCCAGATGGCCCAGTCGCAAGGAGCACGGCTTGTGGCCGGCGGAACTGCACTTTCGGAGCGAAGCGGCTATTTCATGGCGCCGACTGTATTTTCCGATGTCGCGCCTGACAGTAGTCTTTTTCAGAAAGAAGTCTTCGGCCCTGTTCTTTCCGTTACTGCTTTCGATGATCCGATAAAAGGTATCGAACTGGCAAACGATACCGATCAAGGCTTGGCAGCGGGCGTTTTCACCCGGGATATCGACCGGGCTCTTTGCAGCGCGGACCGCCTTTGGGCTGGCCAGGTGTACGTGAATGGATGGTACGTCGGCGGCGTAGAAACGCCGTTCGGTGGAGTGAAGCAGTCTGGCTACGGCAGGGAAAAGGGTCAGGAAGCCCTTGATGGATACGTGCAGACCAGAAATATTGGCATCCGGATCTCACAGCAGCAGGCAGAGGAGCCCAGCACGATAGAGTGATACAAACGGTATTGTTATTCCCCCATCCGTGATTGGGAAGTCTTCCAGCGGAGATTTAGCCGTTGATGCTGGCCTGGAGTTTTGACACGGCAATGTCGCGCAGGGTGGTTGGTGTTTTCGAGCCGGATTTTCTAGATCGAGGTCGTCTTGCGGTCGAGCCTCACAGGAACAACATCCGGCCGCGGATCACCCGGCGTCGGGACTGTCAGGAATTCTGTGCGTGAGGCCATGATGATGAAAAGGAGAGAAACATCACATGGCTATCGAGAAGGAACTTCTGGACCAACTGCTTGCAAGTCGCGATCCGAATGAGGTTTTCGCCAGATGCAGGTGACCACGACTTCGCCGAGGCGCGGCCGAACGAGGCGACAAGCTCACGAGGCACGCGTCGCGTGTTGATGCCCACCAGGTAGCCTCGAAGCGATGCTCGGCGACCTTCATGCGTCGATGAGTGGCGCGAGCCATGTTCGATCAATCTTGTCCCTTCGATCCGTAGCCCGCTCGCGGGAACGTGTGAAATTCGCCGATGGCCTGTCAAAGTGCGCGCACGGTAGCCGGCAACATCGGCGGCGTATCCGCACCGAAGGCTCTTGGCCAAAACTGAGACAGGCAAGCACCGCCCCAGAGAATATGTCGCGAGGCACCCGAATCTCAGCCACAGGCGTCCAAAATTGCAATAAATCGTTTACGCGACTTATCAAAACCTTCGCGAAATCAGATCCCTGGCAATGGTAGCTTGCCCACAAGGCTGACGTCAGGCCGAATAACAAGTCGACGCCTGATTACCTCTCGGGCCGTCGCACAGCATTGCGGAGGTCGACGGTAATGGCAAAAAAGGCTCTCGTGCTGGTGGAAGGCAACAGGAGTATTGGTCTGCTATACGTCAGAGCGGCCAAGCGTCTTGGTCTTCATCCCATTACCTTCTCGGCTGATCCAACCCAGTACGATTATCTTAAGGCGGACGGTACAGAGGCAATCAGTGTTGACACCGACGATCTAGATGCGCTGATCTGCGAATGTTCCCGGCTGCGCGCAACCTATGACATTGCTGGCATCACTGGCTTTACAGGTCTTGATGAGTTGGCCTATGCCACAGTAGGTAAGCTATGTCGGTCCTTCGATCTGCCGGGACCGAACCCCGGAGCGATTGAACGATGCTGCGACAAGTTCACTCAACGTCAGCTCCTCGCAGAGGCCGGCGTTCCAATGCCGGCTTATCGCTTAGCAGCCAATGCCGCGGACGTCGAAAGCTGTGCAGCAGAGATAAACCTCCCCGTCATTCTTAAGCCTGCCGTGGGCAGCGGCAGCAGCGGTGTCCTATTGTGCCGCAACGTTGATGAACTGGCTAAACATACGACCCATCTGTTGTGTGGGAAGCACAAGTGGCGGTCTTCGCCGAGAATACTGGTCGAAGAATTCGCCCAAGGCCCCTATTATTGGGCTGACATGATGGGAGATGAGGTCATTGGAATCGGCGGCGCTGACTTCGGCCGCCCACCGCATTTTATCCATCGTGGGTGCACCTATCCAGCCGTGCTTACTGACGACGAGCAGCAGCGTGTCGCCGATGTGTCGCTGACCTGTTTGCAAGCTCTCGACCTTGGCTGGGGACCATCGAACATTGGATTCCGCTGGACAATGCGTGGCCCAGTCGTCATCGAGGTCAATCCGCGTCTTGCTGGCGCGCCCGGTCCTCAAATGGTTAATTTAGCTTATGGTGTGGATGTCGTCACCGAGCACATCAAAGTTGTTATCGGCGAAGAATGGGACTTGCGAAGAACCCGTTCGCATTTTGCGGGCGCGCGGTTCCTCCTCCCTGAAGGTGATGGCATCCTCGACTGGATTGATGGCGACAGTCGAGCGGCTGCCGTGGAAGGTGTCGCCGAGGTCAAACTGCATGTCCAACCCAAGACACCTATCGTCAGGGAAGGCGACTACCGAGATACGATCGGACACGTCATCGCCGCTTCCCCGAGCCGCCCTCAGACCGACGCGATTCTTCAGCATGCCGTGGCCTTGATTGATTGGTCGATCAAGTCGGTTTCTGCCCCTGGCGAACAGCAACACCCGTGGTCGCCTTAACGCCGACGGCGTGCGGAGAGGGTGACAATTGAAGGCAATCAAGAGCAGCAGAAGCGCAAACGGAACGGTGTGGTGTCAACTATTGAATGACGATCGCGCCGAGGGTGAGGCTGAACTTGCAATTGCCAAGGGCCCCGGCACCGAGGATCGCATTGGACCCTGAGCTGGTATGCGAAGTTCTCAACTTCAATCCTCGCGGATGAGGGAGGGAGACAATGCTCATTGTCGCGAAGGAAATGGTATTCGCGGGGGACGTCCGATCTCACGATCTTTTTCTACGGCGGCAGTGAGGTTGATGGCGCAGATCGGCACACTCGTCGTGAACGTTGCCAATAGGTATTGGCCCTCACTCGCGAAAATGACTAGCCGTCATTGCGCCTTGCTGCTGAGCAGGGAATTTGAAGGTGAGAGGGTGAGAGCGGACAGAATGCTGAACGATAGACAGTCGCATGGGCTTTGGGAGCGGACAGCTCCGCCGCCGCCTGCAACAGAGAAGCTGGTAGGCGACATCGTCGCCGATGTGGCGATCGTCGGTGCGGGCTACACCGGATTATCCGCTGCGCTGCACCTTGCCGAGCGGGGGCTGGATGCCGTCGTGATCGAGGCAGCCGAAATTGGTTTTGGCGCCGCCGGGCGGAGCACCGGATTGGTAAACGCCGGCCTCTGGGTGATGCCATCGGCCCTCAAGGAGACGCTCGGTCCGGTGTATGATGGTCGTTTGCTGGATTTGCTGCGCGATTCGCCACGCACCGTCTTCGAGATCGTCGACAAACACAACTTGCCGTGTGAGCTAAAGCGGGCCGGCACGATCCACTGCGGAGCTGATAAGAAGGGCGTCGCCAAAATCGCAGAGCGAGCTCGGCAGTGGCAGGCGCTCGGCGCCCCGGTTCACATCCTTGATGCCGGCGAGACGCGTGCAAAGACAGGCACCTCGGCCTTCGCCACAGGGCTCCTCGACCTGCGTGCAGGAACGATCCAGCCGCTCGCCTATGCGCGCGGCCTAGCTGGCAGATTGGGTCTCCCGCCTGGATCAGAAGCTCGTGTGAGGACTTAGCAGGCAGAGAGACTCCCGCGCTCAGCGATCATCAGATGCAATTCGCATTGGCCTACTTCACCCAACGTCAGTTCCAGCCCAGGTGATCTCAACACCGCTTTTAGGCACATCTCGCTGCGCAAAGCCGATTTCCTGCGTGGGGGGCGGGCGATTTGCATAAATCAGGCACTTACATGCACTACAGTTACCAAGGGCACTCGGAGCCGTCCAATCTTCTTATTGTAAGCAGCCTCATGCGGCTGGTTTTGTGAAGGATAACGCAACTACGCCTCCTCCCAAGGCGCACCTGCCCGGCAGCGAGCTCAGTCTCCTGCCGGGCGTGCTGAGGGTCTGCGCACCGAGGCAGCGTCGAGCCCCTTAATGATAGCGGACAGAATGCTGAACGATAGACAGTCGCATGGGCTTTGGGAGCGGACAGCTCCGCCGCCGCCTGCAACAGAGAAGCTGGTAGGCGACATCGTCGCCGATGTGGCGATCGTCGGTGCGGGCTACACCGGATTATCCGCTGCGCTGCACCTTGCCGAGCGGGGGCTGGATGCCGTCGTGATCGAGGCAGCCGAAATTGGTTTTGGCGCCGCCGGGCGGAGCACCGGATTGGTAAACGCCGGCCTCTGGGTGATGCCATCGGCCCTCAAGGAGACGCTCGGTCCGGTGTATGGTGGTCGTTTGCTGGATTTGCTGCGCGATTCGCCACGCACCGTCTTCGAGATCATCGACAGACACAACTTGCCGTGTGAGCTAAAGCGGGCTGGCACGATCCACTGCGGAGCCGATAAGAAGGGCGTCGCCGAAATCGCAGAGCGAGCGCGGCAGTGGCAGGCGCTCGACGCCCCGGTTCACATCCTTGATGCCGGCGAGACGCGTGCAAAGACAGGCACCTCGGCCTTCGCCACAGGGCTCCTCGACCTGCGTGCAGGAACGATCCAGCCGCTCGCCTATGTGCGCGGCCTGGCTGGCGCGGCGATTGCCGCCGGCGCGACCGTCTTCACCGCGAGCCCGGTCGAGCACATCGCGCGCGAGGGCGGCGTCTGGCGGCTAGCCACGCGAAGTGGAAGCGTCCGGGCCAAGTGGGCCGTTGTTTCGACCGACACCTACACCTCGCGCATCCTCCCCGAGCTGCGCCGCGAACAAGTGGTGCTGCCGTTCTTCCATGTTGCGACTGCGCCGCTAAGTCACAGAATTCGCCACACGATCCTGCCCGAAGGGCACGGCGCCTGGGATACCCGCACCGTGCTGACCGCTTTTCGCACGGACAATGCCGGACGCCTCATCGTCGGCAGCGTCGGCGCGCTCCGCGGCACCGGAATCGCTATTCATCGTAACTGGGCGCGGCGGCGTATCCGGGCGCTCTTCCCGCAGATCGGTGAGGTCGAGCTGGAGCACGAGTGGTACGGCCGGATCGGCATGACGAACGACCATCTGCCTCGCCTTCACCTTCCAGCGGAAAACATGATCGCGCTGACGGGTTTCAACGGACGAGGCATCGCGCCTGGCACAGTGTTCGGCCGCGAGCTCGCCCGCCATATCAGCGGCGAGCTGCCGCTCGACGGGATGTTCCTGCCGGTATCTTCCGCGCGGAGCGCCCCTTTTCGGGCCATCAGAGAAGGTTACTATGAGCTAGGTGCGCAGATCGCGCATTTGCCACCGGCCTGCTGATCTCGGGGGCACGGTCCTCGCGACCTCTGGGCATGAGCTAGCCGGAATGCACTCGCTCTGCCGTCGGTTGCCGGACGCGTGCGCTGCCGCCCCCCGCGCTACGCGTCAGCCCTCCAGGGATGCCGCAGCCTCGAGATAGCACTGGTGAAGGGCGGGTCGCTGCAATCGGCTTGAGATCCACCAGCAGCAGTAGACGAAACTAGAAGACCCGAAACGGGTGGAAAGAGTGGCCGCAAACACTCAAAAGATGAGGCTTCGGATTTCCTGCCGCTCATTGGGCGTGTCTAAACTCTCCCCGCACGGCTTCTGACAAGATGAGCTCCGTACGCCTACAAGCGGAGGGAATTGGCTATCTTCATAGTGGCCAACAGGATGGCGTGCTTCTGCGGAATTCGCACACAATCGCCGCTTTCCCGCCGAAAGACGGTCTCATTCGCAGATCTTCGCTTCAACGTTGTGCTAGCCTGCAGCCGCAGGATGGGGAGGAATTGTTGCTCTTTGACTATATAATTGTAGGTGGCGGCTCATCTGGATGCGTCCTAGCGAACAGATTGTCGGCCAATGGCAGTCAGGTGTTGCTCATCGAGGCGGGGCCTGATTTCCCCCCAAACGAAATTCCTGACGATATTCTCGACGGCAATCCCACACGCGCTTACTACAATCAGCGGTATCAATGGCCATCGCTTACCGCAGCCATCGCCCGAGATGGCAACAGACGCGTGCACTACGAGCAGGCTCGGGTCATAGGTGGAGGCTCCAGTATCAACGCTCAGGTCGCCAACCGGGGCGGCCCCGCCGATTATGATGAGTGGGCGTCCACCGGGGCAACGGGTTGGGACTGGGAAGGCGTATTGCCATATTTCCGTCGACTCGAATGCGATCTGGATTTTCGCGATCACTTCCACGGCAACAGTGGGCCGCTGCCAATTAGCCGGGCGGACAAACGAGAGTGGTCAGGGTTCGTCAATGCGGTGTCGACGGCTTTACAGGATGAAAATATACCCTTTCGGCCAGACTTTAACGGTGAGTTCCGCGATGGCCACTCAGTTGTTCCACTGACAAACCTCAACCGTCGCCGCGTATCAGCCGCGATGGCCTATTTGCCAGAGAGTGTCCGTGCTCGGCCGAATCTCAGAATTCTATCAGAGACTGTGGTCGTAAAACTCACCTTTTCAGGGCGACAAATAACGGGCGTCGATACTGAGAGTAAGGCTGGTCACCAATCTTATAGCGCCCCAGAGGTTATTCTATGTGCGGGCGCTATTCATTCGCCTACGATACTGATGCGATCCGGTATTGGTCCGGGAAGAGTGTTGTCAGAGGTCGGCATTCAAGTTGTCGCAAATGTTGAAGGAGTCGGAAAAAATCTCCAGGAGCATGCCGGGGTCGCCATCTCGGCTTACTTGAGACCGGAGGATCGGATGTCGCCGACCGCGACCGGATATATCCAGATGCATGCCCGGTATTCATCCGGTCACGACGGTTGCCCGCCTACCGATATGGCCATCTCAGCTCTGGCGAAATCTGCGTGGCATCCCGTTGGCAAACGTTTAGGGACGCTGAATTTCTGGGTCAATCGTGTCTATTCGACAGGAACGGTCTTGCTCAAGAGTTCGTCTCATCTCGTTGAGCCAGAAGTGAATTTCGATATGTTGAGCGACCAGCGCGACGCTGAGCGATTGAAAAACGCGTTTCGATTCGTTGCGAGACTGATAAATCATAAGGCCTTGACGCACACGGCGCTTGACCCCTTTCCTTCTACCTGGACTGGACGAGCAAAGCGGATCGGCAAGTACAACCGTTTGAACTACGGTCTCACCTCTTTTCTCGCAGCCCTTATGGATAGTTCCTCCTCGCTCCGACGGAGCCTGATCAGGTTTGCAATCACTGACGGTCGCAGCATCTCAGACCTTCTAAATAGTGACGAGCTTCTTGATAGCTTCGTACGACAAAACGTTTTTGGGAACTTTCATCCCACTTCAACTTGCAAAATGGGATCTGCGCATGATCCAAACAGTGTGACGGATTCGACTGGGCGCGTTCATGGACTATCGGGTTTAAGAGTCGCCGATGCTTCGGTGATGCCATTCTGCCCACGAGCAAATACCAACATTCCAACGATTATGGTCGCCGAGAAACTGTCTGACGCCATACTTCGTGAACGGGGGCGGCAATGAAGGTGACGTTTTCTCAAGGGGGGGTCTGCGCTTGCCGAATAACCAAGAATACTAGCCGACCGCCATAATCTAGAGGTCCGTTGCAAACGCGGGGATTTTGCCTCATCTCGAAGCGAGATGGGGCCGATACGCACAATGCATTGGACTGTAGCGGTTCATCCCTGGAAGCTTCCCAGTGATATAACACACTACGCGGAACCGCACATCTAGGATGCCCCCGGGAGCGGCGGCGCAGATGTGGCTCGAGCTAGCAGACCCGAGGCGCGGGTCTGCTCAATTTGGTAGGAGACAAGAATGCGCAGCGTCAATGATTTCCGGGATATTCATGATGAGGCTATCGCTTGGCGTCGTCACCTTCACCAGAATCCGGAACTTGGATACAACGTGCACAATACCGCCCGCTTCGTCGCCGAAAAGCTTGCTTCCTTCGGGATAAATCATATCGAAACGGGCATCGCCGAGACCGGTGTCGTCGCGGTGATCCAAGGTGCAGGCGGGGATGGACCGACGATTGGCCTGCGCGCGGATATGGACGCGCTGCCGATCGTCGAGGCTACCGGCAAGCCTTGGACTTCGCAGGTCGAGGGGAAGATGCACGCCTGCGGTCACGACGGCCACACCGCCATGCTGCTGGGTGCCGCTAAGCATCTCTCCGCCACGCGGAACTTCAAAGGTTCGGTGGCGCTCATTTTCCAGCCCGCCGAGGAAGACGGGCAGGGCGCCGGTCGAATGGTGCAAGAAGGCTTGATGGACAGGTTCAATATCTCCCAAGTCTTCGGTATGCACAACATGCCGGGCATCGACGTGGGCAGGTTCGGTATTCGCGACGGATCGATTATGGCGGCCCTCGACGAATTTGACATCACCATTACCGGCCGGGGCGGACACGCCGCAACGCCTCACTTCACTATAGATCCGGTGGTGGTCGGAGCACAGATCATCACGGCCCTCCAGACCTTGGTTTCCCGAAATCTCGATCCGACGGAAGCGCTCGTTGTGTCAGTGCCGAAATTCACCGGAAGTGAATCCTACCACATCATACCTGACTCCGTGACGCTGGGCGGAACCGTTAGGAGCCTATCGCCAGCATTGCGTGATTTTGCGGAAAAACAAATCAAGGTCTGCGCTGAAAATATCGCGGCAGCTTTCGGGGCTAAAGTGGAATATCGGCATAGGCGTCTCGAGCCGTTGACGTTCAACCACACAGCATCGACCGAATTGGCCGCCGCAGCCGCGCGGGCTCTTGTGGGGCGGGAGGCGGTCAACGAACAGGTCAAGCCGGTGATGGTCTCGGAGGACTTCTCTTACATGTTGCAGGCGCGACCTGGCGCGTTCCTATTCCTCGGCAACGGACCTACCGCCGGCTTGCACAATCCGACCTACGATTTTGATGACAATGCAATCCCTTACGGGATCGGCTACTGGGTCAACTTGGTGGAAGGCGGCTTGGCCGGTTAGCGCTGCTTACTCTCCTAAACTATGCCCGCGCGCCCATCAGATAGGTACGCAGCATTGCTAGCTTACTGGCCGCGCCGTCATGAGGCATGACAATCCGGCTCCGTCGTCTAACTGAGCAATCTGAGTCCCGAGCAAGTAGCCGGTCCCTCCACGCACCTGGCCGAGTATAGTCAGTGTGCGACCCGAAACCGGATCATGGTTTGGGAGACAAACCCATGGGCTGCCGTTCGACCTACTCAAACCAGAGCACAGTACCGTTCCCCCCACAGCTGAGGGCCGTTGAATACTTTGGCGGCAACTTGCGTCGTGTCTTTTGGGCCTATCGGGAATCCGCTGCCATTGAGGACCAGCATTAAGCTGGCCTATAGCACAACAACATCCTTGGCGTGTGGGAAGCTTTATCCCGCGAACCCGATGCAAGGCGCGCCAGCGACCAGAAGCGCTCCAAGATTGCGCGGTCTAATCTCAGGCCTTGAGGAGCTCTTTTGCGACCAACTCCTCCACAGCACGCCACTCGCCCCTCACGCGGCTGCGCCCCGCGTCATAGAATGGTCGCAGAGAAGCTATGGCGGAATAGCGTTCACCAGCGATCTCGATTTCGAATGACCCTCCGGACAGCCAATCAGCCGTCACCCCTTCTTCTGCCGTGAGATACCCCATCCCAATACCACAGCCCACAGTGTGGCCAAAACCAGCTGAGCGAAGGTAACCGACAAGGCTGCCGTTACGCCAGACAGGCTCGGTTCCGAACATCAACGATTTGGCATTTGGGGCAGCGAACTGGACCAGCCGCCGGCGCAGAGGATTGCCGCGCTGGGCCTCCTGTGCAGCGCGTCCAATGAAATTATCGGGCTTGTCCCAGGCAACCGTGAATCCCAGTCCCGATTCCAATGGGGTGTCCTCATCCCCGACATCTGCACCCCAGTCACGGTAGCCCGCTTCCAGGCGCAGCGTGTTGAGAGCAACATATCCGGCGTGGCCTAGGCCGAGATCGGCCCCGGCTGCCACCAGAGCGTCGTAGACCCCTAGTGTTTGTTCGGTCGGGATGTGAAGTTCCCACCCCAACTCGCCGACAAAAGTCATCCGGAATGCGAGCGCGAGGCTATACCCGACCTCGATTTCACGGGCCGTTGCGAAGGGAAATGCCTCGTTCGAAAAATCCGCAGGACTGACGCGCTGCAGTAACTCACGCGATCGCGGACCCATCACGGACAGGGTGGTATATCCGGATGAGACATCTGCAACCGAGACGTGGCCGGCTCCCTTGGCATGCAACCGCAGCCAGGAGAGGTCACGGGTGCGTTGGATTGCTGCTGTTACGACGAGAAATTCCTCCTCACCTATGCGTGCGATGGTGACATCGGACTCCATACCGCCACGTTCATTGAGCCATGGTGTATAGACGATGCGGCCGACCGCTACGTTCACATCGTTCGTGGACAAGCGCTGTAGCAGCGCAAGGGCATTCGACCCCTGTACCAAAAGGTGCGCGAAGGAGGTTTGGTCGAACAGAGTGACGCCCGCGCGGGTGGCCTTATGTTCCGCGCCGCTCCGTTCGAACCATTCGTCCCGGCCGAAAGTTGCTTGGTTTTCTTTTGATGATCCAGGCGCACCAAACCATTGGACGCGTTCCCACCCCGCGCTTTCACCGAAATTCGCGCCGACTGCGGACAGGCGGTCGTGCAGGGGGGACACGCGAACGTTGCGTGCCGTCTTGGCTGACTTATGCGGCAGATGAAGTGCCCAGAGGTTGCCGACCGCCTCCACCGTGCGGTCGTACAGATACCGCCTGTTCCGCTGGAAGGGCATTGATCGACGGACGTCCATTTCCCAGCAGTCTCCAGCCGGCAAGCCTGTCGACATCCATTCTGCCATGATCTTGCCCGCACCACCCGAGGATTCGATACCGCAGGAATTGAATCCAGAGGCGACATACAGACCTTGAATTTCAGGTGATGGCCCGAGGTGGAAGCGGTTATCAGGCGTGAAGCTCTCAGGCCCATTGAAATTCAGCTGAAGACCAACATTTGCCAGGACAGGCATGCGCTCGATAGCCGCAGAGAGATATGGTTCGATGTGGTCAAAATCTTCGGGCAACGAATCGAAACTGAAATCCTGGGGTATGCCGTTCATGCCCCAAGGTTTGCCCTTGGCCTCGAAGAAACCCACGAGCAGTTTGCCGGCGTCCGCTTTTGCATAGACGCGCGCGTCCATATCGCGGATCGTCGGCAGATCATGGGGTAGGTCGGGAATTGCCTCGGTGACAACATAGAAGTGCTCGGCCGCCTGTAACGGCACCGACCAGTTAAGTTCAGCAGCCACATTCCGCGTCCACAGGCCGGTGCAGATGACCGCGTGTTCAGCACGCACCGTTCCTTGACTGGTTTCCACGCCGACAAAACGGCCCTTCTCGACGAGAATGCGTGTGACAGGTGTCCGCTCAAGGATAGTTGCTCCACCCTGCCGCGCCCCAGTTGCGAAAGCACGGGCGGTATCGATAGCGTTGGTCATCCCGTCGGAAGCGATCCATGCGGCCCCAAGGACATCACTGACATCGAGTAATGGAACGCGGCGTTGGGCTTCCACAGCGCTTATCATCTCCACGTCAAGGCCAAACGAGCGGCCCATCGATGACCCGCGCTTAAGCTCTTCAAGGCGGTCCTGGGTCGCGGCGACAGTGATGGAGCCGGTTTGCCGAAAACCAGTTGCCTGACCGGTTAGATTTTCGAGGTCGCTGAACAGATCCGCAGAGTATTGAGCGAGCTTTGCCATGGTTTCGTTGGCGCGGAGTTGCGTCACTAGGCCCGCAGCATGCCATGTCGTGCCGCATGTCAGTTGGTCGCGCTCCAGAAGCAGAACGTCCCGGTGGCCGAGACGTGTCAGGTGATAGGCTATCGAGAGGCCGATAATGCCGCCTCCGATGACAACGTATTCGACATGCGATGGTACTTTGCTGGCCATTTGAAACCTGTTGGAGCTTGGGCGAAAGCGCGAGCTAAGGCGGACTGGTTATGGCCAATAAAATATTGTCAGATATGCTCTGACTTCCGCTGATCTGCATGCCAGGAGTGCAGTATTTCTGCGCCGTGAGGCGGCCCAATGCAGCGTGACTCCAGCAGAATGCACTTGGGGTAAACGTGGCGATGACTTGAAGGGCCGCCGCCGACCAGCGCTGCAATATAATCGTGATGGTGACTCTGGAGCGGAACGCGCCGAGATCGGCACCCGAGCGGTGGGTGAGCTCAGGGGAGTGGCCGCCGCCAGGGGCAAGCGCTTTTCCTCCTGAGCCAGCACGTGCCGAGAGGGGTCGAAAGGAAACCGGCGCCCTCATAAATATCGGGACCTTAGGCAGCGGTTCCCAGCATGCCGGCTGCCCGCGCCGCCACGATTGTCGTAAACGCCGGTGCCCCGAAGACAAAATCCATATGGGCACGATGGTGCAGATGGCCCAGCGTCAGGTGACGTGGGCGTCTTAGGCAAAGCCAGCGGCATTCTTCACCGCGCAATTTCTTGTGTGCGGGGCCCCGGCATCTCGAAGCGAGATGATGCCGATATAAACACTGCATTTGACTGAGAATGCCTTGAGACAAATGCTCGCCTGAGCATCCGCAACACAAGCAAAACTGGGACGTGCGGGATGCCACCGTGAGAATGGGCATCAAGATTTCCGGGCGTCGCCTGCGGTTGTCCTGGGCCGCACGAGCTTGGGCGAACTCAAGAGCGCACATGCTCAATTTCGAGAAGGACCATATGCATGAGCTACCAAAAACCTTTTCTGCGTGAGGAGTTCGACCGGCGCGTTCAGGACACGAAGAAGCGGATGCAAAAAGCTGGTCTTGATCTCCTCATCTGCCAGGATCCAGCCAATATGTACTGGCTTACGGGCTACGACAGTTGGTCCTTCTACACGCCGCAGGCAGTGCTAGTCCATGACAACGAGGATATGCCTCTTTGGTTCGGGCGACCGATCGACGCAAAATCGGCTACCGTTACAACAAACCTGCCGGCCGAGAACATCTTCGGATTCGCAGAGACTTTGGTTCACCATCCGGAAAATCATCCTTTCGATGATTTGTGCGGGCTCATCAATTCCAAAGGCTGGGGTTCCGACCGCATCGGCGTGGAGCTCGACACTCACTACTATACCGCGCGGGCCCATCAGCACCTCGTTAGAGGCCTCCCCAATGCGAAAATCTCGGACAGTCGGGAACTTGTAAACTGGGCGAGGCTCGTCAAGTCAGAAGCCGAGCTTGTCTATATGCGAGAGGCGGGCCGCATCATCAGCAGAACAATGCGAGAGGCGATTGCGAAGCTCAAGCCGGGAGTGCGCGACTTTGAGGTCGTAGGGGACATTTATCGCAATCAGATTTTGGGTGAGGGCAAGTTCGGCGACTACACGGGTCTGTGTCCCCTAATCCAGATTGGTGAGGGGACGAGCACATGCCACCTCACCTGGACGGGCCAGGCGATTCCCGAGTCAGCCCTGGTGGTGATGGAGCTTGGCGCGGCACGTCGCCACTATAACGCGCCCCTGACCCGCACAATTCACGTCGGACAGCCGCCACAAGAAATCTCGCGTCTGGCATCCGTGATCGTTGAAGGCGGCGACCTCGCACTCGAAGCGGCCAAGCCGGGCGTGGCCGTCGAAGAGGTAGCCGCCGTGTTCCAACGCACACTGAAACGGAATGGCTACAGCAAAGACAGCCGCGTCGGCTACTCAATTGGTGTTGGTTACCCGCCGGACTGGGGCGAACGCACTATCAGCATCCGCGCGGGTGAAACAACGCTATTGCAGGAAGGAATGTGCTTCCACTTCCAATCCGGAGTGTGGCTCGACGATTTTGGCGCAGCGATCTCAGAGCCTTTCGTGGTTACAGCGAAAGGTGGCCAGCGCTTCTGCGATGTGGAGCGCCGCTTGGTCATTATCGACTGATTATTAGCCCGTTAACTTTTCGAATAACGCCGGGCGGGCCCGGACTATGCGGCAATCGCCCAAACCGGTTTGTCACTCAACGAAATAGGAGATTAGCTTCTGCAAAAACAGCCTTCTACAAAGCTGGAAGTGCCCATCCGGGCTGCTGGATAACTCAACAAATAAGAAGGGAACGAGAAATGAAGATCAGAGTTTCATGCATTGCGGCTGGCTTGGGCCTTGCCGTCGCGCTTGCCGCTTTTCAGGTTCACGCAGGAGAACTAACCGACCGTATCTCCAGCGGCAAGTCCATCCGCATCGGCTTCGCGAACGAAGAGCCGTTCGCTTTTCCGGACAGTAGTGGTCACCCAGTGGGGTTTGTAAACGCGATTACTCTCGGCGTCCTTAAGCAGATGGGTTACGAAAACGTAGAGACCGTCGTGACAGATTGGGGCGGACTTATACCCGGACTGCAGTCTGGACGGTTTGACATGGCTACGGGGGGTCTCTACATCCTTAAATCAAGGTGCCAAAGCGTTACATTTTCCGAGCCTTTGGCGAAAGTGACCGACGCGCTTATCGTCAAAGCTGGCAATCCCAAAGGGCTGCACAATTATGCAGATATCGCAGCCAAGGGCGCGACTATGGTGACCGGCATAGGATATAGCAATATAGAGCAAGCGAAAAAGGCAGGAGTTCCGGAAGCTCAAATCATGCAAGTGCCGGGACAGACAGAAATTCTTGCAGCGGTCGAGGCGGGACGAGCAGATGCCGGGGCATCGGGATACCTGTTGTCTCGATCTGTGGCTGGCAAATCGGGTGGAAAACTTGACGTTACCGACCCGGATGCAATGCCGGAATCAACTCGGAACTGGGTGAGCATAGCCTTCCGAGAGTCGGACAAGGACTTTGTGGAGAAGTTCAACGAGGCTCAGAAAAAATACATCGGTACTCCCGAGATGATGAAGGCTGTCGAGCCTTATGGCTACGACCCAAAGCTGCTACCAAATGACAAGAGTGCGGAGTGGGTTTGCGCCAACCGCTGACCCCGCGCAGACACGGCCGGCGCCTTGCCTCCCGGCCGTGTCTGACGCAGGATGGCGAATGTCAATCTTGGAGTTTCTCCATAGCTTTGGCCAGGCGCTCTTACAGGGGACCTTGGTCACATGCGCGCAATTCTTGCTTGCTACGCTGGTCGCTGTAGCTGCCGCCGGGGCCGCCGGCATCGGCAAACTGTCGAGCAAGTGGCTTATCCGGAGTGTGAGCGTTGTCTACATAGAGATCTTCCGCGGAACGTCGCTGCTGGTGCAGCTATATTGGATTTTCTTCGTGTTGCCGCTGTTTGGTATAACGCTTCCGAACTTCACCGCCGGCTACATATCCGTCGGCCTCAATATCGGTGCCTATGGCGCCGAGATTGTCCGCGGCGCCATTGAGTCAGTTCCGCGCGGACAGTGGGAAGCGGGAACCGCGCTGTCGATGCCGCAGGGCGTGAGGATACGCAGGATCATATTGCCGCAAGCGCTGGCGATCATGCTTCCGCCTTGGGGTAATCTCCTGATCGAGCTTCTCAAGGGAACCGCCCTGGTGTCCCTCATCTCGGTCGCCGATCTCATGTTCCAGACACGCCAGATCAACGCCTCGACCTATCTGTCGGCGCAGGCGTTTGGAACAGCTTTGATTATCTACTACATCCTTGCCAGGTTCCTCATAACCCCGATGATGCGCTGGGCGGAACGCCTGGTTGCCCGGAGGCTTGGAAGGGCATGACATTCAACTGGCGCTGGGACTTTACGTGGGAGATCCTGCCACAGTTGTTGTGGGCTACCCTCAACACGTTGATTGCGGCCGGGGTCGGGTATGCAATTGCTCTGGTCGGTGGCCTGCTGCTCGCCCTCGTGCCTTTCGACGACCGCCTTCAGGATCAAGATCCGGAGATTGTCTTCCGGCGCGGCTGAAGGCATCGGAGACACGAAATCGCCTGGGTGAGGCTCAGGTCTCTCGCCTTACGAGATGCTCCCCGTGTCCTCCGCACCATCCCACCGATCTGGTCAGCCGTATTCAGTCTTCCGTTTCGATGGTGCTCGCGCACGCAGGATCTCTGCGCTTGGAGGGGAAGTTTCGCAGCTGCAACGCCCAACAGTTGCGTACTTCGCAGAAAGGAGCACCTAAAATGGCCTATCATACCTGATGCAAGCGTTTCTTGCTCGAAGTGCAAGGAAGAACGCCCATCGCCGCCGAGAGGCGCATTCACAGAACAAGAAAAGGGAACAAAATGGAACGTGTAATCAAGATTTTTCTGAGCATGGGGCTCGTCGTCGTTGGTCTGACGGCGCCCGCTTACACAGGTGAGCTTGCTGATCGCGTGGCAAGCGGCAAGACAATTCGTCTCGGCTTTGCTTCCGAGCCGCCACAGGCATATCCTGGTGAGGGCAACAAGCCTCTGGGGTACGTAAACGCCATTGCCGAAGGGGTTCTTCGTTCAATGGGTTACACCAATATCGAGCCTGTGGTGACCGATTGGGGTGGGTTGATCCCAGGGCTGCAAGCCGGCCGGTTGGACCTAATTACAGGTGGCATGTATATCAATAAAAAGAGGTGCGACAACATAACATTCTCGGAGCCTGTTTCCAAAGAAACAGATGTCTTCATGGTGAAATCCGGAAATCCGGAACAAATCACTACATACAAGGATTTGGTGACTAAGAGTGCGACCATGGTGACCGGAGCAGGCTACGCTGGCATCGAGATCGCTAAAAAGCTGGGCGTGCCCGCATCGCAGATTATGGAGGTTCCAGGAGGTACCGAAATTCTTGCGGCGGTGATCGCTGGTCGAGCAGCCGCTGGAGTGACATCTTATACAGTCGTCCAGGATATCGCAAAAAAATCGGGAGGGAAGGTAGAGGCCACCAATCCCGCCTTGATGCCGGAGGAATCATCCGCTTGGATAGGTATTGGATTTAGGAATTCAGACAAAGATTTCGTGGCAAAATTCAATACCGAACTGAAGCGCTATCTCGGAACGCCTGAGATGATGAAGGCTGCGGCAGAAGATGGTTACGACGAGAAGGCGTTGCCAGGCGATACAACAACGGAATGGGTCTGCGCTCATCGCTGAAAACTTGTGTGCTAGAGGTGGGCGACTGCCTCTAGCACAGCCAATTTCAGCAGCAGCCGCTCTGCGAAAAACCAGGGATGACATATCGGAAAGTACGAGTTTAGTCCGGAAACGGATCGTACGCACGGAGAACTTTGAGATGCCTAGTGAGACTGCGTTCTACACCACTCACGTTGAGCCATCATATCCCGCTGTGGCAACTGAGACCGTCATCGGATTGATAACCCCGTCCAATGACGTCCTCACAGAGCTTGAATTGCGCAGAATGATGCATGATGACAGCATCAGCTTCTGTGCCGCCAGGATGAAGCATCACGAGCCCAGTACTGTCGAAAACCTCTACCGCCATGTTGATGAGATCGCTAAGGTTGGCGAGCTATTCGATCCGCCAGATGTCGTCAAAGTATTCGCCTACGCCTGCACATCGGGATCCGCCATCATTTCGCAGAAAAGGCTGGAAGAGGAGCTACAGACAACCCGACCCGGGGCCTCCTTAACCTCACCGATGACAGGAGCTTTGCGCGCCTTCGACAGGCTCGGGGTGAAACGCATCGCTATGCTCACACCTTATATCGATCAGGTAGGCGCTGTCGTCACCGAGGCCCTCAGCAGGTCGGGTATTTCGATCTGCGCGTCTGCTTCATTCCACTGCAAGAACGATTCCGACATCGCCGGACTTTCCCCGGAAAGTATCTTCGAGGCCTCTTGCTCGTTCAATTCCTCTGAGGCTGAAGCTCTTTTCATTCCATGCACCCTCCTTCGGACCTCAAGCATAATCGACCGCCTGGAGGCGCGCCTCGGCAAGCCAGTGATAACTGCAAACCAGGCTATGCTGTGGGACGCATTGAGGCTCGCGCAATATGGGAAGCCAATAGTCGGCCATGGCCAGCTCCTGATGCTGTAATCTTCAAGAGTGCTAGATAAGGTCTCAAACTGCCAACCCCGCCCTTTGAACCCCGGGCATTGCAACCGCGGCCAACTCGCCGTTCGAGGTTCGGCTCCAGAATAGCTGAGTCCGGCTCACAAACGGCCAATATTAATTAGGCCCGAGCCTCTGCAAGCCGCCCTAATGCTCTGCAGGCCCGAAACGCGCAAATGCGAAGGAGTCTGCCTACTGACTCACCAAGAGCGAAAGCCTGCGCTTCTTTTGACCGGCTCGGATCGGATAACGGGTAAACTGGAGGACTTCGATGTCGAGCGCAGAAGTGATCAAGAATTTCATCGATGGGGAGTGGAGAGATTGTTCGTCTGGCAAACGGATCGAGGTTGATGACCCTTCAAACGGGGAGACGGTAGCGGTTATCGCCGAAGCAGGACCTGAAGAAGTACATCGCGCCGTTGCTGCCGCCGACCGCGTCTTTCGCGACCGCGTTTTGATAGACATGCACCCGTACGACCGTGGGCGCATGCTTTTCCGCGTGGCGGACGCACTTGAGGCACGCAGCGACGAGGTCGCGATCATTAACTGCATAGAGACTGGGAAGGCGTTGGACCTTGCCCGTGGCGAGGTTCGGACCGCCGTCAGATACCTGCGCTACTACGCCGGTTTGGCGGATAAGCTCGAAGGTCGGTCTATTCCGCGAGGGGCGGATCTTGTCGACTATACGGTCAGAAGCCCCTTCGGAGTGTCAGCCCAGATCGTTCCTTGGAACGGCCCCCTCGAACTGACGGCCCGTTCGCTAGCTTGCGCCATTGCAACTGGGAACTCAGTGGTAGTGAAGTCCCCCGAACTGGCTCCTTTATCAGGCATCGAACTTGCTCGCGCCTGTGAGACCGCGGGTCTGCCTGCCGGAGCAGTGAACGTGCTCACCGGGTACGGCCAGACGGCAGGCCAGGCGCTGATCGATCATCCCGATGTTCGCCACATCGTCTTTACGGGCTCCATGGCAACCGGGCGAACCGTGCTCAAGGCTGCAGCGGAGCGCATCGTACCCTGCATCATGGAACTGGGCGGCAAATCAGCCGCTGTCGTCTATTCCGATGCCGATCTCGATGCCGTCGTGGAGGCGGTGCGTATCGGAACCTATCTAAATGCTGGCCAGAATTGCAACAACCTAACAAGATTGCTTGTAGAGCGTTCAATCGCTGATGAAACGTTAGAAAGGGTGAAGGCCTGCGTCGAAGGACTGTCAATTGGGCCAGGGCGCGAAAACTGCGACATCACCCCGTTGATCTCTCAAAAACAGCGAGAGGGAGTCGAGAGAGCCTGCCAGATGGCCCAGTCGCAAGGAGCACGGCTTGTGGCCGGCGGAACTGCACTTTCGGAGCGAAGCGGCTATTTCATGGCGCCGACTGTATTTTCCGATGTCGCGCCTGACAGTAGTCTTTTTCAGAAAGAAGTCTTCGGCCCTGTTCTTTCCGTTACTGCTTTCGATGATCCGATAAAAGGTATCGAACTGGCAAACGATACCGATCAAGGCTTGGCAGCGGGCGTTTTCACCCGGGATATCGACCGGGCTCTTTGCAGCGCGGACCGCCTTTGGGCTGGCCAGGTGTACGTGAATGGATGGTACGTCGGCGGCGTAGAAACGCCGTTCGGTGGAGTGAAGCAGTCTGGCTACGGCAGGGAAAAGGGTCAGGAAGCCCTTGATGGATACGTGCAGACCAGAAATATTGGCATCCGGATCTCACAACCCTTGTCTGGTTCGGGAAGCAGCGTCCGCAACAGCTCCACATGACCTAGTTGTCGCCAGCAGTCGTTCGCCATCCGCCACACGTTGGTGTGGCGGCCGAGACGCCGACATTTGCTAGGATTTACTTTTCGTTGCGCGAACTTAGCGCCGAGCCCGATGGGCTGATCAGTGGCCACGGCTGCCAGGTCGAGGATTGAAAATTACTCAATTTATTGCGGTTCAGGTCATACGTCTGGCCCGCGGCACCCCCACTCCCTCTTTTCGAGCAGAATTTCTCGGACATCATTCTGAAGATTCCGACGACCTCGAACGGGTACCGCGCTGCCCTACGGACAGGCCTTGGCGTCGTTGGCGAACGCTTGCGTTAAAGCTCCAGCGATGCGGCGTCAGCTCTTGCCGGAAGGGCCAGCACGTTCCGCGTGGGGACCCGCAGCTCTGCTATGTCGCGCATTGCACCTCGCCACGCTGATGCCTCCTGTGAATGTGAGATCACGCGAGTTCTCGTATTCCGGGGAGGGGTCGCCGCCGGCCGCTCGCCAGCCAGGTCATTGATGTGTGGATGCCGAGTTGCTGGGTAGGCTTCCCGCCGGGTTGACGCATAGTCTCCCCCTGCCGCTGCCCCCCAACGGAACAGGTGTTTCGTCGATCGGAGTGTGCGCCAATACCCAAAAGGACGCAGTTTTCCTGCGGAGCGCCAGCCATAGGAGCCCGAACCGGTCTTGGAAGCGTGCTACCTTGACGGCCAGACGGAGGGTTATGGAAGGACATTTGTCGGGTCACGTGAGCTCTGAGATACGACCCTACGCTCAAGAGGCAGGACCGCAGAGCTAGCGCCCTTCACTGACGGTGGCATTCCGGACTAGGCCTTACTTTCGATGCGTAAAGAGGATGGTGAATGTCAATCTTGGAGTTTCTCCAAAGCTATGGCCATGCACTCTTACAGGGGACGTTGGTCACATGCGCGCAGTTCCTGCTCGCTGCTCTCATAGCGATCTTGGTCGCCCATGTGGCAGGACTTGGAAAGATTTCGAGAAACCCGCTGGTCCGCGGGGCGTCGGTGATTTACATTGAAGTGTTCCGCGGAACGTCGCTGCTGGTGCAGCTATATTGGATTTTCTTCGTGTTGCCGCTGTTTGGTATAACGCTTCCGAACTTCACCGCCGGCTACATATCCGTCGGCCTCAATATCGGTGCCTATGGCGCCGAGATTGTCCGCGGCGCCATTGAGTCAGTTCCGCGCGGACAGTGGGAAGCGGGAACCGCGCTGTCGATGCCGCAGGGCGTGAGGATGCGCAGGATCATATTGCCGCAAGCGCTGGCGATCATGCTTCCGCCTTGGGGTAATCTCCTGATCGAGCTTCTCAAGGGAACCGCCCTGGTGTCCCTCATCTCGGTCGCCGATCTCATGTTCCAGACACGCCAGATCAACGCCTCGACCTATCTGTCGGCGCAGGCGTTTGGAACAGCTTTGATTATCTACTACATCCTTGCCAGGTTCCTCATAACCCCGATGATGCGCTGGGCGGAACGCCTGGTTGCCCGGAGGCTTGGAAGGGCATGACATTCAACTGGCGCTGGGACTTTACGTGGGAGATCCTGCCACAGTTGTTGTGGGCTACCCTCAACACGTTGATTGCGGCCGGGGTCGGGTATGCAATTGCTCTGGTCGGTGGCCTGCTGCTCGCTCTTGCACAACGCACAAAGTGGCCCGCACTGACATTTGTCGTCAGGGAGCTGATTGAATTCATCCGATCCACGCCCTTGGTCCTGCAGATTTTCTTTGTTTTCTACGTCGGACCCCAGTTCGGGATTTTCCTGTCGCCCTGGGTATCCGGCATCTTTGCGATCGGTCTGCACTATTCGGCCTATCTCTCGGAGGTTTACCGCGCAGGCCTCAATTCCGTGGCTCCCGGGCAATGGGAAGTGTGCCGTGCGCTGAACATGTCCCCCCGCGTCACCTATGTACGCATCATCATCCCGCAGGCGCTTGCGCCTGCGGTGCCAGGCCTCGGCAACTACCTGGTGGGCATCCTCAAGGACACGCCCATGCTGTCGGTAATTGGTGTCATGGAGCTAATGCACACGGCCAATGCGTTAGGGTCCGAGAACTACAGGTATCTGGAACCTTTTACATTGGTTGGCCTGATTTTCCTCTTGATCTCGCTTCCGACGGCCGGACTCGTCAGGATGTTCGAACGACGGCTGCGGCTGAGACTAGGACTGTAACATGAGCAATACCGACTATCCCCTTGAACTGCCGGAGCATGACCGCCCCATGGTCCGGTTCATGAACGTCAGCAAGAGCTACGGAAGGCTCAACGTCATCAGCCACCTCGATTTTGACGTGGCCGAAGGCGAGATGGTTACCATTATAGGACCCTCGGGGTCCGGGAAGACCACGGTGTTGCGAGCCCTTATGACACTCGAAACTATCAATGGCGGCGTGATATACGTTGACGGCAAGCCATTGACACACATGCCCCGCGATGGGGTCCTTGTGCCGGCAGACGAGCGATACCAGCGGAAGATTCGCTCCTCGATCGGGATGTGTTTCCAGCACTTCAACCTGTTTCCGCATATGACCGCGATCCAAAACTGCATGGAAGGCCCAGTCCAGGTACTGGGGCTTTCGAGGAAAGAGGCGCTTGAGCGATCCGAAGAGCTCCTGAAAATGGTGGGTATGATCGACAAGCGTGACCAGCATCCTTCCCGTCTATCAGGAGGACAACAACAGCGCGTCGCCATAGCCCGCGCGTTGGCGATGCGGCCCAAGGTGATGCTTTTCGACGAAGTCACTTCCGCCCTCGACCCCGAAGTCATCGGCGAGGTGACACATGTCATTCGAAAGCTAGTCGCCGAGCACAATCTAACCATGATCATGGTCACGCATCAGATGGGCTTTGCTCGCGACATCTCTGACCGCGTGTGCTTCTTTTATGGTGGCTCGATAGAGGAGCAGGCGCCCCCGCAAATATTGTTCACCAGCCCACAGCGCGACCGCACCAAGCAGTTCCTCTCTGCCGTCAAGGAAGCGGTTTGAAAGATCCGCATTGAGCCTTCGTCCCCGATTGCATGGCCTTGACCCGCTGAGGGACTACGGTCATGGAGCGTTCAGTCCCGTCCCGACCGGTCAGCGAAGTTTTGGCCTAGAGGCTTTGATGGATCGAGGCGCAGTTCCTCTCGTTGCCCGAAGGCGATGGCCAGTCAGTCTGGCAACTGGCGCTTTGCGCGACATCCGTCGCGAAAGGACCGCTGCTGTCCAACTCCGCCCATTTTATTGCTGGGCAAAGATTGGTCTCATGAAGGCCAGCATGCCTCCACTTCAGAGCTTGCTACGGCGCAGACGCCTTAGGGGTCTGACGTTCTAAGTGCATCTGATAGCGAGACCATCTTGTCGTAAGATGAATCCGATCGGCAAACTGAATTTGACATAGAACCTCAGAGCGGTGGAACGTACCGGGGTTCAGTTCTTGCCTAGGTTCGCATTATCAAGATTAACCAGGACTGAAGCTTGAATGACAGCACCCCTCTCCAAGAGCCTGCGCGAGCGCATCGTACTTGCGATTGAAGCTGGCGAGAGCTGCCGGTCGGTTGCGGCTCGTTTTGGGATTGCAGTTTCTTCCGCCGTTAAATGGTCGCAGCGCTACCGAATGAGCGGTTCTATCGAGCCTCGCAAGATGGGTGGCCACCGAAAGCGAGTTCTGGAACCTCACCGGGATTTCATTCAGGAGCGAATCGACAAGGCCCCGCATTTGACACTACATCAGTTGAAAGCCGAGCTTGAGGCACATGGTGTGAAGGTCTCACATGACACCGTTTGGCAATTCCTGCGGCGTGAGGGGCTAAGCTTCCAAAGGTGGACAAGCTCCGTGCCAATTTTGCGTGGCGACGCCAAAGCCGAGCCCGAGCAGACCCTGCATACTTGATTGGGTTATGCCGGGACCTGATGCAGAGTCATTCTTCTCGATGATGGGTAAGCTTGATAACGCTTTCAGGCTCTCTCATGTCTTATGCCTGTATCGCTCGACGGAACACCGCTGTCGTCGTGGCGCTCCCATGAAGAACCCGGCCCATAGCGCATCCCCGGATTCGGAGGACAGGCCGCATCAAAACCTGGTTCAAACGTCTAGCGTCGGTTGCCAGACCCTGGGCGTCGCCCTTCCCAAGTCGATCGAGCCCGCCGCTACGTCGGTCGCGCGCGCGGGGCGCGCCGCAAGAAGCTGAACGTACGCGAAAGGCCCGGCACCGGCAGCCGCGACGGCTTCGACGGCAATACCGAAGCGGGCCTCTGCCTCATGCCGCTGAACCGGCTTCTTCGAACACTGATTAAGGCCGGCGCATCGCTCTCTTTGCTCGACGGTTGCCGAATTGCGATGGAGTTGGCGGTCGATCGGCGTCCCAGCGGGGGATCCATCATTGCCGATCAATGTTTGACATGGATCTCTCGCGGGAAGCTGGTCAGAGTCTCGCAGCCGTCAGCAGTTACGAGGATGGTTTCGCTCACTTCGATCCCCCAGCCGTCCATCCACATGCCGAGGATCGAATGTAGGACATTGCCCGGCTTCAGGATCGTCTTGTCTCCCTGGCGCAGGCTGATCGTGTGCTCGCCCCAATCTGGCGGATAGGCCGCGCCGATCGAATAGCCAATGCGGGATTCCTTCTTCAGGCCGTAACGCTGGATGACCTTGCGCCAGCTCGCCTCGATGTCCTCCGCCAAGACGCCAGGCCTGATCGACGCAAGCACGGCCTCCATGCCTTCGAGCACGGCCTTGCCGGTGTCGCCGACCTTGGCTGGCATGGCGCCCAGCTGAAGGGTCCGCGCCAGACCGGCGGCATAGCGACGAACGACGCCGGCCAGCTCGAGCGCGACGGTTTCGTTGTGGCCAAAGCGACGATCGCTCCACATGATGTGCGGCGCCGATGCATTTTCGCCCCCCAGTATTGTCGGTGGTAGGGCGGTGATGTCGCCGGCGAAATCCGGCGACCCAGCTACCTGAGCGGCTTGGATTTTGGCGATGGCGTCGCACTCGCGAACGCCTGGCGCTATCACCTCATAGGCCGCGGTGACCGCCGCCTCGGCAAGACGCGAGGCTTTGCGTAGGTAGCCGATCTCGGCTTCCGATTTGACGCTGCGGATCCAGTTCACCAGAAGGTCGGCGTCGTGGAACACTGCGTTTGGCAGGCCCGCTGTCAGGCGCGCATGCGCCTTTGGGGAATAGTAGTAGGCTTCAAGCTCGATGCCGATATTGCCGCGCCCCCAGCCCTTCCTGTCGATCCAGGCGGCAATCCAGTCCATCGGATGACGGTCGGTGCGCTGGACATGATCTTCGGGAAAGCCGACGACGTTCTCCCGCTTCATCCAAGCCGTCAGCAACCCGCCGGCGGCATCCATGGCGCGACCGATCCAGACCGGCTCCTCGTCGGCGTGCGGGACCAGGACCATCTGCGGCGTGTAAAACGACCAGCCGTCATACCCGGTGATGTAATGCTGGTTGGCGACGTCGTTGACGATGAGAAGATCGAGGCTGCGGCGCGCCATTTCCGCGCGGATAGCGGAAAGCCTGCTGCGGTATTCGTCGGGGTGGAATGGCAATGGTGTCATGTTGAGAAAATCCTCTTCTATCGCACCCGGGTCGACCCAGAGCGAGCCCGGTTTTCGAACCTGACAATCGACACGAGCTCATCGACGTGAGCCCATCACCAACACCAGCGCCATAACCGATCTTCACAGAAAACGCTCTGCTAGTGGCAGTTTGGCACTCGTTCGTAACTTAGCCTCCGGTCGATTTTTCTGATTCTATTTTCTTCCGGCGCGCTCGACCGCGTTTTTTTTCGTTGGTGAACTGGCAGTCGTGATTGATGCGGCGCGCACCCGTAGGCGTCGCGGTACGCTTTTGAGAAGTGCGATGCGGAGATAAAGCCGCAAGCCATCGCTATCTCGACGACCGGCAGCCGGGAACTGATGAGCAGCAGATGCGCCCGTTCCAGGCGAAGATCCAAATAATAACGGCTTGGAGAACATCCCAGTTCACTCCTAAACAGCCGCTCGATTTGACGTCGGGAAAGTCCGGCTGATCCCACAAGTTCGTCCAATAGCAATGGCTCCGTAAGGTTTGCCTCCATCTCCTCGATTATCTTGATGACCGCCCGATGGTTTAGTTGCACTCGTGAGTGGAGTGGCAAACGTTGGCGGTCACCCGCTGAACGGGTCCTGCACGCGATAGCTTTTTCACAAATACGATTGACGACTATCGTGCCATGGTGATGGTCAACCAAATCTAAAAACATGTCGAAGGGAGCATCCCCCCCGGCGCAGGTGTACAGGTCTCCATCCCGCTCAAAGGCAGTTTGAGCGGCGGACACATCCGGAAAGCGCTCAGAGAATATAGGAAACTGTTCCCAGTGAACCGCGCAACGCCGCCCTTGTGCAACCCCAGCTCGAGCAAGCACTATCGTGCCGCTACATATGCCTACCAGGCAACTGCGGTGGTTTCTGCACTCGCGTAACCAGGCTTCAAGCTGTTTGTGCGAGTCAGGAGCATTATGGGCGCCGACGACGACGACGGCGGGTGTTGAGATTGATCGACGAAATCTTTCACGTTCGAACGACAACGACGATCCGGCCCATACCAACAACCCGCAACTTGAGGCCACGGGCTCCCCGTCGTCCGAAACGATCTGCCAGCTATACACTTCACGCCCCAACACTTCGTTGGCGAGCCTCAGCGCTTCTACTGCCGACGAGAACGCCTGCAGCGAAAAGGCCGGTAGAAGGTAAAAGCAAAAATTTCGGCAGGTCGACTGTGAGTCTAGCATCCCGGGAGTTCCTTCTCTGCTAGCCTGATCTCTCGTTGCTGCCATGCCAAAATAGGGCGACCGGCTTCGTTCATTGGATTGGCGCTGCCACCGCAGTCGGGGCCGATGGTTCTCCCGCTAACTATCCATTGATCTGCACTAGCGTCGTCACTGGTGACCACCAAGTATGCTATGCCTGCCTCGGGCAGACAGCTCTGGCATTGCAGGCTCGGGTCGCCCGCCTCAAATGCTAAGACCCTCTCTCGCTAGCTCATCCATAACGAAGCGCACTGCACTTCCTGCGATACCAACGATCTCTTCCACTTCAGCCTTTGTTGCCACCAAAGGAGGAGCGAAGCCCAGAATGTCACCATGCGGCATGGCGCGGACGATCAGGCCACGGTCGCGTGCTGCCTTGGAGATGCGTGCACCGACCTTCAACGACGGGTCGAAACGCTTCTTGTTGTCGCGATCGGCGACAAATTCGATTGCGCCCATAAGACCGACGCCGCGCACTTCGCCGACGATCGGCAACTGCGCGAACTTTTCCTGCAGCTGTGCCTGGAAGAACGCGCCGACGTCACGTGCATTGCCGGGGAGGTCTTCTTTCTCGACAATGTCGAGGACAGCGTTGGCCGCGGCGGCGCCGATGGGATGACCAGAATAGGTGTACCCGTGCGAGAATGCGCCGACCTTGTCAGCCCCATCCTCCAGGACTTTATATACCTTCTCACCGACGATTGCCGCTGAAAGCGGGAAGTAGGCCGACGTCAAACCTTTAGCGACCGTGATGAGGTCTGGTTCGATGCCATAGTGCTGCGAGCCGAACATGGAACCGGTGCGGCCGAACCCTGTGATGACTTCATCGGCAATGAGCAGCACGTCGTGCTTCTTGAGCACGGCCTGAATTGCTTGCCAGTAGCCTTCCGGCGGAGGCGTGATGCCGCCGGTGCCGAGCACCGGCTCGCCGATGAAGCCGCCCACATTTTCTGGCCCCAGCCGCTCGATCAGCTGATCAAGTTCCTCGCCGCGCCGCGCTGAAAATTCGCGTTCGGACTCGCCTGGGGTGGCGCCCCAGTAGTGATGCGGAACACCGGTGTGAACAATCTGCGGAAGTGGCAGGTCCATGTGGTCATGATAGAAGCTCATGCCCGTCATCGAGCCCGACACGACGCTGCAGCCGTGATAGCCGCGTTCACGCGAGATGATCTTCTTCTTAGTCGGCTTGCCGCGGAGATTATTATAATACCAGACGAGCTTGGCCTGCGTCTCGTTGGCGTCCGAGCCGGACATGCCGTAGAACACCTTGCTCATTTTGCCCGGCGCCATCTTCACGAGGCGATCGGAAAGGATTGCGAGCTCATCCGTCGTGTGGGCGGCGTAGGAATGATAGTAGGCCAGACGGAAAGCCTGGCGGGAAATCGCTTCGGCGACTTCGGTGCGGCCGTACCCGACGTTGACGCAATAAAGGCCGGCGAATCCGTCGATCAGCTGGTTGCCATGCGCATCTTGAATGCGGATGCCTTTGCCCGTCTCAATGATGGTCGGATCACCGAGCTTGCCGGTGGCAAAATCCTTGAGCTGTGTGAAAGGATGCAGGACAGAATTTCTATCCTTCTCGCTGATGTCCTTGATGTTGATACTCATGCGTCTGTCCCTTCAGTTTGCCGTATTACCGATGCACACGTATTTGGCTTCCAGATATTCGGCGAGACCATGCCTTGAGCCCTCGCGGCCGAGCCCGGATTGTTTCCATCCGCCAAAGGGTATGGGGGCGCCGGTGAATTTCGGGGTGTTGACGGCGACCATGCCGTATTCCAACTGATCGGTTAGCCGCATGGCGCGATTCAGATCTCTTGTGTAAACGTAAGCCGCAAGGCCCATTTCCGAGTTGTTGGCTCGCGCAAGCACTTCCGCCTCCTCATCGAACGGAAGGACTGCCGCCACCGGCCCAAAGGTCTCTTCCTTCGCGACCAGCATGTCGTCCGTGACATCGGCGAGAACAGTCGGGGTGACGAAGTTGCCCCCGAGAAGACTATCCTGTCCGCCAACAACGATGCGAGCCCCGGAACAAAGAGCTTCGGACACCTGCCGTCTGCACTTTTCGGCGACGGATTGTCTGGTCATTGGGCCAATATCGACGCCGGGTTCGAATCCGTGCCCGACTTTCAGTTTAACCGTGGCCTTCGCGAATTCTTCCACGAAGCGCTCATAGTTTCCTCGCTGAACATAGATCCTATTGGCTGCCAGGCAGTCCTGACCGGATGTGGCAAATTTGGCTGCTATGCATCCAGCTACGGCTGTCTCCAAGGGAGCATCATCGAAAATAATAAAAGGAGCATTGCCGCCGAGCTCAAGTGACGCCTTCTTCACGGTTTTTGCCGACTGCTCGAGCAGGATCCGACCGACCTCGGTCGAGCCCGTGAAGGAGAATGCCCGCACATCGCTATGATCCATTAGCCGTTTTGCGAGTGGGGCAGCCTCTCCTGTGATCACCTGAAAGACCCCAGCGGGTACTCCTGCCTCCTCGGCAAGGCGGGCAAGCGCCAGAGCGGACAAGGGCGTTTCCGGGGCTGGCTTGACAATCATCGTGCAGCCCGCAGCCAAGGCGGCTCCTGCTTTCCTGGTGATCATCGCCGACGGAAAGTTCCAAGGCGTGATAGCGACCGTCACTCCGACCGGCTGCATCTGCACGGAGAGCCGGCTGCCCGCAAGATGGCTCGGAATGGTCTCGCCATATGCTCGCTCACCCTCTGCCGCAAACCAGTCAAGAAAGCTGGCGGCATATAAAATTTCACCGTGCGCCTCGGTTAATGGTTTGCCTTGTTCAGCGGTCATGATGGTGGAAAGGTCTTCCGCATTCTCGCGCATACCGGCGGCCCATCTGCGCAGACATGCGCCCCGTTCCCAAGGAAGAACATTGCGCCAATGTTCAAACGCAGTTCTCGCGAAGCTGACCGCGTCATCTACATCGGACACCTCACAGGCAGCCACGTGAGCCAAGTCCTGGCCAGTAGCCGGGTCAACCACCAAGATCGTTTCAGCCTTGGAGAGCCAACCTCCGTTCACATAGGCGCAGTTTTGGAGGAGGTCCTGCCTTTTGAGCCCCTTTAACGCGGCAGTTGCTGTACCTTTCATCACTAACCTCACGATCGACAGTTCATTTCCGGCAAATTAGCCGCGCAACTGCGGCGATTGGCAGCGCGATCGGGGGCCACCAAGAGGATCTCCTGCGAATAGGGGCGTGCGACTGAGTTTTTTCGCCGTTTGATCGCTGTCGTCTTATGGGCAAGGTTCAACAAGCAAAGATGACATTGTCACCTGTGGCCATCCGCGATCACACTCAGCCCTCGAAAGGCGGCCAATGGTAAGTTGCAGTCGGCCACGTTAAGCGGACCTCTTGCGGGGCTGTCACTTCGGCTTCGAAGTATAGATCACGATTGCAGTGGGCTTCGAAAGGTGGGGAAGTATGATTGCAAGATCGGTGACCTTGTGGGGGAGATCTTGTGCTTATCTTGTCACTGCGGTTTACGAAAACAGATTCGGGCAAATCCCAAAAATCACACTAAATCAAAAAATCTTCTGACCTAAGATATTTCTACTACGCTCCCAATGGGTGGCAACGGCTTCCTAGGCGACGAAAGAACGAGGGAAGAGGATTTGCTGCGCGAGCGGCCGCAAAAATGCAGATCTTGTGCGGCATCCCCGGCCGGGCAGCACAACCCCGGCGTCCAAGGCGTGCTAGCTTGTGAAGAACACAAAAGGACGCAGAAGCAACAGCCGATGCTGGGAGCCCGCGATGAGCCACACGATCAACCACCTGAAAAAACTGAGGCTGCAGCGCAGCGAACTGGCGGTTCCCGGCTCCAGTCCCGAGATGATCGACAAGGCGGCCAACAGCGCCGCCGACTTCGTCTTCCTCGACATCGAGGACGCGGTGGCGCCGCCGGACAAGGAACGCGCCCGCAAGAACATCATCCAGGCGCTGAACGACATCGACTGGCGCGCCAAGGGCAAGACCGTCTCGGTGCGCATCAACGGGCTCGACACCCACTACATGTATCGCGACGTGGTCGACGTCATGGAGCAGGCCGGCGACCGGCTGGATACGATCCTGGTGCCGAAGGTCGGCGTGCCGGCTGATCTGTACATGGTCGAGGCCATGGTCAACCAGATCGAGATGGCCAAGGGTTTCAAGACCCGTGTCGGCCTCGAGGCGCTGATCGAGACAGCGCTCGGCATGGCCAATGTCGAGGCGATTGCCGCGACGCCCGGCCGGCTGGAAGCCATGCATTTCGGTGTCGCCGACTATGCGGCAAGCTGCAAGGCGCGCACCGTCAACATTGGCGGCCTCAACCCCGACTATCCCGGCGACCAGTGGCATTTCGCTTTGTCGCGGATGATCGTCGCCTGCCGAGCCTACGGCCTGCGCGCCATCGACGGACCGTTCGGCGATTTCTCCGATCCGGAGGGCTATATCGCCGGCGCCAGGCGCGCCGCGGCCCTCGGTATCGAAGGCAAATGGGCGATCCACCCTTCGCAGATAGCGCTCGCCAACGATGTCTTCTCGCCGCCTGAAAAGGAGGTCGCGCGGGCCAGGCGCATCCTTGAGGTGCTCAAGGAAGCCGAGGCTTTGGGAAAGGGCGCTGCGGCGCTCGAGGGCAAGATGATCGACGCGGCTTCCGAACGCATGGCGCGCAACGTGCTGGCAGTTAACGAGGCGATCGAGCGCGCCGGCCAGGCGTAATATGCCGGCGCAGTAGACATATCGGGAGGACATGATGGACATCCACGAATACCAGGCCAAGGAACTGCTTGCCCGTCACGGCGTGCACGTGCCGCGCGGCGGTCTGGCCTACAGTCCGGAGCAGGCGACATACCGTGCCAGCGAGATCGGCGGTGGCAAATGGGTGGTCAAGGCGCAGATCCATTCCGGTGCGCGCGGCAAGGCCGGCGGCATCCGCATCTGCTCGTCCGACCAGGAAGTGTCCGATGCGGCCGAGGCGATGCTCGGAAGGAAGCTGGTGACGCATCAGACGGGGCCGCGCGGCAAGCTGGTGTCGCGGCTCTATGTCGAAGAGACCGTCGACATTGGCCAGGAAATCTATCTCGCCTTTGTTCTAGACCGTAAAGCCGAGCGGGTAATGATCGTCGCGTCTGCGGCCGGCGGCATGGAGATCGAAGAGATCGCCGAAAAGCAGCCGGATTCAATCATTCGCGCGACTGTCGACCCTGGCGCGGGGATGCAGCACTATCAAGCGCGCGAGATCGCCTTCGGGCTTGGTCTCGAAAACAACCTGATTGGCAAGGCGACCGAAACGCTACTTGGTTGCTACCGCGTGTTTCGCGACTACGACGCTTCGATGCTGGAGATCAACCCGCTGGTCGTCACGCGTGACGGCAATCTGATGGCACTAGATGCCAAGATGTCGTTCGATGAGAACGCGCTGTTTCGTCGTCCCCAAATATCCGAATTGCGCGACAAGTCGCAGGAGGATCCGCGCGAAACCTTTGCCAGTGACCGTGGCCTCTCCTATGTCGGCCTCGACGGTGACATCGGCTGCATCATTAACGGCGCCGGCCTCGCCATGGCAACGATGGACATGATCAAGATCGCCGGCGGCGAGCCGGCGAACTTTCTCGACATCGGCGGCGGCGCCTCGCCTGAGCGGGTTGCGAAATCGTTCCGCGCCGTCCTTGGTGACAAGAATGTCAAGACCATCCTTGTCAACATCTTCGCCGGCATCAATCGCTGCGATTGGGTCGCCGAGGGTGTTGTCAAGGCAATCCGCGAAGTCGGCGTCAACGTCCCTTTGGTGGTGCGGTTGGCCGGCACCAAGGTCGAGGAAGGGCGCCGCATCCTGGCCGATTCCGGCGAGGCGGTGATCGTCGCCGACACGCTGGCCGAAGCCGCCGAAAAAGCCGTCGCCGCCTGGCGGTCCGCCACGATGAAAAAAGCAGGCTGAGGGGACGAAACAATGGCAATTCTGCTTAACCGTGGCACCCGCGCAATCGTGCAGGGATTTACCGGCAAGATCGGCAGTTTTCACGCCGAAGACATGAAGCGTTACGGCACTAATGTGGTCGGCGGCGTCACACCCGGCAAGGGCGGCCAGACACATCTCGGCCTGCCGGTGTTCAACACCGTCAAGGGCGCGGTACGCGAAACCGGGGCCGATGCGAGCATCGTCTTCGTGCCGCCGCCCTTCGCCGCCGATTCGATCATGGAGGCGGCGGATGCCGGCATCAAGTTCTGCGTCTGCATCACCGACGGCATTCCCTCGCAGGACATGATGCGGGTCAAGCGCTACATGCGCCGCTACCGCTTCGAGGACCGCATGCGGCTGATCGGGCCGAACTGCGCCGGCATCATCTCGCCCGGACAGGCGCTGATGGGCATCATGCCCGGCAGCATCTACCTGCCCGGCCGCGTCGGTATCGGGGTATCGGCGTCTCGACCAGCGTCGGCATCGGCGGCGATCCGATCAACGGCTCCTCTTTCAAGGACATCCTGGAACTGTTCGAGCAGGACGACGATACCGACGCAGTGGTGATGATCGGCGAGATCGGCGGGCCGCAGGAAGCCGAAGCCGCGATCTGGGCGCGCGACAACATGCGCAAGCCCCTGATCGCCTACATTGCCGGCCTCTCCGCGCCGAAAGGCCGCCGCATGGGCCATGCAGGCGCGATCATCTCCGCCTTCGGCGAGTCTGCTCAAGAGAAGGTCGAGATCCTGAAGGAAGCCGGCGTCATCATCGTGCCGACGCCGGCTTCGTTCGGCGAAATCGTGGCCGGCGTGATGGCGGATCGGACGAAGGCAGCATAGCGCAACATACCGGTCAATTTGAGGACCAGCTAAAGGAACCGCATCGGCGCAATTGAGATTAGCGCAACTCTCGGCGGCGCTTCAGTCAAATTGATGTCGCGGCTCCCGTGTCTTGCCACGAGCCAAGTTGCCGGGCGTATTTAGCGATAAACAGTCTCAAGAGAGACTCCAAAACAGCCTTCGCGGTGGTGGGTCAGCAAGCCCTGCAGCTACTTGGCATCCCAACCGAGCTATGGGATGGGGTGGCGTTTAGCTCGGTGTTGGGCTGCTAAATCCGGGATCGTGTCCGCCGCCAAACTCCACAGGGGCCGTCGGCGCATGGCCGTTTTGCCTAGGCGGCTTCACCGCGCCCTTCAATAGTCAGACTGGACATTTGCGTCGCCGTCGGGCGCGCCGCTCTTCCGAGGATTGACAACCAAGCCACCGGTCACTTTATGTCCACCGCTGAGCCGACACCCTTTGGCGCCAATAAGAAGAGGCGGTCCACACCAGACATGAGCTGAGTCTCTCACATGGGAAGTGAAGCTGCGCACAAAGCCCAAATAACGCAGGTTTTCTGCGGCCGGACGACGAGGTCCGCGTGAAGCAGGCCTCTGGAGCATGCTAGGTTGGCAACCAGTACGGATTTGGGCATGGAAAGAACGCTTGGTCCGGCGAGCCAACCTAGGTGCAGAGGACGACTACGAAATGGACTTTGAGAAACCCTTTCAGCCGGCGGAGTATCGCCGCCGTGTCCAAGACGTCAAGACACGGATGGAGGAAGCAGGACTGGACCTGCTAATCTGCCAAGATCCCGCGAACATGTGTTGGCTGACCGGGTATGACGCCTGGTCCTTCTATACGCCTCAAGTGGTTCTATTGCACCTGAAGTCGGACTCGCCGGTGTGGATCGGACGGCTGGTTGACGTAAACGGCGCTCGTGCCACGACGAACCTGGCTGCTGAGGATATCATCAACTTCTCCGATGACCGGCTCCATCACGTGGAACTGCATCCCTATGACGAAGTCAGTGAAATCATTAAATCACGCGGATGGGGATCTGATCGCATTGGGGTTGAGCTTGATGCGCATTTCTACACCGCTCGAGCGCATCAGCACCTCGTCGCGGGTCTTCCAAACGCCAAGTTCTCCGACAGCAGAGGACTCGTCAATTGGGCGAGACTCGTCAAATCCGACGCTGAACTCGTCTATATGAGGGAAGCGGGTCGGATTGTCAGCCACACCATGCGCCGGGCGATAGATAATCTGAAGCCGGGTGTTCCTGAATACGAAATCATCGCTCAGATTTATGCCGATCAGACAAGAGGCGTTGATGGGAAATATGGTGATTATACAAGTCTCTGCCCATTGATACAGGTGGACGAAAAGACGAACGCTCCACACCTCACCTGGTCGGACAAGCCCCTGCCCAAGTCGGGGTTGGTTCTCTTGGAAATTGGAGCGGCTAGGCGCCATTATCATGCGCCGCTGACGCGTACGGTCTACATGGGAAAGCCACCCAAGGAGGCCCAGCACCTCGCCAATGCCATCATCGAAGGTGGCGACGCTGTCCTCGAAATGGCCAAGCCGGGTGTAGTCGTCGACGAACTGAATACCGTTTGGCTGAGCGTCCTGAACCGCCACGGGTACGTGAAAAAAGGCCGTTCCGGCTACTCAATCGGCATGAATTTTCCGCCGGACTGGGGCGAACGTACTGTGAGCATTCGCGCCGGGGAAAAGACTGTGCTACAGGCTGGCATGTGCTTCCATTTCCAATCAGGAGTGAGGCCTCCTGCCTTCGGAGCCGCAATCTCGGAGTCGTTTGTTGTTACCGAAAAGGGTGGCGAACGGCTAGCCGACGTCGCACGAGAGTTGATAGTCGTAGACTAGCTGAAAGCTTTTAGGATTCTCCACTCAGCCGGATTGGGAAGCGGGCCGAAGTGCTTCGCTTCCCAATCCGTTAACTTTTCATCTTACCCGGAAGAGCGCTTAGTTTAGAGTAGAGAGCCCCAACTGCCGGGGGCCGGAATAGCACAGCGTCTTAGTTGGTCAGTGACCAGCTATTCCGTGCCAGCCGCGCTCACCAACAAGTGCTCTAATGATTTGTCAGCGCAGAGCTGGGCCAGACAAACGCATGCGCTTGTCGCAGGGGACAGTCTCGCTCGCGGCGCGGAAATTGTGTGCAACGCGGCTGCATGTGTACCTCACTAAACCTCCACTCGAAGTCAGGCGCTGCATCTTCCGCACGGCGGCCAAGGTCCCCCACTCCATTTGCGCGGGGCCTTCATCTCTGATCTTCACCCAGGAGGACTTGGTCGTCGCGCGGATCTGGCATGCGGCCGGCTTGTCAGCGCCAGTGCCGGCAGGCCAATCATGGCTCATCGTGGCCTTAGCAAGCTTCTTCATCGCCCTGTTTGAGCAGGAGCAGCGCACCGGCGAGACGGACTATGGCATCGTCGTTGGAGAAGAAGCCGACGACCATTGTCTTCCGCTTGATCTAGTCGTTGAGCCGATCGCTTGGATTGGTACTATGGAGCTTCGCGCGGCGCTGCCGTGATGGCGACGAGATGGGGACTTCGCCGATATGGTCAGCAGCGGCCGCTGTTGGTCGTTCCCGCCAACCTCCCGCACGACGGCGGTCAGCGGCTTTAACAGTGAAGTAGGAGCCCCCCGCAGCTTGGGATGCACAAGCTCGAGGGTGCAGACGCGCGTTCTCACAGTCGCGCTCGGGGCAGAGCGCCAAGGGTTCTTTCGCCGGGGGGCGGACGGTGGGGGCGGCGCCCGCCTTCTTCCTCGGCCCCTCAGCGGCAAAGGCGACCATGTCGCGAAGGATGTCGGCGTTGGGATCTTCTCTCCGAGCGTGCCCAGGTTCATCATCTTTTCGGCTGTCGGTGGTTTCCTCGAGCTGTTTGTAGCGGCAACCTACATGATGCAGCTGCAATGCGCTCGCTAATCACAGTGCTATCAAGGGCGCGGTCGCGAAGGACGCGGCTGTCGCCTGAGCTCGTGCAGGCGCGCGACCGACCCATTCTCAGCCGTGGGTCAAGGGCCGCTATCTGAGAGATGGCGCAGTTTGCCATCTGCGCGCTCGGACACGGTTTGCAAGTGTTCGCAATCGGACCAACCCTGACTTCGTCAGCGCCTCCCGTTCGCCCGCGCAAAAATTCAGCGCCGAGCCGAAGAATACGCAGAACGACACCGCTTTTGCGCCCAATTAGCGCGATCTACGCGAGCCCCGCCGCTTAGTCTGCTGGAAAGTGACTGACCCACGATCATAGGCCGGAAATGCGCGGAAGCGGCCCACATAAGCTCGAGATGGCCCGAACTCGTCGAAACACCTTGCAGCTGCCAGTTCCGAGTGAAACCAAACAAGGATACACATGATTACGAATCCGCCTTTCCGTCCTCGTGAAACACCGACTCGCCACCACGAGATCCTCATAGTTGGTGGAGGGATCGCGGGAGCAAGTGTTGCTTTTCACCTTGCAAGGAACGGTAAGAAGGACGTCGCACTCTTGGAGCGCAACAGTCTTACGTCCGGTACAACTTGGCACGCCGCCGGTTTGATCATGCAAACGCGTGGGACACACGCACTGACGGAGATCGCAAAATATAATGCTGAACTTTACTCCGCGCTGGAGGCCGAGACTGGCCAAGCTACGGGATTCAAGCGAAATGGCACACTTGGGGTAGCCAGAACCAAGGAACGCCTATACGAAACTGCACGCAACGCCTCGATCGCCAAAAGTTTTGGCCTTGAGGCCAACATGATCTCGCCGAGCGAGGCGAAAAAGCTCTATCCGGCGCTCAACGCCTCAATCATCGAAGGCGCAGTCTTTATCCCTGGTGACGGCCAAACCAATCCTGTCGACACATGCATGGCGTTAGCTCTTGGCGCCAAAAAGAACGGCGTAAAAATTTTCGAAAACGCAGAAGTCACAGACCTCTGGCGCACAGCGGACGGGCACTACCAAGTTCGGACCAATGAGGGAGTTGTTGAGGCTGAAATTCTCGTACTTGCGTGTGGGCTTTGGACACGAGAACTTGCGTCGAAGTTAGGTGCGCGAATTCCGATATACGCGGCAGAGCACTTTTACGTAGTGACCGAAGCGATGGATTTTGCGACGCCCACCTTGCCAGTGTTACGCGACACCGACGGGCATGTGTATCTGAAAGAAGAGACAGGGAAACTTCTGGTTGGTGCCTTCGAGCCTTGGGGAAAACCTTTGCCGATGGGGAAGCTTCCGAAGGAAACGGCATACATCGAGCTTCCTGAAGACTGGGATCACTTTGAGCTACCGATGACAAAAGCGATAGAGATTGTTCCTGACCTTGCGAACTGCGGCATTGCCAAGTTTTTCAATGGTCCTGAAAGTTTCACCCCTGACCTTCTCTTCATGATTGGTGAAGTTCCTGGATTGAAAAATCTTTTCGTTTCGACGGGTTATAATTCAGAGGGCATTGAATACGGCGCGGGAGCAGGACGAGCTCTGGCAGAGTGGATCATTGCCGGTGAGCCTCAGATGGACATCAGCTTCGTGGATGTCGCCCGGTTCCATCCCTTCCAGATCAATAAACGATATTTGCACGATCGCACAGCCGAAGTGTTGGGTCTTCACTATAAGATGCACTGGCCGGCTTACCAGCCTGAGACGTCCCGAGGTGTCCGCAAAAGCGCTCTTCACGATCGGTGGGCGAGGCTTGGAGCTAGCTTTGGCGAAGGAATGGGATGGGAGCGTCCCATGTGGTTCGCGGGGGAGGGGGAATCGACTAAAAACGTCTACTCCTACGACGAGCCGAGTTGGTTCAAATATACCAGTCAGGAGTGCAAGGCTGCCCGTAACAATGCCATCTTGTTGGACCAAAGCTCTTTCGGCAAGCACTTGGTTCAGGGTCGCGATGCCTGTCGTTTCCTTCAGTGGCTTTGCGCCGGCAACGTGGATGTACCTGTAGGAAAGCTGGTATACACCCACATGCTCAATGGAAAGGGCGGGATAGAGACAGATATCACTGTAAACCGCTTGTCGCAGACAGAGTTCCTAATCATCTCGTCAGCGACCGTCCATCCCCGGGATAAGGCCTGGATCACAAAACACATTACAGACGAATGGAATGTCACGGTCACTGATCTCACGTCTGGGTACGCGGTCCTCTCATTGCAAGGCCCGCGATCGCGCGAGATCCTATCGCAGGTAACCGACACAGATCTGGCGAATTCGGCGTTCCCGTTCGCCACCAGTCAGGAAATCGATATCGGTTATGCTCGCGTAATAGCCAACAGGCTAACTTATGTCGGAGAACTTGGTTGGGAGCTTCATATTCCAACCGAGATGGCACAGCACGTGTTTGATGTTGTTTGGGAGGCCGGCCAGGCGTATGGCCTCAAGGCTGCAGGGTACCACGCGCTTGAACATCTGCGGTCCGAGCGCGCCTACCGAGAATACCAGCTCGATCTAACGCCAGTTGATACGTTGCTTGAAGCGGGGTTGGGATTTACGGTGGACTGGAATAAAGAAGGCGGATTTATAGGAAAAGAGGCGTTAACGTCTCAGAAAAATGCCGGGCCTCTTAAAAAACGACTGGTATCATTCAAGCTTCGCGATCCGAAGCCAGTCCTCTTTCATGAAGAGCTTATCCGCTGCGACGGGGGGATTGTCGGATATATTTCCTCCGGCGTGAAGAGCTTTACGATCGGAACGTCAATCGGAATGGGATATGTAAACCACCCCGCTGGTGTCACGAAGGACTTGATCGAAAACAGTCGATGGGAAATCGAGATCGCCGGCAAACTCTACGAATGCGACGCGTCGCTCCGGGCGTTTTTCGATCCAAACGGGGATCGGGCTAAGCAATAGGTCGTGCGCCACCATAGAGGCGGAACGAGCTGGTTCTCTTCTGTTCCCCGGACGGATCCGCTCCGCAACTCCTTCGAAGCCCGGAGGCCCACTTTCTTGTGGCCTATTGGACTCCTCGGCCGCGGAGGCGGCCCCTATGACGAGGCTTCGATGAGCTCCGAGTTGGAGGCTTCCAATTGACATGCGCCTCCGAGCCAACTGCGCCAGCGCAATGACTGAGGTAATCGTGGTGACGCCACAAATAAAGCGCATCGAGAAAGATCCGCTTGGCCCTGTAAGCATCCCGGTCGATGCCTATTATGGGCCACAGACGGCCCGGGGCATCGCTAACTTCCCGATTTCGGGTATCCAGATCAGCCATTTTCCGAACTTCATCAAGTCGCTTGCCTACGTGAAAATGGCAGCGGCACGCGCGAACGCGGCGCTTGGAGATCTGGACAAGCAAAAGGCCGATGTCATCTGCCAAGTCTGTGCAGAAATCGCGGCGGGCAGACATCTTGCCGAGTTCCCACTCGATGTGTTTCAGGGCGGCGCAGGCACCTCGACCAACATGAACATCAACGAGGTCATCGCCAACCGCGGCCTGGAGATCATGGGACTGCCACGCGGACAATACGATCAACTGCATCCCAATAACGACGTCAACTTCGCTCAATCGACAAACGATGTTTATCCGACGGCGATCCGTCTTGCGATCCTTCTTTCACGGGGGGCATTGCAGCGAGCTTTGGAACAGCTCGCGGGTGAGCTGGAGGCCAAGGCGGAAACCTTTTCGGACGTGATCAAGCTTGGCCGAACGCAGTTGCAGGACGCTGTTCCGATGACGCTGGGCCAGGAGTTTCAGGCTTTTGCGACGACACTACGCGAAGATGTAGCCCGTCTCGGTGAGATTTCCGCCTTCTTCCATGAAATCAACCTCGGTGGCACGGCGATTGGCACCGGCATCAATACGAACCCCGGCTATCAGACGGCAGCTGTCGCCGAGTTGCGCGCGATTTCCGACTTGCCCGTCGTCCCGGCCGGAAATCTGATCGAAGCCTGCTGGGATACCGGTGCCTTCGTGCTCTTCTCGGGAATGCTGAAGCGGACAGCCACCAAACTCTCGAAGATATGCAACGATCTGCGGCTGCTTTCCAGCGGCCCGCGTGGGGGGCTGAACGAAATCAATTTGCCAGCGCTTCAGCCCGGCTCCTCGATCATGCCCGGAAAGGTCAATCCTGTAGTGCCGGAGGTGGTCAATCAGGTCGCCTTCCAGATCATCGGTTACGATCTCACGATCACACTCGCCTCCGAAGCGGGACAGCTGCAGCTGAACGTCATGGAGCCGGTGATCGCCTACAACATACTGCACTCGCTTGAGCTCCTGACCAATGCCGTCGATGTTCTGCGCACGAGGTGTGTCGTGGGCATTACCGCCAATGCAGAGACTTGCCGCAGACATCTCGAAGCCAGCACCGCCGTGGCAACAGCACTGACGCCCGCGATCGGGTATGATCGGGCGGCGGAGCTTGCAAAGCTAGTCTTGTCCTCCGGTAAAACGATCCGCGAAGTCCTGGCCGAGCAGCCGGACCTTTCGGAGGAGCTCATCGCACGGGCCGCCGATCCGCACCTTTTGACCCAGCCCACGCGATCGCGACCGGCTTCACAACAGCGGGCCGAAGATTGATCGACTGATCTGCGTAGCGGCGCTGCTGCTCGGACGCCGACGCTGCATCTTTCGGCGAGCCGCGGCAGATCATACACGGACCAGGGATCGCTCAGAGGCGGTGCGGTCTTCGGGCTTAAGGAGGATCGAAGGGCTCTTCCGCAGTAGGCCCGCATTGCGGGTTCCGGCCGAGTTCAACGTTACCACGCTAGGTTTGCCCTTTGGCTGACAGCCCTGCACCTTCGCAGCAGGCAGTGCATGGGGTTCATACCGACCACGAAGCCGCTCCAATTGACTAGCCAGATTCACTGCCCGCCTGCGGCGAAAGTCGACGGGTCCCGGACGTTGTCCGCGCCTCTTGGTCGAGCAGGCGGGTCGGATACTCGGCAGTGAAGCACGCGTCGCAGAATTGAGGCTGTTTGTTCTCGCGGGCCGTTTCGCCGAGGGCTCGATAAAGCCCGTCGATCGACAGGAAGCCGAGCGAATCGACACGGATAAATTTGGCCATTTCCTCGATCGACATATGGGAGGCCAAAAGTTTCGCCGTCTCGGGCGTGTCGACGCCGTAGAAGCATGAGGAGCGGGTCGGCGGCGAGGCGACGCGCATATGCACTTCCTTCGCGCCGGCCTCGCGCAGCAACTGCACAATCTTCTGGCTGGTTGTGCCCCGCACTACGGAATCGTCGACAAGCACGATGCGCTTATCCTCGATCATCCGGCGGTTGGCATTGTGCTTCAGCTTGACGCCCATGTGGCGGATGGAATCGGTCGGCTGGATGAAGGTGCGGCCAACATAGTGGTTGCGGATGATGCCGAGCTCGAAGGGCAGGCCGGCAGCTTGGGCGAAGCCGATCGCGGCCGGCGTGCCGCCGTCGGGTACAGGCACTACGATATCGGCATCGACCGGATTCTCGATGGAGAGCTCGGCGCCAATCTTCTTACGCACTTCATAGACGTTGCGGCCCTCGACCGACGAATCCGGGCGAGCGAAATAGACATACTCGAAAATGCAGAACCGCGGTTTCTGCTTTTCGAACGGGAATAAGCTCTCCACGCCTTTGGCAGTGACGACGACCATTTCACCAGGCTTCATATCTCGAACAAAGCGCGCACCGATGATGTCGAGCGCGCAGGTCTCGGAGGCGAGGATCCAGGCGCCGTCAAGCTCGCCCAGTACCAGCGGCCGGATTCCGAGCGCGTCGCGGCAGCCGATCATCTTTTTGGACGACAGCGCTACCAGTGAGAACGCGCCCTCCAGTTGGCGAACCGCGTCTATGAACCGCGAATTGACGTCCTTCCCGCTGCTGGTTGCGATGAGATGGAGGATCGTTTCGGTGTCTGAGGTCGAGGAGAAGATCGAACCCTGCTTCTGCAGCGCAAGCTGCAGAGTCATCGCATTGGTGATGTTGCCGTTATGGGCGATGGCAAAGCCGCCGTCGGCCAACTCGGCGAAGAAGGGTTGTACGTTGCTCAGCCCGGGTCCGCCTGCGGTGGCGTAGCGGGTGTGGCCGATGGCGCGCGTCCCCTTCAGCCGGTCAAGGATCGGCTGCTTGGTGAAGGTATCGCCGATGAGGCCGACATGACGTTCGACGTGGAACTGCGTGCCGTCATAGGAGACGATGCCCGCCGCCTCCTGGCCCCGGTGCTGCAGGGCATGCAGGCCGAGGGTGACGACAGTGGCCGCACCCTGAGGGCCGAAGATTCCGAATATGCCGCATTCATCATGAAAATGATCGTCGGCCTCTGCGGCGAATAGTTTATCTGCCTCAAGCATCGGTCACGATCACAATCGGGAAAATAAGGTAGCCGGTCTCTTCGCCTGAATCTGACCAAGAGGCCGCAGATGTTGGGTGCGAAGCACCCCGCAGCCAATTAGATCCGTTCCAATGCGCCAGACTCTTGCCGCATCGGAGCTCAGTCATGATCATCCGGCATCAGCGACATCAGGTGAGTGGCTTCATACGGCTTGAAAATCGATCTTGGGGGAACATAGTCCCGCGAAGCCGACGTCATCGCGGGACCTATTCCTGTGTGTGCGCCCGATGGTCCCTAGTAGCTAAGCATGATCTTTTGGTAGATTTCGACCGCTTTAGTCAGCTGATCAATTTCGACATACTCGTTGGCAGTATGAGCCTGATCAATACTCCCAGGTCCAAGAATAACGCAGGAAATACCTCCCAACGAGAGCTGACTCGCATCCGTCCCATATGGAACTCCGCGGTGCTGGCCCGTTCCGGCAACTTCAGCACAGGCATTTGCCGCAACTGCGGCGATTTTTGTTGCTTCCGCGCTTGGGGGGGCCGGATCTTCCAGAGCGGGTAGCAGCGAGTGCACCTTGATCCTATCGGGACCCTGGCGCAGGCCTTCCAGTATGTTCTCTACCTCCTGTAGCGCGTCTGCCGGTCGTTCTCCCGGTATAAGCCGCCGGTCGATCCACACGCGGCAGGATGGCGGAACCGTCGCCAATTCTGTACCCCCTTCGATGAGTGTAATCGTGAGAGTCGGGGGGCTTACCAGCGGGTGCACGCGTTTGGACAGAGTCTCATTGATTTTATCGAGTGCTAAGATTACCTTGGCCATTCCTGTGATCGCGTTCACCCCAAGATGAGGCTTGGAGCTGTGAGCGGGTACCCCCTCCACTTCAACCTGCCAGCGGACCGAGCCCTTATGTGCAACGACAAGCTCCAAGTCAGTCGGCTCCCCAACCACTGCGGCCTCGTAGGACACACCTGACTGAGCGATTTTTCGCGCTCCTTTCTTCCGGTACTCTTCGTCGACGCTTGCACCCAAGACAATCGTGCATCGTGGCTTACGTTCCCCTAGGGTGCTAAGAGCCATGAGCATTGCCGCGAGCGGGCCCTTATCGTCACAACTTCCTCGCCCATAAATCCGACCGTCCCTCTCGTCTGGCGAAAAAGGATCTGCCTCCCAATTGTCAACCGGCACCGTGTCCATATGCGATATGAACAGGACACGCCTATCGGGCTCCTGCCCAGGAACCCAGGTGAAGAAGTTGGCGCGGCCGTCGGTGACCTCCTGATACTCAAAGGGCAGATTTCGCTCTCGGCAAAAGGCCTCGAGGAACTCAGCGACCTTCTGTTCACCGCTTCCCTTTGCCGACGCTGAAGGGTTGATGCTCTCAATTTTTATGAGTTGTTTGAGAAGCTCTACCGTTTGTGTGCTGATAGATGACATGAATACTCTATCCCCTGTTGAGAATGCAAGCTTGCGGCTATGCCAGCCAGTTCTTTGCCAAAGCGACCACTTGGTCGGCTTCGTCCGCAGTGTTGTATAGATGAAGCGAAAAGCGCAGCATCCCCCGGCGTACCGACGCGATCACCTGGTTTTTCATCAAATGCTCGTGCAGCGACTGAATGCGATTGTCGGCTTCGCGCGAACCAGGTGCTGGATCTCCAAGAGCAACGATACTTCCGGTGTGATCCCCTGGTGCTCCGCCGCAGACCGGGAGTCCGAGATCTAGGAGCCCCGATGCCAGTCGCCTTGCAGCCGATGTAACGCTTTGTTCAATGGCCGGCGTGCCGACTTCCATCAGCTGTCCGATGGACGCGTAGACCGCTATGACGCCCGCAAAATTGTAATGGCCAATTTCAAAACGGGGCGCGCCCGCGCGCAATTTTACCGAATCGAATATTGGAGCCGACTCTGGCGCGTCGCCCAAATCGACACTAAAGCGGGCGAGATAGGCAGGGCTTAGACGATCGGCCCATTCCTGGCGGCAATATAGAAATCCCAACCCGTAGAGGCCCATCAACCCCTTGTAAGATGATGCCACCAAACCATCCACGCCAAGCAGTTTGACATCGGTATGGAGGATGCCAACTGATTGGGAGGCGTCGGCCAAAAGAAAGGCGCCAAGACGCTTGCAAGCCTCGGCTATCGGCTCCATCACTGTCTTGAAGCCTGGCACCATTGTGACAGTCGATACTGTAACGATACGGGTGCGCGAGTCGATTTGACCGATAATAGCGTCGGACGGGATTGCGCCGTTATCAGATTCGACAATCCGCAGCTCAACTCCGTGCTTGTCCCTGAGTTGCAGCCAAGGAAGGATGTTATTTGCGTGCTCCAATTGGCGGCACAAGACAACATTGTCTCCGGGCTTCCAAGCAATCGCGTTTCCGATTATGTTAATGCCTTCCGATGCATTCTTCGTAACAGCGATTTCGTCCTTTTCGGCCCCAATAAATTGAGCAAATCTGGAGCGTGTTCGCTCGACAAGCTGCATCATTCCTTCTTCGTCATTCAAGCCGTTTAGTCGATTATCAAGGTGCTGTTCCATGGACATGCGGGTGGCTCTGGATATGAGCCCCTGATTTGCAACATCCATGTAAATGGCGCTTTGGGTGGCTGGAAATTCCTGCCGGAGGACGTCCAAAGGAAGAAAATGGCTTGTCATGCTCGTCATCAGATCCGTGTTCGTGGGTAAAGAGCGCAAAACCTACTCGGGACGCCCATTTCTGCAGTTGTGGCAACGAAAATGCCTTGATTGAGAAGCCGTCGAGCTACCTTGCGGGCGATCATACAATTCGGCCGAATTTGTAAGACAAGAGGTTCACCACCGGGAGGCAAATGCCTTTCGCTGATCGGATCATTTTATGGCTTGATCCTTGTGGAACTCAGGCTAATATCGCGTGAGCTAAGCAGTTTTTCTGCGCTAATCTCTCCTTTTTTGCAGTGATCGTGAAATGGACCTGGATCGAGTTGATCGCAAGCTTCTCAACGCAGTGCAGCGCGACAATCGCCTGACGACGGCTGAACTGGGCGAACTTGCGGGCCTTTCTGCGACCGCTTGTCAGCGGCGACTGAAGCGACTGCGTGATGAAGGTGTGATCGAGGCTGACGTTGCCATAGTCTCGCCACAAGCCGTGGGTCGTCCCATGCTCATGTTGGCGTCGATCAGTCTCGAGCGTGAGCGGGTAGACATCATCGATCGGTTCAAGCAGGCGGTGCGGCGCACGCCTGAGATCATGAGTGCGTACTATGTGACGGGTGAAGCCGATTTCGTTCTCTTGATCTCTGTCCAAGACATGGCCGAGTATGAGGCATTTACCCGCCGATTTTTTCATGAGTCTGATATCAAAGCAGTCAAGACGATGGTCGTAATGGATCGGATCAAGGCGTCAATGGCTCTGCCTATTGAAGAATAAGGGCAGTATGCCCTCGCATCCAGTTTTACGCCGGCACTTTGCGGTCTTAAGCGCATCAACTTGACAGCCATCGCAGTTGGTCCGGTGGTATGCGATTTGAAGCGGCTGCGTCTTATCTCGACGCCCTCATCGGCCTGACCGCAAACTCGCCTGTGGGCCGCTGCATCGATGACTCCGCTTTTGTCGGCTACACTAGTAGGCTTTCGAACTGCGCCGGGATCAGTGCCCCACCTGCGAACATCGTCCGGGGCGATGCCCTGCGATCGGATGGCTCCGCTACGGATCAGCTCTGGCGCCGCCTGCTTGAGAGCTGCATCAGCATGATCTTGCCCGGTGCCCACCACCACGCATTCGCGGCTGTGAGACGTCCCTATTGATCCTCCTTGAACCGCGGGTGCTCAGAACAAACATGCAAACGCTGAGCACTCGCAAATGGCGGGGCAGCCGGACGAAATCATTGGATGAACGCTGCGCTTTGGCCATGCCCCTGCAGCAAGGTCGCGTATCTTCTTGGGCCAGCACTAGGCGTACCTTGGAACGAAAAGCCCGGTGTTCGCTGGCGTTCGGCAATCTTCTGCACCTCAGTAATCCGGTTTGCGCGCGACACGGTAGAAAAACGCAGCTTTCCTGCTCGAAACCGGCATGATTTATGCAAAGCGCGTCCTTATCGGTCCTACATCTAAACAGCGCTGATAGCTTCGGCTTTGTTGTGGGGATGGATCAGTCTCTCATCTGCCAGGGTCGAGGCAGCCGATCGATGGCTCGCGCTAGGGCTCTCGATCCAGATCGCTTGGAGGTATGGCAATGGACGCTACAACGCAACTCATTAGGCATGTTCTCAATTCCAATCTGGAGGCGATACCTGAGCAAGCGACAGAACGTGCAAAGCTTTCAATCCTTGACACGATCGCGTGCGCCATCGGCGGATCGAGTGATCCCATAGCCCGCTACTCTCGCGATTTGGCTGCGTTGTCGGGCGGCAAGCCAGAATGTACGGTTTGGATTTCCGGAGAGAAGCTCCCCGCCAGCCTGGCGGCCCTGGTCAATGCGACGACGGCCAGAGCCCTTGATTTTGATGAGACATATGAGCTCTGTATCAACGGCTGCCACGCAAGCGCCTATGACGTGCCGCCGGCGCTGGCACTCGCCGAACGTGACCCTTCCATTACCGGAAGCGAATTGCTCTGCGCAGTCGCAACCGCCATCGATTTGCACGTGCGCCTTGCACGCAGCGTCACGACCAACGCTATAGAAACAGGACGCGACAATATGGTCGCGGTCTGGGGTGCAACTGCAGTCAGTGCCAAGTTGCTGAGGCTTGACGAAGAAAAAACCCGAAATGCGTTCGGAATCGCTTACGCGCACGCTGCTGGAGAATTGCAGATGTACGAAGAGGCTGCTCACACAGTCTCGCTGCAGCAGGGGCTGCGGGCACGTGCTGGACTGGAGTCAGCATTGTCAGCGATGGTCGGCTTCAACGGACCGCGGGATCCGTTCTTTGGGAGGTATGGCTTCTACAAGGCTTTCGAACCCGCCTACGATCTCAATCTGCTCATGGACAAACTCGGCAATGAGTATGTGAACGCGTCCATTAGTTTCAAGCCGTGGCCGGCCTGTAAATGCGTACATCCTGCGATCGACGGACTTCTTCAATTGCGGCAGAGGCACAAATTCGCTGGCGAGGATATTGCGTCCATCGAGCTCGGATTGAATCGTCTCGCTGAGGATTTTGTGGTCCAGCCACGCGATCAAAAATGGGATCCGAAGGATCCGGTCGTCGCGCGTTTCAGCCTGCCTTACGCCACTGCTGTCGCGGCCCAGCGCGGCGAAGTTATAATTCGCGATTTCCTTCCTGATGCGCTTGGGGATCAGGCCGTTCGCCGGATCATGGCGCTCACTAAAATTGAAGTTGATCCGGAGATCGAGCGCACGCACGGCCTCTATTCCAATTCGCCGGTGACGGTCAAAGTGAGGCTAAAAGGCGGAGCGGAACATTTCATCCGAGTCGACAAGGCATTCGGACACCCGGAAAATCCAGCTTCGCTCGCTGATGGTGTGCGGAAATTAAAAGCTTGTGCCGAAATGTCCATGGTGCCGTTTTCCGAGAAACAACTCGAGTCGATCGGTGACTTCATCGAACACCTCGATAAACAACCCACGTTGGCACCGCTATTCGAGCTGTTAGTGGGCGGCAGGTAGTTCCCGGGCAAAACCATCACTGAGACGAACTGATACCGAAATAGGCGATCCTTATGAACTCGGATGTTAACGGTGCTGCCTCTCTGTCTATGGCGATAGGAAGGTTTGTCAGCGGGCTGGAATTTGGCGCCCTCTCGCCAACCGATATTACAACTCTGAAATTCGGGATCATGGACTGCTTGGCCTGCGTGATTGCGGGTGCAAGGGAGCCGGTAACCCGAATGGTGCTCGACACCATAGTGCCCGAAGCCGGTGAGGATAAAAAAGCAACAGTTCTTGCCCATTCCGTCCACAGCACCGCGCTCGGCGCGGCGCTCGCCAACGGCGTGATGGCACACGCCTGCGATTTCGACGACGTAAGCGACCCGATGTGCGGGCACCCAACAGCGCCCGCACTTCCGGCGATCTTGGCGGCTGGTGAATTGACAGATAGTTCGGGCAGAGATGTCCTTCTCGCCTACGCCGCTGCCATTGAAGTGATGACAAAGCTCGGCCGCGTTGCTGGTTACGAGCTTTATCAGTCCGGTTGGCACGCGACCGCAGCGCTCGGGGTGTTTGGCGCTGCCGCCGGAGCCGCGCAGATACTCGGACTCGACGCAGAACATACATCTACCGCCATCGGCATTGCCGCCTCCCGTGTCGCCGGTATACGTGCGAATATCGGCTCGATGGCAAAGCCGATGCATTGCGGTTTTGCAGCGAGGGACGGCCTGGAGGCCGCGCTTTTAGCTGCAGCAGGAGCCACGGCAAGTTCCAATGCGCTTGAAGGCACAAACGGTTTCCTCAACACTTACATATTGCAGGGCGGGCGTTCCACCGACGTCGCTTCGCTGCTCGGCAATCCGTTTGATATCCGAGAGCCAGGTATTGTCTTTAAAAAGTATCCATCCTGCCTCGATACCCATTCGGCCATCGACGCTGTTATCGAACTACGCAATCGCCATAACATCCAACCTGAACACGTAAGGTCCATTCGATGTGTGCTTGCTCCGGGAGTGGGTGGTGACCTGGCGTACCATGCTCCTCAAACACCTATGCAGGGCAAGTTCAGTATGGAGTTTTGTTCCGCGGTCGCGCTGGCGAAGGGGCGTGTATCTCTTGTCGAATTTTCCCAGGAAGTGGTCGATGATCCAGTCATCCAGCGGCTGATCAACATTTCCAGGCTCGACTTCGATCCCGAATTGACCAGCCCCAACCCGAGAAGCTTCTGCGCTGCCGCCCGGGTTGAAATCTCGCTTGAGGACGGGCGGGTGATCGATAAAACGGTGCAATACATGCGGGGCCATCCGGAGAACCCTATGGCGGAAGATGAGTTCGTGTCCAAATTCAAGGACTGCGCAAGATCCGTGCTGAGTCCCGCCAACACCGCCCGCGCGCTGGCGACGATCACGCAGATGGACCAGTTATCGGATTTAAGCGTTCTCATGTCAGCTCTCGCCGCAGACTGAAGACATGGCCACTGCGGTAAGCCGTAGAATGCCAAACCTTTGATGCGCGACCGTTATAGGTTTCCCGACCAGCAGCCCTCGCCGCCCTTAGTTCTTGAAGCAACCACGGTCGGAGCTTTCTTCCATAGAGACAGAGCTCGATCGGCACTCTGCCCTCTCACAGGGAGGCTATTCTGCGTAGGGCGGGAGCAAAACGCCAAGTACCTGCGTCAAGGGCATTGGAATCTCGCAAGTGGCTCCATGCTCGGTGATACCGTCGAGCAGTAGCCATGCTGTCGGCCACGAGGGAAACGAAAACACGGAGGAGCATAAATTGTCCCAGGAACTCGACTATCTAAACCGCCGCTTCGCGGCGGGCAGGTTGAGCCGACGTGAATTTCTCGGCCGTGCGACGGCGCTCGGCGTCAGTGCTGCCTTCGCCAATTCCCTTCTTGCCGGCGCCACTATGGCGCAGACGCCGAAAAGGGGCGGCATTCTGAAAGCCGGCCTCGGAGGCGGCGCGGCAACGGACAGCATCGACCCGGCGAAAGCAATTGAGGTGATGTCCTTCTTCGTCAAATGCTGGGGCGAGTATCTTGTGGCGCTGAAGGCGGATGGAGGACTGGAGAATCGCATTGCCGAGGAGATCGGCTCATCCAAAGACGCCAAAGTGTGGACCTTCAAGATCCGCCAGGGCGTCGAATTCCACAACGGAAAGACTGTGACAGCTCAGGACGTTGTGGCGACGCTGGCACGCCATTCCGATAAAGATTCTGAGTCGGGCGCACAGGGCATCTTATCGGGGATCCAGAGCCTCAAAGCCGATGGCCGCGACGTCGTCGTCACCCTCAAGGAACCGAACGCCGAGTTCCCTTACCTCATGGTAGACTATCATCTCGTCATTCAGCCCAATGGCGGCAAGGACAACCCTGCCGAAGGCATCGGCGCAGGTCCCTATAAAGTAGCGGCCAACCAGCCAGGCGTGCGCCATGGTGGCGATCGCTTCGCGAATTTTTGGCAGTCCGACAAAATGGGCTTCGCCGACCAGATCGAAATCGTCGTAATCAATGACACCACAGCCCGCGTTTCCGCGCTGCAGGCTGGACAAGTGCACATGATCAACAGGGTCGAGACCAAGGTCGTCGACTTCATTAAGCGCGTCCCCAACCTGAAGATCGAAACGGTGTCGGCTTCTGGCCAATATGTTTTCAACATGTTCTGCGACACGGCGCCTTTCGATAACAACGATCTCAGGATGGCGCTCAAGCTGGCGGTGGATCGTCAGGAGATGGTCGACAAGATCCTGCGCGGTTATGGTACGGTCGGAAACGACTTTCCGATAAATGCGTCCCAACCGCTCTTTCCCGAGGGCATTGAACAGCGGACCTTCGATCCGGACAAAGCCAAGTTCCATTATGAGAAATCGGGCCACAGCGGACCGATCCAGCTCAGGACCTCCGAGGTTGCTTTCCCGGGCGCCGTCGACGCTGCGCAACTCTTCCAGCAAAGCGCGGCCAAGGCCGGCATCGCAATCGACGTCAAGCGCGAGCCGGGAGATGGCTACTGGTCGGATGTCTGGAACAAGCAGCCCTTCAGCGCCTCCAATTGGGGCCCGCGCGCGACGCAGGGCATGATGTACTCGACAGCCTATCGGTCGACGGCGCCCTGGAACGACACCCACTTCCACAATGAGAAATTCGACAAGCTGCTCACCGAAGCGCTGGGCGAACTGGATCAGGACAAGCGCAGGAATTTGTACCGTGAGATGGCCGTCATCGTTCGCGATGAAGGAGGGACGATCGTGCCACTGTTCTACCAGGCCATTGACGCAATCTCCGACAAGGTCGGCGGGTACGTCGGGCGGATCGAGTCACTGATGAATGGCTACGCCTTCTCGCAATGCTGGCTCGAGGCTTGACAAAGTCGGTTCACATCGCATCCCGCGCTGAGATCAAACATAAGGCCCATTGATGCATGCCGCCCCAAAAGTAATCTGGCTTTTGGGTGAATGACATGCATCAGTACAAAGGACTAAGCGTGTCGCTTGAGCCTCGGCCGCGACGCGCTCTTGCCGGCAACCTTGGAATCAACCCGCGGTGGACGGGGAAGCGTCGGCCGCGATTAGATTAGCCGCCATGTTCCGCCAGCCACTCCGCGCATGTTGCGGATCCGCCTGGAGGCGAACGTTTCAGCCAGCGGCGCCTCGGCCGGCTTCGTCAGCAGAGCGCCGAGGTCCTCTCCATTATTTTAGGGCCTGAGGCCGGCGGTAGCGCCACTCGATATCACACCGCCGCCCGCGAATTCTTCTCATACTCGGCGAGGTCGACGTGGTGATTGATCGCACGCCAAGCCGGGTTATCGACTATATCTGACGGGCCGCTGTTCCAGGGCTCCTCCAGCACTCTGAAAGACCAGGTCACCCGGCGACTGACGCAAAGAGATGGCTATCGTCGAGACGGCAGGCCGCTGACTCAACCCAGGTGCAATATAGAAGTTAGATGCGGGCCATCTGTTAAATATTCTTGCCACGGGAGCTCGCATGAACCAGGGCTGGCAAGCTAATGCGCAGGGGTTATCTAGATGACCCTCGCCGCCAAACACGACGAGATCGGTATGCATTCTGTTGTAGAAGATATCCCCCTTGTCCCCTCATCGATCGGCACTCGGCGTCAGGTTACCGTCCACCGTTTTGGAGTTGGTCGTCCAGGCCCCAAAATATATTTTCAGGCGGGCCTGCACGCTGACGAACTCCCGGGAATGGTGATCCTCAGCCATCTTGTGAAACTGCTCCAAGAAAGAGAGGGTGAGCCGAACGGAGAGATCATCATAGTCCCATGCGCCAATCCGATCGGTTTATCTCAGAGAATCCAGGGGTATCATGCTGGCCGATCTGACTTGGGGCTGGGGGGTAATTTCAACCGCAATTTTCCTGACTTGACCCCTCTAATGGGGGCGCAGCTCGCAGCACTCCGAAGCGAGGGGCTCGCTATGAATGGGGAGGCTGTAAAAAGTGCGATGCTGAAGGCAGTCTCCGCGCTCGTTCCAAAAAACGAACTCGATAGCCTGAAGCAGGTGCTTCTCACGCTCGCTATCGACGCAGATTTTGTCTTGGACGTTCACTGCGCCGACGAAGCGGTCCTTTATGCATATGTTTCCAATCCCGACCATTCTGCCGCAGACCTGTTGTCTCGCTACATTGGTAGCGTGGCCACTATCGGCGGCGTTCCCGAGCTTACAGATTTCCCTTCAGCATGCCTTCTGCCGTGGCGCGCAGCACAGGAAGTTCTTGCGGACGTGTCGATAACCGAGTGCTTGGCTGCCACCCTTGAGTATCGCGGGTCAAAGGGTCTTCGCGACGACGTTGCGATCGAAGACGCGCGAGGGTTGATTGGCTTCATGGAGGCAGTAGGCCTTTTGCAGGGAGCGACGCAGCCGCCGTCGCAAGTTGTCACGTACCACACGACGCTCGACTGCGTTGACTACGTGCGGGCCAATGCCCCTGGGATTGTCATTTTTTCGAAGACACCGGGTGACCATGTGCAGGCCGGCGAAGAGATTGGGACAATTCTCGATCCTGCGTCAGGCGACCGGAGTTCTTTGAAGGCGAGCACCTCCGGTGTTATTTTCGGGTATCTCTACAACCAAGTCGTAATTCCCGGCGGGACTGTCGCCTGGATTGCGGGGAATTCGCCCATCGAACAGCAGACTGGTGACCCGTTTCCGTAACCAACGCTGAGACAATGAAAAGCGTCTCAACCTCTATTGCACAAACGTTGAAACTGCGCGGGCAGTCGATCGCGCAGGACACCTGCAGATCCCAGTGCACGACGCCGGCGAGGCGGCCGGGCGAATTTGCTGGGTAAGTTGATCAGGGATGCGGCACGCCGCTGGTCGTACCGCGTGAGGCTACGGAATTTGTAAGACGCCCCCTCGGTCAGTGCTCTTCTCCCCAGGCCGACTAGTCCTGCTCGTAGCCTGAACCGCAAGCCAGCACGTGAACTCCATCATGGCATCAGCCGGCGCTTGCTAAGGGGATAATAGCTTAAAGCGCCAATCACCCTCCGAACGATCCACCGTCGCCTTAGCTTGATACCATATCGCAAATCCGGTTTGGGCGCCGCAATTCTGCATCAACGCCATGAAAACGCAGTTTCCGCACCGAAACACCGAAGGTTTTTGCATAAAGCAGCGCAAACCCAAATGTATCATCACCAAAACAAAAAGCCGCACTTCGGTACCAGGGAACAGATTCAAACATAGAGGAGCTAATCAATGTCGCAGGAACTCGACAATCTAAGCCGCGGTTTAGCTGCGGGCCGGCTGAGCCGACGTGAATTTCTCGGCCGTGCGGCGGCGCTCGGCATCAGTGCTGCATTGGCCAATTCTCTTCTTGCCGGCGCCGCAATGGCGCAGACACCGAAAAGGGGCGGCATCCTGAAAGCCGGCATCGTCGGCGGGGCAGCGACGGACACCCTCGACCCGGCGAAATTCATAGAGTTGATGTCCTACTTCGGCAAATGCTGGGGTGAGTTTCTGGTGGCGCTGACCTCGGATGGCAGCCTGGAGCCACGCATTGCCGAGGAAATCGGCTCATCCAAAGACGCCAAAGTCTGGACCTTCAAAATCCGTCAGAACGTCGAATTCCACAACGGCAAGACCGTGACGGCGGAGGATGTGGTGGCGACGCTGGAACGCCATTCCGACAAGGAATCGAAGTCCGGTGCGCAAGGCATCTTGGCCGGTATCGAGAGCCTCAAGGCCGATGGTCGCAATGTCATCGTCACCCTCAAGGAGCCGAACGCCGAACTGCCCTTTCTCATGGCAGACTATCATCTCGTCATCCAGCCCAACGGTGGCAAGGACAATCCTGCTGAAGGCATCAGCGCAGGCCCCTATAAGGTGGCTGTCAACGAACCCGGCGTGCGCCACGGCGGCGAGCGCTTCGCAAATTTCTGGCAGTCCGACAAGATGGGTTTCGCCGACCAGGTCGAGATCCTCGCCATTAACGACACAACGGCCCGCGTTTCCGCGCTGCAGGGCGGCCAAGTGCATATGATCAACAAGGTCGAGAGCAAGGTCGTCGATCTCATTAAGCGCGTGCCTAACCTGAGAGTTGAGACCCTGTCGGGTCCCGGCCACTATGTCTTCAACACGTTCTGCGACACGGCGCCATTTGATAGTGCCGATCTCAGGATGGCGCTCAAGCTCGCGGTGGACAGAGAGGAGATGGTCGACAAGATCCTGCGCGGCTATGGCACGGTCGGCAACGATTTTCCGATCAATGGTGCGTATCCACTCTTCCCCGACGGAATCGAGCAGCGCACCTTCGATCCGGACAAAGCCAAGTTCCACTACCAGAAGTCGGGCCATAGCGGACCGATCGTCCTTCGGGCCTCTAATGCTGCCTTTGCCGGTGCCGTCGACGCCGCGCAGCTCTTCCAGCAGAGCGCGGCCAAGGCTGGCATCGCCATTGAGGTACAACGAGAGCCAGAAGATGGCTACTGGTCCGGAGTTTGGAACAAGCAGCCCTTCTGCGCCGCCAATTGGAGGGGGCGCGCGACGCAAGGTTGGATGTACTCAACTACCTGTCGCTCGACATCGCCCTGGAACGACACGCACTTCTACAATGAGAGGTTCGACAAACTCCTTACCGAGGCGCTCGGCGAACTCGACAAGGACAAGCGCAAAAATCTCTATCGTGAGATGGCCATCGTTGTTCGCGATGAAGGAGGGGTCATTGTGCCAATGTTTGCCCAGTATATCGACGCGATATCCGACCAGGTTGGCGGCTACGTCGGACGGGTCGACTCGCTGATGAACGGCTACGCCTTGACGCAATGCTGGCTCGAGGCTTGAACGAGTGCTCGTCAACTCACCCGTTATGAAGCTCACTGCCCAGCGCATTGCGCTGGGCATTCTCCTCCTCTTCGCCGTGTCCGTGCTGATTTTCGCGGGCACCCAGATCCTTCCCGGCGATGTTGCGCAGTCGATTCTCGGACAGGCGGCCACGCCAGAGGCGATTGCTAATCTGCGCCGGGAACTCGGCCTCAACGATCCCGCCATCGTGCGCTACTTCCACTGGCTGGGTGGGGTTTTGACTGGCGATCTCGGTACCGCGCTCACCTCGCGGCAGGAAATCACCACGACACTGGTGCCACGGCTGTGGAACACGCTGTTTCTTGCCTTCTGGGCGGCTGCGGTGTCGGTTCCACTCGCCATCATCCTCGGGCTGTTGGCGGTGCGCTACCGAAATGGCCCTGTCGATAAGGCCATTTCCGGTTTCGCGCTGGCTTCAACATCGCTGCCTGAATTCTTCATCGGGTATCTGCTTGTCTTGTTCTTTGCCGTGAAGCTGCAGTGGTTCCCGTCGATATCGACTGTCTATGACGGCATGCCGTTTCTGCAGAAGCTGAAGGCCATCGTGCTGCCGGCAACGGCTCTGGTGTTTGTCGTGCTCGCCCACATGATGCGTATGACGCGCGCGGCGATCCTCAACGTGATGCAATCAGCCTACATCGAGACCGCTGAGCTTAAGGGTCTTTCCGCCTTCGACGTCATTCGTAAGCACGCTCTCCCGAACGCGATTGCGCCGATCATCAACGTCGTCATGCTCAACCTCGCCTACCTCGTGGTCGGCGTCGTCGTGGTCGAGGTGATCTTCGTCTATCCGGGCATGGGGCAGTATCTGGTCGACCATGTCGTCAAGCGCGACGTGCCAGTGGTTCAAGCAGTGGGTCTCATCTTCGCTGCGGTCTACATCGGGCTCAACATCGTCGCGGACGTTGCCGCCATCGTCGCCAATCCGCGGCTGCGGCATCCGAAGTAGGAAAGAAGAATGCTTCACATCAAACGCATTCCATACGGAGCCTGGCTCGGCCTGATCCTGACGGGGCTTTTAGTAATCTGTGCGATTTTCGCCCCATGGATTGCTCCTGCGGGCAATGGCGAGATCGTGGGCGACGTATGGGAGCAGATGTCGTCCGCGCATTGGCTTGGGACCGACAATCTAGGACGAGACCTGCTCTCGCGCATGATCTATGGTGCCCGTACCACTATCTTCATCGCCGCCCTGGCCACCGCCTTGTCCTTCTCGTTAGGCGCTATCCTGGGCTTTATGGCGGCGGTCGTTGGCGGCCTGGTCGACACCCTGATGTCGCGTATCGCCGATCTCTTGATGGCAATACCGACGCTGATCTTCGGCCTCGTCGTTCTGTCAGTGCTGCCCTCGAATAACGTGACACTCATTCTCGTCATGGGAGTTCTGAGTTCGACACGTGTCTACCGCCTCTCGCGCGCCGTTGCGGTCGACATCAATGCGATGGACTTCGTCGAAGCAGCCAAGTTGCGCGGTGAGAGTCTCGGTTGGATTATCTTCTGCGAGATCCTGCCCAACGCACTGTCGCCGCTTGTGGCGGAACTTGGCCTGCGTTTCATCTTTTCGGTGCTGTTCCTTTCGGCGCTCTCATTCCTCGGGCTGGGTGTGCAGCCGCCTGAGGCCGATTGGGGTGGGATGGTGAAGGAGAATAAGGACGGCATTGTCTTCGGAATACCTGCCGCCCTCATCCCGGCCGCTGCGATCGCGATGCTGTCAATCTCCGTTAACTTGGTCGCCGACTGGGTGCTTACCCGCACCGCTAGCCTCAAGGGAGGACGAGAATGACAGCAAAGGCTCCCTCAAAGCTCCCGCGCGACAACGGCGTTCTCCTCGACATCCGAAATCTCAAGGTTCAGGCGACCGTCTATTCGCCTGGCGAGAAGCCGCGCGACGTCACCATTGTGGACGGAGTGTCGCTGCAATTGAAGCGCGGCAAGGTGCTGGGTCTGATAGGTGAATCCGGCGCCGGAAAGTCGACCGTCGGTCTTTCCCCAATGGGTTATGGCCGCGGCGGAGTGCGAATCACCGGCGGCGAGGTGTTCCTGAACGGTCGCGATATTCTCAAAGGCGGCGCCCGGGAATTACGCCGGGTGCGCGGGAGCGAAGTCTGTTATGTCGCGCAGTCGGCTGCTGCCGCCTTCAACCCCGCCCATCGCCTCATGGATCAGGTCGTGGAAGCAGCGCTTCTGCATGGCATTGGGACCCGAGCGGAGGCAGAGAAGCGCGCGCAGGCCTTGTTCGCAAAACTCCGCTTGCCTGACCCCAAGAGAATCGGCTGCCGATATCCACATCAAGTCTCCGGCGGCCAGTTGCAGCGCGTAATGACTGCGATGGCGCTTTGCTCCGAACCCGACCTGATCGTATTCGACGAACCCACCACGGCTCTCGACGTAACCACACAGATTGATGTGCTGGCAGCCATCAAGGACGCAATCCGCGACACCGGCGTCGCTGCCCTCTACATTACCCACGATCTTGCTGTGGTGGCCCAGGTCTCGGACGAGATCATGGTGTTGCGAGATGGCAAGATGGTGGAGCAGGGCCCAACACGGCAGATCATCGAGGCACCATGCATGGACTATACAAAGGCGCTGGTGTCGGTTCGGTCGATCGAGCATGAGGAGAAGGAACCAACGTCCAAGCCGCTGTTGTCGGCGAGGAACGTCAATGCCGCCTATGGCGGCGGCTCGGTGAAAGTTCTGCAGGACGTCTCGGTCGAGGTTCACCCTGGCCAGACGTTCGCTGTGGTCGGGGAATCCGGCTCGGGCAAATCGACGCTCGCCCGCGTCATCACAGGGCTGCTGCCGCCGATCGCCGGCAGCATCACCTTCGCCGGACGCACGCTTGCGCCCAGGCTCGCCGACCGCTCCAAGGACGATCTGCGTCAATTGCAGATGATCTATCAGATGGCCGACGTTGCGATGAACCCGCGCCAGACGGTTCGCACCATCATCGGCCGGCCGCTCGAATTCTATTTCGGCATGAGAGGAAAGGAGCGCGATGACAGGGTCGCCGAACTGCTCGATGAAATCGAGATGGGCAAGGGCTTCATCGACCGCTATCCGGCAGAGCTTTCGGGTGGGCAGAAACAGCGGGTATGCATCGCCCGCGCGCTTGCGGCAAAGCCGAAGCTCATGATTTGCGACGAGGTGATAAGCGCTCTCGACCCGCTCGTGGCTGACGGAATCCTAAAGCTGTTGCTTCGCCTACAGAAGATTGAGGACGTGGCCTACCTGTTCATCACGCACGACCTCGCGACCGTGAAAGCTATCGCGGATTCCATCGCGGTTATGTATTGCGGAGAGGTGGTCCGCTACGGCTCGAAGACGCAGGTGCTCACACCACCGTTCGACGCATATACCGACCTCCTGCTGTCTTCTGTTCCTGAAATGCAGGTAGGGTGGTTGGAACACGCAATTAACGAGCGCCGCATGGAGAGCGCGGGGAATTGAGCTCAACGGAGGCTTTGCAACTGCGGCGGTTGTCCACGGCCAAATCCAGGAGGGCAAGCTCGCAATCATTTCAGTGGGTCTGGAAGCCTAGGTTGTCAGCACAGTTCGATCCTCGACGGAACGTCTGCTCATCGAAGTGGAGTATGTGGCGATCCGAAGGTGTTGGTTTCCAAGAGGACCGAAATGCCGAATGCGTCAGGCCTCGATCTCCGCTGACAGCTTTGTTTACGACCCGGGGAACCCAGAGCCGTCTCTGGGAGCTGACGGTGGGAACGCAGTGGGGACGACATTAGGTCCACGGGACTATCAGGAAGTAGAACTCCGCCACGACGTCCATTGTTTTGCGTAGGAGCTCCTCGAGGAGGGCATGGAGGTCACCGGGTTTGTAAGGGCAGTGCTGTTCGTCTCTTCTTCAGCGCGAGACACCGATTTTGTGGCCAGGCTCCTTGACGTGCATCCGGACGGGCGGGCGGTTGACATCGTCGACGGGATACTGCGCGCTCGGTTCCGTGAAGGTTACGATAAGCGGCTGATGATGGAGCCCGGGTGCATCTATCAAATCGATATAGACCTGGACGCCACCAGCAACTGGTTCCCGCCTGGCCATCGTATCCGACTCGGGATCTCGAGTTCCTCCTTTCCTCGCTTCGACCGCAATCTGAACACAGGTGGTAATAATTGGGATGAAACGGAATGGGTGGTCGCCCACAACACTGTACACCACAGCCCCGAGTTCCCATCCTATGTACTTCTTCCCGTCGCGGGCGCGTGATTTTCTCGTCCGGCAGGTCACCGAACTCGGTCGCGAGGTGGTGGTAGGCGACTCCCTTCCGGACGAGAGCAGCCGAGATGGGGTTCTTGTAAGGCTCGGCTTGCGGTCGTCGCCTAGCGCCCCCGGTTGCGCGTCGCCTGCTTGGATCGTGCGCGACATAGCGGCCCCGGTGCCGCGTACCTGTCCGGGCGGTTCCGTTGAGGTAGAACTCGCCGATGCGGACGCCACCGGGACCTATTGATGGAAGGCGACACTCGACTTTGCGGCGCGCTAACGCGCCAGGCTTTAACATGCCGCTAACTCATGAAAACCGGCCAAACCAAGAGCGTGCCCTGCGGAGGGATCTTTATTTCTGATGTTGGCGTTACACGGCGCTACTGAGCAGCTAGCCGGATCTGACACATTGATTTGTCTGAAGGGATCGAGGAAAGCCCGACGGGCATTCTCTTGCGAGCCTGTAACCTGCATGAGGCTGCGCTTGAGAATGACATCGCAATAACCAACCCTATACGAGCGACCATCGAATGTTCTGTTGTCGGAGTTGGCCACTCGTCCTATACCCTGCCGCCAGTATGCGAATTCGTCGATGCCGACAACGGCGAGTTCATCAGCGGACGGATGAGTCCGGCGGCACACAACAAGCGAAACGGCATTGTTCCTCACCCGAACAAGAAGCTGATCGGCAATGGTGGCAACCGGTCGACCCGAGAAGCGAGCCTAAGTGGTGACAATAGTCTACGGGGACCGGTCTTTCCCGGCAAAGCACCCATGTACTGTCGCTAAACCGCTCAGCAAAAAAGCGCCGGCGGCCCAGCGGGGCAATCTGCGACTCGCGTCAAATGGGGCGCTCGTGTGCTCAAGTGATCAATCGGCCCGTCGGCTGCAAGGCGGGAGAACATTTTCTCGGTTGCTCGATGGCGTCAACTTCTGGGAACGTCCGGTACTAGGGACATTTCGAGCGTGCTCTAAGGGGCCTGTGTTCCGACCATCAAGGGTCATTCGCGAGGATTGTGCGCGCGCCATAACCAAACGCCGATTTCCTGCACGAACGTGAGGACAATTCGAGCAACACGGCACATGGATGCGAGTACGGATAACAGGGCCCCCTCGTCCGGCCTTCGGGAACACCTCTCAATGAGGAGCAACCAAATGTCGCAAGAACTCGACTATCTCAGCCGCCCCGTAGTTGCGGGCCGCCTGAGCCGACGTGATTTTCTAGGCCATGCGACGGTGCTAGGCGTCTCCGCGATGTCCGCGAACTCGATCCTCACCAGCGCTGCGCGCGCCCAGGGACCGGTCCGCGGCGGCATCATCAAGGGCGGCCTTACGGGCGGCGGGTCGACCGATATCCTCGATCCGGCGACCTCCTCGGAGTTGGTTTCGATCTTCGGCTCCTGCTGGGGCGAGTATCTCGTGGCGCTAGCGCCCGACAGCGGACTTGAAAACCGCCTCGCCGAGGAAGTAGGTTCGCCCAAGGAGGGCAAGACCTGGACGATGAAGATTCGTAAGGGGGTTGAGTTCCACAGCGGCAAGATCGTGACAGCGCAAGATGTTGTGGCGACGCTCGAGCGCCATTCCGACGGTAAGTCACACTCGGGGCGCTTGGCGTGCTTACGAGCATTGACTCCATCAAGGCGAAAGGCGTGCGACTAGGTCGTCGTGACGCTGAAGGGTGCCAACGCTGACTCCACAACGAAAAGTTTGACAAGCTTCTCTTGGAGGCGCGCGGTGAATTCGATCAGGAAAAGCGCAAGGACCTCTATCGCGAGATGGCCATCATCGTTCGCGATGAGGGCGTGATCGTGCCGATGTTCAACCAGTCAATCGACGCGATCTCCGATTAGATCGGCGGCTATGTCAGCGCGCGACGCACTGCTTTGATGGACGGCTTCGCGTTTGCAAAGTGTTGGCTGAACCCGTGATCTGAGCTGTCCAGCGATCACGTCATGGTGATCCTAATCGACGAGGAGCTATAGAATTGAACTGGAGAGATAGGCAATGACCAAAGGATCCGGCCCGACTCTTGGCGTTGCTTTGATGGAATACAACAATCTCACTGCCGACTACGGACGATTTTCTCCAACCGACAGGGTCGGCCTTGGCTCAGATTGTATTGGCAGTATTGAATGCCCCGCATCGTGGGCGTTCGATACAGTCTACGCAGTCGCAAGCGGCGGCGGGCCGAGAGAGACGCTGGCCGGGGCGGACAGTGCGGTCCAGGGCGTCACTCAAGCCGTACACCGCTTGGAAGGCGAGGCCGATCTCGTAATCGCGAATTGCGGATTCTTCTGGTGCGGCTGGAAGTTGCTTAGAGGCAGTAATGAAACACCAGTGCTGCTTAGTGGTCTCGATTTTCTAGATCTGGCGCTCTCGGCAACATCGGGCCCGATCGGGGTGCTCACCTTTTCAAAGCCGTGCGTCGAAGCACTTCTGCGTGATCACGATGGAATTCGGCGCATGCGGATTGTTGGCTTCAGTGATCTCCCGTCCTGGAAAGCTATTGAGGAGCCTGATTGCTTTGAATCCGGTGGCTGGACGGAGAAAAGTCTCCGCGACGAATTTGTCACTCGTCTTGAAAGCGAACTGAGCGATGGGTCACTCAAGAATGTTCGAGCACTCGTGATCGAGTGTGTCGCGATGCCAAAGTGGCGATCGGACATTCGAAAGCTGACCAATGTGCCCATCTTTGATCTGATGAGCATTACAAAAGCTCTTCTCGCTTGAGTGTATGACCGATACAAACATTAGCCTTCCATAAAGTCCACCACCAAGCACCTTGCGGCCGGCGGGGCAGCTGGTAGCCCGCTCGGCCGCATATCCAACGCGCCGCGATTGCCAATTTCTTCCCTTGGCCGACGGCAAGTCTGCAAGTCTCGTTCCGCTGAACGACAATCTTCATCGGACAAGTGAAGATCATGACGCCCAATGTGCTTCAGTTCTTCGCCACGTCCCCTGCACACGTCCTGACGGCTTTCGTCGCAGCCGCCATTATGGCTTTCTCGCCAAGGGTCAGCGCGCCGCGAGGCTCAAACTGTTCGCAGTCTTCTTGCTAACTCGCACCTGAACGATATGGAGGCCTCAAAAAACCGCTGTCGCCACCGACTTCTCGCTCGATGTCCGGGAGCAGGAACACACGCTATCGCATCCCCTCCGGCGTCCTTCCCGTGCAGGACCTGTCTTTACGCGCCGGGGCGACCATCTTTGACCTTCCATAAGATCGCCAGCACCAAAGCTGGGCAAAAAAAGCTCCGACAATCCGTGGTGATCGCCTTTCCTAATTCGGCCTTCGCGACCAGGGATTCTACGACCAGAGGTCGTGGGGTTTCGCAAACGGGCGACGAATCGCCGCTTTACTGCGTTTGTAACGGTCACAACGCCGGCAAATCGGCCACATGGGCATGGTTTGATAGCCAAAACAAAGGGCCGCATTGCCGACGCGAGGAGCTTCTCAATGTCGCAGGAATTCGATGACATCAGCCGCCTTGTCGGCTCCAGCGCGCGTCCTGCCAGCACAGCGCAGTCGCCGCGCCTGGGCGGCAAAACGCTCATCCCTGAACGTGGCATTTCGATTAGCGGCATCGGGTCGACCTACTATGAGACGGGAGCCGGTCGTCCGTTATTGCTTCTCCATGGGGCGTCCCCGGGTGGAATCTTAGATGCGAGGTTAAGCTGGATTTGGCAGCTGCACGGGCTGTCCGATCGATTCAGAGTGATCGCGCTTGATCAACTCCAGTTTGGAGGAACGGATGACCCGACCCCTGGGAAATACATTAACCGGCTCGGCCGCGTAGATCACGTCATTGCTTTCCTCGAGGCAATGGATTTGAAGCAGATCACGCTAGTAGGTCATTCAGAAGGATCATTCGTCGCTGCGAGGGTCGCGATCGTCCGTCCCGACCTTGTTTCAAAGGTCGTTCTGCTCACATCCAGCGCGGTTTCGCCGCCAATTGGACCTGAGCCATTTGGAGACGGGCGTGACGATGCATGGCTCAATGCAGCCACCATGGCATATGACTATACCGGGCCGATGCCGAGTGAAGAGGAGTATGTGCGGAGAGGCCCAATCGCACACGGGGCAGATCCATATGAAGCGGAGCTAGAGGAGTATCGACGAATAGCTTATAGGCGGCCGGCGACGCGCGGAAAATGGGAGGTCCGAAAGCACCTGCCTCTAGAAGAAACCGACATGAGACGTTATATCCAGCTGCAGCAGGAGTATATCTTCCCCTGCATCGATCACCTTTATGGCAAGACAATGCTTATCTGGTCGGCGAATGACGCCACCGTGGCGCCACAGCGCGGATGGAGGCTAGCAAAGATGATCGAAAATTCGGAATTCCACCTGCTTAAAGCAGCTCACATGATCCAACGAGACCAGAGCGAAGCCGTAAACTGGCTCATCGGTCACTTTAGCCTTACCGGCGGCGCATCGCCATATCTTTGAGGCAGTCTATCGATGATGTCCCAATCGGCGGCTTGTTCGCCGAAGCGGTGCGACCGCCCACCGTTCCGTAAACGCTGGCGGGTCGGTCCGCTGCCTCAATCTTGAGTATCGCCCCAGATCTCCTGGCCAAGCTATAGCCTCTCCTGGCGAGGCAGTGACGAAATGGATGAAACACAAGGCATTGACTGAATCAAAATCCAACCAGACGGCTGATTTTTTGTGTTGCTCTTCTTCCGTAACGAGGGTCTTTCGGGCATAGGTTTTGGGTGTCGGAACAAGCTCCCTCAACCGCTGATTTCTTCGCCCGGATCGCGCTTCTGGAAGCGGCCGTTTCTGGAATCACCATCGCCGAACGTGATGAGCAGCTTCGAAGAGAGCGCGCCGACGTCCGGGCGTTCCGACGACAGCTTATGCGCCAGGGCAAAGTCGCACCATGCCGATATCGCGAAGGCCTCCACCTATGGAACCAGGCGATGGCGCGCGTTCAATCGCTTCCTCTATCGCGGAGCGCGCCTTCGTGGAGTCGCCCTCGTCATCCCAGTGCGCGAACTCCACTACGTCACGCGCCATGGCAACCCGGAGTGATCGCCGCCGGCGCGCCGACTAACGGCTGACCTACACGCATCACAAGACGATATTGGAAGGTGCCTTGGCGCACCGCTTACGCCTCAACTGCAGCAATGGCCTTATAAGCATGTTGCCGCTCCCGGCATCGACGTTTTCTCGCCCCGTGCGTGCGCAAATCTCGCGAGAAAGTAAGCGGCTGACTGCATATGCCCCACCCAGTGTCTTAAAGCTACCAATACCAAACCGACTCGCCTCATCTTTGTAGTAAATCGCTTCGACCAGCCTAGCATGCGCCAAACCGTGCAATGGCACAAGTGGCGTGGATTGATATCTAGGCCAAAGCTAGCCGCCTTACTATGGGCGGCCCTGCTAAGAATATGGCGCTGGGCAATCGCCATCTGGCAGGTCCATCTCAAGCACCTGACGCGCCGGCGAAACCGTCCTGGCTGCAACGAAATTCACCCGCATTCCTCAATCAGCCCCGGCCAGTCCAGCCATGCGTCGATGTCTGTGCGCTAGAAAAGCTGCATCAACGATCCGCTCGTTTTACGACGGCGTGCAGAAGCATATTGAGGCCTGCGCGGAAATCTGCTGGTTCGCAGGATTCATTGTTGTTGTGGGTGACCCCACCCTTGCAGGGTGTAAAAATCATGGCGCTGGGGCAATGCATCGCCATGTGATAGGAGTCATGCCCCGCCTGAGAGCGTATATCGCGCCAATTATAGCCCTGACGAACTGCCTCGTCGCGTATGCTGTCGATAAGCTTCCCCTCGAAGATGTCGCCACCCCAAAACCATTCGTCCTCAATCACGACGACACAGCCTGCCATGGCGGCACTGGCCTTGGCGGCACGACGCATCTTTTCGGCCATGACCCGGGCTGTCACGGGATCGGGGTGGCGTACATCCGCGACGCACTGGGCCCTATCAGAAAGAATACCCGGCTTATTCGGCCACGCGGCGAGGCTTGAACCCGTGGCCTTGCCGTCATTGATGGCGAATTCCCAACCAATGTCGTCGACCGCGGTCAGAAACCGAGCCCCAGCGATCAGCGCGTTGCGGCGTAGGTCCATCGGCGTCGGGCCGGTGTGGGCCGTTTCCCCTTCGAAGCGCACACGCATGCCGTGGGTCGGGTACGCGCCGGTGACAACTCCTACCTCGTGCCCCTCAGCATCAAGGATCGGCCCTTGCTCGATGTGCAGCTCGAAATAAGCGTCGACGTCCCCCACTTTGCAAGGCTTGTCGCCCTTGTAGCCAATTCGCTCAAGCTCATCGCCGAAACGTTTGCCGTCATCGGCAATCAGGTTATAGACCCAGTCGCGTTCGTATTGCCCCACAAAACAGCCGGAGGCCACCATCGGCGGAGAAAACCTCGCGCCTTCTTCGTTGGTCCAATCGACGACGATTATGGGCCGTTTGGTCACATGCCCAACATCGTTAAGCGTGCGCACAAGCTCAAGACCTGCAAGCACACCGCTAATACCATCGAAGCGACCGCCGTTGATCTGGGTATCGAGATGACTACCGATCAAGATCGGCGGTAATTCGTCGTCCGTACCCTTACGCCTTGCGAAGATCGAGCCGAGTTCGTCGATTTCGACGCTCAACCCCGCCTCCCCGCACCAGTCACAAAATAGATTGCGCATCTCGCGATCGGTGTCCGTTAGCGCTAGACGCGACAGGCCACACGGACGGCCTTTGCCGATGCTGGCGGAAGCTTCGATTGTCGACCAGAAACGGTCGAGGGACATACGAGTTTCGGGGCAAATTGTCATAGATTATCTCTTTCAGGATAGTGAGGTCACAGGCACCGGTCAGGCCGGTGATAAGTTCCGCTAAATACGACCAGCGGGCGCGGAGGCGCCGATGGGGCGCAGGATGACCGGGTGCCCCCAATGGTGGCACCCGGTCATCAGTTCGATTCCTGACGGCGGCGTTTTCCTGCCGTCCAGACCTGTATCTGTCGGTCGAGAATGTCGCCCGCAGCCGAAGCAGTTCTTCCCTCCGGCCGCACGTGCCGTCCCTGCTCGAGAAAAGGCCCCATCGCATAAGCGACGAAGACCAATAGGTCAGAATTATCGCAGACATCGACGCAGCCTATCTGCGAAACGCCGAAAATTCTGTACTCCCGAAAAAGCCATGCTTTCCGGCTGGGCAGATCCATACTGCGCATTCGGATCGGCGGCCGCATTTAATGTGCTCTTCAGATGCACATTCGGTAAGCTCAATGTCACACACCTTCTCCCTGCAAAAAATCAGCGGTCAATACGCCAAGTTGCCCCTCCTGGCTCGCTCCCGTCGAACGCTCGAACCGTGTTAAAAGGTGAACGCCGGGGTCTGTTAGGTGTACGTGTGATGCATGTAATCGCGCGAACGGTGCTTCTTGTGCAGCTCGACCGGAGTGAATTGAAGCCATGCGAGCCTCCTCGAAAATGAAGTTGCCATCGGCGAAAAGGTGGTGGAGCGGCGCCTCTCTATCCAATGTTGATTGCCATCTGCGGCTCAGCGCTCGCTCCCGCTAATATAACATCAGCTACAAAGGCCGCGGGGTGCAAGCGATCCACTTTGCACGCACGAAATCGGCGTCTTTTTATCTTATGCGCTCGAATTCCGTGACTGTGTACGAGCATAAGTTTCTCTCCTAGGGGTGAGCTTCGCGAGGTTACCCATTTTGGGCCTGAGATTGGAGTTGCCGCGCTTCGAACGCGGGGCCCTGAAAAGCGCCAGCGGCTTCACCGGCCAGAACGTTGCGGCATGAGGTTGGCATGTCGTTGCGACGGCGAGCCGGGTGCTTGCGCGCATGCCTTTCGCGATTGATGACTCAAACAGGCCGAACCGGTGGTGCGCTAAGATTCGCTATCAGCAAAATGATACAAAGCGAGATCAAGAAGCGCCGTGCTGCCAGAAAACGCCGATTTTCTGTGTAAAAGAGCGTTCGATACCGCGGGAAAACGGTCGGCGTATGCTCTAACATCTAGGATAACGATGATAGCGGCTAAACGCGCGACATACGAGAGAGCACGGTGTGGGTGGCACGCCGTTTCTGCGGATGAGATTGCCGCCCTTGCGGCTCTTAGGTCGCTATTCGCCGTACCGGCGCTCCAGCGAGTTGGCAATTCGCTCGCAAAGCAATTCTGAGGTCACGACTGCGAGGTGGAGACGAAGGCGAATTCCCTGCGTATCAACTAGGGTGGTGACAACACCGCGATCGGAGTACTCGGCGAGGTCGAGAACATCGTTGATGATGAAGTCTCGTGTTTCGCGGAGCCTCTTAGGGCGCTCATCCATGGGGTTCTCCTCCCAAATTGGTGGCTTTCCAGGCAGGCCGAGCCGAATTCGATGGAATCATTGGCCGTCGACATTTTTCAATCGCACGTCATTCGGTTCTCCGGCAACCACCGTCGTCTTCCGTTTCAGCAACCAAGAACCAAGAATGACAGTGGAAGTCCCAAGCCGCTATACCGCTCTGTAGACAACAACATCCCCCGACGTGATATTCAAATCCAGTTTGTGACAGCAGGTCGTCGCTACACGACGGCAATCCGTTCGATTCAGTCAGAATGCTCGACGCTCTAGAATGAAGGGCGCCTTGGTCAAGGGCGCCCTTCGCATCGGCGGCAGGCTTCGATCCCGGAGGTGCGGACCTAAGCATTTTGGTAGGAGCCGCCGAGAGCCTTTTCTGGGTATCCCGCTAAGCCAACACCGGCTGGACGGGCGACTCTCGCGCACCCAATCGTATTGGAGGGACGCAATGGATCAATACCTCGATCCGTCAGAACGAGCGCTGGAAGCGGAGGATGCCGCCGATCGCACTATCGTCACCGGCCGGAATACCAGTCCAGTTTGAGTTACCTTCGTCGATGTAGTCGACTTCGGCCGTGATCGTGAGGCCGGGAACGATGTCGTATTCAATGTTCGCGGCGATGCCGAGGTTCTTGTCCTCGTCATACGAAGCCTGGGCATTGAACCTAGTCTTCTCGTTGATGGTGTAGGTGCCACCGCCCCAGATTGCCCAGTTGCCACCCCACTGCTTGTAAAAGCCGCGGCCGCCGGCAGGGATTGCATAGGTCGGATCCGAGAGATTGTCGTCCGTGCCGTAGCCGACCATAACGAACAGTGCCAGGTTCTGCACCGGGGTCACGTCCAAGCGAACCTTGCCGGCCACTTCTTCGTAGTTGCTGTCATAGGCAACGACGCCGGTGATGGCGCCCCAGCCCTGCGTCCACTTCACGCCGCCGACGACATGCGGAACGTAGCTATCGATCGTGCCGACCGCGCCAGAGCCTTCTTCGAGCGAGACCACCGCCGAGAAGCCGTTGCCAGCGTCGAAGTAGTACTGCACAACGTTGGTGTCGAAATCGCCATAAGGAACCAGCGTATCGTTGATGACGTTGCCGGCATAGCCGATGAACGTGTCGAAGGCCGATTCGTCCTTACCGACGCGCAGCCCACCGAGTTGAATCCAGGCAAAAACCAGCGAACTGCTGTTACTGCCATCGGTATAGTTGAAGTTGGTTTGAGTGTAGGTCTTCAAGGTGCCGAACTCTGTTTCCTGACCAGTCCAGGTCTTCAGCGAGAAGCGGCCCCTCTTGTACCAGGTATCGTTGATGCTGCCGTCCTCATGGTCGACAGCACGACGGCCGTTGAACGAACCTTCCTCGCCGGCCGAAGCATCCCAGCGGACATAGCCACCGATGCGCAGACAGGTTTCGGTGCCGGGGATGTAGAAATAGCCGGCGCCATAGACGTCGCAGATCTTGACGTATTCAGCCGGTTCCGGCTCGGCGACGACGACGGCGTCGGCGGCGCGCGCACCGGAAACTGCGATCAGGGCCGCAGCGGAGCCGAGAAGAAGGCTCTTGATGTTCATTTTGATCTCCACTCAAAAGATTAAAAAAAGGGCCAGGGTATCCTTGCTGAAAGGCAGCATGCCTCCCCATTCCCTACGTTCGAAAAAGGCGCGCATCGCGCTGCTTCGTCGCAATTTGACGCTATCCGCGATATTGAATAATGCAATATATACGGACGCTTTAAGCAGAGATATATGAAACAATGTTGCCATTATGCCACGAAAATCGAATATATACTGTACAATTCGTGCAAACTATACAAATGACACAATATGGACAGTTCCCACGATAGCGCAAAACACAATGCGCAGTGGCGCGTGCGACCCTGGCCTTCACAAGCTCACAACAGGATCAACCGATTGCCGCGGGTGCACTGATTCGCAGTTGGCTTCGTCAGCTGGACTTCATGTCGATGAAAAGTCTCGTGCAGCCCGGATTACTTCTGCAGCCAGATCTTGCCGGAGCATCTCTATGGGAATTCGGCCATCAAGCCGAGGTGAAGGGGAGGTCAGCCAAAGCCAGGCTGGCCTGGGATTGACGATCAAGGAGAGCACTTGTCGTATCCCCGACGCAGGCCTACCGTCGATGAACTGAGCTAGGGGGAACACATGCTTGCGCGCGCCTTTCCGCAACGCAACTACATCATTGTGCCGTTGCCACCAATGCAATGTCGATCGCGGTATGCCGAAGTGTGCTTCCAGATAGGTAGGCCCCGCAACCGCGCCCGCCCAGTCTTCAATGCGCTGGCTGTCGCTTTGCTGATCTTGCGCTTTTAGGGCTGCGCACCCACGCGCGCCCTCGGTTCGAATCGTGAGCGGAGCCGCCTCACCGGCGCTTTCATTAGAACGACGCACTGCTTCGGCTGCGAGCCTGCGAACAAATTCAGAGGCCAGAGCGGTCAAATCATCATGAATGGTTTGTTTGGGTGTTGCCGAAATCAAATCGGCGGCTCTGCCTGTCCCCATGTGCGATGAGAAATTCCCACCCTTCATAACCCCCGCGAGCTGAGCCAGAACGCGCTGGACTTCCGTTGCAACCAACCATGAAAACTCGTCTTGGCGAGGTTCATTTCCAAAATCAAATGATTTTGTCATGAGCACAGTTTCTTGATCCGGCTGGTGTTCATCTCGATCCGTCTGCAGTGACGCTCAGAGTTGCCGCCCAGGGCAGGTTGGTCTCTGGCAGAAGCAGGAACCAAAGATCGCTATCCGCGGCGACGATGGGCGCGTTCATCACGCCGAGATCGGAGCGCAGCAGGAATATCCCACGTTGTACATCCCCCTCAATTTTGACCTCAAGGCCTTGCGGCTTGTTGGCGTAGTGTCCGGCGGGACAGGCGGCCGCCTTGGCGTCTGTGTCAAGGGGGGCGTAGACCCTCGAGGTGCCGCAGAACGTTCCGTCCACCTTTCCGTCCGGCCGTGGACTAAGAACAAGGTCGGCAATCGCGCGCTCGGCTTGGCGCCGCCAGGGTGGCCGAAATCGAACCCCAACACACAACCCGACCTGACGAAAGTGGGCACGCCGTTCTTGGCGACGATCTCGAACACGTCGGGGCCGCCTTCCTGCCGGTAGCGGCCGGGAGCAAGTTGGATGGGCGCCGGCGCGGGGGTGCCGAAATAGATGTCGGCGATTTGACGGGCGACGCCGAAGGCGGCGACCTGATCGTTGTTGGCGATGATGACAATGCCGAGTCCGTCGTCGATGAAGCGCATCCATTCTGACTTTCCACCGGCGACACCACCGCTGTGGCCGACCGCACGTCGACCCCGATAGACATCTGTCACCACCCCGAGTCCGTAGAAGCCGGTCGCGCCATTATCAAAGACGCAGGGCGTGGCCATTCGGTGATACATTTCCACCGTGCCGACCCTTGGGTCGACTAGGTTCTGCTGCCAGTTTACCATGTCGTCGAGCGTCGAAATTCTGTCACCCCCGCCATATTCTTCTATGCCCCAGCCCTCGGCGCGTTTGGTATAGTGCGCGGCTAGCCGCTTCATTACTGTGCCGTCGCGCAACATGAGCGAGGTATCGTACATGCCAAGCGGGCCAGTGATCCGCTTCCGCAGTACGTCGTTGAAGCTCGCGCCTTCGATCTGCTCGATGATTAGATCTCGCGACCGTTCTCTGTCACCGCCACGACAGCGCCAGGCATTTTCGGCCCACTGGACTCGTTGAACACTGCATTGACGCGCGTCGAAAAATCGACATGTGGCCTGGGTCATGATCAGACATTCCGTGGTGGTGGATGCTTGGCTAGACGCCTTTCAGGAAACGGCTTTTTATAGCCGCCTTGAGTGCCTCGAAGAATCGAACATCAGTTGCTCTGCGAATTCAGTCAAATGCATTTTATGTATTGTCATCATCTAGGAACGAGATGAATCCTGCATATACGACCTGATGTAATGGACTGGCCTTCTCCGGCCAATCAGGCTGCTAGAACACCGCTGTCGAAAGCGCATCAGAGAGACCAATCATAGCCCGGATATCTTACACTCACTTCCGGCATAGGCCTGCCGTCTTGCGAGCACATGAGTTGCGGGTAAGGTCCGCCGCGGGGTGGCTGTCGTGGATCGGCGATCTTCCTTGTTGTTGACGGAAATGGTGGGAACGGGGCGCTCATGCGGCTGCCGCTAGTCTGGCGTAGGTCAAGGCTCATTCGCGCTGGAAGGCGGAGTTCATGGCCAGCTTGATGCGGCGCACCGGGGGAGAACCCTGTGGCCGGACAAGGCCGCTCCTACCTTGAGCAAGTACCCCCATCTATGTGCCGATTGCATGAAATTTTATGGTTCGCCGCAGGGAACATGCGATTTGGCAATCCTTCGCGCCAACCCCCGTGTGTCCCTTGACGGTCTGGAAATAAGTGATTCTTAGCGAATATGATCGTCCCCTAGAGCTCTGCCATGAGCAGCGTCAATCGGCTTTGCAGATCGGTTTTGACGATCTGCTGAGCAAGGCAGCAATTGGACGCGGTTTCCGGTTCCGCTCCGATCTCGGCGCGGTTAACGCGCGTCATTGTTTTCGCGGACAGCGTTGGTCCTGTGCCGAAGGAAAGTGGGTGTGCACGCGCGACACGACGGGTCGGTATCTGAGCGTGGTTGGGCTATTCTGCTTCGCAAGCCTGAGCACCGGACTGGCTTCTTCCGCATGTGTGGATCTGAACGGTGCTGGCAACGCTCGACCGTCTATGGCCATGCAGAGCTGCATTGAGGGAACAGCGTCGTTGCTGCGGAGCAGGTCGTGGCCGCGTTCTGCAGGGAAGGCGATATGGTTGAAATGTTCGCTACATCTGGGACCATCTCAAACCTAGATGACCGCGATATATAGACTGAATTTGACCTAAGCTCCGCGGGGATCGAAATTCGGTGAAACAAAGCCAAAAGCGCAGAACCTAAAAGGGGAATGGAACATGGCAATCTCTCGACGCGACCTCATTAAAATAGGCTTTGCCGCCGGAACGGCTCTGTCGATCCCATCAGTCCTGCGGGCACAGACATCGCCGACCCCGGCACGGACGGTCCGCATGGCGAGATTTGGCCTGGCTTCTTTCGATCCAATGGCTTCGACGTCTATCTCAGTCGGCAATCATGGCCTAGCGATTTACGACATGCTGTTCGCACTTGATTCCAAGTTGATGCCACAGCCGCAAATGGTGGGGAAGTGGGGCCTATCTGACGACAAGAGAACCTATACGTTCGAGCTTAGGGATGGCTTGAGCTGGCATAACAGCACGCCCGTCACCGCGGCGGACTGTGTCGCCTCGATTCGTCGCTGGGGCCAGCTGGCTCCCGGCGGGAAGCTGATCACAGAGCGCGCCAAGGATATCTCGGTGCAGGACGACAAGACCTTCATCATCTCGCTCCGAGAGCCGATGGGGCTTCTTATCGAAATCCTGGCGAGTGCGTCTACGCCGGTCTTGTACATCATGCGCGAAAAGGACGCGAGTCTCGCTGCCACAGAGCAGGTGACCGCGAATATAGGATCGGGGCCGTTCAAATTCAATGAAGCTCTCGCCAAACCGGGCGCAAGCTTCACCTACGATCGCAATGAAATGTATGTACCCCGCCAGGAGCCATCAGACGGGTTCGCCGGCGGAAAAGTCGTCAACGTCGATCGTGTCATTTGGGACGATATCGACGATCAGCAGACTGCTTTCGCCGCCCTGCAGTCGGGCGAGATCGATTTCATAGAATTGCCAGCCGCCGATCTTTATCCGGTGGTCAAGAGCGATCCAAACCTTGAACTTCAGGTTCTGAACAAGGCGGGCGAAGTATATTTCATGCGCATGAACTGTCTGCAGAAGCCGTTCGATAACGTCAAGGCGCGCCAAGCGATGCTTCACTTGATCGATCAGGAGGCGGTTATGCGTACCAGCTTTCCCCCCGAATACATCAGGCCCGTTCCCTCGTTCTTTGGAAACCAAACACCCTATTCCAACGACGAAAATACGGGATGGTACAAGAAAGGTGGCGATCCGGAAAAAGCCAGGCAGCTCTTCAAGGAGGCCGGATATGCTGGCGAGAAGGTCGTCGTCCTGCAGCGCACGGACTGGGCGGAGGCCGGCAATATGGCGCAGTTCTTGGCGGCGACGCTGCGCAAGATTGGGGTCAATGCCGAACTGGCGCCGGGCGATGGGGCTGGAAATTCAGCCCGCCTAAGAAACAAGGGCTCCGCTGAGAACGACGGCTGGAGCATTTTCATCACGAGCGAGACCGATTATGACCGCAGCACTCCGCTCAGCAATCCCACTCTAAGCGCGAATGGGGAGGAGGGTTGGTGGGGCTGGCCGAAGAGCGACGAATATGAGGCTCTTCGGGCCAAATGGGCAGATGTCGAAACGCTCGAAGAGCGCAAGGCACTGGCCCGCGAGATGCAACGTATACAGTGGGACATCGTCGGGACCGTTCTGCTGGGCTCAGCTGTCTCGCCAATCGCACGACGCAAGACACTCGCCGGTCTTATCGAAATGCCGGCGCTCATCGCGATGTGGAACATGCAGAAGGTTCCAGCCTAGTGGCTGCCTATATCCTTTGCAGGTTCGTTTCGGCCATCGCCGTCATGGCGATGGTCGGGATTTTTATATTCTTTCTTCTTAGGCTGGCGCCTGGCGACCCGGCGGCGATCATAGCAGGCAAGTCCGCCACGGCGGAGATGATCGCCGGCATCCGTGAGCAACTGGGGCTGAACGATTCTATGCCGGTTCAGTTCATCCGTTGGGTGCGCGACATGCTCGGCGGCGATTTCGGCACCTCGATCTTTGCCGGGCGCCCGGTTCTCGAGCTGATCTCGCAGCGGCTTGAACCGACCCTTTCCCTGTCGATCCTGACGATGATCCTGTCGGTGACGGTCGGGGTCTGCTTCGGTATTCTCGCTGCCTGGCGGACCGGAGGGCTCATCGACCGCATCCTCACCGCCTTCTCGGCATTTGCCTATTCCGTGCCGGTCTTTGTCATCGGCTTTTTTCTTATTTATTTCTTAGCGATCAGATTGCACTGGCTTCCGGTCCAGGGATATGTGCCGATCGCTGCTGGCCTCGGCCCCTGGTTCGAGCACCTAATCATGCCCACCGTGGCTTTGAGTCTCGGCTATATTGCCTTCATCGCCCGAATTACGCGGGCGAGCATGCTCGAGGTCTTGTCGGAAGACTACATGCGAACGGCCGCCGCCAAGGGCGCCTCGTCCTATGCGATGCTTTTTCATCACGCGCTGAAGAATGCCGGCGTCCCGATCCTCACTGTGATCGGCCTGAGCTTCGCCTGGCTCATCGGCGGCGTCGTGCTCACCGAAACGGTGTTCAACCTACCCGGCATCGGGCGTCTGGTCGTCGATGCGATCAATATGCGCGACTACCCGATCATCCAGAGCGTGCTCATCCTCGTGTCGGGTCTCTACGTCCTGATCAATCTCACGGTCGATCTCGCCTACACCCTAATCGATCCCCGCATCCGGTACTGATATGACGCTTCTGCCCGCACCCGTTGAAGCCGTGCCGATCAATGGGCTGCCCCGCCTGGCATGGCGGCACCCGCAGGTCGTGATCGGCGGCGGCCTCCTCTTGCTCCTGATGCTTTTGGCGCTCGCCGCGCCGTTTTACGCCGGTGATCCACAGAACATGGATCCCTTCATCCGCCTGCAGCCGCCCTCCGAAGAACACTGGTTTGGGACCGACAATCTCGGCCGGGATGTGTTTGCCCGAACGATCGTCGGTGCTCGCATCTCGCTCCTGGTCGGGCTGATATCGGCGCTGTTGGCGGCGTGTGCCGGGCTCTCGATCGGTATCATTGCCGGCTATGTTCGTGCATTCGACAATGTCATCATGCGGATCATGGACGCGCTTATGTCGATCCCGACCTTTCTGCTGGCCATCGCGCTCATCTCCCTGACAGGGCCTGGCATCGGCATCCTGATTGTCGCCATCGCGCTCCCCGAGACGCCCGCCGTAACGCGACTGGTCCGCTCGGTGGTCCTGGGTGTGCGCGAGCGCCCCTATGTCGAGGCCGCGCTCTGCGGCGGTGCGCGGCTGCCGAAGATCCTGTGGCGCCATATCCTGCCGAGTACCATTCCGCCTCTGATGGTGCAGAGCGCCACTGTCTGCGCCAGCGCGATCCTGACTGAGGCTGGGCTGAGCTTCCTAGGCGTGGGGGTGCCGTCGGAGTTTCCGAGCTGGGGCAACATGATTTCAGGCTCGCGACTCTATCTCGCCATCGCGCCCTTGACGGTCTTCGCCCCCGGCATCTGCCTTGCGGTCACAGTCCTTGCGGTCAACCTCCTCGGCGATGGCCTGCGCGACCTCTTCGACCCCCGCGCGAAGCGGAGGCGTTGAAATGCTGATGCAGAACTTCATGGAGGATAGAACCATCGCCAATGATATGCTCCTCGATATCAGGGATCTTGAAACACATTTTTATTGCGAGGACAGCGTCACCCGCGCTCTTGGCGGCATCAGCTTCCAGGTGAAGAAGGGCGAGACGCTCGGCGTGGTCGGCGAATCCGGGTGCGGCAAGAGCGTCACCGCTCTCTCGATCCTGCGTCTGCTGCCGAAACTGACCGCCGAAATCGTCGCTGGCACGGTTCGCTTTCACGGGCGCAACCTGCTGGATCTGTCCGATCGGGAGATGCGAAGGATCCGCGGCAACAAGATCGCCATGATCTTCCAGGATCCCATGACGAGCCTGAGCCCTGTTCACACGGTCGGACGCCAGATTGCCGAGGCAGTGGAAATCCACACTGGCGCCTCCCGCTCGGCCGCATTGGCCAAGGCCGGAGAGATGCTCCGCCTCGTCCGCATCGCGGATTCCGAGCGGTGTGTCAGCAACTACCCTCATGAGCTGTCAGGCGGTATGCGCCAGCGCGCGATGATCGCCATGGCGCTCGCCTGCTCGCCGGAACTGTTGATCGCCGATGAGCCAACTACCGCGTTGGACGTTACTATTCAGGCGCAGATACTTCGGCTCATCGTTGACCTGAAAGACCGTATGGGAACGGCCGTGATGTTCATCACGCACGATTTAGGCGTTGTAGCCGAGACATGCCAACGCGTCATTGTCATGTATGCTGGCCGGATCGTAGAGCAGGCGACCGTAATTGATCTCTTCGCGCGTCCCGCGCATCCCTACACCCAGGGCCTCATGCGATCGGTGCCTGACCGCCGGCGCGGCCGTCAGCGCCGCCTTCCGGAAATTCCCGGCATCGTGCCAAACCTACGCGAGCCCATTTTCGGGTGCAGCTTTGCTCCTCGCTGCCCGTTCGCAATCGACATTTGTCGCGAAAAGTCGCCCGCCCTACGTGATGTCGGCTCGAGCCACGCAGCGGCTTGCTGGCGCGCCGAAGAGGTGATGGGCGCATGACCGATCCTCTGCTGAAAGTCGAAAATCTGACCAAGCATTATCCGCTTGGCTCGGGTATCTTCAAGAAAAGCATTCCGGTCATCCGGGCGGTGGAGAATGTATCCTTTTCCGTTGAGGCGGGCGAGACGCTCTGCATTGTCGGCGAATCCGGCTGCGGCAAGTCTACCGTCGCGCGCCTCTTGATGCGACTTGTCGAACCGACTAGGGGACGCGTGCTAATTGAGGGGACCGATATTGCGGGCCTCAAGAAGGACGCGCTCCACGCTTGGCGCCGTCGGATGCAGATGGTCTTTCAGGATCCTTACTCGTCGCTGAACCCGCGCCTCACTGCTGGACAGATCATCACCGAACCCGTCGAAAATTTTGAGCGCCTCAGCCGGAAGCAGCGCCAGGCGCTTGCCGCAGACCTTCTGCGAAAGGTTGGGATGTCACGGGAGATGATGCACCGGCTCCCTTCAGAATTGTCAGGCGGTCAGCGCCAGCGGCTCGGCATTGCACGTGCCCTGTCGCTTAACCCCTCTATAATCATCGCGGACGAAGCGGTGTCAGCCCTCGACGTCTCGGTACAGGCGCAGATCCTCAACCTGCTTCTAGATCTCCAGCAGCAAATGGGCATCGCCTTCGTCTTCATCTCACATGACCTCGGCGTCGTGGAGCATATCGCGCATCGCGTTGCCGTCATGTATCTGGGGCGGATCGTGGAACTCGCCCCGAGCGAGGCGCTATTCGCCAACCCGGTCCATCCCTATACCGAGGCGCTGATCGCGGCAGCTCCGGCGCCGGACCCGACCTGGGCGCGGCTGGCGGTGCCTGTTGAGGGCGAGGTGCCAAGCCCCATTACCCCCCCGAGCGGGTGTGCGTTCCATCCACGCTGCCCGCTCGCGGTCGAGCGCTGCCGCATCGAAGTGCCATCCTTGGTCCCAATGGCAGACGGGCGCGTCGTGGCGTGCCATGTGCGCGCTCCGGCTACAGACAGTCCGGGACAGTCGGAGGTAGGCAACTTTTCGCTCAGTCCACTGGCGTAGCACAGCCCGTTTTGTCCCATCGAACATCTTGAGCGCACGGGACGCTTCGACACCGAACATCGCCAGTTACAATCAGAAGTGACGAGGTAAATCGATGGATGAACATTCACACGAGAACAATGACCAACCGGCCGGCGCAAATAATCCGAGCAACCCACGCAGCCTCACAGAGTGGCTGCAGAGCGATGATTTTGCTGAGTTTATCCGGGCTCAGATGCAAGCGTCACACATACCCGGATTAAGCTTGGCTATTATCGATCAAGGCCATCTTGTTCATACCGCCGGATTCGGACTCGCGGACATTGCACTCGGCCGCGCCATGACGCCCCAGACGCTTCTGAATATTGGTTCGATCACCAAAACCATAACTTGTGCTGCTGTAATGCAGATGTATGAACAGGAAAAGCTTGAACTCGATGTGCCGATCGATCAGTACTTACCGTTTCAGGTACGCAATCCGGCTTTTTCGGATTGGCCCATTACCACGCGACAGCTACTGACCCATACATCCTCCATTGCAGATAGTCCGTTGTTCTGGTCGAATTATGTTTGCGGCGATCCGCAGGCGCCGATCCGCGAGTGGCTAGAGGAGTATTTTACGGCCGGTGGATCGACCTTTGACGCCAAACAAAACTTCAATCCGTGGGCGCCGGGCGTCGCGTACCAATACTGCAACGTGACCTATGGGTTGCTTGGATTGCTGGTTGAGCAGCTGAGCGGCATATCCTATCCAGATTACTGTAGAGAACATATTTTCGCACCGCTTGGGATGACGGACGCTCGCTTCTTGCTAGAAGGCATGCCGCGAGAGAAGCACGCTACGCTTTACGATTACGTTGACGACGTCACCAAGGTGGAATTGATCGATCCTGAGTGGTCCGCGTCTAAAGGTCAAAAGGGGATGCACGTACCGCACTGCCTTTATAGCTATGTCACATTGTCAGACGGTCTTGCGCGTACCACAGCATCCGAGCTCGCGCGATTTCTCTTGGCCTACATGCAAGATGGTGTGCTGGAGGGAAAGCGGATACTGCGGGCAGAAAACATCAAGGAAATCTTAAGCGATCAGAATGTTCAAGGTCTACCTTCTTCGAAACAAATACAAGGGCTTACGTGGCGACAGAACGACCGTATAAAACCAGCTAGTAGGTCATGGCGTGGTGTATGGCAGCACACCGGCAGCGATCCTGGCGTTTCGACGTACATGGGATTCCGCCCGACAGACAATCGCGGAGTCGTCCTGCTGGCGAACCTCGGCGGCAACCCACGCGCCCGGCCCGAAATTGTCGAGCGGATATTGGATTGGGCAGGTGATAAATGGTAAGCACGTGATTCAACTTGCACAGCACAGGACCTGGTCCAGCTTGACTCGGCCGATCTGTCAGATTGGTCGGGATGGCGTGGGCGAGCATGCCCAACGTTTTGTAGTGCCCTTTTCGTCGCTGTACGCAGGCTCGTCGGTATACTGATTATAGTCGCACCCATTGAGAGTTGTGAACGCCTCGACGGCTTCCGCATCAAGCGCTCGCCACGAACGTTCTCCGAAAGGTTGCGGCGGACTCCGGCCAATCCTGCCCCGTGGGCAACGGTATCTTTCACAACGCTTGAAGATCGCCAGTGCGCAGCTAGCAGAAGCTTCGAAACAGAGATGAAGGAAGATCGATGGAAAACGAAAATGGTGGAGATCCGGCCGAGCTACGTGCAGGCTATGATGCCGTAGGTTCCATTGCAACGAACGTGGCGGACGGCTTCACGATGGTTGCGGTCGGCGACCTAATCGTGTCGCGTGCGGTGACGAAATCTCAGGATTTGGACTTTGCTGCCGTCGTCAAGATTCTTCAGGACGCTGACGTCACGTTTGGCAACCTGGAAGTCAACATCTTCGATATCCGATCGTTCATTGGGAGCCCGCAGGCTGAATACGGCGGCGCGTATCACCTGAGCCTGCCGGAGGTCGGAGCTGATTTGAAGGCGATGGGATTCAACATCGTTGGTCGCGCTAACAACCACTCCTTGGACTGGGGCGTAGAAGGCATGCGGGAGACGAGCCGAGTGCTCGATCAAAGCGGGATCATCCATGCGGGTGTGGGAGAGAGTCTCGCACAAGCCGGCGCCGCGCGCTTCATCGAGACAGCTCGTGGTCGCGTGGCGCTGCTGTCGTGTGCTACAACCTTCAAGCCGATGGCGCGCGCGGGTCATCCCGCAGCCGAAGCGCCAGGCAGACCAGGCCTGAATGCCCTCCGTTTGGCGCAAAGCATCGTGGTTTCGCCCGAAATGCTCGGAAATGTGAGGCAGATAAGTTCTGCCTTGCGTACCGACGGCCCCGTTGCCGAAGATCCCAATAAGGTCGTGCTCGCCGGAATGGCATACAAAATGGGCGACAAGATCGGATACAGCTTCGAACCAGACTCGCGCGATGTCGCCGACATTCTACGAAACGTCCGTCGGGGCAAGCAGTTCTCAGATTTTTGCATCGCCACGAACCACGGTCACGAACCTGGAAACTGGAGTCAGGAGCCACCTGACTACGAACAATCGTTTGCGCATAGGGTAATTGATGCCGGGGCGGACGCTTACATTGGGCACGGACCTCATCAACTGCGGGGCATCGAGATCTACAAGGGCAGGCCGATTTTTTATAGCCTTGGCAACTTCTTCCAGGACGACCTCGGAACCCCCTCGGGGGCGGAAATGTTCGGCGACTACGCCAAGGATCCTCGGGTCGACACGGATGCCGAAGTGAAAGTGGCCGAAATGGCAGGCTATTCAGACCCGGTCTTTTGGGAAAGCGTCATCGCCGTCAGCCGATTCGAGCGGAACCAGCTTGCCGAATTGCGGCTGTACCCGATTGAACTCGGTCGGTCGAAGAGGTTTGCAAACCGTGGCATCCCAGGTCTCGTCGCCACGCACAAAGCAAGAGCCATTTTCGACCGTCTACAGACACTCTCAAAGCCCTTTGGAACCGAGATTTTCGTCGAGAACGATGTCGGTGTGATCAGATTATGTCCAATCTCGTCGTGAACACGTTCTCTATGAACGGCGGCAGCCTCAAGTCAACCAACTTTCCTAGCGGGATGTGCTAAGATGGCAAATTATCGTCGGTGTCGATTCAAGAGCCCGCGCCGGGTCAATTCGGTCGCCGAACGTTGTTCGCCTCGATCAGCCGAGTATAAAGCAATCGATCACTCGCATCGGGTCCACCTGGCAGTGCGGCGCCGGCAAGATGCGTGGCCATCGACCCAATCTGATCGGCGGAGACCGCCGTGCCTTCGTCCTGAGCGAGGTCGTGCGGGATACCTATACATACCGACGTCTCTTTCACCGAAAAGTTACCCGGCATAATGCTTCATGCTGCGCTCTTCCCTGATGCTTATGGCTGTTATGACACGTCTATCATCAACTCGAAGCGCAGTCAGTGAGCGTCAGACGCGACAGGACTCCCGGACGCCCCTTGCCGATCTTGGCGGAAGCTTCCACTGTCGACTAGAAACGGTCGAGGGACACACGTGCTTCGGGGCAAATTATCCGAGATTATCGCTATCAGGATAGTAAGGTCTCATCCGCTAATACGACCAGCGGGCGCGGAAGCCGATGGGGCGCAGGGTGACCGGGGTGCCCCAATGGTGGCGGTTGGCCCTTAGTTCGATTCCCAATGATGACGTTTCGACCATTTATCCGCCCCTAATTCTTGACACTCTGCGGTGCAGAGGGTTCATGCAGGTATCGTCTTGTGCAGCCGGCGGCTAGGCGCATCAGCACTTCGGGGGCATAAGCGTGAGCGGCCGCCGCGAGATCATTCGGGGTGAAATTTTCACCCAGCAACTCTACAGAGACGGCCGGAACACAAACTGCCTCAGGAACGTCCGTTACATCAACCGCGGTGCATTCCATCGACATCCTACCGACTAGAGGAGCCAAGTATCCAGCAACCCGGACGGAAATCTTGTTCCCGGAGGCCCGTGGGAGGCCGTGCTTGTAACCGATCCCCAAGATCGCTATGCGGCTGTTTCGGACGGTACGAAAGGTCGCGCCATATCCGACAGCCTCGCCCTTTGACACATTGCGTATATCCAGTATTTTTGCCTGAAGCTTTACTACGGGCTGAAGAGGGTTCGGCTGAATGCCAGCGTTGTTGAGCCCGTAAAGCGCTGAACCTACCCGCACAATATCGAAATGAAAAGCCTTGCCCAGCCAAATACCAGCGGATGCTGCCAGGCTGCAACGGGCAGGTTTAAGCAGATCGGAGATTGCCTGGAAGCGATTTCTCTGCAACGCATTCATTGCGTCGGCAACGCGATCACTACATGCGAGGTGGCTGAGGACGACTGCGGGCGGATGCCTCTTGAAAGTGCCGGAAAGATAAATTTTCCGTACTTCGTCAAAGGTAAGCCCTGAGCGAGAGAAGCCTGTTTCCACATTGAGAAAATATGTTTGTTCCTCGCCCGCGCCGCTAATAGTATCCAATTCGCTGCGATTGTTAACCACAGGTATAATGAGGCTGGATTGATAGTATTTCTTAAGTCTCGTAAACTCATCGTAAAAGACTGCCACCGCTGCGCCTATCTTGGAAGATCTTAGGACCACCGCTTCTTGAAGAGTTCCGACGAAAAATAAATCGCAGCCGGCGGCGACTAACGCCCTCGTAATCTCAACAATGCCCAGCCCGTAGGCGTCGTTTTTGACGACTGCGGCAATCCTTACATGTGGTCCGACCATGGCCGACACGGTCTGAAAATTTGCCTGAACTGCATTTAGGTTGACTTCTAACACAGCATCTGCGCGCTGCGGGACGGAAAACATCTTTTACTCCGGTGATTCAGGGGGGTGGTCAATGAGCATCGCATTCTCGTGATCGACCCGATTCACTAGCGTCTGACAAGCTTAGACTATTACGCCTAATTCCACTCGTGATCGCCCCTCGCCGTCTGGACTTTGTATCGAATATCGTCATTGCTATTGCACCTCTTGTTAGTTGGGATCGCGGGCCAGCGGGCAAGTCATGCAGTGGCCGCCTCCTCGTCCGCGGCTGAGTTCTGCGCCCTCGATCGCTATGACTTCGACGCCGGCGCGCCTAAGCAGCGAGTTCGTGTTGACGTTGCGGTTGTAGGTCACCACAACGCCTGGCTCGACGGCAATGACGTTGTTAGCATCGGCCCATTGCTCTCGCTCCGCCTCATATTGATCGCCGCCGGTAGGCACTATGCGGAGAGCCTTAACACGCAGGGCCTCGGCCACGACTGACAAAAAGGGTTTAGTCTCTTCTGTGACATCGACCGTATCCTTATGATTGCCCGGGCGGAGAGTGAACGTTCGCAGCCGGTCCACTACGGGCGGGTAGATTGTCACTAGGTCCCGGTCGCAGAAAGTGAAAACGGTGTCGAGATGCATGAAACTACGATCCCGGGGCATCAGAGCTGCAATGACGCGAGTCATTTTGTCGATCTTGAACAAAGCGCGCGCCAATGCCTCGACGGCCTGCGGCGTGGTCCTCTCGCCCATGCCGATGAGAACAGCACCGTCACCAATCGGCATCACATCCCCACCCTCAAGACCGAGCGCACCGTTGGTTCGATCAGGCAACAGGCGTGTGAAGCTAGCGGCGCGAAATCGAGGATGGAAGCGATAGACCGCCTCGACGTTCTCTGCCTCAGGGCGCCTCGCGGGCCAATACAGGGAGTTGATTAAGACGCCGCCATAGATCCAGCATGAGCTGTCACGAGTGAAAAGCTGGTTCGGTAAAGGAGGTAGAACGAAATCCTCGGGCTTCAGTGTTCGCCCAGTCAGTCCGCACGGCTCGAACTCAAGATCCGCCCGGGTAATCCCGCCAACGAGCATGGCCGCGAGTTGATTGGATGGCATCTCGTCAAGCCAGCCCCGCAGCTCGTGGGCGAAGTCCAGACCGACGACTGAAGGACACAAGCGTCGACTTAGGAGCCAACCGCGAGCGTCGGGCAGCGCCATTGTCTCCGACAGCAGTTCGCCCAAAGAGCGAACAACAACGCCGCGTTCACGAAGTGTCTTGACGAAGGCATCGTGCTCCTGTTGCGCCCGCTCAACCCAAAGTACATCATCGAAGAGGAAGCCCTTGCAGTTCTTCGGTGTAAGGCGGCGGAGGCTAAGGCCCGGTCGATGAACAAGCACTTCGCGTAGCCGACCCACTTCAGAATGAACCCCTAGGTTTGTCATGGGGCCGTCCTCACTGCCATTTGTGGATCATGCACCACATGGCTGAGAGGTAACCGCGCCTTATTCGTGCCCTCTGCAGCCGCCACCGAGCATTTCTGCAGTGAAATCGTTTGCGCCGACATTAGGCGACTCCGTCGGTATGCCAATGATGCAATCCTCTGCGCGCAAAAAGTATGCCGATTAAAAAGCACAATCGTATCAATCGGTTGATTGTTGCGTCCCATAGGAAAGATCACAGCTTTGTCGGGCTCCCTACAGAGGAAAGCCGGGTTAGTCTGGTTAGACTAATCTACTGCGGGCGGACTCGGGATGGCCGGTTCATCGTGAAGCACAAGACGGGAGGAGACGCCTGACGTGCAAGCTGACGGCGCTACCGCAGGTTTGCGGACCTCCAATTCCACGGTAGCAAATCGTTGATCCGCTGTGCTGGGTGGGCTGCGATGCGCGCCAGGATATCGGCGAGCCAGGCCTGAGAGTCGATGTCGTTCATCTTGGCGCGCTGACTATCAGGCTGTAGAGAACGGCAGCGCGCTGTCCGCCGCGATCGGAACCGCAGAACAGCCAGGACTTTCTGCCGAGAGCGATGCCGCGCAGGGCTCGCTCGGGGTAGCCGGCATTCAAGCTATGCGATGCACATAATCCTAGTGCTTCCTTCCGAGCGCACTCAACTCGGTAGGAGATCTACATGCAAAAGGCGATCAATCCTTCAGCCACAGCCCCGCGCCTGGTTAGAAGACAGTATTCTTCGGCCCTTTGTTTCGCAGTACGGTGAGCACTTGCAGCTTGCAGCGAAGGCGATACCAGCACGCAGCGCGCCTATCTGTGCTGCGTCGCCCACTTCGCCCATTGGCTGACTCAGGAAAGGTACGACCTAAAAGCGATCGGCCAGGGCGACCGCTGGGGCCGCCGCCGGCACCGAAGCGGCGACAGGCTTATCGGGAACCACGACAACTTCGGCAAAGCCCGTCTCGCGGGCTCTGACTGTGCGGCGCCACTTATGGATCAGGCTGGTCGCGACATCGTACTGACGCGCCACCGCCGCCACCGTGGACCCGGGCGCGAACGCCGCAGCCAAGATCCGGCACTGATCCTCTTCACTCCAATGACGCCACCGCTCCGGCCCTCGTAAGGACGACCTTAAGAGCGCAGCCTCGCTACCGTGCCATCCTCCCGCAAGGGGGCCTTCGCAGGAGGCATACTGTTGGTCCGCAGCAATGTCCAGAAAGATGATCGTTTCCCGCGACGAGGCTGGGGCGGGCCCACGTTCCGGGCTATTCTGGCACCGCCGGCGGGCTCTGCAGCAGCGTACGGGATATCGCTTCTTAATACTGGTCTCATTTTAGCTGCCCGGGGATTTGCGCAGCAGTGCTCAGTATGAGGAGATCTTCGAACGAAAACCGCGACTCGAAGGAGAGAGCCACATTGCTGCCAGGGTACAGTCCCGGGATGGTGTTGGCCTCGAGATAGACGGGGGTACCGTCATTGTAGATAAAGTCGAAGCGCACAAGCCCTTTGCAGCTCAGTTGCCTATATAGCCTGAGGGCATCATCACGAATTCGCTCTGCTGCCGGTAGATGGAGTATGCTGGGTGTGGCACGCTCATCGCCTAACTTCAACTTCAGCCCGTTGTCGTAGAAGCGCCTGCCTTCTGGAAGGTAGAATAGGACAACATCGCCTACAATAAGCTCTGTGCCAACTTGAAAGATGCCAATCGTACCGAATGGCCCTTCGATGAACTCTTCAAGGCGCCATCTAGAGCGGTCATTAGGTTCGATTCCGGCAATTGCCTCCGCGGCTGCAGTCTGGCTATCCAGAATCTTGATACCAAGACTGTTCCCCTCGTTAATCGGTTTGAGGACCAGTATCCGCGATTGCTGGAGTTTGCGCGGCCAGGATTGAGGATCCGACAGAGATGTGACTAAGCAGCCGTGTGGGACTGGATAGCCAAAATCTCGGAGCAATGAGACAAAGATCTCTTTGTTCATGCCGATTGCGGAGGGCAGAGTTGATGGCCCGGAGTAAGGAACGCGTAGGATGTCAAGGAACCCCTGCATCGTACCGTCTTCGCCTCCTGCGCCGTATACAACGTTTAACACAAAGTCGCATTGGCGGGTGGCGCGGAGCAGATGGTCTACATCGTTCGAATCCACAACTTCAACGAAACGGCAAAGTCGCTGAAGGTGCGGTAATATTGCATCTCTTGTTGTAAGAGAGCCGCAGCGCTCAGTCGATGATCCTCCGGTAAGGAGCAGTATACGCGTATTTGATAGTAATTCTCGTGATTCCGATAGCATCGAGGCATAGATCATATTGTAACCTCATTGAGTTTAGCTGGTGATGATTACCGTTTTCGTGCGGAATTGCCTATTTCAGCGTGTAAATACATCGTATTTATCTCTGTTTCTGCCGGATAAGTCTTTAAAATGGGTATGGCCAGAAGGGTCTTGAGAGCGCTTTTCGCTTAGGATAGCGCTGCTGCCCTGACATTAGCTTTCCTTCGGCCAACGATCGCGGTTACTTGAGACATGGATGAGGGTCGGATATCCCGCCACACAACGAAGGCAGCAAAAGTCGCGCCAACTGCTCAGCAGAGGCCCAGAAACGATGTGATTCAAGACTTATGAAGTTGCAGTAGGAAACCGAACCAAACGACATTGTGTCGCCAACTCAACACACCGACAGTTATCTTTTGCCGACCATCTTCCCAGGAATCGCCGATAGGATTCCGCCCGGGTAAGCGACGACCTGAACTGACGCCGGAGCGGAGGTGCCAAGTGTGGCTAAATCAATGTGGAGAGCGTCATGCAGAAAATTATCACGATTGGTCTGGAATTTTCGCACTAGCTCTTTCAGGCTCTGGGCATAGTCATGTCTGGACGGCGCCCCGCTGGGTGGTTTTGGCGACGGGTACGGGCGCGGTCACGTCTCCGGCCTGTTCTGATACCTGTGACCGCTGGGGCCCCGGTCATATCCGCTGATCTTCGAGTCTGATCAAGGGAACGAGCCCAAAGCTCCGGCTATCCTGCACCAGGACGGCAGCCGGCATGCCTGGGTGGAAGGCCAGCCGCGCTCGACCTGATCACGATGGATGATCCGATGAGCACGACCTTCTCGGCCGTCCCGGTCGAGGAAGAGGCCACGGCGTCGAGCCTGCTGGGACTGATGGAGACTTTGCGGCCAAAGGATTGCCGTCGAGCCTCTACACGGATCGCGGCAGCCACTATTTCGGGACGCTCAAGGCCGGCGAGAAGGTGGACAAGAGCCGGCTGACCCAGGTCGGCCGGGCTTTGGAACGACTTAGCATCGAGCATATCCCTGCCTATTCGCCCGAAGCGCGCGGCCGCTCGGAGTGCATGTTCGCCACTATAGTGATAGGTCGGCGTGTCGAACTCCACAACCCGGCATGCCCGCCGGATCGACACGTTCCACTCATCATACGTCTCCGCCACCAGCTCGCGTTTGCGACTAGGCCTGGCAGTTTCGGCGAATGACGTCCTGCAGCATCTCCTTGTCCAAGGAGAGATTGGCTACCAGCTTCCTGAGCTTGCCGTTCTCGTCCTCAAGCTGCTTCAGCCGCTTCATCTCGGTCGGTAGCAGTCCGTCGTATTTTTTCTTCCAGTTGAAGTAGGTCGCCTGGCTGATCCGCGCCCCCCCAACGACAGATCTCCGCGACGAGGATCCTCCGATCGCTGCTTCAGAATGAACGCCTTCTGCGCGTCCGAGAACTTCGATGCCTTCATCGTCTTCCGCTCCTCCCAGCCAAGGGATAAATTCCACTTTCGAACGATCCAGTTTTCAGGGATCGGAGCAGCTTCTGTTACGAGCTCTTGGCGCGAGGTGAGGCGCGGAGCCTTCGATCAGCACAGCGTCGGACCCGGTTGCGGTGATGACCTCGGTATAGGCGGCCGGCAGCCTTGTAGACGAGCGAGGAATGAGGCCACGCGGTGTTGAAGTCCTCCCGCCATTCGGCGATGGCACTGCGGGCGTGTCGAGGCCGAAGAACAGGCTCTCGTTCAAGAGCTTGTCGCGCATGCGACCGTTGAAGGATTCGACATAACCATTATCCGGCATGTGTTCTCGGTGTCATCGTTTGTCCGGTCGTCAGGTTGGCTCGCCCGGATGCGCTGCGAGCGCGGATCTGTATTTGTCGTGTTGCCCGCAGGCTCCCTGTTCGTGACCAACGATGGAGGGAACCGTGCCTATTATCGGCATGGACATACTGAGAGCCTTACACGCTTCAAAACCAGATTGGAGAAATGCGGTCACGCTTCTCACGTACTTACACAAAATTTTACAAACCTTCACGACGGTGAATTTCTGACAATGATACGTTCACCGTATTCCGAGGTCAGGCACGGCCAATTCAAACCGCGGCACGGCACGCAATAGAGGGGTCACCCGCCATGGCAAGAGCGCTCATCCTGGTTGAAGGAAGTCCAACGGGTAATGGTCTGTTATACCTCCAAGCGGCCCAGCGTCTTGAACTTCATCCAATTATCCTGACGGTTGATCCAGCTCAGTACGAATGTCTTGCGGCGGAAAGGATTGAGGCAATAGTCCGGGTCGATACAAACGATCTCCATGCGCTGATTCGCGAATGTTCCCGGCTACGTGAGATCTACGATATTGCAGGCATTACTTGCGCTAGGGAGTCGGTTTGTGCGACGGTTGGCAAGCTCTGCCGGTACTTCGGTCTACCGGGACCGAATCCCACATCCATTGAACGATGCTGCGATAAATTCGTTCAACGTCAGCTTCTCGCCGACGCCGACGTGCAAATACCTGCCTTTCGATTGGCAGTGAATGCCACAGACGTAGAAAGTACGGCAGCGGAGATCGGCTTACCGGTAATTCTCAAGCCAGTCGTCGGCAACGCCAGCTACGGCGTCCGATTGTGCCGCGACCTCGACGAGTTAGCCGAACATACGACCTACCTTTTGGGCGGGAAGCACATATGGCGGTCCGAGCCGAGGATATTGGTCGAAGAATTTGTCCAAGGTCCACTTTATGTCGCTAATTTAATGGGAAATGAGGTCGTTGGAATTACGGCCTACGAGTTCTGCCCGCCACCGCAACTCGTTTCTCATGAATACTCCTGTCCGGCTCCGCTATTTGCTGACGAGCATGAACGTATCGCCCACGTTTCGCTGAACTGTCTGCGGGCTCTCGGCCTTGGCTGGGGGCCGTCGAACATCGAATTCCGATGGACGAGGCTTGGCCCCGTCGTTATTGAAGTTAATCCGCGCATGGCGGGTGGAGATTCTGAATTGATTCAGCTGAGTTACGGTGTCGATCTCTTCACCGAGCACATCAAACTCGTTATCGGTGAGGAATGGGATGTGCGCAAAAAGCATGCGCAGGCTTCGGCAATGCGGTACCTAGTTCCTGAACGCGATGGCATGTTCAATTGGATCGATGGCGGCACTCGGGCGGCTGCCTTACCAGGTGTTGAGGTTAACATTTTTGTTGAACCCACGACGCCTATCGTCAGAAAAGGCGATCATCGAGACTACATCGGGTATGTTGTCGCCACTTCACCCAGCCGTGCTCAGACAGCGGCGATACTTCGGCGGGCCGTCGACTTAATCGATTGGTCAATCACACCTTTCCCACCACTCGCGGATAAGACGTAAGCGGGACCACCTTTCGGAGTGGTTACGATTTGTGAGGTTGCCGATCCTGCATTGGGATCGGAGATATGCTTGTGTGTGGACTTGACCCGGAGCGGCAGTCTCGACGCTGGTGGCAGGCGCCACTGGTCGGTGGATGACAAGGCTCGCATCGAGAGCAATGTCGTCGAGCATTGATCCGCGCGATTGCGCTTAACCGAAAGAATGCGCTCTTCGCAGGCTCCGAGGGCGGAGTCGAGCATTGGGCCCTCATCAACTCTCTGATCGAAACCTGCAAGCTGAACGACGTCGAGCCGCTCGGCTACCTCGCCTGCGTGCTCACCAGGATCGTCAACGGTCACCCAAACAGCCAGGTCGACGAACTCCTGCCGTGGGCCTACATCCCGGTCCCGAGCTCAAGGCCGCGGCCTGAGACGCCGCTTGCGATAAGACAAATCTGCGGAACCTTCAAACATATTATCAATAGATGAATGACCGTGGAGAGCCTTGGCCATTTTTGCTGCGATCCCATCCTTGGACCGCCGGAAGGTGGAGTTCCCCGGCTTTCTCACGATGGCGGGCTGGCGGCGCCATCGGGATTGAGCAACGAGATCGGGACCTTGTGCCCGATCGCACCATGCGGGCGCACCTCGTTGTAGTATCTGCGCCAAGCCTCCAACTTTTTAGCGGCGTCGGCAAGAGTCAGGAACCAATGGGCGTTCAGGCACGCCGCCCGGAAGCGACCGTTGGACGCTATGATGTAGGCGTTATCCGTTCGCTTTCCCGGCTGGCTGAAGTCGAGCGTAGAGCCCTTCCGGTAAGCCCATAGATCGATGGCGGACGAACTCCGAGCCTTGGTCCAACCGGATCGTCTTTGGATATCCGATGCGAGGGCAGACCTGCTCAAGTGCTTTGACCACGTCCTCGGCGCGATAGCTGGAGCGCGGATCGAGCACCGGCGCGTAGCTTGAGAACGCGTCGACGACCGTCAGGACACGTATGTTCTTGCCGGTGGCGAGCTGATCGTGGACGAAGTCCGTCGCCCAGACGTAAATTGGGCCGAGGGCTTCCTCCCGGCCTTCCCGCACGCCTGGTGCACGCGCCGGTAGGACATTGCAACCTCCTTTGCTTGACTGACGAAGGGGCGGACCATTCTCATTATTGGCAAGGCCCGTCGCCAAGCGCGAAAAGCCGTCGCTCGCCTGCAGAAGGCTTCCAACGGCGAGCGTCTCAAGCCATCCGGCTGGTGCCGCATCACGGTTCGCTACAGACCTCTCTCGGGCATGCGGGTTGCCCGCGAATTGGACCGGCTCATCACCAAGCGCGGCCTGCCGAGGATGGTCGATCAGCGACAACGTCCTAGGCGCGGAACGAAATTGAGCCTGCGGCCAAGGACTCTCTGTTTCTCAGCATGCCCTTGCTGCGTGACGTTGGTCAAGTCGTCGAAACAGGCGGCTTCCACCGGCAAGGGAAAAGGTCTCGTCCATAGCAAACACAGGGTCCGCACGAAGGCGGCCTTCACCGTCCTCAACACGAGCTTCTGATCCAGGCGGAAGACCCGAACATTATCTACAGGGTCATCGAAGCGATGCCCTCACGGCCCTAGCTGACAGAGGTTCTTCCACCTGGCACCCGCCCTTCGACGAAGGGCCGGTAGTCGGAACCACCTTTGACGACAGCGTGCACGAGGCGGGCCATCTTGGCGGCAATAGCGGTCATTGCCTTGCGGCGTAGATCGGGGTTGTCGCGATCCCTCGCAATGCAGCGTTCGAAATTATGACGGAAGCCATTCTCCCGCTGGTGGATGGCGACTTGTCCGGCGATCCACAGGCTGCGGCGCAGCCGAGCATTGCCGAATTTGGAAAGGCGGGTCTGGCCCCGATATTGGCCTGACAGCTGTGTCGAGAGGACCAGCCCACAGAAATTTAGAAACTGGCGATGATGAGCGAAACGGCGAAGATCGCCGGCTTCGGCAATTATGGTCAATGCGTTGATCGGCCCGATACCCGGGATCTGTCGCAGGAGCTGGTAATCCTGGCTGTGCCGCAGCAGTTCGTCGGCCTGCGATTCGATCTCATTGCGTTGCCGGATCAGGCTGCGTGCTTCAGCAATGACCATCCGGAACATACAAATGGCAGGGGCATCAAGCGGCAACGGCAATCCGATCGATGTGCGTGCCGTCTCGTAAATATCCATCAGAATCTGCGTCTTGCTAACCTTGCGGCCGACGACATCCCACGCTGCTGTCACAAACTCCTCCTTTGTCAGCGCCGTGATGCTTGCTGGGGTTAGAAAGGCATGGAGGAAGGCGAAGAACCAATCGCTGCGGTTGTTGCCCCGGAAGCGACCGATCTCGGGAAAATACAGCGGCAGGTAGCGCGATAGGATACGGTGCTGGATCTCGGTCTTGGCCCTGGTGATCGCTTCATGGGTCTTCGACAGTTCCTGCACGGCATCACCTGGGCGTCCTTTGGATCGTTCTTGTCCCAGCTGTTGTGCTCGTGTTCGGGCCAGCGCCAGCGACGACACCAGCCGCAGCTCAAACCCGCTTCAGCCAGGCGCCGTGCTATCGGCCGGTGGTAGTTCCCGGTGGCCTCAAAGGCGCAGACCAGGGCAGCCGTACGCCTGCAGCACTTCGATCAGATGGTCGTGCTCGACACGGGTGTTGAGGACCAAAAGGCGACGCCGGCGCTTGTGGCCTTTTGCTTCGATCAGAACTTCATTGCTCACCTTGCAATGTCGATCGCTACCAGCACCGCGGCGGCTCCGGAATGGGTGTGAACATTCACATTCTAGAGAAACTTTGACTCGCCATGGCCGCCTCGACAGCGGTGCGCGCCTGCAGCGAAAAGCTGCGCGCACTGCTCTCTCGGTCGCCGCGGCTCCTTCATTCCGTAGGTGCTATGGCAGCGAGTTCACCTCGAACGCCATCCTCTGCTGGGCGGGCCAGAACCACTTCGGTTGGCATTACATTGCGCTAGCTTCACAAGATTAGGTTTAGTGGCAGCTCTCGCATTACGAGGTGGTTCGGCGGTAAACTGAGATATGACGTTTGGACACATCGGTGAACGCACCTCCCCCCCAATCCCCCCAACGTTCCACTAGCTTCAGCCCTACGTATTCAGCCATGGTATCGAGCTCCTGGTGATAAACGTAACGAATGTGTTGTGGGAAACGTCTGACCGAGGTCCCAGAAAACCACAGGAGGGTTGAACGCAAGTTCTGGTTTAGCGGGTCGTGAACTTCTGCATTGAGGATGGTATTCTCGCGGTCCACGAGCGTAGTAGTAATTTTCTGGCAGCTGACGAACCCATCCAAGTCTGGAACCCGCAGTTCTATTACCAAAGCTCCCTCGTCGTCTAGCGCCTTCGCGGCAGATCGTAGACAAGCTATTTGTTCTGCGCGCCCGCAGAGCAGCGTGAACGTGCCATGAACGCAATAGACCAGATCGTAGCGTTCCTCTAAGCTGAAATCGGCAATGTCCCCCTTCCAAGCCTTGATCAGATCGGTTCGCTTAGCGAGGAGCTCCAACATGCAGTCCGAATTGTCGATCCCTTCGACCCTGACGCCGCACTCGCTCAATGGCACCGCTACGCGCCCGTTCCCTATGCCTAGCTCAAAAGCAGTCCTTCCGCTCGAAAGCCGCTCAAGAAAGGTGGCGGTTTCGTCTGCCTCGGCTACTTTGCCCATCATATTGGTTAATTTTTCATAGACTGAAGCCAAATTCTCGTCATAGCCGGAATCTCCGAAGACCTTTGATTTTCCTGCTCTATTGAACTTTCGTTGCATCAGATGTCGCCTCATCATTATTTTAAACAGGAGCTAACGTGGCAGTCTCTTTGCTAAAGCAACATACTCTCGTTAGAGAGGATGTTTTATTGCGGTAATTTGATCGCGATTTAGAAATAGAATTTACTCATTTTAATACTTGTTGATTGCAAAAAGACAAAGACTAACAATCACTCTATATCTGTCCACACTAAGATTGGGTTATGTTTTGTTACAACTCTGTCAATTACATAGAATTGTACAAATGAGGGACTCTATCGACATCGTGTGTACCTTCTCAAGTCTGAGTTGGAGCTTTTCCATAACGGGCAATTCTTGAGCTTCCGACTGTGATCCACCGGCAATGCTCGATACAAAAAGTCGAGAGCGGGGAGAGAGAACGCTCGCCGACGAGCCTCACTGTTCTCGGTGCAAATGTCCGTCTCCGCTGCGCTTACCATTGAGCCACATTGAGCCGTTGGCCAAATCGCACGTGTTCGACAGGAGGAAATTTTTAAGGTTTAACCCCACAAATTGTTCTTCGAGAACAAAGATAGCTCGTTATCAGGCTGGTTACAGCTACCAATGTGCGTAGGTGATGTTTAAGCTGGAGCAGATCTTCGCTGGCGCCCGAAGCGCGGTTCGGTGCCGCAAGATTCTCCTACCTTCATGCCGGCGATGGCGGAGGCGGAACCTCTAGCCTGAATATCTCAAAGTGAGAGGTGCATCGGCCCCCAGAATCTGAGAAACTGTTTTTGCAACAAAGAGTTATCAGATCCAAGAACGGGGTTCCGATGCAAACACACTGTATCTCTGACCAGCTCGAATTTGAAGGCTTCGACGCCCACAAAGTTGTCGCCGGTTTCGACCCTTTTCGACCGGGTGGCCGCTTGGTCCATAGACCACCGCGATCCGGATTGCACGGTGCACAGTGTCCAGACGCTGGTCGGACAGCGCATCGCGGCAATCGCGCTCGGTAACGAGGACGTCGACGATCACGATACGCTTCGCCACGACCCGGTGGCTGGCGCTCTTGCCGGAAAGCTTGACGCCGAAGCGCTGCGATTGCGGCATCCTTGCCGGCAAGTCGACGCTTAACCGGCTGGAACACGGCCGCGCCGGGGAGCCGACGCGCTATCACAAGATCCGTCCGACAAGGAGGCGATGGAAGCCCTGTTCGTCCTGGAAGCCTATAACAAGCCGCCAGGCGAGATCGTGCTCGATCTCGGCGCCACCGATGATCCGCTGCACGGCCAGTAGGAAGGCCGCTTCTTCCACGGCTACTACAACTGCTACTGCTACCTGCCGCTCTACGTCTTCTGCGGCCGGCATCTGCTGGCGGCAAAGCTTAGGCGTTCCAACATCGATGCCAGCAATGGAGCGATCGAGGAGGTTGCGCGCATCGGGAGGCAAATTCGCAAGTTTTTGTCCTGGGTCCGCATCATCCTGCGCGCCGATTCCGGCTTTGCCCGTGAGGCGCTGATGGCCTGGTGCGAGCAAAACCGCGTCGACTATGTCTTCGGGGTCGCTCGGAACGAGCGGCCGGAAACGAAGATCGCCCCGGCCTTGGCGGAAGCCTGCCGGTCTTGTAGGGCAAGTGGTCAGGCCGCACGGGTCTTGCGCGACTTCCCGTGGTCGACGAAAGACAATGGTCCCGCCGAAGACGGGTCGTCGCCAAGGCCGAGTGGACGACGCTGGGCGCCAATCCGCGCTTTATCGTGACATCCTCAAGCCGGAGCGCTGGGCGGCACGGGTGCTTTACGAGGATCTCTACTGCGCCCGCGGCGACATGGAGAACCGGATCAAGGAGTGCCAGCTCGACGTTTACGCTGACCGCACCAGCGCCCACACCATGCGCGCCAATCAAATGCGGCTCTGGTTCGCCTCGTTCGCCTATGTCCTGATCCGCGGCTTGCGTCGCCTCGGTCTCGCCCACACCCGGCTTGCCGAGGCCACCTGCGGCACAGGCTTAGCTGCTGAAGATTGGTGCACAGGTCCGCGTCTCGGTGCGCCGCATCAAGGTGGCGAATGGGCTAGGCGTTCGCATCCTGCAGATCAGTATGTCGGTAGGCAGATTGCGACGATTCGCGTCCAATCGGACGGATTGCAAGCCGAGCTTGCCAATTCATAGGCATTAGCTTCCAACAGCTTCAAAAATACGAAACGCGAGGAACCGCGTGAGCGCATCCATGTACGAGATCGGCAGGTCGGTGGACGTTCCTGTAAGTCGTTTTTTCGAAGGCCTGCCCGGAAATGACGCGACCAGCCGTAATGCTTCGCAAGCGATTTCAAACAAATAAATGGCGCGCCCGCTGACGCGCGTGCCCCGCCGATCTGGGTTTTTTGAGCGTATGCTACGCCTGCTGGTGAGAGCCTTGCAGCCATCTCAAAACACGATGGCACCGTCAAGAAGATTATATTGGTGAACTCAACATCAAGTGGCGCATACTTGGCAGGCAGCGAACGAACCGCAACCGCCCGTCAACGCAGTCCGCAAAAATCGAGCGAAGTGAAGTGCAGATCAAAGATGTCCTGCTCGCGTCTGGCAACGGCGCATTTTTCTATGACGATCAGGAAGCCATTAGGTCTGGCGCTATCCAGGACGGCTTCGTCTATGTCGGCAGACCGACAACGCCCGGATTCAAGTCGATTCGTATTCCAGCATCTTCGCTCAGCGTCGGGCTCGTCCTTACCGACGACACCGTTGTTTGGGGCGACATGATGAACGTCCAGTACTCTGGTGCCGGTGGACGCGATCCCGTGTTCGATATCAACGAAATCTCATCTTTAACGTCACGCATCGTCGCGCCGCGGCTTCTTGGTGTGGATGCCTCTCGGTTTCGTGGTTCTTGCACGAATGTCTTGGAATCAGTCGGACAGCAGCGGTTACCTCTGGCTGTTGAATATGGCGTCAGCCAAGGTCTTCTTCGCGCTGCCGCCCATCTTCAGCGCAAAACGATGGCGGAGATCATATGCACGGAGTTTGGTCTGCCGCTGCCGACCCGCGGGGTCCCGATTTACTGCCAAAGCGGTGATGCTCGCGAAATCAATATTGATAAGATGATTTTGAAGGGCGTGGATGTGCTTCCGCACGGACTGATCAACTCTCGGCAGAAATTCGGCGCCGACGGCCAGACTTTCATGGATTTCGTGAAATGGGTTGCAACACGCACGCGAGAAATCGGCCGGCAGGGGTACCATCCGGTCTTGCATTTTGATGTGTATGGGTGGATCGGCCAGGAAATCGGCCTGGACCCGCAACGCATCGCCGACTTTATCTGCAAGGTTGCAGATACCGTTCCGGATTTCACGCTCAACATCGAGTCCCCGGCGGATTTTGGTTCTACGCAAGCTCAAATTGAGAACTATGCCAAGCTCGTATCGATTTTGGACAACAGGGGTTCCAGCGCGCGCCTTGTCGTTGATGAGAGATGCAATACGCTAGAGGATATTCGGCTCTTTGCCGAAGCGAAGGCCACGCATCTGGTCCAAATTAAGACGCCAGACGTCGGCTCAATCGCCGATACGGCGCGCGCAGTTCTCATCTGCAAGGAAAATGGGGTAGGGGCTTATGTCGGCGGGAGCTGTACCGAAACGGATCTCTCCGCTCAGGCTTCAGTCCACGTATCCGTGGCAACCCAGGCCGACATGATGCTCGCAAAGCCCGGGATGGGTGTCGACGAGGCATTCTCAATTGTTGGCAACGAACAAAACCGTTTGTTGGCGATGCTGAACCATCGTCGCAGTCAAAACGAAAACGTTGAAGAAAAGACGCTGTCTGATGCAAAACTCTCTTGAGGGGATTACTGTCGTAGCCGTGGAGCAGGCGGTGGCTGCGCCTTATGCCTCGTCACGTCTTGCGGATGCCGGGGCACGTGTCATCAAGGTCGAAAGGCCCGAAGGGGATTTTGCCCGAAACTACGACAAGTTGGTGCGGGGACAGAGCGCTTACTTCGTCTGGCTCAACCGGGGTAAGGAGTCGGTCTGTCTGGACCTGAGATCGGAGGCGGACCGCTCCGTCCTTGGCGCGCTTATTGCCAGTGCTGACATCTTCATCCAAAATCTGAAACCGGGCAGCATAGAAAAACTTGGTTTTGGGTCTGCGGATCTCCGTCGGCGTTTTCCGCGGCTGATCACCTGCGACATCTCTGGCTTCGGAGAGACAGGGCCGTATTCCCATTTGAAGGCTTATGATCTCATCGTCCAGGCTGAAACGGGTCTGTGCGCTATCACCGGCAACCAACAAGGACCCGCGCGTGTGGGGGTTTCGGTTTGCGACATCTCGGCGGGCATGACCGCGCATAGCGCCATTCTTCAGGCGCTGTATCACCGCGAAGTCACCGGCGAAGGGACCAGCATCCAGGTGTCACTGTTCGATGCTCTAGCCGATTGGATGAACGTGCCGGTTCTGCAAAACGACTATAGCGGCTACCACACAGTACGCGCGGGCGTGAAACACCCGTCGCTGGCGCCATATGGTGCGTACTGTTGCGCCGACGGCAAAGAGGTTGTCTTTTCGGTGCAAAATGACCGCGAATGGGTAAATTTCTGCGAGAAGTTCCTTAAGCGAACCGAGCTGACACGCGCACCTGGTTTTTCCGACAACATGGAGCGCCTCGGTAATCGGGTGCAACTTGACGAGATCATCGCGCTGCGCTTTTCCGAACTGTCCTGTCATGAAGCAATGCAGGAGCTTGAGGCAGCCGGTCTGGCATATGGCCGTCTAAACGAGGTGGCTGATGTTTCTGGGCATCCCCACGTTCGCAGGGTAACCGTTGGCACACCCCAAGGAAATATAGAGACGATAGCGCCGGCGGCGATCTTCAACGCGGAGCGTCCCTCGCTGCGCCCGGTTCCGGCTCTTGGCGCTCATACGCAGACTGTCCGGGAAGAGGTTCTGGGGCGTTTGCGCGATAGGGCCGCGTCAGCATGAGCGCGCATCGTGTCGGTAGGTGGACGCGTTCGCGATTTACAGAAAGCGTGACGGTTCCTTGCCATCCAGTGCGGGCACTCGGCAAACTGGCTGCTACCGCCCTCGCTAACATCGGCCGCAGAGGCACTCCGTGATCAAGGACACCGTTGCGGTCGTTGAAAGCCCGACGTCTGTGCCCCGCTGGAGATCCCTGCTCTTCGTTCCCGCTCACGTTTCCCGCTTCGTGGGGACGGCTCATGAAAGGGGGGCGGACGGCGTCATACTCGACCTCGAGGACTCCGTTCCCCAGGATGAAAAGGCTGAGTCACGGCGGCAGCTCCCTGAATCGGTGGCAAAGGTGGGCCGCAAGGGCGCATCTGTTTTGGTCCGCGTGAATCGTGGTTTGCGGGCGTTGGTGGCGGATCTCGATGCAGCTGTGGTGGCAGGTGTTGATGCGCTCGTCCTTCCGAAGACGGATTCGGCGGAGTGGGTATCAGAGATTGCGAATGCCGTATTGGAACTTGAAAGAGAAAGAAATCTCGTACAGGGACGCATCCGTTTCCTTGCCCAAATCGAGACAGCCGCAGCCCTGCACAAGCTCGCGGCCATAGCGTCGGCCCATCCCAGGATGGTTGCAATGGCGCTTGGCCCTGAAGACTTCAGTACCTCTGTTGGCGGCACGCCGGAGTTCGACCTTCTCTTGGCGCCGAACCTTTCCGTTCTGTTTGCCGCCCGTGCGGCCGGGTTGCTCCCTCTGGGCTTTGTTGGAAGCATCGGCGAGGTTTCAGACACTGATAAACTTCGTGAGGCCGCGGCGCATGCGCGGCGCCTTGGCTTTGCCGGAGCTTTGGCGATCCATCCGACACAGGTCGCTATATTCAACGAGGCCTTCTCCCCGAGCGCACAAGAACTCAAGTGGGCCCGCGATGTCATCGCCGCACAGAACGATGCGGCCGCCTGCGGGCTGTCTGCATTCTCGTTGAATGGTAAGATGGTTGATCCGCCGGTGGTTCGTCGCGCCCACGACATTCTGGCTCTCGCGGGCCGCAACTAACCTACCTCCGATCAAAGGAGACCGGGCATCTTTCCCGCTTGCTGGCCATCTCGTTTCGAGATAAATACGAAGGGACTGGGAAAATGCCTCAGTTGGGTTAAACCGTGGATATCAGGCAGTTAAAATACTTTGTCGGCGTCGTGGAAGCCGGCAGTTTTACGAAGGCCGCTGCGCTCCTTCACGTTGCTCAAAGCGCTCTAAGCCTGCATGTGCGGCAACTGGAGGAAGGATTCGGCACCCAGCTGCTCGTTCGCGATAGGACCGGTGTTAGTGTCACGGCGTCCGGCGACAGGCTGCTTGAGCGCGCCCGGATCATCCTAAGAGAAATTCAGCTCACTGAAGCGGAACTGACCAACACGGTGGCTGCTCCTTCCGGAGAAGTGACTATTGGCATTCCATCAGGCGCCGCTCGCGTGCTTAGTGGTCCCCTGCTTGAATCTGTAAGAAGCGAACTGCCAAGGATTTCGCTTAAGATGATCGAGGGCATGACGGGACCGCTGGAGGAATGGATGGCTGCTGGCCGCTTCAACCTGGCAGTCCTGTATCGCACTGCCGAGAGCGTAGGGCAAATGACGGTGCTGGCCCGCGAAGAGTTTTACCTGGTGGTGCCGCCGGGTGAACCGCCTTTCGAAGATTCGATCCCGCTCGTCGACTTGCACGCCTTCCCCCTGGCGGTTCCCATGCGCAATAACAATGTCAGGCGTTCGGTGGCTGATGTCGTTGCGCAACACGGTTGTGTGCTCGACGTAAGATTCGAAGTCGACTCCCTATCTACGATCATCAATATGGTCATGGAAGGAAAGGCCTATTCTATCCTTACGCCGTCGGCCATTCAGAAAGAGGCGTCACAAGGCCGCGTCCGGACGGTGAAGATCGTTGATCCCGTGATCACCCGGTCCGTTGTCCTTGCCGTTAATCCGAAAGATGAGCGCTCTCCAGCCGTGTCTGCCGTCCGCAACCTGATCCCCAAGGTCGTCAGGACATTGATCGAGAGCGGACACTGGTTAGCCACGGCTCCGGACCGGGCTTAGGCCATTCTTCAAACCAGCTCTTCCAGTGCTATCGCCGCGCTCCTTCGCGGTTGCTGCGCTCTATCAATCTGTATTCGAGATGGTTTTGCTCGACATTCCATATTTGACCAGACGCGACCATCGCGATGAAACTGCAGGGAAGCGAGCCCATGGTCCGGATGTCGGCTGGTATCGCACTGGATTCAGTCAAGCGGAGCGCGCTATGTCCCACGCCACGAGCCATGAGCTCTTTATCAACGGTAAATGGCGAGCCGCTAGTGACAGAGCCATATTGCCCCTTATTAACCCGGCGACGGAGAAGGTATTTGGCTCGGTGGCCTCGGCGACGGTGTCGGATCTGGACGAGGCCCTCGCTTCGGCAGAGCGCAGCCGCAAGGCTTGGTCCTCACGGCCTGTCAAAGAGCGCGGCGAGATCCTCGTGGCAGCCGCCAGGATTCTTGCCACAAAGGCAGGCGACGCAACGAAGGATTTGTCGGCTGAACAGGGAAAGACGATTGCCGAGGCCACAGGTGAGTACGCGCGCGCTGTCGAAACGCTGGAGTGGAACGGCACCCACGCCGAAGAGCTGTCGGCCCCGATTCCGTTGGGCCCGAACAGGATGATCGTGCCGGAGCCCCTCGGTGTCGTTGCGGCCTTCACGCCTTGGAACTATCCCGCCGTCCTCATCGCCCGCAAGCTCGCCCCTGCACTGGCAGCAGGCTGTCCGGTGATTCTTAAAGGTGCGGAAGAGACGCCGAGCGCCGCCGTGCATATCGTTGAAGCCTTGCGCCATGCGGGTGTCCCGGACGGCGTGGTCAATCTCGTCTTCGGTGTACCGGTGCATATTTCGCGCCATCTCCTCAGTTCCTCAATCGTGAAGGTCTTGACTTTCACGGGCTCCACGGCAGTCGGAAAACAGCTGGCCACGCTCGCCGCGAATAATTTGCAGCGCTGTATCCTTGAACTCGGTGGACACTCCCCCGTCGTTGTGTGCGCGGATGCGGACCTCGCACAAGCGATCCCGGCGATCTCGGAATACAAGTTCGAGTGCGCGGGCCAGAGCTGCAACGCGCCGAGCAGGATTTTCGTCGCCCGGTCTCTCTATGAGGAATTCCTATCCCGAATGACGGAAGCCGCCCGCAGGATCAAGATCGGTCCACCGGACGACCCCGCGACGGAGATGGGCCCTATGGCGAACGCGCGGCGGATTGAGGCCATGCAGCATCTGATCCAGGATGCGGTCGATCGCGGCGCCCGCATCGAGACTGGTGGCACCCGACTGGACCAGCCCGGTTTTTACTGGCCGCCAACCATCCTGACACGGGTGCCAAATGATGCCAAAGTGCTTCATGACGAGCCGTTCGGACCGATCCTCACCGTGGCGCCGTTCGACACGATCGAGGAGGCGATCGAAGAAGCCAACGCCACTGAGTATGGCTTGGCCGCATACTTCTTCACCGCCGCCCCAAATGCGAAACGGGCGCTGATCGATGGTCTTTCGGCGGGCGCTGTCAGTGTGAATTACCTGAAAGGGGTTTCGGCAGATGCGCCGTATGGAGGCATTAAACAGAGCGGCTATGGATACGAAGGGGGTGAGCAGGGGGTGCGGAGCTTCCAAAGCCTGAAAATGGTCAACGGCCTCGGCTCATTTGGATGAGATCCGGTGGGAAATAGATCGCGGATCATCGCCGGCACGGACATCTCAAGGAGCGTCGCCGACGCTCTCCAGTATATCTCATGCTACCATCCTCCAGATTATGTTCGGTCTCTTTCGCAGGCGTATGCGCGCGAACAGAGCCCATCGGCAAAGAATGCTATCGGGCAGATTTTGCTGAACTCGCGCATGGCGGGCTTCGGACGGCGCCCGATCTGCCAGGACACCGGTCTTGTGGTGGTCTTTGCAAAGGTGGGCATGGGCGTCCGCATTAAATCAGCGGCGAGTTTCGCCGACCTCGTGAATAGAGGCGTTCGCCAAGCATATCTCGACCCCGACAATCCCCTCCGACCATCGATCGTCTCGGATCCGCTTGCCGGGCGGGTGAACACGCGTGACAACACGCCGGCAGTCGTCCACGTCGACCTCGTGCCTGGTAACCAGATTGAAATCACCATCGCAGCGAAAGGGGGCGGGTCCGAAAACAAGGCACGTTTCACCACCCTTAACCCGAGCGCGTCGGTTGCCGACTGGGTTGTCGACACCGTTTCGACCCTTGGCAGCGGGTGGTGCCCACCTGGCCTCATATCGGTCGGCATCGGTGGCAGCGCTGAAAAGGCTATGCTGCTGGCCAAGGAGGCCATGAACGAACCCATCGACATGTCGGAACTGATCGCCAGGGGGCCATCTAGCGCGGAGGAGGCACTGCGGATTGAGCTTTATGAGCGAATTAACGGGCTAGGCATTGGCGCTCAGGGCCTGGGTGGCCTGACAACAGTGGTGGACGTTAAGGTTGCAACCTATCCTACCCACTCCGCATCCAAACCAGTCGCGCTCATTCCGCAATGCGCCGCCAACCGGCACCTGACGTTTACATTGGACGGCACAGGGCCGGTCCAACTCCAACCGCCCGACCTTTCTGAATGGCCACAGATCGGAAATGAAGACTTGCATACTGCCGACGTCCGACGGGTTAACCTCGATGCGCTCACAAAGGAAAAGACAGCGTCATGGCGCTGCGGGGAAACCCTTCTTCTGTCCGGAAAGATGCTGACGGGCCGTGACGCCGCTCACAAGCGAATGGTCGATTTGATCGATGCAGGCGAACCGCTTCCCGTCGATCTGCGAGGACGCGTGATCTACTACGTCGGACCTGTCCGAGCGGTGAGGGATGAGGTCGTCGGGCCGGCTGGCCCAACAACCTCCAGCCGGATGGACAGTTTTACTGAAAAAATGCTCGCCGCGACGGGGCTATTTGCGATGATCGGCAAAGCGGAGAGGAGCCCGGCGGCCATCGAGTCGATTGTCAGACACAAGACGCCCTATCTCATCGCAGTGGGTGGCGCTGCGTACCTGATTTCAAAATCGATCAAGACCGCGCGGATCGTGGCCTTTGAAGACCTGGGCATGGAAGCCATCCATGAATTCGAGGTGCAGGACATGCCGGTTATCATGGCAGTCGATGTTGCAGGAAACTCTATTCACAATTCCGGGCCGATCGAGTGGCGTAAGCGCATGGCTGCCGATACGATCGCGCGCAATATTGGGGTTTGATTATTCCCGTTAGGTAACCCGTCCTGTGTCGCCTAGGCATAGACTATCAAAGGCAGTGAGAAGCATTGTTTTCGTTCCGGGCAAGCTGTGCGCATGGGCTAATGTCTACACCAGCATCGCCTGCGACGAAGACAACGCTAGGCTGGCACGACCGGACCATGGATGCAGCTGGCGCCGGAACCAAGCAGACTAAACGTAAAGCCATATTTAGCCCGGCAACGCCATGAAGTCGAAACCCGACACGGTTCGCCTGGACGCATGGGACCTTCGCATCCTGGCGGAGCTTCAGGCACACGGTCGGATATCAAAAAGCGAGCTTGCGAAGCGCGTCCATCTGTCGGCGTCGGCTTGCTCGGAGCGGCTGCGCATACTCGAAACAACCGGGGTTGTTGAAGGCTATTACGCGCGGCTGAGTCCATCCCTCACCGGGGGCGTGATTTTCGTAATGGTGGAAGTCGTTCTGGATCGTCACCGCCTCGAAGACCAAAGACACTTTGAGACGGCAATTCAAGGCATCTCCGAAATCTTGGACTGCTGGGCGATCGGGGGCCGGGTCGATTACCTGATGCGCGTTGCAGCTCCTTCTATGGCTGCCTACCAGGAATTCATGGAGGGTTTGCTGCAGGTTGGACTCGGGATTGACCAATATTACAGCCTCATCGTGACGAAATCCGTAAAATCCAATTCGCCCATTCCGTTGACCGCGCCGAGACAACGGTGAGTTCCGAGTCCGTGTTTTCGACGGAGTTTGAAGCAACTTCCGTGGATCCATCGGCCACGGACGTACATTGCCGTGGAACGTGAAGTGGGACCGTCGGTATAGTCAGCCTTTGACGAGCGGGACGGAGTGTTTCCGCCGGGCGATCAACGGGAGAGCGACAATGAGCCTGACCAATCTGGGAACCAAGCAAGTCCAGGAAAAGGATCGGAGCTACGTCTTTCATCCGTCCACGCATTTGGCAAAACACAGCCGCGGCGAGACGCCAAACCGGATCATGGCCGGAGCGGAAGGCGTCTACATCTGGGATACCGAAGGCCGAAAGAGCCTCGACGGTTTCGGTGGGCTCTACTGCGTCAACATGGGATATGGATGCACGGAGATCGCTGACGCCATTGCGAAGCAAGCGCACGACCTACCGTTCGCTCATGTCTATGCCAGCCAAGGCACAGAGCCCGTTGCCCGCTTAGCGGAGGCCGTGGTCGAATATTTCGGGCAAAACATGCAGAGAGTTTATTTTGGCTTGTCCGGTTCCGATGCCAACGAGACCAACATCAAGCTCGTCTGGTACTATAACAACATTCTCGGTCGCCCTGAAAAGAAGAAGATCATTTCGCGACATCGTGGCTATCACGGATCCGGGCTGGTCACCGGAAGCCTGACAGGTCTTCCATTCTTCCATAAATTTTTCGATCTACCTTTGAACCTCGTGCGCCATACAACGACTCCACATTATTATCGTCATGCGCATCAGGGCGAAACCGAAGAAGCCTTCTCCCAACGCTGCGCCGATGAACTTGAAGCCCTCATTCTTGCTGAGGGGCCCGATACGGTTGCAGCCTTTATCGGAGAACCGGCACTTGGGACCGGAGGCATCGTTCCGCCCCCCCGGGGGTACTGGGCGGCCATTCAAAAGGTGCTGGACAAGTACGATATTCTTCTGATCGCCGATGAAGTGGTTTGCGGCTTCGCACGAACCGGTGCGAAATTCGGCTCCCACCTCTATGGCATGCGTCCGGATTTCGTCACGATCGCCAAAGGCGTCAGTTCCGCTTACCTCCCCATCTCCGGGTCAATTATCGGCGACCGCGTCTGGTCGGTCCTGGAAGAAGGAACAGAGAAGCATGGGGCTCTCGGCCATGGCTGGACATATTCGGGACATACGCTTTGCGCGGCAGCCGCACTTGCCAACATTCAAGTCCTCAAGGAAAGAAATATCCTGGAGCATGTCCAGGATATTGGCCCCTATTGGCTTTCCCGCATGAAGGCGGAACTGGAGGGACATCCCATTGTCGGCGAAGTTCGCGGCGTTGGAATCCTGTCCGGCGTGGAGCTGATGCGGGATCCCAAAGCCCGCATACCTTTTGAGCCCGAGCTGCAGGTTGGCGTGCGGGCCGCCGCCGCCCTGCTTGAGAACGGTGTCATCGGCCGGGCCATGCCGCACAGCGATACTCTCGGCTTTGCCCCGCCACTGATCATCACCCGGGACGAAGTCGACATCATCGTCGATGCGACGACAAAGTCTGTTGACACGACGTACCGCGCCTTGAGGGCCGAAGGTGCGGTTTAATCTTTGCGAGCGAAACGACTTTTGTCGCGGCTGTTGTCCGGTCCTCCCATTTGACCGCGGATGTTGCGCCGCGAGCCCTGCCGGCGCACCTCCCCGCCGGCAGGGCCTATTTCTGAGGCGTTGCAGGTCCTCCGCATCGGCCCAATGTATTGTTTGGGAACTACGATAATGATCCTTAACAAGCCACTATGATGCCGAGCATCTGGACTTGCTGCCACCTGCAGGCAAGTTGCCGAAAACCCAGGCAAGTTTCTGATAAGGGCAGACATGCAATCTGTCTTCGAAAGATTTTTGGAACAGCTTTCGGAAGGCGTCGATGAGGTCGACTTCCGCAGCGCCCTGGCCTATTTGAGCTCACAACTCGACCTGCTCGCCTTCGCCTATCTGTCGCTCCCGCCGCGGCAAGGTGACAAGCCCACGCTGATCTCCAACTATCCGACGTGCTGGACGGCGCGCTATCTTGAGCACAAGTACCAGAGCATTGATCCCGTCATCGTGCGCGCCCGGGGCGGCGGATCCCCCTTCCGATGGGGCTCCTCGCTACCGGGTGTTGAGCCATCAGAAGCTCAGCATAGGCTCTTCGACGAAGCGGCGCAGTTCGGCATCTGCTCGGGTTTGACGATCCCGATTGTCGATCTTCGAGGCAATTTCGCGGCGATGACCTTTGCCGCTGACAAGCGTGATGCTTCATTTATCCGCGCCGCGGAACGCTATGAACACGGTCTCCCTTACGTTGCGACCTGTTTTCATATGTTCGTGCGTCAGAAGCTTTCGGCTGATCGACTGGTGGATGGCGTCTTGCTGACGGCGCGAGAATACGAGTGTCTGCAATGGGCCGAGAAGGGCAAATCCAATCGGGATATCGGCTGTATCCTGGGAATCACGCGGCATACGATAGCGTTTCATCTGGCGAACGTCCGCAGGAAACTTGACGTTAGCACGACCAGACAGGCAGTTGCCCGTCTCGCGGCTTCAAATTCTTCGCGTTGCTGAAGCTGGCTATACCTCCGCAACTATATAGGCTGCCATAGCGTGAAGCTTTGTCTCCAATGACGGGGAGATTTCCCCGAAAAGGAGGCTTCCATGATCCAACTGATTGCACCAGACTGCTATGAGGACTTTGCCGATGACCTGCATGCCATGCATCGCCTCCGCTACCGTGTCTTCAAAGAAAGGCTCGACTGGCAGGTAAGAGGCGGTGGCTACGAAATCGACTCATTTGACGCATTGAGACCGCACTATCTGTTGCGGCGGGGTTTCGAGTGGCGGGTAGATGGTTGCGTGCGCCTTTTGCCCTCGACTGGCCCGACGATGCTTCGCGATACCTTCCCCATGCTATTAGACGGAAAGAGGGCACCCGAGCATCCACGCATCTGGGAAAGCAGCCGCTTCGCGCTCGACATTGCCTCGTCGGCACTGAAGGGAGCGGGCGGCATTGCGGTCGCTACCTACGAACTCTTCGCCGCCATGATTGAGTTGGGCCTCTCACACCAGCTCAGCCACATTGTAACGGTCACCGATTTGCGCATGGAACGCATCCTTCGCCGCTCCGGCTGGCCGTTGGAGCGCATTGGAGAGCCGCACACGATTGGCGCCACCCGCGCCTTGGCCGGCTATTTAGAAGTGTCGGAAAAGATGCTCCAGGCGGTTCGGCAAAACGGTGGGATTGCCGGTCCGGTGTTATGGGCGCCGGTACTTCGCAGGGTGGCATGATCACGGCGGGAGCAGAGGCATGCCATATTTGTCGCCAGATGACGATCATCATGAATGGTAGGATCGCTGCTCCTATGCCTGCACCGCTCACTTGCATTAAATGGCTGGGCCTGGGAGTTCTTGCGTCGCAATCCCGCATTTCGGGTGATCTGGTCTCTGCCCTCGAGCAGACATTACGCTGTCGCGCGAAGCCTCTATCGACGTGACCGCTTCGGCCGGGGATCTTTCGCCCTGGAGTGTTTTGTTTCGCACCGTACGCCCGTAGCGCGGTCGTGCTCTGGTCCGCGCCAGTGCGCAAATGTATTACGGTCGTCTCGGAACCGCCTTCTGCATCGCCAGCGCGTCGCCGTTCCATCTGACGTCATTGTCATGTCGAACGACGGTGCTGGTTGGCCCGAGGAGAATCAGCACGTCCATCTTCGCACTGCGTGGCGCATCATCAGCTTGTCAGCTTGCAGTTTCTGAAGCGGATATTCTTCAGACAGCTTGCCTTCGTGCTGAGGCGATCTGGCCAACGGGACTCAAAGCACCCCGGAGAACTACTCGCTTATTTCGGCGCGAAAGACGCGCAGCCCGATTGAGGTTCGTTCTTCGCGCCCTCGGCTCGCTGGAGCATCCCACCACGAAATCGCTGAGGCGCTGATTCGCGAAGGGCGCGATCAGACCGACTGGAAAGATCTGGCGATCATCTGCGCGATCGCATTCGCTCGTGGCCTCGCGCTGATGAATGGCGGGTACCGGACTTTCTGGTCAGAATAGGCGTCGCGACCCGTGTTGCAGTTCGTTCGGCGAACAGTTGCTTGCAACCGGTCGTCACCATCCAGTTCGCACGGTTAATATGGCTGCGGACTACCTTGCGGGCGCGCACCGGTTCAACGATCGGGTCGATGCCGAGAATGAGATTGGCCATTTCTTCCACGCCGACATTGTCGGCGCAGGCGTCGAGGATGACCAGGTAAATGCTGCGATGTTGCCTGTCGTAGCTCGTGATGGTGTCTGACCAGTGGACAACGTCGCTGAGCTTCGCGTCTTACCTGCTCCCGTTGTTCGATTCATGGCTGCAGCGCACCTCGCCAGTTAAGCGCTATCCACGCAACATATCCCAAAATGGGATAATCCGAAACCGAGATTAGTCGCTGAGCCGGTTTTTACCTGACCGGTTCCCTCTAATGCCCAAATCACTTCGGTCTCCCCGTCATCAGCGATTCCTGGCGCAACTGATATCGCTGCGCAATGCAAAAGGACTGACCCAAGAGCAGGTGGCCGAGAAACTTGGCCGGCCGCAATCTTTCGTGGCCAAGTACGAAGGAGGAGAGAGGCGTCTCGATGTCATTGAGTTTCTCGACGTAACCGCGGCGCTTGGCGTTGATCCGTGCGAAATTCTGGCCAGGCTCCGGTCATAGCAAGCGGCCGCGTGCCTTAACGCGCGCGGAGTCATCGACGAGCCCTTCTGGCGCGCTCAGGCGGTCTCGGACATCCGACCCGACCTGACAAAGAACGCCGCGCCAGACTGACATTCTTGTTGCGCTCGGATGACTCGCTGGAAGCATTCGGCCATCGAGACGCGCTCTTCGGCGAATGGAGCGCGTCCAGTCCGACTGAAACTACCCTCCCTATCGCGTCCGTGAACTAACCGCCGCTCTGATACTGCGTGACAGCTGCGGGTCCTCATCTGCGTCCCGGTCGCTGGGATGCGGTCCGCCGTAGAGGGCGGGCCTTTCAGGTCGCTTTTGCCGACCCCGCTTCCAGTTCCAGGGAGGAGGGCGCAACTGCCGAGTGGAGGACCGGACAATGCGTGCCAACAGTGTTCCGGCAACCGCCGGGCTGGGACGGCAAGGTCGGACGCTCAGGCGCTTGCCTCACCAGATCAAAGCGCGTCATGCCGGACTTGAGCGCGGTGGCCTGCTGCCGGTCTCGTGGAGACCGAGATAAGGTGTTTAGCGGAACTGGAGAGTGGAAATACAGCGAAGGAAGTTCAGCCGCGAGTTCAAGCTTGAGGCAGTGAGGCTGGTGAAGGATCGGGGTGTCGTGGTGACCTTTTTTAGGATGTCGCGCTCCGCCTTCAGCTTCGCGACTTCACTGCGCAGCCGATCAATCTCGAGCTGCTCAGGCTTCATCTGCCCCTGACCGGGAAACGCATGCTGCGGATCGGCCAATAGCTCGCGCACCCATTTGCGCAGCACATTCCCGTGGAGATCGAGGTCGCGGGCCGCCTGGGTAATCGCTCTTCGGGCCGGATGCTGCTGGCACATCCTGCGGAGTCGTATCAAAGCTCGCTTTTGATGCGGTCACCGATCAGTTCCCGTTCGAGTGGGGTGTCCAAGCTTTGAACAGCACTTGAACCGGGTCAATTGAAAAGAACGTGTCCGAGGTTTGCAGCCACCGTCAACCACGCATATTGGTAGGTATGCCGCCGTTGAGGAAGAGGTATGTTTGCTCAGGGTGAACTAGTTGTGGAACGAGCTCTAGAATCTAGTTCTTTAGATGCGCATTCTCGATCCCAACAATGTGCACCTAGCCGCAGGGATGCCTTGTCAGGGTATGGAGGCGCAGCGTCGATATTTCGCTTTGGCCCGGGCCTCATGATAGCTCCGGGAGGCAGGGGTTTGGGGTGAGAACACTGAGGCCGCTAGTCGAGCCCTCGCTCGATGCGCTGCTCAGCGCCAAGGCAGCATTAAGAAGGTACACACGATGGTCGATAGGGTTTTTGATCGCAGCAACGCGCTGTATGTGAAGAACGTTCCCCGAAAAGGCCGCGGGCTATTCGCGGGTATCACGTTCAAGACTGGAGATTTAATTGAGAGGTCTCCGACGTGGGGTTTTGACGATCGGCAAAAAAACCTTGTAGACATGACGGGAATACTACAATATTACTTTGTCCGCGGCGACAAAGAACAGAAAGCTGGTCCCATAGGGCGTTATGTTGTTTTTGGACTTGCGTCCTTGGTGAATCATTCTTTAAGCCCTAATGCAGAAACGGTTTGGACTGACGAGGAGTCTGGCGCATGGGCGAGCCTTGTAGCAATCAGAGACATAAAGGAGGACGAGGAAATAACCCAGAAATACACGAACATTCCCGATTATCCGAAAGCTATCAAGTTCGTTGAATAATACCGCTACAGAATAGGAGAACTCGTGTCTGATAGATAAATTGGCCGACAGAATAAGATCTAACGCCAATTGACAGCCATAATTTTGGCAATAGTGAGAAAACAACAGATAATCCAAAAATAACATCCAGTGTGGAGAATGGCATGGCTGGTAGTTTTTCCTATGACGAGAGTGTGGCTTCCACATATGAACAATATACTACCCTACTAGGAAAAGTTGAAGAGGCAGACGAAACTGCTGCCTTCCTTGAGCGACTTTCCAGAGGAGGAGTGGCTCTTGAGCTCGGTATTGGCAATGGGCGCGTGGCGGTGCCGTTGAGCGAGCGTGGGGTCAGGGTCGAAGGCATCGACAATTCGGACAGCATGTTAAAACTTCTCGCTAAGCGTACCGATCTGATCAAAGCCTGGAAGGGGGACATTGCCCATTTCAGCTCAGAACAACGGTACGACCTAGTCTATTGTGTTTATAGCACATTCACCCTGCTCTCCACGCGCGAAGAGCAAATAGCTTGTCTTCGAGCGGCTGCAGAGGTGTTGAAAGACAACGGGGTTGTGGCAATAGAAGTTCGGGTCCCACCATTGGACGGTTTAGTCGGCGGCCAGAAAACTACGACTACGTTCGTTGATCATGAGAATACCTTCGTCAATGCGGTAATCCACGACCCGGTAAAGCAGAACTTGGTTTCAACTATCCTCTGGTTTTCCGGCACCTCGGTTAGGCGTTTGCCGCAACGCGTTCGGTACGTTTATCACCAGGAGCTCGATACGATGGCTGAATGCGTTGGGCTGGAGCTAGCGGAGCGTTGGGGAGACTGGGCACGGGGCGCATTCACGAATGAGTCCAAAGGTCATGTCTCGGTCTACCGGCAAACCAGACAGTCGTCGGTGACCTGCCTCTGACGGTTAATCCGATGTTTGTAGAGCTCGGCGGTTTTTGATCGCAACACCTCGTTGGCCGCCGTTTAGCCCGACGAGACCTGGAGTAGGTCCGATACTTCAATGTTGAGCCGCCGGACTGTCAGAATTTTGTACAGCAGGTTTCATCATTTTCGCGGGAGATTGCGCCCATCCCTGCGTTCGCCGGCGTTCGACCTGGATCCGCTGGGTATTGCAATTCCGCAAATGCCCATATGACGTCCAGAAATCTAAACTCGGGCTGCGAGCTTCGACACCATGATACGTTGGTGGATGCCGGACGGGTTCAGTTGGTAAATCAAGCCCGCATCCGCTCGCCCTTCGGGTCATACATCGGTTTGAGCGAGACTTCCGCGGCAAAGCACTCGCCGGCGATCTCAATCTCGTACGAAGAGGAGAGCAGGGCCGCCTCGCTTTGGTCCTTGCACGATACATAGCCAAGGCCGAGGGCTCCACCGAGCGTGTGCCCGTAGTCTCCGGAAGTGATTGTTCCCGCGACCCGACCGTCTCGGAAAATGACTTCGTTTTTATGAATTAGCTGGGCAGCATCTTTAAGGCGGAACTGAACCAACCGACGGTCAAGTCCCGCCTCAAGTTTTCTCAGCACGGCATCGCGGCCAATATATCCAGGCTTTACCGTATTGACAGCGAAGCCCAGCCCCGCTTCGAGCACGTGATCCCCGCTGCCAACATCATCGGGGAGGTGCCGACATGCCTTCTCCATACGGCACGAGCCGATGGCATGGAACCCACACAGCTTGAGTCCGACATCGGCGCCCGCCGCCTCGATTGCTTCGAAGACATGAGCTGCTTGGTCAGTCGGAATGTAGATCTCCCAGCCCAGCTCGCCGACACCGGTCACTCTATGAGCCCGCGCCAGACCCATGCCGATCTCAATCTCCTGCCAGGTGCCGTACGGGTTGGCCTCGTTGGAGAAGTCATTCGGACTCACCTTGCCGAGCAGTTCGCGCGAATTCGGTCCCATTACTGCCAGGGTGCTTTCCGACGCCGACATATCGGTGATAACGAGGAACTCGTCGTCTAGATGCCGCCTAAGCCAAGAGAGATTGGGTTGTAATGTGGAGGCCGAAACGACCAGCAGGAAAGCCGTCTCCGTGAGACGACTCACGGTCAGATCGCTCTCGATCCCGCCTTGCTCGTTCAGCATTTGCGTATAGACGATCCGGCCAACCGGCACGTCGACATCATTGGAACAAAGCCGCTGGAGGAAGGTGGTAGCGTCGCGGCCCTCCACTCGGATTTTTCCGAATGAGGTCAAGTCGAAAACAGCAACTCGCTCCCGAACCGCCATATGCTCGGCGCGCTGATTATCAAACCAGTTTTGGCGATACCAGGAGTGTCGGTATTCATGCTCCTGGCCCTCCCTGGCAAACCAGTTGGCTCGCTCCCAACCCACTATCTCACCGAACACCGCCCCGCGTGCCTTGAGATGTTGATGAATTGGTGAGCGTCGAATGCCGCGTGCTGTTGTCATTTGACGAGCGGGGAAGTGGTCGGCAAACGAGAGTCCCACCACCTCCGAAACCCGCTCTCTCAGGTACGAACGGTTCTTCTGAAAGGGCTCTATCCGACGGATGTCTACGCCCGATAAGTCGAAGGGCGGCTCGTCGTCATTCATCCACTGCGCCAGCGCTAAGCCCGCACCTCCTGAGGCAGCTATCCCTGTACTGTTGTAACCACACGCCAGCCAATAGCCCCTAACACTGGGAGATTCACCCAAGTGATATTGGTCGTCCGGAGTGAAGCTTTCTGGCCCATTGAAGAAGGTACGAATACCGGCTGTAGCCAACATCGGAATTCGTTTCAGAGCCTTGTCCACAATAGGTTCAAAATGCGCAAAGTCCTCCGGCAACTGATCGAAGCAGAAGCTTTCCGGGATGCCGTCCATTCCCCAGGGTTTCGCCCTCGGTTCGACCGCCCCAAAAAGAATTCTGCCTGCATCTTCTTTGTAGTACGTATGTTCGTCAAGAACACGTAAGACCGGCAGCCGAGTTAATCCATCTATTGGTTCTGTAACCATGTAGAAATGTTCGCACGCATGCAATGGAACCGCGACGTCGCTTCGAGCGCCGAATTCCCGTGCCCACATGCCAGCACAGTTTACGACGTGTTCTGTTGCAATCAGCCCTCGCTGGGCCCCCTTCTCCCAGGTTACGCTGTGTACCCGGCCATTCCTCACCTGAACACCGGCTACCTTGACTCCTTCAAAGATTGCGGCGCCGCGTTGACGTGCGCCTTTGGCCAGCGCCATTGAGACGTTGGCCGGATCACATTGTCCATCATTAGGAAAATGAAGCGCTGCAGTGACATCAGACACATCGATATGAGGGTACATTCCCTCGAGTTCTCGCACAGAGATCTTTCGCGCCTCCACGCCGTAGGCGGCTGCGAGAGAGAGTTGCCTGTACAGCTCGTGCTTGCGCTCCTGGGTAAGCCCGATAGACAATGAGCCGACGCGGCGAAGTCCGGTTGAAATCCCCGTCTCTTCCTCCAGGCTCGAGTAGAGTTGCATCGAGTACTTGGTCAATTTTGTCATGTCGCTAGACCCGCGAAGCTCGCTGAGTAATCCGGCGGCGTGCCAGGTCGTCCCGCACGTAAGTTGCCTACGCTCGAGCAGGATCACGTCGGTCCATCCCAGCTTCACCAAGTGATATGCGACGGAGCACCCCGAAACGCCGCCTCCGATTATGACAGCTCGCGCTTTGGAAGGCAGTGGCTTCATTTCAGATACCTCAACCCGGAAAATTCGGCTCTCTGTAAGCTCCGGTTCAATGTTTTTTCGGCACCCTCGCTAGAGCCAGGGGAGCGCGCCCTCCAGAAGCTCCGGATCAATGGTGAGCCTCGCGAGACCACAAGGCCACCGCAGATCGCTATCCCTTGTCGCCCCCGCGAAGAGTGCCAGGCCAGAGACGCATGGTCGGTTGACGGGCGAAGTTGTTCATCCTTGAAATCTTCGTGGTCTGCGAGGTGTGCCGCCAGTCCAGCATTTAGACCGCGGCCGCTCGGTGCCAGGACCAAGGTACTCTTGGCCGTGCATGTATCGGATATCGGCGCGGAGCGGCGACTTGCCACTGCCTCTGGTCGTGAATGACGCGCTGGCGGGCCGCCAGCCCCGTCCGCGCCGCCCCGCTCGAACGTTAGACGAGGCTCCGGTCGGCAAGCCCCACTGCTCCCACCGCTCCAGCATCGGTTGGACAAATTTGCGACCGCTGAAAGCTGTGGTGATCTGCCGCTTCGCCGGTGGGAACTTCGAAGCGCCAGATTAGGTTGAGTGAACACGCGGCTATCGCAAAGACCAAGCGTGTCCCGTTGGAGGTCCGCGACACCAAGGCGATCACACCGGTGCGGAAAGCCTGTGTTCTGCTCCGTGCCGCTGGTGATCGCGAATGCAGGCCAAGTTCCCCCCATTTCGTTGCTGATGATGGTGGCGAGCGCTGGGTCGGGCGCGAGCGCCATCGCAACTACATTCTTTTCATCCAACTCAGGCTTTCTTCGGCGAAGGAGTAGAAAAGGGTTTCTGCCGGATTTACGTTCGTACTCAAGAAGTTTCCTGTACTGTTTAGCTATGGCCAAGTTCGCGATGTTTGAGGTGGCGGCGTTATTCGATGCCGATTGGAGAGCAAACGCACATTTTTGCGTCGGGGGAACGCTCAGTGTCGCGGGGGCGAAAGCATGTTCGGCGAGCGTGATCATGGGATGGGTCCATGCGGGGCGGTGGCTTGGCAGATCGACAGCACGTGGCATGCCAACCGAGAAAATCATTTCAGAACAACGAGTCACTCTGACAGGACTTGTGTCTCATGTCCGACACCGTCAGAGATCCGACGACAGTGCAATTTTAATCGCCTGGTCGGTCTTCCTGTGCGAGCCCGCAGGATCACCCTGCAAACTCAAGCAGTAAAACTCACAGCGAGCTTGTTGGCGCGCAGCATCTTCGCTCCAGCGACGCTTCACGTACCCGGCTCTAACCCGTAATGACTAACGATCTGAACGACGAAGACCGGCTGTGCGTGTGCCCGCCGCTAGAGCAAACTGCCGGCGAACAGCTTGCAATCCACCCTCCACACTACCGCGTCTCCAGGAAAGTTTGGAACGGAACGCAGAAGTCGACAGTCCTTTGAAACGATGCCTTTTACCCGCTCACACCGCACTAGTTGCGCGGCTGGTCTGTCGCTGTTTGCGTCCGTAGTTGACAGTGTCAATGGCACACGGTTCACGAAACGGCGCCATTTACGACGAGTGCTTTCGGGCGTCGGTGCTCCGGACCGGTCCTGCTGCTATGGCTCGCGGCATTGCTCCGTGCGTCCCCGTTCAAACACCGTCGGAGATGGAGCGGAGCGAGGTGCTGCGGCGGCCCGCTCCGCTAGGCCCCTCCATTGGTCACCGTTGGCGTGCTGTTCCCAGCGAGACGACAGGGCGCCTGTTTCCGGGCACTGCAGCTCGACGACGTAACTCAGGCGGCTGGTCTTTGCTTAAGAAGCGCGATGTCTAAGGGATCTAGTTCTGTATGTCGGAAGCTGCGAAAATATGGTCATTTTCGCAGGAATGCTGCTTAGCCGGTGCAATTGCATCGTCACCCGCGGGTCCTGCAAAATTATTTTAATGCCAAAGCCATTTAACCGGAGTCACGGATGAGAGGCACAGCAACGACTGCGCTACAGGGCTCAAACGGCCGGACCTTCTGCAAAGATCAGGGGAACGCGCTCGGCACACTGTGCCGGAAACAGTCGCAGTAATGGATTCAGCGGCCGAGAGGAGCTGGCTCAGGGCAGCAGCCTGCGATGGGCCCCATGTGACATGCCGTCTACTTCGCAAGAACCGCATTTTGCAGTGGCGCGATGGACTCGCTCATTTTGCATGGGATATATTCGACTTACACGAGGGTTCACTGTCGTGATCGTCAAAAAGTGCGCCGTGCAGATGAAATCCGCGGACTACTCGTTCCGTGCGCGATTTGTTTCACGCTGAGTACAGTCTCCACCATGACAATTCTGCGACCTTCTTGGTCGGTGGCAAACGTGACTGTATTTTAGTTTTGAGATGAGGAGAGCTTCACGATCGAAGTTCAGAGTCGTCCGGCTAAACTAAAGGGTCAAATGTGTATCGAGCGTCGACCGAATGGAGCCCTTCACGCGGGAGGCCAACCTCCAAGAGATTTCCTCAGGTTGGGCTCGCGGCGTCTACAACGAGGCAGGGAATTTTGAGATCCGGTTGTGGAATACCATCCCGATTAATACGGGGTGAAAGATATATGCAAGCAGTTCACTTTGGCGAATTCTGAGACCACTGACGCCGCTGGCGCAGTTTGCGGCGATGCTCTCGCAAGAGCGTCATGGACCTCTTCCGCCCCGGCACCCTTTCAAATGAAACGTTGCCGGAGAGCCAAGGGAAAGAGCTGAAAAGGGCAGAGATGCAAACTGTCTTCGAGAGATTCTTGGAACGGCTTTCAGAAAGCGTTGATGAGGCTGATCTCCGCGGCGCCCTGGCCGATGTCGCCTCTGGGCTCGATCTGCTCACTTTTGCCTATCTCTCCTTTTCCCCGCGGCCTGACGGCAAACCGACGCTGATCTCGAATTATCCGGCGCCTTGGACGGCACGTTATCTTGAGAACCGGTATCAGAGTGTTGATCCGGTCATTGTGCGTGCACGCAGTGGCGGATGCCCGTTTCGATGGGGATCCGATCTGAGCGGCGAGGAGGCTGCGGGGGCTCAGGTTTTTGACGAAGCGGCGCAGTTTGGCATCTGCTGCGGCATGACGATCCCGATTATCGACCGCCGAGGGAATTTTGCTGCGATAACCTTTGCCGCTGACAAGCCCAACGCTGTGTTTTTTCGTGCCGCAGAACGCCACGAAGAAGGTCTCCCGTATATCGCGACCTATTTTCATATGTTCGTTCGCCGCAAACTGTCCGCCGATCGAATGATCGATGGTGTCTTGCTGACGCCGCGCGAATACGAGTGCCTGCAGTGGGCAGTACAAGGCAAGTCCGATTGGGAGATCGGCTGCATCCTAGGGATCACGCAGCGCACGGCCGCCTTTCATCTGGGCAACGCTCGCCGGAAGCTTGGGGTGACGACCACCAAGCAGGCAATTGGACGCCTGGCCCGTTCGGCTTTTTTCGATTCACTGACAGATTAGCTTCACGTGCGCGGCGGCGTTGAAGTTCTGCGGGGTCCCGGCAGATCGCTCGCCGGACCCTCACATCGCGGGATCATTGAAGTGCTAATCGGGGGAGCGCGTCCACGCCGACCAGACAGATCCTGGCGATCACCTCCGCGACCGCATTCGGTGCGCGTCCCTCCGGCCCTGCGTTCATGAATGGGGACTGTCGTGAGGTCCTTGCCTGAAAACGTGACAGTTCCAGCCATGCGTCAGCCGCCGAACAGTTCCTTGTAGCCCGTTGTTACCATCCAGTTCGCCCGGTCGATATGGCTGCGAACAGCCTTGCGGGCGCGCACCGGTTCAAGGACCGGGTCGATGCCGAGAATGAGTTCGGCCATTTCCTCTATGCTGGCATTGTCGGCGCAGGCGTCGAGGATGCGCAGGTAAATGGTGGAATGCTGCCTGTCGTAGCTCGTGATGCTGTCTGACCAGGGGACATCGTCGTGCAGTGTTGAGCTTCGGGCCCCATCTGTTCCCGTTGATCGATTCATATCTGCTGCGAACCTCACATGTTGATAGCTGGATTCAAGACAGCATATCCCAAAACGGGATAATCCGGAACCGGGATTAATGGCTGAGCCGATCTTTACCTGACCGGTTCGCCTACATGCCAAAATCACTTCGATCTGCCCGCCACCAGCGGTTTCTGGTCCAGTTGAGATCGCTGCGCAAGGCCAAAGGCATGACCCAGGCGCAGGTAGCCGAGAAGCTTGGCCGGCCGCAATCCTTCGTGGCGAAGTATGAAGGTGGGGAGCGGCGGCTCGATATCATTGAGTTCCTCGACGTAACTGCAGTGCTTGACACCGACCCGTGCGAGATTCTGTTGAGCCTACGATGATAGCTGGCGTCCGTGCGCTCGCGGAGCGCACCGCCTCCCGTCGGACCACCAGCCCTCTTTTCTTCGGCAAGTTCAGGTATCCCAGCAAGCGAAGAGACGCACGGGGCGTGTGGATGGTTCTCCGCGACAGCCTGCTGTGCCAGCAGCATCAGGACGACGCCCGTTGCTACCCATGGGTGACGGACGACTGAGCGACAAAGACCGGCTGCGCCTGGGGATCTAGACACCTCCAGCGGAAGAATCGGAGGTTCGAGGAAGGGGAAGGGGCACCGCTTGCCCGACCTGACGGTTGTTCAAGCCATGCGCTGCTCCGTCCCCTTAATGCATTTCGAAGTCGATCGCGCAGCAAGCTCGTCCGACCGAACACATCGGACGGTTCCCTATCCCAACTTGGGCTGCAGGCGAGCCGTCGTTCTAATGCAAACTAGGAGCGTTCACGAGACCGGCCGCCTTGGCTAGGTGCAGTATCTCGGCGATGCCGCCATCAGTCGACAGTGTTTCGCTGACGACCCGCAGTGGTTGCCCGCGAGAAGGGCATTGCGGGGGCAAGTCCGCCTGGGAAATCGGCTGCAGCAGGGGAAGCGGAGCCTAGCCGCGCTCCATCTCCATACCGCCCGCAAAGAAAGCTCGCCGTGAGCACCACCAAACAAACGATTGCGCGCCTCGGCGGTTCGTTTTGCGTCCACTGACCAGTCGGCTCACCTGTACAACTATACAGGCTGCCATAGCGTGAAACTTGGCCTCCAATGGGAGAAATTTCCCAGGAGACCTCCCGATGACTGACCTTATAACGCCGGCGTTACGACAACTTGCCCACAACCGGCGTGCAATCCACCGCCACGCCCACCGCCCCTTCAATGAAAATCTGGGACGGGATGCACGAGCCGATCACGGAAATGAAATCAATTTCGTTTGCGTGCACAGGCTGCGGTGGCTATCGCTGTGCGGGTTGGACGGCCTGAACGCTATTGCGCGCCCCTTCCGCCGTCGACAGTGCCGGTGGCACACGCTTCGACGAAATGCCTGCTTCGAGATCTGGTGCCCTCAGCGCCGGTGCCTTGCCAGGTGGCATAAAGTTTCGGCCTGCCTGCGGGCGGGCAGGGGAGCACACTCATGCCTACAGTTTTCGTGAGTGGCGCGGGCGAGGCTGTTTGGCGCGATGAAAGATCATACGATTACACCACAGGTCTGACGCCGCGCGAATGGGCCTGGGAGTTCTTACGCCGCAATCCAGCATTCCAGCGTGATGTGATCGCTGCGCGCCGGCAGGCCAATACTTTGTCCCACCGGCCCTTTCTCGACGTGGTCACGTCGCCCGGTGACCTTTCACACTGGGGTGTCCTGTTTCGCCGAGTCTTATGGGCGAAATTCGGTCGTGTTCTGGTCTCCGCTTTGGTGCGCTCATGTGCTGCCCGTCACTGCAGAACAGCTGCCTGCATGGTCGGCGACATTGGCATTCGAGCTCTCGGCATTGCGATGCCGTGCAACCGTCCTGCTTGCGCCTGACAAGGGCCAGCATGTTCTTCTTCGAGATTCGGAGCAGACGCTCCAGCTCGCGGTCTCTGGCGCCGATATCTTGCACCCTGTCTGCCTCCGTACCGAAGCCATCTGTCCCCCGCCCCTCACGAAGCATCGCATGAGGGGGCTCGAGTGCCTCAATGCTCTAAATCTGGGTCAACACCTGCCTGCCCGCTTGTGTCCGCCAGAAAAACGCGGCCCCCGTTTGACTTTCGTTCTGCGTGCACTCGATGGGTCACTTGCTGGGGCGTCACATCGCGAGCTCGCCGAAGCTCTGATCGGTCAATGGCGCGTCCATGCCGACTGGAGGGATCCTCGCGATCATCTACGCGACCGCATTCGCCGTGCCGTCTCTCGTGGCCGCGCGCTAATGAATGGAGCATACAGAGATTTCCTTCTTTAAGAGTGATAGTCCGCCTTCGCATCAGCCGGCGAACAGTTCGGAGCTAAACCCGGTCACCGCCAGTTCGCCCGGTCGGCATGGCAGCGAATGGCCCTGCGGGTGCCCTCTGGTTCAGGTGTCGGTCGATATCGAAAGGCAAGTTCGGCATTATCCAATAGCCGACAATGTCGAGTACGCAGCGTAGAGGGAGGTGACTCTCGGGTGTTTTTGACGCTTTGGCCTTGGCACGGTTCATGCACGCTATTCGGCAAAAAACACCAGTGGTCCCACCGCCACGAGAGTCGCTGACTTACGCCACCTCCCAAGGCGTACCCGGCCCGGCAGCGAGCTCAGTCTCCTGCCGGGCATACCCTTTCAGACGTACTTGCGTTCAGAACTTCAAATCCGTCGGCGCAATGTCCCGCTGAAGAGGATCGGGCCGATGGACCATCCGAGAGACTTAGCAGGCACCGGGCGAGCGCGATCTCAGGGGCAGCCTTTTCGATCAGGCGACCGGTTTTGCCGAGCGCGGGCCTCTTCGGTATTACAAACCGCATCGGGATAGCGGCCTAGACTATAGCTACGACGTCAGCCGCGTCATTCTTCTGATGTTTGGCGAACGGCTTCACATGAAGGGTTAGCAGCACGAGGGAACTTCACGCCGCACTTCGTGATCTCGCGTCCCCATCAATGGCGCCGTCGCGCACGCCTCGACGCAACGTGCACCTCGGCAGTTCCCCCGCGCGACCGCAGAGCAGGATGTTCCCACCTCTCACCAGATATTGCGGTCTTGTGCGCAGACGGCGTGAAAACGCCGATTTCCTGCGACGATAGTGCGGTTATTGCGGAACCCGGTCCAGCTGGGACTACTATATGTCGTCGTACGGGCATTGAGCCGATCTCCATGCAAGGCATCAATGATTATACATCATGCGAAGACGGATATCGCAACAAGGATACTGGGGGCGACTGTCCCAGATAACTCAAAAGAAGAACTGCTGATGACTGCGCGGTGTGGCCGAGACAGAGCATGCTGCCTTTGGTGAACGATGTCTCAGGCGAAACAATGGACAGACGTAAACATGGATGGATCGAATGCTCGTGCGCTGCATTTGCACACCATTGACTCGTTAGTTGCCGATCTAATCGCAGGCGAGCCAGTACTCATTGAGGGCGCGCGCACCTTTTCCCTGCCTGATGCTGCAACGCGTAGCGCGTTGGGATGGTATCAAAATCGTGGCCCGGCGGCTTGGATTGCTGATGTCCGGTCTCTGCATGCGGAAGAACTCGTAGACGCGATTTCCCAACCGCCGCCCGCTGTGAAGGCCTTGCCATCGCGGCCCGCGAACGCGAACAACAGGCGACTTCGGCTGAAGAGGCTGGAGGCCCACCGGTTCGCCGGCCTGCATAAGTTTGGCACACCGGATGCGGCCCCGGAGAAATATGTCCATGAGTTTTCGTGCCCAATCACGCTCTTTGAAGGGCGGAACGGATCCGGCAAAACGTCGCTGCTCAATGCCGTCATCTGGACGCTCACAGGTCAGATGCTTCGGCCCCAGCGCGAACCGGAAAGCCCGGAGGACTTCAATTGCTGGATAGGCAATGACGAGGACGAGCTGACAACGCACAAAATGTCGTCGCTGACACCCATGCCACTCCTGGATCAGTACCGACCCGACAAAGACTGGGTTCCAGCTGATACATGGGTTGAACTGACCTTCGTTGAAGATGGCGGAATGCAGCTTCCCCCCATCCGCCGCAGCATGACGCGCTCGCCTCAGGGCAAGCTAAAGGAGTTGCCGCCCGATCTAACGCCGCTTGGGGTCGATCCCATCGCACTTCGCATCGGCACCGTCATGCCGGGCTTACTCCCACTCATTCAGTTGGGATCTGAGTCGGAACTGGGACGCGCAGTGTCCGAGCTTACAGGGCTGTCAGCGCTCGTGGACCTTGCTGCACATTCGCGTCGCGCGAAAACCAAGATCGACAAAGATCTCGTCAAGGCCAAGCGCGGCGAACGCGATAAGGCGGACGCCGACTACAACATTGCTAAAGACGACCTCGAAAAGATCTTGCGGACGCATGCTATGCTAGAGCCGCCGACGCCGGTGCCAGTCCCGTCGGACGACAAGACCATTGAGGAAAAGCTTAAGACCATCAAGGCGCACTTCGAGGACGCGAAGGCATGCGCGTTTGAGTCCGCGAAAGAGATCCTTGGCGGGCGTTTTGACCCCGCCGATGCAAAACTGCGATCGGACCTGGAAGAGAATATCGGTCGGGCGCTCGAGCGTATCAGTCAGCCTCAAACGTTGGAGTCGATCGCACGGCTCGCCGAGCTCCGCAAACTGACGCCGGACGAGCTTACCGACGCCGAAAATAGGCTAACTGTCATTCTGTCGGAAGCACGCACCCTGCAGGAGCTGGCGCAAAATCCGTCGAGCGCAGCGCGCACGCGCTTGTATGCACGGATCAAGGCCTGGATGGCCAATCATCCGGACCCTGCACGCGACCAAAACCGGTGCGTCGTCTGTGGTGGCGATCATTCCCATGCCGTTGACCCTGTTACGGGCCAACCGGTCAAACAGCACCTAGCCGGGTCTGCTTCCGATGCTGACCTCTTGTCGCAAACCCTTGCCCATTGGGCGGCAAATGCCCATGGCGATCTGTTGCGCTCGTTACCCGAGGCCATTCGCACTGAGTTGGTCGCCGACTTGCCGTCGCATCCGTGCGACCTTCTGCGAAAAGCGCTCGTTGACGAGGCTTTTTCGTTCGCACCGTTCGCAGGCATTCTTGGCGAATTGAAATCCTCAACGGCCCTAAGCATCGATGCCATATTCCAGAACCGCGCGGAGTTGGATGATCCCCTTGCCACCGCGTTGCCAGCAGGGTGTGGCGACCTTCAACTAGCCTTGGAGCGCCTTGACCGAGCGATCCGCTTTGCCCACTGGCGCCAGAATAACGATGCCTTGGCAAAGGATGTCCTTACCCGCGTGCTCGGGCGCAAGCCCAAGGAAGGGGAGCATACAGAGAAACTGACCCTCACGGGGAAGCTGTTAGAACTCCAAAACATCGTGAAAGCGGCCGAGCCGATCTCAGACGCGTTGACCCAGTGTGCGCGGCTTTCACAGCACTTGGCGACGCGCCGGGCGGCCGAAGCCCGGCTCGGCAACTACGCGACGGCAAGCACGGCGCTCGGTCGACTCGCTGATTTGGGGACGCTGGCTGACCAGCAAGTCGACCAGCTTCGCAAAATTCTTCGAACGGATGCCGCCGCTTGGCGTGATCTGATCTATCTCGGCGCATTTCCCGATACGGCTCACCGACTCATCGATACCGGTATGGGCCGCAAAGGGGAATTGGACCTCGTTGTCCAAACAGGAGGCGTGGCAGCCCCAGCCCAACATGTCACAAACGCGTCGGCCCTGCGCGCGAGTTTGGTCGCGTTCTTTTTCGCCTTCTGGCAGCACGTGCTGAAGGAGCGCGGTGGCTTGACTACCCTCGTGCTTGACGATCCCCAGGAACTACTTGACGACGAAAACCGGGAGCGGCTGGCGGCCGCGCTTGGAAAATTGGCGAGTGGGGGCGCGCAGGTGCTAGTTACGTCCTATGATCCTCGCTTCAGCGGCCGGGTTGCCAAAATCCAGCTTCCGGGTGGAGTTGAGCACCTTGCAGTGCACCCCGCGACGCGGTTGCAGCCCCGTGTCAGGACGATCGTGCCCCATTCCGTCCTGCTTGAGCGCAAGAAGCGCTTCGACGCCGACCCAAATGAAGAAGAGCCCGCACGCGATTTCGCCGATGGATGTCGGGTGTTCCTCGAGGCGCAGCTTGGTGACATGTTCGACGATCCGGCCCATTCATCCTGGGCCAAGGCAACACCGAATCCCACGCTCGCCGATTTCGTGCAGCGCATACGCCCCTTGGTGCGGGCCGGGTCGGCCGGGATGTTTGGTGCAGAAATTTTCAGGCGGTTCGCCGAACACCCTGCGCTGGGTGACAACTCCCCGGTGGTGACCTTGATGAACAAGGCCCACCACGGGCGTCGCCAAGACATCACGGCTGGTGAGGTCGCTCAATGCGCTGGCCCATTGGTTGATCTGATCAAGCTTGCGGAGGACATTCGTGAAGAATGCTATCGCTGGCGCCGGCGGGACTTACCAACAGCGAGGCAGAAGCTTGAGGCGCCGGCCGCGATCGACTTTACCTCGCTCGCTGCACCCCGGGTCATCATCTGTCCCGATTTGGCGGCCTTTACTAGGCACCGGGTGGCTGCGGAAACCCAGGACGAGCCGGAAATTCTCGACCCCCGCGTTCTTGAGAGCTGCGTTGCATACTATCTCAGGCGAGCCAACTTCGGGTTCGCCGCACCCGCTGGCAGCCTTGCGATCGTCAAGTCCATCCCCACGGCTTCCGCGGACCGGCGGCTGGTGATCGCTCGGCACGGTAAGGACGTTTACGCGCGCCGGTTAGTTCGCAACGTGAATGGTGGCGGATTGATCGGCCTCACCGCCGAAGCGCCGGACCCGCGCATCCGCAACCCCAAAAGCGTTTTTCTTGCCGAGGAAGAAACGGCAATCCACCAAGTTATCGGGATCATTTTCGACCACAGGGTGACTGTCGATCACGGCCCTGAAGAGGCCGTGGCAGTCGACGCCAATAGGGAGTTGCAGCGGATCGCAATCGCCTTCCGCGTGGTCGACGAAAGTGCCGTGCCGCTAGCGCTTGATAAGCAAGTTGTCCTCGGCGGAGACCACGTCCAACTCGATACCCTCGGGCATCACCAGGATGCACTCGTCGCTCTTGCCCTTAGTGACGGGTCCAGCATTTTTAAGCGGGTGGGGACGGCGCTTCCCGGCGACCTTTCCCATTTCAGGCTGTTCGAGAGCGTGGGCGGGATGGGATCGTCACAGGTCCTTTCCGTGGGAGGGGATGCAAATGGGATTCCGTCGGTCATTGGTGCCCGGAAAATCGTCGGCGTGCTTTACAATGTCTAGCCGCAATCGATATCTGATCACAATTAATGACGCAGTTAGCGTCCGCCGCTGAGCTTGATGGTGGCCATCAACCCTCTCACGCCGGGGCAGGTCGCGGCGCCGCGCCTCAGCTCCTCATCGAGGAGCGATCGTTACAATTTATACTTACGAAGATCGCTCGCTGGGTTACCCGTCTGTGAAGCGCGCATGCCGAAGCTTCGGATGCCGCCCATACATAGATGCCTGACTGCTTAATCCGCCCAAAGGGGCAGCTTCCGAAGAAATACGCCCCGTGTTGCTGCCAACCATGCCATATTCCAATGCCTCGACCACTCGCCAGACACACTTCAGGTAGCATAGAAATAGGCGGTGAGGCCGTAGATCCCGGAGCGAAGCCATCGCTACAAGTGCCGCACTTTCTTCACGAATTTTTCGACGAACTCTCGTGAACGCTCGAGTGGACGTAAAGGCGGTTCGCTGAAACACGAGTCTGGCCGGCGTTGCGGAGATTCGCCTGAATCGCGCCGTCAACCGCAGCGTCGATTTCGGCGTCGTCGAAGACGATGAAGGCGCATTGCCGCCGAGCTCGAGGCTGACCTTTTTGATCTGGTCCGAGTTCTTGCGCATGAGCAGCCGCCCAACTTCGGTCGAGCCTGTGAAGCTGATTTTTCAGACCGTGGGATTGGAGCAGAGTTCGCGGCCAACGCCATCACCTTCGGACGCGTAGACCAGGTTCATGACGCCGTCGGGAAAGCCGGCTCGGTGCGCGAGGGCGAACATTGCGCCTGCCACGAGCGGCGTCTGTTCAGCAGGTTTGAGCCGCCCGCGGCCAGGGCCGGCGAGATCTTGCGCGCCAACCCTCGACGCTGGGCAATTCCACGGCGTAATCGTGCCGACCACACCGTTCGGCTGCTAAACACCAGCATGCGACGGTCTGTCGACGGTGAGGGGATCGTCTCGCCATTGATGCGATTGGCTTCTTCGGCGTACGCATTCGCCGTGCTGTCCGGCGCGGTCACATGCTTATGGATCGTGGTATCAGGATTTCCCCGCCTGAATTTGGTGCGACCTGGCTGACCAGGATAAAGCGCTATTTGGAAATGGCGCCGACGCGCCGCGGACATTTCGAAACGCATCCGTCGTGTAGATGTATGCTGCGCACACTCGGATAGACGAAGAACGGCGCGACGCGCTGCCAGTCGCAGCCAGCTCTGAATAATCGCTGGGTACCGCCGGCCCAGTCGCCGGCCTCGAAGTCCTCCAGAGCCTTCATTACGCGGAGCGTCGGCACGACGGCTTTGCGATCCTCCCGTGACACGAAATCAAATAAATGGCGGATCAGGTGCACCATGAAAATTAGCACTGCCCCTTGGGGAAAGGTGATGCCGATCGCCTCACTCTTGAGCAGTTCCAGCTTGCCGTCTTACCAGCATCTCGCCGATCTCGTTGCGTTATTGTTTAGGTGTTGCAACAGATCCTTCAAAGAAATTTACGCAAACTTTGCGGACACAATTCTCCGTCAGTGGTACGATCACCACAGTTTCAAGTTCAGCGGCGGCATAAATCTTGTGCATTCGTGTTCAGCTGCTGAACAGAATTTGCGAAGAGCGCGAGATGACAAAATCCAAGCAGGACGAGGTTCGGTTCTTCTATTTGCTGTCGTTCTGACCAATGATGATACTTGTCGATCGCCTAATGACAGCAGCACATCTTGATCGCCTACGGATCCTGGGCCTTTGCGCGCATGCCGACCTGACTGTTTGCGAACTAGCTGCGATTCTCGATCTTCGTCGGGAGCGCGTTGCGCGACACGTCCGGATGCTCGCCAAAGCCAACTTTCTTTGCGGCAACGGACAACGTCCTTGGTCCTCATATCATCTCAATGCAGGGGGCAAGGACGGCGGGTTGGTTCAATTCCTGGTCGATCTCCTGCCCCACGACGATGGGTATCATAAGCGGGACCTGGAGCGGCTCGAGGCGGTACAGACGCGTGGTCGAAGGGGACTGCTGCTTGATCGTGAAAAGATCTGCCTAAGTGGGAGTGCGAAACTACCATGAAGAACACCGCTGACGTAGCCATCGCTGGGCCCGGCACATTCGGACGGTCGTCCTTGGTCCATGTCGATTGCCGCGTTCACGAACTGCTTCTACGACAGAGGCGGCAAGAGCGGACGATGCTCAAACTCATCGCATCTGAGAACTTTGCCTCCTCAGCCGTACTGGAAGCGACCGGCTCTATCTTCGCGAACAAATATGCCGAGGGCTACCCGGGTGCGCGCTACTACGCGGGAAACGAGATCGTCGATGAGCTTGAGACCCTCGCGATCGAGCGCCTGAAAGCGCTATTTGGCAGTGAGCACGCCAACGTCCAGCCTTATTCGGGCTCACCAGCCAACCAGGCTGTCTATCGCGCGCTTTTGAGCCCCCGTGACAAAGTCATGGGCTTGCCTTTGCCCGAAGGCGGCCATCTGACTCATGGGTGGTCCGTCAACTTTTCCGGCACTGATTATCAACGCGTCCCCTATGGGCTGCACGATAAGACGCAGCAAATTGACTATGACCGCTTGCGCGAGACCGCCAGGCGGGAACGGCCGAAACTCATTTGGGTCGGCGGAACTGCTTATCCGCGTGTCTTTGACTACGCGGCAATGACCGAAATCGCTGCGGAGGCGAACTCCTATCTCGTGGCCGACATTGCGCACATCAGCGGCCTGATTGTCGCTGGAGCGCATCCGAATCCCGTGGCCCATTGCGACGTCGTCACCAGCACGTCTCACAAGTCGATCCGCGGCCCCCGTGGAGGCTTTATTTTGTCGAAGAATGAAGATCGGTATCAGGCGCTCTATCATCCCACGAGCAAACACAATCTCGCCAAACGGATTGATCGCGCGGTATTTCCTCAACTGCAAGGCGGGCCCCATGTGAATACCATCGCCGCGCTAGCTGTCGCTTTGCAGGAGGCCGCGACCCCGTCTTTCCGCACCTACGGACAGCAGATCGTCAAAAATGCCAAGGCGCTAGCCCAGGCGCTTCTGGACCGTGGTTATGACCTGGTCACCGGCGGGACTGACAATCACATGCTGATCCTTGATCTGCGGGCCCGGCCGCTATCGGGCAAAGCCTATGCCGAGCGCCTGGCCAAGGCAGGCATCATTACGAACTTCAACATGGTGCCGGGAGACCCGCGCGACCCGGCGGTCACAAGCGGAATCCGCTTGGGGTCGCCGGCAGTGACGTCCATGGGCATGCGTGAAGGGGAAATGGTGCAGATCGCCGCTTTCATTGATTTGGTCTGCCGCCAGCCCGACGACGAGGAAGTTCATGCGAACGTGCGAAGAGACGTTGCCGACTTCTGCGCTGCGTTCGATGTTCCCGGCATCAGCGACCGGTAAGGCCGCCCGAATCCAGAAACTCCCCACCTAACTCCAACATTTGAAGCGAGGCCATTCCATGACCAGGCAGTTCGTGTTCTCTTCCGAATCCGTCGGCGCGGGACACCCCGACAAGATGGCAGACAACATCTCGGATGCCATCCTCGATGCCATCCTCCGCACCGACCCGAAGGCGCGCGTCGCCTGTGAAACGTTGGTGAAGACAGGGATGGTCGTTCTGGCTGGAGAGATCACCAGCCACGCGGCGATCGATTACACTCAGGTTGCCCGCGATACGATCCTCGACATTGGCTACGACGACGATGCCATCGGCTTTGATGGTCGACGTTGCGCCGTCGTTCTGGCTCTCACCGAGCAGTCGCCCGACATAAGCCAGGGCGTTGATGAAGGACGAGGGCAGGATCTCGAGCAGGGGGCGGGGGATCAGGGCCTCATGTTTGGATTCGCATGCAACGAGACGGATACATTGATGCCCTTGCCGATCCAACTCGCTCATCATTTGACGAAAAAACAGGCAGAGGTCCGGAAAACGGGACAGCTTGGCTGGCTTCGGCCAGACGTGAAATCTCAAGTGTCCGTACGCTACGAGGGTCTTCGCCCGGTGGCGCTGGACACCATAGTCCTGTCAACGCAGCATGACGAGGCGGTCTCCCAAGATACAGTCCGCGAAGGCGTCATTGAGGAGATCATAAAACCAGTCCTGCCGACCCACCTGGATACTTCGGGGATCAGATTTCTGGTCAATCCAACAGGGCGATTCGTGGTCGGTGGGCCTGCCGGCGATTGCGGCCTCACTGGACGCAAGATCATCGTCGATTCCTACGGTGGAACGGGGCGTCACGGCGGCGGCGCCTTTTCGGGCAAGGACCCATCCAAGGTTGACCGCTCAGCAGCCTATGCGGCGCGGTACGTCGCAAAGAATATCGTTGCCAGCGGACTTGCGGAGGTCTGCGAGGTTCAGCTTGCCTACGCGATCGGCGTGGCCAGTCCGGTTTCTGTCATGGTCAATACCTTCGGAACCGCAAGGATTGACGAAAAAAGGATCGAGTGCCTTGTTCTTGAGCTGTTCGATCTCCGGCCGAAAGGCATCATCAAGATGCTTGATCTCTTACGCCCGATATACCGCAAGACGGCGACATACGGACACTTCGGCCGTGAAGAGCCTGAATTCACCTGGGAGAAGACGGACAGAGCCGATGACTTGCTGCGTGAAGCAGGACCGGCAGCTGCGTGAGGGCCGCTGGGTCAAGCGCATGCGGCAACCCATTTCAACTCGCTAGACCCGCGCCCGGGCGGCATAGCAGCAAGCCGGTGGGTAGTTGGCGGAGACATTGATGCCGGATTATGACGTGCTTTGCATCGGCAATGCCATTGTCGACATCATCGCCCAGTGCGACGAGGACTTCCTCGAGACCAACGGCATCATCAAGGGCGCGATGAACCTCATCGACACCCAGCGCGCCGAACTGCTCTACAGCCGCATGGGCCCGGCGATCGAGGCGTCCGGCGGCAGCGCCGGCAACACGGCGGCCGGCGTCGCCAGCTTCGGCGGCCGTGCCGCCTTCTTCGGCAAGGTCTCCAACGATGCGCTGGGCGAAATCTACGCCCATGACATTCATGCGCAGGGTGTCGCCTTCGACACAAAGCCGCTCAAGGGCGAGCCGCCGACGGCGCGCTCGATGATCTTCGTCACCCCCGACGGCGAACGCTCGATGAACACCTATCTCGGCGCCTGCGTCGAACTCGGGCCGGAAGATGTCGAGGCCGACAAGGCTTCCGGCGCCAAGGTCACCTATTTCGAAGGCTATCTCTGGGACCCGCCGCGCGCCAAAGAGGCGATCCGGCAGACGGCGAAGCTCGCACACGAGGCCGGACGCGAAGTGTCTATGACGTTGTCGGATTCGTTCTGCGTCGACCGCTACCGGGACGAGTTCCTCGAGCTGATGCGCTCGGGCACCGTCGACATCGTCTTCGCCAACAGCCACGAGATCAAGTCGCTCTACCAGACATCGTCGTTCGACGAGGCGCTGGCGCAGATCCGCAAGGATTGCCGGATCGCCGCCGTCACCCGCTCAGAAAAAGGCTCGGTCATCGTGCGCGGCAACGAGACCGTGGTCATCCAAGCGACGGCGATCCGGGAACTGGTCGACACGACCGGCGCCGGCGATCTCTACGCCGCCGGTTTCCTGCATGGCTATACGCAGGGCCGCGACCTCAAGACCTGCGGCGACCTTGGCTCACTGGCGGCCGGATTGGTGATCCAGCAGATCGGCCCCAGGCCACGGCAGAATTTGCGCCGCGAGGCTGAGCAGGCGGGGTTGATCTAGCCGGACGACTCAACGACAAGCTGCCCGTCTCCCTCCTGCAGGCTGTGCGGGTAAATTGCGCGTAAATCGAAATGTCGGATGCGCATCCGCGTGAGGCGGCAGCCCGCGGCATGTCACGATCGAAACGGTTGATGGCGGTGCCGCCCTTCAGCGCGACCCTTTTGCCGTGCGATATAGGGAACGCGTTCGGATCAGCTGGTCGACCTGCGGCATATATTGCTCACCGCCATCATCGACCTCGTGTGGCAACAGGTCGGCCGGGATCGTGATGCGATAGAGGGGGTGAAGCGGCCAACTGGTGAATTGACATCAATGCATCGCCCGATTGAGATTATCCTGCCGGGAGGCGCAATGAGGTGTTCAGCCGAGTCGAGACGATCATGAGCAAATATAAAGATCATCGTGAGCCACGCCGGCATCGTCATGACGATGACCCGGTTTCTTTTGCGGAACGGCCTTCCGAGCCAAGCTACTTTCAGCGTTCGTCGACCCTAGCCGCATCCGCTGTCGACGCCGAAGTGATGTGGTTCAACACCAGCAAGGGTTTTGGCTTTGTCAAACTGCCGGAGGGCACCCAGGCCTATCTGCACATCCGGGTGCTGGAGGCGGCCGGGAGCCGCGGTGTTTCCGAGGGAACGCGTCTCAAGGTCACAACGGAAGAAAGTCCAAGAGGTCATCAGGTCGCGCAAGTGCTGGAGGTAGGCGGTCAGACCGCGAAACCTCAGGTGCATACGCGTTGCGCTGGAGAGTCCACCGCCGGGACGAGCGCCCAGTTGGAGAGCGAGGCCACGGTCAAATGGTACAATCCCCAAAAGGGCTTCGGCTTCATTGCACCTGAAAACGGTGAGAAGGACATCTTCGTTCATGCCACCGCGCTGACCCGCTCAGGACTCAGCATGCTGATGGAGGGTCAGAAGGTGTTTGTCCAATGCGGGCAGGGCAAGAAAGGCCTGGAAGTTCGGAGCATTCGCCTCGCTTAGAGCCAAATGCGTTGGCCTACCGAAATCGCGCCTCAGACAAAGAAAAAGCCCGCTACCGGGAGGAGGTGGCAGCGGGCTCGATTTAGAACGAGACGCGGGAGGAGGTGCGCCCCATTCAGCGTCGGGGCCACATCTGGGAGGAGTAGATGGCCGACACCATGATCATACCGATCGCCGCGGATATTGCAACGCACAAATTTTATCTCGCGACTGCGAAATGATGCCTGATCCGCTTAGCCCATCCTGAAAAAGTGCGGTCAGGCTGCCGCTTTCTTGCGGGCACGCTTGGCAGGTGCCGGCGTTTCCGGTTCCTTCGGCTTGCGGCCCAGACCCATGGTCTTGGCCAATGCCGAGCGCGCCGCAGCGTAGTTCGGCGCCACCATGGGATAGTCCGCCGGCAGCTCCCATTTCGCGCGATATTCGTCGGGTGTAAGGCCATAGTGGGTCGCCAGGTGACGCTTGAGCGACTTGAACTTCTTACCGTCCTCAAGGCTGACAATGTAATCGGGTGTAACCGATTTTCTGATCGGTACGGCAGGCTTGAGAGCTTCCGACTTTTCTGGTGCGGCACCACCAGCAGTGGCTTTCAATGCGATGTGGACCTGGCCGATCAGCCCAGGCAGTTCACTGACGGGAACCGGATTGTTCGAAACATAGGCTGAGACGACGTGGGCGGTGAGTTCGATGAGGTTGTCGGCTTTGCTCTCGGTTTCTTCGGTCATGAAAACGCTCCTGCGGAATTAGAGTAGCCGGGTAAGAATCATCTCGTAGCTTAATAGTGACGACCGCGTTTGATGGCAACCAAAGCCATTGCATGATGTGTTGGCGGATCGCTGCACGCCCGGTCGCCGTCACGGATCTTCCGCTTGAACCGTCATCGCCCTGACAACACATTGTGCCATGGTCGCCGTGTCGATGCGGGCGCATCTTCATGCAAATTGGCTATTTGGAAAGTTGGGAGAAACCAATGAACGCTGAGGCTTTCAGCAGCCCCCTTTTTGTGAAGCGCGCAACGCACATCATCCAAGAGATTGCCGGCCTTGCGGATGCAATCGATTTTCTCAATGAATGGCCGGAAGATCGCAGAGACATGATCCACGAAGCCGCCCTGAGGGCATGCTACGATGCGTACGATGGGCGCAAGCCGGTAAGCACGGCGCGCAATGCCTTTTTCGGCTTTGCGAAGCGGGTCGCCATCTTGGAAGATTCAACCTCCGCGATGCAGTGGATCGCCGCCTGCAGATCGGGCAGTGGAAAAGTGCAGGTGTAGACATCGACGACATATTTGAGACCGGCGAGGCGCGTCAAACAGTGCACTATGTCCAGGTTTCACAGCTAGACCACGCGAATGAGAAGCAGTTCCTCACCATCGACTGCACAACCGCAGATCGGCACGCAAGCTGACCATGGCCGGACGCGCCTCATGGCGATCGCTTGCCCGCCAATGGCCAGGCTCAATGGCGCAGGTGCAGCGGTCGCGTTTGGCTGAGTTAAGAAATGCGACCCGGGCTGTTTGCCGCGTAGTGGCTGTGGAGGAGGGGGATGACCGGGTTGATCAGATTTGAGAGGCCAGTCGTTGTTCAGGTTAGCCGCCGCAGCTCGGAGCGTATCGTGTTCGACGTCAACGACGCGGCCGCTATCTTGCTGCGGGATCTGCATCATGAGACCGATAAACGCAGGATAGCGATGGACACCTGTCTGCAGGTGTTACGCGGTAAGACCCATCCACCAGCCGCTAGACGAGCTTTCGTCGCAGCTGCGCTCGAAGCACGCATTTTGCGCAGCGATTGAGATTTAGGACGCCGCTCATGAATCTCGGCCATCTGCGCGTCGCGATTGGGCGCGGTCCGATCACGCCAGGAGCAAGCCAACCCCGCACTTTCCGCGATGGCTTTCCTGGTCCGGCGCCGGATCTTCACCATCAAAACACAAGGGGTCCGCCAGCCAGCTGCGGCCGCTCGGCTTCGCCGTCGCGGTGATGGTGATTGCAGCCAGAGGCAGACGGAGCCATCGAGCGGGAATTGGCCCGCTGCAGATGGCAGAGCGTCGATGCCGCCTCAATAGTCTCCAGAAGTGCCGTTTGAACCTTCCCCAGCTTAGCCCTGTATCCGGTTTCCCGGAACACGCTCCGCAGACCGGCGCCGCGTGATCGCCGATGCCTCTCCCGATGGTCGGGAACGGGGTTTCGGCGATCAAGGTCGGGGAGACGATAGTGATACTGGATTATCCCAATACGGAATAATCCGAAACTGGCTGGCGGTGAGCCGCCTCGTTTCTGGCCGGCTCATTTGAGGCCAAGCCTCCTTCGATCGCCAGCCAACGGCGGCGTCTGGAAAGCTGACTTCGACGCGTCGTAACAAGGGCCGCGGCCAGGCCAAGCTTGCCGAGGCGCTTCGTCACCGGCAGCGCGATTGCCTTGGGCGCGCCGGATAGACTCCCCCAAGGATGCCCGGTGTGTGGCGTTGCCGCTCACCGCCGGCGAGTGGCACCGAGCCCTACGCCGTCTGCGCTTTTTCCCGAATTGCGCGTGCCGCAGCCACCATGTTCACCAGGGCAGGGCGGACCTCCTCCCACCTGCGCGTTTTGAGACCGCAGTCGGGATTCACCCACAGTTGGCCATCCGACAATCGCTCGCGCGCAAGCATGATGAGGTTGGAAATTTCGCCCACTTCCGGGACCCGCGGCGAGTGAATGTCATAGACGCCGGGACCGATCTCGTTCGGATACTTGAAGGTTCGCAGCGTATCGAGCAGTTCCATCTGCGAGCGCGAGGTTTCAATGGAGATCACATCGGCATCCATTGCAGCAATCGCGTCCACGATGTCGCCGAACTCGGAGTAGCACATATGGGTGTGAATCTGGGTCGCATCGCCAACCGCCGTTGAAGCCAGCCGGAAGCATTCGACGGCCCAGTCGAGATAGGTTTCCCAGTCGGCCTCACGAAGCGGCAAGCCCTCGCGCAGTGCGGCTTCGTCGATCTGGATCATCCTGGCGCCGGCCTTTTCGAGGTCGCTCACTTCATCGCGAATGGCGAGCGCGACCTGGCGGCAGACGGCTGAGCGCGGAAGGTCGTCCCGGACGAAGGACCAGTTGAGGATCGTCACCGGGCCGGTAAGCATGCCCTTCACCGGCTTCGGCGTCAGCGACTGGGCGTATCGCCACCAGTGTAGTGTCATCGGATTTTGTCGCGACACATCGCCAATGATGATCGGGGGTCGCACAAAGCGCGAGCCATAGCTCTGCACCCACCCGTGTTGCGTGAAGACGAAGCCGCAGAGCTGCTCGGCGAAATACTGCACCATATCGTTGCGCTCGAATTCGCCGTGGACCAGCACGTCGAGTCCGATCTCTTCTTGCCAGCGAACGGCGGCTTCAATCTCTTTCTTCAGGAACGCCTCGTAGTCGACGTAACTCAGCTCGCCCTTGGCATGAGCTGCCCGCGCCTTGCGAACCTCGGCTGTTTGCGGGAAGGAGCCGATCGTCGTGGTGGGGAAGAAAGGCAAACCAAACGTGTCGGCCTGAAGCTTGGAGCGCACGTCGAATGCGCTCTTCCGGCGCGACATGGCGACCTTGATGCTGGCGACCCGGCCTTCGACGAGCGGATCATGCACCTTCGCGGATGTCGCGCGAGCGGCGGCAGCCTCAGCCGACGCCTCTAGTTCGGCGGCGACCGCGTCCCGGCCTTCAGCCAGGGCACGGGCGAGCACGACCAGCTCGTCGGTTTTTTGCGCCGCGAAGGCGAGCCACGATTTCACGTCCGCATCGAGTGCCGTCTCCATGTCCAGGTCGATCGGCACATGCAGCATCGAGCAGGACGGGGCGATCTCCACGCGGTCCAGCGGCCAGCCGGCGACGATCGGCTTGATGCGGTCAAGTATGGCAGGCAGGTTCGCGCGCCAGACGTTGCGGCCGTCGATCAGCCCGAGCGAGAGCACAAGTTCCTTCTGCGCGAGCCGGCCGACGGTCTCCAACTGCTCTGGAGCGCGCACGAGATCGACGTGCAGTCCCGCCACGGGCAGAGAAATTGCGGTCTCGAGATTGTCTCCCAGCGATCCGAAATAGGTAGCGACCATGATCTTCAACTCCGGTGCTGCTTTTGACAGCCGGCAGTAGGCGAATTGGAGCGCATCCCGTTCGTTGGGAACCAGATCGACCACGAGCGCCGGCTCATCGATCTGCACCCAATCGGCTCCCGCGAGCTTCAGCCTCCGCAGGAGCTCCTCGTAGACGGGCAGCAGCCGTGGCAGGAGCGCGATAGGGTTGAAACCTTCCTCAGGTGACTTCGCCAACTTGAGAAACGTAACCGGTCCAAGCAGGACCGGGCGCGTGTGGATGCCGAGCACCTTGGCCTCGAGGAAATGATCGACCGGTTTCGCCGACGAGAGGGCAAAGCTCTGATCGTCCGTGAGTTCCGGCACAATGTAGTGATAGTTGGTGTCGAACCATTTGGTCATTTCCATCGCGGCAAGGCCATGCCCGTTGGCCGCATGCTCGTTACCGGCATGTCCACAATCCGCGGCCTGATCTTGGTTGCCGCGCGCCATTGCGAAATAGGTATCGAGTGGGACCTCGCCGTCAGTCCAGGTGTATCGTGCCGGCACGGCGCCGACCATGGCGACGGTGTCGAGCACATGGTCATAAAGCGAGAAATCGTTGGAGGGGATTTTCGACACGCCGCGATCGTGCTGCTCCCTCCAACTGGCGGCGCGTAGCGCCTTCGCCGTCGCGAGCAGGTCGGCAGCGGGAGATTTTCCGGACCAGTAGCTTTCAAGCGCGAATTTGAGTTCCCGCCGTCGACCGATACGCGGCACGCCGAGCGTTGCCACTGGAATGTGTTGAGAGACAGTCATGCCATACCCCGATGGTTGGGGCGTGGGGACAAGGAACGCGCGAGCAGGCGGCACGAAGCCAGGCTACCGCGGCCACCGAGACACCCCGCCCGTGGACGTTGTTCGTCGTGGCAGGTCTCCTGGCTCGCGGGTCAAAGCCTCTGCCCGTCTTCCCGAGGCCGTTCGCCTCAGTGACACCAATGGGCTTGGCTCGCCGCTAACAGTTGCGGGGGCAGCGCCGGCATCGCACCGGCTTCCCTCTTAGCTCCGCTACAGCAGTGCCGCGCGGAGAACCACGACATGCGCACAATCACAGCAGCTTCGCTCCTTGTCAATACATATAACGAGATGTTTATGTGATGATGCGAATAATGCCCTTGCGCTGATCGGTCTCTTTCGCCCAAAGCCGCTTACGATGCCGCCTCTTATCAGTGCAGGCTCGGAGAGATCCTTGTCCCCATCGGCGACGCCGGATCAGATCGAGGTCGCCGGGCTCAAAGGGCGTAAAGTCGGGCCAGGTCGTCACGGTCAGCCGGGAATCCCGGTACTTGTTCCCGCTCGGCTTCGCTCAGCGTGCTTGCGCACTCGCCCATCAGCACGCTGATAACCATGTCCGGAAGCGGAAAGGAGAGGTGGCGCCTCAGGTCGGCGGACTGGGGTGGGCCGCCAGCGTCTCGAACAACTGCGCGGCGATCGCCTCGACCTGCTGCGCGAGCAGCTTCACCCTGCGATTGCTGAAGGCCGGCGCCACGATCGTGCGTAACCGGGCATGCTCGCCCCCCTCGTGCGAGACCAGCCACCCCGGCGAACCGAGAATCACCGAATCCGGGGTGAATGCCGCACTCTCTAAGCGACGGAAGGGCGGAAGCTGACCGGCAGGCGCTGCGGGAAGCGAATGACGTAAGACGGCATGTAGACGACGTCCTCCGCAGCGATGGTCAGCGCCAGATCCTCCAGCCGCCCGAACAGCGCGGGGAAGGCGCAGCGCAATTCCAGGCGCGCCAGCGCAGCGCCCAGGCAGGAATGCGGCCCCTCGCCGAATGACAAATGCGGGTTGTGCCGCCGGGTGACATCGAACCTGTTGGCGCCGGGACCGAAGGCCTTTTCGTCCCGGTTCGCCGCATGGAACGCCATCAGGACGGCATCGCCGCGGCGGACCAGGCATCCGTCGATCTCCACGTCCTGGGTGGCATAGCGGAACGGCAGATTGGCCGCTGAGCTGCCCCAGCGCAGGATCTCCTCGATCGCCTGTGACCACGGAACTTGGCCGCTGCGCACCAAGTGCAGTTGCTGCGGATGCGTCAGCAATGCCAGCACGCCATTGCCGATGACGCCGGCGGTGGTCACGAAGCCCGCAGAGAGCACCATGAACAGCATGTCGATGAGCTCGGTGTCGGAAACGAGCTCGCCTTTGTCACGCGCGACGATCAGGGCCGAAGCCAGATCATCGCCGAGCTGGCCCCGCTTGAGCGCGATCAGGCGACGGAAGAACTCCGGGATGCGCTGCCGCGTCTGTCGCACCTCTTCGCCTGTGGCGGAGGTGTTGGCCAGGCTGTAGGTGAGCGCGACGATCTCTTCGCGCTGTTCGTCCGGCAAACCGAACAGTTCGGCGATCACGTTGGTGGGCAGCGGAGCGGCGAACTCGCTCATCAGATCGGCACTGCCGCCGTGCTGCGCCATCTCGGCCAGGAGTCGATCGACGCATTGTTCGACCCGTGGCGCCAGCAAGGCGATACGACTGGGCGCGAAGCTGCTGGACAGCAGGCCGCGCAAGCGCCGGTGATCGGCGCCGTGCGCCGTGGTCATGTTGTCCACTTTGCATATCCCGATCAGCGGATGATCCTCGGGAATCTCGCCGTCCTGCAGCGCCCGCCACTGTCGCCAGTCCTTGTTGAAACGCTGGTCGGAAAGCATCTGCCTGAGCGTCTGGTGACGGGCTGCCGCCCAGGTCACCACATCGCCTGGCAGCGACACTCGCGCCATCCCCCCCTGCCGCAGAATCGCAGAAGAAAGACGATCAAGTTGCGTGGGAGCGGCCGGCACACCGATCACGTCGCAATGATCGTTTTCTACGCGCATGCCAACAACTCCTTTAAGAACCATCGCGGGTCCACTTCTCGGCACGGAAGATCCGCGCGCGGACTTCGAAAAGTGCCCCGTGCTTCGTCCTCAGAAGCGGTAGGTGAGACCTGCGCCTATCAACCAGGGATCGAGCTTGGCCTTGCCCGTGAGCTTGGCGCCGGCGACAGTGACGTCGAAGTCGGGCTTGAGGAAAAGCTTCTTCACGTCGAAGTTGACGCCCCAGTGCTGGTCCACCATGTAGTCGAATCCGACCTGCAGCGCGGCGCCGAATGTGTTCTTGACCTTGAGATCATCGGCGCTGCCGACTTGCTGATGATAGAAGATCGTATAGTTCACGCCGGCGCCGATATAGGGCTCGAAGGCGCCGAAATCGGTAAAATGATACTGCAATGTGAGCGTGGGCGGCAGCAGCCAAACCTTGCCGACCTTGCCAAGCCCGCCGATCGCACCTTGGCCATCGATGTTGGCATAGGTGGTGCCGAGTATGAGTTCGGCGGCGATGTTGTCCGTGAAGAAGTATGAAATATCGAGTTCCGGCGTCACGGTGTCCGAATACGAAAGACCGGAGCCGGGCACCGCATTGACATAGCCCGAATCCTCGGTGATCACCCCCAACGCACGCAGGCGGATCTGCCAGGGGCTTGGCGCTTCCGCGACGCAGGCTTCTGCCTGCGGGACGCTCGCGGCTTGCCCAACATCTGCCGCGCCGGCCTGTCCCGCAACGATGAGGACGACAGCCGCTGTCATTGCCCGCGCCACGCCAATTCGCGCTCTCGCCATACTTTTCTCTCCTTGATCTTCAGAAGCGACGCACTGCGCCTTGATTGAATCCTGCTCGCATCAATCGAGATTGACGGAGCGCTCATGCGGGATAGCCCCCGCATGTGTCGTGCCAAATGAGAAAATCGTTGCAGAACAATGCGGTCACTCCGATAGCGCTGTGTCTCATGTCCGACTTCGTCGAAGATCCGACAATGAGTGCAGCCGTAGCCGCCCCTGGTAGCCGTTCGTCAACATCGGCCGGCAGTTCGTTGGCATGCTCGTACTCGGCTTCGAGTTTTGGCGTATTCTGCGTTCAGCGCTTTGATCGGCGCCTGCTGCTTCGCCGTCAGGCCGGGGAACGTTCCAGCCAGTTGGCGCAGTTCGTGGGCATGTCCGTAAGGCGTCTCGACCGCGACCGATATGGGCGGGAAATCCTTTGGCAGCATGCGCCAGCCGCCATCTGATCGGGCCATGTAGCGGATCGCGTTCAAGACCTCGCGCAGGTCCGTCACCACGCGCCGCCCGGTCTTGGCCGCGCCCGGCAGGAACGGTTTATCCGCGACCATTCCTCATGCGTCAGATCGGAGGGGATAGCGCTTGGTCTTCTTCTTGATATCGGCCACACGGCCACGCGTCGCTCGGGTCCACATCCCAAGCTTGAAACACGATTAATCCCGCCAATCCGCTGCCCGGCCTGCAGCAGGCCCCTCTTCGGGCGGCAATTAATCCTGCTTCGGTTTGAAATTCGCTACGAGAGCACGATATCGTTGTGACGACCGACCTGGATTGATCATCAAGTGGCCGATACCGCCGTAGAATGCGACGAAAAGGCGCGTGGCCGTTCTGAACCCCCGGGGCGGCCGCCGCGCAATCGTGCGGTGATGAAGCACTCCGATGTCCTTGGCGGGCTCGATTACCTGGCGGCGGACTATCACCGGCAGGATTTCTCCAAGCATGTCCACAACGAGTATCTGATCGGGCTGATCGAGCGAGGCGTCCATGATGTTTGGTGCCGAGGTGAGGTTTGGCACGCCGGTAGCGGCACCGTCGCGACCTTCGCGCCCGGGGAACCGCATTTCGGGGGTGCTGGTGACGATCTTGGCTGGAGCCAGAAGATCTTTTACATGCCCGAAGTCCTTATCCGGCAAGTCCTTGAGGACAGCGGCCAAAACGAACCCGGAACGATCGACTTCAAAAGCCCGTTCCAGGAGAATGCCCCAGTTGCACACGGCCTCAGCGCGTTTTGGCGCCTGCTTGAACATGGGCATAGCTCGGCACTGGAGATCGAGGAGTATCTGATCCGTTTCCTGCACCACGTCTTCGCAGAGGCCGGCGGGTCGCGCGTTGCTGAGCGAAAATTGGTACCGCCGAGGTTCCGCGACGTCCGTGACTTCATCCATGCCCACTCCGACGAAGTCCTGCAGCTCGCCGCCCTGGCCGCCCTCGCCGGATGCTCCAAGGCGACCTTGATCGATGGCTTCAAGGCGCATTTCGGGTTGCCCCCCACCCGCTACCTCATCCAGGTCCGCATCGACGAGGCGCGACGGCTGCTGAGGCGAGGTCAGCAGGTCGCCGAGGTCGCCGTCGCGGTAGGGTTCGCGGACCAGAGCCACCTGACCCGGCACTTCAAGGCGGTGCTGGGGGTGACGCCGGCGCGTTACCTCTCGGTTTGAATATCGTTCAATAAAGCGCGCGGCGAACCGTCTAGCTTGGACGCTCAATGGATGAAACGAGCGTCAGACCATGAACGAAAGCAAGCAGACCCGCCCCCGCGACTTCACCAGCGACAACATCGCCGGCGTCTCCCCCGAGGTGATCGCAGCCATCACCGCGTGCGCGTCGGGTCAGGCGCTTCCCTACGGCAACGATGAGCTGACGCATACCGTCGAGCGCCAGCTCGCCGAGGTGTTCGAGCATGCGGTCGACGTGTTCCTCGTTTCGACGGGGTCGGCGGCGAACGCGCTGGCGCTGGCGGCGATTACGCCGCCATGGGGCAGCATCCTCTCGCACGCCGACGCGCACATCAACCGCGACGAGTGCGGCGCGCCGGAGTTCTACACAGCCGGTGCGAAGTTGGTGCAGCTTCCAGGCGAGGCTGGCAAAATCGACATCGACGCCTTGGCGGCCAATGCAACGCGCATGGTGGGCGACATCCACTCGGTCCAGCCCTCCAGCGTCAGCATCACGCAGGCGACCGAGATGGGATCGGTCTACGCGCTCGACGAGATCAAGGCCATCAGCCATATCTGCCGGTCAGCGAACCTGCCGCTCCACATGGACGGTGCTCGCTTCGCCAACGCCCTCGTCACTCTGCGCTGCTCGCCGGCCGAGATGACGTGGAAGGCCGGCGTCGACCTTGTGTCATTTGGCGCCACGAAGAATGGAACGTTTGGGGTCGATGCGGTCGTCTCGTTCCGCGGAGATCTCGCGAGCACGATAGCCTTTCGCCGCAAGCGGGCCGGCCAGTTGAGTTCCAAGATGCGCTTCATGGCGGCGCAAATGGACGGTTATCTGAGGGACGGTGTCTGGCTTCGCAACGCGACCCATGCCAATGCGATGGCATCGGCGCTCGCGCAGGGGTTGGCCCTGGTGCCAAGCGTGAAAATCCAGCAGCGTCCGGAGGCCAACATCCTATTCTGCCGACTTCCCACGTCCCTGATCCGGGGGCTGCTCGACATGGGATTCCGCTTCTACCATGATCGCTGGCAGACCGGGATCGTGAGGTTCGTCACCTCTTTCGCGACGACCGAGGCCGACGTGTCCGACTTGATCGGCGCGGCGACCAGCCTCTGCGTACCGGTCGGCTCGGCTCGTCTTCCGGCTGGCGCCGAATGAGTGTGGCGCCGTCGAGCGCTCTCGCCGCCCGTCACGGACCGTTCAAGGCATTTTCAAACGGCCTCTTAGGTATGTTCTCTTTGCTCGACTGCATTGATGATCCGAGCGTTCTGGCCGCACGGGGATTTCAGGCCGTATCTTTTGTCCCAGACTCTTTCCAGACCTGCAACCTCATCCTACCTCGGCAAGGCGGCTTCACCGTGCGGTCACGAAGTAACCAGGTTGATTTGCAGGTCCCCTATCTCCGCAATTCGCCTCAAGTCATCGGTATCCTGTTGCTTGTAATATTTATTTTGCAATTTTTTATCATATTTTTGATGAAAAATGCTGTTCACTCGGCTGTTCACTCTTCCGAGTTACTTAAAAGAGTGAGTCGGATCTGCGCGGATAGCAGCATGAATCGGGATTTTGACCACTAGCAGGAGAAAATATGCCTTCCATATCTACTCGCCGCGCCAACGCAACGGACGCAGGGACGGTCGTCCGTTTTATTCACGCCCTACTCGATGAACTCACTGGCGGGAAAGCGCCCGCGCCCGACGACGTGAAACAAAGCGCGGAGATAATGCTTGCCGACGCTGGCGTGGTCGCAGTGATCGCAACTGCAGATGACGAGCCGGTCGGCATCATGGTGCTGAATGAATGCACGGCGATCTATGCAGGCGGTAAGTTCGGCTATATTTCGGAGCTGTATGTTCGACCCGAAAAGCGCTCCAAAGGGATTGCCCCTCAACTGCTTGAGGTCGCCTCGCGGGAAGGCCGTGCGCGTGGTTGGAAGCGACTTGAGCTTGCAGCGCCCAGGCAACCAAAATGGAAGCGCACGCTCGATTTCTACCTGCGCAACGGGTTCGAGGAACTCGGCCCTCGGCTCTTTCGGATTATCTAGACTCAGAGTTTGCTATGGGCTGGCTCAAAGCAACCTGTCGCACAATGTGACAGAATGCGAGCGGAACCATCCTGATGCTACGGCCGAATGATCGATCTCGCAGGTTAGGGCACCTCGGTGCATTTGCATCAGCGTTTTGGCTTTGGACTTCCTCACGTGATGCGACGAGGCGGGCCTTGTGACGCCTCTGGCGATCGACCTCCGTTTCGGCTTCAAGCATACGCTTCAGCAAAGCGGCGTTCTCGGTGACCAGCGCCGCTCTTCGATCTGCAGAACCTGGATCAGTCATCCTGCTGGGCGAGCTGCCGGGCCCGCTCGGCTGCGGCCTTGTTCCAGACGGCGATCCGAGAATTTGAGCGTCTGATGAACGGCTTCAGGGCATGCGATAAGGTCGCCTCGGCAGTAAGCGTCACCGCGTCCTTCGTCTCGCTCTTCACTATGAACACATGGTTGCAGTCCTGCTGGTGGAACGTGAGACCAGCGGAGCCGTCATCGCCAGCAACCGGTCGAATTGAGGCGGGAAAATTCCACGGCGCGATCGTACCAGCAACGCCGGTCGGCTGCTTCAGCACCAGCATGCGCCGGTCCGCCGAGGGCGGGGGAGATCATCTCGCCATAGACGCGATTGGCCTTCGGCGTACCATTGCAGATACGCGGGCCGCGCGAGACTTCCGAACTGGCTTCGCAAGCGACTTGCCCATCTCCGCCGCAAGAATGGCAGCAAGGCGGACGGCATGGTCGATGATCAGCTGATGCCAGCGCCACAGCATGTCGCGGGCCGCAAGCGGCCGCCTTTGTGCTGTCATCGGGCACTTGAAATAACCGTCTGTTGGTAGTCAGGCTGCCCTGTAGCCGACGGGGGAAATGCGTTGGTGTTTCTTCTTGTAGATGCAGTAAGTGAGCAAATCATAGGTATTTGAGAAGCTGTGCAACCAGAATATGTGGGGTTCGCCGTTCGCATCACAAAAGATGCTTTCGCCTTCGCCCACCGGACCCCGCTTTCGGCTGGTTGCGTGATCGCAGATCGCGGAATAGGCAACTTCAGTGGTGATTCCGGGAAAGTGCTCAGCAAGCGCTTTCGATCTCGGGAAATAGGCTACATTGTCGATCCCAGCCTTCTCGCAGATATCTCTGTGATAGGGATGCCGGCTGACAACGCCGAAGGCAGGAAAGTCCGGATCGCGTTCGCAAACCATTTGCCAAAGCGTCGTCGTAAGGGTGTTCCCGTAGCGCTTGCGAAGCTGCTCGATACTCTTCCATTCAAATGAGCAGTCCAGCGCTTCGGGACGAAATCTTCCCCCGAGAAACAAGAGACGGCGCCCGCCATAATTGGCTTCCGCCTCCATTGCCTGATGGAATGTCGGGTTCAGCGTGGACTCATTGTCGCCCAGAAGCAGGGAGCGATGCCAAGGCAGAAGATCATGTGTAATCTCATGTGCGATGAGGAAGCGTCGCTTCAGCTCGGCTACGTCATCATCGATGAAGATTCGCTTGTCGCCTTCCTTCAGCATAAGGATACCACGAAGGCCATATTGCTGGACCACATCGACCATGCGCTTGGCGGTACTGGTGATCTCGTTCCCAGCGATTCGCGCCCGGTGGGCGATCTCATCCAGTAGGCTCAAATTCGCTTTGCTATAATAGGTAAGGTCAAGCTTTTGCAGCGCGCGTACCTGCTCGAGCCGTAACGGGGGCTCCGGATTGCCGAGATCACGTAGCAGACGTGATATGTGCTCATGGATATCTCGGCGCTCAAAGTCCCCGATTATCGGCTCAATCGCGGACATGGTCATCCATTCTTCTTATCGATTGACGCCAGTACCTTGACGAAATCGTTGAGGTCGCGCCTTTCAGCCTGGCTTAGCTTCGACAGGTCGTCCGACCTCGCGGCAAAACGATGCGCCGCTTCGGTGAGATTATCGTTCTGCGCAGACGACGCCGCGGTCAGCTGTTCTACAGCACGTGCTGAAACCCCAATGAACTCGGCTAGCTGATGAACGGTACGCGGGCCTGGAACATAGCAGGGATCCTTCTCCACCTTCTCCAATTCCGCCGCATCAACACGAATTTTGGCAGCCAACTGCGCAATGCTCAATCCGTCCTTGCGTCGAAGCTGATGCACCAATTTAAACAGCACAACAGTTTTGTGTTCAGAGGCAGCCGAAGGCTGCCCCGCAGTTGCTTGATGACGAGACTTCTCCTGCATAAGACGCTCAAGCGGAGCTGCATCGCGCAGCGGGAGTCCCGCGTCGCAATCGACATCTGGATCATGTTCGATATGGCTGCGTAGCCAATCGGCAGTGAAATGTAATTTCATGGTCGACTCCTCTTGCTAGTGTTGCACGGATAGGAAAGTCGCAGCATCCCTGCTGGAAAGCTCGAAGTATCTCAGCCCTTTATGCACTCCTTCGCTATCCGCTCCAAGATCCGTCATTCCGATCGCATCCCGGTAGAAAACCTCTGCGCCAGGAAGGGAATGCAGACCGATCCGGCCAGCAAACTCTTCTTCCAGGCTCAAGCTGACGGCCGTGCCTACGAGCACACGCCCTGCGCCCTTGTAAGTCGGCTCAGCAACCAGCTTTGGTCGATTCCATGGCGCCGTCGCCAAGAACTCCACGTAGATCAGCGGCAGTCGCTGATGCTCGGGATGGCGACTGAAGCAGTCCTGGCCACCTTTGCGCGTCATCATGATGGCCTGTGTGCTGCCACCACATTCGAGCACGAAGAAATCGAACAGGAACGGGTCGTTCAGCGCTGCCAGCGCCTTCTTGCCCCATTCCCAATGGGCGTCTTCGGCATTGACCTCCGCTAGAGTCTGAAGAGAGGCCTTGGCTTCCCTGCGACGCAACTCAAAAAGCGGTCGCCAGCGTCCTTCGATATGAGCGAGATTCGTGCTGTCCAGGCCATGATACAGATCTGCATCTTCGAACCGGCCTGTTGCCCGATTTAAGAGAAAGACGCGATCGATCAGCTCTTTCATAGAACCATCAGTTCTACTTTTTCTGACTTATCCGCGCTTTCGACAAACACCTTTTCGCCACGCGCCAGTCGATCGTCGACTGACTTGTAGAGCCGCAGCGCCTGGCGAACGAGCGCGGTTTTGGACAGCCCTTTTTCTTCACACATGGTTTCAAGGACGCTCATTTCCGCGTCCGACAAGTTAAGCGTCATCGTGCGCTTCATAGGGCGCCTCCTAACCGGCATTGTTTATGTAGCTATAAAGTCCATAATTGTCAATCAAAAAATGAGGAGAAAATAGCTATTAAATAGCTAGACATTGGCTAAAAATTGCATATATGTTTTGTGCAGAATGAGAGACAAGGAGGCTTCGATGCCTGACGTGACGAACTTTACATACAAGCTGGACGGCCGCGTCGTGGCTACCAATGACGCCATCATTTCTGGTCGCGAGGTCCGCGCCCTCGGTGGGCTAGATCCGGCCAGCGACTATATTCTCATCCAGATAGCGGACAGGACATCGCGTTCGATCGGCCTTGAGGAAACGATCGACCTGCGGGAGACGCCCCCCTCTGAGTTCCTTTCATTCGAAGGCGACAGGGCCTTTTCTTTCACCGTCAACGAGCGTGGCTGGGAGTGGGGATCGGCGACAATCTCCGCCGCCGACATCTATCGCTACGGGAGCATCGACGGGGATCTCGAGCTGATCCTGGACAGCGCCGGCGATACGGTCATTCCCGCTGACGGCGCGGTGACTCTTGGCGGACAGGGCGTCGAGCGCATCCGCAGCCGCGAGGCGAAAACGGTGGTCATCAAGGTCAACGGTCGATCGCGTACGGTACCCAGGAGAAAGCACAGCTATCGCGAGATTGCACTGCTCGCCTACCCCGACGCCGACTTTGAGAAGTTCAAGTACACGATCACGTACCTGAAAGGTGTCCACGGCGCGGAAGGTGATCTGGTGGAGGGCGAGAACATCGAAGTCAAGAACGGGATGGTCTTCAATGTCCGCCGATCTGATAAATCGTGATCCGCATCTGAAGCGGCTGCTGGACGAGGGGTTTGAGCTCGAGATGCGCGAGCTCGTTCTTCTCCTCGTTCACAGCGTCCCCTACGTGAAGCGCGACAAGTCGCTTGGCCGCGGCACGCTTGTCTGCACTCTGTCGCTGGATACCCAAGGCTTGACCTCAACTCCACAAACCGACCACACCATGTGGTTCACCGGAGAGACGCCTTGCCATCGCGATGGCACGCCGATGACCAATATCATCCACAACAGCAACGAGGCGACTGTCGGATCCGACATCAAGGTCCACCACTATTTCTCGTCGAAGCCAGAAGGGACTGGCCAGTATGCCAACATTTACGACAAGGTTGTCACCTACGAATCGCACCTCGGCGCCGCCGCCCGTTCGCACGACAAGACCGCGAACGCGCGCACAGGCGTCACGTTGGCCAGCGCGGAGGACGACAGCCCCTTCGCGATCCCCGATTGTGCATCAGCCCGCTATGGAATCGTCATCGCCAACCGCAAGCTCAAGGGCCGCATTGCAATCATCGGCCTCGGCGGCACCGGTGCCTATCTGCTCGATCTCGCCGCCAAGACACGCGTTGCCGAGATCCACATCTACGACGATGACCAACTTCTCAACCACAATCTTTTCCGTTCGCCCGGTGCTCCCGAACTGGCGCTGGCGAAGAATTTTCCCCGCAAGGTCGATTATTACGCAGCGCTTTACGCGCGCATGCACAAGGGCGTGAAGCCGCACGCCACCAGGGTCAAGGCTGACAACATTGACGAATTTGCCGGTTATGACTTCGTCTTCGTCTGTGTTGACAAGGGATCGTCGCGGCGCGTGATTGCCGAAGGGCTGGTTCGCCTGGGCATTCCGTTCGTCGACACTGGCATTGGTCTTGGACTCGACGACAACACGCTCGATGGTTGCGCACGGGCGACTTTCATTGCCCCCGGCACGCCGTGGGCGGAGGTGGCGACCCATCTGTCGTTCGGTGACGACGATGAAGAGGCCGATGTGTACGGAACCGAGATCCAGACCGCCGAGCTCAATTCGTTGAACGCGATCATGGCGATCATGCGCTGGAAGCGCTGGCTGACCTTCTATCGTGATGAGCGCAACGAAAGGAACGCGACATACATGATCGAGGGCAACAACATCACCAACCGGGGGGCATGATGGCTCGGGTGGATCGTCTTACAACCGTCTTTGTCGAAGACATTCCCGAACAGCTGGAAGACGGGGTTCTTTACGTGTCGCGCCAATGCCACGTTGCCCTCCACAATTGCGCCTGTGGCTGTGGCGAGGAGGTTTCGACACCGCTCGTTCCAACCGAATATGACCTTGTCATGGAGGACGAGGGCGCCTCGATCTGGCCGTCGATCGGCAACCACGACTTCCCTTGTGGCTCACACTACATTGTCAAACGTGGCCGAATCCATTGGGCGGGCAAGATGTCTCGCGAGCAGATCGAAGCCGGCCGCGCCTATGACCGCCTTCTCAAGCGCGGCGCCAAGCCAAAGGGGCTCAGGGCCATCGTCGCATGGATCAAGCGCTTGTGGATCAAGTTCATCGGCTAATCAGCTGCGGCCGATGGCATCGCCTTTGCAAGCATGGATCAGGTCGACGACGCCTTCGGGAAAGTCGGCCTCTGCCGCGAGAATTGCACCTGCAACAACACGCGGCGTCTGTTCGGCAGGTTTGAGGATGACCGCGCAGCCCGCCGGCAGCACCGGCGGGATCCTGCGCGCGACCATCGAGGCAGCAACGCCGACCGACTGCTTGACCACCAGCACGCGCCGGTCCGACGGGGGCGGGGGAGATCGTCTCGCCATAGACACGATTGGCCTTCGGCGTACCATTGCAGATATGCGGGCCGCGTGAGGGACTTCGAACTGGCTTCGGCAAGCGGCTCGCCCATCTCCGCCGTAAGAATGGCAGCAAGGCCGACGGTATGGTCTATGATCAATGATGCCAGCGCCACAGCATGTCGCAGCACTCCCGGGCGGTCATGGCCGCCCATCCAGCCTGCGCCATATACGCTTGGTCGACCGCTGCGCGCCTCCTCGACCCCATGTCGGGAAATTTCCCTCAGCACGTCGCCAGTGGATGGATCAAGACCTCGAAAATTCGCTCGCCAGGCGGCGTGCCGAGTGGCGGCATGCGGTCGATAGCGCCGAACAGCTATGCAGATTTCAGGTGCAAGCGGTTGGCACAGAGGCACGTTTCGCGGGGGCACCGGCGTTAAGTCCTGCGGGCTGATAAAACCGCAGCGCAAGGCGTGGCGTCCAAGCATACGGCAAGCGGCAGTCTGCCGGCACTTGATGACGCCCGCGCGCCTGACGGCGCGTGCCGGGTGCTCGTGAACCGAGCCCGGTTTTCTTCGCGAGGCTCAGACGGCCTCGGCCATCCGGCTTCGCCGTCTCCTATAGCGCCAAGGGCGGACGGTCGCCCTTTGATGCGGTGATGATGTTGAAGATCATGGTGCTTCAGGCGCTCTACTGTCTCTCGGACGATCAGGCCGAGTTTCAGATAGGCTGTCGCCGATGGGCATGGCTCGCATATCCATCGCATGGATGCATTATATCCAAACAATCAAGTTTACCTATCCGTCATGATGCTGCATAGCGCCGCACCAGGAAAGCCAATGTCCCGTGCTTTCCAGCTCACGTTCACGAGCGTGGACTTTGTAGGAAGAACCAAGTCGAAACCGGCGCATCATAAGGGGCAGAGTATCCATGAACGCAATGGCGGCGGGGCAGGCCGGATCTGAACGTTTTATTGCTTTAGAGGGGTTGAGGGGGCTGGCTGCAGTTGGCGTCCTCTTGTCTCACGCCCTCTTCGCTGTCGAGCCAGGGATATTCAAAACCATGTACCCGTTGGCGCAAGCAGCGTGGCCAGAAATCGGATGGCCTGCTCAGCTTCTAACTATCCCCCCACTCAGCATGCTTATCAACGGAAGCTTTGCGGTTTGTGTATTCTTCGTTCTAAGCGGCTTCGTCCTTACCAAGTCTTTTGCTGACACTGGAAATGCGTCGGTGCTTGTATCCAGAGCAATCCGACGGATACCCCGCCTCGGCATTCCAATCGCGGCTTCAATCGTTTTTGCCGGTGCCATTTTTGCCATGGGGCTGATGAGAAATCTTGAAGTTGCTCCACTCACGGGCTCGATCTGGCTGACCTGGTATTACCCTAGCTCAATTACGGCCGCGAACATCGCCAAGGAGGCCCTATATGAGTCCTTATTTCTCGGTAAGAACAAACTCAATTCACCACTCTGGACGATGTCCATTGAGCTCGTCGGTTCATACTTAGCCTTCATGTTCGCCTTCGCTACGAGGTGGTTCACCTTCGCCCTCGTCACAGTTTTTGCCGCGGCTCTCTCTTTTGCGGTCCATATAGCTTACCTGCCCTTCGCCTTGTCGTTCGGGGTCGGCGTCCTCCTGACTCGCGTTTCTCCAGCGAAATGGTCTCACAAAGCCAAGATCGCAATCTTTCTTGCTGCCATCTATCTTGGCGGCTTCTCAAACGACATCTTGTATGAGCCGATCATCAAACTCTCCCCAATCGACTTTAATCCCCTGAAGGACGCAATGCACTGCGTCGGTGCAACCTTCCTTGTCGCTAGCGTTCTCGCGCTTCCATCGCTTCAGCGAGCCTTCTCGTCATACTTTTTCCCACTCCTGGGTCGATTGTCGTTCTCGGTCTACCTTCTTCATTTCCCTATCCTTTGTTCCCTCGGGTGCTTTGTCTATCTCTGGACTATCCAATGGGGGCATGCCATTGCGGCTAGTAGCACTGTCGTCATTGTACTTGTAACCACAATCATTGCTGCGGTGCCTTTTCAGCGCCTTGTAGACGTGAAGTCCATGGAAGTGGCCAAGAGGGTGGACCAATACCTGAGAGGTTTTTGCGTAAGACTGCGGAGCCGTAGACTGGCGCTGCGCTCAACCATTTGAGCGGGACAAACATAGCTAATCATTCTGACCTCAATAAAACGAAAGGTGCCCTGCCTTGGAAGAATTCGTATCACGCATCGCCACCAATGTCGGCGTCGACCCGGCTCTCGCAGACAAGGCCGTTGGCATGATGCTGGGTTTCCTGCAACGCGAGGCAGCCGACGGTGCCGCTGCGCGCATGATCGAGGCCATTCCCGGAGCTTCGGAATTAGTGGCGAAGCATGATGGTGAGGACGCAGAGGGCGGCAGCGTCCTCGCCGGAGGCGGCGTGGTGGGTTTCGGCCAGCAATTGATGAACGAGGGTCTCAGCCTGGGAAATATCGCCGGCCTTGCTAACGAGATGATCGCCTTCGCCAAGGAACATGCCGGCGACGAACTCGTGGACGAGGTCCTCAATTCCGTTCCCGGCCTTCCCCAGTTCGCCTGATCAGCAGCAGCCGGGTGGCGTACGATGTCGTGCGCCTCTTGCGCAGCTAGAGCAGATTCGACGTATTCCGGGTCATAGCCGTCTGCCTCGAAATAGTGGCTGCATTCCTCGGCTGTGAAAGCTGCGAGGCAGTTGGCCACGACCGACCAGAGTTCGTCGATGGTTCGGGTTGCAGCTTTTCTCAGGAGAGCCTGGAGCTTCGAGAAAGCCATCTCGATCGGGTTGAAGTCGGGCGAGTATGGCGGCAGGAACAGGAGCCGCGCCAACCTTCTCGATCACCTCGCGCACGCCGCTGATCTTGTGGGCGGGCACATCCTGGCAAATCACCGGGACAGTGAATCAGACAGGATCTATCGCGTGATTCCCAAACCGACTCTGTGTTCATCAAAAGATGCTCGAGGTATTCTCCGCCGCGTGTTCCGTACAGACCCTGCCAGACCACCAACCGCCGGGCGCGCAAAGCGAATGAACTTTGGAGTTCATTCGTCTACCCCAAAATCGACTGCAGGCGTACCGATGTGCATAACTTTAGGCGGCAAAGGCTTATCCTGAACGCTTTCGATGAAGCCCGCGAGATAAGCAAATGTATTGTACTTCTCAAGTACCAACCGCTTCGCCTCTCGTATTGCATCGCGACGTTCCTTCCAGAGGTCCGAGTCGATGGTTTCTCGGATCTTCTGAATTACATTCTTGTCCTCTGGATCAATCAGAACCATTGAGTCCGGGGGAAAGAACCTCGTGATTGCCGGGCTGCCGTAATAGATCGGCATTGTTTCAGCAACGAAGCAGTCCATAAGCTTCTCTGTAAAATAGTAATCAGCTCTAGTATTCTCAAAAGCTATACTGTAGCGGTAAGGTGCAAGTGCGTCCCATTTATCTCCAATCAGGTGAAAGCCTCGGCCGAACAGGTCGAACTCGAGCTCCCCTCTCAGCCGTTCCAAAAACGCCAGCCGATATCGATGTCCTTTAAGCATGGCGATGTTGCTGGTAATCCATGAGAGCCGACGCGGCTTGTCAACGACTTCGCTGACCAGAAGTTGGTCATACGTCTTTCTTACAGACCAAGACCGAGTGATAGGTGGAGACAAGACGAATCGACGCCCTGCATTCTGCCGAGCTACCAGCTCTGCGTCAGACGTCAGAACGATGGTATTTTCCCCCTGCCCAAGATGGAGGGCGCGATGAGCTTGCGTCGGCGGTTCGCCGATTGCAAAAATGGTCCTGTTCGGGCTCGCCTCGATATCAACAGGAAGTCCAAAAACAGAAGGAGAGTTAAAGATTATATGCCAATCCGGCGTGAAGGACGTCTTGCGTACAAAAGCGACATTGTTCCAGATTCCACTGCCCTTTGGAGTGAGATGGTGGATTGCGTCTTCCAGACCGCCCCAAGAATCGAGGCAGGCAGCAACTATGGGCGCCGGACGTTCCGTCAGCAATTTGGCGCTAGACAAAGCAGTTCGACTCCTTCACTTCGGTGGTACCGGCAGTAATTTCGGCACCAGGATCAGACCTCTCTGCGCCTATTCCCGTCGTGAGATGAAGCTAAAACGATCGGAATCGATGGCTAAACGGCACGCAGGTAAGCCCTTCGATATCGAAAAGTCTGGGAGAACTATGCTTGTAACCCCTACTCCTCCATCTCAATCGGCTTCCATAGTCCAGCTCTGACGATTTTTGATGCAGTTTGGGAGTTCTGTCCAGAGTCTTCTGCAAATTTGCGATCACGGTCGCCGGTGTTGGCGGGTCAGGCGCGGCGTCTTCAAGTAACGCAAGCGCCCAGCCCGCCCGCCGCCGACAGGCGGCCTTGGGCTGCTCCAGCTTGCGCAGCATCTCCTTGCTCGGCCAGGTGCTCCCTGTTGAGATAGCGAATGGCCTCCAGCAGTTTTCGTGTGTTTCGACGGCGAGCGCGCGGACGAGCCGCAGGCAGTTCTCGGCGCTGGGAAAGATGCGCACCACATGGGTGCGCCGCTTGATCTCCTGATTGAGCCGCTCCAGGCTGTTGGCGCTCTTCAGGCTGTTGTGATGCTGGCGTGGCAGCCGGTTGAAGGTGAGCGTCTCCTCGACGTTGTCCTCCGCCCACTGGCACAGCTTGGGGCAGCGCGTCTCCCACTTGGCCAGCCATTGGGCGAGGTCGCGCCGCATTTCGGAAAGGTCGCGCCGGTCATACATCCAGCGCAGTTCCTGCAGGCAGTCATCATCGATCCATTGGGCCGGCAAGATGTCTCGCGAGCAGATCGAAGCCGGCCGTGCCTATGACGCCTTCTCAAGCGCGGCGCCCAGCCGAAAGGGCTCAAGGCCATCGTCGCATGGTTCAAGCGCCTGTGGATCAAGTTCATCGGTTGATCAGCGTGCGGCCGACGGCATCGCCTTTGCAAGCATGGATCAGGTTGACGACGCCTTCGGGAAAGCCGGCCGCGCACATTGCGCCTGCAACAAGCGGCGTCTGTTCGGCAGGTTTCAATATCACGGTGCAGCCGCCGCCAGTGCCGGTGAGATCTTGCGCGCCACCATTGAAGCCGGGAAATTCCATAGCGTGATCGTGCCAACAACGCCGGCTGGCTGCTTGATCACCAGCATGCCCGGTCGGTCGAGGGCGGGGAGATCGTCTCGCCATGGATGCGGTTGGCCTCTTTGGCATACCATTGCAGATATGCCGCCGCATGCGAGACCTCCGACTTGGCTTCGGCAAGCGGCTTGCCCATCTCAGCTGTGAGGATGGCAGCGAGGTCGGCGGCGTGGTCGATGATCAATTGATGCCAGCGCCAGAGCATGTCCCTGCGATGCCGGGCGGTCAACGCCGCCCATCCAGCCTGGGCCGTATAAGCCTCGTCGATCGCCGTGCTCGTCTCAGCGCCCATGTCGGGTAGCTCTGCCAACACTTCGCCAGTGGATGGATCAAGCCCTCGAAAGTTCGCTCGCCAGGCGGCGTGCCGAGTGCCGGCATGCGTCCATAGAGACGAACAGCTATGCAGATTTCAGGTGGAGCATCAGCGGTTGGCACAGAGGCACGCCTGGCGGGGGCACCGGGCGTTGAGCCCTGCGAGCTGATAAAACCGCAGCGCAAGGCATGGCATCCAGGCGTCCGCGACAAGCGGCAATCTGCCGGCACTTGATGGCGCCCGCGCGCCTGACGGCGCGTGCCGGGTGCTCGTGAACCGAGCCCGCTTTTTCTTCGCCAGGCTCAGGCGGTCTCGGCCATCCGGCTTCGCCCCCTGGCGCGGGCAGCCTGTCGGCTGCTGACGGTCGCCGGCCTGTCGGCCGGCGCGGGTTGTCTGTTGGCCGTTCCCGGCGGCGCGGGGTGGGCGGCACTCCCTTCTAGGCCCGCCGCGGCATCCCGCAACCCTTCGCTTCGCTTCGGGTCCTCCTCTTCGTTCCGGTCCTTCGGATGCGGTCCGCCTCCGACGGCGGGCCTTTCCGGTCGCGTCTCGCCGCCCACCCCGCTTCCGGGGAAAGGCGCGGGATTGAAGAGCGGAGGACCAGACGATGCGTGCAAAACACCAGCGTTGCGGCAGCCGAGAGGCTGGCGCGGGCAGGGGCGGGCGCCCGGGCGCCAGCCTTTATCAGGAAATCACGGACCGCATCATTGCCGAACTGGAGCGCGGCACCGTGCCATGGGTCAAGCCATGGGGCAGCGCAAAGGCCGACCTCGGCCTGCCCAGCAACGCGGCCACCGGGCGCCGCTATTCCGGCATCAACATCCTCATCCTGTGGGGCGCCGTCATCGAGCGCAGCTATCCCGGCCAGAACTGGCTGACCTTCCGGCAGGCGCTTGCCCTTGGCGGCAATGTCAGGAAGGGCGAGCGCGGCACAACAATCGTGCATGCCGACCGCTTTGTCCCAAAGGACGAAAAGGAACGCGCCAAGGCCGATGGCGACGAGCCGCAGGCGGTGCCGTATTTGAAGCGCTTCACCGTCTTCAACGTCGCGCAGTGCGACGGTCTGCCCGAGCACCTTTACCGCAATGCCGAACCGCTGCCCGAACGCGAGATCGTCCCGCAGGCCGAGGCGCTTATTCGAGGAAGCGGCGCGGATTTCCGCATCGGCGGCGATCGCGCTTTCTACATGCCGGGCAGTGACACCATTCAGGTGCCGCCGCAGCCCGCATTCTTTCAGCAGATCGACTATTACCGCACCTGCTTCCACGAGCTTGGCCACTGGACCGGCCACCCGGCGCGGCTGGCGCGCGACCTCTCCGGCGCCTTCGGTTCCAAGACCTATGCGCGCGAGGAACTGGTTGCCGAAATCACCGCAGCCTTTGTTTGCTCGACCCTCGGCATCGAGCCGACCGTGCGCCATGCCGACTATATCGGCACATGGCTGAAGGTGCTGCGCGAGGACAATCGCGCCATCTTCCGCGCCGCCAGCCTTGCCTCCAAGGCCGCCGATTTTGTTCTGGGCTTCAACGCCGAGGCCGAAGGCGCGCAACAAGACGAGATCGCGGCATGAGCGCGCGCGATCCCGACACCCTGCGGACCGAGCCAACGCCGCAAGGCGAGCAGACGCTCATTCCCGATGTCCAGCCACCACGCGCGACCGCCTCGCCCTTTTGGCCGACGCGCCGATGCGCCCGCGCGCGGCGCAAAAGCCGCTCGATATCGGGCTGTTCGATGACGCCAGAAATCAACTCGACCTGTTTTGAGAGGAGTTTTCCCATGATCCTGATCACCGACGACCTTTGCGCCCGGCTGCTCGCCAATGGCGCAACCGACACCGAAACCGACCATTTTCCGGTGGTCAAACTGTTCGATCCGACCGGGCCAGCGACCTGGCTTCTCACCGAACTCGATGCCGACGGCGACACCCTTTTCGGCCTTTGCGACCTCGGCTTCGGCTTCCCGGAACTCGGCAGCGTCAGCCTTGCCGAGCTTGCAAGCGTCAAGGGCCGGCTTGGCCTCGGCATCGAGCGCGACCTCTGCTTCAAGGCGCGCTTTCCGCTCTCCGTTTACGCCCAGGCAGCGTGCAGCGCCGGCCACATCACCGAGGCCGAGCGGCTGCTGCGACAGGCGGCAGAAGCCCTTGGCAACGCCCATTCCAAGCTTCCGCCCGACACGGCGGAACAGACGCGCCGCTAGGCGCGAAAACCGTCCCGCCGCGCCGGCTTGCAGCCTCTGCGGCGGGGCAATCCCACCCCTGAAACGAAGGAGACAAACCATGCAACTTGCCCACATTCCGCTTGATAAGCTCAACATTTCCGCGCTCAACATGCGCCATTCCAAACGCGCGCCCGACGTGTCGGACATCCTGCCGTCGGTTCGCGCGCGCGGCGTCCTGGTGCCGCTTCTGGTGCGGCCCAACGGCACGCCGGAAAGCTTCGAGATCGTCGCCGGCCGGCGCCGCTATTTCGCCGCGAAGTCGCTCGCCGACGAGCGCGGCCAGGGCAATGCCTTGCCCTGCGCCATCATGGAAGACGGCGACGACGCCGACGCGCTCGAGGCCTCGCTGATCGAAAACTTCGCCCGTCTCGATCCCGACGAGGTGTCGCAGTGGGAGACGTTTTCGCGGCTGATCAAGGAGGGCCGCAGCGTTGCCGACATCGCCGCCACATTCGGCATCACCGAGCTTCTGGTCAAACGCATTCTGGCGCTCGGCGATCTTCTGCCCAAGATCCGCGAGGCCTATCGGCGCGAGGACATCGACGCCGAGACGGCGCGCCATCTGACCATGGCCTCCAAGGCGCAGCAGAAGGATTGGCTGGCGCTTTATGCCGATCCCGAGCAATACGCGCCGCGCGGCCACCAACTGAAGCAATGGCTGTTCGGCGGCCAGTCGATTTCCACCAAGGTGGCGCTGTTCGCCATCGAGGATTATCCCGGCCTGATCGTCTGCGACCTGTTCGGCGAGGACAGCTATTTCGCTGACGCAGACCTGTTCTGGCAAAAGCAGAACGAGGCCATTGCCGCCAGACGCGATGCCTATCTGGAAGCCGGCTGGCCCGAGGTGGCCGTGCTCGAACCGGGGCAGCATTTCCAGTCTTGGGACCACGAAAAGACGCCGAGGAAGAAGGGCGGCAAGGTCTTCATATCAGTCTCGCATCGCGGTGCGGTCGAATGCCACGAGGGCTGGCTGTCGCGCAAGGAGGCCCGCCGCGCCCGCGCGCTAGGCGAGGGCGGCGAGCCCGAAGAAACCGCCGCCAAGCCGTCGCGGCCGGAACTCACCGGGCCGATGCAGAACTATGTCGATCTGCACCGCCACGGTGCCGTGCGTACCGCCATGCTCGACCATCCTTGTGTCGCGCTGCGCCTGATGGTGGCGCATGCCATCACAGGTTCGGGCCTGGGGCAGGTTCGCCGCGAGCCGCAGCGCAGCGCCAATGAATCGGTGGCGGCAAGCCTCGCAGCCTGCAAGGCCGAAGCCGCATTCGCCGAAAAACGGCGCGCGGTGCTTGCGCTGCTTGGGCAGGCCGACGAGGAGGGTGCGATAGCCGGCGGCAATGGCGACGCCTTTGCGCTTGCCGCCGTCTTCGCCCGTTTGCTGGCACTTTGCGACGACGACGTCATGCGCGTTCTCGGCCTTGTCATGGCCGAGACGCTCGGGGCCGGCAGCGCCGTCGTCGAGGCCCTCGGCAACCATCTGGGCATCGACATGGGTGCGTGGTGGCAACCGGACGACGCCTTCTTCGACCTGCTGCGCGACAAGGAGATCGCCAATGCGATGCTGGCCGACCTCGCCGGCAAGCCTGTCGCCGACGGCAATGTCGCCGAGAAGGTCAAGACGCAAAAGAAGATCATCCGCGATTGCCTGTCGGGCGAGAACGGCCGCGAGAAAATCGACAACTGGCTGCCGCGCTGGATGAAATTCCCCGTCGAAAGCTACACGAAACGTGGCGGCTTCCGCACCGCCGATCAATGGGCGAGCGTCCAGCCGCTGTTCGTCCGCCAATAGCTGCCAAGCCGGGCGGCGGCTCTTGCGGGTGCCGCCGCCCCCTTTGCCTGCCGCTGGAATATTGGCTGATGCGCACGGCGGTCCGAACAGCATTTGCCATGCGCAAGGCTATTGTGCATTGCACAAAATCCGACGCGCGCCTAAACGTCCTTCCGCAGCGGGAATCGGGCTTGGACCAGCGGCGAGGCAGTGAGAATCGATGCTTCGTCGATATCGCATTTAGCTGAGGACCTTCATGACCCTTTCGAGCCCTGACAAATCCGGCGCCGCCAGTCTCGAGGCCATCGCGCGAAACGGCGGCGTGCTGCGCCGCATCGCCGTGCGCATTCCGACCTATCTGTCGGACATTCGCGAGAACCCGGCATGGCTGCCGATGTTCGTGCTCGCCCGCACCATGCCGGCGCGCCGGATGCACTGGCGTGGGGCAAAGCCGGTTCGGGTGTCGCAAAAAGCCCACGACACCATGTTTGCCGGCGTCGATCGCCAGGACGTTCTCGAGGCGCTGCGGTCGGACGGGCTGTTTTGCGGGCTCGTCCTGCCGACTTCCATCCATGAGGAGATCGCCGCCTTCGCCCGGTACACGCCTTGTTTCGGCAATTTCGATCGCCGTCTCGAATTCATGGCTGAGGACCATGCCGAGGCCGAGAAGCGTTTCGGCCGCTCCTTGCTCAGCGGCCACTTTTTCGAACACATCCTCGGCTGCAAGGCAGCGGTCGCCATCCAGAACGACCCGCTGCTGCTCGACATCGCCGCGCATTATCTGGGCGCTCAGGCGAAATTGATCACCACACGCGTGTGGTGGAGTTTCCCGACCAGCGAGGCTTCCGACGCCGACAAGAACCGTGCCTCGCTCGGCAAGTATCATTTCGATCTCGATGACTGGCGGATGCTGAAATTCTTCTTCTATCTGACGCCGGTCGACGAGGGCACCGGCCCGCATGTTTATGTGCGGGGCAGTCATAACCGCCGCGCCATCAAGCATCAGCTGACGCTGCTTGTCGGCCATCCGGCGCAGGAGGTTCTCAAGGTCTATGGCGATGACAGCCCCGTCACGCTGACCGGCGAAGCCGGTCTCGGTTTCGTCGAGGATCCGTTCGGCTTCCATATGGGCACCGTGCCTTCGCGCACGCCACGGCTGATGATGGAAGTCGGCTTCGGTGTCTCGCCACCCTCGCGCCGGCGCTTCCATGGCGAGCCTGTCATTCGCTGATCTCGCAAAAGTTCTGAAACAGCCTTACCAGATCAGCCGCCTGGTTCTCGCTTGCGCTGGCTGGTGCCATGGCGTCGCCATGGGATCAGCTGGCGCATGACTGGATTGGATCGATGTCATCTGACGCCGGTTCGGCCCCGACTGACCCAGATCAAGGCCACGCCCTTGTCGGCGTGGTTTGATCGCCCAGTCCTTCACGGGAAAAACGCATGGGCTGACCGACAGTCTGCCGTCGCTCCCAACGTCTTGACAATCCAGATCATACAGCAGGCAAATGACGCTTCACCAGCCAGGAACCGACGTGAGAAACGCGCTTGAGGCGATGCGGGCAGTAGATCACAGCGCAATCGATGCACGACATGTGGCTCGGCTCCCCCAACATCTCACGAAGAGAACCGACGCGCTGGCGGCACGCTGATGGCCGGCTGTGACGACAGCTTCGACATTATTGTCGTGGGCGCCGGGCCGGTCGGACTTTCCTTCGCCGCATCGCTTGCCCATAGCCAGCTCAAACTGGCGGTTGTGGAAGGGCAGTCCCTGGAAAGACTGGCAAGTCCGGCTTTCGACGGCCGCGAGATCGCGCTCACCCACGCCTCGATTGGAATCCTTCGCGAGCTCGGCGCCTGGGATGTTATCTCCGCTTCGGACAAGTCACCGCTTCAAGGCGCACGCGTCCTCAACGGATCGAGCCCGTTTGCGTTGCGTTTCGATTCCCCCGGCGGATCCGCGGAACCACTGGGCGTTCTGGTCCCGAATTGCCAGATCCGCGATGCCCTGTTCAAGATCATCCGCTTGCAGGGCCACGCCCGGCTGCTGTGCGGCCACTCGGTCGTGCGTGCAACAAACAGCCGTCAAGGAGCAGTGATAACGCTCTCCAATGGCAGGCAGCTGAGCGCTCGGCTTCTCGTTGCAGCCGATTCGCGTTTTTCCGCCACCCGCAATCTGCTCGGCATCGGCGCCGATATCAATCGGCTTGGCAACTCCATGCTGATTTGCCGGGTGAGGCACGAGCGCCCCCACCACCAGATCGCGATCGAATGGTTCGATCACCATCAGACGGTGGCGATGTTGCCCCTCGCGCCAGGCGTGTCGTCGCTGCTTTTGACTTTGCCCTCAAACCAGGCCGACGGACTGCTTGCCCTCGACGACGAGTTGTTCCTGAGGGAGTTGACAAAGCGCTGTCGAGGGCGCCTCGGCACCATGAGCCTGGCAAGCCAACGCTATATCTATCCGTTGGCCACGACCTGGGCGCACAGGTTCCGGGCGCCGAGTGCCGCATTGATCGGCGACGCTGCCATCGGCATGCACCCGGTGACCGCGCATGGCTTCAACATCGGCCTCGGCGGCCAGAAGCAGCTCGCCCGTGGTATCCAGACAGCATGGCGCGACCGTCGCGACATTGCCGATCCCGACATGCTCCACAGATATGAAAGCCGACTGCGCCTGTCGGCGGCGCCGCTCTACCATGCTACGAATATTCTCGTCGGGCTCTACTCAAGCGAGCATCCGGCGGCACGGCTTGCAAGGCATCTGGGGCTGCGCCTCGGCCAACATCTTCCCTTTGTCCGTCATGGCATTGCGGCCATGTTGAGACGGTGAACCGCAGTCATCATAGGATCATCGTCAGCGTGCTGGCGTCGTAGCAGACTGGCGAATTTGGTTCGATGTGAGCAGTGTGTCGGCCGGCGCCACCCAGACGTGGACCCAGCCACGCCCAATTCCGCCCTCAATGTGTTTACGGCGTGGATGGTTACATCCAAACAATCAATTTGCCAATCCTGCGGACCCTATTAGGAGCGTGACCGAAATCAAGTGCCTCGGCCCGCAGGTCTGCCCGGTGCAGGAAGCGGCCCCGCTTCTCAGAATTGGTGTGCCCGGGTCCCGACGCTAGCGACATCTGACGGCATTTGCAGCGCCGGTGATTGCTGCCTTAGCGAGGTGGGAATTTGACCCATAAAATCGATCATGAACTGCTGAATCGAGAAATGGCCGCAGACGATCCATGGCGGCTCGATGGCAACCCGTTCGAGCGGGAGCGCCACACGCAAATTCTCCTTTTGTCACTTGCGCAAGGTCGAGTCGCAAATGCGCTCGAAGTCGGGTGCGCTGCTGGCGCTTTTACGGAACGGCTAGCCCCCATTTGCCAGCGGCTCACTGTGATCGATGTCGTCGAGCCAGCGATTACGCGAGCACGTTTACGCGTGAAGGAGCCGCCGCACATCAGCTGGATAATCTCCGATGTTCAACAATTTTCGAGTGATGAACTGTTCGACCTGATCGTCGTGGCGGAAGTTCTTTACTACGTCGGAGGCCTCGTTCAGATCGGCGCGGCAGTCCGCAACCTGGTAGGCCTGCTTGCGCCAGGTGGGCAGCTGGTCTTCGGGTCGGCACGTGACGCCAATTGCCAACGCTGGGGGCACGCTGCTGGTGCAGAGACCACTATCGCCATGCTGAACGAATCGTTGACCGAGATCGAGTGCATCGAGTGCCGGGGCGCGTCGATCAATGAAGACTGCCTGCTGGCCCGCTTCCAAAAGCCGATTTCCGCTTCCTGATGAAACGAAGCGCCAGATAATAACCGTCCTTGCTGTTCTCAATCACGCTGCCGCTGCGCATTAGCAGGAGCGTCGTCAGAACGCGCGACAGCCTTCCATTGCCGTCCTGGAATGGGTGGATTTCAAAAAAACCACCATGAAAATCGCCACCACGAGCAAGGGATGCAGGCTTTGCTCGTTGAGTGTACACGCGCGTGACGTGGTTTTCGGTCAGATCAATCGCATCGAAATGCGCGAAGACCATTTCCTTGACCTGCGCATATCCGGCGACCTCCTGCTCGTTGCGGGATTCGAAACATTTGATATCGAGATTGGCGAGCCGCCGCTCGACTTCAACGTCGGTGAGCTTACTTCCTTCGATACGGATAGAAGAGCCAATGCTCTCGATGGTGGCAACACGGCGCAAAGCCGATAGGCGCTCTGGCGCGAGCGTGCCAAGTGCCCGCGAAGCCCCTTTGAATTCGTCAATCTCCGAGACGAGGGTAAGGATTTCGGGGGTAATTTGTACGGAATCTATCTTCAGCGTCATATAAAAAAATACCCAAAAAATCAAGAAACGGGTTTACCCAATAAATGACCCATAAATACCCAAATGAAGCGAAGTCCTTATTTTGCATGGCTATGCGGGACGGGCTCTACGGCTGCCGCCACCGAACCTCAAAGGTGTTTCGGCCCAGGTGGTTGACGATCCCTAGCCGGGAAAGCGGCACTCCTCGTTGGGGGCCGTCGGTCCCGTGTCCCGCCTTCGGCGGCGCTATGCTGACACTCCTACGGCTGCCCTTTTAACCGATCTCGTCGTTGCAGTCAGTCCCGCGTCCCGGCCCTTCGGCCGGCGCAAGTGCTGACGCTCCTTAGGCTGCCTTTTCTGTGTGCGGCGATCTTTCATGGGGCGCTGAATGAAGAGTTTGGGGCCAGCCCCTTCGCGCCACTTCAGTCGGCCAAAACCTCAAACAATTCGTTCGAAGTAGCGCCATCCGGGCGCGCCCTCCTTCCCGCTCCAGGTGCTTTCGCCGACAGTCCGGTTGACAGGCGACACTCGAGCATTGACCAGACGATTCCTGTTGGCGAGCGCGACCATCGCGTCATTGGCATGCCGCCTTGCCGCAACTTGTTGAGCCAGAGGCTTCGCGGAACCTGTTTGCCGCCGGCGATCCAGAGCTGCGCGATCGTGCGTCAACGGTCGCCGCGTTTGCTGACGCCTATCGGGCCCATCCTCCACTTGATCGCTGCTTCGCCACGAGGCGCAGCCACGCCGCTGGCGGCCGCTCTTGAGGCAGGTTGTGTCACCGCCAGCTGCCATCGGTGCGTCGCCGCTATCGGGGCCAATCGAGCACCACCAGAAGGTTCAGATCAAGGCCTTTGAAACGCATGGTTTCAGCATCCACAGCGTGGATGCTCTCGATCTAAACAATCAATTTTACCAATCCGGGAGGGTCGTTCATAGACCCATGACATGCACCGCCATTGCTCTACCGCGTGAGGTGCACAAAAGAACCCGAAAAAGAGGAAGTCTTCGCATGCGCCCTGACGTGCAGTGGAGGTTATGCTGGGAAAATGAGTTGCAGCTTTCCGATCACCTCGAACTCTCTGAGTTCTTCCGGAAGACCTATGAGCCGACCGGAGCCTTCAATGGAAAGCAATTCGAAGGCGGTCGAAGTTGGGCCGGTGCAAGGCCGGAGGTCCGCGCAATCGGCTATGATGTGCACGGGGTAGCGGCTCACATGGGCGTGCTGCGCCGATACATCAAAGTTGGCGACGTTGATCTGCTGGTCGCTGAACTCGGTCTATACGGGGTGCGTCCGGATCTTGAGGGGCTGGGAATCGGCCATTCGATTAGCGTCATGTATCCAGTGCTGCAGCAGCTTGGCGTTCCATTCGCTTTCGGCACGGTTCGGCAAGCGCTCCGGAACCATGTTGGGAGGTTCCGCCGCAAAGGCTTGGCGAACATTCTGACGGGCGTTCGCGTGCGTTCAACCCTCCCGGACGTGTACCCCGATCTGCCTTACACGACGCGAGTCGACGACGACGTACTCCTCATGGTGCTCCCAATTGGACGCTCGATGAGCGAGTGGCCGGCCGGCACTTTGATCGATCGGAACGGTCCAGAGCTATGACCGCGGATCTGTTATCCGCCCGCTTCCCTCAAATCCACTGAAGAATCTGACATCTCATGACCCTGTTTGCCACAGCCAGTACTGTTGCCATCTGCTCTTATGCGCTGCTGTCGACCGTCTACAAAACCGCGCAGGTGTTTTATACCCTGCCTACAAACGTAGCGCCGACCTCGGGCGACCCGCCCGGCGGTGAGCCTTGGCCGAGCGTCGATGTCATTATCCCGTGCTACAACGAGGCGCCTCGCACCCTCTCGGACTGCCTGGCTTCCATTGCAAGTCAGGAATACGCCGGCAAACTGCAGGTCTATGTTGTTGATGACGGTTCTGCAAACCGCGATGCCCTCGTGGGTGTACATGAGGAATACGCGGGCGACCCGAGGTTCAACTTCATTGTGCTCCCAAAGAATGTCGGAAAGCGCAAGGCGCAGATTGCCGCCATTCGCCGCTCGTGCGGAGATTTGGTGCTCAATGTAGATTCGGACACGATCCTCGCGCCGGACGTCATCACCAGGCTTGCGCTGAAGATGCAAGATCAAGCGGTCGGCGCCGCCATGGGCCAGTTGGCGGCTAGCAATCGCACTGAAACTTGGCTGACGCGGTTGATCGACATGGAATACTGGCTCGCCTGCAACGAAGAGCGGGCAGCGCAGGCTCGGTTCGGTGCCGTCATGTGTTGCTGCGGTCCGTGTGCCATGTACCGGCGATCCGCGCTTGTTTCGCTGCTGGACCAGTACGAGACGCAGCGCTTTCGAGGGAAGCCGAGCGACTTCGGCGAGGACCGCCACCTTACGATCCTGATGCTGAAAGCAGGCTTTCGAACAGAGTATGTCCCGGAGGCCGTCGCGGCAACAGTCGTTCCCAACAGCATGGGTCCCTATCTGCGCCAACAGCTTCGCTGGGCCCGGAGCACTTTCCGTGACACGTTGCTGGCGTTCCAACTGCTGCGCGGCCTTAATATTTATCTCACATTGGACGTGATTGGCCAGAATATTGGCCCATTATTGCTCTCTTTGTCGATTCTGGCGGGGCTCGCGCAATTCGTAACGACAGGTACTGCGCCTTGGACGGCATGCCTGATGATTGCAGCCATGACTATAGTTCGCTGCAGCGTGGCAGCGTTTCGTGCGCGCCAACTTCGATTTCTCGGATTCTCGCTCCACACAGTCATCAACATCTTTCTCCTGCTCCCTTTGAAAGCATACGCGCTGTGTACTTTGAGCAATAGCGATTGGTTGTCGCGAAGCTCTGCGGCCAACGTGCCAGACACCGGCGGCAGCATTCCAAAGCCCGACTTGGTTGGATCTGACGCAGCTTACAGCGAACAGCAATAGTCACGTGACCTTAGGTGGAAGAGTTTTGAGCCAGGACCAGAAACATCAAGTGTTGAAGCGTAAGTTGGGCCCAGAGGAATTGCGGCGGCTCGAGACTCCTGCGATCGAACGGGAGTCTCACGGGCAAACAAGCGCGAAAAGCTCCGTGCCTGACTCTGCGTCAACCGTGGCAGTCGATTTTGCCGGCGTAACCAAGTCGTATGGGAACAAGGTCGTTGTCGACGAACTGTCGTTCTCCGTTGCGTCGGGAGAGTGTTTCGGCCTCCTCGGACCAAACGGGGCAGGCAAAAGCACGATTGCGCGTATGCTCCTCGGCATGACATGCCCTGACGCGGGCGCGATCACGGTGCTCGGCGTCCCAGTGCCGGCGCGCGCTCGGCTGGCACGCAGGGGCATTGGCGTGGTCCCGCAATTCGACAATCTTGACCAGGAATTGACCGTACGCGAGAACTTGCTGGTGTTCGGACGCTACTTCGGCATGAGCACACGCCAGAGCGAAGCGGTCATCCCGTCGCTTCTCGAGTTCGCTCGCCTCGAGCGCAAGGCGGATGCGCGCGTCTCGGAACTGTCCGGCGGCATGAAGCGATGCCTGACGATGGCGCGGGCGTTGATCAACGACCCCCAGCTCATCGTGATGGACGAGCCGACAACCGGCCTCGATCCGCACGCGCGCCACCTGATCTGGGAGCGGCTGCGCGCCCTGTTGGCACGTGGCAAGACGATTATCCTGACGACGCATTTCATGGAAGAGGCTGAGCGATTATGCGATCGGCTGTGCGTGCTCGAAAGGGGTCGCAATATCGCCGAAGGCCGCCCGCAGGCGCTGATCGACGAGCATATCGGATGCCAGGTCATGGAGATTTACGGCGGCGATCCGCACGAGTTGCTTTCGCTGGTCAAGCCACATTCCCAGCGCATCGAGGTCAGCGGCGAAACCCTTTATTGCTACGCGCCAGACCCTGAGCAGGTGCGCACGCAACTGCACGGGCGAGCAGGTCTACGGCTTCTTTTGCGTCCAGCCAATCTCGAGGATGTTTTCTTGCGGCTGACCGGGCGCGAGATGGAGGAGTGAACGATGATTGAAGATTTTGCGGCGGCGTTGCCGGCCAATGCGTGGAACTGGGTTGCGGTGTGGCGCCGCAACTATCTGGCATGGAAGAAAGTCTCACTCGTGACGATTCTCGGTAACCTTGCCGATCCTATGATCTATCTTTTCGGCCTAGGCACCGGCCTCGGCATAATGGTCGGCCGCGTCGACGGTGCGTCCTATATTGCCTTTTTGGCGGCCGGCATGGTCGCGGTAAGTGCGATGACCGCCTCTACCATGGAAACATTGTACGCGGCTTTCGCTCGCATGCACTCTCAGCGCACTTGGGAAGCAATGCTGTATACGCACGTTACCCTCGGCGACATCGTTCTGGGTGAACTGGCGTGGGCAGCCACCAAGGCCTTCTTGGCCGGTACGGCAATCACCATTGTCACCGCAACGTTGGGTTATGCAGCCTGGCCGTCCATCCTCTATGCGCTGCCAATCATTGCTCTCACTGGGTGCGTGTTTGCGAGCCTCGCGATGGTCGTCACCGCGCTTTCGCCCAGCTACGATTACTTCGTGTTTTACCAGACGCTTGTCCTCACACCTATGATGTTCCTGTCGGGCGCCGTTTTCCCATCGGATCAGCTGCCTCACGCGTTTCAGCAGATAGCGCGATGCATGCCGCTGTCACATGCGATCGACCTCATTCGTCCGGTTATGCTTGATCGCCCGATTGGCGGCATTGCCCTGCATGTCGGTGTGCTCGGCCTGTACGCGCTGTTGCCATTCTTCCTCTCGATGGCGCTGTTGCGCCGCCGACTCATGCGCTGACGCGAAAGAGAGGGAGATAAGCAATGCGCAACGGACTTCGTGCTGCCAATAAACGACATCGCCAACAGAAATCGGCATGCCACCCAGGGTCTTCGGTGGCATCCACTCAATCTATCAACGTTATGGGCCGCCCGGCACCTCGATCACAGGATCTCATGTTGATTCCCGGCGGAAGAGAATTTCTTTGAGGTTGGCGATTTCTGACTGGCGTTCGCGCCGGCGAACGACAACGCAGCCTGTGTTTTTGATCAAACGGCCTTGAGACAGGCCAATTCAGTCTTCCTGTACGACAATGGAGAGCGAGATGCTGTGTCTAGGATTGAGCGGCGGATTAGACAAAGTCTATGAAAACAGATTCCAGGTTCCGAACTCATTCATGCACGATGGCGCTGCGGTACTCGTCCGAGACGGACAGGTCATTGCGGCCGTAGAAGAGGAACGCCTCAATCGGATCAAACACTCCAACAAGCTCCCGATTGGCTCGGTTCAATACTGTCTTTCAGCCGCTGGGGTTCAGCTCAGCGAAATCGATCATGTGGCGTACTACGCTACCGAAGCCTATTGCAACGCCATGCTCGAAAACATGCTTGCTTCCGAGCCTGACGCCTCCATTCCGTTGGATGCCAAACTTTTGGTGCAGCAGCTGTTGGCGCAGGAGTTCGGTACCGAACTCGACCCTTCGCGTATCTCATTCGTAAGTCATCATCAGGCGCACGCCGTGAGCGCTTTTGCAATGTCGGGCTTCGAGCAAAGTCTGATTTTCGCGATCGATGGCTCTGGTGATTTCCAGTCGGGTCTTGTGGCGGTAGGATCTGGTGCTGAAATTTCGCAACTCGCGACTTTCCCAGAGAACAATTCCCTTGGGCTATTTTATCTCGAGGTGATCCGGTATCTCGGCTACGGCTTGTTCGATGAATATAAGGTAATGGGGCTTGCCCCCTACGGCGATCCCGTTCCCTATCGCGAGCTTTTCGAGCAGTTCTATGAACTGTCTGCAAACGGCGAGTATCGGGTCCACCTGGACCGCATCGGTCCGACTTTGCTTCGCACCATTCAGGTCCGGCAAAAGGGAATGCCATTCACCCAGCAGCATAAAGATGTGAGTGCGTCGTTACAGGAAGCGCTCGAACGCATCGTGTTTCACATTCTTCGGCATCATCGTGAGGACACCGGGATGACGCGGTTGTGCCTGGCCGGCGGCGTTGCGCACAATTGCTCCGTGAACGGCAAGCTGCTCTATTCAGGACTTTTCGAAGACATTTTCGTGCAGCCCGCATCGCATGACGCTGGCTGCGCATTAGGCGCCGCACTCATCGTGTCTGGTGAGCTGGGCCGCCCCGCGCCGCGTGCGCGACTGCAGGAGGTTTATTGGGGGCCGGATCTCGCGAGCGATCACGCTGTCGAAGAAGAACTCAAGGCATGGGCGGGGCACCTGGAGTTTGAACGCACTGAGGCGGTGGCGGATAGGGCAGCCGAGTGGATGGCCGGTGGCGCCGTGATCGGCTGGGTGCAAGGTCGTTCGGAGTTCGGGCCGCGCGCGCTCGGAAATCGCAGCATTCTTGCCGACCCCAGGCCCGCCACAAACAAGGACCGGATCAACGCCATGGTCAAGAAGCGGGAAGGGTATCGCCCGTTCGCCCCGTCAGTGCTGGAGGAGGATGCGCGCGAATTTTTCGACCTCCCCGGCAGTGCGTGCGAATTTCCCTTCATGAATTTCGTGGTCCGTGTGCGCGACTCCAAGCGTGGTTTGCTCGGCGCCATCACCCACGTCGACGGTACGGCTCGGCTGCAAACAGTATCGCGCAAGGCCAGTCCGGCCTACTGGGACGTCATCAATGCCTTCAAGCAGCGCACTGGCATCCCAATTCTGCTCAATACGTCCTTCAACAACAATGCCGAGCCAATCGTTGATTCCGTTGCAGACTCGATTGCCACATTCCTGACGACAGAGCTGGATGGACTTGTGGTCGGGCCGTTCCTCGTCAAAAAACGGGCCGCAACGCTGCAGGATTGGACTGCGCTCGCGGTTTCATTGCCGCCTTATGTATCCCTGCATAAAGTCCGCGCATACACGGCGCAGGATCGCCAGGAGACCGTCTGCGAAATCCGAACGGATCACTCCAGCCGTGACTGTGCGCGTATTTCACATGAGTTGTTCGATATGCTGACGCGGATCGAAGGCGAAGCCGTGCTCGCGGATCTCCTCGATACAATTACGCTGGATCAGGCCCAGCGCGAGACTCTCACAGGAGAACTGCGACGATTGTGGGAGCAGCGCCGCGTTCGCATGCGTCCCTCGCAAGCTGCTCGCGTCCATCAAAACTGATGCCAATCGCTGGACGAAAGATAGCAGTTGCCGAAACACCGGTCTGTCCAAGCATCTTCATATGACTGTGCCCAGGCTGCGAGCATGCATAACGCCTATGGCAGTCGAGGATCAGTAATGGATTTGCTTGCCGGTGGCTCAAGACAGCACCAATTCGTCGTTTCTCGACGGCGGACCCGGTTCGGTGACTGCCTATGGTCTCCGGCATCAGCCTGGTGTTACGCATAGCGGACGGGACGTGCGAGCGGGCTGCGCGGCTCGCGGGATAAGGCGGCGGCCCTACGGCGCGCCAAGCCGGCATATTCGTCGTTGAGATGCTTTTGGCAAAATGCGTTGGTGGGGCGACGATCATGTCTTAGCGCGCCTTGACCCTTCGGCCCCCTCGTTGGCGATGCCCGACATCTGCTTTCGGGCAATCGCCTGATCGGGATGCGAGTCGAGGAAGGGGAGCTCACCTAACCCACGGCCGAATGCCCGTCGCGCACCTGCGCGATCGCAAGCGCCGTGGTGCTGTGCCATTCCATGCGAAGCGTGAGAGTCCTTTTCAGCCCGCGCAGAACCAGGAAGGAGGACATGGTCGAGAGCGCCGCGCCGGTGATGTAGCGCAAGCCCGTTTCGTACAGCGTGTGGAGGGCTTCCGCGTCGCCGAGGATTGCGCCGCAAAGGCGGCGGCCTCATTCGCCGCAACACTTTCGATCGTAGGTCGAGCTCAGGAAGACGCGTGGTTGACCGGCATTGGGAAAACCAGCCGGATCGTAGCCGTGATGGATGGCGCGGGTAGCGAAGCCGAATTTGGCATCGTTCGCAGATGTGCCACTTTCCGGTCTTGGATTGCGGTCTCGGGCATCGGCTTCAGACGTGCTCTTGGCTTTCGGAAGGAGTGGCTGCAAACTGGTTGATATGGAATGTCCAGTTGGCAGGAAAAGAAATGGTCCAGTCTCCAGGTCCCGGTGCTTCAACCCGCTCGCATGGCATGGGCGCGCGCCAGATCTACGAAGCGCTTCGCGAGCAGATCCTCAGAGGCGTTTACGGCACCGGCAGCCAGCTGCCGTCCTCCCGTGGTCTCGCCGAGGAACTTGGAGTCTCGCGAACGACCGTCACCGTCGCCTACGAGCAGCTGGCCGCGGAAGGTTTCATCGACATCCGTCAAGGCGCGCGCCCTCGTGTCGCATCCTCACTGCTGGGACATGAGCTGACCGCCAATCCCCCAAAACGGTTCGGCCCGGTTCACTTGTCAAGCTATGGCGAACGGCTGCGTGGTACTCCGCGCTGGCCGGATTACCTGCCGAACACGCTGAAGGTTGATTTCCGCTATGGCGTCCTGGCGCCCTCAGATTTCCCCGCATCGGTTTGGAAGCGCGCGATGAACGCGGCGATGGCGCAGCGGCCGGCACGGCTCGCCTATGACGATCCGTGCGGTTCGAGCCGGCTCCGCCAAGCGCTTCAGGGCTATCTCTGGCGCGCCCGTACTGTGCGCTGCGACCCCGAGCAGATCGTCATCGTCAATGGTTCGCAGCAGGGCCTCGATCTCTGCGCGCGCCTGCTGCTCGACCCCGGGGACAGCTTCGTCATCGAGGACCCCTGCTACAGGATGGCGCGCCAGGTCTTTGCCAGTACAGGTGCCACGCCCGTTCCCGTCGAGGTTGACGATCACGGCATGCAAACGGAGCAACTGGCGGGGGTCGCGGCCCGGCTGGCCTATGTGACGCCCTCGCATCAGTTTCCGCTCGGCGGCGTCATGCCGATCCCGCGGCGGCATCAGCTTCTGGAATGGGCGCGGGAGCAGGGCGCCTATGTCATCGAGGACGACTACGACAGCGAATATCGCTACGATATCAGCCCCGTTCCCCCGCTGCATAGCCTCGAGGATCATGGGGCCGTCATCTACCTCGGCACCATCTCCAAGACGCTCTCGCCGATGCTGCGGATCGGTTATCTCGTCGTCCCGGCGGAATTCCTGCAGGTTTTCGAAACCGCCAAGCAGCTTGCCGACCGGCATTCTCCGATGGCGGGGCAGGAGTCATTGGCCTCTCTGATCGAGAGCGGTGGCTATGAAAGCCATGTGCGCCGCGTGCGCCGCATCAACGGCGAGCGCCGGGAGGCATTGCTGACCGCCCTGAAGCGGAGTTTTCAAGGTCGGATCGCCGTCCAGGGGGCAGAGGCTGGACTGCACGTCGTCATATGGTTCAACGACCTGCCGCGATCGCGTGAAACGGCGTTGGTCGAAGCTGCCCAATACGCGGGTCTGGGTCTGCACCCGATTTCGCCGCTTTATCATCGGCAGTCGGGAGCAGGCGAAGCCGACCGCGTCGGGCTTGTCATGGGCTATTCCGCCCTGAGCATCCGGCAGATCGAAAAAGGCGTCGAGATGCTGCGGGACGTCGTCGCTCGACTCTGAGACGCTGACGGTTCCGCACGCGGGTTAGAACGCATTCGCGGCCGCTCATCATAAACAGTTCATCGTTGAAATAGTCGCGCGGCCGGGCGACGGCCGCGCTCATGGCCGGCTGACCTGCTGCCGCCGTGAGGTTGCGCGATCCAAGCCTTTGTCTCATCTATCCGCAACGTGGATGCTTGTCATCGAAACAATCGATTTTGCCGATTCGACAGAACGTCCCATAGGAAGAATTCAAGGATGCAGCCCTAACGAGATTGTCGATGCAAGCGTTGGCTCCGAGGAGCATTTTCTGGTGTGTCCCTCCTGGTCTGCGCCGAACATCAAGCGAGCCGATCCCCTTTTCGACCAGGTACATCGGTGATCGGCGCAAGCTGCATCGCGTCGGCTCTTCGCGACAAGCTCTCCCCGATAGCGTAGGCCCCTGCCTCAAGGATCGGGGTTATGCCGATTGCGAATGGCCGACCGGTACAACAATTGACCGCAAGGGTTCGCAGCTATGAGACGTCTCGATGACAGATGGGAGGTGCAGAGTGAATGCGCTGACGGCACCGGGCGTCGAAGCGTTTATCTGACGTTTGACGACGGTCCCAATCCATGTTTCACACCACAGATACTCGATGTGCTGGCGCAAAATCGGGTGCCAGCGACATTCTTCGTCATTGGTGCTTACGCCGCAGAGCATCCGGATCTCATCCAGCGAATGATCGCAGAAGGGCATGAGGTAGGCAACCACACGATGTCTCATCCGGACCTGTCCAAATGCGGTTTGGGCGAAGTGCAACGTGAGGTATTTGAGGCGAACCAGGCCATCATGCTAGCATGCCCGCAGGCCTCGATCCGCTACATTCGCGCGCCATACGGCGCCTGGAGCGAAGAAGTGTTCACTGCCTCAGAGATCGCGGGGCTGGCGGCCCTTCATTGGTCGATCGACCCAAGAGACTGGTCGCGCCCCGGCACCGACGCGATCGTCGATGCAGTGCTCGCTTCGGTACGCCCCGGCGCAATCGTGCTCTTGCACGACGGATGCCCTCCCGACGAGTCGACACGGAGCACTGAAGCCAGTCTGCGCAACCAGACCGTTATGGCGCTGTCCAATCTGATTCCTGCATTAGATGCCTGCGGATATGAAATTCGCTCGCTTCCAGAACATCACTGAAATGCGAGATCGCATGGACCTGCTTTCCCAGCCAGCACCTGTGTGGTCTCGCTTATGAAGGCTTACAGGCCGTTTACGCCCTGCCAACAAGCACTTCGTCGACATCGGACGAACTGATCGGCTCCGACAGTTGGCTAAGCGTAGACGTCTGTTGTCACCTGCTACGATGAGGACCCGCGCACGCTCTCGGCATGGCCCAGCACCGCCGGTAGGTTCACTCTTCGACGATTGTTTGAATGTATGGTTCACTTCGCGTTGGATCGATTTCATTGGCTTGCCGCAGGCTCACATAGCGCGACCCTGCGGGATCGCTGGCTGCGTCCAAAAGGTTTGGCAAGCAATTCGCATACCGTGACCGGCACCGGGGATTCCGGTGCTCTGATCCGGCGCGCGATGCCCTTTCACCAACTGGACTACCTCAATAGCTTCTGACTGGCTGTTTCCAGCAGGCCAGCTTGCCGATACCTGACTTGGTAACGCAAGGAGTTTCGCGATGTACATCCCTCCCGCTTTCCGCGACGACGACAAGGAATGCCTGCGCGCGACCATTCGCGCGGCGCTGCTGGCGAACTTCGTTACCGTCACGGCGGAAGGGCCGCTCGCAACGCCACTGCCCCTCTTCCTTGACGAGAACGAGGGCGAGCACGGCGTGATCTACGGGCACCTGGCGAAGGCCAATCCCCAGTGCCGTGTTCCGCCGCTGGGCGACGGCTTGGCCATCTTCATGGGGCCGGACGCTTACGTGACGCCGGCATGGTATGCGACCAAGCGGGAAACCGGGAAGGTCGTCCCGACCTGGAATTACGTCGCCGTCCACGCCTATGGCCCGGTCGAGTTCTTCGAGGATGCGGGAAGACTGCTGGACGTCGTGAATCGGCTGACCGACCACCACGAGGGCGAGCGCGCCTCGCCTTGGGCCGTGTCGGACGCGCCGCCGGATTTTGTACAGGCGCAACTCCGCAGAATCGTCGGCCTGCGCATGCCAATCACGAGGTTGGAGGGCAAGCGCAAAATGAGCCAGAACCGGAACGCGGCCGACCGCGCTGGCGTGGCGGCGGGCCTTGCGGCGAGCGAGCGGGCATCTGACCGCGACGTCGCCGCTCTCATCCCAAAATAATCATGAACTTCGTCGGAATCGACCATCATGCCAGAACTGACCCCACTCGCCCTGTACCTCGCCGCGGCCTCCGTGCTCGCCATCACCCCCGGTCCGGGCATCTTCTACGTTGCCGCGCGCACGCTCGCCGGTGGTCGTCGGGAAGGTATCGCTTCCAGCTTCGGCACGGGGTTGGGGGGCATGATCCACGCCCTCGCCGCAAGCTTAGGTGTTTCCGCGATCGTGCTCGAAAGCTCGGAACTGTTCTCCGCATTAAAGCTGTTCGGCGCGGTCTACCTCGTCTGGCTCGGCTTTCGCACCTTTCAAGCCGCCCGCCTCAAGGGAGCGACTGGCGGCGATGACGGCGCCGCAGTGGGTCCAGTCGGACCCCGGCGGGCGTTTCGTGAAGGGGTACTGGTCGAGGCGCTCAACCCGAAGACGGCAATGTTCTTCCTCGCCTTCATTCCGCAGTTCGTGAATCCGAGCGCAGGGCTCATAGCTCTGCAATTCGTGGTGCTTGGCTCCGTGTCCATTGCGCTCAACACGCTCGCCGACATCGTGGTTGCCGTCGTGGCCAGCGGCATTCAAGACGGCGCGGCAGCGCGTCCCGGGTTGATCCGCCGCCTGAGGGAGGCGTCAGGCGGCGCGATGATCGCGCTGGGCGTCTGCCTCGCTCTGGCGAAACACCCTGCTGCTTGAGTTTGAATCTGATCGGTTGGGCATCTTTCAGGGTTGGCGGGTACCTTGCGGAAGCAGTTGGATGGCTGCGAGCCAGTTCGGTCATTGCACCTATTCAAGCCATGTCTCAGGAGGCGCGGCACCGCCGTTTGGGTGAACGTCGGCTCATAAATGAGAGAAAAACATAGCGTGAGAGAAACGTGAGTACGACTGCCTCGCCTCGCTCATGCCCATCATTTCGGCCCTCGCGAATCAACGCACGGTAGAAGCCAGTCAGCCGAGAATGACGCCCGTTTCATGGAAGGAAAGCCAAGCCATGCGCCAAGCATCGCCCCGCTTTGCACTCGATTATTTGGCGACGCCCGGACTTGACGTCAGGGCACTTTTCGCTTTTGCCCGCGACCAGGGCCTAACCGATGTCCAGATCCGCAGCCAACCGGGCAGCAATGCTATTGCACGCGGCATGCCGGCGGCGGACGTCCGGTCTGCGGCCGCCGACACAGGCGTTGGGATTATTTCCGTCAATGCCCTCCAGCGCTTCAATGAGTGGACCCCCGCCCGCAGGGCCGAGGCGAGCAAGCTCGCCGATTATGCAGCGGCCTGCGGAGCCAAGACGCTCATGCTGGTGCCGGTCAACGACGGCTCCTGGCCCGCCAATGTCGAGCGCCGCGGCGATCTCCGCGTCGCCTTGAAGGCGCTCAAGCCGATCCTCCAGTCGCGCGGTCTGATCGGTCTCATCGAGCCGCTGGGCTTCCGGACCTGCTCGCTTCGATCGAAGAACGAAGCGGCTAAGGCCATTGCCGCCATTGATGGCCAATCCGTCTTCCGCCTCGTGCACGACACGTTCCACCACACGCTTGCCGGGGAGACGTTCTTCTCCTCCGAGCTGACCGGTCTCGTCCACATTTCAAGCGTGAACGATCCGATCCACTGGATTTACCCGGATCGCGTCCTAGTCGGTTCCGACAATGGCAGCCAGATCCGGGCGCTGCTTGATGGCGGCTATGGGGGGCCCTTCTCATTCGCACCGTTTGTCGACGCAGCCCACCCGCTGGACGACCTCGCAGGCGCACTTGCCGCGAGCATCGCTCTCTTCCGACACGGGCTATTGACGCGAGTGCCGGCGTGAGACGCGGGAGTAAATTAGGGCTGCCTGGGGCGCCTTTTGGCGTCCCCCGGAGAAGTCATTCGAGACGCCTCCTGTAGCAATATCTCTCGCAGCCAGATGCTTGCCGGATCACTGTTGTGAAGGGCGGGCCATTGAAGGGCCTCGGTGAACGTGGGTAGTGGCAGCGGAAGGTCGATGATCCGCAGGGGGAAGGTTTTTTTGAAATGCTGAACCAGCCGGAAGGGCATGGTAGCTATACGAGCTGTGCCTGAGACCATCGGCGGGATCATGCTAAAGGCCTGCACAACGATCTCGACACGTCTCTTGAGACCATGCTCAAGAAAAAACCGTTCCTCGATTGAGGGCTTCAGCGTCCGCCCGAACTTGACCGCAACGTGCCTCATCGACATGTATCTCTCGAATGTAAGCTGCCGTGGCAGCTGCTTGTTCGTGGAGCAGCCCACGCACACGAGCGTCTCGTCGAACAGCGCCGCTCTTGGATGGGCGCTTGACATGAACAATTCTGGAAAAATCAGAAAATCGACGTCACCGCGCCGGAGAAGCTCATCGGGGTCGTCGTCGATAGGCAACAATTCGAAGCTGACGGCGGGTGCTTCGCGTGCAACCCGCTCCACGACCTTTTCAAAAAACACGAGTGTGGCGAAATCGGAAAGAATGATCCTGAAACGGCGATCGGATTGAGCCGGATTAAACGGATCCCAAGAGATAATCGAGCACTGGATGTTCAGCAGTGCGCTGCGAACCGCGGGGGCGAGTGTTTCCGCACGCGGGGTTAGAACACGTTCGCGGCCGCTCGTCGTAAACAGTTCATCGTTGAAATAGTCGCGCAGCCGGGCGACGGCCGCGCTCATGGCCGGCTGACTAAGGTTGATGCTGCTTGCCGCCGCCGTGAGGGTCCGCTCGGTCAGCAGTGCGTCGAGCACGACGAGAAGGTTCAGATCAAGGCCCTTGAAGCGCATCTTTCACTTATCCATAGCGTGGATGCTCGCGATCTAAACAATCGATTTTACCAAACTTCCAGGGCGCTGCATAGATGACCGCACTTGACATGCGCCCGATCACGCCACTGCTTCTGCAGCGTGTGCCGGGAAATGACTTGTAAGTAGCCGATCATGTCGAACTCTCCGCCTTCTTCCAAAAGGCCTATGGGCGACAGGGGCTTTCAGGCGGTTGTAGCTGGGCCGGTGCAGGGCCGAAGGTTCGCGCAATCGGCTCTGATGTGCACGGCGTAGCAGCTCACTAGGACCTGCTGCGCCATTTCTTCACGGTTGGCGAGGTTGATTTCTTGGTAGGCGAGCTCGGATCGTACAGGATGCATCCGGATCTTGAGAGACTCGGAATGAGTCATTCTATCCGCATCATGCGGCCGGTGCTGCAGCAGCGTGGCATTCCATTCGCTTTTGGCATGGTTCGGCACCCGTTGCGAAACCATCTCGAGAGGTTCTGCAGAGACGGCCAGACGACCATAGTGCCGGGCGTTCGCATCGCCACACATGCGACCGCCAATGCGCTCGAGGTTTGCGATCAGGCACTGGGATTTTGTCCGCTCGGTTGCAGCCAATCGGCCCTCCATACCACGCCGCGATCCGCGTGATTTTCGATCCTTTGCACCGCGCTCGCCGTGCCCAGAAACGGCAAGTAGCAACTGCAACAGATAGGCTGGAGTCTGATGCTTGATCACATAAGAGCCGGAGCGAAGGGACGCGGCTCGTGCCCAGCAGGGACAAACAACCGAGACCTAAGCTTTGATTTCGCCAAAGGCATACTCATTACTTTGGTGATAATTGGGCACTTGTTACAATATTTAATCTACCAGGGCACCGACGCTTTCTGGCTGTCGCCGTATTTCAAGTCGATCTACATGTTTCATATGCCTCTATTTATGGCGATAAGCGGATACCTTTCTTCTGGGGCAATTTTGCGAAAATCGTTCACCCAGGGTGTCGGTGAGCGGGCAATGCAGCTACTACTGCCAATGCTATTTTGGTGTACGTTGATTTGGACGTTAAAGTCCGCAGTTATTTTTCCTACGAAGAGTTTGACTGATACTCTGTTAGATTTGTTGACGGAAGTTATTGGAACTTACTGGTTCATATGGGCCGCATTTATTTCGTTCATTCTGATTAGAGTTCTTACAACGTTCAACCGTCTATCGATGTGGATCATAAGCGCATCTGCAATTGCGGTCGCATTCGCACCCATCACGTTATCAATAACCCCGTTGTTAAAATACACTTACCCATTTTATTGTTTAGGGTTCCTGTTTGCCCAGCCGATCGGATGGCAGAATGGTGTCATCTGGCGTTACAAATCGATTTTTGTTGTCTTATTTTCGATAGCGGCTTTCATATGCTTCCTCGGATGGGGCAAGGAGACTTATGCCTACAACAATCTCGTTTTAATTCATGATGAACAGTCAGCTAAACGAGTTTTTCTGATGTTCTCTGGCTCTTTGGCGGCTTCTGCGGTAGCAATGCAGTCTATGTTCCAATGCTGGAGACTTGTCTATTCGACTAGAGTAGCTCGCTTTGTCGCGGTGCAGCTTGGTCAGAGCACGCTGCTGCTTTACCTGGTCCAGGGTGCCGTGTTTCGCCTCATGGATTTGATACAGTTTGGAGAAGTCTGGAATCTCACGACCAGAATCGCCTTCGCAACTGTGCTTGGAGTGGCGATTGTCGTCATAGCGATGGCAATTCGCAGTATTGCGCGCAACCTCGGATATGTGTCGCGGATCGTTGTCGGAGCGCCGCCGCACCCAAGTCCGCTCAAATCTCAATCTGTAATCAATTAGCCACGTGAAAAATTCGCATCTGTAATCGACATGTTTCATAGCTCCGGACCTATCCGATCGACTGTTGTACCGGTCGGCCATTCGCTCATCGGCCGCGCTATCCCCATAACTACGACGAGCACGTCCTCCACGCGCGCGGGCGGCAGGTCGGGACACAACACCTCTGAGTGGGACCGTAAACGAGCGCCCATAATGGTCACGATGACAAACAACCACGTTACGGACAGATGAGGCATGCGTTTCAAAGGCCTTGATCTGAACCTTCTCGTCGTGCTCGACGCACTGCTGACCGCGCGCAACCTCACGGCGGCGGCAAGCAGCATCAACCTTAGTCAGCCGGCCATGAGCGCGGCCGTCGCCCGGCTGCGCAACTATTTCAACGATGAACTGTTTACGATGAGCGGCCGCGAACGTGTTCTAACCCCGCGTGCGGAAACACTCGCTCCCGCAGTTCGTGGCGCACTCTTGCACATCCAATGCTCGATTATTTCTTGGGATCCGTTTAATCCGGCTCAATCCGATCGCCGCTTCAGGATCATTCTTTCCGATTTCGCCACACTCGTGTTTTTTGAAAAGGTCGTGGAGCGGGTTGCACGCGAAGCACCCGCCGTCAGCTTCGAATTGCGGCCGCTCGACCACGACCCCGATGAGCTTCTCCGGCGCGGTGACGTCGATTTTCTGATTCTTCCGGAATTTTTCATGTCAAGCGCCCATCCAAGAGCGGCGCTGTTCGACGAGACATTCGTGTGCGTGGGCTGCCCCACGAACAAGGAGTTGCCACGGCAGCTTACATTCGAGAGATACGTATCGATGAAGCACATTGCGTTCAGGGTCGGCGGTGCCCAGATGCCCTCCATCGAGGAACAGTTTTTGCTTGAGCATGGTCTCAAGAGACGTGTCGAGATCGTCGTGCAGGCCTTTAGCATGATTCCGCCGATGGTCTCAGGCACAGCTCGTATAGCGACCATGCCCTTCCGGCTGGTTCAGCATTTCAAAAAAACCTTTCCCCTGCGGATCATCGAACTTCCGCGGCCACTACCCACGTTCACCGAGGCCGTCCAATGGCCCACCCTTCACAACAGTGATCCGGCAAGCATCTGGATGCGGCAGATAATGTTGCAGGAGGCATCCCGCATGTGAAGTCGCGGGCACTCCTGGTCTTAGTCTCGATTTACTCAGCGCCTCATACGGGTGCGAACCGGCGTGTAAAATTGGGTCTGACGCAAATTCGATGATTTTGCATGACGCGTGCCACGTGTTTCCCCACGCTGGCAGCCGGCAACACCAAAAACGTGAAGTGGAAGAAGTACTTTTACCGCAAGCTGTGCGAGGCTGAAGGTTTTCGCCATGCGCCGCACCGAATTGCGGGGATCCTGAGCGTGAGATAACTCATCTCGTCGTCCTGCCGAATTCCGGTAAGCCGCCTTACCAAGGGCAGGCGGCGCTTGAGATTCCGCCGCTGGAAAGCCGCCGCGCGGGTCTGTCGACGTTCAATCGCGGCTGGATCACAGTTGGTGAATACAACTACGATATCGCCGAACGATCCTACTATTTCGGGCCGAATCAGAAGCCGCGGGGCATATTCGGCCCCGAGCTTCATGTAAGAGATCAGGCGCGCGATCCGCCCGATGCTCGCCGCAAGACAAAGCTGCATAGACCGCACGCTCTGACGGTTAGCAGCGGCCGTGTGGCCACGTAGCGTGTTCTCGCCTGTTGGAGGATCTTTCAAAATTCAGGTGGTTATACCTACACTGCAGCGACATTGTCGCCGTGCCAGAGCGGTCGACGGCGAGGCGGTCCGGTTCGGCACTCTCTTAGTTTCTCTCGTCGGCACCATCATTCGAAACGCCCCCGCCGGTCGAAATCGACCGGACAACAGCGTCCGATCACCCGGAGACGAGGCCTGCAACCGCCAAAAATCGTGCGTAGGATCGCACAGCGCGGCTGATGATTGCATCTTTCCCGCGCTGCACTGATGGCCTCTCTGTCAGGTGGTCTGAGGTTCGCGCTTCGGGCCGAGCAAGAACACTGTCAGGGCGGCGAGGAACGAGGCAACGGCGCTGTACGCAAGGGCACTGGCGACGCCGGCATTGTCCATCAGCAGTCCGCCGAAAATCGCGCCCGCTGCGATGGCCACCTGGAACGTTGCGGCCATCAGCCCACCGGCGCTTTCGGCCTGTTCGGGAGCGGCGTGCAGCACCATCCATGTCTGCAGTCCCACCGGCACCGCGCCGAAGGCAAAGCCCCATACGGTAACCGCAATCGCCGTGGCCCAAGCCGATGCTCCCAGCGTCAGCAGCGAGACAGTGGCCATCGCTATGAGCAGGGGCGGCAGCGCCGCGGCTGCCTTGAGGCTGTGCTCGGCCAGGAATGCGCCGGCCAAATTGCCGAAGAAGCCGCCGATGCCAAAGGCGAGCAACACGAGCGAGATCGTCTCGATATCAAGCGCGGGAAACTTCTCAAGGAAGGCGCGGATATAGGTGAAGCTGGCGAAATGCCCGGAAGCGACCAACAGGACGACCAAGATCGCGACTTTGATCATCGGATTCTTGGCCACATCCAGCAGACTGCGGAAGCTCGTCACTCCAATCGGAGGCAGCCTCGGAATGGTTATGAGTTGCACTACCAGCGTAACGGCGCCGACGACTGCAGCGATCATGAAGGCGGTTCGCCATCCCCAGATGTCGCCGACATAGGCGCCGATTGGAGCCGCGCAAACGGTAGCGCCGGTAACGCCGGTGAGGATGATCGACATGGCGCGCCGCAGGAGGTGACTTGGAACGAGCCGCATCGCCAGCGCTGCCGAAATCGACCAGAACCCTCCGAGCGCTATGCCGAGCACGACGCGGGCGGCCAGGAGAACCGGCAGCGACCCCGCGACGGCCGATAGAACGTTCGACAGGATCAGCAGCAGCGTCATCGCCCATATGACAATCCTGCGGTCCAGGGGCCTTGTGATGACGGCCATCGTCGGCGCCGAGATCGCCCCCACGATGGCGGTCGTTGTCAGCGCCTGTCCAACTGCACCCTCGGTGATAGAGAGATCATGTGCGAGCGGCGTCAGCACGGAGGCAGGCAGAAACTCTGCCGTCACAAGCCCGAAGGTGCCTAAGGCAAGCGAAATGACTGCACCCCATGCGGGACCAGACCGTTGATCTGGCTGTTCTGGGTCATGCAGAACTCCGTCCATGAAGCCCGTAGCGGATTCGGTCATCAACAGGGTCTCCAGTTTGGATGTGCTGTAAACTCGGGTGGCTGCGTTGACCCGCATTAACGCCAGAAGCGCCATTCCCTGCGGCATTGCACGGACGAGGGGATGTTCATCGCTTCGCGATTTTTTGTGACGGTGCGGCGTGCAAATCGATCGCCCTTTCCTTGGGCCGGACGACGATGTCGTCGTCGGAAAGCACGTCATCTTGCGATTCGTCGGCGATTGTCGCCATGATCCGATGGCGGACAGCTTCGGGGGGACCGCGCGTCGCCACCTTGGGAGGACGCGCTCGCGACGGTGAAAAAATACTTCAGTTCGAACACTTCGCGCGGGGTCTGCATGTATGTGTTCGACGTCACCCGGATTACCGTCGCCTGATGCACGTTGATCGCGTCGGCGACAGTCCTGAGACCGAGAGGCCGCACTTGGTCGACGCCGTGTTCCAAAAAGGCATCCTCCTGCCGGAGGCGGGTAAGCGACAATTGGGCGAGCGCCACGGCTCCGTCAGTCTCGAACCAGCCATCGCAAATCAGATACCGGAGCAGGGACGTCTGGAGGGGACGTTCGGCGCAAACGTGCACGGTCTCCTTGGGCGCTGGTATGGAACTTCGCGTTTTTGCCAGGGTTCTGTTCATCGCTTTCGACGTGCTTTGATGGGCTCTAACGGATAACAGCAAGCGCTATGCCATTTCATTTGGGGGCACCGAATCGGACTATCTTTTGCCGAAGCCCTGTCGGCTTGAGCAGGGCGCCGTGCCTTGACCGAGACGGCGCGCGCCGCACAATCGCTTGGTCACCCGGACCGCAAAGGTGCTATACTGTCGGAGTAGTCAGAACTTCCGCACCGGCTAGGGAAGACGAAAACCGTTCCGGACGGGCCGAGCCGATGCATTGCCGCACGCCGGCATCGACCGCGTAAGGCTTTGTCTCTAGCGTGTAATTGCGTGCGCAGGCTGCGATCTGCGAAGACGCGGCCGTCGCGCCTACGATCGCGCTGTTGCTGCTCCCCCTGTCGAGGAAGGCCTTTGACACCTTCGAGCTCTTCAGCACGGCGCGCCGGTCTCCACGCCGTGAGGATCGAGTCCGGCTGGGCGTCACGGCGTTTGCATGATTGAGATTCCTTGATTTGCCCCCTCGTGCGCGCCTATCCGAAAACATTGTTGTGTCCCGAAGGCTGACAAGAATGTCGCAAGCGCGACCAAAAGATCGCCACGGCCCACAGGGGCAATTGCGACCAGTGGCCTTCTTCGGAAATCGGGGGAGCAATACCCTTTCCTCGTCACTTCGGACGCGGGCTCAGCTGTGCCCGCCGCGCCGCTAGGAACGACCTAACCTTGGCGGATGGCGGCTGGCCGATCACCCCGGGCATGTCCGCGTCGATCAAAGGAAAGCGTCTGGTCTCAGCCAGGCGGACCTCGCGAAGGCAATCGGTATCAATGTGGTCGAGTTCCTCGATCACGCCTAGACGATCGGTTTCGCTCCACGGGAACCTGCTGATGCGGATTTCGACCAAGACCCGGTCGCTGTTTACCCTCGAATGAGTCCGCCATGCCGAGGCGGCTCGTCGATAGCCGAGGGTTGGCGCCTCTCCGGGGCGCGTTGGCTGCACGTTCCGTCCCTTGGACCCCGCCTCCGGCAACAATATCCGGCCGCCAAAGCTCGCCCTTGCCAGTGCTCGATTACCACGCCGAGATGCCTGCTGGAGCTTCCGGTGCACGGGCACATTTATCGATCCGGCACGGTGTTGAGCGTGCGGAACCCGCCGCACGCGTTCCGATCGTTTGTTGTGCTCACCCGATCACGCGACCTGTCCCCACACGTCTTGAGGACCATTCCCCTGCGGCTGGCTCATTGACCTGTGGGCGGTTCCAGCCCGCCCGAAACCCTCGCCACCAGCTTTTTTCCCCGCCGCATGACGCGGCTTCCTCGCGCCCGCTTCGCTTCAAAAAAGCTGCCCGCTCGGGTCCTTCGCTGCCGCTGCGGCCCTGCCGGGTTCGGGCGGTCCGGACGCGCCCATCACGGTCCGCCATCGCAGGGGAATGGTCCCCGGCGACAGCAAAAGGAGACAGGAAAATGACCGCGATCGGTTACGTCAACAAGCAGGAAAACGGCAGCTACAAAGGCCAGCTCAGGACGCTCAGCGTCCGCGCCGACATCGATATCGTGCCCAATCGGAGCAAGTCCGCCGACAACCATCCCGACTTCCGGGTGCTGACGCAGGGCGTGGAGGTCGGCGCCGGCTGGATCCGAACCGGGGAGACTTCCGGCAACGACTATGTGAGCTTGTCCATCGCCGCACCGGAGTTCGGTCCGCGTAAGCTCTACGCCAATCTTGGCCGCGCCGCCGGCCAAGACGATCAAGACACCTACGCCGTCATCTGGAACCCGGCCGACTGACCGGCCGGCTCAAGCCCTCGCGCCGCAACTTGGCGCGGGGGTTCCCGCCGACGCTCGCCCGAAGGGGCGGCGAAAACTCCCACCCGACTCTCCGCCCGTCCCCACGACGACCTCGTTCGCCGATCCTCGCGGTCGCTTGTCCGAAGCGAAACGAGGACCATCATGGACGACGAAAACGACCGCGCGGCCCGCGCCAAGAAGGGCAGTCCGTTTCTGAACACCGCGCAGGCTGCCTTCTATATCGGCCTGTCCCAGCGCACCCTGGAAAAGATGCGGCTGACCGGCGGCGGCCCGAAATACCGCAAGCATGGCCGCTATGTCCGCTACCACATCGACGAACTCGACGACTGGTCGAAAGGCCGCCCGCCAGAACCCGGCTCCGACGATGACAAGGGCGGGTCCGGCTCAGCCGACGAGGGAGCCCGCTCATGAGCCAGCGGCCTTCCATCCATCTGATCGGCAGCCGTTTGCGGCGCGTTCGGGCGCGCAAGGCAATCGCCATCGCCGCGATTGGCCTGAGCCTGACAGGCTTCACGGCGCTCCCAAAGCCGTCTCCCTTGCTGGTCTGGAACGCCTCGGCTAGCGCGCCGGTCGGTCTCTATCGCGTTGGGTCTGGCACGCCTGCGCGCGGCGATCTGGTGCTCGCCCGCCCGCCTGGCTTCGTTGCCTATCTCGCCGACCAACGCGGTTATCTGCCTCGCAATATACCGCTGGTGAAGCGTCTCGCCGCGCTGCCGGACGAGCATGTCTGCGCCTTTAGTAATGCCATCATCATCGGCGGCGAGATCGTCGCCCGTCGGCTCAAAATCGACACGCAAGGCCGTCCGCTGCCCTGGTGGAACGGCTGCCGAGCGCTCGCCCATGACGAGGTTTTCCTGCTCGGCAACGAAAAAAATCACTCCTTCGACAGTCGCTATTTCGGGCCGGTGCCGGCCGAAAACATCATCGGGAGGCTGGTGCCGTTATGGACCGAGTGACCCTCCTGATGCTCGGCATGATCGCCGTCGCGCCATGCGCCTGTTCCGCCTCGACCGGCGCTGAGCCAGCCGTCATCTCCCAAAGTCCGCAGCTGCAACGATGGCAGCACTTCGTATCGGAAGCAAGCGCACGCTTCCACATTCCCCAGGCCTGGATTTGCGCCGTCATCGATGCCGAAAGCCGCGGCAAGACCGTCCTCGATGGCCGTCCCATCACCTCCCGCGCCGGCGCCATGGGTCTTATGCAGGTGATGCCCGGCACCTATCAGGAGATGCGCGTCGAGCACGGTCTGGGAGCCGACCCGCACGATCCGCGCGACAACATCTTGGCCGGAACCGCCTATCTCAGTGCCATGTATAAGCGTTTCGGATTCCCCGGCCTGTTTGCCGCCTACAACGCTGGACCCGAGCGCTATGAAGGCCATTTGAAGCTTCGAAGGCCGCTGCCGAAAGAGACCGTTGCCTATCTGAAACAGCTTGAGGCGACGGGGATTTCGGCGGCCGACATGAACGAATTCAAAGGCCAATCCACAACTTCAAAGGGGCGGAACGCTCCCTCCGGACGCTCTTTGTTCTTCCTTCGCGACGGTGTTCGCGCCGGTGAAACGAATGGCGGCCTTTTCGTGCCGCTCGGCAGGGATCTCGCGCGGCCAAAGAAGCACAATGGCTAGCGATGTTGAGGGCATCCGGGAGGGGCCAGGGACGCTTAAGGCGAGGGGCGCGTAAGGCAAGATAAAGGCACCGCCTCCATGAGGCGGCGAAGCCTTTGTCTGCACATCGTTTTTGCCGGAGGCTGCCGGCGGCGCCAGGAGGGTGGGCCAGCGAGACTCAGGTTTCGCTTGAATTTGCCCGGAGGCTGGTATGCAGGACGATGAGTTCAGGCCGAAGCTCGGCAAGATCGGCTCGCGCGGCTCGAAAGCAGGCAAGCGCTATGCCGGCCAGGTCAAGGCAGCGATCAACCGAGCCGGCGGCCGCCTCCAGCGCGGCGGTCGTTTCACGGGGAGCCGGACAGGCCGCGGCGGGGCGGCGGCCGCGCTGCTCAAGTCACGCGACCGGTATGCCGCCTTCCGGCAGCGGCGGGTGATGGTCAAGGCGCGGATTGTGAAGCTGGCCGGCAAGGGTGCGGACGGAGCGCGTGCGCATCTGCGCTACATCCAGCGCGATGGCGTCACCAGGGAAGGCGAACCCGGCAAACTCTATGGCCCCGGCAGTGATCGCATCGACAGTAAGGCCTTCGTCGATCGCGCGGATAGCGACCGGCATCAATTCCGCTTCATCGTCGCTCCTGAGGATGGCATCGACTATGACGACCTCAAGCCGCTCGCACGCCGTCTCATGGCGCAGATGCAAGAGGACCTCGGTACGAAGCTCGACTGGGTTGCCGTCGACCATTTCAACACCGGCCATCCGCACACCCATATCATTGTCCGCGGCAAGGATGATCGCGGCGAAAACCTCGTCATCGCGCGGGAGTATATTTCGAACGGCATCCGCGAGCGGGCGGCCGAACTGGTGAGCCTCGACCTCGGTCCCCGCACCGACCGCGAGATTGAACAGCGCTTGCGCCAGGAAATGGAGCAGGAACGCTTCACCAGCATCGACCGGCAGCTGCTGCGCATGCGCGATGAGGACCGACTTGTTTCTACGGACGGCCGCGACGCCTTTCGCCAGACGCTGCATCAAGGCCGTCTGCGCAAGCTCGAGCGGATGGGCTTAGCCGAGGAGGTCGACCCGGTCCGCTGGCGCCTGGATGATGAGCTGGAAGCCACGCTGCGCCGCACCGGCGAACGCGGCGACATCATCAAGACCATGCACCGCGAGCTGACTGGCAAGGGGCTCGCTCGCAGTGCCGCCGATTACCTTGTCCACGATCGACGTGAAGAGCCCTCCCCACCGGTCGTCGGCCGCCTCGTCGCGCGCGGGCTCGCCGACGAAATCAACGATCGGCATTACCTCATCGTCGACGGCGTTGACGGCAAAAGCCATTGGATAGACATCGGCAAAGGCGAGTTGACAGAACCGACGCCCGACGGCTGCATCGTGCGTGTCACGTCGAGGGATACCAAGCCCAGGCAAGTCGACCGTACAATCGCCGACATCGGAACCGCACACGGCGGCCGTTACAGCGTCGATATGCACCTCAAGCATGATGCGTTCGCCACCGAAAGCTTTGCCGAGACGCATATCCGCCGGCTGGAGGCGATCCGGCGCTCCACCGGCGGCGTGGAGCGCGAGCCGAATGGCACCTGGATCATCGCGCCGGATCATCTCGATCGTGTCGCGGAATACGAGCGCCTGCGGGCCAGGGTCGAGCCTGTGATAGTCGAGAAGCTCTCATCAATGCCGCTGGAACGCCAAGTCAGCTTCGAAGGCGCCACCTGGCTCGACCGGAACCTGGTTGCCGAGAGACCGGAGCCGTTGCGCAACTCAGGCTTCGGGCATGAGGTGCGGGAGGCGCATGCCCGTCGGCGGCAGTGGCTGATCGCGCAAGGCCTCGCGCACGAAGAACAGGACCGGGTCGTCTATCGTGCCAACATGATTTCGATCCTGCGCCAGCGCGAGCTGAACCGTGTCGCCGTCCAGCTGTCGGATCAGCTCGGTCTCTCGTATGCCGAAGCGCAGCCTGGAGAACGAATAGAAGGCACGCTGCGCCGATCGGTCGAGCTTGCCAGCGGCAAATATGCCGTGATCGAGAAGTCGCGCGAGTTCACGCTCGTGCCATGGAGGCCGGTGCTTGATCGGTACATCGGAAAGGAGGTTTCCGGTGCGGCGCGTGGGGAGGCTATCTCATGGACCCTCGGACGGCAGAGGAGCGGACATAGCGTTTCGTAGTGGCGCGCACATCGCCGCCCGGCGGCAACGGAGACATTCGCGCGTCTGCTTAGGCGGCGGAGACATCGCTTAGCTGTACGATGCTCTTGCCGTATTTGCGCCTGTAAGCGGCAATGAAATCGTCATCGCTACAGATGCAGCGGCCGCTGGAATCCTTGGCCTTCGGATCGTGCAAGTGGGAGCCAAGTGGGCGCAGAAGATTCACCCGAGTGCTCGTCGTCGGGCCCACGGGAAAACCCACGCTATGTTTGACGAGCTCGGCGGCAAGCATAATCCCGGCAAGCGCTGACTGGAAGGCCATCGGAACCACGGTTCGAACGCGGCGACTTCCATCACTGAGCTGGAACACCAGACCGCCGCAGATAGCCTGCTGATAAAAGGAACGCAGGGGCTGGCCAACAAACGGGGCTAGCGGTTCAAACGGCACAGCCATCGCTGTAGCCACCCGAACTACAAAGTCGTTGGGAACTCCGGCATTGGTCTGCAGGAGCGTTTTCACCTGCTCGTGTGCTTCCGGTATTCCGAGTTCCTCGGCAATCAGCTGGTGCTCGTCCTTGGATTTCCCGGACGGCAGGTACATGCAACAAAGGCAAGCTTGGCCGTCATCGAACCCGTGCCGCGAGATGCCGAGGTCGTGCTCCTGCGTCCAGGCATTCGCGATCCATCGGGGCAGAGCACCTTGGACCGCCAGACGGTCGGCGGCGGTGTCAAGCGCCACACCCACTCGGTCGAAGACCCAGTCGCCCTGGCGCGCAACATATTCTGCCCACGTCAGCGGGTGCGCCTCGACCCCAAGGGCCGTCGATCTAAGGGCGGTGGCTGCAAGAACCGCCTTGGACATGCCAATCTCCGCCTGGCCGGCCAAGGCGTAGCGCTGCAGGTTTGAGAGTTCGATTGCTTCGTGATCGATTACATGCAGACGACCCGTGAGACCGGGTTGTCTCGCTAGCGCCCAAAGCGAGCCATGGCCTATCGCACCGAGCCCAACGAGGTCCGTTTCGCCAAGGTCGACAGGCATGTCGATCGGGCCTGCCTCGCCGGCTTTGGTCTTGTCGTAGCTGTATAACGAGAGGTCGATGGTTTCGTCTAACTCGGCGCCGGTCAGCTGAGCGGCGAAGATGGTTCGAAAGACGTTGGCGGCGCCGAAGCAACTGGCGGCGCCAGCTCCATAGGGCAGCAAACTCGAGCCGGAGCCCACCGGGTCCGTACGCGACAGCTTTGCGGCCCAACCTTCCGATCCCATGAAAAAGGTCGGGCACCGGAGTGGTGGGCGCGTCACCCCAGCAGCTACGCAGATGGTGGCAGACTTGCCGGAACGCCGGATGCCAACTTTTGGATTTATCGACTTTGCCAAGCGCTCCAGCGCTTGGGCTTGAGAGCTTGCCGCGCTGCCCAGCGGGAGTATCGCCAGAACTGGATAGAGCCTGGCGAGCAACCTCACCGCAAGATCTAGTGTCGCCTGGCCTTCGGCGCAGGAAGCGGCTTGATCGTCAAAGGCGACGGCCACGACCTGCTTTTCAAGAGCTGCTTTAAAGTCCTCCAGATGAAAATCGGCTAGGACCTGAGATGCCGCCGTGGCGGCGCGGTCGATGAAGTTAGCGAGTGCCATTGTTCAACTCGTTATTGTGATCATTCGCGACAGTGCCGCGGAAGGGAGCGCATTCCAGTTGGCTTTTCCGTCGAGCCGATAGGCGGCGACTCGAGCAAAATCGAAAGGCTCGCGGGCGAAATTCGGCACTACCAGCGACAGACACCCAACCGTGGTAGCAACCGCATAAGCATCGTCGGTCGTCGAATGGTAGGCTCGGCCCGGATGGCTATGGATCTGGGCCAAGAGTTTCAGGCCGCTATTGTAGAGCCAGACATTAAGCCGGTGCAGTTCCTCGGCCGGAACCATCACGCAAACACCATCCCCCGTCCGAATGTGGCGCTGCGCCGGGATAACGGTCTCTGTTACGGCAAAATGCTGGTCTTGCTGAACGCCGACCCAGAGCGCCATCCCCTCATTGTCTTCGCGACCAACCGAGCGCAGATGCGCATGCACAGTCGAGATACAGTGGCGCGGGAGCGTCACGGCCGTTACATCCATCAAAACGCTCATTCCGGGATGGCGGATGGGGGTACTACCATCGCTCCCACTGAGATTTGGAACTGATACTGTATCTGCTCCACGGGGCCGGTCCCGTACTTGATGATCTTGTCCAGGATAAAGGCCAAACAGCCTTCGCCAGAACCCCGGTGGAGAAGCCATGAGTCACCTGAATGGGCTGGATTGTCGTGGTATTCCCGGACGCCTGCCATGCACAGGAATGGCGTATGTTCCGCACTGTTGGCCTGGAGGAAGTCCGATAGCGACAGAGCTTTCTGCTGCATGAGGACCGAAATCATATCCGGTGGGGTTCCGGGTAGATGCGGTCGTCTGAGCATACTTAGCAGTAAATCCTTGCGGGCAACCGGCCGGCGGGTAAAGGGGTCGACGAAGACTACCGACGGAGGTCGGAGGTCGTAATTGGAGAAGCCGATCTCGACAGCTGCACCGATTATCTGTGGCCTTATCTTGGGCGGTGCGAAGATGAAGAAGGCAGTAGGGAATCTCGCCTCGATCAGGAAACAACCCTGAGCCCGGTAAGCGCCCGCTTGTGCTTGGAACCAGCCGATCTGCCGATCGAATTTCGCTCGCGAGACCGCAGGGTCCACAGTCTGGATTTCAGGCACCTGCTACACCCGCCTTCAGGCTGAGGAACAGGGTCACAATGTTCGCGAAACCGAAATCGCCAACTTTTTTGTCCACGTCGAGCAGGTTGCCGGCCTCATCCTTGAATTCCCAATTCTCGGCCGGCTGGGCGACGTTCTGCGTGTTCTCAAGGGCTTTGGCACGAACGACGTGAAGCGGCTGGTTGGGATTGGCTTCGACCTGCGTGGGCTGGCCGTTCACCACCACCGTGATCTCGATCTTGCCTGGCCCGCCGCCGTGATCGCCCTTACCCGAATCCTTCGACATTTGTCCTACTCCTGTGGCTTGCCAACCGGCCCCAGGCGCTTGGGCCCACCTGCTAGTGAGACCGGCGATCTTCAATCGTCCACTCGGCGCCACGGGCCGCGAGTACGCAAAAGACAGGGGATAAGCTACCGAATCGGTGCTACCTTCTTTTATGCGTGACTTGAGCGGCAAGTAAACGGGCTGAAATTGCGCTTCACAACTATAATCGATTAGAGCAATACGAAAATATTGGCGATACACCTATTTCATGTGCTCTTTCACGCGCCTGCTCCACTGACAGCCCCCGTGCAAGTCCGCCGGCCGGTATGACTTCAGGTTCGATTGGGCGGGCGCTGTGACGGTTTGGCTGCGGCGGCTTCTAGCCGCTGCAATCTTGACGGAGGGTTTATCGAATAGGCAATCACGCGGAGCTTTAGAGTTGGTGATCCGAGCTCGGCCTATTCGAAAGGTGGCTCGGTAGCAGGTCGCCGTGACCAACTCCGGTACCGGGATAGTCGCGACGAGAAGACGGGACTGTCCGGATTGACGTGAGTGGCTGCACCGAACCGTCGTCCGGGTGTGCCCGAAGAGTGATGTTATCCAGCTAACTTGTTGCGGGTGGAAAGAGTAGAGTTAAGCGACTGATAATGCTTTATCATTCGTTGTGCTGATCCGACAGGCTGTGCGTTTTGGCGCGAAAATCATGGCGCAAAGCGCACCGGCACTTTACCCTTCAAATCATGATTCGCCTCGACCGTCCGCCGCTACGCCCGACCGGCTCGAGAAGATACTCGACCAGCTTGGCCTCCGTTGGGACGTCGAGGCGCTGGCCGCACTTAGTGAATACATGGATGGCCTGCCGCGCTCGGGGCGGCCGGCGCCGTTCGCCGCCGCGGCGATCGCCGCGCACGTCGTTGCCATGCGGGCCGATGCCGAGCTTCTTGCCTGGTGGCTGGCCGACCTGGTGCTGGCGCAAAACCTGCGCTGGCCGAGGCCGCTGCCGCTGCTGATGGCGCAAGCCTTTGGCCCGCCCTTCCGCGCCGAAGCCGGCGGCAAGCGCATCCGACCTGATGCCGGTGTCGCTGCATGCCGGGCCCATTTCAGTTTCAACTTTCTCTCACGCCCGGGATCGCAATAGCGCGTGCGCCTTCGGGTCGGTGCTCACGCTGCGTGGCGAGTGATCGAGAGCCGCGTGGCAAGATCGCGATAAAGTCCTAAAGATTGAAACCTTATTCTCAACATTATGCGTCCCCCGACGAATGTGCACGGCGGCTTCCGGCCGGCGACGTCGCATTTTTGAATTCTCTTCCATGCCCGCTAAATGCAAACCCAGGAGAACACTGAAATTTCGATGGTCGAAAGGCTGCTGGGGTTCTTGCATCAGTTGCCCTTGGCTCAATCCCCGACCCGACTTCGAAAAAAGTCCTCCTCAACTGGAGGATCTAAGGTGACTTGGCGTAACTCCGAATGTCTCACGGAAAGCGCGTGTAAAATGCGAAGCATTTTCAAACCCGACCTCGATGGCAATATCCAAAAGCGAAGTCCCGGTCTCTGCTAACAGATGGCGGGCCCGTTCAAGGCGCACGCGGCGGTATGCTGAAGCGGGCGAGGTCTTAATTGTCTTCATGAAAAGGCGCTCCAGTTGTCTGCGAGACAACCCGACCGCAGCCGACAATTCGGAGATAGAGAGCGTAGTCTCAATATTGCCTTCCATGACGATCAGGGCGGCCTGAATACGTGTATCGCTGCAGTCCACCGACAGCGGTTTGCGCGGCTGTATATGCCTCGGTGATCGGGCCCTATCGATTTGAAGGACCTCCAAAGCGTTCTTCTCTGCTCGAATACCTATGTGTCTTCTCACTATCGCAGCGGCCATGTCGGCGGTACTACTGCCCCCGGCACATGACCCTCTCATACGGTCAAGGTTGAAGATGCGGTCCGAGCGTACCAAATGGTCAGGAAACCGTTGTCGAAATTCTTTGTAATGTAGCCAACTTACGCAGGTACGATGCTGCCTCATCAATCCGGCATCGGCCAGAATGAAAGTCCCGGTACATACTCCGATCAATGTTACTTTCTTAGCTGCTGCCGCCTGAAGAAAGGCGACCGTCTGGCCGTCGATCGGTATATCTGCAGCCAACAAGCCTCCGACCACGACGATATAATCAAGATCACTTGGCTCCAAAAAATTGGACGTTGGCGCGACACGTACGCCGCAGCTTGAGGTGATCAAATTGCGGTTGCTGGCCAAGACCTCCCAGTCAGCCAGAACTCTCCCAGATCGATCAGCCTCGTCGCTTGCGAGGCGCAAAGTATCAATGAACATCGCAAACGCAGAAAGCGTAAAGGATTGGGCGAGGATAAAGCCGATTTTGAGTTGGCCACGTAGGCGAGGTGCATGAAATGTCATTCAAACCTCTGGAACAAGATGTTGACAATACGTGCTCGGTCTCAAACAGAGCTGCGTTTGCTATTGTAAGCTCACGAGGTCAGTGCGAGGCTGCGATCGTTTGTCTGTTCCAACAAGCTCCAGCAGTATTTGATTGCCAACTCAGTGGTAGGAATGACCAAGTCGTCCGAAGCGGAAAAAGTTGGCGTATGCAAGCCCGACTCGTGACCGGGTTCCCGACTACCAAACCAAAAGTATATTGCGGGCACGCTTGCAGAGTAGAACCCGAAGTCATCGCTTCCTTCAGCTGTTTTATCGTCCCGGAAACGGTCCTTGCCGATTGTGTCGTTAACCATTTGCCTGAATCTCTGCACAAGCTTAGAATCGTTGATTACTGGGGGTTCTCCAGTGCTGATCACACAATCGGCACGAGCTCTATGCACCGTCGCCACACCCAATGCGATGTCGTTCACACGCTGCACAAGAAGAGATCTTCGTTCCGCGCTCTTAGTCCGGATCGTACCCTCGAGCACAACTTGCGGGCAGATGATGTTACTTGCTTCACCTCCATGGATGGTGCCAACGGTGATTACTGCAGCATCGTCGGGCGGCATCTCGCGTGAAACCACTTTCTGCACCTCGTTAATGAACGCGGCCGCTATGGCTATCGAGTCCACACCTCTATACGGCGCCGCGCCGTGGCTCATCGTGCCGTTTATGGTCAACCGAAACTGGTCCGCCGACTTTGTAACCGCGCCTTCCCGGGCGCCATAGGTGCCTGAAGGAAGATCAGGGCTAACGTGAAATCCAACCGCATAATTAAAACCAGCAAGGAGCGCACCTTCGACGATGGAGCGGCCGCCAACCGGTTCAGCCTCTTCTGCGGGGTGAAAAAACACACGTATCTTCCCAGCAAAGTTGTCGCGCATACGGTGAAAAGCCAAGGCCGTACCCAATGCGATCGAGCCGTGGATATCGTGACCGCAGGCGTGCATCACGCCCGGGACTTGGGATTGATAGGGGAGATCAGCCCGCGCTTCATGTATCGGCAGAGCGTCGATGTCGCCGCGAACGGCAATTGAAGGCCCAGCCCCTACAGCCTTACCGAGAATATCGACATAAAGTCCGGTGTTATGGAAATGCCGGGCGCCCTCCACCCCGAAGCGCTCGAGCATCGCCAAGATTCGGCCCTGAGTTTTTCGCTCCTGATTGGAAAGCTCTGGTTCCCGATGCATGGCATGACGCAGTTCGAGAACCGCCTCACATTCCGCGCTAGTAAGGTAGGTGTTATCACACATGGTCGGAACCGTTCATGTTCTTAGCACAAAACTTAGTCTAACCGCCGTACGCCGCACAAATCGATCATCTTGCGACGGCTGACATCGCGAATTTTCTGTAGGCACCCCATATCCAGAATTATCCTACGCTGCGAAGGGCTCAAAATAGCTGAGAAACCCGCTTAAGGCACTCAATGAGCGGTAGCCGCCACGTTGTTGAAGAAGAGAGGTCATGTGCTAATCATGACCGGTCGTCACCAGAAGAATAAAGGTCGTCGATGGGGTATTCGCTGAACCGCTTGACGTTCTTGGTAACGATATAGGTATATACCTTGTCAATTCCGACATTCATTTCAATAAGGTTGTTGATGACAAGCTGATAATGGCTTATATCGCGGAATACAAACTTGATAACATAGTCAATATGACCGTTAACGCCATAGCATTCTACCGCTTCGCGACATCTGGCAATAGCGTTTTCAAATTGAAGTACACTGGCGGTGGTATGGTCCTTCATGGTAACTTCGACGATCATAACCAACGTTTTGAAAAGGCGATCGATGTCAATGTCCGCCAGGTAGCGCCGGACGATGCCAGCCTTTTCAAGTCGGCGAAGGCGTTCGAAACAAGGGCTGACCGACAATCCAACCAATTCAGACAGTTTAGCCTTTGTAATCCTGCCATTTTTTTGAATGGCTTGTAGGATCTTAATGTCGATTTTGTCCAGTTTCATTCAGCAGTCTCGTGTTGGGTATCCCTTTGGAAAAAGGCCTCAAATTGCTGGCTTAAAGGTTGATCACACAGGAGCCCTCTCAACCGCAAGTGCTTTCATGCTGCCGCACAAGGCTGGCGGGCTTCCGAAGGGAATGCGCCAAAGCAAAAGGCCGCCAGCGCGGCGCCGGGCAGCCTCTAGTAGTCTATCGGTTTCTGGCAGCTAGGCCAGCACCTAGTTGTGGGGCTAAACGACGAAGAGCTTACGTTCGGATTTTCCAAAGACCTCAGCGCCCGTCTCGGTCACCCGGAAAGACTCGCTCAGCGTCACGCCGAAATCCTCTTCCACCCAGGTGCCTAGCATCATGTGGAAGGTCATGTTCGGCTCCAAAACGGTCATGTCCGTGGGCTGAAGGCTGGCAGAAGGCTCCAGCCCCATACCGATCGAATAGCCGCATCGACTGTCTTTCGAGAACCCATGGCGATTGAGTGCACGATGATAGGCGTTGGCGACATCGGCGCAGGTAACGCCCGGTCGGACCGTGGACAGTCCCGCCTCCAATCCTTCATGCACCCCGTCATGCAGCCGACGAAGTTTTTCAGACGGAGGGCCTAAGCTAATCGTCCGCATGATCGAAGCACTATAGTGATGGCACAGGCCGACAATCTCGAAATTGAGTTGCATGCCATTTTCAACCGTGCCCAGGTACCAGTTGAAATGCGCTGTGCCGATACGAGGTCCTGAGGATATATTAGGGACTTTGATGGTTATCGTATCGATGTCTGGCAACCCTGACGCTAGCGCGTGTATGACATCACCGCCAATTTCGCATTCCCGACGACCCGGCCTGGTCGCCGAGATTGCCGCCAGAACACCGGCGTCCGCTATGCGTGCCGCGTCCCGCATGAGGGCTATTTCGGCATCCGATTTGACCAGGCGTTGGGAAAGGATCAAACCGGAAATATCGGCGAGCGTGCCAGCGCCAAGACGGCTTTCGTACTTACGATAAACTGCCCGGCTAAGAACGCCTTCCTCGAGGCCTAGCAAGCCAGTGTGAGCCCCCGTGTCTTCAAGCATGTCAAGCACGAAGTCGTGCCCGTTCCTTTCGGGGTTACCGACCAATGTCTCAGGATAGCCAATGATATTGTCTCGGGAGATTTGCGTCGTGTAAATGCCTAACGGGACATCCTGTTTGCGCAAGACCAGCTTTGGTTCGGTCCAGGCCGCATCCAGAATCACCATCTGTGGGAGGTATCCGGAACTGCCGATATATCCGCTTAAATAGGTCATTGAACTGCCGTCCGTTGTTAGGACGGTTTGTAGGCCGCGCTGTGACATGGTTGCCTTCAGCGCGGTCCATCGTGCCTCGTATTCGCTTCGCGCGAAAGGCTGTGCGCCTCTTTCGAGAGCCATAGTCATCTCCCTGTATGGAACTGGTGTCAGCGGGCTTCGAGAACGGCTCGGAGGAATTGGCGTGTGCGCTCCTCGCGCGGCTCATCAAAAATAGCTTTCGCTTCTCCGATCTCGTGTAACTGGCCTTGCCACAGGAAGGCCACGCGATCGGCAAAACTGCGGGCAAACTCCATCTGGTGGGTGACAAGCAACATTGTCAGCGTGCTTTCATCGGCGAGCTTCCGGAGCACATTTAACACTTCGCCGACAAGTTCTGGGTCTAGTGCGCTTGTGACCTCATCAAAAAGCATGATGTCGGGCTCCATAGCGAGTGATCTAGCTATGGCGACACGTTGCTGCTGGCCTCCCGAAAGGCGAGAAGGAAGCTCATCGGCCTTGGCACTAAGACCAACCATCTCAAGATAGCGACGCGCCCGCTCTGCGGCCTCATTGCGGGGCAATCCCAAGACTTTACGAGGCGCAACCGCAACATTTTCAGCGGCGGTCATGTGCGGGAAGAGATTGAACTGCTGAAAAACCATCCCAATGCGGCGCCTTTTGGCGCGAGCCGCGGCATTGTCCGAGCGTTGCCTGTCGTGCGGCCAAGAGCCATGGCTCAGCGTTTCCCCATTAACCTTTATCTCGCCACCGTCGATTGCCTCGAGTGTCATCAAGGTCCGGAGCAGCGTCGACTTACCGGAGCCGGATGGCCCGATAAGCGCTAATTTTTCTCCGTGCGGAACTGAAATAGAGACGTCGCGCAAGACGGTTACGGGTCCGTACCGTTTAACTACGTGAATGAATTCACATGCCGGGGCTTGTGGCGTGGAGGGCTCGGCCTTGACGGCTGAGAAGTCGGCGATGGCATTCATCGGATAATCCAGGAGCGCTCTAACAGCCGCGTGAGGCCGGCGGCGATAAGCGACATGAGCAAAAAGAGGATGCCTGCAAGCGTCATCGGCTCGGTATACCGATAGCTTTCGGTTCCGATCAGCTTCGCGGCGGTGAGGAGTTCGAAGACTGAGATGCTGGAGAGCAATGCAGCATCCTTAAATAACCCGATCAAGTAAGTACCGAGCGCGGGTATCATGGGAGGAATCGCCTGAGGAATAATCACCGTTTTCAGCGTTTCGAAAGGTGACATGCTAACTGCCCATGCCGCCTCGCGCTGCGTGGGATGAACCGCCAGCAACCCTGCACGGTATACCTCCGCAATATAACAGCTGTAGTAAACGCTGAGCGTCAAGACGCCGGCGCTGATCGGCTGCAAGGCGAACCCGAGCTTAGGCAAACCAAAGAAAACCAAGAACAATTGTACGAGCATTGGGGTGCCACGGATGAATTCGATGAAGCCCCCCGAGGCAATTGACAACGTTCGCGACGCACTTAGGCGTGCCAATGCCAGAGGAAGAGCGATCACAAGAGCGATCGCGAAACTTATCATCGACAGCTCAACGGTGAGGAGAGCGGCCGTCAGCAGGCGCGGCAAAATCTCAACGGTGTAGCTGAGTGAAAAAAAATCGGTCATCCTGCCAGTCCAAGGCGTCGTCGGGTGGAGCGTTCGAAGGCAAGCATAGAGTGCGATATGAGTTGGGACAATACGAAATATATCGCGGCCACGAGCAGAAAGATCCTGAATGGCTCAAACAACATAGCGTTCAGCTGAGTGCTTGCTGATGTCAATTCATAGATACCAATCATCGAAAAAACTGATGTTCCTTTTAGGATATCAATCATCGAGTTTGACCATGGTGGGATTAATCGCAACAAAGCTTGCGGCGTTAGTACCGTCGATATTGTCATCCAACGGGGCATTGAAAGGGCGTAGGCCGCCTCGCTTTGGCCGCGTGGAACAGCTTCGAATGCACCCCTTATGATGTCGGCCCCATAAGCGGCACCATTGATCGACAGGCCTACTACCCCCACCGTCATCGACGTCAACACTATTCCGAACTCTGGCAACACGAAGTAAAGCCAGAATAGCTGCACTACGAGGGAGGTTCCTCTGATGATTTCGACAAAGAAACGAACCGCATTACCGAGATAACGGTTGGGCGATATGAGGGCCAAACCGGCTGCGAACGCGAGAAGGGACGACAAAACCATGCAGATGAGTGATAGCTCAATTGTTGCCAGCGTCGCCCAGAACAATTCAGTCGTCACCCTCATTGTTAAGCACCCTTCTCGCGATCTGTCGAAACAGGAGTTATTCAGGCTTGGCGGCGCAAACGTCGCCAGCCGTCTTTAGAATGTCCTGCGTTTCTGCCGCAGATTTCGATCCGAATTTTTCCTGAATCTTCATGGCCTCGCCCGAGTCGACCAGTTTCTTAATCTGAACGTTGAGCTCTGAAACGAAGGCAGCATTTTTCTTCGCAAAGGGGAATCCTACGAAAGCGTACGCAAATTTCGGAGGATGAAAGCCTTTGAGCACCTCGAGCTCGGGCACCTGCTCAACCATATGTTCAGCGGCATCAGAGGTTTCGTTCAATGCCTGGACCTGACCGTTGAGCAAGGCCTGAATCATCGAGTTCTGGTCGGGCAGGGGTATCAAATGATCATCCGGAACGCCCGCCTTCAGCATATAGCCCTGTTCGGCCGAGCCAGCGTATACCGCAGCTTTCAGCTTGTCATCCTTGAAGGAGTTCCAATCCTTGATCCCGTCTGGATTGCCTTTTTTGATGACCAAAGTTGAAACGGCGACGGAATAGGGGATCGTAAAAGCGACTTCCTTACAACGCTCCGGCGTAATGTTCATGCCTGCGCCGACATCGAAGCGACCAGATTTCACGCCTGGCACGATCGAAGACCACTCTGTAACTGTCGGATTGAGCGTCTTAACGCCCATGCCCTCAAGCGCCTCAGCGAGTGTTTCTACGGAGTTTCCTGTGATTTTGCCGGCGCCGTCATAAAAATAGTACGGCTTGTCCACGATGATTGCGAAACTGAGCCCGTCGGCCTTGGCCTTGTCGGTGAAGTCGTCAGCTTTCGCGAGAGGGATTGCTCCCAATCCAACGCAAGATGCGATCGTGCTAATCAGCAGTCGGGATATTTTTTGCATATCGGTTCCCCATCGGTTCAGCACTTGTTAATAGATGTGCAGAGGCAATCATGGACATTCCGAGACCCATTCTCGTTCGAATTTTGGCCTCGTCACAGAGGTTTCTCCGCGATAAAGGCGAAAATGCAGAAAAATCGTCTGTGGCTCGGGGCAAGGGCATGGCAGTTGTCGATGTCGCAAAACATTTTTCTGTTTCGCAACGGCGCTGACGCGACCTATGCGGCTCTCGAACGGCAATCACGACATGGTATCGCAGCGGGAATTAAAAACAGGAAGCCTAGAAAGCGGGCTACCATCTCAGCGCGCTCGTAGATTTCGCGACGACCGCCGTTCCACGCACGTCGACCGCCCTGGCCCGCAAAGGCGTAGGGCGGACTCAGTGTATTGCCGCCTCTTGAAAGCAACCAGCAGTCGCGGCCAACCAGCCGATGAACCTGCACTTCGAAGGGCTGCGGCAAGTCCCTGGGCAGCGGCGGGAGTGCTGCCTCCTAGAGCTGCCAAAGATGGATGTCGCTGGTCACAGAGCAGGATACGAATGATCCAGAATCCGCCACTCGGTGGCGTGGTGCAGGTCGGCGAACTCGCAAAGCGCTACAGGGCCGCCGTCTGTTGGTCGACCAGGCGCATTGCGAAGGTCCCCGCGAGCCCCGCACAACCGAACCGGGTGCTCGCACCCAGTGACGAACATAGCGCGCGCCGCTAAGGCACCATGCAGAGTGCAAGTACCGGCCTCCCCAACTTTTATTAACGCTAAGGGAGACGATAGAGGGGCCGGCCAGTTGCAACCCCAAAGAGGTTGGTAGGGGATTGTCGGACGTAATACTAAGTAGCACGGTGCTTGCCGAATGCGAATCGCGATACCTATTTGGTTGGCGAAGGGCAGCCGACCTGCCTACTGTAGACTTGCTTAATGCGGAAGGAGTCCGGGATATTGGACCGAATGGCGCGCTATATCGCCGCTGACTCGGCCTCTTGAAATACTGCGAGGCAGTTGTCAACGTCAATACGTTTGGTATCGAACGATGTAACGAACCTTAACACATTCCCTTGGTCTCTAGACCAGATACCGTATTGAACTCCTGATCGCTCTAGAAGACTCATAGTACACGCGTCCACCTCGACAAATACTTCGTTGGCTTCTGTAGCATGAACGACCTTCACACCGGCCCTGCCTGAAAGACCTGTTGAAAGCCGGGCTGCCATCGCGTTTGCGTGTTCCGAGTTCCTAAGCCAGAGGTCGTTGCGAAGATAAGCAGCCCATTGTGCGGAAATAAAACGCGATTTGGAGGCAAGATGACCAGCGCGCTTGATCCGGTATGCCAGGTCACCTGCTAGAGTTCCGTCGAACACTACTATTGACTCCGCCGAAAAGGCCCCGTTTTTCGTTCCACCGAAACAAAGGAGATCGACGCCAGCCTTCCACGTTAGCTCTGCGGGCGTTACACCCAGAAAGGTGAGCGCGTTCGCAAAGCGAGCCCCGTCCATATGTAAGCGCAGGCCGAACTTTTTGCATACTTCGCTGATTTCCTCGATTTTGTCGGGGCGGTAGACGGTTCCAACCTCTGTCGCCTGGGAGATACTCACGGTGGTAGGTTTCGAATGGTGGACGCCGCTTTGGAGCGCCCTTTCAACTGTCTTGTCGAGCATAGTCGCTTCCAACCGTCCGTCTGTGCCTCTTAAGCCAATCAACTTTGCTCCACCCGTAAAAAACTCTGGCGCCGCACATTCATCATAATACACATGCGCCTGATCGCTGCAGAAGATGCCGCCGTACGGAGGCGTCAGGCAAGCCAGCGCCAATGCGTTTGCTGCAGTCCCAGTTAAAACAGGGAAAAACCGCAAGTTACACTCGAAGATTGCTCTGAGCGTGTCTTCGACCTCTCTAGTTTGATCGTCCTCACTGTAGGAAGAGCCGCTACCGCGGTTCGCCAGTATGATCTCATCGATAATTGCGTGAGAGATACCCGCGATATTATCGCTCCGAAAATCCATCTTCCACCTACCGATATGTTTACCAAAGGTCGCAGCGGTTGCCTCCATAGCGCCCGTCGCTGAACTTCGCTTCTCTAAAATCTGCGAACTGCAATTGGAACTCAACAAGCAGTTGGCGTTGACAGTCGCAAACCGATGGGCTGCAGACATTCTGCATTGGACCCTAAATTTAGTGGCTTTTTCGGATATCGAGGGCTCCAACAGGCAGAGTTTTCGCGAGAACAGGTGAAACTTCGTGCTGCGTGCCCACCGAAAAGTCGAATGAACTCGTTTGGATGGATCGTAAACGGGCAGCACGGTCTGGCGGAACGTGTCGCCGTTGGGACAGGCTATGCGTAAATATAAAATCGAGCCCAGCCGTTACCTTCAGTTACACGCATTAGGAGAATGTGGTGGCAAATGCCGACAGACAAATTCAACATCTGGTTGAAGAAACCTCATTTATAGATACGCACGAGCACTTGATCGAGGAAAGCCAGCGTCTTAGTGGAGATCTTAGTCAGCACCTGCCTTGCGACGATTGGTCGTATCTATTCACAGACTACGTCGTCGACGACCTGATTGTTGCGGGAATGCCACTTGCCAAACTCAGAGACTTTCTCAGCCCGACCCTTGCCGGTACGGCAAAATTCCAACTTGTCGCGCCATATTGGGACCGGATACGGCATACTGGTTATGCACAGTCTCTACGGCACACGTTCCGCGGACTATATGAGGAGGATGACCTAACTGCCGAAAGCGAGCCGAGGATTGCGGCAAAATACTATGAAACGCGCCAGCCTGGGTTTTATTCGGCCGTGCTCCGACGTGCGAACATCGAAAGCTGTCATGTCAACTCGGTGAGCCGAATTTTTATGCTTACAGAGCAACCGAATCTTCTAAAACAGGATATCAGCATCCTCAATTTTTCCCGCTGCAGCCCGGCCGATGTAGCTCGTATCCATGCCGAGACAGGGAAGGAGCCCAGTACGCTCCAGGGTTGGCTCGACATCATCGATTATTATTTTTCAACATTTGGCGGCAGAGCAGTCGCCGTGAAGTGCCAAATCGCCTACTCGCGCACGCTGAATTTCGCTCCCGTGGCCGAGGATTATGCGGCGCAGGTGTTTTCAAAGCACGTTGGGGTTAAAAGTGGGCATCCTGCCGACCAAGAAGAAGTCAATTCACTGCAAAGCTTCTTATTTCGATACTGTGTGGATAAGGCAACGCAATACAGTCTGCCGGTGAAACTGCACACGGGCTACCTCGCAGGTCACTCTTGGATGCAACTCGGTCGCGTGCGCAATAACGGTTCAGACGTTGCGCGGCTAGTGCGCGAATTTCCGAACGCGCGATTCGTATTGATGCATATTGGATATCCTTACAGTGATGAGTACATCGCTCTCGCAAAGCATTATCCGAATATTGCCATCGATATGTGTTGGGCTTGGATTCTGAGTCCGATGGCAAGCGTTCGCTTCCTTAAGGAATTTCTGCTCGCGGTGCCAACCAGCAAGATTTTTACGTTCGGTGGAGACTGTGTTGCTGTGGAATCCGTGTATGGGCATTCTTGCGTAGCCCGACGAGGAATTTCGAGAGTTATTTCTGAACTAGTAGATGAGGGCTGGATTGGCCGCGATGACGCGCCTGCACTCATCAAAAGGATCATGCGCGGCAATGCGCTCAGTTATTTCCCTAACGTTTAGGCTGATTTGACCGTGGGTCCGCACCTCTCTCCCTTTGACCCTGGCCATGCACCATGACGCTATGCGGCAGTACGAATGAAGGTGGCCAATGAGGCTCGACTATACCAGCAGGATCGCCGCATTTCGGCGCGCGATGACCACGGCCTCCATCGACTTGGCTGCCATTGGACCGAGTTCCCACATGGATTGGTTGATCGGCTTCCACCCTCACTCTGACGAGCGGCTATGCTTACTGCTGATTGGCCCAGCTACGGAGACCCTGGTCTTAGGAGCGCTCAATGCTGACGGCACCCGCACGCGCACTGACGTTGCCTTCCACGTTTGGGAGGACGACATCGGACCCACCAAAACCTTGGTCGAGGCGATCTCGTTTGTAGGCTCAGCTAATGCGAAGCAAATCGTGCTTGACGAAACCATGCGTGCGGATTTCGCCTTGCTGGTAATAGATGCGTTGCCTTCCGCGAGAACTTCATTGGTCAATGAGGCTCTAGGTTTTCTGAGGATGCGGAAGGATAGCGCGGAACGACTTCTCCTGAAGGCTAACGCGACTATCGCGGACCGCGCGATGAGTACAGCTTATGCCGCGATCTGCCCCGGAATGAGTGAGAAAGGGCTTGCCTCGGTCATTCAAGCGCAGCTTGCGAAGGATGGAGCATCCCTTGAATTTTGCATTGTGGCCTCCGGCGCTAACGGCGCAATTCCGTACCATGAGACGGGGACTCGCCAATTCAAGGAGGGTGACGCGGTGCTGATCGACTTCGGAGGCCGCTATCAAGGCTTTCTAAGCGACATTTCACGGATGGCAGTTGTCGGTTACCCCCCCCAAGCCTATGACCGTATCCACTGCTTGGTCGAAAGTGCTGTTAAGGCGGGACTCCAGGCGGCCCGGCCGGGTGTCTTTGCGCGCGATGTGGATGCAGCCGTACGGGGCGTAATTGCAGAGGCGGGGTACGGCGAATTCTTCACCCATAGGACAGGTCACGGGCTCGGCATTGACCTGCACGAACCACCCTACATTACAGGGACGTCAGACACCCTCCTTCAGGAAGGGATGGTCTTTTCGATCGAACCTGGCGTGTATTTGCCCGGCCGATTTGGCGTGAGGCTTGAAGAGATCGTGATCCTGCACGCCGACGGTGCCGAGGTCCTGTCGGCTCTTCCTCGGCGGGTCCATGTTTCGTCGCACCCCATCATACGAAATCAAGGATAGAAAGCATGACCTTAACGGAACACCATCAGCCCAGCACACTCATAACCGGCGTGGGCGGCAGTATTGGAACAGCGATCATAGCCTCTCTGCAAACGGCCGGGAGATCCGTGATCACCTTGAGTCAGATCGGAATGTCGAAAGGGGACTTGGAAGCCGACTTCCAGGACGACGGATCTTTGGTGGATGCCGTAAACAGAATTACGCTTCCTCTCAACGGGGTGGTCCTTGCCCACGGCATGCTGCAACCCGGCCCCCTCAATCGTGTTTCACCATCGGAGTGGCGGAGTCATCTTAACGTCAATCTCAATAGTATTTATGCGATTCTCCACACCGTCGTCCCCAAACTTAAAGCGGAAGCTAGTATCGTCGTCATTTCCTCGACTGCGGGCCTCGATCACAGCCCGGTCGGCGGGCCTCATTACACGGTCAGCAAATGGGCTCTTAATGGTCTTGTGCGCCACTTGGCTTCGGAGCTTGGACCATTATCCATCAGGATAAACTCTGTTTGCCCGGGTTGGATCGACAATCCTATGGGGCGTGCTTTCCTGGCCGATGCTGACATTCAGGCGGGTATTTCGGAAATTCCCCTTAGGAGGCCAGGATCTGCCGACGAAGTGGCTTCGGTCGTCAAGTTTCTGCTTGGATCGGAGTCGAGCTACATGACAGGCGCTCTCGTTCCGGTGTCGGGCGGTTATAGGTACTAACATGGCCGCTCAACCGGCCGTAACACTCCCGCATCCGCGCCCTCACTCAGAAATTGGTGGTTCGACATCCAGGGCTCAAGGGGAATGCCGTAACTTCTATCAATGATGCTAGTAGCCATGGCGCCGCCGCCGCGTATTTACGTCGAGCGTAGGAGCGAGCGGAAACCACTCTGCCGCCAAACGTTCTGCATAGAGCTCAATTTCGATGCAGATTTTCTTATAACCGCCCACCAAACGGGCGGAGTTTCGGTCGCTTTAGCAGAACCTCTTCCACGACTGCCACCAATCAACCCAGAGACGGGCAGCAGCATCTGTATGGGGAACGAATGTCAAAAACCGCAGTTGGTTACGAAGCTTTAGCCGCCGGGCTCGTACTTCCGTCCAATGCCCTGATTGATGGTAAACTAGTCCGTGCCAAGTCCGGCCGTACGTTCGAAACAGTCAATCCCGCAACCGAGACGACGATCGCCGTGGTCACCAGTTGTGACGCAGCCGATGTCGATCATGCCGTTGTGGCCGCCCGAAAAGCATTTGAAAGTGGTATCTGGAGCAGGGCGGGCATTGCCAAACGCAAGGATGTTCTCCTCAAACTGGCCGGTTTGGTCCGTAAACATGCGGAACAAATCGCCGTCCTCGAGTCGTTGGATACCGGGAAGCCGATCACGGATTGCCTTAATGAAATCGGAAACGAGGTTCCCAAGTTTTTCCAATGGTATGCCGAGTTGCTCGACAAGAGTTTTGGCAAAATTGCCCCCACTGAGAATGATGTTCTCGCTTTGATCGTTGAAGAACCGATCGGTGTTGTCGGGCTGGTGCTCCCCTGGAACTTCCCGCTCCTCATAACGGCTTGGAAGGTGGCCCCGGCGTTGGCATCGGGGTGCTCCGTTGTTTTGAAACCGGCCGAGCAATCGCCTCTAACATCGATTAGGCTCGCTGAACTGGCTCTTGAGGCCGGATTGCCCGATGGCGTGTTCAACGTCATTCCCGGAACGGGCGAAATCGCTGGCAAAGCTCTCGGCCTCCACGGGGACGTCGATGCGGTATCCTTCACTGGTTCATCAGAGGTGGGTGCCTTATTCCTCAGGTACGCATCCGACAGCAATCTGAAGCGTGTAGCCCTGGAAATGGGTGGCAAAAGTCCCATGATCATCTTGTCGGACGCGGATATTACCGACGATCTGATCAATCATGCCGCTTTGGCCGCTTACTGGAACGCCGGTCAGAACTGTTCGGCAAACATGCGCCAACTCGTAGATATCTCTAGAAAAGACGAGTTCATCGAGAAACTTTTAGTCAAAATCCGTTCCCTCAAAATTGGGAATCCGCTCGACCCATCGACGGAAGTCGGGCCGATGATCACGGAAATCCATAGAGACCGCGTTCAAAATTTCATCAAGATTGGCCGGGACGAAGGGGCAACGACCATACAGAGCGCCGATGTCCCATCCAAGGGCTTTTATGTCCCGCCAGTCCTTTTTACCAACGTCACGCCTGACATGACGATTGCGCGCGAGGAGATCTTCGGCCCAGTCCTTGGTGTCATCGCCACCTCAAGCCCTGAAGAGGCTTTGCGCATTGCGCGCGACACCAAATATGGGTTGCATGCCTCAATATTCACCAAAGACTTTGCGAAAGGCTATGCCTTGGCTCGCCGTATCCCGTGTGGAACGGTTTCGATAAACTCGTTTTCAGAAGGCGACGTCACTACGCCCTTTGGTGGCTACAAGCTGTCCGGTTCCGCTGCCCGGGACAAAGGACTCGAAGCCATGCAGCAATATCAGCAGACGAAGACCATCTGGTCGGCCGTTGACCTGCCACGGGTAATTTCCTCCATCTGAGATTAGAGTCCGGCCTCGATTGAAGGACGGACTGATGAAGAGAAAGCGGTTTACGGAAGAGCAGATCATCGCGGTTCTGCGTGAGCATGAGGCGGGGGCAAAGGCGGGCGACCTGGCGCGCAAGCATGGGATCTCCGAGGCGACGCTGTATAACTGGAAGGCGAAGTATGGCGGGATGGACGTCTCCGATGCCAAACGGCTGAAAGCCTTGGAAGACGAGAACGCGAAGCTGAAGAAGCTGCTCGCCGACCAGATGCTCGAAGCGTCGGCACTGCGCGAGCTTCTTTCAAAAAAATGGTAGGGCCCGCCGCCAAGCGCGAAGCCGTCGCGCATCTGCAGGCCACGATGGGCTTGTCGGAGCGGCGGGCCTGTTCCTTTGTGGGCGCTGATCGCGAGATGATCCGCTACCAGTCTCGCCGACCGCCAGAGACGGAGCTGCGTGGTCGGCTGCGCGACCTCGCGAACGAGCGCCGACGCTTCGGCTACCGGCGGCTGTTCATCCTACTCAGGCGCGAGGGCGAGGCATCTGGGGTCAACCGTATCTACCGTCTCTATCGCGAGGAAGGTCTGACGGTGCGCAAGCGCCGGGCCAGACGGCGAGCCGTCGGCACGCGGGCGCCGATCCTGGTCGAGGCAAAGCCGAATGCGCGCTGGTCGCTGGATTTCGTGCATGACCATTCGCCTGCGGCCGGCGCTTCCGTGTGCTCAACATCGTCGACGACGTGACGCGCGAATGCCTGGCGGCGATCCCGGACACGTCGATCTCCGGCCGCCGGGTTGCTCGCGAGCTGACGGAACTGATCGCCCAGCGCGGCAAGCCCGGCATGATCGTCTCCGACCACGGCACCGAGTTCACCTCGAACGCCATCCTTGCATTGTCGAAGGATCACGATGATCGGATGGCACTACATCGCGCCGGGCAAGCCGATGCAGAACGGTTATGTCGAATCCTTCAACGGTCGCATGCGCGACGAGCTCTTGAACGAGAGCTGTTCTTCGGCCTCGACCACGCCCGCAGCGCCATCGCCGAATGGCGGGAGGACTTCAACACCGCGAGGCCGCATTCCTCGGTCGGCTACCAGACCCCGGCGGCCTATGCCGAGGTCATCACCGCAACCGGCTCCGACGCTGTGCTGATGGAAGGCTCCGCGTCTTCGCCGGTTGCTCAACCCGCGCCCCACGGCACTTTCCGGCATGGCAAACGCGTTCCGGGAACTGGAGACGCAGCCGGAGGCAAGAGCCCTCCAGCATGGCGAATGGCTTGCTCTCCTACTCGAACGGGAGGCGACAACGCGCCGTCAGAAGCGCTTCGAGGCCAGAGCCCGTGCCGCCAGATTACGTCATGACGCCCAGATCGAGAACGCCGACTTCCGCGCAACTCGCGGACTCGATCGCAATCTCTTCATGAAGCTGACGACATGCGACTGGATCAGACAGCGCCATAGCTTGCTCCTGATCGGACCGGCTGGGGTCGGAAAGAGCTGGCTGGCCTGCGCGCTCGGCCACAAGGCATGCCGCGAGGATCTTTCGGTCGCATACCACCGTGTACCGCGCCTCTTCGCGACGCTCGCCCTTGCCCGCGGTGACGGCCGTTACGCGAAGTTGCTCAAGAGCCTGGCCAAAACGGACTTGCTTATTTTAGACGATTGGGGGCCGGAGAAGCTCAACGACGAACAACGCCGCGATCTCCTGGAAATCGTCGAGGATCGCTACGAGAAGCGTTCCACAATCGCGCAACTCCCGCTTGACCGAAAACGAGTTCGTCGACAAATATCGAAAAGACCCAGAGGCGCTCTAAGCTGTCCGGCTTCGCCTCGGAATCGTGTCCGGTATTCTATCGGAATAGGTGGAGTGCACCCCCAGATTGAGACAAGGAAAATCGCGGACACCTCCCGTGTTAAGCTATGCAGCCTTTTCCATCCGTCGCCCGCGTGAATGCTTCTGTTCGTATTCCTCCGGACTGAGATAGTCGAGCGCCGAATGCAGCCGTTGCTGGTTGTAGATGGTGTCGATGAAAGCACCGATGTGCTTGCGGGCATCATCTGCATCCTTATAGGCGAGCCCTTGCACCTCTTCCTGTTTCAGGGTTTTCATGAAGCTCTCCGCCTTCGCATTGTCGTAAGGATTGCCGACACGGCTCATGCTCGCTTGGATACCGTGAACATGCAGAAGTTCGGAGTGGGCCCCGCAAGCGTATTGAACCCCGCGGTCGGAATGATGGATGAGGCTCCCGGGTACGGGCTGGCGATCAGCGATCGCCATCTCGAGAGCCTCGATGGCAAGGCTTGCTCTAAGATGCGTATCCAGCGCCCATCCGACAACCTTGCGGCTAAACGCGTCAAGGACAACGGCAAGGAAGGCAAACTCCTCGGCCAGATGCAGGAAGGTGATATCGGCAACCCACAGCTGGTTTACGCCATTGAGGATCATTCCCCTCGCGAGGTTTGGCACGACTTGCCAACCATGCCTGGAGTTGGTCGTCACAGGAACAAAGGGTCTGGCGCGCAGGCACAACAGATTGTCTTCACGCATGATCCGTAGAACGCATTTGTGATTGACTTGCCACCCCTCCCGCCGCAGCAGGGCGCCAATCCGGCGGTAGCCGTAGTGTGTGTTGCCGAGAGCCAGCTTCTGAATGAGATCGCGCAAACCCGTCTCGGCCCGACGCGGGGCCGAATCCAGCCAGTGACGGTAATAGCTCGCGCGGCTGACACCAGCGAGCCAGCACATTCTGTCGATGTTGAATTCGCCTTGCGACAGGCCGGTCATCATCTTTTCGATGATTTTGAAGATCCCGTTTCGCCAGGAGCGCTGCTCCGACGCTGATCTTCCTCGAAGTGCCGCAAGGCTTCGCGAAAAAAATCGAGATCGAGCTGCTGCTGCCCGACCTTCTGCTCCAGTTCCCTGATCCGGCGCCTGGCCTTGGTCAATGCCTTTTCCTGAGGTGCCGGCACATTGACTGCACTCTGCAGCTGTGCGGCCCCGTCAACTCCTGCTGTCCTGGCCGGCCGGCCGCGCCGACGCGACTTCAGATTACCATGAAGCCTGAGATGATCACGCCACTCGTAAAGTCGTTGGCGACTGATGCCAACCTCATCTGCAAACTTGCTGACGGTTTCGCCCGCCTCCATGCGCCGGAGAAGCTCCAGCTTTTGGTCATCATCAATAACTCTTTGCCGTCTGGCCATGCCCCAGTTTCCTCTCCTTGCGGGGAAACTGTCCGCGATTTTCCTTGTCTCAATCTGGGGGTGCACTCCATCACTGTCCGGAATCATTGGAATACGCAATTTGCGCGCCAAATCGGCCTTGATCCGTTTATCTTCAAGGTCGCTGGCGCGGATTTGGTAGGGCGCATCGCGCATGACCTATTCGGCTGGCAATATGCCGTCCCTGACGAAACGGCGAATCTTGACCGCGACACACCGAGCCGAGCGGCCGCGTCCGACATAGTGAGCCATTCGCCGTTTTGTCGGAGGAGCGATAGCCGCTGATCTTGTGCACCGTGCGCAGCGATTGGACGCGCCGCGCCGTCCAGGTCTTGTCCTGACCCGTCTTCATGCCCAAGCGGTTGAGTGTGGCGGCGAATTCGGCATCCGACAATCGCGCTGCCATGGATCGCATGATCGCCAGAGCTTCCTCAGGCGTGCTCTGGCCATGCTCTCCGGATTTGGGCTTGCGAACCCTTACTTGGGAGTGCTGGCCCCCATGCCAGTGGATAGTCAGGATCACATCGCGCGGTCATCATCGACGTCCGCCACTCTCCCCTACGCGGCCTTTTTCTGTTCCCTCGAGGCCGCGAGCGGCGCTTCCCTGAGGAGATAAAAGGCATCGTTGATCACGAATCCATCGAGGCCTGCTGCCCGGGCGTAAGCTAACAAATCGCTTGCACGATTGATGAACCCGGTGCCATTGAAGTTTAGCGATGTGTTGCAAAGGACGCCGACCCCGCTTTTCGCCTTGAACGAAGTAAGCAGCTGAAAGAGGCGCGGGTTCTGCTCCCACGAAACTGTCTGCACCCGCGCTGTGCCGTCGACATGCGTGACAGCCTCCAAGCGGTTATCGAGAACCTTCTGGAAAAGAAGCATGTAGGGCGACGGACGTGCCAGGTCGAAGTGGATCCCGACGTCATCTTCCAAGCAAACCGGCGCGATCGGGCGGAAACCCTCCCGGTTCTTGATGCGGTTTAGGCGCTCATGGGTTGCTTTTGAGAAAGGCGCCGCGAGAATTGACCGGTTGCCGAGCGCCCGTGGCCCGATTTCGCAATTCCCCTGCACCCAGCCGATCAACCGGTCGCTCAGCAACGCCGAGGCCACCTGGTCGTAGTCGAGTGGATGGACCTCGAGCCCGGTGCGGTCAAATTCGTCAAATATGAATGGCTGGCCTGAATAGACGTTCCATTTGAGCTTCGCATTGCCCGTGAAATGTCGCATGGCGTCGACCGCAGTTCCGATCGCGGAGCCCGTATCGTTAGTGCATGGCGGAATAAAAACGTCGGAAAAAAGATTCGTTTCGAGCCAACGGCGATTCCACTCGCAGTTCAAACCACACCCCCCGGCAATTAGCAGAGGGAAGCCCTTTGTAAGGTTTTTCTTGGCAAAGACGTGAAAATCATTGAAAATGGCGTCCGAAAACCGCTTAGCGAGTTTGGTGAACTTCGGATGTGTCACACCAATATTGTGATAAGGGGAACCTTGCAACTCATCTTTGCGTAGGGAGTGCTGAATACTCTCGCGTGGAAACACAAAATTGACCAGCGCCTGCTCGTCCGCGTCCAGCAATCCCGCCTTTCCATAGGCGGTGAGTGCCATCAGCTTGCCGGCGTCTCCGTCGCGCAACCATCCTGAGGAGAAGCTCGGGTCGGCTAGCGCATAGATGAAATTATATTTGTTGCCAGGACACGCCATAACTTTTCCCAAGTGAAGTAACTGCATACGCTCATCAATTTCATAAAAATCACCAAGCGACCCTTCCCAGATCAGCGCATAACAGGGCGTTCCCGCGGGAAAGGGAGACATGCCATAAGAGCACCAGAGGTGGGATCGTTCATGTGTAGACGAGTAGAAGTTTACCGTCCTGCCGAAGATGACCTTCTCACTAACAAGTTCCGACTCCGAGCCTATTCCGCGGTATCCTGCTGCGACGGACCTGCCGCCCGCGATTTCCGACTTCGACCACCCACTAATAGCAATGACATCAGGAATGTCATCCAAGCGGCCGGCTGCATCAAACACCGACGTCGGCGTGACAGGAGAATATCTAGCGAAGCTGTCTTTTTCACCCTCGTAGGAATAGAGGAGTTCGGCAACGGATGCATCTAGCCCCGAAACAGCGCCATCATGGCCTGGCTTGAATGACATTATCTTCATCTTATGGCTCCTTTGGTGGCGCGCTTCTCGCAATAAATCTCTGGAGACGGGAAAGCACTTGCGAAATCGCTATGATTAACACACTACTATCTTTTGTATTAACCCTTATAGTTACAAGCCGCTCTCAATTGCCGGCACCGCAAAAGTTTCGCGATAATTTCACCCAAAAAAACGGTGCTAGAGATATTTCCGCAACGACGTGAAGTGGGAGAAGAGATATTTTGATATTTGCGTCAAAATGCTCGGGTGTGGATATTACATCACAGATCAAACCAGATAGATTCTGTTTTTTCTTTCAAAGGTATTTACTATCTCGATGGCATCTCCAGTGCTGAAAGTTACATGATCGGTCCATTCATGTTTTGTCAGTTGTCGTTTGCAAAAACTTGCTTTTCGCCACCCAAGGCACAGCTGAGCACCACCGCTGACGTGTTCTGCTTCTGCTAGCTAGATTATTGAATGGCCGTACGATGTTCAAAGCTCAAGTGCGGATCGTGCCGACACCCTATCCCAACGCTGATAACTTCGGTTATATTCGATAAGCATTTCCTCGTCGTGTGCATTATCATGGGCTCTGTTCGAGTCGTATGGCGTGTTCTCGGCTACAGCTATTTTCACTGTGACTATAGACTATCAGTCCAATCGAATGTTTCTCGGCGAATCTACGGTAGCAGCAATACACTTCTTATTGCATGGCCGCCCGTCATATGCGCCTACCTGGAGTGGTAGGTATCTACGACAAATCTTGCGATTGGATCGCCTTAATTTATCCCTTCCTCTTTTGGGCGTTTCAGGTTTCCCTGCGTTTGCGGTGACTTTCGGGATGCCAACACGGCCCAAGCCACCGCGCCCTTTCCTCGACTCTACTGACGCATGTGGGTTTCTTTGCCACGTCGGCGGATTGGGACGATCCAGCGCCAGGCTTCGTTGACGCGGACCTGGTGGCCCGTAGCGGCCCTTCGGCTCGCGGCAGCTTCATCCAAACTCTCGTGCTCACCGACATCGCGACCGGCTGGACGGAATGTGCGCCACTGCTGGTTCGCGAACAGACGCTGTTGTGCACGGTGCTCACAGAATTGCGCAAGCAGCTGCCCTTCGCGCTTCTCGGACTAGATACGGACAACGACACCGTTTTCATGAACGAGACGTTGAAGGCCTATTGCGCCGCCGCCAACATCGTCTTCACGCCCCCCTACCGCAAGAGTGACCAGGCGTTTTGTCGAGCAGAAGAATGGCGCCGCGGTGCGTAGGATGGTCGGATATCGTCGGTTCGAGGGGCTGGAGGCCGCCACGCTGCTAGCGAAGCTCTACCGGTCAGCGCGGCTGTTCGTGAACTTCTTTCAGCCATCGTTCAAGTTGATCGCGAAGCAGCGCGACGGCGCGCGTGTGCGCAAGACGTATAGTCCGCCAGCTACGCCGCATCAGCGTCTGGTTGCCGAGCCTCGCACCTATTGCGCGATATCCGTGCCGTGCAGGAGCGACTCGCTGCGCTTGCCGATACTCCGCCGGCCATGCGCTCTGACGGAACAGCTCAGCCAATCGACCTTTTCCTGGCGAGTTTGCGGACAGCTTGGAAGGACGGAGCTATCCGGCCGACGGATCGCCCGATTGTGAAAGCCAAAAGAGGGCGGCGGCGTCCTGCCCCTCTCGTCCAGGCGACTGCCGACTTGCGAAATTGGTTCGAAGCCGAACCATGGCGAACCGGCAGCGAACTTCTGTCACGACTGCAGGCCGAGTATCCCGGCGATTACCCGGACAAACTTCGAACACTTCAGCGTCGGCTGAAGGTCTGGCGCAGCGAACAGGCGGACGCGTTGCTGTTTGGCCCCTTGAACAAGAAGCGCCGGTCCTGGAGATGGCAGGGCCACACTGAAGCGCCGTGGCGCTCGCTAAGGAGGCCGGGCGCTGCGAAACCCCGGCCATCTCCGCGCCCCGCCTCCTTAGCCTCCAGCCAGGAGCAAAATGGACGAGGAAACGCTCGAATCTCGAGGAACATCGTTACGTGAGGCAAATACAGCTTCTCATCAGACTCGTCGCGCCGCACGCAGGGTGAGCATCAACCAGTTTGCGGCGGTGTGCAGGACAAGCCGGACCTGGCAACTCCAACGTTCCCGACCTTCAGCCCAAAATTGCGCAACAGTCCGCGAATATCGTTTTCAATGGCGATCGCTTTTCCCTGCAGCAGCTTGCGCGCCGTCAGCAGAGCTCGCCGCTTCTGGCTCGTCAGTTTTGACATGCACCGTAGGGTACAGGTTGACCGCATCATCTGCGCGATGCCACGTGCATCAAATGCGGTCGGTCTTGTTCGGCTGAGCCTTCAGGAAGGCTTTCACATGCCGCGTTTCGATGCAAATCGCCGGCACGCCGGCCCCGGCTAGGCTAGGGCCTCGAATAGCCATTGTGATAAATGTCCGGCTTCAAGGCCAACCCGGTCAAGGTTCCAAGCCGGATCTCGAACCGCGATCAGGTCGTCGGGGTGGCTGCGAACCTTCACCTCTCGGCAAATCTTGCCCGTTTCATCGACAATGCAGGTGGCGGTCTCTTTCACCGAGACATTAAGGCCCGGAATGCTTTACGCTGCGCTTCCTTTCCGATGCTTGTGGCTGTTGCAAAACATGACCACGTTTACCATCGCTGCGAAGCGCAGCACCTTTCTCCTACTATCCACCGCGTTCCAAGGGTGAGGCTCATGCAGGATACCCCATCTGGCGTAACGGGCGCAGTGCCGCTCATAATGCGGGCGGGTGATTTCAGTCCAGGCCATCGTGATCTTCGTCTAATCTCAGCAACCGACAGAATCACAACCCGCTGAAATCACTCACCTCTTTTTCACAGACACTGAGACTATGGCTCCTCAAGGCGCCATCGTCATGCCAGCTCCGATGCCTCGAGGGTCCGAGGACCAAGGGTTCCCGTGAAGAGTGAGATCGGCGGGTGCGCGTCGGGATCACTAATGACCTGGATAACCACTGGTGCGTTCGAGGACAGGGCGTGGTCAAGGGCAGGTTCAATGTCACCCGGATTTTCTAGAGTGATCGCTTCGCAACCGCAGGCCCTGGCGAGAGCAGCATGGTCGACGGGGGCGAAGTGACAGGCTGTGGTATAGCCGCCGAACTTCACGGTCTCGGCATCTTTTTGGTGGCCGAGCACGCCGTTGTTGAGGACGATCACGGTGAGGTTGATCTTGGACCGAACGAGCGTTTCAAGCTCTGCCCAGCTATGGGCGAACCCGCCGTCGCCGACGAGTACGACAACAGGACTGTCGGGCCGTGCAAGCTTAGCACCCATGCCAAGCGGCAAGCCCCATCCTAGTCCCGCCAAGCCGCGCGGGGTGATGAACCGCTGGCCCGGGCAAAGTGCGCGAAGCTGCCCGACGATCCACATTGAAGAGTAACTGGCGTCGGCCACGACAATGGTTTCCGGCGTCATACGAGATTGCAGGTCGCGCATGATGCGTTCCGGCCTCAACGGCATCTGGTTGCTGCCGCTGAAGGTACTGCGATCTTGCTCAAATTGCTCCCAGGCTTCGGCGATGCGAAGTGCGAGCGACGCCTTCTTGGCCGAGCGATTGGAGAGATCCTCCGTTCGAAGCGCTGCAGTCAGGGCTTGAATTGTAGTGGAGATGTCTCCGACGAGGCGGACAGACTCGTAGTTTCTGCCGATCTCGCAAGGATCGATGTCGAGGTGTACCACCGTCGAAGTAGAAGGGATCGAACGCCAACTATCCGTTCCGTTCTGGTTGGTCCTGGTGCCGACGAGAAAGACGAGATCTGCCTCATCGACGATGGCACGGGCTCGATAGCCGAGAGATCTCGGACCGTTTAGTGCCCCGAGTACTCCGCATGTCAGGGGCGCGCGCTCATCGACAGCGCCTTTCCCCATGTTTGTTGTGAAAACGGGCAAATGGGCCGTGCTCTGCAGCTCCGCGAGCGCTTTGCTCGCAGCCGGCGAAACCGCCCCGCCTCCGGCTAGAACGACGGGCGACTCGGCACGAGCGAGCAACTTGGCCACGGCCGCGAGTGCCTCGTCGCTCGGGCGGATGGGATCAAGGGGCCACGTGCTATATTTTCCTGTCCGGCCGCGTTGGCCAACCGAAACATGCTCGCGGAGCAAGTCGGCCGGAAGTAGGAGCACAGCTGGCCCAGGCCGGCCACTGGCGGCCGCTATGAACGCCGAGTCGACATAGTCCTCGATCCGGTCGGCCGTCATCACCCGCCGCGTCCATTTGGAGCAGGCCGAGAAGAGGCCGATGTGATCCAGTTCCTGAAATGCGTTTCGGTCGATTTGATGGCGTTCGACCTCCTGCACCAGGGCAACCACCGGAATGCTCGCCTTGAACGCTTCGGACAATGGAGGGACGAGCAACGCAGCGGCCGGTCCATTTTGTGCACACACGACCCCGACACTGCCAGATATACGGGAATAACCGTCGGCCATCGCCCCGCCCATATTTTCCTGACGGTACGCGATCTGCCGGATTCCGATTTTTTCGCAGGCCAGAACCACCGCCGAGGGAACGCTCTGGGCAAATATCAATCCGACCTCATTTCGTCGTAGTGCTGCTGCAATCCGTTCTGCTACAGTTTCCACGACAGTACTCCGCTGTTTTCATATTTTTGATATCTGCAGCGTGTTCTTTGAGGAAGAGACGGAACAGGTCGGACATAGTCGACCTCAGTCTCTCCCATTGGTGTTGACAGGCCCGCGGCAGCCCCATTTGGCAACATGGCACCGTGCCGGGAAAGAAAGCGGCAAAGCGCTCTACGGACGCCGTATTGCAGTGCATTGGTTGCCATGTGCCTGACATCGCGCGACATCCGTTGCGGCACATGAATTCGAAACAGCGAGGCGGCTCCGGTTACTGGGAACGGAGCACCCTGTTGCGCAATGATGTCGGTGAGTTTGACGCGGAGGCGGCCAGCCACGAGACCGTTCACGTGGGTCGTATCGAAATAAAGCATGCTCTTGTTTAGCATGTAGGTGGTGTTCCCGAAGCGCCCGGCCGGGCGACCACCATCCGATGGGGCGATCCGTCGTCGCATTTTCATTCTCCATTTCTCATCTGCCAACATTATATCCGGCTGTTCAGACGAGGCGGCACACAAAGCGTTTGTGCAGAGCTTACCGGACCAACTCGATTTAGCTTGGTTGAAGCGGACTAAACCACTATTCCCTCGTGTGCGCAGCTACCAAATCAGATAGTCCGAGCACGTCAGGGGTCACGATGGCAGCAGCGCCGTCGATTACGGTTGGCCAAGAAGTAGATCGCTGCGCGTGAAGAGCGCACGTTTTTCAGGCTGACGCCGACGTGAAGCGGATAGGTTCCAAGCATGAATTTCGCGGTCCTGATCGGAGGCTTCGCCGCCATGACCATGCTTGCTCAGCACCAGAAATTTGCGTCGAAGACTCTCAGCCGCAGTGTGTCGAACCCGGGTAGTCCAGACCCAGGTCCGTTCGCTCTGCAACTTTGTCGCAGGGACGCTGCCCCTGCTTGAGCAATTGAGCGAGCCCCTTCTAAAATTAGGCCTGTCCAGGATTGCAAGTCGCCGGATCTGATCAGCACGGTGACGGACGCCGTGCTCGATGAAGTCGCCACTTGGCAGCAGCGCCCGCTCGATCCGGTTTATCCGCTCATTTTCTTCGACGCGATCCGGGTCAAGATCCGGGACGAAGGGATGGTTCGCAAACAAAGCCATCCACATCGCGCTGGGCGTCCGCGCCGACGGCGCCAAGGAGGTGCTCGGCCTCTGGCTCGAGCAAAAAGATCGTGCCAATGTATGCGCGCGGCATGAGCACCCGGGAGCTCTTCGTCGAAGGCGGGGGCAGCGTCGCTGATACTTGGCGATCAGGTGCGGATCGAAACTGGCCTGGCGATCACGCGGTTTGTCGATCTCCAGCTTGCCGGGCTCCGTCGTCACGGTCTTGCGGCCGTAGACGCTACGCGTTGCCAGCGTCTTCGCCGCTCGCCAGATGATGGTCCATCTCCGCGTTCAAGGCGCGCTCGGTCAGAGCCTTCTTATCCAGCAGGCCGCCTGTTCGAAGGCTGCACTGGCTGCGCCTCCCGCCAGAAGCTGGTCGAGAAGATCATTTGATCGGGTCTTTGCGTCGTTTCATGGCCATCAAAGCGTCCTAAACGGCGGAGCCGTACAAGATCGAGAAAGCTTAATGGTCCCAAGAATTCCATTTAGGACACCTGCCATGTTCGCGTAAGCTTCGCCACTAACGACGAGCGGACCGCCAAGCGGATTTCCGACTCGCTCGACTACGGTCAGAATTGCGCCGGACACCGGGTGGCTCCGTGGCTGTTGCATCTGATCGTCTCCCGCTCCGGCACGGCGCGACCGCTGCTTCCGAACTAAGAGGGCCCGGAGCCTTGAAGACGCGCTCCGGCGAACGTGTCTCTGCGGGAGGCAAGGTCTGGCATTGAGGATTGCTCGAACTTGAGTGCGGTCGCAGCTGCAATAAGCAAACGCCTCGATCGATGGACCGTCGTCTTCAGCAGTTGGAGCGAGATCTGGAAATCACAACTGAGACTCTGGCGTTGTCCATTCGTTTCTGGCTGCCCCGACTGTTCAGAGCGTGCGGAAGCGCAGTGAAGGCTTTGTGCGGTGTTGTCGAGCGTGCGACAGTGGCGTGTTTGGCCGAGACCTAGCCGAGTTTAGTTACGGCGTTGACTACGCAGCTAAAACTGATCGAATTTTCATCCTGTTCGGTTTGGCACGAATCTTGATCCTCGATGCGGGGCGGCAAAAATCCGACCGACTGCGCGCCAAGCCGATACCTCCTGCCGAGACAGCTTTGTGCGCGGTAGCAAACATGCGACGCCTGCCTGCAAGGGAGATGCCCATGGATCGCTTGCGATTAGCACCGATCAAATTAGCTAGAGAGGCAACCACCCGAGTATACGAAGAAATTTCTGCTTCCCGGACCAGGCAGGTACCGAACACTGCCAACGACGGCGTCGCCATTGAGTTTGGTCGTTGCCTCGACCAGACTCACGGGATTGTTCAACCTCGAAAGTTCTTTGATCTAATGGTTGCATTTGCGCAGAAATTCGACTGCTCCTGGACTGCATATCGACCTCTTGCGCACGGCGCAACTTCGGAGCTGCTCTACAGGGATCCGGAACCAATGTTAAATTATCCAAACGAATGGCAGAAGAGATATCGAGACATGGGTTATGGCCAGATAGATCCTGTCATAAAAAGAATCAAACGTGGACCAGGCGTAGTTCGATGGACGGACGTGTACGCTGATTCAACCACAACCGAAAATGAGCGACGCATGATTGACGAGGCTGCAACGTTTGGTCTGAGATCCGGGATTACGGTTCCACTATACGGCCCAAACGATCGAATTGCGATAGCGAGCTTTGCCAAACGTACTGATCATGAGATTCCAGATAAAATCACTGTGTACTTGGAATTAATCGCATTACATTTTCACCTGACAATTAGTTCGTTCGATATTCCCCGATCCATTGAGCCGGACGCCAGTCTTTCTACCCGAGAGAAGGAGTGTATTCTCTGGGTTGCAAGAGGCAAATCATCGTTGGATATAGGGACGATCCTTGGGATCTCGAAAAATACAGTCAACTTTCATATAAAGAATTCCATGCGTAAATTGGGGTGCAGTAGCAGAACGGTCGCGGTTGTAAATGCGCTCAAATCCGGCATTATCAACACGTGAACGCCGCAGCGATTGGCTTTGGTTATCTTGAGGCGCGCGTTTCCGGTAGAGAACGCCCAGTTGATGCGAGCGCCACTGGTTTCGCAGTTGCTCTCCGCAGCGGTCTCTGCGCCGAGGCTAACATAGCTGCCGGTGCGACGATCGAGGGGTCTTGTCCAAGACGATGGACCTATGAGGCTGGCGGATGTAACTTAAGTGATTGATTTGGAGTAGATTCGGTTGCTTAAGCCAACCCTGCCACCGCATCTAGCGAGATCCTTATATGCGAGCGCTCTCGTCAAGCCCTGTCGTTGCGATGCGTAACCGTCAGCAAGGGGTCCATGGCTGGAGAGGGTTCGACCGCAGCGACCATCCCTTCGCCCCGACCTCACGGCTCGGGGAAGCGCCGCGCTCAAACGCAGTCAAGGCTGGGCCGTTAGGCCCACCGCCGAAGGCGGCGCGCAGCAGGGGGCCTTGACGGCGCTAGGCTGGCGCGGTCGGGGGGAACGAAGCGACTCTGCCGCCCGTTCGCATCACAGCCTTCTTGCCTTCGTGCTATCGCCATCCTTTCCCCGAGGATCGGTGACGTTCAACATCACCGCACACCATGACCGCGCCGGTCCGCGGGCCGCGCCCGGTTTCAGACCAACGACGAGCGATGCGGATGTTTCTTTCTCTCACCGACGCAGAGCGTGCGTGTTCGGGATCGGAGCGCATGATTGAACAGGGATCGCCTGTTGCACCTTATATTTGTTCTGGCTTGGGGCCGATAACCAAAAGCTGCTTGCTGCAGGGCGCTCCGGGCGGGGCGGCTCTTTCTATGAGACGTGCCGCGCATCTGCGGCCTAGAATCTAAACGGCACACCCCATTCCCGGCACGCTCGACGCCCACGGCGTCGGCGTCCGCTCGAGTAGGCGTTTACGCGAGCACCGCGCCCTCGGGAACCCGATCCTCCTTCAGATAGCGCCACAACGCCACCATCAGCTTGCGGGCGAGGGCGACGATGCCGATCCGGCGTAGCCGTCTGCCGCCGCCGGCAAAGCGCTCGCGCCACCAGCGCGCCAGGGCGCTGTCGGGCTGATGAAGCGTCCACATCCGCATTCGATCGCCAAGGTTCGCGCCCGCCGATTGTCGACCTTGCTGATCGGCTCGTCGCCGAGCATGTCGCCGCTGTCCCACGGCCAGGGTGTCAGCCCGAAGGCGCCGCCGACCTGGCGGCGGTTGGCGAAGTCGCGCCAGAACGCTTCGTGCATCAACCCGCTCGCGAAGACCTCGCCGAGCCCCTTGAGGCGTTTCAGCTTGCAGGCCTTGGCAGCCCACGTAGTATCGGCCTTCAGAGCGGCATGTTGCGCCACCTCGATCGCCTTGATTTGGCGCTCGACCAAGGCAAGCCGTTCGGCCTCGCGCCGGATCTCCGTGAGCAGCGCTGCCCCCAGTATCCGGCCATCGCCGGTGCGCGCGTCAGCGAGCCGATCCAACCAATCGCGCGCCCCGAGTTTGACGGCCGTCACGCCCTGGGCCGCCAGCAAGCCCTGGATGCGGTTGCGGTGGGCGGTGCGCTGGTTCACCAGGCGCTCGCGCTCGCGCGTCTGCCGGCGGGCGTCCTCGAGCATCGGAGCCGGCACCCACACCACCCGCGTCATCTCGGTCTCGCCGCGCTCAAGACGCAGCAGCACGCGCAGCGGCCCGAGCGTGTCGACGCGATCGGTCTTCACGCGCCGCCGACGCCGCGGCACCTCGAGGCTCGCCGCATCCAATACGCGATTATCGATGCTCTGGTCCCGCAGCCACCGGTGCAGCCAGAACCCGTCACGCCCCGCCTCATAGCAGCTCACCACGCGTATATCCGGATCGCCAACCATCTGGCGCTGACGCCCAATCAGCGCCGATAGCGCTTCCCGGTCGCCGCCGGCGATCTGGAAAAGCCGGGCATGCCGGTCCCCAGGCAGCAACATCCCGACCGTCCAGCAACTGCCAGATCGAGCGCCATATAGATGGTCGGCACCCTCGATGTGTCCTCGTCTCTGATCGCTATCTCTTTCCCTCGTCCCATGTGACTTCTCCCTCACGGTTCGCGTTTTGAGGATCACCTCATGATACCAGACACCACGAGGTAGACGTCGCATAGCTTCTATGAGGAGGTGGATAGCGACCTGCACTATGGCAAAGTGAGGTCGCTGGCATCCCACCTTTGGAGGCCAAACATGTCGTTGCAGCTTACCAATCCGAACCGCTATCCGTACCGATCTTGGCGGAATGCTATGTCGTCGATCCGGCATCGATTGCCACCTCGCGCCGCCGGCGGCGGGCAAAGACCGACAAGATCGACGGCGAAGCGCTGGTTCAGACTTTGCTGGCCCACAAGCGGGCGAGCCACAGGGTGTGCGCGATGGTCCGGGCGCCGACACAAGAAGAACAGGACCGGCCCCGTCTCTCGCGTGAGCGCAAGGCATTGACGGACGAGCGGATCAGTCACGTCAATCGCGTCAAGGCCCTGCTGTTCAGCCAAGGCGTATCCGGCTACGAGCCACTACGCCGCGACCGGCGTAGGGATGAAGTTAATACCGGCGACGGGCGACCATTGCCCGCCATTTGAAGGCTGAGATCGGCCGCGAACTCGATCGGCTGGAACTTGTTCTGGAACAGATCAAGACGATCGAAGCTGCCATGCTTGCCGCCGCTGAGGCCGATCACATCTATGATGTCGTCACCGGCCGCCCGGTCGCTATGATCCTGCGGCTGCTCCGAACAGGTTCTGATCGAGATCCTCCGCCGGACCCCGATGAGGCCGCCGAACTGATCAGAAATCGTCGGGAAAGATCGCCTTGAGATAGAAGCGGCACGCCTTCTTCGCTATGTCGCGTCCGGCGGGGCCGGGGGTTGCGAAAACCTGGCCTGAAATCCACAGCCCGTCGATCAGGGCGTTGAGGCTGCGGGCGACCAGGGCCGGGTCGAGATCGATCCGCCTCTGTTCGGCAAGTGCCGCGATATCGGCTTTCACGATGGCATCGTAGCGGGTCTTCAACTCGGCGCAGCGCCGGCGATATTCCGGATTGCGCGCCGACTCCGCCCAGAAATCGGTGAAGACGGCCATGCGGCCGGCATTCGACATCTCGCTGTCGAAATCGAGTTCGATCATTCCCAGCAAGCGGGCGGGCGGCGAGTCGTATTCCGGCCGGTTCAGGCTGCGGTCATACTCCTCGACCATGTGGTCGAGCGCGGCCAGCGTGATGCCTTCCTTCGATTTGAAATGGAACGACACGACGCCGTAGCTGCAGCCGGCTTTCTGGGCGATGTCGTTCATCGTGAAGCCGGCCAGGCCCTTGCGGGCGATGACGGTGAGCGCTGCCTCGATCAGCGAGCGGCGGCGTTCCTGCACCTGGTCCTCGCGCGTCGGCGCGCGCCGCTTGTCGGTCCGGTTCTCAGCGTGTGCCGCGGCTTGGTTCATGATCTCTCGTCTTGGCCGGAATGTATCCGGTCTGGATAGCAGCTTCGGCAAAGCCGGCACAAGACTTTGCCGCCCGCAGCCCGGGAATCACCCTGTCGAGCTAGACGAGTTCGCCGCGCTTAATCTCGGCAGCCGCCCGCTCTATACCTTGACGCAGGATGTCGATCATGTCGTCGATCTGGTCCCTGGTGATGATCAACGCCGGCGACATCACGCACATATTGCCGAGCGGGCGCACGATCAGCCCGAGTTCGGCGCAATGGGCATCGATGCGCGCGCCAATCCGCTTGTCGAAATCGGTGACATCGGGCGACGATGGGTCAACCAGGCATTCGACGCAGCCGACAAGGCCGCTGGCGCGGACATTCGCCACAAGCGGCAGGTCGGCCAAGCCTTGCAGTCGCTCGGCGAAATATCCGGAGATGTCGCGCACATGCTCCAGTATGCCATCCTTCTCGATCACCGCGATGTTGGCGAGTGCGGCGGCACAGCTAACCGGATGCCCGGAATAGGTGTAGCCGTTCGAATAGTTGCTTCCCCGGGCGTTCTCGCCACTGACCTTGTCCAGCAGGTGCTCGGAAATGGCAAAGCCGCCAAGCGGCACATAGCCGGAGGTCACGCCCTTGGCGAAGGTGATGATATCCGGGATGACACCGAACACCTTTTCCGACGCGAACCATTCGCCGCAGCGGCCGAACCCGGTGACGACCTCGTCGGAGATGTAGACGATGTCGTGCTCTTCGCAGACCGCCTTGAAGCGGGCGTGATAGCCCTTTGGCGGGATGATGACGCCGCCGGATGCCAGCAACGGTTCGGCCAGAAAGACCGCCACCTTGTCTGCGCCGACACGCGCAATCTCCTGCCGGAATTCCTCCACCAGAAAGTGCAGGAATGCCGCCTCGTCCTTGCCTCCGCCAAGGCGGATGTTGGGACTGGAGATGAACGATATCCTGTCCGAGACGATATCGAAATTCGGCCAGTTGCCGACACGACCCGAGCAGGCCGCCGTCAGCGTCGTGCTGCCATGGTAGCCCTCGCGCCGCACGATGATGTGCTTCTTTTCCGGACTGCCCAGCACATTGTTGTAGAACTCGACGAAGCGCAGCGCGGAATCGACCGCGGTCGAGCCATCCGTGGTGAAGAAGACGCGGTTGAGGTCGCCCGGCGTCAGCGCAGCGATCCGTGCCGCCAGCTCGGTCGACGGAGAATTCGTCGTGTACCACGGTGAATTGTAGGCTAGCCGCAACGCCTGCTCGGCGATGGCATCGGCGATCTCATGGCGGTTGTAGCCGATCTGCGTGCACCACATGCCGGCCGGGCCATCGATCAGCCGGCGTCCCTTGGCGTCGATCACATAGATGCCATCGCCACGGGCCAGCAGCGGGCGTGCCGACTGGCCGAGCTTTTCCATGGCTTCGGACGGCGACAGCAGATGCCGTCGGGCGGCCTCTTCCATCTCGGTGGCATTCCACTGCGATCCAACTGCCTTGTTCATGAAGCATCCTTCTTTGCCGCTATCGCGCGCCCTCGATACTGATGCGCGACCTGACTTTCCTGGCAGGGAGAAGCTCACAAATTGATTGTTCAGTCAATCAGTTTTTTAGTGCGCACGCTTGGTGCTGACCTAGCTGTGAGCTTTCAGGAGGTTGTCCATTCGGACCGGACCGAGGAGACTGGAGTTACCAGGCTTCAGCACTGATCGGAGGGTCCGAATGAACATCCACAAGAATGCCCGTCTCACACCGTTGCGTCGAGAGGAGATGGCGCTGTCGGTGATAGAGGGCGCTTTCTCCAAAGCCCATGCGGCGCGTGTCTACGGCGTGTCGGCCAAGATCGTGGCGCGCTGGGTCGAGCGTTATAAGACCAAAGGGCGGGCCGGCATGGTCGACCGCTGTCTCGGCCCACCGTCATGCCCAGCCTGACCGAACAGCCGTGGCCGCGCGGATGGCGTGGATCTTGCGTACAGACCTTGACTACACGATCTGCAAGTTGCCTCAAAATGGTCAATGAGGGTCTTTCCCGCATAGTGATATGAACCTATTCTCTGTTTTTGGAGCTTTACCATGCCCATTCCTAAAGCCCAGGAGGCTTTCCCGCGGGACGAGTTTTTACGCCGCATCGGTCTCGTCAAAGCTGAAATGCAGCGTCGCAACATCACGGTCGTTCTTGTGACCGACGAAGCCAACACTTGCTATCTCACGGGTTACACAGCGAAGTCGGGTTACGTGCCGCAGGGCGTCGTGGTTTCCCTGGGTGCCGAGGAGCCCACGATCATCCTGCGCAAGCAGGATGCGATCATCGCGCTGCATGAAGCGTTTATGAATCGTCAGAATATCATCGGCTACGACGAGAACCTGGTCGGCAACCCAGACAAGAATGGCTACGACGCCATCATTGATTTCCTGTTTGAGGCGGGCCTTGTCGCTGGTACCCTCGGGCTTGAGTTGTCTAATCTTGTCGGACGTGCTGCCGAAGCCAAGTTCCATCAGCGCCTACCCGGTTCCAAATTCGTGGATTTTACCCTCGCGGTCACCTGGATCCGAGGCATAAAGTCAGACCTCGAAATCGCGGTGATGCGCGAGGCCGCAGCCATCTCGGATGCCGCTATTTTGCGAGCGGCCGAAGTTATTCGGCCTGGTGTCCATGAGAGCGATATTGCGGCTGAGATTGCGGAAGTTCTGATCCGTGGCGCCAGCGGCATTCGCGCCACCAATTTCGTTCCCTTTTATTTGTGTTCGTCTCCGCGCACCGGCGCAAGCCATATCAACTGGAGTCAGGACGTCTTACGAAAAGACTCCCAGGTCGGCCTCGAACTTTCCGGCGTGAGACATAACTACGCTGCGCCGCTTTTACGAACCTATACCGTCGGGCCGCCCTCTGACCGCCTGCGCCGAATTCACGAGGCGGAAGTAGCCGGACTCGAGGCAGCGCTTGATGTCATTCGCCCAGGCAATCTTTGTCACGATGTGGCGGATGCCTTCTACCGTACAATCGAAAAGCACGGGTTTACAAAAGATTCGCGCTGCGGATATTCAGTCGGCATCGATTGGCTCGAACCCACAGCGAGCCTCAAGATTGGAGATAAAACGGTTCTGAAGCCGAACATGACCTTCCACCTCAACCTTGGAAACTGGGGGGACGAGGACTTCGGCTACGGCATCAGTGAGACGTTCCGAGTGACAGAGACCGGCGTAGAGGTCCTTACGCAAGCCCGGCGCGAACTCTTCCAGCTTTGATCAAGCGCGAATGGCAGGACCTGCGGCGCCGCATGCCCGACTGCGGGCCAGCGAACAGGGATTGCAAGCCGACTGCAGGCGATCCGCCCGGTCGCCGACCGCATGTCATTCCTGCAATTGGCCGGGACATTGACCGCCAATAGGACGTTACGTTGAGTCTAGGCGGCCAAAACACTCTATATCGCGGACCGTCTCTGAACATCATTCAACGAAAGTGATAGTATCGGGATAAGAGGATATATTGGTATATCGATGTGTTATTTCCTCTCCTGCATTTATGTCTTTTATCGCCACAATGTCAGCCCACGCGCCGGAGTCTTCATCCGTCCAAACTATTTTTCCATTTGGGTCAAAAGAGTGATTAACCACTGATATTAAGCCGAACACAACATATCCTGCTGCAGGATCATTTTTGAGTTGCCGATCATGACGCATAAAATAGTATTCAAATAACCCTGTACGATCTAGTTGGCGTTTTTCCAGATCGTTAAATCCCCATGTTGGAGCACGCTCAATTATATCTCCGACCTTGAATTGTACATTAGCAAATACTCCGCGTCCTTTTCGATGAACATTTTTGACATATATGGGGCTGGTGCAGTCTGAGATTTTGTCGACCTTCGTATGCGCTTTCTTCGGATCGAACATGGAGCGTTTCCTAAATTGTATGTACCATTTGAAGAGGCCGATATGAACTCGCGACCGTGCTTCACCAGTATGCTGACTTCAAAGAAGTTGACGGCGGAGGGCCCACTCGCCTGCGAGGCTCGCTGTTCTCGCCGTAACCCGCTCTTTTGCGTGACTTCCGCTGAGGGTTTTGGCCATTCCAAATATTACCATCGCTGGTATGTGATCACCCCTTACCTAACAGCGGAGAATCTTCCGCAAATATCAACAACTCGCTGGGATCTACACGGCGCCTATTCTACGGAACAGACCCTCCCTCAATTGTGTTTCGATAGCGCATATATCTTGTCCTGAGGCTCGTGACAGCTACCAATAGGCGTAGGTGCCTTTAGCCCCACACGAGGTGTTATACTGATGAGGTCGCTTGATTGCTGACTCGTGCCTCCAGATACAGGCAAATATCATCGGTTTCGCCCAGGAGACGCCCGAGCCGGAATACGCCAGCACGTTCCCGGCAGCGCTGCCATGTCGCGCATAGCACCTTGGTGATGGGAGCGCGCGCCTCAGAGACGACGACCTGGCGCTCTTAAGACCGTGGCGGATCCGGCTTGCGCAAAAACTCCGTCCAGATTAGCTGGGCCTCAGAGGTGCCGATCTCCAATGCCAGCACCTCGGCGATGATAACGGCGACCGAGAAGAAGCGCCCGCTGCGGCGCACCTTCAGGTAGGTGGGTGAGCATCCAACCCCACATATCCCGCCACGCGCTTCGGGATTTGCATTGCTCCACTGGTAGAGTTCGTCCGTTATAGGGCCTGTTGCGCAGTAGCTGGGGGATGTTTGAAGGGATCAGATTGCAGGGATTTTGCTCGTATTCTTGAGCTCTGGCGCCTTGTTGGGGGTTTTGGCTGCGATACGGCCTCTTCGGGCCGGATTGTAGGCGCACCTATCGCGTGATGGCTGCCCATCGGCGCATGTTGAAGGCGATCGCCGCCAATGTCACTTGGGCAGTGGCTTTCGCCAGTCCGACATAACGGATCCCGGTCAGCTTCATGCGGTTCTTGAGCGTGGCGAAAGTGGTCTCCACCGCCGCCCGGCGTCTGGCGATCAGGCGGTTGTAGTGCTTGAGCCGTGGCGGCAGCTCTGGATGGTGCTTGTTGGGGCGCCGTGCAATGCGCACTTTCTTGCCCTCAGCCTTGAGCCGAGCGCGGCGGGCATGGGTGTCGTAAGCCGCATCCGCCCACACCGTCTTCTCGTCTCCGCAGATCAAATCATCGGCCATCACCGTGTCGTTGACGTTGGCTGGGCGGGCTGCGCCTTGGCACCTTCGGGAAATCCCTTTGCGGCGCCGCGCAGAGAGCGCCGTGACAAGCCTTCTCGCCCTTGTAGTTGGCCAAGGTCTGCAGCAAATCCGGTAGAAGATACTCTTTGAGTTCGGCTGGGACAGGCTCCGGACCATCCAGCGACTGCAGTGCCAGCTCGACCAGCTCGATCGCGCGATTTTTATTGCCGCTCTCATGATAGTAGCGAGCGACGGCCGGATAAGACCGGAACTTAGGTCCATCGGCTTGCGGCGCATTCACTGCCAGAATGTGTTCGGACAGGTTCTTGCCCATCGCGAAGCGCTCAACAGGGGGAAAGTGCAAATGGTCATTCGCTGGATGGAAGAGTTCGTCTAGCGCCGCGACCATCCAGTCCTCGGAGTCTCTGTCGATCGCCTCGCGAACCCATTGCTGCATAACGAGCAGGCCGGCCCGCATGTCGTGCATTTTGTGGAGCACCAGATGCGCATGAGCCAGGCGGAAAATGATGTCGTCCGGCAGCAAGGCGATGCCCTCTTCGATCGCCGACAGCGCTGTCTTCCAATCTTCTAACTTCACCGCCGCCAAGAACCTGTCATTGATCGGCTTCTTCAACGCTTGTTCGCGTGCTAGGGGTTCATTCTCGGCGATCCGCTCCGTATCGGCGGCTTTCGCTCGATCGCTCCTGCGCCAGCTGCCGTTAAACACTTTCGGCAAAACGTCATCGAGTTTCATCGTATCACCGATAAAGGCGATTTTGCCGTCTCGGTCGACCGCGAACGAGGTCGGAATCCCGACCGACAAGCTTGGTTCCATCCAAAGCTTGTTCATTTCGCCTGTTTGGTCGAACGCGATCCGATAGTTCAGATTCGAGCACTTTTCGGTCAACCACGCGTCCAACTTGGCTCGGGCCTCCGCAGCGGTTGGAGCGTCTTCGCTAGCCGCGACTCCGACAACTTCAAGTCCGCTGTCCTTGTATTTCTCCTGTAGTTGCACAAGATGGCGCATCGCCGCCACACATGGTTCGCACCAGGTTGCCAAAAATTCGACGATGTAGACTTTGCCAGGCTGGAAGTTCGTCAGGGGATCGCCACGCAGCCAAGTTTCCACTTCGATAGAAGGAGCCGGGGACTCGATCTGCAATACCATGCTGCTCTCCAAAGCTATTGTCAAAGATTGCGCGCCTTTGTGCGCGAGCTTGCGCGTCTGCGTGCAGTCAGCCTTCACTCGTTGCAAATCTCAATCGCAATGGCGGCCGCAAAAGCCGTGCCAGGCTCGGTAACCGCATGATTACCCTTTGAAGAGCTCCGAGCCCAGGATGCTGCTTGTATTGAACCGGACATGTTTTCTGCCGCTGTCAGGTTTAAGACACGCATCAAGCGCTTCGCGCCGATAACTGCCGATTGCGACGAAGCCGCCCCTTTGTTCGATATGATTACGCCCCTGAATTACGAGATGATTTCGCCCCCGGGGCTAAGGCTCTCCTGTGTGATTGTTGCCATTTCGTATGCGGCAGGTAGGCTGCTTTCGCCTAGGCATTCGCCCGTCAGATCGATGCGATGAGTGTTGTGAACGAGTCGATCCTGGATGGCTTCGGCATTTCTTTGGTCGACATTGCGTGCGCTCCGTATCCGCTTTCCATGGTGGCATCGATCCAACCGACAGATTCCTGCTCTAAATCCTTTCGCCGCATGAGCGTCGCGTGACGCTCAACTGCCTTTGCGATATTTGGACTTTGCGACAGAACCGACATCGGTTTGCGCCGGAAGCGGCCGGCGTAGTCCGGCCCGAACTTCCCGCCCAGCACCGAAGGTCCTCGTAGGAATGGCAATACCGCGTTCCAGCAACGTATCCACCACCAGAAGCAACCTGAAAGGAAAACGGAATACCGACAAACCGAATTCTCTACGACTGCTTGGCTAAAAAGAATTACGTCTTCGCCCCCGACCTTTACACGTCCAGCCTCGGCACCTCCGATGTCCCATCGTCAGCTGACATAGCTCAAGTATGGACGGTATAGCGGAAACGTGATACTTTCCTCTATTCCGCTGATTACCGACAATGCCGCAATCGCATTGTAATAAATCACTTCACTAGGCATGCCCTCGTTTGACTGCGTCAGTGCGTCCAATACACTCTGTTTCGTATGAAAATCGATAGCAAAGGAAATTGAAGTCGATAAGCTACGAACGTGGTGAAGCGTTCCGGGCGGCATGTACAGAACGTCACCAGGATTTACTGTGATTACAGTCGGTGTCGCTCCCTTGTATTCTGGAAAACGTACATAGTCCGGCTGCTCGGGATCCACATCGAACCACCGCCAACCGCGGCGTCCACAATGGATGGTTTGGCTAGGCGGGAGGATGGTGAACTGCTTCGCGCCGAAAATCTGGAAGAAGAGGTTATGACTGAGTAACGTATCGAAGTGAAGTGGGGTAACGGCTCCCTCAGGGCCCATGAAAAACTGCGAGTAGCGCCACCAATGTCGACGATATGATGGGCTAAGAAAGTCGTCCGGAAAAGGTTGGCAATCCTCCGCCAAACTCTCAATTAGGCCGAGCAGGGGAATGTCGTGGCAATACGGCGTAGCCGCCGCAATCGATGTTGAATTTCCACCCTCGCCCGGCTGTGATTCCTTGACGAAACGCGCGTATTCTGCGAGCTCCCAAGATGAAACGTCGATTTCGTTATTGTTAAGCGTTTTGACCGGCACTGTAACAGATCCAGCCGCCTTTTCGAAATAATGCGGAGACCATAGTTGACAGGCCCTCCATACAGAACATCCTCCACGCAATATTACGGGGCGCATAGGATCTCTGTAGCTAGAGGTAAATTCTTTGCCAGACAGTTTAACTTCGTCTTGAACAAATGACCAGCCTGAATCTTTCGGAGCCGGAGTATGGCGATTAATGGATGACTGTTTAGGTATTACCATATTTTCGGTCATTTTAATGTCCTCTTGAGACAAACATGAAAAAGCATAACTACTATCGTTGGAGAAGCGAAGTCTTTACGGCGATCACATGCCGCCGCGCGCAGCCTCTCCAACGGCAAGGCATTGTGAAGGTTGTAAACGATACCTGCAGATTCTCAACTATTAATCTTGGTAGGTTTCGAAGTGCCGTTATCGACACTGGCTGGGCTGCTCAAATACGGACACGCAATAACCAGGGCTCACGGTCTTGCTTGTTGACGGCAAGCCCTGATTCTGAGCATTGCTTACAGGATGCAATGGGCCACGCCGCGGATTCTAGCGGTCGTCGCAACACCGATTGCGTTCACTCATGGCAGCAACTCGTCAAGCGCCTCTGCTGGCGTTTTCCACCCCAGGGTCTTTCTTGGCCGGGCATTGAGGGCCGCTGCCTCGGCGGCGATCTCGTCGGCGGTCTGGATGGCTCAGGGCGGAACCTTTCGGGTAAGTAACTGACGCAGCAGCCCATTGGTCGTCTGGAAACCCGCCATCCATCGTGAGACGATCGTGCTGGGCCATTTCGGCTCCCTGATCCTAGGTCAGCGAACTGCCGGCGGGATCTCTGCGGAGAGCAGGTCTGGCTGATTGGTTCGACATTGAATGCGCTGCACGATGGTCTCCTGACCGGCGTGAATCGCCTTGGAAAAGCCTACACACGCATCGATCTCACGGCGCAGGTCGCGCGGGCATGAAAGCGTAAGCCGGGCGACTCGCGGACCGCCATCGTCAGGCAGTCTCTTGCGCGTAATGGACAATCCTCTTGCCTTCGTCACTTTGATAATGGGAATTGTGAACCCAGTCCGCGCGGAACAGGCAAGACTTATCTTACCGCGGGCGGCCGCGAGGCGATCCATCAGAACTACAATGTGCAGTTCATCACGGCGGGCACACCGGTGGCGATGCTCGCTCGACAAGCGGTTGACGATCCTGTCGCGGCCGAAACTGCTCATCATCGACGAGCTGAGTTATTTGCCCTTCGAGGCCAATGCCGCTCACCTGTTCTTGCAGCTCGTGTCACAGCGCTACGAAAAGGGATCGATCCTAATTACCTCCAGTGAACAGGGAGCGTCTTTGGGGCCCCTGTTGTCGGCGACGGCTATCCTGGATCGCCTGCTTCATCATTCGACAGCTACCGACTCCGCGAAAAGCACAGGTCCGGCATCCGAACTCCACGAACCGCAAACCAATGAAGAGGTCGATCCCAATGTCGGCACAGGGTGCACCAACAGCAATCCGCACAGCACACTGAGGTAGCGCAGCCTTAACTTTCGTTGGGCATGGGAAGGGTATTGAAGGAATGCTTACGCGGTCCGTCGGAAAAGTGATTTCGTGCCGGGTGGTGTGAGGGCTGCAGGATGCTTCATAGGCCACGAGCGGTACGCAAACTATCTGATGGGGTAGTATCCGTCCGGGGCCGGGCGCTATAGAAAACATATGTCCCTATGAAAAGCTGATGCCGATTTTTCGTTCAGACTACCGCATCGCAGGCAAGTAAAGGTCAACAGCAAATGCCAAGAAAAGCACTCATCCTCGTTGAAGGTCATACTAATAGTGGTCCACTCTACGTTCAAGCGGCTCAGCGTCTTGGACTTTATCCAATTACTCTGGCGGCTAATCCAGCTCAATACGACTATCTTGCGGAGGAAAGCATCGAGGCTGTCAGTGTCGATACCGACAATTTTGATGCGCTGATGCACGTATGTTCCGAGCTTCGTGCGACCTATGATGTTGCTGGCATCACTGGTTTTGTGGGCCGCGATGAGTCACTCAATGTGACAGTTGCCAAGCTCTGCCGGCATTTCGATCTACCGGGACCAAACCCCGCATCGATTGAAAGATGTAGCGACAAATTTACTCAACGTCAGTGCCTCGCGCGGGCCGGCGTTCCAGTGCCTGCTTACCGATTGGCAGCGAATGCCATGGAGGTAGAAACCTGCGCCGCGGAGATCGGTCTGCCGGTGATTCTAAAGCCAGCGGAAGGCAGCGGCAGCAGCGGCGTCCGATTGTGCCGCGATAAGGACGAGTTAGCCGAGCATACAACCTATCTGTTGGGGGATGCGTACATTTGGCGGTCTTCGCCGAAGATACTGGTCGAAGAATTCGCACAGGGCCCATTCTATGAAGCCACTACGATGGAAAACGCGGTCATTGCGGATGGTGCCGCCGTCTTCGACCGCCCACCGCATTTCGTCCCTTGCGCGAGCGCGTTTCCGGCGCCACTGACGGATGAGGAGCATGAGCGTATTGCCGATGTTTCGCTGCACTGCTTGCGAGCTCTCGGTCTTGGCTGGGGGCCAGCGAACATTGAATTGCGATGGACGAAGCGTGGCCCAGTCGTAATTGAAGTCAATGCGCGCCTTCCGGGTTGGACTGTTCCTCGGCTGATTCAACTGGCCTACGGTGTCGATATCATCAACGAGCACATCAAGCTGGTCATCGGTGACGAATGCGATCTGCGCGCAAGGCATTCGCACACTTCGGCCGCGCGGTTCTTAGTTCCTGATCGCGACGGCATCCTCGATCGGATCGAGGGGGCCAGTCGGGCGGCGACCGTACCGGGTGTTGTCGAGGTCAGATTTTATGTTGAACCCGAGACCCCGATCGTCCGGAAGGGCGATGACCGAGACCGGATAGGACATGTCATCGCCGCTTCGCCCGACCGTGCTCGGACCGAGGCCATACTTCAGCGTGCCGTCGACCTAATCGATTGGCCGATCATACCACTTCCGACCCTTGGCGATAGGAATAGTCTGGGACTGCTTGCCTGGCCCCACTAAGCATAGGCGGAGCTATGAACAATCGAGGCGAGGAGACCTTTCGCGCGTGAATGTAACCGACGATGTTCGAGGGCTTCGAGGGCTTCGACATATGACGATTTCAGAGTTTACGCTTAAGGCCAAGGACGAGGATTGGGTCCGTCTGGAGATCTTCACTGGTTCGGATCGGCGGCGTGAGTGGCTGCCGGAGGAGAAGGCCCGGATAGTGGCGGAGAGCTACGAGGCGGGCGAGACGATTTGTGCTGCGGGACGCCGGTATGGCCTTTCCCCGCAGCAATTGTTCACCTGGCGTCGGGCTGCTCGCCGGCCGATGGGGGAGGCAGCGATATCGGAATCCATGTTCGTGCCGGCGGTGGTGACGGCAGCGCCTCCGAAACCTGCGGCGAAATCGGCCACAGCCAAGAAAGCGGGAGCCGGCTCGAGACGCTGGTGAGATCGAACTCGAGATCGACGGCATCGCAATGCGGTGGGTCGTGGGGCGGATTCGAAGACGGTTGCAGCGGTGATCCGTGCGCTGAGGGCAACGTCGTGATCGGGCCGACGGGAGCGGTCAAGGTCAGCCGCATCAAGACCCCTCCAGATGTTCTCGTAAGAAACGACGATCCCGCGATCGATCAGGCCCCATGTTTTCCCAGCTGTCACGGCGATTTCGCGCAACCGAGTCTGCGACATGCACGAGGTTCCACGATGCCTGTGGTGACGCTGTGCAAGTCAATCATCGGCTCAGCCTTAGCGCTCCACGCTCGACGAAGGCTGCGCTGCACGAGGCAGCCATGAATCTTCGATCAGAGCGCGGTGAAGCGCCTTAACAGCGTCGTCAAAGCGGGATTCATCAACTACGAAGATTATATCTACGCTGCGCATGAGCTGGTGGATGCCTAGGACCTCTATGCAAGCATCTGCTAGCGCTTGTACAGCAATGGCCGCCAGGTTGTGGAGATTTAGGGCGCTTCCGATGGCCGAGACAACGCTCACCTTCTTTGTAACAATATCAGCCGTAGGGAAGCTATCCTCTAGAGCCTGGACAAGGGGCGCGATTACGTCGGGTGCTGCGGCTAGATAATGTGTGATGGTATTTGCGTTTGATGCCTTAGTGACGACGCGGACATTATAGCCTTTCAACTTCTTCAGTATCTCTGAATCATAGTCGTCCCCACCCACCATATCCTGCTCGAAAAACTCTAGGGCATACACTCCTCTGAGGCCAGTGATAATCTCTACCTTCGGTGTGTCAGAGACGTAGTCGCGCGTAATGACGGTTCCTTCGTCCCCAGGTTCGAAGGTATTCTTGAAACGCAGAGGTATATTCGCATGGCACAGCTCCTTGGCTGCAGCCGGATGTATCGCCTCCACTTCGAGATTAGAGAGCTGATCGGCGACATCATAGTTGGTGTGACCGATGGTGCGGACCCGTTCAATGCCGACAATCTTGGGGTCGGCTGTCGAAAGATGGTACTCCTTGTGGATTATTGCCTCCTTGGCGCCTGTGCGTACGGCGATCCGGGCGAATGTAAACTCGGTGTAGCCACGGCCATAGAGCCGCATCAGGCCAGCTGGGCATCGGCTGTAGCCCGTGATGATCGGCAGCTGCTTGCCGAGGTCAATCGCGGATAGCGCCGTCTCGATTCGCTCGTCAAGACTCATTTCAGTTTCGTCGCGCCAGCCTGTCATGTCCACGAAGATCGCCTCCACGCCAAGTGTCCTGAGGAGCAGTGCCGTGTTGTGGGAACTGTGGGCTTCGCCCTGCGCGGCGAGAACCTCGCGCACGGTACTCAAGTGCTCTTCGAGCCTGAAGGGGCCATTTGAGCAAAGCCGCTGCAGGTCCAACAGGCAGCCGCGCACTCCTTCGATGCGGTCGCGAACAAAATCATCGGCGACGCGCCTTTCCGGCGAGCGGCCGAAGATTTCCGCATTGATCCTCCTCATCTCACGATGGACCTCTGCGATCGCTTCGACCGAAGCCGATCTTGATCTGTCGCCCTCAAAACGCGCATAGGCGCCAGGCTTGCCAGTTTTCTTGTGCTCGAGGAGCAGATCGGTGATTCCACTGTAAGCAGATACGACGAATATACGGTTGTAGAGTGCGCTGCCCTTGCGTCCTCCGATTAGGACGTTCTTGAGTACGGCAGCGGTGTTGGAGATCGACGTGCCTCCGATCTTCTCGACAGTGTGGGCGCTAGGCTCGCGGTTGGGCAGGAGATTCACCTCAAAATCCTTTTCGGCGAGGTAGGTTGGTCAGTTGACAACCCGCGGCAACAGCGCGCCGTCCATACGTCTTGCATGCGCGCGCTCACGTCCAAACGTTCTTCTCCTTCTGACGTAGCTCGCAGCGCTGCCATGCCGTGTGAAGGTTCTCCGAAACGCCAGCCATGGGGGGTAGATCGAATCCACGCGTCGTCGTACTTTCCTGCTCTGGCGATGGCCTAGCGCGGGGGAAGCCACGGCCTCGAGCATGACGATCGACGGCGGAGAGGCGAAGGAGCCGAATACTCTCAATGTCGACGCTCACTAACCTTCTCTGTGGCGACATCAAATCGCCTCAGAGTCTAGAGGATACGCGCCGGTCTCATCATGCACCTCGCGCCCCCCCAACGGAGGTACAAAGATGTAGGCCACACCAATTCGGTCTCGGCACACAGCAGGTGGGCGTCATTTATCGAACACCTAAATGATGCCCGGTCGCACGACATGGACCTCATGCGCTTGGGAAGCCTCGATAGAGCCCGTTCCTGAAATCCAGTAGACCGCCTCAAGGTGGTTCCGATAATGCATCTTGAGCCGGGCGTCGGATAGATCCTAGTGATATGTACGTCCCATCGTTCTTGAGAAGCAACCGCACGCTTCCCCAGCTCGACGTCTCGACACGTCGGGCTGTCAGTTTCTCCTCATTGAAATCCCTGACGATCATGAGTCACCTCTCACGCAGCCTTGTTCACCGCGCTGCCGATCACGCTGTCGATAGCGCCCTCTAGGATGTCGAGGCCTTGGCTCAGTTGATTCTCCCCGATGACAAGGGGCGGCAGGCATTTCACGACCTCGTCTTTGGGACCGGCGGCCTCGACGATGAGGCCCGTCTGAAAGGCGGTCCTAACGACCCGACTGGCAATCTCGCCGGACTTCAGATCGATACCCCGCATCATACCCCGACCCTTCGCTGATGCTCGACTTGGGTCGTACTTCCGCGCGATCTGCTCGAGGCGACTCTTCAGCAGGTTGCCTTTCTCCTTGACGGAAGCTGCCAAACTGTCCGTTCGCCAGAAGTGCTCCAGGGCTGCGCGGGCGGTGACGAAAGCATGGCAGTTGCCGCGGAATGTGCCCGTGTGCTCTCCCGGCTGCCAAACATCTAGTAGTCGGTCAATTAGCACCACAGCCATAGGCAAACCATAGCCCGATATCGATTTGGCCATTGTGACCATATCTGGACGGAGTCCCGATCCTTCGAAGCTGAAGAATGCATCGGTCCGGCCAACGCCCGCCTGAATGTCATCGACGATCAGCAGAGCTCCGTGTCTGCGCGCGATGGCCGCCACGTTTTGTAGCCACTCCGTGCCTGCGACATTCAGGCCGCCTTCGCCCTGAACTGTCTCGACAATCACCGCAGCCGGGGCGTCCACACCGCTGGAGGGATCCGAGAGCAGGTGATCAAGGTAGTCGGCGGTGTCTACACTGGACCCAAAGTAGCCGTCATAGGGTAACCGCGTGACGGGGCCGAGCAACTGGCCGGCGGCCGCGCGGTGGAAACGGCTGCCGGTGCAGGAGAGAGCGCCAAGGCTCAGGCCATGAAAGCCGTTCGTGAAGGCTATGATGTTGGACCGACCAGTTATCTTGCGCGCTAACTTGAGGGCAGCCTCGACCGCGTTAGCCCCGGTTGGACCGGGAAACTGAACGACGTAGTCGAGTTGTCGCGGTCTAAGAATCGTCTCGTCCAATTCCCGCAAAAACGACTCCTTGGCTTCGTTATACAGATCGAGGCCATGGGTGATGCCGTCACCCGCAATGTAGTCTATGAGCGCGGACTTCAGTGCAGGGGGGTTGTGTCCATAATTTAGGCTTGAGCAACCCATGAGAAAGTCGAGATAGGCTGTCCCATCGCGCGCAAACAGCTGGGCGCCTCGTGCCGTCGCGAAAACGACGGGATAGCTGCGAGCGTAGCTGCGCACTTCGGACTCAAGATGGTTGAATATCGCAAAATCCTCCTCGCGATCCGGTCTACTTTCTTCAGTCATCGTTGCCTCCCTATTTTGAGTATTGGGTAGGTAGACCGGCGGGAATGCCTGCAAATGGGATTCCCTCTCGAACCAGGGAGCTTGCCGGATTGGCGCACCCAGGTCCGAGCCACAGCTCAACTTGGACGAACACCGGTGCCGCCTCGCGTCGCTTCACGAAGAGGACTTCTCAAAAGTGATGCCAATTGCGCCGAGGGCGCCTTAGAAATATTGTTATGGGCTTTATTCAACGACTTGACCCGGAGTGCAGCAGGCAGCCAGGCCGAAAACATCGTGTCGCGGATTCGACAAATACGACAGGAGGTGTTGGTTAGTCTCCGCCATTGACATACCACTGCAGCACGATGGTCCAGTTCGCGGTAAGCATTACGTCGAGCAGGCCGCCCAGCATGGCGACGACATCGCCTTCCTCGGGGATGAGCAGTTGGCCGCCCAACACCAGTTCCGGCTGGTCGATGATGTCGGCGAGCAGGACAGGCACTCCGGCCACCGTGTAGACGCCGGTGCCAAAATTCGCCGAAGCAAGTGCTGCCGGTCGAGGGCGAGTGTTGAGCATTTGAGCATAGAGAGAGAGAGCATCACGGGGGTGTTACCCCTATGGGGGTGGAGTAGCAGTCGCCTTCTTCAGCAGACATCGAGCGTGCCGGTGGCGAGGTCGGTCTGGCCGTTGATCCTGGTGCCGAAGGCGACATAGGTGCGATCACGGTAGGTCACCGTCAGGCCGCATCAAGCAGTATTCGAGCGATGACCGGGACTAGCGTGCAACGAATATCGCTTCCCTATATGGATCTGGAATTGCGCGCCATCGGTTGGACAGGCTCTCAGCTGAAGCTCCCAACCTCGAGCGGCAGCGCGGGTTCTGACGGCCGGCCGCATCGACCCGCCGCGCCTCCGCTAGATCGAGCGGCGTAGCGCCTCCACATTGAGTTCGCGGTGCCGCTGTCCTAGCCGGCGAAGATCGTGATCGTCATCCCCGCGGTTCCGGCGCCGGTGCACCCGCCGCTGGCCCTCATCTGATGCGCGCTTCGCCCTGCGGACAGCAGACAGCGAAGCCGCCATGGCCGCGACAATCTCGCAATGTCGGCTTGATTCCAGGTCCCGTCCGCCACTTTTGCGGGGTGATCCGTGCAGGTGCCTGGCGTGGATCGTGCCAGCCATCTCCTAACCGCATCATTGCCATCGTTCTCCTTCAGCCGGCCGAGCCGTGACGCCGGATCGATTATGACGATACTCTTCGAAGAACAGCCTCTTTAAGAGAGCGTGACGGTCTGCGCCGTCTTACCGAGTTTCAGCCTTTGCCATCGCCTCCTGCCCTCCCTGCCGCGCGTCACTCTAACCTGCTCTCATCGCCTCACCTCACGCGGGAAAGAGTGTCGTTAACGTCATCCTGTGCGGCAAATGTCACAGCGATAAGACAGAACGCAGAAAAGCCATAATGGCGCCCTGCCAAGCAACGGGCATCGAGGATGCCGAGGCCTCACTCATCCATGAGTTCGATTCCTGCAAGCGGGCCGGCTCTTTAACCGGCCTCCCTGGCGCTTCGCGCGCAGGCACTTCGCCACAATTACCTCCGATGTGGAGAAGTTGTCATGTCGCACTCCGCCTGTCGGTCAGGGACTGGCACAACCAACAAGCGCGTTCGGGGCTGACACCGTCAAGCTCGCAGGGCATTCCTTGTCAAGTCGTTGCAGCTCCCGTCGGCTTTATGAAGTCGGTACGGGCTTAAGAAGGTTTCTGATCGCCGTGCTGGGACATTATTCCTGACCCGCTCAATTGGATCAGGCTACCCTAACGACACAAAAAGACTCGGCACAATCTGGGTGCCGGGTCTTTAAGGTCACATGTGATTGGGCAGGTGCTGTGACGCTTCTTAGCTACGCTCCGCATGATTAACGAGCCGCTAACTGTGGGCCATTCCTCAGCCTCTACTTGGCGACAAGAGCCTCCCGATAGGGAATCGGCCTCCGATTTGCTATCCGCCTTCGCGACGATCTTCGCCACCCGGCCGATTGCCGCCGCAAGCCTGCGCGTGCGATCGCTCGACTGACCAGAAACTCGGGAGGGCTTATGGATGATGCTGGGGACGCATTGGCAGGGCTCGCTTGGCAACCCTATTGCAGAGTCCACCGGGCCCGCCGGCGACATAATCAAGGAGCTCTCGCATAGGACAAGCCGGTGTTTGGTTTCTCCCGGATCATCTTCGATTTAAATCAAATACGTCTAAGGATATTGACGATTGCGCGACCCTCACCTCGTAGACGGCTAACGCGGGCGGCAACTGAGAGGGTCATATGACAAGCGATTTTTCCGCCGCGCGAGTGCATCTAGATCGAGCGTATCATTACCTGCGAGGCGATGACCCGATGAGCCAGAGGGGGCGCGAAGCCTTGGATCTGCTAATTGAGGCAGTTGCCGGCGAGGAGTTCAAGCAGCCGAGCCAAAACGCGGAGGTGCTAATGTTTCCGATTGGGCGCCGCTTCTGAGGCGATCTCCATGGTGGCAACCATGAACGTGATGTGCAAACATCCTCAGAATATTGCCCGTCAAGGCATGAGCCGAGTCGGCAATCGAATGGGAGTCCGAAGCCTGTCGCCCACAACCTTCTGAATTTCGCTGCGCCTATTGTCATCGGCGGCAGCTATTCCGGAATGGCCGCCGCCCGGCAGTTCCGCCGCGCCCGCGCCAGGTTCTGGGGATCGACGCCGGGTTGCGGCGGAACGCTTTTTGCCAGCCATTCGCCTGCCTTCCTGTCCAAGGGCGGCGTCGATCCGGCCGAGATCACGGAACGGTCGCCTGAGTAGCTTTCGCGCTACGCGACGCCCTGGTACGACGGAACGGCCGAACGGGTGAGAGGAGCCGCGACGGTTTCGGGTCCTACTCGCTGACGGCCCTCCGCGGAGGGCCGTCGAGTCTTTTTCGCTGCCGGCGTTTGAGATGCACTGCCAAGGGTCAATGAGCTTGCGGAGATATGGGGGAACAGCATTCCACCGACCCTAATGTATGGCTGTGAACTCTATCGGGACGGCTCGGCGTGATTGGCGCCGATCCTGCTCGGCCCACCAGGCACTTCGCCTGTCCGAATGAGGAGGCGCCCGCTGCTTTGCCCTGCGGGGCGAATTCTCATTTTTCCAAATCATTGCATATATCAGTGCTAGGAAGGTCCGAATTGGAAACGAAAACAATGGGGCGAGGCTTATGAGCTGTAGCCGAGGCAAATCGCCTGCACAGCTTTTCCGCTATCTATCGGCCAAGTGGCCTGCGGCGTTCAATCCGAAAGCGCCCAGGCCGCCCAAGATCGGCATCCATCATGACATTCGGGTGCTCGACGGCGAACTGTCCGATGATGAATTGAGGAGAGCCCTGCTGGCGTATACCAAGATGGCCAAATACTTGGAGAGACTGGATGCCGGCGCTGCACGGGTCAATCTCGATGGCAAGCCGGCCGGCGTGGTCTCGGATGCGGACGCGGCGACCGCCAAGGCTTTGCTTTGCGCCCGCAAGGACAAACAAAAGGGCAAGCAAACGCCAGAGCCAAGGGTAGAGCCTCAATCGCCACCCAAACCAAAACCGAAGCGAACCGCCGTGTTCAAGGCGAAGAATACGGCCGACAGCCCGACCGGCCTAATCGTTGAGACGAAGCGTCGCCGGTCATTCCGAAAGCCGATGACTTGATCGCCGCTGAGCGATAGCTCGCGCCGACCGGGACAGCCCTCAGGGTCGGAGCACATGGCGCCCGCGCCAATCCGAATTGCCGCGATCGCAATGGAGCTGCCGCATTCGCGCGAGAAAAACGGACTGGTCGGTCATCCCTTCTTCGGGATGAACGAAGGCCAGACGCTATTCCGATGGTCGTTCTGGCCACCGCTGCGACTGTGATATTTCGGGATGGCAGTCAGATCGATGCCGGCCCAGATTGACTGTGGCCATACTGCTGCTCAACCTCCTCTCAGTTGATGACGTTGGAAAGAATGGGAAGCAGATTGGGCAATTCAGCGCGCAGGCCTGATGGCGCCAGCTTCTGCCGGGCGATCGCCTTCAGGCGTGGCGGCAGGTGAACCCGAGCAGGCGGCAAAAAGCGGCGCCGACGGCGCTCTGGCCATGGCCGCTGTCGAATATTGGCCCTGAATCTCCACGTTGGTGCAGTGTCGCAGCACGCCCTTGATCATCGCGGCGACCTCCGAAGACGAACAGCGCTTGAGTTGCGAGAAAATGCAGGTCGAGCCCTTTTCGACATGCCAGTAGGTCATCACGCCGCGACCGCCATAGCGGACATGCCATTCCGTCATTTCACAAGCGCCGAACTTCTTGGACTCCGACGCGCAGGCCGTGCCGGCTTCGCCCCAGATGGCGGTGTTGCGGATAGCCAGTGTTGCATTGGCAACGCGCCCGCAAGCCGCCTCGAGCGCGCCCCTTAGCAAGCAGGTGAACCCCTGAGCCAACCTCCTATGGGTCAATAGGGTCAGGTGGCCTGCCATCATTCCAGGACAGGACAACTGACAAAGAAGGTGTCGCCTATCCGACACTCTTCTGTCGTCTTTGTTGGGTCCGCGACACCGGCCTATTTCGCCAAGCTCTTGTCTGGCCTCAGGCTAATCCGTTGAAAAGTAATCACAATGTTTTTCTTCTGCTGGGTCGGCCAAATTGGCACGAGTTTTGAGACTGCTTCGTTGGGAGCCGGGAGCCGCCGACCGACCTTCATTTCGTGGATGACACCGCGATCGATGAAACGGAGAAAGAAAAGCAAAATGTCAAATCCGCATCAGATAGCATTCTATGCAAGGGGGCCTCGGCGAAACCGCCCCGTACCCAAACAGACTGCCGCCCTTGTCGACCCTTGCGCAGGAAATCTTGATGGCCGGCTGCGACTCAAAGGCCCACCACTCGTCTTATCCTGAACTCGAAGGCGCAGGATAAAGTTCTGCATCTCGCCGCGCGGTATGCCTAGGCAGTTACACGTTGGCCGATCTTGATAATCGAGTCGGGCTACGCCGCGCAGGACGTTCAATTGCCGTCCTACGTCATTCGCTGCCCGCAGCGCCTTCCGCCCTTCCATCGCTAGAGAGTGAAGTGCCACCATGTCCGAACAGCCCTTGCCGACGCTGCCGATGTGGCGCGTCGACCACATCGAGCCCTCGCCCGAGATGTTGGCGCTACGCGCCAACGGTCCGATCCACCGCGTGCGCTTCCCCTCCGGGCACGAAGGCTGGTGGGTGACAGGCTACGACGAGGCCAAGGCGGCGCTGTCCGACGCGGCGTTCCGGCCCGCGGGAATGCCGCCGGCGGCATTCACCCCGGATTCGGTGATTCTCGGTTCGCCGGGGTGGCTGGTCTCGCATGAGGGGGGCGAGCATGCCCGGTTACGCACGATCGTGGCGCCTGCCTTCAGCAACCGCAGGGTGAAGCTGCTCGCGCAGCAGGTCGAGGCGATCGCCGCGCAGTTGTTCGAGACGCTGGCGGCCCAGCCCCAGCCCGCCGACCTGAAGCGCCACCTCTCCTTTCCGCTGCCGGCCATGCTCATCAGCGCGCTGATGGGCGTGCCTTACGAGGATCACGCCTTTTTCGCCGGGCTGTCCGACGAGGTGATGACGCATCAGCATGAAAGCGGCCCTCGCAGCGCGTCGCGCCTGGCCTGGGAAGAACTGCGCGCCTACATTCGTGGCAAGATGTGGGACAAGCGCCAGGATCCGGGCGACAACCTGCTGACAGATCTGCTCGCGGCGGTCGAGCAGGGCAATGCGACCGAGGAAGAGGCGATCGGCCTGGCGGCGGGCATGCTGGTGGCGGGGCACGAGAGCACCGTCGCGCAGATCGAATTCGGCCTGCTGGCCATGTTCCGCCATCCGCAACAGCGCGAACGCCTAGTCGGCGATCCATCCCTGGTGGACAAGGCGGTGGAGGAAATCCTGCGCATGTACCCGCCGGGCGCGGGCTGGGACGGCATCATGCGCTATCCGAGGACCGACGTGACTATCGCGGGCGTGCATATTCCCGCGGAGAGCAAGGTGCTCGTCGGCCTGCCGGCGACATCGTTCGATCCGCGCTATTTCGACGACCCGGAAACCTTCGACATCGGACGCGACGAAAATCCGCACCTGACGTTCTCGCACGGGCCGCACTACTGCATCGGCATGGCGCTGGCCAGGCTGGAACTCAAGGTGGTGGTCGGTTCGATCTTCCAGCGCTTTCCCGCGCTGCGCCTGGCCGTGGCGCCCGAAGAACTGAAGTTGCGCAAGGAGATCATCACTGGCGGGTTCGAGGAGTTGCCGGTGCTCTGGTGATGCACGGACGCCGCCGGGAATCGTGATCTTCTCCGCAATTTGCCGGCGCGCCTAGCGCGCGCCGGTCAGATCAGCCAGCCAACAGGTAACCAAGATGGACGTGCAAGAAACCACGGCAGCATGCCGGGACGCCTTCGCCGAACTGGCGTCGCCAGCGTGCATCCACGACCCGTATCCGTTCATGCGGTGGTTGCGCGAGCACGATCCGGTGCATCGCGCGGCGTCGGGCCTCTTTCTGTTGAGCCGCCACGCCGACATCTACTGGGCACTCAAGGCCACGGGCGATGCGTTTCGGGGACCGGCGCCGGGCGAACTGGCGCGCTATTTCCCGCGTGCGGCGACCAGCCTGTCACTCAAACTGCTGGCGTCCACGCTAGCGATGAAGGACCCACCGACGCATACGCGTCTGCGCCGGCTGATCTCGCGCGATTTCACCATGCGCCAGATCGACAACCTGCGGCCGAGCATCGCGCGCATCGTCGCAGCGCGCTTGGACGGCATGGCGCCCGCGCTGGAGCGCGGGGAGGCGGTGGACCTGCATTGGGAATTCGCGCTGGCCTTGCCCATGCTGGTCTTCGCCGAACTGTTCGGCATGCCCCAGGACGACATGTTCGGGCTTGCCGCCGGCATCGGCGCCATTCTGGAAGGCCTGAGCCCACACGCCAGCGATCCCCAGCTCGCCGCGGCGGACGCGGCCAGCGCCACGGTGCAGGCCTACTTTAGCGACCTCATACAGCGCAAGCGCACCGGTCCCTGCAACGACATCGTGTCGATGGTGGTCGGCGTACACGACGACGATGCCGACACGCTGTCGGATGCGGAGTTGATCAGCATGCTGTGGGGCATGCTGCTGGGCGGCTTCGCCACCACTGCTGCAACCATCGACCATGCGGTCCTGGCGATGCTGGCGTATCCCGAACAGCGGCACTGGCTGCAGGGAGACGCCGTGGGGGTGAAGGCATTCGTCGAAGAAGTCCTGCGCTGCGACGCGCCTGCCATGTTCAGCTCCATTCCGCGTATCGCCCAGCGCGACATCGAACTGGGCGGCGTGGTGATCCCGAAGAACGCGGACGTGCGCGTGCTGATCGCGGCCGGCAATCGCGACCCGGACGCCTTCGCCGACCCCGACCGCTTCAATCCCGCGCGGTTCTACGGCACCACTCCTGGCATGTCGACCGACGGGAAGATCATGCTGAGCTTCGGCCACGGCATCCACTTCTGCCTCGGTGCGCAACTGGCCCGGGTGCAGTTGGCCGAGAGCCTGCCGCGGATCCAGGCGCGCTTCCCCACGCTGGCATTGGCCGAGCAGCCGACCCGGGAACCCTCCGCGTTCCTTAGGACGTTCCGCGCGCTGCCGGTGCGGCTGCATGCGCAGGGGGGCTGAGATGCGCGTCGTGATCGATCAGGATCTGTGCGGGACCACCGGGCAGTGCGTGCTGACGCTGCCGGGCACCTTTCGCCAGCGCGAACCGGACGGCGTGGCGGAAGTGTGCGTGGCGACGGTCTCGCAGGCGCTGCACGCCGCCGTGCGGCTCGCGGCCAGCCAGTGCCCGGTCGCCGCTATTCGGGTCATCGAAAGCGAGGCTGGCGATGACGAGCGCGCCAGCGCCGACCCTGCGCCTTCTCCGGCGGAGGCTGAGCGGCATGCCGCGAAAGACCAACGCAACCCAGGAGGACACGTGGGACGGTTTGAAGGCAAGGTGGCCGTGGTGACGGGCGCCGGCGCCGGCATCGGCAAGGCATGCGCCCTCGCCATCGCGCGCGAGGGCGGCAGAGTGGTGGTGGCCGACATTGATGGCTCGGCGGCCATCGCCTGCAGCGCGCAGATCGCGGCCGAAGCGGGCCACGCGCTGGCCCTGGCCATGGACATCGCCGATGCGCAGGCGGTGGCAGCGCTGTTCGAGACGGCGGAGCGGCACTTCGGTGGGGTCGACCTGCTGGTGAACAACGCGAGCGCCATGCATCTGACCCCGCGCGACCGCGCGATCCTCGACCTGGACCTGGCGGTCTGGGATCAGACAATGGCGACCAATCTGCGCGGCACGCTGCTCTGCTGCCGGGAGGCCATCCCACGAATGATCGCCCGCGGGGGTGGCGCGATCGTCAACATGTCGTCGTGCCAGGGGCTCAGCGGTGACACCGCGCAGACGTCCTACGCCGCGTCGAAGGCGGCGATGAACATGCTGTCGGCCTCGCTCGCCACCCAGTACGGTCATGCGCAGATCCGCTGCAACGCGGTTGCGCCGGGTCTCATCATGACCGAGCGTCTCCTCGCCAAGCTGGACGAGTGCATGCAACGGCATCTGAGCCGGCACCAGCTCCTGCAGCGCGTCGGCCGCCCCGAGGACGTGGCCGCGCTGGTGGCGTTCCTGCTCTCCGACGATGCTGCGTTCATCACCGGCCAGGTCCTGTGCATCGACGGTGGCATGCTGGCGCATGTGCCGACATACGCCGACGGTGGCAACAGCCGCGCCGCGCGGCCTGCCGGCGACACCACCGAAGCGGCCGCGGCGCCGCGCTGCTGATGGACATGCTGCTCAACCCGCTGGACCGTCGGCACCGGCTGCGGGACGACATCCCGGTCGTGCCCGGCGCTTTCCCCCTGGTCGGACATCTTCCCGCCATCGTATGCGACCTGCCGCGCCTGCTGCGGCGCGCGGAACGGACGCTGGGCAGCCACTTCTGGCTGGATTTCGGCCCTGCCGGACACCTGATGACCTGCGTGGATCCGGATGCGTTTGCATTGCTCCGGCACAAGGACGTGTCCTCGGCGCTGATCGAAGAGATCGCGCCCGAATTGCTTGGCGGAACGTTGGTCGCCCAGGACGGCGGCGCGCACCGGCAGGCGCGCGACGCGATCAAGGCGGCGTTCCTGCCCAAGGGGCTGACCCAAGCCGGCATCGGCAACCTGTTCGCGCCCGTCATCCAGGCGCGGGTGCAGGCGTGGCGCGACCGCGGCGATGTGACCATCCTGCGCGAGACCGGCGACCTGATGCTCAAGCTCATCTTCAGCCTCATGGGAATCCCAGCGCAGGACTTGCCGGGATGGCATCGCAAATACCGGCAACTGCTGCAGTTGATCGTCGCGCCCCCGGTCGACCTGCCCGGACTCCCCTTGCGGCGCGGCCGCGCCGCCCGCGACTGGATCGACGCGCAGTTGCGCCAGTTCGTCCGCGACGCGCGCGCGCATGCCGCGCGCACTGGGTTGATCAATGACATGGTGAGCGCCTTCGATCGCGGCGACGATGCGCTTTCCGACGACGTCCTGGTCGCCAATATCCGCTTGCTGCTGCTTGCCGGCCACGACACCACCGCCTCGACGATGGCCTGGATGGTGATCGAGCTGGCGCGGCAGCCTGGGCTGTGGGACGCCCTGGTCGAGGAGGCGCAACGCGTGGGCGCGGTGCCGACCCGGCACGCGGACCTGGCGCAGTGTCCGGTCGCCGAGGCGCTGTTCCGCGAGACGCTGCGCGTGCATCCGGCGACCACGCTCCTGCCGCGTCGCGCGCTGCAGGAATTGCAACTCGGCCAACGGCGCATTCCTGCGGGCACCCCTCTGTGCATCCCGCTGCTGCATTTCTCGACCTCTGCGCTGCTGCACGAGGCGCCTGATCAGTTCCGCCTGGCACGGTGGCTGCAACGCACGGAGCCGATCCGGCCGGTGGACATGCTGCAGTTCGGTACCGGCCCACACGTCTGCATCGGTTACCACCTGGTATGGCTGGAAATGGTGCAGTTCTGCATCGCCTTGGCACTGACCATGCACAAGGCCGGGGTGCGGCCGCGGTTGCTGAGCGCCGTCGAAAAAGGTCGGCGCTATTTCCCGACCGCACATCCGTCCATGAAAATCCGCATCGGATTCTCATGAGCTGGCATCGCATGCCCCGTGTGGCGAGGCAGCTGCGCCGGCGACGCGCGGCAATGCTGCACTTGGCGCGCGCGCTCGGTGCGACGCCGCCAACACCGCGGCGGCTCGGACGCTCGCCGTGGCCGTGCCAGGTACAAGGACATGAACGACATGCAGACCGATTCCACGCTACACGACGACGCGCAGGCGCGTGGCGCATCCGGCAGGCTGCCGCCGGAGATCTGGATGCAGGACGGCGCAAGGCGGGTCGAACAGGCGCTGGCGCGTCTTCTCTGCGCCGAAGACGACGGTGAGACCGAGCTGATGGCGGCGATGCGCTACGCCACCTTGCATGGCGGAAAGCGCACCCGCGCCTTGCTCTGTCTGGCTACCGGCGCACTGGCCGACACGCCGGCGCACATGCTCGACGATGTCGGCGCCGCCATCGAGATGATGCACGCCTGTACCCTGGTCCACGACGACCTGCCCGCAATGGACGATGACGTGCTTCGCCGCGGCCTTCCGACCGTGCACGTCAAGTTCGGCGAAGCCACTGCGATCCTGGTCGGCGATGCGCTGCAGGCGCACGCCTTCCTGACCCTGGCGAGCCTGGATGCGCCGGGCGACAACCGTATCGCGCTCGTGCGCGAACTGGCGCAGGCGGTGTCCGCCGAGGGTGCCGCAGGCGGGCAGGCCATGGATCTGTCGCTGGTAGGAAAGCACGTCGAGCTGGACAGGATCGTGGCGATGCACCGGATGAAGAGCGGAGCACTAGTGCGCGCGTCCGTTCGCATGGGCGCGCTATGCGCCATCGCGGAGGATGCCGCCCACGCTGCGCTGTACTGTGCGCTCGATCGCTACTCCGCCTGTTTCGGCCTGGCGTTGCAGGTGGTCGACGACATTCTCGACGCGACAGCGGATACCGCGACGTTGGGCAAGACCCCCGGCAAGGACGCGGCGGCGCAGAAACCGACCTGTGCGTCGATCATGGGGCTGCAGGCAGCGCGCCAGTTGGCGCTGGATCTGTTGCGCGACGCCGGGGAGGCCATCGCCCCGCTGGGAACGCGTGCGGAACGGTTGGCGCAGATGCTGCAGCGGGCCAACGCGTATCTGTTCAAGCACGCGCCATGCGCATGAGCGCGCCCGTCCGCATGGAGTCGCCCCTGTGCCGCTGCGATCGATCGGCCGGCGTGAGCGGTGCATGCTGCACTGTGTCCAAGTCGGCGGCGGCGATCGCAGCGGTTGCTCAGCACAGCCGCGGCGTACGCGGCGCGCTGCGCGCAAGCCTATGCGGCGGACCGGCCCCAGCATGGGGCGCGTCGCCGCGCCGGAGCAGGGCGGCCGTCCGGCGCTGCCCGTGCGCCGGGCCGCGACGGACCTGCGGCGACGTGCGCGGCGTCTGCCCGATCCTGGTTCCCGTCAACTGTCTGCAGAAGGAACAAACCGCGTGAACGCGCTGTCCGAACAGATCCTTTCCGAATTGCGCCACCTGCTGATCGAGATGAGCGACGGCGGCAGCGTCGGTCCGTCCGTCTACGACACGGCCCGAGCTCTGCAGTTCCACGGCAACGTCACCGGTCGGCAGGACGCATACGCGTGGCTCATCGCGCAACAACAGGCCGATGGCGGATGGGGAAGCGCGGACTTCCCGCTGTTCCGCCATGCGCCCACCTGGGCGGCGTTGCTGACATTGCAGCGTGCCGATCCTCTTCCCGGCGCGGCCGACGCAGTCCAGGCTGCAACCCGGTTCCTCGAGCGCCAGCCCGATCCCTACGCGCATTCGGTGCCGGAGGACGCGCCGATCGGCGCGGAGCTGATCCTGCCGCAGTTGTGCGGCGAGGCCGCATCCTTGCTGGGCGGCGTGGGGTTTCCGCGCCACCCGGCGCTGTTGCCGTTGCGGCAGGCGTGCCTTGTCAAGTTGGGGGCGGTGGCGACGTTGCCGAGCGGCCATCCGTTGCTGCACTCCTGGGAAGCCTGGGGAACGTCGCCGACCACCGCATGCCCCGACGACGACGGCAGCATTGGCATCAGTCCGGCGGCCACCGCCGCGTGGCGTGCGCACGCCGTAACACATGGGAGCACGCCGCAGGTCGGGCGCACCGACGCGTATCTGCAGGCGGCATCGCGGGCGACGCGCAGCGGCATCGAAGGTGTCGTTCCCAACGTCTGGCCGATCAATGTGTTCGAGCCATGCTGGTCGCTGTACACCCTGCATCTGGCCGGGCTGTTCGCGCATCCCGCGTTCGCCGATGCCGTGCGCGTGATCGTCGCGCAGCTCGACGCCCGCATGGGCGTGCGCGGTCTGGGCCCGGCCTTGCACTTCGCAGCCGATGCCGACGACACCTCCGTTGCGTTGTGCGTCCTGCGCCTTGCAGGTCGCGACCCGCCGGTCGATGCGCTGCGCGATTTCGAAATCGGCGAGCTATTCGTCACCTTCCCCGGCGAGCGCAATGCCTCGGTGTCGACCAACATCCATGCCCTGCATGCGTTGCGACTGTTGGGAAAGCCCGCCGCCGGCACCAGCTACTACGTCGAGGCCAATCGCAACCCGCACGGTCTATGGGACAACGAAAAATGGCACGTTTCGTGGCTGTATCCCACCGCGCATGCGGTCGCTGCGCTGGCGCAAGGCAAGCCCCAGTGGCGCGACGAGCGCGCGCTGGCGGCGCTGCTGCAGGCGCAGCGCGATGACGGCGGCTGGGGCGCCGGTCGCGCGTCCTCATTTGAGGAAACCGCCTATGCGCTGTTCGCGTTGCACGTCATGGACGGGAGCGAAGAGCCGACAGGGCGCCGGCGCATCGCGCAGGCGGTGGCGCATGCGCTGGAGTGGATGCTCGCCCGCCATGTGGCGCGTGCATTGCCGCAGACGCCGCTGTGGATCGGCAAGGAACTGTATTGCCCGACCCGGGTCGTGCGCGTGGCCGAACTCGCCGGGTTGTGGCTGGCGCTTCGTTGGGGGCGGCGCGTCCTGGCCGAGGGAGCAGGAGCGGCGCCATGATCCCGACCGAAAGCGCGCTGCAGCAGGTGCTGGAGTGGGGGCGTTCCTTGACAGGGTTCGCCGACGAGCATGCCGTGGAAGCGGTCAGAGGCGGCCAGTACATCCTGCAGCGCATCCACCCGAGCCTGCGCGACACCAGCGCCCGCACTGGCCGCGACCCGCAGGACGAAACGCTGATCGTGGCGTTCTATCGCGAACTGGCGCTGCTGTTCTGGCTCGACGATTGCAACGACCTTGGCCTGATCGCGCCGGAGGAGCTCGCCGCGGTGGAGCAGGCGCTGGGGCAGGGCGTGCCGTGCGCGCTCCCCGGATTCGAGGGCTGCGCTGTGCTGCGCGCTTCGCTGGCCGCGCTCGCCTACGATCGTCGCGACTATGCTCGGCTTCTCGACGACACCCGGTGCTACTGCGCGGCGCTCCGCGCCGGACACGCGCAGGCGGTAGGGGCGGAACGCTGGTCCTACGCCGAGTACCTGCACAACGGCATCGATTCGATCGCCTACACGAACGTGTTCTGTTGCCTGTCGTTGCTGTGGGGGCTGGACATGGTGACCTTGCGCGCGCGTCCGGCGTTTCGCCAGGTCCTGCGGCTCATCTCCGCGATAGGGCGCCTGCAGAACGATCTGCATGGACGCGACAAGGACAGGTCGGCCAGCGAGGCCGACAACGCGGCGATCCAGCTGCGGCAGCGCTATCCGGCTATGCCTGTGGTGGAGTTCCTCAACGACGAGTTGGCCGGCCATACGCGCATGCTGCACCGGGTGATGGCGGAAGAACGCTTTCCCGCGCCGTGGGGAGCGTTGATCGAGGCCATGGCGGCCATCCGCGCGCAGTACTACCAGACCTCGACCAGCCGCTACCGCAGCGACGCTGCGGGGGGAGGCCAGCGTGCGCCCGCCTGAACGGCGGGATGCGGCTGCGTGCGCGCGCTGCCGTCGGTCCGATCCGATGCAACGCCGTCCCCCGATGCGACGGATGGAGCGAGCATGAGCGATAGCGACAACATCCCGAGCCGGCGCAAGGACGACCATCTGGACATCGTGCTGGATCGGCGAACGGCGCCGGCCACGGTCGCCGCCGGCTGGGAGTACATCCGTTTCGAACACTGCGCATTGCCCGAGTTGGACCTGACGCAGATCGACCTGCGCGCCTCGCTGCTGGGCAAGACCATGCGCGCGCCGCTGCTGATCAGCTCCATGACCGGCGGCGTGCCACGCGCCGAGGCCATCAACCGGCATCTGAGCGAGGCAGCACAAGCCTTGGGGATCGCCATGTGCGTCGGTTCGCAGCGCGTGAGCCTGCAATCCTGCAACTCCCAGGGGCTGACGCGCGCGCTGCGCCGCATGGCCCCAGACATTCCCTTGCTGGCTAATATCGGCGCCGCGCAACTGCGCGAGGCCGACGGCCTGGACCTGGCGCGCCGGGCGGTGGATGCGCTGGAGGCCGATGGACTCATCGTCCATCTCAATGCGCTGCAGGAAGCGGTACAGCCGGAGGGCGACCGCGACTGGCGCGGCGTCCTGGCGCAGATCGCTCGCGCCGCGCGCAGCGTGGACGTGCCGATTGTGGCCAAGGAAGTGGGGTCGGGCCTGTCCGCCTCGGTGGCCTGCGCGCTCGTCAAGGCGGGCGTGGCGGTCATCGATGTCGCCGGCGCCGGCGGCACCAGTTGGGCCGCGGTGGAGGGCGAGCGCGCCCGCGATGCCGCCGACCGTGCAGTGGCGATGGCGTTCGCCGACTGGGGGATTCCGACCCCGGCCAGCGTGCAGGCGGTACGTCGGGCGCTGCCAACTGTGAAGCTGATCGCGTCGGGCGGGATCCGCGACGGCGTCGACGTGGCCAAGGCCATCCGCCTGGGCGCGGACATCGCCGGGCAGGCGGCCGGCGTGCTGCGCGCGGCGACGGTGTCCACCGAGGCGGTTGTCGCGCATTTCGAGATCGTCATCCGCCAGTTGGCCGTTGCCTGCTTCTGCACCGGCTCGGCTGATCTGGCGGCGTTGCGTCAGGCGCGCTTGTTGCCCTCGCCGCATCTGCCCGCCGGTTGATGCCGGCGTCGCCCGCACGTGGCGGCGGGCGCCTAGCAGGCTGCTGAATACCTACGCCAAAGATAGACTACTGATCCACCTTGGCGAGGCGGTTCAATGCGCGGGAGCTCGTGATCACCAGAAGGGAAGTCGATGCCCAGGACGTGGCTTGGTTGGAGACGCCAAGGATCGTCAAACTGACGATTCTTGTAACGTGGTCGGGGATCGAGAGCGACAGGATCGAACCGGTCTCGTCCCGCATAGCGGAACGATAGCTCCACCGGAAGCATTCGGTTCTGCCACAGCATCGGCCAGGCAAAAATAACTTGCGTTGCGCAGATAAAATGCCCTGATCCTGCCATTCCTCCATGGGCACGTGGGCGGGGAGAAATCTCATACAACTGGCAGCGAAGGGAGGCTCGGCCCAATGAGCGGGGTGGCGCGTGAAGAAGTTAATCCGGTGTCATCGGCAACGTTCGCGCCGCTCGAGAATTCAACTTTCCGTCCGATCTGGATTGCCACACAGGTATCCAGTCTAGGGTGGCTGATTCAAATGGTTGCCATCAGTTGGCTGATGGCGACCATTTCGACATCGGATGTGATGGTCGCCTTGGTGCAGGCTTCGACAACCTTGCCCACATTCCTCCTGTCAATTATCGCCGGCGCCCTAGCGGACAATTACAGCCGCCGCAATCTCATGTTCGCTGGCTGGTGCGTGATAGCATTGTCCTCGACGATGCTGACTGTTCTTGCAGGTCTCGGAATTTTCAATCCATGGATGGTTCTTGCATTCAGCTGTTTGGCCGGAGTAGGCGCCGCTTTCACCGACCCCGCCTGGCACGCGTCGGTTGGCGATATCCTGCGAAAGCGCGATGTTCCGGCCGCCGTCACGCTTATCTCGGTCGGATATAACGCCGTCCGAAGCATCGGTCCCGCTCTCGGTGGCGTCGTCGTTGCTTCCTTTGGCCCTTTGACGGCTTTCGCAGTGGCGACGCTTACATATCTGATGCTGCTGTGGACCATAGGGCGCTGCAAATGGCATGTTCGCCCGTCACCGCTGCCGAGTGAACCATTGACCACGGCGATCCATGACGGAGCGCGCTTCACTGCCCTGTCATCCGAAATCAAGGCAGCAATTGCCCGCGGTGCCCTTTTTGGGCTGACGAGCATCTCTATACTAGCGCTCTTGCCTCTCGTCGCCCGCGATCAGCTGGGGGGAGGGCCAGTCGTTTACGGCATCCTGATGGCCGGCTTCGGGACCGGCGCCTTGTTCGCCGGCATCTGCAACAACATTCTGAGACGGAGGCTGTCCCAGGAACGTTTGACGACACTGTCGTGCATCGCCTGTGCGGCTTGTTGTCTATCGCTTGCTTTCACCCCCTCGGTGGCGGTGGCGGCTATCGCGCTGGCGCTCGGCGGCGCGGGCTGGGTCGTGACCTGGACCGGGCTGGACGTAAGCGTCCAGTTGGCGAGTCCAAGGTGGGTCGTTGGTCGCACGCTCTCGATCTATTATGCCCTTTCATCCGGCGGCATCGCGGCTGGCAGCTGGCTGTGGGGTACGGTGGCCGAGAGCTATTCGCTGAGCTCGGCTCTGGAGCTTTCAGGTGGCGCGCTGGTGCTGGTCGCTGGCACCGGCTTCCTGCTGCCCATCCGTCAATGGAAAGATTCCGATCAGGCTCCTCTTGGCTTCGAAACGCCTCAGGTTGCCCTGGATTTGAAGCCCCGAAGCGGGCCGATCGTCGCCAAGATCGAATATTCAATACCCGAAGCAAATGTCGAAGCGTTCCTGGAGCAGATGCGGGAACGGCGGCGAGTACAAAGCGGCGTTGGTGCGCGACACTGGAATCTCCAGCGCGACCTCCAGCAGCCTTCGCGTTGGACCGAAACCTTCCGCACCCCGACCTGGATGGACTACCTTCGTCTGAACCACCGCCTTACGGCAGCCGACAAGGAGTTGGACCAGCGTCTCCTCGCATTGCACCTGGGAGAGCTTCCTCCTCGAACCACGCTTGCGATCGAGCGGCCGACTGGAGCTGGCCGCAAGCGGGACCAATCGATGCGGTTCTTTTTCCGGCGTTGACATCCGTCCAGGCGTCCGCGCTGGTGAGACAGGATGGGTTGGAAACGAGCCAACGCTCTCACCATCCGTTTTGCAGATCGGCTTCGATCCATTCGGGTGGTTGCCGAGCCGGCATACTGGGCGGCTCAGACGTATCCTTGTCGGAGAGATTCCTCGGCACTCGAGCGTCTTGCAGCGCGTTGCGCTCAAGCTCACCGGCACCTGTTCGGTGCGTTCCCAAACAGAGCAATGGCTTTTCGCGCCGCAAACCCGAGGTGGGTAATTCTGGTTTTTGCTGGGTTTAACTCTACGAAATATGAACAGGATCGGCTTCACGGCCCGTCTGGTTCGCACTGGCCACAGAGGAATACACAGATATGGCGACCGGAACAGTGAAGTGGTTCAACAGCACCAAAGGTTTTGGCTTCATCCAACCCGATGACGGCGGTCAGGACGTTTTCGTCCATATTTCAGCTGTAGAACGGGCTGGACTTTCAAACCTCGTTGATGGGCAGAAGATCAAGTACGAGATCGAGCAGGACCGCCGTAGCGGCAAGTCCTCCGCAGGTAGTCTCAGCAAGGTAGGCTGATTTTCTCGTCGGACCCGCAGAGCGCGAAGGATAAGTCAAGCCGAAGGTACCATCGTCATTCGCGGGGCGTATCGCGACGGACTCTCTTATACGAGACGATCCTGATGCGTCACGCAAACGGCGAATCACGAACGCTCTCGCCGCAAACCCCTTCCGCCCGGAAATCTGCCCCGGTTACGGCTCTCGGCGTATCCCAGAGTTGGGAGAAGCTTCTGCCAGACTACAACTGTAACCTCATATCGGTTTAGCAGGTCAAGCGTCGGTGGTACCCTGATTGGGTAACTTAACCACTTTGGAGGCCGAGCAATGGATCGCGATAACAAACGGGCACGCGCAGCTGCAAGTTCATCCCAAGACGTGGGGAATCGCAGTACCCTCCGTGACCTTCCATACGGACCATTGACCGATGTTGCAGAACGGCTGGTAAGCGCTAACCCGCGCGATACAGCGCGAAATCTTGGGACCTTCAAAGAACTCGGGAGGCGAGAGCGCATAGCCGTTCGGGGCACTCGAACCGAGCCAGAAACTGACCTCGCGAGATTTGAAACGCGGACCAATCAGCTTGGACGATCAGCCGTCGATCTGGGGGATAAATTGACTGCCGGGTTGGGACACACCTCGGATGAAGTAGCATTGGAGCAATTCAGAGCAGTCAGTAATGTGTCTCATTACCTTCGGCCAGAGACACAAGATAGTATTGTTAATCGGATTGGCAACATGGACCCACCTTCGCAAGCTATCGGAGCGCTTTACGCTGCGCAAAACTTCAGCAAGTTTAACGCTGAAAATAAAGCTCGCATTTTTGATCAGGCCGCTGAATTGGCTACCGATCCGGATGGCCACGTCAGGTCGACAGCATCCAATGCTATGTACGCGATGTATCACCAGTTAGATCCAAATCAACAGGCCCAAGCTCACTCAATTCCCGGCATGCAAGACATCTTGCCGCAGATGCCTCCTCCGCGGCATGCAGCAGAGGAACGCAGTGCGGATCTGGACGCCCACATAGCAGGTATTGGGGCTGCAGTCCGTGATACAGTTGGCCCTCAAACCTCCCACGAACAGCTGCAGCGGGGTGGTCAAGTCGGCCGGGACATAAGCCACTCCTACAATCACGCCCGAGAGGATCTAATGGAGGCTAGGAGAAGCAGAGATCGCACCGGCCGTTGAGGTCTCGGCCATGGCAGTAGCGCTTCCTCTCCCGAATTCCGTTCACGGCCTTGCTGTTTCCAATTCCCTGGCCGTCGACGTATCTGCTTAGTGAAACTTTCAAAATCCACGTCTGCCGGGTGGCGCGATGCAAGCATCGCACCACCCGCTGCGGCATCGATCTGTCGAGCGTCGGCATCGCGACCTCGGTTCGGTGTCAAAAGCAAGCGCAGCATCAGCACGGCTAATTCGGCCATGGAACAATGTCTTCTACAAAAACGACGTCCCCCAACATAGCCATTAGCATCGCGTGCTCACTCGCCTTGGGGTTCTGTGCGGCGAGTCTGTACGCAACCTTCCGCCACGGGGGTAGCGGCGAGGCTCTGATGGCGTTTGATGTCCGTGCCTTTTGGTTTGAGACGCCCTTCTATTTGGGTTTCGCAACCCCCGTTTTCTATCAGGGCGCGGCTATCGTGCTCTCGACATCCGCGGTTGTCTTGCTGATTCAGCAGTTCGTATTGCGCCGCAAGCTCGAACACCACGGGACCGCTCGTTGGGCTCGAGTGGATGAAATGCGACGCACGGGATATCTGCGACGATACCGTGGCGTGACAGGGCCGGTCTTCGGGAAGACGAGTGGTCCTTTCTGGCCTGGCTATTACCTGACCAATGGCGAGCAGCCTCACAGCCTCATCGTTGCGCCGACCCGCGCTGGCAAGGGCGTCGGCATAGTCATTCCAACGCTCCTTACATTCAAAGGCTCAGTGATAGCTCTGGACGTCAAGGGGGAGCTCTTTGAGCTCACCTCTAGGGCGCGCAAAGCCGCAGGCCACGAAGTGTTCAAATTCGCGCCGCTGGATTCGGAGCGGCGCACCAACTGCTACAATCCGCTGTTGGACCTTATAGCGCTGCCTCCGCAGCTGCAATTCACCGAAGCCCGCCGCTTGGCCGCAAACCTGATCACGGCCAAGGGGGAGGGGGCGGAAGGTTTCGTCAGCGGCGCGCGAGATATCTTTGTCGCGGGGATCCTTGCCTGCATCGAGCGGGGCACGCCAACAATCGGCGCCGTCTATGATCTGTTCGCTCAGCCGGGGGAGAAGTTTAAGCTCTTCGCGCAGCTCGCCATGGAGACCCGGAACAAAGAGGCACAACGCATCTTCGACGACATGGCGGGGAACGATACAAAAATCCTAACCTCCTACACGTCCGTGCTCGGCGATGGCGGGCTCAACTTGTGGGCGGATCCGGCTGTCAAGGCGGCTACAAGTCGCTCGGACTTTTCGGTCTATGATCTTCGCCGTCGCAGAACGTGCATCTATCTTTGCGTTGGTCCGAACGACCTTGAGGTGATCGCGCCTTTGATACGCTTATTTTTTCAGCAAACCGTTTCAATTCTACAGCGGTCGCTGCCCCGCCAGGACGAAAAGCACGAGGTTCTCTTTCTGCTCGATGAGTTCAAGCACTTGGGGAAGCTGGAGGCGATCGAGACCGCAATTACGACTATCGCGGGCTACAAGGGGCGTTTCATGCTCATCATCCAAAGCCTTTCGGCACTAACGGGGGCTTATGGAGAGGCTGGTAAGCAGAATTTTCTCAGCAATACCGGACTGCAAGTGTTCATGGCCACGGCCGATGACGAGACTCCAACCTACATTTCCAAAGCCATCGGTGAATACACGTTTGAAGCCAAATCGATTTCCTACAGCCAGTCGCGAGCGTTCGACCGGAACATTCAGAATTCGTTTCAAGGTGCGCCGCTGCTGCGTCCCGAACAGGTTCGGCTGCTCAATGACGAGTACGAGATTGTTCTCATCAAAGGTCTGCCGCCATTGCAACTGAGGAAGGTGCGATATTTTTCGGACCGCATCCTTAAACGCATCTTTGAAAGCCAGACAGGCGCCCTCCCGGAGCCGGCACCCTTGATGGAAGCTCATCCAGATGACACTGACGGTTAAGCGCCCGTCTCGCGTATCCGTCCCTCGGCGATCAGAAACTCCACTACAGGTGAACGGCTATGGGAATTTGCATCTCCAAATCCTCCGGATCGACTCGACATGCCACATATGACACGGAAGAGTCGCCGCGAGAATCCACGGCAGCGCTGAGGGTCTCCGTGGGCACGCCTGCCGACAGGTTGCGACGGGGCGGAGATGCGCCTCTGGAGCCACATCAGATCCAGCAGGCCGCCTATCATATGGGAGCGTGTGTCGTCGGTGACGACGTCACCAGCCCGATAAGACTCGCGACAGCGGGGCAAACAGTTCACGACGTTCGCCTGCTGCTCAAGCATGGCCGGGGAAACGTTAAGGTGGACGACATTCCCTCTCACGGCCACAACAGCATCGGATCGTCGGTTGCAATGATGGGAGCAGACGACAACATTAAGGTTGCAGTGGCCGTAGTCATGGGAGCGGCGTGCTGCAATCAGACCGCTCCCCTTTCCGCTATCGTCCACGCCCCACACATGGCGGCCGACGAGCGGAGTACGACCTCTAGTGCTTCCGTGTCAATGAAAGAGATAACCGACGAAAGTGATGAGATCCCAGTCAAGACGGGTCACATTTGGAACGAACTGCGGCGCGGAAGCCGCGACCCGAGGTCGACCGTGGTTATGGATGCCTGGGCCAACGGTCCCGCTGTTCGGTTGAAAGACAGCGCATGGAGCGGAGTGCCGGTCAAGGAAGGTCATTGGTCGATGGACAAAAGCACCGCCGAATTCCTGAAAAACCGTGTTGAGGGGTTGATTCCGTTCGTGCATCCGGACACAAATGAACAGACTGCCAACGATTTGCGCCGGAAGCAAAACGCACCCGTATCGTGGAAAAAATATGCAGAAGTACAAGTGATCTCACCCGAGTTCGCTGATAGTGTACGCAACGCATTGTCCCGTATTCCTGAAGACCAACAAAAGGAAATCGCATCACTGATGATTCAGGGAGCCTACGGAATGGATCCTTCCTCGCGCACGCACCAAGACGCAGTGGAATCAGTTCTGGTGGCCGCCAACCAACTGGACTCGCTGCCCCGGCCTCCTGTCGAGCCGCCGGAATTGGCGGTGTATCACCAGTTCGACGCAAATCAACAGGCCCAAGCTCACGCAGTTCCCGGCATGCAAGATATCTTGCCGCACATGCCTCCGCCGCAGCATGCAGTAGAGGAACGGAATGCGAATTTGGACGACCACATAGCAGGTATTGCGGCTTCAGTCCGTGATACAGTAGGCCCGCAAACCTCCCGTCAACAGCTGCGGCGGGGTGGTGAAATCGGGCAGTCCCTAAGTCACCCCTATAATCACGCCCGCGAGGATCTAATGGCTGCCTCCAGAAGCAGAGATCGCTCCGGCCGTTGAGGTCTCGGCCATGGTAAGTGACGGTTTCTCCTCGAATCCCGTTCACGGCCTTGCCAGCCAGGCGCGAACGTTCGATTGGAACATTCAGAATTCGCATCAAGGTGCACCGCTGCTGCGTCCCGAACAGGTTCGGCTGCTCGATGAAGACTACGAGATTGTTCTCATCAAAGGCCTGCCACCATTGCAATTGAGGAAGGTGCGATATTTTTCGGACCGCATCCTTAAACGCATCTTCGAAAGCCAGACAGGCGCCCTCCCGGAGCCGGTACCCTAGACGATAGCGGACGAGGGCTCTCGGCAGAATCTCGACTCGATGACCCGCTGCGTGAATTGGCGCAGGATTTTTGACGATACAGTTTGATGTGAGGCTAGTGTGGACCCGCGAAATAGTAATCCATCCCGTGTAACAGCTTTGCCGCAGGTGCAGGACGCCGGCTTGGAAGAGGATCAAGCGGTCCAGGCCAGGCAAGTGGGCGTTGAGCAGCACCTTGCCGAGGCCCGGAGGCTGTTCGATCAAGCTGACGAGTCGCCAACCAATCCAGAGGAGCTTCAGCGACTGGACCAGGGGCTCCGCGAAGTGCTTCAGCAATGGCAGGATGAGCAAGCCGCCTCGCCTTCTTTCAGCGCTGAGGTTCCCGAGGCGCTCCGGCCGCTGTTCGATGATCGAGCTCACCAGCCGCCAACCAATGCAGAGGAGCTTCTGCGACTGGAACAGGGGTTCCGCGAAGTGCTTCAGCAGCGGCAGGATGATCAAGCCGCCTCGTCTTCGCTCAGCAACCCAGGGATGCGTGCTGGACCGGAGGACCCCAATAGAAGCGTGTCGGAGGCTTTCGCAACATCTGGGCACGCCGGAGTTCAGGCCGCCGCCCCGCCAGTCTTGGCTGCCAGCCAACAGCAGATCCGGCCCTCGCCGGATGCGCTCGACCAGGGCAACCACCTGCCACCCCAGGGGGGCATCATCAACAATGAACATTCCACACCGCTGTTGCGGCCAGCGGAGAGGCAGAGGGCCGTGGATAGGCCGCAAGCCGTCGCCATTCAGCAGCAGCCGAGCGAAATCGGCAATTCAGGCGGCCGCATGCCGATGCAGCCCCCCATGCAGCAATTGGGTGAATTGCCATTGCAAGGGGTACCGGTTCAAGGGACAGGGTCCGAACACATCGGAAGGCTGCATGCGGGAGCCGCGCCCTCAGCAAGGTCCGAGGCGCCCCCGGCTGCGATCGAGGACTCCATAAACGTTTCGTTCGCCGTCCCCAAAGACTTCTCCCATGGGACTCAACGCGTCCCAGACGCAATGCTCTCTTTCTTGGACCGCCCTGGCCCCTTGCCGGATGCTAGCCAAGCGCGGCAAGCGGGCTTTGAGCAGCACGTGGCCGAGCCGCGCCGAGCCGACCCTTTTGCGAGTGGCGCCCGTGCTTCCCGCTATCACCATCTGTCCGACGAACACCGGGACCTTATTGATAGAGCGATCGCCCACTCCCAGGAAAAATATGGCGAGACCACGGCCCGAAAATACACGTTTGCACTTCGCCGGTTGGCGAATGATCTCAGCGCTCGTGGCCAAGCGACCGATCTAAGAAATCACAAATCCCTGGTCGATCACGTCGGTGCCTTCTTTCCGAAAGACGTTGATATGAAGAGCGCGTTGAAGGCCCTGCGTGCGTATCATGAGCCGGGCTATTCAGCGACTGCTGGCGGCCCTGCTGCCAGCTATCCCCATCTGTCCGCCGAACACCGGGATGTTATTGATAAGGCGATCGACCGCGCTGCGGCTCAGCAAAACCAGAGCGCGGACACGCTGCGAATATACTCGAATGCGCTTCGCCGATTGGCGAATGATCTCGGCGCTCGTGGCCAAGCGACTGATCTAAAAAATCACCAATCCCTGGTCGATCACCTCGATACTTTCTTTCCGAATGACCAGAGCATTAAAACGGCGTTGAACGTCCTACGTGCGTATCATGATCCGGGCTATGCAGCGACTGGCTGGTGGCCAGCGGCGGTGCCTTCAAAGCCAGATGCGCGTATCTTGGAAAAATTAAGCAGTGACAGCGAGTTGGCCTTAAGCACCCGTGTCGTCTATGGTCGTCTTCTTCGCAGATTTTCTGAGCAGCTTGAGAGTCGGGGCCAGACGATCTCTGGGCTGGATCACAATTCGCGGACCGAACTCGCCGAGGCGTTGTTTCCAGGCAACAAGAAACTCCGCTTGGCGCTGCAGCGGGTTCACAATGCGGAGATTCCCGAGGCCTTGCGGCCGCTGTTCGATAATCGAGCTCACAAGCCGCCAACCAATCCAGAGGAGCTTCTGCGACTGGAACAGGAGTTCCGCGAAGTGCTTCAGCAGCGGCAGGATGATCAAGCCGCCTCGTCTTCGCTCAGCAACCCAGGGATGCGTGCTGGACCGGAGGACCCCAATAGAAGCGTGTCGGACGCTTTCGCAACATCTGGGCACGCCGGAGTTCAGGCCGCCGCTCCGCCAGTCTTGGCTGCCAGCCAACAGCAGATCCGGCCCTCGCCGGATGCGCTTGACCGGGGCAACCACCTGCCACCCCAGGGGGGCATCATCAACAACGAACATTCCACAGCGCTGTTCCGGCCAGCGAAGAGGCAGAGGGCCCTGAATACGCCGCAAGCCGCCGCCATTCAGCAGCAGCCGCGCGAAATCGGCAATTCAGGCGGCCGCGTGCCGATGCAGCCCCCCATGCGGCAATTGGGTGAATTGCCATTGCAAGGGGTACCGGTTCAAGGGACAGGGTCCGAACACATCGGAAGGCTGCATGCGGAGGCCGCGCCCTCCGCAAGGGCTGAGGCACCCCCCGCTGCCATCGAGAACTCCATAAACGTCTCATTCGCCGTCCCCCAAGGCTTCTCCCATGGGACCCAACGCGTCCCAGACGCGATGCTCTCTTCCTTGAACCGCCCTGGCCCCTTGCCGGATGCTGGCCAAGCGCGGCAAGCGGGTTTTGAGCAGCACGTGGCCGAGCCGCGCCGAGCCGAACCTGTCGCGAGTGGCGCCCGTGCCACCGGCTATCCCCATTTGTCCGACGAACACCGGGACCTTATCGATAAGGCGATCGCCCACGCTGCGGCTCAGCAAAAATATAGCGAGAGCACGGTCCTAAAGTACAGGTATGCACTTCGCCGGTTGGCAAATGATCTCGGCGCTCGTGGCCAAGCGACCGATCTAAAAAATCACCAATCCCTGGTCGATCACCTCGATGCTTTCTTTCCGAAAAGCGATGATATGAAGAGCGCGTTGCACGTCCTGCGTGCGTATCATGAGCCGGGCTATTCAGCGTCTGTTGGTGCCCCGGCTAACCGCTATCCCCACTTGTCCGACGAACACCGGGACGTGATTGATAAGGCGATCGCCCATGCTGAGGCTCAGCAACACCATAGCGCGCCGACGCTCCGAATATACTCGTATGCGCTTCGCCGATTGGCGAATGATCTCGGCGCTCGTGGCCAAGCGACTGATCTAAAAAATCACCAATCCCTGGTCGATCACCTCGATACCTTCTTTCCAAAAAACACTGACATAAAGGATATAAGGCCGGCGTTGAACGTCCTGCGTGCGTATCATGAGCCGGGCTATTCAGCGACTGGCCGGTGGCCAGTGGCGGTGCCTTCAAAGGCAGATGCGCATGTCTTAGAACAAGTGACCAGTGACAGCAGCTTGGCCCCAAGCACCCGTGTTGCCTATGGTCGTAGTCTTCGCAGATTTTCTGAGGCGCTTGAGAGGCGGGGCCAGACGATCTCTGGGCTGGATCATGATTCACGGATCAAATTCGCCGAGGCGTTGTTTCCAGGCAACGATTTTCTCCGCTTGGCGCTTGAACGGGTTCGCGATGCGAAGCCTGCGTCAGACAGGATCGTGGCGGACGCTTTGGCAGCGGCCGGCTCTGGGCACGCCGGAGTTGAGGCCGCCGCCCCGCCAGTCTTGGCTGCCAGCCAACAGCAGATCCGGCCCTGGCCGGATGCGCTTGACCAGGGCAACCTCCTGCCACCCGAGCGGTTCATCATCAACAATGAACATTCGACGGCGCCGTTGCGGCCGGCGGAGAGGCAGGGGACTGATAATCCGCAAAGCATCGCCATTCAGCAGCCGCCGAGCGAAGGCGGCCGCGTGCCGATGCAGCCCCCCATGCGGCAGTTGGGTGAATTGCCATTGCAAGGGGTACCGGTTCAAGGGACAGGGTCCGAACACATTGGAAGCCTGCATGCGGGAGCCGCGCCCTCAGCAAGGTCCGAGGCGCCCCCGGCTGCGATCGAGGACTCCATAAACGTTTCGTTCGCCGTCCCCAAAGACTTCTCCCATGGGACTCAACGCGTCCCAGACGCAATGCTCTCTTTCTTGGACCGCCATGGCCTCTTGCCAGATGCGGAAAAGCCGGAATGGCACTTCGATATTAATGGTCACGGCTACACCGCCCGGAGGCCGGAGGGGGGCAACGACGTTTGGCTCCTCCATCGCGGAGCGATAAGGGAAGCTGGAGCGGCAGCAGTACCGGCAAGGGCTCCGGGACCCGCCTTGCCAGCGACCGCCAGGCTCTCAGACACCCATCTCGGGGTTCCGTTGGTCGATCTGACCACCTCCTCCGATGCACACATCGAAGCCCTTCCGTCAGGCTCGTCCAATCTCCCCCGGGGGGCGGTGCTCGGGGCCACCCAACTGCTGGGCGACGAACATATCCAGAGGGATTACGAATTCCTCGAGCAGCAGCTGCAGCAGGCCGATCCAGCGCTCGCCGCCCGGACGCGGCTGGTCGATCCGTCGGTCTCCCATCTGCTGCGCCACATGGAGCAGCAAGACGCGCGAGGCACATTGCAGTCGATTTATAATCGAAACGCCGGCCCATCCGACTTCCTGTTCGTGCCAGTGAACGATGGGGTGGGTATTGATCGCGGCACCCATTGGTCGCTGCTCCTCGTAGATCGCCGCGATCCGGAAAGAGCGGTCGCCTATCACTACGACTCCATCCAGCAAAATGAACAGCGATACAACGACGCGCCTGCACGAAAGCTCGCTACAAGACTGGACGCGACCCTGGTAACACCCGACATGGCGCAGCAGAAAAACGCTGTTGACTGCGGCGTCTTCGTGGTGGACGGCACGCGCGAGCTGGTTCGTCGATTGGCGAACGAAGAGCGGCCAGACCAGCAGCTGCCGCTGCACCTCAACTACCTCGTCGCCGATCGGCAGGCGCTGCAAAACCGACTGAGAGAGGGCCGCTTGCCGCACGAGCTTGCCGCAAGCCCCGCCGAAGCTTTGGCAGCAGCCGGGTCGCAGGTGCAACACGCCGCGTTGCAAGAGCAGCAAGCCAGACAGGTCGCGCCAGCGCCGTTGGAACGGCACTTGGGCCAGACGCGCGAGGCCGAGGACAAGCTGACGAGTACACTGCACAGGAGCAACCGCGTGAACAGCGGGGGCGTCATCATCAACACTGAACGTTACACAGCGCCGTTGAGACCGGCGAAAAGGCAGAGGACTGACAATTCGCAAAGCCTCGCCATCGGGCGGCAGCCGAGCGACGCAAACACAACGTCCATCGGCCAAGCCTCCGATCAAGCCCGAGCGGACCTCATGGCTTCCTTCAGGAGCAGAGAGCGCTCCGACGCTGGGCGTTGAGCTCGACGGCTAAGCAGAACAGCTCTTTTGGCGACGGAGAGGCTGATGCGATCTCCGGACCGGTAGCTCTCGCCGCAATTGATCAGACTGGCACTGTTGGAAGGCGATGTAGGCCTGGAACTCGCCGATCGCCAGCGAGGCGCTGAGACGATCGCCCACCTCAATAAGATCGAGGACGATATCCGCGGCCGACCGGCCGATGAACGCCGTGCGACGCGTCGGGAAAATAGCCGCGCTATTGTCGCCATCTTGAACCTTGGCTGCGTGAAAGCTCGGCCTGATCGGTCAGAAGACCAAGGTCGCCAAGGCAATCCGCTACACGCTCTCACGCTGCGAAGGCCTCTCGCGCTTCGTTGACGACGGTCGCACCGAGATCGACAACAACACCGTCGAGCGCTCAATCCGTCCGCAAGAACGCGCTCTTCGCCGGCTCGAACGGCGGTGCCGAACACTGGGCGGTCATTGCGTCGTTGATCGAAACCGCCAGGCTCGATGGTGTCGAGTCACTCGGTTATCTCGCCGACGTCCTCACCACCAGGATCGTCAACAGCCATCCCAGCCAGATCGACGAGATGCTGCCTTGGGTCAGACATCCAGGCGCCGAGCTAAGGGCCGCCAGAAAACACCGCCACGCTTCATCAGCCAATCTCCAGAATAGCTCCTGTCACGCGGCCAAGGTGCCTCCGTAGCTAACGTCTACGTCAGCGTTGAAGAAATACCCTGCACCACGGCATGTCTTGACTAGCCTTGGATTGGCCGCATCAGCCTCCAGCTTTCGGCGCAAGCGCAAGATTAGGACATCGATACTTCGATCGTAGACCTCTTCTCCACGCACACGGCTCGCGAGCAAAAGCCGTTCTCTGGATAGGACATTGCGGGGGTTCTCCAGGAACGCGATCAGCAGGTTGAACTCACATGCGGTAAGCTTGACTTCGCCACGCTCCGCACAGATCAGTCGCCGCTGCTTGACGCTGAGCTTCCAGGCTCCGAACCGAAATGAGCGATGATCTTTCGTTCGCGGACTGGAAATGCGCTGGCGTAGCCCTACTCGAATGCGGGCCAAGAACTCGCGCAGCCCGAAAGGCTTGGGAATGAAATCGGTTGCGCCGAGCTCAAGCGCAACGACTTTTTCAGCCTCATCAAGCCGGTCGCCGCTGATCACTATGATGGGTAAATCCGATTTTGTCGCCAGGTTGCGGACGATGGCAAGCCCATCCTCCCGGCCTAGGTTGAGGTCAACAACCACGAGATCAACTGGCTCATGCGATAGAACGTAGTTAAACTGCTTGCTATCGTTGACTGCGGTCACCTTCAAGGCATGCATCATGAGATACTGGGAGATGAGGCGTCGCATTGCGGCATCATCGTCAATGACAAGAACATGTTTCAACGGCTCACCTTCAATCTTGAATCCCCTTGTCTAAAGCTGTTGCCGAGCAACCCTTGGGGCAGTAACGCAGGACAGCTGCCCCTTGCTACCACTCGCCGGTGCGTGCGGCCAATGTGAGGCCGTTGCTCGGCCTGGTCTTTTCATCCACAGCGAATTGATCGCATCCAGGCAGCCGGTGGCCACCACACAGCTGCAAGCGCCGGTATGACCCTGCCGAGTGGTCCTTCGCTAATTGGCGAGCTCCGCCGTTCGTGTAGGCCTGCCAACACCACTTGATTACGACGGCACGGACGCCCGGTCGCTTGCCATGTCCTTGCATCTTCTTCCCGTTTCTGGCGCTTGCGGACCTGGATCACCTCGAAATCCTCCCGCTCGTGCGTGCGGCTCGGACGCGGTGGAGCAGCGCGGCGTTTGATTGATCGCAAAGGCGGTTGGCCGAAGAACGACCGTGATTCGCTATAGTGGCCTTGTGCCAACGCTATGTCTCCTGCCCAAGGCAGGTCATTGGGCAGTGGCCGGCGGCGCCAATCCTGTTCCCGGCGATCGGCAGGTCCGATTACGGTTACGGTTACCTTGCGAGCTAACATTTCTCGGTTGAATGCACCTTTCCTTTTGGGCCTGTCACTGTACTTGTCGAGAGCGCTGTCGGACTGCGGCAATCCGCCTGCGGTTTCTGCCGATGGGACTGTGCGTGACCCACCAGTTCGCGGGCGGCCGAACAGCTGAACCAGCCTCGCACCAGGGTGGGCTGCGCCGCCAAGTCTTCCCAGTGGACCCTCGTCCCCGCGTATTTGCGCCTCCGACGAGCTTCGCGGACGAACTCGCGGTTTCAACCAATGCCTGAGTATTCAGGGCGCTGGCTGTCTCTTGCAACAACGGCAGCTTGCCGCAACATTGGGCAGCTCCGCGCCTTAGTCGGTTCTCGCGTTCGATCGACCCAAGCTTCCGCAGCCTGAGATGAACCCGCCAAGCTCCCCATTTTGTCCTTCGGCCAGGCGCTGACACAAGATTCCATCACCGCCCATGCCAAGTCGCGGTTGACGCTGCAAGAGCAACGGACAGCCGGGACGGGCAATCCCGCGCTGGAATGATCCACCGCGATGGTCGAGATGTGCCGGCTGATCGCGCCCGCGCAACCCGCGCATGCGCAAGGTGCCCATGCACCCGGACACGAACAAGCTCTTTGCTTCAGTTGAAACCGAAAAAGCTGAACTTGAACATCACGCAGTAACAAACCTGCCCGATAAGCGCGTGCCGGACAGGGCCAGAACCGGTCCGGACGCTTGGAAAGGTAGGGGATAGGAATGTTTATTGCAGCTTGGCCGCTGGCCATCGCCTTGTTGACATCCATGTCATTCCCAGCCGAGCCCGCGCCACTTACGCCCCGTGAATTCCACCGCCTGTCGCGCAAATGCGCTCCCTGGGTTGCGCCGTCCACCCTCGCCGCGATTGCCAAAATTGAAAGTGGCTTTGAAACGCTGGTGGCTCATGACAACACCACAGGTGAGCAGCTTCGCTGGATAGACCGCCTGGAAGCGACGCGGGGCATCAAGAACCGCCTCGAAGCACAACATTCTGTCGATGTCGGATTGATGCAGATAAACAGCAAGAACTTTTCCTTCCTCAATCTCACGCCGGAAAAGGCTTTCGAGCCCTGCGCCTCGCTATCGGCCGCCGCCCACTTGCTTGAAAGCCGGTATGCCGGCGGCACGACTGCTCCGGCGCAGCAACTGGCGCTTCGCCGTGCCATCTCGGCCTACAACACGGGCGACGTCACGCGTGGCTTCACCAACGGTTATGTAAGCAAGGTCGAGTCGGCCGCAAAGGACATCTCGAGTCACCCCGCGCCAACCCTGGAGCCGACCGCTCCAGATGCGCCACACCTTGAGGCACCCGGTCGGAAAGCCGTGCCGCCTCTGCTCCAACAGAGCCAACAGGCCAATGGAAAGCAGCCCAACCAAAATTCTTGGGACATCTGGGGCTCGTATGAGTCAAACCGCTCCGGGGCCGATCCCTCCGGTCCGACAGGCAGCCAGGCTGCGGAAGAGCGGGAACCCTCGAACCCGAACAAACTCGTATTCGATTGAACCATGGAGATACAATGATGAAGCCATTCAAAATACTTCGTGCGCTTAAAACGCGTGTTCCTTCGCCTTTTTCCATGCTGCGCACGACGGCTGAATATGTACCGGCCGCTGCTGCAGGCGCCGCGTGGACGGTCTTCTCCATCGGGCCAGCCTCGGCTCAGGTGACCGGAGGGACGGATCCCGCCAAGATGGTCCAGAATATCTGCACCTTCATACTTGGCCCCTTCGGACAATCACTGGCCGTGCTCGGACTCGTGGCCATCGGCATCTCTTGGATGTTCGGTCGTGCTTCACTTGGCTTGGTTGCGGGTGTCGTTGGAGGGATCGTCATCATGTTCGGCGCCAGCTTCCTGGGCAAGGCGCTCATAGGCGGTGGCTGATGAGCGACCGGTTGGAAGTGAGCACCCTCTATGTGGCGGCGACACGTCCCGCACTGTTTCTGGGGGTGCCGCTGACGCTGGCCGGATTGCTGATGATGTTGGCTGGTCTCGTCATCATTGTCCTTCAAAACCCACTTTATGAAATCGTGCTCGTGCCACTTTGGTTCGGGGCACGGCTGGTGGTTGAGCGTGACTATAACGCCGCAAGCGTCGCGCTCCTCTATTTGCAGACGGCCGGCAGAAGCGTGGACGGGCCGGTCTGGGGTGGCGCGAGCGTCAGCGTCAATCCGATCAGAGTGCCGAAACGCGGAAGAGGAATGGTGTAATGTTTGGCGCCAGTGGCCGGACCGAGAGATCTGGCGAGATCTATCTTCCGTATGTCGGTCATCTCAGCGATCAGGTTGTCCTGCTGGAAGACGGATCGATCATGGCCATGGCACACGTGAACGGCCTGCCCTTTGATTTGGAAGACGCAGAGATGCGCAATTCGCGCTGCCGCGCGTTCAACACTCTCTTGCGCAACATCGCGGATGACAATGTCACGCTATACGCTCATCTTGTGCGCAACAACGATGTGCCGGAGTCGGCATCGCGCCAGTTTCAAAGTGCATTTGCTGGCAGTCTGAGCGAGGCCTATGAGCGCCATGTGCTGTCGGGCAAGCTCTTTCGCAACGATCACTTCCTCACTATCGTCGTGTCCCCCCGCACCGCAATCGGTAAGATCGGCTGGCGCATTGCCAAATCCCCCAGACGGAATGACAACGATCTGGCCACACAACTGCGAAGCCTGGAGGACCTCTGGCAGATCATTGCTGGCTCACTCGGCGGTTACGGTCTGCGCCGGTTGGGTATTCGCGAGAAAGGCAACGTGCTCTTCACGGAAATTGGTGAGGCGCTTCGGTTGATAATGACTTGCCGGTTTCTTCCGGTTCCGATAGTTACCGGCTCGCTTGGCGCCTCGATCTACACTGATCGGGTCATCTGCGGGAAGCGGGCGCTTGAGATTCGAAGACCCGGGGATAGCTCCGTGGGATCATTGTTTTCGTTCCGTGAATATCCGGCGACGACGCGGCCAGGCATGCTAAATCCCTTACTGTCCGCCAACTTCCCGCTTGTCCTGAGCCAGAGCTTTTCCTTCCTCACTCGGCCACAAGCTCATGCGAAGCTTAGCCTTAAATCCAGCCAGATGACGAGCGCCGGCGACAAGGCTCTCACCCAGATCAATGAACTTGCCGAGGCAGAGGACGCACTGGCAAGCAACGAGTTCGTCATGGGTTCGCATCATCTGAGCCTGTGCGTCTATGGCGACAGCCTCAATAGCCTTGCCGATCGCGCAGCAAATGCGCGCGCAAGGCTGGCCGACACAGGCGCCGTTATCGTCCAAGAGGGTATCGGCATGGAGGCCGCGTACTGGTCCCAACTCCCGGGGAACAACAGGTGGCGCACGCGCCCCGGGGCGATCACCTCGTACAATTTTGCCGGGCTTGTCTCATTTGAGAACTTCCCCAGCGGTTCCAGCTCCGGCCACTGGGGCAAAGCTGTTGCGCGCTTTCGCACAAACGGTGGAACGTCTTTCGACTACATCCCCCATGAGAATGACGTCGGCATGACGGCGATATTCGGACCCGTCGGCAAAGGCAAGACGACGCTGATGACCTTTATCCTCGCGATGCTTGAGCAAAGCGTGGTCGATCGCAATGGTGCCATCGTCTTTTTCGATAAAGACCGGGGTGGTGAACTGCTGGTGCGAGCCACGGGAGGGACATACCTTGCGTTGCGCAGAGGCGCTCCGAGCGGCTTGGCCCCTCTGCGCGGACTGGACAACACCTCCGCCTCGTTGGATTTTCTGCGCGAATGGCTGATGGCCCTCATCGAGAGTGACGGCCGTGGTCCGATCTCGCCGGAGGAAAGCCGTCGACTGGAACGTGGCATTCTTCGTCAACTTTCGTTCGAACCCGCCATGCGCTCACTTGCGGGCCTGCGCGAATTCCTGCTGCACAGCCCCTCGGAGGGCGCGGGAGCACGGCTGCAGCGGTGGTGTAGAGGGAATGCGCTTGGATGGGCCTTTGACGGCGATGAGGACGAAGTCAGGCTGGATGCCTCCATTACCGGCTTCGACATGACGCAGCTCCTGGAATTTGAGGAGGTTTGTGCGCCGGCCGCCGCATATCTTCTGCACCGCGTGGGCGCTGTTGTCGATGGCCGTCGGTTCGTCATGAGCTGCGACGAATTTCGCTTCTATCTGCTCAACCCGCAGTTCTCGGCTGTTATCGACAAGTTCCTGCTCACCGTCCGCAAGAACAACGGCATGTTGATACTCGCAACGCAGCAGCCTGAACACGTGCTTGAATCGCCCCTCGGAGCCAGTCTCGTTGCACAATGCATGACCAAGATCTTCTACCCATCACCGACGGCCGACCGGGCCGCGTATGTCGATGGCTTGAAGTGCACCACGCAGGAGTTCGAGGCAATCCGCCAGGGAATGGCAATTGGCAGCCGCAAGTTTTTGCTCAAGCGCGAGAGCGGGAGTGTTGTTTGCGAATTCGATCTTGGCCAGATGCGCGAGTATGTAGCCGTACTCTCGGGGCGGGCCAACACCGTGCGCTTTGTCGACCAGCTTCGTGACCAGCACGGAGATGCCCCAAGTGCGTGGCTCAACAAGTTCATGACTCGTTACCACGAAATTCAAGACTGACGGAGGAATATTCATGAGATTTCCCACGCTTGCAGCAACGACGCTTGCCGCTTCCTTTCTACTTAGCGGACAGGCCCGGTCGCAATTTGTCGTCATCGACCCGGCGGTAGTAACACAAGCGGGCTTAACAGCGGTTTCCACCGCGCAGATCCTGATAAAGTCAGCCCAGACGCTCGCTTCCACGATGGAAATGGTGGAGATACTAAGTTCGTCATTCGGTGTCACGGGGCTGCTAAGTTCACTGAACCAAGGAAATCACTACCCGTCGGGCAATCAGCTTGAGAGGCAGATGTTTGAGGGTCAGGCGCCAACTTCGATTAAAGCGCGTGCAATTGCGGACAACCCAAACCGGAAAGTCGACGGCACGGATTCGGAAGCGAAACTGTTACAGGGACAAATCGCTGGTGCCATCAATGCCGCAGCTCTTGCAGCCGACACTCTGGGCGTAATGGACAAGCGCCTTAAGGCCAATGACAACACGCTTGGTCAGCTTTCCCGCTCGGGAAATATTGTGCAGGCCACCGTCACCAACGGTCTGGTCCTCAAGCAGATTCATGATGCGATTATCCAAAATGTCCAGGCCACGAGTCTGCTGACGATGGCCACTGCACAAGCGAGCCTTCACGCCGCAGAGGAGGCCGCGATGCAGCGTCGCGAACGCCAGGACACCGCCAGAATGTTTGAGTAGCGACGCTTAGTTCATCCGGCTCATCTGCGCTGATCAGGGGCAAATAAGGTTCACGCAATGGTTTTCAGAATTCCTGCGCCATTCACGGCCATACACGCGATCTTTCATGGGGCCTTTACGGTGGGGCTGCACAAAGTGATTGGAAACGTCCAAGAGGCGGTCAGTGCGCCTCTGGTTGCGTGCGTCACGCTCTGGATCATAATCCAAGGCTTTCTGGTCATGCGCGGTCAAGTCGACGCGCGCGGAGGTATCTCGCGCGTAGTCACGGTATCGATTGTCGTCGCCCTCATCTTAGGGCAGGCCAACTATCAGCTGTACATTGAATCGGTCTTCGACGACACGATTCCAAAGCTTGCCCACCAGATCAGCGGAAGCACCTTGCCCTTCATCGGTATCCCCCAGAAGCTCGACGTAATGTTCGCTGCAAGTCAGAGTGCCTTTCAGCGGATTGCTTCCGAAATTGGGCCAATGAATCAGCAGGACATACTTGCCTTCCAGGGAGCGCAATGGATTTTGTACGGCTCGCTCTGGACAGCGTTCGAGATCTATGATGCCGTTGGAATTCTGACGAAGGTGCTCCTGGCGATCGGCCCCCTCGTTCTTGTAGGCTATCTTTTTGATCACACTCGAGACATGGCTACCAGATGGATCGGCCAACTGCTCTCATACGGGCTGCTGCTTGTCCTCCTCAACATCGTTGCAACGATAGTTATCGCGGCCGAATCAGTCGCGCTGGGAGTCATGCTTGCGGTGATCAAATACAAGGGTACGACAGCAGCCAAGATCATCGGGCTTTACGAGCTCGATATGCTTTTCCTAGCTGGTGACGCTTTGATCGTCGCGCTTCCGACGATCGCCAGCAGCATAGCCGGCGGTTCTTGGGCAGGTGCGAACCAATCTCTTAGCAGCCTCAATCGCCGCATTGCCAAAACGGCAGGTGGTTAATCAATCGACAAGCGCGGTACCTCAACATGAAATACTATCTACTTTTGTCAATACTGGCTTTGGCGGCCTGCAAGACAACCGATAAGCTTGCCACCTGCACGGGTTCGCCATTCCAGCTGAACGTGGGACAATGGGAAACCTCCCCTGAAGATCTTGAAGTCGAATGTGCGAAAGAGCCCAAGTGAAATTTCCTGAACATGCCCTTCTGGTGGAGAGAGAAACGCTAGCCGCCCACTATAAGAAGGTGGAAGCGTTTCAAACTTCACGAGCGAAGTCTGCGCGGCGCCTGTCAAAGGCCCTCATAGCCTTTGCGGCAGCGGCGGTCCTAGGAAATGTTGCGCAGGCATTTACCATCGCTGCCATGGTCCCGTTGGCCAAGCTCGTACCTGTGTTCCTCTGGGTACGCCCGGATGGAACAGTTGACAGCGAAGTGTCAGTCTCTCGACTGCCGGCAACCCAAGAGCGAGCCGTCATAAATGCTTCGCTGTGGGAATATGTACGCCTGCGCGAGAGCTACACAGCCGATTCCGCCCAATACGGCTATGACCTCGTATCCAGTTTCAGCGCACCGGCTGTGCGGCAGCAATATCAAGATTTCTTCAATTATCCGAATCCCACCTCGCCGCAAGTCACAGTCGGCAAGCTCGGCAAGCTCGAAGTCGGGCATATTTCCTCAAACGACATCAGTCCGGACGTTCAACAGATCCGATACAAACGCACCCTTTCCATCGATGGGCAGATGCCGCTGGTGACCACCTGGACAGCAACCATCCGCTACGAGCGCCTGACAGATCTGCCTGCCCAATCAAGGCTCACCAATCCGGGAGGTCTACTCGTCACTTCCTATCAAACCTCGGAAGATAGCGTGTCGAACCTGGGTGACGTGCAGCCATGACAAAAAGAGCGTTTCTCGCCCTGGCCTGTTCACTACTCTTAACGCTGGAGGCTTCCGCGGAAGACACCCCGCTTGCCGGCAAGCATGATGCGCGGATGCGCTACTTGGCTTACCGTCCCGACGAAGTGGTGCGCCTGTCGACCGCGGTGGGGGCAACGCTGGTCGTCACATTCGCGGCCAACGAGACCGTCGCAGCCGTGGCCGTTTCCAATAGCAAAGACTTGGCTGCGCTCCCACGCGCCAACTACCTGTTCTTTAAGGCCAGCCGGATCCTGCCGCCGCAGCCGGTCGTCGTTCTGGCCGACAGTGAGTCCGGTACCCGCAGATATGTCTTCAGCATTTCAACGAGAGCGATGCCAAAACTAGATGAGCAGCAACCTGACTTATACTACAGTGTGCAGTTCACTTATCCCGGTGATGAGGCCGCTGCTTTGAGACAGGCAGCAGAAAAGCGCTCGATTCTTGGTCAGGCCCGGGCAAAGGTGCTGCAGGAACAGAGGGTTCAGGATTTGTTGAATCGGCCCGGTACAACTGCCAGTTCCGACGAAAGCAATTTTCACTACGTCGCAAAGGGCGATCGATCGCTGGCGCCGCTGCAGGTTTTCGACAATGGCTTTACCACCGTATTTGGCTTCGCAAGCAATTCCCGTATACCCTCCCTCTACATTATCAATCCCGACGGCAAGGAAGCCGCTGCCAACTTCACAGTCAAAGGCGACTATGTTGAAGTATCCGCAGTCGCCCGGGAATGGCGTCTGAGAGATGGCAATACGGTATTGTCGATTTTCAACAGGGCATATGATCCTGTTGGACAAGCGCCGGGGACCGGTACAGTGAGACCCGACGTGTGGCGCGTTTTGAAAGGCTCGGGCCGATGAATGAAACCGGCCCACAGTCGGGACACGATGTAAATGCATCCGGATCGTTGGTCTCGGAGCCGGCCCGCCGGCATGTTTCGGGATCACAGAAATTGGCCGTCGCCGGTCTTGTTCTCATCTCATCTCTGTCGCTCATCTGGCTCGGAAGTCGTCCCAGCACACAAGACGAACCCTCTCAGCCAAACCCGCCAATTTCCCCGAACGCCGAGCCGTTCCGCCCCGTGCCTATTGAGCTTGCTCCCGAACCTCCAGCACCTGCAAAGGCGGCGCAGGCGGCAGATCCTGCGCCATCCACGCCGCAACCCGCGGCAGCTGAACCGCCGCCCGAGGAGTCACCAATTTTCGCCTACAGCAGCAGCAGTCAAAAGCCCGTCGTGGCTCAGCGGAGCGAAGACGACCACAAGGATGCTCCCGCGACCGCGGATGAGATTTCGATCGGTGGCGACCTGTCGGGCCGATTGAAGCCAGACATACAGGAGCCGAGCCGGGCCACACTTTTGCCGCACCCTGATCTCGTGATTACTCAGGGAACGATCATTCCTTGCCTTTTGCAAACGGCAGTCGACACAAATTTACCCGGTTATGTGAAGTGCGTCTTACCTAAAGACGTCCGCGGCGCCACCAACAATGTCGTGCTCTTGGATCGTGGGACGACCGTGATTGGCGAGATCCAGCATGGCCTCGAACAGGGGGATGCGCGTGTCTTCGTGCTGTGGACGCGCATCGAAACACCTGACCATGCCCTCGTTTCGATAGCATCGCCGGGCGCTGACGAGCTCGGCCGCTCCGGAGTGCCTGGCACGGTGGATAATCACTTCCGGGAACGCTTTGGCGGATCAATGCTGATGAGCGTCCTTCAAGGCGCGTTCCAGGCGGCCGGTCAATACGCGGCGAGCTCTGGCGGAGGAAGCGGCATCAACAGCTTCCAGAGCAATGGCGGACAAGCCGTCGAGACGACACTGAGAGCGACGGTCAACATCCCGCCAACCCTGAAGAAAAACCAGGGAGATGCTGTATCCATCTTTGTGGCTCGCGACCTCGATTTCTCGGATGTATACGGTCTCACGGCAACCGTCGTGGCGCCAGCCCCCCAACATCGCCAACGCCGGAGAGACAACAATGCGATCGGAGGCTGACCCTCAATTGCGTTTGCTTCTCGACCCCGTTCTGAAATGGCTTGAGGAGCCGAGGACCGAAGAGGTCGCTATCAACCGGCCTGGGGAAGCGTTTGTGCGACAAGCCGGCGTCTTCACGAAACATCCGCTACCACTAGGTTATAACGATCTGGAGGACATCGCGATTCTCGCTGGAGCGCTGCGCAAGCAAGATGTCGGACCGCAAAGCCCCCTCTGTGCGACTGAGCTGCCGAACGGCGAGCGGCTGCAGATCTGTTTGCCGCCCGCTGTTCCCTCAGGAACAGTAAGCCTGACGATACGGCGTCCTTCAAGTCGTGTGACCGAACTGAAGGAAGTTTCTTCTCGCTACGAATACTCACGCTGGAATCAATGGCGGTCACGAAAACAGCGCCAAGAGCGGCAGGACCAAACTATTCTTCAGCAATACGACGATGGTGACTTGGAGAAGTTTTTGCAAGCGTGTGTTTCGGGACGGCTCACGATGCTGCTTTGCGGACCTACTGGAAGCGGCAAAACGACAATGAGCAAGACTTTGATCAACGCTATACCCCCGCAAGAGAGACTGATAAGTATCGAGGACACGCTGGAGCTTGTAATCCCGCACGAGAACCATGTTCGGTTACTCTATCCGAAGGACCGAGCCGGCGTAGGTGCGGTGACAGCCGAGCAACTGCTGCAAGCGAGCTTGCGCATGCGCCCTGACCGAATATTGCTCGGCGAGATGCGCGATGATGCTGCATGGGCCTACCTTAGCGAAGTCGTCTCCGGCCATGCGGGATCAATATCAACGATCCATGGGGCTGATCCGGTCCAGGGCTTCAAAAAGCTCTTTTCCCTCGTCAAGAGCAGCCCGCAAGGAGCCGCTGTGGAAGATCGAACGCTTCTTGACATGCTGTCGGCTGCCGTTGACGTCATTGTGCCGTTCCACACCCAAGATGACCTGTACGAGGTGGGAGAGGTATGGCTCGCCGCCGATGCCCGGCGACGGGGAGAGACAGTAGCCGACCTCCTTAACAAGCACTAAGGCTAGAACAACGTCTCGGGATCGATAAGTCCATTGTGATGCGACGCGTCGTTTTGTTCTGCTTCGATGTCTTTTGCCAGGCCTTCTCACATTACTTGCATAGAATGAGCCAGTCGGCGGCATCACGCCATCATCATTATACGTATCGCATGCTCTATTGTCCTGGACGAGACCGGTCTCGCTAGCCGAAGGACGAAGGCCTGATTGTCAGATGTGACCGGAATGGGGTCGATGTCACCGATGACTATGAAAGGCACCGTCATGATGGCCGGGCATACGGACTCTGCCCGTCCTCGCTCGAGGAAAGGCGTCTTCGCCAAAATCAGCAGGTCAGCTGCCTTCCCGCTCTCGATCCAGCCGCAAAGACTTTCGAAGGTCGCGAAGCCGATCGGCTCATAACCCAGCGCGGCGATATTGTCCTTGTGAATCTCCAACTCTGCTGGATCGGGCTCCACGACTGCAATGATTCCGCCGTTGGCCGGTGATCCGCTGTATGGGCCGAAAGTGACGTCAGCGCTGACTGGCTCCTCCTCGGAGGCTGGCAAGTAGATATCAAAGCGCGTACCTCGGCCAACAACCGAGGTGACGTCTAGGTATCCTGCGAGCGCGCTCACGTGCCTGTCAACTGCAGCAAGACCTAGCCCGGTCCCGCCGACGAGAGAGCGCGTGGTAAAAAAGGGCTCAAAGACATGCGGAAGTATCGAACTTGCGATTCCTGGGCCATCGTCGCTGATGGAGAGGAGAACGTAATCTCCAGGTCTCAAGGTGCCCTGAGCCAGCGGCTTGGTTTGGCACACCTGGGCGCGAGAAACGCTAACCTCGACGCGGCCCTCGTTCAAGACAGCCTCCGACGCGTTCTTGCACAGGTTCATGAGAATCTGCTGCATCTCGGTTGGGCTGCCCTCGACCACCGTTTGCCACTCGTTGATCTTGAAATGCAACTGAACATCTGCACGAACTGTAATGCGCAGCAGTGGCGCAAGGTCCATTACAATTTCGGAGATATTGAAAGGGACTGCCACGCGCTTGCGTTTTTGGCTGAGTGCCAAAATCTGGTCAACGATCAGCTTGGCTCGGTGTCCAGCTAAGAGGATTTGGTTGATGGAGTTTTGAATTCTCGAGGGCCGACGCACAAGACCTAGTGCGATCTCTGAAAATCCAATTATTGATCCTAAAATATTATTGAATTCATGTGTAGCGCCGCTTGCGATTGTGCCGACAGTCCTCAGCCTTTCCACATGCTCCCATCGATTCACCAGAAGGTCGCGTTCCGCATTTATACGCTGCATTTCAAGATGGTTGCTTAGACGCGCAATAGCACTGGCAAGAACCCGGAGGTCGTCGGCTGAAGGGAGTGAGCGATCTCCTTCAAAGACGAGGATGCAAACGGCAACCTGCTGACCGGAGGCGCTGCAACCAACAATTTGACAAACACCGGAAGAGCCTCTGGCGGTCCGAACCATTTCCGCCGCCGGGATGACGCGAAACAATGGCCGTCCGGCGCGGACAAGTGAAACGACTTCATCAATAAGCGCGACGTTCCAGACGCGCATGCACGTGTTCACCACAAAGTACTCGGTATGCCTGATGAGACTCGGATCCACCAGAGTAAGCGCGCATTGGTCCGCATCGAAAACGCGTTGAATGAGTCTAAGGGCTGCTTCGGTGGAACAGCGCGCCGAGGCATTCTTTGCTATACTATCGTTGAAGCGAGCTTCGATCGCGCTCAATTCCTCTTCAAGCTCCAACCTTTGTTCTAACCGGTTGGTCCGCAGATGCTGCCTGAACGCCCTAATGATCGCTGCCAAGCAAAGGCATATGGACACAGAGCCAAAGAAAAGCCACGTACGCTGCGCCTGCGCGCCGGCCAAACTGTAGCCTTTCAGATGCTCTCGCTCCAGTTCGGCAGCCTTGGAGAACGTGTCGAGGGATGCGATCTGATCGGCAGCTTGCTCCAACCTCCATAAAGAAGACAGGACAGGGCGGAACCTGGCCACGACATCCGCGACAGCTCGGGCCTGGCCCGGAGTAAATCTTTCGAGAAGCTCCATCTGTGAGGCGAGGGTAAGCCCCGGTTCGACTGAAAACACGATCAGTTCGGAGAGTTCAAGCTTGCCGCCCTCAAGGCGGTCAATTGAACGAGCAAGATCTGCGAGAGAGCTATGCATACGCTGATTATGCTTGACCAAGGCTGAGATGGCAGCCTGCGTGTTTTCGATCGAGTTTACGAGCTGCGCGAGCAATCTGGATTGCCCGGAGGCCTCATCGGGCGAAATCTCGAAATCGCGCTGCAAGTCTTCAAGATTCCTTTGCAATGCCTGTCCGGTAGAAGCAACCGAGTGGTCCACTTCCATGTCGGTCCGAGCACGGGCGACGTCGCGTTGGAGCAATGCATCGTTGATCTGAATCGTTCGCAGCTCGCTTATGACCGCGTCGTTGATCTTGGGGGCCTGCCTCTGCGTCCCGACCAAGAGCGCAATCGAGGCGGCTAAGGCGAGGACAAATGCTTTGTCGCCACTGAGCCATGTTTCCCAAGGGAACGGCGTTCGACCCGCAGCGCATGGGTTGCGAAAGTCTGACCTGAATTCTAGCTCCGCATCGGTTCGGTATGCGGCCGGATGCTGCTGGAACAGGAAAGCCATGTGTACCTCTCCCCTCATAAAGACGGCTTAGACACCGTCGCACTTTGCCCCCTTGGCCCCGCTGACCCTCCGTTGAATTTCGCGGCGATTAGACTTCGACCGTTCTGTTCCGAACTCTGGCCACTCGCGAGCTCGACGCGAACGTGGAAACTGAAGGCACGGCGTTACGGCACGTGAGAACGATAACTGGGCTATCGTGAATGCTGATTTGATAGTTGTTGAGAAGGGAAGGCACCAATGCCAGGCTGACACCGCGTGACGGATTCAATCGAGATTTGCCTGTTTTCGCGCGGCGAGTCGAACCACGCCGATGTTGAAGGTACCGTTGAGTCTCGTCATAATGACGGCAGGAACCGAATACTCGTGAGCCTTCGTTGCGTCAGTCCGCTCAAGCCATCACGCACGCGGCAGAGCTAACTTCCGGCAAGAGTTTCATAGCTGGGCCAACAAATTGCGCCCTATGCCTGACCAGAGTAAGCAGGACGTACGTACGATCGGCATGATCCCCGAGAGCGTTCGCACTTCATCTCTTATCCGGCGAAGGATAGCCCATTGAGCAGCTCACCATCGGTTATGAGATCGAGGCGACACACAAGGCGGGCAACCGGTCGCAGTATTCGGAACTGTCTTCCGAGAGATCATGGAGGGACAGACAAGCCGCACGCTGCGGCAGCCTGGGGATGACACCGGTCGGCCAGCCATTATGCCGCTACCCGGTTGCGATCTCTGTGCATTGTATCTCCTGCGTGCAGCCCCTGCATTAAGCCAGCGTCGACGACCAGAGCCCATGTTCCACCAAACAAGGGTTAGCTTTCAAGAAGCTGATTGAACAAATTGATTGTTTGGATCGCACGCATCCGAACAATGGATGCAGCTAAATGCAGCGGCGGTTTTCGTTAGATGCGAGCGAGCGTCTCTTGGCAAGAACCACCGCGGGGCGCGGGCGAGGTGAGCGGCTGCACGCCAAGCGCGTCGGGACGGTCATCGAGGATCTGCGTGCGGGTTTGCAGCAGAAGATGTGCGCCGATCCTGCTCCACTGCATCTGCCATTTGTTGGCGACCCGCTTGGAACGGCGTTGACGGTGGCCTTGACGAGGGCCGAAGAGATGCGATCTCCGGACCGCTAACGCTCGCCGTAATTAATCAGGCTGGCACTGTTGGAGGCGATGTAGGCCTGGTGAGCTCGCCGATGGAGGTCAGGAACTTGCGCATGTTCGGCTAGCCTGTTTCGAGACCTTCCGCGTCGAATTGCAGGTCGGCGATTTCGTGACGGGCCCGATAGACGTCAACATGCCAGAGATGCCATTTGATCCTGCGCAGAGTTTCGAGCAGGTCCTGTCCGGTCTGCTCGTCCTGGTTTTCGAGCCCTTGCACGAACTGCCGAAGGACCCTGATGCGCACGGTGATATGGAACCAGTCGGCGATTCTTCCCCACCGTCGGTAACGAAGGTGATATCCTGATTGGCTTGGACGGGCTGCTTCTTGAGATGGTCGAGAATGCGCCGTTGCGGCTCGCGATCATAGCCATAGACGAAACCGATGTAGCGCGGAGCACCCTCTTCAGGCAGCGAGCGGCCTACGATCAGCTCGAAATTCTACTTCCGGTCCTTTGGTCGCGGATGAAAGTTCGATGCGGCTGCAGAACGCGTTTGCGATGGCCGCCCATCTTCCCGGCGCTACCGGAGCACGATAACGTTGCGACCATTTCAACTCCGAAGAGACCGCAAAGCCAACGCGCGACCAACCCGATCCAATTCTGCGCCGCCCAACTTCCATCTCGAACGGTGCGCGGAACGCCCGCGCGCCGGGTGCCTAACTAGCAGTGGCACTGGGCATGCCCTGTGCTCGGCTATTCGAGCTTCTCCAATGCCTGCCTAATGTCATCTCCGGCGTCCTCCGGCAACGGCAAAATAGGGCGCGGTGGCTGGACGTGCGCCAGACCGAGGTAGTCGGCGATGACGAACATAACGCGGAAGCTGCCGTAGTGTTTGAACAAGGTCCAGAGCGGCCCGAAAGCGCGGTTCAACCGAGTGGACTCCACCGCGTCGCCGGACTGCGCTGCACGCGTCAGCGCAAGCGCCGGGACCGGCAGCAGACCTGCCGCAACGCTGTACCAGGTGTCACATCCGGCAAGCAGGGCATCCGCCGCGCCCCAATCGCCGCTGTATCCGATTGTGAACGTGTCAGGCGTCATCGACCGCAAACGTGCCAGTTCCCCCGCGTAATCGTCATTCGCCGCCAGAGGCATTTTCACCGCGACGATGTTGGACACCTCTGACAGCCGGGCGATCAATGCGTCGCTGAATGTGAAGCGCGTGGTGCTTGGATTGTTATATATGCACAAAGGCAATTCCCCCGCCTCGGCCACGGCGACGAAGTGCTGGAAGACTTCGTCCTCGTTCAGGGGAACGTAGGACATCGGTGCCAGGAGCAGGCCGTCAGCGCCAGCGGATTTGGCATCGCGCGCCAGAGCCTGAGCTTCATCGGTACGCAATGCACCCACACCCACGACAAGAGGCGTTTTGCCGCCGATGCATTCCACGGCAGCCTGAACGGCACGCTTGCGTTCTTCCCTGGTGAGGTAAGCATAACCGCCCGTGCTCCCCAGAAGGCCGATGGAGTCCGCTCCCGCGTGTTGAATACGCTCGAGAAAACGAGCCAGACCCTCGGTGTCGACATGCCCTTCCGCATCGGTTGGCGTAAGGGGGAACGCCGACAGGCCGCGAAACAAAGTCATCATCCATTCCTTTCGAAACTACATACGGGAAAGCAGCATACGCAGCCCGGCGAACGCGAAGAACATCGCCAACAGACTTTCGATCCAGCGGCGGCAGCGGCGATACAGAGCCACCATAGGCGGTGTGGAGAAGACAATGGCGTAGCCGCAGAATATCGTGACACTTAGGATGGCGCAGCCACCCAATATCGCCGCGATGCTCTGCCACGATGAATTCGGGCCGATCCCCAGCGTGACGAGCGCGATCCATGCCAGCACGGATTTTGGGTTCGCCAAATGCATCAAGAGGCCCTTCCTATAGAGCTCACCCCGTGAAAGAGCGACTTGGTCGGTCGATGCGCGCACCGCCAGCTTCTCGTTCGACGTAAGCGCCGACCGTCCCGCTCTGAAGGCGAGGAACAGCAGGTAAAGCCCCCCGAAAACCTGCAGAACGAGAAGTGCCTGGGCGTACCTGGCCAACAGGGCGGAGATGCCGGTGGAGGCCATAAAACCCCAAAAGATCGAGCCGCTGACGACGCCGGAGGCGAGCATGAGCGCTGCACCTCTGCCGCGCGCCATCGCAACCCCCATAATGCGCATGTTGCTCGGGCCGGGGCTCCCCGCGGCAATGACATATGCAGCAAAGACGATGAGCAACTGATGGAGATCGACATTCATTCTCTCAGCCCTTGATAATCTCGATCGGATCGATCGCGCCGGATGCCCCGGGCGGCCATGGATCCACTCGCTCGACCGGAAACCTCATCCGGCGATGGCAATTTCTTGGCTCGCGATTTTGCAGCCAGGCATCAAGGCATTCAGCCCTCCGACCATGGCATCCGTCGCCTCTGCCAATGCATCGTCCGGCATGGTCTCCAACGCCTCCAGTACGAACCACATCCGGCCTGTTAGGGTCTTCAGGCGGGTTCGAGTGCCCTGTCGCCAGTTCCAGCGTCGGCAGGTGACGCCAATGTCGTCGCGCCAGATGACCTCACCGGGCAAGGGAGGATCGTTGACCGCCTCTCCATTCATCATGGTGTCGAACGTCTCACTCCCGTCAGCGATCGTCAGGTGGGGTCTTCCGACATAGGCGTCAAAATTCTCTCCACCCACCGGGACTGCGTATTTCAGGCTGATGGCGTTGTAGAGATCGACGATCGGGTTGATCGTCGAAAGAGTGCCGTCTTTCAGAACCCGCTTTCTGAGGGCCTGGGCTGAGCACGGCGTACGGTTAGGCTTCGCGCCAAAGACGACGTAGGCGTCGGACCAACTCGCCAGATGAGCTTCTGCCCAAGCCGGGCCATCCGCCAACGCGCAATCGCAGGCATCACCAAGCAATCGGGGATCGAAACGTCCTTCTCCAGCTGAAGTGGCATCGACGTAGACGCTCACGGCTCTAAACCCCGATGCAATATTCTTAATTCGACCGTCGATGATGGGACCCTCAAACATCCAGGCAACTCCATCAGTTCGAGCGCAAGCAATCCATGACCGGCGCGACCCAGTCACGATCGCTTCCCTGACTGCAAGCCAATATTGCAGTTCACTGGTCCAAACTAAACTGCCACTTTTGGAGATTTTAATTGGTCCAGTATGAGGAGGGTTCTCGCAGCGCGGGAGCGACGCGTCGAATTTATCAATCCCTGATCAAGCAGATCCAGGCCGGAGTGTACGGGTGTCGGTGACGCCACCCAGTTCTCCGCAAGCAAGCGGCCCACAAGTTCCCCATGATCCGGTCATGCTGTTGTGAACCCTAGGGCATTATGGTCGATGCCAGCGCCACCAAGGTGGCGTCGTACTGTTCGACCCCCCCGATTGTTAACGCGATTTTGCTTGACGCGCGCGATGACCTTAGCTGAGGCCTAGGATGAAGCGCCGATTGGAGGGACGGATCGACCGCGCGTTAGATGCGTAAAGCGTCGTAAACCGCTTGATGTCTGCGGTGTCGACCTCGACCGGTTCCATTGCAACCATCCACTCCACGTTTTCGGTGCAGGGCGGAGTCGTTAATGATCCCTCATAGGTCCAGTAGCCGAGCGAGGCCGGCAAAAGCCCGTTGGGATCGAACTCGTCAACTGCCATCTCCTCGCCGGGCCGGGCCGGAAAGACCTTGGCGAGACCGGCAAAGCTGATATTTGTCGCGCCAGGCGTAAGAAGGGCGCTCAGCACACCCAGAGTATCGCTCTTTGTGTCTTTATGGACAAAATGCGCTTCCATCGGGAAGCTCATGCCCGCCACGTGATGCTCGCTCGGCGCGTGGAAATGCAACTGTGCCAGTTGGTAGACGCGATCCCCGCGGGTCAAGGTGCTGCCTTCCGGCATGTTGATTTGAATGGTGTGGCCGTTGTTCACCATCCTGCCGCCGCCCTTGAGCCAACTGATGTCGATGCGCGGTATATCCGCCTTTACCGTGCCGGCGATGTCGATGGGTGACTGCTGCCTGCCCGCCGAACAGGCGAAATTTCTCGTGTCCAGATCGGCCCAATGCTCCGGCCCGACCGAGCCGCCATATCCCCAATGGGCGCTGGCCGCACGCGCGGTCTGGGCGCAGATCGGGCACACGCCCAGCGCGATGAATGCTCTAATCAGGTTACGACGATGCATATTGCCTCGCTCCTTGATGCGAACCTAATGTCCTTGCTTCCAATTGGTGCAGTCAAGGCACAGCCGCAAGGGCGGGCGTAGGTTGAGCCGCGCCACCAGCGTACACGCCAGCCAGTCCTCGTCGAACTGGTAAACTGGAAGAAGCGTCGCCGCCGGCGATCGTTGGAGGCTACGCTCGCCGGTCTGTGGAAATGGCTGGCGACGTGGCTCAGATTCACCGTGCCGCCGCTGATCAGGCCAACAACCAGCACAGCCGGCGTCGCCGGTCCGGCTGTTACTCGGCGGTATGTGGCGCGTAACGTTGAAGCGGGAGTGTCAGGCAGGCAGTGCATTGCAAAGGATCCCCTCTTTGGCGAGACGAATTCCTCCATTCCAACTGATTCCCGACCTCTCGGCCACCCACTGTGTAGCCTGCCCGCCACGCTCGCCAAGACCATAAAGGCATGGATAAAACGCGCGAATACGCCTTGGAAAGCAGGTCTCAAAGGCCAAGGGGACCTTCCATCTGGAAAATGCCAAGCAAAGCTCGCGTTCGGACGATCCATGCGGTTGCCAGGCTGGCTGCTCCGGTCAGGCGAGATCCGGATCCTTCCGCGAGGATAGCTGTAAACGTCCACAGGCTGCATCGCTGTGCGCTTTGCCCTTCGATGGCGGGAACACAACCCGCACGGAGGCGACGAATGATTCAGCTAATCACACCTGGCCTCTACAGCGAATTCGCAGGCGAGCTCAAAGAGATGCACGGGCTCAGATTTCGGGTTTTCAAGGAGAGGCTCGATTGGGAAGTTCAGACCGGAGGCGAAATGGAAACAGACACCTTTGACGTCTTGAAGCCTGTCTACCTGCTGCTCAAGGGATCCGATTGGCGAATTCGTGGCTGCGTGCGCCTTTTGCCAACCACTGGGCCGACCATGTTGCGCGACACATTCCCGGCGCTGCTGGGTGAGGCTGTGGCGCCCGCGAGTCCCGACATATGGGAAAGCAGCCGTTTCGCGCTCGATTTGCCCCCATCAACGCCCAAGGCGGCAGGCGGCCTTGCCCAAGCAACCTACGAGCTCTTCGCCGGCATGATCGAATTCGGCTTGGCCAACAATCTCACCCGGATCGTGACGGTGACCGATACGCGTATGGAACGGATCCTTCGCCTCGCAACGTGGCCATTGTCGCGTATCGGAAAGCCGCAGCCCGTCGGCAAAACGGAGGCGGTGGCCGGGTTTCTCGAGATCTCTCACGCCAGCCTGTTGCGCATCCGCTGGAGGGGACGTCTGAATGGGCCGGTACTGTGGCGACCGATTCTCGGCCTGCCGCACGGCCCATGCGGATAGCTAAGACGTGGTGCGTGGCCCCAGGGATCGGAAGAGGGTTTGCTTCTCGCCGCCGAAAGGAGTCATTGCGTCCGGCCTGGAGAAGCAAACCGAGGAATGATGCATGAAGCAGCGTCCGCACAATTGAACGGCGAGATCAAAGAGTGCGCTGGGACTACCCATTCGCACTCGGCCCAAGTATTCCCCGTCTCCTCCGGCCGGCTTGCATGCTATTAACGCAGGTGAGGGCGCCGGCCATGATATGCGCAGCCCGTTGAAGGCGGAAGCGTACGCCCCGGTTCACATCACCCGCATTGGACTGAGGTTTAGTTCATCCATGGCGTGGATGCTGGCTATCCCAACAATCAATTTTACCGAACTGACTGGATTCTATTAGAAGAATCTAACTGAGCGCATGCCGGGCGGCGTCCCTCGTCTGCGTCGGCTAAGGCTGCCGGGAAGAATTCGGAGAAGAACATGTGCGGAATTGTTGGCATCGTTGGGCAACAGCCGGTGTCGGAACGCCTGGTCGACGCATTGAAGCGTCTGGAATACCGCGGCTATGACTCGGCCGGCATTGCGACGATCACCGAGGGCACCTTGCACCGCCGGCGCGCGGAGGGCAAGCTCGTCAATCTCGAGAGGAGGCTCAAGGAAGAGCCGCTGGGTGGTACCATCGGCATCGCCCACACCCGCTGGGCAACCCATGGGCCACCGACGGAACGCAATGCACACCCGCACTTCACGGATGGTGTGGCCGTCGTCCATAACGGCATCATCGAGAATTTCGCCGAACTGAAGGACGAATTGGCGGCGACGGGAGCCGAGTTCCAGACCGACACCGACACTGAGGTCCTTGCGCATCTCTTGGCAAGGCACCGCCGGGAGGGCATGAGGCGTGGTGAGGCGGTGCATGCCATGCTGAAAAGCGTCAGGGGTGCCTACGCGCTTGCCATCCTCTTTGAGGATGATCCGTCGACCATCATTGCGGCGCGCAATGGACCACCGCTGGCGATCGGTCACGGCGACGGCGAGATGTTCCTGGGCTCCGACGCGATCGCGCTTGCTCCATTCACGAATGAAATCACCTATCTCATTGACGGTGACTGGGCCGTTGTCGGCAGGACGGGCGCTGATATCTTTGATTACGACGGCCACCCCGTCGCGCGTCCGCGCCAGACCTCCGTGGCCGTGGCCACTCTGGCCAACAAGGGCAGCCATCGCCACTTCATGGAGAAGGAAATCCTCGAGCAGCCCGAGGTCATCGCCGATGCGCTCGGTCATTATATCAATTTCATCGAAAATGGTGCCGATGCGGTTTTTGGCATCGACTTCGCCAAGATCCCGAGCTTGGCGATCTCTGCCTGCGGCACCGCATATCTCGCCGGGCTGATCGGAAAATACTGGTTCGAGCGCTATGCGCGCCTGCCGGTCGAAATAGATGTTGCATCCGAATTCCGCTATCGCGAGATTCCGTTGTCGCCGCAGTCTGCGGCTCTGTTCATTTCACAGTCGGGCGAAACCGCCGATACGCTGGCATCGCTGAGGTACTGCAAGCAGCTTGGGCTGAAAATTGGCGCTGTCGTCAATGCGCGCGAATCGACCATGGCTCGGGAGGCCGATGTGGTCTTTCCGATCCTTGCCGGCCCAGAGATCGGCGTCGCCTCCACCAAGGCCTTCACCTGCCAGCTAGCCGCTCTTGCCGCACTCGCCATCCACGCAGCCAAGGCCCGCGGAACCGTGACCGAAGATGAGGTGCAGGCGCTCGTCGAGAGCCTCGCCGAAATGCCGGGCCTCATGAGGCAGGTACTGGACAGCATCCAGCCGGAGATTGAGCTTCTGTCGCGCGAACTGTCAAAGTGTCATCATGTCCTTTATCTCGGCCGTGGCACAAATTTCCCACTGGCGATGGAGGGTGCGCTGAAGCTCAAGGAGATTTCCTACATCCACGCCGAAGGCTATGCGGCGGGTGAATTGAAGCACGGTCCTATCGCATTGATAGACGAGAACATGCCAGTGATCGTCATCGCGCCACATGATCGCTTTTTCGACAAGACCCTCTCCAACATGCAGGAAGTGGCCGCCCGCGGAGGGCGCATTATCCTCATCACCGATGGAAAAGGGGCAGCCGCATCGAAATTCGATACGATGCACACGATCGTGCTGCCGGCCACCGACGAGATTATCGCGCCGATGATCTTCTCGCTGCCGATACAGCTTCTTGCGTACCACACGGCGCTCTTCATGGGCACAGATCTCGACCAGCCACGCAACCTGGCAAAATCAGTCACCGTCGAATGATGTGACGCCTTCATTAGTCGCAACGCTCGCCCATTCGGAAAAACTCCAAGCACTTCAACCGGGGCTCAAGCGCGCCGCTACCGCCTTGCCGTTATTTGCTGGAGCATGCCGTTTAGCGACGATTGGTTATCCCTTTGGCCTCCCCTCACGCTGCTTGGCTGTGCCTACGGGCAAACCCGGTCGAGAAAAGCATCGAATACGCAGCAATAGCGCTAACCACAAAGCGATCCTCCTGCCGCATGCGGATAAAACCCTTCGCTGTCCACTATTTCGTCCTCGCTCGATGATTGCGGCTCGCCGCGGTCTTCGTCGGTGAGACGGTTGCCCTTTGACTTTGCCAGGCGTCCAGCTGCGATGTGCGGGCTGTAGGAATCCCGTGTAACCTCGTTCTGGATCTAACGCTCACCGATAGGCCCGGCCAGTCGCAAGAGGACCGGGCGATGATCGACACTTCCTGGAACCGCTCGATGGTTCGGTCGAGCGCGAGGATCGTGAAATCGTGGTCGCACGGCACGAGATTGGGCGAGATAAAGACATGGTCGATCAGCGACTTGAAGGGCGCCTTGACGCAGGTGATTTGCTTGTCCGAAGCATCCTGCGCGGCGAGCGCGGTCAGGCCGGCGGCGGTCAGCGCGGTCTCCGGAAGCCAAGGTTGCATTGAGTCGCCGCCGATTCAGTCGTTATCGAAGCTGGGATACTGGGCGAGTTCGGCGATTGCTTCGGCGATCACGCGCCCGCCAGCAAACCTGCCGCAACGCTTTACCAGCTGTCACATCCCGGCAAGCGGGGCATCGGCCGCGCCCTAATCGCAGCTGTATCCGATTGCGAACGTGTCAGGGCTTATCTGCCGCAGGCGTGGCAGGTCCCCCGCATAATCGTCATTCGCCGCCGGAGGCCACCGAGATGAAGCTCTTCCTCCCGTTAGAATGAACGTTCGAAACGGAGGATGCCGCCGACACTGCTCTTTTTGTTGGCATTAGCCCAGCTAATGGAAGGGTCGACCTTGCCGACGGCGAAGTCGCCGTAGCGGTCATAGTCGAGTTCGGCTGTAATTGTGAAATCTGCAAGAAACGCATAGGCAACGTTTGCAGCGACTCCATAGTTCCTGAGCTGATCACCCGAGAGCTGAAGATTCAACGAAGTTGTCTCATTGAGCTTGTAAGTGGCGCCGGCCCAGAAAGCCCAGTTACCGCCCCAACTTTTGTAGAACCCGCGACCATGAGCGTCGATTGCGTTAGTGACGTCATCGTTGAGCTTGCCGCTGGAGCCGTAGCCGAACATTCCGAATAGCGAGAGTTGGTCGGTAACATCGACGTCGATGCGGACCTTGCCGGCGACCGATTCGTAGTTGCTATCATAAGCGACAACGCCGGTGATCGCGCCCCAGTGTTGTGTGTATTTCACTCCGCCGACTAGGTGCGGAACGTAGCTGTCGATGGTGCCGACCAGGCCCGAGCCTTCTTCGAGTGAAACCACAGCCGAAAAGCCGTTACCGGCGTCAAAGTAGTACTGAACCACATTAGTATCGAAGGCGCCGTACGGGATAAGCATCTGATTGAGCACGTCGCCCGCGTAGCCAATAAACATGTCGAAGGCGGACCAGTCCTTGCCAACTCGGAGGCCACCAAGCTGAACCCAGGCGAAAGTCAACGTGATGCCTTGGCTGAAGGCATAGTATCGAGGACTGTCAGAACCGGAATAGGCGGTGTGCTTGCCGTAGTTCATGCGGGTCTCGATGTAGGTCTGCAATGTACCGAGTTCGGTCTCTTGCCCGGTCCAAGTTTTGAATGTGAAACGCGTGTGGTTTTGCCATATGCCCCGGGCCGCGCCAGTCTTCACATCCGTGGTTCTGGCTTTGTCATACGATACGACATCGCCGAGGCCGATGTCGTAACGGATATAGCCGCCGATGCGCAGGCAGGTCTCGGTGCCGGGGATGTAGTAGTAACCAGCGCCGTAAACGTCGCAGATCTTGACGTATTCAACGGGCTCAGGCTCGGCCAGGACGATGGCGTCGGCGGCTCGGGCACAGGAAACGGCGATCAGGGCCGCAGCTGAGCCGAGCAGGAGGCTCCTGATGTTCATTCTTGATCTCCGTTCAAATATTGAAGAACGGGACGTCAACGAACGAGCCAGCCCTTCCTGTCCCCACAATCGAAAACGATGCACATCGCTGCGCCTATCGCAGTGTGACACACGGATCATAATAATTATTCAACAACAGGGGCTCTGAAGCTGAATCATACTTTAACACGATAAGTTGTTGTTCTCATATCACCTGCTTGAAATGCCCGGGGGGGAATCAAACACTTCCGAGTCGATCGCCATGATTATCTCCGATAGCTGCGGGCGTACCGTCACAACGGCTTCGAAAATCACCCCGCAAATGACGTGCCAACCTCACGACCAAGCTACGATTGACACTCAAGTTTGCCGTCGGACCTTGGTTTGCGTTTTCCTTTTTTGCTCTGAGGGTCAAGCTGAGCACGAAAAGCAAATGTTTCGGACATGGTTCGTCTGTTCGCTTCGCGACAGTATCGTTCAATGGCGATAGCTTTTGTTTGTTTTGAGCCTCGACATTGTTGACATCATGCGAGTGCACCGCTCGGTACGTCAGCCGAGATGCCCCACTGATGCCGACATGCCTAGGCGTAAGCGTCCTCGTTAGGGCGAAGGGCCACACGTCGGCGGTGGCGAGGTGCACCAGCTTTCCAGCTAATCCGGACAAAGTGGTTCCGAAAGGCGGGAAGGTCGAGACGAGCCGTTGTAAGCCCCTCTCTGAATCGGAAGCCGTGCACGGGCCATTTTTGTTTTTACGGAAGCACATGCGAATTCGCTCGATTGTCAGTTGCGAGCGATGCTTGAGTTGCGCTTCACTCCGGCGCTTTGCCGGGCCACAGGAGCGCGATTTGTCGGTGATCATGCGCCTGGCGTAGCGCTACTTTCTAAATTGGTTCATCAAGCTTGCAGCCTTGGCAGGGGCGGACCTGGACGATCTCCTCGAGCACAATTCCCGCTCTGACAGACGGTGCGCCACAGGCAAAGCCTCGTGCCGGCAATTAATACGACGAACTCATCGAGCCAGGTATCGCTACGTGACGCCGTCTTACGCACCAGCCGGCGAGCAAAAGTCTGGTCCCAACGCCGAATCGACTGGTCGGATGCGGCATGCTGCGTTCCATCGGACGCTGAAGGGAGGGGATAGGATAGGATAGGATAGGATAGTAACACCAAACGGTGTGCGGGAAAGTCTCGACGGGAAACCCATGGCGCTTGTCCCTGACCAGCGCGTGCTCATACCATCGCTGTCCAGCCAAGGCTGAATGGGGCTATCGCTGCGAAATAATCGGGCCCAAAGCGGACCGGACTGATATAGCGCAAAGACACAGGAGAGCGCAGTGGTAAGGATGGAAGGCAACAACATGGGACGGTAACTGTTGCAGACCACAAAACATCGCGAAGCCCGCCTGCCTTGGTACACCATCTATCCGACTGTCGCGGAGTTCTCTGGGGCGGTCGGCGCCGACGCTTATGAGGAATGGCTCAGGAACCTACCGGCTAACGATCCGGCGTCACTCTACTTGCACGTTCCGTTCTGCCGATCAAAGTGCTGGTATTGCGGCTTCCCCACCACCATCACCCGCCATGATGCGCCGATCGTTAAGTATCTGGCGGCGCTGCGTGACGAGATACGTTTGGTCTCGGAGCACGCGCCACAGGCGCTGCCCGTGAGCGATGTGCATTTCGGCGGCGGAACGCCAACTCTCATGGGGCCAGTTGAGTTCCTCGCCCTGACGGAATTCCTGCGCCGCCACTTTGCGCTTGCGGAAACAGCTACGATCGCCGTCGAGATCGATCCACGCACGTTCACGGCCGATATGGCCGAAGCCTTGCAAGCAGCCGGCGTGAACCGCGCGAGCCTCGGCGTGCAGAGCTTCGATCCCATTGTTCAAAAAGCGATCAACCGGGTCCAGAGTGAGGCGCAGACGGCGGCTGCCGTCGAAATGCTGCGTCGGCATGGAGTGACAAGCATCAACTTCGACCTCATCTTTGGTCTCCCGCATCAAACGGTGCAGTCTTGCGTCGAGACCACGAGGGCGGCGGTCGCCATGCGCCCCAACCGGCTTGCGGTGTTCGGCTACTCGCACATTCCGTCCTTTATTAAGAATCAGCGCCTCATCGAGGAGGCATCGCTTCCGGGCAGCGCTGCCCGCGCCGAACAGGATGCGGCCATTGCCGTGACGCTGATTGCCGCCGGCTACCGAGAGATCGGGCTCGACCATTTCGCCTTGCCGGACGACGATCTCGCGCTGGCACAGAAAACCGGTCGCCTGCGGCGCAACTCGCTGGGCTACTCGGCCGACACCTGCAAAACCCTGATCGGTTTCGGCGCGTCGGCTATCGGGCGTGTCGGCGAGGGCTACGTCCAGAACGAGGTTACACGGGATTCCTACTGCCGGCACATCGCAGCTGGCCGTCTGGCGACGTCAAAGGGCTACCGTCTCACCGACGAAGACCGCGCGCGAGCCGCAATCATCGAGCGACTAATGTGCGATCTCGAGGCCGATGTGCCGGCAATCTGTGCCGCCCACGGATCTGATCCGATCCATTTTCTCGATTCAGCTGAACGCTTGGCGATGCTTGCCAAGGACGGGATTGTGGACATCGAAAAGGGTTTTGTCCGCGTACGGCGGCAGCATCGCTTTGCGATGCGCGTTGTCGCTGCCGCATTCGACGCTTTTCTCGACCGGGTTGCCCGCTGAGTCAGCCAACCAAGTGTGAGGAGGCCAAGGCGACGCCGAAGCGAAATTTGACGCCCATGCGGTTTCCTTTCTTCGAGGTCAGGATTTCACAGCCGTCGCCGGCGTAGCAGGCCTCAAGCGGCTTCCCGCCCTCGAAGAAAGCCACGGTGCCGCCATCGATCGTGATCCGCTCGAATTGGTGCGATAGCCGATCTCGTAGTAGGCGCGTACTCATCTGCGCTCTGGTCGCCGCTCTCCGCCTTATAAGCGATGACTGGATCGAGCGTTCCATCGTCAGGAAGGGATAGACCAACTGCCAATCCCGGACCCAAATTCGACAGGGCGCGCTGCTTGATCTGGTCGTCCTCAAATGTAGATCGGCTGGACCGCGGGATCGTGGCTATATGCGTGATCTTTCTCAGCTGCTTGATCGTGGATCTTGCCGCTCCGGCCGACGGCCACGATGTGGAAGGGCTTGCCCTCCACGGCGATCTCGCCGTTCCTGGTGAGCGATCCCGCCGACACGATATAGGGCTTGAGGGTCGGTCACGACGATGTTGTCCCCTGTCGCGGCGATGCACGGCCGTGCCCGTCCATCGAATAGAGGTCGTGAGCTTGAGCGAGTTGGCGATCTTGCCAGCCACGAAGCTTGGCGTTCTGGTGACGCTCAACAAGGCGACCGCAGCAATGGAACGTGCTGCCAGAGAAGCCGAATCCGTTGAGGCGGGCGGCAAGCTGCGGCCGCGCGTGCAAATCTGTAGGGTCAGGGAACTATTGAAGGGCAGAAAGCCCACGCTTCCACCTGTCTATGACATTATCTCTGCCGCTGCCGCCCCGCAGGTGGCCGCCGCGGTTGCCAACGCGACAGGAAATACGGGACCCGCCGTCCTTCAAATATTCCATCGCCGGCAGCGGACAGAAAGCCACGAACGATCAGTCGCCGACACCTGTGAACAAGACTTGTGCGACATTGCAATCATCCATTTATTGGCTCAACTGCCCACATGGCCGTGAATGAACTGGATTTGTTGGTTTTCCAGATGGCAGTGGAAAGCGTCCGCTCACTCTGCTTGAGCTTCAATGACAAAGCGGCGGAGATAGCCGCGAGGAGCCGCGGAAACCTGCTTTTCGATGTGCGGATCGATGATGACGCCGAGGTCCAACGGCTCGCAGCCATCCGATATCGAGGCGGGCAGATTGGTGTGCTGGCGTTGGACAGACAAGGCCTTATTAGCCGCTACTGCGTCGTCGACGATACCTTCTCCCGCTTCATTGCACCGTTGGAGAATTGGACCAGCATGCCGGTGTCAATGCAGGCCAAAATCGATGTCACTCACCATGCCGGCCTCTTCCTAGGCGCGTTGCGAAATGCCCGTCATATGCTTGGCAACTAGGGCTGGCGGAACGCATCTGTGGATCTTTGCATCCGCCTGGGCGTTTGAGCCGGCGGCTCATCGAGGTTCTGCAGCGCGCGGATGTGCCACGGCCGGGGTGATAGCCGCCTCTGCCCAACAGATCGCCATTAGCCGCTACTGCGTCGTCGACGATACCTTCTCCCGCTTCATTGCACCGTTGGAGAATTGGACCAGCAAGCCGGTGTCAATGCAGGCCAAAATCGATGTCACTCACCATGCCGGCCTCTTCCTAGGCGCGTTGCGAAATGCCCGTCATATGCTTGGCAACTAGGGCTGGCGGAACGCATCTGTGGATCTTTGCATCCGCCTGGGCGTTTGAGCCGGCGGCTCATCGAGGTTCTGCAGCGCGCGGATGAGCCACGGCCGGGGTGATAGCCGCCTCTGCCCAACAGATCGCCGGCGAGGGCTTGTCGGACAATGAATGTCGTCAATTCACCGTCCGAGAAATGGTGTCTGGCTCACAAGAAGCACAGCGAATTGAGACTGAAACGCAGTCCAGCTGGGAAACCCAGCGCGAAGGCCGGAAGGTAACTTATCTGCGATAGAGGCAACGGGAAGGCGCCTTCCACTTATAAGGCAGCGCCCAATATGTCGGTACTCGCCTGAGGAATTCCCATGGCGGGCAGGGCTACCTCGCGATCCGATCTCGATAGGCTTGTTGTACCTCAGACCGGACTCGATGTTCGGAATTTCCTCAGCGGCTTGCCCGCACGCCACCGCCAGCTCGCCGACCACGTGCTCACGATAGGCACGACCGATATGAGTCCCCTCCGACTTAGCAGTCCTCGGGAATGCGCGAATATTGATACATCTCGAAGGTGAGCAACGGCGCGCCAAACAGCCTCTCATCGTACCAAGTCGTACATAGGGCGCATTCCTGTTCCGGCCGTCCCGGGCGATGCTCGATCCATCTCTCCAGAACAGCGGAGCAAGCCAGTGACGCCCACGAAGCTTCTGATTGGGCAGATCGCCATTGTGTTCGCCATCGTTCTCCTCGGCGTGTGGGCTGCCACGCAATGGTGCGCTCATATGCTAGCCTTTCAGGAACAACTCGGCGCGCCATGGTTTGTCGCGGCTGGCTGGCCGATCTACGAGCCGTGGAAACTGTTGGAATGGTGGTTCCAATTCGATGCCTATGCGCCCGAGGTATTCGACAAGGCGGGCATGCTTGCGGGCACCAGTGGATTCATGGGCTGTGCCGCTGCGATCGCTGGTTCCCTCTGGCGCGCGCGCCAGCGCGGCTTGGTCACCACCTATGGCTCCTCTCGATGGGCGGCGACGCGGGAGATCGAGAAAGCAGGGCTGTTTCAGCCGGCAGGCGTCTTCCTCGGCAAACTGAAGGACCGGTATCTGCGTCATGACGGGCCTGAGCACGTCATGGCCTTTGCGCCGACACGTTCCGGCAAGGGCGTCGGACTGGTTGTCCCAACCCTTCTCTCCTGGTCCGGCTCGGCCGTCATTCACGACATCAAAGGCGAGAACTGGCAGCTGAGCTCCGGCTGGCGGTCGAGGTTCTCGCATTGCCTTTTGTTCAATCCGACTGATCCGCGATCGGCCCGCTACAACCCGCTGCTGGAGGTACGCAAAGGTTCGGACGAGATTCGCGATGTCCAAAACATCGCCGACATTCTAGTCGATCCGGAAGGCGCGCTGGAGCGGCGGAATCATTGGGAGAAGACCAGTCATTCACTCCTGGTCGGCGCTATCTTGCACGTCCTCTACGCCGAAGAGGAAAAGACTCTTGCCCGCGTCGCCACCTTTCTGTCGGACCCGCAACGCTCGTTTGCCGCGACTTTGCGGCGAATGATGACGACCAACCATCTCGGCTCGGCCAATAAGCCTCAGGTCCATCCCGTCGTGGCCTCGGCGGCACGAGAGGTGTTGAACAAATCGGAGAACGAACGTTCAGGCGTCCTCTCGACCGCCATGTCTTTTCTCGGCCTCTACCGTGATCCGACCGTGGCGGCGGTAACATCGGACTGCGACTGGCGCATTGCCGATCTGATGGATGCGGAGTGGCCGATGTCGCTCTATCTGGTCGTGCCGCCATCGGACATCTCGCGCACCAAGCCCTTGGTGCGACTGATCCTGAACCAGATCGGCAGGCGGCTGACGGAGCGCCTCGAGGGTGACCCAAAGAAGAGCCGCAAGCATCAACTGCTGATGATGCTGGATGAGTTTCCGGCGCTCGGTCGCCTCGACTTCTTTGAGACCGCGCTCGCGTTTATGGCCGGTTACGGAATTCGTGCCTACTTGATCGCGCAATCGTTGAACCAGATCTCAAAAGCGTATGGCGACAACAACGCTATTCTGGACAACTGCCATTTGCGAATTGCCTTTTCCTCCAATGATGAGCGCACGGCCAAGCGAATCTCGGACGCGCTTGGCACGGCCACGGAACTCAGATCCATGCGCAACTATGCGGGCCACCGGCTGGCACCTTGGCTCTCGCATGTCATGGTGAGCCGCCAGGAAACCGCCCGCCCGCTGCTGACACCGGGCGAGGTGATGCAATTGCCGCCCGCGGACGAACTGGTGCTGGTTTCGGGATTGCCCCCCATCCGGGCCAAAAAGCTGCGATACTATGAGGATCACAATTTCACCGAGCGGGTGCTGCCTTCGCCGGTGTTGCGCGACGGACCCTACGCGGACTGCCCGATGTCGCGGCCGGACGATTGGACTGGGCAAGTACGCGGCGTCGACCGTCGTCTTGCGTCCGACGATGAAAGCGCTGGCGCCGCGCTTGCGGACGAGGGAGGTGTTCAGCAGCAGCGCCATCCTGGCCTACCCGAAGAACATACCGCCGTGACCCAGGAACCGGACCAGGACGATCTGTCCAGACCCGCAGACGATGATAGCGAGGCGATGGCGGACAAGCGCGTCATGGACCGGATCTCCACCGTCGCAGGTGCCTATGGCATCAACGAGGGAAGGGGCGATGATAAGGATATCGTCCCCGGCTTCTGAACGCTTTCCGCAGCTCGAGCGTATCTCAGCGTAGATAACGGCCGTAAGCAATTTTGGGCATCTCGATAATGCTTGTTCCGCCGCCGGCCCGCCAGCGCCGGCCAGTTGGAACAAGCGCATGAAGCCCCACCGCATTCGTCACCAGTTTCTGCTCGAACCGGAATTGAGCGAGAAGCTGGACAACCTCAGCCGCGATCCCTCGACCACAAAATCCGCGGTCGTCGCGAAGGCCGTAGAAGCTTTCATCGAGCGGCGTGGCGAGAATGAACTCGATCGGCGCTATGGCATGAGGCTGGACCGTCTTTCCCGCGACCTCAGTCACGTCAGGCGCGATGTCGACATGACATTGGAAAGCTTGGCGCTCTTCATCCGCTTTTCGATCACGCTTCATGCCCACACGCCTGTTCCGGACAAGGCGACACAGGCGATTGCTCAGGAGCGTTTCGACAAATTCGTCGAGCAGGTCGGTCGCCAGATCGCATCGGGGAAACGCTCGCTTGGCAAAGACAATGGCGGAGGAGGGGAAGGATGAGCGCTCATCCAGAGGCCGACCACCGACGCCGCGCCATGCTGCGCACCGCCATGGGTCCGACGATCACTGAGGCGCTGGCCGATCCATTGGTCATCGAGGTGATGGTCAATCCCGATGGCGCGCTGCGGCTCGACCGGCTGGGAGAAGGCCGAATCGATACGGCCGTGCATATGCATCCTTCCGAGGCGGAACGCATCATCCGCCTGGTCGCTTCCCACGTGCGTGCCGAGGCGCATGCGGACAATCCGATTGTCAGCGCCGAATTGCCGTCGGGCGAACGCTTCGAGGGACTGCTGCCGCCTGTCGTGCTGGCGCCTTGCTTTGCCATCCGCAAACCAGCCGCAAAGCTCTACACGCTGGCCAACTATGTTGCCGATCGCATCATGTTGCCGCTGCAGGCCGATGCGTTGATAAAGGCAGTCCGAGAACGGCGCAACATCCTTGTCGCCGGAGGCACGTCGTCGGGTAAGACGACGCTTGCCAATGCGCTGCTGGCCGAAGTCGCCGAATGCGACGAGCGAGTGATCCTCATCGAGGACACCCGCGAACTGCAATGCGCAGCAAAGGACTGCGTTGCCCTGAGAACCAGGCGGGGCTCGGTCACACTCGCCGATCTCGTGCGCTCGACGCTCCGGCTCCGCCCCGACCGCATCATCGTCGGTGAAGTCAGGGGCGCGGAAGCGCTGGACATGCTCAAGGCATGGAACACCGGGCACCCCGGCGGCATCGCCACGGTTCATGCCAATTCGGCGCGCTCTGCCCTCTATCGCATCGAGCAGCTTGCACAGGAAGCTGTCGTCACCGTGCCGCGCCGCCTCATCGCCGATGCCATCGATCTCATCGTCTTCATCGCGGGGCGCGGCTCGTCGCGCCGCATCGATGCAATCGCTGAGGTCACAGGTCTCGACGGCAGCGGCGACTACGCCGTCACCCCACTCACGCCTCCGCAACTCCAGCAACTCTGAAAGGCCCCCTTATGCGCAAGAAGCTCCGCTTTCTTTCGTTTGCCGCGCTCGCGTTTCTTCTCACAGTTCCGGCGCACGCTGCCGGCTCCGGCATGCCTTGGGAACAGCCGCTGCAGCAGATCCTGGAATCGGTGCAGGGACCGGTCGCCAAAATCGTCGCGGTGATCATCATCATCACCACCGGCCTGACCCTTGCCTTCGGCGATACTGCAGGCGGTTTCCGCCGGCTGATTCAGATCGTCTTCGGCCTGTCGATCGCCTTCGCCGCATCGAGCTTCTTCCTCTCGTTCTTCTCCTTCGGCGGCGGGGCGCTCGTCTGATGGCCGCCGGAGTGCAACATATCGAGGGCTTCGAGGTTCCCGTTCACCGGGCATTGACTGAACCGATCCTGCTGGGCGGCGCGCCGCGGGCGGTGGCGATCCTCAACGGCACGGTGGCTGCGGCCATCGGACTAGGCTTGCAGCAATGGATTGCCGGGCTAGTGCTCTGGCTTGGCGGCCACACGCTCGCGGTCTTTGCCGCAAGGCGCGATCCCGACTTTGCCAGCGTGCTTGTCCGTCACCTTCGCCTGAGGGGATGGCTCGCATGCTGAACCTTTCGGAATATCGCGGCAAGGCCGACCGGCTTGCCGACCATCTGCCCTGGGCAGCACTGGTGGCGCCCGGCATCGTGCTCAACAAGGACGGCAGCGTTCAGCGGACTCTTCGGTTTCGCGGGCCCGATCTGGAAAGCTCGACCGAAGCCGAACTCATCGGCATCTGCGCCCGGGCCAACAATGCGCTTAGACGCCTTGGCTCCGGCTGGACATTGTTTTTCGAGGCCGAGCGCATCGAAGCGCTGGGCTATCCGTCCTCGCGTTTCCCGGACGCGGCGTCATGGCTGGTTGATGAAGAACGGCGTGCTGCCTTCGAAGGCAAGGTCGCGCATTTCGAGAGCCGCTATCACCTCACCTTGCTGTCCATGCCGCCACCGGACGCCCAGGCGCGGGCGGAAAGCGCGCTCGTCGACTCGCATCATTCAGAAGGCGAAAGAGACTGGCGCCAGGAGATGGCGCGGTTCCGTGACGAGACCGACCGTGTGCTGGATCTTCTGTCGGGCTTCATGCCCGAAGTGCGTCCGCTCGATGACGCCGAGACGCTGACATACCTGCACGACACGATCTCGACCCGCCGCCATCCGGTCGCCGTGCCGGAAACGCCGATGTATCTGGACGGCATCCTGGTCGATGTGCCGCTTACCGGCGGCTTGGAGCCGATGCTGGGTGAGCAACATCTTCGCACACTTACCATCCTCGGCTTTCCGAACCTCACCCGTCCCGGAATCCTCGATGCCCTCAATCATCAGGATTTCGCCTATCGCTGGATGACGCGCTTCATTCCGCTCGGCAAGACCGAGGCCACCAAGACGCTGACCCGCTTGCGCCGGCAGTGGTTTGCCAAGCGCAAATCGATCGTCGCAATCCTGCGCGAGGTTGTAAGCAACGAACCCGTTCCGCTCGTCGACAGCGACGCCGACAATAAGGCGCTCGACGCCGATGAAGCACTTCAGGCGTTGGGCGGCGATCATGTCGGCTTCGGGTATCTCACTGCAACGGTGACGGTATGGGACGAGGATCGCCAAGCCGCCGCTGAGAAACTTCGCGCGGTCGAGCGCATCATCAATGGGCTCGGGTTCACCACCATCCGCGAAAGCGTCAATGCGGTCGAAGCCTGGCTCGGCTCGCTGCCGGGTCATGTCTATGCCAACGTTCGTCAGCCGCTCGTTCACACGCTGAACCTTGCCCATCTCATGCCGCTTTCCTCGGTGTGGGCCGGTCCTGCGGCGAACGAGCATCTGGCTGAAGTCACTGGACGAGAGGCCCCGCCGCTCCTCATCGCCGAAACCAGCGGGTCGACTCCGTTCCGGCTTTCTTCCCACGTCGAAGATGTCGGCCACATGCTGATCGTTGGACCGACCGGCGCCGGAAAATCGGTGCTGCTTGCCCTGATCGCCCTGCAGTTTCGTCGCTATGCCGGCGCGCAGGTCTATGTCTTCGACAAAGGCAATTCGGCGCGCGCGGCAACGCTCGCCATGGGTGGAGAACATCATGTCTTGGGTTCGGACGGTGCGCTTGCCTTCCAGCCACTGCGCAATATCGGTGATCAGGGTAGGCGCAGCTGGGCAGCTGAATGGATCGCCGGCCTGATTGCCCATGAGAACGTCACCCTCACGCCGGAGGTGAAGGAGGCGATCTGGTCGGCGCTCAACAGCCTCGCCACCGCGCCGGCGCAGGAGCGCACGCTGACCGGTCTGTCGGTCCTGCTTCAGTCCAATGCACTGAAGTCCGCCTTAATGCCCTACACGCTCGACGGTCCCTTCGGCCGATTGCTCGATGCCGACGACGATCGGCTGGCCTTGTCGGATGTGCAGTGCTTCGAGACCGAGGAGCTGATGCATAGCCAAAGCGCTGTGCTGCCTGTGCTCACCTATCTCTTCCATCGCCTTGAGGAGCGGTTCGACGGGCGACCGACGCTGCTCATGCTCGATGAGGCCTGGGTCTATCTCGACAATCCGCTTTTTGCTGCCCGCATCCGCGAATGGCTGAAGGTGCTGCGAAAGAAGAACGTATCGGTGATCTTCGCCACGCAGTCGCTTGCCGACATCGCCGGCTCTGCAATAGCGCCGGCGATCATCGAGAGCTGCCCACAGCGCATTTTTCTCCCCAATGATCGTGCCGTGGAACCGCAGGCACGGACTGCCTATGAGCGCTTCGGTCTCAACGACCGGCAGATTGAACTGATCGCCCGGGCCACGCCGAAGCGGCACTACTATTTGCAGTCGCGCTGCGGCAACCGTCTCTTCGAGCTCGGGCTCGGCCCCATCGCGCTTGCACTTTGCGGCGCCTCGGGTCCAGCCGCGCAAAGCCTGATCGACAGGGTCCTGTCCGAGCACGGGCAGGACAGCTTTGTCTTTCGCTTCCTCGGCGCCCGCGGCCTGGATTGGGCGGCCGAGCTTCTCCAGCAATTCCCTCAACCAACCAAGGAGCAATCGTCATGATGCGGCGCCGCTTTCTCTCGGGCCTGATCACCCTTTCGTTGATCGCCAAGCCGATGGCCGACTACGTGCAGCCGGCCTACGCGCTCATCGTGTTCGATCCGTCGAACTACGCACAGAACGTGCTCACGGCGGCGCGCTCTCTGGAGCAGATCAACAACCAGATCCAGTCGCTCCAGAACCAGGCGACCGTGCTGCAGAACATGGCACGCAATCTTCAGGGTCTGGATTTTTCTTCCGTGGGTCAGCTTACCGGCTCGCTCCAACGGATCGACGGTCTGATGGACCAGGCAAGTGGCCTGAGCTTTGATCTCAACAAGCTTCAGGACCAGTGGCGTAATCAATATCCGGAAAGCTACGACGCCACGATCAAGGTCAGCGATGTGGCGAGCGCCGCACGTGACCGCTGGCAAAGCGCAATGCAGGCATTCCGTCAGACCATGGGTGTTCAGTCGCAGATCGTCGAGAATGTTCGCGGTGATGGCGACCTGCTTGCCGATCTCGTCAACCGCAGCCAAGGCGCGGCCGGTGCGCTTCAGGCAAGTCAGGCCACTAACCAGCTCCTTGCGCTTTCGACCAAGCAGCAGATGCAGATCCAGACGCTGCTCGCAACGCAGTTCCGCGCTGAGGCCGAGGATGCGGCGCGCAAGGCGCAGTCCGAGGAGGCCGCGCGCGAGACGACAAAGCGCTTCCTCGGCACAGGCACGGCCTATCCCGGCAACTGATCACCAATCTCTTGACGACGAGGAAGGCGGCATGAACGACCTTGGGGTCATTGATCGCTTCATGGAGACCTTCATCCGCTACATCGATAGCGGGTTCGGTCTGCTCTCGGGCGATGTCGCCTTCCTTACCACGACCCTGATCGGCATCGACGTCACACTTGCCGGCCTCGCCTGGGCATTCGGCGGCGAACCCAACATATTCGGCCGGCTCATCCGCAAAGTGCTCTATGTCGGCGTCTTTGCCTTCATCCTGAACAATTTCAAGAACCTCGCCGACATCATCTATCGGTCCTTCGCTGGCCTCGGCATCAATGCGTCCTCAGGCAATCTCTCGGCCGACAATCTCCTGCATCCGGGCCGCATTGCCGCAACCGGTTTCGAGGGCGCCTGGCCGCTTCTCGATCAGGCAAGCCAGCTTCTCGGCTTCCCAGAAATCTTCGGCAACGCGCTCACCATCTTCGTGCTGCTCGTGGCCTGGTTCCTGGTCATCATCGCCTTCTTCATCCTCTCCATCCAACTCTTCATCACCATCCTCGAATTCAAACTCACCACTCTGGCCGGATTCATTCTTGTGCCCTTCGCGCTTTGGAACCGGTCAGCGTTTCTCGCCGAGCGCGTGCTCGGCAATGTCATCTCGTCGGGCATCAAGGTGATGGTGTTGGCCGTCATCATCGGCATCGGCTCCACGCTCTTTGGCGAGTTCGCTTCCGCGCTGCAAGGCAAGGAGCCGGATCTGGCCGCCGCCATGTCACAGGTCCTGGGCGCCTTGGCGCTCCTTGGTCTCGGCATTTTCGGACCTGGGATAGCCTCCGGTCTTGTCTCGGGCGCGCCGCAGCTTGGCGCGGGCGCCGCACTTGGAACCACGGCAGCCGCAGCCGGTGCATCGTTCGTTGCCGCAGGCGCAGCATTTGCCGGCGCGCGCACGGCAACCGGCAGCGGTCTCGCCGCACTCCGTGCCGGCACGACCATGGGGTCGGCGGCTTTCACGGCCTGGCAGATGGGGCGCGCAACATCGCCCGAGTCCGGCCTGTCCGGTGTAGCTGCTGGAATGCATGGTGTGACCAGCGCCGCCGGCGGCGCCGCAATGCGGGCGGCACGATCTGCCGCAGGAGGCTTCGGGCGTAGCGTTGATGCCGGGCGCGAAGCTGCCTGGACCGCGACCGGTGGTGCGCCGACCGCATCCATGACCGGAAGCCCTACTGGTCCGGTCGCTGATGCCGCGCCCGGCTGGGCCAGGCGCCTGCGTTCCGAACAGACAGCCCGTGCCCACCGTCACACCGCCATGCAGGCTGTCCGTGAAGGCGACAGGCCGGGAGGCAGCGCCAATCCCTCTCTCAACGACAAGGACGACTAAATGCTATTCAAGCGACCCATTCAACGTTACGGCAAGACGCCCGAGCCGGTCACGCCGTATCAAAAGGCCGCGCAACTCTGGGACGAGCGCATAGGCTCATCTCGAGTGCAGGCCCGCAACTGGCGATTCATGGCTCTTGGCTGTCTGACCTTGGCGGCCGGACTTTCCGGCGGACTCGCGTGGCAGTCGATGCAGAGCCGCGTCGTGCCTTACGTCGTCGAGGTCGACGGCTTCGGCGAGGCACGCGCCGTTGCGCCGGCAATCCGGGACTACGAGCCCTCCGATGCCCAGATCGCGTGGCATCTCGGCCGCTTCATTCAGAATGTCCGTTCCGTTTCCACCGATCCGGTGCTGGTGCGGCAGAACTGGCTTTCGGCCTATGACTTCGCCACCGACCGCGCGGCGCTCTTTCTCAACGAGTACGCCAAGGCGAACGATCCTTTCGGCCAGATCGGCACACGCAGCGTGTCGGTGCAAGTGACCAGCGTGGTCAGGGCTTCCGACAGCTCGTTCCAGGTCAAATGGGCCGAGCAGGTTTTTGAGCGCGGCAGCCTTGCCAGCACGACGCGCTGGACCGCGATCCTCACCATCGTGATCCGCCCGCCAAGCAATACTGACCAACTGCGCAACAACCCGCTCGGCGTCTTCATCAATGCGATCGACTGGTCGCGCGAGCTCGACAGTGCTGCGCCGACGTCCGTTTCCCCAAAAGGAGTCCACCAATGAAGAATAGAATGTCGTCGGTCCGTGCCGTGCTGATCCTGTCGGCCTCTACAGCAGTCCTCTCCGCCTGCGCGTCGAAGCCGGTACCGCCGCCTGAGATTTCCTATGATGCTGCCGATTTCAAACCAGCCGCAATCGAGAAGCCGCCGGAGAAGCCGGTCAAGATAGTCGAGGTGCCAAAGCCGCTGCCGCTACCCGGTCAGTTACAGCCCAATCCGGGCAGGGTGGCCGAAGACAAGCGCTCTCCTGAAGAACGGGTCTCCGATGCCAATAAAGCAGCGACGCAGCAACCTACCAGGTATGGGTACATGAATGCGGTTCAGGTTTATCCATTCGCCGATGGCGCGCTCTATCAGCTCTACGCCGCACCGGAGCGCGTCACCGATATCGCACTCCAGCCGGGCGAGAAGCTAACAGCCGTGTCGGCCGGCGACACGGTGCGTTGGGTGATCGGCGATACCGTCAGCGGCACCGGTGACAATCAGCGCACCCATGTGCTGGTAAAACCCTTCGCGCCGGGACTTGACACAAATCTGGTGATCACCACGGAACGACGCACCTACCATTTGCAGCTTCAAAGCACCGAGAAGACCTCAATGGCGGCGATCTCCTGGACCTATAGCGAGGACCAGATCATCGCGCTAGGCCAGCGCAACGCCCAAGCCGAGGCTGCCATGCCGGTAGCTTCGAATGTGGCGCTCGAGAATATCCGCTTTCGGTATTCAATCACCGGCGACACACCACCCTGGAGGCCGACGCGCGCTTTCGACGATGGCAGCAAGGTCTATATCGAATTCCCCCGTCGCATTGATCAGGGTGAAGCGCCTCCTCTCTTCATCGTCGGTGCCGATGGGGACAGCCAGCTCGTCAATTATCGCATGCGCGGCAACTACTACATCGTCGATCGCCTCTTTGGCGCTGCAGAACTGCGTCTAGGCAGCAAGCAGCAGCAGGTGGTGCGCATCACCAGGACTGACGGCCGGCAACCGCCGCGGCGGATTCCGCTCTTTGCGCGGCCGAGCAGGTGAGGGGAGCGCTCATGACCGATACTTCCCGATCCGATGCGTCGCCGAAACTCGATCCCGAGCAGCTGCAATTGCGAGCCTCGCCCCGCCGCGCTGTCCGATTCAGGCGCGGTGTGATCGTCGCCATCGCTGCAGTCGGATCCGGTACCATTCTGGGCGTCACGATGATGGCGCTTCAAGGACCGGCGTGGCGTATCAAGCACCAGGCAGAGGACCGCTATAACACCGAGCGCAAGCCACCCGCCGAGGGACTAGAAGCGCTTCCCAAGGACTATTCCGGGATCATGCCGAAGGCCCCTGTGCTCGGACCGCCACTGCCCGGCGACCTCGGTCGCCCCATCCTTGAACGCCAACGTCAGCTCGGCATCGCGCCAGGGCAGGATATCTCCGCCGAGGAGCAGCGCCTTGCCCAGCAAGCAATTGAGGCGCGCGAGTCGCAAGTCTTGTTCCGGATCGACAATCGACCCAGACAGACAGATGTCGCCGCCGGCGGGCCGAGTGCGCAGCAGCCGTCTGAGGCGCTTCCGCAATCCGGAGCGACGCGCGTGTCAGCTTCCGTTGCCCCAGCCGAGGGTGACCAGAACAACCAACAGCGCAAGCTCGATTTTATCAGTCAGCGAAACACAAGCGGGATCTACAATCCGCATGCGCTGCAGACGCCGGCCTCGCCCTACCAACTGATGGCCGGCAGCGTGATCGCGGCCAGTCTCGTCACCGGCATAAATTCCGACTTGCCTGGCCTTGTCGTCGCGCAGGTCACCGAGAATGTGCACGACACAGTCACCGGCAGCATTGTGCTCATTCCGCAAGGCTCACGCCTCATCGGCACTTATGACAGCGTCGTGGCTTTTGGGCAGAGGCGCGCATTGCTGGTCTGGCAGCGAATAATCCTGCCCGACGGTTCCTCGATCGAAATCGACAATCTGCCAGCGACGGATACTGCCGGCTATGCTGGGCTTGAAGACAAGGTCGATTTTCACACCTGGCAGCTGATCAAGGGAGTTGCTCTAGCGACGCTACTGGGCGTTGGTACCGAGTTGAGCTTTGGGGAAAACGAAAGCGACCTAGTTAAGGCGATCCGGGAATCCACTCAGCAAAACATCAGTCAAGCCGGCCAGCGCATCACCGAAAAGAACCTGAATATTCAACCCACCATTGTCGTCCGACCCGGTTGGCCCCTACGCGTGATTGTACACAAGGATCTTGTGCTGCGCCCATACCCGACTTGAACAGGAGTAATCATGGCAGATCTGAAACTTGGAAAGCTTCCAGACCGGACACCTTCGAAGATGACCATCACCGTTAGCGCGGACCTGAACCAAGCACTCAAGGACTATGCGGCGCTTTACCGCCAGACCTATGGCGAGTCTGAAACGGTAGCGGAACTCATACCTTTCATGCTGGCAGGGTTTCTGGAAGGTGACAGAGCGTTTGCCAAGGCCAGAAAGGAAAGCTTGCCTGCCGCCGGCATGTCAGAGAAATCGCGACGCGTGTCAGGTTCAGATTCCGAGTAATCGAAGCATAAAGTTGGTCAATTGGCGCAGCCGCCCGGGTGCCTCCCGGCGGTCGCGGCCTACCGATCCGTCATGTAAGGCCTATGCGCGAACTTCGAGCAGCTGGAGGTCAAGTAAGTGCCTGGGCGGCCCGAAAACCGCGAACAGGCGCAGGGCGTGCTAGCCGCACTCATGCATGGTTTCAGACACGTGGGAACGCCGTGCGGTTGTTACTCGGAATGAGCTCATCTCAAAGGGGCATTCAAGAGCCGCAGCGCTGAGTAGCGGAAGCCGCAATGGGGTGCGTCGCTGACATTCAGTGAAAGACTGGGCCGAACAATCCAACCTGCTTGGGCGGATACGAAGTGGAGAGCCCTGCCTGCAGGGTTCCGGCGGGTCCCAGCCCTCTGCCATGCGACCCCCTTTGGGAAATACCCGCGTCGTCACAGCATCGTAAAGTGGCGCCATATGCACTATCGAATTGTTAGCTGCTGGTTTCGGCGATTTTGAGGAGGTTCGCGATCGACTGAAGACGGTGACGTTCGTCTGTGGCACTCAGACTGCCACTGAGTGCCTGGCCGTTCCACTTTCGAAATATTTGTCGAACTTCGCTGCAATGCTCCTTACAAAGGGACGACTTTCCGCCGATACGACGTAACTGTCACCTTGGAGTTCAAGCGGTCGAGCAGGGTCGCCAATGGCGATGGAGCTTGCTTGGAAAAGAAGCTTTTGTCCGGCTTCCCCGAAGCGTTCCACCAGTTCGCCTGCTGAAAAGCCGAAATCGCACATCAAGCGCTCGATGATCCAGCCGCGAACACGGTCATCTTCGGAAAACGCGATGCCGCGGACCGTGGCCAGATGTCCCCCCTCGACCATGCGTCCATATTCGGCTGTCGACGGCATGTTCTGCGAATAGCCCTGTCGAAACCGGCTGATCGATGACGGCCCGAGTCCGATCAGTGTTTCGCAGCGATCCTCGGTGTAGCCCTGGAAATTGCGGCGGATTGTTCCCGCGCGAGCCGAGACTGCAAGCGCATCATCCGGCCTGGCGAAATGGTCGATTCCAATCGCCTCGTATCCGGCGCCCATGATCAGACGGGCGGCAATTTGCCACTGAGCGAACCGTTCGGCCGGACCCGGCAACCATGCCTCGTCGATCATGGTCTGATGCTTCTTGAACCAGGGCACATGCGCGTAGCCGAACAGCGCCATCCGGTCCGGCTCCAGAGTCAGCGCCTGCGCTACGGTGGAACAGACGCTCTCCCTGGTCTGATGCGGCAGGCCGTAAAGCAAATCGAGGTTCACGGACCCTACGCCGCGAGAGCGAATGCCGTCGACAACCGCCTTGGTCTGCAAAAAGCTCTGCTCGCGGTTGATCGCCTTCTGCACCTTCGGATCGAAATCCTGAACGCCGAGGCTCGCCCGCGCCATGCCGATCTCGGCAAGTGTATCAAGGCGGGCTTCGTCCATGTCGTTGGGTTCGATTTCGACGCTGATCTTCGCATCGGCAAGAAAATCGAAGCTATCCCGCAGGACAGTTCCCAAGGCTATCATATCCTCGGGCTTCAGCATGGTCGGCGAGCCGCCGCCGAAATGCACGGCGCGGACATTGGCCTTGCCGCCGACAAGACCGGCGACAGTCGCGATCTCCGCGTGAAGCGAGCGGAGATACGAAGCCACCGGCTCGTAGCGGCGGGTCTGCTTTGTATGGCACGCACAGAACCAGCACAGCCGGTCGCAATAAGGGATGTGCAGGTAGAGCGAGACCTCGTCACCGCTTTCGAGCGCCTTCAACCAGCTTCGATGGACATCAGCGTCGACGCCAGGATGGAAATGCGGCGCGGTCGGGTAACTGGTATAACGCGGGACGTTCTCGCCAAGCCTGGCAGCTAATTCCGGTCTCATTTGGTGGTCCGCCGTTTTTGCCTCGCCGGAAGTCTGGACGCGTCGAAGAGCCAATGCCCTGATTTCGGTCAGCCTCCAGCACGGACAAACTGCCGCAAGGATTTCTCTGCCATCGCTTGCTATCCTGTCGAAACTTGGGATCGGTAGCGCGAGCGTAATGACAGTACGGCAAGACATTCACAGTTCCGGCATTCCCGTTCTTTGCCTGTCTTGCGCAGCACGACATCGCGGCGTCTGCGGTGCGCTCGATCCAAACCATTTGGTTGGGCTCGCCAAAACTTCGTCGCGGCACAAGATCGAGCCGGGGGTCGAACTGATCGCCGACGCCGAGGCCGTCGACAGCTATTCAAACTTGCTTTCAGGCGTTGTGAAGCTGACGAAGTGCCTTTCGGACGGCCGCCAGCAGATTGTCGGTCTTCGGTTCGCACCGGATTTTCTAGGACGGCCCTTCAAGGTGAAAAGCACGATCAATGTGGAAGCGGCAACCTCCGTCTCGCTGTGCTCGTTTCCGAAGGCGGCCGTTGAACGGATAATGAAGGAATCACCGGGACTCGAACATCGCCTGCTCAAGCAGACGCTGGACGAACTCGACGAGGCACTTGAATGGATGGTGACTCTCGGGCGCAAGACCGCACCGGAGAAGGTGGCGAGCTTTCTCCTCATGATCGCCCGGAATATGGATTCCAGTATCGACCCGGCGGCTGGGTCGGCATGCTTCGATCTGCCGCTGACACGTGCCGACATCTCTGATTTCCTTGGACTGACGAACGAGACCGTGAGCCGCCAGCTTACGCGATTGCGGGCTGACGGCGTGATCCGGATCGAGAACAAACGCCATGTAGCGGTCGACAGCATGAGCCGGCTGGAGCAGCGCTGCGGCGGCCGAGGCGCGCGGCAACCGGCCTTTGAATGAGACCTAAGCGTCGGGGCCTTCGTCGCTTATTACGATCCGCGGCAGGACATGCTCGCGTTCGAAAGCGATGTGTCGCCGCAAGCCTTCGAAGAAGCCGCGTAGCATGAATCCGACAGCTTCCGCGCTCTCTATCGGATCACCATGACCGATCGCTAGGAGCGTTTCGGCCACCTCGCCAGCGAAGCATTGATCCTCAAGGTGCTCGATGCGCAACCGGCTGGTAGAGGCAAGTTTGGCCTCGGCCGGAGTCAAGTGCGCCTCATACGCAGGGAAAATCACCCTCTCCTCAAACCCATGAATGTCACGGAGCAGCGGAACGATCTTCTTGGCCGTTCCAAGACATTTGAGGCGGTCGACGTTCGGCAGTGCATCGGCAATGCTTTCCAGCGAGAAGCAGAGCTCCAGCTTTTCCCGATGGGCAAGCTTCATGACCTCGCCCGGAATCGCCTCTGTGCCGGCCTGGCGCGAGAAAGCCGCACTTGTCCATGAGCGGGTTGGCCCGTGCTGCGTTTCCTTGTTCAAATCGCCACCTTCTGATTGCACCGAACTCGATGCTGCCCGAAGCAAAATCGTGCGGCTCTGACATGGATCAGGGCGAGCAGGCGGCAACTACGGAATTAATGCACCGCGGATTTGGCGTCCGCGCATTGGAATCCTGGTCGGGGACATGTCATGAAATTCGGCACGGAGATCGTCGTTCTAAGCCTGTTTGCTTTTGCGGCCCTGGTGGCTGCCGGCTTCGGCGTAGAAGGACCTTTTCGCCAGCATATGGGGGTTTTGTTCGTCGCCGTGGCTGGCTTTACCGCGATCCTGCTGCGCAACACAGATTTCAAGCCGGCGGCTCCGATCGACACCTCCGCCTACATGGATGGCCCGATCCGCTACGGAGCCATTGCAACGGTATTCTGGGGCGTCGTCGGCATGCTCGTCGGTGTGATCATTGCCCTGCAGCTGGCATATCCTCACCTCAACATCCAACCCTGGTTCAATTTCGGCCGGCTGCGGCCGCTGCACACATCCGGCGTCGTCTTCGCCTTCGGCGGCAACGCTTTGCTTTGCACGTCTCTCTATGTCGTGCAGCGCACGTGCCGCGCCCGGCTGTTTGGCGGCAAACTGGCCTGGTTTGTGTTCTGGGGTTACCAGCTGTTCATCGTCATGGCCGCGACCGGCTACCTGCTCGGCATCACCGCAGCCCGCGAATACGCCGAACCCGAATGGTACGTCGACATCTGGCTGACCATCGTCTGGGTCGCCTATCTCATCCTGTTCCTCGGCACGATCCTGAAGCGCAAGGAACCGCATATCTACGTCGCCAACTGGTTCTACCTGTCCTTCATCGTGACAATCGCGATGCTGCATGTGGTCAACAATCTGTCGATGCCGGCGTCGTTCCTGGGCTCGAAGAGCTACTCCGCCTTCTCCGGCGTCCAGGACGCCTTGACGCAATGGTGGTATGGCCACAACGCCGTCGGTTTCTTCCTCACCGCCGGGTTCCTCGGCATGATGTATTATTTCGTGCCCAAGCAGGCGAACCGGCCGGTCTATTCCTACCGCCTGTCGATCGTCCACTTCTGGGCGATCATCTTTCTCTACATCTGGGCCGGCCCGCACCACCTGCATTACACCGCCTTACCCGACTGGGCGCAGACGCTCGGCATGGCGTTCTCGATCATGCTGTGGATGCCGTCATGGGGCGGTATGATCAATGGCCTGATGACGCTGTCTGGCGCCTGGGACAAGCTGCGCACCGATCCGATCATCCGCATGATGGTGATGGCAGTCGCCTTCTACGGCATGTCGACCTTCGAAGGTCCGATTATGTCGATCAAGACGGTCAATTCGCTGTCGCACTACACGGACTGGACCATCGGCCATGTCCATTCCGGCGCGCTCGGCTGGGTTGGCATGATCTCGTTCGGCGCAATCTACTACATGGTGCCGAAACTGTGGAACCGCGAACGGCTTTATTCGCTGCGGCTCGTCACCTGGCACTTCTGGCTGGCGACGCTCGGAATCGTCGTCTACGCCGCGGTGATGTGGGTTTCCGGCATCATGCAGGGCTTGATGTGGCGCGAATACGACGAGCAGGGTTTCCTCGTCTACTCCTTCGCCGAAACCGTCGCCGCCATGCATCCCTTCTACGTCATGCGCGCCATCGGCGGTGCGATGTACCTCACCGGCGCCCTGCTCATGGCCTGGAACGTGACCATGACCATTCTTGGCCACCAGCGCGAAGAGCAACCAATGCCAGGTTCCGAGCCCGCCCTCCGGCCTGCCGAATAGGGAGCCAGACAATGGGCTTGATGAACAAACACGCGATCATCGAGAAGAACGCCACGCTTCTTCTCGTTGGCTCTCTTCTTGTCGTGACCGTCGGCGGCATCGTCGAGATTGCGCCGCTTTTCTATCTCGACAACACGATCGAGAAAGTCGAAGGCATGCGGCCCTACTCGCCACTGGAACTCGCCGGACGCAACATCTATGTGCGCGAGGGCTGCTACCTCTGCCACAGCCAGATGATCAGGCCTTTCCGGGACGAGGTCGAGCGCTACGGCCACTACAGCCTGGCCGCCGAGTCCATGTACGACCACCCCTTCCAGTGGGGCTCGAAGCGCACCGGCCCTGACCTTGCACGAGTCGGCAACCGCTATTCCAACGAATGGCACGTTCAGCACCTTATGGATCCACGTTCGGTGGTGCCGGAATCTATCATGCCTCGTTATGCCTTCCTGAAGGACGCTCCGATCGAGGTGAAGGACTTCTCGACGCATCTGGTCGCCAACAGGCGGGTCGGCGTCCCCTATAGCGATGACATGATCGCGCACGCCAATGCCGATTTGATGGCGCAGGCCGATCCCAACGCCGACACATCCGGCCTCGAATCCCGCTACCCCAAAGCCAAAATCGGCGACTTCGACGGCAATCCGCAGCAGGTGACCGAGATGGATGCCCTCGTCGCCTATCTGCAAATGCTGGGAACACTGGTCGATTTCAAGACCTATGACGATGCAGCCGGCTACCGCTGAGGGGGACGCAATGAGCTATAATTTGATGCGGGAATTCGCGGACAGCTGGGGTCTGCTTGCCATGGCGCTCTTCTTCGTCGGCTGCATTGCCTTTGCCTTGCGTCCCGGCGGCAAAACACAGGCCGATCAAGCCGCCCAGATTCCACTCAAGGACGACTGATCATGAGCAGCGAGCATATCGATGAAGTCTCGGGCATCTCAACGACCGGTCATGAATGGGACGGGATAAGGGAGCTCAACAACCCATTGCCCCGATGGTGGGTGATAACCTTCTACATCACCGTCGCTTGGGCGGTGGCTTATACAATTGCGTATCCGGCTTGGCCGATGCTGTCTTCCGCGACCAAGGGTGTGCTTGGCTATTCCAGCCGCAACGCTGTCAAGATTGAGCTGGCGGCTGCCGAAGCCGCCAAGGGCAAATATGTCGCGGCCATCCAGCAGAAGACCGTATCCGAGATTGCAGCCGACGACGCGCTGCGTGAATTCGCGGTAGCGGCCGGCGGAGCTACCTTCAAGGTCAATTGCGTGCAATGCCACGGCTCGGGCGCCCAAGGGTCGAAGGGCTTTCCAAACCTGAACGACGATGACTGGCTGTGGGGCGGCACGACCGAGCAGATCCAGCAAACGATCGCGCACGGCATCCGTTTCGCATCCGACCCGGATACTCGGCAGTCGGGAATGCCCCCCTTCGGTGACATCATCACGCCCGAACAGATCGCACAGGTCGGCGCCTATGTCGCCAGCCTCTCGGGCAAGGTCCAGGATGCAAGTCTTATCGAGCCCGGCGCCAAGGTATTCGCGGAAAACTGCGTCGCCTGTCATGGCGATAATGCGAAAGGCAACAAAGAGCTTGGCGCGCCCAATCTGACCGATGCGATCTGGCTCTACGCACCCGGCGAGACAGCCATCGCCGTCCAAGTCCGCGCGCCGAAGCACGGTGTCATGCCGGCCTGGATCGGGCGTCTCGGCGAGACCAAGGTTAAGGAACTTGCGGTTTATGTCCATTCGCTTGGCGGCGGAGAATAGGAACGGAAGCCTATTCTCGGCCCTCCCCGCCAAGCGACGGGGCCCGGCACGAGTCGGGCCCCGACACCATTCCGGCATGCGGCGATTGACCTGCAGCAAGGCGGCGCGGCCCACACGGCGAAGCGGGCTCACTGCAGACCGGACGTCTGTCGAAGCAGACAAGTCCGTCGCACAACGATGTCATAGGCCGCGCGCGAGTGGAGATGCACGTGCTGGATAAAACGCAGATGGAGCGGCTCGAGGCAAAAGCGGTCAACTCCGCCAAGACACGACAGCCGCTCTATGCTCCGCGCAAGAAAATCTTCCCTAAACGCGCCTCGGGCAGCTTTCGCCGCTTCAAATGGCTGGTGATGGCGATCACGCTGGGCATCTATTATCTGACGCCCTGGTTGCGCTGGGATCGAGGTCCGTTTGCTCCTGATCAGGCCGTGCTGATCGATCTTGCCAACCGCCGTTTCTACGTCTTCTTCATCGAGATATGGCCGCAGGAATTCTACTATGTCGCCGGCCTTCTGATGATGGCCGGCATCGGCCTCTTCCTGATCACGTCCACCGTCGGCCGTGCCTGGTGCGGCTATGCATGTCCACAGACCGTATGGGTCGATCTGTTCCTTGTCGTCGAACGTGCGATCGAGGGGGACCGCAACGCCCGCATGAAACTTGATGCCGGTCCCTGGACCGCGCGCAAGCTGAAGCTGCGCGTATCGAAGCACGCCATCTGGCTGGTCATAGCGGCAGCTACCGGCGGCGCCTGGATCCTCTATTTCGCCGATGCGCCGACGCTGATCGGCGACGTATTCAACGGCACCGCCGCTTCGGTCGCCTACGTCACCATCGCGGTGCTGACGGCGACCACCTACACGTTCGGCGGGCTGATGCGCGAGCAAGTCTGCACCTACATGTGCCCGTGGCCGCGCATCCAGGCTGCCATGCTCGACGAGAATTCGCTCACTGTGACCTACAATGACTGGCGTGGCGAACCTCGTTCGCGGCACGCCAAGAAGGTCCAGGCTGCGGGGCAGCCGGTCGGTGACTGCGTCGACTGCAATGCCTGTGTCGCAGTCTGCCCGATGGGGATCGACATTCGCGACGGCCAGCAACTCGAATGCATCACTTGCGCGCTGTGCCTTGATGCCTGCGACGGCGTCATGAACAAGCTCGGCAAGGAGCGCGGGCTGATCTCCTATGCGACGCTGTCCGACTACAACGCCAACATGGCGGTGGCGACCGCAGGCGGCTCCGGTCCCGTGAACCCTTCACTCGTCAGAACGGCCGACAGCACACTCTCCGCCAGGTTGGCGCATTTCCATATTCGCAAGATCTTCCGGCCGAGGACCTTCTTCTACATGGGCGCGTGGACGGCGGTCGGGCTTGCCTTGATCTATTCCCTGCTGACGCGCGACCGACTCGAGATCAACGTCCTGCACGACCGCAATCCGCAATTCGTGACCCTGTCCGACGGCTCGATCCGCAACGGTTACACCGTCAAGCTGCTCAACATGATCCCCGAGCCAAGGACGATCGTCGTCACGATGCAGGGCTTGCAGGGAGCCGAAATGAGCGTCGTCGGCAGTGATCTGCCGGCAGCTCGCTTCTTCGCCATCGCGGTCGAACCCGACCGGCTGAACATGCTGAAGGTCTTCGTGCGCCAGCCAGCGGGTGAGGTTCGGCACGCTGCACAAACCTTCAAGTTCCGCGTCGAGGACAGAGCGAGCTTCGAATCGGACGAATACACCGCCACCTTCAACGCCCCGGAGATCGCCAGATGAGCACCAATACGCAAATGACGCGTGAGTTCACCGGCAGGCACATGCTGCTCACCATTCTCGGCTTTTTCGGCGTGATCATCGCGGTCAATCTCACGATGGCGACACTCGCCAGCACGAGCTGGACCGGCCTTGTCGTCGAGAACACCTATGTGGCCAGCCAGCAATTCAACCGAAAGGCCGAGGAAGGGCGCGCGCAGGCGGCACTCGGCTGGACCGGCAAACTGACGATCGCTCGGGGTGAGGTCCGCTACAGCTTGAGCGATACCACCGGCAAGCCGGTCCCGTTGCATGGCGTCAAGATACTGTTTCGTCATCCCGCCTACGAGGCTGGGGACAAGGCCGTCACTCTCGCCCTCGTCTCGGACCAGGAATTTGCCGCGCAGCACTTGCCAAGGGATGGCGTCTGGATCGTCGAAGTCGACGCCGATGCCGGTCTGACAAAGCCCTATCGCGACGTTCGCCGGATCATGATTTCGCAAGGAGCGCTGCAATGAGCTGTTGTGCACCCAGCGCGGAACTGGCGCTGGATCTGACCAGTACCACATCGGTCCTGCCGTCTAGCCAGGAGATCAGGTTGGCGAGCCGATCGCTTGGTGACAATCTTTGGCAGACCGACCTTTCAGTGCCGACGGTTCACTGCGCGGCGTGCATCCAGGCCATCGAGACGGCTCTCGGAAGGCTCGATCGCGTCGAAGGCGCTCGTGTCAACCTGTCGACGAAACGGGTCGCGATCCGGTGGCGTGGGGACTCTGTGCCTCCGTTTGTCGCCGCGCTGGGACGGCTGGGCTTTCAGGCGCACCTGTTCGAAGCCGACGCTGATAAGAAGGACAAGACGCTTGCCGAGTTGATCCGCGCCGTCGCTGTTGCCGGCTTCGCGGCAGGCAACATCATGCTGCTGTCGGTCTCGGTCTGGTCCGGCGCCGAAGGTGCTACCCGCGATTTGTTTCACTGGGTCTCCGCGCTGATCGCCATCCCGGCGCTCGTCTTCGCCGGCGGCATCTTCTTCCGTTCGGCCTGGAACGCACTGCGCCATGGCCGCATGAACACGGAGGTGCCGATCGCGGTCGGGGTGTCGCTGGCTTACGCCATGAGCCTTTATGAGACGATCAACCATGGCAACCACGCTTATTTCGACGCCTCGGTTTCGTTGCTGTTCTTCCTTTTGATCGGCCGGACGCTGGATCATGTGATGCGGGAGCGTGCCCGGACCGCCGTGAAGGGCCTGTCACAGTTGGCCGCGCGTGGGGCCATGGTGCTGCGCGGCGACGGCTCGCGAGACTACCTACCGGTTGGCGAGATCCAACCTGGGATGCAGTTGCTTATCGCAGCGGGTGAAAGGATCCCTGTCGACGGCAAGATCATCCAGGGAGCGTCGGATCTCGACTGCTCACTGGCCTCAGGCGAAAGCACGCCAAAAAACGTGGCCCCGGGCGAAGCAGTACAGGCCGGCGTGCTCAATCTTACCGGCCCGCTGACGATCGAGGCGACAGCCGCCGCAAAGGATTCCTTCCTGGCGGAAATGGTGCGGCTGATGGAAGCCGCCGAGGGCGGCCGAGCGCATTACCGCCGGATCGCCGATCGCGTCTCGGCTCTCTATGCCCCCGTGGTCCATCTCACCGCCCTTGCTACATTCCTTGGCTGGATGGCAGCGACCGGCGACTTGCACCGGGCCATCACCATCGCCATCGCCGTTCTCATCATCACATGCCCGTGCGCGCTTGGCCTCGCGGTCCCGATCGTACAGGTGGTCGCCGCACGGCGCCTGTTCGAGAACGGCATCATGGTCAAGGTCGGTTCGGCCATGGAACGCCTGGCGACGATTGATATAGCGGTGTTCGACAAGACCGGAACGCTCACGCTTGGCCAGCCCCGGCTCGTCAACGCGTCATCGATCGATCCCGCCATGCTGGCAGTTGCAGCCGACCTGGCAGCGCACTCGCGGCATCCGTTTTCAAAGGCCATAGCCGGTTTTGCCACGCCTGGCGGGCAACACAAATTCCGTGCCCTCACCGAGCATCCGGGATTTGGAATCGAAGCAACTGACGCCGGAAATACCTGGCGGCTGGGTCGACGCGGATGGGCTGGATGGAAGGCTCGAACCGGCGGCGAAGGCAAACATGGCTACGGCGGAACGGTTCTCACGAAGAACGGGATGATTGTCGCTTCCTTCGCTTTCGAGGATGCGTTGCGGGCCGATGCCGGGAGCGTCATGGCGCAATTGAACGATGCAGGGGTCTCGGTCGAAATGCTGTCGGGCGATACCCCGGACGCTTGTGGCGATGTCGCAAGAATATTGGGCATCGACCGTTTTGTTTCGGCGCTGCTGCCGTCCGAGAAGGCTGAGCGGATCGAAGTGCTGACCAAGGCCGGCCACAAGGTCCTGATGGTGGGCGACGGGCTCAACGACACGCCAGCGCTGGGCGCGGCGCACGTCTCGATCGCTCCCGCGACCGCCGCCGATATTGGCCGCAACGCGGCCGATTTCGTGTTCCTGCGTGAAAGCCTTTCGGCCGTACCCCTTGCGCTGGACGTCTCGCGGAAGGCAGGGCGGCTGATCCGCCAGAACATAGCCATCGCGATCATCTACAACGCTGTTGCCGTGCCGATCGCCATCTTCGGCAACGTCACGCCGTTGATCGCCGCGGTCGCGATGTCCGCCTCATCGCTGCTGGTGATCGGAAACGGGCTGCGGCTGCAGGGCTTTAGGCTCGCCGAGCTGACGAGGGCTTCTTCGGCAACGCATTCCGGCATTCACCCATCAGCGCGGTCATCATGACGGTACTCGTCTACCTCATGCCAGTCGCCCTATTTCTTGGCGCACTGGGGCTGACTGGCTTTCTGTGGGCGTTGAAGAGTGGCCAATATGAGGATCTTGACGGAGCCGCTGAGCGCATCCTCCGGGACGACAAGCCGGAACGCTGAGCCAGACCGCTGTTCCTGACGCTGTGCTGACGCCGGCCGTCAGCCGACTCGGAATAACGATTGAAGCTCCACAACCAGTTAAGCCGCTTGACGTAGATTTGTGAAAAGCCCCTGTCCCTCGAAGGACTGCGTGGCCGGTTCCGCCCCAACATAGACGCGGCCAATGTCATAACGTACGCACAGCTGATGTTCATGTTCACGAAAGGTGCGGACACGGGGTTGCAGTTACACTTGTTTGGGTTCAACTGCAGGTTTCGTGCACCCAATTTCGTCCAGATAATCGGCCCACCACTGCATCATACTGACGCGCTTTTCCCAGTGCTCTGCCCTGGCGTAAGCGCGCCGAACGTCGTTCTTTTCAATATGGCAGCTGTCTCTCTTGCGTCTTGATGCCACTTGCCGCATTCACTCAACAGAGTTGATGCCGTTGCTCGGAAACCGTGAGCCGTTGCTTCTTTCTTGCTGTAACCCATGCGACGCAGGGCGGCGTTAAGTGTATTGTCGGAAATCGGACGAGAACCCGATCGCACACTTGGAAACAGCAGCGCCTCGCTGCCGGAAATGTCTCTGAGATCGGTCAGGATTTTGATGACCTGCCTCGAATGTGCAACGCGGTGCCGCCGCCGCATTTTCATGCGTGCTTCCGGGATGGTCCACACCGAACCTTTGAAGTCGAACTCTTCCTATCCGGCGGCTCGCAACTCGCCGGGGCGGGGAAACAGTAGGCGCAGTTATGCGACGCTAAGTTTCCGGAAATAGCTTAGGAAACAGTTCGTCCAACGTGTCGACCGGGAAGCGTAGCGATACCGGGCCTTTCGGGGTATCGGACGCAAGCAGGCCAAGCTCGAGCACCTCGGTAAACACGCGGCGGGCCGTACGTTCCGGCAAGCCAGCGATACGTGAGGCCTCACCGCGATCGAACTCGCCGCGCAGAAGCGCCTCCTCGAGCAGCCGGAAAGCTTCGGGCTTCAGGTCGTAGCGTTGAACGAACCGCTGCAGGCGCCGGGTTAGTTGGTTCAAATCGAACAGGCTCGACATGAAACTGACCTGGTCGATACATACGCGTAGAAACCATAAGGTAAAATCCGCCAGCGCCCGCATAGAAAGATTACCGCGGCCGTCGCGATCGCCTTGGCGTGGCATGTCGGCGTGATCCATCATGCGTTTATAGTCGCCGCGGCTTTCCAGACCCCGCGCCAGGCCTCGGGAAATCGACCACAGCCCGTGCGCGGCGATTCCTGCCTCATGGGCCATGGCGTGACTCATCAAGCGGCTGACGCGTCCATTGCCGTCTGGGAAGGGATGAATGTAATTGAACCGATGATGCGCGGCCGGAATCGCCAATATCCTAGCCGCTTTGCCCGTACGTTGGAAGCGGTACCGGCTAGCGAAATGCTCCATGAACGCTTCGACGCGATCGCTTGACGGCGGCTGGTGGCGGCCGACAGTGACATCATGTTCGGGCTGTGATCGCCACCGACCCGGAACCATCAAGAATTCTCTGTCTGCGCCGCGAATGCGCAACATCGCCTCATCGGCGTCACGGTAGAATTCCGCATGCAGCCAGCGCAAAAAATCAAGCGAAGCCGGTTCTGGGAGCTGACCCTCTGCGGCCAGGCGATCGATTTCCCCCTGCAGTCGAACATGGGCCGCGGCTTCCCCCTGCAGGTTGCGTCGTTCCTGGTCTTTGTCGAATTCGCCGGCGAGGGCGCGTTCGATGTCGCGGGGGCGCGTGTTGTGGCCCTCGATCAGGTTGGTATAATAGGTGTTCATGATGCGCACGAGATCCCCCAGGTTCGCGGCCGTGCGTGGATGCAGCCTGGCGCCGAGAACCGCCGAGCTTGCTGACAGCTCAGCCAGCGCGTCGGAGATAGGCTCCGCGACGTCTTCCAGGCGCGCCGGCTCGATGCGCTGTACGGTCTCTTCCATGATTGGCCGATGTTAGATCGCGCTAAGTACGTATGTGTCAACAGAAATTTTAGCTGAGCGCCCATAACTGGCCGATCATTTGGCCGGTGTTAGGCCCTTATCTCAGCTTCATCGAGACGGTTGATCGACGACGCCAATGCCGATGCCGATGATGGCCGATAGTCGCTATGCTTAGCGCATTGATAGCATGTACAAATTTGCGATCGGTAGGTCGATTTGGCCGATCGCTTGGCCGAACCTCGCCGGTCGCGCTGACTAGGATATACGACCAGGAAAATACAGGCGACTCTGAAGAGTGCGCCATTTATGGCGACCGCGGGCCTTTGGCGTGACGGCCAGGGCAATTATCCGCCCGCGTTCACGATGCTGACGACCGGACCCGGCCCAGATGTCGCTCTCATTCACGATCACCAAATTGTCGTGCTGCAGCCGCCGGACTGGGCGGCGTGGATTTATCTGACGAAGCCAGAGGCGGAACTGCTACGGCCGCTTCCTGGAGGGCCGCTCAATGTTGAGAATGCGCGCGCGGGTTCAGCCTAGTCTCGGCAGCCTCGGTCTGCTTCCAGTCGAATACTCCATGACTAGTGCAGGAGGCACAGACAAAGAACGGCTGGAAAGTCTGGGGACCGAGCGCGGGCAGCAAGGCTGTCGATTTCAAGCAACTCTACGTCAACAGGGACCTCCGGCAAGATCTCGTTGACAGATGGGTTCAAGCATATCGCGGGATGCTAAAGCCTCATTTGCAGGCGGCTTTTCTCAGGAGGTTTGCCTACGTCAATTCGCATTCGTAAGCCTCCAGGACCTGGCGCGAACGCGGCCGCAGAGAAAGAGGGCGTACAAAGCGTAGGCGATGAAATGTCCGACAGTCGGACATTGTCATTTCATCGGTGAGCCGGGTTCGTGACGTCGAGACCGGTTTAACAGGGCGCCCTAAGGAGCGTTCTCTAATTGCGGGCCCGGGGTCAACCGTTTTTCTTGCCTTGGCCGATGTCACGGAACGCACAGCGGCTGGATCGAGGTGCAGTGCGATCAGGTCGGCAGGCTGACCTTCACGCAGCTCCTCGGCGGTCAGCCTACGGTGCTGAAGTGTCCCCAGAACCTAAATAGCCGCTCACGCCCTTAATTGGCGGATCGTTCTAGCAACACGTCGATCGCCAGATAAAATTCTTACTGGCTCTTGGACGAATGACCTGCCTCCTGCCGGTTTCAGCGTTCTCTTCGTGGTCGAACAGCGCTCGCCACAGCATGGCATCGGACGCTGCGGCTCCCAATGTCAGCAACGCAGTCCGCTTCGGTGGAAGGGCTGCATAGCTCCTAGCGGGTTTGCCGCTGCTCGTCCCGGCAAGGGACAAGATTACCGTCGAGCGACGGATTTCTTCGGGTTCACCTCCATCTTCATGCGGCTGCCTCCGCTCCAGCGGCCGACCATCGGAAGGATACGCCATCGACCCACATGCGGTGCATGACTACTGCTAGCTTTCGTGCGACGGCGATCTTTGCCTTCTTCAAGCCGCTCCGCTTGGCGATCCGCAGGCCCCAGGCTTTGAGCGCCGACCACTTCTCGACCCTCGTGAGGAGCGTGCCGGCGGCCCCAAATAAATAGATACGGACAAGACCGTCTCCGCATTTTGAGATGCCCCTGTTGCGATCGATTTCACCCGACTGGTAACATCGCGGTGTCAGGCCGAAGTACGCGCCAACGCTGCTGGATTCTGCAAACTTGGACGGATCATCGACCGCTGTGACGAAGGCAAGGGCGGTGAGTACGCCCACGTCAGGAATGGCCATAAGCTGCCGGCACACAGCACTCCCACGAGCACGGCTCATCAGTTGGCGGTCAAGCTGCCGAATCTGCTCCTTCAGGCAGGAATGGACGCACAGCATCGACCGCACGGTTTGACTGAGCATGGGGTCGCTATTGTCGCACGCCTCATCCACGAGCCGTTCGAACGGCTCGCCCGTTCGTCTTGACAGAACGACGCCAAAAGTTTTGAGAATGCCCCTGATCTAGTTGGTGACCTCTACCCGCATTCCGACGAGTTGAGCTCGTGCTCCAAGCATCGAGCGGACCGCGTGGCTGTCGAGACACTTTACCCCGACCTCCCGATACCAGCCTGCCTTGACGATCTGGGCCAGTCCATATGCATCATTCTTGTCGGTCTTGTTGACCTGGCCACTCATGGTCGCCTGCGCATGGCGGGAATCAAGGCACAGCACCGGTACGCTTTCCAGCCCAATGCGTAGAACGTCGGGTGCTTTGGATCTGATGTTTCCGGCTATATCTTCTGGCGTCGATAGACACTTTGCTTGCCAGACAATCTTATCGTCGCTGCCGTAACGCACAGGTGGGTCATCTCCTGCGAGACGTCTAACCCAACAAATTGGTCCATGTTGGCCTCCATGAGAATCATTGACGGCGAAGAATCTAGCATCGCCCGCAATTACCCCATGTTAGCATAGCGCCGCGGATGCGTCGGCTCGTGAGATTGGTGTGCTGGTTGGTGGTAGCGTCGCTACCTCGCCAGACCCGCATCTTCGATCCTCAGTTCCTCAGTGAACCGTGGCGCAGAGGAATTACTCCTCGATAGCGGAAGCGCCCTCCCGCTTGTCCCTGGACACACAATAAGGTGGATGAAGCCGGTTTTGCTGCGGGACGAGACCCTATACAATTCGCGCGGATATCGAATCGGAATCGCGACGGCCATGCCAATCTATCTTGACTATCATGCCCACGCGCTGATCGACCCTCGGGTGCTGGCGAAAATGGTGGAGGCGTTCGGTACAGTTGATGCCAACCCACATTCTACCCACCAGCATGGAATCGGTGCCCACTCCGCGGTGGAAGATGCACGTGACCAGGTAGCACGGGTCATCCACGCTAGACCGTCCGAGATCATCTTCACGTCTGGGGCAACTGAGGCCAATAACCTCGCGTTCTTCGGCTTGGCCGATCATCTGAAGGCGATGGGTCGCCCACGCATCGCGGTCTCAGAAATAGAACATCCTTCCATCCTCGAAGCGGCCGCAGCCCTTGGGAGCCGCGGCTTCGAAATCGATCGACTACCAGTTAACGGTGACGGCTTGCTCGATATGGCCAGCCTGCGACGGCTATTGACCGACGAAACTGGTTTGGTTTCGGTGGCATGGGCAAACCACGAGATTGGTGTCATTCAGCATATGGCCAACATTTCGGGGGTTGTGAGGGAGCGAGGAGCCCTTTTGCACTCCGACCTAGCGCAGGCCGCAGGGAAGATTGTGGTACCGTCGGCGCTGCTGGACCTCGCGAGCATTTCTGCACACAAGCTCGGTGGGCCAGTCGGGATAGGTGCCCTCTATGTCGCTAGGCGATTGCGGTCAAAAATGAAGGCCCAATCTGTCGGCGGCGGTCAGGAGGGAGGCCTTCGATCTGGCACAGTCGCGGCACCGCTTTGTGTTGCCTTCGGAGAAGCCTGTTCTCTTGCGGTAATCGAGATGGAAAGCGAGGCGGCCAGGATCGCGCGGCTGCGCGACCGCCTAATCGCAGCTCTGTCACAACTGCCAGGAGCGACGGTGAACGGGTCGACCAACTCGCGCCTGCCGGGAAATGTCCACATGCGCTTCGACGAGGTGGATGGCGAAGCCTTGGTCATTCATCTACAAGATCAGTTGTCGATATCGACGGGGTCGGCGTGCAACGCCAGATCTCTCGAACCCTCGCACGTTCTGCTTGCAATCGGACTATCGAAGCGCCAAGCCGAGTGTGCAGTTCGCATCGGGTTGGGAAGGACCACCACTCCCGAGGACATAGATGCGACGGTAATGGCTATCACCGCTGCGGTGGGGTCGCTTAGGGCAACGCGGAGCCGAGCATGAATGAAATAATCGCGGTAGGGGGCAGCCCAGAACAGAATCTGGGCGGACGGCTCAGGGTAATCCTATCCGATCTGAAAGACGAGTATCTTCAGCCGCACGACATCCCGTGGATCGTTGGCTTTTCCGGCGGAAAGGACAGCACGCTGCTGGCCCAACTGGTATGCGAAATGCTTCTCGCGCTGCCGCCACGCCAAAGGCAGCGTCGGGTGCACATCGTCGCAAACGATACTTTGGTGGAATCTCCTGTCATTGCCGGCCACCTCGAAGTGGTCCTTAAGCGGATGGGGGAGGCAGCGTCTCCGTTGCGGCTGCCGCTAACGATAGCAAAGACGACCCCGCCTACCGAGCAAACCTTTTGGGTTAATCTCATCGGCAGGGGATACCCCTCACCCAGCCGGATATTCCGCTGGTGCACCGATCGCATGAAAATTGCTCCCACAACCCAATACATTCGATCGCAGGTCGACGCTTCCGGGGAAGCGATCCTCTTGCTGGGGGTTCGCAGATCTGAATCCACGCAACGTGCGCGCAGCGTCGAACGCTACGAAAACGGTCAGCGTCTCAATCCGCATAACAGTCTGCAAAACTGTTTTGTTTACAAGCCCATAGTCGAATTGACCACTGACGAAGTTTGGCAGACCCTCTTGCAATCGACGCCCCCTTGGGGCGGTACCCATCGTGAGTTGGTGACGATGTACCGCAACGCCGGGGGTGGAGAATGCCCCCTTGTCACAGACAAATCCGAAGCGCCTTCATGTGGAACCACATCGTCTCGCTTCGGATGCTGGACGTGCACCGTCGTCGAAAAGGACAAGAGTGCGGAGTCGTTCATCGAAGCAGGCTACGGCGATCTAGAGCCGCTGCTGGAGTTCAGGGACTGGCTCAAAGCGATCCGCGAGGACGGCAGCATGCGCATGGCCGCCCGACGCAACGGCACACTTAACTTCGTTGGCGAGGGTCGATTGATACCTGGCCCGTTTACGCTCGAAGCCCGACGGGAAATCTTGGAGCGGCTACTGGCGGTCCAGAACGATGTGGACATACCTCTTATTTCAGCTGACGAGATTGAGGTGATCCGAAAGATCTGGGCCGAGGATGCAATTACCATGATCGCGGTTAAGCCTGCGGGTCAGGTCGTTTCCACGGCTGTAGCGACATGACCACCGTCTTCGACCTGCTGTTTGGTGCCAGAAACACGCTTGGCTCCGGCGGCAACCGCCGCAGGCTTTTCAATCGCTTTGACGAAGTCTTAAGCGCGGACATGGCCAGTCTGCCAGACTCGGCGTTTGTTCCTGAGTTGGCGCTCAAGTCGGGAACCGGACCATTCCAGTTCACCCGCATTGCATTGCGAAACTGGAAAGCCTTCGAATTCGCGGAGATGGTGTTTCCCCGAAGCGAACCGGATCGGCCTGTCATTCTGGTGGGCGGAAACAATGGCAACGGCAAGACAAGCATCCTAGAGGCCATTACCTCCGGTCTATATGGGATTCGTGGGTTAGTTGACCTGGAACGTAGAGCCAGAAACGATGGGAACGAAAGCACCGTCGGCACAAGGCGATCAGAGTACCGTCAATTCATTGAGCGCGCGATGCATCGCCCTGCTTTCGAGCAGGGTGATCGCATGATGCAAGTGGTGCTCGAGTTTGACACTGCGGAAGGCTTGCTTGAACTCGACCGGCGTTGGTACTTCGACGAAAAAGGGAAATTTTCCGAAGAGGACGAGGAGCTGGTTCTTCGGCGCGGACCGGATCGCGACATCGTAGCTGCGGCTTCCGACGATGTCGGCCGACGGCACTATCTTGAGGAGATCGAGCGTCTGTTGGCACCCGCTAGCATGGTGCCCTTCTTTCTCTTCGATGGGGAACACATCCGGCGGCTGGCGGAACGCGAGCTCGGCGAACAGGTTCGGTATGGGATTGAGAGTGCTCTAGGCGTTACAGCTCTGCGCGGGCTCGCAGAAGATCTCAACGACTATGCCAAGGACCGCGGGCGCGACTTGCAGGCAGATGACGCTGAAGCTTCGCTAGCCAAGCAGGTCGAGCTGCATGAGGTTGAGAGTGCTGCCGCGCAGGCAGAGTTGGAGCGCATCGCGGGTGAGCTCGGTCCACTCCGCAGACGACGGGACGAGATCGTCCGCGGCATCGGTTCGTTGGGTGAAGGAACCTATGAGGCGCGTCACGAAGACATTGAGCTGAAGCGAAAGGCCGAAGCGGAGTTGCATGCACTGCGTCAAGAGTTGTCGACGGCGAGCGCCCGGCTGCTCCCTTTCACGCTAATCGGTGATGCCCTTTTGGACGCCACGGCGTCGGCATTGCGAGCCATTCCTCAAACGGCAGACCCTACCGGTGCTGAAGGTTCTGCAATGCTAGGCAGGCTGTTGGGCGCAATAGCAGAAACGCAACCGCCTCTGACCCCAGACGCCCAAGCTGATATCATTCGTCGGGCTGAGCAGGCCTGGAAAAGGGTGGTCGGGGATCCAACAGGGTCCACTGAGACGATCAACGACATTCATGCCTATCTTCGCGGCCACAGGGTGGATCGTGTATGCGAGGTTCTCCGCGCCTCGAGAGTTGAAGCTAAGCCGGCTCTCATCTCGCTGATCGAGCGCATCAAACTAGTGAAAAATACCATCGAGAGGCAGGAGAACCGCGAATCCGAGCTGCGGTCGGTAGGAAAGACGCGAATGTCCCTGAGTGTGGAGCTCGAGGACATCAATGCGCGTATCGCCGCGTTGGAAGCCGAACGCCGGGCCGTCGACCTGCAACTGGCAAGGTCGGAAGCCAAATTTGAGCCTATCCGGGCGGAATGGCAACGGCGCCGGGCTCAAAGGCGTGGCAGCGTGACTGCTTTGGCTGCGGTTGAGGCGGCATCCAAAGCGGCATCTGCAATCAATGCGGCAATCGAGCAGGTAGTGCCATTGCATTATGCTCGGTTGGCGAATCGCGTTTCCCAGATTTACCGAAAGCTAGCGCACAAGGGCATCGTAGACGATGTCACAATCGAAGCTGACGGAGCAGTGGCCTTGCTTGATGCGAAGGGTCGTAATCTTCGAGAGACGGACCCATCCGCCGGCGAAAGCCAAATATTCGCGATGGCTCTGATCGCAGCAGTCTCTGATTTGGCCGGCTCTCCGCTACCGCTTGTTATCGACACGCCGCTTGGTCGTCTCGACCCGGAACATCGCGATCGCATCCTCGACCACTTCGCTGGTCGGTCGGTCCAAACAATACTGCTGTCGCAGCCCGAGGAAGTTGGCGGACGCTACTATGACCGGATATCAAGTAAGGTTTCTACAGAGTATCGCCTGTCTTACAGCAGTCAGGACGGTGGTTTAGGTGCCACCGTCCTCGAGCGCGGATATTTTCCGAGGCAGGCCGCATGAACCCTTCTAGGCAACCGCTTCAGATCGGCGATATTGCACGCGCTGATTTCAGAACGTCGCTTTCGTCCGACGCCGAGAACTCCCGTATCCAGAGGGTCTTTGGCTTTCAGTTTCGGTATCAGCCTGCTCGACTAGCGATATCCCTTTCGCTCGGGGAAAGTATCATTCCACGCGTCGGGGAGGAAGCTGGTGGAAAGCCTATCAAGGGCGATACCCTTTTTGGCCAAGACGAGGCGGATCTTATTGTATGGGTCGCGATGGTGGTCCAGCATTCGGGCGTGGAGGGAATGACCAGGCGGGAATTCCAGGACCTCATTTCGGCCCATTGGGCCCGGGGGGTCGCTATGCTGGGCCGGCACTGTGGAACAAAGCAGGACGCAATTGAGACCATGGTGGGCAGCCTGCTGTAGAAAATCCTTTCCTTTGAGGCGACGATTCGACTATCGCATGTAAAGTCCGTGACATAGTCGGTTCTGGGGGGGCGAATGCGGGACAAGGAACTCAGGAAAAGGATTGTTACCGATGTCTGCGGTGGCATGGGCCTCGATCCTGATGTGATTTTTCAGCTATTGGCGCTGGAGAACGAACATCGCGATCTTTTTGCCTGGGGTTCGCGACCAAATCTTCGCAGGGATATTGCCGCGATCGTTGAGCAGGAGCTTGAGAAGCGCCGGAAGGCAGGCACGATTTGAAATTCACACGTGTCGTCCTTGAGAATGTTTTCGCCTATGACGGAGAAGTCGAATTTGACCTCTCCAAGACGCAGCCTGGGCGCAACATTGTGCTCATTTGGGGTCGCAACGGTATGGGGAAGACTAGCTTCCTCAATTCGGTGAAGCTCCTCTTTACTGGAGCCAATGACAGTGAAACCAGGAAGGTCGGATTTCCTCCCAGCAAATTGAGCTTCCAGCAGTACATTCTAGGAGACGGAGCGCGCTGGACAGGGATCATCAACCGAGCCGCGCGCCGTCGAAATGTCAATCTGAACCAGCCGGTTGACGCTCGTATCGAAATCAGTTGGGAAAATCAGAACGAGTCATATACCGCCAAGCGATGGTGGACCGTCCATGGCGATGAGGTAACGGAAGGAGTCCATGTAGACCGCAAGGGCGAACGCTTGGCGGCCGCGGCAGCACAAGACTTCCTCGAGGAGACCTTGCCGTCTGCCTTTATCAAGTTCTTCTTTTTTGATGGGGAGGAGATCAAGACGATCGCGGAATCGTCCGGCAGTCTCCAGAGTGACTTCGACCGCTTGTTGCAGATTACCTTCGTAGATGATTTGGCCATTGAGCTTGAGAACCTTGCCAAGGAGCGCCGCCAACGTGGGCTGGAGTCGCAGCTGCGCGACCGCCTCGACAGTGCGAAGAACGAGCTCAACAAGGCTACGACGGCGGAACTTAAGGCACGGGAGAAGCTCGCGGAATATAGCGATCAGCTCGATGCTGACAGCATCGAGCTGAGACGGCTACAACTTCGGCGCACTAACCTCAGCTCTGGGGCTTCGGAAGCGCAGCGCGAAGCGCTCGAGACACAGCGGGAAAAGCTATCGGCTCAGTTGGAACAGGTTACGGAGGCGATCGTCAACCAATTGCCCGCGGACATTCCCGTGCTTGCTAACATGCGCTTGCTCAAACAGGCATCCAGTCAGGTCGAGGCCCGACTGGCGGCCGGAGGATCTGCGGAAGCGAACTTCGTGCGTGTGGTAACTGCGCAGTTGCCAGAATGGGTGGGTGAAGCATCGCCTGATCTGGCTTCCAAACAGGTCGAGCTGATATCGTCGCACCTTAGTGACAGGCTACACCAATCAGTCGCTGTGGTAACCACCAGCGGATTGTTTGCAAAAGCCGATCTGGTTGCAATGGAGCGCGTCCGCCAGGCCTTGGAATATTGGTCCGTCGCCGGCATTGAACGTCGGGAAAGCCAAGCCCGGTTGTTGCTCGACGCTCACCGGATAAAGTCCGACTTGCAAGAGGTCGGAGAGGCGCTCTTGCATATCGAAGTAGGGGCTCAAGGTAACGTGGAGGAGTTTCGAAAGGTTGCCAACCGTATCGCGGAACTCGACCAAGCCGTGGCGTATCAAAACCAACAAAAAGGCATTTGGACCAACAAGATCGCCGAGGAGAAGGCCAAACAGATCGCCTCGGCAGCCGAGATTGCGCAACTGGAGGCAAATCAGGATCAGGCCTCTCAGGGAGCAAAGGACAATCGCGTGCTGATGCAGATCGCAAAAGCGCTTAATGAGATTGGGGAGGCGCTGCGAGGCGCCACTCGAAGTGAACTGGAAGAAAAGTTGAATGATCGGTTCCGTCGGATCATTAGTCATCCGCTAATCTTCAGAATTCAAGTCGACGACACATATACGCTCAGTTATTTTGACAAATCCGAAAAACTGATAGGAAGAACGAGCCTTTCGAGTGGGATGAAGCAGTTGGTCGCTACCGCGCTGCTTTGGGCGATGAAGGACAGTGCCGGAAGCGAAATGCCTGTCATTATCGATACTCCCTTGGGCCGTATTGACAGGGAAAATCAGGACCACCTCTTGCGTGCGTATTATCCGTCTCTTTCGCACCAAGTGATCATCCTGCCCACCAATGCAGAGATCGACAGTCGAAAGCGGGCTATCCTAGAGCCACATGTGGCCTCACACTACCGCATCGTCAACGAAAGCGGTGATGCTGCCCGCGTTGAGGCCGATGCCCTCGTGGAGCTCCCCTGATGGTCGCACGCGTACAGTTGACAAAGAGTGAGCGGGAGATCGTCGAGCGGATCAAACGGGAAGGCTGGCGATCCAAGCTGGATAACTGGACCATTGGCAGACTGGCCCTGGCCCGCTCATTGCAGCTTCCAGACGTGCCGGATCGGGAGGCTTACAAGGTGTTGGCGGCCCAGCCAGGTGGAATCGAACTCCACTCGCAGCAACTGACCGGGGAAGGCAAGGGGAGCCGTGACGACGTCACGGATCTCTATCGATCGTTATTGTCGGTCTACGAAGGTACCGACCTTTTTGCCGACGACGACGAGTTCCATGCTGCCCTGCAACGCCACGTTCGGAGAGGACTTGCGGCGATTGCAGGGGAGTGGGACCCAAAATCTGACATTAATCGATATGTCGTCGAAGAACTTTTCGCGGAGCGTTCTGTGGACGCCGAGCCCTCGGTGCGGGATGCCGAACTCGGTGCCCGCGTTACTAGGGTGCTCGGGCAGATCGGCGTTGGAGCTACACTCCTCGACACTTTCGAAGGACCGCGGTTGACAAGGTTCACCTACGAGTTGGCCCAACTTGGGGATCTCGACCGTTTGAAACGGGGCATCGGAAAGATTGGCTTTGCCTTGGGTCTAGGCGAGCGGGTGGCGGGGTTGAGTGTTGGCACCGCGGAACGGACGGTACTCCTAGACATTCCCCGTGCGCCCGCCACCTGGAAAACCGTTGAGTGGTCGCAACTCCGCGGCGTTCTGCGGTCTGAGCCGGCCTTGGTCATGGCCCTACCTGTTGCTCTCGGTACTGACGTAGTCGGCGAGCCGCTTCTCGTCGACTTGGCTGAAGCTCCGCACCTATTTGTTGGTGGTACGACAGGCAGCGGCAAGAGCATGTGCTTGCATACAATACTGCTATCCCTCATTGACGACATGAAACGCGCACCGGACCTTCTTTTGGTCGATCCCAAGACTGTGGAGTTCGCTGGCTATAAGGGACTTCCAAATCTCATCACAGGCGCGCCAGTGGTTACAGCCGACGCTGCGGTCGTGGCCCTGGAGGGTTTGGTCGAAGAAATGGATCGCCGCCAGGCGATCTTGAACGAGTTTGGCGCGAAGGACATTGCCGAAGCCATCAGCAAAGGCGCCAAGCTCAAGCGAATCGTAGCGATTATCGACGAGCTCGGCGACCTTTTCATGACTCGCGAAGAGATAGAACTGCCGTTGATCCGATTAGCTCAGAAGGCGCGCTCGGTTGGTATTCACCTGGTGTTGGCCACTCAACGGCCGGAGGCCGCGACCTTTCCTGGAATGCTAAGGTCCAATATCCCGAGTCGCATCGGCCTAACAGTCCAGAAGGCTGCGGAGTCGCGCATCATCTTGGACGAAGGTGGGGCGGAAGAACTCCTTGGCCGAGGAGACATGCTGGTTAAGTTCACCGGTCGTTCGATGACGCGAGCTCACGGCTGCCGCGTGCTCCCGTCGGACATCGGCAACGCTGTGAGGTAGAGATGCCCGAACTCGTTGTTTCCGACTGGAAACTGATACGCCTAACACTCGAGGACTTGGGACCCTTCAGGCAGGGGCAGCAAAGATTCGAATTCTTTGGGGTGGATACTGAAAATAATACCCCCACCGGCGCCGGACCGGCCAATCTCTATATGCTGTTGGCCAAGAATGCACACGGTAAGACTACAGTCATGGATACGATATCTGGACTGTTTGGCTTGCTGAACGAACCGCCGGTCGGACGCTTCTCTGTCTTTCCGACCAGCGGCCGAGCCCAACTCGATATGCGAGGGACGTGGACGGTCGACGGTAGATCGCAGACGGTTCTGCTTTCGCTATGGACGGGTTCGGAAGGACCTTTGCATACTTGGGCCGAGGAAGAAATGGTCGAAGTCGCCCAGGCGCAGATCTGGGCTAAGCTTGGTCTAACCGCGATTCCGAAAGGTGTATGGACGGCAGAAGATACAAACGAATTGGGGGAATTACTGCTCAAGACTGTCCGTGCGCAACTTGGAGAACCTCCAACGCAGCTGTTTGGAGAGTCGCAAACGCTGCCGACCGTACTGTATTTCCCCGCCGAACGACGCGTTGTGGCTCCTAAGGACATCGGTGCAGTCGCTCGCCCCGACAAATGGGGCTACCAGCCCTCGCAAATTTTCGAGTCTGACGGGCCCGATTGGGGAAGCTCGATAGACAATGTCCTTGTTTGGCTCGAATGGCTGGGCGATCGTCGCCTCGACGAGTTGTTGGATTTCCTCAATGAGATTCTATTTCGGGACGACGATGGCAAGCGGTTGCTTAAACCCCATCGTGAAGAACTGCGCACGTACGTTCAGACACGATACGGGATTCATTCGTTAGCGGCATTGAGCCACGGAGAACGTGCGATACTGCAGATAATGGCGCGCACGCTAACCCACATGACGTCGAATACCATCATTCTTATCGATGAAGTCGAGATACATCTGCATTCTCGCTGGATGAACCGCATGTATGAAGCAATGAAATCTCTGCTGAGAAAGTATCCATCCTTCACTGTGGTGTTCACTACCCACAATCGAGAGCTGATCCAGGTGTTTCGCCATCGGGTCAAAGAGGAAGGGTTGGTTAAAGGCGGCTTTCTAATCGAAGATGAGATCCAATAATGCCGGGGTTGGGAGAGACAATTGACAGTGATGATCTTGAGCATCGTTACCTAGGAAAAGTAATCATTTTTGTTGAGGCGCCGGGCGATGCCGCGGTCCTTGGAATGTTAATCGGGCCTGGGTACGACGAGCGAATAGAATTTAAATCTTTTGCGGAAGCCAAAGGTTCCGTTGCTACGAAAGACAGAGTCAAAGAGGAGCGTCAGTCGAACAAAAAGATATTTGCACTACTGGACGGAGAGGCTGCTGTGATGGAAATGGGAGGGTTTGCCCGACTCTTGTATTGCGATACGTTCATCTTCTCGCTAGGCGACCCGAATCTTGAAGGAGTTTTATTCCTAGCCGAGCACGAGCTGGAGAATATTATACTTCGCCAGGCGAATGTGTGCCATTATATCATCAATGATGAGACATTGATGGGAGTGGGGGCCAAAAGTCGTGATGACGTGGCGGCTGCCATAACCAATACTATAGAGCGACAGTTTGCCGCCGCCGTCTGTAAGTACGCGAGCATTCATCTGAACCGTGAGGGGAAAATGGCTGGTGCCTTCAAAAAGGCTGTCTGGGATGACCCGACACCGTCCACCATGAAAACCGTCAAAGTAAGGGTGGTAAATGCCCACAAGGCACATTGGCCAACGTTTTACGCAGAGGTGCGCGAGTTGAAGGCCGCGATCAAAGAGCGCTTCGAACCCTTGGACAATGATCGTCGGTCCGACGAAATGGCGAGATTGGCGGATGGGAAGACGGCACTCTCCTGGCTGGCGCACAGCTATAAGATCGACAAAAAGTGGCTGGGACATCTGATGGAGCAGGTGACCGCTATGCCGTATGCGGATCGGCTACGTGAGGAGATATTTGAGGCCACCGGAGCTTGACCACCAAGGCCGTCGATCCGAAAGGGCTCAGTTCGCCAACGCACATCGCCCTTGGACGCTACCCGTCGATCAAATAGAGCGTGATCTCAAAGACTAGCGGACCCCGCTTGGCAAAACCACCATATGGTCTGACTACAGTAGGGTTAGACCGCTACCGATTGCACCCTATGCAATAGCACTTAGAGCTTGTCGAATACCGATCCCATCCTGGGGCTAAATAGCCGCTCATAGGTTTTAAGCAGGTAGCCATCGGTCATGCCGGACACGTAGTCGCAAATGACTCGCATTGGGTTGGCGTGGGATTCGAGTAGCGCTTGGGCGTCTTTCGGCAAGAATGCCGACGGCTCGCTCGCTATCGCCTCGAAGACTGCAACAACCATCTGTTGTCCTTTGAACTCCAAGTGCTGCACGTTCGGACTGCGAATTACTGCGGAATAAACCAGGTCTTTCAATGCCTTCAGAAATGCTTTTGGACCATCTTCCATAGCTGCACGGTAGCGGACCAGCGGTTCTTCGAATTCGTCGCGCACCTCAATCTTGCAGTGGGTCAGAAAGTGGGCCACCAGTCGGCTGATGAAATGTTTGCGCTCGCCGCTGTCCCCAAACATGGCAGAGACGACACGTTCGTAGACATCATTTCCGAATTCGGCAGGATACTTCTCCTTGAGCTTATCGAGGAAAACCGCACATTTCTCTTCTGGGACATATTTACGGAAGTCGCTGTCGCTCACGAGCTTGAGCGCGAGGCTGTCTTCCAGGTCGTGAACACCAAAGCTGATATCGTCGGCCAAGTCCATTATGCTGCAGTCGAACGATTTGTGTAGAGGGTCATAGTGTTTTTCCAGCCTCGTTGCAAAACTGGTAAAAATCTGGCGATCTTTTTCCGACAGAGGCTCCAGTATCCAATCGACAACGTCCTGTTCACTGCTCAAATAGCATTTGGGTGGCTTGGATTTGTCGCGATCGATTATCTTTATCGCTGTCGTGTGTTCATTGAGTTGTGGCTTCAACGACGGATTGGATGCCATCTCATAGGGAACAGGATACTTCAGAACGCCCAGGAGCGTGCGACGTGTCAGATTCGCCCCATGATTTTTTGAGAAACGCTCAAGTTTGGACAGGATACGAAGGGTCTGGCCGTTGCCTTCAAAGCCACCGTCGCCGCGCATGCAATAATTAAGCGCAACCTCGCCGCCGTGGCCAAATGGGGGGTGCCCGAGGTCATGGGTGCATCCGATTGCCTGAATGAGGCTGCGTGTGGGGATATATGTTGCGGGAGGTTGTCCTTCATATTCCTTGGCGAACTGTTTTGCGAGGACGCCGGCGATTTGGGCGACCTCCAGTGAGTGGGTGAGGCGTGTCCTGTAAAAGTCGCTGTCCCCTAAGTTGAGGATCTGCGTCTTCCCCTGCAAACGGCGAAACGAAGCTGAATGGATAACCCGAGCATATTCGATATCACCGACGTCCCGTGCATCCTCGGGCTGTGCTTTCCAAATTTCGCGACGTTCCGCCCAAACCAATTTTACACCCCACAGCCTTCGAGAACCGAGCGACTGACGCCCTTTCAACTTTGCTGTCTATCTTTATCTTATTGTTGCCGTGTCGCGATAGCCGGCCGTGCCCTCACATATCCTGCCCCACGTGTAAATGACCCGCGACCGCATGCTGCACAACGGGCGAGGACCAATTTGCGTTAAGCCCAAAATGGCAAGCATCCCACTCGACAACGCGGACGTTCGCAAGCAGGTTGATTATCACTGTGTGAAGGGGGCTCGCCGAGGACATGACGACAGAGATATATTTCTTGAGATCATTGGGAGGGCGCGGCGAGGAACTGCTTGAGGCTGAGGAGTACTATGGTTACTTCGCGGAGGCCGTTGACGATGACCTTCATCGCCGCGGTGGTCCGCCCCTTCCTTGCTTGTTGAGCTTCACCCAAGGGAAGATCACCCACTCCGGCACGCTGCTCGTGGGCAACAAGGCGGCGGCAGGCTCGAAGCGTGTCAACATCAGCAAGATCCGCAAGCTTGTCGAACCGATCCGAACGGCATTGCTCGTCGTCGGCTTGGCATCAGCTCAACATCGGCGCAGTCTCCAGGAGCAGTTGCGGCGGAGCGGCCTCATCGCCGGCGACACGGCCGTCGCGCTGCTAGAGGCAATCCACTTGATCGCCCCTTCTCTCGCGATTGAGATCGATCGCTTCGAATGTGATCGTGAGAGAATTGCACTACTGCCTTCAAGATAGAAGGCGGCGTTGGCGTTTGAGAAGGAGATGCTGGGCACGTCGCTTTCCTTCTCGGTCTCGATCGCGAGCAACTGCGTGAGTGGCGGCTGCCGGACGAAGACAACGCGCCCTTTCTCGACGGATTGGACCAGGTGCGGATGCGCGAAGATGCCATGGGATGAACGACATGGCCGTGGTGCCTGGATTCGAATTTGTACGGCCCGTGGCGCGAAGCCGGCGGCGCTTTCCGGAGCGACACCGTAAGACTCACCGTGGTACTCGCAAATCATCTGGCGATCGAGGAACAGCTTGGCGCTGACCTCATCTATTACAATGAGGCTACAATCAATCCGCGGCGCTCGCCCCGATTGTGCAGCGTTGCTCGCAATGAGGTCACCTCCAGAACGGCAGCTTATCGCAAATCCTAGCCGAAGCCCGCCAGGCCGGTAACGTTCGTCGCGGGTTAATCGACCCTTCTTGTGCGACGACGAGACACCGCGGAGGGAATACTAGTCCTCCTCCTGATCCTTAGGTTCGCCAGACCATACGAGAGAATACGAAGGAAATGTGTGGCCAACTTAACGTATTGATTTCCTGTGAAAAACGATGACCCTCCGGCCTGCAACATTGGTCGCCCAGTTTCGGTGTTTTCGACGGGGTTCAGTGTGATTTTCGGAGGTTGGAGATTTGTCTCGGCGTTTGGTCGACCGTCGATGTTGGATTCAAAGTAGATCCTGGCAACGGCGTATGGACGGTGGATTTGCCATGTCCTCCAATCGAGATTACCCCCGCGTTTTTGCTCTCGAGTTCATCCAGATAATCGGCCCACCATTGAATCATCTTGACGCGCTCTTCCCAGTGCTCTGCCCGGGCGTAGGCCCGACGAACGTCGTTGTTCTCAATGTGGGCCAGCTGCCGTTCTATGGCGTCCGGATGCCACTTTCCACATTCGTTTAGCAGAGTTGATGCCGTTGCTCGAAAACCGTGCGCGGTAGCTTCTTCCTTGCCATAGCCCATACGACGCAGGGCGGCGTTGAGCGTGTTGTCAGAAATCGGACGCGAACCCGATCTAACACTAGGAAACAACAGCGATCCACCACGAGAGATTTCTCTAAGTGAGGTCAGGACGCTGACGGCCTGCCTGGAAAGAGGTACGCGGTGCGGCCGTCGCATCTTCATGCGTCCTTCAGGGATGCTCCACACGGAGCTCTCGAAATCGAACTCGTCCCATCCGGCCGCGCGCAGCTCGCCGGGGCGGGGAAACAGCAGGGCCATCAGCTTCAGAGCGGCTCGGGTTGTCGGCTGTCCGTCAAATGCATTAATTGCCCTCAGCAAGCCTCCCAAGGCCTTAGGATCGGTAACCGCGGCACGGGGCGTGACCGTCGGACCGACGAGTGCGCCCCTCAGGGCGAGCGTCGGATCTACATCGGCGCGTGCGGTTGCGATTGCATATCGAAACACGCTGCCGATGGTGGAGCGCATTCGCCTGGCCGACTCGTATCGACCACGAACCTCCACGCTGCGGAGAGCGGCAAGAATTGTGGCCGGATCGATCTCCCGAACGCTTTTGTCCCCAAACGTTGGATAGGCAAAGTCGAGCAGCCATTTGACCTTGGTGATGGTCCGGTCGGCACGTCCCTCCTTCTTCAGCTTGTCGACATACTCCTCCGCGATTGAGCGAAAGGTGTCCTCCGCCGAAGCCTTTTGCGACTTACGCTCCTGTGCGGGGTCGATGCCACGTAGGAGGAGACGTTTGGCGGTATCGCGCGCCTCGCGTGCCTCAGCGAGGGAGATGAGGGGATAGCTGCCCAACGCCAGAAGCTTCTGCTTGCCGCCAAAACGATAGGCGAGGCGCCATAGGCGAGATCCGGTAGGCTGCACCCAAAGCTGGAGCCCGCCACCGTCAGACAATTTCACGAGCTTGGAAGCGGGTCGGGCATTACGGCATTTTACGTCGGAAAGAGCCATTTTCGGGACCTCCCTTTGGCTGCATCGATACCATCAGGATCTCCAATACCAGCGAAAATACCAGCCCCCCGCCTCGTTGGACCAACTGCGCCGAAATTCCACGAAACCCGACCATCCGCGCTTTGCGCACTGAAATCAGTAAGGATTTCAGCTAGTTGCCGAGACAGAAGCGTAGAGGCTTCGGCGAAAGAGACTGTCGGGAGAAGAGGGGATGGTGCCCAGAGGCGGATTCGAACCACCGACACGCGGATTTTCAGTCCGCTGCTCTACCAACTGAGCTATCTGGGCCTGTGCCGGCTAACGGGATGCGCCCGCCGGGTTTCACGAAGGCACCAGGCGGCGCCCCTTGAAAGCGCGTGGGTTATAGCACGGGAATTCTGCCTGTCCAGCGCCTAGCTGTTGATTTCGTCAGGAAAGAAAAATCGCCGGGAAACGGTCGGTCGCCGGCTGCGCTCACGGCTCGTCCTTGGACGTCGGGCCCGGCTTCGGGCTGTCGTCTTCTTCCTCTTCGCCGTCGCGGCCGGGAATGACATAGGCGCCCTTCAGCCAGCGATTGAGGTCGATGTCCTTGCAGCGCGCCGAGCAGAACGGATAATGCTCGCGCGCCGACGGCTTGCCGCATTCGGGGCAGGGCCGCTTCAGCCGCAGCGGCGTCACCTTGTCGTCCAGGCTCATGAGCGCGCGGCGTGCCAGTTCCGGTGCGCCTTGAAGCCTTCGCCGGAAAGCAGCGCCACGCTCTCGTAGAGCGGCAGGCCGACCACATTGGTGTAGGACCCGACGAGCTTGACGACGAAGGAACCGGCCAGGCCCTGCACGGCATAGCCGCCGGCCTTGCCGCGCCACTCGCCCGAGGCGACATAGGCGTCGATCTCCTCGCGCGGCAGCCGCTTGAAGCGCACCCTTGTCTCCACGAGCCGTTGGCGCAGCTTGCCGCCGGGCGTGATCAGGCAGATGCCGGAATAGACACGGTGCGAGCGGCCGGAAAGCAGGCCGAGGCAATTGATGGCGTCGTCGATCGTCTCGGCCTTGGGCAGGATACGCCGCCCGACCGCCACCACCGTGTCGGCGGCGAGGATGAAGGCGGGCGCATAGTCCTCCTCGCTCTTCAGCGAGGCCAGCGCCTTCTCGGCCTTGTCCTTGCAAAGGCGCTTGGCCAGCGAGCGCGGATGCTCGGCGCGCAGCGGCGTCTCGTCGACATCGGCGGGCAGCACCCGGTCCGGCTCGATGCCGGCCTGCTGCAGCAGTTCGATGCGGCGCGGCGAACCCGAGGCAAGCACGAGCTTCTGCAGGATGCTCATCGCGGTCGGCGCCAGGCTGTTACTTGAAACGGTAGGTGATGCGGCCCTTGGTCAGGTCGTAAGGCGTCATCTCGACCAGGACCTTGTCGCCGGTCAGCACGCGGATGCGGTTCTTGCGCATGCGGCCGGCCGTGTGGGCGATGATTTCGTGTTCGTTTTCGAGCTTCACCCGGAACATCGCATTGGGCAGCAGTTCGGTGACCACACCTGGAAACTCGAGGACTTCTTCCTTCGGCATTCGATACCTTTGCTTGGATGGGCGTTCCGGCGCCTAGAGCATGATGCCGAAAAGTGTGAAGCGGTTTTCGGACGACATCATGCTCTACTCTTGATCTGGAGTCGGATGATTTCCGACTCCAACCGGAATTTGCGCGGAACCTATATGATAATCGTCCGCTTGTGAACAAGCTTAATCCGGGGCGCTTTCAGCCCCTGGTGCCGCAAAACGTCGGCTTATGCGCGCTTTCAGCCGCTCGCGCACGTCGCGATAGGCGGCCATGATGTGCTCGCGCGTGCCGCCGGTGTCGGTCGGGTCGGGCATCGGCCAATATTCGACCTCGACTGCCAGCGATCGGGTGAACTCGAGCGCCGCGTGGTGCGCTTCAGGCGCCAGCGTGACGATCAGATCGAAATAGTCGTCTTCCAGCTCGTCCAATGTCCTGGGCTGGCGCTCGCCGAGCGACAGGCCCTCTTCGGCCAACACCGCGTCGACGAACGGGTCCCGCTCGCCGGCGCGCACGCCGGCCGAAGCGACGAAGGTGGTGGCGGGAAGCATGCGGCGCGCCAGCTGTTCCGCGATCGGCGAGCGCACGGCGTTCATGCCGCACAGGAACAGGATCGAATGCGGCAGGGCGGCCAGCACTAGAGCATGATCCCGAACCGGAGGTCAGCGCACGCAAAAAGTGGGAACCGGTTTTCGGAGAAGATCATGCTCCAACAAAGAGTTAGATCAGGATGGCGATTCAACGAAACGTCATCCTGATCTAGCCCCGCCAGTGCAGCACGCAGACCAGCGTGAACAGCCGGCGCGCCGTGTCGAAGTCGATCTCGATCTTGCCGGCGAGCCGGTCCATCAGCGTTTGCGAGCCCTCGTTGTGCAGGCCGCGCCGGCCCATGTCGATCGCCTCGATATGGCTGGGCGTCGAGGAGCGGATCGCCTCGTAATAGCTTTCGCAGATCAGGTAATAGTCCTTGACGATGCGCCGCAGCGGCGTCAGCGACAGGATGTGGGTGACCACCTCCGCGTCGTTCTCGCGGCTGACGGCGAAGACCAGGCGCTGCTCGGCCAGCGAAAGCTTCAGCCTGTATGGACCGGCGCCGCCATCATTGACCGGCCGAAAACTGTTCTCCTCGATGAGGTCGAAGATCGCCACGGCCCGCTCGTGCTCGACGTCGGGCGTCGAACGCCCGATCGATTCGTCGAGCTCGACGTCGATCAGCCTGTCACGGGTTTGGTCGTGGCCAGACATCGCTACATGTTCAACCTGATCGCGACGGAGCGGGCATGGGCATCGAGGCCTTCCGCCTTGGCGAGCGCGATCGCGGCCGGCGCCAGCGTCTTGAGCTGATCCGGCCCGAGCTTCAGGATCGAGGTGCGCTTGACGAAATCGAGCACGGACAGACCCGACGAGAAACGCGCCGAGCGTGCCGTCGGCAGGACGTGGTTGGAGCCGCCGACATAGTCGCCGATGACCTCCGGCGTATGGCGACCGATGAACACGGCGCCGGCGTTGCGCATCCTCGAAAGAAAGCCCTCGGCATCGTCGAAAGCGAGCTCGACATGCTCGGCCGCGATCCTGTCGACCAGCGGCAGCGAGGCTTCCAGCGTCGGCACCAGGATAACCGCGCCGAAATCGCGCCAGCTCGCGGCCGCCGTCTCGGCGCGCGGCAGCACCTTGAGCTGGCGTTCGACCGCCTGCTCCACCGCCTTGCCGAATTCGGCGCTGTCGGTGATCAGGATCGACTGCGCCGATATGTCGTGCTCGGCCTGCGCCAGAAGGTCGGCCGCGATCCAGTCCGGATCGTTGTTGGCGTCGGCCACCACCAGAACTTCCGACGGCCCGGCGATCATGTCGATGCCGACGGTGCCGAAAACCTGGCGCTTGGCGGCCGCGACATAGGCATTTCCCGGCCCCACGATCTTGGCGACGGGCCTGATCGTCTCGGTGCCGTAGGCAAGTGCTGCAACCGCCTGCGCGCCGCCGACGCGGTAGATCTCCGAAACGCCGGCAAGGTCGGCGGCCACCAGCACCAGCGGATTGACGCCGCCGCCCGAGGCCGGCACGACAATGGCGATGCGCTCGACGCCGGCGACTTTGGCAGGCACGGCGTTCATCAGCACCGAGCTCGGATAGCTGGCCGTGCCGCCCGGCACGTAAAGGCCGACCGCTTCGATCGCCGTCCAGCGCGAGCCGAGCTCGACCCCGGCGGCATCCGTATAGCGGTCGTCCTTGGGCTTCTGCCGCTCGTGATGCGAATGGATACGCTCACGCGCGAATTTGAGCGCCTCGACGGTCGCCGGATCGGCTGCCTCATAGGCCTTGGCGATGTCGTCCTTCGAGACGGCGATGCCGAGCGCGCTGAGATCGGCCTTGTCGAACTTCAGCGTGTAATCGATAAGCGCCTTGTCACCCTCGGCGCGCACGCGCTCGATGATGCCGCGCACGACGGCCTCGACGTCGGCCGACACCTCGCGCTTGGTGGTGAGGAAGGCCGAAAAACGCTGTTCGAAATCGGCGTCCTGCTGTCGGAGCGTAATCGCCATTGCGCTTTTAGCCTCTGTGCACGGGTCGCGAGGTGGCTTCCCAGGCGCCGCCGACATCGGCAAGCCGTGCCTCGACGCATTCGACGTCGAGCATGATGGTGCCGCCGCCCGAAAACACCAGTTCGACGATGCCTGCCGGTTTGCTGATGGCGATGAAGCTGATCGCCAGCAGCGACAGCACCTCGGCCGGCTTGTCGCGTTGAATGCCGCTGGTCTTGGCGCCGAGCACGCGATCGAAATGCAGAACGCTCTGTCGCCGTTCATTGTGCTGGCGCAACAGGCCGGACTTCGCTTCCCAGACGAAGCGGTTCATCGTCAGCACGAAGCGCTTGGCCGCCGGCAGATATTCCAGGTCGGAGACCTTCATCACGGCGTCCTGGACGTGCGCCGAGACGATGCTCAGATCCTGTTCGTCGAGCGCGATGAGCTTGAGAACTGCCATGCCGAATGCGCACCTGAAGGTTGGTTTCAGCCTCTGTTATGCGGTCTTTCCGGTCCGTGCAACCTCGGCACGGAGCCGGCCAAGGGCAATCACGTCAGGTCCGCGCCGCCCCTCATCGCCCTGCCGGGCACTTCTCCGCGTATGGTGACGGCGAGAAGGAAGGCCTTCGCCGAGGATTTCGCCAATCGCGAACGTTGCAGCAAAGGCGCCAAGGGCGCGGACAGCCCTTCTCCCCGTTTACGGGGAGAAGATGCCGGCAGGCAGATGAGGGGCGGCGCCAGCTTCAAAAAATTGGCCCCAACGCGCGCGCGACTTACTTTGGTGCACCCGCTTCGCGCGTATCAGCCCGAAATCCGCTCGATCACCGCGCCGCAGCCGGAAAGCTTTTCTTCCAGCCGCTCGAAGCCGCGGTCGAGGTGATAGACGCGGTTGACCGTGGTCTCGCCCTCGGCGGCAAGGCCGGCGATCACCAGCGACACCGAGGCGCGCAGGTCGGTCGCCATCACGGGCGCGCCCTTCAGCTTGGAAACCCCGTCGACGATCGCCGTCTGGCCGGAAAGCGTGATGTGGGCGCCGAGGCGTGCGAGCTCCTGCACATGCATGAAGCGGTTCTCGAAAATCGTCTCGGTGATGCGCGACTTGCCCTTGGCCATCGTCATCAGGCCCATGAATTGCGCCTGCAGGTCGGTCGGGAAGGCGGGGAACGGGGCGGTGGCCACGTCGACCGGCGCAATGCCGGCGCCGTTGCGCTTGACGCGGATGCCTTCATTGGTCGGCGTGATCTCGGCGCCGGTCTCGACAAGCACGTCGAGCGCGGTCTGCAACAGATCGGGCCGGGCGCCGTGCAGCATCACGTCGCCGCCCGTCATCGCCACGGCCATGGCATAGGTGCCGGTCTCGATGCGGTCCGGAATGACGCGCACGCGGGCGCCGGACAGCGCCTCGACGCCGTGGATGGTGATGGTCGAGGTGCCGGCGCCGTGTATCTTGGCGCCCATGGCGATCAGGCACTCGGCGAGATTGACGATCTCCGGCTCGCGCGCGGCATTTTCCAGCACGGTCTCGCCCTTGGCGAGCGAGGCCGCCATCATCAGCACATGGGTGGCGCCGACCGAGACTTTCGGAAATACGTAGCGATTGCCGATCAGGCGACCGTTCTTGGTCTTGGCGATCACATAGCCATTGTCGACATCGAGCTCTGCGCCCAGAACCTGCAGGCCCTCGAGGAACAGGTCGACCGGACGCGTGCCGATGGCGCAGCCGCCGGGCAGCGACACCTTGGCTTCGCCCATGCGGGCAAGCAACGGCCCGACTACCCAGAAGGAAGCGCGCATCTTCGAGACCAGCTCATAAGGCGCGGTGGTGTCGACGATGTTGCGGGCGGAAAAATTGATCGTGCGCGAATAGCCTTCCTGCTGCTTTTCGCGCCGGCCGTTGACGGAATAATCGACGCCGTGATTGCCGAGGATGCGGATCAACTGCTCGACATCTGCCAGATGCGGCACGTTTTCGAGCGTCAGCGTGTCGTCGGTGAGAAGCGAGGCGATCATCAGCGGCAATGCCGCGTTCTTGGCGCCCGAAATCGGAATGGTGCCGGCAAGCTCATTGCCGCCGACAATTCTGATGCGATCCATAAGAAAACGTCCCCTCGGCCAGAACAGGCCGGTTTCAATCGGTTGATGCGCCCCGGCTTAGACCATTGGCCGGCTTGGTTCAAGAAATAGGATTTCCCCGACTCCTTACCAACAAGCCCGGCCAACTGTGGCCGGCCAGTATGGCTGTTTTGGTCAGCCTTTGTGCATTTTTCCAGCAGCCGGCAACCCCTCCGGCCTTTCGTCGGCACTGCCGGCGCGTTGCTTGCCAATGTCGCCCGCGCGTTGCTTGTCAACGTCGCCGGCGCGTTGCTTGTCAACGTCGCCAACCCGCCGCGAGCGCGCCTGCGCCTTGCGCTTCTGCAGATTGGCGCGCAACGCCTCGGCCAGCCGGTCCTTACGCTCGCCGTCACTCTTTTTCGGTGGATTTGCCTTGTCGTTCATCGTCCATCCCTGACCGGCGGTCAGCCGGCCGCGATTCCGCAATGGCTAGCATTTTAACGCGGGCTTGTCATGAAAGCCGGCCGTCAGGCGGGTTTCACGCTGTGGATCAGCCGCGCATGCCGCTTTAAACTGCGGAATGGCGGCCAGGAATCATATGCGACGCTTTGGGTTTTTCTTGGCCTTGCGCTTGCCGGTTCGATATGGCAGAAGCGCCGCCATCGCAGGCTGCGGTAGCTCAGTGGTAGAGCACTCCCTTGGTAAGGGAGAGGTCGAGAGTTCAATCCTCTCTCGCAGCACCAGTTTTCCGAAACATCGAAGTGAGCGTGTCGAGCCGGCTCAGTTGGTGACGTGCGATAGCCGCAGGCCGGCTTCGTCCGGGGCCTCGGCCATGCCTTCCTCGGCGAAGCGGAACATGTCCTCGAAATCCAGCTCACGCTCGAAAATGACACCGCCGACACTGATCGCAAGCACGTCCTTGTCGCCTTTCGGCGCGAAATAAATCTCGCCGACCGTGCCGCGAATGCGCTCGCCAACGTCCTTGGCGTCCTCTTCGCTAGCGCCCGGCAGGAAGACGCCGAACATTGAGGTTCCGATCCGGCCGATCAGATCGTCCTTGCGCACTGCGGATCGGATGGCAGATGCGATCAGCCGCAAGGCCTCGTCGCCCCATTCGAGACCAAAACGCAGGTTGATCGAGGCCAGGTGTTCCGGATGGATGACCAGAAAGGCGCCCGAGCGCGGGCCGACCGGTCTCGCCGCCCTCCTGTCGACCATCGAGGTGAACACCTTGCCGTTAAGGCAGCCGGTCAGCTGGTCATAGGTGCCGGATTTGGTGAGTTCCTGCCGGTAGCGGCGGATCTCGATCTGTTGCCAGCCGAGCACGGCAAACAGCGGCAGACCGATGACGATCGGCACGACGATTGCCGTAACGGCCCCCCGGCCGAATGGCGTGAGGCTGTCGCTGAAAAGCATCAGGTAGTTCAGCGCGAGCGAAAGCCCGACGCAGGCGGCGGTGCCAAGCACGGCCAGCAAGATGAGGTGCCTCCACGTCTGAATAGGCGCGGTCGGTGTTTTCGCGGTCAAGGGCCGATCTCCTGTTCGACGCAATGGCTTACAGGAGGTCCGTTGCAATTTCGGTTTCACGATGCGTACAATTTGATGCAAGTCGGCATCTTCTCCATGGCAAGCGCTGGGTCCCACACAAAGGATATCGCGGCCGTTGCTTGCCCGATTTGATGGCCAGCCCGGCCGGTGGGGCCAGTCCAGGTTTTAGAATTGCTGAACAGCGCTGGCCATTCTGCTTTCACGCAGGTCCGGGACGGAACCGGCCACCGACTTTCACGCTATCGCGTTATTGCGGTGGGCCGAAAATGCCCATCCGGGCGTTTCTCGCCGCCATCTCCGCCTTGCCGTAAATGCCGGTGGGAGCGGCCATCGCCCAGCCGTTGGAAACCAGCCAGGCGCCGACATCCTGCTTGCCGAGCGCGCAGGGCGCCGCGATGGCGAAACGGTCGGCATCCGGCGGCAAGAGGCATTTCAGCGCCCGGCCGCGCAGCCAGGCGTTGAAGGCTGCCCGCGCCCGCTGGCCGCAGGGCCAGGCGGTGTTGTCGAACGTGCAGGTCCTGTCCGGGTCTATGTCGACCGTCCCGCTGATGGCGACCGTGCGTCCCATGGCTTCGAAGACCGCCGAGGAGGTCGCGACCGGACGGAAAAGCAGCGTCTCGCGCCAATCCCGCGGCATCGGTGTCTTAGGTCGCGGCGCAAGCCCGAGCTCGCCAAGCGGAGGACGCGGCTCCGTGCGCTCGATCCCGGACGGGTCGAGCGGCGGCGGCGCAATGAGATCCGCGGCGACCTTGCGCGCCGACCGGCCCGGTCGCGCGTCATGCGGAGGGGCATGGGAAGCCGCCTTCAGATGATCGGCGCCCTGAGCCGGTGCTATCGAGGGCGGGTCGGGCGGCAGCCGGCGCCCGCCCTCGGCGATCAGCACCATGCCTGCGAGCAGCCCGAGGCCGCCGAGCGCAGACGCCAGCAGCGGACGTCCAGGCGGATTCGCCTGGCTCACGCGCGGAACCTCGCGGGATAGCGGCGGCTGTCGATGCTGCCGCCCGGGCCCGACCCGTTAGCTCCTGTCGACACGGCGCCACCCCCGTTGAACCGGATCACACATTAGACATGAGCGACATTCCTTGAAAAGCAAGGCGTTGCGTTAAGTGTCGAGCAACCAATGCGGCCTAGAATCGGTCATCGGATGTCGAGGGGATGACATGATGCGCAAGCCGATACTGCTTTTTGCCTTTCCGGCCCTGATGCTGCTGCTGCTGGCGGCGGAGCGGGTGGCGGCGCTGCTGCTCGGATTCTACCCGGCCAGCCCCGCCGTGTGGCACGCCTGGCTCGAGCTGCGCCCGTTCTCGACCATGTTCTGGCAGCAGGCGCACGTCTATCTCGGCGGGTCGATGGCGCTCGATGCGGCCATTATCGTCTTCGCGGCAGGCGCCTGCTGGATGATTTGCCAGGCAAAAAGGTCCGCCGGATTCTTCCTCGCCAATCATGCCGCGCTGCTCTTTGCGGGCAAGATGATGGCGCTCAGCAGCCATGCGGAGACGGCAAGCACGATCGCCGCCTTCACCGTACCGAACGGCTGGCATTTTTCACTTATGCTCGACTTCAGCCTGCAGAACTGCCTAGTGCTGTGTCTCGGTCTCGCCGCCTGCGCCTACTGCCATGTCGCTTTCCTGCGCGAGGCCAGGGCGCGCGCCGAAGCCCGCACGGTGCGCATGCTTTCCCTGCAGCGCGATCTGTAATCCGCCGGTCTCGGCTCAAGCAGCCGGATGCTACGCGGGCTCAGTTGATCTTCTTGTAATAGACCTTGCCGTCGGGCTGTTGGATGCGCTGGTAGGACGGGTTGGGGCCTGGAGGCGCGACCTTGCGCTTGAAGGAGGGCTGTGCGTTTGCGGCATCGCCTCCGCTTGCGTCGGCCGCTGAGGCATCCGCCACCGTTGTGTTGTCGAGCAGGGCCGGCTCGACCGCCCCCGGCGCTGGCTCGCTTGCCGCGACGGGCTGGCCTTGCTCCAGCTTGGCTAGGTTGCCGTTGATCTGGCCGAAATTCGCCTGCAGCTGGCGGTCCAGCGTCTCGAACCGGCTCTGGAAGCCGTTGTTGACGGTATCGATGCGGGCGCCGATGCGTTGCTCGAACTGGCCGAGCTGTTCCAGCCGCGCCTCCATCGTCCTGAGGTCGTTGACGCCTCGATAGAGATAGACGGCGGCCGTCACATTGACGAAGGTCACGAGCACCGCCCCAACCGCGACGACACCGATCATTCTGGCCCGGCTGGGCTTTCCCGGAGCGACTTCCCTGTGACCCAGTTCGATTGCCGGAACGTCCGGCTCGCTGATCATCGTCATTCAACCACCACCTTTGCGCCCACCGCGACGCGCTTGAAGAGATCGATCACATCGGTGTTCGTCAGCCGGAAGCATCCGGACGTGCCGTCGAAACCGACGCCCTTGGGATCGTTGGTGCCATGGATGCGATAGAGCGTGTCGCGCCCGTCGCGCGACAGATAAAGCGCCCTGGCGCCGAGCGGATTGTAGGGTCCGGCCGGCACCATTGCCGGCAGTTCGGGTCGGCGCGCGCGCATTTCCTTGGGCGGGCGCCATTCCGGCCATTCGGTCTTGGAGGCGACCTTGACCGTTCCGGTCCAGCCGAAGCCGTCGCGGCCGACGCTGATCTGATAGCGCAGCGCCTGGCCCTGGCCCGTCACCAGATAGAGCGCCTTCTCGCTTTTACGGATGACGATCGTACCCGGCTGTTCGCCGGTGTGGAAGGCGACCGCCTTGCGCAGGCTGGGGCCCATCGCCGGCAGCGGCGGCAGCCCGGATCCGGCCTCCGCCAAACCGCAGGCCGATATCGACGCCATGCCGATCAGGCAAGCGGCCGCAAAATGCGTGGCGGTGCGACGCACTTGCTTTGCCGCAATTCCGGACGGAAAACCGCTTCGCACTTTTCCTGGAATTGCTCTAGCGCTGGGCATTGTCCAGCCGCTCCTTGAGCATGCGTTTCAAGTCCTTGTTGAAGCGCGCGCGCCCGTCCACCTCGGAGGGCAGGATGGCGCGGTTCAGCGCGTCGGCCAAGAGCGCGTTGTCCAGCGCCAGCGACTTGATGTTCGGCGCCTTGAAGATCTTCTCCAGCTCGCTGCGCGAGAAGTGGTTGCCGAACCATTTGCGCTTGTGCTTGTTGGCGACCAGCGTGATGCTGACCTTGTTGCCGCGCAACTCGCGGATCTTCTTGTGGAGCCGCTTGCCTTGTCTCAGCGAAGCGACGTTGAGCTCGAAGACGATGAAGATCTCGTCGCTCGTGCGCAGCACCGAATCGTGCCACGGCGTCTCGATATTGGGCAGGTCGATGACGATGTCGTCGAAGCGGTAGGCGACGAGATCGAGCAGCCTGAAGACGAAGTCGGAACCGTGCGGCTCGAACGGCAATTGCGGCCGCTCGAAGGAATAGAGCGTGAGGCCGGACGGCCGCGACAGCTTGATGACGTCCATCAGCTCGACGTCGAGCCGGTCCGGCTGGCCGATGATGCCGGAGAGGTCGAACTGGTTGAACTGGTTGAGATAGGCGCCGCAATTGGCGCTCTGGAAGTCGAGGTCGACGAGGCAGGTCGAGGCCGCCCGCTCGGCCGATTTCGAGGCAAGGTGCTCCGCCGCCGAGATCGCCAGCGTGGTGGCGCCGGCGCCGCCGCTGGCGGCGATGAAGGTGATGATACGGCTCTTGGTGCCCTGGCTGCCCGTGTCGTGGAAGGTGACGGCGTTGAGCAGCTCCTTGGCGTCGAGCGGCTTGTGCAGCCAGTCGGACGCGTTCATGCGCACCAGGACGCGCGTCTGCTCGGAGGTGAGCTCGTCGGAGATCGCGATCAGCGGCACCGACGCCCAGGCCGCGCGCGCCTCGACGATCGCCGGATTGCCGAGCAGCTCGCCATTGCCGAGATCGAGGATGATGATGCCCGGCCGGCTGTCGGCCGGCGGCCCCTTCAGGAACTCCGCCGCGTCCGAGATCCTGACGTCATAGATCGCCAGCGCGTCGAGCCGCGTGGTGACATCGCGCTTGAAATTCGCATCGGCGGAAAACAGCGCCACTTGCTTTCGCTTGGTCGGGAGAACTCTGGTGTCGATGGCGTTCATGGGAAAGTGCTCTTCATGTCTTCGCCCGTGACCGTGCTCAGCATGGAGGGCATGGTGATGTTGTTGAACCCGAGCAACCCGGCCAGGAAAAAGAATTTGAATTGATGATTGACGATGCTGACGGTTATGGTTGGGACGGGGCCGTTGGGGCGGGTCCAGTAGCCGAGGCCGGACGCCTGGTACTGGATCTGCACTTCGGATTTGGCCAGCAATGGCAGGAATGTCTGCATTCCAGGTCGGCTACTGTTGCCGTTGAAAATGAAGTCGAAGGCCGCCTGGTTTGCGGTTAGGTCCTGGCATGTAGCCCCCGATCCGCAGGTGCACGAGGCAACTCCTGCAGCGCTGGCTGTGCAGATGTAATTATAGGTATTGGCCGGGACAGGGTTGCCTACGTCCAGCGAGTTGCTGGGCGTTTTTGCCTCCAGCAAAAGCCCACTTGCGACCGGATTGGAAATCTGCGCCAGTCTTGCTCCGACCTGCACCGCCTTGTTGGCGGCATTCCATTGGTAGAAGGCATAGCCGAAATCGACGAAGCCGAGCAGCAGCGTCAGCAGCATCGGCATGGCAATGGCCATCTCGACCATCGTCGACCCTGATTGGCTCGCCCAAAATTTGTGTGGCAGCCTCACCATCCGAAGACGCGCTCCTGATGGGACACGGACAGGCTGATTTGACCAAAACCGAGATAGGACCAGAAGCCGAGATCCGGATAGGGATAGGATGTGCTGACCTCCACGACAACGACGTTGGCGGTGCTGCTGAGGTAAAGTTCAGTACCGGTAGCGGGATCGATCGCTGGAGTGGATGATACCGGGGTGATTGTAACTTGACTTGGCAGCCATCCACTCACCCGAGCGCTGGTGCCGTTGATCGCCCCGTTGGCCGCAAGCGTCTGTGCCAGCCCCTTGCATGTATCCCAATCACTGCTGCAACGCGCCATATAACGAGCCGCATCCTTGACGCCGGCGTCGAGGAGCATGCGCGTGTTCAGGATGTTGCCGAATTCGAACACGCCGCCGGCCAGCAACAACACGAACGGCGTCACGATAGCCACTTCGACCAAGGCGGCTCCGTCGACGTCGCTGTTAAAACGCTGGATGATATGTTTGAGCGCGGCCAGCATGGCTTTACCGGTAAAGCTGCGCTTCGTTGCGCTGTAGTTTTTTCAGGGTGTTCTGGCCGACCGAGGTGCTGATGTCCTCAAATTCGGCATAGATATCGGCGTTGGGCGAGCCTCCCGCTGGCTCGGTGACAAACATGCTGGCGAAGGCCTGGACGGGCAAGGTCTGTCCGCCGCCCTGCACATTGTTGGCACCGCAGTCGATGATCGCGACGTAGAGCAGCCGCCTGTCAGCACTTTGCGTGGTTGTGTTACACGCCGGGGCGGTCTGCTCAAAGCTGGTCCTCAGCGCGGCGTCGGATTGGTGCTGAACCTCATAATTATACACGCAATATCTGCTGGGGTTGTTGCCGCAAACATTCTTTACGATCTGTCCTTTGGATGTGTCTTTCGGATAATTGGTGTCCCAGTATCCTGGACTGGTCGAGGTGCCGTAGAAATTCCAAGTCCCATCTCCAAGGACGCCGGCTTGTGTGCAGCCCCCATTGTAGAAGCAGTTATCCCTAGGCAGCGCCATGTAGTTCTTCGCTTGCCCACTGCTCGGAGTGGAATAGCTGCAATTCTTCCCTGAGCCCGAGGCAACCATGCCTTTGCGAACATTGGGCGCCGGGGGGTTCACGGTCGGATCGGTCTTGTAAGGTCCGCTGTTGTCGAAAAGATCGAAACGGGTGTTGATGCCGGTGTTCACCGGAGGGATGTTGCCTGGGCGAGTTGTCACGCCGTTTTGGCTGTAGCAAGCCGGTGGGTTTGTCACGGCGAACATCTCAGTGAGTGTTGCCGTGGACTTGTCGCCTTCAGGGGAGGATAGGAAGCCATAGTTTCCCGGCCCGTACTGAGCGCTGTTGCCGCCGGTCTGCTCCTTAAGCCAGACCATCGGCTTGCTTGTTCCCGAAACGGCCGTCTGGAGGGCACCGAGGGAGGTGTACGGATTACAGATGAACATCGGCGTGAATTGGCACAGCGCGTTGGTGAAGCCTGCGACGGCTTCCGCGCCGACATTGAAGCTGTTGGCCGAACTGCCCGAGAGGTAAGAAACGGGGAACATGGCGGTGAAGCTCTCCGGTTGAGCCGTCACCTGGATGAACTTGGTTGCAGCCGCCGATGCTGCATAGTTGGCCGAAGTGATTGGAGAGGAATCACTTGCGGGAATGCTCGCAAGGAAGCACCAGGAGATCTGGCCTCTCGACCGGCATGCGGAATAGGTCGGATTGACCGTGGCGCTCCCCGTGCCTGGCAAGGTCACGACGCCTGCATCGGCGAATATGGTATTGTTGGAAACCAGGTTGCCAAGCGCTCTCTCTGCTCGCGTCCAGGCATCCGAATTGCCATCAAGCTCCGCCGCGCCGGCAAGCGCCAGCGCATCGACACCTTTTTGCAGATCGTTGTGCAGGCCGTTCGCGCGGCTCATATCGAGGGCCAGCACGGCGAAGCCGACAAGCACCGGCAGCATGATGGCGACAAGGATCATTGCTACGCCGCGCTGATCGCGCCAGAATTCACGAATGGTCCCCAACATGACCTACTCTCCATTCGTGTCGGGTGTCCTCGCGCGCCCGACGCGCTGCATCCTTCTGTTTAGTTCGTTACGATCGGCGCGCTCGACGGCCCGACATTGACTGTCATGTTCGTCGCTGGTGCTGCCGATCCGCTCGGCGGAAGCTTGTATTTTTGAACGACGCCGACAGACCGGGCGCCGTCGCCTTCGATCTTGGTGTTGTTCGAAGCCGGGTTGTACGGATCGACCGTCTGCAGCAGCTGATTGGCCTTCTGCGAGTCGCCCGATGCCAGCGTCATCGTGTCGTAATTGTTAAGATAGTCGGCCGCGCAGCCCGCAAGGAGGCTGCTGCCGAGAAGGACGAGCAGGAGCTTACTTTTTGACATAGAGCAGCTTGTCCTTCGATTTGACATCCAGCATGTGGCCATAGGGTCCGGTGACGCCTTCGCCATGCTCATACATGCGGATCATGTCCTTGCTGACTTCGAGCTGGCCGAGCAGCATGAGTTCGGGATCGTTGGCGGGCCTTGTCTTGTCGAATGGCGTCGCCAACTGCTCGCCGGGCTTCACCGGCCGCACGAGATGCGGCGTGACGATGACGACCAGCTCGGTTTCTTCCTTCGCCGTGCTCGAATTGTGGAACAGCGCGCCGACGATCGGGACCTGACCGAGCCACGGCACCTGGTTTTGCTGTATGGTGTTTTTACTCGAAAGCAGGCCGCCGACCGCGAAGCTCTGGCCGTCGCGCAGGTCGACCACCGTCGACAGTTTGCGGTTGGTGAAGATCGGGTCGCCCGCGCTGGTGAAGCCGGTCAGGTCGCTGACTTCCGGCGCCAGCTTGATGTGGATCTTGCCGTCGTCCAGCACCACCGGCGTGAAGTTCAAATTGACGCCGAACTGCTTGAAGACAATCTCGACTTCGCCTTGCGCATTGACGCTGCGAACCGGCACTTCGCCGCCGGCGTTGAAGCTGGCCGTTTCGCCGGAGACCGTGGTGAGGTTCGGTTCGGCCAGCGTACGAACGACGCCTTTCGCTTCCAGCGCCTCGATGATGAGGTCGACCTTGATGTTGCTATCGATGATGCGGGTGATGAGCGCTGCGAATGGGTTGGTGTTTGACAATAGCCCGCTGACCAGATCGCCGGTTCCAAGCACGGTACCGTCCTTGTCGACCGTGGCGTCGCCAGTCCCAACAACCGTCGTGCCCCGGCTGTTCTTGCTCCTGAACGACACGCCGAGATCGCGACCCGCATTGCGCTTGGCCTCCAGAATGCGTACCGACAGATTAACCTGCTCGCTGTCGTCGATCGTCACGGCATTGATGATGGCGTCCGGACCATATTGCTGGGTGACTTCCACGATGGATGCCAACGTCGCGGCGTCCTTGACGTGACCGCTCAGGCGAACCTTGCCGTTGATCGAGCCGATCTCGATGCGCGCCTTTGGCGCTACCTGGCGAATGGCGACCGCCATGTCGCTGACATCCTGGCCGACCTCGATCTGGATGGCGCCAAGTGAGCGCTTGTCCTCGGAAAACAGATTGACGGTGGTGGTGCCGACGCTCTTGCCGATGATGTAGAGCGTCTTGTCGGTCATCGGCTGCGCGTCGGCGATCTTCTCGTCGCCGACCACGATATCGCCCAGCGTCGCATTGACTGTGATCGTGGTCGATTGCGAGACCGGCACGAACACGCGGTGCAGCGACGGGTTCGACACATCGATAAACCGGTCAGCCGCCCTGGCCGGATGGCCAAGCATCGCCGGTGCAATCAACAAGGATAGCGCGACCGCCGCTATCCTTACGCAAAACCCGTTCATTCCCCGTCTCCCCGCTTACTGCCAATGGCAGCCCCGCCGCACCGACCCTCGTCAGTCTTGTCGCGGCACTTCGTATGTTTCCAGCTTGATACCACGGAACACACCGACTGTCGCTTGCTTCGGCGGTTCCGGCTGGACGTATTTGATCACTTCCTTCACCTGAGGCTGCGCCTGGGGAGCGGCGGCCACGACCGTAACCGGCTTTGTCTTGCTCATCTGGTCGATCTGGCTGCCGACTCGTTCCACGGCCTTGGCCAGTCCGTCTATCTTCTCGTCGGCCTGCTTGCGCGCCGCTTCCTCGGCTGCCTGCCTGTCAAGTTCAGCCTGGCGCTTGGCGACATCCTCCGGCGTGTCGCCGGTCAGGTCCGCCAGGGTGACCCTTTCATTCGTCTCACCTTTGCTGCCGGCAGCCTGGCGCAAAGCCAGCGACAACTGGCCGGCGCCCGCTGCCAGTGTCAGCTTCTGGGCGTCTTTTGTGCTCACTTCGACCGTGACTGCTTTCACGACTTGCGGGGCGTCTTTGCTCTCGTCGGCAACCTGGTCGACGGCGAGCACTTTCACGCTTTGCAACAGCACGTCGACAAAACTCTTGTCGACGCCGTCGTCGCCGCGAACGTTTCGGGTCAACAAAACATCGACTCGATCGCCTGGAAAGACAAAGCCCGCGACGCCGAGTACGTCGTTGACGCGGATGGAAACCGCTTTCATGCCTTCGCCAAGCACGGCCGACAGCGTCGCCCGCTGCCCCGGCCCGGTAATCTTGGCGGCGAGAATGGGTTCATTGGCGCTGATCGATTGCAGCGCCTGGCGCGCGCCGTTGCCGGCCATCGCTTCTTTGATAGTTCCGAAGGCCCCTGCCGGCACGGCTCCCGCCGGCCACGCAATTTCGCGCAATTTGTCGGCGCTCAGCGCATCGCCGAATTTCAGTGGCACCGCCGCGACCACGACCGAACTGATCTGCACGCCATTGGACTGCGCCAATGCGTTCCGCTGGCCAGCAAGCCAGATATTGACGAGTACAACCGCCAGTACGCCGAATATGCCGGCGAGGACGATCATGATCAATGTATTGGCACGCATGAGCCCCGATGCCCCCGAAAATGGAACAGACGATCCGGGACTGGGCGCTACCTAGCCCCGGAACAGAGTTGCTAGCAGGCGCTGATCACCGTCCCGCTATTAGCTTTCAGCGTCGTGCAGAGCGTCGCGAACTGATGAGTCACGTAGGCGCCGATGCCGACAATGGCGGTGATCGCCGCCACGGCGATAATGCCGATCAGAATGGAATATTCGACCATGGCAGCGCCGTTTTCATCGTCGCGGAACTGCCGGGTCATCGTCATGAGCTTCTTCATGCCAATTTCTCCCTTTGGAAGTTTGAACACGATGAGGCAGCGCCTGGGGCAAACCCCCGTACCCATACCACCCTTCATGTTCATTCCTTGGATATGCGAATGATAGGGGCCGAGCTCTACCCGGCCCCGTATCCAGATTATCAGCAGGTGATCGTTGCACCGTTTGGATGGGCCTTCAGCGTCGTGCAGAGGGTCGCGAACTGATGAGTCACATAGGCGCCGATGCCGACGATGGCGGTGATCGCCGCCACTGCGATAATGCCGATCAGAATAGAATATTCGACCATAGCAGCGCCGTTTTCATCGTCGCGGAACTGCCGGGTCATCGTCATGAGCTTGTTCATGCCAATTTCTCCCTTTGGAGGTTTGAACCCGACGAGACAGAGCCAAGGAATGAACCCCATACCCAAGCATCCCCCGTCACGTTCAATCCTAGGTCGCGCGAAAAAGCAGTGTCAAACGGATTAACGGAAGCTTAACCTTTCAATACTCGATCTGAGGCTTTCTCAATTGCGACAAGGGCTTGATTCGCCTCATTTTTCAAGTGATTTTAACCATTCATTCACAATTATGCCACGGTTGGATCGCGCTGTTGACGTATTAGAAATCCGACATAATTCAGTATATCTAATGCGTTGGCGGACTTAAGTGGCACTGGTCACGGCAAAGGTCTTAGGACCTTGGTCTGGGTGCGAAGGGTAAGTCAAAAATAGTTATGTTGTTTCGCAACTACTTTCTTAACTATGTCACAAGTAATGCGCGCACCTTGGCGTCAGACCGCTTGTGCCCCTTGTGGTTAACGCTTAGTTTCCGGCTTGGGGAAATCAAAAGGGGTAGGCGGCATGTTGGGTCGCTTCATCAAAGGGCCAAGTGAGCAGCGGGCGTTGCAGGCGCCGCCCGTGGTTGCGATCTCGAATGGGGCGGCCTCGGTCATCGCAACGGATGCCGAACCGCAAGATCTCGACTTCCTGACCTTGAAAGTCGAGCTGCATCGCCATCTCATCGATCGTTTCAACCTGTCGGCGCTGGAAACTGCGTCAAAGGAGGAAATCCTGAACGAGATTCGGCCGATCGTGCGCGAGTTCGTGCGAAGCCGGAACGTGCCCTTGAATGCCCGCGAGCTCGATCAACTGACCAGCGACACCGCCGACGAGATGCTCGGCCTCGGGCCGATCGAACCGCTGCTCAAGGACGAATCGATCACCGACATTATGATCAACACCCATGAGCGGGTGTTCATAGAGCGTCGCGGCCTGATCGAACAAACCTCGATTCGCTTTCGCGACGAAGCGCATCTGCTGCGCATCATCAACAAGATCGTCTCGGCCATCGGTCGCCGGGTCGATGAATCCGCGCCGATGGCGGATGCCCGCCTAGCGGACGGCTCGCGCGTCAACATTGCTGTGCGGCCGGTCTCGGTCGACGGCCCATTGGTCTCGATCCGCAAATTCTCGAAGAACCCCTATTCGCTGGAACGCCTGATGGCGTTGAATTCGATCCGCCAGCCCATGATCGATATGCTCAGGATAGCGGTGCAGGCGCGCAAGTCGATCCTGGTTTCCGGCGGCACCGGCAGCGGCAAGACGACGCTGCTCAATGCCCTGTCGAGCTACATTCCGTCAAAGGAACGTCTGGTCACCATCGAGGACGCGGCGGAACTGCAATTGCAGCAGCCGCATGTCGGACGGCTGGAGACGCGCCCGCCCAATGTCGAGGGCAGGGGCGAGATCCGCCAGCGGGAGCTGGTTAAGAACGCCCTGCGCATGCGCCCCGACCGCATCATCGTTGGCGAAGTGCGCGGCGAGGAAGCCTTCGACATGCTGCAGGCCATGAACACCGGCCATGAAGGCTCGATGACCACCATCCATGCGAATACGCCGCGTGACGCCATCTCGCGCCTGGAGCAGATGATCGGAATGGCTGGGTTGCCGATGACGCATGAATCGATCCGTGCGCAGATTGCCTCGGCCATCGACATCATCGTGCAGACGCAGCGCCTTTCTGACGGCGGACGGCGAGTCGTCTCCATTTCGGAGATCACCGGTATGGAAGGTAACGTCGTGCAGTTGCAGGAAATCTATCACTATGTCAGGCGCGATGTTGCCGCCGACGGCACGATTATCGGCGATTTCCGCGCAACCGGCGTCCGCCCGCGCTTTGCGTCCGAGGCCGCTACGCTTGGACTTCATTTTGCCAAAGACGCCTTCAATCCGCAGGTCGCCCTGTGATGCTGACGGGACAGGCGTTACTCTATTTTATCTATGTGGTTGCGGCCGCCTCGGTCATCCTTGCCGGTGAGGCTTTCTATCTCTCTCTGGCAGGCCGGCGTTCGCGTCGGGTCGCGGTCAATCATCGGCTTCGCCGTATCGCCGATGACGCACCGGCGGAACGGGCATTGCAGGGTTTGTTGCGCGAACGCGGACTGACCGATTCCGGCGACTTTATCTCCGGCTTTGTTTGGCTTAATCGGCTGTACACCCAGTCCGGCGTTACCGGAAATCCACTGACCTTCGCAACATCGTTTTTCCTGACCGGCCTGGCGCTGGCACTGCTCCTTTGGTTCTTCGTCGGCCTCGCTGCGCCGGCGGCCTTTATCGTCTTCCTTGTGGTTGGCTTTGCGCTGCCGCTTCTCATCTTGCGGCGGGCCCGCAGGAAAAGGGTGCAGAAGTTTGCAGGCCAATTGCCCGATGCACTGGATATGATCGTGCGTTCATTGCGCGCCGGTCATCCCGCCTCCGTCGCTATTGGTCTTGTCGCCCGCGAAATGCCGGATCCGCTTGGCACGGAATTCGGCATCGTCGCCGACGAAATCACCTTCGGATTGAGCATGGAGCAGGCGGTGCGGAAATTGTCGGAGCGGGTGGGTTTTGAAGGGCTTCACCTGCTTTCGGTGTCGCTGTCGATCCAATCGAAGACGGGCGGCAACCTTACCGAGATACTCTCTAACCTTTCATCCGTGCTGCGCGAGAGACAGAAGCTTAGATTGAAGATCAGGGCGCTCTCGGCTGAGGGCCGCGCATCCGCGTGGATCATCTCGCTCTTCCCGATCGCAATGTTCTTGATACTCCAGATTATTTCGCCGTCATACTACGGAAAAGTCTGGGGAAATCCTGTAATCTTGCCGGTCTTCCTGACATTCGGCTTTTGGGCGCTGCTAGGCGACTACATCATGTATCGCATGGTTGCTTTTGATTTCTAGGAGTGAGCCATAAATCTGCTTTCCAACACCGATGATTTGATTTTCCTGGTCTCAGTCGCCGTGTTCGTGGCGGCGGTTGCCATGTTCCTGTTCGGGGCGTTGGTATTCCTCCCGGCAATGCAAACGCGCAGGCTTGTAACTGACAGTTTGGTTGGCGATGCGCGTATAGACCCGCGCTCGATCCTTGGGCAAGACCAGCGCGCTAAGATCGCGGCGCAGAAGCCTGTCGACGCCTATTTCAAATCGATCGAGAAGGAGCGCAACGAGCCGAACGCTCTCGAAGCCAAGCTCTTTCGCGCCGGCTTTTATCACGCGAGCGCGCCTCTGATTTACACACTTTGCCGGCTAGGCGCCGTCGCCGCTGGCTTTCTGATCATGTATGCCCTGTTGTCGAAAATCATGCCGCCGCGGCTACCTGGCTTCTTCACCGTCGCGGGCGCGAGTTTGATCGGCCTCGGCTGCATCGTCATCCCGAGTATCATGCTCGACCGCTTCGAAAACACGCAGAAGCAGATTTACCGTCGCTCCTTTCCCGATTTCATGGACATGATGATCACCTGCGCCGATGCGGGCATGAGTCTCGAGGCCGCGGTCGAGCGTGTGAGCCAGGAGATGGCGAGCACGCACAAATGGCTGGGCATCCAGCTCTCGATCATGAATCTGCAATTGCGGGCAGGCAAGCCACTGCGCGATGCCTTGCGCGAGCTTGCCGATCGTATCGGACTGGATGAGGCAAAGGCGTTGGCGGTGCTGTTCCGGCAGTCGGAAGAGCTCGGCACCAGCCTCACCGACGCTTTACGTGTCTACAGTGCTGAGATGCGCAGCCAGCGAATCCTGCGGGCCGAAGAGCGCGCCAACGCCTTGCCGGTCAAGATGATGATACCGCTCGGCCTGTGCATTTTCCCGGTCGTCATGATGGTTGTCATGCTGCCAGTGATCATTCGCATGAAAGGCACTTTCTTCTGATCCGCCATATGATTATCTTCTAAAATAGAGTCGGGGACTCGTGGGACACAAAATGACAAAGCGCCTCGCAGTCGCGACCAGCCTGCTGCTGATCTTCTTAGCCGGTTGCCAAACGAACGACTCCACGGGCGGCGTCGTGCGCACCAACGAGCCCGCCAAAGGCGATTATACCGCCTTCGGCGACGCCTTCGACGGGCTGAAGACCGTCAGCGATGTCGACTATTACGCTTCGGACCAGGCGATCACCGAAGCCAAGACCCAGTTCCGTTCCGAAAACTACGGCAACGCCGGCGCCCTTTTCTACAAGGCGACGCGGCTGGCGCCCAATGACGGCGTCGCCTGGCTCGGCCTCGCCGCCTCGTGCGACCGCATCCGCCGCTTCGATCTGGCCGACATGGCCTATGGCCGGGCTTACCGGCTGCTCGGCGCGACGCCGGAATACTACAACAACCTCGGCTATTCCTATCTGCTGCGCGGCAAGTTGCAGGACGCGCGCAGCAACTTCCTCAAGGCCTATGAACTGGCACCAAACGATCCGACGGTCGCCAACAATCTGAAACTGCTGTCGTCCAGCGTGCAGAATATCGAGCGGTAGGGGCGACCCATGTTGGTGACCGCTTCGCTTGTCTTTCAGGGGCTGGCAATCCTGCTGCTCGGGCGCATTGCCTGGATCGATTTTTCCACACAGCGTATACCCAACCGAGACGTGCTGCTGTTGCTTTGCCTTGGCCTCGGAGTTCTGCAATTCCAGTCGCTGCAAACTCACTCATGGTTGGATATGGGCCTGAGCGCATTCGGCGGCCTCGCCCTGTTCCTGGCGCTCTTTCCATTCTGGCTCTTGCGCAAGATCGGCGCCGGCGACGTCAAGCTGATGAGCGTCACCCCATTTCTGATTGGCGGAGGCAATCTCGCCGTTTTTTCCATATTGCTGCTGGCTTTCGCAGTCGCCACAGCGGTTGTGATCAAGAATCCATTCCTGCTGCCGGCGGGGATGTTCCGCCACTATGTGCAGCATATGGACCGCAAAGGGATCGTGCCCTTCGGCGTGCCGATCTCAATGGCCGCGATCTGTGCGCTGGCAATGCAGATGTATCATGCCCTGATAGTGGCAACCAGCTCAGGGATACTGGAGCAGCTCAACTAGTCGGTCATGAACGCTATGGGATTCAATGATAGTTGGAAGAGTTGGCATTCCAACAGGCATTTCCTCTTCGTGGTTTTGCTTTACGCATTGGCTGCAGTTATCGCCTCTGCCCATTGGCATATCCCAGTTGACATCCAGATATACAGCGATGCCTTTTTACTCTTCGGGTTTGGCGTAACAGTTATCCTGTTCGCGGTCATCTCCGTTCGCGTCATGCTCGAACGACCGCCGCGTCTCTATCCCGCCATCCGTGATCGCCTGCTGGTTCACAAGCTGCCTGAGCGGCTAATCATTGGCCTGCCCGTCATGCTGGTCCTTCCGATCTTCTTTTCTTTATTTACCAGCATGAAGGATGGCATCGGTCGTATAGTTCCGTTTTATGCAGATAAATATCTTATAGAATTCGATAGAATTATTCACGGCGGAATTGATGCGTGGAGGATATTAGGCCAATTTTTTGGGACTGCGTTTATCATATTCAGTTTGAATTTTCTATATAACCTTTGGTTTATAATTATGCTTACAATTCTGTTTTGCGTAACTTTTACAATTGAAAATGAGAGAGTCCGTTCCCAATACCTCGTAGCGTTTGTCCTCATTTGGGCCGTTTTGGGTAACGTTGCTGCAGTACTTTTTTCCTCGGTGGGCCCGGCCTTTGTTATGAGCTTTTACAATGATTCCACGTTTCTGTCCTTGATGAATTCTCTCCAGGCGACAAACAAAGTCTATCCTGTTTGGGCCCTTGACGCTCAGCGTTTGCTCCTTGCCAATGCGGGATTGCATGGCCCGCGCCTGGGCAGCGGCATCTCTGCGTTTCCTTCGTTGCATGTTGCCGTGGCTACCCTGAACGCGATCTATCTCTGGCGCTTTGGCGGGTTACTGCGCTGGTTCGGCGTTGCCTTTTTGATCGCAATTCAGCTGGGCTCTGTGCATTTGGCCTGGCACTACGCCGTGGATGGCTACGCTTCGATGCTGGCGACACCGGCCATCTGGGTACTGGCCGGATGGCTGTCCGATTTACCCCGGCGGCCCGTCGCCCTGATAGCCGCAAGCTAGCAAGCCCCCCTAAACCCCGACGTCGATTTCTCCGCCAGCCTTAGCTGACCTTTTCGATCCTGAAGAAGGGCGTCGACCTCTGGCTTGACCTGTCGGCATGTAAACGGAACGGGTCTCTCCAGCCGCCGAAGCCGCTCGTGTTCTCCAGTCGGCGCTTGTCCAAGGCGATATGGCAATGTCTCCGATATCATCCATCCGAATGCGCGCTGGCTCAGAAGCCGCTTAACTAAGTCAGGCGCCATCTGCGTTGCGGTACCGGTTTTTTCTCCGGCGCGTCGCCTGAAGTAGCCGGTTTTGGCGAGTCAAACACCAAGCGTTCGATGAGGGCAACCGCCCCTGCCGCTGTCGCGCAGAGAGCAGCCAAAACGAATAGCTTCCTAAGAAAATCCAACGAGCCCCCCAAGCCTAAGAGCTAAAACCCCGACGTCGATTTCTCCACCAGCTTCAGCTGTCCCTTTTCCACCTTGAAAAACGGCATCGACCTTTGGCTCGAGCCGTCGGCGCGGAAGCGGAACAGGCCGGTCGAGCCGCGGAAGCCGGTCGTGTTCTCCAGTATCTGCTTGTTGAAGCCGTCGGGTCCGGCCGAGCTCGCTATGCCCGCGCTCAGCGCCACCATGTCGTAGGCATAGGCCACGTTGACGTCCGGCTGGTACTTATAGGTCGTCTTGAAGCGGTCGGCGATCGGTCCGGTCTCGCCCTCGTCGAGCGTCGCGATATAGGCGCCCTCATAGAGCGGATCCATCGGGCGCTCGAGCCAGCGGTCGGTGCCGATCAGCGTCACGGCCTTGCCTGGAATGCCCTTCGCCTTCAGCGCGGCGAGCACGGCGATAGGGCTGCCGTCGCCGCAGGCGACGACCACGGCGTCGGGCGCCTCGACCAGCGAGCCCATGTCGGACACCACCTTGGCGCCGCCATCCGTCGCCGAATAGGGCAGCGTCACGGCAAGCGTGGCGCCATAGATGCTGAGCGCATTGGCCACTCGGGATTCAATGGGGCTCGAATCCGCGCCCGCCGGCACCATCAGCACGAATTTCCTGGCGCCCTTGCCGGCGATCGCCGCCGCGCCCGCCGCGGCGCTGTCGGCTTCGCTGAGCCGCACGGAATAGACGCCGGGGCCGCCGGTGAAATTGTCGGCCAGCGCCAGCACCGGCGGCCGCTTGGAGCCGGAGAGCTTGGCGATGTGCTGCGCCGCCGCAAGCTCGGACGGTCCGATGACGACCTTCGCCGTGCCCGACGTGATCGCCTTCACCGCAAGCTCCTTGGCGTTGGCGCTGTCGCCGCGCGTATCCTGGATCGTCAGCGTCAAGAGCTTGTCGCCGAGATCGGCCATCGCCAGCCGCGCGCCGTCATACATCTTTCGGCCGTTCTCGCCCGTGCTTCCGGGGGCCGAAAGCGGCAGCAGCATGGCCACCTTGGTCGGCCCCGTGCCGAACGTCAGATTGGCCTTCGCGGCGGCGGCCGAGGTCGGGCGGTCCGACGTCGCGCTGGCCAATGCCGGCTGGGCGGGCGCCGCGGGAACTCCCGCCTGGCCGGCGGGCGCCGCGATCGCCGATGGATCGAGCACGTCCGATGCGCCGCTCTTGGACTGGCATCCGGACGCCGCCACCGCAACGGCAAAGACCAGGGCCAGGGCTCGCCAACGCTCGCGTCGGAGATCAGTCGCCCGCATCATGCCGGTATGCGCGGCAACCGGCGCCGTGGCCGCGCAGGCGTGCGCCTCCACCCGGGCTTGCATCGTCATCATTGCAGCCGGTCGGCGCAGCGCACGCCCGTCAGCTCAATGCATATACTCGACCATGCGGTCGTGGAAGCACTCGCATTTGTTGAGCGTGTCTTCGTCCTTGTAGTTCGTCTTGAGGTAGCCATAGGCCATGCCGCAGGCGACCTTGGCTTCCGAAGCCCAGACGAAGGCGGGGCGCGACGAGTTGATCCATTCCGGACTGTTGGCGACGGCGACCGACTCGTCCATCAACTTCACCACATGGTCCTTGAGCTCGACCATGTTGTCGGTCAGCACCAGGTCCGAGGTGCCGACGGTGCGGCAATAATTCACCGCCGGCTCACCGATGATATCGGCGGCGAAGCCCGTCGACCCGGCGAGCAGCAGCGCCGCGGCCGAAGCCAGCAATCTTGCGGAATGTCTCATGTAAGCCCCTCTCCAGATTACGAATTCACGTGTTGCTTATGCATAGCATGGGAGTGTGACCAAGCGCTACGTCAACTGAGCCATCACGTTTGTTCTATCGGTGCGTTGATCAAACAGTCACAGTTTCCGTATGCGCTGGCTGGCTGTGGTCGTAAAGGATACTAATCGTAGATCCGACACCAACCCCTGTCAGCGTTGCCACTTCGACCATGTTGCCCCCGGCAGCGGTACCGTTGTCGTCGACCATCACGTGAGCGTCGCCGTTTGAGAAGGTGACGTTGACTGAGTCGCCTACCTGCGGATCAGTAGTCGGCGCGTCGCCTCCAAGGGATTTAAGTAGCTCTGACAGGTCGATAACGTCCTGGCCGGGTGTATAGTCTGCGATGACATCGGCAACGTGGACCGTGAGCTTGGATGCATCGATCACAAACGTATCCGCGCCCGCGCCGCCGGTTAGGTGGTTAAGTCCCGACCCGCCGTAGATGATGTCGTTTCCGTCGTCGCCGTAGAGGGTATCGTCGCCGAGACCGCCAATGAGCAAATCATTTCCACCGGCGCCATGCAGGGTGTCATTTCCATTCATCCCAGCTAGGACATTGTTCGAGCCATTGCCGGTCAAGGAATCTGCAAAATCCGAGCCGATGATATTTATTACTCCTGCTGCAGCGGTCTCGGTCACGCCCGAGCCGGAACTCGAATGGTCGCTCGTTACACTGCCCGAGGAGAGCAAATCGACTGCCAGCGAACTTGTGGAAGTGTCCCCGTCCGCATCCTTCAATAGAAGGTCGAAGTTCAGTTCGACCGATGGGACGTTTGTGACGGTCGTGACAAACGCAAAGGCTCCGATATCAAACGACTCTCCGTTAAGGCTTGAGGTTCCAGGGGCGATGGCATTTTCGATTTCAATCCTGTCATAGCCGCTTCCAGAGGCCGTCACGAGAACGGTGTCGTGGAGATCTAGGCCTGTGATCAAATATCCGCCGTGTCCATCCGTCGTCAACGAAGCAAGGTTCAAACTCACGCCGTTCACTTTGATATCCGTGATCGTGGTGAGCTGAGCGTCGTTCGCAAGGGCTGCTGCATCCGCTGCGGTGTTGGTGTTTGGATCGTCATCGCCTGCGTTATAGATGCGCACCCAGGTTTCGATCGAGTCCGCTGGCGGGCTGCCATTCACCTGTACAATGGCAAACTGGAAGTCGTTGACATTATAGTGAGTCGAGTAGTCATAGGTGTTGTTGTTGCCAGTTGAGACGGTCAGATCGTTGACGAAATCGATCCGTAGATTGTCACCGTCGTTCATGGAGTTATTGCCAACACCAATCCCAGTTGTGCTCGCCGAGACCGCCGATCCTGTTGCCGCATTGCTCGTTCCGTTTGCCTGGGTTACGTAACCGGAAAACAGCAGGTCCTGGGTGGTTCCCGCCACGTCTAGGGCCTTGAATTGCTGCGAGTTCGAGCCGAGCGCCGAGAAATTGTCGATGTGCGTCTGCTCTGTGGCGCCAATCGCGGCGAACACTTCAACCTGGTAATGGTCAGAACTAGACGCCAGGCTTCCGTCTGGCTGCAGCGTGATCTGGAAGATCTCGGTTCCGGTGCCTAGGCCGCCGGTCCACCCCTGCAACTGCATCGGGGTGGCAGGATTGTTGTCATGGTCAACGAGGTACAACAGGATAGGCTGACCTCCTGACGTCAGATTGACTGTGCTTCCATTTATTACGCCGGTGGCCTGCTGGCCGTTCACGACGTTGGCAAAGCTGATGGACCCAAGCTGGTCAGCGCCGACATTGTTGTCGATGTTGGCGTCCCAATCCAGATCGAATGTCGCGATGCTGTTGACCGCGTTGATGAGAACTGCCGTCTCGGGAGACAGCGCCGTAGGCGCATCGTCGTTGAAGGTGATGGTGAGCGTACCGGGCGCCGTCGAGCCGTCGGCGTCGGTGATGGTGTAGCCGAGATTGACGGTGGCGTTGTTCTCGTCGTTCGGGCCCTGTGCCTGCAGCACGTTGTCGAGCAACGTCACCGTATAGGTGCCGGTGGCCGGGTCCGTCACATGGACGGTAAACAGGGCGCCGCGCGGGCCGGTTGCCGTCAGCGTGTCGTTGGCGGCATTCCAGCTGTAGGTGACGCTCTCTTGTCCGACGGTGCCGGAGGTGCCGTTGAGGGCGGCGAACGAGAAGCCGTTGGCGCCCGCGCCGTCGCCGCCGACGCTGCCGCCGAGCGTGCCCGAGAACGTCGCCTCGTTGTTGTCGCCATCGGTGTTGGGCACGGCGATGTCGCCAGTGGTGCTTGCCGGATTGCCGCCGGCAAGCCCGTCGTCGTCGACCGAGGCCGAGGCGGTGCCTGTGCTCGGGTGGTTGGCGTCGGTCACCGCGAAGGCGATGCCGGCCGTTGCCGTGTCGCCGTCGCCGTCGGTCACCGTGTAGGTGGCGCTGACCGCAACCGGACCGGAGCTGTTGTTGACCGATGCATCGGCCGTGAACGAGTAGGAGCCGTCCGCCTTCACCTGGATGGTGCCGGCGCCGATGTCGATCGCCTGCGAGTAGTGGGTGACGGGATCGAAGACCAGCGCGGTGCCGTTGATGTGCGTCACCGTTGCGCCGTCGGCGCCGGCGACGAAGTCCAGCGTGCCAGTCACAGTCGCGCCTTCGGTGACGTTCTGCGAGGCCTCGGCCGAAGCCGTCGGCGCATCGTCGTTGAAGGTGATGGTGAGCGTGCCGGTCGTGGACGAGTTGTCGGCGTCGGTGATGGTGTAGCCGAGATTGACGGTGGCGTTGTTCTCGTCGTTCGGACCCTGCGCCTGCAGCACGTTGTCGAGCAGCGTGACGGTGTAGGCGCCGGTTGCCGGGTCCGTCACATGGACGGTGAACAGGGCGCCGCGCGGGCCGGTTGCCGTCAGCGTGTCGTTGGCGGCATTCCAGCTGTAGGTGACGCTCTCTTGTCCGACGGTGCCGGAGGTGCCGTTGAGGGCGGCGAACGAGAAGCCGTTGGCGCCCGCGCCGTCGCCGCCGACGCTGCCGCCGAGCGTGCCCGAGAACGTCGCCTCGTTGTTGTCGCCATCGGTGTTGGGCACGGCGATGTCGCCAGTGGTGCTTGCCGGATTGCCGCCGGCAAGCCCGTCGTCGTCGACCGAGGCCGAGGCGGTGCCTGTGCTCGGGTGGTTGGCGTCGGTCACCGCGAAGGCGATGCCGGCCGTTGCCGTGTCGCCGTCGCCGTCGGTCACCGTGTAGGTGGCGCTGACCGCAACCGGACCGGAGCTGTTGTTGACCGATGCATCGGCCGTGAACGAGTAGGAGCCGTCCGCCTTCACCTGGATGGTGCCGGCGCCGATGTCGATCGCCTGCGAGTAGTGGGTGACGGGATCGAAGACCAGCGCGGTGCCGTTGATGTGCGTCACCGTTGCGCCGTCGGCGCCGGCGACGAAGTCCAGCGTGCCAGTCACAGTCGCGCCTTCGGTGACGTTCTGCGAGGCCTCGGCCGAAGCCGTCGGCGCATCGTCGTTGAAGGTGATGGTGAGCGTGCCGGTCGTGGACGAGTTGTCGGCGTCGGTGATGGTGTAGCCGAGATTGACGGTGGCGTTGTTCTCGTCGTTCGGACCCTGCGCCTGCAGCACGTTGTCGAGCAGCGTGACGGTGTAGGCGCCGGTTGCCGGGTCCGTCACATGGACGGTGAACAGGGCGCCGCGCGGGCCGGTTGCCGTCAGCGTGTCGTTGGCGGCATTCCAGCTGTAGGTGACGCTCTCTTGTCCGACGGTGCCGGAGGTGCCGTTGAGGGCGGCGAACGAGAAGCCGTTGGCGCCCGCGCCGTCGCCGCCGACGCTGCCGCCGAGCGTGCCCGAGAACGTCGCCTCGTTGTTGTCGCCATCGGTGTTGGGCACGGCGATGTCGCCAGTGGTGCTTGCCGGATTGCCGCCGGCAAGCCCGTCGTCGTCGACCGAGGCCGAGGCGGTGCCTGTGCTCGGGTGGTTGGCGTCGGTCACCGCGAAGGCGATGCCGGCCGTTGCCGTGTCGCCGTCGCCGTCGGTCACCGTGTAGGTGGCGCTGACCGCAACCGGACCGGAGCTGTTGTTGACCGATGCATCGGCCGTGAACGAGTAGGAGCCGTCCGCCTTCACCTGGATGGTGCCGGCGCCGATGTCGATCGCCTGCGAGTAGTGGGTGACGGGATCGAAGACCAGCGCGGTGCCGTTGATGTGCGTCACCGTTGCGCCGTCGGCGCCGGCGACGAAGTCCAGCGTGCCAGTCACAGTCGCGCCTTCGGTGACGTTCTGCGAGGCCTCGGCCGAAGCCGTCGGCGCATCGTCGTTGAAGGTGATGGTGAGCGTGCCGGTCGTGGACGAGTTGTCGGCGTCGGTGATGGTGTAGCCGAGATTGACGGTGGCGTTGTTCTCGTCGTTCGGACCCTGCGCCTGCAGCACGTTGTCGAGCAGCGTGACGGTGTAGGCGCCGGTTGCCGGGTCCGTCACATGGACGGTGAACAGGGCGCCGCGCGGGCCGGTTGCCGTCAGCGTGTCGTTGGCGGCATTCCAGCTGTAGGTGACGCTCTCTTGTCCGACGGTGCCGGAGGTGCCGTTGAGGGCGGCGAACGAGAAGCCGTTGGCGCCCGCGCCGTCGCCGCCGACGCTGCCGCCGAGCGTGCCCGAGAACGTCGCCTCGTTGTTGTCGCCATCGGTGTTGGGCACGGCGATGTCGCCAGTGGTGCTTGCCGGATTGCCGCCGGCAAGCCCGTCGTCGTCGACCGAGGCCGAGGCGGTGCCTGTGCTCGGGTGGTTGGCGTCGGTCACCGCGAAGGCGATGCCGGCCGTTGCCGTGTCGCCGTCGCCGTCGGTCACCGTGTAGGTGGCGCTGACCGCAACCGGACCGGAGCTGTTGTTGACCGATGCATCGGCCGTGAACGAGTAGGAGCCGTCCGCCTTCACCTGGATGGTGCCGGCGCCGATGTCGATCGCCTGCGAGTAGTGGGTGACGGGATCGAAGACCAGCGCGGTGCCGTTGATGTGCGTCACCGTTGCGCCGTCGGCGCCGGCGACGAAGTCCAGCGTGCCAGTCACAGTCGCGCCTTCGGTGACGTTCTGCGAGGCCTCGGCCGAAGCCGTCGGCGCATCGTCGTTGAAGGTGATGGTGAGCGTGCCGGTCGTGGACGAGTTGTCGGCGTCGGTGATGGTGTAGCCGAGATTGACGGTGGCGTTGTTCTCGTCGTTCGGACCCTGCGCCTGCAGCACGTTGTCGAGCAGCGTGACGGTGTAGGCGCCGGTTGCCGGGTCCGTCACATGGACGGTGAACAGGGCGCCGCGCGGGCCGGTTGCCGTCAGCGTGTCGTTGGCGGCATTCCAGCTGTAGGTGACGCTCTCTTGTCCGACGGTGCCGGAGGTGCCGTTGAGGGCGGCGAACGAGAAGCCGTTGGCGCCCGCGCCGTCGCCGCCGACGCTGCCGCCGAGCGTGCCCGAGAACGTCGCCTCGTTGTTGTCGCCATCGGTGTTGGGCACGGCGATGTCGCCAGTGGTGCTTGCCGGATTGCCGCCGGCAAGCCCGTCGTCGTCGACCGAGGCCGAGGCGGTGCCTGTGCTCGGGTGGTTGGCGTCGGTCACCGCGAAGGCGATGCCGGCCGTTGCCGTGTCGCCGTCGCCGTCGGTCACCGTGTAGGTGGCGCTGACCGCAACCGGACCGGAGCTGTTGTTGACCGATGCATCGGCCGTGAACGAGTAGGAGCCGTCCGCCTTCACCTGGATGGTGCCGGCGCCGATGTCGATCGCCTGCGAGTAGTGGGTGACGGGATCGAAGACCAGCGCGGTGCCGTTGATGTGCGTCACCGTTGCGCCGTCGGCGCCGGCGACGAAGTCCAGCGTGCCAGTCACAGTCGCGCCTTCGGTGACGTTCTGCGAGGCCTCGGCCGAAGCCGTCGGCGCATCGTCGTTGAAGGTGATGGTGAGCGTGCCGGTCGTGGACGAGTTGTCGGCGTCGGTGATGGTGTAGCCGAGATTGACGGTGGCGTTGTTCTCGTCGTTCGGACCCTGCGCCTGCAGCACGTTGTCGAGCAGCGTGACGGTGTAGGCGCCGGTTGCCGGGTCCGTCACATGGACGGTGAACAGGGCGCCGCGCGGGCCGGTTGCCGTCAGCGTGTCGTTGGCGGCATTCCAGCTGTAGGTGACGCTCTCTTGTCCGACGGTGCCGGAGGTGCCGTTGAGGGCGGCGAACGAGAAGCCGTTGGCGCCCGCGCCGTCGCCGCCGACGCTGCCGCCGAGCGTGCCCGAGAACGTCGCCTCGTTGTTGTCGCCATCGGTGTTGGGCACGGCGATGTCGCCAGTGGTGCTTGCCGGATTGCCGCCGGCAAGCCCGTCGTCGTCGACCGAGGCCGAGGCGGTGCCTGTGCTCGGGTGGTTGGCGTCGGTCACCGCGAAGGCGATGCCGGCCGTTGCCGTGTCGCCGTCGCCGTCGGTCACCGTGTAGGTGGCGCTGACCGCAACCGGACCGGAGCTGTTGTTGACCGATGCATCGGCCGTGAACGAGTAGGAGCCGTCCGCCTTCACCTGGATGGTGCCGGCGCCGATGTCGATCGCCTGCGAGTAGTGGGTGACGGGATCGAAGACCAGCGCGGTGCCGTTGATGTGCGTCACCGTTGCGCCGTCGGCGCCGGCGACGAAGTCCAGCGTGCCAGTCACAGTCGCGCCTTCGGTGACGTTCTGCGAGGCCTCGGCCGAAGCCGTCGGCGCATCGTCGTTGAAGGTGATGGTGAGCGTGCCGGTCGTGGACGAGTTGTCGGCGTCGGTGATGGTGTAGCCGAGATTGACGGTGGCGTTGTTCTCGTCGTTCGGACCCTGCGCCTGCAGCACGTTGTCGAGCAGCGTGACGGTGTAGGCGCCGGTTGCCGGGTCCGTCACATGGACGGTGAACAGGGCGCCGCGCGGGCCGGTTGCCGTCAGCGTGTCGTTGGCGGCATTCCAGCTGTAGGTGACGCTCTCTTGTCCGACGGTGCCGGAGGTGCCGTTGAGGGCGGCGAACGAGAAGCCGTTGGCGCCCGCGCCGTCGCCGCCGACGCTGCCGCCGAGCGTGCCCGAGAACGTCGCCTCGTTGTTGTCGCCATCGGTGTTGGGCACGGCGATGTCGCCAGTGGTGCTTGCCGGATTGCCGCCGGCAAGCCCGTCGTCGTCGACCGAGGCCGAGGCGGTGCCTGTGCTCGGGTGGTTGGCGTCGGTCACCGCGAAGGCGATGCCGGCCGTTGCCGTGTCGCCGTCGCCGTCGGTCACCGTGTAGGTGGCGCTGACCGCAACCGGACCGGAGCTGTTGTTGACCGATGCATCGGCCGTGAACGAGTAGGAGCCGTCCGCCTTCACCTGGATGGTGCCGGCGCCGATGTCGATCGCCTGCGAGTAGTGGGTGACGGGATCGAAGACCAGCGCGGTGCCGTTGATGTGCGTCACCGTTGCGCCGTCGGCGCCGGCGACGAAGTCCAGCGTGCCAGTCACAGTCGCGCCTTCGGTGACGTTCTGCGAGGCCTCGGCCGAAGCCGTCGGCGCATCGTCGACGATGTTGACGGAGAGCGTGCTGTTGGCACTCTGGCCGTCCATGTCGGTCAGCGTGACGTCGAAATTCTCAAACAGGCTGTTGGTGCCCTGAATCGGGTCGTGCGCCTCGTTGTCGACCAGCGTGTAGGTGTAGCTCACCTCGCCGGTGGCGGCATTGTAGGCCGTCACCGTGAGCGTGTTGCCGAGCGCCGTCGTGAAGGAACCGCCGGTAAACTGGCCATTGGTGATGAAGTCGTGTCCGCCGATGTTCAGCGAGGCGATGCCGTCGGGCGAATGGATGGTGAAGGTGCCGCCCTGGGTGGTGCTTTCCTTCGATGTGTCGGAACCGGCTGATTCGCCGGAGCCTCGGCCGGCCAAGAGGTCGTCCTCATTGACGACGACGTCGCCGCCATTGGCCTCGGGCGTGAGGTCGCTGATCTCCGGCGTCGAATTGCCGATCGAAATCGTCAGCGTGGTGTGCGAAGTGTCGCCGTCGCCGTCCTTGATCGTATAGGTGAAGACATCGTTGACACCGCCGGGCGTGTTGGCGTCGCGCACATAGGTGTAGCTGCCGTCAGCGTGGAGCGTCAGCTTGCCGTAGGCGCCTTGGACCTGCACATCGAGTGTGCTCGTGTCATCCAGATCGGCATTGGTCGTGCCCTTGGCAACGCCAACCACCTTCGCGCCGTCGGCCCCCTGGACGTCGGCGACACCGTCCGTCGTGTTGGTGTCGCCCGCATCGGTGCCGCCAAGCAGCACGTTGCCGGTAGCCGGGCCGAGCTGGCCGGCCGCTACGCTGTCGACGTCGGCGACCGCCGTCGGCACGTCGTCGATGATGGCGACGGCAAATGTGGTGCTGGCCGTGTCGCCGTCGGAATCCGTGACGGTGATGCTGAAATTGTCCGGAACCGTGTCGTTCTGGTCGTACCCGTCCGTATGTATGGGATGCGTGACCGATTCGGTGACGGTATAATTGTATTCGACGACCCCGGTGCTCGTGTTCAGCGAGACGATCGTGATATAGCCGAACTGGCCCTGGATCTGCTGTCCGACGGTAGTGACGGCAACGCCGTTGATAACGATCGATCCGATGCCGTCTGGCGCGTCGATGGTGATCGTTCCATTGCTCGACGTTTCCGCGTTGCTCGGCGCGTCGCTGCCGGGCGACTGTTGCGGCCCGCCGTTCAAGCCGGTTTCGCTGGCCGCCTCGGTCGGGCTGAGCAGCGACATCGCCACGACGGAAACGCCCCTGTCGACGAGCCCCGGGAACAGCTCCCTATTCTCCGGCTGGCCGAACGCCAGGTCCGTGGGCGGCAGCAATGCGCTCAGGCCGAAGCCGTCGCCGATGCCGCCGGCGGGATGTTCGAAATTTCCGCCCGCGCTGCCTGGCGAGCCATTGCCGCCGGCCGAGATCGAGCCGTCGGCGCCGAAGGCGACATCGACATGGCTGGCCTCGAGCGCGGCGATCAGCGCCACGCGCGGCACCTCGACATCGCCGAGGATGAAGGTCGGCACGTTCAGCGCGCCGTCCTTGATGACGATCTCGGAGCCGTCGGGTTGCACCAGCACCAGATTGTGTCCGTCGACCTTGATGTTGTCGATCGAGACATTGGCGGGCAGCTTCACGACATTGCCGGCATCGGCGTGATATTCATGCGGAACGTTCGAAGCCGCGGCGTTTGCGGCCGGCGCGTTTCCTTGGGCGGCATTCGAAGCCGGAGCGTTGGCAGGGGCGTTCGCATCGGCCGCCGGCTGGTTTGCCGCCGGCGCATTGGCCGCGCCCTGCGCCGGCGCGCCGCTGCCGACGTCGACCGGCACCGGTTCGCTTGCCGCCTGGCCGGTGGTCGCCTGCGCGACCTGGACACCCGTCGAGATATGATTTTCACCAGCGCTGGTGTGCTCGTTCCAGGAATTTGAAACGGCGTCGAATTCGATATTGTTCGTCATAGCTAAAGCCCCTCCGGCATTTCCCGGAAAGAGACATGTCAGGCCCGGACTTTGCAACAGACCTTCAATCTATTTCATATATTCGGATATGTAGAGAATCGCATTTTTTACACTTGGTAAATCGTGATGATATATCTGGATATGTATGATCTTAAGGAATGCCGGGTCGGCTGCGCCGCGCGGCATTGGCTTGGTAAATGAAAGTATAAATTTGAATAAAATTTGATGCAAAACAGAATAGCGTGATTCGCGGAAACTTACCCACCTTCCTTTCCGATAATTTGAGACAAGATTGGTAGCGTCCACAGTCAAAGGTGGGCGTTATGAAAATACAAAAAGCTGCCCTGGAGATAACGGGGATCAAGGTTTTCTTGCTGGCGGTCGGCCTTGCCGCGCTGGCGAATCCATCGTGGGCCAGCGCGAGTTCGGGCTCGGATACGGTCCTGCAAACGGTACTTGCGCCGGCGAGCCTCGGCGGCGTTTCGCTGGCCCGGCCGATGCCTTGGCAGCCGGCCGCAGCATATCGGATCGCGAATGTTTCGGCAGGCTACGCGCCGGCAGCTGCTGACGCGGCCGAAGCGCTTTCGAGCGCCAAGGCCGATCCCGGCATCGACCCGATCCAGACCGCCGCGATCATTCCCGGCGTCTTCGGCTCGGTCGCCTTGTCGATGCGCAACTTCCCGGTCGCGGCGCGCTGGGCTCCCGTCTACAAGGCCGTCGTGGACTGCACCGCGGGCAGCGCCTGCGACCGCGAGAGCCCGGCCTTCGCCGAGATCATCAAGATTGCCGCCGACAAGGGCTTTCGCGAGAAGCTGTCCTTCGTCAACTCAAGCATCAACCGCCTGATCGCCTATCGCAAGGACAGCGTCGTCTACGGCAAGCTCGACTATTGGGCGAAGCCTTCGGAAATCCTCGAACATCGCGCCGGCGATTGCGAGGATTTCGCCATACTCAAGATGGCGGCCCTGCTCAGGGCCGGCATCCCGGCACGGAGCATGTCGCTCGTGGTGCTCCAGGACCGCCGCCGCAAGTTCTTCCACGCCGTCCTGTCGGTCAGCACGGGAAGCGGCGCCTTCATCCTCGACAGCCTCGGCAACGCCGTCCTGCGCGACAGCGAGCTGCCCGATTATGTTCCGCTCTATTCCTTCAGTACCGATCGAGCTTGGATCCACGGGTCGAAATCGGGCGCGCAGATCGCCGACATCGCCGGCGGCTTTGCGACGGTGGCGCCTGGCGAAGGTTCGCCGGAACCATCGGTGGCTTCAAATCTCAGGCAGTAGCCTCGGCCGACTCTAACCGTTGAAGACGAAAGCCATCAGCAGTTCCGGCTCGGTGACGGGCGCGCGCACCGCGCTGAGCTGGCCGCGATAGCGGCGATCGCCGGCGCCGATGACGAAGCCGCTGGTGACCGGCGTTTCGCCGTTGGCGTCGAGGCGGGCGAAGATGTCGGGAACGTTGAGGTCGAGCGCCAGCTTCAGGTCCTGGCGCCCATCCTCGCCGGGCGCGCTCGGCAACTGACGCCTGACCAGTTGCTGGAACGGCGTGTTGAAGGCCAGGATCTTCTTCGACGAAGACAGCGCGAAGGCGGGCGAGGGGCAGGCGACCAGGATCGCGTTGATCGTGCGGATCGAAGCGAGCTTGCGCAGTTCCATGCTTTCCTCGGCGAGGCCGCGCATGCAGGCGACGCGGATCGCCGAGGTGAGGTTGCCCTGGTCGGGATGGTGTTCGGCGATCTCCTCGACCAGCATGCCGATCGTGCATTTGCGGCTTTCGGCCAGGTGCTTCAGCGATGCCCAGAAGGCGCGCTCCAGCCGGATGCCGCGACGCACGCCGCCGCGCGCCACGACGCGGAATTCCGGGCCGAAATCCTCGGCCGCGAGCGCCGGCAGCAGCCGCTCGCGCGAGGTCTCCGGGTGGTGGACGGCGCTATCGTTCACTCATCGCCTCCTGACGCGCCTTGTTGATGGGCTTCAAAAGATAATTGAGGATCGTCTTGTGTCCGGTCTTGATGTCGACCGAGCAGATCATGCCGGGAATGATCGAATAGGTCTTGCCGTTCCTTGTCAGCGTCGACTTCTCGGTGGCGACCCGCACCTGGTAGTAGGGCTCGCCCGTCTTCTGGTCGACAAGACTGTCGGCGGTGATGTTGGAGACCTTGCCCTCGATGCCGCCGAAGATCGAGAAATCATAGGCCGTGACCTTGATCAGCGCCTCCTGGTTCGGCTGGATGAAGGCGACGTCGCGCGGCGAAACCCGGGCTTCGACCAAAAGCGTCTCGGAAGTCGGCACGATGCCGGCCACGACCGCGCCCGGCTGGACGAAAGAGCCGAGCGTATTGACGTCGAGCGTGTTGACGATGCCGTCGACCGGCGAGCGGATGTCGGTGCGCGCGACCTTGTCCGTGGCGCCGCGGATGGTTTCGTCGACCACGGAAAGATCGGCCAGCGCCTGCGTCAGGTCGCTCAACGCTTCCTGCTGCAATTGCAGGCCCAATTCGTTCACCTGAAGCTGCGCCTCGGTGATAGCCGACTTGGTCTTCTTGATGGTTTCGCCGGCCAGGGCCAACTGCCCATGAAGGTCGGTCTGTTCCCGCTCGACGCGGAGCTGTTCGGTCTTGGCCATCAGGCCTTTCTTGACCATGGGTTCGACCAGCGCCGCTTCCTGGTCGATGACGGCAAGGCTCTTGGACAGGCGGTCGGCATTGGCGGTGGCCTCGTCCAGCTCCTTCTCGCGCTGGTCGAGGCGCGATTTGAGAACCGACAGCTTGACCTCGAAATTGTCGCGGCGCGCGACGAGCAGCTTTTGCTCGTTGTCGCAGATTTCCGGCGCGACCTTCTGGATGTCCGCAGGGCAGGGGAACGCCCCTTCCACATTGCCGCTCTGCTCGAACTGCAGCCTGGCGATACGCGCCTGCAACGCCCGCGCCTTGGCCTTCTCTTCGCCGAGGCTCGACGTGTTGCCCGAGTTGTCGAGACGGATGATGAGGTCGTTCTTCTTGACGGTCTGGCCGATCTGGACGGCGATCTCCTGCACCACGCCGGCTTCGCTGGCCTGGATGACCTGCGTCTTCGATGCGGGTATCACCTTGCCGTCGCCGCGCGCGATCTCGTCGACCTCGGCGAAGGACGCCCAGGCCGTGAAGCACACGAACAGCGCCCCGACGATGTAGACGGAGGCCGAGGCGAATAGAGGTGGCCGATCTTCCCTTGCAAGCATGTCTATACGTTCCGGTCAGGCATTTGCCTTCTGCAATGCCTGGATGACTTGTTCCTTCGGCCCGTCGGCGACGACGCGGCCCTGGTCGATGACGATGAGGCGGTCGGCAAGTTCCAGCATGCTGTAGCGATGGGTCGATACGATCAGCGTCGTGCTGCGGTCGAACGCCACCTTGAGCTGCTTGATCAACTGCCGTTCGGAAGCGAGATCCATCGAACCCGACGGCTCGTCCAGGAAGACGATCTTCGGCTTGGTCAAAAGCAGCCGTGCGATCGCCACGGCTTGCCTTTGTCCGCCCGAAAGATTGGTGCCCCGCTCGCCGACATTCATGTCGTAGCCGCGCGGATGCCGCGAGACGAAGTCGTCGACGCCGGCGGCCTTCGCCGCATCGATGATCTCCTCGTCGGTCGCTTCCGGCGCCGCCATCAGGAGGTTCTCCTTGATGGTTCCCGAAAACAGGTCGCCGGCCTGCGCGACGATGCCGACCGCGGCGCGGACCTCCGAGGGATGGTATTGCCGGATGTCGATGCCGTCGAGCAGCAGCTCCCCCGACGTCGGCAGGAACAGCCGGCCGATCAGCCGGCCCATCGTGGTCTTGCCGGAGCCGATGCGGCCGATGATGCCGACCCGCTCGCCGGGCCTGACCGCGATGTTGAGCCCGCTCAGAACCTCGTTTTCCGTGCCCGGATAGGCGAAGCCGACATTCCTGAACACCAGCGCGCCGCTGCGGATCGGCCGGTTGACGAAACCGACAGTGTCAGGGCGGTCCTCCGGCTGCGACATGATCGTGTTGATGATCCTGAGCGACAGCATGGCCTGGCGGAACCGTGCAAGCGTGATGGCGATCTGGCCGAGCGGCGCCACGGCCCGGCCGGCAAGCATGACGGTGCCGATGATGGCGCCTGTCGAGACCTGGCCTTCCGAGAACGCATAGGCGCCGGCCACCACCAGGGCGACCGTCACGAATTGCTGGATGGCGCCGGTGATGTTGCCCGCCGCCGCCGAGAGCTCCTTGATCTTTTCCGACGTGTTGGCCGCGTTCTTCGAGTGCTCGCCCCATTTGCGCAGGAGATAGGCTTCGGCGCGCAGCGACTTGATCGTCTCCAGCGTCGAAATGGATTCGACCAGCAGGGCCTGGCGCTGCGACGCCTCGTTCATCGAGGCGGCAACCCGCTTGCCGATCCGCCGCTGCGTGATCAGCCCGACAATGACGGAGATGACGAAGGCCAGCGCCGGTATGATCACCAGCCAGCCGCCGATGGCGTAGATGACAGCCAGGAAGACGAAGACGAAGATCGTATCGATGAAGACGCTGATCGTGTTCGAGGTGAAGAACTCGCGCACGAACTCGTATTGCGTGACGCGGTTTGCATATTCGCCCGTCGATCCGGGCCGTGCCGAAAGCGAGGAGTTCAGCACTTTCTCGAACAGCAGATAGGAAATCCGCAGATCCGCCTTGCGGCCGGCATAGTCGATCAGCGAGGCCCTGGCCGTCTTCAGAAGCAGGTCGAACAGGATCGCCGCGCCGATGCCGAGCGCCAGCACCCAAAGCGTCGAGATCGCCTTGTTGGGCAGGATCCGGTCGTAGACGTTCATGGTGAAGATCGGCGAGGCGATCGCCAGAAGATTGATGAACACCGCCGACAGCACCACCTTGGAGTAGGTGCGCCAGAACGCCCCCATGGTGCCGGTCAGCCAGTGGCGCCGTTCGATCCGCGCCGCTGTGCCGACCGTCATCTCTTCGGCCTGGTTGGCATAGGTGATCGAGAAGGATGTGCCGCCGCTGATATAGCTTTCGGCGAGTTCCGACCTGGCGATCGTGGTGCGGCCGTCTTCCTGCGGCGCCGTCAGATATTGCCCGCCCTCCATCTGCGCTAGGAGAGCGACCGGCAACTGGCTGACGCGGAAGACGATGGCCGGAAGATCGAAGCGGCCGCGCAGGAAATCGCGATGGCTGAAATCCTGGACCTCCAGGCCGATCCGCTCGGCCAGATGGCGGATTTCGTCCGGCTCGATGCGGGTCTCCGAAATCGGCACGCCGGCGAACAGCACGGTTTCCGCGCTCGGCCTGCCGAGATAGGCCGCGACAGCGCAGAAGCAGGCTTTGAAGGCCTCCTTGGGCGATAGGATGTTGGGTTGCTGGTTCACGATCCGCCCCGAGGGACCGAAGATCGATGCTACATCGGCTACTTTTTCCTGACCGGCGCGAGGATGTCGAACGGCAGATCGTTCTTCTGTTCCGACGGCGTCCGCGCATAGGTCTCGGTATCGGCCGTGGCCGGCACACCGAATTCCTCACGGGCGTAGGCCGCGGACTGCTTGGCCGGCTGGATGTTGAGCGTCTTCAGCAATTCCCCGGTCGCGGCCAGCAGCCGGTATTCGGCAAACAGCGATGCATAGGACGACGTGTCGGCCAGTGTCGCGGTGTTGAAGCGCGTGTTCTGGGCGTCGAGCACGTCGAGCAGCGAGCGTTGCCCGACCTTGAACTGCTCGCGATAGGAGGCGACCAGCTTTTCATTGGTGGCTGCCTGCTGCCGCAGCGTCTTTGCGAGCTCGGCCTGGCGGAAGCGGCGGTCCCATGAAGTGCGGACGGCTTCCTCGATCTCGCGCAGCACCTGGTGCAGCGCAAGCCGCTGCTCGCTGGTGCGGCGGATCTGTTCCTGCTCGTTGGCCTTGTCGATACCGCCGCGATAGAGGTTCCAGCGCAGCACCACCCGGGCCTGCAGGTCGCTGGTGTCGCCATCGGCGCCATCGATGTTATATCCACCCCGGGCGACGCCCTCGGCGGTGACCGTCGGGCCGTATTTCGCCCGCGCCGCATCGACCAGCGAAGCGGCCGCGTCGATATCGCTGTTGGCCATATGGACGCGCGGATTGTTCTGCCTGGCGAGCCCGATCGCATCGTCCAGCGACCGCGGCAGGGCGGCTGCGACATCGGCCGGCCGCGACGCGTTGGTCAGCGGCTTGCCGACATTCTTGAAGAAGCGGATCTTGGCTGCCTCGAGTTCCTCGGTCGCTTCCTGCATCCGCGCCTTGGCGGCGTAAAGGCGTTCTTCGGCCTGCTGCCGGTCGGCGTCGTTGAGCGCGCCGCCCGCGATGCCTTGCTTGATGTCGCTGAGGATGGACTGATGGAAGCCAAGGTTCTTCTTGGCCTCGGCCACGATCGAAGCCTGCAGCATGTATTCCAAATAGTCCTGGACGACCGCGAGCCCGATGAACTCGGACCGTTCCAGAACCCGGAAGGAAGCGCCATCGACGCGCGAGGCCTGGCGGTTGAGTTCCGCCCGCCTTGCGCCGCTGTCATAAAGCGTCTGCGAGACAGTGAGATCGGCCTCGTTCGGATAGAGGGCTTTGTGATCCTCGTCGAGCGCGCGCCTTGTATCATTATCCAGGCGGCGAACGCCGGTCGATGCTTCCAGATCGACGCTGGGAAGATAAAGGCCTTTCGCCTGGCGCAGCTCGAATTCGATCGCTTCGCGGTTCTCGATCGCCTGTCCAATCTCCGGATTGGATTCCACTGCGACGGCAACGGCTTCTTTGAGTGTGAGTGCGCTGGCGCTACCACAAGCCAGCATCGATACCGTAATGGCGAGCGCAACCCGCCAGCCGACGGTAATTTTACCCGTCCTGATCATTTCTACCCCGTGACTATCCCCGCGCCATTGTTTTTTTATTGGCGCTTATTTGCCCAAGCCTGCCACCAGAGCTTTCGGCCAGTATCTATCAGATTTTTCGAGGTTGTGGGCATATAATGGATTAGACACCTTCCAAAAGTACGTTTCCGGGCATTAGGGCCAAAACCTGTAGCAAAAATGGCACAGAAGCCGGTGCGGCGGGCCGGGGCTTTTCGGTCCGGACCGAGCCGCAGTCGCCTTTAAGACGGGTTGCAATGGTTAATGGTCTGGAACAAATGGCGAATCGTGCGGTCGTCGCGCGCAGGCTCCACAGCATTAGTTCTTCAGAAACTTGGCTGTTTGCCGCCCAAGTCGGAATTTTGCGGGTTTCTGGGGAAAATCTGCTGCGGCTTTACAAAGCATGCGCAAGAAATCGCCATGTCCGTCTGGTTTGGTTGGCAAACCGGGATCGTTCCCTGTATTGCGGGCCGGAGGCAAAAGCCATGGACCTTCTTGCATGACCAATGTCGCCCTGACCGGGCTAGCCCGAGACCTTGCCCGACGCGCCGCCGAGGGCAGGCCGGTCCGCATCGGCGTCATCGGCTCCGGCGAGATGGGTACCGATCTGGTGACGCAGGGCATGCTGATGCCGGGCATTTCGATTGCGGCCATTTCCACGCGGCGCCCGCACACCGCCCGCGAGGCGATCCGCATCGCCTATGGCGACGAGGCGATGGCCGTCGAGGCCGAAACCGCCTCCGGGGTCACCCGGGCGATCGAGGGCGGCAGGATCGCCATCACCTCGAACGAAATGCTGGTCACCAACCCGCTGATCGACGTCGTCATCGATGCCACGGGCAAACCTGGCGTCGCCGCCGATTTCGACCTGATGGCCATGGAACATGGCAAGCATCTGGTGATGATGAATGTCGAGGCCGACGTGACCATCGGTTGCTACCTGAAGCAGCAGGCCGACCGGCTGGGCGTCGTCTATTCGGTCGGCGCGGGCGACGAACCCTCAAGCTGCATGGAACTGATCGAGTTCGCCTCGGCGCTCGGGCTGAGTATCGTCGCGGCGGGCAAGGGCAAGAACAATCCACTCAACCATGACGCCGTTCCGGACGATTATCGGGAAGAGGCGGCGCGCCGCAACATGAACCCGCGCATGCTGGTAGAGTTCGTCGACGGCTCGAAAACCATGGTCGAGATGTGTGCCATCGCCAACGCCACCGGCCTGGTCCCGGATGTTCCAGGCATGCACGGGCCCAAGGCCGATCGCGATCAGCTGGCTAAGGTGCTGATCCCCAAAGAGGATGGCGGCCTCCTGTCGAGGAAAGGCGTCGTCGACTACACGATCGGCAAGGGCGTGGCGCCCGGCGTCTTCGTCATCGTCGAGGCGATGCACCCGCGTGTCGTCGAGCGCATGGATGATCTGCATGTCGGCAAGGGCCCCTACTACGGCCTGTTCCGGCCCTATCACCTGACCTCGCTGGAGGTGCCGCTCACCGCCGCCCGCATCATGCTCCACGGCAAGCCAGACATGGTCCCCCTGCCGCGGCCGGTGGCGGAAGTCTGCGCGGTCGCCAAGCGCGACCTTGCCGCCGGGGAGACTTTCGATGCCATCGGCGAGACCTGTTACCGTTCCTGGACCATGACGATTGCCGACGCACGGACGAGCCGCGCCCTACCGGTCGGATTGCTGGAAGGCGGCAAGGTGCTGAAGCCGGTCAGGAAGGGCGAGCTGTTGACGCAGGACAATGCCGCGCCGGACCGGACGACGAAACTCTACGCCTTGCGCCGGCTGCAGGACGACATGCTCTACGGGGCGAAGGTCACTTCCCCAGCTCTATAGATCTGAGGCGCGCAGCTTCAACTGCTTCCGTAACCAGCTTCGTCAGGCGGTCGCCGCCCATCAGCACGGCAAGCGCGGCGGCGGTTGTGCCGTTGGGGCTGGTCACCTGCTGGCGCAGCACGCCCGGCTCCTCGTCTGCCTCCGCGGCGAGCGAGGCGGCGCCGAACACGGTCTGCATGGCAAGCAGCTTAGCGGTTTCGGCGGGGAGGCCGGCCTTCTCGGCTGCGATCGTCAGCGCCTCGATGAAGTGGAAGATATAGGCCGGGCCCGAGCCGGAGACGGCCGTCACGGCGTCCATGAGGCCCTCGTCGTCGATCGTCGTCACCACGCCGCTTGCCGAAAGCAGTTCGACGACGAAACGGCGGACGTCGTCGGAGACCAACGGATTGGAGAACACCACCATCATGCCCTTGCCGATCGCCGCCGGCGTGTTCGGCATGCAGCGGATGACCGGCGCGAGCTCGCCCAGGACGTCCTCGAAAGTGGCGACCGGCGTGCCGGCGGCGATGGACAGAAAGCTGGTCCTGCCGTCGCCGAAGCGCTTGTAGTGCGCCGTCACTTCGCGGATCACCTGCGGCTTCACCGCGATGACGACGAGATCGGGCACGGCGTCGGCCGGTATGGCCGTGGCCTCGGCGGCGGCGCGGCAGCCGAGATGTTCGGCGCGCCGGCGCAGTTCCGCGTTGGGCTCGACCACGAACACCGCCTGCGGCTCGAGCTTCGCGGATTTCAGCCAACCCGAAAGCATGGCGTAACCCATATTGCCGCAACCGGCGAGAACGAGCCTGATCGTCATGGAAACCTCCGTAAGAAGCTCTCCTTAGACGGTTGCGCCGCAACGGAAAAGGGCAGTCGTCAAACCACCTGGTTTGAAAGGCGAACCGGGATCGGCCGCAGCGAGACCTGTCTCAAGCCCAGCACGCCGAGCACGAAGAACAGCCAGACGGGATCGCCGCGGTGGAAGAAGAAGCTTTCCAGGAAACCGTTCAGCGCCGTGAACAACACCACCATCATGAAGAAGTCGCCGAGGAAAATGTTTTCCTTGCGCGCCGGGATGCGCATGTAGTCGCGCAACGGGGCGATCAGGAAGGTGTAGACGGCGACGCAGAGCGCCGGGATGCCCATCAGCACGGCGATGTCGAGATAGCCGTCATGGCCATGCACGATGGTGCGGATATCCCAGGGCCGGTCGAAGGGCTGGTCCTGGTTGAGCAGCAGCGGCGTCCCCCAGAAGCTTTCGTAGCCGTAGCCGGTCCATGGCCTCTTCGCCAGCATCTCGCCCGCGAACTCCCAAAGCGTCGTACGTCCCGTATAAGTCAGGTTCGGGAAATAGATCGCCGCCAGATGCTTCACCGGCGCGATGAAGACGATGCCGAGCGTGCCGACGGCCGTGGCGACGATCGCCAGCGCGAACAGGATCGGCGTGCCGAGCCGCATGCCGATGAGGCTGGGCAGAACGACAATCATGATCGAGAACGGGACGAGCCCGGCGGTCGTCTTGGAGCCGGTGTGCAGCATGAAGATCATCGCCGCGCAGAAGATGGCTGCGCCCCACCAGCGCTGGCCGCGCCGGAACAGATAGAGCCCGGCGAAGCTGAAGCAGGCCATCACCGGACCGGCGATGTTCTTGTGCGTGAAGACGCCGCGCCACAGGCCGGCATGCTCCGGCTCCTGCGAGTCGGCCGTGTGCAACGCCTCATGCGGGAAGACGATGAGGCCGATATAGGAAAGGCCGATCACCACGACGGCGGTGAAGATGACCACCCTGGCGAAGGACTCGGCGTCGCGCGGCAGCACCAGGATCGTCGCCATGGTGATGATGCCGATCATGGTGAAGGAGGCGGCGCGCATCGCCGCGGGCGGATCGGTGGCGAGCACCACCGACAGGAAGAAGAAGCCCAGCATCAGCGCCCAGGAGGGGCTGACCAGCGAGCGCAGCACGCGCGGATCGGCGAAGGCGAGCAGCGCGAAGATCGAGACGGCGCCGAGCGAGCCGAAGCCGAGCTGGTTGACGATGTCGCCGCCGTCGCCGGTCAGTTCCGCGCCAGCCGGCTGGAAGGGCCGGAACGAGACGATGATGACGGTGAACAAGAGCGCGGCGATAGCCGTCGCCACACCTTGCCTGGTGAAGGCGGCGCTGAGCGGCGCGCGCTCAATTCTTCTCAGGCTGTCGGTACTGCTCATTGGCATATCCGAATTCGGCGAGCACGCGCCCGAGCGCGACATAGACCGGGTAGAGACCTGTCGTCAGCGAGCCGGTGCGCGCCAGCCGGACGACGCCGCGCAACGGCGAGGCCGCAAGCAGCGCCAGGCTCTTCAGGAGAACTTTCAGGCCGGCAAACGGCGTGCCGGCCCGCCTCTTCTTTTCGACAAGCGTCGAGATCACGCCGTTGCGCAAGGATCGGGCGCGGATCCAGTCGGCCTCGACGCGCCGGGCCGGCACCGTCTCGTTGACCTTTGCCTCGGCGCACCAGCCGAGCACGAAGCCTTTCTGCGCGGAACGGCTGAGGAAGTCGGAATCACCGCCACCCATGAAATTGAACCTGAGATCGAGGAAGGGCGGTCCCATGGCCTTGAGCACGTTGCGTCCGACCAAAAGGTTGCCGGACGAATAAAGCGCCGGCACGCGGCCCGTTTCACGATAGGGCGGCGCAAAGACCGGGTGTTCTGCCCATCTGGCGTGGCTCGGATCGGCAAAGACCGGCACTTGCGGGCCGCCGACAATGTCGGCGCCAAGGGTCTCGGCGGCCTTGCACATGCGCTCCAGCCAGTCCTGCTCGGCGATCTCGTCATCGTCGATGACCAAAAGGTGCTTGAAGTTGGGAAACTGCAGGATCGCCGTCTGCCAACCGGCATTGTAGGCGCTGCAGTTGCCGCGCTCATGCGCGATGATCGCAATGCCGGGCATCTCGCCGCTTTCGAACAGCGGCAGCACCGCGTCCGCGCCCTCGCGCGCCTCGGCCTCGTTTTCCATGACGATGACGGCAAAGCGCCGGTCGGTCCGCTGCGCCTTGAGCGAAGCCAGGGTTTCCAGCACCTGCTTCGGCCGCTTGAAGGTCGGCAGCGTCACGACCGCATCGACGGTCTCGGCGGCAAGCCGCGGCGACCGCCCCGCGATCGATACAGAAGCGTCGGACGGCAAAGGGATCATCCGTTTCCAGCAGCGTTGGTTTGAAACCTCGAATAGCATCGCGGTGATAACGCCCCGTTAATCAACTTCTCGTCCGCCTGTCGGAAAACTCGGATCTTCGGCCTTTGACAGGTGCCATTTAATCAAGGCTTCACCGCGTTTTGCTACCGGCTGCAGCCAAGGATAGGTGAAATGCATCTGCTGTTCGCCACATCGATCGTGCCCGATGGCGCTCTCGCCTCGGGCTACGAGATTGCCAACACCGCGATCATCGACGCGCTGCGGCGGGCCGGCGCGCGCGTGACGGTGATCGGCTTCATCTGGCCGGGCAAGGCCCCGTCCGATCCGCAAAACACCATCGTGCTCGACGCCGTCGAGGTCCGCACCGAAAGCGCTTCGCCGCTGCAAAAGCTTGCCTGGCTGGGTAAGGCGGTTGTCTCCGGCCTTACCTTCTCGTCCGTCAAGCTGCGCGTCGTTCCCGACGCCGAGCTGCGCGCTGCCATCGAGCGCGCCGGTCCCTTCGATGGCTATGTCCTGAATTCGGTGCAATTCGCCGGCGCTTTCGAAAAGGTGCTCGCCGACCGTCCATTCGTCTTCGTCGCCCACAATGTCGAGCATCGCTCAGCCGAGGAGAATGCCGCCGCGGCCGGCAGCGCGCTTCAGCGCTGGATGTTCCGCCGCGAGGCGAGACTCCTCAAGATTATGGAAGAGCGCCTCTGCGGCGCCGCGCGCTTTGTCTTCACGCTGGCCGAGGAAGACCGCGCGGCACTTGGCGTCGCCTCCGACAGACGCTCGGCGGTGCTGCCACTGGTGACCCGTACGCAGGCGCCTGCAGGCAAGGCGAAGCGCCATATCGATTGCGACGCCGCGCTGATCGGCACCTGGACCTGGCAGCCGAACCGCATCGGGCTCGACTGGTTCCTGAGCAAGGTCGTGCCGCATCTGAAGCCGGATTTCCGCATCAGGATCGCGGGCAACATGCCTTCGGGCATCGCCTCGCCGCATCCCGGCGTTTCCTTCGCCGGCAGGGTTCCTGACGCGCAGGCCTTCGTGCGCGGGGCCTCCGTCATTCCCTTGATCAGCACCGCCGGCAGCGGCGTGCAGCTGAAGACCATCGAGACCTTCGAGCTCGGCCTGCCGTCCGTCGCCACCAGCCGCTCGCTGCGCGGCATCGGCTATCGTCCCGACAATTGCGTGGTGACCGACGATCCGATCGCTTTCGCGGCCGCCCTCCAGGCGGCAGCGGCAAACGTCCACGACATGGATGGCAGCGCCTTCCATCGCCGCCAGCTCAAGGCGCTCGACGCCGCGATCGGGCTTGGCCTGGAGAGGCTCGGCGCTGTCAGGCAGGAGGTCGCCGCATGAACATGCACACTGCGCGCGCGGCCTTCGGCTTCGACGCGCTCAAGACCATTTTGGGCATTCCGGTTCTTGCCATACGCTGGGACGAGGCCATCGCCTTGCTCACCAGGCTGATCGACGAGCGTCGCTTCACCAAGGTGAGCTTCCTCAACGCCCACAATGCCAACCTCGCCTGCACCGACCCGGTCTTTGCCGAGGCGTTGGAAAACTTCCTCATCCTCCCCGACGGCGTCGGCGTCGACATGGCGGCAAAGCTGCTTTACGGCGCGCCTTTCCCCAGCAACCTCAACGGCACCGATTTCATTCCGGCCTTCCTGCAAGCGTCGTCGCACCCGCTGACGGTGGCGCTGCTCGGCACGACGCGCGCCAATGCCGAAGCCGCGTCCGCGAAGCTTTCGACGCTCGCCGTGCAGCACAAATTCGTCGTCATCCATGACGGCTTCTTCTCCGCCGCCGAGGAGCCGGCTATCCTCGAGCGCATCGCCAGGCTGCGGCCGGATGTGCTGCTCGTGGCGATGGGTGTTCCGCGCCAGGAACTGTGGATCGAGCGCCACATCGACAGCCGCCATTGCACGCTGCCGGTCGCCGTCGGCGCGCTGCTCGATTTCATGAGCGGCTCGGTGCCGCGCGCGCCGCTGTGGCTGCGCCGGCTGCGGCTCGAATGGCTGTTCCGCCTGTGGATCGAGCCCGGCCGCCTGTGGCGCCGCTACATTGTCGGCAATCCGCTGTTCCTGTGGCGCGTCGTCAGGCAGAAGCTGTCGCTCGGGCCGCCGCCGGCGGAGGCGCGCCGGTGAACAGCCGCTTCGTGCCGGATACCTCCGCCGCGGTCGAACCGTTGCCGCGCGTGCCTTCGGCCGCGATCGTCACGGCGAGCTACGCGCCCGATTTCGAACGCTGCCGGCTTCTGTGCGAAACCATCGACCACCACGTCACCGGCATGGCGCATCATTACATCCTCACCGAGCATCGCGACGTCGCGTTGTTTCGCCAACTGGAAGGCAGCCGCCGCAGCGTCATCGACGAGCGGGACCTGTTGCCGCGCTGGCTGCGCGTCATTGACGATCCGCTGAGCGGTTTCCGCCGCCGCGTCTGGCTGAGCCTGAAAACGCAGCCGCTGCGCGGATGGCATGTGCAGCAGCTGCGCCGCATCGCCATTGCCGGGCAGGCGAAGGAAGACGTGTTCGTCTTCTGCGATTCCGACGTCGCCTTCCTGAAACCGTTCGACACCGGCGCCTTCTGGCGCGACGGCCAGGCGCGGCTGTTCCGGCGCGACGGCGTGCTTGCCAATGAAGGTCATGACGAGCACCGCATCTGGTCACGCAACGCCGGCACGGCACTTGGCATCGATCCCGCCGATCGATCGGGCCACGACTACATCTCGACGCTGATCGCCTGGCGCCGCGAGACGGTCAACGCGATGTGTGAACGCATCGAGACGGTGCATGGCCGCGACTGGGTCGGCGTCGTCGGCTCGGCGCGCCAGTTCTCCGAATGCATGATCTATGGCCGCTATGTCGACGACGTGCTTGAAGGCGCCGGCCATTTCCATGGTTCGGAGGAGTTCTGCCGCGTCCACTGGAACGGCAAGCCGCTGTCGAATGACGAGTTCCGCCGCTTCGTCGACACCATGGCGCCGGAACAGGTGGCGATCGGCATGCAGTCCTTCATCGGCACCGATATCGGCCGCATCCGCCGCCTGATCGGGCTTGCCGCTTAAGGCTTAGATCGCCTTGGCCGGTCGGCGCATGGCCGAGTAGGTCAGCAGCATCGAGGCGAGATAGAGCAGCAGGAAGACGATGTTGAGCGACAGGACCAGATTGGCCGTGTCGGGGATGGTCGTCAGCACATAGGTGAGCAGAACCGCCTTCAATCCCGCGAGCAGGCCGAGATTGATCGCCCGCACCGCCGTCTGGCCGCGCGCGAAGAGCAGCTCGGCCTGGTATTCGACGAGGTTGCGCAAGCCGGGTACGCAGACCGCCAGCGCCACCAGCGGCGCTGCCTCGGCGACATTCTTGCCGAGCGCATTCGGGAAGAAGTGCAGCACGATGCCGAGCGACACGAGCGCCAGCGTCGAGACCAGGAACACCCCGCCTTCGATGCCGCTCTTCACCGCCAGCCGCGACAAAAGCTCCGGCGCCCGCATCATGCGCTGCACCAGCATCATCGAGAAGGTGCGGATTGGGATCGCGGTGAGGTCGACCAGCCGCATGATGATGGCGTAGATGCCGGCAAGATGCGGTCCGCCGATCGACAATACCAGAAGCTTGTCGAACTCCATCTGCAGATAGAACAGCACCTCGGAGCCGGCGACATAGACGGAATCGAGAAGCCGCCGGAAATAGAGTTCGGCGCGCAACCTCAGCCGCTGGCGCGGATAGAAGAAGACGAAGGCGACGATGAGCGAGGCGGCATTGGCGCCGATATAGAACAGCGACCAGACGCCGATGCTGTGCTGCGCGCCAAGCATGAACAGGATCGCGCCGACTGCCCTGAGCGCTGTGGCCAGGATGGCCAGCACGGCCGCCCGCCCGAATTTGCCGAGCCCATTGTTGACGATCAGCGCCACTTCGACCGGCCGCCACAGAAGCGCTTCGGCGAAGACGACCGCGGCGAAGGCCGGCAACGGCACGGTGCCGGCAAAGAAGATCAGGTAGACGACGTAGGACGCGGCGGCGAGGAACGGCAGCGACAAGGCGCCGAGAAGCAGGAAACCGGCGGTGAACGTGCCGATCAGGTTACGGCGGATCGTGGCGGTGCGGTAGAGCGCCGAAATGAATCCGAAGGCCAGGATGCGCGACAGCATGATGCCGGCGGCCGAAGCGGTCGCGAACATGCCGAACTCGGCGATCGAAAGCGTGTTGGCCAAGGCGATGAAATAGGCGAGCGAGAACACCAGGCGGCCGCCGGCGCCGCTGATCGCCGAGAAATAGTCGAGCACCAGTTTGCGGCGGCTGGCCACGAAGTGGCCGATCCGCGCGAAGCTCCGCCTTTGCGGCATGTCGCTGGCCTGGGTCATGTCGGGGGCGATACATAGGCTGGAAAGTTTAACGCGGCGTTCTGGCGCTCGTCCCGGCGGCGCTGAAATGCCATGAACAAGGCGAAAAACCGTGCCCGCCGAGGCGCAAAATTAACCGTTTGTTTCCTATGCCTGTTTAGCGTGGCTTAACGATTGGCCGATCCGCCGCGCCCAAGCCGCCAGAGAGCAAGTTCCAGGACAATGGTCGACAGGGATAACCGTGATGACTGGAGGCGCGAGCGTTCGCTGCTGGCGCTCGGCCAGGCCATGCGTGGCGACGACAACACGGTTTCGATCGGCGACCGGGCCAATTCCTCCTGGCGCGAGGACGCAGCCGCCCGCCATCGCGCCGCGCGTTCCGAACGCGAAGGGAAGTTCAATCCGCGCCCCGTCGATACCCACGCATCTGGCCACGATCAGCCGCAATCGGATTCGGGTCCGGCCGAAACCGAGGACGGCTGGGCTGCGGGAAACCAGCGCGCTTCATTCGGGCAGGGCTACGAGGCCCCTGCCGAAGCCAGTCAGCCACAGGCCGCTCCCGAACCGCGCCATGCAAGCCGGCCGCCTGCCCGCGACGTTTCCGAGGAGTGGAAACCGCTGATCGACCCGATGCAGGTGATTGGCGGCATCACGCGATCCAAGGCGCTGATCCTGTCGACGACCATCCTGGGCGCCGCGCTTGGCGTCGCCATCGCGTTGTCGACGCCGAAGAAGTACGAGGCCACCACCGACGTCATTGTCGACCCGCGCGACCTCAAGCTCACCGATCGCGACCTGACGCAGAACGTGGTCGCTTCGGATGCGACGCTCGCCATCGTCGAGAACCAGGTCCGCATCCTGACTTCGGGCACTGTTCTCAACAAGGTCGTCACCGACCTCAACCTCACCAACGATCCTGAATTCAACGGCCAGGGCAAGGGCGGCTTCGGCCTGATGTCGACGCTCCGCTCGATCCTGTCGCGGCAGGATGCGAGCTCCGCCGACGAAGCGCGCAAGCGCGCGCTGGCGGTCGGCAACCTGGCGGACAGCCTCGACGTCGAGCGCGGCGGCAAGACCTTCGTGGTCTCGGTCAGCGCCACAACGCAGAACGCCGAGAAATCAGCCCTGATCGCCAACACCATGGTCAAGGCCTTCAAGCAGATCTCCAGTGACATCCAGTCCAGCACGGCGGGCCGCGCCAACGACGAGCTCACCGGCAGGCTCGACGAATTGCGCAAGGGCGTCGAGACGGCCGAGCGCAACGTCGAGGACTATCGGGCGACGCACGACCTCGTCGACGCGCAGGGCCACCTGATCAGCGACGACCAGATGCTGAAGCTCAACGAGCAGCTCTCGGTCGCCCGCGCCCGCACGCTCGAACTCAACGCCCGCGCCGCTTCGGCGCGCTCGCTGAACGTCAATTCGGTCCTCAGCGGCACCTTGCCCGAGGAAATCAACTCCAACATGATGAACGAGCTGCGCTCGCAATATGCGGCGCTGAAGCAGGAAGCCGATCGCGCCGAGGTCAAGCTCGGCCCGCGCCATCCGGAGATCGAGGCGCTCAACGCCCAGCTCGCCGGGGCGCGCGAGCGCATCAGCGCCGAGCTGCAGCGCATCGCGTCCTCCCTGCAAGTCGACCTGAAGCGCTCCGTCCAGCTCGAGCAGGACCTGTCCTCGCGCCTGGCGCAGGCCAAGGTGCAGAGCGGCGACGTCAACAACAACCTGGTCTCGCTGCGCGAGCTGGAGCGCGAAGCCGCCGCCAAGCGTTCCGTCTACGAGCAGTTCCTGCTGCGCGCCAAGGAAACCGGCGAGCAGAAGGACATCAACACCGCCAACATCAGCGTCATTTCGGATGCCTATGCGCCGCTGCAGGCCAAGGGGCCGTCGCGCGCGGTGATGGCGCTGGCCGGCCTGTTCGCCGGCCTGTTTGCCGGCATCGGCCTCGGCGGGCTGCGCGGCATCCTTGCCAGCCTGCGCGAGACGGCCGATCGCCGCTCGCGCCGCAGCGTCGATGAGCGTGTTCCGTTGGTGGAGAACACTTCCAACCGCGCCGCTCCGCCAGCGCCGCCGCCGCTGGTAACACCGCCGCCGGTTCCGCCTGTCGCTCCGCCACCGGCTCCATCTTTCACGCCGCCTCCGGCCAGGTCATTCACACCACCCCCAGCCGCATCTCACACACCCCCGGCAGCTGCGTCCTTCACACCGTCGCCTGCTCCGGTCCCACCGCCTGTGTCGGCGGCCGCGCCGGCTCCGGTCCAACCCGTGGCGCCACCGCCGCAACCCGCCAACGATGCCGGCCGCCCCGGGCTTTTCGGCTCGCTCGCGTCAGCGGTTCGCTATTTCGTGCGGCGCGAGCCGGCCGAGACGGTGGATATGGACACTGTTCCGCCCGAAAGCGCCTGGCGCGCACCTACCCTGGAAGAACGCTATCCCCGGGCTCAGACATCGGCGCGGGAGAACTTCCAGCCGCCATACGAGCAGGGCTATTCCTATTCGTACCGGCCGGACCATGGCCGGACCGATCCCTACGAGGATCATCATTCGGCATCGGCGGCACAATATCATCCGCGCTCGCCTGCCGCCGGCGAGGCCGGCCAGCTCTCCGCCGGCCAGCCCCCCACCGACCAGCCCCCCACCGACCAACAGGGTGAGATCGACGATATCCGCGCCAGCCTGCGCGAATTCCGCGAGGCGGTGCGCGAACTGACCGAAAGCCGCACGCGCCGCCGCTATTTCTAAGGCGCCCGTATTTCTAAGCCACTCGCGGTTGGATAAAAGCGGCCGGTTTCGGGTTTACGGCATCCGACGACGTTTTGACGGGATTGCCCTGTCGAATTTTCGTGAAAATGCCGCGCTGCATTTCGGCCGCAAGCGTCCCGCTTTGGTGGATCGACAATGCCGATCGAGGAATGAGGCCATGCATCGATGCGGGCCTCGAAGCGAAGCTGAGGGTTGGTGATGGCCGAAGTGATTGATGGAAAGAGTGTCGCCGCGGACGTGGTTTCGAAGGTCAAGGCTCTGACCGCGGAGCTATCGGCAAAGGGAGCCACCAAGCCTGGCCTTGCGGTGGTGATTGTCGGTGAAGACCCGGCAAGCCAGGTCTATGTCGCCTCGAAATCGCGCACCGCCAAGGAATGCGGTTTCCACTCGCTCCAGCATACGCTGCCGGCCGACACCACCGAAGAGCAATTGCTGAAGATCATCGGCGATCTCAACGCCGATAAGTCGATCCACGGCATCCTGGTGCAACTGCCGCTTCCCGGCCATATCGATGCCGGCAAGGTCATTCAGACGATCGCCCCGGAAAAGGATGTCGACGGCTTCCACTTCATCAATGTCGGCAAGCTCGGCACGGGCGAGCTCGAGACGGCCTTCGTGCCTTGCACGCCGGCGGGCTCGATGCTGTTGATCGAGCGGGTGCGCGGCAAGGACCTTTCCGGCCTCAACGCCGTCGTCGTCGGCCGTTCCAACATCGTCGGCAAGCCGATGGCTAACCTGCTGCTCGCCGCCAACTGCACGGTCACCATTGCCCACAGCCGCACCAAAGACCTGCCGGCGCTGGCCCGCACCGCCGATATCCTGGTCGCCGCCGTCGGCCGCCCGGAAATGGTCAAGGGCGATTGGGTGAAGCCCGGCGCGACCGTCATCGACGTCGGCATCAACCGTATCCCCGCGCCCGAAAAGGGCGAAGGCAAGAGCCGCCTGGTCGGCGACGTCGCCTATGCCGAAGCGGCCAAGAATGCCGGAGCCATCACGCCGGTCCCCGGCGGCGTAGGGCCGATGACCATTGCCATGCTGATGGCGAACACTGTAGCTTCCGCCTACCTCGCGGCCGGGTTGAAGCGGCCGTCCTTCTGACTTGAGAAAGCCTTGGCATTGCCGAACCTGACTGTTCCCGTCGAACGGCCGATCACGAACGATCCCGTTCAGGGCGGCCGTCAGTTCGGCTTCCTCTTGGTCGACAAATTCTCGATGTTCTCGCTGGCGGCGGCCATCGACTGCTTCCGCTCGGCGAACCGCCTGCTCGGCCGCGACTTCTACGGCTGGACGACGATTTCGGCCGACGGCGACGCGGTCATGGCCTCGAACGGCCTGCCGCTGAAGATCGACTATTCGGTCGCCGACATGCCGCCGGTCGACATCCTGTTCGTCTCGGTCGGGCTCACCACCGAGTTTCCGGGCAAGAGCAAGGTGCTGGCGGCGCTGCGCAGCTGGGGCCGGCGCGGCAACGCGCTGGGCGCCTTGTCGGTCGGTTCCTATCTCTTGGCGGAGGCCGGACAGCTCGACGGCTATCGCTGCACGATCCATTGGGAGAACCGCGCCGGCTTCATGGAGCGCTTTCCCGACATCAACTGCACCGGCAATGTCTTCGAGATCGACCGCAAGCGCTACACCTGCGCCGGCGGCACCACCTCGATCGACCTGATGCTCGAGATCGTGCGCCGCGATTTCGGCTCCAACCTCGCCAATGGCGTCGCCAACCAGTTCCAGCACGAGCGCATCCGCTCGGCCGGCGACCGCCAGCGCGTCGGGCCGGAGCGTGACCTCACCGGCAAGTCGGAGAAGCTCAGGCGCATCGTAGAATTGATGGCCGACCATCTCGATGAGCCGCTGTCGGCGGTGCAACTCGCCAAGTCGGCGGGCCTGTCGGTGCGCCAGGTCGAGCGCCTCTTCCTGCGCCACCTCAGCGTGACGCCCGGCCGCTACTACATGCGGCTCCGGCTCGAACGGGCGCGTGAATTGCTGCGCCAGACCAACATGCCGATCCTCGACGTGGCGATCGCCACCGGCTTCACCTCGCATTCCTACTTCGCGCAGAGCTATCGGCTGCAGTTCGGCCGCCCGCCATCGGAAGAGCGACGCACAACCTACTGATATTCAGGCCCGCAAGCGAGTACCGAGCAGGGGCGCCCTGCAGGCTTGTATCCTGACGCCGCGTCAAATAGCTTTCCCGGCGCGGACGAGGGATCAATCAGGAGACATTCATGGCGGGACTGATGCGGAGCGTCGCTGCGGCGGCCATCTTTTTGTCGATGACCAGTTTCGGCTTTGCCGCCAACAAGGTCATCATCATTCTGGACGCTTCGGGTTCGATGTGGGCCCAGATCGACGGCAAGCCGAAACTGGAGATCGCGCGTGAATCGCTGCGGACGGTGCTGCAGTCGGTTCCGGCCGACGACGAGATCGGCTTCATGGCCTACGGCCATCGCACCAAGGGCAGCTGCGACGACATCGAGCTGATCGTGCCGCCGCAGGCGGGTTCGGCCAGCGCGATCTCAGCCGCCGCCGACAGCATGAAATTTTTGGGCAAGACGCCGCTGACGGCCGCCGTCAAGCAGGCCGCCGAGGCGCTGAAATATACCGAGGACAAGGCAACGGTGGTGCTGATCACCGATGGCCTGGAAACTTGCGGCGGCGATCCTTGCGCGCTCGGCAAGGAACTCAAGGCTTCCGGCGTCGACTTCACCGCCGATGTCGTCGGCTTCGGCCTGACCGCCGACGAAGGCAAGCAGATCGCCTGCCTCGCCGAAAACACCGGCGGCAAATACATCCAGGCCTCCGACGAGAAGGCGCTGCAGGACGCCCTGGTGGAAACCGTCGCGGCGCCGGCGCCTGCTCCGGCCCCCGCGCCAGCGCCGGCACCCGAGCCCGCGCCGAAAGCAGCCGAGGTCGACTACAATCTCACCCCGCAGGCCTTCCTGAAGGAGGGCGGGGAGGTGCCGAAGTCCGACGTCTATTATGAAATCTTCAAGGACGATGCCCAGGGGGCCGGCGGCAAGAACGTCGACTATGGCTATAACACGGTCAAGTTCCACCTTGCGGCCGGCAACTACATCGTCGTCGCCACCAGTGGCGGAGCCAGAGCCGAGCAGAAGGTCTCGCTGACGGCCGAAAAGGCAACGGAGGTGGCGCTGAACCTGAACGCCGCCGAGCTCTTCATCCACGCGCGGCCGGCGCCCGGCGCCGAGGTCGACCGCAACGCGCAGATCATCATCGCCTATCCCGGCGGCACGTCCGACGCCAACTATGGCGAGATCAAGTTCGTCGTCCCGGCCGGCGAGACCAAGCTCACCGCGAAGCTGGGAGCCGGCGAGGCGAGCGAGACGCTGCAGCTTGCCGCCGGCCAGGTCGTCGACAAGGATATGATCGTCGGCGTCGGCAAGGCCAAGGCCAACGCCTTCTACACCCAGGGCGGTGAAAAGGCCGGAACGGATGTCGGTTGGAAAGTATATAAGGCCGCCAAGAAGCTCGACGGCACCCGCGACCAGGTGACCTATGCCTATGGTCCCGACAGCCAGTTCGACCTGCCGCCCGGCGACTATGTGATGGGCGTCGACGTGCAGGCCGTGTCCACCGAGCAGCCTTTCAGCGTGACGGTCGGGCAGATGACCGATGTCAACGTGACGCTGAATGCCGGTGTCCTGGCGGTCGACGCGCCAGGCGCGGACGGCTTCAAGATCTATGAGGCCAAGAAGAACATCCAGGGCGAGCGCAAAGAGGTGACCTACGCCTATGGCGAGAAGATGCAGACCACGCTTGCCGCGGGCGACTACCTGCTCGTGACCAATTTCACCACCGACAAGGCCGACAAGGAAACGCCCTTCACGGTCAAGGCCGGCGAGCGCAACGAGCTTACCGTTCAGTAGCAACCGCAGCCTACCTGCCTTCCGGTCGGGCTGCCCGGGCATTCTGCGAATGGTCGCGGAATGCCATCTCGGCAACGCAGTGAACTTGGCTCCGCCGATCAGGCAGCGTCCGAGACGCGCACCTCAACATGAAGCCCGGCCGCGACGGCCATATTGACGAGGGTGTCGAGGGCGAAGAGGTTAATCTTCCCGCGCAGGAGATCGGATACGCGCGGTTGCGTCACGCCAAGCCGGTGCGCGGCTTCGGCCTGCGTCCAGCCCTTTGCTCGAATGTGCTTCTCCAGCGCCATCATGAGCGTGGAGCGGAGCTTCATGTTCTCTGTTTCGGCGGGAGTGTCTTCGATGGCGTCCCACACACTTGCAAAAGTTTCGTTGCTCACTGGCCTAGACCTTAACAGAGAAGTTTTGACCGGTTGGGTAGTGTGCGTTGGCGGATCCCATGCCTTGGCGATTGGTCGAGACGCCTATCGGTCGTCATCCACGGGCGGAGCAAGGAGCGAAGCGACGCGCGCAGACCCGAGGATCCATGCCGTGACTTGGAAGCGCCGCGGCGGTCCAGAAATTCTGCACCGTTGCACACTTCGGTCCAGGTAACGGCATGGATTCCAGGGTCTGCGCGCGTCGCTACGCTCCTTGCTCCGCCCTAGAATGACGAGGTTCGGAGCCTTCAACTCATCGCCAGCGTTTGCCCTGAATACCCCAGCGGACGTTGATAGCCTTGCCCGACAAGCCTGCAATCTTTCCAAATCACCGTGTAGAGGAATTAGCTCCCTCATGAGATCGCTGTAGCCGCAACGTCAAGCATCTTCAGGCCGACAATTATACAAAATTTTGTATAGTCAGCGCAACTAGCCTCTCACTCGAAACGAGATCAGGCGTTGCCGAAGGCGGCGGCGCCGTGGTCGGCGCGGCCGACCAGTTGCCGGAAGCCCGCGAATAATTCCCGGCCGAAGCCGAATTCGTTGCCGATGAGATCGGCCTCGGCCGTGCGGCGCAGCGCGAATTCCGTTCCAGGCACCAGCACTTCCAGCGTGCCGGCATCGGCGTCGAGGCGGATGACGTCGCCGTCATGGATTCTCGCGATCGGTCCGTCCTCGACCGCTTCCGGCGTCACATGGATCGCCGCCGGCACCTTGCCGGAGGCGCCCGACATGCGTCCGTCGGTCACCAGCGCCACGCGCTGGCCGCGATCCTGCAGGATGCCGAGCACGGTGGTCAGCTTGTGCAGTTCCGGCATGCCGTTGGCCTTCGGGCCCTGGAAACGGATGACGGCGATGAAATCGCCGGTCAGCGTACCGGCCTTGAAGGCGTCGTTCAGCGCCTGCTGGCTGTCGAACACCTTTGCCGGCGCCTCTACGACGCGGCGTTCCGGTTTGACCGCAGAGGTCTTGATGACGGCGTGGCCGAGATTGCCGCCGAGCACTTTCAGGCCGCCCGTCGGCTGGAATGCCTTCTTGAACGGCGCCAGCACCTTCTCGTCGCCGCTCACAAGCGGCGCGGCCTCGCGCACCACGGTGCCGTCGTCGCCAAGCCTCGCCTCGACGGCGTAGGGCCGCAGACCTTCGCCCCACACAGTCTGGACGTCCTCGTGCAGCAGGCCTTCGTCGAGCAACTCGCGGATCAGGAAGCCGAGCCCGCCGGCGGCATGGAAATGGTTCACGTCGGCAAGCCCGTTCGGATAGACGCGCGCGAGCAGTGGCACGGCCTCGGACAGGTCGGAAATATCCTGCCAGGTCAGTGCGATGCCGGCGGCGGCAGCCATCGCGATCAGGTGGATCGTATGGTTGGTCGAGCCGCCCGTGGCGTGCAGGCCGACGACGCCATTGACGATCGATCGCTCGTCGATCATGCGTCCGACCGGCGTGTAGGCATTGCCGAGCGCGGTGATCGCCAGCGCCCGCTTCGCCGCTTCCCTGGTCAGCGCGTCGCGCAGCGGCGTGCCGGGATTGACGAAGGAGGCGCCTGGCGAGTGCAGGCCCATGATCTCCATCAGCATCTGGTTGGAATTGGCGGTGCCGTAGAAGGTGCAGGTGCCCGGCCCGTGATAGGATTTGGACTCCGCCTCGAGCAGTTCGGCGCGGCCGACCTTGCCTTCGGCATAAAGCTGGCGGACCTTGGCTTTCTCGTCATTCGCGAGACCGGTCGTCATCGGCCCGGCCGGGATGAAGACGGCAGGCAGATGCCCGAAGGTGAGCGCTCCAATCACCAGTCCCGGCACGATCTTGTCGCAGACGCCGAGGAAAACCGCGGCGTCGAACATGTTGTGCGACAGGCCGATCGCGGCCGCCATGGCGATCACGTCGCGCGAGAACAGCGACAGCTCCATGCCGGGCTGTCCCTGGGTGACACCGTCGCACATCGCCGGCACGCCGCCGGCCACCTGCGCGATGCCGCCGGCCTCGCGCGCGGCTTCCTTGATCAGCGCCGGGAACGTTTCAAAGGGCTGATGCGCCGACAGCATGTCGTTGTAGGAGGTGATGATGCCGAGGTTCGGCACGCGGTCGCCGCCGAGCGCGATCTTTTCGGATGGGCTGCACACGGCAAAGCCATGGGCAAGGTTGCCGCAGCCCAGCACCGCGCGGTTGGCGGTGCGGCTGGAAGCCTCCGCGATACGGCCGAGATAGGTTTCTCGGCCGGCTTTCGAACGTTGGCGGATGCGTTCCGTGATGGCTTCGATGTCGCGTCTGGCTGTCATGGTCCGTCCTTTCGAGCCCGGCAACGTCCTCCCAGCGCCTTCGGGCCGTCATGTTGCAATCAGGGTGCCCAGAACACCTCTACCGGTCGTGGCGCTGCCTCGAGCACGCTGCGGATGGGCTTCTTCGCGCCAGGACCCATCGCGCCGTTGAATGCGGTGCGCTTGTCCTCGCCTTCGATATGGAGCGCGACGAAGCCGGCGGCGACGATGCGCGCCATCGACAGCGTCAGCCGCGGTTCGCCGCCGCTCACCGCGTGCACCGGCAGAACGATCCGCCGCGAGGCGGGGTCGAGCAATTCGTCGAGGTTGCCGGCATCGGGAAAGAACGAGGCCGTGTGGCCGTCGCCGCCCATGCCGAGGATCACCACGTCGAGCGGCCAGGGCAGCGCCCGCAGCGCTTCGCTGTCCGTCGCCGCCGCGTCCTCGATGCTTGCCGCCTCATGGTAGAGCGGCACGAAGCGCGCCGCGGCTGCCTTGTTCTGGAGCAGGTTCGCCGCCACCAGCCCGGCATTCGAGCGTGGCGAGGATGGCGGCACGAAGCGCTCGTCGACCAGCGTCACGGTGACCTTGTCCCAGGCGATAGGCGTGGTCGACAGCACGGCGAACAACTTCGCCGGCGTGCTGCCGCCGGACACCGCGAGCAGCGCGGCGCCGCGTTGCGCGATGGCGCCGCTCAGCCGGTCGGCAATCTGTCCGGCAAGTGCTGCCGCCAGGCCCTGTCGGTCGGCAAAGCCGTTCCAGCCGTAACGGACTTCGCTCAGTTGCTCTCGTGCCATGTCCGTCCGTCACGTTCGATCAAGGCAATCGAGGCCGACGGCCCCCAGGTTCCGGCCGTGTAGCCCTGAGCTTCCTGGCGGGCGCTCTCCCAGGCGTTCTGGATCGGGTCGATCCACTTCCAGGCCGCTTCGACCTCGTCGCGGCGCATGAACAGCGTCTGGTTGCCGCGAACCACATCCATGATCAGCCGCTCATAGGCGTCCGGCGCGCGTCCTTGGAAGGACTGCGCGAAGCTCATGTCGAGCGAGATCTGGCGCAGCCGCATGCCGCCCGGTCCCGGGTCCTTGATCATGATATACTGCTTGACGCCCTCGTCCGGTTGCAGCCGGATCACCAGCTGGTTGGCGAAGATCGGCCCGGCGCTCTCGCCGAAGATCGAATAGGGGATCGGCTTGAACTCGATGACGATTTCCGAGACGCGGGTGGCGAGCCGCTTGCCGGTCCTCAGGTAGAACGGAACCCCGGCCCAGCGCCAGTTGCCGATCTCGGCCTTGATGGCGACGAAGGTCTCGGTGTTGCTGTCCTTGCCGAGCTCCTCGACATAGCCCTTGACCGGACCGCCCGCCGAGGCGCCGGCGCGATACTGGCCGCGCACCGTGTGCTTGGGCGCCTCATTGCCGTTGATACGCTTCAGCGCCCTCAGCACCTTCAGCTTCTCGTCGCGGACGGCGTCGGCGTCCATCGACGACGGCGTCTCCATGGCGACCAGGCAGAGCAGCTGCAGCATGTGGTTCTGCACCATGTCGCGCAGCGCGCCCGCCTTGTCGTAGTAGGTCACGCGATCCTCGAGCCCCACTGTTTCGGCGACCGTGATCTGGACATGGTCGATCTGGGCCGAATTCCACAATGGCTCGTAGAGCGCGTTGGCAAAGCGCAGCGCCATCAGGTTCTGCACCGTTTCCTTGCCGAGATAGTGATCGATGCGGAAGATCTGGCTTTCGTGGAAGTCGTCGCCCACCGCGTCGTTGAGCGCACGCGCCGAGGCGAGGTCGCGACCGATCGGTTTTTCCAGCACGATGCGCGAATTCGGCGTGATCAACTTGTGCTCTTTGAGCTGGTGCGAGATGTCGCCGAACAGCGCCGGCGCCACCGCGAGGTAGAAGGCGCGGATGCGGTCGCTGTCGCCGATTGCCTTCTTGAGTTTGTCGAAGCCGGTGCCGGTGGTCGCGTCCGCCGAAACATAGGAAAGCCTGGCCAGGAATCTCTCCAGCTCCTTGGCGTCGATATCGGCCGGCTTCACATGCTGCGATATCGCCTTCTTGGCGAAGGCTTGGAATTCGGCATCGCTCATCTTGGTGCGCGACGTGCCGATGATGCGCGTCGGCTCGGAGAACTGGTGGCCGCACTGGCGATAGTAGAGCGACGGCAGGAGCTTGCGTTCCGACAGGTCGCCGGTGCCGCCGAAGATGATAAAGTCGAAGGGATCGACAGGGATGATCTGGCTGGTCATGGTCAGTCCGATTTGATGCCGGTTGGCGGCGGCTTGGTTGGTATATTCTAATCGATTTAAATTTTCCAGTGCCATGGTGTCACATGTTAGGACCAATCGCTTGCACTTGCATCGGTCCACCTGTTTCCAGACACTCGGCGCGCCCGGCAGGCTTGTCGGCAAGCCAGCTTTCGGCAACGTTCGCGGCCGCACCATAGAACGCGAATGTGACGAAAGCTAAGGGAGATGGTTGCGGAAATCCAATGAGCGGGAAAGCCATGCGTCTGGAAAACAAGGTCGCCATCATCACCGGTGCCGCGTCGGGCTTCGGCGAAGGCATGGCCAAGCGCTTCGCCGAAGAGGGCGCGCGCGTGGTCGTCGCCGACCTCAACGCCAAGGGCGCCGAGCGGGTGGCGCAAGAGATCGGCGAGAGCGCGATCTGGACCCAGACCGACGTTTCCCTGCGCTCCGAATTCGACGAGATGATCTATGCCGCCAAGAGCGCCTTCGGCCGCATCGACATCATGGTCAACAATGCGGGCTTCACCCATCGCAACGGCGATATGCTCGGCATCGATGAGGAAACCTTCGACCTGATCACCGCCGTCAACATGAAGGCAATCTATCACGCTGCGCTTGCCGTGGTGCCGATCATGGACCGGCAGGGAGGCGGCGTCATCCTGACCACAGCCTCGACGGCCGGGCTTCGGCCGCGGCCAGGCCTGACCTGGTACAACGCCTCCAAGGGCTGGGCGATCACCGCCACCAAGTCGATGGCGGTCGAGCTGGCGCCGAAGAACATCCGCGTCAACTGCCTCTGCCCGGTCGCCGGCGAGACCGGCATGCTGGAGAAGTTCATGGGCGCCGACACGCCCGAGATCCGCGAGAAATTCCGCGCCTCGATTCCACTCGGCCGGCTTTCGACGCCGCTCGACATCGCCAACGCGGCGCTGTGGCTCGCCTCGGATGAAGCCGCCTTCATCACCGGCGTGGCGCTGGAGGTCGATGGCGGCCGCTGTATTTGAGCTGCTCATCGAGTGTGGCTGGTTCGATGCATAAAATTGTGCAGTGCCCGATGCAAAGAGCGGACTCGCGACCCGGTGAAGCTGAGCCGCGCCACGCCTGGCTCCGATTGACTCGATGGCACAGCGATGGGCATAACGAAAGGGGCTGGGCCATAGCGCGATGAAGGCGGGTCTGCGGGGAGTCGCTTCGGACGGCTGCTTGGCGGGTTAAGCTTCAGGCGCCGGTCTTGACGTAGCTTTTGTAGACCCAGCCGTGCTTGCCGTTATAGACGATCTCGCACCATTGCTTGCAGCTCATCACTTGCACCGATGCCTTGGCCGGCACCGTCGTGATTGCGGATGCGCCCTTCTTCGGGCCGGAGCGCATGGTCACGGCCCTCAAAATGCGCCCGTTTGCGGCCGCGCTGGCTTTTGGAGGGTTCGGCTTGGGCTGCGCAACGCCGTCGGTCGCTGTCGCCTGCGCATCTGGAACCTCAGGCTTGGCCTCGGGGATGGCGGCGGTTTGGGCGCCGTCCATCTTGTCGCCCGGCTTCTTCGCGGCCGCCGGCGTCTCGCCCGCGGGGGCGGCGACCTGCGACAGCGCGTCCGAAGCGTCGTTCTCGGCGGTGGGCTCGGCGAAGGCCGTATCGGTTGATTGCGCGGCGCTCGGGTCGGCAGCCTGCTTGGAAGGAACTGGTTGATCCTCGGCCTGGTCCGGCGAGGTTTTGGAGTCCGAAGCCGTCCAGCGGGGGCTGTTCGACGCCAGTGCTGGAATGCTGGCTTTGCGAACCGCTATTGCCGGCGAAACCGCATCCGCCTTGGGCGCGGCCTGCGGTGCCGCTGCTGCCACGGTGACCGCGGCTGCTGCCGGAGCGATCTTCGTGGTCTTCACCGGAACTGTCGGAACGGTCTGCTCGGCGCTTGCCGCGGCCACTTGCCGATCATCGCCCGGGACGATCAGCCATAGCGCCACCGCGGCCACGCCCAGCAGCGCGGCGGTGCCGACCGCAGCAATGACCAGATGCGCGTTCGACTGCATCCTCTGCCAGAAGGATGGCCGTACGCTATAGCCGAACTGCATTGTGAAGCGCTGCCGTTCCGGCATGCCGAAACTGAAGGGCTCGTTCACTCAAACCACCTCCAACAAGCGGGCCGACGTTCTTTCGATCATTGCCGTAACGATTGGCCTGATCGGCATCGGTCCCGAAATCTTTGCGGACAAGGCCCGCGAAATCCCCGGATTTTCGCCCATAATCGCATCTTTTACTGCTGATTATGGCATGAGTGAGCCAATTTGCGAAATTCTGCGCGTTTGTTAAGGCTTCCACAACCTGCCGCGTGGAAGCCGCCCGCGTCGAATCGATGGCTTGGACTGGCGGCCAGCCTCAAATCCTGTCGCGCAGCGCGAACCAGTTGAGCGCCAGGAACAGGAGCGGCGCGCGGAAGCGGCGACCGCCCGGGAAGGCGGGGATTTTCAGGTCCTCGATCAGTTTCAGCCGGTCGCGGTTGCCGGCGACGGTCTCGGCATAGAGCCTGCCGAAGAAGTTCGACAGCATGACGCCGTGGCCGGAATAGCCGCCTATCGAAACCACCTTCGGCATCACCTCGCGCACGAACGGCTTTCTCGGCACCGTGATGCCGACATAGCCGCCCCAGCCATGCGTGATCTCGACATCCTCCAGGTCCGGGTAGAGTTCGGCGATCTGCTTGCGGATGTGGATATGGATATCCTTCGGATCGTTGACGGCGTAGACCTCGCGGCCGCCGAACAACAGCCGGCCGTCCTTCGACTTGCGGAAATAGCGCACCACGAAGCGGGAATCGTCGACCGACTCGCCACCGGGCAGCACCTTGGAGGCGGCGCCGAGCGGCACGGTCGCGCCGATGAAGGAGCCGATCGGCATGATATGCGCCGCGCTCACAGGCTCCAGATTGCCGCCATAGGCATTGACCCCGATCAGGCATTTGTCGGCCGTGATCGTGCCGTTGGGCGTTGTGACCGTCACCTTGCCGCCATTGGAAACGATGCCGGTGGACGGCGTCTGCTCGAAGAGATGCGCGCCGGCCGCCGCCGCCACTCTCGCCGTGCCGATCACCAGCTTCAGCGGGTGGATGTGGCCCGTGCCGGTGTCGCGGGTCCCGCCGAAGTAGCGTGTCGAGCCCAACCGTTCCGCCGTCTCCGCCGCGTCCATGAAGTTGACATGCGGGTAGCCGAAGCGGCTCGTCATGATCTCGGCGTGGCGCTTGTAGTCGTCGACATAGCGCCGCTTGTGCGCCACCGAAAGCTGGCCCGGCATATAGTCGATGTCGATCGCGTTGGCGGCGGCGAAGTCCAGAAGATGCGCCTTGGCTTCTTCCGCCATGTCGAACAGCGCCTTGGCGCGGGAAAGGCCGTATTCTGCCTCCAACTCCTCCGCCCAGGCGCGCTGTCCGGTGCCGAGTTGGCCGCCATTGCGCCCCGACGCGCCGTCGCCGAAGCGATAGGCTTCGATCAGCACGACATTGACGCCGGCCTTGGCCAAGTGCGCAGCGGCAGACAAGCCGGTAAACCCGCCGCCGACGATGACCACGTCGCAACCGCGGTCGCCGTCTAGCGCCGGATATTCTGGCCGTGAGCCGGCAGTATCCTCATACCACGAGCGTCCGGGGGAGATCGGTGATTGGTAAGGCATTGGAACGCCAGTCAACGGTGAACAGTGAATGGTGAATAGTGAATAGTGAATAGTGAATAGACGCGACCGCTTCGTCCGCCCTCATCCATCCAGTATAAAACTACTCACCATTCGCTATTCACCATTTACCATTCACGCGAGGAATTCGCCGATCACACATTCAGCAGCAGATACTCCCGCTCCCACGGGCTGATCACTTCCATGAACGTCTCGAACTCGGCGCGCTTGATCGCGGTATAGGTGGCGGCGAAGGATTTGCCGAGGATGGCGCCGAGCTCCGTGTCGTCCTCAAACAGGCCTACGGCCTCCAGCAGGCCACGCGGCAGGTCGATTTCATCCGCATTGGCGGTCGTCAGGACCGGCGGTTCCGCCTTGATCTTGTTGTTCATGCCGACCAGCCCGCAGGCCAGCGATGCCGCCAGCGCCAGGTAGGGATTGGCGTCGGAGGACGGGATGCGGTTTTCGACGCGTCGCGCCGCCGGATCCGAGCGCGGCACGCGGAAGGCGGTGGTGCGGTTGTCATAGCCCCATTTGTTGTTGACCGGAGCCGAGGCCTGCTGCGTCAGCCGGCGATAGGAATTGACGTAGGGCGCGAACATCACCAGCGCGTTCGGCACATGCTTCTGCATGCCGCCGATGAAGTGGAAGAACGCGTCGGTCTCCGAGCCGTCTTCCGCCGAGAAGATGTTCTTGCCGGTCTTCTTGTCGAGCACCGACTGGTGGATGTGCATGGCCGAGCCCGGCTGGCCCTGGATCGGCTTTGCCATGAAGGTGGCATAGATCTCATGCTTCAGCGCCGCCTCGCGGATGGTGCGCTTGAACATGAAGACCTGGTCGGCGAGCTCGATCGGGTTGCCGTGGCGCAGGTTGATCTCGAGCTGGCCGGCGCCTTCCTCATGGATCAGCGTGTCGATCTCCAGGCCCTGCCGTTCCGAGAAATGGTAGATGTCGTCGATCAGTTCGTCGAATTCGTTGACGCCGGCGATCGAATAGCCGGCGCCGCCGCCGATCGGACGGCCCGAACGCCCGACGGGCGGCGTCAGCGGATAGTCCGGATCGGGGTTCTTGCGCACCAGATAGAATTCGATCTCGGGCGCCACGACCGGTTTGAGCCCGCGCTCGTCATAGGCGGCAAGCACGCGCTTCAGCACGTTGCGCGGCGTGAACTCGACCGAGCGGCCGTCCTGGTGAACGAGATCGCAGATGACCGCCGCCGTCGGATCCTCTTCCCAGGGCACGACGGTCAGCGTCGAAAGATCGGGCAGAAGCTTCAGGTCGCCGTCATCCTCGGGATAGTGGAAGCCGTTGCCGTCCTCGGGATAGCCGCCGGAGATCGTCGTCATGAACACGGCCGAAGGTAGCGCCAGCGAGGTGTTGGAGGTGAATTTCTTCGACGGCATCATCTTGCCGCGGGCAACGCCCGCCTGGTCGGGCGTGATGCACTCGATGTCCTCGATGCCGCGCCATTCGAGCCAGGCGCTGGCTTCCTTCCAGTTCTTCACACCGCGTTCGTTTTTCAGGAACGCAGGCGTGCGGGCGCGTCCCCCCCGACTTGACGGACGGACTTCCTTTTTTTCAGGCGGCATCATTCACCAGATTGTGTTGCGGATTTCGAAGTATAGCCGGGCGCCACGGGGGAAGGGAAGGGCAGGTGCCAGGCATGCCAAGGCGAGCGCCCGAGGAAAGTCGCTCAGCCGCTGCCAGTTTCCGCTTGCTGGCGGCGCTGCAACGTCTAGATGTGCCTGTCAGAAAAGAGTGAGCGCGCTGATGTCCGGTTCCCGGTTGACCACAATCGGTTTCGATGCCGACGACACGCTGTGGCAGAACGAGCAGTTCTTCCGCATGACCGAACAGCGCTTCCTGGCCATGCTTGCCGAGCATGGCGACGCAAGCCGGATTTCGGCGAACTTGCTTGCTGCCGCCAGGCGCAATCTCGGCCTCTACGGCTTCGGCATAAAGAGCTTCACGCTGTCGATGATCGAGACGGCGATCGAGGTTACCGAAGGCCGCGTTCCGGCCTCGACCATCGCGGAAATCCTGGCTGCCGGCCGCGACATGCTCAGCCATCCGATCGAGCCGCTGCCGCATGCGCGTGAGACGGTCGAGAAGCTCGCCGGCAATTATCGCCTTGTGCTGATCACCAAGGGCGACCTGATGGACCAGGAGCGCAAGCTGGCGCAATCGGGACTGGGCGAGTTCTTCGAGGCAGTCGAGATCGTCAGCGACAAGAGCGCTGCTACCTATGCCCGTATCTTCAGCCGCCATGGCGACGGGCCGCAAAAGAGCATGATGGTCGGCAACTCGTTGAAGTCGGACGTCGTCCCGGCCATCGACGCCGGCGGCTGGGGCATCTATGTCCCGCATGAATTGACCTGGGCGGCCGAGCACGCCGAGGCGCCGGTCGCGGCGCCGCGTTTCCGCGAGATCGCCGACCTCGGCGAACTGCCCGCACTGATCGAAAGCATCGCCGCAGCAGGCTGACGAGGTTTGGGGCCTTAGCCGCGCCCGATCAGGCGATCGACCACCGGTTGCAGCCTCTCGGGCGTGATGGGCTTGGCAACCACCGCATCGATCACGCTCGACAGGCCGAGGCTTTCCGGCGTGCCATTCCTGGTTGAAAGCAGGATCACCGCGGGCAGCGGCTTGCCTGAGGCGCGCCGCAGCGCGTCGATGGCCGACATCAGCCGGTCGCAATCCTTGTTGTCCGGGCCGCCGTCAAGGATGATGGCGCCGGGCAGCTGGCCGGCCAGCGTCTTCTCGGCGGCCTCGGGCTGTTCCGAAATCGGCTTCAGCCCCGATTTCTCGACGATTTTCGAGACCACGACGCGGTTGATCGACGACTTTCCGACGACGAGCACCTTGGAAAAGTCCGCCGCGATCGCGCCAGTCCGGGCCGCCGGTTTCGGATGTTTTTCGGAGTGGTCGTCACGGTCGGCGGGACACATCGGCGGGCAGGCACTCTGGTTCAATGCAGGGTTGAAACCTGAGGCACAATTGGGTGAGATCGCGGCCGGTGTCAAGCTGAAACGGTCGAGGTCGAAAATATAGCAAGAAATTCCGAGATTCAGCGCAAGTCGTACCTCTCGACGATGAAGGCAAACCGAAAAAATGCGACAGTCTCCCGAACGTATAACGCACGGGAGACTATCGCCGAGACTGTTGACGTTACGTCAAGTGTGACTCTGCTGGGTAACGATCACCGGGATCAAAAGGTCTCCCCAGTTGCCGTCGCCGCCATGGTGCCTGGCCGAGCGCACCAACTCCACCGAGACGCCGGCCTCGACTGCCTTCATGACCGACTGGTTGAGCCTGTGCAGATCGTTGGCGAGCATGCGGATCGTCGCCTGCTGGTCGACGCTCATCGCGCTCGATTGCTCTTCTGCCCTTTCCTTGACGCGGCTTATCGATGCCATTGCTCTTCTCCTCGATGTAAATGCCCTGCGGGCGTTTCCTCTGGTTGTTATCCGTTACTCGGCCGCCGGCCTGAACTGGGCGTGCTCGGTCGATTCATGCATGGCGGTTGTCGAAGACTGACCACCGGTGATCGCCATCGACACGGCGTCGAAATAGCCGGTGCCGACCTCGCGCTGGTGCTTGGTCGCGGTATAGCCGTTGGCCTCCGCCGCGAACTCGGCCTCCTGCAGTTCCGAATAGGCCGCCATCTGGCGATCCTTGTAGCCGCGCGCCAGCTCGAACATGCCGAAGTTCAACTGGTGGAAGCCGGCAAGCGTGATGAACTGGAACTTGTAGCCCATCGCGCCGAGCTCCTTCTGGAACTTCGCGATCGTCGCGTCGTCGAGATTCTTCTTCCAGTTGAAGGACGGCGAGCAGTTGTAGGCGAGCAGCTTGCCCGGATGACGCTTGTGCACGCCCTCGGCAAACTTCCTGGCCTGCGCCAGATCCGGCTTCGAGGTCTCGCACCAGATCAGGTCGGCGTGCGGCGCATAGGCCACGGCGCGCGCGATGCATGGCTCGATGCCGTTCCGCACATTGTAGAAGCCCTCGACCGTGCGGCCGGCGTCGTAGTCGACAAAAGGCCGGTCGCGCTCGTCGATATCGGAGGTCAAAAGCTTCGCCGCCTCGGCATCCGTGCGCGCCACGACCAGCGTCGGCGTGCCCATCACGTCGGCCGCAAGGCGCGCCGCGTTGAGGTTGCGGATATGCGCAGCCGTCGGGATCAGCACCTTGCCGCCGAGATGGCCGCACTTCTTTTCCGACGCCAGCTGGTCCTCATAGTGGACGCCGGCAGCACCCGCCTCGATGAAGGCCTTCATGATCTCGAAGGCATTGAGCGGGCCGCCGAAGCCGGCTTCTGCGTCGGCGACGATCGGCGCGAACCAGGTCTCGACCGACAGCCCGTCGCCTTCGGACGTCTCGATCTGGTCGGCGCGCTGCAAGGTGCGATTGATGCGCTTGACCAGTTCCGGCGCCGCATTGGCCGGGTAAAGCGACTGGTCCGGATACATCGCCGACGCGGTGTTGGCGTCGGCGGCCACCTGCCAGCCCGAGAGATAGATCGCCTTCAGCCCGGCCCGGACCTGCTGCATGGCCTGATTGCCCGACATGGCGCCCAGCGCGTTGACGAAATCCTCCTCATGGATGAGCTTCCACAGCCGGTTCGCGCCCATCTCGGCCAGCGTCTGGCGAATCTGCACGGAGCCGCGCAACCGCTTCACATCCTCCGGTGAATAGGGACGCTCGATGCCGTCGAAACGGCCTTCCGGCGCGGAGGGGACGAGGTTGTAAAAATCGGTCATTGGTCACTCCGGATCGTTTGGAACTGCTTCAGCGCTGCTTCGCAAGCGCATAGCCTTGCGATGTCTGCGTGTGACATCATTTACATTGCAGCGCGAAAAACGCCCAGACAAACCGCCGCTCAGCGCGGAAAATAAAGGAAAAGCTGTGTTGTCATTGACAGGTTATCTCTGTAAATTTGTCACGATTGTAAAAGCGGCGAAGCGGCCGTTGGACTCGATATCCATGTAAATTCTTGTCAAGGAAGGCAGGGATGGCCGACCAGAAGATCTTTGCCGGGCCGCGGCTGCGCCGGCTGCGCAACGCCAGGAGCCTGACCCAGACGGCGATGGCCGAAGGGCTGGGCATCTCGCCTTCCTACCTCAACCTGATCGAGCGCAACCAGCGACCGCTGACGGTGCAACTCATTCTCAAGCTCGCCTCCGTCTACAAGGTCGATCCGCATGAATTGCAGGGAGAGACGAAAGGCTCGATCGCGGCACTACGCGAGGCGTTCAGCGATCCGCTTCTTGCCGGCGAACTGCCCGGCGATCAAGAACTGATCGATCTCGCCGAGACGGCGCCGAATGCCTCGGCGGCGATGGTAAAGCTCTTTCGCGCCTACCGCGAACAGGCCGAGCGCCTGTCCGACCTCAATCAGCTTCTGGCCAGGGAGGGCAGGGCAACCGCGCTGTCCGGCACACGCCTGCCTGCCGATGAAGTCCACGAAGTGTTCGAACGCCGTCCGAACCACTTCGCTTCGCTGGAAGAGGAGGCGGAGGCTTTCACATCGGTCCTCGAGCCCGGCGACGATCTGTCCGGCGCGCTGAAGGCATGGCTGAGGCGCGAGCACGGCATCGTCGTCAAGGTTCTGCCGGTCGCCACCATGCCCAACTGGCGCCGCCGTTACGACCGGCATTCGCAACGCCTGTTCCTGTCCGAGCGGCTGTCGCCGTTCGACCAGCTGCGCGAAGTCGCCATGGAGGCGAGCCTGATGCGCATGTCGGTGGCCATCGCGGGCGAGGTCCAGGCGCTGAAGCTCGGCACCGACGAGGCGCGCCGGCTCGCCCGCTTTGAGCTCGGCCGCTATGCCGCGCACGCGCTGATGATGCCCTATCAGGCTTTCCATGGCGCCGCCGTTCGCGCCCGCTACGACATCGACGTCTTGCGTTCCCGTTTCGGCGTCTCTTTCGAACAGGCGGCCAACCGATTGACCATGCTGCAGCGGCAGGGCACGTCGGGCGTGCCGTTCTTCATGCTGGAAGTCGACAATGCCGGCAACCGCTTCCGCAAGGCCGGCAGCCAGGGATACCCTCAGAGCCGCTTCGGCGGCGGCTGTCCCAAGCTTCCAGTCCACGCGGCGTTCTCGCAGCCGGGCCAGATCCTGGTCGAGGCGCTGGAAATGCCCGATGGCGCGGAGTTCCTTTGCATCGCCCGCACCTTGGAGGGCCCGCAAGGCGCCTTCTCCGAACGGCCGCGTCGCACCGCGCTCTTGCTCGGCTGCGATATCGGCTTCCGCGACGAGATCGTCTACGGCGCGGCGCTGCCGGCCGGAGCCGCCGGCAAGTCCGGGCAAGGCTTCGCCACGCCGGTAGGCCCTGCCTGCAGGCTTTGCGAGCGAGCCGGCTGCCTCGCGCGCGCCGAGCCGCCGGTGACGCGCCCGCTCGGCCTCGACGAGATGGTGACGGGCCTCAGCGCCTTCGATTTTCAGGGATGATACGTCGCCCGAGCCCTCGCATCGGCATGGGGTCTGACTGTGTCAAGGTAAACCGCAGCGAGGTTGTCCTACATTTGAGCGAATGCTGGATCACGCATGGCTTTCTACTTTGCGCTACGCGATTGAGACACAGTCCCGTCGTTTGAGACACAGAATCCGTGTGGTCCTCGGTGCATCGTGTCGAACGCAACTCGCTGACAGCCATGTCCATGACCGATACCGCCCCATCCCCTGTCGCCTCGTCGCCTGCCGCTTTGCCGGCCGTCTCGCCGCGCGAGGAGCGGATCGGCATGCTCCTGGTCTTCCTTTCGGCGCTTATGTGGAGCTTCGGCGGCACCATCGCCCGTTTCATCCATGTCGGCGACAGCTGGACCGTGGTGTTCTGGCGTTCGCTGTGGGCCGTGGCCTTTCTCGTCGCCTTCATGCTGTGGCGCGACGGTTGGCGCGGCACCCTGAAACTCTTCCGGCATATGGGCCTGCCCGGCCTCGGCGTCGCCTTCTGCTTCGCCACCGCCTCGACCAGCTTCGTGGTGGCGCTTGCCTACACGACCGTCGCCAACATCCTCCTGATGCAGGCCGGCGTGCCGCTGCTGGCGGCGCTTCTTGCCTGGCTCCTGTTTCGCGAACGGGTCGGCCCCGCGACCTGGATCGCGATTGCCGCCGTCATCGCCGGTGTCGCCATCATGGTCTCCGAATCCCTCGGCGGCGCCGTCTCGCCGATCGGCGACGGCCTGGCGCTTCTGATCGCGGTGATGTTCTCTGTCGCGACCGTGATCACCCGGCGCTTTGCCCATGTGCGCATGGTGCCGGCCAATTGTTTCGCGGCGCTGCTGGCCGGCGCTTTCGCCGCTTCCCAGGCCTCGGCGTTCGCGGTTTCGGGGCGAGACATGGGCTTCCTCTTCGCCTTCGGCGTCATCAACCTTGGTGTCGGCCTCGCCTTTTTCGCCATGGGCGCGCGGCTGGTGCCGGCGGCGATCGCGGCGCTGCTCGGCACCTTCGAGCCGATCCTTGGGCCGATCTGGGTCTGGCTCGTCCATTCCGAAGTGCCATCGGTGCGCACCATCATCGGCGGCACGGTCGTGGTCACGGCGCTGCTCGTCCATATCGGCCTGGAGTTCAAGCGCCAGACGCGGCCGGCGCGTCCCGGCATCACCGGTTTGCCGTCCCCCAATTGAAGTTGGAGTCTTCCCCCATTGACAACCCAGTTGCCGGGCGGGCAGGCTGCGGTCACGGCAACAACAAGACAGGCGTATCTTGCCAAGTGTCTCTGCCGGCCTGACTAAGGCCGGACCACATCGTCGTATCTCTGCCCACGCCACGGCGCACGCCGCTGACGCCGCCCGGATACCCTATAAGGGCACGCCGCGGGAGGTCTTTGACCGCCGACCGGCAACCCGACGCAGCGCCGACAGGTCGCGCTTGTTGCCCTCCGGAAAGCTCAATAATCTGAACCAAACGCCGCCCCGCCATATCGCGACGAGCCGGCGAGGGAACACTCACCAAAGGAGAACATCATGATCCGCAAAGCTCTATGGCTTTCGGCGACGTCGGCATTTCTGACGCTTTTCACCTTAAGCGGCCATGCCGAAGACCGCGTCGTCAATGTCTACAACTGGTCGGACTACATCGACAGCTCGATCATCGACGACTTCACCAAGAAGACCGGCATCAAGGTCGTCTACGACACCTTCGATTCCAACGAGATCCTGGAGACCAAACTGCTTGCCGGCGGCAGCGGTTATGACGTCGTCGTGCCGAGCGCCAACTTCCTGGCGCGCCAGATCCAGGCGGGCGTGTTCCAGAAGCTCGACAAGTCGAAGCTGCCCAACATCTCCAACATGTGGGACGTCATTTCCGAGCGCACCGCCAAGTACGATCCGGGCAACGAATATTCGGTCAACTATATGTGGGGCACGGTCGGCCTCGGCTATAACGTCAAGAAGGTGCAGGCCGCGCTCGGCACCGACAAGATCGACAGCTGGGACACCTTCTTCAATCCTGAGAAGCTTGCCAAGCTGAAGGATTGCGGCGTCTATGTGCTGGATTCTCCCGCCGACGTCATTCCGGCGGCGCTGAAATATCTCGGCCTCGACCCCAACAGCACTTCGCCCGATGACATTTCCAAGGCCGAGGAAGCGTTGCTGAAGGTCCGGCCTTATATCCGCAAGTTCCATTCGTCGGAATACATCAACGCCTTGGCCAACGGCGACATCTGCATGGCGATCGGCTGGTCGGGCGACGTATTCCAGGCGCGCAATCGCGCCACGGAAGCCAAGCAGGGCGTCGAGATCGGCTATTCGGTGCCGAAGGAAGGCGCCCAGATGTGGTTTGACCAGATGGCGATCCCCGCGGACGCGCCGCATGTCGCCGACGCGCTCGAGTTCATCAACTATATGATGACGCCCGAAGTCATCGCCAAGTCGTCGAACTACGTGCTCTACGCCAACGGCAACAAGGCTTCGCAGCAGTTCATCGACAAGGCGATCCTGGAAGATCCTTCGGTCTATCCGGACGAGGAGACGACGAAGAAGCTCTATACCGTTGCGCCATACGATCCCAAGACACAGCGCGTCATCACGCGCACCTGGACCAAGATCGTCACCGGCCAGTGAGCATTGCGACACGACCCCGGCAGCCAGCTGCCGGGGTCGCTTTCTTTTTGGGAATTTTTAAAAAAGTAACGGAGTGGGGACCATGAAATCGCTTGGCAGCATCCGCAGGGATTTCGCGCCATGGAACGACCCGAACGCCAAGCCGTATATCCAGTTCGACAAGGTGACCAAGAAGTTCGGTGACTTCACCGCCGTCAACAACCTGTCGCTGACCATCTTCGAGCGCGAATTCTTCGCCCTGCTCGGCGCTTCCGGCTGCGGCAAGTCGACCCTGCTCAGGATGCTCGCCGGCTTCGAGGAGCCGTCCGCGGGCCGCATCCTGCTTGACGGGCAGGATCTGCGCGGCATCCCGCCCTACAAGCGGCCGGTCAACATGATGTTCCAGTCCTACGCGCTGTTTCCGCATATGACAGTGGAAAAGAACATCGCCTTCGGCCTCAAGCAGGAAGGCATGCCGGGAGCCGATATCGAAAAGCGCGTCGCCGAGATGCTGAAGCTCGTCAAGCTCGAGCAGTTCGCCAAGCGCAAGCCGCACCAGCTCTCGGGCGGCCAGCGCCAGCGCGTGGCGCTCGCCCGCTCGGTCGCCAAGCGGCCGAAGGTTCTGCTCCTCGACGAGCCGCTCGGTGCGCTCGACAAGAAGCTGCGCGAGGAAACGCAGTTCGAGCTGATGGACCTGCAGCAGGAGCTCGGCCTCACCTTCGTCGTCGTCACGCATGACCAGGAAGAGGCCATGACCATGGCCGACCGCATCGCCATCATGGACAAGGGCGAGGTGATGCAGGTCGCGACGCCTGCCGAGATCTACGAGGCGCCGACCTCGCGCTTCGTGGCGCATTTCGTCGGCAATGTGAACATGTTCGAGGGCAAGGTTGCCGAGCGTACGGCAAGCACCACACGCATCACCGGCGCGACCGGAGCGCAGATCGTCGTCGACAATGGCGGCAACGCCGCTGCCGGCTCCGACATCGTCTTCGCGATCCGGCCGGAGAAGATCAGGGTTTCCTCCAAAAAGCCGGCCGATGCCGTCAACGCGCTCGAAGGCGAGGTCTACGACGTCGCCTATCTCGGCGACATGACCGTCTATCATATCAAGCTCGACGACGGTCAGATCGTGCGGGCAAGCGCGTTGAACGCCTTGCGCGTCACCGAGGATCCGCTCACCTGGAACGACCGCGCCTGGGTCTCCTTCCGGCCCGATGCCGGCGTCGTGTTGGCCAGGTAGGAGGCTGAGATGACGGATATCGCCGCGATTGCCGCCCCATCGACTGAAGCCACAACACTGCCGGCGAGGCTGGCAAAAGGCTTCGTCAACCGCCTCGTCATCATCATCCCCTATCTCTGGCTGCTGTTCTTCTTCCTCGTCCCCTTCATCATCGTGTTCAAGATTTCGCTGTCGCAGACGGCGATCTCGATGCCGCCCTATACGCCGGTGCTCGACTTCACCGACGGCGTCTCTGGATTCCTCGCCGGCGTCCGCGAGCTCAACTTCGACAACTACACCTGGCTCACCCAGGACGCGCTCTATTTCAACGCCTATGTGACGAGCCTGATCATCGCGGGGATCTCGACGATACTCACCCTGATCGTCGGCTATCCGATCGCCTATGGCATGGCGCGGGCGCCGGCCACGATCCGCCCGACCTTGCTGATGCTGGTGATACTGCCTTTCTGGACCTCGTTCCTGATCCGCGTCTATGCCTGGATAGGCATCCTGAAGCCCGAGGGGCTGCTCAATCAGGTTCTTCTCGCCACGGGCCTGATCAGCCAGCCGCTGGTCATCCTCAACACCTACACCGCGATCTTCATAGGCATCGTCTATTCCTACCTGCCCTTCATGGTGCTGCCGCTCTATTCGTCGCTGGAAAAGATGGACTATACGCTGATCGAGGCGGCCAAGGACCTCGGCTGCCCGCCGACCAGCGCCTTCTGGAAGATCACCTTCCCGCTGTCGCTGCCCGGTGTCGTCGCCGGCTGCCTGCTCGTCTTCATCCCGGCCGTCGGCGAGTTCGTCATTCCCGACCTCCTCGGCGGCTCGCAGACGCTGATGATCGGCAAGACGCTCTGGAACGAATTCTTCTCCAACCGTGACTGGCCGGTCTCGTCGGCGGTGGCCGTTATCCTGCTCTTGGTGCTGACCATTCCGATCATGTTCTTCCAGCAGGCGCAGGCACGCGCGCAGGAGGAGGGCAAATGAACGCCACCTGGAGCCGCTTCAACATCACCTCGATCGTGCTGGGCTTTGCCTTTCTCTATTTGCCGATCGTGCTTTTGATCGTCTTTTCCTTCAACGAATCCAAGCTCGTAACCGTCTGGGGCGGCTTCTCGACCAAATGGTACGTGTCGCTGTTCCACAATCAGGGCCTGATGGACGCCACCTGGGTGACGGCGCGCGTCGGCGTCATCTCGGCCACGGTCGCGACCGTGCTGGGCACGCTCGGCGCCCTCGCGCTCACGCGCTACACGCGCTTTAAGGGGCGGGTGCTCTTCTCGGGCATGGTCTTCGCGCCGCTGGTCATGCCGGAAGTCATAACGGGCCTCTCGCTGCTGCTGCTCTTCGTCGCCGTCGGGCTCGACCGCGGCTTCCTCACGGTGACGCTCGCGCACATCACCTTCACCATGTGCTTCGTTGCCGTCGTCGTGCAGTCGCGGCTGGTCACGTTCGACCGCTCGCTGGAGGAGGCGGCGATGGATCTCGGCGCGCCGCCGGTGAAGACCTTCTTCCAGATCACCTTGCCGGTCATCCTGCCGGCGATCATCTCCGGCTGGATGCTGGCTTTCACGCTCTCGCTGGACGATCTGGTCATTGCGAGCTTCACCTCGGGCCCCGGCGCCACCACGCTGCCGATGAAGATCTACAGCCAGGTGCGTCTCGGCGTGACGCCGGAAATCAACGCCGCCTGCACGATCCTGATCGCGGTGGTGGCGGTCGGCGTCATCATCGCCTCGATCGCCAACAAGCGCCGCGAGATCCAGCGCCAGCTCGACGAGCAGGCCGCGCAGCGCGGTTAAGCGGTGGGGGCCTTGCGCCCCCTCACTTACTGGCCTGAAACGCCGGGAGCGATCGGCGAGATGAACGGTGCGCTCCAGTTGCCGCCGACGAAGAACAGCGACTGGCTCGGCGGCGTGGCAGCCGGGCTGGCCGCCTGACCGTTGGTCTGGGGCTGCTGCGCTGGCTGGCCGTTGGGCACCACGCCGCCCGAAAGCGCCAGCCCGCGCCCGGCATAGGAGGCGATGCCGGATAGCCAGATCTTGTATTTCTGCGAATTGATCTCGGCCTTGTCGAGGCGCGCCACACCCTTCGAAATGCTCGCCTTGATCTCGGCGCCCTCGATCGGCAGCGAACCATTGGCGACGTCGTCGAGCGCGAAGAAGCCGCCTTGCTGGTTGCGCTTGAGGAAGGCCGGCAGGTCGAGCCCGTTGAGCGCGCCCGGCCCGAAAGTCGCCGAGAACGATCCGTCGGCATTCTCGAAGATGGAGTTCCAGGCCTTGCCCGGCCCCTTGAGGATGACCGACACCGTCCCGGTGCCGGCCGGCACCAGTCGCGTCATTCCCGCCGCCGTCGCAAAGGCTCCCGTATCCACGTCCGATGCCAGGAGCCGCATCTCGACCTGCGTGCCTTCCGGCTTGCGGTCGAAGCGCAGGCTGCTCTGGATGTTGCCGTTGAAGGCCGACGCGTCGGATATGTCGAAGACGGCAAGGCCGTTCTTGACCTGCGCTGTGGCCGCGACGTCGGCGAGCTGGACCGGTCCCACCGTGGCATGGGCCGCCGACAGCCTGAGGTCGAGGTTGATGCGGTCGGGGAAGCTGGTGTCGATGTCGCCGGGGCCGGCCTCGCCGGCGGGCGCGACAGGCGTGAAGGCCGACAGGAAGGACCTCAGGTCCAGCGTGTCGAAGGCGAGCGTGCCGGCAATTACCGGGCTGCCGTCGGCGAAGGAGAAATCCAGCGCTCCCATGCCCGGATTGTTGTTGAGCGTGACGGTGGTGTTCTCCAATTTCGCACGCCCCGCCGAGGCGTTCACCTTGCTGGCGATCGAGACCGCGCCGATCGCGGCACCCGGCGCGATGCTTGCCTGCGACCACTCCAGCACGCGCCGCAGCGACGGCGCGGCAAACTTTGCCTGGCCGTCCAGGTAGGCGTTGTCCGACATCGAGGCCGTTCCGTCGAAGGAGAATGTCGCGGGAGCGGCCTTGAAGGAAAGGGTGACCGGCGCGGCTCCCCCGGCAAAAAGCACCAGCGGTTTCGCCGAGGAGAAATCGAGCTGCACGCTTTCGCCACGCCAGATCCCGCTTGCGGTCAGCGATGCTTCGCTGTTCATCGCTTCCCAGTTCACCTGGCCGCTCAGGCTGCTCAGGACTTCGCTATCCTTGCCGTCGACCGAAGTCACCACCCGACCATCGCGGAATTCGACGGTGCCGAACGGATCGGAAGGCAATCTGCCGAGATCGGGCTTCTGCGGATTGGCGGTGACAACGCCGCGCGCGGTATCGATCGAGCGCGTGATGCGCCCCCCGGTCGGAAGCGGCGGCAGATAAAAGCCGCTCGCCATGCGCTGGACCCTGATCGTCGGGCGCACCAGCCGTGCGGTCGAGAAGGCGACGTTGCCCTGCAAAGCCGCCATGGCGGAGAGATCGACTTCCACGCGATCAGCCTCGACCACCGGCGGCGCATCGGTCTCTGTCCACTGCGACAGCGTCACGTCGCTGAGGATCGCCCGGAACTTCGGCCACACCTCGATGCGCGGCGAGCCTTCGATCGTCACCCTGAAGCCGCTCCAGGCGCTCAATTCCCACGCGATGCGGTCGCGCACGATGCGGGTCGAGGCAATCAGCGGCAGCGCCGCGACCGCGAGCGCGATAATGAGCACGGCAACGCCGATCGCCCACACGCCGCGCCGGATCAAAGATGATGGCATTTCGCCCCGTATGCTTTCATTGCCGACAAAATCGCCCGACGGGTGTAACCGAGCGCCGACGCTTTTCAAGTCTTTATGGCCTTGCGATGGCATTTGCGCAGCGGCGGCCATGGGTCGCCCGAACAAAATCTTGCTCTGCTGCGCTGCAATATGCATAAGCGGTCTGCACGATCCCGATCCGCAATCGCGCGCCGTTTCTGGGACGATGGCATGGGCGACGTTGAGCTTAACTGGCTCGAACGCGACGCGCTTTGGGAGGAGCGATCATGGCCGCCGACACACCTTTGTGGACTCCGACGCAGGATCGGATCGATGCAGCGCCCCTAACCGCGTTCATGAAGGCGGCTGAAGCAAAGGCCACGCTTTCTTTCTCCGGCTACGGGGACCTTCATCGCTGGTCGATCGACGACCGCGAAGCCTTCTGGAGCCTGGTCTGGGATTTCTGCGGGCTTGTCGGCGACAAGGGCGAGCGGCACCTCGTCGACGGCGAGAAGATGCCCGGCGCCAGCTTCTTTCCCGACGCCAGGCTCAATTTCGCCGAGAACCTTTTGCACAAGACCGGGGCCGGCGGGGCCATCATCTTCCGCGGCGAGGACAAGGTCGAGCGGCGGCTCTCCTGGAACGAGCTCCATGCGCTGACGTCGCGGCTGCAGCAGCTCTTCCTGTCGCTCGGCGTCAAGGCCGGCGACCGCATCGCCGCGATGATGCCGAATATGCCCGAGACGATCGCGGCGATGCTGGCGGCAAGCTCGATCGGCGCCGTCTGGTCGTCATGCTCTCCCGATTTCGGCGAGCAGGGCGTGCTCGACCGCTTCGGCCAGATCGAGCCGGTCGTCTTCATCGCGCCGGACGGCTATTGGTACAACGGCAAGGCGATCGAGGTGGCCGACAAGGTGCGCGCCGTGGCCGAGAAGCTCGCGAGCGTGCGCAAGGTGCTCATCGTCGACTATCTTGGCACCTCGGGCGATGTCGCCGCCACCATCGACAAGGCGGCCGCGCTCGAAGAGGCGCTCTCGCCCTTTGCCGCGAGGACTGTCAGCTTCGAGCGGCTGCCCTTCGCCCATCCGCTCTACATCCTGTTCTCCTCGGGCACGACCGGCATCCCGAAATGCATCGTGCATTCGGCCGGCGGCACGCTGATCCAGCACGTCAAGGAGCACCGGCTGCATGCCGGCCTGCTCGACGGCGATCGGCTGTTTTATTTCACCACCTGCGGCTGGATGATGTGGAACTGGCTGGTCTCGGGCCTCGCCTCCGGCGCGACGCTTCTGCTCTATGACGGCTCGCCATTCTACCCCGACGGCAATGTCCTGTTCGATTTCGCCGATGCCGAGAAGATGACCTATTTCGGCACCTCGGCCAAGTTCATCGATTCGGTTCGCAAGGCCGGCCTGAAGCCGATCGCGAGCCACGATCTGTCGAGCGTGCGCACCATCTCCTCCACCGGCTCGCCGCTTTCGCCGAAGGATTTCCGCTTCGTCTATGACGGCATCAAGAAGGACGTGCATCTGGCCTCGATCTCGGGCGGCACCGACATCGTCTCCTGCTTCGTGCTCGGCGTGCCGACCGAGCCGGTCTGGACCGGCGAGATCCAGGGCGCCGGCCTTGGCCTGGCGGTCGACGTCTGGGACGACGACGGCAAGCCCGTCCGGCAGGAGAAGGGCGAGCTCGTCTGCACCAAAGCCTTCCCGTCGATGCCGATCGGCTTCTGGAACGATCCTGAAGGCAAGAAGTATCACGCGGCCTATTTCGAGCGTTTCGACAATGTCTGGTGCCATGGCGACTTCGCCGAGTGGACGGCCCATGGCGGCATGATCATCCATGGCCGCTCAGACGCCACGCTCAATCCGGGCGGCGTAAGGATCGGCACCGCCGAGATCTACAACCAGGTCGAGCAGATGCCGGAAATCCTCGAGGCGCTCTGCATCGGCCAGGATTTCGACAATGACGTCCGTGTCGTGCTGTTCGTGCGGCTGGCCGCCGGCGTGAGGCTGGACGAGGATCTGGAAAAGCGCATCCGCGCCAGGATCCGCACCGGCGCCAGCCCGCGTCATGTGCCGGCCAGGATCGTCGCCGTCACCGATATCCCGCGCACCAAGTCCGGCAAGATTACCGAGCTCGCGGTACGCGACGTGGTCCACGGCCGCGCCGTGAAGAACAAGGAAGCGCTCGCGAACCCGGAAGCGCTAGAGCTGTTTCGCGACCTGCCGCAACTGGCCAGCTAGCCGTTCGAGATTGACCGAGGCGTTGCAACGTCGTCATCCCTGGGCGGAGCAGGAGCGAAGCTCCGTTGCGGAGACCCTGGGATCCATGCCGTTACCTTGATCGAGGGGCGCAGCGGAGCAGAATTCTGCACCGTTGCAACTACGCCGCGTCGCTTCGCTCCTTGCTTCGCCCGTGGATGACGACGGGAGGTATGTTTCGTCCAACTTTGAATCCCTTCGCCGCCGTCAATGCCCAAATGGAACCCCGACATGGTTAACGAAATCTGTCCGACGAATTTACCTAGATTTCACGGGTGGTACACATTCGTAAATTTTTTGGCGACCCGGTAAGGACTTGTTAAGGGACGACCCCGATAGTCGCGTGTAACTTGAGGGAGAAATCCCGTTCCTCGTCCCCTGAGGTTCAGCTCAAGCCCCCGTTGTGACAGCATCCCATTTCTCAAGGCGTCCTCTTGGACGCCTTTTTCTTTGGCCGCGCCTTGTCCCTGCGATGTTTATTCGGCAAGCACGCGCGTCGAAGGGAAGGCGACCTCGACCAGGGTTCCTTCGCCTGGCGTCGAGGTGATGGCGAAACGCGCGCGGTTCGCTTCCACCATGGCCTTGGTCAGCGGCAGGCCGAGGCCGGTGCCGTCGCCGCGTCCGCGCTTCAACGCATTGATCTGCTTGAACGGCTTTAGCGCCTGCTCGATCTCGGCCGGGGTCATGCCGATGCCGGTGTCACGCACGCGCATGACGACATCGCCCGAAGCTTCGTAAGCGGTCGAGACGATCACCTGGCCGCCGGCCTGGGTGTAGCGGATGGCGTTGGACAGGATGTTGAGGGCGATCTGGCGCACGCTTCTCAGATCTGCCACCACTTCCGGCAACCGCGAGGCGAAGCTGGAGCGGATGATGACGCGCTCGCGATTGGCCTGCGGCTGCATCATTGCCACCGTCTCGGCCAGCGTGTCGTTGAGCGACACCGCCTCGTAGTCCATCTCCTGCTGGCCGGCCTCGATCTTCGAGATGTCGAGCAGGTCGTTGACGAGGTCGAGCACATGGTTGCCCGACCGGTTGATGTCGCGCAGGTAATCGCGATAGCGGTCGTTGGTGATCGGGCCGAATTTCTCGTCCACCATCAGCTCGGAAAAGCCGATGATGGCATTGAGCGGCGTGCGGATCTCGTGGCTGATGCGGGCCAGGAAATCCGTCTTCTGCGAGGAGGCGCGCTCGGCCACCGCGCGCGCCTGCGTCAGGTCTTCCTCGGCCCGTTTCCATTGCGTGATGTCGCGCACCACGGCGCAGAAGCCGCTGTCGTTGGGCAGCCGGCCGATGGTCATGAACAGCGGGATGAAACGTCCCTGCGCCTCGCGGCCGATGACCTCGCGGCCGTCATTCAAGACGCTCGCGACGCCCGGCTCCGAAAGGCCGGCGAGATAGTCGCGCGCCGCGCGCTGGCTTTCTATGGCGAACAGCGAGGCAAAGGGCTTGCCGGCGACCTCGTCGCTGTCGAAACCGAACAGTGCTTCCGCCGGCCGGCTGATCGAGCGGATGTTGCCGTCGCGGCCGATCAGCACGACGCCGTCGGTGGCGGTGTCGATGATGGTGCGCATCTCCGCGATGCGCGACTTCAGTTCCGGCACGTCCGGCTGCAGCGCCGGTTCGTCGTTGGCGGCGGTGAAATGCGCCCCGTCGTCCTCGCCGGAACGCCGCACCACCAGCATCAGCGCCTTGCCGCCGAGCCACGGCACGGAGCGCAGCAGCGCGTCGATCGGGAATTCCTGGCCGTTGCGGGTCTTGAGCTTCAGCGAGTGGTCGCTTTCGTCCGTCGCGGTGTCCTCGGCATATGGGTCGGCGAAGAGCGCGCCCAGGCCCCCGGCATCCGCGAGGTCGTCCACCGCATCGTAGCCGGTGAGTTCGAGGAAGGCTTCGTTGGCATAATGCAGCACGTCGCCCGAATGGATGAGCAGCGGCACCGGCAGCCTGGCGAGGATGGACGTATCGGGCGCCTTGGCTTCCTCTCCGGTCGAAAGAGCGGACGGCACGAAAGCCGAGAGTTTGAGCGGCGGCACGTCGAGGCGTGGCCGCGCCGGCGCTTCTTCCGGCTGTTCTTCCGCGGCCGCGGCGGCATCCGCGTCGGAGCCTGCCCAATCCTCATTGTCTTGCGCGTCGCGGAAATCGTCCGCCGTCATGTCGTCGTCGTCGGCCGTCCCGCCAGGGGCGGACTGCGTGGCCGCTACCGGCCCCGCCGCAGGCTGTTCGACCGGCTGCTGCGGTTCCGTGGCGACAGGTTCGGCGGCCTGCCGGGCGCCCTCCGCTTGCTCGCTCTCGGAAACGGCCGCGATGCCGGCTTCTTCCGTGGGTTCTTCGCCGTCGGCATAGCTGAGCAGCGAGCCGGAAACGGCCGAGGTCTCGGCCTGGCCGGTGTCGGCCGTCTCGGGGGCATCGTCGATGCCGTCGAGTCGCGCCAGATCTTCCTGGCCTTCCGCCTCGGTCTCCGCTTCCACGGCCTCCGCATCGGCCTTTGCGTCATCGGCTTCCGGGGCTTGCGCTGCGGATGCCGGGCTCGCTTCCCTCACCGAACCGTCGTGCTCCGCCGCGTCGGGCTGCTTGTCGGCTTCGGCGGCGCGTTCCTCGGCAGGCGTGGCGCTGTCCTTGCGCAGCCGCTCGCCGATCTCGCGGAACGCGCTGCGCTCGAGGATCGACAGGCTCCTTTGATTTGCCGGCGTGTCGCTTCCCGGCTGCTTGTCGTTGGCCGGCTGGCGATGCTCGGCCAGCCTTATCACCTTGTCGGCGAAGCGCCGCTCCGGCTTCGGCACGATGGTCAATGCCGGCACTTCGCCCTGAAAGGGGTCTTCAGATGTTGGCTGTTCCGGCGCCGTCTGCTCGGAGCGTGGCTGTTCGGCTGGCGGCTCGGCCCCGGCAGGCGCCGCATTCGGCACCAGGGCCATGCCAAGCGCCTCCGGATCGACCACGGCGTCGGCGCTGCGCGCGACGCCGAAGCCGCGAAAACCCTCGAAGGCGCGGCTGCGGCCGTAGACGGGCAGCGCCGCCAGATCGACCGGGATCTTCAGTCTGGTTCCGGCCACCGGCCACAGCACCGAGCGGCCCGACCAGGTATCGCGTCGGTCGAGCAGGCCGGCGATCTCGCCCGAGGCGTCGAGGCCGAACGTGGCTGCGACGTCCCTGAAGCGGCGGCCGATCACATCGGCGGCAGGCTGGCCGACGATGTCGGCGAATTCGGGCGACAGCGCGCTGAACCGGCCTTCGGCGTCGGTGCGCCAGACGAAGCGCAGCGGCGGCGCGGAGCGGTCGATGTCGCGGGGCGGGGCCGGCTGGGCCGATGTGGTGGTTTCGCGTGCGGCCACTTCGCGGCCATCCTGGCCTTCAGCCGTGGCTTCCCCCTCCGGCACGCCCTTCGCCGGCGCTGCCGGTTGAGCATGCGCGGCATCTTCGTTGCCGGCATTGAAGTACCAATGGTCGTGCTGGCCGGCGCCGGCATCGGCGGCCTGCCTGCTGGAGTCGGCGGCGTTGGCCTGATGCTCGGTCCGGGTGGGCTGCTGGTCGGCCAAGGTCTCCGCGTCAGGCGGTGCATCGCCGTCGGGAGCCTCCTGGACTGGCTCGGCCTCTTCGCCAGCCGCCACGACCGGCACCGGGTTGTCCGGCGCGGACTGGGGTGCGGGCGCGACCGGGCTTTCACCCGACGGCGTAGCGACAACGGCCTCTGGCGCTGCACCCTGTTGGTCGCCGCCCTGATCGTCCAGCTCGGCGGCCGGCCGATCGTCTTGCCCGCCATCCGAGTCGTCGAGTTGGTTTTCGTCGATCACCACCAGCAGATGGCGCGTGTCGGTGAGCCGCGCAAAACCGGCCGGGTAGGAGGTATTGGTGCCCGGCACCAGGCGCTTGACGACGCGGTCGCCGCTGCTTGCCACATCCGCGACCAGGGCGGCCAGCGTCCGCGGCTCGATACCGAGTGCCGCAAAGCCGTCCGAGGCTGCCTCGACATCGCCTTGCGCGTCGACGAAGGCGATGAAATGCCCCGTCTCGGTAAAGCCGCCGATGGCGCGGCTGGCGATTTCGCCGGCGCTGCGCGAACTGGTCTGCGCCGCCGGTAACGCGAGCAGAATTGCCTTCTCGCCATCCGGCATCGTCACGGCGCTGGCCAGGAAGCCGACGGCGCGGCTCACCATGCCGGTGGCCAGCCTCACCGTGATGGCGCGGTCGCTGCCGATGTCCGGAAACCCGCTGGTCGCCATGATCTGCCGCCGGGCGATCAGCGGCAGCCGCGCCGAGGCGCCGATGATGGCCTCGATATCCGGATAGCCGAACGCCGACGCCCCCGGGCCGTTCGCCCAGATCACCTGTTCGAGGTCGACCGACAGGATGGCCAAGGCATCGCCCGCGGCAAAGCGCTGGCGCACCGCGTCGAGCACGGCGACGTCGAGGAAGGAGTAGTTTTCAGGCGGCATGCGCTGGCCAACCCTCCGGAGCGGGCATTTTTCAGTTAACGCTTTGTTAATAAAAGCCTGTGGCCCCAAGGTCCACAAGCCTGGGCTTGCATCGGTCGAAATCTCTGGGCTCTTGGTTAACGGCCCTGTGGCTAACGCCTTGGTACCTAACGTATGGGAAGATTTTTATGGTGCAGTGCAACAAAGATATTGCAATGCACAAAAAATCCTTTATATTGCCATCATACATGAACGAGACGGCTTTCTGTCAAAGCCGCTGCCCCGAAAGGTTGGAAAATGTCCAAGACCACCACCAAGACCGCAGAGACCATCGAAAACGTTGAATTCCCGAGCTTCGACGCTTCCAAGGCCACCGACCAGATCCGCGCCTTCGCCGAGAAGGGCGTCGAGCAGTCGAAGGAAGCCTATGCCAAGCTGAAGACCGGCGCCGAGGAGACCCAGAAGGTTCTGGAGTCGACCTACGAGACCGCCAAGACCGTTTCCAGCGACGTTTCGCTGAAGGCCATCGCCGCGCTGCGCGCCAATGCCGAGGCCGGCTTCTCGCACCTCGAAGCCTTGGTCGGCGCCAAGACCCTTTCGGAAGTCGTCGAGCTGCAGACCTCGTTCCTGCGCAAGCGCGTTGAAATGGCCGTCGAGCAGGCCAAGGAGTTCCAGACCGTTGCCACCAAGGCGGTCGAGGACGTCTCCAAGCCGGTCAAGAGCGCCTTCGAGAAGGCGATGAAGGACGTCAAGGCTGCCTAATTTCAGCGCTCAATTTTGCGCTGCATCAAAACGCCGCATTTCATCAGACAAATAGAGATGCGATTGTTTGGACAACCAGATACCCGGAAATGGAACCTCCTCCCTCCGTTTCCGGGGTGACCAGCCAGCACCTCCTCCCGCTGGCTCGTAACAGGAAAAGGCCGGCACCTCCTCCCGCCGGCCTTTTCTTTTGCCTTGACGCAGGCGGATGAGGAAACCGTCCTTTCCCTTATCAAAGCCCTTGAATTAGAATCCGATAGCCCGTATTTGACGCATCGCCGAACGACAGAGCGGATCACGGAGGAAGAAACTCCTCGATCAAGCTCAGGCAAGCGTGCCGTTGTAGCTCAGCTGGTTAGAGCGCCGGATTGTGGATCCGGAGGTCGCTGGTTCGATCCCAGCCAACGGTACCAACGGCTTCTCCCATAAGCTATTGAATTTGCTGAATAATTTGCCACTTCAGGCGATCCGTGTTGCCGCTATTCACAGTTTTGTGCTACATATTGTGCTACATATTGTGACACAAATCATGCAGTGAGCAGATGGGAAGACGACGCGAAGAGCACGATCCAGACCGGTTCCTCTATCTGCGAGGTGGTCGTTTCCACTACCGCCGCCGAATACCGAATGAGGTCATGGGGCTTGATGATCGGGGCGAATCCGTGCGCAAGGCGCTCGACACGACGGACAGGGCGAAGGCCAGGACTATCCGTGACATGTTTGAGGCCGCCGACAACGCGCTTTGGGCGTCGCTGATGATCGGCGATAGTCCTCAGGCCGCCAGAACGCGATACAAACTGGCCATCAAGCGCGCGGAGTCTCTCGGGTTCGTCTACCGACCACTCGCCGAAATTCTCACGGCCGAACCGCTGGAAACCATCTTGCAGCGCGTCGAGAGCTCGATTGGGGAACCGTTGAAGGCGCCTGCGGCTGATGCGGTCGCCGGCACGCTAGAGCGACCTGACGACAAGATATCAGACGCCCTGAAGCTCTATTTCTCCGACATCGTCCGCGATGAGCTACGCACCAAGAGTCCCGACCAACGCAAGCGCTGGAAAGCCAAAAGGCAGATGAGCGTGGACGTGTTCATTGAACTGGTCGAAGACAGGCCTATGAGCAAAATCACGCGTGATGATGCTCTGAAGGTCCACAAATACTGGCTCGACCGAATCGCGCCGGAAGAGGGGCCGGGCGATCGCTCCGCGTCGACCGGAAATCGCAACATAGGCAACCTTCGCACGCTCTATGGCGACTATTTTCGACACCTTGGCTTTCCCGAACAGAAGAACCCGTTCGCCGATCTTTCCTTCAGGGACAAGTCGAAGCGGAGCCGGCCGCCGTTCCCAACCGACTGGATCAAGGACAAGATCCTCGCGCCTGGCGCCTTGGCAACGCTGAATGCCGAGGCGAGAGGGATCGTGCTAGCCTTCGTCGAGACCGGTTGTCGCCCGAGCGAGCTTGCGAACCTCCATGAGGGGGTTATCCATCTTGATCACGATGTCCCCCACATTTCGGTCGAGCCGCGCGAGGATCCAGAGGACCCTCGCGAGATCAAGACCGCATCGTCGGTCCGCAAAGTACCGCTGGTTGGCGTCGCATTAGAGGTGTTCAGGAAGCATCCGAAGGGGTTTCCGTCCTACAAGGATCGGGAGGCACAACTGTCAGCTGCCGCCAACAAGCACTTCAAGAAACACGGGCTTTTTCCGAGCGACAAACACACGGTCTATTCGCTCCGCCACTCGTTCGAAGACCGGATGAAGAACGCACGGCTCGACGAGGAATTGAGGCGGATGTTGATGGGCCATTCAATCGACCGGCCGAAATATGGCGAGGGTGGCGAAATGAAAATGTGGCAGGAGGAGCTCGAGAAGATAGCACTGCCGTTCGACCCCTCGATCGTATGAGTTGGTCCGGACTGCATTTCCGGAATCTCGATGAGAGGTCGGACGGACAGCAAATCTTCGCTTAGAAGAGGTACGGCGCCCTTCGCCGGGGGCTGTCGGTCCCGCATCCCGCCTGGTGGCGGCGCTATGCTGATGCTCCTACGGCCGGCCTGTTGAACTGGTCTCAGGGCCACGAACTTTCTCCAGCACCGAACTGGCTTAGTCCCACGGACGGACATTTCGGTGCTTCCGCTTTGTACGCCCTTGTTCCTTGGGGAGAGACAGGCGGTCCCTGCGGGTCGCCAGCAGCGTGATCCCATCCTCCCACGCTTCGCTCCGTGCCGGCCGGGATACTTCACCAGCGTCGTCTCTCACGACCCGCGGCCAGAACCTGCCAACTGCCTTGGCGAGGGCGGCCAATACAACGACCTAAGAAGATCGCTTGGCAGTTCGACCTTGCGATCGAGTCACGCGTTGTCGCACCTCGGCGAGGCGATTTTTCTTTGCTTGGTATTGCTCCAATGCGCGCTCCAAATAATCATAAAGCGGCAGCCACGCGTCGCCCCGATCACCGCGGGCGACAATGATCTTGGCAACGTGATCAAGGGCGCGCTCGATGCGCTCTGGTGTCACCGGCTGAGGTGTTGACGAGTAAGGCTTCACCGCACGAAAACCTATGAAACTTCAGCGTGAGCTTTTGCGGTAGCCTGTTTCCTGTTTGTTTTGGAAGGACTGCCCATGACGAGGGCAGCAGACGGCGGTCAGGGCGTGTAAATAGGTCAGTCGACGGTTCGCCGTCACAATTTGATCGCGGCATCGATTGCCGCTCCCGTCCAAAAAAGTGAACCGGTAGTCCAGGAAGGCCTATCCGGGGCTCTGACTTCGTTGAGGCGCAACTCGAAGCCAGAATGATCGACCGAGAACATGGCCACAACGACGTTAAATCATGATCGCCTCCCGCGCGATCTTCGTGGGGCCGCGACCGTCTCGTTCGCGCGTCGATAGAGCGAGAGTGCGGTCCGATTATCCGTGACGGGTTGAGAGCCGGAGGAGAGGCCTCCGGCGCCCGTCGCGGAGAACCGCGATGTCTTATCAACGCAACCGGGCCAACGCCGTTGCCGACCGGAGCAATCTCTATGACGACGTCACCAACAAGATCATCGCCGAACTGGAGGCGGGTCGTTTCCCCTGGGTCCAGCCATGGGGGACCGCCGTTGCGAAGGCGCCACTGTCCTTGCCGAGGAACGCCAGCACCAGCAGGGCCTACAGCGGGATCAACGTACTGATCCTCTGGGGCGCCGTGATCGAGCACGGCTTTCCAACCCAGGGCTGGCTAACCTATCGGCAGGCGCTTGCGCTTGGCGGCAATGTTCGCAAAGGCGAGCGTGGCACCACTGTCGTTTACGCCGATCGGTTCGTCCCGAACGATGAAAAAACGCGCGCTCGCGAAGCGGGCGAGGCGGCACAGGCGATCCCGTTCCTCAAACGCTTCACAGTGTTCAACATCGAGCAGTGCGAGGAACTGCCAGACGAGATCGCTGCTTTCGCTCCGCCGCCGGCCACCGGATTGATAGAGCCGGGTGTCGCGGCGCTGATCGAGGCAACCGGTATCGAGTTTCGTATCGGCGGGAACAGGGCCTACTATGCGCCGGCCCACGACTATGTGCAGGTGCCGCCACCCCAGGCCTACTTCGAGGCGATCAACTGGCATCGCACCGCCCTGCATGAGCTTGGGCACGCGTCCGGTCATAAATCGCGTCTCGACCGCGACCTTTCCGGCTCTTTCGGCTCTAGGAAATATGCGTTCGAGGAACTGGTGGCCGAGATTAGTGCCGCCTTCTCCTGCGCCGCGCTTGGCATCGTGCCCACGGTGCGGCATGCCGACTATATCGGCTCCTGGCTGGAGGTGTTGCGTCAGGACAATCGCGCCATCGTGCGCGCCGCCAGCCAGGCCAGCAAGGCAGCCGACTGGCTGCTTGGCCATCTACATGACGATGTCGCTGCGCAAGTGGAGATGGACGAGGCCAACGGCAGGAGGGCAGCATGATCCTCCTGACCCCAGAACTGCGCGAGCGCCTTCTTGCCAATGGACGCGATCGTGACGCCGATCATGTTCCGGTGATCCGCTTCTTCAATCCCGTTGGCGCCGGCACATGGCTCGTGACCGAACTCGACGAGGATGGCGATACCCTTTTTGGGCTGGCCGACCTCGGATTTGGCTGTCCCGAACTTGGCTCACTCAGTCGCTTCGAACTGCAGTCGATCCGCCTCGCATTCGGCCTGGGAATTGAGCGCGATCTCCTTTTCATCGGCCAATTTCCGCTCTCGACCTGTGCGGACGCTGCCCGTTTGGCCGGGAGCATCCCCGCGGGCGAACGCTCCTTGACCGACGCCCCTGGCGGCGGTCATCGGCGTGTCGGGTCCTGCCCGAGCGAAGGAGAGGAAGAGGGTTGAAGGTTTTTTCGCGACGGGTTCAGGTCCGAGAGAGAGGCTCCCGGCGCCCGTCGCGGAGAAAACCCGATGGCCACTGCGGTTCAGAAGATCACCTTGTCGCCCGCGCGCGACATTCCTTTTAACAAGTTGGTGCTTGCCCAAACCAACGTCAGGAGCATCAAGGCCGGCGTCTCGATCCAAGACCTTGCGGCCTCGATTGCCCGTCGCGGCCTTATCCAGAGCATCCATGTGCGTCCCGTGCTCGATGCCGATGGCCACGAGACCGGCATGTTCGAGGTGCCGGCTGGCGGTCGGCGCTATCGCGCGCTGGAAATGCTCGTGAAGCAGAAGCGCTTTGGTAAGGCTTCGCCCGTTCCCTGCGTTGTCGGCAATTCCTCCGGCGCGATTCTCGCCGAAGAGATCTCGCTTGCCGAGAACATTGAACACGCGCCCCTTCATCCACTCGACCAGTACCGAGCCTTCAAGGATCTGCGCGACAAGGGCATGTCGGAGGAGGAGATCGCGGCCGCCTTCTTCATCTCGGTCACCGTCGTCAAGCAACGCCTCAAGCTCACCACCGTGTCGCCGGCGCTCCTCGACATCTATGCCGAAGACGGCATGACGATCGCCCAACTCGAGGCCTTCTCTGTCAACAATGACCACGAACGGCAGGAGCAGGTGTGGGAGGCAATTAGGAACAGCTGGTCGAAAGAGCCTTACCAGATCCGGCGCATGCTGACCGAAAACACCGTGCGTGCGTCGGACAAGCGGGTCGTGTTCGTCGGTCTCGAATCCTACGAGTTGGCCGGTGGCTCCGTGCTGCGCGATCTCTTTCAGTCGGACGACGGCGGTTGGGTGCAGGACCCTGCTTTGCTCGACCGCCTTGTCACCGAGAAACTCCAGGTGATGGCCGACCAGATTGCCGACGAAGGCTGGAAGTGGATCGATGTGGCGTTGAGCTTCCCCTATGGCGCGGCGAACGGCTTGCGCGAGCTCGAAGGAACGCCGGTCGATCTCTCCGACGACGAGAAGGCAACGCTGGACGCTTTGCGTGGCGAGTTCGACAAGCTCCAGGCGGAATATGAGGAAGCCGACGAATTGCCGGATGAAGTCGACCAGCGGTTCGGTGAGATTGAAACCGCGATTAACGCGCTGACAGCGCGTCCGATGCGCTTCGATCCGGCTGACATCGCGCGCGCCGGCGTGTTTGTGAGCGTCGACGCGGACGGATCGCTTCTCGTCGAGCGCGGCTACGTGAAGCCGGAAGACGAAGCCCCCGCCGCGCCTGAAGCCGACAACGCCGCCAGCGTCGAGGGAGTTGACCCTTCGGCTGGTTCGGTCCAGCGAGCGGTGATCACCATCGGCGGTCAGTCGCCGGAACCGCAGGACGACGACGAGGATGGCATCAAGCCGTTGCCCGATCGCCTCATCATGGAGTTGACGGCGGAGCGGACGTTGGCACTGCGCGACAAGCTGGCCAACGATCCGGCCGTCGCTTTCCTTGCCGTGCTGCACAAGTTCGTCCGCGACGTTTTCCGCCGCTATAGTTCGCAGGGCGTGGCGATGGAGGTGTCGGTCCGCGGCACGGTCTTTTCAACGCAGTCCCCAGAGCTACGCGATACACCTTACGCACACGCCATCGAAGCCCGTCAGAAGGCCTGGGAAGAGCGCCTTCCGAGCGAATCCGCCGCCCTGTGGGATGCGCTCGCCGCGCTCAGCGGCGCCGACCGGGCCGAACTGTTCGCCCATTGCGCATCCTTCGGCGTGAATGCCCTCTATGAAAAGGCCGATCGTTACGGCAATGGCGCCATCTCCGCGCACGGCGTTCAGCAGCGTCTTGCCGAGGCCGATCATCTGGCCCGCGCTGTAGGGCTTGATATGGTAGGCGCCGGCTGGCGGCCGACGGTTGGGAACTATCTCGGTCGCGTCACCAAGGCGCGCATACTCGAGGCCGTCCGCGAAGGTGAGGGTGAGCGCGCCGCGCAACTGATCGATCATCTCAAGAAGGGTGACATGGCCAAGGAGGCGCAGCGGCTCCTCGCCGACAGTGGCTGGCTGCCCGAACCGCTGCGGGTTGCCGACCTCGATGCCGAGCCGGCCAGCTCCGGCCCGGACAACGAAGATCAAGCGCTACCCGAATTCCTCGCGAGCGACGGCGAGCACGGATCAGCCGACGAGAATGAGCAGCATCCCGTCGCCGGCGAATAGGATTGGCATCCCTCGTGATCCCACTGCCCGGCACTCGCAAGAGCGCCGGGCATTTTGGTTTGCGGTGGTCAGAGTGAAAGGCCGGCTGCGACGGGTTTGAGCCCGTCCGGTCAGAGAGAGCGCCAACGGGCTTTCCCTTTGTTGCTCTCCGAGGTTCTTCCCATGAACGTACTGCTTCCTGCCACCAAGCTAGTCGCATCTACCCCATTGCCTTCCGATACGGCCGCCGCCGTTTACGCGGCGGCCTTGCGTCTGCTTCCCCACCTCGAACGCGGTCAGTGCATCGACGCAGCCGTTTTGCGCGCTGCGATGGAGGCGGAGTTCGGCACATCCGACGCAAGCGGCGCCTGGGACTGGAAGACCGCCTATGATGCCTGCGAGGCGGCGACGGTTCTGTTTCTTCGCAAATTCGGAAAACAGCTTCTGCGCAAAGGCTGGCGATCGGCCTTGCCGCTTTTCAGCCGGATCGCCGACCTTCTGCCCACCCATACGCGCCGCTCCGAGGAGAGCCAGGCGTTCCAACAGTTCTCGACTCCGATCCCGCTGGGCCTCGCCGCCGTGACCGCGGCAGGTATCACGCCAGCCGATCGTGTGCTCGAGCCCTCCGCCGGCACCGGTCTGCTCGCCATCCTCGCCGAGATCGCCGGCGGTTCGCCCGTCCTCAACGAACTTGCCGAGCTTCGCGCTGGCGTCCTGTCGAAACTCTTTCCGGCCATCGCTGTTACTCGCTCCGACGCCGCCCAGATCGACGACCATCTCGATCCTGCGGTCACACCGACCGTGGTGCTGATGAACCCGCCATTCTCCGTGCTCGCCAATGTCGAGGGGCGCGTGGCCGACGCAGCCTTTCGCCACATCAGTTCCGCGCTTGCCCGGCTTGCTGATGGTGGGCGCCTGGTCACGATCACCGGTGCGAACTTTGGGCCCGAGGCGCCCGCTTGGCGTGACGCTTTCACCCAATTGCAGGAGCGCGGTCGCGTCGTCTTCACCGCTGCTATTGGCGGCACGGTATATGCCAAGCATGGCACCACGATCGAGACGCGCCTGACGGTCATCGACAAGCTGCCTGCTGGCGATCCTTCCCTCTTTCCGGCCTCGCCAGGTATTGCATCGGATGTCGCGACGCTGCTTGGCTGGGTTGAGGATCATCTGCCCCCACGGCTTCCTGTCTCAGACGCGGACAAGGCCTGTCCCGCCATTTCGGCGCCTCGCACGGTGCGTGGCTATCTCGCACGTTCGATAGCTAGTCCCGCTCGCCCAAGGCTGTCCGAACCGGCAGGTGTTGAGCTTGCTTACGAGACCCTCGACTGGACGCCAGACGAAGGAACCCGGCTGACCGATGCTATCTATGAGGAATACGGATTGCAGACGATCCGCATTCCTGGTTCCCAGGCACACCCGACAAAGCTGGTACAGTCCGCGGCAATGGCCTCGGTCGCGCCGCCCAAGCCCAGCTACCGACCGACGCTTCCCGGCGATATTCTGAAGTCGCTCTCCGATGCCCAGCTCGAAACCGTGATCCTGGCCGGCGAGGCACATGCGGACTTTCTTGCCGGCTCGTGGTCGGTCGACGAAACATTCGACATCGTCAAGGCCGCGCCAGAGGAGGCCGAAGCGGCTGTGCGCTTCCGCCGCGGCTTCTTCATCGGCGACGGCACCGGTGTCGGCAAGGGTCGGCAATCGGCGAGCATCGTTCTCGACAACTGGCTGCAGGGCCGACGCAAGGCGGTATGGATATCCAAGTCGGACAAGCTGCTCGAGGACGCTCAACGCGACTGGGCCGCGCTCGGCATGGAGCGTCTGCTCGTCACCCCTCTCTCGCGGTTTGGGCAAGGGCGCTCTGTCTCGCTGCATGAGGGCATCCTTTTTACAACCTATGCCACGCTGCGTTTCGACGATCGTGGAGAGAAGGTTTCGCGCGTCAAGCAGATCGTCGAATGGTTGGGCTCCGATTTCGATGGAGTGCTCATTTTCGACGAAGCGCATGCGATGCAGAATGCCGGAGGCGGCAAGAGCGAACGCGGCGATGTCGCGCCCTCGCAGCAGGGCCGCGCCGGCCTGCGTCTGCAGCACGCCCTGCCGAATGCTCGTGTCGTCTATGTCTCCGCCACGGGCGCCACCACAGTCGGCAATCTCGCCTATGCCCAGAGGCTTGGCCTTTGGGGTGGCGAGGACTTTCCGTTCTCGACCCGCGCGGAGTTTGTCGAGGCGATAGAGGCGGGCGGCGTCGCGGCGATGGAAGTGCTTGCGCGGGACCTCCGCGCCCTTGGTCTTTATACCGCGCGCTCGCTCTCGTTCGATGGCGTCGAATATGAGCTAATCGAGCACGAACTGACGACGGAGCAGCGGCGCATCTACGATGCCTATGCCGGCGCCTTTGCCGTCATTCACAACCATCTCGATGCCGCCATGCAGGCCGCCAACATCACCGGAGACAGCGGCACGCTGAACCGCCAGGCCAAGTCGGCCGCGCGTTCGGCTTTCGAAAGCGCCAAGCAGCGCTTCTTTGGCCATCTGCTGACATCGATGAAGACGCCGACACTGATCCGCGCGATCGATAAGGATCTCGAAGCCGGGCATTCGGTGGTCGTCCAGATCGTCTCGACCGGCGAGGCGCTGATGGAGCGCAGGCTGGCCGAGGTTCCAACGGACGAATGGAATGATGTGCGCGTCGACATCACGCCGCGCGAATATGTGCTCGATTATCTCGAGCATTCCTTTCCGGTTCAGCTCTACGAACCCTTTACCGATTCCGAGGGCAACCTATCGTCCAGGCCGGTCTTTCGCGATGGCCAGCCCGTCGAAAGCCGCGAGGCCGTCGTGCGCCGCACGGCACTGATCGAGAAGCTGGCAAGCCTTCCGCCGGTTCACGGCGCGCTTGACCAGGTCGTCCAGCGCCTCGGTACCCACGTCGTGGCCGAGGTGACGGGCCGCTCGCGCCGCATCATTCGCAAGGGTCAGCGGCTGATCGTCGAGAGCCGCGCGGGCTCGGCCAATCTCGCGGAGACGCAGGCTTTCATGGACGACGCCAAGCGAGTTCTTGTCTTCAGTGAAGCAGGCGGGACCGGACGTAGCTATCACGCCGAACTTTCGGCTCGAAACAGGAGGCTACGCGTCCACTACCTGTTGGAGCCCGGTTGGAAAGCCGACACAGCCATACAAGGGTTGGGCCGGACGCACCGCACCAATCAGGCGCAGCCGCCGCTTTTCCGTCCGATCGCGACCGATGTGAAGGCCGAGAAGCGATTCCTCTCCACCATAGCGCGCCGCCTCGACACGCTGGGCGCCATCACGCGCGGCCAGCGCCAGACCGGCGGACAGGGTCTGTTCCGGCCGGAGGACAATCTGGAATCGCACTATGCGCGTGACGCCCTGCGCCAGCTCTATCTGTTGATCGTTCGCGGCAAGGTCGACGGCTGTTCGCTGCAACGCTTTGAGGCGACGACCGGTCTGAAATTGATGGACGAGAGCGGTATCAAGGACGACCTGCCGCCGATCACCACCTTCCTCAATCGCCTGCTGGCGCTGACAATCGAGCTCCAGGACATTCTCTTCGCGGCCTTCGAGCAGTTGCTCGCCGCCAAGGTGGAAGGTGCGATCGCCGCCGGCATCTATGACGTTGGGCTGGAGACACTGCAGGCAGAGAGTTTCGTCGTCACCGATAGGCGCACGATCTACACCCATCCTGGAACCGGCGCTGAAACACAGCTCCTCACCATCACCCAGCGCCAGCGCAATCGGCCCGTGCCGATGGAGCAAGCTCTTGCCCATCTCGATGATCCGCGTGCCGCGCTGCTCGTCAACGAACGGTCAAGGCGCGCCGCCGTGCAGATCCCGGCGCCATCGATCATGCTCGACGATGGCGAGATCGAACGGCGGGTTCGCCTGATCCGTCCGATGGACGAGCACAATGCCTCCATTCGTGCGATTGCGGAGAGCCACTGGCATCGCGCCGATGGCGACACCTTTGCGGCAGCCTGGAACGCCGAGGCCGCCGACGTTCCGGCGTTCTCCGATTCCACCATCCACGTCGTCGCTGGTCTGCTGTTGCCGATCTGGAAACGGCTCCCCAACGAGTCGAGCCGCGTCTATCGGCTTCAGGCGGATGACGGCGAGCGCATTATCGGACGCAAGGTGTCGGTGGCTTGGGCCGCCGGCGCTATCGCAACGGGCGTGACTGCTCTCACCTCCGATGATGCCTTCGACGCGCTGATGGACGGTCGTACCATGCTCGACCTTGCCGAAGGACTTCATCTGCGGCGCGTCCGCGTCATGGGCGCCAATCGCATCGAGCTTTCAGGCTTCACCGACACCATGCGCGAGCGGCTCTCGGCCTACGGGCTTTTCCACGAGATCATATCCTGGAAGCTGCGCATGTTCGTTCCCATCGACGTGAACGGTCGTCTGGTTCTTGCCAAGGTGCTCGAGCGCTACCCGGTGCAGCGCATCAATGAGAAGGAGGCTGCCTGATGCCTCCTCGCGATGCTTCCGAACTGGCACGCCGTCTTGGCCGACAAGCCGAGGCGATATGCAGCCGCTACCTTTCCAACGGTCATCGCGAGGGTCGTTACTGGCTGGTTGGCGATGCCCGCAATACGCCAGGGCGCTCCATGTTTGTCCGCCTGGTAGGCCCGGAATCGGGCAAGGGCGCTGCCGGCAAATGGACCGATGCTGCCACCGGCGAGCATGGCGATCTGCTCGACGTCATCCGAGCGTCCCTGGGCCTGGCGAATTTCAAGGACGTTGTCGACGAGGCGCGTTGCTTTCTGTCGATGCCCCGGCCGCCGCCCGATCCGCTCGAAACCGCGATGAATGGCGGATCCGCCCCTGCGGGTTCTGTCGAGGCGGCGAAGCGACTGGTTTCGATGTCGCGGCCGATCGCCCGGACGCTCGTGGAAACGTATTTGCACGGGCGTGGCGTAACGGTCTTGCACGAAACGGCAAGTCTTCGCTTTCATCCGCGCTGCTACTATCGTCCCAACAAGCACGCCCAGACCGAAACCTGGCCGGCAATGATCGCGGCCGTCACCGACCTCGCTGGCAGGGTCACCGGCGCACACCGCACCTGGCTTGATCCGGCCGGTTTCAGCGAGGCCAATCTCGGCCGCGCTCCGATCGAGACACCCAGGCGGGCCATGGGCGAACTGCTTGGGCATGCAGTCCGCTTCGGAGCCGCAAGCGACGTCATGGCGGCCGGCGAAGGCATCGAGACCATGCTGTCGCAGCGTTCGGCACTGCCTGACCTGCCTGCGGTAGCAGCCCTGTCCGCGGCGCATCTGGCAGCCATCCTCTTTCCCGGCACGCTGAGGCGCCTCTACATCGCCCGCGACAAGGATCCAGCCGGCGATGGGGCGGTGGCCACGCTGATCCAGCGCGCCAGCTCGGCGGGGATCGAGGCGATCGTGCTGACGCCACAACTCGGCGACTTCAACGAGGATCTGCGTCTGCTTGGCCTCCGAGCCGTCAGGGCGATCCTGCGCGACCAAATCGCGCCGCAAGACATCACCCGCTTCATGGCATGGGCGGCCTGACCGGGAGGAAAGCGAGGGCGGATGCATCGCTTCGATGGTGGCCGCTGTGTCGACTTCCTTTCCGGAAAGAGGATCGCGCCACGGCCTTCCAGAGGGCGATCGGCGCGCCGGCCGGCCCGAATCGGCAACGGCTGCGCCCGGCTATTTTCCGCGGCCCACTCCACCCCGCACGGCCAGCCGTGCGGGGACCCCGTCCGCGGGCCTTTCCATCGCGAAACAAAATAGCCGGGCTTTGCCATCCTCCACTGCCGTTCCGGCCCTCCGCTGGCGCTGCGGGTGCGGATCCGGGCCGGCCGGCGCTGTCATCGCCATGAAGGCCGCGATGGACGCGACCGATCCTGGAAAGGAACACGATATGGACGACCATCACGACAGCGACTTCGAACCACCGCATGCCTCGTCCCCGACCAATCATGTCCTCCAGGAACTCCAGCTTTTCGGCTACCGTCCCTTTGAAGACGAACCTGATCCGCGCCCGCTCCCCGAGGGCAATGTGATCGCCGCCAGCATCGCCGACATCTTCGATGCCTTCGTCGTGGCGATGGCCAACACGCGTCTCGAACCGGATCTCGAGGAACTGCTCTGGGGCACGGTCAATCTCTTCCATCGCGCAATCGCCAGGATCGAGCGCGAGCTCGACGACAACGAAGTTGCCCAAAAGTGTCTGCAGGGCGACCAGGACGGCTCCGAGGTCAAATCCGTCGAACTGGAGTGCCGCATCGCGCAAGGTCAGACGCTGCTCGAACGCCGCGACGCATTCGAACTCATGCGCGATCAGGCCGCCGAGCACTTCGAGCGCCACACCGCCTCGAGCTGGCGGCCGCGCTCAGGCTCCGCGGTCAGTCATCGCAATCTCACCGCGGCCATGATCGACAGTCGCGATTTCCTTGCCGCAAAGAAGGCCGCCGACAGCCGCGCGCTTTTGCCTCCGGGGCCAAAGGTCGCCTTCACGGGCGGGCTCGATTTCAACGACCATCGCCTGATCTGGGCCAAGCTCGACCAGATACGAGCCAAGCATCCGGACATGATCCTGCTCCATGGCGGATCGCCCAGGGGCGCCGAGCTGATCGCCGCCAAATGGGCTCACGATCGCAAGGTGCCCCAGATCGCCTTCAAGCCCGACTGGACCAGACACGCCAAGGCCGCTCCCTTCAAGCGCAATGACGCCATGCTCGACGTGCTGCCGATCGGCGTGGTTCACTTCCCAGGCACAGGCATCCAGGACAACCTCGCTGACAAGGCCCGCAGGCTTGGCATCCCGGTCATGCGGTTCGGTGCGGCATGACGGATCGTCCAAGCCGTAACGATGCGCCATCCAATGCAGCCAGCGGCTGTTCCTGGCCCTGGTCTGGCGATGGCCGTGCCCGGCATGGCTGGGATGCGGTCAAGGCGATGGGCGTCAAGCATTGCGGCTCGCCTGCTCCCGAAATGGAAGCGGGGATCCATCCCCGCGTTCACAGCGCAATTCCTTAGTCCGGTCCGAGTGCCTGATGCCATCAACCCGTAAAGGGTCGGACTACGCGAAGCGTGCCGCCGTTTCGGCTTTGCCTTCACGGTGATCGCGGCCCTTGGCCGGACACTTCGGGCGCCTGTCACGCGGGGATGGATCCCCGCTTCCAAACAGGAGCCGGAAAGATGTCCCTCGCAGAAGCAAACGCCTTCGCCTTCAGCCTCGCCACCAGCCTGATGGTCAGCATCGTCATCTTCCGCGCCGGCGACGGCACTTTGGCCGTTATCCCCTCGGACGAGTATGACGGAGATGCCTCTGAGATCGTCGGTGAAATCGACCCTCATGCGCGATAGGCATGCAGCTTGACTGCAAGGCGCAGGCCCGGCACGTGCAGTGCATAGCGCGTATGCCTGCGCTCGCCGGTTTTTGTTAGTGCACCCTTGGCAACGAGGTCCTGCAAATCTCTGGTCGCCGTCGCGCGAGAAGTCTGCGTGATGGCGATGTAATTCTCTGCGCTGAGGCCGCCCTTGAAGCCGTCGATACCTTCGCGGAACATCCGGGCGATGACCTTTTCCTGCCGCTCGTTGAACTGGTCCCGATAGCGTTCGTAAAACTTGGCTTTGGCGACAGAGAATTCGACACGAGCGAGCGTTACGCTCTGGGCTTCAAGGATCGTGCTGGCGAAGTAGAGCAGCCAATCGGTAACCGCGTTGCTCTTATTGCTGGCCTCCAGGTTGTCGTAGTAGGCCTTGCGGTGGCGTTCAATCGTGTACGCCAAAGCGATGAGACTTGGCTCACCCAGGTTTTGCGCCAACGCCTTTTCGCAAAGGGCACGCCCTATGCAGCCGTTGCCATCCTCGAATGGATGAATGCTCTCGAAATAGAGGTGCGCGATCCCGGCGCGCGTCAAAGCTGGGAGCGGTGTCTTGCCTTTGGGGGCGGTATCGTTGAACCAAGCCGCGAAGGCGTCCATTTCGGTCTTGACGCGCGCCGAGGGCGGGGCTTCGAAATGCACTTTGGGCTTATCCAGCCGATTGGAAACGATCTGCATGGCATCGGCATGTCGGCGGTAGTTGCCGATGGTATCGATACGCCGCTCACCCGACATCACCATCTTGTGCCAGGCGTGGAGGGTGCGATGCGAGAGCGGATCGGTAAAATGCAGGTACACGTCGGCCATCATTTCCGCGATGCCGCGCTCGGCAGGCGGAATGCGCCTCGACTTGCCGCCTAGTCCAAGTTGCTGGCGCAGGAACGATTGCAGGCTCTCGCGATTGAGGTATTCCCCCTCGATCGCGGACGTTTTCAATGCTTCTTCGCTGATAAGGTCGATGCGGATCTGGTCTTGATCGTCGGAACTGACATGACGGAAGACGCCCAGGACCTCGCCTGATCGCAGCAGGAACTCGCTTTCCAGCGGTTCCAATACGCTCTTGTCGTAGGTAAAATGCGGCCAGTCAGCCTGCTCCCAATTCCATGCCATGAGTTATAGACACCGTTCCTATAACTCATCTTGCCACAGATAATGAGCTATAGCAATCTTCTCTATGCCTCAGAATTAGAGGCTTCGCCCGGCGCGATCCAACGACGGTCCGCACAAAGCGCATGCTGATTATCGTCAATGTCGATGTCACTGCGCACCCTAGGCTTCGTCGGCGCCATGTGCATCCGATCGCAGCGGCGAAGTATCGCCAGACATGACAGGACAACCAACACGTCCATCATCGCCAAGGGCGGCAAAGAGCGGTAGGTGGCGCGCGATGAGCGGGCCACAACAGCTGCAACCGCTGAAACCTATCGCCGCCCGGTGCAATCTTCAGCAAAGCCGGCCGAAGGCAGTCGCATACAGGCGTTACCATACTGCCCGCGTTCGGAGATGCGAATGCGCGAGCCCAAGGCTAGACGGGGCATCGTTCGACTATGAAGCGTTGCCGGAGGCGAGGTTGGTGCAGGCCGCCTAAATCTCCTTGCTGGGGTCCTGTCGCGAACGAGCACACCGAAGCGGTCTCATCGATTGGTGTTTCTAGGCCGAAGAACGGCTTCGCCTCGATCACCCTTGACGCAACGGCGCGTCACGACTTTCTTCCCCTGACGGCTGCGCCGTCATTCCTCGCGAAACAACAAAGTCTCTCCCACGCCGTCCTCCGCTTCGCTGCGGCCCATGGGTGCGCCGGAGATCGCCTCCGGCCCTTTGACCACCGTCGAGACCGCAATGGTGCGGGCTCGAACAAACAGGATCAAGGAGAACTATCATGGCTACCATCGGCACCTTCAAGAAGTCCGGCACCAATGAGTTCACTGGCGAGATCGTTACCCTCAGCGTCCAGGCCCGCGGCGTCCGCATCGTCCCCGAAACCCGCGCCAACGGCGAAAACGCCCCAAGCCACCGTGTCTTCGTCGGCCGCGCCGAGATTGGCGCCGCCTGGGCCAAAAAGTCCAACGAGGGCCGCGACTATCTGGGTCTCAAGCTCGACGATCCGAGCTTCACCGCCCCGATCTTCGCCAACCTCTTCGATGACGAGGACGGCGAGAGCTACAGCCTGATCTGGTCTCGCCCGAGCCGCCGCAACGCAGACTAAGGAGGCGCCCACAAGTCCCGCCCGGTCCTCCGGGCGGGACTTAGCGTCTGAAACAGCGCCGCATCGCGGCACTGCGGGCGATGCCGGGACAGCATCGTGTGATGCCGGCCGGACCTCCACCATCAAGGGGGTTGCCCCTGTAGGATTTGTGCTTGACCTTTTGCTGCTGGCGGGAAGGGAACCATGATTGAGCCGTTTGACGAGGCTGCGCCCGATGGGGACGACCTCACTGAGTATGACCGCACACACGTCAAGCTCTACATGCGGCTGTTCGACGCCGACGCTGACGGCGCCGATTGGCGCGAGGTCGTGAAGGTCCTTTTTGGGATCGATCCAACACTGGAGCCGCAACGCGCCCGGCGCGTCTACGACAGCCATCTGGCGCGAGCCCGGTGGATGACGCGCAGCGGCTACCGCCAGCTTCTGCGCCAGTCTAACACCTAGCGAGCACCGCGCCGCCGGTGATGCCAAAAACGCATCACGCGATGCCAGCTCAGGAACTATCGCTGATCGCCACAGCCCGGAATCGATGCAGGCAGACTTGCAATGTTCGCGAGGAGCCGACCGATGAAGCCGAACACGTCGCGCTGGCGGGACAACGACAGTTACGATTTCTTCGACGACTTGCCAATCGAAGGTCTCGCCTGGGAATGTCTGCGCCGCTCGGATACCTATCAGCAGCATTATCTGGCGCTCGTTCGTGCGGGTTGCGAGAGGGATCCCTTCCCGACGGGAGCACAAAGTCAGTGGGGGTTGCGATTTCGCGGCCCGACCCGATTTGTCCGCCCTGGCACAAGACGTCCTCTGGTCGCCTCTCGCCGATCCTGCGGTGCTTGCGCTTGCACCGTCGCCGGATTTCCTCTCCTTTGAGCCCTCTACAGCGCTAGCCGCGCCTGCGGTGTATCGCGACAGTCCGCAGGGGTCCCATGCCGTCCATGACAGCGGCATCGCCACGCAGATTCTTCTTCTTCCCGGCGGCAAGGCCAGCCGCCCGCTCGCTGCCTTGATCCCGCTCGATTCCCAAACGCTCGGGCGTGTCGAGGCTCTCGTCCGTTTCTGGCGCGCCTATCACAAGCGGCCTGTACCGCCAGATACTCGAATGACGACGCAACAGCGCCGCCGCCTGCGCCTGATGATTCGGACCGCCGACGGCCGCGCGAACGGCGCCAGCTATCGCGACATCGCCACGGCCTTTTATGGGACAGAGCGCATCACTTCCAATCCCTGGAAAACCTCGGCACTGCGCGACACGGTGATTAGCCTTGTCAAAGGCGGCGCGGCGATGATCGGTGGCGGCTATCTGCAACTGCTGCGCCACCGCCGCAGATCCTGACGCCGTGGGTGGGGAATATCCGGCCCCCAATCTTCCCCATCCCCCGCGAAGCCGGCTTTCCGCCACCGTGATCTTCGTCCGCCGCTGAGCGCCAGCGGCCCGCTGCAGCCCCACGGAGGCCCGATTTATGCGACCTGATCTAGCCGCTTTGCCGCCGCGCTTTCTTCGCACCAAGGAAGCCGCCGATTTCCTCAGCCTGTCATCGCGAACGCTCGAGAAGCATCGCACCTACGGAACCGGTCCCGCCTATCGCAAGCTGGGCGGTCGCGTCGTCTATGCTGTTGACGATCTGCAGGCCTGGGCCGAGCGAGGCGCGGTGACGTCGACTTCGGATCCGCGCGGCTCCGTGCTTCCCGCCAAACGCCATTCATCCATGCCGCCAGTCCAGACCAACAGGCATGGCCGCTGAGCTGCGGACGATCGTCGCGTAGGCGACACGCTCCGTCACAGCTCTTGCCCCAACCGGCTTGGCGCCCGTGCGATCAGGAGACAGATGATGACGCAAGTCGTGGACTTTCATTCAGGTGGCTCGCCGCACGGTGCGTTGCCGAGCGATGGCCTCACCCATGTCGAGCTGACATGGGTAGCGAAGAAGATCGAGTTCTGGATTCGCTTCGGTTCAGCGGATCGGGAAGAGGTTCTTGACCGGCGCCGGCGCATCGTTTCGTTCCGCCCGGGTGCGGCCTTTGCCTTCGTGCGCTGGGCCGCGAACGATTTCGGCACGATCATCTCGCGCCTGGATATCGTGCGCGCTGTCGGCTCGGGCGAGGTCTGTCAGACACTGCCATTCGTGCGTCCCGGCGGCGATATCCTGCTCAAGGTTGAAGGATGGCCGAACGTCGAGCGCGTGCTGCAGACGATCGATGCCATAGAGCGGCTCGGCATCGATCCGCAAGCTGTCTCGCACGATCACTGGCGGCACGTCCACAACCGGACGGCGGCAGGACAGGAGCCTCGTGGCTATACGCTTGATCTGCATCGCGCCTACCTGCTGCGCCGGCGGGTCCAGCCATGAAGCGCTGCGGGATCCTCCTTGCGACGGCGCTGGCGAGCGCGGGTGTGCTCTGCCCGGCTCTCGCGGCCGCGCCGGCGAAGTTCATCTGGAACGCTTCAGCCAGCGTCCCCATCGGACTCTACCTGATCGACGGCGGCGAACCATTTCTGGCGGACGATCTCGTCGCCGTCGACCCGCCGGAACCGCTGGCAATGTTCCTTGCCGAGCGGGGTTATCTGCCGAACGGCCTGCCGCTGCTCAAGCGTATCCTCGCGGTCGCCGGTCAAACCGTGTGTCGCGACAGGTTCACGATTTCGGTCGATGGCCGCGAAGTCGGATTTGCATTCGAGCGCGATCGAGCCGGCCGTGATCTGCCGGTCTGGCAGGGCTGTCGACGCATCCCAGTCGGCGCCGTTTTTCTCATGAACCGACATGTCCTGGACAGCCTCGACGGTCGCTATTTCGGCCTCGTTTTGACCGACCGCATCATCGGCCGCGCCGTCCCGCTGTGGACCGACGAGCAAGGCGGCGGTCAATTTCAATGGCGTGCGCGAACGCGGTGAGCGCGCCAGCGGCGATGTCCTCCGCGCCGTCCCTCTATCACCGCAGATCATCAGCAACAGGATAAGGACATGCCACAGATCGGAGAATTAATCCGCAATCAGAACGGCTATTGCGGGCGCGTCCAGACGCTCAGCCTCAACCTCGATGTCACGATCGTGGAGGCACAGCCGAGCGATACGGAAAACTCGCCCGACTACCGCGTGCACGCAGGCGGCGAAGACGGCCCCGAGATTGGCGCCGGTTGGAAACACTCCAGCGAAAAGGCCGGCGAGTTCGTCTCGCTGCAGTTGGACGACCCGACCTTCGCGCAGCCGATCCGTGCCTATCTGTTCCAGAACGGCGACGACAAGAAGTCCTGGTCTCTGCAATGGTCACGCCCGCGCGACCGTGCCGAAAAGGATTAGGCCGTGTCCGCGCGCCGCCGGTCAATCGACAACCAGGGCCCGCGGGCGCCGCTTCGCGCGGCCGCTCGCTCGGTGCTCGCGCTGCTTAGCGGGCTCTGCCTCTCATGCGTCATTTCCGCGAATGCGTTGGCGCAGAGCCCGTCGGTCGTCAAACCGGCGGCGCGCAACTACGAGGTCCACATAGCGGAGGCGGCGAAACGCTTCCGCCTTCCCGCGGCCTGGATCCGCGCCGTCCTTGGCGCCGAGAGTGCGGGCGATCAGCGCGCCATATCGCGCAAGGGCGCCATGGGTCTCATGCAGATCGTGCCCGAGACCTGGTCGGAACTGCGCGTCCGCTACATTCTGGGCAGAGATCCTTACGATCCGCGCGACAACATCATCGCGGGCTCCGCCTATATCCGCGAGCTGTTGGATCGCTACGGATCGCCCGGCTGGATTGCTGCCTACAATGCAGGTCCCGGACGCTATGAGGCCTCATTGCAGGGGCGTCGGCTGCCTCGCGAAACGCGCGCCTATGTCGCCGCGGTAATGGCCGCGATCACCAGCGGCGGCGCCGGCAAACCCCTTCGCCCGGGAGTTGCCGCGCCGTCTGGCTGGAGGCGCGCACCGCTCTTTTCCACGCGATCGGACGGCAAGGCGGCCAATCAGTCGATGCCGCCCGGGAGCCCGCGCGGTGACACAGCAACGGCAGGGCCGGTGCAAGGCCTGTTCGACGTCGCGGTTCCGTCAGCCGGCTTGTTTATTCCCAAGGCGAGCGAGAGGAGCGCGCCATGAACCGTCTCAGCGCTCTTCGCGTCAATTCGGGTTCCTGCGTGCCATGGCGGGCGCGGGGGATGGGTGCAGCCAACACGGCCGGACGATGGCAAGATAAAAGAGCGCACATTGCGCGCCGGTCGGGGAGGGGGATTTGCCTGCCTTTCGGGCCGGGATCGCACATTGCTGCCCCTCAGCGCAATGTGGGCCGACTATCCAAGCCCATGTATATGCAGCTTCTTTTCCACATTGCGAGACAGCGCCATGGCCGATGAGCGCGGGTTTCGCATTCGGCCAGGCCGCATTCGCTCGAACCGCGCTCAAGCTGCGCGGCCATTCATCGCCCAGGCATTAGCCGCTGCGAAAAAGGCCGGCGGCGGCGTCTCGCGCCTGGGCCGGATCGTTCCCGCAAAGCGGTCCCGATTTGGTCGTGGTCAGCGCGCCAGCATCCAGGCCAATCGCCTCATCACATCGCGCTCGCGCGGCGCCGTCGTGAAGGCGCGCGTCGTTCGCCATTCGGCGCGCTCGGCTCCGCTCGGTACCCACCTCAACTACCTGCGGCGTGAGGGCGTAACCCGGGACGGGGAGAAGACGCGGTTGTTCGGGCCGGAAACAGGCGATGCCGATGGCACGGCCTTCGCCGCGCGCGCCCAGGACGACCGGCACCATTTCCGCTTCATCGTCTCCCCGGACGACGCCCTTGAGATGGCCGACCTCAAGTCCTTCACGCGCGATCTGGCCGGCCAGATGGAGAAGGATCTTGACACCAAGCTCGACTGGGTGGCGGTCGATCACTGGAACACCGAGCATCCGCATATTCATCTCATCGTGCGTGGCGTGCGCGACGATGGCCAGGACCTGGTCATCTCGCGGGACTACATCAAGGAAGGGATGCGCGACCGGGCTCGTGATCTGATTACCCAGGAACTGGGGTTGCGCAGCGATCTCGACATCCGCCGCACCCTCGAAAGTCAGATCCGTTCCGAGCGCTGGACACAACTTGATCGTCAGTTGCTCCGCGACGCCCGTGGCGCCGGCGTCATCGATCTCGCCCCAGATCCTGGTAGGCAACCAGACGAGTATCACGCGTTGAAGGTCGGCCGTCTGCACAAGCTCGAAGGCCTTGGTCTTGCCGATCAGGTCCGGCCCGGCCGGTGGGTAATTGACGATAAGGCTGAGACGACGCTTCGTGAGCTCGGAGAGCGTGGCGACATCATCAAGCGCATGCACCGCGCGCTCGCCGGGCAAGGCATCGAGCGCGGCTCGGCAAGCTATGTGCTCGCCGCTGAAAGTCTCCACACATCCGTTATCGGCCGGCTTGTCGATCGCGGGCTCGATGACGAACTGAGCGGCACCGCCTATGCCGTGGTCGACGGCGTCGACGGTCGTACCCATCATGTCAGACTTCCCGATCTGGAGGCGGCTGGCGACAGCGCACCAGGATCAATCGTCGAGCTGCGCAAGTTCGATGATGCGCGTGGCCAACCTCGGGTCGCGCTCGCAGTGCGCTCCGACCTCGATATCGATCGACAGATCACGGCGACGGGGGCGACCTGGCTCGATCGGCAGAATGTCGCGCGAGAGCCTGTCTCGCTCTCGGATGGCGGCTTCGGCGCGACAGTGCGCGAGGCTATGAACGCCCGCGCCGAACATCTGGTCGAACAAGGGCTCGCAGAGCGGCAAGGAAGGCGGGTCGTATTCACTCGCAGTCTGATCGACACGCTTCGCCGCCAGGAACTCGAGGCACTCGGTGAGAAGCTCGCGGCCGAGGGCGGCCTGCCCTTTAGTCGTGCCGCAAGCGGAAATCACGTCGCCGGCGTCTATCGCCAGCGCTTCGCGCTGGCCTCAGGCCGCTTTGCCATGATCGACGATGGCCTCGGCTTCCAGCTGGTGCCCTGGTCGCCTGCCCTCGAAAAACATCTCGGCCGGCATGTCTCCGGTGTCGCCAAAGATAGCGGCGGCGTCGACTGGAGTTTGGCTCGCAAGCGCGGGCTCGGTCTCTGACAACAGGAAGAAAGGGTGATGCCATGTCTGCCACGAAAATCCTCTGGGGCCAGATTCTCACCGTCTTCCTAATCGTCCTTTTGACGACATGGGTGGCCACGCAATGGACCGCATGGAAGCTCGGCTTCCAGGCTGAGCTCGGTCCGCCCTGGTTCGAACTCGCCGGCTTGCCCGTCTACTATCCGCCCGCTTTGTTCTGGTGGTGGTACTTCTACGACGCCTACGCCCCGGACATTTTCATGGAAGGCGGATTGATCGCAGTGTCCGGCGGCTTCTTGTCGATCATCGTTGCAATCGGCATGTCGGTGTGGCGGGCGCGCGAGGCAAAGAATGTCGCGACCTATGGTTCTGCACGCTGGGCTGAGAAGAAGGAGGTGCAAGCGGCCAGTCTGCTCGGCGCCGACGGTGTGGTCCTTGGGCGCTACAGGGATGACTACCTTCGCCACGATGGACCTCAGCACGTGCTTTGCTTCGCCCCGACGCGATCCGGCAAGGGCGTCGGTTTGGTGGTGCCTTCTCTGCTGACCTGGCCGGGCTCTGGCATCGTGCACGACATCAAGGGCGAGAACTGGCAGCTCACCGCCGGCTTCCGCGCCCTGCACGGCCGCGTTCTGCTCTTCGACCCAACCAATTCGAAATCATCAGCCTACAATCCCCTGCTGGAAGTCCGTCGCGGCGAATGGGAAGTCCGCGACGTCCAGAACATCGCCGACATCCTGGTCGACCCGGAAGGAAGTCTGGAGAAGCGCAACCACTGGGAGAAGACCAGCCATGCGCTCCTGGTCGGCGCGATCCTCCACGTCCTTTATGCCGAAAAGGACAAGACACTGGCTGGCGTGGCTGCCTTCCTTTCCGATCCGAAGCGCCCGATCGAATCGACACTGGCCGCCATGATGAAAACCGAGCATCTTGGATCGAGCGGCCCGCATCCGGTCATCGCCAGCGCCGCGCGCGAGCTGCTCAACAAATCGGACAACGAGCGCTCCGGCGTGCTGTCAACGGCAATGTCATTCCTCGGCCTCTACCGGGATCCTGTGGTTGCCGAGGTGACAAGGACCTGTGATTGGCGAATTGCCGACATCGTTGGTGGCGAACGACCGGCAACGCTCTATCTCGTCGTGCCGCCCTCGGACATCAATCGCACAAAGCCGCTCATTCGCCTTATCCTCAACCAGGTCGGCCGTCGTCTTACCGAGGACCTCCAGGCCGAGGGTCATCGCCACCGGCTTCTCCTCATGCTCGATGAGTTCCCGGCGCTCGGCCGCCTCGACTTCTTCGAGAGCGCGCTCGCCTTCATGGCTGGCTATGGGATGAAGAGTTTTCTCATTGCGCAGTCGCTGAATCAGATCGAGAAGGCCTACGGCCCGAACAACTCGATCCTCGACAACTGTCATGTCCGCGTGAGTTTCGCCACCAATGACGAACGTACCGCCAAACGCGTGTCCGACGCGCTCGGCACGGCAACCGAAATGCGGGCGATGAAGAATTATGCCGGCCACCGGCTCTCGCCCTGGCTCGGACATTTGATGGTGTCGCGGCAAGAGACCGCCCGCCAATTGCTGACGCCTGGCGAGATCATGCAGCTACCGCCGACCGACGAGATCGTCATGGTGGCGGGCACGCCACCGATAAGGGCAAAGAAGGCGCGCTACTATGAGGATGTCCGCTTCCGCGAACGTGTCCTGTCGCCGCCCGAACTGACCCGATCAGAAAAGGCCCGCCCTAACGACTGGAGCAGCCTACCGGTCCTGACCCGGCCCGAGGTGGCGGGAACCGGCGGCACTCTCCGGCTGGACGATGAAGATCCGACCGAATCCGAGCGGCGCCAACAAGCCGAACTCAACCGCGCAAGGGCTGTCGAGAAAGCGGCCCCGATCGAGAATGAGTTCGAGCTCGACCCCACCGATGACGATGGAGACGGTGACGCTGCCCGCAATCGTCGCCTCGCCCGCCTCATGCAGGGCGTTGCGCGGCAAGTTTCCCTCGATCCCAACGATGGCATGGAGTTGTAGGTCATGACCGATCGAAAGAAGAAAGCACAGATCTCCGTCTATCTCGATCAGACCATCATGAGGATGCTTGCCGACTATGCGGCGCGGCGGGATCAATCCCTGTCCATGATTGCTGAAGCCGCGATCGCTTCGTTCCTGTCGCCGGATGCCGATGAACGTCGCGAGGCTGCGGTCGCCAAACGCCTCGACCAGATCGACCGGCGGCTGGCACGGCAGGAGCGTGATACCGGCATTGCGGTTGAGACCTTGGCTGTGTTCATCCGCTTCTGGCTTGCGACCACGCCCGCCTTGCCGGAGCCGACTGCGCAAGCGGCGCGCGCCAAAGCCGGCGAACGCTACGATGCTTTTGTCACCGCGCTCGGCCGGCGGTTGGCGAAGGGGCCCAAACTGCGGCAGGAGATTTCGGAGGATGTCGATCGAGCGGCGTCGCCCGGTATCAGCTAGCTGTCGACGCGCAGGTGATCGAGGCGAGGTTCGGGTGAAGGGGAGGTCAATCGTCCGGCATCGACGGCGAGGCCCGCGCGCTTGGCCGCGCGGATTACGGCTTCAGCGCTTCAATGCCGTTGGCTCGAAGAGGTAGCGGGCTTCCTCGAAAACGGCCTGGGGAAGGACACGAAGCTCGTTGGCGTCGTAGGGGAGGTGTTCGAGATACTGCGCAGTCAGACGGGCGACTGCTTGCGCCTGGGCCAAGTCGCGGCGGCGCTTGATTGGCTCGCGATCTTGCTGCTTCGAAACCCAGAATTTGTGAGCAACGAATATTCTGGGATCGGGAACGACCACGCGTAGTGGTCCGCCTCTTGCATCGATCGCGATTGCTTCGAATGCTGGGGCATTCTCGAGCCATGCCAGGCCGGCGATCTCGGCCGCCACAAGTTCGTCGTCAGCTTTGCCAACGCTCGCGCGACCTTGCTTCCAAGGCGGATTCGCAGGCGGTTTGATCAGATCGACAAGATATCCATCGCGATTGACCGCCCGAAAAGTTGCGGATGAACGCTCGAACGACTGATCGACCTTGCGCAAGAGATTGATGAGCGTTCCATCCTCAATGTTGCCCTCAGCCATGATTCTGAGTGATTTGCGCGAATCCATCAGGAGATCGATGTCTTCGGTTGTGGTAATCCCCGGGTCCACAAAGACTCCGGCCGCTGCCTCGTAAGCGTAGATCGCGTTCGTTCCGGCAACACGAATGCCTTCGCCCAGAATACCGGCATCATCGAGCGCCCTGATGATCCTTGCGGCAATCAAAGGGACACGTCCAAGCCTGAGGGCCCGGTTGACAGCAGACTGGCGCGCTATTTGCTCCTGCCGCGCCGACAGGGTTTGTTGAGCGGACGCTCGAGATGCTTCCCATTCTGCTTTGTGAGCTTCCGTCGCTGGCGAGCGGCGCCCCTCCACCTTCTGGCGCCGTGCTCCAGTGGAATCGTAGTAGCTGCGCATCAGGTGCTCGCTGCCCTTTACCGTGTGCCAGACGAGGGATCCGCGAAAGCTCTTCGCCTTTTTCTGGGCTTCCATCAGTGCTGTGAACCGCTGGGCGGAATTGACCATTTCGCGTCGCTGGTCGTTATTTAGTTCAATAAAATCAGCCATATCAACACCAAGCCATGGATTGATAAGAAAGTGTTGCAACCGAAAATAACGGGTGGACCTGTCATTTGCAACAGTCGGCCAGAGAATCGACTGTAGGTGTTGATCCCATTGTAAAAATTAGGAAAATCGATCGCGCGAATGTGGCGCTCCGGCAGACACAGTTGCGCCGATATGGTGGGCGACCTGCCGGTCGCCGCACCATCTAAACAGATACTCGATGTCAGCAACGCTGCCTTTGCTGCGCGGGCGAATGACAAGCTCAAGGTCTAGGGCGGAGAGGGCGGCCTCAACGTGCGGAGCTGCATTGTGTGCGACCTTGAAAGCGCTTCGCATCGCAGGACGGTGACTGCGGCACCGCCGTTCTCCTGTATTCGCACGCCACGCTACTATGCCTCGATATACTTGTTGAAGCGCTCCGGAATCTGGCTCTTTTAATCATCCCCGACCGGGGACCGTCTGAGGTGTTCCCGACTGAAAGGGGACAGGATGGCGGCTTCGCTTAACAATACGGAAGGGCGTGCGCGCAGTTCACGCATGCTGCGAACGGCGCTCGGAGCCGCCATCACACGGTTCCTGGACGATCCCTCAATCGTCGAAGTGATGCTGAACCCGGATGGCCGGATCTGGGTGGACCGGCTGGCGGAAGGCTTGGCCGAGACGCGGGAGACGCTCTCGGCCGCCGACGGCGAGCGCATCGTGCGCCTGGTCGCCCATCATGTCGGCGCGGAAGTCCATGGTCGATCTCCGCGGGTCTCGGCCGAGTTGCCAGAGACCGGAGAACGCTTCGAAGGACTGCTGCCGCCGGTCGTCACCGCGCCAGCTTTCGCCATACGCAAACCCGCCGTCGCGGTGTTCACACTCGATGATTACGTCGCTGCAGGCGTCATGACTGCCGAACAGGCCGCGATGTTGCGGGCCGCCGTCGCCGCCCGCGCCAACATCCTTGTCGCCGGCGGCACATCGACCGGCAAGACCACGCTGACCAACGCACTGCTCGCTGAAGTGGCGAAAGGAAGCGATCGGGTCGTCATCATCGAGGACACACGCGAGCTGCAATGTGCGGCACGCAACCTCGTTGCCATGCGCACCAAGGAGGGTGTTGCGACACTCTCCGACCTGGTCCGGTCCTCGCTGCGCCTGAGGCCAGACCGCATCCCGATCGGCGAAGTCCGTGGCTCGGAAGCACTCGACCTGCTCAAGGCATGGAGCACCGGACATCCCGGCGGCATCGGCACCATCCACGCCGGCTCCGGCATCGGTGCGCTACGCCGCCTTGAGCAACTCATCCAGGAAGCTGTCGTCACCGTCCCGCGCGCGTTGATCGCCGAAACGATCGACCTCGTCGTCATCCTCTCGGGGCGCGGCGCCGCGCGGCGGCTCGTCGAGCTCGCCCGCGTCGACGGCCTCGGCCCGGGCGGCGACTACCGCATCTGCCAAGCCCACCTAGACAACACAGGAGACCATTCATGATCCGCGCGCTTGCCCGCAGCTACCGTCTTATGGCTACCGTATCCATCACCCTTTGCATCAACCTCATGCTCACGCCGGTCGCCAAAGCCGCCGGCTCGTCCATGCCGTGGGAAGAACCGCTTCAGAAAATCCTCCAGTCGATCGAAGGTCCGGTCTCCAAGATCATCGCCGTCATCATCATTATCGTAACCGGCTTGACGCTGGCCTTCGGCGATAGTTCCGGTGGGTTCCGGCGCCTGATCCAGATCGTGTTTGGCCTGTCGATCGCCTTCGCGGCGTCCAGCTTCTTCCTTTCGTTCTTCTCGTTCGGCGGTGGGGCGCTGATCTGATGGCGTCGGCTCTCGAACAGCCCGACGCAATGCCGGGTTTCACCGTTCGGGTCCATAGGGCGCTGACCGATCACATCCTGCTCGGTGGCGCACCTCGCTCCGTCGCGATCATGAACGGCACGCTTGCCGGAGCCATCGGCCTGGGCCTGCGCCTCTGGCTGCTCGGTATCGTCGTCTGGGCGATCGGGCATTTCGCTGCGGTCTGGGCCGCGAAGCGCGATCCGCTCTTCCTGGAGGTCGCACGTCGGCACTTGCGCCTTCCTGGTCATCTGTCGGTGTGAAGGGCGCTGCCATGATGAGTCTTGTTGAATACCGCCGCACTGCCAGCCGTCTCGCCGACTATCTGCCCTGGGTGGCACTCGTTGCTCCGGGTGTCGTGCTGAACAAGGATGGCTCGTTCCAGCGCACCGCGAAGTTCCGCGGTCCCGATCTCGATTCCGCCGTCGCAGCCGAGCTGGTCGGCGTCGCCTCACGCCTCAACAACGCCCTCCGTCGCCTTGGTTCCGGCTGGAGCATCTTCGTCGAGGCGCAGCGCCACGAGGCAGCGACTTATCCCTTGAGCAAGTTTCCCGATTCGGCTTCCGGTCTGGTCGATGCTGAGCGCAAGGCCGACTTCGAGGAGGAAGGCGTCCATTTCGTTTCAAGCTATTTCCTCACCTTCCTGTTTCTGCCGCAGGCAGAAGAAGCCGCGCGTGCACAGATGTGGCTTTACGAAGGGCGCGAACAGTCAGGTGTCAACCCTCACGAGATACTGCGCGCCTTTGTCGACCGCACGGATCGTACACTCGCCTTGCTCGACGGTTTCATGCCGGAATGCCAATGGCTCGATGATAGCGGCACGCTGACTTATCTGCATTCAACCGTCTCGACCAAGCGCCATCGCGTCCGGGTTCCCGAGACGCCGATCTATCTCGACGCGCTACTGGCCGATCAAACGCTGACCGGCGGGCTGGAGCCGCGCCTTGGCGACCAACATCTTCGCGTGCTCACGATTGTCGGCTTTCCAACCGCAACGACACCCGGCCTCCTCGATGAGCTGAACCGGCTCGCCTTTTCCTATCGATGGTCGACACGCGCGATCCTGCTCGACAAGACCGATGCGACGAAGCTGCTGACCAAGATCCGAAGGCAATGGTTTGCCAAGCGCAAGTCGATCGCGGCGATACTGAAAGAGGTCATGACGAACGAGGCGTCCGCGCTTGTGGACACGGACGCGACCAACAAGGCGGCTGACGCCGACATGGCCTTGCAGGAACTCGGTGCCGACATGGCGGGCATGGCCTACGTCACCGCGACCGTCACGGTCTGGGATGTCGACCCTGGTGTGGTGCAAGAGAAGCTGCGCCTCGTAGAAAAAGTCATTCAGGGCCGCGATTTCACGGCCATGGCCGAAACCGTCAATGGCGTCGACGCGTGGCTCGGCTCGTTGCCTGGACATGCCTACGCCAATGTCAGACAGCCGCCCATCACGACGCTCAATCTCGCCCACATGATTCCGCTGTCCGCGGTGTGGGCGGGGCCGGAACGGGACGAGCATTTTGGTAGTCCCCCCTTGCTTTACGGCAAGACCGAAGGCTCGACCCCGTTCCGGTTGTCCTTGCATGTCGGCGATGTCGGACACACGCTTGTCGTCGGACCGACCGGCGCCGGCAAATCAGTTCTGCTTGCGCTGATGGCGCTGCAGTTCCGCCGCTATGCAGGCAATCAGGTCTTCGCCTTCGACTTCGGCGGCTCGATCCGAGCCGCGACGCTCGCCATGGGCGGCGAATGGCAGGACCTTGGCGGCAATGCGGTGCGCCATCGCGACGACGATGATCCGCTTATCGGGCTCGCGCTCGCCGACCTCACCGATGACGCAACCCCCGTTTCCCTCCAGCCACTCGCGGGCATATATCACACACCGGAGCGAGCTTGGGCCGCGGACTGGTTGGTCGACATACTCGCGCGCGAGGGCGTTGTTGCCACCCCGGAAGTCAAAGAGCACCTTTGGTCGGCGCTCACCTCGCTCTCATCTGCTCCAGTCGAAGAACGGACGCTGACGGGCTTGTCCGTTCTTCTGCAGTCGTCGGTGCTGAAGCAGGCGCTGAAGCCTTACTGCATTGGCGGGCCATATGGCCGGCTGCTCGACGCTGAGCACGAGCATCTGCGCAAGGCGTCCGTCCAGGCCTTCGAGACCGAGGGTCTGATCGGCACGGCGGCAGCACCTGCCGTGCTCGGCTATCTCTTCCATCGCATCGAGCAGCGGATGGACGGCCGCCCGACCTTGCTCATGATCGACGAGGGTTGGCTCGCCCTGGACGACGGCAGCTTCGCGAACCAGCTCCGCGAATGGCTGAAGACGCTTCGCAAAAAGAACGCCTCCGTCATCTTCGCCACCCAGTCGCTGTCGGACATCGACGGCAGCAAAATCGCGCCAGCCATCGTCGAGAGCTGCCCTACGCGACTGTTCCTGCCGAACGAGCGCGCGATCGAGCCGCAGATCGCGGCGATCTATCGGCGCTTCGGCCTGAACGACCGTCAGATCGACATCCTTGCGCGGGCCATACCAAAGCGCGACTACTACTGTCAGTCGCGGCGCGGCAACCGCCTCTTCGAGTTGGGGCTCGGGCCCATCGCGCTGGCGCTTTGCGCGGCGTCGTCGAAGTCCGACCAGGCCGCCATCGATCGCATCCTCACCGAGGCTCCCCGCCAACACTTCCTTGCGGCCTGGCTCACGCATCGCAGCCTCGCATGGGCCGCCGATCTCATTCCCGATCTCACCAACGTCATCGACCAATCCGCAGAGGAGTCCTCGCCATGAGACCCGTTCCCGTCCGTATTCGTATCTGCCGTCTGGCCTTGGCAGCAATCATTGCCGGCACCGCCCTGACCGTGCAGCCGGCTTACGCGCTGATCGTCTTCGATCCAAGGAACTATGCAGAAAACCTGCTCTCCGCCTCGCGCGCGCTGGAGCAGATCAACAATCAGGTCGCCTCGCTTCGGAACGAGGCGCAAATGCTGATCAACCAGGCGAGGAACCTCACCTCGCTGCCGACCTCGATGCTCGGCCGCATCGAGGGAAATTTCGCTCATATGAAAGCTCTGCTCGGGCAGGCGCAAAGGCTTGCTTACAGCGTTCAGGACATCGAGCGGCAGTTCAAGGACACCTACCAGAACTTCGGGTCAAACCTCTCCGACCGACAGTTGGTCGACGGCGCCCGGGAGCGCTGGCAGGGTTCCGTCTCGGCCTTCGAGGACGCGCTCAAAACCGGCGCGGTCGCCGTCGGCAGTATCGACGACACGCGGCAACAGACGAGATCGCTGGTCGACGCCAGCCAGGCGGCCGTCGGCGTGCTGCAGGCGACGCAGGCCGGCAACCAGTTGCTCGCAGTGCAGGCGAGCCAGATCGCCGATCTCACGGCGATGCTGGCCGCGCAGGGGCGCGCGAACGCATTGGAGTCTGCGGGCCGCGCCGCTGCGCAGGAGCAGGCGCGCGAGCAGTTCAGCCGCTTCATGGCCGGGAGCTCCTACCGCGCGGCCACCGTCAAGATGTTCCACGACTGAGCGGGCGCCATCATGAACATGAAGATCGCCGCCCGGACGCTTGCCGTCCTCGCCCTTGTCGCCGCCATGACAGCCGCCATCATGGCGCTGCGAGACCACGGCACGGAGGATGCCACCTCCCACAGCCTCCGACATCCGGGCGGCGAGCCTGCCAATCTTGAACTCACCCGTTGCCGCGATCTCGGCATCGCGGCCGTCCGCGATGATGGCTGCAAGAGGGCGTGGGCCGAGAGCCGGCGCCGTTTCCTCGGCCTTGACGGCTCCAATCGCCCTTTCATGCCGGCGCTGGAGCGTTTTGGCGAGGACGCCCAGACGAGAATGCCTCTGGAGCCGGCTAATCCGTCTGTCAGCCAGCCGGTGTCGCCATGAACAATACGGGGATTATCGACCAGTTCCTGGAGACGTTCACCCGCTACATCGATTCCGGCTTCGGACTGCTGGGCGCAGATGTGGCGTTTCTCAGCTCCACTCTCATCGTGATCGACATCACGCTGGCCGGTCTGTTCTGGGCCTGGGGCGACGACGGGGACGTGCTCCAGCGGCTCGTCAAAAAGACGATCTATATAGGCTTCTTCGCCTTCGTCATCGGTAACTTCAATCGTCTCGCCGGCATCGTCTTCGAGAGTTTTTCCGGCCTTGGCCTGAAGGCGGGCGGCTCGTCGCTTTCCGGCTCCGCGCTCCTCCAGCCGGGCCGCGTGGCGCAGGTGGGTATCGACGCCGGCAATCCCATTCTGAACGCCGCTGGCGAGTTGATGGGCTACGTCTCCTTCTTCGAGAACTTTGTCCAGATCATTGTGCTCATGGCAGCCTGGGCGATCGTTCTGGTCGCCTTCTTCGTCCTTGCGGTCCAGATCTTCGTCACGCTGATCGAATTCAAGCTGACCACGCTTGCCGGCTTCGTGCTGATCCCCTTTGCGCTGTTCAACAAGACGGCATTCCTCGCTGAAAAGGTGCTCGGCAACATCGTCGCCTCCGGCGTCAAGATACTGGTGCTTGCCGTCATCGTCGGCATTGGCTCGGGTCTGTTCAACCAGTTCACCGCCGGCTTCGGCGGCAACCAGCCTTCCATCACCGACGCGTTGTCTCTGGTTCTTGGCGCGCTGGCCTTGATGGGGCTGTCGATCTTCGGCCCCGGCATCGCGACGGGGCTTGTCTCCGGCGCGCCGCAGCTTGGTGCCGGTTCGGCGGTTGGAACCGGTCTTGCCGCGGCCGGCCTGGGTGCGGCCGGCTACATGGGCACACGCGCCGGCGTCGGTATGGCCACAAGCGCGTTCGGCGGCGCGGCGCGCGGTGGTGCTGCCCTGGCTGGCGGTGTCCAGACCGCCTACGGTCTTGGCGATTCATCGGTGGGAACATCCGGGACAGGCGGCGGCGCTGCCGCATTCGCCGGCGTCGCCAAGGCGGGAGCCGGTCTTGTTCTCAACCGGGGCAGGCAAGCCGCCGCGCGCGCTTCTGAATCGATGCGTTCCAGCTACCATTCCGGACAGGCCGCCGCGTGGAAGGCGACCGGCGGCAAGAACGAGGTCAATCCCGGCCATACCGACGCGCCCAGCGGCCACCCGGTCTCCGGTGCTTCGCCGACCGCTGTTGCCGGCCCGGGCGCTGTCGGAGGCTCCGGTTCTGAAACCGCACAGCAGTCGCCGCCCGAATGGGCCAGGCGCATGAAGCGCGGTAGCTCCATCAATCATGGCGTCAGCACCGCTGCCCATACCGTCCGTTCCGGCGACCACGGCGGCGGCTCGATGTCCGTCAATCTCAAACAGGATGATCGCTGATGAATTTGTTCCGACGACCCTCCATGCGCTATTCCCGCACGCCAGAACCGGAAACGCCGTACCAGAAGGCAGCACAGGTTTGGGACGACCGGATCGGCTCCGCGCGTGTGCAGGCAAAGAACTGGAGGCTCATGGCCTTCGGCTCACTCCTGCTCGCCGGCGGTTTCGCTTCCGCGCTCGTCTGGCAATCGACGCGAGGCAGCATCGTGCCATGGGTCGTCGAAGTCGACAAACTCGGCGCAGCGGCAGTCGTTGCGCCGGCCGTCTCTGATTATCGCCCGACCGATCCGCAGATCGCCTGGCATCTCGGCCGCTTCGTCGAGCAGGTTCGCTCGATCGCCGCCGATCCGATCATCGTGCGCCAGAACTGGCTACGCGCGTATGAGTGGACCACCGACCAGGGCGCCGCGGCGCTCAATGACTATGCTCGTTTGAACGAGCCCTTCGCCAAGGTCGGCAAGCAGCAGGTCGCGGTAGAAGTCTCCTCAGTCATCCGCGCCTCTGCGGACTCCTTCCGCGTCGCCTGGACCGAGCGTCACTACGAAAACGGCCAGCTCTCCACCACCGAGCGCTGGACGGCGATCCTGACCATCGTGGTCCAGCCGCCGCGGGATGCCGAAAAGCTTCGGGCCAATCCGCTCGGCATCTACGTCAACGCCATCAACTGGTCTCGGGAGTTGGGCCAATGATCCCGCCATTCCGCATGGTCGCCGGTCCGGCTTTTGGCAAATATGCGCTCGTGGCGGGCCTTTTCTCGGCGACAGTTCTCGCCGGCTGCGCGACGCCGCGGAAGTCGCCACAGATCACGTACGACGTCAGTGTGCCGCCCCTTCCGGCCATCCCCTCGGCCGTGACAGATGAGAGGCCAAAGCCGCTGCACATTCCGCCTTCCTGGACGCCGGCTCGTGGTGGCACCGCCGCAATTACGCCGGCCGGACGCGTCGAGAACGCCAATGCGGCCGCGCGCGTCCAGCCACGGCGCGAGGGCTACTACAACGCGATCCAGATCTTTCCCTGGAGCGAAGGAGCGCTCTATCAGGTCTATGCGGCACCTGGGCAGATCACCGACATCGCGCTCGAGCCAGGTGAAAATCTGACCGGTACGGGCCCGATCGCGGCCGGTGACACAGCCCGTTGGATCATCGGCGACACCGAAAGCGGATCTGGTGTCACTCGGCGCGTCCACGTGCTGGTAAAGCCCTCACGCGCCGACATCACCACCAATCTCGTCATCTCCACCGATCGGCGCACCTACATGGTCGAGCTGCGCGCAGCTGAGAAACCTTACATGCCCGCCGTGGCATGGGCCTATCCAGCACCCCCGGCCGGACAGCGGCAGGCGGTTCCCGCGGCGCCAGCCATCCCCGCAGTCGCGGCGCGAAACTATCGCTACAACCTCACCGGCGACACGCCGCCGTGGAAGCCGGTCGGCGCCTATGACGATGGCCGGCGTGTCTATATCGAGTTTCCTCGTGGAATCGTGCAGGGCGAGATGCCGCCCATCTTCGTCATCGGCCCCGACGGCGAACCCCAGATCGTCAACAGCCGCGTCTACCAAAACATCCTGATCGTCGACCGCCTCTTCGGCGCGGCCGAATTACGTCTTGGCAGCGGCAAGCGGCAGGAAACCGTCCGGGTCGTGCGCACCAACGCAAAGAGGGTCGGTAGATTGTCGTGGATGCCGAGCTCCACGGCCAATTCGAAGACCATGAACACCCCCAGTCAGAGGGGAGGACAAGGCTGATGATCGGAAAAGAAACCGCCGCTGCACCGATGCGGCTTCGCGCCGAACCACCGCGGGTCACCCGGCTGTCGCGCAAGGTGCTCGCCGGTATCGGCTTTGTCGCGTCGCTCGGCGTCGGCGTGGCGGTGATCTACGCCTTCCAGGTCAGCGACAAAGACGTCAGCGGCGAGGAGCTTTATTCGACGAACAATCGGCAAACCGCCGATGGTCTCGCCGGTCTGCCGCGTGACTACACTGGCCCGGTCCTTGGGCCGCCGCTGCCTGGCGATCTCGGCCGGCCGATCCTCGATGCCCAGAGCAAGGGACAGCCCGTGCTGCAGCCGACTGTTGGGGGAGCCACGATCGACGAAGGGGAACAACGCCGGCGAGCAGAAGAGGAGGCGGCCAGGACGTCGAGCGTGTTCTTTCAGACTGGGGCGCGTGCGACAGCAGCCGTCGAAACGGCTGGACGCACAGCAACGCTGGACCTTGCCAGTCCCGACCTCACCGGCCTGCCCGGTCAGCCAATGGCGTCGGACCGCCAGCTTGCCTTCCTCAACGCGGCCGTCGATCGGCGCACTGTGGCGCCGGATCGCGTCGTGCCACCGGTGTCGCCTTATGTGCTTCAGGCTGGAGCGATCATCCCGGCTGCGCTCATCACCGGCATCCGCTCCGATCTGCCGGGCCAGATCACTGCGCAGGTGACTGAGAATATCTACGACAGTCCGACCGGACGCATCCTGCTCATACCGCAGGGCACCCGCATCATCGGCCAATACGACAATGATGTCGGATTCGGACAACGCCGGGTGCTGCTCATCTGGAACAGGCTGATCTTGCCCAATGGCCGCTCCATAGTCTTGGAGCGTCAGCCTGGGGCCGTTGGCCAAGGCTATGCCGGGCTCGAAGATGGCGTCGACTACCACTGGGGCGAATTGTTCAAGGCGGCTGCGCTCTCCACCCTGCTTAGCGTCGGCGCTGAGGCGGGCTCATCCGGCCAGGAGAGCGACGTCACGCGCGCCCTGCGCCGCGGCGCTTCCGACAGCATCAGCCAAGCCGGCCAGCAGATCGTCGAGCGTCAGCTCGACATCGCACCGACACTGACCATCCGCCCGGGTTTCCCCGTGCGCGTTCTTTTAACCCGCGATCTCGCGCTTGAGCCCTATGGAGACTGATATGGGGAAGCTAAAACTCGGTCCGATTGCGGACGACAAGCCAGTCAAGGTGACGGTGGACTTCCCAGCAGCGCTACATCGCGACCTTACGCGCTACGCCGAAATCCTCGGCCGAGAGACGGGAAACCCTCCCGCAGATCCGCTACGCCTGATCGTCCCCATGCTGGAACGGTTCATTGCGACGGATCGGGCCTTTGCGAAGGAGAAGCGCTCTAGCGGAGGATCAAGACCGAAAGGCTGATGCCTGCAGGTTGCTGCCGTTGCTCAGTCGAAGCTTAATCGGAAGGCATGACCCGGCGCCGCTCCCGGCGCCGGATGATCAAGGCTCTGCTTGGGCGAGATCCATCGGCGGACTATGATTTGACCCCAGCTATCGGATCCAGTTGTTCCAGCGTTCCAGGAGCATGGGCGCATTCGCGTTGATCCATTCAGCGTCGGGCACGACGATCGAATTGCGGATATCGTCTGCGCCGGGCATCGTCTTGCGCGCCTGATCAGACATCAACGAAATTGCTTCAGCGCTTGGCGGCGTGCAGGACAGAACCTCGCAGGCCTGCGCCTGTACCTTTGGCGAATTGAGCCAAAACGCGATCAGCCTGAGCGCATTGTCGCGATGGGGTGCGCCTTTGATGAGCGAAATCCGATCGCCGACCAGGAACGACGCCTTGCTGGACCATGCAATCGGCAGGCCCTCGCTTTGCATCGCCTTTGCCCTCGTCAGCCAGATCTGGCCCAGCGAATACTCGTCATTGCGGAAGCCTTGCACGCTTTGATCGCCGGTCTTCCACCACAGCGTGATCGCCGGTCGAATCTGATCGAGCTTGGCCAGTGCGCGGTCGACATCGAGCGGAAACAATTTGTCCTTGGCGACGCCGTCTGCGAGCAAAGCGGCCGCCATCACGCGCCAGGGGTCATCGAAGTTCGGGAAGGCTCGCCCGCCCGGGAACTTCTTCGTGTCCCACATGTCCGCCCAGGTTTCGGGAGCCGGCTCGCCCGCCTTGCCGGTCCGGTAGGCGAGGAGGGTGGCAGTCGATTGCAGCAGCGCGCCGCCGGGAGCGCATGCGTTTGGACTGAGGTCCTTTCGGCTCGCGAATTGCTGGCAGAACCCACTCAGATCCTGGGTCGCCCGACGATGCGCCTCGGAAACCGCCTGGATTTCGCCATCGAGATAAAGGTCCCACGTGACATTTCCGGCCTTCACCATCGCGCTCGCCTTGGCGCGCATCTCGGCGTTCGTGGCAACGACGGTCACGACCTCGATGCCGGTCTCCTTGGTGAAGGGATCAAACCATGCCGCCTTAAGTGCCCGGTCATAGGCGCCTCCTGTCGAGGCGATGACCACCTGCTCTGTAGCCGACGCCTGGTTCAGGGACATGGCAAGCGGCATCAGACATGCGAAGGCACATCTCGAGAGCCGATGCTGGACGGCAGACGAGCGAATCCAAGTGGACGACATGGTGCGATTCTCCCTTTTTGATTTGATGTTTTTCGATTGGATCGGGCGTTACCGTCCGTCATGCGGCCGGCCAAATATGTGCGCCAGCGCCATGAGCAGCAGCGAAAGCCCGACGAAGGTCGTCGAGGCAGCCGCAATCACCGGCGTGAGGTTGAAGTCGATGTCCTCGAACATCTTGCGGCCGATCGATTTGCCGTTGATGTCCGAAATGAAGAAGGCCACGGTCGCCTCGTCGAAGGACGCAAGGAAAGCAAAGACCGAAGCCGCGAAGATGCCAGGCGCGATATTGGGGAGCACAATCTGAAAAAAGGCCTGCACACGGTTTGCTCCACAGCTCAAGGCGGCGAGTTCCAGGGCTGGATCAAATCGCTGCAGCGACGCACTGACGGTAATCACCACATACGGCACCGCAAGAACGGTGTGAGCCACAAGGAAGCCCGGAAAGCTTCCCGTGAGCTGCAGGGGCGAAAAGACCAGGTAGAGGGCGACACCCAATACGATGTGTGGGACGATCATCGGACCAAGAGATATCGCCAGGAGCGTGTTCTTGAAGGGCAGGTTCCCACGCACGAGAGCCAGCGACGTCATGGTTCCAACGACGGTGGCGCTTAGCGTGGTCGCCATGGCTATCTTGAAGCTGAACCACGTCGCAGCCATCCAGTCGGGATCGCTAAAGAACGTTCGGTACCAATCCAGGGTCAACCCGCGCGGCGGAAACCGCAGATAGTCGGTCTGGCTGAGCGACATCGGCACGATGAGCAGCGTCGGCAAGACAAGGAAGAACAACACCGTTGCGACGATCAGCCCTCCGCCAAGCAGCGCCCCAGACCTGCGGAGCCGCAAGGGAGCCGTCCGATGGTATCGTCCTGCGCTCACCGGCAATGCAGGCAGTCCGGGCGACTGATCAATAAACACTGGACAATCCCTTGCTGAAGGAAAGCGACTTCCGAAATGCGGCGACGATCAGAAGTGTGATGGCCAGCAGAACGGTCGACAGTGCCGCCGCGAAGGGCCAATCGAGCAGGACGGTGGTCTGTTGTCCGATCAATGAGGCCATCATCATCGATTCAGGCCCGCCCACCAAAGCAGGCGTGATGTAGAAGCCAAGCGCAAGCACGAAACACAGGATGGCCCCGGCAAACACGCCGGGCAGGCTCAGTGGCAGCGTCACAAGAAAGAAGGCCTTGACCTTTCCGGCTCCAAGATTGTGCGCCGCCCGGACATAATCAGTGGGAACTGCCCGAAGAGTCGAGAAGATCGGCAGAATGGCAAACGGCAGCAGGACGTGCGTCATTGCGACGATCACAGCGCCTTGCGTGTAAAGCAGCTTGATCGGTGCTTGCGTCAGCCCTTCCGAGACGAGGAGAGAATTTATGAGGCCGTTGCGCTGGAGAAGAACGATCCATGCATAGGAGCGGATCAGAACCGACGTCCACAAGGGGATGAGAACGCATGCGGCTGTGATTGCCGCGGCGCGCTTCCTGAGCCGCGCCATTGCGAGCGCGACGGGGTAGCCCAGCAAAACGCAAGCAAATGTGACCGAAACCGCAGTCACGATGCTGCTTGCAAGCACCGTCGCATAAAGCGGCTCTCGCAACAGGCGACCATAGGTCGCCGACGGACCTGCCGAGAGACTGAGCATGATCAGTCTGAGCAGCGGATAGAGAAATCCGATCGCGAGGATCGAGATGGCAGGGGCTATCAGAACCCAGGACACTGCGGGGGAGTAGCTTCGCATTGAGCGAGCCCGCGGCCGCCCCTTCATCCGTGACGATCGTGAGGAGGGTTGCGGCTGCCTCATGCGGCGAGCCTTTGCCATGCCGGAAACGCCTGCAGCATCGCTTCGTCGAGGGCTACCGCAACCTCAGCGCCTCGCTCGAGGCCGGTTGTTTGATCGGCCGGTATCTGCACGCGCAGCACAACGTTCGGCAGTGCTTGCGGGCGGACCAGGAGAATCTGCGTCGGTCCAACAAAGATGGAGGCCTCAACTGCGCCGGCCAACATTCCGGCCGGTTTGTCCGCCCTTGGCGCCAACCTGATGTGCTCGGGCCGGATGGCGAGGCATACGGGACTACCCTTGGATGGGGCCGCCAGTCTCCAGCCCGGTTTCGCTTTCAGCACGATGCCATCGGCAACTTGAATGACATGCGTCCCGGCTTCGCAGCCGACAAGAACGCCCGGCACGAAGTTCATGGTTCCGATGAAGTCCGCAACGAAAGCGCTGCTTGGGCGGCGGTAGAGTTCGGCCGGTGTTCCAATCTGTAGTAATGAGCCGCGATCCATGACCGCGACGCGATCCGACAGCGTCAGAGCTTCCTCCTGGTCGTGCGTCACATAGATGACAGTAGCGCCGAGCCGCTCCTGGATGCGCTTGATCTCGATCTGCATAGCCTCGCGCAGCTTCTTGTCGAGCGCTCCGAGCGGTTCGTCCATCAAGATGACGGGAGGGTCGAAAACGAGCGCGCGGGCCACCGCCACGCGCTGCTGCTGACCGCCCGACAGTTGGCCTGGATAGCGATCCCCATACTGCGGCAGCTGGACCAGCTCGAGCATGTTCTCGACGCGCGCAGCGATCGCAGATTTCGCGGCTCTGCGACGCATTTTGAGCGGAAATGCGATGTTCTGTCGGACCGTCAGGTGCGGAAACAGGGCGTATTTCTGAAAAACCATTCCGATGTTGCGAAGATTGGGCGGCAGATGGGTGATGTCCTTGTCGCCGATGCGGATAGCCCCGCTGGACGGAGGCTCGAAGCCGGCGATCAACGTCAACAGTGACGTCTTGCCCGATCCGGAGGGGCCGACGATGGAGACGAATTCGCCCGCCCCGATTTCCAGATCGATTTCGTTCACCGCAGCGATATCTCCGTAGCTCTTGCAGAGCCTGGAAAGGGTCAGTGCCTGGCCAATCAATGCTGCCTCCTCTCTTGGTGGAGCAGGGTCCAGCGTTGCGTTGGGTCCCGGGCGCGGCAATCGCAATCCGGCGCCTCCGCCGCTTCGAACCGTGCTCCCGGGAACCGTCGTTCCGCCACTCGTGACAGACGCCGAGAGCGCTGCTAAATAAGAAATTGATGCGACAATCTCTTTGCAAAAACTTCACATAATGTTTTTGTTGCATCAAAAAATGGGGACTGTCAACAGAGATTGGATGGAATTGTGCTGGATCTGAAGATCGCGGCGGCTAGCGGCGGGCAGGGCGCCAGCCTGGGAGATGCCGCCTATCGGGAAATGAAAGAGCGACTGATCCGGGGGAAATACCGGCCAGGCTACAAAATGACGGTTCGCGCCGTCGCTGAGGAATTGGGGGTGAGTTCGACGCCGGCGCGCGACGCCATCAACCGGTTGACCAGCGAAGGCGCACTGGTTTACGCGGGGCCCAAGACCGTCATCGTGCCTGTCCTGGGTGAGCTGGACCTCAAAGAGCTGACGACGATAAGGATTGCCTTGGAGGGGCTTGCTTCCGAGAAGGCTGCGCCGTCTGGCTCAGAGCAACACGTTGAAGTTCTTGGTCAAATTCAAGGCAGGATAAGCGCGGCCCTCGATGCCGGCAATTACGACGAGGCGTTGTGGCACAACAAGGAATTCCACTTCCATGTCTATGAGATGGCCGGCCTTCCGCATCTGATTACGATGATCGAAAGCCTGTGGCTGCGCGTTGGTCCCTCGCTCTACAACCTCTATCCGGAGTTCGCCCAGGAGCGAAGCGGCGTGCGAAACCATCAAATGGCGATAGAAGCGCTTGCCGAGCGGGATGGCGCCGCATTGCGGGCGGCATTCGAGAACGACATTCGCGACGGCTACCGGCTGTTGCGACTCGCAGCAAGGCGCGCTGCTCGCGCCTGATCCGATTTTTGTTGCATGGACTTGACGTGTCGCAATTTTGTTGCAACAAACTTGCGAAGTTCGCACGAAGGCGAACCTGAATTCCCACGGAAAGTCCCAACCATGCTCTCGCAGAACGCCAATACGGGAAGGCCGGCGCCTGATCGCACCCGCTCGTCCAATCTCTATCGCCGTGGTCAGCGGGTGTTTCCCGCGGGCGTCACACGGGCGACCATCGAGAAAGATCCTCTACCCATTTTTCTTGAGAGAGGCGAGGGCGCCTATGTCGTTGATGTCGACGGCAATCGGCTCCTCGATCTCAACAACAATTTCACGACCTTGATCCACGGACATGGCTTCGGCCCCGTGGTCGAAGCTATCGGTGACGTGCTGCGGCAGGGCACGTGTTTTGCCAATCCCATGGAGCATGAGATCGCGCTCGCCGAACTTTTGGTGTCGCGCATTCCTGCCATCGAGCACGTGCGCTTCGTAAACAGCGGGACCGAAGCGGTGATGTATGCCCTGAAGGCGGCGCGCGCCTTCACCGGACGCTCGTCGATCGTACGCTTCGAAGGCGCCTACCACGGGGGCTACGACTGGGCCGAAGCCGGCCAGAACGGCGTCGGCGAGAGCGGGGTGTCGGGAAGGCGCCTGCCGAAGCTCGGCTACAGGGGGGCGCCCAAGGCCATCGCCGACAGCGTGATCGTCCTTGATTTCAACGACGCCTTGGGCCTCGAAGCGGCCATCGCTCCGGTCGCGACTGACATCGCCGCCATCCTCATGGATCCGATGCCCAGCCGGGCCGGGCTGCTTCACCCGTCTGCTGATTTCATTGCCGCACTTCCCGCGACGGCGCGCAGACACGGCATCCTGATCGTTGCCGACGAGGTTCTGAACTTGCGCCAGGGCTTTGCCGGCGCCTCGGCGCGTTACGGACTGCAGCCCGACCTGGTCGCTGCAGGAAAGATCATCGGCGGCGGCTTTCCGATCGGCGCCATCGGCGGCCGGGCCGACGTCATGGCAGTCTTTGGCACTGACGACAGAACGCCGCTCGTCTCACAGGGCGGCACATTTTCTGCGAATCCTGTCTCGATGATCGCCGGCCGGATTGCAATGGAAGCTTTGACACCCGATGCCTTCGACCGTTTGGAGGAACTGGGTGATCGGGTGCGAAGCGGTTTGGCGCAGGCGATCTCAACAAGGGGAGCATCGTTTTCGGTCTCCGGAGCCGCGTCGTTGTTTCGCATCCATCCAAAGATAGACGTGCCGGCAACCTACAAGGCAGCGCAGATGTCGGCGCAGGAAGCTGCAACCATGCGCGCTTTGAGCAGACATTTCCTCGCCAGCGGAATCCTGTTGCCGTTCGGCGCGGCTGCCTGCCTTTCGACACCCATGACGGCCGCGGAGATGGACCGGGTTGTCGCCGTTTTCGATGACTTCCTTGCCCAATGTGAGCCAAGCGATGGAGACAAGCAATAATGCACGTGACTGTCACCAAGAGCACCGTCGCTGATCGGATCGCGGACGCGCTGAAGCGGCACGGCGTGGAAATGATCTTTGCCCAGAGCTTGCCGTCGGCCGTCATCCTGGCGGCCGAAGCGCGGGGCATTCGTCAGATCGCCTATCGGCAGGAAAACATGGGTGGCGCAATGTCTGACGGCTATGCGCGGGTCTCCGGCAAGGTCGGTGTGGTTGCGGCCCAAAACGGCCCCGCGGCGGCCCTTCTGGTGGCGCCATTGGCCGAGTGCCTGAAGGCAAGCATTCCTGTGGTAGCGCTTGTCCAGGATGTCGAACGCGACCAGACCGATCGCAATGCCTTTCAGGACTTCGACCAGATTGCCCTGTTTCAGTCCTGCACGAAGTGGGTCAGGCGCCTGACCGTTGCGGAAAGGGTCGACGACTATATCGATGCGGCCTTTACCGCCGCCACCTCCGGCCGATCCGGGCCGGTCGCCCTGCTTCTGCCAGCGGATTTGCTTCGATCGCCGGTGGCCGAGCAAGACCGGCCTCGCGCAAGCTGCCTTGGCCGCTGGCCGCTCGATCACTCGAGACCGTCGGACACTGATCTGCTGCGGGTCGCCGAACAGATAGCCAGCGCGCTCTCGCCGGTGATTGTTGCCGGCGGCGGCATTCATTGCAGTGGAGCGGCTGAGGAACTGGCGCGCCTTCAGGAAGAGGCGAGCATTCCCGTTTTCACGACCAATATGGGAAAAGGCGCGGTCAGCGAACGCCATCCGCTGTCGGCCGGAGTTCTCGGCGCGTTGGTTGGCCCGTGCTCGCTCGGTTTCTACAGCCGCCAACTGATCGAGGAAGCCGATCTCGTTGTGCTTGTCGGCACACGCACCAACCAAAACGGCACCGACAGCTGGCGCCAGATTCCGAAGTCAGCGAGCATCGTCCATATCGATATCGACCCGACCGAAGTGGGCCGTAACTATGAGGCAACCCGTCTGGTCGGTGACGCAGCCGAGACCCTGGCCGCGTTGCGGGAGGCATTGTCGAAGCGCGACCTGACACTCCGAAAAACTTTGCGGGCGGTGGTCGAGGCAAAGATTGCGACCTTCTGGGAGCAGTTCGAGCTGGCGAGTGAACCTCGACGGACATCGCCCCAGTCGCCGATCCGGCCCGAACGCATCATGGCGGGGCTGCAGCGATTTCTTGAAAGGGACATCACCATCGTCGCGGATGCCAGCTATTCCTCGATGTGGGTCCTTGGACAATTGCGAGCCCCGCGCGTCGGAGCGCGCTTCATCAGCCCACGGGGACTGGCGGGACTGGGATGGGGATTGCCGCTGGCGCTGGGCGCCAAGGCCGCTCATCCCGATCGTCCAGTCGTGGCGGTCGTCGGCGATGGAGGGTTTGCGCACAGCTGGGCGGAGCTCGAGACGATGGTGCGGATGAATCTGCCGGTTACGGTCATCGTTCTCAACAATGGAATACTGGGCTTTCAGCGCGACGCCGAGACCGTGAAGTTCGGGAGCTACACCTCCGCATGCCATTTCTCGGCGGTGGATCATGCCGGCATTGCCGAAGCTTGTGGGTGCCCTTCGGCTCGAGTGGATAGCCCAGAGCAGCTCCCTGCGGCATTGAAACGCGGCATCGAGGGTGGTGGCCCGCTTCTCATAGAGGTCATGACGGACCCGGACGCGCACCCGCCCTTGTCCCTGTTTGCGGAGATGGACAAGGCAGCATGACCGACCTTTCTCAACGCGTTGCCGTCGTGGCTGGCGGCAGCTCGGGCATTGGCCTTGCGACGGTTTCGAGCCTGCTGGAGCACAACATCAAAGTCGCCTTCTTTGGTCAAAGTTCCGGGCATGTTGAATTGGCAAAAGAGAAGCTGTCGGCGCGCGCAGACGCGGCAAACATTCTGGCCCGCACCGTCGATGTGACGGAGCGCTCTCAGATACAAAGGTTCTTCGATGAATTGGCGAACCTCTGGGCAATGCCGGACATCTTCGTCTACAGTGCGGGCATCTCGCCAAAGGGAGAGCGCGGTGCGACGCCTTTTGTCGAGGTCTCGTCAGAGGAATGGCAGCTGGTGCAGGCCGTCAATGTCACGGGTGCGATGCTGTGCTGCCAAGCGGTCCTGCCACACATGGTCGAGCGAGGGTTCGGCCGTATCGTTCTGGTAGGCTCTGTTGCCGGTCGCACCATTCCCAGGATCGCTGGGGCCGCCTACGTCACCTCGAAGGCGGCGCTCTCCGGCTTGACCAGAGTGCTCGTAGCCAACAGTGCAGGGCGGGGTATCACCGTCAACCTCGTGGCGCCCGGTCGCATCGCTACTGACATGGCCGGGCCGCCAGACAGCGAAACCAACCGCTCGGCGCTAGCCCGAATTCCGGTCGGGCGCCTCGGCAAGCCAGACGATGTCGCCGCGGCAATCCGCTTCCTAGTTTCCGACAGCGCCGGTTTCATCAATGGCGCGACCTTGGACGTCAACGGCGGAGAATTTGCTCCGCTGTGAGGCCGGAGGGACAGGATGGAATTTCGCATTCTGATCTATTCTCAAGATGCGCAACTGTTCCTGCTTCTCCAGCACGTCCTGGCGACCGAAGGTTTCGTCGCTTCACTCGCCGTCGCGGTGAATGACACGCTGAAGTTGGTTTCGAATGATCGTGTCCGAGCGATCGTCGTCGACAGCTCCACAAATTGCTCGGATTTGCACTCGCTTAGGGCCAAACACCCGCAAGTCAGCTTCATTGTGCTTTCAAACCAGTCCGAGGCGCCGAAGGAATTCTGCAGTGTGGCCGACGCGGATCTCGTCCTGACCCGACCATTCAACCCATCTGTCCTCATCCATTTCCTTCGCCGCTTGCGGGTAGAAGCGGTGGTGACCAAACAAGGCATTAGGTCCGTCGAAACCGTGCTGCGATTTGCCGATCTGGAGATGAATGCGACGACTGTGACGGTGCGTCGGAGCGGTCATGATGTCCCGCTCACGGCCCTGCAGTTTCGACTTCTGCGGCACCTCCTGCAGAATCCCGAGATCGTTCAGTCTCGGGAGGCTTTGATTACGGCGTGCTGGCCGCGGGATGCTGAAGTCGAACCGAGGACGGTAGACATCCACATGGGCCACATACGCAGGGCGCTTAAGAAGCTTGGACCAGATCTGATCCGAACCGTGCGCTCACATGGGTATGCACTGGCTGCCGAGACGTCGTCCGATGGTTCACCGTTGGCTTGACGCCCAGAGCGACCGCAACGAGCGGGGCCTCATCTCGGTCGGCGCCGGGTGCAAACCTAGTTGCGCAGGCGACGAAAGACCCGCAGCCAGAACCCGTACTCGTCCTTTTTGTCTTCGAACCACGCCTCAAGCGCGCAAAATGCCACGGCGGTAGGGGCGTCACTGCCGTAAAGCTCGGCCGCGTGCTGAACTATCGAACCTTCAACAGTTTCGTTGGTTTGGGCGCCAAGCGATTGGCTAAACACACAGCAGGCAAGATGAGAATAGGAATTTCGAGACAAGCACAACCTCCTGCGTCCGACGCAGGGAAATGCGTTCTAAGGCCGGACGTTGGTGCTCCACTATGAGCTTTGCAGGTAGGGTATACTGCACCGTCCCAGGCATGTGCTTGGACACCAAGCCTAGGGCGCAGAAGCAATTGCCACAAGTGAATTGATTGAAATTGCTATTGTTTCCGCCGCCGCAGTTTGGCGCGCTGCCTCCAGGCGCGGGTGAGGCCTTGCGATGGCGGGTCAAAACGCCCCTGCGCCAGCTGCCGGATATCGAGGATGCTGGCCTGCTGTCAAAAGAAAACTGCTGGCCGGTCACATTTCTGTGGAGCCGGGCCGCGGGGAGTGCGAGGAGGAAGAAGAGTCATAATCTGATGGCGTCGAGGGCCAACTGTCTTGAGCGGTCGTTGGCGCGGTTGCGTCCCCCAACGCCAGTCGCCAAGTCATGGCCACGATGACTGATCGAGCGGCAGCCGGTTATCGGGATCATGGACCACGACATGATCGCCTTCGACAAGGTTGGCTGGAAAAATCACAAGGTTGGTGCCGCCGCATAGCAAGTGAACGGAGGCCTAGCCCCTCCCAGCGCACTGCTTGTCCCTTCCTCATTCTGAGCGGTCGCCAGCGGCAGCAATGCGCCTCATCCCAGACACGCGCGCAACCTTTACCTTCACCCGAAAGCCGACGTTCCGGGTCGCTTCGCCTCAGCCATGTCAGGCGCTGCTGATGCTGGCGGGCAGCGACCCCTTGCGCAATATTCGTGTCGCGGCCTTGTTATATTCTGGCGTGTTCCAGACGACGCCTCTGTCCGAAGGCGCCGTCAACAAAACCGTGGAGCAGGGCAGACCAGCGGCATCGAATTTGCGCGCGATGAACTCACTCTCGCCACGATCATGGCTCGACATGATCAGCTGATAGCCGTTCAATTCGACCATATTGCGCATCACGTCGACAAAGGCGGCGGTGTGGATAATATCATTATGCTGCAGCGGATCGTCGAGCAGCAGGGCGCGCCAGCGCGACCAAGGATAGGCGGTACTCGCCGCGCACAGGATGCTGAAACCATTCGCGGCAAGCTGGCCCTCACTCAGTACGAGCTGAGGCGGCAAGTCCTTCTTCGTCTCGATCGCATTGTCGACCTTCTCGCGGTAGCGCAGCGCCATGCCGAAACTGGTCGCATCGACCCTCGTGTCGGCCTTGAACTGAACGCTTTCACCGGGCGTGCTCAGCATCGCCTCATTAAAATCGTCGATCACCGTATTGAGCGGGTCTAGCACGCGCGCCGAAAAATCGTCGGCCTGCTTTTGAAGGTCTTCCGAGTAGCGCTTTACCGCACTGCGTGCCGTAGTGGTGAGTTTGAGCGCCGCCCGCGCTGCCTCGAGCTTGGCCTTGAGCGCAGCCAGATAGGCCACCGGATCCCGAACACCATCGTCGCCTCCGGTCGCTCGCATCGAAGCGACGATCTCGTCGATCTCGCTCTGGAGAAGCGCATCTTCATTTTCGCGGGCAAGGACGAGTTGGCGTTCGGCCAGTGACCGCAAACCCGCCAGCACGGCGTCGATGGCGGCGAGCCCGCGGTCATATTCGGTCTGGCTCGGAATGTCATTGAGACCAGCGCCGGTCCAGCGCTGCTGCATCTGCCGCGCTGCCAGTTCCGAGGTTGTGCGGACTGTCTCGGCTGCGGCAAGGTCGCGCTGTGCTAGGTTAAGCGCGGCCTGCTCGCGCTGGGCGTCCGCAGACGCGCTAGTCGCCGCCTCGCTCAATTGTGCCAGACGAGCACGTGCGCCTTCGCCGCGCTCGCTCTCAGCCGTCAATCTCGCCTCAATGTCGGCGATCGTTGCGTTCGACAAATTGCGTGCGGCGATGCGATCGGCGCAGGCCTTATCCTCTGCTTGATACTTTGCCAGCCGGGCGCCAAGCTGATTGTCTCGCGCGATCAGTTCGCCGAGATCAGCTTCAACGTTCAGTCGCTGTTCGGTTGCCGCTGCCGCGTTCGCCGACAGCGGTTCCAGCGCTGCCTCCGCCGCCGCAAGAGCTGCATCCGCATCGCGTGCCCGGCTTGCCGCAAGCGCGGCAAGGTCGCTATCGGGGGTGGTAGCAAGGGTTTGCGCAACGCTGGCGCTGCACCCGGTCAGAATTTGCGAGCAAGGGATTGACGCAGGCCAGTCCGAGTGCTTCTATTCTCGATATTCAATAATAAGTCTCGATAAACGAGAAAAATGGGATAAGCGCTTTTACGATGGTTCAGCCCACGCTGCATGTCGGCATGACCGGCATATCCAAGAGCTACGACGGCCATAGTTTCGTCGTGCGCGATCTCGACCTCGATATCGCGAAAGGTGAGTTTCTGACGCTTCTTGGACCTTCGGGCTCGGGTAAGACGACGACACTCATGATGCTCGCCGGTTTCGAATACCCGTCAGGCGGGCAGATCACGCTCGACGGGCGGCCGATTCAGGACATGCCGCCGGAAAGGCGGAACATCGGCATGGTGTTTCAGAACTACGCCCTCTTCCCGCATATGACGGTCGCTGAGAACGTGGGTTATTCATTGAGGGTGCGAGGCTTTTCCAAGGAGCAGATCGCCACGCGCGTCGGCGGAGCGCTGGCGATGGTCCAACTTTCGAACCTTGCACAACGCAAGCCCACGGCCTTGTCGGGTGGCCAGCAACAGCGGGTTGCGCTTGCTCGAGCCCTTGTCTTCGAACCCAGCCTGGTGCTGATGGATGAGCCGCTCGGCGCCCTGGACAAGAAGCTGCGCGAGGACCTGCAGCTCGAAATCCGTCGGATCGCCGACCAGCTTGACCTGACAGTCGTCTATGTGACGCACGATCAGCACGAAGCGCTGACGATGTCCGACAGGATCGCCATTTTCAACGACGGCCGCATCCAGCAAATCGGTACAGCCCAGGATATCTATGGCCGTCCCGCGAACCGCTTCGTAGCCGAGTTCGTTGGCGACAATAACTGCCTTGAGGCGAAAATCGTCTCGATCGAAGGCGATTTGGCCCGCGCAAGACTGGCCGGCGGTCAGGAAATTTGGGCACGCAGCAGCGCACACGCAAAGGTTGATCAACGGGCAACGATCGCCATCAGACCCGAGAGCGTCCGCATCACCGCTCAGGACCGCGGCGGAACGCTCAGCGGGCGGGTCAGCGACATCATCTATTGCGGCGACCAATTCCGGATCCACGTCGAACTGCCGGGCGGGGAACGGTTAATTGCGAAGAGCTCATCATCGGCCGGAATCCAGATGGAGATGGGCAGCCCTGTCCGCCTCGGCTGGGAGCCCCACGATGCCTGGGCGCTTGACGGCAGATAACACAACTGAAGATCCAGAGAGGACATCACATGTTGGGAGTTCGTTCGTTCAAACAGTCATGCCTTGTCGGGCTTGTCCTGACTGCGGCGAGTTTTCCAGCCCTGGCAGACGGCCTGACCGTCGTTTCCTGGGGTGGGGCTCTACAGGAGGCACAGACTAAGGCTTTCTTCGATCCCTATTCGAAGGCAAAGAACATCACCGTGACCCAGGATACCTGGAGTGGCGAACTGGCCAAGCTTCGTGCCATGGTCGATAGCGGCAATGTCGCTTGGGATGTCGTCGACGTCGATCCGCAAACGGGGGCGACCGCTTGCGACCAGGGACTGCTTGAGAAGATTGGTAACGACGCGGCTTTCAAGTCCGCGGGCCTCGTGGAGGGCGCCCTCACCGACTGCGCCGTGGGAACGAGCGTCTACGCCACGATCCTGGCGTTTCAGAAACAGGCATTCCCGAAGGCGCCCACCAAATTGACCGATATTTTCGACACGACGACCTTCCCGGGCAAACGCGGCTTCCGCAAGAGCCCGGTGGACACGCTCGAACTCGCCTTGCTCGCGGATGGTGTGGCGGCGTCTGACATCTATCCAACATTGGCGACGCCCGCCGGCGTTGATCGAGCCTTCAAGAAGCTCGACACAATCAAGAAGGACATCGTCTGGTGGGAGGCCGGCGCGCAGCCGCCGCAACTTCTCAAATCCGGCGAAGTGAAGATGGCGCTGGCCTGGAACGGCCGCATTGCCGATGCCAACGCCAAGGAAAACGCCGATCTTGGGATCGCCTGGACCAATCAGATCCGCGGCTTCGACATGTGGGTTATCCCCTCCGGCTCCAAGAATCTCGCAGCCGCCAAGGAGTTCGTGGCCTTCAGCGTCAAGCCGGACGTCAACGCCACACTCAGCAACTACATCGCCTACGGACCAACGGTAAAGGCAGCCAGCGATCTCGTAGCAAAGGATGTGCTGCCGAACCTTCCGTCCGCCCCACAGAACAGCGAAGGCGCGCTGGCCCAGGACGGAGCATTCTGGGCCAAGAACGGGGACGCGCTGAACGCGCGCTTCTCCAGTTGGATTTCGCAGTAGGCCGGGCGGGAATTGTGGGATGACACTGCCATACGGCGACGTGGGCTTGGTAATGACGCAGCATGATGCCCCGACGGGAAACATCGCGTCATCGACGGCTGATGTCGTCGTTCGGTCTTCGATCAGAAGCGACAACAATCGGAGGGCAGCTCGAGCTGCCCTTCCGGCGGCGCCGCTCCTGATCTTCCTGCTTCTGTTCCTGATGATCCCCATAGGGTCTGTCTTTCATACTTCGATATCGGACGGAGAAATCGCCAAGGCATTGCCACTGACAACACAGACACTTCAGGCCTGGGGTGGAAATGATCTTCCAGCCACTGCCATCTTCATGACGCTCGGACAGGAACTGGAAGCCGCGGCACGTGTCGGATCCGTTCGCCCGCTAGCCCGTCGGCTGGGATACGAATTGACCGGTGGGGCGAGTGCCATCCTCAGCGCTCAGCGGGCGCTTTCCGAGGATTTCGATCGCGCGGATCCGAAGGCCTGGAAAGCCCAATTGATCAGGGCAGACGCGGCTTGGGGACAAATTGGCGTTTGGAGCATCCTCACGCAACATGACAGTCACTACAGCGCTTTCTATTTGCGCTGGGCGACCGGCTTTCCCGTGAAGATCGAAGCCGATGGCAGCCTGTCTCAGGAAACGAGCTATGACTTCCGGTCGATCTATCTGAGGACGATCCTGATCAGCCTTGTCGTGACGGGCCTCACAATCGTGATCGGATACCCGGTTGCGTATGTCATCGCCAATGCCAGCGGGCGAACCGCGGCGGTTCTTCTGTTCTTCATTCTCCTCCCGTTCTGGACCTCGCTCCTCGTGCGGACGATGTCGTGGATAGTCTTCCTCCAGACCAATGGCGTTCTCAACAATGCGCTGGCCGGAACGGGACTGACATCCGAGCCGCTGCCCCTTCTTTACACGCGCATGGCGACGGTCATCGCGATGATCCAGATCCAGTTGCCCTTTACGGTCCTGCCCATGATCAGCGTGATGCGCGCGATTCCAGCGAACCATGTAAAGGCCGCCCGCAGCCTCGGCGCAGGCCCTCTTCTGGCACATGCGACGATCTTTCTGCCGCAGGCGGTTCCGGGCATTGCCGCTGGCGGACTTCTCACCTTCGTGCTGTGCCTTGGCTTCTATCTGACGCCTGCATTGGTGGGTGGACCGTCCGATCAGATGGTGAGCTTCTTCATTGCGAGGTTTACCAATGAGGATCTGAATTGGGGGCTCGCTTCGGCACTTAGTGTCGTACTCATCCTTGGAGCGGGCATTGTGGCGCTCCCCCTCGCGCGCCAGGTCGCACGTCATTCATCGGATCGGATCTGACTATGGGCCGCCGCGTCTACACCGAGTTTCCCGCCTACATTCGCATACCGCTCTATGGATTTGTTGGGATGGCTCTTCTCCTGCTGGTGCTGCCGCTGGCTGTCGCTCTCCCGATCTCGTTCAATGCCGATCCCTGGTTCACCTACCCATTTCGTGCAGTGTCTCTCCGCTGGTTCGAACAGCTCTTTTCCTCTCCCCTTTGGACCGGGGCAATGATCAACAGTCTGGTGATTGCCAGTTCGACCACCGTCGTTGCCACGACGCTGGGCACGCTCGCGGCAATCGGCCTCGTCAATCCGAGGTTTCCTTTTCGGGCGGCGGTGATGGCGCTTGCCATCTCGCCCATGATCGTTCCCGTCGTCGTGCTGGGTCTCGGCCTCTTCATTTTCTTTTCGCCGCTCGGCCTCAACTATTCCTACGCTGGCGTCGTCATTGCCCACACCATCCTGGCATCGCCCTTCGTTCTCATCACCGTCACGGCGACACTGACGCGCTTCGACTTCAACCTGATGCGGGCCGCAGCAGGTCTGGGCGCCGGCCGCGTGACGGCATTTCGAACGGTGATGCTTCCAATCATCGCGCCAGGCGTGGCCGCAGGGGCGGTCTTCGCCTTTGCCTCGTCATTCGACGAAGTGGTGATGGTCCTGTTCATTGCTGGACCTCAGCAGCGCACGCTTCCAAAGCAGATGTTCACGGGACTGCGTGAGCAACTCGATCCCACGATCCTCGCCGCGGCCGCGGTGATGATCGTACTGACGAGTTGCCTGATGGCTGTAGCCTACAACGCCAACAAGAATAGGTAACGTGATGCTGCACATCATGTCACAAGAGACCGGGACGATCGGGGCGCAATCCAGATTGTTCGCCGACGATTATCTCGAGGAGCCTTATTGGTGGTCGGCGGCGCCGCCGCCCTCTGCGAGCGAGAGCATGGAGCCGGCTAAGCTTGACGGCAGGGCGGACGTCGTCGTCGTCGGCGGCGGCATCACGGGTCTGGTCGCCGCGCTGCATCTGGCGCGCGCTGGTTGTGACGTTGCCGTTCTCGATGCGCAGAGGATCGGCGAGGGCGCTGCACGCCGCAATGCCGGTTTCGTTGGCCGCACGCTCAAGCGGTCCGTTGAATGGCTGACGGCAAAGTCCGGGCGCGACCACGCGGTGCGGGTCTATCGCGAGCTTGATGCCGCTCTCCGCGGTGTCCAGGCCTTCGTCGACCGCGAGCAGATCGAATGCCACTACCAAACCTGCGGTCGCTTCATTGCCGCCAATTCGGACGCCCATTTTCGGGCGTTGGTTGCAGAACTCGAACAGACCCGAAAGGCCGTCGGCTTTGACTATTCCGTGGTCGAGAAGCATGAAGTTCCAACGGAGATCGCTTCCGACAGCTACCATGGTGGCGCGGTCATTCCAGATCTCGGTTCAATTCATCCCGGGCTTTATCACGCAGGCCTTCTCCGAAAGGCGCTCGATGCCGGCGTTAGGCTGTACCCCCTGACGAATGTCGTGGGCGTTGATCATGATGAGCGTGGGAAGATCGTTCGAACGTCGAGAGGCGACATTGCCGCCAGCCATGTCATTGTCGCCACCAACGGCTATACGAGCCGCGACCTGAAGTGGCTTGCAAGGCGTGTCATTCCGTTCCGCGGCTTTCTGATTGCAACCGAGCTGTTGCCGCCGGAAACGATCGACAGGGTCATACCGCACCGCCGTACCTACCTCGATACCAAGATGAATATCGATTTCCTGCGACCGGCGCCCGATTCGAGCCGCTTACTTTTCGGCGGCATGACCGGTACGGCGAGTCCCAGGGCGACGCCTCTCGCAGGAGCGCTCCGAGATCGTCTGGCTAGGATTCTGCCCGATCTCAAGGGTGTCCGGATCAGCCGTGCCTGGACCGGGCACTGCGCTGGAACTTTCGATTTCATGCCCCATATCGGCGTGAACGACGGGGTCCATTTTGCGCTCGGTTACAACTTCGCCGGCATTCCCCTGGGAACACATTTCGGGGAGAAACTTGCAGCCAGAATTCTTGAACGAGGAGACACCACGTCCGTCTTCGACGTCGAAAAATTCCCCACGGCTCCGTTCTATGGCGGCTCTCCGTGGTTCGTGCCCTTGGCCATGCGCTATTTCGACTGGCATGATGATCGAATCGCAAAGGGCTAGAGCGCAGACATCATGGACAAGAGCACATCGGGCAAGTCGGCGACAGAAAAGCCGTTGGAACGCTATGTCCGTATTCTCGAGATCGTAGCCGGCTTTCCAGACGGCATCTCGGGAACGACTGTCGGCGAGATGCTCGATTTGCCGAAAGCCTCCGCCTACAGGCTGATGAAGAGTCTGGCCGATGTTGAGTTGATCGAGCAAAGCGGCCCAAAGACGGCAACCTTCAAGCTCGGACGACGGCTGGAAAGGCTGCTCTTTTCTGGCGTCAGCGACGAATGGCTCAAGGTCGTCGCAAGGCCCACCCTTCAGGAACTGTCCGAACAGACGGGGCAAGCCTGCTTCATCGCGCGACTTTCCGGCAATAGCGTCCGCAGCGTTGACATGGTCTCGCCTGGCAATCTGGTCAGGGCCTACATCGTTCCAGGGCTTGAAATCCCGGCCCATGCCGGCGCCTCCGCCAAAGCGATCCTCGCCTTTCAGGAACCCGACTTTATCGCTTCCGTGCTTGACAGGCCGTTGAAGCGGTTCACCGCAGCCACAAAAGTCGACTTCGCCCAGCTTCTGGGCGAGCTGGAGACCGTGCGCAAAACCGGCGTGGCATATTGCATCGGGGAGGATGTTGATGGATTTGCCGGGATCGCCGCCCCGATTAGGATTGAGGGCCAGCGTACGCTGCACAGCCTCTGCGTGACGGGAACGATCCATGGAATCCTGGAGGCCAATCGAGACCTCAACGTCTCGCTCACCAAGCGACTCGCGGAGAAACTTTCCAAAATACTCGAAAAGCAATTCCAGATGACCGTGAAATCAAACACCTAACGCAAAGTAATATCTCCGTTTTTGAGCGCGTGGTAACGCCCATGGCGCTCTATTTGCATCTATATATATTGCCGATGACTGCGCCATTTAATTCGAAGATTTCGAGTCAAGTCCAAGCTTTTTCTAGATAAGACTCTACTTAGCTTAGCCTTTTCAACCCGGAATTGACCGACAGGTCGATTTTATATTGACACGAAGCGCGCTCTCAGCCTATTTTCTCATAAATTGATGTGTTGTATCGATTATCGAGAAAGGCAATCTGATGACTGCGATCGACTGGCGGCTGGCCGCCTCCAACCTCACCCTGCGCGGACAATCATTCATAGACGGCAGGTTCGTCGACGCCGTGTCCGGTGGCGTGTTTGGCGCGATCAATCCCGCCAACGGGACCACGCTGACCCGAGTCGCGTCTTGCGACGCGGCGGATGTCGACTTGGCGGTACGTTCCGCGCGAAAGGCTTTCGACTCTGGTTCCTGGTCGCGGCGTTCGCCGAGCGAGCGGAAGAAAGTGCTGCAACGGTTCGCCGAGCTGATGCATCAACACGGTGATGAACTGGCCTTGCTTGAGACCCTGAACATGGGCAAGCCGATCTCCGACGCACGGTCCATCGACGTCCCCGCATCGGCCAATACGATCGCCTGGTACGCCGAGGCGATCGACAAGATCTACGACGAGATCGCTCCGACCGGCAGCGGCGCGCTGGGCATGATCACGCGCGAGCCCGTAGGCGTTGTGGCAGCGGTCGTTCCATGGAATTTTCCATTGCTGATGGCATGCTGGAAACTCGGACCGGCACTTGCAGCGGGCAATTCAGTCATTCTCAAGCCAGCCGAGCAGTCGCCACTTTCCGCCATTCGGCTCGCTGAGCTCGCGGCGGAAGCCGGCATCCCGGATGGCGTGTTCAACGTGGTCACCGGCCTTGGCGAGACCGCGGGCAAGGCGCTTGGCTTGCACATGGATGTCGACGCGGTGACGTTCACCGGCTCGACTGAAGTCGGCAAGCTCTTCATGAGCTATTCTGCCCAGTCGAACATGAAGCGCATTGCTCTCGAATGCGGCGGCAAGACCCCGCATATCGTCATGGCCGATTGTGGCAACCTCGATGAAGCCGCGACGGCGGCGGCCTATGGTATCTTTTTCAACCAGGGTGAGGTCTGCAACGCCGGCTCGCGTCTGCTGGTCGACGCCAAGATCAAGGATGTGTTTCTCGAGAAGGTTATAGCAGTCGGTAAAACGCTTACTGTTGGCGATCCGCTTGATGCCGCCACGAAGCTTGGCGCGATGGTCAGCCAGGTCCAGATGGAACGTGTGCTCGATTACATCGACATCGGCGCCAGGGAAGGCGCCGAGCTCAAGTCCGGCGGCAAGCGTGTCCTCGGCGAGACCGGCGGCTACTACATCGAACCAACCGTCTTCGACAATGTCAGCAACAAGATGAGGATTGCGCAGGAAGAGATCTTCGGTCCTGTCCTTGCTACAATCTCCTTTTCCGGAGCTGAGGAAGCAGTCGCGCTCGCCAACGACACCATCTACGGCCTCGCCGCCGCGGTATGGACCGATAACATCGACGTCGCGTTGTCCACCGCCCGCCGGCTAAGAGCGGGTTCTGTCTGGGTCAACAATTTCGACGAGAGCAACATCACGATGCCCTTCGGTGGCTACAAACAGTCGGGCTTCGGACGGGACAAATCGCTACATGCGATCGAGAAATACACTGAACTCAAGGCAACCTGGATCAAGATCCGCGCATAGAGCCGGATCATCCCCCTGACCAACCACGTCTCCTCACCCTATGAGGCGAGGTACAGAAAGAGCCAAGCATGCGGGAGCCACGCTTCGATATCCTGTTCGACCCGGTACAGATCGGACCTGTTGTCGCCCGCAACCGATTCTACCAGACACCTCACTGTAACGGCATGGGCAATTTGCGACCGCAGGCCCATGCCGCTATGCGCGGCATCAAGGCCGAAGGCGGATGGGCAGTGGTCAACACTGAGCATTGCTCCGTTCATCCCTCTGGCGACCTCATGCCGGAGGTTTTGCAGATGCTGTGGGATGACGGCGACATTCCTCCGCTGGCATTGATGGTCGAAGCGGTCCACGAGCACGGCTCGCTCGCCGGCGTCCAACTTGCCTATCCCGCCTACTACAATGCCAATCGCATGACCCGCGAGGTGCCGCTCGGTCCGATGGACCGGCCCGTCAGCGGACACCATCCGGTCCAGGTTCGCGCCATGGACAAATCCGACATCAAGGCGCTGCTGGGTTGGTGGAAGGTCGCGGCGCAGCGTGCGCGCAAGGCCGGCTTCGACATCCTCAATGTCGACGGCAATTTTTCCACCATCGCCTTCCAATTCATATCGCCCCGCAATCAACGCACCGACGAATATGGCGGCTCGCTGAAGAACCGGGTCCGCCTGCTGAAGGAGTTGATCGAGGCGACGCGAGAGGGCGGCGGCGATGCCTGCGCTGTCAGCGTACGCCTGATCGTTGATGAGCTGTTTGGCCCCGAGGGCCTTCGTGTTGCGGAGGAGGGGATCGAGGCGATCAGCCTGCTCGCCGAACTGCCGGATCTGTGGGATCTCGTCGTGGGAACCTGGGCTGACGATTCACCTACCTCGCGCTTCGCATCGGAGAACGACCACGAGCCGTTCATGACCGGGATCAAGGGCGTCACCACCAAGCCGGTCGTGGGTGTAGGGCGGTTCACCTCGCCTGACACGATGGCGAGCCTGATCCGCCGCGGCGTGCTTGACATGATTGGCGCCGCGCGCCCGTCGATTGCGGATCCCTTCCTGCCGAAGAAGATCGAGGAGGGTCGCTACGAGGACATCCGCGAGTGCATCGGCTGCAATATCTGCGTGTCGAGCCACTTTGCCATGACGAACCTGCGCTGCACACAGAATCCGACGATGGGCGAGGAATGGCGGCGCGGCTGGCACCCCGAACGAATTTCCGCCAAATCAAGCGATGCGACCGTGCTCGTGGTCGGCGGTGGGCCGGCGGGCCTCGAATGCGCCCGGGCCCTCGGGCAGCGCGGCTACCAGGTAACCTTAGCCGAGCGGCAGAGCCGTCTCGGTGGCCGCGTGACCCTTGAAGGCGAACTGCCGGGCCTGCGTGAATGGCTGAGGGTTCGAGACTGGCGCATCACGCAGATCGACAAGCTCCCGAATGTCGGGGTCTATCTCGAAAGCGATCTCGGGTTGGCGGAAATTCTCGAATTCGACGCCGACGAGGTCGTGCTGGCGACGGGATCGCAATGGCGCGCCGATGGCGTCGGACGCGCGGCCTTCAAGCCGATTGCCCTGTCGGCCAGCCTGCCCGTGTTCACACCCGACGACATCATGCGCGGCAATCTCCCGTCGGGCCGCGTTATCGTCTATGACGACGACCACTACTATATGGGCGCCGTGATCGCCGAAGAGCTGGCGCTTGCTGGCAACGACGTTACATTGCTCACGCCAGCGGCCGACATCTCCTCCTTCACCATCAACACGCTTGAAAACATCCGCACGGCCAAGCGGCTCCATGAGCGCGGGGTCGCGATGGTTACGCATATGGCGCTGGCCGGCACCCGAGACAATCTGGCCCTCTTCTTCGATGCGCGAACTGGGGCCACGGCGTACAAGGAGGCCGACGCCCTTGTCCTGGTCACGGCTCGGCTGCCGCGCAACGAACTGTTTGAGGCACTCACCGCGCGTCTTGATCAAGGCAATGCAGGCCGCCTGCGCCGCGTCTCGCGCATCGGGGACTGCGAAGCGCCCGCTGCTATTTATGCCGCCGTATACTCAGGTCACCGTTTTGCTCAAGAATTCGAGAGCGGCAACCCGACGTTGCGTCGCGAGCGAATCAACCTTTCCGCCTAGAACCAAGCGATGAGCGTTATCATGTCAGCACCGGCGACACCGAATTCCGAAAAGCTCTATGCCCGCGCCCAAGAGGTCATGCCTGGCGGAAACACCCGTACCACTGTCTATCGAAAACCACATCAGATCTATGCCTGGCGCGGCGATGGCTGCCGGATCACCGACGTCGATTGCCATGTCCGGATCGACGCCCTGGGAAACTTCACCTCTCTGATCCATGGCTATGGCAACCGCCAGATCCTCGAGGCGGCCACGCGGCAGCTGGAAGCCGGCACGTGTTTCGGCATGCCCACGGAGAGCGAGATTCGGTTGTCGGAAATTCTGTGCGATCGCCTGCCGTCCGTCGAGCGGCTTCGATACACAAATTCCGGCACTGAAGCCGTGATGAACGCGATCAAGGCCGCGCGCGCCTATACCCTCCGTCCGAAGATCGCAAAATGCGAGGGCGCCTACCACGGGACCTATGACCCGGCAGAGACAAGTCAGGACGCCAGCCCCGCTACCTGGGGCGATATCGAGAGTCCGGGATCCGTGCCGACCGCCAAAGGGACACCCCAGGGTGTGCTCGACGATGTCGTCGTCATTCCCTTCAACAACACCCCGGTTGCCGAGGCCATTCTGCGCGCCAGCGGCAACAGCCTTGCCGCCGTCCTCGTCGATGTCATGCCCAACCGCGCCGGTCTCGTCCCGGCAAAGCCCGAATACCTGGCGATGCTGCGCCGCGTCACGCGCGAACTCGGAGCCTTGCTGATCCTCGACGAGGTCATCACGTTTCGCCTTGGCTACAATGGCGCACAAGGCCGTTTCGACATCGACCCGGACCTTACCACGCTCGGCAAGATTATCGGCGGCGGCTTTGCGATCGGCGCCATCGGCGGCCGTGCGGAAGTGATGTCGGTGTTCGATCCAAGCAAGGGCCAGCCCGCGGTGCCGCATGGCGGCACCTTCAGCGCCAATCCCATCTCGATGTCGGCGGGGATAGCCGCTCTTGAGGAATTGACGCCCCCTGTATTCGAGAAACTCGAGGCGCTCGGCGATCGGTTCGACAAGGGTGTTCGCGCCTGTTTCGCCCGGCATGGAATCAAAGGGCAGGTGACCGGACTGGGCTCGCTGCGCCGTGTCCACCTGACGGATGCACCGTTGAGCGACTACCGCTCTACATTCGCCGCGGCCGATGGCGGCGCGCGGGTTACGGCTCTCGCCAAGGCATTGTTCGACCAGGGCGTGATCATCGCTGGCAATGGGCTGATGGCGTTCTCCACCGTCATGGAAGACGCCGACATCGACGAAATAGTGCGGGCCTTCGACCGAGCGTTGCCGGCTTTCGCATAACGATTGGCGGCAAGGAAATCCTCCAGACAGCCAAGGAGCAGCGTATGAACAGGCAAAGGGTCGACGTGACCAACAACTGGGGAGCGGCTATCGGCTATTCCCGGGCCGTCCGCGCCGGAAACACCATTGTCGTATCGGGCACCTCTGCCTCCGGACCCAACGGCGCACTTCACCCCGGTGACGCGGAAAGGCAAACCATCGTGGTCCTGGAGCGCATCGGCGCGGCGCTACGCCAACTCGACGCCTCGATTGAGGATGTGGTCGAGACGCGTATCTTCCTGCGCGATATGAAGGATTGGGAAGCAGTTGGCAGGGCCCATGGCGCTGTCTTTGGCGACATTCGACCGGCAACGACGATGGTTCAGGCAGGGGCGCTCATCGACGACAGCCTGCTCGTCGAGATCGCCGCCACGGCTATCCTTGCAAGTTGAAAGAAATCATATGTCCAGGGACACCATCATTACCTGCGCCGTGACCGGCAGCCTCACACGGCCGCAAGACAATGAAAATTTGCCGGTCACGCCGGAACAGATCGCGGCCTCGGCTCTCGAGGCGGTCGATGCGGGCGCGGCAATCCTGCATCTTCATGTCCGCCATCCCGACGGTCGACCGTCCATGGAACTTGATCACTATCGCGACCTCGTTCGCCTGATCCGCACCAAGAACACTGAGGTGATCCTGAACATCACCACCGGACCTGGTGGTCGGTTCCAGCCCGGCGAGGAAGATCCCAAGATCGCCGGACCCCGGACGAATTTCGTGACGGCCGAACGCCGCGTCGAGCACATCCGTGACCTGCGGCCCGACATCTGCACGCTGGATCTCAACACGATGACGTTCGGCAGCGAGGTCGTCATTAACACCCCGCCCAACGTCAAGAAGATGGCTGAGATCATCTACGACTGCGGGGTCCGGCCCGAGTTCGAGCTTTTCGACAGCGGAGATATCAATCTCCTCAACGATTTTCTCGCAAGCGGCGAGTTTCGCGGCCCGCCGCTCGCGAGCCTTGTGCTCGGCGTAAAATACGGCTTCGCGACCACGCCCGAGACTATGATGTTCGCCCGCAACATGTTGCCGCGGGACGCCATCTGGACAGGTTTCGGTATTGGCCGGGCAGCCTATCCGATGCTGATGCAGTCCTACCTGCTCGGGGGCCATGTGCGGATTGGCATGGAGGACACGATCCGGATGTCGCGAACCGAGCTCGTGAAGAGCAATGCCGAACTCGTCGAGAAGGCGAAATGGCTCCTGGAAGGGCTCGGCGCCACTGTCGCCAGCCCTGCTTCAGCGCGATCTCAGCTAGCATTGAACGCCTAGCTTCTAGATTGATTGAAGAGGTCGCCGGCTGAGCGGTCGCAAATTCGACCGACCCTATCGCGGTTCGGCTGAGGGGAAGCCGGGTTCGAGACGCCGCCGGTCTGAAGTTGTTGTGACTTCCTGCGGAAGAGTTTCTCCGGACTTAGAGGCTCAGCCGCCGTGGCGCTCTGTTCCATCAACTAGGCGAGTGGAAGGGCGCAGGATCGGCAAATCCAGGGTCTAGTCTAGACCAAGGCTAGCTGTTTGATGTCGGCGCCTTTGAAGATGAGAGCAGGAGTGGCTTCCGTGCTACCCTCTCAGTTCCGGTGACTATGCGGGATGAACGATCGGCAGCTTACCTGTCATGCTCGCCCCAAAGCGGTCAGTCACCAAACGGCCCCATTCAAGCCATTGTTGTCACTATAGGGATCTGCCATGTCTGCAAAACTGTCCGATGCATTGCCAATTTTGCTCGGCGGCTGACAGCCACCCGGTGACTGACAGGCGTTCCCTATGATCGCCTGGCCGCCTTTTCGGCTTCGTCATTCAGCTTCTCGAGCTGTGATCGGCAGATCTTCTCTATCCGATCAATCAAGTCCGTGACACGATCAGAGAGCCAGCTAAGGGCCTCGTTGGTAATTTCGAAGTGTCGCGAATAGCGCGCTTTCACATAAGCCTCGTTAATGATGTTGAACCAAGCTACGAACCGCTGTTGATCGCGAGGCCATACTTCCGCTAGCTGCTGTGACTGATCCTCGGCAAGGCTGCGGAGAAATTTGATGTTGTGGGAAGCCGGACTGTAATTTGTCAAAACGAGCAACAACGCTGCGTAGGTTTGCTCGATTGATTGGTGAAGAAGAAAGGCGGCTTCTTTGTAATCCCTCTCGCGGAGATAGAACCCGGCACCTTTTGCGAACTTCTTTGCATGGGCCAACCGGTCATCGAAATAATCGGCCGCCACCCGGGCGGCTTCGGCCGGCTTTGCGGGGATCGGATTGGCAAGCGGCTCATCGTCAAGTTCGTAGAGCACAATCCCCTCGCGACGAATGTCGACGAAGAAATACTGGCCCTCCTTGAGCGCTGTATTCACCTCCCGGCGCGAGTGCACGATGAAGCTGACAGGGGTGTTTACCTCGCGCATCAGGCGGTCAGCGGCCGTGCGCCAATAGGCTGCGAAATCCGTCAGTTTGCGATTGTTGACCACAACCAGCAGATCGAAATCTGATCGATATCCCTTTCTGGTATGCGGCTCGTCCACCCAGCCTCCACGAGCGTAAGATCCGAAAAGTATGACCTTGAGGATGCGCCCGCGCTTCTTGAAATCCGCCGTTGCGCCCTTCAGCGCGTCCTCGAATTCCTCGATCAGCACTTCCACGGCCCGCGCGAGCTCGCGCTGTTTCAGCGGCGGCAGGTGATCGATGCTGGATTTCATAAGCAAGGGTCGGTCGTCCATCCGGCATGCATAACCGAGACAAAGTCTCGAATCTACAGACTGCCGTATTCGGCAAGGTCAATCAATATGGTTGTTGCAACAAAAAATTGCAAACTTGCTGGACACATCTAGGAAAAAGTGTGAAGCTTCTGGCCAACGAATGAAACGGAGGGAAATTTTGCGCAAATCGCCCGGCTCCTAGCCATATTTTGACGCAACAAATGGCGGATTTAGCGTTGAACGTTCAATCAGGAGGAGGCTCGGTATGATGCCTTCAGTCCTTTTCTGGTCGCGGAATCCCGACCTCTACCTCCTTTTCAGCCATATCTTTGCCACCGAGGGGTTCAGGTCCGTGCTGGCTGGCGATGAGAACCTTGAACAACTGGCGGCGCAGCCGTCAGTAGTGGCGATCCTTCTCGATACCGAAAACAATGTCGACCGCGCATTGGAGCTGTGCGGCCTGCTCAAGGCCAACCGGGCCACGGCACATGTCCGCCTGCTGACCCTCATGCTGGGTGGGAACGAGCAACATCATCTGGATCTGTTAAGGGCAGGAGTGGATGAAACGTTTGTCCGCCCGACATCGCCGGGCAAGATCCTGGCATACCTGCACTCGGTCGTCTCGGGAGGTAAGGTCCCGAAAGCGCGGGGAGATACGGGCATCTTCGATGTGTGGGAATTCAGCCTCGAGACAGGCAGGCGTCTTGTGAAACACGGCTCCACGGAGGTTCAACTCAGTCCCACCGAGTTCAGACTTCTGAGCCTCCTGCTCCAGGCTCCGGGCCGCGTCTTCAGCCGGTCCGAACTTATCAGCGCCGCGTGGCCGCCCAACTACATCGTCCAGCCCCGAACGGTCGATGTCCATGTCGGACGCTTGCGCCGGCTGCTCGAGCAGATGACCGGCCGTCCCATTATCCGCACCGTCCGATCGAGCGGGTATGCTGCGGAGTTCGACTAAACGAAGTTTTTCGTATCTTCACGGTCGCACGAAGTCGCAACGATCGGTCGATCGGAATTTATGAGGAAATTGTTCTTGCCTTCGTTGAGGTGGGCGCGCGGCAAATTCAGCTTCGGACTGTCATTCGACAGTTCGGAGCCTGATTTATGAAAGATCATATTCCCCGTCATTTTGCCGGGCGGACGCATGCAGCCTTCAGAAACACAGCCAGTCTGATCGAAGCGGCCGATACGCATTTCGAGGCCGCTCACTATCAGGGTATCATGGCGGTCTATGTTCGTCCTTCCGAGGGCCGGACAGTCGTCCTGAACCACGATGGCCGCCAGATCGTCGACTTTGTTCGCTGCTCCTATCTCGGCTTGGACAATCATCCGGCCATTGTCGCCGGCGCCGTCGACGCCGTCCGAAGCTCGGGCACGCTTCATTGGTCGTGTGCTCGCACCCGCTTGAATTTCGCCAGCCTGGGCGAATTGGAAGCTTCGCTTTCCGATCTCTTCAACGCGAAGGTGATCACTTACACAACCGTGCTCGCCGCCAACATGAGTGCCCTGCCTTTGATTGCCTCTGGACACCTCACTGGTGGCTATAAGCCGGTCATGGCCTTCGATCGGCTCGCTCACGCGACGCTCGCCTACCACAAGGGAACCATCGCCAGCGAAACGCGGGTCGAGACTTTGGCACACAACGACCTCGCTGGTCTGGAGCGGCTCTGCCGCAAGAACGAGGCGGTCGCCTACATTTGCGATGGCGTCTACTCCATGGGTGGCAGCGCTCCAATCGAGGAACTGCGCCGCCTCCAGGAAAAATACGGCCTCTTTCTCTACATCGACGATGCGCATGGCATTTCGCTGTTTGGCGACAAAGGGCAAGGCTTTGCCAGGTCGCAGATGGACGAGCTTGGCAGCCGAACCATTGTCGCTGCGTCCCTCGGCAAGGGCTTCGGTGCATCGGGCGGCATGTTGATGCTGGGTACCGTCCATCAGGAAAACCTCTTTCGCCGATTCTCGGTGGCTCACGCGTTTTCGGCGTCGATCAACACGGCCGCGATTGGAGCAGGGCTCGCTTCAGCCAGGCTGCACCGCACGGGCGAGCTCGGCCGGCTGCAGGCTGCCCTCCAGGAACGAATTGCCCTCTTCGACGCGCTTATGCCCACCGCGCAAAGCGGAAAGCCGCTTCCCATCCGCACGGTTCATCTTGGCGATGAATTGATGGCAGTCGCAGCCGCTAGGGTCCTTCTGCAAAAAGGCTTCTATGCGTCGGCCATCTTCTTTCCGACCGTAGCCCGCCGGCAGGCCGGCCTGCGCGTCTGTCTGACGGCGGGTCATTCCGAGGAACAGATCCGATCGCTGTGCGCTGAAATCGAAACGATCCGGGATGATATCCGCAAAGCCCATGAGCCATAACGCCTACGGCAACGCGCTCAGGCTGCTGACTTACGCCTTTGCAGCCATGGAGTATGGCAGCTTGAGGCAGGCGGCCAAGGAGCTACGAGTGCGCGAGTCCAGTGTAAGCCGCAACGTCGTTAAGCTCGAACAGCTTTTGGAGATGCAGCTGTTCGAGCGCGACGTTCGCGGTGTTCGTTTGACCGAGGCAGGCCGAGCGTGGACCGAGGTCGTTCGGGCCCACTACGAGGGTTTGCAGGAAGCTTTCCGAGATACCGCCCGCGACAATAGGGACGCAAATTCGCTCAGGATTGGGCTGTGCGCGGTCGCGGGCGGAGAATTCCTGAAGCGCCTTGTCGATCGTTTCCGTAAATCCTGTCCGCATATCAGTTTGACCATTGAGGATACTCCGCGTGAACAATGCGTGACGGCTGTGCGCCGCCGGCGCCTCGATGTCGTCTTTGCGTCTGGGTTCGGCACCGTCACGTCGTGCAGAGCCGAGATGTTGTGGCAGGAGCGCGTCTTCGTTCTCATGCAGGCTGGTCATCCGCTCGCCGAAAAGCAGGCTGTCACATGGGCAGAGCTTGCCGGCATGCAACTGCTCGTGCCGATCGGAACGAGCGGACCGCTGCTGGATTTCCACATGCTCGAAGGCGTCGTCGCCGAAGTGGGTGGCCCCGATGTCAAAATGTGCCAAGCTGGCCAGGCGACGGTCATCTTCAATGTACAGCTAGGCCAAGGCATTGCTTTGGCAGGCGAGAGCTTTGCGCAAACCGTTGCCATTGATGGAACGGCATGGAAACCGCTCCAGGGCCGCAACATTTCGATCAAAGCCTTCTGGCTTGAAACGAACCCGAAACGTGCTGTTTTGCGGCTGGTTGGCGTTGCCAGAAACATGGCCAATACGACTCCACCACCAAAACGCTCCACGCGCACATGCTGTCGTTAGAGCAATTTCCAGCAGCGCTCGTAACAGATTTTCGTCCGGAGTTGAGCAAAACAGTTGCCTCGATGGACGGCGATTCCGCCAATGGCCGAGGAAACAGAAACGCGCTCACCGCGGCCAGGAACGGCTCACCGCAAGTGCCGCATCCCTTGCTCACAGCGCGTCGCTAGAAGGCGGCCCGAACCGAACAACCGGGCAGAGGCCCATGTGAAAATTGAGAAATCTTGTCGCAATGCGGAAGTCGCCGCTCCCGGATCCTAGCAAAGCGTCTCGCACGCCACTCCGTCGCCGTCCCGATCCAGCTTCCGGCCCCAAGAGCAGTTGTACAGGTACCATTGGGCCTCGTCGCACGAGCTGATCTGCGAGCAGTACCGTCGCGGCTCGCACGAATAGCTACCGCTCTGGGCGACCAGCTTGCGGCTGACGACGCCGAGGGGCTGGCTCGATGGCGTCGCGCCGTCGGCATGGGACGCGCGCCAGTCCCACGGTGCTTGGAAGTTGCCGACCCAAAGGCCGACCTTCGCCGCTTCTGCTTGCGCCTGCTGTTCTGAGTAGGTGCCATGGCTGTAGCGGGGCCAGTCGAGCGCCTGGCCATGCTCGACCATCCACGCCGCTACGCTGGCGCCGTCGGCGCGCCTGCAGTCGCCGACAAAGCGGTGATAACGATCCCAGGTCACGAAAGTGCACTGCACCGGCCGCGATGCGGCCAGGAAAGTATCCAACGCTTGGGCCGATCGCCGGCCGCAGGGATACTCGGACCCGTTGGCGTCGTCGCAATATTGGCGGCTCTCGGGCGCGTCGATGCCGTTGAGGCGAATGCGCTGTCCGTGAACCTCAATCGTGTCGCCGTCGATGACGGATGCAACGCCGATGATCGGCTCCGGCTTGGGGCCGATCAAGTTGTGCAGATTCATCTCGGGCAAGCTGTCGCTGCGCTGCATGGCGGTTTGTGCGGCCAAGGCGCCGGCTGCGGCGACAGTCACGAAAATCAGACGCCGTGGCGCACTCGCCCACCGCAGGGCGCGCGATCGCTTTGCTCCGGCGCGCTTGCGCCATTGATCAGATCGATTGTAGTGACGAGACCTATCCAAGCCCTTCCCCCGCTCGGGAGGATGCTCTTAAATAGAATCGAAGTCCACTATGGCTGGATCAGAGCGCCGCCGTATTGCGCCCAAAGATGGTCGCAGTCCCAAGCCCGCAAGCTTGGCGTCCCTGGTTCACCGTATAACACCATTGCACCGCGAACGTCGTATCCAAGCACTGAAGCATTGGCCACGAACTGGATAGCTCTCCCTAAGCTGATGGCGCCGGTCCGGACTTCACTTTTGCTGGTGAGATCGATCACTCCGAAGATTTCCGCGTCTGCGCCTCTGCCGGCCAAAACAGCTGTCGAGATCGCATCGTCCAGGGCAAGGAGCATCGCGTGGGTCCCCGTAAGCGGCGCTAAGTAACTTCGATCCGCGAGATTTGTTCCGCGTCCCTGAAAGAATCTGAGATCAACCTTCCAGTTCAACCGGGGCGTGGTCGGGACTATTCATGCCAGATGGCTTGGTGGAGATCGCGCCGGTCGATTGTCTGGCCGCATGTGATGCTGTTCGCGAGGAGGGGCGCCCCATCTCGGCGCCCGTCGATAGGCGGGCCAAGGTCGAAAGCTCGTCACCCGCGCAATTTCCGGGCCTCGCGTTCCAAGATCTTACGGTTCGTGCCGTGCTCACCGATCAGTTCCCGAACTTGCTCGGGCGTAATCCTGTGCTGCTTGGCGAAGTAGCGGACCTCATAATCCTCGTCCGCGGACACGCGGTCGCGGTCCCGGAAATCGCGCTTCGTCTTGTCGTCTGCCATGGCCGTTCCTCCTGAGAGATGGAAGAACAGCGGCCAAGCGCGAATGTTCCTTGGCTTTTCAGCAAATGCTAACGGAACGATTCCAGCTATGCGATATTGAATCAAATTCGAGTATCGCGTGGGATTTCGATGCGTAAGCCCGCCGGCGGCGTCCGGCTGTCCTTCATCCGCCCGATGGAGCCCGAGCTGGTCGAGCAGCCGCCCAAGGGTGACGGATGGAGCCACGAAGTCAAATTTGATGGCTACCGCACCCAACTCATCAGGGATGCTGACGGCATCCGCCTCTACACCAAGACCGGGATCGATTGGACAGCCAAATATCGGCCGCTTGCCGCGGAGGCGAGCGCGATCGAGGCGGAGAGCTTCATCATCGAAAACGAGACAGTCGTTACCAATGAAGCAGGACTGTCCGATTTCCATGCGCTGCGCTCGGCCATTACTAGGCGCCCGCAGGACCTTTATCTTGTCGCTTTTGATCTCCTCCACCTCAGCGGTCACGATCTGCGCGATATGCCGCTGAAGGACCGTCGCGAGATCCTGCAGGCTCTCATTCCAGGTGGCGGCCATATCCAATTTAGCGAATCGCTGCCTGGCACCGGCGACGCGGTCTACCATCTGGCGTGCGAGGCGGGCCTAGAAGGCATCGTTTCGAAGCGGCTGGACAGCGTCTATCGCAGCGGCGCGACTATGAACTGGCGCAAGATCAAATGCTTCGTCGAAAAGGAAATGGACATCATCGGCGTCAAGCGCGAGACGGGGAAGCCGGCGATGGTGTTGATGGCTGACAATGGCCGCTACATGGGCGGTGCCTTCGTCACCTTCAAGGCTGACAAGCGGCGGCAACTATGGGAACGCGCGCAAGACAAGGCCGGAGCCCCGCCGCCGGCGGGCTTGGCGAAAGAAAAGGCCGAATGGCTGAAACCAGGATTGGTCGGCGTGGTGAAGTTCCTGAGGGGCGAGGACAAGCTTCGCCATGCAACGCTGAAGAATTTTTGGGAGACCTAATCGGCAGGAGCTAGGCTCTTCGCCGCTCGAAAACGGCCCGCAACAGATCCTCTACGGCTGTAACCCATCATCGAAAACGCCGGCGGTTGTACTCATTGTCCGCTACATAGCGGTAGCGCTTGCCCACAACCCTCTCCCCAGGGAAGTATGCCGGCGACGGATGTTGAGCACAAGCTTACGCTAATATGCGTGGGGCGAGAGGGGTTGCTGATGCTCAAGCCAAGACGAAAGCCGCCGAAGGCCTATCCGAATGCCGATCGCTTCGGAGAGGATGGGCGGCGCCTTTATGCGCCTACGACGCAATGGCGCTCGATCCGCTCGGCAAGTCTGGGTCAAACGCATAACGCTCGCCGCAATCGTTCTGGCGCTAGTCGCCGCGGTTCTTGTGGTCGCAGTCTTTAGCCTGTTGCCTCACTGAGCCTACCCGCGATCCTATGTGAATCGCCTCGCTAGGCGTCATCACACCACCCATCAGCGACCTATTCATCTGATACTGCTCGCAGGCGGCTTCGGCGTGCTGTCGAACGACAGTCTCTCGACCGTGGCAACAATCGCCACTGATAATGCCTCGGCCTCGTCGAGCAACGTCGGGCCATAGTGGCCGTTCACCTGTTCCTCGAGCATGATGCCGATGGCTGCGTCCCTCGTCATGAAGAACGTCGCCTTACCGCGTCGCGGCTGACTGTTATCCCGAGATGCTCGCCGCTCACGGTGACGGTGCTTTCGTCAACCCGCGTCACCTCGCCTATGAGGTCGATCTTCTGACCGCTGCTTATGCCGGGAGTCGTGTCGACAATGCTGTGAGGCTGGTTGTACGATGGGATCAGGACCGCCACGCGGTCTTCCGTCACGCGCTTCCGGACGGTCGCGGTAATAACCACCTCATCGCCGACCTTGAAAGAGCCCTTCGCCATACCTGGAGTCTGGGGCGGTGAGCGGCTTAGTCAAGCGTTTGCTAATGGAACATAAGGCTACGGGTGAAGTTGATTAAACAGTCGGCGCGCTCAGCGCACGTCGCGTCGGGCGGGGTAGCACGTAACCAGGCCCACTCTGGATAAGCGTGTCCGCAGGGAGGCCCGATAAAGAGCCCGTCTGGCACCCATGGCAGGCGGGCTCTTTCACTGCCGAATAGACCATAGCAGGTAGCGTAATGGGACCTCAGTCCTCATTGCAGCACGAGGGATTATCGAACAACTTTTACTTACCGCCGAGTTTAAAACCACTTCCCCCCGGAATAGGTGAGGCGGCTAGGCCCGGCTCGCATATTCCTGTGTCACCCTCGATCTGCGAGCCGGGCTTTGCGCCGAAGCAGTTCATTATTTGGCAAAGTCCTTTGGCGGCTCTTCTGCAATGCTGAATTCGTGGACGGTGCCTTCGCGTTCGTCGACAACCCGAAACCAGTGCTCTTGCAAGGCCTTGGTGGAGATCGTCTTTCCCGTCAGGGTCTCTGCGGCGCTGAACGCATCAGGGGCCTCTGTAGACGTCGTGGCAACGAGGCGTTCGCCATAGAACTCTTCGACTTGAAAACACGCCATCGGAAACCCTCCTGAATCCAATGGCAACGCTCCGCGAAAGAGAAGGTTCAAGGTCCAACCAAGATCAGCGGAACCTAATATGCGGATCATGCTTATGGAAAATGATGAGCACGCGCGGCATCAACTTTCTCGATCGATGGATGTCGGAGCATCTGCCAAACGCAATGACAGACGACCCGGCCGCCATTTGCGACCTGGTCGGCCATGTGATGAAGGCCGCAAAACGTGAAGGCATCGACCCGGAAGAAATCAGCGAGGAAGTTGGTAGTGTCTTTGGGGTGATCTTCGACGCGATGCAGCACCGCGAAGGCAGCTTGGCCGAAGGCGATGGAAGCGACAAGACGGCAGAGGTCGCCCTGGATCTGATGGCCGGACGTTTGGTGAGAGAGACGGGCATTACCCACGAGCAAGCCGAAGAGCTGATAAGACAGATCGGAATCGACTGGGACTCCCTGCGTCGTGAGGCTAATTTCTTGAAGAGATGATGAGCGCGTCGACCGCCGCCGCTCCCGTCGCCGCTGGTACATCCGCAGCAGCGACGGGTGCCGGAACGATCGGCCGAAGAAGAGGAATGCCGATCTTCTCTCAGCAAACTAGCGGGGTGTGCGGCCGAGGTCATCCTTCAAAGAGAGGAACGATGTTTGCTCCTCCTCTTGCGAACGATAATCACCAAACGCCATATGGGGCTCGGGTGGGGCGACCTCGTAGGAGATCGCCATGGGCAAGGAGTATCCGTTTTCGGAAGGCACGCTCGGCGGCAAGCTTGCGGCCGGCACAGGCCTATCGGTTTATTGTCTCACATGCAGGCGAAGGGCGATGCTCGACGTCGCCGCGCTGGCCAGGCGGCTCGGGCCTGACCAGCCCTGCCTCCACTGGGATCTGCTGAAAATTATCTATTGCCATGAGTGCCGCGCCGCCGGCCGCAACGACCGAAACCTGCAATTCACAAACCACGCGATGACGCCAGAGCAGCGAAAGCGGTGATAGCGTCTCAATTTGAAATTTAGTTGGAACTAAATCAGCTCGGCACCCGTTGCTGTCAATCGCCGGTAACCATCCACTGGACACCATTGGCGCCTGAGAGACGCAGAACGCGCTCCCGTCTGATTACGGGAGTGCCCTGTGGTCCGCGATGGCGAAGAGCGCGCCGCTCACATACTGGCGCAAAAAGAGTTTCGGGTACGGTTTCTCATGAGGGAAACCAGCATCACCGAAGCACAGGCGCGCGATCTAATCGACCTGATCGGCAATGATTCTAATTCGCTTCTTCGCGAGGCGCGGCTCCTGAATAAGCCCTAATCGGCCGTCCGACCTCAGTCTCATCGGATTAGGGGAGTGGAGTCCAATGTCGGAAGCCCCAAAATATCTCGACCACCTACTTGAATGCCCGTACTGCCACACAGTGCGGCTGCGAATTCCAACGGATGCCGCTCCAACCACTCCAATCACCTGTAGCGATTGCGGCCGATATCTCGGCACATGGGACGAGATACAGACCGACTTTGAGAAGCAGGGCGGCAATGACGGGGTTTTCCGTCTCGACAAGGGTCTCATCAAACGCATTGAATAGCCCTTAAGCGCTTCCGGGCTGAGCAAGGGAGCGCTCCCGCATCCTCGCAGCGAAGGACGCCTTGTCCTTGATCAGTACGTCCTCATAGCCCGATGTGGCATGCCGGCTTCCTCAAACTCGTCACCATAAGCGACAAAGCCAAGTTTCTCGTAAAGCGTGGTCTTGTCTGCCTGGGCCGTAAGAAAGAACCTCATTTCCCCACGCGCCCTCGCAAGTTCCATTCCCAAATGCATCATCCGGGTGGCAATTCCTTTCCCGCGTGCCTGTGGCAGCACAGCGACCCGCCCGAACTTGGCATGCTCGGGCAGAAATACGACCCGCAGCGTGCCGACGACATCGCCGTTATCAATTGCCACGAGGTGAAGCGCCTCAGCATCGTAAGCATCGCGCTCGATCGTCTCGGGCACGCTCTGGCCGACAATGAAAACCTTGCGCCGGATTTCCAAGGCGAGAAGCCCCAGGTCGGAGGCAATTGGGACGGGCAGAATGGTTAGAGCAGCCATGGTGATTGGCCGATGATATCGGCAAAAATTGACCGGCGCCACGCAGGCTCAGTTGAGGCTTGCCGATAAGCCGCGACTTATGCAACATCCGCGGCATGCAGGATCACGAACTCGTCGAGCGGCCCGGCAAGGGCTGGTCACCCTGGAAGGAAGGCGCCGGCCTGGCCAACATAGAGGCGGTCTGGTGGGATGCTCGGGTACTGCATTTCGCCAAGCTCAATTGCTCATGTGCGTTCTCAGGATCCGAACTCGTCGGCATAGAGCATTGGGGCTACGGCGGCGATAAATGGACCATGAAAAAGCCGCCGGTCGAGCATCCACCGCTGCCGGAGGAATTCAGGCTCGAGCGGGAGAGGGTGCGGGAGGAGAGGCTTGCCCGAGCCAAGGCAGAGGCCAAGGCACGCTTCCTTGCCGCCTGCCAGAGGCGCCAGCAAGCGAAAGGCGTCTCGGCAGGTTGTAGGACAGCGCAACGGGGAGACGCGCGTTTGAGGCTCAGCCGGCGAAATAGATCGATATCCCAGCACCTATCACGGACAAGCCTAGCATGAAGGCCATGAACGCCTCAAAACCATCGCCGCGGTTACCGGTTCTGTCCATTGCGATCCTCCCTTAGACGCTCAGCCGGGTTCTAACGTGCTTCGCGTAAGAAGGTTGCGAGGCGAACATCGATTGGTCGCTGCAATGCATGGCGTTGGCCAGGGAAGCCCGCCAGAGGGCGATCGAGGTAAGAGCGGTGTAGGAGAGCGGCGAAGGGAAACGCGCGCTGGTGCCATGTGGGGCGACTCTCACAGGCGGCCCGGCGCTCTTCTCCTGGGGTAGAGGGGCATGGGACACCGGGCCTGGCCGGCTGGAACTTCGAGGAGTGGGCTCAACGGAGTGCACCGGCTGGCAAAGATGTATGCTCTTCTGATGCAGGCGAAACATGCGAATGGAGGAAGGCCGCGCAAGGGCGATGCGAGGAAATGCAGATCGTCCCAGGGCGGTTTTCCCGCCGCTTCATGCTGCTTGGCGCCGCGGCCTCTGTTCCGGCCCGCCCGTCGGAAGCTTCAAGCCCGTCGGCATCCCTGCCGGCGCAGATCCGCGCTCATGGCGGCAGGCGATCGAACAGCAACTTAACGACCCGTTCGACCGCGCCACGGCGTTGATCACCGCTCTCGACGTCATGGAGGCCGATTGCGACCTGGAGGACGGTGCCGACGCCGCGCCCTGGTTAGGATGGGGCGAGCGCGGACCGAAATCCGTCAGCAGCGTATTCACCGACGGCCGCGGCAGTTCCCACTGCGATCGGGAGCTTGAGGACGAGCATGGCGGCGATATCCAGGACGAGCCGCATGACGAAGAAGAACGCGAAGGCGACCACGCCGACATGACAGCCCGGCTTTATCGAGGGCGGGCAGGGCCTCTGAAATTTGCCAGCTGACGAATTTGGCCCGGCTGCTCAGGTGGCCGGGCCCTTAGTCTTTATGAGGAACGATATATCCGACGGAGCGGCCAATCCCGCGTGTGACCACGACAGTCGCAAAACCGGCCGGCAGCGAACCTGTGACGGTTGGGTCAATGGGGCGACAGCGGCCTATTAATTTCCCATTGGGACCGTCGGCAAGCCTGTCAGCCAATGACGTTCGACATTGCTCCATCGATGCAAACATGGGGGACGTCGTGTCCACGGGTTTGCAAATGGAAGCCGCGCCCGGGCTGCACGAGAGCAAAACCATCACTGCCGCGGTTGCCGAGTCCATCGTCTAAGCTCCCTTGTGTGGAAGCTGCAACGCTCGCGAAATCGCTTTGTTTCACATTTTGCTAAAATTAGACACGCAGGCCCGGAGGCTTAGGCTTCCGGGCCTTGTTCCGACCGAGATCGATTTACTCAGCGGTGCTTTTGACAACGACTCGGTGATGATGCCTGTGATGGCTTTTTTTGATGACCAACTTCGTGGAGTGATGATGCCGCTTGCCGTGATCATAGAAGGCGACCGTGCCGTGGCGACGGTGATGGAGACGATGCCCATCCTTAATGACAACGGCTGTGCTATGGTGATGATGCCTGTGATGCGTCTTGACCACATCTGCCTCGGCAGCGGATGCGACAGCCGGAGCGGCGATGCAGAACGCCAGAGCGGCGAAAAGCACTGTTTTCATTGCGATTGAACCTTCAGGTTGGATTGCCCCTTCGTCGCAACAACTCGGCTCCTGGCGGACTTGTTCCAAAGGCGCTCTTACAGTCATTACGGCATGGTGAATTTTCAGCGATGCGGGCGCCTAGCCTTCGGCAACCATTTTCAACGCCAACGATTGACGGAATCCGGTAGCGGGCCGAGAATACCCCCCTCTTCTTGCTTTATTCCCATCTGCCCGGCTGCTTCGGTGGCCGGGTTTTTTCACGCCTGCGTGAGAGCGGGAACGCGAAGCCGGGATGCCGGTTCTCCTGTCAGGGCCTAGGCATTTCCCCAACAGATATGGCCCCTCGGTCTCAGGCAACCGACGACCTTCCCCCGTCCCCCGCTCGCAGAGCGTCGGTTGCCGGCTTTCTGCGTTGGCTTGTTTTGCGCCTGGCGGCTTCGGCTTCCGGACTCATTTCATGTCGCGCTTCATGTCGCGTCCAGTAGCCGCGCATCAGTGAAAACCGTTGAAAACTGCGGCGTGCCAGTTGCAACATGATGCAACATGCTGACGCCGCATATCTCTCACCAACTCCTTGATTTTGTTGGTGATCCCGCCAGGAATCGAATCTGTGACCTACAGATTAGAAATTTGTCAGACGGGCTTTCCTGATGTTTCTCGTTGCACGCCCAACACCGCGCTTGGGCTTTCGGATTTGGAAGGATGGTTCACTCAGCTCGCGGCTTTGAAGAATCCTGTCCGGCGGGAGTTCCATCTGTTCATGCTGCTTTCGGGCCATCGCCCTGAAGCGATCAGGAAGGCACGGTCGAGCATGTCGATTTTCCTGCCCGTGTCCTGCACATACCCCGACCGAAGGGCGGCGAGGTCAAAGCATTCGATATCCCGCTTTCGAACGCCATGATCCGTTGTCTGGTTCGCGCGATGCGCATTGGTCGGGCCCTCTATGAAGAGCAATCCCGGGATTGGCTCTTTCCGGCCGACAGCGAAAGCGGTCACATGGCCGAACACAAGGAAAAACGCCACGATCTGTCGAAATGGGGCAATGACCTGCGGCAGACTTTCCGCACCATCGCCCAAGCCATTCCGGGCCGGTCGATAATTGTGATCTCGCCGCGCTTGGCATGGATCAGCCCCCTGGAACGACGGACTTCCCGACCTGGCATCTGCTTTCCCTAAAAGGATGATGGCAGCCGCATTTGCCCGACGACGGGTACAGATTCCTATCGCCCCATCAATTTCGGTAACGCCCGGCGCCAAGTGAATGCGTGTCTGCTAATATAAGCGGTTTCGCGCACACACGCGCGTGACGAACAGGGAGGATGCGTACCATGATGATTTCGTCGCGATCTAATGGCCGATCAATGCTCCTTTTGCTCGGACTGGCAAGTGCGGCAGCCCTTGTATCTGGAAGCGAGGCACTGGCTGCTGAGGGTCAAGAAGGCGTAAAGACAACCCCCGTCCTAACGACCGACAGTCCTGACCTGAAATGGCAGGACATCGGCGACCTTCCGCCTGGCGCAAAAGTCGCTGTGCTGGCGCAGTCCGGCGACTGGAGCGTTGCCCGTGTAAAATTTCCACCTCACTACGTCGTTCCGCCGCACAGCCATCCCAACGCGGAGGCCGTGTGGTTGATTAGCGGTCAGGTTGGGTTCGGGTTTGGAGATAAGGTCGACCAGACCGGCCCATGGCTTAAGCCGGGAGCGTTTTTTGCGTTACAGCCTGGAGGCAAGCACTACGTGTGGACCGGAGATGAAGGGGGGATCATTGACGTTCAGGTTAGCGCCCCTGGTGGCATCACTTTCGTCAACCCGGCTGACGCTCCGAAGAAGAAGTGAGAAAAGATGAGAGCCAAAGGGCAGCGAAGAAAGCGCGCCGCTGGTTTCTGCTTAAACACGGGAGCGGCCCGGTAGTCAGCTCAGGAGGGCTACCGGGCCTAGCCCGGCTGGAACTTCGAGGAGTCGGCTCAACGGAGTAGCAGCGGCTGGCAAAGATGTATGCGCTTCTGCTGCAGGCGAAACATGCGAATGGAGGAAGGCCGCGCAAGGGCGACGCGCAAATTTGGTCTAACCCTCGTCATCGTCGGCAAGGTATTCTCTGACGCTTCCGAAGTCGCGGTACATCCCGCCGTCTGGATGCTTTTTCTCATGCCAGGCGATGGACCAATAGCCAGTGTCCTGAAGATCCTCCATTGCGCGGACTCGATCAGCAACAAATGGGAATTGCTGTTTGAGAAGCGCGTTGACTGCATCCACCCCGCCCAGTCGAAAGGCTTGCAGGCATATGTCGTGAAACATTGTCTTATCCCCGCAAAACTTGCAGGAGCAGCATTGCGCAACTATTGCGCGCGCACAAGCGGGCCCTTCCTCGCACGTCCTAGATTGGCAACAGCAGCACCAGCACCACGAAGACGGCCCCTAGAAGACAGCTCCACATTCCGATCAAATCCCGCCGCCGGTAACTCCAGACTGCACCAACCAGCATCAGGCAAGCCAAGGCGTCGATTAGAAGCGTGCCCATCAAGAGGACATGTAGCGCAAAGCAGTCTTGGCAAGCGCGAAATCCGCCGACGACCGGGCATCAAGACGGTGCCGGGGTTCGGCGGACGCAAGTTCGGCCTGGAGAAGGCCGCACTGAACTAAGCGGCCTTAATCCCGGCGACGCAGGCCGCTGCGTCGCCCTGCTCTCTGGCGGCGGACAACAACTCGCCAGAGAGCAGTCACATAGGGCATAGGTCGCAACGGAAGCCGCGGTTCTCGCTGAACCCATGCTGCCCCACGCCGGTCCAGCTCACGCCAACGGCGCAGCGCAGACGATGGCGAATTGAATGCGGCCGCGGTGCGCCGCCTGTCACGAAACGTCGGTCCGAACCGTCAGGCTGGTAGCTAAGGTGAAGTTCGGCTCGGGTCAGGCAGCCAATCTCGCAGATTGCACTTTCCAATTCCGCGGTAGGAGTTCAGCCAAGCCTAGGGCAGCCTTGTCACCGGCTTTGTCGCCAGCGCCTTGGCACTGGTCAGCGGCGCCTGGGCGGCACTCGCGCTGCGCGTGCAAGGATGAAGCGCTTGCTTGGCGTGCTGTTCTTCATCCCCAGTGCGGTTCCTTCGATGGAAAGGTTGGCAATTTGGTCCAAATATCCCGAAAGCACATGTTCAGCTTTCAGCCCATTCCAGACATTTCTTGGCGTCCAATTCGCCTCAGGGTGCGTGCGACGCATCAAGCGTCGCCGAGTTCGTGAATGACTGGTTGCATGTGGCTAGGCGTGACATCGACCGTCGCCAACGTGATCGGCAGCTTGAAGCGCCGCCGGCCGGCGCTGCCGGGATTTAAGTAGAGCACCCCATCGACAGTCTCGATCTTTGGAATGTGAGAGTGGCCCGAGATTACCATGTCGATGCCAAGCGCGGCCGGCGAGATCTGCAGCGTCTTCAAGTCGTGAAGCACATAGATCGTTCGCCCCGCAAGCCGCACGAGCTCAGTCTCAGCGTACTGCGCGGCCCAGGTTCCGGTGTCCACGTTTCCTCTGATGGCGGTGACCGGCGCAATCCTTCGAAGCGCGGCGATGATCTCTGGCCTGCCTATATCTCCGCCGTGAATGATATGATCGACACCGGCCAGGCGACGCTCTGCCTCGGGCCTCAACAAGCCGTGTGTGTCCGAAATGATGCCGATCCTGAATGTCATCGTTCGAGCTATGGGAACCCAAAGTGCTTTGGGATCAGATACGATCGATCTGGGCCCCGTACCCGGGGGCGCGAGTCCACTTTACCTTTCAAAAGCGGACATTCTGAATTTATGAATACGCGCCCCTAGACCGTAAGGATTGTGAAATCCGTTGCGACCGCGGAGTTCGCAAACGTCTGCATGGCCTCGGCTAGGATTTCCTCATCAGAATAGCGGCCGGAGATGTGGGTGAGAACGAGTTGCTTCACATGGTTGTTCGCCGCCACCGATGCGGCTTCCGCCGCTGTGAGATGGCCGTACTCGCGGGCCATGCCTGAATCTCGTTGAAGGAACGTGGCTTCGATGACCAGCAAATCGGCGCCGCGTACCTGTTCTCTCAAACCATCGGTGGTCTCGGTATCGCCGATAATGACGAGCTTCTTGGCGCCTTCGGGCTGCCCAAGAACTTCTTCAGGTGCAACCGCCTTGCCATCGCAGAGGATGATGGAGCGGCCCTCCGCCAGTTCCTTTCTGATTGGACCATCCGGCACACCCAGCGCCGCCAAACGGTCCGGGCGAAGGTGTCGACGCGGCGGCGTCTCGAATACGAACCCGTAGCTATCGGTATCGCGATGTCGGACTTGGAAGCAGTCGATCCTGAACTCATCTGCGTCGACGACCAAACCCGGCGTCAGCGGCACGAGATCCAAAGAGATCGGCGCCCGACCTTCGCCCCATAGACCCGCGAGCATGCGGGCAACGACGTCGAGGGTTTCCCGGCTTCCGTGAACGGACACGAGTTCTTCGCTCTGCCTGAGCCGAAGTGTCGAGAACAGCCCCGGAATCCCGAGCACGTGATCGAAGTGCGCATGCGTGAGAAGCAGACGGTCGAGCCGCCTGAAGCCGGCTCGGGCACGCAGCAGCTGTCGCTGAGTACCTTCGCCGCAATCAACCAAGATCCGCTGGCCTCCGGATTCAATGAGGAGACTTGGATGATTGCGTTCGGCCGAGGGCACGCTCGCCGAGGTGCCAAGGAATGTCAGTTTGAAGGTCATGAGGCCAGTGTAACCTCATGAACCACCAAGCAAAGGGTCTGCGGGAACACCCTTTGATACGTGAATCGATCTCATGGACGATGGCCTGATCATTTGCCGGGGCCACTTCAAACGGCTGCTTTGCGCCGCATGGTAGTCGTTCCGGCTAGTGGTACAGTTTCCTAAAAGCGGACGCTCAGACAGCAGTCACGTCGCCTTCGCCGCGTCCGCTGGCGTCGTCCTGGCGCTAGCTTGGTGGCCGTTTTAAAGCATCGAGCGGCCGAGACTTAGGGCTCCTTCCACGTCGCCCGGAATGTCCTCGACCAACATGGAAATCGCAGCACTGATTTCGATCGCGACCATGGCTTGTTCGGTCACATTGCTGTCGGCAGGCATACGGCTCAGGGCTGACCTACGGCCGCCGCTATTCGATCATGGCTTTGCTGGGCCTCACGGCGAAGGAAGAGGACGACGACGTCAGAGTGAATACCTTTGTGGCGGGGCAGGCATAGGATGTCTCCGGCAATTAATCGGGGTATGAATACGTTCCTGATTTGTTCCGCTAGAGTCGACCTCTTACAAAGCCACCGGTTTGCTCACATATTATTGCAAGGAATTCTGACGGGGGCGTTGGATGGTCGACACAGGCTTTCTCAACAAGTTTGAAGAGTATTTTGGCAGACGCGCAGCCAAAGCGGTGGTCCGGCATCATTGGCGCCGGTGCGATTGTAGTAGTTCTCGGTACCGCATGGAGCTACGTCAGTCCCATCGTGGCATGGGCCAATACAGACGGAATTAGCTGGTCTGTATTCGCCTTCCGCGTCCTAGGCTTCCTTATCTCGATTGGTGCGCTGATATCGGTGGGAACCGTGTTCGCGCAGGCCACAGCCAATCGAGCCCGTCAACACCAGTTCCTCGCCGACTTCGAGACCGTGACGGAGAAGCTGGAGAGTTTTTCAAAGGGCATGGACAAGGCGATAGGGGTCCAAGAGGAAACCATGGGGATCTTCGCCGAGTCCGTCGCGATCCTGGACAATCTGAAGGCCAAGAAAGAGCCCCAGACCCTTCGGGAGACCATTAAGAAGAGCAAGGCCAACCGCGACCAGATGCGCCGCATGAGCGACCAGGCGCGCGAAATGGCAGCCGACCTCATCGGGGGGAATCCGGTCAAAAGGTAGGACGCCCGGCAGCTGTCCGATCACATCAAAATTAATTGCGGACTTCACATGCTTGTCGCACTCTGCGGGCTTCGTAGCTTTCGAGGAGGAAAGGCTATGTTGTACCCCGGCCAAATCGTCATGGACGACGAACTTGCGATGCTTGCCCGAATCCATAAAACCCTGTGCGAGGAGCGCGGGATTTTGCTCGACAGCACGCGCGGCCAGAAACTGGCGGCTCACCTTTTCAAGCTGTTCTTGAACGGGCTCACTGAGGAAGACGAGATCCTGTACGCCGCGCGGAACCGAGGCCCTCTGGTGCTACCGCCCGGCCAGGGTATCGAGCATTCTTTGGCGGGTTAGCACGTTCGAGCCAATCGCCGGCCGAACATCCCCGATGAACGCGGCCAGCGACGGCAGCTTGTCACCACCGAGTTCGTCGCCTTCACGGAGCGCAGTCGAAGTCGTTGAGCCACACACCATAAGCTCGATTGGCGAACATGGTCCACTAAAGCTCCAACTGTCAGCGAGATGAAGCGAACGTCAACTCTCAGGAACCTGCCGCAGTGCCTCGAATGGCCGCAATGGGTCGGCAGCAGAACGGCAGCTTGTCGCTAATGCCGGCCAATACCTGACGGTCCGCTGTCGGCCCCCAAGCTGCCGGTCGGCAATGCGCCTCAACGCAGACGTATCGCCCGCCTTTGCGACATCCCATAAGCGGACACATGCGCGCGGTGTGAGGTCGCATACTGCCAGAAGGGAGACCGACGCAGCCACCCATGGGGGTCACCGCGATGACGGTTAGGTGGGAAGATGGCCAGCGGTCGACCAGCGCAGGAGAATTGTCGAATACATGAGAAATTGCTAATATAAATCTGGTACCCGGAGGGCTGCCGATGTCGATCCACGAGGAACTGCAGGTTTTCTGGAATGCCTATGTGGCTGCCTATCGAGCCGGCGACGCCCAAACATGCGGCGCGATGTTTACGGCCGATGCAGAGCTACATTCGCCCTACGCGCCTCCTGCTCGGGGCCGCGACGCGATCGAAGCCCTCCACGCAACCTGGACGAACGGGCATAGCGAGGCGACCGACAAGAAAATGACAGTGATACACGCGGGCAAATCTGGTGACTTGGCTTGGTGCCTGGCTACCTATACCGAGGGCTTGGAGGTCGGCAACGGTACGTCGGTCGACGTCTTCGAACAACAGGCCGACGGGTCGTGGCTCATACGCATGTGCAGCCTTAACAGCACCGACTGAGGGCTTTGGTTCGTTGTCGAGTTGGCCGCGGAGGCGATGGAAATGAAGCAGATAGACTTCTTCTATTTCTTCAATGCACAATTACGATAAGATGTTTGGCATTTCAGGTTTTCGGGGTCCAATGTCTGAGGTGGACTGGCTTAGCCATCTCTTGCAAATCAATACCGTTACCGGTCAGCTCGAGGTTCGCTGCGCCTACGGTGCGCTGTGGCGTGTTGCCTGGGGCCGATCGGCGGCCAACGAGATCCCCTATCACGTCATAGTCAAGGGTCGGGCCATTCTCGACGATCCGGGGCGAAAACGGCGCGTGAGCTAGTGAGCGGAGATATTGTATTGCTCCGTCACGGGCGCGGCGCATGTGCTGCACGACGGTAGCGGGCAAACGCCCATCCGGACGCACGAAAGCCTGGGCTCCGCCGGATGGATGCTGAGCGAGAACGACGGCCAGGGCGAGCAACTGGATCTGCTGTGCGGGCGGTTCTTCGTTGCGCCGCCCCATGAACGGCTGATTCGCAACTACCTGCCCACGACTCTGGTGGCGAGGGCCCTGGACACCCAGGAAGAAACGGCGAACCGCTCTATCTCTTGTTTTGACGCAATTCCGGACGGAAAACCGCTGACACTTTTCCCGGAATTGCTTTAGTCGTTCGACATCGAGCGCGCCATGTCGAGAAAGGCGCGCACGAGCTTGCCGCCACTGCGTTCGCGCAGGCAAATCAAGGCTTCGTCCATCAGAGTCTCGGGCGCATTGATCGAAATCGGCACCAGTCGGGAATCATGGCCGAACTCGGCCGCCGAGACAAAACCGACACCGGCCCCTGAGGCAACGATCTCGCGGACAGCCTCACGCCCCTCGGCTTCGATGACGGGCTTGAGTTCAACGTTCGAGGCGGCAGCGAGATCTTCCAGCTTCTTCCGGGTCTTGGAGCCACGTTCTCGCATCACTAGCGGTTCCTGCGCCAGCTGTGTGAGCGTCAGCGACTTCCTGGCCGCCAGCGGGTGGCCGGCGGATACGAAGGCGATGATCGGCGTAGAGTTGAGTTTGAGTATCTCGAAATCGCGCCCGGCGGGCACTTCGCCAAGCACCCCAAGATCGGCTTCGTAGCTGTAAAGGTTGCCGATCACGCTTTCGGTGTTGCCGGAGCGCAGGGAAACCTGGACTCCAGGATAGCGGGCACGAAAGGCGCCGAGGATGTGCAGAAGGTGGTGCGCGGCGTCGGCGACGATGCGCAGCGTACCGGAGCGCAACGCGCGCGATTCCGTTAGCAGTTCCAGCGCCTGCTGCTCCGTCTCGAACATGCGGTGCGTTATCTCCAGCAGCCTCTGGCCCTGAGCAGTCAGCGTCACCTGCTTCTTGTTCCGGTTGAACAGCAGCACGTCATATTCTTCCTCGAGCTTGCGAACCTGGTCGGAGATCGCTGGCTGGGTGAGGAAAAGCGCTTCGGCCGCACGCGAGAAACCGCCGGAAATCGCGACCTGATGAAATGCTCTCAGTTGCACGTAGCGCATTGACTTGGCTCCCGTTGGCGGCTGCGGGTCGATCATAGACGATTCTGATATAAAGATAGAAATGAACGATTTGATTTATGTCTTGTCCGGTTTCATTTTCGCTCCGAGCCAATGCCGATTGGCCGCCGCTTCTGAGCCGACCATGCAATTTTCCATGATTTTGCTGCATCTTGCAGGCGTCGTCCGGTCCGCATTGTGCGCACCGGCGTCGAGCGGGCCGGCGGCCCGGCACTGCGCGATATCCTCCGGCGCGCGCGCGGCAGACGGCTTCAGTCGGCGGCAGCCGGTACCGCGCTTGCCGTGCTGCTGCAAAGCTCGACGGCGGTTGCCGTGCTGGCCGCCGGGGTCGCCGCAAGCGGCATCGTTCTGGTTTCGGCTGACCGAGAGCGGCGATTTGCTCGAAAGCCGGCTGGCGATCGCCGGCCGCCCGCTGGAACGGGCACCAGAGAAGATAGCTCATCAACCTGCGTAGCGACGACCGTCTCGGATGCGGCTAGCTTCATAAGCTCAGATAATACATCGATACAAAATAACGATTTTACAAATAGGTCAGCAAAATCAAGAATGACCCCATATCGGAAAAGGCAAAGATCGAGGTGGAGGGCAGCATGCTCGCTGAGATGAAATTTGCGGCATCCAAGCCGCTGGACAAGCCGGCGATGGGGGAGCCTTATCTGCTCACGCCGGGGCCGCTCACGACCGCTTATTCCGTCAAGCAGGCGATGCTCCGGGACTGGGGTTCCTGGGACGGCGATTTTCGGGCCATGACGGCCGAAATGCGCCGCCGTCTGCTGGCGCTCACTGGCGACAGCCGTGACGAATTCGACTGCGTGCCGATGCAGGGCAGCGGCTCCTTCTGCGTCGAGGCCATGCTTGGTTCCTTCGTGCCAAAGGACGGCAAGGTGCTGGTGCTCGCCAACGGCGCCTACGGTCTGCGCGCCGCGCAGACCATGCAATATATCGGCCGCGCCTACACGCTGATCGACAAGGGCGACTACCTGCCGCCGCGTGGTGACGAGGTCGCGGCGGCTCTCGACGCCGACCCTGCCATCACCCATGTCATCGCCATTCATTGCGAGACCAGTTCCGGCATCCTCAACCCGGTCGCCGAGATATCGGAAGCCGTCTATGCCAGCGGCCGCAAGCTTCTCGTCGATTCCATGAGCGCTTTCGGCGCCATCCCGCTCGACGTCAAAGAGATCCGCTACGAAGCGATGGTGTCCTCCGCCAACAAATGTATCGAGGGCGTGCCTGGCTTCGGCTTCGTCATCGCCCGCAAGAGTGAGCTCGAGGCCGCGAAGGGCCGCAGCCACTCGCTGTCACTCGACGTCCACGCGCAATGGGCGAACATGAACAAGACCGGCCAGTGGCGCTACACGCCGCCGACGCATGTCGTTGCCGCCTTCCTTGAGGCGTTGCGCCAGCACGAGGCGGAAGGCGGCGTCGCCGGACGCGGCGCGCGCTACACCCGCAATCGCGACGTCATGGTGGCCGGCATGCGCGAACTCGGCTTCGAGACACTGCTGAAGGATCGCTGGCTGTCGCCGATCATCGTCACCTTCTTCAACCCGGCGCATCCGAACTTCGTGTTCGAGCGCTTCTATCAACTGATGAAGCAAAAAGGCTTCATCATCTATCCCGGCAAGCTCACCGTAGTCGACAGTTTCCGCATCGGGTGCATCGGCCAGATGGACGAACACGTCATGCGGCGGGTTGTGCGGGCGGCGGGCGAGTCGCTTCGGGAGATGGGCGTCGACACGGCCGCTCCGCCCGAGACGGCGCTTGCGGAACGCGCAAAGTTGGCCGCTGGCTAGGCTTCACAACGATAACTGGAGATAAGAAATGTCTGATTTCGTTTACCAGCGGTCCTATCGAGGCAAGGTTAAGGCCCTTATCCTCGACTGGAGCGGCACCACTGCGGATGCTTATGTGGTGGCGCCCGCCGTCGTTTTCGTCGACGTCTTCAAAGCACAGGGCGTCGAGATCTCGATGTCGGAGGCGCGGGGGCCGATGGGGCTACGCAAGGACCTGCACATCAAGTCATTGACCGAGGTGCCGGAGATCCGTGAAAGATGGAAGGCCCGCCATGGAAAATATCCGGACCAGGGCGACGTCGATCGCATGTTTGCGGACTTTGTTCCAAAGCAGCTCGATTGCCTGCGTAAATATACCAATTTGCTGCCGGGTGTGGCTACGGTGATCCAGCGTCTTCAGGCTCAGGGCATCAAGATCGGCAGCACCACCGGTTTCGTCCGCTCCATGGTCAACATCCTAGAGGAGGAAGCGGCGAAGCAAGGCTACAGGCCAGATTCTTCTGTGGCTGGTGACGAGGTCAAGCATGGCGCGCGCCCCGGCCCGTTCATGGTCTACAAGAACCTCGATAATCTGGGCATTCATCCAATCCAGTCCGTCGTTAAGATCGACGACACCGTTTCAGGCGTGGGAGAGGCTCTGAATGCCGGCTGCTGGGGCGTGGGTGTTGCCCGCTACTCCAACTATATGGACATGGATACCCCGGACCAGGACAAGCAATTTCCGAAGGAAGAGATTGAGCGCCGTCTCGAGAAGACGCGTGAGATTCTTCGCAAGGCAGGTGCACACTACGTAATCGACAGCCTGGCTGACATTGAGCCGGTTATCGCCGACATCAATGCTCGCCTGGCACGAGGCGAGAAACCCTGAGTCGAGAGGCCGCTTCAGGTAAACACATCTTACTGGAATGCGCATGGCCGGTCCATCGGCGGTGGCTTCCCGCCGAACCCGCAAAGGTCGCGTTGCCCAAGAAAAGGATTCTTCACGCATGAACCAGATGTCTCCCGTCAACGTCACGGCCAACGGCCGCAATTACGCCTGGCCGCGCGTGCCGGCCATCGCCATCTGCCTCGACGGCTGTGAGCCCGCCTATCTGGACGAAGCCATTCGCGCCGGGCTGATGCCGGCGCTGGAAAGGATCAAGCAGAAGGGCACGGTGCGCTTCGCCCATTCGGTGATCCCGAGCTTCACCAACCCCAACAACCTGTCCATCGCCACGGGGCGGCCGCCGGCGGTGCACGGCATCTGCGGCAACTACCTCTACAACCCGGAGACGGGCGAGGAGGTGATGATGAACGATCCGAAGTTCCTGCGCGCCCCGACGGTCTTCAAGCAGTTCTACGATGCCGGCGCCAAAGTGGCGGTGGTGACTGCCAAGGACAAGCTGCGCGCGCTGCTTGGTCACGGCTTGGCCTATAACGACGGCCGCGCGGTCTGCTTCTCTTCGGAAAAGTCGCACACTACCACCAAGGCCGCCAACGGCGTCGACAATGCGTCCAGCTGGCTCGGCCGGCCGGTTCCGGAAGTCTATTCGGCCGAGCTGTCGGAGTTCGTCTTTGCCGCCGGTGTCAAGCTGCTGAAGGAGTTCCGACCGAACGTGATGTACCTCACGACCACCGACTATGTGCAGCACAAATACGCACCGGGGGTGAAGGAGGCGAACGCGTTCTACGAGATGTTCGACAAGTATCTTGCCGAACTCGACGCGCTGGGTGCTGCGATCGTCGTCACCGCCGACCATGGCATGAAGCCGAAGCACCATGCCGACGGTTCGCCCAACGTCGTCTATATCCAAGATCTTCTCGACGAATGGCTGGGCAAGGACGCCGCCCGCGTCATCCTGCCGATCACCGACCCTTACGTGGTGCATCACGGCGCACTCGGTTCGTTCGCCACCACCTATCTTCCGAAAGGCGCCGACCGCGAGGCGATCGTGGCGAAACTCAGACAGGTCAAGGATATCATCCTGGTGCTTGGTCGCGAAGAGGGCTGCGCCCGCTTCGAATTGCCGGAGGACCGGATGGGCGACATCATCCTGATCTCCGGCGAGAACAAGACGATCGGCACCTCCGAGCACCGGCACAATCTGGCGGCGCTCGACGAGCCATTGCGCTCGCATGGCGGTCTGACGGAGCAGACGGTGCCGTTCATCGTCAACCGCGTGTTGCCGGACCTGCCGAACGAGCCGATCCTGCGCAATTTCGATGCCTTCTATTACGCCACGATGGCGGCCGCGCAGGTTTGCGGTTGAGGGCGCTGTCGACCCCCACTCCGCCGAGCTTCGCTCTGCACCTCTCCTCCAATCGACGGGGGAGAGGAAAAGCGCCCAGTCGATCCCAAAGCGCGTTGGCTTGGAATGCCGTGCTGTTGGATTGGAATAATGGGGAGCCGACCTCGCAAGATTTCCTCTCCCCCGTCGATTGGAGGAGAGGTGGCCCGAAGGCCCGGAGTGGGGGTCGACCCCACGACGTATCCAAGACTGGAACCAACGGATGACCCAACTCGATCCCTCTATCAAAGTCCGCCACGAGCCAATGCGCATCGCCGGCCGCCAGGTCGACGCTGACCACAGGCTGGAGGTGCGCTTCCCCTGGAACGACACGGTGATCGGGACCGTGCCTGCAGGCGGTGCCGAGCATGCGAGGCGAGCCTTCGAGATCGCGGCCAACTATCAACCCAAGCTCACGCGCTACGAGCGGCAGCGCATCCTGCTCAAGACCGCTGAGCTGCTCAACGGGTGCAAGGACGAACTGTCCGACCTCATCACGCTGGAGCTCGGCATCTCTAGGGCCGACTCGCTCTATGAGGTCGGGCGGGCATATAACGTCTTCACGCTCGCCGGCCACATGTGCATCCACGACGATGGCGAGATATTCTCGTGCGATGTGACTCCGCATGGGCAGGCCCGCAAGATCTTCACCCTCCGCGAGCCTCTCAGCGCGATCTCGGCGATCACGCCGTTCAACCATCCGCTCAACATGGTGTCCCACAAGGTGGCGCCGGCGATCGCGACCAACAATTGCGTCGTCGTCAAGCCGACCGAGCTGACGCCGATCACGGCGCTGATGCTGGCCGACATCCTCTACGAGGCCGGCCTGCCGCCGGAAATGCTCTCCGTCGTCACTGGCTGGCCGGCCGATATCGGCGACGAGATGATCACCAATCCCAACATCGACCTGATCACGTTTACCGGCGGCGTGCCGGTCGGCAAGATGATTGCGTCGAAGGCCGGCTACAAGCGTCAGGTGCTCGAGCTTGGCGGCAACGATCCGCTGATCGTGCTCAACGATCTTTCGGACGAGGACCTGGCCAAGGCAGCCGACCTAGCCGTCGCTGGCGCCACCAAGAATTCCGGCCAGCGCTGCACTGCGGTCAAGCGCATCCTCGTGCAGGAAAAGGTGGCAGACCGCTTTGTGCCGATGGTTCTGGAACGGGCAAAGGCGATCCGCTTCGGCGACCCGCGCGATCCGGCAACCCAGCTCGGCACCGTCGTGCATGAGAAGGCGGCCGCGCTATTCGAAAAACGCGTCCATATGGCTGCCGAGCAGGGCGCGGAAGTGCTTTATGATCCGGGTCGCAAGGGCGCGCTGCTTCCGCCGATTGTCGTCGACCGCGTGCCGCACCAGTCCGAATTGGTGATGGAAGAAACTTTTGGCCCCATCGTGCCCATCGTGCGCGCACCGGATGACGACGAGGCGATGATCGCGCTCTCGAACTCGACGGCATTCGGCCTGTCGTCTGGTGTTTGCACCAACGACTTCCGCCGCATGCAGAAATATATCGCCGGCCTGAGGGTCGGCACCGTCAACATTTGGGAAGTGCCGGGATACCGGATCGAGATGAGCCCCTTCGGCGGCATCAAGGACTCCGGCAACGGCTACAAGGAAGGCGTCATCGAGGCAATGAAGAGCTACACCAACGTCAAGACATTCTCCTTGCCGTGGTAGCCATGGCAGACTCTTACGACCTCGCGGTTGTCGGCTCCGGCATCATAGGGCTTGCCCATGCGCTGGCTGCGGCGCGACGTGGCCTGCGCGTCGTCGTCGTCGATCGAGATCAGAAGGCGAACGGCGCCTCGATCCGTAATTTTGGTCTCGTCGTCGTCACCGGCCAGGAGCCGGGGCCGTCGCGCCGCCAGGCCGAGCGCAGCCGCAGTATCTGGCTCGAGCTTGCGGATGAGGCGGGGATCGAAATCCTCCAGCGCGGCAAGCTAATCGCGGCGCAGCGTCCCGAGGCGCTCGCCGTGCTCGAGGCCTTCAAGGCCGGCCAGCATGGCGCCGATTGCAAGCTGCTGACGGCGCGGGAGACGGTCGCGCAGCTGGGCGGCCTCGATGGAAAGGCGATCATTGGCGGGCTCTTCAGCCCGTTCGAATTGCGCGTGGAGTCGCGCGAGGTCCTGCCGCGGCTGGTATCTTTCCTGGCCGAGCGCTTCGGCGTCGCGTTCCGCACCGGCGTCTCAGTCACGGATGTCGCCCCGCCGGTCGTGGAAACGAGTGCCGGCCGCTTGCGCGCGGAGAAGGTCGTCGTCTGTCCCGGCGACGACTTCAGCACGCTCTACCCGCGACGCATCGGCGAGCACGGTGTCCAGCGCTGCAAGTTGCAGATGCTTCGATTGGCCTATCCCGGCTTCCGGCTTTCGTCGGCGCTGATGTCCGATCTCAGCCTGCTGCGTTATGGCGGTTTCGCCGGCCTGCCCGAAGCTGCCACATTGCGAAACAGGTTGGGCGAACAGTGCCAGGCCGCGCTGGCCAATGGCGTCCATCTGATCGTCGTGCAGAGCGCAGACGGTTCGTTGGTCGTCGGCGATTCCCATCATTACGGACTGACCCTTGATCCATTCGGATCGGAGGCCGTCGATCGGCTGATCCTCGACGAGTTCAAGACATTGTTCGGCAAGGTGCCGGACGTGCTTGCACGGTGGACCGGAAGCTATGCATCAGCGAAGAATGCCGTCCTGCGTGATGCGCCGCATGACGCTGCGAGGCTTGTCATCGTCACCAGCGGCACCGGCGCCAGCACCGGCTTCGCGCTTGGTGAGGAAACCGTCACGGAGTTATTCGGCTGACGCATGTTGTCGCGAGGCAGTCCGGGTGATGAAATTCGCGGGAGGCCTATGGGTAAGAGGAAGATATGACACTCGTCCATACCGAAGGCGAATCCAATAAGGCGGCGGCCCGGCAGGAATGGAGCGCCAAGCAGAGCCACGCGCCGTCGCAGGAACTTCTGCGCCGTGACGCAGCGGCCTTCCTTCATCAAAGCCTTTCCAGCCCCTGCGTTTCGGCGATCGCCAAGGCCGAAGGCATCTGGATCGAAGACACCGCCGGGCGCCGCTACATGGATTTCCACGGCAACAGCGTCCACCATATCGGCTACGGCCATCCGCGCCTGAAGGAGGCCATCCGTCGGCAGATGGATGAGTTGCCCTTCTCGCCGCGTCGCTTCACCTGCGAGCCGGCGGTCGACCTCGCCGAGACGCTTGGCGCGCTGGCGCCGGGCGACCTCGGCAAGGTGCTGTTCACGACCGGCGGCTCGGACGCCATCGAGGTGTCGCTCAAGGTGGCGCGCGCGGCCACCGGCCGGTTCAAGACGCTGTCGTTCTGGGATGCCTTCCATGGCGCCGGCTTCGGCGCTTCCAGCGTCGGCGGCGAGGCGACGTTCCGCTCCGGCATCGCCGGGCCGCTCCTGCCGGGCACCGAGCATATCGCGCCCTGGGCACCGCACAACTGCCCCTATGGCACCAATACGCTGGAGGACTCGGCGCGTGCCTGTGCCAATATGATCTGCTATGTGCTGGGGCGCGAGGGCGACTTCGCCGCATTCGTCGCCGAGCCGATGCGGGCAACGCCGCTGGTGCCAGCGCCAGGCTTCTGGAAGGCGGTGCGCGAGGCCTGCGACCGGCACGGCACGCTGCTGATCTTCGACGAAATTCCGACTGGCCTCGGCAAGACGGGTAAATTCTTCGCCTCCGAGCATGACGGCGTCACGCCGGACATCATCGTGCTCGGCAAGTCGCTCGGCGGCGGCATCCTGCCGATCGCCTCGGTGATCGCGCGGCGCGACCTCGACGTCGCCGGTGACTATGCGATCGGCCATTACACGCATGAGAAGAACCCGGTCACCGCGCGCGCCGCGTTGACCACTATTGCCATCGTGCGCGAAGAAGGGTTGGTCGAGCGCTCGGCCGAGCTCGGCGCCCATGCGCTCGCGCGCATGAACGATCTCATGCAACGCTCGCCATTCGTCGGCGACGTCAGGGGTAGGGGGCTGATGTTCGGGGTCGAATTGGTCGAGGACAAGGCGAGCCGCGCCCCGGCGCGAGCGCTTGCGGAGAGGATCTACTACCGCTGCCTCGACGAAGGGCTGAGCTTCAAGATCAGCCAGGGCAATGTGCTGACCCTTTCCCCGCCGCTGGTGATTGCCCGCGCCGATCTCGACCGCGCGCTCGACATCGTCGAGGCCGCCGTGCTCGCGGGCTGAAACGGGGAGCCAATGTCGGCAATGAAGGCGGTTCGCACCGACCGGGAACTCGAATGTCCGGGTATCGACGCAGGTCTCAAGGCCCGCGGTGTCGAACTGGTGACGCTGCCGGACGGCATCCCGGAAGCCGATCTCATGGCGGCTGTCGCCGACGCCGATCTCATCCTGATGTGCTACACGCCGATCACTGCGCGCGTCATCGAGGCGGCACGGAAGCTCAAGGGCATCGTCAAATATGGCGTTGGTATCGATGCCATCGACATCCAGGCGGCGATGCGGCACGGCATCCCCGTCGTCAACGTCCCCGAATATGCCGAAGAGACGGTCGCCGAGGGGGCCTTCGCGCTGACGATCGCCTTGGCGAAACGGATGCCGGCGATTACGGCGGCTGTTTCGCGCGAGGGCTGGGTCTGGCCCGAGCAGCGTTGGCTCGGACGCGACATTTCCGGCGCGACGCTCGGCCTCGTCGGCTGCGGCAAGATCGGGCGCAGCATGGCGCGCATGGCCGGCCAGGGATTTCGCGCGCGCGTGCTCGGCTTCGATCCCCATGTCGATGCCGCGGCGATGCGGCAGGCCGGCATCGAGAAGGTCGACAATCTCCTCGACATGCTCGGCGTCTGCGACTTCGTGTCCGTGCATTGCGTGCTCAACGATACGACCCGTGGCTTGATCGGCAGGGCCGAACTCGCCAGCCTGAAGCCCTCCGCCATCCTCATCAACGTCTCTCGCGGGGCGCTGATTGATGAAGCGGCGCTGGTCGAGGCTGTTGTCGAAGGTCGCATTGGCGGCGTGGGCCTTGATGTCTACTCGCAGGAACCGCTGTCGACGTTGGGTCATCGGATGAGCGCGCTGTTCGGACGCGACGACGTGATCCTTTTCCCGCATCTCACATTCTTCACCGTGGAGGCCATGCGCCGGCTCGAGCAAGACACGCTCGCCCGCTGCTTCGAAATCCTCGACGGCAGGTCGGTGACGATCCGCTCGCTGGATCCGAGACTGCGCGCACAGACCGCTGGCGTCGTGTTCGGCTGATCGACCCGGATCCTCTCTAACATCTTGATCCGAACGGTATTTCGCCGCTGCCGGAGTCCGGCCGCAACATGGCCGCGACAGTTTCGTGACAATTATCAGGTCAGCTTTGGCGATCATAAAATAAATAGATTTTACTTATCGATCACCAATCCTCAGAGTCCCAGAAAGAGAATGTCTAGCCGGTTCGACCGAGTTAGGGACCCGAGGGCCCGCCGGCCAAAAGTGCATCGCAGAATGTGCCTTCCACCACAGGGGAACCGACCATGAAATCACGAAACGCAACTCTCATCGCCGCCTTCGCCGCGCTGCTTTCCGGCTCTGCGGCTCTCGTCGGACCGGCGATGGCCGACGGCGTCGTAACCATCTACTCGGCCGACGGCCTGCATGACGGCAATGGCAGCTGGTATGAAACCGAGTTCGCCGCCTTCACCAAGGCGACCGGCATCAAGGTGCAGTACATCGAGGGCGGCTCCGGCGGCGTCGTCGAGCGTGTCGCCAAGGAGAAGTCGAACCCGCAGGCAGACGTGCTGGTCACCTTGCCGCCGTTCATCCAGCGCGCCGCCGCTGACGGCCTTCTGCAGGACTATAAGCCTGAAGGCGCTGATCAAATCGAGGGCGGCACCGACAAGTACCGGCCGCTGGTCAACAACTACATGAACTTCATCTACAACAGCGCCGTGCTTTCGGAAGCGCCGAAGACCTACAACGACCTGCTCGATCCCAAGTTCAAGCACAAGATCCAGTACTCGACGCCGGGTCAGGCCGGCGATGGCACCGCCGTCATGCTGCAGATCATCCATGCCTTCGGTGGCGAGGACGCCGGCTTCGAGTTCATGAAGAAGTTGCAGGACAACAATGTCGGCCCCTCGGCCTCCACCGGCAAGCTGACCGCGCTGGTCAACAAGGGCGAGCTGCATGTCGCCAATGGCGACCTGCAGATGAACATGTCGCAGATGGCCGACAATCCGAACATCAAGGTGTTCTGGCCCGCGGGTCCGGACGGGACCCGCTCCACCTTCGCGCTGCCATACGAGGTCGGCCTGGTGACCGGCGCCCCGAATGGCGAGAACGGCAAGAAGCTGATCGATTTTCTGCTTTCCAAGGAAGCGCAGTCGACCGTAAGCTCGGTTGCCCTCGGCCTGCCGGCCCGCAAGGACGTGAAGCCGGACGATGCCAACTTCTCCAAGCTGCAGGAGACGATGAAGGGCGTGACGGTGTGGTCGCCGAACTGGGATGAGGCGCTGAAGAAGCTGCCCGACTATGTCAAGAAGTGGAACGAAGCGACCGGAAGTTGATCTCCTGGTGACCGGAACCGGAGGACCAGCCATGTCGGTGCCCGCTTTCACGGGGAGCAAAGTTGTGGACGTCGACGCCGCGAAAATTCGCGGTGCCGGCTCCAATGTCCACTTCGACAAGGTCAGCGTCGCCTATGGCGCGCAGGTCGTGCTGCATCCGCTGACGCTCGACATCGCGCCGGGTGAGATCCTGGCGATGATCGGTCCCTCCGGTTCCGGCAAGACAACGGCGCTGCGAGCCGTCGCCGGTTTCGTGCGGCCCGCCAGCGGCCGCATCCGCATCGGCGGCACCGACGTGACCGACCTGCCGCCCTATGAACGCGGGCTCGGCATGGTGGTGCAGAACTACGCGCTGTTCCCGCATATGCGGGTCGAGGACAATGTCGCTTTCGGCCTGAGGGCGCAGGGCGCCGACAAGGCGCTGATTGCCGAGCGCGTGAAGGACGCGCTCGCCACCGTCGGCATGTCGGGCTTTTCCGGGCGCTACCCGCGCGAACTTTCGGGCGGCCAGCAGCAGCGTGTCGCCATTGCGCGGGCGCTGGCGGTGCGGCCGCGCGTGCTTCTGCTCGACGAGCCGCTTTCGGCGCTCGACGCGCAAATAAGGCGCAACATGGTCGAGGAGATCGCCAAGCTGCATCGCGACCTGCCCGGTTTGACGATCCTCTACGTCACCCACGATCAGACGGAAGCGCTGACGCTTGCCGACAAGATCGCCATCATGCGCGACGGGCGGGTGTCCTCGCACGGGCCGACAGCCGATCTCTACCGCCGTCCGCCCAACCGCTTCACGGCGGAGTTCCTTGGCCGCGCCAACCTTTTGCCTGTGACGGTCGCCGAGGCCGCAGGGCCGAAAGGCTTTGCCAAGGCCAAGCTGGGCGATGCCGTGCTTGCCAGCGCAGCCCGGGGCGAGAAGCCCGGCGACAGGAGCCTGCTCTGCATCAGGCCGCAGCATCTTAGTCTCACCGGCGACGATGAGCATTCGAACAGGATCGTCGGCACGCTTAGGGAAGTGCACTGGCAGGGCGAGCTCACCCATCTCGTGCTCGATGTCGACGGAACGCCGGTGCGCGTCTCGGCAACCAGGCTGCCGGTATCCTTGCCGGAGCGCGGCACAGCGATGCCTTTGTTCTTCACGCCCGGTGATACGTCTCTGGTTCCGGAGGACGCCCGTGTCTGAGGCGGCGATCCTTTCGAGGCCGGCGGCCAGAAAGGTGCACGTCAGCATCTGGATCGTGCCGCCGACGGCGCTGCTGGCGCTGCTGTTCTTCTATCCGCTGGCGCTGATTGCCCGGCAGGCCTTTCTTGACGACAGCGGCGTTGCCAACGTCGCCGAGTTCGTGCGCGTGCTGCACGCGCGCTTTTTTCTCAACGCGCTCCTCAACACGGTGACGATCTCGGTGGCGGCAACCGCCGGATGCCTGATCGTCGGACTGGTGCTGGGCTTGATCCTCGCCTTCGTGCCATTTCCGGGCAGTGGCATCATCGCCCGGCTGATCGACACCTTCATCGCCTTGCCGACATTTTTGGTGACGCTCGCCTTCACCTTCCTCTACGGCTCCGCCGGCATGCTCAACAGCGGGCTGATGGAAGCCTTCTCGCTGCCGACGCCGCCCGTCGATTTCCTCTACTCGACCTGGGGCGTGGTGCTGGCGGAGGTCACCGTCTACACACCCTTCATCCTGCGGCCGCTGCTCGCCGCCTTCTCGCTGGTCGATCGCGGTCAGATCGAAGCCGCCAGCGTTCTCGGCGCGCGTCCGTTCCGCATCGTGTGCCAGGTGGTCCTGCCGGCGGCGGTGCCGGCATTGATCGCCGGCGGCAGCCTCTGCCTGCTTTTGACCGTCAACGAGTTCGGCATCGTGCTATTCATCGGCGCCAAGGGCGTCATCACCTTGCCGCTGCTGATCTACAGCAAGGCCATTCAGGAGTCGGCCTACCAGGTCGCCTGCATCATTGCGCTGGTCAATATCGTGTTGTCGCTCGGGCTGTTCGGCCTCTATCGCTTCGCCGCCGGCCGGCTGGGAGTGTAGCCATGCTGGTGTGGTCGAAATCCGGTCGCATCGCCATCTGGGCGGTATTCGCGGTGCTGTTCGGCGTGCTGTTCCTGGCGCCGCTGGCGGTCATCCTGCTTTCCAGTCTCGCCGGCCAGTGGAACGGGGTGCTTCCCAGCAGCCTGACGCTGGAGCACTATAGCGATGTCGTCCAGGGCTCGGCCGGCGGCTCGGTGAAGGCCAGCCTTGTCACCGGCTTTGTCGCCAGCGCCTTGGCACTGGTCAGCGGCGCCTGGGCGGCACTCGCGCTGCGCGTGCAAGGCGCCACGATGGAGCGCTTGCTTGGCGTGCTGTTCTTCATCCCCAGCGCGGTTCCTTCCGTGTCTGTCGGCCTTGGGCTGCTCGTTGCGTTCAGCAATCCGCCGCTGCTCCTCAACGGCACCGTCGCGATCGTCATGGTCGCGCATTTCGTGCTGATCTCGGCCTTCACTTTCGGCAATGTGTCGGCGGGTCTGGTGCGGCTGTCGCCGGATTTTGAGCAGGTCGCCTCGAGCCTTGGCGCCAGGCCGGCCTATCGGCTCTGGCATGTCACGCTGCCGCTGCTTGCGCCATATCTCGCCGCGGCATTCGGGTTGAGCTTCGCGCTCTCCATGGGCGAACTCGGCGCGACGGTGATGGTCTATCCGCCAGGCTGGGTTACGCTTCCGGTTTCGATTTTCTCGCTGACCGACCGCGGCGACATCTTCGCGGGCGCGGCGCTCACCATGATCCTTGTGGTGGCGACCCTGGTCCTGCTGCTTGGCCTCGAACGCATCACGCGACGCGCGACGGGATCGTAGATTCTCTGCGTGACGCAATGCAGTAGACGTCGGCGCTCGCGAAAGCGCTCGGCACAACGCTCAGCCTTGCAGCCCGGTTATCCGGAAGGGGACGTTCCGCTCGCGGCCCCCAAGCTGCCGTTCGGCAATGCGCCTCATCTTGGTCGCAGGGACGAAGTTTTCCTCAGCCTGAAAGCAGACCTCAGCGGCGGAGATTTAGGCCTGTCCGGAATTTTCAGGCCGAATTGGCTTGCGACCATCAGCTACGAACGCAGCGTTCGCCTCGCTGCCGCATTCTCCCTGCGGAATTGTCCGCTCAGCCATCCCATCGGGAGCCTAGGATCACGCTGCAGATGTCGACCCTGCGAAAGTTCGGCTGCTTGAAGGCTAGAACGTCGTCATTGAACGTGCCGAACGTGCTGTCGGGGCGATGCTTCATGCCTTCGTAGAAGGCGTCGATTATGTCATGCTTGAAGCGAGCTTCTCTTGGAAAGGCGGCCACAACTGCATCACGCTGGCCATCTGTGAATTCGTCATATCCGCGACCTGCGACATCCATGCCGGCCCCCGCCTGCACCAACGCGATCTCCGGGCGCATGAACTCGGGTATTCCAGGCGTGGTGTGGAGTGCGACGGCGTTCCAAACAATCTCGATGTCGCTCTCGGAAATCGCCCGCGCCCGAAGAAAGTCACGCGCGGCATTTGCCCCATCGACCTCGAAACGCAACTGACTGCTTTCATAGCGAGGAGTGAGGCCAAGGTCGTGGAACATGGCGGCCGTATAGAGAAGCTCCAGGTCAAAGGTCATATTCCTCCGTTTCCCCGTCATGGCTCCCCAGAAATAGACCCGCACCGAGTGATGGAACAGCAGATGGCTCTCAGTGTCGCGAACAAACTCGGTTACCTCGCGCGCGATTTTGCTGTCGGGGAGACTTACCCCACTGATCTCGACGGCCATGATTGCTCTCCATGATGGTCGACGACAGCCTCGGGCGTGTTCCGGAAGCTGATCGCCATGCGATTATAGCCGTTCATAATGCTGATCGCGACAGTCAGATCGACGAGTTGCTTCTCGTCAAAAACGTGTCGTGCGGCCTCGTAGGCACACTCCGGCACGCCGGTCTCGGCGACGCGCGTGACGGTCTCTGCCCACGCAAGTGCGGCGCGCTCAGTCTCGCTAAAGAGTGCGCCGCCCTCCTGCCACGCCTGCAGCAACGTGAGCTTCTCGACCTTCACGCCCTTCTTGATAAGTTCGCGGGTATGCATGTCGAGGCAATAGGCGCAGTTGTTGATCTGCGAGACCCGCAGATAGACCAGATCCACCAACTCGCCGGGCAGGCCGCTCTGCATTACGTAACCGTACACTCCGCCAAGCGCCTTGGCGGCACCGGGGGCGACACGGTTGTAATCAAGTCTGTTTGTCATCTTTAGGTTCCTTTTATTCAACCGGCGTGGTGAGCTTCTTGTCCTGTGAGCCGACGACGAAAACGGCCAGCAACTTTGCCGGCTCGGTATTGCTGGCGTTGCGGCTGACCGAATGGACCGCGCCCGGCGCTTCGAACCAGCTCTCTCCGCTCTTATAGGTGCGGGTTTTGCCGTCGTTCACCTTCGACTCGATCTCGCCCGAGAGGACGTAGGCATAGATAAAGGCGGATCCCGCGTGCCTGTGCGGCGGGGAAGCGGCGCCAGGTGCGTAGTCGACTTCCACGACAATCAGCGACTTGCCTGGGACGTTCGGGATGGCTTGGTCGAACTTCATGGCGACCGTTTCGGTCTGATGCACATCTGCCCAGACAGGCAAGACAGAGGTGAGCGCGATGAATATCGCTGGGATAATGGGTCCGATCTTCACTGGTCTTCTCCTTTGACCGCCCATAGGTGGTCTGCCCTTGGAGCATAAAAAAGGTCCAAGAAAGCGCAGAAATGATGTACCATCCGAGGATGGACAATGCTCTGAATCTGAACATCGACCGTTCGGCCAAGGCCTCTCTGTCGGAACAGATCCGACGGGGGCTGGCCAAAGCCATTGAAGATGGCGTGCTGAGGCCCGGTGCGCGACTGCCATCGTGGCAGGATCTCGCTGCCCAACTCGGCGTAGCGCGCGGAACTGTGCGGGCTGCCTACGAAAAGCTCGCCGCCGCCCAACTGATCGAGGCGTCACAGGCCAAGGGCACGCATGTCGCTCAACGCCCTCGCATCCTCACAAAGACCCAGCCGTCGCCAGACACTGGCTCCTTCCTGGAGACTTATCTGGAGATGGTGCGGGGACCTGCGTTCTTCCAAATGGGCGTACCGGCAACCGAGACTTTCCCGGCCACATTGTTAGCGCGTATTCGCGCGCACGCGGTCCGCGCCGAGGCAGGTGCGCCCCCTCTTTATCCCGATCCTCGCGGCGAATTGGAGTTGAGACGCGAAATCGCCGGCTATCTTGCGGTCGCCCGAGGCATCAATTGCTTTCCATCGCAGGTTTTCGTCACCGGAGGCTTCGCTGGCGGGCTTGGCCTGGCGCTCAGCGTTCTTCGCCTGGACGGGCGCACTGCCTGGGTGGAGGATCCCAGCTTCCCATGGTCCAGGAAAGGGCTGGAGCTTGCGGGCTTGTCGCTGGCCCCGATCCCGGTCGATCGGGATGGGATCGATCTCGACCACGCATTGCGCCATCATCCGGATGGGAAGCTCGTCCTCGTCACACCTGGCCAGCATGCCCCCCTGGGCTCCACCCTGCCCTTAGAGCGACGGCTTCGCCTCCTCGAATGGAGCGCCGCTAACAACGTCTGGGTCATCGAAGACGATTATCTGAGTGAGTTGCAATTGACTGGCAGGGCCGCGCCGGCGCTCGCGTCGGTCGACCGCGATGGGCGCGTCATCCATATCGGTTCATTCAGCAAGACGATCAGCCCGACCATTCGGCTGGGCTTCGTGATCGCGCCGACCGAACTTGTCGGTCGCTTCGCGGAGGTGGCGGCGTGCCTGGCGCCCGCGCAAGGCCCCGCCGTGCAGCACGCGACCGCCGAATTCATACGGGAGGGCCATTATATCCGCCATCTCCGCCGAACAAAGCGCGCCTATGCAGCCAAGCGCGAGGCCCTGCTGGACCGGCTTCGTCCGCTCGCAAGTGCCGATCAGCTTTCCACCCCCGGCCTCGCTGTGCTGCTGAAGCTGCCGAGCGAAACATCGGATGTAGCCATAGCGCGCGAAGTTTCAGCCTTCGGCATGTCTCCCGCGCCGCTGTCCGCATGGTACTCGTCGCCAGCCACGGCTCCATCAGGTCTTTTGCTCGGGGTCGCGACCGCACCGACCAAGAATCTTGCAAGATCCTGTGATCTTCTCTTTGAGGCAATCCGGCGGGTCGGCGGCATGCGCTAGGCCTGAGGGAGGCTGAGTCCAAGGGTCATGAAACGGGCCTCCACTAAATCTCAAAAGTTTAGCGAATGGCTCACGATATCATGCGATTGGCCATTCGGTCCGCCATTTGCCGTCGGCACCCTGCATCAGTACCTCGGCTTCATATTCGTTGGCTGGCGCGCTGCGCTGCCTTAACAGCTGCCATTACAGCTTCTGAATGGGACGGGTAGGGATAGTCCTTTTGGTCATATCGAACCGTCCGGCGGTCAGCGCTCTTCGAAACGTAGTCCCTGACTTCCATTCTCGACTTCCCCTTACATCCCGCGCCAGGTCGGATCGGGGAGGCATGTCTAGACTAGAGCAAAGCAGAAGGAAAACTGGCGGCCCGCAAAGGGCACGCCGAACGAGACGACTTCGCTACTTGAGGATGTGATCCTTAGGGCGGCTGAACTGGCCGGCGCTGAACCAGATGACAATTCGCCCGGCGGTCTCGTTGCAATCCGCATGCGCAGTCGTAGGAAAATCCCCGCCCATTTCTCACGTTGCTCGGTAACGTGCTTCCGATGCAGGTGGGGCCTAAAGGTTTAGTTAGACAGGCAACGCCCACTGAAAGGTGCGGCCCGCAAATCATGCGTCGCATTGATGAGCAAGCTGCCGCCTAGTTCTTTGCGCGTCTTGCGAAGTCGGGGATACCGGATCGAGCAACCGCAATCCCCCAATGTTTGATGATCTGACTGACGGGATCTATGAGGCTGCGTTCGTTCGATGCGCACCGTCAGCCATTCGCGATTTCGACGACGTCGCTCGCTGTTCTCTCGGTGTTTCGTGTCGGCGCTTTGCGCGCGAGATCAGTCAGATTGTAAGGGCTACGACGGGCGAGCCGATCACCACAATCCACGATGATCCACAAAGAGGGCAGAACTGCTCGCTCTGCCCCGAGTCCTCATGGACGAACGCGGATGACCGTCTTCCCCGCGCGTCGCTCCGTCGAGTTGAAGGCGGCGACGGCATCGTCGAGGGTCGCGACGGTGCCGATGTTTGTCCGCAGTCGTCCGTCCCGCACCCGCTGGACGATCTCACCCAGTTGAGCGCGATCGGACTCGACAACGAAGTCGACCGTCAGGCCATCCGCGGAACGCACCTTGGTTGGTCCGACAACGGTCACCAGCGTACCGCCGGCTCGGATTAGGGCTGCGGACCGCTTCTGAATGTCGCCGCCGATGACATCGAACACCAGATCGACACCGCCGATGTCTTCCAAGGCGTCGTTCTCGAGATCGACGAATTCATTTGCGCCGAAGTCGAGTGCCTTCTTACGGTCGGCAGTGCGTCCGGTGCCTATGACATAAGCGCCGGCCTCTCGCGCGAGTTGGGTCACCATCGAACCGACTGCACCGGCCGCGCCGTGCGCGAGGACGCTCTGCCCCGCCTGAAGGCGGCCGTGCTGGAAAAGTCCCTGCCACGCGGTCAGGCCTGAGATTGGCAGGCTCGCGCCGACAATGAAGTCGACGTCGCCTGGAAGCGGCGCCAGGTTGCGGGCCTCCATGGCTATGTACTCTGCGAGCGTGCCGTCGCGATGCCAGTCGGCAAGGCCGAACACTCTCTGCCCTACCGACAGTCCCGTTGTGCCGTAGCCGAGAGCGATGACAACTCCGGCCAACTCGTGCCCAAGGATCGAGGGTGTTCGGTGATGACCGGGGCGATCGGTCCAGGTTGAGGGCCATTCCAGTTCAGTCGGGACGAATCCCGACGCATGAACCTGAACGACGACGTCGTTTATCGCTGCCTGCGGCTCAGGCCGCTCCGCCAACTTCATCCCGGCGGTTCCCGCAACCTGGTCCGTCACTACGATTGCTTTCATGATAATTATCTCCTCAGTCACGGAATAGTCCCACTAGCTCATCACTGAGTACGAAATCCCAGCGCAGCCTCTGATAGACGCCGTAGCCAGCCAGAGCGACGGTGGCCGCAGCAGGCATCAGGCCTCGTAGCATCCCATCGCATTCGAATAAGGTCCTTCGGGCATTGTCGGACATGGTCGGTCGGTCTGTCTGCATGCGAAACATGATGCGGGTCTCAGAGGCCGGTCGTGGCCAGCGGCTCCTCGGGCGCGTTGAATACGGACGTCACTAGGAAGACCGCTGCGCCGAGCACCCAGTAGTACCAGGCGTCGAGCCCAGCGAAGCCAAATGCAAACGGCGCGACCAGGAACACCAGGCCAACAAGGCGGTCGATCCAGAGGTGTAACGGGTAGGGGATGAGTTTGACCACGCCGGCGGGGTGGTCTGTCAGCGTGGCGAGCGCGAGGGCCGTTACGCCCGCGACCACCGACAGCCATATTGCGGCCGAGCCGCTTTGACCGAGTTTGAGAACAAAAGGTGCCGCAATCAGGACAATCGCGACGGGGTAGTCGATCAGGTAGGCGTGCACGGATTTCGTGACGAAACGGATTTGCATGATAAGTCTCCTTTCCGGTTGGGTGCATGGGTATTGCCCATAGTTCTGCCACGCGGCGACCGACCGGCCCCCTGCGCCGTCTTGGTAGTTGGCCGCTCGTGGACGCGCGCCGTCAGTAGGGCGGACAATGCCGTGATTGGGACCGGGCTTCTGATGTCGCCTCCAGAGGGCCACAGAGCCTCTGGTTCTCCAGCTCCGGCGGCCGCATTCTGGGCGATCGCGCTGCCGCCGCGTGCTATTAGGCCGCGACCGCTGCAGGCGCGACTTCGGGAAAGTCGATCGGGGTCTGGATTGCGTTGTTCATGAAGTTGGTCAGCACGAATTGCGCTGTCAGCGCTATCATCTCGACGATGTTGGCGTCGGTCCATCCTGCGTGCTTGACCGACGCGAACTGGGCATCGGAAACCTTACCGCGCGTGTCGATGAGGGCTTTCGCAAAGGCCACTGCAGCTTGCCGTTTCGGGTCGCTCGACTGGCCTTGCCGATTCAGCGCGATCTCCTCTGAGGGGATCTTTGCCAATTTCGTCGAGACGTAGCCGTGCGCGGCGAGGCAGTAGTCGCAGCCGTTGGCCTCCGAGACCGCGAGCGCCATCCCCTCCCGCGTCTTCAGGTCGAGGGTCTTGGACGTCGAACCCATCAGGCCCGCCCAACCGCCGAGAGCGTTCGGGCTGATAGACATGAGACGATAGTGGTTCGGCAAGAAGCCGAGCGTCTTGCTGACGTTGTCGAGAATGGGTCGAGACTCGGCTGGGGCGTCGTCGCGGGCGGGAACGGCAATTCTGGGCATGTTTTTCTCCTGTTGGTGCCCCGGTAGGCGGTCTATTCAGGGAAGTAGGTTGAATTGACCTGTGGAATAATCCGCTATTTTCGGAAGGCGTCCTCTCGAAGGATGAGACCAACAAGGAGTAACGGCAATCGATCGTCTGGAAGCCATGAACATCCTGCTGGCCACCGTGGAGGAGGGGAGTTTCTCGGCCGCGGGCCGTAAAATTGGCATGCCCTTGCCGACGGTGAGCCGTAAGGTCGCAGAGCTCGAGGCGCACCTTAAGACACAGCTCATCGTCCGATCGACCCGCAAGCTCGTTCTCACCGAGTCGGGCGTATCGTACGTGGCCGCCTGTAAACGCATTCTGGAGCAGCTAGACGAAGCCGAAGCCCAGGCTTCCGGCGAGTACAGCACTCCGCGCGGGGAACTGACCATCACGGCGCCGCTAGTCTTTGGGCGGCTTCACGTTCGCCCAGTGGTCACCGATTTCCTGGCCCACTTCGCCGAGATCAACATCCGCATGACCCTGTCGGACCGAAAAGTGAATCTAGTCGACGACCATATCGATATGGCGGTCCGCATCGGGGAGCTTCCAGACAGTACGATGATCGCGACGCGCGTTGGGTCGATCCGCCGCATCGTCTGCGGCAGCCCTGAATACTTCGCCGCACACGGGGTTCCGCAAACCCCTGCCGACCTGGCGGACCACATGTGCGTAACTTTTTCAGCCATGGCGTCGGGCCAGTCGTGGGTCTTCGCGCCGAAGGCAGGCGAACCCGCGCAGATGGTGCGGCCCCTGTGCCGCCTGTGGGTCAACACCGCTGAAACCGCAATCGATGCGGCCGTGGCCGGTATCGGCGTCACCAACGTCCTGTCCTACCAGGTCACCAGTGCGGTTCGGCAGGGCAAGTTGCGCATTATCCTGCAGGACTACGAGGCCGAGCCGTTGCCCGTCCATCTCGTGCATATGGCGCAGAGCATCCTGCCCTTGAAGGTACGGCGCTTCCTCGAGTTCGCTGCACCACGGCTCAGAAAATCGCTCGACACCGACAATACCACCCTCGGGCCTTCTGGTTCCCTTTAGGAACGTCCACGCAGGCCAGCCGCCTCTCACCGACGGGGTTGAGATCTGAGTTGCGGAGGAAGCTCACATCATGGCGGTTCATCACGTGATACAGCTTCGGCCACCAGTCCATCGGGCTCGCCAAAGAAACGGGCCACCGTCACCGAGCAAGGGCACGCTCTCGATAAGCGGATCGTGCCCCACGCTCAGGCTTAGACCTGCACCTTGCAGGGCTCAGCCCGGAGCCGTGAAACTCGTCGCGGCGTGCGTCGATCTCAGGACGCAGCGCGCATTCGCCGGCTGCTTAAAAACTCCATGATCTTGTATGCACTCATCGGTCGGCTGAGCGCATAGCCTTGCAAGACGTCGCAGCCCAAATCCTTGAGGATCTTGGCCTGCTGCATTGTCTCGACACCTTCGGCGATGACTTCTACGCTCAAGGACCTGCCAATTTGCACAATCGATTCTACGACCTCGCGCCGCCGAGCTGACTCGGCGATTGGACTAATTAGCTGGCGTGCAATTTTGAGCCGTCGCGGTTGAAGTTCAAGCAAGCTGACAATCGAGGCGTGGCCGGTGCCAAAATCGTCAATTTCGATGTCGATCCCGAGCTCCTTGATCTGATTGACGTTCCAAGCCATAAGCTCGTCATTATCGTCGAGGAAGATCGATTCGAGTAGCTCGAAGGAAACGGTTCCTGGTTTTATTGAAAGTGAAGTCAGGCTTTTGATCAGCTCCTCGTCCTGCAGCCGTCTTGCAGAGACGTTCACGGAGACGCGCGGAACCGACAGCCGAGCTGTCTGCCACTGATCAAAATCGTGGAGAGTTTGTTTGAGCACTAGTCGGTCAATAGTTGAAACGACATTCAATTCTTCCGCAATTTTCATGAACCGACCTGGCGGCTGAAGGCCGTCGATCGGATGGTTCCAGCGCGCCAGCGCCTCAACGCCGGCAATTTTTAGCGTTTTCGCGTCGAACTGCAGCTGGTAGTGCGGAACAAATTCGTTGCGTTCCAACCCTCCGAGGATCTCATCGGCCAGCCGTTTGGTTCGAACGATCTCAGACTGGAGATCTTCGGTGAAGAACTCATACCGATTGCGTCCCCGGCCCTTGGCCCGATAGAGGGCTATGTCCGCGTTGACCATCAGGCGTGGGCCGTCGATAGGACCGCCCTTATGGACTGCGATCCCGATGCTGACTCCACTACGGCACTGATGGTCCTTATAGGGAACCGGCTGGCGCAATCTCCGGATTATCCGGTCGGCCAACTGCTTGAGTTGGTCTATCGAGATGTCGCGCCAGCAGACTATGACAAACTCATCGCCTCCGACCCGGGCAACGAAATCTGCCGACCCAATAGTCGAGGTCAGCACGTTCGCGGTATGGATCAGTACGGCGTCGCCGACGGCATGGCCAAGCGTGTCATTGATCTGTTTAAAGCGGTCGAGATCAAGATGCAGAAGCGCGGCGCCGCTCTCAGCCGTTGACCCCGTGGCGGCGTGACCATCGAGCACGGCGTCCAGGTGGCGGCGATTTGGAAGGCCAGTCAGCGAATCGTGAAGCGCTGTGTGTTCGTTGCGCGCCGTCGCCGCCTCCAGCTCAGCATTCCTCGTTTCGGCGAGGTTCTTTGCCCGTTCCAACTCCCGCCTCAGGGCCACGTCCGCCGTCACGTCCCATTCCGCTCCGACCATTTTGTGGTCGGTACCGTCCTTGTAACTCTTCGCACGCGCGCGAAGATGTCGAATAGCTCCGTTGGGAAGCGTTACCCGATATTCCGAAGAGTATACGCCGGTCGCGATCCCCTGCGCGAAATCCCGCTTCGCCTGTTCAAAATCATCAGGATGAATAGATCTTGCCCACTCTTGGAAGGTCCTCGGTTTGCCATCGGCCGGCTTTCCGTAGATTTCGTTCAGGCGGTCGTCCCAGTATATGATGTCCGAGTCGAGATCCTGTTCCCAGACGCCAATTTGCGAGGCGTCAAGCGCAAGCTCCAGCCTCTCTGAAAGCTGGGCGAGCCGTCGTTCGCTGCGGCGCAGATCGGCGTAATGCTTATGCCGTTGTTCGAAAAGCCGCCCCGCAATGACAATCGGAACCACGACCAGAGCGCCGCCGATGAGCATTGCCAATCGCAAAATCCAAGCATTCCGGGGCGTGGCGTTCCAGCCGCCCTTGGGAATGGCGGAAATCTGCCACGATCCTGTCGGCAACCGCACCTCGGCCGTAACGGGATTGTCTTCCGCCACGCGCGCCGGGCCGTAAAATCGCTCACCGCCGCGGCCAAGAGCGTCCTTGCCCGTCAGAGCGATCTCGATCGCCAGTTTCTTGTCTAAAAGACCGCTGTCTTCGTACAGCTTCTGAATGTCGATTACTGCAGCCACTATGCCCCAGAACGTCTCGCTAGGGCGGTCACGATCAAGGAATACAGGGAATCGGCCGATAAACGCCTGACCTCCTTGCTTGAGCTGCAGGGGGCCGGCCAACACCAGTTGTTTGGTGTCGCGTGCCCGAAGTACGGCTTCACGCGTATCTTGATCCTTGCGAAAGTCCAATCCAACGGCCTTTTCATTGCCTTCCATTGGATACATCAAAGAGATGACCAGGCCGGGAGCAGCGGCAATGTTTCTGACCTGTGTCTTATCGCGAAAAAGGCTCTCTGCCAGCTTGGCAAAGCGGGTTTGGCTCATATTCGGTTCGGTAACGATCGTCGCAATCAGACCGCGCGCTAGTTGAAGGTCTCCATTGACATTGCCTTCGAGATTGGCGCGGACGAGGTTCATCTCCTTCGCAACGTCAACGCGCAATGCCTGCTCGGCAACGACGCTGTTTTGATGGTCAGCAAAAATTCCAGCGATCAACAGCACGACAAGTGCAATCAACGCCGGAAGACTGGTCCAGGTCATCAAGGTGCGGAAGCGCTGATGAATGGCAAATGGCAAGGTGGAATCTCGGTCGGCCTAACTTCCGATTGGTGCAAGGTATAGGGTCAGACTTAATCGAGTCTTGGGACCCCTGCTCAAACTTTAGGCACATGGAGACCAAACCTTATCTGTTAGTCCGGACGATGGATCGACGAGGAAGAGAAACGGTCGGAAGCGCGTGTCGCGCCAAGCGCTGCCAGGAGGTCAAGCGCGATGGCAGATCATAGTGACTGCTTTTGATCTGATAACTTTGCCCGTCCTTCGCGGTTCTACCGTTCGCCAACTGGTATGGCCCCAGATCAGAGTTATGTCGGCGACGGCATGGTCAACGACACCATTACCGGATTGCCGCGATGGCCAATCACGTCGATGCCCGGGCCAATCTAAAAGTCTGCTTCTAATGATTCGTGCCTGGATGCTGCCGGACGGCTTTCGGCCCCCAAGCTGCCGGTCGGCCTCGGTCGTTCACCAACCCGTGGGCGGTTCCCGAAAGCCGCCACTGATGAACTTCAAGGATCTAGCCTACGCCGCAGCCACGAGAACGGCGCGAATACGGCAAAGAGTGCGTAGCCGATGCTGCGCGTTGCCGCGCGGATTACAAGCGGCGCGCGCTTCCATGATGCAGGCACGAGGCGCCCTTCTGGCGTGAAATGCTCCAGAGGATGTGTCAGGAAGCTGTGCCACAGGCCACCATCCGCGATTTGAGCGCGAAGATTCTCAGTAAGAAAAAAGTCCGAGTGGTTGAAGGTTGGCGCGCAGACATTGATCGTCTTTTTCGCCGTGTAGCCGACCCTCCCGCCAGGGCCCGTGCCGGGAATCGCGAACTGCGCGATCTGCACCGGTTTGTCCTTCTCGCCGACATGATTAAGCACGGCCTCCACACGGCCATTTTCGATCAGACTGTCCCAGTCGAAATCAGGGCGGATGACACTGCCCGCCGTTATGACACGCCCGAATTTCAGATCTTCGAAATCCGGGTTAGTCAGGACCATCGACAACAGATGGGTACCGAAGCTGTGGGCAATGATGTCGGGGCGGGGAGGACGGCGGCTTGCTTCTGCCTGTGCGATCGCAATGCGCATTCGCTCGCCGAGCCGGTTCGCTAGCTTGCGGTGGAGCCAGCAAACCAGCACATCGACCGTCGCCCAGCCATACTTGTATATGAGTACCGGTGCGGAGTAGCGAAGCTTATTGGCAATTTGCCAGCTGAACTCCTCCTGCCATTCGGCGCGGCTGTTCATGCCGTGCACGACAATCATCCACCTAATGTCGCGGCTAGTCTCGCCCGCAAGTCGGTAGAAGGTCTCGGTGATGACCTCAACGCCCTCCTCATGATAGTCCGTCTGACAGTACGGGCACGCCGAGTAAGGGGCGCCTGCGGGACTGAGGACCTTCTTGCATTCGGGCATGGGGCACCGAAAGGCTTCGATTTTCTTCAGTGCGCCTGACTCGTTGGCCTGGTTGAGAAATTCGCGAAGTGCCTCGTCTTCAGCCGCGGCGCCGACCGCTTCGGCGAACTGCGCCCGGGTGAATTCTAGCCCGTCGCCTTGTCCGAGGCGTCGAGCGATCTCTGCCTTCCAGCTTCGTTCGGATGCCTCGGACGGGTTCATGACTCGCTATTGTAGCCCCAAAGCAGCTTAAGGATCTGCGAGACGTCCTCGCGCTTGCATTGCGCCCAGATTCTCAGCCGCGCCTCGCTTCCATAGACTTGGACTGCGAGACGCCGGCTCGTCCCATCCTCCTCGGCAGCGAAATGGAGCATCCCCTGCGCTCTGTCGAATTTGCTCGTATCGACATTGTGCAGAACCACGCGAACTGGCTCGACTGCGTCAATACCGCCATCAGCGAGTGTGGAGGCGACTTCGACATAGCCTGCGTCGAGCTCGAAGCGCGCGGAGTGCGTGCCTTTGCTTTTGGTCGCTGCGATCTTGACGGCCTGATTAAGTGGGATCCGCAAAAAGGGAGCATCAGGGCAACCGATCGCGGTCAGGACAGCGCGCACATCCTCAAAAACCTGGCCGTGGTCGATCTCGGTGTTGCGATGGATCAGGATGGCGCAATAGGGGTCGCCAAAGTTCCAGGCATATCGAACGATGCTGCGGTCGAATCGCTGGCGATAGGCGTCGAACCGGTACCGCTCCAGCCCCTCTTCTTCCACGAAATCCTTCGGGCGCCAGCGATTCCAGCCTTCCTTGTTCTGGTGCCAGACCATCGACAGGCTGCCTGCATCGAGAGTGATCTGCTTGAGTTGGAGCGCGTCGGGAAATTCAAGGCTGGTGACTGCATTTAGAGCGTCAGAATGCGGGCTGGCGGCAATGCCGCCTGCGAGATTTGCAGCGTCAACTACTGGGGGCTCGACCAGATAGAGGTGCTGATCGCCCCAGCCTTCAATTTCGGCTAGCCAGGCTTCGAGCATTTTTTGGGAGAGGAGATCGGCATCTATCGCGGCCGCAAGATTATTCGAGAAATCATCTTTAGTAGTGCCGATCTTGGCACCACTGCTCCGCAGCAGCTCCTTGATGAAGATGTTCCCTTGAGCAACGACAATCTTGTTGGCAAGCTCCTTGAGCTGAGCCTTGGTCAGCTGATTATCTGCCATGTCCCCCTCCAGGCCTGCACTGTGTTCAGCAGCAGAGCAAGCTTTGGAAGCCCACTTTACGGTCACATTGTCCGATCGTCACTAGCCAAGCGCATTGCCGGTTATTCTGCCACCTCCACTCCATGAAGACCTCGGTGGAGTACGACCCTATTCAAGCTTTTGAAGGATATAGCCCGGGAAGATAACCTCATCGCAGTCAATCGTAGAAGTTATCGATTTGAGTGTTTCGAGGTCCTCGCTTGTAGAGAATATCACCTGCTGATTCCGCCTTTTAGCTCTAGCGGCGCGATTCAGAAGGTTTTGAAAACTCGGTCGAGAAGACGATTGCTGACGCGGCTCATCGAAGACAAGCATGCCGGGATGGTTGGTGGATTTGTCACTGGCGAGCTCGAGAAGTCCCAACTGATAGGCCCACTTCAGACGAATGGCGTCACTCGCGGATGTCTCGAAACCAATTTCAAATCCTTCCTTCTCGGGCCTGTAGCTGTCTTGCGAAATCGATAGCTCCGCCGGCGAGAACGTGCTGAAGCCGAAATCTTTGGCTTGATCCTGTACCAGTGACGTCAGCCGATTTAGTTTGTCATGATCGCTGGGAGAGAGTTTCTCAGTCGGAATCTGAGCTCGCTCTAGGAGGAGCGCACTGTAGGCTTCCTGCAGATTACCAAGTCGATCCACGGCATCATCGAAAATCGCCTGAAGGGCCTCAAGGTCCCGCAATCGCGCCTCAGCTCGGATGCGCTCTTCGATGATGGCGGCGGATGGGTTGGCGCCCGGCGCTACCAACTCTGATCGAAGGAGCCGGATCTGAGCGTAGTAGTCAACCAGTCTTCTACCGATCGCCGAGAGCTGATCCCGCCGCTCATTCTCCTCTGCCTGTTCCCTGACGAGGATGTCTTCGAACATTTTCTTCTGAGATCGAATGTATTCAATATTATCAGAAATCGGCATTACTGACGAAAGGGCATCCTGTGACAGCAACGTGTCTACCAGTGACTGCTCGCATGTTGGGCATCTATCTGGTGTCAGTGCGGCCGTGACGCCGGAGTAGCGCTGCAATCTTTGCACGTCGAGATTCTTTGCCAGATCGTCCTCAAGAGCCCCAATCCGCCTTCTAAGGGATTGCATGTCAGCAATTTTGAGTTGCTGAATACCATGCACACGAATTCGCTCGGCGTTTAACTGGTCGACCTGCTGTGTGAGCTGGGACAGTTTCTGACCAACCTCTTCCGATTGCTCCTCGACCGCTGGTACCGCCCTCGCAGCTAGCTCTGCGACATTCCGCCTGAGTTGGGAGACGACGGAGCTCAATGGAATCCATTCTGTCCCCTCAGCCAGCTGCACGTGCGCGTTCGACAACGCAGCCGGATCGGCGACAGGGCTTTCGCTAAGAGCTGCTACTCGTCCGCCACCTCTGGCTACAAATCGGTCTAGCTCTTGCCGAACCACGGACCATTCCTTCGAGTTTGCTGCTAGGCGCTCCGCGAGGCGTTCTCTCTGTACCTCGAGCTTGTACACATCGAGGTCCATGATGAACTCGACAGCGCGCTTATGCACCTCGCGGATTCGCATATAGGTCGGTATGGCGGCCGGGATGGCCGTCCATCCAAACTTTTGCTCAACCCAGAACAAGGGGAATACGGTCTCGAGATACAGTTTCGTTTCGGGAGCGTCGTACCGCCTAACCTGCGGCAATCGCCATCCTATGAAACCTTCGAGGAAGTGATGAAAACCGTCTTCGCGCTGCGCTGCCCCAGGATCCAGAACGAAAAAGTTCTGTCGGCGGAGGGCGGCCCCGTCGCCCGACAACGCGGTACCGAAGTCGACAGAGACTAGCCGGGTATCCGTGCTTGCCTTCACGGCCCGATTCACGGTGATGACCTGGCCGCTCCCATTGGCAATTTCGAGCGACACACTCGATTCCAATACCTCAACGCGCTTTTCGTCGTCCGTATTGAGATAGGTTGTCATAGCATGCGGTAGGGGAATCTCCCGCCGTGGGCTCAGCATGCGCTCCAAACCCAAGGCATAAAGCATTCCTTGCAGGCAGGTCGATTTACCCTTGGTGTTGTCGGCCCACAGGACCGTCAGGCCAGGAGAGAACGGAACATCCGCACCATATAACCCGTCAGATGTGACCGCACGAAGTCGCAGACGCTGGAAGCGCAGTGTCATAGGAGGTCCTCCAGCCGCCAAACCCGTTTCATGAGTGCATCGGTCATTTTCGGGGCTACTTCGCGAAGGAACGACACTTCCTCCTTCAGCGTGTCGTCACCCTTCACGATGGCCGAAGCCATTTTCTCGCCGGTATCTGTGAGCGAGACCGAAGTGCCTCTTTCAATCTTCACCAGCTTCAGTGCATGTGCCAGTGCCACCGCTCGGTTGAGGGAAGGCTCTACTCGAACTGAAACGTCAGTGGGCCTATATTCACCTGACAGAAGTCCGCGAACTTCCTCCCTGCCCTCCGGCAATCGAACGGCGTGCGCCATGAACTGGAGTTTCTGAAAGTTCGATTTTTTCGTCCGGCTATAGAAGAGCGTGAGGACCAGTACGGCTATCCCCCAAGACATACGGAGGTCCCCCGGCATAGGGTCGGGACGCGCCGTATAAGTGAACGCCCCGCCGAGTATGGTATTCCGAAGGCTCGGCTCACTGGACATCGGGAAAATCCAGCGGGCAACGCATGATCCATTCACATATGGAGCCGTACGCGACCTGCTCTGCGTTTTCTGCCGAAAGACTTGGGGCCGCCGCCTGCATCGCGGCAATCAGGGCATCGAGTTCCGCGTGCAATATCTCCCCGGCGGATCCACCTGATTGGGGGCCAGCAAACTCCAATCGTCGAGCGCGGCTCCTTACCGCAGACATGACCTTCTCGTGGAGATCGGGCGAACCAGAGCGAAGAGCATCGAGGACCGCGTTGCCCTGCAGGAAAGACCTGACCGTTTCGCTCACGACATCATCGAGCTTGTCGGGCGGTGCCCGCTTTTTGAGCTTCACGGTGGCGTTGGCAAGGAGGTCGGAAGACCCCGCCGTCCATGTCGCCAGTTCTGAAGGGGAGGGCGTTGGGATAGACAGAGTTACCTTGGAAAGAGCAGACATTCCGAGAGCAACGGCATCATTCGGAAAATTGCTGGGATCTTGAATGATGACCTCGACCGTTGGGTCGAACGCAGGACAACCAACGTTACGCAAGTCCTTCGTCTTCTTGGCGCAGTGAAGATTAACGTCCTTGCTGTCATGGAGGGGTGCCATGAGCACCCAATGCCTGATGGGCACCCCATGGAATAGCTTTCCAATCTCGACATGATTTTTGACGAGCTTCCCTATGTCGATCGTGATCTTTTTCTTCTGGCGCTCCGCTCTAACCGAAATATCTATTGGTTCTTCGACCGCATAGCATTGGTAGGCAACGCCGTCCTTTGTGCAGTAGTAATCAATGCCGTAGTCGCCCTTGTGGGCAGCCGGGATTTTCTGCACGTGCAGCGGACCGTGACGCCCATGAAGTAGACTTTGGGCAAAAAGCTCCCAGTCATCTGGATTCCAGACTTGGACTGCGTTCAACATTGCCGACCCCCCAATATTCTCAGCTTAACGCCAACGCCCCATAATTCAACGGACCATTTGGGGACCAAACCAGTCAAACGTAGTGCCGGTCATTTCACAAATACCGATCTCTGCGCGGAGATTGGGGGCTCCACGCTGTGTGATGTAGGCCACCGTCGCCACCGTCCAGCGGAATCATTGGCCGAGACAGAACGAGAACTGTCAGTAGGTTGTTCGATGCACGTGGCCCATTCAGTTTCCGTTCGATCGTAAGAATCTCACTGAATGGCTCCGCCTCCACGTGTCCTAAGGCGCCGATGTCAGCTCCCCTAGGGCCGTCGGCAGGAACCATTCGCGCCAAACATCTTCGTAGGTCTTCGGCAACAGCGAGAGCAGGCGCCACAACTCGAAGACATCGAGTTTTTCGCAGTGCGCCGTCAGCGACGCCTCGTCGAACCCATCAGGAATTTCGGCTGGTCGAGTGAAGAAGCCGGGCTGTCCGATCTCGATGAAGCGTCGAAGGCCAGCGGCGTCGTAGGCAATGGGGACGCACATCTCGGCGTCCTCCCAGAAGTCGTAGGCGGCGATGCGCCGGGCGAAGTAGTTGGCCAGGCCACGCCAGTCGCTGTCCTGAGCCCACTGCAGTTCGGAATACTGGTAGGTGAACCGCTGGAACGCGGCTAGGAGCTTGGGCCGCTTGGCGTACCAGCGCAGGGCGACCTGGCCCATGTCGCTGCCAATCTCGTTGCGCACGGGAACATGGATCGTGCGGCTCGCCTTGTCTCGGTAGTCTGCGTGGCGGGGGATGAGGATCTTGTCGATGTAGTCGTTTAGGCAGACGAACGAGCAGCGCTCGTTGGCGAGGTCGGCGATGACCAAGAGGACGGGCACGCCGATGCCCATCCGCTCGACCGTGACCAGTTCGGAGGTCTCCAGCTGGAAGCGGTAGGTTTCGACGTCCCCCGCCTTGTTCTTACGCTCGAGTTGTTCGGGGGCCTTCTCGACATTGCCGCGGCCGTACAGCGTGAGCGGGGCAGGCATCGGCTCCGCCACGCTCTTGAGCTGGACGAAGACGTGTTCGCCCAGCGTCTCGTAAGTCTTCAGCTTGCCGTCCGCCGCCACCCCGGTCTTGAACGTCTCAATTGTAAAGTCGAGGCCGTAATCGGGCCGGTAGTCTCGCAACAACCAGTGTTGCGGTAGCTTCGCCCGCAGGAGTTTCTCCCCCTCGCGGTCGATGATGTGTTGCTCGGCTTGTTTTTTAGCTTCGGCCATGACGGGGTCTTAGACCCGCCGTCGCGGGAGCGGAAGTGGGGTACCTTCTGATGTCCGCCTACACCCCATTGTGGCTGCTGTCCTCTACCGGGCTCGCGGACACTTGGCATGGCCGAGATGGGGTCGTAAGCGGACAGGCAAACTTTGCCGATGAGGCGGTGCAGAATGCCAGCTTACGGGCAATCTGCGCGCCATTCAGATCCTGCTTGGGCATACGAAGATTGAGAACACCGTTCGCTACCTCGGTGTCGATACCGAAGACGCTCTGCTGTTAGCCGAACGAACTGAGATCTGACGTTCGGGGCGGTCATCCGGGTGCACTGAATGACCGCTTCCCGGCAGGTTTCGGGTCACTATGCCGGGAAAGCTGCCCTTCCTTTGGTCAACGAGCTTCAGAGGCAGCGGGCCCCACGAAGATACGCGTTGACGAGCGTCTCGGCTGGCGTGGCAGTGCGGCGAGCGCGGTGCGCACGGATTTGGCGACGAGCGCCTGGATTTCAGCGGAGCCTCACTCGAGGCGAGCGCAGGATATCGTGCGTGTTGGAGAAGAAATTAGATCAAGAAATGGAAGACCGTCTCAAGCCACGGGCCGATTGTTCCGAGCGCGTGAACCAGTGGCTCATAAAGCCCGGTAACAAGAACAGTCACACCGCCGACTGCAGCTATCCCTAGACCGGTCCCGAAGGATTTCGCCATCGCATCCACCGCCATATCAGCCTTCCGGCCAACGTATTTTGCGATGCGAACCAGGATACCGCTTGCTTTCGAAACAGCGACGATGTCCGGTTCGTCCTTCTCGAGTTCAACGAGCACAGTTTCGGCGGCTTCTCGGGTCTCGTCCAACTCCTCCTGCGTAAAGCGTTCGTCCGGCGGCGGGTTGTTGTCGCCTATGCCACCTCGAACCCTTTCTCGTGGGGGAAGGCGCGCTGCCAATTCGACAAACGCCGATCGCATGTTGAAGCGAGCCTCACGCTCCTCTGAAGTGCCGAACTGGGGGACCTCGCCTGCTTCCACCGCTCTGATCGACCGCCGAAGATCAATCTCCAATTCATCGAGCGATGAAAGGGGCTCGTAGTCCGAGCCCTCATCTCGTCGATCGGGGTGCGCCGAGGTTGGTGCCCAGTCGTAAATGCCGTCCGCTTGAATTTCCTCGACGGCAAGTTCGATAGCCTCATCAGATGCGAAGCCGCCGAACTCGGTGGCTAGCTCATCATCGGCGTTATACGGCCCACCGTGCACGTATAAATAGCCACCCTCACGGCCGTTGTATGGGGTCTCGTGCGCCGGATCCTCGTGATAGCCCAAGAACCAAAACGTCAGGTACGGCACCTGCCTGTCGGCTGTCAGGTTGGCGAGTTCGGCAGCGGTGATCCCAAAGTCATCGTCTTCGGCATAATATCGTTGACTGCTGCCAGGTGGGTCGTCCGATTCTGGTGGAGGTGTGAGTTCGAAAGGCTCTTCCGCATCCTCTGGATCCAGGATCACAGCTATGTCGAAATCTTCGAGAAGCTCATGGGCGCCGAAGTTGTGTGTGACGTGGTTCGTTACGCCGACCGGATATTCGGACAATTCCCATCGAAGGTCGCCGAGATCAGGGTGAGCGATTTCGGCCGTGTAAATCGTCTCCGGCCCCATTTGACGATCGCCGTCACCGTCGGTTGCCTCCCACTCAAGTTCGTCACGCTCGATTTCGAATTCTTCGCCCGTGTCCCTATGGCGAATACGAGCAACGCCCGTGGTCTCGACGTGCATCAGCGACCACCTTCCGGTCGAACAAGTGTCTCGATGTCGATGCCAGCGTCTTCCAGACGCCGCCTGGCAGCCGCAGTGACTTCCGGTTCGAATTCGCTCTGATGACGCAGGACGATCGCTTCGCCGGTCAACTCCGGCATGCCCCATTCGAGCAGTTGCTCGAACCCGGCCGTTGGTTTCCGGTCCGTCGCGAAATCGGCGAGTGTCTGATGAATACCGACCCGAGCGACTTTGTCCCGCGTACGATGCATCGGCGACTTCTTACCCCGATCGAGGCGTCGGTGCTCTTCGAACGCGGTCACCATTGACCAGAAATCGTGCTCTAGCGTGCCAGGAGCCTCGGAGGGCACGATCTCGATTAGGCGTCGGAAGGCGGCGTCGGCAACCTCATCGACGCCGTTCTTCTGTGCGTTTTCCCGGAACTGCCGAAGGCGATCGGCGTCATCGGTGGCCGCGATGGCAGAGAGTATCTTCGAATGGTCTGGCACAACTGGCTCCGGCAACCCGACGTTGCGATCTGCAGGAGCCTACTGTGTTAGTGATCTAGTTCAAGCGAAGACATGACCGTCCATGCACTCAAATCCGACAGATCACGATTTCCGCTGTATGGCCTGCTGCCAATCAGGCGACTGCTTGGGGACAGCAACAATGGGGTCACTGGCCGAACGTCGGCTCTCTCAGTTTTTCGGCCAGAACCGGACAGTCAGCAGACGGCCCCAAATAGGCCATTCGCAACATCGCGAAACTGGTCAGGTTGTTACCCAGAGTTTCGGGCCAAAGCCCCACACCATCAGCGGGTATTCCTCCCCTTGCTCAGATCCAGCCACAGCCCGTAAGCCGGCCTAGGTGGGCCGATATGGCGCGAGTGACCGCGTCAAATTTCAGCTGACAGACCATCGCGGGTTGACATTCTGGGCACGCTCGCCATGCTGCATTGCAGCATGAACGATAGCCTTACCGATTCATCGCGCATCGAATGCCTGGATGGGCTTCGCGCTACCGCCGCGTTGTGGGTGCTGGTTGGCCACTGCCTGCTCCTGACAGGCTGGCATCTTCCGGTGCTCGGCGACCCTGCGCTGGGCGTCGATCTCTTCATCATGCTGTCCGGCTTCCTGATGGTGTTCCACTATCAGTTGCGCCAGGACAAGGAGCCTTGGCAAAGGCCTGAAACCTGGCTGAAATTCTGGACGCGGCGTTATTTCCGCATCGCGCCCCTGTTCTACGTCATGCTGTTCTTCGCGCTGGCGCTCGGCCCGTATCTTTATGAATCGCGGACGGTCATCGACGCATTCCTGGGCCGTGTGCCGCAGGCGCCCGAGCGCTACCTCGACAGCAGCCTGAAGAACATCGCCGCTCACCTGACATTCCTGTTCGGCCTTTCCCCGAACCTTGCCTACCGGACGCCGCTGCCCGACTGGAGCCTGGGGCTGGAAATGCAGTTCTACTCGGTCTTTCCGGCGCTCATGCTTTTGGTGCGCCGTTTCGATTGGGTCTGGAGCGCGATATTCGTGGCGGCTCTCGGCGCCTTCGCGGTGATGATCCTCAATGCGGCCTCGGTCCATTTCCCGATGCCGTCATTGCTGCCGCTGAAGATCCAGGTCTTCCTGTGCGGCATGCTTTTGGCGGGCGTCCTGGCGCAAAGGCAACCGCGGCCAGTGCTTCATCTGGCCTTGGCCATGGCGCTTGCGGCCATCCCCTTCGGCGACGGCTACGGCCTCTCGAAGTTCTTGATACGCGAAGCATTGGTGCTTGGGTTCTTTGCCCTTGTCCTCTACCGGATGCTGCCCGGCACGGCGGGTGCCATGGCGCGAACGATCGCCGTCGTATTGGGCGGAGGCGTGTTCCGTGTGCTCGGCGAATTGTCTTACAGCATCTATCTGATCCACCTGCTGGTTCTGCAACCCGTGGCGGCCCTCGTCATTGCCCATTATGGCGACGGCCTCGCGGCGCCGCTGCGCTTCGCCATCGTGCTGGCGATCGTGCTGCCGGTGGTCTGCGTCCTGTCCTTCATTACCTACAGGGTCATCGAAATGCCTGGCCAGCAACTCGGTCGCACGGTTCTGCACCGGTTCGCCCGCAAGCCGCTGCTGAAGCCAAGTCCTGCCGAGTAGCATCGGCGGCGCATCGTCGATCGCCGCCGGTGCGGCAGGACTTCGGCTAGAACTGCGTCACGCCCTCGCGTGCGCGCCGCAATGAAAGCAGATGCCGCAGCAGCGTCCGGACATTCTTGTCGTAGACATAATGCGCGAACGCCGAGACCGCGATGACGAGAATGGATGTTCCCACTACGAATGGCAGGCCGTGCTGATTCCACTGGGTTCCAGTGACGGATTCGTCCAGGACATTCACAATCCTGATCAACGGCGTGTGAAGCGCATAGATGGCGTAGGAGATGTTGCCCGAGAACAGGGCGATCGCGCGCCAGAAGCCCGAGAGCCGCAAGCGGGAAGCCGTGAGAACAAGCCAGGGCCAGACCAGCACTATAATCGCCAGGTCGTACAATTGCGCATTTCCGGCGGGACGGAAGATCATCAGTCCCGCGCAAAGCGCCAGCAGGATCGGCATGTAAAGATTGCCATCCCGGCTGTCTCCGGTCGCATATCGCCGCAGATAAACGCCGAGGAAGAAGGAAAAAGCGATCCGGGCGGGAGCCGCGATCGTGCCGTCCCAATGGGCCCCGCCACCCAGGATGACGCCCTGCCAGGCCATCAGCGCCAGCGCCAGGAAACCAAGGCTGAAGATAGCAGCCAGCGAGCGGCGAGCAAGCTTCAGGGCCAGCGCGGCGAAAACCGCGTTGGCGACCAGTTCATAGAAAAGCGACCATGCCGGACCGTTCAGCGGGAAAAGCACATCTGGGCCGACCGACAGCGACGGCGGCGTGGGCAGGAAAAGAAGGGAAAACGCGAGGCTCGCAAGCAAATCCAGCCGGGAATACGAGCTTAGCCCCTGCATTGCGATGACCGCGCCCACGCCAACCATGGCGACACCGATTGCGGCGAAATATAATGGGTAAAGCCTGAGGATACGGGCCTCCGCGAATTCCCAGAAAGACATCCCTTTCCGGAACTTCTCGTCATAGGCGTGGGCAATCACGAAGCCGCTCAGCAGAAAAAACAGGTCGACGGCCAGGAAGCCTGACGGCGCCAGCTCAAGATGCCGCGCCGTAAGCTCGCTGAAATGGCCAAGCATCACAAGAACGGCAGCGATGCCTCGCAGTCCATGCAACGCGTCGAAATGGGTCGTCTCGGGTCTCAGATTCCGCTCTCCGGTCGTCCTGACCCCGCCAGCGTCACCCAAACCCATCTACGCATCGATTGTTGCGTCGCACAAGAACCTTTTTGCGGCGCACGCGACCGACAATGCACTCATACCCCCGGACCTTCTCCCCGCGAGCGGGGAGAAGGTGGCTAACGATCAGTAGTTGCCGTTGTAATAGCGGTCGTCGCAGGGCGCGGTGTAGATGCGGCCGTAGCGGTCCTGATAGCGGCAGAGCTGGTCGCCGCGGCGCTGCGGGGTGGTGGCCGAGCCAACGACGGCGCCGAGCAGCGCGCCGCTGGCAGCACCGATCACCGTGCTCTTGGTGTTGCCGCCGATCGCCTGGCCGACCAGTGCGCCGCCGGCGCCACCGATCAGCGCGCCGGTGGTGGCCCGCTGCTGGCCCTCGGTCTGCGTCTCGCAGCCGGCGAGTGCTGCGGTCATCAGCACCGCCAGAATAGCCTTCTTAATGATCATCACTAGAACTCCTCTGAAGCCCCAGGGACTGGAAAACGGGGGCGGAATCGCCAAGTGCGGTCGCATTGCGGCGGAACGGCGGCGCGCCGGCTCACGAAGTGAATCACGGTTTCCCGGCAGTTGAACGCTATGGTTGCCAAACGGGAAAGGCGGCTCTCCCGGGCAGTAACCGGTCAGCGGATCCTCAATGGGACCATGATGGTTGTGAGATATGGACGGTCGGCGTCTGCCTTGACCTGCACAAGGGAGGTGGGAGCGGGAACGATCTCGCCGTCCTCAACGAGACCGTCAACGTGGAAAGCAAGCGCCTGTTCGGCTAGCTCGCGGGCCTCGCCGAGACTTGCGCCGGCCGTGACAACGCCGGGAAAGTCGGGAAAAGACACGCCGTAGTCGCTGGCTTCCTCTTTGTGGATCAGCCCGACGTATTGCCGCATTCCGTTCCCTTGCCGCGTGGTCATCGACCGCTAGTTTAAAGCACCAGCACGACGGTGCAAGGCGATGGACAAGTCTGCAACGGCTCACGCCGGCCCCCTTGGGAGGCCAAGGATTCGTGCGGCCGAGTATCTGCGCATGTCCACAGACAGGCAGATCTACTCGATCGACAACCAGAGAGACGCGATCCGCAATTATGCGAACGTCATGGGTTACGACATTGTTGCAACCTATGAGGATCCCGGGCGAAGCGGCCTCAGCCTCGTGGGGCGCCCAGGCTTGCAGCGGCTGTTGGAAGATGTGGAAAGCCGGCGAGTCGATTTCGAAACCGTCGTTGTCTATGACGTGAGCCGTTGGGGACGCTTCCAGAATACCGATGAAAGCGCCACCTATGAATACCGGTGCCAGATGGCCGGAGTGCGGATCGAGTTCTGCGCCGAGCTATTCGTCAACGATGGGAGCATCGGGTCCGACGTGCTCAAGGCAATCAAACGCAGCATGGCCGCGGAGTACAGCCGCATGCTGTCGAACAGGGTCTTCGCCGGTCAGAGCCGGATAGTCGCACTGGGTTTCAGCGGCGGTGGCCCCGCCGGCTACGGCTTCAGGCGCCTTCTTGTTGACGGCTCCGGAAGCCCCAAGGCAATGCTTCATCGCAACGAGCGAAAAGGGCTGGCCAGTGACCGTGTCATTCTCGTCCCGGGGCCAAAAGATGAGGTCTCGACCGTGCGATGGATGTTCAATCAGTTCGTGAAAGGAAAAACGGAAGCCGAAATTGCGACTGCATTAAACGCTCGCGGCCTGCTTACTGAACTCGGCAGACCATGGACCAAAGCATGCGTGGCCACGATACTGGTAAGCGAGAAGTATATCGGCAACAGTGTCTGGAATCGAATATCCCATAAGCTTCTACACGACCGGGTAAGAAATCCGCCAAGCGCATTTGTTCGCGCCGACAATGTCATCGAGCCGCTCGTGACCCGGGCGCTTTTCGGTCGCGCGCAAGCGATCAGGCGGGCGCGTGCTTACCTTAAGCCCGATGAGGAGCTGCTTGCCGATCTGACCAAGCTCCTGAAGGAGCGGGGGAGGCTGTCGGGCCCAATCATTGACGCCGCCCCCGGCTGTCATTCAGCCAACATTTACGTACACCGATTTGGAAGCATGAAGGCCACCTACCAGCTGATCGGATACGACGCGTCGGCGAATTTTCGGAAACTCGATGTCAGCAACCGGCTCAAACAGATCCGGCAGCAAGTAGTCGAGGACTTAATGTCGAACATTAACAAGGTCGGTGGTTCGGCACTGTACGATCCCAAAACAAATATTATGCGCGTCAATGAAGAGTTCACCGTCGCGATATGGATCGCGCGCTACCGCATCATCGTCACCGGCTATCCACGTTGGATATTTTGGAACCGGGGTCTGATTGGGCCAGATGTGACCGTTTTGATCAGAATGGAGGCCGATCATCAAACTGTTCGTGATTTCCTCATTGCGCCCCCGCATGAAGCGCAGTCTGCCCATCGCATGCTCAAGGCAGACAATGGCGTGCGCCTTGATGCCTTCCTCTTCGCTTCGCTCGATCCTGTGGTGGAGATGGCGAGACGAGAACCGATTTCGGCAACTCCGTGAAAATGACCAAAGCGGAGCTGCCTCGCTTCGTCGAGAACAACCGGCATGCCATTCGCCTGACTGACAATTTGCAGGCGCCGTTGAATCCATTGCGTGGCCCGGCGTTCCTGCGGACCTACAAGCGCGAATTCGATCGTATGCAGGACTTCATCAGAGAAGCCGAAGCAGCGCAGCATCAACTGGAAAGCGTCGTCAACACCACCCGCCAGCTACTACTCAACGCTGCGTTTCGCGCCTTGCTGCAGGCGCATGATCTCGGAACGCTACCTTCGATCTTGACGCAGGATTTGCCAAGCGGCGAGCCGAATTCCCATTCTGGGGAACAGCGCAGCACGTTTAGCTTCGCGGCCGAGCCGCAGCTTGTCGGCGGTGTCTGTCTTGAGGCTCTCAACCTCCTGAACGATTTTGGCGCCCCCTTGAAGATTTTCCCCTTGTTGCGAGAGGTCGTGCCGGGCCGCCAGGTTGAAATCGTACGGCTCATGCTAGCGTTGGACCGCGTGCAATTTCGTGTGGCGAGAGTCTTGATCGCGCTCACACCACGCTCGCAGCTCACCGATCCCTTTGCTCGCAGAAAGCAATATGAGGGCATCTCCCCGTCGCAATTGGCGGTCATGGAAACCGACCTGACCAAGGTCAGCCATGAATACCTGAGCGTCGCCAGCACCTATGGCGCAACAGTGCTCAACCTAATTGCCGTTACGAGTTATTTTGACAGACTGTTGAACAACCCGAAGTTGGTTAGGTTTCTAGCACGCAACCTTGTCGGGCACCTTGAGGTGTACCAGAAATTGCTCGACTTTCGCGAAAGTCGATTTCAGAAACGTGCACCGACCGTTTGAACGAAGCGAGCGGATTTGATCTCTCTACCTACTCATCTCGCCAGATGACACGTTTCTCCCAGCGGATTTGAACCAACCTCCGGTATCGGATCGTGTGCGCCTGCTCCCCTGTTGGATGGAAGAGCTCTGCGTCCATCCATTCGCGGCTACCGCATTGCTGACACCGAACCTTCTCCCTCACCTCGTCGATTGTGACATTGCCTATGACCTCGCGCAGTTCGAGCGGTTTGTAGAAGCGTTTGAGCTTGCATTTGCCGCAGCGGATTCCACACGCCTGCCCGGCGTCATGGGCATGCGTCAGCGTCCAGGCCGCACCTCTCGGCCACTTCTCGGGTTGCTCCGGCACATGCTGAAATGAGGAACATATTCCTGTGACGTCAAGAGGTCTCTTGATTCAATGTTCTCTTTTCGTTCACTGTAGGCGAAATGGAGGAATTTCCAATGAAGCCCCTACGTGCCACCGAAGCCGACCAACCCGAAATCTTCGCTATCATCAAGCGCGAGTTGCCCGCCATCCATCTCGCGTCACGCAAGATGGGCAAGCAGTTGCGCGGCCTGTCCGATGTCAGCCAGAAAAAGGCCATTGCGGAACTGATGGCATGCTGTGCTACCCAGAAGACTTGGAGTTGCAGCTGTCGCTCGCGGAGGCGATCTGCGACCAAGCCGAGATCGATCTGACGGAAGCCGCCCGAATGAAGGCGCGCCGCCAGCAGCATTGATGGTCACGCGAAGCCGCGGCATCCCGGCGCCTACGATCATCGACCGCGAGATGCCGCACCAGGCCGCCCTGCCCGACGATATCTGCACCGGTCACAATTTCACGCTGATCCGGCGCTTCCTCGAAGAGCACGGCCTCGAATGCCGGATCAGGTCCGTAATCGCGATCTGGGAGGACGGCAAGCAGGAACAATGGCGGCTGCACTGCTTTTCCGATAGCGCAGCCGCAACGGCCTTCCTTGACCACTTCGGCGGTATCAAGTTCGATCCGAAGCGAGACAGGAAGAACGGTCGCGCGCGCGGCGTATGGTGGCGCTCCGGCGCCTATGAGCGAATTCTGGAAATGGGGCCGCTCAGCGTGCCCGAAGCCCTGCGGAGCTAGGCATGTGCAATCTCTACAACATCACGACCAGCCAGGAGGCGATCCGCCAGTGGACGCGGACGCTCCGCGACATCTCCGGCAACTTAGAGTCCTCGATCGACATCTACCCAAACCAATTTGCTCCGGTGGTTCGCAATGCTGCCGACGGCAGCCGCGAGCTCGCCAGGCTTCGATGGGGCATGCCAACGCCCCCCGAGCGGATGCGCGGCAACGCCGATTCCGGCACAACCAATGTCCGCAATCCGCAGTATGCCCACTGGCAGCCCTATCTCGGCGTCGAGAACCGCTGCGTGGTGCCGGTGACGAGCTTTGCCGAGCCGTCGCCGACACCGGGCGACAAGGATCCAGAAACCGGGATCCAGAAGAACTTCTGGTTCGCGGTCAGCGAGGAGCGACCACTGTTCTTTTTCGCCGGCCTGTGGACGCCATGGCACGGCGTGCGCAAGGTGAAGGAAGGCCCCGGCGACCACGAAATCTATGGTTTCCTGACGACCAATCCCAACGCGCTCATCAAGCCGATCCACGAGAAGGCAATGCCGGTGATCCTGACCACGCCGGAGGAAACCGAATTGTGGCTCACCGCCCCCTGGTCGGAGGCGAAGAAGCTACAGCGGCCGGCGCCGGACGACACGCTGGTGATCGTTGAGAAGCCGGAAACGCAGATCAAGTTTCCAGGCGAGCCGCCAGCGCAGGCTTCCTTGTTCTAGGATAACGGCCATGGATCACATCGTCAGGTTGGACAGCCGCCAGGAGGCAGCGCTGCAACAGGTTGCCGACAAGTTCATCAAGCTTCACGGCGGCGACACCGTGAAGGCGCTGAAGGAGATGATCGTGCTCAACGGCCACCTGCAGGATGAATTGGACAAGATGAAGGGCAGCCCGCGCGGACGGCGCTACGGATGAGCGACGAGGCCACTCGCACCGGTGAGACCATCCAGCAGCGCCCGCGCGGCCCGCTCGGGCACGCTGCGAGCATGCCGAATGCGGCAAGGATGCCGGTTGGGGTTTCGGGCGGCCGAAACAACCATCGTACTGGTTCTGCTACGAGCACCGTGGCGAAGGGGGAGAAATTCCTATGATTGAAGTGCTGTATATCATCGACGGCCGGCTGAACGCCAACCTGGAGGAGAGCCAAGACCGACCGCTGGCGCACTACATGCCGAGCGTCTGGGCTTTTCCAGACGGTTGAACAGCTTCAACGAGCAATTCCGCCGCCGCCTCGACCTCGTCCGCCGCGTGGTCTGTTCGCTCCATACGCGTCACAACCCGTTTGTGCAGCATCTCCAACCTTGCGGCATGGTAGAGGGCGCTTCGCTTTCGGCCGTCCGAATTGAGCGGTTCAAACAGCATGGCAAACTCCCTCAATAGCGTGCGTCGGGATTGAGCTTCATGAAGCGGGCGCGCGCATCGATCACGCGCTGCTGTTCGACGCGGATTCGGTTGCAGAGAGTCAGGTTGATAGCAACCCCGCCGCACTCGTCCGCCAACTCGTTTGCCCGGCTGAGCGAGCGGTTTGCTCGATTGATGCGCTGACGCGCCCTGGCAACTTCCAGATTGAGAATCTCGACCATAGTTGGGCATCCCTTAAGTCTGCCGTCCCTTCCGAAAATCAACTGAAGTCGAGCGATTTCGTTCCGAGGGCGGAATGTCGCGGCCGAGGCGATCTTCGTTGAACTAGCGCGTCGACACCGCGCCTTCGTCCAGCTCGGCTTCCAGTCGATCGCTCACCGGCTTGGGCTCAGCGCCGAGCGACACCCCGTCGAAACCCCGCAACCAAGCTTCCGCATGCTCGACCCAATAATCAGGCACTGCCCGTTCCTTGCCGTCCTTGCGCGCCTGCTGGCCATACATCCACGCGTAGCCGACGCGCTCCTGATCCTTCTTGGCGACGGCCATCATTCATCCTCCCGAAAATCCTTTAACGAGGCGTGCCGCAGCATCTCCTCGCCCTTGAGGATTTTCACTCTACCGACGAGGCCGGGTTTCAGCCACTCCGCCTTCTGCTTCTTCAAACCCCTCGGCGGCGGAGCGCCACCTTGCCGATGAATGCGGTTCCACAGCGCCTGGCGCTTGTCAGCTTTGAAGGTGACGAAAGCGCCGCCCATGTAGTGGCCCTTGTCAGCCATGAGCACCATGGCCGGCTCGCCGGCCCCTCGCTGCACGCCGAGGATGTCCATCTCCTTCTCGACGTAGCACTTGATCTTGCGCCAGTTCATCGTTGGGCCACTGCGGTAAGCGCTATCGATCCGCTTCGATATGATCCTTCGAGGTTCGCCTCGCACGCAGGGTGGTAGACGGCGTCGCTGGTGTGCCTGGGAGCGCCTCGCTGAATTGGATACGGCCACCGGCCGGGATCAGCGCTTGTAAAAACTTTGCGCCAATCCCCATGGCTTCGATAGGCGCGACCTTAGGCAGGTCATTTGGCACGAACAACCTGGTCACCAGCCTCTTGAAATGGACAGTTAGTCCGGAACGCGGCGATACCGGAAATGATTGCGGATGTGGTCGTTGAAATAGCGGCCCTTGACGAAGGCCGACCGGAAGGCCGTGTAGGTCTCTGGTGGCACCTCCTCAAAGTCGTAGCGCTTGCCGCTGGCCACAAACCACACCGAGAGGATTTTGCTGGCCGGATCGTATTCCGTTTTCCTGATTGAGGTAGATGGCATGGGCAGTCGCTAGCGGCCTGTGCGACATCAGTGGAAGATCACGGCCGACAGCACTGCTATGCCGATCGAGACCGGTATTGCTGCCAGCAGGCAAGCTTCGACGATTAGGGTTTCTTTGTCGCTGAACATGGAAAGGCAATGCTTTTCCGTGCTTTAGGTTCCGGGTAACAAAAAAGCCCGACGACCGGAGCCGGCGGGCTTTACCGTTCGCCTGAGCCGTCTTGGCATCAGGGCGGCGGTAGAGGCGGGGGCACGGAAGGTCCCACAACGATGGCAGAAAGCTTCGCCTTGCGGATCCCCGATTGATCCCTCAAACGCCGAGAAACTGGCCCGCTATGGTGGGTTGTCAAGCCGCCAAAAAGCCCGCCAGCTGGAGCTGGCGGGCAGGTATTGGGGACCGCCCGGATGCGCTGGCAACGTGTGCGCGACGGGCTGTCCTGTAACAGTAATGAGCCTGGCTGGTTCCTCCACGAGCCGTCCCTTGCCCCTCAGTCCTACTATCCCTGAGACGAACGTCTTGCCACGTCGCTCATAGGTCCCAGCCGTGAAACCATTTCCGGAAATTTCTCTTAGGGTGGGCTGGCAAGAATAGTCCCTTCATTGCCAGCCCATGGATGCCCAGCATCGACCTGCGATGATGGTGGGCATCCACTTGACTTGATTGCGAGGAGGTACCCAATTGCCGATCCCGGAAAGTCTCAATGATCATCAACTGAAGTTCGATTGCCCACGATGCTCGCATCCGATCATTCGCCGTGGCTCATGGTTCAAGGTCATTTCCACTTTCAGGTGTCCGGGTTGCAACGGGACGCTCCGTCTCGGCTATCCCGAAAAGGTCCGCATCTTCGAAAGTCACAAGCATCTAGCCGGCTAGCGCGAGTAGCCTGCATCGTCATTTACCGCTTGGCGCGCCTTCGGTGCGTGGAGCCAGGGCGATGAGGAGGCCTATCGCGCCTGGACGGCGACATTCGTATCCCACAGAGAGCGGCGGACGGGGCTAGCGGTGACCGGCGCGTCGAAGCTTATCCTCGGGGGGCTTAAGTAGGTGCGAGGGGAACTGAAGGGAATAATCCCCGTTCATCATCCACCCAACCTAACTTAGCAGCGCTCATACGTCGTCGGTGAGCCCTTCGACCGAGGTCGACCCTTCGTTGCAGGCCTTGGGCATGGAGGACTAAGACGTGAGCGATGCCAGTTCGGGAGCCTCTCGCGAGCAGAGCAACATGATCGCGAAAGGGCCGTTTCAGCGGTTCCTGCGCACTATCGGGCCGGGCTTTATCACCGGGGCTTCGGACGATGATCCCTCAGGTATTGGCACCTACAGCCAAGCGGGAGCGCAGCTCGGGTTCACTATCGGCTGGACAATGGTTGTGGCTTTCCCACTGATGGCGGCCATCCAGGAGATTTCAGCGCGGATCGGCCGCACGACGGGCAAAGGGATATCGGGCAACTTGGTCCGCTACTACCCGCGGGCCTTGCTCTGCTTTATCGTCACCCTGCTTTTTATCGCGAATGTCATCAACATTGGCGCCGATCTCAGCGCCATGGCCGACTCGCTGAAACTGCTGGTCGGAGGTCCAAGTTCGGTCTACGTGATCGGCTTCGCCTCGGTCTGTGTCGCGGCAATCGTGTTCCTCGACTACAGCCGCTACGTCACCATCCTCAAATGGACGACCCTCAGCCTGTTTGCCTACGTGGTGGCTATGTTCGCGGCCAAGGTCTCTTGGAGTGATGCTGCCAGAGGGCTCATCCCGCAGATCCAATGGAGCGGGACGTTCCTCACCACCCTGCTGGCCATTCTCGGCACCACCATCTCGCCCTACCTGTTCTTCTGGCAGGCGTCGCAGGAAGTTGAGGAAGAGGAAGCGAAGCCGGCCGCCAAGCCACTAAAATGGGCCCCCTGGCAGGCAGCGCGGGCGTTTCAGCGCATCCGCGCGGACACGTTGGTGGGCATGGCGTTATCCAATCTCATCGGTCTGGCAATTATCTTCACGACCGCGGCAGCGCTTCACAACGCCGGGGTCACCGACATTGCCTCGTCCACCGACGCGGCCAAGGCTCTTGAGCCGGTGGCGGGCAAGTTCGCGTTCATCATCTTTTCCGCCGGTATCATCGGTACCGGATTGCTCGCCGTCCCGGTGCTCGCCGGATCGGCCGCGTTCGCCGTCGGCGAGGCATTTCACTGGAAAGTTGGCCTGTCGCGCAAACCTAAGGAGGCGGTGGCGTTCTACGCCACCCTTGCGGCGGCGGCCGCGCTGGGCACCGGTATCATGTTCACCCCGATCGACCCGATCAAGGCCCTCTACTGGAGCGCGGTGATCAACGGTATGTGTGCTGTTCCCGTCATGATCGTCATGATGTTGATGGCCGGACGCGCCGACATCATGGGCAAGTTCCCGGTGGAGGGGTGGCTGCGTCTGCTCGGCTGGCTCTCGACAGTGGCAATGGGGCTCGCGACGCTCGGCTTAGCACTGCAGTGGGTGATTTAAGCCTTAAAAATGCGTCCTGTCCGACGTCGCCTGCTACCGCTTGTTCAGAGCGGCCCCATTTGGCGATGAGTCGGACGAGCTGCGTGGCCGCGACAACGGCCAGAAGCAGCAACAGCATGAACGTCAGAACGAAAAAAAGGCTTTGACGTCATCGAAACTCCATTCCGAACCGGAGCCCGCCACTGCTTCTGCTTTCCATCGTCCCAAATAGCAACCACCGCGCGGGTCCGGCAAACCACGGCGTGCTCTCGCAGAAAGCGATCGATCAGCGTGAAATTGCTTCCGGTGCAGATGTCGTCTGGCAACGCCACCTGGAGTGGCATATCGCGATTGATAGTCGACGGCGCCGGAATGCTGTGGCTGCGTCTGACCATCAGTGGCGCTGTTGCCGCTCTCCATGTTCCCAGGCTTCCTTCAGGATGATGTCGGTCTGGTCGCGCATCGCATCGGAAAGTGAAATCAACAATCCAAGATCGTCGGGGTAGATTGGCATAATCCAAGCTGCCGAGAGTTCAGCGATTGCCCGCTTCTGACTGACGTCCGATAGTCCACGCAGTTGCTTGGCCATCTTGCCGATGGCGCCGTCAATGGCAGGCATCTCGCGCTTTACGGTTGCAAAATATCTCGGGCTGCTCGGCTTCGGTTGCTCGCAAGGGCTTCATGGGAATGTTCCGTTTTTTGCGGCACAGCGAACGGATTGACAGCATCGTCCGTGAGGCCGGATCGAGCAAGGAGGTGGGAGCCAACAACAATCGAGCAGCTTCCTCGACATCCGATTGCTGGTCGGTGCGGACTGAGGCACGGAAGCTAGCCGGCATCGTTCTGGTCGCTCGAGGTGGACCCGCTCAAATGGTTGCTGATGGTCGCCATGATGACAAGGAACGCAGCGCCATATTTTGCAAATCCGAAAGCTTGCGCGGCCCAAATCTTCGCACCCCTCGAATGTTGAGAGATGAAGTCGCCTGCAGGTATACTCAGTTCGGACGGGATATTGGCCATCAGCTCTTTCTCTAGCGCCGTCGACCTGAAGCCGCCGCTTAGTATCGAGCCGATCGCCAGCCCGCCTGCAAACCGAGCCACCGCGCCAGCCCGAGCAAACGAACCAACCGGCGGGTCCGATCGCTCGTATGGCGGCTCGGTTTCCGGGTCGCTTGCATGGTCATCAGAATGCCTGGAAGTATTTTCGGTCGCGCTCAGCCTTCCGACCTCGAATGCGGTAATTGCCCCCAGGCCGATTAGCCCTGCCGTCCCACCATTTTCCTTCACGGCATTGGAAACGTTGCCGAACGTCTCTTCCATCTTCTTCTTCGCGATGGCCATGGCGCCGTCTGCCAGCTGACGAGGTTGCACTCGGCGAGTAATCTCCGCGACGCAGCCAGCTAGCGCGTGTCGCTCCAAGGCAGCTCTTGCCGCCAAGGCTGCAATCTGCTCATTGGTTGGCGCCATGATGGAGTCCTCTCTTCAGCGCGGTGAAATCGGCGGTTGCCTGGGCGATTGTCTGCTCCGGGATCGGCGTCCAACCTGCGATGGCCTTTTTTGCGAAATGCAGCGACGCCACCCCCGCGACGAACAGCACAGCACCGACGATCAGACACGCGAAAACGGCACTGATTCCAGCCAGCACGATGGCGAGTATCAGGCACTCCACCAAGGCAAACGACCCCAGAACAAACAGGACCGCCGCCGCGATCCCGTAGATCCCAGACGCCATGATCGTGGAAGCTTTTGATTTCAGCTCAGCGTGAAAGAGTTCCAGGTCGAGACGAGCCAAAGACGCTGCTCGGTCTCCCGCCTCGCGCACAACGCCTCTAAAAGAACGAACCTCCGGCCCATTGTCCATGTCAGCCCTCCTGGCCCTGACAGATCAGGAGTTGGAGTTCCGCATGAAGCGCGTCAGCACGATACCAGCGAGGATCCCGATGCCAAAGAAAGCGGCGGGCTGGCGTTGCGCGAACTTCGTCACCGAGTCGACCAGCTCGCCGACATTACGATCTCTGATGTCGGTCGAAATCCGCTCCACGCCCTCGGCGGCACTGCGCACTATGCTCGCCACTTGAGGCGATTTCTGCTCGATGCCATCTGCCGCTTCTTTGACCGAGTGGGCAATGTTTGCGATAGCGTCGGCCCCGGCGGTCTTGTTTGTTTCCACCGCCTCTTTGAAAGCACCCGCGGCATCCGCGGCCACGCCCCCCGCATACCCTCGGGCATCTGTCGAAACCGCAGCCGCAGCGTCTTTCAGGTCGCCCAACGCGTCGGAGGCACTCGACTTCAGCTTATCGATTGCCGCTCCGGACTTGCCTGCGGTGGCGGCGCCGGACGTGCGATCCCACGCATCGCGGTCGGATATGGAACCGGTCAGATTATCTTTTTCGGTCACTGGTTTCTCCTCCATGATCGAAAGGGAACTCCATGCATCGTTCGAGGTTCCAAGCGCTGGCTAATATAAGATTGGAGGAGGCAAACGTAGACGATCGCCCAGCCGTCGCGGGCTAGATCATAACCTGACGGATCTGGGAGAAGTAGCCGGCATCTCCTATCCAACATGCTGGCACCACGGCATAGATGGCGGCGGGCACGACCAAGGCAGAGGACAGTGTCTTCCTTGAGCACGGTCTCATAGCTGATCAATCGACGGAAACACGCGAGCTTGTAATCGAATTTCGGGCCTGCGGCAGGATTGCCACCCAGCCAGTGGAGGCAGCCAATCAAGCTCGCCGATCTGGGTTCGAGTAGCGGCCGGGTCAGTGTGTCGACCGGATCGCCGGGCAAGCCCTGTCTGCGCTCCACTGGTTGAGCGCCCCCCGGGCGAGAATTGCCACGCCGGGGGCAAGATTCCTGACCGTGCCAGATGGCATCGTAGCCGGCTTGCCCGATGGCATCGGCGGGGAATTTCTCGTCGGATGAAGTGAGCTCCTGCAAGCCAACGATCACATATCGGGTTTCACCGAGCCATTTGAGGAGGGCGGGTGTTACGCCGTGTACGTTGAAGGTCGCGATGGTGGTCATGGTCTATTGCCGACGATCTCTTGCGAGAAGCGTATCGATTTCGAGCTGTGCGTCAGGGAGTGCGAGATGCGTAAAGAGGTACGCCAAACTCGTTATGCGATTACGGGAAAAACGACCGTTACGGTGGTGCCTTTGTCAGAGCTTAACAGCTCCGCCGTGCCGCCAATCTGGCGTGAAAGTGCTTGAATGAGCTTTTGTCCCGATCCACCGGGTCGCGGGTTCCGCACGCCATGTCCGTCATCTGCCAACGTCAGTCGCGCCTCCCCGTAGCCGACGCCGGATTGCAGGCTAACATTGATGTTGCCTTTACCTGTGCCGAAGGCATGCTTGACAGAGTTCATCACGGCCTCGTTCAAGATGAGGCCCAACGGAACAGCACGCTCCATCGCGAGTTCGACTTCGTCGGCGTTGATCTCGATCGTCGCGTTCTCCATCTGCGCCTGCAGTGATGCGCATAGCGCGCGCAGATAGTTCGCCACATTGACCGCCCGCAGATCCTGGCCGGGTGACAACTGGTCATGGGCAAGCGAAATAGCGTTCACGCGGTTTGCCACGTGCTCCAGAACGCGATGCACTTCGGCGCTCTCGAAGCGCCGTTTTTGAATAGCAATGGAGGCCAGGATAAGCTGGAAGTTGTTCTTCACCCGGTGCTGCATCTCCCGCAGCAGCACCTCGCGTTCCTCCACCTGACCGATGGCGGTTGCTGTTGATTGCGCGTCGGCGGAAGCAGTTGGTCTCTGCAGTGTTGAAGAGATAACGGCCGCAGCAGCCATCAGAAAAGCGATAGTGTCGTCGCCAAACTCGCGCGTGACTGTCGAATCCACCTCCAGTACGCCCCAAGCTGCGCCCTTGACGAGGATAGGTACGTTCGCAAGGGACTTGATATTGTGCTCTTTAAGCACCTCGGAAAAAACGAAATCCCCCCGCTGTTGCGCAGTCGCTCCGTCTACTATCACCACCGGCTCACCCGTCTGGTATGTTCGTCCAGGAGGCGACCGTAGGTCGGCGGGAAACGTCGCCAGACCCACCACGCCGTCCTTCCAACCAAACCCGGCTTCGATGAACAAATCAGCTGTTTTATGCCGATATCGCAGGGCCTTTACGTGGTCGATCTCGATCGCTCGAGCAACTTGCACGCAGGCTTGATCAAGGAAGCGAGAGAGCGGGGTTTCTTCTCCGGCCAGCCGGCCGAGGTCCACAAGAATGCGGACATGTCGGCGCAGCTTTACAAGGCCATCAACGTCGTCCAAAGGCACGATCCTTCAGGTCAACGTTTGATTAACGCCCGAGTGCGGAAAATGCTCCCGAGTGCCCGTCGGTGTCTCCCGCGATTGGAACCAAGCCTCCAGTTCACAAACCATGGCGTTGGAGCAGCGTAAGCGGTGGACGCCCGGCAGCAAGCTTTCATATCAGCAAACTTTCATATTTAAATGCGGCCGAGGAGCAGGCGCCTCACATTGGCAGCCAATGCCGAACTACCTTTGAAATTCTCCGAAACGAGTAAAGCTAGGTGATACCTGGCTCGATCTCGACAACCCCAGCGGCTGCGAGGGGAAGCACTGAAAGCATTGCATGAGATTGCCATCGACGAATGGCTTCACGCGAATTGGACGTTAGGGGCGCCGTGCGCGATGAGATCGGCAAGCTGCTTTATTCTGCCTCGCTCGACATTGCCTGGCCATTGGCGAGCTAACAGGCCGCTGAAGAAGTCTGTAGCAGCGCCGTCGGACTGGGGCGGGGGTCGTATTCGCTTTTTGGGACCTATGTCTTTGGCATCGAGTTAACGTCTCAGATGAGCGCTATCGCTAAGTAGCGGACCACAACATTATCCTGTTTAAACCGGCGCTCCAGATCGCCACGTCGAAGTTTCCAATTTGAAACGTTCACCTCTGGCGTCATCACCTCGAAGATAACAATCTCGTCCCTGTCTGTTTCTCCGCTGTCTTTCCAAAGACCCTCCGCGGGTGCCTGGAGATAGGCGGTGACGCCTTTGAAACGAACCGCGAGTTCTTCTTTCACATCGTCGAACTCCTTCCCCGGAAACGGCTCACCTTGGTTGTCGTTGCGAGGCAGTAGGATCTGGACGAGATACATGGCAAATCACCGCGAAAACGCTATAACCGTCGCCGCGAGCAAGCGGTTCCCTCCAAGGGTCGTCGGCGCGAAAGTGAAAACCCCTCTCAGGAAGCATGATTAATATCTCGGACCCTTCCCCCCTGGCTCCGGCCAAGGGGTTTTTCATGTCGAGCCAGGGCCGCCTGGTTCCTTGGTAGAGGGAATATATCGCGCAGATCCCGAGGGAACCTTCGCCCCAAATTGAAGGGTGAACAACAGGCGGTCTTCGCTGTCCGTCACATTCATAATCCAGGGCGTCATATGCTCCCAGAATGACCGATTGCTCTCGTTGATTATCTCGCCGGCCGCACGCACTGCTTCCCGCCGCGCGGCAGTCAAATCTGGCAGTTCGATTCCGTTAGGGTCTGGGGTGAATTCGCCATTGTCGACGTGGAAGTGATAGATTGGCATGTTGTGCTCTCGCTGGTTGCGACAATCCAACAGCGACGCCACGACTTCGTTCCCGGCGAATGGGAGCGCAGTAGCGTGCCGCTTGACCAGCTGCGAACGCGCAGTCCAGTTTCGCGCTGTTTGAGGGATCAACCGGGGATACCCCTGAAGAAGCCACACGAGATGTCCGCCCTTGTTCACAAGGCGAAGCTTTCTGCTATCGTTGCGGGACCGTCCGTGCCTCCGCCCTGATCCCAAAACGGCTCAGGGGAACTGCAAAGCCCGTCAGCTATCGGCTCGAAATCACTGCTCGGCTTAATCGGAGCGGTCATTTAGCCGTCTGGATGTTCGCTAGCTAGCTATGTGCTGCATGAGCTGTCGCGAATAGAGCCGGAAGTACGCTGCACTGTCCGGCAGATGTCGCTGGTTGTCGGGGGCGAACCGGCGGGTCTCATCCTTGCTAGGATGGACCTATTTCTGCCTCGGTTCTTCTAACGTCGAGCCGGCTATCCTTATTCTACCGGCTCGCTGGTCCATCAGCGCTTCGGCAAGCGTCAAGGCGACGTTGCGCACTTCGCCCTGGATGGCTTCGTCAATGTCCAATTCCTGATGATTGGTGGCGTAGGGTTTCCAATAGCCGATGTAGCGGTCGAGCTCGGCAGCCGGCCCAGCTGGCGCAAGGTTCATGAAGCGCAGCCAATCGGAAACCGAATGGCGCACATTCTCGGCGCCTTCGACATCGCCATGAACGACAATTGAAAACAGTCGGCCAGCTAGGTGACGCGGATAATCCCAGCCGTCGAGTTCGACATGCTTGGCTTTCTCAGCGTCCTTCCCCCCGGTAAGTGTCGGATCCGGGTTTCCACCATCCGCGCAGACGAGGCGGTCCATCATCAGCTTTAGGGGAGATGAAACCTGGTACCAGTTTACCGGCGTGATCACCATGATCCCGTGGGCAGCCACCCAGAGCGGATAAATATCGTTCATCCAGTCCTGCACCTGCCCGAGCGAATGGTTCGGATAACAGGAACAAGGCCAGTGACAGAGTGGAGCTGCGGTTGAGAAACACGCCTTACATGGATGAATGTTGCGCCCGTATTCTGACGCGAGCCGTGATAGATCGAGTATTTCTGCCGTTAGCTTGCCATTGCTCTCGATCGCATCCCGCGCCAACTCGGCCAACCGGAAGCTTTTTGACATTTCCCCCGGGCAGGTATGTTCGCTCCGCGATGAGCTGTTGATGATGAGAACGTGGGGCGGCATGGCCCGGTTCTCGTAACGCTGCTGAGCATCATCGATCGCCTGCCGCGCTGCGATCCAGTCCACCGAGAGGTCGTAATCGGGATCTGCAAACCCCGGTCCCGCCTTACGGGTTCGCGGACTCTTGCGGCTATCGGCATAGGCCTGCCAAGCCACTTCGGCAATGTCTCCGAGTTCGGAGTCCAGCTTGTCAAACGCAGGGTCGGCAAACTGCTGTCGGTAACGCACCTTGAACTCCTGCTCGCCAAGCTTTGGGCTGGGCATCCCCTTCCGTGGCGTCGTATTCCCCGGGGACTTTTGTGTTCGCTTTGGCATTGCGGTTGCAGTGTCAGAGGAGCTTATCGAGCGAGACGCGGGAATCTTCGGAGAGCGCCATAGATGCGCCGTTGACGCTCAAAGACATGGTCACCTCGCTGCGAGCTGGGTCTACTTCAACTATCTTCGGTTCGACCGGTTCCAAGGCCCGCTTCGGAAATCACACTGACAGTTGAGCAGTGGCGCAAGAGCCCAGCGGGGTGATTGGGAATGATACCATCGTCCCTGAAGAAGAAAGCGTTCGCCTTGCGCGAGCGCACCTGACGATCGAGCTCGCCGCTTGACGGCCGCTCCCAGCCCGTAATGTTCTCGACGATCTTTTTACCGCGCTCGAGTAAGGGCATCAATCTCTCCCGCGGACGCGTCCACTGGCCGGAGAGGATCAACGGCCGGCCCGTTGAGCACAGTGCCATCGGGAGCAAAATGCGAGCCGTGACAGGAGCAGTCCCAGCATTGCTCGGTGGAATTCCAGGCGACTTCGCATCCGGAATGCGTGCAGACGGCGGAATGCAGCTGCAACTTTCCGGCTGTGTCGCGGCAGGCGGCAATCTTGCTCAGGCCGTTGCGAAGAATCCCACCCTGGCCGGGCGCAAGCGCGTCAAGTGACTTCAACTCGCCCGGAAGCAGGTAAGCGGCAAGATTTTTGACGGCGGACACGTTTTCCCGGACATAGTTGATCACGCCAGAGGGCGTCTTGCGCGACGGCTCGTAAACCGTCGCCCAACGGTTCTCCTGCCCCGAAATCAGGTCCTTCAGAAGCAGGCCGGACAGCGCGCCATGTGTCATGCCCTGTCCTGAATCACCGGTGACCACATAGACCGACTTGCTGCCGGGATTTGGACCGATGAAGGCGCAGTAGTCGATCGTGTCCAGAACCTGCCCTGACCAACGGGCGACCTCCTTGCCCAGCGCGGGAACGAGTTGGCGTATCCAGGCCTCGACCGCCTCGAAGCGGATGTCGCCATCGTCGGCTTCGCCCGACTTGTGGTCGGCGCCGCCGGCGATCAGATAGTCGACCGAGCCTGGGCCGGGATTCATTCGGACGTAATGATAGGGATCGCCGGTATCCCAGAACAGCGCATCCGGCAGATCGCCACGCGGCAGGGTGAAGGCCATCGCATAGGTGCGATAGGGCGACATCTTTGTGTGCAGTTGGAAGCGATCGTTGATCGGGGAATTCGTGGCGACGACGGCTGCGGCCGCTTCGATCACGCCACCGTTCTCCGTAGAGATGCGTACGCCATCGGGCAATTCTTCAAAAGCAACCACAGGGCTGTCCGCGAAGATCAGCCCGCCCCTGACACGGATTGCGCTAACCAGGCCACGCAGATAGCGCAGCGGATGGAACGTGGCCTGATTGGGATAGCGCAGGACGGGCGCCTTCTCGAAACCCTTTAACGGCACTCCGGTCACGAGTTCGACGGGCGCGCCCAACTTCCGCGCCGCGTTGAATTCCTCACGGCGCTGGTCGCGCGCCTCCTTGGGATCCAGCCCCATCGCAGGAAACAGAAAGGCGTCCAGCCTGCGGAAATTGCAGTCGATCTTCAACTCGGCGACGTTTTCTTCGATGCGTGCTACCGCGGCTTCCTGGCTTTCCTGAAAGAGCCTTGCGGTTTCTTCACCGCGCAGATTGATCAACGCGCTCAGGCCGTCGTCGCAAATTGGCGCCAGATGCGCTGTGGTGCGGGACGTCATTCCGCCGGCGATCGATCCTCGATCGATGACGATCACCCTTTCACCGATGCTGGCCAACTCGTGTGCGACCGACAGGCCAGCGATGCCCGATCCGATGATGACGGTGTTGCAGCTCATCTTTCCCGAGAATTTCGGCGCGTCAGGATAGACGTCGACCTTCATCCAGAGCGATCGGGTCTGTTCACCGCGCGCATTCATGCAGAGATCCCTTTGGAGAGCTGCCGCTCAGCCGGATGCCTTTTGGTTGACCTTTCGCTGCGCAATGGTGGTCAGCTTCTTGTCTGCCGCCTTTTCCTCGTTGAGCGTCGTTGTAAGAAGCCGGGCGACGGCTTCGTTGCCGCTCTCCTGCGCCCACGCAATCAGCGTTCCGTAGCGGGTGATTTCATAGTGCTCGACGGCCTGCGCCGCGGTGATCAAGGCGGCGTCGAGCACCTTCTTCTCTGCAACCTCGCCGGCGATCTCGTTGGCCTCCTTGATGATGCCGTCGATCGCCGGGCAGGTTGTCCCCTTCGCCTTTTCGCCAATTAGTTCGAACACTTGCTCGAGCCGCTGCACATGTTTTTCCGTTTCAAAGAGATGCGCCTTAAAGGCAGCCGTCAAATCGCGATTGGTCGCCTTTTCGACCATGTCGGGAAGCGCCTTCAGGATTTGCTTCTCGGCATAGTAGATGTCCTGCAGAACATGCAGGAACAGGTCGTCCATCGTCTTGATGTCCTTCGTAAACAGGCCCACGACTCACTCCAAAATCTGAATGCTGAATATGCCGGAACAACGTGCGGCGTCAGTTCCCGTTCCAGCCGCCCGCCGCGCCGATGAATGCGGCATGAGCGTGACCGAGGCTGGGCCGCCGATGCCGCAGGAACGAATGTCGTCTTCTGGCGTTGCGGCTTGTCGGACCAATTTCCGGCTTGCCCCGTATCTATGGAAAATCGCCATATGGAGATGGCCGCGTTCCATTCAACAAGTACAAGTCTGCGCAGTTAGTTGTCAGATCCAGCCCCCGGCATTCCTCCAGGAATGTTGAATGTCGCGTGCAGAGGCCGGACACGATTTGCTGGTCGGGCCTAGCCGATCTATGGCGCTCGCATGCGCGAAAGGCAGCACACTGCATACCCCCCGCGCGGACGCTACGCGGCATTCCGCTTGAGTATCACAGCGAAGTGGTGCGCATCCGTGGCTCGACGAACGATTGATGGACTTGCCGAGCCTATTTCATTGGGGAGTGATCCGCCGGCCGCCAATCTTGTCGGAGCCGTCAGGTACGCGCCCGTCGCCGGTTTGGCCGCGCTCGCTGCCCCAGGAAAGGGGCGACGTACCGACCGTCTTTTATCAATACTTCACCATAGAGGCAGCGGTTCCGGAACCTTTCTGATTGCCACGGACTTCCGGGAGCCACTGTGAATCCCAAATGAAGGAATGTCGGCATGAAAGTAACCGCAGCAGGCATCGACCGCATCAAGATCGGTAATGCGGACGCAACTGGCCACGGCGCGCATTTCGTCGTTTGGCTTTATCTCCAGGTCGACGAAGGCGGCACACAGACCGGTCAGGAACTTGTGGTGTCGGTCCCGTACGACGCGAAGATGACCTTCGACGATATCGCCACCCAGGCGTTCGAGAAGGCGCACGCCATGCTGCTCGCTTGCTGCGAGATAGACGAGTCCATGTGGTGGAAGCAGTTCAACCGCAGCCTTGCGCCGCTGCCGGAATGGACGCCTGGTGCGCAGTAATTGGGAGGCGTAGCGTCCCAACAGGGCCCATGCCAGATTCTGAATAATACGGCCGAGACTTGGGCACTTCGCCAGGCAGCACGGTGGCCAGAGAACGAACCCGCCGTGCGGGCTAGGCCGTGAGGTGAGTTAGGACCACGAGCGGGACGTCGCCAGGCGTCCGGCGCGGTCAGGCACTCGCTTTGCGCCCGCATACAGTTCGGAGGTCGAGGAAGCGGTCACTCATTCCGCCCTCCGGATGCGTTGACGCGTGTAGCGCACATCCTGTCTGTGGTTAGCAGGATGGCAGCTCTTTAGCCGGAGGACGCTGGATGCGTCTTGGCTCTAGTATAGCGGCTGTCGCTCTGGCTAGCATGATGGCGGGACGATCAGCAAAGGAAGAGCGGGCGATCCGAGCCGCAAAGGCGCTAGCTGGCACGCATGTTGGCTATCGCATGGAGTCGCGACGCCGAGCCAGCGCTCGGGAACTGGCGGCGGCCCATGGCCGCTGGCATCGTCTCATCGAGGGCGTCGGACGCGCCCAGGTTTACAGCATCGACGACGGTCAATCCGTTAAGTTAGGATTGCGGGTGTGATCCATCATTAGCATTCGGATGATTACATCATTTCGGAAAACGCATTTGGCCAAGCTGCGATGTCATCATGAGCCTTGAGCGAAAGATCGTGGCGTGCCTCGGATCGAGCAGCACGGCAGGCAAAGGACAAGCATTTGATTGGATCGCTGAGCTTCGCCGCCGGCCGCGCAACGGCCGATTTGAGTTTCGGAATTTCGGCGTCGGTGGTGACTTGGCCTATAACGCGCTACAGAGGTTGCCAGACGTGGTTGCCTGTCGGCCCCACAAGGTTGTCGTTTGGGTTGGCGGCAATGACGTTCTCGCCGTCGTGTCAAGCAAGGCACGGCGTTTCTTCGCTTTATCGAAGCGCCTCCCATGTAGTCCGTCACCAGACTGGTATCGCGAAAACCTCGTCGAAATAGCCCGTCGACTAAAGCGAGAAACTGAGGCGGAGGTGGGGCTTTGCTCCCTCTGTCCCATTGGAGAAGCCTTGGACTCGGATGATCCGTTCCAGAGCGAACTCAATCGCCGGGTCGAGGAATATTCCGGGATCGTGGCATCTGTCGCGGATGAGGAACGCTGCGTCTACATTTCGCTCTATGAGGCGATCGCGGAAGCAGTTCATGCCTCGCCCGGTCGGGCCTTCACGGCGTTCAGATTTCTTCCATTCTACCGCGATGCGTTTCGCGTACTGGTGATGCGACAGTCTCCCGACGAAGTCGCACGCAGAAATGGGTGGCTTTTTCACACCGACGGCGTGCATTTGAACAGCCGTGCGGGGCGGATCGTAGCTGATTGCATACAGAAGTTCATCGACGCCTGATTAGCAGCGGTTTGAGAAGCCCATCATCTGCAATGAAGTCACGATTGCAGTTTATGGCTGTTTCCGACCGAGGAAGCATTGAGGCCGATCTGGATCAGACTGCCGCCCGTAGGCGAAGGGTTGGGCGTCGCGATCTTCTTGATGATGGCTTTCATTCTTGTCGGTCATGGTATCCTCCTCGTGCAATCATGCCTCGCGCTACGATTTGCGAAACGGATGCCTCGACGCCGTTCAGCGAAATGCCGAAAGAGAAGCTCGCGTTAAAATCCACGCCGAAGGAAGCTCAAGGCGGCCGGTGGTCGATGCGTTCCGTTCGGATCCTTTCGGAAGGCTCGAGCTATGGAATCGGTCTGGTTTTCGGGAGGAGGAGAGGGCGTTTCTGGCTGTCTGCGCTTATTCGGTCGGGGAAGCCGATTGCTTGGCCAAGGTCCAATATCTTTTGGAGATCGAGGCGCGCGGCCAGCTCGACCTGCCCGAGCACATTCAGGCTCTTCTTGGCTCGATGATACCGAAGCCACGAGACACGCCGCCGGACAGCTTCGGCATCATCAGCAGCTTGCCGGAAAGGTTAGTTGTGGGACTGAACTGGTGCGCCGCGCGGTGCCTGGCTGCCGCTGCCGGCCTATTCGCCTGATCTCAATCAATCGAAATGGCCTTCTCGAAAATCAAGGCGCTGCTCAGAAAGAAGGTCGCGCGATCCTTCGACGCTTTATGCAACGCGCTCAGGAACATATGCGACCTGTTCAACCCGCTACAGTGCAGAAACTTCTTCAAAGGCGCCGGATAGGAGGAGAGCCATCGGGAGCGGAACCTAAAGGGACGGGGAAGCATTGCGTTTCCATGTTCAGTGACAAAGAAACCCTGATCGTGGAAGCCTGCCTCCTGGCAGCCATACCGGTCTCGATCGGCATGACCGTCCTGTCGGCTGTCATCTTCAACTGATCAGCACGCGCGGCATTCGGCGGCATTCAAGAGGCGTCTGGCACGATGGTGAGCGGCTGGTTACTATCCGCAGCCAAATTGGCGGCAAGGGCTTCGAGCGCTTGAACGTCAGGCGCGTAAGCAGCGGCATGCGCAGGATATCGTCTCTGCTGCGCGCGGTAAAAGTCCAACCATTTTGGCAAGTCGGCGATCGGGAACGTTCCTCGCCATATGTCTTTCTGGAGCGTGAATGTGCCCGCCCTCGAATCGTAAGTCGCTATCGTCTTCATGCCAGCCTCATAGCATGGCTCGACCGGGAACCATGCTCGGCGCTAACTGTTCCTGTGTGAATGCATCGGTGAGGAACAAGGCATGGCAGCGCCCCGCGCGGTTTGGAAAGGCTTCCTGAAGGTCGGGTCGGTGTCCTGCGGGGTGAAGCTGGTGGGTGCGACCACCGAGGCCGGGAAGGTTCATTTCAAAATCCTCAATCGGGAAGACGGCTTGCCCGTCAAAAGCGCCTATATCGACGAAGGAACCGGCGAAGCCGTGCCGACGGAAGACCAGATCAAGGGCTATGAGGCCGATAAAGGCGATTTCGTTGAGATCGAGCCGGACGAGATCAAGAAGCTGAAGCTGACATCCCAGCATACGCTTGACGTGGAAGGCTTCGTCGCAATCGATGAGATTGACACGCGCTACCTTGAAAAACCCTATTACGTCATTCCCGCTGACGGTGCCGCCGTAGAGGCATTTTCGGTACTGCGCGAAGCCATGGCCAAGAAGCGTGTCGCTGCGCGCTCCTGTGTGGTGCTCTATCAGCGGGGCAGAGAGGTCATCATCCAGCCCTTCGGCAAAGGAATGTTGTTGACCGAGTTGCGAACTCACAACGAGATGGTTTCGGAGCGCAGCGTTTTCGACGACCTGAAGAGCCCGAAGTACGATAAGGATCTGCTCGAAATCGCCGGGTTGTTGATCGACAAGAAGGTCACGAAGTTCGACCCGTCGAAGTTCGAAGACACCTATGAGGATGCGTTGATCGCAATGATCGATGCCAAGCGGAAGGGTAAGAAGCCGCCCAAGCCAGCGCCAAAGCCCAAGGAGAACGTCGTCGACCTTGCCTCCGTTCTGAAAAAGAGCTTGGAGAAGGAAGGGATCAAGGGCGGCGCGAAGGCGAAACCGACGCGCAAATCGGCTTAGTCGCTTCGGTTACCATCTGTGAAACCCCAGAGGTGGTGCCTGCGTGCAAGGGTGGCCCGGGCCTTCGGCCCGACGGCTCCGGTCAGCGGGCTTTTCTATGCCGCCGCACGGTTGCGGTGATGACGTTGATACCTTCGACGTATTCATGGTCTGGATCAGTGAAAGCCTTCGTCAGGCAAGTTCTAATGTGCATGAATTCGTCTGCAACCAAACCTGCGTCTGCGGACAAGCGGTCAACCCCAGCCGCTGAGAGAAATCGCAGGAGCCCGTCGCCAATCTCTCCCGAGCAAGAATAGTCCCTTCATTGCCAGCCCGTGGATGCCCAGCATCGACCTGCGATGATGGTGGGCATCCACTTAACTTGATTGCGAGGAGCTACCCAATTGCCGATCCCGGAAAGTCTCAATGATCATCAACTGAAGTTCGATTGCCCACGATGCTCGCATCCGATCATTCGCCGTGGCTCATGGTTCAAGGTCATTTCCACTTTCAGGTGTCCGGGTTGCAACGGGACGCTCCATCTCGGCTATCCCGAAAAGGTCCGCATCTTCGAAGCTCACAAGCATCTAGCCGGCTAGCGCGCAAACCCCATAGCGTAAAAGCCTCGCGCCGGCAGCGGCTAAGCTTCATCCGAAGCGAGCGCCTTAGCCCAATCGGCTCTGAGATCTCTCGTGCGATCGGAAGGGTCGGGAAAAGCGGTTGGAAACAACGCCTCCTTCCAATTTGCTCTGCGCGGCAGTTTTTGCTCACGTTGCGACGGCTATCGGGCCTTCAACGGAGTTGGCACATGGAAATTGAGTTCATCGATCTGACACCGGAAAATGGCCTCGTACCAACGTCGCCGATCGCTCGCTTACATGGTGGATGCGCTAAGGGGGCTCCGCAGCGGATCTCAAGGACCCACGGAGCGTCGCTATCACGCTTGCCCGGGCGGACTTCGATCCCTTTCTGTTGGCGCCGGCCGGAATGATATTCATCCCCTGCTGTCGTGGTGAGCCCCAACGAGGCGGAGAGCGCCAAGATTACGATATGGCTGCGGGGACTTGCGTGCTCGCCAACACGCTTGTTGAGCTTGCTAATCTCTGACGAAAGCGGCTGGCGGCCGCCACCGAGGAGGCGAATGAAGGATCACGTTCACTCCCACCGATAGCTGCGCGGTAAGCCGGAACTTTCGTCCGTGCCCCTCATTGTCAGTGCAGGTATTCAACAGAAAGGAGCACCACCATGACCACCCCGTCCGGGCATACCGAAGCCATTGCGGCCTCGCGCGTCATCGGCACGTCTGTCTACAACACCGAAGGCAAGAGCATCGGCAGCATCGAGGATGTCATGCTCGACAAGATGTCGAACGGCATCATGTTTGCCGTGATCGGCTTCGGCGGCTTCCTCGGCATGGGCGAGAAGTACCACGCGATCCCGTGGGCGACCCTCGACTATGACGAGGATCAAGGCGGCTACGTCGTGCCGTTCACCAAGGAGCAACTCCAAGCCGCGCCCGCATATTCGATCGAGGAGCTCACCGGCGCCGATGGCGAAGCCGCCCGCGATGCTTCATTCCAATATTACCACGTGAAGCCCTATTGGCACTGATCGCTTGATCGACACGTGGAAATCGAAAGGCCCCCGCGAAACGGGGGCCTTTAACGTCAGCGCCGAAGGGAACCGGGCAAGCCAACGCGTGGCTGAGCGTTGAACCGGGCGTAAGTCGGGACGCCTTTATACCCCTCAATAAATTTCGCGAGCGAATGTGGTAGCGCGTCAGCAGCATGCTGAGCGACCAGCGACGCAGTAAAGCTTGGTCTGATCGGCCGCTTGAAGCACCCGTGAGGAAGATTTGTGGCACGCTTCGCTGCAGGATGCAGCGAGTAGAGCGTACGTCCTATGGACGCCATGCAATAAATGTGCCTGGATTTCCCTCGGTGTCAGAACAAAAATCGATACCGTGCCGCGATCAGGTGTCGCCTTCCATATGACTCTCTTCGCACAATACGAGCGTACCGGCAGATAAGCATTTGTCACCAACCAATCGCCGACGATCGTCTCGACCAGATCCGGCTTCACGGCGCCCATCTCAGCTGGTCAGCGCACCGTCGGTTCTCAGATCAAGACCCAGGCACCTGAAGTTTCTGAGCAGCAGCGCTCTCAGCATCACTTGGCTCGTGACGCGTCCATAATCGTGAAAATTTGACGGCGCCGCCTGCATCCCGCTGTCTCAGATGGCCATCTGGTGCATCGAACTATCGGGATGAACTGACCAGCCGACGGAGCAACCGATAATCCTTTAGATCTTTGTACGGGGTGAGATCCAGATCCGCTGGCACGTTGCGAAGTCGTTCCTCATCGATCGCCTTTTCATGCTTCTTAATAACGCTTTGATAGCGTCGCCACGTCAGTCCAGCACCTCTGACGGCGTCCCTTTCGACGCGCAGGGCGATCTGATGCGCGTGCAGATAATGAAGCCCGAGCTCGTCCAACAGAGCTTTCTCAACAATTTCGTGGCACACCAGAAACGGCTCGAGCCGCACGTCCTTGCCTCGCCATCTGATTGTGCGCGGCAGATGCCGATCGATGTAAATCGACGTGGCATCGCTGCTGTACCCGGCAATGTAGGGAATATCGAACTCGTGGCTGACCCTTGCCCGTCGATGAAGGGCGGCAACGACGTCGGACAGAACGAGGTCGCTTATGTCTTCAGAGTTGTGATGGACTTCGTCGGCTAATTTCAAACTCGGTCCTTGCCCGGGCGCCCCCGTCCACGGGACAGGACGAGGGCGAATTTCCCGATTGTCATTTGTTGATGATGATGCGCTGCTTGTCGCGATTTTGAGCGTATGTGGCCTTGTCGTAGGCAGCCTGAGCCTTCAACTGCTCCTTGGTGAAGTTCGTGTAGAGGTAGCGGTTGCCGTTCTTGTCGGTCATGAACCTGAGGTTCTCCATACCGATGGCCACCTCTTTTTTGCCAATGCCTAGAAAGCCGCCCACATCGACGACTATGGTGTCGACCTTCTTGTCGCCCGTCAGAATGACGTCGCCGATATCGCCCACCTTCGCATCATCAGCGCCATAGACGTTGGTGCCAATCAGATTTGCCGCGCTGATTTTGTCTGACGGCATCTCGGTCAACGACGACTTGTCAATTGAGGCCGTTGCGGTTTTATCCGTCTTTGCCGGAGCGGCCTGGCCGTCCGCCGTGGGCTGGGCCGTGGCGGGCGCAGACGCCGTGTCGTAAATCTTGGTGTCGAAATTGGGCTGGGCTTGAAGTTCTTCCTTGGTGGTCTTTGCCACCAGCCAGCGATCGCCCTTTTTGTTGATCCATTCGAGCTTGCCGAAATCGTAGGCAACATTCTTTTCGCCCACGCCGAGGAAGCCGCCAACGCCAATGATGACGAGCCTGGCCTTGCCGTCCTTGTCCAGGACGATGTCCTTAACATCGCCGATCTTCGTCGCATCGTCAGCGGTGCTGTCATAGACCGCGGCTCCCATAATCTTCGAGACGAGGTTGCCATCCGTAACTGGAGCAACAATCGCGGTCTGAGTAGCGGGAGTATTTGCGGCATGGGCGCCGGCCGCGTAGAACGCGGTCGAAATAAGAGCGGCCGTCGCCGCTGTAGCCAGTATCTTCCGGATCATTGTGAAATTCCTTCTGTTGCCTGGTTGATTGACCATCGGTGTCTGCCGACGTCATTTCGATCAACGGAAGCAACGGCCTTACGTTCCCAACGTGTCCCTGGTCTCAACCGGCACAGACTGGCGGCCTTGAGATCCCGCTCCCAGGCCTCGACAAGCAGGGAGTAATTTCTGGATCGGCTGGAACACTTCACTTGTCCTTTCGAGCCAAGACTTAATCGCGTTGTTCGCACGGAAAAGGCGGCGGGCCGCGCGCCGGAAGTTCGTACCGGATTGAGAACTCGCTGAAATGGGTGAGGGAGAGAGTGGCATCTCACGCAACGTACACCGAGAATGCGCGGTCTTTTTGATTGGTCGAGGCGCGGCCCGTCCTGAACAACAGGGATGCGCTGACAAGCCTAAGACCACCTGATGGCTAAGTTCAAGGAAGCTCTTGAGCATGGCAAGAAAGCCCACCGCAAGCCTACTACTCGGAATAAGGGGCAGGACACGTTCGGCAGGTTAGTCGCGTTCAGCGCGCCTTCAATTAGGATGCCTGACACGGTGACAGGCGGCTACGTCTACGCTGACGCGCTTCCGAAAAAGGCTCCGGTGCGAATTACCTCCCGCTCGGGCCGACCCCGATCAAGGTGCCGCTTTTAGTTCTTGCTCACCGGTCGTCCAGCACCCCAACGTGATGGCGGTAGACCATGCCCCAACCCTTCCAGCCGGTGAACAGCAGGATGAGAACCACAATAAGGGAAAGGACCACGCCAACCGGTATCACGGCCGCGTCGCCGTGCGAGTACCGCGAATACCAGTTGTAGAGTTCAATGACGACTACAAGCACATTTACCGCCTGCCCGCGTGAAGGCACGCATCCCCCAGATTGCGGATCTGGTCGTCGCCCAAAACTATTGGCCGACACGATCACGTCGCCAGGGCGAAGGCCGTTCTCCATGGCGAAGCTGTTCGGCGCGACGTCTTGGATAAACAGGCCTGCGATGCCGGGGCGAAGGCCCAGTTGCTGACGCGCGTTGTCTGGGATCGGGCTGAGTGGCAGCCCGAGGCGATGCTCCGCCGCCTCCGGGCCAGTAACAGCACCGTTTGTACCTCTTCGTCCTTGCGTTGACCGACGGTCAGGGACAATTACTGGCGGCGGCCATCACAACTTGTAGTCAACGTCGCTGTCGAGCCCGGCTTCTGGCTTGCCGCCACCAGCGCCAGATCACGGACGCCTTCGATGTCCTTGCCGTTAAGTTTGATGATCACGTCACCTGCCTGTATCCCTGCCTTGTCTGCCGGACTGCCGGCTCGACCGACGCGACCAGCGCTTCTTTGCTGCCCGGTACTGCAAGCGCCAGGACAATCCACGGCGTGACCTCTTGGAAACGTACGCCGATAAACCAGCCCTCGATGTGGGCAGTGCGAATCAACTGATCGACCACGCTTTGGGCAGTTCTGGACCGCACGGCGAAACCGATTCCTATGCTGCCGCCCGAAGGTGACACGATGGCCGTATTGGCCCCGATCGCTTCGCCGCGCGCGTTAAACAGCGGAGCGCCTGAATAGATCTCCCTATTTCGTATTTCCTGCGTCACATCCGCGAGGCTTACGCGCAAAGTCGGATACGTTTATTGACGGCCAGCCTAGCTCCAACAGGAGCCGCTGTTTTGAGGCGGGTCTTTGTCAGAGCAATTCGACGACACCGCCCTGTTCCACCCCTTCGAACATCGCCGACAGGCGCTGACACCCTGCCAAGGGTGCCCATGCAATAAAGGCTTTCCGAGCCGCCTCGGCCCTCTTAGCGTCCCTGCTGGGGGCAAGGCATCGAGCACCCTCACCAAGCCCAACCATCCACCCACCAGGCCGAAAAAGAAATTTGTCGGCGTAACAGCTGATCGGCTGGATGCCATGGAGGCTGAATTTTGATTGAATGGTGAATTACTATAGTGCGCCGGCCATCGCGGTATCTGGACGACGGGGCTGATGGCAGCAATCCCGGGACCAGGGACCTAACGGCCAAGGTCGAGCCAAGCTGGTGCGTGATCACTCGGCTTTTCCCAGCCTCGGGTTTCGACATCCACGCCGGCATATCGAATGTTCTCGTCCAGCGATGGGCTGACAAGCAAGTGATCCATGCGCAATCCGGAGCTTCGGTCGTAGCCGCCGCGGTAGGAGAAGTTCCAGTAGGTGTAGATGCCCTTGCCTGGGTAAATCCGGCGCATCGCGTCCACCCAGCCCAAGGATAGCATGTTCGCGTAGGCTTTCCGGCTTTCCGGGAAGAAGACGGCATCGCCCAACCAGCGAGCAGGCACCACGGCGTCTATCTCGGTTGGCACTACATTGTAGTCACCACACAGCACGGCGCGCTCGTCCAGGAGCGATCTGCTGTAGGTGACGAGACGTTCGAACCACCGCAGCTTGTAATCGAATTTGGGTCCTGGCGCCGGATTGCCATTGGGCAGGTAGATGCAGGCGACGACCATGTTGTCGATCTCCGCCTCCAGATAGCGGCTATGCGTATCGTCGGGGTCACCAGGCAAGCCGCGGCGGCGCTCGATGGGATCCCTCCCGCGCGCCAGTATCGCCACGCCGTTGTAGGATTTCTGGCCATGCCAGATAGCGCCGTAGCCGGCGTCCCGGATCGCCTCGATCGGAAATTTGTCGTCGGAAGTTTTCAATTCCTGCAGGCAGACCACGTCGTAGCTGGTTTCGCCGAGCCACTTCAGGAGCACCGGTAGGCGGCCGTTGACACCATTAACGTTGAAGGTTGCGATCCGGGTCACCGTTTGTCTCCCTGAGCGGCTCCAAGAACAAACGCAAGGCGCTGGCGCCGGGTTCAACTTTCTCTGGAACGATTGTCCAGCCTGCCGATTGAATTTCGATGGCTTATTCATGGAAGGTTTGCATGCCGCGCAACGAGAAATCGAAATACACCGAGATGCAGGAGCGCCAGCCGCGCAAAGACAAAGGTCAAGAGCGGCGGGAAGGGGCCGCCAAAACACCCGGCAAGACCAACGATTGGGACCGCGACGCAGTGCATGGCGACGGCGACACCGTCGGTATCGAACGCGACTCCAAATAGCAGTATGGCGGACCCTCACCGGCGCGGCGGTATTGAAACGAACTGGATTGAAGGCCAATCTAAAGGCCATGTCCGCACGCCGCAAAATTTCTCCAACTGGTAAGTTAATTGCTGAGTGGCCCCTGTCTTCGGCGGCGACGCTTGGATCGTCGGTGCGGGCGAGGGGCATTTTCCTCGAGATCCGTGCTCGCCTTCCTGCGGCTTTGAGAAAGCTGCTCCATATTGAATCTCGAAAAGTGACCTTGCGCCTGCCAGAGGGCTCCGATGCTGATATTCAGGCGGCTTCGGCGATCGTGCTCGAGGCCATGCACGACATCGAAGACTTGCCGGTGATCCCGCGCGAAGTCGAGGACATCCTCACGATCAAGCAGGGCGAGCGGCGCCGCTGGCTGAAAGACGGTCGCTTGCAGAGCGCGGGGACCAAGACAGTCAAGCTTGGCGGTCGAGCCAGGAAGATAACCTTCCACGTCTTCGATCCGGGTCACATCGAGGATGTGCTCGACCGCGATCTGGTCACAGTCTGGCGCGAAGAAGACGCGGCGAGGGTCGCCGAGAACCGGCGACGCGCCGCCGCGAAGACTGCCATTAAACGCGCGCAAAAGAGGGGCCACGGTCCTGCAAATGATATTGACGAGAGTTGCGACGAGGCGACCCGCCTGCGGGGCTGGGAAGACTTCGATATGAACGGGCTCTTACGGTGACTGGCGTTTCGAATATCAGGTCTTCGGCCGCTGACGGCAAACCATGCGGCTGACGGTCGACGAGGATTGGCAGAAAACACCTTCATGGGTGTGAAGCCGGTATCAAGGGTCAAACGGACCGTGCTGCCGAGCTCAACCTTCTGGAACGATTGAATGAAATATTCGCTCACGACGACGGCTTACCGTATCGGCATCTCGCCGCGAAACAGCGGCTGGTGGGCCCGCATCAAGGCGCTAATCCGGTTGGCGACTTTTCGGACCGGCGGGGAGTGACGTTCCTCGTGATGGGTGAGGATCCATTGGTCGGTTTCGAGTTCGGGGATTGGCTTGGCGACGCGAACCAGTCGCGGATCGCAGTCACCGACGAAGCACGGAAAGACTGAAAGGCCGGCGCGGCGGCCACCAGTTCGCGCACCGAATGGGTGTTGTTGCCGCGCACCGCGATGCGGTCGCCGGCAAGATGCGCCCCTCGACGATACCCTGCGCCAGGTACCGAACGCTTGGGCGCAAGCTTCAGGAAACGCCTCATCTCGACTACCTGAAGAGCTTCAGGACGGCCAGCGGGTCGACGGTGTTCGTACACCTGGAGGGATCGACAACTCGGGGGCGGTGACCGATACCTGGTACCAGGCGTGCAAGAAGGTTCAAGACATCGGTCTGACTTTGCCGCAAGGGGTGATCGGCCCGGTAGCCGATGATGAGTTCGGCATCCTCCATGGTTTTACCGCGGACGGGTATACCAACCGCGAAGTACGCGACTACGTGGAAAACGTCCGTTCTCGGCTCTTGCAGGTGCCCGATGTCGCCAAGGTAGACTTGATCGGCTGAAGGATCTCTGGCCATGCCAGAATGGCGCCAGAATCAGCCGCCGCGGTCGCATCGGCGGGGAATTTCTCATCTGGCGGTTTGAGCTCTTGCAGGCATACGATGTCGTAACGGGTTTCGGCGAGCCACCTCAGGAGGACCGGCAAGCGTCCGTTGACGCCGGTTACATTGAAAGTTGCGATAACGATCATCTTATCAACCGCATGATGTTCCTTCCAACCATCAGCCGGGCTCCCCGCGCCCATTCCTGTAGGACTTGGCCGCTTCATCGATCTTGCGCCAGTCGTTCCCGTATCGGCGCAAAAGCTCCCGCGCCTGGGCCGGCGAAATGTTATGCGTTTCGACGATATGTTTGACTTCTGCCTCTTCGCCTTTCAGCGGTCGTGAACGAGGCCTTCTAGGGTCTGTTCCCGGCATGAATCCATTCTCCTGGCTCGGGATCAACCTTTCAGAGCCCGGAAGGTTTCCGTGCTTTGCTCGTCCGATTTTCACCCCCCATCCGGTAGGGCCGAGGAACGAGCCCTTGGCAAGCAGGGAAAGAAAATGTTCCCGCCGGACCTGGCCATGTAGAGGGGGGAGGACGCTTCCCCGCTCATTCGCCGAGTTGTCGTTTAGCCCAGCGCTTTGGAACCCAGAGGAGCTTTTCGCGTTACTTTCCTCGCGGAGGTGTCCGCGACGGGGTTTTTCAGCAAAACGACGTTTATCTCGGTCAGCTGAGTGTGAGGGGCGCTGTGGGTAGGCTAGCATCGAAGGCGCAGTTGGACCGCCGGCACATCTTGAATGCGCTCAAAGCGTTCCGGCGTGGGGACTTTTCCGTCCGCATCGAGAATGTCTACGACGGACTCGATTCCGATATCGCCGATGCATTTAATCAGATTGTGGAAATCAACGACCAAGTTACGCGCGAGTTCGAGCGGCTGAGCAGGGTGGTCGGTAAGGACGGGCGGATCGGTGAGCGCGGCCGCGTTCGCAACGCCACCGGAAGTTGGGAGAGCAGCGTTCGCTCCGTCAACAATCTGATCGAGGACATGGTTCAACCGACGACGGAAGTCGCCCGTGTCATTGGAGCCGTGGCCAAGGGTGACCTGTCGCAAACCATGATGGTGGAGATCGACGGCCGGCCCCTGCGAGGTGAGTTCCTTCGCATCGGCAAAGTCGTCAATACCATGGTCGGGCAATTGGGCTCCTTTGCCTCGGAGGTCACTCGCGTCGCCCGCGAAGTGGGCACAGAAGGCAAGCTCGGAGGGCAAGCGCGCGTCAAAGGCGTGGCTGGCACCTGGAAGGACCTGACTGACAACGTCAATGCGATGGCGACCAACCTGACGGGGCAGGTCCGCAATATTGCCGAGGTTACCACGGCCGTCGCATCGGGTGATTTGTCGAAGAAGATTACTGTCGATGTGAAAGGGGAAATTCTCGAGCTTAAGAACACCATCAACACAATGGTGGATCAGCTCAATTCATTCGCCTCGGAGGTGACGCGCGTGGCGCGCGAGGTCGGCACCGAAGGAAAGCTTGGCGGCCAGGCGCGTGTCGAAGGTGTCGGAGGGACTTGGAAAGATCTGACCGACAACGTCAATTTGATGGCCGAGAACCTGACCGGCCAGGTTCGCAACATTGCCGAGGTGACGACCGCCGTCGCTCTCGGCGACCTTTCGAAGAAGATCACCGTCGATGTGAAGGGCGAGATCCTCGAGTTGAAAAATACCATCAACACGATGGTGGACCAGTTGAATTCGTTTGCCTCCGAAGTCACCCGCGTGGCGCGCGAGGTCGGTTCCGAAGGCAAGCTGGGCGGTCAGGCCCAGGTGCGTGGTGTTGCGGGCACTTGGAAGGACCTCACCGACAATGTGAACTCGATGGCCGAAAACCTGACCGGCCAGGTTCGCAACATTGCCGAAGTGACGACGGCCGTCGCGTCGGGCGACCTGTCGAAAAAGATCACCGTGGCCGTCCAGGGAGAAATCCTGGAGCTCAAGGACACCATCAACACGATGGTCGACCAGCTCAATTCTTTTGCCTCCGAGGTGACGCGCGTTGCCCGCGAGGTCGGCACTGAAGGCAAGCTCGGCGGTCAGGCCGAGGTGAAAGGCGTCGGCGGAACTTGGAAAGATCTCACCGACAGCGTCAATCTGATGGCCGCTAACCTCACCGGCCAGGTGCGCAACATCGCCGAAGTGACCACGGCTGTCGCCCGTGGCGACCTGTCGAAGAAGATCACGGTCGACGTCAAGGGCGAAATTCTGGAGCTCAAGGACACCGTCAACACGATGGTCGACCAGCTGAATTCGTTTGCCTCCGAGGTGACGCGCGTGGCGCGCGAAGTCGGTTCCGAAGGCAAGCTCGGTGGCCAAGCTCACGTCGAAGGCGTTGCCGGCACCTGGATGGATTTGACTGACAACGTTAACGCGATGGCCGGCAATCTTACGGTGCAGTTGCGCGACGTCTCCAAGGTGGCGACGGCCATCGCCACCGGCGACCTGACCCAGAAGATCACGGTCGACGCCCTAGGTGAGATCCTTCAGATCAAGGACGTCATCAACACGATGGTCGACCAGCTCAATTCGTTCGCCTCGGAAGTGACGCGCGTGGCGCGCGAGGTGGGCTCCGATGGCAAGCTCGGCGGACAGGCGCAGGTGCGTGGGGTTGCCGGGACATGGAAGGATTTGACCGACAACGTCAATGCCATGGCGGCCAATCTGACCGGCCAGGTTCGCAACATCGCCGAGGTCACCACCGCCGTGGCGCTCGGCGATCTTTCGAAGAAGATCACAGTCGACGTCAAGGGAGAGATTCTGGAGCTGAAGTCGACGATCAATACGATGGTCGATCAGCTGAACTCATTCGCCGGCGAAGTGACACGAGTCGCACGTGAGGTCGGCACTGAGGGCAAGCTCGGCGGCCAGGCGCAAGTTCGTGGCGTCGCTGGCACGTGGAAAGACCTAACCGACAACGTGAATTCCATGGCCGAAAACCTGACCGGCCAGGTGCGCAACATCGCCGAAGTGACCACCGCAGTGGCGCGTGGCGATCTGTCGAAGAAGATTACCGTCGACGTCAAAGGCGAGATACTCGAGCTGAAGTCGACCATCAACACCATGGTCGATCAGCTGAATTCGTTCGCCGGGGAGGTGACGCGCGTGGCGCGCGAGGTCGGCACCGAAGGCAAGCTTGGCGGTCAGGCGCGCGTTGAGGGCGTCGCTGGAACCTGGAAGGATCTGACCGACAACGTCAACCTGATGGCGACGAATCTCACCAATCAGGTGCGTGGCATCGCGGATGTCGTGACGGCGGTTGCACAGGGAAATCTACGCAGCAAGCTGACGGTGGACGCCAAGGGCGAGATTGCCTCCTTGGCCGACACCATCAACGGCATGATCGAGACGCTCGCCACCTTTGCCGACCAGGTAACCAACGTCGCGCGCGAAGTCGGCATCGAAGGCAAACTTGGCGGCCAGGCCCGTGTGCCGGGTGCCGCCGGCCTCTGGCGCGACCTGACGGACAACGTCAATCAGCTTGCGGCCAATCTGACAACCCAGGTGCGTGCTATCGCTGAGGTGTCGACGGCGGTGACCAAGGGTGATCTAACACGCTCGATCAGCGTGCAGGCGTCGGGCGAGGTGGCGGCACTCAAGGACAACATCAATGAGATGATCCGCAACCTCAAGGATCAGACACTCAAGAATGCCGAACAGGACTGGCTAAAGACAAATCTCGCCCGATTCTCGCGCATGCTGCAGGGCGAACGCGATCTGGCGACCGTGTCGCGTCTGATCATGTCGGAGCTGGCGCCGTTGGTGAACGCACAATACGGCTTATTCTACGTGACCAACCGAGAAGAAGACGAATCCTATCTCGAACTCGCCGCGTCCTATGGCGCCGAGAGCAAGGCCGCGATGAAGCAGCGGTTGGATCTGCGCGAGGGACTTATTGGGCAAAGTGCTGCCGACAAGCGCGCAATTGTGCTCGACAATGTGCCGCCGGATTTCCTTCGTGTCACGTCCGGCCTTGGCAGCGCCGCCCCCGCCAATGTCATCATCTTGCCGGCCCTGTTCGAAGACGAAGTCAAAGCGGTTATCGAACTCGCTTCCTTCAACGAATTTCGCGATACCCACCAGTCATTCCTGAACCAGTTGATGGAGTCGGTCGGCATCGTGCTCAACACGATCGCAGCGACGATGCGTACCGAAGGGCTTCTTAAGCAATCGCAGTTGCTGACATCCGAATTGCAGGCGCGCCAAACAGAGCTGACCAAGAAACAGGAGGAATTGCACGCCACGAACGAGGAACTGCAGGAAAAGGCGCAGCTGCTCGAGAACGAAAAGAAACAGGTGGAGAATAAGAACCTCGAGATCGAGATGGCTCGGCGGGCGCTTGAGGAGAAAGCGGAGCAGCTGGCCCTGACATCCAAATACAAATCCGAGTTCCTGGCCAATATGAGTCACGAGCTGCGCACCCCGTTGAACTCGCTGCTTATCCTTTCGAACCTTCTCGCCAGCAATCAGCAGGGCAACCTCAACGACAAGCAAGTCGAGTTTGCTCGCACCATCAACTCGGCCGGGACTGATCTGCTCAGCCTCATCAACGACATTCTCGATCTGTCGAAGATTGAGTCCGGTACGGTCTCCGTCGAGATTAACGACATGCCGCTGGCGCATCTTCGCCAGCATATGGAACGCACATTCCGTCAGTTGGCCGCAGACAAAGGGCTTGGCTTCACCATCGACGTGGATCCGGGGCTTCCCGAGACTGTGCGCACCGACGAAAAGCGCCTCCAGCAAATCGTCCTTAATCTGCTGTCGAACGCCTTCAAGTTCACATCTCAAGGCCAGGTTAGCCTGCACTTCAGGCCAGAGAGAGCAGGACGACGCAATGGCGCTCAGCCTCCCAAGGCGCTCGCGATCGCCGTCACCGATACCGGCATTGGCATTCCTGACGACAAACAGAAATTGATTTTCGAAGCATTCCAGCAGGCAGATGGAACGACGAGCCGCAAATATGGCGGCACCGGTCTTGGCTTGTCGATAAGCCGCGAGATCGCTCGCCTGCTAGGCGGCGAATTGAGAGTGGAGAGCACGGCAGGGAAGGGCTCGACCTTCACGCTTGTCATTCCATTCGACGGGCCTCGGGCCGCGCCCCAGGCCATGGCATCGCTGGATGATGAAGGGTCTGCTGCTTCGCCGACCTCGGCCATGCCGACCGCGGAGTTGATGGATGATCGCGACACTCTATCGCCCAATGACAGGGTAGTGCTGATCGTCGAGGACGACCCAACTTTTGCTGGGCTTCTCTTGGGCATGGCTCGTTCCGCCGGTCTCAAGGGCGTGCTGTCCACCGCGGGTTCCGGCACGGTCGCGTTGGCGAGGAAACTGGTCCCGGATGCCATAACCCTGGATCTAGGTCTTTCTGACATCGATGGATGGGTTTTGTTCGACCTGCTGAGGCACGACCCGAAGACGGAAGGGATTCCGATACACGTCATTTCCGGCGCCGACGACGCTACCGGCTTGTCGGCCAATGGCGCGGCCAGCGTATCCGCCAAGCCGGTGTCGACTGATGACCTCATGAGCGTCTTCGAAGGTATCCATTCCAGCAAGCTTCGTGTCCAGCGCGCCGTCTTGGTGGTCGATGCAGAACCAGAGCGCCGCCTGTCACTGGTGGAGGCAATACGCGACGGCGTCACCTCTGTGACCGCCATGGCCCGGATTGCTGCCAATGGCCAAAATGTCGATTTTGCGGCCTACGACGCGATCGTGCTCGGGTTCGGCCGATCCGGCAAGGACAATGCTAAGGCGCTCGAGGAGATCGCCGCCTCGTTCGAAGGCCCACCGTCAAAGCTTTTATTCTTCGCTCCACATCCAGAAGCGCTGGAACAATTGATCGCCCTTAAACCGGAGATGGCCGACGTTCCACGAGCCGAAAATTTCGGGCAACTGACGTTGCTGATGTCGGCGGCCCTGCCACGCGAAGGACAAAGCGACGACGGCGCCGTTATGCAACCGTCAGACAAATCCGACCTTGCCGGCGCCAGGGTTCTGATTGTCGATGATGACATCCGCAACATCTATTCGCTCACCAGTGTCCTCGAGACTTATGGCATTCAGGTGCTGCACGCTGAGCGAGGCCGAGATGGCATCGCCTTGCTCGAGCAGAATCCAAACATCGATGCCGCCCTTATTGACATAATGATGCCCGAGATGGACGGCTACGAGACGATGCGCCAGATACGCGGCATGCCAGCGATTGCGCACATTCCTCTAATCTCCGTCACAGCCAAGGCGATGAAAGGTGACAGGCAGAAATGTCTCGACGCTGGTGCGTCGGACTACATAGCCAAACCTGTGGATCTTGATCTTCTGCTTGCGCTGCTTCGCGTCTGGATCGGCCGTTCGCGGCAAAATGTTGACGTGACGGAACAGCTGGCGGCGGCAGTCTGACGACAACATGCAGCGGATCGAGAAAACCAAAGGTAAGCGTCCTGGGGCTTTGCCGAAAGCGCCGGAGCGTGCGCGAATTCTCGCCGTAGATGACGACGACCGCAATCTTCTGGCGATCAGGGAAGTTCTGGATGGTATTGGCGAGGTTGCCTGCGCACCCTCCGGGGAAGAAGCTTTGCGACTTCTGCTGAAGGAAGACTTTGCCGTTATTCTGCTCGATGTGCTCATGCCTGGTTTGGATGGGTACGAGACTGCCTCGCTAATCCGGAAACGCGAGCAATCGAAGCGCACACCGATCATTTTTCTGACCGCAATCAACAAGGAAGAAGCGCATATGCTGCGCGGCTATGATGCAGGTGCGGTCGACTATGTATTCAAGCCCTTTGATCCTGTGATGTTGCGCTCGAAGGTTGCGGTGTTTGTTGAGTTGCATGAAAAGACGTTGGAGATCCAGCGCAAGGCCGCGCTCGAGCAGCGGCTCTTGGAGCAAGCGCTGCAAGCACAGGACGAGAAACTGGAGACCGAGCGCATTTTGCGCGCTTCTGAGCAACGTCAGGAAACGATCCTGCGGTCCTTGCCGGTTTGCTTTCACGCCCGATCAGCCGAGCCGCCTTTCGGGGCGAGGTTTGTGACTGCAGGTGTCGAGCGGCTGACCGGCTTTCCTGCCGAACGAATGACGTCAGAGCCAGGTTTCGGTCTCAGTCGTGTGCACCCGGACGACCTGCCGAACGTGAGGGCAGCTCTGTCCGACGCCAAGACCACAGGGGCTTACAATTGCGAGTTCCGCTGGCAGTGCGCCGACGGCAAATACCGGACTTTTCTCGACCAAGGCGTCATCTCATCCGACCCTGTAGAGGGTGCCAATGAAATCATTGGTACTTTGCTTGACGTCACAGAACGGCGCGAGCTTGAGGATAAGTTACTGCAGGCACAACGCATCGAGGCTATCGGTAAGCTTACGGGCGGTTTGGCTCATGATTTCAACAATTTGCTCGCAGCCGTCCTTAGCGGATTGGGGCTACTCGAGCGAAATTCAACCCTCGACCAACAGGCGCTAAAGGTGCTCGATTTGACAAGGCGCTCCGCCAGACAAGGAGCAGAACTCGTTAATCGGATGCTCGCCTTTTCACGACGCCAGAACCTGAAGCCGGAAGGAGTGCGGCTGACCGCGTTGGAAGAGACCATGAACGGGCTCGTCGCGCCGGTTCTGGGAGGGTTGGTCCGTTTCGAGTGGCATATAGATGATTCAGTTTGGCCAATTCATGTGGATGTGGGCCAACTCGAACTCGCGCTCATGAACCTGGTTTTCAACGCCCGTGACGCAATGCCTTCTGGAGGCACGATCGCCATACGAGCTGCCAACAATACCGCCAACCAGAATTCATACGATTTAAGGCAAGGCGACTACGTGGTCATCTCGGTCACCGACACCGGCTCGGGGATTCCTGCCGATCTTTTGACCAAAGTGATTGAACCGTTTTTCACGACAAAGCCCGTTGGAAAAGGCACCGGGCTTGGGTTGAGCACAGTGTACGGCTTCGCGAAACAGTCGGGCGGCGCCCTCCGCATCGATAGTGTGGTCGGCCGGGGAACTACGATGCGTCTATGGTTGCCTAGATCTCTAACGGAGCCGGAACTCCGGGGGGAGCGGGAGCAAATCATCCACCCTCAATACAATGGCAATGGCGCTCAGCCATCGATCTTGTTAGTCGATGACAGCGAGGCCTTGCGCGAATTGACAGCTGCGTCGTTACGGCAATCCGGTTTTGATGTGACTTGCGCCGCTGGAGGAGCTGAGGCGTTGGCTGCTATCGAAAAATCGCCGGATGACTTCGATGTGATCGTTACGGATTTCGCCATGCCGCTTGTCTCGGGCGTCGAAGTGATCCGGTTTGCGCGGAGCCTGAAGGCTGACTGGCCTGCGGTCATTATCACGGGCTACGCAGACACCAGAGCGATCGGGGCTCTGCCTAGCGATGTGCCCCTCCTTGGTAAACCGTTCAAGGATAACGAACTGATCGAGTCCATCCGGCTGGCAAAGCAATCGCGCGGGTAGACCAGAAAGCTGGTCGTCGCGAGACAAGTGCCGCAAATGCGGGAAGATCTGAGTTGGAGCGGACTCGCGAAATCGCTTATGTATCACGTTGCTCAATCCAGTAGCCTGGTCACGTCGTGGAATTGATGACGTTGTTCTTGGCGGAATGAGGACCTTTCGCACCGAATCGGCGCGAACCGCAGAGCGCATAGTCCCGGTGACAGGGGTAGCGATTCTGCTCGTTGGTCACATGGAACATTAGCGTTTGCTGTTGGTTCTGTAGCACATCAACACTGCTGCTTGTGTGTTGGCCGAAGATCAGTGGCAGCGCTCGTGAATGCCCACGCGCGCTAGCCACCCGTACGCTAGCAGAAGCCGCCGAAGCCACGAACAGGAGCTGGCCATGAAACATCAAACAATCGATCAACTGCATGCGGTTGCTGAAATTAATCCTCTGGCACCCGCCAGACCGATGACAAGAACACAACGGATCGAACGCTGGGCGGAGTTGCTTGAACGCAATCCTTCTCGCTGCCTCGCAGCGCTTACAGGAACAGAGCATCTCTATCCCGGTGTTCGGGATGAAGCGAGAGCCGCTGGATCGCCGATCACAGTCGCCTTCGAAGATTCGCTGCTGCGCAGTGCGGGCCTGGCTTCGGATACATTCGGCGCCGCCAAGAGGTTTTTCGACCTGTCCGATTGGGAGTTGCATGAAATCGTCTGCAGTTGCCATGTCGGCGCCACCATGCAGGCAGGATGGGCTGCCGGGCGAGTCCGTCGGATAGTTGCCGGTAGCAAAATCTGGGCTTGGATAAGGAGGAGTTTTCTCGCGCATTGATCCGAAGCGATTTATAGCAAATCGCTACTGTGGGGCGATGCTCGCGGAGCAAGATTGTACTCAGCGCATACGCAATGGCGCATGCCGCCGTTCTTCGGCGGCAGTGGACTCTTAAACCGGATCTTTCTTGTTTGCTCCGACGTCGTGGCTTCGCAGTAAGATCTCTGTCGGGCCGATTGCTTGTATGGCGGTGAGTCGCTGTCCGGCGGGCTCGCCTCGGTGGTGGGCTTCGCAATACCTATGGAGTGCAGTGGACTTCGCGCAACCGGTGCGCGGAACGGGACGGCACGTCCTCAGTCGATCCTGCCCGGCGATCGACATTGAGCGTTGCTCAAGGTCCCACTCTCGGCTCTGCCATTTGCGAGAGGGTGGGATCCACTGTTCACCAATACGTGACCTGGAAGTTCCGGCCAGACGCCTCCGGCTTAGGAACTTCCTTATCGGGGTGGTGTTGCTCCTATCGATGAGCAGGGGCGCACTGAGATGAATCCGGCCACAACCAACAACGTAGAAATCCGCAAATACAAGCACCCTACCGGCGGATGGGGTTCTTTGAAGTCCCTGATCCGCAAGGCCCGCGGCGAAGGATTGTTGATGTCCGGCATCTGGAGCACCCTGCTGAAGCAGAACAAGCCCGACGGCTATATGTGCGTCTCCTGTTCCTGGGCGAAGCCCGCCGAGCCGCGGCCGTTCGAATTTTGCGAGAACGGTGCCAAGGCCACGATCTGGGACCAGACGAAGCGACGGTGTGGCCCGGAGTTCTTCGCTGCCCATCCCGTCAAGGAGTTGCTCGATTGGCCAGACCATGACCTTGAGAAGCAGGGCCGCCTGCTCGAGCCGATGCGCTACAATGAGGTCACCGACAAATATGAACGGGTCCCGTGGGAGACCGCGTTCAGCGACATCGGCGCGCAGCTCCGGAAGCTCGATCCGAAATCGGTGGTGTTCTACACTTCTGGCCGTGCCTCGCTTGAGGCGTCGTTCATGTATCAGCTCTTCGCTCGCATCTACGGTTCGGGCAATCTGCCGGACTCCTCCAACATGTGTCACGAGTCGACTTCGGTAGGTTTGCCGGAGTCCATTGGCTCGCCGGTCGGCACCGTCCAGCTGGAGGATTTCAGCCACTGTGACCTGATGTTCTTCTTCGGCCACAACACCGGCGTGAGCGCGCCGCGATTGCTTCACCCCATCGAGGAGGCGCGCCAGCGGGGCATACCTGTCATTACGTTCAATCCGCTGCCTGAGCGGGGGCTCAAGCGCTTCAAGAATCCGCAAAGCCCGGTTGAAATGCTTTCGCCTGGCGCCGGCACCAAGATGTGCAGCGACTTCTTCCAGATCCGCAGCGGCGGCGACATCGCCGCCATGACGGGTATAGCGAAAGCCGTTCTGGCGCTCGACGACGCGACCAAGAAGGTCGGCGCGCCGCGCGTCCTCGACACGGCCTTCATCGAAGAACATACCGACGGCTTCGGTGCGTTCGAGGCCTATCTGCGCCGCACACCTTGGGAAAAGATTGAATCGCGATCGGGCATTGCACGTGCGGATCTCGAGCATGTCGCCGAGGTTTACAGCAAGGCTTCAGCGGTCATCGGCAACTACGGCATGGGGCTGACGCAGCACCGGCATGGGACGGAGAACGTCCATATGCTGTGCAACCTGCTCCTAATGCGAGGCAACATTGGCAAGCCGGGCGCCGGCGTCTCGCCGCTTCGCGGTCACTCCAACGTCCAGGGCCAACGCACCGTCGGCATCTCCGAAAAGCCGGAACTTGTCCCGCTCGACAAGTTCGCAGCATTCTACAAGTTTGAACCACCGCGCGAGAAAGGGCGCGATACCGTGGAAACATGCGAAGGGATTATCGATGGCTCAGTCAAGGCTTTCATTGGACTGGGCGGCAATTTCGTGCGCGCTGTTCCGGAAACGGGTCTGGTCGAAGAGGCTTGGCGGCATCTCAGATTGCATGTCCAGATCGCCACCAAGCTCAACCGCAGCCATCTGATACCGGGTGCCGTCACCTATCTTCTGCCCTGTCTCTCCCGGATCGAGAAGGATCTGCAGAAGGCCGGAGAGCAGCACGTCTCGATGGAGGATTCCACAGCCTGCACCCATGGTTCCTTCGGCTATCGGCCACCGGCTGGACCCAACCTGCTCTCCGAGCCCCGCATCGTTGCCGAACTCGCCAAGGCGACAGTGGAAGGAAAAAGTTCGGTCCCGTGGGACGAATGGGTGGCAGACTATTCGCGCGTCAGGGATGAAATCGAGCGTTGCTACCCCGACCATTTCGAGGATTTCAACAAACGCTTTCTTGTGCCCGGCGGATTTCATCGTGACATCAAGGCCTCGAAGCGGGTGTGGCAGACTCCCAATAAGAAGGCCAATTTCAAGCCGCCGACGATGCTGGAAACGGATCCCGATATCGACGTCTCGCGATCCGACGTGCTGACGCTGATCACCATTCGCTCCAACGATCAGTTCAACACCACCATCTACGGCTACCGCGATCGCCTTCGTGGCATCAACGGCACGCGCATGGTGGTGCTCATGAACGAAGACGACATCCGGCGCATGGGACTCCACGAGGGACAGATGATCAGTCTGGAGTCGGCAGCCGATGACGGGGTCCCGCGCCGGGTGAGCGGACTTAGGGTGACCACCTATTCCATCCCCCGAGGGGATTGCGCCGGCTATTATCCCGAACTGAATCCACTGATCCCGCTGTGGCATAGGGCGGAAAAGGCGCATGTGCCGGCGGCGAAATCGGTGCCAGTCCGAATAGCAATTTAAGGGGAGGAGATTTCTTGTCGAGCGGGCCCATGCCACGACGATCGGCGGCGCCAGCGAGTACTTGAGGAGCCACCTATTGCCGGTAACTCCTCGACAGCTTTATGCCGTGCGGTTGTCGGAAAATGTCAGCTCATCCGCGACCCTCAGCAATGCCCGCGATATATGAAAGAGCTTCCGGTTTTCGAACGCTCTTGCGTGCCTCCGAAGTAGGGCGATGCAGCGGCTTCGTTCAGACACCGGATCGCCACGCTGATCTTCCGGCGTATCAATGGATATGCTGTTCATGGGTTTTCCGCGTTTTCGCGGCCTTCTTCGCGGATGCTGATCTTTCGGCGGCGGCGCGGTTGGCTGAGGCGGCGCCCCCCTTACTTCCACCCTTGTGAGCGGCAGGATGCCCCGTGTGTTTGCCGCGACCCGAACCACCCTCCTTTTTGCCGCCGCCATCATCCTTGTTGACCGTTGCCCAGGCTCGGCGTTCGGCTTCCTCTTCAGAGACGCCGCGTTTTTCGTAGCCTTCGGCGATGTGGTCGGCCTTGCGTTCCTGTTTGTCGGTATATTTCGATTTGTCTCCGCGTGGCATTGTGCTGCTCCTGGTAGCGTTCGGGATGGCGATAGGGTTCAATCCATGATGCGTCGCTGGAACTTCTCTCCTAACCGCCGCAAAACCGAACGGTTCCAACTCTACCGCTGTGGGATATGGCGTCCTATTTCTTGACATAAGCGCTGGATGGCCGGCCCGATTTCGGAGCTTTGGAGTCCTTCGAATGCTCGGCCAAAGCGGGACCCGCACCTGATACTTTTTCTGTCGAAGGTGAAGGTGTCAGCCTCCGGTTTAGCCCGTCACTTTGGTGCGTCTTGTCGTTCACCTCGTCCACCGGGCGCGTAAGGCCAATCCCGGTGTCCGGCTTTTTGTTGGTTGCTGCATCTTGCGAGAAATCACCGGTGCCGCGTTGGGTCGCGGGGTATTTCGTAGCGCCGGTTTCGCGGCGGTTTTCACCGTTCGTCATCGCACAGTCTCCTTTGAAACATGGACGATTCCACAACCCCGCTGGAGCCAGCATGTTCCACCTGATATGCCCACGGTGTCAGCGCCAGTAAGCCAGGACCTCCTCCGCGGAAAACCACTTCGACATGATGCGAATATCGCGTCGTGAACAGCTTGAGTATATTTTCGGGCCTCGTCAGATGTGCTGCCGATCGCGTCCTCGACCAGGATGGTCCTGTAGCCGAAGTCGATCGCTGCGAGCAGCGTCGCCAACACGCACATATCGGCCTCTGCCACCGCTGATGTGGACGACTCGTGTTGAGATTAGCGTCATTGCGATTCGATAACTTTTCAGCCGCGAAAGCTAAGCCTTTGGGTCAGCCAACGCTCGTGCGGTCGGGGTATTGGTGTCGGCATCCATTTCGCCGACGGCTTTACGTTCGGCGAGGACCGTGACGGCGAGATATTCTTTTAGATCGCCGACCTCATCGCTGATTTCTTCCGCGAGGATGCCTTCACGCTCTGCGTCCGCGATGCAAGCTGTCGCCAATTTTTCCGCCGCGGTTTCCGGGGATGCTTCGGCGAGCGGCTTGACGGGATGACCTTCGATCCACTCCTCGACGAAGTGTCCCGGTCTGTTGACGAGGGTATCGAGCTGGGCTGGGTTGTCAGTGGGGGCAGGGAGAATGTCCATCTTCATGGCTTGAGCTCCGGATTTGTGAACCACAAACGCGGATGCTCAAGGAAGGATGCACCGCCTCAGTTCGTGCCGAACGACGTGGGTAGCCGAAACCACTTTCGGCGTTCGGCGTTGTCGGTAGATGGCGAACTCCGGAGAGATCGATCAAGCACCTGGACGTGAACGTACGGGCGGATGCCTTTGCGGTGGTGTCCGGTATAAGACCTCGTCCGAGCCCCGAATTCACTACTGCCATTGCGATATGTGTCGACGCGCAACAGGCAGTGCTTTCGCGGTTCTTGCGTGGATGCCTAGGACCAGCCTCTCGTGGTCGGGCGCAGCGCCCACCTTCAGGAAGTCTTCTCCCATTGCGGAGCGAGGATTCTGTGGCGTTTGTGGTTCGCCGCTCACGCTAAGCTACAATCTCGACATCGATCGGATTGCGCTGCATGTGGGCACTTTCGATGAACCGTCGAACCTCGTGCCACAGTATAATTATGCCTCGCGGACGCGGCTGCCATGGGTCTGCTGTGGACTGGAGCTGCCTGACCATAACCTGGAGGAGAGTTGGTGAGGCGCGTTCGGTTGAACGGCAAGAACGTGGCCCCCATTTTTGGGCGTTGAGGGAAGTGAAGATGGTGGCTTCACTTATGCTTGCGGTCGAGACGCTTGAGCAATTCGCGCAGTTCGTCAGGGAGCCAGCGGCTTACGTGAAACAGAGGTAGGCTGCGTAGATATCGGCGCATGATTTCGTTCGAGAATTGCCGCCTAAGAAGGCTGGCTCTGGATTTGTTGTCGCGTTTCTCGCCCATCGCTGCGGTTCAAACTGAGACGGTTTTCCTATTCAAAAAAACCTGTCCTCCGGTCAGTTGTTCCCTCCGGTCACGAATATTGGAGTACCGATTTTGATACCCCGCGATTAACAACCCAAGCTTAATGACCTTGCATCAATGGCCGGTCTTCTGATGCGGCGCCGCAACCGGCTTACTCTCCGGCGATCCCTTCTCCCGTAGCCAGATAGCAAGGAGCACGAGCGCGCCCGTCGACAGGAATTCACTTTGCCAATTCTGGAAACTTTCGAACCAGAATTTGACCCGAAAAGAGGTGCTGGAGAACGCCCTCGGCAGGCTGGCCGTGCGCCGCTGCCTGCTCGGCCGCATGGCGGGTGCTTTGCCACAGGCGAGCGATGAACGTGACCATGAAAATGGCGAGCAGCGCCGCTCCAAGCGAGCGAGAGTAAAGCCGCGCTACCCAACCTCCGCGCTTCACCGGCCACGGGGCTTGCGGATCATCCTGGCGCAGCGTTGGGTCCTCGTCCTCTGGCGAAGCGGCAATCCGTCGCCCCATGCCGGCAACATTAGTGCCCAAACCGGACGCAGGCGGGTCACAACAGCCGCTTGATGCGACCCTGTCGAGGCGAAAAACTCCGCTGCCTCCCTTGACGCTCGAAGTAGGCCTGCAATTCATCCCCGGTACCGAGATATTTGCCGCACTCGGGGCGCATCGGTGACTCGTGAGGGCTGGGTCGCCACGTTTGAACAGGATACCCGCCCTCGTCATCGGCGGGCGTCCTGCATCCTGGCTAGCGATTTAGGAAAAGAGCTTCTTCCTCATCGCGTTGTCGACCGCCAAGAGCTGCCGCCGCACTCGCGATGAAGGCGCCAAGTACCATTGACAGTGCTCCCACAAGCGAGAATGTCGCTACGGCCTTCCTGGCGGTATCGGCGGCCGCCTTGGCCTTGTTCTTGGCATCGTCGATGCCAGCCAGCACAGTATCTACCCGCTTCTTCGCATCCGGCTCGGACAGGCCGGTTCGCGAAGCTACGAGCTTCGCGAGATACGCCCTGTCGTCGGGAGAGATTTCGCCGTTTGCTGCGCCCGCAACGAGAATACGGCCGGCCTGCGCGACGGCAGTGTCGTTCTGGGCTGCCGTTGCCGACGCCGGGTCGGCAGGACGAAACAACATGTCGACAAAATAGTTCATCGAGCTTTCAGCCGACGGACGCTGCGACGCGGCGGCTGCACTGGAGGCCCCCATCGCGGCTCCGGACGCAACAGTCGCGGCAGCCTGAACCCCTGATCCAAGCGCGGCAGACAAGGCGGAGCCGAGCACACCCGCCAGCAGCAACGTCGCCAGAGCCCAGGCGAGAAAGCCATGCGCGGTGTCTCTGAAATAGACCTCGTCGTTATGGACGTTCACCCATTTCGTCCGCAGGCGACCGGTGAGATAGCCGCCGACAGCGGAAGAGAGCCATTGAACAACGACAAGCCAGACGGCGGCCGATACCGCAAATGTCGTGGGAGCGGCGCTGGAGCCGGTCCACGGCGAAACCATCGTCAGGCCGAGCCCCGATCCAATCAACATGAGGATGACGGTGAGAGTGGACGCCGCGAACGCGCCGGCAATAATTGATGCCCAACTGACTGCGGACGAAGAAGATTCTGTAGGTGCGGCTGCCACGGCCGCGGAGGGGAGAGGGGATTGCATTGTCGAGCTCCCCTATCGCATGAACAGCATGAGCAGAATGATGATCGGAATTGGCACCCCAAGGAGCCAGAGCAAGATACCGCGTCCCATATCGACCTCCTGATAAAGTATTGAGACTTAGGGACAATTCCCAGCGATAGCTTTCGTTCCGGCGGCTTGACGAAGTTGCTAGCCGGCTTCCCACCGTCCCATGAGTTCATGCTTCGAGCTTGAACAGTTCGGCATCGACATCCTCCAGCCCGGCGATGGATGCCGAAATGATCTCGGACGCAATCTGCGAAAATGTGATCCCGTTGCCGCCATATCCCATCACCGAATAGATACGCGGATGCCCGGGCACGCCGCCGATAATAGGTAGTCCGGTCCCCGTGGCTCCAAATGATCCGCTCCAGGCAAACCGTGCTGCGGGGTCCAAGTCCGGAAACATTCGTTCGAGCTTCTTCGTTAGGCGAGCCGCTTTCTTCAAGGTCAGAGTGTTTCGCCGCTCCTCATCGGTGAACTCCTCATCCTCGCCGCCACAGATCACACGCCCATCGGCCGTCGCCCGGACGTACAGGTAAGGATCTGAGGCTTCCCAAATCATTGCGGCAAGAGGCCAGATCTTGCTCGGCTGCCGGGCGGTAGCAATAGCCCATGTCGAGATTATGTGGTGGCCCCGGGCGGGAACGATATCGGCGAGTTCGTACCCCGTCGTAAGGACAAGATGTTGGGCCTCGATCACAGGGCCTTGCCGCGTCGCCACTGTTACGCCGGAGCGATGACCCTCGATCGCTGTTGCTTCGGCCGGCGCGTAGAACCTTGCCTTGCGTTGCAATGCCGTCAGGAGCAGCCCGGCCGTCAATTTACGAGGATCGAGCGCCAGGTTGCCATGGCTGAGAATAGCGCCGCCGCGGTCTATGCCGAATTCGTCTTGCAGCTCTTTGCGGGTCAGGAACGATGCGCCGATGCCGGCCTGCCGCCGTGCAGCCGCTTCCCGGCGCAGGTCGGACGCGCCGAGCCGATTGCCCGCTAAATAAATTGACGGGGTGGCGACCGACCGGCAGCGGATTTGCAATTCTCTTACGCGCGCTTGCAGATTTGATAGAGCAAGTCGCGATCGTCGCCAGGCCTGTCGAGCAGCATCGCCTCCGATTATTTTTGAAAGCGTTGTCAGCGGCTGATCAATCTCGAACTGGACGAGTGCCGTCGTCGCTGCGGTCGACCCCTTCAGCGGGCCGCGTCTGTCGATGCAGATGACCGAATGGCCATCCCGGGTGAGCGCTTCGGCCATCATTGCACCGCTGATGCCCATGCCGACGACCAACACATCCGTCTTTGTATCCCCCTTCAGAGCAGCCACCGGCACTGCGGGCGAACGATAGGCCGACCACACTGGCGTGCCACCTCTGAGATCGAGCTTGCGTGGCATGGAAACTCCCGGTTGCGCACGATAAGTCGCCGCAAGCCGTAGCGTTCCCCCGTGAACGCCTCCGACAAGTCATCACCTTCAGCGGAACTGGACCTCGCTCAGTCCGTTCGAGGGCATGGCAAAACATCAAATCGGCGAATTGCTCACGGCAATAGGCACGGCTACTTCGAGACCATCGGCGTTCCTGGTGCTGGGAGGTTTTACGGCCTGCTGGGTGATTTTCGAACCTGAGAGCCTGGATTGGCATGGCATCGCCACACTTGTCACTTGGGCCATGACCCTGCTGATTCAGCGAGCCGAACATCGCGACACCCAAGCGCTGCAAGCAAAATTGGACGAGCTTATAAGAGCCAGCGAAACTGCTCGCGACAGCATTGCCAAGATCGATGAAAAAGAACCGGAAGAGATCGAATCCCTGCGTACTCACGAAGCCAGAGCAGCGCCGTAGGTGTCGCCGGATAGACACAGCCAGACTTTTGGGCTGAGTATCTAGGGGCGAGGCACCATGCGGAACCGATCTCCCTTGAGCGCATTTTGCCGGCTGCACCGGCAGGGGGCGCAATGGGGGTTATCGAGCACGATCGGCTGACTGGGGTTCAGCGCCTTCAACTTCTGGCGGCGCTGGGAGATCGGATTCGCGAGATCGACGATCCCGGCGAGCTGGCTACGCAGCAGCCGAGTTGCTCGGGCGAAACTTCGAGATCACCTGCGCCGGTTACGACATAGAAGGCGGGAAAATCCCGTCGCTGCTCTTTACCGATGTAGCGATGCCCGAAATGTCCGGACGCGAACTCGTCGACAAAGTGAAGCTGGTCCAGCCTTTCCTTAAAGGTCCCCTATACCACCGGCGCGCAGCGCGATCGTCCACAACGGCACGTTGGATTTCGGCACGGAACTTTTGACCAAGCCATATACAATCAATGAACTGGCCGCAAAAATTCGCGACGTGCTGGATCGATAAACACAATCGACTAACCAAGGGGCGCTGCGACGACCGCCGGCCGCCTTGCTACCTCGTTATTGAAGCCTTTCGCTAGGCTTCGTCAAAGCGACTGCCTTCCTTGGAAGGGTCGCGCGATAGCACGCGCTCTTCCTCATCGTCAGGTAAGGCTTCGTCGCTCTCCTGATAGGGATTGTCGTCGTCTTCTTCGGGAAGGACACCTTGTGGTTCCATATCGTCTCCCGGATCGCCGTTTACGGCGACGCCGTCAGGCAGGATCCGGTTACCCTCAAGAGCGTCCCAGTCTTGTTGTTCGATGCCGGGGGCTTCGGTTTCTTCCTGCCTTGTGGCTCGCTGTTTATCGCGCGGATCCATGTTCTTGTCTCCAACGGTAGGTGCGTTCGTGGCGCGGGGCCGTCCTGACCAGGAACCGCCCGGGAAGGCGATTGTTCCGGAAGTGCGCTCCTATCGAATCTGTTCGAACGTACATTGGCTCGGCGCTTTGTCGGACCGCCAGCGAACGAATCGAGTGCCGTGCCGGAAGCGCTCGCCCGTGACGTGGTCGAAGCGTACCTCCACGACGAGCTGCGGCCGCAACGGCTCCCATTCGCCGCTGCGCTCCGTGCTCCAGCGGCTCGGCCCACCCGGCGCCTTGCCGGTGAAGCCGGGCCCGCCGCGCAGCGCCTCCAACTTCTTCGTGAGCGCGGCGCGTTCCTCATTGGCAAATGTCGAGGTGAAGCCGACATGGTCAAGCAAGCCGCGCTCGTTGTAGAGGCCAAGCAACAGGGACCCGACTTGCGACTTGCCGTTCAGATAGCGGAAGCCGCCGACCACGCAGTCGGCCGTACGCAGTCGCTTGACCTTAATCATCGCGCGCTCGCCCGGCCGATAGGGATAATTCAGCCGTTTGGCGACGACACCGTCGGTAGACCCATGACCGGCATCTTTCAGCCATCGCCCAGCGGTCTCGACACTCGTGGTGCAGGGCGAGAGCTGAAGAGGGCCGGTGTTTGCTTTCGCGACGAAGTCTTCGATTGCCGCGCGCCTTTGCGTCAGTGCGGCCTCCAACAGCGATTTGCCGCCCGGCGCGACCAGCATATCGAACACGATCAGTCGCGCCGGTGTTTCCGCGCTCAGCTTGCGGATGCGGCTCTCCGCCGGATGAAGCCGCATCTGCAGGGCGTCGAAGGAGGCGGCGCCGCCGATCTCGATGACGATTTCGCCGTCGACCACGAAATCCTTGGCTTCCAGGTTTTGCATCATCGCTGTCAGCTCGGGAAAGTAACGCCCAAGCGGCTTGCCCGACTTCGCCCTGAGATCGACCATTTTGCGATTCTTGAAAGCGAGGCAGCGAAACCCATCCCATTTCGGTTCGAACTGCCAGATGCCCTTGTCCTGCGGCAATGCTTCATCGGTCCGAGCCTCCATTGGGGATGTATCGAGAGGGAGAGGAAACACCTCGGTTGCGACCGCTGCCATCGCCGGCCCTCAGGCGCCGAGATCGATCAAAGCGATGCCGAGGCCGGGGCGTTTGGTGCGCCGCAGGTGAACAGGCGATTCCGTCACCGTGACTTCGAGCGTAGGTCTGACAATGCCTTCGACAAGATGGCCGCCGCGCGTCGATCCGTCGCTTAGACCAAGGACAGCATGGACATGCAGGCTCGCCTTGCCGCTGTCGTCGACCGCGATGTCACCAATGGCGCTCAGAACCTCGCATTGTTCGCCGACCGGGATCTTGCGGTAGGATTTCGAGCCGAAGTCGAACCAGCCGACTGTCGCCTTTTCGAAAGCGCCGATTGCCGTCAGCGAAGCGCCGGCGATTCCTTTCTGAGCGGCGAACGCGGACAGCGCGGCAAAGGCTTCCTCTCCCGGATCCAGAACGACCACGAATGTCCTTTGTCCAGACGTCTCCGCGACCAGTTTCGATTTCATATCGGCTACCCATCAGCGTTGGTGTTGGCCGTAGAACTCGAAGCCGGCATCCATGTTCCAGAATGATGCGCGTCTATCGGCCAGGATCACGCTTCGGTGAGCTTATGATTCTGCGCGGGCAAGGCCGGAACAATGGCCTGCATGAAGGGTTAGCTCCGATGACTAGCCAGCCAGGAGCGAGCCATGTCCCAGCCTTCTCTTTCATCCGCGCTTGGCCTCAGCCGGCGAAATTTCATGGCAGGCACGGTCTCGGCCGCAGCAGCGCCGTTGCTCGCGTCATCCGCGAAAGCCGAAGCGCCAGCCCCATCTGGCCCGAAACTCCGGGCGCCAGTGGTGGCGTCGCTGCGGATCAACCAGCAGGCCTATGAACTATCGCTCGATACTAGAACCAGCCTGCTTGATGCCTTGCGAGATCATATCGGCTTAACCGGCACCAAGAAGGGTTGCGACCATGGCCAGTGCGGCGCTTGCACGGTGCTGGTCGACGGCAAGCGCGTACTGTCGTGCCTAACCTTTGCGGTTATGAACGAAGGCAAGGATATCACAACCGTCGAGGGGCTTGCCACCAGTGACGGCAAGCTGCATCCGATGCAGCAGGCCTTCATCGATCACGATGCGTTCCAGTGCGGCTATTGCACGCCGGGACAGATCCTGTCGGCGATCGGCTGCGTCAATGAGGGGCACGCGGAATCCGAAGACGACATCCGAGAATATATGAGCGGCAACATCTGCCGCTGCGCTGCCTACCCTAACATTGTCGCCGCCGTCCTGCAGGCACGCGATCAGACGAAGGGAGCCTGATATGCGCCCGTTTGTCTATGAACAGCCCAGCGACATCTCCGATGCTGTCGCTATCGCATCCCGCTTCACCACCAACGACGACCAGCCGACGCGAGCGAATGCGCAGTTCATCGCCGGCGGCACCAATCTCGCCGACTACATGAAGCTTGGCGTTGCGGAGCCCAACCGTCTTGTGGACCTAAACCGGCTCAAGGATCCCGGGCTACGGCAAATACGCGTGAGCGAGGATGGAGTCCGCTTCGGCGCCCTGGTGCGGATGGGTGAGGCCGCCGATCACGCCGAGATCAAGCGCCGCTATCCCGTCATTGCCGACAGCCTGCGCCTGGCCGCGAGCGGTCAGATCCGCAACATGGCTAGCCTCTCGGGCAACATCCTCCAGCGCACACGCTGCGAATATTTTCGCGAGACATCCTGGTCCTGCAACAAGCGCGTGCCGGGCTCCGGCTGCGCCGCGATAGAGGGTTTCAATCGGCAGCATGCGGTGTTGGGCGGCAGCGATGCCTGCATTGCGACCTATCACGGCGACTTTGCCCAGGCGCTGATCGCGCTCGACGCCGTCGTGCATGCCGAGGGTTCGCGTGGGGCGCGCAAAATCCTATTTTCCAAATTGCATCGGCAACCTGGCGAAACGCCGCACATCGAGACCGATCTCGTTGCCGACGAGATCATCACTGCCATCGAAGTGCCGGCCCTGCCATGGGCGCGGCGCTCGCTTTACCTGAAAATTCGGGACCGTGAATCCTATGCATTCGCGCTGGCTTCGGCCGCTGTTGCGCTCGACCTGGACAGTGACAACGTTCGCGATGCGCGCATTGCACTGGGTGGCGTAGCGACCGTGCCCTGGCGCGCCCGCGCGGCCGAACAGAGTCTGCAAGGCAAGAAACTTGACGAAGCCACCGCCACTGCGGCGGCGGACGCGGCCTTCGCCGAGGCCCAGCCGCGCCAGCACAATGCGTTCAAGATCGAGCTCGGCAAACGAACGCTGATGCGCGCGCTGCTTGAAACCCGCGACATGAAGGTATGAACCATGGACGCCACACCAACACCCAAAGAAAATCAGGGCGAACCGCTGCCGCGCATCGATGCGCGCCTGAAAGTCACCGGACAGGCGCATTATCCCGCCGACTTGCCGAGCCCCAACGTCGCATATGGCGCATTGGCTACCAGCAGCATTGCCAGAGGCAAGGTGACGAAGCTCGACCTGGACAAAGCCCGCGCGGTGCCCGGCCTGCTCGACATTGTTACCTATGGCGACATGGACAAGGTCGAGAAACCGAAATTCGGCAATTCCGGCGCGACCTCGATCGGACCGCTGCATGACCGGACGATCTTCCACGACGGCCAGATCATCGCGCTCGCGGTCGCCGAGACATTCGAAGCAGCCGAAGAGGCGGCGCAGTTGATCCGCGCCGAGTATGATGTGGAGGCTCCGACGGCGAGCTTCGACAGTCCGGGCACGGTGACCATTCCCGCCGCCGGCAAGAGTCCTTTGTTCAAGGAAGACGTGAAGGCCGGCGACTTTTATGCCGCCTATGCCGCCGCCGCCGTCAAGGTCGACGAACGCTATTCGACACCCGCGCAGCACCACAATCCGATCGAGCTGTTTTCAACCACCGCTTTCTGGCAGGGCGACGAGCTGACCATACACGAGCCGTCGCAGAATGTGACCGGCTGGAAGGTCGAGCTTGCCAGACAGTTGAAGATCGATCCCGCAAAGGTGCGTATCTTCAGCCCCTTCATCGGCGGCGCCTTTGGTTCCAAGGGGCCGATGACGCCCCGCACCGCCATTGTCGCCATCGCCGCCAGGCGGCTCGGCCGCCCGGTGCGCTGCGTGGTCAGCCGCATGCAGGCCTTCGGCACTCAGACCTATAGGGCGGAGACGAGGCACCGCATCAGGATCGGCGCTGACAAGGACGGGCGCATCACGGCCTTTGCGCATGAAGGCTGGGAGGTCACCTCGCGGCCAGACCCCTATGTCGTGGGGGGGACATCAGCAACTGGACGGATGTATGACTACGCCTCGGTGCTGACACACGTCTCGCTGGTGCAGGCGGACCGCAACACGCCTGGCTACATGCGCTCGCCGCCCGAGACCCCTTATGTCTATGCGCTCGAAAACGCCATGGACGAAATGGCTGTGACGCTCGGCATGGACCCGGTGGAGTTCCGCCGGATCAATGAACCGGTGACAGAGCCGATCGGCAAAAAGCCATTCTCCAGCCGCTCGCTGATCCAATGCTACGACCAGGCGGCGGAGGCTTTCGGTTGGGCCAAGCGCGAGGCGAAAGTCGGCGCGATGCGTGAGGGCGACTGGCTGGTCGGCATGGGCTGTGCCACGGCGATCTATCCCACCGCCGTCGCGCCATGCGCGGCACGGGTGCGCCTCACCATCGACGGCGATGTTCGGCTGCAATGTGGTTCCCACGAGATCGGCACCGGCGTGCGTACCGTGGCCGGCCAGATGGCGTCGGAGCGGCTCGGCGTCGGCATCGATCGGGTCAGCGTCGAGATGGGCGACAGCAACCTGCCTCCGGCTCCGGTCTCCGGTGGGTCGATCTCCACAGCTAGCGTGTGTTCGGCGGTGCTCAAAGCCTGCGACGCCATCCGCAGCAAGCTCTTTGCCGCCGCGACCGCAGAAGGCGGTCCGTTGGCCGGCTCCCACAACGAGGAATTCGACCTCACCGACGGAAAGATCGTGGCAAAGGGCGGTGCGTCGGCCAAGGTCGAAGACATCCTGAAGACCATGCAGGTCGGCGCGATCGAGGAGTATGCCGAGTTTGCGCCGAAGGGCGCGACGCCCGAGGCGCTGAAGAAGCTTTATGCTGGCACGCCGGAGTTCCACGGCGGTGAACAGGATGCGGACTCGGTAAAATACGCTTTCGGTGCCGAATTCGTCGAAGTCCGCATCAACCGCTACACTCTGGAAATTCGCGTTCCACGCATTGTCGGGGCGTTCGCGGCCGGCCGCATCATGAACACGCGCACGGCGCGCAGCCAGTTGATGGGCGGCATGATCTGGGGCATCGGCCAGGCGCTGCATGAAGCGACGGAAATCGACCGTCGCTACGCCCGCTATGTGAACCGGGACCTGCAGGATTATCTCGTGCCGGTCAATGCCGACATCAAGGACCTGCAGGTGATCCTGATTCCGGAGGTCGACCATGCGGTCAACCCTGCCGGCGTCAAGGGCCTCGGCGAACTCGGCAATGTCGGCACCGCCGCCGCTGTTGCGAGTGCTGTTTATCATGCGACCGGCAAGCGCATCCGCGACTTGCCGATCAGGATTGAGCAACTTCTCGCCTGAGTATGCTCTAAGACCGTTCTATGATTGGGGAGACCCATGTTTCACATTGGCATGTGGATGCTGCCCGTCGCGGGCGTCCCTTTGTTCCTCATCCTGATCTGGATGTATTTTCTTGCCAGGCGTCGAAGTCGTAGACTGGCGGAGAGGAGAGACGGCCCTTCGCGGACGACGGGACGCCGTCGTGGCGACCTAGAAGGTTAAAGCGCTTTTTAAGCCGGTCTCACCCAGTCGGCAGAGCATAGGCGATGACTTCATCGCCAACCTTGGTTCCCATGAAACGATGTCCTCCAGGCGCGATGACTATGCATAGGTCATCGGCCCGATCGTGATATCTGGCGAACGCGTGCGACTGCCTGTGGTTGCGGATTAATTTTGAAGCCGGCTCTCGCTGTGGGTCACCATTTTGTGATCCTTTTGCGGCTTCGGAACCTTCGAGGCAAAAGCACCGTTAGGTGTCGTCAACTTTGAGTTTGCCTTTAGCAGAATCGGCGAGGGGATGCCGCAGATCTTCTCGAAAAACGCCAACGGGGTTGCGCGCTTTGTCATCTGGGGAAGTTGTGCGGTTCTGCTGATCGCCGCCGCGATCGGGACAATCCTTCCCCGTTCGGACTTTGTAACGGGAGTAGGTGAGCCATTGGCGCAGCCGGTGCCATTCAGCCACAAGCATCATGTCGGCCAGCTCGGCATCGACTGCCGCTATTGCCACAACGGCGTCGAAACCTCCTCGTTGGCGGGTTTGCCAGCGACCGAAGTTTGCATGACCTGCCATTCGCAGCTCTTCACCAATGCCGACATGCTGGCGCCGGTGCGTGCAAGCCTCGCCAGCGGCAAGCCGATCGAATGGCAGCGGGTCAACACCGTGCCCGATTTCGTTTTCTTCAATCACGCGATCCATATCGACAAGGGCATCGCCTGCGAGACCTGCCATGGCGAGGTCGACCAGATGCCGCTGACGATGCGGGCACATACGCTCAGCATGGAATGGTGTCTGGGCTGTCATCGCAATCCCGGTCCTAATCTGCGTCCGCCGAAGGACGTGTTCCTGATGCACTGGCGGCCGCCTGCCGACATCGATGAGATCAGGCGACAGCTGATCGGCATGCTCGACATCCATCCCGAGACGATGACGGATTGCTATGTCTGCCATCGATGAAAAGGGCCGGCTCGCCATCGACATCGCAGCGTTGCGCCGACGGCTGACAAGCGATCGCGACATGTGGCGCAGTCTCGACGAGATCGCCGGCACCGCAGATTTCCGCCGCTTTGTCGAAACCGAATTCCCGGCAATCGCGGAGCGCCTGCCGGCAAGGCCGAACAGACGCACGCTGCTGAAGCTGATGGGCGCGTCGCTGTCGCTAGCCGGTCTGGCTGCCTGCAGCAGAGCGGAGAGCATCGTCCCTTATGTGCGCCAGCCGGAAATCCTGATCCCGGGCAAGCCGACCTACTACGCGACAACCTTGTCGAGCGACGGCTTCGGCATCGGCGCCATAGTCGAGAGCCATGAAGGGCGGCCGACAAAGGTCGAGGGCAATCCGGATCATCCGGCATCGCTTGGCGGAACCGACGCGGTGATGCAGGCGGCTGTGCTGATGCTGTTCGATCCCGATCGTTCACGCACGCCGCTGAAGAATGGCGAGCCGGCATCTTATGGCGATTTCCTGAAGGACATGGCAGGGCTCGTTTCGCAATGGACGGCATCGAAGGGGCAGGGCGGTGCCTTGCTGATAGAATCAACGACCTCGCCGACTCTCGCGGCACAGCTGAATGCGCTGCGGACACGCTATCCAAAGCTGAAAATTTACCGCCACGATCCGCTGGCGGCGCCGGGATCGGCCGAGGCGTCGCGTGCTCTGTTCGGGGCGGCACTGACGCCGGTCTATCGTTTCAATCGTACAGAAACGATCGTGAGCCTTGATGCCGATTTCCTGGGAGAGGGGCCAGGGCGGCTCGTCTATGCGCGCGACTTCGTAGCGCGGCGACGCGTGCGCAGCCCGAGTGACCGCATGAGCCGGCTTTACGCGGTGGAGTCGACGCCGACGATCACCGGCGCAGCAGCCGATCATCGGCTTGCGATCAAGCCAAGCGAGATGGAGGCGGTGGCTGCGAGATTGATTGCGGCGTTAAGTGGCCAAGCCGGAACTTCCCGCACATCTATCGACCAGACATGGATGACAGCGCTGGTCGACGATCTGAAGGCGGCCGGCCACAGCGCGCTGGTCGTTCCGGGTGCGCATCAGAGCGCGTTCGTTCACGCCGCCGCGTTTGCCGCCAACGCGAGCCTTGGTGCGCTCGGCAATACAGTGGAGTTTATCGAGGCGCCGGATGCGCTGTCGGTCGATGGCGATCTGGAGGCGATGTACGAAGCGATTGGCCTCAAGGCGATCGACACAGTGGTCGTGCTGGGCGCAAACCCACTCTACACCGCGCCGGCAGGCCTCGATGTGCAAAAGGCCTTCTCCAGCGTCAAGCTGCTCGTCCATCATGGGCTCTACCGCGACGAGACCGCTTTCCTGGCGCACTGGCATCTGCCCGCGGCGCACGAGCTCGAGAGCTGGAGCGACATCCGTGCCTATGACGGCAGCACCTCGATGGTGCAGCCGCTGATCAGGCCGCTTTACGACGGAAAGACCGGGCATGAGCTGCTCGCCGTGCTTGGTGGCGCGTTCGATACGGATCCGCTTTTGCTTGTCCGGCAGCATTGGACCGAGCTCGATGATGACGCGTGGAGAAAGGCTCTGCGCGACGGGGTCATAGCAAATGGTGCCGCCAAGCCAGTATCCGTCACAGTGCCGCCGGACCTGGCCGGATTGAAGCCGGCGGCAAAAGCAGGCACCGGTATCGATATCCGCTTCGTCGCCGATCCCTGGTTGCGCGACGGTCGTTTCGCCAACGCCTCATGGCTGCAGGAACTGCCGCGACCCTTGACCAAGATCGTATGGGGTAATGCCGCGCTCATCTCGCCCGCCACGGCCGAGCGACTGAAAGTCGGAAACGGCGAGGCCATCAACGTCGCGTGCGACGGAGCGGACATCGACGCGCCGGCCTGGATCGTGCCCGGCCACCCGGACGAAACGATAACGCTTTCCATTGGCTTCGGGCGAAAGGTCGGTTCTGTCGCTCTCCTATCGGGAGGCTATGACGCTTTCCAATTGCGCCGTGGGTCGCAATGGTTCGCGACCGGCGCGGCCATCACGCTCCGCAAGAACAGCATGCGCGTCATCACCACGCAGCAACACCAGGCGATGGAAGGTCGCGCCATTGTGCGCCACGCCTCGCTCGACGCATTCCGGCAGAATCCAGATTTCGTGCGCACGGACTCACCGTCGGCGCCGACTGAATCGCTTTATCCCGCCTGGCCCTACAAACAGGAAGCCTGGGCCATGGCGATCGATCTGTCGACCTGCATCGGCTGCATGGCCTGCGTCTCGGCCTGCCAGGCGGAAAACAACATCGCGCCGGTCGGGCCGGACGAATGCGAGCGCGGCCACGAGATGCACTGGCTGCGGGTCGATCGCTACTATGCCGGGCCAGTCGATGCGCCCGAGACCTTTTTCCAGCCCGTGCCGTGCATGCATTGCGAGAAGGCGCCCTGCGAAGTGGTGTGCCCGGTCAACGCTACCGTCCATACGCATGATGGGCTGAATGCGCAGGTTTATAACCGTTGCATTGGCACGCGCTATTGCTCGCAGAACTGCCCCTACAAGGTGCGGCGCTTCAATTTTCTCGAGCACCAATCCTTCGACAAGGACGAAGCTGGGCCGGAGCAGGCCGTTCACAACCCCAATGTCAGCGTGCGCTCGCGCGGGGTGATGGAGAAATGCACCTATTGCGTCCAGCGCATCAGCGCCAAACGCATCCAGGCCCAGATCGAGAACCGCGACCTCGCCGATGGCGAGGTGGTCACCGCCTGCCAGCAGGCCTGCCCGACCCTGGCCATCACTTTCGGCGATCGCAACAAGAAAGATGCAAAGGTCGTTCGCGAGAAAAGCGCGCCGCAGAATTACGCGCTGCTCGAGGAACTGAATACACGGCCGCGCACCACCTATCTCGGCAAGATTTGCAATCCGAACGGCAAGCTTGCCAAGCCGGGCGAGGCGACCGATGGCTGAAGCCAGCGCGAACAGCCCGGCCGTCTTGCGCGGGCGGCACGATTCTCGCGAGATCAGTGGGCGCATCGGCTCGATCGTGCTCAACGGCCGCCTGCCGCGTCATTTCTGGGCGGCGTTCTTCCTCTGCTTCCTGCTGGTTTTGCTGCTGCTCTATTCAATCACCTACCTGATCGCGGTCGGCGTGGGCGCCTACGGCATCAATATGCCGGTGGTCTGGGGCACGATGATCTCCAACTTCGTCTGGTGGATCGGCATCGGTCATGCCGGCACGTTGATCTCGGCGGTGCTTCTGCTGCTGCGCCAGCCGTGGCGCGCCTCGATCAATCGCTTCGCCGAGGCCATGACGCTGTTCGCCGTTGCCATGGCCGGACTTTTTCCGATCCTGCATCTCGGCCGGCCGTGGTTCTTCTACTGGCTGCTGCCGTTGCCCAATGTGCATATGCACTGGCCACAATGGCGCAGCCCCCTGGTCTGGGATTTTGCGGCGATCGCGACCTACGCGACCGTCTCGCTGCTGTTCTGGTACATGGGTCTGCTGCCGGATCTGGCGGTGCTGCGCGATCGCGCAAGCTCGAAACCGGCGCAGCTCTTCTATGGCATATTGGCGCTTGGCTGGCGCGGCTCGGCTTATCATTGGGCGCGCTACCAGGTCGTCTATTTTCTGCTTGCGGCCTTAGCCACGCCGCTGGTCGTCTCGGTGCATTCGATCGTCTCGCTCGATTTCACCTTCGCGATCACGCCCGGCTACCACTCGACGATCTTTCCGCCTTATTTCGTCGCCGGCGCGCTGCTCTCCGGCTTCGCCATGGTGCTTACCATCGCCATTCCGCTGCGCTGGGCTTTCTCGGTCGAGGACCTGATCACGCTCAGGCACATGGACAACGCCGCCAAGCTGATGATCGCCGCCGGCATGGTCGTCGCCTATGGCTATGTCTCGGAAGCGTTCTTCGCCTGGTATTCAGGCAAGCCTTATGAACGCGCGATGATGGCCCAGCGCGCGCTGGGTCCATACGCGACATTGTTCTGGACGATGATCGGCCTGAACTGCGGCGTGCTGCAATTGCTGTGGTTTAGGCGCGTCCGACGCAACATGCCGCTGCTGTTCGCGATCGCCATCGCCATCAATATCGGCATGTGGATCGAACGCTACATCATCGTCGTGACGGGCCCGAGCCGCGATTACCTGCCGTCGTCCTGGGGCGAGCAGTCGCTGACCTGGCTCGATTTCGGTATCCTGTTCGGCTCGATCGGCACTTTCTTCGCGCTCGTCTTCCTGTTCATCCGCATCCTGCCGGCGATCACGATCTTCGAGGTCGAGGAACTGGCCGAGGAAGAGGGCAAGCTCAAATGAGCCTCTACGGTCTCATGGCGGTTTTTGCCGATCCCGAAGCGCTCGTCGAGGCAGCGCGCGGCATGCGCGAGCGCGGCTATCGGCGCATGGATGCGTTCTCGCCATTTCAGGTGAAAGAGCTGGAGGGGATATTGGCGATCCCGAAGACGCGCCTGCCCTGGGCCGTGCTCGCCGGCGGCATTGCCGGCGCGGCTCTCGTCTATGCTCTGCTCTGGTACTCGGTCGAAGTCGACTATCCCATCAATGTCGGCGGGCGTCCGCTGCATTCCTGGCCGCCTTTCGTCGTCATCGCCTTCGAGGCCGGCATTATGGGCGCCGCCTTTGCCGGATTTGTGGGCGTGCTCGCGGCCAATGGGCTGCCCCGCTACCATCATCCGGTCTTCAACGCCGAGAGCTTCAGCTACGCGCGCGGTGGCAAGTTCTATCTTCTGATCGAAGCGGCCGATCCGAAATACCGCAAGGGCGTCACCAAGGGCCAACTGACGCGGCTCGGCGCCGAGACCGTCGAGGAGGTCGAAGCGTGAACCGCTTGCGCCTCACGCTGATCCTCGGTGCGCTGGCCGTCGCCGGCTGCCGGCAGGACATGGAGGACCAGCCGCGCTACGATCCGCTAGAGGCGAGCAACCAGTTCGCCGACGGCATGTCGGCACGCACGCCGGTAACGGGCACCGTCGCGCGCGATGCCGATCTTTCGCTTGTCCCGGACAGGATCCCCTATCCGATCACGACCGCGCTGCTGCTGCGTGGCCAGCAGCGTTTCGACATCTTCTGCTCGCCCTGTCACGGCCGCACGGGCGACGGCCATGGCATGATTGTCCAGCGTGGTTTTCCGGCGCCGCCGACTTATCATCAGGATGCGCTTCGCAAGGCCTCCGACCGGCATTTCTACGATGTCATCACCAATGGCTATGGCGCCATGTATTCCTACGCGGCGCGCGTGCCGCAGCAAGACCGCTGGGCGATCGTTGCCTATATCCGCGCGCTGCAATATTCGCGCAACGCACCAGTCGCTGAGCTTCCGCAGACCTTGCGCGCGCGGCTCGAAGCGGAGACATCGCCGTGAGCCGCCTCGAGCAGGGTTTTGCCGCCGTCGGCATCACAGGGCTCGTTCCTTGCGTTCTTGGCGCATCGCTTGATGTCAAAGCGATGCTGGGCGCCTGGCTCGCGGCGGCTCTCTTCGCGCTCAGCCTGCCGCTCGGCGCGCTGACCATATTGATGGTGCATGGGCTGACCGGCGGACGCTGGGGCGAGGCGGTCCGTCAGCCTTTGCGGGCCATGACCGCAACACTGCCGTTTGGACTCGTCTTGCTCCTGCCGGTGCTGATGAGGCTCGATCTGATCTTACCATGGGCCGGCGCCGATCCCGCGACGCTGTCCGAGAAGGTTCGAGAGAAGCTTGCCTATCTCAACGTGCCGTTCTTCATGCTGCGCTTTGCTGTCTGCGCGGCGATCTGGCTCGTCCTCACTTGGGTGGTGCTCCGCCCGACTTCAGAGGGTTCCGGGAAGGCTGGCAGCGGGAGGAAATATGCCCTTAGCCTGATACTCCATGCGCTTGCCGTCAGCGTCTTTGCCATCGACTGGATGCTTTCGATCGAGCCCGAATTCACCTCGACTATCTACGCACTTTGCGAGGCTTCAGCGGAGGTCGCTGGAGCTTTCGCTCTGGCGATCCTTGTGCTGGCGGCGAGGAAGGCGGTCGAGGTCATACCCGGCGGTGAGGAAGATGCCGCGCTTGGCGAAGACCTTGCCAACATGCAGCTCGGCTTCGTGCTGACCTGGATCTACCTCGTCTTCATGCAGTGGGTTGTCGTCTGGGGCGGTGACCTTCCGGACGAGATCCAGTGGTACATCGTCCGGGCCACCGGCGGCTGGTGGTATCTGCTGTGGCTGCTGATTGCCTTGCAGGTGGCTGCGTTCGCAGGCTCGCTCAGCCGACCGCTCAAGCGCAGCCATGACGGCTTGGTCTGGCTGGCAGGAGTAACTTTAGCAGGCCATTTCGCCGATGTGTTCTGGCGTGTTCGCCCACCGCTGTTTTCCGGCGGCTTGCTGGGACTATGGCGAGATGCGGCAGCATGGATTGGAGTTGGCGGGCTGTGGCTCGTGCTGTTCCTCTTCCTTCTTCGCCGACCGGATCGGATCACTTGGTGGAAGCGGGAGGTCGCCCATGGCTAAGGCGCACCGCCATCCCGAAGTGCGCGATGTCCAGCCGGGTGTGCTGCTCGCTTTCAGCGGCGGTCTGCTTCTGTTCATCGCTTTAGCCACGATCGGCGTGAAGCTTGCCTTCAACACCGCGCCGACCTGGTTGCCGGTTCCGGGCAACACTAGTCCGGAAAGCCCTGGGTTGCAGACCGCGCCAAACCAGGACCTAATCAGCTTTCGCGCCGAGGAGGATCGCCAGCTCAAAATGCTTGGCTGGATCGACCGCGATGCCGGCATCGCCCGTATGCCGATCGACGACGCCATGTGGGCGATTGTCAGCAACGGTTTGCCGGATTGGTCGCAGCAGCGATCAGTGAGCTCTGGAGGGGATGACTGCGGGTTGGTTACTGCGGCGGTTCCCCGCGCTCCGCAGAGTCAGAATTGCCGGGGGCAAAGCGGAGCAGGACGATGAGAAGCTTGTTCGCTGCGCTTTGTTTGTTCATTGCCGGCGCGGCTCCTGCCGCCGAGCGACCGACATTCGATCCGAGGCTCGGAGCGCAACTGACTCTCGATCGCGAAATGACCGATGCAAGCGGTGCGAGGCTGACGCTTGGCAAAACACTGAACGGCCGTCCAGCCCTGGTCATCTTTGGCTACGACAAATGCCCGAACCTTTGCGGCGTCACCCAGCAGGCTGTCGCGTCCGACCTGAAAAAGACATCCCTTCTCCCGACAGATTACCGCGCGCTGTTCATCTCGATCGACGCCGATGAGACCCCCGCCGATGCCACAGCGGCACGGGATGAGATCGCTTCCGCCGCCGGTCCGGTGGGCCTGTCCACCTGGCGTTTTCTGACCAGCAGCGAAGGTGCTGGCGCAGCGCTCGCCAACGAGGCCGGCATCACTTTCGATCGGCGCAAAGGCATCGATCAGTTTGTCCATCCGATCGCAATTATCGCGCTCACACCCTCGGGCCGAATTTCACAGGTGCTGCCGGCGCTGACCTTTACGCCGCGCGACCTCGAGCTTGCATTGGTCGAGGCGTCGGCCAACAAACTTGGCTCTATCGCGGATCACGCCTTCCTGCTTTGCGCTGGGTTCGACAGGTCGAAAGGCCAGTACACGCCTGCCATCTGGGCGGCGCTGAAAGTGGCAGGCCTGGCAACGCTACTCGGCCTCGGCGCAACTGTGCTCTGGCAGACCTGGGGGAGGGCAAGGTGAGCTTCGGCATCCCCTTCTTCCCGCAGGAAGCCTCGTCGGAAGCCGGCCAGATTGATGCGCTATTTTACACGTTGGTCGCTTTTTCAATCCTTCTCGGACTGGCGCTCAGCGGCCTGGTCGTCGGCTATGCGGTGAAATACCGCATCGGCTCGAAGGCGGATCGCACAGGCAAGCGTTCCCGCAGCCTGCCGCTTGAGATGAGCTGGACCGTGGCCAGCCTGGTCATTGCCTTTGTCTTCTTCGGCTGGGGCGCCACCCTTTTCGTTCGGCGCGACCATCCGCCGGCGGATGCGCTGGAGATCATCGGACTCGGCAAGCAATGGATGTGGGAGTTCAGACAGCCCGGCGGTCAGCGTGAGATCAACGAATTGCATGTTCCGATCGGCAAACCGGTCGTGGTGTCGCTCGCCTCGCAGGACGTCATCCACTCCTTCTACGTGCCGGCATTCCGCATCAAGCAGGACGCGGTGCCGGGCCGCACGACGCATATCTGGTTCATCGCCACGGAGCCCGGCCGCTATCATCTGTTCTGCGCCCAATATTGCGGCACGCAACATTCCCAAATGGGCGGCTGGGTCACTGTGATGGCGCCCGAGCAATATGCGGCCTGGCTGAACAGTCAGAGCGAAGGCGAGACGCTCGCCGCGAGCGGCGAGAAACTGTTTCGCGCGCTGGGATGCTCCGGCTGCCATGGCGCCAGCAGCAAGGTGAGGGCGCCCTCGCTTGAAGACATCTTCGGTCGGCCGGTGGCGCTCGACAACCAGCAGACAGTGATCGCCGACGAGCGCTATCTGCGCGACTCCATCCTCAATCCGAAGAAGGAGATCGCCGCCGGTTACGAGCCGGTGATGCCGAGCTTCGACGGCCTGATCGATGAAGGCGAGCTGCAGATGCTGCTCGCCTATCTGAAGTCGTTATCGCGTCTACCTACGGCAGGAGCCAAGCCATGACCAACGCGGCGATGCCTGGCACTTATCTAGAGGAGGGAAGCGGCCCTCGCGCGTGGCTGCTGACCACTGACCATAAGCGCGTGGCGTGGCTTTACCTGATCTCGCTGACGGCCTTCTTCTTCCTCGGCGGCGCCATGGCGGTGCTGATGCGGATCGAGCTCGCGACACCGGCCGGCGACCTTGTGTCTGACGATGTCTACAACCGGCTGTTCTCGCTGCACGGCATCATCATGGTCTGGTTCTTCCTGGTGCCGTCGATCCCGGCCACGCTTGGCAATTTCCTTTTGCCGCTGATGATCGGCGCGCGCGATCTCGCTTTCCCGCGACTGAACCTCGTCAGCTGGTACGTCTTCATTTTCGGCAGCCTGTTCGCGCTGTTTGCGGTGGTGGCCGGCGGCGTGGACACCGGCTGGACGTTCTACACGCCGCTGTCGACGCTCTACGCCAATGGCTGGGTCTCGACCGCGGCTTTCGGCGTCTTCATTGTCGGGTTCTCGACGATCATGACCGGCATCAACTTCATCGTCACCGTGCACATGCTGCGCGCTCCCGGGCTCACCTGGTTTCGCCTGCCGATTTTCGTCTGGACGCTTTACGCCACCAGCCTGGTGATGGTGCTGGCCACCCCGGTGCTTGCCGCCTCCCTTATCCTAATCGTGCTGGAGCGTGTCTTCGGCATTGGCATCTTCAATCCCGATCTCGGGGGAGATCCTTTGCTCTTTCAGGATCTATTCTGGTTCTATTCGCACCCTGCGGTCTACATCATGATCCTGCCCGGAATGGGCGTCGTGTCGGAGGTGCTGCCCTGTTTCAGCCGCCGACCGCTGTTCGGTTACAAGGCGGTGGCGATGTCGTCGATGGCGATCGCCGTCTTCGGCTTCCTGGTCTGGGGCCACCACATGTTCGTCAGCGGGCAATCGGCCTATGCCGGGGTGGTGTTCTCGTTCCTGTCCTTCTGTGTCGCTATTCCGTCGGCGATCAAGGTCTTCAACTGGAGCCTGACGCTGCGCAAGGGCGAGATCAGCTTCGAGACGCCGATGCTTTACGCGCTGTTCTTCCTCGCGCTGTTCACCTTCGGCGGATTGGCTGGGCTGTTCCTTGCGTCGCTCGCGGTCGACGTGCATGTCCATGACACCTACTTTGTCATCGCGCATTTCCACTACATCATGGTTGGCGGCATGGTGACCGCCTATATGGCCGGCCTGCATTTCTGGTGGCCAAAATTGACCGGCCGCATGTATTCGGAAACGTCAGGGAGGATTGCGGCGACTGTCACCTTCATCGGCTTCAACCTGACCTTCTTCCCGCAATATGTGCTGGGCTTCGACGGTATGCCGCGGCGCTACCATACCTATCCGCCGGAGTTCCAGTTCTGGAACGTGTTGTCCTCGGCTGGCGCCGTGGTGCTGGCGATCGGCTATCTGATGCCGTTGTTCTACCTCGGCTGGTCGCTGTTTCGCGGCGCCCGCGCAGTGCACAATCCGTGGAGCGCCACCGGGCTCGAATGGCAAACGAGCTCGCCGCCGCCGCCGCATAATTTCGAGACGATACCGGTCGTGACGCGGCCGGCCTATGACTACGACATGAAGGGGCTCGAGCACGAACGCTTCAGTCCGCACCGGGAGGAGGCGGCGGGATGAGCGGCACCGAAAGCGTCGCTTTCGATACACCTCAACGCGAACGGCGAGCCGACACTTTCGCCATGTGGGTGTTCATCGGCTCCGAGGCGATGCTGTTCGGCGCCATCTTTCTGGTCTTCCTTGTCGCGCATATCGATTTCGGCCCCGCCTTCGCCGCAGCCTCGAAACATCTTTCGCTGCCGCTCGGCACCTTCAACACCGCGGTGCTGATCACCAGCAGTTTCACCATGGCGCTGGCCCATAAGCTTGCCGTTCACAGACGCTGGAGCGCGACCGTTTGGGCGCTGGCCGCGACGTCGGCGCTGGGTATCTGCTTCCTGATCGTGAAGGGGATCGAATATAGCAGGGAGATCAGCGACGGCCTGGCGCCGCTCCTCGGCCTGCCGTTTCGCTATGCCGGGCCGGACCCGGCCCAAGCCGAGTTGTTTTTCGGCCTCTATTTCACAATGACCTCGTTGCATGCGCTGCACCTGATCGGCGGCCTGGTGGTCGTCGCCGGTATGGTCGCGCTCTGGCCGGCTTCCAGCCCTGCCAACCGGCTGCGCCAGGTGGTGGCCGTCGGTCTTTACTGGCACTTCGTCGACATCATCTGGGTTTTCATGTTCCCCGTTCTTTACCTGATCAACCGATGAGCGAACTGCGCAAACTCACGTTCGGCTATCTCGGGCTGCTCGCGCTGCTGGCGCTGACGGTCGGCTCCTCCTTGATCGATCTCGGCCCCTTCAATGTCGCCCTTAACCTGGCGATAGCGGCCGCGAAGGCGGTCCTGATCGCCATGCTGTTCATGCATCTGATCGGTACGTTGCCCCGGCTCGCCGTTGTGGCCGCGGGGCTTTGGCTCATCATCCTGTTCGGGCTGACACTGATCGGACGTTAAAGCGCGTCGGGCTGAAGCGGTTCAGGCGGCCCCGGCCTTTTCCGTGCTTCGTCGGTCACAGCGATCCGCGACTGGTTCGCGTCGCCAAGCCAATCCCCGAACTCGAAACCGACCAATGGATCGTCACCCAACACCAGGAACGTCACTTCCCGCCGGTCCGAAAAGTCGCCAATCGAATTAGCGCCTTGATGCGGCCCACCAGCCGCTGTTTCGCGGCGAGATGCCGATACGGTAAGCCGTCGTCGGTGAAGAACACGGAATGCTGTGATGCGATTTAGGATTCTGCTCCAATGATTTTGCCGAAAATCGTAGCATTTTGAGCGGCGATTTCCGACAAATTGAAAAAGTGCCCGTTCATAAGGGGTGGAACTCGTTACCACCGCCGAACCGGTTGACATCGGTCGCCATGCCGCCGACATCGGCATCCGCAGTGAGCGCCAGACCGAGCAGTGGTCGCCGGCCGTCAGAGCGGCAAGGTTGCCCACGCCATTTATTCCGGCTGCCACCTGCTCAACGGCATCGCCGCCGGGTTGTTCGTCGGCGTCACCGGCGAAGGGGCAAACATTGCCTCGGCGCGCTGGCTGCAAGCCCATCACGGCGACGGCATTGCCGTGCCCGGCAACAACACCCATTCGGTGCGCGAACTGGTGGCAGTGCCGTCATCGACCGTCCGGATCTCAGGCGAGGCGGCCTACGTGACGGGCAGCCAGGATCTCGTCGACGGCGTGCTGACGATCGCCTGACGGCGATGGCGGTCCGGAGAGCGCGAGGTGCTCGTGGACCCTGCCAGAAACCCAAACGCCCTCATTCGGCCAACTCGCGGACGGCGCTCGCGAGGATCCTGATGCTTGGCTCGATTGCGCTGTCGGCGATGCGGCCGTATCCGATGAAGAGGCGACGAGGTCCAGCACAGGTCGTGCTGTAGCGCCCGAGCCCCTCGGTCGCGACGCCGTGGCGCCGCAGATGGTCGATAACGCGAGCCTCGCCGGCCGCGTCTATCTGGTCAGGCAGGCGAAGCGTCACGTGGAGCCCGGCGGCTGCGCCCTCGGTTGCGAGCTCAGGGAGCGCCGAGGCCAGGCAGGAGAGCAACCGGTCGCGGCGGTCACGATAGAAGCGTCGCATCTTGCGCAGGTGCCGGTCATGCGCCCCGCTGTCGATCATGGCGGCCAGCGCATCCTGGTCGATCCTCGGCGGCCCCTCGCTCCAACGGCGCAACTCACCCGCCATCGTCTCCACGAGGTCAGACGGCACGACCAGCCAGCCGAGCCGGAGCGCCGGTGCGAGCGTCTTGCTGGCAGTTCCAGCGTAGATGACGCGATCGGGCGCAAGGCCCTGCAAGGCGCCGATCGGCGCCTGATCGTAGCGGAATTCTGCGTCGTAGTCGTCCTCGAGGGCGAAGGCGTCACGTTCCCGCAGCCAGCGCACCAGTTCTTGGCGCCGCGCCGCGCTCAGCACGCCTCCGATCGGAAACTGGTGCGCTGGCGTGACAAACACGGCCCCGGCCGAGAGGGCGGCAAGTTGGGGCACGTCCAGACCTTCCGCATCCACCGGCACAGGCGTGCGCCGCAGGCCCGATTTGTTGACCGCAACCCAGTCGCTGTAGCTGGGATCCTCCACCGCGAGGCCACGCACGCCCTTCGCGTAAAGGGCCGCGCAGACGAGTGCGCGCGCCTCCGCGAAGCCGCTCGTGACGAAGATGAATGCCGGATCGGCGATCACGCCGCGGACCCGGCCGAGATAATCCGCCAGCGCGTGACGCAACACGGGGCTGCCCCGCAGATCGCCATAGCCAAGATCGCTTGCAGGAAGGTTCGCAAGGACGCTTCGCAGCGAACGGAGCCAGAGGCGCCTGGGAAACATCGAGAGATCGGGCATGGCCGGTCGAAGGTCAAACCGGATTTGTTCAGGCTCCGCCAACACCTCCTCGCCGTCAGGAGGCGCCACGGCCTCCCCGGCGACCACAGGCCGGGCGCCGCGGCGAAGACTCAGATAGCCCTCGGCGGCGAGCTGCGCATAGGTGTCGAGCACGAGCGGTCGCGAGATGCCGAGCTGCGCCGCAAGCACCCGCGTCGAGGGCAGGCGGACGCCGGGACGCAGCGCATCGGTACGGATCAGGTTGAGGATCCCGCGGCGGAGCTGGGCCGCCAGAGTCTCTGGGATGTCTCGATCGACCGACAGAGGGAGTCCATCCGTCAAAGTGGGCAACAATTTTGCATCGGAACTGGTCATGTTCAGCAGACCACTAGCACGTTAGGCATCGAACGGACAGTCACAACTGGAGACGCCGAGATGTCGATCGCAGCCACCGCAACACCCGTCCCGAGCGATGCAAGCAGGACCGCGATCCTCACTCCTGCGATCCTGACGTTGGCCGGCGTGATGCTGACCGCGATGGGAAGCTTCTATCTGCTTCTCTCCGCGATTCCGACGCACGCTGCCGCGCTTGGCGGCGCGTCAGCCGCGGGCTTGTCCACCGGCGCATTGATGGCGACGACCATCATCGGCGAATTGATCGCGCCCCGAGTGATCGTCAAGGTCGGGCGCCGCCGCGCGCTGGCGGCGGCGCTGCTCACGATGGCACTCCCCTGTCTCGCGACGTTCTCGAGCTCGCTCGCACTGCTCCTTGCCACTTGTGCCGCGCGCGGGTTTGGCCTTGGAATCCTGCTGGTTGCGGCCTGCGGCCTGGCCGCGCAACTGGCGCCGCCGGCGCGACGCACAGAGGCGCTGGGCGCATTCGGCGTCGCCTCCGCGATCCCGGCCATCGTCGCCGTCCCGCTCGGCCCCTATGCGCTCGCAACCCTCGGCCCCGGCGGAACGGCCGGCATCGCCGCAGCTTTCGCGGTCGCCGCCTTGCTTACCGTCGCGCTTGTTCCCGAAGGCAGCCCGGCGCCTCGCGATACGGGTCACGCCTCTTCGTTTCCGCCGCTTCGCGTGACGGTTTGGCCGATCACGGTGCTGGCCCTGGGTGCCGTCGTGGTCGGTGCAGCGATAACCTTCCTTCCCTTGGCGCATCCGGAATTCGATCAGGCTACGATCATGATCGCTCTCCTCCTCCAGGCGTTGTTCGCGGGCTGCGCTCGCTGGGTGGCGGGCCGGCCGATCGATCAGCATGGCCCCCGTGGGGCGCTGATCGCAGCGGCGGGACTCTCCATCGCCGGCTTGCTCTGCCTCGCGGTGCCGGGAGCCTTCGCGGTAATGATTGGCATGGCGGTGAGCGGCATCGCTTTCGGGGTCGCGCAGAGCGCCAGCCTCTGCCGGTTGCTCGCTCAAACCAAGCCGGCGCAGGCGGACGCCGTGGGTGCACTCTGGAACGGAGCCTATGATGCCGGGCTGGGAATCGGAGGCATGGCCCTCGGCGGTCTCGCCGCTGTGCTCGGCTACACGCTCTCGTTCCTGGCGGCAGGGGTCATCTTGGTCCTGCTCGCGGGCGCCGCCTTTGTCCGTTTCGGAAAGCGGAGCATTGCATAGAGGCACGAATCCGCGACTGGCGCCCGCTGAGAAGGTCAGGTGGAGCCTCGTCGATCTTGAGCATCCTACGCCGCCTGACTGAAATCATTTAACAGAACCGGAGAATTCCGAAATGAGAAAGCTGAAAGTATCGACGCTCGTCACGCTTGATGGCGTTATCCAAGATCCAGGTGGTTTCGGCGAGACTGAGCAAGGTGGCTGGGCCAACCCGTACTTCACCGAGGAAGCCGAGAAAGACTCGCTTGAGCACCTGATGGAGGCCGACTATTTCCTGTGCGGACGAACTACCTATGAGCTGCTGTCAAAGACGTGGGGCAAGATCAAGGGCGGCCCCTACCTCGAGCGGATGAACAGCATGCCGAAGCTTGTCGCCTCACGGACCCTGGCCGAGCCGTTAGAGTGGAACGCCAGGTTGATCAGCGGTGATGTCGCAGAGGAGATTGCCAAACTGAAGCTGGAGCCTGGCAAGGACATCGAGATGTATGGCAGCGCGTCACTCCTGCAAACGCTAATGAAGCACGGCCTGGTCGACGAGTGCCGAGTCTGGGTGCACCCGTTGGTGATCGGTGGCGGGAAACGCCTATTCATCGAGGGTGGGCACTCCGCAAAGCTGCGGCTCGCCAGCTCGAAGACGCTCAGTTCGGGTGTTGTGATCTTGACCTACGAGCCGGTCAGCTAAGGTCAGTTTCGTGGGGACTACCCACGCGCGGCCTCGCGCTGCGGCCATCAGGCTGGTCCATCGAACCAGAGTTCGGCTAAAGGCAAATAGCTACAGCCATCGCCGAGCACGCCTTTGTGCCTATGTTCAACGAACTTTGAGCAACTGGGCGAGGTTCGCTAGCATTTTCTCCCAGAGCTGTTGCGCATCAGACGGTCCGGCGCCGCTCGCCTGGAAATCCAAGTGCGAGCCTGACCCCCTGGGTGTGATCGTCACATCGATCTGCGCCAGGCCGGCGAAGTGTTGGGGCACTCCCAACGTGAATAACAGGCGTGTCGGCGGCTCGCAAATCGCGTACCGACCATCATGCGTGATGATCTCACTACTCTCGTGTTCGACAATTGAAAAAGCGCCGCCCGCCCGAGGGTCGGTTTGTGCTTCGAGCGTGTTTGTCGGCGATTTGAACAGCCATCGCTCAATCAGCGACGGGTCGACCCACGCGGCAAATACCGCTTGGGGGTCTGCGTCGAGATCGAGCGCAACCTTGGCTTTGACTTCTGCCGTCGACATTTTACGCTTTCCTAGGGCCTTACAAAGCGCGGGGCTTCGGGATTTGTTCCCTTGCGCGAACGCCCGACAGCGGGCCGCTTAAAGAACCATGTCCATTGGGGCCGCATTTGATGCAGTGGCCGGCTCCTCCGCCGGTATCGCGGCGTGCCACTTTGCGGTGTTTTTTGATGCATCAATGACGGGGGAGTGTCGGTGGGTCCTGATGCTTCCGTTTCCTCACGGACCCTCACTTGCGCTCTTTCTTGCCGAGGCTCGTCTGGATGGGCAAGGTAGGATAGCTTCACCGCGATTCGAAAAAAGTACCGTCACGGTCTTACCTACGCGGAACCAGGATTTGGTCCAACAAAGGTCGATTGATGCTGGAAACTACCAAAAAATTTTCAGGAATTTTCCCTTTAATCAACGCCATAGGTTCTTGACAGCCTCGGGTCGGCATTGCCGGCTGCAAAAAATGAAAAACCCAACTTAATCAAGGGCCTAGCTTAGGCGAAAAATAATCGAGTGGGCAACATCCACAGCGGAAATAGTTGTCGCAGCCATTGTAAACAACCGCTTCGACCATTCATCTCGGTTGAGTCACCGAAGTCGCGTTAGATGTGCTACGTATTGTGACACATATTGTGACACAAATCGACCCGGAAAATACAAAAAAACAAATAAAAACAACGAAATAGCGCTGAGGCCGATCCCAGCCAACGGTACCATTGATTTGGATTGCTGGTTTATCGCCGTAAATTGCGATTTCGATTGCGCCGCGACCAATGCAAGCGCTGGCGAATTGAACGCCGTGCGCGAGGCGCACAAGATCGTTTGTCCTCAAGGAGATCCACAATCTCCTGCGCAATCAGCGGCCGTGGTTCGAGATGAAGAAGCGTACCTTCTCGGAGGAACGCCGCGCCACCTATTGCAGCGAGCACCAGGTCGTTCTGGATGCGCTGCTGGCGCGCGACTCCGAAGGCGCCAGCAACGCGATGCTGACGCTTCTGAGGACGGTCGAGGCAATCTTCTGGGGAGGTAATCGCCCGGATGGCGGACCCCGAGTCGACATTGCATGAGGATATCACTATATAGCGCCTGCTCGGGTTGAGGCCGGGGCAACGTTGACCGGGAAGCCATGATACGGTTTGTGATACACATGCGTTGTCAGAGATAGAAAAAAGCAAGCAAAAACAACAGCGGCCCTTCTATCGACCCCAATCAACGATCTCATCATTCTCAACGATCTGAACGTGCACCTTGAACCCTTCCATTCCTTCGATTTCGCGTACAACGGGCAAGATCTCTTGTCCCGCGGGCAAGACGTCTTGCCGGTCGAGGCCGACTCGGTTCGAATGGGGCATGCATCCTTTGCGGGATGTGGACGTTCATAGCTACCAACCGGCTTAGCCGCCAGGGAAGAAGCAGTATGAGTGAACATGCGATCGAGTTCTTGCGCGGATGGATTGGCGAGAAAGTCCAATGCCAGCATTCGCCGATCAAGATCGAGCAGGCCGAGACCCTCGCCAAGGAGTGCTGCGCCAAGGCTGCCGAGGCAGGCATTCTCCTGGAAGACATCCAGGAAGAGGTCGGCGACATCCAGGAGTTGATCGCGTCGCGCCTTGAGGAAGCCGCCGAAGAGAGCACCGGCGAAGCGAAGCCCGACAAGCCGGCGGAATAAATACCCGCCTGCGACAGGCCGGCGGTCATTTCTATCCGAATTTTTCCTTCAGCCATTCCTTCGGCAGCGCCGGCACGAAGTTGCCGTCGCGTCCGGTCATATCCTCATTCGCCACCAATGCGTTGAGGATCGCCTCTTCGACACCTTGCACGACCGCGTCGAAGAACGGGTCGATGTCGACGTCCGGGATGAACTGCGCACTGGCGATGCGACCGGAAGCTCCCAGCGCGGCCTCCGGATTGGCGGTCGAGAAGGCGAGAAAAATGTCGCCCGAACTGTGGTAGCCAAAGCCGCCGGTCATGGCGATGCCGAGCGGCACGCGCCGGGCGAGCCGCTTCATCTGATGCGGCAGGAACGGCGCGTCGGTGGCGACAACAGCGATGATTGAACCCTTTTCGGCGCGCGCCGTGGCCTCGCGGATCGCCGGGTCGGCAAGCTCCGGCCCGATGCGCCGGCCACGAATGGTGAAATTCTGCCTTTTGCCGAAATTCGACTGCACGAACACGCCAAGCGTATAACGCCTGTCCTGCCATTCGACGATGCGCGAGGCGGTGCCGGATCCGGCCTTGAAGCCGAAGGTTATCATGCCGGTGCCGCCGCCGACGCTGCCTTCCTCGATGGCCCCGCCACCGGCGTTCTCGAGCGCTGCGGCGACATGCTCGAAGCCGACATGATGGCCGTTGATGTCGTTGAGGAAGCCGTCATAGGTCTCTGCCGCCACCGGCAGGCCCCAGGCGCTGTCGAGCGCGGCTGGCAGCGCCTTGTGCATCCAGCGCAGCGTGCCGTCGCGGGTGACACCGCAGGAATGCGTGTTGGTGACGGTGACCGGAAAATTGAAGGCGCCGGTTTCCTCGATGATATGCGTCCCGGTCAGCTCGCCATTGCCGTTCTGGCTGAACACGCCGGCGAACACCGGCGTGGCGAGGTCTTGCACCGGCCTCGGCAGGATGGCGGTGACGCCGGTGCGCACCGGGCCGATGCCGACCTGCAAGGGACCGTCGCCTGAAATCAGCGTCGTGTAGCCCACCGACACGCCCGGAACGTCGGTGATCGCATTGAAGCGGCCCGGCGTGCCGTCCGGCGCGATGCCGAAGGAGCGCAGGCGCGGCTTGCCCGACGGGGTGCGAAGATGCGGGTCGTGGTTGCTCATGGAAACCTCAGAACAACGAGCCCTGATTGCCCGGCTCCTTGGCCTTCGCGGGCGATTTCGCGGCCAGCTTCGGCCGCGCGCCGCCGCTGGTGGCGATGGCCTCGGCGTTGCCGTCGGCGAATTCCAGCTGCAGCGCGGCACCCGGCGCCAGCTCCGCGACCCGCTTGATGACGGCGCCGTCGGCGTCCTTGACCAGCGCGAAGCCGCGCGCCAGCACGGCTTTGTGCGACAGCGTCGACAGCAGCCGGTCCGCCTGGGTCAGCGCCGCGCGCAGCCGGTCGAGCCGCCGCGCCGTCGCCTGGTCCTGCCGGCGTGTCAGCGCGGCCAGCATGTCGGCCTGCTGCTTCTGGCGCCGCACGATCGGCGCCGGCGACAGGCGCGTCGATGTGCGCTGGAAGCGCGTGCGTCGCTCGCGCACGATGGCGAAGAACGCGGCTCGCGCCCGGGCAATGTCGCGGCCGGTCAGAGTGCGCGCTTCGTTGAGGCGCCGCGACAGCGTCGCCGGCGTCAGCCTTTGCCGTTCCAGCGTTGCCCGCTTGCGCTCGATATTCACCGTCAGCCCGCGGCCCAGCCGGCTTGTCGCATCGTCGAAGCGGCGGCGCGGCAGCGCCAGCAACTGGTCGGGCGAGGGGAGCGCGCGCGCCGCGGCGCGCACTGCCTGGCGTTTGCGCTCCAGATGCCGCGAGGCGCAGGCGTTGAGCCGCGCGCCGAGGCTGGCCAAGGTGGCCTCCAGGTCCGCCCTGACCGGCACGGCGATCTCGGCCGCGCCCGTCGGCGTGGGCGCGCGCATGTCGGCAACAAAGTCGATCAAAGTCGTATCGGTCTCGTGCCCGACGGCCGAGATCACCGGGATGCCGGACGCCGCAACGGCGCGCGCCAGCCCTTCGTCGTTGAAACCCCAGAGGTCTTCGAGGCTACCGCCGCCGCGCGCCACGATCAGAACGTCTGGCTGGCGGATGGGGCCGTCCCATGTCAACGCGTTGAAGCCGTTGACGGCCGCGGTCACTTCCCTGGCCGTCGTCTCGCCTTGGACCCTTACCGGCCAAACCAGCACATGCAGCGGAAACCGGTCCTTGATGCGATGGATGATGTCGCGGATCACCGAGCCGGTCGGCGAGGTGACGACGCCGATGACCTGAGGCATGAACGGCAGCCGCCGCTTGCGGCCGGCATCGAAAAGGCCTTCGGCCTGCAGCCGGCGCCTGCGCTCCTCAAGCAGCGCCATCAGCGCGCCGGCGCCCGCCGGTTCCAGATTGTCGATGACGATCTGGTAGTTGGACTTGCCGGGATAGGTCGTCAGCTTGCCGCTGGCGATCACCTCCATGCCTTCCTCGGGACGGAATTTGAGCCGCGCCATCGTGGTCTTCCAGACCACGGCATCGATCCGCGCACGGTCGTCCTTCAATGCGAAGTAGGCGTGGCCGGACGAATGCGGGCCGCGATAGCCGGAAATCTCGCCACGCACCCGTACATTGCCGAAGGCGTCCTCGACAGTGCGCTTCAGCGCGCCGGAAATCTCGCTCACCGTGTATTCGGTGGCGTTGCTGCGTGATTCGGTTGCTGTTTCACTCATTTGGCGATTGGGGAACGCTTATCGGCGCCCGTCAAGCCGGGACAAACCTCGCTAATATTATAACGCGATTTTAAGCCCGATTTGCTTTGACTGGCGCGCCAGGAGAGCCGGCCGGGGACGTGATGAGCGCACGCCACAACAGCAGCCCGTTGACGCGTCAGGTCACGCTGACCGTGCTGACGCTCGCCGCTTTCGCTTTGGCCATCGTCGTCGGCTTCGGCTTCTACGCCGCCAATCAGGCTGATGAGGCCTCGCTCGAACGACAGAAGATTTTCATAGCCGATGGCCTGAAGGACCAGATCGCCGCGGTCCAGCGCGAACAGGAAAGCGTGACCGTCTGGGATGATTCAGTAACCAATGTGAGGGCGGGCAATCAGGCCTGGATCGAGGAAAACCTCAGCACGTGGATGTACACCTACTACGGCCACAACCGGGTCTACATTCTCGACGCAGCCAACAATGCGATCCATGCGATGCGGGAAGGCAAGGTCGTCGAGGCGTCGGCTTTCGGCGAGGACGAGCCGGAATTGCGGCCGACCATAGAGAGGCTGCGCCACATGTTGGCTGAGCCGCCGAAGGCCGGCGTCTCCGGGCAGTCGGCCAAGATGGTCGCGCAGGATCTTGTCTCGCTCCAGGGGAAGCCCGCGATCCTGAGCATCATGCCGCTCGTGCCGAGCACGGATCGTGTCACCCAGGCGACTGGCACAGAATATCTGCATGTCTCGGCCGAGTTCATCAATGATGCCGTCATCGGCAGGATCGCCGGAAAATACCTGCTCGAGGGGGCGCGGCTGGTACCGCTGTCGCAGCCGACGGGCGCCGCAGCCGTACCGCTGATCGATTCCCGCGGCGTCATCCTCGGATACATCAGCTGGGACCAGTTGAGGCCCGGCCTCACTTTGGTGCGTCAGACTGCGCCGGCCTTGGCGATCGCGCTGCTTCTGGGAGGTGGCGTCCTGATGTTCCTGCTGCGCAGATTGCGTCGCGCCTCGGCCGCGTTGCAAACCAGCCAGGACCAGGCGCAATATCTTGCCTTCCACGACACGCTCACCGGCCTGCCCAACCGGGCGCTGTTCGAAGACCGCTTGCGGCGCATGCTGCTCTTCGCCAGCCAGGAGGGAACGCGCGTCGCGCTGCTCTACCTCGACCTCGATCGCTTCAAGCACATCAACGACACGCTCGGCCATCCGGCCGGCGACGAGCTCGTGCGCCAGACGGCGGCGCGGCTCAAGCACACGATCCGCGAAGTCGACACCGTCGCGCGGCTCGGCGGCGACGAGTTCGCCATCATCCTGCTCGACGTTCCCGACGTCGGCAGTGCCGAGGACATCGCCGAAAGGCTGCTCTTGAAGCTGCGCGAGCCGTTCCGGCTGATCGACGACCAGGTCTTCGTCAGCGCCAGCGTCGGCATCGCGCTGTCGTCTGGATCGGACACCGACGCGGACGACCTGTTGCGCAAGGCCGACATCGCGCTTTACGAGGCCAAGAAGAACGGTCGTGGCCGCTACGAGGTGTTTGCCGGCGACATGGACGATCTCCTGTTGCGCAAGCGCAAGGTCGAATCCGAGCTCCGCAAGGCGCTGGAGGGCGAAGGTGGCATAAAGCTCGCCTATCAGCCGGTCTTCGCCGCCGACGGCCGCGGCATACTGGGCGCCGAAGCGCTGATCCGCTGGGGGCATGAAGTGCATGGCGCCTTGCCGGCGGCGCAATTCATCGCGATCGCCGAAGAGCGTGGCCTCATCGGCGAGCTCGGCAAATGGGCGCTGAGCGAGGCTTGCCGCTTTGCCGTCGCGACCGAATTGCCGTGGATCGCGGTGAACATTTCGCCGATGCAGCTGCGTGATGTCGGCTTTGCCGAAGAGGTCGCCGCGATCCTGAGAGAAACCGGGCTCGACCCGTCCCGCCTGCAGCTCGAAACCACCGAAAGCGTGCTGCTCGAGCACAATGACACGATCGGCGCGGTGATTGCGGCGCTGCGCCAGTCCGGCGTGCGCATCGTGCTCGACGATTTCGGCACCGGCTATTCCTCGCTCAGCTATCTGCGCCGTCGGGCGATCGACAAGTTGAAGATCGACCGGTCCTTCGTGCGTCTGCTCGACGAGGACCAAAGCGCCCGCGCAATCGCCAAGACGCTGATCGAGCTGGCGCTGGCGCTCAAGGTCGAGGTGACCGCCGAGGGCGTCGAGACCGACACGCAAAAGGCCCTGCTGGTCGGCATGGGCTGCCACCAGTTGCAGGGCTATCTGCTGTCGCCGCCGCTGGAGCCCGGCCAATTGCTTGCGCTGCCGGGTCTCTCGTCCGCCGACCAGGAACGTTCAGCGGTCCGCGCCTGACGTCTACCAGCCGGGCATGATCTGGTTCGCCTTGACCCGCTTCATCTTGGCGAAGGCGAGCGCGGCGAAGTCGAAACTTCCCGCCTCCTCGCTGACCGGCACGGAAATGTTGTCGAGGCTCTCGGCGATGTGACGGGCCAAGGCATCGACGATCTCCGGCTGCGAGGTCTGGCCGCGCATGATGCCGATGCGGCAGTCCGGCAGTTGGCCGAACCCGTCGGCCTCGCCGAGCACGCGCATGCCTGGCCGCAGCGCGCATTCCGGCAGCACCGAGACCGCCAGGCCGGAGAGCACCGCCGCGGTGATCACGGTAGCCGAGAAGCTGGAGAACAGCACGCGGTAGTCGCGGCCCTGCCGGTCGAGCACATCGACCGCGGCGCGCCGCCAGATGCAGTTCGGCCGGCCGAACGCCATCGGCAGGGTTTCCTGTTCATGCGTGGCGTGGTTGGCCGAGGTAACCCACAAAAGCGGTTCGCGCCGCACCACTTCTGACTGGCCGCGCGTGTCGTTATGCGTCACCAGCGCCAGGTCGAGATTGCCGCGCTTGATATGCTCGACCAGCCCCGGCGTCGGCTCGCAGACCACCGTCAGCTCGACGCGCGGGTTGGAGCGCGAGAAGCGCGCCATGATCTCGGGCAGGAAGCGGTCGGCATAATCGTCCGGCGTGCCGATGCGGATGGTGCCTTCGAGCCGCTGGTCGTCGAAGGCGGCCAGCGTCTCGCGGTTGAGAAAGATCAGCCGCCGCGCATAGGAAAGCAGCCTGTCCCCCTCCTCGGTCAGCTTGTTGGTGCGGCCGTCCTTTTCGAACAGCGGCTTGCCGATCCGCTCCTCCAGCCGCCGCATCTGCATCGACACGGCCGACTGCGTCCGGTGCACCTCTTCGGCGGCGCGAGTGAAGCTTCCCGTATCGGCAATCGAGATGAAGGTCTGCAACTGATCGAGGTCGAGCGGCGCTTTCATCGGTCCAACCCATCATTGATGTTGATGCTAGAGATTAAAAACATTCGTTGGATTAATCAATCGCGTGATGGCAAATTGGCACTGTCCACATGAAGGCAATGCATGTCGCCCAAAAGTGGCCCCCGGTTTTGGGGACAACGACATGCATCACTTTAACAGTATCGAAACCGGAACGGCGGTTCTCCCAAGGCGCCGGTTGCATGGTTTCGTCCGCTCGACTCCTGGAAGGAGAGACTGACATGACCACGATTGAATTCGCTTCCCAGACCCCGCGCATCACCACGCGTCCGGCCGTTGCGACGCGCGTGCTCAATGCTCTCGCCAATACCTATGTCGCCTGGAAAAATCGCCGCGCCTTCTATCGCCTGGGCGAGATGTCGGATGCCGAGCTTGCCGATATCGGTCTGACCCGCGCCGACCTTCATGTCGCTGTCGCCATTCCTTTCGGCCGCGACCCGACCGTGAAGCTGCGCGCGATCGCCAGCGAGCGCGCCGACACGATCGAGGATCTTGCTCGTCAGGTCGCCTGAACGGCCGCGTGCTCTGGATTTCCGGTCGCGTTGAACCTTTTCACGGCTCGGCGCGACCAAGTCTCATGCAGGCTCCCACACTCCCTGCCGGTTCCCCGCCGGCCAGCCTGCACATTGCCCGGTTCCTCCTCCAGGACCGGGCATTTTTTTAGGCTGTGCCTTTTTCGAGTATTGCTTCAGGGGATCAGGCGAAAGCCAGTTTTCTCGATGGTCTTGGCACCGATCGACCAAGCTCGTTCGCCGCTTCTATCCAAGCCGCGATAGCATCTTGAACATTCGCGATGGCCTCCTCGGGAGTTTCGCCATCGCTCATGCAACCGGGAAGATCCGGGACATAAGCGGAGAACCCGCCACCGTCCTCAGTCGAGAGTGGTGCGATGACGACAGGGTATTCAAGCTTGTCCGTCATGCTTTACGGAAGGCGCTCTGAGGTGTTTGAGACCTAACGCCGGTCCATGTCGCGCTTGAACTGGTCGAAGATCGATTCCACGCCCTTCTGGTAGTCGTCGCGCTGTTGCGCGCCGGTCTCGAACATCTTGCCGAAGATGTCGTCGAACGGGTTTCGCGGCCGGCCGCTCGGGTTGGTCTGCGGCTGTTGCGGCGCGCTTTGCTGCGGTTGCCGCTGTTGCGGCTGCGGCGCCGGCTGTCCGCCAGGCAGGCCGAAACCGCCGCCGCCCTGGCGCAGCATCTCCTCGAAGATCTTGCCGAGCGGATTGTCGCCATACGGGCTTTGCGTCTGTTGCGGTTGAGTCTGCTGCCGCGCCGCACTGCCGCCGAACATGTCCTGCAGCACTTTGCCAAGCGGGTTTTCGCCGTAGGGATTGGGCGTCTGCCGGGGTTGGCTCTGCGGCTCCTGCTGCGCCGCGCCGCCGCCGAACATGTCCTGCAGCACTTTCCCGAGTGGATTTTCGCCATAAGGATTGGGCGCCGGCTGCGGCGCCTGGCGTGTCTGCGGCGTCGGCGCGAGGCCGCCTTGCCGCATCATCTCCCCGATGATCTCGCCGAGTGGATTGCCGCCGCCACCGAAGCCGCCGGCGGCCTGCATCTGCCCCCCACTCAGTTGATTGTTGGTCTGCTTGAACAGCCCGCCCATCATCATCGAAGCCATTGCCGGCAGCATCTGCTGCAGCACCTGCTGGCTCAGTCCCGTCGCCTGCGCGGCTTGGGCTGCCACGGCGCGCGACAGGTCCTTCGAGCCGAACAGATGGCCGAGAATGCCGTTGCCCTCATCGATGCCTTGCGGCGAAAAGGCTCTGGTGGCGTCCTCGAAATATTTGGCGTGCTGGCCGCTTGCCATCGCCGTCATGAAGGCGCCCATCCCGTAGGGATCGGCGGTGTTGCGCTGTAGTCCTTGCGAAAACGCCGGCAGCAGCGCCTGGACCGCTGCCTGCGTCTGCTGCATCGAAAGCCCGTATTGCTGGGCCATCGCCTGCATGCCGGCGCCGTTCTGGGCCTGGGCGAAAATGTCGAACAGGGACGGCATTGGATTCTCCTCCGACAGTATCCTCGTCGGAGAGCCTAGTTCGTTTCCATCACCGATTGAAGTGGCATTTGCTGCCCAACCGCTCGGCGCATGCCGGACGGGTTAATAGGCATATTCCATGAACACAGGCTCGATCGAACCGCCCCAGCGCGTGTGGTAGGCCGACAGCATCTCCTCGGCGCTGGTGGTGCCGCGCGCCACGACCTCGTCGAGCGTGTTGAGGAAGGACGTCTCGTCATAGCCGTCGCGGTTCTTCCTGGCCCGGTTCTTCAGGCCCGTGCGCGAGATGGCGAGCACGTCGCGAGCGACATCGCGCAAGGTGGCGTTGCGGAACGGCGCGGCGATGCCCAGCTCCGGCACGGCGTTGCGCATCGCCAGCGCTTCCTCGTAGGTCCAACTCGCGGTCAGCGCCTCGGCAGCGTCAAGCGCCTGCTCGTCATAGAGCAGCCCGACCCAGAAGGCGGGCAGGGCGCAGATGCGCCGCCACGGCCCGCCGTCGGCGCCGCGCATTTCGAGGAAACGCTTCAGGCGCACGTCGGGGAACAGGGTCGAGAGGTGGTTCGCCCAGTCGCCCATCGTCGGCAGGCCGTCGGGGACTTCGTTGCGGGCCGCGCCCGCCATGAACTGGCGGAAGGTGTAGCGCGTCATGTCGTGATAGTGGCCGTCGCGAATGACGAAATACATCGGCACGTCGAGCGCCCATTCGACATAGTCGGCAAAGCCGAAATCGGGCGAGAAGCAGAATTCGAGCATGCCTGAGCGCTGGTTGTCGGTATCGCGCCAGATGTCGCCGCGCCAGCTTTGCAGGCCGTTCGGCCGGCTCTCGGTGAAGGGCGAATTGGCAAACAGCGCCGTCGAAAGCGGCTGCAGCTTCAGCGACACCTGCATCTTGCGGCGCATGTCGGTTTCGCTCTCGAAGTCGAGATTCACCTGGATCGTGCAGGTGCGGTACATCATGTCGAGGCCCTTGGTGCCAACCTTCGGCATGTAGCGCGTCATGATCTCGTAGCGCGACTTCGGCATTTTCGGCGTGTCGGCCAGCGACCATTTCGGGCTGCCGCCGAGGCCGAGGAAGCGGATCCCCATAGGCTCGGCGATCTCGCGCACCTGCGCCAGATGCGCATTGCCCTCGCGGCAGGTCTGGTGGATCGACTCCAGCGGCGCCCCGGAAAGTTCGAACTGGCCGCCGGGCTCCAGCGAGATCGCGCCCTGGCCGGTCGGCTCGACCAGGCCGATAATGCGGCCGGCATCCATGATCGGATCCCAGCCGAGTTTCTCCTGCATGCCTTCGAGGATGGCGCGGATGCCGCGCTCACCGCCATAGGGCACCGGCGCGTTGCCGTCGACATAGAAGGGGAATTTTTCGTGCTCGGTGCCGATGCGCCATTTTTCGCGCGGCTTGTTGCCGTCGGCCAGATAGCCGACCAGTTCGTCTATGCCTTCGATGGGCTGGGTATCGGTTGTATCGCGCGCCATGTCGCCCCTCCGTGCGCATGATCCCCGAAAACCGGCATCGATTTCCGCGGGACGTCCTGCGCAAGACTTTAAATTTTACAGCGGCCTTTGCTCCACGAAAAGGAGGCGCGGTGCTGCAGTGGCCGGACGGCCGCCGGCGCTAGATGGACGAAATGTTAGCAGCCGATCAAGCAAAAAATCCTGAGCCAGACCTCAACAGGATTTGATCACCAGTCGCCGATCGTCGCCTGGATCGCAGCAAGTGCTGCCACGGCCGCCGTGTCGGCCCGCAGGATGCGTGGCCCAAGCGGGATCGCGGTGACGAAAGGCAAGGCCCTCAGCATCTTGCGCTCGTCCTCGGAAAATCCGCCTTCCGGACCGACCAAAAGCGCAAGCTTCTTCTCACTTACCGCTTGCAAGGCCGGCAGCGGATTGTTGGTCGAGGCATCCTCGTCGCAGAAGATCAGCCGCCGCTCCTTGTCCCAATTGGCAAGCAGCCGTTCCAGTTTCTCCGCCTCGCGCACCTCGGGCACCGCCAGGATGCCGCATTGCTCGGCCGCCTCGACGACGTTGGCGCGCAGCCGCTCGATGCCGGGTTTTGCCACCTGCGTGTGCTGGGTGATGACCGGCTGCAGCACACCGGCCCCCATCTCGACCGCTTTTTGCACCAGGTAATCGAGCCGGCCTTGCTTCAGCGGCGCGAAGCAATAGACGAGGTTCGGCAACGGCGGCTGCGGCCGCTGCAAGTCGAGCACCTTCAGCCGGACCGCCTTCTTGGACTTTGCGGCGATCGCAGCCGACCACTCGCCGTCGCGGCCGTTGAAAAGCAGAACCTCGGCGCCTTCGCCGAGCCGCAGCACATGGGCGAGATAATGGCTCTGTTGCTGTCCGGCGTCGAATTCGAGGCCGGGTTCAAGATCATCTGGCACGAACAGCCGCTGCATTTTATAGTTGGCGCGCATCGCTGAGGAATGAGTGAGGCGACGGGCTGCGTCAAGTATCGGCGCTGGGATGCCAGACCGGCGTGAAACCATGCTTCAATACGGAAACGCTGGTCGCCGGTGTCAGCATCCGCAGCTTCTGTACTGCCAGGCGCTCAAAGGTGAGGGGAGCGGCGTAGCCCGCGAACGACCATTCGAGTGCCTTGCCGGCGCGGATCGCATAGGCGGTATCGCCACTGGCAATCATGGAGCCGTCTGGCAAGCTATCGAGGTCTTCCACGTGCACACTAGGCGGCCTCCCGCCCGAAGCCAGTCGCTCCTTGTGCAGCCGCTTGTCGACCATCGGCGCGCGCGGCACGTCAATACCGAACGCCTCGCCGAAGCGGCCGACGAAATCGGTCGCCCGTTCGCGCCGGCAGAAGAAGCAGGGCCGGTGGCCGGCGGCTAAGGCGCTCACCTCGTCGAGGAAGAACAATTCCGTCCAGCCCGCCTTGCCGCCCGGCCGGTTGCGGCCCATCGGCTCGCGCCGCACATCGCGGAACTGGCACACGCAGATGATCCAGGCCGGCAAGGCCCAGCGCTTCTTCAGCAGCGTCCTGGTCTCTGGATCGTGGATGATGCCGCGATTGCCGGTGAACAAGCCACGTTCCGGCACCGCATGGATAGCGCCGAAGGGATCGACCCGGTTCTGCAGTGGCATAGCTTTCTCTCCGCTGCGTATCTTGGCTGGAATGCGGGCCGCATGATATCGCTCGCCCCAGCATTTTCATGTCAGCAGGGTTTCGATGCGGGTTTTGGTCGTCCAGAATTTCGATAATGAGGGCCTTGGCCAGATCGGCGCGGCGCTGGTGGAGGCCGGCGCCGATATCGATCTGCGCAAGCCTTACCACGGCGAAACGCTGCCGCAGGACAGCAGCGAGCATGACGCCATGGTCATGCTGGGCGGCGCCCAGAACGCGCTCGACGACGAAATCTGCCCCTACTTCCCCGCCTTGCTGGACCTGACCCGCGATTTCGCCGACAAGGATCGCGCGGTGCTCGGCATATGCCTCGGCAGCCAGCTTGTGGCGCGCGCCTTCGGCGGCACCAACCAGATCGGTGGCGCCACCGAGTTCGGCTGGCATAAGGTGTCGCTGACGCCCGCCGCCAAATCGGACCCGGTCCTGGCGGCGCTGCCCGAGAAGTTCCCGATCTTCGAATGGCATGACGACACGTTTGGCCTGCCGGAAAACGCCGTGCGGCTGGCCGGAAGCGCGGTCGCCGAAAACCAGGCCTTCCGCCTCGGCCGCGCCGTCTACGGCTTCCAGTTCCACTTCGAGGCGGATACGCCGATGGTGCGCGATTGGAGCACGTCCTTCGCGGCAATGATCGCCGAGCGCCATCCCGACTGGAACGACCGGCTCGACGACGAACTGGCCCGCAATGGCGCAGACGCCGACGCCGCCGGGCTGGCGATCGCCCGCGCCTGGGTGGCGACGATCTAAAGGCTTGCCGATACTCAGGTGATGCCGGCCTGGCCTCAACACACCTAAGCGGCGCCGGCCCTGGCACGCAGCGTGGCATAATTGGCACGCCTGCGGGCTTCTGCTTGGGGACAACATTCTTCTTCCTTGGTTTGTGTCCGGCTGCTCGCCTAAGAGGGCGCGCTTTGTATCGCCGGTGCAACCGCCATGAACCTTTTGTGTGATCCAGCCGACACACCGGCGATACAGAATCTGCTTAGAAGCGCGAAATCGTCGAAACATTGAGACGCATTTTATCGTTTCAACGCATTGGTAACCGCCTCGTGCCCAGATGCAGAAAGCTTAACCAGAGATGACGTCCGTGAAAGCAGCTCTCCTGTCTTTTGTCATGCTGTCTGCCATCGTGCTCTGCGGCCTGGGTATCTATGCCGCCGACGCAGCGACCAACCACCGGGCCGTCGACGGCTACGGCGTCACCGCCTCGCTGAACTAAGCCTCCATCAAAATCGGCAGCACGTCCGAGCCGGGATCGCGCCGAAGGTGTGTTGAGATTCAGGTCAGGCCGAGTCGAGAATGACGGCTCTCGAGAACCGGCCTACGCCGGCCGTAGCCTTCATAGAGCGAATACACTTGTGAGAGCTTCGGCCGGCGAAGGCCGGAGCGGAGCGTACTGAAGTACGTGAGCACCGGAAGCGCAGAAAGCTGTCATTCGCAGGCCGGCCTCACCTGAATATCAATGCGCCTTAGAGCGCTTTGCCTTGCACGTCGATGATCTGCTTGTCGCTGCCGTTGACGGCGAACGCGCTCAGCGTCCCCGATTTCCAGGCGAGCGTGTCGACATTGACGCGGTTGGCCTTCACCTCGGCTTCGGGCACGGGCGTGTGTCCGTGCACGATCACTTTGGGATAAAGTCCAGGGTGGTCGTGAAACGCGTCGCGGATCCAGATCAGGTCCTGCCGGCTTTGGCTGTCGAGCGGCACACCGGGGCGGATCCCTGCGTGGCAGAAGAAGAAATCGCCGAAACTAACCGAGAACGGCAGCGACCGCAGGAAGTCGACATGGCTGGGCGGCACCGCCTTCACCAGGGCCATGTGCCCCCGCGCGATGGCCTCCGCCTTGCCGAACCAATGCATGTCCCGCGTGAAATCCACGCCATATGACTGCGCCGTCTGGACGCCGCCATAATTCATGAACAGGCCGTCGGGCTCGGCATCGGCGAGGAATTCGAGCATGCCGATATCGTGGTTGCCGGCGAGCATGATGTTGCGCGGATCGCGCTTTTGCGACTCGATCAGGAAATCGATGACACTCTTTGAATCCGGCCCGCGATCGACATAGTCGCCGAGATGGATGATGCGCCAGTTGGACCCGGGCGCGTGTTCCAGTTCGCTCTCGATGCGCCGGTGCATGGCGGCAAGCAGGTCGTGGCGCCCATGCACGTCGCCAATGGCGTAGAGCCGCATGCCGTCAGGCCCGCGCGCGTCGAGGTAATGGATGCCGGTTTCGGTCAAGGTGGCGTTTTCCGGGACGAGGCTGTGACCGAACCTAACGCCGATCTGTGAACATCGCCCTAGCGGCGGAGTCGGTCCTTGCCCCCTGTTGGCGATAGTGGCGCTTGCTGTACCCTACCGCCGGAGCTGCTCCTTGCCCATGTCGGTGACGAGGCGCTTGCCGCAGAGCGCCAGGGTGACGTCCATTTCCTTGCGGATGATTTCGAGCGCCTTGGTGACGCCGTCCTTGCCCATCGCGCCGAGGCCGTAGAGGAATGGTCGGCCGATATAGGTGCCCTTGGCGCCAAGGCAGAGCGCCTTGAGTACGTCCTGGCCGGAGCGGATGCCGCCGTCCATATGGACTTCGATCTTGTCGCCGACCGCATCGGCGATTTCTTCCAGCACCGAGATCGAGGAGGCGGCGCCGTCGAGCTGACGCCCGCCGTGGTTGGAGACCACGATCGCGTCCGCCCCGGTCTTGGCCGCCATCAGCGCGTCTTCCTTGTCGAGGATGCCTTTCAGGATGAGCTTGCCACCCCAGCGCTCCTTGATCCAGGCGACGTCCTTCCATGACAACTGCGGATCGAACTGCTCCGTCGTCCAGGACGACAGCGAAGAGACGTCGCCGACGCCCTTGGCGTGGCCGACGATGTTGCGGAAGGTGCGGCGCGGGGTAGCGGCAATCCCCAGGCACCAGCGCGGCTTCAGCGCCAGGTCGACGATGTTGGCCAGCGTCATCTTGGGCGGCGCCGAAAGCCCGTTGCGGATATCCTTGTGGCGCTGTCCCAGGATCTGCAGGTCGAGCGTCAGTACCAGCGCCGAGCATTTTGCCGCCTTGGCGCGGTCGATCAGGTTGAGCACGAAATCCTTGTCGCGCAGCACGTAGAGCTGGAACCAGAACGGCTTCTTGGTCGCCGAGGCGACATCCTCGATCGAGCAGATGCTCATGGTCGACAGCGTGAACGGCACGCCGAACGCTTCCGCCGCCTGCGCCGCCAGCATCTCGCCGTCGGCATGCTGCATGCCGGTCAGCCCGGTGGGCGCGAGCGCCACCGGCATCGCCACCTTCTCGCCGATCATGGTCGTTTCCAGCGAGCGGTTGCTCATGTCGACCAGCACGCGCTGGCGGAATTTTATCTTGGCGAAGTCCTCTTCATTGGCCCGGTAGGTGCTCTCCGTCCAGGCGCCGGAATCGGCATAGTCGAAGAACATCTTCGGCACCCTGCGGCGTGCCAGGTCCTTGAGGTCGGCGATGGTGAGGATTTCGCTCATGATGGGTTCCCCGCTGATGGCTAGGAGCGTTTGCGTGTGGGTTCGATGTCGTCCGAGCGTTGCCTGAGGCGCAGCCTGGACACGCGCTGCCAGTCGCCGCTGCGCTCGGCTTCCGCCATCGAGCGCTCGACATAGGTGATGTGGTCCATCGCGGCCTTGCGCGCCGCGATCGGGTCTGCCGCCTTGATTGCTGTATGTATCGCCCGGTGCTGTTCGAGCAGCGCCTCGCGCGCGCCGGGCACGCTGAACACCAGCAGCCTGTTCTGGAACACGCCTTCGGAGAGCAGCCGGTAGCAGGAGCGCAGCGTGTGCAGGAGGATGATGTTGTGCGCGCACTCGCAGACCGCATGATGGAACTCGACGTCGATTTCCGCCTCGTCGTCGAAATCGCCGTTCCGGTGCGCTTCGTCCATGCGCGCCATGATGCGGTCGAGCAGCGCGAGGTCTTCCGGCGTCGCCCGCCGCGCCGCATATTCGGCCGCCACCGCCTCGATCTCGCGCCGGTACTCCAGATAGTCGGTCACCGCCTTGCGGTGCGTCGAGATGAGGTCGGTGACAGGCTTGGTGAAGAGCTGGCCGATGACGTCGGCGACATGGGTGCCGCCGCCGGCCTTGGTCGTCAGCAGTCCTCGGCCTTCGAGCGCCTTCAGCGCATCGCGCAGGATCGGCCGCGACACGTCGAACTGGCGCGCCAGTTCGCGCTCCCCCGGCAGCCGGTCGCCGGTGCGCAGCACGCCTTCGAGGATCAGGCTCTCGATCTGCTGCACAACCTCGTCGGCGGTGCGCGAATGCTCGATCCTGGAGAAAATGTCGCTCAAAGGGACGCCTGGGGAACGGGACGGATGTGGTCCAGATTAAAGCGTCTGTCGCCAACTGGTCAAATTATTTATCCAATTCGTCGAACCCGGTCGCATTACCCGTCATGCGTCACCATCCCCGAGCGCTAATATTTGCTGTTTACGTGCGTTGGCGATTGCCGCAAGAGGGCTCGATTGCACGAAAGGTCGAAACCAAGGGGGCCAGCCGTGTCGGACGAGACGTCCAACATCGAGTTCCAGCCGCGCGCCCAAGGCAGTGTCATGGGCTTCCCGGCGCATGAGGGGCGGCCTGGCGCGTTGGGCGAGGTCCATGCCCGTCCGCACCCGCTGATCGAAAAACCGCGCGTGCTCATCCAGCTTTCCTTCATGACCGAAGGCGGCGCTGCCGTCGATCATGCCGTGCTGTCCGAACTGTCGCGCCGCCTCGGCATCGCGGCGCCCGACCGCCAAGCCCGTCACCATGCCATGAAATGGGGCAAGGGCACGCTGCGCTGGGAGCGGCATACGGAATTTTCGACCTATCTCTGGGAAGGGCCGCTCGCCGAAAACGGCCGGGGGCAGGAGGATTCGCCGTTCGGCAATGGCTTCTCGCCACCCGGCACGGTGATTTCCGGCATCCGCCTGGAGATCCGCAAATGGACGCAGGCGAGCGAAAAGCTGATCGCCGGCTTCGATCCGACCAGCCTGTGCTATTCGCTGGTCGAGCGAGGCGCCGCCGCCATCCTCACCGATTTCCGCCAGGACGGCGACGGTCTGACCCGCATGTTGGTGCTCGATCGCGGTCTGACGCCGGCCAGCACCGGCGCCCTGTCGCAGCGGCTGATCGACATCGAAACCTATCGTACGCTCGCGATGCTCGGGCTGCCGCTGGCGTTGACGCTGTCTGGCCGCGCTCGCCGCATCGAGGACCGCCTGGCGCAGACCACGCTGGAAATGAAGGCGGTCGAAACCCGCGACAGCCAGACGCTGCTCGCCGACCTCACCGAACTCGCCGCGGAACTCGAGGCCGACGCCGCATCCAGCCTCTATCGCTTCGGTGCCAGCCGCGCCTATGACGGCATCGTCACCGAAAGGCTCGAAGCGCTGGATGAAGAGCCGGTGCAGGGTTTTGACACCTGGGCGGGCTTCCTCTTGCGGCGCATGGCGCCGGCCATGCGCACCTGCCGCTCGGTCGAGGAGCGCCAGGCCAACCTGTCGAGAAAACTCACGCGCGCCACCACGCTACTGCGCACCTGGGTCGATGTCGAGGTCGAGAAGCAGAACCGTGACCTGCTGGCGTCGATGAACAATCGCGCCCGGCTGCAACTGCGCCTACAGCAGACCGTCGAAGGCCTGTCGGTGGCCGCCGTGTCCTATTATGTCGTCGGCCTCATCGGCTATGTCGCCAAGGGCGCCTCGATCTTCGGTCACGCCTTTGCGCCCGAGGTCGTCACCGCGGCGTCCGTGCCGGTCGCCATACTGCTGGTCTGGTGGGGCGTGCGCCGGGTGCGGAAAATGCATTCCGAGCCGGCGAAGCATCCGGGCGAATAACCTTCCTCCTCGATGGGTTGCGAGGCCAGCGGCAGATTGCCGCTGCGGAAGCCTGGCATTATGCTCGCCGTCCGCGTGGGACCAAAGCAGCGTTTGCAACAAAACCGTCAGGCTGGTAAAAGATTTTGACCAGTCAAGCGAGATGAGGCCCGCCCGATGTCCGGCCTAGCCATGCCCAAGCCAGATGCCGGGACGCTGCGCCGGCGCGCCGAGATCGTCGCCGACATGCGCATCATCGTGCCGGGCGAGGGCGTCGTGGACGCGGCCAATGAAATGCGCGCCTTCGAAAGCGACGGCCTGACCGCCTACAGGCAACTGCCGCTGGTCGTGGTGCTGCCGGAAACGGTGGCGCAGGTCTCCCGCGTCCTGAAATACTGCAACGAGCGCAACATCCGCGTCGTGCCGCGCGGTTCCGGCACCTCGCTGTCAGGCGGCGCGCTGCCGCTCGAGGATGCGGTGCTGCTGGTCATGAGCCGCTTCAACCGCATCCTTCAGATCGACTATCCCAATCGCGTCGTCGTCGCCCAGCCGGGCGTCACCAATCTCGGCATCACCACCGCCGTCGAGCAGGAGGGCTTTTACTACGCCCCCGATCCATCCTCCCAGATCGCCTGCTCGATCGGCGGTAATGTCGCGGAGAATTCCGGCGGCGTGCACTGCCTGAAATACGGGCTCACCGCCAACAATGTGCTCGGCATCGAGATGGTGCTGATGAATGGCGAGGTGGTTCGGCTCGGCGGCAGCCACCTCGACCAGGAAGGCTACGATTTGCTCGGCGTCATGACCGGCTCGGAAGGGTTGCTCGGCGTCGTCACCGAGGTGACGGTGCGCATCCTCAAGAAGCCGGAGACCGCGCGCGCGCTCTTGATCGGCTTCCCGACCAGCGAACAGGGCGGCCAATGCGTCGCCGACATCATCGGCGCCGGCATCATCCCCGGCGGCATGGAGATGATGGACCGCCCCGCGATCCACGCAGCGGAGGATTTCGTCCATGCCGGCTACCCGCTCGATGTCGAGGCGCTCTTGATCGTCGAGCTCGATGGTCCAGGCGTCGAGGTCGACCACCTGATCGGCCTCGTCGAGGCGATTGCTTACAAGAACGGCTCGACCACCTGCCGCATCTCGCAGTCGGAACAGGAGCGGCTGAGCTTCTGGGCCGGGCGCAAGGCGGCTTTCCCGGCGGTCGGCCGCATCTCGCCGGATTACTACTGCATGGACGGCACCATCCCGCGCAAGGAACTGCCGCGCGTGCTGGCCGGCATGCGCGATCTCTCCGAGAAATACGGTCTCGGCGTCGCCAATGTCTTCCACGCCGGCGACGGCAATCTGCACCCGCTGATCCTCTACGACGCCAATGTGCCGGGCGAACTGGACAAGGCCGAGAGTTTCGGCGCCGATATCTTGCGGCTTTGCGTCGAGGTCGGCGGCGTGCTGACCGGCGAGCACGGCGTCGGCGTCGAGAAGCGCGACCTGATGCCCGAGATGTTCAACCAGATCGACCTCGACCAACAGATGCGCGTCAAATGCGCCTTCGATCCCAACCATCTGCTCAACCCGGGAAAAGTGTTTCCGCAACTGCGCCGCTGCGCCGAACTGGGGAGGATGCACGTGCACCGCGGCCAGGTGGCGTTTCCGGATATTCCGAGGTTTTGATGGGGGTTCAAACTCGCATGTCGGCGTTCTGTCACGCCCCCCTCTGTCCTGCCGGACATCTCCCCCTCTTGGGGGGAGATCAGCTGTCATTGCGGCCTTCGCTAATCTCCGACATTGCAAGTGAGGCGCGGTGGCAGAAGCTGCCAATCTCCCCCCTAGAGGGGGAGATGTCCGGCAGGACAGAGGGGGGCGCGAAGGAACGCGGCCTATGACCACCTTCACCCCATCCACCTCGGCCGAAGTCCTCTCCAACGTCCAATGGGCTGCGGCGGAAGAAACACCCCTCGAACTCCTCGGCCACGGCTCCAAGCGCGGCATCGGCCGTCCGCTCCAGACCGAGCATACGCTCGACCTGTCGAAGCTCACCGGCGTTACCCTCTACGAGCCGGCCGAACTGGTGCTGTCGGCGCGCGCCGGGACGCCGCTCGCCGAAATCGAAAAGCTGCTCGCCGAAAACGGCCAGCAATTCGCCTTCGAGCCGATGGACTATGGCCCGCTGCTCAGCGGCGAGGCGGGCAGAGGCACGATCGGCGGCGTGCTGGCCTCGAACCTGTCCGGCCCGCGCCGGCTCAAGGCGGGTGCTGCGCGCGACCACATCCTTGGCGTTGCCGCCGTCTCCGGACGCGGCGAGGCGTTTAAGTCAGGCGGCCGCGTGGTCAAGAACGTCACCGGCTATGACCTCTCCAAGCTGATTGCCAACAGTTGGGGCACGCTTGCCGTTCTGACCGATGTCACCTTCAAGGTCCTGCCGGCCGCCGAAACGGAAGTGACCTTGGCCATTCGCGGCCTGCTCGACGATGCCGCCGTCGCCGCGATGAGCCTGGCGCTCGGCTCCAGCGCTGAAGTGTCGAGCGCCGCGCATCTGCCGCAGCGGATCGCCGCGCGCGTCGCCGGTGGCAGGCACGGCAGCGATGCCGCCACGCTGCTGCGCGTCGAAGGTTTCGGCCCGTCGGTCGTCTATCGCATCGAGGCATTGAAGCAGCTGCTCGGCAAGGCCGGCGCGCTCCAAGAGATCGCAGGCGAGGCGTCGAAGACGATCTGGCGCGAGATCCGCGATTGCGCTCCCTTCGCCGATGGCGGCGCACGGCCGGTCTGGCGCGTGTCGATGGCGCCGTCGCGGGCGCACCACATGGTGATGGCGCTGCGCATGCAGGCGGCGGTCGACGCCTTCTACGACTGGCAGGGCGGCCTGGTATGGCTCTCGATGCGCGAGGACGATCCCGAGGCTGATTTGCTGCGCGGGCTGATCCGCAAGCATGGCGGCGGCCATGCGACGCTGGTGCGCGCCTCGCCCTCGCATCGCGCGGCGCTGCCAGTCTTCGAGCCGCAGCCGCCGCATCTGGCGGCGCTGTCGGCGCGGCTCAAGGCCGAGTTCGACCCGAAGCGGATTCTCAACCCTGGCCGCATGGCGCCGGATGCCGGCTCTGCTACTCTTGCCCGATCAACGGAGGGAGCAGCATCATGAGCAATACCGATCAAGGACCTGGCAGCCCACCGCGCCAAACCGACCGCTGGCTCGAGCCGGGCCAGACCAACGCGCTGGTCATCTATGTTCTTTACCTCGCCAGCCTGGTCATCGGCGTCACCGGCATTGTGGGCATCGTGCTGGCCTACATCAACCGCGGCAAGGCAGGCGGCTTCGTCGAAAGCCACTATACATTCCTGATCAGGACGTTCTGGATAGGCCTTCTCTACGCGTTGATCTCGGTGGTCCTGATGATGCTGGCGATCGGCTTCCTGCTGATGTTCGCCGTCGCCGTCTGGTTCATCGCCCGTTGCATCCTGGGCCTGCAGACATTGCAACGCGGCGAGCCGGTCAGGAACCCGCAAAGCTGGTTTCTGGGACAGTAAGGATTTTTGCGTGCAGACCAATTTCTCCCTTGCCCAGCTTGCCGACCCGCATGTCGCGGAATCGGAAAAGATCCTGCGCAAATGCGTGCATTGCGGCTTCTGCACCGCCACCTGTCCGACCTATGTGACGCTTGGTAACGAGCTGGATTCGCCGCGCGGCCGCATCTACCTCATCAAGGACATGCTGGAGAATGGCCGGCCGGCCGACAAGGAGATCGTCACCCATATCGACCGCTGCCTGTCCTGCCTTGCCTGCATGACGACCTGCCCCTCGGGCGTGAACTATATGCATCTGGTCGACCATGCCCGCGCCCATATCCAGGAGACCTACAAGCGGCCGCTGCTCGACCGGCTGACGCGCGCCATGTTGGCCTTCGTGCTGCCTTATCCGAACCGCTTCCGCACCGCGCTGAAATTGGCCGGGCTTGGCCGGCCGTTCATCGGCCTGTTCGAGAAATTGGCGGTGCTGAAGCCGGTCGCCGCCATGCTGAAGCTCGCGCCATCCTCGATCCCGTTGGCATCGCCAATGGCGAAACCCGGCACGCATGTCGGGCAGGGCGCGAAGCGTGGTCGCGTCGCCATCCTCACCGGCTGCGCGCAGTCGGTGCTCGATCCAGCCATCAACGACACGACCATCTCGCTGCTGACCAGGCTCGGCGTCGAGGTCGTGGTGCCGGAAGGCGAAGGCTGCTGCGGTGCGCTTGTCCACCATATGGGCCGCGAGGCGGCCGCCCTTGCTTCGGCCAGGCAGAATGTCGACGCCTGGACACGCGCCATCGAGCAGGGCGGGCTCGATGCCATCATCATCACCGCATCAGGCTGCGGCACCACGATCAAGGATTACGGCTTCATGCTGCGTCTCGATCCGGCCTATGCCGAAAAAGCCGCGCGCGTATCTGCCCTGGCCAGGGACGTCACCGAATATCTCGCCGCCCTCAACCTGCCCGAGCCGGTGCGCAAGCCGGGCACGATTGTCGCTTATCATTCCGCCTGCTCCATGCAGCATGGCCAGAAGATCACGCGCCAGCCGAAGGAGTTGCTGGCCAAGGCGGGCTTCGTCGTGCGCGAGCCGCGCGAAGGGCATCTGTGCTGCGGCTCGGCCGGCACCTACAACATCCTGCAGCCGGAGATCTCGGCCAAGCTGCGCGACCGCAAGGTGAAGAACATCGAGGCGACAGGCGCCGAAATCGTCGCCACCGGCAATATCGGCTGCATCACGCAGATCGCGTCCGCCGCCAGGCTGCCGGTCGTGCACACGATCAAGCTGCTCGACTGGGCCTATGGCGGTCCGAGGCCGGAAGGCGTTTCCGACAGCGGTTTGATCGCTGCCGAATGACTATTCCGCCGCGATCTGATCCGGCACGCCGTAGGTCGCGCGGTAGAGCGCGCGCTGGCGGTTGAGCGCCACCATGGTGTTGCGCAAGAGGATCGCCACCGTGAGCGGGCCGACGCCGCCGGGCACCGGCGTAATCCAGGAGGCCACTTCCTTGACGCTGTCGGTATCGACATCGCCGACGATGCGGGTTTCGCCGTCAGGCCCGATCTCGGAATTGATACCGATGTCGATGACGGCGGCGCCGGGCTTCACCATGTCGGCCTTGATCAGCCGCGGCTTGCCGACGGCGACGAACAGCGCGTCGGCGCGGCGCGCATGGGCGGCCAGCGAGCGCGTCATATGGTGGCAAACCGTCACCGTCGCGCCCTCGCTCATCAGCAGGAAGGCGATCGGCTTGCCGACGATCTCGGAATGGCCGACGACGACCACTTCGAGCCCCTTGAGCTCGAGGCCGGTCTCTTTCAGCAGTTCGACCGAGGCCGCCGCCGTGCAGGGCGCCAGGTCGAGCTGGTTGTAGACGATGTTGCCGATCGAGGCCGGGTGCATGCCTTCGACGTCCTTCAGCGGATGCACCGCCGCCTGCAGCGTCTTGATCGGGATATGCGCCGGCACCGGACGCTGGATGATGATGCCGGTGACGCGCGGGTCGGCGTTGAGGCCGTGGATCGCCGCTTCCAGCTCGCCGGCGGTGATGTCGGCGGCGAAGCGACGCTCCTCGAAACCTATGCCGGCAAGAGCCGCCTTGGCGCGCTGGTTGCGCACATAGACGTCGACCGCCGCTGTATCGCCGACGGTGATTGAAACCAGCTTCGGCGGAAAGCCTTCGGCCGTGGCGATCGCCGCGTCTTCGCGCACCGAAGCGATGATGCGCTGGGCGACCGGGCCGCCTTTCAGGTAGCGGCTGTCGTCGGTCCGGGTCATGGCTGGCACCTCTGCCTTCTGGAGCAATTCTGGGGACAGGCGCGGGAGCGGCTTTCTGTCTGGAATTGCGAAACAACTGAGATTTTGTGCAGTGCAATAGCAGAGGATCGCCGGGAAATCAGCCCCGAAAGCGAAACCGTCTGCTTCCCGGGCGACTTGCCGCGCCATGCATCAAAGGAAAAATCAAATTGAAAAGGGCAGCGCGGTTGCCCGCGCTGCCCTTTCGTGACCGACCGTATCCCCACACGGCCCGTCCCCCGTAAACTCTGTCACCGGTTTAAGCACATCCCGTGGGATCGCACTATGACTTGGCTGCAACAGCAGGAGACTAAAAGTGTTGCGCCGTCTAACCGGCTGATTCGCTGTGACTATATCACCTCGACCGTAGTTCCGACATTCACGCGTTCGTAAAGGTCGACGACGTCCTCGTTGCGCATGCGGATGCAGCCGGATGACACCGCGCCGCCGATCGTCCAGGGCTGGTTGGTGCCGTGGATGCGGTATTCGGTGGTGCCGATATAGAGCGCGCGCGCCCCGAGCGGGTTCTCCATGCCGCCCGCAAGATAGGTCGGCAGGTAACGGCCCTTGGCCGCCTCGCGCTTGATCATCTCCGCCGGTGGGCGCCAGTCCGGCCAGACCTTCTTGTCGGTGATCTTGTGGGTGCCCGACCATTCGAAGCCGGGCTTGCCGGTGCCGACGCCGTATCGCCTTGCCTTGCCGTTCTTCTCGACCAGGAAGAGGAAGTTCTGGTGCGTGTCGATGACGATGGTGCCTGGCTTCGCCGGCCCGTCATAGGCGACTTCCTGCGGCAGGTAGACCGGATTGATCTGCGGCCGCATCACCATGCGCTTGGCCGGCTGCTGCACGGTGGCCGTGCGCTGCCCGTCGGGTTGCGCCTGGAACAGGCGGCGCAGCGGCTGCTGCGTTGCCTGGCGGGCCGGGCGCACGATGCCCGGTGCCTGGCCAAGCTGCAGCACCCAGGGCGCCGAAAGGTCGGGGCTCACCATCACCGGCGGCCGGTCGGCATAACGGTCATTGGCAAGGGAGGTCGTGGCGCCGGCGGCAAGGATCGCCGCAGCACCTAGCAGGGAGCAAAACGCTGTCTTCATCGGAACGCACCTTGATCGTCGAACTCACCCGGGGCGGAGAGGACGCCCTCGGTTTCGCGATCCTTGGCGCGGAGCGGCAAGCAAAACATGAATCGGAATGCGTAAAATGCCGCTTTGTCAGTAAACCTTTTGGTGTGGTTACCGGCCGGTTCAGGAATCTGGTAAAGCCACGGTAAAAGCGGCGCTGAAGCGCATTAACGAATGGATTTGCGAGCGATGGCGACTGAAAATGCCGGTATTCTCGACGGCCCCGACGGCAAGGCGCGCTGCTTCTGGCACGGCAACCTGCCGGACTATCGCCACTATCACGACCATGAATGGGGCCGGCCGGTAACGGATGATCGCCGGCTGTTCGAAAAGATCTGCCTGGAAGGCTTCCAGTCGGGTCTGTCGTGGCTGACCATCCTGCGCAAGCGCGAGAATTTCCGCGAGGCCTTTGCCGGTTTCGATTTCGACAAGGTGGCGGCGTTCACCGACGCGGATGTCGAGCGCCTGCTCGGCAATGCCGGCATCATCCGCCATCGCGGCAAGATCGTCTCGACCATCAACAACGCCAAGCGCGCCCGCGAGATGGTGGACGAGTTCGGCTCCCTGGCCGCCTGGTTCTGGAAGTTCGAGCCGGGTCCGCAGGAGCGGCCCGAAATCGTCGACCTGGCGCATCTGCGCGCCAATCCGACCACGGCGGTGTCGGTCAGGATATCGAAGGAATTGAAGAAGCGCGGCTGGAGCTTTGTCGGCCCGACCACGGTCTACGCCTTCATGCAGGCCATGGGCCTGGTCAACGACCATCTCGAAGGCTGCTACTGCAGGGCGGAGGTGGAGAAGGAGCGAAAGAAGCTCAAAAGGCCGAAGTAGGCGCCTTCTTCCTTCTCCCACAAGGGGAGAAGGCAAGGGTGCACGATCAAACGCTACTGGCGCCGGCCAGGAACAGTCCGGCGAGGATCGCCGCCACCGCGGCGAAGGCCGGGTAGATGACCAGAAGCCCCGTCACCAGCGCGTCGCGCGCACTCGGCTTGGCCGCCGCAACCTCAAACGGCCCGGCCGGCTGCTGCGCCGGCTTGACGGCGGCGTTGCCGGCGGGCCGCAGCCTGGCCGATCTGCCGCTCTCGATGATGTCGTTAGCCGTCGTCATGGCCCCGAACCCCTTGTTTCGGTGCGCTTTATGGTCGCCGATTGTGTCGGCAGCATGCCGCGCCGATGGCGGAATTGTTTCGTTTTTGGCGCGGTTTTGTTTCAGGCGCGCCTCTCCTTCTCCCGCGAAGGGAGAAGCAGAGCCTGCTAACCCTTGCTGCTCCAAGCCGCATCGTTTAGGAAACGCGCGCCCATTACCAGAGAAGATCATCCCATGGCCGACAAATCGGAAAAGACGAAAGCGCGGCTGCCGCGCGGTTTTGCCGACCGCAGCGCCGAAGACATTCGCGCCGTCGAGAAGATGATGGCGACGATCCGCTCGGTCTATGAGCTTTACGGCTTCGAGCCGGCCGACCAGCCGATGATCGAATACACCGATGCTCTGGGCAAGTTCCTGCCTGACCAGGACCGGCCGAACGAGGGCGTCTTTTCCTTTCAGGACGATGACGACCAGTGGCTGTCGCTGCGCTACGACCTGACCGCGCCTACGGCGCGTTTCGTCGCCGAGAATTACGACAAGCTGCCGAAGCCCTATCGCAGCTACCGCTCCGGCTGGGTGTTCCGTAACGAGAAGCCCGGTCCCGGTCGCTTTCGCCAGTTCATGCAGTTCGACGCCGACACGATCGGCACGCCGAACGGCGTGGCGGGCGTCGCCGCCGACGCCGAGATGGCGACGATGATGGCCGACGTCATGGAAGCGCTCGGCATCAAGCGCGGCGACTACATCATCCGCGTCAACAACCGCAAGGTGCTGGACGGCGTGTTGGAGGCGATCGGCCTCGGCGGCGACGAGAATGCCGGGCGCCGGCTGACGGTGCTGCGCGCCATCGACAAGCTCGACAAGATCGGCCCCGAAGGCATCGCGCAGCTGCTTGGCGCCGGCCGCAAGGACGAAAGCGGCGATTTCACCAAAGGCGCCGGTCTCGAACGCAAGGCGATCGAGACGGTTCTCTATTTCATGAATTACGAACCGGGTTCGGCGGCCGGCGAATGGCGCAAGCTGGAGGTGGCAACCGACATCTCGCCGAACGCAGCCCAGATCCGCTGGTTGAAGACATTGGACTATTTCGCTGACACCGGCCGCGAAGGCGTCGAGGAATTGGCGGCGATTGCGGCTATGGTGGATGCCGCCGGTTACGCGGGCCGCGTGCTCATCGACACCTCCGTCGTGCGCGGCCTCGAGTACTACACCGGCCCGGTCTTCGAGGCCGAACTGCTCGCCGAGATCCCCAATGACGAAGGCCAGATCGTGCGTTTCGGCTCGGTCGGCGGCGGTGGGCGCTATGACGGGCTGGTGTCGCGCTTCCGCGGCGAGCCGGTGCCGGCGACCGGCTTCTCCATAGGTGTCTCCCGGCTGATGACGGCGCTGAAGAATCTCGGCAAGCTCGACGCCTCGGATGTCATCGCGCCGGTCGTGGTACTGGTGATGGACAAGGATACGGAAAGCCTCGGCCGCTACCAGAAGATGGTCGCCGACCTGCGCGCCGCCGGCATCCGCTCCGAAATGTATCTCGGCGGCGCCGGCATGAAGGCGCAGCTGAAATATGCCGACCGCCGCGGCAGCCCGGTCGCCATCATCCAGGGCGGCGACGAGCGCGCCAGGGGCGAGCTGCAGATCAAGGACCTGATCGAAGGCGCGCGTATGTCGGCCGAGATCACCGACAATGCCGAATGGCGCGCTACAAGGCCTGCCCAGGTGACGGTGGCGGAGAGCGAGCTGGTTGGCGAGGTGAAGAAGATCCTGGCGGCGCAGGCAGCCGATCGCACGAAGGGTGGCGCTTGAGCCCCCCTCTCCGGCCTGCCGGCCATCTCCCCCTCAAGGGGGGAGATTGGACGTCGCCCACGCTTTCGCCAATCTCCAGCGCCGAAAGAAAGGCGCCGCGCTTCGAGCTGCTGATCTCCCCCCTTGAGGGGGAGATGTCCGGCAGGACAGAGAGGGGGGCCTCGCGCCCGACCTATCAATGACCACCCGCCCCGACATCGCCGCCGACATCGTCAAACTCTTCGCCACCCGCGACACCCACGCGGTCGAGGTCGCCGTGCTGCAGCCGGCCGATCCATTCCTCGACATGGCCGGCGAGGACCTGCGCCGCCGCATCTTCCTCACCGAGAGCGAGACCGGCAAGACGCTGTGCCTGCGGCCCGAATTCACCATCCCGGTCTGCCTCGACCACATCGCCAGCCAGGCCGGCACGCCGCGCCGCTATTCCTATCTGGGCGAGGTGTTCCGCCAGCGCCGCGACGGCGGCAACGAGTTCTTCCAGGCCGGTATCGAGGATCTTGGCGATCGCGATACGGCCGCCGCCGACGCCCGTTCACTGGCCGACGCGCATGCGCTGCTTTCGCTGGTGCTGCCCGGCCAGCCACTTGCCGTCACGCTCGGCGACCAGACCCTGTTCGAGGCGGTGCTGGCGGCGCTCGGCCTGCCGCGGGGGTGGCGCATGCGTCTTGCCCGCGCCTTCGGCTCGGCGCCGATGCTGGAAGCAGCCCTTGCCGATCTCGCCAATCCGCCGCGCAACAGCCAGCTTGCCGGTCCAGTCGCCCTGCTGGCGCTCGACGGCGATGCGGAAGGCCTTGCCGCGCATATTGCCGAAGGCATGGAGGAGGCGGGGCTTTCGGCGTCGTCCGGCCGCGCCCCGGCCGATATCGCCCGCCGGCTGATCGAGAAAGCGCAACTGCGCAGCGTGCGGCTGTCCGACGACGCCTTTTCGGCGCTCAAGGGTTTTCTCGAGATTGACGTGGCGCTCGACGGCGCGACCGCGGCGCTGGAAAAATTTGCCGCCGATGCCGGCCTGTCGCTGGGACCGGCGCTGGAGAATTTTGCCGCCCGCGCCAAGGCGATCGAGGCGCATGGCCTGTCCTCGGCGCAAATCCGCTACGACGCCGCCTTCGGCCGCCCGCTCGATTACTACACCGGCCTGGTCTTCGAGATTGCCGCGGTTGACGGCGACCGTCCGCTGGCCGGCGGCGGCCGCTACGATCGGCTGCTGACGCTGCTCGGCGCGAAAAAGCCTATCCCCGGCGTCGGCTTTTCGGTCTGGCTCGACCGTATCGAGGCTTTGCGGGAGGGCGCGCGATGATCACGCTGGCGATCCCATCGAAAGGCCGTCTCAAGGAGCAGTCCCTCGAAGTGCTGGCCAAGGCCGGCCTGGCCGTCACCTTGCCTGAGGACGATCGCAAATACCGCGCCTGCATCGACGGCCTCGACAATGTCGAGGTGGCCTTCCTGTCCGCGTCCGAGATCGCCGGCGAGATCGGCCAGGGTGCGGTCGATCTCGGCATCACCGGCGAGGACCTTTTGCGCGAGAATCTTGCCGATTGGGAAGCGCGCGCCGAGATCGTCGCCCGCCTTGGCTTCGGCCATGCCGATGTCGTGGTCGCCGTGCCCGACATCTGGCTCGACGTCGACAGCATGGCCGACCTCGACGATGTCGCCGCCGATTTCCGCCAGCGTCACGGCCGGCGGCTCAGGATCGCCACCAAATACTGGCGGCTGACGCAGCAGTTCTTTTCGCTCAAGCACGGCATCCAGGTCTACCGCATCGTCGAAAGCCTCGGCGCCACCGAAGGCGCCCCGGCTGCCGGCCTGGCGGACGTCATCGTCGACATCACCACCACCGGCTCGACGCTGCGCGCCAACCACCTCAAGGTGCTGGGCGACGGCACGATCCTGAAGTCGCAGGCCTGCCTCGTCGCTTCAAAGAAGCAGCGCGATGCGGCGGACGAGGCGGGGTTGCGGGAAATCGCCGCGAAGATGGCCGGGCTGGTCGCGTAAACCCCCATATCTTCGGCGGGTTTCCACCATCCCGACAGGCTGATAGGCTGGGCCCATCCCGGGAGGAGACGGCGATGGCGATCAAACTCGACGAACTCATGAACGCCACCAATCTGCGCCGGCGCGGCGCCTTCGTCGCTCCGCTTGGCGGCAAGGCGCATGTGTCGGGCGACCGCTCGGTGCCCCTGCTCGACAAGACCATTCCGGGGCTGTTTTCCGACACGGTGAGCAGATACGCCACGCTCGACGCCGCCGTCTTCGTAGGACAGGACAAGCGCTTCACCTGGAGCGAGCTGTCGGACACGGTCGACGCGCTGGCTGCTGGCTTCCTGGCGCTCGGGCTGGAAAAAGGCGACCGCGTCGGCATCTGGTCGCCGAACCGTTGGGAATGGCTGGTGACGCAGTTTGCCACCGCGCGCATCGGCCTGATCTTGGTCAACATCAACCCGGCCTACCGGTTGACCGAATTGGAATACGCTCTCAACAAGGTGGGCTGCAAGGCGCTGGTCACCGCCGCGCAGTTCAAGACCTCCGACTATCTCGGGATGATCGAGACGCTGGCGCCGGAGCTCGCCAAGGCGGAGCCCGGCAAGCTCAAGGCGAAGAAACTGCCGGCGCTCGAAATCGTCATCCGCATGGGCGAAGACAACTCGCCCGGTATGTTCAATTTCGGCGATGTTCTGGCCATGGCCGGCCGCGACGAGCATGACAGCCTCGACCGCATCTCCGAAGGCCTGAAGCCCGGCGATGCCATCAACATCCAGTTCACCTCAGGCACGACCGGCGCGCCGAAGGGCGCGACGCTGACGCATTCCAACATCGTCAACAACGGCAATTTCGTCACCTCGGCGATCCGCCTCACCGTCGACGACCGGCTCTGCATCCCGGTGCCGCTCTACCATTGCTTCGGCATGTCGATGGGCACGATGGGCTGCGTCTCCAAGGGCGCCACCATGGTTTTCCCGGGCGAAGGCTTCGATGCCGGCGCGACGCTGAAAGCGGTCGCGCAGGAGCGCTGCACCGGACTCTACGGCGTGCCGACCATGTTCGTCGCCATGCTCGATCACGCCGATTTTTCCACCTTCGACTTGTCCAGCCTTCGCACCGGCATCATGGCCGGTTCGCCATGCCCGATCGAGGTGATGAAGAAGGTCGTCTCGCTCATGCACATGTCGCAAGTGACGATCGCCTATGGCATGACGGAGACCAGCCCCGTCTCCTTCCAGAGCAGCGTCGACGATCCGCTGGAAAAGCGCGTCTCCACCGTCGGCCGCATCCACCCGCATGTCGAGGTCAAGGCGATCGGCGCCGACGGCGCCACCGTCGCGGTCGGCGAGCCGGGCGAGCTCTGCACGCGTGGCTATTCGGTGATGAAGGGCTATTGGGACGACGCCGACAAGACCCGCGAGGCGATCGACGCCGACGGCTGGATGCACACCGGCGACCTCGCAACGATCGACGCCGAGGGCTATTGCAACATCGTCGGCCGGGTGAAGGACATGGTCATCCGCGGCGGCGAGAACGTCTATCCGCGCGAAGTCGAGGAATTCCTCTACCGCCATCCCAAGATCAAGGAAGTGCAGGTCTTCGGCATTCCGGACGACAAATATGGCGAAGAGCTCTGCGCCTGGATCGTCCTGAAGCCCGGCCAGATCGCCACCGCCGAGGAGATCAAGGCCTTCTGCGCCGGCCAGATAGCGCATTACAAGGTGCCGCGCTACATCCGCTTCCGCACCGAGCTGCCGATGACGGTGACCGGCAAGCCGCAGAAATTCCTGATGCGCGAGGCGATGGTGGAGGAATTGGGATTGGTGACGCAGAAGACGGCGTGAAACGGCATTTATGGACAACGAGTTTCCAAATTTCGCGGCGCTGAGAGCCGCCAAAATCGAAAACATAGATTATCGCATAGTCGTCCGGCGCGGCGCGCGAACCGGCGGCGCGATCGTCATGGCACCGCATGGCGGCAAGATCGAGCCCCGCACCTCGCTGATCACCGAGACGATAGCGGGGCGCGATCTCGATATGTATTGCTTTGAAGGGCTCATGCCGGAAAGCAACCGGGAGCTGCACATAACGTCCAGGAATTTCGACGAGGCAACCGCGCTGGAACTGTTGCGGACGAAGTCCACTGTCGTCACCATCCACGGCCGCCAGGATCGGGACGATCCCGCGACAGTCTACCTGGGCGGCAAGGACGCCGCGTTGGTTTCAGAGATCGCATGGCGTCTGCAGGAGACCGGCTTCCAGACGAAAAAGGACAATCATCCGTTTCCAGGTATCCAGGATTCGAACATCGTTAACCGAGGACTGACGGGGAAAGGCGCACAGCTGGAAGTGCCCCTGTCGCTGCGCCGTCGGCTGGGGAACGAGCCGGAGCTTCTGGAAAGATTCTGTGGGGCGGTTCGCAAGGCCATTGATGTATTCGACGCTAGAAATGGCGGCCAGTCCTCAATCGTATTTTGACCGACCGGCTTGGCGGGCAAGGATGCCCGTGACAGGTGCTCTCTACGCGCTTTTACGCTAAGTTCGCGGGAAACGCGTGGCGTAAGAGCAATTCCAGGAAAAGTGTGAGCGGTTAAGTTCGGCGTCTTCGCCGTAAGTTCCGTCCGGAATTGCGGAAAAACAAAGAGATAGAGCGGTTCGCCGTTTCCGTGAAACGGTGAAACGCTCTTGGGTGGGCTTGGATGACTGGTTACGGGCGGTCGGTGACTTCCTACACGATGCCGTTGGCCGCGCTGGCCATGGCTTTCGCGGTCAGGGCCAGCGGCCTTTCGGTCGACGAAGGGGCGCTGAACGCCAGGATACTGGTTGGAGCGTTGTCCAGCGCCATCATGTTCACCACCATTTTCGTCGTGCTCGACCACGCCGAGGCAGTCGCCCGGCGCGTGGGGGAGCCCTACGGAACCTTGGTGCTGACTTTTGCGGTGACGGCGATCGAAGTGTCGATCATCGTCTCCATGATGCTGCACGGCGCAAACAACCCGACGCTGGCGCGCGAATCCGTCTTCTCGACGGTGATGATTACCTCCACCGGCGTTGTCGGCATCTGTCTCACGCTTGGCGGCTGGCGCTACCGCAAGCAGGCGATCGTTCGGCAAGGCACCAGCGCCTACCTGTCGGTTCTGATCGCGCTGACCGTGATGACGCTTATTCTTCCGACCTACACCCAGGCCACGGATCCCGGCACGTTTTCTGCGGCTCAGCTTGGTTTTGTAAGCGTCCTTTCGGTGCTGCTCTATGCGAGCTTCGTGTTCGCCCAGACCGTCCGGCACCGGGAGGACTTTGTCCAGGGAAAGGCGCATGACGCCCCGACGCGAACCGCTTCCCACGACAGCATTTCCGTCAGCGCCCTGCTGCTGTTGTGCGGGCTGGTCGGAATTGTCCTCCTCGCCGAACAGGTCGCCGCGAGCGTGGAGGACGCGCTGGCCGCCTACCAGGTGAGGCAGGCCGACAGCATTGTGGGGGCAATGATTGCGGCTCTGGTTCTGATGCCGGAAGCCATTTCGGCGATCCGCGCCTCGTTCAGGAACGAGCTGCAGCGCAGCCTGAATGTCGCGATGGGCTCGGCCTGCGCCACGATCGGTTTGACGATACCGGCGGTCGCGGCCGCCAGCCTGCTGACGGGCAGGGGGCTGACCCTGGGGCTTCCGGCGTCCGATGCCGTGCTTCTGGTGCTGGCGCTTTTCATATGCAGCGTGAGCTTCAGCACCGAAAGAACGACGTTCCTGACCGGCATGGTCCATGTCGTGGTGTTTTTCACCTATGTGTTTCTGATCTTTGTGCCGTGAAGGCTTGGTGGAAGCCGGCAAGGATAGATACGGCTGGCAGGTAACCCGACGCATGGCCGCTCTACGATCGCCGCCCTGCCTTCATCTCTGACGGCCTTGGCGCCGAGCCTGGTTCCTGGACGAGCGGACCGAGCAGCACTTCGCCGAACAGCGGCTGATAGCTGCGGCGCACGGCCGGATCCTCCTTGAAGGACAGCGCGTATTGGCCAATCTGGTGGAAATAGGTGATGCGCGCCCTGACCAGGCTTTCGTCGGGCGAATAGCCCATCGCACGGAAGGAGCGGTCGAGCAGCGCGATGCGCAAATCGTCCATGTCCTTCACTTCGCGCGCCAGCTTCCGCGATGTCCGTGACCAGTCGCGCACGGCAAGATCGAGCAGGGGACTGAAGGGCGCCTCGTCGACCCAGACATGCACGATGGCGGTGAAGAACCGCAGGCCGTCCACGTCATGCGTCTCTCGCATCGCCCAGAACGGCGCGCAGTTGATGTCGCGCCATTCCTGCAGCAGCCCGTCGCGGAGGTCGGCGAGGCTGGTGAAGTGGAAATAGAAGCTGCCGCGCGTGACCTTGAGCTGCTTGGACAGGCGGTCGATCTTGACCTCGGCGATGCCGCGCTTTTCCAGCACCTTGCGCGCCGCTGCGATCCACGCCTCGCGGCTCAGCGTCTGCCGTGCTGCTGATCCGCTGCGCGCCCGGGACGAACGTTTGGTCTTCGCCGAGGCGGCATCCGCTTTCAACTGCTTCCAGGCCTCCGTGGCGGCCGGTGGCAATTCGCCCGGCCATCCCTGATCAATCCGATGTTTGCCCGCTTCGCAACCCGCAACCGTCGCCGTCCACCGTGGAACGCTGTCTCTCCTGGCCCATGCATGTCGTTCTCGAGCGAAACCGCCATGCTTTCTGGGCTCAGGGCAATGCGCTGATCCGCTGCAGCATGAGCTCGAAGAACGGCGCCGGCTCGATGCGGCGCAGCACGTTGCAATTCTTGCGCCGTCCGGTGACATGCCACCAGTCGACCACGGTCATGCCGATCGTCTCGGGCGAGACGATGTCCACCGTCACCGCGCATTGGCGCTTTTCGTAGATCTCCGGCGCCAGCAGATAGCCGGTTACGCAGGCATCGTGGATCGGCCGCCCCGGGGTGCCGAATTTGTGGCTGCCATACTGGCGGTAGAAGTCGGCGAGGTTGGCAGCCTCCATCGCCGCCCTGCTGCCGGTGGCGCGCAGGCGGTCGAGCCACTCCAGCGTCATTATCGCCGTGTAGGTGCAGTCGATGCCCGCCATCGTCAGCGGCACGCCGCTGTCGAACACCTTGTGCGCCGCGTGCGGGTCGACGAAGATATTGAACTCGGCGGCGGGCGTCGCATTGCCGCCCTCGAAGAAGCCGCCGCCCATCAGTACCACTTCGCGCAGGCGCGGGATGATCCTGGGCTCCATGGTCATGGCCATCGCCAGATTGGTCATTGGTCCGAGCGTGCAGACGGTCAGCTCGCCTTCCGGCGCGTCCATGATCGCCCGGACGAGATAATTGACGCCATGCTCGCTCTGCAGCGGCGTTACCGGCTCGGGGAGATCGGCGCCGTCGAGCCCGGTCTTGCCGTGCACATATTCGGCGGTCATCAGCTTCTTCACCATCGGCCCCGGACAGCCGGCGTAAACCGGCACGTCGGGCCGCCCGGCAAGCTCGACCACTTTCAGCGCATTCTTCGACGTCAGCGGCAGCGGCACATTGCCGCCGACGGTGGTGATGCCCACCACCTCGATCTCGGCCGGCGAGCCGAGCGCGAACAGAATGGCGAAGGCATCGTCCTGGCCGGGATCGGTGTCGATGATGATCTTGCGTGGTGCCATGTCGTGCCTGCTTTCGAAAGCCTATTGATGAGCCCGTCTGGATGTGTAGAAATACAGTACTGTATCTTATGTTCAAGACAGGATGATCGAAAATGGGCGAACGAGAGCGCGGCGACTTTTCCGAAATTCCGATCCTCGACGTGTCGGCTCTCTACGGCGCCGACCAGGATGCGATCCGGGCGACGGCGGCGACGCTGCGCCGCTATCTCGAGACGGTCGGCTTCCTATACGTCGTCGGCCATCCGATCCCGCGCGCCGATGTCGAGGCGGTGCGCGAGGCAAGCAAGCGCTTCTTTGCCTTGCCGGAGGATGAAAAGCTCAAGCTCAAGATCGACCGGAATTTCCGCGGCTATCTGCCCTTCGCCGGTTCGACCATCGTCACCTCGTCGGTCGCGACCGTCAGCAAGCCCAACCAGAGCGAGTCGATTTTCTTCATGCATGAGGTCGGCGAAGATGATCCTCGGGCTCTCGCCGAAAAGCCGCTGCAAGGTCCCAACCAGTGGCCGGACGAGGCCGCGCTGGGCGGCTTCCGGGAAACGATCGAGAACTATGTCGGCGAGATGGGCACTCTCGCCCGCAAGATGGTCGGCGCCATCGCGCTGTCGCTCGGCCTTCCGGCCGGCAGCCTCGATCGCTATTTCGATCAGCCGACAACCTTCCTCAGGCTGCTGCACTATCCGACGCAGCCGCACGAGGAGGGGCTGTTCGGCTCCGCCCCGCATACCGATTATGGTTTCATCACCTTGCTTGCGCAGGATGACGTGGGCGGCCTGGAGGTCAAGAACAAGGCTGGCGAATGGGTGCCCGCGCCGCCGATCCCGGATTCCTTCGTCATGAATGTCGGCGACATCCTGGCGCGCTGGTCGAACGACCAGTTCGTCTCGACGCCGCATCGCGTCATCAACAGGTCCGGGCGCGAGCGCTACTCGCAGCCCTTTTTCTTCGACCCGTCGATGGACGAGACGATCTCAGCATTGCCCGTCTGCGTGCCCGCCGGCGCCAGCCCAAAATACGAGCCGGTGCTCTATGGCGACTATCTGATGGAGCGCATCGACAAGAACTATCACTACCGCAAGAAGAAGGCCGCGGAGGCGGCGAGCGCGTAGGCGATCGGACGGTCCGCCCCTGCGTCGACCTGTTCATGGCGCGCCGGGGCAATGAAGAATGAGCAACAGGGGAACGAAAATGAGAACAAATCTACGCATGGCCGGCCTTGCGCTGGCTGCTTTCGCCACGGCCTGGAGCGGCCTTTCCAAAGCCGCCGAAATTCCGAAGTCGGATGAGGTCAAGCAGTCGGGCGCGCTCACCGTCGCCAACACGGTCGACTTCGCGCCGTTCGAATATCTCGACGCCGACGGCAAGCAGACCGGCATCATCATCGACCTCGCCGGCGAGGTGGCGAAAGCCCTCGACGCCAAGCTGGACGTCCAGCGCATTCCGTTCCCATCGATGATCCCCGGCCTCGCCGCCGGCCGCTTCAAGATCGCCTGGGAGACCTTCTCGGCGACGCCCGAGCGCTTGAAGCAGGTCGACTTCATCATGTTCCTCAAGGCCGGTATCGCCGTTTCGACGACGCCCGACAAGAAGGACAGCCTGTCCGCCGACAACGGCCTGTGCGGCAAGCACATCGGCGCCACCGGCGGCAGCGCTTCGGACTTCCTGATCGACAAGCTGAGCAAGGACTGCACCGACAAAGGGCAGGCGGCGATCCAGAAGTCGCTGTTCAACTCGACCGCCGACAGCACCCAGGCGACGCTCTCCGACCGCATCGACGCCCGTATGGACGACGCGACCGCGTCGAGCTACTTCGAGGTGACCAGCAAGGGCCAGCTCGTCGTGTTGCCGAAGCTCTATGAGGTTGCCCCGCTCGGCATGGCAATCGCCAAGGACGACAAGGGCACCGCCGACATGATGGTCGCCGCGCTTTCCGAGCTGTTCAAGAACGGTACCTACAAGACCATTCTCGAGAAATACGGCATGGGCGCCTACGCAATCAAGGAACCCTATTTCGTCAACAGCATGGATGCGCTGCGCGCGGACTAAGGCAATCGATCCGAAATCGGAATCGATTTTCGCGAAGGACCATGCGCAAAATCAGCACGACGTGTTTGCGCGCCCGGCAGGGCGCGCCGGCGTTTGAACGGGACATCGGCATCCGGTCGGCCGGATGCCTGACATGATCAGGAGTTGAGCGATGGGCGCGGCCCACCCGACCGAGATGAGTATCGAGCAAGGCGCCGCCGCCGCGGTGGCCCGGCTCACCGTCGTGCCGCAGCGCCGCTATGGCATCTGGGTCGGCACGGCGCTCGCCTTGCTGCTGGCTTTCCTCATCATCCGGGCCTTCGCCAGCAACCCGGCCTTCGCCTGGGGCACGGCCGGGGGCTATCTCTTCCATCCTTCGATCATGCGCGGCCTCGCCAACACCCTGATCCTCACCGTGGTGATCATGGCGCTGGCGATCGTCATCGGCACCGTGATCGCCATCATGCGCGTGTCGCCGAGCGCGGTGCTGCGCGGCTTTGCCGGCGTGTATGTCTGGTTCTTCCGCGGCGTGCCGGCGCTGATCCAGCTCATCTTCTGGTTCAACCTGTCGCTGCTGGTGCGCGAGGTCTCGCTGACCGTTCCGTTCCTGGGCACGCTTTTTTCCGTTCGCACCAACGATTTCATGACGCCCTTCTTCTCGGCCGTCGTCGCGCTTTCGCTCTGCGAGGCGGGCTATATGGCCGAGATCATCCGCGCCGGCATCAAGTCGGTGCCGTCGGGCCAGGCGGAGGCGGCGAGCGCGCTCGGCATGCCCTATCGAATGATCCTGAAACGCATCACGCTGCCGCAGGCCATGCGTTTCGTGCTGCCGCCGACTGGCAACGAGGCCATCAACCTGCTCAAGATGACATCGCTGGTGACCTTCATCGCGGTCGACGATCTGTTCTATTCGGCCCAGAGCATCTACGCGCGTACCTTCGAGACGATCCCGCTGCTGATCGTGGTGGCGTTCTGGTACCTTGCGGTGGTCAGCATCATGTCGGTCGGCCAGCATTTCCTCGAGCGTCATTTCGGCCGCAGCGACACGCGCCGCGAGCCGCTCTCGATGCGCACGCTGCGCAACGCCATCAGCCTGCGCGGCATTGCCCGATGAGCGATGTGAAGTCCGAGAACCGCGCCCGCTTCGGCGTGCCCGCCGGTTCCATGGTGTTCGCGCGCGGCGTGCGCAAATCCTTCAGCCAGCTGGAAGTGCTCAAGGGCATCGACCTCGATGTTCCGGCAGGCTCCGTCGCTTGCATCATCGGCCCGTCCGGCTCCGGCAAGAGCACCTTCCTGCGCTGCATCAACCATCTGGAGAAGATCAGCGGCGGCCTCCTGCTCGTCGACGGCCAGTTCGTCGGCTATGACCTCCGGGACGACAAGCTCTACGAAGTCAAGGACGATCTGCTCTGCCAGCGGCGCGCCGAGATCGGCATGCTGTTCCAATCCTTCAACCTGTTCTCGCACATGACCGTCATGGAGAACCTCATCGAGGCGCCGACGCAGGTGCGGCGCATCGCGCCCGACCAGGCCAAGGCCGAGGCGGAAATCCTGCTCAAGCGCGTCGGCCTGCTCGACAAGGTCGACCGCTACCCGCGCGAATTGTCCGGCGGCCAGCAGCAGCGTGTGGCGATCGCCCGCGCCATGGCGATGAAGCCGAAGGTGTTGCTCTTCGACGAGCCGACCTCGGCGCTCGACCCCGAGCTCGTCGGCGAGGTTCTGCAGGTCATGCGCGACCTGGCCGAGAGCGGCATGACCATGGTCGTCGTCACCCATGAGATCGGTTTTGCCCGCGAGATCGGCGACCAGCTTGTCTTCATGGACGGCGGCGTCATCGTCGAGCGCGGCGCGCCGCGCCAGATGATCGCCGATCCGCAGTCGCCCCGCACGCGCGAATTCCTGTCTCGGGTGCTTTGATTTCGGCCTGATGTCGGCTTCACGCCGCCAGCACCGCCCGATCCAGTCCGCGTATGATCCTTGCCAGCTCCACGCACTCGTCCTGCCGCACCTTGTTCTTCCGCCAGGCCATGCAGATCATGCGCTGCGGCATCGGCTCCTGGAACGGCACGATCCTCAGGTCCGGCATGACGCCGGCGGCACTTGCCGCCATTTCCGGCACCAGCGTGACGCCGAGCCCATGCGCCACCATCTGGAGGAGTGTCGTCAGGCTGGTCGCGCCATAGCTTGCCATCGCCACCGGCCGCACATTGCCGCAGACGGCCAAGGCCTGCTCGCGCAGGCAGTGGCCTTCCTCCAGAAGCATGAGCCGCTCCAGCGCCGGGCTCTCGGGCGGTACCGGCGGCGAGGCGAAGGCCGGATCGCCGGCGGGAACGGCGAGGAAGAAGCGGTCGGGGAAAAGCCCTTCGGTGACGATCGCCGGCTGATCGAGCGGCAAGGCCGCGATGAAGGCGTCGAGCCGGCCCGACGTCGCGTCCTCGACCAGCGACGCGGTCACCGCCTCGCGCAGTTCGAGCTGCAGGGAAGGGTAATGCTTCTTCAACTCCGGCAGCACGTGCGGCAGGAGGTAGGGCGCGACGGTCGGGATGATGCCCAGCCGGAAGCGTCCCTCCATGGTCGGGCGGCCGCGCCGGGCAGTCGTCTCGACGTCACGTATGTCGGCCAGAATGCGTTCGATACGCGGCTGCAGGGCAAGCGCCTCGTCGGTCATGCGCACCGTCTTGCCGCCGCGCTCGAACAACAGGCAGTTCAGCCGCTCTTCCATCTCGGCGATCTGCGCGGAAAGGGCCGGCTGGCTGACGCCGGCAAGCTTCGCGGCGCGGCCGAAATGCAGCGTCTGCGCCAGCGCGTCGAAATATTGCATCTGCCGGACTGTGAGGCAAATCATAAGAAAATCCTATCAAATGAAACAGGAAAGGCAATTTGTCTTTATCGGCTGGCCGGCCTAGTCTGGAATCATTCCAGGTTGGCGCGGCCAATGGCTGCCTCCCGAAACTCGGGAACCTCGGCAAAATTCAACCTCGGCAAAAACCTCGGCAGAATCGGAGACTAAGATGGACGCCAAAACCGACGACAACAGCGCTGGCAAGTGCCCCGTGGCGCATGGATCCGCCGGCCGGACCAACCGTGACTGGTGGCCGAACCAGCTCGACCTTGCCGTCCTGCATCAGCAGTCGAACCTGTCGGACCCGATGGGCGAGGATTTCGACTACGCCAAGGAGTTCGCAAGCCTCGATCTCGATGCGGTGGTCAAGGACCTGCACAAGGTCATGACGGATTCGCAGGACTGGTGGCCGGCCGACTTCGGCCATTACGGGCCGCTCTTCGTCCGCATGGCCTGGCACAGCGCCGGCACCTATCGCATCGGCGACGGCCGCGGCGGCGCCGGTGCGGGCCAGCAGCGCTTCGCGCCGCTGAACAGCTGGCCGGACAACGCCAATCTCGACAAGGCGCGCCGGCTGCTGTGGCCGGTCAAGCAGAAATACGGCCGCAAGATCTCCTGGGCCGACCTCCTGATCCTCACCGGCAACGTCGCGCTGGAATCGATGGGCTTCAAGACCTTCGGTTTCGCCGGCGGCCGCGCCGATGTTTGGGAGCCGGAGCAGGACGTGGATTGGGGTTCCGAAGCCAAGTGGCTTGGCGACGAGCGTTATTCGGGCGACCGTGAGCTTCGCGGCCATCTCGGCGCCGTGCAGATGGGCCTCATCTACGTCAACCCCGAAGGCCCGAACGGCAAGCCGGATCCGATCGCCGCCGCGCGCGACATCCGCGAGACCTTCGGCCGCATGGCGATGAACGACGAGGAAACCGTGGCGCTGATCGCCGGTGGCCACACCTTCGGCAAGACCCATGGCGCCGGTGACGCCTCGCTCGTGGGTGCCGAGCCCGAAGGTGCGGGCATCGAGGCGCAGGGCCTCGGCTGGTCGAGCAAATATGCCTCCGGCATCGCCGGCGACGCCATCACTTCGGGTCTGGAAGTGACCTGGACGACGACGCCGACCAAATGGAGCAACAATTTCTTCGACAACCTCTTCAACTACGAATGGGAGCTGACGAAGAGCCCGGCCGGCGCCCATCAGTGGACGCCGAAGGGCGGCGCCGGAGCCGGCACCGTTCCGGACGCGCACAACCCCTCCAAGCGTCACGCGCCGGCGATGCTGACCACCGACCTCGCGCTGCGTTTCGACCCGGCCTACGAGAAGATCTCGCGCCGCTTTCACCAGCATCCGGATGAGTTTGCCGACGCCTTCGCCCGCGCCTGGTTCAAGCTTACCCACCGCGACATGGGCCCGCTCGTGCGCTATCTCGGCCCGCTCGTGCCGAAGGAAGAGCTTATCTGGCAGGATCCGATCCCGGCGGTCGACCATGAGCTTGTGAGCGAGGCCGACATCGCTTCGCTCAAGGCCAAGATCCTGGCTTCCGGCCTCTCGGTCTCCGAGCTGGTCTCGACCGCCTGGGCTTCCGCCTCGACCTTCCGCGGCTCGGACAAGCGCGGCGGCGCCAATGGCGGCCGTATCCGGCTGAGCCCCCAAAAGGATTGGGAGGTCAACCAGCCGGCCCAGCTCGCCAAGGTTCTGGCCAAACTGGAAGCCATCCAGAAGGAGTTCAACGCGGCCCAGACCGGCGACAAGAAGGTCTCGCTTGCAGATCTCATCGTGCTCGGCGGCGTCGCCGCGGTCGAGAAGGCGGCCAAGGATGGCGGCAATGAGGTGAAGGTGCCCTTCACACCAGGCCGCATGGACGCTTCGCAGGAGCAGACGGATGTCGCCTCCTTTGCCGCGCTGGAACCGAAAGTCGATGGCTTCCGCAATTATGCCCGCGGCAAGCTGCCGATGTCGATTGAAGCCATGCTGGTCGACCGTGCTCAGCTGTTGACGCTGACGGCGCCGGAGATGACGGTATTGGTCGGCGGCCTGCGCGTGCTCGGCGCCAATGCCGGCGGCTCCAAGCACGGCGTCTTCACAGACAGGCCGGGCCAGCTCACCAATGACTTCTTCGTCAACTTGCTTTCGATGGCGACCGTCTGGGATCCGGCGGCCGGCTCCGAGCCCGGCTCGGACGAGGTCTACGAGGCGCGCGACCGCAAGACCAAGCATGTGAAGTGGACCGGTACCCGCGCCGACCTGATCTTCGGCTCACACGCGCAGTTGCGCGCGCTCTCCGAGGTCTATGGATCGGGCGATGCCAAGGCCAAGTTCGTCAAGGACTTCGTCAAGGCATGGACGAAGGTGATGAACGCCGACCGCTTCGATATCGCGAAGTAAGGTCCATCCTCCCAAAAGTAAAAAGGCGCGGGCCAAGCCCGCGCCTTTTTCGTTCATTCCTTCAAGACGGATCAGTCTTTTTCGAAGATACCGGCCTTGGCGACAACGCCGGCAATCGCTCCGCCGATCAGCGGCGCGACGATGAACAGCCAGAGCTGGCCGAGCGCAGCGCCACCCGAAAACAGCGCCGGGCCAATCGAGCGCGCCGGATTGACCGAGGTGCCGGTCACCGGGATCATGGCGAAGTGGATCCCGGCCAGCGTCAGGCCGATAACCAAGCCGGCAAAGGCGGTAGTGTGCTTGGCGTTGGTGACGCCGAGGATCACCGTGACGAAGGTGAAGGTGCCGATCAGCTCCCACAGGAAGGCCGAGCTCATGCCCCATTTCGTCGCGTCCCAGCCATTGGCGCCGAAGCCGCCGGTGTGGCCGCCGGCCTGGCCCGATACGATGATCCACAGCGCCAGCGAGGCGATGATTGCGCCGATGACCTGCGCGATCCAGTAGGGGACGACATCCTTGGCCGGCATCCGCCCCGCCAGGAACACGCCGAGCGTCACCGCCGGATTGAGATGCGCGCCCGAGATCGGGCCGATCGCATAGGCGGCGGCGATCAGGCCGATGCCGAACGCCAGGCCGATGCCTTCCTGTCCGAGCGGCAGCGCGCCGCCGAAACCGCCCGTGACCACGGAGGCCGTGCCGATGAACACCAACAAAAACGTGCCGAGAACTTCTGCCAGATAAGTCTTCATTGCCCTCTCCTCATAGGATCCGCCAAACCGCGTCTCCCGCGCCGCGAATCACTGCCGGAAGAGTATTCCTGGGGGCAACACTTGGAAAGCTGAGAGGTTAAGCCAAAAAGCTTGCTTGTACCCGCCAGTCAAAGACATTAGAGACCTTTCATATTCTGGCGAATTGTTCTTGCTTTTTACGGTGGTGGCGCCTTGCTCTGAAAAACCGTTCGGGGGTATCGCCTGGTTTTGGAAACGGGTTTCGCAGCCAGCGCGAACAGAACTCTTTCAATCCAGGCCTGAAACGCTTTAAGAGCGGGCTGGAGCCGATTTTGTGGTGTAAGCGGAAAACGGAATGCGATTGGGCGGAAGGCTGGCAGCAGCGATAGAGGTTCTGGAAGACATCGGCCGGCGTCACCGGCCGGTGGCCGACGCCCTGCGCGACTGGGGCCTGTCGCATCGCTTCGCCGGTGGTGGCGATCGCGCGGCGATCGGCAACATCGTCTATGACGCGCTGCGCCGCAAACGCTCGGCCGGCTGGCTGTTCGGCGAGGACACCCCGCGCGCCATCGGCTTCGGCGCGCTTCTTTTGGAATGGGGCCAGACGGCGCAGTCGCTCAACGGCGCGCTCGACGGCGACAAATTCGCGCCGCCGCTGCTCAGCGCCACCGAGCTGAAGGCAGCCGCCAGCCGCAGGCTGGCCGACGCGCCCGATGTGGTGCGTGCCGATATCCCGGACTGGTGCACGCCGCTGCTCGAGCAGGCCTATGGCGAGGCCTGGGTCGAGGAAGGCGCGGCCTTGGCGCAGCGCCCGCCGTTGGATCTCAGGGTCAACACGCTCCAGGCCGATCGCGCCAAGGTGCTGGCCGAGCTGCAGGGCACGGGTGCCGCGCCTGCGGCGATCGCGCCGCACGGCATCCGCATCCCGCCGATCGACGGCGACGGCAGGCATCCGAACGTGCAGGCCGAGCCGGCCTTCCAGAAAGGCTGGTTCGAAGTGCAGGACGAGGGTTCGCAGCTTGCCGCGGTTCTTGCCGGCGCCGCGCCTGGCATGCAGGTGCTCGACTATTGCGCCGGCGCCGGCGGCAAGACGCTGGCGCTGTCGGCCGAGATGGACAACAAAGGCCAGCTCTTCGCTCATGACGCGGAAAAGGTGCGGCTGGCGCCGATCTTCGAGCGCATCCGCCGCTCGCACAACCGCAACATCCAGGTCGTCAGCAAGCCCGCGGAGCTTGCGCCGCTCGCCAATCATATGGACATCGTGCTGATCGACGCGCCCTGCACCGGCAGCGGCACCTGGCGGCGGCGGCCCGACGCCAAATGGCGATTGACGGAAAGGCAGCTCGATGCCCGCAAGGCAGAGCAGCAGGCGATCCTCGACACGGCCCAGGCCTTCGTCAAGCCGGGCGGCTTGCTCGTCTATATCACCTGTTCGGTGTTCGACGCTGAAAACGGCGAGCAGGTCGCGGCCTTCCGCGAGCGCCATGAAGGCTTTGCACCGGTCGATCATCGCCAGCTCTGGGACGGCCGCTTCCCCGGCCATGAAGGAGCCGCGCGCATTGCCGGCGCCGGCGGTATCTCGCTGTCGCCGGCGTTGAGCGGCACCGACGGTTTCTATTTCCACGCCTTGCGCAGGGCTGCTTGACGGCGGCCAGTCCTTTGCTGCGCTGCAACATAAAAGATTGCCTGTCTCGCCCGGCTCTGCAATAAGGTTCGCCAGCAAATATGAGGCGAAACGCCATGGCAGCAGCCAAGATCGTACCCGCTCCCGACTTCGAGGAACGCGTCAGGACCTCCTTTGCCCGGCAGGAGGCAATGGCCACCATCGGCGCCGAGCTGACGCTGGTGACGCCCGGCATCATCGAGATCGAGATGCCGTATTCCGCCTCGCTCACCCAGCAGCACGGCTTCCTGCATGCCGGCGTCATTTCGACCGCGCTGGATTCGGCCTGCGGCTATGCCGCGTTTTCGCTGATGCCGCAGAATTCCAGCGTGCTGACCATCGAGTTCAAGGTGAACCTTCTGGCGCCGGGCAGGGGCGAGCGGTTCCTGTTCCGCGGCTCCGTGACGAAACCCGGCCGTACCATCATCGTCGCCGACGGACAGGCCTACGCCTTCGCCGCCGATGGCGAGGCCAAGCTGATCGCCACAATGACCGGCACCATGATGACGGTGGTCGGCCGCGACGGTATCGAGGGGTGAGGAGCGGTCCGCGCAGCGGACGAAAAGCCCCCTAATGGGCTTTTCGAGCGACGAACGCCCGGAGCCATAGCGAAGGGCCGGCAAGCGGCGAGGGCACGTTGCCCTTTCTCTTCGTCGTAGCAAATAGGGGTAAAGCTCATGACTGTCGAAGTGTCACGCCTGTGGCAAAAATCCGTTCTCTTCGTCATGGCGGTCGAGGCTGAATACGGTCCGCATCTGAAAAGCCTGTTCACGCCGCTGATGACCGGCGTCGGTCCGGTCGAGGCCGGTGTACGGCTGGGCGCCGAGCTCGCGGCGTTGAAGGCCGAGGGTGCGCTTCCGGACCTGGTCGTTTCGCTGGGCTCGGCCGGCAGCCGCAGGCTGGAGCAGGCCGAGATCTATCAGGCCGTGTCGGTGAGCTATCGCGACATGGACGCTTCGCCGCTCGGCTTCGAGAAGGGCGCGACGCCTTTCCTCGACCTGCCGGTGTCCGTGCCGCTGCCCTTCGTCATTCCAGGCATCAAGACCGCCGCGCTCTCCACAGGCGGCGCGATCGTCTCCGGTGCCGCTTATGACGCCATCGATGCCGACATGGTCGACATGGAGACTTTTGCCTGCCTGCGCGCCTGCCAGCTGTTCGGCGTGCCGCTGATCGGGCTCCGCGGCATTTCGGACGGCGCGGCCGATCTCAGGCATGTCAACGACTGGACGGAGTATCTCCACGTCATCGACGAGAAGCTCGCCGCCGCGATCGGTTTGCTGGAACAGGCGATCGGCGACGGCCTGCTTGGTGGCTGACTGCCGTTGGATCAAGCGGCCAGGCGCTGCGGGTCGCCGAAATCGATGCGTGAAATGCGTCCGCGGGCGGCGCCGGTTGCGTCGATATAGTCGATCGCCCCTGGTGTATGGTCGAGCTTCCATGCGCCGGTCGGGCCGTCCTTCCATTCGACCTTGTAGCCGTCGTCCAGCAGCGTCCAGGCCCCGTGGAAGCGCGTGCCGTCCGGCAGAAGCATGTGCGCCCGATCGGCAGTTTCATAGTGGACGAAGGCGTTCTTGCCGCCCATGTCGATGACATGCGTGGTTCCGACCATGATAATGGCCAGCGTATCCCTGTTCAGTATCGTCATTGTCCCTGTCCGTGGGTTTGCGTTTGGAATGGTCTCGACGGCATGAATATCGTCAAGTATCTTGACTATATGGAGCTTGGACTGAATGGTCAAGGAGCTTGACGAAAAATCCGATGCGCTGCCCGATCATGTCGGCTGGCGGCTATGGCAGGCGAGCCGTGCATGGCAGACGGAATTCGCTGCCGCCATGCGAGCCGCCGGCCACGCCTGGTTCAGCGAGGCGCGCGCCGGGCTGCTCGGCCACATTCCCCGCAACGGCACGCGCCAGTCGGCATTGATCGAGCGCGCGGCCATCTCAAAGCAGGCGGTTCAGCAATTGCTCGACGGCCTGGAGGCGGAAGGCGTGCTGGAGCGATTGCCCGATCCACGGGACGGGCGCGGCAAGCTTGTGCGCTATACGCGCAAGGGTCTGGATGCCTTGCGCGACGGCGACCGCATCAAGCTTGAGATCGAGCGCGGCTATATCGATCGCATCGGCGAGCGGCGGTTCGCGGCGCTGATGGACGCCTTGCGCTCACTTGACGCCGGGCCGGGCGACGCATCGGGAGACGCACCAGGATCGAAGTGAGCGGCGCGACCGCGCGACCCATTGCGTCGACTCGTTTCTTTCTCTAAAGGCTCGCCATGACGACGACAGCCAATCATCCCGACACCGTCCTGATTGTCGATTTCGGCAGCCAGTTCACGCAGCTCATCGCCCGCCGCATTCGCGAGGCCGGCGTCTTTTCCGAGATCGTGCCGTTCCAATCGGCCGAAGCCGCCTTCAAGCGCATCAATCCGAAAGCGGTGATCCTGTCGGGCGGTCCGGCCTCGACCACCGACATTGGCAGCCCCCGCGCGCCGCAGATCGTGTTCGACGCCGGCGTGCCGGTGCTCGGCATCTGCTACGGCCAGATGGCGCTTTGCGTGCAGATGGGCGGCGTCGCCGAAAGCTCCAACCATCGCGAGTTCGGCCGCGCCTTCGTCGAGATCGAGAAGGAGAGCCCGCTGTTCGAAGGACTGTGGGCGCCCGGCCAGCGCCACCAGGTGTGGATGAGCCATGGCGACCGCGTCATCGAATTGCCAGCGGGCTTCAAGGTGCTCGGCAAGTCGGAAAGCTCGCCCTTCGCCATCTTCGGCGATATCGAGCGCAAGATGTACGGCATCATGTTCCACCCTGAGGTGGTGCACACGCCGGATGGCGCCAGGCTGCTCAGGAACTTCGTCCACAACATCGCCGGCATCGAGGGCGACTGGACAATGCGCGCCTATCGCGAGCATGCGGTGGAGACGATCCGCAAGCAGGTCGGCAAGGGCAAGGTCATCTGCGCGCTCTCGGGCGGCGTCGACTCCTCGGTTGCCGCACTGCTGATCCATGAAGCGGTCGGCGACCAGTTGACCTGCATCCTCGTCGACCACGGCCTGATGCGCAAGGACGAGGCGGCAGGCGTGGTGGAGATGTTCCGCCAGCATTACAATCTGCCGCTGATCCTGGTCGATGCGTCCGACCGCTTCATCTCGGCGCTGGAAGGCGAGGCCGATCCCGAAAAAAAGCGCAAGACGATCGGCCGCCTGTTCATCGAAGTGTTCGAGGACGAGGCGAAGAAGCTCGGCGGCGCCGATTTCCTGGCGCAAGGCACGCTCTATCCCGACGTGATCGAGAGCGTCTCCTTCTCCGGCGGCCCGTCGGTGACGATCAAGTCGCACCACAATGTCGGCGGCCTGCCCGAGCGCATGAACATGAAGCTGGTCGAGCCGCTGCGCGAATTGTTCAAGGACGAGGTGAGGGCGCTCGGCAAGGAGCTCGGCCTGCCCGAGAGCTTCATTGGCCGGCATCCCTTCCCGGGCCCCGGCCTTGCCATCCGCTGCCCGGGCGGCATCACGCGCGAGAAGCTGGAGATCCTGCGCGAGGCCGACGCCATCTATCTCGACGAGATCCGCAAGGCCGGCCTGTACGACGCCATCTGGCAGGCCTTCGCGGTGCTTTTGCCGGTGCAGACGGTGGGCGTCATGGGCGACGGCCGCACCTACGAATTCGTCTGCGCGCTACGCGCCGTGACCTCCGTCGACGGCATGACGGCCGACTTCTACCACTACGACATGAACTTCCTGGGCGCGGCCGCCACCCGCATCATCAACGAGGTCAAGGGCATCAACCGCGTCGTCTACGACGTGACCTCGAAGCCGCCCGGCACGATCGAGTGGGAATGATTCAGGGCCATCCGAACACCGCCGAAATCACGCCAAGGTTCGACTTAAGCCACTGAAATCAAAAATAGTTTTTGCCAGCGACGTTCGGCTACGATCGGTGTGCATGGTTTGGCTTTGCCGACCCGCTTGCCGGCCCTTGCTCGTATTGCCAACCTGAGTTTTCGACAGTACCGTCACGATCCATAGGGCTGATGACGGTACTTTTTTCAGTTTAACACGCTGAAAAGAAAGACAAATTCACACCGGTAGCTCTCAAAAACCATGTGACCGTACTTTTTGAAAGGCAGTCGGGATGCTGACGGACGCCGCCCTCAAGGCATTGAAACCAAAACAGAAAATGTACAAGGTCGCGGACCGCGACGGCATGTATGTCCGGGTGATGCCGAGCGGCGCGATCTCGTTTCACCGTGCACGATCTTCGTCGCACAGGCTCCACGCTTCTCAACGAATTTGGGTTCAACAGCGACTGGATCGAGAAATGCCTGGCCCACGAGGATGGCCGGTCGTCCCGCGGCGTCTACAACAAGGCCGAATACGAAATCCAGCGCCGCCACATGATGCAGGAATGGTCCGACCTAGTCGAAGCGTGGGTTGAAGGGAGGAAGCGGCCGGTGGCGCTTGTTCCTCCGACAATTGCGATCTTTGAACCAGATCCTTCAATTTGATGGGGGAGGTCCTGTCCTCGATCATCGAATCGAAACTGCTGGCAGGGGCCACGACAACAGATTAGGCGCTTGGCAGCGCGGGCTATCGACAAGGCCGTCGCGTTTCACCGTCCCTTGGTACTCTATAGGACTTAGTCGCGCTCACTGTGTGCGTCCGTCACACAGGCCTGCGCTGCGCGGTAGGTCTCTGACCGGGCGTGGAAGGTGCGCATCCAGCTGACCTGGTGAGCGCCGATGCCTCCGGACGCGCTGGCCATCCGTTTCGGACCGTCGCGTCGGCCGATGGCTCGCGCACCCAGTAAAGCAGAGGCGACTATAAGCGCGGCCTCAGAGCCGGCGTTCCGTTGCTTTCGAGAAGATCGACGCCGTCGCCATATTGAAACGCAGGCCGACTTCCTTCCGCATCGATCGCGCCGCCTCGATGCCGAGCCGGACGCTGAAGCGCTTGCCGAGACAATCGAACCAGCCTAGCGCATCCGCACCCAGCAGTTCCGTGAAGGCCAGTGTTGCCGGGATGCTCCGCGGCGCGCCGCAATCCACGACCGATATGTCCTCGGACCGGACGCCGAGCACGGCGTCGCCTGAAGCCCACGGCTCCTCGAACGCGTAATCGCCGGTGTCGACGGAGATATCGCCGGTCACGAAGCGCCCCGATCCGTCGAGCCTGCCTTCGATGAAGTTCATCGCGGGCGACCCCACGAAACCGGCCACGAAAAGACTGGCCGGCTTCTCATAGATCGATTGCGGATGGGCAAATTGCTCGACCTTGCCCTTGTGCATGACGGCGACGCGGTCGGCCATGGTCATGGCTTCGATCTGGTCATGCGTGACGTAGATCATCGTCGACCCCAGGGTTTCATGCAGTTGCTTGAGTTCGACGCGGGTCTCGGCACGCAGCTTGGCATCGAGGTTCGACAGCGGCTCGTCGAACAGACAGATGCTCGAGGAGCGCACCAGAGCGCGGCCGATGGCCACGCGCTGGCGCTGGCCGCCGGAAAGCTGGGCCGGCTTGCGGTCGAGCAGGGCCTCGATCTGCAGGAGCTTGGCCACCCAGGCGACCTTCTCGGCCACCGTTGCCTTTGGCGTTCCGGCAATCTCCATGCCGAAGGAAAGGTTGCGGCGCGCCGTCATGGCCGGAAACAGCGCGTAGGACTGGAACACCATCGCCAGGCCCCGTTCGCTCGGCTCCAGCCCGCTGACGTCCTTCCCCTCGATGACGATCTGGCCTTCGCACTCATCGAGGCCGGCAATCACGTTGAGAAGGGTAGATTTACCGCAACCCGACGGGCCCAGGATGACGACGAACTCTCCCTTCTCGATCTCCATGTCGATGGAACGGAGGATGGTGAGGCCGCCAAAGGATTTCTTGATTTGGCGCAGAGAAATGCTGGACATGTTTCAACCCTTCACGGCGCCGGCGGCGATGCCGCGCACGAAGTACCGGCCCGACAGGAAATAGACGACGAGCGTCGGGATCGCGGTTATCAGCGCCGCAGCCATGTTGACGTTGGGATTTGCGGCGCCGCGTGAATTGCCGACGATGTTGGTCAGTTGCACCGTCATCGGCAAATTGTCGTTGCCGGCGAAGATCAGGCCGAGCAGGTAGTCGTTCCAGATGCCTGTGAATTGCAGGATGGCGACCACCACCAGGATGTTGGTCGAGATCGGCAGGATGATCGACCAGAAGGTTCTGAGGAAGCGCGCTCCTTCCATCCGCGCCGCGCGGCTGATCTCGTCGGGTATGCCGACATAGAAATTGCGGAAGAGCAGCGTCGTATACGGCAGACCATAGATGACATGCACGAAGACGATGCCCGGATAGGTGCGGAAGAGCCCGACATTGCTGAGGATCTTCACGGTCGGATAGAGCATCGCCTGGTAGGGGATAAACAGGCCGACCGTGACCAGCAGCATGATCATATTGGCATGGCGCGATTTCCACTGCGCCAGCGCATAGCCGTTGAGGGCTCCTGCCAGGGTGGAAATGACCACGCTCGGTATGGTGATCTTGATGGAGTTCCACAAGCCGGGTCGGACGCCGGCACATTCGAGGCCTGTGCACGCGCTTTGCCAGGCGCTCACCCATGCATCGAAATTCGGATTGACCGGCAGCGCTAGCAGGTTGCCCTGGCGAATCTCCTCCATCGGCTTCAGCGAGTTCATGATGACCAGCAGAAGCGGCAGGAGGAAGAAGATGGCGGACACGGCGAGGAAGGCATAGAGGCCGATGCGGGCGGCGCGCGGCCCGAATACCGGTCGCCGGCGGGCGATGGCGACTGTCATGTCTGCCTCCGGAATTCGCTATAGAAATAGGGGGTGAGCATGATGAGCGACAACACCAGCATCATGATCGACGCCGCCGAAGCCAGCCCGAGGTTGACGCGGGCAAAATAGAAATCCACCGCGAACTTCGCCGGCATCTCGGTGGCGATGCCGGGACCGCCCTTGGTCATGGCGATGATCAAGTCGTAGCCCCGGATCACTTCGGACATGAGCAACACCACGCAGGAGGCGATGACAGGCCGCATGCCGGGAAAGATCACCTGGCAATATGCACGCCACGGCGGAATGCCCTCCATCCTGATTGCTTTCCAAAGATCGTTGTCGATGCCGCGTAGTCCGGCCAGCACGATCACCATCACCAGGCCGGCGGAGTGCCAGATGCTGGCGATGACCAGCGTGTAGATGGCGCGGTCGGGGCGCGTCAGCCAGTCGAAGGTGAAGCTGTCCCAGCCGGCGTCGCGCATCAGTGCCTGCAGACCGGTCGTCGGATCGAGGATCCAGCGCCAGGAAAGGCCGGTGATGATCAGCGATACCGCAAGAGGATAGAGGAAGGTCGTGCGGAACAACGACTCGGCTTTGATGCCGCGGTCGGCAAGTACCGCCAGCAGGGTTCCGAACGCTAGCGTGCCAAGCATGTAGAACACGCCGAAAATCACCATGTTCAGGCAGGAGACGAGCCAGCGCTGGTTGGTGAACAGGTCGAAATACTGATCGATACCGACGATCTCGTATTTGGGGATCAGGGTCGAGCGTGTCAGGGACATGTAGAAGGTCCACAGGATCGAGCCATAGAAGAAGACCGCCACGATCGCGAAGAAGACCGCCACCGTGATGTCCGGCTTGAAACCCTGCCGCTTGAGCCAGGTCGACATTCCAATCCTCCCGCGGGCAAGCCGCGTCCGCGTCCCTCACTGGGGCCGGCGACACCTGTCGGTATCTTCCTCCAGACAGGTGCCGCCGGAACAGCGTTTTTACCCGTTCCTGTCCCCAGGCTCACTTGCTCTGGAGGATGTCCCCCAAGCTCTTGACACCAGTATCTACCGTCATCGAGGGATCGGTCCAAAACTGCGTCGCAAGATCCGTCATCCGGCCGTTGAGGTCGCCCGGAAGAGCGTCGTAGGTGGAAGAGACCGTCACGCCGGGTGTGCCGAGCGATTTGACGCCCCTGACCGCGCACAGGTCCAGCGTGCTGGTGTCGACGTCCAGGCGCGACGGGACGGAGCCTTTCACGGCTGCGATCTTTGCCTCTACCGCCGGGTCCATGACGGTTTCGGCAAGCATGGTCTGGCCCTTGATACGATCCTCGTCCTTGTTGAGGGGGAATGCGAAGATGTCGACGACGATGGCGTAGGCGGGCTTGTCGGTCGGCATCAGGAAACAGCCGAAATTCTTGCCGGCGACCTGGCCTGCGGCAAGGAATTCGCCGCGCGCCCAGTCTCCCATGAACTGCATTCCCGCCTTGCCCGTCACCACCATGTTCGTGGTCTCGTTCCAGGAGCGGCCGGGGCTGGCCGGATCGGCGTAGGTCGAAACCTTGCGGAACAATTCGAAAGCCTTGGGCAGGATCGGCGACTTCAACGCCTCGGGATCGCGCTTGATGAAAAGCTCGTTCCAGTAATCGGGACCTCCGAGCGCGATGACCATGGAGGTGAGGATGGTCACCTCCTGCCAGGGCTCGCCGCCGACGGCGAATGCGGTGTATCCAGCCGCCTTCAGCTTGTCGGCGGCGGCGAACATTTCGTCGAGCGTCTTCGGCTCCTCGATTTTCGCCGCCTCGAAGGCCGCTTTGGAGTACCAGACCCAGTTGTCGGCATGAATGCCCACCGGCAGGCCGACGAGATGGCCGTCGACGTTCAGCTTGTCCCAGACGACGGGTGGCATTGCCTTCTGCCAGCCATTCGCCGCGGCGAGATCATCGAAGTTGCGAAGCTGCCCGGAGGAGGCGAGGTCCCGCATAGCCGCGCTTGGCGTCATCAGCACCGCCGAGGGCGGTTCGCCGCCGGCGATGCGGCTGGTCGCCGCCGCGATGGTAGAGTCGAAATCGGCCGAAGGGCTGTCTATCCATTTGCCGCCGCGGGCCTTGTAGGCATCGGCGATCGTATTCATGGCCTTCGATTCGCTGGCGCTCGTCCAGTACTGCTGCACGTCGACGGTCTGGGCGAAGGCAGGCGTGGATGCGGCAAGCAGCCCGACAAGGGCTATCGTGGAGGAGTGGCGTTTCAGGTTCATCCTGGTTCCCTTTCTGAAGTCATTCTTGTTGATTTTGAGCGATCTTTCGCTGGCCGGGCGGCAAGGCGGTTGCCGAACCCGTCAGGCCGCCTTGCCGATGGCTCTGCCCATTTCCCTGTTGAGGCTGTCCAGGAACGCGGCCATGGCGTCCTTGGAGATCTTGTCTCCGGCTACCCAGGCGACGGTGTTGTAGATTCCCAGGAAGGAACCGCCGCAATATTCCAGCAGCTTGACGGTTTCCTCGTCGTCGAGATCGAGTTGTTCCTTGAGAAAGGCGCCGAAGCGCTTGCGCGCGAATTCCTGCTCCAGCACGGTGGCAGGCTGGCTTTCGACGGTGAGGATGCTCGACGGCAGCGCCGGCGCTTCGACGTCGATCGTCCTTTCCAGCCGGATGTCGCGCGAGGATGCCGCCACTTCGATCGTCAGCTTGCCGGCGTCGAGCAGCCATCTGCGATGGTCGCAGTCATAGTAGCGCAGATCGCGCGCCTCGATCGTAACCTCGACGCGCTTGGTTTCTCCCGGCTGCAACTCGAATTTGGCGAAGCCCTTGAGTTCGCGGAGCGGACGAATGAGGCGCGGGTTGTGCGGCCGGGAATAGATCTGTGCGATCTCTTTGCCGGCGCGCTTGCCTGTGTTGGTGACATCGAAGGACACGGTGAAGGTGTCCGCTTCGTCGATGCTGTCCAAATCGATTTCGATGTTGGAATAGTCGAACGTTGTGTAGCTCAGGCCGAACCCGAACGGGAACTGCGGAGCGAGTTTGCGCTTGTCGTAGGAACGGTATCCGACGTGGATGCCTTCGCTGTAGATGTGCCTGTTGTTCTCTCCTGGATAGGTGAGGAAGCCAGGTGTGTCCTCGAGTTTCACCGGGAAAGTGACGGTGAGTTTTCCGCACGGATTATGGACCCCAAACAGCACTTCCGCCACGGCGCGGCCCGCGCCCTGTCCGCCGAAGAACATCGCCAGGACAGCCGCGGTCTGGTTTACCCAGGGCATGGCGACGGCGTCTGGCGTGGCGAGGATTACGGCGAACCTGCCGTTACGCCTGGAAAGCCGGTCGATCAGTTCGTCCTGGCCGTCATGCAGGTTGAGGTCCGTACGGTCGGAGCCTTCGCCGTCGTAACCTACCTCGGTATTGCCGAAGAACAGCGCCACGTCGGCGGCGTCGATGTTGGTAAGCGCCGCCTGTTCGCCGGCGCTGTCGGGCGCAAAGTCGGAAACCACGTTGAAGGTAACGGTGGCGCCCGGCGCCAGGCGACGAATCTCGTCGAGTGGAATATCGACCTCGGTCGGGCGCGTCGTGGCGCAGCCCGACCCCTGGATAACCGGCTCGCGCGCTGCGGCACCCACCACGGCAATCCTTTGCAGCTTCGTTCCGTCGAGCGGCAGGAGGCCTGCCTGGTTCCTCAGCAGCACGATCGATTCGACCGCCATGCGCTGCGACAGGGCGTGATGCTTCCTGAAGTCGGCGGTAATGTTCGTGCGAAGGCCGTTGCGCGCCGTCCGGATGAGCTTGAGGATGCGCAGGCACGACCGGTCCAGCGCCTTCGCCGAAACGCGGCCGTCCTTCACGGCCTCGAGCAACTCCTGCCGGCGCGCCGCGCTTTCCGGCATATCGAGATCGTTGCCGGCGTTCATCGAGGCCGCGCGATCCTTGATGCCGTGCCAGTCGGACACGACGACGCCGTCATAACCCCATTCGTCGCGTAGCACGTCCGTCAAGAGCCAGCGGTTCTCGGCCGCCTGCACATCGTTCAGGCGGTTGTAGGAACTCATGACGGTCCAGGGGTTGCTCTTGCGGATCGCCCTCTCGAACCCGGCCAGATAGATTTCGCGCAGGGCGCGCTCCTCGACGACTGAGCTCATCGTGGTCCGCTGCACTTCGGAATTGTTGCATGCGAAGTGCTTGAGCGAAGCGCCGACGCCGTTCTTCTGCATGCCGTTGATGACCGCTGCCGCGATCTCGCCGGACAGGATCGGGTCTTCCGAATAATATTCATAGCTGCGCCCGGCGAGCGGAGTACGACGAATATTGATGCCGGGACCGAGCAGGATGTTGACGCCGAAGGCTTGGCATTCGTCGGCGAGCGCCTCGCCGAGCTCGTGGGCGAGACCCACGTCCCAGGAGCAGGCGAAGGACGATCCGTTGGGGAAGCAGGTTGCCGGACGGGTGGACCCGAATGCGCCTTCCACGCCACGCGAAAGGTCGGCGTTGACGACGCTGAGGAACGACGCGAGCTGGCTGTCGCTATCCTGCGGGCCATCGATCTGTTCGATCGAATAACGTACGCCGTAGGTTCCGTCGGTCATCAGGATCTCGGGAACGTTGAGCCTGTAATTGGCGGAAGTGCGCCAAAGGCCATGACCCGTCACCAGCGTCGTCTTTTCCTCAAGGGTCATCTGATCCAGGAGGGCGCCGAGTTCCTTGTCGGAAACATTCCACGTCATCGGGCTGTCCACTTCATTGTCGCGGCCATCGGCATGCCGATGGCCGCAGGCTTCCGCGCTTGCGCGGATCGACCATCCGCCGGAGAACGAAGAAACGATGACATAGCGTCAGCTCGTCATCTAGCCGCGAAACTTGCGCTGGAATTACGACAGTTTTTGATATCTAGTAAGCAAATCCACGGAGGTCACGGATGAATGTCGCCTACCTGAGGCCCGAGCCTGGGCGCGAGAAGGCCGGTTGCGGTTTCGAGGATCACGGCCCTGCGGGCGAAGGGCACTGCCGCGCCTTCGTGCACGGCTATGCCGACGTGCCCTATCACTGGCACCGGGAGATGGAGATTCTTTTCGTGCTGCGCGGGCGGTTTCGCCTCGTGGTGGATGGGCAGGTCTGCGAGATGGAGCAGGACGACGCCATCATCATCAATGCCGACGTACCGCACAATTCGACGTCCGTTTCGCGCGATACGTTGATCTGCGGCGTACATCTCGACGCTGCCCATTTCGAGCGGCTGGGCCTGCCCGGCTTTGCTTCGCGGCAGTATCTTTGCCGCACCTTCCTGCACAGCCAGTCCTTCATGCATCGGGTTGCGCCGATCAAGGCGCTGATGGCGCGGCTGGCGCTGGATCTGAGCAACCATCCCGAAGAGATCATGGTACGCCAGACCATCGCCAGCCTGCTTGCCTGCTACGTCTACCGCTGGATCCCGCATGAAGTGGCCGATGCGGCGGGCGCGCAGTTGCGGTCCGACAGCCGCGACCGGATCCTGCGGATCATGGACACGTTGAGTGATCAGGACGAAGGGCAGAATCTCGGCGAGATCGCTGAAGAGGAGGGGCTGTCGCTCAGCCACCTTTCCCGCCTGTTCAAGCGGCATCTTGGAATAGGCTATCGCGATTATTCGCAGAACCTGCGGCTCGACAGCGCCGCCGAAGCGCTGCGCACCACCAATGACACGATCGGGATCATCATGGAGCGCGGCGGCTTCGGCAATCCGGCCGTCTTCTACAACAAGTTCCGGGGCAGGTTCGGCTGCAGCCCGGCTGAATTCCGCCGCGGCCATCGGTCATCGAAACCCCAAAGTGTGCTGACGACGGAGGATGCCGCTGAGGTTCAAAGGCTTCTGGTCGCGCATGCAGCCGGCGTCGGCAAGGCGGCTGAACTGGCGGTCGGGCTCGCGCCTGGCGGCAAGCGACAGATTGTTCTCAGTGCGCCGCACAGCGCTGCCTCGACGGCGAAGCTGTTCGGGTCCACGGGGAAAGGATAGGGCCTCGAATAAGTAAACCGGGCTCGGAAATCGCTTCGCGGGAGGTGCGCCTGAGATGGCGCGGCCCGCGATGCGGCGCTGCTGATGGACATCATCTCGGGCGACGACCCGCAGTATGCCTTGCATTGCCGGCTGCCCGAGCACCAGGCGATCTCGGTTTCCACAAATCCGAGGCTAGAAACTTGGCGGGCTGATTGCCCAGATCACGACGGCCTCTCGCCCACCCGCATTCTTGTACCTGTGCGGCTCGCCTGACGAATAGGAGCAACTGTCTCCTTCGTAGAGGTGGAAATGTCGCTCGCCGACCCAGATGTCGAGTTCGCCCGAGACGACGAAGCCGACGCCGTCGCCCTCGTGGGTGTAGCTTTCGGCGCTTTCGGTTCCTGGCGGCAGGCGCGTATAGATCATCTCCACCTGCAGGCTCATCTTCGGCGTGACAAGCTCGTCGATGATACCGCCCTCATACTGTATCTTCAGGCGGTTGCCGCTCCTGACGACATAGCCATGCTCTTCCTGCGGTACGGGCGAGGCGCCGGCGAAAAACCACTGCACGGTCACGCCCAGGCTTCGGGCGATGTTCACCAGGGCCGGAATCGATGGGTAGGCAAGGTTACGCTCGATCTGGCTGATATAGCCGATGGAAAGGTTGGCGCTTTCCGACAACTGCGAAAGCGTCATCTTGCGCCGTTTGCGCAAGCCGCGAATGCGATCCCCAAGAACCGGATCGCCGCCAACAGATACCAGCCCGGTTTCAGGGCCGCCTTCAGACGACATGCTCACTCCGGATACAATGCCCGATGAAAACGGGCCACCCAACTCGGCCAAAGATCTCCGTTCTTGTCGATCAAAAGCGCTGTCCGCAAGGTGGGCATTTGGAATTCCAGCCTTTCCGCACGAACCCTTCAACGTCGCCAGTCTTTTCAGGCCCAGGGAGAACCATTTCACCACCGGCGATAATTCGCAATGAATTTTGCCATTGGTAAAAAAATATCTGGATTTTTTACTTATGGCAAAATATGAGAGCGTAGTTTGCCAGCGACGGAGGAAATCGATGGCCGGCGCCGCGCATATCAAACAACCCTCGACGCCATTCCCGCGCCTTTTCCAACCTTTGCGGATCCGTGGCGTGCGGCTCAAGAATCGTATCATGTCCACCGGGCACGATACGACATTGCCGACCGACGGCCTGGTCAACGATGCGCTGATCGCCTACCACGAGGCGCGGGCGCGGGGCGGAGCCGGGCTTATTGTCAGCCAGGTCGCGGGCGTCCACGAGACGGCGCGCTACACCTCGCACATGCTCATGGCGACGCAAGACGAATGCATCGCCGGTTACCGGAAGCTGGCCGAGGTCTGCCATGCGCATGACTGCAAGATCTTTTCCCAGCTCTTCCATCCAGGCCGGGAGATCATGGAAGGCGGCGATGGGCTGCTGACGGTGGCCTACGCGCCATCCGTGTCGCCGAACGAGCGCTTCCGTGTCATGCCGCGCGAGCTCGACAAACGCCTGATCGACGAGATCGTTCGCGGCTACGCCGAGGCGGCGCGGCGGATGCACAAGGCGGGGCTGGACGGCGTCGAGTTCGTCGCCAGCCACGGCTACCTGCCGGCGCAGTTCTTCAATCCGCGCGTCAACCGCCGTGTAGATAACTATGGCGGGTCGCTGGAGAACCGCCTGCGCTTCGCGACCGAAGCGCTCGCCGCGATGCGCGCGGCGACATCCGAGGATTTCGTCATCGGCTTGCGCATCAGCGGCAGCGAACGTGACGAGCACGGCCTGACCATGGACGAGGCGCTGGAGACCTGCCTTGGACTCGAGCCATTGCTCGACTACGTCAATGTCACTGCCGGCACCTCCGCTTCCGCCGGCGGCGCGGTGCATATCGTGCCGCCCATGGCTTATCGCAACGCCTATCTGGCAAGCGACGCTGCACGGTTCAGGCAGGCACTCGACATACCGATCATGGTGGCCGGGCGCATAAACCAGCCGCATAAAGCCGAGGCGGTGCTGACGGAGGGTTCTGCGGATGTCTGCGGCATGACGCGGGCGCTGATCTGCGATCCCGACATGCCCGCGAAAGCCGAAGAAGGCCGCACGGACGACATCCGCGCCTGCATCGCCTGCAACCAGGCCTGCATTGGCCATTTCCACCGCGGATTTCCCATCTCCTGCATCCAACATCCCGAGACGGGGCGCGAGCTCAGATTTGGCAAGCTCACACCGGCCCCGCGTCCGAAGAAGGTGATGGTCGTCGGTGGCGGTCCGGCCGGAATGAAGGCCGCGGCCGTCGCGGCCGCCCGGGGGCATCAGGTCACCCTCTATGAGGCGTCCTCTCATCTGGGAGGACAGGCGCTGCTGGCCCAGCTACTGCCCCGCCGCGCCGAATTCGGGGGCATCGTCACCAATCTTTCGCGCGAACTCGAACTGACGCAAGTGCGCGTGGTCAAGGGCGCGCGCGTCGACCAATCCTTGGTCGAAGCGAAAGGCCGGACGCGGTGGTCATCGCGACCGGTGCCAGACCTTATCTTCCGGAAATACCCGATGACGGAAGCGTGCAGGTCGTCGATGCCTGGCAGGTGCTGAGGAAGCAGGTCAAGACGGGGAGCCGCACTGTGGTGGCAGACTGGCGTTGCGACTGGATCGGACCAGGTATCGCCGAGATGCTGGTCAATGACGGCTGCAGCGTCGAACTTGCCGTCAACGGCACCCATCCAGGCGAGTTGCTGCCGCTCTACGTGCGCGACAACATTGCCGCCGAACTGCACAGGCTTGGCGTGGTCGTAACCCCGTATGCCCGCCTCTTCGGCTGCGACGGCGGCACCGTCTACATGCAGCATACCGCCAGCGAACAGCCGATCATGTTCGAGAATGTCGACACCCTGGTGCTTTGCCTGGGACATGAGCCGGTAAGCGAATTGAGCGACATACTGGCGGGCAACGTGCCGGAACTGCACATCATCGGGGACAGCATGGCCCCGCGCACCGCGGAGGAGGCCGTTTACGAAGGATTGAAGGTCGGCGCCGCGCTGTAGTCGGCATCGGACAGACGTGCCGGTCGCTTTCAGGCGCCGGATGGGGACGGCAAAGGAATGAATGGGTGGACGGAGATGCCCGCGGAAAGCCGACAGTCCGTCCTTGAGCAAACTGGAGGAGAATTCATGGCATTCGAAGGAAATGGTATCAGCCGCCGCAGCGCGATGAAACTAGCGCTCGGCGCCGCGATCGGAATGCCCGCGATCCTTGGCCGCGCAAACGTCGCCTCGGCCGCGACGGCCTTTGCCGGCGAAGGGCTGATCGTGGTGTCCTGGTCGGGAAACCATGAGCTCAGCTTCCGCGAGGCGGTGGTCAAGCCGTTCAACGAGAAGTACGGCACGAAGGTCGAAACCGTCGGCGGCTGGGACCAGATGATCGCCCAGATCGTCGCGGCGCCCGCCGACAATCCGCCTTTCGACCTGACGATCGCCGACGAGTACACGACCACGACCGGCATGGCGCAGAACGTGTTCACCAAGGTCGACCGGTCGAAGATCCCCGGCAATGCCAATATCTATCCCTGGTTCGACGAGAATCGCGGCCCGGCGAAGGACTATGGCGTGCCCTTCGGCACCGGCTCGCTGTGGATGCTGACCTCCAAGTCGAGCGGTCTGAAGCCCGAGAGTTAGAAGGGCTTCTGGGACGAGAAGGCGATGGGCAAATCGACACTCGACGCGTCCGCATTCTACTGGGATCTCTGCATCCCGGCGCTGCTCTCCTCCGCCAAACCCGGCATCGACGAAGTGTTCGGCTCGCCCGACGACGTCGAGCTCCTGTTCAAGGAACTGGACAAGCTCAAGGTCGCCAAATGGTACAAGGACGGTGCCGAGCTGACCAATCTCATGACCCAGGAAGAGGCGGCGGTGGCGATGATGTATTCCGCCGACGCCTACGGATTCATCAAGCAGTATGGCGACGATTTCGAGGCCGCCATCCCCAAGGAAGGCACGGCCTCCTACAGCAACTGGTTCATGAAGGTGCGCGGCACCAGGCATTCGGAGCTCAGCGATCTCTTCCTGAGCTACCTGCTCGAAAAGGAGACGCAGCAGAACTTCCTCAATGCCTCGACGGACTTCATGTCGCTGCAGGGTCTCGAGCCCCCGCCGCACTGGCCGAGCTATCCGCGCAGCGAGGAAGCGTTGCGCGACACCTACAAGCTTTTCGGCATCGATGGCTGGGACAAGTTCGGCCCGCATTGGGATGCCTACAGCGCCCGCATGAAGGAAACTATCGCCAAGACGACACAGGGCTGACCCCAAGCCCGCGCGAAGCGCCCCCGCCGGGCGGTGCTTCGCGCGCTTCGACGCGGAGTTGACGGTTTTGGCTGACATGAATGCACTGGAACTCGACAGTGTGCGGCGCACCTACGGTGGCGTCGTGGCAGTCGACAATGTTTCCATCGATGTGAGACGTGGCGAATTCGTCACGCTGCTCGGCCCGTCGGGCTCGGGCAAGACCTCGACGTTGCGGCTGATCGGCGGCTTCGAACGGCCGGATGCCGGCGCGATCCGCATCAACGGCATCCGCATCGATCACCTGCCCGCCTACCAGCGCGACACGACGACCATCTTCCAGAGCGGCGCGCTTTTCCCGCACAAGACCGTGGCCGAGAATGTGGCCTATGGCCTTCGCATGCGCGGCGTCGCCAAGGCCGACATCGCGCCGCGTGTGAAGCAGGCTCTCGAGGTCGTGCGGCTTTCCGGCTACGAACAGCGATATCCAGCGCAATTGTCGGGCGGGCAGAAGCAACGCGTGGCATTGGCCAGGGCGATGGTGGTCCGCCCCGCGATCTTGTTATTCGACGAGCCGCTGTCGGCGCTCGACCTGTCGCTGCGGTTGCAGCTGCGCGCCGAGATCAAGCGCCTTCACGAGGAGATCGGCTTTAGTGCCATCTACGTTACCCACGATCAGGGGGAAGCGATGGCTATGTCGAGCCGCATCGCGGTGATGCGAGGTGGCCGGATCGAGCAGATCGACCGTCCCGAAAAGGTGTTTGGCGAGCCGGCCAACGAATTCGTCTACACCTTCATTGGCGAGAGCTGTTGCCTGAAGGCCCGGATAGTCGCCGGCGGCGCCGCCGACAGCGACGGCGAGCCTATCGACCTGCGTCTTTCCAATCCTCCAGGCGACGGTGCCTGGCGCCTCTACATTCGGCCGAGCCGGATGCATCTCGGCCGCGCCGACATGCCGAACGGCCTGAAGGCCCGTCTCGATTTCACCGAGTTCCTTGGCGACGTTCACCGCTACCATTTCAAGGCCGCGAAGCTGGAGTTGTTCGTCGATCATCCGGGAGCTGTCGCGCACAGGCCGGGCGACCTCGTCGACATCGGCTGGCAGACCGCAGACATGATCGCCTATCAATGAGCATCGGAACCTCGGAAATGAGCGCTCCGGACGCCGCCAGACGAAAGGCCGGGCTGCGCGCGCGGCTTGCGCCTTGGCTGCTGATGGCGCCGGCACTTCTGATCGCGGTCGCCTTTTTCGGCCTGCCGATCGCCTTCATGGCGCGCATGAGCTTCAATGAGCATATCGACCAGCGCTTCTACGTGCCGGGCTTCACGTTCGATAATTACGCGGCCATGCTGACTGACCAGACCTTCCGCGGCGCGCTGTTCACGACGATGCGGCTGGCCCTCATCTCTTCCGTCGTCACGGTCGTCATCGGCTACGCCTTCGCGATGCTGGTGTGGCTGAAGCCGAAGCGCTGGCGGCTGGCGTTCATCGCGCTGGCGCTTTGCCCGCTGCTGATTTCGGAGATATCGATCATCTTCGGCTGGTGGATGTTCTTTCCGAAGAACGGCCTGCTCAGCTACGCGCTCGTCTCGTCCGGGCTCATCACCGACAAGATCAGCCTGATGTACACCGAATTCGCGGCCTTCGTCGGTCTGACCTACGTGACCTTGCCGTTCTGCTTCTTCATCCTGCTGTCGATCTTCGATGGCATCGACAAGAAGGTTCTGGAGGCCAGCGCTGATCTCGGCTCCGCGCCGCTGCGGACCTTTTATGAAGTGCTCCTGCCGCTTACAAAAGGCGGAATCGCCGCGGCCTTCGCACAGTCCTTCATCTGGGCGGTCGGCACCTATGCGACGCCTTCCGCACTCGGCCCGGATACGCTCTGGACGATCGGCTACCTGATCCAGGAACAGATGCTGGGCAAGCACAACTGGCCCCGCGCGGCCGCCTTCTCGATCGTGCTGACCATCGGCGTCGCGCTGGTGATGGTGATCGTCCGCGCGCTGACGTCGAAACGGACCGCGCTCAATGGCTGAAACTTCGATCCTTCCGACGCGCAATGCCGCGGCCATACCCGCGCTACGGGCGCGCAAGGACACCATTTTTCTGCGCATCCTGACGTTTGCCTTCACCGTCTCCATCATCGCCTATATCGCGATCCCAGTGCTGGTCACGCTCGCCATGTCCTTCAACGATGCATCGGCGATCCGCTTCCCTATCAAGGTCTGGTCGCTGAAATGGTATGGCGATTTCTTCGCCAGCCCGCAGTGGGTCGATGCCTTGACGAGCAGCATCATCATCGCGCTCGGAACGACGGTCATCTCGACGGTATCGGGGGTCCTCGCAGCCTGGGCGTTCGAGCGTTTCACCTTTGTCTTCAAGCCTCTCGTCTATCTCCTGATCATGCTGCCGCTCTTCATGCCCGGCGTCGTGCTGGGGCTGGGCGTCGCGATGGCCTTCGGCAACGTCTCGCTGCTGGGCATCAACGTTTACGGCTCGCGTGCGCTTGTCATGCTCGCGCATTCGCTGTGGGCGATGCCGCTGGTCTTCATGCTGATGGAAGCGACCTTCCGCACCGTGGACCATCGCATTGTCGAAGCCTCCTACGATCTCGGGGGCAGGCCGCTGCGGACCTTCCTGGAGATCGTCTTGCCGTCGGTTTCGACCGGCATCATCTCATCCGCCCTGTTCGCCTTCGTAATATCGCTCAACGAATTCGTCATGGCGCTGTTCCTCACGACACGCGACACCCAGACCCTACCGGTGTTGATGTGGCTCAGCCTCCGCTCGGCCGGCACGCCACGGCTCGCCGTCGCCTCGGTCATCCTCGCCGCCGCCGTCTTCGTCAGCCTGTCGCTAATCATGGTTTGGTACATCAGGCAGCTTCGCAAGAATTAGGGAAATATATCTGATCGCCGCCAGTCGCCTAGGCCCAAACCGCACGAGGCTGAGGCCTACGGCAAAAGGGGCCGAGCACCAGCGGTGTCCCAAGCGCCATGATGATGACGGATCAAAACGCCGCTTGATACTGTCCACCCTCAGGGGGCACTCCAGAGAGCGCCCCTTTATTACTCCCTGTCGATATCCCGGCGCAGCACGATCAGCGTCGTCAGGTCCTGCACCGCCGGCCCGCTGGCGATGTTGTCGCGCAGATTGTTCAGTCGGTCGATCGACGGCACCTCGACCTCGACGACGAGGTCGAGCTGGCCGCTGATCGAGGACACGCGCCGCACCTCGGCGTAACCGGCCAGCTTGTCGAGGATGCTCATCGAGGGCGTGCGGGCCAGCGTCACCAGAAGGAAGGCCCGGATGACGTCCCGGTCCATCTGGCCGATATCGGCGCGATAGCCTCGGATCACGCCGGCGCGCTCGAGCTGCGCCACCCGCTCGCTGGCGGCGCTGCGCGAAAGGCCGACGCGCGCAGCCAGCGCCTTCAGCGGGATGCGCGCCTCCTTGGAAAGGATGGCGAGGATCTCCTGGTCTTTTGCGTCCGGCTGCTTCACCGCGGGCTCCATGGCGCGCCGGCAATATGCCGGCTGATCACGTCAGACTGCCGGCAGGGCCGGCGCTTTGCCGGATGTCTGATTTGCACGGCCATGCAAAACTATCCACCAATTTCAGCGACATGCCGGCAGAACCCGATGACCGATCTCTACCACCCCGCACCCGCTTTCCCGATAGACCAGGCCGCCCTTCTGGCGAGCGAGCACTTCGGCATCGAAGGCGAGCTTAGCCCTCTCGACAGTGAGCGCGACCAGAACTTCCGGCTGGCTTCAAGTGCCGGAACCTGGACCTTCAAGATCATCAACGCCAGCGAACCCGGCCTGGAGAGCGCTTTCCAGGTGGCCTTGCTCACTCATCTGGCGGCTGTCGCGCCCGACCTTTCGCTGCCGCGCCTGAGAAAGGCGGCATCGGGCACCGCGCTGGCGACCACGCTGGCGGCGTCTGGCGAGCGTCATTCGCTGCGTATGGTGTCGTGGCTTCCGGGCAGGCCACTCGCCGAAAGCACACGCAGCCCCGCGGTTCTCAATTCTCTCGGCCAGATGCTGGGCCGCATGGATCGCGCCCTGCAGGGCTTCATCCACCCCGGCGCCTTGCGCGCGCTGGACTGGGATGTCCGGCGCGCCGGCGAAGCCCACGCCCGGCTCGCTCATGTTGCCGATGCCGGCGACCGGGCCGTGCTGGAGCGCTTCCTCGATCGCTTCGACAAGCAGGTGGCGCCCCGTCTCGCAATGTTGCGGACGCAGGTCATCCACAACGACGCCAATGACTGGAACGTCCTGGTCGATCCGGACCGGCCGGACAGCGTCGCCGGCATGATCGATTTCGGCGACGCACTGCACACGGTGCTGATCGCCGAGGTGGCGGTGGCCAGCGCCTATGCCATACTCGACCAGGAGGACCCGATCGGCGCCGTGGCCGAACTGGCGGCCGGCTTCCACGCCCTTTATCCGTTGCGTGAGGAAGAACTCGACGTCTTGTTCGACCTCATCATGGCGCGACTGGTCATCAGCGTGACGCTTTCGGCGGCGCGCGCCAGCCGTGTCGGCGACAATCCCTACCTGGCGATCAGCGAGGCACCGGCCTGGCGCATGCTGCGGCGCCTCGATGCGATGAACCCGCGCTTTGCCACGGCGATCCTGCGTCATGCCTGCGGCTTCGATGCGGTGCCCGGCGCAACTGCTATCGCGACCTGGATCGATCGCAATGCCAAGAACATGGCGCCGGTCGTGCGCCCGCACCCGGCCACGCTGGCCAAGGCGCTGGTGCCCTATGGCGACGCCGCCAATCCGATGACGGTGGCCTCCGCCGCCGCCGACCCTGAAAAGGCCTCCACCTGGTGGGACGCCCATGCGAGCGAAACGGGCGTCGCCCTCGGCATCGGGCCATGGGGCGAGGCGCGCAGCGTCTACTCAGGCGACATGTTCAAGTCGCGCTTCATCGACGGCAGCCGGCGCGACCGCCATCTCGGCCTCGACCTCTTCATGCCGGCCGGCACCAAGGTCCACACACCGCTCGCCGCGACAGTCCAGAGCGCCGAGATCGAGGAGGAGCCGCTCGGCTATGGCGGCCTCGTGGCACTGCTGCACGAGCCCGAGGGCTGCCCTGCCTTCGTCACGCTCTGGGGGCATCTTGCCCATGAAGTCGTGGCGCGGCTGAAGCCCGGCCAGAAGCTCGCCGCCGGCGCGCTTGTCGGCGAGATGGGCGCGCACGCGCAAAACGGCGGCTGGGCGCCGCATCTGCATCTCCAGATTTCGGCCGATACCGGCCTCTCGGCACGCGCGATTCTGGGTGTCGGCGAGGCGAGCTATCTGGGCGTATGGCGCGAATTGTTCCCCGACGCGGCGGCGCTGGTGGGCATTCCCCCCGAGACTTTCACGCAGACCGGCCGCAGCCGGGCCGAGATCGTCGCGGCCCGTAAGGCGACGATGCTGCCCAACCTGTCGATCTCCTATTCCGAGCCGATCAAGTTCGTGCGCGGCGACGGCGTCTGGCTGATCGACGATCGCGGTCGCGCCTATCTCGACTGCTTCAACAATGTCTGCCATCTCGGCCACGCGCATCCGCATGTCGTGGAGGCCATCGCCCGACAGGCCGCGAAGCTCAACACCAACACACGCTACCTGCACGACAACATCGTCGCCTATGCCGAGCGGCTGACGGCAACACTGCCTCCGGAGCTCGGCGTCGCCTCCTTCGCCTGCTCGGGCAGCGAGGCCAACAGCCTGATGCTGCGCATGGCGCGTACCCACACCGGCCGCGAGGAAGCCATCGTGCTCGACTGGGCCTATCATGGCACGACCCAGGAACTGATCGACCTCAGCCCTTACAAATACAAGCGCAAGGGCGGCAAGGGGCGCAAGCCCCACGTCTTCGAGGCGGTGATCCCCGACAGCTATCGCGCGCCGGCGGACTGGCCAGCGGAGGAGCATGCGAAGCGCTTCGCCGCCAGCGTCGCCGAACAGATCGACGCTATGCGCCGAGAGGGCCGCGCCCCGGCGCTTTTCATGGCAGAATCGATCCCCAGCGTCGCCGGGCAGGTCTTCCTACCGGATGGGTACCTCAGCGAGGTCTACGCCATGGTGCGCGCGGCCGGCGGGCTGTGCGTCGCCGACGAGGTTCAGGTCGGCTTCGGCCGCGTCGGCAGCCATTGGTGGGCATTCGAGACGCAGGGTGTCGTGCCCGACATCGTCACCATGGGCAAGCCGATCGGCAATGCCCATCCGATGGCGGCGCTGGTGACGACGCGCGAGGTCGCGGCGTCCTTCAACAACGGCATGGAGTATTTCAACACGTTCGGCGGCAATCCGGTGTCCTGCGCGGCGGGACTGGCGGTGCTGGACGTGATCGAACAGGGCGACCTGCGCCGCAACGCCTTGGAGATCGGCAACTACCTGATCGAGCGTTTCCGCGGCATGCAGGAACGTCACGAGGCTATCGGCGACGTGCGCGGCATGGGGCTGTTCCTCGGCATCGAGCTGGTCGCCGACCGCCGGACGAAGGAGCCGGCGACGGTGTTGGCCAAGAAGATATGCGACGGCGCCCGCGCGCGGGGCGTGCTGATGGGTACGGAAGGGCCGGGCGACAACGTGCTCAAGATGCGCCCGCCGATGATCTTCACCCGGGCCAACGCCGATCATCTGTTGTCGGTTCTCGAGGGCACCTTCGAGGCAGTGCTGGCCGGCAAGGAGTAGCGGGGGCCTGCCCCGACTCCGCCGGCAGCTTCTTTGCATCTCATAATAAAAACGTTTTTATTTTTCTTGAAAACGTTTTTATTTGCCGGTAATGCCATTCCTGAGAGGAGAGCAGGCGCACATGGCAGAGGGCAGCATCGCGGCAAGCCGGCTTTCGCCGACCATCAAGACGCTGGCGGCGCACACCGGCTATTCCATCGGCACGATCTCGAAAGCGCTGCGCGGTTCGCCGGTGGTCACCGAGCAGACCCGCGAGGCAATCCTCGCCGCCGCCAAGGAACTCGGCTACCAGGCCAATGCGCGCGGCATGGCACTGCGCACCGGCAAGACCTATCAGGCCGCCGTACTGATGCCGCTCACCGCAGCCGCCGGCTACGAATGGGACGGCGTCGAATATACGCAGATCCTGAACGGCATCAGTCAGGCGCTCGACGGCAGCGATTACCAGCTTTCGGTCCACGGCTATCGTTCCTACGAGGACGCCTGCGCCGTTGCCCGCCGCGTCGCCGACCAGAAGCTCTCCGACGGGCTGATCTTCTCCGGCGTGCTGGCCGACGACGCGCGCATTGCCATGCTGGCGCAATCGGGCTTCCCCTTCGTCTCGCTCGGCCGCTGCCGCAAGCCGCTCACCTATGCCCATGTCGACGTCGACAACGAATGGGCAGCCCATGCCGCCACCGCGCGGCTGATCGCCGGCGGACACCGCCGTATCGCGCTGATCAATGCCGAGCAACGTTTCTCCTACGCCCTGGACCGGATCGATGGCTTTGTCCGAGCTTTCCGCGAGGCAGGGCTGGAGCCGTCGCTCGATCTGGTCGCCGGCGGTGACCTCTCCACCCGTTTCGGCCGCGACAGCACGCTGACGCTGCGCGGCCTGCCGCAGCCGCCAACCGCCCTAGTCTGCGTCAACGAATCCACCACGCTCGGCGCGCTGTCGGCGCTTGGCTCGCTTGGCCTGCGGGTCGGCGACGATGTCGACGTGATCGCCTATGACGACATCAACGTCAGCGCCTATTTCAGTCCGCCCGTCACCACGCTCTACCAGCCCATCGAGGTGCTCGGCCGCCGGCTGGGCGAATTCCTGCTGCGGCTGATGGCCGGCGAGGATGCCGCGCGTCTCACCGAGGTCTTCCGCCCGCAGTTGATCGCGCGGCAGGCTGACAATCTCGGCGGCCGCCTCGGCCGCCACAATCCTTGAAAAATGGAGGAAACAGCATGAAGAAAGTCCTGTTTGGCCTGACGCTGGCTCTGCTGGCGTCCGGCGCCGCGCATGCCGCCGATCTTGGCGGCAAGCTCATGAAGGTGGGTTCCGACACCACCTCGCCGCCGATGGAGAGCGTCGACACCGCGACTGGGCAGATCGTCGGCTTCGATGTCGATGTGGTCAACGCCGTCTGCGCCAAGATCAACTGCAAGGCCGAGTTCGTCACCACCGGCTGGGACGGCATCTTCGCCGCGCTCGACCAGGGCAATTTCGACTTCGTCGCCTCCGGCGTCTCGATCACCGACGAACGCAAGAAGGCCATGGATTTCTCCGAGCCCTACATCGTCAACAGCCAGGCCGTGCTGATGCGTGTCGCGGACGAAGGCTTGAGCGTCGACGACTTCAAGTCGAAGGGCAAGAAGCTCTCGGCCCAGGCCAACACGACCGACGCCCAGGTCGCCGAAGGCATCGTCGGCAAGGACAATGTCGTGGCCTATGACAGCTTCAGCGCATCCGTGATCGCGCTCAAGAACAAGGATGTCGACGGCGTCGTCATCAACGGCGCCAACGCCGCCGCCTACGAGAAGGAGTTCGCAGGCGAACTGGTGGTGCCGATCCGCAACCTCCAGTCGGATCCGCTCGGCCTCGTCTTCCGCAAGGGCGACGAGAACGCCGCGGCCTTCAACGAAGGCATCGAGGCCATCAAGAAGGATGGCACGCTGGACGCGCTGATCAGCAAGTACTGGGGCGTCAAGTAATCGTGGTCGATGGTCCCGGCGCGCCGCCGCGCCGGGACCTTTTTGTTGGAGGGCGGTCATTCGATGCAGCTCCTGATGCGCCTTCGGCCCAGCAATCTCATCATTGCCGCCGCCCTGCCGTTCATCGTCTACCTCTTTGCCTCGTCGGCCGATTACCAGCGTTCGCTGCGCGCTATCCTCGGCGTCGAGCACGGCTCGTCAGCGTTCGTGCCCGGCTTTGTGCTGCTGGCTGTCGCCTTCGCCGCCGGCATCGGCGTCATCGTCTTCAGTCGCGCCAAGGCACTGAAACCGCGCCTTGCGCTGTTATGCGCCGCCATCAACCTCGTGGCGGCGCTCGCCGCAGCGACGACCGGCCTGGTCTATCCCTACGCATCGTCGGTCGTTGCCAACGCCGTCGATCCTTTCACGTCCAAGCTGGTCGTCCAGGGCGTGACGCCCCGCCAGTTGACCGGCGAGGCCGAGGCGATGGTGCACGGCCACGTCTCGACGCTTTTGTGGATCTATCTAGCTGTGACCGTCGTCGCCCTCGCTCTTTTTCTCGTCGGCGGCCGGCGGGATAATGGCGACGTCACGCGGCGCGCCGGACGCGCGACCCTCGGCCTGGTCAACGGCGCCGGGCTGGTCTTTATCCTGTTCCTGGCGCCGATGGCCTTCGCGGCCGGCGTGGCCACCACCATCCGCGCGGCGATCGCGGCCTATATTCTGGCGGCGCTGCTCGGCCTCGTCTGGGTCGGCCTGCTCAACCTAGAATACAGCAGGCGAGCCGATTTCTCCTTCATTGTCATCACGGCGTTGCTGGCCTGCGCGGCCGCATGGTTCCTGATGCAGCCGCGCCAGGCCTACACGCTGGCGGGCAGCCTTGAAGGCAAGGTCGCCGTGATATCGGGCACGCCCGCCGGCATGATCGGCGCCGTGCGCTTCGGCCAGTTTCCATCCGGCCCCGAAAACGAAGTGCCGCTGCGCACCTTCAAGGGTGCGCCGGAAGCGCTCGCCGCGCTGGCCAAGAAGGACGTCAGCGCCGCGCTGCTTCCCTCCGCCTCGGCGCCCGCCGACCTGCCGGTGCTCTGGCAGACGCAGACGCTGAGCGACCGCGACAAGGCATCCGGCATCACGCTCGCTGTGCTTGCCATCGTGCTTGGCCTGCTGACCTTCGGCGGCCATATCCACCGCCGCCATCCGCTCTCGATCGGCTCGGAATTCATCGTCGACACCATTCGCGGCATCCCGATGCTGGTCATCGTGCTCTATGTCGGCCTGCCGCTGGCGGGCGCGCTCAAGGACGCCACCCAGGGCGTCTTCGATCCGCCGAACCTTGCGCGCGGCATCGCCGCCATGGCGCTGGCCTACTCCGCCTATCTGGCCGAGATCTTTCGCTCCGGCATCAATGCCATCCCGCGCGGCCAGCTCGAAGCGGCGCGCAGCCTCGGCCTCAATGGCTGGCAGACGGCGCGACTGGTGATCCTGCCCCAGGCCTTCCGCATCATCATCCCGCCGCTCGGCAACGAGCTGATCGCCATCCTGAAGGACACCTCGCTGCTGTCGATCCTGTCGATCCGCGATATCACCCAGCGCATGCGGGAATTCCAGTCGGCAAGCTTCCTGCCCTTCGCCCCATACAACTCCGCCGCCATCTTCTACATCCTGCTGACGCTGGCGGCGGCCAGCCTGGTCAGTACCGTCGAGAGAAAATATGACATCAAGCATCGATAAATCGCGCCGGGATATCGAAGCGCGGGCCGCTTCCCTCGTCATGCCGAAAGGCTTCGTCTTCGGCGCCGCCACCGCGTCCTATCAGATCGAGGGCGCGCCGGCCGCCGACGGCAAGGGCGAGAGTATCTGGGACCGCTTCTGCAAGGTTCCGGGCGTGATCATCGACGGCTCCAGCGGCGACGTTGCCTGTGACAGCTACCATCGCTGGGGCGACGACATTGCCGTGCTCAAGACGCTTGGTCTCGGCGCTTATCGCTTTTCGCTCGCCTGGACCCGGCTTCTCCCCGAGGGCCGCGGTATTCCCAACGCCAAGGGCATCGCCTTCTACGACAGGCTGATCGACGGCCTGCTGGAAGCCGGCATCGAGCCTTATCTCACGCTCTACCACTGGGATCTGCCGCAGGCGCTGCAGGAGCGCGGCGGCTGGTACAGCCGCGATACTTCCGACGCGCTTGCCGAATACGCTGCACTTGCCGCGCGCAGCTTCGGCGACCGAGTCAAGAAATGGACGACGCTCAACGAACCCTGGACCTTCTGCTGGTCGGGCCACGCCTCGGGCGAGGACGCCCCGGGCTTGCGCGACGGGACGAAAGGCGGCGCCGCCGCCAGCCATCACGCGCTGCTAGGCCACGGCAAGGCCGTGCCGGCCATCCGCGCCGAGGTGCCCGACGCGTCGGTCGGCATCGTCTTCGACCTCAACGTCGCCGAGCCGGCAAGCGGCGACCCGCGCGATGTCGCCGCGGCGCGGCGCTTCGACGGCGCGCAGAACCGCTGGTTCCTCGACGCCGTCTTCAAGGGCGCCTATCCGCAGGACATGCTCGACCTCTATGGCGACCTGCTTCCGGAGATCCACGCAGACGACAACAGGCTGATCGCAACGCCCGTCGACTATCTCGGGGTCAACATCTATCGCCGTTCGGTGATAGCGGCGGGCACGGAACTTAGCCCCCTCGACTATCGCCGCGTGCAGCCGGAAGGGCTCTATTCGGCGGTGGGCTACGAGATCTGGCCGCGCTCGATGTACGACATCCTGCGCTACGTCAACGACCGCTATGCGCCGCAAGCGATCTACATTTCCGAGAACGGCGTCGCGACGCGGCCCGAGCGGGTCGGCGCCGACGGACATATCTGGGACGATCTGCGCGCCGCCTACTATGTCGACCATCTCGAGCAGGTGGCGAAGGCCGCGGCCGAGGGCGTGCCGATGAAGGGCTATTTCGCCTGGACGCTGATGGACAATTTCGAATGGGCCTACGGCTATACGACGCCCTTCGGCATCACTCATGTCGACTACGAAACGCAGGAACGGCGCGTCAAATATTCCGGCGAGATCTATGCCACGATCGCAAGGCAGGAAAGTCTCGTGCCGGCGCGGAGAGCCGGGCGTGGCCGCTGAGCCAGGACAGCCGGGCACCGTCCTGATCACCGGCGCGGGGCGTGGCCTCGGCCGCGAACTGGCCCGCCAGTATGCGCGGGCCGGCTGGCGGGTCATCGCCTGCGGCCGCGCCTTCCCCGCGGATGGTTTTGAGGAACGCGTCGAATTCCAGCCGCTGGACGTGACCGATCCGGCATCGATCCGCTCCCTTGCGGCGCAGCTGGCGGACCGGCCTCTCGACGTGCTGGTCAACAATGCCGCCGTCCGCAGCCGGGCGCCCGGATTGGTGGCCCTGGAGCCGGAGGCGTTCCTCGACGTCATCAGCGCCAATACGCTGGCGCCGATCCTCATGGCCAAGGCCCTGCTCCCGAACCTTCGGCTAGCCGCCGGCCCCCTCATCGCCAATATCGGCAGCCGCGCCGGCTCGATGGCGGAAGGCCTGCTCGACGATGATGACGACGACTATGCCTATCGCTGCTCCAAGGCCGCGCTCAACATGGCGACGGTGCAGCTCGCGCGCGACCTGAAGCCCGCCGGCATCACTGTGCTCGCGCTTCACCCGGGCTGGGTGAAAACCGATATGGGTGGCCCCGAAGCGGCTTTGCCAGCGGAGGACAGCGCCCGCGGCCTTTGCGAAATAATCCACTGCGCATCGGTCGAGGACAGCGGTTCGTTCCTTACTTTCGACGGCAAGCGGGTCGGCTGGTAGGTCAACAACTGCGGGGTGAAAGGATTGTTGTCCACCCACTTTTATCAGCCGCCGCGCGGTCAGTGATCGCTGCGTCACTCGGAATTCCCGGCTACGGGGCGCTCCGGCGCAGGGGGAGGGGTCAATTTTGCACGCCGATTCACGGTCAGCTCGCGGCCTCCCGCACGGCCTTGGGCAGGCTGGCACACATAGCAGCACGCTCGGCTCCGATCAGGACTTTCACTTACCCGAGATGTTCCGATGGGACGCGCATACGGCTAAAGCGCGTCGCGTCGGAACGGCCTCATGCGGCGCGCTTTAGGTTGTTGTTTTTATGCATGTCGTTGTCCCAAAACCGCTGCGCACTTTTGGGCGACATGCATTAAGGTCAACGCGCCGACCAGCGCATTAATCTGGCGTTGCTCTGAGGAAGCCGTGCTCGAAACCGGATCCCTGTTGCAAGAGGCCTGATGGGTACAAGCGGGCCGACATTTGGCAGACTTTAGTCCGCAGCTGGTGAACACCATGTCCAGAACTGAGGCAGCAACATTGCAGACGGATAAGGTCACGTCAGCGGTATTCAGGCTGTCGATATCAGCCCGCCCATAAGGGCACGGCCGCAGCGAGCGCCTCAACTTGACACCAGGGCACTGTCCCGGGTTGCCCAGTAGTTTCGCGGCGAATGCCCGAACACGCGCTTGAAGGTGTTGCCAAACGAGCTTTCGGAGGCGAAGCCGAGATCGTGGGCCAGATCGGCGAGCGAAGTGTTTGCGTTGCGCAGCGCGTCCCGCGCCTTCTCCATCCGCCAACGACGCAGGTACTCCATCGGTGGCATGCCGACCGCCTCCTTGAAATGGGCGACGTAGGAAGACCGCGACATGCCGGCCTCGGCGGCGAGTTCTCTCAGTGTCCACTGCCGCTCGGGCGTCCGGTGCATCAGGTTGATAGAGGCGCCGAGGCGCGGGTCCTTCAGAGCGGCAAGCCATCCCCCGACACCTCCGCCACCTTGATCCACGAAAGCCCGCAGCGCCTGCACGAGAAGAATGTCGGCGAGGCGGTGCGTCAACAGCGTCGTGCCCATTCGCGCCGCTCGCACCTCTTCGTCCAGAAGCTTCAGCGAACCATGCAGAACGGCGGCCGAGGGACCGGCGGCGGACAGGATCATCACATCGGGAAGGACATCCAGCAGCAGCCCGGCATTGTTGCCTTCGAGGGCGAAGCCGCCGCCGAGCAAGACGGTATCGTCACCCTGATACCGCGCGATGTCGGAGCGATCCCAATCGAAGGCAGCCATGCCGTCTTCGGGGCGTTTGCCGGGATCGCTTGCGACGACATAGTCTGAAGCGTTGGCGAGCAGAAATGTGTCGCCTGTTTCAAGGCGGTACCGCTCCTCACCGTTGAGGATGAGCCAGCATCCGCCCTTCAGCACCGCTACGAATTTGAGGATTGGTTTCGCCGGGAAGCGCCATGCCCATTCGCCGGCCGCTTCCAGCCGCGTGCAGGGTATGCTGCGCATCTCTATCAGCGCCAGGATATCGGACAGCGCGTCATGCAATTTGGACTCCTGATGTAGACACTTGGCCGTTCAAGCATGGATAGTCCAGGGCATCTTCGTTTATCACGGAACGAAGGGTTGGGAAACCGACCTGGATACACCGATCTGAAAATGAGGATGAGATATGGCACAGGTACTGAACGGCAAAGTGGCGGTGATCACCGGCGGCGCGCGTGGCGTGGGCTTCGGCATCGCGACCACATTTATTCGAGAGGGCGCCGTGGTTGTCATCACGGGCCGGGAAGACGACGACCTTCAATCAGCTTGCGCGAAGTTGGGAGAGAATGCCTTCGGGACCGTCGCGGATGCCGGCAGCCCGTCCGGGATGGATCGGCTGCTGAAAGACGTGAAGGCGCGGCACGGCCGGCTCGATATCCTGGTGGCCAACGCTGTCGTCGGCGAGCATGCGCCGCTCGGCGCGATCACCGAAGATCAGGTCGACAAGATGATCGATGTCAATTTCAAGGGCATCGTGTTCGCAATCCAGTCGGCTGTTCCTCTGATGACAGAGACAGGCTCTGTCATCATGATCGGGTCCACTGCATCCGTGGAGCCACCCGCCGGAATGGGCGTCTATGGCGGTCTCAAGGCGGCGCTGCGCGGCTGCATGCGGGCCTGGATCAAGGACGTGAAGGGAACGGGCATCAGGATCAATCTGCTGAGCCCCGGAGCGGTCGACACGCCGTCGCTTCGCAGTGCATCCGCCAAGGCCGGCGGCGAGGGGAAGGTGGAAGCGATTATCCAATCGATCCGCGACCGGCATCCCGCCGGCCGTATCGGTGAGCCCGACGAGATCGGTAAGGCGGCCGTGTTTCTGGCCAGCGAAGCCTCGAGCTACGTCAACGGCCTCGAGATGTTCGTTGACGGCGGCTTGACCACCGTGTGAGCCTGACGAGGCGCGGCAGATGCTAGGTTGACCGACGCTAATCCGTCCTGGTGCCGGCCTCCTTTCTCCATAGGCGAGGTGTCTGGCCAACGGTGCAACGAAACACGCGCGTCAGATGGCTTTGGTCGACGAACCCGCCCGCGAGGGCCACTTCGCAAATTCCAAGCCTGCTTTGGCTGAGCAACGTCTTTGCCTTGCGGATGCGCTCGCTCATAAGCCACTTGTACGGCGGAACACCCATCGTCCGGCGAAAGGCGCGGGCGAAGTAGCTGACCGAGAGGCTGCAGGCCTGGGCGATGTCGGCAATGGCGACGTCGCCGCTCAAATTGGCCAGCATAGCATCACCTCGAAGGTCAAATTGGCGATCGAGTCGCCAAGCAGCGCCAATTCCGATTTCGGCTTCTATCTGCTGGTGCGTCCTCGCCAAGGCCGCGCCGGCCAGCGGCCATGACGAGACAAGCGGCGATCTCAGGTCCCGCCGCACGCTTTCATCCGCTCGATGATCTCGGCCATTAGCGCCAGGTCGCGGCGCGAATCCGCAAGGTCAGTCAGCGGCCTGGTGCGGTCCATGATGTGGCGGTGGAAAGCCTCGAGCTCGTTGGAGAAGGCGTCTCCATAGAGCGGACCCAGCGCTTTCGTCACGGGGCCGAGCGGGCCGGCTTCCGTCACCTCCAGCCGCGTCGGCAGACTGCGGATATAGGGCGTGTCGTAGATGATGCGCACGCGCTTTGTGTTCGAGCGTACCTCGATCATGGCGTCGAACAGGCCGAGGTCGTCGACCACCGCGTCATAGAGGCAGGCGAAGTGGCCATAGTCGAAGGTGACGCTGGTGTTGGCGCCGCCATTGGTGCGGTGAGCTGCAACCACCCGCCGCGGTTCGCCGATCAGTCCGCGCATCGCCGAGATGTGGTGCGAAGAAAGCGCCGTCAGCCCGCGATAGGCGCGGACCAGATCGCCCGAGGCGTCCTTGCCCACGACCTCGCGGATCAGCGCGTCCCGCTCCTTTGCGCCGCGCGCAAGGATCGCCGGATCGATGTCGTGCGGGTAGAGGATGTTCTGGCTCTTGTTCAGGAAATGCCGGCCCTCCGAGATGAGGTCGAAGATGCGCACATGGGTGATGTCGCCATGCGCCGGCAGCTCTTCGCGCGCCGCCAGGTAGGCCGGCGCGTAGCGGCGCATATAGCCGACGAAGACGGTCTTGGCGTAGTCCTTGCTCAGCGCCAAAAGCTCGTCGATCTCGCGCACCGTCAGGCAGGCGGGTTTTTCCAGCAGGATATGCTTGTCGGCCGCGATGGCGGCACGCACGAAGCGGCTGTGCGTGTCGTCGGAGGAGAGCACGAACACCGCGTCGATGTCGGGCGAGCCGATCAGCGCTTCCGCGCTCTCATATGCTTTGGCGGTCGCATATTCCGAGGTAACGAGTTTCACCAGGCTCGGCGAAACGTCGTGCACGCCCGCAATCACCCAGCGGTCGCGCTGGTCGGCCAGCACCGGCAGATGGATCGACTGCGCGACCTCTCCAAGACCCACAAGCCCGACACGGATCAGCGCCACGGCAACACTCCCATTCCACGAAATTGTTTCAAGTTCCAAGGCGTCGCGCGCGTCACGCCGCCCCGGTCACCAGCGCCACCAGCTCGTTGCCGCTGGTTTCGGATGCGCGCACCGTCGCCACCATCCTGCCGGCGCGCATCACCCAGATCTGGTCGGACAGGCGCCGCACCTGATCGAAATTATGGCTGATCAGGATGACGCTCACGCCTTGCTCGCGCAGCTTGCGGATCAGCGCCTCGACATTGGCCGTCTCCTGCACGCCGAGCGCCGCCGTCGGCTCGTCCATCACCACCAGCTTGGCGCCGGAACCGGCGGCCCGGCAGATCGAGATCGCCTGCCTTTGCCCGCCCGACAGGCGCCGCACGCGCTGGCCCACCGAGGGCACGTTGATCGACAGCTTGGACAGCATGGCGCGGGCCTGGGCCTTCATCGCCTTGCGGTCGAGCAGCGCGAACGGGCCGATGCGGCGAACGATCTCGCGATTGAGGAAAAGGTTCTGCGCCACCGTCAATTCGTCGATCAGCGCCAGATTCTGGTGCACCGTCTCGATGCCTGCCTTACGCGCCTCGTCCGGATTGGCGAACGGATGCTGGCGGCCGTCGAAATAGATCGCGCCGCCGTCCGGTTGATGCACGCCGACCAGGCAGCGAATCAGCGTCGACTTGCCGGCGCCGTTGTCGCCGATCACGGCTGTGACCTCGCCGCGGCGGGCCTGGAAGCCGACATCGGTGAAGGCGCGGATGCCGCCGAAATGCTTGCTCAGCCCCTCGCAGGCAAGCACCGCTTCGGCGGATGGGATATGATTGACGACGCTCATTTCTGATACCGCATGATCAGCGCCGCCAGCACCACGATGGCGCCCACGGCAAGCGGTTGGTAGAAGGCCGAGACGCTGAGCAGCGTCAGCCCGTTGACCAGCGCCGTCAGCATCAGCGCGCCGATGGCCGGCCCCAGGATGCTGGCGCGGCCGCCGAACAGGCTGACGCCGCCCAGCACCACGGCCGCCACCGAATTCAACAGCAGGCTGGTGTTGATCTGCGGCTCGGCCGAGCCGATGCGCGCCACCAGGAGGATCGCGGCGATGCCGGCGCAGAAGCCGGAGATCGTGTATGCGGCGATCTTGACCCGGCCGGTGCGGATGCCCAGCGCGGCAGCGCTTTCGGCCTGGCCGCCGGTCGCCAGAAGATGCACGCCGAAGCGCGTGTGGTAAAGCGCGATATGGGCGACGACGACCGCCGCGATCGCCACCCAGACGGGATAGCCGAACGGTCCGAACGAGCCGGATGCGAGCTTGAGCAGGAAGGTCGAGCCGACCATGCTCGGTTCGCCGCCGGAGATGATCAGGCCGAGCCCGGTGATGCCGGAGAGCGTGCCGAGCGTGACCACGAAATCGGGAATGCGCCCCGCGATGATCAGCACGCCGTTGAGCAGGCCGACCGCGCTGGTGGCGAGAACCGCGAGCACGCAGGCCGCAAAGATGCCCCAGCCGGCGGCGTTGACAAGGCCGAGGATGACGGCGCCCAGCATGACGGCGGCGGCCAGCGACAGGTCGATGCCGGAGGTCGCGACGACGAAGGTCTGGCCGATCGACAGCACGACAAGGATCGCGGCGGCGAGCAGCAGCGCCTGCAGGTTGGCGATGCTGAGGAAGACCGGCGAGGTGACGCCGAACAGGATGACGAGGCCGACCAGGCCGACCACGGATGCCCAGTCGGCCCAGAAGGAAGGATCGAGGAGGAGAGCCGCAAGGGAGGAACGGCTCTCCTCCGTCGCGCCCGCCGATGGGGCGGCGGGCGCGTTGTCTGTCGGTAGGCTCACTTCAGCAGCTCGCGCAACGGATCGGGATAGTCGCCGCCGGGGGCGGGGAAGTTCTTCAGCGATGCCTCGGCATTGGCCTTGTTGATGAGCAGCACCGGCGCCGGCACGTTGGCAGGCAGTTCCTTGCCCATCACCGCCGCCTTGCAGGCCTCCACGCCCATCGCGCCGACCACATAGGGGTATTGCGCGACGGTGGCCGTGAGTTCGCCGGCCGCGACCGATTTCAGCGCGTCGACGATGCCGTCGAGGCCGATCACCTTGACGTCCTTGCCCGACGTCTGCACGGCGCGCTCGACGCCGAGCGCCATGATGTCGTTGGCGGCGAAGAAGCCGGCGAGGTCCGGATGGGCGGCCAGGATGTCGGTGGCCGCCGTCAGCGCCTTCTCGCGGTCCCAGTCGGCGCTCACCATCACAACCACTTCGAGCTTGCCCTCGACGGCCTGCTTAAAGCCCTTGATGCGGGCGTTGGAGCCGACGTCGCCGACGATGCCGGCGATAAGCGCCACCTTGGAGCCCTTCGGCACCAGCTTCAGCATCTCCTCGCCGGCCAGCGCGCCGGCGGCGACGTTGTCGGTGCCGATATAGGTGGAGACGGCGAAGCCCGCAGCCTTGGCCTGCTCGGCGTCGATGGTCGAGTCGATGTTGATGATCGGCTTCTTCTTCTGCGCCACCGGCACCAGCGCCTGCACCAGGTTGGAGACGCTGATCGGGTTGACCAGGTAACAGTCGTAATCCTGCAGGGCCATGGCGGTCAGCTTGTCGGCCTGGCCGGTCGCGTCGCCCATATTGGCGGCGGCCTGGACGGTGACGGCGACGCCGTCGGCCTTGGCTTGCTCCTCGATGCCCTTCTGCATGGTCTGGAAGAAAGGGTTGTCGAGGCCTTTCACGATCGCCGCGACCTTCGCGTCCCCCGCATAGGCCGGCGCCGAGACGATGGTTGCAAGCAGGCCCGCGCCTAGCGTCAGGCCGTTGAAGATGCGCATGGATATTCCTCCTCCGAATTTTGGGTTGTCGGCTCGTTTTCCGGGAGCGGGAATGCCTGACGGGACACAAGCGACCCCGGCGCTTGCCCTGCGAAAGTGATGACCGGATGCCGACTGCCCGCTGCGCGGATTGCGCCCCCGGGTTCGGGTTTCTTCTGTGACAGGCATTGCTCCTCCCAGAGCGCTGGCTGATGCATCGCCAGCATTTCCGCATGCTTTATAAAAATTTGACATGCGTCAATAATTAAAATGGTGTGCCGCCTGTTTTGATGTGCTGCAATGCAGCAGGAATCGAAGAGGCCGCTCCATCGTTTTCGTCATGCTCGGGTGGAGGCCTTCGTTGCCTCGTTCTGCACCATCGCCAGCGCCGTGCCGGGCTCGCCCTCCCACAGGATCAGGCTGGCGGCGCCGACCAGGCCGGCACGGTCGCCGAGCTCGGCTCGCACCATCGGCACGTCGCGATAGGCGGCCATCGCGCGCTCGTCGATGGTCGCCCGTATCCCCGGCGCCAAAAGGTCGAAACCGTTGGAGAGCCCACCGCCCATGACGATCAGGTCGGGCGAATAAAGATGCAGCAGATTGGTGAAGCCTATGCCCAGCCATCTCGCCTCGGCCTCGATCAGCTGGCGGGCGGTCGCATCGCCTGCGAGCGCGGCCTCCACGACATGCCGGCCGGAGATGTCTCCGTCCTTGGCGAGGCGCCTCAACGCCGAACCGTCGCCCGGTGCTGTCAGCCGCGTCGCCTGCCGCCCCAGCGCGGTACCGGAGGCGACCGCCTCGAAGCAGCCGACATTGCCGCAGAAGCAGCGTTCGCCCTCGCCGGTGATCGTCATGTGGCCGATCTCGGCCGCCAGTCCGCGCCGTCCATGATAGATGTGGCCATCGGCGATGACGCCGCCGCCGATGCCGGTCGAGACGGTGACGAAGACCAAAGATTCCGTGCCGCGGCCGGCGCCGAAACGCCATTCGCCGAGTGCCGCCGCGTTGGCGTCGTTCTCCAGCCTGACCGGCAGGCCGAACTGCCGCCCCAGGATGTCGATCATCGGCACGTTGTGCCAGCCGGACAGGGTCGGCGGTCCGATGACGATGCCGGCCTTCGGATCGAGCGGCCCTGGCGCGCAGGCGCCGATGCCCATCACCTGGGCCTGCGGGTGGTCGTCCAGCAGTTTGTTGGCAAGCGCGATGATGCGGCCGATCACCGCGTCCGATCCAGCGCCGGCCATCGTCGGTTCCGAGACGCGCGCGATGACGTCGCCGCTGCGCTCGACCAGCGCGCCGCGCAGCTCCGTGCCGCCGAGATCGAAGGCAAGCGCGATCGTGCTCATCAGGCGGCGGCCTTCAATCCGTGCAGCCAGGCCATGCGCTGCGCGAGGTCCGGATCGCCGAAGGCGAGCGAGCCCAGCACCACAGTGTCGGCGCCGGCGGCGCTCAGCTTCGGCACGGTCTCGTGGCGGATGCCGCCATCGGCAGCGAGGATGATGTCGGCCTCGCGGCCGGCCTTCCGCATCAGCGCGCGCGCCTCGATCAGGCGCGGGCCGGCTTTTTCGGACAGGCTCTGTCCCTTGACGCCGATCGAGGTGCCGAGCAGCGTCACGAAGGCGACGTCCGACAGGAACGGCTCGATCGCCGACACCGGCGTCTCCAGCCGCAGCACCACGCCGGCCGCGGCGCCGAGCTCATGTGCCAGCTTCACCGCGCGCAGGCCGGCCTCGCCATTCTCGGCATGGATGGTGACGAGGTCGGCGCCGGCTTCGATGAACTGGCGCGTCTGCGTCTCGACGATTTCGGCCTCGACCATCAGATGCACATGGATCGGCCTTGCCGTCAGCTTTGCGATGCGCGCCACAAGGTCCGGGAAAAAAAGGAAGCCGGGCGTGAAGCGGGCGTCGGCCACGTCGATATGGTGCAGGTCGGCATAGGCTTCGATGCGCTTCAGGTCGCGCTCCATATTGGCGAGGTCCGCCGACCATAGCGAGAACTCGCCGATCAGCCGGTTGCGCGGCAAGGCGGCTATTGCCGAGGGGCCGGAGAGGGATTTGCTGGTCATGACGGAATGAGGCTCCGGACTTTCGAGTGGGATTGCAGGAAGTTTGCGATCTGCGTGTGCAGCTCGCTGAAATGCTTGGCGCCGTCGCGCGCCTTGGGGGTGATCTCGGCGAAGATCGCATCGGGTATCGCGGCGGCAAGCGTGTAGGCGGCCGAGAGCGGGTGCACGGCATCGACCGCATTGCCGATGACCAGCGTCGGAACGCGCAAGGCGGTGGCGCCCTGTTCGGAAACGCCCAGTCCGTCGGCCGCGATGTTGGACAGCACCTGCGCGAAGGTATGGGCATCCGCCCGGTCGAAATAGCCGAGCAGCGAGGTGAGATTGTCGGGCGCCTCGCGGTAGAGACGCAGCGCCGTCTCGGACTGCGCGAAGATCGTCCGCGCTCTGTCCGGACCATGATCGAGGATCAGGCGGGCGACCTCGGCGATCGGCTGCATGTTGTCCGGCGCCGGGCCGAAGCTCCACGCCGGCCGCACCAGCACCAGCCCGGTGATGCGATCAGGATGGCGGCAGGCAAGGCGCATGGCGATCGCCGCCCCCATCGACACGCCGCCGGCGACGAAGCGGTCGAGGCCGACCTGATCGGCGGCGGCGAGCACGTCGTCGGCGAACATCTGCAGCGAGAACGGCCGCCGCTCGCCAAGCCCGGAACCGCCATGCCCGCGGCATTCCAGCGTGATGCGCCGGAAGCCCGCGGGGAACGTCTGCGCGACCTGCGCCTCACCGCCGCCCAGCCCGTGCTGGAAGACGACCGCCAGGCCTTCGCCGGTATCGGTGATGCCGAGCACGGCACCGTCGCGGAGCAGCTTCGTCCGGGCCGCCATCAGACCAGCTCCTTGAGGAAGCATGCGACACCGGGCGCCTCCTCGGCCGTGAGCCCATGCGTCACCAGCGGTCCGTCGAAGCCGCCGGCCTTAAGGCGGGCGACGAAGTCGGGAAAGTCGACGACGCCTTGTCCCGCGGTGGCGAAGCGGCCGTCGGCAAAACGATCCTTGGCATGCGCCAAAGACACATGGCCCGCCGTTCGTTCGACCGCGGCGGCAACGATGGCGCGCGCCTCGTCGGGATTGGCCTGTTCGAACAGATTGGCGGGATCGAGCACGATGCGCAGACGCTTCGAACCCATCTCGGCGATCAGCCGCATGGCGTCGCCGGCCGAGGTGACGATGTTGGCCTGCTCCGGCTCGATGCCGAGATCGACGCCATGGCGCTCGGCCATCAGCAGGGCCTTCTCCATCTCGCGCGCCATGTCGGCCCAGGCCGAGGGATCGGCATTGTCCGGATGGTGCGTCCACTGGTCCCCGGCATTGCGCGTTCCGGTGCAGAGCGTGACGAGAGGCGTGGAAAGCTTGGCTGCTGTCTCGATGACGACGGCCAACCGGCGCTGCCCATCCTCGCGTACGGCTTTGTCGGGATGCGCCATGTTGTAGGTGCCCGAGAGCGCGACCAGGCCGATGCCCGAAGCCTTGGCGGCGGCATCGATGGCGCGGATCGCGTCGTCCGGAACACTATCCGGCATCGACGCCAGGCCGGCGCAGGCGAGGTTGAATTGGGTGACCGCGAAGCCCGCATCGCGCACGGCGGCAAGAACGCCGGACGGCTCGCTGCCCGCAAAAGTCTTGGCGAACACCCCGAACTGCATCAGACCGCTCCCGTCACGCTGGCGATCTCGACGCGTCCGCCGCTTTCGACCGAGCGGGCGATCGCCACCATGGCGCGGATCGAGGCGAGCCCGTCCTCGACATCGGCGCCGCGCATCGGCTTGCCGTCGAGCACCGTGTCGGCGAGGCCTTCCAACTGGCGGCGGAAGAAATGGCCATCGGCGCCGAGCGGTTTTCGCGATGTCGCGTCCTTCTCGTGGAAGATATCGACTTCGCTGGCGCGGAAGTACCAGGGATTGAAGGTCTTCGCGATCACCGAGCCGTTCTCGCCATAGAGCTGGAAGCCCTCGTGCCAGTCCATGCGCACGGCGACGGTGAGATCGAGATGGCCGAGCGCGCCATTGGCGAACTCGGTCTCGACGAACCAGCAATAGGCGCCGAAGCGCTCGTTCAGCCGGGCGCGCACGGCGGTGATCTCGCCGGCGAGGAAGCGCGCCGTGTCGACCAGATGCGAGCCATGCGCCAGCATGAAATATTGCCTGAGATCCGCCTTCGGATTGCCGGAGGGCTTCCTGGCCAGCTTGCTGGTGACGGGCAGCGGCTGCACGGCATCGGTGTTGGTGTAGCGATGCGTGGAATCGCAATACCAGGCCTTCAGCGCCAGGATGTCGCCCATCTCGTCGCGGACGAAATCGCGCGCCGCCTCCAGCGCCGGGTCGAAGCGCTTCATGTGCCCGACCTGCAGCACCTTGCCCGAGCGCTTGACCGCCTCGGCCAGCGTCTTGCCTTCCTCGACCGAGACGCCGATCGGCTTTTCGCACAGCACATGCTTGCCGGCCTCCAGCGCCTTGATCGACATCGGCACGTGATAGGCGTCCGAGGTGGCGACGATCACCGCCTCCAGTTCGGGGTCGGCGAGCATCTCGTCATAGTCGCCATATATCTTCTGCGGCTCGTAGGTCGCGCCCATGCGTGCCAGCAGATCGGGCGCGGCGTCGCAGATTGCGTAAAGATCGGCATTGCTCGCCTTCACGCAGGATTCCAGGTGCGCGAACTGCGCGATCGGCCCGCAGCCGAGCACACCGACACGAAGACGACGGTCTTTCTTGCGGATCATCGTCTTATGCCCCGTAGCCGCGCATGGTCTGGCGGTTGGTCTTGACCGCGCCGGCAGGATCAGCGGCGGCGGTCTCGGACTCTTCCTCAAGTACCAGCCAGCCGTTGAAATTGGGCGCGGCGCTCGCGATCTCGATCACCTTGGCCGTGTCGCAGACGCCTTTGCCGAGCATGGCCCAGCTGCCCTTCGCATCGACGTCCTTCAGATGCACGTAGCGGATGCGGTCGCGATAGGCGGTCAGCGTGTCGGCCATGTCCTTGTGACCGCGCAAAATGTGGCCGGTGTCCGGCACCCAGCCGACCAGCGAAGCGTCGAGCAGGGAGAAGATGCGGTCATAGTCGGCGCGGTCGAAGAGCAGCGTGTCGTGGTGCGAGCTCGGATGCACCGCGACCTGCACGCCGGCTTTACGGCCAAGCTCGCCGGCCTTGTTGTAGACGTCCGCGGCGATCGCGAACTTGTCGTCGCGCGGCCCGTCGGAAACGACGGTCGCCGAGCCCATCGACACCAGCGCGCCCGGAAAGGCGGCGGCGAAGTCGATCCAACGCTTGGCGGCCTCGAGGTCTTCGCCGATCTTGTCCTTCAGCGTGAAGCCGCTCTTCGAGCCGAAGGCGAAGGAGACCAGCGTCAGGCCGCGTGACTTCAGCGCCGCGGCGAATTCGGCCGGCTTGCCGGCATAGCGGCCGATCATCGTGTCGGTGATCTCGATGCCGGCATAGCCGCCATCGGCGATAGCCTTGATGAGATCGTCGGGGCCGCCGGTGAACCGGTCTCCCAGCATTTCCCAGGTGAAGGTCTGGCAGCCGACTTTGAGGTCTTTCACGTTCATCCTTTCATTCCTTGGTTCTCCGCGGAACATCTATTTGACCGAGCCCGCGGTCATGCCGGCGAGGAAGAACCTCTGGGCGATGAGGTAGATCAGCAAGAGCGGCAGCGAGCCGAGCACGCTCATCGCCATCATCTGGTTCCATTCGAAGGCGTGCTGCCCCATCAACAGCTGGATGCCGATCGGGACGGTGCGCATGGACGTCGACTTCGTCAGCGTCAGTGCGAAGAGAAACTCGTTCCAGCACAACAGGAATGTGTAGACCGACGTCGCCACGATACCAGGCAGTGAGATCGGCACGATTACCCGCCAGAGCGCCGTCCAGCTGCTGCCGCCGTCGACAGCCACCGCTTCATCGAGATCGCGGGGCAAGGTGTTCAGATATCCCGTCATCAACAGGATTGCGTAGGGCAGGGTGAACACCAGGTAGGTCAGGATCAGCGCGACATAGGTGTCGAAGATGCCATAGGAGACGACAAGCCCGAAGAAGGGGATCAGAAGCGTGATCGGCGGGATCGTCTGCGTGCTGATGATGAGCGTGTTGAGGCTGCCCTTGCCGCGGAAATTGAAGCGGCTGAACCCATAGGCCGCCAGCAAGGCGATCAGCACCGTCAGCACGGTCACCGCTCCGGCGACGAAGTAGCTGTTGAAGAAGAAGCGCAGCTTCACCGGGTCGCCAAGGATGGCTTCATACGCTTCCAGCGTGAAGGCCTTCGGCAGGATGGTCGGCGGCAAGGCGAAGATTTCGGTATTCGATTTGAACGAGCTGCTGAGCATCCAGTAGATCGGGAAGGCCGCGAAAAACAGCCCCGCCGCAAGACCAACATGCAGCGCGACGGTGATCAGCCTGTCTTTCGGCGTGTGTCTTTTCCTCATGGCGACTACCGGGCCTTTTGATAACGGATATAGAACAGCGTCAGGCCGAGAGAGATCAGCAGGATGACCACGGCGCTCGCCGACGCTTGGGACAGGTTGTAGCTCGAGAACGCCAGCTTGTAGGTGTAGGTGCTGAGCACCTCGGTCGAGTAGATCGGACCGCCGCCCGTCGTTATCCAGATCAACGGGAAGACCTGCATGGTCCAGATGAAGTCGAGCAGCGAGATGCTGATGATGATCGGCATCAGCTGCGGGATCGTGATGAAGATCAGCTTCTGATAGGCCTTCGCCCCGTCGATATCGGCGGCCTCGTAGAAATCCTTGGGAATGCCTTGCAGACCGGCGAGCAGGCTGACCATGAAAAGCGGGTAGCCCGCCCAGATGTTGGCGAAGGTGACCGCGTGCAGCGCGGTCTCGGGCGAGGAAAACCACTCGATCTTGGAACCGATGATGCCCAACTGGATGAGAATGCTGTTCACGACGCCGTTCGGCTCGAGCAGCAGACGCCAGATCACCGCGATGATCACCGCGGTGAACAGCCAGGGCAGTATGTAGAGCACGCGCAGGATATTGCGCAGCGTTGGATTGATGCGGTCGCTGTTCAGCATGAGCGCGAAGACCATGCCGATGGTCATGTGGAAAACGACGCTCATGCAGGTGAAGTAGAGCGTGTGCCACAGCGAAGCCCAGAACACCGGATCGTCGTAGATCGCCTGGTAGTGTTTCAGTCCGGCAAAGGAAGGGTCGCGACGCAGCACCGCGCTGTTCTGGAACGAGTAGGCGATCACCGTCACCATCGGCAGCAGCATCAGAAGGCCGATGATGATGAGCGAGGGCGACAGATAGAGATAGGGTGCGACCGCTCGTTTCAGCTTGTGGTGGGAGCGCTTTTGCCGGGTCATGTGCCAACCTTGGGATACGCCTTCAAGAGAAGGCGAGCCTCAAAAACAGGTCCATTCTCAAATTGCCGATCCGTTGTTGCCGGGTGGCCTGCCCGAAGTCAGGCCACCCGGCCGAAGATAGCAAAGGGGGAACAGGCCGATCAGAATTTCGCCATCCAGCCCTTTTGAGCGTTGGCCGCGGCTTGTTCCGGAGACTGCTCGCCGGCGAGCATCTTCTGGGCTTGCACGTCGAACTGGGTCATCAGGTCTTCAGCCACCGGCAGGCCCGTGAACTCGTTGGCGAGATAGCCGGTCTTGAAGATTTCGAACGCCTTGCCGAAAGCCTTGTCCGAGGTCACGAAATCGGGCTTGGCGTTGACGTTGCCCGGGAAGGCGTTGGCGAGCGACACCAGCTTGGCGTTGACCTTTTCGCTCATCAGATATTGGACGAGTTTCCAGGCCTCTTCCTGATGCTTCGAGCCGGCGGAGATGCCGATGCCCCAGGAGGCATAGGGAAGGCCGCGCTTGCCGGTGTAGCCCTCCACGACCGGGACCGGGATGAGGTCGAAGTTCAGCTTGGGATTGCGCTTGCGGATAAGGTTCACATGCGCGAGCGAGTCGATCATCATCCCGACGCGGTCGTTGACGAACTCCTCGACCTTCTCCTGTTCGGTCTTGGTGGCGATGCCGGGCGAGATGGTGCCGGCGTCGTTGAGCGATTTGACGAAGGCAAGCATATCGACGACCGGCTTGGCCTCGAGAGCCGGCTTGCCGTCCGCCATCATCGACTGACCCGAAGCCCAGACCCACGACATCATATCGTTCTGGACGCCGGACGGCGTTTGCAGCGAGAGCGGCAGCACCCAGCCATACTGGTTCTTGTCGGCATGGGTCATCTTCTTGGCGGCTTCGAGAAACTCCGCGCGGGTAGACGGCAGCTTGGTCACGCCGGCCTGGGCGGCGAGGTCCAGATTCACGAAGACCGGATAGACGAACGAGGCGACCGGGAACATCACCGCCTTGCCGTCCACCTTGATGATATCGGCGACCTGGGCTTTGTCGAACTTGCTCGCATCCATCATCGGGTTCATGTCGGCGAGCGCATTCTGCGCGTTCAGATTGTTCACCCAGGCGCCGTCGAGACCGACGACGTCGCTGAGCGTTCCGGTTGCGGCGCCCACCGAGATCTGGTCTCGCGTGGTCGCATAGGGGCCGCTGACCAGCGTCACCTTGATGCCGGGATTCGCGGCCTCGAAATCATCCATGATTTTGCGCAAGGAGCCTGCGGGCAGCTCTGGCTCCCACCATTGGGTGAATTCCAGCGTCGTGTCCGCCATGGCGCCGGTTGCGCCAAGCAACCATGCGGCCGCGGCCATTTTCAGCATCGCGGGTCTTATACGAAACATCATTTTCTCCTCCTTCTTAGTGATCGGCCGCACAATGCGGACGATCGTCTGGTTTATTCAGAAGCCTTCTTTCGCAGGCGCCTCGCTCCCGCCTGCGGGCCTTGCCGCAAATCTTCAGATCGCCAGATGCGTCTCGGGATCGAAGAAATGGAGCTTGGTATCATCCAGGGCCAGCCGGATTTCCGACCCGGAGCGGACTTCGCTGACCGGTTCGAATTTCGCCACCGCGTTCGACGCCAGACCGAAATCCTCGACCGCGTCCGGGTCGCCGGAGTCCACCCGGACCGCGTCGATGTTGAGATGGACGATATGTTCGGACCCGAGCTCTTCGATCGAGGTCACCTTTGCCGGTATCGTCTGATACTTGCGGCCGGATTCGAGGCTGCTGTCATAGAGATCCTCGGGCCGGATCCCGAACACGACCTTGCGCCCCGCATACGATTTCAAGCTTGGCCTGCGCGCGAAGGCCGCATCCTGCAGCCGTATGGCGAAGGCGCCGGACATCAGCTCGCTGCCCGTCAGCGTTGCCTCGAAAAGGTTCATCGAAGGAGAGCCGATGAAGCCGGCGACGAAAGCGTTCACCGGTGATTCATAGAGCCTCTTGGGTGTGTCGACCTGCTGCAGCACGCCGCCCTTCAACACCGCGACCCTGTCGCCCATCGTCATCGCTTCGATCTGGTCGTGGGTCACGTATATGGTCGTCACGCCGAGCTGCTTTTGCAGGCTGGTGATTTCGGCGCGCATTTGCACACGCAGTTTCGCATCCAGATTGGAGAGGGGTTCGTCCATGAGAAAGGCGGCCGGCTCGCGCACCATGGCGCGGCCCATGGCAACCCTTTGACGCTGCCCGCCTGACAGGTTCGCGGGTTTGCTGTCCAGCAGCGACGTCAGCTGAAGGGTCTTGGCGATCTCGTCCACGCGCTTCTTGCGCTCGGCCTTCGGCTTGCCTGCCAGCCGCATCGAAAAGGCGATGTTTTCGAACACCGTCATATGCGGGTAGAGCGCGTAGCTCTGGAAGACCATCGCGATGTCGCGGTCCTTTGGCGGCATGTCGACGACGTCGACGCCGCCGATCCGAAGGCTGCCGCTGGTGACGTCCTCCAATCCCGCGATCATTCGCAGCGCTGTGGATTTGCCGCAGCCGGACGGCCCGACGAGAATCAGGAACTCGCCGTCCTCGACCGACAGGTTCAGTTGGTCGATCGCGTGAAAATTGTTTCCGTAGGTCTTGCAGATATTCTCAAGAACGACTTCTGCCATCTTCCTCCCTCCACAAGTCTAAGCCGCTGATTTTGTAATTATTCTCGGCCTGTATTCGCTTGCGAAACGTTTCCTCGGATAGTTCCGTTCTATGTTCCGGTATCGAGCTGCGCATGGTTCAGCCCGGCTGCCGATGGAGCGTTCGCCGATGCCAGGAGTTGCCTGACCTGATCGTCGGTCGGAAGCGCCTCGCGCCCGCCATGCCCCGTTACCGACAGGGCTGCGGCCGCGGCCGCGAATGCGACCCGGCCAGCGGTGTCGCCGCCGCGCGTCAATGCATGGGCATAGGCGCCATGAAAGCAGTCGCCTGCGCCGGTCGAGTCGACGACGGCAACCCGGTGCGGAGGCAGGTGCCAGAGACCCCTCTCGTCGCGCCCGCGATAGTAGACGCCCCTGTCGCCATCGGTCAGAACCACGGCCGACCGCGACGGCGACCACAAAGCCTCGAGCATCTCGGCGGGCGAGCGGCGACCCGTGGCGGTGCGTGCGAAGCCGAGCGGAAGAATGAGATGGTCGCAGAGCGCCGTCAGCCTGTCGGTCGCTGGCCCGCCGCTCCATTCGATATCGCCGAGGATCGCGAGGCCGAGATCGCGAGCCCGAGCCACGACATCCAGCGACCGGATCGCATAGCCGTCGACGATCAGCATGGTCGCGCGGCTGAGGACCTCGTCCGGAAAGTCCGGCGCGGTGCCCAGCATCGCTTCGTCGTCATAGGCGATGAATCGGTCCCCGTCGGAGCCGACGGTGATACGCGAGCGTACCGGGCGCGCATCCGGGTGGCGCGGCGCGAATGCGGTTTCGACACCGCTCTCAATGAGATCGCACAGCACGGCGTCGTCCGCGGCATTGCTCAGCCAGCCGATGAATCCGGCGTTTCCGCCGAGCCGCGCGACGGCGGCAAGGGCCGTCGCGACATTTCCACCGAAAGCGCGCGTGCTTTGCAGAACCTTCCCCTTGCCCGCCGACAACGGCTGATCGACATAGGCGATGTCGTCGATCGCAATGGCGCCGAAGCCGAGGATTGAGGGGACGGTGGGCATTGTTCAGGCACCCGCCTTCGCCAGAGCGTCTTGTGCCGAAAGGCCGTCATGGATGACGCCCCGGAAGGCAAGAGCTGCTTTCTGCGGATCGCCATGTCCCCAGAGATTGCGGCCCACCACGGCGCCGCGCGCGCCGGCACGGATGGCGTCCGCCGTCTGCTGAAGCGCGCCGAGCAGCGTATCGGTCTTCGGCCCGCCAGCGATCACGACCGGCACCGGGCAGGTCCGAACGGTCTCCCTGAACGATTCGAAGTCGCCGGTGTAGCCGATCTTGATCACGTCGACGCCGGACTCGTAGCCGATGCGCGCCGCATAGGCGATCTCGTCGGGGGTGAAGACGATCTTCGCCCCGTCGGTGAAATCGCGCGGATAGATATGCGCCACCACCGGCATGCCGTAGCGCGCCGCCGCATTCACCGAGTCGGTCAGCCAGCGTATGTATTTGCCCTCGGTCGCGCCGCGCACCGGAATGGCCACGGCCAACGCATCGGCGCCTGCCCGCACCGCATCCTCGGGCGTTGCAATCAGCTCGCTGATGCGATCGTCCGGGGTGAAGCAGCCCGCCTGGATCACGAGGGAAGCCTTGCCCGCATATTGCGGCCACAGATGGCGCGCGGTGCCCGGCTGGATGCTGACATAGTCGGGTTTGCCCGCCATGACGCGTGCGAGCGCACCCGGCAGGTCGGCAAGGCCGCCTTTGCGCACGTCGCCATAGCCGACGAAGTGGTCGACCGCACCGCCAAAAAGATTCCCCGATGGATGCGAGAAGAGGCGCGCAAGACGCACCTTGGTTCCGAGGCTCATGAGTGGAAAATTCCTCAATCGTTTGTTTTCAAAATCCCGGTGCACGGCGTTTTCATATGCTCTATAAAAATTTTACGCGCGTCAAGAATTAAAATGTTGTATAGCGGCTTTTGACTGTGCTCCGTTGCAGGCGAAAGGGTGCAGCCAGGCCATGGCCGCGTTGGGAGGTACGATCTGAAATGCAAGGAAAATCAAAGACAAAGCTCGGCATCGGCGTCATCGGATGCGGCAACATCTCGATGACCTATCTGCGCAATGCGAGCCTGTTCGGCGGGGTCGAATTGCGCGCCTGTGCCGACATTTCGGCCGATATGGCCGCGCTCCGTGCCAGGGAATATGGCATCCGCACGCTCGGCGTCGACACGCTTCTGGCCGACCCCGACATCGACCTTGTCCTCAATTTGACGATACCGGCGGCGCATTTCGACATTTCGCTTTCGGCGCTCTCGGCCGGAAAACACGTTTTCACCGAAAAGCCGCTGGCGACGTCCGCCGCCGATGGCCGCCGGCTGGTTGCCGAGGCGGCAACGCGCGGTGTTCTGCTCGGCTCGGCGCCCGACACCTTCCTCGGTGCTGCCGGACGTAGGGCGCGCCGGCTGATGGACGAGGGCGCGATCGGCCGCGCCGTCACCGGCACCGCCTTCATGATGGGGCGCGGCATGGAGCACTGGCATCCCAATCCGCAATTCTACTATCAGCCGGGCGGCGGCCCGGTCTTCGACATGGGTCCTTACTACCTGACTATGCTGGTCAACCTGCTCGGCCCGATCGCACGCGTCATGGCGATGGCGACGCGCGGCCAGGAGGAACGTCTGGTCACCGCCGACGGTCCTTACAAGAACACCACCTTCAAGGTCGGCACACCGACCAACATCCTGTCGCTGCTCGAGTTCCGCTCCGGCGCCACCGTCACCTTCGGCGCCTCCTGGGACGTCTTCAAGCACTCCAACCATCCGATCGAACTGCATGGCACCGAGGGCTCGCTGAGGCTGCCCGATCCCGACACCTTCGGTGGCACCGTCTCGCTCTCGGCGCGCGGCGCCGACTGGAAAGATCTCGAGAGTGAGCGCGAGCTCTACGGCGCGCGCAACTGGCCATACGCCGCGCCTGACCGCGCCAACTACCGCATGCTCGGCGTCGCCGACCTGGCGCGAGCTCTGACGGAGGGCAGGAGGCCGCGCGCGTCCGGCGATCTGGCGCTGCATGTGCTGGAGATCATGGAGGCGATCCTGGCCTCGGGCGAAAGCCGTGGCTCAGTCGCCGTCAACGGCACGGTCGACCAGCCGCCGCTGCTCGGCGAGGACGAGGCGGCGAGCCTGCTGGCCTGACAGGAGGTCCGTCGATGACGACATCGCCGCTGACGGCAGCACCGAACCTGTCCGCGCTCGACCCGCAAGCGCTACATGTTCTCGATCTCGGCCGCCGGGCGAACGGGCCGCCCTTCGAGACCGGCACGCCGGAACAGGCACGCCGTACCTATGTGAACGGTCTTTCCGATCTACAGGGCGACCGCGAGCCGGTAGGGTCGGTCACCGAGCGCACAATCGCCGGACCGGGCGGCGCGCTGAGGCTGAGGATCTATCGCGGGCAGGGCGCGCCTGATGCGGATGCTCCGGCGCTGCTTTATCTGCATGGCGGCGGCTGGGTGATCGGCAATCTCGAATCGCATGACGAGATCTGTCGCTGGTTCGCCAACATCGCGGCTTGCGTTGTCGTGTCGCCCGATTACCGGCTGGCGCCCGAGCACAAGTTTCCAGCGGCGGTGGAAGACTGCCGCGCCGTGTTGTCCTTCATGCAGGATCATGCCGCCGATCTCGGCATCAACGCGAAACGCGTCGCCGTTGCAGGCGACAGCGCCGGCGGCAATCTGGCCACTGTGCTCAGCCTCGTTGCGCGCGAGGACAAACATCCGCTGACGGCGCAACTGCTGCTCTACCCCAACACCGATGCCGCACAGACGGCGGACAGCTATCGTCGCTTCGCCGTAGGTTTTGGACTGACCGCCACGACCATGGCCTGGTTCCGCGACCACTATGTCCGCGACGCCGCCGACGTCGGCGATTGGCGCGTCTCGCCGCTCAAAGCCGAAAGCCTTGTGGGAGTGGCGCCGGCCTTCGTCGCCATCGCCGGCCACGACATCCTCACCGATGAAGGCGAGGCCTATGCAAAGCGTCTCCTGAACGCCGGTGTGCCGGTCGTGCTCGAGCGCTGGCCGGGCCAGATCCACGGCTTCGTTTCGATGGGCCGCCACGGGCGGGCATCACGACAGGCGGTCGAGGCGGCGGTTGCCGCCTGGCGTGGCTTCGATCGCGCTCTCGCCAAAGATCAGGCCGACTGACGCATCACCAGCGTCGCGTCGAGTTTGACCTTGGGCGCGACCGCCGTCCCGTCTTCGTTGAGCAGGGCAAGCAGTGTCTCGACGCTGCGTCCGGCCATCGCGGCGAAATCCTGCGCCATGGTGGTGAGGCCGGGGCAAGCGTAGCGGCTCAGCGGATGGTCGTCATGCGCGGCGACGCGCAGGTCGCAATCCGCCTTGCGGCCGACCTTGAGCCCTCGGGCGAAGGCGGCCGCCATCAGGCCGAAGGCCAGGCGATCATTGTTGCACAGGATGGTCTTGCCCGGCAGGGCGCCATTGCCAAGCATCCTTTCGGTCTGCTCGTAGCCGATCCGCTCGAAATCCCAAGTGTAGTCCTTGGTGTTGCCGATCACGATGGGCTCATGCCCGAGCCGTTTCATCGAGGCGACATAGCTCGCCAGCCGTTCGGGCGAGTTGTGGTTGACGTGCGGGATGTCGAAATAAACCGGCGCGTCGCCCGAGCGGCAGAGATAGTCGACGATGGTCGCGACGCTCTGCGTGTTGTTGTTGCCGACGAAGGGCGTGTGGCCTTCGAGGTAGGTGTCGAAATAGACGATCGGGATCGCCTGCGTCAGCTTTTCCAGCGTGCGATGGTCGGAACGCCGCCCGAGCGGCGCAACGAGCGCGCCCGAGACCTTCAGCGACAGGATGGTCCGCGTTGCCTCGACCTCGAGCTCGGTCGAGCCATGCGAGGAGATGACGATCGGCCAGTAGCCTTCGTCGCGCAGCCGGAGCTCGATGCGGCTGACCATCTCCGAATAGAACGGATCGGTCACAGTCGGCACGACAATGCCGATGCTGCGTGTGCGCTTGCGGTTGAGGTTACGCGCGAACAGGTTCGGCTGGTAGTCGGACGAGCGCAGCGCTTCCTCGATGCGCTTGCGCGTCGCCGGCTTGACGCTGGTCGGATCGTCGAAATATTTCGAAAGCGTAGGCCTGGAGACGCCGCAGGACCGGGCGAAATCCTCCATCGTCTTGTGCGTCATCGCCATTCAAACCCTCGCAGCACGGACACGGCCTGGTCCATGCGCTGTCCCGTGCTTTCCTTGCGGTGCGCCAGCGCGCGACTGCAAGTTGAAATTTTACAGGAAGCCATGTAAGTTATCAACGCGTCGACGAAAATTATTCCATGCGTAAATTTATTAATTAACGTGAAAATTCCAGGTGTTCAATCTTGAAGGGAATAGGCTGCGCGCGTGCCGGGGACATGGATGGAGAAGCTGGTCTGCACCGGCGAAATCCCGGTCGAGATCATGGTTGAACGCATCGGCCGGGCTTCCTCGAGCGCCTTCGCGTGCGGAACGCACAGGGAAAGCTTGCCAGTTCTCTAAGTAAATCATCCAGGAGCGAGCGTCCTCTCAATCCGCCTACTCCACCGTGACCGACTTCGCCAGGTTGCGCGGCTGGTCGACGTCGGTGCCCATGAAGACGGCGGTGAAATAGGCCAGCATCTGGATCGGCAGGGCGTAGATGATCGGCGAGATGATCTCCGGCACTTCGGGCAGGATGATCGTCTCCATCGTCTTGATGCCGGCCTGGGCCGCGCCCTTGGCATCGGTGATCAGGATGATCTTGCCGCCGCGCGCCGCCACTTCCTGCATGTTCGAGACCGTCTTTTCGAAGATGCGGTCATGCGGCGCGATCACGATCACCGGCATGTTCTCGTCGATCAGCGCGATCGGCCCGTGCTTCAGCTCGCCGCCGGCATAGCCCTCGGCGTGGATGTAGGAAATCTCCTTGAGCTTCAGCGCCCCTTCCATGGCCAGCGGGAAGTTGGTGTCGCGGCCGAGATAGAGCACGTCCTTGTAGCGCGACAGCTCGCGCGCGATGCGCTCGATCTGCTCGTCGAGCTTCAGCACCTGGGTGGCGAAGCGCGGCGCTTCGGAAAGCTCGCGCACCAGCCGCTTTTCCTCGTCGCGCGAGATCGTGCCGCGCGCCACGCCGGCGCGGACCGCAAGTGCTGCCAGGACGGAGAGCTGACACGTGAACGCCTTGGTCGAGGCGACGCCGATCTCCGGCCCGGCAAGCGTCGGCAGCACGACGTCGGATTCGCGCGCCATGGTCGATTCGCGCACATTGACCACCGCGCCGATCTTCATGCCGGCCTGGCGGCAATAGCGCAGCGAAGCCAGCGTGTCGGCGGTCTCGCCCGACTGCGAGATGAAGAAGGCCGCGTCGTTGGCCGACAGCGGCATCTCGCGATAGCGGAATTCGGAGGCGACATCGATGTCGACCGGCAGCCGCGCATAGCGTTCGAACCAGTATTTCGAGATCAGCCCGGCGAGATAGGCGGTGCCGCAGGCCGACAGCGCCAGCCGGCCGATCCTGGCGAAGTCGAACGGCAGGTCGAGCGGCTTCGACACGCCCGAGACGAAATCCACGTAATGCGCCAGCGTGTGCGAGATCACCTCCGGCTGCTCGTGGATTTCCTTTTCCATGAAATGCCGGCGGTTGCCCTTGTCGACCATGAAGCTGGTCGACAGCGATTGCTGGCGCTTGCGGTCGACCTTGTTGCCGTCGATGTCGTAGATGGTCACGCCGTCGCGCCGCACGACCGCCCAGTCGCCGTCCTCAAGATAGGTGATCGAGTTGGTGAAGGGCGCCAGCGCAATCGCGTCCGAACCCAAGAACATTTCGCCCTCGCCATGGCCGACGGCCAAAGGCGGACCGTTGCGGGCGCCGACGATCAGGTCCTCGTCGCCCTTGAACATGATTGCCAGCGCGAAGGCGCCCGAAAGCCGCTTCAGCGCCGCATGCGCGGCTTCCACCGGCTTCAGCCCCCTGGCGAGCTCGCGCGCCACCAGATGCGCGACGACCTCGGTGTCGGTCTGCGAGGTAAAGCTGTAGCCGTCGCGGGTGAGCTCGTCGCGCAGCTCGGCGAAATTCTCGATGATGCCGTTGTGGACGATGGCGACGCCGTTGGAAAAATGCGGATGCGCGTTGGTCTCGTTGGGCACGCCATGCGTTGCCCAGCGCGTGTGACCGATGCCGATCGTGCCGTCGAGCGGCTCATCCCTCAGCCGGCGTTCGAGATTGATGAGCTTGCCTTCGGCGCGGCGGCGGCCAAGCTCGCCCTTGTCGACCGTCGCGATGCCGGCCGAGTCGTAGCCGCGGTATTCGAGCCGCTTCAGCGCATGGACGAGGAGTGGCGCGGCCTGCGAATGGCCGACAATTCCAACGATTCCGCACATGTCCAGCCTCCGAATCCCGGCCGAACTATCCCTGATGCCGCGAAAGCCAGACTACCCCTCATTATCTGCGGGTTGATCGTTCATTTGAACGAGCCACCTGATTAATCGCACCCAGGCATAAAACACCGCGTCGTCGCATTTCAGCGGCCAGCCGAGTCGACACAGCAAACCATCTCACCTCTCATGCAAGACTTCCTGCCTGTAGCGGAGCAGCGGCGAAAGCAAATAGCTGATGATGCGGCGCGAACCGGTCTTGATCTCGACCGTGACCGACATGCCGGGCGAGAGATCGGCGGACCGGCCCTCGATCTGCATCTGCGTGCGGTCCAGCGAGACGCGCGCCAGGTAAGCAGGCCCCTGGTCCTTCTTCTCGGGGATCGAACTCTCCGCGCTCGACGAGGAGTCCCGCACGGCGTCACCACGCCTGTCATTCGTAACGGTATCACGCGAGACGCCGAGCACACGGCCGTGCAGAAGCCCGTACCGCGTGAAATTGAAGGTATCGACTTTGATCGCTGCGTCCTGGCCCGCGGATATGAAACCGACATCGCTGTTCGACACCATTGCCTCGATCTCGAGGGCGGCATCGGCCGGCACCACGACCGCGAGTGCCTGCGCTGGCGTGACGACGCCTCCGATCGTATGCACGGAAAGCTGCTGCACGACGCCGTCGACCGGGGCAGTCAGGGTTTGCATCTTCGCCCTGTGCTCTGCCTTGATCATGTCCTGGGCGAGACCTGCCGCTTTTTGTTCTGCCTTTGCCAGATCATCGAAAAGCGAGCGACGGTATTCGGCCTCGGCTCTTGCGCGAGTCTCCTTCAAGACCGAGATAGCCGCTTTGACCTCGCCCTGGCGGCTCTCCAGGACCGGGAGATCGTGCTGCTGGCTGATCAGGTCCTGCAAGTCGGTGAGATAGGTAATCTTGGACGCGAGACCCTTGTTGTAAAGGTTCTTGCTCACATTGGCCCGTTCCTGGAGCGGCGGGAGAACCGCCTGCAGCTTGTCTATGGTGGCGGCGATTGTCTCGCCTTCCGCCTCCTTCTCGGCGAGCTGGCGCGCGATCTCGGCGACCTTGGCGTCTTGCTCGGCCGTTTGCATGGTAAGGAAGCGACGCTGCGTATCGATCAAGGCCTGGCTTGCATCGGCGGGGGCGATGAAATCGTCGAGGGGATTGGCATGACCCGAAAGCGCCGCCCGCAACCGCGCCACCTCGAGCTCGGCCGCGACGAGATCGCTCTTGATGTGGTCGGTCTCGGCCGCGCTGATTGTTGGGTCGAGCTCGATCAGAACGTCGCCGGCCTTCACCGGGGCCCCGTCGCGCACGCGGATGGCGCGTACGACACCTGTCTCGAACGGTTGGACGACCTTGACGCGGTCGTTGGGCACGATCCTGCCGGGAGCGGTCGCGACGATGTCGACTTGACCGACGGTCGCCCAGGCGGCCGCTAGGCAGAAAAAGGCAATGATGGTCGCGCCGATGGCGCGGCCGACGGGCGAGGGCGGCGTCTCCATGACCTCGAGCGCCGCGGGCAGGAACGCGGTTTCATAGTCGCGGCGGCGTACGCGCCGGGCGGGAAATTCAACGATGTTTCCGGCGGCCGCCATTGGCTTGACCCGCTTGCAGGTGATGGAGGTTGGCGTAACGACCGTTCGAGCGCATCAGGTCGGCATGCGTGCCGTCCTCAACGATGCGGCCGCGATCGATGGTGATGATACGGTCGGCATCGCGCACCATCGACAGGCGGTGCGCGATGATGATGACGGTGCGCCGATCGGCCATGGCCCGCATGTTGTCCTGGATGATGCGCTCGCTCTCATAGTCGAGAGCGCTCGTCGCCTCGTCGAAGATGAGGATGCGCGGATCGCCAATCAGTGCTCGGGCAATGGCGATGCGCTGACGCTGGCCGCCCGAGAGCGAGCAGCCACGTTCGCCGATCACAGTGTCGTAACCTTCCGGCAACTCGAGGATGAATTCGTTGGCCCCGGCGAGCTCGGCCGCGGCAATGACATCCTTTATCGGCATCGCCGGATCGGCGAGCGCGATGTTGTCGCGCACCGAGCGGTTGAAGAGCACATCCTCCTGCAACACCACGCCCACCTGCCGGCGCAGCCAGGCGGTATCGACCATGGCGAGATCGACGCCGTCGGCCAGCACGCGTCCGTTCTCTGGCACGTAGAGGCGCTGGATGAGTTTGGCGATCGTGCTCTTGCCTGAGCCGGAAGCGCCGACGAGCCCTACGATCTGGCCGGGCGGAAATTGAAAGCTGACATCGTGCAGTACCTGCGGGCCGTCGACGCGGTAGCGGAAGCTTACATGCTCGAAGGTGATCTCGCCGTGGATAGGCGGCAGCGCGGCGCGGCCCGAGCTGAACGACGGCTCTGGCTGCGTGTTGAGGATATCGCCGAGCCGCTCGACAGAGAGACGCGCCTGATGGAAATCCTGCCAGATCTGCGCGAGGCGCAGAACTGGCGCGCTCACGCGACTCGCAAGCATGTTGAACGCCACAAGCTCGCCGACCGTCAGGTTGCCGTCGATGACGAGCTTGGCGCCGAAGAACAGGGTGGCAGCGGTGACGATCTTGCTTGCGAGCTGGATGGCCTGGCTCGCCATGTTGCCGAGGCTGAGCACGCTGAAGCTGGCGCTTACATAGGCGGCAAGCTGTTCTTCCCAGCGGCGCTGCATCTGCGGTTCGACCGCCAGCGCCTTCAGTGTCTCGACCCCGGTGACGCTCTCCACCAGCAGAGCCTGATTTTCAGCGCCGCACCTGAACTTCTCGTCGAGCCGCCTGCGGAAAAGCGGCGTCGCGCCCGCCGACACGCCGATATAGACGGGAAAGGCGCCGAGCACGACCAGGGTCAGGAGCGGGGAGTAGAGGACCATCACGCCGAGGAAGATGACAGTGAAGGCGAGGTCGACGACCAGCGTCAGCGCCGAGCTGGTGAGGAAGTTGCGGATATTCTCCAACTCGCGCACGCGGGCGATCGAGTCTCCCGCACGCCTCGCCTGGAAATAGGCCAACGGCAACGCCATCAGATGGCGGTAGAGGCGCGCGCCGAGCTCGACGTCGATGCGGTTGGTCGTATGGGCGAACAGGTACGTGCGTAGTCCGCCAAGGATTGCCTCGAAGACCGCGATCGCCACGAGTCCTATGGTGAGGATCTCCAGCGTGCTCAGCCCGCGGTGCACCAGCACCTTGTCGATCACGACCTGGAAGAAGAGTGGGCTGATAAGAGCAAATATCTGCAGGAAGAGGGATGCAATGAGGACCTCGCCCAGCAGATGGCGATATTTCCAGATAGCGCCGAGAAACCAGCTGATGCCGAAGTGCCGCGACAGGTCGGACAGCGAAGCGCGGCGCGCCATCAGGATGAGGCGCCCGTCCCAGATCTCTTCGAATTCGGCGCGCGACAGCGCTTCGGGACGTGGCGCATGGGGACGCTGGACGAGGACTTGGTTGTCCCCGGCCTTGCCGAGCAGCAGGAAGCCGCCATCCGTGAGCGACGCTATGGCTGGCAGCGGCGTGCGGCCGAGGCGCGGCCAGGCGCTTCTTATGCTGCGCGCCTTGAGACCGAAATCCTTGGCGCAGCGCAGCATTTCGGTCGTGCCGATGCGCGCCTGGCCGAATCGATGACGTATCTGCGGGCCTTCGGCCGCGACGCCGTTCAACTGAAGGAGCATGACCAGAGAACCAAGCCCCTGATCGTCTTCCTGCCCGATCTGAGGGCTTCCGAATGCCATGCCCGGAACCCCCTCAGTGCCCGAAATGCCCAGGTGTCGTCAGCATCGCCAAGACATCGTTGCCGCCATGCTGGGACCACGCCGGGGCGATCTCACCGGCGTTGGCGCGACCGTCGTGGAAACCCCAGGCAGCATACTGGTTGAACAGCGCAAGCAGGTTCGATGTTGGATTGGTTGTGGTCGCCGGAGGATCGGTGACAGTCATCGTCCTTGACGGCGCGCTCGCCGTTTCGCCAGCCGTCGAATTGCTCGCGGTGACCGTCAGCGTCGCGACGGGATGGTTCGTGCCCTTATAGGAGGATGCCAGCGTCAGCCCCGAGATCGGCTTGCCCACCGTGGACGAGGTCTCGGTGATCGTCCAGGTGTAGGTGCCGTTCAATTGCAGTGCTTTGCTGACGTGGTAACCGCTCGGCGCCGAGATCGTCTCGTAGCTGGGCAATCCCGCGATTTTCAAGGTGACGCTGTCGTCGGAATCGACCGGGGTTGCGGTAATGCCGAGCGCCACCGAGCTACGTGCCTGGACGGTCAGAGCCGTGTTGGCGATCGTCAGGATCGGCGCCTCCGGTGTATTGTCTTCGTCGACGATCAGGGCCTTGGTGGCAAGCGGGGCAAGATTGCCAGCCTTGTCCGCCACATCCGCGGTCACCGTGTAGGCCCCGTCGGCCAGTGCCTGTGCCTGTGCGCTCGTCACACTCATCGACCATGCATTGTTCTGATCGCTGGTCGTGTAGCTGTCGACGACGACGTTCTGGCTGTTGACGATGTTGACCGTGACCACCTGGCCGTTCTCGACATTGGTCGAGGTGCCGCTGATGGCGAATCCGGTCAGTGCTTCCAGGGCATTGACGTTGTTGTTGCCGGCGATCGTGTTGATGGCGATTGTCGGCACCGTGGTGTCGATCTGCAGCGTCCCGGCTGGATTGTAGTTGGTGGCGCCTGCCAGATTGGCGTTGTTGGTCGCGGGATCTGTGATGGTCGACCCGTTCAAACTGAACGAGGAAACCGTCAGATCTGAGGTGTTCTGACCGGAGGCCACGGCGTAGCTGAATGTCAAAGCGGTCGTGCCTGACCCACCGCTGTAGGTCGCAATTCCACCATCGTTGAGCAGGAGTTGCGGCGAGCCGCCGGTTGTGTTGACCGTCACCGCCGCGCTGAAGTTCACGGTCAGCGTGACGATCTTGCCGGCGTTCAGGTCGCCGGTGCCATTGGTAATGCCCGTGCCGGATGTCGCGATCGAGGCGATCGTCGGCGCGCCGCTCACCGGAGCGAAGGTCATGATAGGCGCCGTTCCGGTCGAACCCAGCGCGGGCAAATTATACATATTTTCGATCGTGTGCAGGAGCGAGTAGTGATCGAAGAGCTGGCTGTTCTGTCCCGCGCCCACGCCGGCGCCGAAGACGAGCGTCGCGACGTGATTGTTACTCGTGCCGTCGTCCTCGTCGAAGGCGACGACGAGAATGCTGTTATGGGTGGTCGCCCAGTTGGCATAGGCGCTGAGATGTGAACTGAGCCACTGATCGCCCTGCGCGATGGTACCGGTATGCATGTCGTCGTTGATGTTGGGGGCGACGAACGAAACCGTCGGCAACGTGCTGAAATCGGTTGGAAACTGGCTGAAATCCTGGCCCGTATTCTGTGAGTCGCCAAAGCTCGCCCAGGGATCGTGATCCTGATCTGGAGGGGATTCCGCGTAGCCGACAAAGCGGTCGCCGGCCTGCGCCAGTTCCCCCGCTAGCGTTGGCGTTGTCGGAAAGAAGAAGCTGCCGTCCGTTGTGATACCTTGGGTTGAGCCGGAGAAAATCGCGAAATAGTTTGGCTCGCTTGGGTGGGAGACCGCGTAGTAGTTGGTGAAGAGCGTACCTTGACTGGCGAGCGAGTTGATGTATGGCGCGGCGGAGTTGCCGATGATTTCCGAGTAGCTGTGATTTTCTTCCATCACGACCACGACGTGGTCGGGGGCTCCCTGCGGCACTCCCTGGTAGGTGTATGTGACGGGCGCGCTGATCCCGACATTTCCCGCGAGATCCGTATCCCGCGCCGTCAGACTGTTCGTGCCGTTGGTCAAGTTGATATTGGTGCTCCAGCTTCCGTTCGCCTGGACGGTCGCGGTTGCAACCTGGGCAGTGCCGTCGAATATCGCGACCGTCGCGCCAGGACCGGAAATGTCCGGGTCGCTGACCGTTCCCGTCACGGTCAGCGTCGGCTGGGTCGCCGTGCCGCCGGCATTGGTGATCGCCACTGCGGGGAGCGTCGTGTCGAGCGTGAACGTCAGCGATGCCGATGAGGGGTTGCCGAGCGCATCCGTCTCGCTGGCGATGATCGTATGCTGCCCGTCAGCTAGTCCTGTCGGCGTGAAGGTCCAGGCTCCCGTGCTGTTGGCCGTCACCGTGCTTGAGATTGGGGTTCCATCGACGGTGAAGTGCACGACCGTGTTCGCGCTGCCGGTTCCGGTCAACGTGGCGTCTTTAGTGATCGTGTCGCCCGAAGATGCGCCGGTGTCGTTGAGCAAGCGTTCGGTCACGGCTGGGGTGGATGACTGGATGGCGACTTGCGCCACCGCTGTCTGCCACCAGCCATTGGCGGAGTACTCGCTCGACAGCCAAAAGGAATTCGCATGGTTGGGATCGGCGATCGCGGTCGAATAGATCCCCCAGCGCTGAAGTGTTGCGCTGTCGCCATTGGCGAGATAGCTGGCGCTTGCCTGGTAGAGAACGGGCGCGCTGAAAGCGCCCGAGGGATCGCCAGCCGCCAGGAAGCTGTAATAGTCGGCCGGGTACATGTTCGGGCCGCTGGCGGTGAAGTTGATGACGACGTCGCCCGCCTGGTCGGCGGCGATCGAGCCGTCGAAGGTGGCGACGCCGGCGCCGATCGAGGCGCCCGATATGTTGCCCTGTGCCACCAGGACGGGGCTGCTTGGATTGCTCACGTCGAGCTTGAACCAGTGCACCTGGGGGGTGCTCGAGCCGACCGGCTTCACTTCGAACACGCCGTAGAGAAAGCCGTTGGCATAGGCGAGGTTCTGAAGATGCCCATCGCCGGCATCCAGCGGAATGCTGGTTCCCTGCTGCTGGGCCGTGAAATCGACCCCCCCGTCGCCTTGATCGATACTGCCGAGCGACACGGTGGTTGCTGCGCCGAAGCTGTTGGTGGCGAGGCTGTAGGTCTGCAAAGTGATGAGGGTTTGGCTGCTGGTTCTGATCGCCGAAGCGTAGTAGGTCTGGCCGTTGTTGCCGGCGACGACCCGGGTCATGCCCTGATTTGGCGCAGCAAGCTGGCTGGCCACGACAGTCATGGTGCCGCCATTGTAGAGGCCGCCGCCGGTGCCCGCCGTGTCGCTGATGACCCATTCTTCCGTCCCGGCGAAGCCTGAGACATTGACGTCGTATTGGGGTGCCGTGATGTAGATGTTTGTGCCGTCGAGCGACAGGATCGGCTGATCGGCTGCCGTCAGCTGACCGTTGATCGTGAGCGATGTGTTCAGCGAGTAGAAATACCAGCCGTCGTTGGGGTTCGAGTCCTTCGATACGGCGATGTCGATGTTGCTGATCGCGCCGTTTGAACCGATGTTGTCCATGGTGACGACGTATCGGTTGTTGACGCTGTCATACACCGCGCGTGGATCGAACAGGGCGTTGGCCGCAGTCGAACCGAGGGATCCGAAGAACTGGTAGACCGACTGCAAGTTCGCCGCGCCGCCGGACAGGTTCGTCCATTCGATCCGCGATCCCTCCGCCATGACGATGTAGCTTGGACCGACGGCGAGCGCATTGTGCGGCGGATCGCTCGAAGTGTCCGAAATGCCGGAGAATAGCGTCGTGATCTGCGATGTCGCGCCCTGGTAGGTGTATGTGACGGGCGCGCTGATCCCGACATTTCCCGCGAGATCCGTATCCCGCGCCGTCAGACTGTTCGTGCCGTTGGTCAAGTTGATATTGGTGCTCCAGCTTCCGTTCGCCTGGACGGTCGCGGTTGCAACCTGGGCAGTGCCGTCGAATATCGCGACCGTCGTGCCGGGGCCGGAAACATCCGGATCGCTGACGGTTCCCGTCACGGTCAGCGTCGGCTGGGTCGCCGTGCCGCCGGCATTGGTGATCGTCACGGTCGGGAGCGTCGTGTCGAGCGTGAACGTCAGCGATGCCGATGAGGGGTTGCCGAGCGCATCCGTCTCGCTGGCGATGATCGTATGCTGTCCGTCCGCGAGTCCTGTCGGCGTGAAGGTCCAGGCTCCCGTGCTGCTGGCCGTCACCGTGCTGGAGATGGGGCTTCCGTCGACGGTGAAGTGCACGACCGCATTCGCGCTGCCGGTGCCGGTCAGTGCGGCGCTGCTGGTAATGTTATCGCTCGGCGACGCGCCGGTGTCGTTGAGCAAGCGTTCGGTCACGGTCGCGTTTGGCGCCTGGATGGCGACTTGCGCCACCGCTGTCTGCCACCAGCCATTGGCGGAGTACTCGCTCGACAGCCAAAAGGAATTCGCCTGGTTGGGATCGGCGATCGCCGTGGAATAGGTGCCCCAGCGCTGGACTGTCGGGCCGTCGCCATCGGCGAGATAGCTGGCGCTTGCCTGGTAGAGAACGGGCGCGCTAAAGGTGCCTGAGGGATCGCCAGCCGCCAGGAAGCTGTAATAATCGGCCGGATACATGTTCGGGCCGCTGGCGGTGAAGTTGATGACGACGTCGCCGGCCTGGTCGACGGCGATCGAGCCGTCGAAGGTGGCGACGCCGGCGCCGATCGAGGCGCCCGATATGTTGCCCTGCGCCACCAGGACGGGGCTGCTCGGATTGCTCACGTCGAGCTTGAACCAGTGCACCTGGGGGGTGCTCGAGCCGACCGGCTTCACTTCGAACACGCCGTAGAGAAAGCCGTTGGCGTAGGCGAGGTTCTGAAGATGCCCGTCGCCGGCATCCAGCGGAATGCTGGTTCCCTGCTGCTGGGCCGTGAAATCGGCGCCGCCGCCGCCCTGATCGATGTTGCCGAGCGACACGGTGGTTGCTGCGCCGAAGCTGTTGGTGGCGAGGCTGTAGGTCTGCAATGTGATGAGGGTCTGGCTGCCGGTGTTGACGGCGGAGGCATAATAGGTCTGGCCGTTGTTGCCGGCCACGACCCGGGAAATGCCTTGACCGGGCGCAGCAAGCTGGCTGGCCACGACAGTCATGGTGCCGCCATTGTAGAGGCCGCCGCCGGTGCCCGCCGTGTCGCTGATGACCCATTCTTCCGTCCCGGCGAAGCCTGAGACATTGACGTCGTATTGGGGTGCCGTGATGTAGATGTTTGTGCCGTCGAGCGACAGGATCGGCTGATCGGCTGCCGTCAGCTGACCGTTGATCGTGAGCGATGTGTTCAGCGAGTAGAAATACCAGCCGTCGTTGGGGTTCGAGTCCTTCGATACGGCGATGTCGATGTTGCTGATCGCGCCGTTTGAACCGATGTTGTCCATGGTGACGACGTATCGGTTGTTGACGCTGTCATACACCGCGCGTGGATCGAACAGGGCGTTGGCCGCAGTCGAACCGAGGGATCCGAAGAACTGGTAGACCGACTGCAAGTTCGCCGCGCCGCCGGACAGGTTCGTCCATTCGATCCGCGATCCCTCCGCCATGACGATGTAGCTTGGACCGACGGCGAGCGCATTGTGCGGCGGATCGCTCGAAGTGTCCGAAATGCCGGAGAATTGAGTGGTGATCTGAGACGAACTGGTCATTCGGAACCCCGATCCGTAAGGGATGGATCACCGCCGGCGGCAATCATGTGGACGTCAATCCGATCCTCGCGAGATCGGACAACGCTTCCCCAGGTGTAAATGCGGGAAGCTTTCCGGCTCGAGTGAACCGAAGCAACGCTCCGGTTCTTGTCGCGAACTGGATTCGTATTGACGTAATGTTTCGGAATAGATCGGAGCACTGTAACGTGCACCCTCCATTCGAATGATGCAGGTACAGGTCGGCCGGCGCTTCTCTCGAAAATCTTGCGCAGTGCGCTGCAGATGCCTGCGACCTGCGCACAAATTCGTCGGCGTCCAACGTCGTGGCGCCCCGCATGGCGCCTGATCCGATCGTCGATAGAAACGCCAGGCTTGCCGGCGTAGAGGATCACTTGCCGGGGGAGAGGAGGCGCCTTGAATCACGGCAATCCCTCAATGCCGCCGCTAGCACGGTGCAATCGATCTCCTCGGTAAAGGAAATCCGCAATTCTGCCTTCGCCAGCAGAAACTGCTGGCGAAGTGACTTAAGCCTGGCCGCCTTGGCGGCGCGCTCGGCGCATTCAGCTTCGAGGATCGCCAGTGTGGATTGGCCAAACTCTTCATGTCGCTGTCCGCGCATCCATCGACCTCACGAAATTGTCCGGGTGGTCTCCGACTATATATCGGCGTTCTGCACCCCCGAGCCAATCTTGCGTTCAGCAGATCAGGCAGACTTCCGACTGTCACCCTTCGTTGTGATGAAGACAGTCAAGCGTGACAGGTCCATTGACCAGGGGGAGACGCTAGGCTTGCCGTGACCCGGTGAAAGGCCGGGCGTACAAGCATCGTGTTCGTTCGAATGATGCCGAGCCGACGACACGCACGCATACTTGCCGCAGCCGGCGACCCAACAGGTCCCATGCCCCGCCGGTTAGGCCCGGTGGCTAACTGAGTACCCCCCGAAGAGCCGCCGGGCCGCTCGATTACCAAGCATGATGCCGAGAAGTGAAGCGGTTTTCGGACGACATCATGCTCTATCCTTTGATTTAGAGGCGGATGATTTCAGGTCGATTCGACCTGACACCAGCGCGCTGTGTTCGAAGCCCGGCTTGCAGCGGCAAACGTTGTTTCGGGTTCATCCGCGGCAGGCCGGGTGCGGGTTCGAACGCCTCGGCACAAAGAACGCCGCCGATCCACATCGATCACGGCAATCAGCGCCTTGTGCCCTCTATCCGAATGGTCTCCTACGCTATTGGCGAAAGGCCCGGGACATCTGATCGGTTAGAGGCTTGAGCAGGTAGGACCAGACGCTGCGCTGATCAGTGCTTATGTGGACTTCGGCCGGCATCCCGGGTTTGAGCACCTTTGTTTCCGTCAGGCAGTCCGCCTTGTTTTCGACGCTGATACGCGCCGAGAAATACGAGAGCTGATGCTGCGGATCCTTGATCAGGTCCGCCGAAACGCGCCGAACGGAGCCCTGGCAGGCGGGTGTGGTGCCGGCATCGAAAGCCGGGAAGCGTATCGAGACAGGCTGACCGGGGCGAACGTCATCGATCCGCGATGGGGGGATGAGCGCGTCCAGCACCAGGTCGTCGGCATCGGGAACGACCATCATGAGCACTTCCCCGGCGCCGACCACGCCGCCAATCGTGTGGACTGAAGATTCCTGTATTGTCCCCGACTGCGGGGCGCGGATGGTCGTCTTGGTAAGCTCGTCCTGCGCCACAACTCGGCGCTCGTTGAGCTCGGTCAGCTTGGCTTCAGTCTCGCGGAGTTCGCTCGTCACGTCGCTGCGCTTTTGCTCGTCCAGTTGCAGGATCTGCAGCTCGGTTTCGCTGACTTTGGCTTCGGCCTCCGCAACCGCGGCGGCGAGGCGCCCGGCCTCGCCACGGGACCGTGTCGCCTCCAACCTGACGTTGCTCAATCGCTCCTTGGGCACCAGCTTCTTCAAGTAGAGCGCTTCGACGTCGGCCCGATCCTTGTCAAGGAGGACCACCGAATCGTCCGTCGCGGCTTTCTGCGCCTTGAGCCCGTCGATCTGATTTTGCAGCTGCTGCGAGCGGCTTTGCAGTTGCGCCTTTTGACCTGTCAAGGCAGCGGCGCGGCTTTCGAACAGGGCTTGCTCGCCCTTGACGAGCCCGGCCAGTTCGGGATTGTCCATTTCGGCCTGAAGAGAGGCCGGAAGCTTCATATCCGGCGCCCCCTGGCGCTCGGCCTCCAGTCGAGCGAGGCGAACGGTCGCGCGATCGAGATCTCCGTTGATTATCTGCAGGTTTGCCCGCGTGAGCGTATCGTCCAGCCTGACCAGCACATCGCCGGCTCGCACATGATCGCCGTCCTGCGCGAAGATTCCGCCAATGGTGCCGCCAGTCTGATGCTGGACCTTCTTGATGTTGCTCTCGACAACCACGGTGGCCGGCGCGATCACTGCGCCGGCGATCTTCGTGAGCCCGAGCCAGAGTCCTGCGCCAACGAACAGCAGGACCGTTACCGCAAAACCCAATCGCAGATTGGCGCGGATGCCGTCAGAAGCGTCGAGTGGTCTCGTTGCCTCCGCCCATTCGCTCGCGCCGGCCGTCAGGCTATTCTGCCAAGCTGCCGCCTCAGCCATGATGCGCAGCCTCACGCATGTCCGCTCACGCCCTTCGGTGACGGGACGACCGAACTAGGACGCTCTCCAGGTGGGACGGACCGGATCACGTTCGCCAACACGTCCTCGCGCGAGCCGAAGGAGTGCAGCATGCCGTTGGACATCACCAGAACCTGATCGATGTTGGCGAGGGCGGAGGGGCGATGCGCAATAACGATGACAATACCCCCGCGCTGGCGCACCGACAGGATCGCCGCAGCCAGGGCGGCGTCGCCGTCCACGTCCAGGTTCGAATTCGGTTCGTCCAGCACGACGAGAAACGGATTGCCATAAAGCGCCCTGGCGAGTCCCACGAGCTGCCTCTGCCCGGCGGACAGAGCTGCGCCTCCGTCTCCCACGCGTGTTTGAAAGCCTTCCGACAGACGCATGATCATTTTGTCGGCTCCAGCGGCCCTGGCAGCAGCCAGTACACCCTTGGCGTCTCCCTTGCCGCCGAACCGCGAGATGTTGTCGGCAACCGTTCCATCGAACAGTTCGATGTCCTGCGGCAGATAGCCGATGTGGGCGCCGAGCTGCTCCGGGCTCCATTGGTCGAGCGAAGCCCCATCCAGTCTTACTGTGCCACGAAGCGGGCTCCAGACCCCGACCAAGGCTCGCGCGAGCGTGGTTTTCCCAGAGCCGCTTGGGCCGATGACGGCCATTCCCGCGCCTCTCGTCAGATCGAAGCCGACGTTCATCACGGTCGGCTTCAGTTGGCCCGGCGGTGCTATGGTCAGCTCCTCGACGGCAAGCATGGCTTGGGGGCGCGGCAGTTCCATCGGCTCGACATGGCCACCGAAAGCGGTCAGAGCAGCCGTCAGTTGAGCATAGCTCTGCCGGAAGGACACGAACCCTCTCCAGTTCGCGATCGCCGCGTCGACCGGCGCCAGCGAGCGGCCGAGGAGTATGGAGGATGCGATGATGACTCCGGGCGAGGCTTCGCCACCGATCACGAGATAGGCGCCGAGCCCTAGAACGGAAGACTGCAAAGCCATTCTGAGCGCCCTCGACAGCGAGCCGGTGGCGCCGACGATATCGGAGAGCCGCTCCTGGTGGGTGAGATAGGCATGACTGATCTCGTTCCACCGCCAGCCGAGTCGCCTGGAAAGGCCCATGGCTCGCACGACCTCCGCGTTGCGGCGTCCAGAATCGGCAAGGCTGCGTTGTGCCAGAAGTGTTTCAGAGGCGCGAGCGGCTGGTCCGCGCCCGAGGATTTCGGCGACCACCGTCAGTAGCACGACGAGAAGAGCACCGACCGTCGCCAGCATGCCGAGGGAAGGATGCAGCAAATAGATGACGACCAGGTAGAACGGCATCCAGGGAGCGTCGAAGACGACTGTGGGTCCCAACCCGGAAAGAAAGCCGCGCAATTGATCGAGATCGCGAAGCGGCTGCACACGGCTCGCGTCCTGCCCTTTGATCAGAGGCAGGGAAAGCGAGAGGGCAAAGACCTTGGGCTGCAGCTTTCGGTGAAGGCGGCTGCCTGTTCGAACCAGCAGCCGAAGCCGCACGAAATCGAGCAGGCCATACACGGCGTAGAGACCGAGCATGCCGATCGTGAATCCGACAAGTGTCGGAACGCTCTGCGACGGCAGGACGCGATCGTAGACCTGAAGCATATAGATGGAGCCGGTCAGCGAGAGAATGTTTATGACCGCCGAGAACAGGCCGACGCCGACCAGCCCGGGTACACAGCTCAACATCGCCTTATGCAGATCGGACGCGCGCCTTTCCGTTGGCTTCATGATCTGCTGTCTTCCACGCCAAAGCGCGGAGCGATCTCATTGGCTCTGCCGATGATGATGGACAACCTGGACCTTCCTGGAGCAGCCTTGCTCCCCCTCCTCGTCGAACATTCATCCCCACTAATATGTGTCCCTCTTTGCAAAATGCAGCAAAATCGTGACGCCGCTCTCGAGGGGGACCGAAACCAGCCCATCAAGTTGGGGATAGAGTGTCGCACGAACGGAATTTTGCGGGGGAGAGGGATAGGAGCCGAAGGAGGTTCCGGGTCGAGTCGATACGACGAACCGTGATGGATGTGGCGACGCGGGCGCGCGTCAGACGGCGCGCATCACTTGAAATCTTCTGTCGGCTGAACCGCGCCGCGTCATTGGATGGCACTGCTTTCGAGTTCGCTTGCGAACTTGACCTCTACGGTGTCGCCGGGCGCCACGGCGGCGTCTTCATCGACAGGCAGCTTTCGCCATTCAGCACCGACTTTGCGAACGATGATCACCTGGGCCTGGATCGTTTCACCGGCTATCGGCAGGGGATGCGCAGATGCTCCACTCGGCTGCAATTTCTGGCTGGCGGCGTGAAGCTTCGCGGTGAGTTCCACCAGCGACGCGTCGGTTTCCTTCAATTCGGTGAGCAAACCAATCGTTCTTTGGTTGTCGCCGTGTTCGCGCTGCCTGGCGTAGTCCTCCTGCTGGTGGCGCGTCCGCATCAGCTCGACCGACGTTTGCAGGGCTCCGCTGGACGACAGGAGCAAGGCGCGCCGGACGTCGGCCAATCTGTTGTTTGTCAGATTGCCTGCCTCGTACAACTTGGTCACCCGCGCCAGGTCCTGTTCGTCCGCCTTCACCCCTTCGGTCTCGACCTCCTGGCGCTTTGCAAGCACGGCGACTTCGGCAGCGGCGTCTTTCTCAGCCTTGTCAAGGAACCGCTGCTCCTGCTGATAATCGCCGAGCGCTATCTTGAGCGCCTGTCCCTCGGCCTGGGCGATAGCCGCGCCGATGCTGTCCGGCAAGGGCGAGCCTTGCGGCACCTGGGTATCGAAGCTGTCCTTGTTCGCCAATTCGGCCCGGATGCGGGCACCGTGAAAGTAGGCCTTGGTGTATTCCCCCCAAAGGGATTCATAGTCGCGCCGCAAATCCACCGGATCGGGGCCGGCCTGACTGGTCCTAGAACGTAAGAGGCTGTATCCGCCGGCCACCGCAACTGCCTGTCGCACGGTCATCATCGGACGGTAGGCCTGCTGTCCGGGAGTAAGCACGTCACCGGTCACATAAACAGGGCGATAGTCGGCGACGATGGCGGTCACATCGTCCGGCTTGATGATGACGGTCTGCTCCCCTCCGTCGGACAGGCGTATATGGAAGATCTTCGTCGGCAAGATCGTTGCCATGCGGGTCTGTAGTTCGGCCGAGGTGAGGCCGACGACAGAAATCACCCCGACTTCGGGAAGCGCGATCGTGCCGTCCATCTGGACCACTGCTCGGCGCGGCCAGTCGGGAACCGAGGCAACCGCAACCTCGACCGTGTCGCCGGGAGAAAGCCGATAAAGGCCCACCATATCCGCAGCTACGGCCATCTGAGCTGCACAGAACGCGGCGATCGACGCGAGCGCAATTCTGCTAATGGGCACCATTTGCGGCAACCTCCGTTTGGTTCGAAAACCTCTCCCGAGGCCAATCGAGGTGAGCGACGAAATCGTAGACTGGACCGCCAGGCACCCCCCAATTGCTCGACCAAACCACCTGCGAACCATCCGGCGATGGTGAGGCATGGGTCTCGCTCCAGTAGTCGAATGGAGTGTTCCGAGTCTGGACGATGGGCCGAACTTCCCCGCTCCCGTCTATACGCAGAGCGATAACCTCGCGCGCATAGGGCGCCCAATCCGGATGACTGGCGACTTGGTCCGGGTTTCCGCCGTAGCTCAGGAATACCCAGCCGGGCATGCCAAGGGATCTGAGCGAAGCATGTTGAGCTTCGCCATACTTCATCAGAGGGGTGACTTTTCCGTCGGACAGCCGTCGCTTGATCACCTGATACTTGTCCGGGTCCGATTTGCTTATCCCGACATAGACTTCGCTGCCGTCGGCATCGACCGTCATATCGCCATGGCCGGGTCGATGATGCTCGGGCCATGTTTGGCGCAAGGCTCCGTCCACGGTGAAAATGAAAGCCTGCTCGACACCGTCTTTGAGTGTCTGAAAGCAAAGAATGCTTGTTCCCAAGGGGGAGATCGAGCAGGCGTTGTTGGTCCCGGCAATTTGGGCAAGATCGATGTCCGCGAACTTCCGCCGCTGCTTCAGGTCGAAGGCGAAGGCGACCTGGTGGCCATCCTTGCGGGTGGCTCGCACCGCAATGCGGGTCCCGTCGAGACTCGGATTGCCTTTATACGGTCCGAATTGGAGCCCGGCGTAGTCCGTCGAAGCGAATTGGATTTCCTCGCGATCGACGCGTGGCGCCCAGGTCGAAATCTTCTGGTCGTGAACGCAGATCATCAGCTCGGGATCGCGCGGATGCCATTCGCATTCGGTGGATCGATCGCGATGAAAAAGCGGAGCAAACGTCCGCCCATCGAGAAAGCACATGCCGCCGCAGCCATTGGTTAGGACAAGTAGGCTCTGATCCGAATTCCAAGCCTGCGAGCTTGAGTAACGATGGCTGCAATATTTGTCGCCGCAAACGACACCTGCGCCGAGGTCGCCGGGCTTGGTGATACGGGTGAGGACAGTCCCGAACGCCGGATCCTTTGTCTGCTGCAGGTAGTTGGGCAACTCCATCGGCGCTGTCGCAAGGAGCTGTGCCGCCGCGCCATTGTCGTGCCATTCGGCCGCCCACAGGGCCAATGACATGACCCCGCCCACCACCACCAGCGCTCGCCGGAGAAGTAGCGTCATATCATGTAGTCCTTCTCGCGGCGCACGCGTCCCTCATTTAGGCGCGCGCGCCACCAGTCGATGGTCAGCTCAAGTCCATCGCGCAAACTGGTCTGCGCTCGCCATCCGGTCTCGCCTGCGAAGCGCGTGCAGTCCGCGAGCAGCGCGCGGACTTCCGAATTCTGCGGCCGCAAGCGACTTTCGTCGCGACGGACGGGTTTTTTCGAACCACTCAACTCGAGCACCAGATCGAGCACCTCGGAGATGGTCGAGGCGCGCTGGCTGCCGGCGTTGTAGGGACGACCAAATTCGAGCTCGGCTGTGCCGGCGGTCAGGAATGCCGACGCCGTGTCTTCGACAAAGGTGAGATCGCGGATCGGGCTTGTGTCTCCGACCATTATCGCCGGACAATCTGGATCAAGGGCCTGCCGTATGATGGTCGGCACGATTGCGCGCTCACTCTGGCGCGGGCCATAAGTATTGAAAGGTCGCATGATGACGACGGGGACATCGAAGGACCTGGCATAGGCCTCCGCCATCATGTCGGCTCCGATCTTGGAAGCCGAGTAAGGCGACTGTCCCTGCAGAGGATGGGTCTCGCTGATCGGCATAGTCAGTGCCGTGCCGTAAACCTCGCTGGTGGACGTTTGCACCACGCGCTCCGTCTCCCAATGGCGCGCGGCCTCGAGCACATTGACCGTGCCCAGAATATTGGTCTCCACATAGGATTGCGCGGCGGCGTACGAGTATGGAATGGCAATCAGAGCCGCCAAATGAAACACGATGGCCTGGCCGCGTGTAATCCGGTTGAGCAACGCGCTGTCACGAACGTCGCCGCGGACCAGCTTCAACTGGTTTCGAACGCTTTCCGGGAGGTCGTCCAGCCAGCCATGGCTATCGAAGGAATTGTAGAGAGCCAGCGCGGTGACATCGGCGCCGCTGCGAACCAATGCCTCTGTGAGGTGCGATCCGATAAATCCATCGGCACCGGTGACCAGGACTTTCTTCCCCGTGTAAGCCATAGTCAGGCCTTTCCTCTCCGACCTAGCGGGGCCGGCCCTCGGATATTGCGGCGTGCGACTACGAAGCTCTCACCGCCTGGCGGTGCCGGATAAAGGACCGCCCGCAGGGAGCGAAACATCCAGACGATGTCCGAGGCGATCGAGCGTTCCGGATAGTAGGAGAGATCGATCCTCGCCTTGGCGGGAAACAGGATTTCTCGATAAAACAGCACCGGATCCAGGTTCTGCGGATAGAGATGGGCTTCGTGCCTGAAGAGGGCCTGCGTTGGACCAAGCAAGCCAGGCCGGTATTGCAGCAAAGCCTCGAAGCTCCCAAGGAAACAGTCAGCAAAGGCAAGGCTTTCGGGTCGCGGCCCGACAATCGCCATGTCGCCCTTCAGGACATTCCACAGTTGGGGCAGCTCATCGAATTTGGTGTCGGCGAGCAGCTTTCCTATCAGCGTCATGCGGCTGTCGCCGGCGACGGTCAGCGGAACGCCGCCCGGGCTGCACCGCGCGGCGAATTTCCGGAATTTGTACATGCGGAATGGCCGGCCGCCCGCCCCGACGCGGGTCTGAACAAACAGGAAGGGCCAGCCGCTTTCCAGCAGCAAGGCGACGGCGATCACCAGCATTAGCGGTGCCAACATTGCACCCGCCATCGTAGCCACGGCGAGATCGATTGACCGCCTTGTGAACCCGTGGCTGGGGCAGGGACTGAAATATCGATGCAGCGAAAGGTCCGAAGCGTTCATGCCGCTGTTCCTGCTTGGCTGGAGCTGTCGAGTGAGCTTGCCAGGGCAGCCACCACGGCCTCGACCGCGGAAGACGTGATCTGGGGATGCAATGGAATCGTGAGTTCGCGCTGGGCAAAGTCTTCCGTGAGCGGCAGGTGGATGCCGGGGAAACGCTCGCGATAGAGTGTCATCCAATGCAGGGGAGGGTAGTGGATGGTGGTCTGTATTCCCTGAGCTCGCAGTTCGTCGATTACGTGTTGCCGCCTGGCAAAGCGCGGCAGAATGATTGGCATGATGTGGTAGGCGGACGTTCGGGGCTGGCTGAACGGGACTGTCACAGCCGGGCAATGGCTTGCGATGAGGCGCCGGTACAGCACGGCCAGGATACGCCTTATCTCGTTCCACTCCTGCAGGTTCTGGAGCTGGACCAGGCCGATCGCCGCTCTCATCTCGTCCATGCGGTAGTTGAACCCGAGCATGGTCACGTCATACTGCGGCGTGCGGCTGTTCAACCGCTGGTGCGTTCCCGAGGTCATCCCATGCCCGCGGGCCAGTCGGATTTTCTCGCGCAGATCGGGGTCGCGGGCAATGACGGCCCCCCCTTCCGCCGTCGTCATGTTCTTGTTGCCATAGAAACTGAATGCGGCGGCGGCGCCGAATGTCCCAACTTCCTTTAAGCCGGGCGCATGTGCGGCATCCTCAATGATGTGTAGCCCGCGCGCACGGGCGAACCTCTGCCATTGTTCGCGATTGGCAAGGTAGCCCGCAAAATGAACGAGGATGACCGCCTTCGTGCGCGGCGTGCAACGCGCCTCTGCTTCGGCGAGTGACATCAAAGGGACGTCGATCGACTCAATGTCGACGAAGACCGGTGTCGCCCCGACATATAGCACCGCATTCGCGGTCGCCACGAAGGTCAGCGACGGAACCAGCACTTCGTCCCCCGGGCCGATCCCGAGCGCGTGCAGGATCAGATGAAGCGCGGCGGTGCAAGAGCTGACCGCAACGCAATCCTCCGCGCCATGGACATCCGCAAAGGCCCGCTCGAAGGCCTGCACCCGCTCCCCCATCGTCAGCCAACCGCTGTCGATCACCTTCGATAGCGCAGCCTTCTCAGGTACGCCCAGGATCGGGGCACTCACCAAGAGCATCGTGACCTCCCCGGCCGTTCGCCTAGGACGACTGTTTTCACGCGGCCACTGCAGCGACCTCTACCGAGGACGACTGCTCTTCCCACGAGATCGATTGTGCATTCTGGAAGTCGTCGACGCGGCCGATATCGAGCCAGAGACCCTCGTGCTTGTACACATGCACGACCGTGCCTCCCTGCATCATCTGCAGCATGAGATCGTCAAAACCAAATGGCACACCTGAGGGGATGAACGGCAAGACACTTGGGTCCATGCAGTATATACCCATGCTTACAAGATTGGATAGCGTCGGTTTCTCACGAAATACCTGAACGATATTGTCTGTTTCATCTATGACGCCGAAATCCATCTTGATCAAGCGGCAGGCGGTAGCGATCGTTACCGGGTCTTTATGCTTACGATGCGCCGCCACAAACCGACTGAGACTAAGATCTGTAAGGACGTCGCCATTGAGGACGAGAAACGGCTCGGTCAACTCGTCCCTGATCAAGGACAGCGGGCCGATGGTTCCGAGCGGCTCTATTTCCTGGGTATACCGAATCTTCAGGTTCCACTGGGAGCCGTCGCCGCAGACGCTGCGGATCAGGTGTCCGAGGTATCCGGTAGTGATGTAGACGTCTTCTATGCCGTTACGTCGCAACCACTTCAGGAGCAACTCCAGAACGGGGCGCGCGCCGATCGGCATGAGCGGCTTCGGCAAGACCGATGTGAAGGGACGAAGGCGGGTTCCCATTCCACCGCATTGAATCACCGCTTTCATCCTATCCTCCCAGGTTCATCTGGCTCCTTCGTCATGCGCTGGCCGGCGAGCAACGTCGCAAGCCAGCTGGAGAGTGTCCGAAGTCTCCCCTCCCAAGCGTCAGAAGAGCGCGTCATGGATGCTATGACCGCTCGAACCGAGTGTCGTCGTGCGTTCGAATGGTTGTCGTCGTGCATTTGAATGGTAGTCGTCCGGCATTGCGGGTGTCCCGCGGCTGAGAGGTTTGAGGGTGGGGCCGCAAACTCCCGCTGCTCTATGACGACTAAGTGATAGGCAACGCGTTCAAATTAGGATTATATTAGTAATGTGACGTTCGTGGGCGAGGGACAACGCGGACCTCGCTGGGGTGTGACGATTAGTGGTCGGCCACGAATTTAGCTTATCACGGTTGGCACATCTCACGATGATGGAGTGTGGCGGGCTGGTAGGAGTATGCTCGCCGACAAGCGTTGGGGTAGGGAAATGCATCGGATCGTCATCGCCGACGATCACGGATTGTATCGCCGTGGCCTTCGACTGGCTCTGACCGCGGGCATTCCGGGCGCCGAGATATTCGACGCGGCGTGTTTCGACGCCGTGATCGGCCTCTTGGAGCAACAGGCATCAATCGATCTTGCGATCCTTGACCTGAACATGCCGGGCCTCTTCGATCAGGAGATTCTCGGCGATGTTATGTCTGCCTACCCCAATACGCATTTCGCAATCGTTTCGGCCGACGATTCACGCGCGGAGATACTCAAAGCCCTTTCGATCGGGCTGTACGGCTACATCGTAAAATCGCAAAAGGACGAGGAAGTCGTGCTGGCTGTGAACGAGATGCTCGCGGGTCGCATCTACGTTCCGGCACTTCTTTCGCGCACGTCTGCCGGGCAAGGTCAGCAGGCGCATGCGTTCACGGAGAGATTCGCGGCCAGGCGGCGCGACGGTATCGGCGGCCTCGCAAAGTTGACGTCGCGACAGAAGGAAGTTCTCAAGTTGATGGCAGAAGGGTACTCGAACAAGGAAATTGCCCGCAATTTGGAGATTGCCGAAGCGACGACGAAAATCCACGCAGCGGCCATCATGCGCGAGCTTGGGGTTCGAAACCGGACCGAAGCGGCCGTTTTGCTGCAAAGCTGGCTTGCGAACAACGAAGGTTAGAGTTCAATTTCTTTCCGCGACAGCCGCAACGAATATCGGAACCCGCGCTCCGATATCTCCAATTTTGGCGAATGACCGACCAGCGGCGCCCCGTCCACACCGATTATCATCGAACCGAAACCATGACGTACGATGCCCGCGAGCTTCCGCTGCCCCGATTCCACCCAATCGAACACAACGTCGCCACCTGCGTCAGCTGACGCGAAGCTCCACGTCACTTCGACGCGGCCCTCGGTATCGCCTAGCGCGCCATGCTTTACTGAATTGGTCGTCAACTCGTGAAGAACCATGGCAAAGCTCTCGGCGGCCCCGGCGGGCATTACCAGCGATGGCCCGACGATTCTTATGTCTCTTGTTTCTGCAAAAGGCTGAAGCTCCTGAGAGACGAGATCGTGGAGCATCCCGGAAGTGCTCGAGCGGCGCGATAGGAGCAGATGCGTCGCCTCCAGGGTTCTGATCCGATCGATCAGCATCTCCTTGTACTTGGCGATGTCGTTGCCGGGAACATTGATCATCTTCACCAGGGCGGTGATCACCGGAAACAGATTGCTGAAGCGATGGCGCTCTTCGCGCATGGTGCGTTCGCGTTTCTTCGCGGCTGCGCGCAGAAGCGTTGTTTGCCGACGCTCGGTGAGGTCGGCAGCCACCCCGATGTATAGCGAACGATCATCGTATTTTTCCTTGCGTCCGCGCAGGGCGATCCAGCGCACATGCCCGTCCTGCCGCCGAATACGAATTTCGATATCGTAGTTCGCTGTCGTTGAGGGTTTCATCGAACCTGCGAGCTTGGGCCAGTCAGCTGGGTCAACCACAGCAGAAAGGTCCTCCAGGCGAGCGGTGGGACCAACTGGCAGGCCGAGAATGTCCCAGAACTTGCCAGAGCCAGTGACTGTCCCGTCCCTGAAATCCATTCGCCACGTGCCCATGCGACCGGCAGACAGAGCGAGATCAAGCCATTCCTTCTGCGCCCGCAGGGCCTCGCGTGCAGTTCGTCGTTCCGAAATGTCATCGATCACAATGAACACGCTGTCGGCGAAAACTTCATCATGCGGGGACGAAGAAAGAGTCAGGCGGGCCCAGAATGTCTTGCCATCTTTGCGCAACAGGCGAACCTCTGCACCGAATGCAGCGGCGTCGCTACCAAGATCTCTCAGAAACCCCTGCACCTCGTCCCGGTCATCAGGGTGAATGAGTTCCTCAATCTGCAACTGGGCAAGTTCCAACGTCTCGTAACCTGTCAACTCGCACAGGCGTTCGTTCGCTTGCAGCAACTCGCCGCGTCGATTGCTGCTTGCAAAGCCCATGGCGGCCCGCTCGAAAGCCCATCGATAGCGGCTCTCCGTTTCCTGCACGGCCGCCAGCCTCGCCTCAGCAATCCTGAGTGCTTCACTCAGCTCGGTTCGCAAGCGGTGGAATATCGTCGCAATTACCCCGCCCGAGACCAGGAGCAGGATGGCGCGGGTCAAATCCTCGTAGGAAATCTGGGAATTCAGTGCTTGCCGGGCCCAAAGCCCTGTCGCCGCCATCACAAGCGTCGCGGCGATCGCGGCCGACCGACCTTCGAGGTATACGATGATGATAATCGCGGGAATGAACGAGATAAAAGCTCCGTCTTGCCCGACATGTATAGAATTGGTTGCTTCGAATACTATTGAAACTGCCAGAATCACTGCGGAAGCTACGTGAGCTAGCGGTGTCCCCGGCACCGTCGAATTCAGCCAGCGCAAATATGAGCCCATGCAACAGACTACAACTTTAGGACTAGTCCGTCGAGACTAGACCGTTCGGAGGCGGCTTAGTACCGCCGTGGGATTGCCACGCTTTAGCCGGCGAATAGAATCATACGGGTTGCGACCGGCCACGACCCTGTCGCAGACATATCAGACACGTCGAAATTCAAGTCAGGGGAATTCATCTGGATCAAACAAGCATAAGTAACCGCAAGTAATTGCGGAGACTGTGTGCAGGTAGGGCGGGGTACAAAAATGGCTCTGATTGGAAGGCACACCGACGCGGTTGCCGGCGGACGGTACATCGTGCTGAAAAACGCATATGCGCGGCAATCCCAGACGACGTATCCAACATGCGCCACGGACCGGTCCGAAGAGCCGGCCGGCAGGTCGCAACGTCGGAGTCTGGAGTCCATCACCGGCATGCTCGAGCGCATCGGGTGCGGCTATCTGGTGCTCAACAGCGAGAGGAAGGTGATCGAGTGGAATGCGGCCGCTCGAGCCACGATTGAACGACAGGGCGACGCTGCCGAAACGGCAAGTGCGCTTTCGGCCGGACTGAGACGTCTGGTTGCAAACGTACCGGTACATTTCCTGCCAGGTTCACTCTCATGGGTCGTGATCCGAAACCTTGGCGATAACCCAGTGGTGCTGGATGAAATTGGTGTGGTCGCACATGACGGAACCTGCATCGTCGCATTGCTGGATCGCGAAAACAGGACTGCGGCCAATCCTCAGACGCTGCAGCGCATGTTCGGTTTGACGAGTGCCGAGACGCACCTTGCGTTGCGCTTGGCTCAAGGTGATGCGCCTTTGGAAATCGCACGGAGCTGGCACCTCAGCCGCACGACGATCCGCTCCCAACTTGCATCCTTGTTCGCCAAGACTGAGACGAAGCGGCAGGCGGAACTGGTGGCTCTTCTCGGACGCATTTCGGTCTTGCCGTGAGGGCATGCCATCATCCGACGATCTGCCGGATGATTCACGATGCAATCAAAGCAACTGCCAGATCGCAGCCTTGGCCGAACGGATGACGTCGGCCAACGGCTGCCCGGCGTCGAGGCTCACCACCGCGGCGCCGCCGAAGGTCAGTTGCTGCAAGGCCGGCACCCGCCGTCGAATGACCAGCGGATCCATATCCGGCTCGCGTGACATGATGACTTCGGGAGTGGTCTGCAGCTTGATTACGAGATCTGGCGGCAGACGGCGGGCAAGCGCGTATGCGTTGGCTTCGAAGCGCCGGAGCCAGGCCGGAATCTTGGCCAATCGGGGCAACAGTGGAGCGTCGTTGAACTCCGCGATCTGATCCTGGGGGAACCTGTCGGTGATAACGACCATTCCACGATCCGCGCCACGACGCGCGGCCAGTAGTTTATTACGCTTTTCGACCGCGACGATGCTTGCCCAGACCGCAAGCAGGGCACTGTAGAAAGGCCCCGGTGGGCGATCCGAGATGCCGCCGTGCGAACTGCCCGCGGGCTTAGTCCCAAGCGCCCAGGAGGCCATCGGCACTAGCAATTTGAATGGCAGCAGCAGCAGCGATGGCCTGCCGCCGCCGGTGCCGAAATATATTGGGAGTACATCGACTTCCGCCCCGAGCCATTGACGGATTGCCGTCGTCACCGTTGTTTTTCCGCTGCCGTCGATGCCAACCAATGCTACCACGATGCCACCGCCAGGTGCACGGCGGCTCCAGGGTCGTGGAATGTGCACGAACCGCTTGTTCAGACCGCCGGCGATCCACAGGATTGCGCGCCCGATACCGCGCACAAGGGCGTCGACACTGTTGTAGGTTCGGTACGCCGCCAGTTCCTTGCGGATCCGGGCTTGAAGACGATGCTGGGCCGCAAAGGGCTGCGCCGCGAACAGTGCCTCGGCAATCGCTTCCGCGACGTCCTCTTTCACTAGTCTTGCTGCCTGGTCGCGGAGACTGCGGCGATCGACCTGCGGCGCCAAGTGCAACCGATCAAGTTCGAACTTTTCCTGCGCACTTTGCCAGTTGCGAAGCACGATCGGATCTCGCCGCCGCAATTCGAGGCTGCCCCGCACCAGCAGGAGCAATGCTTCGCTCGTCGGATCCAGCATCCTGATGGGCAATGTCGGGTGTGGGATCGCCGAGGCCAGGATGAGCTGTTCCCAGGGAAGCTGATAGTTTCTCAGCAGGGGCTGGCCGACGACGAGGCGAAAGTGAAGATGGAGATGGACGATACGGCCGCTAGGATCGTCATAGCCAAGAAAACTCTGAACTGCAGGATGGCCATGGCAATTTGCGGATTCGAAACGCTTGAAGCCGCAGGCAAGCATGGCTTGGGTGGCGCGATGCTGATCGGAGCGCGCAACAAGCAGATCGAAGTCGGATTCGCCCGACAGGACAGCCTGAAGGCGCCGGCTGCTCTTCCAGTAGCAGCATTCCACGTCGCTTTGCCGCAAGGCGTTGAGCACCACGAGCAAGATGTTCAGAATCCGCGGCTCCACAGCCGGTACGGCACCGGCATTTTCCATCTGGCCGCCTTGGGCTGCCGATGGAGATTCGGGCTCCAGTCGCGGAACGCGGGTAGCCTGATGACCAATAGACATCATTGCGTCGAACTCCACGGTTGGAGACATGCCGCTATCCCCAGCGAGCTCTGAATTGCCCCACCCTGAGGGCCGAGGTGGCAAAGATCAGACCGGGGACGATGTTCAGTCGTTTGCGGATATAGATTGCCATTCCGAGGTTCCACACGACCAGTGCGAGCGTGAAGCCTACCGCCGCTCCAATCGAGCCGTCGAGCGCAATGCCGACGGCACAAGCGGCGACATTGGCCACTGCGCCGCTGACCATCGTCGCGGCGGCGGCCCATTCATGCCCGGTCATTGTGAGAAGGTTCAACTGAGGTCCGCAGAAGGCGCTGCAAAGGTAACCCATGATCAGGATGCGTGCTATGGGCGCCCCTGCGGCGAAATCCTCCCCGAACCAGCCCAGGAGAGGTTCGATGACCACAAACAATGGCACGGCCAACGCAAGCGCTCCGCTGAAGCTCAAGACCGCGGCTCTGGAAAACAACCGCTGCAGGCTCTGATGATCCTTGCGGGCATGAAGATCCGCTGCGGTTGGCGAAAACATCGTGCTGACCGCCACGCTTGAAAGGCCGACCAGCAGCGCAACGTTCAGCGCCAGGGCAAAAATGCCGGCATCATGTACCCGGCCGGTCCAACCCAGAAGCATAACACCCGTCCGGCTTACGAAGGCATCAAGCCCGGTGATCAGCATGGTTGGAGGGATTGCAGACCGCCACCGGCGCCAGGTAAAGCTCGCCTGCGCGGTCAGCAGGTCCGCCGGCCGCATCTTTATTGCTGTAACGAGCACAAGCAATACGGTAACGGCCGAGCTGGTGACGACCGCCGTCATCGCGAGCCGGGCATCCAAAGTCACCCAACCTGAAAATGCCGCGCCGGCCAACAAGGCCAAGAGCAGCCCGTCGCGCGCCACGCGCTCAGGCAAAAGCGCCGATACCACGCCTCCAAAGGCGCGAACCAGCGTGGCACCCAGCGCATAGGCCGTCATCAGCGGCACGGCCGCCATGGCAAGCAGCATCGCTGTCTGAAGTTCCCCGTGAAGCCGCCTCGAGAAGACGACAAGGCCGGCTCCGGTCAGTCCTGCCAGTACGGCCGCCGTGAGCGACCACCACAGCGCGACGATGATGACTCCGCGTGCGAGGTCCGAACGCCCGGCTGCCCTGTACTCCGGCACGAAGCGCAACAGCGACAGGTTGAAGCCGAGCGTCGATAGGGTGGCGAGCACCATGCTCCAGGCCAGTGCATATGAGTAGATGCCGTAGCTCGTCGCGCCGACCATGCGCGCGATTCCAAGCTGTGCAATGCTGGTAAGCCCAGCGCCGCTGACATAGACCAGAAGGGCGAAGATGCTGGCAAGCATCAGACGCTGGCCGACATCGTGGCGCCGGGGAGACATCGCGGCCAAGGCCGTAGCCTTGGCCGCGGCAGAGATCGGCGGGACGTCGGCTACCGCACTGGCCGCACGGCGTCCGAGCTGACGCCTTTTCGAACCTGTGCCTATGTCCGGCGGGCTGGTCACAACACTGCCTTTCCTGTCGACTGGGTTCCGCCTTGCCACTGGTTGGCGGGATGAAGTCCGGTCCGCGACAACTGCGCCAGAATTTCCTCTTCCACCAAGCGAAGGTCGATTGCAGTCGACTCTTGGTCGACTGCGTGAACCGAAAGGATGCTTTGGTCCCCGCGCTGGACAACATTGCCAATTTTGTCGAAGACGTCGAAAGCGTTCATGTTGCCAGCGACATCGACCTCAAAAAGCCGCTCCGCCGCCGGTTCGAGCCTCATTCTCGCCTGCAGCCGCGCTTCCACGATATCGCGCGGTACGACCAGTCGAATCACGAGGTCGGCCGGGGGGGCAAAAAAAAGCGCTTGCGCGATCATCCGGTCGTCCGTGGTGTCGTTAAACATAGCCAAGGACCCGATTGCCTGGACGAAGCCTTGATCGAATATCGTTACGTCTGTCGATTCTTGCGACTGCTTCCAGCAGAGTGACAGGCGAACAATATATTGCCACATTCGAACCCGCCAGATAATTTGCTTAGGCGGAATAATTCTTATCAATTTATTGCTCAATCTAACTCCGTTGTTTTCATATGCAGACGGTAGAAATGCTGCACATAGCGCGAAAATAGCTGAGGAAATTCTAGTAATTACCGAGATCACCCCAAAACGATCCCAGCTATCGCCTTTATTACGGGGTTGATAACAAAGAATAACCCTGGCTGCCCAACCTCGATCGCGCAGGCGGCCGGCGAGGCTATGTGCAAGGGTTGATTTGCCGGACCCTGGCGGTCCGAAAAATTCGATGATCATGCCAATTCAATCCGCAGATCGAGGTGTCGTGGCCTGGCCCTATTGCAATTGTTCCTTCATTCCCGATCAGGTTCGGTTGCGCCAGCGGCCGGCAACAAAAGACCGGCGCTGTCTCCGAACCGGTAGCCGGCGTGCTGCTTGAGATTCACCTGCGTCAGAACGCTGACGAGGGATGCGGGCAAATTCCAGGGGAGGTCCTCGACGCCGATGAACTCGACGACGCTGCGCGCTATGTCCCGCGGCGTCTTGCCCCAACGCACCGCCAGAAGCACCGCGTCCGCCCAACTGCTCAGCAATCTCGCTTCCGGCCTCGCCAGCCCGGATGGGCCGTTCAGGACCACGAGAGTGTATTTCTCACGCAAGCTGTCCATGACCTTTGCCCCGTCCACCGTTGATACGAGGTGGAGCAGGTCGTTCGAAATCGGCGGCGCAGGCATGAAGTCGATATGGATTTCCGCCATGTCTTCCACCGTTTCGGGCAAAGAGCGGTTGCCGACAAGGAAGCTGGCCACGGAACTGCCGTTTCTGGACGTGCTGAATTCGGTCCGAAACGCGCGCGTGATGTGCTTTTCCTGCTGATCGAAGTCTACGAAAAGCACCCGTTCGCCAAGCCGGGTCGCGGTCAGTGCGAGGCTCCATGCAAGCACAGTCTTGTCCTCGTCCTCGTCACTCGGAAGTATCAGAATGACGCCGGGCCGGCGCAGCCTTGCTTTGGCCAGGGAAATCAGCAGCGAACCGACCGCTCGTGTGTAAGGAGCCCGGTGCTGCCCCAGCAGCAGGCTGCAAAGCTGCCTCGCGCCTGGCCGGGCGACCTTTGGAAGAAGACCTGCGCATGGGATCTCCAGCGCAGCCTCGGCTTCAGCTTCGCTGCGCAGGGTTCTGTCGAAGTACCGCCATGCGAGTGCGAAAACGGCGGTGGCGAGGCCGAAAACGATCATCCCCGGCGGAACCAGAAAGACCGGCGACAGCGTCACCGGGCGCATCGGCGGCCGCGCCTCGGATAGGACGGCGACGTCCGGCCGGGGGAATTTGATGCGCTGTTGCAGATCCTGCTGGCGGGCCAACAATTCATTGTAGCGCTGAGAGATGACGTCGACCTTCAATTCGAGCGCGTGCAAGCCTGAAAGGTGGCCTGCGACGTCGGCCGCCGCGGCTTTGAGAGCGTCGCTCTGTTCCTGCAGCGACGCTATCTGGCCCAGGTAGACCTGCCGCTCGGCATCCAACCGGGCGATCTGCCCGTCGATCTCGTTTGTCGAGGGAGTGCCGGTAGCGGCCGTGCCCGTGGCAGGGTCAATGGTCGCAGGCGCCCCGGTTGCCTCGGCCGAATCCTGAGCCTGCACGCCGCTTGTGCGCAGGCCGCGAGCCCGTTGGAGCCGCGTCTCGACCTCGGCCAGGCTTGCCTTGACCAAGGACATCTGCCGTCCAAGACCAGCGATCTCGCGACCGCCGTCGTCGAGGCTTCCTCGGTCGGAAGCGCCGTTGGTGAGCCGATATGTTTGCAACTGCTCGGTGGCTCGCCCCAGTTCGTCCTGCATTTCAGGCAAGCGGGAGGCGATCAAGGCGAGTTCGTGCTGATCGGAGGCGCGGTTCTGCAGTGCAATCATCCCGATGTAGACGCCGGCCACCGCGTTGACGACCTGCGCGGCCCGCACCGGGTCGCGGTCGGTGAAAGCGATGCCGATGATCCGGGAGCGGAGCTCCTGGCCGACTCTCAGGCCGTCCTTCAGCGCCTTGAGCGCCGCCGCGTCCGCTGTTTCCGAGGTTGCGGCCGCATCCTGTCGGCCACCGGACCAGGCCCAGGACAAGAGACTGCTCGCCGACGCCTGCGTCTTCTGCGCCATGAAGTGAATGATACCGCGCATGGAATTCGGCTCGATTGCGGCCGGGACCGGGCGCGTGCGAGGGTGATCGGCATCCGCCGCGCGCAGAGCCATCAGCACATTCCTCAAATGCGCTTCCGATGAAAGCACAGTCAGGTGGCCATCGACGGTCGCAGCCAGCATATCCTGTGGCGCGCTCGCGGCGGGACCAGGGCTGCCGGGCAGGTCCACGATCATTTGTGTGCTCGCCTCATAGAGGGGAGGGCGCATCATCCCGACAAATCCGGCCAGGACGCCGCCTAGAATGGCCATGCCGAGGATGGGCCATTTCTGCCTCCAAACGGTCACCAGCACCTGCTGCAAGGGCGTCGGATCGTTCATCTTTTCGAGGGCCAGCCGCCGTGGCCTGGCGTCGTGCGTCGGCGCCGCCGCCGGCTTCGGCCTTAGAAGTTGAACTTGGTTGACCATCTCAATCACCCTGCAGCGCGTATTCTTGAGACCGGCTTGCGTCGGATGCGATCGACCGGGCCGCCTGGCTACGCCACGCCTCGAACATCAAGACTGGCCACAGATCGCGGGCGCGGTCCTGCTTGCCGTCGAGATGATCCCGCCAGCAGGCGTCCACTTTGGCAAAGTCGAGTAGCCCGGCGCCGGACAGACGCGCGTCGGCAATCAAGTCCGAGGCCCACATGCGAAGGGGTCCTCTCAGCCAGGCGCCAACCGGAACGTCGAAGCCCTGCTTCGGCCGATCAATCATCTGCCGCGGCAAATAGCGGCCCAGCAGGTGGCGAAGGATCCACTTGCCCTTGCCGTTCCGAACCTTGGTGCCAGCCGGCAGGCGCCACGCAAATTCAACGACGCGATGGTCAAGGATCGGACACCGACCCTCGAGGCCGTTGGCCATGCTGGCGCGGTCGAGCTTGACCAAAATATCGCCGGGCAAATAGCCGGCCATGTCGTCAAGCAGGAGACGAGACAACAGGTCATCGGGCCGCGGCAAGCCGGAGCTCGGCATGGTTAGCCGACGACGGGCCAGGGTCCCGGTCGAAGGGCTCGTCAGCCGTTGCAGCAGGTCATCCTCGCTCGCTGCTTCGAGCAGACTTGTGAGGCGATGCAAGCGATCGCTTCGCAGCGCATGCCGCAAGCCCGTCGGCAGCGGCAGGCGCCCGACCAGATCGTGGAGCGAAGCCCGGGCAAGCAGACCCGTACCTGCGGCTATCGCTCGGCGAAGCGGTGACGGGAAGTGCTGCTGGCGCGTCAGGCGGCTCACCAGGAAATGCCTGGAGTAGCCGGCGAAGCACTCGTCGCCGCCGTCACCCGACAGAGCCACCGTAACGTGCCGGCGGGCGAGGCGCGACACGAGCAGCGACGGAATCTGCGATTCATCGCCGAACGGCTCGTCCCAGATCCGCGGCAGTTCCGGTATGACCTCCCGCGCCACGGCGGCGGACAGGTGAAGCTCGGTGTGATCCGTGCCCAGGAAGTTCGCCACGGTCGCGGCATGCGGAGCTTCGTCGAACCCTCCTTCGTCGAAAGCGATGGTGAAAGTTCGCACCGGCTTCATGGATTGCGCCTGCATGAGGGCGACGACAGTCGAGCTGTCTATGCCGCCCGACAGGAAGGCGCCAAGCGGCACATCCGCAATCATTCGTTCGCGCACTGCGAGGCGAAGCAGGCGGTCCAGCTCGGTTGTGAGGTCCTCGTCGCTGCCGATGGCCGGCTCCCGCTGCCCTGCACATGCAATTTCGGCGAGCGACCACCAGTGCCGAACGCGTTGGGCAAGGGCACCGACGCTGCGCGCATTGGCAAGATCCGCCAAATTCACCGACATGGTCGAACCAGGCGGCAGCTTGAACGCCGCTCGCCAGATACAATAGCCGTCCGGCACCCATCCTTTCGACAGCATCATCGTCGCCGCGTCTTCATCCAGCTCCGCGCGGAAGCCGGGGAAACAGGTGATCGCCTTCAGTTCCGAGGCAAAGACTAGCGCTTCGTGTGTCAGGCCGACATAGAGCGGCTTCTTGCCCATCCGGTCGCGGACGAGGTGCAGCGTCCGGGTTTGCATATCCCACAGCCCGAACGCGAACATGCCGGCAAAACGTCGAACGGCTGCGTCGAGACCCCACTTCTCGATCGCGCACAGCATGACTTCGGTATCGCCGGTGCCACGGAAGGACCCGCCCGCCGCTTCAAGCTCACGGCGCAGATCGCAGAAGTTGTATATCTCGCCATTGAAGGTGATGACATACCGGCCGCTTGCCGAACGCATTGGTTGGCCACCCGTCTCCGACAGATCGACGATCGCCAGTCGCCGGTGGCCCAGCGCAACGCCTGCCTGGCGGTCGATCCAGAATCCTTCCCCGTCCGGTCCGCGCTGGCGAAGGGCCGTCGTCATCGGCCCGATCGCCCTGAGCGGCTTCGTATCGAGGGCATGGGGAGCAAGAAGAATTCCGGCAATCCCGCACATCCTAGTATTCCTTGGAACGAACGGTCGCCGGAACCGCCTGATTGGTTCTGGCGACAAGGGACATGGTCAGCGCAAACCACACAATCGGGTGGCGGATGATCAGGTGCGGAGAGCCGAAAATGACGATCGACGCAATAAGCACCAGCAGGGCGTCTGCCCTCGCGCGCCACGCCGAGAGCGCAGCCGAGCTGACGATCCAGGCGAGGGCGAGGACAGCGACCAGCCCACCTTGCAGGTAGAGATCGATAACGGTGCTGTGGGCTTCGAAGGGGCGTGGCAGAAATTGCTTGTCGACGATAGGCGGACGTTCGAGATGCGGTCCCGGGCCTAGACCCAATGATCCCGCTGTCGCTCCCTTCTCCAATGCCTCGCCCCAAAGAAAAAGACGAAGCGCGGCGGTCTCTTCGGTCGCTTCTCCACCCTTGTCCTTGGTGAGGCTCTTGGCATAATTTGCCGCGTGGCCGGCCTCAGCGAGGGCGTAGGGGCTCAGCGACATCGCCAGCGGAAGGGAGCCTATCAGCAGCACGAGCATAACCTGTCGGAACAGGCTTTTGTCGGCGCGCCCGGTCGCAAGCCATGTCCTGGTCCACAGCGCAACAAACATCAGACCGGTCGCGATGCTTGTGTAGAGATAGGTGTCGCTTTTCGTCAGCCGGCCGACATAGAAGGTAATGACTAGGCAGCTTGTTCCAAGCAGCCGGCCCCACCGACTGCGAGTGGTGGTCGTAAGGTGCAGGGCCAGCGGGCCGAAGAGCGCGCAATAGATTGCGAGCTGGTTCGGGTTCTCGGACCAGCCGCGGAACCGATCCCAATACCAGGGATCGACGCCGGATTGATGTATCCAACCCCAACCGACGCCTACCTGAATGACGAAGCACATGTTCGCGATGCCGATCACCCACCACGCGCTCCGGCGCAATCGGACATCGGCATCGGGCTCCGCGGCCACCAGACAGGTGACGCAGATCAGCAGCGCATAAGCCACCGTGTCGTGCAGCAGCGGATCCACGTAGAGGACAGTTGTCATGAAGCCGACGATGGTGCCCAATCCCAGGGCAAAAGTCAGGACCAGCCAGAAGGCTGCAAGCTTGGCCAGGGCTGGCGTTGCTTCCAGGCGGCCGCCTGCAAGTACCCTCAAGAGCGACAGCACGATCCAAAGCGTGAGGAACAGTTCGCCATATCCAAACGGCAATCTCGGGACGTCGAGCTGCGTCGCATATGCCATTGCGACGCCGCAGGCCAGGAGCGCGTCGCGGATCATTGCGGCGCCTCGCTGAGCTGGCGGTTTCCTGGATCCCTTGCCGTCGCCTGGCCCGGCAAGCCTGTCTGGATCGCGCCAGAAAGGATGCGCCGGTAAAGGTCGCAATACTGATCGACGACACCCGAAAGCGCGAACCGCTCTCGCACAAATCCGACCGACCGGTCGCCCATGGTCTTGGCGCGGGCGCGATCTGACAGGAGATCGATTATTCTGGATGCAAAGCCGTTCACGTCGCGCGGCGCAACGAGATAGCCGTTCCACCCATCTTCGACCACGTCATTGCAGCCGGGCATCCTCGAGGCGACGATTGGCAATCCGGCCAGTCCGGCTTCCAGCAGGACACGCGGGATACCCTCCCGATATTGCGTAGGGAACGCAAAAAGGTCGGCCATGCCAAGCAGGGCGGGAATATCCGTTCTCGGTCCAAGGGCGAGTACATGGGGAGCGTATCTGTCGATGTCGGCTTTGGCGACGGCAAATGGACCTTCGGACATGCGCGGGCCGACAAGAATGAAACGCGCGTTGGGCCTTTCTTTAAGAATGCGGGGAACTGCTTCAAGCAGGGTCGGAATCCCCTTTTGGCGGGTCAGCCGGCCGACGAACATCACGACCTCGGCGAAGTGCAGCCCAAGCTGCTCGCGCATCGTCGCCGCGGAAGGCCCGCAACGACGCACTGTCGCGAATGCCTCCACGTCGATACCTGAACCAGCTATCAACCGCGCCGCGCTCTTGCCGATCAACCGCCAGCGTTCGAAGAAAGCCTGGTCATCCCGGTTCTGGAAGACAGTCACGGCTGTCCAGAAAGAAGCAAGCCACTGCAGACTACAGAAGACTGGACGCAGGGCGAGCGCCCGTGGCTCCAGTGAGGAGAAAGTCCAGCCAAGGCCGTTGATCGTGCGCACAACGGGCACTTGGCCTCGTACTGCCAGCGGCGTCAGCAAGTTGGGCTTGGTGTCGAAGCTTTGCACGATGTCCGGCCGGAGTTCAGACATCAGTCCGCGGATCGAGCGCAGTGTGCTCAATTCCGCACCGCTGCTGGCAAATCGATCGAACCTGATGTGACGATGAGGAATTCCGTGGCGCGAAAATGCGGTTCCGTCGTCGCTCGATAGCGCGGTGAGCCTGAAGCCCTGTTCGCGCAGCGATAGAAGGAACGGAATACGCAGAGGGTGATCCTCGCCTCCCACGCAAACCAGATGGGGGTTCATCTTGCCCCTCCCGAGAGCGCAAGGCATCTCGGGCGCACGACGTGGCAGGCGTTTGGATTTGCTCTCATTGCCGGTTCGCGATGCTTCCGCCCGAATGTCACCCAGCTCACGCTAAGGGCAGGCTTGCCTCCTGTCCTCGTCCGTTTAAATGAAGCAGGGAGCCTTGCTCCGATGCGGCGATACGCTGTGACAGTTTTGGTGGGTAAGAACCGAAAAGGGGCGCGGCATGGCCCTCCCGACTCCTGGGCGCGTGCGGCCCCGGCAGCCAGGCCGCTCGACGGAGAAATGAACGGAGGCGCGACGTCTCGTCGCGCCGGCATCGTTATCAACAACTCTGACCGAAAGCGCATCTATTTTTACTTGTAGCTAATTTAGGCGTCGGTTACGCAGCCGTCGGGGGCTTCTCGAATCAGACAAAGGGAAGTCGCATGACACTCCACTACACGTCCGGATCTGGCGGGCTGGGTACGACTATTGCCGCCGACGGATTCAATCTGGTCGATGTTCAAAGCGTTGATCAGCTCAACGCGCTTCCGGCCGGATCGAAGGGGCTGGTCTGGCTCGACGAGTACAGTGGGACGACGTCCTCCTTCATCCAGAAAGTCACGCCCTTCATCGGCAATCCGAATCTTTTCGGATTCTTCCTCGTCGACGAGCCGGATCCGACCGGCAAGTGGGGCACCTACGCAACCGCGTCGAATTTGATGGCGGAATCCGACTGGATCCATTCAAACGTGCCGGGCGCGAAGACCTTCATCACCATGATGAACATGGGATCGTCGGCGAATCCGGACTTTTCCAACACCTATAATCCGGCGAACTCGCACATCGATTACTACGGGCTGGATCCCTATCCGGTACGCACCGGCGTGACCTCGATCGACTACAACATGATCGACAGGACCGTGGCCGCGGCCGAAGCGTCGGGCATACCGGCCAGCCAGATCGTGCCGGTGTATCAGGCGTTTGGCGGTGGCACCTATACCACCGACAGCGGTGGCCAGTATGTGATGCCTACTCCGGCCCAAGAGCAAACGATGATGGATCACTGGGCCGCGCTGGTTCCCTCACCTGCCTTCGATTACGCGTATGCCTGGGGATCGCAGCAGGGCGACACGGGGCTCGGAAGCGATTCGGCGCTGCAAGCCGTGTTCCTCCAGCACAATACGCAGACCACCACCACTTCGACAACAACTCCGCCTCCGACCACGACATCGCCTTCGACCACGACACCACCCCCAACCACAGGCGGCACGTTCTACGGCACCCCCGGCGCGGACGTGCTTCAGGGAACAACCGGCGCCGACACGCTGATCGGCGGTGCTGGCAACGATACCTACTATGTCAACAACAGCGGTGACCAGGTGATCGAGGCGATCGGTGGTGGAACCGACAAGGTCCTTGCCTCGGTGAGCTATGCCCTTTTTCCGGGTTCGGAGATCGAACTCCTGGCTACCACGAATCCCTCCGGAACCGCGGCAATCAACCTGACCGGCAACGAATTCGCCCAGACGATCCAGGGCAATGCGGGGGCCAACATCATCAACGGCGGCGGCGGCGCTGACGTCCTGACCGGAAATGGCGGCAAGGACGTCTTCGTATTCAATTCGGCTCTTAAAGCCGGCAATGTCGCCACGATAACCGACTTCAACGTCAGCCAGGACAAGATCCAACTCGACCACAGCGTTTTCGCGGGGCTTCAGACGGGTGCCTTGCCAGCCGGTGCCTTCCACATTGGGAGGGGCGCCCATGACAGCACGGACCACATCATCTACAACAGCTCAACCGGAGCACTATCGTTCGACGTAGATGGCACCGGAAGCGCTCATCAGGTCCAGTTCGCCACTCTTGCGCCCCACCTCTCGCTCACGGCGTCATCGTTCGTTGTTGTGTGAGCCTTCGGCCAGCGCCTTACCTCAGGGCGGGGATGCGATCACGGCATGCTCGCGGCATCGTGGCCCAGCCATTGCCGGCAAATCACATTTGCCGGCAACCGGCAGACAGGCCGCGAGCATAGCCGGCCGACGTGAGCGGGTTTTACGTCACGGCAGGTAATCCGCGACGTCCCAGCTTGGAGCGCAATACCGAAACGCCTGGCCAGTCGGCTCCGTCGAGCATTCAAACGCGACACATCGTCGACAGTTACTCGTTTCGATGTCGCAGTTGATCAAGGTTAATACTCGTATAAGTCGTAGAATGATCGCAGCCGAAATCGATCTATCGCTACAGAGTGCTGAATATGCCTGGACGATAGACGCCATGAAAGCTGCCGTTTTACGGCATGACGACACCGCCATTGGAATTCCGACCTTTGGAAGCGGAGCCATTGGCCGATCAATTATTCTGAACGAGAGACATCCGTATTTGATTTGAGGCCAATATGGCATTCGAGTAGGTGGGCGTCCCGGGGGTCCGAACTATGAAGGAAATCGGATGACTCTCCACTACACATCAGGATCCGGTGGACTGGGCGCTCCCATCGCCGCTGCCGGATTCAATCTTGTCGACGTTCAATCTGTCGACCAGCTCAACGCGCTGCCGGCCGGCCAGAAGGGCCTGGTCTGGCTCAACGAGGTGAATGGCGCCACATCATCGTTTACCCAGAAGGTGGCCCCCTTCATCGGCAATCCGAACCTGTACGGCTTCTTCCTTGCCGACGAGCCGGATCCCACCGGCAAGTGGGGCACCTACGCATCCGCTGCCAATTTGAAGGCGGAGTCGGATTGGATTCATGCCAACGTGCCTGGCGCCAAGACCTTCATCACAATGATGAACATGGGGTCCTCCACGAACCCGGATTTTTCCAACACCTACAATCCCGCCAACACGCATATCGACTATTACGGCGTGGATCCCTATCCGGTGCGCACGGGTACGAGCACGATCGACTACAACATGATCGACAGGGCCGCGAACGCGGCGGTGGCATCGGGCGTCCCGGCCAGCCAGATCGTTCCGGTCTATCAGGCGTTTGGAGGCGGCTCCTGGACGACCGACACGGGCGGCCAATATGTGATGCCCACTGCGGCCCAAGAGCAGACCATGATGGACCACTGGGCCAAGCTGGCGCCGTCGCCTGCCTTCGACTATGCCTATGCCTGGGGTTCGCAACAGGGCGACACGTCGCTTGGAAACGACAAGGCTCTGCAGTCCGTCTTCCTGCAGCACAATACCTCCTCGACCACGCCGCCTACGTCGTCGAGCGCCGGTACTTCATCCACACCCGCCGGCACCGGTACATCCACATCCTCCGGTACCGGTACCTCGTCCGCGTCATCGAGCACTGGCACTTCATCTGCGCCTGCAGGCGCAACCACCAGCCATACGATCTACGGCACCCCTGGCGATAACGTCCTTCACGGAACGACGGGCGCAGACACGATGGTCGGCGGTGCCGGAAACGACACCTACTATGTCAATAATGCCGGCGACAGGGTGCTCGAGGCGATCCACGGCGGCACGGACACTGTGCTCGCCTCGGTCAGCCACGCGCTTTTGTTTGGTTCGGAAATCGAGCACCTGGCTACCACGAACCGCTCAGGCACGACGGCAATCAACCTCAGCGGCAACTCGTCGGCCCAGACTATCGACGGCAATGCCGGGCCAAACGTCATCAATGGCCGCGGCGGTCATGACGTGTTGACCGGGAACGGGGGCAAGGATGTCTTCGTTTTCAACTCGGCTCTGAAGGCCGACAACATCGCCAAGGTAACCGACTTCAACGTTGGCCAGGACAAGATCCAACTGGACCACAGCGTGTTGGCGGGCCTTCACGCCGGCGCCCTCCCGATGCAGGATTTGCACATCGGCGCGAGCGCGCACGCCGGTACCGACCACATCATCTACAACAGTTCGACCGGAGCCCTTTCCTTCGACAGCGACGGCAGCGGTGCGGCCCATCAGGTCCAGTTCGCTACCCTTGCTCCGCATCTCTCGCTCACGGCATCTTCGTTCGTTGTTGTCTGAACCCTTGCGGGCGTCCGGCCTTGGGGCTTCGGCGTCGGCTCAATATTTTAGCTGGGTCAAAAACAATTGAGCGGGAATGATGGGAGCATCACGCAGCGGATAGCAGGGGTCAGCCGGGCGAATCCTAGGCCATCGCCAGCATTCGATAGATGCTGAGCGACCCGTGGATTCGCCCTTGCGCCAGATCGGTCACTGCTCCTTCTTGAACAAATCCTGGAAGATGAGCTGGCCCCAAACGCGGCCGCGTGCGTGCACCAGCGCGCCGCCCTCGTTGAGCTTTCCCAGCTTGACGGGTGCGAACCCGAGTTGCTTGGCCAAGGCCGCCACGGGAGCGACCGCGTCCTCGTCGTCGCTCGACAGGAAGACGACCCGGTGGCCGCCCTCGACGACCGGATCGGCAGCCAGGGTGGCCGCAATCAGGTGATTGAAACCTTTCACGAACCTGGCGCCGGCGAAGGCCTTCGCGACGAAGGCGGAGGACGGGAGACCGTCCAGCTCCTCAGGGGGAACCAACGCGTTCGTCGCGTCGATGACCGTCTTGCCTTTCCAGTTCGGCAGGGCCTTCGCGACCTCGCGGTGCTCCCCGAACGGGACCGCCAGGAAGATTGTGTCAGCCTCGAGTGCTTCCCGCAGCGACATGGCGACGACCGTGGGTCCAATCGCCTCGGCCTGCGGCGCCAACGCCTCGGGTGGCCGTCTGCTCGCGACGGCCACGTTGATGTTTTTGCGGGCGAAGGCGTGGGCGAGGGCCTGGCCTATCTTGCCGAATCCTACAATCGCGTAGCTCATAATGTTTCTCCGATCCGTGTTGATGTTGATTCCCCGGCCTTCAATGGCGCTGGGTTATCCGTTCCGCTGTGTGGGGCGATCTTTGCGCAGACGTCCCGTCACGAACGACTTCCGCGCAGCCGGGCCGGGCGTTCGGCGCGGAAGTCTTTTCGCCATGGGTGGTTCCGGCGATCAGGCGCGATTTCAGATGGCCGAAAAGCCGCCGTCGACGGACGGCTCCACCCCATTTACGAAGCTGGAATCGTCGGAAGCAAGAAACACCGCGGCCGCCGCAATTTCCTCGGCACGCCCCATCTTTCCCCGCGGGATCAGGGATTCGAACATCCGCTTCGCCTCCTCGGTGAGAACTTGGTCCTGCATCGGTGTGGCGATCGGACCCGGGCTCAACACGTTCACCCGGATATTCCTGCCCTTCAGTTCGTTGAGCCAAGTGCGTGCGAATGAACGCAACGCCGCTTTGCTCGCCGCATACACGCTGTAACCAGGGAAGCCCTTCACCGAAGCAACTGACCCGGTCATGAAGATCGATCCGCCATCGTTGAACAGCGGCAACGCCTTCTGAACCGTAAACAGCGTGCCGCGCGTATTCAGGCCGAAGGCCGCATCGAAATGCTGCTCGGTAATCTCGCCCAGCGGGACGGCTTCGCCTATGCCGGCGCTCGCATACAGGACGTCGATCTTGCCCTTTTCCCGCTTGACCGTGTCGATCAGGCGGTCGAGGTCCGCCAGGTTGGCAGAGTCGGCGCGCACGCCGGTCACGTTGCGGCCAATCGCCTTCACCGCCTCATCGAGCGCCTCCTGCCTCCGGCCCGTGATGAAAACATAGGCGCCTTCTTCGACGAACCGCTTGGCGCTCGCCAGCGCCATGCCGCTCGACCCACCCGTGACGACTGCAACCTTACCATCGAGCTTTCCCATGACTTCTCCTTTCGGCTTTCCTCGTTGCCCCGAGCATTCGTCCGGGGATCGTGTCGAGGTTGAAATGGGTCCGGCTGCGTCAGGCTTTCAGTGCGGAAGTCCGCACATCGGTGGTGCAAAATCGAACCAGGCGAGCTAATAACTTCAGCCAAGGAATGTCCGGCGTGAGCAACGGCCCCAAGCGCAAAAGTCATCACCCGACTTGTCCGAGGACGACGCTATTCGACGGTATCGGAGACGGGCTTTGGAAGACGCACCGCACGGTGCCGGATTGCACCATGATCGACTGGGATGACATTCGCTACTTTCTTGCCGTCGCGCGCGGCGGCTCAGTCCGGGCTGCCGCCGGGCGTCTCGGGGTAAATCACTCGACCGTGCTGCGACGCATCGCTCAGCTCGAGGAACGCCTCGCGGCGCACATGTTCGAAAAGCTGCCTTCTGGTTACCGCCTGACGGCCGCGGGCGAGGAGGTCCTCGAGCTCGCGAACCAGATGGAAGCCTCGTCGCACCAGCTCGAGACGCGCGTTTTCGGTCGCGACCAGGGCGTGCGCGGGCTCCTGCGGGTGACGTTGGCGCCTACGCTTGCGACACACCTGCTCATGTCGGACTTCACCGATTTCGCGCGTCTGCATCCGGACATCGAGATGGAAATCTTGTCGTCCGGCGAGCTGGCAAATCTGACCAACCGGGACGCCGATGTCGCGATCCGCGTCGTCTACGACCGCAAGACCCTGCCGCTCAATCTTCACGGCCTGAAGGGGCCGGAGCTGTTCGGCGGCGTCTACATGTCTCGCGATCGACTGGCCGCGTGGCGCGCGGGCGCGCCGGATCCCATCCGGTGGATCGTCATAAGCGTTCATGGCATCCCGGACTGGGTCCGCGAGGGTGAGGTTCGTGCCACAGGGGTTCCTTTCAGGACCACGGATGGCGAGGCGCAGATCGTTGCCGTACGGCAAGGGGTGGGGATGACGACACTGCCGTGCTTCGTCGGCGATGCCGACCCGCTGCTCGCAAGGGTGCCGGGCACCGGCCTGCACATGTACGGAACGCTCTGGCTTCTCACACAGGGCGAGGCACGCAAGACGAAGCGCGTGCGGCTCTTCACTGAGTTCATATCCCGCAGGCTCGCCGCCTACGCGCCGCTTCTCGCGGGACTGTCCTCATCGCCGGACTGACACACGGAATGTCGCCGATGGCGCTGTCTCGAGCGTAGCGCTTGTCGCCATGCAGCCGGATGCAAATCTCGCGACTGACTCTGACGGCGTCTTGCTTACCTATGCCGTGGCAGGTGAGGATTCATCAGCAAGTTGAGCGCGGTACCAGCCAACGCAATCGCCCGTGCTCACCGCTCCAGGCAGATCGCCACGCCCTGGCCGCCGCCGATGCAGAGCGAAGCCAATCCTTTGCGCGCATCGCGGCGGATCATCTCGTAGAGCAGCGTCACCACGATGCGGCAGCCGGAACCGGCCAGCGGATGTCCGAGCGCGATGGCGCCGCCGCTCATGTTGATGATGTCCTCGTTCCAGCCCATCTCGTGGTTGACGGCGATGGCCTGCGCGGCGAAAGCCTCGTTGATCTCCATCACGTCGAGGTCGGACGCGCGCCAGCCGGCTTTGTCGAGAGCGCGGCGCGAGGCCGCGACGGGGCCGAGCCCCATATCCATCGGCTCGACGCCGGCGGAGGCGTAGGAGGCGATGCGGGCGAGGGGCGTCAGGCCGAGTTCCTGCATCCGCGTGTCCGACATCACCAGCACCGCCGCGGCGCCGTCGTTGAGGCCCGACGAGTTGCCGGCCGTGATCGTTCCCGCCGTATCGAAGACAGGTCTCAGCCTGCCTAGCGCTTCCATTGTCGTTGTCGGATTGGGATGCTCGTCGCGGTCGATGACGCGATCGCCCTGCCTGGTCCTTATCGAGATCGGGACGATCTCTTCGTCGAACCGCCCGGCCCGGATGGCCGTGTCGGCCTTTTCTTGCGAGCGCAGCGCGAAACGGTCCTGCTCCTCGCGGGTGATCTGGTAGCGCTGCGCCAGCGACTCCGCCGTCACGCCCATATGCACCTGATGGAAGGCGTCCCACAGCCCGTCGGTGATCATCGAATCCTTGACGATCCGGTCGCCCATGCGGATGCCGGCGCGGGCGCCGTGAATGACATGCGGCGCCGAGGTCATCGAATCCTGCCCACCGGCAATCACGCAATCGGCGTCGCCGCAGCGAATGGCCTGGGCAGCGAGATGGATCGACTTCTGGCCGGCGCCGCACACCTTGTTGACAGTCATGGCGGGAACGCCGACCGGCAAGCCTGCCTTGAGCGCGGCCTGCCGCGCCGGGTTCTGCCCGGCGCCGCCGGTCAGCACCTGGCCCATGATCACCTCGCTGACGGCATCGGGCGCGAGCTGCGCATCAGCCAGCATCGCCTGGATAAGCTGCCCGCCCAGCTCCGCCGCCGAGAGGTCGCAAAGCGCGCCGTTCAGCTTGCCGATGGGCGTCCGCTTCGCGGCAACGATATGCACGGCATCCATGGTCTGCTCCTCCGCCGGCGCGGTCCTCATGGCCGCGATCCTCGCTTGACATTCTGGTTATAACCAATAATCTGAAATGCATCGGCAGGCAAGGTCGCGGCATCGAGCCCGGCCTGCGTTGCGGGAGGAAATCCATGTCATCCGTGCTTTGGACGCCGGCGCCGGCCGCGTTCCAATCGTCCAACCTTGCGCGCTTTTCGACAGCCAACGGCTTCGACCCGCGCGACTACGAGACGCTGCACCGCTGGTCGATCGGCGATCCGGGCGCGTTCTGGCGGGCAGTGTGGGATTTTGCCGAAGTGATCGGTGATCCGGGCGCGATCTCCTTCCAGCGCGACGACAATGCGCCGATGACCGGGAGCCGCTTCCTGCCGGAAGCCTCGCTCAATCTCGGGGAAAACCTGCTGCGCGGTGACGAGGAGAGGGTTGTTCTGATCGAGGCCGACGAGAGCGGCCATTTCCGCTCCGTCACGCTCGGCGAACTGCGCCGTCTCGTCGCCCGAACGGCGCATGGCCTGCGCGCGGCCGGCGTCGTCAAGGGCGACTGCGTCGGCGGCATCCTGCCCAATCGTGTCGAAGGCCTCGTGGCGTTGCTGGCGGCTCTGTCGGTCGGCGCCGTCTGGTCGTCCTGCTCGCCGGATTTCGGCGCCGCCGCGATCGTCGACCGCCTTGGCCAGATCGGCGTCAAGGTGCTGTTCGCCGCGCCGCGCTACCGCTATGCGGGCAAGGAGCATGACATCTCCGACAGGCTGGCCGAGATCGTCGCCGCAATGCCGACGGTGACGACGCTGGTGCTGACCGGCGAGCCGGGCGCCAAGCCGGACTGCGCGGCGGACTGCATTTCGTTCGACGATTTCGGCAGCGACGCCCCGCTCGTCTTCGAGCGCGTGCCCTTCGACCATCCGGCCTATGTGCTCTACACCTCCGGCACGACAGGCGCGCCGAAGGCGATCGTCCACCGCGCCGGCGGCGTGCTGCTCCAGCATCTCAAGGAACACCTGCTGCATGGCGATGTTCGCCCAGGCGACGTCATGAGCTGGTACACCAACACCGCCTGGATGATGTATCACTGGCTGATCTCCGGCCTCGCCTGCCACGCGACAGTGGTGCTCTATGACGGCGCGCCGATCCTGAAATCGGCCGACGGCCTCGACCCCAGCCCGCTCTGGACGATGGCCGAGCGTGCCCGCGTCACCCATTTCGGCACCAGTCCGAAATATCTGGCCACGCTCGCCGCCGAAAATTACGCGCCGGGACGCTTGCACGACCTCTCGTCGCTGCGCTCGCTGCTGTCGGCCGGCGCGCCGGTTTCGCCCGGCCAGTTCGACTGGGTCTACGAGCATGTGAAGCGCGACATGATCTTCGCCTCGATCTCGGGCGGCACCGAGATCATCGGCTGTTTCCTGCTTGGATCGCCGATCCATCCCGTGCGGCGCGGCGAGCTCACCGTCAAAGGGCTTGGCCTCGCCGTCGCCGTGATGGACGAGCGCAACGCGCCGGTCGTCGGCCGCCAGGGCGACCTCGTCTGCACCGAGCCGTTCCCGTCGATGCCGCTGACCTTCTGGGGCAAGGACGGCGACGCGCGCTATCACGCTACCTATTTCGCCGCGCGCCGCGAGATCTGGACGCATGGCGACGTCGCTGAGATGACCGCTCACGGCTCCGCCGTCATCCATGGCCGTTCGGACACGACGCTGAAGCCCGGTGGCGTGCGCATCGGCACGGCCGAGATCTACGCGGCCTGCGAAGGTTTCGCCGAGATCGAGGATTGCCTGGTCTTTGGCGCGCCGGTCGAGGGCGACGAGGAAATCGTGCTCTGCGTCAAGCTCAGTGACGGTTATGCGCTGACTCCCGAGCTTGCCGCGCAAATCCGCCGCGCGATCCGCGAAGGCGCCTCGCCGCGCCACGTGCCGCATCGCATCCATGCCGTGCGGGCCGTGCCTTATACGCTGAACGGCAAGCGCGTCGAGGGCGCGGCCCGCACCACGCTCGAAGGCAAGCCGGTCAAGAACATGGCTTCGCTCGCCAATCCGGCGTGCCTGGAGGAATACCGCGCGCTCGACCGGAGCAAGGCGGCATGAACCAGTCGAAGGGAGCAATCGTCGGCATCGGCGAGTTGAAGCCGCAGCGCCTGACCAGCGGTGTGACGACGCTCGAGATGATCGCCGAGGTCTCGCGCCTGGCGGTACTCGATGCCGGGCTGGAGCCGACGGCGATCGACGGGCTGCTGGTCGGGCCGCAGGTCGGCGAGACGCCGCAGCATGTTCCGGCGACCATCGCCGAGTATCTCGGCCTCGCGCCGACCATGGCCAATGTCGTCGATCTCGGCGGCGCGTCCGGTGCCGGCATGATCTGGCGCGCGGCGGCAGCGATCGAGGCCGGTATGTGCGAGGCGGTGCTGTGCGTGCTCGCCAACAACCGCGAGGAGACGGCGCCCCGCTCGCCCAACCGCAACCCGATCCGCGAGTTCGACGTGCCGTTCGGCGCCTCGGGCGCTAACATCTCCTACGCGCTGCTGATGCAGGCGCATATGGCTGAATACGGTTCGACCGCCCGGGACTTCGCCATGATCGCCGCGGCGGCGCGCGCCAATGCGCAGCTCAATCCCGACGCTATCTTCTTCGGCAAGCCGGCCGATGTCGAGGCGGTGCTGGCCTCGCCGATGATCGCCTCGCCGCTGCATCTTCTCGAAATCGTCATGCCGGTCGCCGGCGGCGAAGCCGTCGTTGTCACCTCGGCCGAACGCGCGCGGTCGTTGCGCAAGCCGCCTGTCCATCTGCTTGGCGCCGGCGAAAAGGTCACGCATCGCGCGGTCAGCCAGGCCCCACACCTCACCTCCGGCCCGCTGAAGAGCGCCATGGCGCGCGCCTTCCAACAGTCCGGCACGCGAGCCGAGGAGATGGATCTCCTGTCGCTCTACGATTGCTACACGATCATGGTCGCGACCACGATCGAGGATGCCGGCCTCTGCGCTCCGGGCCAGTTCGGCGCGTGGCTCAGCGACCACGACCTTTCGCACAAGGGGGACAAGCCGCTCAACACGCATGGCGGCCAGCTCGGCTTCGGCCAGCCGGACCTCGCCGGCGGCATGACCCATGTCGTCGAGGCGGTGCGCCAGCTGCGCGGCGAGGCGGGCGAACGCCAGATCGCCAAGGCCGGGCTCGCGCTGGTCACCGGCAATGGCGCGACGATGAGCGAAGCGACCGCGCTCGTGCTGGGAGCCGCCTGATGCTAGTCGATTTGAACACGCTGAAGATCGCCGGCCCGACCATTACCGCGCTTACCCGGCCGTTCTGGGATGCCGCCGCCGAAGGGCGGCTGGCCATCCAGCATTGCGAGGACTGCGGCAAGGCCGTCTTCTACCCGCGCCCGATCTGCCCCAATTGCTGGAGCAGGCGCCTGGTCTGGAAAGACGCGTCGGGCAGGGGACGGCTCAAGTCCTTTTCGGAAATACACAAGCCTGGCCATCCCGGCTGGCTGCCGGCAGCACCCTACGTGGTCGGGCTGGTCGAACTGGCCGAAGGCCCGACGATGCTGAGCTTCATCCTGGCCGGCACACAACCGCTACACGTCGGGGACATGCTGCGGCTTGCGCCGACAGCCATCGGCGGCCGAGTCCTGCCGGCTTTCAAACCAGTCGAACCCGGAGCAGAGGAGAAGCCGAAATGAGCACCGAGACAAAAGACGGTTGGGTGGGTGTCGTGAAAGGCCGCCCGCAGGTCGGCGCCTTTGCCGAGCGCACGCGGCGCACGCGCATCAGCGACATCGAAGCCTTCACCGACATCACCGGCGACCGCAACCCGCTGCATTACGACCGCGCGCTAGCCGAGAAGTCGGTGTTCGGCAAGCTGATCGTCCAGGGCGGCGTCACCTCCGGCATCCTCAATGCACTCGTGGCGGAGGATCTTCCCGGCCCTGGAACCGTGTTCCTCGAAGTGGCCTGGAAGTTCGTCAAGGCCGTCGGCGTTGATGAGGAGATCACCGGACGCGTGGAGGTCAAGGAAGTGCGGCCCGACAAGCCGATCTGCAAGATCGAGACCAGCGTACGCAACGGCCAGGGCGAGCTTTGCCTCACCGGCACGGCCACGGTCTTCACCGTTCCGCTGCAAGGCGTATGAGCACGGTCGGGGGCGGCCGGCTCGGCATGGTGGCCGACAGCGAGCGCTGGCGCGTGCTGTCGCTGCTCTGCCTGGCGGTCGTCCTGTCGCTGACCACCTGGTTTTCGGCGACCGCTATCCTTCCCGAGCTGAAGCAGGAACTGGCATTGGGCGCCAGCGCCGAGGCCTGGCTGACCAATGGCGTCCAGGTCGGCTTCGTGATCGGCGCGCTGGCGGCGAGCCTGGTCAATCTGCCGGACCTTGTGCGGCTCGGCCGCCTGATGGCGGCCGCGGCACTCGTCGCTGCTTTAGCCAACGCGACGCTGCTGCTTCATCCCGGGCCGGGCGGCGTGATCGCCGCGCGCATCGCCACCGGCGTGGCACTTGCCGGCGTCTATCCGCCGGCGCTGAAGCTGGTCGCCACCTGGTTCACGCGCGACAGGGGGCTGGCGCTCGGCGCGGTCATCGGCGCGCTGACTGTCGGCTCGGCGCTGCCGCATCTCTTCCGCGCCGTCTCGACCGCGCTCGACTGGCAGCCGGTGGTCGCCGCCGCCAGCGTGGCGACGGCGGCGGGCGCGCTGCTCTTTCTGCTGTTCGCCAAGGAGGGGCCCTATCCCTTCGGCAAGGCCGTGTTCGAGCCCTCGCGCATCGGCCAGGTGTTCCGCGAAAAACCGTTGCTATTAGCCAATCTCGGCTATCTCGGTCACATGTGGGAACTCTATGCCATGTGGGCCTGGCTGCTTGCCTATACGCGCGCCGCTTTCGAGGCGCAGGCGATTGGAACCGCCGCCACCGCGTCGCTCGCGACCTTCCTTGTCGTGGCCTCCGGTATCCTTGGCTGCCTGCTCGGCGGCTATCTGTCGGATCGCATCGGCCGAACCGTCACCACCGCCGGCATGATGCTCGTCTCGGGCGGCTGCGCGCTGCTGATGGGCTTTCTCTTCACCGGCCCGCTCTGGCTGTTCATGCTGGTGGCCATTGTCTGGGGCGTTTCGGTCGTCGGCGATTCGGCGCAGTTCTCCGCTGCCGTCACCGAGCTTGCCGACCGCCGCTTCGTCGGCACCGCTTTGTCCGTGCAACTGGGACTGGGCTTCGCGCTGACGGTGCTAGCCATCTGGCTGACGCCGCGTTTCGCCGATTTCATCGGCGGCTGGCGCTGGGCCTTCCTGCTTTTGGTTCCCGGACCGGTTCTGGGGGCCGCCGCGATGCTATGGTTGCGAAACTTGCCGGAGAGCGTGAAAATGGCGGGCGGTCTCCGTTAAGGAGGCGCTGCCGCTTCCTGAGTCGCGGCAAATGATTTTTGCGGCAGGACCGAATGGAACAAGCAACCAGAATGCGCGGGCGTCCTCGTTACGACCAGGAAGATGCCGAGGCGGCCGAGGCTTTCCGCTCGATAGGTTCCAAGGTCCAGCTCAACCGCGACGAGGCCGCACCCCTCTGGGTGCAGTTGCGCAACCAGGTCGAGGAAGCGATCAACACCGGCCTGCTTGCCGCCAATTCGCGCATTCCCTCGGAACAGGCGCTTTGCGATTTCTTCGGCGTCTCGCGTCCCGTGGTGCGCGCCGCGATCGGCTCGCTGTCGAACGAAGGCCGCATCATCAAGATGCCGCGCAAGGGCATGTTCGTCGCCGCTCCCCGCGAGCATGTCGACTTCATGACCGCCAATCTCGGCGTGTTCGACGACCTGACCGCCAAGGGCCACAAGGTCTCGACCCGAACGCTGGAGATCTACCGCTGTCCGCCGAGCGAGAAGGAATCGAAGGTCTTCGGCATCCCCGCCAATGGCAGCGTGGTCCGGATCTGCCGCGTCTACATGACCGACGGCGCGCCGATCACCATGACGCGCATCAGCCTGCCGGGGCACAGGGTGCCCGGGTTGGAGAACATCCTGTCGGAAAACCAGTCGATCTTCGGCACCATCCGCGCCGTCTTCGGCCTGACGGTGAAACGCGCCGACCGCTGGCTGCGCGCGGCCCTTCCGACCAAGGAAGAGGCCGACGAGATGGGCGTTGCCGCCAACACGCCGCTGATCGAGATCGAGTCGATCGCCTATGACGCCGATGGCGCCGCGCTCGAATATTACGAGGCCTTCTACAACTCCTCCGTCGCTCGCATCCACATGGCGGTCGAGCAGCCGTCGGCGACCGTGAACGGCGTCGATCGCACCTGACTTGCGCTCATCCAAAAAAGATTCCGTTTTCTGGTTATAACCAGATTGACGGACCCGGGAAGCTTCTGTAACGTCCCTGTCATGGGGTCGGGAGGAGCCTGACCCGGAGGCATTATCAGGACCAGTCGGCTTGCGGCGCTGCTTCGGCGGCGAGGGCGGAGTTTTGCCCGCGCTCAAGTCCGTCCTGATGGAGGACGTGCATGGATTACCGGTCGCAATTCGACCTGGCAGGCGAGGTTGCCGTCGTCACCGGCGGCGCCAGCGGGATCGGTCTCGAGGCCGCCAGGGCGCTCGGGACTTGCGGCGCGGATATCATCCTGCTCGACATGAATGCGGATGGGCTGAAGGCCGCCGCCGAAGCGCTCAAGGCCGCCGGCGTCGCAAGCGTCGATGGCCGCGCGCTCGATGTCACCGACCCGCAGGCCGTCGAGGCGATGGCAACTGCGATCGTCGCCGATTTCGGCAAGGTCGATATCCTGGTCAACAGCGCCGGCATCGCCCGCCTCAACACCGCGCTCGACACACCGGACGAGGAATGGCGCCTGGTGATGGATGTCAACGTCAACGGCGTCTACTGGGCCTCGCGCGCCTTCGGCCGTTCGATGGTCTCCCGCACCAAGGGCTCGATTGTCAATCTCGGCTCGATGTCGGGCCTGATCATCAACCGTCCGCAGACGGCGCCGTCCTACATGGTGAGCAAGGGCGCCGTGCACATGATGACGAAGGCGCTCGCGGTCGAATGGGCGAAATCGGGCGTGCGCGTCAACGCGCTGGCGCCGGGCTATGTCGGCACCGAGATGACGCTGAAGATGCGCGAGCGTCCCGAACTCTTCAACACCTGGATCGACATGACGCCGATGGGGCGCTTGGGCACGCCGCAGGAGATCGCCTCGGCGATCCTGTTCCTGGCGTCGCCGGCGTCGAGCTACGTCACCGGCGCGATCCTGTCGATCGATGGCGGCTACACGGCCTGGTAACGGACCGAATAAGGATTGGAATATCGCATGACCGTTTCGGACCGAGATGTGCGCCAGGCCATCATCGACGCCTGCATCCAGATGAATGCGCTCGGCATCAACCAGGGCACATCGGGCAACATCAGCTGTCGCCACGGCGAGGGCATGCTGATCTCGCCGACCAGCACGCCCTATGACACGCTGCAGCCGGAAGACATCGTCTTCATGGGTTGGGACGGCGAGGTCGACGGGCGCCTGCCGCCATCCAGCGAATGGCGCTTCCATCTCGACATCATGAAGGCCAGGCCCGAGGTCAACGCTGTCGTCCACGCGCATCCGATCTACTGCACGACGATCGCCATCATGGGCAGGAAGATACCGGCGATCCATTACATGGTCGCGGTCGCCGGCGGCAGCGACATACGCTGCGCGCCTTACGCCACCTTCGGCACGGCCGAGCTTTCGGCGCATGCGGTGGAGGCGCTGCGCGACCGCAAGGCCTGCCTGCTTGCCCAGCACGGCATGATCGCGGTCGGCTCGAGCCTTGCCCAGGCGATGTGGCTTGCCGTCGAGGTCGAGACGCTGGCGCGCCAGTATCACGGCGCCTTGCAGATCGGCGAGCCGCCGATCCTGTCCGACGAGGAGATCGAGAACGTCATCAAGCGCATGGCGAGCTACGGCCTGCGCGAGAACGAGGCCGCTGCGTAAGCGGAGGGCTTAGCCCGAAGCGACCAGCAAGGGACCGCGCGGCGGCCATCTGGCAGAATCCTCCGGGAAGGCCCGGAGCGATCAACAAGGGAGGAAATGACAATGACTGGATCAATGAAAGGCCTCGTCAAGGCGCTCGCTTTGGGGTTGGCGGCGGCTTGCAGCCTTGCCGCCGTCTCCGGCGCGAGCGCCGAGGATTTGTCGCTCAAGGGCAAGCGCATCGGCGTCTCGGCCATCGGCACGGACCATTACTGGGACCTGATGGCGTTCAAAGGGATCCAGGACCGCGTGAAGGAGCTCGGCGGTGAGGTCATCGCGCTCGACGCCGGCCGCAAGGACCAGCAGCAGATCGCGCAGCTGCAGACGCTGATCGCGCAGAAGCCGGACGCCATCATCGAGCAGCTCGGCAACCTCGAAGTGCTGAACCCGTGGCTGCAGAAGATCCGCGACGCCGGCATCCCGCTGTTCACGGTCGACACCGCGACCCCGCACGCCATCAACAACACCACGTCGAACAACTACAACATCGGCGCCGAGATCGCCTTGCAGATGGTCGCCGACATGGGCGGCAAGGGCAATGTGCTGGTGTTCAACGGCTTCTACAGCGTGCCGGTCTGCAAGATCCGCTACGACCAGCTGAAATATGTGCTGACCTCGTTTCCGGATGTGAAGATCGTGGAGCCCGAGCTGCGCGACGTCATCCCGAACACGGTGCAGAGCGCCTATTCCAACGTCACCGACATGCTGACCAAGTCGCCCGAGAAGGGTTCGATCGGCGCGGTCTGGGCCTGCTGGGACGTGCCGCAGATCGGCGCCACGCAGGCCGTCGAAGCGGCCGGCCGCAACGAGGTGAAGACCTACGGCATCGACGGCAGCCCGGAAGTCGTCAAGATGGTGATGGACCCGAAGTCGTCGGCCGGCGCGGTCGCGGCGCAGCAGCCTTATGAGATCGGCAAGACCTCGGTCGACAACGTCGCCAAGTACCTGGCCGGCCAGAAGGTGCCGCCCTTCACCTTCGTCCCGGCGGTGCTGATCAACAAGGAAAATGCCGCCGAAAAGGGTAAACCTTTCCTCGACGCCGCCGAGAAGGCCGGCGTTAAGTAGAGCGGACGAAACGACGGGCAGCCGCGCTTATGCGGCTGCCCGTCACATCCAACCAGGATTGATGGCCATGCAGACAGCAAAGCACGACATTGCTGTGTCGATGACGGGCATATCGAAGCGGTTCGGTCCGGTGCGCGCCTTGGAAAACGCGAACCTCGAGATCGCGCGCGGCTCGATCCTCGGCCTTGTCGGCCAGAACGGCGCCGGCAAGTCGACCATCATCAAGGTGCTGGCCGGCATCATCAAGCCGGACAGCGGCTCGATCGTCATCAATGGCGAGACCGCGAGCACGCTGACACCGGCGTCGGTCGAAAAGCTCGGCGTCCATTTCATCCACCAGGACAGGCTTCTGGTGCCGACGGCGACCGTCGGCGAAGCTGTCTTCCTCGGTCACGAGATCGGCCTCGGCCCGTTCGTCAGCCGCCGTGCCATGGAGCGCCGCGCGGCCGATTTGCTGAAGCGGTTCTTCGGCATGGAGCTGCCGGCTGGAACCTTGGTCAAGGACCTCACCACGGCACAGCAGAAGGTCGTCCAGATCACCCGGGCGCTGGCACAAAAGGCATCGGTGCTGGTGCTCGACGAGCCGACCGCGGCGCTGGTCAAGCGCGAGGTCGACAGCTTGTTCGACGTGCTGCGCCGACTGCGCGACGACGGCATCGCCGTGGTCTTCATTTCCCATTACATGCAGGAGATCGAGAAGCTCTGCGACCGCGTCACCGTGATGCGCAACGGCACCGATGTCGGCACGGTCGATCCGCGCCAGACGCCGATCGACGAGATCATCTCGATGATGATCGCCCGCGATGTCGGCGAGATGTTCCCGAAGCGCTCGGTCATTTTAGGCACGCCGGTGCTGGAGGTTTCCAATCTGCGCCTCGGCGGCAGCTTCGAGAACATCGGCTTCAACGTGCGCGCCGGCGAGATTGTCGGCCTCACCGGCCTGCTCGGCTCCGGCGCCAAGGAGATCGTCCAGTGCCTGTTCGGCCTCAAGACCGCCGATGGCGGTGAGGTCAAGGTCGAGGGCAGGGAGCTGTCGCTGTCGACGCCGGTCAAGGCGGTGCGCGACGGCATCGCCATGCTGCCGGAAGACCGTCGCGCCCATGGCGTCGCGCTAGGTCTTTCGGTGCGCGAGAACATTTCCTTGGCCAGCCTGCGCCGCTACTCGCGGACTGGCATGGTCAGCCGTGGCGCTGAGAACCAGGCGGTGGACAGCCTGATCAAGGAACTGTCGATCAAGACGCCGCATCGCGACGCGCTGGTGCGCGAGCTCTCCGGCGGCAACCAGCAGAAGGTGGCTATAGCCAAATGGTTGAGCTGCCAGTCGCGCGTCTATGTGCTGGACGAACCGACGGTGGCCGTCGATGTCGGCGCCAAGGTCGAGATCTACAACCTCTTGAATCGCCTGGCGGGCGAGGGCGCGGCGATCCTGCTTCTGTCCTCCGACCTGCTCGAATTGGTCGGCGTCTGCGACCGCGTGCTGGTCGTCTATCGCGGCAGGCTCGCCGGAAGCTTCTCCGGCCCCGCGATGAACAGCGACGCGCTGCTGGCTGCTTCGTCAGGCGCGCGCTCGAACGCTGACGGAGTGGCCGCATGAGCGCGACTGTTCTCCACACTGAAGTCGGCGTCTCCGACGAAAAGCAAGCCGCCGCCAAGAGCGCCGGCCGGCGCTTCGGCGCGCTCGTCGTGCGGCTTGGCGCGATCGCTGCCTTTGCCGCGATCATGGCCTATTTCGTCATCTTCGCGCCGGGCTTCACCTCGACCTTCAACCTGATCAACGTCGTCGAGCAGTCGGCGATCCTGGGCGTGCTCGCCTATGGCATGACGGCCGTGATCATCGGCGGCGGCTCCGATGTCACCGAAGGCGGCATCGACCTGTCGATCGCCGCCAATATGGGGCTCTGCGCCGCCGTCTATGCGACGCTCCTGTCGATGGGTTATGGCGACCTCCTCTCGGTGCTCGCGGCGATTGCCGTCGGCATGGCGGTCGGCGCGCTCAACGCGCTTGCCGTGGTCGGCCTCGGCATCCTGCCGCTGCTCGCCACGCTTGCCGTGCTCAATGTCGCGGCCGGCATGGAACTCACGCTCACCCAGAACACGGTCGTCGGCGCATCCTCCCCGCTGCTCGGCGTGCTGGTGTCGGGCAGCTTCCTCGGCGTCTCCGCGCTTGCCTGGGCGCTGATCGTCTTCTCGGCGCTCATGATCGTGGTCGTTCACGGCACGTCGTTCGGGCTCAGACTCTACGCGGTCGGCGGCCATCCTGAGGCGGCCCGCGCGGCCGGTCTCAGCGTGCCGTTCTATGTGTCCTTCACCTATGTGCTGAGCGGGTTCTGCGCGGCGGTGGCGAGCATCCTCACCGTCTCGCGCCTTTCGGCCAGCACGCCCGGTTCCGGCGAGCTGCTTCTGTCGGTGCTGGCCGCGGCACTGCTCGGCACCGTCTTCTCGCGCCGCTTCGTGCCGACCATGGGCGGCACGCTGCTCAGCGTTCTCTTCATCGGCCTCCTCGCCAACGGCTTCCAGCTGCTCAACGTCTCCAGCTACTGGGTCAACGGCGTGCAGGGCGCGCTGATCCTGCTGGTGGTGGCCATCACATCTTTTGCCCGCGGTTCGGAGGGTTCGCGATGAGCGTCTCGGCCAACGACAACGCAGCCAAGGTGAACCTGCGCGGCTTCCTCGCCAAATACAGCGTGCTCATCGCCTTCGCGGCCATCGTCATCTTCTTCTCGGTGGCGAGCCCGACCTTCCTGACGCCGGCCAACCTCTTCAACGTGCTGGTCAACAACGTCGTCATGCTGGCAATCGTTGCGCTGGGGCTGACCATCGTCATCTCGTCGGGCGGCATCGATCTTTCGGTCGGCGTGTCCGTCGACATGGCGAGCATGGTCTTCGTCATGCTTCTGGCTGCCGGCCATAGCGGCGTGGTCGGCGTCGCGGGCGGACTTGGCGCGGCGCTGATCGTCGGCATCCTCAACGCGATCCTGATCACCCGGCTCAACATCAGCCCCTTCCTGGCGACGCTCGGCGTGCTCTTCATCGGCCAGAGCACGCAGCAGCTCGCCACCAGCGGCGGCCAGCCGATCTATCTCACCAGCGGCTATGCAGCAGACCAGTTCAACGCCATCGCCCGCACGGCTCTGTTCGGGATACCGACCCCGGTTATCGTGCTGATCGTGCTCGCCGTCGCGGTCCATCTCCTGCTGCATCGTTCGGTGTTCGGCCGCTATGTCCAGGCCATGGGCGCGCAGCCCGGCGTCGCCTGGTATTCCGGCATCCGCGTGCCGCGAGAATTGTCGATGGTGCACGTGCTGTGCGCGCTGCTCGCGGGCGTCACCGGCATCCTGCTCTCGGCGACGGTGAAGTCCTACGTGCCGCTGTCGGGCAATGCCTTCCTGCTCGACGCCATCGGCGCCACCTTCATCGGCACGACGCTCAGCCGCGAGCGCAAGCCCTCGGTCATCGGCACGCTGCTCGGCGTGTTGCTGCTCGCCATCGTCAAGAACGGGCTGCTGCTCGTCGGCTGGAATTTCTACTGGCAGCAGGTCGGCATCGGCGTGCTCGTCTTCCTGGTGCTGGCCGCGAGCTTCGGCCTGCGCCGCGCCGCCCATTGAGTTCGAAAGGTTAAGTCAGCCATGCCCCAATTCGACGTCAGCTCGATCGGCTTCTACGTCCTCGACATCCTCGGACGTCCAGTCTCTCGCATCCCCGAAGGCGGCCGCGCCGACTATATCGAGGAGATCCGCATGACCGTTGCCGGCACGGCCGGCGCGACCGGCATGGACTGCGCCATCCTCGGGCTGAAGACCCGCGCCGTCACCACGCTCGGCACCGACGACATGGGCGACTGGTTCCTCGCCAAGCTCAAGAAATACGGCCTGGAGACGAGCCTCGTGCGCCGCGACGGCAGCCTCCAGACCTCGTCCACCATCCTGCCGGTGCGGCCGAACGGCGAGCGTCCCGCCTTGCATGTGCCCGGTACGGCCACCTTGTTTGACGTCGCCGATGCCGATCTTGATGCTGCCCTTGATGCAACCGTCGTCCATGTCGGCGGCACCGGCCTGCTGAAGCGTTTCGACGGCGAGCCGACGGTGCGGCTTTTGAAACGCGCCAAGGAACTTGGCCGCGTCACCACCTTCGACCTCATCCAGGCGACGCCGGAGACATGGAAGCTGGTCGAGCCGTGCCTGCCCTATATCGACTATTTCGTGCCGAGCATCGACGAGGCCGGCGAGATGGCGCATGACCGCGATCCGGACCGCGTCGCCGCCTTCTTCAAGGCGAGGGGCGTGAAGAACTGCATCCTCACCCTTGGCGCCGGCGGCGTCTATGTCTCGCCCGAGCATGGCGAGGATTTCCATCTACCGGCCTTCGAGGTCGAAGTCTTCGACACGACAGGCTGCGGCGATTCCTTCACAGCAGGCATCATCGTCGGCATCGTCAAGGGTTGGGATCTGAAGCAGTCCGCGCGCTTTGCCAGCGCGGTCGCCGCCAAGGTGGCGATGGGGCTCGGCTCCGACGGCAAACTCGTTTCATTCGACGACACGATCGCGGCGATGAACTCGCTCCCGGTCAAGACATCAAAGGTGGAAGCAGCATGACCATTCTCTCTGAGGCCAAGGGCAAGACGGCTCTCGTGACCGGCGCCAGCCGTGGCATCGGCAGGGCGCTCGCGAAAGGGCTTGCCGAAGCGGGCTTCGATGTCGCCATCACCGATCTGCCGTCGCAGGCGGCCGAGCTCGACGTCACCAAGGGCGAGATCGAGGCGGCCGGCCGCAAGGCCTATGTCTACACGATGGATGTCAGCAAGAAGAAGGACATCGAGGCGACCGCGCAGGCCCTGCTCGAGGCGGCGGGCAGCATCGACGTGCTGGTCAACAATGCCGGCATCCTGAAGCCCAGCCTGCTGCAGGATCTCGACGAAGCCAATTGGGATGCGCATTTCGATATCAACGCCAAGGGCGTGCTGATGATGTGCCAGGCGGTGCTGCCGCATATGCGCGCCAGGAAGTCGGGCCGGGTCATCAACATCGCCTCGATCGCCGGCCGGCAGGGCGTGCCGACGCAGGGCCACTACGCCGCGACCAAGGCGGTGGTGATCACGCTGACGCGTGTCCTGGCGCAGGAGGTCGGCATGGACGGCGTCACCGTCAACGCGATCTGCCCCGGCATCATCCTGACCGAGATGGGCAAGAACAATCTGGGCAGCGAAGCCGCGATCCGCCACTGGGAGGACGTCGCCGCGCTGAAGCGCCTCGGCGCGCCCGAGGATGTCGTCGGCCCGGTGCTGTTCTTCGCCTCGGATCTCTCGGCCTTCGTCACCGGCCAGGCGCTCAACGTCGACGGCGGCATCTACTACCACTGAGGCTCAGGGCGCCCCGAAGAGTACCTTCGTGTGAAGGGAAGTGCGGTTGCAGCGGGCCTCTTGGCCCGCTCTACAGCAGCGGCGGCCCCGCCACCATGCGCACCACCCGCGCCATGTCGGCGCTCATCTCGCGGTCGTCGTCGAGCGGGGCGACCAGCGCCCGAACGGCTTCATAGCTGCGCCGCGGGCCTTCGCCCATGCTGTCCAGCACGCCGCGCAGCTCGACGCCTGTGGCGGCGAAGATCAGCTCCATCGCCACCAGATAGCGCAGGCGCTCGACGATCCCTGCCGTCTTGGCCACGACGCGCGGCGCCATCGACGACTGGTCCTCGACACCATCCGAGATGGCCAGGGGGCTGAGCGACATCGGATTGGCGAGGTGCCGGATTTCCGCTTCGAGCGCCGCGACCGGCTTCTGCAGTTCCGCATAGCCCTGGCGGCTGCCGCCTCTTGCCGACAGGAAGCGCGGCAGTTCCGCCACCGTCGGCGACATCAGCTTCATCGAGCGGTTGGCGGTGCCGACCGCGCAATGCGCCAGCGCCTGGCCGAGGTTTTCCCAGGTCAGCGTGAATGCGGTCAGGTCGAAATTGCCGTTGGAGACGACCCGCTCCGCCTCGGGCAGGATAACGGGATTGTCGCCGGAATGGCCAAGCTCGATCTCCGTCGCCAGCTTCGCCTGCTCATAGGCGTGGAGCAGGCCGCCCCACACTTGCGGCACGCAGCGGAAGCTGAGCGGATCCTGCAGCCGCCGCGCGGCATTCTCCTGCCACAGCCCGGAGCCTGAAAGCTCGGCCCGCAGCCTTGCGCCGATCTCGACCTGGCCGAAGGCCGGCCGCGCCGCCAGCGCATCCTCGTCGATGGCCTTGAGCGACGAGCGGAATGCCTCGTAATTCAGCGCCACCGCCGCCAGCGACCAGTCGATCAGGCACGCAACTTCTTCGAGCGCCAGGCACGCCGTTCCGGTCGAAAGGCTGTTGGCGACGATGATGGCGTGGCCGTCCTTCTCGCGCAGGTCGAGCGGTTCGAGTCCGGCGAGCTTCAATGCCTCGGCCGACGGCATGATCCGGCCTTGATATTCCGTCTCGCCATCGCCGCGCAGCGCCCGCGCCAGATGGCCGAGCGGCGCGAGATCCGCGGCGCCCACCGATCCCCAACTCGGAATGACCGGATGAACGCCGGCGTTAAGCGCTGCGATCAGGCCCATGACGACGCCTTCCGAGGTGCCAGTGCCGCCCGCGGCCATGCCGCAGATGCGTGCGACCAGCAGCGCCCGCACAGCCTCGGTCGACAGCGACGGGCCGGCGCCCATCGAGTGGCTGAGCGGCACGCTGTGCTGGAAGGCGATCAGGTCGGCTTGCGCCAGCGGCGTGTCGACACAGGCGCCAAGCCCGGTGGTGACGCCATAGAGCGGCTTGCCGAGCTGGGTGAGATGCTCGATGAGGGCGCGGCTTGCGCGGATGCGGCGCATGGCTTGCTCGCCAAGCACGAGCCGGGCATTGCGCCGCGCGATCTCGGCGACATCGCTCGTGCTCAGCGGCTTGGCGTCGAGAACGATCACTCTGGCTGTCATCGGGCTATTCCCTTTGGCCGCCGAGGCTGGTGGCCGAACGAATGCAGGATATCCGGCATCGGAGCCCGCCATTGTCGAAAATCCGCCGTCGCGATTGCCGTTATTTTTCGGCGATCCGGATAGGGGGTTCGGTAGCCAAAATTTCCCACGTCGATGTCACACCTGGCCAAGCCTCGCTCGTCTTGAGGTCGGAAGCAACGAAAGGAACCGACCATGACTGTCAGCGGTGTGCGGACCCGCCCGTGTGGGAACTTTTGCTCCGCTGGAGATTTTGGATATGCTGCAAATCCAAATTGCCGGAAGGTCGCTGCTATGACGAAACATTTTGCAATCGCCGCGCTCATGCTTGCCGCGGCAGCCGTGATGGTCGGCCGGGCTTCCGCCGGCGAACATCGTCACCGCGTCACCGAGCATGAGCGTTATGTTCCGGCCAGTGACGACATCATCGACACGCTGTTCGGCGGTCCGCGCTACTACGACCAGCAAATGTCCACCACGCCGGCGGGGGCCTGCTCGTATCACCGCGTCGGGCCGGACGCGAATGCGGTGAACGACATCAACGATCACTATTGCGGGAAGTAGGATTCCCGGCGGCATTCCTCCGGAGCCGGCTTTCGACAGGCCTCGGCCACCTTTGCGTTTATGGTTCCTGCGACCCTATCGGAGTCGCTGGGGTGGCTGCCGTTGACGAGACCTGACCCCCTTTGAACGCTGATCTTGTTATGGTTGGCGGGCCATCGCGCACATTCGGCCCAGATATTGTATACAATGTTGAAGAAAGATGTTGACAATCGACGCCGGCCGGTTTCCCTTACGCTATACGCGCAGCCTACGAGCAAAACACAAAGCGCGATAACCAAGGGGAACTACCGATATGATCAACCGTCGCTCGACTCTGAAATCAATGGCGCTCGGCGCCGTCTCGACCCTGGCCATTGCCGCTGTCGGCATTTCGTCCGCGCAGGCTGAAAACAAGGAACTGAAGATCGGCTTCGTCGGCGTCACCAGCGGTCCGGCCGCCGCCTGGGGCACCTCGAACGTACGCTCGATGCAGACCCGCGCCGCCTGGCTCAACGAGACCGGCGGCGTCAAGATCGGCAATGACACCTACAACATCAACATCGTCACCTTCGACGACCAGAAGGACCCTAAGCGCGCCATCGCCGGCATGGAAAAGATGGCGCAGGAGGGCGTCCACTATGTCGTCGGCCCGAATGTCGATGACGGCGCCGCCGCTGTGCGCCCCGTCGCCGAGGCCAACGGCATCATTTATTTCCCCTACGCTTTCCCCAAGGCGCTCTACCAGAAGCCGGCTTCGAATGCCGTGCTCGGCATGATCGCCAACTACCAATCCGGTCCGGCGATCTATAAATATCTCAAGGAAAACAAGGGCGTGAAGAAGATCGCCTTTGTCGCCGCCAACGAATCCGATCCGCTCAGCCAGCGCGACGGCGGCGTCGAGGCGGCCAAGGCGCTGGGCCTCGAGATCGTCGCCCAGAACGACACCTACCAGAACGACACCCGCGACTTCACGCCGGTGCTGACGCCGATCGTGGCGCTGAAGCCCGACCTGCTGGTGCTGTCCGGCGTAGCGCCGGCCAACGCGCCGCTGCTCATCCGCGCTGCCCGCGAGCTCGGCTATGAAGGCCTGATCTCGACCGAAACCGCCCAGGACGCCAAGGTTCTGGAAGAAGGCGCCGGCGAATACGCCAACGGCTTCATCTCCGTCGGCGGTGCTTCCACGCCAGAGATTGCCTCCGACACGATGAAAGAGTTCGTCACCCGCTACACCAAGATGTTCGGCGAATACAACGACGAGTCCAACACCAAGGTCTACGCGTTGGAATACATTCTCGACACGCTGAAGGCCAATCCGGCGGCCATCAACGACGTCGCCGAATTCAAGAAGACCATGGACACCTTCACCGCGCCCAATCCTTTCCTCAAGGGCGACGCCAAGCTGGGCTATGTCGGCATGACGTCCTTCGGCCAGAAGCGCCAGTTGTCGGTGCCGATGGTGGTCAACGAATACAAGGATGGCGCTTTCCAGACCCTGTTCGTCGGCTCCGTCGACTAGCGTTACCTTCGAGCGTCAATTCCTCAAGCTTGCCGCGGGGCCGGTCGATAGGCCGGACCCCGCGGGAGATCGAAGGTATCCATGGAACAGGTCATCGCCAACGGATTGTATCTCGGTGCCCAATACGCGCTGATCGCGCTGGGGCTCACCCTGATCTTCGCCCTGATGAACGTGCTCAATTTCGCCCACGGCCAGATGTATGTGCTGGGCGGGTTCATAACCTACACCGTCTACGGCCAGCTCGGCCTGCCTTTCGTGGTGGCGTTGCTCGCCTCCGGCGTGACGCTCGCCGTCATCGGCGCGCTGATGGAGAAATTCCTCTTCCGCACCGTCATCAGGCGCAGTCATCGCGAGGAAAGCACGATGCTGCTCGCCGCGGCGACGGCTTTCTTCTTCGACGCCGTCATCCTGCTCCTCTTCGGCGAAAAGCAGCGCGGCGTTCCCAAGATCGTCAAGGGCGTCTTCAACGATGCCGGCATCATCATGCCTTACGACCGGCTGGTCGTCGGCGCGCTCGCCATCGTCTTCATCGCCGCTTTCGTGCTGTACATGCAGTACAGCCGGGTCGGGCGCGCCATGCGGGCGCTCGCCCAGGACCGCGTCGCCGCCCAGCTGATGGGTGTCAGGGTCGACCGCTATTCGATGATCGGCTTCGCCATGGGCGCCATGCTGGCCGGCGTCGTCGGCGGGCTGCTGGTCACCATCACCGGCGTCAATTCCGGCATTGGCGGGCCGATCTCGATCAAGGCCTTCCTGATGGTGATGATCGGCGGCGCCGGCGTCGTCGGGGGCGCGATCGCCGGCGGCTTCATCCTCGGCATGATGGAGTCGGTCGGCCTTACCGTGCTGCGCGAATATGGCGACGTGACCTACCTCGTGATCTTCGCCGCCCTGATGGTGTTCCTGTCGGTCCGTCCGAACGGGCTGATGGGCAAGCCGTGGGGTTGATCGCGCCATGACCCTCAATCGCAACACCAGGATCGCCGCCGTCGTCGCCTTTCTCGCGATCGTCTTTGTCGTCGTGCCGGCCGCGATCTCGTCGAGCGGCCGCTTCGACCTCTATTACACGCTGACCTCGGTGGCATTGCTCAGCATCGCCAGCGCCGGTGTCTGGCTCACCTTCTATATCGGCCGCATCAACATCGGCCAGGGCGCCTACGCGCTGACGGGCGGTTATGTTTCGGCCATACTGGTCATGAACCATGGCTGGTCGTTCTGGCTGACGCTCCCGGTCGCGGGTCTGTTCTGCGCCGGTGCCAGCGTGCTGATCGGCCTGCCGATCCTGCGCCTGCGCGGCGTCTATTTCGCCATGGTCACGCTGGTGCTGACCGAGGTGGCGCGCCTGCTTGCGCTGGCGCTGCCGATCACCAACGGCGCCAAGGGCATCGTCAGCATCCCGCTGCCAGGTGCGCTCTCGGTCTTCGGCATCACGCTGATTCCCGATTTCGCCACGCTGCAGAATTCGCGGCTTGCCTTCTACCTGTTGGCGGTCACGCTGATGGTGGTCTGCTTCGCGGTCATGTACCGGCTCGTCAATTCGCGCATTGGCAAACTCTGCCAGTCGCTGCAGCAGAATGAGGAGCTTGCGTCCTCGATCGGCGTCAACATCGCTTATCTCCGCGTCATCGCCTATGCCGTCTCGTCCTTCTTCGGCGGCGTTTCCGGCGCCATCTTCGCCGCCATCTCGCAGTCGATCTACCCGTCGAGCTTCACCGTCACCGATTCCGTCAACTTCATGCTGAACTGCTTCCTCGGTGGCCTGGGTTACGTGTTCGGTCCGATGCTCGGCACGCTGGTGCTTTATTTCGGCTGGGATCTTCTGTTCCAGACCGGCCAGTTCCAGTTGCTCATCTATTCCGGCCTGATGATCGTCCTGATGCTGGTGCTGCCCAACGGCATACTCAGCCTTGCCGAAATGACCCGGAAGAAGGGTTGAGCCATGGCCGAAATGCTCGAAGTCTCCGGCATCACCAAGCGCTTCGGCGGTCTCGTCGCGGTCAACAACGTCTCCTTCTCGGTGCGCGAAAAGGAGATCCTGTCGGTCATCGGTCCGAACGGCGCCGGCAAGTCGACTTTGTTCAAGCTGATCTCGTCGTTCCTCAAGCCTACGACGGGCGAGGTGCGCCTGAAGGGCGAGCGCATATCGGGTCTCGCCCCGCACATCGCCGCCCGCAGGGGCGTCGTGCGCACCTTCCAGGAGACGACGATCTTCAAGAACATGAGCGTGCGCGACAACGTCATCATCGCGCACCATCTGCGCTCGAAGGCGAGCCTCTTCGGCTTCTTCCTCGGCACCGGCGCGGCGAAGGCCGACGAAGCGGCCTTCGGCCAATCGGCCGACGAGATCCTCGCGCTGCTCGGCCTCTCCTCGCTCGCCAATGAGACCGCCCGCAACCTGCCGCACGGGCATTTGCGGGCGCTGGGCATCGCCATCGGCCTTGCCACCAACCCGTCCATCCTGTTGCTCGACGAGCCCTTCGCCGGCATGAACCACGACGAGACCATGCGCATGGTGGAAATGGTGCGGCGCCTGCGCGAGCGCGGCCTGACCATCCTGCTGGTCGAGCACGACATGCCGGCCGTCATGAAGATTTCCGACCGGCTCGTCGTGCTCAATTTCGGGCAGAAGATCGCCGAGGGAACGCCGTCGGAAATCCAGGCCGATGAGAAGGTGATCGAAGCCTATCTCGGCAGCGAAGACGAGGCGATCGGCCTATGAACCAGATCCTGAACTTCGCCAATGTCGAGCTCTACTACGACCACGTATACGCGCTGAAAGGCGTCTCGCTCGAGGTCAACGAAGGCGAGACCGTCGCGCTGATCGGCGCCAACGGCGCCGGCAAGTCGTCGATCCTTCGCGCCATCACCGGCTTGCGCAAGATCAGGTCCGGCGAGATCCACTATGGCGGCAAGCGCATCGATGGCGCCGCGCCCGACGAGATCGTCAAGATGGGCATCGCCATGGTGCCCGAAGGGCGCCGCGTATTTCCTTACATGTCGGTCAGGGACAACCTGCTGATGGGCGCCTTCACGCGCACCAGCAAGACCGAGATAGCGGCGTCGATGGAGATGGTGCTGGGGCGGTTTCCCCGGCTGAAGGAGCGCTTCTCGCAGGCCGCCGGCACGATGAGCGGCGGCGAACAGCAGATGCTGGTCATCGGCCGCGCGCTGATGGCGAAACCGAAGCTCTTGCTGCTCGACGAGCCGTCGCTCGGCGTCGCGCCCAAACTCGTCCAGGACATCGCCCGCTCGATCGTCGCCATCAACCGCGACGAGAAGGTCAGCGTGCTGCTGGTCGAGCAGAATTCGCGCATGGCGCTGCGCATCTCGCAGCGCGCCTATGCGCTGACCACCGGCAGTGTCGCGCTGAGCGGCAACTCCGCCGAATTGCTGGCCGACGACCGGGTCAAGCGTCTTTATCTCGGCGGCGAGATCTGAGGCTGATTGGAATGCGCATCCTCGTCATCAATCCCAACACTACCCAATCGATGACCGCCAAGATCGGCGAGGCGGCGGCAAGCGTCGCCTCCAGCGCGACGGAGATCGTCGCCGTCAATCCGGCCGACGGCCCGCCGAGCATCGAGGGCTATTTCGACGAGGTCTTCGCCATTCCGGGCATCATCGCCGAGATGGGCAAGGCGCCGGCCGCGGATGCTTACGTTATCGCCTGCTTCGACGACACCGGGCTGGATGCCGCGCGCTGTGCCACCGAGGCTCCCGTCATCGGCATCGGCGAGGCGGCGTTCCATATGGCGAGCCTTGTCGCCGGCAAATTCAGCGTCGTCACCACGCTTGCCCGCTCGGTGCCGGCCATCGAGCACAATCTGGCGAAATACGGCCTTGCCTCGCGCTGCGCCAAGGTGCGCTCGTCGGAAGTCGCCGTGCTCGAGCTCGAACGTCCGGGCTCGAATGCAAGACACAGGATTTCGCAGGAGATCGCGCGCGCCATCCGCGAGGATCATGCCGAGGCGATCGTGCTCGGCTGCGCCGGTATGGCCGACCTCGCGCACAGCCTGTCCGAGGAGCACGGCGTTCCGGTGCTTGACGGCGTCGTTTGCGCCGTCACGCTGGCCGAGAGCCTGTTCAAGGTCGGCTTGAAGACATCGAAGATCGGTGGCTACGCCGCGCCTCGTGGCAAGCGCTTTTCGGGCGTTTTCGCCTCGCTGTCGCCGACCGGCTGAGAGGAGATCCTGTACGACCGGCTGCCGGGATTGACCCTCGCGCAAGCCATATTAGATTGAACTCACCTCTACCGGTGGAGGCAAATCAGGCGTGTTGCGCCTGCGCGTTGAAGAGCATGCTGACAGTCCTCAAGGAAGAAGATCGAGACGACAGGCCCGCAGCGCGCTGGTCGCCGATCTATTATGGGTTGAGGGATGCCATCGTCAGCCATCGCCTCGCGCCGGGCACCAAGCTGCCGGAGGACGAACTCGCCTCGATCTATTCGGTGAGCCGCACCGTCGTTCGCGCCGCCTTGCAGGCACTCGCGCATGACCGGCTGGCCCGGCTCGAGCCCAATCGCGGCGCCTTCGTCGCGCAGCCCTCGAAGATCGAGGCGCGCGAAGTGTTCGAGGCGAGGGCGCTGATCGAGCCCAAGGTGGCGGCACTCGCCGCCAGAGCCGCGGTGCCATCCGACATCGCGCAACTGAGACAGCATCTCGAAAAGGAGCACGAGGCGCTGCATGACGGCCGCGACAGCGACGCCATCATGCTGTCGGCGCGCTTCCATGTCGGCATCGCCGAGATCGCCGCGCATTCGGTGTTCACCAACTTCGTGCGCGACCTCGTCTCGCACTCCTCGCTGATCATCGCGCTTTACTGGAAGCGTCGCGACGCCACATGCGAGAAGCACGCCCACCATGCGTTGGTCGATGCGATCGAGGCCGGCGATAGCGCCGACGCGGCCGCCCTGATGAACAGCCATCTGGTCGACCTTTTGTCCGGGCTCGATCTCACCGACAAAGTCGAAAAGTCTGACAGCCTGGCGGACCTGCTGCAGACGGCGGTCCAGCCGGGTCGCTGAACCGCCAAGGATATGGCTAGGCCGCGGCCGCCTGCGAATAATCCATCCGTTCGAGGTCGGCGATCAGGCCGGGTCCGGTCGGCTGCCAGCCGAGATGCGCACGCGTCCATTCGCTCGATGCCGGCATATCGAGGCCGGCGAAGATGGAAAGCCATCCGAAATGGTCGGCTGCTTCTTCCTGCGACAGCGAGACCACCGGCACGTTGAGGCCGGCGCCGATCACTTCCGCGATCTCGCGCATGGCAATGCCTTCCTCCGCGACGGCGTTGTAGCGCACTCCGGCTTCCTGCTTGTCCAGCGCCAGGCGGTAGAGCTTGGCGACATCGAGCACGTGCGCTGCCGACCACCGGTTTTGGCCTTCGCCAAGATAGGCCGACACGCCCCTGGTGCGGGTGATCTCGATGAGCGGGGTGATCAGGCCCTGCTTCACCGTGTCATGCACCTGCGGCAGCCGCACCACCGATACTTTGACGCCCTTCTCGGCCATCGCCGCGCCGGTGAGCTCGGACAGGATGCGCGGATTGCGGTGTTCGGTGTTGAAGATGTCTTCTCTCGCGGGCTGCCCGTGCTCGCCCGAACCCATGCCCACGCCCGACGTGATGATGAGCAGCCGGTCCGAGCCTGCGAGCGCCCCGCCCAGCGCTTCGATTACGCGCTTGTCCTTCTCGCAATTGGCGACGAAGTTCGCAAAGTTGTGGTCGAAGGCGGTGTGGATCACCGCATCCGACTTCGCCGCGCCGTCGCGCAGGCTGTCGAGGTCTTCGATGTCGCCGCGATGGGGCTCGGCGCCAGCGGCCGTAAGCGACCGCGCACCGGCTTCGGAGCGGGTCAGGCCGAGCACATGGTGCCCGGCGGCAAGAAGTTCGGGCACGATCCTGGAACCAATGAAACCGGTCGCGCCGGTAAGGAATACACGCATGGGGGATCTCCTCTGTTGTTCGGAGGCCCTTCTCGCGCTATAAATCATCCTGTTAAAGTAGTGACTTTATCATGGTATAATAATCAACAGGATCGTCATGCCTGCGCAGACCGTCAACAAGCTCGGCAATTTCCTGCGGGATCGCCGCATGCGCCTCGACCCGGTCGCCTTCGGCTTCGTCCCGGGGCGGCGGCGCACGCAGGGGCTGCGCCGCGAGGAGGTGGCGCAGCGCGCCAATATCAGCCCGACCTGGTACACTTGGCTGGAGCAGGGCAGGGGCGGCGCGCCGTCCGCCGACGTGCTGAACCGCATCGCGACCGGACTGATGCTGACAGAGCCCGAGCGCGAGCATTTGTTCATGCTGGGCCTCGGGCGACCGCCGGAAGTCCGCTACAGGAACGTCGACAGCGTGACGCCGCGCCTGCAGCGCGTGCTCGACGCCTTGGACCCGAGCCCCGCCATCATCAAGACTGCAACCTGGGACGTGGTTGCCTGGAACCGTGCCGCGGCCGCGATGCTGACCGACTATTCCAAGCTACCGCGCGAACAGCGCAACATCCTGCGCTTGATGTTTGGGAACTCGCGCGTGCGCGACGCGCAGGACGATTGGCAGAGCGTCGCCCGCTTCGTGGTCGGATCCTTCAGGGCGGATGCCACGCGGGCGGGCGCAGGCGCGGAAATCACCCAGCTCGTCGAAGAGCTTTGCCGGATCAGTCCGGAATTCGAGGCGCTGTGGCGCGACAATGAGATCGTTGCGGCCCATGGCGAGGGCGTGAAGCGCCTGCGGCATCCCGAGATCGGACTGATCGAGCTGGAGTTCTCGGTCTTTGCGGTCGACGGCCGGCCCGAGCTCGGCATGATCGTCTACAACCCCACGACACCCGCCGACGCCGAGCGCATTCAGTCGCTGATCGCGTCCCGCTCCGGCTAATGGCGTGTCCGTTGTCTTTGCTTCGCGGAGCGCCCGAGATTGGGCCGCAGAACCAGGGAGGTATTGCATGAGCTTCGATATGAAATGGTCTTCGTCCGAGAAGAAGGTCGCCCGCAGCGCATTCGATAAGGCGCTGGAGGTGGCGCTAAGCAAGACACTGGCCGAATTCAAAAGGAAGGCCAGCGACGCGGCGACGTTTTCCGACATGTGGGAGATCGAAGACCATCTGCGACAGCAACGGCGAAACCTTGAGCAGATGTTCGACTATCGCTACTCGCAGCTAATCGTTGTCTTTGGCAGTCTTATCCGGGATGGGTATCTCGACGAGAAGCTCCTTGTCGGTTTGTCGCAAGACAAACGGGAAGAGATAAGCAGGTTCCTTTCCTGGCATGCGAGAGAATAGCGCGCGCGAGAACTACCTCCGTGTCGCCGCGCGCCTCAGCGCCTGCAGCGGCTGGCTGAAGCTCCCGCACGAAAGCACGGCGCATGCGCCCGGCATCGCCGAAACCGCTGTGCTCGGCGATATGGTCGAGCGGCGCGTTGCTGGTCCCCACCGCCATTCGCGCGGCTTCGAGCCGTAGCCGCACCACGGATTTCGTCGCCATGCAGCTCGAATATCCGCAGATGCATCCAGCCCAGTGAAGCGCCAGATGTGAAGCGTCAGCTTTGCGGCCGTTTGCCCGATCGCTTCGGGGAAGCATCAACGCCGCCCGGTTGCCTGATGTGGTCGATGAAAGCCCTCAGCTTGGGCAGCACCTGGTGCCGTTCGGGGTAGTAGAGAAATACGCCCGGCGTGGTCACCGCGAAGCGGCCTAGAAGCGCCTGCAGGCGCCCGTCGGCGATCGGCGTTTCGGCGATCGGGCCTGGCACCTGCGCCAGCCCGACACTCTGGATCGCCGCGCCGAGAAGCGACGGATAGTCGTGCGCAATCAGTGGTCCCGAGACGATCGCCTCGACGGTCTTGTTGCCATCGACAAAGGACCAGGGCGCGACCGAGCCGTTCGAGCGGCGCATGCGCAGGCAGGCATGGTCGCGCAGATCCTCGATGCGCTCAGGTGCCGCGCGCCGGCGCAGATAGTCGGGACTGCCGACGACCGCCATCGGGAAGGACGGCGTCAGGCGGACCGCGACCATGTCGGGCGCGACCAGGTCGCCCATGCGGATGCCGGCGTCGAACCCTTCGGCGGCGAGGTCGGCCAGTTCGCCGCTGGCGACGATCTCCAACTCGATCTCGGGATAGGCCTGGCAGAAGGAGGCGATCATCGGCTCCAGCAGCACCGGCACAACGGCCGGCGGCACTGAAAGGCGCAACAGCCCGGCCGGCCGCTGGCCCATGCCGCGCGCGATCTCGCTCGCGGCGATCAGTTCCTCGAAGGCCGGTCGGGCACGCGCGAAAAAACGCTCGCCGGCTTCGGTCAGGCCGACGCTGCGCGTGGTGCGGATGAAGAGCGCCGCGCCGATGCGCGCTTCGAGCGTGCGTATTGCCTGGCTGATCGCCGACGGGGTGACGGCAAGCTCGGCCGCCGCCTTGCGGAAATTGCGGTGCCTGGCGACGCTCAAGAACGCCTCGACACCATCGAGCGCGCCGTGCCTGACTGTGAAGTTCTGCTTCATGACCCATCGACATTATCGCGGATAGTTTCCGTCTGAAAGCGGTCGTATTTCTGCTGTGACCCGGAAGGCTGAAAGGAAGTGGGCAATGACCGATGAACTCGATCGCGTGCGCGATCACTACCGCGCGACCGGCCTGACCGATCGGTTGAAGACCGCGCTGGCGGTCTTTGGATCGGAAGAACGGCGTCTGAAGCCCGAGCAACTGGCCACGCTCGACCAGTTCCACACCCGTGGGCTGGCCGCGACGGCCGAGCTCGCCAATCTGGCCGTCATCGACGCCGACATGTCGGTGCTGGACGTCGGATCTGGCGTCGGCGGGCCGGCTCGCTTCCTCGAGGCGACCTATGGCTGCAAGGTGACTGGCCTCGATCTCAGCGAACCTTTCGTAGAGGCCGCGCGCTATCTGACCGCGCGAACCGGCCAGGACGACAACGTGTCGTTCGAAACCGGCAGCGCGTTGGCGCTACCTTTCGAAGACGGCCGGTTCGACGCCGCGCTTTTGCAGCATGTGGCGATGAACATTACCGACCGGCCACTGCTCTATCGCGAGATCAGGCGTGTGCTGAAGCCGGGTGGAAAATTCGCCACCTTCGACGTCGTGCTCAATGGCGGCGATCCGCTCTATCCGGTGCCGTGGGCGAAGACGCCCGGCGAAAGCTTCCTGCTGACGGCCGAAGCGACCTGCGAGGCGATCGAGGCCGCCGGCTTCGGCACGCTCGTGCGCCGCGACGACACCGCTGCCGCCAAGGCCTGGTTCGCCGAGCTCCGCGTCTCCGGCCCGCCACCGCTCAATCTCGGCATCGTCATGGGGCAGGGTTTCGCCGAACCCACCACCAATCTTGGGCGCAATCTGATGCAAGACCGGCTGGGCATCCTCACCGCGGTGTTCGAAGCCGTCCCGGTCAACGGAGCAATTCCAGGAAAAGTGTGAGCGGTTTTCCGTCCGAAATTGCGCAAAGAACTGACAATTAGGAGGCGAAGATGACACCAGCGATGATCCTCAACATCCACCTTGCGCTGGGCTACGTGCCATGGCTGCTTTGCTTCGCCGCCTATATCTGGCCAAGGCTGAGGTCGATGGAGCCATTAGAGGCGCAGCGCGCCATCGCCACGTTGCACAGCTTCCGCTTCTTCGGGCTCGTCTTCCTCATCCCGGGCATCACCGGACCGGACTTGCCCGCCGGCTTTGCTGCCTTCGCCGCCTATGGCGACTTCGCGACCGGCCTGCTCGCCATGCTGGCGCTGTTCGCAGTGGCGAGGCCCGCGATCTTCTGGCCGTCGGTTGTCGCCTTCAACCTCGTTGGCGTGGTCGACCTTGTCGGCGACTACTATCACGGCGTCACGCTCGACCTCCCCGGCCATGCCGGGCAGTTGGGCGCGACCTATGCGATCCCGATCCTCTACGTGCCGCTTTTGATGATCACGCATGTCGCGGCGTTCTACCTGCTGGCGCGTTCCAGGCGCCATCAGTTGGCGGCGACCTAATACATTGGGTTTGCCATGTGCTTCGGTGCCGGCCATTCACTCGTGATCTCCGGCTGCACCGGACGCTCGAGATAGGTCGACAGCACCACATAGCTGCGCGTCGAGGTCACGCCGGGCGTGTCATAGAGGCGGGCCAGCAGGCCCTCAAGCGCGCGCGTGTCCTCGGTGCGCACCTTGAGCAGCATGCAGGTGTCGCCGGCGACCGTGTGGATCTCCTCGACCTCCGGATATTTGGAGACCGCCATCAGTTCCGGCGTCTTGCCCCAGCCCCTGGTGTCGATATGCACGAAGGCAAGCAGAGGCTTCTTCACCGCTCGCGGATCGATGATCGCCGATGTGGCGCGGATGGCGCCGCTGCGCTTCAGCCGCTTGACCCGCTCATGCGCCGCCGGCGGCGACAGGCCGACGCGCTCGCCGAGCTCGGCATAGCTGATGGTCGCGTCCTCGACGAGAACGCCTAATATCTTTCGGTCTATGGGGTCGATCTCACGGGTCGGAGGCTTGTTCCGCTGAATGTCATCTGTTTCTGCGTCCATATGGGAATTCTCCATTGATGCGGAATTTAGTTCGGCCATTATGATGATATGTCGAACAGTGATCAATCAGCAATTTTGACCGCGGCGCCGCGTGCGCCGATCCCGGCGACCGCCTATCTGCTGACGGGCTGCATCGCCGTCATCGGCTCCAATTCGCTGGTTCTGGGACCCATCGCGCCGGCCGTCGCGGCATCGTTCGGCGCCAGCGTGCCGGCGGTGATGACGGCCGCCGCCGCCTTCGGCCTCGGCACGTCGGCCAGCGCGCTCTTCCTTGCCCGCTACATCGACCGGATCGGCGCGCGCCGCATGCTGCAGGGCGCATTGCTGCTACTGGCCATCGCGCTGGTCGCCAGTGCCCTCGCGCCGACGGTAATGGCGTTGGTGGTCGCCCAACTCGTAGCCGGCATTGCCGCCGGTATCGCCATGCCGGCTATCTATGCCAGCTCGGCCGCGATCGCGCCGCCCGGCCGCGAGAGCGGCACCATCGGGGTGGTGCTGACGGGCTGGACGCTTTCGATGGTCGCCGGCGTTTCGCTGTCCGCCGTGATTGCCGATCTCATCCACTGGCGCGCCGTCTTCGCCGCCGTGGCGCTGCTGGCGGGAGCGGCCGTTGCCGGCCTGGCGATGAGCTCGCTTCACGACACCAGGAAAAGCGGTCCGGCGCCGTCGCCGCTCGGCGCGCTCGCCGTTCCCGGTATCGTGCCGCTGCTCATTGCCTGCGGTGCCTTCATGACCGCCTTCTATGGTGTCTACGGCTATCTCGGCGATCATCTCCATGAAGCCCTCGGCGAGCCGGTCAGCGCCAACGGCCTGGCGGCGGTTGCCTACGGCCTCGGCTTCGGCGCGGCCGCCTTGCTCGATGGCGTCATCGATAGGCTAGGCGCGCGTCGTGTCATGCCTTTCGCCTATCTGCTGGTCGCCGTGGTCTACGTCGCGATTGCCCTGGCCAGCACCGGCTTCGGCCTGCTGATCGCGACGATCGCCGCCTGGGGCCTGGCCAACCATTTCGGGCTGAACGTGCTGGTCATGCGCCTGACCGCGCTCGATCCTTCGCGGCGCGGCACCATCATGGGCCTGAACAGCGCGGTCACCTATCTCGCCGTCACCGTCGGCACCGCAGGCTTCGGCCCGATCTATACGAGCCTCGGCTTCGCCAATTGCGCCCTGATCGCCGCCGGATTGATGCTGGTGGCGGCAGGCGCCGCGGCGGGGCGCTCAGCCGGTCCTCGGTAACAGGCCCCGCTCTTCGCTTGCGGCCGGAAAACCGTTTCGCGCTTTTCCTGGAATTGCTCTAAGGCTGGCTTGCGAACCGGAGCCGCAGCCGATGAAGACCAACCTCGAGATCACCGCCGAGCCCATGCCGCGGGACCTTGCTTTTCTGGGCGAAAGTCTCACCGCCTTCAACGATGCCGATGTCGGCGCGTCAGGCCGAAAGCCGATCGCGGTTTTCGTGCGCGACGAGCATGGCGTCATCGTCGCCGGCATCTCCGGCTACACTGCGTGGGGCTGGCTCTACGTGCAGTGGCTGTGGGTCGACGAAAGGCTGCGCGGCCGGCGCACAGCCGCCGGTATGCTCGACGCCGCCGAACGGGAAGCCATCGCGCGCGGCTGCCACGGCGCCTGGATCGACACCTTCAATCCGATCGCCGAAAAGGTTTATCGGCGCCAGGGATATGAGCCATTTGGATCGCTGCCCGATTTTCCGATCGGCCGCAGCCGCATCTTCCTGCAGAAGAAATTGCAGCCCTGATCAGCCAGCCAGCTTTCCGCCGCGCATCGGCTCGGGCGCGCCGGTGGTGCTCGGAAAGCTGATCGGCAGGCCGCGCAGCACGCGCACGGCGAGGAAAGCAAAACACTCCGCTTCGACCGCGTCGCCCTTCCATCCGAGCGTTTCGGCCTGCACCACTTCGACGCCGGCGCGGCTCTCGAGCATCGCCATCATCGTCGGGTTGTGGCGGCCGCCGCCGCTGACTGCCAGCCGCTTCGGCCGGCGCGGCAACAGGTCGAGCGCCTTGCCGACAGCCGACACGGTGAAGGCCGTCAGCGTCGCCGCGCCGTCCTCGGCATTCAGCCCTTCGGCCATCGCCGCCGTGAAGTCGAAGCGGTCGAGCGATTTCGGATAGGGTTTGGTGAGATAGGGATGCTTGAGCAGCCGGGCGAGCCGTTCCTCGTCGACCTTGCCGGCGGCGGCCAGCCTGCCGTCGCGGTCCATCTCGCCGAGGCCCTTCAACTTGATGAAATCATTGACCGGCGCGTTGGCCGGCCCGGTGTCGAAAGCGACGATATCGCCCTTGCCGTCCCACCAGGTGATGTTGCCGACGCCGCCGAGATTGAGCACGGCGGTGTCGCCGCTGACGTCCGCCTGCTTGAGCAGCGCCGCGTGATAGGCGGCGGCCAGAGGCGCGCCTTGCCCGCCGGCCGCGACATCGGCCGAGCGGAAATCATAGGCGACCTTGGTACCGAGCAGCGAAGCCATCAGCTCGCCGTCGCCGAGCTGGCGGGTCCTGCCGATCTTGCCCGGCTGGGGCGCGCGATGCAGCACGGTCTGGCCGTGGAAGCCGACGACGCCGATATCGGTCATGCTCATGCCCTGGCTCTCGACCAGATCCCTGACCGCGGCCGATTGCGCGCGCGTCAGCGCCTCCTCGGCTTCGCGAAAAATCTCCGGTTCCGGCCCCTCGAAATTCCACGCGCGCGCCTGGCGCAGTGTCTCTTCGAGCAGGGCGCGGATCGACTGCGGGTAGGGGGCCAGCGTGTAGGTGCCGGTGTCGGCGATGCGCTCGCCGTCCGTCTTGATCAGCGCCACGTCGATATTGCCGTCGAGCACCGTGCCGGTCATCAGGCCGACGGCCCAGATTGGTTCCATGGTCGTTCCTCGAATCGCCATTCATCCACGTGTCGGACGGATCGGTCCGGCAGGCAAGTCTTCCGCCGCGCCCTTGCGGGCGCCTTTTGCGTCAAATGGCGAAAATCGAGCAACCACGATCTTGCCTCTCGCCGCCAAAGGCGCGAGCCTGCGGGTCCGACATCGATCCCAAAGGAGGAAACGGCATGGCAGCCAATGTTGCGGTGATCGCGGGCGCCGGGTCCGGGCTAAGCGCCTCGCTGGCACGGCTCCTCTCCAGGGAAGGCTTGCGCGTCGTCCTTGCTGCCCGCAACGTCGACAAGCTGGCCGCGCTGGTCAAGGAAACCGGCGCTCAAGCCGTGGAAACCGACGTGTCTGACGTGGCCTCCGTCGAGCGGTTGTTCGAGGCGGCCGACAAAGCGGGTCCGCTCGAAATTGCCGTCTTCAACGCCAGCGGTCGCACGCGCGGCCCGATCGCCGAGCTCGATCCCGAGGCGGTCAAGCAAGCCCTGCTCGTCGGCGCCTATGGCGGTTTCCTGGTTGGTCAGCAAGCAGCGCGCCGGCTTCTTGTGCGCGGCTCCGGCTCGATCCTGTTCACCGGCGCCAGCGCAAGCCTCAAGGGCTTTTCCGGCTCGGCCGGTTTCGCCATGCCTAAATTTGGCCTGCGCGGGCTGGCGCAATCGATGGCGCGCGAGCTCGGCCCGAAGAACATCCACGTCGCGCATTTCATCATCGACGGCCAGATCGCCTCGCCCGCGAGGACGCCCGAGCGGCCGGACAGCCACCTGTCGCCCGATGCGATCGCCGAAACCTATCTGGCTATTCATCGCCAGCATCGCAGCGCCTGGAGCTTCGAGGTCGATCTCAGGCCTTGGGTCGAGACGTTCTGACGATCAAATTGCCCCAGGCAGTAACACGCCTCTTCGCGCGCCTCTGTTATTTTAGGGATTCTGCATATTTCTGATAAAATTTTAGTGATCTACTATATAAAAAGGCAGGGTGTGAAAGATACCTTTACTTAACTTCGGCGTGCATACTGCGGATTGGTCAGATTTGTTGTCCGGCTCTCCTGCACGAATTGAGAACGCGCATGCCGCTTACACGTCGCACGCTGTTTGCAGCCGGAGGCGGAGGGCTGCTGATCGCGCAGGCGCAAGCCGCGGCCGCGCAAGGACAACAGACCGAGAACCCAGCCAAGCCTATCGTGAGCAACAACAAGCTGCGCATCGCCATGCCGGCCTTCGCTTCCGATCCCTTCTTTCCGGCCGACGGCTCGGGGGACAAGGGCGTCGATATGGACCTGGCGCGCGGCATAGCCGCGGAGCTTGGCGTCGAACCGGTGTTCGACAGATCCGCCGTGACCTTCGACGCCATGGTGCAAAAGCTGACCTTCGGTGAGGCGGACCTGGCGATCGGCAAGTTGAGCCGTACCCTTCAGCGCGGCCGCTCGATCCTCTATTCCCGGCCCTACGCCATGCTGCACCAGGGGCTGCTCGCCAACCGCGTGAACCTGGCGCGGATCGCGCAAGGCAAGCCGCCCGAACAGATCATCCGCGATTTCTCCGGCGACCTCGGCGTTATCGAAGGCTCGTCCTTCGCCACTTATGCGGCGGCGACTTTCCCGCACGCGCGGATCCGCCGCTTCGCGGGCTGGAATACGGTTGTCGATGCGATCCGCAACGGCGCGATCGACCTGGCTTATCGCGACGATTTCGAGATCAAGAAGCTGATGGTCGACGATCCCTCGATGACGGTGGTCGCGCGCTCGATCACGCTGACGGACAAGGTCGACACGATCGCGGTCGGCGTCAGTCCGGACAACCCGCATCTCGCGGCCTTCGTCGATCTCTATCTCGACCTGGCAAAGGGCCAGCAGGTCCTCAACACCGACGAGATCATCGCGCGCTATCGCCAGGGGAGCAAAGCCTGACAATGGCTGTCTCGGACGTAGCCGCACCCCTGCCTTTCGACTGGCGCCTGGCGGCAAAGCGCATCCTGCGCTCGCCGTTGACGACGATGATCATGATCCTGGCCGGGATCCTGTGCGGCCTCTATTACCCGGCCTTCGCCCACGCGATCAGTCCTGTCGCGCAGATCTACCTGAACTTCCTCAAGATGGTCGTCCTGCCCTATCTGGTCTCGTCCGTCATCTTCTCCATCACCGCGATGGTCCAGGACCCGAAATCGGTCCGCTACCTCGGCAAGGTGGGCATCGCCGTGCTGGTCGTGTCGTTCCTGGCCGTGCTGGTGAGCGGCACATATTCGCTGATCCTCAAGCCCGGCCAGATCGAGAACCCGCAGTCGCGCATCGAGCTCGGCGAGTTCATCAATTCGCAAGGCAGCGTGTCCACCGATCTCGCATTCCCATTCCAGCCGCCGCCGTCGATCGTGGATCCGAACGGCGGGCATTCGATCTTCATGGATCTGGTGCCGAACAACGTCTTCAACGCGCTGGCCTCGGGCCAGACCATCCAGGTCCTATTGTTTTGCCTGCTTTTCGGATTGGCGATGGGCAAGATCCCGCAGCCCTCGTCGCTCAGCCTGTCGCAGGCGCTCAACGCGGTGTACCGGGCCTGTACGGTGCTGACCAACTGGTTCGTCTGGGGACTGCCCTTCGCGACCTTCATCCTGATCGCCGACCAGACCGCGTCGACGGGTACCAAGCCGCTGATGCTGATGGGCGGCTATCTGCTGGTGATGGGTCTTTCCTGCCTGACATTCCTCGCCGGCGCGTTTGCAATTATCGCCATCAGGTCGCGGCGAAGCTACTGGGCCACGATCAAGACCTGCCAGCCGCTCCTGATGGTGGCCATCACCACCCGTTCCTCGGTCGCCTCGCTTCCCTGGGTCATCAACTTGTTGAGCGAGCGCCTGCGCTTCAACCTGGTGGTCGTCGAACTGCTCGTGCCGCTGCAGGCCGCACTGCTGCGAACGGGTCCGGCGCTGGTCTACACTTCGGGCGCCCTGTTCATCGCCCAGCTCTACGGCCATCAGCTGGCGATCCCGGACCTCTTGCTCGTGGGCATCGTCTCGGCGCTTCTGGCGCTGACGACCGGCGGCATGGGCAGCCTGCTCATCCTGTCGCAGATGTCCATCGTCTGCGGCTACCTGAAGCTCCCCTTCGAGGCGGCGTTTGCCCTTTTCGTCGCGGTGGATGCGGCCGTGGATACGTTCATGACGCTATCCAGCGTCTGCACCGTGGCGGCGAGCACGGCAATGATCGCGCCCAGTCACAGGGAGACGGCGCAGTCCGATGAAATCGTCGCGGGCGAGCTCGAAGCCGAGCCCGTTCGATGATCGACGACAGCATCCGTCCCCAGCTCGGCATCATCGGCGGTCTTGGGCCGCTGGCATCGGCCGACTTCTACTTCAAGCTGACCCGGATGACCGACGCGCTCCGCGACAACGAGCATGTGCCTGTGGTCATCCTCAGCGTGCCGCAATTGCCCGACAGGACCGAGGCGATCCTAGCCGGCCATGACGGGCCGCTGGCGCCGCTGACGGCTGCGGTCTCGACGCTCAACGCGCTCGGCGTCGCCTGTATCGCGATGCCCTGCAACACCGCCCATCATTGGTACGATCGGCTGGCGGCAAACTCGCGGGCCGAGATCATCCACATCGGCGACGCGGTGGTGGCGGAAATCCGCCATAACCTCAATCGCGGCCGGGTCGCGAACCTCGCAACCCGGGGCACGCTGGCCTCCGGCTTCTACCAGGACAGGATATCGGCGGCGGGTTTTGAGCTCTGCGTTCCGGCGGACGCGGAATTCCAGGAACGCGTCGACAACGCAATTGCGCTCGTCAAGGCCGGCTCGATCGGAGAAGCCGCGGCCGAGACCGAGCGGGCGCTTCACCTCGCGCAACTGGCTGGCGCCGATGCAGCGCTTCTCGGCTGCACCGAACTGTCGGTGGTGGCGGCCAGCCTCGGCGACACGAACGGATTGATCGTCATCGACAGCAACGCGGCCCTGGCGCGGGCAAGCCTGACGCGATTGGGCTTCAGCGTTCAGGAAGCCCGGGGCCTGCCGACGGTGCCTCGCTTGCGGGGGAATGGCCGGTCGACCTGGCGCGCCGCGCAGCGGGCCTCCTAGGCGTTTACCGCTTCGACCTGCGCCGGGTCAAAATCGGCTTGCCAACAACCGGTGTTCTCCAAGTCACAAAATCTTTGAGAGAATATTTTCCGCACTCCCTTCGAGAGGAAAAGCGCTTCTTTGCCCAATGAGGCAGCATTGATGATCCTGAGATCAAGGCTTCGCATCCCGCCGGGCCGAAATGATTTCAGGATCGCAAGGAACGCATCATGGCCGAACGCGGCAACGCTTCAAATTCTCTCGTTACGTCAATCACCCGGCGCGCCGGACTTGCCGCGCTTTTCGCCACGACACTGGCCGTTGTCGGCTTCGCCGGACCGTCGCCATCCTTCGCCGAGGACAAGAAGGCGATCAAGGTCGGCATCATCAGCGGCGAGGATGAGGATGTCTGGCGCGTCGTCACCGCCGAGGCGGCCAAGAAAGGGCTGACGATCGAGACCGTCGTCTTCAACGACTACACCCAGCCCAACGAGGCATTGGAACGCGGCGAGATCGACGCCAACGCCTTCCAGCACAAGCCCTATCTGGACAATCAGATCAAGACGCAAGGCTACCACATCGTACCGGTCGGCTATACCGGCGTCTGGCCGATCGGGCTCTATTCGAAGAAGCACACCAAGGTCGCCGATCTGCCTGAAAGTGCCGTCATCGGCCTGCCCAACGATCCCTCCAACGAAGGCCGCGCGCTGCACGTCCTGGAGCATGAGGGGCTGATCAAGCTCAAGGAGGGCACTGGCATCCTGGCGACGACCGCCGACATTGCCGACAACCCCAAGAAGCTCGAGATCAAGGAGCTCGACGCCGGCATCGTCGGCCGCTCTGTCGACGATCTCGACGCCGCGGTCGTCAACACCGACTGGGCGCTGAAGAGCGGCCTCGGCCCTGAAAACCGCATCGCGCAGGAGCCGGTGGCCGACAATCCGTACCGCAACTTCATCGCGGTGAAGGCCGGAGCCGAGAACGAGCCCTGGGTGAAGACGCTGGTCGCCTCCTACCAGAACGAGGCGGTCAAGGCCGAGTTCGACAAGGTCTACAAGGGCACTGGGATCAGCGCCTATTGACCGAGGCCTGGTTGTCGGGAACAGGCGGTCCGCTTTTGAGCGGGCCGCCATCGTATTTTCGCACTGAAACGGAAATAGAGATGAACCAGCATGTCACGGCCGGACTCGCCGATACGGTCCACGTCCAGCCGGTCGGGCAGGAAGACGTTGTCCGCCTCGTCGGCCTGAAGCGTCGCTTCGGCGCGACAGCCGCCCTCGACGGCGTTTCGCTCACGGTGCGCAAGGGCGAGATCCTCGGCATTATCGGCCGCAGCGGCGCCGGCAAGTCAACGCTGATCCGCTGCCTGAACGGCCTGGAACGACCCGATTCCGGCGAGGTCTTCATCGAAGGCCGCGAGATCGGCCGTCTGGGCGAGCGCGAGCTGCAGCCGCTGCGCCGCCGTATCGGCATGGTCTTCCAGCACTTCAACCTTCTGTCGGCGAAGACCGTCGAGGACAATGTCGCGCTGCCGCTCAAGATCGAAGGGCGGCCGCGCGCCGAGCGCATGGCGCGTGCGGCCGAGCTTCTGCAACTCGTCGGCTTGTCGGAGAAGGCCAGCGCCTACCCCGCATCGCTCTCGGGCGGCCAGAAACAGCGCGTCGGCATCGCCAGGGCTTTGGCCGCGCGACCGGCGCTGCTTTTATCCGACGAAGCGACCTCGGCCCTCGATCCGGAGACGACGCGCTCGATCCTCGCTCTGCTGAAAGACATCAATGCGAGACTCGGGCTCACCATCCTGCTGATCACGCATGAGATGGAGGTGATCCGTTCGATTGCCGATCGCATCGCGGTGATCGATGCCGGCCGGATCGTCGAGGAGGGCGCCGTGTGGCAGGTCTTTGCCGATCCGAAATCCGAGATCACACGCAGCCTGCTCGGCGGCATCCGGCCGCAATTGCCGCCGGAGATCGCTGCTCGGCTCGTCGCGGGCGAAGGCGTGGAAACGATCCTCAGGATCGACGTCGCCGGCGAGGCGGCGCGTCGCCCGTTGTTGTCTGAGCTGAGCGCCGGCGTGCCCGGACCGTTCCGCCTTGTGCACGGCGGCATCGACCACGTGCAGCGCCAGCCTGTCGGCACGCTGTTCCTGTCCATTCCCGGAGCCGATGCCGCGCATCTGGCGGCGGTTGTCGCATTCCTGAAAGACCGCGGCGCGCGGGTGGAGGTGCTTGGCCATGTCGCCGGTCCTGTTTGAACTCCTCATCCGCTCGATCTGGGAAACGGTGCTGATGACCGGAGCGTCCGGTCTCATCTCGCTGGTCTTCGGCCTGCCGCTCGGCCTTGCGCTGGTCGCCACCGACCGCGGCGGTATTGCCGAGAGCCTTTGGGTCAACCGCATTCTCGGCGCCATCATCAACGGCTTCCGCTCGGTGCCTTTCATCATCCTTCTGGTGGCGCTGATCCCGGTGACGCGGCTGATCGTCGGCACCTCGATCGGTACCTGGGCAGCGATCGTACCGCTGTCGATCGCGGCGACGCCCTACTATGCCCGCATTGCCGAAGTGTCGCTGCGCGAGGTCGATCACGGGCTGATCGAGGCGGCGCGCGCCATGGGCGGCAATCGCTGGACGATCATTCGCGAGGTGCTGGTGCCGGAAGCGCTGGCGGGCATCGTCGCCGGCTTCACGGTGACGCTGGTGACGCTCGTCGGCGCTTCGGCCATGGCTGGCGCCATCGGCGCCGGCGGTCTCGGCGATCTCGCCATTCGCTACGGCTATCAGCGCTTCGAGACCAGCGTGATGGTCGCCGTGGTTGTCGTGCTTATCGTGCTGGTCTGCGGCATCCAGTGGATCGGCGACCGGCTGGTCGCGCGGCTGGACCGTCGCGGATAGGGGCGGGCACCGGACGCGAACGCAATTTGCCGCAAATGCCGGGAATTGAGCGCCGGCTTGCGCCGTTTGCAATGAGATTGGTCGGTGTGTTTCTTCACCGGCAAAGGCGCGCATGTCATCGTGCGGGCGGGGAGCTAAAACAAAGGGTTACCGCCAAGAGGAGCCTGTCCATGCCCAGAATAATTCCGGTGCTCGATCTCGATCGCTTGGAGCAGGGTCCGTCGGAACTTCGAACTTTCCTGTTCGACCTGCGCACAGCAGCCCGCGACGTCGGCTTCTTCTATCTGAGCGGTCACGGCATCACCCAGCCGGAAATCGATGCCGTGCTCGGCGCGGCGCGCCGCTTCTTCGCCTTGCCGGAACCCGACAAGCTCGGCATCGAAATGGTGAAGTCGCCGCAGTTTCGAGGCTATACGCGCGCCGGCGGCGAGCTGACCAGGGGCAAGGCCGACTGGCGTGAGCAGCTCGACATCGGCGTCGAGCGCGCGACCATTGCGCAAGGGCCGGGCGTTCCCGCCTGGACGCGGCTGCAGGGCCCGAACCAGTGGCCCACAGCACTTCCCGAGCTCAAGCCCGCGCTGCTTGCCTGGCAGGCCAAGGCGACTGACGTGGCGATCCGGCTGCTCAAGGCTTTCGCGCTGTCGCTCGACCAGCCGGAGGACGCTTTCGATCCGATCTATCGCGGCGAGCCGAACCATCGCATGAAGATCGTGCGCTATCCCGGCCGCGACGCCACCGGCGACGACCAAGGCGTCGGCGCGCACAAGGATGGCGGTTTTCTGACCCTCCTGCTGCAGGACGAGAACAAGGGCCTCCAGGTCGAATATGACGGCAGTTGGGTCGATGTCGACCCGATCCCGCGAACGCTCGTGGTCAACATCGGCGAGCTGCTCGAACTCGCCTCGAACGGCTATCTCAGGGCTACCGTGCACCGCGTCGTCACGCCGCCGGCCGGCGTCGAACGGATTTCGGTTCCGTTCTTCTTCAGCGCACGTCTCGACGCGACGATCCCGCTGCTCGACCTGCCGGAGGAACTCGCTGCCGAAGCGCGCGGCCCGGCCAGCGACCCTGACAATCCGCTCTTCCGCAATGTCGGAACCAATGTGCTGAAAAGCAGGCTGAGGTCGCATCCCGACGTGGCCCGGCGGCATTATGCCGACCTTCTGGAAAAAGCATCGGCCGCCGGCTGACGATTCGTCGTGATTGAGTGAGAATTTTTCGCGACTTCGATCTTTTTTGGAATTTCGTTCGTGGAAAATCCTCCGTTCAGACCCCAAATACACGTCATCGCTCGGTGTTTTCCTCCCATTGCGCCGGGCGATGTTCCCCTCTGAAGGTTATGACCTTCATGCTTGGCCGGGCCGCTTTCGCGCCCGGCCTTTTTCTTTTCAGATGCCGAGAAATGCGCCGATCAGGCGAAGGCGATGCGGATCTCACCAAACGAGCCGAAATCCGAGACGATCCGGTCGCCATGCCGGCATTCGACCGGCCGGATGAAGGAGCCCGACAGCACGACCTGTCCGGCCTCAATCTGCATGCCGTATTGATGCAGCCGGTTGGCGAGCCAGACGATGCCTTTCGCCGGATGTTCGAGCACGCCGGCGCCGAGCCCGGTCTCCTCGACTTCGCCGTTGCGCGAGACGATGGCGCCGATCCAGCGCAGATCAGCCTCGAGTGGACCCGCCTTGCGGCCACCGACGACGATGCCGGCATTGGCGGCATTGTCCGAGATCGTGTCGAAGAAGGTGCGGATCTTGCCGGTCTCCTTGTTCATCCGCTCGATACGGGTGTCGAGGATTTCAAGCGCCGGCGTGATGTGGTCGGTGGCGTCGAGCACGTCGTCGATCGAAATGTCCGGGCCGGCTAAAGGCGCCTTCATGACGAAGGCGATCTCGGCCTCGATGCGCGGCTGGATAAAACGATCGGCCGGCACGATGCCGCCGTCTTCGAAGAACATGTCGTCGAACAGGATGCCGGAATCCGGGATGTCGATGCTGAGCGCCGACTGCATCGCTTTCGAGGTCAGGCCGATCTTCCAGCCCTTGATCGTCAGTCCCGATGCGGCCTTGCGCTTCACCAGCGCCGCCTGCACGCGGTAGGCGTCGTCCATCGTCGCTTGCGGAAAGTCGAGGCTGAGCAGCCTGATCTGGCGGCGGTCGCGCTCGGCTTCGAACAGCCGCTGCGCGGCGTCCTCGACTTCCATCTCCGTCATCATTGGCCGGCTCCTTCGTCGACCACGCCGTTTCGGAGCAGGCCGATGCCGTCGGCCTCGACCTCGATCACATCGCCCGGCTTCAGCCAGATCGGCGGGTCGAATCGGGCGCCGGCGCCCGTCGGCGTGCCGGTGACGATGACGTCGCCCGGGACCAGCGTGGTGAAGGTCGAGATGTAGTTGATGATCTTGCGGAAGGAAAAGATCATGCGGCCGGTGCGATCGTGCTGGCGCACCTCGCCGTTGACGCGCGTGGTCAAGGAAATGTCGGCGATCTGTGCCTCGTCGGTGAACGGCACCAGCCAGGGACCGATGGAGCCTGTGCGGTCGAAATTCTTGCCTTGCGTGACGTTGAACTTGGCGTGGCGCACCCAGTCGCGGATGGTGCCTTCGTTGCACAGCGACAGCGCCGCGATATGGCCAAGCGCATCGGCCTCGGCGATGCGTCGCCCGCTCTTGCCGATAACGATGACGACCTCGCCCTCATAGTCGAGCTGGGTCGATTCCGGCGGCCGCACCAGCGGCGCGCCATGGCCGACAAAGGAGCGTGGGAAGCGGATGAACAGCGACGGGTTCGAAGGCGCCGCCTGCCCGTCCTTGTACTCCTCGTTGCGGTCCGGATAGTTGACGCCGACGCAGATGATCTTTTCCGGCGAGGGGATCGGTATTTCGTAGGCGATGTCCTCGATCCGGAAATCGGCCGCGAGGCGGTCGGCCTCCTCGGCTAGTTTCACCAGCGCGCCGGCCTCGATCGCCTCGCGCAGCGTCGGCCATTCCACGTGCCGCGCCGACAAATCGACGACGCCCTTGTCGGTGATCGCGCCGTAGCGCGTCTTGCCGCCGACGGTGAAGGTGGCGAGGCGTCCGGCGCTCATGCTGATGCTCCACGGTGGGTTCTATCGGCCAACCGGAAGCGTCGAGTTCTACGGCGCCCCTCTCTGTCCTGCCGGACATCTCCCCCTCTAGGGGGGAGATTGGCAGAATTCGCGGCCGGCGCTTTTCTTGCGGTGTTGAAAATTGGCGAAGTCGAAGATGACATCCAATCTCCCCCCTTGAGGGGGAGATGTCCGGCAGGACAGAGGGGGGCGCGGCAGAACGCGAACATCTCCCAATAGCCCATCAAGGCGCCACGATCGGCGAGGCCGCGAGATCGGACTTGCGCGGTTCCACGCCCGCAAACACGCTGCCTTCCTCGAACCAGCTTCGCGGCGCCGGCGCGCCCCACAATGTCTGGCGCTGCGGGTCCTTGAGATCCCACTTGATCGGCTCGAGATCCGGATCGACCGTCTGGTAGTCCGAGCAGTAGATCTCGATGCGATGGTTGTCGGGGTCGCGGATGTAGAGGAAGAAGGCGTTGGAGATGCCATGCCGCCCCGGGCCGCGCTCGATGTTGCCGACATAGCCGGTGGTCGCCATCAGGTCGAGCAGGTCGATGATGTTGAGCGGGGTCGGCACCCAGAAGGCGACATGGTGCAGTCGCGGGCCGAGGCCGTTGGTGAAGGCGATGTCGTGCACGCCGCCCTTGCGGTGCGTCCAGGCCGCCCACAGCTTACCGGTCTCGGCGTCCTGCGTGTATTCGGTCACGCGGAAGCCGAGCTCGTTGTAGAAGGACACCGATTCATCGACATTCGGCGAGAAGCAGTTGAAGTGGTCGATGCGCAGCGGCTTCACGCCCTTATAGAGCGCGTATTTCTGGTGGATCGGCGGCAGCCGCTCCATCTTCGAATAGAATTCGAGCGGGATGCCATGCGGGTCGCGGGTGCGGAAGGTGCGTGACTGGTAGGGCCGCTCGACCCATTCCACCGGCAGGCCTTTTCCCTTGAAGAAGTGCTCGGCCTTGTCGAGGTCCTCGTCGGAGAACACCTTGAAGCCGAGTTCGCGCGCTTCCGGCGTCGCCGCCTTGCGCAGCACGATGCAGTGGTGGCCGCGCTCTTCCATGGCGCGCAGATAGATCGCGCCGCTGGTCTCGTCGGTCACCTGCAGGCCGAGCGTGTCGACATAGAAGGCACGTGACTTGGCAAGGTCGGTGACGGCGAGCTCGACATGGGAGAGCCGCACGATGTTGAAGGCGGGGTAGAGGTTGGGTTGGGGCAGGGCCATGGTTGTCTCCGGTCAGCCGCCGAGCTTCTGGATCGAATGCGGCGCCGTGGCGAATGCGATGTTCTTGGTTTCCATGTAGAAGTCGAACGACCAGTCGCCGCCGTCGCGGCCGATGCCCGAGCTCTTGACGCCGCCGAACGGCGTCGGCAGGTGCCGGACATTTTCCGAATTCACCCAGATCATGCCTGCATCGAGCGCGTCGGTGAAGCGCAGCGCGCGGGTGACGTCGGAGGTCCATAGATAGCCGGTCAGGCCGTATTGCGTGTCGTTGGCGAGAGCCAGCGCCTCGGCCTCGTCCTTGAACGGGATCGCCGTCAGCACCGGCCCGAAGATTTCCTCCTGGGCGATGCGCATCTTGTTGGTGGCGCCGACGAACAGCGTCGGGCTGACATAGCAGCCGCCGCCCGGACCGGCGAACTTGCCGCCGCCGGCGGCGACGACCGCGCCTTCCGATTTGCCGATCTCGATATAGGAGAGCACCTTTTCCTCATGCACCGGATGGATCAGCGGCCCGACCACTGTGTCGGGATCGAGCGGATGGCCTATCCTGATGCGCCTCGCCTTCTCAGCCACCAGGTCGGTGAACTTGTCGTGGACGGAAGCCTCGACCAGCAGGCGCGAGGACGACGTGCAGCGCTCGCCATTCAGCGAATAGATCATGAAGACGGCGGCATCCGCCGCCCGCTCCAGGTCGGCGTCGGCGAAGACGATGACCGGGTTCTTGCCGCCGAGCTCGAAATGCACGCGCTTCAGCGTCTCCGCCCCTTGCTTCATGATCATCGAGCCGGTGCGGCTTTCGCCGACGAAGCCGATCGCCTTGATGTCGGGGTGTTCGGTCAGCGCCCGGCCGGCATCCTCGCCGAAACCGTTGACGAGATTCCACACGCCCTTGGGCAGGCCCGCCTCCTCGGCGATCTCGACCAGCAGCCGGGCGGTGAGCGGCGACAGCTCGGCCGGCTTGTGCACCACCGTGCAGCCGGCCGCCAAAGCCGGCGCGATCTTCCAGGTCGACAGCATGAAGGGCGTATTCCACGGCGTGATCACGCCGACCGGGCCGATCGGCGCGCGCGTCGTCATGTTGACCTGGTTCGGCGCGCGGATCGTCCGGCCGTCACGCGCTTCCGGCGCGCGGTCGGCGTAGAAGCGGAAGTTCTCGGCGCCGCGCAGCGCCGCCTTGGCCATGAATTTCAGCGACTGGCCAGTGTCCATGCATTCGACGAAGGCGATCTCTTCCGCCCGCGCCACGATAGCGTCGGCTATTCTGTGCAGCAGCTTCTTGCGCGCGTCGCCGGAAATCGCCGCCCAGTCCTTGAAGGCGGCCTTGGCCGCTTTTGCCGCGCTGTCGATGTCGGCCGCCTTGCCACGCGCAACCTTGGCGATCGGCTTGAGGTCGACGGGCGAAAGCGTCTCGAAGGTCGAGCCGTCCGCGGCAGGCACCGCTTCGCCGCCGATCTGGTTCAGCACGCCGTTTTTCCGGAATCGTTCCAGATAGGCCTCGGCCTTCCGCAGATTGTCGTCCAGTGCCGCCATGATTTCTTTCCCGTTCTAGATCACTTGCCGCGCAGGCGCGGATGGATGGCGTTCTTCTTCCAGCTCAGCTCGGCGTCGATCTCGCGGATCTCCAGCGACAGCGCGAAATGCGGCGTGGCGAACAGCGATGCCAGATGATCGGTCACGGCTGCGAAGATCGCCTCGCCGGCGCTCTTCTTTTCCGCCGCGCTGCGGCCCTTGCCGATGCGGAAATTCATGTCGATGAAGCCGTTTTCCGGAAGCCGGTCTGCGATGGCATAGGCTTCGGCGCGGAAGGCGCGCACCCTGACCGCGCCCGGTTCGAACAGTCCTGTTTCGAGGATGGTGCGCGAGACCAGCGCGCAAAGCTCGCCCATGTCGACCTTCGCGTCGAGATTCGCCGAATATTCGATCGCCATATGGGGCAAGGTTTCCTCCACCTTGTAGTTAACATGTGAATTACATCTTGACGCCGGAATGTCAAGCGTCGTTCTCTCTGTGGATGCAGCTTCCGGGGTGGGATTGCCGCTCCCGGCAAAATCGCGGATATAGCTGCGATCCGGGCCTTAATCCTTGTTGCGAGTCGTACTGGACTGGAATTTTCGGAGACCTGATTTTGCTACCGCCCAGCACCCGCCGCTCCTTGCCCATGGCTCTGCTTCGCGCCCGCGAAGTGATCATGGCGCATTTCCGGCCGATGCTCGCCCGCCACGACATCACCGAGCAGCAGTGGCGCGTGCTGCGCGTTCTCGCCGAAGCCGGCCCGCTGGAAGCGACAGAGCTCGCCAACCGCGCCTCGATCCTGCCGCCGAGCCTGACCCGCATCATCAAGGCGTTGGAAGAGCGCGAGTTCATCTCCCGCAACAAGGTCAAGGATGACGGCCGCCGTGCCCTGCTCGCGATCAGCCCCACCGGCGTGGCGCTGATCGAGGAGCTGGCCCCTGAGCGGGTCGCCATCTACGACGCCATTGAAAAGCGCTACGGCGCCGAAGAGCATGAGCGCCTGCTCGACATGCTGGAGAGCCTGATCCAGTCGGAGACGGTGGAGGGGTGACGCCTTTTCCTTCTCCCCTTGTGGGAGAAGGTGGCCGAGCGAAGCTCGGACGGATGAGGGGTGCTCCAGCGGAGTGAGACGCACGAAATCCACCGCAGCCTCATTCCTTCCAACACCCCTCATCCGTCTCGGCGCTACGCGCCGATCCACCTTCTCCCACAAGGGGAGAAGGCGAAGTCGCGCTCACCCTCCAAAACTCCCCAGCGCGCTCGGCTGCATGTAGTTGCGCCCGACATAGAGCAGCGCCGCCTCGTCGCTGCCGTGGCGGATGTCGACGACGCGGCCGAACATCACGTTGTGCGTGCCGACCTTGTTGACCGCGCCGATCTCGCAGTCGAAGCTGACGATGGCGTCGAGCAGCGCCGGCATGCCGGAGGGCATGGTCTGCCAGCGCGCGGCTTGATAGCGCTCGGTCATGTCGCGGATCGCGCCGGCGAATTTCGCCGCCAGGTGCATGTGCGACTGGGTCAGCACGTTGATGCAGAAGCGCTGGTTGGCGAGGAACAACTCGGTCTGCGTCGAGCGCTCGTTCATGCACACAAGCAGCGTCGGTGGGTCGTCGGAGACGCTGCACATGGCGGTTGCGGTGAAGCCGCCGCGCCCGGCCGGGCCGTCGGTGGTGACGATGTTGACCGGCGCGCAGACCCGCGCCATGGCCTCGCGGAATTCCAGCCTTGCGACTTGTGTTTCCATGGGCGTCTCCATGGCCGGCCTCCCGTCAGTTGGCCTGGGCCGACAGCGGCGGCAGCCAGGTGTCGCCGGTCCAGCCCTTTTCGTCATAATCGGCCATGCATTGGTCGACGAGTTCCTCCATCTGCTTCAGCCGGCCGCCGCGCTCGGCGCCCTTCAGAACCTGCAGCCGCACTTCTTCCGGCGCGCCGGCATAGTTGAGCTCGTAGAGCGCGTGGCGGCCGCCGAATTCGGTGCCGGTCGCGTCCCACAGCAGCTTCATGATCTTGATGCGCTCGACATGGCCCATGTCGTTGGAGCCGCGCACATATTGCGCGAGGTAGCGGTCGATCTCAGGATTGTCGAAGTCGCGCGCCGAGGAGGGCAGGTAGATCAGCCCCGAGGCGACCACCCGGCGCACCGTGTCGATGACGCGCGGATACGCTTCCGACATGAAGGTGCGGTAGGCGAGCGCGGCCTCGAGATTGGGCAGCACCGCGCCGTTCGCCCATGGTATGGGGTTGTGCGCCATGGCATTGGAAAAGCTCCAGAACATGTGGCGCAGCGCAATCACCTCGCCGAGCGCCGCCTGATTGCCGCGGAAGGCGTCGCCGCCTGTGGCCCGCAGCGCCTTGGCCAGCAGCCCGGCGAGGAAGTCGAGTTTCACCGCAAAGCGCGTGCAGCCCTGGAAGCAATAGCCATGCATGAAGCCCGACGCGGGATGGAAGGACAGGATTTTTTGCGCGTCGCGCAGCACCAGCACGTCCTCCCAGGGGATAAACACGTTGTCGAGCACCAGGATCGCGTCGTTCTCGTCGAAGCGCGACGACAGCGGATAGTCGAAGGGATGGCCCACGGTGTTGGCCGTCTGCTCGTAGGAGACGCGGCAAAACATCTTTATGCCCGGCGCGTTCATCGGCACGATGAACATCACCGACAGCGACGGATCCTCCGTCACCGTCGCCGAGCTCTGCGCCAGGAAATTGTAGTGGGTGAGCGCCGACGACGTCGCCACGACCTTGGCGCCGGACACCCAGATGCCGGCGTCGTTTTCCTTGGTGATGTGCACGAACACGTCCTTCACCTGCTCGGCCGGCTTGTGGCGGTCGATCGGCGGATTGACGATGGCGTGGTTCATGAACAGGACCGCTTCCTGCGCGCGTTTATGCCAGGCGCGCGCATTGTCCTTGAACGGCCCATACCACTCGGCGTTGGCGCCGAGCGTGTTCATCAGCGCGGCCTTGTAGTCGGCGGTGCGGCCCATCCAGCCATAGGTCATGCGCGCCCAATGCGCGATCGCGCCCTGCTGCGCGGCAAGCTCGGCGGAGGAGTGCGCGACGCGGAAATACTTGTGCGTAAAGCCGCCCGAGCCGGTATCGGTCGGCGAGGTCAGCACCGCCTGCTGGTTGGGATCATGCAGCGCGTCGTAGAGACGCGCCAGCGAGCGCACCGAATTGCGCATCGCCGGATGGCTGGTGACGTCGGCCACCCGTTCGCCGTTGATATAGACCTCGCGCCCGTCGCGCAGGCTCGCCAGATATTCGGCGCCCGTGAACGGCCGCGAATTGTCCGCCCGGAAATCTTCCGATCGCATCATGATCCTCCCTTGGATTGGTAGAGAGTAGCCGGATACGTCACAATGGTTTATGGACGAAAGCGCAAAACCGCTTGGACTTTTTCCGGCTGCCTATGAGCCAGACCGCCATTCTGGAATTCTTCGTCTACGGCGAGCCGGCTCGGGCGCTCGAGATCGGATTCCTGCATGTCGAGACCGTGCAGGCCCGCGCTTCGGTGCATCGCGGCCACGTTCTGGCGCACAAACATCCGCAAATGGCCCAGATCACCTATTGGACGAGCGGGCAGGGCCTCTATCGGATCGAGGACAAGACCTGGAGTTTTTCGGCGCCGACGGTGAGCTTCATGCCGAGCGGCGTGGTGCATGGCTTCGACATCGAGCCGGGCACCGACGCCATCGTCGTCTCGGTTGCGGATGCGGCGCTCGCGGCAATCGCGGAACATTCGGCGCTGCCGCTCGATCAACCGGTTTTCATCACCGCGCGGGGTGATGGAGCGCTTTGGCAAAGGCTGGGCGACACCGTCAGGATGATCCAGGCCGAATATGCCGAGGCCCAAGCCGGCGCGGAAAAGATCCTGCCGCCGCTGATCGCGGTGGCATTGTCGCACATCGCCCGTCTCGACGCCCAGTCGCATGCGGTAACCGTGCCGGCGGCGGTGGCGCTGGGTGGCCGGCTCAGGCGGCTGATCGACCGCCACTTCCGCGACGACTGGCCGGTGGATCGCTATGTCGAGGAGCTCGGCACCACCAGGCACCTGCTCGACAAGGCGGCGCATCAGGTGCTGGGCTCGGGCGTGCGCCAGGCGATCGGCGACAGGCGCCTGGTCGAGGCCAAGCGCCTGCTGCTCTTCACCATACGCACGGTCGAGGACATCGCCTACGAGACCGGCTTCAACGATCCGGCATACTTCTCGCGCTTCTTTCGGCAAGCGGTTGGAATGGCGCCGGCGGCATGGCGCAGAGAGCGAATAGTGAGTAGCGAATAGCGAGTAGGGGAAAGCCGCTCCCTATTCGCTACTCGCTATTCCCTATTCGCTAGGCTGCGGCAGCAGCGGTCAACCCCGCATCCAACCCCTCGGCAATCTTCGCCACATCGGCCGCGGTGATGATCAGCGGCGGCGACAGGATGATGTTGTTGCCCGAGACGCGCAGCATGACGCCCGCCTCGTAAGCGCCGTCCGCGACGGCGGCCATCGTCTTCTTGTCGACCGGCTTCTTCGCGGCGCGGTCCGAGACCAGCTCGAGCGCCGCCATCAGACCCTGGTAGCGGACATCGCCGACCAGCTGGTGCTTGGCCTTCAGCGCCTCCAGCGCCTTGCCGAGCTCGACGCCGCGCGCTGCGGCATTCTCGTTGACGGCCAGCCGTTTCGTTTCGGCGAGCGCCGCCAGACCGGCCGCGCAGCCGACCGGATGGCCGGAATAGGTATAGCCATGGCCGATCGCGCCGAAGCTGGTCTTGTCGGTCTCGAAGATTTCGGCGACCTTGGCGCCGATCATCGTCGCGCCGAGCGGGAAGTATCCCGATGTGATCGCCTTGGCGATGGTCATGAAATCCGGCTTCGTACTGGAGAGCCTTGAGCCTGACCAGGCGCCGGTGCGGCCGAAGCCCGTCACCACCTCGTCGGCGATCAACAGGATGTCGTGGCGGTCGCAGATCGCCCGCACCATCGGCATGAAGCTCTCATGCGGGACGATCACGCCGCCGGCGCCGAGCACCGGCTCCATGATGAAGGCGGCGATCGTGTCGGCGCCCTGGAAGGCGATCTCTTCCTCGATCGCGCGCGCGCAGAGTTTCGCCAGCTTTGCCGGATCGGTCTCGTCGAACGGGTTGCGGTAGGTCATGGGCGCCGGCGTGTGGAAGACGCCGGGCAAAAGCGGCTCGTAGTTGCGGCGAAAATTGGAGTTGCCGTTGACCGAGGCGCCGCCGAAATGGGTGCCGTGATAGCCCTTCTTCAGCGCCAGGAATTTCGTCCGGTCGCCTTGGCCGCGGATCTTCCAATACTGCCTGGCGAGCCGGAGCGCCGTCTCGACCGAATCCGAGCCGCCCGAGGTGAAGAAGGCGCGCACCATGCCTTCCGGCGCAAACCATTCGGTGAGCTCGTAGGCGAGCTCGATCGACGGTCCGGTCGAGGTGCCGCGAAAGCCTGAATAATAGGGCAGAGCGTCGAGCTGCGCGGTCATCGCCTGCTTGATCGGATCGCAGCTGTAGCCGAGATTGACGTTCCACAGGCCGCCAACGGCATCGAGCACGGTGCGGCCCTCGGCATCGGTCACCGAAACGCCTTCGCCCTTCATGATGATCTTCGGCGGGCTCGCCCGCATTTCGGCCGGATGCGCCATCGGATGCCAGATCGGCTTGGCGTTGTTTTCGGTGAGGAAGTTGATGTCACGCATCGGGAGGAACTCCGGTTTTCCAATCAGGAGAGCGTCAGGCCGAAATGGCTGAGCGCCTCGGCATAGCTTTGCGCCGGTCGGGCGACGTCGAAATGAACGGTTGGCATGCCGGTGGCAATCGCACCGTCGACATTGCGCTTCTGGTCGTCGACGAAGACGCAGGCCGAAAGCGGCAGGCGCAGCGCCTCGCCGACCATCGCATAGGCGCGGGCGTCGGGCTTGAGGATCTTTGTATAGGTCGCATCCACGATCGCCTCGAAAAGCGAAAGCAGCGGCAGGCGCTGGCGAAAATCAGCGCCATAGAACAGGTCGAGCTCGTTCGACAGGATGGCGAGGCGGACACCGGCGGCATACGCGGTGCGGATGGCTTGGTCGGCCTCCGGTCGCACCACTTTTTCCGGCTCCGCTCCACGCGCCCGCTGCACGAAGGTCTGCATCGAGGTCCAGTTTTCGCCGACCAGAGCGCCGACCTCGCGCGTTCGTTCCGTCCAATAGTCGCGCTCGCTGATTTCGTCGCGTTGCATCGATCGCCAAAGCGGATCGCTGCCAGGATCGAACGGACCCTTCCAGCGCAGCTTGCCGGCAGGCAAGCCGAGCGCCTGCTCGGTCAGCGCATGCGTCTCGAACAAAGTGCGGGTGACCACGCCGCCAAAATCGAGCACCAGCGCCTGCGGCTTCAACGGGCTCATGCCACGCGCCTGCCGGTCACGCCGGGCGGAACGACGCCCTCGGCCACCCAGCGATCGAAGATCTCCAGTGCCTTGGCGCTGAAGGCGGCATCGTTGATGTGCCCAGCGATCTCATGCAGCTCGGCATTGTCCGGCACGCGCGCCCTCATCTCCTCGACAAAGGCCGACAGCGCCTCCGGCTCATAGAGCGGCTCGCCTTCCTGGTCCCATTGCTGGATGCCGCCGGCCGGCAGGATGAAGGCGGTCGGCCCGGTTGCCGCGGCGAGCTTGTCGCCGATGGTGCGCGCGATCTCCCGGCGCGTCGCGCCGTCGGAGGTGACCGACGCCAGCAGCCGGTTATGCGCGTGGTATGGCCGCTCGGTGAAGCGCGATGGCACTGCCTGCCAGGTCGGGAAATCCACCATGTCGATGGCGCCGGGCGCGACGATCTGCGGGATGCCTTGCCGCCCGGCATTCTCCAGCCGGTCCGTGCCCGAATTCACCACCGAGCCGGTGAGCTGGTTGGCGAGCTCCTGCAGGCTGAAATCGAGCACCGCGACGAAACCCTTCTGCGCCGCGATCGCCTCCAGCGCCCGTCCGCCCATGCCGGTGGTGTGGAAGACGATGACCTCGTAGCCGCGCTTTTCCAGCTCCGGCTTCAGCGTCACCATATATTGCAGGCAGCTTTTGCCCAGCGAGCTCATGCCGACCTTCGGCCGCGACATATCGGGTTTGACGACGGCCCGCGCGGCGCCGACCACGGCGCCGCTGGCCTGCGACAGCACCGCCTTGCAGGCGCTGTTGAGCCCGTAGAGGCCACCGGCCCACAGGATCATCATCAGGTCGGTGGCGATGCGCTCGGGCGGCACGAGATGCGAATAGGCGATCGTCGAGACGACGAATTTAGGCACGCCAAGCGGCAGCGCCAGCGCCACATCGAGCGCAAGGTCGGTGCCCATCGAGCCGCCCAGCGCAATGAAGCCGTCGATTTCGCCCCGGTCGTAGAGCGAGCGCGCCAGCCGCGCAGCACCCAGCGCCATCAGCGTCATCGCGGTATTCTCGTCGCCGCTGGCGATGATTGCCTCGATGGTCGTGTCCGCCGCGCGCGCCACCGCTTGCTTGTCGTGCTCCGGCCTGTAGGGCGGGTCGCCAAGCACACTCACGTCCATCATCACGGCGACGCCGCCGACGGCCTCGATGCGCTCGCGCATGAACAGAAGCTCGTCGGCCTTGGTGTCGCCGGTGCCGATAACCAGGATTCGGCGTTTCTCCTCCACGTCAATCTCCCTGCAGTCCTGTTGGTTGTTAAGCCCGCTTCTGGCCGGGCAGCCTGCCGAACAGCCGCTCGCCAATCTCGCGACCCGCGGCGGTCACAATGACGCCAAGCCGTTCGATATCGGCCTTTTGGGTGCGCACTCTGGGCGCCGCCACCGCGATGGCGCCGATGGAGTAGCCGTCGGCGCCGAGGATGGGTGCCGCGACACTCATCACGCCTTCCTCGAAACCCTGCGCGCCGATCGAATGGCCGCGCGCGCGGGCCGCGGCGACATGGTCGGCGAGCGTCGCCGCATCGCCTATGGTGAAGGGCGTGAAGGCCGGCAGTGGTCCGGCCAGGATACCTTGCCGAAGGCGCTCCTCGGCGAAAGCCAGGAACGCGATGCCGGACGCCGTGGCATGCATCGGCAGCACGTCGCCGAGTTGCACGCTGACACGATTGGCCTTGGCGGATTCGATGACCTGGACGGTGATCAGGCCGCGCTTCGAATATTCGGAGAGATGCACGGTCTCGCCGGTCTCGGCGGCCAGCGCCTCGACCACCGGCACGGCCATGCGCAGGAACGGAAACTGTGCCTCGCGCATCAGCGCCAGCCGCGTCAGGCCGGCGCCGAGCCGGTAGAGCCGCGTCGTCTCATCCTGTTCGACCAGACCTTGCGCGATGAGCGAAACCAGCAGCCGGCGCGCCGTCGCCTTGTCGAAGCCGGCGGCCCTGGCAAGGTCGGCTAGCGCCGCCTCGGCCGCGCCGCCGCCCAGCACCTCCAGCAGCGAAATGGCTTTGGCCACCGTGCTCATCGCGTGTCCGATCCTCCGTCAGATACTTAACGTGCGAATTAACTTGACAGCAAGTCGATTCCTTTGCAAGTCTAATATCGAAATGCCGTTGCAAATAATGAAATGCACATTGGCCCTCTCAGAAGGCCCCCGGCATCTCAGGGACACTTGGTTTCCGCAACGCGGAATGGAGGGAAAAATGACCACAGTTGAAGCCGGGGTAGTGAACCGGTTGAGGAAGAACAGCCTTGGCGTCGGCGCCATCACCTTCATGGTGATTTCGGCTGCCGCCCCGCTCACGGCCGTTGCGGGCGGCACGCCGCTCGGCATGCTGATGGGCAACGGCGCCGGCTTTGCCGGCACCTATCTGATCGTGACACTGTTACTGCTCCTGTTCGCGGTTGGCTATGTCGCCATGTCGCGCCACATCGGCAATGCCGGCGCCTTCTACGCCTATGCCGCGCGTGGGCTGGGCGGTCTTGCCGGCGGCGCCGTCGCGCTGATCGCGATCCTCTCCTACAACGCCATGCAGATCGGCGTCATGGGCCTGCTGGGCGCGGCCACCGCCGGGCTTTTCGCCGGTTGGGGCATCAATCTGCCCTGGTGGGTGTGGAGCTTCATCGCCATCGCCATCGTCGCAGTGCTCGGCTACCGCCAGGTCGACCTGTCGGCCAAGATCCTGACGGTGCTGGTGCTTGCCGAGTATGTGGTCGTGCTGATCCTCGACCTCACCATCCTCAAGACCGGCGGCGACAGCGGCCTGTCCGCCGCGCCCTTCAGCTGGAGCCAGATCACCAGCGGCGCGCCGGCCATCGCCATCCTGTTCTGCTTCGCCGCCTTCATCGGCTTCGAGGCGACCACGATCTATGCCGAGGAGGCGCGCGACCCGAAGGTGACCATTCCGCGCGCGACCTATTTCTCCGTCATCCTGATCGGCCTGTTCTACATGATCACCGCCTGGCTGATGGCGGTCGGCGCCGGCGTCGACAAGCTCCTGCCATCGCTGCAGGCCTTGCAGGACCCGACCACCTTCCTGTTCGGCCTCTCCGACCGCTACGCCGGAACGGCGCTCACCCACGCCATGAGCATCCTCTTTGTCTCCAGCCTGTTCGCCGGCGTGCTCGCCTTCCACAATGCGGTCGCCCGCTACATCTACGTCTCCGGCCGCGAGAAGCTCCTGCCGCAGTCGATCGGCGTGACGCATTCGGCGCATCAAAGCCCGCATGTCGCCTCGGTGATCCAGACCGTGCTCGCGGCCGTCGTCGTCGGGCTGTTCGCGGTGCTCGGCCTTGACCCGGTGCTGGCGCTGTTCTCGTGGCTCACCAACGTCGCCACGCTCGGCGTCATCGTCATGATGGCGGTGGCCTCGCTCGCCGTGGTGATGTACTTCCGCGCCAATCCGTCCAACCAGGAGAACGGGCTGAAGACCACGATCCTGCCGGCGCTGACCTTCATCGCCTTCGCCATCATCATCTACCTGATCGTCATCAATTTCGGCAGCCTGTCGGGAGCCGGCGGCTTCCTCGGCGTGTTCCTGCCGGCGCTGGTGCTGATCGCGGCCGTGGTCGGCCTGCTGCTGGCGGGCGCTTTGAGGGGCCGGGATCCCGTCGCCTTCGAAAGGCTCGGCCAACCGCTGGCGGATTGATGGACAGATGGGGCGGCATCCGCGCCGCGCCATCTTAACGCAGCGGGAGCAGCGGCATGAGCTTGCCGATCTGCGGCTGGGAGTTCCGCGCGCCGGCGACACTTCATGTAGAATTTGGAGCAAATTGAGAATGATCAACCAGGACACCATCGACACGCTGCGCAAGGCGGAGGTCGGCGCGCGGCGTCTGTTCATCGATGGAACCCAGGTGGACGCGCAAAGCGGCGCCAGCCTGCAGGTGATCTCGCCGATCGACGGCCGTCCCTTCGCCAGCATCGCCGACGGTGCCGCCGCCGATATCGACCGCGCCGTCGCTTCGGCGCGCAAGGCGTTCGCGAAGGGCTCCTGGTCGCGTGCGGCTCCCGCCCTCCGCAAGAAGGTGCTGACGAAATTCGCCGAGCTGGTCGAAAAGCACGCGCTGGAGCTTGCGGTGCTCGGCGTGCGCGACAATGGCACCGAGATCGGCATGGCTTACAAGGCCGAGCCGCTGTCGGCCGCCGGCACCATCCGCTACTATGCCGAGGCGATCGACAAGGTCTATGGCGAGATCGCGCCGACGGCCGACAATGTCTTGGGCCTCATCCACAAGGAACCGCTCGGCGTCGTCGGCATCATCGTGCCGTGGAACTTCCCGCTGATGATCGGCGCCTGGAAGATCGCGCCGGCGCTCGCTGCCGGCAACGCGATCGTCGTCAAGCCGCCGGAGATCGCCTCGCTCACTTTGCTGCGCCTGGCGGAACTTGCCGCCGAGGCGGGACTGCCGGAGGGCGTCTTCAACGTCGTCACCGGCCGCGGCTCGGTCGCCGGCGAGGCGCTTGGCCTGCATATGGATGTCGACGCCATCGCCTTCACCGGCTCGGGGCCGGTAGGCCGCCGCCTGCTCGAATATTCGGCGCGCTCGAACCTCAAGCGCGTCTTCCTGGAGCTTGGCGGCAAGTCGCCGAACATCGTCTTTGCCGATGCGCCCGATTTGAAGCAGGCGGCGGTCGTCTCGGCCAACGGCATCTTCCGCAATTCCGGGCAGGTCTGCGTCGCCGGGTCGCGGCTGCTGGTCCAGGCCTCGGTCTACGACCGCTTCATGGACGAGCTTCTCAAGGCAACCACCAAGCTGAAGGTCGGCGATCCGCTCGATCTCGGCTCCGATGTCGGCGCGGTGTCGAGCGCTGAGCAACTGACCAAGAACCTCGGCTTCGTCGCCAAGGCCGCGGAGGAGGGGGCCCGTCTGGTCACCGGCGGTGAACGCATCCTGGCCGAGACCGGCGGCAGCTACATGGCGCCGACGATCTTCGAGAACGTGACCGAGAAAATGCAGCTCGCCCGTGAGGAAGTGTTCGGGCCGGTGCTCGGCGTCATGCGCTTCGAGACCGAGGAAGAGGCGGTGCGTCTCGCCAACGCGACCGTCTATGGCCTCGCCTCGGCCGTATGGACCTCGAACCTGTCGACCGCGCACCGCATGGTGCGTGCAATCAATGCCGGCGTCGTTCACGTCAACACCTATGGCGGCGCCGACATCACCGTGCCGCTCGGCGGCTTCAAGCAATCCGGCTTCGGCCGCGACAAGTCGCTGCACGCCATCGAGAAATACACCGACCTCAAGACGGCCTGGATTGCGCTGGGGTGATCGTTTGAGCGCGCTACTGGGCAATCCGATGGTCACCACAGCCGCGCTGCCGTTGCTGCTCGGCATTGCGCTCGCGCTGCTGGTTCGATTTGCCAGGCTTGGCGCATTGCCGATCGCCACGCTGTCGTGGGCCGCATTGGTGCTGTTTTTCTATCTCGACACGCTTGGCGCGCCGGTCCTGCCGCCGATTGCCGCGAGCCAGAAGCTCGTCTATCTCGCCGTTGCCGGCATCGCCATAGGCCTGTTGCCGGGGCGAATGCTGAGCGGCCGGGCGGCCGGTCTTCTCCCGGCTGCCGCGGTTGTCGCCGCATTCCTTTGGCTCGGCTGGCGTCGCGTCGAGGCCGGTCCGCTCGACCTTCAGATGATCGCCGCCTGCATCGTCGGCCTGCTGGTCGCGGTGGGTGCGACCGTGTTGGTGTCGTTGCGGGACGCGCCTTCGCCGTCGGCCGAGCAGCAATTTCTAGCGCCGGCAGCGGTGCTTGCAATGTCGATCGCCGGCGCCATCGTTTCGGTTCTCGGCGCGTCCATCGTCACCGGCCAGTTGCTCGGCTCGCTCGCCGCGCTGATCGGCGGCTGGTGCCTGGTCGAGTACCTTGCAGTGCTCGGCGGTCGGACTGCCGGCCCCGGCTGGAGCAAGGGTGTCGGATTTCTCACCTTCTATGCAACGGGCACCGTGCTGATCCAGGTGGCGCTGCTGGCGCCCAAGGTGAACCTCGCAGCACTGGCGCTTTCACCCCTGCCGCCGATGGTGGCGGCGCTTGCGCGGGGTCCGCTGCAAAGCCTGCTTCCCGGCGCCCGGCCCCTGCGGCCGCTGGTGGCCGGTCTCCTGATCGCCATTCCGGCGATGCTTGCTGTTCTCGCGGCGATCGTCTGGGCGCCGCACGGGGCCGCACTCGGCTTTTCCTGAGCCAATGAACGACAACCAACATCGGATAAATGGGAGAGTTATGTGACGACGAGAAACCTTATGGCTGCCCTTGTTTTCGTCGGGGCTTCGGCGCTGGCCTCGGCCGCGCAAGCCGAGAACTACGAGATCGACGGCCAGCACGCCTGGGTTACCTTCACTATCAAGCACGGCATCTACGGCGTCGCCCACGGCCAGTTCGATGCTGTCAAGGGCGCGATCGTGATCGACAAAGCTGATCCCTCCAAGAGCAGCGTCAAGGCCGAGATCGATGTCGGTTCGGTTCACACCGCCTTCGATCAGCGGGACAGCGATCTCAAAGGCCCCGACTTCTTCAACGCGGCGGAATTCCCGACGATCAGCTTCGAGAGCACCAAGGTCGAGAAGGTCGACGAAAAGACCGGCAAGGTGACCGGCAATCTCACCATCAGCGGCGTCAGTAAGGAGGTCACGCTCGACGTCAAGCTGCTCAACGAGGCGCAGGCGCCTTGGGACGCGACGCTGACCAAGGCGGCCTTCAGCGCCTCCGGCAAGGTCAGCACAGCCGATTTCCCGATGGCCAAGGCGGCTGACGGGTTTGGCCTTGGTCCGGACGTCGACATCGTCATCGATCTCGAGGCGATCAAGAAGTAAGCCACCGGCAGGAGGACGCCGCGCGGCTTGCAAGGTCGCGCGGTTGGCTCGCTATTTCGCGTCCAGGATGAAATCGGCGCAGCGGTCGCCGATCATGATCGCCGGCGCGTTGGTGTTGCCGCTGGTGAGCCTCGGCATGATCGAGGCATCGGCGATGCGCAGGCGCGGCACGCCGCGCACGCGAAGCTGCGGGTCGACCACCGCTAGGTCATCCGTTCCCATCCGGCATGTGCCGCAGGGGTGATAGACGGTCTTGGCGTGGCGGATGATGTGGTCGGTTATCGCCTGGTCGCCGAGATCGTCCGCCCTGCCTGGCGCAAGCTCCTCGGCGACGACCTCGCGCAACGCCGGCTGACGCACAATGGCGCGCGCGACCTTCATACCGGCAAGAAGCAAGGCAAGGTCGTCGGCATGCGACAGGAAGCCGGTGGTGAAGCGGATAGGGTCGCTTGCGTCGGCGGAGCGCAGCCGCACCGAGCCGCGCGATTTCGGCCGCAGCAAGCACGGGTTCAGCTCCATGCCGTGGCGCTCGACCGAGCCGTGCTCGGCATTTTCGATCATCACCGGCAGCACGTGGAATTGTATGTCAGGTCGACCGTCGCCGTCGGTGTCGAAGAAGCCGCCGCTCTCGACCACATTGGAGGCGAGCAACCCGCGACGGAACATGAGATATTCGATGCCGTGCCGCAGCGCCTTCAACCCGCGGTCCTCGCCGAGTAGCGAGACCGGCTTGCGGGTCAGCGCATAGAGCGGAGCGGCGACATGATCCTGCAGGTCCTGGCCGACCGAAGGCATGTCGCGGATGACAGGAATGCCCATCTCGGCAAGATGCGCCGCAGGACCGAGACCGGACAGCATCATGAGCTTCGGCGTCGCCAGCGCGCCGGTGGCAAGGATGACTTCGGCCTTCGCCGAGGCCACATGGTCGTGGCCGTCCGGCGTCCGGTAGGACAGGCCGGTCGCGGCGCCGTTCTCCAGCGTCAGCGCCGTCACCAGCGCATCGGTGACGATCTTGAGATTTGCGTTGCCGGCGAGCGGCCGCAAGAACACCTTGGCCGCCGACTGTCGCTCACCTTCTGCGGTCGTCGTCTGGTAGAAGCCGACGCCCTCCTGCCGTTCGCCGTTGAAGTCGTCATTGAAGCGATAGCCGGCCTGTTGCGCCGCCTTGACATAGGCAAGCGACAACGGATGCCGGTAGCGTGGGTCGGAGACCGGCAGCGGACCTTCGGTGCCATGCCGTTCGCCTGCCAGCCGCTCGTTGCGCTCCAGCCGCCTGTAGACCGGCAGCACGTCGTCCCAGCTCCAGCCGGGGCAGCCGAGATCGCGCCAGCCGTCATAGTCTTCAGCTTGCCCTCGGATGTAGAGCATGGCGTTGATCGACGAGCCGCCGCCCAGCGTCCGGCCTTGCGGGATCGGCAGCGAGCGGCCGCCGACGCTCGCCTCCGGATCCGACTGGTAGATCCAACTGCGCGCCGTGCCGATCACCTTGGCGAAGGTGGCGGGCATGTCGATGAAACGTGTGTTGTCGGCCGGCCCCGCTTCGACGACCAGCACGCGCTTGCCGGCCGCGACAAGCCGGCTCGCCAGCGTGCAGCCGGCCGAGCCTGCGCCGGCGATGATGTAGTCGTAAGCCTCCGTCATCTGGTCAGGCGTAGCGCATGATGGCGGTCTTGGTCTCGAGGTAACCCTCGATCGCCGCGCGGCCGTGCTCGCGGCCGATGCCGGACTGCTTGAAGCCGCCGAAGGGCGCCGCCGGATCGAGCGTGTTGTGCGAGTTCACCCACACCGTGCCCGCCTTGAGGCCATGGATCGCCGTCATCGCCTTGCCCATGTCACGCGTCCAGATCGAGGCCGACAGGCCGTAGCGCGTATCGTTGGCGATGCGGATCGCCTCGTCGAGATCGGCGACGGGCATCGCCGCCACCACCGGCCCGAACACTTCCTCGCGCACGATCTCCATCTCCGGCTTCACATGATGCAGGATGGTCGGCGCCACATAATGGCCCCTTGCGGGCACGGGGCGTGCGCCGCTGACACGTTCGACGCCGGCCGCAAGGCTGCGCTCGACGAAACCCTGCACGCTGTTGCGGTGCTTGGCCGAGACCAGCGGATTGATCTGCGCTTCCGCGTCGCGGCCGGCGCCCATCGTCATGCCGTCGGCGATTTCGGCGAGCCGCGCCAGCGTGCGGTCGTAGATCGGCTTCTCGATCAGGAGCCGCGACGCCGAGGTACAGACCTGGCCCTGGTTGAAGAACATGCCGAGCCCGGCAAGCAGCGGCTCGATGCCGTCCTCCATGTCGGCGAGCAGGATCATCGGCGACTTGGAGCCGAGTTCCAGGGTGAAGCGCGCGACTCGGTCGACGGCGGCGTGACCGATGCGTTTGCCCACCTCGGTCGAGCCGGTGAAGGTCAGTTTGTCGATGCCCGGGTGGCGGATCAGCGCTTCGCCGGTCACGCTGCCGCTGCCGGTGACGATGTTGATGACGCCAGGCGGGAAACCTGACGCCTCGATCAGTTCGGCGAGCCTGAGCAGGCCGAGCGGCGTTTCCTGCGGCGGCTTCAGCACGATCGTGCAGCCGCAGGCGAGCGCCGGCGCGATCTTCCACATGCCGATCAGCAGCGGAAAGTTCCACGGCACGATCGCGCCGACGACGCCGACCGGCTCCATCACCGTCATCGCATGATGCTTGGCGCCCGGCGGCACCGGGATCGACACCTGGAAGGTCGAGCCTTCGATCTTGGTCGCCCAGCCGGCATAATAGCGCAGCCAGTCGACGGTGCCGCCGGCGCTCAACATGCGCGCGACGCCCAGCGATTTGCCGTTTTCGATGCTTTCGATCTCGGCGAGCAGATCGGCGTCGGCCTCGACTGCATCGGCAAGCTTCAGCATCAGGTTCTGGCGGTCGACCGGCCGCATCGAGGCCCATGGCCCTTCGAGCGCCGCGCGTGCCGCGCGCACCGCCTCGTCGACGAGTTCGGGGCCGCTCTCCGGCACATAAGCGACGATCTCACCGGAAGCGGAATCATCGACCGCCAGCCCGTCTCCGGCGAGGCCATCGACGAAACGTCCATTGATGAAGGGCCGATGCGGCCGCGACAGGAACGCTGCGGCAGCCACGCTGATCGGCGGCACGGTTCTCTCGTTCACGCCATCCTCCTCGAATGCTGACGACATTTTTTCGAGAGGGTTATGGAGCGCGCCAGGCACCTTCAAGCCGAAGCCGTCGCGAGTGCGCTTTCAGTCAAAACAAAGTTCCCGCTCGGACAAGACGCTTCGCTCAAGGCCAATCAAGATTGAATGACGAGATCAGCCACGCCGGATGGTCTCAATCAGTGTTGGAGGGCGGCGGCGGTTGAGCGCAATTCTCGGCAATCCGATGGTCACCACCGCCGCGCTGCCGCTGCTGCTTGGCATCGTGCTGGCGCTCGCTGCGCGCTTTGCCCTGCCGGCCGCATCGCCGGTGTTGACGCTGTTCTGGGCAGCGCTGCTCCTGTTCTTCTACTGGGACACGCTTGGTCCACCAGCCGTGCCGCCGGTCGCCGCCAGCCAGAAGCTGATCTATCTCGCTTTCGCCGGCATCGTCATCGGTCTGCTGCCCGAGCGGATGCTGGGCCGCGCAACGAGTTTTGTCGCCGTCATCGCTTTTGCGGCGGCCTTCCTGTGGCTCGGTTGGCGGCGGCTGGCCGGCGGCTCGCTCGACCTGCAGATGATTGCCGCGCTGGCTGTCGGACTGTTGACGCTGATCGGCGCCGCGCTGCTCACCGCACGGCAACCCTCGCCAATGCCGTCACCCGAAGAGCCGTTCCTGGCGCCGGCAGCGGTGCTCGTCCTGTCGCTCTCCGCCGCCATCGTCTCGGTGCTCGGCGCATCGATCGTCACCGGGCAATTGCTTGGTTCGCTCGCCGCGCTGATCGGCGGCTGGTGCCTCGTGCAGTATGTCGTGATGCTGCGCGGCGGCGCTGCCGTCTGGTGGAGCAAGGGCGTCGAATTCCTGCTGCTCTACGCCGCCGCCACGGTGCTGGTCCAGGTAGCGCTGCTCGCGCCCAAGGCCAATCCCGCCGCGCTCATCCTGTCGTCCTTGCCGCCGATCGCCGCCGTGCTCGTGCGCGGCCGGCTGCAAGGCCTGCTTCCCGGCACTCGGCCTTTGCGGCCGCTCGTCGCCGGCATCCTGATCGCCATTCCGGCGATGCTGGCCATCGTGACGGCGATCGTCTGGGCGCCGCACGGGGCAGCCCTCGGCTTCTCATGAGCCGGGTCCAAACACAACAACCAACAACAGGGAGAAACATGTGAGAACGAGAAAACTGATTGCCGCGCTCGCTTTCGCCGGCGCATCCATGCTGGCCGTGTCTGCCCATGCCGACAACTACGAGATCGACGGCCAGCACGCCTGGGTCACCTTCACCATCAAGCACGGCATCTATGGCATCGCGCATGGCCAGTTCGACGACGTCAAAGGCGCGATCACGTTGGACAAGGCCGATGTCACCAAGAGCAGCGTCAAGGCGGAGCTCGACGTCGGCTCGGTCCATACGGCTTTCGATCAGCGCGACAGCGATTTGAAGGGACCGGACTTCTTCAATGCCGCCGAGTTCCCGAAAATCAGCTTCGAAAGCACCAAGGTCGAGAAGGTCGACGACAAGACCGGCAAGGTCACCGGCAATCTCACCATCAGCGGCGTCAGCAAGGAGGTCACGCTCGACGTCAAGCTGCTCAACGAGGCGCAGGCGCCGTGGGACGCGACGCTGACCAAGGCCGCCTTCAGCGCCACCGGCAAGGTGAGCACCGCCGACTTCCCGATGGCCAAGGCGGCCGATGGGTTCGGCCTTGGACCTGAGGTGGAGATCGCCATCGATCTCGAGGCAATCAAGAAATAGGCCGCCGCAAGCCAACCGCATGGTGCCGCGCGGCTAGTTCGCGCGGCACCCAAGAGGAGCGGAGAAGTGCGCGCTCAGTCAAAACAAAGTTCCCGCTCGGACAAGACGGCGGAGATCTCTCGTCGCACACTCCAGGTCAACGATCGGCAGCATTTGGGCCTCGTGCCCGCAAGGACCGCAGCATGAGATTTTCCGGCAAGACGGCATTCATCACCGGCGGCGGCACCGGCATCGGCGCCGCAGTCGCCCGGCGCATGGCCGCCGACGGCGCCAGGGTGGTGCTGATGGGCCGGCGGCGCGAGCCCCTCGAGGCCGTAACCAGGGACATTGGCGGGCTGGTCGTGCAGGGCGACGCCGCCGATGCAAAAGCAGTTCGAGCGGCCCTTGCCGAGATTCACGAAAAGATTGGCCCTGTCGATATCCTCGTCGCCAATGCCGGCGGTCATGGTGTCGGCCCGACGGTGACGATGAGCGACGAGACCTGGGCGCTGGCGACGCGCACCAACCTCGACACCGCTTTCGTCTGCGCCCGCGAATGCCTGCCTGACCTCATCGCGCGGAAGGGCAACATCGTCGTCGTCGCCTCGATCGCCGGCCTGTTCGCAGGACCGGCGGCGGCGGGCTACGTCACCATGAAGCACGCCTGTGTCGGCTTCGGCAAATCGCTGGCGCGCGACTATGGCCGCCAGGGCGTTCGCACCAACATCATCTGCCCCGGCTGGGTGGCGACCGCCATGGCCGACGAGCAGATGCAGGTAATCGTCGACAAGCACGGGCTTGGCTCGATCGAGGAAGCCTACAGGCTTGTCACCAAGGACGTGCCGCTCGGCCGACCGGCGACGCCGGAGGAGGTGTCCAACGTCATCTGCTTCGTCGCTTCCGCCGAGGCGGCGATGATGAACGGTTCGATCCTGACCGTCGATGGCGGCGCCACCGTCGTCGACCTGCCGACGCTTGCTTTTGTCGATTGATTTGGAGATGGCGATGAACGACCAGAACAGACCCGCCGACTGGAAGCATTTTGACGACTTTGCCGCCGGCATCGCCACCAACCGGCTGCCGACAACCGATGCCTTGCGCGGCCGGACCTTCAAGATCACGCTGAAAACCGGCCGCGTCATCGATCTCGCCTTCACCGCCGCGGACACGGTGGCATGGAGCGAAGGCAACGAGGCCGGCGCCGACTGGTACGAGGCGCTGGAAGTCGCGCCGCAAGTCTTCTTCATCAACATGACCTTTGCCGCGAGGCCGGCCGAGGACGAAGCCTTCATCGTCGACACCAAAACGCGGCGGGTGCTGTCGGTGCGCGAGCGGGTGCGCGAGCCCGGCGAGGCGCAGGGCGAACCGCGCGTCGCGCAAGTCTATTCCGCTGGCGTGCTGGGCGATCCCGCCATGCCGCCGACCGGCCGCGAGCCGGCGCCGACGCGCGACCTGATCGGGTTGACCGCGCACTACACCTACAGCCCCAACCATGTTTACGAGCACATTTATCTCAGCTCGCAGCGCTACGCCTGGCAGAACCTCGTCGGCGTCCAGCGCGGTCACGGCGACGTCGATCTGGCCACCACCTGGAAGTTCGCCGACAACCTTTATGTCTTCGGCTTCCGCGAGTTCATCATCCCGGTCGCCTCGCTGTTCTTCTACAATTGGGAGACGATGCGCTCGACCGGCAAGTTCCTCGGCGTGACGAGCCAGGGCAAGGTCGAGAACAAGCCCGCCGGCGCCTTCATCGAGAAGAAATCCCGGGCCGTCTACGACCCGGGCCAGGAACCTGTCTGAGCGTCGGGATCAGCATCATGAGCAGCAAGAACTACGACGCCATCAAGGCCCACTACGCCGGCTCCGACGCCAAGGACCTTGCGGCGATGATGGCGCCGATCACCGAAAGCACGGCCTGGACCGAGATGGCCGGCTTTCCCTATGCCGGCACCTATATCGGCCCCGATGCGGTCATCGCCGGCGTCTTCAAGCGCATCGGCGAGGAGTGGGATGGTTACACCTTCGCGCTCGAGAAACTGGTCGACGGCGGCGCCACCATTATCGGCATCGGCACCTATTCGGGCACCTGCAGGAAGACCGGCAAGCCGATGACGGCGCGCGTCGTCCATGTCTGGGAAATGCGCGACGGCAAGGCCGTCAGTTTCGAGCAGTTCACCGACACCAAGCTGGTCGCCGATGCGATGAGCTGAGGCGCAGCGAATGCGGGCCTCGCCTTGGGAGGATCGGCCCGATGGAAAACCTGGGAGGATGGAAATGGAAATCAGTCTAAAGGGAATGCTGGCGGGCCTTTTGCTGTCCACAGCGCTGACTGCCGGCGGCACGGTCGTCGCCAATGCTGCGGGCGACGAGATCGTCATCGGCGCGCCGATCTCGCTGACTGGGCCGCTTGCCGGCGACGGCAAGGAGCAGAAATGGGCCTACGAGCAGGCGGTCGCCGACATCAACAAATCAGGCGGCATCATGGTGAAGTCGGCCGGCAAGAAGCTGCCGGTCCGGCTCGTCGTCGCCGATGATGAGAGCTCCGAGGGCAAGGTCGCGTCCGCGCTCGAAAACCTGATCAAGGTGCAGAAGGTCGACGCGCTGCTGTCGACCCATTCCGGTCCGATGAACATCGCCGGCGCCATCGTCGCTGAGAAATACAAGAAATTCTATATGATCACGACGGCCTTCCCCTTCGAGTGGCAGCCGTTGAAGCTGAAATACTCGGCGCTGTTCTTCTTTCATCCGGGGCCTGGCGCCGAAGTGCCGTTCCAGATCTGGGACAAGCTGCCGGCCGATGAAAAGCCGAAGCATCCGGCGCTGGTCTCGGAAGACTCGCCCGACGGCAAGGGCTTCGGCGGCGCGTTCGAGGCGGCGGCGAAGAAATACGGCTACAGCTTCGCCGTCGACGATCCCTGGGCGATCGGCGCCACCGACTATTCGGCGCTGATCACCAAGCTTAAGGCCGCCGACGTCGACGCCATGCTGGTCTTCGGCTCGCCTGCAGACACCGTCACGCTGCTCAGGCAAATGAAGGAGCTCGGCTTCTCCGTGCCTTACCTGCATGGCTGGAAGGGCACCTGGACCGGCGAGTTCCACGAAGCGCTCGGGCCGGATTCCGACTACATCCTGACCGACGGCTTCTGGTCGGCGAGCTATCCTTACAAAGGCGCGAAGGAGCTCGGCGACCGCTACGAGGCCGAGTTCAAGAAGGACTCCGTCACCGTCGGCGCCTTCTACGCCAACGCGCAAGTGCTGGCGCAGGCGATCGAGAAGGCCGGCAGCACCGATGCCACCGCCATCCATGACGCGATCTTCGGCCAGGAGTTCAAGGACACCGTGGTCGGTGACCTGAAATTCGACGAGACCGGCTTCGCGCTGATCCCCAGCGTCGCCACGCAATGGTGGCAGGGCAAGCACCAGCTCATCTATCCGGACGGCAACTGGACCTACAAGCCGGCCCCGGCCTGGGACAAGCGCTGATAAAATCAGAGAGGCGGGCGGGCGGGGCCGGTCGCCAACGCGACCCACCCCGGTATCGTCACTAAGGGGATAATGGGAACACGATGCAGCCTGACGGAACCTTGCTGCGCCTCGAGGCGGTCAAGAAGCGCTTCGGCGGGCTTGTCGTGCTCAACGACATCGACATCGCCGTCGGCTCCAACGAGCTGATCGGCCTGATCGGGCCGAACGGCGCCGGCAAGTCGACGCTCTTCAACGTCATCACCGCCATCTATGCGCCGACCGAGGGGCGGGTACGGTTTCGCGGCAAGGACATCACCGGCATCGCGCCGCACCGCATCGCGCGGCTGGGTATCGCCCGCACTTTCCAGCTGGTGCGCACCTTCCTCACCATGACCGCCTTCGAGAATGTCATGGTCGGCGCCGTCTACGGGGCAGGGGGGCGGGTCAAGCATGCGACAGAGACAGCGAACTCCGCGCTCGAACTGGTCGGCCTGACGGCGCGGCGCGACATGCGCACCGCGCATATGACGCTCTCCGATCGCCGCATGCTGGAGATCGCGCGCGCCGTCGCCTCCGATCCGGCGCTGCTTCTGCTTGACGAACCGATGGCCGGCCTCAACCCGACCGAGATCCAGCGCATGGTCGACGTCATCCGGCGTGTGCGTAGCGAGAAAGGCATCTCGATGCTGTGGGTCGAGCACAAGGTCGACGCCATCATGAAAGTGTGCAGCCGGGTGATCGTGCTCGACCACGGCGAGAAGATCGCCGACGGCACGCCGCGCGACGTCACGCAAAACCGCAAAGTCATCGAGGCCTATCTTGGCGAACCGGCTGCTTGAAGTAAGCGATCTCGAAGTCGCCTATGGCGATGTCGGCGCGCTGTGGGGCGTGTCGCTCCATGTCGATCCCGGCACGATCGTCGCGCTGGTCGGCGCAAACGGCGCCGGCAAGACGACGCTGCTTAGGACCGTATCCGGTCTGCTGAGGCCGAGGGCCGGCGACATCCGCCTGTCAGGCCAATCGATCACGGGTAAGGCGCCGCAAGAGATCGCCCGCATGGGCATCGCCCATGTGCCAGAGGGGCGCGGCCTGTTCCGCCAGATGACGGTGCTGGAGAATCTCGAGCTCGGCGCTTTCCAGCCCAAGGCTCGCCCGCGCACGAAGGAACTCCTGGAGAAAGCCTACACGCTCTTTCCGCGCCTGAAGGAACGCGCGCACCAGAAAGCCGGTTCGCTCTCCGGCGGCGAGCAGCAGATGCTGGCGATCGCGCGGGCCACCATGTCGGAGCCGTCGCTGCTCATCCTCGACGAGCCGTCGTTGGGCCTCAGCCCGCTCGTCGTGCAGCAGATGTTTTCGCTCATCCAGACCTTGCACGGCCAGGGCGTCACCATCCTGCTCGTCGAGCAGAACATCCACCAGGCGCTTAAAGTGGCCGACTACGCCTTCGTGCTGCAGACGGGCTCGCTCGCCATGCAGGGCACCGGCGACGACCTCATCGCCGATCCCGAAATCCAGAAGGCCTATATGGGCGTGTTGGAGTAATCGATGTTCAACCTCCCGCCTCCCGACATCCTGCTCCAGCTTTCGCTCAACGGCGCGCTCGGCGGCGCCATGTATGGCGTCGCCGCCGTCGGCTTGAGCCTCATCTTCGGCACCATGCGGCTGATCTTCCTCGCCCAGGGCGCGATGATCATTTTGGCCGCCTATTTCGTGCGGGCACTGTTCTACGGCCTCGGCATCGACCCGTTCCTGTCGCTGTTGATCGTCGTGCCGGTCGGGCTCGGCGTCGGCTGGCTGATCTATCAGGGCCTGTTCCGCAAGGCGGCCGCCGAGGAAGACCGCAACGTCTCGCTGCTCATCGCCGTCGGCCTGATGTTCCTGGTCCAGAACCTGATGACGGTGATCTGGGGCGGCAACACCGCCGGCGTGGTGACGAGCTATACGGCGAGCGGCATCGAGCTCCTGGGCGTGCGCACCTCGTTCACCCGCTCCATGGGTTTCCTGATCGCGCTCGCCGGCACCGGGCTGGTGATGCTTTTCCTGCGCAAGACGATCGTCGGCAAGGCGGTGCGCGCCGCTTCGGAGGACATGGACGCCGCGACCCTGATGGGCATCAGCCCGCACCGCGTCAATGCGATTGCCTTCGCCATCGGCATTTCGCTGGCGGGCGCGGCCGGCGTGGCGGTTGCGACGACCTTTCCGTTCAATCCGTTCGCCGGCTTCATCTTCAGCCTGAAGGCGCTGGTGGCACTGGCGTTGGGCGGCATCGGCAATGTCACCGGCGCCTTGGCCGGCGGCATCCTGCTCGGCCTGATCGAAGCCTATGTGCAGTTCTTCATCTCGGGCGGCTGGACGAACGCCATCGCCTACGGCGTCTTTCTCCTGGTGCTGATGTTCAAGCCGGAAGGCCTGTTCAGCCGTCCTTACAAGAAGGCATGAGAGCGATGAGCCGGGCCTTGCAATGGATCGCAATCGTCGTCGTCGCGGCGCTCGCGCTGCTACCCTTCCTGCCGGGCGCCGTCGACGCCTATTATTTCTCCTTCCTGTTCTTCGTCTTCCTCTACGCCATCATGGCGCAGAGCTGGAACCTGGTCGCCGGTTATGGCGGCCAGATCAGCCTCGGCAGCCACGCCTTTTTCGGGCTCGGCGCCTACACCACCGCCATCCTGTGGAGCGGCAACTATCTCTGGGGCTCGCTCTATGACAGCCATCCGAACATCTATTATTTCGACCCGGTGACGATGCTGCTGGGTGGCATTGTCGCGGCGATTGCCGCGGTCATCATCGGCCTGCCGCTTCTGTCGAAACTGCATGGCGATTATTTCGCGCTCGGCACGCTCGGCTTTGGCGAGATCGTCAAGGTGCTGTTCGTCAATGGCGGTGACTTCACCGGCGGCGCCTTCGGCATCGTCGCTCCCGCGAGCAGCTTCGACACGCTGCGGCCGCATTACTGGGTCGGGCTCGGCCTGACGGTCGCCACCGCTTTGGCCATCCGCGCGCTGATGCGCTCGCGCTACGGCCTGGCGCTGATCGCCGTGCGCGACGACGAGATGGCGGCGTCCGCCAACGGCATCGACACGCTCAAGGTCAAGGTCGCAGCCTTCGCCGGAAGCGCCTTCATCGCCGGCATCGCCGGCAGCCTCTACACCTTCTACATTTTCCATGTCGGGCCGGACTCGGTGTTCGACCTTGACTGGATGCTGCTGCCGCTGATGATGACGGTGGTCGGCGGCACCGGCACGCTGCTCGGCCCAATCCTCGGCGCGCTGGTGATGTACGCCGTCTTCGATCTTGCCCGCATCGTCGTGCCGGACTACCACCCGGTGATTTCGGGGCTGACGATCATCCTGGCGATGCTGTTCCTGCCGAAGGGGATGATGCGGCTGGGGCGCAAGGCGCGGCGACTGAAGTCGGCCTGACGGGGGAGATTGGGAGGCCTCAGATCGTCGAGGCGCATCGTTTTATCGAGGCGGGCGAGCAGTTCGGCAAGATCGGGGTGGTGGTTTGAGGCGCGCTTCGCGCCGCAACGCGACTATCCGCTTGGCAAGCGGTGCCGGTCGGGACAAACTGAGCCATCCGCGTGACGCCTCAAGGAGACTCCGAAAATGACCGCCAATGTTTTTTCCGGCTGCATGCCGGCGCTGATGACGCCTTGCACCGATGACCGCCTTCCCGACTTCGACGCGCTGGTGCGCAAGGGGCGCGAGCTGATCGCCGCCGGCATGTCGGCGGTCGTCTATTGCGGCTCCATGGGCGACTGGCCGCTGTTGACCGACGCGCAGCGCATGGAAGGCGTCGAGCGCCTGGTGAAGGCTGGCGTTCCGGTGATCGTCGGCACAGGCGCGGTCAACACCGCCAGCGCCGTGGCGCACGCCGCCCACGCGCAAAAGGTCGGCGCCCGGGGCCTGATGGTCATCCCGCGCGTGCTGTCGCGCGGGCCGTCGGTGACGGCGCAGCGCCACCACTTCAAGGCGATCCTTGCCGCTGCCCCCGACCTGCCGGCCGTCATCTACAACAGTCCCTATTACGGCTTTGCCACGCGCGCCGATCTCTTCTTCGCGCTGCGCGCCGAGCATCCGAACCTCGTTGGCTTCAAGGAGTTCGGCGGCCCGTCGGATCTGCGCTACGCCGCGGAAAACATCACCAGCCGCGACGATGAGGTTGCGCTGATGATCGGCGTCGACACCGCCGTCGTCCACGGTTTCGTCAACTGCGGGGCGTCCGGCGCCATCACCGGCATCGGCAATGTCCTGCCTAGGGAAGTGCTGCATCTCGTCGGCCTGAGCCAGGCGGCGGCGAAGGGCGATGCCGAAGCGCGCCGGCTGGCGCAGGAACTGGACGCGGCGCTGGCCGTGCTGTCCTCTTTCGACGAGGGCCCGGACCTTGTGCTCTATTTCAAGCACATGATGGTGCTGAAGGGTGGCCCCGAATACAGGCTGCACTTCAACGAGACGGACGCCTTGAGCGACAGCCAACGCGGCTATGCCGAGCAGCAGCTCAAGCTGTTCGACACATGGTACGCCCAGTGGTCGAGGCAGCCCGTCATGGCAAGATACGCGGCCTGAGCGGCGATCGCGCTGACGAAATGTTCGGCGGTGCAAGCTGGCCCGTTGGACAAGCTGCGCTGCGGCTCAGTCGAAGGCTTAATAGGCCGCAGCCGAACCGGGTGTGGCCTAAAGGCGCTCGATGTCCTGACGGGGCGGGGCGCCGAACAGGCGCCGATATTCGCGGCTGAACTGCGAGGGGCTGTCATAGCCGACCGCGTATCCTGCCGTGCCGGCATTGGCCCCGTCGGCAAGCATCAGCCTTCGCCGCGCTCGTTCGCAACTGCGACTATAAGGTCCAGGTCGAACGCGTGGAGACTGACCAGCGTCGAAGCGCACCGTTTGCCGCTTATCCCCACACTCGCTGAATGGCATCGAAGGCGTGGGCGATGCTTGGATCGAGAATGCGCGCGTTCAGGCAAACGAAACTGAGCGTTGTTTCCACTTTGACGTCGGCGATGACCAATCCATTGGCCTGTTGTTCATGCAGGGCGATGGATTCACGGCAAAGGCTGAGGCCGACGCCGGTGCGTACCATCGCCAGCATTGAGGCTTCCTGATCAACGGATGCGACCACGTTCTGGCGTACGCCGAGCCTGGCAAACAGTCGCGACAGCAGCCGGTTATGCACCGACGCATGTGGGGTGCCGATCCACGGCAGAGTGGCAAGGCCGCTCCAATCCTGGCCTCGTATAACACCTCCGAGCGACGGTGGCCCGACAACATGGTAAGTCAACCGCGCCAATTCCTTGACATGGAAGAGCTGCTCCTGAGCCCCAGCCGCGAGGCCCGCGACGGCATCGAAATCCTTGATGTCGCCAAGGAAGAATCCGGCGTCCAACTCGTCCTTTTTCAGCATCTCGGGCACCTCGCCGCTCATGCCGTGGCGAAGCTCCGTTTCAATTCCAGGCCCGCTCTCGACCAGCGCCTTCAGAAAGGCACCCAGCCGGGTAAATTCCGGATCGATGATTGTGCCGATCCTCAGCCTGCCGCGCAGCTGCGTGGTCAGGTGTCGGGCGGTCTGGCTGAAATCCACCAGCGAGGCGAGCACCTGCTCGGCCTTGGCCGCAAGCAGGGCGCCGTCCCGGGTGAGTTCCAACCCGGTGGCGGTGCGACGGAAAAGCGTGATGCCTGTATCTTGCGCCAATCGCTTCAACTGCAGGCTGATCGCCGGCTGAGTGAGGTGCAGCTGGTCGGCCGCGCGGGTTACGTTTCCCTCGCGGGCGACGGTGACAAAGGCCCTCAACGTTCTCAAATCAAGCGGGCGATGCATTATCAATCGACGTTATAATTGTAAGAGCTATTTGTCATTGGATTTTCCCACTCATCCCGCACTATCGGTTATCCGGATGAGGGAGGAGTGCGCCACAAATGACGCTTCAAGCGAACGTACCTTATAATGCTTCGCCACGAATACCATGCAGCCGCCGCCTGAACAGGGTCGCTCCCTAATGAGATCCCGTGTTTCTTCGCCAACCAATCATACGTTCGACTATGTCGTCGTCGGCGCCGGTTCGGCCGGTTGCCTGCTTGCCAACCGGCTGAGCCGCGATCCGTCCAAGCGCATCCTTTTGCTGGAGGCCGGCAAGAACGACAACTATCCCTGGATTCATATTCCGGTCGGCTATTTATACTGCATCGGCAATCCGCGGACGGATTGGCTGTACAAGACCGAGCCCGACGCCGGATTGAACGGGCGGTCCTTGCGTTACCCGCGTGGCAAGACGCTAGGCGGCTGCTCCTCGATCAACGGCATGATCTATATGCGCGGCCAAGCGCGCGACTATGCCAATTGGGCCGCGCAGACCGGCGACGATGCCTGGGCATGGGCAAACGTCCTGCCGGACTTCAAGGCTCATGAAGATCATTACCGCCTTGATGCAGGCGAAGATCCCCCAACGGGTGGCAATAGCCGATTTTCCGACATGCATGGGCACGGTGGCGAGTGGCGAATAGAGAAGCAACGCCTAAGTTGGGAGATCCTTGAGGCCTTCGCGGAGGCGGCAGTGGAGGCAGGTATTCCGCGATCAACCGACTTCAACAGCGGCGACAATGAAGGCGTGGGGTATTTCGAGGTCAATCAGAAATCCGGTTGGCGGTGGAACACCTCCAAGGCCTTTCTACGTCCGGCCCGCAACCGGACCAATCTCGTCATCTGGACCGAAGCCCAGGCTGAAAGGCTGCTCATCGAGTCTGGTCCGCAAGGACGAAAGCGCTGCGTCGGCGTCGTCATGCAGCGCGGCGGGCGGGAGGTGACCGTCCGAGTTGATGGGGAGGTCATACTCTCGGCCGGCGCAATCGGCTCACCGCAGATTCTACAATTGTCCGGAATCGGCCCGGCGGGGCTGCTTCAGCGGCACGGGATCCCCGTTGAACTGAACTTGCCGGGCGTCGGCGAAAACCTGCAAGACCACCTGCAGATACGGGCCGTGTTCAAGGTCAGTGGCGTCAAAACACTCAACACGCTGGCCAACAGCCTTTTCGGCAAGGCCAAGATCGGTCTCGAATATGCGTTGCGCCGCAGCGGACCTATGAGCATGTCGCCGTCACAACTGGGCGCCTTCGCGCGTTCCGACAAGGGCCAGCCCTACGCGAACTTGGAATATCATGTTCAACCGCTCAGCCTTGACGCGTTCGGCGAACCTCTCCACACGGTGCCGGCAATCACGGCCAGCGTGTGCAATCTCAACCCGACCAGTCGTGGCAGCGTGCGCGTCCGCTCGAAACGCGGCAGCGACGCTCCGGCGATCGCGCCGAACTATCTCAGCACGGCGGAAGACCGCCAGATCGCCGCCGACAGTATCCGTCAGATTCGCACCATCGTGTCGCAGCCAGCGCTTGCAAAGTACAAACCCGTCGAATGGAAACCTGGCGTCGAGTTCCAGAGCGATGCGGAACTCGCGAAGCTTGCGGGCGACATCGCCAACACCATTTTTCATCCGGTCGGCACGACGAAAATGGGGCACGACGGCGACGCGATGGCTGTCGTCGACAGCCATTTGCGCGTCAGGGGTATACAAGGTCTGCGCGTCGTGGACGCCGGTATCATGCCGAGTATCACCAGCGGAAACACCAACGCGCCGACGCTTATGATCGCCGAAAAGGCAGCGCGCCTGATCATTCGAGAGGCGCGGGCGCGAGGTCACGCATGACAGCTGCTTCCGACCCATCAATTGACCAGGCGAAAAAGATGCATCGTTCAACCCTTCCGCTGCACGGCATCAAGGTCGTCGATTTCGGCCAGTACATCGCGGGACCGGCCGTGGCGATGATCCTTGGCGATCTCGGCGCCACGGTCGTGCATGTGGATCCGCCATCGGGTCCGCTGTGGGACAGCCCAGCCAACGCCACGCTCAACCGGAACAAGCTGATCGTTTCCATCGATTTGAAGACCAAGGCGGGACTCGCGCAAGCACGATCCCTGGTCGAGCAAGCCGACATCGTCGTCGAGAATTTTCGCCCGAGCGTGCTCAGCCGCCTCGGCATCGATTTCGCCGAACTTCGTCGGGCGCGGCCGGAGTTGATCACCGTCTCTATCCCCGGCTTTGCGTCCAACGATCAACTCCGTCGCGAATGGCGGGCTTTCGAAGCCGTCATCGCCGCGTCCTCGGGTGTCTTCACGGATATGGGGCTCAACCGCGTCTTGATGGGCGTCAACCCCTCCTTCTCGCCACTCCCGCTGGCCTCCGCCTACGGCACGATGCTGGCTGCCTCGGCAACCGTTCTGGCACTTCAGGCGCGCGAACGTACCGGAACGGGCGACCAAATCGAAGTGCCGCTCGCCTGCGCGGTCATGGAAGGTCTCGCCTACAACTCGATCAGGATCGACAACTATCCGCTTCGCTACAAGACCCAGCGGGAAAGCGAGATCGAACGCAGACGTGCCGAAGGCTTGCCGATGGACCTCTCCTACGAGGCCCTGCAGGAGTTGCTCGACCCGTTCTATCGCAGCTACAAATGCAAGGATGGGCGCATGTTCTATGTGGTCTGTCCGAGTCACAAAAATCACGCCAAGCGCTGCCTGAAGGCTCTCGGCCTCTATGACGAGCTCGTTGCGGAAGGATTGAGGGAGGAAGCCGACACCTATCTGCCGGTCAGTGAATGGACCTCCGATGTCTCGCTTGGCGTCTACCCCTTGCCGAAATACTGGGCCGACAAGATTGCGGCGCGCATGAAGGCGGTGTTCCTGACCCGAACCGCCAAGGAATGGGAACGTATCTTTGGCAAGGGGCAGTTTCCTGGCGCGCCGCAGCGTTGGCTGCAAGAATGGATCAGTGACGATCACGCCGAATGCGCCGGCCTGATGATCGAGGTCGACGACCCCGTTTACGGACGCATGATCCAGCCTGGCCCTATGGCCTGGCTTGAAGAGAGTGGCGAGGTCATGCTGAGCCCGACGCCCCGGTATTGGGTCGGTTTCGACGTTGCAATGGCGGCCCTGTCCGAACATCCGACAGAACCGCGTTCGGTACCGTCCACCGGCGCGCAAGCAGGATGGCTGGACGGCATGCGGGTCCTCGATCTCTGCAACGTCATTGCCGGCCCGCATTCGGCTTCCTATCTCGCCCGCTTCGGGGCGGAGGTCATCAAGGTCGATCCGGCGAAGCCGCTTTACGATTGCTGGAACACAGTGATTTTCGGCATGACCCACATGCGCGGCAAGCGCTCGGTGCTTGCCGATTTAGGGTCGCCGGACGGCCGCGCTGTTTTCGAAGCGCTGGTCAAGTCGGTCGATGTCATCGTCTGGAATGCGACTGAGCGCCAGGTCAAGGACAAGGGGCTCGATCTCGATGGTCTGCGCGAGCTCAATCCGAAAGCGATCTTTTGCCAGCTCGATTGCTTCGGCGGCGTGCGTCGCGGGCCACGCACCGACTATCTCGGCTATGACGACCTGGTGCAGGCGGCCACAGGCATCATGCAGCGATTCGGCGGGTCCATGGACACACCCGAGGAGCACGCCCATGTCGGCACCATCGACGTCATGTGCGGCTTCGGCGCGGCGCTCGGCATCGCCGCAGCCCTCTATCAGAAGTCCAGAACCGGGCGGATCGGTCGAGCGCGGACCTCGCTGTCCGCGCTGAGCGGCCTCGCGCAGATGCCGTTCTGCTACGACTACCAGGGTCGCCAGCTATTCAGCGAAGCGGCCGGGCCTCGGGTCAAAGGCAACGACGCCCTCACTCATGTCTACGATACAGCGTCCGGACAAAGCGTTCTGCTGAGTGCTTTGGAGGCGGATATACCGCGCTTGGCCAAAGTGGAGGGCCTCGAGGGCATCGCTCGATCCCCGAAGGAAGACCGCGTGCACTATCTGACGGGAGCGCTGATGAAAGGCTCCGCCGAGACATGGCTGACCCGTCTCAGGGCGGCCGATGTTGGAGCGGCTATCTGCGAAAACATCGAGACGATCAGATCAAGGAATTCGCGACCGGCGGACGCCGCTCCGGGGACGCGCAACGGTAGCTATTCATTCTCGGTCTATCACGATCACCCGAGCGGGCATGTGGTGACGCAGCTTGACCCGTACGCGATCCGCCCAACGGTCGCAAAGGTCTACGCCATGCCGCCGGCGGAGAAGTACGGCGCTTCGACGCGCTCGGTTCTTATGTCGCTTGGATACAGCGAGGCTCAGATCGAAGGCCTTTTATCCGGAGGAGCAATCAGCGAGTGCTGGAGCCGTGAATATCTACCTAGTTGAGAGCCGACGAATTATTGTGGTTCGACGGCCAAGTTGGCTGCGCGAACCGAGGGTCAAAAGGCTTCTCTGATGACCGAACCGGTGAACCTGGGCCGCTCAGAGCAGCCGGCGTTACCCTCAATGCACCATCGTCCGCACCCTCTCCCTTAACTCACGCGGCGCGACATCATACTTGCTCTTGAACGCTCGTGAAAAATGCGCGCTGGAATTGAAGCCGCAGGCGAAGGCGATTTCCGAGATCGAGGCTGAGGCGCGGGCTGGGGAGAGCAACGCCTCCTTGCTGCGCTCCAGCCGGCGGTCCCAGACGAAGCGCTCCAGGGTCATGCCTTCGCCCTCGAAAGCGCGGTGGAGGTAGCGGCGCGAGCAGCCCATGTGGCGGGCGATGTCCTCGGCCGAGAGATTGCTGCGCGAAAGGTTGGCGTCGATATAGGCGACGATGCGCTCGCGCAGCGCTTCCAGCGGCGAGCGGCGGAATTCCGGCGCCATGGGCTTGGCCTGGATCAGGCCGTTGACGAGCTGGATCAGGCTCTCGCCGACGCGGCGGCAGCCGGCTTCGTCGAGCTTGTGTGCCTCGCCGATCGCCATCTGCATCAGGCCCGACACGATATGGGTCAGGCTGTCGTCCTCGCCCGGCAGCGGCAGCGGCGCCGAAAGCCGCGCCAGCGTCTCGTCGCCGAAAGTCGAGCGCGGCACCTGCAGGATGAGCTGGTCGACATCGGAAAGGTTTTGCAGCGAATAGCTGCGCACCGGGTCGTAGATGATCGCCGCGCGCGGCCCGAGATCGACGGCAACCTGCTGCTGCTCGAAGCGGCTGCGGCCCTTGCGCTGCATCAGGATCTTGATCGCGTCGGGATCGAAGCTGCGCCAGAAGGCGCGGTCGTTGAGAACCAGATGCGACTTGGCCCTGATCTCGGACAGGCGGCAGGCGCCGAGATTGACCGAGACCAGCTTCGGCAGCGACGGCGCCTCGCCGCGAGAGAAGCGCTGGGTGATCGGGCCGAACAGCATCCGCGAGGCGGACAGGAAGGCTTCGCCGTCGGCGACGCTCACATGGTGGCCGTGCATCGTTTCCTCCATTTCGTTCCGTCTCCCGTCTTGATGCGGGATTTTGAGAAGCAACGGCAGCGCCGATGCAACCGACAAATAACTTAACATGCTAATCATCTCCGCCGCAACGGCGGAAATCGTTCACTCACCGCTCGTTGATCAAGGAAGTGCACAGAGCAGGCAAGAAGGCGCTAGCGAGCGGCCGGGACGCCTCACATTTCCCCGGCCCCTCGATATTGAACCTCAGCTCGACGCCGGGCGTCATGGATGCTCCCAATTTGCGCACCTAGAGCGAATTCATTCCGGACGATAGCGAGGCGCCAAGCAGGGGCCCTCGGTGCCAGATTTTCCGTTGAGAAAATCCAGGTCAGTACATCGACCTTTTGTTGACGGCATCCGCAGGGACAGGCTGCATTACATCCCAATGCTCGGCGATTTTGCCATTTTCTACACGGAAAATGTCAACAATGACCGTTTCTGGGCTGCCGCCGAATTTCGGCTGTACGACCTGGGTCATAACGAGGTCGCCCTCCGCGATGACGCGCTTGAAGTCGACCTTCTGCTTCGGCCAATGGGAAACGCCCATCTTCTCAAGCAACTGTTTCACAGCGTCGCGACCATCCGTCATCGTCGGATTGTGCTGGATATAGTTTTCGGCCCAATAGCGATCCAGCGCGGTCAGATCGTGATCGCCGAAAAGCTCCTGATAGGCCTGAAGGACAATCGTCTTGTTTTTCTGAGTAAGCTCATATTGCTGCATGACCTTCTTGGCTGGTTTTGTCGTTTCCCCACTCGCGGAAGTCGCCAGGGCGGCCGCGGCGATGAGGGCGGCGCCAAAGATTCTGAGGTTTTTCATTTAGTCTCTTTCCTTGAAATCGGATGTCAGCTGAGTGCTCGGGCGACCAGGACAGTGTCCACATATTGCCGCATGCGAATGATCCGGCCGTCCCTCAATTCATAGAGGTGGGCGAAGGGAGCGGTCATCGCTTTGCCCGTGGAATTGTAGGTGCCCGAATACACGCCGAAGGCGGCGACCCGGTCGCCATCGGCAAGATAGCTATGCACATTCGCGCGTTAGCCGGTCCATTCGGTGGCCAAGCGCTGGAAAACGCCTTTCATCAGGGCTTCCACACCGACGTAAGTGCCGGCATAAGGAAAGCCTTCGGCCTCTGTCCATTCGACATCGGGCGAGAGAACGGCGAGCAGATTGCCGCCGTTCTCCTCGGAGGAGCCTTCATAGGTCCTGCGGATCAGTTCGAGATTGCTGATCATCTCAGCCCCACTTCATCTCGCCCTTGGCGACCTTCGAGCCGATGTCGAGGGCGACACCCATGCCGAGGTTCGGGAAGCGAGCCTCCATCGCGGTCTTCAGCGCGGCGGCGTCGGTGGCCTTGGCGAGTTCTTCCTCGAAGGCCAGCAGATAGGTCTTGGTGTGCTCGACAGCCGAGATGTCGACCGGCGCCTCCGGCGTCATGTGCCCCGGCACGACGATAGCCGGCTTGCGCGCTGCGATCTTGCCGAGATTGGCAACCCAGGCCGCGCGTTCTTCCTTCGTGGGCGTGTCGGCGGTCCAGACGTGCACACCGGCGAAGACCAGGACGCCACCGAACACCGCGTTCAGCGATGACGCCCAGAGGTAGCGGCGGTTGGCGAGGCCCTCGGCGGTAACGATCTCCACCGTATCGCCGTCCACCGTCAGCGACGGACCGTCAAAGGCTTCCGGCAGGACGATGTCGGCCAGGGCCTGCGGACCGTTTTCCTTGAGCTGGGGCCCCCAGACGGCGAGCTTCTTCTCGACCGAGGCCTTGATCGCAGCCACCGTCTCCGATGCGGCGATGACCTTGGCCTCCGGGAAAGCTTCACGCACCGGTTTGAGGCTGAAATAATAGTCCGGATCCGACTGGCTGACATAGATCGTGGTCAGCTTCTTGCCGCTGGCCTTGACTGCCTCGACCAGCCCGCGGCCGTCCGGATAAGTGAAGCCGCCGTCGATCAGCAGCGCCTCGGTGGCCCCGGAAAGCACGACCGGGGCACGGAAGAAGCCGTTCGGACCGGCGGGAAAGTGCTTCCAGACGAGCCCGGTTCCGGCGGCACGGCCGATATCGGCGGGAGCAAAAGCGGCGGCGGCGATGGCAACGGAAGTTTTCATGATCTGTCTCCTGGTGAACATTTGAAACTCCTTATGTGATGGCAAAGAAATCTGTCTGCGCGCCCGAAGCCGGGGCTAGGTCAACCGGGTCCAAGTGCCGGACAAATTGAGGAAGCTGCGGTCGGGCCGTGTGATGTTTGTGTGGACGACCCCGTTCTCGAAATCCTCGATGTGGGTCACGGTCGTGCCGTCAGCCTCAATCCAGGTCACCATGAACACGCCCTGACGAATGGCGACTGCCCGATAGGTCACCGCCTCCGCCTTGCCGAAGTCGTCCGCTTGCGCGGGGGCAAACCGCATGCTTTGCCCGTCGCTGTCGAACTTCAAATGAAACGCGAGTTCGCCAAAACGAGCCTCGTACATGTGGCCGATTGCGGGAAAGATGTTTGCCGTCATGCAGGGGCCTTCGAATGTTGGGCGGATCAGGCGGTGGCTGAACTCCACGCACAAAAAATGCCCTGTTTGTATTGATCGATAAATCCCAATGAATTGGATTCAATGTAAGCTGGAGGCACACAATCCTGCGGAGCGACCACCATGGAAGCGATCAATCTCAATAGGCTGGCCTACTTCGCCGCCGTGGTGGAGGCTGGTTCCTTCACGCGGGCGGCTGAACGTCTCGGCATCACCAAGACTGTCGTGAGCCAGCAGGTGGCGCGACTTGAACAGGATGTGAAGACAAGCCTCCTGCTTCGCACGACCCGGCGCGTTGAGCCGACCGAGGCGGGGCGGCAGCTTCACGCGCGATGCATGACGATTCTGCGGGAGGCCGAGGCGGCCTTCGACGACCTCGCCCAGACAAACGCCCAGCCGGTGGGCGTTCTGCGCGTCACCGCGCCGAATGATTATGGCACCGCCACCATAGCGCCGCTTGCAGCCCGGTTCTGTCGTGCCTATCCGGCATGTCGCGTTGACCTGATGCTTTCGGACACCAGGATCGATCTGATCGCGAACCAGATTGATCTGTCGATCCGTGCAGGGTGGCTAGCGGACTCGAGTCTTCAGGCACGCCGGATCGGTTCCTTCAAGCAGTTTCTCGTGGCCGCGCCTGATCTGGCGCGGAGTCTTTCGCCCGCCGAGCCTGAGGACCTGTCCGACTTGCCCTTCATCGCGAATGCCGCGTTGAAAGAGCCGCTCGTTTGGCGTTTTGCGCGAGGTGAGCACGATCGGCGTACAGTGCGGATGAAGCTCGGGCTGACAATCAACGCCACGCCGGCCGTTCTGGAGGCTACCTTGGCCGGCGCCGGCATGTCCATCCTTCCAGACTTCGCTTTGGGCGGCCATATGGCGGCCGGCCGGCTGGTGCCCGTTCTACCCGGCTGGGCCTTGCCCTCCGGCGGCATCCATGCCGTCTATCCGGCTGCCCGCTTCCGTCCGCCCAAGGTGACGAGATTTGTGGAGATGCTCGCCCAAGCCGGCAAAGCCGATGTCGGCACCTGATGTATGTCGCCCAAAAGTGCGCCGCGGCTTGATTGCGTCAAAGGCATGCTCGATGCGAGTCTGCAGGATCAGGCGGCCTTGACCTTCAGCTCTTCCGCGCCGCGCACCATCCGGGTCACGCCGGCGAAGTCGAGCTTGCCGGAACCGAGCACCGGCACCTTCGGCACGACGCGCACTTCGGCCGGCACCATCAGGTCCATGGCGCCGTTCGCCTTGGCGAAGGCCAGGAAGTCCGCGCGCGTCGCGCCGGAAGCCTCCGTGATCAGGATCAGCTTCTCGCCCTTGCGCGCGTCCGGCACCGTGGCGACAGCCGAGAGCGAGCCTTTCCACAGCTCCCCGGCCAGCGCCTCGATCGCGGCAAGAGAGACCATCTCGCCGGCGATCTTGGCGAAGCGCTTGGCGCGGCCGCGGATCGAGATGAAGCCCGCGTCGTCTACCGTGACGACGTCGCCGGTGTCGTGCCAGCCGTCTTCCAGCGTCTCCAGCACGCCCGGGTTCTCGGCGCGCAGATAGCCGGCCATGACGTTGGGGCCGCGCACGTAAAGCCGCCCGCCTTCGTCGACGCCGGGCACCGGCTCCAGCCGGTACTCCATCCCGGGCATGATTTTGCCGACGCTGCCCGACTTGTTGTACATCGGCGTGTTGATGGCGATCACCGGCGCGGCCTCGGTCACGCCGTAGCCTTCCAGGATGCGCAGGCCGAACTTTTCCATGTAGGTCGTGCGCGTGGCGGCCTTGACCGGCTCGGCGCCGGCGAAGCAGTAGCGCACCGAGCGGAAGTCGTAAGGATGCGCCGTGCGGGCGTAGCCGGCGAGGAACGTATCGGTGCCGAAGATGATCGTCGCGTTCGACGCATAGATCAGCTCCGGCACGATGCGGTAGTGCAGCGGCGAGGGGTAGAAATAGACCGGCACGCCGGAGATAAGCGGTAGCACCGTGCCCGCCGTCATGCCGAAGGAGTGGAAGATCGGCAGCACGTTGAACACCTTGTCGCCCGAGTGGAAGTCGATGCGCGAGGCGGCCTGGGCGGCATTGGCCAGGATGTTGCGGTGGGTCAGCACCACGCCCTTGGGCGTGCCCTCCGAGCCCGAGGTGAACAAGATCGCCGCCGGGTCGTCAGCCTTGCGCGCCACTCGCGGCGTCGCCTTGCGCAACAGTCCGAGCAGCTTGTCCTTGAGGCCGATCGTGGCGCGCAGATCGTCGAGCCAGACGATGTCGACCGAGCGGCCGATCTCCTCGACCATCGGGCCGAGCTTTGCCTGCTCGACGAAGGCGCGGGAGGTGAGCACGGTGCGCACCTCGGCCGCTTTGCAGGCCGACAGGATGTTCGCGGCACCCGCGGTGAAGTTGATCATCGCCGGCACCTTGCCGGACGACATGACGCCGAGCAGGGCCGCGCAGGCGCCGTTGGCGTTGGGCAGCATGATGCCCAGCGTCTTTTGTCCGGCATAGAGATGCTCGAACTTCTCGCCGAGCACGGCGGCGGCCGTCAGCAGCTTGCCGTAGCTCAGCGAACCGGTGACCGGATCCTGCACGGCAAGCTCCTTCATGCCGCGCTCGTTGGCCGTCTCGATGATCTTCTGAAGCACGGTCTTGTCGATGTCCTGCGTGCGGAAGACGAGGTCCGACATCACCTGGTAGAGTGCTGCGCCCGCCGCGGCGCGGCGCTGGCGGCCCTTCAGTTCCTGCGGCACGTCGAGCTTCACCGGCTCCAGTATGGTCACCTTGACCTTCGGGAACAGGCGGCGGCGCACATGCTGCGAGGAGAGTCGCGAGAAATAGCTCTTTTCCAGCCCGTCGATGCGCACCGGCACCACCATCGAGCCGGTCTTGTCGGCAACCATGGCGGCGCCGTCATAGACCTTCATCAGGCCGCCGGTGACGGTGATGCGGCCTTCCGGGAAGATGACCAGCGGATCGCCGCCCTGCACGATCTTGATCAGCGTGCGGGTCGACATCGGCTTGGCCGGATTGAGTGGCAAGGCGCGGGCAAGCTTCATGAACGGCTTCATCCACCAGGCCTGGGCGATCGTGTAGTCGATGGCGAAGACCGGCTCCTCGTCGGTCAGCGTCAGCGCCAGCGGGCCGTCGAGGAAGCTGACATGGTTGAGCGCCAGGATCGGCGCCTTGCCGGCCGCCTTGAGGTTGTCGATACCCTCGACCTCCAGGCGCAGGAAGGCGCGGAACAGGATTGAGACGAAATCGCGGAACGGATTGGTCGGCAGGTATTTCAGCATCAGCCAGGCGGCGATCGCGTTGGCGACGACGAGGCCGAACAGGATGCCCGCGATGGAGACGCCGGCGGCCTGGATGGCGGCGACGAGGATGCCGCCCACGGTCATGAAGCCGGCATTGACGATGCTGACCGCCGCGACGACACGGGCGCGGCGAGCCTCAGGCGACCAGGCCTGCACGGCGGCGAAGGTCGGCACCACCAGGAAGGCGGCGGCAATCGCCATGCCGGCGAGATCGATGGCGACACGGATAGTGTTCGGCCCGGCGAAAAAGGCGGCAAGCGTCTCGGCCTTGGGCGAGGGCTGCATGCTGCCGATGGTCCACGCAAGATGCAGGCCGAACAGCGCCAGCAGCGCGGTGCCGACCGGCGCCGGCAGCAGCACCATGCGCCCTTGCGACATCCAGGCGGCGATCGCCGAGCCGATGGCGATGGAGACGGCGAACACCGCGAGATAGGCGGTGACGGCGATCTCGTTGCCGCCGAGCGAATCCTTGATCAGCGTCGGCAGGATCGAAAGCACGATCGCGCCGACCAGCCAGAACCACGAGGTCATCAGGCCGGCGCGCCAGATGCGCGTGTCGGTGCGCAATTCGGTGACTTGCCGCCAGGTCGAGCGGAAGATGTTCTTGTCGATGACGAGGTCGGGCGCCGCTGAGCCGGTGGCAGGGATGTAGCGGCTGACCAGCCAGCAGCCGACGGCCAGCGCCATCATGATCGGCCCGAAAACCGCGACGCCGATGCCGTCGGCGGAAACGACACCGCCGGCTATGGTACCGCCGAGGATCGCGGCGAAGGTGGCCGACTCGATCCAGGCATTGGCCTTGGGCAGTTCCTTGCGCTCGAGATGATCGGGGAGGATGCCGTATTTGATCGGCCCGAACAGCGCCGAGATGACGCCGAACATCAACAGCGCCGTCATCAGCACGGGGATCGACGACAGCGCGATGCCGGCGACGGAAACCGCGGCCGCGGCGATCTCGGTGAATTTCAGCCGCTTGGCGATCAGCGCCTTGTCGAAACGATCGGCGATCTCGCCGCCCAATGCCGAAAGCAGCAGGAAGGGGGCCATGAAAACGGCGCCGGCCAGCGTCACCAGCGACGCGGCCTGATCCTTCGCCAGCGTGAAGAGAATGAGGAACACCAGCGTGTTCTTCAGGAAATTATCGTTGAAGGCCGAGAGGAATTGCGTCCAGAAGAGAGGCGCGAAGCGCCGCGACATCATCAGATGGGAGTTCATGGCAATTTCCATTGGGCAAGTCCGCCTGGCAATCCGATTGGACTGAGCGGACACTTGCGCGGTTTGAGCCTTGTTTATCGGGAAGCGGTTAAACTTCGTTACTGCGATTCAATCCAATCCATTTGGCCAATCCATTTGTTTCTTGTCCTTGGCGCCTGGAATCTGTCGTCCATGACCGGTCTCCAGGCTTTCCAGGCAATTGACCGTTTGCGGGCTTGGCTGTCGGCGAGCATCGATATGATCCTTTCGTTTCAGCGTTAAGCCGGATCGGCGCCGGTCTGTTTCAGGCCGGATACATTGCTTTGAACGTTGTTCACGGACGCACCATAGCACATCGTGAACAGCGTTCAAGAGAAAAATGAACGGTGTTCACAAGCGGAAAGCGTAGGTTAAAAAATGCCTCAAGGCAGTGGTCCGTGGCTTCGGCCGCCGGTGGGGCGTCTCACGCCTCGCCGGTCAACCGCGCCGAGATCAGCCGGGCCGCCCTGACCGCCGCCTCGCCTTGTCCGGCCGCCGTCGCGTCGTCGACGCGCGAGACGGGGGAGGCGACGGCCAGCGTGCCGATCGGCTGACCGTCGGTGCCGAGGATGGCCGCGCCGATGCTGTGCACGCCTTCCTCATAGCCCTGGGCGCTGCGCGAATAGCCGCGCGAAGCGGCAAGCGCGATGGCTTTTACCAGATCGTCCGGCTGCGTCATCGTGAACGAGGTGAAGGCCTGCAGCGGCTTTTCCAGATAGGCGCCGACCGCTTCCAGGCGTGAGGCGGCGAGGAACGCGATGCCTGAGGCGGTGCCGTGCAGCGGCAGCACCTGGCCGACATCGACATTGACGCGGTTGGCCTTGGCCGACAGCTCCACATGCAGCGTAAGCAGCGCGCCGGCGCTGAACTCGGACAGATGCACTGTCTCGCCGGTTTCCAGCGACAGCTCGCGAATGACCGGCGCGGCCAGGCGCACGAAGGGGAAATGCGCGTCGCGGATGCGGGCGAGCCGCGACAGGCCGGCGCCCAGCCGGTAGCGACGACTCCGCGGCTCCTGCTCGATCAGCCGGTGCGCGGCAAGCGCCATCAGAAGCCGCCTGGCGGTGGCCTTGTCGAGGCCGGCGCGGCGGGCAAGCTCGGAGAGGCCGATCTCGGGTTCGTGCAGGGTGAACAGCTCCAGCAGCGACACCGCCTTGCCCACCGTGCTCATTGTCCGCTCTCCGAGATACTTCGCATGTGAATTAACTTGACAGGCGCTCTTGCTGCCTTCAGTGTGTCTATAACATACAAAACACTGGTTCAAATAGTGAACCGTTTGGGAACAATTTAGCGCTCCGGAATTTTGCGCGCCAGGGAGAGTTCAGCGCCGTGATGGCCGCCAGCAAGACTGCTTTGCAACCCGCAACGATCGACGGCCTGCTCGACCGCGAGCAGGCGCGGTTCCTCGACACGCATCCCCGCTCGGCAGCGGCCTGGGAGGAGGGCAAGACGCATTTCCTCTATGGCGGACCGTCGCATTGGATGCGCCGTTGGGCCGGCGGCTTCCCGGTCTATGCCGCTTCGGCGCGCGGCGCGCATATCCGCGACATCGACGGCCACGACTATGTCGACTTCGCGCTTGGCGACACCGGCGGCATGTGCGGCCACGCGCCGGAAGCGGTGACGCGCGCGGCGCTCCACCAGTTGCAGAATGGCACGACGATGATGCTGCCCACCGAGGACAGCCTCTGGGTCGGCGCCGAGCTCACGCGCCGCTTCGGTCTGCCTTACTGGACGCTGACCACTTCGGCCACAGATGCCAATCGCGGCGCCATCCGCATTGCCCGCATGATCACCGGCCGCCCCAAGGTGCTGGTCTTCTCCGGCTGCTATCACGGCGGCGTCGAGGAGGCGCATGTCGAGATCCGCGATGGCAAGATCGGCATGCGCAACATGATCCACCCGAACGGCGTCGACCATTCGGCCGTCTCCCGGGTGGTCGAGTTCAACGACGTCGCGGCGCTCGAGGAAGCGCTGTCGCATGGCGACGTCGCCTGCGTGCTGACCGAGCCGCTGATGACCAATTTCGGCATGATCCCGGTCGCCGAGGGCTTTCATGCAGCGCTGCGCGAGATCACGCGCCGCACCGGAACCGTGCTGATCATCGACGAGACGCACACCATCTCCAGCGGCCCCGGCGGCTACACCGCGCTGCACGGCCTGGAGCCGGACATGCTGGTCGCCGGCAAGGCGATCGCCGGCGGCATTCCGGCCGGCATCTTCGGCACCTCGCAAGAGATCGCCGAGCGGCTTTGGAAAATCGTGCCGATGGTCAATCCGCGCGTGCGCCAGTCGGCGCATCTCGGCATCGGCGGCACGCTGGCCGGCAACGCGCTCACCGTTGCCACCATGCGCGCCGTGCTGGAAGAGGTGCTGACGCCGGCCAACTTCGAACGGATGATCGCCAACGCCACGCGCCTTGCCGAGGCCGCGCGGAAAATCATCGCCGACAACAAATTGCCCTGGCATGTGACGCAGACCGGCGCCCGCGCCGAGATCATGTTCATGCCGAACCCGCCGCTGAGCGGCGCCGACGTCATCGCCGGTCGGCGCAGCGACCTTGAGACGCTTTTGCATGCCTTCTACATGAACGAGGGCATATTGGTGACGCCGTTCCACACCATGTTCCTGATGTGCCCGGCAACGTTGCCCGCCGATGTCGACCGCCACACGGAGGTCTTCGGCCGCTTCGTCGATCTCGTTCGCAGCGCGGGCGTCGTCTGAACGATGGCGAACCCGTTCGACCTCACGGGCAAGGTGGCGCTGGTGACCGGCGGCGGGCGCGGTATCGGCGCGGCAATCGTCGCGCGCTTTGCCGAGGCAGGCGCCTCGGTGGTCATTGCCAATCGAACGCTGGATGTCGCCGAGGCGCTTGCCATCGACCTGAAGGCGCGCGGCCTCTCCGCCCGCGCCGTCGCGCTTGCCGGGCTGGACCGCGGGGCGCTGCACGCACTCGTCGGCGATGTCGTGCGGGAGGTCGGCCGCATCGACATCGTCGTCCACAACGCCGGCGGCTGCCCCTGGGCGTCGGTCGAGGAGCTCGACGAGGAGAAGCTGGAAGAAGCGCTGGCGGTCAACCTCAAAGCCTGTTTCTGGCTGGCGCAGGCGGCCGCTCCGGCGATGCGCAAGAACGGTTTTGGTCGCATCATGGTGACGTCCTCAGTGTCGGCGCGGGTCGCCATGGCCGGCGGGGCGCACTATTCGGCAGCCAAGGCCGGCGTCAACGCCTTCATCCGCGGCGCGGCCTTCGAGCTCGCCCGCGACGGCATCACCGTCAATGGCGTCGAGCCGGGCTTCATCGCCAAGCCCGGGCGCGGCACGATGAGCAAGCCAGAGGTGGCGGACAGGCTCGGGCAATTCATCCCGATGGGGCATCTCGGCGAAGCCGACGACATCGCCTACGCCATGCTCTATCTCGCTTCGAAACAAGCGAAATACACCACCGGCCAGACCATCATCGTCGACGGCGGCTCGACCCTGCCGGAGACCGGTTACGCCGTCGAGCGGCATTGGGGGCTCGCATGAGCCGCCGCCTCGAAGGCCGCACGGCGCTGATCACCGGTGCCGCCACCGGCATGGGCCGCGCCACCGCCGAGCTGTTCGGGCGTGAGGGCGCCAAGGTCGTCGCCTTCGGGCATGGCGGGGACGTGCTGGCGGAAGCGGCCAAGGCCAGCGGCGGCACCGCCGTGCGCGGTGACATCACCGATGCCGGCGACATCGCTCAGGCCATCGATGCCTGTGACGGACGTCTCGACATCGTCGTCAACGCCGCTGGCGTCATGATCCTCGACGAGCCGGAGACGCTGAGCGACGAGACCTGGGCCAAGAGCTTCGCCGTCAACGTCACCGGTTCGATGATGGTCTGCCGCGCGGCGCTGCCGCTGCTCAAGGCGCGCGGCGGCGCCATCGTCAACATCGCCTCGGTCGGCGCCTTCAACGCCAGCGGCCAGAACGCCGCCTATTCGGCGAGCAAGGCGGCGCTCGTCTCCTACACTCGCTCGCTTGCCTTCGCGCATGGCGTCGACGGCATCCGCGCCAATGCGGTGGCGCCTGGCTGGGTGCGCACGCCGATGAGCGTCTACGAAATGAAGGTGGCTGCTGCCGCCAACGGCTCGACGCCCGACGCGGAGTTCAAGGCGCTGACCAATCGCATCGCGCTGCGCCGCGTCGCCGAACCCGAAGAGATCGCCTCCTGCTGCCTGTTCCTCGCCTCTGACGAAGCGTCCTTCGTCACCGGCGCGGTGCTGGTGGCGGATGGCGGCGGTCGCGCCCCGACACAGAACAGGGCGGTGTGACGTGAATTGAGGTTTTGCTCGCCGAGCAGCGTGGAGGCGCAGGCCGGTGGGAGAGGAGGAGAAAAAATGCCCGACAGAAGTGCCGACCTGGTTTTCACCAATGGCCGCATCTACACGCTCGTCCGCAAGCGGCCCTGGGCCTCGGCCGTCGCCGTCAAGGGCGGCCGCATCGTCGCGGTCGGCGAGGCCGCTGATGTCGCCGCGCTGACCGGCGCTGCCACCCGCGTCGTCGACCTCGAGGGCGCGATGATGATGCCGGGCATCGTCGACGTGCATGCGCATCTGATGATGGGCGGCCAGGCCGAGCTCTTCGAGCTGCGTTTCCCGCCGACGGCAAGCTTCGAGACGCTGATCGCGCGCGTCGGCGAGGCGGCGGCCAAGGCGCCGGAAGGCTCCTGGATCATCGGCGGCCAATGGGGCAGCGATCTCTTGCCGAAGCTCAACCGGCTGGAAGCGCTGGCGGCGCTCGACCGCGTTAGCCAGGGCCGGCCGGTGATGCTGCGCGACGACACCTATCACAACCGCTGGGTCAATTCGCAGGCGCTTGTTCTCGCTGGCCTTTCCGCTTCGTCGCCCGATCCGGAGAAGGGTTCGATCGGCCGCGATCCGGCGACCGGCGCGCTGACCGGCATGATGATCGAATCCGCCGCCGGCATCGTCGAGCGCACCATCGCGCAATCCGGCCATTACACCGAAGAGATGGACCGCGCCGCGATGGCGCGCTCGATCGCGACGCTCAACTCCTACGGCGTCACCGCATTCCTCGACGCCGCCGCCATGCAGCCGATCCTCGCGGCGCTGAAAGGCCTCGACGATCGCGGCGAGCTGACCGCATGGTCGGTCTCGGCGATGCCGGCGGTCGAGCCTTCCTTCATGTTCGGCATTGCCGGCGACGAGCTGATCGCGCTGCGCGAGCAGTATCGCGGCGTCCACGCCAAGCCGGATTTCGTGAAAATCTTCCTCGACGGCGTGCCGGGCGCCCGCACCGCCGCCTTCCACGAGCCCTACACCAAGGACCCGGTGCTCGGCTGCTGTTTCCGCGGCTCGACCATCGTCACCGTACCGGAGCTGATCCGCTGGGTCGGCAAATGCGAGAAGCTCGGCCTCGGCGTGAAGATCCATTGCGCCGGCGATGCCGCCGTCAGCCAGGCGCTGGATGCCATCGACGTCGTTCGCTCCTTCAATGGACCGACTAAGCTGAAGCATCACATTGCGCATGCGAGCTACATCGCGCCGGACGACGTCGCCCGCTTCGCCGAGCTTGGCGTTGTCGCCGATCTCTCGCCGTTCCTGTGGTATCCGACGAGCTTCCTCGAAGGCCACAAGCAGACCATGGGCGAGGCACGCGCGCTGCGCTTCTGGCCGAACAGGGACCTGCTTGCGGCCGGCGCACTGCTGGCCGGCGGCTCCGATTGGCCGGTGATGCCGAACCCCGATCCGTGGGACGGCATCGAAGGGCTGGTGACGCGCCGCAACCCGAGCGGCGAGTTTCCGGGCGCCGCGCTCTGGCCGGAGCAGGCGATCGACGTCGCGACAGCGCTGGAAATCTTCACCATCAACTCGGCTCGCGCGATCGGCCTCGCCGACACCGTCGGCTCGATCGAGATCGGCAAATCGGCCGATCTCATCGTGCTCGACCGCAACGTGCTGGAGACGCCGGCCGAGGACCTCGCCGACACCAAAGTGCTGACGACCTGGTTCGAGGGGAGGGTGGTCTATGAGCGCGCCTGATCCCACCAGCGACGCGAGGATCCCGGTGACAATCCTCACCGGCTTTCTCGGCAGCGGCAAGACGACGGTGCTCAACCGCCTGCTGCGCCAGCCGTCGCTTGCAGGTGCTGCCGTCATCGTCAACGAATTCGGCGCAGTTGGACTCGACCATCTGCTGATCGAGGCGAGCGAGGAGCAGTTCACGCTGCTCGACAATGGCTGCGTCTGCTGCACCGTGCGCGGCGATCTCGTCGCCACGCTGAAGGAGCTCGACCGCAAGAGTCAGGCCGGCGAAACGAGGCCGCTTTCTCAGGTGATCGTCGAAACCACAGGGCTCGCAGATCCAGCGCCGATCCTGCACACGCTGATGGCCGAAGCCGAGCTTATGACTCGCTTTCGCATCGGCGGTGTCGTCACCACCGTCGATGTGGTGAATGGCGCGGCGACGCTCGCCCGCCATTCCGAGGCCGCCAAGCAGGTCGCCGTCGCCGACCGGCTGCTGATCACCAAGACCGATCTCGTTTCGAACGAAGCGCTTGGCGACTTGCAGCACCACCTTGAGCATCTGGCGCCGGCCGTCGAGCAAACCATTGCCCGCAACGGCGAAGTCGAACTCGATCTGCTGGCGAGCTTGCCCGCTGATGCCGCGTCGGATGTGGCCCGCATCGCCGGGCGGCTCGAAGCGGCGGATCATCACGACCATGCATGCGGACCTGATTGCCACCATGGCCACGATCATCATCACGACACCCATCACGGCATCCGGTCCTTCAGCTTCATCATCGACAAGCCGGTCGAGTGGAGCGCTTTCGCCCGCTGGCTTGACTATGTCGCGGCGCTGAAGGGCGAGAACCTGCTGCGCTTCAAGGCCATCGTGCGCACAACGGACGATCCCGAGCGGCCGCTGGTGCTGCATGGCGTGCAGCATGTCTTCCACCCGCCGGCGCGGCTCGACCGCTGGCCGTCAGCGGACCGTCGCACCCGGCTGGTGTTCATCGTCCGCGACATCGAGCGCGAGACCATCGCCCGCACGCTGGTGAAATTCGCCGCCATCGATGCCGCGAGCATCGCCACGCCGGCGCTCGCCGCCGCCTGAAACCGAATAACATGATGACAAAAATGGGAGAATGAACATGCATTGGAAATCGAGACTGCTCGCAGCGGCAATTGCCGGGATTGGGCTTGCCGCCATGGCCGGCACGGCCTCCGCCGCCGGCCCGACCTGCAAGGATGGCGCCATCAAGGTCGGCGCCGTGTCGACCGTCACCGGCCCTGCCGATTTCTCGGAAGTGCCGAAGGCAACGCAGGCCGCCTTCGATGCGGTCAACGCCGCCGGCGGCATCAATGGCTGCAAGATCGACTACACCATCGCCGACGACAAGGCCGATCCGGCAGTCGCGGCACAAGCCGCGCGCGACCTGATCGACAACAAGGAGGCCGTGGCACTGGTCGGCTCCGCCAGCCTTCTCGACTGCGCCGTCAACTCCGCCACCTACAGCCGCAAGAAGATCCTTTCGGTGCAGGGTCTCGGCGTCGACGCCGCCTGCTTCTCCTCGCCCAACGTCGCGCCAGTCAATGTTGGGCCTTACACGCTGTCGACGGCGATGGCCTATTACGCCACCAACGAATTGAAGACGAAGAAGCTCTGCGCCTTCATCATCATCATCGGCGGCACCCAGGAGGCCTACAAGAAGGCGATCGAGAACTGGGAGAAGATCAGCGGCCAGAAGATCCACCTGATCGACCTGACGCTGCCCTTCCAGGGCGACCTGACGCCTTACGTCATCAAGGCGCGCGACGCCGGCTGCGACGCGGTGCTGACCAACCAGGTCGAGCCGCAGGTGGTGCAGCTGATCAAGACCGTCGATGCCCAGAAGATCACCGGCATCAACTGGCTCTTCCTGGCCCCAGGCTACACCGAGCAGGTCGCCAAGGCGCTGGCCGACACCAAGCAGCCGATCTATGTCGGCACCGAGTGGGAGCCCTTCACCGAGAAGAACTCGGCCGCCAACGCGCAATGGATTGCCGACATGCAGAAGGCAAACCGGCCGCTCACCGCCTTCTCGCAGGGCGGCTACCTTGCCGCAGAGCTGTTCCTCAAGGTGGTTGCCTCGATCGACGGCGAGGTCACGCGCGAAAGCGTCGCCAAGGCGCTGCACGACATGCAGCCGCTCACCAACCCGCTCGCCGGCTCGCCTTACGTCTTTGGCAAGGCCAAGACGCATTCGCCGATGCAGGCCACCAAGGTGATGAAGCTCGAGGCCGGTGCATGGAAGGTCGAGACGCCGGACTGGGTCGTGCTGCCGCAGGCCAAGTGAGATCCTCCCGGGCGTCGGCGCTGCCCCTCGCCTCGAAATGTCCGGTTTACCCTCCGAAGCTGCAGCGCAGCTGCTGCGGAGGACGGGCAGGACAATGAGGGGCGGCGCCGGCCTCGGGACATATTCGGGGCCGATGCCAACCCGCTTTCCAGATTGGGAAAAAATGAACGCATTGCTCACATCCGCCGTGGCGGGACTGACGGCCGGGGGCACCTATGCCCTGCTCGGTGTCTGCGCCGTCTTCACCTACCGGCTTGTCGCCGTGGTGAACTTCACTGGGGCCGCGATCGGCACCGCCGGCACCTTCGTGCTGATCGCGCTCTTCGAGGCCGGTTTCCCGATCTGGCCCTCAGTGCTGGCGGGCATAGCGGCCGGCACGCTGACCGGCGTCGCAATTGGCTACATAATGACCAGGTGGTTCGGCGAGGCGAGCGCTTCGACCAAAGCGGCGGTGACGGTGGCGCTGCTCGTCGGCCTGATCGCGGTCGGGTTGCGGTTGACCGGTGGCCAGCATCCGCACAACATGCCGGAGCTGTTCCCGGGCTCGGCCTTCCGTCTCGCCGGCGTCGAGGTGACCATCGCCTCGGTGCTCACAATCGGGCTTGCGGTACTGTTCACCGTCCTTTCCGACCTCTTCCTCAACCGTACCAAAATCGGCCTCAATCTGCGCGCGCTGGCCGACCGGCCGATGGCGGCTGAACTGCTCGGCGTGCGCGTGCAATTGTTGTCTTTGCTGGTGTGGGGCATGACCGGCGCCTTCACCACTTTCGCGCTGATGATCATCGCGCCGCAGCGCTCGCCGAACTTCATGACGCTCAGCCTGCTTGTCGTGCCGGCGTTGGCCGCGGCGCTTATCGGCGTCTTCCGCAGCTTCTGGTGGACGCTTGCCGGTGGCATTGCGCTCGGCATCGTCGAAGGGCTGGCAAGCTCCCTCGACAGCGTCAGCCAGTATCGCAGCGCCATCCCCTTCCTGGTGGTGCTCGCCGTTCTTCTGTGGTCGCAGCGGGAGGCCCGCTGGGATGAAGCGCGCTAGTTCGAGAGCCTCGTTCGCCATCATCGTCGTGGCGCTCGTCGCTGGCGGGGCCGCCTATGCCGGCCTGTTGCCCTCCTATTGGGTGTTCCTTGCAACCTCGGTGCTGATCACCGGCGTCGCCTTGCAGAGTCTCGGTCTCGTCGCCGGCCGCACCGGCATGATCGCGCTCTGTCAGATGTCCTTTGCCGGCGTCGGCGCCTGGACGGTCGGTTATCTCAACCTCGCCGAGGCGCCGGGAGGCCTCGCGGCGTGGATCCTGGTCGGCGGTCTCGCGGCCGTGCCGTTCGGCGTCGCCATCGGCCTGCCGGCTCTGCGGCTGCGCGGCATCAACCTCGCCATCGTCACGCTCTCCTTCGCCACTGCCTTCGACACCATCCTGGCCACCATGACCTATCCGGGCCAAACCGACTTCCTCCAGGTGCCGAGGCCGGAGCTGTTCGACAGCGACGAGGGCTATTTCGTCTTCGTGCTGCTGTTTTATGTGGTGATCGCCGTGGCGCTCGAAATCGTCAGCCGCTCGCGGCTCGGCGCGTCCTGGCTGGCGGTGCGTCACTCCGAGCGCGCCGCTGCCGCGCACGGCGTCAGCATCGCGACCGCCAAGCTCTCGGCCTTTGCGCTCAGCGCCTTTGTCGCCGGCGTTTCCGGCGGTCTGCTTGCCGGTTATCTCGGCACGCTGGTCGCCGAGAATTTCAGCATGATGCAGTCGCTCTCGCTCTATGCGGTGTCGGTGATGGCCGGCGCGCATTTTGCCGAGGGCGCGATCATCGGTGGTCTGCTCGTCGTCATGTTCCCCGAACTCCTGCGCCGGCTCGACTGGCCGCAGGACATCGGCAACGTGCTCTTCGCCATCGGCGCCACCCAGGCGCTGGCGTCCGGCGAGACGATGAGCGAGACGTTCCGGCGCCAGTTCCGCAAGCTGCTGCCGGCGCGCGCACCGAAAGCCGCCGCCGCGTTTGCTTCGGACCTGCCGGCAGCAGTCGAGCGCGCCGCCGGCCCGGCATTGAGCATCGACGGTTTGACGGTCCGCTATGGCAGCGTGGTCGCGCTGAACAATGTCAGCCTCACGGTGGCGGCCGGCACGGTGGCCGGTCTGATCGGCCCGAACGGTGCCGGCAAGTCGACCTTCATCGACGCGGTGGCGGGCTTCCTGTCGTCCTATCAGGGCAGTGTCCGCCTGGAAGGCAAGCCGCTCGAAGGCGTGCCGGCGCATCTGCGCGCCCGCGAGGGCGTGCGTCGCACCTGGCAGACCAACCGCATCGCGCCGGAGCTCACCGTCGGCGGTTACCTGGCTTTGGCCGCCAAGGGCCTGTCGACGAGCGAGACCAAAGCCGTGCTCGACTGGCTCGACTGTCCGCATCCCGACATGCTGGTCGCCTCGGTCGATGCCGGCACGAGGCGGCTGCTCGATGTCGCGGGCGTCGTCGCCGCCCGCCCGGCCGTAGTGCTGCTTGACGAGCCGGCCGCCGGCCAGTCGCATGAGGAAACGCTGCGGCTTGGCCAGCGCATCGCCGAGATCCCGAAACTGTTCGGCTCGGCCGTGCTGCTGGTCGAGCATGACATGGACCTCGTGCGGGCGGTCTGCTCGGAGGTAACCGTGCTCGATTTCGGCCAGGTCATCGCTTCTGGCCCGCCGGCGAAGGTCCTCAGCGAGCAGGCGGTCAAGAAGGCCTATCTCGGCATCGAGGAAGAGAGCGTCGCGGCATGAGCAGGCTCGTCGTTTCCAACCTGTCGATCGACCGCGCCGAATTGCCGGTGGTCTCGTCGGTCGATCTCGTCTCCGAGAGCGGTGCGATCAGCGTCGTGCTCGGCGCCAATGGCGCCGGCAAGACGACGCTGCTCGAAGGACTGTCGGGCATCATCCCGGTCGCCGGCGGCACCATCGCCATCGACGGCCGCGAGCTGCAGAAGGCACGGCCGGGTGCCCGCTCGCGCGAGGGGCTTGCCCATGTCGAGCAGGGCCGCACCGTCTTCCGCCAACTGACGACGGAAGAGAATTTGCGCGTCAGCCTGCATCCGGGCGCCGATATCGCGGAAGCCTATGCGCTTTTTCCCGAGCTGGTGCAGCGCCGGTCGGTGAAGGCGAGCCTGCTTTCGGGCGGCGAACAGCAGATGCTGGTCATCGCGCGTGCGCTTCTCACCCGCCCGAAGGTGCTTTTGATCGACGAGATGTCGGCCGGCCTGGCGCCGGTCATCGTCACGCGGCTGATGACAGCCGTGCGCAAGCTCGCCGATGACGGCCTGGCCGTCGTGCTGGTCGAGCAGTTCGCGGCCCTTGCGCTGTCGATCGGCAACCGCGCCTATGTCATGCGCCGCGGCCGCGTTGTCTATGACGGCGACTGCGCGAAGCTGCGGCAATCGCCGGACGAACTGCACCGGCTTTATCTCGGCGGGGCTGAAGCCGCCGCGCCTGTTTGATCGGTACTGTCAGGAGAGCAACGGAACATTAGACAAGGTCTCGATTTTACGGAGGCTGGAGCTTAACCAGCGCGCCGCAAACGGCTATCAATCGTCGCGACGTCATGCTTCGGGGGGCGCGCGGCTTGCAGCTGGATTTGAAGACAATCGAGGCTTTGGCGCCCGATCAGGCCTCGCTTGGCGCCGCCGCCAAGCTGACCAAGCGGTCGAACTGGCCCCGGCTCGAAGCACATGAACAGCTGCCGCTGATCTGGGGCGAATGCCAAGGTTCTGGATCCAATCCCTATCGCGTCGCGTTCGACACCTCCGATCACGGCTATAAATGCACCTGTCCGTCGCGAAAGTTTCCGTGCAAGCACATACTGGCGCTGGCGTGGATCGGCGCCACGACCCCCGATAGCTTCGCGCGCGTCGACCAGATGCCCGACTGGGTGAACGACTGGCTCGGCCGTCGCCGCAAGCCCGGGCAGCCGCCGGCCCAGGCGCCTGCGCGCGCGGAAGGCAAAAGCATCGACGAGGCATCGCGGCCGGAAGAGGCCGCTCCTGTCGAGGACGCCGCTGCCGCCGAACGCCGCGAGGCGGCGCAGCGCAAGCGGGCGGAAGATACGCGAAGCGCCGTTTCGGCCGCGCTCGATGAGCTCGACCAGTGGATCGCCGATCAGTTGCGGCTCGGCCTTGCCGGCTTTGTCGACGCCTCGAGCGAGCGCTGTCGCCGTATCGCGGCAAGGCTTGTCGATCTCAAGGCGACGGCGCTGGCCGGGCGCATCGACGAGCTGCCGGCGCGGCTGATGGCGCTGCGCAGCGAGGAGAGGCCGGACGCTGCGATCCGCGAGCTGGGCAAGCTGGTGCTGCTCGCCAAGGCCTGGCGTGCCGCGCCCGACGATGCCGAGCTGAAGCGTCTCGTGTCGACGTCCGAGACCCGCGACCAGATCCTCACCAATCGCGATGCAGTTCAGGTGGAGAGCGACTGGGAGGTGCTCGGCGAGAAGATCGAGACCCGCCGGGACGGCCTCGTCAGCCACGCGACCTGGCTGCTCGATCTCGGGAGTCCAATCCCACGATTTGCACTCCTGCTCGATTTCTTCCCGGCATCGGCGGGACGGCGCTCCGCCGCCTTCGCTCCTGGGGATCGTTTCAAGGCCAGGCTGGTGTTCTATCCGTCCGGAAACCCGCTGCGGGCGCTGGTCGCGGAACGGTTGGGCGATGTGGCGCCAGGAGCTTGGCCGTCATTTGCCATGGACGCGGCCGGCGATCCGCTGGCTGCCTACACCGCCTTTCAGGACGGTGCGCCATGGCTGGCCGATTGCCCGGTCATCCTGCCCGCCGGCGCAATCGCGCTGGACGAAAGGGAAGGCGCCTGGTGGCAGGCGGCGAACGATCCGCACGGCATCGCCCTGCCAGTCGCAGGCTCCGTCAGCCAGACCTTGCTCGGCCTCGATCTCACGGCGACGGCTGCGCTCTGGAACGGCGCCAGGCTCGAGTTGCTGGCCTCGCAAAGCAACATCGGGAGGCTCGATCTATCATGAACGAGCACGATCAGGCAGGGCTGGCACGATTGCGCGACGGCTGGATTTCAGGTGGGGCGGCTTTCGAGCTTGCGCCTGCCGAGTGGAAGGAAGTCGCTGCCGCTTCCAGTGCCGACGAGCAGGAGCGTCGGCTGCTGGCCATCGCCGCGCAAGCACTCGATGTCGCGCTTCGCCCCGCGGCGCCGAAAACCTTGAAGCGGCGTCCGCCGCTGCCGGTGCTGGCCTTGCCGATGCTGCCTGAACGGCTCCGCCCGTTGCTGCGCGCGGCGCTGAAATATGCCGCCGATACGCGGCTCAAGACCCGCGTGGCCGCGCTCGTCGCCAGCCGAGGCTTCGTGCTGCATCCGATGGATTGGATGCCTGCTGCGACGGATCAGGAAAGCCCGGACATCTATGCTCCCTGGATCGACTGGCAGGCAGGCGCGGACAGCGAAAAACAATCCCGACGCGAGCACCTGACGGCGGAAACCTGGGACGATTTCTATCCCGCCGCGCGCCGTAGCGCGCTGGTCGATTTGCGGCGCTCCACACCCGCCTTGGCGCGAACCCTTATCGAGACAAAAGGGGCAAGCGAGCCCGCGGAAGTCAGGCTTGCGCTCATCGAACTCATGCGCTTCGGTCTGAGCGCGGACGATGTGCCATTTCTGAAGAGCCTGTCCGCCGATCGCTCGGGCAAGGTGCGCGACATGGCGGGCCGGCTCCTAGCGAGATTAGGTGAGCATGGCAATCCAACTGAAGGCGGGTCGGAAGACCCGATAGCCGAGCTCGCCGCTTTCATCGAGGAAGGCAAATCCGGCTTCATCCGTCGCCGCACCACCTACGCGCCGATAAAGCCCAAGTCACAGGCGCAACAGGCACGTCGCGCCGACTTGTTCGCGTCCTGTTACTTCGGCGATCTCGTTGTCCGCTTCGGCAAGACGGAGCCGGATTTCATCGGCGCATGGCAGTTCGGCGTCGATGACGGTGCCGATCTCTTTCTCGTCCGAATGATCGCGGTGTCCGGCAGCGATGCGGCGGTGGCCTGTCTGGCGGATCTGCTGGTCGCCGCTGGCGGCAGGCTGGCGCTTCTCGTCCTCCAGCTCATGTTGCGTCTGGACGGCGGCAGGAAGCGTGCCCTGATCAGGCAGATCTTGAATGATGCGCAAAACCTGGCCGCGCTCAATCTGGTCGAAGGCGTGGAAGCAGGCTGGCTCGAATGGGGCGACCTCGCAAACGGCAAGACGCTTTCGGCGCTGAGGGCCGCCGTCTCGGGTGATAATGACGTCACGAAACGAAACGCCGAGCAGTATCTCGAAACCATAGGCTTTCTCGCCTCGGCGGCGACGGCGGAAAAACTGATCGGCGACATCGTTGCCGCCGGGCTTCCGCCGGCCTCGCCATCGCTCAGCCTGCTGCGGCTCAACGCAGCACTGACCGAAAACCAATCCGCCAGATGATCAATCCGGAGAAGATCGCATGAACGCAGCCATCCGCCTCCCGGCCGAACAGGTCTACGCCGCCGAACTGCACGCGCTCGCGCAGGGCGATGACCGCCAGAAGCCTGCCGGCTGGAGCTTGTCGCCGAAAGCCGTGCTGACCTATCTGATGGGCGGCAAGGCGAGCGACGGCACGGTGATTTCGCCCAAATATGTCGGCCGGCGGCAACTGATGGAAACGGCGGTCGCCACGCTCGCGACCGACCGGGCGCTGCTTCTGCTCGGCGTTCCGGGAACCGCGAAATCCTGGGTGTCGGAACATCTCGCCGGCGCCATCATGGGCAATTCGACCTTGGTCGTGCAATGCACCGCCGGCACCGACGAGAACCAGATCCGCTACGGCTGGAACTATGCGCAGCTCCTGGCAAAGGGCCCGAGCCAGGAGGCGCTGGTGCCGACGCCGCTCTACCGCGCCATGCAGGACGGCAAGCTGTGCCGCCTGGAAGAGCTTACCCGCATGGGCTCCGACGTGCAGGACACGCTGATCACCGTGCTGTCGGAAAAAATGATGCCGGTGCCGGAATTGAACACCTCGATCTATGCGCAGCGCGGCTTCAACATCATCGCCACCGCCAACAACCGCGACAAGGGCGTCAACGAGCTTTCCTCGGCGCTGAAGCGCCGCTTCAACGTCGTGGTGCTCCCTTTGCCGGACGACATGGCGGAGGAAGTCTCGATCGTCTCCAGGCGCGTCGGCGAGATGGCCGGCGGGCTGGACCTTCCGGTGCCGAAAAATGTCGGCGAGGAGATCGCTCGCGTGCTCACCATCTTCCGCGAATTGCGCTCGGGCGCGACCGCCGACGGCAAGGTGACGCTGAAGACGCCGTCGGGCTCGCTGTCGACCGCCGAGGCGATCGCTACGATGGTCAGTGGCCTCAGCCAGGCGGCGTGGTTCGATGACGGCAAGCTCCATGCCGAAGGGCTGGCACCAAGCCTGGTCGGCGCCATCGTCAAGGACCCTGTGCAGGACAAGGTGGTGCTGGAGGAATATCTGGAGACGGTGCTGAAGAAGCGGCCCGACTATGCCGGCTATTATGCGGCGCTCAACGCGGCCATCTGACCCATGGCGCGGGACGGCATCAGCTATTTCGGCATTCGCCACCATGGGCCGGGCTCCGCCGGCAGCCTGGTCAAGGCGTTGCAGGAATTGCAGCCCGTCGCCGTGCTGATCGAAGGGCCGGTGGATGCCACGCCGCTGCTGCCGCTGCTTGCCAGCCCCGACATGAAGCCGCCGGTGGCGTTGCTTTGCTACCCGGAGGACGATCCCGCCGCGACCAGCTTTTGGCCTTTCGCGGAGTTCTCGCCGGAATATCAGGCCGCACTTTGGGCTGTCGCCAACAAGGCGGCGTTGCGCTTCATCGATCTGCCATCGGCAGCACGGTTTGCCGAGAAGGGGCCTGAAGGCCCGACAGACGCCGATGCCGCCGAGACGGAAGTCACGGAAGAGCACAATGAAGAACCCACCCGCATCCAGGATCCGATCGGCACTTTAGCGCGCGCTGCCGGCTACGAGGATGGCGAAAGCTGGTGGTCGGACATCATCGAGCAGAATCCCGCGCCCGGCCCGATCTTCGCGGCGATCGCCGATGCGATGACGACGCTGCGTGACGGCGAAGGCGCGATCGGCAAGTTCGAGGCGATGCGCGAGGCGCATATGCGGTTGGAAATCGCGGCTGCACGCAAGGAATTCGTGGGGCCGCTGGCGGTCGTCTGCGGCGCCTGGCACGTGCCGGCCTTGCAAGCGGCACACACGCAAAAGAGCGACCAGGCGCTGCTCAAGGGCATCGGCCGGCGCAAGACCACGATGACCTTCGCGCCGTGGACCGGGCCGCGCCTGGCGCTGGGCTATGGCTACGGCGCCGGCGTCGTCGCACCCGGCTGGTGCAAGCATCTGTGGCAGACGCGTGGGCAGGACGACGCCTCGGTCCTGTGGCTTGCGCGCATCGCCTCGGTCCTCCGCGCCAAGGGCCACATGATTTCGACGGCGTCGCTGATCGAGGCGGAGCGTCTGGCGCGCGCGCTCGCCGCCATCCGCGAACGGCCGAAGCCGGGCTTCGAGGAATTGCGCGACGCTTCGGTTTCAGCCCTCTTCAACGGCGAAGCCCTGCTGTGGAAGATGGTCGAGGCCGAGCTGCTGCTTGGTGCCGATGTCGGCGAGATTCCAGCCGACACGCCGCTGGCGCCGCTGATCGACGACCTGCAGCGCAACCAGAAGGCCGCCCGGCTGAAGCCGGAAGCGCTCGAGCGGGAACTTTCGCTAGACCTGCGCAGCGAGAGCGGGCTGTTCCGCTCGACGTTGCTGCACCGGCTGAACGTGCTCGGTGTCAGCTGGGGCAGGCTGACCGATGTCGGGCGCAGCCGCGGCACGTTCCGCGAGCGCTGGATGCTGGCCTGGCAGCCGGAGTATGCCGTTCGCCTGGTCGAGAACCTCGTCTATGGCCCGACCATCGAGAAGGCCGCCAATGGCCGGTTGATCCAGATGATCGGCGCTGCCGCGACACTCGATGCTCTGGCCACGCTGGTGCAAAGCGCGATCACGGCGGCGTTGAGCGACGCGTCAGCAGCCGGCCTTGCCGCGCTGGAGGAAAAGGCGGCGCATAGCAGCGAGTGCCTTGAGCTCTTGGCCTCGGTGCCGCCGCTCGCCGACATCATCCGCTATGGCGAAGCGCGCAAGACCGAGCGCCTTGCCGGCCTGCTGGAACGACTGATCATCGAAGGCTCGATCGCACTGCCTTACGCCGCGCGCGACCTCGACGCGCAGGCTGCCGGCGCGCTGATGGGCGCGTTGCGCAAGGCCGACGAAGCGATCAAGCTGGTCGAGCCGGGCGAGCCTGTCCTGGAGGCTTGGCGCAACGGGCTCGCGGCCGTGCTCGACTCCTCACGCTCGACGCCGCTGGTGGCCGGCTGCGCCGCGCATCTGCTCTATGAGGCTGGCCGCCTCTCCGCCGAAGCGACCGGTGACCTGTTGGCAAAGCGCCTGTCGCCGGGAACGCCGGTCGCCGATGCCGCCGCCTTTTTCGAAGGCTTCTTTAGCGGCGCCGGCCAGCGGCTGATCTATGACGACGGGCTGCGCGGCGCCGTCGATGCCTGGCTGGCATCGCTCGACGAGGAATCTTTCGTGGCGCATCTGCCGCTGCTGCGCCGCGTCTTTTCCAACCTCGACAACATGGAGCGCCGGCGCCTTATCGAGGCCGTGCTCGGCAGGAGAGCAAGCTTGCCTGCCGGGCTGACGCCTGCCCCGGATGGCGGCGAGGCCTGGCGCAGGCATTTTGGTCTGCTCGCCAAGCTGCTTGCAGGAGAGCCCAGCAATGGCTGATGAAGCGAACGGGCCGGACGTCGATCCGACCGAAGACAGCAGGGAGCGCCGCTGGCGGCTGGCGATCGGCGCCGACGACGAGTCCTCTTCGGCGCTGTCCGCTGAAGACCGCAAGCTTTCGGCGGCGCTCGATGCGCTCTATGGCAGCGGCGATAGCGCCGGCGATCCTCGCAAGCGGCGCGGCGGGCTCGGCCGTTCGGCGCCGCGCGTCGCGCAGTGGATGGGCGACATCCGCTCGTTCTTCCCCGAGCAGGTCGTCCAGGTCGTGCAGAAGGACGCCTTCAAGCGGCTTAACCTGAAGCAGATGCTGATGGAGCCGGAATTCCTCAAGGCGATCGAGGCCGACGTCAATCTCGTCGCCGACCTCGTCTCGCTGCGCTCGGCGATGCCGGACAAGACCAAGGACATCGCCCGCTCCATCATTTCCGATATCGTCGCCAAGCTGATGCAGCGCCTGGAGCAGAAGACCGCCGAGGCGATCCGCGGCGCGCTTGATAAGTCGCGGCGCACCAACCGGCCGCGTCAACGCGATATCGACTGGCCGCGCACCATCTCGGCAAACCTTCGCCACTACCAGCCGGACCATAAGACCGTGGTGCCGGAAAAGCTGGTCGGCTTCATGCGTCGCCAGCGCCGCCTGGTCGACCTCGACGAGGTGACGCTCTGCGTCGACCAGTCCGGCTCGATGGCAAGCTCGGTCATCTACGCCTCGATCTTCGCCGCGGTGATGGCCTCGCTGCCGGTGGTGCGGACCAAGCTGGTTTGCTTCGACACCGCGATCGTCGACCTGACCGAAGAACTCAGCGATCCGGTCGAGGTGCTGTTCGGCGTCCAGCTCGGCGGCGGCACCGACATCAATCAGGCCGTCGCCTATTGCGCCGAGCGCATCGAGCGGCCGACCAAGGCGCATTTCATCTTGATCACCGATCTCTACGAAGGCGGCAACGGCAAGGAGCTTCTGCAAAGGCTGGCGGCACTTGTCCGTTCAGGCGTCAACGTCATTGTACTGCTGGCGCTCACCGACCAGGGCCGTCCCGGTTACGACCCGTCGATGGCCGGATCTGTCGCCGCGCTCGGCATTCCGGTCTTTGCCTGCACGCCCGACCATTTTCCCGACATGATGGCGGCGGCGTTGCGTCGCGAGGACATCGCCGCTTGGGCGGCAAGTGCCGACATCAAGCTTGTCCGAGCGGACGTCGAGACGCCAAACGCGTAGCACTTGTGACCGGCGCGTTCACAAGCCGCGAATATGCGCCAGACTGCTTGGCTGCCCGGCAGGTGTCCAGCAGCTCAAAGCCCGAACGGATAGGTCTCGGGGACGTCCTTTCCGGCGTGCTCTGGTCCGAGCGGCGTGACCGCTTTCGTCTTGTTGAACCAGACAAAGGCGTCGAATTGCCTCGGCAAAGAGGCGTCGGCATAGTGGCTGCGCAATTCCGTCTCCGGCCGGTAGATCACGCCGATGAAGCGTTCGAGCCGACGCTCCAGCAAGCGATTTCTCAACGCGCCGTCGCGGTCGAAATCGAGCAGAAATCGCGGCACACCGCTATCATGGCAAAGTCGTTCGTAGCTGTCGGCGTGCGACGGCCGCACTCGCATAACCTCCATCGGAACGTCCCAGTCCGATGCCGCTGCCACCGTGCCGCTGTCGGTGCCAAAACCGATCAGCGCCGCCTGGTTGCCGAAGCGCTCGCGGCAGAGCTGGCCGATGTTCAGCTCCTGCCTGATCGTCCCCATCTCGGTGTGGCGGGCATCGCCAATGTGGGAATTATGTGCCCAAACGACGGCTTTCGCCTCGGAGCCACGTGCCTCGAGCAGATGTTCGAGCGTTTCGAACATATGCCTGTCCCGCAGGTTCCATGAATCGGCACCGCCGTAATACATGATCCGATAGTAGCGTTCGGCGGCTGCGATCAGCCTTGCATTCTGCGCGGCATCGAGAAAGTCAGCGCCGTCCTGTCGGGCGTAGTCGAGCTGCCTCGCAAGCAGTTCCTGACACTGCTCCAACACTGCTTGTTCACATTTTCGATAGCCAGAGGTGAGCACGGCGCGTCCGTATGTGGACGGCTCATTCTGCCAAGGCGTCAGGCAGCCGTAGCGTTGCCGCGCGGCAGCAGCCGCTTCCGGATCGACCTGGTCGAGATAGCGAAGCACGGCCGCGATCGAGGCGCTCATATTGTAGATGTCGAGACCGTAAAAGCCGACCATGCGATTCGCATCGTCGAGATTCGCATTGTGACCTCGCATCCAGCCGACGAACGCTTCGACGTCGGTGTTGCGCCACATCCATGTGGGAAAGCGCTGGAACGGTGGCTCGGCGGCCGTGCGCGCCGGCCGATGGCGGATGTAGCGGTCGATGGCCGCCGCATCCGGCCAATCCGCTTCAACCGCGACGATGACGAAGCCATGCTTTTCGATGAGCCTACGCGTGATTGCGGCGCGCGCCCTGTAGAACTCTGAGGTGCCGTGACTGGCCTCGCCGAGAAGGACAAGACGCCGGTCGGCGAAGCGGTCGAATAGGTCGCCGAAGGCCGGGTCTCGGAAATCGGGCAGCGGCTCGGCGGCGACTGCGATCATCTCCGGCAGGCTTTGTCTGCGCGCCGGCGGCGTGACCGTTCTCGGCGGATCATCATCGGATTGAGGCCTTTCCGCCCATCCTTCTTCGCCGATGAGTGGAACGAATTGCACGCCACCGAGGTCTTCCTCCGCGTAGGTCGTCGCGCCGGTGCGTGTGACCTTCAGCAGGCGCTGGTCGTCGGGGTCGTTGCCGACCGGGATCACCAGGCGGCCACCGACATCGAGCTGTTCCTGAAGCGCCAGCGGTGCGCCGGGACCGGCCGCGGCCACCACTATGGCGTCGAACGGAGCGGCGCCGCCCCACCCCTTGGTGCCGTCGCCGGCGCGGACCTCGATATTGTCGTAGCCAAGGCGGTCGAACCGCTGGCGGCCGACTTCGGCGAGCGTCGCATGGCGCTCGATCGTGTAGACGCGACCCGCGATGCGGCTCATCACTGCCGCCGCGTAGCCCGACCCGGTTCCGACCTCGAGAACGCGGTCGCCAGGATCGATCTCGGCGGCTTCGACCATGTAGGCGACCATAAAGGGCTGCGAGATCGTCTGGCCCTTGCCGATCGGCAGGGGGGTGTCCTCATAGGCGAATTCTTCGAAATCGGGATCGACAAAGGCCTCGCGTGGAACCTCCCGCATGGCCTGCAGGACGCGGCGGTCGCGAATTCCACGCTGGGCGATCTGGACATCGACCATCCGGCCGCGCGTCAGAGAAAGTTCGGCCATCAATGCCTACCCATCATGGATAAGTAACGTCTTGCCCAAAACCATCTGCAGGCAGGAAAGTTTCATGGGCCTGGACAATTTCAACCATCCTCCGTTACGAGACTCAGAATGGTTTCTCGCCGATCACCTCGAAACGCTCGACCGCGCAGTGCTCGCCGACGAGCGCCAGCACGTCGGTTGAAGGCGCTTTTGCGTCGGGCTGCTTCCATTGAATATTGAAGGAAAACACGAAACGGTCGCGGTCGCCATCATGCTCCATGCCGACGAAACGCGCATCGTAGCCCAGAGGTCGCACCATCTCCTGCAGATCGGGCGGCGAACTCTTCGGCCATGAGACCGACAGGATCGCCCTGTGGTCGCGCGGGATCTTGAGGTCGACCCATTTCAGCGCCTGCAGCGTAACCAAGGTCAGCACCGTCGCGATCCCGCCGAGGCCGTACTGGCCGCCGCCGAAGGCAAGGCCGATCATGGTCATGATCCACATCGTCGCGGCGGTGGTGACGCCGGTGACCAGATCGCCGCGCCGCAGAATGGCGCCGCCACCGATGAAGCCGACACCGGTAAGCACGCCGAGCGCGAAGCGCATCACATCCATGCGCACGAAGGAGTCCGGAGCCTTGCCGGCGACGTCGAGCAGCATGTTGGCCTGGACCATGGCCACACATGCCGCCAGACCGACCAGGATTGTCGTGCGCAGCCCGGCGGAATGACCCCGGGCCTCGCGATTCAGGCCGATGAGGAAGCCGGCGAGCAAGGTCAGCAACAGTCGCCCGACAAGGTCCGGCCAGGTCGGATGAAGCGGCATGTCGCAGCAAAGCGTCTCAAGCATCGACTGTCAGGGCGCTGAAATTCGCCGCGCCTCAATTTCGTCTGCGACGATCAACTAGGCAGAGCCGAGGATGGTTCCTTGGCGGTGCCCGGGAGCATCCGTGATGCGCAAGCTTCAGTGGGCGGCGAGGCTGACCATCAGCGCCAGCACCACGATGCCCACCAACCCGGCGATGAAGATGATGCGCTGCACGCGCGTGCGTAGGATGATCTCGCCCTGCCTTGCGTCTTGGCCGGAAAAAACCGGCCCTTTGCCATTGCGATCCTTGCTCATGATTTGCTCCTTCCCTCGAACGGTGCGGAAGGTGTCTGAGCAGGAACCAATTTGTCGGCGTGAAGTTCCGCCCCGTTTCGGCGAGGCGAATGCCCGCGATCGGATTGCGACCGGTCGCGGGCCATAGTTGGCTCAGCCGAATTTCGGATCCAAGCTGCCCGACTTGTAGCGCTTGGCCATGTCGGCAAGCGGGATCGGCTTGATCTTCGGCGCGTTGCCGGCTGTGCCGAACTGCTCGAACCGCTCCTTGCAGAGCTTCTTCATCGCCGCCATCGCCGGCGTCAGATATTTGCGCGGATCGAATTCCGACGGGTTCTCGGTCAGCACCTTTCGGATCGCGCCGGTCAGCGCCATGCGGTTGTCGGTGTCGATGTTGATCTTGCGCACGCCATGCTTGATGCCGCGCTGGATCTCTTCGACAGGCACGCCCCAGGTCGGCTTCATCTGGCCGCCATATTTGTTGATGATCTCCTGCAGGTCCTCGGGTACGGAGGAGGAACCGTGCATGACCAGATGCATGTTGGGCAGGCGGCGATGGATCTCCTCGATCACGTTCATCGCCAACACTGCGCCGTCCGGCTTGCGCGAGAATTTATAGGCGCCGTGGCTGGTGCCCATGGCGACGGCCAGCGCATCGACATGCGTGTCGCGCACGAACTGCTCGGCCTGCACCGGATCGGTCAAAAGCTGGTCGTGGCTGATCGCGCCTTCGACGCCGTGGCCGTCTTCCTGCTCGCCGCCGCCGCTCTCCAACGAGCCCAGCACGCCGATCTCGCCTTCCACAGACACACCGCCCCAATGCGCCATGTCGACGACGCGCCGCGTAATACCGGAGTTATAGGCGTAGTCGGCCGGCGACTTGCCGTCCTCCTTCAGCGAGCCGTCCATCATCACAGAGGTGAAGCCGTACTGGATGGCGGTGACGCAGGTCGCTTCGTTGTTGCCGTGGTCGAGATGCATGCAGACCGGGATGTCGGGATGGATCTCGACCAGCGCGTCGATCAGCTTGGCCAGCACCACGTCATTGGCATAGGCGCGCGCGCCGCGGCTGGCCTGCAGGATGACCGGCGATTTTGTCTCCTCGGCCGCCTCCATGATGGCGAGCCCCTGTTCCATATTGTTCATGTTGAAGGCAGGCACGCCATAGCCGTATTCGGCGGCATGGTCGAGCAATTGTCTCAATGTGATGCGAGCCAACGAATAGTCTCCCGTATCTGGTTGCAGGCGCGATTTGGCAGGTTGGGCCGAAGCCCGGCCCAACTGCTTCTGGCTGGATTTCCGACGGACCGCAACCCACTCAAGGCGCGGTCCTGAAATCCAAATCGGTTTAGTTCCGATGCGCCGTGCGCGAAGCGGTCAGGCGGCGATCTGCTCACGCGCGGCGAGGATCTCGACGCAGGCCCTCGCGGCTTCCTTGCCCTTCACGATGAAATGCTCGTGGAAGAAGCGGTGGTGCTCGGCGCTATCATGGTAGTTGTGAGGCGTCAGCACGGCCGACAGCACCGGCACGCCGGTCGCAAGCTGCACAGTCATCATGCCGTCCAGAACGGCGCCTGCCACGAAATCGTGGCGATAGATGCCGCCATTGACGACAAAGGCGGTGCCGAGGATCACGGCATAGCGGCCGGTCTGGGCGAGCGTCTTGGCGTGCAGCGGGATTTCATAGGCTCCCGGCACGTCGAAGACCTCGACGGTAAAGCCGCCAAGCGCGGCAAGCTCCGCTTCGAAGGCAGTGACGCATTGGTCGACGATATCGGCATGCCAACGCGCCCGGATGACGGCGACACGACGGGTAGTATGGTCTTTGGAGAAATGCTGATTCATGGGTCCTTCCTTCCGTTTCGAACCAGAATCAGGACGCACGACGCAAAAACGCGGCCCGCGCGAGCGGACCGTCTTCTGCGTACGTTCTCTTCCATCCGGACTGTAACCGTCGGCTCCGGAATCGCACCGGATCTGCTGACCCTTCCGATAGGTGGAAGGCGCTCGCGGGCTTGGGTCGAGACCCTTACCGCCGGTAGGGACTTTCACCCCGCCCTGAGAACTTAACGCGGGTAGGTATGGAGGGGTGAGGGTACGCTGTCAATCGCTGGCGACAAACTCAGTCGTCGTTCTAGGGCGGAGCAAGGAGCGAAGCGACGCGCGCAGACCCTAGAATCCATTCCGTGACGCTAACGTGTTGCAACGGCTACAGAATTCTGCACCGCTGCGCTCGATGGCGGAGGTCACGGCATGGATTCTCGGGTCAAGCCCGAGAATGACGACGTGGTGGGGGAGATCAGCCAATCACCCACGCTCCGGAAACATCGCCTTCAGCCCCTCGCGCGAGGCCTTCGCCACGCCGCGCTCGGTGATAAGCCCTGTCACCAGCCGCGCCGGCGTCACGTCGAAGGCAGGGTTCGCCGCCGGTGTCGCATCCGGCGAGACCCGCACCTGCGCGATCTTGCCGTCCGCCGTCTTGCCCCAGACAAGCGAAACCTCGTCGCCGGAGCGTTCCTCGATCGGGATTTCGGCGAGCCCGTCCGCGACCGTCCAGTCGATGGTGGGCGAGGGCAGCGCCACGTAGAACGGCACGTCATTGTCGGCGGCGGCCAAAGCCTTCAGGTAGGTGCCGATCTTGTTGCAGACGTCGCCATTGGCCGTGGTGCGGTCGGTGCCGACGATCACCATGTCGATGTCGCCATGCTGCATCAGATGGCCGCCGGCATTGTCGACGATCAGCGTGTGCGGCACGCCGTGTCCGGCCATCTCCCAGGCGGTCAGCTGGGCGCCCTGGTTGCGCGGCCTGGTCTCGTCGACATAGACATGCACCGGAATGCCGGCCTCGGTCGCGAGATAGATCGGCGCGGTGGCGGTGCCGTAGTCGACGGTAGCCAGCCAGCCGGCATTGCAATGGGTGAGGATGTTGACCGTCTCGCCCGGCTTCTTCTTCGCCGCGATCTCCTTGATGATGGCAAGCCCGTTCTCGCCGATGGCGCGGTTCAGCCCGACATCCTCGTCGGCGATCTCGGCGGCGCGCTTGTAGGCCGCTTCGGTGCGCTCCCCGGGCGCGAATGGCTTGAGATGCCTGCGCATCTCGTCCAACGCCCAGCGCAGGTTGATCGCCGTAGGCCGCGTTTTGTGCAGCGTCTCCCATACCGCGTCGAGCGCTTCGTCCGACGGATCGTCTTTCATCTGGATGGCGACGCCATAGGCGGCGGTGACGCCGATCAGCGGCGCGCCGCGCACCCACATGTCGCGGATCGCGGTGGCGATGCCGGCGACCGTTCCGATCTTTTCGATACGGAACTCATGCGGCAGCCAGCGCTGGTCGATGATCTCGACCGACCGCTTGTCGTCGCTGAGCCAGATGGTGCGGTAGTGGCGTTCGCCGACGTTCAAATTCTGTTCTCCTGTTCGATCAGCGCGGCGAGATTGTTGACCTCGTCGATGCTGTGGATCTGGCGCCGGTTGACGGCGATGTGGCGGCCGAAGCGCAAAGCCTTGGCCTCACATGTGGCGCGCCGGTCTTGATCGGCAATGGTCTCGAAATCGGCATTGTGGGCCAGCCCGAGGATGCGCCGGTGCACCTCAATGCCGGCAAAGCCGAGCAGGTCGGTCCAGATGGAATGCAGCATGTGATCGAGCGCCTGTTCGGAGCCGAGCAGGTCGCCCTGATCCTCGAACAGGCTCTTCTGATAGAGCATGCCGGTGCGCTCGGTGCGCCACAGATTTGAGAACTCCGCGCGGAAGGTAGCCCAAGTCTCCGCTGTGACACCGAGCAGATAGGCGCGCATCGAGTTCCTGCTGCCTTTCTCCTCATGGCCGTGCTGCGAAAAGAAGGCCATCCAGAAATTGGCGAGCAGCATGCCGACATCGAAGGCGATCGGGCCGTAGAAGGCGAATTCCGGATCGATCATCCGGGTCTCCGTGTCGGTCACCATGATCGAGCCGGAATGAAGATCGCCATGCAGCAGCGTCTCGGCATTGGCGGCAAAGAGATGCTTCAGCCGCTGCGCTTCGACCTTGAGGTCGCGGTCGGCGCGCAGCTCCGCCACCAGGCCGTCGAGCTGCGGCGAGGTGTGCCGGTTCATCTTGGCGTCGAAATAGGGATCGGAAAACACCAGGTTCTCGGTGATGTCGCAGAGCTCGACATTGTCGGCGAACAGCGCCAGGTCGGCCTTGCGCTCTTTCGTCACCATCGACAGGTCCGAGCCGCGGAACAGCGTGCGGGCCATGAACAGGCCGATGTCGCGCGCGATGTTCGGCAGTTCGCGGCCGTCGATCAGCGCGCGCCGCAAGATGATGTGCGGCGGCGCCAGATATTCCATGACGATCAGCGCCTGGGTCTCGTCGAAATGGTAGATCGCCGGCACCGAGCCGGGCGCGCGTGCCTCCTGCCTGGTCAGCGCATGATATTCGAAGAAGGAGCGCTTGAGCGGCAGCGGCCAGCTGTCGCCGACCAGCCGCACATAGGGCAGCGCCTGCTTGACCACCGCGGCGCCCTGGTCGCCCTCGACGATGAAGACGAGGTTGAGATTGCCGTCGCCGACCTCGCGTACCTTCCACTGGCCGGCGTCCTTGCCGATGCGCTCGGTCAGCGCCGTGGTCTCGCCAAGGCGCTTCGGCAGCGTTTCCACTGACAATGCTTCGAACTTCCCGGTCATGCTCTGCCCTCCTGCGCGCGGTTTCCGACGATAGCGGAGCCACGGCGGCGGGGCCAAGCTAGGAAGCGCTTTGGCAAATGTCAATCGTGTTGACAATTGCCGAATGAGCCCATAGCGTCACCAGCCGGGAGGAACGGATGGGCGCAGATGCCGTGTTCCATGTGGAGGGCCTGAGGAAATCCTTCGGCCAGAACGAGGTGCTTGGCGGCATCTCGCTCGACCTCTTTGCGGGCGAGGTGACCGTGCTGATGGGCGCCAACGGCGCCGGCAAGTCCACCCTGGTCAAGATCGTCAGCGGCGTTTATTCGCGCGGCGCCGGCTCGATGCAGCTCGCCGGCAAGGCCTTCGACCCGCAGACCCCCGCCGAAGCCATCCGCGCCGGCGTCGTCACCGTGCATCAGAACATCAATGACGGCGTGGTGGCCGATCTCGATGTCGCCACCAATCTGACGCTCGACCGGCTAAGCGGCAAAGGCGCGTCGTTGCTTTTCAAGCCTGCCAATGTCCGGGCCGAAGCGAGAGCCGTCGCCGACCGCATGGGGCTCGCGATCGATCTCAAGGCGCGCGTCAGCGACCTTTCGTTGGCGGATCGGCAGATGGTGGCCATTGCGCGGGCCATGGCGCACCAGCCCAAAGTCCTGATCCTCGACGAGCCGACCTCGTCGCTGTCGAGCGCCGAGGCCGACCGGCTGTTTTCGCTGATCGACCGGCTGCGCGGGCAGGGCGTCGCCATCCTCTACATCTCACATCGCATGTCCGACATAAGGCGGCTCGCAGATCGGATCGTTTCGATGCGCGACGGCATCGTCTCCGGCGTCTTTGACAAAAAGCCGCTCGACTATGAGGGCGCGGTCAACGCCATGCTCGGCCGCAAGATCCATCTCGACCAGGTGGTGGCGCGGAGTTCCGCCCGAGCCGTCTTCACCGCCGAGGGCCTGCGGATCGCGCAAGGGTCGAGGCCGATCTCGATGACGCTCGGCACCGGCGAGGTGGTGGCGATCACCGGTCTGGTCGGCGTCGGCAAGACGGCTTTGGCGGAAACGCTGTTCGGCGTGCGCAAGCCACTTGCCGGCACCATGCATATGGACGGCAAGCCCTACACGCCGGGCTCGGCGCGCGAGGCGATCGCAGCCGGCGTCTTCCTGGTCGCCAAGGATCGCGCCGCGAGCGGCATCGTCGGCGGCTTCAACATCGAGCGCAACATCAGCCTGCCGTTCCTCAAGCGCATGTCGGGCCTGGGCGTCATGAAGAAGCGCGCCGAGCGCGCCATCGCACGCCGCCAGATCGACGAGCTCGGCATCGTCTGCCGCTCGGAGAAGGACGAACTGTCGGCGCTTTCCGGCGGCAACCAGCAGAAGGTCATGGTGGCGCGCTGGATGTCGCAGGCCTCGCGGCTCTTCATCCTCGACGAGCCCTTCCAGGGCGTCGACATCTCGGCGCGCCGCGACATCGCGGCCAAGCTGAGGGCCAGCGCCGACGGCCGCGCCACGCTCATTTTCGTCACCGAGATCGACGAGGCGCTGGAGACCGCCGACCGTATCCTGGTGATGTCGGAACACACGATCGTCGGCGAGCACCGCAACGCCGACATCGACCTCGACCGGCTGCTGGCGGAAGTGGCCGGCGGACCGCTTCACAGCGCGGCGTGAGGTCTAATGCATGTCGCCCAAAAGTGCGCAGCGGTTTTGGGAAAACGACATGGATCAAAACGAAGACTTAAAGCGCGTCGCGCGAATCCGTTTCGAAGCGACGCGCTTTAAGATTTGCATGGAGTGGACTTGGAATGCGTTTGACTTCGAATGCCGCGCGGCGGGGCGCTGAGTGATGTTGCGCGACTACGCCATCCGCTACGGCTTCATCGTCCTGCTGGTCGGCTTGATCGCCTATTTCGCGATCGCCGCCGACGGTTTCGCTTCGCCGCAAAGTGCCGTCTTCATCTTCCAGTCGGTGGCCATCACCGGCGTGCTGGCGCTCGGCGTCACCGCGACGCTGGTCGTCGGCGGCTTCGACCTCTCGATCGGCTCGGTCGCCACCAGCGCCATGATGGCGGCTTCCTACGCCATGGTCGTGCTGGAGCAGAATGCGATCGTTGCCGTCATCGCCTGCCTCGTCATCGGCGTCATCGTCGGCCTGATCAATGGCTGGCTGATCGTCTATATGCGCGTGCCCGATCTGCTGGCCACGCTCGGCATGATGTTCCTGCTGCTCGGCCTGCAGCGCATCCCGACCGAAGGCCGCTCGATCGCCACCGGCATGACCATGCCAGACGGCTCGGTCGCCAACGGCAAGTTCTCGGAAGCCTTCCTGGCGCTCGGCCGCCACCGCATCGACTTCTTCATTCCGAACCTGATCCCGGTTTCGGTGGTGGTGCTGGTGGTGCTCGCGGTGCTGATCTGGTTCTTCCTCGAATACACCCGCTTCGGCCGCATGATGTATGCGGTCGGCTCCAACGAGAGGGCGGCTGAACTCGCTGGCGCGCCTGTCAAGGCATACAAAATCTGGGCTTATGTGATTTCGGGAGTTTTTGCCTCGATCGGCGGGATTCTGCTCGCCGCCCGGCTTGGACGCGGCGACATCGCCTCGGGTAATAATCTCTTGCTTGACGCTGTCGCCGCGGCGCTCATCGGCTACGCGGTACTCGGCGCCGCCAAGCCGAACGCCTTCGGCACGGCCGTCGGCGCGGTGTTCGTCGGCGTCCTGCTGCAAGGCCTGACGATGATGAACGCTCCCTACTACACGCAGGATTTCGTCAAGGGCGCGGTTCTCGTCGTCGCCCTTGTCTTCACCTTCGCCCTTTCCGGCAGGGGCAAGAGATAGTTTCGACCGGGGCATTGAGACAAAACGGAGGAAAACGAAGTGAGCATCACAAGAAGACTTTTGGGGAAGGCAGCACTCGGCCTCGCCGGCGCGGCGCTGCTGATGCAGGGCACGGCTTTGGCGGCGGACAAGCCGGCGCCGTTCGACAAGCCGGGCGTGAAGATCGCGCTGGTGCGCTATCTTTCGACCGGTGACTTCTTCCAGGCCTATCTCTCGGGCGTCGAGGCGCAGGCCAAGGCGCTCGGCGTCGACCTGCGCGTGCTGGACAGCCGCCAGGACGCCGCCCTCCAGGCCGACATGGTCGACCAGGCGATTGCGCTCGGCGTGCAGGGCATCATCATCCAGCACGGCCTGACGGAATCGATGAAGGATGCCGCCCAACGCGCGGTCGACGCCGGCATCAAGGTGGTTGCCTTCGACGTCAATGTCGAGAACCCGAAGATCCCGCAGATCGAGCAGTCGGACAAGGATCTTGCCAAGCTGGCGCTCGAGCAGGCGGTGAAGGACAATGGCGAAAGCTGGAAGGCCGGCTATGTCTATGTCGCCGGCATCGCCCCGCTCGACCGCCGCAACGAGACCTGGGTGGACGTGAAGAAGAAGTATTCGGGCATCAACGAGGTCGCCATGTTCGGCACGCTCGACAACCCGATCGCCAACTCGGTCGCCAACCAGGCGCGCTCGGTGCTGCAGGCGCATCCAGACATCAAGGTGATGTTCGCGCCCTATGACGAGTTCGCCAAGGGCGTGAAGATCGCCGTCGACGAGGCCGGCCTGAACAAGGGCATCAAGATCTACTCGGCCGACATCTCGACCTCGGACATCGCCGCGATGCGCGAGCCGGACAGCGCTTGGGCGGCCACTGCCGCCACCAACCCGGCCGTCGTCGGTCAGGTCTCGGTGCGCGCTTTGGCGCAGTTGCTCGCCGGTGAGGACCCCGGCCACAACGTCATCGTGCCGCCGACGCTGATCACCCAGAAGGAGCTGATCGACAAGGACATCAAGAACATGGAAGACCTGTCGGCCAAGCTGCCGCAGTTCGCCCATGCCGATGTCGCGATGCCGGCCTGGATGCCGAACCCCAACGCCAAGTAAGGGTTCTGCCTGTCGCGGATGAAGAGAGCGGTCCAACGGGCCGCTCTCTGTCTTTTTCAGGGGACCGTTGCGACCTCATCTTTGCCAGAAGGGCAGTTTCGCGATCTCCGCTTCAACCTCCTTTTTCGTCAGTCCGATGTCGTCGATCAGATGCGGATTGTCCGTCACCATGCGCTTGAGCTCGAAGCGAAAATAGGCCTGCTTCCGTCGCTCGGCAAAAAAGCTGCGCAAGGCTGAGAGGCTGTAACGCCGGCGGCCCTTGATCTCGGCTGGGCACGTCGCCAACGGTGCGCAAGGCGCAAGAATATCGTTCATGGCAACCTCCATGCGGTGCGGGTTCGGAAACCCGTGATCTGATTGAGATTGCAGTGTGCCGCAGGCGCCCGGCGGCGTAATTAAGCCCTCCCAAATAGTTCTCAAAACTTCCAAATCGGCTATAGATGCCCCGCATGCAGGGATCGCGCTTCGCTTTTGGACCGTTCGTGTTTGATCCTGGCGCGGGAACGCTGCTTCGGGGCGATGTTCCCGTTGCCGCAGGTCACCGCGGGCTGAAGCTTTTGGAAGCGCTCATTGCGCGCCCCGGCGAAATCCTGGCCAAGGCCGAGTTGATGGACGCTGCCTGGCCGGGCACGGCCGTCGAGGAAGGCAATCTCACCGTGCAGATTGCCCAACTCAGGAAGCTGCTCGGTCCGGCGGCCGGTGGCGGCGAATGGATCGCCACGGTGCCGCGCGTCGGCTATCGCTTCGCCGGCGCCGTCGAACAGGCCGACGCCAGGCGCAAACCCTTGCCGCTACCCGACAAGCCATCGATCGCCGTGCTGCCCTTCGTCAATCTGAGCAACGATCCCGAGCAGGATTCTTTTGCCGACGGCCTGACCGAAGACCTGATCACCGATCTCTCGCGGATCCCGGGCCTGTTCGTCATCGCGCGCAACTCGGTGTTTGCCTATAAGGGCAAGGCCATGGATGTGCGCGCCATCGCCGGCGAACTCGGCGTGCGTTATCTGCTTGAGGGCAGTGCGAGGCGTGCCGCCGGGCGCGTGCGCATCAACGCGCAGCTGATCGACGCGCTGAGCGGCGAGCATCTGTGGGCGGAGCGTTTCGATCGCGGCCTGGAAGACATTTTCGCCGTCCAGGATGAGGCGACCGCCAAGATCGTCGAGGCGCTGCTCGGTCGATTGCGCGCGCCGCCGGTACGCAACCGGCCGAAGAACCTCGAAGCCTATGATCTCGTCGTGCGGGCGCGAAAGATGTTCGACGAGTCGCCGCAGATGGCGCGCGAAGCGCATCTGATGCTGACGCGCGCCATCACGCTCGACCCCGACTACGCCGAGGCCTATCGCTGGCTCGCCATGAACCACTGGATGGGTTGGGTGCATTGGGGCGATCCGTTCGAGCCTGCCCGCAGCACGTCCCTCGAACTGGCGCGCAAGGCCGTGGCGATCGATCCCAACGATGCCGGTTGCCGCTGGGTGCTGGCGAACCTTCTTGCCTATGAACGCGATTTCGAGCGGTCCGAGGCCGAATTCGCCAAGGCGATCGAGCTCGATCCGAACGAGGCCGATATCTGGGCGACCCTGTCCGACATCGAGGTTCTGGCCGGGCAGATAGACTTGAGTCTCGAACACATCCGCAAGGCGTTCCGCCTCAATCCGTTCCCGCCGAGCTGGTATTATCTCACGCTCGGCCAGGCGCAATATGCGGCCCGCGACTATGAGGCCGCTGTCGAGACGCTGCGGCGCGACGAGACCTATCGCACCAGCTCACGCCGCTTCCTGGCGGCAGCCCTTGCTCAGCTCGGCCGCCTCGACGAGGCGCGCACCGAGGTTGCGCTGTTCCTGGTCGGCAATCCGCATTTTTCCACGCGGCGCTGGGTCGACACAGAGCCGTTCCGCGACGACGCGGTGCTGGAGCATTTCGTCGACGGCTTCCGCAAGGCCGGCCTGCCGGAATGAAGCCGGCCACGATGATGGGGCTAGTCGCTCCAGCACAGGGATTTGACTGGTCGGCTCTGTTTGCGTTGGCAGGTGGCATGCCTTGGGGATTGGCCGAAACGCCCACGCCGTCGTCATTCTAGGGCGGAGCAGGAGCGAAGCTCCGTCGCGAAGACCCTAGAATCCATGCCGTTACCTTCGCCAAGGAGTGCAACGGAGCAGAATTCTGCATCGTGGCAACGCCTCAACATCACGGAATGGATTCTATGGTCTGCGCCGCGTCGCTTCGCTCCTTGCTCCGCCATAGAATGACGACTTGGGGCGGCTTCAACCAATCTCCGGTGTTCGCGCTGATTTCACGATAATGAGCGGAAAATCTTGTACCAAGACAAACGGCAACCCCGCGTCCAATTCCTCAGATTTTTTCACCGGCCGGCGCGCGCCAACCCATGCGCCACCAGACGGTCGATGACCTCTGGATAGCCGACGCCGCTGGCCGCCATCGCCTTGGCGTACATGCTGATGTTGGTGAAGCCCGGAATGGTGTTGAGCTCGTTGATCAGGAATGTCATGTCCGGCATCAGGAAGAAATCGACACGGGCCATGCCGTCGCAGCCGAGCGCCCGGAACGCTTTTGCCGCCGTGCGGCGCATGGCGTCCTCGACTTCCAACGGCAGCTCGGCCGGCACGATCAGGGCCGCGCCATTCTCGTCGATATATTTGGCGTTGTAGTTATAGAAGCCGTGGCTTTCGGCAGGCACGATCTCGCCCGGCCGCGAGACGAAGAGCTCGCCCGCTGGGCTCTCCAGCACGCTGAACTCTATCTCGCGGCCGCGAACGAATTCCTCCGCCAGCAGCTTGCTGTCGTGCTGGAACGCTTCCGACAGCGCGCGATCGAATTCCTGGCTGCCATTGACCTTTGCCACGCCGACCGACGAGCCTTGCCGTGCCGGCTTGATGAACAACGGCAAGCCGAGCTTGTCTTCCAGTTCGGCAAGCGACGGCGGCGAGGCACCCTCGTCGATCGTCACCGAGCGCGCGACAGGCACGCCGGCCGCCTTCAGCAGCCGCTTGGCGATGTCCTTGTCGAGGGCGGTGGCCGAGCCGAGGATGCCGCAGCCGGCAAGCGGCACGCGCGCCACCTCGGCCAGGCCCTGCACCGCGCCGTCCTCGCCGTGCAGACCGTGCAGCACTGGAAAGAGGATATCGATAACGGGCAGCGGGTAAGGAGAGCCGCTGGCAGGGATCGCCAGCATCCGCCCATGCCCGCCCGGCACCAGGCAGATTTCAGTGCCGCTGGAGGGCGTGGCGAGAGCGCCGTTCTCGAAACCGCTCAGCAGCCACTGCCCTTCGCGCGTGACGAAGATCGGCACGGCGTCGTATTTCGCCGGATCGAGCGCGGCCATGACATTGGCCGCCGAAAGCAGCGACACCTCATGCTCGGCGGAGCGCCCGCCGAACAGCACACCGATACGCAGTCTTTTCGCGGGCATCGACAACTCCACCAATGATCGGGGTTGGAGCTCGTACGCGAAACACCAGACATCCCCCTTCAACTCCCCGAGTAGTAACCGAAGGATTGGAGTGGGACTTTGACCGGTTGAAGCAGTTTTTCAGCAGAAGCGCGAAAGGCCTTCCGTTCGGAACCGCGTCAAGACGAGGAGCGGTTCATCCGTTTATGAAACGATGAACCGCTCCAAGGCTGTGTTGTTACGTCCTCAGCGTAGCGCCGCCGCGATGTTGCCGCCGTCCACCGTCGTCACGTTCGCCGTGGTGCGTTCGGCCAGCGCCTGGTGCAGGAAGGCCTGCGCCACGTCGTCGGCCGTCACTTCCTGCCCCAGCAGATTGCCGGACATGTATTCCTTCTCCGACACGCCGCGCGCGCCGGAGCGGCTGGCGATCATGGCGTCGGTCAGAAGGCCGGAGCGGATGCGGTCGGCGTTGACCGCATTGGAACGGATGCCATGGGCGCCGTAGTCAAGCGCGTACTGCCTGGACAGGAACAACGTCGCCGCCTTCGGGATGCCGTAGGCGCCGAATTTCGGGCCGGGATTGATCGCCTGCTTGGAGGTGTTGAAGAGCAGCACGCCGCCCGTGCCCTGTTCCAGCATGATGCGCACCGCGTTCTGCGCCGCCGACTGGTGGGCAAAGAAGTTGAGCTCGAAGCTCTTGCGCAGCATGGCGTCGTCGAGCTCGCCGATGCGGCCTTCCCAGGCCGCGCCCGCATTCGAGACCAGGATATCGACGCCGCCATAGACGGCAACCGCCTTGTCGAAGGCGGCGCGCATTTCGGCCGGGTTGGTGATGTCGGCGCCGACACCGATCGAGTTGTTGCCGGCCGCCTTCGCCGCGTCCGCCGCCTTGGCCGGATCGAGGTCGACGATCACCGCATGCGCACCGTTGGCGGCGAACAGTTTTGCCGTCGCGGCGCCGATCGCGCCGGCGCCGCCGGTGATCAGCACCACCTGGCCGGTCAGCGGCTTCGGCTTGTTGGAGGCGAGCTTGGCCTGCTCCAGCGACCAGTATTCGAGCGGAAAGAGGTCGGCCTTGGAGAGCGGATGGAAATTGCCCACGGCTTCGGCGCCGCGCACCGCCTCGATCCACATCTCGCCGACATCGGAGGCGATCTTGGCGTCCTTCAGCGTGCGGCCATGGCCGAACATGCCCAGCCCCGGCACCAGCGTCAGGCGCGGCATCGGGTCGAGCATGGTGCGCTTGACGTCGTCCAGCGCGTCATTGGTCTCGAAATAGGCGGTGTAGTCCTTGACGAAGGCCTCGACATGGCTGCGCACGACGCCCTTGTAGTCGCCGAGCTTGTCGGCGTCGGGCGCGGGCACGGCCATCGGTCCGGTCTTGATGCGGATCGACAGGTCGGGCGTCGACACGCCGCGCCCGGCATAGTCGGCGATCTTGGCCGAATTGATGAAATCGACGATCGCATCCGAGGTGCGGAAGTCGCTGATCATGCGGTCGAAGCGGCCTTCGCCGCGCGCCACCGCGACGGCGCCGCGCAGCGTCGGCGCGATGTCGCCGGGCTTGGCGAGCTTTGCCGGCAGCGCCGCCTTGGCCGCCTGCGGCTTGCCGTTTTTGGCGACATAGTCCTCGGCCATGGTCACGTAGTGGATCATGCGGTCATAAGCCTGCTTGGCATCGTCGCCGAAGGTGAAGATGCCGTGCTTGTCGAGGATCAGGCCTTCGACTTTTCGGTCGGCGTCGAAGACTTCCGCCGCCACCTTGGCGAGGTCGAAGCCCGGCTTGATGTAGGGCACGTAACCTAGTCTGTCGCCGAACACGGCCTCGATCAGAGGCTTGCTGTCTTCCTGGTCTACGATGGCTAGGATCGCCGTCGAATGCGTGTGGTCGACGAAACGGTGCGGCAGGAAGGCGTGCAGCAGCGTTTCCACCGATGGGTTCGGGGAGGCGGGGTCGATGAGGTTGGAGCGCTGCAGCGCCACCATGTCCTCGTCGGCTAGCGTTTCCAGGGAGCGCGCCTTGAGCAGCGCGCCCATCTTCACCGCCGGCAGGCCCTGCGGCTCGATGACGGCCATGTCCCAGCCGCTGCCCTTGACGCAGAGCACGTCCCATTCGTCGCCGACCAGATCGGTGGCCTTGGTCTTGCAGGACGTGTTGCCGCCGCCATGCAGCACCAGCCGCGGCTCGCCGCCGAGCAGGCGGGTCGTGTAGACGCGCAGCGCAAGGTTGCGGCCGACGCCCTTCCTGGCATAGTCGGCAACCATCTTTTCCGCGTCGGCGTCGTTCCAAAGGTTCTTCATGTCGATCCGTCCGATACTCGTCTTTTTGCTCATGAACAGAAAGCCGCGACGCCTGTATGACAGAAGCGGCGAGGGTGGTTTTTCTAGGATGCTTTTTTGCCGGCTTCGCCCGCGTGATTGAGCAGGCGCTCGGCCATATGCGCGCCGACCACCAGATGCGTGCAGAGCCCGCCGGCGATGGCCGCAAGCAGCGGCTCGAACTTGGTGTCTTCCTGCACCACCATCAGCCGCTTCTCGATGGCACGCAGCGAGGCGAGCTCGGCGGAGATGACGCGCCGGTTGTAGCTGCAGTCGAGCACCTCGCCCTTGGCGTCGATGATCTGCCCGGCGATGACGCCGGCGGCACCTTGGCTGCGCAGCGCTTCCATCTCGGCCGGCGACAGCGCGCCGCATTTCACCAGATGGCTGTCGGCATCGACCGCGCCGACGGAGTAGAGTGCCAAGTCGCAGTCGGCGATGCCGGCAAGCTGGTCGCGGATCACCGGTTCTGCGCGCAGGCTCTTGGCCAGCTCTTCCGTCGACAGCACCAGTGGTGCGTAGAAGTTCAGGCCCTTGGCGTTCAGCCGCCGCGCGATCTCCATCGTGCACTGGTCGGGCCGATAGGAATAGGGCGCGCCGAGATTGCCGCAGAGCTGCACCACGGTGACGTCCTGCAGGTCGGCAAAGGACATGATGTCGGCGATGGTGTAGACGGTGCGGCCCCAGGCGACGCCGATGCGGTCGCCTTTTTTCACCAGTTCGAGAAAGACGCTCGCCGCCAGCACGGCGATGTCGGTCGAGGGATCGGCGAGATAGGCATTTTCCGGCGCGATCCAGACCGCGTCGAGCCCGAAGGCGTCTTCAAGCTGGCGCGCCGTGACGTCGTCGGTGAAGAGCTGCGTCGAGGTCGAGATGTTGACGATGCCGGTCTCGCGCGCCTTGCGCAGATACATGGCGACCGAGGCGCGTGAAATGTTGAGCTGGCTTGCCACTTCATCCTGGCGAAGGCCGTGGGCATAGTAAAGCCAGGCGGCCTTGTGGATGAGCTGTTCTGCCGGTCTGATCGCCATGCCGCCTCCTCGGCTGACATTAGTCACGGCTCTCGACAAAAGTCAAATTTGCCCGCGTGAGCCTCGATCGTCTCACGGCGCGGCTCAATCCGGATCGCCATTCCACCAAGCCGGCGCAGCATAGCATTTTCAGCCAGGGGAGGGGGATAGCGTGACGGCATGCGCAAGGTTAGAAGATTCGAAAAGAACTTTGGGGAGAACGGGATGGCCAATCCCTACGAACAGGATCTCGACAGGAACGCCGCCAACCACCAGCCGCTGACGCCGCTGACCTATCTCGAGCGCGCGGCCAAGACCTATCCAGACCACATCGCCATCATCCATGGTAACCAGCGCATCACCTACCGCGATTTCTGGCGCCGCTCGCTGAAGCTTGGCTCGGCGCTGGCCAAGCGTGGCATCGGCAAGGGCGACACGGTGACGGTGATGCTCTCCAACACCCCGCCGATGCTCGAAGCGCATTTCGGCGTGCCGATGACCAAGGCGGTGCTGCATTCGCTGAACACCCGCCTCGACGCCGCCGTCATCGCTTTCCAGCTCGACCATGCAGACACGAAGGTGCTGATCGTCGACCGCGAGTTCTCGGGCGTCGTCAGGCAAGCGCTGGCATTGGCCAAGGCCAAGCCCTTGGTCATCGACTATGACGACCCTGACTATGCCGCCGACGCTCCCTATCCGAAGGGCGAGCGCATCGGCTCGGCTGATTATGAGGAGTTCGTCGCCGGCGGCGACGAGGCTTTCGCCTGGTCGATGCCCGATGACGAATGGGACGCCATCTCGCTCAACTACACGTCCGGCACGACGGGCAATCCGAAGGGCGTCGTCTACCACCATCGCGGCGCCGCGCTTATGGCCTATACCAACACCATCCATGCCGGCATGGCCAAGCATGCGGTCTATCTCTGGACGCTGCCGATGTTCCATTGCAATGGCTGGTGTTTCCCCTGGACTTTGGCCGTTCAGGCCGGCACCCATGTCTGCCTGCGCTGGGTGCGGGCGAAGCCGATATATGACGCGATCGCCGACCATGGCGTCACGCATCTGTGCGGCGCGCCGATCGTCATGTCGGTGCTGATCAACGCCAAGGACGAGGACAAGCGCCAGTTCCCGCAGACCGTCACCTTCAACACAGCGGCCGCGCCCCCGCCGGAAGCCGTGCTTTCCGGCATGGCCGACGCCGGCTTCGCCGTCACCCATCTCTACGGCCTGACCGAGACCTATGGCCCGGCGGTCGTCAATGAATGGCACAATGAGTGGGATGCGCTGGAGAAGGGACCGAGGACGGCGAAGAAGGCGCGCCAGGGCGTGCGCTATGCCGCGCTCGAGGGGCTGACAGTGATGAACCCGGATACCATGGTGGAGACGCCGGCCGACGGCGAGACCATCGGCGAGGTCATGTTCCGCGGCAACATCGTCATGAAGGGCTATCTGAAGAACAGGAAGGCGACCGACGAGGCCTTTGCCGGCGGCTGGTTCCATTCCGGCGATCTCGGCGTCATGCATCCCGACGGCTACATCCAGCTCAAGGACCGCTCCAAGGACATCATCATCTCGGGTGGCGAGAACATCTCCTCCATCGAGGTCGAGGACGCGCTCTATAAGCATCCGTCGGTCGCATCCTGCGGCGTGGTTGCCCGCGAGGACGAGAAATGGGGCGAGGTGCCGGTCGCCTATGTCGAGCTGAAGCCGGGCAAGAGCGCGACCGAGGCCGAGATCATCGAGCATTGCCGAGGGCTGTTGGCGCGCTTCAAGGTGCCGAAGGCGGTACTGTTTGCCGAGATCCCGAAGACATCGACGGGCAAGATCCAGAAGTTCAGGTTGAGGGAAATGGCGAAGGGTATCTAACTTTCGTCATCCTAGGGTGGAGCAGTCGCGAAGCGACGTGGCGGAAACCCTAGGATCCATGCCGTGACCTTGCGGCCGTACTCATGCGGGCGAGGACAGCCACCAGCGGCACCGCGCAAATTGACGTAACATCTTGATCCGCCTCACTCTTCGGCGAGCGTCACGGAATGGATCCTCGGGTCTGCGCGCGTCGCTTCGCTCCTTGCTTCGCCCGTGGATGACGGCCACACAGGTCATGGCTCCAATCGCCAACGCTCCCTTGTTCCTGTCGCCATCTGTCACCAAATTATACGCGTACGTCGATTTCGCGTTGACTCCCCGTCACTTTCGTTTTACGACTGATGAAAATTGAAATTCGTCACTCGTCAAAACGAAAGCGCCATGTCCGAAGCCGCCAACATCGTGGCAGACCCCGCCAGACAAGAGAATGTGACCCGCATTCTCGACTGCGCCGAGCGCCTGTTCCGCCACTACGGCTACGGCAAGACCAACGTCGCCGACATTGCCCGCGAGCTCGGCATGTCGCCGGCCAACATCTACCGCTTCTTCGCCTCCAAGGTTGAAATCCACCAGGCGGTCTGCGGCCGCATGCTCGGCGCCAGCTACAAGATGGCCTACGAGATCATGCACCTGCCGATCAGCGCCGAGGAACGGCTGCGCCGCTACATCCATGCCCAGTACAAGATGACGCTGGAGGTCATGCTCGACCAGGAGAAGGTGCATGAGATGGTCATCGTCGCCTTGGAGCGCGACTGGGGCGTCATCGACGCGCATGTCAACAGCATCCACGACCTCTACGCCGAGGTGATCCGCGAGGGCATCGAGGCCGGCGAGTTCAGGGAGCAGGATCCGGAGACAGCCTCGCGCTGCTTCGGCGCCGCGACCGTCATTCTCTGCCATCCGCAGATGGTGGCGCAGTGCCTTGCCAAGACCAACCGGGCGATGCCCGACGAACTTATCGACTACGCCATCAGAGCCTTGAAATAGCCGCCGCCCGCCGGGCGCGGTTTCGACAAATCATCTCCAGTTCAGGAGTGCTAAGGTGTCTTTGTCCAGTTCCATCCTCCGCAAGCTGCCGGCCGCCGGCCTCCCAGCCGTCGCCATCGTCGCAGCAGCGCTCGGCCTCGCCGGCTGCAGCCAGGAGAAGGCCGCGGTCGTCCAGGAAGTCGTCCGGCCGGTCAAGGTGGTGAAGATCGGCGAGGCGCAAACCACCCGTCAGCTCGACTATTCCGGTTCGGTGCGCGCCCGCACCGAGATGAATCTCGGCTTCCGCATCGCCGGCAAGGTCACCGAGCGCCTGGTCGATATCGGCCAGCATGTGAACGAGGGCGATGTGCTCGCCCGCGTCGATCCAGCCGATTACGAATTGTCGGTGAAAAGCGCTGCGGCCAGCCTCGACGCCGCCGAGCGCCAGGTCGAGACCGTCGACCTCGCCAGGAAGCGCGCCGAGCAGCTCTACGCCAAGAATTTCGCGCCGAAGTCGCAGCTCGATCAGGCGCGGCTGACCTACGACCAGGCGGTGGCGACGCGCGATGCCGCGCGCTCGACGCTGGCCCAGGCGCAGAACCAGGTTCAATACGCCGATCTGAAAGCCAGCAAGAACGGTATCGTCACCGCCATTTCGGCTGATGTCGGCCAGGTGGTCGCCGCCGGCACGCCGGTCATGACCGTCGCTGTCGACGGCGAGAAGGAAGTGTCGATAGCGGTGCCGGAGATGGATATCGCCGGCTTCAAGCCCGGCAAGGAGGTCAAGGCCAGCTTCTGGTCGGACGAAGGGCTTACCCTTGACGGTAAGGTCCGCGAGGTCGCCGGCAGCGCCGATCCGCAGTCGCGCACCTTCGCTGTCCGGGTCTCGCTGCCCGACGATTCGCGCGTGCTGCTCGGCATGACCGCCAATGTCCAGGCGACCGTCGGCAGCAAGGCGCAGCTCGTGTCGATCCCGCTGACCGCGATGACCGAGAAGAACGGCAAGCAGATCGTCTGGACGGTCGATCGCGCCTCCGACACGGTGCATCCGCGTCCGATCAAGGTCGCCAACTTCACCGCCGACGGCGTCGCCGTGGCCGACGGCCTGAAACAGGGCGACGTCGTGGTCGCGGCCGGCACCCAGTTCATGACCGAGAACCTGAAGGTCAAGCTTTCCGGCGACGCCCAGCAGTCCGCTTCGGCGGAGGATGACGTCGCGACCACCAGCAGCCTGCACTGATGCTTGTCGCCCAAAAGTGCGAAGCGGTTTTGGGACAACGACATGCATCGAACTAAGACCTGAAGTCAGGCGAAACAGACGCCGTTCCCGCTCTCGCTGCATCGAGCCGCGAGCCGGGGAGGGCATGGGTTCCGGGCGGCGAACGCCCGATCGTGAGATGCCGGCATGTTGGCTCCCCCGCAGCAGTGCCGCGTCCAGCGCGATTTGCGAGTCTCTCCGCTTGAGGGGTCTCGCCGTCCGGAAGCCCACCGAACTCAAAAGCGGCATGCCAGGCGTGCCTTGCCGATCAATTGGACTGGACTTGTGCCATGACCACCACCGACAGCAGCACTGAAAAGCGGCCCTTCAACCTTTCGCGCTGGGCGATCGGACATCCGAGCATAGCGCGTTTCCTGTTCGGCCTCATCATCCTGGCCGGCGCGCTCGGCCTGATGCGCATGGGCCAGAAGGAGGATCCCGACTTCACCTTCCGCGTCATGGTGGTGCAGGCGATCTGGCCCGGCGCCTCGATCCAGGACATGGAGGACCAGGTTGTCAACAAGATCGAGCGCAAGCTGCAGGAAACGCCGCATCTCGATTTCGTGCGCTCCTATACCCGTGCCGGCAGCGCCATCATCACGCTCCAGGTGAAAGGCGACACCAATGCCGAGGAGGTGAAGGACGCCTTCTACCAGGTGCGCAAGAAGGTCGGCGACATTTCAAGCGACCTGCCGCAGGGCCTGCTCGGTCCCTATTTCAACGACGAGTTCGGCGACACTTTCATCACGCTGCATTCGATCAGCGGCGACGGCTTCACCTATCCGGAGCTGAAGAAATTCGCTATCCAGGCGCGCGACATGCTGTTGACGACGCCTGGCGTCGAAAAGGCCGTCATCATCGGCGACCAGCCGGAGAAGATCTATATCGACGTCTCGTCCAAGGCGCTGGCCGAGCGCGGCTTGACCATCGTCGACCTGCAGAACGCCGTCAAAGGGCAGAACGCCGTCGATCCGGCGGGTTCCGTCGACACCGGCCTGCGCTCGGTGCGCATCTCGGTCGAAGGCGACGTCACCAAGGCCGCGGATATCCGCGAGCTGCGGCTGCGCTCCGGCAACCAGGTGACACGTCTCGGCGACATCGCCACCGTCTCTTCCGGCCTCGAGGACCCTTATGAGCGCAAATACCGCTTCAACGGTCATGAGAGCGTCCAGGTCGGCGTCGTCATGGCCAAAGGTTTTAACGTCAGGGATGTCGGCAAGGATGTCGAGGCGACCTACCAGCGTTTCGAGACCGGGTTGCCTTATGGCGTTGCGGTCGACCAGATCTCCGACCAGCCGCAGGTCGTCAAGGACGCGGTCAGCGAATTCATGGAGGCGCTCGGCGAAGCGCTGCTGATTGTGCTTGCCGTCTCGCTGCTGTCGATCGGCTGGCGCTCCGGCCTGGTGATCGCGATCGCCATCCCGCTGGTTCTGGCAGCCACCTTCGCCATTATGTACGAGATCGGCATCGACCTGCAGCGCATTTCGCTCGGCGCGCTCATCATCGCGCTCGGCCTGTTGGTCGACGACGCCATGATCGTCGTCGAGATGATGGAGCGAAAGCTTGAGGAGGGGCTGGTCAAGATCGAGGCGGCGAGTTTTGCCTACACCTCGACCGCCTTCCCGATGCTCACCGGCACGCTGATCACCACGGCCGGCTTCATCCCGGTCGGCTTCGCCGCTTCCACCGCCGGCGAATATGTGCGCACGCTGTTCTATGTCGTCGGCATCGCGCTGGTCGTGTCGTGGTTCGTCGCAGTCTATTTCACGCCGTGGCTGGGCTACATGATCCTCAAGCAGCGCAAGCACGCCGGCACCCACCACGATGTCTTCGACACCGGCTTCTACCGCCGCCTGCGCGCCACTGTCACCTGGGCCGTGCGCCACCGTATCATCGTCCTGGTGATGACGCTGGTTACTTTCGCCACCAGCCTGTGGGCTTTCCAGTTCATCCCGCAGAACTTCTTCCCGCAGTCCTCGCGGCCGGAAATCCTGGTCGATCTTTGGCTGCCGGAAGGCACCTCGATCAAGGAGGTCGAGAAGCAGGCCAAGGCGCTTGAAGCCAAGATGATGGACGATCCCGACAAGCGCTTCATCGCCACCTATATCGGCGAAGGCGCGCCGCGCTTCTTCCTGCCGCTCGACCAGCAGCTCAGGAATCCGAACTTCGCCCAGCTCCTGGTGATGGCCAAGGACGAGCCGGCGCGCGAGCGGCTGATCGTCAAGATGCGCAAGATCCTGGCGCAGGACTTCCCCTCGATCCGCGGCAAGGTCGACCGCCTGTTCCTCGGTCCGCCGACCGGCTGGCCGGTGCAGATGCGCATCATGGGCCCGGACCGCCAGGAGGTACGCCGCATTGCCGACGAGGTGAAGGCACGCTTCCAGGCCAACCCGCTGCTTGGCGCCATCCATGACGACTGGCTGGAGCCGGTGCCGGCGATGAAGCTGGTGATCGACCAGGATCGCGCCCGGGCGCTTGGCGTCACCTCGCAGCGCATCCGCCAGATGCTGCAGGCCACCATGTCCGGCGCGCCGCTTGACGACTTCCGCGACGGCGAGGAGACGGTCTCGATCGTCGCCCGCGAACCGGAGGCGACCCGCCATCTCTTGTCCTCGGTCGACTCGGTCTACATCCCGACCGACTTCGGCGGCTCGGTGCCGCTATCGCAGGTGGCCAAGGTCGTGCCGGTGATGGAGCAGGGCGTCGAGTGGCGGCGCGACCGTCTGCCGACGATCAGCGTGCGCGCCACGCTGCCGGACGGCGTGCAGTCGAACGACGTCGTCACCAAGATGTACAACGACATGAAGGACCTGCGCGCCGGCCTCGCGCCCGGCTACAAGGTCGAGATCCAGGGCGGCGCCGAAGACTCGGCCGAGAGCCAGGCCTCGATCGCCGCCAAGGCGCCGGTCATGCTCGCCATCATCGTCGTGCTGCTGATGGTCCAGCTGCAGCATTTCGGCAAATCGATGCTGGTGCTGGCGACCGGTCCGCTCGGCATCATCGGCGCCGCCGCGGCGCTCTTGATCAGCGGCGCGCCGTTCGGCTTCGTCGCTATCCTCGGCGTCATCGCGCTGCTCGGCATCATCATGCGCAACTCGATCATCCTGGTCGACCAGATAGACCAGGATATCGCCGCCGGCATGGAGCGATCGGAAGCGATCGTGGGTGCGGCCGTGCGCCGTTTCAGGCCGATCATGCTGACGGCGCTGACTGCGGTGCTCGCGCTTATCCCGATCTCGCGCGCCGTGTTCTGGGGGCCGCTGGCCTACGCCATGATGGGCGGCATCCTGGTAGCAACCGTGCTCACCATCCTGGTGCTGCCGGCCGGCTACGCGCTGTTCTTCGGCCGCGAGCCAAATAAGGCCAAGACCGACGAGCAGGCGCCCGAGCCGGAGAAGATCGAAGGCATCGAAAGGCCGCAGCTGGCCCTGGCTGCGGAATAGAGCATGATCCCAAAAAGTGCGCAGCGGTTTTTGGCAAAGATCATGCTGAAACGGTAAGGTGGCAACCTTAGATCATCCGCCATCGGTGAAAGCCGGTGGCGGATGATCTGCATCCGGGGCCAGCCGGGCGAAAAATGCTCCGCGGCAGGGCTTCCGCAAAACAGAATTCCTTTTCAGCGGCGCGATGCAGGCCGATCCTGCGCCGATATCGGAGCGGCAACGCTCGTCACCGCTGGATCATTCCCATGTCCGAAAAACGGCATTTACGGCTCGGCGCCTTCATGCGTCCCGTCAGTCTTCACACCGGCGCCTGGCGCTATCCTGGCGCCTACGCGGATGCCAACTTCAATTTCGCGCATCTGAAGCGCTTCGCGCAGACGCTCGAGGCGGCGAAGTTCGACGCCTTCTTCATGGCCGACCATCTGGCCGTGCTCAACATGCCGATCGAGGCGCTGCGGCGCAGCCACACGGTGACCTCTTTCGAGCCGTTCACGCTTTTGTCGGCGCTCGCCGCCGTCACCGATCACATCGGCCTGGTCGCGACCGCATCGACCACTTTCGATGCGCCCTATCATATCGCGCGGCGTTTCGCGTCGCTCGACCATATCAGCGGCGGCCGCGCCGGCTGGAACATCGTCACCACGTCCAACCCGGACGCGGCTCTGAATTTCGGCCTCGACGAGCATGTCGAGCATGACGAGCGCTACCACCGGGCACGCGAGTTCTATGACGTCGTCACCGGGCTATGGGACAGCTTTGCCGATGATGCCTTCATCCGCGATGCGGAGAGCGGGCTCTACTTCGATACATCGAAACTGCATGTGCTCGACCACAAGGGCGAGCATTTATCGGTACGCGGCCCGCTCAACATCGCGCGTCCCGTCCAGGGTTGGCCGGTGATCGTACAAGCAGGCGCCTCGGATGCAGGGCGGCAACTGGCCGCCGAGACGGCGGAGGTGATCTTCGCGGCGCCGTCCGACCTGGCATCCGGCCAACGCTTCCTTGCCGACGTGAAGGGTCGTGCCGAAAAGCTTGGCCGTTCGCGCGACGATATCAAGATCCTGCCCGGCGCTTTCGTCATCGTCGGCGACAGCGTCGAGGAGGCGCGGGCCAAACGAGCCAAGCTCGATAGCCTGGTCTACTACGAGAGCGGCATCGCCTCGCTGTCGATCGCCCTTGGCCACGATGCGTCGGGTTTCGAGCCGGACGGCCCGTTGCCGGACATTCCTGACACCAATGCCAGCAAAAGCAGCCGCGAGCGCGTCATAGAACTGGCGCGCAAGGAAAACCTCACGGTCCGCCAGCTCGCCCAGCGGCTCGGCGGCTATTCGGGCCTCGCCTTCGTCGGCACTCCCGGGACCATCGCTGACGAGATGGAGGAATGGCTCCTCACCGAAGGCTGCGACGGATTTAATGTGATGTTCCCCTATCTGCCGGCGGGGCTGGACGATTTCGCCGAGAAGGTGGTGCCCGAGCTGCAGCGGCGCGGAATCTTCCGGCGAGAATATGAAGGATCGACGCTGCGTGAGAATCTCGGCCTGAAGCGGCCGCCGAACCGGTTTTTCGAAGAGTCGGCGGTCCGCAAGGCAGTCTGATTAAAATGAAACGGGCGCGCCGAGGCGCGCCCGTCTCTTTCAGGTTGCCATGTCAGATGACGAACACCCAATTGGCGATCAGCATCACCGCCACGCCGGCGATCAGCGTCAGGTAAGGCAGCATGCCCGCCTTCTTGACCGAGAGGTCGGCGCCCGCCATGCCGAGGTCGGCCAGCATGTGCTCCGGGAACTTGCCTCCGTCCTGGACGTAGTGACGGAAGCAGAACACCGGGATGATCAACGCGGCGGTGATCAGGCCGGCCCACAGCGCCATCGGGTTCCACACCTTGGCGCCGGCGCCCATGAAGATCGCGTTGACATAGGCAAAGATCGCGCCGATGCCGAGCAGCCAGCTCGGGGCCTTCCATGGACGGTTGATATGGCCGTTGTCGATGCGGTGGATCCAGCCTGCATTGAGGTTGAGGAAGTTGAAGATGATGTAGCCGCAATTCGACACGGCGAGGATGAAGAAGAAGCTCGTCGCGTCGGCCGAGGCGATGGCCAGCACGATCAGGTTGAAGCAGAGGTCGGTCCACATCGCCCGCGTCGGCGCGCCATGCTCGTTGACGTGGCTGAGATAGCGCGGCAGCCAGCCGTCGACCGAGCCCTGGTAGAGCGTGCGCGAGGAGCCGGCCATCGCCGTCATGATGCACAGCACCAGCGCCAGGATCATCAGCATGACCAGCAGGCTGTGGATGATCTTACCGCCGCCGACCATGCCGGCCAGCGCGTCGGCGACGCCCGAGCCGTCGACGATCGGCGTCGCCAGCATGCCGTTCAAGCCGAGCACGCCCTGGAAGGTGAAGGGCACCAGAATGAACAGGAGCATGCAGAGCAGGCCTGAGTAGAAGATCGCCTTGAAGGTGTCGGTGCCGGGATTCTTGAACTCCGACGTGTAGCAGACGGCGGTCTCGAAGCCGTAGGTCGACCATGCGGCGATGAACATGCCGCCGAGCGCCAGCGTCCAGCCGGCAATGTTCCACGAACCGGGATCAGGCGCGTAGGCGGCGGCCAGCGGCACCAGCGGCGAGAAATTCGCCCAGTCGATCTGGCCGGTGAAGATCGGCACGACGCCGACGATCAGCATAGGGATGATGACGAGCAGGCCGATATATTTCTGCACATTGGCGGTGCCGAGGATGCCGCGATGCTGGATCGCGAAGATGACCAGCATCAGAACCGCGCCGATGAAGAAGGTGGCGTTGAGCGTGAAGGAGACCGGGCCGAGCGTGTGGCCCCACAGCGTCCAGGTGCGGATCGCCGGTGTCGCCGCGGCTGTCACCGCGGCGATCGCATCGGCGGGCGCCGTCCCCGCATGCGCCGCTATGTAGGCGGCCACCTCCGGCGAGGTCTCGCTGAAGATCGGGATCGGCGCCAGCGCGTTGAGGATATAGGCCGCGGCGATCGAGCAGCCGAGCGACAGCACCGGCGACCAGGCGAACCAGTTGCACCACACCGAAAGCGGCGCGATGAATTTCGAATAGCGCAGCCAGGCGGTAGCGCCGTAGATCGAGGCGCCGCCAGACTTGTTTGGAAACAGGCCTGCAATCTCCGCATAGGTGAAGGATTGCAGGAAGCCCATGATCATGGACACCGTCCAGATCAGGAAGGCGAGTTTTCCGGTCGTGCCGGCAATGCCGCCGATCGAGAACAGGACCAGCGCTGGAACGCCGCTTGCCACCCAGAAGGCGCCACGCCAGTCGATATGCCTGAGCAGCTTGCTTTCGGCAGGCTGCTCGAGGGCCGTGCTTATCGTGCTCATATGGTTGTCTTCCCCTTTTTGTTGTTCCCCGCCAGCGACGCCTCGGCTCTCGCGAAGCTTGCTCCCCGGCAAATCAGCGTCGACCCGTCGTGTTTCCACTCAGTCGTATTTTTTTCTTAAGAGTGAAGATTGATCCGGCGCGCTTTCGCGTCAAGCGTTTTGTGAATGTCATGCACATCACGCTTGCGAAACATCGATCCGACCGCCGCCGGTGGCGGCCGGCGAGGGTCGGATCCGCCTTGGGAGGCGTATCAGGAACGTGGTTTGGTTTTCTGAGGATCGTAATGGGCGAAGGCCACGACGCGCGCCGGCAAACGCTTGGCATGGCCGTCGAGCTTGCCGATCTCGACCTCCGTGCCGATCTCGGCGTGGGTGACGTCGAGTCGTGCTAGCGCGATGTTCTTGCCGAGCACCGGCGAGCGCATGCCGGAGGTGACGACGCCGATCTGGGCGCGGCCGACATGGACGCAGTCGCCATGGCCGACGGCGACATTGGCATCGATGTCGAGCCCGACGAGCTTGTGCTGCGGATGCTCCTTGCGCCGGATCAGCGCGTCGCGGCCGATGAAGTCGTCGGCCTTGGTCTTGAGCGGCACGGTGAAGCCGATACCGGCCTCGAACGGATCGGTCTGGTCGGAGAATTCGTAACCGGCGAAGATCAGCCCGGCCTCGATGCGCACCATGTCGAGCGCCTGCAGACCCATCGGCTTCAGCCCGTGCGGCTGACCGGCTTCCCAGACGGCGTCGAATACCTTTTCGGCGTCGCGCGGATGACACCAGATCTCGTAGCCGAGCTCGCCGGTATAGCCGGTGCGCGAGACGACGACCGGCACACCATTGCCGCCGCCGATCCGGGCGACCGCGAAGCGGAACCATTCGAGCTCGCCGATCGAGGGCTGCACCGGCGAGGTCCACACGACTTCCTTCAATATGTCGCGGCTCTTCGGCCCCTGGACGGCGATGTTGTGCATCTGGTCGGTGGAGGAGCGGACCAGCACGTTGAGGCCGAGTTTTTTCGCCGTTTCGCGCAGCCATTCGCCGGACAGATCGTCGCCGCCGACCCAGCGGAAATTGTCCTTGCCGAGCCTGAGCAGCGTGCCGTCGTCGATCATGCCGCCATGCTCGTAACACATCGCCGTATAGACGACCTGGCCGACGCCGAGCTTCTTGACATCGCGCGTCAGCGTGTATTGCAGCAGCGCTTCGGCATCCGGCCCGGTGACCTCGAACTTGCGCAATGGCGACAGATCCATGATCACGGCGTCCCGCCGGCAGGCCCAGTATTCGGCGATCGGCCCTTCCTTGGCGAAGGAATTGGCGAGCCAATAGCCCCTGTATTCGACGAAGTCGCGCGTGTGTTTGGCAAAGCTCGAATGAAAGGCTGTCTCGCGGGTCATTTTCGGTTCCGAGTCGGGCTTCATGCGTCTGGCGATCGCTCGCGAGAATTTGTGCTGGCCGGAATAGGCGCGCACATGGATGTCGGTCAGGTCCCAGCCATTGGATGGCGTGGTGTCGTCCGGGCAGGCGGAGGAGACGCAGACGATATCGGTCAGCGCGCGCAAGAGCACATAGTCGCCGGGCCGCGACCACGGCTCGTCCGACACCATCACGCCATGCGCGTCGATCGCCGTGTTGAAGAAGAAGTTGATCGCCATCCAGCCGGCGCGGGGCGTCACACCCTTGTCTGAAAGCGCGCGATTGAAATTCTCCGAGCAGTTGGTGTGGCCTGGATAGCCGATGTCGTCGTAATATTTGGCGGCGCAGGCGAGCGCGAAGGCGTCGTGCCGCCCGCATGTGTCCTGCACCACCTCGACCAGCGGCTCCATGTCCTGGTCGTAATATTTCGAATGCAGGCCCGGCATCGGATAGGCCGCGCCCATCAGCGTTCGAGTGGTGGTCACGTCGAGCGGTAGGTCGCGTCCCTTGTCCAGCTTGCGCGCCGAAAAACACTGGAAGTCCGTGCATTGCCGGCCGTCGACATCGATGATCTGCAGGTAGTCGCCTGCCTTGACGAAATAGGATTCGGCCGTCGCCGATTTCACCCGAAGATCGAGCACCGGATCGGCGAGCGGATCGGGAAGCTGCGACCTGTTCTTCAGCCGGATCGTGGCGCGGCGGACCAGCACGGCCAGCGGCGTCGCCGTGTTGTGGCCGTCGACCAGCATCGGCCCGCCGGGCGCAGCGATCAGCAGCGCGCCGTCGCGTTGAACGGAAAAACTCTGCTCGGTGTCGGCCGGCGTGGCGCCGCCGAACACGCGCACCGCCTTCGGCTGGTCGAGCTGCACTTTGCGTCGCTCGAGGCTGAGCCGCAGCGCTGCAAGACTGTCGTCGCCTTCGGCGAGCAGCGCCTTGATGCCGGCGGCGTTGCTGTTCGAGCGCTCGCCGAAAATGCCGGGATCGGTCGCGCCGGATGTGTCCCAGGCCAGCAATTCGCAAGGCTGGCCGCCCTCGACATTGGTCACGCTGACGCTGTCGCCGGCCTCGACGTCGATCAGCACCGCGCCGTTGCCCTGCACGGTGTAGCGCTCGAGACCGGGCGGCAGCGCGATCTGGCCGGGCCGCAGGATCAGGCTCGGCCGCGGCGGTCCGGACTGGACGGCAGGGTAGGGCGACTGGCTCATCTCAAACCCTCCTCCGAGCGAGAAATAAGTTTGCCTGTGTGTAAAATTATTTTCGCTGAGAGAATAGCAGGGTGAATGGGTTTGGCAAGGCGGGACTTCCCCTTCTCCCCTTGTGGCAGAAGGTGGATCGGCGCGCAGCGCCGAGACGGATGAGGGGTGTTCCAGCGGAGTGAGACGCTGGCTTTCCCTGGAGCACCCCCTCATCCGTCGCCTTCGGCGACACCTTCTCCCACAAGGGGAGAAGGAGGGCGCGCGCCTCTACATTAATTCCTCGGAATGACCGATCGTCGCACCATATTCCGCTGCAGAATCGAGAATGGTGTGCCACAGGCTCTCGGCGAAAGTAGAGAACACTAGGAGATTGAACACAGCCTGCCCATCGGCCCGGTCCGCACCGCGCCACAGCGTCACGCTGGTGTGATCCATTGAGGTCGCCGCCGCCGCACCCACGCCGAACACATCGGGGTGCAGATCGATCGACGACAGCTTCGCGAGCACCGCACGCGCCTTGTCGCCGCTAACGCTGATCAGCGCCCGCGCATGCGATTGGTCGGAAAGCGAGGTCGATCCGGCAAAGACGGGCGCAAGGCTATCCATCGTATGCTTGCCGCCTCTCGACAGCACCAAGAACTGGTCCGGTCCCGACCATATCAGCGTCGCATCGGCCGTCCCTACCGCCTTGGGCGTTTCCGGCGCGGCGACGCCGAAGCGCGCCTGCGCGGCCTTCGCCATCTCGGCCGCCTTGCCGCGCCGCGCCATCACTTGCACGAGGTCGAAATTGCGGATCTCGGTCAGCGCCACGCCGGCGTCGCCTTGCGCGCCGTAAGAGCCGGCGACCAGCGCACGATCGAGCGGGCTGCGGACGTCCCAGGAAAAATCAGCCACGCTGGCGCCCTCCATCCGGATCGTAGAAGACGGAATTGCAGAGCTCGACATCGTAGTCCTCGCCGCGCAGCGGATCATGCGCGCCCACGATCTCGCCGATGCGCTCGCGCCCGCGCTCGACCAAGGCCAGCCCGATCCATTGGTCAAGCACCGGCGAGAAGCAGACCGAAGTGACATAGCCCTGGTCGTTGCCGGGGCCAGGTGTCTCGCCCTTCGGGATGATATGCGCGCCGGAGCGCAGGCGGCGCGCCTTGTCGGTCGGCTTGATGCCGACGACCACCTGCCGGTTCGGTGCGACCAGCGCCTCGCGGCCGGCCATGACGCGGCCGATGAAATCCTTCTTGGTCGACATCATCTTGCCGAGGCCGAGATCGCCCGCGGTCGTGGTGCCGTTGAGTTCCGGCCCGGCGACATGGCCCTTTTCGACGCGCATCACGCCGAGCGCTTCGGTGCCGTAGGGCGTCACGCCGAACGGTTTTCCCGCAATCATCAGATTGCGCGCCATCGCCTCGCCATAGCGCGCCGGCACCGAAATCTCGAACGCCATCTCGCCGGAGAAGGAGATGCGGAACAGCCTCGCCTTGATGCCGCCGCGCAGCTTGACCTCGCGCGCGCCCATGAACGGGAAACCTTCGTTCGACAGGTCCTCGGTCGGATCGACGATCTCCTTCAAGAGATCGCGGGTCTTCGGCCCGGCGATCGAGAACTGCGCCCACTGATCGGAGACCGAGGTCAGCTGCACATCGAGTTCGGGGAACAGCACCTGCCGGCAGAATTCGAGATGCTGCATCACCAACCCGGCCTTGGCCGTCGTGGTGGTGAGGAAATAATGGTCCTCGGCCAGGCGCGAAGTGGTGCCGTCGTCATAGACGATGCCGTCCTCGCGCAGCATCAGCCCGTAGCGCGCCTTGCCGACGGCGAGGCTGGAGAAGGCGTTGATGTAGACGCGGTCGAGGAACGCGCCGGCATCTGGCCCGTGCACGTCGATCTTGCCCAGCGTCGAGACATCGCAGAAGCCGACACCTGAGCGCACCGCCTTGACCTCGCGCGTCACCGATTCCAGCCAGTCCTTCTCGCCGGCGCGCGGATACCACTGCGCGCGCTTCCACAGGCCGGTGTCGACGAAGATCGCGCCCTGTTCGGCCGCCCAGTGATGCGACGGCGTAAGCCGCGTCGCATGGAAATTCTCGTCGCGATGGTGGCCGGCGAAGGCGCCGATGGCGACCGGCACGTAAGGCGGCCGGTAGATCGTCGTGCCCGTCTCCGGGATCGACTTGCCGCCGACCGCCGCCATGATGGCGAGGCCGGCGACATTCGAGGTCTTGCCCTGGTCGGTCGCCATGCCGAGCGTCGTATAGCGCTTCAGATGCTCGACCGATTGAAAACCCTCGCGCTGCGCCAGCTCGACATCGGAAGCGGTGACGTCATGCTGCTGGTCGACGAAGGCCTTGCCCTTGCCGGCGACATGCCAGAGCGGGGTGATCGAAAAGGCGTCGTCGTCGGCGACCGGCATCGATCCGATATTGCCGCTGCGGCCGGCGTCGCGTGCCGCGGCAGCGCCGGCTTCGAACCCCTCGCGCAGGCAGGCGCCAAGCCCGAAGGCGCCGTTGGCCGAGCCCGCCGCGACCATGCCGGGCGGTGCGCCGTCGGGCACGAAGGCGGCGATGTCGTCGCGCCATTTCGGCCGGCCTCGATGGTAGGAGGTAAGGCCGACCGCCGGGTTCCAGCCGCCGGAGACGGCGAGCCCGTCCGCCTCGACCTCGGCGCGCGCACCGCCGGTCAGCGCGACGGAAATCTTGCGCACGCCGCCCTTGCCGCCGTCGACGCCGCTGATGGCGCCATGTAGGACCGGGAAGCCGCCTTTGCTGGCAAGCGAGCGATGCGCCGGCGAAACATCCGGCCGCGCATCGATCACTGCCGCCACCTGCAGTCCGGCGGCGATCGCCGTTTCGGCCGTACGCCAGCCATCCTCATTGTTGGTGAACAGCGCGATGCGCCTGGACGGCGTCGCGGCGTAGCGGTTGATGTAGCTGCGCATGGCCGACGCCATCATCACGCCGGGCGTGTCGTTGCCGGCAAAGACGATGGGACGTTCGATCGCGCCGGCGGCGACCACGCAGCGCTTGGCCACGATCCGCCAGAGCCGCTGGCGCACCTGATGCTCCGGCGGCACCGGCAGATGGTCGTTGACGCGTTCGATCGCGCCATAGGTGCCGCCGTCATAGACGCCGAACAGCGTCGTGCGCGTCATGATGCGCACATCCGGCATCGCCGAAAGTTCGGCAACCGTGCGCGCAACCCATTCGGCGGCCGGCAATCCGTCGATCGTGCCGCCATCGGCGAGCAGCCGCCCGCCAAGGACGAAATCCTCCTCGCACAGGATGACGCGCGCGCCGCTGCGGCCGGCGGCAAGCGCGGCCGCCAGACCGGCCGGGCCGGAGCCGGCGATCACCACATCGCAATGCGCCCAGGCCTTGTCGTAATGGTCGGGGTCGGAAACCTTTGCGGCGCGGCCGAGGCCGGCGGCGCGGCGGATCGCCGGCTCGTAGATCGCTTCCCAGAACTTTGCCGGCCACATGAAGGTCTTGTAGTAGAAGCCGGCGACGAAGATCGGCGCGAACAGCTGGTTGACCGACATCACATCGAAGCTGAGCGATGGCCAGCGGTTCTGGCTTGCGGCCTCGAGACCCTCATAGAGCTCGGCCGTCGTCGCCTTGGTGTTCGCCTCGCGCCGCGCGCCGCTGCGTAATTCGACGAGCGCGTTGGGTTCTTCCGAGCCCGCGGTCAGGATGCCGCGCGGGCGATGGTATTTGAACGAGCGACCAACCAGCTTGACGCCGTTGGCGACCAGCGCGGAAGCCAGCGTGTCACCCTTGAAGCCCGAGAATGTCTTGCCATCGAAACGGAAATTGAGCGCGGCCGAGCGGTCGATGAGACCGCCGGATGTGAGACGGTTTGTCTGATCGCCGCCCATCACGCACCAACCTTGGCGGCGCCGACGCCCGCCGCCGGCTCGACGGCCGAAATCTCATGCGTCAGCGTGTTGCGGGTGACCTTCAGCCAGGCCCGGCAGCCGCCGCCATGGTACCAGTGCTCGTTCATCACCCCGGCGACGTTGTCGCGCAGATAGACGTAGTCGTAGAAGGCGTCCTCGCCGGCATCCGCCGCGGGGCGTTGCGGCTTGGCGTCGCCGAGATAGGTGAACTCGCCGAGTTCGCGTTCGCCGCAGAAGGGACAGACAATGCGCATGGTTTCGGGCTGTCCTCAGTGCATGATGCCAAAAAGTGTGGAGCGGTTTTTGGATAACATCATGCTCTATCTCTAGTGCAGGTTCGGTTGGGCGCCCTGGCCCTTCTCGTCGATCATGGCGCCGCGCTGGAAGCGGTCGAGGCGGAAGCGTGCGGCTTCCTTGTGCGATTGATCGCGGGCAAGGAGATGGGCAAAGACGAAGCCCGAGCCCGGCGTCGCCTTGAAGCCGCCATAGCACCAGCCGGCATTGATATAGAGGCCATCGACCGGGCTCTTGTCGATGATCGGCGTGCCGTCCATCGACATGTCCATGATGCCGCCCCACTGGCGCAGCAGCCGCACCCGGCCGATCATCGGGATCAGCGCCATGCCGCCTTCGCAGACATCCTCCATGACCGGCAGGTTGCCGCGCTGGGCATAGGAATTGTAGCCGTCGATGTCGCCGCCGAAGACGAGGCCGCCCTTGTCGGACTGGCTGACATAGAAGTGCCCGGCGCCGAAGGTCATGACGCCGGGGATGAGCGGCTTGATCGCTTCCGAGACGAAGGCCTGGAGCACATGGCTTTCGATCGGCAGGCGAAGACCTGCCATCGCCGCGACGCGTGACGAGGAGCCGGCAACCGCCATGCCGACCTTGCCGGCGCCGATCTTGCCGCGTGAAGTCTCGACGCCGGTCACCTTGCCATTGGCGTCGCGGGTGAAGCCGGTGACCTCGCAATTCTGGATGATATCGACGCCGAGTTCGCTCGCCGCATGCGCGTAGCCCCAGACCACCGCGTCATGCCGCGCCGTGCCACCGCGCCGCTGCAGCAGCCCGCCTTGCACGGGGAAGCGCGCATTGTCGAAATTCAGGAACGGCAGCATCTTGCGCAGCGCCGCCTGGTCGAGCAGCTCCGCGTCGATGCCGTTGATGCGCATCGTGTTGCCGCGCCGCGCGAAGGCATCGCGCTGCGCATCGGAATGATAGAGGTTGAGCACGCCGCGCTGGCTGACCATCGCGTTGTAGTTGAGGTCCTGCTCCATCCTCTCCCACAGCTTCATCGACAATTCGTAGAAGCCGGTATTGCCGGGCAGGCCGTAATTGGAGCGGATGATGGTGGTGTTGCGGCCGGCATTGCCGGAGCCGATCCAACCCTTTTCCAGCACCGCGACGTTGCGGATGCCGAACTCGCTGGCGAGGAACCAGGCGGTGGCGAGCCCATGGCCGCCGCCGCCGATGATGATCACGTCATAGCGATCCTTGGGCGCTGCATCGCGCCAGGTCGGCTTCCAGTTCTTGTGGCCGGAAAGGGCGGCGCGGGCGAGCGAGAAGATGGAGTATTTCATGAAGTCATTCCAAGGTCGCTCGCCCCGCTAGGGCATGATGCCGAAAAGTGTGAAGCGGTTTTCGGACGACATCATGCTCCACTACAGGACGGTCAGATATCCAGCGTGTGGTCGCGCTCCCACTGCGTGAAGTGCGAAGCATAGGAATTCCATTCCTGCTGCTTCAGCTTTAGATATGCCGACGAAAATTCCTCACCCAGCGCCGCCTTGAGCGATTTGTCATGATCGAACTCGCGCAGCGCATCGAGCAGGTTGAGCGGCAGTTTCGGCGCGTCCGTGACGGTATGGCCGAACTGGTACATGTCGATGTCGTAGCGCTTGCCCGGATCGGCCTTTGAGCGGATGCCGTCGAGACCGGCGGCAATGATCACCGCCTGCAGCAAATAGGGGTTGGCGGCGCCATCCGGCAGGCGCAGTTCGAAGCGGCCGGGGCCGGGCACGCGCACCATGTGGGTGCGGTTGTTGCCGGTCCAGGTCACCGTGTTCGGCGCCCAGGTCGCGCCCGAAATGGTGCGCGGCGCGTTGATGCGCTTGTAGGAATTGACCGTCGGATTGGTGATCGCAGCCAAGGCGGAGGCATGCTTCATAATGCCGCCAAGGAAGTTCTTGCCCTTGGCCGACAGCCCAAGCTCCATCGAATTGTCGGCGAAGACATTGGTCTTGCCGGTCTCGTCCCACACCGAGATATGGGCATGGCAGCCATTGCCGGTCAGGCCCTGGAACGGCTTCGGCATGAAGGTCGCGCGCAGGCCGTGCTTTTCCGCGATCGACTTGACCATGAACTTGAAGAAGGAGTGCTTGTCGGCGGTCGCCAGCGCGTGGTCGAAGGACCAGTTCATCTCGAACTGACCGTTGGCGTCCTCGTGGTCGTTCTGATACGGACCCCAGCCCAGCGCCAGCATATGGTCGCAGATCTCGGCGATCACGTCGTAGCGGCGCATCACCGCCTGTTGGTCGTAGCACGGCTTCGACGCCGTGTCGTACTGGTCGGAGATGGCACTGCCGTCCGGCGAGATGAGGAAGAATTCCGCCTCGACGCCGGTCTTCACATGCATGCCGTCGCGGGCGGCCTCGGTGATCAGCCGCTTCAGCGTGTTGCGCGGCGCCTGCTCGACCTCCTTGTCGTCCATGATGCAGTTGGCGGCGACCCAGGCGACGTCTTTCTTCCAGGGCAGCTGGATCACCGAAGCCGGATCCGGCACCGCCAGCATGTCCGGATGCGCCGGCGTCAGGTCGAGCCAGGTCGCGAAACCGGCAAAGCCCGCTCCGTCCTTCTGCATGTCGGCGATCGCCTGCGCCGGCACCAGCTTGGCGCGCTGGCCGCTGAACAGGTCGGTGTAGGAGATCATGAAATATTTTACGCCGTTCTCCTTGGCGAATGCGGCGAGATCGTTCCCCATTTATGTAGTTCCCTCGCGGATTTTGGGTGCTGTTAGTCTTTGGTGTTCTAGAAGCCGTTTTTCCCTGGTATCCAGTTGGTGCCGGCAAGCGGAACGCCAGCCATGGCAGCGGCTTCGATCGAGAGCGCGACGAGATCCTCGGGCTCGAGATTGTGCAGGCTGTTCTTGCCGCAGGCGCGCGCAATGGTCTGGGCTTCGAGCGTCATCACCTTCAGGTAGTTCGCGAGCCGCCGTCCGGCCGCGATCGGGTCGACCCGCTTCATCAGCTCGGGGTCCTGGGTGGTGATGCCGGCCGGATCGCGGCCCTCGTGCCAGTCGTCATAGGCGCCCGCCGTGCTGCCGAGCGCGTTGTATTCCGCCTCCCAGCGCGGATCGTTGTCGCCCAGCGCAACGAGCGCCGCCGTGCCGATCGAGACGGCGTCGACGCCGAGCGCCAGCGCCTTCGCGACATCGGCGCCGTTGCGGATGCCGCCGGAGACGATGAGCTGCACCTTGCGGTGCATGCCGAGGTCCTGCAGCGCCTGCACCGCCGGCCTGATGCAGGCAAGCGTAGGCTGGCCGACATTCTCGATGAACACTTCCTGGGTCGCGGCCGTGCCGCCTTGCATGCCGTCGACCACCACGACGTCGGCGCCGGCCTTCACCGCAAGCGCGGTGTCATAGTACGGACGTGCGCCGCCGACCTTGACGTAGATCGGCTTTTCCCAGTCGGTGATCTCGCGCAGCTCGAGGATCTTGATCTCGAGGTCGTCCGGCCCGGTCCAGTCGGGATGGCGTGAGGCCGAACGCTGGTCGATGCCCTTGGGCAGCGTGCGCATCTCGGCGACGCGGTCGGAAATCTTCTGTCCGAGCAGCATGCCGCCGCCGCCCGGCTTGGCGCCCTGGCCGACCACCACTTCGATGGCGTCGGCGCGACGCAGGTCACGTGGGTTCATGCCGTAGCGCGACGGCAGGTACTGATAGACCAGTTGCTTGGAATGGCCGCGTTCTTCCTCGGTCATGCCGCCGTCGCCGGTCGTGGTCGAGGTGCCGGAAAGCGTGGCGCCGCGTCCGAGAGCTTCCTTGGCCGGACCGGAGAGCGAACCGAAGCTCATGCCGGCGATGGTGATCGGGATCTTCAATTCGATCGGCTTCTTGGCATGGCGCGAGCCGAGCACCACCGAGGTATCGCAACGCTCGCGATAGCCTTCCAGCGGATAGCGCGAGATCGACGCGCCGAGGAACAACAGATCGTCGAAATGCGGCAGCTTGCGCTTGGCGCCGGCGCCGCGGATGTCATAGATGCCGGTCGCGGCCGCGCGGCGGATTTCGGAAAGCGTGTAGTCGTCGAAGGTCGCTGATTTGCGCGGCGTCGTCGGCGGGTTGCGGTAGGTCATCTTGCCTCAATACGCGTCGGCGTTATCGATGTTGAAATTGTAGAGTTTGCGGGCCGAGCCGTAGCGCTTGAACTCCGACGCCTTGACGCCGGTGACGCCGGCCTTGTCGAGCAGGCCCTGCAGCAATTCGATGTGCTCGGGCCGCATCTCCTTGGCGATACAGTCGGCGCCGAGGCTTTCGACCTTGCCGCGCACGAAAAGCCGCGCCTCGTAGATGGAATCGCCCAGCGCGTCGCCGGCATCGCCCAGCACGACCAGATTGCCGGACTGCGCCATGAAGGCCGACATGTGGCCGATATTACCATGCACGACGATGTCGATGCCCTTCATCGAGATACCGCAGCGCGACGAGGCGTTGCCTTCGATGACGAGAAGACCGCCGCGGCCGGTGGCGCCGGCATACTGGCTGGCGTCGCCCTTGATGACGATCGAGCCCGACATCATGTTCTCGCCGACGCCGGGACCGGCGGAGCCGTGCACGGTGATCGCGGCGCCGTCATTCATGCCGGCGCAGTAATAGCCGACGCTGCCGCGCACATCGATCGAGACCGGCTGGTCGACGCCGACCGCCACCGAGTGGCTGCCCTTCGGGTTGAGCACTTCCCAGGCGGTCTCGTTCGAGCCGGGCGTGAGCGTGTGCAGCGCCTGGTTCAATTCGCGCAGCGAATGTTGCGAGAGGTCGAAAACCCTCGCATGGCTCTGGTCGCGCTCAGCCTTCGACATTGTGGTTGCCGGCATCAGCTCAATGCTCCCAGAAATAAACGGTTGCGGGCTCGGGCTCCCAGACCCGCGCATTGTCGATGCCGGGCAGCTTGGTCAGCGCGCGATATTCGGAGCCGAAGGCGACATATTGGTCGGTCTCGGCCATGACGGCGGGCTTGCAGGCGATCGGATCGCGCACCACGCCAAACCCGTTCTTGGTGCCGACGACGAAAGTGAAGAAGCCGTCGAGGTCGGAAAGCGTGCCTTCCAGCGCCTCGCCGAGGTTCTTGCCGTGCGCCATCCGGTTGGAGAGATAGGCGGCCGCCACTTCGGTGTCGTTCTCGGTCTCGAACTTCATGCCGTCGCGGATCAGCTCGCGCCGCACATTGTTGTGGTTGGAGAGCGAACCGTTGTGCACCAGGCACTGGTCGGCGCCGGTCGAGAAGGGATGCGCGCCCATCGTCGTCACTGCCGATTCCGTCGCCATGCGGGTATGGCCGATGCCATGCGTGCCGGTCATGGAGCGTACGTCGAAGCGGTCGACGACGGCTTCCGGCAGGCCGACTTCCTTGTAGATCTCGACTGCTTCCCCAGCGCCCATGATGCGGATGTCGGGCCGCAGCGACTGCAACGCCTCGCGCGCCGCGTCGACCTTGTCCGGCGCGGTTCGGATGACGGCATGGGTGGATTTCGTGGCAAGACTGACGGGGGCGCCGATCGCCTTGGCAAGCTCGGCGTCGAGGCCGCGGAAATCGCGCTCCGGCTTGGCCGACTGGATGGTGATCTTGGCTTCATTCTTGGAAGGGGCGCCATAGATGGCGATGCCCGCGCTGTCCGGGCCGCGGTCGGTGAGGCAGATCAGCATCTCCGACAGCATCGCGCCGAGCTTCGGCTCCAGCGCCTTGTCCTTCAAGAAAAGTCCGACGATTCCGCACATGCCAGCCTCCGACGTTTTTTGGCTCTCAGATTGATGTACCGAATGAGTTTGCCGAATTCAATGGTATGAAAGAAATTTTCCTGTCGTTATATATTCGACGGTGCATTGCCCTCGGTACTATCGCCGTCCGGCCGCGCCTTGTGAACCCAGATCGCATGGCGGATGCGCGCGATCCTGTAGGCGTCGAGGATCGATAGCGCATAGATCAGGAAACCGCCGGCATGGCGGCCGATGAAGCCGGCGTCGGCCGGCGCCAGCTTGGTCGTTATCCAACCAAGGATCACCATGAAGAACAGGAACTGCAGCCCGCGCACCGGGACGCCGAGCATGACGTGGCCGCTTGCCGGCAAAACGATCGCCGCGCCGAGCACGAGATACGGGTTTGCGGGAGCAGGCATCGTGGTTTCGTCGGTCATGCGGCTTGCCGTTCGCGCCGGTTGATCGCATCGCGGAGTTCGGACGCCGCCTCGATCAGCTTTTCGATCAAGGCGGGATCGATCCTGGCATCGCCGAACGCGGCCTGCCGGAACACGCCGTAGCGGGCGCGCTCGGCCTCGGCCAGCAGCCAGACGATGCGCACGCCCTTCGGCGTGATCAGCAATTCCTTGGCTCGCCCCTCGGCAAAGATGCCGGTATGCGCGGCGATCAGATCCTGCGGGAAGGCGACGCCCTTGCGGTCGGTGCGCAGCACCGCTTCGGCTGGAAGGCCGAGCACCTTCGGCAGCGTGTGGGGGAGATGGTCGAAATTGGAAAATGTCGTTGCCGAATTCGGGCGCATCATCATGTCGAAGGTGCCCGGTACCGCGACCGGCTCGGTGATCGAGACGCTTAACCAGCGGGTCGGCAGCTTTCGCGTCGCCAGCGTGTCGACGATGGTGCGCAGCTGGACGCGCTGACCGTTCCAGGAGCCGGCCCAGGTGACGACGCCGGCCGTGCCGTCGGAAATGTCGGCGGCGTCCGCGACGACGCTGCGGACGCTAGCCGCATCGGCGGCCAAAGCCGCCTTCGCCCTGTTGCGGCTGGCGCGGGCGAGCCAAGCAACATGAGCGACGACGCCCAATGCGATCGCCCCGGTAAGCAATACTGACGTCAGTTCGGACATCTCGACACGCCACGGCCCACCGTCGACAGGCGGGCCTTTGATCCACTCAATAACCCTGCGGCTTCGGCCACGGCATGGAGAACTGGTCGCCGCGCCGCACGAACTTGTAGCGGTAGAAGTGGAACCATAGCGAAATCAGGAAATAGAACACCGTCATTGCGATCAGCTGCGAGCCGAAGCCGAGGAAGATAGCGAAGAACGTCACCATGCACAGGCAGAACAGGACGATCGCCGGCAGCGGATGGAAGGGGTGCGTGTAGCCGCGACGGATCGTGCCCAGAGGCCACTTCTTGCGGAACATCATGATGTTGATGCTCATGAAGGTGTATTGCAGCACGCCCGACAGGATCGAGAAGGTGATTGCCTGGTTGAGGTCGGCGATGAAGGCGAAGGCCAGCGCGATCGGCAGCAGGAACAGGATCGAGCGGTAAGGCGTGCGGTATTTCGGATGCACCGCCGAGAACCAGCTCGGCAGATAGCGGTCGCGGCCGAGCGAGAACCAGGCGCGCGCCGCGTCGTTGATGCAGCCATTGGCCGAGGCGAGCGCGGCCAGCAGCGTGGCGACGAACAGCAGCTCTTCAAGCAGCGGGCTGCCGGTCAATTTGCCGGCGTCCCACAGCGGATAGTAGGTGATGCCGAGATATTCCCAGGGCATCAGCGAGGCGCAGACATACCAGGTCATCGCGGCGGCGATCAAAAGCGTGATCATGCCGGCCATCGTGCCGTAGGGCAGGGAGCGAGCCGGCGAGCGCACTTCCTCGGCCGCCTGGGTGGTGCCCTCGATGCCGAGATAATACCAGATGCCGAACTGGAAGGCGGCGATGACGCCGATCCAGCCATAGGGCAGCGCATTGCCGGGCGTGACCAGCTCGTTGAGCTTCAGCACCGCGCCTTGCGTCCACGGGCTGACGGAGAAGAACAGGATGACGATCGAGACATAGGCGATCGCCGTGATGACGAAGTTGACGTTGAGCGTCATCAGCACGCCGCGATAGTTGAGCCAGGCGAGCACGACGATGGTGGCTGCGATGAAGGAGTTGTGCGTCAGCCCTTCGACGCCGGCCTTGGCGACGATGGTGTCGCCGAGCAGGATCGCGTCCGACACTTCGAGCATGGTGTAGGCGAACACCAGGAACAGCGCGACGTTGAAGGCCATCAGCGGCCCGACGATATGCTTGGCTTGCGCATATTGGCCGCCGGCGGCGGCGACGGTGGACGTGACCTCCGAGTCGATCATCGCGACCGAGGTGTAGAGCAGCCCAACGACCCAGCAGACGATCAGCGCGGCGAGCGCGCCGCCCTTGTCGGCGGAAAAATTCCAGCCGGTGAACTCGCCGACCAGCACGATGCCGACCCCGAGCGCCCACACATGGGCGGGGCCGAGCACCCGAAGCAGCGAGACCCTGTCGCCGTGAATAGTTGTCGTTTGTACCGTTTCAACCGCAGCCGTCATCGCTCAGTCCCCACTCAGATCCGGTGCTTTTCGGAAACGGCCTCGAGCTCGCCTTCACGCGAGGATGTCAGCACGGCTTCGGAATAGGTCGTGTCGACCTTGAACCAGTCGTAGAGCATCCACGCCGCAAGCACGACCGAGATGCCCCAGCAAACGTAAGACAGTCCCATCCACATGATGTTTTCCCCGGACTCTTTTGTCGTCGAAATCTATTTGTCGTCGAACTTCTCGTTGATGACCTCGCGATATTCCTTGTCGGAGGCCCGGAACAGGAAGACGAAATAGGCGATCAGCACGATCGCCATGATGATCAGCGTCGGCCAGTCGATGATGTAGTGGAAGCGGTTCTGGATGATGTCGTGCGCCGTTTCCGGCGTATAGCCGAGCTTCTCCCAGATCGAGGCCATGGTGGCGTTCTGGCCGAGCGCGTCCCAGGTCTTGGCGTCGAGCGCGTCGATCGACTTCGCCGCCCCGGCGAAGCCGAGTTTCAGCGGCAGCCAGAGCGCCACGAAGATAGCGACCACAACGACCGCGATGTCGAAAACCTGTCCGGCCTTGCTCTGCTCCGGCGGGATATAGCGCGCCATGGTTTCTCCCTTCACGATTGACGGTTGCGGGCCGCGTCGGCGTTCTTGATGTCGAGCCCGTAGATGAAGTCCTTGTCTTCCTTGTAGTGGTTGAGCATGGCGAGGATCGCGGCGGTGTTGAAGATCAGCACCGCGGCGGCTGCAACCGCCACCACGAGCTTGATGCCGCCGTGCGGGATGTATGGCCATGTCATCAGGAGGACGAAGAGGATCGTCGCCCACAGGCACACGATCAGGAGCACGGATCCACGCACGTCGGAACGGTACAGCGCTTCGATGCGCTGCTGCAGGTCGGACATCGGTTTTCCCCTTCTGGCGACGTCCGGTCCCGAAACCGACCGGACGGCTACTCTTTCAACAGAGTGAAATTTTTTTCATAAGTTCCGCTCGATTCCCGGAATTGTCAAGGCGGATTTACGCGTCGTAAACCGCTTGTCTCAGGTCAAGAAATTTGCCTGACAATGAAATTATTTGCTTCAAGGGGATTGCAGGGCCTCGCGGTTTGCGGTCAATATTCATCCAAGCTCCGCCACCAAGCAGGAGCAGGGAACAGCAACCGCTTAAAGCGACCTAGATTGCACGGAGGACGATCGGATGACGGCATCCTGGAGATTCTCGACCCTGGCAGACCGCCATCGCGCGCTCGGCTCGAAGCTCGAGGACTGGAGCGGCATGGGCACCGCCTGGACCTACGACAAGGACGCCGACGCGGAATATGTCGCCATCCGCACCAAGGCCGGGCTGATGGACGTCTCCGGCCTGAAGAAGGTCCACATCACCGGGCCGCATGCCTCGCATCTCATCGACCTTGCCACGACGCGCGATGTCGAAAAGATCTATCCCGGCAAGTCGGCCTATGCCTGCATGCTGAATGAGGCGGGCAAGTTCACCGACGACTGCATCCTCTACCGCATCAGCCCGAATTCATGGATGGTCGTGCACGGCTCCGGCACCGGCCACGAGGAACTGCAACGGGCGGCGATGGGCCGCGATGTCTCGCTACGTTTCGACGACAATCTGCATGACTTGTCGCTGCAGGGTCCGACGGCGGTTGACTATCTGGCCAAGCATGTGCCGGGCATCCGCGACCTCAATTACTTCCATCACATGCACACGCAGCTGTTCGGCTTTCCGGTGATGATCTCGCGCACCGGCTATACCGGCGAGCGCGGCTACGAGATCTTCTGCCGCGGCCAGGATGCCGGCACGATCTGGGACAGGATCCTCGAGGAGGGCAAGAGCGCCGGCATCATTCCGTGCCGCTTTACCACGCTCGACATGCTGCGCGTCGAGAGCTACCTGCTCTTCTATCCCTACGACAATTCGCAGAAATATCCGTTCGAGAACGAAGGCCCCGGCGACACGCTGTGGGAGCTTGGCCTCGACTTCACCGTCAGCCCCGGCAAGACCGGCTTCCGCGGTGCTGAAGAACACTACAGGCTGAAAGGCAAGGAGCGCTTCAAGATCTACGGCGTGCTGCTCGACGGCAAGGAGCCGGCGGACGAAGGCGCCCCGGTCTACCGAGACGGCAAAAGGGTCGGTGTGGTGACCTGCGCCATGTATTCGCCGCTGGTCGAGAAATCGATGGGCATCGCCCGACTCGACGTCGACTGCGCGGTCAAGGACACCAAGCTCGAGATCCGCAACAAGAGCGGGTCGATCAAGGCGACGGCGCAGCCCTTGCCGTTCGACGATCCGAAAAAGACCAAGCGCACAGCGAAAGGCTGAGGCATCATCATCAACCGGGAGGGGTTTTGAGGTACCAGAGCATGATCCCGAAAAGTGGGAACCGGTTTTCGGAAAAGATCATGCTCCAACAAAGGGGTTAGAGCAGGGTGCCGATTCTACGAAACGGCATCCTGATCTAAGAAAGAATGGCAGCCAAGACGATCATCAGCCGGCCCATTTACGGAACGCTCTCTCCGCAGCCCGGCAAGCATCATCTCTTCATCGCCGATGCGGAAGGCGCGCTGGCGATCACCGACATGGCCGGCAAGGCGCCGCCCGGCTTTTTCGACGGCGCGGAAATCGTCTTCATTCCGGGACCTGAGGGCAAGCACATCGCTGCCCTCGAAACGCTGAAGCCGGCGCAGCTCCACATCGCGCCGTCCTTTGCAAGCCTGCTGCCGCGGCTGAGGCAAACGCTGACCAATGCGCATATGGGGCTGCGCCTCTATCTTGCCGGCACCGAGGGCCTGATCGGCCAGGCCATGCAGGCGGCGCTTGAAGCCGGCATCGACCACACGTCCATGCAGACCGAGCATCGTGGCTCGCTGGCGCGCCGCATGCAATGCGTGCACTGCAAGGGCATCACCGAGAATGTGACGACGCAGCCGGCCACTTGTTCGCATTGCGGCCTGCTGCTTTTGGTGCGCGATCACTATTCGCGGCGCCTCGCCGCCTTCCAGGGCGTATGCATCAACGCCGAGGATCGCTCCGACATTCCTCCGATGGAGGAGGCCTTCCCATGAGCACCGGCACCACCAAGCTCGACGTCGTCGTCAGCGACGTCGTTCCGGTCAACGATCTCGTTACCCGCTTCCATTTCCGTCGCCGCGACGGCGAGCTGCTGCCGACCTTTTCCGGCGGCGCCCATGTCGTGGTAGAGATGCGCGACGGCGACCGCACTAGGCTCAATCCCTATTCGCTGATGGGCTCGCCGCTCGACACGCGCGAGTACACGATCTCGGTGCGACGCGACGATGTCGGCCGCGGCGGCTCGCTCTTCATGCACCGGCAAGTCAAGCCCGGCCTGGAGATGGTGATCAGCTATCCGGTCAACCTGTTCTCGCTCGATCTGAGAGCCAAAAAACACCTGATGCTGGCCGGCGGCATCGGCATCACGCCCTTCATGGCGCAGACGTCGCAGCTGGCGGGATCCGGTGGCAATTTCGAATTGCACTACACCTGCCGCACCGCTTCGCTGGGCACCTATGCCGATGTGCTCAGAGAGCGCTATGGCAACCGGGTCAGGCTCTATCACGACGACCGCGAGGAGCGCATCGATCTCGACCGGCTCCTGTCCTCGCAGCCGCTCGGCACGCATCTCTATGTCTGCGGCCCGGCCGGCATGATCAACTGGGTGCGCGACCGCGCCGCCGCGCTCGGCTGGCCGCCGGAGACGGTGCATTTCGAGCATTTCGCGGCCCCGCAGCCCGGCGCGCCATTCGACGTCGAGTTGGCCGTCAGCGGCAAGACGATCCGTGTCGGCGAGCAGCAGAGCCTGCTCGAAGCTATCGAAGCCGCCGGCGTCGACCCGCCCTATCTGTGCCGCGGCGGCGTCTGCGGCCAGTGCGAGACCAATGTGATCTCCTTCGACGGCAAGTTTATCCACAACGATCACTGGCTGAGCGAGGAAGACCACCGTTCCGGCTGCAAGATCATGCCTTGCGTCTCGCGCTTCGAGGGCAAGTCGCTGGTCCTGGAAAGATAGGAGGCGTCAATGGGCATCACCTTTCGCAAGGAAACATTTCGCGACGATTTCAGCTTCAGGAACAGTCCGGAGCACATCAGGCGCTTTCCCTTCCCGTTCAACGAAGACGCCTACATGTATGCGGTCAACATCGAGCCGCATGTCGTCGGGCCGAAGGGCAGCGTGCTGGAAAACCTGATCGACGTCGACGAGCACTATGTCGCCGAGATGCAGGACCGCGCGCTGGTGCTGGCCGAGGATCCGCTGCGCTGCCAGTCGCTGCCCCATATGACGCTCGCAGGCTGGGACCTGCTCGAGCTTCTGATGGAGCAGCAGGCGCTCGGCTATCCCGAACATTTCACGCTGACGCGCGATGGCGACCGCTGGCGCTGGATCAACCGTCCGCTCGGTATCGACGACACCTTCACCTTCGGCGACACCTCGACGCTGCCTTACGGCCCCATGGAATACATCACCCGCCAGAGCCAGGGCGATTTCTGCATCCTCGACCAGCGCGACGGCAATCTGTGGATGGATGCCGGCATGGTCACCACCCAGGCCGACTGGTCGCTCGACTTCGACATCGGCATGAACTTCTTCGAATGGCACGCGCCGGTGCCGCTGGCGCACGAGAAAGGCATCTTCACCCGCGCGCTGAAATTCCTCACCAACATCCAGCAGGGCAAGCCGGCCCGGCGCCTCAACTGGACGATGACCATCAATCCGCGCCTCGACACCAGCCCCGAGAATTATCACAAATGGGGCCCTGACCGCGCCACCGTCACGCCCGAGAATGTCGGCGACAAGGTGCATCTGCGCGTCGAATTGCAAAGCTTCTGGCGGTTGCCGCGCTCCAACGGCATCGTCTTCCCGATCCGCTGCTACCTGATCAAGATGGACGAGCTGGTCACGCAGCCGAAATGGGCGCGCCGCCTGCATCGCGTCATCCGCGACCTGCCGGAAGAACTGGCCACTTACAAAGGCCTGACCCGCTACCGCCCGACGCTGGTCGAATGGCTGTCGAAGCTGGACGACGGCAGCCCGACGAGCCCGGGTTTTGGGCCGGATTAAAAGCTTGGGTTCCTCGCCCCCGCAAAGCGGGGGAGAGGTGTCCGCGAAGCGGACGGAGAGGGGGCCTTCGTAGGGCGCTCCCCTCTCCGTCTCGGCTTCGCCGAGCCACCTCTCCCCACTGCGTGGGGCGAGGAACCAAGCGGCTCACCCGGCGCTGTTCTGCGGATAGCAGATGATCGACAGATAGCGCATTGGCAGTTGCGTCAGCTCTTCCGGGCCGTGCGGCGCATCCGCGTCGAAGAACAGGCTGTCGCCCGGCTTCATCGGATAGAGGTTGTTGCCGTGCCGGTAAACGACCTCGCCTTCGAGCATGTAGAGGAACTCCATGCCCGCATGCTGGAAGGTCGGGAACACGTCCGAATTCTCGGTCAGCGTGATGAGATAGGGCTCGACGACGACGCCGCTGGTGTTGGCGCCGATATGGCCGAGCAGATTGTACTGGTGGCCGGCGCGGGTGCCGCGCCGCTCGACATCGACGCCTTCGCCCGCCTTGACGAAGACGGCGCTGTGTTCTTCCTCGAAACGGCGGAAGAAGGCGGTCACCGGAACGCCCAGCGCCCGGGACAGCGCCTGCAATGTCGTCAGCGATGGCGAAGTGATGCCGTTCTCGATCTTCGACAGCATGCCAAGCGAAATGTCGGTGGCGGTAGCGAGATCGGCGACGGTGATGCCGAGCTTCTTGCGGAAGGCACGCACCTCATGGCCGATCGCCACTTCCAGCACCTTTTCGCGCGTGTCGCGGATGGCGTGCGGGTTCTGCGTCAGCGGCGTGCGGATGGTGCGCCCGTCCGCCGAAACGCGCTTCGGCGGCGTCTTGCCTTTCGCTGCCGCATCGGTGGACCTGGTGCCGGAATTCCTGTTCGCCATGTCGCCTCCGACTCTCGCGGATTTATTTCACTCAAGGTGAACATATTCGGTGGCGATGCAAGAGCGCAACCACGACGGCAAGCCACTGTATGTCGCAGGGATCGCCGGCTTGAATGCGAGCGCCACGGCTTTTGCGCACAAAAACCGTTTCACGCAAAGCGCGTTGCCGCAGATGTTTGTTGACAGCACCGAAGACCCAATTACTGTCACTGTCAGTGAAATTTGTTTCGCTGGGGAAATCAAAAAAGGAGGCCCGCAATGAAATCTCGTGTTGCCGTCATCGGCGCCGGACCGTCCGGTCTGGCGCAGCTAAGGGCCTTCAAGTCGGCCGCCGACAAGGGCGCCGAGATCCCGGAAATCGTCTGCTTCGAGAAGCAGTCCGACTGGGGTGGCCTGTGGAACTACACCTGGCGCACCGGCCTCGACGAGCATGGCGATCCGGTGCACGGCTCGATGTACCGCTATCTCTGGTCGAACGGCCCGAAGGAATGCCTCGAATTTGCCGACTACACCTTCGAGGAGCATTTCGGCCGGCCGATCGCCTCATATCCGCCGCGCGCCGTTTTGTGGGACTACATCAAGGGCCGCGTCGAGAAGTCGGGCCTACGCGACTGGGTGCGTTTCAACAGCCCGGTGCGCATGGTGACCTATTCCGACGAGACCAAGAAATTCACCGTCACCGCGCATGATCGCAGCAAGGACGTCACCTACTCGGAAGAGTTCGACAATGTCGTTGTCGCGTCCGGCCATTTCTCGGTGCCGAACGTGCCCTTCTTCGAGGGCTTCCCCACCTTCAATGGCCGCATCCTACACAGCCACGATTTCCGCGACGCGATGGAATTCAAGGGCAAGGATATCCTCATCATCGGCCGTTCCTACTCGGCCGAGGACATCGGTTCGCAATGCTACAAATACGGAGCCAAATCGATCACTTCCAGCTACCGTTCGAAGCCGATGGGCTTCAAATGGCCAGAGAACTGGAAGGAAGTACCGCTGCTGCAGAAGGTCGTCGGCAAGACGGCGCATTTCAAGGACGGCACCACCAAGGATGTCGACGCCATCATCCTGTGCACCGGCTACCTGCATTCCTTCCCCTTCCTCACCGACGACCTCAAGCTCAAGACCGCCAACCGCATGTGGCCGCTCGATCTCTATGAAGGCGTCGTCTGGGAGAAGAACCCGAAGCTTTTCTACATCGGCATGCAGGACCAGTTCTACACCTTCAACATGTTCGACGCACAGGCCTGGTATGCCCGCGACGTCATCATGGGCCGCATCAAGCTGCCGTCGGCCGAGGCGATGGCCGAGCACGGCGCCAAGTGGCGCGCTCGCGAGGAGACGCTGGAGGACGCCGAGCAGATGATCTGGTTCCAGGGCGACTACACCAAGGAATTGATGGACCAGACCGACTATCCGGGCTTCGACGTCGAGGCGGTCAACCAGACCTTCATGGAGTGGGAGCACCACAAGATGGAAAACATCATGACCTTCCGCGACAACGCCTACCGCTCGCTGATGACCGGCACCATGGCGCCGGTGCATCATACGCCCTGGCTGCAGGCGCTGGACGATTCGATGGAAAGCTATCTCGAGGTGAAAGGCGTCGCGGCCGAGTAGCGCGGCGCACCTTCGTCCACGTTCGTTAAATCAGCAACGTGGGGTGTCTTGCGGGACACCCCATCGGTCTACCAGCAGACGTAGCCGCCATCGACGATCAGGTCGAGGCCGGTCACGAAGCTGGACGCGCGGCTGGCCAGGAACACCGTCGGCCCGACCATTTCCTCCGGCGCCGCCATGCGCCCCATCGGCGTGTCGCGCTTGAAGATCTTTATCTCCTCCGCCACTTCGGGACGCTTGTTCATCGGAGTCAGCGTGTAGCCCGGGCTGACGACATTGACGCGCAGGCCGCGATCGGCCCACTCCATGGCCAGGCTCTTCGACATGTGGATGACGGCGGCCTTGGAGGAGTTGTAGTGCGCCTGCGTCAGCCCCCGGTTGACGATGGTGCCCGACATCGAGGCGATGTTGATGATGGAGCCTGTGCGCCGGGGCAGCATGACGCGTGCTTCGGCCTGACAGGACAAAAACACGCCCGCGACATTGACGTCGTGCACCTTACGCCATTTTTCCAGCGGCATAGTCTCGGCCGCTTCCGATCCAGCAATGCCGGCATTGTTGACGGCAACGGTCAGCGCGCCGAGTTCGGCCTCGACGCGGGCGATCGCCGTCGCCAGGTCGGTTTCGGACGTCACGCTGCCCGTCAGCACCAGTGCTTTGCGGCCGTGCGCCTTGATTCTCGCAGCCGTCTCCTCAAGCCCGCCGTTCGAGGCATGACCGAAGCAGGCGACATCGGCGCCGGCCTCCGCAAGCCCGATGGCGATCGCCTGACCAATCCCGCTGCCGGCGCCCGTCACCAGCGCCACGCCGCCGTCCAGTTTGAAAAGATCCATCGCACCCTCCCTATGCGGCGAGGGTATGCGCAGTCGTGCCCTGCGATCAACCTCTTCAGAAATCGCAGGCCTTCGGGCGACGGTCGGCGGACCAGTCCTTCAACAGTACCAGCCTGAACTTGCCCTTGATCGGCTTGCCCTCTTCCAGATCCGTGGAGGCGGTGGCCTTGCCGGTGAGATAGTTGATGTCGCAATCGCCAAGCGTCGTCTCGACGCCGCTCGACGTCTGCTGGTTCCAGTCCCAGTTGCGGGTGTAGCCGCCGACCAGGAATTTTCCCCGGCGATAGACGATCGTCAGCGTCTCTTCCGTCGACTTGATGGCGCCGCAGCCGGAGCAGGAGGTGATCGCCAGCGATCCCTTGCCCTTGGCTTCAAGGTCGACGACCTGGTCTTCCGTCAGCCTTTTCTTGACAAAATCCGGTTGGCGTGGGGGATCGGGCTTTTCCACGTCGAGATAGATGTAGAGATCGGCGGGGCCGCCGGCCTCCTGCAGGATGATCGCCCGGTCGGTCTTGCCGTCCTGATCGATGTCGAGCTTCAGCTCGAAGGCGGGAGCATTCTGGGCAATCGCCGGCGTCGGCGTCGCCGGCAAGGCGACGAACCAGGGCCAAACCGCATGATGGAATGCTTTCCTCATAAGCAGGTATCCGCCGCGTGGCGCAACGTAGCACCGCCACGGACGGACGCAAACGCGAAACTCAAGCCGAGCCGGGTCTTGGCCAGTCGAGCATGAAGGCTCAGAAATAGCCGTCCGACGCCGCGGTCGCTTCCTTGGGGATCTCGACGCCGTCGACCAGGATCTTGTCGACGAGCTCGTGATGGAAGCACACCAGGCCCTTGATGCGCTCGGCCTCGTGCACCGGCTCGGGATAGTACCAGACGAGGTTCTCGTGCCGCTTCTTAGGCGTCGTCACATGGTAGTAGTTGGAGATGCCCTTGTAAGGGCAGCGCGAGATGTAGCGGCTGGGCGAAAACATATCGAGGCGCGAGTCCGAGATCGGCAGATAGTGGCGCACCGGATGTCCGGTCTCGAACAGGAACACGCCGCGCCGTGAATCGGCGACCTGCTCGCCGTCGAGGATCACCTGCACGCGCCGCGACGAAGGCAGGCAGTCGACGCGGCGGAACGGGTCGCGGGCGTGGACGAAGATCTCCTCGTCCTCTTCAAACCAGTGTGTCATCTTCGGCCAGTAGAAGGAGATGTAGTCGCCGATCGGCGGGCAGCCCTTGACCGGATCGAGGTAGCGCCAGGCGCCGTCCTCGACCAGCGTGATGCCGGTGTTCAGCGAGTAATGCGTGGCGACGCCCTTGAACGGGTCTTCCGTCGTCGTCCGGCTCGGCAGCAGGAACTCCTCGCGCACGTCGCTCATCGGGAAGTAATAGACCGGCAGGTGGTCGCTCTCCTGGAACACCAGCGCCTTGGTGGTGTCGGCGACGATCATCGGCCCGACCTGCACCCTGATCCGCTTGGGCGAGGGCATGGTGAAGGCGACATAGCCCGGCTCGAATTCATACTGCACGATGGTGTCGAGCACCGGAAAATGCGGCCCGCGGCCGCGCAGATGGGGCTTGCGAATGGTCGTCGTCCTCTTCTCGCCGTTTGCCGCCGGGTTCTTTCGCGCAGCCATGGTCATGAGGCCACCGATACTCGATCGAGCAGCAGGCCGGCGGCGATCGGCGGCACGCCGCTGACATTCTTGCGCACCGGCACCAGGAGGTCCGGGAAATAGCTGAAGATCACCGGCGTCTCGTCGAGCAGCAGCTTCTGGATATCGGAAGCGGCCTTGCGCTGGGAGTCGAGGTCGAGCGCCTTGAGATAGCCGGTGACCATCCCGTCATAGGTCGCGTTCTTGAAATGCGCCGCGTTCCACGGACCGTCGCTGACCAGCGGGCTTTTCAGGAAGACGTTCGGTACGCTGCGATGCGCGTAGTCGGTGATGCCAAGCGGGCTGTCCAGCCAGTCCGACTGGCCGAACACCGCCTTGCCGTAATATTTGTCCTGGTCCTCGATGTTGAGCGAGATGCGCGCGCCGATCTCCTTGGCGAAGTTCTGGAAGAGCTGCGCATAGCCGGGGATGTCGGAATAGCGCAGCGTCGTCAGCGTCATGTCGAAACCGTTGGCCAGGCCCGCCGCCTCCATTAGCTGCTTGCCTTTGGCGATGTCCCTGGTGCGCTGCGCCACCGTCTTGTCGGTGACCGGGAAGGCCGGCGCGAACGGGCTGTCATTGCCGGTCGCGGCCATGCCGCGGCAGAGACCGTCGACCAGTTGGGAACGGTCGATGCACAAGGCCAGCGCCTGGCGCACGCGCTTGTCGGTGAAGGGCGCCATGTCGCAGCGCATGTGGAGCTGGCGATGCGCGGTCGAGGCGACGCGCAGCACGGTGATATCAGGATTGCCCAGCACCACCTGGCTGACGTCGAGCGGGATCGCGTCGAGCACGTCGACTTCGCCCGCCTGCAGCGCGAGAATCCGCGGCTGCACGTCGCCGTAGAACTTGAATTCGAGCCGGTCGGGCAGGGCCTTCTCGCCCCAATAGTCGGGATTGCGCACGAAGCTCGCGCCGACCTTCGGCGTGTAGCTTTCGAGCCGGAACGGACCGGTGCCCTCAAAGGTCTTCTCGTAGTCGCCCTTGTAGCTCGCCGGCAGGATGACGGCGTTGTAATTGTCGATCGACACCGAATAGGGGAAGGAGCCGTTCGGCGCGTCGAGGTGGAATTCGACGGTGTGGTCGTCGACCTTGCGCGTGCCGCCCTTCGACAACAGGCCCTTGAACACCGAGAGCGCATTAGATGTGCCGCTCGGATCGGCAAGGCGATCGAAGGTTGCCACCACGTCGTCGGCTTTAAAAGCCTCGCCATTGTGGAATTTCACGCCCTTGCGCAGCTTGAAGGTCCAGACGCTGCCGTCGGCATTGGGCGACCAGCTTTCGGCAAGCACGGGCTTCAATGTCAGGTCCGGCTGCGTCACGCACAGGAACTCGGCCGTCTGGAAGACGAGCTGGTAGCTGCCGCTGTCGTAGAAGGTGACGGGATCGATGGCGCCGCCGGGCACGGCGATACCGGCGCGCACGGTGCCGCCGGGCTTGCCTTCGGCGCGCGCTTGCGGAGCGCCGAGCCCGACCGCCGAAGCGATGCCGCCGAGAAAGGGCAGCGACAGGCCGAGCACGCTGCCATGGCGCAGGAATTCGCGCCGGCCGATCCTGCCGGCGAGCAATTCGTCGATAGCGGAATTTTCGATTGCGCTGAGGGTTTTGCGGGCGGCGTCGATCGTCCTGAAATGCTTCGGCATGGCGGCATTCCTTGTTTTGTCGCGGGGGCCTTGGCATTTAGGCCATTGTTGACCTCGACCGAAAAGCGATATTTTTTGATTGGAGCCATCGGAAATTTCGATGACGAGCCACTGAAAGGCGAAAGCCATGGACACCGAGAATCTGCGCAGTTTCCTGGAGGTCGCGGCGCATGGCAGCTTCACCGTTGCCGCGCACCGACTGAACCTTGCCCAGTCGACCGTCAGCGCGCGCATTCGCGGCCTGGAGGAACAGCTGGGCCGCAAGCTGTTCGTGCGCGACAGCGACGGCGTCACGCTGACGCCGGCCGGCCGGCAGTTCCTGCCCCACGCCTCGACGATCACGCGTACCTGGGAGCAATCGCGCCAGGACATCGCCGTTCCCGATGGCTACGAGACGCTGCTGAGGCTCACCGCGCCCGCCTATCTTTGGGACAGCATCACTTCGCCCTGGATCGACTGGATGCGGGCGAAGCGGCCGAATGTGGCGCTGCGTCTGGAAGGCAGCTTCCCGGACCTGGCGATCGACCAGATGGCAGAAGGCCTGCTCGATATCTGCATCCTCTATCTGCCCAAGCCGCATCCCGGCGTCGTCTATGAGAGTTTGGCTGTCGATCAGATCGTGCTCGTCCAGCACACGGCGCAAGCCGGGCCGTGGATGGACAATTACATCCTGATGGACTGGGGGCTGGAGTTCCGCGTCGAGCACGACCGTGCCTTTGCCGGCATGGTGAAGCCGGCGATCTCGGCCGGGCTGGTGTTCATCGGCCTGCAGCACGTCCTGTCGCAGAAGGCGGCTGCTTACCTACCGCTGAGTGCGGTAAGCAGCCATATCGAGCGTGGCGAGTTGCGGCGCGTCGAGGATACGCCGGTGTTCCAGCGCCCGATCTACCTTGCCTATCCCGAGAACCCTGCCTCTTCCGACGCGCTAGACGTTGCGCTGACCGGCCTGCGTACGCTCGCCAGGAACCTGTCCGGCGATCAGGCCTTCGCGGAAAGCGACCGCGCCTTCAGTATGGCAGGCGTGTCTCCCGAAAGTGGGAACCGGTTTCGGGACAAAGACATGCCTAAAGTCATAACCTAAAGCGCATGGAGCGATCTGAAAGATCGCGACGCGCTTTAGGCGCGGCGGCATTTTGATCACGCCGGCTCCACGATCTTCGGCTTCTGCAGCCTTGCCAGTTCGGCGTAGGGGATGTGGCAGCGGATCGTGTGCCCCGGCTGGGCCTCGGTGAGCTCGGGCTCTTGCGTTTCGCAGATGGCGCCGATCTTGCGCGGGCAGCGTGTGTGGAAGACGCAGCCCGTCGGCGGATTGGCCGCGCTCGGGATTTCGCCGTCGAGACGGATGCGCGAGCTCTCGGTGCGGTCGAGTTTCGGCACGGCTGACAGCAGCGCTTCGGTGTAGGGATGATGCGGGCCGGAAAACACCGCTTCCGACGGTCCGAACTCCATGATGCGGCCGAGATAGAGCACGGCGATCTTGTCGGAGAGATAGCGCACCACGCCAAGGTCGTGCGAGATGAAGATGTAGCTGACATCCTGCCTCGACTGCAGGTCGGCCAGAAGGTTGAGGATCGCCGCCTGCACCGAGACGTCGAGCGCCGAGGTCGGCTCGTCGCAGACCACGATGCGCGGATCGCCGGCGAAGGCGCGCGCGATCGCCACGCGCTGCTTCAGGCCGCCCGAAAGCTGCCGCGGCTTGACCGCGAGATGCCGGTCGGTAAGCCGCACCGAACGGACCAGCTCTTCGAGGCGTGTATCCAGCGTCTTGCCGCTGAGCCCGCCCAGCCGCTTCAGGGCGCGGCTCAGGATATGGCGGATCGAATGCGATCGGTTGAGCGCCGAATCCGGGTTCTGGAAGACGATCTGCACCGCCTTGACCTGGTCCTCCGAGCGGCTGGCGAGCCGCGGCGCCAACTGCTTGCCTTCGAGCTCTATCGAGCCGCCATCGTCCGGCGCGACAAGGCCGAGCAGGAGCCTGGCAAAGGTGGTCTTGCCGCTGCCGGATTCGCCGACCAGGCCGAGCGTCTCGCCGGGCCTCAGGCTGACCGAGACGTCCTTCACCGCCCGCAGCGGACGGCCGTGGCTGGCATAGGTCTTGTTAAGCCCCTCGACCTGCAGCACCGGTGGCGCCTGCTTGGGTGCTGTGGCAGCGATCTCGGCGGGCGTGGCGCGCGGCAGCGACTGCGCCTTGTCGTGATAATGGCAGCGCGACAGCCGGCCGTCGCCGAGTTCGTAGAGCGGCGGCGGCTCGGCGCGGCAGCGCTCGGTCGCCAGCGCGCAGCGGTCGGCGAAGGCGCAGCCGACGATGTTGGCGCCGATGCCCGGCAGGAAGCCCGGGATGGTGTCGAGCCGGCCCTGGTCCTTGCGCTGGCCGCCGCGCGGCAGGCAGCGCAGCAGCGCCACCGTGTAAGGATGGCGCGGATCGTTGAAGACGTCCTTCGTCGAGCCTTCCTCGACCAGCATGCCGGCATAGAGCACGCCGACGCGGTCGCACATGTTGGAGACGACGGCGAGATTGTGGCTGATGAACAGGATCGAGGCCGACAGCTCGCGCCGCAACTGGCCGATCAGGTCGAGCACTTCGGCTTCGACCGTGGCGTCGAGGCCTGTGGTCGGCTCGTCGAGGATCAGCATCGAGGGGTCGTTGGCCAGGGCCATGGCGATCGCCACGCGCTGCTGCATGCCGCCGGAAAGCTGGTGCGGATAACGCTGCATGACGCTCGCCGGATCGGAGATCCGCACGCGGTTCAGCATGGCGACTGCCTTGTCTTCAGCCGCCTGTCCGGTGACGCCGGCAAGCTCGAAGATTTCGGTCAGCTGCCGGCCGATGCGCAGCGACGGGTTGAGCGCCTTGCCGGGGTCCTGGTAGACCATCGACACGCTGTCGGCGCGAGCGCGCCTGAGCGCTTCGGCGTCGAGCTTCATCACATCCTTGCCGTCGAGCGCAATCGAGCCGCCGGTGATGGAGCCGTTGCGCGGCAGGTAGCGCACCACCGAAAGCGCCACGGTGGATTTGCCGCAGCCGGATTCGCCGACCAGCCCATAGGCCTCGCCGGCCTTGATGGTCAGGTTGACGTTGCGCAGCACCGCGCGGTTGCGGCGGCCGACGCGATAGGCGACCGAGAGGTCTTTCAGTTCAAGTGCGTTCTTGTCAGTCATTGAACGCTCCATGCACGCCGTCGGCCACCAGATTGACGCCGATCACCAGCGAGGCGATGGCCAGGGCGTCGAACAGCACCGTCCACCAGAAGCCGCCGCCGATCATGCCGTAATTGGAGGAGATCGACAGGCCCCAGTCCGGCGAGGGCGGCTGGATGCCGAAGCCCATGAAGGAGAGCGTGGCGACCGCGAAGATGGCGTAGCCCAGCCGCACTGTCGTCTCGACCAGGATCGGCGGGATGACGTTGGGCAGGATCTCGACGAACATCGTGTGCAGCGCGCCTTCGTGGCGCAGCTTCGCCGCGGCCACATAGTCGAGCTCGCGTTCGGCCAGTACCGCCGAGCGCACCGTGCGCGCGATGATCGGCGCGAAGCTCAAGCCGATGACGACGATGACGGTGATCTTGGACGTGCCGAGCGCGACGATGGCGAGCAGCGCGATGATCACCACCGGGATCGCCATGAAGGCTTCCAGCACGCGGCTGACGATGTCGTCGACGATGCCGCGGAAATAGCCGATGACGAGGCCGAGCGCGGTGCCGGCGATGGTCGCCAGGATGGTCGCCAGCGGCGCCACCGTCAGGATGTCGCGCGAGCCGACGATGACGCGCGAGAACACGTCGCGGCCGAGCTGGTCGGTGCCGAACCAGTGATCGGCCGCCGGCGGCGTGAGCGCGTCGATGATGTCGCTTGCCAGCGGATCGTAGGGAACGAAGTGCTGGCCGAACAGCGCGCAGACGACCCAGAACAAAAGGATGAAAAGCCCGGTGAGGAAGGTGCCGGACCTGGAGAGCGAATGCAGCACCTCACCCCAGGGGCTCCGCTGTGTGGTGTCAGGCGCCGGTGCGGGCGCCGGCAGGCTGGCGGGAGTGTCCGTCGCGCTCATTGCTCTGCTCCCAGCCGGATACGCGGATTGAGCACGGAATAGAGGAAGTCGGCGATCAGGGTCGCCACCGCATAGACGATGCCGATGGTGAGGATGCCGGCCTCGAGCATCGGAAAATCCTTGCCGCGCGCGGCAGTGAAGATCAGCGAGCCGATGCCCTGATAACGGAACAGCGTCTCGATGACGACCAGGCCGCCGATCAGATAGCCGGTCTGGGTGGCGATCACGGTGATGGTCGGTAACAGCGCATTGCGCAGCACATGGCGCCAGATCACCGTTCGCCAGGGCAAGCCTTTCAGCACGGCGGTGCGCGTATAGTCGGAATCCAGCGCCTCGATCATGCCGGAGCGTGCCATGCGCGCGATATAGCCGAACAGCACCAGAAACAGCGGCAGCGCGGGCAGGATGAGATGGTAGAGCTGGGTGAGGACACCGGCGCCCTTCGGCCAGGCGGCGGCGATCGGCAGCCAGCGCAGCCAGACCCCGAAGATCAGGATCAGGATGATGCCGGTGACGAACTCGGGCAGCACCGTGACCGACAGGCCGCCGAGGCTGATGATGCGATCGAGCGGCCGGTTGAAATTGAGCGCGGCGATGACCCCGCCGAGGATGCCGATCGGCACCACCAGCACGAAGGCGACCAGCGCCAGCTTCATCGAGTTGCCCAAGGCGTCGATGACGAAGGGCGCCACCGGCGCGCGGAAGACATAGGACGTGCCCATGTCGCCGTGGAGAAAATTCCAGATCCAGCTTCCGTACTGGACGAGCAGCGGCCGGTCGACGCCGAGCGAATGGTTCAGCGCATCCACCGCGCGCTGGTCGGCGAACGGCCCCAGGATGGCTCGCCCGACATTGCCGGGCAGCACCTGGCCGCCAAGGAAAACCATGACGCTGAGCAAAAACAGCGTGACGAGCGACAGTGCCAGGCGCCGGACGAGGAAGACGAGGATGGCGAATACTCCTATAGGAGCCGGCTCTCCATGGAGAGCCGGCTATTAGGGATAAGCTTGTCCGCTCTCGTCAGCCTTTCGACGCCTTGTCGAGGAACAACTGCGACATTGCGGTGGGCTGCACGCCCGCCACGCCTTTCGCCGTCGCCGTCAGATAGTCGTAGAAGTAGCCGAAGACCACCGGTGTTTCCTCGAGCAGCAGCTTCTGGATCTTGCTGGCAGTGGCCTTCTGCGCCTCGAGGTCGAGGGCAGCGATATAGCTTGCCGCCATCTGGTCGTAGTCCTTGTTCTTGAAGTGGGCGGCATTCCAGGTGCCGTCGCTCTTCAAAGGTGCCGCCAGATAGACGTTAGGCACGCCCCGGTGGCCGTAGTCGGTGATGCCCATCGCCGAATCCAGCCAGTTCGACTTGCCGAACACCGCGTCGCCGTAATAGGCGCTCTGGTCGAGGATGTTGAGCTCAAGCTCGATGCCGATTTCCTTGACCCAGTTCTGGATGAGCTGGGCGTATTCCGGGATTTCCAGATAGCGCTCGGTGGTGAGCGTCATCTTGAAGCCCTGGCCGACGCCGGCCGCTTCCATCAGCTGCTTGGCCTGGGCAATATCCTGCTTGCGTTGCGGCACGCTGGTGTCGGTCGAGGGGTAGACGGCGGCGAACGGGCTGTCATTGCCGAGCGCCGAGCGTCCCTTCATCAGGCCGGCGGCGAGCTTCTCGCGGTCGAGGCAGAGCGCGATGGCGCGGCGCACGCGGGCGTCCTTCGTCGGGCCTTCGTCGCAATGCATATGCAACTGCTGATGCGCCGACGACTTCAGGCTGATGATGTCGACATTCGGGTCGTTGAGCACGGCAACGCCCGCCAGCACCGGCATCTGGTTGATGATGTCGATCTGGTCGCCCTGCAGCGCCAGGATCTGCGGCTGGATGTCGGTGAAGAAGGTGAATTCGGTACGGTCCGGCAGAGCCTTCTCGCCCCAGTAATCGTCGTTGCGCACGAAGGAGGCGCCGACCTTCGGGGTGTACTTCTCCAGCTTGAACGGCCCGGTGCCGTCGAAGCTCTGTTCATAGCCGCCCTTGTAGCTCGCCGGAATGATGACGGCGTTGTAGTTGTCCGACGACACCATGTACGGGAAGTTGCCGTTCGGCGCGTCGAGATGGAATTCGACGGTGTAGTCGTCGACCTTCTTGGTGTTGCCCTTCTGCAGGATGCCGGTGAACACCGACAGCGCGTTCGACGAATTGGCCGGGTCGGCGAGCCGGTCGATGCTGGCCACCACGTCTTCGGCCTTCATCTCGCCGCCCGAGTGGAACTTCACGCCCTTGCGCAGCTTGAAGGTCCACACCGTGCCGTCGGTGTTCGGCGACCAGCTTTCGGCCAGCGCCGGCTTCAGCACCAGGTCCGGACCGTCGACACAGAGGAATTCCGCGACCTGCTGCATGACGAGCAGGCCACCGGCGTCGGCGATGGTCACCGGATCGATCGCCGCTGCCGGCACGCTGCTGCCGACGCGGATGGTGGCGCCGGGTGCGCCGGCGCGAGCGAGCGAGGGTGCTGCGCCGAAGCCGGCGGCCATGCCGATGCGGCCGAGCAGCGGCAGCGACAAGCCGAGCAGGCTGCCGTGGCGCACGAACTCGCGGCGGCTGATACGGCCGTCGACCAGGCCGTCGATGAGGTGGTTTTCGAGCGGCGTCCGGCCGCGCCGGAGGAGATCGAGAATGCGATAGTTCTTGCTCATGGGTCTAAGCCCTTTCCCCAGTTGTTGTGGTTGGCGGGTGCATTCCAGTGAACGAGTTGCGTGGAGTTCTCCGGTCCAGGCACTCAGTATCGGTCGATGTACAGTAGCATGCGGCTCCGACCGGTCCATCCGCTCGTTGGGACGGAAAAGTCAGATTTTCTTGATGGATTGTCTGTCGGCCGGGCGACCCGTGGCCGCCCTTTTCTCGATAAGTCCTGTTTGCTTTTCGACATCCTCCTAATTCAGCGGCAGTCTGCGGTAGGTCCCGGGTTTTTCCGGGTCGTGATATTTGTTGCAGGGGCCGTTTTCGACGAAGTCGCGATGGCAGGCGGCAAGCCTTTCCTGCGACAGCGTGACCCCGAGGCCGTGGCCTTCGGGCACCCGTACGACATTGTTCTTCGGCGCGAACGGGCCTTCCTCGATGATGTCCATCGGCTGCATGCGAAACAGCGACTGGTTGGGCTCCCTGATCCAGCCGAGCGCGGCGCACAGATGCAGGTAGCAGGCGCTGCCGATGCCGGTGTCGCCGCTGTAGCACCAGTAGTCGATGCCGGCATGCTCACAGGCGCCGACGAAGCGCAGCATGCGGTTGATGCCGCCATGCGCCGTCGGGTTGCCGACGAAGGCGTCCGGCACCTTCAGCTCCATGGCACGCGCTATATCGATGTTGTGGGTCGAGAACGGGATCGAGGTGTGGCGGCGCAGTTCCCGCATCTCCTCGATGGTCGCCACTGGGTCCTCCCAGTTGCGCACGCCGAGCTCTTCCAGCGGCCGCGCCAACTGCCTGGCGGTCGCCAGCGAATAGGCCTGGTTGGAATCGATGCGGATCATCGCAGCGTCGCCGAGCTTCCTGCGGATCAGCTCGACCATCTTCAGCGACAGCTTCGGATCCTGCGTCGAGAACTTGCCCTCGAAGAAGGTCGTGCCGTGGCGCTCGTGGAGTTCGACGCAGTAGTCGGCGACCTCTTCCGGCGTCTTCTCGCCTTTGACTGTCGCTCCGTCGCCGCGCAGCGAGAAATAATCGGTGAAGGGGATGTCCTTGCGCACCGCGCCGCCGAGCAACTGATAGAGCGGCTGCTTCCAGGCTTTGCCGCGCAGGTCCCACAGCGCCATCTCGATGGCGCCGAAGGCCATGATGCGGGTGCGGTCGTTGATCGATTGCACGCCGCTCCAGAACGGCAGGCAGACTTCCTCCGCGCCGGCGATGTCGAAGGCGTCGCGCCCGGCGAGCCTCGGCGCCAGCACGTCGTTGATGACGGCGGCCGCGCCCGGCGTCGGCGCCTCGCCGATGCCGACAAGCCCGTCCTCGGTCTCGACCTCGACGATGGTCGGCGAGAAGCCGTCGAGCTCGCCGAACACCCAGACATAAGGGGCTTCCAGCCTGTAGTTGATCGGTGTCGCCTTGACGCGCCTGATCTTCATGTCAGCCGATCTCGAAGAAGGGTTCGCCGAGCAGGCCCGGGTCGACATCAATGCCGAGGCCTGGGCCGTCGGGGATGCCCATGTGGCTGCCGGTCACCGGCGGAGCGTTGGTGGCCGTGCGCACCGTCACCCATTCGTGGAAGGCAATCGCATGCAGCCGGCGCTCCGCCGGCGTCGACAGCGACAGATGCGCCATCGCGGCGGTATCGATCTCGGCGCCGCCTGTATCCTCGACCGTGATCATGAAGCCGAGATCGACGGCGACATCGCGGATCAGCCGTGTCTGCGTCACGCCGCCGAGCCGCGATATCTTCAGTGTCAGCCCGTCGGCAGCACCTCGGCGATGGATCTCCAGCATCTCGCCCAGCGAGGTGACGGATTCGTCGAGAACCATTGGCTTGTCGAGCATGCGGCGCACCGACATGTTCTCGTCGAGCGTTGTGCAAGGTTGCTCGAACGTGTAGTCGATGCCGCGCGTCGCGTCGGCGAACTGCCGCGCCTGATAGGGCGTCCAGCCGGCATTGGCGTCGCAGAAGATCACCGTGCCCTTCGGCACGGCGGCGGCCACCGTCGTCACCCGCTCGATGTCGTCATGCACATTGCCGCCGACCTTGACCTGCAGCCGCCGGCAGCCTTCGGAAATGATCCGTTTGGCAAGTGCGGCCATCTGATCGAGCGTGCCGTGGGTGACGACCCGGTAGGTCTCCGCCATATCGCTTTCGCGGCCGCCGAGCATGGTCACCAGCGGCACGTCGGCGGCGCGGGCGGCGAGATCCCAACACGCCATGTCGAGCGCCGACTTGATGTAAGGGTGGCCCTTGAACACCGTGTCCATCAGCCGGCCGATGCCGGCAAACCCACGCGGATCCTGGCCGATGAGATGCGGCGCGATCTCCGGCACGCCCGCGCGTGTTCCCGCCGGAAACGCGGCCGAATAGAAATTGCCGAGCGGCGCCATCTCGCCCCAGCCGGTCACGCCGCTGTCCGAAGTGATGGCGACGATCACCGCGTCGAAGCAGTCGGCGACGCGTCCCTTGGACATGCGGTAGGACCCATCCACGAAGGGCTGCACGACATGATAGGCCTTGATGCTCTTGATCTTCACTGTGCTGTCGTCCGCTTGTCTGTCAGTTCTTCGATGCGCGCTTTTCGAGGCCGCGCGCGTAGGCAAGAAGCTCTTCGAAATCGAGGTCGATATGCTCGCGCGCATGGCGCTGGGCGGCGCGCATGTCCGCGCCTTTGAGCAGCGCCACATAGGTTTCGTGCACGTCCTCGGCCGGCACCGGCTCGTTGCGCGCCCGCTGATGCAGCGCGAAATACATCTGCAGCCGGCTGGTCAGCCGCTGCCAGGTCTCCAGCAGCACCGAGTTTTCGGCCCACTCATAGATCAGCCCATGCAGTTGCAGCGCCGTTTCGATCTGGCGCGTGGTGTCCTTCGCGCGCGTCGCCTGCTTCACCGCTTCATGGCGGCGGTCGAGCTCGTCGAAGAAGCGCTGGTCGCGCAGCGGCCAGGTCCGCTCGATGGCGAATTCGTCCAGCACCTGGTTCAGCGAATAGGCATCGATGATGTCCTTGGCGGTGACCTCGATGACGAAGGTCCCCGCATAGGGGATGCTGGTCAGTATGCCTTCCTGCACCAGCTCGCGCATCGCTTCGCGCAATGGAGCGCGGCTCACCCGCATCTGCTCCGAAATCCTGAGCTCGTTGAGCTTCTGCCCCGGCTCCAGCTGTCCCGTCAGGATGGCCCGCCGCAGCAGGGCGACGATCTCCGCCCTGCGCGTCGTATCCGCGATCGGACTGAAATCCAGCTTTGCCATAAGTCGACTCCGAGAGGAATTCCTGCAAGACAAGCAGATTGTCGACAATCTAACAAGAGCTGATTTCCTTGAATTCCGGATTTTGAACCGGCAGCTTCATGCCGCTCGTCCGTAGAACCCGATCCGCTCCTCATCGGTGAACATGACGCCTGGACGTTCATAGTAGGAGAACACCGCGATCATGCGTTCGCGGTTGCCCTCGACGGTGGTGACGCGATGCGCGGTATTCTTGCCGCGAAAAACGTTCAGCGTGCCGGCCTTGATGCGCAGGATCTTTGCCTCGGGATCGCGCCCCTCGAGCAGCTTCGCCACACCGTCATAGTTCGGATCGTCGTCCGAGCGCAGGTCGGTGCGGTATTCGAAATCGCCGCCGATATCCGGCGCCTGCAAGAGCAGCGTCGTGGTGAATTCCGAGCGGTCGAAATGCCAGTTGAGTGCCTCGCCGGCGCGATAGCCCATGACATTGGCGCGGGCCAGCGGATCCTGCATGACATGAAGCTGCGGCTTGTCCATCGTCGCCGCCAGGAACCGCACCAGCGGTGCATATTCGTAGATCGACAAAACGGTGCTTCTCGGGATCTGGTCGGCGCAGACCGTATGGCTGATCGTTTCGACCTTGCGTAGCGCCGGATGATCCGGCGAAAGCTCCGGGATCGACGGCTTGAAGTAGATGTTGTGCAAGCGTCTGTGGACATGCGAGCGCGTGTCCATTACCGGCCGGATCTCGGCGACGGCCCGTTCGGCCATGCCGGGACGCAGGAAGCCTTCCAGGTTGAACATGCCGCTGGCCGCGAGCGCGGCCTTGGACTCGTCTACCAGCTTCTGCCACTCAGGGCTGCCTTCGCGGTCGAGCGGATAGCGGTCCAGGTCGAGAATGTTTTCGATCATAGCGTCCTCCAAAAATCCTGTTGTCACTACACGGCAAGGAAATCTTTGCCGCAACGCAGAAAATTGTTAGGCTCTCACAAGAAAAACTTTCGAGGATGGTATGGACAAGCTTCCGCCGTTGAACGCGATGAGAACCTTCGAGGTCGCGGCTCGCGCCGGCAGCTTCACGCTCGCCGCCTCCGAGCTAGGTGTCTCGTCGGCCGCGGTCAGCCAGCAGATCCGCAATCTGGAAGATTGGTTCGGCAAGCAGCTCTTCATGCGCAACGGCAACCGCATCGCGCTGACCGATGCCGGCCACGCCATTTATCCGCAGACGGCGCATGCGCTGGGCGAGATCGCGGCGGTCGGCCGGCGCATGCTGGAAGGCGGCTTGCGCACGTGCCTTGTGGTGAGCGTGCCGTTCTCCCTGGCGGAGCTTTGGCTGGCGCCAAGGCTCGCGGTGCTGCTCGACGGTTTTCCGCGGATGGCGATCGACGTCCGGGTCGAGGATGATCCCGTCGACGTGGTGCGCCAGAACATCGATCTGCGCATCTCCTATGGCGACTATCACTACCCGGCGCTCAAGATGGCGCGCCTCGTTCATGACGACGTCCTGCCGGTCGCATCGCCTGAGTTCTGGCGGCGCCACGGCAACGGTGCCGCCGGCCTGGCCGACGTGCATGAGAGCCACTTCATTCACACCAATTGGGGGCCGAACTATGCCTCGCACCCGAGCTGGGCGGATTGGTTCGCCGCTGCCGGCGGCAGCCGCGCGCCGGACCCCTCGCATGGCCGCCGCGTCGGCCTGTCCAGCCTGGCGATCGGTGCGGCGCGGCTGGGGTTGGGGATAGCGCTCGGCCAGAGGGTGATGGCGAGTGCCGACCTTGAGGCGGGCCGATTGATCGCCCTGTCGTCCGTCTCGGTTCGTCTCGGCCAGCCCTACTGCGCCTTCATGCTGCCGGCCAAGGCGGAACGCGCCGACATCGCCGGATTGGTCGAACTGCTTGCAAGCAATCCCGCGAAGCCGCGCACGGAGTCGGCGTCGGGAGCCGTCTGAACCCTCATGGCAAAACGGCGCCCTCGACGTGGGTGTCGAGGGCGCCGTCGGACCGGAAACTGATGGGGGTTATCAGCTGGCCGGTTTCGGTTGCGGCAAGGGAGAAACCGGCATTCCGGGTCCGATCTTCTGCAGATTGCCCGTGATCACCTGGTCGGTCTCGGAGATACCGGAGGTCACGGAAATCAGGTCGCCGTCGGTAGGCCCAAGCGACACCAGCTTCTGGTCGACGGTGTTGCCTTTGCCGACGACATAGAGGTACTTGCCGAGCTGGCTGGAACCCAGCGCCACTTGCGGCACCATCAGCGTGTTGGGCTGTTCCTTCACATGCAGCCGCACCCGCACATACTGTCCGGGCAGCAGCGTGAACTTGGCGTTGCCGATCGTGGCGCGCGCCGTGATCGTGCCTGTCGAGTGGTCGATCGTGTTGTCGATGAAGGTAAGCTCGCCCTTCTGGCTGGGCTGGGTCTCGCCGGGCAGCAGCACATCGACGGCGATCGGACCGTTGGCCTTCGCCTGCTCGATCTGGATGAGATCGGTCTCGCTCGGATTGAAGGTCACATAGATCGGATCGAGCTGCACCAGCGTGTTGAGCACCGTGCCGGCGACGCTGACCAGCGTGCCGACCGAAGCCTGGTTACGGCCGATACGCCCCGAGAACGGCGCCTTGATCTCGGCATAGCCGAGGTTGAGCTCGGCCGTCCGCACCGTTGCCTGGTCGACGGCAAGGGCGGCTTGCGCCGCGCGCAGGTTGCTGGTGCGCTGGTCGAAGCTGTCCTTGTCGAGGTAACCGGCCTTGGCAAGATCGGTGCCGCGGCCGAGATTGGACTTTGCATATTCGAGCGTCGCGCTATCGCGCTGCACCTGGGCCTTCGCCTGGTCCAGCGCGGCCTGATAGTCATCCGGCGCGATGCGGTAGAGCATGTCGCCCTGCTTGACGTCGCTGCCGTCGGCCGCGGTCTGCTCCTGCAGATAGCCCGGCACGCGGGCCTGCAGCGTGATGTTGCGGATCGATTCCACCCGCGCGGCGTAGTCGAGATAGATCGGCAGCGTCTTTTTCACGACATTCACCACCGGCACCGGCATGACGAAGGCTGCCGGCGCGGGTGCTGCGCCCGCCGTGCCGCCGCTCAAATTGCCCATGTCGAGAAAGTGCACGCTGGCCACCGAGATTGCGCCCAGCGCGACGGCCGACCCTAAAGCGATTTTCCATCTACGCATAATTGATCTCCAATCCTATTCGGCCGCCTGCGCGAGCGGCTGAAGCGCCGGCTCGGCGGTCGGTTCAATTTCCTCCTGCCGAGGGGCGTCGTGATGCCCCGTGGCAGGTTCTTTCCCGCCGCGGCGTTCGCGCAGCTGTTCGATCACCGCGTAGAAGACCGGCACGAAGACCAGCGACAGGATGGTCGCCGCAACCATGCCGCCGAAGACGGTGGTGCCGATCGACTGCCGGCTGGCGGCACCTGCACCCGTCGCGAACATTAGCGGCAGCACGCCGAGGATGAAGGCGAAGGCCGTCATCAGGATCGGCCGCAGCCTCAGCCGCGCGGCTTCCATCGACGCTTCGACGATGGTGAGACCCTCCTCGCGCCGTCGCCTTGCGAACTCGACGATCAGGATCGCGTTCTTCGCCGCCAGGCCGATCAGCATGACGAAGCCGATCTGCGAGTAGACGTCGATCTGCATACCGCGCAGCAGGAGCACCACGAAGGCGCCGAACAAGGCGAGCGGCACGGCGAGCAGCACCATGAATGGCATCGCCCAGCTTTCATACTGCGCCGCCAGGATCAGGAAGACGAAGACGATCGCCAGCCCGAACACGACAGACGCGATCGATCCGGCCTTGAGCTCCTGGAATGTGATGCCGGTCCATTCGTAGCCGAAGTCGCGCGGCAGCACGTTCGCCGCCGCCCGCTCCATGGCTGCCACCGCCTGTCCGGACGAGAAGCCGGGGGCAGCGCCGCCATTGATCAGCGCCGAGGCGTTGTTGTTGTAATGCGGCACGGTCTCAGGTCCGACAATCGGCACAAGCTTGCCCAGCGTGCTCAGCGGCACCATGCCGCCCGACGCATTGCGCACATAAAGCCTGGAGATGTCGGTGGCGTCGGCGCGCGCGTCCTTGTCGGCCTGGATCGTCACGCGGAAGGTGCGGCCGAACAGGTTGAAGTCGTTGACGTAGAGCGAGCCGAGATAGATCTGCAGCGTGTTGAAGACGTCCGGCAGGTTGAGGCCGAGAAGCTTCGCCTTGCTGCGGTCGAGGTCGTAGTTGAACTGCGGCGTCGAGGTCGAGAAGGACGAGAACAGCTGCTGCGGGTTGAGCTCCGGCTGCTTGCGCGCCTCGGCGAGCAGCGCCTGCGTGACGTCGTTCAGCGCCGCGCTGCCTCGGCCCGACAGGTCCTCCACCTGGAACTCGAAGCCGCCGGTGGTGCCGATGCCCGGGATCGAGGGCGGATCGAAGGAGAGCGCGAACGCGTCCGGCATCTGCAGGAGCTTGCCGCGCACCTGCTCGACGAGCTTCGAGGCGCTCTGATCGGGTCCGCGCTCGTCCCACGGCTTCAGGATGGCGAACTCGACCGCCGAGTTCGACTGTGCAGCGCTGGTGAGGAAGTTCAGGCCACTGATCGAGCCGACGATGTCGACGCCGGGCGTGCTCTGCAGGATGTCGCGCGCCTTCTGCGCCACGGCATCGGTGCGCTCGAGCGAAGCGCCGTCCGGCAACTGGATGACGACGAAGAAATAGCCCTGGTCCTCGACCGGCAGGAAGGTCGAAGGCAGCTTCTGCCAGACGAAGTAGGTGGCGACGAGACCGGCCGCGAACAGGCCGAGCATGATCCAGCGCAGTTTGATCAGGATGCGCACGCCATGCGCATAGGCATGCGACAGCCAGTCGAAGCCGGCGTTGAACCAGCGGAACAGCACGAACTGTGTCTCGCCGCGATGGCGCAGGAAGGCGGCGCTCAGCGCCGGGCTCAGCGTCAGCGAGTTGAAGGCCGAGATGCCGACCGAGATCGCCACGGTCAACGCGAACTGATTGTAGAGCCGGCCGGAAACGCCGGGGATGAAGGCGACCGGGATGAACACCGCCATCAGCACCGCGGTGGTGGCGATGATCGGCCCGGTCACCTCGGCCATCGCCGCGCGCGTCGCGGCAAGCGGCTTGAGCCCTGCCTCCAGTTGTCGCTCGACGTTTTCGACGACGACGATCGCATCGTCGACGACAAGGCCGATCGCCAGCACCATGCCGAGCAGCGAGAGCATGTTGAGCGAGAAGCCCAGCATGTACATGATCGCCAATGTCGCGATCAGCGAGACGGGAATGGCGATGGTCGGGATGATGGTGGTGCGCCAGCTTTGCAGGAAGACGAACACCACTGCCACGACCAGCACCAGCGCTTCGCCGAGCGTGATCAGCACGTCATGCATCGAGGCCGACACGAAGCGCGTCGTGTCGTAATGCATGGCGTAGTGGACGCCCTTCGGGAAACGCTGCGACAGTTCCTGCATCTTGTCCTTGACCCGCTGCTGCAGGTCGAGCGCGTTGGAGCCGGGCATCTGGTAGACGGCCAAGACCACGGTCGGATCCTTGCCGAAGAAGGCGGATGACGAATATTGCAGTGCGCCGAGTTCGATGCGCGCGACGTCGCGCAGCCTGACCAGCGAGCCGTTCTGCGAATTGGCGCGCACGACGATGTCGCCGAATTCCTTCGGGTCGCTGAGACGGCCGACGGCATTGACCTGCATCTCGAAGGCGGTGCCTGCTGGCGCCGGCGACTGGCCGATCTTGCCGGCCGCCACCTGCACGTTCTGTTCGGCGATGGCGTTCTGCACATCGACGGCGGTGATGCCGAGATTGGCCAGTTTGTCCGGGTCGAGCCAGACACGCATCGAATAGCGGCGCTCGCCGAAGATCTGCACGTCGCCGACGCCGGGCAGGCGCTTGAGCGGATCGACCACCTGCAGATAGGCGAGGTTGCTCAGCGCCACCGGATCGACCGAGCCGTCAGGCGAGGTGAGGTCGACGATCAGCACGAAATTGGGGTTCTGCTTCTTGATCGTCACGCCGCCCTGGTTGACGATCGCCGGCAGGGAGGACGCCGCTTGGCTGACGCGATTCTGCACGTCGACGGCCGCCGTGCTCAGCGGATAGCCGACGTCGAAGGTGATGGTGATGGTCGAGGAGCCGTCATTCGAGCTCGTCGACGACATGTAGGTCATGCCTTGCACGCCATTGATCTGCTGCTCGAGCGGCGTGGTGACCGTATCGGCCACGACCTGCGCGCTGGCGCCCGGATAATGGGCGCTGACCACGACCTGCGGGGGCGTGATGTCGGGGAACTGCGAGACCGGCAAAAGGAAATACGCGATCGCACCGGCGAGCACCATGATGATGGCGATCGCCGACGCGAAGATCGGGCGGTGGATGAAGAAGTTCACCATGATGCGGACGCCTCGCCGAACGGTTTTGCGAAATGGCGCAGGCGCCGGGCCCGGCCGGAGCCGGAATCCGCCAGGAAGGATGGCGGGATATCTTCGCCCAGCGCCTGTTCGGCCGCGCGCGAGCGCAGCATCCGTTCGAAGGCTTTGGGGTCGATCCCGTCCGCCTTCATCACCAGCCGGATCATCGGATCCCGGATGGCTTCGTCGATCGTCAGGTCTTTGCGCTTTTGCATAGGAGTGGCTCCTTGCTCGGCCCGCATCGATTGACCACGGGCCGATTTTTCTCGAATTCACCGGCCGAAGCCGCATGACAGGCAGGTTTTCTGGCCTATCTCACTCTGGCAGGGCTATCGGAGGGCCTTGTCGTTTGACGACGAGTGATATAGGTGTTACCAGTAAGTAACATGCTGGAAGTTACAGACCGGTAACACCCTAGTCAAGAGGTGGCGACGGTTTTTTTGGAAACGACAAAAGGAGATCATCATGACTGACGGCGTCGCGGAGCGTTCCCGCCCCCGGGATCGAATCCTGGAGACGGCGCAGGACATGTTCCACAAGCACGGCATTAAAGGTGTGGGCGTCGACGCCATCACCGAGGCTGCCGGCACGAACAAGATGACGCTTTACCGTCACTTCGAATCCAAGGACGAGCTGATCATCGAGTGCCTGCGCGCCACGGCGGCGAAGGCTTCAAGGATTTGGGACGAGTTCGAGGCCCAGCATCCCGGCGACAAGCTCGCCCAGCTGCATGCCTGGGTCCAGAAGGCTTCGCAACTGCTCAGCGCCGACAGCCGCGGCTGCGACATGGCCAATGCCGCCGTCGAGCTCACCGAGACCGATCATCCGGCCAGGCGCGTCATCAAGGAACTGAAAGAGGCCCAGCGCGAGAAGCTGGTCGCGCTTTGCCGCGATGCCGGCATCGGCCAGGCGGAGCTCCTCGCCGACACGCTGTCGCTGCTGCTCGAAGGCGCGCGCGTCTCGATGCAGAGCGTCGGCGCCGAAGGTCCGAGCGCGCAATTCGTGCGCATGGCCGAAAGCCTGATCGCCTCATTCCGGGCGCGCTGACTTCCTCTCCCCTCGGGGAGAGGTCGGATTGCCCGAATTGCAAAGCAATTCGACTTGGCAATCCGGGTGAGGGGGCGCTCCGCCTCATTGCGCGCAAAGAAAAAGCCCGCTGCCGGGAGGAGGTGGCAGCGGGCTTCGATTTCGAATACGGCACGGGAGGAGGTGTACCGTATTCAGCGTCGGCATCACATCTGGGAGGAGGAGACGGCCGACACCCAGATGTCTACGAGTTGCCCAACGATTCGGCAATTGCGAAACGTGCATAGCTGCTGTGCAGATTTGCCGGATCAATCATCAGACAAATCCTGGGAATCGCTGTCCGCGCACTACTGCACCGGCACGTTTTCCTTGAAGATCAACCGCGGCTCGATGAATTTCTTGGTCAGGTAGGGCGCCGACGAGGCGATCGAGCCGAGCAGGCGGATCACCGACTGCTCGGCGATCAGCCGTGCATTCTGGTCGATCACGACGTCGGCGAGATCGTCGACGAGATAGCGGCGCGTTTCCTTGGTCAGGTCGTGGCAGATGAAGACCGGCTTCCTGCGCGGCTTGACCTCGAGCAAGGCCTTGGCCACGCCGGACCGTCCGGCGCCGACGCAGTAGATGCCGAGCAGCTCCGGTTCGTTGTGCAGCGCCTTGATGGTCGCGCGGTAGCTGGCGTCAGGGTCGTCATTGCTCTCGGCGGCGCTGGAAACTGTGAGGTTGGGGAACTCCTCGCTCAACACCGAACGAAAACCCATCTCGCGCTCCTCGTGACCGCGATAGGAGCGCGAGCCGACCACCATCGCCAGATGTCCGGTCCGGCCGCCAAGGAACCGGCCCATCAGCAGCGCCGCCGTGCGGCCCGCCACCCGGTTGTCGATGCCGACATAGGCCGAGCGGGGCGCGGCCGGCACATCCGAGATCAGCGTGACCAGCCTGATCCCGGCATCGACCAGCTCGCGCAGGATGTTGCGCGTGCGCGGGTGGTCGACGGCAATGATGCCGACGCCATTGGCCTTCAGCGAAAGATTCTCCACCGCGCTTTGCAGCGCGCCCGGCGAAATGCCGGCAAGGTTGTGGATGCGGCAGGAGGCGACCAGGGGCAGGCGCGCCGCATAATCCTCGATGTGATGGGCGAGATCGGCCATGAAGGCGTTGGACCCGATCGGCAGGAAGAATTCGAGATGCGCTGGCTTCGAGGGCAGCACCACCTGGTCGAGCGTCGGCAGGTAGCCGAGCTGCTTGGCCGCCTCCATCACGCGCTGCCGGTTGGCCGCGCTCGCGCCCGGGCGGTTGTTCAGCACCCGGTCGACGGTCGCGGTCGACAGGCCGCAGCTCTTGGCGATGTCGGCTACGGTGGCTTTCATGGGTCCAGTCATAGGCGCTGATGCAATCCTGTGCCAGCGGCGGGCAAATGGCCGCGTCGCCGATGCGATCCGCCCTTCAGCAGTCAGCCATGCGCTTCCCGGCCATCGGCGATTGCGTCCCGGATCTCCTTGTCCGACATGCCGGTGATGACGCGCTCGACCTCGGCGACGGTGGTCTTTTTCGGATCGATGTCGTCGGCCACCACCTTGCCCCGGCGCATCACCACGATGCGGTCGACCACCTGGAAGACGTGATGGATGTTGTGCGCGATGAAGATGCAGGAATGGCCGGAATCACGGGCGCTGCGCACGAAGCTCAGCACCCCTTGCGTCTCGGCGACGCCGAGATTGTTGGTAGGCTCGTCGAGGATGATCAGGTCGCTGTCGAAATGCATGGCCCGCGCGATCGCCACCGCCTGCCGCTCGCCGCCCGACAGTGAGCCGATCGGCGTCGTCGGCGGGATGTTCTTGGTGATGCCGACCTGCCGCAGAAGGTCGCGCGCCACCGCGTTCATCGCCTCCTGGTCCATGCGGTTCAGGAAGCGCGGCTGCTTGATCGGCTCGCGCCCGAGAAACAGGTTGCGCGCGATCGACAGCTGCGTGACCAGCGCCGAGTCCTGGTAGATGGTCTCGATGCCATGCGCGATGGCGTCGCTGGTCGAGCGCAAAGTCACCTTCTTGCCGCGGATGTAGATGTCGCCGCTGGTCAATGGCACGGCACCCGACAACACCTTGATCAATGTCGACTTGCCGGCGCCATTGTCGCCGAGCAGGCCGACGATCTCCTTTTCGTTGACGTGGAAATTGGCGTCCACCAGCGCCTGCACGCGCCCGTAGGACTTGCGGATGTTTTCCATGCGGATGAGCGGTTCGGCCATGGTTCTAAGTCCCTGCCTGGTGACGGCGCTCGAGCCATGAATGCAGCGCCATCATGCCGAGGATGATCGCGCCGATGAAGATGTTGTAGGCAAGTCCAGGCACGCCGATCAGCACGATGCCGTTGCGCATGACGCGCAGGATCAGGATGCCGAGCACCGTGCCGATGATGGTGCCGCGTCCGCCGGTCAGCGCCGTGCCGCCGATCACCACCATGGCGATGACTTCGAGCTCGTAGCCGGTGCCGCTGTTGGGGTTGGCCGCGGAGGTGCGCAGCGAGGAGATCACGCCGGCCAGCGAAGCCATCACCGCCGACAGGATGAACAGGCCGACCTTGACGCGGCTGACGTTGACGCCGCGCGCGCGGGCGGCGTTCGGATTGCCGCCGGCAGCCTGGATCCAGTTGCCGGTGCGGCTCTGCGTCAGCACATAGCCGAGGATGATTGCCGCACCGATAAACCAGAACAGCGATGCATAGATGCGGAACGGGCCGATATAGAAATCGCCGACCAGTATGTTCGCCAGCCAGCTGCCTTCAGCGCTCCAGGTGCGCTGCGGGAAGCCGTCGGTGACGAACAGCGCCGTGCCGCGCACGACAAGCAGCATGCCGAGCGTCACCAGGAAGGACGGGATCTTGAGCTGGGTGACGAACCAGCCATTGACCAGCCCGATCGCGGCCGCGACCAGCAATGCGATCAGCAGGCCGACTTCCAGCGAGGTGACGCCGCTGTTGTAGAGCGTCCACATCAGCACCGGCGAGAAGCCGAACAGCGAGCCCACCGACAGGTCGAATTCACCTGATGTCATCAACAGCGTCATCGCCAGCGCGATCAGGCCGAGCTCGACGGTGAAGGCCAGGATGTTGGAGATGTTCTGCGCCGACAGGAAGTCGGGATTGATGCCCCAGAATACGACCAACTCGATGACGAGCAGGACGAGGGGGCCGAATTCCGATCTGCCGATCAGGCGCTGGATGAAGGAACGATTTTCCACGAGATACCCGCGATACGATTGGACTGGCCGGGCCTTCGCCTCGACTGGCGGCAAGCTCCGACGACTATAGCATCCAGCGCCGCGCCTAAGGTGGAAAGCGCGGCGCCGGTGAATGCGCGGGACTTATTTGCCGGACAGGATCTTGTCGTAGACGCCGGCGGTGTCCTTCTCATAGAGCGCGCCGGTGATGACGTTGAAGCCCGGAGGAATGCCGCTGGCGGCCATATTAGCCAGCGACAGGGCCACATAGCTGGTCGCCTGCGGGTCTTGCCACTGCGCGGCGTTGACATAGCCGTTCAGCACTTCCTGGGTGGTGTCGAGAGAGTTGCCCCAGCCGACGACCGGGATTTCGCCCGGCTTGACGCCGACCTGGTCGAAGACGCGCTTGATCGAGCCGGTGACGAGGTCGCCGAGGCCGATGATGGCCTTCACCTTGCCTTTGTGCGCGGTGAGATAGTCGGACATGCGGCTGATCACTTCGGCCTGGTCGAGCGTCGCCTCGGTGATCTCATAGGTGATGCCGGCGGGGCCGAACACGCTCTTGATGCCTTCCTCTTCCTGCACGCCGTAGGTGGCGCCGGGCACCTCGACCGGCATCCACACGAAGTCGCCCTTCTTCACCAGGCCCTTGTCGACCAGGTACTGCGCCCAGTGCTTGCCGAAGGTGACGTTGTCTCCGCCGACATAGGCGTTGAAGTTGGCCTTCGGATCGGGCGTGTTGAAGTTGATGATCGGGATGTTGGCCGCCCGCGCTTCCTTGGCCAGCTCGATCAGGCTGCCCGGATCGGGACTGGTGGTGACGATGCCGTCGGCCTTGGCCGAAATGGCGGCGCGGATCGCCTCCTGCTGCGAGGCGACGTCGCCATTGTGGAACGAGGTGTTCACCTTGTTGCCGGTGTCCGTCGCCCATTGCTTGGCGCCGGCCAGGAAGTAGGTCCAGACCGGATCGGCCGGGCCGCCATGCGAAATCCAGTAGAATGTCTTGGCTTGGGCCATCGCCGGAATGGCGATGACCGCGATCAAGCCAAGCACGAGCAGTCTTAGCCGCGAAAGCATTCGATTTCCTCCCATGTTGAAACGTTCCTCCTTGATCAGGCGCGATGCGGCCTTGGGCCGCATCTCTCGCCAGCGCCGACCGGAACGTCTAGAGCATTCTCTTTTTCGGGCGGTGGCAAGCCTCCATCGCCAGTGGATGTTGGGTGAGGCGCGCACGCCATCAGCAATCCCATCAGATTGCATCAGCTGCGGCGATATTTTCCCGGGCACGCGGCACCGTCGCCCTCATGTTGCGTAGACGTTGGACAACGCCACTCGTGGTGCGGCCCTAGATCAGATTAGCCCTGGCCAGGTCGCGCATGAGGTGGCTGGCGCCGTAGGTCCAGTGCGGGCAGTCCGGCGACAGGCGCACGCGGTTGGTGAGCGCGCCGAGCTTTTCCGACGAGATGGTGACGATGTCGCCGACCTTGTGGGTAAAACCCTTGCCCTTCTCGCCGCGATCCTTCGACGGCACGAACATGGTGCCGAGATAGAGCGCCAGCCCGTCGGGATACTGGTGATGCGGCCCCATTGCCGCCTTGACCAGCTCCTCCGGCGTGCGGCTGATTTCCGCCATCGAGCTCGCGCCCTGCAGCGAGAAGCCATCCTCGCCCTCGACGCTGAGCCGCACCGTGGCGCGCTTCACGTCGGCGATGGAAAACGTCTCGTCGAACAGCCGGATGAAGGGGCCGAGCGAGGCGGAGGCATTGTTGTCCTTGGCCTTGCCGAGCAGCAGTGCCGAGCGCCCCTCGACGTCGCGCAGATTGACGTCGTTGCCGAGCGTGGCGCCGACGATGCGGCCTGAGCTATCGGCGATCATGGCGATCTCTGGCTCCGGATTGTTCCAGGTGGAGACCGGGTGCAGCCCGACATCGGCGCCGAAGCCGACCGAGGCCATAGGCTGGCATTTGGTGAAGATCTCGGCATCCGGGCCGATGCCCACTTCCAGATATTGCGACCAGGCGCCGCGCGAAATCAGCTTGGCCTTGATTTCCATCGCTTCCGGTGAGCCGGGCTTCAACTTCGACAGGTCATGGCCGATCAGCCCGGCGATGTCGGCGCGGATGGCGTCCGCCTTTTCGGCCGAACCGCGCGCCTGTTCCTCGATGACGCGCTCGAGCAGGCTGACGACGAAGGTGACGCCGGAAGCCTTCACCGCCTGCAGGTCGACGGGCGAAAGCAGCATCGGCTTTTTGGCGTCGCGTTCGGCTTCGAAGCTGTTCGCCGCGATGTCGGCAAGCGCGCCGATCGCCTTGCCCTGTGCCGAGCGCAGATAGCCGGCCGGATCGTGCAGCTCGCAGACATCGCGCACCGTAGGCGCCGCGCTCGACGTGATGTCGATGACCTCGCCGTCACGCACCGTGACCACCAGCGGATGGGACGCTTCGCTTGTCCTGGCGCGGCCGACGAAAAGTCCGTCGGCGGGCAGGCGGGTCGGGTCGGTCATGGTGATGCATCCTCTCGATCTTTCGCGCGCGGCACTTTTCCCCGATTTCGCGGAAACGTCTATCCCGCCGGCCGCAACATTTATGGTCATCCGTGTGCTGTCACACAGCCACGGCTGGACTGGCCCATCGAAGCGCTCTTTCAAATCTGTGAAATCGACAATAGGATTTTCACGAAGCTCCAGCGCTAGGTGACCTCTTGCCCGCAGCCTTTTCCGATCCGATCTGGCGAAAGCCACAGGTAGCCCCGGTATTTCAGTCTGAGTTGTCGAGTGGTGGCACGCTCGACGCGGTCATCGTTGGCGGCGGCATCATGGGCCTTTCCACCGCGCTGCACGCGGCGCGCGCGGGTCTTTCCGTTCAGGTGCTTGACGCCGGCGCGATCGGGCAGGGCGCTTCAGGCCTCAATGGCGGCCAGGTCATTCCAGGCCTCAAATACGATCCGGAATGGCTGCTCAGGCACTTCGGCAAGGAGCGCGGCGAAGCCCTGGTCGAGTTCGCCGCAGCGACGGCCGACGCCGTGTTCGATGTGATCCGCGACGAGAAGCTGGCCGTGCCTTTCACCCGCAATGGCTGGATCCAGGCGTCGCATACCGAGACCGCTTTGGCAGCGGCAGCAAACCGCGATCGCCAATGGCGCTCGCGCGGCGCCGACGTCAAGCTGCTCGACCAGGCGGAGGTTGCTGCGATGACCGGCGCGAGGGGCTATCTCGGCGGCTGGCTAGATCGCCGCGCCGGCGTCATCGATCCGCTGTCCTACACGCTGGAACTCGCCCGCGTCGCCTCGGCCGCCGGCGCCAGCATCGCCGAGCGGCGGCGGGTGGTGAAGCTCCGCAGGGATGTCGGCGCCTGGCGGGTTTCGACAGAAGGAGACGCCGAATTACGTGCCAAAGCGGTCGTGCTCGCCACCAATGCCTATACGGATGGCCTGTTGCCTGGCCTCGCCCAGACGATCGTGCCGCTGCATTCCTTCCAGATCGCCACCGCACCGCTGCCGGCGGAGCTTGCCGCCAGCATTCTGCCGGGAGGCCAGGCGGTTTCGGATTCCCGCCGCATTCTGGTCTATTACCGCAAAAGCGCTGACGGTCGGATGGTGCTGGGCGGGCGGGGCCGCATGGCGCGGCCTTCCAGTCCCGCGGACTGGGCGCATTGCGAACGCGCGCTCATCCGCCTCTATCCGGCGCTTACCGGCATCGCCATCGAAAAGCGCTGGTTCGGTCGCGTGGCGCTGACGCCGGATCATCTGCCGCATTTGCACGAGCCGGAAAAGGGCCTGCTCGCGGTCGTCGGCTGCCAGGGCAGGGGCGTCGGGCTGATGAGCGCGCTGGGCAGGCGGATGGCGAACTACCTTGCAAGCGGTGACGCCAGGCAATTGCCATTCCCGCTGTCGCCGATCCGGCCAATCCCATTCCACGCCTTCCGCCAAGTCGGCGTTGCCGCGGCAATCACCTGGTACCGCATGCTCGACGCCTTCGAGCGCTGACGCCGAACGCGTGCGGCGCACAAGCGATTCAGCTTGACAGTTTCATGAACATGAAAAATCATTAGGAGATTTCAGAATTTCGATGGGCAGTTCGATGTCGTCGACCATCGTCGCAACACGGCCATTGCCGGAAAACCGCATCTCGCCAGTGTTCCGCTTCGCCATGCTGCTGCCTGGCGGGCTGGTCACATTCTTCCTCATCCTGTTCGCGCTCGGCCTCGTGGTCTTCCTCGCCTTTAGGGGCAATGACGGCTCGTTGCTCGGCGTCGGCCTGACGGTCGCAAACTTTTTCACCGTCGCCACCGATCCGCTTTACTGGACGGTGACGCTGCGCTCGCTGGTCATCGCCGGCCTTGTGACGCTCGCCACCGTCGCGACTGCATATCCGGTCGCTTATTACCTTGCCTTCCATGCCGGCCGCCGGCGCAACCTGCTGCTCTTCCTGGTCACGCTGCCGTTCTGGACCAGCTACCTTTTGCGCGTCTTCGCCTGGAAGATCGTGCTCGCCTATAACGGCGTGCTGAACTCTGCCTTCATCGAGACCGGCCTGTGGTCGCAGCCGACGCTGGCCTTCCTTAACACGCCGGCGGCAGTCGTGGTGACGCTCGCCCACGCCTACGCGCCTTTCGCCATCCTGCCGATCTATGTGGCGCTGGACACGATCCCGAAATCGCTGCTCGAAGCCGCGTCCGACCTCGGCGCGCGGCCGTTCACCAGCTTCCGCCGCGTCGTGCTGCCGAATTCCATGCCGGGTGTGCTGGCGGCAGCACTTGTCGTCTTCGTGCCGACGGTCGGCGACTATGTCACGCCGGCCATGGTCGGCGGCCCGGCCAGCACCATGATCGGCACGCTGATCCAGTCGCAGTTCGGCAAGGCCAATGACTGGCCGTTCGGCGCAGCCCTCTCGGTCTGCGTCATGCTGGTCATTCTTTGCGTGGTGCTGGTCGCGCGCGGTGCCGACCGCCGGTTTGGCAGCCGCACATGAGCGCGCGGACCGACATCAATGCGGACGGCCACTGGCTCGGCCTCTATGTGCTCGGCTATCTCGTCTTCCTCTATCTGCCGGTGCTTTTGATTCCGCTGTTTTCCTTCAACAACTCGATCCAGGCGGCGTTTCCGCTGCAGGGCTTCACGCTGGAATGGTACCGCACGCTCTATGGCAACCCGGCGCTCTCCGGCGCCCTGGCCAACAGCCTGGTCATCGGCGTCGTCGCCGCCTCCGGCGCGACGCTCTGCGGCATCACCGTCTCCTATATGGATCTTTACGGCCGCTCGCCGCTCGCCGCCACCATCAGCGCCATCGCCAGGCTGCCGATCTTGATCCCCGGCGTCATCGTCGGCATTTCGCTGCTCATCCTGGTCAACCTCATCGGCCTCGGCCCATCGCGCGTTTCCATCGTGCTCGGTCACATCCTCGTTGCGCTGCCGACGACGGTGGTGGTGATGCGCAGCCGCTTCGCCGCCATCCCGAAGACCATTCGCGAGGCCGCGCTCGACCTCGGCGCTTCCGACTGGACGACGTTCCGGCGCGTCATGCTGCCGCTGAGTGCGCCGGCCGTGCTGTCGGCCTTCATGCTCTCTTTCCTGATTTCCTTCGACGAGTTCATCGTCGTCTTCTTCCTCGCCGGCACCGAGCCGACGCTGCCGCTCTACATCTGGAGCCAACTGCGCTTCCCGCGCTCGCTGCCGACCGTGATGGCGCTGGGAACGGTGATCCTCGGCGTCTCCTTCGTCATCGCCGGCACCGCCGAAATCCTTCGCCATCGCGGCCTCGGCGCCGCGCGCCGCAATCCAGCCTGAACCACAACAAAGAAGAGGAGAACGAGAATGACATTCCACCTGAAATCGATCACTGGCCGCAAAGCCTTGGCGGGCCTCACGGCGCTCGCCATGGCGCTGTCGTCGACGGTCGCTCTTGCCGCCGACAAGCTGCAATATTTCACCTGGTCGGGCTATGAATTGCCCGACTTCAACAAGAGCTTCCTTGCCGCGCATCCGGACGGCGTCGAGGCGACGATCTTCGGCGACGACGACGACGCCTTCACCAAGGTCAAGGCCGGCTTCCGCCCCGACATCGCGCATCCCTGCTACGACAAGGTGGCGCGCTGGAACAAGGAAGGCCTGCTGCAGCCGATCGACACCAAGCGCATCAAGAACTGGGATTCGATCTTCCCGGTGTTCAAGAACCTGCCAGACCTGCAGGCCGGCGACGGCAAGGTGTGGATGGTGCCGTGGGACTGGGGCAACACCTCGATCCTCTACCGCACCGATCTGGTGAAGAACCCGGAGGCGAGCTGGAACCTTCTGTGGGACAAGCAATATGCCGGCCGCATGGCGACCATCGACGCCGTGCATGACACGCCGATCGTCGCAGCGCTGCTCGCCGGCGTGAACCCGTTCGACATGACGCCGGACCAGATGGAGAAGGTCGCCGCGAAATTGCGCGAGCAGCGGCCGCTGCTGTCGAGCTACACCACCGACATGACCTCGGTCGAGCAGGCGCTGGCAAGCGGCCAGCTGGTCGCCGCCATGACCTGGAACGCGTCGGCCACCTCGCTGAAGAAGCAGGGTGTTCCGGTCGAGTTCATGAAGCCGAAGGAAGGCATGCTCACCTGGGCCTGCGGCTTCGTCATGCTTAAGGACGCCAAGAACGTCGATCTCGCCTATGACTTCATCAACAGCCGGCTCGACGCCGACTCGGGCAAGTTCCTGATCCAGTCCTACGGCTATGGCAGCTCGCTCTCGACCGCCTTCGCCGGCGTGTCGAAGGAGGAGCTGGACAAGCTGCAGCTGCCGGCGGATCCGGACGTGATGCTGAAGAGCACCATCTTCACCGGGCCGATGAAGCAGAATGACGATATGGCGAAGATGTTCGAGAAGGTGAAGGCGGGCGGCTGAGCGCCCCTTACCTTCTCCCCTTGTGGGAGAAGGTGGATCGGCGCGCAGCGCCGAGACGGATGAGGGGTGTTGGACGGGTCGCCGTCCTTGCCAAGCTGGAGCACCCCTCATTCGTCGCCTTCGGCGACACCTTCTCCCACAAGGGGAGAAGGGGGAGCCTGGCGGCGCTGCGCCGCACCGGTGGAAAGACAACGAGGACCGATGCATGGATGTTCTTGACGAAGCGGCGACGAAACCAAAGGACGATGCCGACATCCGCGTCGGCCGGCGCGTGCGGGCGCTCAGGCTTGAGCGCAAGCTGTCGCTGGCCGAGCTCGCGGCCAAGGCCGGCATCTCCATCGGCGCGCTCAGCCAGATCGAGCGCGGCATGTCCTCGCTGCGCGTCAAGGTGATCTGGCCGCTGGCAGCCGCGCTCGACATCGAACCGTCGGCGTTGATCGCCGACGGCAACGAGGCGGTCAACGATCTCTATTGCGTGCGCGCCGACAAGCGCCGGTCGATCCCGGTGAAATCCGAGGGCATCGCCAAGGCGTTGCTGTCGCCGCCCGCCGCGACGCTCACCGGCATGCTGGTGACGGTCGAGGCCGGCGGCGGCACGGCGGAAGCCTATGCCCATGCCGGCCATGAATTCGGCTTCGTGATGACGGGCGAGGTCGAGCTGGTGGTGGACGCGACAACCTATGTGCTCAAGGCCGGCGACAGCTTCGCCTTCAAGAGCACGCTGCTGCACGCCTTCCGCAATCCCGGCGCCGAGCGCTGCCAGATCCTGTGGGTCAACACGACAAAACCGTCCGAGGTGCGCGATGGCGCCTGATGCTCCAAAGCAATTCCAGGAAAAGTGTGAAGCGGTTTTCCGTTCGGAATTGCGAGAACCATTAGTTCGACTGCAGAAAGTCTCGAAAGTCTTCCCTGGCGGCATTGTTGGTCTTGATAGCGTCGATCTCGACATCGCCGCAGGCGAGTTCCTGACCCTGCTCGGCCCCTCCGGCTGCGGCAAGACGACGAGCCTGCGCGTCATCGCCGGCTTCGAAAGCCCGACCAGCGGCAATGTCCTGCTCGACGGCCGCGACATCACAGGCCTGCGGCCCTTCGACCGCCCGGTCAACACCGTTTTCCAGGACTATGCGCTGTTCCCGCATATGGATGTCGCGGCCAATGTCGGCTTCGGCCTGTCGCTGCGCAAACTCACCGGCGCCGAACAGGCAAAACGGGTTCGCGAGGCGCTCGACATGGTCGGGCTCGCCGACAAGCTGCGCGCCCGCGTCTCCGAGCTTTCCGGCGGCCAACGCCAGCGCGTCGCTTTGGCCCGCGCCATCGTCTGCGAGCCGCGCGTGCTTTTGCTCGACGAGCCGCTGTCGGCGCTCGATGCGCATCTGCGCGAGCAGATGCAGGTGGAATTGAAGCGGCTGCAGTCGCGGCTCGGCACCACCTTCGTCATGGTCACCCACGACCAGACCGAGGCGCTGTCGATCTCCGACCGCATCGTCGTCATGAACAAGGGCCGTATCGAGCAGACCGCTGCGCCGGCCACGCTCTACGACCGGCCCGCGACGCGCTTCGTCGCCTCCTTCATCGGCACGATGAACTTGCTGCAGTCACGCTTCCTTGGCCGCGACGGCGAGCGGCTGCGCTTCGCCGCAGGCGAACTGCCGCTGGAGGCCACTTCCGACAACGGCGAGACGCCGGCCGCCGGCGACACGCGCACCATCGGCGTGCGCCCGGAGGATCTTCTGGCGGCCGGCGAGGCCGCCGAGGGAACCGCGCCGGCGCGGGTGAGCGGCGTTGTCTTCCATGGCCGCACGCTGCGCCTTCACGCCGAGCTGGGTGAGGGGACCGCGATCGTCATCGACGCCCCGCGCCGCGCCGACGGTTCTCAATTCAGCGTCGGCGACGTCGCGCATGTCAGCCTGCGGCGCGGCGCCAATTGCCCCATGCTTTCCGGTTGATATGATAGCGCTTGTTCAGGACGCCTTTGCGAAGAATCCCTGATAGTCGGACTTGGCCTGCAGCAGGCGCAGGATGTTCTCGCGCGAGCCGCGCACATGCGAACGGGCGCGCTCGCCGGCCAGCGTGACATCGCCGGCGCAGATCGCGTCGACGATGCCGGCATGTTCCTCGCGGGTGAGCTTCCATTCGTCCAGCCACAGAAGCTCCGTCCAGACATATTGCTGGCACTTGTCGAGGATGCCGCAAAGCATGCCGTAGAGCATCTCGTTGCCGCTGATCTCGGCGATCACCCGGTGCAGGTCGATGCCGACCTGCAGCTCCTCGAATTTCTCCCTGGTGCTGCGATCCGGGATCGCCGCCAGCCGCTCGCATTCGGCCAGCATGCCGCGCAGCCTCGCCTTGTCGGCGGCGGTCGCATTGGCCGCCGCGAGCTCCGTCGCGCGCCCGTCGAGCAGCTCGCGGATGTCGAAGGCCTCGCGGAACATGGTCAGGTTGAACTCGGCCACCACATAGCCCTGGCGCGGGCGCCCGATCACCAGCCCGTCGCGCTCCAGCCGGTTGAAGGCCTCGCGCACCGGCGTGCGGCTGACCTTCAGGCGCTCGGCGATCTCGTTTTCGGTCACACGGCCGCCCGGCGGGATCTGGCCGGTGATGATCAACGCCTTCAGCTTCTCGAACACCGAGTCGCGCAGCGTGTTCTTTCTCTCCTTGCTCAAACGTCCCGCCTCCAACGGTCTGCCATGGAATCGCAGTTTAGTGCCTTTTAGCGCCTGCTTGAAACAGAGCAGTTCGACGGGAACAAACGCCGCGAGCCCAGTCTCGATGCACCCCCCCAAAAACCGCCCGTACCATGTTGACAACGGCTTCCGGCGAATTACACTCAAAATTGTATACAAATTCGCATACCAAATCAACGATAACGGGAACACCGGTTGGAGAAGCGAAAATGACGAAGAGACTTTGTATTCATGGCATGGCCGTCGCCGGCCTGCTCGCCGTCGCCGTTCCGGCGTCGGCTGCCGACACCATCACCGTCGCCTCATGGGGCGGCACCTATCAGGAAGCGCAGACCAAGGCCTTCTTCGATCCGACGGCCAAGGATCTCGGCATCACCATCAAGCAGGATACCACCAACGGCCTCGACGACGTGCGGTTGCAGGTCACCGGCAATGCCGTCAAATGGGACATCACCGAGCTTGGCGCCGACGAATGCGCGCGCGGCTCCAAGGAAGGCCTGTTCGAGAAACTCGACTACAACGTCATCGACAAGAGCGGCATCAACCCGAAGCTTGTCCACGACGACTGGGTCGGCATCTCCTACACCTCCGTGGTGCTGATCTACCGCACCGATGTCTTCGGCGACAAAGGCCCGAAGACCTGGGCCGATTTCTGGAACGTCGAAAAATTCCCGGGCCGCCGCGCGCTCTCGGGCAGCCAGGCGACGGAGACGCTGAGCGTCGCCGCCCTCGCCAAGGGCATTCCGATCGACAAGGTTTATCCGGTCGACATCGACGGCGCCTTGCAATCCGTCGACAAGGTCAAGGGCCATATCGACGCCTGGTGGACCTCCGGCGCGCAGGCCATGCAACTCGTCAAGGATGGCGAGGTCGACATGGCGAGCATCTGGAACGGCCGCGCCGGCACCTTGAAGAAGTCCGGCGCGCCGGTCAGCTTCTCCTTCGACCAGGGCGTGCTGACCGCCGACTGCATGGTCATCCCGAAGGGGTCGAAGAACAAGGACATCGCCATGAAGGCGCTGGCCAAGTTCGTCAGCCCCGATCTCCAGGCCAATCTGCCGCTCTATGTCGACAATGGCCCGGCCAACGAGAAGGCCTTCGAGACCGGCAAGATCCCGCCGGAGCGGATCAAGGACATCAATTCCGCCCCCGAGAACGTCAAGAAGCAGGTGCTGCAGGACCCGGCCTTCTGGCGCGACACGCTCGTCGAGGCGACGGAGAAATTCAACAACCTGATCCAGCAATGACGAACCTGTGCGGAGCGGCGCAAAATGCGCCGCTCCGCAGCGTTTCGCGAAAAATGATCCGGAGTTGAAGGAGATGCTCTTGTCTCTCGCGCAGACCGCGCTTCCCATCGGCATCAGCGGTATCGAGAAGCGCTTTGGCGGCGTGTCTGTGCTGCATGATCTCGGCCTCGATGTCGCGCCGGGCGAATTCCTGACGCTGCTCGGGCCGTCTGGCTCGGGAAAGACGACGCTGCTGATGATCCTGGCCGGCTTCGTGCGGGCCAATGCCGGCTCCATCAAGGTCGGCGGCGAGGAGATCATCGCCATGCCGCCGCACAAGCGCAACATCGGCATGGTGTTCCAGAGCTACGCGCTGTTCCCGCATATGAACGTCTTCCACAACATCGCTTTTCCGCTGAAGCAGCGGCGCGTATCGGCGGCCGAAACCGCTGAACGCGTGGAAAGGGCGCTGGACCTCGTGCAACTGAAAGGCCTCGGCGAGCGCCGTGTCGACCAGCTCTCCGGCGGCCAGCGGCAACGCGTGGCCTTGGCCCGCGCCATCGTCTTCGAGCCGCGCATCGTTTTGATGGACGAGCCGCTGTCGGCGCTCGACAAGAGCCTGCGCGAGCATATGCAGATCGAGCTGCGCAACTTGCATCGAAGGCTCGGCATGACGACGGTCTACGTCACGCATGACCAGCGCGAGGCGATCACCATGTCGGACCGCGTCGCCGTCATGAATGCCGGACGCATCGAGCAGATCGACCAGCCCGAGATCCTCTACGCCAGGCCGAAGACCAAGTTCGTTGCCGGCTTCATCGGCGAGTCGAGCTTCATTCCCGTCGAATGCCGCAATGGCAGTGTCTGGTATGAGGACAGGAAGCTTCGCATGACGGCAGTCGCACCGTCCGCCGGTCGGCACCTGATGGTGGTGCGGCCGGAGAAGCTGCGCCTGATCGCCGGCGAACCCACCGGCGACGTCAACGCGCTGCCGGCGACCGTCGGCGATGTCATCTATCAGGGCGACAGTTTTGTCTGCTACGCAACGCTCAGGGACGGTCGCCAGGTGACTTTGCGCGACTATTGCCGCTCCGACGTGCTGGCGAAACTGCCGGCGCCGGGCGAGCCGATAACCCTCGGCATCGATGCGCAGGACGTCGTGCTGGTGGCGGACCAATGAGCATCGCGTCCGCCAGCCTCGATCATGCCGGCCGGCCCGATGGGGCGCTCAATGCCGATGCCTTGCGCGCCGACGCGCGGCGGGAATCGCGTGGCATGCTCGCGCTTCTGTCGCCCGGACTGCTGCTCGTCTTCACCGTCATCATCGTGCCGATCGGCTGGCTGTTCTGGCTTTCGCTGTTCGATGAGGCCGGCCAGTTCAGCGCCGCCAATTATGCGCGCTTCTTCGAGCAGGCCTCCTACATCAAGACCTTCGTCACCACCTTCAAGGTGGCTTTCTTCGTCACCGGCGCCTGCGTACTCTCCGGCTATCCGCTGGCCTATATGCTCTCGCAACTGCCGCGCCGCGCCGCCGGGGTCTGCCTGATCTTCGTCATCCTGCCGTTCTGGACCTCGGTGCTGGTGCGCACCTATGCCTGGCTGGTCATCCTGCAGCGCAAGGGCCTGGTAAACACATGGCTGATGGATCTCGGCGTCATCGGCCAGCCGCTGCCGCTCGCCAACAATTTCGCCGGCGTGGTCATCGGCATGACCCACATCATGCTGCCCTTCCTGGTGCTGCCTCTCTACGCCTCGATGAAGACGATCGACACCGACTGCCTGCGCGCCGGCATGAATCTCGGCGCCAGCCCGGCCGCCACCTTCCGGCAGATTTTCCTGCCGCTGTCGCTGCCGGGTCTGGCCTCGGGCGTGGTCATCGTCTTCGTGCTCTGCCTCGGCTTCTTCGTCACCCCGGCGCTGATGGGCGGCGGCAAGGTGATCATGTGGGCGATGCGCATGGAGCAGACCACCAGCCTCTATTCCAACTGGGGTGCTGGCGCCGCGCTTGGCGTCGTGCTGCTTGGCGTCACGCTGGCCCTGCTTGGCCTCTTCCAGTGGCTGCTCGGCGCCCGCGCCACCGGGGTCTGGAGTGAGCGATGAGCGTGGAAAACAGCCTGCCCATCTCGCATCGGCAACGCTTGTGGCTGTACGCGCTCGGCGGCCTTGTCATGCTGTTCCTGATCGCCCCGTCGGTGATCATCGTCATCATGTCCTTCTCCGGCTCGACACTCCTGCAGTTCCCGCCGCAGGAATGGTCGCTGCGCTGGTATGAAAGCTATTTGGGCTCCGTCGAATGGCGCGACGCCACCATCGTCTCGGTCAAGGTCGCGGTGATGACGGCGATCGTCGCGACGGTGCTCGGCACCGCCGCGGCCTACGCCATCAACGCCCGCACGCTGAGGCTGACCGGCGCCATCAACGCGCTGCTCACGGCATCGCTGATCATCCCGGTCATCCTGATCGGCATCGGCACCTTCTTTCTCTATGCCCGCATCGGCCTCAACAACACGCTGACCGGCCTCGTCATCGCGCACACCGTGCAGGCGCTGCCGCTGGTGGTGCTGACCGTGCTCTCGGGCTTGCGGTCCTATGACATGAGCCAGGAGATGGTCGCGCGCAGCCTCGGCGCCGGCCGCTTCTCCGCCTTCTTCCAGGTGACGATGCCGCAGATAAGATTCTCGATCGTCTCGGGCGCGCTGTTTGCCTTCATCACGTCCTTCGACGAGGTGGTGGTCTCGCTGTTCATCTCCGGCGGCGAGACCACGACGCTGACGCGCCGCATGTTCAATGCGCTGCGCGACCAGATCGATCCGACGATCGCCGCCATTTCCACTTGCTTGATCGTGCTATCGATCGTCTTGTTGTCCGCCGCCCAGCTTTTCGGCCGCGGACGTTGATTTGAGGGATACCAAAACCAGCATGCGTGACTTCCAGTTTCCCGGCCGCTCGCCGGTCCGCGCTACCGAGGCGATGGCCGCGACCTCTCATCCTTTGTCGACGCTTGCCGCGATCGACATGCTGCGCTCCGGCGGCAACGCGATGGACGCAGCGGTCTGCGCGGCCGCGGTGCAGGCCGTGGTCGAGCCGCAATCGACCGGCATCGGCGGCGACTGCTTCGTCCTCTATTGCCCGAAGGGCGACGGCAATGTGCTCGCCTTCAACGGCTCGGGCCGCGCGCCCGGGGCCGCGACGGTCGACTGGTATCTGGACAAGGGGTTCAACGAACTGCCGAAACAGGGCCCGCACGCAGTCACCATCCCAGGCGCCATCGACGCCTGGTGCCGCTTGCTGGACGATCACGGCCGCAAGGGGTTGGCGGACGCGCTCGCGCCGGCCATCCATTACGCGGAAAACGGCTATGTCGTGCACGACCGCGTCGCCTTCGACTGGGAGGATCCCGAGACCGACCTGTCGGCGGACGAGGTGGCGACGCGCATCTTCCTGCCGGGCGGAAAGGCGCCAAAGGCGGGTGACATCCACCGCCAGCCGGAACTGGCGGAGACGCTGCGCATCATCGCCAGGAAAGGTCGCGCCGGCTTCTACGAAGGCGCGGTGGCCGAGGACATTGTCGGACGGCTTCGCGCGCTCGGCGGCCTGCACACGCTCGACGATTTCGCCGCCACCAAGGGCGATTACCAAACCCCGGTCAGCACCTCCTATCGCGGCTACGACATCCACCAGATGCCGCCGAACAACCAGGGCCTGACCGCGCTTCTGATGCTGAACCTGCTCTCGGGCTTCGAGCTGGGCAAGCTCGATCCCGACGGCGCCGCGCGTCTGCACCTCGAGATCGAGGCGGGCCGGCTCGCCTATCAGGACCGCGATGCGTTTTTCGCCGATCAGGATCATGTCGACGTGCCGGTCAAGGCGCTGCTTTCCGGCGCCTATGCCGACCGCTTGCGTTCAGCGATCGATCCCGAGCGCGCCATGACCGACCTGCCGAGGCTCGATCTTCCCGGCAGCGACACGGTGTATATCAGCGTCGTCGACCGCGACCGCAACGCGGTGAGCTTCATCAACTCGACCTATTATTCCTTCGGCAGCGGCGTCGTCGGCCCGAAGACCGGGGTCGTGCTGCAGAATCGTGGCTCCAGCTTCCGCCTCGATCCGAAGCATCCGAACGCGATCGCGCCCGGCAAGCGGCCGATGCACACGATCATGCCAGGCATGATGACCAGGAACGGCCGCGCTTTGATGCCCTTCGGCGTGATGGGCGGCGGCTACCAGCCCTTCGGCCATGTGCATCTTTTGACCAACATGATCGACTTCGGCATGGACCCGCAGCAGGCGATCGATGCGGCTCGGGTTTTCTACAACCACGACGCCGTCGAGGCCGAGCGAAGCGTGCGTCCAGATGCCATCGAGGGCCTGCGTCGCCGTGGCCATCGCGTCGTCGAGCCCGATCATCCGCTGGGCGGAGGGCAGGCGGTGCTGATCGATTGGGAAAGGGGCACGCTGACCGGCGCCTCCGATCCGCGCAAGGACGGGCTGGCGCTCGGATATTGAGCAGCCCATTGCTGGACATAAGCCGATCGTTCGAAACATAGTCTGGAACCATGACGAACAGCCAAAACGCCACCGATCTCGCCCATCGCCTCGCACCTGGCGCCGACGACGCGCCGGCCATCGCCGCGCCCGAGCGAACGACCCTCTCGCATGGCGGGCTGCGCCGCCTGATCAGCGATACCGTGGCCCGGCTCAACGCGCTGGGCATCGGCCGCGGCGACCGTGTCGCCATCGTGCTGCCGAACGGCCCGGAAATGGCGACGGCCTTCATCGCCGTGGCGGCCGCAGCGTCCACCGCGCCGCTCAATCCGGCCTACCGGGCCGACGAGCTCGATTTCTATCTGAGCGATATCGGCGTCAAGGCGATCCTTGTCGGCAAGGACGAGCAGGGCCCTTCGGTCGAAGTCGCCGGGCGCCTCGGCATTCCGGTGCTGCGGCTGGTGGTGCCGGAAGGCGCGCCGTCTGGCGTCTTCGCGATCGAGGGCGATCCCGTCGGGCCGCCGGTCGCATCCGGTCTCGCCGCCGATGGCGATGTCGCGCTCCTTTTGCACACCTCCGGCACCACCTCTCGCCCGAAACTGGTGCCGCTCAGCCACGCCAACCTCGCGGCGTCGGCAGCGCATATCGGCGCGACGCTCGGCCTGACGCCGGCCGACCGTTGCCTCAACATCATGCCGCTGTTCCACATCCATGGCCTGATCGCTGCCGTGCTGTCCTCGCTCGCGGCCGGCGCCAGCGTCTTCTGCACGCCGGGCTTCAACGCGCTGCGTTTCTTCCAATGGCTCTCCGAGGCGAAGCCAAGCTGGTACACGGCGGTGCCGACCATGCATCAGGCGATCCTGCCGCGCGCCGCGCGCAATCCCGAGCAGCTCGCCGAGGCCAGGCTTCGCTTCATCCGCTCGTCGTCGGCTTCGCTGCCGGCGCAGGTGATGGCTGAATTGGAAGCGACCTTCGGCTGCCCGGTGATCGAATCCTACGGCATGACCGAGGCCGCGCACCAGATGGCCTCCAACCGCCTGCCGCCCGGACTGCGCAAGCCAGGCAGCGTCGGCGCGTCGGCCGGGCCGGAAGTCGCCGTCATGGCGCCGGACGGGCGACTGCTCAAACCCGGCGAGATCGGTGAGATCGTCATTCGCGGTCCGAACGTCACCGCCGGCTATGAGAAGAACCCGCAAGCCAATGCCAGCGCCTTCGCTCATGGCTGGTTCCACACCGGCGACCAGGGCGTGCTCGATGAGGACAGCTACCTGCGCGTCACCGGCCGGCTGAAGGAGATCATCAATCGCGGCGGCGAAAAGATTTCGCCGCTCGAGGTCGACGACGTGCTGATGGATCATCCGGCGGTGGCGCAGGTCGTCACCTTCGCCATGCCGCATGACAAGCTGGGTGAAGAAGTGGCGTCCGCGGTCGTGCTGCACGAAGGCCAGAGCGCCAGCGAGGCCGACATCCGCGGCTTCGCCGCGACTCGGCTCGCCGATTTCAAGGTGCCGCGCAAGGTGCTGATCCTTGACGAGATTCCCAAGGGCGCGACCGGCAAGCTGCAGCGCATCGGCCTCGCGGCCAAGCTCGGGCTCGGCTGATGCGCGTAACAGTCTTCGGCGCCGGCGCCATCGGCGGCTACCTCGCCGCCAAGCTCGCGATCGCCGGCAATGTCGATCTCTCGGTCGTGGCGCGCGGCGCGCATCTGGAGGCGATCAAGGCCGATGGCCTTCGCCTGATCGAGGACGGCAAGGAAAAGGTGGCGCAGGTCAGGGCTGCCTCCCGCGCCGACGAACTCGGCGTGCAGGACTATGTCGTGCTGGCGCTGAAGGCGCATTCGCTGGCGCCGGCCCTTGATCAGATCGCGCCGCTGCTGGGCGAGGGGACAGCCGTCGTCACCATGCAGAACGGCGTGCCCTGGTGGTATTTCCACAAGGCGGGCGGCGCGCTCGAAGGCACGCGGCTCGTCGCGGTCGATCCAGGCGGTGCGATCTGGCAGCGCATCGGACCGGAGCGCGTCATCGGCTCCGTCGTCTATCCGGCCGTCGAGGTCGACGCGCCCGGCCTGATCCGCCATGTCGAAGGCACGCGCTTTTCGCTGGGTGAGCCTTCGGGCGAAAAGAGCGAGCGGGCCACCGCGCTTGCCCGCGAAATGGTCAAGGCCGGGCTGCAAGCGCCGGTGCGCGAGGACATCCGCTCGGAAATCTGGGTGAAGCTTTGGGGCAATCTTTCCTTCAACCCGATCTCGGCGCTGACCGGCAGCACGCTTGCGGCAATCGTTGCCGACGAAGGCACGCGCGCCACCGCCCGCGCCATGATGCTGGAAGCGCAGGCGATCGGTGAGAGCCTCGGCGTGCGCTTCCTCATTCCCGTCGACCGGCGCATCAAGGGCGCCGGCGACGTCGGCGAGCACAAGACCTCGATGCTGCAGGATCTCGAGCGCGGCCGCCCGATGGAGATAGACGCGCTGGTCACGGCGGTTCAGGAGCTCGGCCGCCTGACCGGACAGCCGACGCCGACGATCGACACCGTGCTGGCGCTGGTGCGGCGGCTGGCGGTCGAGCGCGGGTGTTATTAGAGGAACGCGCGTCCTGAAGATCCGTCGCTTCACTCCGATAGCTCTAACCGCCACAATGAACAAAAATAGAACAAAAGGGTCCAGGTTGAATTGACTCTGCGAGGAACATTTTCCTATCTCGTAGGCCATGCCGGAACCGAGCAGCAGAACCCGACGCGTCGTTCAGACACTGAGCCGAGCCCACGAAATCGGGCAGTTAATCCGCGTCCGCTGCATCAACTGCAACATCACCCATCACTACCTCCCCGGAGATCTCCTCAAGCTCATGGGGGACATTCCGTTCTGGGACGTCGAGCGGCATATGCGGTGCGAGCGCTGCAAGCGGCGGGAGTTCGACGTGGACATTCTGCTGCCCAGCGCCGTCCAGGGCGTGAAGATACGCGTGAGGCGGCTTGTAGGGGTCCGTATGGTACGGCGCGTGATCTGGCGTGATGAAAAAGAGTGATAGATCATCTCCCCGCCGGGTCTGAGCCGGGTCAAAGTAATGACATTTGGCCACCCGCCGCATCCCCGGCATGCGGGAACTTGATCTGTGTGGCCGGCTTCTCGACTATCACCAAGGCATCGTCGGGCGCTGTCCGCTGCATGTGCCGCGCTTCTGACCACGGGGCGGTGAGCCAGGTTTCCACCTCCTCCCGGGTGGTGAGGATTACCGGCATGGCCTTCTCGTGGATGGGTGCTATGAGGGCGTTGGGCTTGGTCGTGAGGAAGCCGTAAAGCTCGAAGTCCCCCGGCCCGTCTTTGACCCTGCGGACACCCTGCCAGCGCGTCCACATGCCGGCGAAGAAGAAAAGCGGCCGGTCCTCGCTTCGTGCGAACCAGTAGTTCCGCTGTATACGTGTCTCCGGGTCCTTGTCGTTGGGCGTGGGGCTTGGCTCTGCGAAGCTCGTGACGGGCACCACACAGCGGTTCTCCACGCCAACATATTGCTGCCAGTGCCCATACTGCGGATTGCGGATGTTGGTGGTGCCATAGTCCACCTTGCCTTTCACCCGCTCTGCCGGGGTCGGCATTCCCCACAGCAGCTTGGCAAGCTCCCGCTGTCCGTCCGGGGCATTGCGGACCACAGCGCCCGGCATGTTGGGGTAGATATCCAGCGAGGGCTCAAGGTTGCCCGTGATGTCCCGCATGGCGCGGGTCCACTCGCGGATGGCGGCTTGGCTGGTTGTGATGTTGTAGAGGTTGCACATCTGCACAGGATGCCTCAGCGATTGCTCGTTATCCAGAAACAAAAAATGGCCGACGGACCTGTACTGGTGGTCGAGCATACCCGCATCTCGAACCTCTCTAAGGTCTGTCGGGTTTCTGCGTGGCTAGCCAACTGGCCGAGCACCATGGCCCATGGCTGCAAGGCGCTGGCGGGAACTGGATCGTTGGGCTCTGATGGCGCGGCATCGCCATCCTGACACGAATTGTCACCTGCGAAGCGAGCCAGCGGTGGCAAGCGCGCAATCGGTTCCTACTTGACGTCTGGTCCAACCCGGGAGGATCCCATGACCATTGCCGAAATTGCCAAGGATTTCACCGAACTCCTCAAGCGGGGCGACAGCCATAGCGCCGCCGCGAAGTACAATGCCGACGACATCGTCAGCTACGAGGCGATGGAAGGTCCGATGGCCGTGTGCAACGGCAAGGAAGCCGTCAAGCAGAAAAGCGCGTGGTGGGAAGGGAACCACGAGGTCCATGGCGGCTCGGTCGAGGGTCCCTATGTCAATGGCGACCAGTTCGCCTTGCGCTTCAGCTTCGACATTACGCCGAAATCCACCGGCGAACGTGTCAAAATGGACGAGGTCGGCCTCTACACGGTCAAGAACGGCAAGATCAGCGAAGAGCGGTTCTACTACTAGTTCCTTAACACAGAAGTTTTGATCGGTTGGCTATGCGTGCGTTGGCAGGCGGCATGCCTTGGCGATTGGCCGAGACGCCTATCGCGGTCGTCATCCACGGGCGGAGCAAGGAGCGAAGCGACGCGCGCAGACCCGAGGATCCATGCCGTGACTTGGAAGCGCCGCGGCGGTCCAGAAATTCTGCACCCTTGCACCCTTCGGTCCAGGTAACGGAATGGATTCCAGGGTCTGCGCGCGTCGCTTCGCTCCTTGCTCCGCCCTGGAATGACGAGGTTCAGGAGCCTTCGCAAGTCGGTCGGCCAACTTGCCCCAGCCGTCGGGGGGATGCGTGTGCCTTTGCCTCTTGCGCTGGCAAAGCCGCGGCGGCGGGCTTAGGGTTCGCTCAGATTCGCAACCCCATCCGCCCGAGGCCTGCCTTGACCATCACCATGTACGGCATCACCACCTGCGACACGATAAAGAAGGCGCGCGTCTGGCTGGAAAGCCATGACGTTCCGTATCGCTTCCATGATTACCGCGCCGAAGGGATCGAGGCTGACAAACTGAGCGGCTGGGTCGGTAAGGTCGGCTGGGAAAAGCTGCTCAACAAGGGCAGCACCACGTTTCGCGAGCTGCCGGAGAAGGACAAGGAAGCGCTCGACGAGAAGAAGGCGAAGAAGCTGATGTTGGCCAAGCCGACGATGATCAAGCGGCCGGTGCTGGAGGTGGGCGATCGGATTTTGGTGGGGTTCAAGCCGGAGGTTTACGAGGAGGCGGTGGGAGGAAAATAGGCTCGACTGCTTACGCCGAGTTCCTTCGCCCCCCTCTCTGTCCTGCCGGACATCTCCCCCTCAAGGGGGGAGATTGGCAGCTTTGGCGCCTCGCTAATTCCTGCGACGTTGGCGATTGGCGAAAGCCGGCGCGACGGCTGATCTCCCCCCTTGAGGGGGAGATGGCCGGCAGGCCAGAGAGGGGGCCAGGGAACTCGACATCTCAACAATTATGCGTGGTCTCGCAAATACGCCGCCAGCGCCACCGCATTGTTGTGCGCTTCGTCATGCGCGCCGTAGAGCAGCGTCACCTTGCCCTCGCGCAACAGGCCACGCAGCTGCGCGACCGCCTCCTTGTTCGCATCAAGCTCGGCCCGATACCGCTTCTGGAATTCCGCCCAGCGCTCCGGCTCGTGCCCGAACCATTTGCGCAGCTCGTCGCTCGGCGCGATCTCCTTCAGCCAAAGCGCCAGTTCGGCATCCTTCTTGCTGACACCCCGCGGCCAGAGGCGATCGACCAGAACCCGCTGCCCGTCGGCTTTCGCCGGCGGCTCATAGACGCGCTTCACCGCTATGTCGAAGGCCATTACGCCTCTCTCAGGCCCATTCGCCCTTGCGCATCACCGGCACGCGGCCGCCGCCCTTGGCGACGCCGTCGATGTCGATCTTGTCCGAGCCGATCATCCAGTCGATGTGGATGAAGCTCTTGTTGCCGCCGCGCTCGGCGATCTCGTCCTGGCTGAGCGAGGCGCCGTTGACGAAGCACTTCGAATAGCACTGCCCGAGCGCGATGTGGCAGGCGGCGTTCTCGTCGAACAGCGTGTTGAAGAACAACAGCCCACTCCGCGAGATCGGCGAGGAATGCGGCACCAGCGCCACTTCGCCGAGGCGACGCGCGCCCTCGTCGGTGTCGAGCACCTTCTTCAGCACGTCCTCGCCCTTCGAGGCCTTGGCCTCGACGATCCGCCCGCCCTCGAAGCGCACGGAAATCTCGTCGATCAGCGTGCCCTGGTAGGAGAGCGGCTTGGTCGAGGAGACATGGCCTTCGACGCGCCTTGCATGCGGCGTGGTGAAGACTTCCTCGGTCGGGATGTTCGGGTTGCAGGTGACGCCGTTCTTCGCCGTCGAGGCGCCGCCCATCCATTCATGGCCTTCCGCCAGCCCGACGGTGAGGTCGGTGCCCGGCCCGGTGAAATGCAGCGCGTGGAAATTATGCTCGTTCAGCCATTTCGTCCGCTCGGCCAGCGCCGCGTTGTGCGCCTTCCAGTTGCCGATCGGATCCTCGACATCCACCCGCGAGGCCGAGAAGATGGCATCGGCGAGCTTCACAACCGCGACGTCGTCCTGCTCGCCCGGAAACACCTGCTTTGCCCAGGCAAGGTCGGGATAGGCGACGATGTTCCAGTTGATGTCGAAGCCGGTGATCTTCTCCAGCGCCGGCTGGTAGGCCATCGAGTTCGCCTTGTTGGCGCGCGCCACCTTGGCCGGATCTTGCGCGGAAAGCAGCGACGGATCTTCGCCGCGCACCGCAAGCCGCGCCGCATTGTTCGAAAAGGCCTTCGCCATGCCTTCATAGAGCCAGCCGGCGGCGCGGTCGAAACCGGCATCCGCCCCATAGCGGAAACGCGCCAGCGTGATCTCGTCGTCGTTGAAGATCGGCGTCACCAGCCCGGCGCCTGCCTTGTAGGCGTGCTCGACGATGCGGCGGGTCAGCGGCAGCGCCGCGATCGACGAGGTCAGCACCAGATCCTGCCCAGGCTGCAGCTGCAGCCCGACCTTGATGGCGACTTCCGCCAGCCTGTCGAGCTTCACCGGGTCGATGCTTGCCGAGACGCCGCGCGAATGTGTGGTCATGATCCTGCCTGCCGTTTGTTGGGGTCTGGTTCTTACATAGACCGCTGCGGTTGGCCTTTCCACCGCGATCGACTGGGCCTGTTCAGAGCATGATCCCGAAAAGTGTGTAGCGGTTTTTGCTGCGCTGACCTTCGGTTCGGAAAAGATCATGCTCAAACAAACTCAAGCTGCGCTGTCCAACGCCCGGAACTGCGCCATGGTCGCCTCGATCTCCTCGCGGATCCAGGCCTTGAAGTCGCGCACCTTGCGGCTTTCGCTTTTGGTGGCAGAGGTCACCAACCAGTAGCCGAGCCCGCTCTCGGCCCGCACGCCGAAGGGCGCGACCAGCCGGCCGTCGGCCAGCGCGTCGGCGGTGAGCAATTGCCAGGCGAGCATCACGCCATGACCGGCGATCGCCGATTCCAGGCAAAGCATCGGATCGGTGAAGCGCGCGCCCTTCTGGAAGGTGACCGGCTCGACGCCGGCCGCCTCGAACCAGCCGTCCCAGCTGAACATCGCCCGCTCGTCGGTGATGGCACAGGTCTGCGCCAGGTCGCCGATCGACTTCAGCCTGGCCGCGATCGAGGGCGCGCAGACCGGAAACACTTCCTGGGTAAGCAGAAGCTCGGCGCGGTCGCCCGGCCATTTGCCGTCGCCGAGCCGGATGGCGATATCGATGTCGGACCGGTCGAGGTCGGCGATCCGGGCCGAGGCGTCGATGCGCAAAAGCACGTTCGGATGGCGCGCGAAGTGTCGCGACAGCCTGGGCAGCAGCCATTTCGAGGCGAAAGCAGGCGCCACCGAGACGACCAGCGTGCACTCGTTTGCCTCGTCGGCCAGCGCCACCGCCTGCGCGAGTTCACGGAAGCCGGCGCTGAGCCGGACCGTGAAGGCGGCGCCGAATTCGGTCGGCACCAGCCCGCCAGATGTGCGTTCGAACAGCGCCTGTCCCAGCTGCTTTTCCGTGCGCTTGACCTGCTGGCTGACGGCGCTGACCGAGACGTTCAGTTCCGCCGCCGCTCCCGCCAGCGATCCCAGCCGGGCGACGGATTCCACGGCGCGCAGGCCGTTGAGATGGACGCGATTGAGCATAGCCATTCAGTTTTTCTAAAGTGGAGGGATCGAAATCTCAATTGAATCCGACAAGAAAGCGCAGAATTTAACTGGAACAGCCTTGAGCCAGGAGATGGTCCCATGAAGATTTTATCCCTGCTGAAAGGGCTTTCCGGCGCCGAGGCGAGGCCGCGCGATGACGATGAGATGGCCCGCTGGATCACCGATCCGCTGTCGCATCCGGTGCTCGACACCATGTCGGAGCGCGAGCTTGGCGACATGCCCTTCCGGCTGACAGCCCGCCGCACCGCATATGAAACGATGGGTGCGGCCGGCCGCTGACTCCATCGGCGCCGTTACGTCCCGTTGGCCCAACGCAAGCGCATTGTTTCGCGGACGCACATTCTTATTGTGCGCCGCAATGAACGCCTCGCCATCTCCCTTGCGTCTTGCTCTCGCCGGCATGGTCTCACTCGCCGTCGCCCAGGGCATCGGCCGCTTCGTCTATACGCCGATCCTGCCGGGCATGATGGAGGGACTGCACCTGACGCCGACCGATGCCGGCTGGATCGCATCCGCCAACTATCTCGGCTACCTCATCGGCGCGCTCGCCGCGGCCGGCGACTGGGCGCATGGCCGCGAGCGCATGCTGACGTTCGCCGGCCTCGCCGCCACCGCCGTGCTCGCGGGCCTCATGGGGCTCAACGAAACGATGGCCGCCTTCCTCGTCATCCGCTTCCTCGCCGGCCTCGCCAGCGCCTTCGTCATGGTGTTCATGGCCTCGATCGTCTTCAGCCATCTGGCGATGGCCGGCCGCGGCGATTTGCAGGCGCTGCATTTCGGCGGCGTGGGCCTCGGCATAGCGGCGTCCTCAGCGCTGCTGGCGATCCTCGTCTCCGAACACGCGGGTTGGGCCGACGGCTGGCTCTGGTCCGGAGCGCTTTCGGCGGTGGGTCTCATCGTCGTCGCGCTGCTTGCCGGCTCGACCACGCCGGCCAATGTCGCCGACGGGCGCGAGCCGGCGCTGCCCAAGGACGGGTCCCTGGTAAAGATGATCGTCGCCTATGGACTGTTCGGCTTCGGCTATGTGGTGACCGCCACCTTCCTGGTCGCCATCGTGCGCCAGGGCGGTGGCGGGCGCGTCTTCGAGGCCACCGTCTGGATGGTTGCCGGCCTTGCCGGCTTTCCCTCGACTTGGGCGTGGCAAAAGCTTGCCGGCCGGATCGGGCTCTATGCCGCTTATGCCTTGAGCTGCCTGATCGAGGTGGTCGGCGTCACCGCCAGCGTCGCCGTCAAGGGCGCCGCCGGGCCGCTGATCGCCGGCGTGCTCCTTGGCGGCACCTTCATTGCCATCACGGCGCTGGGCATACAGATGGGCAGGCAACTCGCGCCGCGAGCGCCGCGTCGCATCTTCGCGGTGATGACGGCAGCCTTCGGCCTCGGCCAGATCGTCGGTCCGATTGCCGCCGGCCTGCTCGCCCAGGCCTCGGGCAATTACACCCTTGCCTCGATCATGGCGGCGGCGGCACTGCTGCTCTCCGGCGTCGTCGCTTGGTCGGCCGCGCCAAAATCGCCATGATTTGCGGCCTTGTTCGATGCCGGGCATCGGGCAAGGCATTTTCTTTCCCACTAATGTGTGACCTTATGCCCGCCAAACAGCAACGCCGCTGATTTGCGGTCAGACCGAGGAAATCCGCCACAGTGTTCGTATCCTTCTTCCCGCAGCCGAAGCTCTTTTTCACCTCGGCCGCCGTCTGGAGCCTTGCGGCGATCTTGTTCTGGTTCTTCGGCGGCGAGCAGCTGGGCGCCATCTTCGGCCTGCCGCCGGCAGCCGCCGGGACGCCGCCGATCATTGGTATCGCGGTGCTGTGGTCGAAGCCTTTCCTGTGGTTCTACATCTACTTCGTGGCGTGCGTGGCGGTCTTCTACGCCTTCTGGAGCTGGTACGCTCCGCACCCGTGGCAGAACTGGTCGATCCTGATGACCGCCGTCATCCTGTTCTTCATCTATTTCAACGTGCAGATCTCGGTCGCGGTCAACAACTGGTACGGTCCTTTCTTCGACTATGTTCAGGGCCTGATGTCGGGAACGACTCCCTCGACCAACACGGAATTCTACAAGGGATTGGCCGATTTCTCCTGGCTGGCGCTGGTCGGCATGAATGTGCAGGTGGTCAATGCCTTCATCGTCAGCCATTGGATCTTCCGTTGGCGCACCGCGATGAACGATTACTTCATGGCCAACTGGAGCCGGCTGCGCCACATCGAGGGTGCCTCGCAGCGTATCCAGGAAGACACGATGCGTTTCTCGCAGATCATGGAAGATCTCGGCTCGACCTTCGTTCAGTCGATCATGACCCTGATCGCCTTCCTGCCGGTCTTGATTCAACTGCAGGCTCACATCACCGAATTGCCGATCATCGGCACGGTCCCGCAGCCACTGGTCATTGCTGCATTGGGCTGGTGTCTGTTCGGAACGATTTCCGTCATGGTGGCGGGTCTCAAGCTGCCGGGCCTGCAGTTCCGCAACCAGCGTGTCGAGGCAGCCTATCGTAAGGAGCTTGTCTACGGCGAAGATCATGCCGACCGGGCTCAGCCGGCGACGACGACACAATTGTTCGCCAATGTCCGCCGCAATTATTTCAAGCTCTATTTCCACTACATCTATTTCAACGTTGTTCGTTACACCTACCTGCAGGCCGACAACATCTTCTCGCTGCTGATCCTCGGGCCTTCGCTGGTCGCGCACAAGATCACTTTCGGCGCGCTGAACCAGATCTCGAACGCGTTCGGCAAGGTGACGAATTCGCTGCAGTTCCTGTTGAATTCCTGGTCGACGATTGTCGAACTGCAGTCTGTGCACAAACGTTTGCGTGCCTTCGAGGCGACACTGCAAGGCGAACAGCTGCCGGTAATCGATCAGCATTACCTAGAACGCGAGCAGGCTGGCATGCGCCCCGAAGATCAGCCGGCAAGTTAAAGCATGTCTCCCGAAAGTGGGAACCGGTTTCGGGATAAAGACATGCGTAAAATCAAAAACCTAAAGCGCATGGAGCGAATCTGAAAGATCGCGACGCGCTTTAGGGTGCGGCTTGCGTCCAGTCAGCCGCCCACGCTCGCCTGGGCTTGGCCGCCGCGCTGCCGCTCGACATAGTCGCGAAAACTGATGCACTCGACGTCAGCCTTCACGCAGACCTCGCCGGCGAAGCGCTCCAGCGCGTTCCAGTAGGCGCCGTTATTCATCAGCGTGAAGTGGAAGCCGAGCTCCAGCGGCAGGCGCTTGCCATTGTACTGAGCCTCGAAGGCGGCGCGGAACGCCTGGTAGGCGCGTTCGGTGAATTCGCCCGCCATGGCCAGCTTCTCGGTGCCGCTCGAGTGGCGGACATAGAGATTGTAGTCCATAGCGACCACGGGCTTCGCCTTCGCTCCCTCCGGGATAAGCGGCAGGGCAAAACGGGTCGTGCCATTCAGGGTCGGCGGCACGGCGGGACCGTTCGAAACGCCGCTGGCGTCATACTGGAAGCCGGCTTCGGGTAGGGCCTCGTAAAGCGCCTTGCCGGTCGAAAGATAGGGCGCGCGGAACCCGACCAGCGCATGATGCGCGAAATCATGCCAGTCGGCCGGTTCCGGGATGCCGTTGATCGCATAGGCCTTCTCGAAGATGCGCCGGGCGGAGGCGAATTCGGCCAGCCAGTCCGCCTTGCTCCAGGCCTTGCCGTCGAAATGGCCGCAGGCATGGCTGCCGATGTCGTGGCCCTCGGTGGCGGCCAGCCGGACCTGCTCCAGCCGGTCGGCCACGTCCTGCTTCGAGGCGCCGAAGCCGACATTGGATTTGCCGGCGGCCTTGCCGGGGCCGGCATAGTCCTGCCGCGTCTCGGGGGAAAGCAGGAAGACGCAGGACAGGAAATAGGTGAAATGCGCGCCCGTGCGCTTTGCCAGCGCCCGGCTGCGCTGCCATTGCGAGATATCGCGGGCGGCGTCGAACGAGATCAGCACCACCTGCTTGGGTCTGGCGGGCGAAACGGCCGGCGATTTCGGCGGATCGGCGAGGGCTGCGTTGGCGCAGGCAAGCGTGGCGAGACTGAATGCAAGGACGCGGTACGAACGAAGCATTGGCAACCTTCTGGCGGGACGTCTCCGGCTGATCGGAAGCCGGCTATCGCGCAAATGTGGCGCGGTTGCGTTCAGGCAAGGGCTGTGGGCGCCGGGCATTCCCAGCCGATTTTCCGGCCCGCCCCCTTCCATGCCGACAAAATTTCGCTAAAACGCGGGCTCAAGAAGCGCCCCCTTCCGGGGCAGCAATGGTTTTGATTGATGTCGGACGACAGTTTTATCCGCGAAGTCAACGAAGAGATTCGTCGCGAGCAGGCGCAGGCGCTGTGGGATCGTTTTGGCCCGTCCGTTCTCGGCATCGCCATCCTGATCGTGCTGGGCACCGCCGCGGTCGTTGGTTACCGTTACTGGGACGAGAGCCGCGCCAACCGCTCGGGCGACGCCTTCTCGGCTGCCCTCAAATTCGCCAATGACGGCAAGAACGACGAGGCGATCGCCGCGCTCGACCAGCTGGAGAAGGACGGCTACGGCGCCTATCCGCTGCTCGCCCGCATGCGCGCCGCGACCGTCAAGGCCGACAAGGGCGACGTCGACGGCGCGGTCAAGGACTTCGACGCGGTCGCCGCCGACACCGCCATCCCCGGCGGCATCCGCGACATCGCGCGGCTGAGGGCAGCACTGCTGCTCGTCGACCACGGCTCTTACGCCGATGTCTCCAGCCGCATCGAGGCGCTGACCGCCGACATCAATCCGCTGCGCCACTCGGCGCGCGAGGCGCTCGGCCTTGCCGCCTGGAAGGACGGCAAGTCGGCGGACGCGCTCAAACTGTTCGACCAGATCTCTTCGGACGATGCCGCCCCGCGCAATGTGCGCCAGCGGGCGCAGCTGATGTCCGAGCTGATCCGCGGGTCGGGCAACGCGTCGTGACCTCGGATGGGCTTCAAAGTCGCCATCATCGGCCGGCCTAACGTCGGCAAATCGACTCTTTTCAATCGGCTGGTCGGAAAGAAGCTGGCGCTTGTCGACGACACGCCGGGTGTGACGCGCGACCGGCGCGTGCATGCGGCAAAACTCTACGATCTCCATTTCGACGTCATCGACACCGCCGGCTTTGAGGATACGGCCGCCTCGACCCTGCCTGGCCGCATGCGCCAGCAGACCGAGATCGCCATCCGCGAGGCAGACCTCATCTTCTTCACCGTCGATGCCAAGTCGGGCCTGCTGCCGGACGACCGCACCTTCGCCGAGGTGGTGCGCAAGTCCGGCAAGCCGGTGGTGCTCGTCGCCAACAAGGCCGAGGCGCGGGGCGCTCAAGGCGGCATGCTGGAGGCCTGGGAACTCGGTCTGGGCGAGCCGATCCCGATTTCGGCCGAGCACGGCCAGGGCATGCCCGACCTGCGTGACGCGGTGGTCGAGGCACTTGGCGAGGAACGCGCATTCGGCGAGGACGAGGAAGAGGAAGACGGCGATGAGGTCGCCGCCAGCGAGGTGCTGATCGGCGAGGACATCGCCGACCCAGACGCCGAAGCATCCTATGACGACACCAAGCCGCTGCGCATCGCCGTCGTCGGCCGTCCCAACGCCGGCAAGTCGACGCTGATCAATGCGCTGATCGGCGAGGAGCGGCTGCTCACCGGTCCGGAGGCCGGCATCACCCGCGATTCGATCTCGGTCGACTGGGATTGGCGCGGCCGCCGCATCAAGCTGTTCGACACCGCCGGCATGCGCCGCAAATCGAAGGTGCAGGAGAAGCTCGAAAAACTCTCGGTGCAGGACGGCCTGCGCGCCATCCGCTTCGCCGAGATCGTCATCATCGTGCTCGATGCCACCATTCCCTTCGAGAAGCAGGACCTGCAGATCGCCGATCTCATCACCCGCGAGGGCAGGGCGCCGGTGATCGCCTTCAACAAATGGGACCTGATCGACAATCCGCAGGAGCTGCTGGCCGAGCTGCGCGAAAAGACCGAGCGGCTCTTGCCGCAGGTGCGCGGCATCCAGGCGGTGACGGTCTCGGCCGAAACCGGGCGCGGCCTCGACAAGCTGATGGAAAGCGTCATCAAGACGCACAAGGTCTGGAACAGCCGCGTGTCCACCGGCAAGCTCAACCGCTGGCTGGAAGGCATCCTCGCGCATCATCCGCCGCCCGCCGTCGCCGGCCGCCGTCTGAAGATCAAATACGTTACCCAGGCCAAGACGCGCCCGCCTGGCTTCGTCGTCTCCTGCTCGCGCCCGGACGCGATGCCGCAATCCTATGTCCGCTACCTGACCAACAGCCTGCGCGAAGCCTTCGACATGCCCGGCGTGCCGATCCGCATGGCGCTGCGCACCTCGGACAATCCTTTCGCGGGCAGGGCGAAGAAGCGCTGACGTTGCCCTTCGTTGTGGGCAAGATTTTCGCAACGCTGGCGGGACAGCACCCCCCTCTGCCCTGCCGGGCATCTCCCCCGCAAGGAGGGAGATTGGCAGCTCCGGCGCGGCGCCCTTTTTACAACGCTGGAGAGTAGCGAAAGCTTGCGTGACATCCGATCTCCCCCCTTGCGGGGGAGATGTCCGGCAGGACAGAGGGGGTGTGACGGAACGCGACGCCGAATAGTCCGATCCGCCACTGCCTATCCGAAAAGAGCTAAGCAACCTTCGACAGCCTCTCTTTCATCTTCGCCCCCTCAGGCAGCGTCTCCAGCGCCGCCTGCAGCAATATCTCGGCAAGTCGCGCCGCCACCGGGTCGAGTTCGGCGTCCTTCTGGTGCAGGTGCAGCGCCATCATCGGCAGGGCCGGGAGACCGAGCACCCCGGGCGCGATCGCCCTGACATTGGCCGGCAGGCCGATATCGGTGCGGATCGTCAGGCCAAGGCCAGCCGCCACCGCCGCCCAGATGCCGCTGAGGCTGGGGCTCGAGAAGGCCATGCGCCAGGGCATGCCCGCGCGGTCGAGCGTCTCGGTCGCCACGGTCCTGAGCAGGCAGGGCGCCTCGAACACCACCAGCGGCAGCGGCTCGCCATCGCGCGGACCTGCCTCGATCGGCTTCGCCGGGCCGATCCAGCGCGCTTGCACGTCGGCGACATGCCGGCTGTAGGGCAGGGTCATGCCGTCATGCCAGGCGAGCGCGATGTCGAGATTGCCTGACAGGACACGCTCGGCCAGATCGTGGCTGCGTCCGATCCGCGCTTCGATCCGAACCTTGGGGTGGGCGCGGGCGAAGCGGCCGAGCACGTCGGGCAGCACGGCTTCGCCGAAATCCTCCTGCAGGCCGAGCCGCACCCAGCCTTCCAGCTCGATGTCGCGAATGGCTGAGGCCGCCTCGTCGTTGAGCTCGATCAGCCGCCGCGCATAGCCGAGCATCGTCTCGCCGGCTTCGGTGAGCGCCAGGCCCCGCCCTGCCTTGCGGAAGACCGGCGTCGCCGCCTGCTCCTCCAGCTTCTTCAGTTGCGCGCTGACGGCGGACGTCGAGCGTCCCAGCCGTTCGGCCGCCTTGGCGAAGCTGCCCAACTCCATGCCGGTGACGAAGGTTCTGAGGACATCGAGGTCGAACGTGACGCGGTGCATGAGATTGTCCTGATTTTTAGGATTGTTGATCAAAAACTTCCTGATTTTGTGGATGAAGCTATGGCGCTACATCCCGTCCGTCAAGCCGTCAGCCGGCCGTCACGGGAATGGAACCATGTCCGCCATCGTCACACGAAACGACTGCCAGCCGCCCAAGGGAGATATCGCCGCTTCGGCGCGGCGCGACTTCGGCCCCAATCATCGCTGGAAGGTTCTGGGCATCGGCGTCGCCGCCAATGCCGGCTTCTCCGCTACCTTCTCCGGCATCCCGGCAACCGCTGTGGCGATGCGCCAGGGCTATCACCTCGACAATGCCTCGCTCGGCCTCGCGCTCGGGCTGCTCGGCCTCGGCGTGGCGCTGAGCGAGCTGCCCTGGGGCGTGCTCACCGACCGCTGGGGCGACCGTCGCGTGCTCCTGACCGGGCTCGGCGCGACGGCCGCATGGCTCTTCATCATGGCGCTGCTCGTCGTGCCGGCGAAAACGGCCGTTCCAGGCGTCGCGCTGCTGTCGGCAAGCCTGCTCGTCGCCGGCCTGCTCGGCGGCAGCGTCAACGGCTCCAGCGGCCGCGCCATTATGGGCTGGTTCGCGGAGGGCGAGCGCGGCTTCGCCATGAGCATCCGGCAGACGGCGGTGCCGCTCGGCGGCGGGCTGGGCGCGCTCGTCCTGCCTTCCCTGGCGCTGGCTGTGGGCTTCACCGCGGTCTTCGGCCTGCTTGCGGCCGTCTCTGCTCTGTCGGCCTGGTTTGCCTGGCGCTGGCTGCACGAGCCGCCGGTGGGAAGCGGCGGTCACGCCGCCGCCACGACAAGCGGCCCGGCGCCGCTTCGCAACATCGAGGTATGGCGCATCTCGACCGCCATCGGCCTGCTCTGTTTCCCGCAGGTCGCCGTGCTGACCTTCGGCTCGGTCTTCCTGCACGACTTCGCCGGCATGGGTACCTTTGTGACCAGCGCCAGCCTCGCGGCGGTGCAGACCGGCGCCATGGTGATGCGCGTCTGGAGCGGGCGCTTCACCGACCGCCACGGCAACCGCCGCCCGTTCCTCAAACTCTGCAGCGCGTTGAGCGCACTGGCCTTCCTGGTGCTTTGGCTGCTGGTGATCGGTGTCGCCGGAGCACCGGCGCTGGCGCCGCTGCTTCCGCCGATGGTCGTCGTCGCCGGCATATCCGTCTCGGCCTGGCATGGCGTCGCCTATACCGAGCTTGCCACGCTTGCCGGCGCCGGCCACGTCGGCACTGCGCTTAGCCTGGCCAACAGTTTTGTGTTCATCGGCTTCTGTCTGGTGCCGATCGCCATTCCGTGGCTGCTGGTGGTCTTCGCATGGCCGGGCGTCTGGCTCGCGGCGGCGATCTGCGCTGCGCTCGCTTGGCCGATCTTCCTGCGCCCCGCTTGATTCACCCAAGCCTGATTCACCAGTCTGATTGTTCGCCGGCTTTGCTGTGAAAACAGCAAGCCGGCTTTCCTCAAAGATGAAAAGAACACGATCGATGTCGTTAACCCCGCATCAAGGTTAATGCTTCATTTTGGCTCTCCGGGGTCAGTAGCGTTCTGGAGAGTTCCGTGCATCGACGCGTTTCATTGCGGCTTGCCGCCGCCGCCGTTGCGAAAAAACGTTCCTTCCTTCCTCCTTTGGTGCTCGGGCTCGGTATCTGGATCGGGTTTCCGTCGGCCGTCGCCTATCAGGATATGGCAAGCCTGATCTCCGGCCTGGAATCGTCCAACGTCCGCTGGAACGCCTATATCGAGAAATCCGCCGCCGGCTCGGTGCATGCGGCCGAAATGCCGTTCGTCGATTCCGTCACCACCGGCTCGCTCTCCGGCTCCGGTGTGGACCTGCCGGGCGTCGGCACGGTGGCCTTTCGCGGCAAGGGCAATGTCGCAGGCGCCACGCCCGATGAAGACCGCGTCATACGCGCCGACAAGAAGGGCCGTTTGGTCAAGGTGGCGCCGGTCGCGCCGCCCAAGAATTTCAGCGCCGGCTCGATCTTCGAGCGCACCTCCTCGCTGCTGCGGCCCTCGATGGACAGCAACCTGAAGCTCACCTTCGCCAAGCCCGGCATCAAGGGCAAGGAAGTGCAGATCGCCCAGGCCTTCCATCTGCGCGAGGACAAGAAGCCGGATCCGGATCTGCCGGCGGCGCTTGTCGCCCTCGTCAACAACGACAAGCCGGATATCCTCGCCACCGCCTATGCCCAGTCCGCGCCCGACTATGCGAAGGCGTCGCCCTTCGAGGCGCTGCTGCAGGACGATCCGAACGACGGCCGCTTCATCCCGCCGATGGGCAAGGGCGACCATGCCTGGCTGCAGAATCCGCTGCCGGCGAGCGTCTTTTCCAAGCCCGAGCAGGCCTGCCTTGCCAAGGGCATCTATTTCGAGGCGCGCAGCGAGCCTGTCCGCGGCCAGGCGGCGGTGGCGCAGGTGATCCTCAACCGCGTCCGCAACCCGACCTATCCCAAGACGATCTGCGGCGTCGTCTACCAGAACGACAACTGGTTCAACCGCTGCCAGTTCTCCTTCGCCTGCGACGGCAGGAAGAAGATCATCACCGACCAGGCTTCCTACAAGACCGCCCAGGACGTCGCGATGGCGGTGACCGCCGGCAAGATCTTCATTCCCGAGGTCGGCTCGTCGACGCATTACTACGCCAATTACGTCCATCCGGGCTGGGCGCGCGCCATGCACAAGATGACCAGGATCGGCCTGCATATCTTCTACCGCACCTATGGCGGCGGCTGGAGCTGAGCCCTCAGGCGACTCGAACTGAGCCGATTGGGCGGCTCGAGCCGAGCCGCCTAAACGACCGCTCCGGCGATCCTTCCTCCGTCCGCCGGCGCACCCCGGCGGACGCGGCTTGTTGCGCGGATTCGCGCCGAGTCCTCACGCGGCCGTGAAGGGCACGATGTCGCACCTCGATAAATCGTTGATTTAATTATTAAAAATACATCGCTTGGAAGTTCGGCCCGTGGCTTGACGGGCGCGGACCCTCTAACTATGTTGCCGGCGACTTTAGAAGCGGACGGACGGTGATCGTCTGCCCGGGCAGGGGGGTTGCGATGGCCGACAAAAACGGGCCAGACGGAACCGGAGAAACCGGCCGCGGCAGGCAGCCAGAAGCCACCATCCGCGACGACGAACTTGAGCGCCGCCGGCGCGATCTTGGAGCATCGCTTGCGACGAGACGCACGGACCGGCTCGAGGGGAAAGACGAAGCGAAAGCTGCGACCGGTTACGGTCAGGCGCTGAAACTGTCCAGCGAGTTCATCGCCGGAGTGGTGGTCGGTGTCGGCTTGGGCTGGATCATCGACCGCACGGCGGGAACAACGCCCTGGGGTCTGATCGTCGGCCTGCTGCTGGGTTTTGGCGCTGGTATACTGAATGTCCTGCGCTCTGCGGGGCTTGCATCCGAATTCGGCCAGGGCGGCAAGCCGCGCGAGCCGAAAGAATGAAGTGGGGCGCCGCAGGGCGCTGAAGCGAACTTAAGAAGCCGTGTGGCTTTGACGGGGATTTAAAGTGGCTGCTGCTGACAAGGTCGATCCGATCCACCAGTTCCAGATCCATCCGATCATCCCGCTGCATATTGGCGGCTACGACGTCTCGTTCACCAACTCTTCCCTGTTCATGGTCGTGACGATCGTGCTGGCGTCGGCCTTCCTCTATATGAGCACGGCCAGCCGCGCGCTCATTCCGGGCCGGCTGCAGTCGGTGTCCGAAATGGCCTACGAATTCGTCGGCAACATGCTGCGCGACGCCGCTGGCAAGCAGGGCATGCAGTTCTTCCCGCTGGTGTTCTCGCTGTTCATGTTCGTGCTGGTCGCCAATTTGGTCGGCCTGTTCCCCTATTTCTTCACCGTCACCAGCCACATCATCGTCACCTTCACGCTGGCGATCCTGGTCATCGGCACGGTCGTCGTCTACGGCTTCGCCAAGCACGGCCTCGGCTTCCTCAAGCTGTTCGTGCCGCATGGCGTGCCGGGACTTCTCCTGCCGCTGGTGGTGGCGATCGAAGTCATCTCCTTCGTCTCGCGACCGGTCAGCCTCTCGGTTCGTCTTTTCGCCAACATGCTGGCCGGCCACATCACGCTGAAAGTGTTCTCGGGCTTCGTCGTCAGCCTCAGCGCGATGGGCGCTGTCGGCATCGCCGGTTCGGTCCTGCCTCTCGCCATGGCCGTCGCGCTGACCGCTCTCGAACTGCTGGTCGCCTTCCTGCAGGCCTACGTCTTCGCGGTGCTGACCTGCATGTATCTGAACGACGCCCTGCACCCGAGCCACTGATTTTCACCGGCGCCCCGGCGCCAGCATACCCAACGTACCAACTGCAACGAACAAGCAAACCACAGGAGTTTTGAAATGGACGCAACTGCAGCAGCTGCTATCGGCGCTGGTATCGCCTGCATCGGCATGGGCGGCGCGGGCATCGGCCTCGGCAACATCTTCGGCAGCTACCTCTCGGGCGCGCTCCGCAACCCGTCGGCTGCCGACGGCCAGTTCGGCCGCCTGATCTTCGGCTTCGCCGTGACCGAAGCTCTGGGCATCTTCTCGCTCCTGATCGCTCTGCTCCTGGTCTTCAAGTAAGAGCCGGCGCTGACGAAAGGGGCCGCATGGTGCGGCCCCGTTCTAGGGACAGGGGAATGAGATGTTCGTGACATCTGCCTATGCGCAAGAAACAGCGCCGGCCGCGGCCGAGGGCGATACGCATGCGGGCACTGCCGTGCCTGCCGCGGAGCATGAGGCGTTCCCGCCGTTCGATGCCAAGACCTTCCCGTCGCAGATCCTGTGGCTGGTCATCACCTTCGGGCTCTTCTACCTGTTCCTGAAGCGGGTGGTGATGCCGCGCCTTGCCGGTATCATCGATGTCCGCAGCGACCGCATCACACAGGATCTCGACCATGCCGCAAGGCTGAAGGGCGAGGCCGACGCCGCCGTTGCCGCCTATGAGCAGGAACTGGCGGAGGCCAAGGCCAACGCCAACAAGATCGGCCAGCAGGCAAGCGACGCCGCCAAGGCGGACGCCGAGGGCACGCGCAAGAAGCTCGAGGCCGAGCTCGAAAAGAAGCTTGCCGAGGCCGAGGCGAGCATCGCCTCGATCAAGGCCAAGGCGATGAAGGAAGTCGGCACGATCGCCGAGGACACCACGTCGGCCATCGTCGAGGCGCTTGTCGGCGGCAAGGCCGACAAGTCCGAGATCGCGGCCGCGGTCAAATCCGCGAGCCGGTAAGGAGCGGGATCATGGACGCCACATCACTTGCCACGCTCTGGGCCACGATCGCCCTGATCATCTTCCTCGGCGCCATCATCTATCTGAAGGTGCCGGGCATGCTGACCAAGTCGCTAGACGCCCGCGCGGTCAAGATCAGCGCCGAGCTCGAGGAAGCGCGGCGCCTGCGCGAGGAGGCCCAGCAGCTGCTCGGCCAGTATCAGCAGAAGCGCAAGGAAGCCGAGAAGGAGGCCGCCGACATCGTCGCCGCCGCCAAGCGCGAGGCTGAATTGCTTGCTTCCGAGGCCGCCAAGAAGACCGAGGACTATGTCGCCCGGCGCACCGCGCTTGCCGAGCAGAAGATCAGCCAGGCCGAACGCGAGGCCGTCAGTGAAGTGCGCGCCAGCGCCGTCGACATCGCCGTCGAAGCTGCCCGCGCGCTGCTCGCCGCCAAGGTCGATGTCAAGGCAGGCGCGGACCTGTTCAAGTCGGCGCTGGACGACGTCAAGGCCAAGCTGAACTGAGCTGGCCGCACTTGCGAATGAGAAGCCGCCTGGGCAACCCGGCGGCTTTTTTGTTGTTTGAAAAGGGAGCGGGACGCCTGAACTGCTGATCTCCCCCTTGTTTACGCTATACACACACCTTCTGTGACTGGTGTAACTGATCGGGCCGACGCTTGATTGCCGCGTGGTTCCCCCAATCCGTCGCTGCTTCGCAGCGCCACCTTTCCCCCCTCCGGAGGGAAAGGAAGGGAGCGTTGCCGGACGAGCGTTGACGGCAAAAGCTTGGCGCCCTTCCTCTACCCCGTCGATCGGGGGAGAGGTGGCTCGGCGAAGCCGAGACGGAGTGGGGGTCGACCATCGCTACATTCGACAACGCATGCGCCAAGCTGCCATGCTCGCTATCGCCAAAGACCAGCCGCTTGGAAATGTGTGCATGCCATAGCTCCCCCACAAGGAGGGAGGTCAGCCGTCATCGTCGGCGGCGCCTTACTCCAGTCCGACGAAGCTCTCTTCCTCAACCGCCTCGGCGCCACCCAGCCTGAACGGCGCGAACGAGGCCCGGTGGAGCCTTGCCACCGGTCCATGCGCCTCGATCGCGGTGCGGTGCCTCACCGTCGCATAGCCCATATGCACTTCGAAGCCGTAATGCGCGTGGTGTCCGCCGCAGCCGCACATCATGCGGTCGCGCATCACCTTGGCGACGATCGAGGCGGCGGCGATCGATTGCGAGCGCTGGTCGCCCTTGACCAGCGCCCGGCCCTCGCAGGCGAGGCCGGGCGGAACGTCGCGGCCATCGGCCAAGGCAAGCTTGGGCTGCAGCGACAGGCCGGCGGCGGCGCGGCGCATTGCTTCCAGGCTCGCCTTCAGGATGTTGCTGTTGTCGATGCCTTCGGCGCTGATCGAGGCCATCGAGACGCTGAGCGCCGAGCCGAGAATCTTGAGGAACAGCGCCTCGCGCTGCAAATGGCTGAGGCGTTTGGAATCGTCGAGGCCTTCCGGGATATTGGCGGGGTTGAGCACCACCGCCGCGGCCACCACCGGACCCGCGAGCGGACCGCGGCCGGCCTCGTCCATGCCGGCGACAGGCCACAGCCCGTCGGCCATTGCCTTCGTCTCGATCGAGAAGTCGGGCTTCTCGACCATTTCAAAGAGAAGCGGAGAATCGGAACGCGCGCGAGCCATGGTGCGGCGAGGTTCGCATCGGCTCCGATTCTCCGCAAGTCCTTCCGGGTCGGATGGGGCGTCGGACCGGGAAGGCACCGTCTCGCGGCCGGGGGACATTGGCCGGACGGGATACTTGAAAGGAGGGCAATTCCAGACGGAAAGTCGCTTGGCCTGGAACCGCTTGGCGCCGGCCCGTCATGGCCGGCACTGAGGTTAAAGCAGCATCAGCTGCTCGCCGGCGCCGGAGCCTGCGACGAATTGGTCGGTGCGGAGCTGCCGCCGCTCGACATTGAGGCCGAGCCGCTTGGCGGCGATCTCGAAGCGCCGGCCGATCTGCCAGGCATAGGGACCGGCGCCCTTCATGCGCTTGCCCCATTCGGAATCGTAGTCCTTGCCGTCGCGCATCGATCGGATCAGCGACATCACATGCCGGTAGCGGTCCGGATAGTGACGCAGCAGCCAGTCCTTGAAGATCGGCGCCACTTCGAGCGGCAGGCGAAGGATGACATAGCCTGCCTCCCGGGCGCCGGCGGCTCTGGCCGAATCGAGGATGCGCTCCATCTCCGGATCGTTGAGGCCCGGGATGATCGGCGCCACCATCACCGAGGCCGGGATGCCGGCGTCCGAAAGCTGCCGGATCGCCTCCAGCCGCTTCGTCGGCGTCGACGCGCGGGGTTCCATCGTTCTTGCCAGCATGCGGTCCATCGTCGTCACCGACAGCGCCACCTTGGCAAGGCCGCGCTCGGCCATGCGCGACAGGATGTCGATGTCGCGCGTCACCAGCGCCGACTTGGTGACAATGCCGACCGGATGGCCGCGCGCCTCCAGCACTTCGAGGATCTCGCGCATGATGCGGTATTGCTTCTCGATCGGCTGGTAGGGATCGGTGTTGGTGCCGATGGCGATCGTGCGCGGCTGGTAGCCCGCCTTCGACAATTCCCTGTCCAGCATGCGCGCCGCATCCGGCTTGGCGAACAGCTTCGATTCGAAATCGAGCCCCGGCGACAGGCCCATGAAGGCATGCGTCGGCCTGGCGAAGCAGTAGACGCAGCCATGCTCGCAGCCGCGATAGGGATTGATCGAACGGTCGAAGGAAATGTCCGGCGACTCGTTGCGGGTGATGATCGTGCGCGGCTTCTCGACCTGCACTTCCGTCTTGAAGGGCGGCAGTTCCTCCAGCGAGTTCCAGCCGTCATCGAACACATGACGGCTGACCGGCTCGAACCGGCCGGACGGGTTGATGCCGGCCGAGCGGCCGCGATTGCGGTCGGGCCGCACGCGCATGCCGCTCTGCTCGATCATCGCGTTCGCCATCTCGGCTCTGCCTGCTCCGAAGGCAGCAATGTCGGCGCGCACGATCTGTTCCATTTTCGCCCTCTCCCAGGGACTGTCGGCAGGCTGTCGAATCGCTCTGTTCATGAAACTATTCCTATTTTGTCGATGAGAACAAAGCAAGAACTTTTTCGGCCGAAAAGCGCAACTGGCGCAAGCCGTGGCTTTCCGCTATTCGGCTAGGGATGCTCAGCGTTCTCATCGAGACCTTGAACGACGAAGAGGGGCTTGCCCGCACGCTCGCCTCGCTGGTCGGCGGCGCGGTCGAAGGCGTGGTGCGCGACGTGATCGTCTGCGATCAGGGTTCGACCGACCAGACGCATCGGGTGGCCGAACATGCAGGCTGCCACTATGTGACCGGCGGGATCGGCGCCGGTATCGGCCAGGCCAAGGGCGATTGGCTGCTGCTTTTGGAACCGGGCGCCAGGCTCGCCGAGGGATGGATCGACGAGGTGGTGGCGCACACGGCGAAGCAAACCATTCCAGCACGCTTTTCACGCGCCCGGGCCGATCGCACGCCTTTCCTGGCCCGCGTCTTTTCGGGCAACCGCGCGCTGGCCGAAGGGCTCGTCGTCAGCAAGCGACAGGCCTCGGCGCTGGCAAAGAGCGCGCGCAGCGCCGAGGCCCTGGCGCGCGGCCTTGCCACCAGAAGGCTGAACGCCGAAATCTGGGTTGCTCCGCCAAAGTGAGACCGGCTCTCCCTTCTCCCCTTGTGGGAGAAGGTGGCCGCGCAGCGGCCGGATGAGGGGTGCTCCAGGGAAAGCTAGCGTCTCACTTCGCTGGAACACCCCTCATCCGTCTCGGCGCTGCACGCCGATCCACCTTCTCCCACACGGGGAGAAGGAAACGCAGCGCGGTCCCTCCCCAGTCAACTCCCCCGAATTTCCACCGGCATCCAGTTGCCACTGCGCCTGGCCAGGCGTTGCTCGCGCGTTTCGGCATCGAACCGGACAGCGACCGGCTCGCGCGAGAACCGTTCACGCTCGTCGAGCGCGTTGACGATGACGATCGCCCTTGCGTCGTCACCGTCGCCGGCGATTGCCGCGACATAGACGCCGCATTCGCGGCAGACGAGGTAGTCGGCGGTGCGCAGGCCGAAGCGGTAGATCTGCAGCCGTGCCTCGTCCTCGACCGAGATGCTCAGGCGTCCATTCGGGTCGGCCGCCGCGCGCGAGCCGTGCCGGGTGCAGAACGAGCACTGGCAGGCGCGGATTTCCAGTTCGGCCGGATCGAGCGCGGTGGAAAAGCTCAGGCGGATGTTGCCGCAATGGCAGCCGCCGCTGTGAACGGCCATGGCACAGGTTCCTCGTTTGCTCGCACAAGCTACTGTGCCGGCGCCGGCTTCGGAATGGCAGCCTCGAAGGCGACAGCGCCATTTCGCCTGCAAACCGGTTGCCGTTCGGGCGCTTTGCCTGTGCTTTACGAGGTGGGCTTGCCGCCGCGCCTGAGATGCTCGTCCAGCCGCGGCATGATCTCGACGAAGTTGCACGGCATGTGCCGGTAGTCGAGCTGCGCCTTGATGATCCCGTCCCAGGCGTCCTTGCAGGCGCCAGGCGATCCCGGCAGCACGAAGACGAAGGTGGCGTTGACGACGCCGCCTGTCGCCCGGCTCTGAATCGTCGAGGTGCCGATCTTGTCATAGGAGATGCGGTGGAAGACTTCCGAAAAGCCGTCCATGCGCTTTTCGAAGGTCGGTTCCAGCGCCTCAGGCGTCACGTCGCGGCCGGTGAAGCCGGTGCCGCCGGTGGTGATGACAACGTCGATGTTGTCGTCCTTCGACCAGCCGAGCACCTTGTCGCGGATCTTGTCGCGATCGTCGGTGACGATGTCCCGCGCGGCAAGCGTATGGCCGGCTTGCGCGATGCGGTCGGCCAGCGTCTGGCCGGATTTGTCGTCGGCAAGGCTGCGCGTGTCGGAAACCGTTAGCACCGCGATGCGCACCGGGATGAAGGGCCGGCTTTCGTCAAGCTTCGCCATCGCTCACCTCCATGCTGCGGGTCGCGGCGACGAACCAGTCGGAGTGGCGGGCGCGGATCTCGATCGCCGCGCGCTTGGCGACATTGCCGGTCTCGAACAGGCCGAAGCAGGTGGCGCCCGAGCCGGACATGCGCGCGAAGGCAGCGTCGGCGCGCTTGAGCGCCTTCAGCGCCTCGCCGATCGCCGGCTGGATCGAGCGGGCGGCAGGTTCGAGGTCGTTGCGGGTCGTCTCCAGCCAGTTGCGAATGGCGTGGAAGTCGAGGCGCTTCGGCAGCGGCGGCAGCGCCTCGTTGTCGGGGCTGGACAGCGCTTTGAACACGTCCGGCGTCGAGACGGCGATGCCCGGATTGACCAGCACCAGGCCGAGCGCCGGAAACGCGGGCAGGGGGGATACTTCATCACCAATGCCGCGCGCGACCAGCGGCTTGCCCTTGAGGCACATCGGCAGGTCGGCCCCGAGCGAAAGACCGATCCGGGCCAGCGAATTGTCGTCGATATCGAGCTTCCAGAGTCGCGCCAGGGCGTTGAGCGCGGCTGCCGCGTCGCTGGAGCCGCCGCCGACGCCGGACGCGATGGGCAGGTTCTTCTCCAGCCGGATGGCGACGGGCGGTGCATGCTGCGCGCCGGCTTCCCGGCGCAAGGCATCGCGCGCCTTCACCACCAGATTGTCGCCGTCGAGCGGCAGGCCGGCGGCATAGCGGCCGGATACCGAGAAGTCGTCCTGCTCCGCCGGCTCGATCTCGAGCCGGTCGCCGAAACGGGTGAAGACCGCCAGGCTGTCAATGAGATGGTAGCCGTCGGCGCGCTGTCCGGTGACATGCAGCGCCAGATTGATCTTGGCAGGCGCAAGCCAGGTCCGGACCTCTGTGCCGGGCTCGAGAATGTCGGCTGCTGGCGAGATGGGATCAGTCCTTGGCGAGACGATATTCGCCGGTCTTGGGATCCTTGACCAGCGTGCCCATCGTGCCGTTCGCCGCCTGTTTCTCGGTGCGCCGGATCTTGGCCGTCACGCGTTCGGCCTCGCGCACGAAAGCGCGGTAACCAAAGTAAGCGGCGGCGCCGACGACGGCGAAGAAAATGATCTGCGGCATCTCAAAACTCCTCCCGCGTTCTCGCGGCAAGGCCGGCCGGATGGGCTCGGTCAAGCGATCATGCTATCCGCAATCATGGCTTTTTCAAAGCCCGAAGCGAGCCCACAGCGCGCGCTCTTCCGCCGCATCGATGACGCCACTGGCGGCGGCCGCCGCGATATCGGGCGCAGAGAAGCGCGAGCCGAACAGGCCGAAACGGCCAAACAGACCGCGCGGCGCGGTGATCAGCTTGAGCTGCGTCTTGTCGCCGAAACGGGTCCTGAGCACGCCGCGCATATCGCCCAGCGCATCGACAAGGCCGAGCTCCAGGCCTCGCTTGGCGGTCCAGAACAGGCCGGTGAACAGGTCCGGGTCGTCCTTGAGCTTTGTACCGCGCCGCTCCTTGACGAGATCGATGAAGGTCTCGTGCACTTCAAGCTGCAGCGCCTTCAGCCGCTCGACATCTTCCTTCTTCTCCGGCTTGAACGGATCGAGCACGGCCTTGTTCTGTCCGGCCGTGTGGACACGCCGCTCGACGCCGATCTTCTTCATCAGTTCAGGGAAACCGAAAGAGGCCGAGACCACGCCGATCGAGCCGACGATCGACGACGGGTCGGCGAAGATCTCGTCGCCGGCGACCGCGATCATGTAGCCGCCGGAAGCCGCCACGTCCTCGACGAAGACCAGAACCTTCTTGTTCTTTTCCACCGCGAGATCGCGGATGCGCTTGAAGATCAGCCGCGACTGCACCGGCGAGCCGCCCGGCGAATTGATCGAGATGGCGACCGCCGGCGCGTCGAAGCCGAACGCCTTTTCGATGAGGCCGGCCGTCGAGGCGAGCGACAGGCTCGGCCGGAACTGGCCGCCGCCGGCCATGATGGCGCCTTGCAGCCGGATGACCGGAATGGTGACGACTGTCGAGCGCCAGGATTTCGGCAGCAGGCGGTTGAAGAGGCGTTTCACGAAGGAATGTCTCCGGTCCATTTGCAAGGCAGCAAGATGAGATCAGGTCGGTTGGTCTGTTTCACGGCGTCATCTTGCCCTGGGCATGTAGGAATTCGCTGGCCAACGGCAATGCCGCATCGCCAGCCGGTGCATGTCGCGCAAAAGTGTGCAGCGGTTTTGCGAAACAAACATGCATAAACAAAAACTTGAAGCGCGTCGCTAGAATCCATTTCAACGCGACGCGCTTCAAGGATCAATCGCCGAACAGCGATGCCAGGCCGTTATTGATCATTTCGGTCCGCTCCGCCGGCGCGTTGCCGGACGGACCGTGCAAGGTGAGCGGCGGGCGGATCGACAGTTTTCCGCGCGCGCCGAGCACCGCCCTGACGACGATGCGGATCGCCGCCGCGTCCGGTCGCGGATGCACGCACAGCATCTCGGCATCGCCGAAACGCCCCTCGATCGCATCGAGGATGGCGACGAGCTGTTCGGGCCGCGCGATGGCGGCCAGCCCGCCGCGCGGCCTGGCGACGGCGGCGGCGCTCCTGATCCAGCGCTCGAACAGGCCATCCTCCGCCACATGCGCCTCTCGGCGCAGCGCGTCGGGGGTGGTGCGATCCTCGGCGGCGTTGAACGGCGGGTTCATGATGACGAAATCGAAGGAATTGTCGGCAAGTCCTGCCTCGGACCGCGCCCGGCCGGCAAGCGTGACGTCGGCCGTCAGCACCGAGGCGCGGTCGCCGAGATGCGCATTGCCGGGATGCGAAAGCGTGGCGGCGGCGAACCCGGCCATTTCGGCCGAACGTTCGACGAGCACGGCCTGGGCCGCCGGGCAGCGCGATAGCACGGCAAGGGCGGCGGCACCGGCGCCGGCGCCGAAATCGGCGAGACGGCCGGAAAAGCCCGAAGGCACGGCGGCCGCCAGCATCATGGCGTCCATGCCGGCGCGATGACCGCCACGGCTCGGCTGCACCAGCCAGAAGCGGCCGCGATGGAAGGCATCGACCGTGTGCGCCGGCGTATCTGGGGCGATCGTCGCTGCCATTATTTCTGGCGGATTTCGTTTTCGATGCCGGCATCCTTCAGGATGCGGCGCGCCACGTCAGCCTTGTCGGCATCGACCATGACACGCTTCTGCAAAAGGCCGATCGACCCTTCGAGCACGCTCATATTCTGGTCGGCGACGAAACAGGCGATGCCGGCGTCGCGCATCAGCGATTCGACAAAAGAGATCACGACGGCGTCATTGGTGCGGACAAGCTCGATCATGGAACGAAAATCGCAGGTTGCGGCGTTTCTGTAAACGTGCGGGTAGACACACCGTCGGCAAAGGCGCGCCAATTCGCCTCTTGCCGTGCCCGGTTGTGCCGCCCTAGAGTCGGCGCGGGATTAAGGGTGCCGTCGTGCGCGTTAACTCGTGCGCGTTAAACAGACGGGAGTTGTCGTGGTGGGTGTCGTTCTCAACATCGAAGGCAAGCGGGAACCCGCTTCCATCAAGGATTTGATCGATCTGACGGCTGCCGACATGGGCCGGGTCAACGAGCTCATCCTGTCCAAGGCCGGCTCCGACGTCGAGATGATCCCGGAGATCGCCAACCACCTGATCTCGTCGGGCGGCAAGCGGCTGAGACCGATGCTCACGCTCGCCGCCGCGCAGATGTTCGGCTATTCCGGCGAAGGCCATGTCAAGCTCGCCACGGCGGTCGAGTTCATGCACACGGCGACGCTCCTGCATGACGACGTGGTCGACGAGAGCGCGCTGCGCCGCGGCAAGAAGACGGCGCGCATGATCTGGGGCAACCAGGCGAGCGTGCTGGTCGGCGATTTCCTGCTCGGCCAGGCGTTTCGCATGATGGTCGAGGTCGGTTCGCTGGAAGCCCTCGACATCCTATCGGCCGCCGCCTCCATCATCGCCGAGGGCGAGGTCATGCAGCTTGCCGCCGCCAAGAACCTCGAAACCACCGAGGACGAGCATTTCGCCGTCATCAAGGCCAAGACCGCGGCGCTGTTTTCGGCCGCCGCCGAAGTAGGACCGGTCATCGCCCAGGCCTCGCGCACCGATCGCGCGGCACTTCGGTCCTACGGCATGAATCTCGGCCTTGCCTTCCAGCTCATCGACGATGCGCTCGATTATGGCGGCTCCAGCAAGGATCTCGGCAAGAATGTCGGCGACGATTTCCGCGAGGGCAAGGTGACGCTGCCGGTGATCCTCGCCTACCGGCGCGGCACCAAGGCCGAGCGGACCTTCTGGAAGCGCGCCATCGAGGACAATGTCGTCGACGATGCCGCGCTCGAAAAGGCCATCGGCCTGATGGCCCGCCACGGCGCGATCGCCGACACGATCGTCCGCGCCCGCCATTTCGGCGAGATCGCCCGCGACGCGCTCGCCCCGCTGGAGGCGACGCCGCAGAAGTCGGCTTTGATCGACGTCATCGATTTCTGCATCAGCCGCGTCAACTGAGCCTGTCTGTCTTCCAGGCCCTGCTTGGCATCCGTCGGGCATGGCGCCTGTGAATCCCGCGCCGGCCGTCTCGACAAGGGGCGGTTCGGCAAATTATCTATAAAATATGGCCAGCACAGAAGACACCATCGCCGTCCGCATCAGCAAGGAACTGGCGGACCGCATCATTTCGGGCGCCATCGAGCCTGGCTCGCGGCTGCGCCAGGACCATGTCGCCGAGGAATTCAACACCAGCCATGTCCCGGTGCGCGAGGCTTTTCGCCGCCTGGAGGCTCAGGGCCTGGCGATCAGCGAGCCGCGCCGCGGCGTGCGCGTCGCCGCCTTCGATCTCGGCGAGGTCAGGGAGGTGGCCGAGATGCGCGCGGCGCTCGAAGTGCTGGCGCTGCGCCATGCCGCGCCGCATCTGACGGCGTCGATCCTCGACCAGGCCGAGGAGGCGACCAAGGCCGGCGACAAGTCCCGCGACGTGCGCTCCTGGGAAGAGGCCAATCGCACCTTCCACCGGTTGATCCTGGCGCCTTGCAACATGCCGCGCCTGCTCTCTACCATCGACGACCTGCACGCGGCGAGCGCGCGCTTCCTGTTCGGCGCCTGGCGCTCCGAATGGGAAATCCGCACCGACCAGGATCATCGGGCGATCCTGAGCGCGCTCAGGCAAGGCAACGTCGAATCGGCCGCCGCCACGCTCGGTCGGCACGTGCAATGGATCGGCCAGAAGCCGGTCAAGACCGCCTCCGGCAGGACCCGCGACGCCTTCGCCATCGTCGGGTAGCACAGGCGATTGGGCAAGGCCTTCAGCTTCGTCTTCGTGGATAGCATTGGGCGAGGCTTCCCAGCTTCGTCATTCCAGGGCGGAGCAAGGAGCGAAGCGACGCGCGCAGACCCTGGAATCCATGCCGTGACGTCGATCGAAAAGCAAAACGGATCAAGACTTTACGCTGATCGGCGCCCGCCGCCCAGAGCCGGCCATTCTCGACCGCAGGAGCGCTGCCGCCAGGTCACGGCATGGATTCCAGGGTCTCCGCGACGGAGCTCCGCTCCTGCTTCGCCCTGGAATGACGAACCCGCGGGCTTGCCATCTTCGCAAAAATATGGATTCGATAATAGATCGAACGCAAAAATTATCTATAATTTCAATCCAGCCAGGGAAGACACCGTGACCAACGCAGCCGTTTCGACCTACAAGCCCTCCTTCAGCCCACTGCGCCTGCACAGCCGTTCGCTCGCCTGGCAGATCGGCGCCGTCATTCTCGGTTCGCTGTTCCTGGCGCTGTCGTCCTATATCGAGGTGCCGATGGTGCCGGTGCCGGTGACCATGCAGACTTTCGCCGTCACGCTGGTCGGCGCTCTCTATGGCTGGCGCTTCGGCGCGCTCACCATTGCCGCCTGGCTGGTCGAAGGCGCGGCAGGATTTCCGGTGCTGGCGGGCGGCGCGGCTGGCATACAGCATTTCGTCGGCCCGACCGGCGGCTATCTCTTCGCCTTCCCGGTCGTCGGCGCCGTTGTCGGCTGGCTGGCCGAACGCGGCTGGAACGGCAACCGCGTCATGCTCGCCTTCGCCGCCATGCTCATCGGCAACCTGCTTTGCCTCGTTCTCGGCACCGCCTGGCTTGCCGTCATGATCGGCGCTGAGAAGGCCATCACCTTCGGTTTCCTGCCCTTCATCGTCGGCGGCCTGCTCAAGTCGGCGCTGGGCGCGGCGACGCTGAAGCTCTTTTCCACCTATCGGGCGGAACAGCGCGACCGCTCGTCCGGGACGCGATGACCGTCAGGCTGCGCGCCCATCATCTGCTCTGCCTGCTGACCTATGTCGGCAAGGGCTACTCGCCCGCCTTCACCGCCAACTACGACAAGGTGGTGAAGCGGCTGGGTGAGGGTGAGGGGGTTGTGGTCGTTTCCGGTCCGGACGACATCTGCGCCCCGCTGCTCGGCGAGCCTGAGCCGCATTGCCTGCGCCAAAGCGCCGCCGAGCGGGACCGGCTCGCCGCGCGCGACGTGGGGACTTTGCTCGGCCGGCCGATCGAGGACGGCGACCGGTTCGTGCTGGACGCCTCCAGCCTGGCAGGGATGCGCGAGGCCTTTTCCGCCGGCCTGACGCGCCAGGCGTGCTCCGGCTGCGAATGGTCGGGCCTGTGCGACACGGTTGCCGCCGGCGGATTCAGCGGGACGCATCTGTAGGCAATCCGACGCTGGCATATGGGCATCTCAGACCTTCGCGCGGGATTTTTCGGTGGCGCGGCATCGTTTTTTAAGCCGGATGATTGCATTGTGATTCGCTTGGCGATTGAAGCCCGACCCCAAAAAGGCCATGCTTTGACCGGAAAAGATCGAGTCTAAGGGCGGCCTGCCAAGGGCGGGATCGCGTCTGGCTGAAAGGGATACGATGCGGCAAGGACGTGCGCGCTGGCTGACGAGGCTGGCATTTTTGACCGGAGTGGCGCTTTGGGTGCTGCCGGTCCAGGCCAAGGAAGAGGCCAAACCGCTGCAGATCACGTCTTTCTCGGGCGCCTATCTCGCGGCCCATATCGCCGAAAGCGACAACGACCTCGACGATGCGATCGCCTACTACAAGCAGGCGCTGGCCTTTGCGCCGGACGACAAGGAGTTGCAGCAGAGCCTGATGCTGGCGCTGGTCGCGCAAGGCCGCTTCGAGGAATCGCTGGTCTATGCCGACAAGCTGAAGGAAGTGCCCGATGTCGAGCGCTTCTCGCGCCTGGCTCTGGCCATCGATTCCTTCCACAAGAAGGACTACGCCAAGGCGCAGTATTGGCTGAAGCTCTCGCTCGAATCCGATCTCGACCGGTTGCTCTCCGGCGTCATGGAAGGCTGGGCCAAGGAGGGCGCCGGCAACGCGTCCGAGGCCATGGATTCCATCGACAAGCTCAAAGGCCCGGACTGGTTCGGCCTGTTCAAATCCTTCCACCGCGCGCTGATCGCCGATGCCGCCGGCCTGAACGACAAGGCCGATGAGATCTACGCCGCCACCATGGCCGACACCACGGCCGGCGGCTCTGCGCCCGAAACCTGGATGCGCAACGCCCAGGCCTATGCCTCGTTCCTGGTCCGCAAGGGCGACAAGTCGAAGGCCCTGGCGGTGTTGAACCAGGCCGAGGCGTTCGCGCCGGGCAAGCTCGAGATCACCACGCTGCGCGACCGCATCGCCAAGGGCGACAAGATCGAGCCGCTCGTCGCCGGCCCGGCCGACGGCGCGTCCGAAATCCTGCTCGACCTTGCCACCGCGCTCAACCGCGGCGGCGGCGAGCCTTTCGTGCGACTTTACCTGCAATACGCTCTGGCGCTGAAGCCGGACAGCGACGCCGCCCTTGTGCAGCTTGCCGCCGTTGCCGAGCAGCTGAAGGACGGCGAAGGCGCGGTCGCGCTCTACCGCCGCATTCCGGCGTCCTCGCCGCTGAAGGAGCTCTCCGACCTGCAGATCGGCCTCAACCTCGCCGACCTCGACAAGCATGACGAGGCGATTTCCCACCTCAAGGCCTATCTCGACAAGCATCCGGACGACATGCGCGCCTATCTGGCGCTTGGCGGCGTCTATGGTTCAAAGGAAGATTTCCGCTCGGCCGCCAGTCTCTACGACAAGGCCGTCGAGCAGCTGAAGACGCCGACCGCCGCCAACTGGAACATCTTCTACCAGCGCGGCATCGCCTATGAGCGGCTGAAGGAATGGCCGAAGGCGGAACCGAATTTCCGCAAGGCGCTGGAGCTGCAGCCCGACCAGCCGCAGGTCATGAACTATCTCGGCTATTCCTGGGTCGACATGAACATGAACCTCAAGGAAGGCCTGGCGATGATCCAGAAGGCCGTCGACCTGCGGCCGAACGACGGCTACATCGTCGATTCGCTGGGCTGGGCCTATTTCCGCATGGGCCGCTTCGACGACTCCGTGCGCGAAATGGAGCGCGCCGTCTCGCTGAAGCCGGAGGATCCGGTCCTCAACGACCACCTCGGCGATGCCTACTGGCGCGTCGGCCGCAAGCTGGAGGCCACCTATCAGTGGACGCAGGCACGCGACCTGAAGCCCGATCCGGATGTGCTCGCCACTTTGCAGCAGAAGCTGCTCAAGGGCCTGCCGCCGATCGAATCCAACACCGCGCAGGAAACCCCGAAAATGAAGCCGGAGCCGACGCCTGTGCCGAAAGGCTGAGCGATTTTCGTCAACGTTCAAGAATGCGGGGCTCGTCGAGCCCCGTTTTCTTTTCGGCCTGGTGTCTGTCGAGCTTATGGTCGGCTTGCCTCACTCTGAAGGTCGGCAAGTTCTCCAGCGATAGGTTATGTCTGCGGTGGCAGGCAAATGCCTCGGTGATTGGCCGAAACGCCTATCGCGATCGTCATTCTGGGGCGGAGCAGGAGCGAAGCTCCGTCGCGAAGACCCTGGAATCCATGCCGTTACGTTCGCCAAGGCGTGCAACGAGCAAAATTCTGCACCGTGGCGGCGCATCCAAGTCACGGCATGGATTCTATGGTCTGCGCCGCGTCGCTTCGCTCCTTGCTTCGCCATAGAATGACGAGGTTGGGGCGGCTTCAATCCCTGGCGTTTGCGCTGATTTCACGGAAATGAACGAAAAATCTTGCACCAAAACAAGGGCGACCTTTCAAATCCCTGTGTCGAGGAACTAGAACATCTTTCTGTAGACGACGAACCCGGACTTCTCGCCGACCTTGTCGTAGAGCTGCATGGCGGTGTGGTTCGTCTCATGCGTCAGCCAGTAGACGCGGCCCGAACCCGCTTCCCTGGCGCGCTGGTAGACGGCTTCGATCAATGCCCGCCCCACACCCTGGCCGCGCGCGTCCTGTGACGTGAAAAGGTCCTGAAGGTAGCAGTTCGGTGCGATAGCTGTTGTCGAGCGGTGGTAGAGATAGTGGACGAGGCCAAGCAGCTTGCCCTCGCGCTCGGCCACCAGCGCATGCATGGGCTCATAGGCGTCGAAGAAGCGCGACCAGGTCATCTGCGTGATCTCGCCGGCAAGCGCTGTTGGGCCGGAGCGCCCGTAAAACGCGTTATACCCGTCCCAGAGCGGCAGCCACTGCTCGTAATCCTGCCTCGTGACGGGTCGGACGGTAAGTTGACCGGACATAGCGAAACCTTTGTCGTTAAAGCTCGGGCGGAGCAAAGGATCGCCGCCGTTCGCCGGCAATGGGCCAGCCGCACGCAAAGCGTTCAACCTTGTCGGATGCGGGGCGCTGCCTTGACGCTTGCCGGCCCGGCAACTAGGGAAGCGTCATCCTGCGCTTTCCGAGGCCGCCGTGACCATCGAGATCCCTGCCCATATGCATCCCAGCCGCTCTTTCCAGGGGCTGATCCTGACCTTGCACAATTACTGGGCGGACTATGGTTGCCTCATCCTGCAGCCCTACGACATGGAAGTCGGCGCCGGCACCTTCCATCCGGCCACCACCTTGCGCGCGCTTGGCCCGTTGCGCTGGAACGCCGCTTATGTCCAGCCGTCGCGCCGGCCGAAGGACGGTCGCTATGGCGAGAACCCCAACCGCCTGCAGCATTATTACCAGTACCAGGTGATCCTGAAGCCCAATCCGCCGAACCTGCAGGAGCTCTATCTCGGCTCGCTCGCGGCGATCGGCATCGATCCATTGCTGCATGACATCCGCTTCGTCGAAGACGACTGGGAAAGCCCGACGCTGGGCGCCTGGGGCCTCGGCTGGGAATGCTGGTGCGACGGCATGGAAGTCTCGCAGTTCACCTATTTCCAGCAGGTCTGCGGCATCGAATGCGCGCCGGTGGCGGGCGAATTGACCTACGGGCTGGAGCGGCTCGCCATGTATGTGCAGGGCGTCGACAATGTCTACGACCTGAACTTCAACGGCCGCGAGGGCGCCGAGAAGGTCACTTACGGCGATGTCTTCCTGCAGGCCGAGCAGGAATATTCGCGCCACAACTTCGAATTCGCCAACACTGCGATGCTGCTCAGGCATTTCGAGGACGCCGAGGCCGAGTGCAAGGCGCTGCTCGATGCCGGCACGCCCAAGCCGAGCGACAATCTGGCGATGCACCGCATGGTCTTCCCGGCCTACGACCAGTGCATCAAGGCAAGCCATGTCTTCAACCTGCTCGACGCGCGCGGCGTGATCTCGGTCACCGAGCGGCAAAGCTACATCCTGCGCGTGCGCAATTTGGCCAAGGCATGCGGCGAGGCGTTCCTCAAGACGCGGGCTGGCGGGCTGGCTGCTTAGCGAACCGACTGCAGCTTTGGCGCTTGATCCTCCTTTTGTTCCCGTGTAGGTTGCAGGAACGTGCTGGGGGGAACAGGCAGCGTGGGCATTCTCAAGAATTTTTCGACAAGTACGAGCTGGGTCGTCAGGCTGCTGTGGATCGGCATCGCCGTCGACGTGATCGCCGTACTTTCAGGTCTGTCGGAGATCTGGCTGCTGAGTGATATCGAAGCCGGCACCTATGATTACGATGTCACCGCCGCGGCCAATCGGAACGACAGCCGGCAGGGGGCGATAGGCATCGTCCAGCTCGTTCTCTATCTCGCGCAGGCGATTGTCATTCTCGGCTGGATCAGACTGGCCAACAAGAACGCCAGGGCGCTTGGCGCCCGTGGCATGGAGTTCACCCCCGGCTGGGCGATCGGCTGGTATTTCATCCCTATCGCCAACCTTTGGAAGCCCTATCAGGCGATGTTGGAGATTTGGCGGGCAAGCAGTGGGTCTCCCGACTGGAAATCGGCCGGAACATCCGGAACGCTTCAGGGCTGGTGGGCCGCCTGGCTGGTGGCCAACGCGCTCGGCCGGGTCTCCTTCAGGCTCTCCATGAAAGCGCGGGAAATTCCGGAACTGAAGAACGCCTCGATTGCGACTGCCGTCTCCGATGTCGCCAGCGTTGTGCTGAGCCTGCTTTTCCTGGAAGTCGTGAAGGAGATTTATCGGCGGCAAACCGCCTGGCCCGCCGCCGCTCCCGCAATGCCTCAGGACAGCGCCGGCTTGCCTGAAACAGCATAGGTCACCGCAGCCAGGATATTCTGGCCGCTCGAGCCATCGATCGTGCGCATGGCCTGCCTCACCCCCGGCATCGTGATCACGCCGTGCATCTGGGCGGCGAAGCAGGCGCTGAGCGCCAGGATCTGCAGGGTTCTCGATGCCGTTTTCATCGTCGTTCAGCCAATAGGTCTCTGCCTGAGCGTGTGTCGCTTCAGCGCAGCATTCGGTTCATGGGAAGTTCTGCTCCAAGGACGATCGACCTCGTTGCGTCCCGACAGCGGCTTGAAATTCCGTGAATTCGCTTCAAGAGGCGATCCGCTAGCGGGGTGACAGCGGCCGGCCGAGTTGCTATTTCCCGCCCATTCGTTACGGCGCTGACGCGCCGGCCCTTCCCATCAAGGGGAGGGTGGGAGCCAAATCATGCCTGACCTATTGCTAGAACTTCGCTCGGAAGAGATTCCCGCCCGCATGCAGCGCAAGGCTGCCGGCGACCTGAGGAAGATGCTGACCGATGGTCTGGTCGAGGCGGGTCTGACCTATGAAGCGGCGCGCGAATACTGGACGCCGCGGCGCCTGGCGCTCGACATCCGCGGGCTGACGGCGCGCTCCAAGGACATCCGCGAGGAGATCAAGGGTCCCTCGACCACGGCGCCCGAGCAGGCGGTGCAGGGTTTCCTGCGCAAGGCCGGGCTTTCGTCGATCGCCGAGGCGCATGTCCATTCCGACCCGAAGAAGGGCGACTTCTACGTCGCCCATATCGCGAAGCCGGGCAGGGCGGCCGAGGAGATCATCGCCGAACTGGTGCCGGGCATCATTCGCGCCTTCCCCTGGCCGAAATCGATGCGCTGGGGGCCGGCCTCGGCAAAACCCGGCTCGCTGCGCTGGGTGCGGCCGCTGCAGTCGATCGTCTGCACTTTTGGCCCGGAGACCGAAGAGCCGGTCGTGGTCGATTTCGAGATCGACGGCATCCGCGCCGGCAACGTCACCTATGGCCACCGTTTCCACGCGCCGGGCGCGATCACCGTGCGCCGCTTCGACGACTATGTGTCGAAGCTCGAGGCGGCCAAGGTCGTGCTCGACGCCGACCGGCGCAAGGAGATCATCCTGGCCGATGCGCGCAACATCGCCTTCGCCAACGGCCTCGACCTGGTCGAGGACGAGGGCCTGCTGGAGGAGGTTTCCGGCCTGGTCGAATGGCCGGTCGTGCTGATGGGCGAGTTCGAGCAGGATTTCCTCACCATTCCGGGCGAGGTCATCCGCCTCACCATCCGAGCCAACCAGAAATGCTTCGTCACCCGGCCACAAGGTGCGGCCGAGGACCTGTCGAACCGCTTCATCCCGGTCGCCAACATCGAGGCGAGCGACGGCGGCAAGGAGATCGCGCGCGGCAACGGCAAGGTGGTGCGCGCGCGCCTGTCCGACGCGCTCTATTTCTGGAAGACCGACCAGGGCGATCTGCCGGACCTCGGCATGCTGCAAGAGTCGGCGGCGAAGTTCGGCCTCGACCTGAAGAAGCCGCTCGACCAGCGCATGGCACGCCTCGATCATCTCAACGTCACCTTCCATGCCAAACTCGGCACGCAAGGTGCGCGTGTGGAGCGCATCAAGCAGCTGGCGCGAGGGCTTGCGCCTGTCGTCGGTGCCGATACCGCATTGGTCGCCCGCGCCGCCGTGCTCGCCAAGGCTGACCTGCAGACCGAGGTGGTTGGCGAGTTCCCCGAACTTCAGGGCGCAATGGGCCGCAAATATGCGCTGCTGCAGGGCGAGCATCCGTCGGTCGCGGCCGCCGCGGAGGAGCACTACAAGCCGCAAGGCCCGTCTGATCGCGTGCCGACCGATCCGGTCTCGGTTGCCGTCGCGCTCGCCGACAAGCTCGACACGCTGACCGGCTTCTGGGCGATCGATGAAAAGCCGACTGGCTCGAAGGATCCGTTCGCCCTGCGCCGCGCCGCGCTTGGCGTGGTGAGGATCCTCATCGAGAACCGGATTCGCCTGGCGCTGAAGTCTGTTTTCGCCAAGGCCTTTGCAAACTTCAAAGGCGGCGCGGATCAGTCGTCCGACCTCCTTGCCTTCTTCCACGACCGCCTGAAGGTTTATCTTCGCGACCAGGGCGCCCGGCACGATCTGATCGACGCAGTCATCACGCCGCAGTCCGACGACCTGCTGCAGATCGTGCGCCGCGTCGAGGCGCTCGGTTCCTTGCTCGACACCGACGAGGGCAGGAACCTGCTCGCCGGCACCAAGCGCGCCGCCAACATCCTGGCCGCCGAGGAGAAGAAGAAAACGCCGGTCGCCGAGACTGTTGAGCCGGCGCTGTTCCGCGAGGGAGCGGAAAAGAAGCTCAATGCCGCGGTGAATCAGGCCGAGAAGGAAGCCGGCCAAGCGATTCAAAACGAAGATTTTTCGGCTGCCATGCTGGCGCTTAGCGTGTTGCGCGAACCGGTTGATTCATTCTTTGAGGGCGTTCTCGTGAATGATGAGGACCAGGCCGTGCGCGCTAACCGTCTGGCGCTGCTTGCCCGCATCCGGACCGCCACCGATCAGGTCGCGGATTTTTCAAAAATCGTCGGCTGATAGCGCGAAAATCGCGCCTTCCAACTTGCCCGCATCCGCTAGGATGCGGGCATTCCTCGACAATTCGGCGCACGAAATTTAATGCGCCGGAGCCGGCTTACAGTCATATGACGATGACCTCCGCATGGGACAACCGATACATGTCGCCCGGAAGTGTGCAGCGGTTCCGGGACCACGACATGCATCAGACAAAAGACGTTCCCCAACCACGGAGGCATGCCATGAATTCCGTTGACGATATCGACCTGATTGAAGAGACCCCGGCCGCCGCCGAGGCCATCGAATCCGCTTCCGAAAACCTGCTCGACCACGCTGCCGCCGCGGCGGTCGAATCCGCCGAGCCATCCGAAGACGATGAGGAAGAAGGCGACGACGAGGAGGCCACTGCCTCGGCCGACGATGAGTCGGACGACGAGGATGAAGATGACGACGAAGACGGCGACGACGAACACGAAGACGCCGACGAAGAAGCCAAAGCCTCGGGCGACGATAAGTCCGACGACGAGGATGAAGATGGCGACGACGATGAAGACGACGCCGACGAGTCCGACGATGACGACAAGGAAGACGCGGCCTGAGCCGTCTCCTCTCGTCTGAAATGAGGGGCGGCGCGTTATGCGTCGCCCCTTTTCGTCAGGCTTGCCCTGTCACTCTTCGAGAAGCTGACCTCGTCAATCTTCCAGGAAGATTGACCCGTCAATCTTCCACGATGCTGACCCGCACGCTGTCGGGATAGACGTCGACCTCGATCAACGGCTCGCCATTGACGATGGCCCGCCTTGTGGCGCTGCTCATGGCGCCGCCACGTTCCAGCATGCGCTGCAGGTCGGCGCGCGAACCATCGCTGCGGAACCAGGAATCGCCCTGGTCGTCGCTGTCGCGCCGGTGGAACTTGTGCCAGTTGGCGCGGTCCTGCCGCACCATCTGCGCCGCGCTGCTCAGCGGATAGCCGTCGCTGGCGCGATGATCGCGATCGGAAATGCGCGCCGTGTAAGAACCGAGCATGTCGTCGGCCCGCGCCGTGCCCGCGCTCAGCGCTATTGCCGCCATCAACCCGGCGACGGCCATTGCTTTCGAGACAGTCATGAAATCCCCCTTCTTTTTGAAACGCCAACCCATCGTGCCATATCCCGATGACGGAGATCGGACAGGCAATTCCGTTCGGAATTGCGTCCCGACAAACTGCGCCTAGCACATCGAGGTGGTGTGCAGTGTGATCTACATCGCCTTGCCGACGCGCGGCAGCGGCTGCGCATTTGGAGGCTGCGCGTTGGCCGTCGCGGCGGGCTGGTTGCCGGTTTTGCCGTTCGAAGCGGACGCGGTGCCGTTCGCGGGCGTCGCCGTCGAAGTGCCGTTTGCCGGCGCGGTGGCCGCGGGTGTGGTTGTCGGTGTTGCGGGTTTGGCCGACGCGGTCGCCGCCGGCGTCGAGAAGGCGCCGCCGACAATGCCGCCCCGGATGATCATCGGGGCCTGCTGGTGCCCGGACTTCTCGGGAATTGCCGCGACCTTTTCGTCGGTGACGGCGGGCACGGGATCGCCCAGCGCTATCATCGACGGCGTCGAGGCCGCGGACTGCTTGGTTGCCTCGATTGCATTCAGCCTGACGACGGAAGGCGTCGAGGTCGAGAGTCCGACAACGACGATCGACGAAGCCTGTGCCGCGCCGCTCATCGCCAAAAGGCTGATACCGAACGCTCCGAGCAAACGCATCACAAAAACTCCCCAGCCCGCAACCAACTCAAGCCCGCACCTTAGAGCCGGCACATTGAAGCCGGCTTGCGCGGAAACTTAACATTTTAGGGATTGATAAATCGCCAATGCCCGCACTTGCCCGATGCAAGCGGCCGTATTACGGGACCGGCATGTCTAAAGCGCGTCGCGTTGAAACGGATTCAATCGACGCGCTTTAGGTTTTGTTTCATGCATGTCGTTGTCCCAAAACCGCTGCACACTTTTGGGCAACATGCATCAGGACTGGTGGCGAATTTGGCTGAGATACTGGCGATCGGCGAGGCTCTGGAGCGGGCTTTGGCGTTGCTCGAAGGCGGCGACGTCGTCGCCATCCCGACCGAGACGGTTTACGGCCTTGCCGGCGATGCCACCAATGGCGTCGCCGTGGCGCGCATTTTCGAGGCCAAGGGCCGGCCGCGCTTCAACCCGCTGATCGCCCATGTCGCCGATCGCGCGATGGCGGACCGTATCGCCGGCTTCGATCCGCTTTCGGCAAGACTGGCCGAAGCCTTCTGGCCCGGCCCGCTGACCTTGGTGTTGCCGCACAGGGCGGACAGCGGCATCCATCCGCTGGTCACGGCGGGGCTGGACACGATCGCGCTGCGCATGCCGCGCGGGTTCGGCGGCGAGCTGATCGCGCGGCTCGGCCGGCCGCTCGCCGCCCCCAGCGCCAATTCCTCCGGAAGGATCAGCGGCACCACGGCGGGCGCGGTCGCGGCCGATCTCGGCGACAGGATCAGGCTGGTCGTCGATGGCGGCGCGACGCCTGTCGGGCTGGAATCGACTATTCTCAAGGTCGAGAACGGCAAGCTGCGGCTGCTGCGGCCCGGCGGCATCTCCGCCGAGGAGATCGAGGCGGTGGCCGGCGCGAAACTATCGCGCGGCGCCAGCGGCATCGAGGCGCCGGGCATGCTTGCCTCGCATTACGCGCCAGGCGCCGCGATGCGGCTCAATGTCGAGGACGTTGCCCAAGGCGAGGCTTTGCTTGCGTTCGGCCGCAACCGCGCCGCGGGCTGGGAGCGGGCCGTCGCGCTGCGCAATCTCTCCGAAACGGGCGACCTGCGCGAGGCGGCCAGCAACCTCTTCGCCTTCATGCAGGCGCTCGACCGTGCCGGCGCCGCCACCATCGCCGTCGAGCCGATCCCGTTCGAGGGCCTGGGCGAGGCGATCAACGACCGGCTTGCCCGCGCCGCCGCGCCGCGTGACAAGAACGGCTGAGCCTATCTCTTTGTTTTGACGCAATTCCGGACGGAAAACCGTTTCGCACTTTTCCTGGAATTGCTCTAGGGTTTGCATCATGAACGATCAGCCCTTCGATCTCGATCCCGCCGTCATCGACCGCTTCGTGGCCATCGTCGGCGACAAATATGCGCTGCGCGACCAGGCCGATATCGCGCCTTACATCACCGAGCGGCGCGGCCTTTGGCATGGCCGCACATCGCTGGTGTTGAGGCCGGGCAGCGTCGAGGAAGTGCGCCGCATCATGCGTCTTGCGACCGAGACCGGAACGCCGGTCGTGCCGCAGAGCGGCAACACCGGGCTGGTCGGCGCCCAGGTGCCGGACAAATCCGGCCACGACATCGTGCTGTCGCTGTCACGGCTGAACCGCATCCGCGAGATCGATGTCTTGTCGAATACGGTGACCGCCGAGGCCGGCGTGATCCTGCAGACGCTGCAGGAAGCGGCCGACGCCGCCGGCCGGCTGTTTCCGCTGTCTCTCGCGGCCCAAGGCTCCTGCCAGATTGGCGGCAATCTGTCCTCCAATGCCGGCGGCACCGGCGTGCTTGCTTACGGCAATGCGCGCGAGCTCTGCCTCGGCGTCGAAGTCGTGCTGCCGACCGGCGAGGTGTTCGACGACCTTCGCAAATTGAAGAAGGACAACACCGGCTACGATCTGAAAAACCTCTTCGTCGGCGCCGAAGGCACGCTCGGCATCATCACCGCCGCGGTGCTGAAGCTTTTCCCGAAGCCGAAGGGCAGGGAGGTCGCCTTTGCCGGGCTGCCGTCGTCCCCGCAGGACGCGCTTTCGCTATTCACCTTGGCGATGGACCGCGCCGGCGCTTCGCTCACCGCTTTCGAGTTGATCGCCAAGAGGCCCTACGACTTCACGCTCAAGCACGGGCAAGGCATTACCCGGCCGCTGGCCGACGACTGGCCGTGGTATGTGCTGATGCAGGTCTCGTCCGGCCGTTCCGAAGAAGACGGCAAGGCGCTGATCGAGGAGATTCTTTCGGCCGGCCTGGAGCAGGGCATCGTCGGCGACGCGGTGGTGTCGGCAAGCCTTGCCCAGGGCGACGCCTTCTGGAATTTCCGCGAGACGCTGCCCGAATGCCAGAAGCCGGAGGGCGCCTCGATCAAGCACGACATCTCGGTGCCGATCGCCTCGATCCCGGAGTTCATCGAAAAGGCGGCCGGCGTGGTGGAGGGGGTCTGCCCCGGGGCGCGCGTGGTCTGCTTCGGCCACATGGGCGACGGTAATCTGCACTACAACATCTCGCGTCCCGTGGACTGGCAGGACGAGGCGTTCCTCGACCTCTACCACCCCATGAACAAGGCGGTGCACGACGTCGTGCGCTCCTTCCATGGCTCGATCTCGGCCGAGCACGGCATCGGTCAATTGAAGCGCGACGAACTGATCGCCACGGCGCCGCCGATGGCGATCGATTTGATGCGCCGGGTGAAGGCTGCCTTCGATCCGGCCGGCATCATGAATCCCGGTAAGGTTATCTGATCCTTCCCATATCTGGTGGCCAGTCGCATTCCGATAACCATCCCTGAGATCAGCAAAATTTAACCGACTTTCTTAAGCGCGCCGGTAAGAAGCGAGCGCTAATGTTTCTTCCCATAACGAGGCCGGAAAAACCGGCCCTGAGAGAACCGGAAAAACGGCCCTCAGGAATAACAGGGAAGACATCGATGAACACTGGACTGAAGCCAGTCTGGGCCGGGCGCAATATGCGCCTCGACCCGTTTCGCCTGCCGCAGATGGTGAGCTATGCCACCCGCGACGACTATGGCGATGTGACCTTCACCATCGACCAGCGCGGCGCCGTCATCCGCCGCATGCTGGAGATGAGCGGCGTGCCGGCGATCATCGCGCTGCCCCCCAATGCGTTCCGCGGCGTCGCCGCGCGCGCCATGGAGGATCCGGACGGCAACGTCACGGTGACGCTGGAACTGCTGCACAATGATCCGATGCTGTCGGTGCCGCTTCTGGTCGCCGACGACCTCGACGACGTCGCCGCCGACTGGCGCGCCTGGGCCGATGCCTATCGCCTGCCGATGCTGCTGATCGAGGCCGACGGCATTGCCCGCACACTGGAAGAATCGCTCGGCGCCGCCATCAAGGCGCTGCCGCCGCAGGAGCGCCGCAAGGGCCGCGTCTCCAATATGCGCCGCCCGCGCTTCCTTGCCCGCCGCAAGGCCGGCAATCTGGGCCTCAGGCTCGTCATCGACGGCCAGGAGATTATCGCGCGGGAGTAGCGCGGCTTTCCTTCTCCCCTTGCGGGAGAAGGTGGATCGGCGCGAAGCGCCGAGACGGATGAGGGGTGCTCCAGCGGAGTGAGACGTCGGTGTTCCCTGGAGCACCCCTCATCCGTCGCCTTCGGCGACACCTTCTCCCCCAGGGGGAGAAGGGAAGGCGCCCCGCTAAACCAGCGGCTTCAGCCATATCCACACTGACCCGCCGATCAGGCCGAGGAAGATCAGCCAACCGACCTGGTTGTTCGACTTGAACAGTTTCAGGCATTGATCCGGATTGTTGATGTCGAGCCGGATGATCTGGCGCGCCATATGCGCGCCGGCGGCGATCAGCCCGGCGAGCGACACCACGGGCACCTGCGCCGAAGCGAAGGCGATGGCGAAGCAGATGAGCGCGCCGCCATAGAGTCCGGTGAGCCAGGTCTTGGTGTTGTCGCCGAACAGCCGCGCCGTCGAGCGCACGCCGACGATCGCGTCGTCTTCCTTGTCCTGATGCGCATAGATCGTGTCGTAGCCGATCACCCACAGGATCGAGCCGATATAGAGCATGATCGCCGGGTCATCGATGTCGCCGAACTCGACCGCCCAGCCCATCAGCGCGCCCCAGGAGAAGGCAAGCCCCAGCACGAATTGCGGCCAGTTGGTGATGCGCTTCATGAAGGGATAGACGGCCACGATCGCCAGCGAGGCGATGCCGAGCGGAATGGCGAAGCTGTTGAACTGCAACAGCACGGCAAGCCCGATGAGCGCCTGGATGATGACGAAGGTCCAGGCCTGGCGGCGCGTCACCTTGCCGGCGGGCAGCGGCCGCGAGCGGGTGCGCTCGACCTGGTTGTCGATTTCCTCGTCGGCGAGGTCGTTGTAGGTGCAGCCGGCGCCGCGCATGGCCACCGCGCCGATGAAGAACAGCAGCAGGTACCAGGGCGCCGGAAGCAGCGTCAGCAGCGGATCGGTCGAACGCGGATAGGCGCCCGCGGCAAGTGCCGCCGACCACCAGCAGGGCCACAGCAGCAGCTGCCAGCCGATCGGCCGGTCCCAGCGCGCGAGCTGCGCGTAGGGCCAGAGCCAGCGCGGCAACACCCGATAGACCCAATGGCCGCTCGGCGCGTCGGCGACACGGCCCTGGATCGCTTTCGACTGGACGGGTTCCATCACGCTGGAGTGGCAGCAGCAAGGGGCGCCGTCAAGCGGACGCAGTGTCGCTTAAGCAGTGAAAACATCGTGACTGGCAAACCATGCCTTGGCGATATCGATGAAGGCCATGGCCGCCTTCGACAGGCGTTGGCGCGTGTCGTGGGTCAGGATGATGCGCTGCATCGGCAGCGGATCCGAGAGCGGTTTGCAGACCAGCGGCAGGCCGTCATAGCTGCGGTCGCCATAGGGCCTTGTATAGCTGACCGCGACGCCGAAGCCGTTGGCCACCATGGAGCGCTGCAATTCGAACGAACTCGTCGTCGCCCGGGCGATTGGCGACAGGCCACGGCTCAGGAAAAGATCCAGCATGTGCTGCCAGCTATGCGGCTGGTCGGTGGTGATCAGCGGATGCTCAGCAAGCTCCGCCAGGCTGACCGCATGCTTGTCCGCCAGCGCATGGCCCGCCGGCAGAAGCGCGTGCGGCCGCAATTCGTGCAGCAGAATGCGCTTGAAATGGCCTGGAAGGCCGAGATCGTAGGTGAGGCCGAGGTCGACGGCGCTGTCGGCGAGGCGCCGCCCCAGCGTGTCGAAGGTCTCGTCGCCGATGATGACCGTGACGGCCGGGCAGCGCTCGGCGAAGGCGCGCATCAGCGCCGGCGCGAAATAGGGCGCCAGGTCCTCGAAGCAGCCCAGCACCAGCTCGCCGCCGATATCGGCATCACGTGATCCGAGCGCGGCGAGCTCGTCCGCCTCGCCAAGCACCTGCCTTGCCTTGGCGACGGCCCTGCGGCCGAAGGATGTCAGCGCAACGCCGCTTCCCCGCTGGCGCACGAACAGCTTCTGGCCAAGCGCATCCTCGACATTGTCGATCGCCACCGAGATCGACGGCTGCGACACATTGAGCGCCGAGGCGGCGGCGGTCACGCTGCCATAGCGGGCCACGGCAACGACATAGCGCAACTGGGTGAGCGTCAGTCTCATAGGCAAAAACTATAAACTAGATGACAAGTTATTATTTTACGCGATGTCTGGCGCTTGCGATAGTCGGGCCACCGAACCGCGAGCAATTCCAGGAAAAGTGTGCAGCGGTTTTCCGTCCGGAATTGCGTCAAACAAAGAGAGACAGAGCGCCATGGCCAGCCCAAAGATCGATGCTTCGACGATTGCCGATTACCAGCGCGACGGCGCTGTCTGCATCCGCGGCGCCTTCAAGGACTGGGTCGATGTCATCGCCGACGGCATCGAACGCAACATTGAGAACCGCAGCGCCACCGCCTCCGACATCGCCGGCGGCAAGGGCAGCTTCTTCGACGATTACTGCAACTGGGAGCGCATCCCGGAATTCGTCAGGATCGTGCGCGAATCGCCGGCCGCCGAGCTCGCCGCCGCCGTCATGCAGTCGCGCAGCGCCCAGTTCTTCCACGATCACGTCCTGGTCAAGGAGCCCGGCACCCAGAAGCCGACGCCGTGGCACCAGGACATTCCCTATTACTTCGTCGACGGCAGCCAGACGGTGAGCTTCTGGATTCCGATCGATCCGGTGAAGGAGGCGACGCTGAGGCTGATCGCCGGCTCGCACAAATGGGAAAAGATGGTGCTGCCGGTGCGCTGGCTGAACGACGACAATTTCTATGCCAGCGAGGGCGACTACCGGCCGGTTCCGGATCCCGACAACGACCCGTCGATGAAGGTGCTCGAATGGGAGATGGAGCCGGGCGACGCCATCCTGTTCGACTTCCGCACCGCCCACGGCGCGCGCGGCAACATGACGTCGGCGCGGCGCCGGGCGCTGTCGCTGCGCTGGGTCGGCGACGACGCGCGTTATGTCGAACGTCCCGGCCGCACCTCGCCGCCCTATCCGGGCCACGACATGAAGCCCGGCCAGAAACTGCGCGAGGACTGGTTTCCAGTCGTTTTCCGGAGCTGAACGGCCCTGCCTCGTCATCCACGGGCGGAGCGGTAGCGAAGCGGACGCGCAGACCCGAGGATCCATTCCGTTACCTTCGCCACAGCGTGCAACGGAGCAGAATTCTGCACTGCAACAGCGCTTCCAAGTCACGGCATGAATTCTATGGTCTGCGCGCGTCGCTTCGCTCCTGCTCCGCCATAGAATGACGAGGTTGGGGCGGAACTGACCGAATGCGGGACCTGTCTCATCACATCTTGATCAGGGCCATGTTCCCGTGCGCAATTGCCGCCAAAATGCCAAGACGCCTTGACCCGTCGCCCGCGGACCAATAGCGGGTTCAGGGAGACGATCAGCAAGAGGTGGCCATGAATGTTCTTCTTCTCGGCTCGGGTGGCCGCGAACATGCGCTCGCCTGGAAGATGTCCGCCTCGCCGCTGCTGACGAAGCTCTATGCCTCACCCGGCAATCCGGGCATCGGCCGTGTCGCCGAGCTGGTCAAGCTCGACGTTGCCGACCATTCTGCCGTCGCGTCCTTCTGCCAGGAAAAGAAGATCGACCTCGTCGTTGTGGGCCCGGAAGGTCCGCTGGTCGCCGGCATCGCCGATGATCTGCGCGCCTGGGGCGTCCGCGTCTTCGGTCCGTCAAAGGCCGCGGCAAGGCTCGAGGGCTCGAAGGGCTTCACCAAGGATCTCTGCGCCAAATTCGACATCCCGACCGCCGCCTATGGCCGCTTCGGCGATCTCGGCACGGCAAAGGCCTATGTCGAGAAGATAGGCGCGCCGATCGTCATCAAGGCCGACGGGCTCGCAGCCGGCAAGGGCGTCACCATCGCCATGACTTTGGAGGAGGCGAACGCCGCGCTGGAGGCCTGTTTCGACGGCGCATTCGGAGCCGCCGGCGCCGAGGTCGTCGTCGAGGAATATCTGACCGGCGAGGAGGCGAGCTTCTTCTGCCTGTGCGACGGCGCCACCGCGCTGCCCTTCGGCACGGCGCAGGACCACAAGCGCGTCGGCGACGGCGACACCGGGCCGAACACTGGCGGCATGGGCGCCTATTCGCCGGCGCCGGTGATGACGCCGGAAATGACCGAGCGCACCATGCGCGAGATCATCGAGCCGACCATGCGCGGCATGGCCGATATCGGCGCGCCCTTTGCCGGCATCCTCTTCGCCGGCTTGATGATCACCGACCAGGGCCCCAAGCTGATCGAGTACAACACCCGCTTCGGCGATCCCGAATGCCAGGTGCTGATGATGCGGCTGAAGGACGATCTGCTCGTCCTGCTCAACGCCGCCGTCGACGGCCAGCTCGCGCATATGTCTATCCGCTGGAGCGATGACACGGCGTTGACCGTGGTGATGGCGGCGAGGGGCTATCCCGGCACGCCGGAAAAGGGCTCGGTCATCCGCGGCCTCGATAAGGCGGAAGGCGAGGGCGTCCAGGTCTTCCACGCCGGCACCGCCATCAACGGCGGCGCGCTGGTCGCCAATGGCGGCCGCGTGCTCAACGTCACCGCGCTCGGCGCCACGGTCGGCGAGGCGCAAGCAAAGGCCTACGCGGCGATCGACCATATCGACTGGCCGCAAGGCTTTTATCGGCACGACATCGGCTGGCAGGCCATCGCACGCGAGAAAGCCGGCGCCTAGAGCGTTTCACGGAATCGCCGAACCGCTCTAAGTCTTTGTTTTACGCAATTCCGGACGGAAAGCCGCTACGCACTTTTCCTGGAATTGCTCTAAGCCGCCTTGCTTCTGCCTGTCCGCGCCCAGGCCGGCAGCCAGTCGCCATGCGCGGCAAGCAGATCGTCGACCAGTGACCAGATCTGGTCGAGATCGAGCTCGGCCGCCGTATGCGGGTCCATCATCGCGGCGTGGTAGATGTGCTCGCGGTTTTCGCTCATCAGCGCCCGCACCGTCAGTTCCTGCACGTTGATGTTGGTGCGGATCAGCGCCGTCAGTTGCGGCGGCAGATCGCCGATGTAAGTGGGCTGGATACCCGAGGCATCGACCAGGCACGGCACTTCCGCGGCGCAGTCGAAAGGCAGCGAGGTGATACAGCCATTGTTGCGCACATTGCCGTAGATCACCGACGGCTCGCCGGTCCATACCGAGTTCATGATCGAGGAGGCGTATTCCCTGGATTGCTCGACCTCGATCCGGTCTGCCGAGCGGTAGGCCTCCGCCTGGCCCTTCCAGCGCTCGATCTGCTCGATGCAGCGTTTCGGGTATTCGTCGAGCGGGATGCCGTATTTCTCGATCAGGTCGCCGCGCCCGTCCTTGATGAAATAGGGCGTGTACTCGGCGAAATGCTCCGAGCTTTCGGTGACGAAATAGCCGAGCCGGGTCAGCATCTCGTAGCGCACCTTGTTCGGGCAGCGCGGGTTCCAGCCGGGCTTCGGCGCGCGGCCCTCGCGATAGGCGCGCACGAGATCGGGATAGAGGTCGCGGTAGGTGCCGTCCGGCTGGCGATGCTCGAACTTGAGATAAAACGCCATGTGGTTGATGCCGGCCGAGCGGTAGCGGATCTCGTCATAGGGAAGGTCGAGGTCGTGCGCCAGTTCCATCGCCGTGCCCTGCACCGAATGGCAGAGACCCACCTGCTTGATCGTGGGATATTTCTCGGCGATCGCCCAGGTGTTGATCGCCATCGGGTTCACATATTGCAGCATGATCGCTTCGGGACAGACGGCGAGCATGTCCTCGCAGATCTTCCACAGATGAGGCACGGTCCTCAGGCCCCGCATGATGCCGCCGACGCCGAGCGTGTCGGCGATCGTCTGGCGCAGGCCGTATTTCTTAGGCACCTCGAAGTCGGTGACGGTGCAGGGCTCATAGCCGCCGATCTGGAAGGCGACGACGACGAAGTCGGCGCCTTTCAATGCCTTGCGCTGGTCGGAATAGGTCTCGGCCTTGGCCTTGACGCCCAGCGTCGCGATCAGCTTGTTGACGACGACGGCGCTTTCTTCCAGCCGCTGCGGATTGATGTCCATCAGCGCGATCGTCGCGCCCGACAGCGCCGGACGCTGCAGCACGTCGCCGACGATGTTCTTCATGAACACCGTCGAGCCGGCGCCGATGAACGTGATCCTGGGATTCCTTGCCACTGTAAGCCTCCGGCACTTTTGCTACGCCACGTCGAAGGCGGCCCTGACGAGCCGTTCGGTGTAGGCGGTCTTGGGATTGGAAAGGACCTCGTCGACAGGTCCCTGCTCGACGATCTTGCCATGCTGCATGACGATGACGCGGTGGCACAGCGCCCGCACCACCTTGAGGTCGTGCGAGATGAACAGGTAGCTCAGGCCGCGCTCGTCCTGCAGCTTGCGCAGCAGGTCGATGATCTGCGCCTGCACCGAGAGGTCGAGCGCCGAAGTCGGCTCGTCGAGCAGGATGAATTCGGGCTCCAGCGCGATGGCGCGGGCGATCGCGATGCGCTGCCGCTGGCCGCCGGAAAATTCGTGCGGGAAGCGCGACAGGATGTTGCCGGGCATGCCGGCGCTGACCAGCGCCTCGCGCACGCGGTCGACCCGTTCGCGCCGCGTCGCGCCCAACCTGTTGACGACCAATCCTTCCTCGATGATCTGGCCGATCGTCATGCGCGGATTGAGCGAGGAGAACGGGTCCTGGAAGACGATCTGCATGCGCGAGCGCAGCGGCCGCATTTCGGCGCGTGTCAGCTTCTGGATCGGCTGGCCATCGAAGCGGATCTCACCACGTTTGGCATCCTGCAACCGGAGCAGCGCCTGGCCGAATGTGGTCTTGCCGGAGCCAGATTCGCCGACCAGTCCCAGCGTCTCGTGACGGCAAAGCTTCAGGTCGAGGTCGTCGACCGCGACCAGTTCGCGCCAGTCCGGCTTGAGGAATGAGCCGTGGCGCAACATGAAGCAGACGCGCACGCCGTTCGCCTCGAGGATGGTGCCGCTGCCCTGCGGCAGCGGCTGCGGCCGCCCGCGCGGCTCCGAGGCGAGAAGCCGCTGCGTATAGGGATGCCGCGGCTCGGCGAACAGCCGCTCGGTGACGTTGTGCTCGCACATCTCGCCATGCTGCATGACATAGACATAGTCGGAGAACTTGCGCACGACGGTGAGGTCGTGCGTGATCAGGATCACCGCCATCCGCAGCTCTTTTTGCAGGTTGCGGATCAGGTTCAGGATCTGCGCCTGCACCGTGACGTCGAGCGCCGTGGTCGGCTCGTCGGCGATCAGCACGTCCGGCTCGTTGGCCAAGGCCATGGCGATCATCACGCGCTGCCGCTGGCCGCCCGACAGCTGGTGCGGATACTGCTTGAGCCGCGCTTCCGGCTCGGGGATCTGGACATGCCGCAGGAGCTCGAGCGCGCGCGCCCAGGCTTGCCTGCGGCTCATCTTGCGATGCACCCGGATCGCCTCGACGATCTGGCTTCCGACCGTGTAGATCGGATTGAGCGAACTCATCGGCTCCTGGAAGATCATCGAGATGCGGTTGCCGCGCAGCTTGCGCCGCGCGCTTTCCGCGAACTTCAGGATGTCCTGCCCGCAATAGTCGATGCTGGACCGCGGCGACACGGTCGCCCGGCGAGACAAGAGGCCCATGACCGTGCGCGCCGTCACCGACTTGCCGGAGCCGGATTCGCCGACGATGGCGATCGTCTCGCCGCGATAGAGCTGGAACGAGATGTCCTTCACCGCCTCGACGGTGCCGTGCTCGACCTTGAAGGCGACCTCGATGTTGCGGGCGTCGATGACTGGCTGGTCGTGCCGACCATTGTGGTCGTACCGGACGGCCGGAGCAAAATTGTCTGCGAGCGCGATCGTCGTCATCCGGCCACCTCAATAGGGATCGACGGCATCGCGCAGGCCGTCGCCCAGCGCGTTGAAGGCAAAGACTGTGATCAGCACGAAGCCGACTGGCGACAGGATCCACGGATAGGTGCCGATGACCGAATAGGTCGCGGTGTCCTGCAGCATCAGCCCCCACGAGATCAGCGGCGGCTTCACCGCGAAGCCGAGGAAGCCGAGGAAGGATTCGAGCAGCACCACCGTCGGGATCGCCAGTGTCACCGCGACGATCACGTGGCTCATCACATTGGGGAAGATGTGTTGCATGATGATGCGCCGGTCGGTGGCGCCGACCGCCATGGCGGCGCGCACATAGTCGATCCGCGCCAGCGCCAGCGTCTTGCCGCGCACCTCGCGCGACATCTGCGCCCAGCCCAGCGCCGACATGACGATGATGACGAAGCCAAGGAAGACATTGGTCGGCGCGGTGACCGGGATCAGCGTCGTCAGCGCGAGGTAAAGCGGCAGTTGCGGGAAGGCAAGCACAAGCTCGACGAAGCGCTGCATCCAGACGTCGAACTTGCCGCCGAAATAGCCGGAGATCATGCCGATGCTGGTGCCGATGACCGTGATGATGAAGACTACCGTCAGCGCGATCATCAGCGACACACGCGAGCCGTGGATGGCGCGTGACAGCACGTCGCGGCCGAACTTGTCGGTGCCGAGGAAATGCACCGGCTGGCCGTCCATCGAGGCGAAGAAATGCCGGTTCGCCGGGATGAGGCCGAGAAGCTTGTAGGGAGCGCCCTCGACGAAGAAGCCGAGCAGCCTTGGATGGTCGTAGTCGGGGCCGACGATCGGCTGGAAGGTGACCGGATCGAGATCGGCCGAATCGGACAGCGCATAGACCCGCGGCCGCGCGACGAAATTGCCGTCCTTGTCGTGGAAAACAGGCACTTGCGGCGGCGCGAAGGCGACGTCGGTCGCCTTGGGGTCCATCGGCGCCAGGAATTCGGCGAACACCGCCATGACCAGCAGCAGCACCACCAGGCAAAGCCCGGCCATGCCGGTCCAGGAACGCTTCAGCCGGCGCCAGACAAGCGCGATGTAGCTCTCGTTGCCATGCGCGGGTCCGGCCACCGCGACGCCTTCGGTCGGCAAGGGCGTGAGGGATGGGGGCGGCGGTGAGGGGTCGCGGGCCAGCATCTAGCGCTCCCCGAACTGGCGAATGCGCGGGTCGAGCAGGACGAGGAGCATGTCGGCGACGATGTTGCCGACAATCAGCGTCGCCGACAGCACCATCATGAAGGTGGCCGTGACATAGACGTCGCCGACCGCCATCGAACCGACGATCGCCGGACCGACGGTCGGCAGTGCGAAGATGATCGCCGTTTCGATCTCGCCGGTCAGCATATAGGGCAGCACCACGCCCTGATACATCACCAGCGGATGCAGCGCGTTGGGCACGGCATGCCGCATGACGACGGCGCCGCCGGTCAGGCCCTTGGCCTTGGCCGTCTCGACATATTGGGCGTTGAGCGTGTCGAGCAGGTTGCCGCGCATCACGCGCATATTGTAGGCGAGGCCGCCGAAGGTCGCGATCGCCACCACCGGCCAGACATGCTTGACCAGGTCGACGAACTTCGCCCACGACCACGGCGCGCCGCCATATTGCGGCGAGAAGAACGAGCCGATCTCCGAAACGTTGAACTGGAAGACCAGGAGATAGACGATGATCAGCGCCATCAGGAAGCGCGGCACCGTCATGCCGAGGAACGAGATCGCCGAAAGTGTCGTGTCGATCCAGGAATATTGCCGCGTCGCCGCCCATATGCCGAAGGTGATGCCAAGCACCGAGGCGAGCAGATGGCAGACCAGCGCCAGAAGCAAGGTGCGCGGCAAGCGCTCGCCCACCACATCGGCCACCGGCTTGTTGTAGTAGAGGCTGTAGCCGAAATCGCCGCGGGTGACGATGCCGCCGATCCAGTTGAGGTACTGGACGGGCAGCGGCTTATCGAGGCCGTGCTCTACACGGTAGGCCTGCGCCTGCGCGTCGGCTTCGGCGAAGGACGCGCCGCCCTGGTTGATCAACTGCGAGCGGATGTAGTCTGCATAGTCGCCGGGTGGCGCCTGGATGATGGCGAAGGTGACCAGGCTCAGGATGAGGAGGACCGGAAGCGCCGACGCTATGCGCATGAGCAGGAATCGCAGCATGGACGGTCCGCTTCCTTTTTTGACCGGTCGCTCCCTCGGGTGCGTTCGGAGGTTTCGTTTGTCCGGCCGCGCCGCGACGCGGCCGGACGTCTCTTGGTCAGGGGAGGTAGACCTTACATCGGACCCTTGTCACCCGGCTTGCCGGGAAGCTCTTCGGGGAACAATTCATATTTCGCCTGTTTGTCGGCCGCGACGAAAACCCGTTCGCGGATGATCGAATCCTCGGCCCAGTTGAACATGAAGATCGGCGTGCCCTGCGGGATGTTGGAGAAGCGCTTGTTGACGATCAGCGCGCCCGGATATTCCGTCAGGCCGATATTGTAGACATGTTCGGTCGAGATCTTCTGGAATTTCTTCATCAGGCTGGCGCGCTCGTCATTGTTTGACGAGGAGACGAACTTGTTGATGATATCGACAAGGTCCTTTTCGAAGGGCATCAGGTCGACCACGCCGCTTTCGGGCGCGCGGTGATCCCAGCTGGTTTTGGGGCCGACGGGCGCGAGTTGCACGGTGTTCTGCACGACGGAAGTCAGCTCCTGCTCGTTGCGCCGGATCAGCCAGTCGAAGCGGCCGGAATATTGCGTGGCGTCGCGCTGGGTGCCGTTAAGTCCGTTGAGCACGACCCGCAAGCCCAGTTTCTCCATCTGCGCCACCACGCCTTCGGCGAGGCTCTTGTCGGTCGTGTAGTCGTTGTTGACCAGCATCACGATCTCGACATTCTTGCCGCCGGCGGTGCCCGCCGGGAAATTCACGAAACCGTCGCCGTCGGTATCCTTGAGACCGGCCTTGGCGAGCTCGGCCTTGGCGCCTTCGAGATCGAACGGATAGTACACCGTCGACTTGCGGTCATAGAAGCTGGTGCCGGAGGAGAAGCCGCCGGGATAGATGGCGGTGAACGGCCCCTTGACCAGTGACCCGCCCAGCGCCTTGCGGTCGATCGCCATGGTCACGGCCTTGCGGAAATCCTCGTTACGGTTCAGCTCGCGGATCGCCTGGCCACGCTCGTCCGGGTTGCCCCAGCCATTGGCGGAGAAGTTCAAGCGCAGATTGTAGCCGATCAGCCGCGGACCGAATGCGAGCCTGGCCGGCGCATTGGCTTCCGCCGCTCGTTTCAGCGAGGCGACGAAATTCTCCGGTTGCTCGAGATTGGAGAAGTCTCCGGAGCCCGCCACCGCCTGGACGTCGCGGTCGGCCCAGGTCGACAGCTTGTAGTGCAACTCGTTGAGATAAGGCAGCTGGTTGCCCTTCTCGTCCACCTTCCAATAGTAGGGGTTGCGGCGCATGACGATGATGTCGTCCGGCCGGTACTCGACCGGTACCCAGGCGCCCATGACCGGCATGTTCATATATTCGGGCGGGAAGGCGTTCTTGAACTGGTCGTAGGTGTTCTTCGAATATTTCGGATGCTGTGGCTTCAGGATATGCGACGGGCCGGGGCAGAAGGTGCCGTAGGCCATCGCATAGAGATATTGCCGCGGGAAGGCGTCCTTGAACGTCCACTCGACGGTGTTGTCGTCGATCTTCTTCAGCGTCGTGCCGACGCCGAAGGTTTCGGGCGTGGCGCCGTTCAGCGGCGAGACGTTTGGATCGACCACCTCGTCGTCCCAGTAGAACATGACGTCGTCGGCGTTGAAGGGAGCGCCGTCGGACCATTTGGCGCCTTCGATCAGATGCATGGTCAGCTTGTGGCCGTCGCTCGACCAGTCCCAGCTCTTGGCGAGGTTGGGCAGCGGCTCGGTGTCCTTGGCCTCGACCTGGAACAGCGGCGCCGTGCGCGTCAGGCATTCGGACAGGCCGATGTCGATGCCGCCCCAGCCTTGCGTCTGGCCGGCGCCGTAGTTCCAGCCTTCCGGCCTGCCGCCGATGACGTGGCGCATCGTATCACCGTAGACGCCGATGCCGTCCGGCATGTTGCCGGTCTTGAAGACCAGCGGTTCCTTGGGCAGGCGGTCCTTGACCGGCGGCAGCTTGCCGGTCTTGACGTATCTCTCCGTCACCCACTCCGGCTCGTGATATTGCGGCAGCGCCTTGAACTCCAGGATGGAATCGCGCGCCACATAGTGGATCTTGCCTTCGGCCGGAAACGTCGCCGGCTCGGGCGGGATCGTCGGTTCGGATGCCAAGGCGTATGCCGGAATGGCAACGCTCATCGCCAGTCCGGCGGCAAAGCCTATTCTGCGTAAGGTCCTCATCGTCTCCTCCCAGTTGTTTGGACGCCTGCTGCTGCCCGCTTCTTGTTCTGAATGGCCGACTTTGGCGGACGTACCTCCTGCGCGTCCGTCAGCATGCCCGGGCGATCTCAGCCGGCCTGTTTGAGCGCCGCCTTTTCGGCGCGCAATTCCTCGATCGAACGCACGCTCCGCCGCGCCGCGCCCGCCCATTCGCGGGTCTTGACCTTGGATTTCGAAAGCCGCTCCTTCGCCGCCGGAATGGCATCGGCATATTGCGGCAGCCATTGAGCCTGGGCGACGACCATCTCGTCCACCATCTGCCAGACTTCTTCCGGGGTCGACACGGCGCCCACCAGCGGATCGTGCAGCACGGCGAGCTTCAAGAGGTCGATGTCGCCGGAAATGGCCGCATGCACCGACATGCGTTGCACGTTGATCGAAGCCATGCAGGTTGCGGCGCAGGCCTCCGGCAGCGTGATGCCGGCCGCCATGTTGATGCCGAAACGGTCGACGAAGCCGGGCGATTCGATGATGGCGTCCTGCGGCAGGTTGGTGATCACGCCGTCGTTCTTGACGTTGAAATGGCCGCGATAGACGCGGTTGGTCTCCAGCGCCTCGAGGATGCGGCTGGCATGCTCGTTCGAGCGCTTCGCCGGGTCGATCGGCTTCGAGGCCGCTTCGAGGAATTGCGGATATTCGGTCTCGAACCAGTTGCGGGTCTCGGTCGAGTAGCGCAGGTAGCCGCCGGTCTCGCCATGGATCCAGTCGGACATGTCGATCCAGCGCGTGATCTCGTCGGGCCGCTTGCGATACCAGGGCAGATATTCCGACAGATGGCCGTTGCTTTCGGTCGAATAGACGCCGAAACGCTTCAAAACGTCGATGCGCAGCTTCTCCTGCTTCGAATAGACCGGATGCGCCTCGAAGGCGGCGACCAGCTCGTCCTTGCCGATCTGCCGGCCGTTCAGCCTGAGCCCGATGAACCAGGTCTGGTGGTTGATGCCGGAGCAGACATAGTCGAGCTCCCGAGGCGACTTCGCGCCGAGCACTTCGGCGATCTGTTCGGCGCCATGCTGCACGCCGTGGCAGAGCCCGACCGTGTCGACCTTGCCGTATTCGATCGCGGCCCAGGTGTTCATCGCCATCGGGTTGGCGTAGTTGAGGAACTTGGCGTTCGTGTCGGCGACTTCGCGGATATCCCGGCAGAAGTCGAGGATCACCGGGATATTGCGCTGGCCGTAGAGGATGCCGCCGGCGCAGATCGTGTCGCCGACGCATTGGTCGATGCCATATTTCAGCGGGATGCGGATGTCGTCGGCATAGGCTTCAAGCCCGCCGACGCGCACGCAGCTGATGATGTAGCGCGCGCCCTCCAGCGCCTCGCGGCGGTTCGTGGTCGCCGTCACCTTGGTCGGCAATTTGTTCGCCTCGACGATCCGGTCGAGGATCGCCTTGATCATGCCGAGATTGTGCTCGCTGACATCGGTCAGCGCGAATTCGATGTCCTTGAATTCCGGCACGCACAGGATGTCGGTGAACAGCTTCTTGGTGAATCCGACGCTGCCGGCGCCGATAATAGCGATTTTGAAACTCATCACCTTCACCTCGATCCAATCGAATGCTAGGCAAGGAGCAACAAGGGAGGATATGGCCGCACGCAACAGCGCGCCCGCCATTCAAAGCCGGAAATCCGGCTTTTTCTCCTCCCGCCCGCTCCTCGACCGCGGGTCTTTCGCGTCTTTGAGGGCCGGATTATGCGCTTATTCGCCGGCGCGGCCAGAGAAGGATTATGCTTTCGAGGGTAATTTTGTGCTGCGAGACCTGATCGCCAACGGAAAGCTGATGCGCACGATCTCGCTGCCGCGCGGCCGCCAGCGCCTGCATGCCATGCCGACCAGCACCGGCTATGAGCTGCGCGAGGACGAGACCTACGACTGGGACGGCAGGAAGCGCGGCCAGACCCCGTTCACCGTGCTCCAGCATACGATCAGCGGCACCGGCCAATTGCGCTACGAGAGCCGCAACTACCGTCTGCAGGCGAACGACACGCTGCTGGTGCTGGTGCCGCACAATCATCGCTACTGGTTGGCCAAGGGCGACCGCTGGGAATATTTCTGGATCTCGATGAATGGCGAGGAGGCACTGCGCATCCACAAGTCGATCCTCAGCGTTTCGGGCCCGGTGTTCCGGCTGCAGCCGGCCACCGTCGATCACCTTGCCGACTGCAGCCTGCGGCTCATCAAGGGGGCGGGTTCACCGGGCGCCGCGTCGGCGATCGCCTATGAGGCGGCGATGGCGCTTTACGACGACGTCTTCGGCTCGCACGCCTTCGCCGAGAAGCAGAGCGCCATGCAGCCGGTCATCGACCACATCAACGCCAATCTCGACAAGCCGCTGCCGGTGGCGGAGCTGGTCGAGATCAGCGGCCTGAGCCGCGCCCATTTCTCGCGCTGCTTCGCCGAGAGCGAGGGGCTGCCGCCGGCAGAATTTGTTCTGCAGCAGCGGCTGCAGCGCGCGGCGAAGCTGCTCACCAAAGCGGATTTCCTGCCGGTGAAGGAAGTCGCGGTGCTGTGCGGCTTCGAGGACGCGAACTACTTCTCAAAAGTCTTTCGCCGCTGCTACGGCATCAACCCGACGCAGTTCCGCACCACCGGCATGTATGCCAGCCTGGGCAACCATCGTTGATGATGCTTGGGGCTCAGTGTCGCCTGTGGTCGAGAGCGGTCGAAGCAGTATTGACCGGATCGGCCGCCGCGAAAGCCGCATCGATCTGCTCGGGCGTGCGCTGCTCGGTCCGTTTCCAGGCGACATATTGCACGATGCCGAAGCCCGGCCGCTGTGGCACCGTCTTCACCACCGGCATGCGGAATCCGTCGCGGAATCTTTCCCAGCGCGATCCGAGCACGGCGACCATCTCCTCGACGGTCGGCGGCGTCGCCACGTCGGCATAGGTGATGGTCACCTTGCCGGCCAGCGCCGTCTCACGTGGTACCGGCACCGGGATCGAGGCGAGGTAGTCGGCCGGCACGTCGAGCAGTCCGCCAAAGGCCCATTCCTGGCGCAGTTCGTCGGCGCTCATCGGCGCGACGGAAACGTCGATGTCGTGGGGCGTGCCCGGCACGCGATAGGGGCAGCGGAAACGGCCGCAATTGGCCTGCGCCGAAAATTGCCACAGCGCATAGCCCTGCCAGTTGCCCATCGGGAAATGCACGTCGATGTCCGGCTTGTAGCGCGCATACCAGAGCGGCAGCCGCGACAGCAGGCGGTACTGGTAACGGTTGTCGGCGATGTACTGGGCCGTCTTGCCGTTGACATAGAGGACCGGGAAACGGCCGAGGCGACGATGCACCTGGCGCACGAATTCCTCCGCGTCCTCCAGCGACATCCATTGCGTGGCATCGATGCCTTCGATGTCGAGGGCCATCAGCTCATCCGGAGCCGGTTCGGCGAAATCGATGAAATTGTTGGCCTGCTCGACCGGGTTGCCGGGGCGGGCGAGATGATAGGCGCCCCATTTCAGGCCGAGCGCCTTGGCCACCACCTTGCGCGTCTGGAACAATTCGCGCGTCACCGCATAGCGCTTCCATTGCGCCTTGCAGAGTTTGACGTCGGCCTCGGCCCCGAAGCAGAAGTAAGGTGGCGGCAGCCCGTCGGACGCCTTGTTGATGAAGCCGGCGATGCGCTTGTCGGTGACGAGCTGCTGCCAGTCGATGGAATTGTATTCGTAGGCGTCGATCACCAGCGGGCGGTCGGCATTCTTCCACGGCTCGGAGAAATCCGAGGCCTGTGCCGCCGTGCCAAGCGCAACCGCCGCCGCGAGAAGCGCCAGGCGGCGAAGAGGGCGCGCCGGCTTTTTCAATCAGGGTGTCCCCACTGACCAGGGGACGATCCTGAACCGCTATGGTTAAGGAATTGCTTTCACAACATCGGCTTGCTTCGGTCCGCTCCAAAACGTCAAAAAAGTATCGGTCGGGTGGACAAGCCGTGGTGGCAGGCGCTTCAATTGCCGCCTAAGCTTTCCATCGCGGTGGCCAGTGGGAATACACGGCTTGCCCAAACGAAGCGCAGCAACCGGTCACAAGACCGGACCCGCGCGGGGAGGAAAATGAAGATGAATCCGGACCTGGAAGTCGTCCAGATCAGACAAGGAGAGTCGTTCAAGGCCTGGGCCCACGGCTATCCTTTCCGCACCGTGCGCTGGCACTTCCATCCCGAATACGAACTGCATCTGGTCGTCGCCACCACCGGCCGTTATTTCGTCGGCGACTTCATCGGCGAGTTCGAGCCGGGCAATCTGGTGCTCACCGGGCCCAACCTGCCGCACAACTGGGTCAGCGATGTGCCGCCGGGCGAGACCGTGCCGCTGCGCGGCCGTGTCGTGCAGTTCTCCGAAGAATTCATCGCCGACGCTTCCGCCGCCTTGCCCGAGCTTGCCGCCTGCGCCGGCATTCTTGAAACCAGCCGCCGCGGCGCGCTGTTCTCGGCGGCGACGGCCGAGCTTGCGGCGCCCTTGCTGGCGGAGCTGACCGAGGCGCAGGGCGTGCGCCGCCTGTCGCTGTTCATGGCCGTGCTCGACATCTTGAACCGCGCCGGCGATGTCCGCACGCTGGCCAGCGCCGGCTATCTGCCCGACCCGTCCGGCTTCATGTCGGCCGGCATCAACCAGGCGCTCGCTTATATCAACTGCCACCTGACCGAACCCTTCAGCGAAGGCACTCTGGCCGAGATCGCCGGGCGCAGCCCGAGCGCCTTCTCGCGCAGCTTCCGCCGGCACACCGGAATGGCGCTGGTGCAGTATGTCAACCGCCTGCGCATCAACCTCGCCTGCCAGCTGCTGATGAGCGAAGGCCAGATGTCGATCACCGAAATCTGCTACGCCGCCGGCTACAACAACATCTCGAATTTCAACCGTCAGTTCCTGGCGCAGAAGGGCATGTCGCCTTCGCGCTTCAGGGCCTTGCTGGCTGAGAACATCAACGCGGAGATTGCCGCCTAACAGGGAGGAAGCGGGAGGAGCTCAAAGCAATTCCAGTCTGAAAAGATTTTGCGCCCGGAATTGCATCAAACAAAGAAACATTCAGGGAAGGAAAGACGCGGGGTGCAGGGCACCCGGTGCTGGGGTTCGTTTGCCCGAAATCCAGCATGCTCAGGAGGATATCTGCGTGGCTTATCGGGATCGATCGATCCTCGGCCGCTGCTGACAATACTCCTTTCAACAGTTCGACATGCAGTCAAGGCCTGACGCGTCGTCCCGCGCAGGTCATCGTGAAACCATTTCTCGAAACGGAGACATTCGAATGACCAGATATACATGGAAATCGCCGTTTGCCTTGAAATCGACGATCGCGGCCATTTTCGCGGTCTCGCTGCTCGGCAGCACGGCGGCATTCGCCGCCACGGTCACCGACGCCACGGTTGCCTTCCTGATGCCCGACCAGGCATCGACCCGCTACGAGCAGCACGACTATCCGGGCTTCGTCGCCGAGATGAAGAAGCTCTGCCCTGGCTGCAAGGTGATCTACCAGAACGCCGATGCCGACGCGGCGCGCCAGCAGCAGCAGTTCAACTCGGTGATCTCGCAGGGCGCCAAGGCCATCGTGCTCGATCCCGTGGATTCGACCGCCGCCGCTTCGCTGGTCAAGCTGGCGCAGAGCCAGGGCGTCAAGGTGATCGCCTACGACCGGCCCATCCCGACGGCGCCCGCCGATTTCTACGTGTCCTTCAACAATGAAGGCATCGGCAAGGCCATTGCCGATTCGCTGGTCGAGCATCTCAAGGCGCTGAAGGTCGACCCGGCCGGCGGCGGCCTGCTGCAGATCAACGGCTCGCCGACCGATGCCGCCGCCGGCCTGATCAAGAAGGGCATCCATGAGGGTCTCGACAACAGCGGCTACCCGATCCTGGCCGAGTTCGACACGCCGGAATGGGCGCCGCCGAAGGCCCAGCAATGGGCGAGCGGACAGGTCACCCGCTTCGGCGCCAAGATCCTAGGCGTCGTCGCCGCCAATGACGGCACCGGCGGCGGCGCCATCGCCGCCTTCAAGGCAGCCGGCGTCGATCCGGTTCCGCCGGTGACCGGCAACGACGCCACGATCGCCGCGCTGCAGTTGATCATCGCCGGCGACCAGTACAACACCATCTCCAAGCCGAGCGAGATCGTCGCGGCCGCGGCGGCCAACGTCGCCGTCAAGCTGTTGTCGGGCGAGACGCCGAAGGCCGAGATGACGCTCTACGACACGCCCTCGCAGCTCTTCACGCCGGCGGTGGTGACGCAGGAGAACCTCAAGGCCGAGATCATCGACAAGAAGATCAACACGGCCGCCGAGCTCTGCGTCGACCGCTATGCCGAGGGCTGCAAGAAGCTTGGCATCACCAACTGATCAGGTGACATCCGGCCGCCCGTCGGCGGCCGGATGTCCAGGAAACACTGTCAAGAAGGGCGGCGCATGAACGAGAGTCCTGAAAGGTCGGCTTCCGTCGGCGAGCTGGTGCTCAGCCTGCGCGGGATATCGAAGCATTTCGGCGCCGTTTCGGCGCTGACCGATATCGATTTCGACGTCCATGCCGGCGAGGTCGTGGCCCTGGTCGGGGACAACGGCGCCGGAAAGTCGACGCTGGTCAAGATACTCGCCGGCGTGCATCAGCCGAGCTCGGGAACGATCAATTTCCGCGGCAGGGCGGTGACGCTGCCCGACCCGCGCGCGGCGCTGACGCTCGGCATCGCCACGGTTTTCCAGGATCTTGCGCTCTGCGAGAATCTCGACGTCGTCGCCAACATTTTCCTCGGCAACGAGCTCAGCCCGCTCCGGCTGGACGAAGTGGCGATGGAGATGCGGGCCTGGACGCTGCTCAACGAATTGTCGGCGCGCATCCCGAGCGTGCGCGAGGCGGTCGCCTCGCTGTCCGGCGGCCAGCGCCAGACGGTGGCGATAGCGCGCTCGCTGCTGCTCGAACCGAAGCTCATCCTGCTCGACGAGCCGACCGCAGCCCTCGGCGTCGCCCAGACGGCGGAGGTGCTCAACCTCATCGACCGCGTCCGCGCCCGCGGCCTCGGCGTCGTGATGATCAGCCACAACATGGAAGATGTCCGCGCCGTCGCCGACCGCATCGTCGTTCTCAGGCTGGGGCGCAACAACGGCGTCTTTGAACCCGATGCCTCGAACCAGGATCTGGTCAGCGCCATCACCGGCGCGTCCAACAACGCGGTGTCGCGCCGCGCCGAGCGCCTGCGCATGGAGCGCGATCACAGCGACAGCGAACAGGCGGGGGAGCAACACCCATGACGGACGTCAAGCAAGGCGCCTCCGCCCCGCTGGCGCTCGACCGCGCCGATACGCGGGTGAAGCATGACAGCGGCGTCGGCGGCGCGCTCCGCGCCTTCCTCGATCGCGTGCGCAGCGGCGATCTCGGCTCGCTGCCGGTCGTCGTCGGCCTCGTGGTCATCTGGACCGTGTTCACCAGCCTCAACCCGGTGTTCGTTTCGAGCAGCAATCTGGTCAACCTCCTGTTCGATTGCTCGACCGTCGGCGTCATCGCGCTCGGCATCGTCTGCGTGCTGATGGTCGGCGAGATCGACCTTTCCGTCGGCTCGATCAGCGGCTTCGCCTCGGCGATGGTCGGCACGCTCTGGGTCAACCAGGGCTGGCCTGTGGCGCTCGCCATCTTGGCGGCGCTGGCCTTCGGCGCCCTGATCGGCTCGCTCTATGCCTTGCTGTTCAACCGGCTCGGCATGCCGAGCTTCGTCTCGACGCTGGCCGGCCTGCTCGCGGTGCTGGGCATGCAGCTCTACATCCTCGGCTCCACCGGATCAATCAACCTGCCTTACGGCTCGGCCCTGGTGGATTTCGGCCAGCTGATGGTGATGCCGAAATGGGTCTCCCACACGCTTGCCGCGATCCCCGGCCTGGCGATGCTGGTTTCCGGGCTTCGCACCTTCGCGCGCCGCCGCGCGGCCAATCTGTCGACCCCGTCCGCGACGGGGCTCATCCTGCGCGTCGCCACTATCACCATCGGCCTCGAGCTGATCGTCGCCTACCTCAACCAGTCGCGCGGCATACCGTGGATGTTCGGCCTGTTCGTCGGCCTCGTCGTGGCGATGAATTATGCGCTCACCCGGACCAAATGGGGGCGTTCGATGACCGCCGTCGGCGGCAACCGCGAGGCGGCGCGGCGCGCCGGCATCAAGGTGCGCGCCATCTATCTCAGCGCCTTCGCCCTATGCTCGCTCTTCGCCGCGCTCGGCGGCGTGCTGGCCGCGGCGCGGCTCGCTTCCGCCAGCCAGCAGGCCGGCACCGGCGACGTGAACCTGAACGCCATCGCGGCCGCGGTCATCGGCGGCACCAGCCTGTTCGGCGGTCGTGGCAGCGCCTATTCCGCGCTGCTTGGCATCATCGTCATCCAGTCGATCGCCAGCGGCCTGACGCTGCTCGATCTGTCCTCGTCGCTTCGCTACATGATCACCGGTGCCGTTCTGGCCATCGCCGTGATCGTCGACTCCCTCGCGCGCAGGTCCCGTGCTTCGCACGGCCGCGCCTGAACAGTTTCAAACGAGAAGGGTACACATGGCTCACGATCTTTCGGGAAAAGTCGCCGCGGTCACCGGCGCGGCATCGGGCATCGGCCTCGAATGCGCCAGGGCCATGCTGACAGCCGGCGCCCGCGTCGTGCTGGTCGACCGCGCCGAGGACAGGTTGAAGGAGGTCGTCGCCGAGCTCGGCTCCGGCGCCATCCCGCTGGTGGTCGACCTCACCAGCCCGGCCAGCGTGGCGACCATGCTGCCCGGCATCCTCGACAAGACCGGCCAGCTCGACATCTTCCACGCCAATGCCGGCTCCTATGTCGGCGGCGAGATCCTCAACGGCGATCCCGACGCCTGGGACCGCATGCTGAACCTCAACATCAATTCGGTGTTCCGCTCGGTGCACGCCGTGCTGCCGCATATGGTCGGACGCAAGACCGGCGACATCGTCGTCACCAGCTCCATCGCAGGCCTGGTCCCCGTCGTCTGGGAGCCGGTCTACACGGCCTCGAAGCACGCCATCCAGGCCTTCGTCCACACGCTGCGCCGGCAGGTCGCCAAGCACGGCCTGCGCGTCGGCGCCGTGGCGCCGGGGCCGGTGGTGACGGCGCTGATCAGCGATTGGCCGAAGCAGAAGCTCGAGGACGAGCTGGCGGCCGGTGGCCTGATGCAGCCCACCGAGGTCGCGGACGCCGTCCTGTTCATGCTCACGCGACCAAGGAACATCACCATTCGCGATCTGGTGATCCTGCCGCAGAGCAACGATTTGTAGTGAGTAGTGAATAGTGAATAGTGAATAGTGAATAGTGAATAGTGAATAGAAAATCGTCTACTCAACTCGCTACTAACTAATAACTACTCACCATTCACCATTCACCATTCACCATTCACCGTTCACCCCGAGGCCCCCCATGCCTTCCCACTTCCTCGGCATCGATGTCGGCACCGGCAGCGCGCGCGCCGGCGTCTTTGACGAGCATGGCCAACTCCTGGCTTCCGCCAAGCGCGACATTGCTCTCTTCGTCGAGTCCGGCGAGATCGCCGAGCAATCCAGTCGCGACATCTGGCAGGCGGCATGCGCCAGCGTGCGCGAGGCGGTCGGGAAATCGGGCGTCGATCCCCGGGACATCGGTGGCATCGGCTTCGACGCGACCTGTTCGCTGGTGGTGGTCGGCGACGATGGCGAGCCTTTGCCGGTAGGCCGCTCGGGAGACAGCGACCGAAACATCATCGTCTGGATGGATCATCGCGCCCTCGACCAGACCAGGCGCATCAACGCGCTGCGGCATCCGGTCCTCGACTATGTCGGCGGCGTCATCTCGCCGGAGATGGAGACGCCGAAGCTTCTATGGCTGAAGGAGAACCTGCCCGAGACCTTTGCCAGAGCGCGGCATTTCTTCGACCTGGCCGATTACCTGACCTGGCGCGCCACGGGCAGCCTTGCCCGCTCGGTCTGCACGCTGGCCTGCAAATGGACCTATCTCAGCCATGAACGGCGCTGGGACGACAGCTATTTCCATGCGGTGGGACTTGGCGAGCTAGCGGACGAGGGTTTTGTCCGTATCGGCACGGATGTGGTCGATCCCGGCACGGCGGTGGGCGCCGGCCTGACAGAGGCGGCCGCCGCCGAACTGGGACTGGTTGCGGGCACGATCGTGGCCGCCGGGCTGATTGACGCCCATGCCGGCGGCGTCGGCACCGTCGGCGCCGCGGGCGATGCCGGCACCATCGTCTCGCGCATGGCCTATGTGCTCGGCACCTCGGCCTGCACCATGGCGAGCAGTGAAGGTCCGGCCTTCGTGCCGGGTGTATGGGGACCCTATTATTCCGCCATGGTGCCGGGGTTCTGGCTGAGCGAGGGCGGCCAGTCGGCGGCCGGCGCGGCCATCGATCTGCTGGTGCATTTCCACCCGGCCCAGGCCGAGGCTTCCGCGCGCGCTGCAGCCGAAGGCAAATCGCTGGTCGATTGGCTCGCCGCGGCCGCCACGGCGGGTTCGCCCGACCTGTCGGTCGCCGCCACGCTTGCGGGAAGCATCCATGTCGTGCCCGAATTCCTCGGCAATCGTTCGCCGTTGGCCGATCCGGATGCGCGCGGCCTGATCGCCGGGCTCGGCACCGACCGTTCCGTCGAGAGTCTCGTCGGCCTTTACGTGGCCGGACTTTGCGGCCTCGGCTACGGCGTGCGCCAGATCGTGGCGGCTATGGCCTCGTCCGGCCATGCCGTCGACACCATCGTCATCAGCGGCGGCGCCGGCCAGTCGCCGCTGGTGCGCCAGCTGCTTGCCGACGCCGCCGGCCTGCCGGTGGCCGCCTCGCAGTCGCCGGAGCCGGTGCTGCTCGGCGCCGCGATGCTCGGAGCGGTCGCGGCGCGCCGGTACGCGGACCTATCGACCGCCATGCCATCCATGTCCCGGCTTGGTGATGTTTTCACACCCGCGACGGGCGACTTCCGCGCCTGGCACGACCGCCGCTACGAAGCCTTCCTGGCGCTGCAGGCGGTGGGGCGCAGCTTGCGCTGAGGGATCGGCAAGGCGTCAGCGCCGGAAGACTGTCGGCACCTCGAACGGATCGGACGCCGGCTCCTGCGGCAGCGTTCCTTCGGCCCTGCGCTTGTTGTGATGCGAGAGCGAGCATTGCGGCGAGCACAATATGCCGCGATCGGTCCAGTAGGCGGGGCCTTCCTCAAGCATGCCGTGATAGTGGTGGAAGCCTGGAGCCCGGTAGGGCAGGCCGCATTCGATGCACCGATAGGCGTCGGGTCTGGCAAGCATGGCTGGTATCCGGTGTTTCTATGAATTGTCCGGGCAGATCATAGCGGGATGTAGTTCCTTGTTGCAGTAATTTTGAGAGGTAGCCATAGCCTCCACAATTGGCCCGGCATTCGCGATTTCGTCATTCTATGGCGTAGCAAGGAGCGAAGCGACGCGCGCAGACCATAGAATCCATTCCGTAACGTTGACGTTGCTCTACGATCCAGAATTCTGCTCCGTTGCACCCTTCGCGCGGGGTCACGGAATGGATCCTCGGGTCTACGCGTCCGCTTCGCTCCCGCTCCGCCCATGGATGACGAAGCTCAGGCGCTGCGGCTAATCTTCGAAGTTTGCGATTGTTTCCATGGGGGGCAAAGCGTTCCGACCTTCGCTTGGTCGAAACGCTCGTCAGGTCTACGCTCCCACTCCGCCCGTAGATGACGATCCTGCAAAATCCGCGTGACAAAATTTGACGTTTACGTAAAAAGAAGGTGCGAAATCGACACATGGTTTCGCTTCGGCCATGTACTACGGTTGGCTGGAACGGAGGAGGAGCAGACATGTATCGCGCACCGGTCGAGGACATCGCCTTCACGCTGAAGCAGGTGGCCGGGCTGAAGCCGGCGCTGGACGCCGGCACCTTCGGCGATCTCGGCGAGGATCTCGTCGACGCGATCCTGGCCGAGGCGGGACGTTTCGCGAGCGAGGAGGTCGCCCCGCTCTACAAGATCGGCGACGCGCATGGCGCGGTGCTGAAGGACGCGGCCGTCACTACGCCGCCCGGCTGGAAGGAGCTCTACCGGCGCTGGATCGACGGCGGCTGGAACGCGCTGTCTGGACCGGAGGAGTTCGGCGGCCAGGGCCTGCCGACGATGCTCGGCGTCGCAGCGCTCGAAATGTGGAATTCCGCCGCCATGGCTTTCGGCATCGGCCCGACGCTCACCATGGGCGCGGTCGAGGCGCTCGACAAACATGCTTCCGAGGCGCTGAAGCAAAAATATCTGGCCAAACTCGTCTCGGGCGAGTGGATGGGCACGATGAACCTGACCGAGCCGCAGGCCGGCTCGGACCTCGCGGCCTTGCGCAGCCGCGCCGAGCCGGTCGGCGACGGCACCTACCGCATCTTCGGCCAGAAGATCTTCATCACCTATGGCGAGCACGATTTCACCGACAACATCGTGCATCTGGTGCTGGCCAGGTTGCCCGTCGCGCCCGCCGGCACGCGCGGCATCTCGCTGTTTCTGGTGCCGAAGTTTTTCGTCAATGACGACGGCTCGCTCGGCGGCCGCAACGACGTCTTCTGTTCCGGCCTCGAGCACAAGCTCGGCATCCATGCCTCGCCGACCTGCACCATGATCTATGGCGACGGCTTTCAGGGCGCGGCACCCGGGGCCATCGGCTGGCTGATCGGCGAGGAGAACAAGGGGCTGGCCTGCATGTTCACCATGATGAACAACGCTCGCCTCGCCGTCGGCATGCAGGGCGTGGCGGTTGCCGAGACCGCCACCCAGAAGGCGATCGCCTATGCCAACGAGCGCCGCCAGGGCAAGGCATCGGACTATTCCGGTTCCGGCATGGCGCCGATCGTCCATCACCCCGACGTGCAGCGCAATCTCTTGACCATGAAGGCGCTGACCCAGATCGCCCGCTCGATCAGCTATTCCTGCGCCCATGCCATCGACCGCGCCCGCGTCGGCGAGGGCGAGGCCGCCGCCACCTGGCGCGACCGCGCCAACCTGCTGACGCCGCTGGCAAAGGCCTTCTCGACCGATGTCGGCGTCGAGGTCGCCTCGCTGGGCGTCCAGGTGCATGGCGGCATGGGCTTCATCGAGGAGACGGGCGCCGCGGCGCTTTATCGCGATGCCCGCATCGCGCCGATCTATGAAGGCACCAACGGCATCCAGGCAATCGACCTCGTGGCGCGAAAACTGCCGCTTGGCGGCGGAGAGCATGTGCATCGCTATATCGGCGAATTGAAAGCCGTGGCCGATGCGGTGCGCACCTCCAACATCGACGGCTTCGGCCGTACCGCCGACAATCTCGACCGGTCACTCAGCGATCTCGACGAGGCGACGCGCTTCCTGCAGAAGCTCACCGCCGACGGCAAGATCGACGCCGCGATGGCCGGCGCCACGCCCTATCTGCGCCTGATCTCGCTCGCCGCCGGCGGTGCCTATCTGGCGCAGGGCGGGCTGGCCGACCGTGGCCGCATCGCGCTCTGCCGCTTCTTTGCCGAAAACCTACTCGGCGAGACGCGCGCCTTGAAGGAGCGCGTCATCGACGGCGCAGAAAGTCTCGCCGCCGCCGGCAAGGCACTGATTTCCGCTTAAGCATCCCGACGTTCAAAGGACCAGCCGTGACAGACCATATCCTCGTCGAGCGCCAGGGCGCCGTGCAGATCATCCGCATCAACCGCCCGGACAAGAAGAACGCGCTGACGCGCGCCATGTACGCGAAGATGTCGACGGCCCTTGCCGAAGGCGATGCCGATCCGGCGGTCCGCGTGCATGTCTTCCTCGGCGTTCCGGGCGCCTTCTCCTCCGGCAACGACCTTGCCGATTTCCTGGTCATCGCCACCGGCGGCGAGGGCGGCAACGAGGTCTGGGATTTCCTGATGGCGCTGGCCAGGTCGGAAAAGCCGATGGTGTCGGGCGTCGATGGCATCGCGGTCGGCATCGGCACGACGCTCAATTTGCATTGCGACCTGACCTTCGCCACGCCGCGCACGCTGTTCCGCACGCCCTTCGTCGATCTCGGCCTGGTGCCGGAAGCCGGCTCCAGCCTGATCGCGCCGCAGCTCCTCGGCCGGCAGGGCGCCTTCGCGCTGCTCGGTCTCGGCGAGGGTTTTTCGGCCGAGCGCGCCAAGGTCGCCGGCATGATCTACGACGTCGTGTCGGAAGACGCGCTGGAAGGCGCGGTGCTGGCCGCCGCCAGCAACATCGGCGCCAAGCCGCCGCAGGCGCTGAAGATCGCGCGCGACCTGATGCGCGAGCCGCGCGAGGAACTCGTCGCCCGCATCAAGGTCGAAAGCGAGCATTTCCGCGAGCGGCTGACCTCGGAAGAGGCGCGCGCAGCGCTCACCGCTTTCATGACGCGCAGGAAGGCGGGCTGAATTCACGACACTGTCAGGTTGTGGCAGCTTCGAGCGAAACTCGCGTCTGACGCGATTTTTGGTCTGTACACTGTCGTTTTCGCGCCCTATCTCACGAAGCCGACGGGGCGGGGGCCTACAGCAATTCCAGGAAAAGTGCGTAGCGGTTTTCCGTCCGGAATTGCGCCAAGACAAGGACTACAGTGCGAAGCGCTCTAGTCGCCTGGAGTGGACATGGCCCGCAAAATTGCCGCTGACGAGCAACCTTCCGAAATGACGAGGCACGCACCGACGGATTGAACGTCCGACATGCTTGCCATTGCCGTAAGACCGCTGGCGCTCACCATGAAACTTTGGTGGCGCTTCTGGCCGCAGCTGGTCGCCATGGTACTTCTGGGCATCGTGTTCGGCGACCTGTTCATGCAGGTCGCGGCACGCGCGGCCCTGCTCAACCACATGGCCGGTCTCGCTCTGCTGACGCTGGTCGCGCTGACCCAGCTCATCGTCACCGTCGCCATGTTCCAGACCCTGCTGCCCGCGCTGCCTGCCGTGCGCGTCGCGCAGCAGTCGGCCCAGAGCGAAAGCGAAACCGGGCCACGGAGCGGTAGCGCGCGGCTGGCGCGCATGGTCACCGTCGCGCTGCTGCCCTTCTTCGCCTACTACGCCGCCTGGGGCTTTCTCGGCGACACGGTGCGGCAATATTCGCGCGTCACGCTCGACATGGCGCCCTTCGGCGAAGGCGCCGGCAACGTGCTCGATGTGCTGGATTCGCGCTGGCTGATCGTGTCGGTCGTCATCTCCTGGCTGATCAGGCGCTTCGCCACCGCCATGCAGAAGCGCGGCGGCTCGCGCTCCTTCTGGCAGATCGTCGTGGTCATCTGCGAGACCAATTGGATCTTCATCGGTCTCTATGTGATCTCGCGCTGGAAGGACGAGGCCGTCGCCTGGATCATGAGCCGCAACATCTTTTCCGCCCTGCAGGCGGCGGCTGATGGCGTCGCGCATCCCATCGCCAGCGCTTTCGCCGATCCGATGGTGCCGGTCGAGGTCACCTGCATCGACACCACGACCAGGCTGGTGAACCTGTTCTTCTACATGCTCTTGCCGGTGATCTGGCTGGTGCTGGCGGCGCTGATCTACGGCTATGACGTGCGCGACGACAAGGAACTGATGCGCATGCACCGGCGGGTTGAACGCGCTGGCGAACGCTATCGCGCCATCCCGAAATTCCTGCGCGACTTCGCCGAGCATTTCATCTCCGGCTACCGCTCGCGTTACCTGCCGATCGCCAACGGCGTGCGCATCACGCTGAGCTCGGGCGTCGTGCTTATCGTGACGCTGATCGTCGGCTACCGCCTGATCGATTGGCTCGCCGCCTGGGCGTGGCTCGGCATGACGCGGCTCATCGGACCGCATGAGCTCGACACCTGGCAGGTGCTCTCGGAAGGCGTGTCGCTGCTGTTCGGCAGCCCATTCCAGGATTCCTCGACCGGCATCCTGGTCGAGCCGCTGCGCATCTGCTTCCTCGCCGCGGTCCTCGAAACGGCGTTCGCACTGCCCAAGCGCCACGCCGGCGGGAGCGCCGAGCCGGCCGGGCCGGCCGACGCCACGGAAATCGAGGCGCAGAATGCTTGAAAGCGCCCGCTCACGGCTGAAGGCGTGGACCGTCGCCGGCATCGGCACGGCAGCCGCAATTGCCGTCGCGGGTGTCCTTGGCGCCTTCGGCGCGAGGCATGAGCCGTTGCCGGTTCTGGCGCCGGCAAGCCGGATCGACACCGGCGAGTGGCTGCTGCGGCCATTGAAGGCCTATGTCACCACGGAAAAATACGCCTACGGGACGTTGCTCAAGCCGGGCGGCAAGGCGCTGGTCCTCGAGCTCGAAATGACCAACCGCACCGCAAAGTCGACCAAGGACTATTTCGACGTGCTGCAGGCAAGCCCGGCGACGGTCGATCCGGCCACCAAACCCTTCATCGTGCTGACGCGCGATTCCACGATGTCGCCCGAACTGCATCCCGGCATGCCGGAGCGCATGGCCTATATCTGGCAATTGCCGGATGGAGCGGCGGCACCTGCCAGTTTCGGCCTGACGGTCATCCGCAAGACCTACAAGCCGCGCGACAATCTCTACGGCCTGCCGGGCTGGTTCAATCCCACGCCGGCCGGCACGCTGACCATTGCCGTCGGCGCCGGGCCCGACAGCGGGGATATCCAGCCATGATGGGCCCATGATGCGAAAATCGGCCAACATCGCCCTGCTGCTTGTCGCCATGGTTTTCTGCTACGGCCTGCAGACATCGAAGCCGCGTTACGGCGACCTGATCGGGCCGATCCCCGCGCACGGCAAACTCGGCGATACCGTTGTCGGGCGCGCCTTCGAGGTCCATGCCGAGAAAGTCGAGTTCGCCCGCAAGCTGAAGGTCGATCAGTTCGGCCAACAAAAGGTCCTGACCACCGGCGGCGTCTGGGCCGTGGTGACGGTCGAGTTCGCGGCGCGCTCCGAGTCGACAACCATTGGTGTCGCGTCCTGGCGCGGGCCGACCGGTCTTGCCTACGACCAGACCGAGAGGCTGTCCTTCATGAACGGGCTTTTGCCGGTCGCGATCGATCCCGGCCTGCCGAGGAAGGCGAGGCTGATCTTCGAAATGCGGCCGGACCAGGTGAGCGACGCGACCTTGCTCGTTTCGGAGAAGCTGATGGCGGCGCTGGACTCCCAGGCCGAAATCGCGCTTGGGCCGGTGGCAGTCGCGCCGGACGGCCTGCCTCCCGGCACGGTCGACATGCTGGATATGGCGCAGCCGCTCTGAGGAAAGCGAATGACGGCAGAGGCTCTGGATCAGGAGAATAGGGCAGGAGAGCGGAAATGGCGGCGGCGCAGCCTGTGGTCGCTCGCGCTCCTGATCCCGCTCGCCTTGGCCGTGGAGTCCTATGACAGCGTCAAGGCGCTGCTCGGCGACAGCGACCTGTTCGCGCGCCGCGTCGTGTGGGGGCAGAGCGCGCATTTCGGCGGCAGCGACTGGAAACTGACCGATTTGCGCGGCGCCTTCGGCATGTCGAACCTGCCGCCGGACTCCGTGCCCGTGCTGGCCGACTTCCAGGTCAAGGTCGGCGATCCGGACCTGCAAAAACTCTGGCTCGGCTGCAAGGTCACGCTGATTGACAAGGACGGCCGGCGCTGGTTACCGACCTCGATCGTCTCGCTGAAGACCCCCGACAATGTCGGGAACTGCATCTCGGCGATCTTCTCGGGCGCCAAGAGCGGCGACACCCTCAATCTGCGCGAGACGTTCCTGGTGCCGAAGGAAGCCACCAAATCGATACGCCCTGCCGTCGGCGTCGCCAGCGAGCGGCCGCGCTTCCTGCTGTTCCAGCTGGAAAAGGACTGATTTCCGGCAGGCGTTCGGGGTTAGGGATAGAGCCGGCTCTTGTCCCAGCCACCGGCGGCATTGCGCGAAAAGACGACCCGGTCATGCAGCCGGAAGGGCCGGTCATGCCAGAACTCGATCGTCTGCGGCAGGATGCGGAAGCCCGACCAGTGTTTCGGCCGCGGGATCTCGCCGATGGCATAGCGCGCCGTATATTCGGCCACCGCCTTCTCCAGCGCGAAGCGGCTTTCCAGTGGCCGCGACTGTTTCGAGGCCCAGGCGCCGATGCGGCTGCCGCGCGGACGCGTCGCATAGTAGGCGTCGGCCTCGGCGTCGCTGACGATCTCCACCGGCCCGCGCACCCGCACCTGGCGGCGCAGCGATTTCCAGTGGAAGCACATCGCCGCCTTCATGCTGCCAAGAATCTCGCGGCCCTTGGCGCTCTCGAAATTCGTGTAGAAGACAAACCCCTTTTCGTCGAACCCCTTGAGCAGCACCATCCGCACATCCGGCATGCCGTCGGCGTCGACGGTCGCCAGGGCGACGCCGTTGGCATCGTTGATCTCGCTTTTCGTGGCGTCCTCCAGCCATGCGGCAAAGAGCCTGAACGGCTCCGCCGCCTCGGTGAAGTCACTGCTTGTTAACTCGGTTTCGTTCATAGTTTTCCAAATTTTTACCGTTGCGGGAGGAGTTGGCCGATTGTCGCGTATCGCGCAAGCTTTTGACAGCAGGCAATGGGGCGTTATCGCTTCGGCCAGCGTCAAGGCTGTGGTCGTGGCAGCGGCCCTTCCCCTTGCCGCCTGCGGCGCAGGTGGCTTCAGCCTGGAAAAGGCTGATGTCGACCGCTCGATCATCACCTCCAGCGCCCCGTCCTCGCCCGCTGCCCCGGCCGCCGGCGACAAGGATTCCGACCAGACCACCATCGGCAATGCCGTTTCCTCGGCCGACATCAAGGAGTTGGGCGGCCAGGCGGTGCCATGGGCCAATGCCGGCACCGGCTCGCGCGGGGCGATCACCGAACTGCTGGAGCTGAAGGATGGCGGGCTGACCTGCCGCCGTTTCAGCGCCACGCGCGAGAGCTTCGACGGCGTCGCGCTCTACAAGGGTGAGTTGTGCCTGGCCGGCGCCGGTGGCTGGCGCATGCAGGAATTCAAGGCGCTCTGATTTCGACCAGGGTAAGGCTACCCATTGTTGGTCTCAGTTTGAACTTCCGCTTCGTTCGAATGGAGTCGCGATACTATTCTTCGTATGTATTCGATACCAGCGGAGGCTTTTGATATGATCACGCCCGAAGAGTTATCGGCCAAGCTGTGGTCGGTACCGAAAGCAAAAGACATTTTTGATAAGATGGTGAATTTACCTCTATGGGATGCCGCATACTTTCTCTTTAGCTATGAACATCTATTAGAGCACATCGCATATGAGGCTGGACTTCGCAATGCGCCGTTCGTTAATGATCCTGCTGCACAGCCGGTTCCTCCTCGGATTTATGTTGGCCCGCGCCTTGTCATAGAGCAATTTAATCGACGTGAAATGATGTTGCTTCGACTTAGGGCATTTCACCCCGATGCAAGTGACGATCGTCTCCTAGAGGCGATAAAGGCGGCAGGCGAGTTGTATAGCACCAAAGCATGGCCCCTTATGGACTACGATTTGACCCGCTTGCGAGAGGAAATGCCGGGGTTCCAACAGAGCACTTATGAATTAGCCTATCATGATTTCCGAGTGGCGAACCGATGACGGTTAGAAGTTCTGTCGGCGAAATTCAAACCGAGACAGGATCCAACTACCACTGGAATTTCTTCCTATGCGAGCGCATATAGGGAGCGACCACAAATCCATTCTCTCTTGCAGGCAGGAAGCATGCGCGACCCCTATGAGGTGCTGGGCGTTGCCAAGAACGCATCGGCGAAGGACATAAAATCGGCTTACCGCAAGCTCGCCAAGAAGCATCATCCGGACCAGAATCCGAATGATCCCAAAGCGAAGGACCGTTTTGCCGCCGTCAACCAGGCTTACGAAGTCGTGGGCGACGAGAAGACGCGCGGCGCCTTCGACCGCGGCGAGATCGACGCCGAGGGCAAGCCGAAATTCCAGGGTTTTGAAGGCGCGGCCGGCGGCGACCCGTTCGCCGGGTTCCGCCGTCAGCAGGGCCCGGGCGGCGCGCATTTCGAATTCCGCACCGGGCGTCCGGGCGGCGATCCGTTCGACGGCAACAGCGATATCTTCAGCCAGATATTCGGCGATGCTTTTTCCGGCGCCCGCGGCGCCGGCGCAAGGGCGGCCGGGCCAGGCGACCGCCGCCAGCCGGCGCAGGCTGCCGACCTCAACGTCACCATGGACATCAGCGTCGAGGAGGCAGCCACCGCCGACAAGGTGACGGCGATGTTCCCCGACGGCCGCAAGGTGGCGGTGAAGCTGCCGGCCTATGTCGAGGACGGCCAGACGATTCGCCTGAAGGGTCAGGGCGGGCAGGGTCCGGGCCAGCCGGGCGATGCGCTGGTCAAGATCCACATCCGCCGCCATCCGCGCTACCGCATCGAGGGGCGCGACCTGCATGTCGACCTGCCTGTCTCCCTGGCCGACGCCGTCCTCGGCGCCAAGGTGGCGGTCGAGACGCCGACCGGCAAGCTCGCGGTCAACGTCCCGGCATGGTCGAGCTCGGACAAGGTGCTGCGCCTCAAGGGCAGGGGCCTGCCGGAAAAGGCTGGCGGCCATGGCGATCTCTATGCCCATGTGCGATTGATGCTGCCGGAAGGCGGCAATGCCGAGCTTGAGGCCCTGATGCGCGGCCGAAAAGGCTGATTGAGGGAATTTTGTTCCTGTTACAGTGTCTTTTGGGCGCTTGAAGGGGCTTTGTGCCTGTGCGATAGGGCTCTCCACAAAGCAGATATTCTTGCGGAGAGCTTGCACATGGCAGCTGGACAGGGCCTGATGGCCGGTAAGCGGGGCCTGATCCTCGGCGTCGCGAACAATCGGTCGATCGCTTTCGGCATCGCCAAGGCATGCGCCGATCATGGCGCCGAAATCGCGCTGACCTATCAGGGCGAAGCCTTCAAGAAGCGCGTCGAGCCGCTCGCGGCCGAACTCAACGCGCATGTCGCCGGACATTGCGACGTGACCGACCCGGAAAGCCTCGACGCCGTCTTTGCCGACATTGCCAAGCACTGGGGCAAGCTCGACTTCCTCGTCCATGCCATCGCCTTCTCCGACAAGGACGAGCTCACCGGCCGCTATGTCGAGACGACGCGCGACAATTTCCTGCGCACCATGGACATCTCGGTCTATTCCTTCACCACCATCGCCAAGCGCGCCGAGCCGCTGATGACCGATGGCGGTTCGCTTTTGACGCTGACCTATTACGGCGCCGAGAAGGTGATGCCGCATTACAATGTCATGGGCGTCGCCAAGGCGGCGCTCGAAGCCAGCGTGCGCTATCTCGCCGTCGACCTGGGTGCCAAGAAGATCCGCGTCAACGCCATCTCGGCCGGTCCGATCAAGACGCTCGCCGCCTCCGGCATCGGTGACTTCCGCTATATTCTGAAGTGGAACGAGTACAATTCGCCGCTGAAGCAGACGGTCACCCAGGAAGAGGTCGGCGATTCCGGCGTCTATTTCCTGTCGGACCTGTCGCGCGGCGTGACCGGCGAGGTCCACCACGTCGATTCCGGCTACCATGTCGTCGGCATGAAGGCGGTCGACGCGCCGGATATCTCGACCGTCAAGGACTGATCCTCTCCTTCGCCGATCCTTCGTCCCAGGCCCTGGCCCGACCTTGGAAGACCTGATGTATCCGCTCGTCTACATCGCGCGCCACGGCCAGACCGAGTGGAATGCCGAGCACCGCCTGCAGGGCCAGGCCGACACCGACATCAACGCATTCGGCCGCGAGCAGGCCACGCAAAATGGCCGACGGTTGGCGCAGCTGATCAGAAATCCTGCGGATTTCGATTTTGTCGCCAGCCCGATGCGGCGCACGCGCGAGACGATGGAATTGATGCGCGAAGCGATGGGGCTCGATCCCACCGCCTACCGCACCGATGCGCGCCTTGTGGAGATAAGCTTCGGCGACTGGCAGGGTTTTACCTTCGCCGAACTCGAGGAACGTGCTCCCGGTTCAACCGACGGCCGACGCGCTTCCAAGTGGGATTTCCAGCCGCCCGGCGAGGGCGCCGAAAGCTACGAGATGCTGCTCGACCGGATCAAGCCGTGGTTCGACGGGCTGCGCCAGCCTACCGTCTGCGTGACCCATGGCGGCGTCATGCGCTGCTTCTTCCGTTTCGTCACCGGAATTTCCAAGCAGGAAGCCGCCGGCCTGGAGATCCCGCAGGATCGCCTGCTGCGACTGGAAGGCCGCAGCCTGGAGTGGTTGTGAAGGTTAGCATCGTCATTCTAGGGTCTGCGCGCGTCGCTACGCTCCTTGCTTCGCCCTAGAATGACGAAGCTTCGGCGTTTCGGCCAATGTCTAAGGTTGGTCCCGGCGCAGCGCGGGCTTGCGTCGGACTAGTTCTGGTCGCTGTCGGGCAACTGCATATCGGTGACGACATTCTCGCCATTGGTCACGTCGAAGGCGATGACGATGTCCATGCCCGGCTTCAGCGAGTCGATATCGGTCTCGGCGTTGAGCTTGTAGGCCTTGCCGTCGTCAAGCGTCAGCGTCAGCGTGTCCTTGTCGACCTTCTTGATCAGGCCTTCGGTCTGGCCGGCGAAGGCGGCGGCGGTGGAAATCAGCAACATGGCGCAGGCGGCGCCAATCAGGGTACGCATCGTCGTCCTCTTTGGTCATTGCGCCGGCTGGTCAGCGGCGGATCCTCAACGGCGGATGGAGGAGAGCAGAAACCAACCGAATGTGTCAAAACTAAATCCGGCAGATCACAGTTTGATGCAGTCATTTGACCACTGTGGAAAACGCCAATAGAAGGCAGCCTAACCGGCTTTGCCGCCGGGGCAGGGCGTATTCTCATGTCGCACAACACATTCGGCCATCTCTTCCGCGTCACCACCTGGGGTGAAAGCCACGGCGCCGCGCTCGGCTGCGTTGTCGATGGCTGCCCGCCCGGCATTCGTTTCAAGCGCGAGGATATCCAGGCCGAGCTCGACCGCCGCCGTCCCGGACAGTCGCGCTTCGTCACCCAGCGCCGCGAGCCGGACGAGGTCAAGATCCTTTCCGGCTTCATCCTCGACGAGGACGGCGAGACGATGATCACCACCGGCACGCCGGTATCGATGCTGATCGAGAATGTCGACCAGCGCTCCAAGGATTATGGCGAGATCGCCCGCCAGTACCGCCCGGGCCATGCCGACTACACCTACGACGTCAAATACGGCCTGCGCGACCATCGCGGCGGCGGCCGCTCCTCGGCGCGCGAGACGGCAGCAAGGGTCGCGGCCGGCGCCCTGGCGCGCAGGATAGTTCCCGGCATGACGGTGCGCGGCGCGCTGGTCTCGATGGGCGAGAAGTCGATCGATCGCGGCAACTGGAACTGGAATTTCATCGGCGACGCCGAAAACCCGTTCTTCACGCCCGATCCGGCCTCGGTTCCGGTCTTCACCGCCTATCTCGACGGCATACGCAAGGCCGGCTCCTCGGTCGGCGCGGTGATCGAGATCGTTGCCGACGGCGTGCCGCCGGGCCTTGGCGCGCCGATCTACGCCAAGCTCGATCAGGACATCGCGTCCGGCCTGATGTCGATCAACGCCGTCAAGGGCGTCGAGATCGGCAACGGCTTCGAGGCGGCCCGTATCACCGGCGAACAGAACGCCGACGAGATGCGCATGGGCAATGACGGCAAGCCGGTGTTCTTATCGAACAATGCCGGCGGCATCCTGGGCGGCATCTCGACTGGACAGGCGATCGTCGCCCGCTTCGCCGTCAAGCCGACCTCGTCGATCCTGACCCCGCGCCGGTCGATCGACAAGGACGGTCACGATGTCGAGGTGATGACCAAGGGCCGCCACGATCCTTGCGTCGGCATCCGCGCGGTGCCGATCGGCGAGGCCATGGTTGCCTGCGCGATCGCCGATCATTATCTGCGGCACAGAGGACAGACAGGGAAGGGAGTAGGCAGTAGGGATTAGGCAGTAGGCCGCCCGACACAGCCGTTTCTTCCTTCTACTGCCTATTCCCTATTCCCTATTCCCTGCGAGCGAAGCGAGCGCCCAATGCCCTACGACCAGAAGAAGATCGTCGAAGCGATCCGCGCCTTCGAGCGCGGCGAGATCGTCGTCGTCATGGACGATGACGGACGCGAGAACGAGGGCGACCTGATCGTCGCCGCCGTCCACTGCACGCCGGAGAAGATGGCCTTTATCGTGCGCAACACCTCCGGCATCGTCTGCACCCCGATGCTGCGCGAGGACGCCAGGCGGCTGAACTTGGCGCCGATGGTGGCGGACAATGACTCCGCCCACACCACCGCTTTCACGGTCAGCGTCGATTTCAAGCATGGCACGACAACAGGCATTTCCGCCGACGATCGCACGCTGACCGTGCGAAACCTTGCCAATGGCAATGTCGGCCCGTCGGATTTCGTGCGCCCCGGCCACATCTTCCCGCTGATCGCGCGCGAAGGCGGCGTCTTGATGCGCTCCGGCCACACCGAAGCCGCGGTCGATCTCTGCAAGCTTGCCGGCCTGCCGCCGGTCGGCGTCATCTCCGAGCTGGTGAACGACGACGGAACGGTCAAGCGCGGCCCGGAAGTGCAGGCTTTCGCGGAACAACACGGCCTGAAGCAGGTTTCGGTCGCCGACCTCATCGCCTACCGTCAGCGCAAGGAAACGCTGGTCGAACGCGTCGCCTGCTCCGACATCGACACGCCCGGCGGCAAGGCGCAGGTCTTCACCTACACGCTGCCCTGGGATTCCATGCACCATGTCGCGGTCGTCTTCGGCGATATCCGCGACGGCGAGGACGTGCCGGTGCGCCTGCATTCCGAAGATGTCGTCACTGACGTCTTCGGCACCAGCCACCGGCTCGACGGCATCATGACGGCGATGGGCGAGCGCCGGCGCGGCGTCATCGTCTATCTGCGCGAGGGGTCCGTCGGCGTCGCCCACCAGGAGCGCAATCGGCCGCAGAGCGGCGACCGCGAGGACCACGAGGAAGCCCGCCGCCGCGAGAATGAGTGGCGCGAGATCGGCCTCGGCGCCCAGATCCTCAAGGACTTGGGCATCTCCTCGATCAACCTGATCGCCTCGCGCGAGCGCCACTATGTCGGTCTCGAGGGGTTTGGCATCCACATCGCCAAGACCGAAATTTTGTAGCTCGCTGAACCCCCGCGACGTCGTCATCCACGGGCGGAGCAAGGAGCGAAGCGCCGCGCGCAGACCCGAGGATCCATGCCGTGACTTCGAAGCGCCGCGACGGTTCAGAATTCTGCTCCGCTGCGCTCTACGATCGAGGTAACGGAATGGATCCTCGGGTCTGCGCTCCGCTTCGCGTCGCTCCGCCCGTGGATGACGAAGTCATAGAGGCTACGGCCAACTTCCAACCTCTGCGATGATCAACGGATGGCTGGCCACGCTTTTGGCCGTCACTGCGCCGGGATCACCGCCTCGCCTCTGTCCACGTCGCAATCGTCCGTCGCCAACCGGCGTTGCCCGGCGAGCACGGTGGCCAGCGCGATCGCGCCTGCCGCCACCGACACCCAGAACCCGCTCTGCGGACCGAAACTGTCAACCATCCAGCCGGCGGCGAAGGAGCCGAGCGCTATGCCGATGCCGATGCCGGTGGTCACCCAGGTGACGCCTTCGGTGAGCATCGCCGGCGGCACGTGGCGTTCGATCAGGCCGAAAGCGGTGATGAAGGTCGGCGAGATCGCGACGCCGCTCACGAACACCGCGAGCGCCAGCGTCGGCACAGTGTCGGCGAAAAGCAGCGGCAGCGTGGTGAGCGCGATCACGCTGACTGCGACAGCCAGTTGCCGTTGCAGCGGCGCCTTCAGGCTGAGCGCGCCGACGACGATGCCGAGCACGAAGGATCCCAGAGCGTAGACGCCGATGACGAGGCTTGCTGCCTCAGGCTGGCCGAGCGCCTTGGTGATGGCGACGGTGGTGACTTCCGTGGTGGCGAAGGTCGCGCCGACGAAGATCAGCGCGAAGGTGATGATCTGCACTGGCCGCAGGCGGATCGCCGAACCGGTGGCCCCATGTTCCGCCGGGCGGATGGGTGGTTCGGACGAACGCTGCAGCAGGAATGCCGCCGTGCCGAGCGCGAGCAGCAACGTGCTGACCACCATGCCGGCTTCGGGAAACAGCGCCGCGCTCAAGCCCACCGACAGCGAGGCGCCTGCGACATAGACCAGTTCGTCCGCCGCCGATTCGAAGGCGAAGGCGGTGTTGAGCTCGGGACGATCGCGAAAGATCTCGGTCCAGCGTGCCCTGACCAATGCCGGGATGCTGGGCATGGCGGCGGCAAGCAGAGCGGAAAGGAACAAGGTCCAGGCCGGCCAGTGTTGGTTGGCCGCGACGATCAGTGTCGCGAAGGAAATGACCGAGACGAGCGTCATCGGCGCGGCGATCGCCGTCTGGCCGCGCCGGTCGACCAGCCGCGACACCTGCGGCGACAGGAAGGCGTTGACCAGCGCGTAGGTGGCCGAGACGGCGCCGGCCAGCCAGTATTCGCCATGCGTCTGCGACAGCATCGCCACGATGCCGATCGGCGCCATGGCGATCGGCAGCCGCGCGATGAAGGCGGCCGCGGCGAAGCCTTTCGTGCCGGGAGCCCGAAAGATGTCCGAATAAGGGTTTCGCATGGTCTTGCTCCTCGACAACATAACATATCGCAACTACATACGCTGCGTATGAAAGTCAGATAGTTCATACGCAGCGTATGTCAATTGGCATACGGAACGTATGTAAATAGAGCCAGAGCCATGCACAGACCGCGCAAGGAGATGATCGCCGAGACGCGCGCCAAGCTGATCGCGGCCGCTCGCCATGCTTTCGGCACGGTCGGCTATGCCGAGTCCTCGATGGACGATTTCACTGCGTCTGCCGGGCTGACCCGCGGCGCGCTCTACCATCATTTCGGCGACAAGAAGGGGCTGCTGCAGGCGGTGATCGCCGAGATCGACGGCGAAATGGCCGTGCGGGTGAACGAGGTGGCGTCGAAAGCGCCGACCCGCTGGCAGCATTTCGTCGACGAATGCACCACCTATATCGAGATGGCGCTGGAGCCGGAAATCCAGCGCATCATGTTCCGCGACGGCCCGGCGGTGCTCGGCGACCCGGCGCAATGGCCCAATGCCAGTGCCTGCATCGCCTCGATGACCAACCATCTGACGAAGCTGCAGGACGATGGCGTGGTCGTTCCGGAGCTTGATCCCGAGACGACCGCACTGCTGATCAACGGCGCCAGCAGCCAGGCCGCGCAGCGTATCGCCAATTCCGGTGACCCCGAAGCGACGTCGAAGAAGGCGATCGCGGCGTTCAAGCAACTGCTCGAAGGCTTGCGCAGAAAAACTTGACGGCACGTTTGGCTGACCAAGCCGCCGGGTTGTGCACTGGTTTCAAGCCCTCGCAACCCTGCCGTGATTGACAATCGATCGGGTGAGCGCATCCTCCCCAGCCATTCTCTTACAGCGCCGCGCGTTCTTTGAACGCGCAAAGGACGCTGTAAAACTTGATTTGGCGCATGATCCTTTTCCGAAAATCGATTCCGATTTTCGGGGTCATGCGCGGGTGGGAGAGTCGGGGCATGTGGGACTTCAGCATCGCCAGGTCGGTGTCCATCATGATGCGGACATGGCCGTTCATCGTCTTTCGCATGATCGTCTATTTCGGCATCACGGTCGCCTACATCATGGCGACCGGAACCGGCGCCAGCGTCGGCTACGGCGTCGGCCACATCTCGACCGACCCGGACGGACCGACGTCTTTCGCGCTCTGGGGCGGCGTGGTCGGCTTCGGCATCGTCTCGATCGCCGTCTACTGGATCCGCGAATACATTCTCTATGTGCTCAAGGCCGGTCATATCGCCGTCATGGTGCATCTGATCGACGGTCATGACGTTCCCGACGGCCAAGGGCAGATCGCCTATGCGAAGGAAGTGGTCACCCAGCGTTTCGCCGAGGCCAACATCCTTTTCGTCGTTGACCAGTTGGTCAAGGGCGCGATCCGCGCCATCACCGGCCTGATCGGCGGCATCGCCGCCTTCCTGCCCATTCCGGGCCTGAGCGGCCTCGTCAGCTTCATCAACACGGTGATCCGCATCTCGCTGACCTATGTCGACGAGATCATCCTCGGCTACAACATCCGCATCAATTCGAATTCGCCCTTCGAGACGGCGCGGCAAGGCGTCGTGCTTTACGCTCAGAACGGCAAGCACATGGTCAAGAACGCCGTCTGGCTAGCGGTGATCATGTGGGGCGTGTCCTTCGTCATCTTCCTGTTGATGCTGGCGCCCGCCGCCGCGATCCTCTGGGTCATGCCGGGACAGTTGGCCGGCTGGGCCTTCGTGCTGGCGATCGTGTTTGCCTGGGCCTTCAAGGCGGCCTTCATCGAGCCCTTCGCCATCGCCTCGCTGATGCAGGTCTATTTCGAAGCCATCGAAGGCCAGACGCCCAATCCCGAATGGGACCGCCGGCTCGCCGAGGCCTCGTCCAAGTTCAGGGAACTGCGCGACAAGGCGCTGGGCTCCTTCGGCGGCTCGCGCTGGGATACGCCTCGGGCCGCTTGATCACGGCTTCGGCGGGCTCCCAAGCCTCGCAATCGCCGATTTGAGCGGCGCTTCGCCGGCGCCGCGAAACGTCTCGCTCATCACCAGCTCCGGCAGCGGCAGGCGCTTGCCCCAGCCATGCGCCTCGAGGTCCGGTTTCGGCGCGAATTGCGACACGCGGCCGACGCACAGATAGGCGATCGGCGTGACATGCTCCGGGATCGACAAGAGCTGCTTCAGCGCCTCGGTCTCGATGATGCTGACCCAGCCGACGCCGACACCTTCCGCCCGCGCCGCCAGCCAGAAATTCTGCACCGCGCAGACGGTGCTGTAGAGATCCATCTCGGGGTTGTGCCAGCGCCCGAGCGGAGAGTCTTTCGAGCGCTGCCGGTCGCAGGTGATGCACAGGTTGAGCGCGCTTTCGCAGATGCCTTCGAGCTTCAGCTTGCGGTAGAGCGCCTGCCGTTCCGCCTCGATCGCCGGCAGTTCCTGTTCGCGCGCGGCGAGGAACAGATCGCGCACCTGCCGCCGCCTTGCCGCGTCGCGGATGACGATGAAGTTCCACGGCTGCATGTAGCCCACCGACGGCGCGTGATGGGCCGCGGTGATCAGCCGCGCCAGCACGCTGTCATCGAGATCGTCGGAGACAAAATGGCTGCGCACGTCACGCCTGGTGAACATCGCCCTGTAGACCGCGTCGCGCGCCAATTGGTCAAAGTCGTCGCCGCTCGTGGCGATCGCTGCTGCCGTCATCGCTTTTCCCCTTGCGATAAGCAGTCTCCCGCCTGACCAAGCGGAAAACCATGTCTGCCAGGCCGGTCTTCTGGCTCGGGATCGTCCCGCACCGGCGCCTTCCCGTCATCGACAGTGGCTCTTGCCGGCGCGGTCCCCCTCACAGCGTTGGGCACGCCACGGAGTTCAACCGTGTTCCCGATTCTCCCGCGTCGCGGGCACCAGGCAGCGACGAGACCTTACCGCGAAGCTTGCGCTGCGCCAATGGTGCCAGCGACACGGGTTGGCGCAATTTTCCCCAGCCATTCGGCTTTCAAACATGGTCATCCGTGCCGCCGGTGCCTAGATTAGGCGCCATGGCCACCCGTCTCTACACGCACCCGATCTTCCTGGAACATCTTACGCCGCCCGGACATCCCGAGCGGCCCGACCGCCTGCGCGCCATCGAGCGTGTGCTCGACGACGAGGCTTTTTCGGCGCTCGACCGCGTCAAGGCGCCCGAAGGCGACGAGAAAACCATCCTCTATGCGCACCCCGAGGATTTCGTCGAGCGCGTGCGCGCGGCGATCCCTGAGAACGGCATCGTCTCGATCGACGCCGATACCAGCGCCAGCCCGAAAAGCTGGCAGGCCGCGGTGACGGCCATCGGGGGCGCCAACGCCGCGGTCGACGACGTCTTCGAAGGCCGCGCCGCCAATGTCTTCGTCGCCGCGCGTCCGCCGGGCCACCATGCTGAAAAGACCACCGCGATGGGCTTTTGCCTGTTCAACACGGCCGCGATCGCTGCCCGCTACGCGCAGAAGAAGCACCAGGCCGAGCGCGTCGCCATCGTCGACTGGGACGTCCACCACGGCAACGGCACCCAGGACATTTTTTGGGACGACCCGTCGGTGCTCTATTGCTCGACGCACCAGATGCCGCTTTATCCCGGCACCGGCGCGAAGAGCGAGACCGGCGCCGGCAACATCGTCAACGCGCCGCTCGCGCCGCAGACCGGCAGCGACCTGTTCCGCGATGCCTTCCTGTCACGCGTGCTGCCCTCCATCGATGCGTTCGCGCCGGACCTCATCATCATCTCCGCCGGCTTCGACGCGCACCACCGCGATCCGCTGGCCGAGATCAACCTGACCGAGGACGATTTCGACTGGGCGACCGGCCAGCTGATGGAGCGCGCCGGGCGCCACAGCTCCAACAGGCTCGTCAGCCTGCTGGAAGGCGGCTACGATCTGCAGGGACTGGCATTTTCAGTCGCCGCCCATGTCGGGCGGCTGATGAAGGGATAGGGTATGGCAGTGGAAGGCAATGAGGACGTCAAGGCGATGAGCTTCGAGCAGGCGCTCGACGCGCTGGAGAAGATCGTCGACGATCTGGAGCGCGGAGACGTCCCGCTCGACCAGTCGATCAGGATCTACGAGCGCGGCGAGGCGCTGAAGGCGCACTGCGACCGGCTGCTGAAGGCCGCCGAGGACAAGGTCGAGAAGATCAGGCTGTCGCGCGACGGCAAGCCGGTAGGAACGGAGCCGCTGGACGCGGACTGAGGTGTATTGATATTCAGGTGAGGCCGGCCTGCAAATGGCAACTCCCTGCGCTTCCGATGCTCACGTACTTCAAGTACGCTCCGCTCCGGCTCTCGGAAGCCACCATTTTCGGCTCGGCCTGACCTGAATCTCAACACACCTCGGTGCATGATCTCAGACCGGGCAGGGGCAGAGCAAGCAGGTAAGGAGTTCAAGCCATGTGCCGCAACATCAAGACCCTGGCCAATTTCGAACCGCCGGCGACCAATGACGAAGTGCATGATGCTGCGCTTCAGTTCGTGCGCAAGCTCAGCGGCTCGACCAAGCCGTCCAAGCGCAACGAACATGCCTTCCACCATGCGGTGGAGGCGATCGCCGCGATCGCGCGCGAATTGATCGACTCGCTCGAAACCAGCCAGGAACCGCGCAACCGCGAGGAAGAGGCCGCCAAGGCGAAAGCCAGGTCGGCGCTGCGCTTCGCCTGAGGGACGGTCATGAGCTTCTTTCCGGGAAACGATCCTGAGCCCGGCGATGCCTTCGCCTGCGACCAGATCGAGCTGATGGTGGTTCCGAACGCCAAGGATATCGGCGGTTTCGAGGTGCGCCGGGCCTTGCCGACGGCAAAGCGCCGTCTGGTCGGGCCGTTCATCTTCTTCGACCGCATGGGACCGGCCATCCTGCGCGCCGGTCATGCGCTCGACGTGCGCCCGCATCCGCATATCGGGCTTTCCACCGTCACCTACCTGTTCGACGGCAAGATCAGGCACCGCGACTCGCTCGGTACCGAAATGGTGATCGCGCCCGGCGACGTTAACCTGATGACCGCCGGACGCGGCATCGTTCATTCCGAGCGCACGCCACAGGAACTGCGCGGCGCGCCGATGTCGGTCTCCGGCCTGCAGACCTGGTTGGCGCTGCCTGACGGCAAAGAGGAGATTGCCCCGGTGTTCGCGAACACCGCGGTGGCCAGCTTGCCGCAGATCGATGCCGAGGGCGTCAGCGGCCGCGTCGTCATTGGTGCGTTCTCAGGCCTCCACTCGCCCGTTGCGACCGCTTCGGACACGCTTTACGCCGATCTCAGCCTGGCGGCGGGTGCTGCCGTGAAAATTCCGGCCGATGCAGAGGAGCGCGCCATCTACACGCTGGAAGGCGACGTCTCGATCGCCGGCGATGTTTTCCCGGCCGAGCGGCTCCTGGTGTTCAAGCCGGGCGAGGAGATCGTCGTTTCCTCCGAGCGCGGCGCGCATTTCATGCTGTTCGGCGGCGCCTCGCTCGGCTCCAAGCGCTATATCTGGTGGAATTTCGTCTCGTCCTCGAAGGAACGCATCGAGCAGGCCAAGCAGGAATGGAAGACGGGCCGCTTCGATATCGTTCCTGGCGATGAGGAAGAGTTCATTCCGCTGCCGGAAGGTTAGTAGCGCAGAATTTCGACTGCCCGGACATGCCTGCGTTAGCAAGGTCGCATGCCGTGGCGATTGGCTGAATACATCGGTCGCGTCGTCATCCACGGGCGAAGCAAGGAGCGAAGCGACGCGCGTAGACCCGAGGATCCATTCCGTGACCTCCGAGCATTGCAACGGTGCAGAATTCTGCTCCGCTGCACGCTTGGTTTGAAGTCACGGAATGGATTCCAGGGTCTCCGCGACGGAGCTTCGCTCCTGCTTCGCCCTGGAATGACGACATTGGGAAGGCTTCGCCAATGCAGACGTTTGCGATGGTTCACCGAAACGAGCAATGCCTGCGCGTCACTGGCGCGCATTTACATTCGCCCGCCGGCGGCCTATTCCGGCGCATGATTAAGGCGCAATTTGCTGGTAGCGCCGTGTTCGATCAATTGAGGCAGGACGCGCCCGAGTGAAGCCAGACACGCCGCTGCTTGACAAGGTCCGCATTCCGGCGGACCTGCGGACGCTCGATGAGGGCGCGTTGCCGCAGCTTGCCGCGGAACTGCGCGCCGAGCTTATCGACGCCGTGTCGCAGACCGGCGGCCATCTCGGCGCCGGCCTCGGCGTCGTCGAGCTGACCGTCGCGCTGCATTATGTCTTCAACACGCCGGACGACCGGCTGATCTGGGATGTCGGCCACCAGGCCTATCCGCACAAGATCCTGACCGGCCGCCGCGACCGCATCCGCACGCTGCGCCAGGAAGGCGGCCTCTCCGGTTTCACCCGGCGCGCCGAGAGCGAATACGACCCGTTTGGCGCGGCACACTCCTCGACATCGATCTCGGCCGGCCTCGGTATGGCCATGGGGCGCGACCTGTCAGGCGGGCGCAACAATGTCATTGCCGTCATCGGCGACGGCTCGATGTCGGCAGGCATGGCCTTCGAGGCGCTGAACAATGCCGGCGCGCTCGATGCCCGGCTGATCGTCATCCTCAACGACAACGACATGTCGATCGCGCCGCCGACCGGCGCCATGAGCGCCTATCTGGCCAGGCTCGCCTCCGGCAAGGCTTATCTAGGCCTGCGCGACTTCGGCAAGAAGCTGACATCTTATCTCGGCAAGCGCGCCGACCGCGCCATCACCCGCGCCGTCGAGCATGCGCGCGGCTACGTCACCGGCGGCACACTGTTCGAGGAGCTCGGCTTCTACCATATCGGCCCCATTGACGGACACAATCTGGAGCATCTCATCCCGGTGCTGAAGAATGTGCGCGACAACGGCAAGGGCCCGGTGCTGATCCATGTCGTGACCCAGAAGGGCAAGGGCTACGCGCCGGCGGAGGCCGCGGCCGACAAATATCACGGCGTCAACAAGTTCGACGTCATCACCGGCGCGCAGGCCAAGGCGCCGGCCAATGCACCGGCCTACACCAAGGTCTTCGCCGAAAGCCTGATCCAGGAAGCGCGCGAGGACGACCGCATCGTCGCCATCACCGCCGCCATGCCGAGTGGCACCGGCCTCGATCTGTTCGGCGAGGTGTTTCCGCGGCGGACCTTCGATGTCGGCATTGCCGAGCAGCATGCCGTGACCTTCGCGGCGGGGCTGGCCACCGAAGGCTACAAGCCCTTCGCCGCCATCTATTCCACCTTCCTGCAGCGCGCTTACGACCAGGTCGTGCACGACGTTGCAATCCAGAAATTGCCGGTACGCTTCCCGATCGACCGCGCCGGTTTCGTCGGCGCCGACGGCGCCACCCATTGCGGCGCCTTCGACACGACCTTCCTCACCACGCTGCCGGGCTTCGTCGTCATGGCCGCGGCCGATGAGGCGGAGCTGCGCCACATGGTGCGCACCGCGGCGTCCTATGATGACGGTCCGATCGCCTTCCGCTATCCGCGCGGCAACGGCGTCGGCGTCGACATGCCGGAGCGCGGTTCGGTGCTCGAAATCGGCAAGGGCCGCGTCCTGAAGGAAGGGACAAAGGTCGCGCTGCTTTCCTTCGGCACGCGGCTGCAGGATTGCCTATTGGCGGCCGAGGAGCTCGGCGCGGCAGGCCTGTCCACCACGGTTGCCGACGCCCGCTTCGCCAAGCCGCTGGACGAAGATCTGATCCGCCGGCTCGCCCGTTCACACGAGGTGCTGGTGACCGTGGAGGAAGGCGCTATCGGCGGCTTCGCCAGCCAGGTGCTGCATTTCCTTGCCCATGAAGGCCTGCTGGAAAGCGGCCTCAAGGTGCGCCCGCTGGTGCTGCCGGACATGTTCACCGATCATGCCAAGCCGGAGAAGATGTATGCCGATGCCGGCCTGGATTCTGCAGGTATCGTGCGCACGGTCTTTGCTGCGCTCGGTCGCGGCGTGCAGGCGCAGCGCGCCTGAATCAAGACTTCAACACGCTGAATCGGTTTGCCGGCTGCCGGAAGCAATTCCAGCAAAAGTGTGCGCGGTTTTGCGTCCGGAATTGCGTCAATTCAAGATCGTAACTAGTTGTTAACGCTTCCATTTGGCGGTTCGCTTACCCTGTCTCTTGGCCGATTTTCAACGGCGCCCTGCTAAGACCTTGGTCCCAGGCACGGGGTAAGAACAATGAAGGCGTTCCTTTGCGGCATGGCCTTGCTGGCTGCCATGGCTGCGCCGGCGGCAGCCGAGACGCGTTACGACCGCAATCTCGAAAAGGCGGCGATGGAGATCGTCGCCGGCAAGATGGGCAACATCCGCGGCACCTTCTCCTACAAGCAGGTTCCTCAACTCGTCGTGGTGCCGGATGCTGCGCCTGTCGCGCCCACTTCGGTTGAGCCGCCGCGCAAGGAAGCATCCGGCAATGACGGCCTGACGCCGGCCGTCGAGCGCCAGGTTTCGCGAACTGTCTTTTAAAGCAGGTCGCGTGAAAAAGGATTCACGCAACCTGCTTTAAGTCTTTGATCTTAAGCATGTCTTTGTCCCGAAACCGGGACCACTTTCGGGAGACATGCTTTAAAACCACATATCCCGCACGCAGCGCCCGTCGCGCGGCAGGTCGTTGAAACTGTCGAGGCCGTCGAAATGGTCGATCGGCAGGTCGGCGACGTCCTGTGGCGGCGCCAGCCTGACATTGACGGCAATGCGCGTGCGGCCGCTCTTGCCTTGGCGCAGGCCGCGCAAGGCGACCACGCAGGCGCAGGTCGGACAGAACAGGATCTCCAGCGCGGGCTCCGACACCTCGGCGCGCGTGTAGGATTTCAGCGGCCCGGCGACGCGGATGCGCTCGTCGAGATAGTCATAAGCCCAGAGTGCGCCGTAGCGCCGGCAAAGCGTGCAATTGCAGGCGGTGATTCCACCGGGATCGCCTTCCAGCGTCCAGTGGGCCGCGCCGCAATGACAGGTACCTTTCAGCATTGCCACCTCCACCGGCTGACGAATGGCCTGTTCCCGCTGGCATTCTGCAGCCTGCTGCCCGATATTCAAACCCATTGCGTTCGCGCCCGGCATTCGCCAATGAAGGCCGATGAGTTCCCCTTTGCCATTGAGCCAGCGCCAGCGGCTCGACGAATTGCTCGTCGGGCGCGGCCTGTTCGCCAGCCGTTCGCGCGCCCGCGACGCGATCGAGCGCGGCACGGTGACGGTCGACGGCATCGTCGCCCGCAAGCCCGGCCAGCCTGTCGCGCCGGACTGCATGGTCGCCATCGACGATCCGGCGCGGGCCTATGTCTCGCGCGCGGCACTGAAGCTGATCGCCGGCCTCGACCATTTCGGCCTCGATCCTTCCGGCAGCGAAGCGCTCGACGTCGGCGCCTCGACCGGCGGCTTCACCCAGGTGCTGCTCGAGCGCGGCGCCACGCATGTCACGGCGATCGATGTCGGCCACGGCCAGATGCATCCCGACCTTGCCGGCGACCCGCGCGTGACGGTGATCGAAGGGCTGAACGCCCGCGATTTGACGGCAGCCGATCTCGGCGGCCGCATCCCCGGTTTCCTGGTCTGCGACGTCTCGTTCATTTCGCTGAAGCTGGCGCTGCCGCCGGCGCTGGAATTGGCGGGCGAGGGCGCCAGGGCAATTCTCCTGGTCAAGCCGCAATTCGAGGCCGGCCGCGAGGCGATCGGCAAGGGCGGCCTGCTCAAAGATCCAGGCGATGCAGCGCGCATTGCAGCTAACCTGCGCGATTGGCTCGCCGGCGTTTCCGGTTGGCGGGTCCTGGGACTCCACCCGTCGCCGATCGAAGGCGGCGACGGCAACCGCGAGTTCCTGCTCGCCGCCACGAAGGACGGGTGATGAGCACACGCTTGACGATCGCAAGGCTCGGCTCGCAGGGCGACGGCATCGCCAATGCGGAGGGCGGGGAGGTCTTCGTCCCGTTCACGCTGCCGGGCGAGGCGGTCATGGCCGCGCGCCAGAAGGACCGTGCCACGCTGATGTCGGTGCTGGAAGCCTCGCCGCTCAGGATCGACCCGGCCTGCCGCCATTTCACCGAATGCGGCGGCTGCGCGCTCCAGCATTTCGAAGCGGAAGCCTACCGGCAATGGAAGCGCGAGAAAGTCGCGCAGGCCCTGAAGACCAAGGGCATCGCCTGTGACATCGCCGCGCTGGTGCCTTGCGCGCCGCACACCCGCCGCCGCGTCACGTTCAGCGCCAGGCGCACCGAAACCGGGATGCTGCTCGGCTTCGTGCGCGCGCTGTCCTCTGAGATCATCCCGATCGAGGAATGCCCGATCTCGCTGCCGGCGATCGTTGCGGCGCTCGACAAATTGCGCGCCCTGGCCGGCTTGGTCTGCGCGACGTCGAAGGCGTTTCATATGACCGTGACCGTCACCGCCTCGGGCCTCGACATTGCCGTCCATGATGCCGGTAAGCTTGGCGACCACCAGCGCCGCATCGCTTCGAACTTCGTCATGGCCGAGGGTCTGGCGCGGCTTTCCGTCGATGGCGAGATCGTCGTCGAGCCTAAGAAACCGATGGTGCAATTCGGATCGGTTGCTGTCGCTCTGCCGCCCGGCGCCTTCCTGCAGGCGACGGAAGCCGCCGAGCAGGCAATGGCTGGTCTCGTCAGCCAGCATCTGTCGCGCGCCAGGAAGGTCGCGGACCTGTTCGCCGGCTGCGGCAGCTTTGCGCTGCGGCTTGGCGCGAAATCGGAGGTCCATGCCGTCGAAGGCGATGCGCCGGCGCTTGCCGCGCTCGACCGCGCCTACCGCTTCGCCACCGGTCTGAAGCGGGTGACCAGCGAACGCCGCGACCTCTTCCGCCGGCCGCTGACCTTCAAGGAGTTGAACGTCTTCGACGGGCTGGTCTTCGATCCGCCGCGCGCCGGCGCCGAGGACCAGTCGAAGCAGATCGCCCGTTCCGACGTGCCGCTGGTCGCCGCTGTCTCCTGCAATCCGGTGACGCTGGCGCGGGATCTGCGCACCCTCATCGACGGCGGCTATCAACTGAAGAGCGTCACGCCGATCGACCAGTTCCTGTGGTCGTCGCATGTCGAGGCGGTGGCATTGCTGGAGAAGCCGAAGCGGCGGCGATAGCCTACGACTGGCGGTTGGCAAGAAATTTTGTGAAGCCTCTGTTCCTTCGACGAAATTGCGCCCTAAAGCCGCCTTTTTGCGGGACTTAAATTTTGGCGGTTCGGGAAACGTTCCGACCTCTGGAGCGTTACCATTTTGAATGGATGGCGGATTGCAATGCGCACGCTTCAGAAATTCCTCGGTCTCGTCGTCGTTCTCGTCATATTCGCGGTCGGTTCCGCGGCCGGAGCGCTGGCGCAAGGTGAAAAGCGGCTGGCCTTCGTCATCGGCAATGGCGCCTATCAATCCGGAGAGCTCGCGACAGCCGCCAACGACGGCGGACTGATCGCGCAGACCCTGCAGGCGGCCGGTTTCGATGTGGTTGGGGCCCGCGATGTGGATCAGGAATCACTGCGCGGCGCGTTGCGTGATTTCCTTGGAAAGGTCTCCGCCGCAGGTCCCGATGCGGTCATTTTCGTGTACCTCGCCGGCCGCGGGGTGCAGTTCGAAGGCGAGAATTATTTCTTGCCGGTCGACGCCCAGATCGCCAATCCGGCCGACGTGCCGCTTCAAGCCATGCGGCTGTCCGATGTCACCAAGTCGCTGGCGGGACTGCCGGCGAAGGTCAATATCGTGGTCCTCGACGCGGCGCGGCCGAATGACTTCCCACAAATGAGCCAGCCGCTGGCTGGCGGCCTCGCGCTGGTCGACCCCGACCCGAACATGCTGATTGCGTTCAATGCCGCCCCGGGAACGGTCGCGCCTGAAGGCAAGGGCCCCTATGGCGCCTATGCTCAGGCGCTGGCCGAGATGATACGCGAAGGCGGCCTGTCGCTCGACGACGTGTTCGACCGCACGCGGCTGCGGGTCAACGAGGTGACGCAAGGCGCGCAAGTGCCGTGGAATGCCTCGAAGATCAATGTGCCTTTCGTGTTCTTCGATCGTGCCCCGGACGCGCCCGCGCCCAAGGTTTCGGAGGCCGAATCCCGGTCCAACCGCACTCGGGAAATACGCGACTTCGATGCGCACGACGCCTATGTCGCGGCTCTCGACCGCGATACCATGCGCGGCTATCAGGATTTCCTCGTCGCCTACCCGCACGATCCCATGGCCAAGCGGGTGCGCGCCATCATCGCGGCGCGGCGCGAGGCGATCACCTGGCGCGAGACATGGCTGCGGGACACGCCGGAGGCCTATTGGTCTTATCTGCGGCGCTATCCGCATGGCCCGCACGCCTGGGACGCGCGTCGTCGGCTCGAGCATTTCGATGCTGCGCTGGAGCCGCCGGAGGAATTCACCGTCTATGACTATGATTTGCCGCCGCCTCCGCCGGAGGAAATCATCTATGTCGACCGGCCGGTGCTCTATTTCGACGACCCGGATTTCGACTTCGACCCGCCGCCGCCGGTTACGGTGATCTTCCTGCCGCCGCCGCCGCCGGATTTTGTCGTGCTGGCGCCGCCTCCGCCACCGGTCGACGTCTTCGTCCTGCCGACGCCGGTCTTCGTGCCCGTGCCGGTATGGGTCAGGCCGCCGCATGACATCGTGCCGCCGCCGGACAATTTCATCTTCAACAACATCCACAACACGACCGTTATCAACAACACGACGATCAACGAGAACAATCAGCAAGGGCAGGGTGGCGGCCTCACCACCGGCCAGAAGCTGACCGCCGGCGCGGTTGGGCTGGGCGCCGCGGCTCTGGCTACCAAGGTGGCGCTGCCGCCGCTGTTGCAGAAGCGGGCGGCGTTGTCCAACCAGAATCCCGTTCAAGGCAAGATCGGCCAAGGTGCGGCGCAAGGCCAGCAGCCAGGCGGTGCGGCGCCGCTTTCGAAAACACTGGGCAAGCTCTCGACCGATCACGCGCTGCCGGGAACGAACGGCAAGACGTTGCCGCTCGTCAACGGCAAGCCGGTGCTGAATGGCCAGAATTTCCCCAACGACAAGTCGAGGAAGCTGCTCGGCAAGCAGGGCACCCTGGGAACCAACCAGCAGGCAACCGGAAATGCCGGTGCCGCCGTGACCGGTAGCGGTCAGCAGAACGGAGCCGGCAACGGTCAGGGCAAGAATGGCAAGTTCCGCAAGCTGCCGACCGTCAAGGGTCTGCCGGCCGAGAACGGACAGAGCGCCCAGCAGAAGTTCGGGAAGAACAATACGAAAGTGTTGTCCGATCAGAACGGAGGCAAACCGAAGAAGCTGACACGCAAGGATCTGACGGCAGGCCAGTCCGTCGTCGGACCGAGCGATCAAGGCTCGGCCGACGGAAGTGACAAGGGCAAGAAGTTCCGCAAGCTGCCAACCGTCAACGGTTTGCCAACCAACAATCGGCCGAGTGTGCAGGAGCGCCTCGGGAAGAACAATCCGAACGTGTTCTCCGACCAGAATCAGGGCTCACCAAACGGGAACAAGAAGTTCCGCAAATTGCAAAACGGTGGTCCAGATTCTGGTGGCGCGGAGGTCCAGCAGAACTTCAAGGTCAACAGGCCCAGCGAGAATGCGCAGCGCCAGCTCAAGCTGCAGGAAAAGCCGAATGTGCAGGTGTTCGCCAAGCCGCCGAAACCGGAGTTCCATGCGCAGCCGAAGTTCCAGGTCCAGCAGCAGGAGCGGCGTCTGACGCAGCAGCCCAAGGAGCAGCCGCCGCAAGGCAACAAGAAGCCGAGCTGCGGGCATCCGGGCGAGCCGCCCTGCAAGCAATAGGCTTGCCGCTGTCGGACGGAAGCGATCCTTTCATGGGCCGGATCTTCCGACCCATGAACCTGCGAGAGGCGGCCACGAGTCCATGGCGCGGACCATCGTGTTAAAGGCGAAGGGCAGATCTCTCCAAGCGGCCGCGTTGCCTACGAACTCGGCGTCAGCCGTTTCGCCGTGCCGCCGCGCTGATTGATCGACACCCAGGTGTTCGGGTTCTGCTGCGACTGGCGCTTCAGGAAATAATAGCCGGTGGCGTTCCAGGGGCGGATTTCGTCGACCATATTGTCCAGGACGAGATCGCCCTTGTCGGTCTTCACCGTCAGAATGGTGTGGCCCTCATTGTGAAGGTCGCGCACCACCGTCATCAACAGCGCCTGACGGGGAAATCCTGCCTCCTGGAGAAGCTTGCGCTTGTAGAGCGCGTAGATCTTGCAATCGCCCTTGCCGTCCACCGGATAGTCCCAGTGGTCCATCATCGTGCCCCAGTGGTCATAGTTGCTGACCGGCTTGATGGAGCGGTTCGCCTTCTGGTTTACCCGCTTGAGGATGCTCATGTTCTGCGCGGTCAGCTTGACGCTGGCGGCAGGCAAGGCGGGCACCTTGCACTCTTTCGGCCGGCGATGGCAGAAATCGAGCCAGCCATATGGGACGCTGGTGCTGCCGCCGACGGTGGCGGAACTGGCCGCAGGCCGCGTCGACGCTAGTTTGACCAGCGACGACTGCGCGGCCGCTGGGCCGACTTGCAGCGACGAAACGCCAACCAACGAAATGAAGCCAAGGAGGAGAGAAGAGGTCGAGACACCAGGGGATCGCTTCACTGCCAACACCACCGCAACGAGGAGACTGGCGACAGGCTAATGCGCAAACGCCGGCCCGGCCAATTAAACAATTAATAATGTCCTAACACGATTGTGTTCACTTCAAGGTGCCGGCGGGAAGTTCGGGCTGGAAACCATCAGCCCGTGCCCGAAAGGATGCGCTCGACGAAGGCGGGCACCACTTGCGTCGCCGGCCCTTCCAGTTGCTCGTCGAAACGGGAAGCCCAGCCGGCGCATTTCAGGTTGAGCTCGACGGTCAAGGCGCCGGCGATGCGTGCCTCTTCTACGAAGCCGGCGGCCGGATAGACGCTGCCGCTCGTCCCGATCGCCGCGAAGAGGTCGCAGCCGCCCAGCGCTTCGCTGATCTCTTCCATGCGATAGGGCATCTCGCCGAACCACACGACGTCTGGCCGCAGCCGTCCCCTGGCGCCGCAGGCCGGACACTCGGAATGGTCGGCGATGTCGTCGGCCCAGGCGCTGCTGGCGCTGCAATCTTGGCAAAGCGCGCGACAGAGCTCGCCATGCATGTGGATCAGCTTTCGCGAGCCGGCACGCTCATGCAGGTCGTCGATGTTCTGGGTGACGACCAGGACTTCGCGGGGAAAGGCTTGCTCGAGCCTGGCCAGCGCCTCATGCGCGGCATTGGGCTTGACGTCGCCAAGCTGCCGCCTGCGCATGTTGTAGAAGTCCTGCACCTTGGTTGGGTTGCGGGCGAAGCCCTGCGGGGTCGCGACCTCCTCAAAGTCGAAACTAGCCCACACCCCCTTCGGATCGCGAAACGTCGCGACGCCCGATTCCGCCGAGATGCCGGCGCCCGTCAGGATGACGATCTTGGGTTTGGACATTGGTCGATGGCACCGGCCCGAAGGCTATCGTTTGGCGGATGCTATCGGAACATGCAGACATGCTCAAACGCGAGCGTGGCACCGTGCTTCAGCGAGCACGCCTGCGTCCATCTCTTCGAGTGTTTTCGGCGTGCCGCGGGCTGGCAGGGAACCAAACACGTCCTTCGGTTGCGTCGCCGGGAACGACGACGCGCGTTTCACGGCGACGCGCGTTTCAAAGACACCCCGTCCGGCTCTTTTGTCGAGACAATTGGTAGCTTTTCAGAAGCCGACATTGTGGCCTTTCCAGCGTTCACGCGCTCAAATCCTGGTGCCGCCAACCGTCATCTGGTTCATCCGCAGATGCGGCTGGCCGACGCCGACGGGCACGCCCTGTCCGGCCTTGCCGCACATGCCGATGCCGTTGTCGAGCTTCATGTCGTTGCCGATCATGCTGACGCGGTGCATGGCGTCCGGCCCGTTGCCGATCAGCATCGCGCCCTTGATCGGCTGCGTCACCTTGCCGTTCTCGATCATATAGGCCTCGGTGCAGCCGAACACGAACTTGCCTGACGTGATGTCGACCTGGCCGCCGCCGAAGGAAACGGCGTAGACGCCGTTCTTGACCGAGGCGATGATCTCTTCCGGCTCCATGTCGCCGGAGGTCATGTAGGTGTTGGTCATGCGCGGCATCGGCTGGTGCGCATAGCCCTCGCGGCGGCCGTTGCCCGTCGCCGTCATGCCCATCAGCCGGGCGTTCTGTCGGTCCTGCATATAGCCGACCAGTTTGCCGTCCTCGATCAACACGTTGCGCGCCGAAGGCGTTCCTTCGTCGTCGACGGTGAGCGAGCCGCGCCGCTCGGGGATGGTGCCGTCGTCGACCACGGTGACGCCTTTCGCCGCCACCTGCTGGCCCATCAGGCCGGCGAAGGCCGATGTCTTCTTGCGGTTGAAGTCGCCTTCCAGTCCGTGGCCGACAGCCTCGTGCAGCATCACGCCCGGCCAGCCGCTGGACAGCACGATATCGAACGTGCCGGCGGGCGCCGGGACCGCTTCCAGGTTGACCAGCGCCTGCCGTAGCGCCTCGCTGGCGGCATGCTTCCAGCTTTCCTCACTGACGAACTCGCCAAAACTCTTGCGGCCGCCCATGCCGTAGGAGCCGCTCTCCTGCCGGTCGCCATCGCCGACCACGACTGAAACGTTGATCCGGACCAGCGGGCGGATGTCGCGCACGATCTGCCCGTCGCCGCGCACGATCTCGACATGCTGCCACGAGGCGGCGAGCGACGCCGTCACCTGGCGCACGCGCGGATCCTTCGCCCGCAGCCAGCCGTCGATCTCCTGCAAGAGCTTGGCCTTGACCTCGAAGGAAGGCGAGGGGATCGGGTTCTCGTCGCCATAGAGGTGACGGTTGGTGCGTGCGGGCGCGCCGGCGAGCTGGCCGGAATAGCCGCCCTTTACCGCCGAGACGGCGTCGGCCGCGCGCTTGAGCGAGGCTTCGGAGAGATCGCTGGAATGCGCATAGCCGCTGGCCTCGCCGGCCACGGCGCGCAGGCCGAACCCTTGGTCGGTGTTGAAATTGGCCGTCTTCAGCCGGCCATTGTCGAACATCAGCGCTTCGCTCTCGCTGTATTCGAGGAACAACTCGCCGTCGTCGGCGCCCTTGATTGTGTCGGCGACGATCTCCTTGACGCGATCGTCGGAAATGTCGAATTGGCCGATCAGGCTGGTCATGGCAAATCCATTCGTGGAAACAAATCGTTCTAGAGCATGATGCCGAAAAGTGTGAAGCGGTTTTCGGACGACATCATGCTCTACCTCTTTGATCTGGGGGATGTAGGCGCGAAGCCGCCGTTGCACAATCGCCAACAGGATCAAGCTGACGATTGCGTCGCCGTCACTTGCCGGCGACGAAGTCCCTGATGTTGGCGGCCATCGCGTTCCAGTTGGAAAACTGCTCCTCGACATTGGCCCTCGTGATGCCGCCGGCAAAGCTGACATCCATCCTGAAATTCGAGCCGTCGCCCGCATAGGCCTTCACCCAGCGGTATTTCGCGTTCCAGGCGTTGGCCTGATCGGCGCTCAGCGGGTCGGTGTAGCCTGTCGAGAATTGCAGCGATTTGCAGTTCTCGTGATCCTCGCAGCCGTAGAAGTAGATCACGTATTTGACGCCCTCGATCCGCCCTGAAAGCATCGGATCGCCATTGTCGTCCTTGTCCATCCTGGCCGAGCCGAAGCCCTTGGCGATGTCGAGGATCGCCGCCGGGTCGGGCGTCTGGAGGATTTCGGCATCCTCGGCCCGGGCGACAGAGACCGCACCGGCCAGCGCCAGGCCAGCCATGAAAGCGGACAACGACGTGCGCATGGAACCTCCTGCCACCAAATCCGCATTCGCCATCCGACCTCGGCGTCGGGAATGGCCGCGGCGCGTGGCGACAAGATCAAGGTAGGGCGGCGAAGCCGTCCGCAAAGCCCTTGAGATCGACGGGAATGCCGATGCCTTCCTCGGGCGTCTGGAAGACGATGAAGGTGGCCGAGGTGCCGCTCTTCAGCGTGTCGAGCAGCGGCTTTTCGAGGATCACCTCGGCATAGCAGCCGTCCTGGAAGCAGCGCACGAAATAGGCGCGGCCGATATCCTTGCCGTCGACATTGAGGCCGAGGCCGTTGGGCAAAAGCACGCCGAGCGGCGCCAGCACGCGCAGGATCTCGGCCTTGTTGTCGGCGGTGCGCAGCACAACGACCGAAAGCCCCATTTCTGGGCGATCCTCGGCGACGACGTTCTGCATCATCACGCATTGTTCGGAGGTAGCACCGGCAGGCGTATCGCAGATGATCGACCATGCGCCATGCGTCGACTTCACCGTGCCGCTCGGCGGCGAGGCGTTGTTCGGCGAGGCGGCGGCGCCGACGGCTACGCCGACACCGAGCAAGGCGACGGCAAGGACGACCTTCGCCAGGGTTCTCGAAAGCCAGGAAGTCATAACGGCTCCATTGCGAATCACGGCACTTTAAGCTGCGCCGGGGCCAAGTAAAGGACGAGACCGCCGCCGGTCCGCCCCGATACCGGCAATTCCATGCTTTTCCAAAGCAAATTCGCCCGAATTGCGACCGCTGCGCATATAGCATGGCGAGCGCCGAACACGGCCTTCGGCCTGCGCGCAAAAATGCCGCACGGTTTCCTCCGCTCCTTTCTTGCGGAGGGAAATAGAGTATGGTTTGAACCAGCCTAGGGACAGACCGGGATTCCCAATTCCGGCGTCGTCCGTTATTGGTGCGATCAGATCGCGGGAAGTGGGAGACGAGAGGGCGATGAGGAAATTCCTGGCAAGCGCTGAATTCTTGGCAGGCGCGGCAGCTTCGGCCGTGCTCTTCTCCAGCGCAGCGGCCCATGCCGACCAGCCGCGCCCATGGGAGATGACCTTCCAGGCTCCCGCGACCGACATGATGCGGCAGATCGAGCGGTTCGGGAACTACACCATGTGGTTCATCGTCCCGATCACCATCCTCGTTCTGCTGCTGCTTTTGGTCTGCATCGTCAGGTTCCGCGCCAGCGCCAATCCGGTGCCATCCAGGACCAGCCACAACACGCTGATCGAAGTGATCTGGACGGTCGGGCCGGTGATCGTGCTCTTGCTCATCGCCATTCCCTCCTTCCAGTTGCTCACCGCTCAGTACACGCCGCCGGAGGAAGCCAAGCTCACCGTCAAGGCGACCGGCAACCAGTGGAACTGGGATTACGAGTACCAGGTCGACAAGACTTTCTCGTTCAACTCGGCGGTCCTTCAGGATGCCGACCGCGCCAAGGCCGGCAAGGAGGATCGCGCCCTCTATCCGCGGCTGCTGGCGGTCGACAACGAGCTGGTTGTCCCGGTCAACACCACGACCCGCGTGCTGATCACCGCCACCGACGTCATCCACTCCTTCGCCGTGCCGTCCTTCGGCATCAAGATGGACGCCGTTCCTGGCCGCACCAACGAGACTTGGTTCAAGGCGGAGAAGGAAGGTCTCTATTACGGCCAGTGCTCGCAGCTCTGCGGCAAGGACCATGCCTTCATGCCGATCGCGGTGCGCGTCGTGTCCGACGCGCAGTTCAAGACCTGGCTGGATACGGCCAAGACCAACGTGCCCGCCGCCAACAAGGCGCTGATGGCCGAGATCGATGGTACCAACAAGGTAGCGGCCGCCGGCAACTGATGCCGCGGGTTAGCAAGATTTAGGGAACGGAGCGGAACATGGCAGAGGCTGCAGCTCACGATCACGGCGACCACAGGCCGCATGGCTGGGTCCGCTGGGTCTACTCGACCAACCACAAGGACATCGGCACGCTCTACCTGATCTTCGCGATCATGGCCGGCATCGTCGGCGGCGCGCTCTCGGTCGCCATCCGCATGGAGCTGCAGGAGCCGGGCATCCAGATCTTCAGCGGCCTCGCCCAGATGGTCTACGGCATGCAGGGCGATGCCGCCATCGACGGCGGCAAGAGCATGTACAACGCCTTCGGCGCCGCGCACGGCCTGATCATGATCTTCTTCATGGTCATGCCGGCGCTCATCGGCGGCTTCGCCAACTGGATGGTGCCGATCATGATCGGCGCGCCGGACATGGCCTTCCCGCGCATGAACAACATCTCGTTCTGGCTGCTGCCGCCGGCCTTCATCCTGCTGCTTTCCTCGATGTTCCTGCCGAGCGCGCCGGGCGCATTCGGCGTCGGCGGCGGCTGGACGATCTATCCGCCGCTCTCGACCTCCGGCCAGCCTGGCCCTGCGATGGATCTGGCGATCCTGTCGATCCACATCGCCGGCGCGTCGTCGATCCTAGGCGCCATCAACTTCATCACCACCATCTTCAACATGCGCGCTCCCGGCATGACGCTGCACAAGATGCCGCTGTTTGCCTGGGCGGTGCTGATCACCGCCTTCCTGCTGCTGCTGTCGCTGCCGGTCCTGGCGGGCGCCATCACCATGCTGCTCACCGACCGCAATTTCGGCACTTCCTTCTTCGTGCCAGACAATGGCGGTGACCCGATCCTCTTCCAGCACCTGTTCTGGTTCTTCGGCCACCCCGAAGTGTACATCCTGATCCTGCCGGGCTTCGGCATCATCAGCCATATCGTCTCGACCTTCTCGAAGAAGCCCGTCTTCGGCTATCTCGGCATGGCCTACGCCATGGTCGCGATCGGCGCCGTCGGCTTCATCGTCTGGGCGCACCACATGTATACGACCGGCCTGTCGCTCGACACGCAGCGTTACTTCGTGTTCGCCACCATGGTCATCGCGGTGCCGACCGGCGTGAAGATCTTCTCCTGGATCGCCACCATGTGGGGCGGCTCGATCTCCTTCAAGCCGCCGATGCTGTGGGCGCTGGGCTTCATCTTCCTGTTCACCATCGGTGGCGTCACCGGCGTTCAGCTGGCCAATGCCGGCCTCGACCGCTCGCTGCACGACACCTATTTCGTCATCGCCCACTTCCACTACGTGCTGTCGCTGGGCGCAGTGTTCGCCATCTTTGCCGGCTGGTACTACTGGTTCCCGAAGATGACCGGCTACATGTACTCGCCGATGATCGCCAACACCCACTTCTGGGTCACGTTCGTCGGCGTCAACCTGATCTTCTTCCCGCAGCACTTCCTCGGCCTCGCCGGCATGCCGCGCCGCACCGTCGACTATCCGGACGCGTTCGCCGGCTGGAACATGGTGTCTTCCTACGGCTCCTACATCGCGGCCGTCGGTGTTGCGATCTTCCTCTACGGCGTGTTCGAGGCCTTCCAGAAGAAGCGCGTCGCTGGCGCCAATCCGTGGGGCGAGGGTGCCACCACGCTCGAATGGCAGCTGCCTTCGCCGCCGCCGTTCCACCAGTGGGAACAGCTGCCGAAGATCAAGTAGGCAGCGTCCCGACGCATACGAGACCGCCGGCTTGTCCGGCGGTCTTGGCCAACGGAATGATGGACTTTAAGTACACATGGCCCTTGCCGAAGACAGATTGATGGAGGAAGCGGGCTTTCGCATGTCGGAAGCGACCGCGGGCGATTTCTTCGCCCTGTTGAAGCCGCGCGTCATGTCGCTGGTCGTCTTCACGGCCTTTGTCGGCCTCGTCGCGGCGCCCGTTGCTATCAACCCGTTGCTGGCGATGATCGCCATCCTGGCGATTGCCATCGGCGCCGGCGCTTCCGGCGCGCTCAACATGTGGTACGACGCCGATATCGACGCGGTGATGACCAGGACCGCCGGTCGTCCGGTGCCGGCCGGCCGTGTCACGCCGGGCGAGGCGTTGAGCTTCGGCCTGGTGCTGTCGGTACTGTCGGTGATGACGCTCGGCGTGCTGGTCAACTGGCTGTCGGCATCGCTCCTCGCCTTCACCATCTTCTTCTACGCCGTCATCTACACCATGTGGCTGAAGCGCTGGACGCCGCAGAACATCGTCATCGGCGGCGCCGCCGGGGCCTTCCCGCCGGTGATCGGCTGGGCCGCGGTGACCGGCTCGGTCAGCCTCGAAAGCGTGATCCTGTTCCTGATCATATTCCTGTGGACGCCGCCGCATTTCTGGGCGCTGGCGCTGTTCAAGTCCGACGACTACGCCCGCGCCGGCATCCCGATGATGCCGAATGTCGCCGGCCAGGCCTCTACCCGTCGGCAAATCTTTGCCTATGCGCTGATCCTGGCGCCGGTCGGCGTGCTGCCTTGGGCGCTCGGCTACACCACGGCCGGCTATGGCGTCGTCTCGGCGGTCCTCGGCGCGGGCTTCGTCTGGTATGCCTGGAAAGTGCTTGCCATGGCTGATGACGACCGTGCGATGAAGCCGGCCAAGGCCCTGTTCGGCTACTCGCTGCTCTATCTCTTCGCCATCTTTGCCGCCTATCTCGTCGACTGCGTGGTCGGTCGCGCCCTCATGATGGGGGGAGTGTGACCGTGGCCGACAAGAAACTCGAGCTGGTCACGCTGACCGAACGCCAGCAGAAGGCACGCCGCAACCGCTCCATCGCCATCGGCATCGCGCTGGCGGCATTGGTCATCATCTTCTATGCCGCCACAATCGTGCGCTTCGGCCACAGCGGGGCCAGCATCACCGGCTCCGGCCTGTTGGGAGGCGGCTGATGGGCGGCGAGACCAGCAGCAAGCCCCGCAAGGTCAACAACGGCATCGTCGCCGCCGTCTGCCTGGCCTTCTTCACCGGCATGGTCGGCATGGCCTATGCGGCGGTGCCGCTCTACAAGATGTTCTGCCAGGTCACCGGCTATGGCGGCACCACGCAGCGCGCCGAGAAGCAATATGCCGGCCGCGTGCTCGACCGCGACATCACCATCCGCTTCGATGCCAACACCAATGGCATTCCGTGGCAGTTCGAACCCGTCGCCCGCTCGGTGACGATCAAGATCGGCGCGACGGCGCAGGCGCATTACAGCGCGACCAACAAGTTCGACCGCGCCATCACCGGCCGTGCCTCGTTCAACGTGCAGCCGGAGATGGCTGGCGCCTATTTCAACAAGGTGGAGTGCTTCTGCTTCACCGACACGACGCTGAAGCCCGGCGAGACGCTGGACATGCCGGTCGTGTTCTATGTCGATCCAGACATCGTCAACGTACCGGAACTCAAGGACTTGAAGACCATCACCCTGTCCTACACGATGTTCCCGGTCGAAAAGAAACAGCCGGTCGCCTCGTCGGCGCCGGCCGCTGGCAGCAGCAACAAAGTTCCAGATTCCGAAGCAAGCCTCGGGGGTTGATATGGCAGACGCGCACGCAAAACCACAACACGACTACCATCTCGTCAACCCCAGCCCGTGGCCTTTCCTGGGTTCGATCGGCGCCTTGGTGACCGCCGTCGGCGGCGTCTGCCTGATGCAGTATCTGAAGGCCGGCAACTTCCCGGTCTTCGGCCACAACATCGCCAATCCGTGGCTGTTCTTCATCGGCCTGATCATCGTGCTCTACACGATGTTCGCCTGGTGGTCGGACACCATCAAGGAAGCGCATGAGGGTTACCATACGCGCGTCGTGTCGCTGCACCTGCGCTATGGGATGATCATGTTCATCGCCTCGGAGGTGATGTTCTTCGTCGCCTGGTTCTGGGCCTTCTTCGACGCCAGCCTGTTCCCCGGCGAAGCCTCGCAATATGCACGCACCGCCTTCACCGGCGGCGTCTGGCCGCCGAAGGGGCTGGAGGTTCTCGATCCCTTCCACCTGCCGCTCTACAACACCATCATCCTGCTTCTGTCGGGCACGACGGTGACCTGGGCGCACCACGCGCTCCTGCACGGCGACCGCAAGGGCCTGATCAACGGCCTGGTGCTGACCGTCGGCCTCGGCATGCTGTTCACCATGGTGCAGGCCTACGAGTACATGCACGCGCCCTTCGCGTTCAAGGATTCGATCTACGGCGCCACCTTCTTCATGGCGACCGGCTTCCACGGCTTCCACGTCATCATCGGCACCATCTTCCTGCTCGTCTGCCTGGTGCGTGCGATGCGCGGCGACTTCACGCCGAAGCAGCATTTCGGCTTCGAGGCGGCAGCCTGGTACTGGCACTTCGTCGACGTGGTCTGGCTGTTCCTGTTCAGCGCGATCTATGTCTGGGCCTCGAACGGCGCGCTGATCGAAGGCCACTGATAAAAAGCAATTCCGGGAAAGCGCGTAGCGATTTTCCGGAATCTGCTTTCAGCAGTTTTTCAGGAGTTTTGGAAGGCGGCCGCGGCGACGCGGCCGCCTTCTTCTTTTCGGCGCAATGGCCGGCCATCGCTAGGTCATGTGGGCGAAGATTCCTTTGATCATCTGCGCGTATCTGACCACCACGAGCTCACTGTTCGACAGGGGGATGTGGCCCGGACAAACGGTCGACCTGGTGCGTGTCGAGAAATCGCAACGGCAGTTGCAACTGATCGGCGGCGGCCAAATCCTGCGCCGCTACAGCATCGCGCTCGGCGGCGATCCGGTCGGCCGCAAGCACCGCGAGGGGGACGAGCGAACGCCGGAGGGGCGCTATGTGCTCGACTGGCGCAACCCCAACAGCGTCGCGCACAGGTCGATCCATATCTCCTATCCAAATGCCGACGATAAGGCGGCGGCGACAGCGCTGGGCGTCGATCCCGGCGGCTTCATCATGATCCACGGCCAGCCGAATGGTTTCGGTTGGCTGGGCAGGCTGCTTCAAATGGTCGACTGGACCGACGGCTGTATTGCAGTTACGAACTCCGATATGGATGAAATCTGGACAATGGTGGCCGACGGCACACCGATCGAGATCATAAAATGAGCGAAGATAAGGCGATCTGGCCACCCATCGATCCGGTCTCTGCCGGCCTGCATGGCCGCTGCCCGCGCTGCGGCGAAGGCAAGCTGTTCTCGGGTTTCCTGACTGTCGGCAAGCGCTGCTACAATTGCGGGCTCGACTATTCCTTCGCCGATGCCGGCGACGGCCCGGCGGTGTTCGTCATCCTGATCATCGGCTTCGTCGTCGTCGGCCTCGCGCTGTGGATGGAGGTGACGTTCAGTCCGCCGCTCTGGCTGCACTTCATGTTGTGGATACCACTGGCGCTGGTGCTCTGCCTGACGGCGCTGCGCCTGATCAAGGGCGTGCTGATCACCTTGCAGTATTCGAGGAAGGCCTCCGAGGGCAGGCTGGATTCCAGCGAATGACCGAAACGACCGGTTTGGCCGCCGGCCGTTCGCGGCCGCGCTCGGCGTTGCTGCTCGGCCTTGGCCTCTTGCTGTTCGCCGTCCTGATCGGGCTCGGCACCTGGCAGGTGCAGCGCCTGCACTGGAAGGAAGGCCTGCTCGCGACCATCGGCAAGCGCACCCATTCCGCGCCGCTGCCGCTGGCTGACGTCGAGAAGGAATTCGCCGCTTCCCACGATGTCGATTACACGCCGGTGACGGTGACCGGCACTTTCCTGCACCGGGGCGAGCGCCATTTCTTTTCCACCTGGCAAGGCGACAGCGGCTTCAACGTCTACACGCCCCTGCAGTTGGAGGACGGCCGCTTCGTGCTCGTCAACCGAGGCTTCGTTCCCTACGATCTCAAGGATCCTGCCAAGCGCCAACAAGGTGAGGTTGCCGGCAAGGTGACGCTGACAGGGCTTGCCCGCAATCCGCTGCCCGCAAAGCCGTCGATGATGCTCCCCGACAATGATGTCGCCAAGAATATCTTCTTCTGGAAGGATCGCGACGTCATGGCGGCGACCGCTGGCCTGCCTGCCGGCTTCGTGCTGGTGCCGTTCTTCATCGATGCCGACAAGACGCCGAACCCGGGCGGCCTGCCGGTCGGCGGCGTCACCATCATCGACCTCCCGAACAACCATTTGCAATACGCGGTCACCTGGTATGGCTTGGCCGCCGCCCTTGCAGCGGTTCTCATCCTCAGGCTTCGCCGTCCAGCGAAGGAAGCGTGAAGCCTGCCGCTCTTGACAGGGCAGGGGTGCACGCCTCATTTCCCTCCAGCTTTCCGACTGAACCGGCCTCGCATTCATGACTGAGAAAAAGCCACCGCTTACGATCAGGCTCTGCCAGCCGCGCGGCTTCTGTGCCGGCGTCGATCGCGCCATCCAGATCGTCGTGCTGGCGCTGAAGAAATACGGCGCGCCGGTCTATGTCCGCCACGAGATCGTGCACAACCGTTACGTCGTCGAAGGCCTGCAGAGCCTGGGCGCCGTCTTCATCGAGGAACTGTCCGAGATTCCGCCGGAGCATCGTCAGTCGCCGGTGGTATTTTCCGCGCATGGCGTGCCGAAGTCGGTGCCGGCGGATGCCGAGGCGCGCAATCTCTTCTACCTCGATGCCACGTGCCCGCTGGTCTCCAAGGTGCACAAGCAGGCGATGCGCCACCAGCGGCTCGGTCGCCATGTGCTTTTGATCGGCCACGCCGGGCACCCGGAAGTGATCGGCACGATGGGCCAATTGCCGGAAGGCGCCGTGACGCTGATCGAGACCGAGGCCGATGCGGCGCGCTTCGTGCCGGTCGATGCCTCTGCCCTCGGCTTCGTTACCCAGACGACCTTGTCCGTCGAGGACACCGCCGGCATCATCCGGGCGCTGCAGGAGCGGTTTCCCGAACTGCACGCGGCCGCGGCCGAATCGATCTGCTACGCCACCACCAACCGCCAGGAAGCGGTGAAGGAGACGGCGGCGGGCGCCGATCTTTTCCTTGTCGTCGGCGCTCCCAATTCGTCCAACTCCCGTCGCCTTGTCGAAGTGGCGGAGCGCGCGGGCGCGACGATGTCGCTTCTCGTGCAGCGCGCCGCGGAAATTCCGTGGGATGAGATCGCCGGGATCAGGACGCTCGGCCTGTCGGCCGGTGCCTCGGCGCCGGAGATCATTGTCGATGAGATCATCGACGCGTTCCGGCAGCGTTTCGACGTCACCATCGATCTGGCCATCACGGCCACGGAAACGGAGGATTTTCCGGTGATGCGGGTGTTGCGCGATGTCGAACTGACGGCGGCCGACATGGCCTTCGTCAATGGAGCGGCGTGAAAACGGATGGCCGTCTACACCGACGTCAACGAGAACGAACTCAGTGCGTTCCTGAAGGCCTATCCGGTCGGCGAGCTCCTTTCCTACAAGGGCATTGCCGAAGGCACCGAGAATTCCAACTTCCTGGTCCACGCCTCGACCGGCTCCTACATCCTGACGCTCTACGAAAAGCGCGTCGACAAGGCCGACCTGCCGTTCTTTCTCGGCCTGATGGGCCATCTCGCCAGGAAGGGCATTTCCTGCCCGCTGCCGGTCACCGCGCATGACGGCACCGTCATCGGCACGCTTGCCGGCCGGCCCGCCGTGATCATCACCTTCCTCGAAGGCCTGTCGCTCAGGCGACCGACGGCCGCGCATTGCGCGGAAGTGGGCAAGGCGCTCGCCAGTCTCCATCTCGCCGGCCAGGATTTCCAGATGAGACGGCCGAACGCGCTGGCGATCGACGGCTGGCGCAAGCTCTGGGCTGCCTCGCGCGAACGCGCCGACGAGGTCGAGCCGGGCTTGGCGGCCGAGGTCGACGCCGACTTCCAGGATTTCGAGCGCAACTGGCCGGCGGGCCTGCCGCAAGGCATCATTCACGCCGATCTCTTCCCGGACAATGTCTTCTTCCTCGGCGAGAAACTGTCCGGGCTGATCGACTTCTATTTCGCCTGCGACGACCTCTACGCCTATGATGTCGCCACCTGCCTCAACGCCTGGTGCTTCGAGAAGGATTTTTCCTTCAACCTGACAAAGGGGGCGGCGCTGCTCGCCGGCTACCAGTCGGTGCGGCCGCTTCAGGGTGACGAGAAGGCGGCGCTGCCGATGCTGGCGCGCGGCTCGGCGCTGCGCTTCATGCTGACCCGCCTCTATGACTGGCTGACCATTCCCGATGGCGGGCTGGTGATGAAGCGCGATCCGACCGAATATATCCGCCGCATGCGCTTTCACCGCGCGATCCGATCTCCTTCCGAATACGGACTGACATGAGCAAGCACGTTGAAATCTTCACCGACGGCGCCTGCTCCGGCAACCCGGGGCCGGGCGGCTGGGGCGCCATCCTGCGCTTCAACGGCAAGACCAAGGAATTGTCGGGTGGCGAGGCCGAGACGACCAACAACCGCATGGAGCTGCTTGCCGCCATCACCGCGCTCGATGCGCTGAAGGAACCTTGCACGGTCGATCTCTACACCGACAGCAAATACGTCATGGACGGTATTTCCAAATGGATCCATGGCTGGAAGAAGAACGGCTGGAAGACCGCCGACAAGAAGCCGGTGAAGAACGGCGAACTATGGCAGGCGCTCGACGCAGCCAACCGGCGCCACAAGGTGACCTGGAACTGGGTCAGGGGCCATGCCGGTCATCCCGAGAACGAGCGCGCCGACGAGCTCGCGCGCGAAGGCATGGCGCCGTTCAAGAAAGGGCCGGCCACCCCTGCAATGCCGAAGCCGGCAGCGGCGCCGAGGCCGGCCACACCGGCAAGCCAGCCGGCAACCCCAAGGGCACGTCGCTCCACCCAGAGCTATTGATTTCGGCGGGCTGGCTTGCACTCTGACCGGAGAAGCATGTCGTGCCGATAGCCTATTACATCACACACCCGCAGGTGCGGATCGACGCCGCCGTTCCCGTGCCTGAATGGGGATTGTCCGACATCGGCCGGGCAAGGGCGGTCGCCATGCTCGACCAGCCCTGGATCGGCTCGATCCGGCGCGTCGTGGCGTCCGCCGAACGCAAGGCGATCGAAACCGCGGAAATCCTGGCGGACCATCTCGGCCTTGCGGTCGAGGTGCGCGAGCGGATGCACGAGAACGATCGGTCGGCAACCGGCTTCCTGCCGTCGCCGGAATTCGAGGCGGTTGCTGATCAGTTCTTCGCCAACCCGCACGACAGCATCCGAGGCTGGGAACGGGCGATAGACGCGCAGCAACGTATCATGAGCGAGGTCGATGCGGCGCTCGCCGCCAATCACGTCGGGAACATTGCTTTCGTTGGCCACGGAGGCGTCGGGACGCTTCTGCTGCTTTTGCTCGATGGCAGAGAGATCAGCCGTATCGCTGATCAGCCGGCGGGCGGCGGCAACTACTTCGCCTGGGATATCGGCGCGCGCCGCATCCTGCACAGCTGGCGACCGATCGACGATCCGGCGCCGCATCGCGGCCATTGATCGTCAGTGGACCAGCAGCGCCATTGATTGCGGTTCTGCAAAGGGAGTATTATTTACTACCATAGAGCAAGGATAATGGCCCATGGCAAACGTGGAAAAAATCAGCGTGGCGGTCACAACGCAGCAGGCGGCTGTGATGCGGGAGGCCGTAGAAACTGGTGAATACGCCACCACGAGCGAAATCGTACGCGAAGCGGTGCGGGACTGGCTGACAAAACGCGAACTGCGACAAGAGGATGTTCGGCGACTGCAGCGGCTCTGGGACGAAGGCAAGGCAAGCGGAAAACCGGAGCCGTTGGACTTTGGCGCCCTTAGAAAGGAAGCTCGGCAGAGGCTGAAGGACGCTGCGTCGAATGGCCGTTGAGGTAGTATGGTCGCCAGCGGCCAGAGTCGATCTAATCGACATTTATGTGACCATCGGCAGTGAAAGCACAAGGGCCGCCGATCGCTACTATGATTGGATAGAGGACCGGGCTCTGCAATTGGCGGACCAGCCACGTTTGGGCGTAAGGCGGCCTGACATTCGAGCGGCGACGCGCATGCTGGTGGCAGCGCCATTTGTGCTGCTCTATGAAACAATACCCGACACGGATAATGGCCCGGTAGAATTGGTCGAGATTATTCGCGTCGTCGACGGACGCAGGGATCTAAGCCGTCTGTTCTGATTTGAACTCATCACTGGCGATGACGGAAACGTCAGCGGATCAGCAGCGCCGTCGAGAACATGCCGAGCGCGAACACCGTGTGCGCCACGAGATTGAGCGCACGCACTTTCGTCGGGTTGGGGAGCTTGGATGCCGCCCAGCCGGCGCCCATGCCTGGAGCCAGCAGGAACCAGCCGGCTCCGACCGTGACGATGCCGAGGATGAAGGCCGGCAGGAAGGTCGGCGCTGTCAGCCAGCCGGCGCCCGCGAGCACCACCAGGATCACGCCGTAGAGGATACCGACCAGATAGTGGAAGGCCCAGCCGAGCGCCTTTTCATGCGCATAGGGCGCGGCCTTGCCGATATCGTCGTGGAAGACCTTCTCGGGCAGATGCCGGACCCAGCGTCCAACCATGCCCCAATTGGGTAAAGGCTGGCCGATCGCCTTGTTGAGGATAATCGCCCAGATATCCATGAACACCGTGGCGCCGATGCCGATCGCCACCGCGCGCCAGATTGTGTCAAACATCAGAGCATGATCCCGTCAACGAAACGTCATCCTGATCTAGAGCTGCTCGAGGATCTTGGCCGCGCCGCTCTCGTTGACGCCGGGCTTTGTCTCGACATTGAGCGCGGTGACCTTGCCGTCGTCGACGATCATCGAAAACCGCTTGGAGCGCAGGCCCATGCCGGTTGCGGAAAGATCGTTGTCGAGCCCCACGGCCTTGGCGAAATCGCCGCTGCCATCGGCGAGATAGAGGATCTTGCCTTCACCGCCGGAGAAGCGTGCCCAGGCGCCCATGACATGCACGTCGTTGACCGAGACGACGGCGATCGTGTCGACGCCGCGCGCCAGAATGGCGTCATGGTTTTCGAGATAGCCCGGCAAATGGTTGTTGCTGCAGGTCGGCGTGAAGGCGCCGGGAACACCGAACAGAACCACCTTCTTGCCGGCGAAGATCTCGTTGCCCTTTATGTCCTTCGCGCCATCGGCGGTCATCGTCTTGAAGGTCACGTCGGGCAGTTTTTCGCCAACCGCTATGGTCATGGGGAGCCTCGCTTGGGGGATATGGAAGGGTAGATGCCTTCGATATCGGACCGGACGATTTCCCGCAACCGCTGACCAAATGCTGGATCAAGGGAAAGGCAACAGCCCGTCCACCGAACCCTCGGCGCTGGTCAGCGTGTAATAGAGCCCGCCATCGGTCGGCGTCGCCGACGGCCGGTCGAGGATCGGCACGGTGAAGACGAGCTTGCCGTCCTTCTCGCTGCGCACCGGCGCGCCGAACATGTAGTCCCGCTCGCCGGCGATGAAGAAATCGACCGATGCCGGGTCGCCGGGCGACTGCGCCTGGACGACAAGCGTCTCGTGGTCGCCGGGCAGCACGCTGACACCGAAATCGGACCGGGCCGGAGAGGGCAGCGTCGCGAGCGCGGTTTTCACCAGAGCCGCGTCGGTCGCGTTGTCCGGATCGGCCCCGGGGTCGACGCTGAGCCGGGTCTGCACCGGAATGCAGATCGTCTCGCAGATGCCGAGGAAGACATGCGCGTCGATGGTCGCCGGCTGGTCGGGCGAAGACAGCGTGAAGGTCACCGGCAGCGATACCGGACGGTCGTAGCCGGCCCATTTGCCGTAGCCGTCGTCATGCCGCTGCGGCGGCGGGAACGACAATTGGGCGTCGGCGATGTTGGTGCTGCCGGATATGTCGAGCTGCGGCGGCACGCCGGCGTCGCCCGGATCGCGCCAATAGGTCTTCCAGCCGGACTTCAAGGCGATGTCGAGCACGCCGTGGATCTTGCCGGCCTCGTCGGGCTTGCCGGTGGTCACCAGCCGAACCTTGCCGCCTTCACTGTTGTACCAGATCGAGGAGGAGGCCTCGGCCGGGAGGCTTGCAGCCCACCCGAAAACGACGCCGAGAACCAGTATTTTCATGTATCGCATGCGGTGATTTGACCGTCCGTTCTTGGCCGCGCAATGACTTCATCGCTTTTCCGGTATCATATTTGCGTTACATCCGGGACCGGCGCCATCTTTTCGGCGCGGCCGAAACGCGTTACGCTCAAGCCATGGACTTGCTGCGCCACAAGAAGGGAGCCGCCGGACGCGGTTTCCTTGACGACCAGTTCCTGATTGCCATGCCCGGCATGAAGGACGACCGTTTCGCGCGCTCCGTCATCTACATCTGCGCCCACAGCGACGAGGGCGCGATGGGCCTGATCATCAACCAGACGCAGCAGATGCTGTTTCCGGACCTGCTTGTGCAGCTCGGCATCATGAACGAGCAGGAAGCGATCCGCCTGCCGGCGCACACGCGCGATTTCGTCGTGCGCAATGGCGGGCCGGTCGACCGCAGCCGCGGCTTCGTGCTGCATTCGGGCGACTATCGCGTGGAGTCCTCGCTCAACGTCTCCGACGATATCTGCCTGACGGCAACCGTCGACATCCTGCGCGCCATCTCCACCGGCCGCGGGCCGCGTCGTGCGCTGATGGCGCTCGGCTATTCCGGCTGGGGCGCCGGCCAGCTCGAAACCGAGATCGCCGAGAACGGCTGGCTCACCTGTCCCGCGACGCCCGAGCTTCTCTTCGACACCGACATCGAGCGCAAATACGACCGTATCCTCGCCTCGATCGGCATCGACCTTGCTCATCTCAGCGCCGCCGCCGGCCACGCATAGCGCGCTCGTCATCCTGTTAGGTTAGCGCGAGCTTCCCCAACGTCGTCATTCTAGGGCGAAGCAGGAGCGAAGCGACGCGCGCAGACCCTAGAATGACGATGTTGGAGGTCTCCGCCAAGCGCTGACAGGCCTCTAAGCCTTGGTCAGTGGATACTGCTCCCTGAGCGTCTTCAGCACCTGGTCGCCGGGCATCGGCGCGCCGAACATGAAGCTCTGGACATATTCACAGCCCATCTGGCGCAGCTCCAGCGCGTCGCTCTCGTCCGAAATGCCTTCCGCTACCACCGAAAGCCCGAGCTCATGCGCCATGTTGACCATGGATTTGAGCAGCACCGCGCGCTTCGGCGTCGAGTCGTCGACGAAGCTCTTGTCGATCTTGATCGTGTCGAAGGGGAAGCGCGTCAGATAGGAAAGCGAGGAATAGCCGGTGCCGAAATCGTCGAGCGACAACCCGATGCCGAGCTGCTTCAGCTTGGTCAGCACATGCGCGGTCTGCTCGGGATTGTCCATCACCAGGGATTCGGTGAGCTCGAGCCGGAAGCAGCGCGGCTTCAGATTGGCGCGCGCGATGACCGAGCGGACATCGCTGACCAAGTCGCGGCGGATGAGCTGGCGGCTGGACAGGTTGACCGAGATCGACAGCGGCGCGTCGCCGATCTGCTTCTGCCAGCCCGCGAGGTCCTCGGCCGCCTGCTGCATGGCGAACAGGCCGAGCTGCACGATCAGCCCGCAATTCTCGGCCACCGGGATGAAGTCCCCCGGCGGGATCATGCCGCGGCGCGGATGATCCCAGCGGAGCAGGGCCTCGAAGCCGGCGACGCTGCCATCCTCCAGCCGCACGATCGGCTGGTAGGCAAGCGTGAACTCGCGTCGCTCGATGGCGCGGCGTAGGTCTGATTCGAATTGCAGCCGGTCGGTGCCGACGGTGCGGAAGGCGGGCCGGAACGGCTCGATCCTGTCGCCGCCGAAGCGCTTGGCCTGGTGCATGGCAAGCTCGGCGTCCTTGACCATGTCCTCGGCCGAGGTCTGCGCCGTCGTCCAGGTGATCAGGCCGATCGAGGCGGTCAGCACGATCTCGCGCTTGGCGAAAGTGATCGGATTGTTGATCGCATGCTTGATGGCGTCGGCGATTGCCGCGATGCGGGCCGGATCCTGCTCCGAAAGCAGCATCAGCGCGAACTGGTCGCCGGCAAAGCGCGACAGCGAATCCTTCGGCTTCAAGATGCGGTGCAGCCGGCGTGCGACGGTGAGAAGAATGGTGTCGCCGGCGGAAATGCCGAGACCGTCATTGACCTGCTTGAAGCGGTCGATGTCGATGATGAAGACGGTCGGCCGCACCTTGTCCTCGGTGCGGGCGATCGAGATGATCGCCTCCAGCCGGTTCATGAACAATTCGCGGTTCGGCAGTCCAGTCAGATTGTCGTGCACGGCGTCGTGCAGCAGCCTTTCCTCGGATTTCTTTTGCTCGGTGACGTCGACCATGGTGCCGACGCAGCGGATCACCTCCCCGTCGGAGCCGATCACCGGCCGGGCGCGCAGCGAGAACCAGTGATAGTGGCCGTCGGCGCCGCGCAGGCGGAAGTTCTGCGCCACCTTGCCGCGGCGGTGCTCCAGCACCACGTCGAGCGTGGTGCGGAACGTGTCGCGGTCGTCGGCATGCAGCACCGGCAGCCAGTTGCGGGCAGCCCCTCCAAGGCTGTTGGGCGCAAGGCCGAGCTGCAGGCTGATGTCCGGCTTGGTGACGACGCGGTCGCGCAGCACGTCCCAGTCCCAGACGATGTCGCCCGAGCCGGCGACGGCCAGCGCCTGCCGCTCGAGGTCGGAGAACAGGCCCTGGTGCAGCGCGCCGCCGGCAAAGGCGTGCTGCATGACGGTGAAGCCGATCAGGAGGATGATCAGGATCAACCCGCCGCCCAGCGCCGGCTGGGCGATGTCGTTGTCGAGCATGCCGGTGATCGCCATCCACGACCCGCATAGCCACAGGAGCACCATCACCCAGCTCGGTACCAGCATGATCGCGCGGTCATAGCCGCGAATGCCGAGGAAGATGATGAGGCCGAGGCCGGTGAGCGCGGTGGCGGCGAACGAAATGCGGGCAATGCCGGCGGCAACCGCCGGATCGACGATGGCCACGCCCGCGATCAACAGCAGTCCGAGGATCCAGACCAGCGCGCCATAGCTGAAATGGCCATGCCACCGGTTGAGGTTGAGATAGGCGAACAGGAACACCACGAAGGTTCCCGCAAGCGCCACCTCCGTGCCAGCCCGCCATATCTGCTCGTTGCCAGGCGATATCTCGATGATCTTGTTGAGGAAGCCGAAGTCGACGCAGATATAGGCCAGCACTGCCCAGGCGAGTGCCGCGGTCGCCGGGAACATCGAGGTTCCCTTGACCACGAACAGGATCGTCAGGAACAGCGCCAGAAGGCCAGAAATGCCGATGACGATGCCGCGGAACAGTGTGTAGGAATTGACCGAGTCCTTGTAGGAATCCGGCTCCCAGAGATAGATCTGCGGCAGCTTCGGCGAGGCGAGCTCGGCGATGAAGGTCACCACTGTTCCGGGGTTCAGCGTCACCCGGAACACATCGGCGTCGGGACTTGTCTGGCGGTCGAGCGCGAAGCCCTCGCTGGGTGTGATGGCGGCGATGCGGGTCGAGCCGAGATCGGGCCAGAAGATGCCGGAGTTCACCAGGCGGAAATGCGGTGCGACGATCAGCCGGTCGAGCTGCTGGTCGGTGGTGTTGGCGAGCGCGAACACGGCCCAGTCGCCGCTCGAGCGCGTGTCCTTGGCCTCCACCTCGATGCGCCGCACGATGCCGTCGGGTCCGGGCGCGGTCGAGACCTGGAAATTCTCACCCTGATTCGGGTACAGGTCGAAGGCGCGCGAAAGGTCCAGCGCCTTGTCGTCGCGCGCGATCTTGATCGGCTCGACGGCGAAAGCCGGCATGGCCGAGAAAAACGTGACAACGACCGCCAGGATAAGGGCGAACAGCGACGCGAATCGCGGAAAATTCGTCACATTCAGCCCTTCGTTCCATCGCCCGGCGGATCGTCCGCGATCCGGGCGTAGAGGTAGTGATCCTGCCAGATGCCGTTGATCCTGAGATAGGATCGCAGAAGTCCTTCGCGCCGGAATCCGGCTTTTTCAAGCACACGGATCGACCGGGCGTTTTCGGGGATACAGGCAGCTTCGATCCGGTGCAACCGCAGCGTATCGAAGGCGAAGCGCGACACCAGCTTGACCGCCTCGGTCATCAGGCCGTGGCCGCCGAAGCGTTCGCCGATCCAGTAGCCGATATGGCCGCTCTGCGCGACGCCGTGACGGATGTTGCCGAGCGTGATGCCGCCAGCAAGCTTGCCGCTCGATTTTTCGAAGATGAAGAAGGCGATCGCCGTGCCTTGCGCGTAATCTTCGCGGTAGCGGCTGATGCGCAGGCGCCATGCGGTGCGGTCGAGCTCGTCCGGCTGCCAGCGCGGCTCCCAGGGTTCGAGGAAGGCGCGGCTTTCGCCGCGTACCGCCGCCCATTCGCGGTAGTCGTTGGTCAGGGGCACGCGCAGCGTGACCTTTTCGCCCTTCAGTGCCGGCAGGTCGCGGCGAAAGAAAGGGAGCGCGAACACGGGAGCAGTTCTAGGCAGATATTCGTGGGATGCCCCACGAATATCTGCCTAGATTCCCTGGTTTCTCGAAGGTTTTGATCGCAAAACCGTGGGACACTTTTGCGCAACCTGCTTAGGGTCAGACGGCGAGCCGGCGGGCCGCCGTCTGCGGGCCCGCAAGCGATTCGAGGATCGCTTCGTAGGGCGCAAGCGTGCCCACGGGGCCGACCGCCGTAAGGGTCGGTTTGGTCGAGAACAGCCGCGAGGAGAGGTCGGTCAGCCGCTCGACGGTCAGCGCCGAAAGCCGCTCCATCAATTCCTCCTTGGCGATCGGCCGTCCGAACAACAGCAGCTGCCTTGCGATCTGCGAGGCGCGGCTGGCCGGGCTTTCGGCCGACATGATCAGGCCGGCGCGGTATTGCGCCCGCGCCCGGTCGAGCTCTTCCTGCTGGATGCTCTCGCCGGCCTTCTGCAATTCGTCGATGATCACCGGCACCAGCTTGGCGATGTCGCTCTGCCCGGTTGCGGCATGCACGCCGAAGATGCCGGTGTCGGAAAAACCCCAATGGAAGGCATAGACCGAGTAGCAGAGGCCGCGCTTCTCGCGCACCTCCTGGAACAGCCTCGACGACATGCCGCCGCCCAGGATCATCGACAGCACCTGCGAGGCGTAGAAATCGCGCACATGGTAGGCGCGGCCCTCGAAGCCGAGCACGATCTGCGCATCCATCAGGTCGCGGTCCTCGCGGAAGTCGCCACCGACATATTGGGCATATTGCGGGATATTGCCCGCCGCCTTGGCGCGGAAGCCGCCGAGCTGCTTTTCCACCTCGCGCACGAAAGCGTCGTGCTTGACGTCGCCGGCGGCCACGATGACCATCCGCTCGGCGTCGTATTGCCGCTCGATGAAGTCGTGCAACTGCTTGGAGGTGAAGGATTTGACCGTCTCCGGCGTGCCCAGGATCGAGCGGCCGATGGTCTGATGGCGGAAGGCGGTTTCGGTGAAACGGTCGAAGACGATGTCGTCGGGCGTGTCGTGCGCGGCGCCGATCTCCTGCAGGATCACATGCTGCTCTCGCTCGAGCTCCTCGGGATCGAATTCGGACTCCTGCAGGATGTCGGCCAGTATGTCGACCGCCAGCGGCACGTCGCCGGAAAGCACCCTGGCGTAGTAGGAGGTCGTCTCGACGCTGGTGGCGGCGTTGATCTCACCGCCGACATTCTCGATTTCCGAGGCGATCTCGAAGGCGCTGCGGCGCTTCGTGCCCTTGAACGCCATGTGCTCGAGCAGATGGGCCATGCCGTGCTCTTCGTCGCGCTCGTTGCGAGCGCCTGACTTCACCCAGGCACCTAGGGCGACCGATTCGATGCTTGGAAGGGTTTCGGTGGCGACTGTCAGGCCGTTCGACAGACGGCTTACCTCAACACCCATATGGCAAGTACTCCCTAACGCGCCGCCCGCGAGTGGCGGTTCACATAATCTTCCACCATTTTCAAGTCGGAGGGAAGTGTCGTGTATTTTTCGTCGGCTGTCATCAAGCCGCCTAGCCATGCGGGCAGGGCAGGAGCGATGCCGCTCGCGGCCTCGACCGCTGCCGGGAATTTCGCCGGGTGCGCGGTGCCGAGCACCACCATGGGCACCGGACCGGAGGCGTGCGCGGCCGCGACATGAACGGCGGCGGCCGTGTGCGGATCGAGCAGGTAGTTGCTCGCTTCCAGCGTCGTACGGATGGTGGCGGCGACCTCGTCGACACTGGCGCGGCCGGCGTCGAACTCGGCGCGGATGCGCTTGAGCTCGCCTCCCTCGATGGTGAAGGCGCCCGACTGCTTCAGCCCGTTCATATAACGCCTGACCGTCTCGGCGTCGCGACCGGCCGCCTCGAACAGCAGCCGCTCGAAATTCGACGACACCTGGATATCCATCGACGGCGAGGTCGTGGCGAACACGCCCTTGGTGCGGTATTCGCCGCTCGCAAGTGTGCGCGCCAGTATGTCGTTGTCGTTGGTGGCGATGATCAGCCGCTCGATCGGCAGGCCCATGCGCTTGGCGGCGTAGCCCGCGAAAATATCGCCGAAATTGCCGGTCGGCACGGTGAAGGAAACCGGCCGGTCCGGCGCGCCGAGCGACAGCGCCGACGAGAAATAATAGACGATCTGGGCCATGATGCGGGCCCAGTTGATCGAATTGACGCCCGACAGCGACACTCGGTCGCGGAAGGCGTGATCGTTGAACATGTCCTTCACCAGGCCCTGGCAATCGTCGAAATTGCCTTCGACCGACAGCGCGTGGACGTTTGCCGCGCTCGACGTCGTCATCTGGCGCTGCTGCACCGGCGAAACCTTGCCATGCGGGAAAAGGATGAAGATGTCGGTGCGGTCGCGGCCGGCGAAGGCGTCGATCGCGGCACCTCCGGTGTCGCCCGAGGTCGCGCCGACGATGGTGGCGCGCTGTCCGCGTTCGGCAAGCACATGGTCCATCAGCCGCGCCAGCAACTGCATCGCCACGTCCTTGAAGGCCAGCGTCGGGCCATGGAACAACTCGAGGACGAAGGTGTTTTTGCCGGTCTGCACCAGCGGGCAGACGGCCTCGTGCCGGAAAGTCGCATAGGCCTCGCGCAACAGCCGCTCGAAGACGGGCGCCGCGATGTCGCCGCCGAGGAAGGGCGTCAGCACGCGGATGGCAAGGTCGGGGTAGGCGAGCCCGCGCATTGCGCGGATATCGGCTGCCGAAAAGTGCGGCCACTCGCGCGGCACATAAAGCCCGCCGTCGCGCGCCAGCCCGGCCAGCACCGCGTCGGAAAATCCAAGCGCGGGCGCATCCCCGCGGGTACTCACATATTGCATCGTCAAAGACCCATTGTTGCCGGTCGCGTCATCCACGGCAATTGGTTAATTTTCCGAGCCGGCTCAGTCGCATTTTTGCCGCGCGGTTGCTATACGTCACCGGCTTTGTGAGAGGGAAGTGCAGTTTCATGGCGTTTTATTCGGTCAACCGTCGTCTTGTCGCGGGTCTGGCGCTCACCGGCTTTATGCTCGCCGCCGCCGGATGCCAATCGGGCGACAATGGCATACTGGACCTCGGCTTCGGCAAGAAGAGCGATCCGACCGCGCCGCCGCCGCCGCAGGATCCCAAGATCCTCGCCAGCCAGTTGCGCGCCTATTGCCCGAAGGTGACGCTGCGCGACGGCACCGCTTATTTCAACACCTACGCCAAGGGCACCGCGGCGAAGCCGAAGAAAAAGAAGCTTGATCCCGCGGCGCAAGCCGAGGCCGAGGCAGCCGCCGCGGCCGCCCGGACCGGTCCCAACGGTCAGCCGATCGATCCCGATCACGATCCGTCGAAGGTCATCTACCAGGCCTCGATCACCGACGTGACGCGCGATTGCACCCATGCCAACGGCCAGATGTCGATGAAGATCGCCGTCGCGGGCAAGGTCGTGCCAGGGCCGGTGTTCACGCCCGGCACCGTCACCATGCCGATCCGCATCGCGGTTCAGCATGGCGACGAGGTGCTTTATTCGCAACTGCATCAGTATCAGGTGCAGGTCACCGACCCTTCGGCCGCCACCCAATTCGTCTTCGTCGACAGCAATGTCGTGGTGCCGGAGCCTTCCGCGCGCGACTATCAGGCCTATGCCGGCTATGACGAGAACACGCCGGTCGCCTCGGCGGACAAGTCGAAAGGCAAGAAGAAGAAGCGCGCTCCGGCCATGAACTAGACTGGCCAGCCGGGCAGGCTTCTAACGAACCCTAGAGCAATTCCAGGAAAGGTGTGAGCGGTTTTCCGTCCGGAATTGCGTAAAAACAAAGGGATAGAGCGGTTCGCCGTTTCCGTGAAACGGTGAAACGCTCTAGGCGTCTTCCGACCACTCCGACAGCGCCGCGATCGTGCTGTTGAGTTCCGCCCAGCGCCGGATGACCGTTTCGGCGCCGGCCTCGGTCAGCGCGTCGGCGTGGCCGGGATAGCTGTGCCCGGCGCCGGTGAAGCCGATGACGCGCATGCCGGCCGCCCTGGCGCCGGCGATGCCATGCACGGAATCCTCGATGACGAAGGTGTTCTTCGGGTTGGCGCCGAGCTTCTCGGCGGCGTAGAGGAACACGTCCGGCGCCGGCTTGGTCTTCTTGCTGGGGATATCGAGGCCGGAAAAGATGCGGCCGGCGAAGAACGGCAGCAGCCGGACCTTCTCAAGCATGAACTCGACCCGCTCGGTCGACGAATTGGAGCAGACCGCGCGCGGGGCGGTGACGGCGGCGACCGCCTCGCGGGCGCCGTCGATGATGCGCACGTCCGAGCGCAGCTTGCGGTCGACCAGTTCCTCGGCGCGGTCGATCAGCGAGGCCTGGAACGGGATCTGCGACTTTTCCTCGACCCGCAGCATGATGTCCTTGAAGGTCAGGCCGGCATAGGTCTCGGCAAGCTCCTCGGCCGATATCTCGAACCCGGCCGACGTCAAAAGCTCGGCCTCGACGCGCGCGGCGACGATTTCGGAATCGACGAGCACGCCGTCGCAATCGAAAATGACAAGATCTGGCTGGGGCATGGCAATCCGAAAGAAATTTGGGGAAGGGCCTGACTGGCTTAGAGCATGATGCCGAAAAGTCATGTCGACCTGAAATCTGAATCCGGCTCTAGGCGGGCGCGGCATACACCAACGGGCGGGCGGGCGCAAACCGCGTGAGCCGGGTCTCAGGTCTTCACCGAATGTTTACGCTGATCGGTAACCATAACAGCCAGTAAACCGTAACGCGTTCCTTTGGGTGTTTTGATGTCAGCCGTGCGTCTTCTCGACGAGCTTTCCCACGCTCCCCAGCAGTCCGAGTGGTTGGACACGATCCTGAAGGGCGATTGCGTCGCCGCCCTCGACAGGCTGCCGGAAAAGTCGGTCGACATCATCTTCGCCGACCCGCCCTACAATCTGCAGCTCGACGGCGACCTGCACCGGCCCGACCAGTCCAAGGTCGACGCCGTCGACGATGATTGGGACCAGTTCGAGAGTTTCGAGGCCTATGATGCCTTCACCCGCGCCTGGCTGCTCGCGGCGCGCCGCGTGCTGAAGCCCAGCGGCACCATCTGGGTCATCGGCTCCTACCACAACATCTTCCGCGTCGGCGCCCGCATGCAGGATCTCGGCTTCTGGATCCTGAACGACGTCGTCTGGCGCAAGACCAACCCGATGCCGAACTTCCGTGGCCGCCGTTTCCAGAACGCGCACGAGACGATGATCTGGGCCTCGCGCGACCAGAAGGCCAAGGGTTACACCTTCAACTACGAGGCGCTGAAGGCCTCGAACGACGATCTGCAGATGCGCTCCGACTGGCTGTTCCCGATCTGCACCGGCGGCGAACGGCTGAAGGACGAGAACGGCAACAAGCTGCATCCGACGCAGAAGCCGGAGGCGCTGCTGGCCCGTATCATGATGGCCTCGACCAAGCCGGGCGATGTCGTGCTCGATCCCTTCTTCGGCTCCGGCACCACAGGCGCCGTCGCCAAGCGCCTCGGCCGCCACTTCGTCGGCATCGAGCGCGAGCAGGCCTATATCGATGCCGCCAATGAGCGCATCGCCGCGGTGCGCCCGCTGGAAAACGCCGATCTCACCGTGCTTTCGGGCAAGCGCTCCGAACCGCGCGTCGCCTTCATCAGCCTGATCGACAACGGCCTGGTGACGCCGGGCGCCACGCTCTACGACGCCAAGAAGCGCTGGGCCGCGAAAGTGCGCGCCGACGGCACGCTGGCGATCGGCGACAGCGCCGGCTCTATCCACAAGATCGGCGCCGAAGTGCAGGGTCTCGACGCCTGCAACGGCTGGACCTTCTGGCACTATGAGCGCAGCGGCGGCCTGACCCCGATCGACGAATTGCGCCGCATCGCCCGCCTCGGCATGGAGCGGGCAGGGGCCTGAATCAACACTTCAACGGATCGCCGCAAGCGATTCAGTTCAAGCTGCAATCCCAAACCGTTCAAGGTCTGCTTTAAGCGTCCTGGCGTCGGTGAACAGCACCGACTGCCAGCCGGCGGCCTTGGCGCCGTCGACATTCTTCTGGCTGTCGTCGATGAACAGCGTGGCCGATGGCTCGAGGCCGAACGCGCTCACGTGATGGTCGTAGATGGCGCGGTCGGGTTTGATCTGGCGGATATCGGCCGACACGGTCACGCCGCGCGGTCGGTTGAGAAAGTCGAAACGCTGCCTAGCTTCGGCAAGCGTGTCGGCGGCGAAGTTGGTCAGCATGGTCACATCGTGGCCGCGCTCGATCAGGCCGAGCATGATGGCGACGCTGTCGTCATAGGCATGCGGCACCATCTCGTGCCAATGGCGGCGGAAATTACGGATGTTCTCGGCGTGATCAGGATGCTCGGCAATCAGCAGCGCCTCGGCATCTTCCCATGTGCGGCCGCGATCCTGCTCGATGTTCCAGTCATGCGTGCAGACATTGTCGAAGAACCATTTCCGCTCGTCGGCATCCGGAATAAGGCGGCTGAACGGGATATTCGGATCGTAGTGGATCAGCACCCTGCCGATGTCGAACACGATATGGCGGATTTCGGTCATTGCGGGCCTTTCGGTTTCTTGGTCGCGCCCGGTATCGCCGCTTCGATTACCTTTTTCATGACGGTGGGCAGCGCTTCCCCGGAAATTTCATGGGCCAGCGACCAGAAATGTCCTGCCGGCGCATCGCCCTTGATTTGGGCATGGAAGACTTCGAGTTCGAGCGCGAAATGGGTGAAGACATGCCCGATCTGGCCGGCACGCCGCCAATCGGCGTGAAAGGGCGCGGCGTCGGCGGTCGTGGCGCCGTCGACCCGCGCCGTCCAGCCGGTCGTCGGCACCTCGGTCATGCCGCCGAGCAGGCCCCTCTCCGGCCTTTTGCGCATAAGGATGGCACCGTCCTCGCGCTCGGCGACGAAGGCCGCACCCTTGCGCAGCGGCTTGTCGTCCTTCGGCAGGCGGACCGGAAACCGTTCCGGGTCGCCGGCGAGGATTGCGCTGCAATCCTCGCGCACCGGGCAGAGCATGCAGCGCGGCCGCTTCGGTGTGCAGATCGTGGCGCCGAGGTCCATCATCGCCTGGGCGAAATCGCCGGGCCGGTTTTGCGGCACCAGCTTCTCGACCAACGCGCGGATTTGCGGCTTGGCTTCGCTAAGCGGTGTTTCGATCGCGTAGAGCCGGGTCATGACCCGCTCGACATTGCCGTCCACGACCGCCGCCGGCCGGTCGAAGGCGATTGCCGCGATCGCCGCCGCCGTATAGGCGCCGATCCCCGGCAATTCGCGCAGGCCCGCCTCGGTATCAGGGAAGCAGCCGCCCCGGAGCGCCACCAGGTCGGCGCAGGCTTTCAGGTTGCGTGCCCTGGAATAATAGCCGAGACCGGCCCAGGCCTTCATTACATCCTCGGCGGGCACCGCGGCCAACGCTTCGACCGTCGGCCATTTCTCGACGAAATTGCGGAAATAGGCTTTCACCGCCTCGACCGTGGTCTGCTGCAGCATCACCTCGGACATCCAGACGCGATAGGGATCGGCCCTCACGCCACGCGCAAACGCGACCGGTGTCACGCGCCAGGGCAGGTCGCGATGATGCGCGTCATACCAGGCAAGCAGGCGGGGTCCGATATCCAAGTATCCAGCTTTGCTGGTATCTCCGGATCCGGTATCGCCGGCTGCGGCGTTCTGTGATGCCTTGCGGGTCTGATCGAGCGGTGCCATTGATCGGATGAACTGGGGAACTGGAGAACGCACATGGCAGGGAAAAGGGCCTTCGGCAATCCCGTTCCGGTGAGCGATCTCGCCACCGAGATACTCGATCCGGTGCTGAAGAAGCGCGCCGGCATCTCGATAGGGCTGGTGCAGTCCTGGGAAGAGATCGCCGGGCCGCGGCTCGCCACCCACTCGCGGCCGGAAAAGATCCAGTGGCCACGCCGCCTGCACGAGGACGATCCTTTCGAGCCGGCGACGCTGATCATCGCTTGCGAAGGCATGGCGGCATTGCATCTGCAGCATGAGGCAGGCGAGGTGATCAACCGCGTCAACGCCTTCCTGGGTTTCAACGCGGTCGGCCGCATCAAGATCCTGCAAAAGCCGGTGCTTTCGCAAAAGGCGCGGCCGAAACCGGCGCCGCTCCCTTTGAGCGAGGCGGAGAAATCGAAGCTCTCACATCTGGTCGGCAAGATCGAGGATGACGGCCTGCGTGCTTCGCTGGAGCGGCTCGGCGCCACGATTATGGGTGAAAGGAAGCGCAAAGGGTCGTAAGAAACGTCATGAATGCGTCACCAATCTCGCGCATTCGTGATGCTCATGACCGAGTTTCGCGATTGGATTGGGGAACGCGATGCCTTAATTCGCGCCAACTCTCGCCTTTTCTAGCCGCTGCATTGCAAAATCCAACTCATATCAGGTGATTCGCATGAACCGCGCCCCGTTTGGCAATAGCTTGTCCCGCAGAAACGTACTGACCACGCTGGCCGCTGTTCCTGCGGTGGCGTTGCTTGCCGCATGCAGCAACTCCGGCGAGGAGGCGAAGGCCGCCGATGTGAAGCCGGCCGATCCGTCGACGCCCGCCAAGCCGGCCGCTACTCCGGCTGCGGCTCAGGTTCCGCAATCGAGCGGCGACGTCGACATGGCCGAGCTGCTGAAGCCTGGCGCCCTGCCCGAAAAGCAGCTCGGCAAGGATGACGCCAAGGTCACCATCGTCGAATATGCGTCGATGACCTGCCCGCATTGCGCGCATTTCGCCATGACCACCTTCCCTGAGTTGAAGACCAAGTATATCGACACCGGCAAGGCCCGCTACATCCTGCGCGAGTTCCCGTTCGATCCGAGCGCCGAGGCCGGCTTCATGCTGGCGCGCTGCTCCAAGGACAACTACTTCGCCATGGTCGACGTGCTGTTCAAGCAGCAGCCGAGCTGGGTTGGCGTCAACAACACCAAGGAAGCGCTGCTGCAGATCTCCAAGCTGGCCGGTTTTACACAGGAGTCCTTTGAGTCCTGCTTGACGGACCAGAAACTTCTGGACGATGTGAGAGCAGTCCAGAAACGCGGAGCGGACGAGTTCAAGGTCGACTCGACGCCGACCTTCTTCATCAACGGAAAGACCTACAAAGGGGCGATGTCGATTGAGGAAATGTCGGCCATCATCGACCCTCTGCTCTGACATCCAGGCCGCGCCGAAGCGGTCCGGCTTCGGCGCGCGCGGACCTTTGTCTTGTCGCGGGTTCTTGTCGCAAAACCGCGGAACACTTTTGCGGAACCCGCTTAAGGGGCGGCGCGAATGAAATTTTCGCGCCTTCGCCTCCTCGGTTTCAAATCCTTCGTCGAGCCCGGCGAGTTCGTCATCGAACGCGGGCTGACCGGCATTGTCGGGCCGAACGGCTGCGGCAAGTCGAACCTCGTCGAAGCCTTGCGCTGGGTGATGGGCGAAAGCTCTTACAAGAACATGCGCGCGTCCGGCATGGACGACGTGATCTTCTCCGGCTCCGGCGCGCGCCCGGCCCGCAACACCGCTGAAGTCACGCTTTTCCTCGACAACACCGACCGCACGGCGCCCGCCGCCTTCAACGATGCCGATGAATTGCAGGTGTCACGCCGCATCGAGCGCGAGGCGGGCTCGCTCTATCGCATCAACGGCAAGGAAGCGCGCGCCAAGGACGTGCAGTTGCTGTTCGCCGACCAGTCGACCGGCGCCCGTTCGCCTTCCATGGTCGGGCAAGGCCGCATCGGCGAGCTGATCCAGGCCAAGCCGCAGGCCCGCCGCGCGCTGCTGGAAGAAGCCGCCGGTATTTCCGGCCTGCATACGCGCCGCCATGAGGCCGAACTCAGGCTCAAGGCGGCCGAGCAGAACCTCGAGCGCCTGGACGACGTCGTCGGCGAGCTCGAAGGCCAGATCGAGAGCCTGAAGCGCCAGGCGCGCCAGGCCTCGCGCTTCAAGAACCTGTCGGCCGATATCCGCAAGGCCGAAGCGACGCTGCTGCATCTGCGCTGGACGCTGGCGAAGACCCAGGAAGGCGAGGCGCGTTCCGCGCTTGCCGTCGCCACCACGCTGGTCGGCGACCGGGCCGCCGCCCAGATGGCCGCGGCAAGAGAGCAGGGCATCGCCGCGCATCGGCTGCCGGACCTGCGCGACGCGGAAGCCGCCGCCGCTGCCGCCTTCCAGCGCCTGTCGATCGCCAAGACGCAGATCGAGGAAGAGGCCGGCCGCATCCGCGCCCGCCAGACCGAGCTTGAACGCCGACTGCAGCAGCTGGACGCCGACATCGCCCGCGAGGAGCGGATGGTGCGCGACAACGCCGATATCCTCGAGCGCCTGCGCACCGAGGAAGCCGAGCTCAATTCAGAAAACGCCGGTGCCGCCGAGCGCGAGGCGACCACGCGCGCCGCTTTCGAACAGGCCGGCGCGACGCTGTCGCAAAGCGAAGCCAAGCTTGCTGCGCTGACCGCCGAACGCGCCGAGGCGGCCGCCTCGCGCCACCAGATCGAGCGCAGCCTGCGCGAGACAGCCGAGCGCCGCGACCGCTTCGCCCGCCAGCTCGCCGAGGTCGACCGCGAGCTTTCCGACATCGTCGCGCGCATTTCCGGCCTGCCGGATCCGGCCGAGAAGCGGCTTTTGGTCGAAGATGCGCTTGCCCGGCTGGAAGAGAGCGAGGCCGGCACCATCGCCGCCGAGCAGGCCGTCGCCGAGGCGCGCGCCGCCGAAAGCGCCGCAAGGCCTCCGCTGCAGGACGCCAGGGCGGAACTGGCGCGCATCGAGACCGAAGCGCGCACGCTGGCAAAGATCCTTAACGCCACCAGCGGCGGCGATCTTTTCCCTTCGGTGCTGGAGCAGATCAGCGTCGAGCGCGGCTATGAAACCGCGCTTGGCGCAGCCCTTGGCGAGGACCTCGATGTTCCGCTCGACCGCAGCGCCCCGGTGCACTGGGGCGAAAGCGCGGTGCAGCCCGGCGATGCGTCGCTGCCCGAAGGCGTGAAGAGCCTGGCAAGCGTCGTGCGCGCGCCGGCGCAGCTTGCGCGCCGCTTGGCGCAGATCGGTATCGTCGAAGCCTCCGATGGTCGCCGTCTTCAAGCGCTGTTGGCGCCTGGCCAGCGGCTGGTCAGTCGCGACGGCGCGCTGTGGCGCTGGGACGGCCTGACCGCGAGCGCCGACGCCCCGACCGCCGCCGCGCTGCGGCTGGCGCAGAAGAACCGCCTGGCCGAGCTCGATGCCGAAGCCGTGCAGGCGACGCGCGTCGTGCGCGAGGCCGAGGAAGCGCTGGCGCATGCCGAGCAGGCGATGCGCCAGGCAAGCGAGGCCGAGCGCAATGCACGCCAGGCCGGCCGCGACGCCCAGCATGCGCTGGATGCCGCGCGCAACGCGCTGGCCGAGGCCGAGAAGGCCGGCGGCGAGCTGTTGAGCCGGCGCGCCGCGCTTGAAGAGGCACGCGCTCGCATCGTCGACAGCCATGAGGAGACGCAAGCCGCCTTCCTCGAAGCCGAGGAGATGCTGAAGGACGCGCCCGATCTCGGCGATCTGCAATTGCAACTCGAACAGGCCTCCGCCAACGTGTCGCGCGATCGCGCCACGCTTGCCGATGCGCGCGCCGTGCATGAAGGGCTGCGGCGCGAGGCCGAGGCGCGCATTCGCCGGCTGGATGCCATCGGCGCCGAGCGCAAGAATTGGCTGGAACGCGCCGAAAACGCCTCGACGCAGATCGCCGCCCTTGGCGAGCGCAAGGCCGAGGCCGAAGCCGAGCGCGAGAGGCTGGCCGATGCGCCCGACGAGATCGACGCCAAGCGGCGCGCCTTGCTGACTCAGCTCTCCGAGGCCGAGGCGTTGCGCCAGGCCGCAGGCGACCGCCTGCAGGAGGCGGAGAACAGGCAGGCCGAGCTCGACAAGGCGGCTACCGCCGCCATCCAGTCGCTCGCCGAATCGCGCGAAACCCGCGTTCGCGCCGAGGAGCGGCTTACCGCGGCCGATGAACGCCGCGTCGAGGTCGAGGCGCGCATCCAGGAGGCGCTTAACACGCCGCCGCATCTGGTCATCAAGCATACGGGCCTCGAAGCCGACGATCCGATGCCCGACATGGTCGAGATCGAGCGCCAGCTCGACCGGCTGAAGATCGAGCGCGAGCGGCTCGGTGCGGTCAATCTGCGCGCCGAGGAAGAACAGAAGGAATTGTCGGAGCGTCTGGAAACCATCGTCTCCGAGCGAGAGGACATCATCGAGGCGATCAGAAAACTGCGCCAGGCTATCCAGAGCCTCAACCGCGAGGGCCGCGAGCGGCTGCTCTCGGCCTTCGAGGTTGTCAACGGCCATTTCCAGCGGCTGTTCTCGCATCTGTTCGGCGGCGGCACGGCCGAGCTGCAGTTGATCGAGTCCGAGGATCCGCTGGAGGCGGGGCTGGAAATCCTCGCCCGTCCGCCTGGCAAGAAGCCGCAGACGATGACGCTGCTTTCGGGCGGCGAGCAGGCGCTGACGGCGATGTCGCTGATCTTCGCCGTGTTCCTGACCAATCCGGCGCCGATCTGCGTCCTGGACGAGGTCGACGCGCCGCTCGACGACCACAATGTCGAACGCTTCTGCAATCTGATGGACGAGATGTCGAAGACCACCGAGACGCGTTTCGTCATCATCACCCACAACCCCATCACCATGGCGCGCATGGACCGGCTGTTCGGCGTCACCATGGCCGAGCAGGGCGTCAGCCAGCTGGTCTCGGTCGACCTGCAGGCCGCCGAAGCGATGCGCGAGGCAAGCTGAGCTAGAGCGTTTCACCGTTTCACGGAAACGGCGAACCGCTCTATCCCTTTGTTTTTTACGCAATTCCGGACGGAAGGTTACGGCGAAGGCGCCGAACCCAACCGCTCACACTTTTCCTGGAATTGCTCTACCCGGCCCTGGGCTATCGCGTCGAGATCGTTTCCGACGGCATGAAGCGGATGCCGGCCGAGCGGCTTTCGCCCGGCGCGAGCACCATGCAGCCGGTGCCTTCGTCCAATCGGTTGAAGGCGTCGGTGATGTTGCTGACCGGCTCGGCGCAGAAGAAGGGCTCGCCTGGCGGCGTGTAGAGCACCAGGAAATCGAGCGGCGCTTCGGCTTCGACGTCCAGTAGCCGTTGTTCATCCGGCCAGCTTATGCGCGCCCGGCGCGTCCATCCGGTGAAGACGGTGTCGAAAGCGGCCTCGGCGACGTCGAAGCCCGTCGTCGGATCGGCGCCCGCTGGCGGCGAAACGTGGCGCGTGGGAAGAACCTCTGCATCAGTTTCCCACATCCCCGTGACGCCGGCCTGGACATGCGTCCATGGCGTGGCGGGAAAATAGGGATGAAGTCCGAACCCGGCCGGCATGGGCGTATCCGAGAGATTGCGAAGCGAGATCCGGATGCTCAGGCAGCCCTGTGCGAGTCCGATGCTCTGCTCGGCCTCGTAGCTCCAGGGCCAGGAATCGGCATCGTGGCGATAGCGCAGGATCGCCCTGTCGTCCCGGTGTCCGGCCAGCATCCATGGCCGTCGCCAGCCATGGCCGTGCTCATGGTGCGGGTCGTCCGACCGCGTCGGCAACTCGATGGTCCGGCCGGCAAACGCGAAGCGGCCGTCCCTTACACGATTGGAGTAGGGGATCAGCGGAAAGCAGGCCATCGCGCCCGCATCTCGGCTGTCGAGCGCGGAGGGCCCAGCGGGACGTAGCCAGTCGACGGAATGCCCATTTCTCTGCCAGCGGTACGATGCCAGCGCGCCGCCGACGGCCGGGGCGATCTCGACCGTCGCCAGGCCATCGGCGATCGCGACCATCCCACGCGAGCCTCTCGTCTCAAAATTCCCGTCCATCCTCCCTCCAATGGCTTGACTCTCATCGCCGGCCGGATAAAGACATATCATATGAATAGTATGAAGAATACGAAATCCTTCAGCACCGCCCGCACGTCGCGGGTCGTCGCGGCGGTCGCCAGCGGTTCGACGGCGCTGCATGCGACGGTCGTCGAGCAGATCGGATTGCGCATCGTGCAGGGCGATTTCCTGCCCGGCGAGGCGCTCCCCAATGCCGACGATTCCAGTGAGATGCTTGGCGTCAGCCGCACCGTGCTGCGCGAGGCGATCAAGGTCCTGGCGAGCAAGGGGCTGGTCGAGTCGCGGCCGAAGACCGGCACGCGGGTGCGCCCCCGCTCCGACTGGAACTTCCTTGATCCCGACGTCCTTTCATGGCGCTACGCGGCGGGCGTCAGCGCCGAGGATGTCACGGCCCTTTTCGAGCTGCGCCGGGCGATCGAGCCGATGTCGGCAGCGCTCGCGGCCAAGCGCGCGACGCCGGCACAGCTTGCCGATCTCAACGCCGCCCTCGCCGAAATGGAGGCCGTGGGTGACGACGGCGACCGCTTCGCCAAGCCCGACCTCGTCTTCCACCAGACCATCCTGCGCATGACGGGCAATGAGTTGATCGGCTCTCTGGCGGCGTTGGTGGAGACAGCCCTGATGATGAGCTTCCGTCTCTCCAACGACAATCCGGAGGGGCAGCGCCACTCGCTGCCGCTGCATCGCGAGGTGGCCGAGAAGATCGCCGCCGGCGATGGAGGCGGTGCACAGCAGGCTCTTCTCGTGCTCATCGACAACGCCGAGGAAGATGTTCGCCGCAGTGTCGAGAACCGCAACAGGCGCCGTAAGGAACAGAAATCGTGAGCGAGCAGAAGCGAAAGCTGCGATCGACGGCATGGTTCGGCGGTGAAGGCAAGAACGCCTTCATGCATCGCAGCTGGATGAAGAACCAGGGTATTCCGGCCGACGCGTTCGACGGCCGCCCGGTGATAGGCATCTGCAACACCTGGTCGGAACTGACGCCATGCAATGCGCATTTGCGGGCGCTCGCCGATCACGTCAAGCGCGGCGTCTATGAGGCCGGTGGCCTGCCGGTGGAATTCCCGGTCATGTCGCTCGGCGAAAGCAATATGCGCCCAACGGCCATGCTGTTCCGCAACCTGGCGAGCATGGATGTCGAGGAGTCCATCCGCGGTAACCCGATCGATGGCGTCGTGCTTCTGGTCGGATGCGACAAGACCACGCCGGCCCTCCTGATGGGGGCGGCGTCATGCAACCTGCCGACCATCGCGGTGTCCGGCGGGCCGATGCTCAACGGCAAGTTCCGCGGCCAGGATATCGGTTCCGGCACCCATGTCTGGAAATTCGCCGAGGAGGTGAAGGCCGGCCGCATGAAGGTCGAGGATTTCCTGGCGGCCGAGCAAGGCCAGAGCCGGTCGGCCGGCAGCTGCATGACCATGGGTACCGCCTCCACCATGGCCAGCATGGTCGAGGCGCTCGGCATCGGCATGCCCGACAATGCGGCGATACCGGCAGTCGACTCGCGTCGCAGCGTGCTTGCGCAGCTGGCCGGCCGGCAGATCGTCGACATGGTCCACAAGGACGTGACGATTTCGCAGATCCTCACCCGGCAGGCCTTCGAGAACGCCATCCGGGTCAATGGCGCCATCGGCGGATCGACCAACGCGGTGCTGCACCTCATAGCGATCGCGCATCGCGTCGGCGTCGATCTCAGCCTCGACGACTGGGATCGCCTCGGTCGCGATGTGCCGACCATCGTCGATCTGATGCCGTCGGGTCGGTTCCTGATGGAAGATTTCTACTATGCCGGGGGGCTGGCTGCGGTCATGGCGTCGCTTGATGAAGTGGGGCTTCTTCATCGCGACGCCATGACCGTCAATGGGAAGACCATCGGCCAGCTGGTCGACGGCGCGCCGAACTACAACAGCGAGGTGATCCGGCCGCTCGATAGGCCGCTGACCAGGGAAGGCGGCATATCGGTGCTGCGCGGCAACCTCGCTCCCAATGGCGCCGTCATCAAGCCGTCCGCCGCGACACCGGAGCTTATGCGGCACCGGGGCAGGGCGGTCGTCTTCGAGAATATCGAGCACTACTACGCCCGCATCGACGATCCCGACCTCGATATCGACGCCTCCTCAGTCATGGTGCTCAAGAATTGCGGGCCGCGCGGCTATCCTGGCATGGCCGAGGTCGGCAACATGCCGCTGCCGGCCAAGCTGCTGAAGCAGGGCGTGTCCGACATGGTGCGCATCTCCGATGCGCGCATGAGTGGCACCGCCTATGGCACCGTGGTCCTGCATGTCGCTCCGGAAGCGGCGGCGGGCGGCGCGCTTGCCCTGGTTCGCGATGGCGACCTCATCGAGCTCGACGTGGCTGGCCGGCGTCTCGAATTGCTGGTTTCCGAGGAGGAGCTTGCCGCCCGCCGGGGCGACTGGAAGCCGCCGGCATCACCCCAGGGCGGCTACCAGAGCCTTTACGTCGAACGTGTCCTGCAGGCCGACAGGGGTTGCGATTTCGATTTCCTCGTCGGCCGCCGCGACGTCGGCATTCCCCGCCATTCGCATTAGGTGCCGCGATGACCACCGAGACCTACGCCGTCTACCCCAGCCTCAGGGGCCGCAGCGTCTTCATAACCGGCGGTGGCAGCGGCATCGGCGAGAGCCTCGTGCGCCATTTCTGCGCGCAAGGCAGCCGCGTCGCCTTCGTCGATGCGGCGGCGGAGCCTTCCCTGCGGCTGATGGCGGCGATCGCGGCGCAAGGCCATCCGGAACCGTTCTTCATTCCCTGCGATCTGCGCAATGTCGAGGCCCTGCAGGCAGCCGTCGAACAGGCGAGAGAGCGAAATGGCCCCATCCAGGTACTCTGCAACAATGCCGGCAATGACGACCGCCACCAGACCGCCGATGTCAGCGTCGCCTATTGGGACGACCGCATGGCCGTCAACCTGCGCCACCAGTTCTTCGCCGCCCAGGCCGTGCGCCCGCAGATGAAGGCGCTTGGCGGCGGCTCGATCATCAATTTCGGTTCCATCACCTGGATGGTCGGCGATCCGGATTGCCCGGCCTATGTGACGGCGAAGGCGGCCGTCTACGGCATGACGCGGGCGCTCGCCCGCGAACTCGGCCCCGAGCGCATCCGCGTCAACTGCATGGTGCCTGGCTGGGTGATGACGGAGCGCCAGATGCGTCTGTGGCTGACGCCGGCCGGCGAGCGTCAGATCGAGGAAAGGCAGTGCCTGCCCGACAGGCTGCAGCCTTCCGACATTGCGCGCATGGCGCTGTTTCTTGCCGCCGATGACAGCCGCATGTGCTCGAGCCAGCAATTCATCGTCGATGGCGGCTGGGTGTGACCGCCATCGGACCGCAGCAAAAAGGTAGCATCATGCGTCTCGTTCAGTTCGAATTGCCCGATGGCAGCCGTCGTGTTGGCCGCGTCAGCGCCGATGGCGATCACCTCAACCTCCTGGTCGGAACCGAAACCGTCCTCGAACTTGCCACGGCGGCCATCGCCGAGCGCAGGTCCATTGCGTCGCTCGTCGAGGAGCGGACCGGCGGCGGGAAAGTCGATTACGACCAGCTGCTGCGTGAAGGCCGCGTGCTCGCACCGGTCGACCATCCGGAGCCGGCGCGTTTCCTCATCACCGGCACCGGCCTGACGCATACGGGAAGCGCCGCCGCGCGCGACAAGATGCATGTGCTGACCCACGGCAAGGACGCCGCCGAATCCGACTCGCTGAAGATCTTTCGCATGGGGCTGGAGGGGGGCAAACCCGCGCCGGGAGAGCTGGGCGTCCAGCCCGAATGGTTCTTCAAGGGCGTCGGCACCTGCGTCGTCCCGCCTGGTGCTGCGTTGCCGCTGCCGGCCTTCGCCAAGGCGGGTGCCGAGGAGGCCGAGATCGTCGGCCTCTACCTCAACGGACCGGATGGCCGCCCCTATCGCATCGGCTACGCGCTGGGCAACGAGTATTCCGACCACGTGACCGAGGCCGAGAATTATCTCTACCTCGCGCACTCGAAACTCCGCTCCTGCTCGATCGGTCCCGAGCTGCTGATCGGCGAGCTGCCGCGGGAGGTGCGCGGACATTCCCGCATCCGGCGGGACGGCGCCGTCATCTGGGAGCAGGAATTCCTTTCCGGCGAAGCGCACATGTCGCATTCGATCGCCAATCTCGAGCACTACCATTTCCGCTACCCGATGCACCGCCGGCCGGGCGATCTGCACGCCTATTTCTTCGGCGCAGCGGTGATGAGCTACGCCTCTGGCATCAAGACGGCACCAGGCGACGAATACGAAATCCAGGCACCGGAATTCGGCAAGCCGTTGCGCAACCCGATGCAGGCGGTGCCGGACGAGGGGCTGGTGGCCGTCACCGCGCTGTGACGGCAAGACCCGCGGACTGAGATCATCACAACAACAAATGGGAGAATGATCATGCTGTTGAAGAGACTGCTTCTAGGGATAGCGAGTGTCGGCCTGGGCATCGGCCTGATGGCTTCGTCGGCGCTTGCCGCCAACCTGCGCGTGCTGGCTTGGGACGGCTACGCCGACGCCGACTGGGTCAAGGACTTCACCGCCGAAACCGGCATCGGCGTCGATGTCGTCTTCATCGGCAGCGACGACGAGATCTGGGCCAAGATCAAGGGCAGCGAGGGGCAGGACTTCGATGTCTTCGCCGTCAACACCGCGCAGCTGCAGCGCTACATCAAGGCCGATCTCGTCACGCCGATCGACGTATCGAAACTGTCCAACCAGAAGGATACGCTGCCGCGCTTCCGCGACCTCACGCAGGTCAGCGGCGACACCAAGGACGGCAAGGTCTACGGCATTCCGTTCTGCTTCGATTCCATCGGACTGATCTACGACACCGACAAGGTCAAGCCGGCGCCGACCTCGATGTCGGTGCTGTGGGATCCGGCCTACAAAGGCAAGGTGCTGGCCTATGACAATGGCGAGCACAATTTCTCCTTCACCGCGTTGACGCTGGGCTACAAGGACCCGTTCAATCTCGACGCCGAGCAGATGGCGGCGGTCAAGGCCAAGCTGGTCGAGCTGAAGCGCAACGTGCTCAGCTTCTATACCACCGCCGACGAGGCCCAGCAGATCTACCAGAACAACGACGTCGCCCTGATCTGGGCCAATTACGGTCAGCAGCAGGTCAAGGCCCTGCAGAAGATCGGCGCCCACGTCGCCTACATCAATCCGAGCGAAGGCGCGCTCGCCTGGCTCGACAACTGGGTCATCTCGAAAGGGGTTCGCGACAAGGAGGCGGCCGAGAAGTGGATCGACTTCATGCTCAGCAAGAAGGTCAGCGGCGCGCTGTCCGAGCGGACCGGCTTCGGCAATACCGTGGTCGAATCGAGCAGCGCCGGCAGCAACGACAAGCTGGTCTGGCTCAACAATGTCGAGGACCCGACCAAGCGCTCCGACCTGTGGAACGAGATCAAGGCGACGCCCTGATATCCTTCCGCCGAGCTTTCAAGGACCTGGCGGTCCGGGCATCGGGCCGCCAACAGCGTATTTCTGGAAGTTTGTGATGAACCTGAACAGCGACCTGCTCACGCTGCGCTCCGTCTCGAAATCCTACGGCACGGTTCCCGTGCTGCACGACATCGATCTCGCGATCCGCGATGGCGAATTCCTGACCGTGCTCGGGCCGTCCGGTTCGGGCAAGACCACGGTGCTCAGGCTGATCGGCGGCCTCGAGCCGCTGACCTCGGGCGAAATCCGGCTCGACGGCCGCGACATCAGCGGCATGCCGATCAACCGGCGGCCCTTCAACACCGTGTTCCAGGACTACGCGCTGTTCCCACATCTTACCGTCGCCGGCAACGTCGGCTACGGCCTGTCGGTTCGCCGCGTGCCGCGCCCGGAGATCGCGGAACGCGTCGCCAAGGCACTGGAGCTGGTGCAGCTTGGGCGCTTCGCCGAACGCTTTCCGGCCCAGTTGTCGGGCGGCCAGCGGCAGCGCGTAGCACTCGCGCGTGCGCTGATCTGTCAGCCGCGACTTGTCCTGCTCGACGAACCGCTCGCGGCGCTCGACCTCGAACTGCGCCGGCAGATGCAGGAATTCCTCAAGTCGATCCAGCGCGAGGTCAAGACCACCTTCCTGTTCGTGACCCACGACCAGGAGGAGGCCATCGGCATGGCCGACCGGATCTGCGTGATGGAGGCCGGCCACATCCGCCAACTCGGCGCGCCGCATGACCTCTACTACAAGCCGAACTGCGAGTTCGTGGCGCGTTTCTTCGGCGAGAACAATCTCGTGGCCGGGACGCTCGGCGAGGCGCAGGGCGAATTCCGCGCGATCGAGACGGTGCTCGGCCGGCTCGTCTGTTCGGTCGTCGGCCAGCCGCATCTCAAGGCTGCGGCCACCGGCGCCCGCGGCTTCGCCGCGTTCCGCCCCGAAGCACTGCACATTGCCGGCGACGGCGATGCCGACAATCGTCTTTCCGGCACCATTGCCGATCTTGCCTTTGCAGGCTCCTCGACGGTAGCCACCATTACGGCTGGCGGCGATGCCGCGCAGCGCCTCAGGTTGCGCTTCCCGAGCCGGGTGGACGGCAGCGCCCTGAGGGTTGGCGACACCGTGGCGCTTTTCTTCGCGCCGCATGAAGGCCACCTGGTGCTGGCATGAGAAGCGCAGGCCTGGCGCGTCCCGTCGCCATCCGCTGGTCGCCGCTGGTCACCGCGCTTGCCTTTGCGCTGCCGGTGGTGTTCGTCCTGATGCCGCTGGCGATCTTCCTCGTCTACAGCTTCTTCAGCGTGGACCAAGGCCAGATCGTCTATGCGCCGACGCTTGCCAACTATGCTCGCTTCTTCACCGACCCGGTCTTCCTCCCGGTGTTCTGGCGCACGATCATGCTTTGCCTTTCCGTGGCGGCGATCTCGATCCTGCTCGCCTATCCGACGGCCTATTTCCTGACCACGCTGCACGGCCGCTGGCGCTACGCGCTGCTGATGCTGCTGATGGTGCCGCTCTTGATGAGCTACGTCATCAAGATCTACGCGATCCGCAGCATCCTCGGCCTCAATGGTTTTCTCAACAAGGCGCTGGTGGGACTGGGCATCATCGCCGAGCCGTCGACGCTCTTCGTCTTCAACATGAACGCAATCCTGCTTACCCTCACGCTGCTCTTGATCCCGTTCGCGATCCTGCCGATCTTCCTGGCGCTGGAGCGCATACCGCAGGTGCTGCTGCGCGCATCCGACGACCTTGGCGCAAGCAGCCTGCAGACTTTCCTGAGGATCACCCTGCCACTTTCCTTGCCTGGTGTCGCCTCGGCGGCGAGCTTCGTCTTCGTGCTGGCGATCGGCGACTTCCTCACGCCGCAGATGGTCGGCGGGATCAGTGGCTTCACTTTCGGGCGCATCCTCTACAGCCAATTCGGTACCGCCTTCAACTGGCCCTTCGGCGCTGCCCTCTCGGTGGCGCTGGCCATGGTGGTCATCGCCGCGATCCTTGCCGGCGAGCGGTTCGGGCGCAATCGGGGGGCTTCGCTTTGATCGTCGCGCCGCGCCTGTCCACGATACTTCTCGCCGCTGTCACCACGCTGGTCGCGGTGCTGCTCTACAGCCCGCTCTTCGTGCCGATCGTGTCGTCCTTCTTTCCGGTGGCGCGTGGCGAGGTCGACTGGTCCTCGCCGACCGTTTCGACCTATGCCGCGCTGGCCGGGAACCACGAGATACTCGCGGCCCTGCGCACCACGCTTGTCGTCGGGCTATGCACGGTCGTGCTTGCGGTGGTCAGCGGTACGCTGCTAGCCCTCTATTATCACGGCCGCGGCGCCGGCCGCTCGTTGCTGCAGTTCATCGTCTTCCTGCCGTTCCTGATGCCGCCCATCATCAGTGGCCTGGCGCTGTTGATCTTCTTCCGCGAGATCGGGCTCGAACGCTCGCTGCTGACGGTCGTCATAGGCCATACGGTCTTCGTGCTCGCCATCGTCTACCGCACGGTGCTGACGCGCTTGCAGTCGATGAGCCGCACGCTGGTCGAGGCCTCCTACGACCTCGGCGCGACCAAATGGCAGACTTTCTGGCGCGTCATCCTGCCCAACCTGTCGAGCGCGATGGTCGGCGGCGCCATCCTGGCCTTCGCCCTTTCGTTCGACGAGACCATGATCACCATTTTGGTCACCGGCACCCAGACGACGCTGCCGGTGCGCCTGTGGGCGATGATGCGACTCGGTTTCTCGCCGGATATCAACGCGCTGGTGGCGCTGATCCTGATGTTTACCGTCCTGCTCTGCGCTCTTGCGGCAAGGTTCCTCATTCCGAGGCAGGTCGCCACGCAGCGCAGCTGAAACGAGGCCAACCCTGCGCCGGATCACGCCGGGGCAAGCCATGCGAGAGGGGCTGGCTGGGGCGCCAGGAACCGAACCTGGGAATGTCGGTACCAAAAACCGATGCCTTACCACTGGCGACGCCCCAGCAGGCGGGGCATGCCCGCTGCGCGCGGCCTTATAGGACGAGGCGGCGCAAAGCTCATTGGCACCAGGAGCTCAATCCGCCCACTTGCCGCGCGGCAACGCCTTCGTTACTGCCATCTGATGGCAACGCACAAGCTGATCAACTCCACTTGGCACAATGTCCTCGGTACGATCGCGCCGGCGCTCACAATCGCGTCCGGCGATATCGTGATCACGGAAACGCTCGACGCACAGGGCTTCGACAAGAACGGTGCGCGACTGGCTCATGGTCCAAACCCGATGAACGGCCCGATCTTCGTGACCGGAGCTGAACCGGGCGACGCGCTGCGCGTGGACATTCTGCGCATGGACCCGATCTGCCCTTCCGGCTGGACGATCTCGTCGCTGGCTGCGAACGTCGTCGATCCGGAGGCTGCCCGCGGGCTGCCGGCAAGAGATAAAGTCACCTGGCGGATCGATCTGGAATCGCGAACTGCGGTGCTGCAGGAGCCGCCAAAAGGCCTTGAAAGCTTCGTTTTGCCGCTCGAGCCGATGATCGGCTGCTTTGGTGTGGCGCCCTCGTTGGGCCAGGCTTTCTCCACCGCAACCAGCGCGGAAAACGGCGGCAACATGGATTACCGTGGGTTTCGGCCCGGCGCGACCGTCTGGTTTCCCGTTGCCGTAGAGGGTGCGCTCTTCTTCGCGGGCGATTGTCATGCAGCGCAGGGCGATGGTGAGATCGTCGGAACCGGGATCGAAACCTGCTTTGAAGTCGAGCTACGCTTGACTGTGGAAAAAAGCAGGCGGCTGGTATGGCCTCGCGGTGAGAACGAGACGCACATTTTCTCTGTCGGCAACGCACGCCCGCTTGACCAGGCTCTTCAGCACGCAACCACGGATATGCTGAACTGGTTGACCAGCGACTATGGATTGTCCGCGACGGCCGCGTCGCATCTGATGGGGCAGGTTGTCCGCTATCACGTCGGAAACGTTTTTGACCCTGCCTATACGATGGTCTGCCTGGTCGAAAAGCGATGGCTTTCGAACCGGCCTCCATCGGCTGACGGGACAACACCATCAAGTCGTTGACCGGTCGGATTTGCTCGATGACGGTTGGCTGGGGCGCCAGGATTCGAACCTGGGAATGTCGGTACCAAAAACCGATGCCTTACCACTTGGCGACGCCCCAGCATGCGGGGCATGCCCGCTGCGCGCGGCCTTATAGGACGAGGCGAGGCAAAGCTCAATGCCGGGAGATCAACTAAAATCGGCAGCGATAAGGGCCGCCATTCCCGGCCGGTTCGTCGCCCCGATCGCCGGGGATGGATCGCAAGCCCCACGCGGCCGCGCGGCTTCGCGCTTGTGCCGGCCGTGAGCAGGTCAGCTCAGGCTTCCGGGACCTGGGCCACGCGCGCGCGGCAATCCTCCAGGACGGCCGCGAGCGTATCCTCGAAGGAATGCCCGGGCGCCCAGCCAAGCAGGGTCCGGGCGCGGGTCGCATCGCCGACGATGCATGGCAGGTCGCTCGGTCGCAGCCGCAGGGGATCCTGCTCCGTGGCTATCTTGACGCTGCTCCAGGCCAGCAGCCGATCGAGGATGTCTCCCATCCGCCAGGACACGCCGGATGCGACATTGAAAATGGTGTTCGGGGCGAGGTCGCGGCTGTTCAGCACCGCGCGGGCATAGGCATCGGCGATGTCGCGCACATCCAGGAAATCGCGCCGCGCATCGAGATTGCCGACGCGGATGACCGGCGGAGCCAGGCCTGCTTCGATCCGTGCAATCTGCATGGCGAAAGCCGGCACGGCAAATGCCTCGGTCTGACCCGGACCGGTATGGTTGAAGGGGCGCATCCGGACACACTTCAACCCCTGGCGTGAAAGCGCGCCGAGCGCGAGATCGGCCGCTGCCTTGGTCACGGCGTAGTCGTCGATCGGAGCAAGAAGCGTGCCTTCGTCGAGCGGCCGCCCGGTCTTGGCGCTCTCGCCATAGACCAGGCCCGACCCGACATGAACCAGCCAGCAGCCCGGAGCCATGTCGATTATGGCATTGGCCACGTTGAGCGCGCCGCCCACATGAATGCGCCAGGTGTTGCGGGGATCGGCCTGGGCGGCGCCCAGGGCCGCGACCGCCGCCAGGTGAATGACATGGCTGGGCTGGTGACGGACAATGGCATCCTGGACGGCGGCCGGGTCCGTCACGTCCAGCTCTTCGACCTGGCCGAAGGCGGGATGCGGACCGCCATCTTTGGAGGTCGCGGCAACGGCAACGCCATCGCCGCAAACGCTGCGCAGCGCGTCGCGCACATAGGGGCCGACGAACCCGTTGGCACCGGTTATCAAAACGCGCATGCCGGCCGCTTCCTTCAACGCCTGGCGGCGAAGTGGCGCGCCAGATCTGCGTCCACCATTTCGCGGATCATCTCTTCCAGGGAGATCGTCGCTTCCCATCCAAGCTTCGCCTTTGCCTTGGCCGGATTGCCGAGCAGGATTTCGACTTCCGCCGGCCTGAACAGGTCGGGATCGATGACGAGATGGTCGTCCATGTTCAGCCCGACATGCTCGAACGCGATCCTGCACATGTCGCGCACCGTCGTCGTCCTGCCGGTGGCGACCACATAGTCGTCGGGCTGGTCCTGCTGCAGCATCAGCCACATGGCGCGGACATAGTCTCTGGAGTGGCCCCAGTCGCGCCTGGCGTCGATGTTGCCCAGGCGCAGTTCCCTTGCCAGGCCCTTCTTGATGCGCGCGACGGTGTCGGTGACTTTGCGTGTCACGAATTCGATGCCGCGAAGCGGCGATTCGTGATTGAACAGGATGCCGCTCGAAGCGTGCAGGCCGAAGCTTTCGCGATAGTTGACGGTGATCCAGTGACCGTAGACCTTCGCCACCGCATAGGGGGAGCGGGGATGGAAAGGCGTGGTCTCAGACTGCACCGGCTCCTGGATAAGGCCGTACATCTCCGAAGACGAAGCCTGATAGAAACGCGCCTCGGGGATTTCGAGACGCAGCGCCTCGAGAACATTCGTGACGCCGATGCCGGTGACGTTGCCCGTCAGGATCGGCTGCTGCCATGAGGATTTGACGAAAGACTGAGCGGCAAGGTTGTAGACCTCGTCCGGTCGTACGTCGCGCATGGTCCGGGTCAGGCCCGACAGGTCCGTGAGATCGCCGTCCACGATCCGCACGTCGTTCTCGATGCCCAGCCATTTCAGCCGCGCGGTGTTGACGGCCGTGCTCGACCGTCGCGCCAGTCCGTGGACGCTATAACCCTTCGAAAGCAGGAGTTGGGCCAGATAGGCGCCGTCCTGCCCCGTAATGCCGGTTATCAATGCTGTCCTTGTCATGGATGCTTTCTGGGATCGAGCGAGTGCGGGTGCGCGAGCCCCTTGTTATTAACCAGCCGCGCTTCAGGCCTGCGGCAACCGCCGGCGCCACTTTCGTTACACGGCCTCTGGTTCATCCGCCAGTGTGGTGTCCCGCGCCCGTTCCAGCGCCATTGCCACAATTTCGGTCGCCTTGTCGGCGCTGGCGGCCTCGGCATAGCAACGAAATTCCGGGGCGTTGCCGGAAGGCCTCAGATGGATGATCTCGCCGCTGGTCATCCGTGCCCTGAGACCGTCGGTCTCATCGACATCCGCGACGGTGCCGAAGGGGGCAAGGAATTGCCGCAACGCATCGCGGTCGGCGAGCTTGCGCATCAAGCCGCGCGATGCCTCGACAGGGAAATTCTGGAGCCGTTCGCTGGCGCAGACCGGAAGGTTCCAGGTTTTGCGCAGGCCCGAAAGCGATTTGCCCGTCGATCCCGCCGTGCCCAGAACCGCCAGGATGGGCAAGAACGAATCCCGCGTCGGCAGCGCCGACAAGGTCCTGCCGTTCACCAGGCAGTCCGAGCCCAGGAGAACCCCGCCATTGGCTTCGAAACCGACGACGATGCCGCCGGTCGATTGCGCGGCCTCCATGCCCGCTATGACGAAGGGCGATCCAACCTTCGTTCTCACCACTTCGAAGCCGAAAGCGTGTGAAATGCCCGAATTGGACGTTACGGGCGTCACCACCATGTCGGCCTTGAGGAAGAGCGCCGTCGCCAGCCCGATCAGGTCGCCGCGGAACAGCTCGCCCTCGTCGTCGATGACGAGAGGACGGTCGGCATCGGCGTCGGCGGAAAGCACGGCGTCGAATTTGAATTCGCGCACCCAGTCCTTCACCTTCGCCATCGTTTCCAGGCCGACGGCCTCCGTGTCGACAGGCACGAAAACGTCCGTTTTCCCGACCGGCATCACATCGGCGCCAAAGGATCGCAGGACCTCGACCAGCAACTCGCCCGCGACGGTGCTGTGCTGGTAGACGCCGAGCCTCATGCCGGAAAGGGCGCCAGGGGCGAGAATGCCGCCAACCCGGTCTCGAAAGGCCGCGAGCGCCTGTTCATGGCCGCTTTGCCAGTCCGCATGGGCCGGCGGCCAGGGATAGTGGTCCGACAACTTGGCGACCGCCTGCGTGATCGCGGCCTCGTCCGCTTTGTCGATCTCGCCCTTCGGCCCATAGAACTTGATGCCGTTGCGGTCGGCGGGAATGTGCGATCCGGTCACCATCAGCGCCGCGGCGCCGTGCAGGCGGGCAAAATAGGCAAGCGCGGGCGTTGGGATGGGGCCGCAATCGACCGGCTGGAAGCCGCTTGCGGCCAGCGCCGCCATGCAGTCTTCCGCAATCGCTTGGCTGCTGTCGCGCAGGTCACGCCCGACGAAGACCTTGCCCTGCTGAAATCCAGTCGACCGCAAGCGCCGGGCGAAACCCTCGGTATAAAGTCCGCTTGGCCTTCCAACCAATTCGCTAGCCAAACCCCGAACGCCGCTTGAGCCGAATTTCATCAGTCTGCTTTGCTGTTGGAAGATTGCCGCCGCTCATTGGAATGAGCCCGGCTGCCCCCCGGCTGTCAACAGCAAAAAACAACTCGAAATCCGCGTCTTCCCTAATGTCCCCAAACGGCCAGTTCGTTGCCGGCCGGATCGGTGAAGTGGAACCGCCTGCCGCCTGGGAAGGAAAAGATCGGCTTGACGATGACGCCGCCGGCATTCTCGACCGCGTCCAGCGTTTCCTCAAGGTTTTCGGAATAGAGCACGGGCAGTGGCTTGGCCGGGGCTTCGCCGGCGTCTGTCTGGAAGCCGCCGTCGAGCCCTTCGGCAAAGGCGGCATAGGTCGGGCCGTAGTCGGTGAACGACCATGAAAAAGCGGCGCTGTAGAAGGACTTGACGCTGTCCAGCGTGCCGCCCGTCGCCGGCAGTTCGAGATAGTCGAGTTTTCCGTTGAGTTTCATCACGCTACTCCAATATGTTCCTGTTATGTTCTATATCGCGCCGGACCCCTCCGGCAAGTCTTTTTGACGCAGCTTTTGCTTAATCGATTGTAGTTTCGGCGACGATCAGGCCAGTGCCTTGCCTTTCGCACTGCAGCATCCTATCGCTCGGGTCGGGGAAGGCGGGGAACCGGGCCATCGTCCGGGGTGTTCTATCTTCCACGAACTGGAGGGCTAGCATGACCAAGTGGGTTTACACCTTCGGCGACGGTGCCGCCGAAGGCCGCGCCGGTGACCGCAATCTTCTCGGCGGCAAGGGTGCCAATCTGGCCGAGATGTGCAGCCTCGGGCTGCCGGTGCCGCCCGGTTTCACCATCACCACCGAAGTCTGTAACGCCTATTACGCCAACGGCCGCACCTATCCCGCCGGGCTCGAGGCGGATGTCGTCTCCGCCCTCGATCATATCGGCCGCATCACCGGCCGCCGTTTCGGCGATCCGTCGAAGCTGCTCCTGGTCTCCGTGCGCTCCGGTGCCCGCGCCTCCATGCCCGGCATGATGGACACGGTGCTCAATCTCGGCCTCAACGACGAGACGGTCGAGGCCTTGGCCGCCGATTCTGGCGATGCGCGTTTTGCCTACGACAGCTACCGCCGCTTCATCCAGATGTATTCCGACGTCGTGATGGGCCTCGACCACGAGGTGTTCGAGGAAATCCTCGAGGACCAGAAGGCGAGCCTCGGCCACGAGCTCGACACCGGGCTTTCGGCCCAGGAATGGCAGAGCGTGATTTCGCTCTACAAGGCCAAGGTCGAGGAAGAGCTCGGCAAGCCTTTCCCCCAGGATCCGCGGGAGCAGCTGTGGGGCGCGATCGGCGCCGTATTCTCGAGCTGGATGAACAACCGCGCCATCACCTATCGGCGCCTGCACGACATCCCGGAAAGTTGGGGCACGGCCGTCAACGTCCAGGCCATGGTGTTCGGCAATATGGGCGAGACATCCGCGACCGGCGTCGCCTTCACCCGCAATCCCTCGACCGGCGACAGGCAGCTTTACGGCGAGTTCCTGGTCAACGCCCAGGGCGAGGACGTGGTGGCCGGCATTCGCACGCCGCAGAACATCACCGAGGCGGCGCGCATCGCCGCCGGTTCCGACAAGCCGTCGCTGCAGAAGCTCATGCCCGACGCCTTCCAGGCTTTCGTCGACATCTCCGACCGCTTGGAAAAGCACTACCGCGACATGCAGGACCTCGAATTCACCATCGAGCGCGGTAAATTGTGGATGCTGCAGACCCGCTCGGGAAAGCGCACCGCCAAGGCGGCGCTGAAGATCGCCGTGGACATGGCGAAGGACGGGCTGATCACCAAGGAGGAGGCCGTCGCCCGCATCGATCCGGCCTCGCTCGACCAACTGCTCCATCCGACCATCGACCCGAAGGCTGCGCGCGATGTCATCGGCATGGGCCTGCCGGCGTCGCCGGGTGCGGCCACCGGCGAGATCGTCTTTTCGTCCGCCGATGCCGAGGACGCCAGGGCGCAAGGGCGTAAAGTCATCCTGGTGCGCATCGAGACCAGCCCCGAAGACATCCACGGCATGCATGCCGCCGAAGGCATCCTCACCACGCGCGGCGGCATGACCAGTCATGCCGCGGTGGTGGCGCGCGGCATGGGCAAGCCCTGCGTGTCGGGCGCCGGCTCGCTGCGCGTCGACTACAAGGCCGGCACGCTGCTCTCGATGGGCCAGACCTTCCGCAAGGGCGACACCATCACCATCGACGGCGGCAACGGCCAGGTGCTGAAAGGCGCTGTAGCCATGCTGCAGCCGGAGCTGTCGGGCGATTTCGCCGCCATCATGGAATGGGCGGACGCCGCGCGTCGCATGAAGGTGCGCACCAATGCCGAAACGCCGCTCGACGCGCGCATGGCGCGCTCCTTCGGCGCCGAGGGCATCGGGCTGTGCCGCACCGAGCATATGTTCTTCGATGGCGCCCGCATCGTCGCCATGCGCGAGATGATCCTCGCCGACACCGAGAAGGACAGGCGAGCGGCGCTGGACAAGCTGCTGCCCATGCAGCGCTCGGACTTCCTCGAACTGTTCGAGATCATGGCCGGCCTGCCGGTGACGATCCGCCTGCTCGACCCGCCGCTGCACGAGTTCCTGCCGAAGACCGAGGCCGAGCTCGCCGAGGTCGCCTCGGCCATGAACGTGTCGGCCGACAAGCTGAGGCAGCGCACCGATGCGCTGCACGAATTCAACCCGATGCTCGGCCATCGCGGCTGCCGGCTCGCCGTCTCCTATCCGGAGATCGCCGAGATGCAGGCACGCGCCATCTTCGAGGCGGCGGTCGAGGCCGGCCACAAGGCCGGAGCGCTGGTGGTGCCGGAAATCATGGTGCCGCTGGTCGGCCTCGTGAAGGAGCTGGAATATGTCAAGGCGCGCATCGATGCCGTCGCGCAGAGCGTCATGCAGGAGACCGGCACCAAGATCGACTACCTGACCGGTACGATGATCGAACTGCCGCGCGCAGCGATCCGCGCCCATGTCATTGCCGAAGCGGCCGAATTCTTCTCCTTCGGCACCAATGATCTCACGCAGACGACTTTTGGTATCTCTCGCGATGATGCCGCGTCCTTCCTCGAAACATACCGGCAGAAGGGCATCATCGAGCAGGATCCGTTCGTGTCGCTCGACATCGACGGCGTCGGCGAGCTGGTGCGGATCGCGGCAGAAAAAGGCAGGGCGACGCGGCCCGGCATCAAGCTCGGCATCTGCGGCGAGCATGGCGGCGATCCGGCCTCGATCCGTTTCTGCGAGGAGGTCGGCCTCGATTACGTGTCGTGCTCGCCCTACCGGGTGCCGATCGCCAGGCTGGCCGCCGCGCAGGCTGCCGTGGCGGCGGCGAAGAGCGCTGCAATACGCGGTTCCTAATGCATGTCGCCCAGAAGTGCGCAGCGGTTCTGGGACAACGACATGTATCGAGGCAAAGACCATGTCGCCCAGAAGTGCGCAGCGGTTCTGGGACAACGAAATGCATCAAAACAAAGAGCATGTCGCCCAGAAGTGCGCAGCGGTTCTGGGACACGCGTCAAAACAAAGACTTGAAGCGCACCGCCTGAATCCGTTTCGGCGCGGCGCGCTTTAAGGACATTCGGGTACCTTACGATTTTGTATGCAATGTCACGCGAACGTGCGTGTGACGGCCCTGAATCTCGACACCGTTTCAAGGCACATTCCGACACTGAATTTATTGGCGCGCGGTTCGCCGCTCGGGCGGGAACGCGAGCTGCCGCCCGTCGGCCGCCTCGAGGCTCTTGGTGGCTCGCAAGAGTCGTTGTGGCCCAGGGCCTGATCGTCCTGTATATGAGATCACCTTGAAATACGCGTGATGGTCCCGCATGTCGATGTCCCAGCCCAGCTCCCTGGAGTCCGATCCGTCCGGAGCCCGGTCAAGGATGTTGCCGGTTGGCCCCGTCCGCTCGATCCTGATCCTGCAAACGAAGTACATCGGCGATCTCATTCTTGCCTCCGCGCTGGCGAAGAATCTCCAGATCGCATATCCCGGCGCCAGGGTTGTCTTCCTTTGCGAGGCCCGTTTCGGAAGCTTCCTGACCGCACACGGGATCGCGTCCGAGACCGTTACTTTCAGGCGTGGCAGTGCGCGCGGCACTATATTGCAGCGCGGCCTGGAACTCTGGCGAGTAATCCGCAATCTACGCCGGTTCGGCTTCGATATGACCATCGACCTGACCGATTCAAGAACGTCGCATTTCATCGCCATGGTCGTTAATGCGAAGACCCGGGTCGGCTACTATCCGTCGGAACACCCATTGCGTCGTTTCGAGCGCCAATCCATCAATGTCCAGGCAAAGCCGTTCGGTTACGGCGAGAGGCATTTTCTCTATCGCTATCTTTCGCCGCTGGAGGCGCTTGGCGTGGATCTGCGGGTGAAGGCTCCCTCAATCCAGCCGCTGCCGCTGGAAACGGCGCGGGCCCTGGCCTTGCTGGACAACTCCGGTCTTCGGCGCAAGGCCTTCATGGTGGTGCATGCCGGTGCAAGCTTCCCGGGGCGCCGGTGGCTGCCCGAGCGCTTCGCCGCGGCCATCGACACGATATCGACCGAAACCGGTCTCTCCGTCGTTCTGGTTGGCGGTCCCGATGAGGCCGAGGCGAACGATCAGATCATGGCCATGGTCAGCACGCCGGTCGTCAATCTGGTAGGGGCACTATCGCTGGAAACGTTGCTGGCGCTGCTCCAGGAGGCACGGCTGTTTCTCGGCAACGAAAGCGGCCCGATGCATATGGCGGCGGCAACCGGCACGCCGGTGGTCGGTCTGTTTGGTCTGACCAACCCGATCCGGTGGGGGCCGGTCGGTGCGCCCAGCATTTCGATGCGACCATCCATGCCTTGCGACTGCGTGGGCGGCGACCTGTGTCACCGGACCGATCCGAGCAAGGCATGCTGCGTCTGGCGCGTCGAAGTGGCCTCGGTCGTCGATGCCGTGCGCGAGCTTCTGTCGCGGACAGCGGTGGCCCTCAACAGCACGGTTTGATATTGCGGGAAAATTCCGCGCTTGCGGGTTGGGCATCCTGATTTTCGCCTTGATGCCGGTCGCCTTTGGGCGCGGTTTTCATGTGGCAAAACGTTCGATATGAAGGACTTGAAATAAGGAATGCGCGTGTTTCGAAACTCTCTTTGCGCGATGGCGCTGTCGGTGTTCACCGCGTCGGCAGCCAATGCCACTGCCTTGCTCGAACCGAAGCTTCATGTGAAGCCGCAGGGCGTCGAGGGCGGCGGCGGGCGCGTCGCCCTGACGCTCGATGCCTGCGGCGGAAAGACCGACACGAGGATACTCTCGGCGCTCGTCGACAACAGGATACCGGCGACGATCTTCGTCACCGGCATCTGGCTGAAGCGCAATGCCGAAGCCGTCGAGATCATGCGGGCGCATCCCGATCTGTTCGAACTGGAAAACCACGGCGGCCGCCACATTCCGGCGGTCGATACGCCGCAGAAGATCTATGGCATCCGCAGCGCCGGCAGCCCGGACGCCGTGCAGGCCGAAGTTGAATCCGGCGCTGCCGCCCTGGCCGGCGCAGGCGGGCCGGCGCCGAAATGGTTTCGCGGCGCAACCGCCGAATACAGCCCCTCGGCGATCGCCATGATCCGCAAGCTGGGCTTCAAGGTCGCCGGCTTCTCGGTCAACGGCGACGGCGGCTCGCTGCTCGGCGCGAAGGAAACGGCGCGCCGCATCGGCGCCGCCAAGGACGGCGACGTCATCATCGCCCACATCAACCAGCCGACCCATGCGGCCGGCGAGGGCGTGGTCCAGGGGCTGCTCGCCTTGAAGCAGAAGGGCATGACCTTCGTGCGCCTCGACGATGCCGTAGGCAATGACGGCACGACGGACTGAGGGGCGGTGCGAGGGTCGTAGCCTCGTCATTCCAGGGCGGAGCAGGAGCGCAGCTCCGTCGCGAAGACCCTGGAATCCGTTCCGTTACCTTAATCATAGGGCGCAGCGGAGCAGAATTCCGGACCATGGCGTGGCTTCGAAGTCACGGAATGGATTCTATGGTCTTCGCCGCGTCGCTTCGCTCCTTGCTTCGCCATAGAATGACGACGGAAAGGCGTTTCGGCCGATCTCAAACGTCTGTGATAATCCAGCCTGTCGCTCAACCGGGCGTGGCTTCGACCGTCACCTTGTTCGTGTAGAACGCGCCGTGATTGCGGATCTCGACCATTTCGTCGAACGGATGCTCATAAGCCCACATCGCATTCTTGCCGGCTTCGCCGGCCGGCTGGACGCTCCAGTAGCTGGCATCGCCTTTGTATGGGCAATGTGTCGAATGGTCGGTCGGGGCGAGCTTGCCGAAATCGATATCGTCGAACGGGATGTAGAAAACGGCCGGGTAAGGTGGCTCCGAGAGAATCTTTGCCGCAGTCGATGTGGCGATGATCCTGTCGCCAGCGCGGACAGTGACGGTGCCGCGATAAGATTCGACCGTGATCACCTTTTCGGGATTGCGTTGAAAGCCGGGGGCTGGATTGGCAAGCTTGTCCATGAATGGTCTCCTTGGGGGAGACTTACATGTGTCGAGCACCCGCCTCGTGCAAGCTTGCGCCGCGCAAGGCGCCATCACCATTCATTGAACGTCTGTCGCCCCGGGCGAGTCGGCGTCAGGCGGCCGTCTTGAAGGCATCCATGAGGCCGGCATAGGCGGCGGCAATGCCCGCCACCGGATTGGTGCTCCTCGCCGCGGTCTCGACCTTCAGCGCGCCTCCGCTGGCCGGCAGCGTGAGCAGCAGGAACTGACGATTGTCGGCATTGCCGATGCAGGCCGCGGCGACATGCTCGCCCTCGGCGCCGTTTTCGACGCGCATCTTGAACAGTAACGTTCCGCCGACGGCCTCCAGCGCGCCGCCGACGACTTCGGCAAATTCATCATCGGAAACAATTTTGGTGTCCGGCGTCAGATCGTCCAGACTTTCGGCAAGCGTGCTTTCGAGGGCTTTATCGTCGAGCTGCGCGTCCATGCGAACCACTCCATTCGCCAATCTCACCCAGCCCGTTAATGAAACTTAACGGCGACGATGGCCGGATTATGGCGGTTTTTCCGGTTCTTCGATCCATCCACGGGCTTCGACTTATGGCGGCTGGACAAACCGCCGGTTCGTTCCACAATGCGTGAAACAAACGACGCGAATGCGCGAAGGGGAGGAACAGATGCTCGGATTGATGCAGGAATGGCCGCTGCTTTGCCACAAGCTGATCGACCATGCCGAACGCCAGCACGGCAGCCGGGAGGTCGTGTCGCGTTCGATCGAAGGCCCGATCGTGCGCACCACCTTTGCCGAAATCCATCACCGGGCGCTCAAGGTCGCGCAGCGGCTGGATCGTGACGGCTTCAGGCTTGGCGACCGCATCGCGACCCTTGCCTGGAACACGGCTCGCCATATCGAGGCCTGGTACGGCATCATGGGCATCGGCGCGATCTATCATACGCTCAACCCGAGGCTGTTTCCCGAGCAGATCGCCTGGATCATGAACAATGCCGAGGACAAGGCGATCTTCGTCGATTTGACCTTCGTGCCGCTCCTGGAAAAGATCGCCGGTGCGGTCCGGTCGCTGAGAAAGGTGATCGTGCTGACCGACCGGGCGCATATGCCGCAAACCTCGCTGGCAAATGCCGTCGCCTATGAAGAATGGCTGGCCGAGGCCGACGGCGCCTTCGCCTGGAAGACCTTCGACGAGAACACCGCAGCCGGCATGTGCTACACCTCGGGCACGACGGGCGACCCGAAGGGCGTGCTCTACAGCCACCGCTCCAATGTTCTCCACGCCATGATGGCCGCCATGCCTGACGCCATGGGCATATCCACCCGGGATGTGATCCTGCCTGTCGTACCGATGTTCCACGCCAATGCCTGGGGTCTCGGCCAGAGCGGGCCGATGATCGGCGCCAAGCTGGTGATGCCCGGCTGCAGGATGGACGGCGCTTCGATCTACGAATTGCTCGACACCGAAAAGGTGACGTTCAGCGCCGCCGTGCCGACCGTGTGGATGATGCTGCTGCAATATCTGGAGGAGACCGGCAAGAAGCTGCCCTACCTGAAGAAGGTCGTCATCGGCGGGGCGTCCTGTCCGCGCGCCATCACCGCGAAGTTCCAGGAAAATTACGATGTGCAGGTGGTGCATGCCTGGGGCATGACCGAAATGTCGCCGCTGGGCACGCTCTGCACCCTGAAGCCGCAATATGAGACGCTGACCGGCGAGGCGCGGCTCGATGTCCAGGGTAAGCAGGGTTTTCCGCCCTTCGGCGTCGAAATGAAAGTGACCGACGACGACGACAACGCGCTGCCCTGGGACGGCAAGACCTTCGGACATCTCAAGGTGCGGGGCCCCGCGGTGGCGCGCGCCTATTATGGCGGCGCCGGCGCCGAGCAGTTCGATGCCGATGGCTGGTTCGACACCGGCGATGTCGCCCATATCGACGCCAGCGGCTACATGCAGATCACCGATCGCGCCAAGGACGTCATCAAATCGGGCGGCGAATGGATATCGACCATCGATCTCGAGAATCTCGCTGTCGGCCATCCGGACGTGGCTGAGGCGGCGGCCATCGGCATCCCGCATTCGAAATGGGGTGAGCGGCCCTTGCTCGTCGTCGTGAGCAAGCCCGGCAGGCAGCCGAGCAAGGGCGACATCCTCACCTTCATGAGCGGCAAGGTGGCGAAGTGGTGGATGCCCGACGACGTCGCCTTCGTCGGCGAAATTCCCCATACCGCCACCGGCAAGATCCAGAAGACCACGCTGCGCGACCAGTTCAAGGATTACCGCCTGCCGACGGATTGACGAAAAATGTTCGATCTTTCGGCTTCAAGCCGGCGCCAAAAACCGCTAACTCTCGGCCCGGGTTGGGACGACACGGCAAAGAATGGCATCTATTCCTGAACGGCAGACGTCAAGCGCGGCCGGCTGGTCGCGGCGGATCGGGGCATTTTCCCTCGTCCTTTTGCTCACCGTCATTGCCGCTTACAGGCTGGGTCTCGTCGAGACGCCGCCTTTCCTGTGGGTGCTGGCGCTCGTGGCGCTGCTGGCGGCGCTTGCCCTGTTGCTGGCCGGTCTCGGTTTGTCCAGGGTCTGGAGTTTCGGCGATCGCGGCGGCCGCGATCTCTCGATCGGCGCGCTGCTGGCGCTTCTGGTGCTGGCGCCCTACGGCGTCGCCGTCTACTGGGCGACGATCTATCCGCCGCTGCGCGACATCTCGACCGATCTCGACGATCCGCCGGTGTTGGACACCAGCGATCGCACCGGCGACATGAACGAGCTGTCGCCGCCGACGCCGGGCGAACAGAGCCTGCAGGCCGATGCCTATCCGCTGGTCAGCGGGCGCAGCTACAACCTGCCTTTCGAAACCATCGTCGACGCTGTCGAAACCGTGCTCGACCGCCGCGATTGGCAGCTGACGGCGCCTTATCCCGACATCAACGGTCAGAGCGAGGCGACGATCAATGCGCTGGCCAAGGGCTTCGTGCTCGGACTGCCGGCCGACGTCGCCATCCGCGTCACCGACGACGGCGAGCAGGTCATCGTCGACATGCGCTCGGCCTCGCGCTACGGCCGCTACGACCTCGGCGACAATGCCGCCCGCATCACGGATTTCCTTGGCGAGCTCGACCAGGAGGTCGCCGGGCAAGTCGGAGCGGCGCCAGCCGAATAGAGCCTACGCAGCGGGCGCGAAAACGCCGTCTATGGCCGGATCGCCGTCCGTGATGATCAAGCCGCGCGCGACCAGATCCTCGATATGGGCAAGCACCGAAAGGCCGGCCGCGCCATGCAGCCGCGGGTCTGTGTCGCGATAGATCGCCGCGACCATTTCCGCGATCGTCCGGTCTCCGGCGCGGATGCGTTCCAGGATCGCCCTTTCGCGCATCTTGCGATGTGTCTTGAGACCGCGCATGAACCTTTGCGGCGCGGTAACAGGTCCGCCATGGCCCGGCAACAGCAAGCGATCGTCGCGCGCCAAGAGCTTGTCGAGGGAGCTCATATAGTCGGCCATGGCGCCGTCCGGCGGCGCAACGATCGAGGTCGACCACGCCATGACATGGTCGGCTGAAAACAGGGTTCCGGCTCCTTCGAGGGCAAACACGGCGTGGTTGGCGGTGTGACCGGGCGTCAGCACGGTTCGGATTGCCCAGCCGTCGCCCTGGGTCAGCGCATCGTCGGCCAGCACGACATCGGGAGCGAAGCCGAGGTCGGCGCTGGCGTCGAGCGGATTGACCTCGCCGATGCGCAAAGGCCGCGCCGGCCGGTGCGGGCCTTCGGCAAGCGTCGGCGCGCCGGTCAGCTCCTTCAATCGCGCCGCGAGCGGCGAATGGTCGCGATGGGTGTGGCTGACGAAGATGTGGCTGACCGGCCGGTCGCCGATCGCCTTGAGCAGCGTTTCGATATGGGCGTCGTCTTCCGGGCCCGGGTCGATCACCGCCAGCGTGTCGCGGCCGACGAGATAGCTGTTGGTGCCGTGGAAGGTGAAAGGGCTCGGATTTCTGGCGGTGATGCGCAGCACGTCCGGCGCAACCGCAACCGCCCGGCCATAGGCGGGATCGAAGCTGGTGTCGAATTCAAGGGCCATGCCGGCTAGCTCCGCTGCAATGCGGCAAAGTGATTGCCGCCCGATACGGAAGCCAATATAGGAAAATCAATGCATGTCGCCCAAAACTGCGCAGCGGTTTTGGGAGAACGGCATGCATCAAGACAAATTTTTGAAGCGCATCGCCTCAATCCGCTCTTGCGCGATGCGCTTTAAAGCCGGCAAATCAGCCACCCAGTGAATTAGCCAGAACGGGGAAGACCATGGCAACTGCAACCACGATGCGCCCGCTTGTTTCTCTCACCCTGCCGGATCGGGGCGCTGCCCGGCTCGCGACGCAGCTCTTCCTGGCGCTCGCCGGAACCCTGCTGCTCACGCTTTCGGCCAAGACCAAAGTGGTGCTCGGCCCGGTCGACCTTTCGCTGCAGACGCTCGCCGTGCTGTTGATCGCCTCGGCGTTCGGCCTGCGGCTGGCTGTGGCGACGCTCCTTCTCTACCTCGCCGAAGGCGCTTTCGGCTTGCCGGTCTTCCAGGGCACGCCGGAAAAGGGCATCGGCATCGTTTACATGCTGGGCTCGACGGGCGGCTATCTCGCCGGCTTCGTGGTCATGGCGGCGATCGCCGGCTGGGCGGCCGATCGCGGCTGGGACCGCAATCCGTTCAAGCTGTTCGGCGCCATGCTGACGGCGGAGGTCGTGATGATGGCGATGGGTTTTGCCTGGCTGGCGATCCTCATCGGGCCGGAAAAGTCCTGGCAGTTCGGCGTCCTGCCTTTCATCGTCGGCGACCTGATCAAGGTGGCTCTGGCCGCCAGCCTGGTGCCGGCCGTGTGGGCATTGCTCAAGCGCGGCTGAGAACGATCGACGAGAAAAGGGGCCGGCGGGCGACAGGCGCCCGCCGGCCCTTTTTCATGGCGCGGTCGGATTTCGCTCGAAACCAGCGCATGCCGGATGATAGAAAGTGGTGAACCAGCGTCGGGAAGCAGTCAAAGCCGACATTGACAAGCCAGCGCCCGAAACCTAAGCACGGGCAACTTGGCGTCGAGGCGGGGGCCGCGGTAGTTCAAGGAGAGCTTGTTGAAAGGAATTATCCTTGCGGGTGGCAGCGGAACACGCCTTTATCCGCTTACATTAGCGGTTTCTAAGCAGATACTGCCGATCTACGACAAGCCGATGATCTATTACCCGCTGAGCGTTCTGATGCTCGCGGGAATTCGCCAGATTCTGGTCATTTCAACTCCGCGCGACTTGCCGGTCTTCCAGGCTTTGCTGGGCGACGGTTCCGAATTCGGGCTGGAATTGTCCTATGCCGAGCAGCCGCAGCCCAACGGCCTCGCCGAAGCCTTCATCATCGGCCGTGACTTCATCGGCAAGGACAGCGTGTCGATGATCCTCGGCGACAACATCTATTTCGGCGGCGGCCTGCCGCAGCTCTGCCGCGAGGCTGCGACGCGCGATGGCGGCGCCTCGGTCTTCGCCTACTATGTCGATGATCCCGAGCGTTACGGCGTGGTCTCCTTCGACAAGGTTACCGGCAAGGCTCTGACGATCGAGGAGAAGCCGCAAAAGCCGAAGTCGAACTGGGCCGTGACCGGTCTCTATTTCTACGACAACGATGTGGTCGACATCGCCTCGACGATCCGCCCTTCGGCGCGCGGCGAGCTTGAGATCACCGCGGTCAACAATGTCTATCTCGAGCGTGGCGAGTTGCATGTTCACCGCCTCGGCCGCGGCTATGCCTGGCTGGACACCGGCACGCATGACAGCTTGCTCGAGGCATCGTCTTTCGTGCGCACGATCGAGCATCGCCAGGGCATCAAGATCGCGTGCCCTGAGGAGATTGCGCTGGAACAGGACTGGATCAGCGCCGACAAGGTGCTGGAGCGCGCCGCGCGGTTGGGCAAGAACGAATATGCAGCCTATCTGCGCCGGCGGGTGGCCGATCTGATGGAGGAACGCGGTGCTTGAGGTCAGGCCGCTCGGCCTGGACGGCCTGCTGGAGATCGTGCCGAAGCGGCATGGCGATGCGCGCGGTTTTTTCAGCGAGACCTGGAATGCCGAGCGCTTCGCGGAGGCCGGCATCGATCTCGTCTTCGTTCAGGACAATCATTCCTATTCCGCCGCGGCCGGCGTGCTGCGCGGCCTGCATTACCAATTGCCGCCGCGCGCGCAAGCCAAGCTGCTGCGCGTCATCCGGGGCAGCCTGCTCGATGTCGCGGTCGACATCCGCAGCACCTCGCCGACCTTCGGCAAATGGGAGGCGCTGGAGATATCGGCCGAGAAGGGCAACCAGATCCTGGTGCCGCAAGGCTTCGCGCACGGCTTCGTCACGCTCGTGCCGGATACCGAGGTGCTCTACAAGGTGACCGACACCTATTCGCCCGAGCATGACCGGTCGATCCGTTTCGATGACCCCGCGATCGGCATCGAATGGCCGGCAATTGCCGGCGGGTTCCAGCTTTCGGACAAGGATCGCAAGGCGCCTCTGCTCGGCGCGGCGGAGGTCTTCGCGTGAGGAGGGACGGCGGCATGAATTTTCTGGTCACCGGTGGCGCTGGCTTCATCGGCTCGGCCGTGTGCCGGCATCTGTGCGCCAATCCGGCCTACCGCGTCACCAATCTCGACAAGCTCACCTATGCCGGCAACCTCGCTTCGCTCAGGCCGATCGAGAACGCGCACAACTATCGTTTCGAGCAGGCCGACATCTGCGACGAGCGCGCGGTGCTGGAGATATTGCGCCGCGACGACATCGACATCGTCATGAACCTTGCCGCCGAGAGCCATGTCGACCGCTCGATCGACGGCCCCGGCGCCTTCATCGAGACCAACATCGTCGGCACCTACCGCATTCTGAATGCGGCGCTGGAATACTGGCGCGGGCTGTCCGACGAGCGCAAGTCCGGCTTCCGCTTCCATCATGTCTCGACCGACGAGGTGTTCGGCGACCTGCCTTTCGACGGCGGCATGTTCGTCGAGGAGACGCCTTACGCGCCGTCCTCGCCCTATTCGGCGTCGAAGGCGGCGTCCGACCATCTGGTGCGGGCCTGGCACGAGACCTACGGCCTGCCGGTGGTGCTGTCCAACTGCTCGAACAATTACGGGCCCTACCATTTCCCGGAAAAGCTGATCCCGCTGGTCATCCTCAACGCGCTCGACGAGAAGCCGCTGCCCGTCTACGGCGCCGGCGCCAATGTGCGCGACTGGCTGTTCGTCGAGGATCACGCGCGAGCCCTTGAACTGGTGGCCACCAAGGGACAGCCGGGCGAGAGCTACAATGTCGGCGGCAATTCCGAGCGCACCAATCTCGGCGTCGTCGAGACGATCTGCGGCCTGCTCGATCTGAAGCGGCCGCGCGCAGGCGGCAAAAGCTACCGCGATCTGATCACCTTCGTCACCGACCGCCCCGGCCATGACCGGCGCTACGCGATCGACGCCGCCAAGATCGCGCGCGACCTCGGCTGGGCGCCGCGCGAGAATTTCGACAGCGGCCTGGCCAGGACCGTCGACTGGTATCTCGACAACAAATGGTGGTGGGGCCCGATCCGCGAGCAGCGCTATGACGGCGAACGGCTGGGCCGGGCTACGGCCGAAAAGCGCCCGGCCGCAAGCGCCCCGATCGAAAACGCAAAGAGCGAAAGCAGCCCGACCGGAAGCAAGGCCGAGAGCAGGAAGGTGGCCACGTGAGGCTTGCCGTCACCGGACGCGAGGGCCAGGTTGCCGCAAGCCTGGTCGAGACGGCGCGGGGCAGCAATGGCCTCGAAGTTGTCGCCGTCGGCCGGCCGGAGCTCGACCTGGCGCGGCCCGACACGGTGTTCGCGGCACTTGAAGCGGCAAGGCCCGACATCGTCGTTTCCGCCGCCGCCTACACCGCCGTCGACCAGGCCGAAGACGAGAAGGAGCTGGCCTTCGCCGTCAACGCAACCGGAGCCGGCAAGGTGGCCGAAGCGGCGGCAAGGCTCGGCGTTCCGGTCATCCATTTGTCGACCGACTATGTCTTCGACGGCACCAAGGATGGCGCCTATGTCGAGACCGACCCGACCGCGCCGCTCGGCGTCTACGGCGCTTCCAAGCTCGCCGGCGAAGAGGCGGTAGCGGCCGCCAACCCGCGCCATCTCATCCTGCGCACGGCCTGGGTCTACAGCCCCTTCGGCAACAACTTCGTCAAGACGATGCTGCGGCTTGCCGCCAGCCGAGACGAGATTTCGGTCGTTGCCGATCAGTGGGGAAACCCGACATCGGCGCTCGACATCGCCGAGGCGATCCTGCATGCGGCCGCCAGACTGCAAGCCGACAGGAATTTCGCCGCCTTCGGCGTCTATCACCTGGCGGGCGGCGGCGAGACCAACTGGAGCGGCTTTGCCCGTCACATCCTCGACACAAGCCGGGCGTTTGGTGGCCCGCACGCGAGCGTGCGCGACATCGCGACGGCGGACTATCCGACCAAGGCCAGGCGCCCGCAAAATTCGCGGCTGTCGAGCGCGAAGTTTGAGGGCGTGTTTGGGTGGAAGGCGCCGGGGTGGCGGGTATCGGTGGAAAGCGTGGTTCGGCGGCTGGGTGAGGGCGCATGACCAAACATGAGTACACTGCCGGCGAACTATGACGGGCGAGAGGGAGCTAGTCTTTCTGCTTATCGGGCGAGAAATTGCGGGCCGCTATCGCGGCTCCGTGCTCGGGCTTCTGTGGACGTTGATCAATCCTCTATTTATGTTGGCCGTCTATACCTTCGTTTTCGGCGTGGTGATGAAATCGCGCTGGACGATTCCTGGCCACGAGAGCGCAACACATTCGACTGGTGAGTTCGCGATTATTCTGTTCTGCGGATTGATCGTCTTTCAGTTTTTCGCGGAAGTGGTTTCTCAAGCGCCCGGACTGATTGTAGCCAATGCTAACTATGTAAAAAAGATCGTTTTTCCAATCCATGTCTTGCCGATAGTTTCGGCAGGGGCCGCTCTGTTTCATGCTGCCGTTAGCCTGCTAGTGTTGCTTGTTTTTGCATACGCGGTGTTTGGGTCGATCCCAGCTACATTAGCCTGGGCCCCTGTGGTCTTCACGCCACTGCTCCTTCTGGTACTCGGAATTGCTTGGCTACTGGCATCGATCGGCGTCTATTTCCGCGATATGAATCAGATCGTGACGCCGCTTGTGACTGCAACGGTGTTCCTGTCGCCGGTGTTTTTCCAGAGAACGGCATTGCCGACCTGGCTGCAGCCTTGGCTTTCGCTAAATCCTATCGCGGTTCCCGTCGAAGGTTTTCGCAACGTGGTCATTTTCGGCGTACAGCCGGACTGGGCGGCGCTCGGCAATTATTCCCTGGTGGCGATCGTGATAGCGTTTCTCGGCTATCAATTTTTCCAGAAGACCCGCAGAGGCTTTGCCGATGTCCTCTGACAAGTCTGAGGCTGTGAGCCGCAATCCAGATATTGTCATTCGTGTGCGTGACGTTTCGAAGCACTATGTCATGTTCGAGCGGCCAGAAGATCGCTTCAAGCAAATGGTGGTGCCCCGATTGGAGCGGCTGATTGGCAGACCGCCGCGGCGGTATTTTCGTGATTTCGCGGCATTATCCGGTGTTTCGTTCGAAATCGGCCGCGGTGAAACGGTTGGCATCATCGGCCGCAACGGCTCTGGCAAGTCGACACTCCTGCAGATCATTTGTGGCACGTTGCAGCCAACGAGCGGTTCGGTCGAAGTCAACGGCCGCATCGCCGCTCTGCTTGAACTCGGCGCTGGGTTCAATCCAGAATTCACTGGCCGCGAAAATGTTTTCCTCAACGCTTCGATCCTCGGCGTGCCGCGCAAGGAAATGGAATGGCGCTTCGATGACATTGCTCGTTTTGCTGATATCGGCCCTTTTCTCAATCAGCCGGTTAAGACGTATTCATCTGGCATGTATGTGCGGTTGGCCTTCGCCACCGCTATCAACGTCGACCCGGATATTCTGGTGGTGGACGAGGCGCTTTCTGTGGGGGACGAGGCGTTCCAGCGCAAATGTTTTGCCCGGATCGAAGACATCAAGGACAAAGGCGGTACTATTCTATTCGTTAGCCATGCAGCTCAGACCATCGTGCAATTGTGCACTCGGGCGGTATTGGTCGATGGGGGTGAAAAGATACTCGAAGGGCAGCCGAAAAATGTCATAAGTCAATATCAGAGGCTGATGAACCTCGTTGGAGATGAGGCTCAAAGCGTCCGAGAACAAATCAGGCAGAAAGATAATGCAAACCTTCGCCATCTCGACGGGCGGAGCAGAAAGATCGCTCTTGACAACAAAGATAACGTTTTCGATTTCGATCCGAGAAATAAGAACAATCTTAATGACGATAGCTGGTTTGACCCGTCCCTCGCCTCGCCGGCCAAGGTTGAATATGAGAGTCAGGGAGCTAAAATAGATCAACTTAAAATAGTTAACTCGGCTGGAGACCAAGTCAATGTACTTGCTTTTGGAAAAAGGTATTTTTATCAATACACAGTTGAATTTGACGAAGTAATCCATAATGTTGGATTTGGTATGCTTATAAATACAAGAACCGGTCTCGGAGTTGCGGGTATTGGTAAAGGCGTTCGTGGTAGGCCTGTAATTAAAAGGGTAGAAAAGGGTACAAAAATAAAAGTTACGCTAGAGTTTAGTGCGTCATTGCTGCCTGATGTCTACTTTCTAAATGCTGGAGTAATGGGAAGGTCATCGCATGGAAGTAATTTTGCGCATCGTATTTTAGATGGCATAGCATTTCGAATCGCCCCAGTTCCGGACTTAGAAGAAACCGGTATCGTAGATCTTGGAATTGTATTTAATCACGAGTTTGTTGATTGAGAAAAACTGGGTGTTGACGGCCTGGTTCGTTCGAAGCCTCACCGCTCCCCAGTTTGACCAATTCGTTGAATTCCGTCCGTATGGCGTCCATGGCGGCAATGTCGAGTTGCCCTTCGGCCGCAGCTCCCATCAGCGCTTCGAGGCGCGCGGCCAACGAATACAAGGGGCCTTCATCGGCGGGCGATGATCGAGGCTGATCGAAATGTCTCAATTCGCGCCGCGGGATCGTCTCCAGGATATGTGTACGATCCTTGATGGCGGTGTGAAACTCTATCCCCGTATCAATCGCTACTTTTTGAGGCACGCATCTCCAGTCAGCCATTGCGGCGTGATAGCGTATGATCGATCTTGGTAGCCTCCGCGAAAATAGTTCCGCATCAAGTGTGTACCGGAGCCACACTTCCAAGGCCTTGTAGGCATAGCGTGTGAATGCACGCTGGAACGAGGATTCAACCTCTGCGAGAGGTCGATAAACCAATACGGCAGCAGCCCACACTCCCTGATCGCGAAAAATCATTCGCCAGATAGGCAGTAAGCTCGAAAGGCGAGGGTCCTTCATTACGGCAAAATAGCTCTCGCCGAAATTGCGAGAAAATTCGTACCACAGTCCTGCTTTGTAGGCCTGCAACTGAGAATAAGTGAGTCGCCGGATGTCCCGTTCCTGGTTGGAATGCCAAGTGAGCCCGATATCGGTCAATAGTCTGTCATGGATCTCGACAATTCGCGCGGGTTCCCAAAAACCTGCCTCATTAAGCACATTGGCTGGAAGCGAATATCGCGGAAGCCCGTTAAGAGCTGTCCCAAGGAGTTGAGATATATACGATGTTCCGCTCCTTGGGGCGCCAAGGATAAGCAGGGCGTGTTTCGTCATATTATCATTTTCTTATTTGCCATCGGCCGGGTCTCATACGACAGCATTTCGGTGGCACTCTTTGGTTTCGTGTTGTATCTACCCGGCGGGGTTGGGAGGGAGGTTGGCCCGAGGCTGCGGTTGAACACGAGCCTTGTCGTTTCGAGTGAACTGGAGACTTCTGGATGCGGCGCTTAGCAATTGCCTTCTTTTACGACAAGGACGGCATCATAGACGACTATATGGTGACCCTGTTAGGCGGGCTTCGATCCAATGTCTCCACGATCGTGTTCGTCAGCAATGGCCCGATTACAACCGAATCGCGTTCAAAAATTGTCGATTTGGTGGATGACATTCTGATCCGCGAAAATGTCGGCTTTGACGTATGGGCATATAAGGCTGCCTTGGAACACGTTGGATTTGGCAAACTCGGGCAGTGGGATGAAGTCATCCTTCTAAATCATACCTTCTATGGTCCAATTTATCCATTCTCCGAAATGTTTGACTACATGGACGCCACGTCCTGTGACTTTTGGGGGATGACCGCACATCGCGAGATGACTCCGAACCCGTTCACGGGGGTTGGCGTTTTGCCCATGCACCTGAATTCGCATTTCATCGCGGTCCGGAAGAAGATGGCGACGTCCAGCGAGTTCGAGTCGTACTGGCGTTCCATGTCGCCAATTGAAAGTTACACCGATTCCATACTTAAGCACGAAAGCCGGTTCACGAAGCATTTCACAGATCTCGGTTTTTCGATGAGGGTCTATCTCAATGCGGATGAAAATTGGTCGGACTATCCGGCGTTCATCGACGTTGACGAATCTCTGCTTCGGCGTTCTCCTATATTAAAGCGGCGGTTATTTTTCCACGATCCGATGTTTCTAGAACAAAATGCTGTCGATCTTCCCCGCGCACTACGTATAATTGAAGAGACGTCGGATTATCCTGTTGAGCAAATCTGGACGAACATTCTAAGGACATCGACGCTCGGCACTCTGATAACAAACGCGTCTCTCATTCGTGTCTTGCCGGATATCTCCGAAGGAACTAGTGACAGCGGCTTGCGGATAGCGGTCTGCGCACATGTTTATTACACCGAGATGCTTGATGAGATTTTGTCTCACGCAAGGCATATTCCCCACGGCTATGATTTCATCGCCACGACAAGCTCTGTTGAAAAGAAAGCTGAGATAGAAGAGCGAATTCGCTCGGAAACGTCGATCAAGAACGCGTTCGTTCTAGTTGTAAAGCAAAATCGCGGGCGTGATATGGCGTCTCTGTTTATCGATTGCCGCGAGTTCTTTTTGGATGATCGGTATGATCTTGTCTGTCGGCTTCATACCAAAAAGTCTCCGCAAGTCTTTGCGTCTCGAGGCAATCTCTTCAAGCGCCACATGTTCGATAATTTGCTAAACAGCCAGGGATATGTCGAACACCTGATGGCGCTGTTCGCTCGCTCGCCCAGTCTAGGCCTCGCTATACCCCCGCTGGTTCACATATCCTATCCGACGCTCGGGCACGCTTGGTTTGCTAATCGTCCCAAAGCACAGAGCATTGCTGAGGAACTTGAGCTGAACGTGACTTTCGATGAACACACGCCGGTCGGCGCCTTCGGGACGATGTTTTGGTTCAGGCCTAAGGCTCTGCGGAAACTGTTCGAAAGAAAGTGGCAGTATGACGATTTCAATGCCGAGCCCCATCACGTCGATGGCGGCCTGGCACATGTTCTCGAACGCCTGATTCCCTATGTTGCGCAGGACGCTGGATTCCGCACGATAGTAGTAATGTGCGCGCACCAGGCCGAACACAATTATGCGATGCTGGAATACAAACATCGGCAACTGTCATCACATTTTCCCAACGGTGATTTTCGCTGGCAGAATCATATGCTGACACTATGGGAAAGGTCAGGATACGCAGGCGAAACAGTCAAACAGGCGTTTCGACGTCTTTTGTACGCTGCAGGGCGCAGTGCCACCTTCCGGTACCCGGCGCTGGCGCGGTATGCCCGCCCATTATACCAACGACTGGCTTCTCGCTTCCACTTCTAGCGTGGGACGCCTCGGCGCATGAGCGTCGAGGCGTAACCACTTAAAGAAGTGTGTCGATCCAATCGCCAAGGATCGATATGCCCTTTTCGACCGGGAACTGTGGCCGCCAACGCATGGCTTTTGTCGTGTCGGCTATGTCGGCCACGGCACATCGCACATCCCCGTTTCGAAACGCTCCGGTAATTTGCGGTGCTGGCGCCCCGTACCTTTTCGCAATGATTTCAGCTAGCCGAAGAATTGTGGTTTTTTCGCCGGTTCCGATATCGAATGCCTCGGCTTTTGGCAGATCGGCATCGGCGGCTTCGGCTATTGCATTCGCGACATCGTCTATCAGGATAAAATCCCGTCCGATGTCTCCGTCTTCGTAGACTGGTATCGATCGTCCTTCCTTGGCCATCCGGATGAACAAGGAAACGATCCCGGTGTAGGAGTTCGTTAGCGATTGCCCCGGTCCGTAGACATTCTGAAGACGCAGGACATTGAGGACCGAACCGAACGAAAGCGTCCAAGCCCGCAGAACCTGCTCCTGAGTGAGTTTAGTCGACCCGTAGACGCTTGTGGGATCTGGCCTCGTGTGTCTGGCACTCATCGACAACGACGTCGCGTTCGGAAAATCCCATTGCCTCGCCTCGAGCTGGGCCTTGGACCTCTGTCCAGGATAAATCGTGGCTCCAGACGCGCTGTCCTTCCAGGCACCCTCTCCGTAAACCGCGCGACTCGATGATAGCACAAAGCGAGATGGGACGTGATTGGCCTTTGCAAGCGCGTCGAGCATTCGCGTTGTGCCAACGACATTCACAAGCGCATGGCGTGTAGCTTCCGTGAGAGACTGCCCTGTCCCGGTCTCCGCTGCGAGATGAACGATCACGTCTGGACGATGCCTTGTTAGGACGTCATCCCAAGTAGAGGTGTCCGTCACGTCCGACACGATCAATTCGACGTGAGGCGAAAGCGCCTTCGGCCGTTCTCGCACCGCGTGAATTTGAGGATGAAGATTATCTATGGCGACCACCCGGTCGAATTTCTGTGCCAATTTGTCCGATATTGCGCAGCCGATAAAACCGGCCCCACCGGTAACCAAGCAAACTCCATGCATTCATAGGCCTCCTTATCAAATTTCAGTTGTGGTGGGATGGCATTCCAGCGGGAACTCGCCTTATGCCTTACGGACCGAGACGGTCGGCCGCTGGGCATCGCTGCCATCAATTGCTGCCAATCGCGCCACCGTTGGTGCGCCGGCTAGCCGCCGGGCGATTTTGCGCCCGTAGTCATTCACCGGCCGCTCAAGCAGAGAATAGGTCGTGGCAGACACGGCAATGACGCATGAAGCGACCATGATCAGTATCACTAGGTAGGACATCGACTGTGGTATGGACGACTCGATAGCTCTGATTGCGCCCTGCAATAGCAAAATGACAGGAACGTGAACGAGATAGATGCTGTAACTCCGCTCTCCCAACCAATCTGTCCAGTTGTTTATCAGCGCCGGCATGGGAGCGACGGAAAATCCAAGAACGACCAGGCAGAACATCACGCCTCTCCAGTAGTATGGCTCAATAAGTGCAGATCGTCCTGACTGGATCATCATGAATATTGCTATCGATGAGAATAACAAAAAAACACCAATGGACCGCTTTTCAGGGTTATTTTCCAGGTATGGAGCCAGATGGAATGCAAGCAACCCAAATCCAAAAATAGGCAATTTGTGAATTGCGGCGTAGAGAATGTAATTGCTCGGGGTGGCGACTATCGCTGGCAGGGCCAGCTGATAAATGTTTCCAATGACGATAAACAGCGCGACTGCTGCTGCCGCATGCCAAATATTTCTCACACGCGCATAAATGAAGGGAAAAACGAGGTAGAACGGCATCTCAATTCCGATGGTCCAACCCGAGGGAACTATCGACGGTTGATATCCATCAATAAAATTGAAAACAAAAAATATGTTTGCGAGGATTTCACCAAATTGGTGTTCGCGATACCGGATGATCATCAAGATCATAACCAAGTAAAACAGAGGCGCAATCCGGAAAAAGCGGCGCAAAGCGAAGCCGATGAGGGGGCGTTTTTCCTGGGCGTGTCCAGGCATAGATAGGCAGAGTGAGAAAGCGCTAACAACGAAAAAAAGCTCAACACCCATCGACCCGCTGACAACGAACATATCGAGCCAACCAGGTACGTACAGTCTTGGTGATAGGCTGAGAGCGGTGTGCTCCATCAGCACCCACATCGCAGCCAAACCTCTCAGGGCATTCAGGTATTTTAGCCTGGATTTTCCTTGCCCTTCAATCTGCAACAGCGGCGTCCTTCTCGTATGAGTGGCGCTTCTACCGTGATGGCGCATGCAGTGCAAAGCAAAAGCTGTCCGAAAAAATGTCTGCAACCAAATGTTCCAAAAACCTTGCTCGCCGCGCTAAGGCGATACCCGGGTGACGGGGTTGGGGATTTTGCAGTCCAGAGCGGTGTCGGACGCTGGTCGGTCCGAGGATGCGGTGCGCCATTATCATGGTCGGTGGTGGCGCTCAGCCTGATCCGGTGCTGGGGAAACCTTGATAGATCGAGATCGCCAACCGCCGCCGGCTACCTCCTCGTCAACGGACAGCGAACGGACGCCAGCTCGGAAAAGTACATTGCGACAAAGATCGCGAAGAGATTGATAGCCGCCCGGCTCAGCGCATCAGCAGCCTCTGCGCAGGATCCATCGGGAAACCAGGAAATTGAGCGTCGTCGTGATGGCAAGCGTTGCAAAGAAGGCCGCCGTGCGGCTTTGCAGCGCTCGCTCGAGAAGATGAAGGGTTGCCAGGCCGGCCACGAACACCGCGCCGACCGAACCGCCGACCGCCAGCCGGTCCGCGAAGCCGGTACGCCCGCCTGGAAAGACGCGGTCCGGATAGAACGCCATCACGAATGCGAGGCCCGCCAGCCAGGCGATCGTGTAGGAAACGCCTGACGACAGAACTGTCAGCCCGGCAAAGTAGACGGCGCTCGTCAATGCGGTGTTCAACCCGCCCGCCGCAAGAAAACGCAGCGCATCCGGGCCTATCCGTTCAGTGCTCATCCGGCCTGGACTGTCGCGAGGAAATCCGAATAGTCCCTGATGTAATCGCTTGCGTCATATGGATGCGAGGCCATGACCAGCAGAACCGTATCCGGCTGGAACTTGTACTGGATGCCCCATACCCCGGGCGGCAGGTAGAGACCGATCGAGGGATCCGCCAGCAACACTTCCTTCCTGTCGCGGCCGTCATCGACGACCACCGAGAGGCGGCCATGGGTGGCAATCAGGAATTGGTGGCACTGGCGGTGCGCATGCTCACCCCTGACCTTGTCGGAACGAACGCCATAGACGAGAAACGAGCGCAACGGCTTGAAGGGCAGGTTCCGTCCGAACTCGAGCGGGGCCAGTTCGCCGCGCAGGTCGCTGAAATGCGGCAACCGCCAGAGCTCGCAGCCGCCGACGTCCAACGCCATCCTGTCGCCGGCAGCGCCGGGTGTCGCTTGCATTATGGTCGGTTCAACCTGGGGACCGGTCTGATAGCCGACGATGACGGCCGGATTTCCGACGACCACGGCGTTGGCCGGCACATTCTTGGTCACCACGGCGCCAGCGCCGACCATTGCCTGGCGGCCGATGGTTATTCCCGGCAGGATCGTTGCATTGGCCCCGATCGAAGCGCCGTCCTCGACGATCGTCTGGAGAAACGTCTCCGGATAGTGCTTCGAGCGCGGGAAGCGGTCGTTGGTGAATGCGACATTGGGCCCGACGAAGACGCGGTTGCGTATGCGCACGCCATCCCACAACTGAACGCCGCTTTTTATGGTGACGTCGTCGCCGACCGTCACATCATTCTCGACAAACACATGATCGCAGATGTTGCAATTGGCGCCGATCACGGCACCCGGAAGGACATGGGCGAATGCCCATATGCGTGTGCCGTCGCCGACGTTCGTGCTTTCGCAGATGCCGCGGTCATGAACAAAAAAGGTCTTGTCGTTCATGCAGACGTCCCATCGACAATGCGACTTATTATCCGCAGTGGGCGCGATTTGGTATTTTCAACCGCTCGCCAAAGATAACAGCCCAGGATGCCCTGCACCGCGAGGATCGCCGACCCAAATCCCACGATGAGCAGCACCAGTGTCGTGTACCCGGCCGGGTCGATCTTGCCAAGCAAGCGGGCGACGACGGTGATTACCGCAAACACGAGGCTGAGAATGCAGCCGGCAATCCCCACCCAGAGTGTAAGAACGATCGGAAAGTCGGAAAACGACAAGATCGAGTCCATCATATACCGGAGCCGGCGCCCCATGCCCCAGGCGCTTTTCCCGTGCTCCCGTTCGCGGCGGTGATACGGCACGAATTCCCGCCTGAAGCCCACCCAGAACAGTTGCACGACAAGCGAGCTGTTCGGTTCCTCGATTGACAGGATCGCTTCCAGCACCTGGCGGTTGCAGGCAAAAATATCGACGCCCCCGCTTGGCATGCTGGGCAGGATCAGCCTGCGGTAAACGCCCCAGAACGCCCGGGAAAGAAACCGCGTCAAAAGCGGATCGTCTCGCCCCGCTCTTTTGCCGAACACGACGTCCGCCGCGTCTCTTTCCAGTATCGAAAAGAACTCGACGATGAGTTCCGGCGGCTCCTGAAGATCGGCCGCCATTGCAGCCACATACTTGCCCGATGCGTGCTCAAGCCCGGTTCTGATGGCCGTGAAGGAGCCAAAGTTGCGACTGTGGAAGATGACCTTGTAGTCGTAGTCGGTATCCTTCAAAGCCGTGATCAGCAGCGCGCCGGATGCATCCGGCGATCCGTCGATGACGAAGACGAACTCGATATCGCCTTGGTACCTGCCGTGAAAGCCGGCAACCGCCTGCATCAGGGCAGGGATGTTCGCCTCGTTTCGATAGATGGGAAAAACAATGGAACGCGCTGTCACATTGCCTCCCATTCGCCGAGGGCCTTGCAGACTTGCTCGATCTCGTCATTCGACATGTCCGGGTAGCACGGGACGGAACAAAGACGGCCTATGCTTGCCCTGGAGATCGCGAGGTTCTGCACCCCTTTCATGGGCAGGTCTGCCCAACCGACCTGATCGCAATCGAGCACGGGATAGTGAATATCGGTGTCGATGCCGCGGTCCTTCATGAACGCCCGGAATGCATCCCGATCATCGCAGAGCAGGACCGCAAGGTGCGCAACCGCGCCGGCGCCGCCGTCGAGGAATTTGAGCCGCCCCCCGGCAGCGGCCTTGAATCGGGCAAGGACGGCACGGCGTTGTTCATTGCGGCTGTTCAGATCCGGAAGAAGTACATCCAAAATCGCGGCCTGGACCTCATCCATGCGGGAGTTGCGCCCTCCAGGCAAGCCCACATGATATTTGGAATTCCAGCCATATTGATGAAGCTGACGAACGCGGTCTGCCAGTCTTGGATTGGAGGTCAGGACCGCGCCACCGTCACCCATCGCGCCGAGATTCTTGGTCGGGTAGAAGCTGAAAGTGGCGATGTCTCCAAGTGACCCAGCCATCTCACCCCGGATGCTGGCACCGTGCGCCTGGGCGCAATCCTCGATGACCGGTATGTGCGACATGCCGGCAGCGATAAGTCCCGCCCGAACAGCGGTAACGTCGACCACCCCGCCGTAAAGGTGGGTAACGACGATCGCAGCCGTGTCGGCACTCACCGCTTGCAGCACGGATTGGACGCTTGCAAGTTGGCTTTCTGGTTCGATGTCGACGTAATGTGGAATGAGGTTGTTGTGCCAGCAGGCACAACTGGCATATCCCCCAGCATTGGCAGCCACGATCACCTCGCGTCCGCGCGCATCATCGAGTCCGACGATCGAGCGTAAGGCGAGTTCAAGGGCGTCCGTGCCGTTAGCGACAAGGATGCAATTGGCGGCTCCTACAAACTTCGCAAAGTTCGCAGCGAACCGCTTCCCAGCCGCGCCGTTGAGCCACCATCCGGACTGCAACGTGCTCGCCACTTCGCGCGCGATCTTGGCCTCGTAGCGCTGGTACAGGCGCTTGAGATCGTTCATCGGAACGGCATTGGGCGTTGTCATCAACAACTCTTATCCATTCCGGCATCCTTGCGTGGCAAAACACCCAGAAAATTCAACTGCTGCCGATGCACCACATCTGACGATACTTGCATCGAGGGCACTGCGGGAAAGCCAAGACCAGAGCCACAACTATTGAGATTCCGGCTCAGCCGCAACTGCTTTGCGAAGCGTGGTAAGCTGCGGTATTGGTCAATGCCGTCTCCGCAGGCTTGATCGGCGCCGCCGTGAGCGACGCCACTCGACCACCTTTGAGCGTTGGTCTCTTCGTGCATAGCCGTTGCAACAAGCTTATGGCGGCTTAGTGAAGCCGAATCGCGATCCTGCGCTATTTATTAGCAGAACCTATTGGGTGTCTTCCGGCGGCTTTTCTGAAGCGACCAACAAGTCCGGCTTGAGTTGTTGCAGCTTCCAGACAAATTATTTGCACAACCGCATATGCACCCAAAAAACCTCTGGCTCTCCCGCCCTCTCCGCGCTAAGGCGATAGTCGGGTAAGGGGTTGGGGACTTTGCAATCCAGAGTGGTGGCGGACGCTGGTCGGTCCGGCGCTGTTCTGGCAGTCATATCCCGGCGCCTGGAGTTCAGTACTACCCAATGACTGCATACGTAGAAGCCGTATCGGGTATCCGACCAAGGATGCGGCGCGCCATCATCATGATCCAGGATCTCGTCATGGTCCTGGTCGCGGTGGCGCTTAGCCTGATCCTGTCGCAGTCGCGGCTTTCCTTCGACGCGTTCTCCGCCAGTGGGCTGGCCTGCTGGGCGCTCATCGTGCTCATCGCCCATCTTTTGTTCCGCACCTGCGGTCTCTACAACACCGTCTGGCGCTTTGCCTCCACGCCCGACTTCTTCAATATCCTGAAGGGCTGCGGCAGCCTCACGGTGGTTCTCTATCTGGCTTCGCTCGGCTTCCGCTTCTTCTTCCAGCCGGTCGCCGGCCTCAACGAGCGCCAGTTCATTGTCTTCTTCCTGGTCTCCTTCACCATCATTTCGGCGCCCAGGCTCTACTATCGCTTCCTGCGCGACGGCGCGAGCTGGCGCATTTTGCGCCGCGCCACCGGCGATGCCTCGACCAAACAGGCACTGTTCATCGGTCGGCTGAGCGAGGCGGACCTGATCGTCCGCTTCACCCGCACGGCCCAGCCCGCCGAATACGCGATCGCCGGCATCATGGCCACCGAGAGCGAGGCGCCGCTCGGCACGCAGATCCAGGGCGTTCCGGTCGTGGCGCTGCGGGCGCGCCTGGTCGAAGTGCTGGAGGACTATGTCAAGGGCACGGAAAACCTCGACCTCCTGATCTTCGGCCAGGGGGTCGAGCGCGAGATCGAGGACTATGCCGAGCTGGTGCGGATTGCCCGCCACAGCGGCATCGGCGTCGTCCAGTTTTCCGGCCTGTCGGAACTGGGGCAGGGCGGCAAGCTGGTCCTCGATGCCGTCGAGATGGAGACCATCATGCGCCGTTCGGCGGTGGCCACCGACACCACGCGGATCGGCGCTTTCGTCGGCGGCAAGCGCGTCATGGTCACAGGCGGTGCCGGCTCCATCGGCCGCGTGCTCGTCAAGCGCGCGCTGGAGCTGGGCGCCGAGGCGGTGCTGGTGGCCGACAATTCCGAGTTCGGCATTTTCCAGCTCGATCAGCAGACCGACGATGGCGACCGCGACCGGCTGACCAGCCGCATTGTCGACGTCACCGACCGGCCTCACATGACGCGTCTGGTCAGCGAGTTCAAACCCGCGATCATCTTCCATGCCGCGGCGCTCAAGCACGTGCCGCTGCTCGAGGAGAACTGGGAAGCCGCGATCGAGACGAATGTCTTCGGCACGCTCGCCTGCGCCGAGATCGCCGCCGAATGCGGGGTGCCGCAGTTCCTGCTGATTTCCAGCGACAAGGCCGTCGACCCGACTTCGGTGCTGGGCGTCACCAAGCGGGCGGCCGAACAGGTCGTCTCCTCGCTGCATGAAGCCCAGGCGACGTCGCCGCAGCCGCGCGCCGGCGCGGCGAACGGCCATGCCGGCGTCTCCGATCTACGTCATTCGGGCACGAAATTCATCGCCGTGCGTTTCGGCAATGTCTTCGGCTCCAACGGCTCGGTGGCGACCATCTTCCAGGCGCAGATCGAGGCCGGCGGGCCGGTGACCATCACCGACCGGCGCATGACCCGCTATTTCATGACCGTGGCCGAGGCCGTCGACCTCGTCATCATGTCGGCCGCCGACGCCGAGCGGCGCCGGGGCGCGGATGACTACGCCATCTACATGCTCGACATGGGCAAGCCCGTGCCGATCCTCGAAGTCGCCGAGACCATGATCCGCATGGCTGGCAAAAGCCCCTACACCGACATTCCGATCCGCTTCACCGGCATCAGGCCCGGCGAGAAGCTGCACGAGGCGCTGCACGCCGAGAACGAGGAGGTGGTCAAGCTCGACATCGCCAAGATCTTCGGCCTCAAGACCGGCGTCATTGAATGGCCGAGGATCGAGGCGGTTCTGCCGGCGCTGGTGGCCGCGATGCACAATCGCGACAAGGCCGCCGCGCTTGCCATCCTTGCCGGACTCTATGGGGCGGAAGAAGACATTCGCGGCGCGCGCGAAGAGGTGGTGCCGAAAACGGCCGGACAGGTCGGTTAACCTGTGCCGTACGCCCGCAATTGGCTATTGAAACCTGTTCAAGCACCCTTCTGGCAAGTGACTCCAAAGCCGTGACCAGAAGAGATCAGCGCGTGGCCGTTCTCATGGGCACGAAGGACGGCGCGGCATATATCGGCGAACAATTGGAATCCTTGGCTACACAGTCCTGGCCGCTCGTCGATCTCTGGGTCTCCGACGACGGCTCGTCGGACGCCACGACCGCAATCGTCGAGACGTGGCGATCCCGCTGGACCAAGGGGTCGCTCACACTTTTGCAGGGCCCGCAAAGGGGCTTCGCCGCCAATTTCCGCTCGATGATCATCGATGCGCGCATCGACGCCGACTACTACGCCTTTTGCGACCAGGACGATGTCTGGGAGCCGGATCGGCTGGAGAGCGCCATCCGCTGGATGGAGGGAGAGGACATGGAAACGCCGCTCCTGTTCTGCTCGCGCACGGCGACCATTTCGCAGACCGGCGTTCCGGCCGGCTATTCGCCGCTGTTTCGTCGCCCCCCGTCCTTCCGCAATGCGCTGGTGCAAAGCATCGCCGGCGGCAACACGATGCTCTTCAACAGCGCGGCACGCCAGCTTTTGGCGAAAGCATCGGCGAGAACCGAATTCGTCAGCCATGACTGGTGGGCCTATCTCATCGTCACCGCCGCCGACGGCAAGGTCCGCTACGAGCCGCGGCCGCTGGTGAGATACCGCCAGCACGCGGCAAACCTCGTCGGCGCCAATGTCTCGTGGAGGGCGAGGTTTTCAAGGCTGGGGCGTCTGTTCCAGGGTCAGTTCGCCACCTGGACGGACAGCAATCTGCGCGGCCTCGCCGTCAACCGCGAGCTCATCGCGCGCGATGCAGCACTTTGCCTTCGCCTGTTCATCAGGGCGCGCAAAGGCAACATCTTCAAGCGTTTCGGCCTGCTCGACAAAAGCGGCGTCTACCGGCAGACATTCATGGGCACGCTCGGGCTCTACGTCGCTTTCCTTTGGCGCCGGATCTGAGCCATGACGGCCAAGCGCGCGTTCGACCTGGCGGTCGCTGTTCCGATGCTGGTGGTGGCGGCTCCCATCCTGCTTGTCGCGATGCTGGCAATCCGGGCAACGTCGGCCGGCCCCGCCATCTTTTCGCAGGTCCGCGTCGGCCGGGGAGGAGCCCTCTTTGCTTGCCGCAAATTGCGCACCATGCATCGGGGAACGCCGTCGCTGCCCACACACGAGGCGCCGGCCGGTTCGGTCACAGCGGTCGGCAAGGTTCTGCGCGCAACCAAGATCGACGAATTGCCGCAGCTCTGGAATGTGCTCAAGGGCGAGATGAGCCTTGTCGGCCCTCGTCCATGCCTGCCGACACAGGCGGAACTGATCGAGCGGCGCAGGGAACTGGGCGTGCTCACAGCGCTTCCAGGCATCACAGGGCTCGCGCAGATCAAGGGGATCGATATGTCCGATCCAAGACTTTGCGCGGAAACCGATGCGGCCTACGTCAAGGCCGCCTCGACCGGTCTGGACCTCAAGATATTGCTGGGCACGGTCTTTCGCGCCTAGAGCAATTCCAGGAAAAGTGTAAGCGGTTTTCCGTCCGGAATTGCGCAAGACAAAGGGATAGAGCGTTTGACCGTTCACGGAAACGGCGAACCGCTCCCCTGCCGAGCCAGCTCCTCGAGCCGGCCGAGCGTATCGGTTTCCGGCCCCCAGCCTTCCGAGACCAGCAGCGACGGATCGCAGATCTGCGTCGCCATGAAGGCCTGCCATGACGCCCGCCGGCCAACCAACGTTGCCAACAGCTGCAACGGCGAGGCAGGCAGGGGCAGAAGCCGCGCCGGCCGGCCGTATCCGCGCCGGAACGCTCTGATGATTTCGGACATCGCAACCGGCGAGGCGTCGCCGAGCACATAGGTCGGGCGCGGCGGCACGGGGCGGGTCAGAAGATGCGTCACGGCGGCGGCCACGGCGTCGTGCGAGACGAGCGAGCGAACCGCCGTCAGGGCGGCTGCTGGCAGCGGCAGGCCGGTGTCCGCCAGCCGCATCAGCCCACGCAGATTTCCCTTCATGCCTTCGCCATAGACCGGCGGTAGCCGCAGCGCCGCCGCCCCGCCGTGCCCTGACGCCGCGAAAGCCTCCAGCATTTTGATCTCGCCTTCGCGCTTGGAGCGCCCGTAGGCGCATTGCGGGGCAGGGGGCGTGGCATCGTTGATGGTGCCGCTGAAACCGGGGCCTACCACGGCGCGGATCGAGGAGAGATAGATGAAGCGGCCGTCGATGCGCGTCGCCGCCGCCTGGGCGAGCCGGCCGGTCAGCGTCGCGTTGATGGTCCGCAAGTCGGCCGCGCCGGCGCCACGGTCGTTGTTGAGCGCCGCGCAATGGACGACATGCGTCACATCGCGCGTCAGCGCCAGGAAGGCTTCCCGCGGCGCATCGGCGGCGGGCAGCGCGACGGCGTCGTCCGCGCCGGCCAGCCCTTGCGGGAGGCGGGAGGCTATCCGTATGTCGAATCCGGTCTCGCGCAACCGGATGACGACCCGGCGTCCAATGAAGCCTGTCGCGCCGGTGACCAGGACCTTCATGGGTGTCGGCTGGCGTCCGGCGCCGTCGCAGGCGCGCTTTTCCCGGTCGGCGCCACCGTCCGCCCGGATGCAAGGTAGGTCCCCGAGATCAGGAACACCATCAGCGTGGCGTCGAGGATGTCGTGGCCGACGAGGATGCCGGCCATTCCGCCGGTGAGATAGGTGATGACCGCGACAAGGACCATTGTCGCGCCGAACCGCTCCACCGGGTCGACGCTGAGGCGCAGCGTCCGTGCCGCGTTCCAGGCGGCGACGACGAAAATCGACGCCAGGGTCAGCGCCCCCAGCAGGCCGGCCTCGACCAGCGCCGTCAGGAAGCCATTGTGGAAATGGCTGAAACCCTGGCTCAGGCCGTACTGGTCCTGAAAACCCTGCTTCATCAGCGCCCGGCTCGCCGAGATGCCATGCCCGAAAATCGGCATCTCGCGAAACGCGCTGAAGCCGATTTCCCACATCGCCACGCGCAGGCCGAGCGCCGTCGAATGGTCGCCATTGGCGTTCAGCGCGTCCCAGTCGCTGACCAGGAAGTCGGCTCGATCCAGGATGGCGTGAGAGCCGATGGCGGCGATCACAAGGGCGACCACGACGCCGATCGCCACGAAGCGCGCCAGGCTGGCGCCGGTGAACCGGCGGCGGTTGATGAAAAGCACGACGATGCCGGCAATCGGCACGGCCACCCAGATCATGCGCGATCCCGAATAGACAATCGCAATGGCTCCGGCGATCGCCGCCGGGACCAGCAGCTTCCAGCGTTTCTCGATGCCCGACAGCGCGCCGGCAAGGCATGTCATGACGGCGAGACAGGTAACGGTTGCGAAGACGATCGGATTGCCGGCGCCGCCCTCCGCCCTCACGCCGAGCCGATGATACTGGAACACGGCCATCGCCAGCGCGCCGAAGCAGGCCGCGGTGCTGGCCAGAATGGCGATGCGTGCCAGCACGCTCTTCTCGGTGATGCTCCAGGTCGAATAGGAGATGGGGAACAGCAGGAAGGTGACCAGCGGCAGGAAAAACCGCAAATCGGCGGCCAGCGTGCCGTTGACGATCGAAGCCAGAACCATCGCCGCGCAATAGGCATAGATCGCCACCGTGATGGCGAGCATCGGCCGGTCGACGTTGAGGCGCCGCCGTTTCGCAGCCAGCAGCATCGCGGACCACACACCACCGGCATTGAAGGTGATGCTGACCAGCGATCCAAGCACCGGCGGTGAGAAGAAGCAGGCGATCGAGAAATAGATGTTGATCTGTGCGGGCGTGAGGTGGCGCCGGAGCGTTGTAAACGGGTTCAAATGCTTGCTTCGCAATTTTCCAGGTTGCGCCCGGATTCACGGAGCCAGCCAGAGGCCGCCTCGCCGATCTCCGTTTGCCGCGCCTTGCCCGTTCCCCGAGCCCGTATAGCGGCTGGCGCCGCCCTGCGATAGTGCGGTCGACAATCTTGCGGCGGAAATCCCCCGATCCGGCGAGGATCGGGGAGCCCTGCAATTCCCTGGATGCCAAGGCCTTTGCCCGCTTCCTGCGTTTTCGGTGGCTCTGGCAGGATTTTCCGCTTTGCCGGCTGTGCTTGGAAAATTCGTTCTCCAATCACCTTGCGCCGCGCGGGTCTTGCATTGTTATCGGCGGCGCCGATCTGTTAGAACGCCCGCACGAAACAGTTTGTCCGAAGTGAAATCTGCGCCCGGGCGGCATGGAATTGCGCCTGCAATGCAAGATTTCCGCTCGACGGCACGAAAGAATGCTCGACGCTCCATGAATATCGCGCTCACGCATCTGCAGCGGCTCGAGGCCGAATCCATCCACATCTTCCGCGAGGTCGCGGCGTCTTTCTCCAAGCCGGTGATGCTCTATTCGGTCGGCAAGGATTCGTCCGTGCTGATGCATCTGGCGATGAAGGCCTTCTATCCGGCCAAGCCGCCTTTCCCGTTCCTCCATGTCGACACCACCTGGAAGTTCCGCGAGATGATCGCCTTTCGCGATCAGATGGCGCAGAAGCTCGGCTTCGACCTCCTGGTCCACGTCAATGAGGATGGCGTTCGCGAAGGCATCAACCCCTTCGACCATGGCTCCAACACCCACACCCATGTGATGAAGACGGTGGCGCTGCGCCAGGCGCTCGACAAATACGGCTTCGACGCGGCCTTCGGCGGCGCCCGCCGCGACGAGGAGAAGTCGCGCGCCAAGGAGCGCATCTTTTCCTTCCGCAACGCCCAGCATGCCTGGGACCCGAAGAACCAGCGGCCGGAAATGTGGAAGATCTTCAACACCCGCATCGCGCCGGGCGAGTCGATCCGCGTCTTCCCGCTGTCCAACTGGACCGAGCTCGATATCTGGCAGTACATCCTGCAGGAGAACATCCCGATCGTGCCGCTCTATTTCGCCAAGGAACGGCCGGTGGTCGAGCGCGACGGCATGCTGATCATGAAAGACGATGACCGCATGCAACTGCGCCCCGGCGAGGCGGTCGAGAACCGGCTGGTGCGCTTCCGCACGCTGGGCTGCTATCCGCTGACCGGCGCGATCGAGTCCGATGCCGACACGCTGGAAGCCATCGTCGGCGAGATGCTGACCGCCCGCACGTCCGAGCGCCAGGGCCGCCTCATCGACCGCGACGAGGCAGGCTCCATGGAAAAGAAGAAGCGCGAGGGTTATTTCTGATAATGCGCCACATCATGGCCAAGAGCCTCGCCCCGACCGATTCGATCCGCGACTACATGGCCGCGCAGGAGAAGAAGTCGCTGCTGCGCTTCCTCACCTGCGGCTCGGTCGACGACGGCAAGTCGACGCTGATCGGCCGGCTGCTCTCCGACACCAAGCAGATATTCGAGGACCAGCTTGCCGCGCTCGAGAAGGATTCGCGCAAGCACGGCACCACCGGCGACGACATCGACTTCGCGCTGCTGGTCGACGGGCTGGAGGCGGAGCGCGAGCAGGGCATCACCATCGACGTCGCCTACCGTTTCTTCGCCACGCCGAAGCGCAAGTTCATTGTCGCCGACACGCCCGGCCATGAGCAGTACACGCGCAACATGGCGACCGGCGCCTCGACCGCCGATCTCGCCATCGTGCTGATCGACGCACGCCAGGGCGTGCTGCGCCAGACCAGGCGCCATTCGATCATTGCCTCGCTGCTCGGCATCCGCCACATCGTTCTTGCGGTCAACAAGATCGACCTCGTCGGCTTCGACAAGGCCGTGTTCGACCAGATCGTCGCCGACTATGGCGAGTTCGCGAAAGACCTTGGCTTCGTGAGTGTCGTGCCGATCCCGATGTCGGCGCGCTTCGGCGACAACGTCACCAGCCGCTCGGAGCGCACGCCCTGGTATTCCGGGCCGTCGCTGATCGAGCATCTCGAAAACGTGTCGGTCGACGAGGCCGCCGTCGAGCTGCCTTTCCGCTTTCCTGTCCAATATGTGAACCGCCCGAACCTCGATTTCCGCGGCTTCGCCGGCACCATCGCTTCGGGCACGGTTTCGCAAGGAGACGAAGTCGTGGTCGCCAAGTCGGGCAAGGCGTCCCGGGTCAAGCGCATCGTCGCGCAGGGCGGCGATCTCGAGGAGGCGGTCGCCGGCCAGGCGATCACGCTGGTTCTCGAGGACGAGGTCGAGGTGTCGCGTGGCAATCTGCTGGTCTCGCCGGCCGCACGCCCGCAGGTCGCCGACCAGTTCGCCGCCAACATCGTCTGGTTTGACGAGCAGGCGCTCCTGCCCGGCCGCTCCTATGTGTTGCGCACCGAGACCGATCAGGTCAGCGCCACCGTCACCGATCTGAAATACCGGGTCAACGTCAACGACTTCGCGCATGAGGCGGCGAAGTCGCTCGACATCAACGAGGTCGGCGTCTGCAACCTCTCGACCCGCGCGCCGATCGCTTTCGATCCCTTCGCCGAGAACCGCACCACCGGCGCCTTCATCCTGATCGACCGCATCACCAACGCCACGGTCGGCGCCGGCATGATCCTGCATTCGTTGCGCCGTGCCGAAAACATCCATTGGCAGTCGCTCGACGTCGGCAAGCGTGGCCGCTCCGACCTGAAGAACCAGCGCCCGGCCGTGTTCTGGTTCACCGGGCTTTCGGGTTCCGGCAAGTCGACCATCGCCAACCTGTTCGAGAAGAAGCTGTTCGCGTCCGGGCGCCACACCTACATTCTTGACGGCGACAATGTCCGTCACGGCTTGAACCGCGATCTCGGCTTCACCGACGCCGACCGCGTGGAAAACATCCGCCGCGTCGCCGAGGTGGCGAAGCTGATGGCCGATGCCGGCCTGATCGTCATCGTTTCCTTCATCTCGCCCTTCGCCGCCGAACGGCGCGTGGCGCGCGAGCTGATGGCCGAGGGCGAGTTCGTAGAGGTCTTCGTCGACACGCCGTTCGAGGAATGCGCCCGCCGCGATCCGAAGGGTCTCTACGCGCGCGCCTTGAGCGGCGAGATCAAGAATTTCACCGGCGTCGATTCGCCCTATGAAGCGCCGCTGAATCCGGAAGTCCACCTCAAGACGCTCGGCAAGAAGCCCGAGGAGATGGCGGAAGCCCTGGAGCACTGGCTGAATGAGCGCGACATCGCCGAAGACCAATACGACAATGGCGGCGGTATCTGACGACGAGGCGATGCTCGGTGTCTTCGAGCGCCTGGCGCTCGAGGCCGGGCGCGAGGTGATGCGTGTCTTCCACGAAGGCTGCGCCGTCGACAGCAAGGCCGACGCTTCGCCGGTGACGGAAGCCGATCGCGAAAGCGAGAAGATCATCCTGGCCGGCCTGCGCGCCGCCTATCCGGACATCCCTTGTGTGGCCGAGGAAGAGGTGGCGGCGGGCATCGCAACGCCCGATCTCGACGGCGCCTTCTTCCTGATCGATCCGCTCGACGGCACCAAGGAATTCGTCAACCGCCGCACCGATTTCACCGTCAACATCGCGCTGGTCCGCCACGGCGCGCCGGAAGTCGGCGTCGTCTTCGCGCCGTGCACGGGACGCTTTTTCTCCGGGCGACCCGGCAAGGCCGAGTCACTCGAGGTCGATGCCGACTATCGCGTTCTCGGCCGCCGGCCGATCACGGTGCGGGCAGGGGGCACGCCGCTCGCCGTCGTCGCCAGCCGTTCGCACAACACGCCTGAAACCGATGCCTTCATCCGCGATCTCGGCGCCGCCGAGATCGTCTCGATCGGCTCGTCGCTGAAATTCTGCCTGCTCGCCGCTGCGGAAGCCGACGTCTATCCGCGCTTCGGCCGTACCATGGAGTGGGATACAGCGGCGGGCGACGCAGTGCTGCGCGCCGCCGGCGGCATGACGCGCACCCTGGACGGCCAGCCGCTCGTCTACGGCAAGCGCAACCAGGCGAGCGACAGCGATTTCGCCAATCCGCATTTCATTGCGACGGGGAAAACAACAGAGTCGGCTTGAAGCCTGCCTGCTCCGAGATTCTTCACACCCCCCTCTGTCCTGCCGGACATCTCCCCCGCAAGGGGGGAGATTGGCCGTCGCGTCGGCTTTCGCCAATCGCCAGCGTTAGGTGGGTGAATGCGGCGCTGAAGCTGCTGATCTCCCCCCTTGCGGGGGAGATGCCCGGCAGGGCAGAGGGGGGTGCCTCGCGCCGACGTCCCGACCTTACGCCGCCGCGACATGCGCCGAGTTCGAGCCGATGTAATTCCTGATCGTCTCGATAATCCGGTCCTGGTCGGCTTCGCTCAAATAGGCGTGCATCGGCAGGCAGAGGATCTGCTTCGGCAACTCCTCCGACACAGCCAAGCCGGTCGGCGTGCGCGGATAATCCTTGTAGGCTACCTGCTCGTGCAGCGGCTTCACGTAGTAGATCACCGACGGGATGCCTTTTTCACCGAGATGGGCCTTGAGCCCGTCGCGCTTCGGCGTTTCGATCGCATATTGCGCCCAGGCCGAGCGGCCGTGGCCGAGGTTGCGCGACGCTTTGACGATATCGCCGAGGCCCTTGGCATAGCGGTCGGCCACGACCTGGCGCGCCACCATCTCATCCTCGAGGATGGCGAGCTTTTCGATCAGGATCGCCGCCTGCAGCGTGTCAAGGCGCGAATTGATGCCGACGCGGACATTGTCGTATTGCGTCTCGCCCTTGCCGTGGAAGGCGAAGGAACGGAGCTTGTCGGCCAGCGCGCCGTCATTGGTGAACATGGCGCCGCCGTCGCCATAGCAGCCAAGCGGCTTGGCCGGATAGAAACTGGTCGAGCCGACATGGCCGAAGGCGCCGCACATCTTGGCGTCGGCGGAACCGCCGATCGCTGTGGTATCGGCGGAACCGCCCATCGACTGGGCGGCGTCCTCGATCACCAAAAGGTTCTCGCGCTTGGCGATCGCCATGATCGCCTCGTAGTCGGCGGCAAGACCGAACAGGTCGACAGGAATGATCGCCTTCGGCTTCAGCCTTCCTTCCTTCTTGATCATCGCGATCGCCGCCTCGAGGCTGGCGATGTCGATGTTGTAGGTATCGCGGTCGACGTCGACGAAGACAGGCTCGGCCTTGGCAAGCGCCACCACCTCGGCCGTCGCGGCGAAGGTGAAGCTCGGCACGAACACCGCATCGCCCGGGCCGATGCCGGCGGCAAACAGTGGCAGCAGCAGGGCATCGGTGCCGTTGGCGCAGGCGACCACATGCTTGACGCCGACATAGGCCGCGAGCTTGTTCTCGAATTCGGTGACCTGCGGGCCGAGGATATAGCGGCCTTCCTCGACGACTTTGTCGATGGCGACCTTCAGCCGGTCGCGGATACGTTCGCGCTGCGCGCCAAGATCGATGAACTGCATGTCGGCCTCGAAACTGCCTGTAAAAACCGGCCCGCTGGTAACAGACTTGGATCGGCTGAGAAAGCCGGTGGCGGCCAGGCGAAATTGCTTATGTGTCGCACCCGTTACGGATTTTGCCGGCGCAATGCCTGAAAAAGCCTGAAATCCGAGCTTTGAGGGGTGTTTCGCGGCTTGCCTTATCGCGACGTCCCATCGATGGGAAACATAAAGTGATCGGCCGGGGAGGGCAGTCTCACGCCCATCCCGCCGCCGGATCAGTCGATTTCGTTCCGCCAGGGCGGGTTGGCGCCGGCTCGCGAAACTGTCACTGCCGCCGCCTTGGCGCCAAGCTCCAGCGCCTTGCGGATCGCTTCTTCAGGCAGGTCGCCGATGGCGGCCTTGGTGAGCAGGCCCTGCTCATGCAGCGATGCCAGGATGCCGGCATTGAAGGTGTCGCCGGCGCCGACCGTGTCGACCACCTTCACCTTCCGCGGCATGACGGTGACCTTGTGCGACCTGCTGTAGCCGACGGCGCCTTCGCTGCCATGGGTGACGACGATCAGCTTGGGTCCGCGATCCAGCCAGTTGCGCACCACCTCCTCATGCGAGCCGGCCTCGTCGAACCATTTAAGGTCCTCGTCCGAGAGTTTCACGATGTCGGCCATCGCCATCATCTCGCGGATGCGCCGCAGATGCTTTGCCTTGTCCGGGATGAAGTTCGGCCGGATGTTGGGGTCGAGCATCATTACCCGGCTCTCGTGCTCGCGCCGCATGAACTCCTCATAGGCCGATCCGGCAGGTTCGGAGATCAGGCTGATGGCGCCGAACAGCATCGCCTCGATCTCGGCGCCGAGCTTCGGCAGGTCCTCGACGGTCAGCATGCGCCCGGCGGTATTCTCGTCATAGAAGGTGTAAGTCGCCTGGCCGTTGGTGAGCCGCACGAAGGCGAGCGTCGTCGGACGCGGCGAGGTGTGCGCATAGGTGGAACTCACCTTGCTGGCGCCGAGCGCTTCGCGGAACTGGCCGCCGAACAGGTCGGAGGAGAGGCCCGAGAAGAAGCCTGCCGGGGCGCCGAGCCGGCCGAGCGCGATCGCCGAGTTGAACACCGCGCCGCCGACATAGGGCGCGAAGGCCGCTTCGCCTTCCGTCGTGGTACGCGGCAGCATGTCGATCAGGGCTTCGCCACAGCAAAGGATCATGTCGTCTTGGTCTCCGGCGGATGGATCACGCCCTTGCGGATGATGATGTTGGCAAAGAGCCTGGGTTCGCTGGTCGCCACGATTGCGTGCGCGGCCTTGACGCGTGCATAGAAGTCGGGCCCGGCCAGCGCAACTACCTTATGGCCCGGCGCGCGCCTGGCGCAGACAGCTTCCATCTCGCGATGCACGGGGTCGGCCAGCGCCGGGTCGCCCTTCACCGAGGCACGGAACAATGCCTCCGGCACCGCTTCGTCCACCGGCAGCACGCTGAGCACGGCGTCGAGGACGGCTATAACGTCGTGGCCGTCCGCGCGGATCAGCCGCCGCGCCTGCTCCTCGGCCGGATAATTGCCGTCCACGATCGCGATCTCGTCGCCATGACCCATCGCCCTGAGCGTCGCCAGGAACTGTGGCCCGAGCAGCGACGGGATGCCGATCAGCATGTCAGGCGCCCCCGGACGTGTTCGGTCCGATCAGGAAGCGCTCGGAGAGCGGCAGGCTGGCGCCGCCCATGGCGCGTGCATGGATGCCGACCGTTCCCTCGCGCACGACAGGCAGCTTCAGTCCTTCGGCATCGATGCCGGCAATCGCTTCCGTGACGGCATCGACAAGCCGGCGCCGCACATCGAGCGGCATCCACCCGTCGATGACCGCCGCCTCGAAATCGATGACCGACGAGGCGGCGACGATGGCATAGGCGAGCGCCCGCGAGGCACTGGCGATCCACTCGTCGAGATCGGGGCCGATTTCGCCCCATTCTTGCGGCGAGGTCCACAGATAGGAGCCATCGATGCCCTTGGCGGAGATCGCCTTTTCCAGCATCGCGATCGAGGCGACGTCGATGAGCTGCGTCGGCTTGCCGTCCGGCCCCGGCACTGGCATCGAGCCCAGCGCGCCGGCGTTGCCGTTGGGCCCGCTGTAGAGGCGGCCGTTGAGCACGATGCCGCCGCCGGCAAAGGCGCCGATGTAGAAATAGACGAAATCGCGCGCTCCGCCCGCCCGCCCGAAGACGAGCTCCGCGCCACAGGCCGACGTCGCGTCGTTCTGCAGGTAGACAGGGAACTCGCACTGCGCCTGGATGTTGGCGCGGATATCGCGATGGCGCCATTCGTCCATGATCTCGCGCGGCGCGCCGGCCGTGTCGGCCCAGTTCCACAGCTCGAACGGCATGGCGATGCCGAGCCCGGCGATGCGCTTGTCCTGCGCCGGCGTCAGCTCGCCGCGCATCGTCTTGATGCCGGCAGTGACGAATTCGACGGTCTCGCGCGGTGCGGGGTAACGGTAGGAATGCTGCAGCATGGCGCGCACGTTGCCCAGGAAGTCGATCAGAACGAGCTCGGCCGAGCGCCGGCCGATCTTGAGGCCGATGAAAAAGGCGCCCTCCGGGTTGAGCGCCATCGGGATCGAAGGCTGGCCGATCTTGCCGCGCAGCGGCGCCTGGCGCACGAGCAGCTTGTCTTCCTCGAGCTCGCGCATGATCACCGACACGGTCTGGGCCGACAGCCCGGTCATGCGCGCGATGTCGGATTTGGCCAGGCTGCCATGCTGACGCACAAGGGACAGCACGAGCCGCTCATTGTGGTCGCGCATGCCGCTCTGGTTGGTGCCGCGATGCACCCGGCTTTCCAAAGCCTCGGGCGAACCGTGCCTCGCAATGCCGGTCTCCACCCTGTTCCTCCCGTCTGTTTCCCCTCGATGCTTTTCGTTTAGAATGAGTGAACAGCGCAAGAGTGTCAATAATAAATAAGAGTGATTTAATTATTGACAGCCGTTGCGGACTGGTGTTTTTTGAGGTGTGTCCACTCTGGGAGAAAATCGGTGGATGCGCTTGAGACGCCGGGTGGCCGGCGTCCGGAACAAGTTCCATTGGGAGGAAATCGTGACCAAGAAATCACTGCTGAAGTCCACTGTGTTCGCGGCTGCCGGCCTGGGTCTGATGGCGTTCGCTTCGTCGGCATCGGCCGCCGGCGTCGGCGCCTGCCTGATCACCAAGACCGACACCAACCCCTTCTTCGTCAAGATGAAGGAAGGCGCCACCGCCAAGGCTAAGGAACTGGGCGTCGATCTCAAGACCTATGCCGGCAAGATCGACGGCGACAGCGAGAGCCAGGTCGCCGCGATCGAAAGCTGCATCGCCGACGGCGCCAAGGGCATCCTGATCACGGCGTCCGACACCAAGGGCATCGTGCCGACTGTCAAGAAGGCCCGCGACGCCGGCCTGCTGGTGATCGCGCTCGACACTCCGCTCGATCCGATCGATGCCGCCGACGCCACCTTCGCCACCGACAATCTCGAGGCCGGCAAGCTGATCGGCGCCTGGGCTGCCGCTACGCTCGGCGACAAGGCCAAGGACGCCAAGATCGGCTTCCTCGACCTCACCCCGTCGCAGCCGACGGTCGACGTGTTGCGCGACCAGGGCTTCATGATGGGTTACGGCATTGACGTGAAGGATCCGAACAAGATCGGCGACGAGGTCGATCCGCGCATCGTTGGCCATGACGTGACCAACGGCAACGAAGAAGGCGGCCGCAAGGCGATGGAAAACCTTCTGCAGAAGGACAACACCATCAACGTCATCCACACCATCAACGAGCCCGCCGCTGTCGGCGCCTACCAGGCGCTCAAGGCAGTCGGTCTCGAAAAGCAGGTGCTGATCGTCTCGGTCGACGGCGGCTGCCCGGGCGTGAAGTCGGTTACCGAAGGCGTCATCGGTGCCACCTCGCAGCAATATCCGCTGCAGATGGCGGCGCTCGGCATCGAGGCGATCGCCAAATATGCCAAGGACGGCACCAAGCCGAAGCCGACCGAAGGCAAGAACTTCTTCGACACCGGCGTCAATCTCGTCACCGACAAGCCGGCCAAGGGCGTGAAGTCGATCGACACCAAGGAAGGCCTTGCCAAGTGCTGGGGCTGATGCTGGCCTGAATGGCTAATAAAGCTTGCGGCTGGGGCTTGATCCCCGGCCGCATCAGGTGGACGATGTGTCGCTATAAGCGCGAATAATCCCGGCGACAGACCGGAAAGGCGCGGACGGGCGTCGGCGAGTGGCTGACACCCTACGGGGAGAAAACATGGCTCAAGCTCAGGAATTCGAGAAGGTCCTCTCGGACAGCGACACCAGTGTTGCCGCTTTCGACGAGCACAAATCCTTCGTCAAACGCGCACAGCATTTCCTGCATTCCACGCCGGCGGCGGTGCCGCTGATCGTGCTGGTCCTGTCGATCATCATTTTCGGCATCGCTATCGGCGGACGTTTCTTTTCATCCTACACACTGACGCTGATCCTGCAGCAGATCGCCATCGTCGGCATTCTCGGCGCCGCCCAGACACTGGTCATCCTGACTGCCGGCATCGACCTGTCGATCGGGGTCATCATGGTGATCTCGGCCGTCATCATGGGCAATTGCGCGGTCAGCTACGGCATGCCGGCCGTGCTCGCCGTGGTCATCGGACTTGCCGCCGGTGCCGCTTGCGGCCTGCTCAACGGCCTGCTCGTTGCCTACATGAAACTGCCGCCCTTCATCGTCACGCTGGGCACCTGGAACATCGTCATGGCCACGAATTTCATCTATTCGGCCAATGAGACGATCCGCGACACCGACGTCGACACCCAGGCTCCGCTGCTGCATTTGTTCGCGCTGAGTTTCAGGGTCGGCAGCGCGGTGCTGACCGCCGGCGTGATCGCCATGGTCCTGCTCGTGCTGCTCCTCTGGTACGTTCTCAACCACACGGCCTGGGGCCGCCATGTCTATGCCGTGGGCGACGACCAGGAGGCGGCCAAGCTGTCGGGCATTCAGACCAAGAAGGTGCTGATGACCGTCTACACCCTTGCCGGGCTGATCGCCGCTTTCGCGGCCTGGGTTTCCATCGGCCGCAACGGTTCGATTTCGCCGTCCGCCGCCGTCACCGACTACAATCTGCAGGCGATCACCGCGACGGTGATCGGCGGTATATCGCTCTTTGGTGGCCGTGGCTCGATCCTCGGCACCCTGTTCGGCGCCATGATCGTCGGTGTGGTCTCGATGGGCCTCAATATGCTGGGCGCCGATCCGCAATGGAAGGTGCTGCTCACCGGCGTGCTGATCATCGGCGCCGTTGCGATCGACCAATGGATCAGAAAGGTTTCGGCATAATCATGACCCAGGAACCCATCCTCACCGCTCGTGGTCTGGTCAAGCGCTATGGCCGCGTCACTGCCCTCGATAATGCCGACTTCGACCTCTATCCGGGCGAGATCCTTGCCGTCATCGGCGATAATGGTGCCGGCAAGTCATCGCTGATCAAGGCGATTTCCGGCGCTGTCGTGCCCGATGAAGGCGAGATACGGCTCGAAGGCAAACCCGTCGCCTTCAAGTCGCCGATGGAGGCCCGGGAAGCCGGCATCGAGACCGTCTACCAGAACCTGGCCCTGTCGCCGGCGCTGTCGATCGCCGACAACATGTTCCTCGGCCGGGAAATCCGCAAACCCGGTCCGCTCGGCAGCTGGTTTCGCATGCTCGACCGTCCGGCGATGGAAAAGCGCGCCCGCGACAAGCTCACCGAGCTTGGCTTGATGACCATCCAGAACATCAGCCAGGCGGTGGAAACGTTGTCGGGCGGCCAGCGCCAGGGTGTCGCGGTGGCACGCGCCGCGGCCTTCGGCAGCCGCGTCGTCATCATGGACGAGCCGACGGCCGCCCTTGGAGTGAAGGAAAGCCGACGGGTGCTCGAACTGATCCTCGACGTCAAGAAGCGCGGCCTGCCGATCGTGCTTATCTCGCACAACATGCCGCATGTCTTCGAAGTGGCGGATCGCGTTCACATACACCGTCTCGGAAAGCGCCTTTGCGTCGTCGATCCGAAGCAGATTTCCATGTCGGATGCCGTCGCTCTCATGACCGGCGCCAAGAAGCCCCCGGAGGATGCTCTGGCGGCTTGATCTGCCTCGATGGGTAGATCGCCGCAGGGGATCGGATGAGTCGATCGTCTAAATCGATTGAATGTATGCTGCGATGCGGTACGATGGGCTGGGAGAAACGATGAAAGCCGGTATGATCGTAGCAAAATCACGAGAGGCGAAATGACATCGGCCATGACGATCGAAGTCCCTGTTCTCGACAATCCAGACCCCAAGACCCTTGCTGAAGAAGTCTTGATGTCGCTTAAATACCGGGTTGGCAAGGACACCACCGTCGCCACGCCCTATGACTGGCTGACCGCCTCGATCAAGGTGGTGCGCGACCGCATCGTCGACCACTGGATGCAGGCGACCAAGGAAGCCTACGACCAGCAGGAAAAGCGCGTCTATTACCTTTCGCTCGAATTCCTCATCGGTCGCCTGATGCGCGACGCCTTCTCCAATCTCGGCCTGATGGAGAACATGCGCGAGGCGCTGTCCTCGCTTGGCGTCGATCTCGATCTCATCGCCGCGCTGGAACCGGACGCGGCACTCGGCAATGGCGGTCTTGGCCGGCTTGCCGCCTGCTTCATGGAAAGCATGGCGACCGTCGACATCCCCGCCCATGGCTACGGCATCCGCTACGCCAACGGTATGTTCCGCCAGGAGATCCACGGCGGCTGGCAGGTCGAGCTGCCTGAGACCTGGCTCGATCACGGCAATCCCTGGGAGTTCGAGCGGCGCGAGCGCTCCTTCGAGGTCGGCTTCGGCGGTTCGGTGGAATCGATCACCTCCAAGGACGGTCGGCTCGAACGCCACGTCTGGAAGCCGACCGAGCATGTGCTGGCCGTCGCCTACGACACGCCGGTGGCCGGCTGGCATGCCAGGCGCGTCAACACGCTGAGACTCTGGTCCGGCATGCCGATCGACCCGATCCTGCTCGACAAGTTCAACGCCGGCGACCACATCGGCGCGCTGGCCGAGAGCAACAAAGCCGACGCGCTGTCGCGCGTGCTCTATCCGGCCGATTCCCACATGGCCGGGCAGGAGCTGCGGCTGCGGCAGGAGTATTTCTTCTCCACCGCCTCGCTGCAGGACATCGTTCAGCGTCATCTCAGCCAGTATGGCGACCTGAAATCGCTGCCCGACAAAGCGGCGATCCACCTCAACGACACCCATCCCGCGGTCGCCGTGCCGGAATTGATGCGGCTCCTGATGGACGTTCACGGCATGGACTTCGACCAGGCCTGGGACATCACCAAGCGCACCTTCGGCTACACCAACCACACGCTGCTGCCCGAAGCGCTGGAAAGCTGGCCGGTGCCGCTGTTCGAACGGCTTTTGCCGCGCCACATGCAGATCGTCTACGCCATCAATGCGCAGGTGCTGCTCGAGGCCCGCGCCACCAACCAGTTCTCGGGCGATCAGATCGCCCGCATCTCGCTGATCCAGGAAAACGGCGACCGCCGCGTGCGCATGGGTAATCTGGCCTTCGTCGGCTCGCATTCCATCAACGGCGTCTCGGCCCTCCACACCGAGCTGATGAAGGAGACGGTGTTCGCCGATCTCCACAAGCTCTATCCCGACCGCATCAACAACAAGACCAATGGCATCACGCCCAGGCGCTGGCTGATCCAGTGCAATCCCGGCCTGACCGCGCTTGCCCGCGAGGCGATCGGCGACCGCTTCATGGACGACATCGAGGCGATCAAGGATCTCGATCCGCTCGCCGACGACGCGGCTTTCCGCGAAAAATTCGCCGCCGTGAAGCGGCAGAACAAGGTGAAGCTCGCCAATTTGATTGCCGACCGCCTGGGCATTCGGCTCGACCCGTCGGCGCTGTTCGACATCCAGGTCAAGCGCATCCACGAATATAAGCGCCAGCTGCTCAACATCCTCGAAGCGATCGCGCTCTACGACCAGATCCGCTCGCATCCCGAGCGGGACTGGATGCCGCGCGTCAAGATCTTCGGCGGCAAGGCGGCGCCGAGCTACCACAACGCCAAGCTGATCATCAAACTGGCCAACGACGTCGCGAAAGTCATCAACGGCGACCCGTCGGTGCGCGGCCTGCTGAAGGTCGTGTTCGTGCCGAACTACAATGTCAGCCTGGCCGAAGTGCTGATGCCCGCCGCCGACCTTTCCGAGCAGATATCGACCGCCGGCATGGAAGCATCCGGCACCGGCAACATGAAGTTTGGCATGAACGGCGCGCTCACCATCGGCACGCTCGACGGCGCCAATGTCGAGATGAAGGAACATGTCGGCGACGACAACATCTTCATCTTCGGCCTCACCACCGCCGAGGTCGCCGAACGACGCAGCAATGGCTACAACCCGCGCGGCATCATCGAGGCGTCACCTGAATTGTCGCAGGCCGTAGCGGCGATCTCGTCCGGCGTCTTCTCGCCCGACGACCCCGATCGCTACCGCGACCTCATGAACGGGCTCTACAGCAGCGACTGGTTCATGGTGGCGGCCGACTTCGATTCCTACGCCGCCTGCCAGCGCGAGGTGGACCGCGTCTGGCGCGACAGCCCCGACTGGAACGCGCGCGCCATCCACAACGTTGCCCGCATGGGCTGGTTCTCGTCCGATCGCACAATCCGCCAATATGCGAAAGAAATCTGGAACGTACCCGTCTGATATGATTGCATGAGGCTACGAACAATGTGGCCCAGGTGTCTTCTGTCCAATTGTGCTGGGCGGGCGCACCCAAAACAAAGGTGCCCGGGGAGGGCGACCGCTTGATGAGGAAGCCGCGCGCGACCGCTGCGACAAGCGGGCCGGACGGACTGGCGCCAGCCGGCGATGTCGCGGCGATTGTCGCCGGAACGCATGGCGATCCTTTCGCGGTCCTGGGCGTGCAGGAAGCCGGCAAAGGCTTCGTCGCCCGCTGCTTCGTGCCCAACGCCGAATTCGTCACCGCCTATACGCTGACCGGCAAGGAGGCCGGCGAGCTCTCCCGCCGTGACGACGCCGGCTTCTTCGAGGGCAAGATCTCGATCCGCAAGCGCCAGCCGCTGCGCTATCACGCCAGGAATGCCGGCGGCGACTGGTGGCTGACCGATCCCTATTCCTTCGGCCCGGTATTGGGTCCGATGGACGACTATTACATGGCCGAGGGCTCTCATCTCAGGCTCTTCGACAAGCTCGGCGCCCACATCATCGAACACGAGGGCGCCACCGGCGTGCATTTCGCCGTCTGGGCGCCGAACGCGAGGCGCGTCTCCGTGGTCGGCGCCTTCAATGACTGGGACGGCCGCCGCGACACCATGCGCGACCGCAAGGACACCGGCATCTGGGAATTGTTCATTCCCGATCTCGGCGCGGGGCAGCCCTACAAGTTCGAGATCATCGGGCCCGACGGCGTGCGCCTGCCGCTCAAGGCCGATCCGTTCGCCTTCGAGTCGGAACTGCGCCCGGCCACCGCCTCGGTGACGGCGCCGCCGATCGCGCATCGCTGGGGCGACGAGGCGCATCGCGGTTTCTGGCAAAAGGCCGATCCCAGGCGCGAGGCGATCTCGATCTATGAGGTCCACGCCGGCTCCTGGCAGCGCCGCGACGACGGCACGTTCCTCTCCTGGGACGAGCTCGCCGCGCGGCTGATCCCCTACGTGATCGACACCGGCTTCACCCATATCGAGTTCCTGCCGATCTCGGAGCACCCCTACGACCCGTCCTGGGGCTACCAGACCACCGGCCTCTACGCCCCGACGGCCCGCTTCGGCGATCCGGACGGCTTTGCCCGCTTCGTCGACGGCGCGCACCGCGCCGGCGTCGGCGTCATCCTCGACTGGGTGCCGGCGCATTTCCCGGTCGACGAGCATGGGCTGGTGAAGTTCGACGGCACGGCGCTCTACGAACATGCCGACCCGCGCCAGGGTTTTCACCCCGACTGGAACACCGCCATCTACAATTTCGGCCGCCGCGAGGTGGTGTCGTTCCTGGTCAACAACGCGCTGTTCTGGGCCGAGAAATACCATGTCGACGGCCTGCGCGTCGACGCGGTCGCCTCGATGCTCTACCTCGATTATTCGCGCAAGGCGGGCGAGTGGATCCCCAACGAGAAGGGCGGGCGCGAGAACCTCGAAGCGGTCAGTTTCCTGCAGAAGATGAACAAGGAGGTCTACGGCCACCATCCCGGCGTGATGACGATCGCCGAGGAGTCGACCTCGTGGCCGAAAGTGTCGCGCCCTGTGCATGAAGGCGGCCTCGGCTTCGGCTTCAAGTGGAACATGGGCTTCATGCACGACACGCTGGAGTATCTCTCCAAGGAGCCTATCTTCCGCAAGCACCATCACAACGACATCACCTTCGGCCTGGTCTACGCGTTCTCGGAGAATTTCGTGCTGCCGCTGTCGCATGACGAGGTCGTGCACGGCAAAGGCACGCTGCTCAACAAGATGGCCGGCGACGACTGGCAGAAGTTTGCCACCCTGCGCGCCTATTACGCCTTCATGTGGGGCTATCCCGGCAAGAAGCTGTTGTTCATGGGCCAGGAATTCGCCCAGCGCCGCGAGTGGAGCGAGGAGCGCGCGCTCGATTGGAACCTGCTCGAATTCGCACCGCATCGCGGCGTCTGGCAGACGGTGCGCGACCTGAACTACCTCTATCGTTCGCGCCCGGCGCTGCATGCGCGCGACTGCGAGCCGGAAGGCTTCTCCTGGCTGATCGTCGACGACCGCGACAATTCGGTCTTCGCATGGCTGCGCAGCGCGCCGGACGGCAATCCGATTGCCGTCATCTCCAATTTTACGCCGGTGCCGCGCGAGAACTATCGCGTGCCGCTGCCGAAGGCGGGAAAGTGGCGCGAAATCATCAATACCGACGCCGAGGTCTATGGCGGCTCCGGCATGGGTAATGGCGGCATGGTCGAGGCGAGCGGGGAAGGAGGCGGCGTATCGGCGACGATGCTTTTGCCGCCGCTGTCGACGATCATGCTGGAATTCGTCACGGATTGAAGCAGATGATGTCTCATCCTGCTCTTGCAACGATCCGGGCAGCTTGTTTGGGAGGGTAACAAAATGGCAGAGATCAAAAGAACCCAGCCGCTGGCACGCGATGCCATGGCCTATGTGCTGGCCGGCGGCCGCGGCAGCCGCCTCAAGGAGCTGACCGACCGGCGCGCCAAGCCAGCGGTCTATTTCGGCGGCAAGACGCGCATCATCGATTTTGCCCTGTCCAATGCGCTCAACTCCGGCATCCGCCGCCTCGGCGTCGCCACCCAGTACAAGGCGCATTCGCTGATCCGCCACCTGCAGCGCGGCTGGAACTTCCTGCGGCCCGAGCGAAACGAAAGCTTCGACATCCTGCCTGCATCGCAGCGCGTCTCGGAAACGCAGTGGTATGAAGGTACAGCCGACGCCGTCTACCAGAACATCGACATCATCGAGGCCTACGGCCCCGAATACATGGTCATCCTCGCCGGCGACCACATCTACAAGATGGACTACGAGCTGATGCTGCGCCAGCATGTCGACGCCGGCGCCGATGTCACCGTCGGCTGTCTCGAAGTGCCGCGCATGGAGGCGACCGGCTTCGGCGTCATGCATGTCGACAAGAAGGACAACATCATCGCCTTCGTCGAGAAGCCGGCCGATCCGCCGGGCATTCCCGACAAGCCGGAATTCGCCCTGGCCTCGATGGGCATCTATGTCTTCAAGACCAAGTTCCTGATGGAACAGTTGCGCCGCGACGCCGCCGAACCCGGCTCCAGCCGCGACTTCGGCAAGGACATCATCCCCTACATCGTCCAGCACGGTAAGGCGATCGCCCATCGCTTCGCCAAATCCTGCGTGCGCTCCTCGCATGAGTCCGAACCCTATTGGCGCGACGTCGGAACGGTGGACGCCTATTGGGAAGCCAACATCGACTTGACCGACATCACGCCCGAGCTCGACCTCTACGACCGCGACTGGCCGATCTGGACCTATGCCGAATTGAAGCCGCCGGCAAAGTTCGTGCATGACGAGGACGGCCGACGCGGCGAGGCGATCTCCTCGCTGGTCTCCGGCGACTGCATCGTCTCTGGCGCCTCGCTGCGCCGCAGCCTGATCTTCACCGGCGCGCGCATCAATTCCTATTCGAAGCTCGAGGAAGTGGTGATGCTGCCCGACGTCACTGTCGGCCGCAACGCGCATCTCAAGCGCGTCGTCATTGATCACGGCGTCCACATCCCGGAAGGATTGGTGGTGGGCGAGGACCCGGCGCTCGACGCCAAGCGCTTCCGTGTATCGGAAAAAGGCATCTGCCTGATCACGCAAGATATGATCAACAAGTTGTCAGTTTGATCAACAAGTTGTCAGCTTGATCGACAAACTGTCACTTTAAGATCGGAATGTGGAGCGCATGCAGGTTCTGTCGGTCACGCCCGAAATCTTTCCGCTGATCAAGACCGGCGGGCTTGCCGACGTGACCGGCGCCTTGCCGATCGCGTTGGCCGGCAAGGGCGTGGCGATGCGCACGCTGATCCCCGGCTATCCCGTCGTGATGGCGGCCTTCGCCAAGAAGAAGGCCGTCTACCAGTATCCGCTGCTGCAGGGCGGCAAAGCTTCGATTCATGCCGTCAAGGTCGGCGATCTCGACCTCTTCGTGCTTGACGCGCCGCATCTCTTCGATCGCCAGGGCGGCCCTTACGGCACCGCCTCCGGCGCCGACTGGCCGGACAACTGGCGCCGCTTCGCGGCCTTGAGCCAGGTTGGCGGCGACATTGCCGGCGGTGCGATCTCCGGTTACCAGCCCGATATCGTGCATGCCCATGACTGGCAGTCGGCGATGACGCTTGCCTATATGCGCTACGGCAAGGCCGTCGGCGTGCCGTCGCTGATCACCGTGCACAACCTTGCCTTCCAGGGCCAGTTCGGCGCCGGCATCTTCGGCGAGCTCGGCCTGCCGGCGGTGGCCATGCAGCTCGACGGCGTCGAATATTATGGCGGCGTCGGCTTTCTCAAGGCCGGCCTCCAGGCTGCCTGGGCGATCACCACGGTCAGCCCGACCTATGCGCAGGAAATCCGCTTGCCCGAATTCGGCATGGGTCTCGACGGGCTGATCAACATGCGCTCAACCGACCTCTACGGCATCGTCAACGGCATCGACGTCGATATCTGGAATCCCGAGACCGACAAGCACCTGGTCGCCAATTATTCGGCCGAGAAGCTTGCGGCGAGGGCCAAGAACCGCAAGGCGGTCGAAGAGCGCTTCGGTCTGGAGGCGGACGGCAGCCCGATCGTCTGCGTCATCAGCCGGCTGACCTGGCAGAAGGGCATGGACATCCTCGCCGCGGTCGTCGACGGCATCGTCGCCGCCGGCGCGCGCCTTGCGATCCTCGGCTCGGGCGATGCCGGTCTCGAGGGCACGCTGCTTGCCGCCGCAGCCCGCCATCGCGGTCGCGTCGGCGTCGTCGTCGGTTACGACGAAGGCCTTTCGCATGTCATGCAGGGCGGCTGCGACGCCATCATCATCCCGTCCCGCTTCGAGCCGTGCGGGCTCACCCAGCTCTATGGCCTGCGCTATGGCTGCGTGCCGGTCGTCGCCCGTACCGGCGGGTTGGCCGACACGATCATCGACGCCAATGAGGCCGCCTTGTCGGCTGGTGTCGCCACCGGTTTCCAGTTCGCGCCCAACAATGGCGGCGCGATGCTGCATGCCATCCAGCGGCTGGTCGAGGTGCATGCGCGGCCCGCGACCTGGGCCTCGATCCAGCGGCAGGGCATGAAGGCCGATGTCTCCTGGGACAAGAGCGCCGAAAAATACGTCGAACTCTATCGCTTGCTGCTTTCGAAAAGGGCTGCCTGAGGCATGATCAAAACCGTCCCCACCAAACCCTATACCGACCAGAAGCCTGGCACGTCGGGCCTGCGCAAGAAAGTGCCGGTGTTCCAGCAGGAGCACTATGCCGAGAACTTCATCCAGTCGATCTTCGATGCGCTGGACGGTTTTCAGGGCAAGACGCTGGTGATTGGCGGCGACGGCCGCTTCTACAACCGCGAGGTCATCCAGAAGGCCATCGCGATTGCCGCCGGCAATGGATTCGGCAAGGTGATGGTCGGGCAGGGCGGTATTCTGTCGACCCCCGCCGCCTCCAACATCATCCGCAAATACAAGACCTTCGGCGGCATCATCCTGTCGGCCAGCCACAATCCCGGCGGCCCGCACGAGGATTTCGGCATCAAGTACAATGCCGGCAATGGCGGCCCGGCGCCTGAAAAGATCACCGACGCGATCTTCGCCAAGTCGAAGGAGATCAAGAGCTTCAAGATCGCCGAGATCGGCGAGATCGACATCGACACCATCGGCACCGTCAAGGCCGGCGACATGACGGTCGAGATCTTCGACCCGGTCAAGGATTATGCCGAATTGATGGAAAGCCTGTTCGACTTCGATGCGCTGAGGAAGCTCTTCAAGTCGGGCTTCCGCATGCGTTTCGACGCCATGCACGCGGTGACCGGCCCCTATGCCAAGGAGATCATCGAGCACCGCCTCGGCGCCCCGGACGGCACCTGCCGCAACTTCAAGCCACTGCCGGATTTCGGCGGCCACCATCCCGACCCGAACCTTGTGCACGCAAAGCATCTCTATGACGAGATGATGGGCCCCGATGCGCCGGATTTCGGCGCGGCGTCCGACGGCGACGGCGACCGCAATTTGATCATCGGCAGAGGCATCTTCGTCACGCCGTCGGATTCGGTGGCGATGCTTGCCGCCAATGCCAAGCTGGCGCCAGGCTACAAGGACGGCCTCAAGGGCATTGCCCGTTCGATGCCGACCAGTGGTGCTGCCGACCGCGTCGCCGAAAAGCTCGGCGTCGGCATCTATGAGACGCCGACCGGCTGGAAGTTCTTCGGCAACCTGCTCGACGCCGGCATGGCCACCATCTGCGGCGAGGAAAGCGCCGGCACCGGCTCCAACCATGTGCGCGAGAAGGACGGGTTGTGGGCGGTGCTTTTGTGGCTCAACATCCTCGCCGCGCGCGGCGAGAGCTGCAAGCAGATCGTCACCGAGCACTGGGCGACCTACGGCCGCAACTACTATTCGCGCCACGACTATGAGGAGGTCGAGAGCGACCGCGCCAACGCGCTGGTCGACGAGCTGCGCGCCAAGCTTAACTCGCTGCCAGGCACCAGCGTGCGCGGCCTCAAGATCGCCAAGGCCGACGACTTTGCCTATCACGACCCGGTCGACGGCTCGGTGAGCGAGCATCAGGGCATACGAATCCTGTTCGAGGGCGGCTCGCGCGTCGTGCTGCGCCTCTCGGGCACCGGCACGTCGGGCGCGACGCTGCGCGTCTATATCGAGCGCTACGAGCCGGACAAGGCGCGGCATGACCTCGACACGCAGGAAGCGCTGGCCGATCTCATCGCCGCCGCCGACGACATCGCCGGCATCAAGAGCCACACCGGCCGCAACAAGCCGAGCGTGATTACTTGAGGGTGGCGGCGCCGCGCGGCTCCCCCTTCTCCCCTTGTGGGAGAAGGTGTCGCCGAAGGCGACGGATGAGGGGTGCTCCAGCTTGGCGCAAACCGGCGTCCAGAACACCTGCGCCCCATTCCTTCCAACACCCCTCATCCGTCTCGGCGCTGCGCGCCGATCCACCTTCTCCCACAAGGGGAGAAGGGAAGGCGCCTGCATGACCCTCGGCGCCACCATCACCGCCGAAGGTATCCGCTTTGCCGTCTGGTCATCATCGGCCCGGCGTCTTTGGGTCTCGCTTTTCGACGACAGCGGCAGCCGCGAAACCGACCGGCTGGAGCTCAACCCGGAAGGCGAGGGCCTGCATGCGCTGCTTGTCCCCGGCCTTGGCGACGGCACCCGCTACGGCTTTCGCGCCGACGGCGACTACGCGCCGGAACGCGGCCTGTGGTTCGATCCGAGCAAGCTTCTCTCCGACCCGTATGCCGTCGAGGTCGATCGTCCATACCAATACCATTGGCGGCTTGCCGCCAAACGCAGCGAAGGCGCCGACACGGCCTCGCTGATGCCGAAGGCGATTGCGCGGTCCCTGCTCAAACCAGTGCCGGCCAAGCCGCCGCTGTTCCAGCCCGGCGGGCTGATCTACGAGCTCAACGTCCGCTCCTTCACCAGACTGCATCCGGACGTGCCGGAGGCTGAGCGCGGCACCGTCGCGGCGCTTGCCCACCCGGCTGTCGTTGAGCACCTGATGCGTCTCGGCGTCTCCGCGGTCGAGCTGATGCCGGTCACCGCGTCGATCGACGAGCGGCATCTGCCGCCGCTGGGGCTGGGCAACGCCTGGGGCTACAATCCCGTCACCTTCATGGCGCTGGATCCGCGTCTGGCGCCCGGCGGCCTCAAGGAACTGCGCGATACCGTCGCCGCGCTGCGCAAGGCCGGCATTGGCACCATCCTCGATCTCGTCTTCAACCACACCGGCGAGAGCGACCGGCTCGGCCCGACGCTGTCGCTGCGCGGGCTGGATGCGCTGGCCTACTACCGGCATCAGGAGGACGGCAGGCTGGTCAACGACACCGGCACCGGCAACACGGTCGCCTGCGACCATCCGGTAGTGCGCGAGATGGTGCTCGACACGCTCCGACACTTCGTCCGCTTCGCCGGTGTCGACGGCTTCCGCTTCGATCTGGCACCGGTGCTCGGCCGCGTCGACGGCGCCTTCGAGCCGGAAGCGCCGTTGCTTCAGGCCATCGCCGGAGATCCTCTGCTCGCCGACCGCGCGCTGATCGCAGAACCCTGGGATATCGGCCCGAACGGCTACCAGCTCGGCAATTTCCGCCCGCCCTATCTCGAATGGAATGACCGCTACCGCGACGATGTCAGGCGCTTCTGGCGCGGCGATACCGGCGCGATCGGCGCTTTGGCCACCCGGCTTGCCGGCTCCTCGGACGTCTTTGGCAGAGAAGGGAAACCTGTCAGTCGCACGGTCAACTTCATCGCCGCGCATGACGGCATGACGCTGGCCGACATCGTCGCCTATGAGCGCAAGCACAACGAGGCCAATGGCGAGCAGAATCGCGACGGCCATAACGACAATTTGTCCTGGAACAACGGCGCCGAAGGCGAGACGGATGAGGAGGCGATCGCCAGGGCCCGCTTCGCCGACCAGTGCGCGCTGCTCGCCACGCTCTTTGCATCGCGCGGCACCATCATGCTGACCGCCGGCGACGAGTTCGGCCGCACGCAGAAGGGCAACAACAACGCCTATGCGCAGGACAACGCCGTCACCTGGTTGGACTGGGCAGGCCGCGATCGGGCGCTCGAGCAATATGCATCGTCACTCGCTTCGCTGCGCCGGGTCTTTCCCGCTCTGGCGGATACACACTTCCTGGCGGGCGAGCCGGCCGACGGAGCGGACATTCCCGACGTGGCCTGGCTGACCGAGACCGGTGCGCCGCTCGGCGATACGGACTGGAACGATCCCGGCCGGCATCGCCTCGTCATGCTGCTTGGCGATACCGAAGGCAACCGCCTGGCCGTCGTGATCAATGGCGACCGCCGCCAATGTGTCTTCACCTTGCCGGCGCGGGACGGATTTGAATGGCGCCCGGCAATCGAGACTCAGCCGGTCGACCTCGCGCGGCCGTTGCCCGGCCGCAGCGTCAATTTCATGATCGAGCGGCGTGCCGCCAAATCGCGCAGCGGGAAGGGTTCGTGATGGCTGGCGACAATCCCGGGCAGGGAACCGAATGGTGGCGCGGCTGTGTCATCTACCAGGTCTATCCGCGCTCCTTCCAGGACACGAGCGGCGACGGCAGCGGTGATTTGAAGGGCATCGCCGCGCGGCTCACCCACATCGCTTCGCTCGGCGTCGACGCGGTCTGGCTCTCGCCTTTCTTCAAGTCGCCGATGGCCGACATGGGCTATGACGTGTCCGACTATCGCGACGTCGATCCGATGTTCGGCAGCCTGGAAGATTTCGACGCGCTGGTCGCCGAGGCGCATCGGCTCGGCCTGAAACTCATCATCGACCAGGTGATCTCGCATTCTTCCGACAAGCATGAATGGTTCGTCGAAAGCCGAGCCAGCCGCGACAATGCCAAGGCCGACTGGTATGTCTGGGCCGACGCCAGGCCGGACGGCAGCGCCCCGAATAACTGGCTGTCCGTCTTCGGCGGCCCGTCCTGGGAATGGGACGCCACCCGCCGGCAATATTACATGCACAATTTCCTCGCCGCGCAGCCGGATTTGAACTTCCACAATCGTGAGGTCCAGGACGCGCTGCTCGACACCGTGCGCTTCTGGCTGGAGCGCGGCGTCGACGGCTTCCGGCTGGATACCGTCAACTACTATGTCCACGACCGCTGGCTGCGCGATAACCCGCCCTTGGCGTCAAGCGTCGCCGGCACCAACGGCTCGACAAGCACCTATGGGTTCCAGGAGCATCTTTTCGACAAGACGCGCCCCGAGAACCTCGACTTCCTGAAACGCTTCCGCGCGCTGCTCGACGAATATCAAGACCGCGCCGCGGTCGGCGAGGTGGGGGACGAGGAGCGTTCGCTGCAGACGCTCGCCGCCTATGTCTCCGGCGGCGACAAACTGCAGATGTGCTACACGTTCGACCTGCTCAGCCCGCAATTTTCCGCTGCCCATGTGCGCGGCTGCGTCGAGGCGTTCGAGACCACCGCCCCGGACGGCTGGGTCTGCTGGGCCTTCTCCAACCATGATGTCGTGCGCCATGTCAGCCGCTGGACACGGCCTGGCGAGAGCCCGGACGCGGTGGCCAAGTTCTCGATCGCGCTTTTGTCCTGCCTGCGCGGCTCGATCTGCCTTTACCAGGGCGAGGAACTGGGCCTCGATGAAGCTGAGCTCGCCTATGAGGATCTGCGTGATCCGGTCGGCATCCGCTTCTGGCCGGGCGTGAAGGGCAGGGACGGCTGTCGCACGCCGATGGTCTGGCAGGCTGAGGCGGACAATGCCGGCTTCTCGACGGCCAAGCCCTGGCTGCCGGTGCCGCAAGCGCATCGTGCGCGTGCGGTCGATGTCCAGGATGGCGAAGGCGGCTCCGTGCTGGCGGCTTATCGCTCGATCCTTGCACTGCGCAAGCGCCATCCGGCGCTGATCGCTGGCTCTATCCGTTTCCTCGAGGCCGAGGGCGATGTGCTGGCTTTCATCCGCCAGCACGAAGACGAGAGATTGCTATGCGTCTTCAACTTCGCCGCGGAGCCGGCGAGCTGGGCCCTGCCGGCCGAGATCAGGGATGCCGAGATAACGGCTCTTGCCGCTGACGTCGCCGGCGTTCTTGGCGGTGTCCTTGAGGAGATTGGCCTGGCACTGCCGCCCGTGGGGTGCTTCGTAGGCAGAATTGCCTGAAGGCGGCTTACTGGACGAGCACCGAGCGCCCGCAGGTCGCGCCGGTTACGCGCACGTCTGCCTCGCCGACATGGACACCGAGCGCCCCAAGCACATTGTAGAGCAGGTCGTCGACCGGCGCGGTCACGCCGTTGAGCAGCGTCGTCACTGCAGGCTTCACCGTGCCGAGCAGGGCGGTCACGTCGAGGCCGAGCCCCAGCGCATTGACCGACAGCGACAGGTTGTTGACCAGCGATGTCGTCAGCGACTGCGTCAGGTTCTTCGTCGACACCGTCTTGATCGCCTTGTTGGCGATGTCGGAGGCGTTGTAGGTCAGGGTGGTCGGCGCCATGTTCGTGACCGAAAAGGCCGACTGCCCATTGATCTGCAGCAGATTGAGGTTGATCAGCAGCAGCTTGAGGCTGACATCCGCGATCTCGGCGTCGGAGAAGGATTGCGGCTGGGTGAAGTCGGCGAAACCGCTGGCGCTGCTCTTGGCCAGATGAGCCGCGACCACGCCCGGCTGCGCGGCGATCGACACCTTGATGCTGGAGGGTCCGGTCGGGCAGGTGATGTCGGTCAGCTTGGCTTCCGCATAGGCGACCTCGACATTGAGCGGCAGGTTGACGGCAAGCAGACTGATGCCGCCGCCGAGATTGGCATTGCCGAGCGTGACGCTGGCGTTGAGCTTGATGCGCGTCTGCGCAGTGCGCACCACCGTGCCTGCCTCTCCCACCGCCAGCCAGGCCGAATTCTGCATCGGCTCGCCGATGGCGATGGCAAGCGTGGTCGATGCCAGCCCAGGTATGGTGGCGCCGAGATTGACCGCGACCTGGTTCGTGCCGTTGGCAAGTGCCGCCGCCGCCGTCAGCATGCTGAGCGCGCTGGCGTCGACCGACAGCCCGGCCGGTTTTTGTCCAAGGCCGAGGTTGCCCACCGAGCCCAGGTCGACGAGGCTGCTGAGCGGAATCTTGACGGTGTTGGTGGCGCTGGAGGCCATGGTCTGGAGCGCGATCTTGGCTGTGTGGTCCAGCCCGGGCACGTTGGCCATGGCGGTGGCGATCTGGCCGACCGTTGCCTTGGAGGCGAGCACGTCGGAATAGCTGACACCGGTCAGATGCAATTGCGTGGCCAGCGCATCGGTGAACGAAAGAACATCGATATCGGCCGACACCAGCGAATTGTAATCCATCACGCTGAGCGAGATGTTGCCGCCGAGAAGGCCGCCGAGAAGCGCGTTGAGAATGCCGCCATTGAGGCTGGCAAGCCGCGAGCCGACCGAAAAAGCCGCTTGCGGCTGCGCGCTGGCGATAGCGGTCGTGCCGAGAGTGGGCGGCGACATGATGGAGCCGGCGAAATAGAGCGTGCCCTGCTTCTTCAGCGACACCTGCACGGCATTGTAAGGCAGCTTGCCCGCCTCGAACCGGCTGCCGGCGGCAATGGCGCTGACGCCCGTGTAGCGTCCAGGCACGATCTGGACGACCGCCTTGCTGGCGGTTGGCGCCACGGTGGTGCCTTGCTCCTGCACGGCGACCGAGGTGATGCCGTTGTCGCTGAGCGTCGTCAGCACCGCCTGCTGCGCATTGGTGATGTTCGAGGCCGCGGTGATGGCGGCAAGGTCGACGATCGACTGCGCAGCGCGGCGCTCATTGTAAAGCGAGCCTTCGTCGATCGCGAAGGCGGTCAGCGCCAGCGCCACCGGCGTGCATAGCGCCGTCATGACGGCGAAATTCGCGCTACGGTCGGCGACGAGCCTTCGCGTCGCCGCCATGAGAGCAATTCCAGGAAAAGTGCGAAGCGGTTCGGTTCGGCGACTTCGCCGTAGCCTTCCGTCCGGAATTGCGTCACGGAAAACAGAAACAGATGGAGCGGTTTGGCGTTTCCTGGAAACGATAAACCGCTTAAGCCCCCCCTTGATGGGCATCATATGCCTCCGACCCGGATCGTCGACTGGCGCTGGATCGTGGTGCCCGGTAGCGGCAGCGTCTTGAACAGATTCCAGATCGGCAGGTTGCGCGCATCGTAGGTGACCGAGACGACGAACTGGCTGCCGTCGGCGACGCTGTCCTGCGCGTTGACGGTCAGCTTGTTGGGGTCGACGAACGGATAGCCCGAGACATCGTGCGCGATGAAATCGGTGACCAGTGCCTGCCGCTCGGTCTGGTTCAGGCCGGCAATCGCCGTGCGCGCCGCATCGGCGGCGATCTGCTGGACGGAATGGCTGGCGCCGAAATAGATTCCATATGCAACCATGCCGAGCAGAAGCAGGATGAAGATCGGTGCCAGCATGGCGAATTCGATTGCTGACGTGCCCTCGGCGTCTGCCGGGAAACGAGACCAGGAAACAGGGAGTTTTCGGTTTTTCAGCATGATACGGAGAATGCCAAAACCTGCCTGCAAAAACAGAAAATGCCTCGAACAACCGGCAGGTGTACCAAGTTGAAGGCAAGCTCTAAGCTTTAGGTTTTGCTGTTTTAGCGTGATGACGCTCACTTTGCGTCAAGCAGGCAATGGTTGAAATAAGATTTCGCTCTGTCTAGTCTCCTGCCACCAGCCGCCGGAAGGGACCGGCGGCACGCCTGAAACGGGGCCGTTTCAACGGTTCCGAGGTGTTAAAACTTAAAGAGGCGCGGCTGAGGGGCTGCGCCGACAGGGAGAAACTTCATGCTGAAAAATATGCTGAAGGCGACGGTGTTCGCCACCACCATGGCTCTGGCCACGGGCTCCTTTTACACGCATGCTTTTGCCGAAGTGGTCTACAACCGCGGCAGCGCCGCGGAGCCGGAATCTGTCGATCCGCACAAGACCTCGACCGTCTACGAAGCCAACATCCTGCGCGACCTGTTCCAGGGACTGGTGATGCAGGACGAGAAGGCCAATCTCATCCCGGGCGCCGCCGAAAGCTGGACCGTCTCGGACGACGGCACCGTCTATACCTTCAAGCTGCGCAAGGACGGCGTGTGGTCCGACGGCACCCCGGTGAAGGCGGAAGACTTCGTCTTTGCCTTCCACCGCCTGGAAGATCCCGCGACCGGCGCCGAATACGCCTCGATGCTCTATCCGGTGAAGGGCGCCGAGGACTTCAACACCAAGAAGGGCAAGGCCGAGGACATGGGCGTGAAGGCGATCGATGCCAACACGCTGGAAGTCACGCTCAAGGCGCCGACGCCCTACTTCCTGGAGATGCTGACCCACCAGGCGACCTATCCGGTCAACAAGGCCTCGATGGACAAGCTCGGCGCCGACTGGATCAAGCCCGGCAAGCTCGTGTCCAACGGCGCCTATACGCTCGCCGAATGGGTGCCCAACGACCACCTCAAGCTGGTCAAGAACCCGAAATTCTGGGATGCCGCCAGCGTCAAGATTGACACCGTCAATTACATCCCGACCGAGGACCGTTCCTCCGCCATGAAGCGCTTCGAGGCAGGCGAGCTCGACAGCTATGACGATCTGCCGACCGAGCAGTTGGCCGACCTCAAGACCAAGTTCGGCGATCAGATCAAGGTCGGCCCGTATCTCGGCACCTATTATTACGCCATCAAGACCGACAAAGCGCCTTGGAACAATGTCGAGCTCCGCAATGCCATCTCGATGGCGATCGACCGCGACTTCCTGGCCGAGAAGGTCTGGCAGAACTCCATGCTGCCTGGATATTCCATGGTGCCTCCCGGCATCGAGGGCTACACGCCGGCGATGGCCAAATACGCGGACATGCCGCAGATCGACCGCGAGGACGAGGCCAAGAAGATCCTGGAGAAGCTAGGCTACACGCCCGAGCATCCGCTGAAGATGGAAATCCGCTACAACACCTCGGAAAACCATAAGAACACGGCGGTCGCCATCCAGGAACAGCTGAAGCCGCTCGGCGTCGAGGTGACGCTGCTCAACACCGACACCAAGACCCACTACGGCTTCCTCGAGCAGAAGGGCAATTACGACGTCGCCCGCGCTGCCTGGATCGCCGACTACAAGGATCCGGAGACCTTCCTCGGCATCTCGCGCAAGGCGAGCGGCAACAACTACTCGGACTACGACAGCCCGGCCTACGAGGCCGCCATGGACAAGGCCGCCGCCGCCGGCGGCAAGCCCGAGGAGCGCATGAAGGACCTCGCCGCGGCCGAGCGCATCCTCGTCGACGATGTCGGCCAGATCCCGCTGCTCTATTACAGCTACCACGACATCGTGTCCTCGAAGCTGCATGGCTTCACCGACAACGTCATGGACGTTCATCCATCCCGCTTCATCTCCAAGGACTGACGATCAACCCTTGGCCGCGCCGCCGCTATCTTCCGATAGCGGCGGTCGCGGTCTGGCGTCGTGCCGGGCCGAAAATCGGGTTGGATTTTCGGGAATGCCGGTGCGAAGATCAGAGATGCCGGCGCCACGGATCTTCGTCTGGAGAGCCGTTGCCCTGGCTGAAGCGGGGCGCCGATGCTGCGTTATGTCTTCCGGCGGCTGTTGACCGCCATCCCCACGCTCTTCGTCATCGTGACGGTGGCGTTCTTCCTGATCCGCGTCGCCCCTGGCGGCCCGTTCAACCAGGAGCGGGGCTTGAGCCCCGAGATCAGGGCCAATCTCGAAGCCCAGTTCGGCCTCAACGATCCGCTCTGGCTGCAATATGTCCACTATCTCGGCAATCTTTTGCGCGGCAATTTCGGCCCGAGCTACAATCTGCCTGACTTCACCGTCACCGAACTCTTCGCCAAGGGCTTGCCGATCTCGATCCAGATCGGCACCTCGGCTCTGGTGCTGGCGCTGCTGCTGGGTTCCATCCTCGGCACCATCGCCGCGCTCAACCAGAACAAGATAGGCGATTATTCGGTGATCGCTTTAGCCACCGCCGGCAGCACCATCCCCACCTTCGTCATCGCGCCGGTGATCCAGCTCGCCTTCGGGCTGTCCTGGAAGCTGTTGCCGATCGGCGGCTGGGGCGACGGCGCCTTCATCAACAAGGTCGGGCCGGTGCTGACGCTGGCCTTGCCGCAGATCGCCATCGTCGCCCGCCTGATGCGCGGCTCGATGATCGAGAGCCTGCGCTCGCACCATATCCGCACGGCGCGTGCGCTCGGCCTGTCCGACTGGTCGGTGGTGGTCAAGCACGCGCTGCGCGGCGCCGTGCTGCCGATCGTCTCGTTCACCGGCCCGGCGGCCGCCGCGCTGCTCACCGGCTCGATCATCGTCGAGACGATCTTCTCCATCCCCGGCGTCGGCCGCTACTTCGTCGATGCAGCGCTCAACCGCGACTACACGCTGGTCATGGGAACCGTTGTGGTGATCGCGCTCTTCACCATCGTCTTCAACCTGATCGTCGACCTGCTCTATGCGGTCGTCGACCCGAGGGTCCGCTATGACTGACCTCGCCGTCGCCGTACCCGAGCCGATCGTCGGCCGCTCGCTCTGGGGCAATGCCTGGGCGCGGCTCAAGCGCAACCGCGCCGCGATGCTCAGCCTCTATTACCTGGCTTTCATCGCCGTCATCAGCATTTGCGGTCCGTGGGTCGTGCCGCATGAGTACACCACCATCTATGGCGACTATGTGCGCATGCCGCCGAGCGTTTCGGCCTATCCGAAGCCTGAGATGATCCAGGGTGCGCTGGGCGACGCCATCAAGCGCATGCGGGCCGACATCAAGGAGTGGCACCAGGACGGCAACCGCGTCATCGTCACCGTCACCTCGACCAAGCCGATCGACGACCGCAACATCCGCTATCTCGACCGCTCCGACGCCTTCGACGACACCAGGATCGAGAGCAAGTCGCCCGACGGCCTCGAAGTGACGATGAGCTCGGCCGTGAAGCAGCAATATTTCTTCTTCGGCACCGACAACACCGGCCGCGACCTGCTCTCGCGCACGCTGATGGCCGGACGCATCTCCTTGGCCATCGGCCTGCTCGCCGGCGTCGTCGCCGGCGTCATCGGCGTCATCTACGGCGCGACAGCGGGCTTCTCCGGCGGCAGGGTCGACGAGGTGATGATGCGCATCGTCGACGTGCTCTATTCGCTGCCCTTCATCTTCTTCGTCATCATGCTGGTGGTGTTCTTCGGCCGCAACTTCGTGCTGATGTTCCTCGCTGTCGGCGCCGTGCTGTGGCTCGACATGGCGCGCATCGTGCGCGGCCAGGCGCTGTCGATCCGCAGGCAGGAATATGTCCAGGCGGCGGAAGCCATGGGCGTCGGCCAGCGCGGCATCCTGTTGCGCCATGTCATTCCCAATCTGCTCGGGCCGGTCGTCATCTACATGACGCTGCTGGTGCCGCAGGTCATCATCCTGGAAAGCTTCCTCTCCTTCCTCGGTCTCGGCGTGCAGGAGCCGATGACCAGCTGGGGCGTGCTGATCTCGGTCGGCGCCAAGAACATCGGCTACGCCAACTGGCTTCTGTTGTTCCCGGCTTTCTTTCTCGTCTCGACGCTGTTCGCGCTGAATTTCGTCGGCGACGGCCTGCGCGACGCGCTCGACCCCAAGGACCGCTGAGATGACCGCTTCCGAAACGATCCTCAGCGTCAAGGACCTGCGCGTCCGCTTCCAGACCCTCGACGGCACCGTCGAAGCGGTCAAGGGCATCAACATCAAGGTCAATGCCGGCGAGACGGTCGCCGTCGTCGGCGAATCCGGGTCCGGCAAGAGCCAGACGATGATGGCGGCGATGAGCCTGTTGTCTTCCAACGGCGAGGCGACGGGCCAGGTCGACTATCGCGGCCGGAACCTTCTGGCCATGTCGAAGAGCGATCTCAACAAGGTGCGCGGCCGCAAGATCAGCATGATCTTCCAGGAGCCGATGACCTCGCTCGACCCGCTCTACACCATCGGCAACCAGCTTATGGAGCCGATCCGCCGGCATCGCGGACTTTCCGCGGCCGCCGCGCGCGAAGAAGCGCTGAAGCTCTTGCGGCTGGTGCACATCCCCGATCCCGAACGGCGGATGAAATCCTATCCGCACGAGATGTCGGGCGGCCAGCGCCAGCGCGTCATGATCGCCATGGCTCTGGCCAACGACCCCGATATCCTGATCGCCGACGAGCCGACCACGGCGCTCGACGTGACCATCCAGGCGCAGATCCTGATGCTGTTGGCCGAACTGCAACGCAAGCTCGGCATGGCCATCGTCTTCATCACCCACGATCTAGGTATCGTGCGGCGCTTCGCCGACCGGGTCTATGTCATGCGCCAGGGCGAGGTGGTGGAGGAGGGCGATGCGGAAGCGCTTTTCGCCAACCCGCAGCATGCTTACACCAGGATGCTGCTCGCGGCCGAGCCCACCGGCACGAAGGCGGCGGCGCCCGCCAGTTCGCCGGTGCTGCTGGAAGGCCGCAATGTCGAAGTCGTCTTCAAGATCGGCGGCGGCTTTCTAGGCGGCGAGCCGCTGATGCTGCGCGCGGTGGATAGGATCTCGATCCGGCTGAAGCGCAACCAGACGATCGGCATCGTCGGCGAGTCCGGTTCGGGCAAGTCGACGCTCGGCCGCGCGCTACTCAGGCTCTTGCCCAGCGACGGCGTGATCCGCTTTGGCGACCGCGATATATCCGAAGCCGACCGCCAGGCGATGCGGCCGCTGCGGCGAGAGCTGCAACTCGTCTTCCAGGATCCGTTCGGTTCGCTGTCGCCGCGCATGACCGTCGGCCAGGTGATCACCGAAGGCCTTTTGGTGCACGAGCCCTCGCTCACAGGCAAGCAGCGCGACCAGCGCGCCGTCGAGGCGTTGCGCGAGGTCGGCCTCGATCCCAACGCGCGCAACCGCTACCCGCACGAATTCTCCGGCGGCCAGCGCCAGCGCATCGCCATTGCCCGCGCCATGATCCTGAAGCCGAAAGTGGTGGTGCTGGACGAGCCGACCTCGGCGCTCGACCGCTCCGTGCAGAAGCAGATCGTCGAACTGCTGCGCAAGCTGCAGGCCGACCACGAACTGTCCTACCTGTTCATCAGCCATGACCTCGCTGTAGTGCGCGCCATGGCCGACTACATCATCGTGATGAAGCAGGGAAAGATCGTCGAGGAAGGCCCGACGCAGGAGATCTTCGACAATCCGCGCGAAGCCTATACGCAGACGCTGATGAAGGCCGCGATCGATACGACAAAGTTCCGCATGAGCGCTTGAACCCGGGCAAGCCTAATCGGTTCGGCTACTGCGAGGCCGGGCACCTCTGCCTCCGCGTCGCGACGATCACCTGCTGCTGTTGCTGCAACCTGTCGATCCGGGCGGTTTCGCGATTGGCCACCACAGTCTTCACGCGCTCGCCGCCGAGCAGCCACGTCGGCACGGAGGTGTTGGCGACCCTGCCGCGGGCGATTGCGGTGCGTGAAATATCGGTGGCGGTGTCGCCGACCGCATTGTTGAGCTCAGGGCAGTTCATTTTGTCGTATTTCGCCGGGCTGATCGATCCGGTGGTCGACGAGCAGCCCGCCGCCAGAAGCAGCGTCGCGATCGAAATGGCTATGAACTTCACTTCATTTCTCATTTAGCCGCTCTGTTCGCGCCCAGTAGGAACCAGGTCAGACCACCATTAGGTCAAAGTGAGGACCGGCTGTCGAGCATATTGGATGACGGCAGCCATTCCGGCGCGCAAATCGACGCTGAAAGGTTAATGGTCGAGGCGGGAGGACAAGCAGCCAAGTGCTTGTTTTTTCTGGTCGGAGTGGCAGGATTTGAACCTGCGACCCCCTCGTCCCGAACGAGGTGCGCTACCAGACTGCGCTACACTCCGTGACCAGACCGCGGGCTTATAGCCGCCACGTTCCGATCCTGCAAGCGCCAATGACAGCACTTCTGTCGCATTTCCCTTCTTTCGCGAAGCTTGCCTGAATGGCATAGGATTTGGCTGTCGGGTAAAGGTGGGCTTAAAGGCTTTTGTCGTAAGTCCAGGCCGTCGGAGCCAGACTTTTGACAAGGTCGTTCATGAGCCAGCGCATCGTCAGTTTTGTCATGAGCGGCGGCGTCGGGTCGCGGCTGTGGCCGTTGTCGCGCGAGGACAATCCCAAGCAGTTCCACGACTTCTCGGGCGACGGCTCGATGCTGGCCAAGACCTTGCGCCGGCTGGCGGCGCGCCCGCAAGGCGAGACGCCGATCTTCCTGATCGCCGCGGAGCGTCACGCCGAGCGCGTCCATGCCGACCTTGCCGGTCTCGATCTCGCCGGCGGGGGGCCGCTGTTCGAGCCGACGGGCCGCAACACGGCGGCCGCCGTGGCGCTGGCCAGCCTGCGCACGCTCTCCGAATATGGCGACGAACTGGTGCTGGTGGTGCCGTCGGATCACGAGATATCGACCCCTCGCCAGTTCTGGCAAAGCATCGAGGCGGGCGCGGCGGCGGCAAATGCCGGCCGGCTCGTGGTGTTCGGCCTCAAGCCGACACAGCCCGAGACCGGTTATGGCTATATCGAGGTCGGAGCCGGCAAGGACGGTGTCTTCGACGTCTCGCGCTTCGTCGAGAAGCCCGATTTCGCCACCGCACAGGCCTATCTCGATGCCGGCAGCTTCTACTGGAACACCGGCATCTTCCTGTTCCGCGCCGGCGCCATGAGCGACGCCTTCGCGGCCCATGAACCGCAAATCTGGCAGGCGACGGAAGCCGCCTACAAGGCTGCGACCAGCGATCTGTCCGGCCTTTATATGCCGCTGGAACTTTATTCCGCGATTCCGTCGACCTCGATCGACTACGCCATCATGGAACGCGCGAAGGACATCGCCATGGTGCCCGCCGGCTTCCGCTGGAACGATCTCGGCTCCTGGCAATCGCTGCTCGACGTCGGCCCGTCCGACAAGGACGGCAACGTCATCGTCGGAGACGTCGTCGCCATCGATTGCGAGAACTCTTACATCCGCAGCGAGGGGCGGCTGCTCTCGGCCATCGGCATGAAGGACGTGGCCGTCGTCTCCACCGCCGACGCCACGTTCGTCGCGCCGGTCAGCCACAGTCAGCACGTCAAGAAGATTGTCGAGCAGTTGGAGAAATCCGGCCGGCTGGAGACCAGGTTCACGCCGGCGCATGACCGCGTCATCGAGAGCGGCGCCTGGCGGCGGCGCGTGCGCCACTGGCTGTTCGACGAGACGCTGCCGCTATGGTCGACCCTTGGCGTCGACGAGCGCCATGGCGGTTTTCATGAGGCGCTGGGCTTCGACGCCGCGCCGCTGATGAAACCCAAGCGCATGCGCACGCAGGCGCGTCAGGTCTATGCCTTCGCGGTCGCCAAGGAGCGAGGCTGGGATGGGCCGGCCGACCGGCTGATCGCGCACGGCATCGACTTTATGGCCGGCCAGGGCCGCACCGAGCGTGGCGGCTGGGTGCGCACGCTCAACATCGACGGTTCAGTCGCCGATCCGGTCGAGGACGCTTATGACCATTCCTGCGTGCTTCTGGCGCTCGCCCACGCCCACATGTCGGGCCATCCCGACGCGCTGCGGCTCGGCGAGGAGACGTTTGCCTTCCTCGACGCGCATCTCGAAGACAGCCGCATGACCGGCTTTCTGGAAACCTCCGACGGCGCGGACGAGCGGCGCTCCAACCCGCATATGCATTTTCTGGAGGCTTTTCTCGCCTGGCATCAGGCGACCGGCGAGCGCGCCTATCTGCGCCGCGCGGCGCGCATCATCGACCTTTTCCGCAGCCATTTCTTCGATGCCGAGAGCTGGACGCTCGGCGAATATTTCGACGAAGGCTGGAGGCCGGCGGCGAACGGAAAGGCCAACTGGACCGAGCCCGGCCACCATTTCGAATGGGCCTCGCTGCTGGTAGATTTCGCCGCCCGCAGCGGCCAGAGCGAGCTCACAGCCTTTGCCCGTAAACTCTATGCCTCGGCCATTGCCAACGGCCTCAACCGCGCTACCGGCCTTGCCTACGGCGCCGTCTCGCGCCAGGGCCTGCCACTCGACACGGTCTCGCGAAGCTGGCCGCAGGCCGAGGCGATCAAGGCGGCGATCGCGCTCGACGGCTCGGGCGGGCCGGACCTCAAGCCCGAGATCGAGGCTCGCGTCGGTCGCCTGTTCCGCTGGCACATAGACCCGGCGCCGCTCGGCCTCTGGATCGACCGCATCGACGAGCGCGGCCGCTCACTGGCAACCGAAGTGCCAGCCAGCATCTTCTATCACCTGGTCTGTGCGCTGACGCAGTACCTGGACGGGACGGCGGAGAAGGAGTGAGACGATGCCTGCGCGATAGGCTGGTTTAGCCAGGGGCGTAGACGCGAAGCATCGTGCCATTGTCGTAGGCGGCTGTCACGAGGACGTTTAGCTTGAGTGCGGCCGCCAAACCGCTGAATAGGGGTTTGCCACCGCCATAGGCGATTGGCCGTGTCAAGATGACGTACTCATCAATCAGCCCCGCCTTCGACAGTGCCTGAGCGAAACCTGCGCCACCCCATGCGATGATTTCGCCGCCGCGCTGCTTTTTCAATTTAGAGATCTCCTCGTGCAGATCACCTTTCGCGATAGTGGAATCTGGCCAAGTCGCCTCCTTCAGCGTTTTCGAAAAAACGACCTTAGGGATATCATTCATAGGCTCGGCATAGGCATCGTCGGATTTCTGCCAGTACGGTCCCATTTCCTCGTAGCTGACGCGCCCCATGATGTGTGTGCCAGCGCGACGAATACGATCCAGTTTCCAGCGCTTGAGCTCTGCCGGTTCAGGGGAGCCGCCCGTCGGCATTCCTTCCGGCCCAACGACATATCCGTCGATCGACATGGTCATGATCAGGACAACTTTTCGCACATGGCTCTCCGTTCGATTACCTTCGCCGCAGTCGGCCAGCGACGAGCAGATGGAGCCAGCATCCTAGCTAAAGGCACGCTCGTTCGCCGTGACCACAGCGAAAGTTTCCACGCTGACGACAGACAGCCATTAGTTATGGCTTTATCGGGGTACTTCACCGCCAGCAATTTGTGACAAGTTGGCTAACCCATTTTGCCAAGTCAGTAAGGCGCCGCCACGTCCCCAGTCTCGACATAGACCGCCTTCAGCTGCGAGTAGTGCGCCAGCGCCGCCAGCGAATTTTCCCGCCCGATGCCGGATTGCTTGACGCCGCCGAATGGCATTTCGACAGGCGTCAAATTGTAGGCGTTGATCCAGCAGGTGCCGGCCTGCAGCTCGGCGATCACCCGATGCGCACGCGGCAGGTCGCGCGTGAACACGCCGGCTGCCAGCCCGAACTCGGTGTCGTTGGCGCGCTCGATCACCTCGTCCTCGCTGTCGAATTTCAAGACGCTCATCACCGGCCCGAAAATCTCTTCACGCGCGATGCGCATGGTGTCGGTGACGCCGGTGAACACCGTCGGCTCGACAAAGAAACCGCCCTCGAAACCCTGCAGTGACGGCACGCTTCCGCCGCAGGCGAGCGTCGCACCCTCCTGCTTGCCGGCTTCGATGTAGGAGACGACCTTGTCCTGCTGCGCCTTGTTGACCAGCGGGCCCATCTGCGTCTCGGGATCGAGCGGATCGCCGATGCGGATTTTTTTCGTCCGCTCGACCAGCCGCTCGACGAAGCGGTCATGCAGGCCCTTCTGCACGAAGACGCGCGTGCCGTTGGAGCAGATCTGGCCGCTGGAATAGAAATTGCCGAGCATGGCGCCGCCAATGGCGTTCTCGAGATCGGCGTCGTCGAAGACGATCAGCGGCGACTTGCCGCCGAGCTCCATCGTCGCGTGCTTCATCTTCGAGCCGGCGAGCGATAGCACCTTGCGGCCGGTCGGCACCGAGCCGGTCACCGAGACCTTGGCGACGACGTCATGCCCGACGAGGCCGGCACCGACATCGCCATAGCCCTGCACGACGTTGAACAGCCCGTCGGGCAGGCCGGCCTCCGAGTAGATCTCGGCCAGCGCCAGCGCCGACAGAGGGGTGTTCTCCGAGGGCTTGAACACCATGGCGTTGCCCATGGCCAAAGCCGGCGCCGACTTCCAGCCGGCGATCTGGATCGGATAGTTCCAGGCGCCGATGCCGACGCACACACCGAGCGGCTCGCGGCGCGTGTAGGCGAAGGGCCCGCCGAGATCGATCATCTCGCCGTTGAAGGCGGCGACCGCTCCGGCGAAATATTCCAGGCAATTGGCGGCCGAAGGCGCATCCGCCACCAGCGTCTCCTGGATCGCCTTGCCGGTGTCGAGTGTCTCGATCCGCGCCAGATCGGCATTGCGCGCCCGCAGGATGTCGGCGGCGCGGCGCAGGATGCGGCCGCGTTCGACCGGCTTCAGCCGCGCCCAGGCCGGCTGGGCGGCGCGGGCTGCCTCGATTGCCAGCTCCAGCACATTGGGCGTCGCCGAATGCAGCGTCGCTATGGTCTCGCCCGTCGCCGGATAGATCACGGGCAGTGGCGCGCCGCCTTCATCCTCGATGTAGCGGCCATTGACGTAGTGCGATGCGGTCGGCTGGGCGCGCATGGTTTTTCTCCATTCCTGGTCGCTGGGCGGGGAGGGCACCCGCCCGACAATGCCCTATCGGTCCGCCACCTGCCAGCGCGGATTGATCCACGGTTCCTGGTTGGATGGCGCCAGCGGCGTGCGGCCCAGGATGTGGTCGGAGGCCTTCTCGCCGGTCATGATCGACGGCGCGTTGAGATTGCCGTTGGTCACCCGCGGGAAGATCGAGGAGTCGGCGACGCGCAAGCCATCGACGCCGATCACCCGGCATTCGGGATCGACGACGGCTGTGAGATCGTCGGCGCGACCCATCCGGCAGGTGCCGCAAGGGTGGTAGGCGCTCTCGGCATGGTCGCGGATGAAGGCGTCGAGCTCGTCGTCGGTCTGCACATGGCTGCCCGGCGAAATCTCCTTGCCGCGAAAGCCGTCGAATGCCTTCTGGCCGAAGATCTCGCGCGTCAGCCGGATGCAGTGGCGGAACTCGCTCCAGTCGTCGGGGTGCGACATGTAGTTGAAGCGGATCACTGGCTTCGTCCTCGGATCGGGCGAGCGCAGCGTCACCGAGCCGCGCGACTTGGAGCGCATCGGCCCGACATGCGCCTGGAAGCCATGCGACTTCGCCGCCGCCTTGCCGTCATAGCGCACCGCCGCCGGGATGAAATGATACTGGATATCGGGGTAGTCGACGCCGGCAGCAGAGCGCACGAAGGCCGCCGCCTCGAAATGATTGGTGGCACCAAGCCCGGTCTTGAAGAACAGCCACTGCGCGCCGATCAATGCCTTGGAGAAAGGATTGAGCACCGAGTTCAGCGTGATCGGCTTGGTCGATTCCTGCTGGATGTAGAGTTCCAGATGATCCTGCAGATTGGCACCGACGCCTGGACGGTCGGCGATCACCTTTATGCCGTTTTCCTGCAGATGCGCGCCCGGGCCGATGCCGGACAGCATCAGGATTTTCGGTGAATTGATCGACGACGCCGCGACGATCACCTCACGCCGCGCCTTAACGACCTGAATCTGTTTGTTAGCTTCGATCTCGACGCCGACGGCTCGTTGATTCTCGATCACCAGGCGCCGCGCGAAACCCTTGAGCAGGCTAACATTCTTGCGTTTGAGGGCCGGCCTCAGATAGGCATTCGCAGCCGACCAGCGGCGGCCACCCAGGATGGTCTGCTCCATCGGCCCAAAACCTTCCTGCTTCGAGCCGTTATAGTCGTCGGTGAGCTCGAAACCGGCCTGGCGGCCTGCCTCGACAAAGGCGCCGTAGAGCGGATTTTTCCGCGAGCCGCGCTGCACATGCAATGGTCCGCTTCTGCCCCGCCAGCCGTCCTCGCCGCCGTCGGAATCCTCCATGCGCTTGAAATAGGGAAGCACGTCGGCGAAGCCCCAGCCGGCGGCGCCCTGTTCGGCCCAGTGGTCGAAGTCATGCGCATGGCCACGCACATAGACCATGCCGTTGATCGAGGACGAGCCGCCGATCACCTTGCCGCGCGGCGTGGCAAGCACGCGTCCGCCGAGATGCGGCTCCGGTTCGCTGGCGAAACCCCAGTCGTAAAGGCTCATGTTGAGCGGGATCGACAGTGCCGACGGCATCTGGATCAGCGGTCCCATGTCGGTGCCGCCGAACTCGATGACGATAACCGAATTCTTGCCGTCTTCCGACAGCCGGTAGGCCATGGCCGAGCCGGCGGAGCCGGAACCGATGATGACGAAATCCGCTTCAAGCATTGTTCATATGCGCCATAAAATCGGCGAGCGAGACATTGCCGCCGGTTGCTACCACAAGGACGGTCTTGTCCTTCACATCCACCTTGCCGCCGAGCAGCGCCGCCAGCGAGGCCGCGCCCGACGGCTCGAGCACCAGCTTCATCCGCTCGAAGGCGATCTTCATCGCGCGTCGCACCGAGGCATCGTCGACGGTGACGCCGCGCACGCCGGCGGCACTCACCGCCGCGAAGGGCGCGTCGCCGGGCTTGCGCGCCATCAGCCCATCGCAGATCGATTTCGGCCCGATCGGCATCGTCTCGATCGCGCCATGCGCCAGCGATGAGCCCATGCCGTTGAACCCCTCCGGCTCGACCGCGATGATTTCGGTCTTCGGCGACACATAGTGGAAGGCGAGCGAGACGCCGCCGATCAGTCCGCCGCCGCCGACCGAGCAGAACACCAGGTCGGCATGCGCCTTCTTCATTGCCAGTTGGTCGAGTGCTTCCAGTCCGGCGCCGGCCTGGCCGGCGACGATCTCCGGATCGTCGAAGGGATGCAGCAAGGTGAAGTGCTCGGTCTCGGCGATCTCCCGCGCCTTCGCCGCGGCGACCTCCTCGCGGGCGCGGTCGCCATGATCGGTCAGCACCACCCGCGCGCCATAACCGGCCGTCGCGTCGCGCTTGGCGGCGGGCGCGTCGATCGGCATGACGATGGTGACCGGAATGCCCAGAGCCTGGCCGGCGGCCGCCAGCCCTTGCGCGAAATTGCCGGAGGAATAGGCCACCACGCCCTTTCTCGCCTCATCCGGCGAAAGCCGGTTCAGCCGCCAATAGGCGCCGCGCACCTTGAAGGAGCCGGCCCATTGCAGCGACTCCGGCTTGACGAAGACACGCGCCGCGCCGGTCTCCTTGGCCAACGCCGCCGACTCCAGCAGCGGCGTCACCTGCGTGGCCGTCGAGGTGACGGCATAGGCTTGCTTCAGATGATCAAGCGTAGGGACAAGAATGTCTGCCATCATTCGCCTCTCGGATACCGTTTGCTCTCTTCGAGATTGTCGAGGTTCATGTGATTGCGCATGTAGCGTTCCGACGCCTTCTGCAGCGGCTGGAAATCCCAAGGGTAATAGGCGCCGTTGCGTAGCGCCGGATAGACGACCCAGCGGCGCGCCTGGCTTTCGCGGACCGCCGCGTCGAAAGCGGCCATGTCCCAGCGGGCTCTGACCTTTTCCATGAACGCAGCGACCAGGGCGGCGTTCGCCGGATCGTCGGCCAGGTTGTCGCGTTCGAGCGGATCGGCTGCGAGATCGAACAACTGCGGGGCGTCGAGCTCGCAATGGACGAACTTGTATTTGCCGTCGCGGATCGCGACCAGCGGCGCGTTAGAGCCTTCCGCGGCATACTCGATCAGCACCGGTGCGGCGCGTGCCTTGCCGTCGAGCAGCGGCAGCAGCGACTGGCCGTCCGTCCACGGTTCGATCGCGGCAATGTCGATGCCGGCGAGGTCGCAGAGCGTCGGCGTCACGTCGAGATTGGAAACCGGCGCCTCGATCGGCCCGGCCGGCACGCCCCTGCCGGCGATCATCAGCGGCACGCGCGCCGAGCCTTCGAAGAAGCTCATCTTGAACCACAGGCCACGCTCGCCCAGCATGTCACCGTGATCCGAGCAGAACAGAATGATGGTATCATCGAGCATGCGGGTGCGCTTTAAAACGTCCAGAAGCTCGCCGAGCTTGTCGTCGACATAGGAGATGTTGGCGAAGTAACCGCGCCGCGAACGGCGTACCTGTTCATCGGTAATATCGAAGGACGAATAATCGCTGGCGCGGTAGAGCCGCTGCGAATGCGTATCCTGCTCATCATACGGGATGAACGGCGTTTCCGGATCGAGCGCCTGGCAGTTCTCGTAAAGATCCCAATACTGCTTGCGCGCCACATAGGGGTCGTGCGGATGCGACAGTGAAACGGTAAGGCACCAGGGGCGGTGACCCGCATCGTCCTGCTCGCGCGACAGCTGGTAAAGCTTTTGCGTCGCCAGGAATACGACTTCGTCATCATATTCCATCTGGTTGGTGGTCTCGGCGACGCCGGCGCCGGTGACCGAACCCAGATTGTGGTACCACCAGTCGATGCGCTCGCCCGGCTTGCGATAGTCTGGCGTCCAGCCGAAATCGGCTGGATAGATGTCGGTGGTCAGCCGTTCCTCGAAACCATGCAATTGGTCCGGTCCGACGAAATGCATCTTGCCCGACAGGCAGGTGTAATAGCCGGCACCGCGCAGGTGATGGGCGAAGGTCGGGATCGACGAGGCGAACTCGGCCGCGTTGTCATAGACACCCGTGCGTGACGGCAGTTGCCCGCTCATGAACGAGGCGCGGCCCGGGGCGCAGAGAGGCGAAGCGGTGTAGTTGTTGGCGAAGCGCGCCGAGCGCGCGGCCAGCGCCTTCAGATGCGGCGCATGCAGGAACTCGGCCGGACCGTCCGGGAAGAGCGTGCCGTTGAGCTGATCGACCATGACGATCAGGAAATTGGGTCGCCGGGTGGTCAAGGCAGGCTCCGTCCGTTGAGCTTGGTTTCGAGATAGTCTTCCACGAGCGCGATCGCGGTCCGCGCGTCCGGCACGCCGTCCTTCAGCGCGCGGCGGATATAGAGCCCGTCGATCAGCGCCGCGGTCGCTTCCGCCACGCGGTCGGCCTCGGTCCGAGGCAGGATGCCGGTCAGCCCGCTCATCAGGTTCGAATGCAGCCGCCGCGCATAGATGCGCAGCAGCCGCCGCAGCTCGGTCGATTTCTGCGCCTCGACATAGAAGGCGAGCCAGGCGGCGATGATCTGGGGCTGGAACTGGTCGTCGGAAAAGCTGACGGCGACGACTGCCGAGACACGATGGCGCGGCGTCGCGGCAAGGCCGAACGCGCGCCTTGTGTCGGTGTTGAGCTCGGCGAGGATATGCCGCATCGTCGCGAACAGCAGCTCGTCCTTGGCGCCGAAATAGTGATGCGCCAGCGCCGACGACACGCCGGCGCGGCCGGCGATCTCCGACATCGTCACGTCCAGCGATCCGCGCTCGCCGATCGCCGAGATCGTCGCGTCGATCAGCGCCTTGCGGCGCACTGGCTCCATTCCGATTTTTGGCATTTTGGTATCCGGTTCGCAGTGAGATTATTTTTTATTGACGCGTCAATCAATAAAAAATCGACGCCCGGATCAACCGATCGTGTCGTTCTGCCCCATGCCTTGGGCTGGAAAACGGTTCACTATTGAACAATATTGAATCGCGAGCCGCGACCAAGACGTGCTAGCGTGTGTTGAGGTTCAGGTCAGGCCGCGCCGAGAGTGGCGATCTCCGAGAACCGGAGCGGAGCGTACTTAAGTACGTGAGCACCGGAAGCGCAGGAAATCGACATTCGCAGGCCGGCATCACCTGAAGATCGACATACGCCAGGCTCGGCGGCAAATGGAGGCTGTTATGACCGCATGCATCGTCGGCTGGGCGCATTCGCGCTTCGGCAAGCTTGAAGGCGAGACGCTCGAGGGCCTGATCACCAAGGTCGCCGTCGAAGCGCTCGACCATGCCGGCATCGGCCCCGACGATGTCGACGAGATCGTGCTTGGCCATTTCAACGCCGGCTTCTCGCCGCAGGATTTCACCGCGAGCCTTGTGCTGCAGGCCGATGACCGGCTGCGCTTCAAGCCCGCGACGCGCGTCGAGAACGCCTGCGCCACTGGCTCCGCGGCGGTAAGGCAAGGCATCCGCGCCATCGACGCCAACGCCGCCCGCATCGTGCTGGTGGTCGGCGCCGAGCAGATGACGACGACGCCCGGTCCCGAGATCGGCAAGAACCTGCTCAAGGCATCCTACCTGCCGGAAGACGGCGACACGCCGGCAGGCTTCGCCGGCGTCTTCGGCAAGATCGCGCAGGCCTATTTCCAGCGCTATGGCGACCAGTCGGATGCGCTGGCCATGATCGCGGCCAAGAACCACCGGAATGGCGTCGAAAATCCCTACGCGCAGATGCGCAAGGATTTCGGCTACGAATTCTGCCGCCAGGAAAGCGAGAAGAATCCGTTCGTCGCCGGTCCGCTGAAGCGCACAGATTGCTCGCTGGTCTCGGATGGCGCCGCGGCGCTCGTTCTCACCGACACCGCGACGGCGTTGAAGATGCGCCGTGCCGTGACCTTCCGCGCCAACGAGCATGTGCAGGACTTCCTGCCGATGTCGAAGCGCGACATCCTCTCCTTCGAGGGTTGCGAGCGCGCCTGGGAGCAAGCGCTGAAGAAGGCCGGCGTCACGCTCGACGACCTCTCCTTCGTCGAGACGCATGACTGCTTCACCATCGCCGAATTGATCGAATATGAGGCGATGGGTCTGGCCAAGCCCGGCGAGGGTGCCAGGCTGGCGCTGGACGGCACGACGGCCAAGGACGGTCGCCTGCCGGTCAACCCATCCGGCGGCCTGAAGGCCAAGGGCCACCCGATCGGCGCCACCGGCGTGTCGATGCATGTGCTGACCGCCATGCAACTGACCGGCGAAGCCGGCGGCATCCAGGTGCCGGGGGCCAAGCTCGGTGGTATCTTCAACATGGGCGGCGCGGCGGTCGCCAACTACGTTTCCATCCTCGACCGGATCAGATAGAAGCGGCCCGCATTAAGGCGCGCCCTCTGGGCGCGCGCGGGAGGCAACATGACAAATCCGGTTCTGGTCGAAGTCACGCGCGGCGCGGTGGTGGAAAGCGCGCACCGCGGCGCGGTTTGCGTCTTCGACGCCGACGGCAAGGCCGTCTGGGAGATCGGCGACACGGACCGCCCGGTCTTCCCGCGTTCCGCGGTGAAAGCCATCCAGGCCTTGCCGCTGGTCGAATCGGGTGCCGCCGACGCCTATGGTTTCGGCGACCGCGAACTGGCGCTTGCCTGCGCCTCGCATTCGGGCGAGCCCGCCCATGTCGAACTGGCGACGGCGATGCTCGCCAAGGCCGGTCTCGACAAGACCGCGCTCGAATGCGGCGCGCATTGGCCCTCGAGCCACGATGCCACCATCGCGCTCGCCCGCGCCGGCGGCGTTCCCAACGCTTTGCACAACAATTGTTCCGGCAAGCATTCCGGCTTCCTTTGCACCTGCGTCCATGCCGGCATCGCGCACGCTGGCTATGTCAAGGCAGGTCATGCGCAGCAGGAGATGGTGCGCGACGCCATGCAAGCCGTGACCGGCACGGCGCACGGCGTCGACAACAGCGGCATCGACGGCTGCTCGATCCCGACCTACGCCGTGCCGCTGAAGAGCTTCGCCCGGGGCTTTGCCCGCATGGGGACGGGCAGGGGCTTTTCGCCCAAGCGCGCCAAGGCGGCGAAGCGACTGCTCTCGGCTTGCATGGCCGAGCCGTTCCTCGTCGCCGGCACCGGCAAGGCCGATGTCGCGCTGATGCAGGCCGCGCCCGGTCGCCTCTTCGTCAAGACCGGCGCCGAAGGCGTCTATTGCGCTGCATTGTCCGAACTTGGCCTCGGCATCGCCTTGAAATGCGATGACGGCGCCGGCAGGGCGGTAGAGGTGATGATCGCCGCGGTTCTGGCCAAGTTGCTGCGCGGCGACGATGCGGTTGCGGCAAAGCTTATCGAACTCGCCCATCCCGCAATCGAAAGCCGCATCGGCGCCAAGGTCGGCTTGCTGCGGCCAACGGCGGCGCTCAACTAGTGCGCCGACTTTCCGACGCGCATCTGCCGCGTGGGTGAACTCAAGACAAAAAATTATGTGCTAGTCTCCCTACCATCGAATGGATGGGTGGGTAGCCATGCTGGAAGCAGACAAGGTGTTTGCCGGGTCGATCCCGGAAAATTACGATCGCCATATGGTGCCGCTGATTTTCGAGGCCTATGCCGCCGAGACCGCGCGCCGTGCAGCGTCCTTCTCACCCTTGGCTGTTTTGGAAACTGCCGCGGGCACCGGGGCCGTCACCCGCGCCCTGGGGTCGAAACTCTCGCCTGGCGCCAGCTACACCGTAACCGATCTCAACCAGCCGATGCTCGACTATGCGGCCTCGCGCCAGGGGCCCGACGGCCGCATTGCTTGGCGCCAGGCGGATGCCCTGAAGCTGCCTTTCGAGGAGGCGGCGTTCGACCTCGTCTGCTGTCAGTTCGGCGCCATGTTCTTTCCCGACCGCGTCGCCGCCTATCGCGAGGCAAGGCGGGTCCTGAAGCCCGGCGGGCATTTCCTGTTCAGTGTCTGGGATCGCATCGAGGAGAACATCTTCGCCAACGACGTGACGAATGCTCTCGCCAGGATCTTTCCGCACGATCCGCCGCGCTTCCTGGCGCGTACGCCGCACGGCTACCACGACAAGGCGCTGATCCGTAACGATCTGGCTGCCGCGGGTTTCTCCGACGTGGCGATCGACACCATAGCCGAGCAGAGCCGCGCATCCTCGCCGCGCGTTCCCGCGGTCGCCTACTGCCAGGGCACCCTGCTTCGCAACGAGATCGAGGCGAGGGAGCCGGGACGATTGGCGTCCGCGACCGACTACGCCGAATCCATGATCGCCGACAGGCACGGCCGTGGCGAAATTGCCGCCAAGATCCAGGCGCACATCATCGTCGCTGCGGCCTAACTGACCTTGTTGCGCTCCACAGTGAGATGCGCATAGCCGGTATCAGTTGACCGCGATAGATCGCCGGTCACCGGATCGGCCCAGCGCTGGCCGATGATGGCGCCGTTTTTCGCGCCGTCGATGACGTTGTCCGAGATGACCGCGGTGCCGGAACCTTCGACGACCGAAACGACGATGCCGGTGCCGGCCTGGCGGATGATGTTTCCGGTCGCCACGACATTGCGCAGATAGGGGCCCCAGCCGAGCTGCATGCCGTAGAGCGGCGCGTTCTCGACGACATTGCCTGAGACCGTCGTATCGGCCTCGGCGCTGATGCCGACGCCGAAGCCGGGCGGGTCCGCGGTGTAGGGACCGGTGGTCGAGAGGTTGCGCACGATGTTGTTCGAGCAGACCGCCATCCGCCCGCCCTCGTTGAAATTGACGATCGAGATGCCGTTGGCGGCGCCGTCGACCAGATTGTTGCTGAGGATCGCGCCTTCGAAGGAGAATTCCGAATAGATGCCGGTCTCGCCCGAGCGCGAGCAGGTGTTGCCGGCGATCTGCAGATTGCTCGCGCTGTTGGCGCGGATCGCGGTGAAGGCGCAGTCGGAGACGACATTGCCCGAGATGATCACATTGCCAGCGCGGAAAGCGTTGATGCCGTTGCCATTCTGGCCGGTGCCGCCGCTGCGCGCGCCGATGCGCTGCACGCGGTTGCCGCTGACGATGGTGCCGTCCTCCGCCGACTGCCAGCGATGCACCAGGATGCCGCCATTGGCGCAGTCCGAAACACTGTTGCCGGAAATCTCCAGCCCGCCGGCCTCGACGGAGTAGATGCCGGCATCGGCCGCACCGGAAATGTCGCAGCGGCCGATACGGCCGACGGCATGTTCGAGCGCCAGCCCGTTCTTGCCGCTGCCGGTCACCTGGCAATTGTCGATGACGAGATGGCCGACGCGGCGCAGGTCGAGCAGCCCTTGCGCGTAATCGGCCAGCCAGCGGTTGGCGCCGTCGAACACCAGGCCGCTGAACTCGATATGCTCGGCCTGTTCGGCCATCATCAGGTGGCCGTTGCCGCCATAGACGATGCGCGTCGCGCCTGGCACACCCGAAAGCCGCATGCGGGCCGGTAGCTTGAGGTTCGAGACGAGATAGGTGCCGGGCGGCAGGAACACCGGCTGGTCGCGATCGCTGGCCTCGGCCAGCATCTTGGCGAAGACCTTGCTCTGGTCGTCGACCGCGCCGGGCTGCACGCCGATCTCCGTGGCGTTGATCGAGCCGCGCATGGCGGCCATTTCGATGCCCGGCAGCGATTTCGCCGCTGCCTTGCCGGCGAAGAGGCCGGCGGCGGCGAAGCCGGCGGTCCGGGCAAGCAGCGTTCGTCTGTTCAACATCGGCACAGGTCCTGGCGTTTCGCCCTGTCTGTCGCAGGAATCGTGCCAAGGCGGGCTCATTTCCAAACCGCTTGTGCAGTCGCCTCGCCGAGCCTAAGTTCATCGCATGAGCAGAGCTTTCACCCGCGAAGAAGACAGCGAAAACGCCATTGCCGGCGTCGGCGAACGTCCAGTTAGCACGCACCGCAATCTGGTGACGGAGCGCGGACTTGCGATGATCGAGGACAATCTCGCCGACTTGCGCGACATATTGGCCAAGGCGGAGCGGAAGGGCGACCGCGAGCGTATCGCGGTGGTCTCCCGCGACCTGCGCTACTGGACCGCGCGGCGCGAGAATGCCGAGCTTTCCGTGCCGGAGCCAGGCAGCGACGTGGTCCGCTTCGGCATGGGGGTTACGCTGGAAGGCGACGACGGCAAGAAGGTGCATTGGCGCATCGTCGGCGAGGACGAAGCCGACCCGTCAAAGGGCAGCATTTCCCATGTTTCGCCGATGGCCGTGGCCCTGTTCGGCAAGAAGATCGGCGAGGTCGTTAAGGTCAACGGCAAGGAATGGGAAATCGTCAAGCTCTCGGACAAGGCCGAGAGCTAGTTCCTTAACACAGAAGTTTTGACCGGTTGGCTGGTGTGCGTTGGGCAGATCCCATGCCTTGGCGATTGGCCGAGACGCCTATCGCGGTCGTCATCCACGGGCGGAGCAAGGAGCGAAGCGACGCGCGTAGACCCGAGGATCCATGCCGTGACTTGGAAGCGCCGCGGCGGGTCCAGAATTCTACACCGTTGCACACTTCGGTCCAGGTAACGGCATGGATTCCAGGGTCTGCGCGCGTCGCTTCGCTCCTTGCTCCGCCCTGGAATGACGAGGTTCAGGAGCCTTCAGCTCATCGCCAGCGTTTGCGCTGACTTACCCCAGCGGACGTTGATAGCCTTGCCCGACAAGCCTGCAATCTTTCAAATCACTGTGTTGAGGAACTAGCCGTTAGCCACCGTTGCAAGCTTCCGTAGCTCAGCTTCGTACTTGTCCATGACAACGCGAGCTGCGTTCATTTGCCGTTGGCGGTTGTCGTGGCGGACTGGCCTTAGAATGAGGCCGTCGTCGGTTTCAATGATCTGGAACTCATCGCCAACCTGAAGGTTCAAGCTGTCGAGCATTTCGCGCGGCAGCAGTACGGCTCCTGATCCGTCCTCAAGTCCATGGATGATTGTCTTAAACACAGTCGCGCCCTGGTTGTGTCGATTGCTATAGAACAACCTTTCAGGCAAATCGGCAAGAGCCTCACCGATCGGCCAGCAGCCGATCCATCAGCCGGTTCGCCGCTTCCGGGATGACGGTCCCCGGCGGGAAGATTTCCGCCGCGCCTGCCGCCAGCACCGCGTCATAATCCTGCGGCGGGATGACGCCGCCGGCGACGATCAGCATGTCGGCATGGCCGAGCTTCTTCAGCGCTTCCTTGAGCTCGGGGATCAGCGTCAGGTGCCCGGCGGCCAAGGAGGAGGCGCCGATGATGTCGACGTCGTGCTGCACCGCAAGCTTCGCGATCTCGTCCGGCGTCTGGAACATCGGCCCGACAGTCACGTCGAAGCCGAGATCGGCAAAGGCGCTGGCGATCACCTTCTGGCCGCGGTCGTGGCCGTCCTGGCCCATCTTGGCGACCAGGATGCGCGGCTTGCCGCCGGATTTCTTCTCGAACGCGTCGATCTTCTCCTGCAACCGCTCAAGCGCCGGATTGTCGCCGAGCGCGTCGCGATAGACGCCCGAGATCGTCTGCACCGCCGCCGTATGGCGGCCGAACACTTTTTCCAGCGCCAGCGAAATCTCGCCGACCGTGGCGTTGGCGCGCGCGGCGCGGACCGCGAATTCCAGTAGGTTCTCATTGCCTTCGGCGGCATGGGTCAGCGCCGCCAGCGCGTCTTCCAGCGCCGCGACGTCGCGCGTGCCCTTGAGCCGCTGCAGCTTCGCCAACTGCCGGGCCTTCACCTCGGCATTGTCGATCTTCAAGACATCGACTTCGATATCGGCCTCGGGGCGATGCGCGTTGACGCCGACCAGAATTTGCTCGCCGGAATCGATGCGCGCCTGGGTGCGGGCGGCGGCTTCCTCGATGCGCAGCTTCGGAATGCCTTTCTCGATCGCCGCCGCCATGCCGCCGAGGCTCTCGACTTCCTCGATATGGGCAAGCGCGCGCGCCGCCAGGTCATGCGTCAGCCGCTCGACATAGGCCGAGCCGCCCCACGGATCGATCATGCGCGTGGTGCCGGATTCCTTCTGCAGGATGAGCTGCGTGTTGCGGGCGATGCGCGCCGAATGGTCGGTCGGCAGCGCCATCGCCTCGTCGAAGGAATTGGTGTGCAGCGACTGCGTATGTCCCTGCGTCGCCGCCATCGCTTCGATCATGGTGCGGGTGATGTTGTTGTAGGGGTCCTGCGCCGTCAGCGACCAGCCGGACGTCTGGCAATGGGTGCGCAGCGACAGCGAGCGCTCGTCCTTCGGCGCGAAATTCTTCTTCATCAGGCTCGACCAGAGCAGCCTTGCGGCCCTGAGCTTGGCGACCTCCATGAAGAAGTTCATGCCGATCGCCCAGAAGAAGGAGAGGCGCGGCGCGAAGCGGTCGATGTCGAGGCCTCCCGCAACGCCCGCGCGCGCATATTCGATGCCGTCGGCGATCGTGTAGGCAAGCTCGAGATCGGCGGTCGCGCCGGCTTCCTGCATGTGGTAGCCGGAGATCGAGATCGAGTTGAATTTCGGCATATGCCTGGAGGTGTAGGCAAAGATGTCCGACACGATCCGCATCGAAGGTTTCGGCGGATAGATGTAGGTGTTGCGGACCATGAACTCCTTCAGAATGTCGTTCTGAATGGTGCCAGTGAGATCCTTCTGCGCGACGCCCTGCTCCTCCGCCGCGACGATGTACAGCGCCATGATCGGCAGCACGGCGCCGTTCATGGTCATCGATACCGTCATCTCGTTCAGCGGAATGCCGTCGAACAGCTGGCGCATGTCGAGGATGGAATCGATCGCCACGCCCGCCATGCCGACATCGCCGGCGACGCGTGGGTGGTCGCTGTCATAGCCGCGATGCGTGGCGAGATCGAAGGCAACCGACAGGCCTTTCTGGCCGGCGGCGAGGTTGCGCCGGTAGAAGGCGTTGGATTCCTCCGCCGTCGAGAACCCGGCATATTGCCGGATCGTCCAGGGTTGCTGGACATACATGGTGGGGTAGGGGCCGCGCACGAAGGGCGGCATGCCCGGATAGGTGTCGAGATTGGCGAGCCCCTCGAGGTCGCCTTGCGTGTAAAGATGTTTTACGGCGATGCCCTCCGGCGTCATCCGCTGGCCTTTGAGCTCGACCGGCGCGCGACGTGGCGCCGACCAGCCGATCTGGCTGAAATCCGGGATCATGATCCGGCTCCGATCGACTGATCGATGCGCACCGGAAACAGCGGCTCGCAGGTCGCGACGCCTTCGGTCAGGGCCGGGCACCGCTCCTGCGGCAGAGACTCGACCGGGCGCTCCGTTCCGACGCGGTAAAGCGTCGTGCCGACAATGCCGCGTTCGCCCGACCGATAAGCGCCGTTGCGCTTGGCGGCGGCGGTTTGCACGCGATTCTGGATATAGCCCTGCTGCAGGCTGGCGAGCACGCCGCCTTCGGCCTCGATGCGCTGGAATTCTTCCCAGGCCGCAGCGCAGAGACCGTCGGTCAGCGCCTCGACCGCGCCCGAGCCGCTGGCGGGGTCGACAACATGGCCGATATGGCTCTCCTCTGCTATGATGAGCTGGGCGTTGCGGGCGACGCGGCGGGCAAAGCCGGCCGGCAGCCCATGCGCGATCGTGTGCGGCAGGATCGAGACCGAATCGGCGCCGCCGGTTGCCGCCGCGAAGGCCGCGATCGCCGTGCGCAGGATATTGGTTTCCGGGTCGGCCATCGTCATCATGCGATATGAGGTCTCGGCATGGACGCTGGCGGTCGAGGCCGGAATCGAGCAGGCTTCCTGGATGCGCGTCCACAGCTTGCGCAGCGCCCGCACCTTGGCCATCGACAGGAACTGGTCCTGGTCGACGCTGAGCGCGAAGCCGATATGGGGGGCTGCATAGACGAGCGGCTGGCGCGCCTTCTCGAACATCCTGAGATAGGACACGACGGAGGCCATCATCGTGCCGAGCTCCTGCGCCTCGGTGGCGCCGGCATTGTGGAAGACGCGGCCGTCGGCCTCGAGCAGCACGCCCGGCACGCCCATCGAGAAGAAATGCGCCAGCGATTGCGGCATCGATTCCTGCAGCGCCTCGATCGAGGTGCGCAACCGCCCGGTGCCGGCGAAGATCGCCGCCGGGTCGATGCCGAAGGAAAGGTTGAGTTTGGTCGGATCGGAGCGGCGGCGGCTCAGGAAAGCGAGCAGCCAGTCGGCCACCGCGCGGCTCCAGGGATGCGCGTCGATGCGCACCTGCACGCGGTTGAGCGGCACACCGTCGAGCACCCTTTCCAGCGCTTCCGCGGTGCGCGGCAGGCCGTAGCCGAAGGCATTCGGCGCGCCCTCGAAAACCAGTGACAGGCCGGTCGCTCCCTGCTCGATGTCTTCCAGGGCTTGCGCGCTGGCTCGGGCAATGTCCGGGTCGTCGACGCGCTGGCTGACGATCCAGGGCGCGGTCGGATTTGTGCGCGGCAATGGCTCGGCGGATGTCGAACGTTGGCTGAGCGGTTCGATACGGATGCCGTCATCGGTGTGCGAGACGAGTTTTTCCTCGAAGGAACCGCCGGCAAGCGCCTTTTCCGCCAGCGCCTGCCAACGCTTGGCGTCCGGGTTCGGAAGGTCGACATCCCTGGTCAAGGCGCCGGCGCCCATCGCTCTCCTCGCTTCTCGGCCGCATCTGCCGGGCCAGCCAATTTAAGGTCAGGAACCGGATATCACAATGCGTCATCCGGCCGGGTTCTCTCGCGGCCTGCCAACCGATTGCCAAACATGCGCGCAATCCGCAAGCGCCAAAGGCCAAATTCGCTGCGCCCCAAATCGATACCGGGCATTGCCGCATGCGGCTGGCGTTACTATACCTCGGGTTGAGGCCTTTGAGCGGAACAGATTGCGGAGACCGGATATGGTTGACGAGACCAGCATCTTCATCGGTGCCAGCCGCAAACCCGACGATTCCTACCAGCGCGCCGAAGAGTTGCTGCTGCGTTACGGCAACCGCCACGGCCTTGTCACCGGAGCCACGGGCACCGGCAAGACCGTCAGCCTGCAGATCCTTGCCGAGGGCTTTTCGAATGCCGGCGTGCCTGTCTTCTGCGCCGACATCAAGGGCGACCTTTCCGGCATATCCATGATGGGCGAGGCCAAGGATTTCCTGGTCAAGCGCGCCGGAGAGGTGAAGCTCGATCCCTATCAGTTCCAGGAATTCCCGGTCATCTTCTGGGATCTGTTCGGTGAGCAGGGCCATCCGATTCGCGCCACCATCTCGGAAATGGGGCCGTTGCTTTTGTCGCGGCTGATGAACCTCACGGAAGCGCAGGAGGGCGTCATGAACATCGCCTTCCGCATCGCCGATGAAGAGGGGCTGCTGCTGCTCGATCTCAAGGATCTGCAGGCGCTGCTCGCCAACATGGCCGATCGCGCCGACCAGCTCAGCGCGCGCTACGGCAATGTCACCAAGCCGTCGGTCGGCGCCATCCAGCGCACACTCCTGGTGCTCGAGAGCCAAGGCGCCGCGAACTTCTTCGGCGAGCCGGCGCTGCGCATCGCCGACATCATGCGCACCACGCGCGACGGCCGTGGCGCGATCAGCGTTCTGGCCGCCGACAAGCTGATGATGAATCCCAGGCTCTACGCCACCTTCCTGCTCTGGCTGATGTCGGAGCTGTTCGAGGAACTGCCCGAGGTCGGCGATCTCGACAGGCCCAAGCTGGTGTTCTTCTTCGACGAGGCCCATCTGTTGTTCGAGGACGCGCCGAAAGTGCTGATCGACCGCGTCGAGCAGGTGGTGCGGCTGATCCGTTCCAAGGGCGTCGGCGTCTATTTCGTCACCCAGAACCCGCTCGATATTCCCGAAAAGGTGCTCGCCCAGCTCGGCAATCGCGTCCAGCACGCGCTGCGCGCCTATACGCCGCGCGAGCAGCAGGCGGTGCGCACGGCCGCCGAGACGTTCCGGCCCAACCCCGATTTCGACTGCGCCACCGCGATCACCCAGCTCGCCACCGGCGAAGCGCTGGTCTCGATGCTGGAGGACAAGGGCGTGCCGGCCATGGTCCAGCGCACGCTGATCCGCCCGCCGTCCTCACGGCTCGGCCCGATCAAGCCCGACGAGCGCCGCAAGATCATCGCCGAGAGCCCCGTCGCCGGCCAGTACGACCGGGTCGTCGACCGCGAATCGGCCTTCGAAATGCTGCAGAAGAAGGCCAAGGAGGCGCAGGATGCCGAGGCGCAGGCAAAGCAGCAGAACAGCGGCGGCTCGCGCTGGACCATTCCCGGCTTCGACGATGTTTTGGGAACAGGCAACCGGCGGTCTTCCAACCGCCAGACCGTGGCCGAAGCCGCCATCAAGTCGGTGGTCCGCTCGGTCGGCTCCTCCGTCGGCCGCGCCATCGTGCGCGGCATTTTGGGGAGCCTGGCCCGGGGGCGGTAGGGTCGCGTCGCAACCAGGGCGGCGCTCAGCCGATCTCGATGTTCATCTCGGCGATCAGCCGCTCGCGCCCGGCCAGCGAGTTCAGCGCCTTGTCGCCCAGCTCGCGGGCGACAAGGTTGAGCAGCGCCTCGCAAAACACGACATAGGCGCCCATGCTGTTCGAATAGAAGCTGCTGGCATGCGGAATGAAGAAGGCATGCTCGGCCGGAGGTACGAGCGGCGAGGATCGGGAATCGGTGATCGCGATCACGCTCTGGCCGTTTGCCGCGGCAACGCGGCCGACCTCGGCGACGCTGCGCGTATAGGGCGCGCAACTGGCGATGATGACGACGTCGCCCGGCTCAAGCTGTGACAGGGCTTCGGCGACGCCGAGGCGCGGCGCGTCCAGAAGCGCCACGTCCGAGCGCACCATGCCCAGGCAATAGGTGAGGAAGCTCGCCAGCGAATGGAACTGGCGAACGCCGTGGACGCGCACGCGGCGCGCGCTGGCCAGCAGCGCGGTCGCGCCCTTCAGCGAGGCGCTGTCCAACTGGCCGAGGAAGCCGTCGACATTCGCCGCCGTTTCGCGCGCCAACTGCTCGAAGACCTCGATTTCGGCGCCGCCCGCCGATGGCGTCGCCATCAGCCTTCCGGCCTGGCGGCTGTAGAAATATTGCTGGTCGTTGGCGATGGCCTTGCGGAAGACCGCCTGGAAATCGCTGAAACCTTCGAAGCCGAGACGCTTCGCCAGCCTGGTCAGCGTCGACGGATTGATGCCGAACTGATCGGCGAGTTCCGAGATGGTGCGGACGGCCGATTGCTCTGGCGCCTCGACCAGCTTGGCGAAGACATCATGCGCCTTGGAGCCGAGGGAAAAGCCTGCTTCGTCGCGGCCGACCGAGAGCGCCAGTGCCCTCAGATCCTCGATGGTGCGCGGCGGCTCCGCAACGGCTTCCTCTGGCATCGTTCCTGCTTACCCCGCGACAGGGACCAGCCCCTCCCGCATCTCAAAGCGCGCTGCTTCGTATGCTGCATCGTAGACAGCCCACTCCACCTTGTCAGCCCCGACGCGGAAGACAGCGCTGGCAAGCGTGTTCTCGACATCGCTATCGGCGGGGTCGGTGCGATAGATCGGCAGCTCCGGGTCGGCCGCGTCCCACAATATGCCGAGCGCGCGGCCCTGCGGTTCAGAGTGAGGCGTCTGATCCAGCAGCGCTTCGCCTCGGCGCTGGCGCACGCCGGACGAGCCGGTGACGATCTGCGACATTCGCCCGGTGTCGGCATGGATGAGGTGGTTCGAGTGGACACGCGCCGCTTCCACGCGATCGATTGACAGGGCTTGGGCGGTGAACTCGACGCTGAGCAGCCGCTCGTCGCCCGCCTGCGCCAGGGTCAGGTGAAAGGCGCCGGCGCGCGGCGCCGATCTGAGCAGGGCCATCGCCGCGTCGAGGTCCGGTGCGTCGAGCACGGCGCGGGCAAGCACCATGCGCGGCACTCCCGCGCCGCCGGCCAGCGGCCTGATGTTGTTGACCGTCTGCAGCAGCCCCGCCGATGTCGCCGCGAACGTATGCCCGGGCAGCGAGCCGGGATAGACGAAGGCGGTGAACTGATTGCCGCCCTCGGACGTCACATGGGCCAGCGCGCAGTGGCCGGCGAAATCAGGGTCGCCATCCTCATTGTGGCCGATGACATGGGGTGAGCCAGGCAATTGCACGGTCGTGCAGCCATCCGGCGCCATTGCCCAGATGTCGCCGCGGCAGTTCCACAGGAAGACGTCGTCGAAAGCCAATTCGAGCCCGGCGGCGAGGCCCTGTAGTTCGGCCCAGTATCGTGGAAACCGTTCCCGCACGATCGTCGCCATCGTGCCGATGCGCGGATCGGCGCGCCGCGTGCTGAGCTCGCGCCATGCGGCCGACGTCTGGAAATGGTCGTTGAGCGCCGTCCGGCCGAAGCGCCCGAGGGCGGCCCCGACATCATAGGGCGACCCCGCGACATCGATGAAGGAAAGCCGGCGGCCGGCATCATGCGACATGCTGGAGAAACTCTTTCAAGCGCGGATTTTGCGGGTTTGCAAGCAGCTCCCGCGGCTCGCCGTCGACGGCGATCTTGCCGCCTTCCATGAAGATCAGCCTGGTTCCGACCTTGCGGGCAAAGGCCATCTCGTGGGTGACGACGATCATCGTCATGCCTTCCTCGGCCAGCGCCTGCATCACGCGCAGGACCTCATGCCGCAATTCGGGGTCGAGCGCCGAGGTCGGCTCGTCGAACAGCATCAGCTTCGGCTTGACGGCAAGCGCACGCGCGATGGCAACGCGCTGCTGCTGGCCACCGGAAAGCTCGCTCGGATAGTGATGCGCGCGATCGGCAAGGCCGACCTTGGCAAGCATTTCCAGCGCCTGCTTGCGTGCCTCCTGCCGCGTTTCGCCACGCACGCGGCGCGGGCCGAAGGCGACGTTCTCGATCGCCGTCATCTGCGGAAACAGGTTGAACTGCTGGAAGACCATGCCGGCTTCCTGGCGGATCAGGCGGACCTTGCGGCCGCCGGACTTGACGCTGATGCCGTCGACGACGAGGTCGCCGCCATTGATCTCCTCCAGCGCATTGATGCAGCGAAGTAGCGTCGATTTGCCGGAGCCGGAGGGACCGATCAGGACGACCTTCTCGCCGGGCTCGATCGACAGATCCACCTGGTCGAGTATGGTGACCTGGCCGAAGCGCTTGGTGACTTTCTCGAACGCCACGATGCTCACAGGATGCGCATCCTCTTTTCGGTCAGCCTGAGGATGAGCGTAAGCGTGCCGGTCATGATCAGGTAGAACATCGCCACGGCCGACCAGATCTCGACGGCGCGGAAGTTGGCCGCCATGATTTCCTGGCCTTGCCGGGTGAGTTCGCCGACGCCGATGACGATGAACAGCGAGGTATCCTTCAGGCTGACGATGAACTGGTTGCCCAGCGCCGGGATCATGCGGCGGAAGGCGAGCGGACCGATAATGTAGAAAAGCACTTTCCAGAATGGCAGGCCGAGCGCCAGACCTGCCTCGCGTAATCCGCGATGCACCGAAAGGAAGGCGCCGCGCACGATCTCGGCGATATAGGCACCGGCATTGATGATGATCGCCATGATGGCGGCGGCCAGCGGGTTGATGCGGACATCCGCCAGGATCGGCAGCGCGAAATAGATGAACATCACCTGCACGATGATCGGGGTGCCGCGAATGATCTCGACATAGATCATGGCGATGGCGTTGAGCACGATGTTGCCGTAGGCGCGCGCCAGCCCGGCGGCAAAGCCGATCACCAGCCCGCCGGCGAGCCCGGCGAGCGCGATCAGCACGGTGAGGCGGGCGCCTTTAAACAGCTCCGGCAGGGCCTGCCAGATGACGGACCAGTCGAAATCCATGAGAGCCATCCTTCAGGGAAGGCACGCCGGCCATGCCGGCGCGCCAGGAGATCCAGGGAACCCGGTGATCAGATCCAAGGGGAACCCTTGTGATCAGCTCTTCGGCGGCTCGGCGCCGAACCACTTCTTGTAGATGTCGGCGTAAGTGCCGTTGGCCTTCAGCTTGGTGATCGAGGCATTGACCTTGGCGACGAGCGGGCTGCCCTTCGGGAAGGCGATGCCATATTGCTGCGCCATCATCTGCGGGCCGACGGTCTTCACTTTCCCCTGGCCGTTGGTCTTGATGTAGTAGAGCACGTTTGGCGTGTCATGCATGGCGGCGTCGGCGCGTCCGGTCGCGACCTCGAGATAGGCGTTGTCGCTGTTCGGGAACAGGCGCAGCTCCGTGCCCTTGAAGTGCTCCTTGGCATAGTCGGTCGCCGACGTGCCGGTCTTCACGGCAAGCGTCTTGCCGACGAGATCATCCGGACCCTTGATCGTGCTGTCGACCGGCACCATCAAAAGGAAGCCGCTGTCGTAATAGCCGTCGGAAAAGTCGATGACCTTCTTGCGCTCGTCCTTGATGGTGATGCCGGCCAGCCCGACATCGACCTGCTTGGTCTGCAGCGCCGGGATGATGCCGTTGAAGTCCATCGGCTGCAGCGTGTAGGTCACGCCGATATCCTTGGCGATCGCGGCCCACAGGTCGATGTCGAAGCCGACATATTTGTCGCCTTCCTTGAATTCGAACGGAACGAAGGCGGTGTCCGTTGCCACGATCAGGTCGTCGGCAAAGGCCGGCTGGCCGAACGCCAGCGTTGCCGCGAGCGCCGCGGCGGCGGTCAGGCTTGCAAGTGCGAACTTCATTTTCGGGTTCCCCTTTTTGTTGGAATTGCCTGGGAAGCGTAACACCGCCAAGCCAGTATCGCAAATTGAAAATGCATTTTTAAACAGAATGCATTTGATATTTGCAAAACGTGGCAATGGAGTGAGCCAGCCGGCGATGCCCGTCAGCAAACTTCAGATGCTTCAGGCGCCGCCCCACTGGCCTCTAAGCGAGTCTGCGCTGGCGAGGGGGAGTCCGCAGGCTTCGACTGTCCGCCTTGTGGCCGCTACGAGATCCTGATTTCCGGCAGCCAGGGCTCCGTCGGGCAGGAAAAGATTGTTCTCGAAGCCGACGCGCGCATGTCCGCCGAGCAGCACGGCTGCCGTCACGCAGGCCGTCTCCTGGCCGCCGAAGGCGCAGGCCATCCAATGGCCGAAGGACGGACTGCCGGGCGCCAGGAACGGCAACAGGTCGGCGGGGGAGGATTTCTGCCCGACCGTGTAGCGGCCGAGCACATAGAGAACCGGCAGATTGTCGAAGGGGATGTGGCCGCGCTGCTTGAGCGTCGCCAGATAGGTCGCCTCCTCGGGCGTATAGAGGATGATCTGCGGTGCGACCTTCTCTTTGCGCAACTGTTCGAGGAAGGCGGCGAAAGCCGCTTCATGCGTTTGGTCAGGCACGAGCTCGCGCAAGGCCAGCGAAACCGCTTCGGGGCGTACTTCCAGCACCACCCGCATCTGCTGTTCGGGCCGATAGAGACCCAAGGCCTCGCTGGTGATCTGGAGGACGAGCCTGTCGCCGACACCCGTCCTGATCGCCGCTATCGCCGCCCGGTAGGCCTCGGCATCGAGCAGGTGGCGTCCGTCGCGGTCGCGGACATGGACATGGATCATGGCGGCGCCCGCATCGAGCGAGGCGGCCGCCACATGCGCCAACTCGTCCGGGCTGATCGGCAGGGCAGGATGGTCGGCCTTCGTGCGTCGTCCGCCGTTCGGCGCCACGGCGATCGCGACCCGATTTTGATCCGGCATCGATTGCTCCATTTGTTGCAAAGATTCAATATATGCCACATATATTGCATGATCCTGCATGTGCGTCTATGGTTGCGGCATGATCCGCGCGCCGCTCACCGATGCCATTGTCGAGGTCTTCGAAAGCTTGCCCTCGCAGTTGCAGGGCGCTGCCCGCTATCTTCTCGACAATCCCGAGGACGTCGCGCTGTTGTCGATGCGCGAGCAGGCGCGCCGCGCCGGCCTGCAGCCCTGGACGATGGTGCGCCTGGCCAAGCGGCTGGGCTTCGACGGCTACGAGCCGCTGCGCTCGCTTTACGCCAATGCCATGCGGCAGGGCGAGCTTGGCTTCGCCGGCAAGGCGGGCACACAGCTCGCGCACCAGCAGGAAGTTGGCGACCGGGCGTTGGCCGGCGAGATGGTGCGGTCGCTGGCGGAGCAGATCGCAAGGCTTGGCGAACCCGAACAACTCGACACGCTTGCGGCGGCGGCAGAGCGGCTCCACGCGGCGCGTCGGATATTCTGCCTCGGGCTGCGCTCCAGCCACCCGGTCGTCGCGCATTTTTCCTACGTCATGTCCTTCCTCGGCGAGAAGGCGGTGATGCTGGACGGTGCATCGGGAGCCGGCACCGACGCCATTCGCCTCGCGACCGCCGAAGACGTCCTGTTCGTTGTCAGCGTCGCACCCTACACCAGGCTGACCGTCGATCTTGCCCGCCGCGCGGCGGCTGGTGGTGTGCCGGTGATCGCGCTGACCGACAGCGCCGTGTCACCGCTCGTCGGCTTGGCTGCCCTGTCGGTACTCGTGCCCACGGAAAGCCCGTCCTTCTTCCATGCCATGGCGCCGGCCTTTGTCGTCGGCGAGATCCTGGCGGCGCTGATCGCCGGCAAGGGCGGGGACAAGGCGCTTGCCGCCATTCGCCGCACCGAGGATCAGCTCTCCCAACTCGACATCCACATCTTGCCGCCGCGCGGCCGGAGGAAATCATGACCCATATCCTGCATCGCCAGATTAACGCCGTGCTCCCCGTCGCCAGCGGCGGCAAGGGCATCGAGCTCTTCGACGGCAATGGGCGCGCCTATATCGACGCCTCCGGCGGCGCCGCCGTTTCCTGCCTCGGCCACGGCCATCCCGATGTCATCGCCGCCATGCACCGGCAGGCCGACACGCTGGCCTACGCCCATACCAGCTTCTTCACCAGCGACGTCGCCGAAGCCTTGGCCGACCGGCTCGTCGCCGACGCACCGGCCGGCATCAGCCATGCCTATTTCGTTTCCGGCGGCTCGGAGGCGGTCGAGGCGGCGCTCAAGATGGCGCGGCAGTGTTTCGTCGAGGTCGGCCAGCCGCAGCGTCGCAACGTCATCGCGCGCAAGCAGAGCTATCACGGCAACACGCTCGGCGCGCTCGCGACCGGCGGCAACGAATGGCGCCGCGCCCAGTTCCGGCCGCTGCTCATCGAAACCCATCACGTCGACCCATGTTTCGCCTATCGCTTCCAGGAAGCCGGGGAGACCGATGAAGATTATGCGGCTCGCGCGGCGCAGGCGCTGGAAGACAAGATCATTGAGCTCGGACCGGAGACGGTCATGGCCTTTGTCGCCGAGACGGTGGTCGGCGCGACGGCGGGCGCCGTGCCGCCGGTGGCGGATTACTTGCGCCGCATCCGCGACATCTGCGATCGTTACGGCGTGCTCCTGATCCTCGACGAGGTGATGTGCGGCATGGGCCGCACCGGAACGCTGCATGCCTGCGAGCAGGATGGCGTCGCTCCCGACCTGATGACGATCGCCAAGGGCCTGGGCGGCGGCTATCAGCCGATCGGCGCGGTGCTGCTCAGCCGGAAAATCTTCGACGCCTTCGCCAATGGCTCAGGCCTCTTCCAGCACGGCCACACCTATATCTGCCATCCGATGGCCTGCGCTGCGGCGCTCGCCGTTCAGGAAGTCATTGCCCGCGACAGGCTGCTCGACAATGTGAGAGCCATGGGCGCGCATCTGGCGCGCCGGCTTGGCGAGCGCTTCGGCAACCATCCCCATATCGGCGACATTCGCGGCCGCGGCCTGTTCATGGGCGTCGAATTGGTCGAGGACCGTTCGACGAAGCAGCCTTTCGATCCGAAACGGAAGCTGCATGCGCGCATCAAGAAGGCCGCCATGGCGAACGGTCTTCTCGTCTATCCCATGGGCGGCACGATCGACGGAGCCAACGGCGATCACGTGCTGCTCGCGCCGCCCTTCATCTGCGACGTCGCGGCCATCGACGCGATCGTCGAACGCCTCGACGACGCCGTCAGCGAGGCTTTGCGCAGCTAAAGTATCAGCGTGGCCAGGCAATCAGAGGGCAGGGCGCTTGGCTATGGCGAGACCAATGCCAAGCGCGATCAACGCGCCGCCTGACGCCTCCCGCAGGCGGCGGATCGCGCCTGAGCGCCCGGTCGCGCTTTCCCGGATTCGGCTCGCCGCAAAAGCGACCACGACATCGGCCAGCGTGTTGAGCGTCACCGATATGAAGCCGAGAACCATGAACTGCAGGGCAACGTGGCCGGCGCCGAGATTCACGAACTGCGGAATGAAGGCCAGGAAGAAGGCGGCCGTCTTGGGGTTCAGTGCCTCGACCAGCACGCCTTCGCGAAACGCGCGTCGCGCACCGACGGCGGGCGTCGGCGTCCCGCCTTCCAGCATCGTCTTCGCCTCGCGGCGCGCGGCCTGGAACGTGCGAAAGCCCAGCCAGACGAGGTAGACGGCGCCGATCAGCTTCAGCGCCGTGAACAGCTCCGCGCTGGCAAGCACGATTGCCGAAACGCCCAGGCTGCCGGCCAGCACATGGACCATGCCGCCCAGGCCGGTCCCGAAACTCGAGGCAATGCCTTCGGCGCGACCTCCGGCCAGCGTGCGTGCCGCGACATAAAAGATGCCCGGGCCGGGCGTGATCGCGAGCAGGAATGCCGCGGCGAAGTACAAGGCGAACTGGCTAAAATCCGGCATGACGAACTCGTCAGGGAATAGGGTTTCACAACGGAATGAGCGGCGCGACCTCGCGGTCCGACGGACGGTCGCTCGATGACAGGCCGGACACGACACCGGCGCGATCGGCCTCGTTGCGGTTCTGGCTCATCTTGCGCTTGCCTTCGAGCCGCGTGATCGGCATGCGCAGGCCGACAATGCCCTTCAGCTGCGACTGGATGAAATCCGCCGGCGCATCCGACACGGCCCAGGGCGCGGCGCGCTCGCCTTCATGCAGGTTGGTCAGGCGCGTGACGACCTCGAGCAGCCTGTCGGCATCGTCGAAGAACTCGATCGGCCCGTGGGCATGGACGGCGACATAGTTCCAGGTCGGGACGACCTTCCCGGTCTCCTGCTTGGTCTGGTACCAGGCTGGCGTCACATAGGCATCCGGCCCCATGAACATCGCAAGGGCCTCGCCCACCGGGGGCACCCGCCAATGCGGGTTCGCCTTGGCGACATGGCCGTAGATCACGCCATGCTCGCCCTCGTTCTCATCCAGCAAAAGCGGCAAATTCGTCGCCAGCGGCCCTTCCGCCGTGGCCGTAACCAGAATTGCCAGCCGTGCCGCGCGGATTGTGGCCCTGAGACTCCGGTGATCGTCGTCGCGAAAGGCGGGCGGTGTGTACATTGGCGAAACTCCTTGCGTTGCAGGAAAAGATGCCGGATGTCTGGCTTGCTTGGAATATCCAGTTTTGAAGGTTTTGTGTGGTCCAGTTGGAGCAGGATGGCGTCGCGCGGCGGATCATCGCGGCGATCAAGGAGCAAATCCACAGCGGCACCTATCGGCCCGGCGATCGGCTGCCGTCGACACGGGCCTTTGCCGCCGAATGGGGCGCCTCGCGCACCACGGTCACGGCCGCCTACAATCAGCTCGACGCCGAAGGCTATCTGATCATCCGGCATGGCCAGCGCGCCGTCGTTGCCCCGGGGCTGGAGCGGAAGTCTGGAAAGGCGCCCGTCGCGACCATTTCGCCGCGCAACCTCTCGGCCTTCGCACAACGGTTGCTGACCCTGCCTCCAACGGCGTTGGCGCAGCCGGCCAGGATTGCGGATTTCCGCTACGGCGACTTGTCCGGGGCGGACTTCCCGGTGCTGGCCTGGCGGCGGGCGTCGAGCAAGGCCATCCTGCGGCGCCCCGCGCGGCTGCGCTATGGCGATCCTCAGGGGTCTTCCGTTCTGCGCAACGCGCTCCAGGCCTATCTCTGGCGGGCGCGCGGCATCAATTGCACGACCGACCAGATCGTCATCGTCAACGGCTCGCAGCAGGGGCTGGACCTCTGCGCGCGACTGCTGCTCGATCCCGGCGACCCCTTCGTGATCGAGAACCCGGGTTATCTGCTGGCACGCCACGCCTTTGTGGCGGCGGGAGGCATTGCCGTCCCCGTTCCTGTCGACGCGGATGGGCTAAGGACGGACGCGCTGCCGCCGGCCCGTCTCGCCTATGTGACGCCTTCGCATCAGTTTCCGCTCGGCGGCGTGCTTTCGGCAACGCGGCGGCGGGCGCTGCTGGCCTGGGCAGCCGGCGCGGGGGCCTATGTGGTGGAGGACGACTATGACGGCGAATACCGTCACGACATCAGTCCCATCCCGCCGCTGCAGGCGCTCGACGCGGATAGCGTCATCTATGTCGGTACGCTGTCCAAGACGCTCTCGCCGACCTTGAGGCTCGGCTATCTCGTCGTCCCCGCCAGCCTGCGCCGGGCGTTCGCCGAGGCCAAGCGCCTGACCGACCGGCACGCGCCGATGCTGGAACAGGACGTGCTGGCCGAGTTGCTGGCGAGCGGCGCCTACGAGCGCCACGTGCGCAGCATCCGCAGGAAGAACGCCGAGCGCAGACAGGTCTTGCTGCAGGCTTTGACTGAACATCTGGGGCCAGGGGTCACTGTCGCGGGAGCCGATACCGGCCTGCATGTCGTCGCCTGGATGAACGGTATCGATGCCGGACGTGAACCGGCTATCATCGCCGCGGCGCGCGCGGCGGGGATAGGCCTCTATCCCGTGTCGCCGCTTTACGATCCGAGCGGGCCGCGACCGGAAACGGCCGGCTTCATTCTTGGCTATGCCGGGCTGGACTCGGATGCGTTGCGCCGCGGCGTTGCAGTGCTGGCCGCCATATTGGCCGAGCACCGCTGACGAAACCGACAGGTTCAGAAAATCTCGTTGGTGAGCCGCTTCACCGGACCGAGCAGAATCGAGCCGGTTGGCACGCCATTGTCGATCGGGATCGCCTTGCGCTCCGGCATGTCCTCTTCCGGCGCGCCGACATTGGCTGTCACGATGACCGGCGTCTTGGTCGGCACGCGGTCGTAGAGGTCGATGATGTCCTGGTTGATCAGGCGCACGCAGCCCGAGGAGACCGACTTGCCGATCGACCACCATTCGGGCGAACCGTGCAGGCGGTAGAGCGTGTCCTGGTTGCCCTGGAAGAGATAGAGCGCGCGGGCGCCGAGCGGGTTCTTCAGGCCGCCTGGCATGCCGCCATTCTTGGCGCTGTATTGCGTCAGTTCCGGTTGGCGCGCCACCATCTCGTCCGGCGGTGTCCATTTCGGCCACTTCTGCTTCCACTGCACGACCGCGTCGCCCGACCATTCGAAGCCGGCGCGGCCGAGGCCGACGCCGTAGCGGATCGCCTGGCCGCCCTCGCGCACCAGATAGAGGAAATGGCCGGTGGTATCGACGACGATGGTGCCTGGACGCTGTCCGGTCGGATCGGGGACGATCTGACGCAAGAATTTGTGATCGATCTTGTTCACCGGGATGGCCGGCAGGTCGAAGCCATTGTCCGACATCGCGCCATACATCGTCTCGTAGTCGCCGAGCGGCGGCTCGACATAGGCGGGCGGTGGCGGCTGGACGGGGGCTGGGGCGGGACCGGTGGTGGCGCACGCGGATACGGCGGCCGAAGCAGCACCGAGGGCTGTGAAATTGAGGAAGCCACGGCGGCTGATGCGGAAGGAAGCGTCTGACATGGTTGCCTTTTCTAGGTCTTAATTCGCAAGAAAGCATGAATCCGAAGGCTCATCGCCGGCGGCATCCATAACAGTCGGCGGCGATAGGCGGTTCCAATTCTGGCCTGAGGGTGGACAGAAAAAGGCGAAGCTGTGACCGCGCCACAGCTGTTGCGCTGCAGCAACAGCAGGCTCAGACGCCCGCCAGGAGACCTTCGAGCGAAGGCAGGATCAGCCCCGGCTGGAGGTCGCGGTATTCATCCGGCTGGTTGGTCCGGTTGATCCAGACCGTACGGAAACCGAACTTTGTGGCGCCGGCGATGTCCCAGCGGTTCGACGACTGGAACGACACCGCGCCCGGATAGAGCCGCCAGCCGGTGACCACCATGTCGTAGACCGACGGGTCGGTCTTGAAGCGTTTGACCTGGTCGACCGAGAACACGTCGTCGAGGATCTGGTCGAGCGCCGCGGACTTGACCGCCGCATCGAGCATTTCAGGCGAGCCGTTGGATAAGATAGCGAGCTTCGCGCCCGAGGCCTTGAGCGCCTTCAGCACGGCGGGCACCTCGGGGTAGCAGTCGAGCCGCCAATAGGCTTCGAGCAGTTTCGTTCGCAGCGCCGGATCGGCCGATGGAACCTTGCGCAACGCAAAATCGAGCGCCTGCTCGGTCAATTGCCAGAAATCGGCGTAAGCACCCCCCATCAGCGTCCGCACCCAGGAATATTCGAGCTGCTTGGCGCGCCAGATCTCGGAGAGAAGCTGGCCGTCCGGGCCGATCTCGCCGGCGTGGCGGCGCACGGCGGCGTGCACGTCGAACAACGTGCCGTAGGCGTCGAAGACATAGGCCGCATGATGCATATCTCAAGTTTTGCGGCGACAAGGCGCGCCGTGCAAGCGCTGATTGTGCCTAAGTATCGCTGGCCTCAACGATTTTCTGGCCATGTCGGTTGACGCCAACCGTCAAAGCGTCGTCCTATGGCAGTCCGAAATCACTCATTTGGACGGCGAACATGACACTGGCGGCGGCGGCGCAAACCGCGACTTGGACCTATGTGGACGGCGACTGGTACGAGGGCAACGTCGCTATTCTCGGGCCGCGCAGCCACGCCATGTGGCTGGGCACCAGCGTCTTCGACGGTGGCCGTTGGTTCGAAGGCGTGGCGCCCGACCTCGATCTTCACTCCGCCCGCGTCAACGCCTCGGCGACGGCGCTTGGCCTGAAGCCCTCCATGACCGCCGAGGAGATCGTCGGCCTGACCCGGGACGGCCTGAAGAAATTCGACGGCAAGACGGCGGTCTATATCAGGCCGATGTATTGGGCCGAGCATGGCGGCTATATGGGCGTGCCGGCCGATCCCGCCTCGACGCGCTTCTGCCTCTGCCTCTATGAATCGCCAATGATCCCGCCATCCGGCTTTTCGGTCGGCGTTTCGCCGTTCCGGCGCCCGACCATCGAGACCATGCCGACCAACGCCAAGGCCGGCTGCCTCTATCCCAACAACGGCCGCGCCATCCTGGAGGCCAAGAACCGCGGCTTCGACAATGCGCTGGTGCTCGACATGCTGGGCAATGTCGCCGAGACCGGAACCTCCAACATCTTCCTGGTCAAGGACGGCCATGTGATGACGCCGGCCCCGAACGGAACGTTCCTCTCCGGCATCACCCGCTCGCGCACCATCAACCTGCTCGGCGACTACGGTTTCAGGACCACCGAAAAGACCCTGTCGATTCGCGATTTCCTCGAAGCCGACGAGATCTTCTCGACCGGCAACCACTCGAAGGTGGTTCCCATCACCCGCATCGAAAACCGCGACCTGCAGCCCGGACCGGTGGCCAAGAAGGCGCGCGAGCTCTATTGGGAATGGGCGCATTCGACGTCCGCCGCCTGATCCATTCGAGCGTTTCACCATTTCACGCAAACGGTGAACGGCTCCGCCTCGTTATTTTTGCGCAATTTTGGGCGGAAAACCGTTTCGCACTTTTCCCGGAATTGCTCTAAAAAGTCGCTCGGCGCTCCGTTGTGGAGTTGCCCTGACCCATTCCAGACCTATCTTAGCTCGGTAATATCACCGGACTTTTTCCTCGAGGGAGTACCATCCATGGCTTTTGAGTTGCCCGCCTTGCCTTATGACTACGAGGCCCTGCAGCCTTACATGTCTAAGGAGACGCTGGAGTATCACCACGACAAGCACCACAAGGCCTATGTCGACAACGGAAACAAGCTGGCGGCCGAGGCCGGAATGGGCGACCTGTCGGTCGAAGAGGTCGTGAAGCAGTCCTTCGGCAAGAATGCCGGGCTCTTCAACAACGCGGCCCAGCATTACAACCACATCCATTTCTGGAAGTGGATGAAGAAGGGCGGCGGCGGCAACAAGCTGCCGGGTGCGCTGCAGAAGGCGGTCGACAGCGATCTCGGCGGCTACGACAAGTTCAAGGCGGATTTCATCGCCGCCGGCACCACCCAGTTCGGCTCAGGCTGGGCCTGGGTCTCGGTCAAGAACGGCAAGCTGGAAATCTCCAAGACGCCGAACGGCGAGAACCCGCTGGTCCACGGCGGCTCGCCGATCCTCGGCGTCGACGTCTGGGAGCACTCCTATTACATCGACTACCGCAATGCGCGGCCGAAATATCTCGAAGCCTTCGTCGACAGCCTGATCAACTGGGACCACGTCCTGGAAATGTATGAAAAGGCCAAAGCCTAAGCGATTTTGATGAAAAGCCCCGGCACGCCGGGGCTTTTCTTTTTCGGGCGGGAGAAACCACAAGGCAGCCAGCATAATCGTCACGGCGAAAGGGAATAATCCCGCTGCCGCGCCCGTTAACGTTCAGTCGCGTACTCTCTTCCTTCACCATGGAGCCAATTGAATGAGAAAGCTTGTCCTCGCCATCTCTATCCTCGCTCTTGCCGGTTCGGCCGCCTTCGCCGATCCGATCCAGGATCGCCAGGCCCTGATGAAGGAGCGCGGCAAGCTGGCCGGCCAGTTGTCGAAGGTCGTCAAAGGCGAGGAGGATTTCGACGCGGCCGCCGTGCTGACGACGCTGAAGGCCCTGCAGGCCAATGCCGAGAAGTTCGATACCGAAAAGCTTTTCCCGGCCGGCTCGGACCAGGGCGACACGACGGCCGCGCCGAAGATCTGGGAAGATATGGCCGGCTTCAAGGCTGCTGAGGACAAGTTCCTGACCAACGCCAAGGAAGCGGTAGCCTCCCCGCCGGGCGATGTCGATGGTCTGAAGGCGCAGCTCAACACCCTTGGCGGCGATTGCGGCGCCTGCCATCAAAGCTACAGGGTCAAGAAGGGCTGATCGCCCGAGATGGCCTGGCTGAAGAAGCTCGTCGGCGCCGTCATCGTGCTTGGCGGCGCCGCGGCGACGGCCGGCTGGGTCCTGTCGGCGCCGGCCAGGCTTGACGCTGCGGCCGTCGCCCAGCTCGGCCCCGGCGACGCCGCCAAAGGCAAGCGCATCTTCTACGCCGGGGGCTGCACCTCCTGCCATGCCAAGCCGGGCGCCCAGGGCGACGCCCGCCTTGAACTCGTCGGCGGCCTGGAGCTCAAGACGCCGTTCGGCACCTTCGTGCCGCCCAACATCTCGCAGGACCGGAAGGACGGCATCGGCGCCTGGAGCGAGGAGGACTTCGCCAACGCCATGCTGAAAGGCGTTTCGCCTTCCGGCGAGCATTTCTATCCGGCCTTCCCGTACGCGTCCTACGCGCGCATGAAGCCGACCGACATCGCCGACCTCTACGCCTTCATGAAGACGCTGCCGGCGGTTGCCGGCAAGGCGCCGGATCACAGGCTTTCCTTTCCCTTCACCATCCGCCGCGGGATCGGCCTGTGGAAGCGTCTCTATCTCAGCCCCGAGCCGGTGATAGCGCTGCCCGACGGCACGCCGGACAAGCTGCTGGCCGGGCGTTATCTGGTCGAGGGGCCCGGCCATTGCGGCGAATGCCACACGCCGCGCGATTTCGCCGGCGGTATCAAGAAGGGCGAGTGGCTGGCGGGCGCCGTGGCCGCCGAAGGCTCGGGCGTCGTGCCCAACGTCACCCCGGACGGGAAGAGCATCAAGGACTGGTCCGAGGCCGACATCGCCAACTATCTCGAGACCGGCTTCACGCCCGAGTTCGATTCCGTCGGCGGCGCCATGGTCGATGTGCAGAAAAACATGGCGCAGCTGACGGCCGACGACCGCGCCGCGATCGCCGCCTATCTCAAGGCCGTCCCGCCGCATCCGAATGGCTACCCGGCGCGCAAGCCGGCGAGTTGACCTCGCTTACGCTGCCGCTACCCCATTTTTACAGGTGGCGGTCGCCCAGGAAATCGAAGCCGTCTTCGAAGAAGTGGTTGTAGTTGCAGGTCAGTTCCTCGCCTGGCGCGATGTCGCGCAGCGCGTAGGTCTCCTCGGGCGAGGAGACGTCGCAGTTCGGATCGTCGTCGTGGTTCATGTAGCGCGCGTCGTCGGCCTCGAAGACGATGAAGCTCGGATCGTGCCGGTCCGGGTAGGAATAGCGGTCGAGATAGGATTTCACCGGGCCGATCTGGGCCTCGTAGGTGTCGACCGGGATCCGGCGGTCGAACCTTGGGTCGAGCTTCCAGACCAGCGTGCCCTTGGCGATGTGGCCCCTGGCGAAGACGCCGATGCCCTGGATGGCGGATTTGTCGAGATACGTGTCGACGAGCAGCATGAGGATCCTTGCGAGTGAATGGTCGCGGCCGGGAGAAGCCATGTCGAAAAAGGGCGGCATTGGGTAGCGCGCGCCCTTGCCGATTGCGAGTGGAAAATCAGGCCTTGCCGGTCACTTTCAAGGCATAGGCGTAAATGTAGGCGATCTCCTCCAGCCGCGAGAAGCGGCCCGACGCGCCGGCATGGCCGGACTCCATGTTGATCTTGAACAGCACCGGATTGCCGCCTGCCTTGCGTTCACGCAGCCGCGCCACCCATTTCGCCGGCTCCCAATAGGTGACGCGCGGATCGGTCAGGCCCGCCAGCGCCAGGATGGGCGGGTAGACGTGCCCCGCGACATTGTCATAGGGCGAATAGGCCGCGATCGTCTCGTAGTCGGCGGCTGACGCGATAGGGTTGCCCCATTCCGGCCATTCCGGCGGCGTCAGCGGCAGGCTGGCGTCGAGCATGGTGGTGAGCACGTCGACGAACGGCACCTCCGCGACGATGGCGCCGAAATGTTCCGGCGCCATGTTGGCGACCGCTCCCATCAGCATGCCGCCGGCGGAGCCGCCCTGCGCCACGATGCGGTCGTGTTTTGTGTAGCGCTCGGCGACGAGATGGCGGGCGCAGGCGATGAAATCGGTGAAGGTGTTCATCTTTTTCGCCCGCTTGCCGTCGTCGTACCAGCCATAGCCCTTGTCCTTGCCGCCGCGCACATGCGCGATGGCATAGACGAAGCCGCGGTCGACCAGCGACAGGCAGTTGGTGTTGAAGGCGGAAGGAACGGTGATGCCGTAGGAGCCGTAGCCGTAAAGAAGGCAGGGCGCCGAACCGTCCAGCGGCGTGTCGCGATGATAGAGCAGCGAGATCGGCACCAGCTCGCCATCGGCGGCGGGCGCCATCAGCCGGCGCGTGACATAGTGCTCGGGATCGTGGCCGGAGGGCACTTCCTGCGTCTTCAGGAGCACGCGCTCGCGGCTGCGCATGTTGTAGTCGAACACCTGCGCCGGGGTCGTCATCGACGAATAGGTGAAGCGCATCACGTCGGTGTCGTATTCGTAGGAGCCGGAAAGGCCGAGCGAGAAAGCCTCCTCGTCGAAGGAGATGAAATGCTCCTCGCCGCTGGCGCGCTCGCGCACGACGATGCGCGGCAGGCCGTCCTTGCGCTCGAGCCGCACCATATGATGCTTGAAGCCGAGCACCGAGAGGATCAGCCGTCCCGGCTCGTGCGGCACCAGTTCCTGCCAGTTGGCGCGCACCGGGTTGCCGACCGGCGCGGTCATGATCTTGAAGTCCTTGGCGCCGTCGGCATTGGTCAGGATGAAGAAGATGTCGCCGCCTTCTTCCAGGTCGTATTGCAGGCCGGTCTCGCGCACCGCCACCAGCTTCGGCTCGGCCGATGGATCATTGGCGGGCAGCAGGCGGTATTCCGACGTCTCATGGTCGTTGATGCCGATCATGATCCAGTCGTTGGCGCGCGTGCCGCCGACATCCATGAAGAAGCCCGGATCGGTCTCCTCGTAGATCAGGCGGTCGTTCTCGGGTCTGTCGCCGAGCGCGTGGAAGAACACTTTCGACGGGCGATGGTTGTTGTCGAGACGGGTATAGAAGAAGCCGCCATCGCCGGCGTCCCATACCCCGCCGCCGCCCGTATCCGGGATCTGGTCGGCAAGTTCCGTGGCGCTGGCAAGATCGCGCACGCGCAGCGTAAAGAACTCCGAACCCTTGTCGTCGAAGGCCCACAGCAGCTTCCTGTGGTCGGCCGAATGGTCGACGCCGCCGAGCCTGAAATAGGCTTTGCCCTCGGCTTCCGCGTCGCCGTCGAGCAGGATCTCCTCGGCGCCGCCGTCGCGCGGCGTGCGGAAATAGCGCGGCTGCTCGCCGCCGAGCTTGAATGACGAGCCATAGGCATAGGGGCCATCCTTCATGGGCACCGTCGAGTCATCCTCCTTGATGCGCCCCTTCATCTCGGCAAACAGCTTGCCGCGCAGGTCCGCGGTGCCGGCCATCAGCGCGGCCTGATAGGCGTTCTCGGCCTCGAGATGGGCGCGGATGCGGCCGTCGAGCAGGGAAGGGTCCCGGAACACGGCCTGCCAGTTGTCGGCCCGCATCCAGGCATAGTCGTCGCTGCGGGTGATGCCGTGATGCGTGTCGGAAACCGGGTGTTTCTCAGGGGTCGGTGGGTTGGCGGCCGGGAAGGCGGAAGTCAAGGCGGAAGCTCTGGTCATTACGTCTCGCTGCGGAATTTGCTTGAATGACGAATGAACACGCCGCTCGGCGGCGGTTCAAGGGGCGCGGTTCAAGGTGGTCTACAGAAGCTAAGTTGAAGGGGGAAAGATGAAATCCTGTGTTTCTACCGCAATGTCTGTTGCCGTCGTCGCGGCAGGTCTGGCTTTTTCCAGCCAGTCTCATGCAACCGTCTTTGCCGCCTGGCAAGTGGCGGGCGTGCCGTTCGGCGATACGCTCACTGCGCGAAAGTATCCGTCCAACGCATCGCAGAAACAGGCGGCGTATCCGAAAGGCACCGTGCTGCAGATGACCGGTCGCTGCACCGGCGGCGTAAACCTGCTCGATATCGCCCGCCAGCCGCAATGGAAGCAGCGCCAGGCGATCCGCTATCGCTGGTGCGAGATCTGGCACGACCCGGCGCAGAATGGCCATTTCGCCACTGGCTGGGTCTACGGCAAATATATCGCGCCTTACTGAGAGACCGGTAGCGCCGCCTTGTCGGGGCCTGGCCGGCAAGGCTGCGTCCTTGGGCGCTGTGGCGCACAGGATTCATCGTGCCGGCGCAACAGGCATCCAAGCATTGGCCAAGCATTGAGTGCCGTGTCGAGTGGCCATCGGATGTCTAACATATGGATGACCCAACGTCACGCTATGCTGGTCCGGTCAGAAAAATCTCGCGAAGTTACACGGTGCACGAATTTTTGAAGCTGAATCAGCAATATTTGATGAATATCGGCGAATATAAGTCAACATTCGAATTGACTTACTTGCAATGCGGCGTCATTAAGATAAGGCGATGCGAATCGCAGGCTTTCCTGCATGAAATTCGCGCGATGCCCGATCCCAGAAAAAAAGGGCGCAGTTTTAGAAACAACTCTCGTTGGGGCCTTAGCACTATGGAAATCGTCGAAACACCTTCGAAAAACGGTGATGCACTGATCGAGCTGACCGCCGATGTCGTCGCCGCCTATGTCAGCAACAACCCGGTGCCGGTTGGGGAACTGCCGAACCTCATCGCCGACGTCCATGCAGCGTTGGGCCGCGTCGGCGGCTCGCCGGAGCAGCCGTCGGCCGAGAAGCAGAAGCCGGCCGTCAATCCGAAGCGCTCCGTCCATGACGACTACATCGTCTGCCTTGAGGACGGCAAGAAGTTCAAGTCGCTGAAGCGGCACCTGATGACCCACTACAATCTCACGCCGGAAGAGTACCGCGAGAAGTGGGGCCTGGACGCCAACTATCCGATGGTCGCCCCCAATTACGCGGCCGCCCGCTCACAGCTCGCCAAGAAAATGGGCTTGGGGCGCAAGCGCAAGGGCCGTTGACAGGTCTCAGCTCGTCAAGCAGTTCGACGGCGCCCTCGCGGCGCCGTTTTGCTTTTTGGTGGGAGCGATATCGGCCGGATCAGGCCGTCTGCTTCAACGCCGCTTCGGCGTCGCGCTTGATGCGCTTGACCATCGAGCGCAGGCCGTTGGCGCGCTGTGGCGACAGATGCTCGTCGAGGCCGAGTTCCTTCAGCGTCGCTTCGGCGTCGGTGTTCTGGATTTCGCTTGCATGCCTGCCGGAAAACAGCGCCAGCATGATGGCGACGAGGCCGCGCACGATATGGGCATCCGAATCGCCCTGGAAGCTGATCACCGGGTCGGCGCCCGCTCCCTGCTCGGTGGTGAGCCACACCTGGCTCACGCAGCCAGGCACCTTGTTCGCGGCCGTGCGCTCCTCCTCCGGGAAAGGCGGCAAGCCCTCGCCGAGCTCGATCACATAGCGATAGCGGTCCTCCCACTCGTCGAGCAGGGAAAAGTCGTCGCGGATGGTCTGCATCGGGGTGGTCATTGCCCCGCATATAGTGACCCGGCCCGGCCGCGTCACGGAAAAAGAAAGACGCCGCGGGCGTCGAGAGGTCGGACGGGCCCGCGGCGTTAGAGCAATTCCAGGAAAAGTGCGTAGCGGTTTTCCGTTCGGAATTGCGTCGAAACCAAACACGGCAATTCCAGGAAAAGTGCGTAAGCGGTTTTCCGCCCGGAATTGCGCCAAAACGAAAAGAGAGCAATTCCAGGAAAAGTGCGTAGCGGTTTTCCGTCGTTGGGAATTGCGCCAAAACTGAACAGTCGAGCGAACGGCTGAAGAAGGTCTCAGTTCTTGGCGGTCAACATCACCGGAATGTTGACCTTGGCGGGCAGCACGATGTCCTCGGCGACGCTGCCGGTGGTCGTGACGGAGCCATCCGCGACCTTCGCCTCGGCCGCGCCTGCCTGCCCGGACTGCTGGTCGTCGATCATGGCCGCGGCGATCTTGGCCGTTTCCTTGGCGCGAACGGTAATGGTGTACATGGCCGATTTGCCGGTTTCGCAGACATCGGGCTTGCGCTCGCAGAGCCCCGCAATGTCGCCGACTGCCTCGCGCGCCGCAAACAGCGCCTGGATCGGTCCGACGCTCTGCTGGCCGTCCTCGCCCGGGCCGACGCCGAGCGGCAGCGCCAGGAGCACCAGCGAGAACCAGAAAGCCATCCTGATCAGAAAGCCCATCTTACTTACCTCTCATCCGGGATGGATGATGCATCCATCCGTGACGGATCATGCATCCATCGGCATGACCTCTTTTATGAGCACGATAATGGCACGGCCACACAAAGGACGGCTTGCATCGAAGCCGCGAATTTTCCTCAAATTTTAGGCAAGTTCGAAAGGAATTGGTTTTGAAACGGACTTGTCTCGAATCTCATCGACTTCATTAACTTTACGATAACCATATATCTCATTGTTATTAAACGGTTTTATTCATGGTAGATGTTAGCCGGATCGGATTTCGGTCCGTTTTGGCACAGGCCTCACAGCTAACCCGCCGTTTACCATGGCGCCAACTCGGCATGCTTTGCCGGCCCGGCGTCACAATATTTGCCCTGAGGCGGTCGCCGGCTTCGCCAGCCTTATCCATTCCTTAAACGCTGGATGCGAGTTTCAAGCCAATTGATGAGTCACCTGCCAGGCAGGGCGTTTTTTACCACCGGGTACGCGTGCGTTGAGTTCTATTTCAGCCAGATACGTTCAATTGCCTGGCGCGGTTGCCGCCGGCTGCGAGCGCATGGTTCACCCGACCGTGACGGGTGAGGCCGAACGCCTGCGCCAGCGTCGCTTCATCGGCGTCATGCTCGCCGCGCCCTTTCTTGCCGCGGGTGCCGCGGTCACGCTCGTCACCGCGAGTCTTGGCGCCGCCGTCACGGTAGCGGCGATCTTTGCCGCTTTCGGCCTGTGCTGGTTCGCAGCGCTCCTGGTGGCGGCCACCGGCCACATGGCGCTCGCCGGCCGCATGGCGGTCGCGCTCGGCGGCCTCGCCCTTGCCGGTGCCATCGCGGCGGCGGGCGGATTGGCCTCGCCGGTCACGCTGCTTGCCGTCGCATTGCCGGTCGAAGCCTGGTGGGTCTCGGGGTCGCGGCGCGGCGCGCTGTCGGGAGCAGTGGCGGCGCTTGCCGCCATCGTGCTGCAGCCTTTTGCCGGGCAGTTCCTGCCGCTTGGCGAAATCGCCGCGTGGCATTGGCTGCTGCCGTTGGCCTGGGCGCTGATGCTGGTGCCGCGGGCCGCCGCCTTCGCCAACCCGGCCGGCTTGCGGCTGGCGGAGCCTGCCGGCGATCGTCTCGAGGACGTCATCGACGCTGTCGTGCTGCGCGCCGGCCACCAGGGCGAAGTGCTCGACGCGTCCGCCAGGGCGCGGGCGACCCTCAAATTGGCGCCGGAGCTGCTGCTCGGCACCGGCCTTTTCGATCGCGTCCACCTTTCCGACCGCGTCGCCTATCTCACTGCTTTGGCCGATATGCGCGAGGGCGCGCCGAAGCGCCGGCTTGATCTGCGCATCCGCTTGCCGCGCGAGGGGTCTGGCGCGGCCGACAATTTCCGCCCGTTCAGCCTCGATCTGCTGCGCGGCGAGGTCGATCGCGACGTCTTCACCCTGGTCCTGCGCGAAAACGACGATGTCGCGGCGCTGCGCGAGGAGCTTGCGGAAGCGCGGGACGCGGCCGCGGCCGCCGAAGTGGCCAAGGGCCGCTTCCTGGCGGTGGTTAGCCACGAGCTGCGCACGCCGCTCAACGCCATCATCGGCTTCTCCGACATGCTGCTGCATGAGATGTTCGGCGCCTTCAGGGATCCGCGCCAGAAGGAATATGTCGGCCTGGTGAGGGAATCCGGCCAGCATCTCCTGTCCGTCGTCACCTCGATCCTCGATGTCTCGCGCATCGAGGCTGGAGCCTACGCGACCGAGCTGGAGCCGTTCCGCTTCGTCGAGGCCGTCGACATGTGCCGTTCGATGATGCGGCCGCTGGCCGACGCCAAGAGCATAGTTCTTGCCACGCAGATCGCCCCGGATGCGGGCGAGATCAATGCCGACCGCCGCGCCATACAGCAAATCCTGATCAATCTCGCCTCGAACGCGGTGAAGTTCACGCCGGATGGCGGCTCAGTGGTGATCGGCGCCAAGCGCGTCGGCTCGCGCCTGCATTTCTGGGTGAGCGACACCGGCATCGGCATCGCCGAGGAGGACATGGCCAATCTCGGCAAGCCGTTCATGCAGATCCAGAACGACTACACGCGCCGTTTCGAGGGAACCGGGCTCGGCTTGTCGCTGGTCAAGGGTCTCGTGGCGCTGCACGAAGGCACGATGTCGATCGAGAGCGCGCCGGGTGAGGGCACCACGGTGACGATCGGCCTGCCGGTGAACGGGCCGAAGCGGCGTTCCGGCGCGCCATCCGGCGTGCTGGCCATGCCGGCGGCCAAGCCGAAGGGGGATGCAGATGGGGAGAGGAATGGCTCGCTCCGCAAAACGGCCTAAGGTGGTCGAACCCGAGCGCGGGGTCCTTGCCGAGGGCGCGGTGGCCGTCGGTCAGCTGATCGCGAGCAATCCGGTTCTGGTCGGCGGTTCGACCGCCTTCCTGGTGACGCTGTTCTATGTCTCGGCCAACGCGCTCTGGTATCAGCCTTTTCCGCACACCAGCGCTTTCTTCGCCACCCGAAGCATCGTGAATTTCCCGCATACCGTCTCCGACGAACCGGAAACCACCATCAACATCGTGCGTCAGGCGCCTGTGCAGCCTGCGCCCAAGCCGGATCCGGTCGTCCAGCAGGTGCAGGGCATTCTGAAGGATCTCAGCTTCTACGACGGCACGGTCGATGGTCTCACCGGGCCGGCCACGCGCAAGGCCATCCAGGCCTATCAGTTGAAAGTCGGGCTGCCGGGCTCGGGCGAGATCGACACGGCGCTGCTCGACCAGCTTGGCGCCCGCCAGACCACGGCTGCCATCCCGCACCCGGCGCCGCGCCCGACCGACACGGCGGCCGCAACGCCGTCGGCCAAGCCATCGGTCATTCCGGTCTCGGCGCCGGCCGGCGACCCCACATTGTCTCCCGACGCCCGCATCGTCAGGATCCAGGCCGGCCTGAAGGCTTTCGGCAACAATGACATGCAGCTCGACGGCAAGGTCGGCGCCCGCACCAAGTCCGCGATCAAGGAATTCCAGGCTCTCTTCGGTCTTCCCGAAACCGGCGAGCCGGACGAGGCCGTCTATGTCAAGATGCGCGAGATCGGCCTGACGAACTGAGCGTCGGCGTCTGAAAACTGGGTTACTCGAGCCAATGCTCGGGATCTCGCATCCCATGAACAATTGCTACTGCTAAGAGGCCGTAGTCCATGGGCTCGTAGATAACGACGTATCGACCCTCTAAGAGGACACGTGCAGTGGCGCTCAACTCTGGCCGGGCAACACCCATCTTTGGATGATTGCAGGCGAGTTCCAGCTTGTCGAAAATTCGCCCGATGAGGCTGTCCGCCGCCCGTTCGTTGTCGGTCGCAATACGGCGCCAGATGTTCTTGAGGTCTTGTTCCGCGCGAGGTGTAAGTCGGTAGCTAGCCACGTTCCGTGCGCTCGGCTTTCAGAGCGCGGAGGAAGGCGCGGCGATCGACTTCCTGGCCTTCGCCACTCGCCATTCCTTCGTCGTAGGCCTGCTTCATTTGTGCGAGTTCTAGCACGCGAAGCTCCTCGCGGTGCTCCCACAGCCTGAGGGCCTCTCTGACGATTTCGCTGTTCGAGGCATAGTCGCCACTCTCGACCGCATTCTGCAAACGGGCGGCCTGCTTCGGCGTTAGCGATATCGTGAGCGTGCGCATTGCTTGGCTTTTCATCACTCATTTATAGCGTTTCTCACAAATCCTAACAAGATTTGTTAAAAAAGCCTTCTCTCGCACCAAGCGCTCGCGTGCATAGCTGAATCTCGCTAGACAACCTGAATGCCATCCGGAACCTTGCCATGCGCGTGACCACCGATCTCTGGGTCTCGGCCCTTGTCCGCCGCGTCTTCGGCGCCGGCGGCTTTGCCGCTATCGTCAAGCGCGGCGCGACCGAAGCGGGCGCCGTCTTCGTGCTGTCGCGCGGGCGTCTGGGGGAGGTGACCTTCTACGGGCCAGCACCGCAGACCAGCTACGATTCGGCCAAGCCCGACGATCGCTTCTTCGCCGTGCTCGGTACGAGCGATGACAGCTCGGCCTTCGATGCGCGGCTGGAGCGGGAGAAGAAATTCGATCCCGACATCTGGGTGGTCGAGATCGAGTGCGGGACCGTTCCCGCCGAGGAGCTGCTTTCCGTGAAGGCGGAGTAACCGCGTCAGGACGCCTTGAGGCCGGCGCTCGCCCCGTCGCCGTTCGAGGCTTCGCGGCTCTCCATGTCCACCGCATCGGCAGCATTGCCGCGGATCGCCCGTGAAAGCGCCTCGGCCTTCCAGGCGCGCACCTTGTCGAGCGCCGCCTCACGATGCAGCAGCCGATAGCGGTCGAGGAACAGGCGGATCGCCTGCGGATGCGGGAACTCGCCGGGATAGACCGCGACCGCGATCAGGAATGCCCTGTCTTCGCTGAGGTCGAGGGCCCGCAACGCCGCAAGCAATGCGGCATAGCTCGACTGCGCGGTCACCGAGCGGGCCGTCGCGAAGTCGATCTCCAGAGCGTCGGCCAACGCGGTCTGGAAGAAGGCCGCGTTCCCTGTCAGCGCCGTCTCACGCAACTTCACATAGGCCGGCTGGCCGAGGAAGGTGTTGATGTCTGCGGTGTCACCGGTCGGGCGCATCATCGAACGCAGGCGGCGCCGCGCGTTCTCCGTAGCTTCGCCGGGCGCTGGGCGGTCGGCGTCCGCCTTGGCTATGGGCTCCGGTTTCGGCGCAAGCCTGGTGACCGTCTCCGGCGGCCGCGTCTTGACCAGCGTCGGTCTTTCCAGCGCGCGGATCAGGTCGGCGATCGTCGGGTTGAGCTCCTTGCGGCGCGCAATGGCGCGTGCGTGCGGCAGCCCATGCCGGCCGATCAGCGCGATCAGATCGATGTCGCTCAGCGCGTCGGAGCGGGCGAGCAGGGGCGCTGCGATCTCGACCGGCTCTTCAGCCAGCCGCCGCACCAGGGCTGTCGGCGCGTAGTCGCATTCGGAAAGGGCGGCGGCGACATAGCGGCGCGACTCGACCGAGACCTCGTCGAACAGCGGCAGCGTCAGGTCCTCGAGCTGGGCGATCTCGCGGCGCGAAGGGCGCGTCAGCGAGCAGAAGGCGGACACGGCGGCGCGGAACAGCCTTTCGGCCTTTCCCGCTTCGGTCCGGATAGCGATTTGCCTGAAATCCGAAGATGACACGGAGGATACGCCCGATACTCGACACCATCCCGAACCCACGCAATCCGGCCCGGCCGGTTTCGCAACTCCAGGAAAAACAAACATCAAATTAGCCGCGATCCGTTAGCGCTCCGTTAACCCTCTAGCCCCCTTAATCAACTTTGGAGGCGTTGCGTTGTTGCTCCGGTCAAACCGAGAGGGAATGCGCGAACCATGGGCATGGTCCTGTCTTTTGTGCCGCGAGCGGCACCTGTAAATCGAGCAAGTCACGACACCAATACGGCGGCGGCGGTCATCATTTTCCCCGGCGTCCGTTATGAGTTGCATCCGCAGGCCGATGAGGCGCGGCGCGGTGAGGGCGGTTCCGACAGGCCGGGCTCTCCGCCACCTGCCAAGCCACATCACTGATTGGCTCGCCTTCCTCAGTAGTCCTGTAATTCGCAGGCGCTCTGCTCGAGGAAGCGTGACACGATTGGCTTCCAGCTCTCGTCCGGCACGAAGGCGCGGACGACGAAGATGCCTTCCTCGATCGGCGCCTCGACGAAGATCGCGCCCTGCAGATCCTCCGGAAGGTCGCGCCGCACGTCGATCATCTGCGCCGGCGTCAGCACCACGGCATCGAGCTTCTCGCCATTGGCGTTGTGATCGTTGAAGGAATAGATGTTGTGGCCGTTGCGGTCATAGACCGAGGCCGACCAGAACGGCACGTCGCCAGGCGCCCTGATCCGGACCAGCCCGTCCGTGAGATCGAATCGGCAGGCGGCGGCATAAAACAGGGGGTCGACCGATTTCACCACCGGCGCGCCGCCGGCCTCGGCGTCGAGCCGCGTCATCTTGTAGAGGTCCGAAGCCATCGCCAGCCGCGACCAGGCATCGCGTTCGGAAAATTCCGGCACCAGGAACAGCACGACGATGTGCACGATGCCGGCGCCGAGCAGGCCAAGGATCAGGGCGTGCAGCAGGCTACGCATTGCAGCCCGCCTTCAGGATGCGCGGCAGCGTGACGTCCGAGAGGCCGGTGCTCGAGGCGATCGGCGTGTCATAGAAGGTCAGCACGAAATACATCTTGCCGGAGCCGCCGGTCAGCAGCCAATTGCCGGGAGCCGGGCGATTGCCGACGGAGATGACGACGGAATTGTCGGGCCGGCGCAGCACTTCGTAGGATTGCAGCGCCGACCGCCTCGCCTTGCCCGTGTCGATCACGCCAAGCGACTGGTCGGCGGCATACAGCGTCCAGAAGCGGGCGGTGGGATAACCGCCTTCGATCGTGTAGGCGCATTCGCGCTTCAGCGGCTCGCCGGCATCGTCGCGCTCGGCGACGAAGGCAAGCCCCTCGGCCTGGCCGAGCGCCAGCACGCCCTCGCGTGCCACGCGCGCCTTGGAGTAGGGGTCGGCGGCTAAAGTCCCGACTTCGGGGAAAGCGGTCCATTGGCCGATGCGGATCGCGCCGACGCCGTCCTGCGCGTTGAGCGCATACCAGACGCTGTAGCCGCCGAGCCCGATGGCCATGGCAAGCGAAAGCAGCGTCAGGATGGCGTTCTTGAGCATGAGAGCCGCAAACAGAGGAGGTTGCCCGGGATATCGCGACGCGGGGTGCCGTGGCAAGCCGGCTTCACGACACGGCGGTCTTAAAGCGCCGAAAGCGTCTCCGGCAGAGCGGGCGCATTGAGCACCGGCGCGGCCTGGAAAGTCTTGGTCATGTCGCGCAGCGTCTGGCTGGTGCGGCTGGAAAGCACTGGCGGGCGTTCGGCTTCGGCCTGCGCCGCCGCCGCGTCGGCTTCCTTCTTGGCCGCTTCCTCGGCCTTGGCCGCGACCTCCGGATCGATGAATGGATGATCGAGGCCGGGGATCGGCTTCAGGTCGATATTCTGGTGCGCGTAGACCATCAGCCGCTGCCAGACCATCGCCGGCAGCGAACCGCCGGTCATCTTGTTGGTCGCGGTGAAGTCGTCATTGCCCAGCCAGACAGCGGCCGTGTAATTGCCGGTGAAGCCGACGAACCAGGCGTCACGATAGGATTGCGTCGTGCCGGTCTTGCCGGCAACGACGATGTTGGGCAACTGCGCGCGCCGCGCCGTGCCGATCACCGGCACCGCCGCCAGCATCGTATTCATGTATTTCAGCGCCTTTTCCGACAGCACGCGGTGCGGCGGCGGCGCGTCCTTGGCCCAGTCATAGACCACCTCGCCGGTGCGGGTGACAAGCTGGGTGATGCCGTGGCGTGAGCCTACGAAGCCGTTCTGGGCAAAGACGCTGTAGCCCGTCGCCTGGTCCATCACCGTCATGCCCGATGTGCCGAGCACCATGGTCTTATGCGCTTCCAATGGTGATTCCACGCCCATCGATTCCGCCATCGCCTTGATCGGACCGATGCCCAGGTAATCCTTGGCGAGCCGCACCGGCACGGTGTTGATCGACTTGGCGATCGCCGTGAGCAGCGTGACATTGCCGGCTGACCCGCCGCTGTAATTGTGCGGCGACCAATTGCCCCAGCTGACCGCGCCGCCCGAGACCACCGAATCCGGGGTGAAGCCGTGCTCCATGGCGGTGGCGTAGACATAGGGCTTGAACGACGACCCGGTCTGGCGCAGCGCCTTGGTGGCGCGGTTGAACTGGCTGGCGCCGTAATCGCGGCCGCCGACAATGGCCCGCACCGCGCCGTTGGTCTCGATCACCACCACCGCGCCTTCGGTGACGTTGTATTCCTTGCCGAACTGGCGAAGATGGAACTCGACCGACTCTTCCGCCGCCTTCTGGATGTTGGCGTCGAAAGTGGTGTGGGCGACCAGCGAGTGCTGGCCTGGCTTGGCGATCTTCTTGACCTCGTCGAAGGCCCAGTCGAGGAAATAATCCGGGCTCTTCAGCTCGCCGCGGTCGACGACGTCGGCCGGATGCAGCCGCGCCTGCAGCACCTGGCCCTCGGTCATGAAACCGGCGTCGACAAGGTTGGACAGCACGACATTGGCGCGGGCGCGGGCCGCCGGCAGGTTGATATGCGGGGCGTATTTGGTCGGCGCCTTGAACAGGCCGGCCAGCATCGCCGCCTCGGCAAGGCTCAGGTCCTTGACGCTCTTGCCGAAATAGAAATCCGCCGCCGCCTCGATGCCGAAGGTACCGCCGCCCATATAGGCGCGGTCGAGATAGAGCTGCAGGATCTCTTTCTTGGAAAGGTTCGCTTCCAGCCATAGCGACAGGAAAGCTTCCTTGATCTTGCGCTCGAAGGTGCGCTCGTTGGACAGGAACAGGTTCTTGGCAAGCTGCTGCGTGATGCTGGAGCCGCCCTGGACCACGGAATTGGCGCGCACATTCTCGAAGATCGCGCGCGACAGGCCAAGCACATCGATGCCGTAATGCTCGAAGAAGCGCCGGTCCTCGGTCGCCAGCACCGCCTTGATGACGATGTCCGGCATCTCGTCGACCGGCACGGAATCGCGCTGGATGATGCCGCGCTGGCCGATTTCGTTGCCGTAGCGGTCGAGGAAGGTCACGGCGAAGTCGCCCTGGCTGCGCCAGTCGCCGGCGGTGATATCGAAGGCGGGCATGGCGAGCGCGAGCAGCACCACGAAGCCGCCGGCGCCCATGGTGAAGCCTTCGCTCAGCACCTCGATGATGGCGCGGCGCCAGCCATGCACGCGGAAACGACGGGAAAAGATGGTCGCCGCTTCCCAGAATTCGCGCGCCTTGAAACCGATCTCGTACAGCGAGGAATCGAGCCAGGCGTCCACGGCGAGCAGCGCCGACGCGATCCGGCCTCTTCTCTTGCTTGGTTTCGAAGGACTCGCCATTCCAGACTTCCGCCCCAATGCACTTTCGCCCGGAAACTGCATGGGCAGTTCCGAGCGCCACCCCTGCAAGACTAATCGACCATTTTAGCACTGCTCACAAGGGCAGCGAAGCAACAGCACAAGCTTTGTTGATTGGTGGCGCCCTCGCCGCCGCGAACGGCCGACTATATCACCGCGCCGCGATGAAGCGCATGAAATGCGCCACATCCGCCTCGCTCGGCTCCTGGCCGGTGAAGGAGCGCAGATAGGCGGCAAGATGGCTGACGCGCGCCTCGACCGGTTCCTTGAGGTCGAGCACGTAGTAGCCGATCTGCATGTAATAGAGGACGCGGGCGCGGATGAAGGCATCCTCGCCGTCATAGCCGTGCCGGCGGTACATATCGCGGATGGCGCTGAGGCGCTCGTCGTCGGCCCGGTCGATCATGCGCCGCACGTCGTCCGAGCGCCTTGCCCATTCGCGTACGGCGAAATCGAGCCGCGGGTCGAACAGGCGCTCGTCGGCCCAGCATTCGAAGACGTTCATCACGCCCATGATGATGGTATCGGCCGGGCGGCGGGCACGCTCGACGATCGCGGTGGTGTTGGTTTCGTGCCAACGCGCAAGCAACTGGTCGAGCAGGTCCTGCCGGCTTTCGAAATACCAGTAGAAGCTCGAACGCGAGACGCCGAGCTTCTGTCCCAGCGTCAGCACGCGCACGCTCTCGATGCCGTCGGAAATCAGCGTCTGCAGCGCGAGATTGATCCAGTCGGCTCGGGTCACCTTGATATTGCCGGACGCCGGCTCGTCCCGGGGAACGGTCATGGTCATGACCGAACAAGTGGCACGGCGCGGAGCGGTGCGCAAGCTCTGGACAGAAGTGTCTAGACACATGTGTACGGGGCATGTATCTTGAGAGCCTCCAACGAGAGGGAGAGGCTCGTGAAATCGCATTACCGGGCAGTCGTCATCGGGGGAGGCGTGGTCGGCGCCTCAGTGCTCTACCATCTCACGCGGTTCGGCTGGAGCGATGTGGCGCTGATCGAGCGCGCCGAGCTGACGGCGGGCTCGACCTGGCATGCGGCGGCCGGGTTCCACGCGCTCAATGCCGATCCCAATGTCGCGGCGTTGCAGGACTACACGATCAAGCTCTACCGCGAGATCGAGGCCGAGTCCGGCCAGAATGCCGGGCTGCACATGACCGGCGGCGTCAACATGGCGAGCGACCCGCAGCGTTGGGAATGGCTGAAATCGGCCTGGGCGGTGTTCCAGTCGGTCGGCATCGAGACGGCCAGGCTGGTGACGCCCGAGGAGATCAAGGAGATCTGCCCGATCGTCGATGTCAGCGACGTGCTGGGCGGCCTCTATGATTCCAACGAGGGCCATCTCGACCCTTACGGCACCACGCACGCCTATGCCGGTGCTGCGAAGAAGCGCGGTGCCGAAATCATCCTGCGCAACCGCGTCGTCGAGCTGAAGCAACGCGCCGATGGCGCCTGGGACGTGGTAACCGAGAAGGGCACGATCGTCGCCGAGCATGTCGTCAATGCCGGCGGCCTCTGGGCCAAGCAGGTCGGGCTGATGGCCGGCGTCGACCTGCCGGTGACGCCGATGGAGCACCACTATTTCGTCACCGAGGAGATTCCCGAAGTCGCCGCCCTCGACAAGGAGCTCGGCCTCGCCGTCGATCTCGACGGCTTCTCCTATCTGCGGCAGGAGCGAAAGGGTGTGCTGCTCGGTGTCTACGAGCAGAACCCGAAACACTGGAACATGGACGGCGCGCCCTGGGATTACGGCATCGAGCTGATCCCCGAGGACATCGACCGCATCAGCCCGGAGCTTTCCAGGGCCTATCAGCGCTTCCCCTGCCTGGCGAAGGCCGGCATCCGCAAATGGGTCAACGGCGCCTTCACCTTCACGCCGGACGGCAATCCGCTGGTCGGCCCGGTGCGCGGCTTGAAGAACTACTGGGTCGCCTGCGGCGTCATGGCCGGCTTCAGCCAGGGCGGCGGCGTCGGCAAGTCGCTGGCCGAGTGGATGATTTACGGCGAGCCGCAAGCCGACATCTTCGGCATGGACATCGCCCGCTACGGCGCCTTCGCCGCCAACCGCGAGTATCTCAGGCAAACCACGGGCCAGTTCTATGCCCGCCGCTTCGTCATGACCTTCCCCAACGAACGACTGCCTGCCGGCCGGCCGCTGAAGCGTCCGGGCGCCTATGACGGCATGAGCGCCGCCGGCGCCGAATGGACAGCGTCCTGGGGCCTGGAGATCCCGGCCTATTTCGCGCCGATGGGGTTCCGCGAGGAAACGACGCTGAAGCGCTCCAACGCTTTCGAGATCGTCGGCGACGAGGTGCTGCAGGTTCGCCGCGCCGCCGGCCTCGTCGATACCACGGCCTTCTCGCGCTATGCCGTGTCAGGCTCCGGCGCCGAGGCCTGGCTCGACCGACTGCTTGCCTGCCGGCTGCCGAAGCCCGGCCGCGCGAAGCTGGCGCCGATGCTCGGCTCCGACGGCCGGCTGAAGGGCGATCTCACCGTGCTCAACTGGGGCGGCGGCGAATACTGGATCATGGGCTCCTACTATTTGCGCGAATTCCACATGCGCTGGTTCGAGGCGCACAGGGAGGAAGGCGTCTCCATCACCGACATCTCGGATGCCATGTCCGGCTTCCTCGTCACTGGTCCGAACGCTCGCCAGATCGTGGAACGCACCACACACCAGGACGTCTCGGCGGCCGCCTTGCCGTTCATGGCTTGCGACGCGTTCGACATCGGCATGGTGCGCGCCCGGGTGGCCAGGCTCTCCATCGCCGGCGAGCTCGGCTTCGAGATCAACTGCCCGGCCACACTGCATTCGACCCTGCGTGAGACGCTGCTTGCCGCCGGCGAAGACCTCGGCCTGGCCGAGATCGGCTACTACGCGCTGAATTCGCTCAGGCTGGAAAAGAGTTTCGGCATCTGGTCGCGCGAATTCACGCAAGGTTACACGCCCGGCCAGACCGGACTCGACCGCTTCATCGCTTTCGACAAGGGCGATTTCATTGGCCGCCAGGCCGCGATCAAGGAGCGCGAGGCCGGCGTCTCGCGACGGATCGTGACGCTTGAGGTCGACGCGGTCGACGCCGATGCCAGCGGCTTCGAGCCGGTCTGGTCCAAGGGCCGGCGCGTCGGCTTCGTCACCTCCGGCGGCTACGGCCACACGCTCGGCAAGAGCGTCGCCCTGGCGTTGGTCGATGACGATTTCGCCGGGGAGGGGACGGAACTTTCCGTACACATTGTCGGGGTCGAACGGCCGGCGCGCGTCATCGCCGCCTCGCCTTACGACGCCGAAGGCAAGGCAATGCGGCAATGAGGAGGAACGGTCATGGTTGAGCAGGCCGCACGCGATCTCAGGCGCGAACGCCGCCGCGGACGCACCGGCGAGGCCGGCAGTGAGTCGAGCCGTCGCCCGAATTATCATTCGCTGAAGAACTCGTTCGCGCCGCAGCCGGTCTTTTCCGCCGACCAGGTCGCCGCGATCCACGATACGGCGCTGCGCGTGCTGGAGGAACTCGGCATCAAGGTGCTGCTGCCCGAAGCGCGCGCCATCTTTGCCCGGTCTGGCGCGCTGGTCGACGAGGACAGCCAGATGGTCAGGATCGGCCGCGATATCGTGACGGCAGCGCTTGCCTCGGCGCCGCGATCGATCCCGGCGCGGGCCGGCGACCGTTCCCGCGATCTCGACCTCGAGCTCGGCACGATGACGTTCCTCGCCGGCTGCGGCGCCCCCAATGTCACCGATCTCGAGCGCGGCCGGCGGCCGGGCACGCTTCAGGCCTTCGAGGATTTCATCCGGCTGGTGCAGCATTTCGACGTGCTGCATATGCTCGGCCCCTGCGTCGAGCCGCAGGACGTCGACACGCGTTTTCGCCACTATGCCACCGGCCGTGCGCAACTGACGCTGTCAGACAAGGTACCCTTCGTCTTTGCTCGCGGTACGCCGCAGGTCGAGGACAGTTTCGAGATGATCCGGCTGGCGCGCGGCCTGTCAGAAGATGAGTTTGCCAGCGGCGCCCATAGCTACACCGTCATCAACACCAACTCGCCGCGCCAGCTCGACATCCCGATGGCGCAGGGCATCATCGACTTCGCCCGCGCCGGCCAGATATCGATCATCACGCCCTTCTGCCTGGCGGGCGCCATGGCGCCGATCACGGTCGCCGGCGCGCTGACGCTGCAGCACGCCGAAGCGCTGGCCGGCCTGACGCTCGCCCAGATCGCGCGCCCCGGCGCGCCGGTGGTCTATGGTTCCTTCTCCTCCAATGTCGATATGAAGTCGGGCGCGCCGGCCTTCGGCACGCCGGAGCATGTCAAGGCCACGCTCGGCGCAGGCCAGCTTGCGCGTTTCACCGGCCTGCCATGGCGCTCCGGCGGCGGCAGCGCCGCCAATATCTCCGACGCGCAGGCAGCACATGAGACGCAGTTCGCGCTGTGGGGCTCGGTGCTGGCCGGCGCGACCGTCTGCATCCATGCCGCCGGCTGGCTGGAAGGCGGCTTGAGCGTTTCCTTCGAGAAGCTGATCACCGACATCGAGGCCTTGCAGACGGTCGCCGAGCTTTGCGCGAAGACCCCGGGCGACGAGGATGCGATCGGCTTCGAGGCCATCGCCGAGGTGCAGCCCGGCGGCCATTTCTTCTCGGCGGCCCACACCATGGCGCGCTACCGCACCGCCTTCTATGAGCCGCTGGTGGCCGACTGGTCGAATTTCGGCAATTGGACGCAAGCCGGCGGCAAGACCGCCACGGAGCGCGCCACCGGCATCTGGAAGCGGATCCTTTCCGATTTCCAGCCGCCGGCCTCCGCTGCCGCCACCGCCACCGCGGGCGTGCTCGATGAGTTCATCGCGAAGCGCACCGAAGAAGGTGGCGCGGCCCCGGTGTCGTAATTTGACGAAAACGTAATAAATTCGAGACCTTCGCCCTTCACGCTATAGTCAAACCGATTCGTGGTCTGGCATCGGATTGCGAGCGCGGCTACGTTGCCGAAGATTGGCAGCAACGCGGAGACATGTGTTAGCGATGGGAGAAAAATGACTGCGCCTGGCGATTTGATGCAGGCCTTGTTCCTGAGGCTGAAGACCGATGCGTCGTTATCGGCGCTGCTCGGTGGCGCCGGCTTGCTCGAGCAGGCGAGCGACAAGGCGGCCTTTCCACACGTGACCTACGGCCGCACCAGTGCCTTCAACCTCGACACCGGCGCCGACAATGATGGCGATCAATTGATCACCTTGCATGTCTGGTCGAAAGCTCAAGGCGAGGCCGAGACACGCCTCATCATGGACAGCATCAAGGCGCGCCTCGATGGCGCAGCACTTTCCATCGGCCCGCGCGGCCAGACGCGGCTGTCGCTGGAATTCGCCGAGGCGCGTTATGACGAGGACCTTGCGGTCCATCATGGACTGCTGCGCTTCCGCGCCTTGACGCAGGAAGCCGCCTGATCTGAGCATGATCCCGAACCGAAGGTCAGCGCAGCAAAAGTGGGAACCGGTTTTCGGAAAAAGATCATGCGCCAACAAAGAATCAAAGCTGTGCCTGGATGGCGGCCTTGTCGATGACCGACCAGACCTCGCGAATCCGCCGGTCGTGGAATTCGTAGAAGACGTTCTCGGCGAAGCTGATCCGTTTGCCGTGGACCGGCAGGCCGAACAGCACACCCTTGGGCCGGCAGTCGAAATGCAGCCGCGCCGCCACGCGCGGCGGCTCCGAAATCAGAAACTCGATGTTGAAACGCAGGTCGGGAATGGCCTCGAAATCGCCTTCCAGCATGCGGCGATAACCTGAGAGCCCGATCGTCTCGCCGTTATACTGCACCTCCTCGCCAACGAAGCGGTCGAGATTGTCCCAATCCTGGTCGTTCAGGCAGGCGATGTAGCCCCGGTAGAGATCGGCAATTTCCTCGCGCGTCATCGCGTGCTCCCATGGTCGTCCGTCGTCCCTGCACTAGCTAGGGCTGGATGGAGAATCCGCACCCGAAAAGCGTAGCGGGCCGATTGATTTTCCGGCTATGAATTTGCACCCGGGGCCCGAGGGGCCTGGGCGCCCAAACTGGCGCCCACAGGGGTGTATTCATTTGTCTCGCGCAGGGGGAATGGCGGGCATGGATTTTCGACTGTTCACCGTTCATTTCACGTTCAGCCCGTATGCGTTAGAACCGTGATCATGAAAAACCTTGGCTCACATCTCCGCAAAGCAGTGCTGGCGCTTGCCGCGGCCGGCCTCTTTGCCTCGCAGGCGACCGCCCTGCCGGTCGTCGAGCCGTCGGCCGATCAGCCGGTCGTGCTCGCCGCCGGCGATTGCTACGCCATCGGCCAGCAGGTCGCCGCGCAGAATGGCGGCACGCTCGCCAAGGCCTCGCAGGCGACGCGGGGCGGCCAGCAGGTCTGCGTCATTGTCGTGCTGGTCCCCGGTAAGGACGGCCAGCGTCCGCGCCGCTCGGAAATCGTCGTCCCGATGGGCTGACTTCACTCGTTTCCCCGGCCGGCGGAATCGGCCTATACGTCTATCCAGCAACAGGTTTCAACCCATGCGCGTGCTCGTCGTCGAGGATGACAAGGATCTCAACCGGCAGCTGGCCGACGCGCTGGTCGACGCCGGCTATGTGGTCGACCGCGCGTATGACGGCGAGGAGGGGCACTTCCTCGGCGACACCGAGCCTTACGATGCCGTGGTGCTCGATATCGGCTTGCCGCAGATGGACGGCATCAGCGTCGTCGAGCGCTGGCGCCGCGGCGACCGCAAGATGCCGGTGCTGATCCTGACCGCGCGCGACCGCTGGAGCGACAAGGTGGCCGGCATCGACGCCGGCGCCGACGACTATGTGACCAAACCCTTCCACATCGAGGAGGTGCTGGCGCGGGTGCGGGCGCTGATCCGCCGCGCGGCGGGTCATGCGTCGTCCGAGCTCACCTGCGGGCCGCTGCGGCTTGACACCAAGGCGTCCAAGGCCGACGTCAACGGCGTGCCGCTCAAACTCACCTCGCACGAGTTCCGGCTGCTCGCCTATCTGATGCACCATATGGGCGAGGTGGTGTCGCGCACCGAGCTGGTCGAGCATCTCTACGACCAGGATTTCGACCGCGATTCCAACACGATCGAAGTGTTTGTCGGCCGGCTTCGCAAGAAGATGGGCATCGACATGATCGAAACCGTGCGTGGCATGGGCTATCGCATGCGTGAGCCGGAGGCGTGACGCGGAACCGCTGAGGCCAACGATGGGAACGTGGCTTTCAAGGCTGCGGCTTTGGCCGCGCTCGCTGACTTTCCGCGTCATCGCCTTGTCCACCATCTGGGCGATCCTGACGCTGGTCGTCATCTTCACCCTCATCACCACGCTTTATCGCCAGGCCAGCGAACGCGGCTTCGACAGCCTGCTTTCGGCGCATCTGTTCAACCTGATCGGCTCCGTCGGCATTTCCGACAATGGCGCGCTGACCGGCTCGCCCGACCTCGGCGACCTCCGCTTTTCCGAGCCGAATTCCGGCTGGTACTGGTCGGTGGAGCCCGCCTCCGAAGGCGTGCATGGCGAAATCCATTCCTCCTCGATGACGACTTCACTCCTGTCGCCGAGCGTCGCGGAAGTGCCCTTCAACTCGAACTTCCAGCGCAGCTATTCGATGGAAGGCATCAAGGGCGAGCAGCTCGAAGTGTTCGAGAGCGAGTTCGTGCTGGACGCCAAGAACCGCGCCGCCCGCTTCCGCGTCATGGGCAATCACAGCGAGCTCGAGCAGGAGATCGCCAGCTTCCAGCGCCGCCTGCTCACCTATCTGTCGCTGTTCGGCGTCGGCATGATCGCCATCAACGCGATTGCCATCCTCCTGGGTCTCCAGCCTTTGCGCCGGGTCCGCAATGCGCTGGCCATGGTGCGCGAAGGCACCGCGCAGCGGCTCGACGGCAGCTTCCCGGCGGAGATCGAGCCGCTCGCCAACGAGACCAATGCGCTGATCGAGAACAACCGGCGCATCGTCGAGCGCTCGCGCACCCAGGTCGGCAACCTTGCCCATTCGCTAAAGACGCCTTTGGCCGTGCTGATCAATGAGGGCCGGGCGCTTGGCGGCGCCAAGGGCCAGTTGATCGCCGAGCAGGCCGCCTCGATGCAGAAGCAGGTCGACCACTATCTGCAGCGCGCCCGCGTCGCCGCGCAGCGCGACAGCGTCGTCTTCCGCACGCCGGTCTCGCCGCTGGTCGAGCGCATGGTGCGCGTGCTGCAGAAACTCAACCCGCAAACCAGGCTGACGCTGTCGCCGCCGCCAGCGGAGATCGTCTTTGCCGGCGAGCGCGAGGACCTCGAGGAACTGCTCGGCAATCTGCTCGACAATGCGATGAAATGGGCTAAAGGCGCCGTCGCCGTGACGATCGCCACTATTTCGGGAAGCGGCAACCTGTTTGAAATCGTTATAGAGGATGACGGCCCGGGTATTCCCGAGGACAGCGCGCGAGAGGTGTTGAAGCGTGGCAAGAGACTGGATGAAACGAAGCCGGGAACCGGGCTCGGGCTCGCCATTGTCGCCGACCTCGTCAACGAGTATGGAGGCTCGCTGGCGCTGGAACGGTCCGGCATGGGCGGCTTGAGGGCGGTGGTGAGATTGCGGAGCCTTCAATGATGTTTTTTGTCGATTTGCGAGCAGGGGCTGGCGGCCAAATTTCCGACAAATATCAACACTATGGGCTCGATATCTCCCCGATGACGCAGCCCCCAGCTCATCCCGCTCAAGAGAACCGGTTGTTGGCATGAAGATTCGCGTCGCGCTCGTTTCCGCCCTGCTCGCCGTTTCCGGCTGCACGACACTGAGCAGGGGCGGTCCAACCTCTCCTGTGACGCCAGTTTCCACACCGCCAACCGCCGGCAAGGTCTCGACCGGCATCGTTTCGGCCATGAATGGCGGACTTATCGGTGGATCGATCGGCTCGGGCCTCAGCGACGCCGAAAAGCGCAAGGGCCTGGAAGCGGAGTACAAGGCGCTGGAATACAACACCAGCGGCCAGAAGGTGACGTGGAAGAGCGACAATTCCTCGCATTATGGCGAGGTCGTCGCCGCCCAGCCCTACCGGGTCGGCTCGCAGGATTGCCGCCAGTACACCCACACCGTCTATACCAGCGGCGCGGGCGTCACCGCGCGCGGCACCGCCTGCCGCAACGCCGATGGCAGCTGGACGCCGCTGACCTGATTTAGGCAACAGCCGGCCCGTTTGATATAGATCAAGGTAGACCGGGCCGACTGCCGTCAAAGCGTCGCAGCAAGCCTGTGTTGGCAGGGCAGGGCTCTGCCTTTATTGGAAGAACCATGCTGTTCTGGGTCATAGCCGCAATCCTCACGCTGGGCGCCAGCCTGGCGGTGCTGTTGCCGCTTACCGGCGGCATGAAGGGCGCGTCGCCTGCCGGCGACCACGACCTCGAAGTCTATCGCGACCAGCTTTCCGAGCTCGACCGCGACATGGCGCGCGGCCTGATCCAGCCGGGCGAGGCCGAGGAGGCGCGCGCCGAGATCGGCCGCCGCATCCTGCGTCTCAGCGCGGCTATGCAGCCCGGCGCGGCAACGCCCAGGCCCGCGCAGGGCGCCAGATGGGTCGCCAGCGTGGCCGTGCTTGCGGTTCCCCTGCTGAGCTGGGGGCTTTACGGCATGCTCGGCTCTCCCGATCTGCCTTCACAGCCGCTGGCCGAACGTCTGGCCAAGAACCCGGCCGATTCCTCGGTCGACGAACTGGTCGCCCGCGCCGAGGCCCATCTCGCCGCCAACCCGTCGGACGGCAAGGGCTGGGACGTGCTGGCGCCGATCTATCTTCGCCTGCAGCGCTTTCCCGATGCGGTGACCGCCTATCGCAACGCCATCCGCCTCGATGGCGATAGCGCGGTGCGCCAGGCAGGCTTGGGCGAGGCGATCGCCAGTGCTGCCGGCGGTATTGTGTCGGCCGACGCGCAAAACGCGTTCGAGGCGGCCCTGAAACTCGATCCGGCCAACGCCAAGGCGAATTTCTACTTGGGCGTCGGCCTCGCCCAAGAAGGCAAGAAGGCAGAGGCCGTCACCGCGTGGCAAAAGATGCTCGGCCAACTCGCGCCGGATTCGCCCTGGCGCAGCGCGGTCCAGCAGGCGCTTGCCGAGGCGGGCGCGCCGGCAGTCGCCAGGGCCGCGCCGGCAAACGGGCCGGACGCACAACAGGTAGAAGCCGCGCAGCAGATGTCGCCCCAGGACCGGCAAGCGATGATCGAGACCATGGTTGCCGGCCTCGACGACAAATTGAAGCAGAATCCCCGCGACGAGGAAGGATGGATGCGCCTCATCCGTTCCTATGTCGTGCTTGGCAAGACCGACCAGGCGCGCGCCGCGCTCGGCCGCGCTGTCGCCGCCTTTGGAGCGGACAGTGAACAGGCCAGGAAATTCACCGCCTTCGCCGCTTCGCTCGGCGTAACGGCGACGGAGTAGGGCAATGACGCGCAAGCAGAAGCGATTGTCGGTGATCGTGGCGGGGCTGGCCTTCCTCGCCGCCGCCGCCGGACTCACCTTCTACGCGCTCGGCCAGAAGGCCTCCTATTTCTACATGCCGGCCGAGCTGGCCACGGCAAGCGTCCAGCCTGGACAGCGCATCCGACTTGGCGGTCTCGTCGAGAGCGGCACCGTCGTGCGCGGCAATGGCGCAACCGTGGCCTTCTCGGTTACCGACACGCAGAAATCGGTCAAGGTGACCTATACCGGCATCCTGCCCGATCTCTTCCGCGAGGGGCAGGGCGTCATAACCGAGGGCGCATTCGGTCCGGATGGGGTTTTTGTCGCCGACAGCGTGCTCGCCAAGCATGACGAGCGCTATATGCCGAAGGAAGTCGCCGACGGCCTGAAGGCCAAGGGCGTCTGGGTGGAAAGCAAGAGCCAATGAGCAGGTTCCGCAAAAGTGCAACGCGGTTTTGCGACCAGAAACCTGCGGGAAACAGGTGACCCTTGGTTGAGACCGGACATTTCGCCCTCGTGCTGGCCTTCGCGCTGTCGCTGGTTCAAATGCTGGTGCCGCTCGTGGGCGCCCGCACCGGCAACCAGCGGCTGATGGCGGTCGGAGGTCCGGTGACCGTCACCGGCTTTGCGCTGACCGCGCTGTCCTTCGCGGCCCTTGCGAGCGCCTATGCCGGCTCGGACTTCTCGGTGGCGAACGTGTGGGAGAATTCCCATTCGCTGCAGCCGATGATCTACAAGATCACCGGCACCTGGGGAAACCACGAAGGCTCGATGCTGCTGTGGGTGCTGATCCTGACCTTCTTCGGCGCGCTCGTCGCTGTCTTCGGCAACAATCTGCCGGCAACGCTCAAGGCCAATGTGCTGGCCGTGCAGGGCATGATCGGCGCGGCGTTCTTCCTGTTCATCCTGACGACGTCCAACCCGTTCATCCGCCTCAATCCGGCGCCGGTCGAGGGGCGCGACCTCAACCCGGTCCTACAGGACCTCGGCCTCGCCATCCATCCGCCGCTGCTCTACCTCGGCTATGTCGGCTTCTCGGTCTGCTTTTCCTTCTCGGTCGCGGCTCTGATCGAAGGCCGCATCGATGCCTCCTGGGCGCGCTGGGTGCGGCCATGGACGCTGGTCGCCTGGATGTTCCTCACCGGCGGGATCGCCATGGGGTCCTACTGGGCCTATTACGAGCTTGGCTGGGGCGGCTTCTGGTTCTGGGATCCGGTCGAGAACGCTTCCTTCATGCCCTGGCTTGCCGGCACCGCGCTGCTCCATTCGGCCATCGTCATGGAGAAGCGCTCGGCGCTGAAGATCTGGACGCTGCTGCTTGCCATCCTCACTTTCTCGCTGTCGCTGCTCGGCACTTTCCTGGTGCGTTCGGGTGTGCTGACTTCCGTGCACGCCTTCGCCACCGACCCGGCGCGCGGCGTCTTCATCTTGTGCATCCTGACGCTGTTCATCGGTGGCTCGCTGGCGCTGTTTGCGCTGCGTGCGTCGCGGCTGACGGCCGGCGGCCTGTTCCATCCGATCTCGCGTGAGGGCGCGCTGGTCCTCAACAACCTCTTTCTCACCACCGCCACCGCGACGGTGCTGGTCGGTACGCTCTACCCGTTGGCGCTCGAAGCGCTCACCGGCGGCAAGATCTCGGTCGGCGCGCCCTTCTTCGACCTGACCTTCGGTCCGCTGATGCTGCCGCTGCTGGCGATCGTGCCGTTCGGCCCACTGCTGGCCTGGAAGCGCGGCGACGTCATCGCCGCCTCGCAGCGACTGATGGCGGCCTTTGCGCTGGCGATCGCCGCGATGCTGGTCACCGGCCTTTTCATCGACGGCGCCTCTGTTTTCGCCTCGCTTGGTGTCGGCCTCGCTGTCTGGCTGGTCGCCGGCGCGCTGACCGACCTTGCCGTCAAATCCGGTGCCGGCTCGGTGGCGCCGGCTATCATGCTTCGCCGCTTCGCCGGCCTGCCGCGGTCGGTCTTCGGCACGGCGCTTGCCCATCTCGGCCTCGGGCTGACCTTGCTCGGCATCGTCGGCACGCTCTGCTTCGGCACGGAGAAGATCCTCTCCATGCATCCCGGCGAGACGGTGGAACTCTCCGGCCACACGCTGCGCTTCGAAGGGCTCTTCCCGCAGAAAGGTCCGAACTTCACCGAGGATCGTGGCCGTTTCCTCTTGATAGACGCCGACGGCAACGCCGATGGCGCGATCACCTCGGCAAAACGCTTCTATCCGGTGCGCCAGATGGTGACGACCGAGTCCGGCATCAGGACGCTCGGCTTCAGCCAGCTTTATCTGTCGCTGGGCGACGAGAACAAGGACGGCTCCGTCGTCGTGCGCCTCTGGTGGAAGCCGCTGGTGACGCTGATCTGGGGCGGCGGACTGGTGATGATGGCGGGCGCGGCCATGTCGCTGGCCGACCGCCGCCTGCGTGTCGGCGCGCCGGCAAAGCGGCGAAAGCTGGCCGCGACCCTGGCGACCCCGACATGAAAGCGAGATTTTCGCTCGCCCCGCTGGTCCTGCTGCTGGCTCTGGTCTTCGCAGGCGCGGCGCAGGCGGTGAAGCCCGACGAGGTGTTGCAGGATCCGGCCTTGGAGGCGAGGGCCCGCGCGCTGTCGGAAGGCCTGCGCTGCATGGTCTGCCAGAACCAGTCGATCGACGAATCCGACGCCGACCTCGCCCGCGACCTGCGCATCCTCGTGCGCCAGCGCCTCGTCGCCGGCGACACCGACCAGCAGGTCATGGACTATATCGTCTCGCGCTATGGCGAATTCGTGCTGCTCAAGCCTCGCTTCAGCCTGCGCAACGCGCTTCTGTGGGGCACGCCGGTGCTCCTGCTGCTGGTCGGCGGCTTGTTCATCGTGGTGAGCGCCCGCTCGCGCCGCCCGGCATCGACCACGCTTTCGGCCGAGGAGCAGGCGGCACTGGATAAGATGCTTAGCGACTAGCTCCATCGCCGGCGTCGACAATTGGCTGCGACCGCTCGCGATTCGTCATTCCAGGGCGGAGCAAGGAGCGAAGCGACGCGCGCAGACCTGGAATGACGACGTCGCGGAGGTTTCAGCCAATTTCCAAAGGCGGCATGCCCTCACACTTTGCGTGTCCGCTCGGCCTCCACCCAAACATTACAAAAATTTCATGTACCGGAAATGGCGCCGTAATGTGCGGCTCTCTAATCCTCTTGCCCGAGGATGCTTCGCCTGAGCGCATCCGCGTCGATAGAGGATAAGAAACCCCATGAATAATGCCCCCAATTCATTTTCGAGCACCCGCAAGCGCCTGCTGGCCGCCGTCGCTTCCCTGGCCGTTGTCGGCACGGCTGGCGCTGGCATGCTCGCAACCGGCACCGCCCCCGTGCTGGCCGATGCCGTGCGCGTCGAAGCCCCGCAGATGCCGAGCTTCGCCGATGTCGTCGAGCACGTCTCGCCGGCGGTCGTGAGCGTCAAGGTCAAGGCCAAGATCCAGCCGACGGCCGATGACGGCTCCGACGACCAGAACGGCTTCGACAACCTGCCCGACAATCCGCAGCTGCGCCGCTTCTTCAAGGAATTCCGCGGTTTCGGCGACCAGGGTCAGGGCGGCCAGTTCGGCATGCGCCGCTTCAACCACCGCGACCACGGCAATGGTGAGCCGCGTCCGGTCGCTCAGGGCTCGGGCTTCTTCATCTCGGAAGACGGCTATCTCGTCACCAACAACCATGTCGTCTCGGAAGGCTCGGATTTCAGCGTCGTCACCAATGACGGCAAGGAACTCGACGCCAAGCTGATCGGCACCGATCCGCGCACCGATCTTGCCGTGCTCAAGGTCGATGGCGGCGGCAACAAGTTCACCTATGTCGACTTTGCCGATGACTCCAAGGTTCGCATCGGTGACTGGGTGGTTGCCGTCGGCAATCCCTTCGGCCTCGGCGGCACCGTCACCGCGGGCATCGTCTCGGCTCGCGGCCGTGACATCGGCGCCGGCCCCTATGACGACTTCATCCAGATCGACGCCTCGGTCAACCGCGGCAATTCGGGCGGTCCGACCTTCAACCTCAACGGCCAGGTGATCGGCATCAACACCGCCATCTTCTCGCCGTCGGGCGGCAGCGTCGGCATTGCCTTCGACATCCCGGCCTCGACCGCCAAGCAGGTCGTCCAGGACCTGATGAAGAGCGGCTCCGTGCAGCGCGGCTGGCTCGGCGTCGAGATCCAGCCGGTCACCTCCGACATCGCCGAGTCGCTCGGCCTGAAGTCGGACAAGGGCGCGCTGGTCTCAAGCGCCCAGGATGCCGGTCCGGGCAAGAAGGCCGGCATCGCCGCCGGCGACGTCATCACCCAGGTCGACGGCAAGGATATCGACTCGCCGAAGGAACTCGCCCGCACGATCGGCGCCTATTCGCCGGGCAAGTCGGTCGACGTCACCGTCTGGCGCGACGGCAAGTCCCAGACGGTCAAGGTCGATCTCGGCACGCTGCCCGCGAGCGACAAGCAAGCCTCGAACGACGACAACAACAAGCAGCCGGCGCCCGCCGCCAAACCCGACACGCTTGCCGATCTCGGCCTGACCGTCACCAAGGCGGAAAACGGCAAGGGCCTCGTGGTGACCGACGTCGATCCCGACAGCAATGCGGCCGACCGCGGTATCCAGCCCGGCGACGTCATCACCTCGATCAACTCGAACGAGGTGAACACCACCGACGACGTCTCCAAGGCGATGGCCGATGCCACCAAGGCCGGCCGCAAGGCCGTGCTGATGCAGATCACCCGCGACGACTCGAACCGCTTCGTCGCGCTGCCGGTCGGCAAGGGCTGAGATATCAGCGTTCGGATTTTCCCTGCGGCGGTATCAACACCCCCGAGCCGCCGCCGGGAAAACATGGGGCCGAGCACGTAAGTCAGTCACCGTGTTTCGCGCCTGGCGGCAGCGGGTTTCCCATCACCCGCTGCCGCTTATCGCATGTCGCCCATAAGTGGGCACCGGTTTTGGGATCACGACATGCGGAACGGAATGTATGTCGCCCAAAAGTGGGCACCGGTTTTGGGATCACGACATGCGGAACGGAATGTATGTCGCCCAAAAGTGGTTGCCGGTTTTGGGAAGAAGACATGCGACTAATGAATGCAAGGCATGAACAATGGCTGCCTCTCAAACTTCAGGTGAAATCGCGTATAACGGCTCCATGAAGATTCTCGTCATGGAAGACGATCGCGAGGCAGCGGACTACTTGCAGAAAGCCTTTGCCGAAGCGGGCCACACCGCCCATGTCGCTGGCGACGGCGAGACCGGCTTCGCGCTCGCCGATGCCGGCGACTATGACGTGATGGTCGTCGACCGCCTGATGCCGCGCCGCGACGGCCTGTCCGTGATTGCCGCCCTTCGCTCGCGCGGCAACACCACGCCGGTGCTGATCCTGTCGGCGCTGGGCGAGGTCGATGACCGCGTCACGGGGTTGCGCGCCGGCGGCGACGATTACCTCACCAAGCCTTACGCCTTTTCCGAATTGCTTGCCCGCGTCGAAGTGCTGAACCGTCGCGCCAGCGCCCGCGAGTCCGAGACAGTCTACCGCGTCGGCGATCTGGAGCTCGACCGGCTATCGCATTCGGTCAAGCGCGCCGGCCGCGAGATCACGCTGCAGCCGCGCGAGTTCCGCCTGCTTGAATATCTGATGCGCCATGCCGGCCAGGTGGTGACGCGCACCATGCTTCTGGAAAATGTCTGGGACTATCATTTCGATCCGCAGACCAACGTCATCGACGTCCACGTCTCGCGCCTGCGCGGCAAGATCGAAAAAGGCTTCGACAAGCCGATCCTGCACACGATCCGCGGCGCCGGCTACATGCTGAAGGGCGGGTAGAGCATGATCCCGAACCGAAGGTCAGCGAACGCAAAAAGTGGGACCCGGTTTTCGGAAAAGATCATGCGTCAACAAAGGTTTAGATCAGGATGGACGATTCAACAAATCGTCATCCTGATCTAAGAGCCGACCATGGCTCTTTCCCTGCCGGCCATCATGAAGACGACGGCGGCCAGGCTTTCGGCGCTTTATCTTCTGCTTTTCGCGCTCTGCGCGGTGCTGCTCGTCCTGTACATGACGTCGCTGTCGGCGCGCATGCTGACCGCGCAGACGCAGGAGACCATCAATGACGAGGTGCTGGGCCTTGCCCGCGCCTATCAGCGCGGCGGCCTGCCGGTGCTGGTGCGCGTCGTCGAGGCTCGCTCGCGCCAGCCCGGCGCCAATCTCTATCTGATCGCCGACGCCAACGGCCAGATCCTGACCGGCAATGTGCAGAGCCTGGAGCCGGGGGTCATCGAGACCGAGGGCTGGACGACGGAACCGTTTTCCTATCAGCGCTTCGGCGAGGGCGAGCTCGATCGGCTGCGCAGCGGCGGTTCGGACCAGTCCGCGCCTCCGGCCAGCGAGGGCAACAATCCCCAGTCCACGGGGGAAAAGGGCCACAACGCCATCGCGCTGGTGCTGAGGCTGCCCAACCAGATGATCATGCTGGTCGGCCGCGATCTCGGCGAGCCGGAACGCTTCCGCGCCGTCATCAGCCGCGCGCTGACCCTGGCGCTCGGTATGATGGGCCTTGGCGGCATCCTGATCTGGTTCTTTGTCGGGCGCGCCGCGCTGAAGCGCATCGACAGCGTCTCGGACGCCAGCCGCCGCATCATGGGCGGCGATCTCAGTGGACGGCTGCCGGTCACCGGCGCCGGCGACGAATTCGACCGCCTGTCGGAAAACTTCAATTCGATGCTGGCCAGGATCGCCAAGTTGAACGAGGGGCTGAAGCAGGTCTCCGACAACATCGCCCATGATCTGAAGACGCCGCTGACGAGGCTGCGCAACCGCGCCGAGGCGACGCTCGCCGGCAGGCACAAGACGGAAGATTACCGCCAGGCGCTGGAAGGCACGATCGCGGAGTCCGACCAGCTCATCAAGACGTTCAACGCCATCCTGATGATCTCGCGCCTGGAGGCTGGCTATTCCTCGGAACAAACCGGTCCCGTCGACCTCGCCGCCACCGTGAGCGACGTCGTCGAGCTCTACGAGCCGGTGGCGGAAGAAGCGGGCGTCGCACTGGAAACGACCGTGCCCGAGGCCTTCACGATCAACGGCAACCGCGAGCTGATCGGCCAGGCGCTGTCCAACATCGTCGACAATGCCATCAAATACTCGACCGACGCCGCCGAGGCGCCGAAAGTACGAGTGGCGCTGGAGCGCCTCGGCAACGAGATCAAGCTTGCCGTCTCCGACAACGGCCACGGCATTCCGGACGACGCCGATCGCGCCCGGGCCACCGAACGCTTCGTTCGCCTGGAAAAGAGCCGCTCGCAGCCGGGTTCCGGCTTGGGTCTCAGCCTCGCCAAGGCGATTATGACTTTCCACAACGGCAGGCTTGATCTTTTACCCGCCAATCCCGGATTGTCCGTGGTCATGAGTTTCCCGTTGCGGGAGACGCATTGAAGCAGGTCGCGTGAAAAAGGATTCACGCGCCCTGCTTTAAGGTTTTGATTTTAAGCATGTCTTTGTCCCGAAACCGGGCCCACTTTCGGGAGACATGCTTTGATGGCGCGGACAAATGGCGAAGAAGAAAATCGAATCCGAATTCCGGCTTAGCCCGACACTGGCGCTCCGCCCCCTGGGCGCGAAGCACGCCCGGCGCGAATTGTCGGAAATCGCCGATGCCGCCGAGGAAGAAGGATTTTCCCGCCTCGCTGCATTCCTGGCGGGCGAGGGGCCGCTGCAAGATTTACTGGCGGCCGTCTTCGACCTCTCGCCCTTCCTGCGCGATGTCGCCCGTCGCCGGCCGGCGATCCTCGACACGCTGTTCGATCAAACGATCGAAGCGCGGCTCGATGCCATCGGCGTGGCGATCGGCGGCGCGGCCAAGGCGGAAGACGCTCCGGAAGGGAGCCTGATGATGGCGCTCAGGCAATGGAAGACCGAAGCGCATTTCCTGATCGCGCTGGCCGATCTGTCGGGCGAGGCGGAGGCTTCCGCGACGGTGCGCCGGCTCAGCGATCTTGCCGACGCCTGCACATGCGCCGCCGTCGATTTCCTGCTGCTCGACGCGAACCGGCAAGGCAAGCTCAAGCTGCCGCGTCCGGCGGAACCGGCAAGAGATTCTGGCTGGATCCTGCTCGGCATGGGCAAGCTCGGCGCGCATGAGCTGAATTTTTCCTCCGATATCGACCTCGTCGTCTTCTTCGATCCGGAGGCGCCGGCCGTGATCGATCCGCTCGACGCGACCGAGCTGTTCTCCAGGCTCACCCGCCGTCTCGTGCGCATCCTGCAGGACCGCACCGAGCACGGCTATGTCTTTCGCACCGATCTGAGGCTTCGCCCCGATCCGGGCTCGACGCCGCTGGCGATCCCCGTTGAGGCAGCGCTTCGCTATTACGAGGCGCGCGGCCAGAACTGGGAGCGCGCGGCCATGATAAAGGCGCGGCCGGTTGCCGGCGACCTTGCCGCGGGCGCCGCCTTCCTCAAGGAATTGCAGCCCTATGTCTGGCGCAAATACATGGACTATGCGGCGATCGCCGACGTGCATTCGATCAAGCGCCAGATCCATGCTCATAAGGGCCATGGCGAGATCGCGGTGAAGGGCCACAACGTCAAGCTCGGCCGCGGCGGCATCCGCGAGATCGAATTCTTCGTCCAGACCCAGCAGCTCATCGCCGGCGGCCGCTTCCCGGAGCTGCGCGGCCGCGAGACAGTGCCGATGCTCGCAGCGCTCGCGGCCCGCGGCTGGATCACCGCCGATGCGCGCGATGCGCTTACGCGGCAATACTGGTTTCTGCGCCGTGTCGAGCACGCCATCCAGATGGTGGCCGACGAGCAGACGCACATCCTGCCGGACAGCGACGAGGAGCTCAAACGCATCGCGCTGATGCTGGGATTTGCCGGCGAGGCGGAATTCACGGCGGCGTTCCGCGCTTCGCTGCAGCAGGTCGAGCGCCACTATGCGGCGCTGTTTGAAACCGCTCCCGAACTCTCGGCCGGCGTCGGCAATCTGGTCTTCACCGGCGATGTCGACGATCCCGATACGCTGCAGACATTGCATAGCCTGGGCTTCCAGCGGCCGAGTGACATCTGCCGCGTCATTCGCGGCTGGCATTTTGGCCGCTATCGCGTCACCCAGTCGGCGGAGGCGCGCGAGAGGCTCACCGAGCTGACTCCGGCGCTGTTGAAGGCCTTCGGCCAGACGCGGCGCGCCGACGAGGCATTGGTGCGCTTCGACGAGTTCCTCGCCGGGCTGCCGGCCGGCATCCAGCTTTTCTCGCTGCTGCAATCGAATCCGGCGCTGCTCAAGCTGATGGCGACCATCATGGGCGCGGCGCCACGGCTGGCGGCCATCATCACCCGACGCCCGCACGTCTTCGACGGCCTGCTCGACCCTGCGCTGCTCACCGAACTGCCGGACCGCGCCTATCTTTCGGCGCGGCTTGCCGCTTTCATCGAGGGCGACCGCGCCTATGAGGATGTGCTCGACCGCCTGCGCATCTTTGCCTCCGAGCAGAAATTTCTGATCGGCGTGCGCCTGCTTGCCGGCTCGATTGATCCCGCGCGCGCCGGCCGCGCCTTCTCCGATCTCGCCGATCTCACCATCGAGGCGGCGCTTAACGCGGTGATCGCCGAATTCGCGCTGCGCCATGGCAGGATCGGGGGCGGCAGGGTGGCCCTGCTCGGCATGGGCAAGCTCGGCAGCCGCGAGCTCACCGCGGGTTCCGACGTCGATCTCATCCTGCTCTACGATCATGACGGCGATGCCGAGGACTCCGACGGCGACAAACCGCTGGCGCCTTCGCACTACTACACCCGCATGACGCAGCGCCTGATCGCCGCCGTCTCGGCGCCGACCGCCGAAGGCGTGCTCTATGAGCTGGACCTGCGCCTACGTCCTTCCGGCAACAAGGGGCCGGTCGCCACCCATATCGACGCGTTCAAGAAATATCAGCGCCAGGACGCCTGGACCTGGGAGCACATGGCGCTGGCACGCGCCCGCGCCATCGGCGGCGACGTCGAGCTTTGCGCCGAACTCGAGACCGAAGTGGCGGCGGTTCTGGCGCAGCCGCGCGATGCCGCCAAGGTGAAAGCCGAGGCCTCGGACATGCGCGCGCTGATCGAGAAGGAAAAACCGCCGCGCGACCTCTGGGACATCAAGCTGATACCGGGCGGGCTCATCGATCTCGAATTCATCGCCCAGGTCGCGGTCATCACCGGCAATGTCGAGCCCGGTCGCCGGGTGACGGCGACGGCGGATATTCTGGCGCGACTAGTCTCCGGTTTCGCGGGGGGCGATATCCGCGAAGAGCTTGGCGAAGCTTACAGGCTCTATCTGGCGCTGACCCAGATGATCAGGCTTTGCCTCACCGGCGAGTTCCAGCGCGACGATGTCCCGCCGGGGCTTTCGGACCTGCTTCTGGCGGTCACCGACCTGCCGGACTTCGCTGTGCTGGAAGCGCATCTCAAGGAGACGTCGCGGAAGGTCAGGAGAGATTTCGACCGTCTGCTTCGTGCGGGAGCGTCGACACCAACCGCATCGTCGCCATGAGATTCCCCGGGTGGCACATTAGCCACAGTTAATATTAATCGGCGATCCGGTCTTGCGCCATTGGCAGAGGTGTCCCGTAATGGGTCAATGGGTCTGGCACCGCAATTGCACGGTCAGCAATGCCGGGGTCAATCATCACCCCGACGAAGGGGGGCCTCGCCGCTTCGCAAATGGAGCGGCGGGTTCTTTTAACGGCTGACTTGAAAGCCCCCCAAATGGCCAAAACCTGGGGGCGCTGGGCAACTATGGATCTTCGGAAATTCTTGGTAGGCATGTTCGCAGCGTCATTCATGGTGGCGATCTGGGCTGACATGGAAACTGGTTCCGTCTGGACGGCGCTCGGGTGGGCAATGCTGGCCATGGTCATTCTGCAGGTCGGATATTTCGGTCTCGTCGTCGGCTTGGTCTATAGACGGCCATCGAAAGGCGCCGAGGCAAGCCCGGCGTCGGCAGCCGTAAACGATCTAAACCCCACTGGCTCAGTTTAGCGGCCCGACAGTTCGTTGGGGTGAGTTCGGTCGACCGCCGAGCCTGACCGGCGCGGCGGCAAGCCGGCTGAGTCAATCGTAATATTAGCAAATTTGCGATAAAACCCGGGAGCGGACGTTTTCTCGTGTTTTGGGCGGCACGGCGGGCGCTGGCCCGCCGGTGAACCGCTCTAACCTAATGCATGTCGCCCAAAAGTGCGCAGCGGTTTTGGGACAACGACATGCGTAAAAACAACAACCTAAAGCGCGCCGCATGAGGCCGTTCCGACGCGACGCGCTTTAGGCCGCCGCCTTCACCGTAGGCGGTGCTTTCTTCAGCGGAATGCGCACCGATACGATGGTGCCGACGCCTTCGGTCGAGCGGATCTTCAGCGCGCCGCCCTGCAACTCGGCCAGCGAGCGCGAGATGGCGAGCCCGAGGCCCGAACCGGTGTGGTTCTTGGAGAACTGGTTCTGCACCTGCTCGAACGGCCGGCCGAGCTTGCTCAGCGCCTGCTTGGGAATGCCGCAGCCATTGTCCTCGATGGTGAGCAGCAGGGCGCCCGACGTGTTGCGCGCCCTGACCGTGATCTTGCCGCCCTGTCCGGTGAACTTCACCGCGTTGGAGAGCAGGTTGATGGCGATCTGCTTGATCGCGCGGCGGTCGGCGTAGAGCCGCATCGTATCGGCGATCCGCGTCTCGACATTGATCGACTTTTCCGCCGCCTGCAGCGAGATCACCCGCACCGTCTCCTTGATGAGCGGGCAGAGGTCGATCTCCTCGCGGTCGAGCGAGAACTGACCGGCTTCGATCTTCGACATGTCGAGTATGTCGTTGATGACGCCGAGCAAATATTTGCCGCTGCCGTTGATGTCGGTTGCGTATTCCTCGTAGCGCTCCGAGCCGAGCGGTCCGAACAGGCCCTGCTGCATCAGCTCGGAGAAGCCGATGATAGCGTTGAGCGGCGTGCGCAACTCATGCGACATGTTGGCGAGGAATTCCGACTTGGCGCGATTGGCCGCCTCGGCGCGCTCGGTTTCCTTCATGTATTTGCGGTTGAGCTCGACCAGTTCGCTGGCGCGTTCCTCTTCGGCGCGCCGGGCAAGGCTGAGATCGTGGATCGTCGCCATCAGCCGGCGCTCGCTGTCGACCAGCTTTTCCTGATGCAGCTTGATCTGGGTGATGTCGGAGCCGACCGAGACGATGCCGCCGTCGCGGGTCCTAAGCTCGTTCACCTGCAGCCAGCGGCCGTCGGCAAGCTGGCGCTCGAGGGTAATGCCGCCATGTGGCCCGTTGGCATTGGCGAGCCTGCGCTCCGAAGCGAAGGCCAGCATCCGCTCCTCCACCGCGTCGCGAACGATGCCCGGCACGACGTCGCGGTCCGACAGCCCGTTGTCCTTCTGGAACTTCGAATTGCACATGATCAGCCGCTCGGCGGCGTCCCACAGCACGAAGGATTCGTTGATGTTCTCGATCGCGGTCCTGAGCCGCATGTCGGCCGCTTCCGAGCGCAGCGCCAGGTGCCGCTGCTCGGTGACGTCGACGGCGATGCCGATCAGCTGGATCTCCGGCGCCTCCGGGTCGATCACCTGGGCGCGGGCGCGCATCCACACCCACTGCCCATCGGCATGGCGCATGCGAAAGACCTGGTCGATATGGTCTATCTCGCGTTCGACGATGCGGTTGGCGAGCTCGAACAGGTCGCCGTCTTCCGGGTGGATGATCTCGTCGACCTCGCCGAAGGAGAGCATCGTATCGCAGGGCTCGTAGCCCAGCATGTCGTACATCGAGCGCGACCAGTACATCTTGCCGCGCACCATGTCCCAGTCCCACAGCCCGCAGCGGCCGCGCACCAGCGCCATGTCGATGCGCTGATGCGCCTCGAGATAGATGCGGTCCGCCGCCTGGGCGCGCGCGGCCTGGCCGAAATAGGCGTAGAGGATGACGATCAGAACGCCCGCCGTCAGCACGAACAGCGTGACGTTGAGCGACATCGACTTGCGCCAGCTGTCGAACACCGCTTCCTGCGGCACCAGCACGGCGGCTGCATGTTTGCGGTCGCCGCTGAGGCTGACGGCCGCGAACCAGTCCTGTCCTGAGATGCTGACATCCATCACGCCGGCGCGGTCGCCGAACATGAACAGCGGCTGGCCGCCGAGCACCAGACTGTCGAGCGTGCGGCCCTGCCAGCCCGTCGACAGCGGCGAGACGGCGATGACCTTGAAGTTGGCGTCGGTGATGGCGAGCACATGGGCGCGGCTCATGGCGCCCTGGCGGCTGGTGTTTTCCAGGAGGCTTACGGCATTGGCGCCGGCAGAGCTTGGGTCCGCGGTGATCGCCTGCGCCATCTGGCCGGTGGCCAGCGCCAGCACCGCCTTGGCGTCGCGCTCTATCTCGTCATGCTCGTTCATCAGCGACAGGAAGCGCAATGCCGCGATGACGATCAGGAAAATGACGATCAGCGCCGGGATCGAACGGCGCAGAAAAGGCTCGGCGGCCAGGAGCCGCTGATAAGTGGGTTCGGCGATGAGGCGCGTATTGCCGGCAAGTCCATCGCTCCTTGCCTTGCGCCGCGCAAAAGCCTTCCCACCGGGCGCGCCCCACGCGTCCGCCTTGGCCATAAATGGCACTCCCCGATCTGCCGTATACTGGATGATCCGGATACGCCGCACGCCCGAATCGCCATTAAAGAATCAAAGCTGATTCGCCTTGTCCAGTGGCGCGGTCGAAAAAGATTAAAAGTTGATTGAAATCTGCTCTTTTTCCCTTCTCCCCTTGTGGGAGAAGGTGGATCGGCGCGCAGCGCCGAGACGGATGAGGGGTGTTCCAGCGGAGTGAGACGCTGGCTTTCCCTGGAGCACCCCTCATCCGTCGCCTGCGGCGACACCTTCTCCCACAAGGGGGGAAGGAAGAGCGCCCTAGGCCAGCGTCCGTTCCACTATGTCGCGCAGATCCGCCGACAGGTTTTCGGCCTTGGCCATATCGAGCAGCGCCTGCCTGGCTTTGGCTTGCCGCCCGGGCTCCAGCGAGCGCCAGGACCGCAGCGCCGTCGCCAGCCGTGCCGCCACTTGCGGGTTGCGCTTCTCGACCTCCAGCACCGTCTCGGCGAACAGGCGGTAGCCTTCGCCATCGGGGCGGTGGAAGCCGGTCTGATTGGCGCTGGAGAAGGTGCCGATCAGCGAACGCACCCGGTTCGGGTTGGCGATCGAGAAAGCCGGATGCCGCATGAGCTCGCGCACCTTCACGACGGTCTTCGCGCCGGGCACGCCGGCCTGGATCTGGAACCATTTGTCGAGCACCAGCGCGTCGCCGCGATAGCGGGCCTCGAAGGCGGCCAGCGCCTCTTCGGCCTCGGCCGTGCCAGAATGGCGATGCGCCAGCACGGCAAGCGCCGCGGCGCGGTCGGTCATGTTGGTGGCGGTATTGAAATGCCGCGCGGCGAGGGTGGCACCGCCCGGCAGCAGCGAAAGATAGTCGAGCAAGGTGTTGCGCAACGCCCTGCGTCCGGCGCTCGCCGCGTCCGGGCTGAACGAACCCCTGTCGGCAAGCCTCTCATAGAGCGTGGCGAAGGTCTCGCGGTTTGCCTCGGCGATCGTCCGCGCCAACGCTTCGCGCGCGGCGAATATGGCGTCGGGGTCGATGCCCCTGCCGATGTCGCGGGCAATGTCGGCTTCGCCCGGCAGCGCCAGCGCCAGCGCCCGGTAGGCCGGCTCGAGCGCCTCGTCGCCGGCGATCCTGCCGGCAAGCTCGCCGAGCCGTGCTGCGAAGACCGGCTCCTTGCCGCCGAGGATCTGGCGGAAGGCGGCGATCAGCGCGTCGGTCAAGAGCGTGTTGAACGCCTGCCAGCGCGAGAAGGCGTCGCTGTCATGCGCCGCGAGGAAGAACTGGTCGTCTGCTTTCTGCTGCACGGAAAGCGTGATCGGCGCCGAGAAGCCGCGATTGAGCGACACCGAAGGCCGTTGCGAAACGCCGGAGAAGCGCACCGTGTGCCGGCGCTTGCGGATATGGATGACGCCGTCATCCACTGCCGCGCCCTCGACCGAGTCCCAAGCGACAGGCTTGCCGTCGGCGCCGACAAGTCCGAACGCAAGGGGAATATGCATCAGCCGCTTGCGGCTTTCCGACGGCGTCGGCGGCACCGACTGCTCGATCTCCAGCGTGAACTCCTTGGCCGCCGCATTGTGCGCGGAGCTCACCGTCAGGTTCGGCGTGCCGGCCTGATGGTACCAGAGCGCGAATTGCGCCAGGTCGCGTCCCGAGACATCCTCGAACACTTTGAGGAAATCCTCAATCGTCGCTGCCTCGCCGTCATGCCGCTCAAAATAGAGGTCCATGCCAGCGCGGAAGGTCTCCGGCCCGACGATGGTGCGGATCATGCGCACCACTTCCGAACCCTTCTCGTAGACGGTCGCCGTGTAGAAGTTGTTGATCTCGCGGTAGCGCCGCGGCCTGACCGGATGCGCCAGCGGCCCCTGGTCTTCCGGGAACTGGTGCGCGCGCAGCGTGCGCACCTCGGCGATGCGCTTGACCGCCCGCGAGCGCTGGTCGGCGGAGAATTCATGATCGCGGTAAACCGTCAGCCCTTCCTTCAGGCAGAGCTGGAACCAGTCGCGGCAAGTGATTCTGTTGCCAGTCCAATTGTGGAAATACTCATGCGCGATGATCGCCTCGATATTGGCGAAGTCGGCATCCGTCGCGGTCTCCTCGTCGGCCAGCACATATTTGTCGTTGAAGACATTTAGGCCTTTGTTCTCCATGGCGCCCATGTTGAAGTCCGACACGGCGACGATGTTGAAGACGTCAAGATCGTATTCGCGGCCGAAGGCCTCCTCGTCCCATTTCATCGAGCGCTTCAGCGCATCCATCGCATAGCCGGCGAGCCGCTCCTTGCCTGGCTCCACATAGATGCCGAGCTCGACCTCGCGGCCGGACATGGTGGTGAAGCTGCCAGCCACCTTGCCCAGCGCCCCCCCAACCAGCGCAAAGAGATAGGAGGGTTTGGGGAAAGGGTCGTGCCAGATCGCATAGTGCCGGCCATTGGCGAGCGCGCCGCGTTCGACGGGATTGCCGTTTGAAAGCAGCAACGGAGCCTCGTTGTGCGTTGCCTCGACGCGCACGGTGTAGACCGACAGGATATCCGGACGGTCGAGGAAATAGGTGATGCGGCGAAAGCCCTCGGCCTCGCATTGGGTGCAATAGACATTGTTGGAACGGTAGAGTCCCATCAGCGCCTCATTGCGCGAAGGTGCGATCTCCGTCTCCAGGCGAAGCTCGAAGCGCGCCGCCGCCGGGGGCTTCAGGATCGTCAACTTGTCCGGTGTCACCTCGTAGTCGCCAGCCGCGAGCGCTCGCCCATCTATCGCCACGCCGAGCAGCGTCAGCCCGTCGCCGTCGAGCACCAGCGGCGCCGAGGCGGCGACGCCCTCGCGCCGTTCGATGGTAAGCAGCGCTGTGACATGGGTCGCGTCCGGCGACAGCCGGAAGTCCAGGCTGGTCGTGGGGATGAGATAGTCGCTGGGGCGGTAGTCTTCGAGCTTGAAGACATGGCCGGTATCGGTGCGCATTCCTTGGACTTTTCCTGTCGATTGAGGGCGGACAGCCAGTCTGGCTGGTCCAAGAATTTTGAGGTGCGCGCTCTTTACACGAAACGGCCACTCGACAAAACTGCGCAGAGGCCTCATTTGCGGCTTCGTTTTCCGACCATCAACACGAGGCAAGATGACCGTCGATCACGCCGTCGGCCACGACACGCTGCGCGGCATCGCGCTGAAGATCGTCTCGGTGACGGTCTTCGTTGGCATGCAGACCTGCATCAAGGTGGCCGGCGACGTGCCCGCGGGGCAGATCGTCTTCTTCCGCTCCTTCTTCGCCATCTTCCCGATCATCGCCTTCCTGGCCTTCAAGAGAGAGCTCGCCACCGCATTCACCACGAAGCGGCCGTTCAACCACATCGCGCGCGGCGTGGTCGGCGTCGGCGCCATGGGGCTCGGCTTCTTCGCGCTGACCAGGTTGCCGCTGCCGGAGGCGATCACGCTGAACTACGCCCAGCCGCTGCTGGTCGTGGTGTTCTCCTCGATCTTCCTCGGCGAGACGATCCGCATCTATCGCTGGAGCGCGGTCGCGGTCGGCCTTGCCGGCGTGCTGATCATCTCCTGGCCCGAGCTGACTCTGCTCAACTCCGGCGAGGGCCTCGACGACCAGGAGGTGCTGGGCGTCATGGCCGCGCTCATCGCCGCGGCCATCTCGGCCGTCGCCATGCTTCTGGTGCGCAATCTCGTGCAGACGGAGAAGACGGCGACCATCGTGCTGTGGTTCTCCTCGACGGCGTCCGTGCTGTCGCTCTTCACGCTGCCCTTCGGCTGGCAGGCGCTGACGCCGATGCAGTCCGCGCTGCTTGTCTTCGCCGGCTTCTGCGGCGGGCTCGGCCAGATCCTGATGACGGCGGCCTATCGCCACGCCGAAGCCTCGGTCGTGGCGCCCTTCGAATACACCTCGATGATCCTCGGCGTCGTCGTCGGCTATCTGGTGTTCGGCGACGTGACGTCGCCCAACACGCTCGTCGGCGGCATGATCGTGGTCGCCGCCGGCATCTTCATCATCTGGCGCGAGCGGCAACTGGGCCTGGAGCGCACGCGCACCAGGACGGCCGCGCCGCCGCAGGGGTGATCTGTTTCCAAAAGAAAACCTCGAAGGCCGAGTTCCGGCACACCCCCCTCTGGCCTGCCGGCCATCTCCCCCGCAAGGGGGGAGATCGGATGTCGCCACTGCTTTCGCCAAACACCAACGGTGCAAGATGTGCGAGGCGCGGAAGCTGCCAATCTCCCCCCTTGCGGGGGAGATGTCCGGTAGGACAGAGAGGGGTGCTGTCCCGCCGAGGCTACTGGTTAGCGCCCCGCTCTTTCGCCAGCTGCACCAGCACTGCCCTTGTCTGCTCGTCGGCCGGGAAAAAGGATTCGATCGCCAGCTCAGACAGTGTGACGTCCAGCGGCGTGCCAAACACGGTGATGGTGCTGATGAAGGACAGCACCTGATCGCCATGCGCGAGCTTGAGCGGATGCACGATGCCGCTCGGTTCGACCGGCGCGGGCCGGCTGTTCTTCAGCCCGGACGGGTAGGTGCGCAGCTCGCGCTCCAGCTCGATCAGCACCGGGTCGCCGGTGGCGTCGTTCTGGTGCTTCAGCCGCTCCAGCAGATGTGCGCGCCACTCCGCCAGGTTGACGATGCGCGGCGCAACGCCGCCCGGATGGAGGCTGAGCCTGAGCACGTTGACAGGCGGCGCGAGCAGCGACGCTTCGGAGATGTCGGCGAGCAACGGCGCAATCGCGGTGTTCGCAGAAACGAGGTTCCAGTGCCGGTCCACCGCCAGCGCCGGAAAGGGTTCGTGGCCCTTGAGCACGGTCTCGACCGCGGCGAGCGCCGGCGCCAGCGTTGCATCGGTGAGCGGCTTCTCGCTGTAGCTCGGCGCGAAGCCCGCTGCGAGCAGGAGCTGGTTGCGCTGGCGGAGCGGAATCGCCAGTTGCTCGGCCAGATGCAGCACCATGTCGCGCGACGGCTGGGCGCGGCCGCTTTCGACGAAGGAGAGATGCCGCTGCGAGATGTCGGCCTCCATGGCGAGGTCGAGCTGGCTCATGCGGCGCCGCGTACGCCATTCGCGGATCAGGCCGCCGGCGGAAATGTCGGATGCGGTCATGGGGGATGAGTAGGGCGGCGAGGGGAGTAATTCAATTACCTGGGAGGTTATAGCTCCACCTTCTCCCGCAACAGGAGAAGGGAAGAGCGCTCACGCCAACCCCCTCAGCTTCGCCTTCACCTCGAGAAAATCCCGCCACGCCAGTTTCTTGTGCGCCGGCGTCCTCAAGAGATAGGCCGGGTGCAGTGTCGGCATCGCCGGAATGGCGATCCCCGAAGCGGTCGTGTGCACCCGCCAATTGCCGCGCAGGCGCAGGATCCCCTCGGTCGTGTTGAGCAGCGTCTTGGCCGACGGGCCGCCGAGATTGACCAGCACTTTTGGATTGACCAGCTCGATCTGCCTTTCGATGAAGGGCCGGCAGATTTCGGTCTCGTGCGGCGTCGGCGTGCGGTTGCCCGGCGGCCGCCACGGAATGACATTGGCGATATAGGCCGAGTTGCGGTCGAGGCCGATCGCCGCCAGCATGCGGTCGAGCAGTCGGCCGGAGCGGCCGACAAAGGGCAGGCCTTCGAGGTCCTCGTCGCGGCCCGGCGCTTCGCCGACCAGCATCAGGTCGGCGTTCGGATTGCCGTCGGCAAAGACCAGGTTCTTCGCGGTGAATTTGAGGTTGCAGCCGTCGAAGGCGGCCATGTGCTGGCGCAACTCATCGAGCGTCGTCGCGCGGGCCGCAAGCTGCCGCGCCGCGGCCGCCTGTGCCTCGTCGGGGACGGCGGCGGCCGGCACGCGTGCCGGTGCGTCTGGAATATTGCTCGCGTCGAGGCCGGATAAGGGCGCCGGCGGGTTGGGTGTCTTAGCTGGTTCCGGAGCCCGCTCGGGTGTCGTTGGGCTCTCGGGCCTGGCTTCACGGCGCGGCGCGGCTGGCGCCCGCTCGGCCGGCCTGCGTTCGGCCGACTTCGCCACCGCTTCGGCAAACCGGTTGATCGGCGCGTCCTCAAGCGCCTCGTCGACGCCGGCGCTGGCATAGAAGGCAAGCAGTTCGGCGATCTCGGCTGGTGTGCGGGGCGAGGCGGCAGTCATGGCGCCACCATCGTCCGCGCGGCGTCGATTTGCAACCGCGATCAGATCATCCCGTCGGTATGCGCGGGTCCTGCACGATGTAAAACGTCCAGCGCGGCGTGTAGTCGGTGATCAGGAAATCGAACGTCGCCGTCTTCAACGGGTCGACCTTGCCGTTCCTGAACAGAAGCTGGTCGTAAGGTTCGAACTTGCGTTCGAAATCGGCGAAGTTGCTCGACCAGATGTTGTCCGGCGTCTTGTTGCGCTGATCGAAGGACAGGCCATCGCCGAACACGCTTGGCTGGTCGAGGATTTCCTGCAGCTCGAACTGGAACTCCACCCAAGGCAGGGCGCTGTTGTTGAGCACGTCGATGCGCATGTACATCACGCCGTTGGCGACCTCGCCTGCCTTGCCGAACGGCTCGATCGGCTTGGTCGCGCGGATCGTCAGCGTCACCGGGGTCGCTGTGTTCAGTTCCTCCTTGATGATCAGCGGGTCTTCCTTGGTGCCGATGCCGGAAGCGCCTGTGATGCGGAAGCCGCCCAGCTCGTCGGAGAAGGAATAGGCGCCGGTGGTCCAGACCTTCACCGGATCCGCCTGCGCCTGCGCGGTCAAAAAGAGGAGCGGAAGAACCGCGCGCCAGGCCAAGCCTGGCGTGAAGAGTAAGCGCTTCGATGGAAAGCCGGACGGCTCTGGACTGCGCATGGCTTGAAGTATTGCCGATAACCAAGCCGCCGAACAATTAAAAACATGCCGTTACCGCCTGGCCTTCCAACCAAATGGCGCTGGCCTATGCTTGGCCATGGCCTGCGCGGCAGCCTTTTCGTAGGGAAAACCGCGACTTTTTGTCGAAATCGGCGTTGTCACGTCCACGCCGGTTTCGCGTCGCGAATTGATGCGCTATGCAGCGCATGAGCCAGCACAATGCGAGAATGCGGCAAGCTATAGAGGGGTCGATGAGCGAAATCGAACGCGAGAGCATGGAATTCGACGTGGTGATCGTCGGCGCAGGTCCCGCCGGCCTTGCCGCGGCTATCCGTCTGAAGCAGCTCAACGCCGATCTTTCCGTGGTCGTCCTGGAGAAGGGCGGCGAGGTCGGCGCGCATATCCTGTCCGGCGCGGTTGTCGATCCGATCGGCATCGACCGACTGCTGCCAGGCTGGCGCGAGGAGGGCGATCACCCGTTCAAGACCCCGGTCACCGACGATCATTTCCTGGTGCTTGGCCCCGCCGGCTCTTTCCGCCTGCCGAACTTCCTGATGCCGCCGCTGATGAACAATCACGGCAACTACATCGTCTCGCTCGGCAATGTCTGCCGCTGGCTGGCGACCAAGGCCGAGGCGCTGGGCGTCGAGATCTATCCGGGTTTCGCGGCGGCAAGCCTCGTCTACAACGAGGCCGGCGCCGTCACCGGCGTCATCACCGGCGACATGGGCGTCGAGAAGGACGGCACGCATGGCGCGGCCTACGCTCCGGGCATGGCGCTGATGGGCAAATATGTGCTGATCGGCGAGGGCGCACGCGGCTCTTTAGCCAAGCAGCTCATCGCCAAATACAAACTCTCCGAAGGCCGCGAACCCGGCAAATATGGCATCGGCCTCAAGGAACTTTGGCAGGTCAAGCCCGAGAACCACAAGCCGGGCCTCGTGCAGCATTCCTTCGGCTGGCCGCTCGACATGAAGACCGGCGGCGGCTCCTTCCTCTACCATCTGGAAGACAACCAGGTGGCGGTCGGCTTCGTCGTCCACCTCAACTACAAGAACCCCTATCTGTCGCCCTTCGAGGAGTTCCAGCGCTTCAAGACCCATCCGGCGATCGCCGGCACCTTCCAGGGTGCCAAGCGCATCGGCTATGGCGCGCGCGCCATCACCGAGGGTGGCTGGCAGTCGGTGCCGAAGCTGTCCTTCCCGGGCGGCGTGCTGATGGGCTGCGCGGCGGGCTTCGTCAACGTTCCGCGCATCAAGGGTTCGCATAATGCGGTGCTGTCCGGCATGCTGGCGGCCGAGCATGTGGCCGAGGCGATCGCCGGCGGCCGCGCCAATGACGAGCTCGCTTCCTATGAAGACGCCTGGCGCGGCACCGACATCGGCAAGGACCTGAAGAAGGTCCGCAACGTCAAGCCGCTCTGGTCGCGCTTCGGCACCATCGTCGGCGTCGGCATCGGCGGCCTCGACATGTGGCTGAACACGCTGTTCGGCTTCTCGCCCTTCGGCACGCTGAAGCACGGCAAGGCCGACTACGCGACGCTCGAGCCAGCCTCCGAGCATCAGAAGATCGCCTATCCGAAGCCGGATGGCGTGCTGACCTTCGACCGGCTGTCCTCGGTGTTTTTGTCCAACACCAACCATGAGGAAAACGAGCCGACCCATCTGATCGTCGGCGACATGGCGCTGCAGCAGCGCTCCGAACACGATGTCTTCGCCGGTCCTTCGACCCGCTACTGCCCGGCCGGCGTCTATGAGTGGGTGGACAAGGACGGCAACGCCGCAGCCGACCCGTCGGCCAAAGACGTGCGCTTCGTCATCAACGCGCAGAACTGCGTGCACTGCAAGACCTGCGACATCAAGGATCCGAACCAGAACATCAACTGGGTGCCGCCGCAGGGTGGCGAGGGACCGGTCTATCAGGGCATGTGAGCCGCGCTGCCGGCAGCGCCGTCTCGACCGCTGTTCGGCAACGTCCCGCGGTTCCGGCCGGCCCGTAACGGCGTTTCAAGCGCTCAAGCTTGAAATTGCACCCGGCTTATAGTTCCTTCTTTGCGGATAGGGAGCAAATGGGCCATGCGCCTGGCGGTTCTTACATGCCTCGTCATGCTCGGCGGGCTGTGCGGCATCGCACCGGAGGCCGTGGCCGGCACCAAGGTGCTGGTCACGACGCGCAGCTATGACATCGCCGGCGCGACGGGGGCTGCCCTGGTCGAGGCGATGAACAGCAAAGGTCCCAAGCACGGCTTTATGACCCGCGCCATCGCCGACACCAGCTATGTGGTGAACTGGAACTTGGACGTGCATCGCGACGACGGCGTCTGCAGGTTGCGGGGCGCCGACGGAACGATGGAACTCACCTACACTTTTCCCCGTCTGGCTTCGCCGCCGACAGCTAGGCTCGAGCGGCGCTGGCGGCGCTTCCTCGCCGGTGTCCATGCTCACGAGCACCACCATGGCCGCATCGCCAAGGCCATGATGCGCGCCACCGACAAGTCCATTGCCGGCCTCGCGCTTGCCGACAATTGGTTCTGCAGCGCCACCCATCGCGAGGCCAGGCGCCGGATAGACGCCATCTATGCGCAGTATGAGGCCAAGCAGAACGCCTTCGACGCGCGTGAGCATCGCGACGGCGGCCATGTCGACCGGATGGCCCACGCGCTGATGGGGAGGAACTGAACTCCAGCCCGCTCGCCTGCCAGGCGGGCGTCAGCCTCGCGGCTTGCCGGGCCCTTCATTCGCCGCCAGCGCCGACTTGTGCTCGTCATCGGGCGCCTCGGGCCGCAGCGTGAATTCGACCAGCACGGGCAGATGGTCGGAGCCGGTATCCTCCAGTCGGGCCGAGGAGAGGATCGCCACCCCGCCCTTGCTGAACACCTGGTCGATCGGCAGGCCCGCGTAACGGCGCAGGAAATCAGGCAGCGTGCGGTGGATCCAGGTCGGGCCGGCCGACGGCATCAGCGTCATGCCGCCAAGCCGCGCCACCCGCCGCACCGCCGCGCTCCACGGCACGGCGTTGCAGTCGCCGGCCATGATGGCGGTTTCGCCGAGCGCGCCCAGCGGTTCCGCCAGTTCACCGATCTGCCAGTACTGCTCCTTCGGCCACGGCCAGCTCAGATGGATCGCTGCGACGTCGACCGGAACGCCGTTGAAATCGATCGTGGCGGTCGCCATCGCGCCGCGCGGCTCGCAACGCGGTCCGGTGCCGGCGGCGAAGGGACGGCGCGAAAGCAGCGCGACGCCGAATATGCCGTTGGGATAGTCGCAAAGGATGCGATAGGGATAAGCGCTGCCAATATAGCCAAGCTCCTTCGCCCACATGCCGGACACTTCGTCGAGCGTGATGACGTCCGGATTGGTCCGGCCGATCAGCGACAGCACCTTCTTCGGCGTCGGGTTGTTGAAGCGCAGGTTCATCTGCAGCAGGCTGTAGGTGATCCGGTCGGCCGGCTTTGCGATTGCCTGCTGCGTCGACAATCTCGGCAGCGCGCTCGTCGTTGTCGCGAAGCAGGCGATGGCGAAGACCAGCGCCGCGACGGCTTGCAGCCGGTAGGAACCGGCAAGCAGCACCAGCGCGAGCAAGGCCGTCAGCAGGCTCAGATGCATGCGGAAATGCGAGAAGGAATCGAAGGCCGGGTGCAGCGTGCCGAAGAACCCGGCCAGCAGCGCTGCCGAGCATGCCATCATCGCAAGGAATGTCAGCTGAGCCATCATGCTCAAGCGCGCACCGCCCGTTGTCATTTGCTCCGACCGCCCCAGCCTTCCATCCGGATCGCTTATCGGCCAAATTGCGGCCCAAGCAAGACGACCGATTGCCTCGCCAGCGGTTGGCCGGTACGCGCCTACTGGAACGCCGTCTCGGAAAAGCTTCTGAGCTTGCGCGAATGCAGCCGCTCCATCGGCATTTCGGCCAGCTTCTCCATCGCCCTGATGCCGATGGTGAGATGCTGCGCCACCTGCCGCTTGTAGAACTCGGTCGCCATGCCGGGCAGCTTCAGCTCGCCATGCAGCGGCTTGTCGGAGACGCACAGCAGCGTCCCGTAAGGCACGCGGAAGCGGAAGCCGTTGGCGGCGATGGTGGCCGATTCCATGTCGAGCGCGATGGCGCGCGACTGCGACAGGCGCTGCACCGGTCCGCGCTGGTCGCGCAGCTCCCAGTTGCGGTTGTCGATGGTGGCGACGGTGCCGGTGCGCATGATGCGCTTGAGATCGTAGCCGGAAAGCCCGGTCACTTCGGCGACCGCTTCCTGCAGCGCCACCTGGATTTCGGCCAGCGGCGGGATCGGCACCCAGACCGGCAGGTCGTCGTCCAGCACATGGTCCTCGCGCACATAGGCGTGGGCCAGCACGTAGTCGCCCAGCGCCTGCGTGTTGCGCAGGCCCGCGCAATGGCCGAGCATCACCCAGGCATGCGGACGAAGCACTGCGATATGGTCGGTGATCGTCTTGGCGTTGGAAGGGCCGACGCCGATATTGACCATGGTGATGCCGCCATGGCCGGGCTTCTTCAGGTGGTAGGCCGGCATCTGCGGCAGACGCTGCGGCGGCGTGCCTTCGGAGGCCGTTGCCCCGTTGCGGGTCACGACATTGCCGGGCTCGACGAACTCGACATAACCGCTGTCGCCAGCGGCCATCAGCTCGCGGGCCCGCGCCACGAACTCGTCGATGTAGAACTGGTAGTTGGTGAACAGCACGAAGTTCTGGAAGTGCTGCGGGCTGGTCGCCGTGTAATGCGTCATGCGGTGCAGCGAATAATCGATCCGCTGCGCGGTGAACGGCGCCAGCGGCCTTGGCTCGCCGAACGCCACCTCGAAAGTGCCGTTGGCGATCTGGTCGTCGGTGCCGTCGAGATCCGGCACGTCGAACAGGTCGCGGATCGGCCGCTTTATGCGCTCGGCGTCCGCGCCGTCGACATAGGTGCCTTCCAGGAAGGCGAAATGCAGCGGGATGGGTGTTGTCGATTCCGCCACCGTCACCGTCACGCCGTGATTGCGCATGATGAGCCTCAACTGCTCGATGAGATAGTTTTCGAACAGTTGCGGCTGCGTGATCGTGGTGGCGAAATGCCCCGGCGTCGGCATATGGCCATAGGCCTGGCGCGAGTCGACCTGGCTGAACGAGGTCGTGGTGACGCCGATCTGCGGATAGAAGGCCCGGTAGCGCTTGCTCTCGTCGCCGCCCGCGGCAAGCGCGGCGAAGGAATCGCGCAGGAATTTGGTGTTGCGGTCGTAGAGCGCCTGCAGCGCCGCGACGGCTCTTTTCGCGTCGTGGAAGCTCTGCTTGCCGAAGGGCTCCGGCATGACGACAGATTCGATGGCTTGGGGGTAGATTCGCTTTTCCATGGCTCAATATAGAGATTTGGAAGAGCGGTTGGGAGGGGTCGGCAGCCGTGAAGGGGTCCGACGCATCGTTTTTCTTCGGCTCGTGCTACCCGCGCTGCAGGCTGATCAGCAATACGAAGCCTAAGCCGGTGTTCTTTTGCGGCGGCGCTTCGATCGTGTTGCCCGTGCCGGCGCGCATCATCGGCACGGCCAGCACCGGGGCGGCGAGCAGCATCAGGATGAGCGTCGCCCGCGGCAGCAGCCTCAGGGTCTTCGTTGCGGTGGTGGTGAGGCGGTTCATTTTGGTGGTGTCCCGAATTTCAGCTTGGTCGCTTTCAGCTTTGTCGTTTCAGCGCTTCACTTGGTTCACGGAGCCGAGAATGAAGCCGTCGGCCGTTCCCACGAGCGGGTCGAGTGACCGGCCTCCGCCACCAGGATGGCGAAGAACATGCCGAACAGGCTCATCAGCAGGCAGACGATGGTGAAGCGGCGGGCAAGCATTTCTCTCTCCTTTAATGCGGGAGAGAATGCCGGAATGCCTCTGAACCGGTTCTGAGACCGGTATTCATCTGCGGTTCAAATTGATTGACGAGGTCTTGAACAGGTGTCGATGCCAGAGCGCGGCTCCGGGGGGCGCAGCCGCTCCAAAAGAAAACGGGGCCGTTCGGCCCCGTCAGACCGCTGACAAACCCCGTCGATTTCGGCGGGGTTTTGTTTTTGCGTATTGATTGAGCTGAGTAAGTTGGTGTCCGGAGCAACTGTCAGGAAGGCACGGCGGCGGATTGGCCTCATGCGAGGCTTGGTTTTGGCTTTGGCCAGAGGCTGATTGCGATCTTTTTCATGTTCTGGGCGGCGGCTGCGATCAGGCACTGGCAGGCGACGCGTGTGCGCCCTCGGAAGCGGGCATAACGATGGCCGAAGAGCTGCTTGGCATCGGCGAAGGATCGCTCGACGGTTTCCTTGCGGCGGCGATAGATGGCCTTGCCCCATGCCGTGAGCCGGTTGGCGTCGACCCGCTCGCGCGCGTCTTGCCAGACGTGGCGCGTGATGGTGCGCTCGGCCTTGGCGTTTGAGGTGCATGAGGCCAGCAGCGGACAATCGCGGCAGATGGACGGGTCGCTCCTGTATTGGCGGTAGCCGTCCCGATTGGTGGTGGCGTAGGGGAGCAACTGGCCCTGCGGGCAACGATAGCCGTCCAGATCCGGTTCATAAACGAAGTCGCTCTTTCTCATCTTGCCGGGCTTGGGTGGGGTCGGGTTGCGATAGCCGATGACGCCCCTGACCTTCCTGTCTTCCAGGCCCTTGGCGATGCCCGGCGTGGCGTAGCCGGCATCCAGCCCCGCCGCCGCCACGGTGAAGCCGAAGCGCTCAACCTGGCGGTCCAGCCGGCCGAGATAGACGATCGAGTCGTGCACATTGGCCGGCGTGGCGAAAGTGTCGGTGATGATGCCGCAGCGCCCGTCCACCGTGCGGTGATCGAGGTAGAAGAAGCCCTTCGGCTTGCCCTCGCGCACCATGTAGCCGGCCTCCGGGTCGGCGCGCGAGACCTTGGTCTGCTTCTGCGGCGGCTTGCGCTCCTTGCCCTTCAGCGGTTTCTGGCCATGCAGCGCCCGCTCGGCCTCGATGGCCCGGTCGAGATCGGCCCAGTAGTCGGCGCGCGACTTGGCGACCATGGCAAGGTCGTACTTGCCCTTGTTGGCGTTGGCCTTCAGGTGCGTGCTGTCGGTATAGAGCACCGTCCCATCCACCAGACCCGCCCCGATCGCCTGCTCGACAATCTTGTCGAAGATCGCTTGTGCAATGCTCTCGTCCTGATAACGCCGCCGACGGTTCTGCGACAGTGTCGAGGCGTCGAACACCTTGTCCGTCAGCTTCAGCCGCAGGAACCAGCGATAGGCGACATTGACCTCGATCTCGCGCACCAACTGACGTTCCGAGCGCACCCCGAACAGGTAGCCAACAAACAGCGCCTTGAACATCAAGGTCGGGTCCAGCGGCGGGCGCCCATTGTCGGCGCAGTACAACGGCGCCGTCAGATCGTGGATGAAGGAAAAGTCGATCGCGCGATCGATCTTGCGAAGCAGATGATCAGCCGGAACCAGCTGATCCAACGTTACCATCTCAAGCGCGGTCTGTTCGGGGGCGGGTCGCTTCAACATGACCCAGTGAATCAAAAACCCCCGGCAAAAGCCAGGGGTTTGTCAGCAGTCTGACGGGGCCGTTCGGCCCCGTTTCGGATGGGTCTGGAATTGGCGATCAGAGCTTGTGCCAGGTCTGGCTCTTGCAGATCAGGCCGCCGAGCACGCAGCCGCTCATCTTGAGCGTCGTGCCCGTAAGCGTCGCCTTGCCGGAATAGGTCTTGTCGTTGGCCGGGTCGGTGATGTTGCCGGCATATTTGTTGTCGCCGGCCGCCTTCAGCGAGCCGATCGTCTTGCCGGCATATTTGCCCGTCTTGAGCGTGATGGAGAATGAGCCGCCGCCGCCGATCGTCGCCGTCTCGCCCGATTGCGTCTTCCAACTGCCTTCGATCGGGTCGGCCCACGCGGCACCCGCCATGATCAAGGTGGCCGCCAGGGCCAAGCTCATCTTTCGAAACATCTTGTCCACCTCCCTATGGGGTCGTGGCGGGCTCCGGTCCGCCTTCCTGCCCCTTACGCAAAGGTAAAGCTAATCCAGCTCCCGCCAAAACAAAAGCGGTGCCGCGACGGAAGGTTGCAAGGATTTTCGTGGCCGCCATGGCCCGGAATAAACGAAACTCGAAAAGCGCTTCGGTTTCCGTGGTTAGCGAAGTCTTGATTCCGGGCTCGGCAATTTTCATCGAATTTGAAGCAAAATGGCTGAAACGCTGGATTCCCATGCTTAACGATTTTCCGCGTTTACCTCTTGTTTTAGCTTTGTTTTCCTCAAATTAAGCAAGCCATTTAACGACGGATTCAAGGCCAGCCGTCATCCTCGAAAGCATCGAAAGAGCAGCCCGCCCCGAGGGACACCAAGGGAAAAAGGAGGCGGCTCTCGGGAGCCAGACAGGGGATTGAAATGGCACGCTTTGAAATGCTCGAAGACGGCTTCGGCGCCATGGGGGCAACTGCCCAGGCCGACATTCTTTTCGAACTGGGCATGATGTATGCGACCGGCCGCGATTGCGAGACCGATGTCGTTGCCGCCCACAAATGGTTCAACATCGCCGCGATCAAGGGCTCGGCCCGCGCCGCCGAACTGCGCTCCGAGCTGTCGGCCACGATGTCGAAGGCTGACATCGCCAAGGCGCTGCGCGAAGCGCGCGAATGGATGACGATGCACTGATCCTGAGGACCGGTGCGAAGGGTTCAGGGGACAAGGCCGCAACAAGACGGCCGTTAGACAAGACCAAGAACGCGGCAGGCCAACAAGCCAGAGCCGCGCCGACCATGATCCCGAAAAGTGGGTCCGGTTTTCGGATGAGATCATGGTCCACTAGATACAGGGAAGCGAGCGGGTTTCGGGCGCGGGGGCGTCTGGAGAGCTCGACTGCAAAAGCCGCGACCGACCGAAACAAGGTCGGCGCGGCTTTTTGCATTACGCTTGGTAATCGGCCGTGTGGCCCAAGAAATCCCCGCCTAAATGAACCAAAACCTTCCGCATTGTGCTCTCGACAGTTTCGGCGAAGGGTGAAATTGTCCCGGCTCTGTGGAAGAAGCGCGGCCGGAGCGGCGCGCGCAAGTGGAGGAGTTCTTATAGCCATGAAAAAATTGGGTATTTTGAGCGCGGCCGCATTTGGCCTGATGATGAGCGCCCCGGTTGCCTTCGCCGACGACATCACCATTTCGGTGGTCGGCCCGATGACCGGCCAGCTCGCCACCATCGGTGACCAGTTCAAGCAGGGCGCGAAGGCTGCCGCCGACGCGATCAATGCCGCCGGCGGCGTCAACGGCTCCCAGATCAAGCTCGACATCGAGGATGACCAGTGCGATCCGAAGCAGGCGGTCTCGGTGGCCAACCGCATCGTCGCCAACGGCATCAAGTTCGTCGACGGCCATGCCTGCTCGGGCTCGAGCATTCCGGCCTCGGCCGTCTACGCCGAAGCCGGCACGCTGATGATGAGCCCGGCATCGTCCAACCCGGTGCTGACCGACGCCGCGGCCAAGTCCGGCTGGCCGACCATCATGCGCCTCTACACGCGCGACGATGCGCAGGGCGCCTTCATCGGTCCGTGGATCGCCAAGAAATACGCCGGCAAGAACGTTGTCGTCCTGCACGACAAGAGCGCCTACGGCCAGGGCGTTGCCGATGCGGTGAAGGCGACGATGAATGCCGGCGGCCTGAAGGAAGTCGATTATGAAGGCATCAACGCCGGCGAGAAGGACTATTCGGCCTTGGTCACCAAGCTGAAGGAACTGAAGGCCGACGTCGTCTATTTCGGCGGCTACCATCCCGAGGCTGGCCTGATCCTGCGCCAGGCGGCCGAGCAGAACGTCAAGTTCCAGCTGATCATGCCGGACTCGATCGCCTCGCCGGAATTCTGGCAGGTCGCCGGGCCGGCCGGTGAAGGCACCATGTTCGTCTTCCCGTCGGACCCGCAGGCCAAGCCCGAAGCGAAGGACGCCGTCGCCAAGATCAAGGCCGGCGGCTTCACGCCGGAAGGCTTCACGCTGTTCTCCTACGCCGTGATCCAGGCTGTCGCCGAGGGCGTCAAGCGCGCCGGCAGCGACGATCCGGCCAAGGTCGCCGAGGCGCTCAAGGACGGCAAGCCGATCAGCACTGTCGTCGGCGACGTCATCTTCGACGAGAAGGGCGACCTGAAGAACGCCAGCTACGACATCAACCAGTGGCACGACGGCAAATACGCGCCGATCAAGCCGTAAATTCGGTTAGGTAATTTATGAAGATGGCCGGGCTCGTCCCGGCCATTTTCGTTTTGGCGCGCGGGCTTGAGCGTATGGGTCGGCTCTCTACGGCGCCCCCCTCTGTCCCGCCGACGCTTTGGTGCTAGCTACCCTCTGTATCGGCGAACCGCACCAGCACCGTGCCGTCGCTGACCTGCGCGCCCTCGGTCGCGATTTCGGCGATCACGCCGTCATGCGGGGCGGCGATCATGTGCTCCATCTTCATCGCTTCGAGGATCAAGAGCGGCTGGCCCTTGATCACGGCATCGCCCGCCGCGGCGCGCACCAGCTTGACAAGCCCCGGCATCGGCGCGCGCAGGCTGCCAGAGGCCGCTCCCGCCTCGTCGGCCTTGGCGAGCGGATCGGGAACCGTAAACGTATAGCCGACCGCACCCTCGAAGACGGTGACGTGGCCAGGCCAGCGGACGGCATGCGGCATGGTCCTCAGATCATGCGTGTTCACCGCATCGTGCGGAGCCTCTAGCGCCACCTGGAAGCGGCCGTCCGGTCGTGCCGAAACCCTGGCCAGGATGTTTTCCTCACGATAGTGCAGGCGAATGCGGCGCGCGAGCGCGTGGAAATGCGCATAGCCGGAAAGCGTGGACCATGGATCGGCCACTGGACCCGGCGCACCGGCGTCCGTCGCGGCCAGCGCCGCGGCTGCGATCGTCTTGTCGCCCGGCGCGGGAATGGCGGTGAGTGCCTCCTGATGCCGGCCGATCAAACCGGTATCGACGTCGCCCGCCGCGAAATCGGCGTCGGCCGCGAGCGCCGCCAGGAAGGCGGTGTTGACGGTCGAGCCGGCCACTTCGGTCCGGGCAAGCGCCTCGCGCAGCGCGCCGAGCGCCGTGGCCCGGTCCTTGCCGTGCACCACCAGCTTGGCGATCATCGGATCATAGAAAGGCGAGATCGCGTCGCCGGCACGCACGCCGGTCTCGATGCGCATGGCGGCGCCTTCCGTCGCAGCGTCCGGGAATTTGAGATGATGCAGCGTGCCGGTCGCCGGCAGGAATCCCTTCGCGGCGTCCTCGGCATAGAGGCGCGCCTCGAAAGCGTGGCCGGCAAGCGCGATGTCGCCTTGCGTTTTCGGCAGTTTTTCGCCGGACGCGACGCGAAGCTGCCATTCGACCAGATCGACGCCGGTGACCATCTCGGTAACAGGGTGCTCGACCTGCAGCCGCGTGTTCATCTCCATGAACCAGAAGCGGTCGGCCTTGAGCCCCTGGGAGGCATCGACGATGAACTCGATCGTGCCGGCGCCCGAATAATTGATCGCCTTGGCGGCCTTCACGGCCGCCTCCGTCATTGCCTTGCGCAGCGCGGGCGTCATGCCCGGGGCGGGCGCCTCCTCGATCACCTTCTGATGGCGGCGCTGCGCCGAGCAGTCGCGTTCGTAGAGATGCACCGCATTGCCGAAATTGTCGCCGAACACCTGGACTTCGATATGACGCGGCTTGTCGACATATTTTTCCACCAGCACGCGATCGTCGCCGAACGCCGCTTTCGCTTCGCGCCGCGCGCCGGAAAGCGCTTCCGAGAAATCGTCGGGGTGGTCGACCCGCCGCATGCCCTTGCCGCCACCGCCGGCGCGCGCCTTGATCAGGACGGGGTAGCCGATCTCGCGCGCCTTGGAGGCAAGCAGCACGATCTCCTGCGCCTCGCCGTGATAACCCGGCACCACGGGCACGCCGGCCGTTTCCATCAGCCGCTTGGCGGCGTCCTTCAATCCCATGGCGCGGATCGAGGCGGCGGAAGGGCCGATGAAGACGAGGCCCGCCGCCGTCACCTGGTCGACGAAGTCGGGGTTTTCCGACAGGAAGCCGTAGCCGGGATGGATGGCTTCTGCGCCGGTGGCGAGTGCCGCCGCCACGATCTTGTCGCCGCGCAGATAGCTCTCGCCGACGGGCGAGGGGCCGATATGCACCGCCTCGTCGGCCATCTCGACATGCAGGGCCTTGGCGTCCGCGTCGGAATAGACGGCCACGGTCCGCACGCCGAGCTTGCGGGCGGTGCGGATGACGCGGCAGGCAATCTCGCCGCGATTGGCGATCAGGATCTTGCCGAACATGGAGCCTCCGCAGCTAGAGTGTGCTTCGCGGCAAGGGGGGCGCTGTCCCGCCGGCGCATTCGTTCAACATCATGGACCTCTCCCTTACCAAGGGAGTGCTCTACCGAGGTCATCTCTTGAGCAGCCTTTTTGGTCATCAAGGTCAGCCTTCACCAATGGCAGCAACGGCCCGCCGATATAGCTCCGCCATTGGCTCATCGAAGCAGCAAAAGGTAATCGTATCAGGCGCTGCATTCTGTTGCAGGAAGCCGCTTACGGCGCCAACGGCGATTTCCGTCGCTTGATCTTTCGGATAGCCGTAGATGCCGGTCGAGATCGCCGGAAATGCCACCGTCCGACAATCATGGCCGAGTGCGATTTCGAGCGAGCGCCGGTAGCAGGAGGCGAGCAGTTCGGCTTCGCCCTTGCCGCCGCCCTGCCAGACCGGTCCGACCGTGTGGATGACGTAGCGCGCCGGCAGCCGATAGCCCTTGGTCAGCTTGGCATCGCCGGTCTTGCAGCCGTTGAGCATCCGGCATTGGGCGAGCAGCTCCGGCCCGGCGGCGCGGTGGATGGCGCCGTCGACCCCACCACCGCCGAGCAGTGATGAATTGGCGGCGTTGACGATAGCGTCCACCGAAAGCCTGGTGATGTCGCCGGTGTGGATGCGGATCCTGTCGCCAAGAGTGCTCATCGTCACATCCTGAACACGCCGAACTTCGTCTCCTCGACCCCGGCATTGAGTGCCGCCGAAAGGCTGAGCGCCAGCACCTCGCGCGTCCTGGCCGGATCGATGATGCCGTCGTCCCAGAGCCTTGCCGAGGAATAGAGCGGGTGGCCTTCATGCTCGTATTTCATCAGGATCGGCTTGCGGAATTTAGCCTCCTCCTCGGCGCTCCACTCGCCGCCCTTGCGCTCGATGCCGTCGCGCTTGACCATGGCGAGCACGGTCGCCGCCTGCTCGCCGCCCATCACCGAGATGCGCGCATTCGGCCACATCCACAGGAAGCGAGGCGAATAGGCGCGGCCGCACATGCCGTAATTGCCGGCGCCGAACGAGCCGCCGATGATCACGGTGAGCTTCGGCACCTTTGCTGTGGCGACCGCCATCACAAGCTTGGCGCCGTCCTTGGCGATGCCGCCGGCCTCGTATTTTCGCCCGACCATGAAGCCGGTGATGTTCTGCAGGAAGATCAGCGGAATGCCGCGCTGGCAGCAAAGCTCGATGAAATGCGCGCCCTTCAGCGCGCTTTCGGAAAACAGCACGCCATTGTTACCGATGATGCCGACGGGCATGCCATGCAGATGGGCAAAGCCGGTGACCAGGGTGGTGCCGTAATTCTGCTTGAACTCGTCGAACTCCGAACCGTCGACCAGCCGCGCGATCACCTCGCGCACATCGTAGGGCTGGCGCAAATCCGTCGGCACGACGCCGTAAAGTTCCTGCGGATCGTAGAGCGGTCGAATCGACTTCTGCAGATCGAGACTTACGGCCTTGTGCCGATTCAGGTTCCTGATGATGCGCCGGCAAATGGCCAGGGCGTGTTCATCGTCCATGGCGTAGTGGTCGGCAACGCCGGAAAGCCTGGTGTGCACATCGGCGCCACCGAGCTCCTCGGCGCTGACATCCTCGCCGGTGGCGGCCTTCACCAGCGGCGGGCCGCCGAGAAAAATGGTCGCCTGGTTGCGCACCATGATCGTCTCGTCCGACATCGCGGGCACATAGGCGCCGCCGGCAGTGCAGGACCCCATGACGCAGGCGATCTGCGGGATGCCGGCCGCCGACATGTTGGCCTGGTTGTAGAAGATGCGGCCGAAATGCTCGCGGTCGGGGAAGACCTCGTCCTGGTTTGGCAGGTTGGCGCCGCCGCTGTCGACCAGGTAGATGCAGGGTAGGTTGTTCTGCAGCGCGATCTCCTGCGCCCTGAGATGCTTCTTCACCGTCAAAGGATAATAGGTGCCGCCCTTCACCGTGGCGTCGTTGACGACGACCATCACTTCCCGGCCCTCGACGCGGCCTACGCCGGTGATGATGCCGGCCGACGCAATGTCTTCGCCATACATCGACCAAGCCGCGAACTGGCCGACCTCGAGGAAGGGCGAGCCGGTGTCGAGCAGTTGCGCCAGCCGTTCGCGCGGCAAAAGCTTGCCGCGTGAGACGTGGCGTTCGCGGGCTTCATCGGAGCCGCCGCGCTCGACGCTTGCCGCCTTCTCGGCGATATCGGCGACCAGTGCCCGCATGCGCTCGGCATTGGCGCGGAAGGTGTCGGAGGAGGGGGAGATCTGAGAGGCGAGGGCGGGCATTGACGAACCTCAAATGATATCATATTTTAGTATCACTTCGGGCTCTCGCCCCAACCCCGAGAGGAATTGTATTCGATATTGGGAGGGGGGAAAGTCATGAAGACAGCGCATCGGCAGACGCTGGATAAGATATTTGCAAATCCGGTCAGCGCTTCGATCAAATGGCGAGATGTTGAGGCTTTGCTGGTTGCGCTCGGCGCGCGAGTGTCCGAAGGACCCGGCTCGCGGGTCCGATTCACATTGAATGGAATAACGCTTCGATTGCATCGGCCGCATCCATCGCCAGATGCGAAAGCATACGTGATCCGAGAGGTCAGGACTTTCCTGATAGAGTCAGGTGTTGAACTATGAAGCCTTACAAGGGATATTTGGGAACGATCGAGTTCGATGAAACCGATGTTGTGTTTCACGGTCGTATCGTGGGTATTCGCGACATCTTCACATACGAAGCCAATTCGGCAGAAGAATTGCTGACGGCTTTTCATGAATGCGTCGACGACTACCTCGAATTTTGCGCTGAACAGGGCAAGGAGCCAGAAAAACCATTTTCTGGCAAACTCGCTCTGCGCACCACGCCGGAAGTCCATCGTCTTGTGAGCCGAGCGGCCTCCAGCGACGGCAAGTCGATCAATCAATGGGTGTCGGACACGCTCGCCGAAGCGGCCCGTAAGCGGATCGACGAAGGTTCGACGAAGGTGACGACCCGCGCGCACTAAACCTCCTCCGCCATGATCTCGCGGCCGATCAGCCAGCGACGGATTTCGCTGGTGCCGGCGCCGATCTCGTAGAGCTTGGCGTCGCGCAGCAGCCGGCCTGTCGGATAGTCGTTGATATAGCCGTTGCCGCCGAGCAGCTGGATGGCGTCGAGCGCCATCTGCGTTGCTTTCTCGGCCGCGAAGAGCACGCAGCCGGCGGCGTCCTTGCGCGTCGTCTCGCCGCGGTCGCAGGCGGCGGCCACCGCATAGACGTAAGCCCGCGCGGCGTTCATCGTCGAATACATATCGGCGAGCTTGCCCTGCACCAGCTGGAACGTGCCGATCGGCTGGCCGAACTGCTTGCGCTCATGCACGTAAGGGACCGCCACGTCGAGGCAGGCCGCCATAAGCCCGATCGGGCCACCGGAAAGCACCGCGCGCTCATAATCGAGCCCCGACATCAGCACCTCGACACCGCGCCCTTCCTCATGCAGCACATTCTCGAACGGCACCTCGACATTTTCGAAGACGAGCTCGCCGGTGTTGGAGCCGCGCATGCCGAGCTTGTCGAGCTTCTGCGCGACTGAAAAGCCCGCCATCGTCTTCTCGACGATGAAGGCTGTGATGCCGCGCGAATGGCGTTCGGGATCGGTCTTGGCGTAGACCACCATCGTTCCGGCATCGGGGCCGTTGGTGATCCACATTTTCGAGCCGTTGAGCACATAGCGGTCGTTGCGCTTTTCGGCGCGCAGCCTGAGCGACACCACGTCCGAGCCGGCGCCTGGTTCCGACATCGCCAGCGCGCCGACCGTTTCGCCCGAGCAAAGGGCAGGCAGGTACTTCTCCTTCTGCGCCGGGGTGGCCCAGCGGTTGATCTGGTTGACGCAGAGGTTCGAATGCGCGCCGTAGGAGAGACCGACCGAGGCCGAAGCGCGCGAAATCTCCTCCATGGCCACGACATGCGCGAGATAGGTCATGCCGGTCCCGCCGAAATCGGGGTCGGCGGTGATACCGAGCAGGCCAAGCGCGCCGAGCTCGCCCCAAAGATGCGCGGGAAATTCATTGCAACGGTCGATCTCGGCCGCGATCGGCGCGATCCTGTCCTGAGCGAAGCGCCGCACGGTGTCGCGCAACGCTTCGATGTCGGGATCAAGTCCGAAGTTCAGCGTTTTCGTGTACATGCCGTTCCTCGCTGCGCACGCCCCGGTCTTCGCGGAGATCGTGCCCGTATCAGAGTACCACGGCGTCCCTGGCGCGCCCCGAGGGACGCGCGGTGCCATGGCTGATTGTCGCGCCGACCAGGCGCATTGTCATCGAAAGATATGTCGTGGTGACTTCCGCGATCGACAGTCGTTCGCCCGGCCGGAACCAGACGATGACGCCGGTCATCATCTGGATCAGTGCCATGGCGGTGAGCCCGGTGTCGTCGACCTGAAAGACACCGGCCTCGGCGCCGTCGCGCAGGATGGTGCGCAGCTCTTTCTCATAGGCCGCGCGCATCTTGAGGATCTGCGTCAGCCTTTCGTGCGAAAGGCTGCGCAATTCCATGTTTGAGACATGGGTGGCGTGACGCCGCCCGATATGGAAAGCGATGTGGTTTTCGACATAAGCGGCAAGCCGGCTCACCGGGTCGACCGTGGCCGGTCGCGCCACGCCCCAAGCTTGCAACAGGCCTTCCATATGCTCCCGCATCAAGGTGAACAGAAGGTCTTCCTTGGTCGGGAAATAGCGATAGAGGGCGGCCGCCTGCACGCCGACCTCCGCCGCCAGCTGCCGCATCGACATCGCCTCGTAGCCGAGGCGCGCGATCAGGCAGACCGCCGCCTCGCGGACGGCCGCTTCGGTCTTTTCCCCGTCGGAGCCTGTGGTGCGTGCCATGTTCGCCTCCAATGGCAATAATAAAACGAACGTTCAATTAATTCAAGATGCATCGTATACCCATTCCTTCCTTGGTTTGCGAAGACAAGATGAGGCTAAAGCATGTCTCCCGAAAGTGGGTCCGGTTTCGGGACAAAGACATGCTTAAAATCAAAAACTTAAAGCAGGTCGCGTGAATCCTTTTTCACGCGACCTGGTTTAGTTCCTCAACACAGAAGTTTTGACCGGTTGGCTCGTGTGCGTTGGCAGATCCTCTGCCTTGGCGATTGGCCGAGACACCTATCGTGGTCGTCATCCACGGGCGGAGCAAGGAGCGAAGCGACGCGCGCAGACCCGAGGATCCATGCCGTGACATGAAAGCGTCGCAGCGGCCCAGAATTCTGCACCGATGCACACTTCGGTCTCGGTAACGGCATGGATTCCAGGGTCTGCGCGCGTCGCTTCGCTCCTTGCTCCGCCCTGGAATAACGAGGTTCAGGAGCCTTCAGCTTATCGCCAACGTTTTGCGCTGACGACTCCAACGGACGTTGATGACCTTTGCTCGACAAGCCCGCAATCTTTCAAAATCACTGTGTTGGGGAACTAGGTGACGATCCTGAAGTCCACAGGCGCGTCGTCGGTCGCTTCCTCGATCTCGACCTTCGAGACGAGCGCGCCCCGCGGCCCTTGCCACAGGCGTTCGATCATCGCCGTGACGGCGGCGTCGGCGCCGGCAATCAGCGCGGCGACCGAGCCGTCGCGCTCGTTGCGTACCCAACCCGTCAGCCCGAGGCGCGTGGCTTCGCCGCGCGTCCAGACACGGTAGCTCACACCTTGCACGGTGCCGTAAACACGCGCCCGAACGGCTCTTTGCTCACCTTGCATCGTCCGCTCCAGAACCTTCGCCCATCAATCTGGAGCACGAAAGGTCAAATGCAACCGGTTTGAGGGATAGGTGCCCGGTGGATTAATTAATTGACTCAGTCAATCAATGAAGAAATTATAGGATGCAGCGTCTCCAAGGAGGTCGGTATGCCGCACGAAGCCCTGGTCCAAGAGATTCGTCGCTTCAACCGGTTCTATACCGGGCTGGTCGGGCTGCTCGATGAGACCTTGATGCACAGCCCTTACACGCTGGCCGAAGCCCGCGTGCTGTTCGAGCTCGGGCGCAAGGCCAGACCGGGCGGCCGAAGGGCTGGTTTGCTGGCGCGCATGTTTCATCTTGATCTGGCGCCCGCGGCGTCCGAACTGGCCGGCGAACTCAGCCTCGCCCCTGCCTATCTCATGAGGGTCCTTCGAAAGTTCACCGCCATGGGACTGGCTGAAATGCGCGATGGCCCGGAGAACGGCCAGCCCGTTCTCATCCTGACCGAGCGGGGCAAAGCCGCGCTGGTCGATCTCGAAGCGGCGACGAACCGCGATCTTGCCCGCCTGATCGTCAAGCTCGAGGACAAGCAAGCCGCGGAGCTTTCCGATGCGCTGAACCGCGTGACGCGCCTGCTGGCAGCCGCCGGAATGTGAATTGCCGATCTGCTCCGGGAAGCACATTCTGCTCCCTGGGAAGCAGGCATATGGGCCAGGGTTCGGTCAGTTCCCTCGCGCCGCCGCGAGCGCGCCCGGCAGTTCCTCGGCGAAGATGTCGAGCTCATGGTCGAGGCCGACGCTCACCCTTATGCAGCGGTCGAGCACCGGCACCATCGGCTTGCGGATGAACACGTCGCGCGACAAAAGGTTCTGCATCACCTTGAGTGCGAAGACGCCGTCGCGGCCGCAGTCGATGGTGACGAAATTGGTTGCCGACGGCAGTGGCTTGAGATCGTTCTGCCTGGCGATGGCTGAAATGCGCTCGCGGCCTGCCGCCACGCGCGCCACCACCGAGTGCAGATAGTCCTGGTCGGCAAGCGCCTCGAGGCCGGCGATCTGCGCCATGCGGCTGACGCCGTAATGGTTGCGGATCTTCTCGAAGTCGCGGATCACCTCCGCCTCCGCCACGGCGTAGCCGCAGCGTATGCCGGCAAGGCCGTAAGCCTTGGAGAAGGTGCGCATGCGGATAACGTTCGGCCGCGAGACATCGATCGCCGGTAGCGCCGAGGCCGGTCCCAGCTCGCCATAGGCCTCGTCGAGCACCAGCATGGTGGTTTCCGGAAGCGCTTCGATGAAGCGGACGACATCCGGCGCTTCCCACCAGCTTCCCATCGGGTTGTCGGGGTTGGAGAGATAGACCAGCGGCGCCCTTTCGCTCGCGACCTTGGCGAGAAGCCCGTCCAGGTCTTCCTTGTCGTCGGCATAGGGGACCGTCACCAGGCGGCCGCCGACGCCGGCGATATGGAAATTGAAGGTGGGATAGGCGCCGAGCGAGGTCACCACGGCGTCGCCTGGGCCGACATACATGCGCGCCACCAGGCCGAGCAGGCCGTCGATGCCTTCGCCGACGACCACGTTTTCGACGGCCACGCCGTGATGCGCGGCGGCCGCCACCTTCAGCTCGTAATTGTCGGGGTCGCAATACATCCACTGGTCGCGGGCGACGCTCTCCATCCGGGCGATGACGCGCGGCGAGGGCCCGAAACTGCTTTCATTGGCGCCGATGCGGGCGCGGAACGGCCGCCCGCGCTCACGCTCCTGCGCCTCAGGGCCTACGAACGGCACCGTGGTGGGAAGCGCACCGATGATCGGCGTGAGGGAAGGGCGCTGGCGCATGGCAAAAGCTCGCGTGGAGGGAGCGTTCTTGCTAGCGTGGTGGCTGAGCCGGCGCAAGCTGAACGAGACACGCCATTGACCACGGCAGTGGTCGACACTTCAATCCCCCGCCTTCCGATCAACTCTGTTTGCATCGCTGGCGAAGGCACACGGTCAGTCGATTGGGTGTCGTCCTCGCCGCAGCGGCGTCCGAGGCGGAAGCACGTGCTCCTACTGGATTCTCCCCGCCGGTTTTGATAGCGAGATGGGATGAGCAATCGATTGCCGCCCACCTGGGCGAAGCACCTTAAAACTCGACCCTCGGGAGAGGCTGCGCCGCCGAACGCTGTACCGACGAAAGCCCAGCCGAAGGTCGGTCTGCCTCGCAGCCAGGCCGACGACATGCTGTTGAGGCAGGCGCTCGACTTTCAGAAAGCCGAGCGGCTGCCGGAGGCCGAGGAACTCTGCCTTCGCGTCCTGGAGAGGGCGCCAAACCATCCGCTGGCGTTTTACATCTTGGGAACGCTGGGGCTCGGACACGACGATGAGAAGGCTCTGCGGTACTTTGCCAGGGCTCTTGGGGAGGAGCCGCAAAATCCCTACTATCACCTTAGCCTCGGCGCAGCCTATCTGAAGCTCAGCGAATTTACGCCGGCAATCAAGCACATTCAGATTGCCCTCGATCTGAAGCCGGATCTTGTGGAAGCGCTTTGTACCTTAGGCAAGGCTTACAATGAGTCTGACAGGGGAGAAATGGCGCTGCCGCTATTCGAGAAGGCGCTCAAGATCGACCGAGATCATCCTCTGGCCCGGACAGGGCTTCCCCACGCACTCGCAAGCCTCGGTCGTATGGACGAAGCTGCAGCGCATCTGAAAGAGGCGATAGAACAGCGCATCGCTGTACCGAACGCCTACAATGCACTTGTGCACACGCGCAAATTCACGGGAGAGCCGCCAGAACTCGCGGCAATCCTGACAGAGCTTCGAAACCTGGACCACGGATCGGACGGAGCGCCGGCGCTTCATCACGCCGCCGGAAAGGTGCTCAACGACCTCGGTCGCTACAAGGAGGCGATGGATCACTTCAAGAAAGGAAATCAAGCCGGAGGCCATACATTCGATCTGGAATCCTACCGCCGGTGGATCGACGCCGTGGTCGAGACCTTTACGCCGGAACTGGTGGCTTCAAGGGCCGCCTGTGGCAATCCCTCGGAAGTACCTGTATTCATTGTCGGCATGCCTCGCTCGGGCACGACACTGACGGAGCAGATATGCGCCAGCCATCCCAATGTTCACGGGGCTGGTGAGCTCAGCAAGCTCAGACGGGTCGCCAATGGGATCGGCCTGACTAACTGCTCCAACATCAATCTTGGCGAATCGATCGCGGGGATGACGCCCGACCTGACCAGGATGTTGGCCGAGGAGCACCTTGCCTATCTCCGAGAGCGGGCTGCCGATTCGCTTCGAATCGTCGACAAGATGCCTCACAATTTCGAGCTGATCGGCCTGATCTGCCTTCTCTTTCCCAACGCGCGCATCATTCACTGCCGTCGCGACGCCATCGACAATTGCATCTCCTGTTTCGTCCTGCAATTCAGTGATGGGCACAACTACAGCGCCGATCTCCAAACATTAGGACTTTACTATCGGGAATATGATCGCTTGATGCGCCATTGGGACAGGATTTTCCCCGGACGTATCTTTGAAAATCGCTACGAGACCTTGATCGAAAATCAGGAGGAGCAGTCGCGTCGGCTAATAGACTATCTCGGGTTGTCCTGGGATGATGCATGCCTGCGTTTTTTCGACAAGGATAGATCGGTAAATACCTACAGCCGCTGGCAGGTTCGCCAGCCGATCTACAAATCGTCCGTCAAGCGGTGGAAGAATTATGAAAGCGAGATTCAGCCACTGATCGATGCGTTAGGGGATCTGGCCGAGATTTGATCGAACAAATCGATTCGCAAGGGCTGGCGCCAGCAGCCAATCTCGCCGAACTACCGGTTCGTCGAGCAGATTGATTAAGCTTCTATGCGGGCATTCCCGATGTGATGGCTTCCAAAGGCCGTCCATACATGAACCGTGCCCGGCTAAACAGCCGCCCCAGCATCCCATCATTTGTTCGGCCGAACGTGGAGAGGGGCACGAACCCGCGGATTCAAGGCTGGCCATGCCTTAGGCCGTGGCAACGAAAAACCCGGCGGTCGCCCGCCGGGTTTCTCTTTCAAAAGTATCTTATGCCTTAGAAGTCGCGCTGGAAGCGGAGGATACCGCCGACGCTGTTCTTCTTGTTAGCACCGGTCCAGTTGCCGAAGGCAGTGCCGTCGTCGAAGTGACCAAAGTGATCGTAATCAACTTCAGCGGTGACCGTGAAGCCCGGAACAGCGGTGTAGGCAACGTTCGCCGCCACGCCGTAGTTCTTGTCCTGATCACCCGACACCTGGAGGTTGAACGCGGTCTTCTCGTTGAACTTGTAGGTGCCGCCGGCCCAGAATGCCCAATGGCCAGCCCACTGCTTGTAGAAGTTGCGACCGAAGTCGACATCGAGCGAATGATTGTCGGTGCCGTAGCCAAACATGCCGAACAGCGACAGTTCGCTGGTGACGTTGAAGTCCGCACGAACCTTGCCGGCCCATTCTTCGTAGTTGCTGTCATAAGCAACGACGCCGATGATATCGCCCCAGCCCTGCGTATACTTCACGCCGCCGACGACGTGCGGGACGTAGCTGTCGATTGTGCCGGTATAAAAGCCATTGCTTGCGAGATCGCCAGAACCTTCTTCGAGCGAGACCACGGCCGAGAAGCCGTTGCCAGCATCGAAGTAGTACTGCACGACGTTGGTGTCGAAATCGCCGTAAGGAACGAGCGTGTCCTGGATGACGTTGCCGGCGTAGCCGATGAACGTATCGAAGGCCGATTCGTCCTTACCGACGCGCAGGCCGCCAAGCTGGATCCAAGCAAAGTTCAGCGAAACGCCGGAGTTGTGAGCTGGATTTTGGGTAGTTACTCCGTCGCTCCGGCCTCTGCCGTTGCCGAAGTTGAAGCGGGTCTCGGTGTAGGTCTTCAACGTGCCGAGCTCGGTTTCCTGGCCGGTCCAGGTCTTCAGGGTGAAGCGGGCATTCTTCTTCCAGGTGCCCTGGTCCTTGCCGTTCAGCACGTCGACGCTGCGAGCACCGTCGAACGAGCCGACGTCGCCGAGGCCGATGTCGTAGCGGACGTAGCCGCCGATGCGCAGGCAGGTCTCGGTGCCCGGGATGTAGAAGTAGCCGGCGCCGTAGACGTCGCAGATCTTGACGTATTCGGCCGGTTCCGGCTCGGCGACGGTCACCGCGTCCGCGGCGCGAGCACCGGAAACTGCGATCAGGGCCGCAGCTGAGCCGAGAAGAAGGCTCTTGATGTTCATTTTCTGACCTCCAGTCAAAAGTTAAAAAACGGGTCTGGGTATTTTTTGCTGAAGGACAGCGTTCCCTGCCCCATCCCCACTACCGAAAAAGATGCGCACCGCGCCGCTCCTTCGAAGCTGACATTACCCATGAGCCCGCGCCGTTCAACCACGATCGTGTCGGCGCGAGCGCTGTCCGGGCGCTATCCCCGGGGGTTGTTGCACAAATGACACGATTTGGCCTCACTCAGAAAGCTCTCGTTAACCATTGAGGTCCGCGTGCCGGTTGAATCCGCCCGAATCCGGCAGAGGACGGACTGAAATGCGGCAGGCGGCTGAGTCGACCGCCAGGCGATTGCCGCAGAATCGCCACCTGAAGCGGCGGGAACGCGCGGGCCAGCTGATTTTTCGCTGATTATGGCGCGGGCTTGTTGATTGTGCCGGCGCTTTTCTTTATCCAGCGGCGCGACGGAGAGGTGGCCGAGTGGTCGAAGGCGCTCCCCTGCTAAGGGAGTAGAGGTCAAAAGCTTCTCGTGGGTTCGAATCCCATCCTCTCCGCCATCCTACGCCCTGCGGGCTTCGGGTGGCAGGCCACCCGGAGCCGCATTTGGGCGTAGGAGTGTCGCCCGAAGCTACGAAGTAGCGTAGGGGGACCATGTGGTACGTCTATTTCCTGCAGCTCCATAACGGCGATGTCTATGTCGGATCGACAAACGATCTTCGACGTCGTTTCGAATCGCACCAGTCAGGCCAGGTGACTTCTACCAAGGCTTATTTGCCTGTCGCCTTGAAGGCCTATATCGCGGTTGAAACCGAGGCCAACGCCCGGCAGCTCGAGCAATATTTCAAGACCGGATCCGGAAAGGCCTTCGCCAGCAAACGATTTTGGCGCCTGGTGCGCGATTGATGGCAATTGAAGTTATCCTATTGAAGTGAAAGTGAAAATTAGCGGAACGAACTGCTTTCGCCGACCTCCTCCGTTCGATTCTGACTGGAGGTCAGAAAATGAACATCAAGAGCCTTCTTCTTGGCTCAGCTGCGGCCCTGATCGCAGTTTCCGGTGCTCGCGCCGCCGACGCGGTGACCGTCGCCGAACCGGAACCGGCCGAATACGTCAAGATCTGCGACGTCTACGGCGCCGGCTACTTCTACATCCCGGGCACCGAAACCTGCCTGCGCATCGGCGGCTATGTCCGCTATGACGCTTCGGCTGGCAGTGATGCTATCCTGGGCTTCGCTGGTGCCGACGCGAACGACGTGAGGAGCGGTAAAGTCCAGGACACCTGGGGCAAGAACGCTCGCTTCACCTTGAGGACTTGGACGGGTCAGGAGACTGAACTCGGCACGTTGAAGACCTATACCGAAACGCGCTTTAACTACGGCAATGGTCTTCATAATGGTCGCTGGGCGCTTGACACAGATGGCAACGTGATCAGTGGTGGTGGCGCGGGCACAAGCGTCTCGCTGAATTTTGCCTGGATTCAGCTCGGTGGGCTCCGTGTCGGTAAGGACGAATCGGCGTTCGACACCTTCAGTGGCTATGCCGGCAATGTCATCAATGACACACTGGTACCCTACGGTGGCTTCGATACCAACGTCATCCAGTACTACTTCGATGCCGGCAACGGCTTCTCGGCTGTGGTCTCTCTCGAAGAAGGAAGCGACAGCAAGTTTGCCGCCGACTTCGATGGCGATGGTGTCTATAGCGACAAGTATGTCGACTATATCGGTACGATCGACAGCTATGTACCGCACGTCGTCATCGGTGCGAAGTACACCCAGGGCTGGGGCGGCATCAATGGCGTGGTCGCCTATGACAGCAACTACGAGACCTGGGCCGGCAAGGTTCGGTTGGACGTGAACGTCAACGAGGCGCTCTCGCTGTTCGTCATGGGCGGCTATGGCCAGGAAAACTTCGACGGACCGACGAACCCGACGGGTCACTCCTTCTACAAGCCTTGGGACGGTAATTGGGCGGTCTGGGGTGGCGGCACCTACAAGTTCAACGAGAAGACCTCGTTTAACCTGCAGGCGTCCTATGACGAAGGCAAGACGATCGGTATCGCCGCGAACGTTGCCTACATGGTGGTTCCTGGCTTCACGGTCACGGGCGAAGTTGACTACATCAATCACACCAAGACCAACTTCTACCAGACCAAGAGCGACGGTATCGGTGCCGTCCTCCGCTTCCAGCGCGATTTCTAAGGGCTGGAATCCTACAAGGTGAAAATCCGGCCCGGGCGCTTTCACGCCTGGGCCGTTTTTTGTTTTCGCGATTGGTGCCAAACGAAAGGATGGGGGTAAACGATAAGCAGAGCGAGATCTTATGCATGATTTCGTGGGATCCCATCGATGGATGGATCGGCATAAGACTCCAAGAACTCTTGAAAGGACGCCTTCAAGCGGGTAGAGCTGGCTCTAACCACTCGGGGGTGTGGTGCAGAAATGTCGAACGAAGCGATTCAAGGGGGGGCTCCTCTGATCATTTCACGTTTTTTTCTTCTCAGAATTCGAATTTTCGATACACCTATAACAAGATCAGAGAAGTAAAATCGTATAGGATCGGGGAGCTGTTCGCAGCTTATCGAGATATACTCTGGGATGACGGGCGACATAAATACAATGTCAGCTCTTTCATCGGTGAAATAGACGAGATCCTTTTAGGAGAGCGTTTCAGCGCCTTTGACCAGAACGCCCTGGATAATCTTATCGGTACATTGCGCCAGCGCGGCAACAGCAATGCAACCATCAATCGCAAGATGGCTGCCCTCAGCAAATTGCTGCGTAAGGCGCATAAGATGGGAGATATCCACAGCCTGCCCGAGTTCCGCCGCCAGAAGGAGCGGGCGGGACGGATTCGTTTCCTCGAAAGGGACGAAGAGGCAAGGCTGTTCGCGGCGATCAGGAACCGCAGCGAGGATGCCTACAGGCTTTCCGTCTTCCTGGTCGATACTGGCTGCCGCCTCGGCGAGGCGCTCGGCCTGATCTGGAACGACATCCAGGAACACCGGGTCTCCTTCTGGATCACCAAATCCGGGCGCAGCCGCACCATTCCGATGACCGAGCGCGTCAAGGAAGTCATCAAGCTGCCGCCAAGCACGGAAGGACGACGGCCGAAAGGCCCGTTCACCAAGCTGACACAGGCGCAGTATCGCGCGATCTGGAACGAAGCGAAGACGGAAGTCGGTCTCGGCGCCGATGAACAGGTGGTGCCGCACATTCTGCGTCACACTTGCGCTTCACGTCTCGTCCAGGGCGGTATCGACATAAGGCGCGTCCAGATGTGGCTGGGCCACCAGACATTGTCGATGACCATGCGTTACGCGCATCTGGCCACCAACGATCTCGATGGCTGTGTCGTCGTTCTGGAAAAGCCGCGCGGCGATGAAGCCTCGCCGCGGTCGGCCGGGAACTCCGTGTTCGCGTCGCCCCTCACCGCGCCGACCCCCGCCACATCGTCTCGGAAAGCGAGAGGGCCGAAACCGGTCAAAGCGTCCCGCAAGCGCTCGAAAGGCGAATAAGGTGTAGCCAGCTTGCACTCGAAAAGTGCCAATCTATATGGCCCCGTGACAACGCCTTTGATCAACTGATGTTGGGAATTTGACCCTTGGAACTGGGAGGGATTCTATGAAGTTATTGATTTCCACAGCTTTGTTGTTCTGCTGCTCTGTTGTAACGGCCCATGCTGGGATGTCGGTTTCAGTGGATTGGGGCCCAACCAAGAAATGCTTCGATAGCAAGTCACCGCCTATGAAGTTTTCTGGAGTTCCAGCTGGGACGGCAAAATTCGACATTCGCATGTCCGACCTAGACGCGCCGGACTTTACTCATGGTGGCGGCAGAGTGCCATATTCTGGAAGTTCTCTGCCTTACGGCGCGTTTTCTTACCGAGGGCCATGCCCTCCGTCGCCACATACCTACCAATTCACCGTCAAGGCACTTGACACCAACGGCAAAACTATAGGCACGGCGAAGATAAGAAAGCGATTTCCGTGAGTGTTTCAGGCTGGGTTTAGTTTAAAGGGCCCTTACCCGATCGAGGAACGCGGCAATCTTCCCAGGCAAGTCGCCGGTTTCCAGGAAGGGCGCATGGCCCTGGCCTTCGGCGGTGATCTGATCCATGCCGGGATGCCGCTCCTGCATCTCTTGAAGTGTTGCCGTGGAAAGCAGTTTCGAGTTAGCGCCGCGAATGGCGAGCAATGGAATGGCGGCGAGCGCGTCGAACTGCGGCCACAGGTCCGGCAGCGGCTTGCTGAGATCGATGCCGGCCAGCGTGTCGACCAGGGCCGGATCGAAATCCGGCACCCAGCCGGCCTCCGTCTCGCGGCAGATTGCCCGGACCATGCGCGCCCAGTCGGCGTCGGTGAGCGCCGGGAAATCGGCGCCATGCACGCGCCGCTGGGCGTCCACCGCCTCGGCGAATGTCTTCGGTTTCGGCGCACGGTCGAGATAGGAGCGGATATGGGCAAGGCCCTCCGCCTCGATCACCGGGCCGATGTCGTTCAGCACGATGGCTTTCAGCATGGCCGGCTTCAGCGCGCCGAGCACATGGATGATCAGCCCGCCGCGCGAGGTGCCGATGAAGGCCGCTTCTTCGATGCCGAGTGTCGACAGTCCGGCAAGCACGTCACCGGCCTCGACGCCGACATTATAGTGGCCGATATCGGGATCGTGGTCGGATTGCCCGCGACCGCGGTAGTCGCAGGCGATGACTTTTCGTGGCCTCTCCACTTTGCTTGAGAGGTGGAGCGCCAGTTCGTGGAAGTCGCGGGCATTGCGGGTGAGGCCGGGCAGGCAGACGACCGGCAAGCCACCGGCATTCGCTTCACCATAGATACGGGCATGGAGCTTCAGCCCGTCGGGTGCGGCATAGAAGAAGTCAGAGAAACCGTCGCTGGCCATCGCAATCCCGCTCCTCGTTGAGGTGACCGACAGCTACAGGCGAGGGCAGGGATCGTCAAATGCGGAGTTCTTTCCTTCTCCCCTTGCGGGAGAAGGTGGCCTCGCGAAGCGAGGTCGGATGAGGGGTGCTCCAGGGAAAGCCAGCGTCTCACTTCGCTGGAACACCCCTCATCCGTCTCGGCGCTGGCGCGCCGATCCACCTTCTCCCACAAGGGGAGAAGGAAGAACTTCAGCCCCGTCCGTTCACGAGGTCGCCCACGATGTCGTATTTGCCCGAAATACGCATCTTGTAGACCTCGTAATTCTCCATCACGCGCTGAACGTAACTTCTCGTTTCCGTGTAGGGAATCCGCTCGATCCAGTCGACGACGGCGTCCACGTCCTTGCCGCGTGGGTCGCCGTATTTCGCCACCCACTGGGCGGCGCGGTTCGGGCCGGCATTGTAGCCGGCGAAAGTCAGCACATAAGAGCCGCTGAAACGGTCGAGCTGCTCGCCGAGAAAGGCTGAGCCGAGCGCCGCATTGTAGCCGGCATCTGTCGTCAGCCGCGCCTGCGAGAAGGTCATGCCCGCCTTCTTCGCCAACTGCCTGGCCGTGCCCGGCATCAACTGCAGCAGGCCGCGCGCGCCGGCGCTGGAAACGGCGCCGACGTTGAACTCGCTTTCCTGGCGGGCGATGGCATAGGCGAGCGCCTTGCCGGATCCCGAAATATTGGCCGAATCGGGAATGACGCCCAGCGGATGAGACAGCGCGCCGACATCGATGCCGCGCTGGGCGGCAATCTTGCCGACCTTCAGCGCCATGAAATGGTTGCCTTGCTTTTCGGCAAGCACCGCAAGCAGTGCCAACTCGCCCGGACTGGTCAGCTGTCCGGCAAGGTCGCGGTAGAGCGTCTCGGCATAGCGGTCGTAGCCTGCTTCCTGCAGCCGCTTGATCGCGCCGACCGCCTCTCGGTTGTCAAAGCTCAGTCGGTCGGCGGCACTCGGTTTCGGGTAGGCGATGTTGAGCGTTCTCAAACCCACGCGTTCGCCGGCGAGCTGGCCGTAGAAGGTCGTGCCGTAGCCGGCCGCGCGCGTGAAATAATCCTTGGCGTTGCCTGGGCCGCCGACTTCCGCCGCGCGGCCGAGCCAGTAATAAGCGCGCGACAGCGACACCGGTCCCTGGGCGAATTCGGTGATGCGCGTGAAATGCCCTGCGGCGGTCGCCGGGTCGTTGAGGCCGCGCAATGCATACCAGCCGGCGTGGAATTCGGCTTCGGCGGCATTCAGCGGGCTCTCGGCGGCGTGCATGGAGACGATTTTATAGGCGGTCTTCATGTCGCCCTGGTCGACCAGCTCGCGCGAGAGCACGCGGCGCTCAACCCACCAGGCATCGGGATCGACCAGCGAATCGCGATCGGCCGGTGCCTTCATCACGACAGCGGCGGCATCGGAGAATTTCTGCTGCTTGCGCAGATATTCCGCCTCGGCGAAGAAATAGCCGGCGGAGCGCTGCGCCGCGGGCACCGCCTTTAAGAGCTTGGCGGCGTTCTTGTCGCCTTTGTCGGCCGCCGCCCAGGCATCCGCCAGGGGCTGTGCGCCGGCGAGGCCGGCGACCCTCAGCGCCGAGGACGGCCGGTCGGCGTAGAACATGCGCTCCATGCGGTAGCGATGGTCGGCCGCCGGGATCAGCGTGCCAAACTCCTTGATGACGGTCGCCTCGTCCTTTGCTTCCAGCTTCTCGGTGCGCCAGAACGGCACCAGCACCGCGCGCGCCGCGGCCTGGTTGCCCAGCGCCATCTGCGAGCGGGCAAGGATAATCACACCCTCGGGCGTCAGCGGCTGGCTGCGGCCGAAGGCCTGCACCACCATTTGCGGTGGCGGGGCCTCGCGATAGAGCGCGCGCTCGCTGTTCTTGCGCAGCGCGATCGTGCCCGGCCATCCGGGCAGCATCTTGGCCGCGTCGGCAATCTCGCCGCTCGGCACCTGGTCGCCACCGTAAAGCGCGATCGCCCAGGCGAGGATGTGCCGGTCGAGCGAGGTGGCGGGCAGCGTGTCGCGCGCATTGCGCGCGCCGGCGATGTTGTTGGCGGCGAGCGCATCGAGCCCGCTCTTCAGTTGCGCTATGTCGGGGGACAGCGCAGTCGACGTCTGCCCGGGCGCCTGCGGTGTGTCGGTCGCCGGGATGGCAGCCGTCGCGCGCACGCCGACGCTTCCGCCGATCGCCACAGTGGGCGTCAGCGCGACGATCGCTCCCAAGAGCGCGAAGAAATGAGGCCGCCTCGTCGGCATGTTCAATCCTGGCACATCGTCAGCGGGTACGGCCTTGAAAGCCTGAACAGACTCTAAACTTAGGTGGTGAAGGGCTCGTAAACAAAAGGTTATCGAGGCCGTTCGAATTGCCCCCGCTGGCACTATTGCCATGCTTGCCGCCGAACCATGTCGAGACTATGGTGCGCGGCTTCGCTTTCCGCTAGAAGGCGCGCAAATAAACCGAACGCTAAAACCTGATACGTTCCCGATAGTTCCAAGGAGTTTGGACGACATGCTGAGAGGCTCGCTCACCGCGCTCGTGACACCGTTCGAGAAGAGCGGGCGCTTCGACGAGAAAGCCTTTCGCGCATTCGTCGAATGGCAGATCGCCGAGGGCACCAAGGGTCTGGTTCCCGTCGGCACCACCGGCGAGTCGCCGACGCTGTCGCATGACGAGCACCGTCAGGTCGTCAAGGTCTGCATCGAGGTGGCCAAGGGCAGGGTGCCGGTCGTGGCCGGCGCGGGCTCCAACAACACCGAGGAAGCCGTCGGGCTGGTGCAATACGCCGAAAAGGCCGGCGCCGATGCCGCCCTCGTCGTCACGCCTTACTACAACAAGCCCACCCAGCGCGGCCTCTACGAGCATTTTGCCGCCGTCGCCAGGGCGACCAGGCTGCCGATCATCATCTACAACATCCCGCCGCGTTCGGTCATCGACATGACGCCGGAGACGATGGGCAGGCTGCGCCACGACTTCAAGAACATTGCCGGCGTCAAGGACGCGACCGGCAAGGTCGAGCGCGTCTCCGAGCAGCGCATGACCTGCGGCAAGGATTTCATCCAGCTTTCCGGCGAGGATGCTTCCGCGCTCGGCTTCAACGCTCATGGCGGTGTCGGCTGTATTTCGGTCACCTCGAATGTCGCGCCGCGCCTCTGTTCCGAATTCCAGGAAGCCACGCTTTCCGGCGACAGCGCCAAGGCGCTCGAACTGCAGGACCGGCTGCTGCCGTTGCACAAGGCGATCTTCATGGAGCCCGGCGTTTCCGGGTCGAAATACGCGTTGTCGAAGCTGGGCAAGGTCGAGAACGTGGTGCGTTCGCCGCTTGTGACGGTCGAGGCTTCGACCGCGGAAAAGATCGACGCGGCGCTCAAGCACGCCGGCTTGATTAATTAGGGATGAGGCGCCACCTCTCCGCATTATGAATCAAGTCAAGAAAGCCGACCCCAACAACAGGACGGTCGCCGAGAACCGCAAGGCGCGCTTTTCCTACGAGGTGCTCGACACGATCGAGACCGGCTTGGTGCTGACCGGCACCGAGGTCAAGTCGCTGCGCCAGGGCCAGGCCAACATCCAGGAGAGCTACGCCTCGGCTGAAGGCGGCGAGATCTGGCTGATCAATTCCTACCTGCCGGAATATCTGCAGGCCAACCGCTTCAACCACGAGCCGCGCCGGCGCCGCAAATTGCTGGTCTCCAAGCGCGAGATGGCCAAGCTCTCGCAAAGCGTCGAGCGCGAAGGCATGACGCTGGTGCCGCTGAAGATCTATTTCAACGACCGCGGCCGCGCCAAGCTGCTGCTCGCCGTTGCCCGCGGCAAGAAGCTGCACGACAAGCGCGAAACCGAAAAGCAGCGCGACTGGTCGCGCGAGAAGGGCCGGCTGCTGAAGGAGCGCGGTTAAAGACTATCGGTGATACATCCAGGCAAGGCGAGCAGGGGGCCAAGGCTTGAGGAACCGGCTGATTGTCCTGGCTCTGGCTTTCGTCTTTCTGGCGCTTGCGGTCGGGATAGAGAGCTTTTTGCGGCCCCGCGCCTTTCCACCGGATCGTGCCAAGTTCCCCATAAGAGGCGTCGACGTTTCGCACCATCAGGGCAAGATCGACTGGCAGCGCGTTGCAGCCGACGATGTGACCTTCGCCATCATCAAGGCGACCGAAGGCGGCGACCATGTCGATGATACCTTTGCGACCAATCTGCGTGAGGCGCGCGCCGCCGGGCTCGCGGTCGGCGCCTATCACTTCTTCACCTTCTGCCGCCCGGGCGCCGACCAGGCGAAGAACTTCATCTCGGCCGTGCCGAGCGGCGAGCAGCTTTTGCCGCCGGTCGTCGATATCGAGTTCCATGGCAATTGCCCGCGACGCCCGTCACCCGCTGAGCTGAACGCGGAACTCGTTGCATTCCTGGCCCCGGTCGAGGCGGCCTTTGGCAAGCCGGCCATCATCTACATCACCGACGAGGCGGCGCCGGCCTATTCCGCTCATATAGCGGTTCGCGAACGCTGGCTGCGCTCGCTGGCAATGCCGCCGAAAGAGGAGGATTGGGTCTATTGGCAATATCTCGATACCGGCCGCGTCGACGGCATCGACGGCGATGTAGACCTGAACGTGTTGAAGGGGGGACCGGCGAGGCTGAGCGAACTGTTTGGCGCTGCGCCTGACTCTAGTTCTTCAGGAACGCCGCGATCTCCTTGAACACATTGACGAACATTTCTTCCGTCAGCACGCCGGTGTTGGTGTTGTATCGCGAGCAGTGATAGCTCGAAAACAGCGCGATACCACCGGCCTGCTGCCGGCCGCCATGGCGGAATGGAATGGCCGCGACGCGCTCGCCGAGTGCCCGCACCGTCGACTGGTGCGCGATCGAGCCCAGCGTCAGTATGGCGCTGAGATTGGGGAAGCGCGCGATCGTCGGTTTTAGAAAAGTCCGGCAGGTGGCGATCTCGGCGCCCACCGGCTTGTTCTCCGGCGGCACGCAGCGCACCGCATTGGTGATGGCGGTGCCGACAAGCTCGAGCCCGTCATCCGGCCTTGCCTTGAACTCGCCGCGCGCCAGGCCATGCGCGATCATCGTGCCGTAGAGCAGGTCGCCGGCATAGTCGCCGGTGAAGGGGCGTCCCGTGCGGTTGGCCCCGCGCAGGCCGGGCGCCAGCCCGACGATCAACAGGCGGACCGAATCTTCACCCTCCGGCGGCAGGAAGGTCGGCACCGGCGCGTTGAACCAGCCGGGCTCGCGCTCGCGCCAGGCGGCGATGAAATCATGCAGCCGCGGGCAGAGCGGGCAGTCATGGCTGGGTTCGGGGGAGGGCGCGGCGCTCAAGGCCGCCGCCTGTCAATAATCGTCCTCGTCGACTTCGGCGGGCTCCGGCCGGCGCGCGGGCCGCTCGGATGGGTCGCGGCCGACTTCGCTCTTCAGCGTCATCAGGTCGATGAAATGATCGGCCTGGCGGCGCAGGTCGTCGGAGATCATCGGCGGCTGCGAGGCCATGGTCGAGATGATCGACACCTTGCGGCCGCGTCGCTGCAGCGCTTCGACCAGCGTGCGGAAGTCGCCGTCGCCGGAAAAGATCACATAGTGGTCGACGACATCGGCGAGCTCCAGCGCATCGACGGTGAGCTCGATGTCCATATTGCCCTTGATCTTGCGGCGGCCGGTCGAGTCGGTGAATTCCTTGGCGGGCTTCGTCACCACCTTGAAGCCGTTATAGTCGAGCCAGTCGATCAGCGGCCGGATCGATGAATATTCCTGATCCTCGACCAGCGCGGTGTAATAGTAGGCGCGCAGCAGGTAGCCGCGCTTCTGGAAGCTCGACAGGAGCTTGCGGTAGTCGATGTCGAAGCCCAGCGCGCGGGAAGTGGCGTACAGATTGGCGCCGTCGATGAAAAGAGCGATCTTTTCACGGGGATCGAACATTGAAAAACATCCCTTTCGAAAATTTCTGTCGTCTAAAAGTGTTTGACGAATAGGTCCGACAAAATGGGCCTCGGTGCCGTCACATCCGAGATAACGCGCAATTTGTGGATATCCAAGGGCAGGCCGCTGCATTGCAAGCAATTGTGATCGCGACTATGTGAGCCGCATCATGGCGTGGCGAGATGATGAGCCGGGCAAAGGCCCGCAAAGCTGACGCCGCCGCCATAAAGCTTGTATTTCGGCCGCGCCCGCGTTATGGAGCGCGCCAGCTTTCCATCAAATCCATCGCATGAAAGGGGCAGTCCATGGCCCGCGTAACCGTTGAAGATTGCATCGACAAGGTCGACAACCGTTTTGAACTCGTGCTGCTCGCCGGCCATCGCGCCCGCCAGATCAGCCAGGGCGCGCAGATCACCGTTCCGCGCGACAATGACAAGAACCCGGTCATCGCGCTGCGCGAGATCGCCGACGAGACGCTTTCTCCCGACGACCTCAAGGAAGACCTGATCCACTCGCTGCAGAAGCATGTCGAGGTCGACGAGCCGGAAGCCGAGGGCGAGGCGATCGCCGACCAGACCGGCGCGACCGCTGTTGCAGCCGACACCGACGACGCCGAGGAAAACATCACTTTCGACCGCATGAGCGAGGAAGACCTGCTCGCCGGCATCGAAGGTCTGGTGCCGCCGGAAAAGAGCGACGACTACTAAGAGCTTTTGTCCCGGTTGGATCAACCATCCAGGACTTCCGTATCTTAGGTTTCGTGGCTATCTATGAGATGCGTCGCACACCAGTGCGGCGCATCAATCATTTCAGCACCGCGAGATCCCGCCCATGATGCGTCAGTATGAGCTTGTCGAGCGCGTCCAGCGCTACAAGCCTGACGTCAACGAAGCGCTGCTCAACAAGGCTTACGTCTATGCCATGCAGAAGCATGGCCACCAGAAGCGCGCCTCGGGCGATCCCTATTTCTCGCATCCGCTCGAAGTCGCCGCCATCCTCACCGACATGCATATGGACGAGGCGACCATTGCCGTCGCGTTGTTGCATGACACGATCGAGGACACGACCGCGACCAGGGCCGAGATCGACGAGCTCTTCGGCCCCGAGATGGGCAAGCTGGTCGAGGGGCTCACCAAGCTGAAGAAGCTCGATCTGGTCTCGAAGAAGGCCGAGCAGGCGGAGAACCTGCGCAAGCTGCTGCTCGCAATCTCCGAGGACGTCCGCGTCCTGCTCGTCAAGCTCGCCGACCGCCTGCACAACATGCGCACCCTCGACCATATGCCGGAGGCCAAGCGCCTGCGCATCGCCGAGGAGACGATGGACATCTATGCGCCTCTGGCCGGGCGCATGGGCATGCAAGGCATGCGCGAGGAACTGGAGGAAATCGCCTTCCGCTACATCAATCCGGAGGCTTATCGCGCCGTCACCGCGAGGCTCGCCGAGATTTTCGAGCGCAACAAGGGCGTCCTGCAGGAGATCGAGACGGCGCTGTCGGGCCTGTTCGACAAACACGCTATCAAGGCGAGCGTGAAGAGCCGGCAGAAGAAGCCGTGGTCGGTATTCCGCAAGATGGAGGCCAAGGCGCTCTCCTTCGAGCAGCTCTCCGACATCTTCGGCTTCCGCGTCGTCGTCGATTCGGTCGACGACTGCTACCGCGCGCTTGGCGCCATCCACACCACCTGGTCGATGGTGCCCGGCCGCTTCAAGGATTACATCTCGACGCCGAAGCAGAACGACTACCGTTCGATTCACACCACCATCGTCGGCCCGTCGCGCCAGCGCGTCGAATTGCAGATCCGCACCAGGGAGATGAACAAGATCGCCGAATATGGCGTCGCCGCGCATTCGATCTACAAGGACAGCGGCGGCAAGATGAATGGCGCCGCACATGCGATCTCCAGGGAAACCAACGCCTATGCCTGGCTGCGGCGCACCATCGAGCAACTGGCCGAAGGCGACAATCCGGAGGATTTCCTCGAGAACACCAAGCTGGAGCTGTTCCAGGACCAGGTGTTCTGCTTCACGCCCAAGGGCATGCTGATCGCGCTTCCGCGCGGCGCCACGCCGATCGACTTCGCCTATGCCGTCCACACCGATGTCGGCGACACCTGTGTGGGCGCCAAGGTCAATGGCCGCATCATGCCGCTGATGACGGAACTGAAGAATGGCGACGAGGTCGAGATCATCCGCTCCAAGGCTCAGGTGCCGCCCGCCGCCTGGGAATCGGTCGTGGTCACCGGCAAGGCGCGGGCCGCCATCCGCCGCGCCACCAAGAATGCGATCCGCAAGCAATATTCCGGCCTCGGCGCCCGCATCCTGGAGCGCGCCTTCGAGCGCGCCGGCAAGACTTTCACCAAGGAGAGCCTGAAGCCGGTGCTGCACCGGCTGGCGCGCAAGGATATCGAGGACGTGTTGGCCTCGGTCGGTCGCGGCGAGCTGAGCTCCACCGATGTCATGAAAGCGGTCTTCCCGGACTATAAGGACGAGCGTGTCACAGTCGCGCCGCCCAAGCAGCGCGAGGAGGGCTGGTCGAAGATCCGCAACGCCGCCGGCATGCTGTTCCAGATGCCCGGCACTCGGGCCGCGCGCAAGGACAAGGACCAGCCGCGAGATGGCGCTGTGCCGATCCGCGGCGTGCGTGGCGACCTGCCGGTGCGTTTCGCGCCGGAAGGTGCGGTGCCCGGCGACCGCATCGTCGGCATCATCCAGCCGGGAACCGGCATCACCATCTATCCGATCCAGTCGCCGGCGCTGCAGGCCTTCGACGATCAGCCCGAGCGCTGGATCGACGTGCGCTGGGATATCGACGAACGCACCAAGGAACGTTTCCCGGCGCGCATCTCGGTCACCGCCATCAACGCGCCGGGTTCGTTGGCCGACATCGCTCAGGTCGTCGCGTCCAACGACGCCAACATCCACACGCTGTCGATGATACGCACGGCGCCCGATTTCACCGAGATGCTGATCGACCTCGAGGTCTGGGACCTGAAGCATCTCAACCGGCTGCTGTCGCAGCTGAAGGACAATTCGAGCGTCAGCGATGCGCGGCGTGTGAATGGGTGAATAGTGAATAGTGAATAGTGAATAGTGAATGGAAGATGCTCTCACTACCATTCACCATTCACCATTCACCACCCGCCATGGGCATGGAGCAAACAATGAATACCGACGAAGTGCTGGGCATTTTCCGTGAGGCCGGCGCCGTGCTCGAAGGTCATTTCATCCTGACGTCCGGCTTGCGCAGTCCGGTCTTCCTGCAGAAGGCGCGGGTCTTCATGCATGCCGACAAGACCGAGCGCCTGTGCAAGGCGCTCGCGCAAAAGATCCGCAAGGCGGTGCCGGGACGCATCGACTACGTCGTCGGCCCGGCGATCGGCGGCCTGATCCCGGCCTATGAAACTTCGCGTCATCTCGGCGCGCCGGCCATCTGGGTCGAGCGGGAGGGCGGCGAATTCAGGCTCCGCCGCTTCGAGATCGCTGAAGGCTCGCGCGTCGTCATCGTCGAGGACATCGTCACCACCGGCCTGTCGATCCGCGAGACCATCGACTGCCTGCGCGAGCTTGGCGCCGAGGTGGTGGCGGCCGCTTGCATCATCGACCGCTCGGCCGGCAAGACCGATGTCGGCGTGCCGCTGATCGCGCTTGCCGAATATGAAGTGCCGGCCTATCCCGCAGACCGCTTGCCGCCGGAACTCGCCGCCATTCCGGCCGTTAAGCCTGGAAGCCGCAACATCTGACGTCGTGACGTGCAAAAACAAGCGCTTGAGCGCGCCGTTTGAATCTCGCTGCCAGCGGCGTATGTCGAGATCGCGATGATAGCAGGCATCGACCATTTCGTGCTGACGGTCCGCTCGGTGGAAGCGACCTGCGCCTTCTACGGGCGGGTGCTCGGCATGCGGCGGCTCGATGAACCGAACCGGCCGACCGCGCTTCTGTTCGGTCCGCAGAAAATCAACCTGCACGAAGTCGGACGCACATTCGAGCCAAAGGCAAGGACGCCGACGCCGGGTTCCGGCGATTTCTGCCTCGTGGCGGCGGTGCCGCTTGCCGAGGTCCAGGCCAGTCTCGAGGCCCATGGCGTGGCGATCGAAGTCGGTCCGGTCGAGCGCATCGGCGCGCGCGGCCCGATGATGTCGGTCTATTTCCGCGATCCCGACGACAATCTGGTCGAGGTCAGCGAGTATCGGCTTACCTGAGGTCGAGCCGCATGGCGCAGCGCTGGTCCCAGGGCATGCCGTGCTCGGCCTCGTCGCCGAGCAGGCCGGCCAACCGTCCGTCGATCTCGACGCCTTCCAGGGCGCGAAACCCGAGCTTGCGATAGAAGGGCGCGTTCCAGGGAACGGCGCGAAACGTGGTCAGCGTCACCGCCGCCAGTCCGCGCCACCTGGCGTCCGCGACCGCCCTTTCAAGCAGCGTGCGGCCGATGCCTTGGCCCTGCCGGTCGAGGCTCACGTCCAATTCCCAGATGTGCAGCACATCGTCCTCGATCCCGGCGCTCAGGAAGCCGACCGGCCGGTCCTTCCCGTCGGCGGCGACCCAGCATGCGCCCGCGGCGATCAGTGCGCAGTGCCGCTCGACGCTGACATTGTCGCCGTCGGCGAGCCACGCCAGTTCGGGAATGGCGCGGAACGCTTCCCCGGCCGACTGCTCGATCTGCGGCAGTACCTCGGCGTCCTCGGCCTGCGCCGGTCGAATGGTGATCATCGGCTCCGCATCCTGGTTGTTTTCCTCAGTTTCGCCAGAATGACGTGGTTGTTACAGCCTGCGGCAGACCATCGCGGCGGCGTTTCGTTGTTGCGCGGCCTTGTCGTCGCTATATCAGAGTTTTGTTGCCTTTCTGCGCCATCGAAGCGCAAGATATGTTGGCGCGTCCCGGTGGGCAGGGGCAGCGCGTGTTGGACCGGGAACTGGAAGAGAGTGCTTTTTCGACGCCGAGAGCCTGATGGCCTCCTGGAGCGGGTGCGTACTTATCTATGGCCGCGCCGCTCGTTCTCGCGTTCCGTGCAGTATTTCTCCAAGCGCATCCTGCGGCTGAAGGCGACGCCGCATTCCGTCGCCGCCGGCGTCGCCGCGGGCGTTTTTGCCTCCTTCTTCCCGCTTGGCTTCCACTTCATCGTCGCCGCCGTGCTGTGCTGGATCATCGCCGGCAACCTGGTCGCGGCCGCACTTGGCGCCGTGTTCTTCGGCAATCCGCTGACCTTCCCGCTTTTGTGGGGGGCGTCCTGGGAAACCGGCAAACTGATCCTGCATGAGCACCTGCCGAAGCACGGCCCGCCCGAGCATCTGGGCGAAATGATGCACAAGCTTTCCTTCGCGAAGCTCTGGCACCCGGTTCTGGAGCCGATGCTGATCGGCGCGGTGCCGCTCGGCCTCGTCTTCGGGCTGGTGTTCTACGCCATCACGCGCTGGGGCATGACCGTGTTCCGCGAGCAGCGCAGGAAGCGCATGGCCGAGCGCGCGGAGAAGAAGGCGCGGCAGGGCGGACGGGAAGTGCCGGCGGAATGATCATCGGCATCGGCAGCGACCTGATCGACATCAGACGCATCGAGAAATCGCTTGAGCGGCACGGCCAGCGCTTCGTCCAGCGCATCTATACCGAGGTCGAACGGGCCAAGTCGGAAAGACGCGCCGCCCGCGCCGCCTCCTATGCCAAGCGCTTCGCCGCCAAGGAGGCCTGCGCCAAGGCGTTGGGCACCGGCATGGCCGAGGGCGTGTTCTGGCGCGACATGGGCGTGGTCAACCTGCCGAGCGGCGCGCCGACAATGGCGCTGACCGGCGGCGCCGCGGCCAGGCTGGAGAAAATCCTGCCGAAAGGCCACCGCGCGCTCATCCATCTCACCATCACCGACGATTTTCCGCTTGCTCAAGCCTTTGTGATCATCGAGGCGGTGCCCGCCGAACAAGCGCCACATTGATTCCATCTGACCACGAGCGGCATGACGTTGCTCAGCGCCCGCCGAGACTCTATACAAACATCGCACAATCGAGGACGACATGAGCGTGGCTGAAAAATCGCAGAAGAAATCCGGCGGGCTTGGTGAAACCTTCTCCGTCATCATCCAGGCTCTGCTGCTCGCGCTCGTCATTCGCACGCTGCTCTTCCAGCCCTTCTCCATCCCGTCCGGCTCGATGCGGCCGACGCTGCTCGAAGGCGACTATCTCTTCGTCACCAAATGGGCTTATGGCTATTCGCGCTACTCGCTGCCATTCGGTCCCGATCTCTTCTCCGGCCGTATCTGGGGCTCGGAGCCCACGCGCGGCGACGTGGTGGTGTTCAAGTTCCCGCCGGATCCCTCGGTCGACTACATCAAGCGCGTCGTCGGCCTGCCCGGCGACAAGATCCAGGTGAAGAACGGCCAGCTTTTCATCAACGACGTCGGCGTGCCGCGCGTGAAGACCGGTCAGATCGACAATCCCGATGTCACCGAGGAAAACCGGCCGATCGACGTCTATCGTGAAACGCTGCCGAACGGCGTCAGCTACGACACGCTCGACATCAATTCCGATTCGATCGGCGACAACACGCGCGAATTCGTCGTGCCGGCTGGGCACTATTTCATGATGGGCGACAATCGCGACAATTCGTCCGACAGCCGCTTCGCCGTCGGCTATGTGCCGGCCGAGAACCTTGTCGGTCGCGCCAACCTCATCTTCTTCTCGATCGCCGGCAAGGCGAGCCCGCTCGAGATCTGGAAGTGGCCGTCGCTGATGCGCGCCGGGCGCTTGTTCCATTTCGTCCACTAGAGCGATGGCGGCCAGCAAGCGTTTGACCGCCGATGCCCTCGCCGAAGCGCTTGTCGAGCGGACCGGCCATGTCTTCGCCGACCGCCAGCGCCTGCAGCGGGCGCTGACCCATGCCAGCGCCCGTTCGACCCATGCCGGCGTCGACTATGAGCGTTTCGAATTCCTGGGCGACCGCGTTCTTGGCCTTGTCGTGGCCGACATGCTGCTCGCGGCCTTTCCCGATGCCGCCGAGGGCGAACTGTCGCTGCGTCTCAACGCGTTGGTCAACGCCGAGGCGCTCTCGGAAATCTCCGAACAGATCGGCCTGCCGGAACTCGTCCGCGCGGGTTCAGACGTGCGCAACCTCGAGGGGCGCAAGCGCACCAATCTGCGCGCCGATGCGCTGGAATCGCTGATTGCCGTGCTTTACCTGGATGGTGGCCTTGAGGCTGCCCGTGCGTTCATCCACCGCTACTGGCAGCCGCGCTCGCAGGCGATCGGCGCTGCCCGCCGCGACGCCAAGACCGAATTGCAGGAATGGGCGCACCAGGCGGCCGCCGGCGCCGTACCGGCCTATCGCATCGACGGCCGCGAGGGGCCGGACCACGACCCGCTGTTCACGGTCAGCGTCAAGGTCGGCGCTTTCGCTCCCGCGACCGGCAGCGGCCGCTCCAAGCGCGAGGCCGAGCAGGCCGCGGCGGCTACCCTTTTGCTGCGCGAGGGCGTATGGAGCGCGGCATGACAGAAACGGAAACCCCTGAAGCTCCCGCGACGCGTTCCGGCTTCGTCGCGCTGATCGGCGCGCCCAATGCCGGCAAGTCGACGCTGGTCAACCAACTGGTCGGCGCCAAGGTGTCGATCGTCACCCACAAAGTGCAGACCACCCGCGCCATCGTGCGCGGCATCGCCACGCATGACAACGCGCAGATCGTCTTCGTCGACACGCCCGGCATCTTCAAGCCGAAACGGCGGCTGGACACCGCGATGGTGACGACCGCCTGGGGCGGCGCCAAGGATGCCGATGTCGTCGTGCTTCTGATCGATGCCGAGCGCGGCATCAAGGGCGACGCCGATGCCATACTCGACCGGCTGAAGGACGTCCGGCAGCCGATGCTTCTGGTCCTCAACAAGGTCGATCGCGTCAAGCCGGAAACGCTTCTTGCGCTGGCCGCGACCGCGAACGAACGCGTGCCGTTCAAGCGCACCTTCATGGTCTCCGCGCTCACCGGTTCCGGCTGCAAGGACCTGCTCGACTATCTCGCCGAGACGCTTCCACCCGGTCCCTGGTATTATCCGGAAGACCAGATTTCCGACCTGCCGATGCGCCAGCTCGCAGCCGAGATCACGCGCGAGAAGCTCTATTTGAGACTGCATCAGGAGCTTCCCTATTCCTCGCATATCGAAACCGAGAAATGGGAAGAGAAGAAGGACGGCTCGGTGCGCATCGAGCAGGTCATCTATGTCGAGCGCGACAGCCAGAAGAAGATCGTGCTCGGCCACAAGGGCGAGACGATCCGCGCCATCGGCCAGGCCGCGCGGGGAGAGATCGCCGAGATCCTCGAACAGAAGGTGCACCTCTTCCTCTTCGTGAAGGTGCGCGAGAACTGGGGCGACGACCCGGAGCGCTACCGCGAGATGGGGCTGGAGTTCCCGCATTGATGCCTGTCGCCCAAAAGCGCGAAGCGGCTTTGGGATAACGACATGGATGACCCGCAACCGACCATAGATGGCGATCTCGTGCGCCGGCTGGTCGATACGCAGTTCCCTGAATGGAGGCATCTGCCGGTCAGCCCGGTCGCTTTCGGCGGCTGGGACAACCGCACATTTCATCTTGGCGACACCAACCAGGCCGAGGTGGAAAGGCAGCGCCAAGTGATCGACGAGGTGCTGGCGGATCACGGGCGCCGGGCTTGAGGACAGCATGCACGGCGTGCGTCAGATGAAAGCGTCTGACCCTGCTTCTTCCCGCGCCCGCAGCACATGCTTCTGGATCTTGCCCGAGGCCGTGCGTGGCAGGGCGTCCAACGGACAGAAGGTCTTGGGCACCTTGTAACGGGCGATGCGCGCGGCGCAGTGGCTGGCAAGCGCCATCGCATCGAGGGGACGGCCCGGCTTCATCACCACATAGGCGCGGCCGACCTCACCCCACTGCGCGTCGGCTACGCCGATCACCGCAACCTCGGCAATGTCGGGATGATCGAGCAAGGCTGCCTCTGCTTCGGCCGGGTAGACATTTTCGCCACCTGAGATGAACATGTCCTTGCGGCGGTCGATGAGGGTGACGAAACCGTCCTCGTCCATGCGGCCGATATCGCCGGTGCGAAACCAGCTATCGGCGCTGAAGGCGTTCGCCGTCTCGTTGGCGCGGTTCCAATAGCCCGGGGTGACGTTTGGACCCGCGATCCAGAGTTCGCCCGGCTCGCCCGGTGCCACATCGCGTTCGTCAGCGCCAACAAGGCGCATCGAAAGCATGGGGGCCGCCAGTCCTGCCGATCCTGCTTTCGCGGCGATCACCTGCGGGTCGATCGGCATGCCGAGAACCGTACCTGCTTCCGTCATGCCGTAGCCGTCGACCATCAGGATGCCCTGATCGAGCCACCAGCGGATGTTGGCGGCCGGATTTGGCGCGCCGCCGGTGAATAGCGCGGTGAGCGACGTCCAGCGGGAGGGGGCGAAATCCGCTTGCTCCCTCAGCATTTTCGCCATTTGCGGCACGCAGAAATAGTGCGTCACCCCGAGTTCGGGGTCGGCGAGGCGCCTGTTCGTCACACCGGCATCGAAGCCGGGGGAAATCAGCACCGTCGCCCCTTGCAGCAAGGGCGGCCGCAAGCTGGTGATCAGCCCGATCACGTGAAACATCGGAGTATCGCACAGAAAGACGCTGCGATTGCCTACCCGCCCGAGCACGCCGAAGTTGATCGCCGTTGCGAGCGCGTTCCGCTCGGTGAGGATGACCCCTTTGGAGCGTCCCGACGTGCCGGATGTGTAAAGGATGATCGACGTCGCATCGACCGAGGGCAGGGCACGGCGAGGCGCTGGCGGTGCCGCAACGATGTCGGCAGCAAAGGCGCCGACCTCGACGGTGGCGCGACCTTGCCGCGGCGGCTGCCATGGCGCTGCTTCGTTGCGGACGAGCAGGGCCGGCTCGCAATCGTCGAGGACGGCCAGCTGCTCTGCCGATGAGAGCCGCCAGTTGACCGGCACGAAGATCGCGCCGATCCGCATGGCTGCCTGTTGCAGGATCAAAAGGTCCGCGCTGTTGCGCGCGATCGCTGCGATCCGCTGTCCCGCCGTGAGGCCGTATCCGTCGGCCAGGACCGTGATGGCGCTCTGGATCGCCGCATCCAGCGCCGCATAGGTCCAGCGGCGGTCCGTCGCCAGATCGACGCATGCAAGGCGGTCGGGTTGCGACCGAGCGTAAAGCGCCACGGGATCCGGAGTCGTCCAGTGCGGCATCGGCATCTCCTCCCCAGTGCCGGTCAGTCCTGCTTGGGTGTCTGGCTCCTGTCATAGGCGCCGAGCCCCGGCTTGTAGCTCTTCTCGTCGATGAACTGCCGAATGCCTTCCTTGCGGCCGTTATTGTCGTGGAAGTTCGCCGCTTCCTGAGCCCGCACAAGATAGTCCTCGGCATTGTCATAGGTCATCTCGGCAACGCGGCGGATGGCGTCCTTCGTCGCCTTGAGCGCAACCGGATTCTTGTTCAGCAGCATTTTTGCCACCGCACTCACGCGCGCCTTCAGATCTGCCGCAGGCAGGCTCTCATTGACAAGCTTCCATTCGGCCGCCTTCTTGCCGCCGATCAATTCGCCGGTCAGTGCGTGATACATCGCGTCGCGCATCGACAGCAACTCGACGACCACCTTGGTCGCCCCGCCGCCGGGCAGGATACCCCAATTGATCTCGGAAAGAGCGAACTGGGCTTCGTCAGCGGCGAAGGCGAGATCGCAGGCAAAGAGCGGACCATAGCCGCCGCCAAAGCACCAGCCATTGACCATTGCAATGGTTGGCTTCTGGTACCAGCGCAGGCGACGCCACCAGCCATAGGCCTCGGCCTGAGCGCGGCGCACCGCGCCAAACCCCTTGGCTTCGGTCTCGCGGAAATATTCCTTGAGGTCCATTCCAGCCGACCATGCGCTTCCTTCGCCCGAAAGCACTAGAACGCCAACATCGTCGCGGAACTCCAACTCGTCCAAAACCTCCATCATGCGGCGGTTGAGAGCCGGGCTCATGCAATTGCGCTTTTCCGGCCGGTTGAAACGTACCCAGGCGATACCGCTTTCCACGTCGAAGGCGACAGTCTCGATGGCAGAAGTCATTTGGCTTTTTCCCGTACAGTCTGTCCGTTCATCCGCTTTGACTGCGGGAACGCGTTCGTTGCCAATTCGGCGCGCGTAAGCGGGCGAGCGACGCCCGCTTTCGATTTGCAGGAAAGGCCGGGGGAAATCGCTGAATGCTGCACTGCGGGCTCCTCCCTGCCTTGCGCCAATTCGCTATGTCAGATAGCATTATTGCTATGGCACATAGCATGTTATTGCTATCTGTCATAGTCTTTTTTCTTGACGGGGAGCACCCTCGCGGCGAAACGGTAACGCATGGAAAAGATTGAGAGTCGGGAAAAATCCACAGCCGAGAGACGCGCCCTCGACACATTGGTTGGTTATAATCTGCGCCGTGCCTCGGTCGTCATGCTCAACGATTTCGAGGTTGAGTTCGCCGAAGTGCCGCTGCGTCCGACGACCTTCGCGATGCTGGCGACGGTGGATGAGAATCCCGGCATCAGTTCCGCCGATCTTGGCCGCTTGCTCGGCATCAAAAGCGCCAACATGGCGCCGTTGATTGCGGAACTGGCTAACCGCGGGCTGATCGAGCGCCGCGGCCATGCGGAGGACAAGCGGGTGCAGATCCTGTTCCTGACGGCCGAAGCGCGCAATGCCATGCCGAAATGGCGCCAGCAGGCGCTGAGACATGAGGAGAGAGTTCTTCTCGACCTGACAAGGAGTGAGCGCGCCACGCTGCTGCGCCTGCTGCGCCGCGTCTGGATCGGCAAGGGAGGCTGAGATTGTTATGCAATAGTTGTGGCGCCCTTGATTTCGGGCGCCGCAATCATTTGCGGGCGGCAGATCGGCCGGCCCTTGGCCTTATCTTGATTTCATCGCGCAACGGGTGAATAGCTCCCTTCCATGGAATGGCGCGACGAGGGAATTGTTCTCGGCACCCGCAAGCATGGCGAAACCAGCGCCATCCTCGAGGTGATGACGCGCGCGCATGGCCGCCATCTCGGCTTGGTACGGGGAGGGCGCTCGCGCAGGCAGCAGCCGGTGCTGCAGCCCGGCAACCGCGTCGACCTCCTGTGGCGGGCGCGGCTCGACGAGCATCTGGGCATCTTCCAGGCCGAGGCGATCGAGATGAACGCGGCTCGGCTGATGGACAGTGCGGTCGCCGTCTACGGCCTGCAGACCATGGCCGCGCATCTCAGGCTCCTGCCGGAGCGCGACGCCCATGGCGGTCTCTATGAGGCGCTTGCCGTGATGATCTCCCATCTGGGCGATGCCGATGCGGCAGGCGAGCTGGTCGCCCGCTTCGAGCTGCTCATCCTCGATGAACTGGGCTTCGGCCTCGACCTCAGCCAATGCGCGGCGACCGGCACCAGGCAGGATCTCGCCTATGTCTCGCCGAAATCCGGACGCGCCGTATCGCGCGAAGCGGGTGCCGCCTGGCACGACAAGATGCTGGCGCTGCCGGCCTTCCTGCAGCGCGGCTCAGGCCTGCGCGCCGACGCGGCATCGCTCGAGGACGCGTTCCGGCTGAGCGGCTTCTTCTTCACCCGCCATGTCTACGAGCCGCGCGGACTCGAACCGCCCGACGCCCGCGCCGGCTTCCTCGCCGCGCTGCGGAGGCATCATGCGGCGGTGAAGGCCATTGCGGGCGAAGCAGGATAGCAAGGCAAGCGCCTGATGCATGTCGCCCAAAAGTGCGAAGCGGTTTGGGAGAAAGACATGCATCAGCGCGTCGCCTGTTCCGTTTCGGCGCGACGCGCTTTAATCCGCGCCGCGCCGCTCCAGGAAATCGTCGAGCATGGCGCGCTGGCCCTTGAGTATCTTGAGGCCGGCCTCGGGCAATGAAAACCAGCCGGCTCGATCCACCTCGGGGAATTCCTTCATGCGTCCCGATTTCGGCGGCCATTCCATGGTGAACATGTTGCTCCTGATGGCATCCGCATCGATGTCCGCTTCGACACTCCACGCGATGACGATCTTGCCGCCTGGCTGCTTGTAGCTGCCGAGCGGCCGGAAATCGCCGTCGACGGCGACGCCGAGCTCCTCTTCGGCTTCCCGTTTGGCGGCTTCGAGCTCATCCTCCTGGTCGCCGATCAGCCCCTTCGGGATCGACCACGCGCCTTCATCCTTTCTTGCCCAGAACGGCCCGCCTGGATGGACGAGCAGGAATTCGAACACACCGGCAATGCGCCTGTGGATCAGCAGGCCCGCGCTTTTCTGCGGCATCGGTCACCTCGCGGCATTTCTTCGCTCGCGCGAGAATAGCACGAGTATTTCGCGGCAGAGGTTACGCCATCTCGCCTGCAATGCCGGCAGCCTCGGCATGGGATAAGCCGGCAAGTTGCTGGCAATCGGCGCCGAAACATGCTCGATCTTGTTAGTCGGCCCGATCTAGTTAGTCGGCAAGACGCTGAGCTGCACCAGCCGTCTCATTGCCGCATTTGTTGGCCACGTCTGGTCTGGTTTTGAGGGAAACCACCATGTTTTTCAGCCTGATCGCCATTGCCGCCGTCATAGCTCTTTTCGTCATCGTCTCACGACAGCAGAACCGCATCGCACTGGTCGAGCGCGAGCTCGGCGTCCTGCGCGGCCTGGTGCAGTCGGGCGCTTCGCTGTCCGCGCCGAAGGCAGCCGGTGCGGCGCAGGGAGCTCTTCCCGAGGAGGCCAAGGCAGCCGTGGCGCCTGCCGCGCCGTTGGCTGACGGCGCGGGCGAAGACATCGCCGCGAAGCACGAGGCGGCCGAAGCGGAGGCAGCGGCAGGACCCTGGACGAAGGCCCAGGCGGCCGCGGCGCAATCCGCCGGGCCGTCCGAACCGGCGCAACCCGTTTCCACCACCGAGACGCCCGGAGCAGAGCCGCCCGCGCCCGCCAAGGCGGCGCGCCAGAGCGATGTCGAGACGGCGCTGGGCACGCGCTGGGCGGTATGGGTCGGCGGCATCGCGCTGGCGTTGGGCGGCCTGTTCCTGATCCGCTACACCATCGAGGCCGGTATCTTCGGCCCCGGCGTGCGCCTCGCCATGGCCGGCATCCTCGGCCTGGTGCTGATTGCCGGCGCCGAATTCATCCGCCGCACCGGCTTCAAGGTACCGGTGCAAGGCGCTGCCAGCGCCTACATCCCCGCGATTCTGACCGGGGCGGGCGCGTTCATCCTGTTCGGCACGGTCTACGCGGCGCACGGCATCTATGGCTTCATCGGCCCGGCGACGGCCTTCGCGTTGCTCGGCGTTATCGGCGTTGCGACCATTGGCGCTTCGCTCCTGCATGGCCTGGCGCTGGCCGGCATCGGCCTCGTCGGCGCCATGGTCACGCCGGCGCTGGTCGCCTCGGAGGCACCCAATCCCTGGGCCTTGTTCGTCTATCTGGCGATCGTGCTCGCCGCCACGGCGGCAATCGCCCGCATCCGTGACTGGAAGGCGTTGGTCGCCGCGGCTTTCGCCGGCACCGGTATCTGGACCATTCTCTACATGGTCGACGCGCCGGAGGTGAACCTCGCCGCCGTTCTGTTCATCAGCCTGGCGACGCTTGCCGTGCTTGCCTTGGTCTGGCTCGGCCTTTTCTTGGTTACTGGCCGCGACGCCGCCGAACGCGGCTTCGACTGGCCCTCGATCGTGCCCAGCTTCTTCATCGCCTTGAGCGCGCTCGGCCTGTCCGTCGATCCGGCCTTTGCCAGCGCCGGCGATGCCTTGCACGGCGCGGTCCTCCTGGCCGCGCTGGCCGCGGCGGCGCTCTACCGGCCGCGCGCGCTTCCGCTGGTCTTCGCGGCGGGCATTGCGACCGTGCTGATCTATCTCAGCATCATCCCACCCGCCACGATCGGCGCCGATGCGCTCGATGTCGGGTTGGACGCTCAACCCCTGGCGTCGTCCGACACGCTGACTTTCCGCATCGGCATCGCGCTTGGCCTGATCTTCCTCGCGGCCGGCTTCTGGGCGGCACGCCGCTTTGCGGCAACTGTTCCGGTGCGCGCGGCCTGCTGGGCGGCCTGGGGCGTCATTGCCCCGCTGGTGGTGCTCGCCGCGCTGTGGCTCACCTTCGGCGATATCGACCGCGATTTCGGCTACGCGATGCCGGCGCTGTTGCTGACACTGGTCTTCGCTGCCGGCGGCGAGTGGATCGCGCGCGCCGAGGAGCCGCCGCTGAGTGGCGGCCCGGCCGTGTCCTTCGCCCTTGCCGGCGCCGGCATCGCCGGCCTGCTGATGCTGCACATGGCCTTCGGCTCCGGCTGGACGACACTGCTGCTCGGCGCCGCCGCGATCATTCCGGCGCTGGCCACGCGCTGGCGCTCTTACCCAGTGCTGGGCTGGATCGGGGTGGGCGCGGCGGTCGCTGTGCTCGGCCGCGTCGCTTTCGATCCGACCATCGTCGGCGCGGCGCTTCTGTCGAGGACGCCGGTCTTCAACTGGCTGCTGCCTGGCTATGGCGTGCCGGCGCTCGCCTTCGGCTTCGCCGCCTGGCAGCTTGCCCGCACCACCAACGGCCGGCCGCGCCTTGCCATGGAGGCAGCCTCGGCGCTGTTCGCGCTGCTCACCATCGCCATGCTGGTGCGCCACGCCATGCATGGCGGCGTCATCGACACCGGCACGGTGACGCTTGCCGAGCAGGCGATCTACACGCTGATCGCGCTCGGCGCCGGCGCGATCCTTGTCGCCATCGACATGCGCTCGCCGAGCTCGGTCCTGCGCTATGGCTCGATGGCCGCCGGCGTGGTGTCGGCAGGCTTGATCGCGGTTCAGCATTTCGTGGTGCTGAACCCGCTGCTGACGGACGAGTCGACCGGGAAGATCCCGGTCTTCAATCTGCTGTTCCTCGCCTATCTGCTGCCTGCCATCGCTGCCGGCGCGCTCGCGCTCTATGTCCGCGACAAGCGTCCGCGATGGTACGCGGCGATGCTGGCGCTGATCGCCGCGCTGCTTGCCTTCGCCTATGCCACGCTCTCGGTGCGCCGCCTGTTCAAGGGCGAGTTCATCGCCTTGTGGAGCGGGCTCGGCCAGCTCGAGACCTACACCTACTCGGCGCTCTGGCTGGTCATCGGCGTGGCGCTGCTCACCGCCGGCGTCTGGCTGAAATCGCAGGTGCTGCGCATCGCCTCCGCAGTGCTGATCGCGGTCGCGGTGGTGAAGGTCTTCCTCTTCGACATGTCGGAACTGGAAGGCGTGCTGCGCGCGCTCTCCTTCATCGGCCTGGGCGCCGTGCTGATCGGCATCGGCCTGTTCTACCAGCGACTGCTGACGAGAGCGGCGAAAGCGGGGTGAGAGGCTTGGGCTTCCTGGACCTCTGTTGCTATTTCCGCGCAACGCCGCGCAGGCGGCGCTGGTCGGCTGCCTCTTTGATGAGGCCCGCAATCTTGCGAACGAATGCCGGACTGAAAGAACCGATCGGCTTTGTCGTCACGAGGTCGTAAGCTTCGTCAGTCCGCACACGGTTGTACTCGTCGAGGATCAGCCATGACGGAAAATCGAGGCCGCCCCTGCGGCACTCGATCTCACTGATGGCAATAGACGTGCGGGTCGGGCTGAGCTGCTGCGAGGTGAGTGGAAACAGGAACAGCGCCGCGGGCGTCGTCGGCGTTCGGACTACGACGCAGACGGGTCGCGCTTTGCGGCCTGATTCTTCACCGGCGTCAGCCTGCCGCGCCCATAGATAGTAATAACGAAGCAGGTCGCCGGGCTTAAACATCCGGTCCATCGTCGCTTATGATGGCTTCCAATCCCGACGTCAGTTCATCGTGGACCGCGTCAGGCGCATTCTCGAGCGTGTAGGCGGCATGAGACGAACCAACGAGTTGCCGGTATTGCCTGGCCGAAAGTATGACCAGTTTCTCCTTGCCGCGTTTTGTCAGGGCGACAGGCTCGATCATCGCCGTTTCGAGGATCTCGCCCGATGCGCGGTTCATGTCTGAAAAGGTGAATTGCTTCATGGGAGTGCCTCATACGTAACATACCTATTATACCTATGTTACGTAATCAAACAATCAATCTCGCACGGTTTTGAGCCGGGAATAAATCGCCATTCGCCAGCGTTATTCTCGTGCTTGGGTAATCGCAGCGGTTCGGCCGCTTCGCGCTGACTGCTTGCACCGCGCCGGGAAGGCGCGTTCTATCGGGATGGAAAGCGACCTCGAAACAAAGCGGTCATGGACGACAAGAAGGCAGCGATCCTGAGCGAAATACCGCGGCTGCGGCGCTATGCGCGCTCGCTGCTGCGCGACCGCGATTCCGCCGACGATCTGGTCCAGGATTGCCTGGAGCGGGCGCTTGTGCGGCTCGACAACTGGCAGACTGGAGAGAGCCCCCGGAGGTGGCTGTTTACGATCATGCATCACTTGTTCATCGACCAGATGCGCAAGGTCAACCGGCGCGGCGAGGCGGCGATGCTGCCTCTCGAAGCCGGTGAGGCCCAGTCCGCGCCCGCCGATCAGGTCGAGACCATCGCCTCGCGCGAGATCCTGGATGCCTTGCAGGCGATCAGCCCCGATCGCCGCGCGGCCTTGGTGATGGTCGCCATCGAGGGCTTTTCCTATGCCGAGGCCGCCAACATCCTCGGCGTGCCGGCCGGCACGCTGATGTCGCGCATCGCGCGCGGCCGCGAGGAATTGCGAGGCCTGCTCGAGGACACATCGCGGCGCCGCTCGATAAGGATCGTCGAGAAATGACCCGCCGCGATTTTTCCGAACGCGATATCCACATGGCCCTCGACGGCGAGCTGCCGGGTGAGGAGCGCATGGCTTATGACGCCTGGCTTGAGGCCAATCCCGAGATGAAGGCGAGGTCAGCGCGCTACATCGCCGATCGCGCCGCAATGCGAGCCGCCCTCGCGGGCGTGATGGACGAGCCGGTGCCGGCGAGGCTGCGGCAGGCAGTGCTTGGCGACGCGCCCATGAAGGCGCCGGCCTGGCGTTCGCGCTGGTGGCTGTCGGCTGCTGCCGCCGTGATGCTCGCTGTCGGCGGCTTGGGCGGCTATGTCGCCGGCGTCGACAGCATCGCCCGTGGTGGTGGCGACGACGACCAGCTCGCCGAGCAGGCGATCGCCGCCCATGTCATCTACGCCGCTGAGAAGCGCCATGCCGTTGAGGTCCCGGCGAGCGACAAGGACCATCTCCAGACCTGGCTGTCGAACAGTGTCGGGCTGAAGCTGGTTGCGCCCGACCTGGCGGCCGAGGGGTTCGAGCTGGTCGGCGGTCGGCTGCTGCCCGCCGGTGAGCAAGGCAAGGCGGCGATGCTTCTCTACGAGGACGCCAAGGGCGAGCGCATCTCGCTCTTCGTCACCGCCGAATCGGCCCAAACATCGAAGGGCACCTATGCGGCCGAGGCGGGTGGACCGCAGGCGGTCTACTGGCTCGACAAAGGCTATGCCTGCGCCGTCGTCGGCTCGTTGCCGCCGGAGCGGCTGTCGGATGTCGCAAAGAGCGCCTATGGCCAGCTCCTGGCCGGCATATCGAGCTGAACCGGCTGCGTTTTTCGGCGCCGGCAGTCCTTCGAACGGCAGTTCTGTTCAAGCGCCTGGCCCTTCCTGCCGTGGCGGAAACAGTCACAATTCGGCCCTAATCAAGGAGCGATAGCGCTTGATGAATGCTGGCGCTTCGGTCAGTGTTCGCAACGCATCCACCGGGGCCGTTTCTTAAACCCAATCGAGGTTCTCCCAAGCCCGCATGCCTGCCGAGATTCGCAAGGCCCGCGCGTCAGACGTCGATGACCTCGCCGCCATCGAGAAGGCCGTTTTTCCGGGCGACAGGCTCTCGCGCCGCTCTTTCCGCCAATTCATCGAACGTGAAACCGCCGAGATGCTGGTGGCCGAGAATGAGGGCCGTGTCGCCGGCTATGCCGTGGTGCTGTTTCGCAAGGGAAGCGGCGTCGCGCGGCTCTATTCCATCGCCGTCGGTCCGTTCTTCGCCCGGCTTGGCATCGGCCGCCTTCTGCTGGCTGCCGCCGAGGAAGCGGCCTTCGAGCACGACCGGCTGCTGCTTCGCCTCGAAGTGCGCGAAGACAACGATCGCGCCATCCGTGTCTACGAGCAGGCCGGCTATCGAAAACTGGGTCGCGAGCCCGACTATTACGAGGATGGCGCGACGGCGCTGCGCTATGAAAAGACGCTGCGCGGCGACACCCCGACCGCGACCAAGGTGCCGTTCTATCAGCAGACCTGCGAGTTCACCTGCGGCCCGTGCTGTCTGATGATGGCGATGGCCAATTTCGACAGTGGCTTCGTGCCGGACCCGGTCATGGAGATCCGCCTGTGGCGCGAGGCGACCACGGTCTTCATGATGTCCGGCCCTGGCGGCTGCGAGCCTTTCGGCCTGGCGGTCGCCGGCTACGAGAGCGGGCTAGCCGCCGAGATCTTCGTCTCCTTCTACGGCGCGTTGTTCCTGCAGTCGGTGCGGAGCGAGGACAAGCGCCGGGTGATGGAGCTCGCCCAGGTCGATTTCCGTCGCCGCGCCGAGCTCTACGGCATTCCCGTCAACTACCGTCCATTCGGCATCGACGATATCCGCCAAGCCCTTGCCGAGGGCAAGTTGGTGGTGGTGCTGATCAGCGGCTTCCTTATGTTCGGCAAGAAGGTGCCGCATTGGGTGCTGGCCATCGGCGACGATGGCGACCATATCCTGATCCACGATCCCTGGGTCGAGGATGAAAGACAGGAAACGATCCTCGATGCCGCAAACATTCCGGTGCCTTACGACATCTTCATGAACATGGCGCAGTTCGGCCGCGACGGCCTGCGCGCAGCTATCACTCTGGGAAAACGCTGAGACAATGACCTGGGTTATTCTGACAGGCAGGCAGAACGACATCGATCAGGTGGCCACACCCCACAAGATCATCACCAACCGCGACTATCTCGCGCATCCGGCACTGTTCCGCGGCCAGCGGCCGAAGGTGATCAACCTGTCCAACAATTACGGCTACCAGAGCCGCGGCTACTACGCCTCGCTGCTGGCCGGCTCGCGCGGCCACAGGGTGATCCCGACCGTCGAGACCATGATCGACCTGTCGGAGCGCAAGCTCTACGAGCACGCGCTGCCGGAGCTCGAGCTGGCCTTGAACAAATGCAGGAAGGACCTCGGCGGGACTTTCCCGGCCAAGGTCGCGATCTTCTTCGGCATCGGCCCGTCGAAAGTCTGGGACCGTTTCGCCAAGCTGTTGTTCGACTGGTTCCGCGCGCCGGCGCTCGAGGTCCATATCAAGGACAGCGCCGAATGGGCCTCGATCCGCAAGATCGGCTTCCTGCCGCTTGCCCGCATGACCGAGAGCGAGGAAGAGTTCTTCCTGCAATGCCTGGACACCTACACCAACCGCGAGTGGCGCGACACCAAGGGTCGCACGCCGGCGCGTTATACATTCGCGACGCTGGTCGACCCGCATGAGGAACTGCCGCCGTCGGAAATCTCCTCGCTGCGCTACTGGGCGAGGATCGCCGAGAAGATGGGCGTCGAAGTCGAGCCGATCACCAGGAAGGACCTCGCCAAGCTCGCCAATTACGACGCGCTGTTCATCCGCGAGACCACGTCGATCTCCAATCACACCTACCGCTTCGCGCGCCGCGCCCAGCAGGAGGGCATGCCGGTGATCGACGATCCGCTGTCGATGATCCGCTGCACCAACAAGGTCTATCTCAACGAGCTGATGACCTACAACAAGGTGCCGGTGCCGCCGACAGTGATGATCGCCGGCACGTCCGACTTCGAAGTGGCGGCACAGACGCTAGGTTTTCCCCTGGTGCTGAAGATTCCGGATTCGTCCTTCTCGCGCGGCGTCAAGAAATGCGAGAACATGGCGGAGCTGACCAAGCTTGCGACCGAATGGCTGGAAGATTCCGATCTGCTGATCGCGCAGAAATTCATTCCGACCGAATATGACTGGCGCGTCGGCGTGCTCGGCGGCCAGCCGCTGTTTGCCGTGCACTATCTGATGGCGAAGAAGCACTGGCAGATCGTCAACCACAAGGCCAGCGGCAAGCCCGACCAGGGCGGGATCAAGACATTCACGCTCAAGCAGACGCCGCCGCATGTCGTCGAGACGGCGGTCAAGGCCGCAAAATGCATCGGCGACGGGCTCTACGGCGTCGACCTCAAGGAGACCAAGGACGGGGTCTTCGTCATCGAGGTCAACGACAATCCCAATCTCGACCACGGCTGGGAGGATTCCGGCGAGAAGGACGAGCTCTGGGTGCGGCTGACGCAGTGGTTCCTGGAACGCCTGGAGAGGCCGGATAAGTAACGGCCGGAAAGGCGGAATTGAGGAACTGGGGAATTGAAGAATTGAGCAGCTGATGAACTGAAGACGGATGGCTCCGATAGCTGCTCCATTCTTCAATTCTCCAGTTCCTCAATTCTCCAATTCTAGTTTGTTCGAATTGAGGGAAAAGAAATGCTGTTCTTCGTGATCGAGGACTTCCACGGCGCGGACCGCAAGGAAATCTACCGCCGCTTCCGCGACAAGGGCCGGCTGAAGCCGGATGAACTCGTCGTGCATCACAGCTGGATCGCTGGCGATATGAGCCGCTGCTTCATGCTGGTGGAAGCCGATGACGCAACGGTGCTGCAGCGCTGGGTCATCGAATGGGCGGATCTGGTTGAGTTCGAGATCGTTCCCGTGGCCAGCAGCAAGGACATGGTCGCCGCGCTGGCCGGACATCTTTGAAAAAGATCGGCAAGCGGAAGTAAACCGGTGCGCCGTCATCGTATATCTTTTCGATGATCGGCTGGGCTAGCGGGTGCAATGCGGCGCCTGCCTGTTTTCAGGGCCAGTTCACTGCGACTACAACAAGTCAGCTTTCGAGCCTTTTCCTTAGCCGCTTCCTTAGAAATTCCACGAGCAGTTTGAGGCATTCAACCCGTTTGTTTTGCTCAGGGTAGTAGATGTAAAATGGTGGCAGGTCTTGGGCGTATGGCTCAAGGACCGGTTGCAGATTACCGGCCTTGAGATGTTCTTCCACCGACACCCGCATGGACCATCCAATTCCGTGTCCGTCTCGCGCCGCTTGAATGACGCCCGCAGCGGAATCGAAAATCAGTCGCGCTGGTGGGTCTATGCCTTTGTCTTGTCCATCCTCTGAAATCCGCCATTCGCGCAGGTTTCCAGATGCAGGTTGACTTTGCCGGATGCATCGATGGTGCAGAAGGTCGCGAGGGCGTTTAGGGACACCTTGGATTTGGAGGTATGAGGGCGCGGCAAAGAATGCCGACTTCACCGGCGAGGTGACGCGGATGGCGACCATGTCTGGTACGAGCATGTCGCCCAAACGGATACCCCCATGAATTCCATGGCGATTAACGTCCACCAATTCGTCATTCCACGAAATGTTCAGGTTGATGCCGGGATGCTCACCAAGGAATTCTCCCAACACAGGCGCCAGGACTGTGACGTAGGCCTCCCGTGACAAGCTCAGCCGCAAAGTCCCTGTTGTGGATCGCGCCATTTCTTTGGCTTTTTTGACCGCATAAGTCAGGTCGCGATGGGCAGGGGCGGCGGCGTCGAACAAGACCTTTCCGGCCTCCGTCAGTTCGATGCTGCGGGTTGTGCGGACCAACAAGTCAATTCCCAGCCGGTCTTCCAGCGCTTTCAACTGCAGAGTAACGGCTGGCGGGCCCACGCCGAGGGCATCTGCCGCTGCACGCATCGACCCTTCGCGGACGACAGCCAGAAAAACTTCAATTCCGTGGATCGGTACGCGCTCCATAATTTAAAAATACTAAATTGTGAGTTCAATATGCAAGGCATAATCAAATCGTCATCCATGCGGCAATTGTTGGAGGCGTGTGATTTCAGCAAGGGGCGAAAATTGACAGCTGTCGTTGAACTCCGGCCACAAAACATCGCGCGTGGTATTTCGCTGATTATCGCAGCGGCCCTCGCAATCTCCATCCAGGACGTCGTTTTCAAGCTCTTCAGCGGCGAGCTGACGCTCTGGCAAATATTTTGCCTGCGTGGCGTCTTGGTTATCCCGATGCTCTTCGCAGCCCTCTGGGTGCGCGGCGCGCAGCGGGGCATCCTGGAAGCCGCCTTGGGTAAGTGGCCGCTTCTGCGGTCTATGTTTATTACGGCCAGCTTGTTGGCTTTCTACGCGGCGCTGCCATTCTTGAGCCTGTCGACCGTCGGAGCAGCCAACTACATCGCTCCCATTTTTATAACGTTGCTGTCCGCATATGCGATCAGTGAGTCAGTCGGCCCGCTGGGATGGCTGGGGGTCTGCCTCGGATTTGCGGGCGTCGTGGTTTTGCTGCAGCCCGGAACCGACGCTTTTTCGCCATGGGCACTGCTCCCAATTGTCGGGGCCGCTTCCTACGCTCTGGCGCATATCACGACACGGGCGAGGTGCCAGAACGCCCCCGTTGCAGCTCTGTCGCTGTCTCAGAACATCGTCATGTTGCTCGCCGGAACAGTTGTCAGCGTGTCGATGCTTTGGCTCCAACCGCAAGGCACATTTGCGGACGCCTATCCCTACATTTTTGGCGCCTGGTCAAAAGTCGGTCTGAACGATTGGCTCGTGCTGACGCTGCTTGCCGGATTTGCGATTATCAATGGTATGCTGCTGGGAGGGGCTTATCAGACTGCACCGCCTGCCGTCGTTTCAACATTCGAGTACAGCTATTTGGTATTTGTCACCGTTTGGGACATTTTGTTCTTTGGGATAGCACCCAGCGTGACTTCTGTCTCAGGCATGGTCTTGATTGTAGTGGCGGGATTGCTGGTGCTGCGCCGCAAGGCGAGGTGAGGACAGAAAGCGGCGCTGTCATCGTAATTCCGTAAATCGGTCCTCGGAGCACTGGGTGCCGAGAGCCGGCGATCCGACGGCGCGCCGGCATTCCGCGATCAGCCATTCGCGGAACGCCGCCACGATATCGCGCCTCGCGCTGCGTTCGGGGATTGTGAGGCAATAGGGTTGGCGCAGTTCCAAGGATTTCGGGGCAGCCCGCACCAGCTTGCCATCCTCCAGCGCCCGGGCGCAATAGATGCCTTGCGCCAGCGCCACGCCCAGTCCTGAGATGGCAAGATCGAGCGCTGCCCGCGACGAGTTGGCCGAAAGGCCACGCTGTGCCGCGCGGCCGGGCTCGCTTCCCGCCGCCTCGAACCAGTTGCGCCAGGATGGGAAGGACGCGCCCGTCGGTCCCCAGTCGGTGTGAATGAGCGGCGGGCCGGCGAGGCCGTCGGATCCGGTCGCGCCGGCCAGCGTCGGCGCGCAGACGGGATAGACGGCGTCCCTGACGATCTCCTCGGTCGGATGCTCGCGATAGTGCGGGCCGTAGGAGAGGCGGATGTCGATCAATTCATGATCGAACGGTACCGGGTCGTCGTCTCCTCTCAGCGATATGTCGGCGGCGCCGTGGGAAGCAACAAAATGGGCGATGCGCTCGGAAAGCCAGCCCATCGCCATGGAGGGTGGCACCGAAACGACGAGCCTTGGCCGGAACGCATCGCCGCCGACATCGCGGGCGACGCTGCCGATCTCGCGGAAGGCCATGCTGAGCCGCGGCAGCATCTCCACCCCGGCCTCGGTCAGCACCGTGCGCCGGTTGACCCGATGGAACAGCTTTCGTCCCATCTGCTCCTCGACGGTACGGATAAGCTGGCTGACGGCCGCAGCCGAAATCGACAGTTCCTCCGCCGCCGCCGCGAAGCTGCCTGTGCGCGCCGCCGCTTCGAAGGCCTGAAGTCCGCGCAAGGAGGGAAGAGCGACCATGGCAATCCGAAAGATAAGGTTACCTTATCTATTTCGCAGAAATCCTCGTTTTTCGAAAGGTTTCTTTCTGGGTATCGTGGTTTCATGAACGCAATCGACCACGACACAGCCATCGACCATCGCTCCGTGATAGCCTCGCTGACGAATGAGGAGCGTAGCCGGCTGACCGGCAAATCGGACGGGCCAGGCCTTGTCCAGTTCGCGCTCCATCTCGGCGCGATCATCGTCCTTGGCGCCCTGATCGCAGCCAAGGTGCCGTTCTGGCCGGTGCTGATGCTGCCGCAAGGCGTCCTGATCGTCTTCCTGTTCACGCTGCTGCACGAAACGGTGCACAGGACGGCGTTCGAAACGCAGAGGCTGAACGATATCGTCGCGCGCTTCTGCAGCCTGGCGATCGCGCTGCCGGCCGATTGGTTCCGCTACTTCCACTTCGCCCATCATCGCTTCACCCAGGACCCCGAGAACGATCCGGAGCTCGCCTTTCCGAAGCCCGAGACATTGCGGCAATACATCGTCCACGTCTCTGGCCTCCCTGTATGGTGGGGCCATTTCAAGACGCTCTACGCCAACGCAATGGGGCGCTGCCGCGACAGCTATGTGCCGCCAAAGGGCCTGCCGAAGGTGAAGGCCGAGGCGCGGGCGATGATCGCCTTCTATGTCGTCCTGTTCGCGCTTGCGGTCTGGTTCAAGGCATCGGTGCTGCTCTATGTCTGGATCGTGCCAGCGCTGCTTGGCCAGCCGTTCCTCCGGCTTTATCTGCTGGCCGAGCACGGCCGTTGTCCCTTCGTCGCCAACATGCTGGAAAACACCCGCACGACGTTGACCAACTGGTTCGTGCGCAAGCTTGCCTGGAACATGCCCTACCATGCCGAGCACCACGCCTATCCCGGCGTGCCTTTCCACCAACTGCCGCAATTCCACAGGCTGATCGAGCGGCACCTCAAGGTGGTCGAGCCAGGCTATGTCAGCTTCCATGAGAAGTATATCGGGACACTCAACTGACCGTGCCTGACGTCGGGAAACCCGGCTTCAGCCCGATTGGCGCAGCAGCGCCTGCGCGCGCAGCAGACGGTTCACCTCGGCGGCCTTGGCCGGCATGCCGATCAGATAGCCTTGCGCTTCGCCACAGCCGGCCTTGCGAAGCATGTCGAGCTGCGCTTCGGTCTCCACACCCTCGGCGGTGACGGTGATGCCGAGCTCGGCACCGAGCCCGATCACGGTGCGCACGATCGCCGCCGTGTCGCGCTTGTCGAGATCGCTGGTGAAGGAGCGGTCGATCTTGATCTTGTCGACGGGGAAACGCCGGAGGTAGCCGAGCGAGGAATAGCCGGTGCCGAAATCGTCGAGCGCGATGCGCACGCCGAGACCGCGCAACTGGCTCAGCGTCTTCAGCACCGCGTCGCTCTCGTCCATCATCACCGTTTCGGTGATTTCGAGCTCGAGGCGGTTGGCCGGCAGGCCGGAAAAGGCAAGCGCCGCGATCACGCTGCGGGCGAAGCCGCCGTTCTTGATCTGCGCGGCCGAGACATTGACGGCCATGCGCATGTCCGGCGGCCAGTTCGCTGCCACGTTGCAGGCCTTGCGCAACGCCCAGTCGCCGAGCTGCACGATCAATCCGGTTTCCTCGGCGACGGCTATGAAGTTCTCCGGCGACACTAGGCCGCGCGACGGCGAGCGCCACCGCATCAGGGCTTCGGCGCCGACAATTCTGCCGGAGCCGATGTCGAGGATCGGCTGGAAATCGAGCTCGAACTCGCGCCTGGAGAGTGCTGCCTCGAGCTCGGCCTCAAGCGCCCGGCGCTCGCGCATCAGGGCATCCATGCCCGGCTCGAAGAAGCGATAGACATTGCGTCCTTCGCTCTTGCCCCGATAGAGCGCCATGTCGGCGTTGGTGAGCAGCGTGTCGGCATCGTGCCCGTCGCCGGGATAGAGCGCGATGCCCAGGCTCACGCCCACATGCATTTCGCGCCCCTTGTCGCGATAAGGCTTGCCGACGATCTCGACGATGCGCTTGGCGAGCTTTTCGGCGTCGGCGACGCTCCCGATGCCGAATTGGATGATGGCGAACTCGTCGCCGCCAAAGCGTGCCACCACGTCCTTGCTGCTGCGCACGGAATGCTGCAGCCGCTTGGCGACGCATTGCAGCAGCCAGTCTCCGGCCGGGTGGCCGAACGTGTCGTTGACGGCCTTGAAGCGGTCGAGGTCGAGCGAGAGGATCGCCAGCGGCTTGGCCTCGCCAAGCGCCTGGTCCAGCCGATCGCGAAACATCGAGCGGTTGGGCAGGTTGGTCAGCGTGTCGTGATGCGCAAGATGCGTCATGCGCTCCTCGGCGCGCCGGCGCTCGGTGACGTCCTCGAAAGTCGCAACCCAGCCCCCGTCGGTCAGCGGCCGCCGCAAGACGAACAGCGTTCGGCCGTCGACCAGCTCGCGGTAGCTCGAGTGCGACTGGCCGGCATCCAGGCTGGCCTTCGTCTTCCCGACCTCGACGTCGATTTCGACCGGCGCGAAGATGCCGAGGCGAATGAGTTTGTCCAGCATCTGGCGATGCGTCATGCCGAGCGCGAAATCCGACGCCTTGGCGTTGCACAGGTCCAGAAAGCGCTGGTTGCGTACGATGAGCCGGCCCGCGGCGCTGTACATCAGCAGGCCTTGCGACATGTTGGCCAACGCGGCGTCGAAGCGGCGGTGCTGCTCCTTCAGTTCCGCCTCGGCGCGCCGCTCCTCGGTCACATCCTCGTAGATCGACACCCAGCCGCCGACGGCGATCGGCCGGTGCGAAATGACGATAATGCGCCCGTCCGACAGGACTTCCTCATAGGTCGAAGCCTTGGCCCCGTCGATGTAAGGCTTGCGGATGGCATAAAGCTCGCTCGCGCTCTGCGAGGCGATGCCGATGTCGACGCTGTGCTGCAGGATGTCGAAGAAAGGAATGCCGGGCTTCACCACCTTGGCGTCCAGGCTGAAGATGTCGAGATAGTTGTGGTTGCAGATGATCATCCGCTCGTCGGCGTCGAACATGCACAGCCCATGCGACATGTTCTCGACAGCCGCCGCGAAGCGCTCGTTCTGAGCCCGCAATTCTTCGGCGATCCCCCGCACCGGACCAATGCCGGCCGTTTTTCGCCTGCCGGCGACCGAACCAGTCTTGACATGTGCGCCGGGCATGAGCACGCCTTCGGACCGTGACCGAACGCAATACTGTCGCGGTCGCCGGTTAATTTAGCGTTCTTCTATATGGTTGAATTCACGGCTTGCGAAGACTGGCGCCTGGCATCCAGCGTCTTGAAACGCTTTAGAAAAGCCGTTTGCGCCCAGGTCACGGATTTTGGCGTGAAGTCGAAGCGGTCGGCGGAGAAGCCGCGCGGTCGCCCGAAATACTCGGTCGCCTCCGCGGTCGAAAAGCCGGCCAGCAGCGTCGCCTCGTAATAGGCGGCGATCTGGTCGGCGCGCTTGATGTCCTTGAGCAAGGAGGCGGCGAGTTCGGCCGGCAGCGAGAAACGGAGATGGATGGCGCGCTGCAGGCGCAGCTCGCAATCCTTGTAGGAACCGCCCATCACCGATTTGAACGGCGAGATCATATCGCCGATGACATATTCGGGCGCGTCGTGCAGCAGCGCGGCGAGCCTCGCCTCTGCTGTGGCCTCCGGCGACAGCTCGCCATAGAGCGCCTCGACCAGCAGCGAGTGCTGCGCGACGGAGAAAGCATGGTCGCCGCTGGTCTGGCCGTTCCAGCGGGCGACGCGGGCAAGGCCGTGCGCGATATCGGCGATCTCGATGTCGAGCGGCGAGGGGTCGAGCAGGTCGAGCCGACGGCCCGAAAGCATGCGTTGCCAGGCGCGCGGCGGCGCGCCGGCCCGGTCGGCCGCCATCAGGCCTCCTCCGCGCTGATCGCATCCTGCGGGAAGGCGAACTTCGCCCAGCCGGGAATGGCGAGCGTTACCGGAACCTCGCCCGCCATGACCGCCTCGCCGGCATCGATCGCCGCCTTGACGCGGTCGATGCGGGCGATGGCAAGACCGGTCCGGCCGTCGACAGACCCAAGTGTGCCCACCGGTCGGCCAGCGACGGTGAGCTCGGTCCCGGCCGCAGGCAGGGGGCTATCGGCCGACGCAATCAGCACACGGCGCCGCGCGGTGCCGCGATGCTGCATGCGCGAAACCACCTCCTGGCCGACATAGCAGCCCTTCATGAAGCCGACGCCACCCGTCTCGTCGAGCAGCACGTCGTGCGGAAAGGCGTCGCCGAGTTGGTAGTCTGAACCGCTCTCCGCGATGCCGTTGCCGATGCGCAGCGCCAGCCAGGCATTCCGATCGCAGCCCTCCTTTGCCTCGCCTCCATAAGCGCGCCTCACCGCCACGTCGCGGAAGCGCGTGTCGGCGAGCGCCGTTGAATCAGAAAATGAGGCGGTTGAATCATCGCCCCACGCGACCGTGACAAGCGCCTGATCCTGCTTGGCAATATCGGCCTTCGCCCTTAGCCGGTAAAGCATCAGCCGGCGCACGAAATCGTCGGCGATATCGGCTCGGCATTCGAGGCGAAAACCATTCTCGCCGGCGCGGGAGATGAGAAAATCGAACAGGATCTTGCCCTGCGGCGAAAGCAACGCGCCCGGCTTTGCCTGGTCGGGGCCGAGCGCGTCGAGATCGGTGGTGAGGATGTTCTGCAGGAAATGCTCGGCATCGGGGCCGGAAACGGAAATGAGCGCGCGGTCTTTGAGCTGGGCAAAGGGCATGGGTGTGAAATCGGCCTGATCTTGCAAAACGTTCGGCCATTACGTAAGCCGGCCACACTCCCCCCGCAAGTGATTGGACCTGCCATGGCAACCACCTTCGACCTCATCCTGACAGGCGGCATCGTGGTCAACCATGACGGCGAGGGCCGGCGCGACATCGGCGTGAAGGATGGGCGCATCGCGCGGATCGGCGATCTCGGCCAGGCTTCGGCCAGCGAAACCATCGACTGCGCGGGCCTCCACATCCTGCCGGGCGTCGTCGACAGCCAGGTGCATTTCCGCGAGCCGGGGCTGGAACACAAGGAGGATCTGGAGACAGGATCCCGCGCCGCGGTGCTGGGCGGCGTCACCGCCGTCTTCGAAATGCCCAACACCAACCCTTTGACCACCAGCGAGGCAGCACTTGCCGACAAAGTGCGGCGCGCCACCGGGCGCATGCATTGCGACTTCGCCTTCTGGGTCGGCGGCACGCGCGACAATGCCGGCGACGTCGGCGAACTGGAGCGGCTGCCGGGCGCGGCCGGCATAAAAGTGTTCATGGGCTCGTCCACCGGCGACCTTTTGGTCGAGGACGATGAAGGCGTCGCCTCGATCCTGCGCAACACCCGCCGCCGCTCCGCCTTCCACTCCGAGGACGAGTTCCGCCTGCGCGAACGGCTCGGCGAGCGCATCGAGGGCGATCCGTCGTCGCATCCCGTCTGGCGCGACGAGATCGCGGCGCTGCGCTGCACGGAGCGGCTGGTGCGTATCGCGAGGCAGACGCGCGCGCGCATCCATGTGCTGCACATCTCGACGGCCGAGGAGATCGTCTTCCTAGAACAGCACAAGGATGTCGCGACCTGCGAGGCGACGCCCCATCACCTGACGCTTAGCGCCGACGACTATGCGCGGCTCGGCACACTGATCCAGATGAACCCGCCGGTGCGGGCCTCGCGTCACCGCGACGGCGTCTGGCACGGCATTTCGCAGGGCATCGTCGATGTTCTTGGCTCCGACCACGCGCCGCACACGCTGGCCGAGAAGGCGAAGACCTATCCGGCCTCGCCGTCCGGCATGACCGGCGTGCAGACGCTGGTGCCGATCATGCTCGATCATGTCAACGCAGGCCGGCTCACATTGCAGCGCTTCGTCGACCTTTCCAGCCATGGTCCGCAGCGCATTTTCGGCATGGCCAGGAAAGGCCGCATCGCCGCCGGCTACGATGCCGACTTCACCATCGTCGACATGAAGCGGCGCGAGACCATCACCAACGTGCAGGCAGGCTCCAAGGCCGGCTGGACACCCTATGATGGCAGGGAGGTCACCGGCTGGCCGGTCGGCACCGTCGTGCGCGGCACGCGCGTCATGTGGGAAGGCGAGATCGTGACGCCCGGCCAAGGCAGGGCGGTGGAGTTTTCCGAGGCGCTGCCGGCCTAATCCCGCCGAAAATTGGATTTGTTAAGCGCTCTGCATTATCTTGAGCGCCATGACCGCGAATATCGGGCCAATCATTCCTGCGGAGTTTCCTGAGCTCCAGGCACTCGCCTGGAACCGCGATGTCACGCGCCCCATCCCGGCCGAAGAAGTGTTTGCGCTTTATGAGCGCAACTGGCGCTTTGTCGATCAAAAGCGCCTTACGGCTCGTGAGAAACTGCTTATTGCGAAACTAGCCGACGAATTCGGCCACGGTATCCTTCTGACCACGTCGTGATAATCCATCTTTCTGTCCTCGATGCGCGCACCGCTGCGCCCGACGGAATATTGCGGGTAGAGATCATGAAGGCGTTCGAAAAACCGGAGCACAGGATAATTGCCGAAGCCCTCGGACTGATGGATCGTGACTTTCTGACGGCCAATCAGTGCTGGTTTGGCGGAGGCACAGCCATTGTCATGAAGCTTGGCGAGTATCGTCGGTCGCTGGATCTGGATTTCCTTTGCGCCGACGCCGGCGGCTATCGCGAGCTGCGAACACAAGCATCGGAACTCGGCGTTCGGGCTTTTTTCCCTGAATCCGTCGATGCCATCCGGGATTTCCAGATCGACCAGTACGGCCTGAGGACCGTTGTGAGGCTCAAAGGGCAACCGATCCGGTTCGAAGTCGTCCGGGAAGGCCGCATCGATTTGCGCGGTCATTTCGACGAGGATTTGGGGGTACCGGCGCTCGTTCCTGCGGACATGTTTGCTGAGAAGCTGCTGGCGAATGCCGATCGATGCCAGGATCGTGCCGTCGCATATCGCGATGCCTTCGATCTTGGGATGCTGGTCAAGGCGTATGGGCAGATGCCGACTGAGGCCCTCGACAAGGCACAAGCCGCCTATGGCTCCGACATCGAACGCAAAATCGCCTGGGTCGTGGCCAAACTCCGGGACCAGAGCGAATTGCGCGACGCAGCCGAAGCCTTGCAAATGGACCCCGTCTTGGGAACCGATGCCATTTCGGCCCTGCGAAACGAAGCGGCTCGGATATGGCCGCAGGCCGGTAAGCGATAGGTTTCGGGCCTAATCCCCGGCGACGAAGAACAGCCACTGGCCCGTCGGGGTGATGCCGACGCGATAGAAGATGTAGGCGCCGAACTGCTTCATGTCGTCATAGTCGCTTGCGGTGACCAGCTTGAACAATTCGACGCGTTGCCTGGGATCGAGCTTGTCGAGCGGCAGCGCGAAGAAATACGGCCAGACATAGAGTTCCTGCGGCGTTCCGGTGTCGACATGGACATAGCCGGCCGAAAGCACCTCTTCCAGGATGGCGAGGATTTCCTGGCCGTCGCCGTCGCCCGAGAGGCTTTTCAGGAAGGTGATCGGGTCGCCGTCGATGTCGCCCAGCGACAGTTGCGTCATGGAATCGCCCTTGCCGATCAGCGCTCTGAGCTTTTCGATGTCGCCGGTCCGACAGGCTTCGATGATCAGCCCATGCATGCGCTTGACCGGTTCGGGAAGCGTGTTGAGGTCATAGACGACCGCGGGCGGCGGTGCGTCCGGATCCGCGCGCGGGCTGGTGATGCCGCCATTGGCGGGCGGCGTCTTCGGCTCCGATTTGTCCGTGTCATCGGCAGGCTGGTCCGAGGGCTTGGTGCCGGGCGCCTCCGGCATCGGCACGGTAGCCCCGGGCGTGGCGCCGTCGCCATTGGCGGGCGGGGTCACCGGGGAAGGCAGGTCCTCGCGCTGGATCTCGCTCAGCGCGTAGGAAGGCGTGCTGGTGAGGCACAGAGGCAGCGCCAGGCAGGAAGCGGCGACCAGGATGCTGAGGGTCAGTCCGCGCGGCCGGCCCGACATCGAAAATCTCACCGCTTGCCTCTCCATGGTACCCGGGTTCGGCCCGGCCGGCGCTCCGAATGTCCGAGCGCATGGGCATGATGCCCAAATGGCGTGTCGCCGTCAAAAAGTCATGGTCAAAAAGTCGTTGTCGAAACGGGTGGTTAGTGCTTCAGCCGTTCCGGCTCGAACGCGCCGGCAATTACCTTTTCCCGCATGCGGTCGAGCAGCGCGAGCGCCGAGGTCTCGCCATTGGCGCGCAACATCTCGCCGAAAGCGGTCTCAAGCGCCGCTTCGGCGATGATCTCAGGTTCGATGCCGGCCGACAGGCCCTCGGCCCACGCTTCGCTGTGGCTTTCCACGGCGGTCAGCCGCTTTTCTTCCCTGACCAACGCGTCGATGTCGCTGACACCATGTTCCATTGCGATGTCCACCTTCCGCAAGCGGCGATCCGATAGTGGACCTAGCTTGACCTGTCAGTTCGTCCGCAGCCTCATTTAAGTCTTTGTAAATACGACATTTTTACGGTCGAAATCTACATTTCGGGTGAGATTGCGCTCAATCGGTTTCGAGCTTAGCCGATTAGACCGGCTTGGGGCATCAAAACCTTCAGTTTGAGTTAATTCCACAATCGCGCACTAACGTTTCATTAACGCTGTTGCGCAAGTGCAACACATGATTGCATCAGAGTGGGACAGGAGACAATAAGGCAGCTCACATTGGCGACGATTGTCGCAAAAAATCTGCGCAAAACGCGCAGCGGCCGCAGATCCAGCCTCAATTCCCGTAGCGCGAAGCGATGTCGCGCGACAACGTCTCGCCTTCCTTCATATAGCGGGCGATGGCCTCGGTCGCCGAAGGCGTGCATTGCGTGTAGATGCCGCTGAAGGAGCGGTAGCCGCGGTTGAAGGAGGCGATGAAGCGGGCGCGCCGGTCGGGATCGGGGTTTTCCGATTCGAGCAGCTTTTCCATCTCGGCCCGCCACTGGTCGCCTTTCTCGCCGCACAGGTTGCGCAGGAAATGCAGCGATCCCAGCACTTCCGCCAGCCGCATCAGCCCGGGCTCGAACGGCGCCTCGGCGGCAATCGCCGGCCGCGCGGCAACGGCCATGCTGACGGCGAGGCACGCGGCGAGAAGAGCAGAAGCGCGGGACATCAAAGCCTTGGCGTGAGGGAGCTAAGGCTTTGTGGCGAAACATCTTGTCGCCCGCAAGGCGATTTTTTCGGTGCCTACGCGCCCGCGGCGGGCCCGAGCAATTCCTCGGCGACCGAGAACACGTCGCCCGCAAGCGGCATCTCAGCCATTTCCGCCAGCGTGTAGAACGCCGCCGTCTCGGCATCGTCGCTGGCCACGGGCTCGCCGCCGGCATAGGCCGCGCCGAACACGCTCAGCAGATAGTCGACCGCGTGGTTCTCGGCACTGCCGTCGATATGGATGTCGCGCAATGGCCGATAGCCTGTCGCTTCGAGCCCTGTCTCTTCCTGAAGCTCGCGCGCCGCGGCTTGCGCCAGCGTTTCGCCCGGCTCGACCTTGCCGCCGGGATAGGCGTAGAGCCCTTGCGACGGCGCCCGCGCGCGCTTGACCAGAAGCACAGTGCCGCCGCGCACGACGGCGACGGAAACGGCCGGTATGATCCTGCGCTGTTCCATGCGGGTCGATCTTTCTGCAGCCTTTTGTGGACCGATTGGGCGAAACAAGCTTTAGCCGTTGCGGCGCGGCGGTTCCATCGCCACTTTCATGGCTCGTCAATCGAAGAGCCCAGATTCATGTGCGGACGCTTTGCCCTGACCGCCACGCCGGACCAGACCGCCGCCTTCCTCGGCCTTGCCGAGCTCGAGGAGTTTCCGGCGCGCTACAACATCGCGCCGACGCAGCCTGTGCTGATGGCGCTTGCCGGCCCGCAGCGGGAACCTGGCTCGAACCTGCCGGATCGCCAGGCGATGCTGGTGCGCTGGGGGCTGATTCCGGCCTGGGTCGAGGACACCAGGGCGTTTCCGCTGCTCATCAACGCCCGCTCCGAAGGGGTGCTGCAAAAAGCTTCCTTCAAGACCGCCATGCGCCACCGGCGCTCTCTTGTGCCGGCATCGGGCTTCTATGAGTGGCAGCAATCGGGCAGCGGCAAGGGGCAACCCTACTGGATCCGCCCGCGACGCGGCGGCGTGGTCGCCTTCGCCGGCCTGATCGAGACCTTTTCCGAACCGGGCGGCTCGGAGATGGACACCGGCGCCATACTGACGACCGATGCCAATGCCGGCATCGCCCATATCCACGACCGCATGCCGGTGATGATCGAGGAACGCGACTTCGCCCGCTGGCTGGATTGCCGCACGCAGGAGCCGCGCGACGTGCTCGATCTGCTGAAGCCGGCGGAACCCGATTTCTTCGAGGCTGTCCCGGTTTCCGACCTGGTCAACAAGGTCGCCAACACCGGGCCGGAGATTCAGGAGCGCGGCGTCGTTTCGCCGCAAGCCGAAAAGCCCAGGCGCCAGAAGCCTGGCGCGGACGAAAACCAGATGAGCTTATTCTAGCGAAGGTTACCAGCCTGGCGAGGCTGCTTCCGGAGGCCTTCATCTCCAGGGCGCGCTCTGGCGCCCTCATCGCCGGCATCCCCATTGTCGGGGACCGTGCCGGTCGTGCCTTTTCAGGCAGCGCGCGGCGAAACGATCTTCTGCGCGGGCTTCTTCTTCTTCGCGGTGTGGAGGAGGGCCGCGACGATTGCCGCCGGGCCGATCGCGCGGTAGTGGCTGGCCAGTGCGGGCTGCGTTTGTCGGTTCTGTTCCTGCTTGTTGCGAGCCATGATTCTCTTCCCTTGGTAACGGTTTCGTGTTGAGCGTTTGGCGGCCGATTCCGACCAAATCGTGACATCTGGCGGTCTAGCCGGCGAATGTTTCATCACTGTGCCGACATGTTTAATAAAATGTTTCGGCCTGTCTTTACCTGTGATTCAGCGACATCTTTCCTGAGCGGAGCGGCTTGACGGCAACACCCGCCGGCGCGATAAAGCCGCCCATGAAAACGTCTTTCGCCATTTGTGGCATTTGCATTATTGGCTAGCCTCGCGCTGGTCCGGACGTTTTCGCCTCATCTTTACCCAGATCGGAAAAACGCCCCGGCCAGCAGGCTGGAGCCTGCTTTGTGCCTTCGGCGCGGAGCTGGTTTCAGTGAACCCAAACCAAGGACCGGGACCGCATGTCTGACGCATCGAAGGGCCTTAGCCTCTACAACACGCTGACGCGGGCGAAGGAGCGCTTCGTTCCGATCGATCCGCACAATGTGCGCATGTATGTCTGCGGCCCGACCGTCTACGACTTTGCCCATATCGGCAATGCGCGCCCGGCGATCGTCTTCGATGTGCTTTTCCGTCTGTTGCGCCAAGTCTACGGCGAAAGCCACGTCACGTATGTGCGTAACATCACGGATGTCGACGACAAGATAAACGCCAGGGCGCTGCGCGACTTCGGCGGCGAGATCGAGGCCGGAAAGCTTTCGCTCAACGATGCGATCCGCAAGGTCACCGAAAAGACTGCCGACCAGTATCACAAGGATGTCGCCGCGCTTGGCTGCCTTGAGCCGACCTACGAGCCGCGCGCGACCGAGTTCGTCGCGCCCCGGGCCGACGGCAAGGCCGACATGCTGTCGCTGATCCGGCAGCTGATCGAGCGCGGCCACGCCTATGTCGCCGGCGGCGAGGTGCTGTTCGACACCGCCTCGATGCCGGACTACGGCGAATTGTCGAAGCGCAATCTCGACGAACAGCAGGCGGGCGTGCGCATCGCGGTCGATGCGCACAAGAAGAACCCGGGCGATTTCGTGCTGTGGAAATTGTCTTCGCCCGAAGAGCCCGGCTGGGAGAGCCCATGGGGCAGGGGCCGGCCCGGCTGGCACATCGAATGCTCGGCCATGTCGGCCGCCTATCTCGGCGAAGTCTTCGACATCCATGGCGGCGGGCTGGACCTGATCTTCCCGCACCACGAGAACGAGATCGCCCAGTCGCGCTGCGCCCACGGCACCAACGTCATGGCCAATGTGTGGATGCACAATGGCTTCCTGCAGGTTGAAGGCCAGAAGATGTCGAAGAGCCTCGGAAATTTCTATTCGATCCACGAACTGCTGGAGACCGAGACTTTCGGCGGCAGGAAATGGCCGGGCGAGGTGCTCAGGCTGGCGATGCTGATGACGCACTATCGCGAGCCGATCGATTTCTCCGTGCGCAAGCTGGAAGAGGCGGAAAACACGCTGCGCAAGTGGAAGCGCGCGGCGGATCTGGCACCCGCGGCCGCGAAGGACCTGCCGGCGGATGTGGTGGAAGCGCTGTCCGACGATCTCGCCACCTACACCGCCTTCCAGCGGCTGACGCAGCTTGCCGGCGAGGCGGCAGAGTTCGCGGGCACCGGCGAGAACCCCGTCGCCGCTTCGCTGAAGGCGGCGCTGGCCTTCCTCGGTTTCGATACGGGCGCGGCCAAGGTGGACGAGGCTGCGGTCGCCAAGGCGATCGCGGATCGTCTGGCGCTGATCGCGGCGAAGAACTGGCCGGAGGCCGATCGGGTTCGCGACGAATTGCTGGCGCAGGGCGTGCAACTGAAGGACGGCAAGGACCCCGCCACCGGCGAACGCGTGACGAGCTGGGAGATCAAGCGGTGAGGGTACCTTGGCGATTGGCGAAAGCGCTTATGACGGCTAATCTCCCCCCTTGCGGGGGAGATGTCCGGCAGGACAGAGGGGGGTGTGAAGGAACGCCAGCGTTTCGGCTTGCCCACTCATGTGCCGGCCATTTCCGGAGAAGGCAGCGCTCCCTGGTAGTTTCTACGTCGGCGGGACAGCACCCCCCTCTGTCCTGCCGGACATCTCCCCCGCAAGGGGGGAGATCAGATGTCGCGTGCGGTTTCGCCAATCTCCCACGTAAAGCAGCCTGAGCATGGGACACGACCTCGTTCCATCCCGTCAGCGTAAAAACGCCAAATCCATGCGGCGAGCGATGACCGATGCCGAGCTGAAGCTTTGGAACGAGTTGCGCGCCCACCGCCTGATGGGAATGAGCTTTCGGCGGCAGGTGCCGATAGGGCCATACATTGTTGACTTCGCTTGCTCAGCTCATCGTTTGATAGTCGAGGTCGACGGCAGCCAGCATGCCGATGCGGAACACTTACGATATGACGAAGCAAGAAGCGCATATCTAAGCGCCAGTGGCTGGACCATCCTGCGCTTCTGGAACGACGACGTGATCCGCGATATCGACAATGTCTGCCAGCATATCGTCATCGTGGCCGGCCTGGCCGATGCGCCCGCGCCACCAACGGAGGATCTCGTCCTATGATCGATCATCTGGGCATCACCGTTTCCGATTTCGGCGCCTCGAAGGCTTTCTACGACAAGGCGATAGCGCCGCTGGGGGCTTCGCTGCTCTACATGGTGCCTCAGGAATATACCGGCGGCGCCAAGGTTGGCGGCTATGGCCGCGACCGGCCGGTGTTCTGGCTGAGCGACAGCACGGACAAGCCGAGATCGACCCAACACGTCGCCTTCACCGCGCGCAGCCGCGCCGAGGTCGACGCCTTCCATGCGGCAGCACTTGCCGCCGGCGGCAAGGACAATGGTGGACCTGGCCTGCGCCCGCACTATCACCCCAACTATTACGGCGCCTTCGTCTTCGATCCCGACGGCAACAACGTCGAGGCAGTCTGCCATGATCCGGAGTGAGCCCCAAAAGCAGCCCATGATCGGGAGTGTGTCATGAGCCTCGACAACCGGCCGGTCTACACCGGCGGCTGCCAATGCGGCGCCGTGCGCTTCCGCGTCGAGGGCGCGCTTGGCGACGCCTCGGTCTGCCATTGCCGCATGTGCCAGAAGGCGAGCGGCAATTTCTATCTGCCGCTGGTTTCGGTGCGCGGCGCCACGCTCGACTGGACGCGCGGCGAACCGAAACGCTTCCGCTCGTCGAATGCCGCCTGGCGCGGCTTCTGCGCCGAATGCGGCACGCCGCTGACCTTCGAGGCATCGGACGGCATGGCGCTGGCGATCGCCGCCTTCGACGATCCAACGGGCATCGCGCCGACCATCCAATGGGGCGTCGAAGCAAAGCTTCCCTATGTCGACGGTATCCCGAAACTGCCGTCTGAGGACACGATGGCCGATATCGCCTCGGCGCCTTATCTCGCCGAACTCGTCTCCTACCAGCATCCCGATCACGACACCGACCAATGGCCGCCGGAGGAAAGACCATGACCGATCAAGTTCGAACAGGCGGCTGCCAGTGCGGCGCTGTGCGCTTCCGCATCAAGGGCAAGCTCGGGCGCCCGTCCATCTGCCATTGCCGCATGTGCCAGAAGCAGTTCGGCTCCTTCTTCGGCGCGTTGGTGACGGTGCCGAAGGACGGCGTCGAATGGACCCATGAGGAGCCGAGCTATTTCCAGTCCTCGGTCAACATCGACCGCGGCTTCTGCGCGCGCTGCGGCACGCCGCTGACCTATCGCCAGCCGGGCGCGCTGGAGATCGCCATCGGCGCCTTCGACGACCGCTCCGACCTCGCGCCCCAGATCCAGGTCAACTACGCGGTTCGCCTGCCCTGGGTGGAGAAGATCTTCGAGGCGCCGGTCCATGACGACCCCGATTTCTATCGACGTCAGGAGCAGATCATCTCCTTCCAGCATCCCGACCACGAGACGGCCAACTGGCCGCAGCAGGGCTTGAAACTATGACGATCCACAACAGTTCCTTGCGCACGCTCTATCCGGAGATCGAGCCGTTCGAGTCCGGCATGCTCGATGTCGGCGACGGCCACACCATCTATTGGGAGCGCTGCGGCACCAAGGGCGCCAAGCCCGCCGTGTTCCTGCATGGCGGTCCGGGCGGCACCATCTCGCCGAAGCACAGGCGCCTGTTCGACCCGAAACTCTACGACGTCGTCCTGTTTGACCAGCGCGGTTGCGGCAAGTCGGCGCCCAACGCTTCGCTGGAGGCCAACACCACCTGGCATCTCGTCGCCGACATCGAGCGCCTGCGCGAGATGGCGGGCTTCGACAAATGGCTTGTCTTCGGCGGCTCCTGGGGCTCGACCCTGGCGCTCGCCTATGCCGAGACGCATCCGGAGCGCGTCAGCGAGCTCGTCGTGCGCGGCATCTACACGCTCACCCGCGCCGAGCTCGAATGGTACTATCAGTTCGGCGTCTCCGAGATGTTCCCGGACAAGTGGGAACGCTTCCTGGCGCCGATCCCCGAGGCCGAGCGCGGCGACATGATGGCCGCTTACCGCAAGCGGCTTGTCGGCTCCGACCGCAAGGCTCAGGTCGACGCGGCTCTTGCCTGGAGCCTGTGGGAAGGCGAGACGATCACGCTGTTGCCCGAGCCGGAGACAAGCACGCCGTTCGGCCAGGACGACTACGCGGTCGCGTTCGCCCGCATCGAGAACCATTATTTCGTCCATGCCGGCTGGCTGGAGGAGGGACAGCTGCTGCGCGACGCCTGGAAGCTGAAGGACATCCCCGGCACCATCGTCCACGGCCGCTACGACATGCCGTGCCCGGCAAAATATGCCTGGGCGCTGCACAAGGCGTGGCCGAAAGCGGATTTTCATCTGATCGAGGGGGCAGGGCACGCTTATTCGGAGCCCGGGATTCTGGATCGGCTGATCCGGGCGACGGATCGGTTCGCTGGCGGCAATGCAACTTAGGTACGTCGAAAGCTGAAAAAATGGGCGAAATACTCACTGGCGGGTGTCAATGCGGCGCTATTCGCTACAGCGCGCGTAACGCCGCCGATCCCGCAATCTGCCATTGCCGGATGTGCCAGAAAGCTGTCGGCTCGGTGTTTTGGCCCTTTTTCAAAGTGCATCTTCCGGATCTCGAATGGACTCGTGGCCGGCCAGCCCTCTACCGCAGTTCGGAGGTGGGAGAACGTGGCTTCTGCGCCGAATGCGGAACCCCGCTGACTTTCTGGCATGTAAATGTCGAAACAATCGACCTTTCAATAGGCAGTCTCGACGACCCCACGCGCTTGGAACCAATTCGGCAACATTGGGCTGGGGCTCGCATGCCATGGTTCAATCGATTGGCCGGCTTGCCGGAGGTGAAAAGTTCAGCTTCTCCGGAAGAGATTCTACGCCGCCGCCCCTTTCAGCATCCCGATCATGACACGAGCGAATGGTCGACCCCAGGAAATCTCCGATGAAGCAACGCCTTTATCTCTTCGACACCACCCTTCGCGACGGCCAGCAGACGCCGGGCATCGACTTTTCCGTCGAGGACAAGATCGCCATCGCAAAACTGCTCGACGCGTTCGGCATCGACTATGTCGAGGGCGGCTATCCCGGCGCCAATCCGACCGACACCGCCTTCTTCCAGAAGAAGCGGACTGAGAGCGCGAAATTCGTCGCCTTCGGCATGACCAAGCGGGCAGGGGTCTCGGCTTCCAACGATCCGGGGCTGGCGGCGCTGGTGCAGTCGAAATCCGACGCCATCTGCTTCGTCGCCAAGAGCTGGGACTATCACGTGCGCGTCGCGCTCGGCTGCACCAATGAGGAGAACCTGGAGTCGATCAAGACCTCGGTTGAGACCGCGATCGCGGCCGGCAAGGAAGCGATGGTCGACTGCGAGCATTTCTTCGACGGCTTCAAGGCCAATCCCGATTACGCGCTCGCCTGCGCCAGGACCGCTTATGACGCCGGCGCGCGCTGGGTGGTGCTGTGCGACACCAATGGCGGCACGCAGCCTTCGGAAGTGCGCGAAATCGTCGGCAAGGTGATCGCCGGCGGCATCCCGGGCGATCATCTCGGCATCCATGCTCATGACGATACAGGTCAGGCGGTGGCGAATTCGCTGGCCGCCGTCGAGGCCGGCGTGCGCCAGATCCAGGGCACGCTGAACGGCATCGGCGAGCGCTGCGGCAACGCCAACCTGATCTCCATCATCCCGACGCTCTCGCTGAAGCCCGCCTTCGCCGATCGCTTCGAAACCGGCATCTCGGCCGAAGCGCTGACCGGAATATCGAGGCTTTCCCGCGCGTTCGACGAATTGCTCAACCGCGCGCCGGAAGCGCAGGCGCCCTATGTCGGCTCCTCGGCCTTTGCCACCAAGGCCGGCATCCATGCGTCCGCTTTGGCCAAGGAACCGGCGACCTATGAGCACGTGCCGCCGGAAGCCGTCGGCAACCGCCGCCGCGTCATGGTCTCCGACCAGGGCGGCAAGGCGAATTTCCTCGCCGAGCTGAAGCGGCGCGGCATCGATGTGCCGAAGGACGATCACCGGCTCGACGCGCTGATCGCGGTGGTCAAGGAGCGCGAGGCCGAAGGCTATGCCTATGAAGGCGCCGACGCCTCCTTCGAGCTGCTTGCGCGAAAAATGCTGCACGGCCTGCCGGAGTTCTTCAACGTCACCTCCTTCCGCTGCATGGTCGAGCGCCGCTTCGACGCAAACGGCAATCTGAAGACCGTCTCCGAGGCGATCGTGAAGGTCGAAGTCGACGGCGAGGAGAAGATGTCGGTGGCCGAGGGCCACGGCCCGGTCAACGCGCTCGACATCGCGCTGCGCAAAGACCTCGGCAAATATCAGAGCGAGATCGTCGACCTCGAGCTTGCCGACTTCAAGGTGCGTATCCTCAACGGCGGCACCGAGGCCATCACCCGGGTGCTGGTCGAATCGCACGATTCCACCGGCGCCCGCTGGTGGACGGTCGGCGTGTCGGAAAACATCATCGACGCCTCCTTCCAGGCGCTGATGGATTCGATCGTCTACAAGCTGATGAAGAACCGCGAAATGGCCGGGCTGGTGGCAGCGGAGTAGGGCTCCTTTCCTCGCCCCCGCAAAGCGGGGGAGAGGTGGCCCGGCGAAGCCGGGACGGAGCGGGGGGACGACCTACGCGAAGTCAGAGCCGACTCAATCGAGAGCGCGAGGCCGGTCACAAGCCAGCTTTGTCCTTTGCGGCAAATTGTCAGCCGCCGCGCTGACCCCTCTCCGTCCCGGCTTCGCCGGGCCACCTCTCCCCACTGCGTGGGGCGAGGAACTTGCGCCTCGCTCGCTTGAACCATCACGAAAAGTCCGTTGATCCATCATAATTTTGTGATGGTCTTGGGCGGTCCGCTGGGTCATAGCGTTGGGCCATGGTCACCGCTACAGCCGATCTCGATCAGGACGCCAAGGGTCGCCGCGGCTTCCTCCTGGCGCTTGGCGCCTATTTCCTCTGGGGGCTGCTACCCTTCTACATGAAGGCGGTGGCGCATCTGCCGCTTGCCGAGGTGATCGCCAACCGCGTCGTCTGGTCGGTGCCGATCGCGGCGGCGGTGCTGATCTGGGCCGGACGCACCGCCGACTTCAAGGCGGCGATCCGCTCGCCGAAGAGCCTTGCCATGGCGGCGCTGACGGCGGTGCTGATCTCGATCAACTGGGGTATCTATGTCTGGGCGATCGCTGTCGACCGTACCGTCGAGACCGCGCTCGGTTATTATATCAATCCGCTGGTCAGCGTCGTTGTCGGCGCCGTGCTGCTCGGCGAGCGGCTCGACCGGCTGCAGATCGCAGCGGTCGCGCTGGCCGCGATCGCGGTGGCGGTGCTCACCGTCGAGGCCGGCAAATTGCCCTGGGTCTCGTTGGCACTCGCCTTTTCCTTCGCCGCCTACGGCTTCTTCCGCAAGACGCTGCCGATCGGCCCGAGCCAGGGGTTCCTGCTCGAAGTGCTTTTGCTCTCGGTGCCGGCGCTCTGCTACCTCGCCTACCTGATCGCCACCGGCCAGGATCATTTGATTTCCAGCACCGGCGCCGACGCCGCATTGCTGATCGGCTGCGGCCCGGTCACCGCGGTGCCGCTGCTGCTGTTTGCGTTCGGCGCCAGGCTGCTGCGCCTCTCCACCATCGGCATCATGCAATATATCGCGCCGACCATGGTGTTCCTTATCGCCGTGCTGATCTTCGGCGAGCCGTTCGGCACGACACAGGCCATCGCCTTCGCGCTGATCTGGGCGGCTCTGGCCATGTATAGCTGGTCGATGTTCAGGGGCCGCGAGGTCCGCCAGGCGGCGCCGGCGACGAGATAGGGTAAGGAGGGGCTGATGTATGTTCTGCATATCGCCAACAAGAATTACTCTTCGTGGTCGCTGCGGCCATGGGTGTTGATGCGCACTCTGGATATCCCGTTCGAGGAACAGCTGAATCCGTTGCCGACAGGGTCGAGCTGGAATGTCTACCGGCAAACGTCGCCGAACGGCCGTATGCCCTGCCTGGTCGACGACGGCTGGGCTGTCTGGGATTCGCTTGCCATCGTCGAGTATCTTGCCGAGCGCCATTCTGGCGTCTGGCCGGCGGACGCCAGGGCACGCGCATGGGCGCGCTCCGCGGCCGCCGAAATGCATTCGGGCTTCAGCGCCCTGCGCGGCGCCTGCTCGATGAGCTGTGGCGTGCGTGTCGAGCTGTTCGAAACGTCGGAAGCGCTGAGGCACGATCTCTTCCGCCTCGGCGACTTGTGGAATGACGGCCTTGCCCGCTTCGGCGGCCCGTTCCTGGCTGGCGGCAGCTTCAGTGCCGTCGATGCGTTCTTTGCGCCCGTCGCCTTTCGGCTGAAATCCTACCGCCTGGCCGTCGAAGGCGCGGCCGCTGCCTATCCGCCGCGGCTGCTCGATCTGCCGGCCATGCGCGAATGGTACGTGTCCGCGCTTGCCGAGACATGGCGCGAACCCGGCCATGACGCGGAGATTGGCGCCGCGGGCGTTATCGTCGAGGATCTGCGCGCAACCGCGTAGTCCCAGTTGCTTCAGACGCGGCCCAGCCGTCGCACGATCATGTAGATGATGCCGGCGATGACGACCGAGATCGCCGTCACCACCCAGAAGCCGTGCGGCGTGTCGACCAGTGGCAACCCGCCGACATTCATGCCGAACAGGCCGGAGATGATGGTCATCGGCAACAGCACCGCCGTCATCACGGACAGGATATAGAGCAACTGGTTCGACTGCTCGGTCAGCTTCGCCATCAGCTCGTCCTGCAACAGGCGCGTGCGCGCCTGCAACTGCTCGCCGTCGTGATGCAGCGTGTGCGCCCGATGCGAGAGCCTGGTCGCCATGTCGTTGATCGGATCCGGCAGCTCGTTGCGATGCGAATGGTCGAGATGGCGGAAGAGGTTGGTGAGCGTCGCCATCTGCCGGTGGATCAGCACCAGCTGCCGGCGCGCGTCGACCAGCGCCTGGCGCTCATTGTGCCATGCATCGCATACGATGCGGTCCTCGATGCCATCGAGCGTGTCGCCCATCTTGTCGAGCTCGGCCGCCATGCCGTCGAGCGAGTGGCCCATCACCGCCTCGATCAGCTCGGCCGGCGTGCGGAATTTTCGCGTGCCGCTCTCCACCAGCTTGCGGACCTTGTCGACCGATTCCAGCGGTTGCTTGCGGGCGCCGACCAGCATCTTGTCGTTGAAAGCGAAGCGGAAGTGGGTGAGCCCGCGCGCTTCGGCAAAGTCGTGCCTGAGGTCGGGCAGGTCGCCATAGAGGAAGTCGTCCTCGAAATCGATCTGGCAGCCATGGCTGGGCGACAGGAAGGCATCGCGCACCGGCGCAGGCAAAGCCTGCTCGGCGCCGATCTCGTGGCGGGCGCGCATGTCGGTGATCTGATAGCTGCGCCAGCTCCAATGCGCCTCGGCCGGATCCTTGGTGCGGCTGCCGTCGGCCTTGAAATGGTAGATGAAGAACAGCCCATGCTCGTCCGGCAGGTAGGGCGAGAGGTCTGTGCCTTCGGCGGGGAGGGCGATGTTCATGGCGGCTTCGCCGGCTCTTGATGCGGTCGGGGTCGCGGGGGCGGCCAGGCAGCATTTCTAACATGCGCCACCCGGTTGGGTGTGACAGTTCGATGACGGCCGATGCTAGAGCCGGATGATTTCAGGTCGTCGACCTGAAATCTGAATCCGTCTCCAAATCAAAGAGATAGAGCATGATGTCATCCGAAAACCGCTTCACACTTTTCGGCGTCATGCCCTAGGCGGCTTCAGTCCTGATTTCGTGCGACCCAAAAAATTCTTCCGCGCCCCGGGAATAAACCCCGGGCCTTCCGGGTCTTGCTGTGTAGCGAGGCCATCCTCCCAAGGCACGCACCAACCAAACCGGAAGGAATACGCACATGAACAGAACCGTCTTTGCCGCAGCCGCCATTCTCGTCGCCACCAGCGGCGCCTTCGCCGGCAGCGACCACTTCTCCGCGACGAATGCCGGCCAGCAGGCCGTTGCCGTCGACATCACCACGACCGCTTCCATCGCGAAGCCCGAAATGGCCCGCCACGACATGAAGCCGGCGGCCAGGATTGCTGCGGAAGAGCCTGGCCAGGGCATTTGGGGTCACTGAGTTGGAGTGAGGGGCCAAAGGTCCTGATCCCTGTGTGAGGAAGGCACGCCTCACTCCGGGCTCCACGATCCGGAAGCCCCGATCTCCCCGGCGCCGGACCAGTCTTCAGTCGGACCGGCCGGCGCCGGCTTCCGCAGTCGGCGGAGGGTCGCACCGGGCCCTCCGCCATTCTCTCATACCGCCTGAAACATGAAGCAAACCCGCAAGCCACAAGAGGAGATTTCTGATGTTTAATATGACACGCCGCATGGTGCTCGGATCCGCCGCCGCCGCCGCCGCCTTCGGCATTGCCGGCAAGCTGGAATTCGCGCCCGCGGCTTACGCCGAGACCCCGGTCGAGCCGCTGGTCGGCTTCTACAAATACAAGGTCGGCTCGCTCGAGGTCACCGCCGTCTATGACGGCATCTGGCGCAAGCCGCACGACCCGGCCTTCATCAAGGACGTGTCGGTCGACGACACCAAGGCAGCGCTCGCCAAGGCGGGGCTGACCACCGAGTTCATGCCGATCCCGCTCACCGTCGTCGTTCTCCAGATGAACGGCCGCACCATCATGATGGATGCCGGCTCCGGCGTCGGCCAGTGGCAGGCCAACGCCACGCATCTGCCGGCCAACATGAAGGCCGCCGGCATCGATTACAAGGCGATCGACACCATCCTGATCTCGCATTTCCATCCGGACCATGTCTGGGGCCTGATGGAGAAGGGCACCAACGATCCGGTGTTCCCGAATGCCGAGCTCATCGTCAACGCCACCGAGTACAATTGGTGGACGGATCCGAGCCGCCTGGCCAAGCTTCCGGAAGGCCGCAAGCCGGCGGGTAAGCGCATCGCCGAGAACTTCCCGAAATGGAAGAACTGGAAGCTGGTCGACGACGGCGCGGAAGTGGTGCCCGGCATCCGCCTCATGGCGGCGCCCGGCCACACGCCCGGCCATTCCGTCTACCATGTCGATGCCGGCTCCGAGCAGTTCCTCGTCTCGGCCGACACCATGTACGTGCCGGCGCTGCTCGCCCCGCATCCCGAATGGCAGGGCGCTTATGACCAGGACGGGCCGATGGCGATCGCCACGCGCCACAAGATCATTGACCAGGTGATCGCCGACAATGTCCGCATCTGCGGCTCGCACTTCCCGTTCCCCGGCACAGGCAGCTTCGTCAAGGACGGCAACGCCTACGCCTTCACCCCAACCCAGATCTGATCGGAATCGGATCCTGAACAGAAAGCGACAACTCCCATGAAACACGCACTTTTCGCGGTGCTCGGCGCCATTGCGGTCTTGACCGCGGCTCCCATCGCCATCGCCGTTCCGGCCTATGCAGTGGACGACATCGAAGGCGCCGATGCACCCGACCTGACGGCCGTGAAAGCCAAGATCGAGGCCAAGGACTACAAGGGCGCGCTGGCCGATCTGCGTGACCTCGCGCAGGACACCCAGCAGGCCGACGTCTACAATCTGCTCGGCTTCACGCTGCGCAAGACCGGCGACTACCAGACCTCGCTGACCTACTACGCCAAGGCGCTGGAGCTTAAGCCCGACCACAAGGCGGCGCATGAATATCTGGGCGAGCTCTATGTCGAGACCGGCGACATGGCCAAGGCCAACGAGCAGCTCGCCTCGTTGCAGAAACTCTGCCCGGCGGGCTGCGAGGAGCTCTCCGATCTCAAGCAGGCCATCGATACCAAGGTGACGAAGTAGGCGGCCTGCTTCCTCGCTCACAAAGTGGGGAGAAGTGGCCGCGAAGCGGCCGGAGAGGGCCTGGCGCGGACCTATAAGCATCGACCTTTTTTGGGCGCCACGGCGGTAGCGCCCGAAAACCGGAGCCGGCGTTCCTCTCCCTCGCGCCGGCTCCGACCCTTCAACCCGAGCGCGCAGGCGCGCGTCCAGGCGGACCGGTGGCGCTCCCGCTCAATTCCAAGATGCCTGTTTCCAAGGATTGGAGCCGACCATGACACCGATCGAACTTGCCGAAAAACTTCACGCCAGGGACGCGGTCCTGCTCGCCGGCCGCCTGCTCCTGTCCCTGATCTTCGTGCATGAGGGACTGCAACTGGCGACGCATTTCGAGGGGGCCCAGAAGGCGATGGCCGCGCTCGGCGTCGGCACGCCACTGCTTGTCGCCACCATCCTGCTGCAGCTTGGCGCCGGCCTGTCGGTGGCGCTCGGCATCCTGGCGCGGCTGGGCGCGATCGGGCTCGGCCTGTTCTGCCTGATGACGGCCACCCTCTTCCACACCAATTTCGCCAGCCAGAACGAGCTTCTGCATTTCGAGAAGGACCTCGCCATTGCCGGCGGCATGTTTATCCTGGCGCTGGCCGGTTCGGGCCGGCTGTCGGTCGATCGGTTGCTGGCGGGTTTCGCCAAGGGTGCCAAGATTGATCCGACCGTCGAGCAACATCTGTCGGTGGGGGAGACGAGCTTGCCGGTTTGACGAGACGTCGGCCGCGCGTCACAGCACGCTCGTGATCCCGCCATCCACCAGCAGCGTCTGCCCGGTCACGAAGCTCGCGGCGTCGGAGGCAAGGAACACGGCGGCGCCGGCGAGTTCCTCGACATCGCCCCAGCGCCGCATCGGCGTGCGGCCGGTGAGCCATGTCGAGAATTTTTCGTCGGCGACCAGAGCAGCATTCAGCTCGGTCTTGAAATAGCCGGGCGCGATGGCGTTGACGCGTATGCCGTGCTGGCCCCATTCGCCGGCCATCGACTTGGTCAGCATGGTGATCGCCCCCTTGCTTGCCGCGTAAGGCGCGATCGAGGGGCGGGCGAGGGCGCTCTGCACCGACGAGACATTGATGATGACGCCTTTGCGGCGTTGGATCATGCCTTTCACCGCGGCGCGGCTGACCTTGAACACGCCGTCGAGATTGGTCGCCATCAGTGCATCCCAGTCGGCGTCGGAAAAAGTCTCGAGCGGCGCACGGCGCTGGATGCCGGCATTGTTGACCAGGATGTCGATCGGCCCGGTGCCCACTTCGCTCGCCGCAATCGCCGCGTCGACCGATTGCGTATCGGTGACGTCGATCACGGCTTCCGCCGCGGTATAGCCCTCGGCGCGCAGGCGGTCGCCGGCGGCCTTGAGCTCGTCGGCCTTGCGGCCGCCTATGGTGACGCGCGCGCCGGCGGCGGCCAGCGCCTCCGCGAAGGCGAGGCCCAGCCCGCGGCTGGCGCCGGTGACGAAGGCATGCCTGCCTTCGAGGCCGAAGAGACGGCCGAGATAATCAGTCGAACGCAATTTGCACCTTCATCGATTGTGATTTGTCGCTGGCCAGCTCGAAGGCTTTTCGCGCCTCGGCAAGCGGCAGCGTGTTGCTGAGCAGCGGCGCGACGTCGATGCGGCCCGTGCCGATCAGGTCGACGGATCATCGGCTCCTTCATGCGCACGGTGCCGAAGCCGCCATGGCGGAAATAGTGCAGGTCCGAGCCGCAGATGCCGCCGCGCGTGATGCGCACCAGCACTTCGCCCGGGCCGGGCGAGGGGGCGGCTCGCTCCTCCACATGGAGGTCGAGCGGCCGGCGCAGCACCACAGCGCGCATCGAGGACGTGGGCGACAAACCGGCTCTCCGAAATTTCTGTTCCCACAGCTAGCAGCAAAGCCCGGCTGCGTTCAATCCAATTCATCTGATAAATCGGATTAATAGGCCGAGCTGTGCGCCTTGATAATTAGTCAATGCGGTGTCGATCCCACACGTGTAACAGTGGCGTGAAGAGCCAAAGCAATTCCAGGAAAAGTGAGAGCGGTTTTGTGTCCGGAATTGCGTCAAAACAGAACATGGGCCGGGACAAATGGCAGGCAACCAGACCTCGTCGGTAACCGATGAGATAACCAATATTCTCGGCCGCGAGATTCTCGGTGGACTGTTTCCGCCCGGCGCGACACTGTTGGGCGAGGAAGAGATCTGCGCCCGCTTCGGCGCCAGCCGCAGCGCTGCCCGCGAAGCGGTGAAGATCCTTTCGGCCAAGGGCCTGCTGCTCACCCGTCCCCGGCGTGGCTCGCGCATCCGGCCGCTGAAGGACTGGAACTTCCTCGATCCTTCGGTGCTGGGCTGGCTGCGCGCCAGCGCGACGCCACGCCATTTCATCACCGAGCTTCTGGAAGTGCGCCTTGCCTTCGAATGCGAGGCGGCAGCGCTTGCGGCGAGCCGTAACAACGCGGACGAGATCGCCGCTATCCGCGAGGCCTTCGAGGCGATGCGCGCGGCATCCTCTGGCCAGGGCGATCCGGTCTCGTCGGATGCGGCTTTCCATGAGGCGGTGCTCGCCGCCACCGGCAACCGCTTCTTCCTGCCGCTCTCGGCGCTGATCCACACCGCGTTGCAATACAGCGTGCCGACCACCAACGCGCTGTTCGGCCACCCGGTCGGCGACCTCGACGCGCATGGCAAGGTGCTGAGGGCGATCGAGGCCGGCGACGCCGCCCGGGCGCGCAAGGCCATGCACGACATGCTGAGCGAAGTGCTCGCCCGCGTGCGCACCGCCGTTGAGCTAACCGGCGCCAGTTGAATCGTTCAGGCCGGAACGCGCATATCGTCCCGGCCTGCCTGGTGTCGGCGGCTAGTGCAGGTAGCCCAGCAGCCAAAGAATGAGAATCACGGGCAAAGGAATCCCGATAAGCCAAAGCAATCCGCCTCGCAGCATGACGATCTCCAAATTGTCGTTATGTGAGGCAACGCTAACGCATAGGCTTTGTTCCCGGCCAATGTTTTGGTGCGCCAATGCGAATGGCGGAAGGCCCGGTCCGGCTCAGCAGCCCCGCGCTCGATCGCCTCGTAAGGCCTTGTGGCCATTTGTCTAAAAGCGCCGGAGTAATCCCAATCACTCGCGGGTAATACGCTGGTGCACGCGGTCGAGGATCTCCGCAAAAGTCTCGAACGTGCCGTGCTCGGTCAACTCGCGCAGCACCTGCTCGTTGATGCCGCCCCGCGTCGCGTAATCTTGCGACAGGCGCATGAAGTCTTGGCCAGGCGCCGTGTCGGGCGCATTGGCCAGTGCCTTGTAGATGCTGGCGATGTACGCGCGGCTCTTGTCGTCAGCCACACCCCGGCTGCGCACCCAGGTGTGGATCGTGTCGAGATATTTGAAATAGCTGGCATAGGTGGCGGTGACGACGCTGAGCGCGTCGAACTCGCCTTGATCCTCGACCTCGATCACATCGCTCAGCCTGCCGAACAGCGGCGCCACGATCGGGTCCGGCGGACAGATGATCGTTGCGCCTTGCAGGCGCGCGATCATCGGCATCGGCAGCGCCTTGCCGACATGCGCCGCCGGCGCCACGAGGCCGGCGATCTCTTCGCGCGATATCGTGGCGATGAGGCTGACGACGTGATGGTCCGGCCGGAACCGCAGTGCCTTGAGCACCTCGCGCGCGATCTGCGGCCGCACCGCCAGCATGACCGTGTCGCACTGGTCGAGCACGGCCTGGTTGTCGGCGGCGATGCGCACGTCCGGGTAGCGGGCGGCAAGCTCGGCGGCGATCACCTCGTTGCGTGGCGAGACCACCACCGGCGTCGTCTCGCCCGGCAACGATTTCAGCCCGGCGACGATGGCCGAGCTCAACGTGCCCGTGCCGACAAAGCCAAGTTTCATGAATGTTTCGCCCCATTGTTCGGATCGTGGCCGACAATAGCGACGGTTCCCTTGCCGGCAAGGGCGGGATCGATCCCGGCCAAACTGTGGCCCGGATAGCACCGGGAAAGCGCCGACCATGGCCGTTACGTGCGATTAAGGCCGGCCTGATACATTCGCTGAGTCCGATCGGGGAATGTGGCCATGAGCCAGCGCGCGTTCATCACCCTGCTTATCCTGCTGGCGGTGCTCGTGGCACTGTCGGCCACGCCTTTCCCCGGCGCCATGATCGGCTTCCTGTTCGGCATCGCCATCGCCTTCTTCGTCGCCGGGCCGGCTATGCTGGTCGGCAAGGTGCTGGAGAGTAACGGCATTGCGATATCCGGTGAGACGGCATTGTGGGTGTTTGCCGGCTTTTATGCGCTGCTCATTCTCTTCGCCGCCTTCCAGATCTGGCGCCGGCTTCAGCGCCAGGACCCCGACCAGGCGCGATCCGCTGGCATGCGGCTGGCGCTGCTCGTCGCGCTGCCCGCGATGGCGTGGCTGTCGGTGAACGCAATGCAGGAAGCCTGGCCGTGAGGCTGCCGATCTACGGCAACCTCGCGGATAAGGCTTGGCTCACCGCTTCGGCCCGAAACCGGGATAAGGGTTGAGCGGCACGATCGCCGCGATGTCCATCATGCCGGCCTCGATCAACGGCAGCGTGGCAAGGTGGCCGCGTACTTCCTTTTCGTCGGTAGCCTCGAACATCATGCCGCTGCCGGGAATGTCGCCGCGGTTCCAGATCTGGCGCACGGCGCCTTGCGCGTAGAGTGTCTTGCGCTGCTCGGACTCTGGCGGCAGCAGCGGCGCGAAATCGGCGTCGCCGAACTTCTGGGTGTTGCGCGTAAGCAGGGCAAAGAACTGCATGGCGGTCTCCTTTGTGGCTGGTTGATGCCAGGAGATATCGCGCCGACTGGCCAGACTGTCCAAGACTGATTAGGCTATAGTTGAGATCTTCGAGGACCTGAACCGGGGAGCAAAAAAGATGCTCGACCTGCGCCAGATCAGATATTTCGTCGCCGTCGCCGAGGCCGGCAATGTCGGCCGCGCCGCCGCGCAGTTGCATATCTCGCAATCGCCCTTGAGCCGGCAGATCATGCAGCTCGAGGAGCAGTTGGGTGTCGCACTGTTCGAACGGGCGAAGCAGCGCGTCCATCTCAACGCCGAGGGCAGGGCTTTCCTTGCCGAGGCCCGCGCCTTGCTTGCCAACGCGACGCGGCTGGAAGAGCTCGGCCGCAGCCTCGCCAGCGGCGCCACAGGCAGCCTCGCCATCGGCTATGTCGAGGGCGCGGTGCATTCCGGACTGGTCGCCGCCATGCTGCGGGATTTCCGCCGCGCGCGGCCGGATTTCCATCTGCAATTGCGCAGCCGGCGGACGGCCGCGCAGTTCGAGGATCTGCGGCAGCGCGTGCTCGATCTCGGCTTCGTCTATTCGCCGGCGCCGGAGGGCGATCCGGATGTTGAAAGCATGCTGGTGCGGCGCGAGCCGCTGGTGCTCGCGCTGCCGGAGGGCGATCCGCTGGCCGATGTCGCCGACATTGCGCCCGGCCACCTCGACGGCCGCGTCTGGATCACCGTCGTGCGCCAGCCTGGCGACACCAACCGCGCGCAGTTCCTTGCGGCCTGCGCAGAATCCGGTTTCATGCCCGATATCGCCTATGAGACCGCCGATCCCTTGACCTCGCTCGGCCTGGTCAGCGCCGGCCTCGGTCTCGCCACGGTCCAGGAAAGCTTGCGAAGCGCAGCACCCACCGGCGTGATCTTCCGCGACCTGCCATGGTTCAAGCGCAGCGTGTCGATCCATCTCGCCTGGCGGCGGGATGACCGGCGGGCGGTGGTTGGGGATTTGAGGGAGGCAGTGAATAGTGAATAGTGAATAGTGAATAGTGAATAGTGAATAGTGAATAGTGAATAGTGAATAGAAGGCCTTCAGTAGACGGCGGCGCAAAGTTGCGCAGCCTCACCATTCACCATTCACCATTCACTATTCACCACTTACTACTCACATCTTATCGATCACCGCCCTTACGCCCTCCGTCGGCGCGTCGACCGACGATCCGGCCACCATGATGGCGGCGACGATCGCTTCCGGGTCGTTGACCACCAGCGGCTTCACCCGCTGCGCGGTGTGGATGAAGCCTTCGGCCGACATGTGCTCCAGCAGCGCCAGCATCGGGTCCCAGAAGCCCTTGACGTTGGCGAAAACGATCGGCTTGCGGTGATGGCCGAGTTGCGCCCAGGTCATGATCTCGACGATCTCCTCGACCGTGCCGATGCCACCGGGCAGCGCCACAAAGGCGTCGGATTTTTCGAACATGCTGTGCTTGCGCTCGTGCATGTTGTCGGTGATCAGCAATTCGTCGAGCTTGTCGAGCGCAGTCTCGGTCGCCTCCCTGTTGATCAGGAAGCGCGGGATGATGCCGGTGACCTTGCCGCCGGCCTTGAGCGCGCCATCGGCGACGGCGCCCATGATGCCCTTGGTGCCGCCGCCATAGATCAAGCGCAGTCCGGATTTGGCAAGCGAGCGGCCGAGTGTGTGGCCGGCCTTGATATAGGCCTCGTCGCGGCCCGGAGACGAGCCGCAATAGACGCAGACGGATCGAATCGTGTTCATGGCGATGATTGGTGATGGGGACGGTTGGCGCGGTCAAGCCCGCGGACGGGCTTTTTCTTGTCGGACTCGGGAAAACACGCTAGACCGGGCGTTAGGTGGCTAAGGGGGCAATACGGAATTATGGCTATCAATCCTTCTAAGGCGTTTTTGTTCGCGGCGGGCGGCGTTGTCGCCGTCGCGGCGGTCGCCTACGGGTCGGGTGCGCTCGACCCTTACATCAACAACCAGAAACCGGCGCAGGTCGCGGCGCTGCCGCAAACCAATGCGAAACCGGCCGAATCCTCGAGCACGAGCACAGAGGGGCGCGTGCCCCAGGCTCCGGCGAACACAATGGCTCCGGCCAACACGATGGCGCCTGCCAATAAGATGGCGCCGGCGAATAACGCCATGGCGCCGGCCAACACAATGGCATCGGCCAACAACGCGGCGGCTCCGGCCGCCCAGGCGCCCGCCGCCGCGGCTGGTCCGACACTGCCGACCTTCGATGTCGTGCGCGTCGAGAGCAATGGTTCGCTCGTCGTCGCCGGTAGCGCCGCGCCCAACGCCAAGGTCGAGATCCTGAATGGCGGCACCGTGCTTGGATCGACCGATTCCGGTCCTGACGGCGCCTTCGCCATCGTGCTCGACAACCCGTTGAAGCCTGGCGACTATACGATCACGCTGCGCCAGACGGTTGGCGGCACGGCTGTCGCCTCGGCCCAGACCGCGGTGGTCTCGGTGCCGCAGAGCCCGACGGGCCAAGTGCTGGCGATGGTCGAGGAACCCGGCAAGGCGTCCCAGCTGATCACCGTCCCTGAGGCCGAGACCAAGCCGGCGGCGCCGGCCGCGACCGATCAGGCTGCGGCGCCGGCGAAGCAGGCTCCGGCAACGCCCGCACCGGCTGCGTCGAGCTCGGATAGAGCCCCGGCTGCGACCGTGCCGGCCGCCACCGACCAGGCGTCTGCTCCGGCGGCCGCTGCGGCGGAGCCCAAGATCGCCGTCGAAGCGGTCGAGATCGACGGCAGCAAGATCTTCGTCGCCGGGACGGCTGATCCCGGTCGCAAGGTGCGCGCCTATGCCGACGCCATCCTGCTCGGCGATGCCAAAACCTCGCCCGACGGCCATTTCCTGATCGAGGCGACGCGCGACATTCCGGTCGGCAACTACACCATCCATGTCGACGGGCTGGATGACGACGGCGTCAAGGTCGTCGCCCGCGCCGCCGTGCCGTTCGAGCGCGAGCCCGGCGAGTCAATCGCCGCCGTCGCCCCGACCGAAACAAAGACAGGCGAGGCCAAGCCTGCCGAGACCAAGCTCGCACAGGTCCAGGGCGCCGGGTCTCAGGCCGCGGAGGCCAAGCCGGCAACGGCCGCCGAGGCGCCAGCCGCTGCTGCGACCGGCGAGGCCCCCGCCAAGGTCGCCGAGGCGACGCCTTCGACAGACGTGCCAGAGACGGTCGCGCCAAAGCTCGAACATGCCGACGGCGCCGCCGTCATCATCCGCCGCAACGACACGCTCTGGCGCATCTCGCGCCGCGTCTACGGCCACGGCGTGCGCTATTCCACCATCTATCTCGCCAACCAGGACCAGATCCGCAATCCCGACCGCATCTGGCCGGGCCAGGTGTTCAAGGTGCCGTCCAAGTCGAAGGAAGGCGAGGATGCCGACATGAAGGCCATGGGCGAGCAGATGACAGCCGCGCCGGCGAAGACGGAGTAGGGGCGCTTCGTCTTTCTAGGGCGGAGCAAGGAGCGAAGCGACGCGCGCAGACCCTAGAATCCATGCCGTGACATAAAGGCGATGCCACGGTGCAGACCTATCTTTTTCAGGCATCCTACGGAGTCCCATTCTCGATCGCCGCATCTCGCGCGAACGTCCCGGCATGGATTCTAGGGTCTACGCGACGCTTCGCGTCGCTCCGCCCTAGAATGATGAACGAGAGGGCTGCGACCTCCTTCAGACAAATCTACCCATCCGCCTAGCTTGCCCTCTCACTATCCATCGTCTATCGCCGATGGACGATGATCGAATCCCCCGTAACCCGCTGCAGCGACAGCCACGCTATGGCGCTCCGCATGGCGGCGCTGTCGCATCCGGCGCGCATCGAAATCCTGAAGCGCCTCTCGGCCAGCCGCTGCTGCTCGTGCCGTGAGGTGGTCGACCATCTCGACCTCGCCCAGTCGACTGTCTCGCAGCATCTGAAGATACTGGTAGAGGCGGGGCTGGTCCGCTTCGAGGCCGACCGGCAGCGTTCGCGCTACGCGGTCGACCATGCCGCGCTTGCGGGTGTCTCGGCCTCGCTCATCCAACTCGTCAACTTCTGCTGCCCGGCTCCGAATCCAGGAGAAAGAGCATGATGCCGTTCGAAAAGTCGCTCTGCGCTTTCGGCATCATGCTCCGGCGCTGACACTCTCACCCAAAAGGCAAGACTAGTGGCCGAAAAGACCGTATCCGCCGAAGCCGGCACCCTCACGACCCTGCGCAACCTGTGGCCCTATATGTGGCCGGCCGACCGCGCCGATCTCAGAGCCCGCGTCACCTGGGCGACGCTGCTTCTGGTCGTCGCCAAGCTCACCTTGGTCGCCGGTCCGTATTTCTTCAAATGGGCGACCGACGCGCTGGCCCATGCCTCGAAGACGCCGCCGCCGCTGCCGTCCTTCCTGCTGGCGCCGGTGGCGCTGGTCATCGCCTATAACGTGCTGCGCCTGATCCAGCTCGGCTTCAACCAGTTGCGCGACGCGCTGTTCGCCCGGGTCGGCCAGTATGCGGTGCGCCAACTCGCCTTCCGCACCTTCGTCCACATGCATCAGCTGTCGCTGCGCTTCCATCTCGAGCGTCGCACCGGCGGCCTGTCGCGCATCATCGAGCGCGGCACCAAGGGCATTGAGACGATCGTGCGCTTCATCATGCTGAACACGGCGCCGACCATCCTCGAATTCGCGCTGACGGCCGGCATATTCGCCTTCACCTATGGCTGGAAATACGTCGCCGTGGTCGCCGTCACCGTCAGCCTCTATGTCTGGTTCACCGTCAAGGCGAGCGACTGGCGTATCTCGATCCGCCGCGACATGAACGACAGCGACACCGACGCCAACACCAAGGCGATCGACTCTCTGCTCAACTTCGAGACCGTCAAATATTTCACCAATGAGCGCATGGAAGCCGAGCGCTTCGACCGCTCGATGGCGCGCTACGAGACCGCCGCGACGAAAACCTGGACCTCGCTCGGCTGGCTGAATTTTGGCCAAGGCGTCATCTTCGGTCTGGGCACCGTCATCGTCATGTGCATGTCGGCGCTGGAGGTGCAGGCCGGCAGGCAGACGGTCGGCGATTTCGTCTTCATCAATGCCATGCTGATCCAGCTTTCGGTGCCGCTCAACTTCATTGGCTTCATCTACCGCGAAATCCGGCAAGGGTTGACCGACATCGAGCATATGTTCGACCTGCTCGACGTGCCGCAGGAAATCGTCGACAAGCCGGATGCGAAGCCGCTGAAGGTCGGCCCCGGCAAGGTCGAGTTCCGTGACGTGCACTTCTCCTACGATCCGAACCGCAAGATTCTGAAAGGTGTTTCCTTCGAGGTGCCGGCCGGCAAGACGGTGGCGATCGTCGGACCGTCCGGCGCCGGCAAGTCGACTATTTCGCGGCTTTTGTTCCGTTTCTACGACGTGCAGGGCGGCCAGGTGCTGATCGACGGCCAGGACATTCGCGACGTCACGCAGGAGAGCCTGCGCGCCATGCTCGGCATGGTGCCGCAGGACACCGTGCTCTTCAACGACACCATCGCCTACAACATCCGCTACGGTCGCGTGGGCGCCAGCGAGGAGGAGGTGCGCAAGGCGGCCGAGCTCGCCCAGATCGGCCCGTTCATCGACAAGCTGCCCGAAGGCTACCGCTCGATGGTCGGCGAACGCGGGCTGAAACTGTCGGGCGGCGAGAAGCAGCGCGTGGCCATCGCCCGCACCATCCTCAAGGCGCCGCCGATCCTGATGCTGGACGAGGCGACCTCGGCGCTGGACAGCCACACCGAGCAGGAGATCCAGGCCGCGCTCGACCTCGTCAGCAAGGGCCGCACCACCATAGTGATTGCCCACCGCCTGTCGACGGTGATCTCGGCCGACGAGATCATCGTGCTGAAGGACGGCCAGATCGCCGAGCGCGGCACCCACGCGGCGTTGCTCGCCAAGCACGGCCTCTACGCCTCGATGTGGGACCGCCAGCGCGAAGCGACCGAAGCCGAAGAGCGCCTGCGCATCGCGCGCGAGAGCGATGAGTTGGGGGTGGTTGTGAGGAGAAGGACGGCAGAGGTGAGCTAGCGCCGACTTCCCCTTCTCCCCTTGTGGGAGAAGGTGGCCTCGCGAAGCGAGGTCGGATGAGGGGTGTTCCAGCTTTGCGATACGTTCGAAATCGCCACCGCCTCGTTCCTTCCAACACCCCTCATCCGTCTCGGCGCTCCGCGCCGATCCACCTTCTCCCACAAGGGGAGAAGGAGAAGTCGGCGCAAAATCCCCCTTGACCTCAACTTACCTTGAGCTTGCAAACCGTCTCCGAGCCACCTGCCAGGCAACTTTCCCAAACGGAGACAGATCGAAATGACCACCAAAAACCACCGAACCGGCAGCGTGTTCCGGGTCGACAAATTCGTCGTGCCGGCGGAAGCGCGCGACGAAATCCTCAGCAAGGCCAGGATGACGCATGAACTGCTGCGCCAGCAGGAAGGGTTCGTGCAGGATTTCCTGCTCGAACAATTCTCCGGCCCGGGCGAGTTCAACATCGTCACCGTGGTCGAATGGGAAAGCCAGGCGGCGGTCGACAAGGTGGTGCCGATCGTCAAGGCGGCGCATGAGCGCATCGCGTTCAGCGCGCAGGAAACCATCGCGCGCCTTGGCGTCAAGGCCGACATCGCCAACTACCAGCGCGTGCCGGAGGTGTAAGAAGGCCATCCGGCCCCCGGCGCGGACACAGCGATGCTCAGCACCTGGCCGGTGCGGGCGTCGCTCACCATGTTTTCGAAACCCCGCCATTCGGCGGCAAGGACGAACAGCGTCCTGCCGTCGGTTCCACCCAGCATGCAGGCAAAGCAGCCGCGATCGACCTCGACACCGTCGATTTTGTCGCCGCCTTCGCGCACCCTGACACAATGCCGGTTCGGCACGTCGGCATACCAGACACAGCCTTCGGCATCGATACAGATGCCGTCGGGATAGTCGTTGCCGAGATCGGCCCAAACACGCCGCTTGGAAAGGCCCCCGTCTTCGCCGATGTCGAAGGCAGTCAGCCGCCTGGCGTGGGATTCGGCGACGATCAGTGTCCGGTTGTCCGGCGTCACCGCCATGCCGTTGGCGAAGGCGATGTCCTCGGCGACCTGCCGAACCGTGCCGTCCGGCATGATCAGCACGATCGTGCCTGGCCCGAAATGCTCGCCCGGCGCCGGCGCCGGCCCACCGCCATTGACATAGATGTTGCCGCGCCCGTCGACGACGATTTCGTTCCAGGGGCTTTTCGACAGTCCCCGCAGATCGGCATGGGTGACGAGCGCTCCGTCCGCTTCCTGCCGGAGCAGAAGGCCTTCCCGGCCGGAAACGACAAGCAATCGTCCATCCGGCAGCCAGTCGATCGAATAGGGCAGGACTGCCGGTACGGTCAGCATGACCTCGCTCTTGCCGCCTTCGTCCACGGCAAGAATCTCGCCGGTGCCCCAGTTGCAGAGCCAGAGCCGCCCGTCATGCCAGCGCGGTGACTCGCCGAAGGCAAGGCCCTCAGTGACGATATTGGCTTTCCTGGCCGATTTCGATGACGACATTTGGCTGGCTCCGTTGGCGGGTTCTCCAGCCTAGGACGGATCAGCTTATGCCGCGCCGACATAGTCCTTCAGTGATTTAAGCCCGCCTATCGATCGGGCCGCAGCGCCAGCAAACCTGGCTATTCTGGTGCCTTTCAAATCCAACGTCTGATGATATCGTCGCGCCATAGAGAATCTCGCCATCGTTTTCGTCTCAGGAAAGCATTTTCGATGTTTGGCTTTTTCTCACGCAAATCCAACAGGGGCTCCGAGAGGAAATCGCTGGCTTCCGCAGATAGGGCAAGTAGCGTTCTGGTATCCTCGATCATGGTGCCTCGTTCGAAGATCGAACAGGCCGACGAAAGGTCATTTCATCTCGTCTTCGCTGTTATGCAATTCGTAGTGACGATGGTTTCCAAAGGGCTCTATCGCTATCCGGAGATCAACCCTAAGGCGATGCAGGTCTTTCATGCGGACCAGTACTCCTTGGAGGTGAAGAACGGCGGCCATAGTCAATTCATCCATAATGCAGGCAGCGAAATCGACACCATGATTGCCAACGCCAGAGCCGGACTCAGCGCGTGCGGGGCAAAAGGGCAGCTGGCGACGTTGGAAAAGATGTCAGCTTGGGTTGCCAAGCATCCCGACGAAGCGGCGAAACAAACGGGCTTCGAGGGCGGCCGCGACGATTTCTTGGATACACTTGACGATGCTTTCTACGAGGCCGATGACACCATGCCGATGGAGGATTTGCTCGCGCGTTGGATCGCTTCTTGGCCCGATCTGCAAATTGTCGATGATGACAACTACGATGACGCGATCGATCGACTAGTGCTGTCCAACCCCCAGCGCGAGGGCAGGCTTCTTCACGAGTCGGTTGGCAAACTGGCGCGTCAGATGTTGAGCCAGCGCGAAGTCGGCGCCGGCCTCGCCTGTGCAACGATATCGCCATTGGAGATCAAACTGGGGTTCGGCATGGCGAGGATGCTGGACGTCGAAGGCGAAAAGCAGATGATCTTCCAACTGCGCACCAGCGCTAACGAGCTTCGGCTATGCGCCGCGACAAAGACACGCGTCGCAGTTTACGAGTATATCGCCCCTGAAGACCCTCCTGTCATGCGCCCGGGTGAGAACCCGTTGGGAGCTAACGCACCGAGTGTCGGGACACTGCTTGGACGCGCGGAACAGTCGGAGATTGAGACAGTGATCCAACTGTCTGAACAAAATCACGCTCCCGTGGCTGTCGACCTTCTGCTACGCAAGGCCGGCTTTGATCCACTAGGTGCCATCGTTTCAGCTAACTCGGTGGCGCAAACGGCGGAGGGGCCAGTTGTGAATTGGGTGGTGCTGGCGTGTGACCGGACCTTCCTCTCGCTGTCTTCGCCGAATGGCAGTGTACTCTTGTGTGGCGAGGATTACGAAAAGCTCGCCGAGGCCACGATGCCTGAACTCGGCGCGCACTTTGATCGCTCAGCTGCCGCCCGGTAATTACCTGCCCGCGTTCGCGGTATCCGTGCCCCGCCTATCCCCCATTGTTGCGTTGCGGGGAGGGGGGCTTTCCGCTATTGAGGCGCAACCTGAAACAGGGACCGCCCCAAGCCTCATGACGCTTCTCGACTCGGTCAAGAATAGTTTCGTTCCGATCCATCGCGAAGGCTATCCCTTCATCGCCGCCTTCGCCGCGGCAACGCTGTTTCTCGGCTATTTCTCGTCGATCCTGTTCTGGATCGGGCTGATCCTCACCGCTTGGTGCGTCTATTTCTACCGCGATCCCGAGCGCGTCACGCCGGTCGACGACCGGCTGGTGGTGAGCCCGGCAGATGGGGTGATCTCGGCGGTCGGACCGGCCGTGCCGCCGAGCGAGCTTGGCCTGGGCTCGGGCGAGATGACCCGCATCTCGGTGTTCATGAACGTGTTTTCCTGCCACATCAACCGTGCTCCGGTGCGCGGCAGGATCACCCGCATCGAGCATAAGCCCGGCAAATTCCTCAATGCCGAGCTCGACAAGGCAAGCGCGGAGAACGAGCGCAACGGGCTGGTCATCGACAGTCCCAACGGCACGATTGCCGCCGTCCAGATCGCCGGGTTCGTTGCGCGCCGCATCGTCTGCTGGGCCGAGGCCGAGGGCTCGATCGCGATCGGCGAGCGTTTCGGCCTGATCCGCTTCGGCTCGCGCGTCGACGTCTTCCTGCCGTCAGGCGCCGTGCCGCGCGTCGCGGTCGGCCAGACGGCGGTGGGCGGTGAGACCGTGCTTGCCGAGTTCGGCGGCACGGCGGTCACGCCACTGGTCAGGATTTCCTGAGCGTTGGGCGCGCCGTTCAAAAAATTCGAGGCCCATGCCAGCGGCGGTCCGCGCATCCGCGAGATCCCGATGCGCATGGTGCTGCCCAATCTGGTCACGGTGCTTGCCATCTGCGCCGGCCTTTCGGGCATCCGCTTCGCCTTCGAGAACCGCTTCGAGATCGCCGTGGTCATGGTGCTGCTCGCCGCCTTCCTCGACGGCATCGACGGGCGGCTGGCGCGCATGCTGAAGGCCACCTCGAAATTCGGCGCGCAGATGGATTCGCTGGCCGACATCGTCAATTTCGGCGTGGCGCCGGCTTTGGTGCTCTACGCCTTCCTGCTCGATCGCGCCGGCTCGCCGGGCTGGATCGCAGCACTTCTCTTCACCATCGCCTGCGGCATGCGGCTTGCCCGCTTCAACGTGCTGGCCGACGACACCGACCAACCCGCATGGCAGACCGAATATTTCGTCGGCGTGCCGGCCCCGGCGGGTGCCGTGCTGGTCATGCTGCCGCTCTATCTCTATTTCCTGCGGCTGGGGCTGGAGCCGACGCGGCCGGCCGCCTTCATCGCCACCGGCTTCACCGTGCTTATCGCTTTCCTTCTGGTCAGCCGCCTGCCGGTCTATTCGGGCAAGAGCGTCAAGGTGCCGGGCGACAGGGTGCTGCCGGTGATCCTCGGCGTGGTGCTCTACATCCTCTTGCTGATGACCTATCCCTGGTACACGCTGACCGCTTCGGTCGGCGGCTATCTGCTGTTCCTGCCGTTCAGCGTGCGCGCTTATTCGAAGCGGGCGCGGCTGGAAGGGGAAAAGGTGCCGCCTTCGGATATCGGGTAGCGTCGGCGATCTATCTAAGCCGCCACGCCCAGCCCCAGCCGGTCGATCGCCAGCTTGCGGGCCGAGATGTAATCGGTCTTGCCCGAGCCCAGCACCGGGATTTCTTCCACCTTGATGATGTCGTTGGGCACCATCAGCTCGGCCGCGCCGGCTTTCTTGCCGAACTGGCGCAGTTCCTCGGCACTGGCGTCGTCGGCGGTGGTGACCAGCACGATGCGCTCGCCACGCCTCTTGTCGGGCACGGCAACCGCCGCGTGGCGCTCTTCCGGCCATAGCGACTGCACCAGCATCTCGACGGCGCCCAGCGACACCATCTCGCCGGCGATCTTGGCGAAGCGTTTGGCCCGCCCGCGTATGGTGATGAAGCCTTCGCGGTCGATCGAAACGATGTCGCCGGTGTCGTGCCAGCCTTCCAGCGGCTGCAATTCGCCGGGACGGTCGGCGGTCATGTAGCCCATCATCATGTTCGGCCCGTCGAGCCACAGCCGGCCGCCCTCGGCGATGCCTTCGACCGGCTCCAGCTTCATGCGGATGGCCGGCAGCGGCCGCCCGACCGTGCCGTCGCGGCCATGGATGGCGGTGTTCACGGCCACTACCGGAGCCGCCTCGGTCAGCCCGAAACCTTCGACGATCGAGGCCTGGAAACGGTCACGGTAGGTGCGCCGTGTTTCCGGCTTCACCGCTTCCGCGCCGGCCACGACGAAGCGCAGGCTGGAAAAGTCGCCGTCCTTGGCGGTGCGCGCGTAATTGGCGAGGAAGGTGTCGGTGCCGAACATCACGGTCGGCTTCACCTTGCGGGCGATCTCCGGGATGATCTTGTAGTGCAGCGGCGAGGGATAGAGGAACAGCTTTATCCCCAGCACCAGCGGCAGGATGGTGCCGCCGGTCAACCCGAAGGAGTGGAACACCGGCAGCACGTTGAGCAGGATATCGGCCGGCGAGACTGAGACGCGCGCCTCGGCCTGCATGACATTGGCAAGCAGGTTGCGGTTCGACAGCACCACTGCCTTCGGCGTGCCTTCCGAGCCGGAGGTGAACAGGATCACCGCCGGTTTGCCCGCCTGCTGCCGCTGCAACGGCAAGCGCCATAGAAGTGCGGCCGCGATCTTGTCCAGCGTGGTCACGCTGGCGCGCACATCCTCCAGCCACAGCATCTTGGCGCCGCCTGCCTCGACCGCGGCGACGATGTCGTCGATGGCGGCCTTTTCGATGAAGGCGCGGGACGAGATCACGGTGCGGATGACGGCGGTGCGGATCGCCGCGGTTACGCTCGCCGGGCCGGCGGTGTAGTTGATCATCGCCGCGACGCGGCCCGCGGAGATCAGGCCGACGAAGGATAGCACCACGCCATTGGCGTTGGGCAACAGCACGCCGACCGCTTCGCCCGGCGCCGTCACCGCCTCGAAATGGCGGCCGAGCACGCGCGCGCCGATGAACAGCTTGCGGTAGCTGAGCGAGCCGGAAATCACATCCTCGATGATCGGATGCGAAGGGCCGACGCGATCGGCGGCGTCGCGCATGGCAAGGAAGAGGCCACGGTCGAGATTGGTGCCGTAGAGCCGCGCCTCGGCGAAACGGTCGAACAGCGCGTTGGTGTTGGAGGCCATGTCGGGATTGCGCGCCACCAATTCGGCGATGGTCATTGGCTCCAGCACGCTCATCGAAAGCCGCGGGAACCAGTGGCGCGGCGCTTTCTCGTTCGGCGTCAGCGACACCGGCAGGTCGCGTGTGCCGGCAACGAAGATCGGCACGATGCTCGCGTCGGCCTGCATGGCGATGCGGGTTATGGCGCGAAACAGCCGGAAGGATTTGACGTCCGGCTCGACATTGTCGGGCAGGTATACGGCAAGCCGCCCCTTGCCCTTCAGCACGCGCACCAGCCGCCGGCTGACGTAGACATGCTCGGCGTTGAAGGCGATCGTGCGCCCAAGCTCGCGCCACGGTTCCAGCCAGGGCGAGCGCGCCGAGGCCTCGTCCAGGATATGCAGCGTGTCGTCGGGAAGCAGCGACAGCATCAGCGCCGGTTCGATGCGCGACTGGTGCGAGACCACGTAGATCACCGGCGTCTTGGCGCTGCGGGCAATGCGGATGCGGTTGTCGGCGATGCGGTAGGCGAGCTTGAACGGCACATAGAGCAGCGCCTGGGTGAAGCGCAGGTCGAGCCGGAACCTCTCGATCACCGCGATCAGCAGCCAGGCAAGAACAAGGCCCGCCAGCAGCGCCAGGGTCAGGATCATGCCGCTCTCTCCCAGTCTCCTCCAGGGCGCGGCTCTTGAACGGCCGCTTCGGGGCAGAGGGTAGCGGAAGCGTGGGCAAGGTCAATGTGGGGTGATGCAGCGCCTCGATCTCCACTTGAAAAGCTATGACATATGTCGTAAATAAAGTGACACGTGACGTGAGACGTAAAAATGGCCAGTTTTCCGACGGGGTTTGCCGAAGCACTGCATATGGAACCGGAGTTCGAACGGCTGGTCGACCTGTTCGGTGGGCCGAAGGTTCTTGGATCCTCGGTATCCAACCCGCTCGAGGCCCATGAAATGATCCTGCATGGAATTCCAAGCCAGGCTCTGGAAAGCCTTGTCAGGCAACTGACCGTCATCGAAGCAGACGCCTTCGAGGCGGCATTCGGCATGAGCGAGCGGACATTTCAGCGGCACAAATCGGATCACTCCAGGACGCTCAATCGGGAGCAGGGCTCAAGGACCTGGAATTTCGCCAGGGTTCTCACCAAGGCCACGTCCATTCTCGGCACTCAGGAAGCGGCCGAAAAGTGGATGATTGAGCCCGCCATGGGCTTGGACAACCGGCGACCGATCGATCTCTTGGCCACGGCGGCGGGCACTGTCCTTGTCCAGGAATTCCTCGAGCGGCTCGACTATGGTGTCTACGCGTGACGCCTTTGCCGGGTTCTCTTGGGACGGGAGAAGTCCTCGGCTGGAGGCTTGATCACAAACGCTTCCAGGCAAGCTGGGATAGCGGCGAGGGAGCCTTCAAGCTTGGGGGAAGGTGGAACGGCAAAGGTGTCAGGGCCGTCTATGCATCCATTGACCCCTCGACCGCCATTCTGGAGGTGGCTGTACACAAAGGATTTCGCACGCTCGATACAGTCCGCCACGTGCTGACGGCATTCGAGATCGCCGATCCTTCGAAAATTCATGTTGTGGAAATCGGCGATATTCCAAACGCGAACTGGCTTCGGCCAGGCATTCCAAGCGCGGGGCAGCAACAGTTTGGCGACGGTCTGCTGGCAGAGCACCCCTTGTTTCTGATTCCAAGCGCCGTGTCCCAGCATAGCTGGAACCTGGTGTTCGATCCCGGCCGGGCGAGCGGCCTCTACAAGCCGCACCTGCAGGAGGATTTCGCGCTGGATACCAGGCTCCATCCTCCAGCTAGATAGCGTACCGTCCGGGCGGAGGAGCAAAACACTCTCACGCCGCCTTCAGCCTTCCGCTGATGAACCGAAACTCCTGGCTCTTGCCGCCATAGCCGTAGGCCGCCGCCGGCACCTCATGCACGAAGGCATAACTCTCCTCATGCACGCCGCCGAGCAGCCGGCCGAAAGTCTCGAATATCGCCTTCAGATAGGCTTCGAGCTCGAGCTTGGTGTTGGTGCCGTCGACGACCTTGATGTCGAGCCAGAACGTGCTGGTGCCGTGCTCGGCGAGCGACTTGCCGCCGGCGAACCAGTGCTGCGGATCGATGTAGTTGACGGCGACAGCTGTAATGGTCGGATCCTTGCGCAGCAGCGTCGCCGTGATTTCGGTCGCTTCCCTGGCGATCGCGGCGGACAGCTTGGCGTCGGGCTTGCCGGTGACGCTGATATTGATGATAGGCATTTTCTCTCCTTCGGGTTGGCGAACCATGTCACCGTCGTAGCATCAATAAAATCGAATTGTTTTTGATAATTGATTCGATATTATCGAAGTATGGAGACGCTCGATCCGGATCTTTTGAAAACCTTCCTTGCCTTCGTCGATAGCGGCTCGCTCGCCAAGGCCGCGTCCACTGTCGGCCGCACGCCGTCGGCGGTAACCGCACAGATGCAGCGGCTGGAAGAGATCGTCGGCGAGCCGCTGCTCACCCCGCAGGGCAGGGGACGCGGGCTGAGCCCGGCCGGCGAGGACCTTGTCGGCCACGCCCGGCGCATCCTCGCCGTCCACACCGAGGCGTGGCTGGCGCTGAAAGGTGCGCGCGCCGGCGGCCGCATCGCCATCGGCACGACGCAGGATTTCGCCGATCAAGGCCTGCCGGACCTGTTGCGCGCCTTCGCTACCAGCCATCCACGTGTGCGGATCGAGCTGCGCGTCGGCCGCTCCCTGGAGCTCGGATCGGCGCTGCAGGCAGGCCAGTTGGACCTCGCGATCACCATGCGCCATGCCGCATCGCCAGATGAGGTGGCGCTGATCAGCGAACCGATGCTGTGGCTCTGCTCGGAAAAAGGACTGGCGGCGCAGCCCGAAGCGGTGCCGCTGGCGCTGCTCGATCCCTATTGCGGCTTCCGCGAGGCCGCGCTCAATGCGCTCGACTCGGCCGGCCGCCGCTACCGCATCGCCGCCGGCAGCGCCAGCCTTGCCGGCCTGCGCAGCGCGGTCAATGCCGGCATCGCGCTGACGCCGCGCACCCGGCGTTTCGCCCATTCGGGTATTGTGGAGGCCTCTGCCGATTTCGACCTGCCGCCGCTGCCGATGGCCGACTTCGCCATTCGGCTAGGCCGCGAGGCCCCCCTCCCGGCGCGGGATTTGGCACAGCTTCTGGGCAGCGGCCTGGCCTTGTCGTCCTGAACGGAATCGCGGCGCCATTTCCCGGGAACTGCCCAAAACAATGAAGCCCCAAAGAAAAAGCCGACCTTTTTGCGGGTCGGCTTCTAGTCGGACGGGTCGAGGGGTTTGGGGGGACTTGGGGGGTGACCCGTCAGGCTAACAATGCCTGAGTCGGATGATGGTTCCGTGACCGCGAAAATATTTTACGAACGCGCCGATTTCGCCTTCATCCAGTCGCGTCCGGCATGCGCGAAAACCGCGCAAAGCACGATGGCGCCGCCGATGATGCTGGCCATCGGCGGGACTTCGCCGAGGAACAGCAGGGCAAACACGATGGCGAACGGCACCTCGGCGGAACCCAGCAGCCCGGCTTCCGCCGACGGGATCAGCCGGGAGCCTTCCGTCCACAGGATCGAGGCAAGCGCGAAGGAGCAGCCGAAGGTGGCAAGCAGCGCCACGTCGCGGGCGGACACGGCCAGCGGATCGGTGACGAACCAGCCGAGCACGAAAAGCAGGAAGGCCGAGACAGCGCCGGCCCAGACGACCGGCGAATCGCGAAAAGCGCGCACCATGATCATGTAGAGCGCGCTGCCGGCGGTCATCAAAAGCGCCAGCCCATCGCCGAACAGGTGCCCGTTGCCGAGGCCGGCGCCCACCATGATGGCGACGCCGCAAAGCGATACGGCGGCCGCAACCATCGTCTGCAGCCGGAATTTTTCCCGCACCAGAAGGAAGGCGAGCAACGCTGCGATGAAAGGCGAGGTCGCATAGATGACGGCGACATTGGCGACATAAGTGAATTTGAAGGCCGAGATGAAGGCGATGCTGGCGGCAGCGCCCTCGACCGCAAGCAGCCAGCCGCGCCAGCCGAGTTTCAGGCTTTCGCGCCCACCCGAGCGGCGCCGGCGCCACAGCACGTAGAGCGTGATCAGGATCGAGCCGAAAAAACCGCGCCAGCAGGTGATGGTCAGCGGATCGGCATGGATCGACTTGGTCAGCACGCCGGTGAGCGCGAAGGCGATCGCCGAGGCCGACACGAGGATGATGCCGAGCGTGCGCTCGGCGGCGGTGTCGGCGGCGGGCCTAAGCTTTTCGGGCAATTCGAGCGTATCCGTCATGGCGCCAGACTATTGGGTTGCTCCTGACAGCCTTCTGTCATCAGGCCTGCTCCCGTTTGCGGAAACGCTCGTTGCCGACGATAAGCAGGCCGGCGCCGACGATCAGCGCCGCGCCGATGAACACTTCCGTACGCGGCAGGTCGCCCCAGATGGCGTAGCCCAGCGCGAAGGCCCAGACCAGCGAGGTGTATTCGAACGGCGCGATGATCGACACCGGCGCGCGCTTCATGCCTTCGAACAGCACGTATTGCGCCACGCCGCCGAGCGCCCCGACGCTGACAAGCAAAAGGAACTGCGTTCCGTCGGGCATGCGCCACCAGAGCAGCGCCGGCACGGCCGAGAAGAGCAGGAAATAGAAATTGTTGAGCACGAGCTGGATCGTCGTGCGCTCCTGCAGCGCAGTCTTGCGCAGCAGCACCACCGCGATGCCCCATAGAACAGCGGCGGCCAGCACCAGGAGCACCGGCACGGAGAGGCCGAGCCGCGTCGGATCGCAGGCGATGAAGACGCCGACGAAACCGATGAACACCGCGAGCCAGCGCAAGAGCGGCACCGCCTCGCCCAGGATAAGCACGGACAGCACGGTGACGATGATCGGCGCGGCGTAGTAGATGGTGGTGAGCTCGGCGAGCTGCAGCGAGCGCGCGGCGTTGTAATAGCAAAGCCAGGCGGCCAGCGTGAAGGCGCTGCGCACCAGCATCGGCTTGACGATCGGCGAGTCGATCGTATCGGCGAACAGCCGTTTGCCGCCGATTACGCCGCAGGCGACGAGCACGGTGATCGAGCGGACGAACATGATCTGCCAGACCGTCATGCCGACGACCAGGAGCTTGATCGAGGCGTCCTGCGCCGAAAACAGGAAATAAGCGGCGGCCGTGAACAGGATGCCGGCCAGCACCCTTTCGCGGCTTTCGAGGACGACGACATCGGCCATGCGGGTTTCAGCGTGTTTGCGTGAGGCGGTTCCGCCCCAGTCGGAGCCGCGCCCGCAGCTATACGGGCGAAAACAGGCGCTGCGCTGCTCCAGCGCGGCGCTTGCGTTGGCGCAGGTCCTTTGCCGCGGGCCGGTCGGGAGCTACTGCGTCGCCTGATAAAGCTCCGATGCCGCGTCCTTCAGCGCGCGCCTTCCGTCCGGCCGCAGATACATCATATGGCCGCCCTCGACGACGTCGAGCCGGATCGGCTTGGCGTCGGCCAGCGAGGGGACCTGGTTCACCAGATAGCGCGAGGCGAGATAGGGCGTGACGAGGTCGGTGTAGCCGTTGACGATGACGACGCTCAGCGCAGGGTTGAGTGAGCGGGCGCGCTGCAGGTCGTTCATCACGCCGGCATAACCTTGGCCCGACATGCCGTAATCCCAGTTGCGGCTGATCTCGCCATTGAGCAGCCTGTAGCTGACCTCAGTGCGGTAGTTGAGCTCGTCGCGGGCATAGGCGACGAAGGCGGAGGTCAGCACCGGAACGCTGCGGTCGAGAACCGGGTCGGGGGTCTCGTCGCGCGCGCTTTGCGGCACGATGTCGGCGGTGCCGATGGTGGCGTCATAGGGGCTGAGCACCTTGCCCGTGGCGCGCTGGAATTCCTTGGCGAAAAGCCCGGTGGGGATGCGGGCAAAATTGCGCTGGACGAGCTCGAGCGGCAGGCCGGTGATTTCTGAAACGCGTCCGCTGGTGAGCTTGCCGCCTTGCTCCAGCCCGCTGTTCAGTGCCGTCAGGTAGTCGCCGAGCGCGTAACGCTCGACCTCGGCCAGCCTGTCGCGCAACGCATCACCACTGACGCCGTCGCCCTTGAGCCGCGTCGCCGCGAGCGAAGGCAGCTCCAGCGCCCAGTGCAACTGGTCGAACTGGTCCGGGCGCACCAGCATGAACTCCAGCGCCGGCGAGATCAGCACGACGCCGCTGGGGCTCAGGCCCACATCCTCCTGCAGCGTGCGGGCAAGCAGCGCGGCGCGAAAGCCGCCATAACTCTCGCCGGCGAGGAACAGCGGCGATCCGGTGCGGCCGTTTTGCGCCAGATAGAGGCGGATGAAGGCGCCGACCGAGCTGGCGTCGGCGTCGACGCTCCAGAATTCCTTGGGCTCATGCCCCGGCGCTTCGCGGCTGTAGCCGGTGCCGACGGGATCGACGAAGACGAGATCGCTCATGTCGAGCCAGCTGTCGGGATTGTCGATCAGCTTTTGCGGCGGTCGCAGGAACTCGCCGTCGGCGGCGGTCGCGACGATGCGCGGCCCGATCGCGCCGAGATGCAGATAGGCCGACGCCGCGCCCGGCCCGCCATTGAAGACGAAGGTGATCGGCCGGTCCTTCGCCGGTACCGGCGATTGCTGCGTATAGGCGACATAGAAGATCTGGGCCGTGACCTCGCCCTTGCCGGACAAGAGCGACAGCGTGCCGGCCTTGGCCTGGTAATCCAGCTTGCGCCCACCAAGCGTGATCGAATGCTCGGTCACCTGCGGCGCCGGCAGGAGCGACAGCACGCCGCCTTGGGAGGCGGGGCGCTCGGGTGTCTCGGCGAACGCCGGCTGGACGAAGGCGGCGAGCGCCAGGAGGGCGAGGGGAGCGAGTTTCAAAGTGGGCCGCATGACATCTCCGCGGGAACGACTCCCGCCAAAGTATGGCCGGAGCGACCGAAGTCAAAGAGAATGACGGGTGGTCGGCGGTCCCGCGTCGCCAAATCGTATTCCGCGCCCCTTTCCGCCAGTGTCGGTTGGCGTTGACGGAGTTGTTCTCCGACCACTGTACCGCTTGGCTTTGCTGGCATTCGCCATGTTGAACTTGCGGCGGCATGCGCTAGGCTAGGCGCGAATGCTCTCGAATTTCTCCCTCGACCGGTTTGCACGCTGGAGCGGCGGTGTCGCCGCAGCGGCCGGCGCCGCGACGCCCGAGGAACTGTCGGCTTGCTTCACCGCGGCGGCTGGCGTGCTGCTCGATTCCGATCGCGTCTATGTCGGCTTCTATCGCCGCGACATCACGTCCGTGACGATCGACGATGCCGGGCCCGACCGCTGGAACCGCGACTATGATGCCCGGGTCTATCGGCTGGATCCCTTCTTCCAGCGCTTCGCCAGCACGCGGCAGGATTTCCTGCTGCCGCTATCTGCCCTCCGCGACGGCGATTTCCAGCTTTCGCCCTACTACCGCGAGTTCTACGGCCCCTCCGACAGCTTCGACGAGATAACCGGCGTGTTCAATCTCGACAGGCTGACGGCCGGCTATGTCACCTTTCTGCGGCGCAATGGGGAACCGCCCTTCGGCGAGCGGGATCTGGCGCTCGCCTGCGCCGCGGGCGGCGCGACCAGGCTCATCCTGGAAAAGTTGTTTCACCTGTGTCGCCTTCGCGACAAGGGCGGGGCAATCGAGGTCGCGCGATCGGGGCTGAGCCCACGCGAGCGCGAGATCGCGCGGCACCTGATCGAGGGCGGCAACGCCAAGACCATTGCGCGAAGCCTCTCCATCTCACCCGGCACGGCCCGCAACCACATCAAGCAGGTCTACCGCAAGCTCGGCGTGCACTCCCAGGTGGAGTTGCTGGCGGCAATTCGCGAAGCCGCGCGCGACTGATATTTCGCGCCGGCCCTACTGACCCGTCACCACGCGCGTCCACATGCGGTTTTGCGACCGCAGCAGCTTTGCGTCGCTGTTGTTGACCACGAACAGCTTGGCCTTCACGTCGTCGGGAGGAAAGACGCCCGGATCGCCGGCGATCGCCTTGTCCATCAGCGGCAGGGACTCCGGTATCGCGTTGGCATAGGAGACATAGCTGGAGTTGGCCGCGGCGATGTCGGGCCGCAGGTTGAAGTTGATCCAGGCCATGGCGTTGTCGGGATGCGGCGCATCCTTCGGCACCGCCATCGTGTCGTAGTTGATGAGCGTGCCTTCTTTCGGAATGGAATAGGCGATCTCCAGCTTCTTGGCGGATTCGGCGGCACGGGTCCTTGCCTGAAGGATATCGCCCGACCAGCCCAGCACGACGCAGATGTCGCCGTTGGCCAGGTCGTTGATGTATTTCGACGAATGGAAATAACGGATGTAGGGACGCACCTTGCCCATCAATTCCTCGACCTTGGCGAGGTCGTCGGGACTGGTCGATCTCGGGTCGATATGCAGATAGTTGAGCGCCATCGGGATGACTTCGGCCGGCGCGTCGATCATCGCCACCCCGCAATCCGAGAGCTTCTTGACCACGTCGACATCGAAGACCATGGCGAAGGAATTCGTCGGCGCGTCCGGCAGCCGCTGCTTGACCGCGGCGACGTCGTAGCCGATGCCGTCGGTGACGGCCATGTAGGGCACGGCATGCTTGTTTTGCGGGTCGGCGCCCCCGATCAGCGAAAGGGCTTGCGGATCGATCTTTGCGTGGTTTGCGAGTTTCGACCCGTCGAGCTCCAGGAAAGCCCCGGCCTTCACCTGGTTCTTCAGGAACGGATAGGCCGAAGGATAGACCACGTCATATCCCGAGCCGCCGGTGAGCAGCTTTGTCTCCAGCACCTCGTTGCCGTCATAGACATCGTAGCGGACCTTGATGCCTGTCTCCTTCTCGAATTTCTCGGCCGTGTCCGGCGCGATATAGTCCGACCAGTTGTAGACGTTGACGACTTTTTCCTCATCCGCCGCGGCCGTGCCGGCGATGCCGCAAGCAAGTCCGGCGACCAGGATTGACGGGATCAGGGCGCGCATGATTGTCCTCCTTCTTGCTTCAGGCTGGCGCTGACGGATTGCGCAGCCTTCGTTCCGTTTTTCGCCCCCGGTTCGGCCGGCGGGCTTGGTCCCTCAACGTCGTTGCGGCGCATAGACCGGCAAGGTGATGCAAGCGACATTGCCGCCGCCCAGCAGGATCTCGCGCGAGTTCTCGATGCCGACGATTTTGTGGTCGGGGAACAGCTCGGCCAGCTTCGCCTTCGCCTTCACGTCGAGATCGGAGCCGAACTCCGGCACGACCACGACACTGTTGCCCGGATAGTAGTTGATGTAGCTCGCAGCGATCCGGTTGCCGGCCGGGCGCGCCCAGGTCGAATCGAGCCGATCGACGCTTTCGCTTTCTTCCGGCGTCATCTCGATCGGCAAGGGATGCGGCAGGCGATGCACCTCGAGCGCGCGGCCACGCGCGTCGCAGGCCGAGCGCAGCACCTCCTCGGCCTCGCGCACGATCTCGTATTGCGGGTCATCGCGATCGTCGGTCCAGCTCAGCACGACCACGCCCGGCCGCACGAAGCAGCAGACATCGTCGACATGGCCGTCCGTCTCGTCGAAGGCGAAGCCGCGCGGCAGCCAGATGATGGCATCGACGCCGAGATAGTCGCCCAGTTGCCGTTCCACCTCGGCCTTGCCGAGATGGGCGTTGCGATTTCGATTGAGCAGGCATTGCTCCGTCGTTATGAGCGTGCCCTGGCCGTCGCACTGCAGGCCTCCGCCCTCGGCGATCAGCGGCGCGCGATAGCGATCCATCCGCTCGATTTCGAGCACTTTTCGCGCCGCCAGGTCGTCCAGGTCCCAGGGCGCGTAGAGCCCGCCGTCGAACCCGCCATAGGCGTTGAAGGTCCAGTCGACGCCGCGCACGGAGCCTTGATCGTTGATGACGAAATTCGGGCCGCTGTCGCGCAGCCAGGAATCGTTGGTGGACATCTCGACCACCCGCACATGGTCAGGCAACCGGGCCCTGGCGTTCTGCCACTGTCGGCCGGATGCCGCCACCGTCACCGGTTCGCTTTGCGCGATCGCCGCGGCGACATTGGCAAACAGCGTCTGCGCCGGCTTGGCGCCAAGGCGCCATGTGTCGGGCCGCTCGGGCCAGATCAGCCAGCAGCCCGATTTGGGCTCGAACTCGCCGGGCGCGCGAAATCCGTCCTGTTTCGGCTTCGTCGACAGGGTTCGTGGCATTGCGGGATCACCCGAAAATGGAAGATGACATTTGCCCGGATCAGACGTTTTCGCGGCATCGTCCGTCAATGTCCCATTTGGGATAGAGGCGCGCCGCCGGCGAAAGTCGTCCCGGCAGTTTGCTTCCGGAAATTGCGCCGAAACAAAGAGTTGGGCCGGTTGACCGTCCTTGAAGCCACGAAGCGCTCCGAGCCTGAAAGGCGGCAGGGATAAATGCGATTGCCTTCCTGGCCGATCGAGGCAAATCTCGGCCAGGCGGCGGATGCCGAAGCAGGAAGCAGTGGACGAAAAGGACAGGCAATGGACGCGACCGCACTCAAGGCCATGCAGGCGCCGCTGAAGGAAGCCTATCGCGAGGACGCCGCGCGCGCACTGATCACGCTAAGGGCGAGAGGCTCGCTCGACGACCAGTCGATCGCCTGCAAGGTGGAAACGGGCAGGGCGCTTGCCGTGGCTGGCCTTCATCCGGCCACCGGCGGCTCGGGCCTCGAACTGTGTTCGGGCGACATGCTGCTGGAGGCGCTGGTCGCTTGCGCCGGCGTGACGTTGAAAGCGGTGGCGACGGCGTTGGAGTTCAAGCTCGGCAACGCCACGGTCGAGGCCGAGGGCGACCTCGATTTTCGCGGCACGCTCGGCGTCGCCCGCGACGCGCCGGTCGGCTTCCGCGAGATCAGGCTGAAATTCGACCTCGACACCGACGAGCCGCAGGAGCGCGTCGATTCGCTCATGAAGCTCACCGAGCGCTATTGCGTGGTGTTCCAGACAATCAACAACAAGCCGGCGTTGAGCGTGAGCGCGGGGCGTTGAAACTGCTGATCTCCCCCTTGTTGGGGAGATGCCCGGCAGGGCAGAGGGGGGCGCTGTCCCGCCGACGTTTCAGCGCCTAGCTTTGCGGCGGCCCGTGCCTTCGTCATCCCTCGGGCTTGACCCGAGGATCCATTCCGTGACCTTCGACGTGAAGCGCCGCGGTACAGAATTCTGTAACCGCTGCAACGCTTTAGTGTCACGGCATGGATCCTAGGGTCTGCGCCGCGTCGCTTCGCTCCTTGCTTCGCCCTAGGATGACGAAGCAGAAGTCGCGCCCTTCAACGAAAGAGGAGAGATCAGCCCCCCGCTACTGCGCCGAGGGCGTCTCCGCGTCCCCTTCATCGGTGAACGGCGAGGCGCTCGGCACGCATTGCACGGCCCAGCCCTGCGGCGTCGGCTGCTTCTGATATTCGGTGACGGCGTTGGTGCATTGTTCGCGGGTGTCGAAGGTGCTGGGCAGCACCACCATGCCGCCTTGCGGGCCGGCGATCACCAGATACCAGACCAACGCTACGCTGGGAGTAGCAGCCATGGGAATTCCTCGCTTTGCTGAAATGTCGGAGTCGGATTGATCCTAGCAACTCCCTCGGCACGGCGAAAGCAGGGCGGCGGAACACGCTTTCGCCGCCCCGTTCACAGACCCGTGAATGGGCCGATCGGGCTTCGGGCTCACTCGGCCGCGAAACAGTAGAACAGGCCGTCGCCGCCGGTGCCTTTGAGCGCCTCCTGGCTGCAGCCGCCGCGCGAGGCATGCGAGGAATTCCACGACTTCGCCGCCGCCGAATCGTCGAGCCCGGTGCGGTCGTGATGGCCCATCATGGCAGCGCCCTCGGCGCCGCTCATCGTCCAGTCGCCGCAGGTCTGGTCAGCGATCCTGGTGCCGTCGGGCTTGGAGCCGGTCAACATGTCGTGACGGTTCGGCGTGTCGCCGCGGCCGTTGATCACCTCGCCCTTTTCGGTCAGCGCCGTCTGCTTTGTGATGCTGTTGGCGTCGCTGTGCAGCGAGGCGATATCGTCGGCGATCTTCTCGCCCTTGGCGTTGAACCACGGACCCTTGCCGATGCGGTCGCGCGCGTCTTCCGTGCTGGAGGAAAGATAGGCGTGCCAGGTCTTGCCGGTCACGCCGGCCGCTTCCGCGAGCGAGGCGCAATGGGCATCGGCGCCTTTCAGTCCGCCGAGATCGGCGCCCTTGCCGGAGCCGACACTGGTGACGAAGAAGCTCATGGTCTTGTCTTGCGAGAGGGCTACGCCGGCTGTGGCCCCAAGCGCCGCGGCAATGACCGTGGCGGCAAGCAGAGTGGGTCTACGCATGTCGGTCCTCCGGTTTTCGAATGTCCACATTCGAAGAACGTTGCCGGAGGCCTGTTTCATCCGCGTGGCGGTCAGGTTTGTCCGAACCTATTCGGGCTGGCGGTAGGCGACGAAGCGGTTGTGCTTGGCCTGGAAGATCAGACCCGTCTCTTTCAGCTCCGGGCTTGCCAGAGGCACGATGCGCCTGGCGATCTCGGACGGATGCGGCAGCGTCTCCGGATCCTCGCCGGGCATGGCCTGCGCGCGCATTGCCGTTCGGGTGGCGCCCGGATCGGCGGCGTTCACCCGCAGCGGCAGGGTCTCGGTCTCATGCGCCCAGGAGCGCATCATCGTTTCGACCGCGGCCTTGGAAGCGGCATAGGGCGCCCAGAAGGCGCGCGCCGAATGGGCCGCGTTGGACGACAGGATGATGGCGCGGCCGGCGTCTGAGAGCCTCAGCAGCGGATCGACCGAGCGGATCAGCCGCCAGGTCGAGGTGACGTTGATGGTCATCACCTTCTCGAATGTCTTGGCCTCGACATGGCCGATCGGCGAGATCACGCCGAGCACGCCGGCATTGGCAACCAGGATATCGAGCTTGCCCCAGCGCTCGTGGATGGCGCCGCCGAGACGGTCGATGCCGGCCATGTCGGTCAGGTCGAGCGGCACCAGCGTCGCCTGGCCCCGGCCGTCCGCCTTGATCTGGTCGTCGAGCTCTTCCAATCCGCCCACGGTGCGGGCAACCGCGATCACATGCGCGCCGGCCGCCGCCAGTTCCTTGGCGATGAAATAGCCGATGCCGCGCGAGGCGCCGGTTACGACCGCCAGGCGGCCGGAAAGGTCGAGGGTCATTCAGGAGTTTCCGTGAGCTGGAGCAATTCCAGGAAAAGTGTGTAACGGTTTTCCGTCCGGAATTGCGTCAAAAACAAACACTGCAATTCCAGGAAAAGTGTCCAGCGGTTTTCCGTCCGGAATTGCGTCAAAACAAATACTGCGATTACGCCCCGCCGCTCGCCAGCAGCGACAGCGTGCGCACATTGTCATGGCCTTCGAAGTCGAGCAGGCGGGTGGGGTACTGTCCCGTGAAGCATGCGTCGCAGAATTGCGGCTGGTCGTTGTCGCGGCGTGCCTCGCCGACGGCGCGGTAGAGCCCGTCGATGGACAGGAAGCCGAGTGAATCGACGCGGATGAATTCCGCCATCTCCTCGACCGACATGCGCGATGCAAGCAGTTTCGACTTCTCCGGGGTGTCGACGCCGTAGAAGCAGGACGCGCTGGTCGGCGGCGAGGCGATGCGCATATGCACTTCCCTGGCGCCGGCCTCGCGCACCATCTGCACGATCTTCTGGCTGGTGGTGCCGCGCACGATCGAATCATCGACCAGCACCACGCGCTTGCCCTCGATCATGCGACGGTTGGCGTTGTGCTTCAGCTTCACGCCCATGTGGCGGATCGAATCGCCCGGCTGGATGAAGGTGCGCCCGACATAGTGGTTGCGGATGATGCCGAGCTCGAAGGGAATGCCTGCGGCCTGGCTGAATCCGATCGCGGCCGGCGTGCCGGAATCCGGCACCGGCACGACGATGTCGGCCTCGACCGGGCTTTCCTGCGCGAGTTCGGCACCGATGCGCTTCCTCACATCATAGACGTTGCGGCCTTCGACCGAGGAATCAGGCCGCGCGAAATAGACATATTCGAAGATGCAGAAGCGCGTCTTCTGCGGCTCGAACGGGAACAGGCTCTCGATACCCTTCGAGGTGACCACCACCATTTCGCCGGGCTTGACGTCGCGCACGAAGCGGGCGCCGATGATGTCGAGCGCGCAGGTTTCGGAAGCGAGGATCCAGGCGCCGTCGAGATCGCCAAGCACCAGCGGGCGGATGCCGAGCGGATCGCGGCAGCCGATCATCTTCTTGGCGGTCATCGCCACCAGCGAGAAGGCGCCCTCGACCTGCCGGATCGCATCGATGAAACGCGAATTCAGGTCGCGCTCCTTGCTGGTCGCGACCAGGTGCAGCAGCGTCTCGGTGTCGGAGGTCGAGGAGAAGATAGAGCCCTGCTTCTGCAGCGTGCGCTGCACGGTGAGCGCGTTGGTGAGGTTGCCGTTATGGGCGACCGCCAAGCCGCCATCGGCGAGTTCGGCGAAGAAGGGCTGGATGTTGCGCAGGCCGGCGCCGCCGGTGGTGGCATAGCGCGTGTGGCCGATGGCGCGGTTGCCTTGCAGGCTGTCGATGACGCGCTGTTTGGTGAAGGTGTCGCCGATCAGGCCGACATGGCGTTCGACATGGAACTGGGTGCCGTCATACGAAACGATGCCGGCCGCTTCCTGGCCGCGATGCTGCAGGGCGTGCAGCCCGAGTGTGACGATGGCTGCCGCGTCCTGCCGGCCAAAAATGCCGAACACGCCGCATTCGTCGTGGAAATGATCGTCGGCCTCGGCGGAAAGGACATTGCCTGCATCTGCCGTTGAGTCTGCCATCTGGTGCTCAAGCTCCGCTAAAGCTGCCATATAGGGCGATCTCTCGCGGAACGCAACGCGCACCATCAGGCATTCACAAACAGGGACAAGCCGCGTCGGCTTGCCCGTAATCAGTTTGCCGGCGCTGGAGCGGGAGCCGGGGCAGGCGCCGGAGCCGGCTCGTTGTCGGCCGGGGCGTCGCTCTCGCTGTCGTCGGGCGCCGGCGCGTTGTCGTCGCCTGCCGGCGGCTCGGCCGCGGGCTGGTCGGTGGTCGCGGGCGCGCCGGCCTGCGGCGTGCCCTTATGCGTGTATTTGTTGACCAGTTCCTCGGTGTTTTCCGGCAGCACGCTTTCGAGCTTGGCGCCGATCGTCTCCAGCAATGGCCGCGACTTGGCGTTGGCGACCCAGGCGGGCGCCTTGGCACCGGCCAGCCAGTTGAAGAACATGAGCGCCACCGCGACCACCAGGATGCCGCGCGCCGCGCCGTAGAGGAAGCCGAGCGTGCGGTCGAGCGCGCCGATGCGCGAATCGATGATCCAGTCGGCAAGCTTCATGGTGATGACGGAGACGACGATCAGCGCGATGAGGAAGACGACGCCCGCCGAAGCCGCCATCGCGATCTTGTCATTCTCGACATAGGGCTGAACATAGGGCAGGACCGGCTTGTAGAAGAAGAATGCCGCCGCCGCCGCTGCCGCCCAGGAAACCACCGAGAGCACTTCGCGGGAGAAGCCGCGCACCATGGCGAGCATCGCAGAGACCAGGGTGAAGCCAACGAGGATTCCGTCAAGCAGCGTAATCGGCATGGTTCTCGCCCCACTTCCTGTCTTACGGCCCGAGGAGCCGCGTCACTCCGCGTCATCGGCACGGCCGCGCCGTGAGCCGGCTATGCGCGCCACAAGGTCGGCAAGCTCGGTGGGCTGGAAAGCGCCGGCCCCGATCCCCCCGGCCCCATTACCACCGACAAGTTCCTCGCTGCCGAGTGGCAGCACCGCGCTTCCAAAGCCCAGCTTTTCGGCTTCCTTGAGGCGCTGCTGCGCGTGCGCGACCGGCCTCACGGCGCCCGATAGGCTGATTTCGCCGAAATAGACGCAATCGGCGGGAAGGGCAAGACCGGTGAGCGACGAAACCAGCGCGGCGGCGACCGCGAGATCGGCCGCCGGCTCCGAGATCCGGTAGCCGCCGGCGACATTGAGATAGACGTCGTGCTGGCCGAAACGGACGCCGCAATGCGCCTCGAGCACGGCGAGCACCATCGACAGCCGCGCGCCGTCCCAGCCGACGACGGCGCGGCGCGGCGTGCCGAGCGAGGAGGGCGCGACCAGCGCCTGGATCTCGACCAGCACCGGCCTTGTGCCTTCCATGCCCGCGAAAACCGCCGCTCCCGGCGACTTCGCGTGGCGTTCGCCGAGAAACAGCTCGGATGGATTGGACACCTCGCGCAGGCCCTTGTCCGACATTTCGAACACGCCGATCTCGTCGGTCGGGCCAAAGCGGTTCTTCACCGTGCGCAGGATGCGGAAGTGGTGGTTGCCTTCGCCTTCGAAGTAGAGCACGCCGTCGACCATGTGCTCGACGACGCGAGGGCCCGCGATCTGGCCTTCCTTGGTGACATGCCCGACGAGCACGATCGCGGCGCCTGTGGATTTCGCGTAGCGGATCATGGCTTGAGCGGCCGCGCGCACCTGGGTGACGGTGCCCGGCGCCGAATCGGCAAGGTCGGTCCACAGCGTCTGGATGGAATCGAGGATGACGAGGTCTGGCCGCTTGCCGTCGGCGATGGTGGCCAGGATGTCCTCGACATTGGTTTCGGCGGCGAGCTCGACCGGCGTCGAGGCGACGCCGAGGCGCTGTGCCCTGAGCCTGATCTGCGCCACCGCTTCCTCACCCGAGACATAGACGATGCGATGGCCCTTCGAGGCGAGTGCTGCGGCTGCCTGCGTCAGCAGCGTCGACTTGCCGATGCCGGGATCGCCGCCGACCAGCAGGGCCGAGCCGCGCACGAAGCCACCTCCGGTGGCGCGGTCGAGCTCGCCGATACCGGAAACGATGCGCGGCGCGTCCTCGATGTCGCCCGACAGGCTGGTCAGCACCACGGCGCGGCCCTTGCGCGCGTTGCGCGTGTTCGCCGGCCCCGAGCCGATGCCGCCGGACGTGCCTTCCTCGACCAGCGTGTTCCACTCGCCGCAGGCATCGCATTTGCCGGCCCAGCGCTGATGCACCGATCCGCAATTCTGGCAGATGAACTGAACGCGCGATTTGGCCACGCTGTTACCTTTTTGGCTCTGGGCGGACGCCGCGATCCTTCGCGCCCCCCTCTGTCCTGCCGGACATCTCCCCCTCTAGGGGGGAGATCGGCAGTTTCGCCGACGGCGCCCATCCTGCAACGTTGGTGATTGGCGAAAGCAGACGCGACATCTGATCTCCCCCCTCGAGGGGGAGATGTCCGGCAGGACAGAGAGGGGGGCGACGGAGTGAGACGTTGGCCAAAACGCTACTCAAACCTCTCCGGCAGATGATGCTCTTCAGCCAGATCGGAGAAGCGCGTGAACTCGCCGTGGAAGGCGAGGCTGACGGTGCCGGTCGGTCCGTGGCGCTGCTTGGCCACGATGCACTCGGCCTTGCCGCGCGCCTCGTTCATCTCGTTTTCCCACTTGACGTATTCTTCGGTGCCGAGCTTCGGCTCGCGGTTCTTGAGGTAATATTCCTCGCGATAGACGAACAGCACCACGTCGGCGTCCTGCTCGATGGAGCCTGATTCACGCAGGTCCGAGAGTTGCGGGCGCTTGTCGTCGCGGCTTTCGACCTGACGCGACAGCTGTGACAGCGCGATGATCGGCACGCCGAGTTCCTTCGCCAAAGCCTTCAAGCCCGTGGTGATCTCGGTGATTTCCTGCACGCGGTTCTGCGAGGCCTTGGCGCTCGATCCCTGCATCAGCTGGATATAGTCGATGACAATGAGGTCAAGGCCACGCTGGCGCTTCAGACGCCGCGCCCGAGCCGACAACTGCGCGATCGAGATGCCGCCGGTCTGGTCAATGAACAGCGGGATCTTCTGCATGGTCTGCGAGCAGGCGACGAGCTTTTCGAAATCCATTTCTGTGATTTCGCCGCGGCGGATCTTTGATGACGAGATCTCGGTCTGCTCGGAAATGATACGGGTGGCGAGCTGCTCCGACGACATTTCCAGCGAGAAGAAACCGACGACGCCCCCATTGGCGGCCTTGAAGCTGCCATCGGCCTGCTGCGCCGGGACATAGGCCTCGGCGATGTTGAAGGCGATGTTGGTGGCCAGGGACGTCTTACCCATGCCCGGGCGCCCGGCGAGCACGATCAGATCGGAGGGCTGGAGGCCGCCCATGCGGCGGTCGAGATCGCGCAGGCCGGTCGAGATGCCGGACAGATGGCCGTCGCGCATATAAGCGGCATTGGCCATGTCGACGGCGGTCTTGACCGCATCGTTGAAGCTTTCGAAGCCGCCGTCATAGCGGCCGGTTTCGGCGAGCTCGAACAGCCGCCGCTCGGCGTCCTCGATCTGGTCGGAGGGCGACATGTCGACCGGCGCGTCATAGGCGATGTTGACCATGTCCTCGCCGACGGTGATCAGCGCACGGCGCGTGGCGAGATCGTAGATGGCGCGGCCATAGTCGGTCGCATTGACGACGGTGACGGCTTCGACGGCAAGGCGCACGACATATTGCGCCACAGTCATGTCGCCGACCTTCTCGTCGGCCGGCAGGAAGGTCTTGAGCGTGATAGGCGTCGCGATCTTGCCCATGCGGATGAGCTCGGCCGCGACCTCGAAGATACGGCGGTGCAGCGGCTCGTAAAAATGCGCCGGCTTCAGGAAATCCGAGACGCGGTAGAAGGCGTCGTTGTTGACGAGGATGGCGCCGAGCAGCGCCTGCTCGGCCTCGATGTTGTTCGGTGCCTCGCGATAAAGCGGCGTTTCCGCCGCGCCGAATTTCAGTGCCGCCTCTGCCATGATATCCCCGATTTCGATCCCGCTTTCCTCGATATCAGAACGGGAAGATTCGGTGCTGACCTTTCTGCATCACTATGCGGCCAACCGACCGTGATTCACGTTGTTCACAGGAACGGCGAACCGTCCACAGGACAGTATTCCGGTGGCCCGATTCCGGTTGACTCGGCAAGGGACTATTCTTAGTTGCAGGATCGGAACGAAGCAAGAACAATTTGTTCGGTAAGATGGTATGGAAGGTGCTCCTACCGGGCGGCCGGCGGTTCCGTTCGCCTAGCCGTCGCTAACCTTTGCGATTGGCCGAAACGTTTGTTTCGTCGTCATTCTATGGCGGAGCAAGAAGCGAAGCGACGCGGCGCAGACCATAGAATCCATGCCGTTACCTATAAGCGATGCAGCGGCGCAGAAGAGACCTCCCTTCTGCACCGCCTTCATTCTTCGCGCCACGTCGCGGCATGGATCCTCGGGTCTGCGCGCCGCTGCGCGTCGCTCCGCCCGTGGATGACGAAGTTCGGGCGCTTCGGCCAATCTCCAAAGTTGCGATTCCGCCAACGCATCGACGCCGCTACCTTCTGGGCGTGTACGGCTCAGCCGAGCGTGTCGCCCCAGTTCGCCCGCCGCGCTGCCTTGAACACCTCGCCGTCGCGCTTGCTGAACAGGCGCTCGCCGGCGCTGCTGTCCGGTTGGCAGAGTTTCAGCGCCACCTTGCCCGAGCCGCCTTTCGGCGGCGCGATCACCCGTGCCGGGCGGGCCGGCGGCGGCTGCCGGGAGGCGGCCAGGTAGATGAACTTCTCGTCCTCCCACGGCACCTCGGCTTCCTTGACCAGGCGATGCAGGCGCGAACGGGCGACGCGGCGCGCGAAATGGCACCAGTCGGGCGGCGCGAGCGGGCAGGGCGCCGCATGCGGGCAGGGCGCCAGGACATGCGCGCCCGCCGCGATCAGTTGCTGGCGCGCGGCAAGGATGCGCTGCCAGCCGGCGGGCGTGCCAGGCTCGACGATGAGAAGCGTGTCGGCCGTAAGCCCCCAGAGGCGGGCGATGAGTTTTGGCAGCGAGGCAGGCGCGATTTCGTCCAGCACGTAGGCGGCGCTGACGAGGTCGGCGGGCATGATGCCGTCGAGATCTATCGTCGCGTCGCCGGCGATCCAGTCGGCGCGGGCCGCGATCGCGCCTTCCACGAGCGACTGGCCGACCTTGCGCACGGCGGCGCTTGCCTCGACCAGCACCGCCCGTTCCAGTTCAGGCCAGACGTCAGTCGTGGCCCAAAGCATGGTGCCAGGTCCGGCGCCGACGTCGAGCAAGGTCTTCGGCTGGAAATCCGGTCGCGCATCGGTCAGCGTCTGGAGGCTGGCGCGCACGGCGGCATAGGTGGCGGGCAGCCGCGTCGCCAGATAGGCCTTGACCGCCATGTCCTCGCCCATATGCAGGCGGCCGTCGCGCAGCTCGGCGCGGTAGCGCTCGGAGAGCGTCTTCGCGGCCTGTTTCAGCGCCGGCAACGGCACCTTCTCCACGAGGCTGTCGACGCCTTGCCGGAGCCGGGCGGGCAGTTCCATCTCAGGCTCCCCTGGAATTAGAGAGATAGAGCAGGATGTCGTCCGAAAACCGCTTCACACTTTTCGGCATCATGCTCTCGGCGCAAGCAGGATGACCGAGGCGCCGACGATACAGAGCGCCGCCCCCGCCAGGTCCCAGCGGTCGGGGCGCACGCCTTCGACCAGCCACAGCCAGCCGAGCGAGGCGGCAATGTAGATGCCGCCATAGGCGGCATAGGCGCGGCCCGCAGCATCCGTGTCGACCAGCGACAGCAGGAAGGCAAACAGCGCCAGCGAGGCGAGACCTGGGAGAAGCCAGAGCGGCGATTTCTCCAGCCGCCACCACGCCCAGAACGAAAAGCAGCCGGCGATCTCGGCCAGCGCTGCTGCGATGTAGATGAGGTACGTCATGAAAAAGGTCTCGCGAACGAAACCTTTTTCGTGGCGTCACGCCGTAATGGCAAGCGGCAATCGATGCCGCGTCTACTCCACCTTCTTGCGGCGGGTCGGCTTGGCGGGAGCTGGCGCGGCCGGCTCCTTGTGCCCGATGTCGCGCAGCTCCAGCGCTTTCTCGCATTTGGCCATGTAGTCGCGCGTCATCGGCAGCGTGTCGTTCTTCTTGGCGATCTGGAACTGGAAGATCACCAGGTCCTGCCAGCGGAAGGCGGCTTCCGAGGCGGCGAGATAGAACTCCCACATCCGGCAGAAGCGCTCGTCATAGATGGCTTTCGCCTTGTCGCGGTTGGCGGCGAAGCGTGCCCCCCAGTGCTTCAGCGTATCGGCATAATGCAGCCGCAGGATCTCGATGTCGGTGACGACAAGGCCCGACTTCTCGATCGCCGGCATCACTTCGGAAAGGGCCGGGATGTAGCCGCCCGGGAAAATGTATTTGCGTACGAAGGCGCTGGTCGCCCATGGCACGCCGGAACGGCCGATCGTGTGGAGCAGCATAACGCCGTCCGGCTTGAGCAGCGTCGCCGCCTTGTCGAAGAAGGTGCGGTAATGGTTGACGCCGACATGCTCGAACATGCCGACCGAAACGATGCGGTCGAAGCGCTCGTTGATGTGGCGATAGTCCTTGAGCTCGAAATGCACGCGGTCCTGCAGCCCCTGCGCATGCGCGCGGTCGGTGGCGATACCATGCTGCTCGGTCGAAAGCGTCACGCCCTGCACGTCGACGTCGAAGGCCTTGGCGAGATAAAGGCCGAGCCCGCCCCAGCCGGAGCCGATGTCGAGCACCGTCTGGCCGGCCTTCAGCCTGAGCTTCGCGGCGATGTGGCGCTTCTTGGCAAGCTGCGCTTCGTCCAGCGTCATGTCCGGCTGCTCGAAATAGGCGCAGGAATACTGCATGTCCTCGTCGAGGAAGAGCTTGTAGAGCTCGCCCGACAGGTCGTAGTGGCGCTGCACATTGCGGCGCGAACGGGCGGCGGTGTTGATCTGCTGCAGCCGGCGGAAGGCATGTCGCAGGCCCTCTATCGCCTTCGACCAGGACACGTCGATGCCGCTCGAGCCCATGTTCTGGAACGCGATGCGCATCAGCCCGAGAACGCCACCCTCGAGCACATCCAGCTCGCCGTCCATATAGGCTTCGGGCACCGCCAGCATCGGGTCGAAGCTGATGGCACGCTCGGCATGCAGGGTCTTGATGTGGATATGCACCGGCTCACCGCTGCCGTCGCCGAACTTGTGCGTCGTGCCCTTCGGGCCGGTCACTTTGAGGTCGCCGGCCCGCACCAGGCGTTCGAGAACGTGTTTCAACAGGATATTCATGACCAAATGTCCCCTCAGTCGGATCACCCGGTAATCGGACTGGAATGCCAGATCGAAGATGCCACGGCGCGTCGCCCGCGTCCAATCGACGCGCCACGCTGTAATGTGCACAAGATATAGGGTGTCGAAAAGTTCCTTTTGGCACAAAAAAGCCCGGGTCGGAGACCCGGGCGTTGGTCCAGAAATCCTGGACGTCTGCTAAGCGAAGCGATGCTTCGGAGGATGTGCCGGTCAGGCCCAGCGGTCAGGCGTTCTCTTCGCCGCCTTCGAACTCAGCGTTCGGGTCGAAGAAATTCTCCGGCCGGGCATTGTCGTTGATGTCGTCGCCATAGATGGCCTCGGCGGTGGTCAGCGTCTCGCCCTTGGCCTGGCGCTCCGCCTCGTCGGCCGAACGGGCGACGTTGAGCGTTACGGTGACCTCGACTTCCGGATGCAGCGCGATCGCCACGTTGGAGAGACCGATGGTCTTGATCGGCTGGTTGAGCTCGATCTGGTTGCGGTTGACGGTGAAGCCTTCGGCGATGAGCAGATCGGCGATGTCACGGGTCGACACCGAGCCGTAGAGCTGGCCGGTCTCGCCGGCCGAGCGCACCACGATGAAGCTCTTGCCGTCGAGCTTCTCGGCGACCTGCGTGGCTTCCGACTTGCGCTCCAGGTTGCGGGCTTCGAGCTGGGCGCGCTGGCCCTCGAACTTCTTCTTGTTGGCTTCGTTGGCGCGCAGCGCCTTGCCCTGCGGCAGCAGGAAATTGCGGGCGAACCCGTCCTTGACCTTCACGGTCTCGCCCATCTGGCCGAGGCGCGAAATGCGCTCGAGGAGAATGACTTCCATGGTTTCGTTCCTTCGTCTGTGCGCTGACCTTTCGATCGGCGCTGAATGAATTGGAACAGGTCAGGAAGCTCGGTGCGGCGTCGCCGCTCTTGTCGCTGTCCTGCCTGTCTGGGCAGTTAGGGGCCATCGGCCCCAACTCGGGATTTGGCTTCAAACCTTCGCGGCGCCCGTCGCCGTGAGGTGGATGCGGGCGGCAAGCGCCCGCATCCAATGGCAGGTCTTAGCGAACCACGTAAGGCAGCAGGCCGAGGAAGCGGGCGCGCTTGATCGCCTTGGCGAGCTCGCGCTGCTTCTTCTGGCTGACGGCGGTGATGCGCGATGGCACGATCTTGCCGCGCTCGGAGATGTAGCGCTGCAAAAGACGCACGTCCTTGTAGTCGATCTTCGGAGCGTTGGCGCCGGAGAACGGGCAGGTCTTGCGGCGGCGATGGAACGGGCGCCGGGTCGGGATCTGATTGATGTCGACCATTATTCTGCACCCCCTTCAAAGCCTTCGCGCGGACGGCGCGGACCACGATCGCCACCGCCATCGCGGTCGCCACCGAAGCTGCGCGGCGGACGGTCACCGCGGTCGCGGTCGCCGAAGGAGCGCGGGCCACGATCGCCACGGTCGCGGTCGCCGAAGCCGCCGCGCTCGGAGCGCTCTTCGCGCTTCTGCATCATCGCCGAAGCACCTTCCTCATGCGCCTCGACCTTGATGGTCAGGAAGCGAAGGACGTCTTCCGACAGGCCCATCTGACGCTCCATTTCATTGAGCGCGGCCGGCGGGCAGGTGATGTCCATCAGCGTGTAGTAAGCCTTCCGGTTCTTCTTGACCCGGTAGGTGAGGGACTTCAGTCCCCAGTTCTCGATCCGGCCGACCGATCCGCCATTCGCCGCGATGACGCCCTTGTACTGTTCGACAAGCGCGTCAACCTGCTGCTGCGACAGGTCCTGCCGGGCAAGAAACACATGTTCGTAAAGAGCCATTATGTCTTTCTGCCTTTCTTCGTTTCTCCGACCGGCCCTCGCGGCTAAGCCTCTGCAACTTGTCTGACCCGGTCGCAAGGAGCGGGGAAGAAAGGAGCATCACGAGACGGTCGAGAGCGGAGACACGGGAGGCAGGAAGCGCATCTCGCTTCGTGTCGCGACCTTCGAAAAGGCCACGGCCCTCCGTTCAGCCCCCAGCAAGGACCGGCAGATTGCGCGGGTCTATATAGCAATTTCGCGGGAAGGCAAGGCCGGGAGGACGCCCGCACGGCTCCAGAGTGTCGCAGCCGTGTCAAAAGCGCCAATGCCGGCCGGAGCCCGATTTTATCGATTTTCCAGTAATCGGGCTTTAACCACCCCATAAGGTTGTATCCGGTTGTAACCACCCGTTTATCATGAAAAGCGCATGAGAGGCACGCGAGCCGCAAGGCGGCAGGAAATCGAGCAATTCCAGGGGGTAGGGGATGCTTCTCAGGCAGTTTTGGCGCTCGAGGCGCGGCAATTTCTCGTTGATGCTGGCGGTGGGCGTGCCTGCCATGCTGGGGGCGGTGGCCTTTGCCACCGATGTCTCCACTCTGATGCGAGCAAAAAGCAACCTGCAGAACGCGCTGGACGCCGCGAACCTCGCCTCCTCGCATCTCGGCGATGCCGAGACGACGCGCGCCGGTGCTTTTGACAGCTATTTCCAGGCCAATGTGGCCAGCCACAGCGAACTCTCGAACGCCAAGGCCACGCTGACCGTCGACAGAGGCGTCAACTTCGTCAAGACCAAGGCCACCGCCTCGGCCGACGTCAATCTCAACTTCGCGTTCCTGTTCGGCGCCGAAAAGCACATCAGCGTCGACGCTTCGGCGGTCGAATCCAACAACCAGCTCGAAGTGGTGCTGGTGCTCGACAACACCGGTTCGATGGCCGGCGCGCGTATCACCGCGCTGCGAACCGCGTCCAAGTCGCTGCTCGATTATCTCGAGGCGGTCAAGTCGCCGACCCGGTCCGTGCGGGCCTCGCTGGTGCCCTTCGTCACCGCCGTCAACGTCAACGGCCCCGAATTCGATCCGTCCTGGATCGACATGGACGGCAAGTCGTCCAGCAACGGCGTCAACTTCCCGGTCATCGACGGCAAGCGCCCGAACCATATGGCGCTGTTCAAACAGCTCGGCCAGAAGGGCGGCTGGAACAACACGGGCTGGAAGGGTTGCGTCGAGGCGCGGCCCGGCGCCTTGAACATCGCCGACACGCCGCCGGACCCGTCGAAGCCCGATACGCTGTTCGTGCCGTATTTCGCGCCGGACGACCCAGACGTCGCCAGGAAGCCGTCGGCCTCTTACGGCAATTCTTCGACCGGCTACAACAATTCCTATCTCGACGACACGATAGACAACAGCAAGCTGAACCAGAACATACTGGGCATCGACCTTAGCGGTCTCGTGACCGGCCTCGTCAACGCGCTTCTCAGCGCGGATTTGAAGGTCATCGGAAAATATGTCGCCTCGACCACGAAGATAATCACCGAGGCCGGCAATCCGATAACCATCGGTCCGAACCGTTCCTGCCCGACGCCGATCATTCCGCTGACCGACGACTTCGACAAGCTGCGCCTGGCGGCGAGCCAGATGAGCGAATGGAACGGCTCCGGCACCAACGTGTCCGAAGGCTTGAGCTGGGGCCAGCGGGTGCTGTCGCCGCAGCCGCCCTATACCGACGCCGCCCCCTATAAGACGGCGGGCGTCACCAAGGTGGTGATGCTTTTGACCGACGGCGAGAACGTCGTCTACGGCGCCTCCAACACGCCGCAGAAATCGGACTACACCTCCTATGGCTACCTCGCCAGCGGCCGTTTCGGTTCGAGCAACCAGACGACGGCGGCGCGCAACGTCGACGGCTGGACGAAGAATGTCTGCGCGCAGCTGAAGAGCCAGGGCGTCCAGATCTACACTATGGTGCTGCAGGCCGATACGGCGGCCAACCGCTCGCTCTACAGCGCCTGCGCTTCCGACCCGAGCGACTATTACGCCGTCGAGGACCCGGCCAAGCTGCCCAACGTCTTCCAGAGCATCGCCAACAAGTTCTCCAGGCTGCAGCTCACCAACTGAAGGGAGTTGGCGCCGCGGCATGGGAACGGTCGCGCCACGACCGTTTTCGTTCTCGTCATCTGTGCGACGATCGGCGCTCGACGGGCGTTCGCTTGCCAGCTCCGATTACTCAACTCGTATGCGCGACGAGCTTGTCCACCGTCTCGGGGAAGAAGTCGGGCGCCGAGCGCCGCTTGCCGAACATCATGTCGTATTGGATGAGCCGGAAATCGTTGATCTTCGGATCGATCTGCTTCTGCCGCGCCCAGTCCGGTGTCGCTTCGCCCGCGGGCGTCAGGAGCAGGTTGCGGTCGACCACGCGGTAGTGTTCGCGCAGCGCGCCGAGGAAGCCGGTGTAATAGGGGTGGGTGATGCCCGCCGTGGTCAGGATATGATAGGGCAGGAAGGCCGGGCTTACCGCGCCCAGGTTCTGCACCGGACCGGAGCGGTTCGACCAGATGATCAGCGGCGTGTCGTGATGCTCGAGCGCGGCGTTCGCCGGCTCCTTGCGCGGCGCGACATTGTCCTTGAGGAAGCCGGTCTCGACATAGACGGGTCCGAGCGGCGGCAGATGGTCGCCGAAGAAGGCGATGACGGTCGGTCGCTGGCGGGCCTTCGCCCAGTCGATCAGCCGCTGCAGGCCGCGGTCGGCGTCGGCCGAGCCCTCGGCATAGGAAAGCAGCGATTCCCGCGCCCAGGAACTGATCGGCGCGTCGACCGAATGCGTCGGGTTATAGTAGCGATAGGGCTCGTAAGGACCGTGGTTCTGCAGGCTGACGGCGAACAGGAACACCGGATCGTCGCTGGCGTCGGCCTCGCGGATGATCTCGTCGGTCATCGCCGCGTCGGACGCCAGCGGCCCGCGCTTTTCCATCGGCGGCAGCGTCTCTTCCGAGCGGAAGTCGTTGAAGCCGAAATCGGCATAGACGGCGCCGCGGTTCCAGAACCAGTTGGTGCCGGGATGGATGGCGCGCGCCCGGTAGCCCTCGCTCTTCAGGAAGGTCGCCAGCGACGGCGTCGGGGTGCGCACATATTGCTGGTAGGGGATAGAGCCGGCCGGCAGGAAGGCGTTGGAAAAGCCGGTCAGCGCCTCGAATTCGATATTGGCGGTCATGCCGCCGAACTCGGGGGAGAACATCGAGCCGGAGCGCAGCGCCCTGACCGTCGGGATCGGATCGGGCTTGATGGTGACGCCGGGCAGCTGCGTCGGATCCCAGAAGGATTCGCTCATCACCACGATGATGTCGGGCTTCTGGTCCGGCACCGAGGCGGCGACCCCGGGACGCGTGATCGCGTCCAACACCTTGTCGGTATAGCCGGGCGGGGCCGAGACATGCGCCATCGGCACATTCATCGCGAAGGCGAGCGCGAAGCCGTTGGAGGCGTAATTTTCCTTCTGGTCCCACATGATCGGGATGATCTGCAGCCTGTCGCGCGTCCACGAGAAGGTGGCGTAGTCCATGATCGAGACGAAGAAGGCGAGCAGCGGTACGGCAAGCGCCAGCCGCGCCAGGCGGCCCTTGCGGCTGAGGATCGGCACCCGCCGGCGCCAGCTCCGCCAGCCATAGACGAGCAGCGTCAGGCCGCCGACGATGCCGACCGCCAGCATGACGGCCGTCCACGGCCGCTCGCGCACCAGAAGCGGCAGCAGCGCCACGATCTGGCGGGCAAACAGGAAATCCGTTGGATAGAGTGGATCGCCGAGATAGCGCGATTTCTGGTGGCCGACAAAGGCCAGCGCCAGCGTCAGCGGCGCCACGATCATCAGGCTCTGGTGGCTGCGCCCGAGTACGGCGTCGAGCCCCACCAGCACCAGGGCGAAGACGATGATGGTGGTCCAGCCCGGCTTGAACGGCTGCAGGAAGAAATCGACCGTGCCGAAGAAATCGCCGCGTACGATCAATTCGATCGCGAACACCAGCAGGGCGGAGGCGAGAAGCGTCGCCAGACCGTAGCGCACGGTCGGCCAGGCTCGTCCCGGCAGATAGCCGGTGGACGGATCGTCTTCCAAAAACTGTGGCGCGGGCTTGGCCGCGCCTTTCCTGATCCTTGCCACTCTACTTCCCCCGGCCCACGTAACCCGCCTTCCACACGCGTCACGGTTGTGTCATCGAAATGTCACGCAAAGCTAGCGCCTGTGGCGGAAATAAGAAGAGCCAGCAAACTAAACGTGAGCGGTTTTCATCAGGTGTGATCGTCAAAAAGCCTTTCGGAACAGGGAGTCAGCACGGTTTTCCGGCTGAAATGCTCGCCGAAGAGGTGCTCGCGGGCTTGACTTGGCCCGTCCGCCTTGCTCCAGAGGCAGGGAAAACCAGCCTCTGGAGTGACTTCAAATGGCCGTCGCATTCACCTTTCCGGGACAGGGCAGCCAGGCCGTCGGCATGGGTAAGGACCTGGCCGATCAATTCCCCGAAGCGCGCCGCGTCTTCGAGGAAGTGGACGCCGCGCTCGGCGAAAAACTGTCGAAACTCATCTGGGAAGGACCGGAAGAGACCTTGACGCTGACCGCCAATGCCCAGCCGGCACTGATGGCGGTGTCGCTGGCGGCGATGCGGGCGCTCGAAGCGCGCGGCCTCTCGCTGAAAGACAAGGTGGCCTATGTGGCCGGTCATTCGCTGGGCGAATATTCGGCGCTTGCCGCGGCCGGTTTCGTTTCGGTCGGCGACGCGGCACGGCTGCTTCGGACCCGCGGCAACGCCATGCAGGCGGCGGTGCCGGCCGGCGAGGGCGCCATGGCCGCAATCATCGGACTGGAACAGGCCGATGTCGAAGCGGCATGCGCGCAAGCGGCCAAAGGCTCCGTTTGCCAGGTCGCCAACGACAATGGCGGCGGCCAGCTGGTGATTTCCGGCGCCAAGGCGGCGGTCGAGCTGGCGGCGAAGCTGTGCACCGAAAAGGGCGCCAAGCGGGCGCTGATGCTGCAGGTTTCCGCTCCTTTCCACTCGGCGCTGATGGCGCCGGCCGCCGATATCATGCGGGACGCGCTGGCGGATGTCGCGAAATCCGCGCCGGTAGTGCCGGTCGTCTCGAACGTGACGGTGACGCCGACCAGCGACCCGGGCGAGATCGCCCGCCGCCTGGTCCAGCAGGTGACCGGCCGCGTGCGCTGGCGCGAGACGGTGGAATGGTTCGGCGCCAATGGCGTCGCGACGCTTTACGAGGTCGGTGCAGGCAAGGTGCTGTCCGGCCTGGCGCGCCGCATCAATCGCGACATCGCCACCGGCGCCATCGGCACGGCGGCGGAAGTCGAGGCGGCGCTGGCGGCGTTGGGATGACCATCAAAGCTTGAATTTTCAACCCCAATGCGATATATGAATACATGTATTCATCGGGGGTCCCTCATGCCGACATCCATCCGTCTGGCGCCTGAGATTGAAGAACGATTGGACTTTCTGGCCGCCAAGACCGGCCGCAGTAAAGCCTATTATCTACGTGAACTCATTGAACGTGGGCTCGAAGACCTGGAAGACTATTATCTCGCTGCCGAGGTGCTTGAGCGCATCAGGCGAGGTGAGGAGGATGTCGTAAAGAGCGAGGATTTCTGGCGTGGCCTGGACGCTTGAGTATGCTCGTTCGGCTCGCAAGTTTGTCGAAACACTAGATCCGCATACACGAAACCGTATCCGCGAATTCATCGAAAATCGACTTGCCTATCTCGACAATCCGCGTGAGCTAGGCAAACCACTTAAAGGCCCGTTGGCGACATTCTGGAGGTACCGAGTTGGGGACTACCGGATTGTCTGCGATGTGCAAGACACGCGGCTGGTGATTCTTGTCGTGACGATCGACCATCGCGGCGACGTCTACAGATAGCCCGGCAGCTGACCTGTCCGATTTGAAAGGAAGTGAAATGTTCGAACTGACCGGCCGCAAGGCGCTCGTCACCGGCGCATCGGGAGGCATCGGCGAGGCGATCGCCAGGGTGCTGCACAGCCAGGGCGCGATCGTCGGCCTGCACGGTACTCGTGTGGAGAAGCTGGAGGCCTTGGCGGGCGAGTTGGGCGACCGCGTAAAACTGTTTCCAGCGGATCTGACGAACCGCGACGCAGTCAAGGCGCTCGGCCAGAAGGCTGAAGCCGACCTCGAGGGCGTCGACATCCTGGTCAACAATGCCGGCATCACCAAAGACGGACTGTTCGTGCGCATGTCGGACGCCGACTGGGATTCCGTGATCGAGGTGAACCTCACCGCCGTGTTCCGGCTCACCCGCGAGCTGACCCATCCGATGATGCGCCGGCGTCATGGCCGCATCATCAACATCACCTCGGTGGTCGGCGTCACCGGCAATCCCGGCCAGACCAATTACTGCGCCTCAAAGGCCGGCATGATCGGCTTCTCCAAGTCGCTGGCGCAGGAGATCGCCACCCGCAACATTACCGTCAACTGCGTCGCCCCGGGCTTCATCGAATCGGCCATGACCGACAAGCTCAACGACAAGCAGAAAGAGACGATCATGGCGGCGATCCCGACAAGGCGCATGGGCACCAGCGCCGAGGTGGCGTCCGCTGTTGCTTATCTCGCCTCGAACGAGGCGGCCTATGTCACCGGCCAGACCATTCACGTCAACGGCGGCATGGCGATGATCTGACGGGGCGATGGGCTGACCGACCGAGGTCGGCCGCGCCTGTGAAAACAGCCATTTCGGCTTGGACGGCCGCTATTTTTCGTGTAATGCGGCCCGCAACCCGGCGGTTCGGGCAAAAACCGGTCCTGTGGCGTTGCGTTGCCCGCAAGACCATCTTTCAGCTTGATTAGCGGCATTCCGCCCGCTAACGAAGATAGACAACATAAGACGAGGATTGCCCAAATGAGTGACACCGCAGAGCGCGTCAAGAAGATCGTCATCGAGCATCTCGGTGTCGATGCCGACAAGGTGACGGAGCAGGCGAGCTTCATCGACGATCTGGGCGCGGACAGCCTCGACACGGTCGAACTCGTCATGGCGTTCGAAGAAGAGTTCGGCGTCGAGATTCCGGACGATGCCGCGGAGACCATCCTGACCGTCGGCGATGCCGTGAAGTATATCGACAAGGCCTCGGCCTGAATTCTTTCGCAGGCATTATCGGGGAGGACCTGCGATGAGGCGTGTCGTCGTCACGGGCCTTGGTCTGCTTTCGCCGTTTGGCATGGGCGTCGAGCACAGCTGGCGGGAATTGCTCTCCGGCCGCAGCGCTTGCCGCCGCGTCACCGAATTCGAGGTGGACGATCTTGCCTGCAAGATCGCCCACATCATCCCGCGCGGCGACGGCTCCAACGGCACCTTCAATCCAGAGGCCGTGCTCGAGCCGAAGGAACTGCGCAAGATCGGCGAGTTCATCCTCTATGGCATCGCGGCCGCCGACGAGGCGCTGGCCGATTCCGGCTGGAAGCCGCAGACGCATGAGGAGCAGTGCGCCACGGGCGTGCTGATCGGCTCCGGCATCGGCGGCATCGACGGCATCGCCGAAAACGCGATGATCCTGAAGGAACGCGGGCCGCGCCGCATCAGCCCCTTCTTCATCCCAGGACAGATCATCAACCTGGTCTCGGGCCAGGTTTCGATCCGCCACGGCCTGAAAGGCCCGAACCATGCGGTGGTCACCGCCTGCTCGACCGGCGCGCACGCCATTGGCGACGCGGCCCGGCTGATCATGTGGGGCGATGCCGATGTGATGCTGGCCGGCGGCGCCGAGGCGCCGATCACCCGGCTGTCGATTGCCGGCTTCGCCGCCTGCCGCGCGCTCTCCACCGACCGCAACGATACGCCGGAAACGGCTTCGCGTCCCTATGACCGTGACCGCGACGGTTTCGTCATGGGCGAGGGCGCCGGCGTCGTCGTCCTGGAAGAGCTCGAGCACGCCAAGGCGCGCGGCGCCAAGATCTATGCCGAGGTTACCGGCTATGGCCTGACGGGCGACGCCCATCACATCACCGCGCCGGCAGAAGACGGGGATGGCGCCTTCCGCTGCATGACGGCGGCGCTGAACCGGGCGAAGCTCTCGCCGGCCGACATCGACTACATCAACGCGCACGGCACCTCGACCATGGCCGACACGATCGAGCTCGGCGCGGTTGAGCGCCTGGTCGGCAATGCCGCCTCGAAGATTTCGATGTCGTCGACCAAGTCGTCGATCGGCCATCTGCTCGGCGCCGCGGGCGCCGCGGAAGCGATCTTCTCGATCCTCGCGATCCGCGACAACATCGCGCCGGCGACGATCAATCTCGACAATCCGGAACGCGAGTCGGCGATCGATCTCGTGCCGAACAAGCCGCGCCAGCGCCAGATCGATGTCGCGCTGTCGAATTCCTTCGGCTTCGGCGGCACCAACGCCTCGCTCGTGTTCCAGCGTTACAACGGCTAAAAGATCCCAGGGAAGCGTGCATAGCCGTTTCCGACCGGGATTGCCCAGAGATAGACAACCAACCGGCAGTCCCGCCACCTGCCGTCATTTTTGCCAAATTCTCCCCTAGCTTTTGGCCGGGGGATTCGTTGCAGATCAGACGGTAGGGCGCGCCATGAGCACAAATCCTGGGAGCACAAATCCGGGCGGCGACGGGGAATTCGGACGCCAAGGCACAAAGGGGCCGATCGTGCCGAAGACCGCGGCCGAGGCGCTGCGCCCGGAAGCCGGCACGCCGCCGCCGTCGAAGCGCTCGCGCGCCTCGCGCAGCCAAGTCGTCGTGTTCCTGAATTTCTTCCTTTCCGTGGTCATCCTTGCCGTGCTCGCCTCGGGTGCCGCGCTCTATTTCGGCATGCAGGCTTTCGTCGAGCCCGGCCCGTCCGCCAATGGCGACACCTTCCTGATCAAGCCGAACACCGGCGTGCAGGAGATCGCCGACCAGCTGGAACGCCGCAATCTGATCGGCGATGCCCGCATCTTCCGGCTCGGCGTGCGCGCCACGGGCAATGAATCGGCGCTGAAGGCTGGCGAATACGCCATCAAGCCGCGCGCCTCGATGCGTGACATCATGGAGCTCTTCAAGAGCGGCAAGTCGGTGATGTACTCGCTCACCATTCCCGAAGGGCTGACGGTCGAGCAGGCGCTGCAGCGCGTCGCCGATCAGGAAGCGCTGACCGGCGATATGCCGCCGGCCCTGCCGCCGGAGGGCAGCATTGCCACCGACACGCTGCGCTTCACCCGCGGCGCCACAAGGCAGCAGATGGTCGACAAGCTTATCGCTGACCAGAAGAAGCTGGTCGAAGACGTCTGGTCGCACCGCGCGCCCGACCTGCCGATCGCCAACATCGACGACTTCGTCACGCTCGCCTCGATCGTCGAGAAGGAAACGGGCAGGAGCGACGAGCGCTCGCGCGTCGCCGCCGTCTTCCTCAACCGCCTGGCCAAAGGCATGCGGCTGCAGTCCGACCCGACCATCATCTATGGCCTGTTCGGCGGCAAGGGAAAGCCGGCGGACCGGCCGATCTACCAGTCGGATCTCGACAAGCAGACGCCCTACAACACCTACATGATCAAGGGCCTGCCGCCGACGCCGATCGCCAATCCGGGCCGCGCGGCGCTCGAAGCGGTCGCCAATCCGTCGAAGACCGACGACCTCTATTTCGTCGCCGACGGCAATGGCGGCCATGTCTTCGCGACCACGCTGGAAGAGCACAACCAGAACGTCGCCCGCTACCGGGCGCTGCAGAAGAAGCAGGCGGATGCCGCCGCCAAGGCTCCTGGCCAGACGACGGCGCCGGCCGCTCCCGATGGCGGCGCCGACAGCGGCGATGCCGGAGCCAATGGCGGCAGCGGCGAGAACGGCGACGCCGGCGGTGACGCCGCGCAATAAGCGCATCGCTTGAATCCAATCCGCCTTGAGCCTTCCGCTCGCGTCCTTTGACGCGAGCCGCTATTCATGTTTTGAGGGGATATCCGCCGCCGCGCCATCGGGCCGGCGATTTTTGGGGTGCGCGGCGCCGGGCAAGATAGGCCAGGGCCCGCGACAGGGGATGCACAATGAGCCTGCAAAGCATGACCGGTTTCGCACGGTCCGTCGCCGAAAGCGATGGCACCTCGATCGCCTGGGAGGTGAAGTCGGTCAACGGCAAGAGCGTCGAGGTCAGGCTGCGGCTGCCGCAGGGTTTCGACCGGCTTGAGACCGCCGTCCGCCAGACCGTTCAAAAACGCTTCGCGCGCGGCAATTTCCAGGCGACGTTGACGGTCGGCCGCGCCGCCGCGAGGCAGATCCAGCCGGTGGTCAACGAGGCGTTCCTCAAGGACCTGGCAGGGCTGGCCAAGCGTTTGCAGGAGCAGTTCGGCACCGAGCCCGCCACCGCCGACGGCCTGCTCTCCCTGCGCGGTGTGCTCGACATTCCCGAAGCGGTCGAGACGGAGGAGGAGCGCGCCGCCCTCGATGCCGCGATCCTGTCGGCGCTCGAGGCAGCGCTCGCCGGCCTCGAACAGGCGCGCCTCGGTGAGGGCGCAGCACTTGGCGCGCTGCTTGCCGGCCACATCGATGCCATCGAGGCGCTGACGCTGAAGGCAGAAGCCGACCCCTCGCGCGAGCCCGCGGCCATCCGCGAGCGCATCGCCGAGCAGGTGCGCCTCTTGATGGATGCTGCGGCCAATCTCGACGCCGTCCGGCTGCATCAGGAAGCGGCCTTCCTTGCCACCAAGGCCGACATCCGCGAGGAGATCGACCGGCTGAAGACACATGTCGCTTCGGCGCGGGCGCTGCTCAAAAGCGGCGGCGCCGTTGGTCGCAAGCTCGATTTTCTGGCACAGGAATTTAACCGCGAATCGAATACTTTGTGCTCGAAGTCGAACGCTGCCGCGGTTACCGCGATCGGGCTGGAGCTCAAGGCGGTGGTCGACCAGTTTCGCGAACAGGTCCAGAATCTGGAGTGACGGGATGGTTGCCAAGGAGCCGACGGCCGCCAGGGATCTGGGGTCCCGCATCCGCCGCCGCGGATTGATGCTGGTGCTGTCGTCGCCGTCGGGCGCCGGCAAGTCGACGATCGCGCGCAATCTGCTGGAAAGCGATGGAAGCCTCGAGCTTTCGGTCTCCGTCACCACAAGGCCGCGCCGCGGCTCCGAGATCGAAGGCGTCCACTATCATTTCCGCACCATGCGCGAGTTCGAGCGGCTGCGCGATTCCGACGCGCTGCTCGAATGGGCCGAAGTGCACGGCAATTGCTATGCGACGCCGCGCGAGCCGGCGGAAATCGCGCTGGCCGAAGGCCGCGATATGCTGTTCGACATCGACTGGCAGGGCGCCCAGCAGCTCAAGGAGAAGATGCGCGCCGACATCGTCTCGATCTTCATCCTGCCGCCGTCGATGAAGGAGTTGAAAGCGCGCCTGAAGCGCCGCGCCGAGGACCAGGAATCCGTCATCGAGACCAGGCTGAAAAATGCTCGCCTCGAGATCGAGCATTGGAAGGAATACGACTTCGTCATCGTCAACGACGATCTCGACCGCGCCTTCGCCGAGGTCCGCGCCATCGTCACGGCGGAGCGTCTTCGGCGCGACAGGCGGCCGGGCCTGTTCGACTTCATTTCCGGCTTGCTGGACGAGAAGACGGTGTAGGCAGGCTAAGTTTGGCAGGATTTCACAGTCACGGCGGCGCGCCGTCGCCGACGATTGGCCTTATGGCTTGACCCCATCCACCAAGATTAGATTCCGGCCAAGCGCGGCATCACGGATCTCAAGCGCGGCCGCATATTCGTCGGAGCGATACCAGCGTCGCGCGGTCTCGATGTCGGGGAATTCGACGACGATCAGCGGCCCGGGCTTCCAACTCCCCTCCAGCGCTTCCACTTCGCCGCCGCGGACGAGGTAGCGCCCACCATAGGCCCCGATAGAGGCCGCGGCGCGGGTTCGGTAGGTTTCGAACGCCACTCTGTCGCGGATCGTAACGTCGGAAATGACATAGGCTGGCATTGCTCGCTCCGGCTGGTTTCGCCTTGCCTATCTATGGCGCCGGCGCTCGCGATCAAACCGCGTTGGTCAGCCGCACGAATTCCTCGACGCTCAGCGTTTCCGCCCGCCGCGTCGGATCGATGCCGGCCCGCGCCAGCAGCGCTTCGCCGCCAAGGCTCTTCACGCTTTGCCTCAGCATCTTGCGGCGCTGGCCGAAGGCGGCCTCGGTGACGCGGCCGAGTTTTTTCGCATCGACGGGCAGGGGGGATGCGCGTGGCACCAGATGCACCACGGAGGAGGTCACCTTCGGCGGCGGCGTGAACGCCTGCGGCGGCACGTCGAAAGCGATCCTCGCCTCGGTGCGCCAGCCGGCCAGGATGCCGAGCCGGCCATAGGCGTCGCTGTCCGGAGCCGCGGTGATGCGCTCCGCCACCTCGCGCTGGAACATCAGCGTCATCGACTGGTAGAAGGGCGGCCAGTCCGCCACCGTCAGCCAGCGGATCAGAAGCTCGGTGCCGATATTGTAGGGCAGGTTGGCGACGATCTTGACCGGCCCGCCGTTCGCCGCCCCGGCGAGTACGGCAAAATCCGTCTTCAGAGCATCGCCGGGAATGACCTCGAGCCGGCCGGGATAATGACTGGAAACCTCGGCCAGCGCTTCGAGGCAGCGCTCGTCGCGCTCGATGGCGATCACGAGCCGCGCGCCGTTGAAAAGCAGCGCCCGCGTCAGCCCGCCTGGACCGGGGCCGACCTCGATCACCGTCGCTTCGCCGAGATCGCCGGCGGCGCGCGCGATCTTGCCTGTCAGGTTGAGGTCGAGCAGAAAATTCTGCCCGAGCGCCTTCTTGGCTTGCAGGCCGTGCCGCTCGATCACATCGCGCAGCGGCGGCAGTCCGTCGATTGTGGTGCGCCCGCTCAATGGATCCTCACGCGGCGGCGGCCTGCCGTCCGCTGTCGGCCAGCCGGCGCGCCAGCCTCAGAGCGGCGATCAGGCTGTCGGCGCGTGCGATGCCCTTGCCGGCGATGTCGAAGGCGGTGCCGTGGTCGGGCGAAGTGCGGATGAAGGGCAGGCCGAGCGTAACGTTGACCGCCTCGTCGAAGGCTAAAGTCTTGGCGGGGATCAGCGCCTGGTCGTGATACATGCAGAGCGCCGCGTCATAGGAAGCGCGTGCGCGCGGATGAAACATCGTATCGGCCGGCAGCGGTCCGATCGCGTCGATGCCTTCCGCTTGCAACATCCCGACGGCGGGAGCGACGATTGCGGCATCCTCCAGGCCCATCGCGCCGCCTTCACCGGCATGCGGGTTGAGGCCGGCTATCGCAAGCCTCGGCCGCGCTATGCCGAAGCGGCTTTCGAGATCGGCGGCAGTGATGCGCGCGGTGGCGACGATCAGCTCCGTCGTGAGCACCTTCGGCACTTGAGCCAAGGCGATGTGGATGGTCACCGGAACGGTGCGCAGGTCCGGTCCGGCCAGCAGCATCACCGGCGTCACATCCCTGCCGGTGTGGCGCGAGGCCAGATGCGCCAGATATTCGGTATGGCCGGGAAAGCCAAATCCGGCGTCATAGAGCGGCTTCTTGGCGATCGGGCAGGTGACTATCGCCGCGGCGCGGCCGGCGAAACAGTCGGCGACGGCGCGGTCGATGGCTTCGATCGTGCCGGCGGCATTGGCCGGGTCCGGCTCTCCCGGGCTGTCGACATGGCGCGCATCGAGCGGCACGACGGGCAGCGCGCGGGAAAAATGATGCGCTGCCTGTCCCGGTAGCGTCTCGGCAATCGTGATATTTGCGCCGACGAGGCGGGCGCGGGCTTCGATCAAAGCGGGGTCTGCAAGCAGGTAGAAAGGCGGCACGCCGGCGCTGTCGCCAGCCTGCCAGGCGGCGATGGCGATCTCGGGCCCGATGCCCGAGGGATCGCCGACGCTGAGCGCCAGCGGCGCATCGGTCCTCTGCCCGCTCATGCCAGCTCGCTCATCGCTTGGGCGAACTCGTTGCTGTGTCGAGGCACGCTTGTCGCTCTAGCGTTCGACGATCTTGGCCTTCTGACGCAGCTCGGCGACATATTTCTTGCTGAGCTCGTCGGCATCCTTGTCGTTGCTGCCCTCGGCCTGGAACACCATCTGCGCGGCCTTGTCGTCGGAAACCTCGCGCGAGGAGCAGACGCCGATGAATTCGACGCCGCGCTCGGTCTCGCGGGTCGGCGTCGCGCCGCCGGCCTTGGTCGCTTTGATCTGCTCGGCCCAGTCGGACGGCAATTGCGGCGCCAGAACACGGCCGAGATCGCGCACGGTGACGTCGAGCAGGCCCTTGGCGAAGTCGCGCGTGGTGTTGCAGCCGCTGAAGCGGGCGCGCATGGCGTCGGCCTCGCGCTTGCGTTTGGCGAGCGTGGCGGCGCGCTCCGAGGCCGGCACCACGAAGATCACCTGCTGCAGCATGTATTCCGTCGCGGTCGGCTTGGCGCCGCCCTTGTCGAGCATGCGCCGCACGGCGTCCTGCTCGGTTACCGAGCCGCCTTCGCCGGAGCGGTAGCGCGCGCTGAGCGCCTGGTTCCAGGCCATCTGGGCGCGGATGAATTCCTTGAAATGCTCCTTGGTGACGCCCGATTGCGTCATGATCGCATCGAGCTTCGCCAGCGGCATCTTGTTGCCTGAAGCGAAGCGCTGGTAGGCGGCGTCGACCTGCTGGTCGCTGATGCGGATGCCGAGCCGCTTGGCTTCGGCCAGCCGCAGCGTCTGGTCGATCATCTCCTCCTTGGCATCTCCCTTCTTGTGCTGCAGCTTGAAGAAGGCGGCACGATGGGCGATGTCACCGGAGGTGATCGGGATGCCGTTGACGACATACTTGATCTCCGCGGCGAAAGCAGGCTGCACGACGGCCGTGACCGAAACCGAGGTCGCCGCCACCAGAAGCGCCAATCCCGCTGAAAACAGGTATTTCCTCATCTTACCTTCCCAATTTTCCCCACTACGACGGCGCCGCGCGTCCTCCAAACGCCTGCGCGATGCAGTCGACCCCCATGCTCGTCCTATGCGGCGAAACGATGTCGCCGGCGCATGGCCTTGATAATCAGGTCCATTTTCGAAGAAACACGCTTCAAATCAAGACCAAACCCCATCGCACCCCCAGCCGACGCACGGCTCGGAGGCCGCGCGCCTGCCGCCTGGTCACTGGATGGTATCGACCGCGCTTGTTGACGAACCGAAATCGCCGAGCGTGCGGAACGACAGGTTGAAACCGATGTTCTGCGACACTTCCTTGGTGACGGTGTCACGCGTCTGCGAATACGTCATGATGTAGGTGAAGCAGGAATCGTTATAGGCGAAGCCGACACCGTCCTTGACCAGCACGTTGTTCTCGATGTCATAGGTGCCGGTGCCGAACAGCCGCCAGTTTTGCGCCAGATGCGTCGAGGCGCCGAGCGTGAGCTCGTGGCGGTCGGTGGTGAAACCATAGAGCGGCTGCGCTTCGATGAAGGCATATTTGGCGCTGAGCGATATCGGCAGGCCGGAATAGGCGGCCTTCACTTCGGCACGCCTGACCTCGAGGGTCTGTTCGTCGAAACGCCCGCTAAGCGAGCCGGAGAAACCGCTAGGGCTGTTGAAGCCGACCAGGCCGACATAGTCCGAGGTCCGCTTGTCAAGGCCGGAATCGGCTGCAACGTTTACGAGATCGGGAGCGGTGAAGGAATTCACGCCCGCGAGTTGATAGGACTGGCCGAAGATGGCGTTCGTCGCCCAGCCATTGTCATAGGCGCCTGAATAGCGGAAGCCGACATTGGCGCGCGTGCCGCCTTCTATGCGGTCATAGCCGGAGAATTTATCGCGCTCGAACAGCGTGGTGGCGTCGAAGACGAAGCTCTGCGCGTCTTCGTTCGGGACGGCCAGCCCGCCGACATATTGCTCGTTCGGACGCACGAAGACCTGCGCTGTAGGCTCCAGGATGTGACTGGAACTGGGCATCGAGAACAACAGCGGCCAACGCGCCTCGAGGCCGAGGGTAGCCATGTAGCGGGCAAGCGACGAGCGCATGTCGACGTCCTGGCCGAGATTCATCGCCATGTCGTTGACCGCCGTGAGCGAAGCCGAATTTGCATTGACGTAGCCGGCATCGCCGCGGAAGGCGAGCAACGGCGTCAGTTGCAGACCGCCGTCGGTGGTGAAGGTGCGCTTCCATTCGGCTTCCGCCGTCAGCCGGCTGGACTGTCCCTCAATTCCAGGAACCCGTTCCACCTTCGAAAACTTGTCGAAAGTCTCATCCAGCCGGTTGCGGCTGATCACGCGTGCGTTGACGTTGAACGACAATTGGCCGCCAGCCACCGACGTGTCGGGAATATAGGCGTAGTCGAGGGACGGCAGCACCCAGGGTTGCTTGGCGGCGCGCGCCGTCGGATCGCTGGAGAGCGTGTCTTCCTGCACCTCGAAGCGCATGGCGCGGACATCGAAATAATTGCGGTCGCTCAAGCCAGTCAGATAGATCGACGACTGGTGGACGAGGTCGTTGTAGCCCTCGATGTTGTAGGTGCGCGAGAAGTCCTTGTCGGTCTGCAGCAGCACGTCCCAGCCGAAGTTCCAGCGCTCGTTGATCGCGAACTGACCCTTGGTGCCCATCATGCCGCGGAACTTGTTCGGATCGTCGGCAGACCCCGAATTCACATTATGGCCGGCGGAATCGATAAACGCGTCGGGATCCTGCTGGTTGATGCCGGCGATCTTCAGCGTGTACTGGCCGTTGTTGAAGCGCTGGCGCCATTCGGCCTCGCCGAGGAAACCCTGCTTGGTGTAGCCGCTGCCGGTGACGGTCAGGTCGTAGGTCGGAGACAGCGCGAAGTAATAGGGGACTTTGACGCCGACGCCGAGATGGCTGTTGTAGGTGACGCCGGGGATCAGGAAGCCGCTCTTGCGCTTCACCGTCGGGTCGGCGATCTCGAAGGCGGGCAGGTAGGCGAGCGGGAAGCCGAAGAATTCGAAATTCGAGTTCTCGAAGCGGACCGTCTTCTTCTCGCCGTTCCAGATGATCTTGCGCGCCTTGACGCGCCAGGTCGGCGCTTTGTCCGGCTTGTCCTCGCAAGGTTCGCAAGCCGTGTAGACGCCGTTGTGGAAGGTGGTGAGCACGCCGCCCATGCGCTCGGCGCTCTCTGCGGCGAAATAAGCCTTGTCGATCGTCTCGACGCGCAACGCGTTGAGAAAGCCGTCGGCGAAGTCGTCGGTGATGTCGATATGGTCGGAATTGACCTTGGTGCCGTCGCTGTTGATCAGTTCGACGGCGCCGCTGGCGACGAGGCGCTTGGTGTCGCGGTTGTAAACCACACGCTGGGCGACCAGCTTGTTGCCGCCATAGTCGATCTGCACGCCGCCGACGGCCGTCACCGTATGCTTGTCGTTGTCATAGACGAGGGTATCGGCGGCCAGCAGCATCTGCGTGCCGGACGGGACGGGCTTGGCGACAACCTGCTGCGCCAGCGCGGGTGCCATCGGCACCGCGCAAGCGAACAGACATGCCAAGGCGGTCGCCCCATAGAGGCGTGCCAAACCGGCCTGCCTATGGCTGCGCAAAACCGCCTCCCTCACTAGCCGTCTTCCTTGTATAGCAGAAACGTCACCCCAAAGAACATAGCCACGACAACCGGAACCCATGCAGCCACCACAGTAGGCACGAATCCGGCGACACCGAATGCCTTGACCAGTACCGAGACGACATAAAGCAGAAAGCCGGCCACGACGCCACCCAGAATCATCGTTGCCGATTGCCCCATTCGCGCAAATCGCATTGAAACCGTTGCAGCAATCAGCGTCATGGCCACGAGCAGGAACGGCAACGCCACCAGCGAATCAAATTGCATGGCGAAGGCGTTTGCCTTCAGTCCGAAGGAACGGGCGACCTCGATCTTGCGTGGCAATTCGTAGAACGGGATGGTTTCCGGGCGCGCCAGGCGTTCCTGCACGAATTCCGGCTTGAGATTGGTCGGCACCTTGTCGGTCGCAAGCGCCTGGATATTGCCTCCCTTGAAAACCTTGACGTCCTGCAATTCCCAGTAGCCGTCGCGCAGGAAAGCCTTGGCGGCATCCTTGCGCTCGGCGATATTGCCATGCTGATCGAGGACGAAAAACACCGCGTCTGCCATCTCCAGCCCCTGATTGAGGATGGCGCGAGCGCCGATGATGGTGTCGCCTGATTCGGTCTTTTGCCTGAGCCACGGCGTGACATTGGTGGTGACGGCATTCGACTTGCCGGCCCGCAGGTCGTTCTCCATCTGCTCGGACCAGGAAAAGCCATGCGCGGCGATCGGGTTGATGATGGCGACCGACAGCACGCCGAACATCAGCGCGCCGACGCAGCAGGGGAACAGGAATTGCCAGGCCGAGACGCCGGCCGAGCGGGCGATGACGAGCTCATAGCGGCGGTTGAGCGACACCAGCGTCGCCATCGCCGAGAACAGCCCGACGAACGGCACCGTCTGCAGCATGATCATCGGCATCCTGAGCGCCGAAATGGCGAGGGCTGTGCCGTAGGTGAAGCCGGGCAGGCCGGTCGTGCGGCCGGAAAGCTCGGTGAAATCGATCAGGAACACCAGCGCCAGCAGGCCCAGGAAGAACCAGAAGGTAATCGAGACGTAGCGGAAGAAGAAATAGCGGCCCAGCGTCCAGCCCATGGTCAGGCTCCCTGGCCGGAAGTGCGCCGGGCGAGCCAGAGCTTGAATGCCGTCCAATTGTCGCTGCTGCGCTTGGCAAGGCCCGTCAGCCAGTCGGCCCAACTGACAGGCAATTCCATGCTGCGCGAGGAAACGATGAACCAGATCGAAACCGCGGAGGCGACGATTGGTATGCCGTAGAGCAGGTAGACATAGTACCCGACCTTGTCGGCCTTGCCCGCGGCGAAGAAGCCCAGCCATCGCACGAAAAGCGCGATCGCGATCGCCGTGATCAGCGGATTGACGCGCGCCTCCCGGTGCGAGCGCGCATCGCCCGCGACCGCAAGCGCGATCAGCGCGAACACAAGCGAATAGGACCATTCGGCGAAACGCTGGTTCAGTTCCGCCCGATAGCTCCCCGGTTCGCGTTGGAACATCTTGTCGTTGGGATCCGGGTTGAGCAGATACGCCGTCGTCCGGTCCTTGGGCAAAAGCGTGATGTCGTTCGCAGCCGACATGAAGGCCGACATGTCGAAGGCGTAGGAGGTGAAGCGGATGACGGAGAGGTCGCCGGTCACAGACTTACGGTTGATGACGCCGTCATTCATCATCAGCACCTTCTCGTCGCCCTTTTCGACGATGCTGCCGCTCTTGGCGTAATAGGTCAGGCTTGCGCCTTCCTCGCGCGAATCGGCAACGAAGATGCCGCCGAGCCGGTTGCCGGGAAGCCGTTCGCCGACCTGCAGGTAAAGGCCCTCGTCGATCTTGCGGAACGTGCCTTCCTGGATGATCAGCGACACGAGGTCGGCACGCGAAGCCGCCACCAGCTGGCGGTTTTTCTGCCTGGCATAGGGGTCTATGGCGTTGTCGACGATGAAGGAAAAGGCGCAGGCAAAAGCCGCCAGCAGCAGGATCGGCCGCGCGATCGTCCAACGCGAGGCGCCCGCGGCGCTGAGCACCGCCAGCTCCGAATCGGTGTTCATCGCGCTCAGTGTCTGCGCCACCGCCACCACCAGCGCGAACGGCACCACGATCGGGATGATCGAGGGGATGATGAGCGCGGCGACCTCGAAGAAGGTCAGCGCCGACTGGCCGTTGTCGGTGACGAGGTCGATCTTGGCCAGAACCTGCGTCGTCCACACGATTGCCAGCGTCCACACCAGCGATGCGAGGAACATCGTCAGCGCGCGGCGCATGATGTAGCGTTCAACGACCTTCATGAAGGCTTTTCTCGATTTTGCCGAACGGCATCATGCCCGCCGACAAGGTAGTCATCCGGCGGCGCCCGTACAACTGGCTCATAGGTGGCTCGCTCCGGTTCTTCGCCCCACGCCGCGTGCCCTGGCGCGGCGGAGTCTCCGCGCCAATGGATAAAAAATGCAAAACATCGATGGTTAACAGCACATTACGGCAGCAAGCTAAGGTCGTGCCGAGGCGAATCCTTTGTCTATGGTGGCGCTGATATAGACAGCGATTCCGGCCAAAGTCTTGCCAAATGGCTGAAAACGACCAAATGTCGCGCACGCTTGCCAAACCCCTCGCTCGCTCAATAACACCTTTTGCCGGCACCTTCCGGCCATCCCCGAAAGCAGGACCTGATGACGTCGAGACCTTCCGTTTCTTTCGCCAAGTTTGCCGCGCCGAAAAAAGGCAGTGTCTTCGTCTTCGTGGCCGATGGCGGGGGGCTCGGCGAAGCGGCGAAGGTCTGCGATCCGGCCGGCGCACTGGCACGCGCCTTTCCGGTCGCCGATTTTTCCGGCAAGTTCGCAAGCTCGGCCGAGGTGCTGGCGCCGGAAGGAACGTCCGTCGACCGGCTGGTGGCGATCGGTGCCGGCAAGGTCGGGAGCCTCGACGACAATGCCTGGCTGAAGCTGGGCGGCGCCGTTGCCGCGTCGCTGCGCAAGGCGACCGAGGTGGCCGTCATCCTCGATCTGCCGGACCTGCAGCCCGACGGCCGTCAGGCGGCAAGCCTCGCCGCCGGCATCCTGCTGCGCAGTTATTCCTTCGACAAGTACAAGACCAGGAAAGACAAGGAAGACGGGCAATCCGACACAAAGGCGGGCAAGCCAGCCAGGATAACCATCCATTGCGTCGACCCCGCGGCCGCGAAGAAGGCGTTTGCGGGTGAGGAGGCCGTGGTCGACGGCGTGCTGCTTGCGCGCGATCTCGTCAACGAGCCGGCCAATGCGCTTGGGCCTGTCGAATTCGCCGAACGCGTCAAGGCGCTGGGGCAGCTCGGCATCGAGGTCGAGATACTCACTGAAAAAGAGATGAAGAAGCTCGGCATGGGCTCGCTGCTCGGCGTCGCGCAAGGTTCGCCGCGCGGCGCCCGCGTGGCGGTGATGCGCTGGAACGGCGGCAAGGCCAAGGACGCACCGCTCGCCTTCATCGGCAAGGGCGTTACCTTCGACACCGGCGGCAATTCGATGAAGCCGGCTTCCGGCATGGAGGACATGAAGGGCGATATGGGCGGCGCGGCCGCCGTCACCGGCCTGATGCATGCGCTGGCCGCGCGCAAGGCCAAGGCCAATGTGGTCGGCATCATCGGCCTGGTCGAGAACGCCGTCGACGGCCATGCCCAGCGCCCCGGCGACATCGTCACGTCGATGTCGGGCCAGACGATCGAAGTCTTGAACACCGACGCGGAAGGCCGCCTCGTGCTCGCCGACGCGCTCTGGTACGCCAACGATCGTTTCAAGCCGAAATTCATGATCAACCTGGCGACGCTCACCGGCGCCATCATGGTGGCGCTCGGCCAGCATTATGCAGGCTTGTTCTCGAACAATGACGAGCTCGCCGGCAGGCTGTTCGGCGCCGGCCAGGCCAGCCAGGAGCGGCTGTGGCGCATGCCGCTCGGGCCCGAATACGACAAGCTGATCGATTCCAAGAACGCCGACATGAAGAACATCGGCGGCCGTTATGGTGGCGCCATCATCGCCGCGCAGTTCCTGCAACGCTTCGTCAAGGACACGCCCTGGGCGCATCTCGACATTGCCGGCACCGCGATGGGCGCGCCGTCGAGCGAGATCAACCAGTCCTGGGGCTCAGGTTTTGGCGTGCGCCTGCTCGATCGGCTGGTGCGTGACCATTACGAAGGGTAGGGCGTGGCCGACATCCTGTTCTACCACTTGACTGAATCGACGCTCGAGGAGGCGCTGCCGGGCCTGCTCGAGCGCAGCGTCGAGCGCGGCTGGCGCGCGGTGGTGCAGACGGGCACGGAAGAGCGCCGCGACGCGCTCGACCAGCATCTGTGGATCTTCCGCGACGATTCCTTCCTGGCGCATGCCACCGACCGGGAGGCCTATCCTGCCGAACAGCCGGTTCTGCTGACCACGGGCGAGGCCAACCAGAACGCCGCCCAGATCCGTTTCCTTGTCGACGGCGCCAGTCCGCCCGAGCTTTCCGGCTACGAACGCGCCGTCTTCCTATTCGACGGCCATGACGCCGCGCAGCTAGAAGCCGCGCGTGGCCATTGGAAGACGATGAAGGAAGCCGGCCACGCCGTGACATACTGGCAGCAGACGCCCGACCGTCGCTGGGAGCGCAAGGCTTAATGCATGTCGCGCAAAAGTGACCTCGGTTTTGCGGCAACGACATGCATCAAACAAAGGACCTAAAGCGCGTCGCCTGAATCCGTTCCAGCGCGACGCGCTTTAGCTCGGAGGCGGTTCGCTATGCCTGCAGATGCTGCCACAACGCCTCGGCCGCCGGTCCGTGCGGTTTGTCGCGCCGCCGGACAGCGGCGACAGTCTCGGTGCGGCCGGGGATATGCCGGCCGGCGATCGAGAGCAGTCGTCCGTCGCGCAGCTCATCCTCGATCAGCCATCCCGGCAGATGACCCCAGGCGAGCCCGTGCAGGATCAGTTCTTTCTTCATCGCATGATCGGGCACGGAGCAGGAATGCGCCCCGTCGAGGACGAAGAAGTTTTCCGATGAGGGACGCCGCGCGGTGTCGCGGATCACGCATTGGGTAAAGGGCCGCATCGCTTCCGGCGTGACGTCATGCCCGATTTCGAGCGGCAGGAACCCGGGCGCCACCACCGGCATGAAGGCGACTTCACACAGATCGATCCGCTCGAGGTGCGGGTCGGACGGGTTGGCGCGATGGAAGACGAGATCGGCCTCGCCGTCCATCAATCGCTCGACCGGCCCGCTGATCGCTTCATAGTCGAGATGCAGGCGCGTGCGCGGCCGCCCGGCGAAGAAGCGGCTGAGCAGGCCGAGTATTCCGGGTCTCGGGCAGACGTCGCCGATGACGACGCGCAAAATGGTTTCCTCGCCGCTCGCGAGCTGGCCGGCATAGTCCTTCAGATGCTCGACTTCGCGCAGCGCCAGTTGCGCGCGGCGGTGGAACAGGCGGCCTTCTTCGGTGAGGTTCACCCGGTATCCGCCGCGGTCGAGCAGGGTCAGGCCAAGCTGCTCCTCCAGCCGCGCGACCGCGGCGAAGATAGAGGGATGCGTCCGGTGCAGCGTCTGGGCCGCGGCCTGGAAGCTGCCGCCTGTCGCGACGGCATCGAAACATCTGAGATCGTGAAGCTTCAAATCGTCCATAGTCGAAAAATCCTACAGAGATTGTCAAATCATAGTAATTTTCTTCGATGATCGCCAGTCTTAGCTTTGCCCCATCGAAAGCTGCGGGAGCTACCCGCCAACCACGATGAGGATCAAATGACCGACACACTTCACTTCACGGCGGGCGATGGCGCCCGCATCGCCTACAGGTTGGACGGTCCGGAGGATCGGCCGGTGCTGATGCTCTCCAATTCCATCGCCACGACGTTGCATATGTGGGATGGCCAGGTTCCGGAACTCGCCAGATCCTTCCGCGTGCTGCGCTATGATTTTCGCGGCCATGGCGGCTCCGACGCGCCGGCCGGCGCCTATTCGCTCGACCGCCTGGGCCGCGACGTGCTGGAACTGCTCGACTTTCTCGGCATTGCTCGCGTGCATTTCCTCGGCCTGTCGCTTGGCGGTTTCGTCGGCCAGTGGCTGGGCATCCATGCGCCGGAACGCATCGATCGCCTGATCCTCTCCAACACCTCGCCGCATCTCGGTCCGGCGTCCTATTTCGACGAGCAGATAGGCAATGTGCTTGCGGCAAGCGACCTGTCGGCCACGGCGGACATGTTCATGCGCAACTGGTTCCCGGCTTCGATGCTGGCCGCTCAAAACAGGACGGTCGAGCCGTTCCACGCCGCGATCCTGGCCATGTCGCCACAAGGGCTGGCGGGATGCTTCGCCGCGGTCCGCGACGCCGATCTGCGCCGTCCGATTTCCTTGATCACCGCGCCGACGCTGGTGATCGGCGGCGAGGACGACAAGGTGACGCTGGCAAGCCACAGCGAGGCGATCGCGGCGACGATCCCCGGCGCCGAGCTTCTGCTTCTGCCCGGCGTCCACCTGCTCAATGTCGAGCGTCCGGCAGAGTTCATGGAGGCGGTGGTGGGATTCCTCCGGAGCCGATGATCCGGCAGTGCGGTATGAGTTTGGGAAACGTCGCCTCAAATCGCTTTTTGCGCTAGATAGGGCCGAGCTCATGCGGCGGGGGGAGAATGCGGATCAGGATCGTCGGAACCGGCAGGGCGGTACCGGCTGAGCGCCTCACCACGCGCGCCCTGGAGGCGAAGCTGAGCCTCGGCGAGGGCGTGCTGGAAACCGTCACCGGCGTCGTCGAGCGGTATGTCTGCAATGCCGAATCGCAAATCGATCTCGCCTGCGCCGCGGCCACATTTGCGCTTGCCGATGCCGGCATCGAGTCCGGCGCCGTCGACCTGATCATCGGCGGCTGCGGCGTGCCCTACCAGCCGCTGCCGGCGACCGCGCCCCTGGTCATGCAGCGCCTCGGCCTGGCGGACGGCTCGGCCGCGGCTTTCGACGTCAACAGCACCTGCCTTGGCTTCCTTACCGCTTTCGAGACCGCCGGCCGCATGATCGAGGCCGGGCAATGCGAGACGGCGCTGGTCTTTTCGTCCGAAGTCGCCTCGCGCGCCTTGCCGTGGGGCGACGCGCCGGAAATCGCCGCGCTCTTCGGCGACGGCGCGGCGGCGGCCGTGCTGCGCAAGGCCAAGCCAGGTGAGGGCAAGGTGGCGGCGAGCCTGATGCGCACTTATCCTTCAGGCTGGGAGGCTTGCGGCATCGGTTCAGGCGGCACGCGCTTCGATTTCCGCAAGGAGCAGGAAGCGTTCGCCGCGCACAGCCTGTTCCACATGGACGGCAAGGAATTGTTCCGGCTCACCGCGCGCCACTTCAACGGCTTCGTCGATGCTCTGCTCGATCGCGCCGGCTGGCGGCATGACGATGTCGACCTCGTCGTGCCGCACCAGGCGAGCCCCTTCGCGCTTGCCCACATGGCGCGCCAGACAGGCTTTGCGGCGGAAAGACTGGTCGACATCTCCGCCCGCTTCGGCAACCAGATCGCGGCCTCCATACCTTTCGCGCTGGACGTCGCGCGCCGCGAGGGCCGTGTCGCGCCGGGCACGAAGCTGCTCTTCCTCGGCACGTCGGCCGGCGTCTCCTTCGGCGGCATGGCGCTGGAGGTCTGAGGCGATGGCCGTGCTCGTCACCGGCGCCAGCGGTTTCTTGGGCTCGCATGTGCTCGAGCGGCTGGCCGCGTCCGGCACGCTGGCGCTCGGGCTCGGCCGCGATGAAGCACGCTGCGCCGCGCTCGAGGCCGCCGGCCATCGCATCATCCGCCACGACCTGACCGAGCCGCTCGACGGCACGCTCGATCCAAGGCTCAGCAGGGTCGAGCGGATCATCCATTGCGCGGCGCTCTCTTCGCCCTTCGGTCGCCTCGCGGATTTCGAGACGGCGAATGTGACGGCGACGCGAAACCTCGTCGATTTCGCCAGGCGGCAGGGCGTCAGCCGCTTCGTCCACATCTCCAGCCCGTCCGTCTGCTTCGCCTTCCGCGACCAGCTTGGGCTCAGCGAGGACGCGGCTTTACCGGAGCCCGTCAATCACTATGCCCGCACCAAGCGCGAGGCGGAGAAAATCGTGCTCGGCCAGCCCGCCATCCATCCGGTGGTGCTGCGGCCGCGCGGCATTTACGGCGCGGGCGATCGGGCGCTGCTGCCGCGGCTGATCAAGGCCGCGAGGAGCCGGCCTTTGCCGCTGTTTCGCGAAGGCCGGGCGGCCATCGACCTCACCCATGTCGACGATGTCGTCGACGCGGTGATGGCGGCGCTCGCGGCGCCCAGGGAGGCGGAGTGCCAGATATTCAACATTTCCGGTGGCGAGATGCTGCCGGTCCGCCGCATCGCCGACGAGGCCTGCAGCCGCGCCGGTCTCAAGGCGCGCTGGCGGCCGACGCCGCTGATGCCGGCGATGCTGGCGGCGGGCCTGATGGAAGCGGTGGCGCTTCGGCTGCCCGGCCGGCCCGAGCCGCCGGTCACCCGCTATGGGCTTGGCCTCTTCGCCTATGCGCAAAGCCTCGATCTTTCCAAGGCGAAGCGGATGCTCGACTGGGCACCGAAAATCTCGTTCGAACAAGGGCTTGACCGCACGTTCGCCGATGAGGCCGGGTCATGAAGATCGTCTTCGCCAACAGCGCTTGGGTGAGCGCCGCCGAGCGATTGATCCTGCGCGGCGGCGGCTGGCAAAGTGTCAGGCTGCGCGTCCGCTACGGACTGATCTTTCACCCGGCTGCCGGGCCAGTGCTCATCGACACCGGTTACACACCGGAAGCGCTGAGCGACGATCGGCGCGGCCGGATGCTGCGGCTCTACGGCGCGTTGCTCAAACCGCAGCTCAACGCCGAGGAGCAGGTCCTGCCGGTGCTGCGGCGCTTCGGCCTGTCGCCCGATGATATCCGCACAATCATCGTCACCCATTTTCACGCCGACCACGTTTCAGGCCTGTCGCTGTTCCGCAACACGCGCTTCATCGCCAGCGATGCCGCCTGGGCGCGGGTCAAGGCGCGCGGCCCGAGGAAGAATCTGCGCCATGGCGTCTTCACCGAACTCTTGCCGGCGGATTTTGAGGCGCGGCTGGAGGGCCTGTCCTCGAAGCAGTGGGTCGAGGCGCGCGAGGATGTACCCGGCGGCGCCGATCTCTTCGGTGACGGCAGCGTGATCGGGGTCGATCTCCCTGGACATGCCGATGGCCAGTTCGGCCTGTTGTTTGCCGGGCTCGATCGCCCACTACTCTACGCCGTCGACGTGCAATGGCTGCTCACAGCCCTGACCGAGAACCGCACGCCGGGCTTCCCGGCCACGCTGATCGCCGAGGATGCCGCGGCAATCGAGCCGACCAGCGCCATGCTGCGCCGCTTCCTCGCCACCGGTGGCGAGGTGATGCTTTGCCACGATCCCGCGCCGACATCCTATGATCTCGCGCCGGAGGCCGCATGAACGGGCTGGCGGAAGCGGCAGGCTCCTTCGCCCTGACACGTTGGGTCTCGCGCAAGACCCGGCCCGGCTTCGAACGCTGGCAGGCGGCCGCCTTGCGGCGCTTCCTCGACCGCGACCTGCCGCGCGCGCCCTTCTACGGCAAGGCGCCGGCGCGCCTCACCGATCTGCCGGTCACCGACAAGGCGCTGCTGATGGCGCGCTTCGAGGATTTCAACGTCCACGGCCTCAACGCCTCGCTAGCCTGGGCAGCCCTGGCGCGCGATGGCCGGGCTGGCGCGCTCACGGTCGGCGCAAGCACCGGCACGTCGGGCAATCGCGGCCTGTTCGTGATTTCGGAAGCCGAGAGATATCGCTGGCTGGGCGCGATCCTCGCCAAGGCGACGCCCGATCTTCTGTGGCGCGGCATGCGCGTCGCCGTCATCCTGCCGCAGAACACCGGGCTTTACGACAGCGCCCGCAAATCGCGGCTGATCAAGCTCGCCTTCTTCGATCTGACGCTGGGACCGGAAAGCTGGCGCGGCGCGCTCGAAATGTTCGACCCCACGATCATCATCGCGCCGCCAAAGATCCTGCGGCATTTCGCGGCCGAGAACTTTCGGCTTCGGCCGAAGCGCGTCTTCTCCGCCGCCGAGACGCTCGACCCCGTCGACCGTCCGGTGATCGAAGCCTTCTTCCGGCTGCCGCTCGACCAGATCTACATGGCAACCGAGGGCCTTTTCGCCGTGACCTGCCGGCAGGGTGGACTGCATCTTGCCGAAGACTCCGTCTTCTTCGAATTCGAGCCGGCGGGCGAGGGGCTGGTAACGCCTTTGGTCACTGCCTTCCGACGCCAAACCCAGATCATGGCGCGCTACCGGATGAACGACCTGCTGCGCCTCTCGGATCAGCCTTGCCGTTGTGGCTCGCCGCTGCGCTGTGTCGACGAAGTTGTCGGCCGCATGGACGATGTCTTCCGGCTTGGTTCGGCGGACGGGCCGATCCTCCTCACGCCGGATGTGCTGCGCAACGCCGTGCTCAAGGCCGATCGCCGCATAGATGATTTTCGCCTCGTCCAGATCGGGCCTGACAGGGTCGAGCTCGGGCTTCCGCCGACGCTCGCGGACGATGCGGCGGCTGCCGCTCGTCAAGCGGTGCAGACATTACTGGACACACGAAAGGCGGTCGTCACCGTCACGCTCGTCCGCGCGCCGCTGCCGCTGGAAACAGGCCGTAAGCTGCGCCGTGTCGAATGCCGCCTGGAGCAGGCGCGATGAGCCGCGCCGCGACGATGAACAGGCCCGCGCAGCAGGCCGACCGCGTCGAGAACAAGCCGGCAAAAGTCGAGGCTTTCGTGAGGCTTTTCAACGAGATGCCGGTGCGCAATCTCATTGCCAACCTCAAGACCAAAGTGGAGGTTTTCGAAGTCGCCGGCCGCGTTTTTCCGCTGACGTTGAACGACGCCGCTGAAGCGCCCAACTGCTATATCTGCTGCCCGACCAGCGCCTATATCGACTATGCGGTGGACGAGACACGCAACTTTGCCGCCCGCCCGCTGCTGCGGCGCGCGCTCAACGCGCTGATTGGCGCCTGCGCGCCGCTGGTCGGGGCAAGCGGCCTCGACCATCAGGCGCAGGTCAACAACTGGCTCTATTCGACCAATCCGGTGCCGCTGCTCGACCGGCCGGCGGTCGCGGCGCTGCGCGCGGCCCTGGCCGCGCGTTTCCCCGATCGCGCTATCGTCATCCGCTCGCTGAACGATATCGCCGATCCGGCGACCATTGCCGCCTTGAAGGCCGAGGGGTTCCGCATGCTGGCGGCGCGTCAGATCTACATCTTCGCCGACCGCAGCGCGGCGCCGGCGATGACGCGCGACATGAAGCGCGATCGCGCCCGCCTGCGCGCGACACCGTTCGAGTGGGTTGGCAATGGCGATTTTGCCGAGGCCGACTATGCCCGCGCCGAGCAGCTCTACGATATGCTCTACCTCGACAAATACACGCCGCTCAATCCGCACTACACCGCCCGCTACATCGCCGAGATGCACCGGCGCGGCATCATCAGCATGGCGGGGTTGCGCAGGCCGGGCAGCGAGCTGGTCGCCGTTACCGGCCTGTTCGAAAACGGCGGCACGCTGACCCAGCCCATCGTCGGCTACGACACGGGCCTGCCGGTGGCCGACGGGCTTTATCGCATGATGATGGCTGTGGCGCAGGACCACGCCACGGCGCGCGGCCTGTTCTTCAACATGAGCGCCGGTGCCGCCGGTTTCAAACGCCGGCGCGGGGCGGTTGCCGCGATCGAGTACAACGCCGTCTATGCCGGACATCTTCCACGCCGTCGGCGGATAGCGGTCCGCGTCATGGAGACGGTGCTGGCGCTGGTCGGCATTCCCCTGCTCAGGAGGTTCGAACTGTGAGCGAGCGCCGCGGGGAGGATCATTGGCAGGCGGTGGCGTTGTCCGCCGACATCGGCAGGCGGCCGAGGCGCATCCTGTTCGACGGTCAGCCCGTGGTGCTGTTCCGCTCGGCGCATGGCATCGCCGCGTTGTTCGACCGCTGTCCTCACCGGCTGGTCGAGCTGTCGACCGGCAAGATCGTCGGTGGCGAGATCGAATGCCCCTACCATGGCTGGCGTTATGACGGCGAAGGCCGTTGCACCGCGATCCCAGGCCATGTCGGCGCCATGCCGCATTACCGCGTCCGCCGCTACGCGGCGATCGAGCGCGACGGCGTGGTCTTCATCTCGTCCGGCGCGCCCGAAGGCGAACCTTACCTGCACTGCATGCAGGGCAGGGACATCATCGTGCGGCGGGTGCGCTCATCGACCCAGTCGACGGTGATCGACGCGGCGGAAAACATCCTCGATGCCACCCACACCCACTTCACCCATAAGGGCCTGCTGCGCGGCCTCACCTCCAAGCGCCACCTTGTGCGGGTCGAGGTGACCGGCGGCGAGGGCTGGGTCGAGGCCAGCTATTCCGGCGAGGACCGCCAGCAGGGTCTGATCAGCCGGCTGCTGGAAGGCGAGCGTGCGAAGACCATCGGCCGCTTCCGTCATCCCGGCATCGCCGAGCTCGAATATTGGGGCAAGGACGGGCTGGTTTTGGCCACCACCTTCTATCTTCGCCAGGCAGACGAGCGCACCGTCGAGGGCATCGGCTGGCTGATCGGCCGGCGCCAGGGCCTGCTCGGCGAGTTGAAGGCGCTTGCCTTCAAGCCGCTCTTCACCATCGCCCTGCATCAGGACCGCCGTGTGTTGAAATCGGCCAGCGACAACGCTCGGCTGCCGCCGCAGGCCTTGCCAGTGATCGGCCCGCTCGATTTCCTGCGCCGCGATATCGCCGCGATCATGGAGGGGAAGATGCCGGGGGCGGCGAGCGAACCGAAGGTGCATGAGATCGAGCTTTAGATATAAGCTAAGGTGCGAGGAGCTGGAGATAGTGCGATGCCCCTTGAGACGACACGCTTCGATATTCTTGATTATCTCAAGACCCCCGAAGACCGCCTGGCTTTTATCGAGACGGCATTTGAGGATGGCGAGTCCGTCGGTGTCGCCCATACCCTAAGCAGTGTGGCACGCTCTATCGGCATGAATGCCGTTGCAAGAAAAGCTGGAATGACACCGGAGGCGCTTGACGAGGCTTTGAGCGACAGCGACCCACCGCTCAGTACATTGCTGGCGGTGCTCAAGGCGTTAGGCCTACAGCTTTATGTGAAGCAGGGTTGATACGACGGCAACGTTGCATTCCTTCACACCCCCCTCTGTCCTGCCGGACATCTCCCCCCGCAAGGGGGGAGATTGGATGTCGCGACCGCTTTCGCCAATCATCGACGTTGCAGGAAAGGCGCCGTCGGCGGAGCCGCTGATCTCCCCCCTTGCGGGGGAGATGGCCGGCAGGCCAGAGGGGGGGGCTGTCCCGCCGACGTCACCGATTCGTCCCGTTCCACTCGATATCCCGCGTCGACGCCGACTGCAGGCTGATCCCTTGGCGCAACGCCACGCCCGCGATCTCCGCTAGCGCCGCCCATTGCGCCCTGACCGGCGCTGAATCGCCAGGCCAATCGAGCAACTCCTCGCCCTCGCGCATCGCCTTGCGAAAGTGGGCGAGGCCGCCTGAACGCAGCGCCGCCGGCAATCCATAAATCCACATCGCGAGTTGCACTGTTTGCGGCGCGGTGACGTCGGGCGTGACTTCCGGACCCTCGCCGAGCGCGGCATCCACGAAGCGCGCCGGATCGCGGAAGAAATGCAGGCCGCTCACGGCGCGCGGGTTGCATTCGAGCGGCAGCACGCGGCCATCCGCCTCGCGCATCAGGTCGAAGGAGATCTGCCCGGTCCACGCGGTGCCCGCGACGACGCGCTCGACAAGCTCGCGCGCGGCCGCGTCCTCGACCCGCTCGAAGAAGATGCCGGCACCCTTGCCGGCGCGATAGAGTGAGCGGTAGAGCGCCAGCGCCTTGAGCTGACCGTCGCGCGCCACCGCATAGGCGCTGATCTCCTCGCCCTCGACGAAACGCTGCGCCACCCAGGGCATGGCGGGCGAGGGCGCGATCGCATCGAGGAAATCCGGCGTCGGACGCAGCAGAACGTGGCTGGCGAAGCGCGACCAGACCGGCTTGAACACCAGGTCGCGCGAGCGGCCACGCACCGCCTCCAGATCGTCGCGGGAATTGAGAAGCGTGGTCTCCGGCACCGCCAGGCCAAGCTGTTCAGCCAACCGGATGAAGCCGTGCTTGTTGTGAACCTGCGCCAGCAACCCGAGATCGGGGGCGAACAGTCGCGTCGGCATGGTCCTGCCGCGCCAGGCGAGCGCAAGGTGAAAGACTTCCTCGCAGGTCGGGATGACGAGGCCGATGCCCTCAGCCCGTATCAGCGCCTCCACCGCGTCGGCATAGCTCCGCGGCTCGAAGCGCGGCGGCGGCAATCGATGATAGCGCGCGCAGGCCTTGCTCGCCGCCGCGATGGGCCGTGCCGGCGTGTCGGCCAGGATAACCCTATGACCCGCGCCGTGGAGAAGGCGCGCCAGATGCAGCGCCACCGGCGCGCGTGCCCCGGTAATCAGCACTGTCTCGTTAGCCCCCGGCATCAGCTCATACGGTCATTTCAGCCGCGACGACCGTTGCGCGAAATCGCCGTGCTCGGCAATTGCGCTATTTCGCGCCGACAGAGATGCGTGTTTCCGTGTGGGGAGAGATTAGAACTTCGCCTTGAAGCGTTTCACCATCCTGCTGGCGTAGTCGCCATTGCGCAGGTCCGATTTGCCGTGTCGGTCCCTGAACTCATACCAATCTCCGTTGGCAGATTTGCGCTGGTAGATCACCTTGCCGGCCTGGCGATGCTCGAAGCAGCTCAAGGACGTCTTGGCGCCCCATGAGCCGTGCCAAGTTGCCCGGAAACACAGCTTGCCGCTACCGGGGATGAACCAGATACCCTCGCCGTAGCTCTTGCCACCTTGAGTGGACCAGGCCGTGAACTGCCGTTTCTGCACTGCAAAATATGCCGCGCCGTGATTGCCCCAGCGCCAGGAACGGTTCTTGTAGAGCTGATAGACGCCTTCGTCAGAAACGGCGGCGGCCTTCGCTGCCTTGTCGTCGATCCTGTTCGCGGCCTTGGCCATTGCCGCACCCTGCAGGCCGACAACAAAAACGGAGCAGGCGAGCGCCGCTCCGACAAACTTCCCCACTGCACTTTTCACGATTTTACTCCGCGGACTGATTACGCAACACTGTTCACCCACCACCGAGCCAGCTCGGCGGCAACCCACTTTAACACCTTTAGCTGGAGCCCGTCCCCACCTGACCGGGACGGGCATGCTTGCCATGCCCTATGGCAGGACGTGCTGCGTCACCCGCCAGTCGGGCAGCCCATAGCCTCCCAGCCACGGCCACACTTCTTTCTGGTTGAAGTAGACGACCGAGGTCAGGGCTGGGAACTCCGCGTAGGACTTGCGGGAATCATCCGCCCATTTCGAAACATAGTCCTGCTTGCCGACATAGCCGAGCTCGGCCACGACCACAGGCTTGTTGAACTTGGCCACGCGGTCGTAGCCCGGCTTCAACGTTTCCTCGAAGGTCCGGTCGCGGCCGACTTCGTCATTGTCCTTCTTCTGCAAGCCGAACACCGACAGGCCGATGACGTCGACGTAGTCGTCGCCGGGATAGTATTTTTCAAGGCCCTCGATACCCTTGGGCGACCACATGTATTTTGCTGCGGGCGCGGCCTTGCGGCAGAGATCAACCTCGCGCTTGTAGGCGGCGATCCAGTCCTTCGGCGCCCAGTTGGCCCAGGTAAAGCGGCCATTGGTGTCTTCCATTTCCTGGGCCCAGCGGATGGTGACCGGGCTCTTCATCTGCCCGACCAGGTTGCAGATCGCCTGCATGTTGGCGTCATATTTGCCGCCCAATATGCCGTTGCGCAATTCAGGCGGTGTGATGCGCCAGTCCTTCGACCAGGTCCACGGCTCGATGGTGATCAGCAACGAGCGGCCGCGTTGCTGCGCATAGGCGTCCGCCAGCGGCAGCGTCGACAAATCGACGTCTTCCCAAGGCAGGAACAATTCCTCGATGCTGGCCGACTTGTCATTGCTGAAATCGCCGTAAGGATCGTAGGAGCCGAACGCCGACGCGGCCGAGCTCGTCTTGATCGGGTCCGTCCCGGCCGGCGATCCGGCCGATGCCGGTAAGGCCACGCCGAGAATGAGCGCCGACACAAGCGCGGTTGCTGTGGAGAGTTTCATATCCGCCTCCATGGCTTCAACATCCCGCCGGACCTTGAAGCTTGCCACGACGTGCCGACCCAAACCGGCACGCAAACCCAAATATCGGTCTGCCGACGTGAAATGCGGGTTTTCTGAGCGACTGGGACTGGCGCGTTTCACGCTGTGCCGTCCACTATTGCGGTCTCCCAAGCCCTATACCTGGACTTTGAGACGATGTCGCCGCGATACTCACAAATTCGCGTCAACGTTACGATATTAACCCTTCCTCATATAAGAGCCTATGCTCGATCAGAGTCAAGCGCAATTAACCGTTACTTAACCTTATCGCCGCCGGCATGGTTAATGACGGAGATAGTCTGCCGCCCGGCGTGGGGATGGTGCTTGTTCAAAGCCGGCAAAGGTTGGCCGCCACGGCATCGCCCGGTAGGGCAAAAGGGTGTGGAGGCAAGGGGTTAGGTTAACCAGTTCCCAATAAGCTTGGTTAACGAAAGACTAATTTTGTTGACTCTGCATTAGCGCTCACTGATTCTATGGCGGGGTAAATGCGTTCGGCCGGCTTGGTCGGGCGAGCAGGGCGGCGGGTAGTATGGGCGTATCTGCGGATGCCGTTGTTGTCGGCGGCAAAACGAGGTCATTGGACCGGGCTGCCGAGGTTTCGACCGGACTTGGCCCCAAGGGTCCTTACCTTGTGCCTGTTCTTACCCCCCGCCAGGAACTGTTCTTGCGGCTGGGCCTCGGTTTCTGGTTCGTCACGCTGATCATCTTCTGGTCCTGGTGGCTGCGACCCGCGCATATCGACCATGTCGGGCCCTTTGCCTTCGCCACCATAGTGTTGGCCTGGCTCACCCTGATGCCGATGTATTTCCTGCTCAACGTTCATGCCTCGCGGAAGTCGTCGAAGCTGCACGCGATCCCGAAGCGTTCGCGCGTCGCCATGGTGGTCACCAAGGCGCCGTCCGAGCCCTTTGCGGTGGTCCAGCGTACGCTGGAGGCGATGCTGGCGCAGGACTATCCGCATGACACCTGGCTTGCCGACGAGGATCCCGGCGAGGAAACGATTGCCTGGTGCGACGCGCATGGCGTGCTGATTTCGACGCGCCGCGGCCGCGAGGACTACCACCGCAAGACCTGGCCGCGGCGGACCCGCTGCAAGGAAGGCAATCTGGCTTTCTTCTATGATCACTACGGTTACGAGCGCTACGACTTCGTCGCCCAGATGGACGCCGACCACGTGCCCACGCCGACCTATCTGAGGGAAATCCTCTATCCATTCGCCGACCCCGGCGTCGGCTATGTCTCGGCGCCCAGCATCTGCGACAACAATGCCGACGAAAGCTGGGCGGCCCGTGGCCGACTGTTCCCGGAAGGCATGTTCCACGGCCCCTTGCAGTCCGGCCACACAGGCGGCGGCGCGCCACTCTGCATCGGTTCGCACTACGCCGTCAGGACGCGGGCGTTGCGCGAGGCGGGCGGCCTTGGCCCGGAACTGGCCGAGGATCATTCCACCTCGATGCTGATCAACGCCGCCGGGTGGCGCGGCGTGCATGCCATCGACGCCATCGCCAACGGCGATGGCCCGCAGACCTTCGCCGATCTCGTCACCCAGGAATTCCAGTGGTCGCGCAGCCTGGTGACGATCCTGCTCGAATACACGCCGAAATACTTCGCCAAGCTGACGCCGCGGCTGAAGTTCCAGTTCCTGTTCTGCCAGCTCTGGTATCCGCTGTTCGCGGTCTTTGCGCTGATGATGTATGTGATGCCGATCTATGCGCTGTTCACGGGGCGCAATTTCGCCAACGTCATGTATGCCGAATTCGTCTTCCACTATGCGCCGAATTCGGTGGCGCTGGTCGGGCTGGTGATCATGCTCAAGGCCTTCGGCCTGTCGCGGCCGACGACGGCAAAGACGCTGAGTTGGGAAGGCACGCTGTTCCTGTTCTTCGCCCGCTGGCCGTGGGTGCTCTGGGGCACGCTGTCGGCTGTGCGCGACTATATCACCAGATCCTTCGTCGATTTCCGCGTCACGCCGAAGGGCAGCGGCCCGAAGCAGCTTCTGCCCGCGCGCGCTTTCGCGCCCTATGTCGTGCTGGCGATTGGCGCGGCCCTGCCGGTGCTGCTGGTCAAACATCCTTTCGATGCCACCGGCTTCTACTGGTTCGCCGCCTTCAATGCCTTCCTCTATGGCCTGCTCGTCACGGTGATCATTGCCAGGCATGTTCGTGAGAACGGGATTTCGCTGCGCGCCAACGCCGCGAAACTCGCCCTGCATGCTTGTCTCGCGCTGATCGCGCTCGGCGTCCCGATCGCGGGTTTCTACGATCGCGGGCTTGAGGGTATCTATGGGTTGCAGCAGGGGGCCGGCGGTTTTCGCATCGTCAGGATCGCCTATGTGATATCCGGCGCCGGCATGGGCGACATCGGCTCGCGCAATTTCTATTTCGACCCCGGCTGGGACAACAACTCCAGGTAGCTCGTTGGCACGAGGGCCGATGAAAATGCATAACCAGTCCGTGGACAAAATGCGCTTTGCCCGCGCCAGTTCGATTGTCGTCTTCACCGTGCTGTTTGCGTGGCTGCTTCTCGGTGCTTTCCGAAGCATGGTCGTCGACCCGCAGACAACGCTTCAAGGGTTTCTGAAAGCGGTTCCCCTCGGGGTGGCCTCAAGCTACCACGACCAGATTTTCCTCGCGAGCCTGACCGCGGTCGCTCTGTCGTGCCTGTTTGCCGCGAAAGCCAGCCGATGGGCAACTGGCGCTATCCTCGCTCTGTTCTACTCTGCGCTGGTCGTCTCGATCTGCTGGGGATTCGCAAACACCAATCTGGTCAAAATCCTGGGTGAGCCGTTCACCTTCCAGTGGCTGGTCTACGGCGATTTTCTCCAGAACGAGGACGCCAAGAATGCAATGGGGGATGCGTTCAGCCTGTTCGATCTCTCGATCATATCCATCTCGGGGCTGTTGACGCTTGCCCTCGGGCAGGCGGCCGCCCGACTTTCACTCAAGCTTGCGCCGATGATCCAACGGGTCGTGCTTGCCGCGGTCGTCGTGTGTTTCGGCGCCGCGCTCTACAGCACGCGCTCCTACGTGACGGCGGAAGCCCTGCCGGCCGCGAAGATCGAGAACCCGATCGTCCATTTCGCGGAATCGGCCATGTTCAACGAGACGCCCGTCGTCCTGACCATGAAGACGAGCACCGACAACACCGATGTCGCCACGGTCGGTGAACGTCCGCCCGAAACATCGCGCTTCAAGGCGCCTTCACCGAATTCGATAAAGAACGTGCTTGTTTTCATGATGGAATCGGTGCCCGCACGATATGTGGAGACCTTCGGAGGCAAGTATCCTGTCACGCCGACCATAAAGAGATATGCCGATAGATCGATTCGCTTCGACAATATCTATGCGAATGCGCCGTCCACCAATTATACGTTATTCTCGCTGTTTAGCTCGATGTACAACGACATTTCGTACTACGGAATGACGTACAGTCACCCATACCTCCGGCTAGATTCCATCTCCAATACGTTGTCGACAAGCGGCTTTCGCACGGCCTTCTTCTGGAGTGCGGATTCACGCTTCCAGCGCGTCGATGAGTTCCTGCTCAATAAAGGTCTTGACGTCGTCCAGGATTTCAGAGGGCAGAAGTGTGCCGAGCCTACATTCAAGCTCAGTACGAAGGAATGGAAGAATTTCGACTACATCAGCGACTTCTGCTCCGCGCAATCGATCTCCGACTGGATGAATGCCGATCCGGAGAAGCCGTTCTTCGGCATCATGTTCACGGCGATGACCCACTACCCCTACATCGTCAACAATCCCATGTTCTCGGCGCGCGCACTCTCATCCGTATCCGGCACTGAGACGCACTATGCCGACGACGAGAAGTTCAATGCATATCTCAATGCGTTGAAGATAGGCGATGCAGCACTCGGAAATGTCCTCGATTCCCTCGATCGGTCCGGCAAGCTGGATTCGACGCTCGTGGTCATCTTGGGAGACCATGGCGAGGCGTTCGGCGAACATGGCACCTACGTCCATGCCAGCGCGCTCTACGACGAGAACGTCCATATACCACTCATCATGATCAACAGGCATCTGTTCCATGGCGACCTCGATCATTCGGTCGGCGGGATCATCGACATCGCGCCCACGATCCTCGACATCCTTGGCCATCCGCTTCCGAAGTCATGGCAGGGCCGCAGTCTGTTCAGCGAACAGCGCCCGAACAGGACATTCTTCTTTGCGCCTTGGAACGGATATCAGTTCGGCTATCGCCAGAACGACAGCAAGGTCCTCTTCAATTCCTCCACCGGGAAGCTCGAACAATATGATCTCAAGTCCGATCCCGGTGAAAAGGCCAATCTTTTCACCGGTGACGTGGGCGCCCGGGACGCCTTGATCCAACCGATCGCACGATGGGTGCAGTCGCAGAGGCGTCGAGTTGCCGACATGGTTGCCTTCCAGAAGAAAGACACCTCACGTTGCGCCGCTACCAATATCGAGTTCGACGCTGCCGGCACGAACTATCGGGGACCACCGACGCTTGACGTCCTGGTCAACGGCAAGGTCATCAGCCGGTTGGATGTCCCGGGCAAGGAGAGCACGGCATCGACACCCCAAGCCATTGTCAAGGAGCTGCAGGAGGCGTCCTCCCATACCACGCCATTTGACGTCGATATCAGCAGCGTGCCGGATCCCCAGAGGATCGAGCTTCGCTTTGTAAACGACCTTTGGGCCGGAGACGCAAAGGGCGGTGACCGCAACATTTTCATCAAGGATGTCAAAATAAACGGACAAGTACAGGCTACCGCCAAGCTCCATATCGAGGAGAAAGATGCAGGCTCCATCGACGACATCGGAGCCAGCCTCTACGGCAATGGTGCGATATGGTTCGATGGTCCGTTCGTCGAGGCCTGTCGCTAGAACAATTGTTCGCGCAACGGCCGGGTCGCCTTGCGCAATAGTTCAAATTTGAATCGTATCCGATGTTGCGCCGCAAGATCGCGCTCATCATGTCGTTTGCGCGAAATTTAATAAGTACCGTCTAATATTAAGCCACGATGCGGATGGCTTCTGGCCGTTCGCGCCGCGCGAAGGCCAAGGAAAGAGAAGTATATCCGCGCTGAAGAAACGCTTATTTCGTGGCAGGGGACGAGAATGAATAATTTCATGAATGCAGAAGTGACTATCGGCAAAAGGTATGCTTGCGCCATTGTCGCCATTGCACTGGCCTCGATGGTGTCCGGTTGCCAGAGCATGGACACGATGAAGACCAGTTCGGTCGGCATCACCCCGGCAGCCCACATCGCCGCCAAGAAGGTGCGATACCTCAAGCAGCAGCGCTTGCATCGCGTTCACCGCAAGTCGCTGACGCAGATGTCCAGTGTGATGCGCATCCGCGAGGAGGCCTATGCCGCCTTCGTGCGGCCGCAGCGTGCTCGCCTGCCCGTGCCGGTCAAGATTTCCTACAACATGGGCGGCGTCGGTCCGCTGCTTGGCCACTCGCCGTGGATCTGCGGCCCGAGCGGCTTCGGTCAGCGCTCGGCCTGCCGGGCGCGCTAAATTAGGCCGGGCAGTTTCGCAGCCCCGGTGTCACGACGTGATCGTGGGGCACGGGGACGGTTCGCCGTCAGCGTGCCACCTCTTGCCCTCCGGTCGCCCGCGCGTTGCGGTGCCGGCGGACGAGCGGTGGGAAATCATTTCCGGCGCGGCGTCGCCTTGACGGCCACCGGCTTGCTCGGCCAATGCCAACCGTCGCCTTCGCCATGCGAGGGCTGTGGCCGCGCCACATAGGCGAGCGCGCCATTGGCCTCGAGATAGACGCGCGACAGCATTTCGGCGAGCACGCCCGACGTCACCGCCTGCAGCCCGGCGATCACCAGGAAGAAGCCGGTGATCAGCATCGGCCTGGTGCCGATATCCTGTCCCCAGAAAACCTTGATCGCAAACAGATAGGCAAGGATCAGCGAGCCAAGCACGCCGAGCACGATGCCGATGCCGCCGAAGAAATGTCCGGGCCTCGTGCGGTAGCGCAGGAAGAAGAACATGAAGACGAGGTCCAGCACCACGCGGAAGGTGCGCGAGATGCCGTATTTCGACTGGCCGTGGATGCGGGCGTGATGCGTCACCACTTCTTCGGAGATGCGGCGCGGCGTCGTCACCGTCGCGAGCCACGCCGGGATGAAGCGGTGCATCTCGCCATAGAGCCGCACGCTGCGGATGACGCTGCCGCGGAACACTTTCAGGCTGCAGCCATAGTCCTTGAGCTTAACGCCGGTGACGCGCGCGATCAGCCTGTTGGCGATGCGCGAGGGCAGGCGCCGCATCCAGAACCCTTCCTTGCGGTCCTTGCGCCAGCCGGCGACCAGGTCGAGATCCTCGGTCAGCAGGCGATAGACCATGCGGGGAATGTCGAACGGATCGTTCTGCAGGTCGCCGTCGAGCGTCGCGATGACATCGCCGCGCGCGACGTCGAGGCCGGCCTGCATGGCGGCGGTCTGCTTGTAGTTGCGCACCAGCTCCACGCCATGCACATGCGGCCCATATTGGGCCGCCAGCCGCCGGATCTCGGCGGGAGTGGCGTCGGTGCTGCCGTCGTCGACCAGCACCACTTCCCAGGGCTGGCTGTAGTTTTCCATCGCCTGATGGATCCGCACCAACAGCGGCTCGACATTGTCGGCCTCGTTGTACATCGGGATGACGATGGAGAGCTTGTGTTCGGGCATGACGGCGCCCTCGGGCAATCCGGAAGCCGGAATGGGAAGCACGTTCATGGCGGTCATTTCCTTGCCGGTCCCGCCGTCGGGGTTTCCGGCAGCGTCGATTTCGAGGGAAACAGCCAGGCGATCGCACCGGTTGCGACCGCCGAGCAGAGGATGAAGAGATGCAGCGCCAGCGCCGCCTGCAGGCCGTCCTTCATGGCGATGCCGGAATAAAGCAGTGCCGCCGCCGCGCCCGCCTCATAGGTGCCGAAGCCGGCGACGCCCTGTATCGGCAGGATGGCGGCCGCCTCCGCACCGACAGCACCGGGAAAGGCGGTCTGGAACGAGGTGTTAAGCAGCATGGCGAGCAGCCAGCCCTGCACGCCGAGCTTCAGCGCCCAGTTGGCGATCGTCCACCACCAGCCATAGCGCGAGCGTCCCGTCGCTTCGGTGAAGATGTCGCGCAATTTGCCGAACTTCGAGACGATCCTGCCGCCGGCCGTCCAGTTATGCGGCGCGCGTGCCCAGCGCGGCAGATACCAGGCGACGGCGATCAGCGCCGCGATGCCGGCGGCCCTGAGCGCCGGATGCAGGCCGGGCCAGACCAGGCAGGCCAGCACGCCGACGACGAAAGCGTCCTGCAGCCTGAACCATAGGAGCGAGGCGCTGGCGCGCATGATCGATACCCCGAACACCTGGCGCAAGAGGATCGGGAAGGCCGTCTCGCCGCCGCGGAACGGCACGACGTTGATCATCGCATTGTGGATCAGGATGACGCGAAGCACGGCGCCGAAGCGGCCGTTCACGTCGTCGCGGAACTCGTCGCAAACGCGCAGCGCCCTGAGCACATAGGTGACGAACAGCGCCGCCGCGACCGCCGCGAAAGCGCCGGGCGTGATGCTGGCGAAGGCATCGCCGACCATCTTCCAGCGTTGGTCACTGGCAAGCCACGCCAGCAGCGCCAGAGTGACGACTATCGATATCGCTCGCTTCAACCAATTCTCCGATGGGGCCACCGCCGCGTTGGTGCGGCTTGTCCGGTGGCTCGACAATTCACGCCTTTATCGCGGATTGCTTCGCCGGCGCGCCTTGAGCGGCGCGCCGTCACGGGGCGCGTGATCCTATAGACCAGCATCGTATCCGAATCCACAAGCTTGGTCGCAGTCTTGCCGAGGTGGTCGATCATCCCGTCATGATGTTTTACGCCAGCATCGATGGATCAGGCAGCAACGACCTGTCGATCATCGCCCCAGGCATCAGCGCATGGGCGAGCGCGGCCGCATGCGCACGACCTCGTCCCAGCAGAGCGCGGTCAGCCTGTGCAGCGAAAACACCGTCACCATGCCGAACAGCGGGCGTCACCTGTCATCTAAGGCCGCCCCTCTGGTCGAAGTTGTTTTGACGCAACACATCGCCAAACAGCGTCACAACAACACAAGATTGTAATATCCGTGGTCAGCTAACGGTTTGCGGCGACCACTTAGACTTGGAATGAGTTGACATCGCAACGCGCGCCGCTGTTAATAAGTTCAAGGGCGCTGACCGCGCCGCCATCGGGCCGACAGGCCCGGGCATCGTGACGGATCGCGGAAAGCCCGAAGAAACTCTTCCAGATCGTGATTCCTCGACCTGGCCTTGTCAGGGTCGAGAGGGGGCTATGGATATGCGAGCAATCATCGGGACGACAGCCAGGACCACTTTGCCATCCAAACCGGGTTCGGTCGCGCCGGGCAGAGGCGGCAAGCCTATCAGGCGCGTTTGGACGGTTTTGCTCATGGCCGTCTGCGGCCATCTTGCCTTGTTCAGCACCGCCGAAGCGACCAAGAGCAATGCGCCTGTCGAGGTGGCCGCCAAGCCGGACATCGCTCCGACGGCCTTCGAGTTGCAACTGCTCTACGCCGATCGCACTTGGAACTGGGAAAATGGCGCGGCCTATTTCGGGATGGATCGACACCTCCAGGCATGGACGGCTGGACAGGACTCATCCGCGGTCGCCGAGGGCCGCTGGCTGGTGACCGACACCGGCAAGATGTGCATGGAGCTTGCCTGGAGATCCAAGACATACAAGACCAAGCCGCGGCGCACCTGCTACAGTCACCGTGTCGAGAACGGCAATATCGAGCAGCGCAAGGACCCGGACGGCGCCTGGTACGGTTTCAAGCACGCCAAGGACGATCCCGCCGACGAACACCGGAAGTTCGAGGCGGGCAACACCAAGGGCGCGCAGTTCGATGAGACCCGCAAGCTCATCGACACCAAGAGCTAATGCATGCCGCCCAGCGGTCTGGGGCAACGACATGCATCAAAACAAAGACTTAAAGCGCGTCGCCTGAATCCGGTTCAGCGTGACGCGCTTTAGAGCAATTCCAGGAAAAGTGTGATCGGTTTTCCGTTCGGAATTGCGTAAAAACAAAGAGATAGAGCGTTTCGCCGTTTCCGTGAAACGGTGAAACCTTCTAGGCGTCGAGGAAGGCGCAGGGTGAGCCCCGGCACCTCCAAAAATGGTGGCTCGCTGAGCCGGCCTTAGCCGAACTCAGCGAGCCCACGCCCCGACACATTACTCACAGGGCCGACCGCCGGCCTTGCGGGCCGGCGTTTCTGATTGACGTTCGCGCCACGCGGCGCGCGCAATGCGCGCGGTAGGGCGGCCGAAGCGCCGGAATTGAGCAAGGCCGGGCCGAGCCCGAAGAAGGGGGCGGCCGTCCTGACGATGGTGTCGATGTCGGAAAGTTGTGCCACAAAGCCCAGCTGCTCGCGGGCAAGGCTGGGGTCGGCGAAAAGCCCTGCCGGATCGCCAGGACGGCGCGCCTTGTACATGACCGGGACCGGCCGCGATGCGATCCGCTCGACCGCCTCCATGATCTGCCTGATCGAGACCCCGCGGCCGGTGCCGAGGTTGGCCGCAAGGCTTTTGCCGCCGGCCTCGAGATGCTGCAGGGCCTTGAGATGCGCCCGGGCGAGGTCGCTGACATGGACGTAGTCGCGCACGCAGGTGCCGTCCGCGGTCTCGTAGTCGGTGCCGAAGACCTCGATCGCCTCGATCATGCCGGACGCCGCCATCAATACCCTGGGGATGAGGTGGGTTTCCGGCGTGTGCCATTCGCCAAGCTCGCCGTCGGGGTCGGCGCCGCAGGCGTTGAAGTAACGCAGGATTGCGTATTTCGTGCCGTAAGCCGAGGCATGGTCCCTGATGATCTGTTCGCCCATCAGCTTGCTACGGCCGTAAGGGCTGATCGGGTTCTGCGACGAGGTCTCGCGCACGGGCAGCGTCTCGGGCATGCCATAGGTCGCGCAGCTGGAGGAGAAGATGATGTTGCCGATGCCGTTCGCCCGCATGGCCTCGAGCACGGCGATCGTGCCGGCGACATTGACCGAATAATAATCCGCGGGATCGCTGACCGACTCGCCGACATAGGCAAGCGCGGCGAAATGGATGACCGCCTGCGGCCGGTGGATGGCGATGGCTCGCTCGAGCGCGTCGCGGTCGCGGATATCGCCGACCACCAGTGGGCCCCAGGCCACCGCCTTCTCGTTGCCGCGGCTGAGATTGTCGTAGACCACGGGCAGATAACCGGCCGCGGCCAGTTGCTTGCAGGTATGGCTGCCGATGAAGCCTGCGCCGCCCGTCACCAGGATTGGGCGGCCACTCATAGCGCCAAAGCCTCGCCGGAGGACAAATGGCCTCCGCGGGAGGTCCCGGGCTGCTGGCGGCCCAGCAGGGCTTCGAAATAGCCGGCGGTGTAAGCCAGCCCCTCGCTCAGCGCGATCTTTGGCTGCCAGCCGAGCTGTTGCTCGGCAAAGGTGATATCGGGCCTGCGCTGCCGGGGATCGTCGACCGGCAACGGCCTGTGCACGATCCGCGAGCGGGAATTGGTGTAGTCGAGGACGAGTTCGGCCAGTTCCATGACGGTGAATTCGCCGGGGTTTCCGAGGTTGACCGGATGTTTCGGCGCCGCCGGCGACCGCATCAGCCGCACGAACCCTTCGATGAGGTCGTCGACATAGCAGAAGGAGCGCGTCTGCGTGCCGTTGCCATAGACGGTGATATCGTCTCCGCGCAGCGCCTGGACGATGAAGTTGGACACCACGCGTCCGTCATCGGGCTGCATGCGCGGCCCGTAGGTGTTGAAAATGCGCGCGACCCGGATATCGAGGCCGTAGGTTCGCGAATAATCGAAGAACAGCGTTTCGGCCGAGCGCTTGCCTTCGTCGTAGCAGGCGCGCGGGCCATGGGTGTTGACGTTGCCGAAATAGCCTTCGGGCTGCGGATGCACCAGCGGATCGCCATAGACCTCGGAGGTCGAAGCCTGGAATATCTTGGCGTTGTGGCGCCGGGCGAGTTCCAGAAGGTTGATCGCCCCTAGCACGCTGGTTTTGAACGTGTGGATGGGATCGGCCTGATAGTGGGGCGGCGAAGCTGGACAGGCAAGGTTGTAGATCTCGTCGACGGCGATATCCATCGGCAAGGTATCGACAACGTCGTGGCTGACGCAGGTGAAAGAGGCGTCTCGCGCGATGCCGGCTAGATTGTATCTTTTGCCGGTGTGGAAATTGTCCAGGGCGATGACTTCATAGCCGTCCGAAAGCAGCCGCTCGCACAAATGAGAACCCAGGAACCCCGCTCCGCCGGCGACCAGGGCCCGGCCACGATCGATACTCTTTCGACCCGACCGGACTGGTTTCAGAACTTTGATGACCTTATTCATGGCAACCTCGTACGCACACACGCTACCGCTCCGGGACGGGCCTTGCCCGACCAGGTCACAAAGGCGATTCCTCCGCATATGCGGAACCGCCTGCACTGATGTGCGTCGTAAGTTTCTGAGTTTTGCGGGGCTTGTTGCTCTACGGCTTGTCTCCGCCGCTAAGCGTCCCTTGCGCCCCTAAGTCGCGATCCACGAGTCGGTTGCCACCACCGCAGACTGCTCGCCCAAATTGCACACCCAACACATACAAAGATATACCTGTGTCGAGGGTAGTCAACTAAATTAGCGTTTCGTTAACCTCACAGCTTAGCGAGTGGTTAACCGTGAAGGGTGTTCACCTGGTTCGTTAGCGATGAAAAGCTGCTTCCAGGCCGCCTTGTGACCGGAGCCGCGTTCCATCGAATTGCGCAAGCATGTCGGGAGAGGCCGTCGGCCTCATGCTCCGAGCCTCGAAGCAACACCACTAAGACGCGTGGTCGAAATTGTCTCGTCGTGTCTAGATGTTCTCGGCAGGCGCCCCGGCACTTCTGGCGAAGCAATGCGATTGCTGTCCAAAGCCGCTCGGGCCGCAGATAAAAGCAGCGTTCCCAAGATAAGGGTTGACCCTTACCACGGGGCGAGACAGGTTCTTTGTCAGGGTGGGTCGGGTTGGTTTCAAGTCGATCAAGGCGGCGTTGCCGCTTTGCGATACGTTGAATGAAGTCGACTGGCCGAAGTTGAAGTATTGGCAACCGGAAGTTGCCACCAACGTACCCAAAACAAAAAGACGGGGCAGGGCCTTGGTCGGCATGCGAAAATTCTTGTTGGGGTAGGGCCGGCTTAAGCCGCGATAAGCCATGGGCATGAAGTAGTATCCCCTCAGCAAGTGGCGCTTATGTTCGAATCATTGATCAGCCACCCACCCAACTCATTATGGCAAAGCTGGTTAATTTAGCGATAGCTGTTTTGAGCTCTTCCACGGATTTCTGTTGCCGCAAGAGGGTGGGACGCTTGAAGAGCGGACACGGGGCTGGCCGCGGCCAGAAAAAATGGCCCGCGTGGCCACGGGCCATTTCGTCATCTCCGGTGTCTGGCGTCTGAGCCCTTACTGCCCGCCCATCTCTTTCTTGAACTGGTCGAAATCGACCTGCATGCCGTTGAAGATGGTGCTCCAGTGGCGCGTCAGCGCCGACATGGCGACGGCCTCCTGGATCTCCTGGTCGGTGGCGCCGGCGTGCTTGGCGTTCTCGGTGTCGGACCAGATGCAGTAGCTGCACGGGATCTGCGCCGCGACCGCCAGCGAGATCAGCGACTTTTCCTTTGGCGTCAGCGCTGTCTTGTCGCTGAACTCGATGGCCTTGACCTCGGCCCAGGCGCCGGGCAGACCGGCTTTCGGGAATTGTTTCACGAAGCTCGGCACGCCGCCCATCGTCGACTGGATATCCTTGAGGGCGGTGTCGTAATCATCGGCCCGGGCAGGCGCGGAAGCGAACACTGTGGCAAACACGCCCGCGGCGGCGATGAGCGAGGCGGAACGAAGGCAGGAATGCACGGTTGAGACGATGCGAATGACTGACATGATGTTCTCCTCTGGTTTTTGTTAGCCTTACGATGTAAGGTATGTGGAAGATGAACCTTACAGTGTAAGTTGTCAAGCGCAGCCATGGATGCATCGAGCAAAAAAAAGCGGCCCCGCGGAAAGCTGTCCCGCGAGATGATCGAGGACGCCGCCTTCGAGGTGATCGAGCGGGAAGGGCTTTCCGGCTTTTCGATGCGCAAGCTCGCCGCCAGGCTCGGCTGCGAGGCGATGAGCATCTACCACCACTTCCCCTCGCAGGCGCATCTCTACGAGGCGCTGGTCGACCGGCAGATGAGCGGGCTCGTCATTCCCGACGACAGCCTGCCCTGGCGCGAGCGGGCCCGCGTCGGCATGCAGGAGTTCCGCCGTGTCGCCACCGAGCATCCGGCCTTCGCGCCGTTCATCGTCGTCTACCGCATGAATTCGCCGCCCTGCCTCGCCAAGCTCAACGCCATCATCGGCCTGTTCGAGGATGGCGGCTTCGGCCCAGAGCTAAGCGCCCGCCTGTTCCGCGCCGCCGGCTATTATCTGATGGGCGCGATCCTCGACGAGACGGCCGGCTACGCCAAGGGGCCTTCGGCGGTCACCACCGTCAGCGCCGAGCAGTTGGCGCGCGACTATCCGAGCGTCGTGAAGGCCGGCGCCTATTTCGGCACCGGCGGCTTCGACAAGACTTTCGAGCTTGGCCTGGAAATGTTTCTGGACGAGATGGAGCGGGTTCGCGAAGCTGCCCGAGACAAAAACCACTCGTAAGGGCGGCAGCCGCCAGCCGAAAGAAAACAGCCAAGGGTTTGAATGCGCTTCCTCTCAGTCCTTCTCCTCATCGCCGGTGCCGCCATCGGCATCTTCTATCCCTGGGCGATGAGCAATTTTTCCGGCCATGCGATCGGCATATACCGCGTCTATGAGGGCGGCCGCTTCCGGCCCGCCACCGTGCAACTCGCCGCAAGCGACGCTCCGGTGCGGGTGCTGGTCGACTTGACCGCGCGGGCCGAGCGCGTCGCGGGCCAGCAGCGCACGGTGCTGACGCTGACCGCGGCGAGCGGCGGCCGCACCGCGCTGGCATCGGCGCTCTCCTTCAATCACACCGACAATCCGCGCCAGGCCAGCCCGCAACTGCCCGACAAGATCTTTCGCGACGAGGCCGGCGTCATCGATAGGGTCACGCCCGGTCCTTACGTCTTCACCGTCGGCCCCGGCGATGCCGACGGCATCGACATGCGCGCGGTCGATCTCATCCTGCGCGCCGGCACCGGCTCTGTCGACGAACGCGCGCAGCCGGCAGGCTATACGCTGATGGGTGTCGGCCTTGCCGGGCTGGTGCTGTCGCTGCTCTTCGGGCGCCGCGGCGGCGGCCGTCCGCAAAATCCCAATTCGCAGCCGCCGCCGCGCTGGGGCCGCAACGGTTCGCCACGAGCATGATGCCGAAAAGTGTGAAGCGGTTTTCGGTCGACATCATGCTCCTTAGAGGTCGGCGCGCATGAACTATCGCCACGCTTACCACGCCGGCAATTTCGCCGATGTCGTCAAGCATGCCGTGCTCGCGCGCCTCGTCGAATATCTCAAGCAGAAGGACAAGGCGTTCCGCGTCATCGACACCCATGCCGGCATCGGCCGCTACGATCTTGCCTCGGTGGAGGCCGGCAAGACGGGCGAGTGGCAGGGCGGCATCGGCCGGCTGGCCGAGACGACGCTCGAGCCAAAAGCGGCGGTGCTGCTCCAGCCCTATCTGGAGGCGGTGCGCGCGCAAAATCCCGGCGGCGGCCTCAAGCATTATCCAGGCTCGCCGCTGATCGTGCGCCATCTCCTGCGCAACCACGACCGGCTGACCGCGATCGAATTGCACCCCGCGGATGCATCTCGCCTGAAATCGGTTTTCGCCGGCGATTTCCAGGCAAGGGTGATCGAGCTTGACGGCTGGCTGGCGCTCGGCGCGCAGCTGCCGCCGAAGGAAAAGCGCGGCCTCGTCCTCATCGATCCACCCTTCGAGGAGGAGGGCGAGTTCTCCCGCCTCGTCGAGGGCCTGCAGAAGGCGCATCGGCGCTGGCCGGGCGGCATCTATGCGCTCTGGTACCCGATCAAGGATCGCAGGGCGGTGACCGCTTTCCGCGCGGCGCTGAAGGATACCGGCATCCCGAAGCTGCTCGACATCGCCTTCGAGATCCGGCCTGCCTCGGACGAGCCCAGTCTCGATGGCAGCGGGATGGTGGTGGTCAATCCGCCCTACACGCTGGAAGGCGAATTGAAGCTCCTGTTGCCCGCCCTCCACAAGGTGCTCGCCGTCCGGCAACCGTCGCGCTGGTCGCTCGAGTGGCTGGCGGGCGAGTAGGGTCGACCGCGCCGCTTAGAGCAATTCCAGGAAAAGTGCGTAGCGGTTTTCCGTCCGGAATTGCGTAAAAACAAAGACTTAGAGCGGTTCGGCGATTCCGTGAAACGCTCTAAGCCAGCGCCGTCGGCGTCACACCGGTCAGCCGCCGGCTTTCGCGGATCAGATGCGCCTGGTCGGCATAGCCGGCCTCGATGGCGAGCAGCGCGGTCGAGGCCTCGCCCTGCTGCCGCTGCAGGCGCCGGAAGCGGTGGAAGCGCAGGATGCGGTCGAGCGTCTTCGGCCCATAGCCGAAGGCGCCCTCGAAGCGGCGTCGCAGCGTCCGTTCGCTCATATGCAACTGGCGCTGCAGGAATGGAACCAGGGGCGTTTCCGGCGACAGGCCCTCGTCGAGGACACCAAAGGCCCGATCCATCTGCGGGTCGAGCGCATTGCCGCCTTCGGTGCGCATGCCGACCGTCTCTTCCAACTGCCGCAGCATGGCCGGCAGATCGGTCGCAGCCTTGATGCGATCCGACAGTTCGCGGGCACGCGTGCCCCATAATTCCTGGAGGTCCAGCCGCCCGCCGACGATTTCGCTGGCCGGCACGCCGAGCCAGCCGGCGGCCGCGCCTGGCCGGAAGCGGAAGCCGACGATCACCGCGCCGGCCGGCGGCGTCTCGATCTGCGGCTCCTTGTCCGGTCCGGCCACGCGGAAGCGGCCGTCGATCCATTGCAGGTCGATCGTCGCGTCAGGCGTGATGACGATGGGCGGAACGGCGCGCTCGTCCATGCGGTGGACCCAGATCGCCGAGAAGGCATCGGCCAGGCCTTTGCCGGCGGGCCGTTCCCGGAAGAAACCGGTTGTCTGCGCCAGGACCGGTTGCATCTCTTCTCCGATCTGCTCCGGCGGATGCCGGGTCGGTGCGGGTCATTTGGCCGAAATCTTCAAGGCCGGCCATGTCATCCATGGCAAAACAGACGCAACCTGATGGCGCCCATCGGCGCGTTTGCCAACCAGGTCCGATTTCGGACGTTGGTTTCGAATATAGAAAGGAGTGAGAGAAATGAAAGCTCGCATCACTGTATTGACGCTCGGCGTCGATGATCTGGAGGCCTCGCTCAAATTCTATCGCGACGGCCTCGGTCTGCCGACCGAAGGCATCATCGGCCGCGAATTCGAGCATGGCGCCGTCGCCTTCTTCGATCTCGCCGGCGGCCTGAAATTCGCCATCTACGAGCGCGCCAACATCGCCTGGGATGCCACGGTACCGCAGAGCGGCCGCAGCCCGACCGAATTGACCATCGGCCACAATGTCGGCAGCGAGGCCGAGGTCGACACGGTGATGGCCGAGGCCGTCAAGGCCGGCGCGCGCGTGGTCAAGCCGGCGCAGAAAACCTTCTGGGGCGGCTATGCCGGCTACTTCCAGGATCCCGACGACCATCTGTGGGAGGTCGTCTACAACCCGGCCTTCGTCCCAGAGGACTGAATGGAGCGACGCACGTCGTCGAAAGGAGGCCGCCATGCCTGTTCAAACCGTTCAAGCGTTCGGCGCTCTGCTCATCGGCGGCGTGTTCGTCTTTGCCGGCACCGAGCATTTCCTGAAATTCGGGGCGATGCGCGACTACCTGGCCTCGCAGAAATTTCCGGCTCCGGCCTTGACGCTGGCCGCCGGTTCGGCAGTCGAGGTCCTTGCGGGCTTCCTGCTTGCTGTTGGCATGGCCCGGCCCTTCGCCGCCGGGGCGCTGATCATCTTCACGCTGGCGACGAACCTCATCCTGCTGCGTTTCTGGGCCAGCGGGGAGCCCGAGCGCCAGGCGCTGCGCAATGCGTTCCTGATCAACATCGCCGTCATCGGCGGGCTGCTGCTTGCCGGCACCATCTCAATGCAACCCAATTAGCCGGCGACTTTCGGAACGAAGTTTTGCGGAAACCATTGTTTTGCCACCCGCTTGACCGCCGCCGAGCGAATCCGCACAGTGCGTGCAATCGATCCTGAGAGGCTGTCATGACTCGCTTCGCCCATTCCGCTCTTGCCGCGCTGGTTGCGCTGTCCACTCCCTTTGCCGCGCCGCTGGGCTTCACCCAGGCGGCTGAGGCCGCCGATCTGTCGACCTACAGCGGCGATGATGGCAGCGTCTGCGGCGAAAGCTGGGTGCTGAGCAAGATCACCGACCGCTTCTCCTACCAGGTGCATCACGTGCCGCATCTGCCTGACGTCGCGATCACCGATTTCCGCAACATCCGCCAGCATCGCTACGAGCCGGCGAGCGACGAATGGCCGATCGGCCGCCACTATTGCCGCGCCACCGTCAACCTGTCGGACGGCCGCGACCGCTCGATCTTCTACCTGATCGAGGAAGGCCAGGGCTTTGCCTCGATCGGCGACAATGTCGAATTCTGCGTCTCGGGTTTCGACCGCTGGATGGTCTACAACGGCCGCTGCCGCGTACTGCGATAAGGGGAGAGGCGCTACCGCTGAAGCTGCCGATCTCCCCCGCAAGGGGGGAGATCGGATAATTGTGCTGGCCTCAGCCGATCGCTCCAGCCCGCGCCAGCAGCAGCTCGCGCTCCCGCTCATTGCCGGTCAGCGCGGCGGCGCGGCGGAATTCGGCGCGGGCTTCCTCCATCCGTCCGAGCTTGGCCAGAAGGTCGCCGCGCACCGTGGGCAACAGATGCGTATCCTTCAGGCGCGGTTCGTCCCGCAGCGCATCGGCGATCGCCAGTCCTTGCGCCGGCCCGAACGCCATGCCGGCGGCGACCGCCCGGTTGACCTCGACGATGGGCGAGGGGGCCGCCAGCGCGAGCGCCTGGTAATAGGCGGCGATGGCGATCCAATCGGTGTCGGCCGCGATCACCGCGCGGGCATGGCAGGCGGCGATCATCGCCTGCAACTGATAGGGGCCGGGCGTCGGCGTGAGCGCCATCGCGCGTTTCAGCCCCTCGAGACCGCGCCGGATCAGCGACCAGTCCCAGCGGCCGCGGTCCTGGTCGAGCAGCAGGATCGGGTTGCCCGCTCCATCGGAGCGGGCGCCGAAGCGCGAGGCGCCGAGCTCCATCAGCGACAGCAGTCCGATCGCCTCCGGTTGCTCCGGCATCAGCGCCACCAGCAAGCGGCCGAGGCGCAGTGCCTCGTTGCTGAGATCGGCGCGCAGCCAGTACGGTCCGCAGGATGCGACATAGCCTTCGTTGAAGATCAGATAGATCACCTCCAGCACGGCGCCCAGGCGCTCGCGCCGCTCCTGCCCGCGGGGCGGCTCGAAGGTGATGCCGGCGTCGCGCAATGTCCGCTTGGCGCGCACGATGCGTTGGGCGACGGTGGCCTCAGGTACCAGGAAGGCGCGTGCGATCTCCGCCGTCGACAGCCCGCCCAGCATCCGCAGCGCAAGTGCCGCGCGCTGCTCGGCCGGCAGCGCTGGATGGCAAGACGTGAAGATCAGCCGCAACAGATCGTCGTCGATATCCTCGTTGAGCGCAGCCTCGACGTCGGGCATCGCGCGCTCCAGCTCGGTGAGATCGACGGCCAGCTGGCGATGCTTGCCGTCGATCAGCACGGTGCGGCGCAGCCGGTCGAGCGCCCGGTTGGTACCGACCCTGGTCAGCCAGGCGGCCGGGTTGTTCGGTATGCCGTCGCGGGGCCAGCGCTCCAGCGCCTGAACGAAGGCATCCTGCACCACCTCCTCGGCCAGCCCAACATCGCGCAGCATGCGGGTGAGCCTGGCGGCGAGCTTCGGCTGCTCGATCCGCCAGACCGCCTCGATCGTCGCAGCCGTGGTCAATCCTTGAGCTCATCGAACCCGTCGACGACCTTCTGGACGTCCTCGGGAAAATCGTTCATCTCGAAAACGCGCCGGACCTCGATGACGTCGTTCTCGCCGGCGGGGCAGCGGCGCGCCCATTCGACGGCTTCCTCGGGCGAGCGCACGTCGATCATCCAATAGCCGCCGAGCACTTCCTTGACCTCGGCGAACGGGCCGTCGGTGACAGTCGGCTTGCCGCCCTTGAAGGAAACCCGTGCGCCCGAGGACGGCGGATGCAGTCCGTCAAGAGCGAGCAAAACGCCGGCCCGCTTCAGTTCTTCATTGTATTTCATCATCGTCGCCACGGCCTCGGCTTCGGGCCTGACGTCGGGAGCCGCGGTGGCGTAGCCGCCGGGGATCATCAGCATCATGAAACGCATCTCGAATTCCTTCGGTTCGGTTGGTTGCGATGATACGACGAACGAGGCACGGCGGAATCGACAGGCGGTGCGCAAATTATTTGCGGCGCCGGTGGTCGGTCGAAGACGCACGGTGGCGCGCAGGTTGGCGCCGGCCTCTTCTGCTTGCGCTCACTCAGGCTGGCTTGCCGCCCGATGGGTCAGGTAGCCCGGCTACCTGACAGATAAACCTCGATCAGCTCGACGAGCTGCTTCTGCAATTCCGGCGCGTCGAGCATGTTGCGGCGCGCCGCGTTGTGGATCACGCCCTCGATCGCCGAGGAGAGCACGCGCGCCATCGTCTCGGTATCCTTGCGGCGCTTGCGATACTGCGCGACGGCCGCCGCATAATGTTCGAGATAGCGCGTCTGGAACGAGGCATGAGCGGCGCGTGAGCCACGGTCGCCGGGCGCCTCGTCGAGCAACACCTGGTGCAGCGTCGGATGGATCGAGTGCGCGCCGATCATGCCGCGCACCAGCTCGCGCGCGAATTGCCTGAGCGGCTTCTCGTCGGCCGCCGCTTCGCGAATCACCGACAGCACATGATCGAAGTGCCGGCGCCGTATTGCTTCGACCAGAGCGAGCTTGTCGGGAAAATATTGATAGAGCGAGCCGATGCTGACGCCTGCGGCCTCCGCTACCTTGTTCGTGGAAAAGCCCGCCCAGCCGAGCTCGCTCAGGACGTGAGCACCGGCTTCGATGATCGCCTCGACGGTGGCGATCGAACGCGCCTGGCGCGGCTGCTTGCGCATGCGTGCGGCCGGCTTTGCAATGCGAGTAGACATGCTGGCCCGTCTCCCGAGAATATAAACAGGATACTCACATTCATTTCACCAACGCAAATGGGGTCGCGAAGATGAGTGCCAAGACCTTGCTGAAGGGCATGCTTGCCTATCAGGCCCGGGCGAATGATGAGCTCGCGGAGAAGCTTGCCGGACTGGATCCGTCGAGCGATGCCGGGGAACGCCACGCTGCGATCCGTCTTATGAACCACATCCATGTCGTGTCGCGGATCTTTGCCGCGCACTTGAAGGGCGTTGCCCATGGCTATGCGAGCGACAACACGCCGGACACGCCCGAACCGGGCGCGTTGCGCACCGCCTTGGCCGAGGTCGATGGCTGGTATCTCGACTATCTCGAAACGGTTGCGGAGCAAGAGCTTGCCGAACCGGTCGCCTTCACCTTCACCGATGGCGACCAGGGCTGCATGACGAGGCAGGAGATGCTGACCCATGTCGTCCTGCACGGCGGCTACCATCGCGGCGAGATCGGCCGCATGCTGGCCGGGATCGCGGTCTCGCCGCCCTGGGACACCTACGCCGTCCATTTGCATCGCGCCGAGCCGGCGCGCCGCCAGCAGCGCGGACGCCGGCTGGCGGACGTTTAATCACGGCGCCTGAATATGAGCTTAAAGCTCACTTTGCGCGCCGCAAGCTTTCGCCCGTTCGCCTGCCCGGTTCATCTGTAGATGTTTTCGCTGGACAAGATGAAGCGAACGTTCGGCCGGTCATTCTTTATTGTGAGCATTGCGCTCACATTCCGATATAAGGTTATGCTGTGAGCCCATGGATGATCGGGCGATAGAAGCAACACGAAAATCTGTGTGGCGGGCCGTCACTTCGAAAGTGATAGATTCGCTCACAATTTTTCAACGGGATGCGTTTCCCGTAACCAAAATTCAATAACTGAAAATCATTGTGTTGCTTCGCTGGCTAGACAGTCGCGAGTCAGATATGCATAGACACGCCGGGTCACTCACGACCATAGGCAAAACGCAAGGGGCATCGCATGGCAAAGACGACAACCAAGGCGCCGGCGGCGAAAGCGCCGGCAAAGAAGCCGGCAGCTAAGGCTGCCGCGAAACCTGCAGCAGTGAAGAAGGCAGCGGCACCGAAGGCAGCCGCCAAGGCTCCGGCCAAGGCAGCGGCGAAGCCGGCGGCCAAGGCAGCAGCGAAGCCGGCCGCCAAGGCTGCGGCTAAGCCGGCCGCGAAGGCCGCGGCGAAGCCTGCCGTCAAGGCAGCGGCAAAGCCGGCGGCTAAGCCTGCCGCCAAGAAGCCGGCAGCCAAGGCCGCGGCCAAGCCCGCCGCCAAGGCTCCGATGAAGGCTGCCGCCGCCAAGGCGCCGGCCGCTGTGAAGAAGGCCGCTCCGGCGAAGAAGCCGGCCGCCAAGAAGTAATCGCGTAGCTTCGCTTGGCTGGCGCAACAGGTGAGGGCGGGTGCCACCCGAGCACCCCTCTCGCCAATTCGGTGTCAGAGCGAGCGAAGTCGGAGCGCACGCTCCTCCTAAAGCTCTCGGAAATTTTGCCGCCAGGCAAAAACTTCAGGGAGCTTTTTCTTTTCAGGTGCCCGCGCCGGCAAGACGCATCGGCCAATCCGGATTGGCCGGCTGGCCGTTGCCCTTCGGACCCTGATCGGTCAACAGTGCCGTAAACAACTGGGAACCCGATCATGCCGAAACTGCTCTACGCTTCCACGTCCCCCTACAGTTCGAAGGTCCGCATGGCGGCGCTGTATGCCGGCATCGCCGTCGACCTCGTGCCGGTCAAGACGGAGGACAAGCCCGCCGAACTGATCTCGGCCAATCCGCTCGGCAAGATCCCGGTGCTGGTGCTGGAGGACGGCCGCGCGATCCATGACAGCCGCGCCATCACCCAGCATCTCAACCGGCTGTCGAAGAACGCGCTCTTCCCGCGCAATCCCGACAAGCGGCTCGAGGCGGAGGTTCTCGAGGCGCTGGCCGACGGCATCTGCGACTGCGCGTTGTCGATGGTCTATGAGCGCCGCACGCGACCCGAGGCTTTTGTCTACCAGCCCTGGCTCGACCGCCAGTGGACCAAGATCGCCACCGCGCTCGACCTCATCAACGCCAACCCGCCGAAATTGCCGAAGAAGATCACCGCCGGCCACATGGCGCTGCGCGCCACTCTGGGCTATCTCGCGTTGCGCTTTTCCGGCCAGTGGGAGAAGGGCCGCAGCCGGCTCGTGCGCTGGGCTGCACGCTTCGACGAGAAGTTTCCGGAATTGAAAGGCAGCGTGCCGGGGTGAAGCATCTCCCTTCTCCACAAGGAGAAGGTGAGGATCGCGCCACCTTGAACCCCGTCCGCTTCCATGCTTGCCTGACATCACCCGCTTCGGAGTGGTGAGCATGGCAAAGCCCTCAATCAGCGTCGCGCCGGACCCGATGGTCGCACGCCTGCGCGCTGCCCTCGGCCGGCGCGCCTTCACCGAGCAGAAGATGTTCGGCGGCACCTGTTTCATGATCGATGGCAACATGCTGATCGGCACCTCGAAGCGTGGGCTTCTGGTGCGCGTCGGCAAAGGCGCGCATGCGGCCGCCGCGGCACATCCTCATGCAAGCCCGATGGAGATGGGCGGGCGCTCGATGGAAGGCTACATCCGCGTCGCGCCCGAAGGGGCGGCAACCGACGCCGATCTCGTCTCCTGGCTCGAGCGCGCGCTGGCTTTCGTCGAGACGCTGCCGGCGAAGGCGAAGGTGAAACAGCCGAAGCGGTCGAAATGAGGACCGACTGAGAAGTTCGCAGCCCTTCTGTTTTTCGCGGACACAAAAAAAGCCGGGCGCAAGGCCCGGCTTTTCCGTGTCGTGGCTTCTACGACTTAGAACTTCATACCGACGCCGAACGTGACGCGGTTGTCCGAAGACTTGACCTTGCCGACGTTGTCGAAGTTCTTGCTGCCGTAATCGGTGTAGCGGTACTCGACGCGGCCGAACACGTTGTCCGTGATCTTGATGTCGGTGCCGGCGCCGGCCGTCCAGCCGAACATGCCCTTGCTGTCGCTGGTACCGAGAGCGTCATCGGTGACCTTCTGGTTCTTGGCGGCGAGACCGCCCGTGCCGTAGAGCAGGATCTCGGGGGTCACGGCGTAGCCGAGGCGGGCGCGCAGCGAACCTTCAAGGCCCGACTTGGCGCTGAAGCCGTTGGAAGAACCCTTGGTGCCATTGTAGCCGAGGTCGGCTTCAGCACCGTACACAAAGTTCTCCTGCTGCCACTGATAGCCGCCGAACACGCCGCCGACGAAGCCCTTGGTGCCGATATTGGTGCCCTGGTCCTTCAGCTTGGCATGGCCGCCGAAGCCATAGCCGGCACTCAGACCGACATAGGGGCCGGCCCAGGAAGCGACCGGAAGCTCGGCAACCGGGGCGGGAGCCGGCGGCTCTTCGGAAACGACGTCGGCCGCGAAAGCGGTACCGGCGAAGGCGAACAGCCCGAGCGCAGCGGCAAGCGGCGCGAATTTAAGATTGGTCTTCATGTTATACTCCTTAAGCCACAAGACACTTAGGCTTGTTTGTTCATGAAACGCCCCGGCCCGTCCGGGGGGATAAACGGGCTTGGCGTTCAACGGTTCCAAATGTCGTGCTGAAATGCGGCTGAAGCGAACCTGAACTTGGGTCATTCCCCGGCGTGAATGAGGCCGAAAGTTGACGTTGCATCTTCGCAACAGCGAATGTCAGCAGGCTAAATATGTTGCGCTGCACACCGCTTGGTTCAAGGGGTCCGGCGACATATATTGCCAAGAACGATGCCCCGAATCCGGCGGGGCGGACGCGCGTCCGGGCCGCTTCGCCACATTCCTGCCCCAGGTGGAAATGGCATTTAACGCTTGGCCCGTCATATTGTGCCGGCTTCCCGGAATCGTGAAGCCGATTGAGGATTGACAAGATGAGACAAGCCACGGCCGTCGCGCTGGTGACGGGTGGAGCAAGACGGATCGGCAAGGCGATCGTCGAGGATCTGGCCAACAATGGCTTCGCCGTCGCCATCCATGCCAACCGCTCCGGTAACGAGGCTGAGGCGCTGGCGGCGAAGATCGTGGGCGAGGGCGGCCGCGCCGCCGTGGTCGCCGCCGACCTTACCGACATGGATGCCGTCAGCGATCTTGTCGGCAGATCAGAGGCCGCGCTCGGACCTGTCACGCTGTTGGTCAACAACGCTTCCCTGTTCGTCGACGATCGTGTCGAGGATTTCGACTGGCAGGCCTGGGACCGCCATTTCGCCATCCATGTGAAGGCGCCGGCGCTTCTGGCGCAGAATTTTGCCCGCGCCCTGCCGGAAGGGCAGGAAGGGCTGATCGTCAACATCATCGACCAGCGCGTCTGGCGGCCAACGCCGCGCTATTTCTCCTATGCGCTGTCCAAATCGGCGCTGTGGACGCAGACCGAGATGCTGGCGCAGGCGCTCGGGCCGCGCATCCGCGTCAACGCCATAGGCCCAGGCCCGACATTGAAGAACAAGCGTCAGGACGACGATGATTTCGAAAGCCAAGTCGAGGGCCTGATCCTGAAGCGCGGCCCGCAATTGTCCGAATTCGGCGCCACCATCCGCTATCTCTGGCAGGCGCGCTCGGTGACCGGCCAGATGATCGCGCTCGACGGCGGCCAGCATCTTGCGTGGCAGACGCCCGATGTGACAGGCATGGTGGAATGAGTCCCGCAGCTCAAAGACATGGACGCAACGGCGCCGCCGACGATCTGCCGCCCGATCTCGACCCCGATATCGAGGACGAGGCGGCGGAGGAGATCGTCGAGCCCGAAGCTTTGCCGACCGGCCCCGATGTCGCCTTCACCGCGATAGACTGGACGCCGCATGCCGGCGATGCCGACGGCATGGTCGGCGCCGAGGTGATCCAGACCTTCGTCAAGCGGCTGCCCAACCAGCCCGGCGTCTACCGCATGATGAATGCCGCCGGCGACGTGCTCTATGTCGGCAAGGCGCGCAGCCTGAAGAAGCGCGTCACCAATTACGCTCAAGGGAGGTTCCACACAGCCCGGATCGGCCGCATGGTGCGCGAGACGGCGACGATGGAATTCGTCGTCACCCGCACCGAGATCGAGGCGCTGCTGCTCGAGGCCAACCTCATCAAGCGGCTCAGGCCCCGTTTCAACGTGCTGATGCGGGATGACAAGTCCTTCCCCTACATCCTTTTGACCGGCGACCATGTCTCGCCCGGCATCTACAAGCATCGCGGCGCGCGATCGCGCAAGGGCGACTATTTCGGCCCCTTCGCCTCCGCCGGTGCGGTGGGTCGCACCATCAATTCGCTGCAGCGCGCCTTCCTGCTTCGAAGCTGCACCAACTCCTTCTACGAGAACCGCACGCGGCCGTGCCTGCTCTACCAGATCAAGCGCTGCGCCGGTCCCTGCACCGGCGAGATCTCGCATGAGGGCTATGCCGAACTGGTCGCGGAAGCCAAGGATTTCCTCTCCGGCCGCAGCCAGAAGGTGAAGACCGAAATCTCGGCCGCCATGCAGCAGGCCTCGGAAGAGCTCGATTTCGAGCGCGCCGCCATCTACCGCGACCGGCTTGCGGCGCTGTCGCATGTGCAGGCGCATCAAGGCATCAACCCACAGACGGTCGAGGAGGCCGACGTCTTCGCCATCCACCAGGAAGGCGGTCAGACCTGCATCCAGGTGTTCTTCTTCCGCACCGGCCAGAACTGGGGCAACCGCGCCTATTTTCCCAAGGCCGATCCGGCGCTGGAGCCGGCGGAGGTGTTGGGTTCGTTCCTGGCGCAATTCTATGACGACAAGCTGCCGGCGCGCACGCTGCTGCTCTCTCACACGGCGCAGGAACAGGAACTGCTCGCCGAGGCGCTCTCGACCCATGCCGGCCGCAAGATAACGATCTCGGTACCGCAGCGCGGCGAGAAGAAGGATCTGACCGATCACGCCCTGCAGAACGCGCGCGAGGCGCTCGGCCGCAGGTTGGCCGAGACCTCGACCCAGGCACGGCTGCTCTCGGGCTTCGCCGAGACCTTCGGCTTGCAAAAGCCGCCGGTGCGCATCGAGGTCTACGACAACTCGCACATCATGGGCACAAACGCGGTCGGCGCGATGGTCGTCGCTGGGCCGGAAGGTTTCGTGAAGAACCAGTACCGGAAATTCAACATCCGCTCGACGGAGATCACGCCGGGTGACGATTTCGGCATGATGCGCGAAGTGATGCAGCGGCGCTTTTCGCGACTGCTCAAGGAGCATGGCGACGTCCAGCCCGGCTCGACCGTCGAGGATGAAGCCGGCGAGGAGGATCTGATCGCTGGCAATGGCGGCTTCCCGGCCTGGCCCGACGTCATCCTGATCGACGGCGGCCAGGGCCAGATGACGGCAGTGCGCCAGATCCTGGCTGACCTCGGCGTCGAGGACCGGGTGGTGGCCATCGGCATCGCCAAGGGGCCGGACCGCGACGCCGGCCGCGAGCGCTTCTTCGTCAAGGGCAGGGACTCTTTCATGCTGCCGGTGCGCGATCCGGTGCTCTATTTCGTCCAGCGCCTGCGCGACGAGGTGCACCGCTTCGCCATCGGCTCGCACCGCGCCCGCCGCAAGAAGGAGATGGTCAAAAGCCCGCTCGACGAGATCGCCGGCATCGGCCCCGGCCGCAAGCGCGCGCTGCTTCACGCCTTCGGCACCGCCAAGGCGGTCAGCCGCGCCGCGGTCGAGGACTTGGTCAAGGTCGACGGCATTTCAGAGCATGTGGCGAAGCTGGTCTACAATCACTTCCACGAGAGCTGAGGGCTGGTCGCGAGCACGCAAGGTTGACTTGTTTTGACCACGAGCCGCAGAGGCCCGGGCCGATACAAATGCTATTTTTGCCTGGTCAATCGAATCTCGACTGTTGACCCCCTACATTGGCTTCTGATTTGAGTACGTCTGGCGGAGGAGATTTCCCGAGACGACATGGCACAGCGCGCGTTCAACCTGCCGAACATCCTTACCTATGCCCGCATCGTCGCGGTGCCGCTGGTCGTGCTGTGCTTTTTTCTTGAAGGCCATCTGAAGTCGTCCGACTTCGCCCGCTGGTCGGCGCTGGTCATTTTCCTGCTCGCCTCGATCACCGATTACTTCGACGGTTATTTTGCCCGCGCCTGGCAGCAGACCTCCAACATCGGCAAGATGCTGGATCCGATCGCTGACAAATTGCTGGTCGCGACCTGCCTGCTCCTGCTTGCCGCCGACACCGACCGCCATGGCGGCATCGCCGGCTGGTCGCTGTGGGCGGCAATCATCATCCTGTGCCGCGAGATCCTGGTTTCGGGCCTGCGCGAATATCTGGCCGCCTTGAAAGTCTCGGTGCCGGTGACCCAGCTCGCCAAGTGGAAGACCACGATCCAGATGGTCGCCATCGCCTTCCTGCTGGTCGGCCCGGCCGGCGACAAGATCTTTCCGCTGACCACCCAGATCGGCCTGGTGCTCTTGTGGGTCGCGGCGCTCGTTACGCTCTACACCGGCTACGACTATTTCCGCGCCGGCCTCAAGCACATCATGGACGAGTGAAGACAATGTCCACGAAGCTCATCTATTTCGCCTGGGTGCGCGAGCGCATCGGCAAGCCGGAAGAGGACGTCGAATTGCCTTCCGGCATCGAGACGGTCGCCGATCTGCTGCGCTGGCTCAAGTCGCGCGGCGAGGAGTACGAGAACGCGCTGCAATACCCCGACGTCATCCGCGTCGCCATCAACCAGGAACATGTCGGCCACCGCGAGAAGATTGCGGGCGCGCGCGAGATCGCCCTGTTTCCGCCAATGACCGGAGGCTGAGATGGCTGGCGCCGTCGTGCCCGCCATCCGCATCCAGCGCGAGGATTTCGACGTCGCCGCCGAGATCGCCGGCCTGACGAAGGGCCGCGCCGATATCGGCGCCGTGGTCACGTTTTCCGGCCTTTGCCGCGACGAACAGGGCGCGCTGTCGGCGCTCGAGCTCGAGCACTATCCCGGCATGGCGGAGGCCGAGATCGGCCGCATCGCCACCGAGGCGGTCTCGCGCTGGCCGCTGCAGGGGCTCACCGTCATCCATCGCCATGGCAAGATAGCGCCGGGCGAAAACATCGTGCTGGTGGTCGCGGCCTCGTCGCATCGGCAGGCGGCCTTCGAGGCGGCGAATTTCCTGATGGATTATCTGAAGTCGCGCGCGCCCTTCTGGAAGAAAGAGCACCTTGCCGACGGCTCCCAGGGCGGCTGGGTCGACGCCAAGGAAGCCGACGATCACGCGGCGGATCGCTGGAAGAAACAAGGCGAATAATGCATGTCGCCCAGAAGTGTGCAGCGGTTCTGGGGCAACGACATGCATCAGAAAAAACTCCCGTTCGGCCATCGAACGACCGCAATCCTTCCCAAGCTTGCCACTCGGTTTGATTTGCTTTGGCGGAGCAATCTCATGCTGGACAGGATCGCGGAGTTCTTCATCTTCGGGCTGGCGCCATTGGTCGTCGGCGTGCTTGCCGTGCCCGAAGTGACCAAGGCCGGCGAAAAGACGATCGCGGGCGAGGTCACCTATCGCGAGCGCATCGCCCTGCCGCCCAACGCCGTGCTGATGGTCGAACTCGCCGATGTTTCGCTGGCGGATGCGCCGGCAACCGTGATCGCCAAGCGTAGGATAGCGCCCGCCGGCCAGGTGCCGATCAAATTCGAGATCGGCTTCGACCCCAAGGCGATCCAAAAGGGCCGGACCTACGCGCTGCAGGCGCGCATCACGGTTGATGATCGGTTGCTTTTCGCCAACGATGTCCGCCACCATGTCGATCCCTTGAACGGCAAGTCGCAGACCGTCGTGCTGAAGATGGCGGCGAGCTGAGCTTCACCAAGCGAACTCGGGCATCTGCGAAGATCAAGCCTGCGGCGGCGGTGCCGGCGTCAGGCCGTGGCGAAGCATGATCTCCATCATCTTCGCGCGGTCAGGCGGGCCGGCCATGGCAGCGTTCAACAGCGCGAAGGTTTCGCGGAAATACTCCGGTCCGATCGCCGCCGGCGTCACCACACAGAGCACCTTGGCGGCCTTTTCGCCGTTGTTGTCGAAACGATGGACCGCTCCGCGCGGGATGCACAGCGCTTGTCCTGGGCCGACATCGTGCCGGTGGCCGTCGACTGTCCAGGTAAGGGTTCCCTCTACACCGTAGATGGTTTCCTCGTAGCGGTCGTGACTGTGAGCCGGGGCGAGCAGGCGCTTCGAGCCCGGCACCGTCACCTCGAATGCCGCTATGCTTCCATTGGACTGCTGGCCCGTGAGCAGGAAGCGCACGATCACTCCGTCATGGCTGAACGTCTCGTCCGCTGGATTGATGTGGACCTGGCTGGCTTCGTCTAGCATTGCATCCTCCCATGTGGTAAACGTAATTTACCAAATGAGTAAACTCAATTTACTAGAGTGTCAATGCCGCCGCTTGATGAAAGTCCGCTGAAGAAGCCTCCCTTGATCGGCGCGTTGCTACGCGTGCCGGCGATGGCCATTCACCGCAGGCTGATCCGCGAGCTTAGGGCGTCCGGGTTCGATGATCTGACTCCGCCGCATATGGCGGTGATCCAGTATCCCGGACCGGATGGTATGCGGCCGAGCGCGCTTGCCGAGCGTGCGGCAATGAGCAAACAAGCCATGAACCAGTTGCTGAAGACGCTGGAAGGAATGGGCTACATCACCCGCGGAGCGGCACCTGGAGACGCCGGCGGAACCGTCGTCAGCTTCACGGACCGGGGCAGGGCCGCCTACCAGAAGATGGCCGACATCCTGCTCGACATCGAACGCGAATGGGCCGAGGTGCTTGGACCGAAGCGCTTCCGTGAACTGAAGGCGCTGCTCGGCGACCTCTGGGACACGCCGCTGGTTCGCTGACCTGATTGACCCTGCAGAAGCGAGCCCTTAGGTTGCCGTAAAAATGGGGATGGGGTTCCCCCGAAACCGCCCTTATGGGCTGATGACTCCTGCCAGGCGTGCCCTTGCGCGGCAGGATTTGTTTTTCCCGCCCGTATCATGCCTGATTTCGTGAAGTGATTCCGTCTGGAATCGCGTTTGGAAAGGCATTGAAGCGATGACCCTTGCGGCTTGCGCCCTGGTCCTGATCGGCGGGTTCCTCGGCGGCATTTCCCGCTTCTTCCTCTCGGGCGTGGTCGGCCGCGGTATCGGCGAGACCTTTCCCTGGGGCACGCTGGCGGTCAATGTTTCCGGTGCCCTTGCCATCGGCGCCTTCGCCGGCGCGGCGCGTGCGGTGGGCGGCGTCTTCGCCAGCGATCTTGTGCGCGACCTGATCGTCGTCGGCCTGTTCGGCGGCTACACCACCGTGTCGTCCTTCTGCCTGCAGACGCTCAACCTCGCGCTTGACGGCGAGGGCCCGCTCGCCGCCTTCAACGTCGTCGCTTCGTCGGTGCTTTGCGTGCTGTTCGTCGCCCTCGGCTTCTGGGCGATCGTCTGGGTTTCTGGGCTGGCCACCGGCATGGCGGGCTGAACGATGACGGACAGGCGAATGGCGATGCGGCTTTATCTGGCGGTCGGCTGCGGCGCGGCGATCGGCTCGCTGTCCCGCTTCCTGTCGGGCTATGTCATCGTCTCGCTGCTCGGCCTGAACGCGCTTTGGTCGACCGCTTTCGTCAATGTCGTCGGCTCGTGGATCATCATGGCCTTCGCCACGTTGACCGGGCCGGACGGGCGCATGATGGTCGGCCCGGCCGCGCGCATCTTCGTCATGGCCGGCTTCTGCGGCGGCCTCACCACGTTTTCGGCGATGAGTCTCGATACCTTCATCCTGCTGTTCGAGGGCGACTGGCCGCTGGCCGCGACCTATCTCATCAGTGTGGTCGGGCTTTCGCTCGCCGCCGCGTGGCTGGGCTATCTCATGGCGTCCAGGCTCAACCGCTTGCCGGTCGCCAAGTGATCAGAGCATGATCCCGAAAACTGGGAACCGGTTTTCGGAGAAGATCATGCTCCAACAGAGAGTTAGGATCAGGATGGCGATTCAACGAAACGTCATCCTGATCTAGGAGGAAAACATGGAACTTCCCGCGCAATGCGCGCTGCTCAGGATCTTTTTCGGCGAGGACGACAGGTCGGCCGACGGCAAGCCGCTGCATGAGGCGATCGTCATCAAGGCGCGTGAGACCGGCATGGCTGGCGCCACCGTGCTGAGAGGCCCGCTCGGCTTCGGCCGCTCCAGCGTGCTCCACACCGCCAAGATCCTGCGCCTGTCGCAGGATCTGCCGATCGTCGTCGAGATCGTCGACGCGCCCGAGAAGATCGACGCGCTGATCCCCGAGATCAAGGCGCTGACGAAGGCAAAGAGCTGCCTGATCACCAGGGAGAAGGTCGAGATCATCCGCTACGGCGACGGAGACTGACCCTGCCGGTGCTGGTCAGCCGGCGCGAAGACGGCGGCCGAGCGTCGCTTCGTCGAAGATACCCGCGGAAAACAGTCTCATGGCCTCTACCGCCAGGTCCGATGCCCGCGGGGCTTCCCACGGTGATGCCGCGCTCCTTGCAGACCTGGTCATAGACACGCTTCAACAGGACGAGATCGTCCGGATAGGCAACGCCGCTTTCAGATACATGAGGTTTGGTCGTCCACCCGAAAGCAAAGAGGCGACCCGGCCGGGCCGGTCGCCTCTCATCTTGAAACCGGAATTATCTTCCGCTCAGCCGACGATCTCGGTGTCCGAGAACCAGTACTTGATCTCCTGCGCGGCGGTCTCCGGCGCGTCCGAGCCGTGCACGGAGTTCTCGCCGATCGACAGCGCATGCACCTTGCGGATGGTGCCCTCGGCGGCATTGGCCGGGTTGGTTGCGCCCATCACTTCGCGGTTCTTGGCGATGGCGTTCTCGCCTTCCAGCACCTGCACGATTGTGGGGGCTGACGACATGAATTCCACCAGCTCGCCGAAGAACGGGCGATCCTTGTGGACGGCGTAGAAACCTTCGGCCTCGCGGCGGCTCATCCACACGCGGCGCGATGCGACGACGCGCAGGCCGGCGTCTTCCAGCATCTTGGTGATGGCGCCGGTGAGGTTGCGCCTGGTCGCGTCCGGCTTGATCATGGAGAAGGTGCGTTCGATCGCCATAGGGTCGTCCTTGTTCTGGGAATGGAAATTGGAGTGGCGGGCTCTATACAAGTCGCCCGGCGGCTTGCCAAGGGGAGGCGGCTTCTGGTCAAGGCGAGCGCTTTGCGGGATAATTAGGCGGCTGCCAACGCTCGTCGCATGGAAGTCCGGGGCGTTGTGGCAGCGGAGCCTAAGGCGATGAACTGGCCCTATCTCACACGCGGCGATATGGCTGGCCTTCTTTTCGTGGCCGTATTTTTAGCCGCTGTCGTCCTTGCCCTGCTTTTCTTCCCACACCGCGCAGAGCAGAATTTCGGCTTCGGCCCGGAATGGCAATGCGTGCGCATGGAGCAGGGCGATCCGATCTGCGTGAGACTGTCCGTCAGCAATGCGCCGGACGGCGACGCGCGTGATAAGGGCGCGTCAAAGTAGACTCTAAAGCTCGATCTCGATGGTCACTGTCGGCGCGTCGCCGGCCCCGAGGCCTTCGCGCTGGCGCACCGAGGTCTTGACCGGCAACAGCAGGCTGCCGGACGACTTGTCAGGGAAGAGCGATGTTTGCCACCTGGTTTTGCCAATGCTCGCCGTGACACCGAGCGAGCCCCAAGGGCGCGCCAATCCCACCATCGCCGCCTTGATCCGCGTCGCGACGTCCGTCGGCACCGTCATGAAATGCCAGCCGCCCTTGCCGGGATAGACCCAGATCCCGGCCTGCATTTCATAACGCAACATCCCGACGCCCGTGGCGTTCACGCCGCCGCCGCGACCTGCCGGCCGATCCCGCCATGCAGGTCGAGGCAGCGCTCGAACCAGCGGGCGATGCCGTCGTCGTCGTCGAGCAACTGGAAAGGCGAGGCGATGCGCCCCCATTGCAGCGCCCCGAACACGATGTAGTCGGCAAAGAGCGGCGTCTCGCCGCCGAGGAAGGGTTGATAGGTGAGCGTGGAGCGCAGCGGCTCCAGCGCGGCGCGGAAGCCCGAGAGCCCGGCATCCCGGTTGGCCACGACGTCTTCCAGCCGCTTGCCGTAACGCTGCTCGCGGCTTTCGCGGAAATAGGCGGCGTTGGGCTCGTCTTGCATGTCATGCAGGTCGGTCAGCGCCACCGTCGCGACGTAAGGATGGATGGTGAGCTGCGACCATCGCTCGATGAAGCGCGCCATCGCCTTGCCGCCCTCGCCGGAAAACAGCGTCGGCCGATCCGGATAGGCCTCGTCGAGGTAAAGCGCGATGGCGAAGGAATCGGCCACCACACGCTCGTCGTCGCGGATCACCGGCACCGTCTTGGACGCGCCACCCTCGACTTTCGGCACCTCGAGGAAGCGCGTCGGCACCTTGGTGGCGGCGAGCCCCTTATGCGCCAGCGCCATCTTCGTCTTCCAGCAATGCGGACTGAACGGGCGTTGGCTGTCATGGCCGACGAGATCATAGAACAGAATGGTCATTGCGGTTCCTGCGGGTTACGAAGAGCGGGGATTCGTTGCGAGCCGGATGTAAGAATGAAACAGCATTTCATGATGTTTGCGGCCTACAATCAATGGGCCAACGGTCGCATCTACGATGCCGCTGCCGACCTCGGCGACGAGGAATTCAACCGCGACACCGGCGCCTTCTTCGGCTCGATGATGGGAACGCTCAACCATATCCTGACCGCCGATCGCATCTGGATGAAGCGTTTCACTGGTGAGGGGCACGCACCATCGTCCCTTGACGCCATTCTCTACAAGGCGTTGCCACCTTTGCACAGCGCGCGCGAGGCCGAGGACAAGCGGATCATCGACTGGGTCGGTGGCATGAGTGAGAAGGCGCTCGCCGGCCGCTTCTCCTACATGACGCTCTCCGACATGCGCACCGTCTCGCAGCGCCTTTCCCCGGCGCTCAGCCATTTCTTCAACCACCAGACCCACCATCGCGGCCAGGCGCACATGGTGCTCACAGTGCTTGGCCGGCCCTCGGTGTCGCTTGACCTGGCGCTGTTCCAGCGCTCCGAGGAAGGTCGCGCCTACGCGTGAAGGTACCCAGGCAGAAGGGGTGTCTTCAACCGGGTGCCTAGCGAAAGTCGAACAGTCCCGCGATCGCCCCTCTGTTCGGCTGTAGTTTCAATTGAGGTTTTGCACTGGTTTAGCATTCCTCTCAAATTTTAAATATTTAAATAAAGTAGCATATATTTTTAAATCTCCGATATATATTTCAAAAACTACAACTTGTTCTTGCAAATTCGGGCGCGAAACCGGAGTGCCATCTTGCGCGTAGGTATTTATGCGCCAAGCACATGCGAAACATTAGTTTTGGCACGATGCAGCGCAGCAAATAATGAAGTCAAAGAGGAGAGTGTCATGTCTAGTATTGCCAGAAATATCGCTAGGGCTCTGTCTTATGGCTCGATTATCGTTATTTTGGCAGTTCCGGCGAATGCTGCAAGTCTCGGGCTCGGCGGCCTCGGCGGCGCGTCCGTCGGAGGTAACGGCGCCAGCGCCAATGTGGGCGGCGCAAGCGGTGCCAATGCGGACGCTTCGTTTGGTGGAAGCAGCACCAGTGCAACGGCTTCCGTCGGCGGCACCGGCGGCACCGGCGGCACCGGCGGCGCCAACGCCGCCGTTTCGCTTGGCAGTGGCCAGTCAGCGGACGCGGCCGTGTCCCTCGGCGGCGCCAGTGGCACCGGAGCCACCGCGTCGATCGGCACTAACGGCGCCAATGTCGGCATCGGCACGCTTGGAGCTTCTGCCGGTGTGGGGGTCGGTATCGGCACGCCAGGCATAGCGGGAGTTCCGGGTACCTCCGGCACACCAGCCACTATTGGTCAACAACGTGCCATCGCACAGATGTCGAGCGCTCAGCTTACGCGCATGAAGAAGCGCTGTGCCGATGTGCTGTCCAGCGAAGGGACTTACGACTCCGATCTGAGGGCGCTTTGCCTGATGATCGCGCGTCGCTGAATGCATGATCCCAGCCGAGGTTTCGGCAGGATCATGCGCCAGGTCAGAGTGCCATGCCGTTCCTGACGCCGCGAGGCAGCGCAGGTAACGGCTCAGCCGGGAGTGTCCAACAAGGCCGTGAGGCTCTACGGCACTCTCCTACCGTGTCGCCGGTCGCGGCTGACGACACGCTGACGAGAACCTCCGGCCAGTCGGAAAGCCCGCCACATCCGTGGTGGGCTTTCTGGTTTTGCGTTGGCGGCGTTGCCCGATCGGCGTGGCCGCCCGGCCTAGAGCAATTCCAGGAAAAGTGTGAGCGGCTAGGCTCGGCGACTTCGCCGTCGCTTCCGTCCGGAATTGCGTTAAAACAAGGAGATAGAGCGGTTCGCCGTTTCCGTGAAACGGTGAAGTGCTCTAGCGCCGCTGGCTGAGAATTAACCAAGTTCGCAGGGCGGCGCGTGTATTAGCAGTTCGTTTGCCTTCCTCGCGGCATGATGGCCCGACGTAACGGGAGCAACGGCATGCGCATCGATTTGTCCCCGACAAGTTGGGGCAGGGTCGTGGTGGTCACCGCCGCCGGCACCGCCTTTTTCATCGCCGCCGCCTTCTTCGTCGATTCCTTCAATTTCCCCTCGCTGTCGCCGCAGGCGCTGCTGTGGGCGCAACTCACGGACCTGTTCCTGCCGCTCATCCTTGGCGGCTCCTTCCTGTTCTTCCTGATGTGGAAGATGCGCCAGCTTGCCATCACGCAGAAGGAACTCAGCGTCATTGCCGCGACCGACAGCCTGACGGCGGTCTTCAACCGCGGCGCCTTCTCGATGCTGGTCGAGGCCTATCTCGATCGGGCGCGCGGCCAGACGGTCGCCGATGCCGGCGCGCTGCTGATCGTCGATGCCGATCACTTCAAGTCGATCAATGACCGCCTCGGTCACGATTGCGGCGACCAGGCGCTCAGGTTGATCGCCGCGACGATCAAGGGGCAACTGCACGGCGCCGACATTGTCGGACGCATCGGCGGCGAGGAATTCGCGGTCTTCCTGCCCGGCGCCGACGCCGCGCGCTCCTTTCTGGTCGCCGAATCCATCAGGCGCCGCATCCGCGAGGCCGAGTTTGCACCCGGCGGGCGGCCCTGGCCGCTTTCCGTGAGCATCGGCGGCACCGCCTTCAGCGGCCCGACCACCTACCATGACATGTTCCAGGTCGCCGACCGCCATCTCTACAGGGCCAAGTCGAATGGCCGCGACCAGGTGAGCTTCGAGAGCCCGCGCGGCGGACCGGCGGGCGACGCCGCTGGCACGGTCCACTAAAGCGCGTCGCCCTGAAACGGATTCAGGCGACGCGCTTTAGGTCATTTTTTTGATGCATGTCGTTGCCGCAAAACCGAGGTCACTTTTGCGCGACATGCATTAATCAATTCCAGGAAAGGTGTGATCCGCTTAGGCTCGGCGACTTCGCCGTAGCCGTCCTCGCGGCCTTGGAAGCCAGGGTCAACGGTGGCTGCGGTTGAGCAGCGGCCTGTGCTGGCGGATCAACTGGCGCTCGACATCGAGATAGGGCCTGATCAGGCCCGCCGCGGTCGGGGTCGGTTCCGGCCGATGCACCACCGCGGTCAGCATGCCGTGTTCGGTGAGCACGTTCAGCCACTTCAGCGCTTCCCATTTGGGCGTCGCGCCACCACGACCGGCCAGGCTACGGTTGATATAGCCGGGATAGGAAAGCAGGCGCTTGCCCGCCGAGGCACCGCAGGTGCCGATCCTGACCGGCTTGCCCCCTGTGGTGATCCAGGCATAGACGGCCTCGCCGAGTTCGCACACCTTGGGGTCGGTTATCGTCACGCGGATCGACGATCTGTCCCGGCTGAGCCGCATTTCGGCTGCCGGCTTGAAACGCTCGCGATCGAGAAACATCCAGCCTCCTTGCCGCGCGTCCGCACTGACATGGGGAACGCGAACGGTCCGTGCGGTGTTTCACGCAGCGGTCGAAAAGTTTCACAGGATGTCGCGGCGCCGCGCATGCCTGCCGTCAACGGTCCGTTCATCCTTTGACGGCTAGTGTCGGCGGCTGACCTCAGCCGATCCGCGAGCGACCGTGTTCAATCTTATCGACTTCAAGGCGGTGCTGGTCATCGCCCTCATCTTCATCCCGCTCGAGCAGCTCCTGCCGCTGCATGCCGAGCAATCGGCGACGCGCCGGCATTGGCTGAACGACGTTTTCTACCTGCTCTTCAACGGCATCGTCATCAAGCTCGGCATGTTGCTGGTGGTCGGCGCGGAGATGCTCCTGGCGGAGCGTTTCGTTCCCGAAGCGCTCACCGCCGCCATCCAGTCGCAGCCTTTATGGCTGCAGGCGATCGAGGCTCTGCTCATCGCCGATATCGGCTTCTACCTTGCCCATCGCGCTTTCCATGCGGTGCCGTTCCTGTGGCGCTTTCACGCCATTCACCACTCGATCGAGGAGATGGACTGGCTGGCCGCGCACCGCGTGCACCCGGTGGACCAGATACTGACCAAGTCGGCTTCGTTCCTGCCGCTGTTCACGCTGGGTTTTTCCGGCGAAGCGGTTCTCATCTACGTGCTGATCTATCACTGGCAGTCGGTGTTCATCCATTCCAACACACGCATCAAGTTCGGGCCGCTGAAATGGCTGATTGCCTCACCGCAGTTCCATCACTGGCACCATGCCAACGAACGCCAGGCCCATGACAAGAATTTCGCCGGACAGTTGCCCGTTCTCGACCTGATCGGGGGCACCTTGTTCATGCCGCAACGAATGCCGGAAAAATACGGTGTCGACGAGCCGGTGCCGCAACTCTACCACCAGCAGCTCGTCTATCCCTTCGTCGCCACGGCCGAACCGGCCGCGCCGATCGTCGAGGCCGCGCCCGCCGCCGCCAAGCCGGACTGACGGCCCGGAAAAGCCCGCCAGGGCGGGCCTTTCCGGGAGGGTCGTCCTTTGCCGTAAAATTCAGGCGGCGAAGCCGCCATATCCGCGCGCCACCGGCTTGACCGAGACGACCGGCAGCTCCGAGGGCCAAAGCACGCCGGCCGTCACCGCGAAGGTGATCAGCGCATCGCGCGCGGCCTCGGCCGAGATTTCCCCATTGCGCGCGGCCTCGCAGGCCTTCACCGCGGCGCCGTAGCTGAGGCGGCGGCGCGACGGCGGAAACTCGATCAGGAAGTCATGCATGTCGAACAGCGAGGCGATCATGCGCTTGTGGCCGGCGCCGACGCTCAGCGCGACCGGTGTGAAGAACGTCCTGTCGTGCATTCGGACCTCGTCTATTGGCAGTGGAAGCGGCGGAGCTGCCGCCTCCGGTCTAGGGGAGGGACGCCCCACAACGCGGCTTGCGGCGACAGGTTCCGCGCGTGCCGATTTTTCCGTATTGGACTTGATCCGCCGGGCAGGCGGCTATTTCCACATCCCGCGCATGCGGGCGCCGAGATCGACCTTGACGCCCGGCTTCTGGCGCGGGTCGTCCTTGAGCGCGGCGCTCGCCCAGGACGACTGCTCGAAGGCCGAAAGCATCGAGGCCGGGATGAAGCGGGTGCGCGAGGCATAGACATGGCGGTCGCCGCGCGCCGGCTGGTTGTGCGGATAAAAACGCTGCGGCACGACGAGATGCAGGCTGTCCTTGGCCCTGGTCATCGCCACGTAGAGCAGGCGTCGCTCCTCCTCGATATCCTCCTTGGTGCCGACGCCGAGATCGGCCGGGATGCAACCGTCGACGGTGTTGAGCACGAAGACGTTCTTCCACTCCTGGCCCTTGGCCGAATGGATGGTCGACAGGATGAGGTAATCCTCGTCGCGATGCGGCGGGCCGGCCTGATCGCTGGTGGCGTCGGGCGGATCGAGCGTCAGCTCGGTCAGGAAGCGCTCGCGCGACGGATAGGTCGACGCGATCTGTTCGAGCTGTATGAGGTCGGCGCGGCGCGTGATCGCGTCCTCATGGATGCGTTCCATATGCGGCTCGTACCAGAGCCTGATCCGCTCGAGGTCGGCCGGCCATTTGGCGCCGGCGCGCAGCCCGCTATAGATGTCGAGGAACACCGGCCAGGCTTCCGCGGTGCGTTGCGGCGGGCGGAAGCGAGCAAGGCCCAGCGTCTCGTCCAGCGACGTCGCCATCGCGTCCACGATCTGCGAGGCGGCGGATGGGCCGATCCCCGGCATGAGCTGCAGGACGCGAAAACCGGCGACGCGGTCGCGCGGGTTCTCGGCGAAGCGCAGCATCGCCAGCATGTCCTTCACATGCGCGGCGTCGAGGAATTTCAAGCCGCCGAACTTGACGAAGGGGATGTTGCGGCGCGTCAGCTCGACCTCCAGCGGTCCGCTGTGGCTTGAGGTGCGGAACAGCACCGCCTGCGCCTTCAGCGCCGTGCCGGCCTCGCGCTCAGCCAGGATTGCCTGGCAGACATAGTTGGCCTGCTCGGCCTCGTCGCGCACACTCACGAGCTGCGGCTTGTGTGATGACCGGCGCTCGGTCCACAGGTTCTTGGTGAAGCGCTCGCTGGCCTCGCCGATGACCTTGTTGGCGGCGGCCAGGATCGTCTCGGTCGAGCGGTAATTGCGCTCCAGCATGACGATCTCCGCGCCCTGCGCGAACTGCTTCGGGAAATCGAGGATGTTGCGCACTTCCGCCGCGCGGAAGGAATAGATCGACTGCGCGTCGTCGCCCACGACGGTCAAGCCGACGCCGTCGGGCTTCAGCGCCAAAAGGATCGAGGCCTGCAGCCGGTTGGTGTCCTGGTATTCGTCGACCAGCACGTGGTCGAAACGGCTGCCGAGGTGGGAGGCGATCTCCGGTTCCGACGCCATCTGCGCCCAGTAGAGCAGGAGGTCGTCGTAATCGAGCACGTTCTGCGCCTGCTTGGCCTCGACATAGGCTGCGAACAGCTCCTTCAGCTGGTCCGCCCATGCCGCGCACCATGGGAAGGCTGCGCCCAGCACTTCGCCGAGCGGCGCCTGCGCATTCACTGCCCGCGAATAGATCTGCAGGCATGTGCCTTTCGTGGGAAAGCGGCTTTCGGTCTTGGAAAAGCCCAGCTCGTGCCGGGCAAGGTTTATCAGGTCGGCGGAATCCTCGCGGTCATGGATGGTGAAGGCCGGATCGAGGCCGATCTGCTCTGCATAGTCGCGTAAGAGTCGCGCGCCGATACCGTGGAACGTGCCGGCCCAGGCGAGCGCGTCGGCGATGATTGCCGCGTCGCGCCCCAGAACCTCGCCGGCGATGCGCTCGACGCGCTTGGCCATCTCGGCAGCGGCGCGGCGTGAGAAGGTCATCAGCAGGATGCGGCGCGGATCGGCGCCCTTGACGACGAGATGGGCGACGCGATGCGCCAGCGTGTTGGTCTTGCCGGAGCCTGCGCCGGCGATCACCAGCAGCGGCGTGGTCACCTTGCCGTCGCCATGCACCACCGCCAGCCGCTGCTCGTCGTTCAGCCGGGCAAGATAGGCGGGCGTTTCAAAGGACGAATCACGAGCGGCGATGTTCATCGCCCATCAAGCATCGTTTCCGCTTTGTTCGCAATACAGCTGATCTTGCCCTGGTGCTCGTGATCGGTGAAAGCCGGCGAGATAGTTGACCTCCCCACGGCTAAAACTACCGCCTCGGCTCCACTCCCATCGCCGCCGACTGGCGCCGCAAATTGCGTCTCTCGTCGCCCGGCATGTCCAGCGGCGCCACATCGCCGGGCACCTCGTCGATAATCCTCACGGCGACACGATAGGCGGTGTAGGCGAACAGACCTGTAAGCAGCAGGCGTATCATGATCGTCTCCTCGTACGGTTCGGTGGGTTCAACCGAACTCACGCCGGTTGGTTCCCCACCCCACGCAACCAAACTGTAGCCGCTTCGTTGCCTTTGAGATCTTGAGATCAAGGAGCGAACGAGAGGAGGTCGTTATGATGAAACTTCCTGCGCTGCTGACTCTTGCGGCAGGGCTCGCGGTCTCTGCCTGCGACAACAGCGTACCGCCCACCAAGGCGCCCGCCGATCAGAACCCGCAGGTCGATAAGAATCCGGTGCCGAAATCGACCTCCGGCGGCGACCAGCCGGGCACGCCGCCACAGCAATAGCGACGTTACAGGTCTGGTGGATTGTCGTCGGCTGAACGAAGAAGGCCGGCGCTGCTTGGGAGGAAGCTCGATAGCGCCGGCCAAGCGGGAAAGTCAGGCCCGCCGCACAATAGAAGATAGCTGAGTCTCGCCCTTGCGTCATGGTGCGATCGCGCTAGCCGGCTACGCAACTGCGGAAAATCACCGGAAAATCCTGAGATTCTGCAAAGCCCGCTGCGGTGGGTGTCCGTCGGTTCAGCGTTGATGGAGGAGTAACCCCTCACGCCATGGCCGAGCGCCGCACCGGGACGTTGGCGATCTCCAGGTCCAACTGGCGCTGCGTCAGCGCCGCCTCGGCCATGATCCACTGCTTGAACAGCTCCACCTTGCGGGCGCCGAGCGCCTTGATGGGGCTGACGAAATACCAGCCGGCCGTGTTGGGGTGGTGGACGGCGAAGGGCGCCACCAGCCGTTCGGCACGGATGTCGCTTGCCATGTAGGCACGGTTCGCGACGGCAAAGCCCATGCCCGCATTGGCCGCCTCGTAGGACATCATGCAGGAATCGAAATAGACGCTCCTGGTTTCGCCGAGCACGAAGCTCGCGCCGGCAAAGCCCAGCCAAGACTGCCAGTTCTGCGTGCACGTGTCGGAGTGAAGCAGCGTGAAATAGCGCAGATCCTCCGGCGTCACCTTCGACAGCGGTTTGTCGCCCAGCACGTCGTGAAACAATTTGCGGCTGCACACCGGCGTCAAATCCTCCCTGAACAGGAGTTCGGCGGTGAGGCCGGGGAAATTGCCATCGCCATAGCGGATCTCGAGATCGTATTCCGAAGTCGAGAATTCATGCGTGGCATAGGAAGTCGACACTCGCATCTCGATGTCCGGATACTGGCGCTGGAAGGAAGACATCCGCGGAAACAGCCAGCGCGCGGCAAAGGTCGGCAGCACGCAGATCCGAAGCACATGCGCCTGCGACTGGCCGGTGGCCTCCATGCTGGCCGCCACGATCCGCTCCAGCGCCTCGCGCACGCGCGCCACATAGGTCTCGCCCTCCGGCGTCAGCGACACTGCATTGCCGCCGCGCTCGAAGATCTTGAAGCGCAACTGATCCTCCAGGCTCTTCACGCGCTGGCTGACGGCGGAAGCGGTGATGAATTGCTCTTCACCGGCGCGCGTGAAATTCCTGTGCCTCGCGGCGCTCTCCACGATTTTCAGCGAGTTGAGGTTGACCTGACTGAGCAGACGCACGGGCTTTCGACCTTAAGCTGCGCTTACGCTACCATCAGCATTCCTAAATTTACAGGGGTAGGCGTTTAAATGACTGCTAACCAAGTGTTGCCCCCACCTTGGAGAAAGTAGAATGAACGCCCATACAATTCCCGAACTGCGTTGCGCAATGAGCCGCGAGGCCATCATTGGTCATGAGACCTCCTGGAAAGTGTCGGGTTTCGGCGTCGCCCAGTATCGTCACGGTTACGACCCCGCTCTGCTTGCCGCCATCGAGGAAGCCGCCCTGAAGCTGAAGGCCAGCCATGCCGTGCACAAGCACCTCGACCTTACCTTCATCACCGGCGCCGACCGCTATATCCCGGAGATCAAGGAGCTCTTGCATGACAAGCTGCGTCTGGAAAGGCTGTCCGACATGATGGGCACCAAGCTCGAGCCGTATCCGCTGTCGATCGTCGGCTCGACCGTCACCTTCATGAATCCCAAAGACGGCGCGGTCGAATGGCATTGCGATGGCGTTCCGGTGACGGAGCTCATTCCGCTGTCGATCAGCGACCCGCTCATCGGCGGTCACCTTGAAATCTATTGCGACGATTCCGAGACCGGCCGCTCGATCCTGGAATCCGGCCGCGACCTGCCGCGCAACAAGATCATGCGCATCGACCACAAGATGAACTACGCCACGCTCGGCCAGTTCCTCGGCGTGCTCCATCGCACCGCGCCGATCCAGCTCGGCGAGCGCGTTACGCTGGTGCTCAACCAGCGCTCGGCGACCAAGCCCTATGTCGACGACAACCGCATGTTCTACCTTGCCGCCGACAACGACCATGACCGTGCCTGGGTGAACGAGCTGGCCGAGGATGTCTGGACGAACCAGTTGCCCGCCTACCGCCGCTATGCCGGGGAGCATCCCGTGCCGCAGCCGACGGCGGAAACGGTTACCGGCGGGGCGAGGGAGTCGTGGTAATGAGCCACGAACCGGTCGAGCGTCAGCCGCCTTCAGTGTCGCTGCGCCTCGGCCCGGTCGTGGCGGGAAGCCAAGGCCGTTCCGGCGCCGCCCTCGGGGCGGCGCTTGCCTTCGCCCTCGGCGCCGTGGCGCTGTGGGCTACCAACGCCCTGGTCGGCAAGACACTGCTTGCCGCCTATCCGGTGTCGCAAGTGCAGTTCCTGCAATTTTGCGGCGCGGCGCTGGTCTTCGCGCTGATCCGGCTGACGAGCGCCTCTCCTTCCCCCCTTGCGGGGGAAGGTGGATCGGCGCGTAGCGCCGAGACCGATGAGGGATGCTCCAGCGAAGTGAGACGTTGGCGTTCCCTGGAACACCCTTCATCCGACCTCGCTTCACGAGGCCACAGCCCGGGGGCGAGACCCGCGGCTCGCCCCGTCCTTCGGACCCCACAAGGCGAGAAGGGGAGATCCGCGCTTGCCGCCTACGCCGTTGGCTTCATCGGCCTGGTTGGCACGATGGTCCTGCAATATATCGGTTTCGCCTCGATGCCGGTTATCGAGGCCAACCTTGTCGCCTACACTTGGCCGCTGATGACCGCTGCGGCGGTTATCGTGCTTGGCCGTCCGCGTCGTCCGCTGTTGCTCGGGCTGGCGGCGGCGCTGGGCTTTGTCGGCGTTGTGCTGGTGATTTCCGGCGGCCGCGCGCAGAGCTGGTTCGAAGGCAGCCTCGTCGGCTACCTCGCCGCTTTCGGTTCGGCGCTCTGCATGGCCTTCTACTCTCTCGCCGTCGGCCGCCTTGCCGTGTCGCCCGAGCGGCTGCTTTTGCCCTCGGCGCTGATCGGCGTCGCGCTCACCTTTGCCTGGTGTCTGCATGACGGCGTCGTACGCCCAAGCGGCGCGCACCTTCTGCTCGGCCTCTATCTCGGCGCCGGCCCGATGGGGCTCGGCTACTATTTCTGGTCGCGCGCGGCAAAGCTCGACCACGGCGGCAGGATAGCGGTCGTCGCTTATCTCACGCCGATAGCTTCCACGTTTCTGCTGACGCTCTCGGGCGAAAGCCTGTCGATGACGGCGGTTGCCGGCGCCGTCCTCGTCATCGGCAGCTGCCTTGCGGTCGGCATCGAAGGTACGGAGACCAGGCACGATGTCCAAAATGACCGTTGACGAGGATGAACGCCGCGCCAGGCAGGAGGCGCACTGGCTGGTCAGGGAGTTTGGCGCGGAGGCGCCGCTCTATGCGGCCATGAAGGCCGAAAAGGCCATCGAGCAGAAGGATTTCGGTCGCTGCGCGCGCTGGAAGCGCGTGCTGGAGATCCTCGCGGACGAGCCGCCCGTCGAGCTCAGGCGCGGTGTCAGCGCCAGATAGCGATTTGCCATGGGGCCTCCGAATCGCGCATGGTCGACTATCCGGCTGGCGGATTATCGTTGCCGTGCTGGAACTTGGCCTGAACTTCGATTTTTCAGCAACTTCCATCGCAAATCGAAGTGCTATAGCGCATTTTACGCATCCAGGCGGACCGCCGGTGCTATAGAATGTTGGCTATAGCTATTAGAATTCCTAACTTGCGCGTTTCCAGTCCGCGTAGAAACATCACCCGGTATTGAGTGTCGTAGCTTTACTGACTCTGGACGGTCCGTTGGGGGACATTTGTCCAATTCGATACACCGACGAAAGTCTTAAAAAAGAGCTGGCGATTTGAGGGCCAGCAGAAGGTGAAAAAATTGTCCAACATCGACGACAAGACTGCAATCGAACTGACCGCCGACATTGTCTCGGCCTATGTCGGCAACAATCCGCTCCCCGCCTCCGGCCTGCCCGATCTGATCGCCAGCGTCAGCGCCGCGGTGCGCAAGCTCGCCGGCGGCAGCGTTGTCAAGGAAGCGGTGGCGCTGACGCCCGCCGTCAACCCGAAGCGCTCGGTTTTCCCCGACCACATCGTGTGCCTGGAGGATGGGAAGAAGTTCAAGTCGTTGAAGCGCCACCTCGCAACCGATCACGGCCTGACGCCGGACGAATACCGCGCGAAATGGGGCCTACCCGCCGACTATCCGATGGTGGCGCCCAGCTATTCGGCGACACGCTCGGCGTTGGCCAAATCGTCCGGCCTCGGCCGCAAGCCGGCCGGCGACGCAGGCAAGGGCAAGCGCAAGGCCAAGGCCTGAGGCGTGTTGCCCGCAACGGATGACGTCGCGCCATGGCCATGGCGCGACCATCTGGCTGCCCTCGGCGCTTTGCGCCGCGGGGTAGCCGTCCAGTCCTCGGTGGATGCGGCTGACGGCGTCAAGGCGCGGCGCATCCTGTTTTCGCTGGGAGAGCCCTCCGGCGAAATACTTGCCGCGCTCGACGCGCTCGACCGGTTCGAGCGCACCATCGTCGAATGCGACAATCCGTCGGCCATCGAGACGCGCAGGCTGAACTGCCTGGTCATTCTGGATCGCCTTGCAGCTAAAGGGTCAGTCGCGCGCGAGCTGTTAGATTAGAGCAATTCCAGGAAAAGTGTGAGCGGTTTTCCGTCCGGAATTGCGTCAAAACAAGGAGATAGGGCGGTTCGCCGTTTCCATGAAACGGTGAAACGCACTAGCGGCGGGGCGGCTTGACCGGCAGGGTGCGCTTGGAATCTGGCTCGCCGGCAAGGCTCTCCGCCTCGACAGCTGTCATTTCAAGAAGATAGACAAGCATCTGGTAGCGCGTGCGCGAGAGCATTTTTGCCAGCTTGCGCGTGATTTCCGCGACATATCTCAATGTTCTTGAGTCGCTGGGCGCTCCATCCATCGTGAGCTCCTGACAGGCCAGCTATTTGGGCCAAGTTACGTGAACCAAGTTATCGTTGGCGCCTACTCGCGACTCGCGGCGCGTCTACAGGTTTGCAGGTTTGCGATAAAACTGAAATCAATTTTGATAAGCATCATGCTTGGCTCGAAAGATTTTGCCGTCCTTTTTTGGTGGCATCGCCACTTGCCACGTCAATATTGCACCAAAGCGCGACTTGCGGTTGTCTTGCCGCGCCGGGTTGATCTTCCGCCAGGAAATGTTGATCGCAACAGGTTGGCGACGGGCGGTCAGAGCCGTTCAGTCTTTATAGGCGGAGCAGAAGGCCGGCGCGTTGTCGTTGCCGATCATGGCGCAGCCGCGCTTGATCTCGTCGATCATCATGCTGCAGGCATTCTGCCCGTTGCAGGGCGGATTGGTTGCCGGCGACACCTGGACGCATTGCGAGACATACTGGTCCGACTTCGCCCTGCCGGCGGATTGCACGCATGGCCGCGTGTCATTTTGGCTTGCCTGGACAGGGGCCGCAGGCGCGGCCTTGGCTGGCGCGGCCTTCGCAGGCGCGGCACTGCCGCCGCTTTGCCGCACGCAGGAGAGGTCGCCTTGCGGACACTGCAACTGGTGCTGCAACTGCGCCAGCCGCGCCTTGGTCAACTCCGTCTTGCAGGTCGCGACGAGGGTCGAATACACCGAGCCGTCGGCATAGGGCTGGGTGCGGAAGGCGCACTCCTTGTCGCGGAACGGGATCCAGGCGCGTTGCGCGTCGCGCAGGCGCTCGAGGTCGGCGGGAGCGAGCCGTCCTGCCAGCGCCTTGTAGACGGCGTTGAGCCCAGCGTCGGCCGAAGCGGCATTCCCGGCCGTGCAGGTAGCAAGGTCGGCCTGCGTCTTCGCTGCCGCGCAGTCGATGGCCGCACGGGCCGCAGGGGTGGTGAGAAGAATGGCTATCCCGGCGGAGACTGCGAAAATCGCGACCGCCAGCAAGGTCGATAGGAACGAGGTCTTACCCGACATTCGATCTACCCTGTGTTTTGAATCGGCCCTGCCGCTTGCCAGCATAGGTTGAGGCAATAGCGGCGATCAACGCCAAACCTGTGACGTGGCAAGCAAAGTGTGACCTTGATCGGCGAAGCGAGGAGCGAACAATTTCCCCTTTGTGAGGGAGATGCCCGGCAGGGTAGCGGACGCGCCGTCGCGCCCGGGGGCTCAGTGATTCATAGGCGAAGCCTAAGATGCTTTTCCTGAATAGATTTGGATCAACAGATGTTCCGGCTCCCGCGTCTCTGGCCGGCTCGCTATCTGTCCCGATTGGGGGGAAGTTAGTTGGGCCTGCGGCACGCTCTCGGATTCAGTGGGGAGGGCAACATGAGCGGTTTCGTCCTCGAACAGAACCACCTGCGTCGCCAGCGCGGTTGTGGTGGCGACCTGGAAGAAGATGAAGGCTAGGGCGAGATAGCGGATCACGGGCCTCCAAACGCTTCGGCCGGCAACTGGTTCCAGCCTATCAGGCTTTTTTTGACGGATGGCCGCGGTTCTGCGCGCCGGCCTCATCGGGCCTGGCTCTTGCGAAGCGCCGATCTCCCGTGCAAAAGCCCGCTTATGCTTATCATCAACGACCTTACGCTGCGCATGGCGGGGCGGCTGCTTCTCGATCATGCCTCATTGACCCTGCCGGCCGGCACCAAGGCCGGCCTCGTCGGCCGCAACGGCACCGGCAAGACCACGCTGTTCAAGGCGATCACCGGCGATTTCCCGTCGGAGACCGGCTCGATCAGCCTGCCGAAGAACACCCGCATCGGCCAGGTGGCGCAGGAAGCGCCCGGCACCGAGGAGCCGCTGATCGAGATCGTGCTGAAAGCCGATGTCGAGCGCCAGGCTTTGCTCGAAGAGGAAAAGACCGCCACCGATCCCCACCGCATCGCCGAGATCCACACGCGGCTGGCCGATATCGACGCGCATTCGGCTGAATCCCGCGCCGCCACCATCCTCGCCGGCCTCGGCTTCGACGACGCCGCGCAGAAGCGTCCGGCTTCGGCCTTCTCCGGCGGCTGGCGCATGCGCGTGGCGCTGGCGGCCGTGCTCTTCTCCGAGCCCGATCTTCTGCTGCTCGACGAACCGACCAACTATCTCGACCTCGAAGGCACGCTCTGGCTGGAGAACTATGTCTCGAAGTATCCGCACACGGTGTTGCTGATCTCGCACGATCGCGACCTGCTCAACCGCGCCGTCAACTCGATCGTCCATCTCGACCAGAAGAAGCTGACTTTCTGGCGCGGCGGCTACGACCAATTCGAGCGTCAGCTGACCGAGCAGCGGGAACTGCAGGAAAAGAGCCGCGTCAAGCAGGAATTGGCACGCAAGCACATGGAGTCCTTCGTCGAGCGTTTTCGCGCCAAGGCTTCCAAGGCCAGGCAAGCGCAGTCGCGCATCAAGGCGCTGGAGAAGCTGAAGCCGATCGCTGCGATCGTGAACGACATGGTGCGCCCGTTCTCTTTCCCGGAACCGGTGAAGACGGTGGCCTCGCCGATCGTGGCGCTGAACGGCGTCAATGTCGGCTATACCGAGGGCAGCCCTATTCTGAAGAAGATGACGTTGCGCATCGATGCAGACGACCGCATCGCGCTGCTCGGCGCCAATGGCAACGGCAAGTCGACCTTCGCCAAGCTGCTCGCCGGCCGGCTCAAGGCCGAGACCGGTTCGATGACGGTCGCGCCGGGCCTGAAGGTGGCGATCTTCGCCCAGCACCAACTCGACGATCTGCGCCCCGAGGAAAACGCCTACGAGCATGTGCGCCGGCTGATGCCGGACGCGCCGGAATCCAAGGTGCGCGGCCGCGTCGCCCAGTTCGGCCTGTCGACCGAAAAGATGAACACGGCGGCGAAAGATCTGTCCGGCGGCGAGAAGGCGCGGCTTTTGATGGGCCTGTCGGCCTTTGAGGGGCCGAACCTTTTCATCCTCGACGAGCCGACCAACCATCTCGACATCGACAGCCGTGAATCGCTGATCCATGCGCTGAACGATTTTCCTGGCGCGGTGATCCTGATCTCGCACGATCGGCATCTGCTCGAAGCCACTGCTGACCGCCTCTGGCTCGTCAAGGACGGCGCGGTCAATCCTTATGACGGCGACCTGGAGGACTATAAGACGCTGGTCACCGGCGTGTCCTCCAACCGCCGCGAGCAGAAGGAGGCGGACAAGGCGTCCAAGGCCGACCGCCGCCGAGAGGCGGCCCAACGCCGCGCAGCACTTGAGCCTTTGGCCAAGGAAATCCGCGCCACCGAGGCGCTGATGGACCGCATCCGCAAGCGCATCGACCTCATCGAGGACGAGCTCGCCAATCCGGCCGTCTACGAGAAGGATCCGTCGACCGCGACGCGGCTGGCCAAGGAGCGCTCGCAACTGGCGCAGACGCTCGCGCAAAACGAGGACAAGTGGCTGACCATGTCGGCCGAGTATGAAGAGGGGATCGCGGAGTAGCGCGATCTTCCCCTTCTCCCCTTGTGGGAGAAGGTGGCCGCGAAGCGGCCGGATGAGGGGGATCCAGGAAACGCCAGCGTCTCACTCCGCTGGAACACCCCTCATCCGTCTCGGCGCGATCGCGCCGATCCACCTTCTCCCACAAGGGGAGAAGGGAAGGAGTCTCTGGCCCTACACCTCTCCGCCAAAACCCGCTAAACACCCCGCATGAACCAGCACGCCAAGCTCCGGATCGGCCATTCGGCCTGTCCGCATGATTGCCCCTCCACCTGCGCCCTCGAAGTCGAGCTGCTCGATGACAACCGCATCGGCCGCGTCCATGGCGCCAAGTCGAACAGCTACACGTCGGGCGTCGTCTGCGCCAAGGTCGCGCGCTATGCCGACCGCGTCCACCACCCCGACCGGCTGCTGAGGCCGCTGGTGCGGGCGGGCGGCAAGGGCGAGTGCGTCTGGAAGGAAGCGAGCTGGGAAGCCGCGCTCGACCTCGTCGCGGAAAAGTTCATCGCGGCCGAAGCGAAACACGGCTCGGAGACGGTCTGGCCCTATTTCTACGCCGGCACGATGGGGCTGGTGCAGCGCGACGGCATCGAGCGGCTGCGCCACGCGAAAAAATACTCGGGCTTCTTCGGTTCGATCTGCACCAACCTTGCCTGGACCGGCTGGATGATGGGAGCGGGCGCGCTGCGCGGGCCCGACCCGCGCGAGATGGCGAAGGCCGACTGCGTGGTGATCTGGGGCACCAATGCCGTGGTCACGCAGGTCAACGTCATGACCCATGCGATCCGGGCACGGAAGGAACGCGGCGCCAAGATCGTCGTCATCGACATCTACGACAATGCAACGATGAAGCAGGCCGATCTCGGCCTGGTCTTGAAGCCCGGCACCGACGGCGCGCTCGCCTGCGCCGTCATGCATGTGCTGTTCCGCGATGGGCTCGCCGATCGCGCCTATCTCGAAAAATACACCGACGACCCGCGCGGGATGGAAGAGCATCTGCGCACCCGCACGCCCGAGTGGGCGGCCGCAATCACCGAGCTCTCCGTCGCCGAGATCGAGGCATTCGCCCGGCTCGTCGGCACGACGAAGAAAACCTACTTCCGTCTTGGCTACGGCTTCGCCCGCCAGCGCAACGGTTCGGTCAACATGCACGCCGCCTCCTGCATCGCCGCCGTCACGGGCGCCTGGCTGTATGAGGGCGGCGGCGCTTTCCACTCCAATTCCGGCATCTTCAAGCTGAACCAGGACGTGCTCGAAGGCACCGCGATGCGCGACCCGAAGGTGCGCTATCTCGACCATTCGCGCATCGGCCCGGTGCTGACCGGTGCGGCGGACGCGCTCTATGGCGGCCCGCCGGTGACGGCGATGCTCATCCAGAACACCAATCCGGCGAATGTCGCCCCGGAGCAGCGGCTGGTGAAACAAGGTTTTCTGCGCGAGGACCTGTTCACTTGCGTGCACGAGCAGTTCATGACCGATACGGCCAAGCTCGCCGATGTCGTGCTGCCGGCGACGATGTTTTTAGAGCATGACGACATCTACAAGGGCGGCGGCAACCAGCACATCACGCTCGGCCCCAAGCTGATCGAGCCGCCGGAAGGGCCGCGCACCAACCACTACGTCAATGAGGAACTGGGCAAGCGGCTGGGCGTCGGCGACCGTCCGGGCTTCGGCCTGACCGAGCGCGAGCATATCGACATCATCCTCGGCAAGCGCGGGATCGGCAGCTTCGACAGCCTGAAGGAACAGAAGTGGGTCGACCTGCAGCCCGATTTCGACGATGCGCATTTCATCAACGGCTTCGGCCATGCCGACAGGAAATTCCACTTCCGGCCCAACTGGACCGGGCAGTCGGCGCCCAACCGGCCGCCGAAAAGCATGGGCCTGTTCGGCCCGGTCGGGCGACTGCCGGAATTCCCCGACCATGTCGAGCTGATCGAGGTGGCGGACGAGGAGCATCCGTTCCGGCTGGCGACCTCGCCGGCGCGCAACTTCCTCAATTCCAGCTTTGCCGAGACGCCGGTCTCGAAGGCCAAGGAAGGCAGGCCGGAATTGCTCATCCACCGCGAGGATGCAGCAGTGCTCGGCATCGAGGATGGCGGCCGCGTTGAGGTCGGCAACCGGCGCGGCGACGTGGTGCTGCACGCAAAATTCTTCGACGGCGTGAAGCGCGGGGTGGTGATTGCCGAAGGCATCTGGCCGAACAGCGCGCATGAGCGCGGCGAGGGCATCAACGTGCTGACCGGCGCCGATGCCCCGGCGCCCTATGGCGGCGCCGCCGTCCACGACAACAAGGTGTGGCTCAGGGCGCTGTGACGCGTTCTTGAAGCAATTCCAGGAGGGTGATGGCGAGGTTTCAAGCAACCTGCCCATTAATGCATGTCGCCCAGAAGTGTGCAGCGGTTCTGGGACAACGACATGCATCAAAACAAAAGCTTAAAGCGCGTCGCCTGAATCCGTTTCAGCGCGACACGCTTTAGTCCGTTTTTTCGATTTGCCTTGTTTTTCGGCGTATACGGCCTAAAGCGTCCAGAACCCTCAAGCGCTTCAACGGGATCCCATCATACTCTGTAAGAGAACTGCGACCGCCGCGATCTACGACGGTCAGCACTGCCCCGGGCCTGCCTCTGTTGACATAAAAAGCAGCTAAGAAGCTCCGGAAGTCAGTCGCCTCTGCGCCGTTTTTCTTGCAGAATTCGGGAAAGGCTTGCCCGAGATCTGGCCCAAGCGCCTCTCGTCGCGCCCGCCAGCTCCGGCGTCTATAGAGGGTCCTTGTCTCGGCAACGAGGGAGGATGTCGTGGCCAAGGTCTCGCTTCTGGGTATTCCGCATGACGAGAATTCGTCCTATCTGCGCGGCCCGGCCGAGGCGCCGCCGCTGATCCGGCGCGAGCTTCACAGCGACGCCTACAGTTCCTGGACCGAAACCGGCTTCGACCTGACGGGCCGCTTCATCGATCACTGCGACATCGATTTCAGCCAACCCGGCGACCCGTGGCAGCGGGTCGAAACCGAGGTCGGCCGTGCGCTCGACGCCGGTCACCCGCTGATCTCGCTCGGCGGCGACCATGCGATCTCCTGGCCGGTGCTGCGCGCGGTGCGCCGTCGCCATACCAGCCTCACCATCGTCCACATCGACGCGCATCCGGATATCTATCATTCCTATGACGACAACCCGCGCTCGCACACCTCGCCCTTTGCCCGCATCATGGAGGAGAAGCTGGCCGACCGGCTGATCCAGATCGGCCTGCGCACCGTCAATGATCACCATCGCGACCAGTTCAAGCGCTTCGGCGTCGAGGTGGTGGAGATGCGGCATTTCAGGGAAGGCCTACAGCTCGACCTCAAGACGCCCGTCTATATCTCGATGGACATCGACGCTCTCGATCCGGCCTTCGCTCCCGGCGTCTCTCACCGTGAGCCGGGAGGCTTCACCACCCGTCAGGCCATCGGCCTGATCCAGGCAATAGACCAACGAATAGTCGCGGCCGACGTCGTCGAATACAATCCGCGCCAGGACCTCTCCAACGTGACGGCGCTGGTCGCCGCCAAGCTGGTCAAGGAGATCGCCGGCATGATGCTGAAGACCAACGGCGCCGCCTGAAGCAACGCCTGAATCACTTTGCCAAGGCGGCGTGCTAGAGGATTGTTCCGTATAAGCTTTCGAAAAGGATCGTCATGCCGCAGCCGCTCAGGATAGCCATCGCCGGCGCGCTCGGCCGCATGGGCCGGCAGATGGCGGAGACCATCGCGGCCGATCCGCGGCTGCAACTCGCCGGCCGCTTCCATCGACCAGGCAGCACGGGCGAGGGACTGGTGCGGCGCGACGAAGCGCTGGCGCTTGCCGACGTGGTCGTCGATTTCACCACGCCCGCGGCTTCCGTCGAACTGGCAAAAGCCTGCGCGGCGCGTGGCGGCCCGGCGCTGGTGATCGGCTCTACAGGTTTCGATGGCGCTGAACTGGAAGCGATTGCCGACGCCGCGAAGACAATCGCCGTCGTGCGCTCCGGAAGCTATTCGCTGGGGCTCAACATGCTGACCGGGCTGGTCGAGCAGGCGGCGAGGGCGCTTGGGTCCTACGATTGCGACATCGAAATCCTCGAAGCGCATCACCGCATGAAGGTCGACGCGCCGTCGGGCACGGCGCTGATGCTGGGCGAGGCGGCAGCGCACGGGCGCGGCGTCGAGCTGGACGATGTGGCGAAGCGCGCCCGCGATGGCCTCGTCGGGCCACGCTCAACCGGCGAGATCGGCTTCGCCGTGCTGCGCGGCGGCAGCATCGTCGGCGAGCACAGCGTCAGCTTCCTCACCGAAGGCGAGACGCTCACGCTCTCGCATGCCGCTGCCGATCGCTCGATGTTCGCGCGCGGCGCCGTTGCGGCCGCACTCTGGATCGCTGGCCGGCCGCCCGGCGAATACGACATGCGTGACGTGCTGGGGCTCGTCGGCTCGTGACCGGCAATTTCGCCAGATTCCATTTCAACGGTCGCTAAAATGGCTGAAAGCCAGCTGAAAGCTTGGCCATGCCATGACAGTTTTGTGGCGCTCGCCACGTGATCGGCCTGGGAGGGCCGGCAGGAGGAAATGCGGTTCAGCCGGATGGCGGCCGCCAAGGTGGAGGAAGTTACGTGACCGGTTTCATCTCTAAACGCGCCCTGGGTTCGGCGCTGCTGACGCTTGCCACGCTCGCCGCGGGCGCAACGACGGCATCGGCCGCCGACAAGATCTCGATCATGGTGGGTGGCTACGAAAAGCAGATCTACCTGCCCGCCAAGCTTGCCGAGGCGCTCGGCTATTTCAAGGACGAAGGCCTCGACGTCGAACTGCTCAACGAGCCGGCGGGTGTCGATGCCGAAAACGAGATGCTGGCGGGCGCCGTCCAGGGCGTGGTCGGTTTCTACGATCATTGCATCGACCTGCAGGCCAAGGGCAAGTTCGTCGAATCCGTCGTCCAGTTCAGCCAGGCGCCGGGCGAGGTCGAGCTGGTCTCTTCCAAGCATCCCGAGATCAAGTCGCCGGCCGACTTCAAGGGCATGAGCCTCGGGGTCACGGGCCTCGGCTCCTCGACCAATTTCCTGACCGAGTATCTGGCGGTGAAGAACGGGTTGAAGCTCGGCGAGTTCACTTCGGTGCCGGTTGGCGCCGGCAACACCTTCATCGCCGCCATGCAGCAGGACAAGATCCAGGCCGGCATGACGACCGAGCCGACGATCACCCGGCTCTTGAAGACCGGCGAGGCGGCGGTTCTCATCGACATGCGCACGATGGAAGGCACGAAGGCCGCGCTTGGCGGCACCTACCCGGCCGCTTCCCTCTATATGCAGACCGAATGGGTCGATGCGCACAAGGACACGGTCCAGAAGCTCGCCAATGCCTTCGTCAAGACGCTAAAGTTCATCAACACCCATAGCGGCGCCGAGATCGCCGAAAAGATGCCGAAGGACTATTATGTCGGCGACCAGGAAGGCTATGTGAAGGCGCTTGACGCCGGCAAGGCGATGTTCACCGCCGACGGCGTGATGCCGCAGGGCGGCCCCGAAACGGTGCTCACGGTTCTCTCGGCCTTCAAGAAAGAACTGCAGGGCAAGCAGATCGACCTTTCGAAGACCTACACCACGGAATTCGTGAAGAACGTGAAATAGCGATCAAGCCGGCACTAGGTCCAGGCTTCGTGCCGGCATCCTGATCTGTTTTCCACGCCCGGCGATCCCCGCGCGGCGGTCGCCCGCTATTGGAGTTCCAACCATGGCTGTCGAGAAGACCGCTCCGGCGATAGAACTGATCAATGTCAGCCGCCGCTTCCTTTCCCCCACCGGCAAGTCGCTGACGGCGATCCGAGATTTTACCATGACGGTCGGGCGCGGCGAATTCGTCGCCGTCGTCGGCCCGACTGGCTGCGGCAAATCGACGACGCTCAACCTCGTCACCGGGCTCGCCAGGCCGAGCGCGGGCGAGGTCCGCGTCATGGGCGCGCCGGTCAAGGGCATAGACCCGCGCATCGGCTTTGTGTTCCAGACCGACGCGCTGTTTCCGTGGCGCACCGTCATCGAGAACGTGATGGCCGGACCGCTGTTTCGCGGCAAGTCGAAAGCGCAGGCCCAGGCCTCCGCTCGCGACTGGTTGGCTCGCGTCGGCCTTGCGCGCTTCGAGCAGCACTACCCGCATCAGCTTTCCGGTGGCATGCGCAAGCGCGTGGCGCTCGCCCAGACCTTCATCAACGGTCCCGAGATCCTGTTGATGGATGAGCCGTTCTCGGCGCTCGACGTGCAGACCCGCGTGCTGATGCATGAGGAGCTTCTGCGCCTGTGGTCCGAGGCGAGGGCGTCGGTGGTCTTCGTCACCCATGACCTCGAGGAAGCGATCGCGCTGGCCGACAAGGTCTATGTGTTGACGGCCGGGCCGGCGACGGTGAAGTCCGTCTACACGATCGACCTGCCACGCCCGCGCGTCGTCGCCGACATCCGCTACGAGCAGAGCTTCATCGACTATTCGCGCACCATCTGGGCCGACCTGAAGGAAGAGGTCGAGACCAGCTACGCCCGCGCGGCCGCTTAAAGGAACCCGATATGACAGACGCCACCGTCAATATCTCGGCCGCGAGCTTCAGGCCGGGAACTTCGGACGCCGAGATCGAGGCAGCCGCTGCCAAGGCCGCCGCGCATCGCCGTCACGCCGTCATCTTCTGGCGGCTCGCCATCCTCATCATCTTCCTCGGCCTGTGGGAGATCGCCGGCCGCATGGCCTGGATCGATCCCTTCTTCTACGCCATGCCGAGCACCATCGCCGGGCGGCTCTATGAATGGACCACGGAAGGAACGTCGGAAGGGCCGCTCTGGTACCACCTCTATGTCACCATGGAGGAATCGGTACTGGGCTTCGTAACGGGCTCCGTCGCCGGCATCGTCATCGGCGTCGCGCTCGGCCGCAACCGCATGGCCGCCGACATCTTCTCGATCTACATCAAGGTGATCAACTCGATCCCGCGCGTCGTGCTGGCGCCGATCTTCATCATGATCCTTGGCCTTGGCCTTGCCTCGAAGGTGGCGCTGGCCTTCGTCATGGTGTTCTTCGTCGTCTTCCACAACGCCTTCCAGGGTGTGCGCGAGGCCGACCGCGCGATGATCGCCAATGCCCGCATCCTCGGCGCCTCCGACTGGCAGCTGACGCGCTCGGTCATCGTGCCGTCGGCGATGAGCTGGATCTTCGCCAGCCTCCATGTCAGCTTCGGCTTCGCCATCATCGGCGCCATCGTCGGCGAGTTCGTCGGCTCGCGCTACGGCATCGGCCTGCTGATCAACATCGCCAAGGGCTCGTTCGACGCCGCCGGCATGTATGCGGCGATCGTTATCGTCATGGTGGTGGCGCTCGGCGCCGAGTACCTGATGACGCTGGTCGAGAGCAGACTGGCGAAGTGGCGGCCGCAGCCGCTGCACGAGACGCAGTGATGGCCGCGGCAGGTTTCACAGTTGGATATTAGCCGCCAGCCAGCGGCAGCCGCACCTCGACGATCAGCCCGCCGGCCGCGCCATCTCCAAGAGTGACGCGGCCGGCGGCGTTCTCGACAACCTCGCGGACGATGGCGAGCCCAAGCCCGCTGCCCTCCTCTGTCGTTCCGGCAACGCGGTAGAAGCGCTCGAACACATGCTCGCGCTCGTCCGCGGGAATGCCGGGTCCATCGTCGGCGACCGTGAGCTGTGCCTCGCCATCGACGGCCGCCAGCTTCACCGTGACGCTGCTCCCGGGCGCTGAATAGCGCAGCGCATTGTCGACGAGGTTGACGATCATCTCGCGCAGCATGGTGCCGTCGCCGATGACCGGCACGGGCCCGGTTTCCTCCAGGCCGAGATCGATATTGCGACCAACGGCGACCGGCGCATGGGTTTCGAGCACTTGCCGCGCCGCTTCGGTCAGGTCGATGCGATCGGCGCGGGGTCGCCTGCTCCCGGGCTCCGCCCGCGACAGGGTGAGCAACTGCTCGGCCAAACGCGCCAGGCGACCGGAACTTGCCTGCAGGGCCAAAAGCGCTTCATGGCGGGCATCGGGGACAGTCTCCCGCAAGGCATAGCTTGCCTGCGTCGACAGCAGCGCCAGCGGCGTGCGCAACTGATGCGCCGCATTGGCGATGAAGCGGCGCTGCGCCGCCATCTGGGCCCGCACACGCGCCATATAGGCATTGAGCGCCTCGATCAGCGGCCGGATTTCGGTTTGGGCGCCCGAGACCTCGACCGGATCCAGATCGCTGCGGCTTCGCGAACGCACGGCGTCGCGCAGCCGCAGCAGCGGCGCGAGGCCTCGGCGCAGGCCGAGCAGGACGAACACGCCGGCAATCACCACCAGCGCCAGCTGCTGGCCGAAGGCGCTTAACCACAGACGCCTCACCATCGCGTCATGCCCGGCAAGCGTCACGCCGACTGTGACCGTGATCGGCGAATCCTTCCCGGCGCCGATTACGGCATGGCCGAGCGTCGCGAGCCGCAGACGGTGCTCGCGAAAGCCGGTCTCGATGCTGCCGCGCTGAGTCGCCTTGGGCAGGTCGGGATAGCCGGTAAGCAGGCGTCCGCCCGCGGTCTCGACATGGTAGTAGACTCTGTCGCGGTCGCCGGTATCGAACATTTCGATCGCCGCCGGCGGAATTGTGGCGTCAAGCACGCCGTCCTTTACCGCGACCTGCTCGGCGATAGCGCGCGCCGACGCCATCAGCATCCGGTCGGTAACCAAGTCGGCGGTCGCGAGCGCATTGCCATGGCTGGTCCACAAATTGATGGCGGCGAGCCCGGCCAGCGGCAGCACCACCCAGGCCAGCAATTGCAGGCGAAGGCTGCCGATCCGAAACCTGTCAATCCTCATGGCGCCGGATCGTGATGACGCAACAGATAGCCGAGGCCGCGCAAGGTGGCGATCTGGACGCGCGATCCCTCCAGCTTCTTGCGCAGCCGGTGCACGTAGATCTCGATGGCGCTGGGATCGGCGTCGGTTTCGAAGTCGTAGATCGCCGTCGAGAGCGCCGCCTTGCTCACCGTGCGGCCGGCCTTGACGACGAGCTGTTCCAGCACGGCGTGCTCGCGCGGCGTCAGCGACAGCGTCGCGCCGGCAAGCGAGAACAGGCGTGTGTTGGTGTCGAAGACCAGATCGCCGCAGGAAATGACCGGCGCCGTGCGGTCGTTGGCGCGGCGCAACTGCACGCGGATGCGCGCTTCCAGTTCCTCGATCTGGAAGGGTTTCGCCAGATAGTCGTCCGCGCCTTCGTTGAGGCCCTTGACCCGGCCGTCGAGGCTGGCATTGGCGGTGAGCACGATCACCGGCACAGGATTGCCGCGCGCCCGCAGCCTTTTCAGCACCTCCATGCCGCCCATGCGGGGCAGGGCAAGGTCGAGGATGATCAAGGCATGGTCGCCGGCGGCCAAAGCATGCTCGACATCCTCGCCGTCATGCACGACGTCGACGACATAGCTCGCCTGGCGCAGCGTCTTGCTCAGCCAATCGGCCAGTTCGCGATTGTCCTCGACAAGCAGCAGCCGCATCGTTTGTCGCTGTTTCCTCCCAACGGCGCCGACCCTTCGCCGAGGGCGGCAGGCGGCGTCCGAATTGGTCCTCAGACCAACCGATAGTATCGATCCGCGCGCAAGGCAAACGTGGTTTGCCGGCGATCGCCATCCTGGTCGTGGCGCCTGCCTAGCCCCTTGTTCGGTCCGGCAAGCGATTAAATCGAACCGTTCGGTTCAATTAATGTTGACGGTTCGTGCAACTAGGGTGAACAAGGGCAGCCCGCATTAGGTGCCGCATCTCAAGGCGTTCGCCGTAACCAGTTGATATTAAATGATAAGAATGTGGCCGCCGCGTCACTCGCATAATTTCAAGATCGAACCGAACGGTTCGGTTCACAACTTTTCGTGATTGGAAATGGCAACAGGGCCGACCCATTTCGGGGTGGTCCGAGCGACGCGAATTTCCATCAAGGCACGCCACTAGACGGACACGACTTTTGAAATCTGGAGTACCTAAAATGAACAAGATTGCTTTTGCCGCCGCTGCTTTCCTCATTGCCACGGGCAGCGCTTTCGCCGGCAGCGACCATTATGGTTCCGACAACGTCAACCAGCCGGCCGTCACCGCTCCCGCGGGCAAGGTCGACAACACCATCACCGGCTCGATCCGCAAGCTCGACAAGTTCGAACAGCGCGATCTCCACATCACGCGTGATCAGAACCAGCCGCAGTCGGGCCAGGGCATCTGGGGCCGTTAATCGGCCCCTCCTGATCCGCTTCAAACCAACAACCTTGAATCTGGAGTAACTCAAATGACCAAGATCGCTCTTACCGCCGCCGCCCTTCTCGTTGCCACCGGTGCCGCTTTCGCCGGCTCGGACAACTACGGATCGGCCAATGCCAATCAGCCGGCCGCTTCGGTCGACACCTCGTCCACCGCTTCGATCACGAAGTCGGACGCGGATGCCCAGAAGCCGGTCGTCACGGGCGCTAACCACGACCTGTTCGGCAACCACTAAGCGGTTCGCCACGCGAACCTTCAATCGACAACCTTTAAATCTGGAGTAACTCAAATGACCAAGATCGCTCTTACCGCCGCCGCCCTGCTTGTCGCCACTGGCGCCGCTTTCGCTGGGTCCGACCACTACAACCCCAACGAGGCCAACCGGCCGGCCGCGTCGGTCGACACCTCGTCCACCGCTTCGATCACGAAGTCGGACGCTGATGTCCAGAAGCCGGTCGTCACGGGCGCCAATCACGACCTTTTCGGCAATCGCTAAACGGTTCTGTCCTCGACGGACCTCAAAGCGGCGGGCTTGTCCCGCCGCTCTGCTTTTGTGGAGCCGGCTACTCCCAGGCCGCCTCCTAGGTTTGATCAAGCATTTATCACGAAGCGGTGATGCCTGTAACGGGACCCCCGGTGGCTCCGAAGTGGGGAGGCAAGGGCCGATAGACGGGGCCGATCCAGGGAAATTCAAACGAGTGCAGCGAGCGGGCAGCCCCGGGCGATGTCGGGGGCCGTCCTGTACCGATCCACTGGGTCATCGGATCGTCAATCGCTCCCGATCGATAACGGAACAACCCGGAACAGGAGTATTTGAAATGACCAAGATCGCACTTACCGCAGCCGCCATTCTCGTCGCCACGGGCACTGCTTTCGCCAGCTCCGACCATTATGGCGCTGCCAACGCAAATCAGCCGGTCGTCACCATCGACCGGACTGTGACGGCCTCCATCACGAAGTCGGATACGGATGTCCATAAGCCGGTCGTTCAAGGCACCAACCACGACCTGTTCGGCAACCACTGATCCGGTCCGAAAGGTACTAGGCGGCGGGCTTTGTCCCGCCGCTTCGCTTTTGTGAAGCCGGCTACCGGTAACATCATTCACTTCACACGTATGTGTATCACAAGTATTTGTAATCGTTTTCCTTTTCCCGGGCGAAGTCGAATCCGACGCTGCCGTGGCCGCTGAAAACAGCGGCGCGCCGGGAATAAATCCTGGCTACCTCAGGTCTTCTCGGCAGCGGGGCCATCCTCCCAAGGCTACCGCCGATGAAACGACACGGAACAAGGAAATCGAACATGACCAGGATTGCATTCGTCGCGGCCGCCATACTTGTCGCCGCCATAGGCACCGCATCCGCCGGCAGCGATCACTACGGCGCTGACGGCGTCAACCAGGCAGCCATCGGCGCTGACACCAGCGTCACGGCTTCGATCCCGAAGCACAAGATGGCCAAGCCGGCTCCCAATGTCGACACCGCGATGAAGACCGGAGCGACCGACCCTGCGAATTGGCCGGGTCCGCCTGCGGATAATTGGGGCAATTGATCAGCTTCTCTGAAAATACTGAAGGCGGCGGGCTCGCTCGCCGCCTTTTCGGCAAGCTTCTGGCTCTACCCTAGTCTAAGTCTTTCGGCCTCACGCAATGCGTCAGCCGCGCGCCGCGAAAGTCGAGGTCCGCCCAATCCTCGTCCAGCGTGAATCGCGCGAGCGCCGCCGTCGGGAACTTCGCTTCGATCTTCTTGAAGACAGCCTCGTCCGATCCGGCGCCGGCCAGCCGCAGCACAAAATGCTGCAGGCCGGGATTGTGGCCGATCACCAGCAGGCTCGTCGCCTTGGCCTGCCGCACGCGTGCGAGGATTGCGCCCGCCGCCGCCTCATAGAGTTCCTCGGCAAATTGCGCCGGCACGTTCTTCGGCAGTTCCTGGGCGACCAGCCGCCAGGTGTCGCGGGTGCGCAGCGCCGGCGAGACCAGAGCGAGATCGGGCAGCCAGCCGCGCCGCGCCAGCTCCCGCCCCAGCAGCGGCGCCGTCTTCAAGCCGCGTGGGGCCAGCGGCCGGTCGAAATCGGCAAGTGCGGAATCGTCCCAGCTCGACTTGGCATGGCGCAGGATGAGCAGTTGTCTTATCGGCATTGATCAGGACCAGGGGAACCAGCGAGACGAGCGCGAGCCTTCTCATTGATTGCCTCGATGTCAAAATCATCGAACGGATCGCTGGCCAGCCCGTCTTCCCAAGCCTTGCGCAGCCGGTCTGCTTCAGTTCGGCTTTGCGGTTGGTTCGTCGGTTCCGAGTTGATCGCCATACTGCTGCTTCCAGCCAAGGCTACGGCGTGATCCGCGCCAGCTGTTCGAGGTCCGTCTCCTCGCGCAGCGGGTCCGGCGCCATTACGACCGAGCTGGCGTTGTCGGCGTCGTCGGCGAAATGGGCAAGCACGGTGTGACCCTTTTCCATGGACGCCTTGCCTTCGGCGACGAGACCCAGCGCCAGCGGGTAGAGCCGGTGCTCCACCTTGAGCACGCGCGCGGCCAAGGTGTCCTCGTTGTCGCCGACCATCACCGGCACGGCGGCCTGCGCGATGATCGGACCGTCATCCATTTCGGGCGTGACGAAATGCACCGAGCAGCCATGGATGCGAACGCCGGCGCGGATTGCGCGCGCGTGCGTGTCCAGCCCCTTGAAGGCCGGCAGCAGGGCAGGGTGGATGTTGACCATGCGCCCCTGCCATTTCTCGACGAGGCCGCGGCCCAGGATGCGCATATAGCCGGCCAGGGCCACGATGTCGGCGCCGAAGCCGGTGAGCGCGGCATCGATCGCGGCGTCATAGGCATCCTTGCTCGGATGGTCGGCGCGCTGGACCACCTTCGTGGCGATGCCGCGCGACTGGGCGATGCCGAGGCCGGCCGCGTTGGCGCGATCGGAAATGACGCCGACGATCTCCGCCGGATAGCTTGGATCGCTCGCCGCCGCGATCAGCGCCGTCATGTTGGAGCCGCGTCCCGAGATCAGGACGACCGTGCGTTTCCTGCTCATAGGCCGATCGAGCCCCTGTAGATGACGCCGGCATCGCGCCGCGGCACGATGCGGCCGATCGGCGTCACCGTCTCGCCGGCTTCCTGCAGCACCGCCGCGACCTGCGCCGCCTGGCCGGAGGCGACGGCGAGGATCATGCCGATGCCGCAGTTGAAGGTGCGCATCATCTCTTCCGGCGCGACGCCGCCGGTCTTGGCCAGCCACGCGAACACCGGCGGCACGTCGATCGCCTCGAGGTCGAGCTCGGCCGAAAAATCCTTCGGCAGCACACGCGGAATGTTCTCCGGAAAACCGCCGCCGGTGATGTGGGCGAGCGCCTTGATGCCATGCGTGTTCCGGATCGCCTTGAGGATCGACTTCACATAGATGCGCGTCGGCTCGAGCAGCGCCTCGGCGAGGCTTAGTTCGTCGTTGAACGGCGCCGGATCGCTCCAGCCAAGCCCGCTTGCCGCCACGATGCGGCGCACCAGCGAGAAGCCGTTGGAGTGCAGTCCAGACGAGGCCAGGCCGAGCAGAACGTCGCCCTCGACGATGTCGTCGGTCGGCAGCAACTGGCCGCGCTCGGCAGCGCCCACGGCGAAGCCGGCAAGGTCGTAATCCTTGTCGTGGTACATGCCGGGCATTTCCGCCGTCTCGCCGCCGATCAGCGCGCAGCCGGCCTGCCGGCAGCCTTGCGCAATGCCGCCGACGATCGCAGCGCCCTGGTCCGGGTCGAGCTTGCCGGTGGCGAAATAATCGAGGAAGAACAGCGGCTCGGCGCCCTGCACGACGATGTCGTTGACGCACATGGCGACGAGGTCGATGCCGATCGTGTCGTGCTTGCCGGCGTCGATGGCGATCTTGAGCTTGGTGCCGACGCCGTCATTGGCCGCGACCAGCACCGGATCGGTGAAGCCTGCGGCCTTCAGGTCGAACAGACCGCCGAAGCCGCCGATCTCGCCGTCGGCGCCCGGCCGGCGCGTGGCGCGCACCAGCGGCTTGATCTTCTCGACCATCAGGTTGCCGGCATCGATATCGACGCCGGCTTCAGCATAGGTGAGCCCGTTCTTGCGCTTGGCCTTGTCGCCCTTGCTCATCGTTGGCTCGTTCCTGTTTCCATTGCGGGCTATTCGCATGAATGGTTTCGGGGAGCAAGGATGACGGCCATTCCTGCCTATAAAACCGTGGAAGGTGGGCGAGGCGTCGAAGCTGCCAATCTCCCCCTCTTGCGGGCCTCACGACGTGGGAGATCAGTAGTTCCTCCCTTGCGCCCACCTCCTATCTCCCTCATCTTTTCCCAACAAAAGACACGACGGGACCTCATGTGACCCTTCCCAACATGATCACGATCATGCGGCTGCTGCTCGTGCCTGCGGTGGTGCTGGCCATGCTGCAGTCGCTTTGGGGCTGGGCCTTCGCCGGATTCCTCGTCGCCGGCATCTCCGATGGTGTCGACGGCTTCATCGCGCGCCGCTGGAACCAGTCGTCGCGCCTCGGCGCCTATCTCGATCCGATCGCCGACAAGCTCTTGCTGGTCTCGGTCTTCGTCGTCATGGGCTTTGCCGGCGAACTGCCGCTCTGGCTGGTGGTGACCATGGTCTCGCGCGACGGGCTGATCGTCTGCGCGGTACTTTTGTCCAGCGTGATGAGTCATCCGGTCGAGATGAAGCCGCTCTTCGTGTCGAAGGCCAACACCGCCGCGCAGATCGTGCTGGCGGCGCTCGTGCTGGGCGAACTCGCCTTCTCCGTGCAACTTGGCCCGCTGCGGACCGCGCTCATATTGCTGACCGGGGTCTTGACCGTGGCTTCGGCCGCGGCCTATCTCGTGGCTTGGCTAAGGCATATGAGCGGCTATGGCGAAGGCTCCCGAACGAGCAACTCCCAGAACGACGACATCAAGACCGGCGACAGCAAGTCGGGCATCGGCAAGTCGGGCGGCTCCTGCACGGACGCCTGACAATGACGGCGCGGTGATCGCCGCTGACGACGGCTCGGGCGGGCTTCGCCGCCAGGTCTTCTTCTGGCTGGCGACGGCAGTCCTGCTGGCGCTGTTCCTCTATCTTTTCTCCGGTATCCTGCTGCCGTTCGTGGCCGGCATGGTGCTCGCCTATTTCCTCGACCCGGTCGCCGACTGGCTGCAGCGGCTCGGCCTCTCGCGCCTGATGGCGACGGTGGTGATCCTGATTGCCTTCATCGTCGTGGTGGTGCTGGCCTTCGTCATCCTGGTGCCGGTGCTGGCCACCCAGATGGCCGATTTCGCCCGCAAGCTGCCGGAATATCTCACGCGCCTGCAGTCGCTGATCACCAGCTTCGATCCGAAATGGCTCGAGCAGCGCTTTGGCGTCAACGCCGCCGGCCTGCGCGACGGGCTGAATTCGCTGCTGACGTCCGGCTTCAGCCTGCTCACCACCGTCTTCACCTCGATATGGAGTTCCGGCGTCGCACTGGTCTCAGTGGTGAGCCTGTTCGTCGTCACCCCGGTCGTCGCCTTTTACATGCTGCTCGACTGGGACCGCATGGTCGCCGAAGTGGATGGCTGGGTGCCGCGCGACCACGTCGAGACGGTGCGCGCGCTGGCCCGCGACATCAACACCGCCACCGCCGGCTTCGTGCGCGGGCAGGGCACGCTCTGCCTGGTGCTCGGCGCCATGTACGCCACGGGCCTGACGCTGACCGGCTTGAACTTCGCCATCCTCATCGGCTTCTTCGCCGGGGTGATCTCCTTCATCCCCTATGTCGGCTCCTTGACCGGGCTGGTGCTCGCCGTCGGCGTCGCCTTCGTCCAGTTCTGGCCGGACTGGACCATGGTGGTGCTGGTCGCCTGCGTGTTCTTCGTCGGCCAGTTCATCGAGGGCAACATCCTGCAGCCGAGGCTGGTCGGCAAAAGCGTCGGCCTGCATCCGGTATGGCTGATGTTCGCGCTGTTTGCCTTCGGCGCGCTGTTCGGCTTCGTCGGCCTTTTGATTGCCGTGCCGGCCTCGGCCGCGATTGCCGTGCTGGTGCGCTTCGCCATAGCCCGCTACCTCGAATCGCCGCTTTACAAAGGCCACGCCGCCCGGCCCGCGCCGCCATTGCCGGCCGATCGCGGCGGCGGCCATCGTTCGAAGCCGCGTGGCTGACGTGCCCGCAGAGCGATCCGATCCGCCGCGCCAGCTGCCGCTCGACCTCGGCCACGGCACCGGCTATTCGCGTGACGAGCTCGTCGTCTCGGGCACCAACGCGCAAGCGGCATCGCTGATCGACCGCTGGCCGGACTGGCCGTCGCCAGTGGTCGTGCTGGCAGGGCCGCCCGGTTCCGGCAAGACCCATCTCGCCCGGATCTGGCAGGATCGGACGCATGCCGTCGCCATCGATCCAGGCCGGATCGGCGAGCACATTGCCGGACTCGGCACCAGGTCTGCGCTCATCGACGATATCGACAAGGGCCCGATCGACGAGCAGGGCCTGTTCCACCTGATCAACGCCGTGCGCGGCGCGGGCTCAACACTGCTCTTGACAGCGCGGCGTTTCCCCTCGGCCTGGCGCGTCGTGCTGCCCGACCTCATTTCGCGGCTGAAGGCGGCGGCGACGGTCGAGATCCACGAGCCCGACGACCTTTTGCTGGCCGGCGTCATCACAAAGCTGTTCGCCGACCGCCAGGTCGAAGTCGAGCCGCATGTGGTGCAATATCTGGTGCGCCGCATCGAGCGCTCGCTCGGCACCGCCATGCGCATCGTCGAGCGCCTCGACCGCGCGGCGCTCGAACGCAAGACGCCGATCACCCGCGCTTTGGCCGCCGAGACGGTCAGCGCCATGGACGAAGGGCAGGGCGAGTTCGATATCTAGAGCAATTCCAGGAAAAGTGTGAGCGGTTTTCCGCCCGGAATTGCGTAAAAACAAAGAGATAGGGCGTTTCGCCGTTTCCGTGAAACGGTGAAACGCACTAGAGGGAGACCCCGCTCGCGGCGCGCCCTTTACGCCCATAGCCTGGCCAGATGCCGGGCCAGCAGATAGACGCCCATATGCGCCGTCACATAGCAGGCGGCGACAAGGATGAAGAACATCAGGCTGGCGGACCGCGACCGGGCTACGCCATTCCTCTTGCTGGGCCGGTTGTTCCAAACCCAAAGAGCAGCGCACAGAATGGCCCAGACGACTGCGACCGGAACCGTAAAGCCGTAATAGGCCAGATAGGCCGGGCCGATCAGCGACAGCAATGCCTCCAGGACAGGCATCGAACCCCCTTTTGTCCGAAGTCTAGACCGGCGACAAAGTTGGAAGCGAGGAGATTATTCGATTCGCCCAGGCGTTCCGTGATCAACTCATGGGAGCATGCGGCGTAGCTGTCCCATTCCGGAGCAGTCTTTCAGGCATCGTTCTTGCAACGCAGACAATGCCGGTTGATCCCGGTCCCGGTCGCGTTCCAGATCGGGTTGTAGGCTCGCCGGGCTCGAGGTGTTGGGGTTCTCGCCCGGCGGGTTTACCGTCGATGCGACCGCGCCGTTGGAATGGCTAATGCATGTCGCGCAAAAGTGACCTCGGTTTTGCGGCAACGACATGCATCAAGCAAGGCGCTAAAGCGCGTCGCGTGAATCCGTTTCGACGCGACGCGCTTTAGTCCCGCTTCATCTTGAGCCTGTCCCGCAGCCGGCGCAATTGCCGCCGCCACCATGGCTTCGGCTTGCGCGGGACCAGGACCATCTTGCCATTGATGACGGCGTCATCCACCCAGTCATGCTCCTGCATGCGCCAACTGGCGCTGACCCGGGCAAGCAGCGGCAACGGATCCTCGCCAGCGACGCGCACCAGCTCCGGATTCTTCAGCGCCGAGCGGAAATCGAAACCCTGGGCGATGAGCGCGCGCAGGAACACGATCTGGCGCTGCATGCGATGGAAGTCGGTGCCCTTGCCATTGACCATGCTGCGTGCGCCGATCCACTGATGGAGACGCACGCCCGTGAGTGTCTCGGCGGGCGGGCGGAAGGAAACCTGTTGGCGCCCGTCCTCGAGGCGGCTCGTCGGCGTCAGCGGATACCAGAAATCGAGCGGCTCACTGACCGGCACGTTCACGCGGGCGCCGGCAAGCGCAGCCTCGCTCGCGCCGCGCCTGAGGCAGACTGCGCTGCGCGCCGAAAAGCCCAGTCCCGCAAGCGCATCGAGCAGCAATCTGCCGCCACCCATGGCGAAGGCCGCGTTGACGCGGTCGCTGATGAGGGGAGACCACAGATCGCGCGGCACCCATGTCAGCCGCCGCCTCGAAACGTCCACGACGACGATGATGTCGGTGTTGGCGTTCCAATTGTCCCTGTCGAGGATCGCTACAACCACGGCTGCCAAGATATGCACCCTCCGGTCGGGCTTACGGGGCCGGCCTGGTTGTCTCTGGGGAAGAAGCGATGGTCGGAGTGGCGTGATTCGAACACGCGACCCCCTGATCCCAAATCAGGTGCGCTACCAGGCTGCGCTACACTCCGACGTCCCGCGGCGTATAGGGGGCGCACGCCCGGAAGGCAACACAAAAACGGAGGCCTCGCAATTCAGCCGATGCCGCAGTGTTGAAGAGCGCCGGACCGCGGTTTCGTTGACAAGGCAACAGCGCTGCCTTCTTGGACAAATGACCGTCGGGCTGCCGATCAGCGCTTCTGAGAGGCGATCTTCCTGGCGATCGCAGCGGCCTGGATTATTGAATTGGCAAAGCAGCCGCGAATGCTCGGCCGCATGCCGGTGAACCAGAGCCCGGGCAGGTTCGGGTCGTTCGCGGCGCCGTTGAACAGCGGCACGCCCCTAGCGTCGAGCACACCGAGCCGGCCCAGCATCGTCTCCAGCCCGGTGCGGTAGCCGGTGGCGGCAATGACGATGTCGGGCGCGATCACCTGGCCATTGTCCAGCACGACGCCGTCGCGCTTGAATTCGCGCAATTGCGGCACCACGATGATGCGCCCGGCCTTGATGGCGTCGACCGCGCCGTCGTCGGCGGCGATCGCCGTGTAGTCGGAGCCGAGCCGGCTGGCGCCGCCCGCCGGGGCAGGGGGCAGGCCGTAATTCGTCAGATCCCCGAACACCAGGCGCTGCGTCGCCGCCATGACCGCATCCGCGAGCCTTGTCGGCAGCCTCGCCATGAGCGGCGATATGCGATGCACGGCGATCTTGCCGATACGCTTGGGCAGCAGCGAAGGTCCGTTGCGCGCCGAAAGCCACATCTGGCCCGTCTCCACGCGGGAAAGATGGTTGAGCGCGTCGAAGCCGGAATTGCCGGCGCCGACCACCAGCACCTTCTTGCCGGCATAGTCGCTTGCCCTGCCGAAATCGGCCGAATGGATGATCTTGCCTGAAAAATCCTCCATGCCCTTCCAGGCCGGGATGAAGGGTTGCCGGTCGCGTCCGGTGGCGATCACCACATGCCGCGCCGCCTTCAGGCCGGCGCTGGTCAGCAGCAGCCAGTGATCGCCGCGAAATTCGATCTCGTCGACCTTGACGCCGAAGGCGATCGGCAGCCGGTGCGTCTCGGCGAAATCGTTGAAATGGCGGATGACGGCACTGCGATGCGGGAAGGCCGGCGTTCCCGCGGGATAGGAAACGCCCGGCAGCGAGGAGAGATCGCGATGCGTGTTGAGGTGCAGGTTGTCGTGGCGGCGATGCCAGGGCTCGGCCAGCCGCTGCTCGCGTTCCAGGATCTGCGTCGTCACGCCGGCCTTGGCCAACGCATAAGCGGCGGCAAGCCCGGCGGCGCCCGCGCCGATGACAATCGCGCCTTCCAGTATCGCTGGCTCGCCGACCCCCGACGGCAAGACTTTCGCTTCCGCGTCCATCCGTGTCTTTATCGTCGTCATCATGCCTTTAACTGGCACGACCATGTATCTGACATATGCCGCCCACGGGCCAAAAGGAATAGGCCGATGTTGCAAAGGTTTCCGGCATTGTGTCGCGGATTTTTGCAAGCGCCGGCTAATGAACCGGGTCGGCGTGGCGATGCACCAGCTTGAACGCGCCATCTTCCAGTCGGAACACTTCCGTCACTCGCAAGGTCATATCGGTCGCCTCGCCGTTCTTGCCCATGCGCGCCTTGGCATGCTGCAAGCCGCTCCAGAAGGCCAGATCGCCGCTTGCCGACGCCTGCAGCACCTCAAGATCGGTGTTGCCGCCCTTGTGGAAGCTCGCCGCGTCGCGTTCGTAGCGGCCGGCAACCGCCTCTGCGCCTTCGAGGTGGTCGCCGCGTGGCGAGAAGAACGTCGCCGGCCCGGCGCGGGTGACGATCGCCTTAAGCGAGGTGGCATCGCCATTGACATAGTCCTCCGCGATCTTCTCGCGCTGCTTCATGAAAGCATCGAATGATGAGCCGCCAGGATGCATCGTCCTGATCCACATCTCCAGGCTGGTCATGAACTTCTCAAGGAAGGCGGCGGTGTCGGCGTTGGTCACCGCGCCTTTGTCGTCCAGCAACTCCGTGACATTGCCGATATAGGCCTCCGGCTGCTGCATCACCGGCATGTCGAGGAAGGCGAAGGTTTGCCTGAGCGCATGGTTGGCGCCGAATGCGCCGAGCTGGTACGGCGTGACGCTGACCACGCCGGCCGGCAGGCCCTTGAACACGCTCTTGCCCGAGGGGCGCGAGCCGACATCGAGCGCATTCTTCAGGCAGCCAGGGATTGAGCGATTGTATTCCGGGGTGACGAACAGCACCGCGTCACACTCGCGTATCGCCGCGCGGAAGCCCGACCACGCCGCCGGCGGGCGGTCGCCGTCCAGGTCTTCGTTGTAGAGCGGCAGGTCGCCGATCTCGATGAAGCGGCAGCGCACGGAGTCCGGCGCGCGGGCAGCGAGCGCCTTGGCGATCTTGCGGCTGAAGGATTGGGCGCGCAGACTGCCGACAAGAACGGCGAGCTGCAGGACGGCGTGTTCGGTTGCATTGGTCATGGCGAAACGTCCGTTTTGGCAGTGGCTCACGGGGGGAGGCGGCACGGAGTCTGCCCGCCCGACATTCCGATAATGTCGCCGGCGCGACGAGGTTCCCTGCGCCGTGGGGGCGCAGGGGACGCTTGCGGCCTTGCCGCCGCGGTCATTGCACAGTAATGACGGATTGGCGCAAGATCGGGGTTTCCCGCAGAATCCCCGGAGACGGCGCTGAACGAGGTGCCCGGTCTTCGGGCGGCAACGAGGTGGCCATGTCCGCGCGCATTTTCAGTCCAGCCAAAACCGCGATGCAGTCCGGCAAGGCCAAGACCGGGCATTGGGTGCTGGAATTCGACCCCACCCAGCGCAAGAAGATCGACCCGCTGATGGGCTACACCACCTCGGGCGATATGCTGAGCCAGGTGAAGCTCACCTTCGACACGAAGGAAGAAGCGGTGGCTTATGCCGAGAAGGAAAAGATCGCCTATCGCGTCGAAGAGCCGAAGGAAGCCAAGCGCCGGCAGATTTCCTATTCGGACAATTTCCGCTATGACCGCAGGACGCCCTGGACGCACTGACTCCTATCTTGCGTCGCCTGGCGTAACGCGTATCAGCCGGCCCGGTCGGCCGACGGTCCCGTAGCTCAGCTGGATAGAGCACCGGCCTTCTAAGCCGATGGTCGCAGGTTCGAATCCTGCCGGGATCGCCATTCTTTGGCTTTCTTGTCGATTGCAAATGTACGCTTTTTGCTTACGCGAGCTTGACTTGTGTACGCTATCTGCTTACGTTAGGCATGATCAAGTCATTCAAGAGCAAAGCGCTGGCCGATTTGTTCGAGACCGGGAAAACCGGAAAGATTGACGTTAAGATGCACAAGCGCATCCTAGTCAGACTTGACCGTCTCGAGGCTTCCGAGCGGCCGGAAGATATGAACCTGCCAGGATTTGATTTTCACGCGCTGAAAGGCTTCGACCCGACCCGCTATACGGTTCACGTGAACGGCCCGTGGTGCATCACATTTGAATTCGACGGCGAAGACGCCGCCCGCGTCGATTTCGAGCAGTATCATTGAGGCGGACAGACTGGGGAAGTTTGGTTGATGAGCGAGCACAAGCCGAAGCGTCCGATTGAGCGTTGCCCGTCCCACCCGGGAGCGCTGCTTGAGGATATCATCCCGGCGACTGGAAAGACTAAGGTGGAAATTGCCAGGCTGCTCGGAATCTCGCGACAGCAGCTCTACGATATCACCCGGGAACGGAAGCCGGTTTCGCCGGCCGTTGCGGCTCGGCTCGGAAAAATGTTCGGCGACGGCGCTGCAATCTGGCTTCGAATGCAGGCGGCCTATGATGCCTGGCACGCCGAACGGGAAGTGGATGTGAGCGCTATACCGACCTTGCACGCGGCTTAACAAAGTTTGCTCGGCGGTCCCTTAGAGCACCGGCTTTCTAAGCCGATGGTCGCAGGTTCGAAATCCTGCCGGGATCGCCGATTGGTTCAATGGGTCGTGAGGTCCGGCTGACTCCGGACCTAAACCCCCGCCAGCAACTCCATCACGAAATCTACGAACACCCGCACCTTGGCGGTGCGGTATTGCCGCGAAGGGTAGGTCGCGTAGAGCGGGAAGAGTTCGTCCTGCCAGTCGGGGAACAACTCGACCAGCCGTCCGTCGCGGACCTGCTCGCGCGTGGCGAATTCCAGCACCTGCGCGATGCCGGCGCCGGCAAGGCAGGCGCTGAGCATGGTCGGCGCGTCAGAGGTCATCAGCCTGGTCTCGACGCGGACCGGCAGCACCTCGTTGCCTCGGCGAAATTCCCACTCGTAGGCGCGGCCATGCGCGGCGTCCCAGAACTCGATGGCGTCGTGGTCGGGCAGGTCGGAGGGGCGCCGCGGGCGGCCCCGGCGCTCGATATAGGCGGGTGCCGCAACGGTCAGCACGCGCGTCTCGATCAGTTTGCGCGCCGTGAATGAGCCTGCCGGCGGATCGCCGAAGCGCAAGGCAAGATCGAACCCGTCTGCGACGAGGTCGCCCACCGCGTCGCGCATGATCAGTTCGAGACGAAGGTCGGGATAGAGCGCCAGGAACCGGCCCGCATGCTGGGCCAGCACCAGTTGCGAGAAGAACGGGTCGACATTGACGCGCAGCCTGCCGCGAACGACCGATGCCGCGCCGGTGGCCTCGATCGCTGCTTCCTCGATGCCGTCGAGGTGAGGGCCGACCCGCTCGTAGAAGCGCCGTCCTTCGTCCGTCAGGTGCATCGTGCGCGTCGTGCGGTCGAGCAGCCGCACCCCGATACGGGCCTCCAGCCTCTGGATGGCACGGCCGACGCCTGAGGCGGTCATGCCGAGCGTGTCGGCGGCCCGTGCCATCGAACCGGCTTCGACCACCGCCATCAGCACCGTCACGCCGGACAGCAATCTCCCGTCATAAGGCATTCGTCATTCCCAATCTGAAGTCCGGATTATGATGACATATCGGCTCTGGAATCAGCAAGCAAAGGGTAGGACAAGGCCGTCCACCGATCGTATCGGCCCGCGGCGTATCGAGCCGCTGCGATCAAACCGCGCAATTCGAAAGGAGCGATCATGTTCGCTGTCACTGCAATCACCGGTCGCGTCGGCGGCACGTTGGCCGAAGCGCTGCTCAAATCCGGCCACAAGGTTCGCGCCGTCGTTCGCGACCAAGCCAAGGGCGCGCCGTGGCTTGCCAGGGACTGTGAGGTCGCCGTCGCCGATCTCGGCGATGCCGGGCCGCTTGCCGCGGCGCTCTCGGGCGTCAAGGGCGCGTTCATCCTGTTGCCGCCGGTCTATGATTCCGAGTCCGGTTTCCCGGACGTGCTGCCGAGGATCGCCGTCATCCGCGAAGCATTGCATCGGGCGCTGCCTCCCAAAGTGGTCGCGCTGTCGACGATCGGCGCGGATGCGGCACAGCCCAACCTGCTAAATGTGCTGCGCCTGCTCGAAGAGGCGCTCGCCGATCTGCCCGTGGCGGTCACGTTACTGCGTGCCGCCTGGTTCATGGAAAATGCCCAGTGGGATCTCGCCTCGGCGCGCGACGGCGGCGTCGTCGAGAGTTACCTCCAGCCGCTCGATCGCCCTATCGCGATGATCGCCACCGCCGATGTCGGCAGGACGGCTGCCGAACATCTCCTGGAGGATTGGAGCGGTCACCGCGTGATCGAGCTTGAAGCGCAACACCGGGTGTCGCCGAACCAAATCGCCGCCGCCTTCGCCAAAGCCCTCGGCAGCAAGGTCGAGGCGCGCGCCATTCCGCGGGAGCGCTGGGAGTCGATCTTCCTCGGCCAGGGCATGCGCCACCCTGAAATGCGCATGCGCATGCTCGACGGCTTCAACGAAGGCTGGATCGATTTTCGCGATCCGAGCGCTGAACGGAGCAAGGGGAGAATTGGGATAGACGAAGCGATTGCGAAGATCGTCGGGGAGGCTGGACGTTGAGTTGACGTTTCGGGCGGCAGACCCAAAGATTCGTCAGAAGTCGCTCACCGCCTGTCCGGCGGTGCCGCCCAGATACGTGTTCCACACATAGTCCCGAAGCATTTCCCGATGCTCCACCGTTCGGTGGTGATAGCCAGGCCTTTCGGGGTATGACACGCCGGCGAGATGAAAGAAGGCACCGTCGATGAATTCGTGATGCCCGACCGCGCCCGCCATCGTCATGGGGCGCTGTTCCAAGGTTGCGACGGCAACATCCGCCTCTTCGAGCTTCGAATAGAGGATCGCCCAGTTTGCGCCGCCTGTGTCGAGGCCGAGGTTCAAGCGGGGGTCGAAGTTCAGTTTGCGGTCGGCCACGGCTGAGAACCGGTAGAAGCAATAGCCAGCCCACAAGTTCCAGTGCCGATCATCCGCTTTGGCTTTGTAGACGTGGTTTTCCGTGCCGTATGCCCTGCGGCCATACACGGCTTTGCCGGCCAGCTTGGAGGGAATGTCAAATGGCGTGACTGGGAAGCAGTCGTGATCGATGAAGCCGAAAAGCTCTGGCTTCAGATGGCGCACGATGTTGTGGAAGGCCCATGTGATGGCCGTTCCGTGCGATCTCGACAGGTGCTTTTCGACCCGCATCGGCAGGGCAAGGTAAGGCACGCCGCGCATTTTGCAGATGCGCGCGATGGCTTCTCTGGCCGCGACCTTGGTCGAGTTGTCGACGACGACCAGCGTCATCCCCGGCGAGTGCATTTCCCACGCTTTGGTCAAAGCGTCGATCACCCAGGGCACGTTGAACGCGATGGTAATGCAGACGCGCGACACTCCGGCGTCCTGCAATTCTTTCGCAAGAAGGCGCCCGGACGCGCGCCCCCGATATTCGAAGACCTTGTAGACGAACTGGTTGCGGAGCGCCTTCGCCTGGATCACCGTCCGGCTGCGGCTCAGTCTGTTAACTAACGGTTTGAATGCCAAGGCTGCCTCGCAATAGCGGCAGCCCCCCGATATGCTCTTTGCCCAGCGTCGCTGGAAAATCAAGCGGCTGGAGATCCCATCCAAAGGGCGCGGATGGTCCGACGGCTTCGCTTCAGCCCCAGTCCAGATCGATGTTGGTGATATTTTCGCGGGAAATGCGGTCGCGGAGAGCTCGAATCCTAATGGCAAGGTCGGGCGATAGCCTCTCGTGGGTCTCGACCAAGATGCGCCCTATGGAACGATAGACACCGTCGTTTAGCATGGCTTCGATGCATTCCGCCTCGGCGCCCTCAATGTCCATTTTGACGATGGCGATGGGCTCCCGGATATCTTTCAGGAATTCGACGAGATCAATCACCTCGACCGCAAAGGTGGGTCCCTTGGCGTGCGCAGATACCTCGAAAAGGGATGACCACTCCGTCATCCGTACGTTGCGGGTGTCCGGGCGCTGATGCAGGGTGGCCTTCCTTGCCGATCCTCCGACCGCTTTTGGCACGATCGTCACACGCTTGTCGCTGCCGAAGCGGCGCGTCAGCATTTCGAGCGCGGTAGGATCTGGCTCGAAGGCGATTACTCTCATGCCATAACTGAGGGCATGGCGCGTGACATCCCCCACATTGGCGCCAAGATCGATGAACAAGCCGCCTGCGGGTGTGGCCTTCATCAGTTGATGGAAATTGAATTCCGCCTGCCTTTTCGGGCGTGGTGGCCGGTGCCATCTGCGGTACAAATGCCAGCGCAGCACGAATTCAAGATAGCTTTCCTGTAACACAGCCCATCCGCCGTTTGATCGAGGCGGGTATAGTCTTGGCTCGACCGAGGATCAACTACGCTTCCTCGATCACGAAGTTTCCAGTGCCTGTCCGAAGTTGATCCCGCTGTTTGGCAACAGAACTGCGCTTTCCGACAGCTTTGAGGTTGTTGGCTCGGCCGATCTGCGGCTATGTCGACGAGAACGAGGTTGGGTTTTCGAATGTCGACATTTTCCAAATGGCTGAGGGAAGTCCGTTCCAAACTGCCGGAGCATGTGACGGTTGGCCGTCACACCTACGGCGTGAAATGGCAGAAGGTCATGTTTCCCTCGAAGGACGCTCCGCTGAAAATCGGAGCCTTCTGCTCCATCGCGGGCCAAGTGCGTTTCATGTGCTCTGGCCAGCATCAGACCGACAGCGCAACGTCGTTTCCGATCTACAGCCGCTTGCTGAAGCAGCCCGAGCCGATCCCCAATGGCGGCAAGCCGGCTGGCATTACCATCGGCAACGACGTCTGGATCGGCAATGGCGCGATGATCCTGCCGGGTGTGGAGATCGGCGACGGTGCGGTCGTCGGCGCCGGTGCCGTCGTCACCAAAAATGTGCCGCCCTATGCCATCGTCGGTGGCTCTCCGGCCAGGCTGATCAGGTACCGCTTTTCGCAAGACGTCATCTCACAGCTGCTAGCCATCCAATGGTGGCATTGGGATGACGAGAAGATCAAAGGCGAGGCGGCTGCGCTGACAGGTCCCATAGAAACTTTCGTAGCCAGGCATTCTGTGGCAAGCACCGCCACCAAGCCGGTCGGATAGACGAAGACGAATGACGAAATCATGTTTTTTCATAGCGGCCGACGCCACGTATTTTCCTTATGCCTGCCTTGCGGCGCGCCGGATATTGGACGTTTCACAAAAACCAACGGACGGTTTCATTCTTCATCTCGGAGCAAGCGAGGCTGACAAGAGCGTCGCCGACCGTCTGTTGGGAGGCCGCATTCAACTCATTGACGTAACGGAATTCATGGCGGCCTCCGGGTACCGTTTTCGCCCGGGCAGCGTTGCCACTTTCATCCGGCTCTTTGTCGATCAATTTGCGGAGTTCGCGTCTTACGACCGCATCGCGCACGTCGATTGCGATGTTCTTTTCAACCGGGACATAGCCGACTTGGTGGAGCAGCCCATTCAAGCGGCGCTCCTGGCGGCGCATGACGACTACATGTATTTCCGGCCATCTTATCGGCAAAAAATGTCCATGCAGCCGGGCGCGCCTTACTTCAACGCTGGCATCATCGTGTTCAACATGGCGCCGGTGCTCGAACAGGGGCTTATGAAGCAAGCCCGGAAACTCGCCGTCGAAGGTCAGATGAACGATCAGAACGCGCTCAACATCGTCTTCGAGGGCAAATGGCAGACGATGCATCCGAACTGGAATTTGCAATCGCTGGGAACCAGCGAGTTCCGCTTCTCGCAAGCCTGGGCAAGGCATTTCGCCGGCGGCAAGCCGTGGGGCAATCAGGTCGGGGTCGAGCTCGAAGCGCTGTGCATCTGGCGCGACCTGGCCAAGGACACGCCCTGGCAAAAGCCGTTCGAGCAGCGCATACCTTTCGAGCGCGGCGTGATGAAGCGTTTCTTCCGGCGCTTCGATGCTGTTGCCGGTCTTTTGGGCAAGGACGTGCAACGCCGCCGGGCCAGATATGACGGCACGAAGATGCATCGGATCTACGCCCGGCAGGCGGACGAAGGAGCGATGGCGGTCCAGTTTCCGGAAGTGCTTGGCGGATTTGGCTGATCGGTCCGCCGCGACGCCTGTGGATAGTAACCCCTCGTTTACCACGCGCAGGCGCTCGCGTTGCGGCCCGGCATCCGACTCGCCGAAATGGAGCGGCCTGAACCCGTCAGGCAACCCCGAAGCCCAGCGGCCGGCGTTTCATGTGCCCCACGGGATGCGTGCTTGAACGTGTTCCGCAGTATGCGCCGGCCGTCGCTTCGCCCTCATGGAAAACAAAAGCCCGCCGCGGCAATGGGAAACCGCGACGGGCTTGGCGTCCACGATGGGACGCCATGGGGAAATCGAGGCTACGCCAGCAGGCCGGCGACCTTGGCCGCCTTACGCAGCGTCTTGCGGGCTTCCACCGGGCTGCGCAGACCGTCGAGCGCGTCGCGGCAGACGCGGCTTGCCGTCCGCCAGGCGCCGTCGCGCGCCTGTCCCGGCCAGCGCTGGTCGAGGCATTCCATAGCCTCGAAGCAACTCGAAACCTTGCGCTGGCCGTTTGGCTGGAAATCGATCACGATCGGTTCGGAAAACCAGACATCGTTCATCACTTTCTCCGTTTCTTATGATCGTCTTTTGGGCAAGCAAGCGACGCCGGACGGCGCCGATGCAGGCCGAGGGCGATTGCCGACCCGCGCGTTAACCAACCACCGCGCATTAGGTTCCGAAGAATTTCCATGGCCAGGACGGGCCGCGTCCAAACGGGTCACGGGCCGGCGAATTCGCGATAGCTGAAGAATTGCGTGACCAAAGTCACTGACGCACCCTCGCGGGCGGCGCTAATGAATCCGGCAGGCTGATGAAACGCGGGAAGACCTCTCATGCTTATCGCCGTGCTCGCATCCACCATGACCGTCGCCACCTTGATGGCGACCGCTTTCGGACTCTACGAGGAAATACGGCTGAGCCGTGCGCGCGCTGAAACGGATCGTTTGCCCGCGCTTGGAACAGCGCGTCGATTTGCCGTCAAGCGGCGCGATCGATAGGCTCGACGCCGCCGGGCATGTTCACGCCGCTTCAACTGGCCATGTGCATCTTTCGGGCCGGGATCCTGCTGTCGCCGGCGGTGTTCGCGGTGCTGGTGCTCTTGTGGCTTTACCATCGATAGGCGGGCCTGCGGAATGCGAGTCCCGCCATGCTCTATTCCACCAGCACATGCGCTTCGCGCGCTGCGACGATGAAGGCTTCCCTGGCGTTGTCCGCCGCGACGTCGCCGCTGATCGCCCGGCGGCAGGCGCGCAGCGCGGCGCCATGCGGCGCGCTGCCGGCATCGCGCCATTGGCCGGTCAAAAGTTCGACCGCTTGCTCGGCGTTGGATATGTGGCGGATCGAGCCGGAAACGCCAACGGCGACTTCGACCGGCCTTGAAAACCATCCCTGGATCATCGCTAATCTCCCGAAATATCTCGGAACACGATATATTTTATCGTAGTATCGCGTGGCGGAACGTCAACTTAACGTGAAGCCGTCTCACCAATGCGGCAAACGCTGCTCATCGTCCGAGCGGCCTCCGCGAAAGCTCGATCAGCTCCGCCTCGTCGGTGATGCCCGCCATGTAGTTGGCGATGATGCGCGAGGCGCGCGCTTCCTTCTGTTCGGCGGTCTCGCCCTCGACATTGCCGTTCTCATAGACCCGGCCAAGCATGGCCGTCTCGTCGGGGGTGAACGTGTTGCGTATGACGGACATGGCTTCCTCCTCCAGCCCGGTCCCTTTGCCCGACTAATACTAGCACGCTTCGAGATCGGGAGTGAGTCGCGGCAACATCGCGGCCGAAGTCTCTTCGTACGGGCACGTCGGCTGCTGTGCTTGCTTGCCTGCGGTTGGCCGCTGCTTTGCCGGTCTCGTTATATTCTTGCCGAATGAGCGCTTCGCTGATACGCATTAGCAGCGTGGAATTTTTCCGAGTCTGCATTGACTTGCGCCCAGAAAAGCGCCGCGCGTTCTGTCCGAGACCAACAACCCCGACGTGGTGGCAACCGGGTTACGAAGGGGTTCTGGTTGAAAAGAAGCAGGGCAGGTCCCGTGTGCAAATCGGGGCATGCTCACCAACGCTCTGGAACTCTGAAGCCATTGCCCCCATGGCCTTCGGAAGAGCATGAAGCATGGGGAAATCGATGGTCACCAAGAAACTTACCGCCAACGCAGAAAGCGCGGCAGCCTTTCTCGCGGTGATGGGCAACGAGAAGCGTCTGCTCATCATGAACTACCTGGCCGAGGGCGAACTCTCTGTCGGCGTGCTCGCTGACAAGGTCGAACTCAGCCAATCGGCGCTGTCGCAACACCTGGCCAAACTGCGCAGGTTTGGCCTGGTCGAAACCCGCCGCGATCGTCAGATGGTCTATTATTCTTGCAAGTCTTCGGCAGCGCGCGAGCTTTTGGCGCTGCTCGACGGCCTGCTGGCCATGGACAAGCCGCTTGCCGGACCGGCAAGGCAGGCGTTTGTCGAGAGGATGCGGCGGCCGCAGGCCGCCTGAACTCACTGCTACGCACGGACGAGGCCGGGGGGCCTTCGTCCGGCGCGGTGCCTCGATGGCGCAACACCACGAACAAGAGCCGCACGGCGGTGCCGCTGATACTTTCCTGCGCCTCAAAGCCGAATCCGCCGCGCCGCTTGTAGGACGGACGGTTCATCACATTTGTTTGAGAGACGAGCCTCAAAGTTTCGGAAAGCTCATTTTAAGCTATTGATATAGAAGGATTTTCTTGCGAAAGTCGGCGCCGGATCCGGCCCAAGATTACAGATTCGTAAGTCGCCTCGCAGGCCTCCGCTGGCTAACCTTCTGAGTCGATCCACACCCCCGGATCATGACGGGCCTGGGCATCGCTATCGAGCCGGGGCAGCTGGTCATAACCGGCACTTGCGTTAAGCCGATAGAGGTCGAACCCGGCGATGAAGTCACCGGCGACCTTGGGAGATTTGGCCGCGTCTCGGTCAGGTTTGTCTGAGCCGTTTCAGCGTGCGGCGCGCTGCCTTGTGACGACGCTGCGCACGGCGAGCACCAGCACGGTGATGATGATCAGGATCACCGACAGTGCCGCGATCGCGGGATCGATGTTGTCGCGCAGGCCCATCCACATCAGCCGGGGGAGGGTGATGGCGTTGACCGAGGTGATGAACAGCGTCACGCCGATCTCTTCCCAGGAAAGCACGAAGGACAGCAGCGCCGCGGTGACGATGCCGAATTTGATGTTGGGCATGATGACGCGCGTCGCGCGCTCCCACACGCTGGCGCCGAGCCCGCGCGCGGCAAGGTCGATGCGCCGGTCGAGTTGGCTGAGCGACACCAGGATGAGCACCGTGGCGAAGGGCACCGTCATCACCGAATGGGCCATGGCGACACCCAGCCAGGTGTCGTAGCCGAAGAACGACGTGAGACCGGAGACCGAGGTGAGCAGGAAATAGAGCGTCACCGCCGAGACCACAGGCGGCACCACCATCGGCAGCAGCACGAAGCCGACGAGGGCAGCGGTGAAGCGTGGCTGGAACATCCACACGCCAAGGCTGAAGGTGAGGGCAAGCGCGGTGGAAAGGATGCTGCTGACGATGCCGATCCTGAGCGAAAGCAGGATCGACTCCAGCCAGCGCGGATCCTCGATCAGCGAGCGGTAGTGGCGCAGCGACAGTTCACCCGTCGGCATGGTCAGCATGCGGCTCGGCGTCAGCGACACCGGGATGACGGCCAGCAGCGGCATCAGCAGGAACAGCGCCACCAGCACGGCCAGGATCAGCGAAACGGGGCCGGGGCGATAAGTCGGCATCTTGGCTACACCAATTGCTTCGGTTTGACGTAGCGGAACATAAGCGCCATCAGCGCGCCGACGAACACCACCAGCACGACGCTGATCGCCGCGCCCAGCCCCCAGTCGGGACTCTGGAAGATGCGAAGATAAATCAGCTCCGCGATCATCACGCTGCGGCCGCCGCCGAGGATCGCCGGCGTGACGAAGAAGCCGAGCGAGAAGACGAAGGTGATCAGCGCCGAGCCGATGATGCCCGAGCGCGTCATCGGCACGAACACCGTCCAGAAGGTGCGCATGCGGCTGGAGCCCAGGCCGCGCGCGGCGAGCAGTACGCGCTCGTCCAGGCTGCGCATGGCCGATGCCAGTGGGAACACCGCGAAGGGGATGAGGAAATGCGACATGCCGACGATGACGCCGAACTCATTGCGCACCAGGGTCAGCGGCTCCGAGATGAAGCCGATCGATTGCAGCCAGGTGTTGATCAGGCCGCGGTTGGAGAGCAGCGCCACCCAGCCGAAGGCGCGCGTCAGCACCGAGATCCAGAACGGCACCAGGATGCAGAACTCGGCAAGCACGCGGTGCGCCGGACTGCCGCGCACCCACACCACGGTGATGGCATAGGCGGCGGTGACCGAAACCACGGTGACGATCGCCGCGATGCGCAGCGTGCGGATAAACACCGACTGCACCAGATCGTCGGTGAGCAAAGCGTGATACTGGCCGAGCCCGGGCGTGGGGAGGGTGAAACTCCACTTCACCACGCCGAGGAACGGCCATGCATAGGCGAGGACGAGGAACAGGAGCAGCGGCGCCATCAACAGCGCCGCGCCCGTCCTGTCGGAGAGGGTGCCTCTCATCGTCAAGAAGCTCTCGGCCGGTCAGGCCGAGATGATCTTGGTGTATTCGTCGAGCGCGGCGCCGTAGTTCTTGGCGTACCATTCCATGTCGAGCGGAATCTGCTTCTTCATGTTGTCGGGATCGACCGGGTTGATACGCTTCTTGTCGACCGGGATCAGCGCGTCGGTCGCCGGATTGGCCGGGCCTTGGCCAAGCTTGTCGAACATCACCAGTTCCTTCTGCGGATCCTGGGTGCTGGCAATGAACTTCATCGCCGCGTCCTTGCCGCCGGGGTTGTTCTTGAGCACGGCGAGCGCGCCGGGCGAGATCAGGCCCTGGTCCCAGATGAACTTGATCTGGCCGCCGGAATCCTGCTCGATCAGCGAGGCGCGCGTCGACCACACGATCGCCATCGAAGCCTCACCGTTGAGCAGCACGCTCTGGCTTTCGGCCCCGCCGCCCCAATAGGAGACGACGTTTTCCTTGAAGGCGGCGATCTTGTCATGTGCGCGCTTCAGATCGAGCGGATAGAGCGAGGCGGGTGCTACGCCGTCGGCCAGAAGTGCTGCTTCCCAGCTCGACACGCCCCATTTGTAGAGCGAGCGCTTGCCGGGGAATTTCTTGACGTCGAAGAAGTCGGCCATGCCGGTCGGCGCATTGGAGCCGAACTTCTGCGAGTCGTAGGCGATCACATAGGAGAAGAAGTAGGTCGAGGCGGCATATTCCCAGCCGAAACCCGGCCGCATCTTGCTCTTGTCGACGATCTTGTAGTCGATCGGCTCGAGCATGCCCTGGCCGCCGAGCGTGATGGCCGAGAACGGGTCGACGTCGACCAGGTCCCAGGTCGGCGCGCCGCTCTTGTACTGCGCGGCGATCGCGCCTTCGGTCGGGCCCGAGCCGTCCATCTTGACCGGGATGCCGGTGTCCTTGGTGAAGGCCTGGCCGTAGGCTGCGTCATAGGCCGTGATGGCGTCGCCGCCCCAGTTCACCAGCACCAGCCCCTTGGTCTCGGCGAAAGCGCCGGTCGAGCGCAAAAGCATCGGCGTGCCGGCGAGCACGAGGCCCGCAAGCTGCGCGAACTGGCGGCGTGAAATCTCACCGCGCTTCGCCCGCTCAGCGAGGTTTTCCATTGCCTGTTTCTTCGTATCGTTCGTCATGTCAGTTCCCCTTGTTGTCGTTGATTTGAACCGGAAGCCGATGCGGCTGAATTCGGGCCGCGGCGGCGCTCTCATTGTCCTCCGTCCGGAAGGAGGAAACCCTTTTCGGCCGGCCATGTCAGCCAGACGGAATTGCCTTTGCTCAAAGCTGCCGCCGCGACCTCGTTCGGCACCGAGACGGTTACCTTGGCGCCCTGGCGCGTGGTGAGGTCGAGCTTGGTCGCAGCCCCCAGATAGGTCGAGGCGACAGCGGTCGCGGCGATGCCGTTCTCGTTGACTGACGCTTCCGGCGCGATCGACATGTCCTCGGGGCGGATGGCAAGAATGGCGTCGCCCTTTATCGCTTCGGCCTTGCAGCGCATGTTGACCGCGCGGTCCTCGCAGAGGCCCGTGGCGCCATTGTCGGCGGGGCGAACGCCCTTCACCGGCAGCATGTTGATCTCGCCCAGGAACTCGGCGACGAAGCGGTTGGCGGGCCGGTCATAGACCTCATCCGGCCTGCCGACCTGCAGAAGCTTGCCGTGATTGAAGATGGCGACGCGCGACGACAGCGCCAGCGCCTCGCTCTGGTCGTGCGTGACGAAGACGAAGGTGGTGCCGGTCTCCTGGTGCAGCCGCTTCATCTCGGCCTGCATCTGGCCGCGCAGGCTCTTGTCGAGCGCCGAGAACGGCTCGTCGAGGAGCAGCACGCCCGGTTCGAACACCAGCGCGCGGGCCAGCGCCACGCGCTGCTGCTGGCCGCCGGAAAGCTGCGCCGGCAGCTTCTTCTCATGGCCGTTGAGGCCGACGCGCTCAATCATCTCGCCGACACGGCTTTTGATCTCGGCGGCCGATTTCTTGCGCACCTTGAGCGGGAAGGCGATGTTCTGTTCCACGCTCATATGCGGAAACAACGCGTAGCCCTGGAACACCATGCCGGCAGCGCGTTGCTCGGCCGGCCGGTTGGTGATGTCGACGCCGTCGCTGAAAAGCTTGCCTTCGCTCGGCTGCACGAAGCCGGCCAGGATCATCAGGAAAGTGGTCTTGCCGGAGCCGGAGGGTCCGAGCAGCGTCAGGAACTCGCCGCGGCCGATATCGAGCGACAGATTATCGAGCGCGCGGAACGAGCCGAAGCTCTTGCCGATCCCGTTCGCCTTGATTTCTGCGGCCCGGCCGGGTTGCTGCATCCTGGCTCCTTCCTCAGTTCCCAGAGAAATCGTAGGCATGGCGCGCGTTCACCGCAACCGAATAGTTTTCGCCTGATCGGCAAATTTGATTCACGGGTGGCCGATATTGGCGGGTGATTGGGGCGTCTACGGACGCGGGCCTTCGGCGCTCACCGGCGTTCGCGATTGGCGAAAGCGTTCACGCCGTCGTCATTCCAGGGCGGAGCAAGGAGCGAAGCGACGCGCGCAGACCCTGGAATCCATGCCGTGACCTTATACGCGCCGCAACGGTGCAGAATTCTGGTCCGCCGTGTTCGACGGCAAACGTCACGGCATGGATCCTCGGGTCAAACCCGAGGATGACGAAAGCGAAGGGCACTCGCCCCGCCTCAATACTTCGCCAGGCTGCTCTCCGACAACTTCGCTCGCAGCCAGTCACTGAAGGCGTTGAGCACCGGGTGTCCGGCCTTGGCGTGTTCGAACACCAGGAAATAGGCGCGCGGCGAGGGGACCGACGCTTCGAACGGCTTGACCAGCCGGCCCTCGCTCAGCGCCCTGCGGCCGGTCAACTCGTCGCCGAGCGCAATCCCCTGGCCGGCGATCGCGGCCGAGAAGACGAGGTTCATGTCGGAAAAGAAGATGCCGCCCTCGGTATCGGGGTTCTCCACCTTGGACAGCGCGAGCCAGCGCGCCCAGTCCTCGGTGTCGGAAAGATGCAGGAGATTGGCGCGCAGCACGTCGGCGGGTTTGGAAAAGCCGCCGACCTTGTTGAGCAGCGTCGGACTGCAGAGCGGCGTGAAGTGGACTTCGCAAAGCAGTTCCACCGCTCGGTTCGGCCAGTTGCCGACGCCGAAGGCGATGAAGGCGTCGGCCTCCGGGTTGGAGACGTCGTCGAGCCGCCTTGGCGTCAGCACGGAGAGCGCCACATCCGGATACATCTGCTGGAATTCGCCGATATGGGTGCAAAGGAACATCGAGGCGAAGCCCGGCGGGCAGGAGATGCCGAAGGAGCCGCCGACGCCGGCGCCGCTGTTTTGCGTTCCCGCGTCGCCGAGCACGGTCAGCGCCTTCCGGACATCCGCCGCGTAGCGCTGGCCGCGCGGCGTCAGCGCCACGCCCTTGCCGATACGCTGCAACAGATCGAAGCCGAGGTCGCGCTCGAGCAGCCTCAGCTGATGCGAGACAGCGCTGCGGGTGAGGTGGAGCTCGTCGGCGGCGCGCCACACGCTGCCATGACGGGCGAAGCTGTCGAGGGCGCGTAGCGCCTGTGTGGAGGGTATTCGCAAGGGACCTCAGGTGAACCGAATTTGCACGAACCGGGAAAACATATCACTTTTTGATGAGCCGCTTCACTGCTTTCTTGGGTCCATGGAGAAACCGGTGACGACCCAGGCGCAAGAAACCGCGCTTGCCTGTATCGACAGCATCCAGCCGCTGCTGTCGGCCTGGACGCGCACCATCTTCGATTTCGGCGAGACCGCCTGGCGCGAGTACCAATCGGCCGCCTGGTATGTGGACCGGCTGAAGCGCGAGGGCTTTTCGGTCGAGGAAGGCTCGGGCGGCATGCCGACCGCCTTCTGCGCCCACTGGACCAATGGCGACGGCCCGGTGATCGGCATGTATGGCGAGTATGACGCCGTACCTGGCAACTGCCAGGACGCCGCGACGGTCAAGCGGCCGCGAGAAGGGTTGGGCGTCGAGGCCGGCGGCCACACCGATCCGCATTCGGGGCTCGGCATCGGCAGCCTTGGCGGGCTTCTCGCCACCAAGGCGGCGATGCTGGAGCACGGCATCAAGGGTACGCTGCGCTTCACCGGCGAGCCGGCCGAGAAGGTGAGGGGCTCGAAGCCGATCCATGCCGCGAAAGGCTACTATGACGGCCTCGCCGGCATGATCTCCTTCCATCCTTTCTACATGCTGCCGCTCTGCAACACGGCGCGCTGGGACACGCATTGCGGCGCCGCCTATTCAATGATCTACCGCTTTGTCTGCGACGAACCGGAGAACTGGACCCGCGCGGCAACCGATGGCGCGCCGATCCCGCAGGCGCATTCGGCGGTCAGGGCGCCGGGCGCCAACGACGCGCTGATGATGATGTACATGGCCTCCAAGGCGCTGCGCGATTCCATGCTGACGCATCAGGGCGGCTGGTCGATCAGCGAGGCGATCCTGACGGCCGGCCAGGCGACCGCCGACAATTTGCCGGCCGGCCTCGCCGAGATCCAGTACATGATCCGCGTGCCGACGATCGCGATGGCCGAGCAGGTGAGCGCCGTGCTCGATCGCAATGCGGAAGCAGCGGCGAAGATGAGCGGCTGCCGCTACGAGCGCCACTGGGTCTCGAAGTCGCGCCCGGGATTGGCCAACCACGCCATGGCCGACATCACCTACGCGGCGCTCTCCACTGTCGGCGCTCCGCGCTGGGACGAGGCAGCCAAGGCCATCGCTCGCGAAATCCAGGTCAATGCAGGCGGCGAGCTGGCGGAAAACCCGTTCATCGACGAGCTGGAGCGGCTGATTTCGCCGCAAGAGGCCGAGGCGATCCTGCGCCGCGACCTGCCGCCATCGCAGGTGAACTCCACCTCCGACGACTACACCGACATGAGCTGGCACGCGCCGACGTCGCGCTTCTACGTTGCCCGTCCGGCGCTACGCGCGGCCAAGGGCCATACTTATCCGGCCTGGGTGATGAACGCGCTGGGCGGCATCCCCGCCACCATCGATCCGATGGTTACCTGCGCCGCGAAGACGGTCGCGCTGACGGCGCTGCGCCTGCTGGAGGACAAGGCCGCGCGCGATGCCGCGATGGACGAGTTCGTCAAGCGAACCGGCGGCGGCGTCGGCGGCTCGAACTGGATCGCGCCGCTCTGCGACTATGAACCGCCGATCCATTTCCGCTGGCCGGAATATGTCACCACGCCGCGCGGGCGCGACTGGTGGATTCCGGCCGCTTCGACCGCATAACCGATCAACAGAACAGTCCAGAGGAGAACACCATGACCGTCCATGACCGCATCGTCGCCGAGCCGTTCTCGCTGCAGCGCCGCAACCCCAATGGCGGCACCAAACCGCTGACCGCCTGGGGTTTCGCCAACGAAACCGACGTCTTGACCGACGTGCTGCTCGGCTCGCCCAATTTCCTGCGCCATCTGTCGACCAGCTCGCTGTCCAGGAAGCATCTGCGCGAGGCGCCCTGCAACGTCCAGATCGCGCAGGCGCAGCACAAGGACCTCGTCGCCGCCTACGAGCATTTCGGCGTCAACATCCATTGGCACGAGCCGACGCCGGAACTGCCGATGCAGGTCTATTCGCGCGACTCCAGCGTCATGACGCCTTACGGCGCCTTCATCACCGCCATGGCCAACTGGTGGCGGCGCGGCGAGAACTACGCCGCCATCCGCACCTATGAAAAGCTCGGCATCCCGATCTACGACATGGTGACGGCCGGCACCTTCGAGGGCGGCGACTTCAACGTCATCGAGGAGGGCGTGGTGCTGATCGGCTGCGGCGGCGCCCGCACCCAGGAAGAGGGCGCCCGCCAGGTGCAGGACTGGTTCGAGAAGGAAGGCTGGGAGACACGTCTTGCCTTCATCGACGAATATTACGTCCATATCGACCTGATGGTGGTGCCGATCGCCGAAAAGCTCACTGCCGTCTGCCTCGCCTGCACCGAGCCCGGCATCGTCGACTGGCTGAAGGGCAAGGGCCACGAGATCATCGATGTGCCCTTCCAGGACACGATGGCGCTCGGCTGCAACTTCATGTCGCTCGGCAAGGACAGGGTGATCGCGCCGACCTCCAGCAAGACGCTGATCGAGAAGCTGAAGGCTCAAGGCTTCGAGGTCGCGGCCGTCGACATGAGCGAAATCTCCAAGACCGGCGGCGGCATCCACTGCATGGCTCAGGCGCTGAAGCGGGTGCCGGCGTAACGGACTTTCGAACTTCGGCAATCGTCCACGATGAAAGCCAATCCCTCTGGCCGACAGGCCAGGGGGATGTTTCTTGCGCGGCTTGTCAGGAAATTTCCGTCGCTCCGGTTCCGGCCAATCCGATCCTGCGCTAGGCTCCCCGCCAGCCGAAACAGGATTGCCGCGAAGATGATCGTCCAGGCGTGCATCAACGGCGCCCGCCCCGCCGATTTCCATCCCGCGCTGCCGCTCGATCCTGAGGCGATGGCGCGCGACGCCGCCGCCTCGATTGCGGCGGGCGCCGCCGAGCTGCATGTGCATGCGCGCGGCACTGATCGCCGCGAGAGCTTGGCGCCGGAAGCGATGGACAGGACGGTCGCGGCACTCCGCCGCGCCTGCCCGGGCACGCTGATCGGCGTCTCCACCGGCGCCTGGATCGAGAAGGATGATTTGCGCACCCTGGTCGCCATCTCCGGCTGGCGCGAACTGCCCGATTATGCCTCGGTCAATCTCAGCGAGACGGCGGCGCCGGAAGTGATGGAGGCCCTGCGCGGCCGCGGTGTCGGCATCGAGGCTGGGCTTGCCTCGATCGGTGACGCTCTAAGGCTCGCTAGCCTCGACCATGGCGGCCGGGTGCTGCGCGTGCTGATCGAGATTTCCGAGCAGGCGCTGGACGAGGCCTTCGCCGTCGCCAACGGCATCGGGAAGGTGCTTGAGCGCGCCGGCATCCGCCGCTCCATCCTGTTGCATGGCGAGAACGCCACGGTCTGGCCCTTCGTGGAGAGGGCGGCGGCGAGGAAACTTTCGACGCGGGTGGGGCTGGAGGACGGCAAGGAATTGCCGGACGGCAGCATAGCCGATGGTAATGCCGCGCTGGTGGCGGCGGCGGTCGGGATTTATCGCGGAGCGTGACCCTGATTCCTCGCCCCACGCAGTGGGGAGAGGTGGCTCGGCGAAGCCGAGACGGAGAGGGGAGCACCCTACGAAGGCCCCCGCTCCGTCCGCTTCGCGGACACCTCTCCCCCGCCGCTGGCGGGGGCGAGGAACCAGCTCAGCACTCAGCCAATTTTCGCCAAAGGCTCGGCTTTTATCTCGACCCACTCGCAGCGGCGGCTGTCGTGGTAGAAGGACTGGAAGGGCGGCGGAAACGACGGGTCCGCGAACGCGCCTACCGGAATGGCGGTAAGGCCGGGTTGCGTGTCGATGCGATAGTGGACGGTGGTTCCGCAGTCCGGGCAGAAACTATAGATGACACGGCCGCCCAGCTCGCCGACGCGCGTAAACTGTGCCGACCGCCCCTCTATCGAAACGTCCGCCTCGGCAAATCGCACATTGTAGCTGAAGGCGCTGCCGGTGCGCCGCTTGCAATCAAGGCAATGGCAAACCGAAATGCGCACCGGCTCGCCCGAACAGGTGGCTGACAGCTGACCGCAGGAACATTCGGCGCGACGCGTGACCATGCTGGCTCCTTTCAGCAATGACCTTACTGCGTATCCGCGTTCGCCCTCAACTCGGCGCGTTTCTCATCCGACACCACGGCGAGGTCCAGCACCTTCTGCAGGCCTGCCGCGTGGCGGAAGGTCGGTTCGGTCTGCACGCCGCTCTTCACCGCTTCGACGAAACGCTGGTAGTTGGTCGGCACGGAGCCTGCATTGAGCTCCTCCCATTTGGCGCTCTCTATATTGTCGCCGATACAGGCCCTCAGAGCCGAGCCTTCGAGATTGTGCACCACCTCGATACCGCCCTTGTCGCCATAGATGCGCAGGCGCAATTCGTTCATGTGGCCGGTCGCCCAGCGGCTGGCATGCACCACGCCGAAGGCGCCGTTGGAAAAATCGAGCGTCATGGCGAAGCTGTCATTGGCGTCGAGCTGGTAGTCGCCGATGCGGTTGCCCGGTGCCTTGTCGAAGGCGCGCAGCCGGCAGAAGACATGGTCGATGTCGAGCGCCGCGCCATAGCTCGCGAAATCGAGGATATGGATGCCGACATCGCCGAGCACGCCGTTGGAACCGTGGCCGCGCGACAGCCGCCACAGCCATTTCGGATCGGTGCGCCAGTCGCCCCAGAATTTCGACACGAGCCAACTCTGCAGGTAGGAGGCTTCGACATGGCGCACCGTGCCGATCTCGCCGGCCTGCACCATCTGGCGCGCTTTCTGCAGCGCGGCCACGTTGCGATAGGTGAGGTTGACCATGTTGACGACGCCGGCGGCTTCCGCGGCATCGGCCATTTCGCTCGCCTTGCCGAAATTTTCCGCCAGCGGCTTCTCGCACAGCACCGGCGTCCCGGCGGCGACCAGCGCCATCGTGGTCGGGTGGTGGATACGGTCCGGCGTGACATTGGCGACCGCGTCGAAGTCGCCCCAGTCGAGCGCCGCCTCCAGCGAGGTGAAGCGCTTCGGGATCTTGTAGGCGTCCGCGTATTCATCGACGCGGGCCGCATCGACATCGACCGCGCCGACGATGTCGATGCCCTCGATGGCGCCGAAGCGGCGGGCATGTTCCTGCGCCATCCAGCCGGTGCCGAGTATCAAAAGCCGCATTTTGCTTCCTTGAGCGATTTGGTTCGATTCAATCGTGTGAGATGAATGTGACCCAGGCGCTGTTTCCGCGCAATCCCGCACGAAGCAGGCAAGCGCCTTTTTTAGCGGAAGCCGGCCTCGCCATGCGCGTGCAGCTTGGGTCCGCGCTCCTCGATCGGCTCCAGCGCCTTCTCCACCGGCACGTTCGGCGCATCGAGGATGGCGGGCTTCGACCCTTGCGGGTTGTGCGCCCATTTCACCGCGTTGCGCAGCACTGTCTGGACCGTCGCATCGTAATAGGTTGGATAGGTTTCGTGCCCGGGGCGGAAGTAGAAGACATTGCCGGCGCCGCGCCGGTAGGTCAGGCCGGAGCGGAACACCTCGCCGCCCTGGAACCAGGAGATAAACACGGTTTCCAGCGGCTCCGGCACGGCGAACTGCTCGCCATACATCTCCTCGTTCTCCAGCTCGAAGAACTCGCCGACGCCTTCGGCGATCGGATGGTTGGGGCTCGTCACCCAGAGCCGCTCGCGCTCGCCGGCTTCGCGCCATTTCAGCGTGCAGGGCGTGCCCATCAGCCGCTTGAAGATCTTCGAGAAATGGCCGGAATGCAGCACGATCAGCCCCATGCCCTGCCAGACGCGGCGAGCGACGCGCTCGACCACCTCGTCGGCCACCGCGCCATGGTCCTTGTGGCCCCACCAGACCAGAACGTCGGTTTCGGCGAGGCGGGATTGCGGCAGGCCGTGCTCCGGCTGCTCCAGCGTGGCTGTCGAGGCGGAGATCGCCTTGTCCGTGTTCAGCGCCTTGGCGATGGTCGCGTGCATGCCTTCCGGATAGATGGAGGCGACCACCTCATTGGTCCGCTCATGGATGTTCTCGCCCCAGACGACAGCGCGAATTGTCATGGATTGCCTCGTGAGTGATTGGGAGCCGCCCCGCGCCATAGATAGCGCCTTCGCCCGGTATTGAAAGCGGTTTTCGAGCGCCGCCCCGATGCACCTGGAGCCTGACACGAAAGTCTCCATGCCGGCCAACGACATAGGCCGTTATGCTTCGATGTTGATTCAACCCTGATCAGCCAATTGGCAAGCGTCGTGCCTCGGCTACAATGTCAGCTATGGGCGAAGTGCTTGTAGGGATAGCGATTTTTGGGTGCCTGGCCGGGGCCTCGCTGGTCAGCTTGATGATGCATGAGCGATTCCCCGCCCACCACCTTCGGGACGACACCAGCGCGGTGGTACGGCTTGCCGCGAACCTTTTCGTGGTGATGTCCTCGCTTATGCTCGGCCTGATGATCAACTCGGCCAAGAACACGTTTGAGTCCATCAACGGCAACGTACACACTTTCGCCACCGAGATCATTCTGCTCGACCGAACGCTCCGGCATTACGGGCCGGAGGCCGACAGCGCCCGGCAGTCGCTTGCCGCCTATGTCCAACGCGTCGTCGACACCTCCACCGCCGACAGCGACACAACCGTCGTCCCGAACAGGCTGTCGGAACTGCTGCTCAATCAGGTCGGAGACATCCTGGCGGGATTGGCGCCCGCGGATGCCAGGCAGACTGCCGCGCAACAGGCCGCGATGCAGCAACTCCAGAAGCTGATCGAGCAGCGCTGGATACTGGCCGAGCAGTCCGAGGGCGCGATCCCTACGCCACTGATCGCGCTGCTCGTGGCATGGCTGACGCTTATCTTCGCCAGCTTCGGCTTCAGGGCGCCGAACAATGGCACCATCGTCTTCACATGCCTCATTTCCGGAGCGCTGGTGGCGGCGGCGGTCTATTTGATCATCGATATGGACAGTCCCTTCTCAGGCCCGATCCAGGTCTCGCCAGCGCCCCTGCAAAGGGCGCTGGCGGAACTGACGGCACAATGAGGTCACCGGCTGGATTGCCCCACCAATTCAATCAGCCGCCGCGCCGCCGCCTCGGCGCCGTCGGTGCGGATCATGCCGGCCACTGCCGCTGCACGAGCGCCGGTCTCGGCCGCCAAGGCCACCTCCAGCGCCGCCGACAACGACTCCATCGTCGGTGCCGGACCGTCATGCGCGGCGCCTATCCCCAGTTCGGCCGCCCGCTTCGCCCAATAGGGCTGGTCGCCGATCTGCGGCACGATCACCTGCGACGCTCCCGCCCGCGCCGCGGCAACGGTCGTTCCGGCGCCGCCATGGTGGATGACGGCGGCGACGCGGCCGAACAGCGCCTGCTGGTTGACCTCGCCGACGGCGAAGCAGTCGCCGCCATCGTCGATGCGGCCGAGCCCGGCCCAGCCATGCGCGATGACCGCGCGAAGGCCATTGGCGCGGATCGCTTCGATGGCCGCGCGGCCGGCCTCGCTCGCGACCGATATCGAGCCGAAGCCGACATAGACCGGCGGCGGTCCGGCGGCGAGGAATGCTTCGAGATCATCGGGGAGGGCCCGTTCGTCCGGCAGGATGAAGGCGCCGGTCTGAGCGGCATCGATCAGGTCCGAGCCCGGCCAAGGCCCCAATGTCGGGTCGCAGGCGAGCAGGACCCTGTTGCCATAGACATAGTCCCGGACATTTTCCACCGGGGGCAGTCCGAGCGACGCGCGCTGGCCGTTGATCGCCTCGCCGAAGAGGGCGTTCTTGGTCCGGACATCCATCTCCCACAGCAGCCGGTTGTCGGTCACGCCGGGCGGCAACGGATGGCTTGGATATTCATGCGGCCGGTTGTGCGGCGACGGCAGCCAGATGGGACAGAACGTGCCGAGCATGTAGCGCATGCCGCGTTGCTCAGCGAGCATCCGCGCGGCGGCGCAGGATGGGAACAGACCGAACGCCACCACGGCGTCGCAGCCTTCGGCGGCCGCGCCGAGCGCCTCATATTGCCTGGCGACGATCTCGGCCGCCTGGCCGGCAATGAGCCTGGCCCGGTCTTCGGGCGACGCCGATCGCGACCGATTGATCATTTCCTTCGCCCATTCGCGCACAGGCGAGAAGGCCGGGGCCAGCGGCACGCCGGCGCGGGCCAGGAGGGCGGCAAACTCCGTGTCGCCCGGCGCGCTCACTTTGGCCTCGACGCCGTGCGCCTGCAACGCCGCGCCGAGCGCCGCCAGCGGCTCGACATCGCCGCGCGAGCCGTAAGTCGATAACAAGATCCGCATTCCATGCTCCGTTATGGTTTTTCGGAGCAGCGTTGATACGCCTTGGCCGGGGGCTTGCCGCAAGCCCGGGCTGCGCCATATCTATATCCTGGGAAGGGTCGTTATCGCTTCCTCATGCGAGGCAGCGATTGTTGCCATGGCTTGAAGCGACGGCAAACACCCGGGCGCGTCTTGGCGCCAGGCCCTTCGGATCAGCAAGTGGGGATCGATAACAGCCGGCGACCAGCGCGCCGGCTTATGTAAGGCTTAACCCTGGCGGCCTTCCTGGGCGACCCGGGTGGGGGAGCTTGTCAGGCGAGGGACCACGACAAGGCGCTTGATCTTGCCGTTTTTGTAGGCGGCGAGGAAGCGGTGATAGTCCTTGAAGACGACGCAGCCGTTCGACTCGGCGCGCCCGCCGCGCAGCATGTAGGTGTGGGCGAGCAGGCCGTTGCGGCCATATTTGTTGCTGCCGCTGGTCGGCGTCAGCCGGATCGCCTCGACGCCATGGAAGCGCGATTCACGCATCGACAGATTGTAGGTGTCGGGCGGCGTCGGGCCGACATTCTTCTTGTTGACGAAGCGTGGCTGGTCGACCATCGAGCCCAATCCCGAATGCGCCTCCAGCCTGGAGCCGTCCGGCATGTAGACCGTCTTGGCCGAGATATCGTAGACGGCGACGCCATTGCCCGTCGAGGGTCCGTTGAAAAGGTTGCGGAACGCACTGCCTAGCCCGCCGCGCTCCGGCGTATCCGGCTTGGCATAGGCGAGCATTTCTGACGCCTGCGCCTTGCGCTTGCTGGACTTTGAGTCGGCCACGACCGGCTTCGAGCCGGCTACGCCCGGTAGGGCCTGGTCGCCGCTTCTCGGCGAGACGGCCGTCGGTGCGCTTTGCGCGGTGTCGGCTGCGGCCGGCTGCGGCTTGGCCTTGGCGGCCTGCGGCTTCGAGGGTTCGGGTTTCTGCGGCTTGGCCGCGTTCTGTTCGGGCGTGTCGGTGGCGCGTTCGAGCGTCGTGCGTGGCCGAAGGCCGGGCACGGCAATCGCGTCGGGCAGATCGTCCTGCGGCGGCAGCGAGGCGACCTGGTATTCGCCGTCCTGGCCCTTTTCCGTATTCTCGGCAACATCGGGCGCATCGCTGTTTTGCAGCGCGACGGCAGTCGGGACGTCCGCCGTATCTTCAGGCGCGATGTTGGCAAGCGCCAGCGCCAAGTCGGAAGCGCCGCCGATTTCGGCCGGCTGCGAACCGAAGCGGGCTTCGATCGGGGCGTTCGGCTGCGCGCCGCCGAAGCGGCTCGCCGAAGGCAGGCTGGCGAGCAGGAACGGCGCCTTCTCGGCGCGGGCAAAGGCATCGGCAAGCTTTTGCGGCGAAAGCGCCGCGCGCTTCACCACGCCGTCGAAACGGTCGGCGGCTCCGGCCGCCGAAGCCACCACCACGACCTTTTCCTGCGCGACGCTGTCCGGCGACGGCAACTTGAGGCGCGCCATCTTGCCGTCGAGGCCTTTATTCTTCAGTTTTTCAGCTGCTTGGCTGTCATGTCTGAAGCTTGTCGCGAGGCTGAAGCAGCCTGCGTCGCAGCTGCCGATGAGCGAGCCTGCCTGGTAGCCGCCGTTGCCGGCAAGATGCGGCGCCCAGGCGTTGGCGAGCTGCCGGCGCTGGTCGCCAAGCCCGATGCTACGCCCGGAAAGCAGGCCTTGCGGCAATCCGTTGGAAGCTGCGGTCAGCGAGGTGCTCACCGAATAGAGCCCCGCCAAGGTGGCGACGGACCATAGGGCGAGGGCGGCGCCGATAGCAGGCACCACGACCCAACGATGACCAGACTTTTTCGAAGTTACCTCCCCATGAGGAGCGTCACCCCGGATTTTCAAACGCAAAAACGCCATACGACCACTCTCAATCGGCATGCCGGTTTGCGGACCTGGCACCCGTCACGATCACAGTTCGCTGGTGCCCCCTGCACCTACTCGCGTCTGTTGCCGATTGATTCAAAAGATGGACAAAGTTGGTTAACCAATCCCTCCACCAATCGCCGATTTGGCGACGGTCCATACGAAAAAAGAGCCCTCCATGGTCTTTGCCACGGTAGAAATGCTCTCCCTCACCCGCTTGCTGCCCGTTTTTCCAGCCTCTGTCAAGAAAACGTGAGGGCTGGAACCGCAGCGTCTTCAGCCGGCTAGAGGGCGATTGGGGTTAAAAAACGGCGGCGGGAGCATGTGGCAGGGCTGTCCCGGCATTTTCTTTTGCGCGAAGCCAGACACGGACCTTGGCGTACCTGCCTGCTCGATTTTCGCTTGACCTTCCAGTTGCTGGAACCCGTAGCGTGTTGGAGGGTCGTCCAGGCGGCGCCCTTCCCAAACACGATCGAGGAGACGGAAAATGCACCGACGCGGCTTTCTGATGGCTGGCCTGGCAACGGCTCTGTCGGGTTCTCGCGCGCTGGCGCAGATGAAGATGGACAGCATGTCCGGCATGGACTCGATGCCGGGAATGGGCAGTCATGCGGGCCATGACATGGGCGCCATGGCGCAAGCGCCCGTCACGCTGCCCGAGGGCGAGGGGCTGCGCCAATTGCCGCTGCTTGCCAACGAGGCCGGCCGGCCCGGGCTGTTCCAGGCGAGGCTGACGGCGGAGGCGGCCACGGCGCGCTTCGTCGAGGGCCAGGACACGCCGATCCTTGCCTATAACGGCACGAGCCCGGGGCCGCTGATCGTGGCCTATGAAGGCGACCGCGTCGAGATCACCTTCGCCAACCGGATCGCGGGCGAGCAAAGCACCGTCCACTGGCACGGCATGCCGGTGCCGGCAGACCAGGACGGCAATCCGATGGACCCGGTGGCGGCGGGCGCCGACCGTGTCTACGCCTTCGAACTGCCCGAGGGCTCGGCCGGATCCTACTGGTATCACCCGCATCCGCATGGCCGGACGGCCGAGCAGGTCTATCGCGGCCTTGCCGGCGCCTTCGTCGTCAAGGCCAAAGCCGATCCGATCCCGGCCGCCTATGGCGATACCGTGCTCATGTTCACCGACCTTCGCCTTGCCGCGGACGGCTCGATGCCCGACAACACCATGACCGACCTGATGAACGGCAGGGTCGGCGATCATGTGTTGGTCAACGGCCAGAAGAACCCGAAGCTGGCGATGGCGCGTGGCGCGAAGCGGCGCCTGCGGCTCTACAACGCCACCAATGCGCGCTTCCTCAGGCTCGCTTTCGCCAACGCCGCGATGACCGTGATCGGCAGCGACGGCGGTCTCCTGGAGGCGCCAGTTGTGGCCGAGGAGATATTGCTCAGCCCGGCCGAACGTGTCGAACTGGTCGTCGCCTTCGACCGGTCGGGCACTGCCACCCTCACCACGCTCGACTATGACCGCGGCTGGATGGGTCCTGGCCGGCCCACGGACGCCGGGCTGACGTTGCTGACGGTCGATGTCTCCGACGCGCCGGCCGAGGCGATGCCGCCGCTGCCCGAGCGGTTGAGGCCGATCGCGCCGCTAGGGGCTCCCACGGTCAGCCGCCGCCTCGTATTCACCGAGACCATGGCGATGAACGCCACCGGCATGGAGATGGGCTTCCTGATCAATGGCAAGGCGTTCGACATGGGGCGCGCCGACATCGTCGCCAGGGCCGGCGACACCGAGCTTTGGGAAATCGTCAACCAGGCCGACATGGACCATCCGTTCCATATCCACGGCACCCAGTTCCAGGTGGTCGAACGCGAACGCGACGGCAAGGTCGCCAAGCCGCCTTATCTAGCGTGGAAGGACACGGTCAACGTAGCACGCGGCGAGACGGTGCGGCTCCGCACGCGCCAGGAACGGCCGGGCACGCGCATGTATCACTGCCACATCCTCGAGCATGAGCAGCTCGGCATGATGGGCATTGTCGACGTGCGCGCATGAAGCCGCGTACCGTTCTTGGGGCGGCAATGCTTGCGCTCGCCGGCTCGCTGGCCGCCGCTCCGTCGCCGGCGGGGGATACGAGCCATGCAGTCGTGGCGGCGCGCCAGGCCTCGATGAAGGAAATGGCCGCCGCCTCCAGGGCGCTCGCCGAAATGTTCGACGGCAGGCGCGCCTATGAGCCTGCCGCTTTCAAGGCGGCGGCGGATACGCTCAGTACCCGCGCCGGCGCTGCTTTGATCGCCGAATTCCCGTCGGGCACGCTTGGCGCGCCGTCCGGCGCCAAACCGGAGATCGAACAGGCCCGGCCCGAGTTCGAGGCACTCGCCCGCCATCTCGGTCGGCTCGCCGGCGCGCTCGACGCCAAGGCGAAGTCGGCGCCGGCCGGGATCACCGCCGACATGCGAATGAGCGGTCTACCCATGGATGGCGGCAGCCTGCTCGGCAAGCGGCCGGGTGCGGTCGAAGCCGATCCGGCCAAGCTGCCGGCCGAACATCTCCTGCACCTCATCCTGCAGGATTGCTCGAGCTGCCATTCGAAGTTCCGGCAAAAGCAGCAGTGAGGCTGCCATCGGCAAGCTTCCGCTCTGCACAAGAAAATCAGTTCGTGCTAATATTAAGCAGCCATGCTTTTCCGTGCATGGCAGGTTTAGGGAGGATGCGATGACAACGATGAATCGCAGGTCTGCGATAGCTCTCGGCGTGACGGCCGCGACGGTTGCGCCCCTGTTCGCAACGGCAACATTTGCGAAAACCAAAAAGTACGGTCCGAAGGACGGCAAGGAAATCGCGCCCGGCGTCAGGGTGGTGGAAGTCGGCACCGGCAATTCCGACATTCCCGCCTACAAGAGCATCTCCATTGTCGATGTCGTGTTTCAACCGGGAGCGCACGCGCCTCAAAGCGTGATGGACAACGACATGGTGTGCACGATCACTGCGGGTGCATTCACCATCAAGAAGGTAGACAAGGAGTTCAAGCTCAAGGTGGGTGACATGTACACCTGCTCCAAGGGCAAGACCGACGAGGCGACGAATACGAGCAAGGAGGTCGGCATCCATCGGATCGCCGTCCTGGTGCCCGCGTAAAAAACCGGAGCGGTGCAGTTTTCGACAGAATGGCTGAACCGCTCCAACTATTCGTCTCAGGCAAAATTGATGGCGTCGCGGCTCACCAGGGCCGGTGAAGCATACCGTGAAGACGCGGGTGCCCCGGAGTTCAGCCGGCCATGTGGCGGCGCACTGCTTTCCACTCCTGCCAGATCAGCCACATGACGATCACATCGAATACGGTCAGTGCAAGCAGGCCGGGCGAATGCGTGTAGGAGTAGCGGTAGACCTGATAGGCCATGAAGGCGCCGAGCGCCGCGAGCGAGGCCGGATAGGCCCACAGCTTGCCGCGCAGCAGGCCGATAACCAGCAGAAGCTTAATCAGCCCGTGGCTGAGCAGGTAGAAGGCGTAGAACTCCTTGCTGTCCAGCGAAAACTGGCTCGCCGTCTGCGACAGATAGCCAGCTATGAAATCGTTCGGATCTTCGATCAGCTCTTCCTGGGTGAACATGTTGACCCAGGAGGCGATGGTGTCGGTGGTGACGAGGTAGAGCAGGATGCCGCCGATGCATTCGATCAAGGCATGGGCACCTTTTAGCCATACGCTGACCTCAAAGAGCTGGTGAATGCGATGTTCGTCGGCGGGCTTCAACGATCGACCTCACGATAGGCCAGGGAAATCAAGCTAGAATGGACGTTTCTCTCACGCACTGGATCAATTCAGCTGCCGGCATCAGCCCGCTCCTTGATAGAACAATGATCGCCATCTCACAAATCGGCGTGCCGCTGATGGTGATCGCGGTGGCCCTGCAATGGTGGTCGAGGACCGACCGCGCCCATGTGCGCCATGCCTGCCTGTCCGCCGGCCTTTCCTTCCTCCTCGGGTTGGCGATCAACCAGGTCATCCTGCTGTTCGTCCACCGGATCAGGCCATACGATGCCGGCGTCACGCATCTTTTGATCACGCCCAGCGCCGACTGGTCGTTCCCGTCCGATCACGCGACCGCCAGCATGGCCATCGTCGCCGCCTTCGCCATGCAGGCGCTGCCGCGCCGCACGCTCGCCTTGCTTGTCGTGGCGGTGCTGATCTGCTGGTCGCGGCTGCATATCGGCATCCACTATGCCGGTGACATCGTCGGCGGCGCGGTTACCGGGATTGCTGCCGCGCTGGCCGTACGGCTTTGCTACCGAGAAAATTCACGGCTGGACGCTTTCGCTACTAAAATTCTCTAGAGAGACTGGCTCCGACTCCATCGGCGCATCACAAAAGTGACGCGCTCGCCCCGCTATATGCTAGGCTGGATGCCGTCAAACCAGGGTTCATCGTTATGGATGCCAGCGAATTGCAGGCCATGGGCGATACGCTGATGCGCGTTGTCACCCCCGATATGAAACCGAAAGACTTGCTCAAGGCGGTGCGAAAACTGCATCCGGACGCCAAGAAGAAGGACATCGCCCGCGCGGCCTTCCACGCCATCATCGCCAACGCCGACCAGGATCCTGGCAAGTCGCGCAATCTCCAGGCCTTTGCGCTTGCCGAGCGCACCCAGTAGTCGGAATAAATTGCCGCGAATTGTAGCGTTGGGCTTGCCGGAAACTTAATAAGAGACTTCTAATTTAATGGCTCAGCCGGCAGCTAGCCCCCAACCGGTAATGAGCTCATGACCAAAAACCTCGGCAATGCCAAACCCAGCGCTCCCGCCAAGGAGATAAACCCCTCTCTGTTCAGCAGGGCGGCGCCGGCGCTGTTCCCGTTGGTCGTGGCGGCGCTCGGCTATCTCCTCGGCCGGCATTTCTTGGGCTTTTGACGCGGCCGGCGTTCGGCACGTTCTTCCCAGTCGTCAAAGCGCAACTGGTCCTGTCGGCCATGTCCTTGCAGCTTTGGTCCTAGGGCCTAGGTCGTTCTTGTCCTTGGTCGGGCCCAAGCGCATGTTTATGACAGCCGGCGGCCTCGCAAACTCCGGTCAGGCCCGGCCGCCGAACCCAGTATCACCCCCCAAGGCGACCGGGCCGCAGCCGCGCGGCGAATTCATTCGCGCTCCCGCCCGGCCAAGTGCCAGACCGGGCAATCCGCAAGTCCGCTCAGACGCTTTCGAAATGCGCTGCCGTATCGTATCGCAGACCGAACTCTATATCGAAGTCGAATTCCAATGAGCTGGGCGCAACGGCGTCCCTTCGCCTCCATACTCGTTTTTATTCATCAGGATCCGCAAATATATCGGATATTGGCGAGTACCATTGCACTAAAGACTAATAAGCCCCGCTTTCCGGCAACTCCAGGCGCTCTAGATCGTATTTGGTCGGAGGCAGGAAGTTCTTCGAGCGATGAGCAGGGGCTGTATATGGTAACAAGCGAGCCAGACAGTGTCCGCGTAAAAACCCTCAATGGCCAATGGATAGTGCGTGTCGTCGATGGCGGCAGGCTGACGCAGCAAGTGTTCGACATTCACGCGCAGGCCGAGATATTCGCCGAGGAGGAGCGACTGCGACTGGGATTGCCCGGGGAGCCGCCGGCCGAGGAGCCGGTAGGGCTGCAGTGACACGGACGGCCTCGCTGACAGGCGAGGGGGATTGTTGTCCAATGTTTGATCGATCGGCTCGCGGACAGCCGACGCTGGCGGCCGCCTCGCCGCAGCATTGGACGGCCGGTGCGCCGACAGCACGCCGCCCCGTTACTCCAGATGCTCGGCTTTCAGCTTTTCTTTCATCTGCTCGAGCGCCGGCTGGCCGCCGGCCGCCAGCTCATCCGCTATCCGCGCAAGGTTGTCGTCCGCCTTGCGATATTTGCTGCCCCAGGCGCCCAGTGCCGCCAGCATCGGCAAAAGGTCGATGCCAGCCTCGGTCAGCCGATAGATCGCCTTCAGCCCATGGCTCGGGTCGTCGCTGCGGGTGAGGACGCCTTCGTCGACCAGCGTCTGCAGCCGCTCGGCCAGCGTGCGCGACGAGATGCCTTCGTCGGATTGCAGGAACTCGCGAAAATGCCGTTTCCCGGCAAAGGCCAGGTCGCGGATGATGAGCAGCGTCCAGCGGTCGCCGAGCAATTCGAGCGAGAGGCTGATCGGACAGCCGGACCGTCCCTTGGTCGACATCAGTATGGTTCCATTTTTAAATCACTTTACTATTGACACCATTTCCCGATCTGGGTCAATGGTTCCGAAAGTAAAGCAATTAAGCGCGAGGGAACCGGACATGAAGAAGCTCATCCTGCAGATGCAGATGTCGGTCGACGGTTTTGTCGGCGCCGACGAGGGGCATCACTGGCAGCTCTGGGAATGGGGCGATGACAGCGCCTGGGACGAGGAGCTCAAGCGGGACTTCAACGCCGTCTTTGCTTGTATCGACACCATCCTGTTGAGCCGCAAGATGGCTGAGGAGGGGTATCTGACCCATTGGAGCAACGCGGCGAGGAAATTTCCGAAGGACCCTTTCTACGCCTTCGCGCAGCGCATCGTGGAGGCTGAGAAGGTTGTGGCGAGCGGCAAGCTCGAGGCATCGCGCTGGGAACGCACGCGGCTCGTCAGCGGCGACCTGCCACGCGAGGTCGCTGCGCTGAAGCAAGGCGAGGGCGGCGACATCGCCGTGTTCGGCGGCGCGGGCTTTGCCGCTGCGCTGATCGCCGCCGGGGTGGTCGACGAGTTTCAGCTCTTCATCAATCCGGTGGTTGTGGGCAGCGGCCGCCGCATCTTCGACAAGGGCGGTTTTGGCAGGCTGAAGCTCCTCGGCTCGAAGCCCTATGCCTGCGGCATGGTGGTGAGTCGCTACGCGCCGGCGCACTGAGAGGCAACAACCGAGGCCGCACTGCCTTGAATCAATCCGGCAGCGCGCCTTCTCAACCGCCTGTTTGGTTGTGTCTTTCCCGGATCGGCTGCGAGCCGCCTCCGCTGACCAGCCACAGTTGCGCGCCCGGCCGGCCGGGCCGCGGCCAGGCTGCGTGGTCGTTGCCCACGGCGGCGAACCAGCGGGCTTCGCGCGATGTCAGGCCGATAAGCACCCGGCCGGCATATTCGGCCGGTGCGCCAATACCCGCATCGAACACCGCCCAAGTGCTGCCGGGCGGCTCCTGCACCGCGACGAACCGCATCGGAGACTCCATCTGTGAAGAGATGGGCAACATAGCAGGCGCGACTTGGCGTTCCTATGACGTGGCTCACATTGGCACACATTTACGGTGGATAGACGGCCCCGGCTGCAAGCATGCCGTGCGTCCCCATCAATCGCCTTGGCCGTTTGCCTTACTGCCCCGCCTGGTCGGCGTCGGTCAGCGTGCCGAGGAAGGCGACGATGTCGTCGATCTCGGCGTCGCTCAGCGCCGGCTTGTCGCCGGGCTTTCTACCGTTGAACGGCGGGTCGGTGTTGAGGTTCGGCCAGTAGGCCTTTGGCAGGTCGTCGAATTTGTCGACCGTGCCGTCCGCCATCTTCGGATACCAGCGCGCGGGGTCGCTGTCGCGGCTGGCGTAGAAGGCGACCGCCTCGCGCAACGCGTGGAAATAGCCATTGTGGAAGAAGCTTTTGCGCAAGGCCACGTTGCGCAGGGTCGGCGTCTTGAACAGGCCGCAATATTCGGCGCGGCCCTTGAAATCGGTGCGCAGCGGGCCGCACAGGCCAAGGTCGACATAATTGGGATCGGCGTTGGCGGGAATCGCCGGATTGCGCGGCACGGCGACCGCGATTAGGCCGTAATCGGTGAACTGCGGCGGCTCGCCGTCATTGGCCGGCTCGCTCAAGTGACAGCTTGCGCAATTGCCCTTGGTCTCGTCCTCGAACAGCATGCGGCCGCGCAGCTCCTGTGCGGAAAGCTGCGCCTTGCCGGCGAGGAAGGCGTCGTAGCGGCTGGAATAGGGATAGAAGTCGGCGCTGCTCTGCTCGAAGGTGCCGAGCGCATCCACCGCAGCGTCGAAGGCGTCCTTTGGGTCGTCGAAGACATCGGCGCCGAACGCCGCCTTGAAGGCATCGGCATAGGGCGCCTTGCGCAGGCTGGCGACCACCTCGGCCTCGTCTTTGTTGCCCATCTCGAAGGACGACAGCAGCGGAATCCTCGCCTGGTCCTTGCCATGGTCGGCGCGGCCGTCCCAGGTCAGGCCGCCGGTCGGGCCATTGTCGACGCTTTCGTCGCCTTCGTCCTCGGAGTCGTAAAAATGCTCGGTGAAGGCCGGCGCCGCCTGCAGGTAGCGCAGCGATGGGACAGTGCGGACGCCCGGCTGGTCGAGCTTTGCCCCGCCTATCTCGACCGGCGAAGCCGAGGCCGGTCCGAAGGCGTGGTTGGGATCGTGGCAGGACGAGCAGGCCTGCTTGCCCGAGGCCGAGAGCGAAGGGTCGAAGAACATCTGCCGCCCGAGCGCAGTCAGCGCGTCGGCGCGGGCAAAGGCGTCCTGGCGCGACATGGGGCCGGGATGGACGCCGGAAGGTTCCGCGGTGTTGGCAGGCGCGGTCAAGCCGACCATCGAGGCAGTCAGAAGGGCGATCGTGTGATTTTTCCGTCCCATCGTCTGCGGCGACATCCCTGATTTCCTTCGCCCGATTCCGTTCGCGACGTAAGGATCGAGTGCAACGGATTGATGACCGGCGTATTCGCTCACGAAACCGTGTTCGGCCGGGGCGGAACTGTCACAAAGGTGACAACGCACCGAAGTAGCTGGGCATAGATGCAGGTTGCTTGCCTGCATTGCCGTCCTCCAGCCATTCCCAAGCCACGAGGCATTTCCCGATGACCCGGTCCTTTCTCTCGCTCTGCCTCGCCTCCACGGCGCTGGCATCGCTCTCCATTGCTGCCCACGCGGCTCCTCCCGGCTACGACAAGATCGACACCGTCGTCGTCATCTACGCCGAGAACCGCAGCTTCGATAACCTCTATGGCGGCTTCCCCGGCGCCAACGGCCTGGCCAATGTCTCGCTCGACCAGGCGCGCCAGCTCGACCGCGACGGCAAGCCGCTTTCGGAATTGCCGCCGGCATGGGGCGGACTGACCGGCAAGGGCGTCACCCCGGCGGTGACGGAAGCGCAGAGCGCGCATCTTCCCAATGCCGCTTTCGCGATCGACGACCCCAAGGGCTTCAACGAAAGCACCAACGTCGTCACGCACGACCTCTGGCACCGCTTCTACCAGGAGCAGATGCAGATCGACGGCGGCCGGAACGACAAGTTCGTCGCCTGGGCCGATTCCGGCTCGCTGGTCATGGGCCATTACGACGGCTCGAATCTGCCGATGTGGAACATCGCCAAGAAATACGTGCTGGCGGACAACTTCTTCCAGGGGGCCTTCGGCGGCTCCTTCCTCAACCACTTCATGCTCGCCTGCGCCTGCGCGCCTTACTATCCGAACGCCGACACCAGCCCGGTGAAGGGCCAGATCGCCATCGTCGAGCCGGATGGCGTGACGCTGAAGCCGGCCGACAATTCGCCCGCCTCGGCGCTGGGTGGCGTGCCGAAATTCGCCAATGACGGCGCCATCACGCCCGACTTCTACGCCGTCAACACCATGCAGCCGCCTTACCAGCCGAGCGCCAACAAGCCGGCGGAGGGTGGTGACAAGGCGCTGGCCGATCCGGCGCAGCCGACCACGCTGCCGCCGCAGCACGAGATCACCATCGGTGACCTACTGTCGCTGAAGGGCATTTCCTGGGCCTGGTATTCGGGCGCCTGGCAGGCGGCGCTCGACGGCAAGAACGCGACGCCCGTGCCGAATTTCCAGTTCCACCACCAGCCCTTCAACTATTTCGCGGCCTATGCGCCGGGCACGCCCGCTCGCGCCGAGCACATCAAGGATGGCGGCCTCGACGGCGTCGAGTTCATCAAGGCGATCGACGATGGCAAGCTGCCGGCCGTCACCTTCTACAAGCCGCAGGGCAACCTCAACGAGCACGCCGGCTATGCCGATGTGACCTCTGGCGACCAGCATCTGGCCGACCTCGTCGCGCATCTCGAAAAGAGCCCGCAATGGGCGCATATGCTGGTCGTCGTCACCTATGACGAGAATGGCGGCTTCTGGGACCACGTCGCGCCGCCCAAGGCCGATCGCTGGGGCCCGGGCAACCGCATCCCGGCCTTCATCATCTCGCCCTATGCCAAGATGGGCATGGTCGACCACACGCAGTACGACACCACCTCGATCCTGCGCTTCATCACCAACCGCTACGACCTGCCGGTGCTGCCGGGCATCGTCGCCCGCGACAAGGCGCTGCGCAACAACGACCAGCCGCCGATGGGCGATCTGACGGCGGCGCTCGATCTGACGAAGTAGGCGTTGAACACCCAACGAAAAGGCCCGCCTCGGCGGGCCATTTCGTTGACCTGGCGCTGGACCGCTGAACCACCTATGCGGTCAAGGCTGCGTGCTGCTCGAAAAGCACATGCAGCTGGGAGGCCGGCATAGGCCGCCCGAACAGCCATCCCTGGACATCCGTGCAGCCGTTCTCCCTGACCAGCAGATACTGGTCTTGCGTCTCGACGCCCTCCGCCGTGGTCGTCATGCCGAGCGTGCTGCCGAGTTCGGCGACGGCCTTGACGATAGCCCGGCTTTCGCTGCTCTCGCACATCAGGCTGACGAAGCTGCGATCGATCTTGATGCGGTCGAACGGAAACGACCGCAGGTAGCTCAACGAGGAGTAGCCGGTGCCGAAGTCATCCATGGCGATGCTGACGCCAAGGTCGCGCAGGCCGTGCAGCGTTTGGATCGTATGCTCATTGTGGGCCAACAGCACCGACTCCGTGATCTCTAGCTCCAGCCGTGACGGCAAGAGATTGGACGTGGCGAGCGCCGAGGCAACCTGAAGCGGCAGACCCTGCTGCTTGAACTGGGCCGGCGAGAGATTGACGGCGATCTTGACCGGCTGAGGCCAACTCGCCGCGTCTGCGCAGGCTTGCCGCATGATCCACTCGCCAAGCCCTTCGATAACCCCGGTTTCCTCCGCGAGCTGGATGAATTCGCCCGGCGGCAGCAGGCCGAGCCGCGGATGGTTCCATCGCACGAGGGCTTCGAAGCCGGTAAGCTTGGAGGTCTTTGCGTCATGCAGAGGCTGATAGTGCAGCACGAACTGATCCTGCGCCACGGCAAGCGCCAGTTCCGCTTCGAGCAGGCGACGCTCCTGCAGGCGCGCATCCATTCCCGGCTCGAACGACCGGCAGGTGCCTCGGCCTTCCATCTTGGCCTTGTAGAGCGCGAGGTCGGCGTTGCGGATGAGGATTTCCGAGCTGTCGCCGTCGTCGGGAAACACAGCGATGCCGACGCTGGCGCCGATGCCGATCTTGTGTCCCTGGATCACGAATTCCGCCGAAAGCGCGTGAATGGCCCGGCTGGCCAACCCGCCGGCCTGCGCGTCGCTGTCAAAAAGCAACTGAATGACGATGAATTCGTCGCCGCCGACCCGCGCCACCATCGCGGTTTCGCCGGCCTGCTGCCTGAGGCGCTTGGCCACGGCCACGAGAAGCTCGTCGCCCACCGGATGGCCGAGCGTGTCGTTCACCGGTTTGAACCGGTCGAGGTCGATGCAGTGTACCGCCAACTTTTCGCCGTCCCGCAAGCTCCGCAGCGCCTCGTCCATCGTCTCGGCCAGCAGGCCGCGATTGGGCAGTCCGGTAAGAATATCGTGTGTCGCAAGATGCTGTATCTCGGCGGTGCGTTCCTCCACGCGCCGCTCCAGGGTTTCGGCAGCCTCCGCCTGCATCGACATGCTCCGCGCGATCGCATGCCAGCACGCTAGGGCGAGCAGCGTGACGACGGCAATGGCGGCGTAGCCCGCCAGCTCGAATTGCTTCACCGACTGGACATCGACGTCGCTTTCGAACCGGCTGTTGGGAAAGCCGGCCCACAGCCGCCATGCGCTTCTGGGATCGTTGAGCGAGAGCGGAATGACTTCGGAATAGATCAGCTTGGAATCTGGCGCCGTGAACGATTTTGTGTCGGCCGCTAGGGCTGTCGAAAGCCGGTGCTGGTCGGATTCGAAGCCATAGTCGGAATTGACGATGACGTAGTCGCTGCTGGGCAGCAGCTTGCGCAACGCCGAGGTCAGCATGATCGCCGAGACCGAGCCGCGAAGCGTGCCGTCAGCCGCGAAAACGGGAACCGAGAGGATGAAGCCCGAGCGGTCGGCATCGTTGCCGCTGTGGATGAAATCGGTGTTGTCGCAGGTGATCAGTTCCTTCGTGCCGATGATCGGCACGTTGAGACCGTCGATGCCACTTGAATCCGGATAATTCGCCTTCAGCCAGGCAAGCTGCTTGGCAAGTTCGTGGTACTCATAGGTCTCGACCTCCTCCGCCGGCCGCTGAAGCGATTGATTGTCCAGCTTCCTCGGCTTTCGATCGTCGGCATCGGCCCTTGCCCTGGCGTTGACGATCAGCTGGTCGAACTGAAGGATCGGCTCCTCGAGCTTGCCTGTCACCGGATCGAAGCGGTCGGGGTCGAAGTCCAGCGGCAGGAAGTAGACTTCGGAAATGGAAACGTTGCTGGCCAGGTTGTTGTAGATCTGCTGGATCGTGGCACGGCCCTCGTCGCCGAGGTTGGTGCCATGCCGGTCGAGGTTTTGAACGCTGGGCAGATAGGTCAGCGTCCGGACATTCTCGTAGATCGATCGCAGCGCATCCTCGACGGTTTTGGCGGTCGCCCTGGATCCGGCCTGCGAATTCTCAAGGTAGCGTTGCTTGGCAAGGGCGAAATTGCGCTCGGAGTCGATGCGCAGCGCGGCCAGCGTCACAGCCCCTGTCAACAGGATCAGCACAAATCCGGCCATTCGCCTGAAGGCGCTCATCGACGACTCCACCGCTAATCCGCAAGGCATACCCCTTTGCGGTTTAGGAAGCGCTAATGATCCGCTGCCGTCGGCGCGGCGGGTGGACGATTTTCGCGCGCCGGACTGGCACGGCGGGCCGCACGAAGGTGGCTGAAATCCATCTTGTGCGAAGTAAGCGATACAATATGAAGCGCGAAGGCACGCCGGGGCGTAGAGCGGCCTCGCGGCGGAAAGGACAGTCGATGAGTGAGCTCAAGGTGAGGACCAGAACGACCGGTGCGCTGGCGGACCTCCCGCCCGGTGGGTTGCCGACGGTGACCACACCAACCGGTGGCACTGTCGATGTGGTGACTTCGGTCAGCGCTCCAGGCTTCAATCCGCTTGACCTGCTTTACGCTTCCCTGGCCGCTTGCATGGTGCTCAGCGCCCGCATCGCCGCCAATCGCCTCGGCGTCGCCGACCGGCTGGGCGAGGTGAGGGCGGAGGTCACTGGCGGGAAGGCGAAGGACGAGCCCTCGCGGGTCGAGACGTTCAACATCAAACTGGAGATCGCCGGCGACCTCGATGCCGCGACGAAAGAGCGGATCCTCGCCGACGCCGAGCATATCTGCACCGTCTCCAACACGCTGCGCGTCGCGCCGGCGCTTCACGCGACGCTGGGGTGAGCGCGATGGCGCATCTCTCCGCAATCGACTACGCGACCGCCCCCGAGGAAATCCGCGCCGAGCACGACCGCGAGCTTGCGCTGCGCGGCCGCATGACCAACATGAAGCGCGTCTTGCTGCACTCGCCGGCCGCCCACCGCATCTACGCCGAATGGTTCACGCTGCGCGACCTGCTGCGGCCAGCGCTCGACGACCGCGCCGTCTGGCTGTTCTCGAAGGCAATCGCCGAGACGATGCACGCCGAGATCCCGGTCACCTTCTTCCGCCGCGCGCTGATCGACAGCGGGATCGATCCCGAGGGGATCGAGCCGGCGGCCGACGAGGCGCTGCTGATCTCCTTCGGCAAGGCGGTCGCCGCCGATGCCAATGCCGTCCCCAACGAAACCTGGGCAGCGCTCAAGGCCCGCTATGACGAGACGCTGCTGGTCAACCTCACCGCCTTCGCCGGCATCATGGTGGCAACCTGCGTGTTCACCAATGCGGTGAAGGTGGAGCTTGATCCGGAGTTGGAAGGATATCGCAAGCGGTGAAACGCGGCCTTTCCTTCTCCCCTTGTGGGAGAAGGTGGATCGGCGCGATAGCGCCGAGACGGATGAGGGGTGTTCAAGCTTGGCAACAAGTGTGAAATTGCCGCCGCCTCATTCCTTCCAACACCCCTCATCCGACCTCGCTTCGCGAGGCCACCTTCTCCCACAAGGGGGAGAAGGGGAAGTCGGCGCGTCGCCATCTTGTCATGTATCGGGTGGTTCCAACATCGTCTCCGCCCCACTTTGACACCAAGCAAAGGAGGCACCCATGACCATCCATTCCCTCAACACCAAGCGCGCCAGCCGCTCGGCCGAATCCCGCGTCGCGGCGCAGGATTGGCGCGCGCTGGTGTCAGATCTCAATGCCCAGGGCTGCGCCGTCATGCCCGGCCTGATGTCTTCGGAAGAATGCGCCGATGTCGCCGGCCTCTACCCGCATGAAGAGCATTTCCGCAGCCATGTTGTGATGGCCCGCCATGGCTTCGGCAAGGGTGAATATCGGTACTTCAAGTATCCGCTGCCGGACCTGATCGAGGGCCTGCGCACAGCCCTCTATCCGCGCCTCGCCACGGTCGCCAATGACTGGAACGAGAAGATGGGTGTTGCGCAGCGCTATCCCTCCGACCACGCCGCCTTCCTGAAGCGATGCCACGACGAAGGCCAGACCAGGCCGACGCCGCTTCTGCTGCAATACGGCCCCGGCGACTTCAACTGCTTGCACCAGGACCTCTACGGCACGCTCGCCTTTCCGCTGCAAGTGGCAATCCTGTTGTCCGAACCCGGCGAGGATTTCACCGGCGGCGAGTTTGTGCTCACCGAGCAACGCCCGCGCATGCAAAGCCGCGCCGAGGTGGTGCCGCTCAAGCGCGGCGATGCGGTGATCTTCGCCGTGCACAATCGGCCGGTGCAGGGAACCAAGGGGTATTACCGGGTCAACCTGCGCCACGGCGTCAGCCGGTTGAGATCAGGACAACGACACACCGTGGGCATCATCTTCCACGACGCGAAGTAGAGTGATGCGCCAAAGCTGCTGATCTCTCCTCAAGTGGGGAGATGCCCGGCAGGACATAGGGGGTGCTGTCCCGCCGGTCTTGAAGGCTTGGGTTCCTCGCCCCCGCCAAAGGCGGGGGAGAGGTGTCCGCGAAGCGGACGGAGAGGGGGCCTTCGTAGGGCGTTCCCCTCTCCGTCTCGGCTTTGCCGAGCCACCTCTCCCCACCTTCGTGGGGCGAGGAACCTTGATCCTGCTGCGCCGCGTTCAATCGGCAAATGCAAGGAGGCGCATCTGCGGCGTTTGCGCTCTTCCCCTACCGCCTGCATTCGCGTACACGCCCGGGCAAATCCCGCCACGTCAGCGCAGTTTCCCGGACCGCCCCATGATCCGTCTTGAAAATATCGGCAAGCAGAACGGCCGACAGATCGTCTTCATCGAAGCCTCGGCTACCTTGCAGAAAGGCGAGAAGGTCGGCCTTGTCGGTCCGAACGGCGCCGGCAAGACGACATTGTTCCGCATGATCATCGGTCAGGAGCAGCCGGACGAAGGCCAGGTCTCGGTCGATCGCGGCGTCACCATTGGCTATTTCAGCCAGGATGTCGGCGATATGGGCGGCATGAGTGCCGTCGCTGAAGTCATGGAGGGCGCCGGGCCGGTGAGCGCCGTGGCGGCCGAGATGCGCGAGCTCGAGCACGCCATGGGCGATCCGGACCGCGCCGACGAGATGGACGCAATCATAGAGCGCTATGGCGAATTGCAGCACCGCTTCGAAGAGCTCGACGGTTATGCGCTCGACGGCCGGGCGCGCGAGGTGCTGGACGGCCTCGGCTTCAGCCAGGAGATGATGGACGGCGACGTCTCAAAGCTCTCCGGCGGCTGGAAGATGCGCGTCGCGCTGGCCCGCATCCTGTTGATGCGGCCCGACGTCATGCTGCTCGACGAGCCGTCGAACCATCTCGACCTCGAAAGCCTGATCTGGCTGGAGAAGTTCCTCAAGGATTACGACGGCGCGCTCTTGATGACCTCGCACGACCGCGAGTTCATGAACCGCATCGTCAACAAGATCATCGAGATTGATGCCGGCGCGCTCACCTCCTATTCCGGCAATTACGAATTCTACCAGGAGCAGCGGGCTCTCGCCGACAAGCAATTGCAGGCGCAGTTCGAACGCCAGCAGGCGATGCTGGCCAAGGAGATCGCCTTCATCGAGCGTTTCAAGGCGCGCGCTTCTCACGCAGCTCAAGTGCAGAGCCGGGTGAAGAAGCTTGACAAGATCGACCGCGTCGAGCCGCCGAAGCGCCGCCAGACGGTGACCTTCGAGTTCCAGCCGGCGCCGCGCTGCGGCGAGGACGTGGCGACGCTGAAGGGCATCCACAAATCCTATGGCAGCCGTTCGATCTATTCGGGCCTCGACTTCCAGATCCGACGCCGGGAGCGCTGGTGCGTGATGGGCGTCAACGGCGCCGGCAAGTCGACGCTGCTGAAGCTGGTCGCCGGCGCCTCCGAGCCCGACACGGGTACCGTCGCGCGCGGCCCGAGCGTCAAGATGGGCTATTTCGCCCAGCACGCCATGGAATTGCTCGACGGCGAGCGCACAGTCTTCCAGACGCTTGAGGATAATTTCCCCCAGGCCGGCCAGGCGCCGCTCAGGGCTTTGGCCGGCTGCTTCGGCTTTTCCGGCGACGAGATCGAGAAGAAGTGCCGCGTGCTCTCGGGCGGCGAGAAGGCGCGGCTGGTGATGGCGCTGATGCTGTTCGATCCGCCCAATTTGCTGGTGCTCGACGAGCCCACCAACCACCTCGACATCACGACCAAGCAGATGCTGATCGAGGCGCTGTCGCAATATGAAGGCACGATGCTCTTCGTGTCGCACGACCGCCATTTCCTGGCGGCGCTGTCGAACCGCGTGCTGGAGCTGACGCCCGAAGGCATCCACACCTATGGCGGTGGCTACACCGAATATGTCGCGCGCACCGGCCAGGAAGCGCCAGGGCTGAGGAGCTAGAGACGTAACTCAAAGCGCGTCGTAGACGGCGTCGATCAGGGCCTTGCGGCGCGGGTCCACATCGTCGAACCCCACCATACGGTTGGTGACGTAACCGAACCCCACGCCGGCGTCGGGGTCGGCAAAGCCGATGGCGCCGCCCCAGCCGGTATGGCCGAATGCTTGCGGCGATGCGCGGCCGGCATAGACAGGATCCTCGATCTGAAAGCCGGCAGCGAACGCGGCTGGCAGCGCGAAGCTGTCGTCCATGCCGCGAAAGCGCGGCATGGCGGCTTCTTCGATGGCCGCGCGGCCAGTCAGGGCCTTGCCCTCAAAGGTCCCGCCCGCCGCCATCATGCCGTAGATACGCGCCAGCGCAGGCGCCGTGGACTGGCCGTTGCCGCCCGGCACCTCGGCGGCGCGCCAGGCGCGGTCGTTGGGCGCCAAGGCGCGGGGCGTTGGGTTGTCGCATGCGTGGGGGAAGGGCGAAGCGCGCACGAAGTCGACCCAGTCGGAGGTCTTCGGTCCCTCGATCATCTCGGCGGCCCGGGAGTCCTCGGCTTGGGGCAGGCCGACATGGAAATCGGCTCCAAGCGGATCCGCGATCTCTTCTGCGATGAAGCGGCCTATGCTGCGACCGTCGACACGCCGCACCAACTCGCCGGCAAGATGGCCGTAGCTTAGGGCGTGGTAGATACAGCGGCTGCCGGGTTCCCATAGCGGCGCCATGGCGGCAAGCGCGTCGATATAGGGCGTCCAGGCGAGCATGCCTGCCTCGTCCATCGGCACGGCGAGACCGTTCAGCCCGGACCGGTGCGACATCACCTGGTCGAGTGTGACGCGCTCCTTGCCGCCGGCCGCGAATTCCGGCCAATAGCGCGCGACCGGCGCGGCATAGTCCAGCTTGCCGCGCTCCATCAGCATGGCGATCGCCAGCGCCACGACGCCCTTGGTGGAAGACCAGACATTGACCAGCGTGTCGCGCCGCCACGGCCGGGTGCGCGCGGCATCGGCATGGCCGCCCCAAAGATCGACGACGGTCTTGGCCTCGGCCACGACCGAGACGCCGCCGCCATGCTCGAGGCCTTCAGCGAAACACCAGGCGAACGCGTCGCGCACCCCGGCAAAACGCGGATCGCAGAAACCGTCTATGTTCATAGGCGAATTCCCACCAAAAGCGCCTCAGCCGAACAGCTTGGTCACAAAGCCGCTGAACCAGGCAAGTTGCGCCGCGTGGTGGGCTTCCATCAGCCGGTCCTGTTCGTCCCGGTCCTGCGCGCCGAGCGTTCCGTAGGGCGCGCCTTGCCGGTCCTGCCAGCGCCGGAAACCCGGCGGGCCTTGCTCGGCATGGAACTGCAGCGCATAGGTCTTGTCGCCGATCCGGAACGCCTGGTTGGGGAAGGTCTCGCTCGAGGCGAGGTGCACGGCGCCCGCCGGCAGGGCGAAGGTATGGAAGTGGTTTTGGGGCAGGAAGAGCGGCCGATCGAGGAAGTCGCCGGCCTCGGCCGTCGGCCTGATCTCGAAATAGCCGAACTCCCTGATGCCGCTTTCCACCGGCCCGACATCGGCGCCGAGGTGCCAAGCGATCTGCTGCGCGCCCTGGCAGATGCCGAGCAGCGGCAGGTCGTTCGAAAGGCAGTGCTCGATGAGCGCGGCCTCGTGGTCGAGGAATGGATGTTCGTCGGTGTCGAAGACGTTGAACGGGCCGCCATAGATCACGGCCCCGTCGACAGCGTCGAGATCGATCGCCTCGCCCTTGAACGGCATTGCGGTCGTGACCGCATGGCCGTTGGCCATGAGCGTCGTCTGGACATGGTCGTCGCCCGGTTCTTCCGAGTGCCTGACGAGAACGATGCGCTTCATCGGGAGGCTCCTGCCGCTCACTCCACCGGGGAATACCCGATACAGCTTAGCGGCCTGTCGGAAATGTGCCAGCGCCCAGTTACCGCTGGACGCCGGCAAGCCACTCAAGCGCTGCGCCGGGGCTCACCCCTTCGCCAAGCCGCGATCGATCAGCCGCGCCAGGCGCGCCGAGAAGGCCCTGGCGTCGGCCGGCTTGTCGCCGTCGAGCACGCGGGCTTCGTCATAGAGCAGGTGCGCTGCGTCTTCCTTGAACGCCTTTTCGTCGTCGCCGAGTTTTGCCAGCGCCGCGACGCGCTCATGGCGCGGGTTGATCTCGAGGATCGGCTTGGCGGCCTTGTCGAGCCGGCCGGCGGCGTTGAGCAGGCGCTCGAACTGGCGGTCGGGGCCATGCTCCGGCGCGACCAGACAGACGGCACTTTCGGTCAGCCTGTCGGAGGCTTTCACGTCCGACACCTCCTCGCCAAGCGTCGTCTTCACGAAGGCGAGGAACGCCGCGATGTCCGATGACGTCTCGGCATCCGGCTTCGCCGCATCCTCGGGCAACGGGACATCGGCAAGCTCGGCCGCGCCCTGCGTCACCGACTTGAACGGCTTGCCGTCGAATTCCGGCGTCATCGTCACCCAGAAACTGTCCACAGGATCGGTGAGGAGCAGCACCTCGATGCCGCGCGCGCGAAAACCTTCGAGCTGCGGCGAGGCCTCCAGCCGGGCGCGGTCGTCGCCGGCCATGAAAAAGATCGCCTTCTGGCCTTCCTTCATCGCCGCCACATAGTCGGCAAGGCTGCGCCAGCCTTCGCCCGAAGCGGTCGAACGGAAGCGGGCAAGTTTCAGCAACTGCTCGCGCCGCTCGTAATCCTCATAGAGGCCTTCCTTCAGCACGACGCCGAAGTTCTCCCAGATTTTCGCATAGGCTTCGGCATTGTTTTCGGCGAGTTTCACGAGATCGCCGAGAACGCGGTTGGTCACGCCCTTGCGGATCGAGGCGAGCAGCGGGCTTTCCTGGATCATCTCGCGTGAGACGTTGAGCGGCAAGTCGGCCGAATCGACCAGCCCGCGCACGAAGCGCAGGTAGCGCGGCAGCACGTCGGCGTCGTCGGTGATGAAGACGCGCCGCACATAGAGCTTCATGCGGCCCTTGCGGTCCTGGTCGAACAGGTCGAACGGCCGCGATCCAGGCACGAAGGCGAGCACGCTGTATTCCTGCCGGCCTTCGGCGCGGAAATGGATCGTGGAAGCCGGCTCGTCATACTGGCCGGCGATGCTGCGGTAGAAGTCGGTATATTCCTCGGGCTTGATCTCGCTCTTCTGCCGCACCCACAGTGCCGTGCCGTCGGCGATGTCGCGCGGCTCGGCGCCGGGTTTTTCGACAAGCGTGATCGGCACCGGCACATGGCCCGACTGCGTCTTCGCCAGGCTATCGAGCCGATAGGGCGTGGTGTAGGAGGAAGCGTCTTCCATCAGGTGCAGCACGACTCGCGTGCCGCGCTTGGGCGCCGCCTCGAGCGGCGCCGGCGCGATTTCGTAGGTGCCCTTGCCGTCGGACGACCAGCGGAAGGCCTCGTCGCTGCCGGCCTGGCGGCTGATGACGTCGACCCGGTCGGCGACCATGAAGGCCGAGTAGAAACCGACGCCGAACTGGCCGATAAGCTGCGTGTCGGCCGCCGCCTTGCCGGTCTCGACGCGCTCTATGAAGGCGCGCGTGCCGGAGCGCGCGATGGTGCCCAGTGCCTCGGCCATCTCGTCGCGGCTCATGCCGATGCCGTTGTCCTCGACGACAAGCTCCTTGTTGTCCGGATCGGCGGCAATCGTGATGCGCGGCTTGGCGTCGTCACCCAAAAGCTCGGGCCGGCTCACCGCCTCGAAGCGCAGCTTCTCGCAGGCATCCGCCGCGTTGGAGATCAGCTCGCGCAGGAAGACATCCCGGTCCGAATAGACCGAATGCACCATCATGTGCAGCAGCCGCGAGACGTCCGCTTCGAATGTCCTGGTTTCCGTTTTCTGATCCGTCATCTCGACTTTCCCAAATCTCCACTCTGCCTGACGCGCCAGGGCGTTCAGGATCTCATCCCACGATTGTTCAATTATCTCGCGGCCCGCGCGGGGCCGGCTTCGGCAGGACAATATCGGGATGGCAGGCGAAGGCAACAAGAGGCGGCGAGAGGTAAGTGGAAAGGCCGACTCCATCGAACGCTCCACGGTAGGGTCGATAGGGGAGCTCTGCCTTTATGCTCGTTTGCGGCTTTTAAAGTCTTCGCATCGGTCATGTGAATGATGACAAGCAGCTCATTGTCTTTCTCTTTTGCGGCGCGTGGTTTCAGCCCATACCCTGAGAGAAGATTGAGATACGCCAGGAGCGGAAGAGGGGATCACTTGGCAGCGGATCCGCATAAGATTGGGAGCGGCGATAACCTTAATTTCGGTTTCTTTTACAGAGGCTTTCCGAGCGGAAGGTAAAGGGATAAATTAGCAATTCGTTAAGTACGACTTGGGGGCAAGCGTAAGGGATGTGCCGTGATGAATTTCAAGTCTCTGATCAAGCGGGCCGAGGACGTCGATAAGGAATTTCAGGAGCTCCAATCGGATCTGGCGGAAGCATTCGAGGACGTTCTTGCCGATGAGGAAAAGGCACCGTCGGAGGACGATGCCGTTGCCGGTCAGGAACTGGTGGCAAGCGACGAGAATCCACCGCCTGAACAGCAGCCCGACGCAGCTCCATCGCGGCTGACGCCGCATACCCAGACGCGGCTGGCCGCCCTGGAGGCCGTTGCCGGGCTTTTCCGAGATGGGCAGGGGCATCTGCAGGAGATCGAGGCGAAGCTTGCCGAGATCGCGACCGCGCATCACATGACGCGTGAGGTCCTCAACGTCTTCCATCGCGACGTGTTGCGCTCCAACGAACTGGAACTGGCAAACCTCGCTCTTACCACCGAGCACAAGACGCTCTCGGAACAATTGCTCGAGGCCGGCCGTAGGCAGCGCGAACGCGACGGCGCGGCCGAGGCCTGGCAACAGCGCGAGGCGAGCCTCGTCCAGGACCGGGAGCAACTGCGCTCGGCGCTTGCTGCCGTGCGGCTGGAGCTGGTCGAGACGGGCAATGAGAGCGCCAGGCGCGAGACCGAGTTCGGCGAGATCGTCAAGGCTCTGACGACCAAAACGGTAGAACTCGACAGACGCGGCGCCGAGAACAAGCTGCTGCGCGAAAAGCAGGTCGGCCTATCGGTCGATCTGGAGCAGGCGCAAAAGCGCGAGGCGGAGGCCCGGCACAAATTCGAAGAGTTCGCGGCAACCCACGCCAGCGAAACCGCCCATATCGCCGAGCTGATGGCCCAACTCGGCAACCATGAAAAGGAAGAAACCCGACTGCAGAAGACGCTGGAGGCGACGCAAGCCAAGCTTGCCGAAACAGCCGAAGCGGCGCGGATCGCCGAAAGCGACAGCATCGCCGAATTGGCGCGCAGCCAGGCGGAAATGCGCGGTTTGCGTGCCGAGATCCGGGAATTGCAGTCGCGTCTGGATCAGGTCTCGTCCGCTAACGGCGAAGCCACGGCCGAGATCGTCGGGCTCAAGGCGCAGTTGAGCGATGCCGTCACCGAACGCCAGATTGCGGAGGAAAGGCTGGCCGTTCTCAAGGAAGAGAGCGAAGCCGACAAGAAGAGCCTCTCGGTGGTCAGCACCAATCTCTCACAGCTTTCGATGCAGCAGGCGTCCGAGCAGATCCAGCTCGATATCCAGAAGCAGGAATGCGAGGATCTGCACGCCGAGGTCGAAGCGCTCAATGCCCGCATCCGGGAATTGCTGCCTTACGAGCGGCTGCACCGGGTGACGGACGCCAGATCGCGCAAGGATGCCGCGCCTCCGGCCAACGGGATCATCGCGGAGGCGGGACGTCCCGCTCCGCGGCGTGTCCCGCGACGGAACCTGCGCGCCAACGCGAGCTGAGAAAAACCGCCGCGTACCTGTAACCGGTCTGGCGGACTATTTGCCCGCCATGCCGTCGGCAAGGTCCTGCGCCTGCTTGAGCAGCGCCGGAAAGGACGGATCGCCGGGCAGGCGCTTTGCCATGCAGGCGCGGTAGTCGGCATCGCCCTTTTCCCAGGCGGCGTTGGCGGGGTCGGAAGCCGAGCCGTCGTCCTGGTTCGCATCCTGATCTGTCTGCTGGGCTTTCTGCGCGGCGGCGTCCGCAGCCGCCCAGATCGAATCACATTCGGCGATCTTCGGCACCGCCGGCGAAGCGGACGCCTCGGCGATCAGCACGCGGTCGCCTTTGACGACCGCCACCACGACGCGCTGGTCGTAGATCGGCCCGATGTCCTGTGTCCAGCCGCCGAGCCGGGCGACCACCGCATCGGCGCCATCGGGCTTCTTCAGTGAAAAGTCGAGCGTGCCCGAGAAGGCCGCGTCGCTGCCGATGGCCTGGGTGTAGAAACTGTCGAGCTTCAGCGCCGCGCCGATATCGGCGGGCAGCTTGAAATCCGCTTCCGCTTCGGCCGATTTGGATTTCAGCCAGCGCTCGGTCAGACCGCGTGTCGAGGCGACGATGCTCGGGCTGTCGTCACTCTGGGCATATCGCAGCCCGTCGAGCATGCCGTAGCCGATGTCGGAGGAGTTGAGGCTTTCGATATTGTTGACGCCGGTCGAGGGAAAACCCTTGACCGACAGCGGGCCGAGGATAGCGGCCAGGCGCTGCTGCAGATCGGCAAGCGCCTTTTCGTTCTGGGCATCGATAGTTTCGATCGCCGTGTTGGCGCTTGCCTGCGCCGTGATATCGGCAATCGCCTTGTCGCGTGCGGCGATATAATCGTCTTCTGGCGAGGCGGCGAGCGCCGTGCCGCCCGCCAGTGCAAAGAGAAGCGTTAAGACCAACCGCATGCTGCAACCCCAAGATTAGCGATCAAGAGTCCCTGGCAGCCATCGCCCGACTTGGCGGCTTTTGCGTGGCGGAAATCAGGGCTGCGGCAAATCTTTATTCCGTCTTGCGCTTCTCCACCTCGGCCTTTCTCAGCAGGAACCGCTGGATCTTGCCGCTCGGCGTCTTCGGCAACTCGCCGACGAACTCGATCTCGCGCGGATAGGAATGCGCCGACAGCCGCTTCTTGACATGCTGGGCGAGCTCTTCGGCGAGCGCCTCGCTGCCCTTGAAGGCAGGCGCCAGCACCACGAAAGCCTTGACGATCTCGGTGCGCTGCGGATCGGGCACGCCGACCACCGCTGCCTCGTTCACCGCCGGATGCTCGATCAGCGCGCTCTCGACATCGAACGGCCCGATGCGGTAGCCGGACGAGGTGATGACGTCGTCGGCCCGGCCGATGAAGGACACCGAGCCGTCCGGCTCGTATTCCACCGTGTCGCCGGTGCGGTAATAGCCGCCGGCGATCGCCGGCGTCTCCGCCTGGTGATAGCCGCCGAACCAGCGCAGCGGCGATCTGGCGATGTCGACGGCAAGCACGCCCGGCTGGTTGGGGCCGAGTTCGTTGCCCGCATCGTCCAGCACCACCATGCGGTAGCCCGGCATGGCGAAACCGGCGGAGCCCGCGCGGACAAGATGCTTAAGCCCGTGATGGTTGTTGACCATCATGCCGTTCTCGGTCTGGCCGTAATGGTCGTGGATCGGCGCGGCGAGGTTGGCGTCGAACCAGCGGATCACTTCCGGGTTGAGCGGCTCGCCGGCGCTGCTCACCACGCGCAGCCTGCCTTTGACGCGGGCCGCCGCCTCCGGCCCTTCCGCCATCAGCAGGCGATAGGCCGTCGGCGAGCCGGCAAGGCTGGTGACGCCGAGGCGCTCGATGATGTCGTAGGTCGATTTGGCGTTGAAGGCGCCTTCGTAGAAGGTGGTGGCGATGCCCAACTGCAGCGGCCCGGTGATGGCGTAGTAGAGCCCATAAGCCCAGCCGGGATCGGCGATGTTCCAGAAGATGTCGTCGGGCGTAAGCCCGATCGCGTGGCGCATGTAGGCGCCGAAGGCAATGAGCGCGCTGAGCGGCACCGGGACGCCCTTCGGGTGCCCGGTCGTGCCGGAGGTCGACATCATCATGAACAGGTCCGAGCCCTTGCGCATGACCGGCTCGCAGTCGGGGGAGGCGGCTGCAATCGCCGCGCGGAAGTCGATGTCGCCGGCGGGCAGCGTGTCGCCGGGGCCAAGGATGGTGGCGATGCGCGGACGGTTCTCCACCTCGTCGAGCTTGCCGCGATTGGCGGGGTTGGTCACCACCAGCTTCGCCTTGCTGTAGCTCAGGCGATGCTCGATGGCCTTCGGCCCGAAAGCGGTGAACAGCGGCTGGTAGACCGCGCCGACGCGCCATGTGCCGAGGATCAGTGCCACCAGCTCGGGAATGCGCGGCAGCATGCCGGCAACGACGTCGCCGGGGCCGACGCCGAGCTCCTTGAGCATAGTGCCGACGCGGCCCGACATATCGGCCAGATCATCGAAGGAGTATTCCCGCAATTCGCCGCCGGCCGAGATCGCGCGCAGCGCCAGCCTGTTTTGGCTGGTGTAGCGGCCGCAGCATTCGACATAGGCGTTGATGCCGGTGGCGGGATCGCCGTGAAGGCGCGCGATCTCGTCCTCGATGCGGAATTGCGCAACGGCATCCTCATAGCGCGGCAGCGCTTGCGTGCTGGTCATGGCATCCTCCCTCGGCGGTGGATCATCTCCCCAAGATCGCCGCTGGGAGAGATTGCCTGAAAAGAGGGCGCTGGTCGATTGCGGCGAAAGTCGGCCCCTGGCTCAAGGCAGACGCACCCCTTGCGCCTGCATGTGCCGTTTCCAGCGGTTGCGCAACTCGGCGGGACGGCAGCCGATACGCTCGTCGAGAAAGATCGCGGCGGATATCCGGTCGGTGCGGAAATGGCGGAAATCTTGGCGCAACTCGCACCAGGCGGCGAGCAGGCGCACCGTCTCGGCATAGCCGATCATGGTCGGCCAGATGACGCGTTCGCTCTCTTCGTCGCGTTCGTTGCGGTAGCGGATCCGGATCTTGTGACCTTTGCGGATCGATTCTCGCGCCCGCGAAATATCCAGCCCGTCCAGCAGGCTCGCGCGGCTGAGCGGCGCGCCGACGGTTGGATTGCTGACGAAGGGGCGCAGCCGCTCGGGCACGACGGTGGCAATCTTGGCGATCAGGTCGCGCGCGGCGCTGGCCAGCACAGCGTCGCCCTTGTCGGCCACCCATTGCGCGCCGAGCACCGCCGCTTCCAGTTCGTCCGGCGTCAGCATCAGCGGCGGCATGTCGTAGTCGCGGTCGAGCACATAGCCGAGGCCGGCCTCGCCCTGGATCGGCACGCGCTGTCCGATGAGATCGGCGATGTCGCGATAGACCGAGCGGCGCGAGATTTCGAGCTCTTCGGCAATCTGGCCGGCGGTGATCGGCCGGCTCGATCGCCGCAGGATCTGGATGATCTGGAACAGTCTGTCGGCACGGCGCAAAGCATGTCTCCTGTTGCCACTATGGTGGCAGCAGGCCTGGTCCACAAGTCGGGGCAGGGCGCCTGAACGGGCGCGTCCAGCCGCGGAGATGTCCGTCGGCCAGCCACGGAGAAGACTTGGATGAATTTCGTTTCAACCCGTATCATCACCGCCGACGTCAAGCGGCTCGTCGCCTTCTACGAGACGGTCACGGGCATCAAGCTCACGCTCTACACCGAGGATTTCGCCGAGCTCGTCACGGGAGCCGGCACGCTGGCGATCGGCAGCACGCGCACGCTCCGGCTCTTCGGCGGCGACCACGTCGCGAGCCCCGCCGAGAACCGCAGCGCCATCGTCGAGTTCCGCGTCGCCGATGTCGATGACGAGTACCGGCGGCTGGGCGATTTCATCGACGGCGCGCTGGTGCAGGCGCCCACCACCATGCCCTGGGGCAATCGCTCGCTGCTGTTTCGCGATCCCGACGGCAATCTGGTGAATTTCTTCACGCCTGTGACGGCGGAGGCGATTGCGAAGTTTGAAAGGTGAGGGTGTTCCAAGTAAGAGCCGGTGCCGAAGCTGCCAATCTCCCCCAAGAGAGGGAGATGTCCGGCAGGACAGAGGGTGCGCGAAGGAACGCGGCGTAACGTGGTAAGCGGTTGACCACATCGACCATCCGGCCGATAGGGACGGCGAACCAGAGAGCCGCGATGACCACCGACCTCAAACAACCGGCCCCCGACGCCGCCTGGCAGGACGACATCCGCGCCGGCGTGCGCCATGTCCGCGACCTGGCGTCCCTGCCGCTCTCGCCGGCCGAGCGCGCCGCCGCGCAGGAAGCCGCGGCCGCGCACAAGGTGCGCGTGCCAAAGCCCTATCTCGACCTCATCGACTGGAACGACCCAGCCGACCCGATCCGCGCCCAGGTGATCCCATCGCCCGACGAACTGGTCGCAGCGGAGGGCGAGCTCGACGATCCGATCGGCGACCACGCCTTCAGCCCGGTGCCCCGCCTGACCCACCGCCATGCCGACCGCGTGCTTCTGTTCCCGACCTATCAGTGCGCCGTCTATTGCCGCTTCTGCTTCCGTAAGGAGTCGCTGACATCGATCGGCCGCGGCTATACGCTCGAGGCGCTGGAGCCGGCGCTGGCCTACATCGCCGGGCACCCGGAAATCCGCGAGGTGATCCTGACCGGCGGCGATCCGCTATCTCTGCCCGACAAGGCGCTGGCCGAAATCCGCGCCCGCCTGGAGGCGATCCCGCATCTCAGGCTTCTGCGCATCCACACCCGTGTGCCTGTGGCGCTGCCGTCGCGCATAACGGCTGGCCTGGTCCAGGCCTTGCAGGGCCGGCTGATGGTAACGGTGGTGACCCACTTCAACCACGCGCGGGAAATCACACAAGCCACAGAGGCGGCCTGCCGTACCATGCGGCAGGCGGGCTTCGTGCTGCTCAACCAGAGCGTTCTGCTCAAAGGCGTCAACGACAAGGTCGAGATGCTGGAGGAGCTCTGCCGCGAGCTGATGTATCGGCTCGGCGTAAAACCCTATTACCTGCACCATGGCGACCTCGCGCGCGGCATGGCGCACCGCCGCACAACGATTGCCGAAGGCCAGGCGCTGGTCGCCGAGCTGCGCCGGCGCCTCTCCGGCATATGCAACCCCACCTATGTCATCGACCTGCCGGACGGCGGCGGCAAGGTGCCACTGGCGGCGAGCCATATCGAGGGCCGAGACGGCGACACCTGGCGGATCAGAGGCCAGGACGGCAGGGTGCGGGAGTATACCGAGGTGGTGGTGGACTTATGAAAGCAGGGCCGGGCGCCGCTAGCAAGCGGCCCGACAGCTCTGTTTCGGGGGAAGATGCTGGGTGGCCGGGCCTAACCGGCGGCATGAACGCTGGCTAAACAAGCTGAATCCGACCCGTCAATGCTGCGCCATGTGAACGAAGTATTTGCTGTTCCTTCGTTCGGAGGATGCGGCGGTCCAGGAAAAGTTCGACACTGACGATGATCCTCTTGATCATCGTTGATCCTGTTGGATCATCAAAAGTCTACACAGTGAGAGTCCCCTGCCAGGTGCCTTCCTGGCGATCCTTGGGCCCCGCCTGCTTCTCCCCGGAGCACGCGGGGCCTCCCGTTCAACGCGGCCTGGTCGCAACATTGCCCTCTTCCTGTGGGAACCGGGTTCCTCGCCCTGCATTCTATGAGCGGGAGCTGAAGGAGCGTTGCGTGAAGGCTTTGTTGGGAATTGCCGGCGGCTTCGTGCTGACGCTCATCGTTTTTGCCAGCGGGCTTGCCTTCGCCACCTGGCTGCTCGCCGCCAAGCCGGTGCGCCAGGCAACGCCCGCGATCGGCGTTTCCGAGCTCTGGACGAAGGATGCGCAGCCGGTCGATCAGCAGAAGCAGAACCTTGAACGCATTCCCGCCCGGCAGCTTGCGGCTGCACCCGCCAAGACTGGCGACAAGACTGGCGAACCGGCCCCAGGCCAATCGATCAAAACGGATAGCGGAGCGCAGACCACCGCGCTCGCAGCGCCGGCGCCTGCGGTAGCGCCGCGACTGCAGCCATTGCCCGACGTCTCTGGCCCGGGCCAGCCCACGCCCGATGCCGGCGCGGCCCAGCGGCCGGCGACAGTCGACCAGCAGGCCGAGCCGCAACTGCCCGTTGCCCATCTGCAATGGTGCGCCACGCGCTACCGCAGCTACCGCCCGGCGGAAAACAGCTACCGCTCCTATGGTGGCGAGTTGCGTCCCTGCATCTCACCCTATTACGACCCTGGCGGCGACCGCACTGCCTCGACCGGCCAGAACGATCAAGCCGACGATCAGGCAGCAGCGAACGATCGCCAGAACGCCACCACCGACGACTGGATGAGCGATGATCAGGCCGAGATGGAAGGCTACGCCCCATCACGCGGCGGCTACGCCACAACCTATGGCGGCCCGCCGGAAGAAATCTCGCCGGATGCTGAGGCCGCCCAGGCGTCGGGCCGCGCTGTCTCGGGCGACCACGTCGATTACTGCTTCAGCCGCTACCGCTCCTACGATCCGCAAGACAACACCTACCAGCCCTTCGACGGCGGCCCACGCCGCCAGTGCGAGTAGGGGAGGAGTCGCGTTTCTGAGATGCTGGCGCGAGGCGCCCCCTCTGTCCTGCCGGACATCTACCCCGCTTGGGGCAGATCCGACGCCGCGCTTACCTCTGCAACGTCGGTGATTGGCGAAAGCCGGCGTGACATCCGATCTCCCCCCTTGTGGGGGAGATGGTCGGCAGACCAGAGGGGGGCGCTGTCCCGCCAGCCTCTCGCGCCAACCCGCCAACATCACCCCACAACCTTCCCGGGATTGAGGATGTTGTTGGGATCGACCAACTGCTTGATCGCCTTCGCCAAATCCTGCTTCACCGGATCCGCATGCTGCTCATAGGCGTCGCGCTTGTCGAGTCCCACGCCATGCTCGGCCGAGAATGAGCCGCCGGCCTCCCGCAGCCCCTCGTAAAGCACGTCCTCGATCGCCTCGTGCCGCTCGTGAGAAACCGGACCGTCGCAATTGATCGAGATGTGCAAATTGCCGTCGGCGAGATGGCCGTAGACATAAGGCGCGTAAGAAGCGTCGACCTGCTTCAGCCCCGCCTCGATGCGCGCCACATAGGCGTCGAGTCCGCCGCCCGGCACGGAGACGTCGAACGAGGGCGCCATCGGGTGCGCGCGCTCGATCTGCTCAGTCTCCTCGCGCAGTCGCCACATCGCAGCCGCTTGCGCCTCGGAGCTCGCGACCAGCCCGTCGATGATGCCGGCCTCTTCCCAGATCGCCGCCAGCCCGTCCTCGAGCGCGTGTCGCGCCGCCTCGATATTGTCGGCGCCGAGCCCCAGCACCAGAAGGCACGGCGCCTCGAGCGGCAGGCTGCCCGGCGCATACTTCAGCGCCCGCTGCATGAGGGACGCAAAATTGCGCCACAGAATCTCGGCAGCGGTGAGCCGGGCGCTGGTCGAGGCCAAGAAATGCCGCACGATGCGCTGCGCGCTGGCCGCATCCGGCACGCCGACAAGCGCGGTGGCGCTGGCCCCGGCCACCGGGTCGAGCCGCACCGCCACGCGTGTAACGATGCCGAGCGTGCCCTCGGCGCCGATAAAGAGATGTTTCAGGTCGTAGCCGGCGCTGGTCTTCAGCACCCGGGTGAGATCGGAAAACACCCGCCCGTCCGGCAGCACGGCCTCCAGCCCGAGCACGCGGTGGCGCATCGTGCCGTTGCGAAACGCCATGATGCCGCCGGCATTGGTGGAAACCATGCCGCCGATGGTTGCGCTGCCGCGCGCGGCAAGGTCGATGCCCGGGTCGAGCCCATGCTCAGCCGCCGCTTCCTGCAGCGCCCCCAGCGTCACGCCCGCCTGCACGATCGCCACGCGCGCGAACGGGTCGATCTCCTCGATTTGGTTGAGCCTGCCGAGATCGCAGATCACCTGCCCCGCCGAAGTCGCCGCCCCGCCCGCCAGCCCCGTGCGCCCGCCCTGCGCGACAAGGCTGACGTCGTGCTCTGTACAAAAACGCACCAGGGCCGCGGCTCCCTCGACATCGCGCGGCCGCACCAGCGCCGAAGCGCCGAAATTGCGGGGATCGAAGCCGGGATCGCGGGGCGCGAGCGCGGCGGCGTCCCAGACTGTGGCGTTGGGAAGGGCGGCGCGGAGGGAAGATAAAAGGCCGTCGCTCACGCTGGCGGACTCCTTCTGAAGCTGAGCCTCCAACCTATAGAGGCGGTGGCGCAGTTGAGCCACACTCGGACAATGATTGCAGGGCTAAATTTCGCTCGTGCCAGCCGCGCTGCTTGGATTGCGGTGTGGCAACTTTGGCATCGGCGCGGATCAGGATGTTCTGCCGGCCTGTTCGCGCCTTTGGGCGTCCTGGCTATTCAGCTTGGCAACAAGCTTTTCGGCGCGCCGCGTCCTGATTCCAACCGTCGGCTTCTGCTCGAACTCGGCAGGTTGGCCGGTAAAGACATCGAAAACGGTCCAACTGTTCGGCTCGTCCATCCTCAGTGCGTAGCGGTTTGCCATGCTTGCATCCTTCTGGTCTCGCGCCGGCTAGACGAACCCGCTCAGGCCCGTAGGACAAATACCGACGCCAGCACAGCTGCAATCCACAGCGCAACATAAAGCGTCAAGGCGAGTCGTCCGTGTGCGAAAAGCGCTCCGCGCATTGTCTCCGCGGCATTTTCCATGCGTTTCGATCTGGCCGGCTTCACCGCGGCCTGAGGCTCCGTCGCGCCAAACTTGCCGAAGCCACGGGAGATCCGCTTGGCCATGGATACGACCTCGAATGTTGTTGCAATGCCGGAAGTGGAGAGCGGAGCGCCGGACGACCACATAGCGGCTATGTGCTCGGATTTCTCGATGGCCTTTTCGGGAAAAGCCTGCCGTCTTATAGATGGCTTTGGATGTGGCGGATAGGAGTGAAAAAATAATTACAGGGAAGCCCAAAAATATTTGGGTGAAATAATTTGAAGATTTCAGCGCTTGCAAATCGATTTACCGCTGTTTCAGGCCCGGATTTGGGATTTCTATTTATCCGGGAAAAAAATATTAGGCGTGTAAGTCTTGCTTTGAGCGCAATTGAGGCGCATACAAAAAGTGTTGATTTGGTTGAGTTTGGCTTTCGCCCCGTCGGAGCCGCGCCAATCCTTTCCGAATTTTCGATAGCGAAGCGTTGCGTCGTTCCGGCGCGGCAGCTTGCTCGTTTGAACCCTGGAACGATGCAGGGCGCTGACCACGGATGTACTGGCAGCACCGCAAACCGTTCCAGCGGTTCGACCGAAATAATGCGGAAATCCATCCTGGCATGTTTTCACGGGAAAGCTGCAATCGTGGCCATTCGCGTCGTTCGTCGCTTCGGCTCTGCCGCTTCAGACGGGCCGCAACCGCAGGGTATTTTGCTGATCTCGACGAAAAGGCCTGGAAGGGTCTTTCCCGCGCCGCGCAACGCGGCCGCTTTCATTCACCTGCCGGCGATCGTCCGCACTGTGGGGCTCGCACGGTAAAAGTATCGATCAACCGGCCTCTCTCGAGGCGGCGCTCGATGACGACCGGAGACAATCATGACAAGCCTTATGCAGCGCAACACACGGCCGATACGGCACGGCGCCCCGCCGCGGTTGTTCGACATCGGACAGGCGGTCCGTCTGAAGGGAGATTTCCGGACATCGACCGCGGAAGTCTACCACGTCACCGGCACGCTGCCGCCAAAAGAAAACTCGCCGCAATACCGCATCCGCAGCGACACCGAACCGCATGAGCGGGTGGTGACCGAGGACAGGCTGGAATCGGCCGGAACTCCGGCGTCGGACCTCGGCCTGATGCTGATCGAAAGGACGTTCGGACATGGCCAAGGGACAGCAGCGCTCCAATCGCGAGGTGAGGAAGCCAACGCAGGAAAAAGTTCCGACCAAGCCTGAGAGCCCGTTCAATCAAGGTACTGGCCTCAGTACTGGCCTCAGCGCGAAGGGCTCGATGCCGTCGCGCGGCGGGTCTCGATGAAGGTCGTGATCGAATTCTATCGCACGCGCCTCACCGACGACGCGCATGCCGTCATCGGCCGCGAGACGGTGCTGGCGACCGATCTCGACGATGCAATCGAGATCGCGCGGCTTCTGGCGAGGACGCTGAACATGCCGCAGTGGCCGGACGCGGTCACAATCTCCGAAGCGGACGGTGCGGCGCTTTATTCCGAGATTATTGCCGCGCAGGAACGCGAGGAAAGACCGGTATGAACAGCCCCATGACCAACGGCGGAATCGAGGCGGGTCACAAGGCCGTATCCGGCTGTTCGCAAAGCGATGGAGGCCTGTCAGCCTACGTCTTCAGGGATCGTCAATACGGCCGCCGCGTCGAAGCGGATCATTCCTGGACGGTCTACCATGTCTTCACTGGAATTCCAGCGCATGTCGACGGCGCTCCGATGGTCGGGCTAACGCGTGCGCATGCGACGAAGAGCATGCTGGATCTCAACCGTCGCAATGTCGAGGCTCGAAAGGAATGGAACAGAGCCCGGCCGGCAACTGAATATGCCGAAACAAGGGTGGGCAACCCATGACGCTCGCCTTTCCAAATCCCAGCCGGAGCTTCGATCAAACGCGCCACGCCGTCTGCTTCATTGGCCATGACGGTATGTTCCAGGTTCGCTTCTTCGTCGAGGTCGAGGCCCTTGGGACATTTAACGACAATGCTGGGGGTGGGGAAACGGCCGAGACGGCATACCTTTCGGCATTCGACGCCCTGCGCAGTTCCATCCAGGACGCCGCCAGCAAAGCATATGCGCGCGAGCGCCGAAACTCCTACACGCTCACTGCTTCCGGCTTCCGATAGGCAGGAAGCCAATATCGCACGAAAGAGCACGCAACCGCGAATAGCCTTAGCCCTTGGCTGCTATAAGAAAGGATAATGCTGATGCGTTCCATGAAAACTCCCGAGTCGCCGCCGGCCGCGATGAAGCCGAGCGTCAGGCCGTCAAGCATCATGTCCGCACGGCTGACGATCAGGAAGGACGAAGCAGCAAGGCGCAAGCTCGCTGACACCGACGGCACTGTGCGGCGGGCACGCCAGATCGCAGAACGCAATCGCCTGATTTGACGTACGGCCACCGACAAGTGTCTCGGGAGCTGGCCTTCCCGGTCCTAGGCATGTCCAATCCCAAGGCGTTCATGCCCTAACCCGGGAGAAATACCATGGCGATAAAGCCCAACTATCGATACGAGCGCAGTCAACGCGACAAGGCGAAGGCGGCAAAGAAGGAGGCGAAGCTCGCGGCCAAAGTGGCGAAAGAGAAGGTAGCGGAGCGGCAAAGCGAGCGGGAGCAGAGCACTGATAGCGGATAACGTCGCGTTAGGCCGGCCGGCCTTGGAACCGAAAATGACAAAACGAGAGTCGGATCACTTCGAAATCGATGTGGAATGCCCTCGGTGTCGGCACCAGGCGAAAACGCGCGTGGGCTGGATCCGTGCTCACACCCAGATGGAGTGCGAAAATTGCGGCGAGATCATCGACATCGAAAGTAGGAATTTCAGAGCACGCGAACAGCCTTAAAGCATGTCTCCCGAAAGTGGGGCCCGGTTTCGGGACAAAGACATGCTTAAAATCAAAAACTTAAAGCAGGTAGCGTGAATCCATTTTCACGCGAGCTGCTTTAAGGCGTCACAAGAATGGCCGCCTCGCGGGCTGCGGCAATGAATGCCTTGCGCGCAAATGAAGCTGGTCGGCGTCCGCTGTTTGTATCTGTGCAGGCCTGAATGGCTGCACGGTGCTTATCGCTTCGCTTGCCGCGCCATCGTCGCAGCAGGAAGTCCAGGCAGGCGGCCGCATCGCCGATTGCCTCCTGTCCGCCGGCCGGATCAGCGATGATCGTTACCGGCTGGTCGAATTTTTCATTTGCCATCACTGCGCTTAGGCCGGGGCGCGCAACATAGCAAGCGCCTTTGTTTCCTGTGTGGCCAGTGGAACTGCTGAAAATGAGAGCCGTTGAGTATCAAGGGGTGCCTTATGGCGAACGATTACGGTCAGCCGCTTGACGAGATTGTCAAGCGGCTGATGAAGCAGACGGGTATTACCGAGGCTCAAGCGCTTGAGCTCGTCTATCGTGTTGGCTTGAATTGGCCGTCTCTCGTTAGACAGGCGAAGGCGCTTAAAGTCGGGAAATCATAGCAGCGTCTCTCAGGGTGCGCCTGGAATTGAATGCGCGAAGCAGATGCTGAAAATTGCGATGCGGCCCGCGACAAAATTAGTCGCGCCGTTTCGTTGGCGATTCCGAGCCCTGACGCCGGTACCTAGCCGTCCACTGCGACCTCTTCAGAGGTTCGATCGCATCGGCAATTCGGTTCCCTAATTCCTAACCCGCCCAGATCGAGCATCCCACCTTCTGCCCCGTAGCCGCGTCCCGCGTCGCTTTCGCGAACACCCGCCGCAGCCCAACCCTGTTGGCCTTCACTTCATCGCTGGCGAGGTAGGTCGGATCGCCGATCTCCCAGTGGTAGCGTGTGTTGGCCGGCGCGCGCCTCCAGGTGAATTTCGACAAGTAGGCCACCTGTCCCGGCGTGGTGTCGGCGAAACGACAGTCGATGGTCGCCGGCATCAGGCCTTTCGCGCTCATCGCATTGACGACCTTGTCGGCGTCGGCCGTCGCCAGCCATTGGTCGATGCCGCTCGTCTGGTATGCGTCTATGCCCCTCGGCTGGTGCGTCATGCACCCGGCAAGCAGCATCAGCGCGGCCATTGTTGCAATTGCCTTGCCTGCACGCTTGCTGTCTTCCCGATCGATGCCCATTGCCCGTCTCCTTGTCCGAAAGTATGGAAAGTCCCGGGCAAGAGGATGGTCCGCGCGCACCGCTTCGTATATTAGCCGTTTCACATGCTTGCGCTGTCCGGCCCTCAGGTCCTCGGCGGATCGCGGGTGGAGGCGGGCGCTGTGACCGCGCCGCCACAGAAGTTAGCCGCGTCAGCCGTTAACGGCTCCAATCCCCAAAATTAACCTTTTGTTAACCATTCGCCCGGCACCCTTTAACCATTGAGTAAGGATTCGCTTGGACGTGACCTTCGCCGCCCCTTTGCACAACAAATCGATCCGCTTTCGCGCCCGCTCATTCGTCGCTTTCACGCTGACGCCGGAGGCGCCGATCGCCGACTGGCTGGAGGGGTTGGATCACTGGATCGCCAACTCGCCTGGCTATTTCAACGGGCGCCCGGTGGTGCTGGATCTAAACGTCCTGCAGCCGGGGCCGGAGGAGATTGGAGCGCTTGTCGGCGTGCTCGGCTCGCGCGGCATCCGCGTCTATGCCGTCGAGCTTGAGGGCGCCGAGCTCGGGCCTGAATTGCCGCCGTTGCTCGCCGGGGCCAAGGAGGCGACCGCCGAGGGGCTGCTGGGCCGGGCCGCACGCAAGGCGCGGGCGGAAGAGCTGGAAATGGCCGTCGCCGAGGAGCGGGCTGAGGTGGCCCAAGAAGCTATCCAGGCGGCGGCGCCTGCCGAGGTTCTGCAGGCCACCGGCGATGAGCCGGTGGACCCCGAACTGGCAAGGCTGGAAGCGGTCAGGATCGAGCCGGCCCTAACCGAACCGGAAAGGCCCGGACAGGCCGAACCGGAAAAGCAAGGGCAGGGCGCGGTCCCGGCGCCTTCCGCCGGCACGCTGATGATCAAGGCGCCGATCCGCTCCGGGCAGTCGGTCTTCCATCCGCATGGCGACGTGATCGTGCTGGGCTCGGTCGCATCCGGCTCGGAGATCGTCGCCGGCGGCTCGATCCATGTCTATGGCACGCTGCGTGGCCGCGCGATCGCCGGCTCGGAAGGCAATATTTCGGCGCGCATCTTCTGCCGCAAGAACGAGGCCGAGCTGCTCGCCGTCGACGGCTGGTACACCACGGCCGAGGAGATGGAGGGCGTCTCGCGCGGCAAGGCCGTGCAAGCCTTCCTCGACAATGATGCGCTGTGCGTGGTGCCGCTCGGCTGAGTTTTGCGTCGCAAGCTTCGGACCGGTTTCGCGTGCGAGGCTGACAAAGAATCCCGCCGTGCCCGGCACGGCCAGAGAATAAAAACCGCCAATGGAGGCTGGATATATGGGCAAGGTAGTCGTGGTCACTTCGGGCAAGGGGGGCGTCGGCAAGACAACCTCGACGGCCGCGCTCGGCGCTGCCGTGGCCAAGACCGGCAAGAAGGTGGCGCTGGTCGATTTCGACGTCGGCCTGAGGAACCTCGACCTCATCATGGGCGCGGAACGCCGCGTGGTGTTCGACCTCGTCAACGTCATCCAGGGCACGGCGAAGCTGTCGCAGGCGCTGATCCGCGACAAGCGGCTGGAGACGCTTTACCTGCTGCCGGCCTCGCAGACGCGCGACAAGGACGCGCTGACCGAGGAGGGTGTGGCCGAGGTCATCGCCCGGCTGCGTTCGGTGTTCGACTATGTCTTCTGCGACAGCCCGGCCGGCATCGAGCGCGGCGCCCAGCTCGCCATGCGCTTCGCCGACGAGGCGGTCATCGTCACCAACCCGGAAGTGTCGTCGGTGCGCGACTCCGACCGCATCATCGGCCTGCTCGACGCCCGCACCATGAAGGCGGAGCAGGGCGAGCTGGTGCAAAAACACGTGCTGGTCACCCGCTATGACGCGGCGCGCGCCTCGCGCGGCGAGATGCTGTCGATTGACGACGTGCTGGAGATACTCTCCACGCCGCTGCTCGGCATCATCCCGGAAAGCCAGGATGTGCTGCGGGCCTCCAATCTCGGCTCGCCCGTCACGCTCTCGGAACCGCTCAATGGTGCCGCAAAGGCTTACCTCGAAGCGGCAAGACGCCTGGAAGGCGAGGACCTGCCGGTGGTCGTCCCCTTCGAACGCAAAGGCTTCCTCGACCGGCTTCTCGGAAGGAGGGCCGCATGAGCATCCTCGACCTCTTCAAGCGGCGCACCAGCGCGCCGGTGGCGCGCGAGCGGCTGCAGCTGCTGCTCGCCTATGAGCGCCAGAGCCGCGGCCAGCCGGATCTCGTCTCCATCCTGCGCGAGGAGATCATGGCGGTCATCGCCAAGCATGTGCAGATCGACCAGGACTATCTCCAGGTCTCAATGGACCGCGGCGCGACGATGTCGACGCTGGAGATCGACATCCAGATCCCCAACAAAAACGCCGCGCCGCTCGCCATGGCGGGGTAGGACTTGGGTTCCTCGCCCTCGCCAAAGGCGGGGGAGAGGTGCCCCGCGCAGCGGGGCGGAGAGGGGACCTACGACGTTGGCGGGTTTTCTCCGATTGCTTTCCAGGGCCGGCGCGTTTCCGTGACTGGCGTGACTGGTTGGCCGAAGGGTTGATTGCCACGTGGTTCCCCCAATCCGTCGCTGCTTCGCAGCGCCACCTTTCCCCCCTCCGGAGGGAAAGGAAGGGGGCGTTGCTGGACGGAGCGTTGACGACAAAAAGCTTGGCGCCTTTCCTCTACCCCGTCGATCGGGGGAGAGGTGGCTCGGCGAAGCCGAGACGGAGTGGGGGTCGACCAGCGCGGCATAAGAAATGCATGCGCCAAGCTGCCATGCACGCTTGAAGCGCCGCCGTCCCGCACGCCCCTCACTCCGGCCGGTACAGCTCATCCATGCTGCGCGCCGCCAGGTCCGCGAACGGCGCCTGCTTCTTCACCCGTCCATGCTCCAGGATCACCAGATCGTCGCAGAACGAGATCGTTGAGTGGTGGTGGCTGATGACGATCGTCGTGCGGCGGCCGGCGCGCGATTTCAGCGTTTCCACGATCGCCGCTTCCGACAGCCCGTCCACCGCGTTGGTCGCCTCGTCGAGGATCAGGATGTCGGGATCGCGCACCAGCGCGCGGGCGAGCGCGATGCGCTGCCTTTGTCCGGCCGACAGGTTGACGCCGCGATAGCCGACGACCGTCTGGTAGCCTTGCGGCAGCCTCTCGATGAATTCATGCGCCTCGGCAAGCTCGGCGGCGCGCCGCGCCTGTTCCATGCTAGCCATGTCCTTGCCGTAGGTGATGTTGTCGAGAATGGTGCCGTCCACCAGTTCCAGCTCCTGGCTGGCCAGGGCGATATGCGCCCGCCATGCGACCGGGTCGATCTCGCCGAGCGCCGTGCCGTCGACGAGGATCCGGCCCTCGTCCGGGTCGACGAAGCGGCAGAGCAGGTTGACGATGGTGGTCTTGCCGGCGCCGGAGCGGCCGATCAGCGCCGTCGAGCGACCGCTTCGGATGTCGAAGCTTGCGGCATGCAGCACCGCCGCGCGCTGCTCCTCATTGGCATAGCTGAAGCTCACACCCTCGAAGGCGATTTTTTCGCTCAAGGCGGCGAAGCCTCGGCTGCCTTGCGGAGGAGCCGGCTTGTCCGTCGGGTCGAGCAGCCAGGTCACCTCTTCCAGCGAGCCGGAAAGCCCCTGCAACTGGCTCCACGTCATCTGCAGCGCCCGCACATGCGGCTGCAGCCGGTAGAGCAGGATGAGGAAGGCGGCCACCAGCGGGAAGCTCAGGCCCGCGAGCCAGGCGCCGATCACGACCGCCAGGAACAGCATGGCGTGCAGCACTTCGGTAAGCGGTCCCAGCGCGCCCTGGCGGTTGGCAAGCTGGAAGGCCGCCCGGCGCACGCTGTCCGACGCCGTCTCGAATGCCGCCTTCTCGCGCGCTTCCTGGCCGAAGATGCGGATCAGTCGGCCGGCATGCACCAGATGCAGCATCCGCGAGGCCAAGGCGCTGTTGCGCGCGGCAACGCTTCGGCTCGGCTTCCTCAGATGCGCCGACAGCGCCATATGCGCCATCTGCACCAGAGCCAGCCCGAGCATCACCAGCAGCGTCATCTGCCAGGAGAGCAGCATCAGGAAGACGAGCAGGATGAGCGCCGCCGAGGCGCTGACGATCGAGCCCAGCATCGCCTGGATGGCGTCCGACGCCCGCCAGGATTCGCTGGAGATGATGTTGAGCAGCCGCCCGGGGCTCTCCCTCAGGAAGAACGTATAGCCGACCTCGAGCAACCGCCCGGCGAGCGCGCCGCGGATCGCCTGGCTGGCCTTGCCGTAGATATGGGCGGTGAGCACCGAATTGGCGAAGGCGAGCAGGTTCTTGAGCAGGATCGAGCCGAGGATCGCGGCCGCGATGGCGATCAGCCGCTCGCGCTCGCCAAGCCCTGCGCCGACCTTCTGCAACAGGGCCGAGAAGCCCGCCATGCCGGCGGTGTCGCCATGCCCCATGATGATGCCGAGCAAAGGGATGATCAGCCCGATGCCGAACCCTTCCAGCGCCGCGCTCGCCAGCCCGAGCGCGACGACGATCGGCAGCAGGCCGAGCTGCCGGCGGCCGAGCGCCTGGCGCAGCATCGACAGTGTCGGGCGCTCGCTCATCGCGCGCCGGCCTCCGCGCTGGCCTCGGGCGTTTCCTGGGCGCACCGCGCGTGTCGCGGCGGCCGCCTGGCCAGCACCAGAAACGCGAATTTCGCCGCGCCCGCGAGGTTCATCAGAACGATGGGCCAATGCGATAGCCTGAGATCGCTATCGAACCTCGGGCCGCCGGCAAGCTCGCGCAGAGCGGCGCGTGCGGCCCAGTAGAAATGTCGCAGCAGCCAAGGCGCGTGGCCGATGTGCTTGAGGCAGAGCGCGCCGTTGCCGAAATGATAGTCGCGGTGCAGCCGGTCGATCGCTTCGCGGTCGCGCCGGCCATGATGGTGGAAGATCGTCATATCGGGCACGTACTCCACTGCCACGCCGGCAAGCATGGCACGCACCAGATAGTCCGTGTCCTCGGCCGAGCGCAACGCCCCGCCGGCGCCAAAGCGCTCGTCGAAGGGACCGATCAAGGCGGCGACCTCGCGGTGCATGGTCATATTGCAGCCCAGCACGAAGCCGCCCGGATGGACGGCGGGCGTCAGTCGCTCGCGTTTGTCGCAGCGCTTGATGGTGAAGGGCAGGTCGCGCGCGTCGCCGATCTCGACGCGGCCGCCGCGGATCAGCCATTTCTCGCCGTTCGCATAGTGCCGTTCCAGGTCGACGAGGTAGTTGCCGTCGAGCCGGCAGTCGTCGTCGACGAACACCAGCACCTGCCCGCGTGCCCGCGCCAGCCCCGCATTGCGCGCTGCCGCCAGCCCGGGCCGCGGCTCCGAGACTGCCGTCAGCGCGATGTCGGAGGTCGCGGCGGCCGCCGAAATGTACTCGGCCGTGCCATCGCACGAGCCATTGTCGACCACCACCAGTTCGGCCGCGAAGGCCGGATGCGCCCGGCAGGCGGCGCGGATCGAGTCGATGCAGGCTTGCAGCACCGCGAGGCGGTCGCGCGAGCACACAATGAAGGAGACCTGAGGCCGCTGCCCCGGCCAGGAAGGGACGGGCAGGGCGGGGCGAAGATGCCGAAGCAGCGGGTGACGCTGATCGCTCATGGCGAGGCCTCGGCGTCAAGACGTTGCAGGACGCCCGTTCTCATGCCGTCCCCGTCCTGTAGGGTGCGAGCACCGACGCCTCCGGCGCGGATTTGAAGCGGTAGGCCACCCAATCGGCGCGCTTGCCCGCCCACATCGAGGCCTGGCTCAGCCAGGGCGCCCGGACGCCGGGGCTGAGCGCATATTTCTCGCGGCGGCGGATGGCGTTCCATTTCCCCGTCAGCGTCAGCAATTCATGCGACAGCGCCGGCTGCTCCTCGTCGTTGACGAGTTGGTAGAGGAAATAGAACAGGTTGAGCGCGCCGGCCTCGAAGCCCGGCCTCGTTGTATCGGGAAGGGCGGCGATCCGCTCCTCCAGGGCACGAATGAAAGCGGCTGCCCGGGCCACGGTGTCGAAGGTGACCTTCTCGCCGATGGCGCATAGGCTCCGGCCGTCTTCCGTCAGCCCCTCGCTCTCGAGATTCTCGCCGACAATCTTGAGATGCGTGCGCCGCATCTCCTTGCCGTGCATGCTGGTCACGCTGCCGGGATGGACGCGGTAGACCAGCAGGCTCTCGGGCATCAGCGCCGCCGGATAGCGCTCGGCCAGCCGCCGGAAGAGGTCGAAATCCTCGGCATGCCGATAGAGCTGGTCGTAGTGGAGATCGACCTCGGCGATGACCTTGCGGTTGTAGACCACTGTCGGGTGCATGAAGATGGTGAAGAATTTCGACAGCACGGGCAGACCGAGGCGGAACACCGGATCCAGCCGGCCCGGGGCGATGCGGCCGTGCAGCAGCGTATCCACGAGCGCGCCGCAGAAGCCGAGCTCCGGCCGCGCCGCAAACAGCGCCGCCTGACGCGACAGCCGCCAGGGATAGGCGAAGTCATCGGCGTCCATGCGCGCGACGAGCTCGCCCTGCGCGACCGCCAGTCCCTCGTTGAGGCTGGCGACGAGGCCGCGGTTCTCGCGTGAGATGATGGAAACGCGGCTGTCGTCCCTGCGGCAACGTTCGAGGATCTCCAGCGACCTGTCGGTCGATCCGTCGTCGATGGCGATAAGTTCGATCCGGTCGTAGTCCTGCCGCAGGATCGACTGCATCGCGGCGGCCACGTAGGGCTCGGCATTGTAGACCGGCAAAAGCACGGAGATGAGGGGCGCTGCGGTCATGGTCGGCCCCGGTCCGTCGGCCGCAGGTCGAGTGCCGGGGCGGTGCCGAACCCGCGCGTCTCGCTCGCGCCGCGCCGACGCGAGGGCGCGACATAGGGAAAATAGCGCTTGAGACCGTTGAGTGGCTTTTCGAAGAACACCCAGGAGAGCGAGGCGACGACCAGCGTGGCGGTGCCCGCGACAATGAACCGCCCCGGCCCCTGCTCCGAGACGTCGACCGGGATCCATGACTGTGCCCTGACGGTCAAGGCGAGAAGGATCGAATGATAGAGGTATACGCCGTAGCTGATGCGGCCAAGCGCTAGCAGCGGGGGGAACTCGGCCAGCCGGCCCAGCGTGCCGCGCAGGCCGTTCGAGCACGCGGCGACGATAGCCAGCATCGGTACCAGCGGCAGCACCTGCACCAGCGTCCAGCGTGGCCACTCCCAGGCGGAATTCGCTGGCCCAGGATCGGACCAGACGACGAACAGGAACATCGCGGCCAAGACCGGCCAGCCGAGCCGCATCCACTTCGGCGCATCCGCGCCCCTGGCGCGGCGGACGGCAAGCAGCGCGCCGCAGCCAAGCGCATCCATCGAGGCCGGCGGCAGCAGGTCGCGAGCGAGCGCTGGGTTGGCGGCGATCGGCCAGTAGAACCGGTAGGCGAGCGAGAAGGCGATGACGGCGATGGTGATCGCCTCGAGGCGCTTGCGCGGCGCCAGAAGCACGATCAGCGGCCAGACCAGGTAGAACTGCTCCTCGATGCTCAGGCTCCAGAAATGGCAGAGCAGCCAGGGCGTCCAGTCATTGTGCCGCGCATACCAGAAATTCGAGAGGTAGAGCGCGTGCCAGGCGAGCGAGGGCCTGGATTGCTCCGAGGCGAGCCACACGAGCCCCAGCACCGCGAAATAGGGCGGGAATATCCGGATCATGCGTCTGGCATAGAAGGAACGCAGCGCCGGCCCGACCTCGAACAGGGAGGCATCGCGCGCCTCCAGCAAAAGCCGGGTGATCAGGAAGCCGGAGAGTACGAAGAACAGCCTGACCCCGAGATGGCCGACGAAGGACGAGCCGCCGGCGGCGAGGAGATGCGAGTAGAGCACCAGCGTCACAGCAATGGCCCGCAATGCGTCCAACTGTATGTCGCGCGCGTTCGCCATCGGCGGCTTCCGCTGCGCATCGTGCGGGACGCTGTCGCTGCGGCTCAGCGGAATGCCCATCGGGGTCAACGTAACGGCATCCTTCACTGCATAACCGTCAAGGGTTTCTCGCGGTCCATATTGCAGCGCAACACAAAATGCTTATGGCTTTGAAATAAATATGTGATGGATAGAGGCGGGGATAATATTTGCCAGGTGAAAATATTCGCTGAGATGCCCAATGGTCCCATATGTTTATGGGCAGTTGGTCTGATTTTTTGAAAAGCACTTATCGCTGATGGTGTTGATAAATTGGTCGGCAACCAGAGCGAGAGCGTTGGAAATATCAAAACTGTCGGCTTTGTACCTCGCAAATCTATTCGAGGATCCGCGAAAAGAATCTTGAATTTCAAAGCTTTGTGCGCTGCAGCGGACGGATGCCTTGTCCCACTATCCGTCCGCTCGTGCCTCACGACAGCGCGACCGCCAGGCTTTATCTCCCGCGACACGCGGACAAGGGGATGGAGAGAAAGTGACGTCGACGCCAATTGCAAAACCGGAGACCCCTGTCGGCGCCATGCCGGTGCTTGGCCTGCTCGGCGCAATGCTCTCCGTGCAGGTCGGCGCCGCCTTTGCCAAGGGGCTGTTCCCGGTTCTAGGCCCGGAAGGCACGACCATGCTGAGGCTCGCCATCGGCGCGCTGATGCTGGCGGCGGCGCTGAGGCCCTGGAAGGTGCTGCCGTCGCGCCGGAACCTACCCTGGCTCGCCGCCTACGGCATCACCGTCTGCGCCATGAACATGTTGTTCTATGCCGCGCTCCAGCGCATTCCGCTCGGCGTTTGCGTGGCGCTCGAGTTCACCGGGCCGCTGTTCGTCGCCACGCTCGGTTCCAGGCGCCTGCTCGACCTTGTCTGGGTGGCGCTGGCCGTCGTCGGCATCGTGCTTTTGTCGCCTTTTGCCGGCATCAGTCGCGGGCTCGATCCGATAGGCGTGGCGCTCGCGCTGGCGGCGGGCGCCTGCTGGGGGCTCTACATCATCTTCGCGCAGAAGGCCGGCGCCGAGCTCGGCGTGCGCACCTCCGCCTATGGCATGGCGATCGCCGCGGTGCTGGCGCTGCCTTTCGGCTTCAGCGCCGCTCAGCCCTATCTCGCCGACCCGCACATTATGGCGGGCGCCGCCGTGGTCGGCCTGTTTTCAAGCGCTCTGCCCTTCTATCTGGAAATGCTGGTGCTGGCCCGCATGCCGGCCAAGGTCTATGGCATGCTGGTATGCCTGGAGCCGGCGGGCGGCGCGCTGACCGGCCTCCTGTTCCTGCATGAGAAGCTCAACCTTGTGCAATGCGCAGGCATCGCCGCAGTCATTGCCGCCGCCTTCGGCACGGCGGTTGCGGCACGGCGGCCGGTGGCTTTGCCGGCCTGAATCCATCTTCCGAACCCGGTGGTTCCAGGAAATTGGCGAACGGTCAGGCCCGGCGCCTTGCCGTGGCCTTCCGTCCGGAACTGCTTGAAAACAAGAGGTGCGGTGTTTCGCCGTTTCCTTGAGGCCTCGCAATGCCGTGGTCGTTAAGGGATTGGTCGGCTTTGGAAAAACCCCGCTGCGGTGGCAACGTGCGACCGCATCCGGTGGTTGAAATAAGACTTAGGTCCTATAACAAAATTGCAATAGGTCCGAGTGGACAAGACAAGGGTCGTGGGCCACTTCCTTATGCCTTGCTGATTGGGGATGCTTACCATGCGACATTGCCGGTGGGGTAGTTCGGCCGACGGGCTGAAGGGCTGGCATGGGGAGAACGGAATGCACGCATCGCGCGTGGGCTGCAGGCTAATCTTGCCGGCGCTGGCTGCGTTGGTGCTTGTCGTCACGCCTTTCAGTCTCTCCATCGATGGTCTCGTTGTGACCAAGGCCTATGCCGGCAAAGGCGGCGGTGGCGGTGGTAATGGCGGTGGTGGTGGAAACGGGAACGGCGGCGGCAACAGCGGGAGCGGTGGCGGGAATAGCGGCGGCAACAGCGGAAACGGCAACAGCGGTAACGGCAATAGCGGCGGCAACAGCGGTAACGGCAACAATAGCAAGAGCAACAACGGCGCGAGCGGCGCCAGTGCGACAAGTACCGGGGATGTCGATAGCCATGTGAACGCTGCTACCGGCGACAAGGTCGAGGCCACCAGAAATAGCATCCAGGTCACGCACCGCAATGGAATGAAGGAGACGATCGAGAACGGCCGGTTCAGGATGGAAGACAAGTACGGACGCACCATCGTCGACCGCATGGCTACCACGGTCGATCTCAATCGCCTGAAGAATTTGTGAGACAGAGTTTGTGAGAGCGAGGTTTTATCCGGATTAGATCTTAAGGGACCGAAGGTCAGCGCTGCAAAATCAGGTTGCCACCTTTTGCTTCGTCTCTACGGTCCTGATCGTCTTGCGGTAGAACCTGGCTACTCACCTTACCCCCGCCTTCGTGCGGGGGTAATTTTTTGCGCGGCAAAGCTTAGCCGCTGCGACATTGGTCAGCGATGGCGCCGGAAATGGTCCGACGGGCCGGGGCAGGGGTCGTGGGCCGCTTTCGTCGCCCCGTCGGATGTGAATTCCTGCCCGGGTCAGGACAACGGTTCCGCCTTGGCTGCGCCGTGAGCGGAACTTCGGCCATGCCGAGGTGGAATCGGAATGTAGAGAAGATATGCGAAACCGCCCCTTCAGCAGGCTTGCTTGGCTCGGGCTGCGTGTGCTTGGCGCGCTGGCGCTGACCTTTGCGCCATGGCACGTCACCTTTGATGGCGCGCCGAGGATTGCCGCCGCCACGGCCGATGCCGGCAACGGCAACAGCGGCGGCAACGGCAGTGGCGGCAATTCGGGTTCCGCCGGCGGCTCGAATTCCGGCAATGGCGGCAACAGTGGAAACAGCAATGCCGGCGGCAATTCCGGCAACAGCAATGCCGGCGGCGGCAACCCTAATGCCGGGCCGGGCAACAACAGCGGCAAGGGCAATACCGATCCCGGCGGCAAGAACAGCTACACCAACGCCGCGACCGGCGACACGTTGTCCATCGATGGCGACAAGATCACCGTCGTTCATCGCAACGGCATGAAGGAGCAAGTCCAGAACGGCCGTTTCGAGATGACGGACGCGCAAGGCCGCACCATCATCGAGCGGCAGGCGACGGAGGAGGATCTGTCGCGCCTGCTGAATCTGTGAAGGGATCAGAACTGGGGAACTGACGAACTGGGGAATCGAAGAATTGAAGAATTGAAGAATTGAAGAATTGAAGAATTGAAGAGGGAACCTCGTTCCTCAGCTCCTCAATTCTTCAGTTCCCCAATTCCCCAATTCCCCTCAATTCCTTTCCCTCGCCTCGTGCATCAGCAGCGCCGCCTCGGTGCGGTTGCGCACGTTGAGCTTGGCCAGCACCCTGGTCATGTGATGCTTGACCGTCTTCTCCTGCAGCGACAGCCGGGCGGCCACCTCCTTGTTGCTCAGCCCCTCCGCCACCAGTTTCAGGATCTCGGCCTCGCGTCCAGTGAGTTGGCTGAGCGGGTCGGGCTTGCTGCCAGTGGGCTGCAAAAGGTCGGAAAGCAGCCTGGCCGAGAGGCTCGGCGATACGTAGCTCTGGCCGTTCGCGACGTCGCGCAGGATCTCGGCCAACGCCTTGGAGCCGACGCCTTTCAGCACATAGCCGCGTGCGCCGGCCTTCAGCGCCTGGGCGACGTCGGCATTGGTCTCCGAAACCGTCAGCATGACGATCTTCTGCTCGGGCATCGCTGAAAGGATGCCGGCCAGCGCGTTGAGGCCGCCGCCCGGCATGCTGATGTCGAGCAGGAGAATATCGGGCGTGCTGGCGCGCGCCAGCCTTTCGGCGTCTTCGGCGCTGGCGCCTTCCCCGACAAGTTCGAAGCCGCCGATCTCGCCGAGGCTGCGCGCCACACCCTCGCGAAACAGGGGGTGGTCGTCGACTATTGCAATGCGGATGGATGTGCTCACGGTTGCTCCTCGACAGACAAGCTGATCACCAGTCTTGTTCCTCCCGGACCGGACAGCGTCTCGAACTGTCCGCCGATGCTTTCGATGCGTTCCCTCAGGCCCGCAAGCCCAAGGCCCTCGCTTCTGGCCGGGTCGAAGCCGGGGCCGGTGTCCAGCACCTCGACCAGGAGTTTGCCGCCCTTCGTCGTGGCCTTGACCTGCTGGCCCTTGCCCTTGCCGTGGCGGTAGGCGTTGTTCAGGCCTTCCTGCACGAAGCGGTAGATGCTGATCTTTTCCGAGGTGCCGAGTTCCGGCAAGCGCTCAGGCAGAGTTAGCAACACATTGGTGCTAGTGCGGCGCTCATGCTCGCTCACCGCCAGCCGCAGGATGTCGGTCACGGCCTGCGTCTCGATCTGCGGCAGCACCAGCCCGTTGCAGATGCCGCGTATCTCGCGCATCGCTTCGCCGAGCGTCTTGTGTATGCCGGCGATCTCCGCCTCGCGCAGCGTGCTCGACGTGGCCGGATCGACCAGCACCGGGCTGTCCATCCTGAGCGCGGCGAGCGCCACCAGCTGCGCCGGTCCGTCATGCAGGTCGGCGCCGATGCGCCGCAGATACCGCTCGTTGATGGCGGTAGCGCGGCGCGAGGCGCGCTGCACGCGCTGGCGCAGCGACGAGTTCTGCGCCAGCGCGGCCTGTAATTCGGAAACCTTGGCCTCGAGCGCTGCCTGCTGCGTGACGATGGTGCGGCTGCCGCGGAATACGATGCCAGAGAGCAGGGCAAGCGCCGCCGCCGTGGCGCCTGCCACCACCAGCCAGCTCCACAACAGGGCCGAGTGCAACGATTCCTCGAAATCGCCGGACAACTCGTAGAATTCAGACACGGCCACGACCTCGCCCGACCAGGGTTCGCGCACCGGGTTGTAGATCTCGAGCAGCGGCACCCCCATCGACCGTTCTTTCTCGTCTTCCTCGTCTACGAGCCTGTTGGAGTTGTATTTGACCATGACATTGCCGGCGAAAGCGGCGACGAGATTGACGTTGGGCGTGATCCGCCTGCCGATGATGCTGGCGTCCTTCGAGTAGAGAATAGTGCCGTCGCGCCGCCACAGCTTGAACGACACCAGCCTTTTCCCAAGCGCACCTTGGCCGAGTGTCTCGTCCAGCGCCCGCTTGACGGTGTCGTCGAGCTCCTGGCTCTTGCGCATGTCAGGCAGCAGCGGCGCGATCACGCTGTCGACATAGAGCGCGGTGGTCGCGGCGGCATTGTGCATGACGCCGTCACGGATCTGCGACGTGACCCACAGTCCAACCACCAGCATCACGGCCAGAAGGCCGATGCCACCCGCGATCACGAACTGCCAGGCCAGCGAAAGCCTGCTCCAGATTCGCGCAAGTCGCTTCAAATATCTCCCGAACATCGGCCCTGTTCACCCACCCGCTTGCAAGATTATAGGCGAGGGAAGGCAATTGCGACACCGACCTTGGTCCGTGCCGATGGGGGAAGGTTAATGGCGGGCGGCTTGCGCGCTCGCCAACGGGCAGGCGCTTGGCTTCGCAAGCGGCGAGGGTGGCGCTCCCGAGCGGCAAAAGCCCGCGTCATTCCTCTTGGCGGAGAAGACGCGGGCCGGCTGCCACCTGAAATTACAAATGGTTTTTGCGATGCCAACACAACCACCAATCGAGCTCCGGGTCCATACCAAAAGACGTATAACTTGCAAGATACAGCGCCACGCCGCCGATGCCTCGGCCCGAGACGGTGTTCTTATCGGCCGTTGTAGGTGCAGACATATAGCGGCGGACCTGTCGGATGGACGGCTTGCAAACCCTGTTCGCATCGGCAGGTCGGGCCCGGCAGAAGACGCGGACGCGGCGGCAAAATTTGCCCCCAAAAGAAGTCAGGACCAGGATGTTGATGGGTCGAACAGCCACCGCATATACATGGGTATGCATGATGAGCTTCACCCGGTTCTTGGCAACGTTATGGACGCCGGCACAAAAAAGCAAAAAAGAAACCAGCGGCTGTCGGTTTTTGAGCTCGAGGCTCTGCGGGAAGCTTTCAGGCAGTCCGTTCGCGACAACGACGTTGGGGAAGCGGAATGGGCGCAGCACGCCGAGCTTTTCGTCAAAAGAGCGCTTCAAAAAGGCAGCCGTCTAACGCAGGCTTGAACGGCCGGGCGTAGAGCAATTCCAGGAAAAGTTTGAGCGGATAGGTTCGGCGTCTTCGCCGTAGCCTTCCGTCCGGAACTGCGGCATCACGCTTCCAGCCGGTCGGACCATTGCGCCGGCGCATAGGACCTCAGCGACAATTGCGGGCGCAACGGGAAACGGACACGTTATCCCTGCGCCGGCTCTCCCCCCAAGGAAACCCAATGGCCGGCGCTTTAGCCCGGCTTGTCTGTCAAAGAGCCGTACTCTTTTACCGTCAAGGCAAGCCGGGCTACCCCAACCGCCGATTCGGTTGGCCGTCGCTCGATGCTGCTTGAGAGACGGCGCAAATTAAACAAATACGCGTGCGGTGCGGGCATTGTAGCGCGCAAAAATCCTGGCGCGTCACCTCAAACAGGGGGCGCGTTATTATGGAGCATCCGATCCTTCACTTTCGACGGAACGAAAGGCAGGGCAAGCGCGTTTTCCGCCGCTATGTCGAGGATACTTGACCGACACAAGGCCGAAAGGCCTTCTCAGGTTACCGAGGCCGAGCGTCTGGCACGCGTGCAAAAGAATGCCAGGCTGAAGCAGCTTCGCACCCACGCTTCGTGGCTGGTGCTCGATCCGCAGGCTCACTTTCAGGAGGAGATCGACTGTTCGGCGTTGCTCGGCGACATGTCGATCCGAAAGGTCGTCCGCGATGGCTGAACCCTTGCTGCTTTCAGCCTCAGGCCGCCTTCAGCCCGGTATCCTCGCGCGATATTTCGACCAGCCGCGCGATCGCCCATGGCGCCATCAGCGCAAAGAACGCCGTGACATCGAGAAAGATCGACCGCGCAAGGTCGAACCCGCTGTGGTCGTAGCAGACTGCGAACTCCATCACGCTTGATCCCTTGTTGACCCCACCCATTGCGCATGTCGTTTCACGCGCTCGACGAGCATGATCCTGATTTGCAACAAATACAAGTGGACGCTAATTTAGAGGTGTATATCTATTGATGTGCTCCTCACTTATGCGAGGCCACGCTGGCTGAAGCATCTAAGCCTTGGGCCAGAACAGCCGGGCGAGCGCCAGCGCCGCCAGCACCCAAAGCGTGATGATGAAGGCGAGCCCGGCCTTGCTCACCGGCTTCTCGCGCCGCATGGCCTCTTCGCGGAATTCCTGCATCAGATCGGAGGGGACCAACTTGACCGCGAGCATGATGCCGACAGGCACGATCAGCAGGTCGTCCAGGTAGCCGATGATCGGGATGAAATCCGGGATAAGATCGATGGGGCTCAGCGCATAGGCAGCGACGGCGCCCGCGGCGGCTTTTGCATACCAGGGCACACGCGGATCGCGGGCTGCAATCCAGAGCGCAACCACATCGCGCTTGATCTTGCGCGCCCGCCGCTTTGCCGCATCAAGGATAGACATGCCGCTTATATATGGGTGCTTGGGTCGTCAGGCCATTGAGCTGTCGATGGCTCGGCCTCTCAGGCGCAATCCTTCAACTCGACCACCTCGACGCCGAGGCGGAAGGCCTGGCCATCGGCATAGGAGCGCGCATATTGCTCGGCTTCGAATGGAAAGATGAGCGTCGTGCCGTAGGCGGTAACGCGCACCGTCCACTTCTGGCCCCTGACGAGTTCAACGCCGTGAAGCTTCGCCGTAACCATCTCACCCTCCTCAGATCCGGCACTCCAGCGACATCCGCATAACGTCGCTAAAGTCATTTGAATACAAATAATCCGACTTAATCGTGTCGTTACGGTGTCGATTCCGACATTGGGTCGTTTGCGTCCGTGAAATGGTTCACCGAGAGCGGCGCTTTTTTGCGGCCGGCCCGCAAGCGGACGGGACGGCTCGCCTGGAACCGCGACGGCCCAGGCGGGTTAGGTTCATGATTCACATGGTTCACAAGGAGATCGCCATGATCCGTAAGCTGAAATCCGGCGAATACAGGCTCTATTCGCGCAAAACCGATCCGAGAACCGGCAAGCGCCGCAATCTGGGCACCTTCAAGTCGCGCGAAGCTGCGGAAAAGCACGAACGCGAAGTGCAATATTTCAAGCGCCATTAGGCGCTTGAATTTGCCAGAACGCGAAGGGCGCGAGGGGAAGGGCCGATATCCCTGTTCACCCATGCGGTGTCGGCGGGGTGCGCGGGCGAGGGTGGCCAGGCACGTTGGAGCCGATATGATCGAGGTCACAACGCCGCGTCACCATCTCGACCGACTTGGTGTCGACGGTCACCCGTCCCAGCACCTGCACGGTCGTGCGTCCGAGATCCTCATCGATATGCACGACGTCACCCTCGAGTCTGAGCTTGTCACCCGCCTTGGCATTGGGCTCGACCATCGAATATTTATGGCTGTCGCCGTCGAGCCTCAGCGTCACGCGGTCGCCGGTGCGTTTGACCACCGTGGCGATGACAGCCACCCTGTCGCCTATCTCCACTGCCGGCCGTGTCATCTCGGCCTCCTTTCCGCCCCGTGCGGCGTCTCATCCGACGGAGCCGGCTGGCGCCACGCCGAGTGCCGGCAGCCGCTGAAATAAACGGCAAAACAAGCATTTGGTTGCCGCCGACTGCCTACAGCCGCGGGCGGCCGATCACATGAAGCCGGGATTTCGCGGCAGATATTGCGTCCAGTCGCCAAAGCCGGGCGATGCCATCAACAGCATCGGGAAGGTGATGCGCATGCCTTGATCGACCGCAAGGCCGAGCGCGCTCTGGCATGTGCCCGGCAGGAAGGCCGATACCTTTTCGGCCGAGCGATCCGCCGCTACCAGCAACGCCGTTGCAAAGGCATCCCGAAGGATATCGGGCCGCGTCACCGCCAGGGGGCCGATATGCCCGCTCGCGCTGAGGTAGCCGTAGCCGACAGCATCGCTGCCGGCGAGGAAGAAGACGCCTGTCGTCGAAGGATCGGCGCGCAGGTAGCGATGATGTTTCTCTCGCGAGACACCCAGGGCGCAGACGTCGATCTCGACCAGTTTTTTCATCGTCGCGGCGCTACCGTCCATTTCGACGGCGCGCAATCGCGGCTGAGGCAATGCCTTGGTCACGCGTTCGCGCGCGGCGCTGAGAAGGTAGATCGGCGTTTTGGGAAACAAGCCGTGCCGCATGTAAAGTCCCTGCGACACCCGATTGAAGGTGAACGTGATAAGCGCCTTGTGGGCTGCGCCTGATCTGCGGGCATGCTCCATGGTCCGTTCCAGCAGCGTGTTTCCGATGCCGTGGCCTTGTCGGCCAGGATCGACGAACAACTGGGCGAGGAACCAGATATCGCCGCACGCCCAGCTCCAGGCGAAGCCCACAATGTCCCCGCCGGCTTCCGCCACCCACAGGCCGCCAGGGTCGTCCTCGAGCGAAAACAGCTGGAAGTTGGGAGGGCTCGTCGCCGCCATCGGGCCAAAGCCGTGCCGAACGGTAAGCTCGTTGATGCTGGCGACCACCAGCGCATCGGTCGCGGCCAGGTCATCGGCGCGAGCAGGTCTGTAAGCGAGCGACATTGAACAACCCCAACCACAGAGCGCGAGCCGCAACGCCGATCATATCAGCTATCCATGCTTGCCGTCTCGGCCACAGTCAGCGGTATCATCATGGGTACCGGAGGCCACGTTGCCCCCCGGCGTTGCCCGCTGCCCGTCAGGCCGCCCGTGATAGTGCGTTTCACCGTTTCACGGAACTGGTGAACGCCCTATCTCTTTGTTTTTACGCAATTCCGGACGGGAGGCTACGGCGAAGTCGCCGAGCCCGACCGCTTACACTTTTCCTGGAATTGCTCTAGCGACAGGGCAGGGGCCACGCTGCCGACGGCGTGAGCCGGCCGACACTTGCCATTGCGGGCGACGTATCAAGGAAGCGAAGTGGCCGGGCTCGGTTGCACGTTGCCATATCCTACCCTGGAGGATAGGATATGGCATGACAATACACAGCCCTCATCCCGATATCATCGCCCGGCTCAAGCGCGCGCACGGCCATCTTGCGGCCGTGCTCACCATGTTCGAGCAAGGCCGGTCCTGCCTCGACCTCGCGCAACAGCTTCACGCCGTCGAAAGCGCCGTCGGCAACGCCAAGCGGGAACTGATCCACGACCATATGGAACATTGCCTTGTCGAAGGCGGCGAGCCTACCAGGGACGCGCTCAAGGAGCTGAAGCAGCTCACCAAATATCTGTGAGGCATTCGATGTGGAGAAAAATTCCGGACTGGTTCGGCTTCGGCGCTCACAGATACGACCACGGCGGGCACGACCACGGCGGGCACGGCCATGACCATCACGGACCGCATGGGCATACACATGGCGTGATCGATGCGACGATCGCCACGACGGAGCGCGGCATCTGGGCGATCAAATGGTCGTTCGTCATCCTGGCCATGACGGCCGCGCTGCAGATCGCGGTTGTCGTCTTTTCAGGCAGCGTGGCGCTGCTCGCCGACACCATCCACAACGTCGGCGACGCCACCACGGCAATCCCGCTCTGGATCGCTTTCGTGCTGGCGCGCCGCAAGCCGACAAGAACCTTTACCTACGGCCTTGGCCGGGTCGAGGACCTTGCCGGCATAGTCATCGTGCTCATTATCCTGGCCAGTGCGCTGGTAGCCGGTTACGAGGCGATCAATCGCCTGTTCAATCCGCAGCCGGTCCAGTTCCTGGGCTGGCTTGCCGCGGCCGGCATCATCGGCTTCCTCGGTAACGAGGCGGTGGCGGTATTCCGCATCCGCGTCGGCCGTCAGATAAACAGCGCAGCCTTGATCGCCGACGGCTATCACGCCCGCACCGACGGGCTCACCAGCCTCGCCGTCGTTGCCGGCGCGCTCGGTGTCTGGTTCGGCTATCCGCTGGCGGACCCGATCGTCGGCCTTTTGATCACCGTCGCCATCTTCGGCATCGTCTGGCAATCGGCGCGCTCGGTGCTGACGCGCATGCTGGACGGCGTCGAGCCGGGTCTTGTCGATGAGGTTCATCACGCCGCCGAACATGTCGCCGGGATCGAAAGGGTGGTCGGCGCCAAGGCCCGCTGGCTCGGCCACAAGCTGCACGTCGATGTGGAGATCGCGGTGAATGACGGGCTGCTGCTTGCCGCTGCGAACAACATCGCCGCTTCGCTTAAGGCCGAGCTCTTCGCGCATATTCCCGCGCTCGACGTCGCCATCGTGCGCTTTGCCGAGCCGGAGGCGGAGGGCGGCCACCATCACGCGCCGGATCCTTTCCTGGTGTCCGGCAAGCTCGCCAGCGGGCTGCTCGAAATCGTCGACACGCCGCAGGGCGAGCGCATGCGGCTGCGCCTGTCGCGTCACGCCGAGGGCTTGCAGGCCGGCGTTGCCATTGAGCGGCCGGGAGGCATCGAGCGCCTGGTGCTGTCTCCGGTCGGTGGCGACCATCACTATTTGCAAAGCCTGGTCGCTCCGGCCGAACCGCACGAATTCAGCGCCAGGCTGCAACTGGCGGCTGGTTCCGACAGCGAGGACCTGCCCTTCATGATGGCCGAGCCGGCGGGCCATCATCATGGGCACACGCATGGCTGAGACAGGCACTCTTTGAGTGCTGGCGCGGGATTTACGAAATGGTGGCGGCTCAGCTCACCTAACGCTGATCAGCGCCGTGCCGGCGATCGCGAGCAGCGCGCCGGCCCAGGCGGCTGCGGTCGGCCGCTGACCGCTGCGCAGCCACACCATCGGCAGGATGATGACCGGCGTCATCGAGGACAGCGTCGAGATGATGCCGACATTGCCGGTGCGCAGCGCGGCCATCAGGCAGGACATGCCGAGCGAGGTGCCGACGAAGGCGGAAAGCACCGCAAGCCCGACCGTACCGAACTGGACGGCTTCCCGCTTGCCCCTGCCGAATGGCGTTGCAGCGAGCGCGATGAACAGGATCACGGCGAGGCCCGAGCGCAGCGCCATTGCGCTGAACGGTTCGACGCCGGCGGCCATGGCCGGCCGCGCCAGAAGGGTGCCGATCGCCTGGCCGAGCGCCGTCGTGACGCCGAGCGCGATGCCTGGTCCCATGCGGCCGGTGAGCGGCGGCCCGGGCGCGGTGCTGACCGGCACGGTCGAAGGGGTGACGACCGGCATCGCCGGCGCCAGGTCGCCGCGCTTGAGGAACCGCCGCGGCATGCCGATGGCAAGCACGATGCCGGCCAGCACCAGCGCCACGCCCAGCGCCTGCCAGCGGCTGATGGTTTCACCGAGCACGAGATAGCCGAGCGCGAGCGCGAAAGGCGAGGTGAGCGAGAACAGCAGCGCCGTGATGCGCGGGCCGACCGAATAGATGGTGGCGAAATAGGTCGTGCTGGCGATGCTGATGCCGGCGAAGCTCGATCCGGCAAGCAGCCAGAACTCCCTCGGTCCGATCGTGTGCCAGCCGCCGATCGCCAACGACACCGAGCCGGTCATCACGAAGGTTGCGAGCATCTGCCAGCGGGCAAGCTGGAGGAGGGGAACGCGGCCCTTGAGCTCGCTCAGGAACATGGAGCTCAGCGCGCTGCACATAGCGGCGGTGACGGCGAAGGCTTCGGGGGCGAACATGGCTGCTGGCGGCTGCGAATCCGGAGGCCGGACAATTGCCGATGCTTACGCCAGCGCGCCGCGATGCGCTAGCCGGACTGGCGACGGCACGCCGCCGGCGTGGACACATAGATGTCAAGGTTGGTCAAGGACGATTGCAGGCATGCCCGGACATGGAAGCGACGGGCGAGTGCCCGTCGCTTCCATGGTGTCATTCCGGCATAGGGGCGCTACAGACGGTCTATTGCATGGCCGAGGGGTTCATCCAGAGGAACTCCCAGACATTGCCATCCGGGTCTTCTATGTGGCGGTTGAACATGAAACCGAGATCCTGCACCGGGTTGGGATCGGCGCGGCCGCCGGCCGCAACGCCTTTCTCGATTACCGCATTGACCGCGTCCTTGCTATCGACGGTCAGCGCGATCAGCATCTGGCTCTCGCGCTTGGCATCGCCGATCGGCCGGGCCGTGAACTGGCTGTAGTGTTGGTGCGTCAGCAACATGACCCCGATCGATTCGGAGAACATGATCGAGCTGGCCTGGTCATTCGAGAACTGCGGGTTGAGCGTGCCGCCGATGGCGAGATAAAACTTCGTCGCTGCCTGCAGATTGCGCACCGGCAGATTGAGGAAGAGCATCTGGGTCATCGGGTCGAACCTCCATTTCATTGACGGGTACTAGTCAGTCTAGTACTGTGACTATCATATGGGAACGGTACCGTCTAGTACTGATCGCGAGGCGCTATGAAAATTGCTGTTGAGACCAGATCGGCCCGCAAGGATCGTGAGATCATCGAAGCGGCGACCGCCGCGTTCATCGCCAAGGGCTACGATGGGACCAGCATGGAGGAGATCGCCACCCGGGCGGGCGCTTCCAAGCAGACCGTCTACAAGCATTTCAAGGACAAGGAGACGCTTTTCAGTGAAGTCGTGGAGTCCACCGCTTCTCAGACCAACGACGTTGTCGAGTCCGTGACGGTGTTGCTTTCCGAGGCGAAATTCCTGGAGGGCGGCCTGCAGCAGCTTGCCCGCCAACTGACCACCACGCTGATGAACAACGAGTTGCTGAGGCTCCGGCGTCTGATCATCGCCAATGCCGATCGGATGCCGCAGCTTGGCCGCAGCTGGTACGACAAGGGCTTTGAGCGCATGCTTGCCTCGGTGGGGGCGTGCTTTCAAAAACTCACCAGCCGAGGCCTGTTGCAAACCGGCGATCCCCGTTTGGCGGCCAGCCATTTCTTTGGAATGCTGCTTTGGATCCCGATGAACGAGGCCATGTTCACCGGAAGCAACCCGCGCTCGAAAGCCGACCTCGAGCGCCACGCCGATGCCTCGGTCGAAGCGTTCCTTGCCGCCTATGGGGTGCGCTCGAAGTAGTCGCGCTGCCTGGCGCGATCCGCGCAGCACAACGAGCCGCGCTACCTGGCATCTCGACTCGGTCAGCCGGCCTGAGTCGGTTAAACAGCGCGTACCCGTCTCGCGCCGAAGATCGACCACGCAGCCGTCATCAGCGCCGCGGTCATGGCCAGGACGACCGCCAGGCTCGGCAGGTGGAAGAACATGTCCCGCCATCTGGGCTCGACGACCGCGCCGGTGCTGAAGGCCTCGCCGCTATACTGGCACAGGATCCAGGACGCGCCGCCGCGCACCATGTCGGCATCGATGTCTGAGATCAGCGCCTTGGCCTGACGCGTGGCTGCCGGCATCGTCGCCATATAGGTGAGCAGCGCCTTGGCGGTGGCGAGATAGGCATGGCTGCATTCGTTGAAAGGGCTTTCCTCGTCGCCGAGGCTGCCCGGCATCAGGCCCCAGAGGCAGTAGGTGAATTGCAAATTGCCGTGATTGTAGAGCCGCCGGAAGGTCGGGTCGGTCACCGTCTGGCGCTGGGCGAGATCGATGATCTCACCGCGGTAGCGCGCCATCACCGCCATCTGGCCATGCGTGAGGCTGGGGATCTGGATGCCCGGGGGAGGCGGGGCCGAGGATCCGCTATGCGCCTCGGCCGGAATGGCGATCAGAAGCGACTGCCAGATCGTCAAAAGGAAAATGGCCGCCAGGGCAAACAACCGTGGCGGCCGACGCATCGGAATTCAGGCGTAGCGGCGGGCAGGGCCGCGCTGGTCGCGCTGCGCGACCACGCGCTCGGCGACCGCGCCGAAGCCGAGCCCCACAACGGTCCAGAGCACGAGCTGGATGCCGAGCGAGGCGACGCGGAACTGCCACAGCACTGTCGCCGAGAAGCTTTCCGGCACCTCGTTGATGTCGGGGAGTGCTGCCTTCACCAGCGCGAAGACCACCAGGAAGGCGAGCCCTGCCACGATCGAGGCGTTCCAGGCGCCGAGCCTGTTCCACAGCCCCTGCGCCAGCCCGACCGCCGCCACCATCGCCGCGATCGAGATCACGATCATGATGAAGAACAGTTCCGTGCGGTAGGCGATGGTCTCGGGGTTGCCGACGGCCGGCGGGTTCGCCGGATATTTGAGGCTGGGCACCACGATCACGGCCAGGAAGCCGAGCAGCGCCAGTAGCGCCGAGGTCCCGCGCGGCCCAAGCGAGCCCAGGCGGCCATAGGCATAGGCAAAGACCAGCGAGAACAGCCCGCCGAGCGCCGCGCCATAGACCAGCACGCCGGTAGCAAGGCCGATGCCGGCCTGGATGGCGCGGCTGACCATCTCGGGCTCCGGCGCTTCGCCGGCGGCCTGGGCCTGCTGTTCCTCGAAGGCGATCGCCTTGTCGACCTGCGGCTCGCCGTAGACGCGCGCGAAGGCAAACGCCAGAATCCCAGCGACCAACCCGACAAGCATGCCGCGCAGCAAAAGTTTTCCGACCATGTCAGCAGCCTTTCAAACAATCCGACGGAAAAACGCATAGCGATTTTCCGTCCGGAATTGCGTTAGACCAAACCTTAGGACGGTTCAGCGATGCCGAACCGCTTTAGTGGCAGGGGAAGCCGAGCAGGTGGCGGCCGTCATGCACGAATTCGTGCACCGCCGTGCCGCGGATCAGCGACGTCGCGCCTTCTTCCGCGCCGACGAAATAGATCATCAGCATCAGCATCAGGCCGGCGAAGATTGCCCAGGGCAGAAGCTCGCGGACCGGAATAGCAACCGGACCGTAGCTGGGGGCGAAGGTGGTGTCGGACATATTGACCTCCCGTGGGATACTGCGTCCCGTTGATCGAACAAATGCTGCGGAATAAGGCCTGACTTTCGGCTGGTGCCGATCACAGTGGCGCGACCGTGCCGGACTCGCACCGGCTTCCAATCCCGTATAGCGCTAAAACACTTGTCAGCACTTCGTTCGCCTGTCAACGACATGTAATGGCCAACAGGCTTCGCGCGGCCGAAATTTCACTGGACCACGGAGTTTTGGGATGCTCGCCCGCCTGACGATGATTGCAAGCGGTGCGACGCAGGCCACGCGCAAGGGTCGCTTTCCGAACGACGAGGCGCCGGAGCCGCGGGCTCTCGATCGCGCCGGCGCACTGGCCGCTTCGCTGCGCCGCGCCGACCGCGTCTGGACGAGCCCGGCGCTTGCCGCGCGGCAGACCGCTGAGGCACTCGGCCTTGACGCGACGGTCGAGCCGCTGCTTGGCCAGCAGGATTTCGGACGCTGGGCCGGCAAGGGCTTCGAGGAGGTGCAGGTCGAGGACCCGGAAGGCATGGCGGCCTGGTTCGCGGATGTGGACGCAGCACCCCATGGCGGTGAGTCGCTTGCCGCCGTCGCCCGGCGGGGTGCCGCGCTGATGGAGCGCCTTGCCCCCGAGAGCGGCCACACCATCGCGCTCACCCATCCCGTGCCGATCCGCGCCGCCATGGTGCATGTGTTGGGCGCGCCGCTTTCCTCGGTCTGGAAGATCGACATCGAGCCGTTGTCGCTCACCGAGTTCCGCGGCGACGGACGCCGCTGGGTGCTGCACGCCAGCGGGGTCGTTGTCGGCACGAAATAGCGCTGGGATCCTTCACCTGCCGACCAGCGGCAGCAGGCCAGGCCGAGCTTCGCCGTTTCAGTGATCGCTAACGGAACGGAAACGCCTCGCGGCTATTATACTGGTTCGTGGCGAGGAGAACTTTTGCCTGAGGAGCCCGCCGGATATGGCCGACTATCCCGAGACCGAGCGTCGTCTTCATGCGCGCGAATTCGTGCTCAAGGAAGCCACGATCATCGCCAATGGCGTCAGGATCGGCTGCTCGGTCAGGAACCAGCACGAGCAGGGTGCCGAATTGCGCGTCGGCGCCGATGTGGAGATCCCGGACCGCTTCCTGCTCGAGGTTCCAGCCGACGATATGGCATATCGCGCCCTGGTGCGGTGGCGGCGCAACGACCGCGTCGGCGTGGCGCTCTACAGCAACGCGCCGAAGGACTGACGCGCGGCAGTCTCACCAATTCGTCACTTGATCCTGCCCCAGGCGACGTGCAACCCGGTACACATGGAACGCAACCGGCGCGCGCGTTCATTGCCGGATCAACAGGGATTTGCGAATGAGCAGGACAGCCGTTTGGGTGGCGCTGATCGCCATCGTTCTCGTGGGCCTTTACCTGTTGCAGGCCAACGGCATGATCAGATTCTAGCAGCGTCGCGCGACCGTCGCAGGATCAACAGCAGCGGCTCGCGCCGCAGCAAGGCTGGCTTGCTGCCGCCGCCTGTTGCTTGAGCCAGCGGTCACGCGGCTTGCAGCTTGATGGTCGTGGCGACAGATCCACCTCGACGGCCCCGCCGACGAGGCTCGGCTGCGCCGCCCGGTGCAGTTCCATCGGGCGCACGCCGTCGCTGACCTCGAAGGTCAGCTTCGCAGCCTGATCGAGCGCGACATGGTCCGCCACCTTGCGGATGATCGCTGCGAACTTGCCGGCCGGCATGTGGACCGGCCCGCCTTCGTCCACGTCCCATAGCTGGACGAAGATTTCCGACCATGATTCCGGATTCGCCTCGCAATCCAGCGCCGAGAACTGTCCCGCTTTCACCTCGGTGACATGGTAGCCCGGCTTTACCGGCCGCCCGTCATAGCGGAACACCAACGGCCTGTCCTTGTGATCGGCCAGTGCCATCAGCAGGTCGCCGATGGTCAGGTCGGATGGATCCGTCGGAGCGACGTTTTTCCGATTGTCAGAAGAGAGCATGTCGGCTATTCCTCATTTCAATATTTCAAGGATTATTGAAACGTGGATGAACGTCAAGCCCTGATCGCCTTTGGCGCGCTGTCGCAGGAAACGCGCCTGCGCCTGCTGCGCCTGCTGGTCGTTGCCGGACCGGAAGGTATTGCCGCCGGTTCGCTCGCCGAAAAAGTCGAGGTCTCGCCTTCCAATGTCAGCTTCCACCTCAAGGAACTGGAGCGTGCCGGCCTCGTGACCGCGCGACGTGATGCCCGCTCGATCGTCTACAGCGCCGAATACGACGCGCTGTCCGGGCTGATCCGTTTCCTCATGGAGGATTGCTGCTCGGGTCGCCCGGAAATCTGCGCACCGGCGCTTGCCGCCCCTTGCTGCCGGCCGGGCGAGAGGAGCCGGCAATGACCGCCGCACCCGTTGCCCGGCCGAAGGCCAGCCGATGAATGCCTTCGATCTCTCGCGCCGGTTCGTGGCTGAAGCGCTGGGCACCGGCTTGCTGGTGGCGACAGTCGTCGGCTCCGGTATCATGGCCGAGACCCTGACGCATGACACGGCGCTGGCGCTGCTTGGCAACACGTTGGCAACCGGCGCTATGCTGGTGGTGTTGATCACCATCCTCGGGCCGATCTCCGGCGCGCATTTCAATCCGGCCGTTTCGCTGGTGCTCTGCCTCAACCGGTCGCTGCCAGCCCGCGATCTTCCCGCCTATCTCGTCGCGCAGCTCGCCGGCGGCATTGCCGGCACGATCGCTGCGCATCTCATGTTCGCCCTGCCGATGCTGGAGGTCGCAACGAAGATGCGCGCCGGGCCGGCACAATGGTTCTCCGAAGGCGTCGCGACATTTGGGCTGGTCGCCACCATCCTTGCCGGACTGCGCTTCGATCTCAAGGCCGTGCCCTGGCTAGTCGGCCTCTACATTACCGCCGCCTACTGGTTCACCGCTTCGACGTCCTTCGCCAATCCGGCCGTCGCCCTGGCGCGTTCGCTGACCAACACGTTTTCCGGCATCAGGCCGCTCGATCTGCCCGGCTTCGTCGTCGCCGAACTGCTCGGCGCCTTGATCGCGCTGGCGCTGATGGGTTGGCTGCTGCGGCCCAGGATCATCCAGCAACCTTCGAAAGCAGAGCCATGACGGTCACCATCTATCACAACCCTGACTGCGGCACCTCCCGCAACACGCTCGCCATGATCCGCGCCAGCGGCGAAGACCCCGTCGTGATCGAATATCTGAAGACGCCGCCGGACCGCGAAAGGCTGCTCGAACTGATCGGCGCGATGGGCATAACTCCGCGCGAACTGTTGCGGGAGAAGGGAACGCCTTACGCCGCGCTCGGCCTTGCCGACCCGAAATGGAGCGACGACGAGCTGGTCGATTTCATGCTCGCCCATCCGATCCTCATCAATCGACCCATCGTCGAGACGCCGAAGGGCACAAAACTCTGCCGGCCGTCGGAGGCGGTGCTCCCGCTGCTCGACAATCCGGTGCGCGAATTCGTCAAGGAGGATGGCGAGAAGGTCTACACGCCAGCTACCTGAAAACAGGGCTAGGGCGTTAGATGCTTCATGAAATAGATCGAGGCTCTTGGCTTGCCGAACGGGTCGACGAAATGATGCGGCACGACGCCGACTTCCCGCCAATTCATCCGCCGATAGAGCCGCTCGCTCGCTCCGCCTTCGGCGGTGTCGAGAAGGAGCAGGGAGCGCTTTCTCTTCCTTGCCTCGTCTTCGACGGATGCCATGAGCGCGGAACCGATGCCTTGCCGTTGAAAATCTCGATGCACGAGAAGCATGTAGACCTCCGCCCGGTGCAGCGCATTCGGCTCCGGCGACAGATAGAGCTGGACGGTGCCGACCAGCTTGTCCTCGAGATAGGCGCAGATGAGCAGGCGCTCTCCTTCCGCCACGGAGCTGAAGACCTCTTGCCAATAGGACTGCGCCTGTTCGGCGCTGAACGGCAGGACGAAGCCGACAAGCGCCCCGTCCTCGATGCTCTGCATCAATATCTCGGCGAGGGAGCCGATCTGGGCCTTTGCCTCTGCCTCGTCGATCACCGCGATACGCATGTGCTCTCCCATTTGAGCTCGACAGATAATGGGCTTTGAGCGATCCGTGAAGGCCGAAGCGCCTGTTTCGACTGCGCGCAATCGCCATGTCCTCGTTTCCGCCCTCGGCATCACGCAGATTCTCGCCTGGGGATCGTCCTACTACCTGCCCGCCGTGCTTGCCGCGCCGATTGCCAGGGATACCGGCTGGTCGCTCGCCTCCGTCGTTGCCGGCCTATCCTGCGGGCTCCTGCTTGCCGGACTTGCGTCTCCCTTCACCGGGCGGCTGATCCAGCGCCATGGCGGCCGGCCGGTGCTTGCCGCGAGCTCGTTGCTGCTGGCGGCCGCGCATTTGTTGCTGGCGACGGCAACCGCTTATCCCGTTTACCTGATTGCCTGGCTGCTCATGGGGCTGGGCATGTCGAGCGGCCTCTACGATGCCGGCTTCGCCACGCTGGGTCGGCTCTATGGACAGGGCGCGCGTGGCGCCATCACCAACCTGACGCTGTTCGGCGGCTTCGCCAGCACCGTCTGCTGGCCGCTCAGCGCCTTCCTTGTCGAGCATGGCGGCTGGCGCATCGCCTGCCTTGCCTATGCCGCGATCCATCTGGCGATCTGTCTGCCGCTCCATCTCTGGATGATACCGGCGCCCCCGGCCGCCGCGCCCGCGCCGGTGAAAGACAGGCGGAAAGAGGCCTCGGCTTCGGGCAGGACGCGGGCACGCTTCATCCTGCTGGCTTCGATCCAGACATTGGCCGCGATCATCGCCTCGATGCTTTCCGTCCACCTGCTGACGCTGTTGCAATTGCGCGGCGTGGGGCTGGCAGCCGCCGTCGGCCTCGGCGCCCTGGTCGGCCCGTCGCAGGTCGGCGCGCGCGTGGCGGAGCTGCTCATCGGCCGCAACCGGCATCATCCGATCTGGACGATGCTGACATCCGTATCGCTGCTTGCCGCCGGCATCTGGCTGCTCCTGGCGAGCCAGACATTCGTTGCTCTCGCGTTGATCCTCTATGGCGCGGGCAACGGCATCCATACGATCGCGCGCGGCGCGCTGCCGCTGGTGCTGTTCGATCCACACCAATACGCCGCGCTGATGGGCAAGCTCGCAACGCCGAGCCTGATCGCCCAGGCGGCGGCGCCCTCGATCGGGGCAGTGCTTCTTGGCATGGGCGGCGGCAGCCTTGTCCTGACCATGCTTGCATTGGCCGCGACCGTCAATGTAGGGCTTTGCGCCTGTCTCGTCGCCGCCGTGCGCCGATAGCGGCGCTACTTGTCCGCCGCCAGCGTCTCGTCGAGCACGGCGGCCAGGTGCAGGCCGCCGAGCGCGAGCTGCTCGACCGCCACCGGCGAGAACTGGTCGAAATAGGCCTGGTCAAGGATCACCGCGTGCGGATTGTCGGACTTGATCGTCGTGCCCTTGGGCAGCGCGCGATAGGCGTCTTCCGCTTTCTCATGGCATTCGGTCAGCCATTTCTCCGGCGTCTGGTCGGCCACCGGCATGGCGGGCAGATGCGGGATCACATCGGTTTCGAGGTCGAGCGCGACCTTGCCCCAGTCGTAGTATTTGAACAGGATGAGGCTTGAATCCCACACCGCGTGGAACGTCGTAAGGTCGCGGTAGGTCGAGCCGTCCGGCTTCGGCCGGTAAACGTTGAAACTCACCGTCAGCGTGTTGCCGCCCTGGTCGCCCTGGCTGCCATCCAGGCGCTCGACACAATGCAGCGGCTGCGACAGATCGCCGACCAAGTGGATGACGAAGGCCAACGCCTGCCAGCGCTCCTCGTCGCTCTTTGCCGGATCGGCCAGGATCTTCTCCTGCGCCGGCAGCGCCCGCATCAGGCAGAAGCCGAAACTCGTATTGTCCTTGCAGTCGCGCGCCGGATCATAGGCGGTGGCGCTGGCGCTCGCGTCGCCGGGTTTGGAGGCCAGCGGAATGTCGATGAAATGCCAGTTCGACGTCTCCTTGTGATTGTCGGCGCGATAGTCGTCGGCCCAGCTTGCCACCGAGGCCAGCGAGACGGTGGCCGGCGGCTTGAGCTTCAGGTGCGAGCGCAAAAGCTGCTCGATGACGTCATAGGCGTTCCGGCTGAGCCTGTGCTGCGCGATCTCCGCGATCACCGCATGCCCCTCCTGGCCCCAGGCCAGCGCCTGGCCGCAAATCGCCAGGCTCGTCGACATTGCCGCCAGGGAAAATGCCGCCGCAGCTTTCCACCGCATCGCCTTGCCTCCTCCAGGGTTCGATCCGTGAAGTACAATAGAGGCCTGTGACACGGACATGAACAATCTCACGGACGCAAGATTTTGCGACGCAGGAGGCAATCTGCTTTGACGCTCGTCAGGCGCTAAAATGTGCCGCGTAGGGCAAAAAACGACCCGGCAAATTGCCGGGCCGGTCTTCTGAACACTCACGATCGCGAAGCTTCGTCAGTCGCGATGCTCCGGCATCGCCTTGAGTTGATCCTTCGTCCAGCTTGTGACGGCATGCACGTCGCCGTCCTCGTCGCGCATGAAATCGAGTTGGCTGGCGGTGACGGCCACCGGCTTGGCACCGATGCCGAGGAAGCCGCCGACATCGATGACGACCTGGCTGCCGTGCAGGTGGTCGACCGAGCCGATCTTCTCGTCATCCGGGCCGTAGATGGTGGCGCCTTCGAGGATGTCGGGCGTGAGCTCTGCGTTGGTCAGTCTTACGTGGCTGGTGTGGTCCATGGCGCATCTCCTGTGGTTGTACAGGGATGAACCTCTTTTCGGGCTCCGGGTTCCGGCGACGGAGCGAAAAGCGGGGCGCTGCTCAGCGAAGCGCCGCCCAGCCTGTCACGAGGATGAGGACAAGCGTGACCAGCGCTCCGGAGACATAGAGGATCGTCCTGACGCTGCCCCCCTTGGCCGCGTTCCCGCCGCGCAGATAGATGATCATGTGGACGAGGCGTATCGCCACGTGCGCCCAGACCAGCACGGCCAGCGTCAGCGGCCCGACGCCGACCATCATCGCCAGCACCACGGGCACGACAAAGGGGCCCAGCGCCTCGACCGAGTTCATGTGGACGCGGTCGATCCTGTAGAGCGGGTTGTCGTCATCCGCCGGGATCACCGGTCCCGAAAGCTTGCCCGCAAATCCCTTGGACGAGCCGGAATGGACCGCCAGCGCCACCGACAGGAGACAGAGCGCAAGCACGCCGAGGGTGCTCAACCAATAGGCTTCCATTCTTTGCGCTCCTCGATCGCTGCCGTGCGGGCCATACCCCTCGAGCACGGCGCTGCCGTCACCCCGCCCGGAGAAAAAGCGCCTGGAACCGCTGCAGGTAGAGCGGCCAGCCCTGATCGCTGTCGACCCCGCCGCGCACGCTTTCCCAGCCCTGGCCGTGGCGCTCGATATGGCGGTGCTCGATTTCGACCCGGGTGCGGTTTTCCGCCTCGGCGGTGAAGCGGACCTCCCACTCGCTTGTCCTGGCGAGGTCGGTCTCGATCTGCCAGCGCGGGTTGATGTCCCAGCTCAGAAGCAGCCGGTTGGGCGGCTCGTAGGCCAGCACGCGGGCGAAGCGGCATTCGCTACCGTCGACGCCGCGGTCGTAGACGTGGCCGCCGACGCGCGGCTCGAAGATCGTTTCCGCGATCGGGACGGCAAGCAGATTGTGCTCGCGCGGCTTGAAGCTGCCGAAATCCTCGGTGAACACCTTGAAGGCGCGCGCGATCGGCGCCTCGACGACGACCGAATGTTTTACGGGAGCAGGCGCCGATCGCTTGATCATGTCTCGTCCTTTGTCGGTTGCTCGACGGTCAGCTTGTATGCGGCGAGCGTCTTCATCCAGAACTGGTCGATCTCCGCGCGAAACGCCGCGAGCCCATCCGGATCGATCCGGTAGATGCGCTCCTTGCCCGAGCGCGTTTCGGCCACCAGTCCGGCATCCTTGAGAACCTTCAGGTGCTGCGAGACCGCCGGCCGCGTCACGGGCAACGCACTAGCCAGCCCGCTGACCGAACTGGGTCGGTTGACCAGCAGTTCAAAGATCGTGCGCCGTGTCGGATCGCCCAGTGCTGCCCAGTATTTCGCGTTAGTGGCCACTAACGCGAAGCTAAGGCGCGATGATTGTCCTGTCAACCCGGATTGGGAGCGCACGCGCGTAGGCGCCAAGGAAGTGCCTGGGGCATGCCAGTCGTTCTGATCCTGGAACGCAGCCGCGATCAGCTGCGCCGTTTCGCCTTGAGACTCCGCGCCGCCTGCTCGATCGCCGCGCGGTCGTTGCCCAGCCTGTCGAGCAGTTCCTGCGCCTCGTCGCCCGAGATGCCGGTGCGCATGGCAAGCGCTTCCACCGTGAGCACGTCCGCGCTGTCGATCTCGCGCGTTTCGGGCAGCGCATCGTCCGCCGTCATCGGCAACGCCGCCTCGCGGTCGATCTCCAACTCGGCCTGCTGCCAATGCCGTTCGTGATTGCCGAGGATGCCGCCCTCGCGTTGAAAGATCTCATAGGCGCGCTGCCTGATCTTCTCGGTCCGATCGTCGTCCATCACCGTTCCTCCTTGCGTGTCACAAGAACGCAGGACAGGGCGGAACGATCCACGTCGTTCTCGAAGTGATCGACCGGCGCAATCCAGGCCTCCATCGCGCGACTCGCGCGAAGGGTTACGGCCCGTAAATGGCCACCGGCTTGCCGAACATGCCGGGCTCCGGTTTCACGCCCAGCCCCGGCCGCTGCGGCACTGCGATGTGGCCTTGCTTGATGACGACCGGGTGCTTCTGGTCGAAATGGCCCTTGATATATTCCTGGGCGATCCAGGCACCTTCCATGCGGCGCGGCTCCACCGTGGCAGCCAGATGCACGCAGGCCGCCGCGATGATGTCGCCGCCCCAGGCATCGTCGCAGCTGTGCGGTAGCGAGCGGATGGCGCAAAGATCGCGCACCGTGGTCATCTTGGTGAGCCCGCCAAGGCGCGTGACCTTGAAGCCGAAACCGTCTGCAATGCCGAGCGAGATCGCCCGCAGCACCGCGTTCTGATCCTCGGTGCTCTCGTCGAGATAGACCGGATGCGTCACGCGGCCCTTCAGCGTAGCGATCTCGTCCATCGTGTTGCAGGGCTGCTCGAACACGAACGGGACTTCTTGGCAGAGCCGGTCGAGATGGATCGCGGCGGCGACCGTCAGGCCCCGGTTGCCGTCGACGGCGATGCGCGCTCTGTAGCCGACCGCTTCCCAGACCTTGTGGACGACGGCCACGTCTTCTTCGAGATTGCGCCCGCCGATTTTCACCTGCAGGCGCGGATAGCCGGCCTTCACCTTGTCGGCGGCGATTTTTGCCGTTTCGTCCGGCGGGCCGACGATCAGCGAATAATAGGTGGGCACGCGGTCGGTCAGCGCGCCGCCCAGAAGCGTCGAGACCGGCACGCCGAGCTTTTGTCCAAGCAGGTCAAGGAAGGCCATGTCGAAGGCGGCCTTGGCATAGCCGTGGCCGTTTAGCCGCTCGTCCATCCGCTTCGCCAGCAGCCTGATCGAGGCGATCTCCAAGCCGATGAGGCCGGGCGCGATTTCGGCGATCGCGGCGCGGGCGCCGAGCGCATGATGCGGCTGGTAGACCGGGCCGATCGGGCAGGTCTCGCCCCAGCCGGCGAAACCGTCATCGGTGACGATTTCGACCAGCGTCGAGTCCAGCGCGTCGACATCGGCGCTGGCCATGCGGTAGACGCCGTTTTTGACCGGCAGTTGTGCCGAATAGACGTTGATCCGATCGATGCGCATGCCCGGCTCCCATCAAGGAATGCATGGACGACGGGGCCTCAAGCGGGCCCGTCTTACATCCGCGCCCTGGCCGAGGTCGGATCGTAGGGCGAATCCGCCACGACCTCCGCGACCTTCCATTCGCCGAGGATCGCGACATCGAGCTTCGTACCGGGTTTCGAAAAACGCTCCGGCAGCAGCGCCAGCGCCACGTCATGCCCCAGCGCATAGCCATAGCCGCCGGACGTGATGCGGCCGACCAGTTTGCCGTCGCTGTAGAGCCCCTCATTGGCGAACGTGCTGGCGCCGTCGGTGTCGATCCTGAGCGTGACCGACCGGCGCTGGTCGTTGCGCTCCTTGTATTTCAGAACCGCGTCGCGCCCGACGAAGTCGCCCTTGTCGAGGCGGATGAAGCGCTCCAGCCCGCTCTCCAGCGCGTTGAGCTCCGGGTTCATGTCGCGATACATGGCACGATAGGATTTTTCGAGCCGAAGCGACTCCAGCGCGTGCAGCCCGACCAGCCGCATGCCGTGCTTCTCGCCCTGCTTCAGGATCGCATCCAGCAACTGCCGCTGATAGGGCAGGGGGTGGTAGAGCTCCCAGCCGAGCTCGCCTTCATAATTGACGCGCAGCAGCCGCACGTCGCTGGCGAGAGCCACGCTGCCGGTCTTCACGCCGAACCAGGGGAAGCTCTCGTTCGAAAGGTCGATCTCGGTCAGCGGCTGCAGCACTTCGCGCGCCTTGGGGCCAACGACGGTGAAACACCCGCGATCGTTGGTGACGTTCTTCAAGGCCACGCTGCCGTCGGCTGGCAGCAGTCTGGAAAGATCGTCGAAATTCCAGCGCTCGGCGCGCGGCGTCGAGATCAGGTAGAACAGGTCCTCGTTGAGACGCGCCACCATATATTCCGCCTGAACGCCGCCGCTCGCCGTGAGCTGATGCGCCAGCGTCACCTTGCCGACCGCGGGCAGGCGGTTGGCGATGATCCCGTCCAGCCACGCGGCCGCGCCTGGCCCCGACACCTCGAACTTGGTCATCGGCGTCATCTCGACCAGGCCGACGGCGTTGCGCACCGCCAGCACCTCCTCGCCGACAAGATTCCCCTTCTGCGTCCAGCGCCAGCTATACTGGTCCTTGGCCTCGACCCCGTCGCGCGCGAACCAGTTGGGCATCTCCCATCCGTTGAGCACGCCCCAGACCGCGCCCAGTTCCGTCAATCGGTCATAGGAAGGCGCGGTCTTCTGCGGCCGCCCGGCGGGCATGTCCTGCCCGGGATATTTCTGCTCGGCATGCGTGCCCCAGGCCTCGCGCACCTTCTCGCGTGTCCAGGCCTTGTTGGCGTAGTCGCCGAAGCGGCGCGGGTCGAGGTCGGAGACATCGAGGCTGTTGCCGCCCTCGACGATCCGCTCCGACAGGTAATAGCCGATCGTGCCGCCCCACAGGATGCCGCCCGGCACGCCTTCGGCCAGCCACACATTGGGCAATCCCCAGGCCGGCCCCATCAGAGGCAATTCGTCCGCCGTCATCTGGAAAGGGCCGCGCACATTGGCCTTGATGCCGACGCGCCCGAGCGCCGGGACCAGTTGCAGTGCCTGTTCCCAGTTCCACGACACCGCCTCGAAATCCTCTTCCAGCAGATCGGCGCCGAACCAGGAGGGCACGCCGTCCTCGGCGAACAACTTGAGGTGCTCGGTGCGTTCGTAGGGTCCGAACATCAGCCCGTCGCCTTCCTCGCGCAGATATCCCTCAAAACCCTCGTCGCGCAGGATCGGCATTTCGGGCCGGCCAGCGCGCTTGCGCTCCACCACCTCGGGCACCGCTTCGGTGATCCAGTACTGGTGCAGGATCGGGATCGCCGGGATGTCGAGGCCGAGCAGCGCGCCGGTCTGGCGCGCGTAGTTGCCGGTGGCGCAGATTACATGCTCGCAGATGATGTCGCCCTGGCTCGTCTGCACCAGCCACTCGCCGCCCGGCGTCCGCTTGAAGCCGGTCACCTCGGTGTTGAGGTAGACTTTTGCGCCAAGATCCCGCGCGCCCCTGGCCATGGCATTGGTCACGTCGGCCGGCGCGATATGGCCGTCATCGGGATGGTAGAGCGCGCCAAGCATCTCTTTGTTGTCGAGCAGCGGCCAGAGTTTTCGCGCTTCGTCGGGCGTCAGCAATTGCGCCCGCATGCCCTGCACCTCGGCGACGCTCATATAGCTCTTGTATTCGTCGAGCCGGTCGCGCGAATTGGCGATGCGCAACTGCCCGCATTTGTGCCAGCCGACCGGCTGCCCGGTCTCGGCCTCGAGACCTTCATACATCTCGATCGTCTTGTTGATCATGCGCCCGACATTGATGCTGCGGGCGTAGGACGGAATCAGCCCCGCTGCGTGCCAGGTCGAGCCGGCGGTCAGCTGCGTGCGCTCGAGCAGCGCCACGTCGGTCCAGCCGCGCTTGGCCAGCCCATAAAGGATACCCGCGCCGACGCAGCCGCCGCCTACGATCACCACCCGCGCATGTGTCTGCATCAAATCGCCAATCCGACCGTATTGAGAAAACCGCGGTCGAAGCTACAGGCGGCGAAAGGCCGTGTAACGTCTTCAAAAATTAGGGATGACAATAAATTGGGCTTATGCAGCCGCCCTATACAAGACCATGACCTGACGGTGCCTTACTGAGCCTGCCCGTCCTGCGCCGTCTCGTCCTTGAAGTCGACTTTGGTGCCCGGCTTGACCATGGCGGCGAGGTCTTCGGCGTCCCAGTTGGTCAGCCGGATGCAGCCATGCGAAAAGGTCGTGCCGATCTTGCCGGGATCGGGCGTGCCATGGATGCCATAGCTGTCGATCGAGAGGTCGATCCAGACTGATCCCACCGGATTGTTCGGCCCCTTGGCGATGGTGAAAGGCCGCTTGCTCTTGACGCCCTTGAAGGCGAATTTCGGATTGTAGTGATAGGTCGGATTGCGCACCACGCGCCTGACCTCCGCCGCGCCGCTCGGCGCCGGCTTTTCCTCGCTGCCGATCGAGGCGGGATAGACCGCGAGCGCTTTGCCTGACGCATCGAGCGCGCGCACCTGGCGGGTGCCCTTGTCGACCTCGACGCTGGCGACGGCCGCGGGGGGACGGCCGCGGCCGACATCAGGCACCACCAGCGTGGTGTCGGCCTTCCTGAAACCGGTTTTGGGATTGAGCAGCCTCAGCAATTGTTCGCTGACATGGAAGCGCTCCGCCAGTTTTTCCCGCGCGTTGCGATAGCCGAGCCGCTTCAGATCCGCCATCCGCTCCATGCGGGCGGGGATGCGCCTGGTGAATGGCCCGCGCACATCCTTGGGCGTGACCTGGTAGTTTGTCAGCACCGGACCGGCGAAAGTCGCCGCCAGCTTGTCCCAGGTCTCCCGCGTGAGCTTGCCGTCGGAGGGCAGTCCGTTCGCCGCCTGGAAGGCCGCGACGGCCTTGGAAAAACTATTGGAAAGGCGGCCGTCGATCAGGCCGGGGGAGAAGCGGGCGCGGTCGAGCAGGATCTGCGCTTTGAGCAGCATCGGATCGGCGCCTTTCGGCTCGCTTTCGCTGAATTGCGCCTGGTTGACGGCGGCGACGTCGAGCTTGGCTGCCAGCGTCCCGCCGCACGCAAGCGCGAGCGCCAATGCAACGACAACAAGCAGCCTGACCATCGGTGTCACTCCAGGATCGCGACAAGAGCCTGTCTCTATGACGCGGCACGGCCGATGTAGTTCCCGTCGCAGGGAACCGCACGAAGATCATCACGAGCGTGCGCTTTCTCCCATAGATGTTTGAATTTTAAGCTGGAAACCAGTTCCCATGAACGCAAAGAACTGGCATTATCGCGCCAGGGCCTGCGCATTTTTCTGATTCCATGGCCCCTCGTGCTGGTAACCGACGGCTCCCCTACGCCCCCCGCCCATGCCGTCGGTTGCCCTGTTGGCGTCTTCCCGTCTGAGCCCCGTCAACGGTGGCTGGTCATCGGCTTGAATTGAGCTTCTGGATACGCCCCTTATCCAGCCGGAATACGCCGTCCGTGCCGCCTTGCAGCTCGAAATCGGTTTGCAGCTCATCCCATGTGCCGAGGTATCTGCCGCACTCGGCGCAATGGATCGCCGTTTCGGGTTGAGCATCGGCTGGAATTTGCAAACGGATGGTGCCGCAAAACGGGCATTCCAGTTTGTGGTCCAGATACTCGCCAGCCATGGTTACGCAGCATTGCGCAATCGGCGTGCCGGCGCAAGTCGGCGGGTGTCGGCAAAGGCTGACGCGCCAATTTCATGCGTTCGGCGCGCAAATCAATGCCGTCATGCCGGTCAATCGCCGACCCGCGCGGATGCTTCCGCGATTGCCCGCTCCAGTTCGGCGGGCTCGTATGGCTTCTGCAGGGTGAGTTCGTTTTCGAACGCGCTGGTCAGGCCAGGGGAACCGTAGCCGCTGGCAAACAGGAAAGGGATGCCGCGCCGCCGCAGGATTTCGGCCACCGGGAAGGATGTCGCGCCTGCGAGGTTTATGTCGAGAATGGCAAAGTCCAGATCCGCGTGCTCGGCGAACTTCATGGCCTCGGCCACTTGGGCAAAAGTGCCGGCTACCTGATGCCCCATTTCGGACAGCAGGTCCTCAAGCAGCATGGCGACGAGGAACTCATCCTCGACGATCAGAATCCGCCTTGCGCTCGGTTTCCTCACCCCGCTCTCCAAGCAATTGGTGCCCGGCAGGCAGAGGTGCCACGATCGTGCACACAAGGCCGGTGGACGCGTAATTAACGCCCACGTCGCCTCCAAGTTCCGATGCCAGCGCGCGCTCGATCAGGCGCGAGCCAAAGCCCTTGCGTTTCGGTTTCTCAACCTCGGGACCGCCCGTCTCTTCCCAGTGCAGGACGAGCCGGCGATCGCCCTCGGCGCCCTCGATCCGCCAAACGATAACCACGTGGCCGTCTTTGGACGACAGCGCACCATATTTGGCGGCGTTGGTGCTGAGTTCGTGCAGCGCCATGGAAATTGCCAGCGACGCGCTTGGCGTGAGCCGGACGTCTGGCCCTTCGATCCGGAAGCGGTTTTCTCCGCCGCCATGCGGCTTGACCGTGTCGGCAATGATGTCGCCCAGATTGGCGCTCTGCCAGCTTTCGCGCGTCAATACGTCGTGCGCATTCGCAAGGTTGAGCAGCCGAGAGCTGAATGCTTCGCGCGCTTCGTCCAGCGACGACGCGTGATTCAGCGTCTGGGAGGCGATGGACTGGATCACCGCCATCGTGTTCTTGACGCGGTGGTTGAGCTCGGCCATCAACGTCTTCTTGTGTTGGTCGGCGCGGCGGCGCTCGGTCATGTCGCGCGCGATTGTGGATGCACCTATGGTCTTGCCGGCTGCGTCTTTTATCGGGGATACGGTCAGCGAAACCCAGACGACGCTTCCATCCTTGCGCTGGCGACGCGTTTCGTAATGGTGGATATGCTCGCCTCGCTGGAGGCGGCCCAGAATATCCTCCTCCTCCTCGCGGCGATCCGGCGGCGCCAGCGTCATGATGGACTTGCCGACGATCTCTTCGGGTTCGTAGCCGAACAATCGCCGGGCGCCTTCGTTCCAGCTGGTTATGGTGCCGTCGAGGGTTTTGCTGATGATCGCGTCGTCGGAGGATTCGACGATCGAGGCAAGCTGTTTTGCCACGTCCTCGGCGTGTTGTTTAGCCACGCCCTCGGCACGTTTGCGCTCGGTGATGTCCTCGATGGCGAGCAGGATCAGTTCGTCGCGGCCGCCGCCCTGACCGAGCCTGCGGGCATTGAGCAGCATGTGGCGCCGGCCGATATCACCAAAGCCGTGTTCGACCTCATAGTCGGCGACTTCCCGGTTCTTCGCCAGGACTTCTTCGAGAAGCGTGCGCAGGATGGGAATGTCCCACTGTCCGTTGCCAAGGTCGTAAAGCAGGATGCCCACGGTTTCCTTCGCCGTGACCTTGAACAGATCGTAGAAGGCCGGATTGGCGGACTGGATACGCAACTTGCCGTCGAGGACGAGGAGCGGCTGGCGCACGGCCCCGACAATGGTCTCGGCGTATACTCTGGCCTCGTTGACCGCCAGCGCGGCCGCCCGCCGCTCGGTGATGTCGTTGAAAGTGACGACGACGCCGGCAATGCGGTTGTCGCGCGTGCGGTAGGGCAGCATGCGCCGCTGGTACCACCGTCCGGCGTCGCTGGGGACCTCGGCCTCGATGGTGATAAGCCTCTTCAGCACCGTCTCGGCATCCTGCAAGAGATTGTCGTCCGAGAATTTGCGCGCGAAGTGGGCGATCGGCCGGCCGATGTCGGACGCCACCAGATCGAACAGTTCCTTCGTCGCCGGCGCGAACCACTTGATGGCGAGCTTGTCGTCCAGGAACAGTGTCGCGGTTTCCGACCCCGCCAGCAGATTGTTCAGGTCGTTTGTCTTCCATTCCAGCTCCGCGATCTTGTGCTGGAGCTGGCTGTTGACGGTGTTCAGTTCCTCGTTGAAGGACTGCATCTCCTCCTTGGAAGTCTCCAGCTCCTCATTGGTGGACTGAAGTTCCTCGTTCATCGAGGTCGCTTCCTCGTTCGACGCCTTCAGCTCCTCATTGGCGGTCTCCAGATGCTCGATCGTGTTGCGCAACTCGGTGCGCATCGAAGCGAGCTCTTCCTGTAGCGCATGGTCGCCTGCTTTGATCTCCCGTGCATCCTTACGGCGAGCGGGTTGCTTCGGTTTGGCAATCGGCAGCCCCGGGGCGAAACTTACCAGGATGAATTTACTCCCCTGCGGCGAGGCTGGCAGCGGCACCACGGTCATGGTGACGTCTCGCGACGATCCGCTCTGATGCACGCGCCCATGAACCACAACGCTCTTGTCGCCTCTGGTGGCGTCGCGTATCGCCCCGCGAAGCTTCAGGCTCAGTCCATCGCGGGCCATCGCCAAAAGGTCCCTGGTGGGCTCGCCCGGCGGCTGTTCCAGAAAGTCGCGCGTCGTTCCATGGAAGTAGACCACGCGCCCCCTCTGGTCGAGAAGCACGGAAGCCGGGGCATAGCGCTCCAGCAAGGCGCGGCGCGCGATGTCGGCGACCGGTATCGAGCCTGCTTCTTGTGGCGCGGTCAGCGGCTCGCCCGCCGTTTCTGTCGCGGCCGAACCACGCAGCGGTCGATAGTCGACAAGGTCGTGCCTTGTCGGTCCGATCCGCCGGTATATCCGCCATTTCTTCGATACGGTTTCGAAAAGGTCGTCATGCCGCCCGATCGTCTCGGCATTGCCGAGAAACAGATGCCCATCCGGACGAAGGGCGAAATGACATTGGGCGATGATACGCTGCTGTGCTTCCGGGACGAGATAGATCAGGAAATTACGGCACGAGACGATGTCGAGCCGCGAGAACGGCGGGTCGCGCAAAAAATTATGCTGCGCGAACACCACCATGTCGCGAAGTTCTTTGCTGACCTGAAAAGAGCTGTCGATCCTTTCGAAGAAGCGGCGGACCCGTTCCGGCGGGAAATCGGCCAGCGCGGCCGCCGGGTAGATGCCGTCGCGCGCCTTGCGCAGATTGTCTTCCTGGGCATCCGTGGCGAAAACCTTGACGTCGAAGCGTTTCCCGGCGGCTTCGGCGTGCTCGGTTATCAACATGGCGATGGAATAGGTCTCCTCCCCGGTGGCGCAGGCGGGTACCCAGATCCGTACCGGTCGGCCGTTTTCGCGCTCGGCGACGAGGGGCGCGATCACCAGCTCGCCAAGCGCCCGCCATGCCTCGGGATCGCGGAAGAACCCGGTGACGCTGATCATCAGGTCCGCAACAAGGGTGGCCACCTCCTCGGGATTGGCATGCAGTTCTTTCAGGTAGTCGGCGAGCGTCTCGATGTTCCTCAGCCCCATGCGGTGGTGGATGCGCCGTCTGAGCGTGTTGCGCCTGTAGTAGCCGAAATCGTGCCCGTCGCGGGAGCGCACGATATCGAGGACCTGATCGATCGTCGCTTCGCCCAGCGGCGAGACGGACTCGGCCCGATCAGAGGCCGCGACGTAGTCGTGATGGATATAGGCGAGCAGGGTTTCCGGCATCCTCTCCGGCGCCAGCACATGGTCGGCGAGACCGGCGGCGATCGCGCTCCTCGGCATGCCGTCGAACTTTGCCGTTTCCGGCGCCTGCACCAGGCTCATGCCGCCCTCGGCCCTGATCTCTTTCAAGCCCTCGGTGCCGTTGCTTCCTGTGCCCGAAAACACAATGGCGACCGAGCGCTCGCGCTGCTCCGTCGCAATCGAGGCAAACAGGACATCGACCGGGTGCCGCTGGCCGCGCGGCTCCGACGGTTGGGAAACTTCCAGCCTGCCGCCGTTCAGTTTGATCTCGGTAGCGGGGGCGATGACGTAGACATGGTCGGACAGGAGTTGCATGCCGTCCTCAACCTGCGCCACCGGCATTTTGGTATGAGCGCGCAGGATGCGGGCCATCTCGCTTTCCCGTTTCGGGTCGAGATGCAGCACCACGACAAACGCGCAGCCGCTGTCGGCCGGCATCGCGTCGAAGAAACTGCTCAAGGCCTCGATGCCGCCCGCCGAAGCGCCGATGCCGACGACCGGAATAGCCTTGTCTGAAACCCTGTCGGCGGCCTCCTGCATGGCGGCATCGCCTGGCTTCGCCTTCAGGTCGCGGCGCGAGCGGTTTCCTGGTTTGTCTGGTCGCTTTGCCATGGGCGCCCTCACGATGCGACTGCATCATATAACGACGATCGCCACGTTCCCTAAAAAACGCGTCAAACGCTATAGGGGACGCCATTTATCGCATCAAGATCATTGAGTTCCGCTCGGTGACTTCAGCCGGCTCGATCTCCGAAAACAGCCAGTCGCGAAACGCCTTCACCTTGCGCTGGCGGATCGCTTCCGGCGGATAGACCAGATAGAAGCTGGAAACCGCCTTCAGCGCATGGTCGAACGGCCGCACCAGCCGGCCAGTGGCAAGGTCGGCCGATACCAGCATGGTCCGGCCGAGCACCACGCCTTCGCCCTGCACCGCCGATTCCACGGCGAAGGTGGCGGAATCGAAGGTGAGCCCGCTGTTCGGGTCGACGCCTTCGACGCCGGCGCTGGCCAGCCACGCCGCCCAGTCGATGCGGTAGCCGTCGCGGATCAGCGTGTGGTGCTTGAGGTCCTGCGGCGTCCTGAGCGGATGCGGCCCCTTCAGAAGCTTCGGGCTGCAGACGGGAAACACTTCCTCGCCGGTGAGGAATTCGGAAGTGAGCCCATGATAGTGGCCGCCGCCATAGCGGATGGCGACGTCGATGCCGTCGCCTCGGAAATTGGTCAGCTTGCCGGTGGTCGAGACGCGCACGTCGATGTCGCCATGCGCGCGGTGAAAACGGTATAGCCTCGGCACGAGCCATTTTCCGGCGAAGCCGTCCGAAGTGCTGACGTTCAGCGTCGAGCCGGAATGGCGCGAGGTCGCTGTTTGCGTCGCCAGCGCCAACTGGTCGAGCGCCTCGCGCACGGCAGCCGCATAAGGCTCGCCGACCGGGGTGAGCCGCACCGAGCGCGTCGCGCGCTCGAACAGCTGCACGCCGAGCTGGTCCTCCAGATGTTTTATCGCCCGGCTGATCGCGCCATGGGTGAGGTTGAGTTCGTCGGCGGCCCTTGAAAAATTCAAATGCCGTGCAGCGGCCTCGAAGGCCGGCAAGGCGTTGAGCGGTGGCAGTCTGCGGGCCATGACGACAAAGCCATTTGTGAGTTATGGTAACAAATACTTGCCAAACTTTGGTTTGTCCGTCGAGCTTTTTCCAGCCAAAAATCCTCACAGAATTTGTGATCAACGCTCACTTAAGATCAAACCTGCGAGGACAATATGGCCACCGTTCATCCCTTCCTCTGGTTCAACCTCGATGCTGAAGCCGCGCGTGATTTTTATCTCTCGGTCTTCAAGAACGGCCGCGCGCTGCAGACCATCGAGTTCACCGATAAGCCGCACGCGATCTTCGACTTCGAGCTCGAAGGCCAGCGTTTCACCGCGCTCAACGCCGGCGGCGTGCCGCCCTTCAACGAGCGGATTTCGCTCTACATCGAGACCGAGGACCAGGCCGAGACCGACTACTTCTGGAACGCGCTGACCGCCGGCGGCGGCTCGGAACAGCCTTGCGGCTGGCTGAAGGACAAGTTCGGCGTCTACTGGCAGGTCATTCCCGAACCGGCGCTGCGCCTGATGAACGACCCCGACCGCGTCAAGGCCGACCGGGCGCGGCAGGCCATGTATTCGATGAAGAGGATCATCCTCGCCGACATCGAAGCGGCCCATGCCGGTCGCGCCTGAACTAACCATTCCACAACTGAAGACGGAGAAGACCCATGACCAATCTCACGGGAAAGAAGATCATTGTCGTCGGCGGCAGCTCCGGCATTGGTTTCGGCGTCGCGGCGGCTGCACTGGAGAACGGCGCGGAAGTCGTGATCGTCGGCCGCTCGGCCGACAAGCTGAAGGCCGCCGAGAAGAGGCTGGGCGGGGCAGGGCGCGTGACCGGCATCTCCGCGAACATGGCTAGCGAGACGGACGTTGCCCGCCTGTTCGAGCAAGCCGGCGCCTTCGATCATCTGGTGGCGACGGCCGGCACGCCGCCGCCCAATTATCCGGTCGGCGAGGCCGACATGGATTTCGTGCGCCAATTCGTCGACGGCAAGCTGATCGGCGCGGTTATGCTTGCCAAGCACGCCGCGCGCAAATTGAACGAGGGCGGCTCGATGATCTTCACCTCCGGCATCAACAAGGACCGCCCGCCGGTCCCTGGCGGCTCGGTGGTCGCGGCGGTCGCCGGCTCCTTCACCTACTTCGCCCGTGCACTGGCGCTGGAGCTTGCGCCGACCCGGGTCAACATCGTCTCGCCCGGCTGGGTGGACACCGAGATGTGGGACGAGATCGTCGGCGCGGCCAAGACCGGTTATTTCGGTGAGATGGGCGCCCGCATCCCGGCGGGCAGAATCGCCACACCCGCCGACATCGCGCCAGCCTACCTCTATTTGATGCAGAACGAATTCATGACCGGCGAGACGGTTCATATCGATGGCGGACAAAGGCTGGTTTAGCGGGCAGGGCCGGACCTCGGTTTGAGGACCCGGCCTTTACCTTTTTGCTGTCCACAAGGCCGTTTGCCGGACCTTCGCTAAGCATGGCGCTTCCGGCGGAACGCTAATATACAAGACGCTTGAATGAGCAGCACCTCCGCCTCGTCGAGGAATGCATGCGAAAGATCGTCGTCACAGCCATGTGCCTTGCCGCCGCGACAGGCGCCGACGCCCATGACTGGTACCAAAACAAGGTTGACCCGGTAACCAACTTCAAGTGTTGCGGCGGTACGGATTGCCGCCCCATACCGGAGTCCACGGTGCAGCCCAGGGCCGACGGCGGCTACCTTTACGTGCCCGATGGGTTCAACATTCCGCCGGACCGCGTGCAGGAATCGCCGGACGGCCGCTACCATATCTGCGAGAACCACTACGTCATAACCAACCAGCCCTATTTGCGCTGCTTCTTCGCACCGCGCCTCAAAGTCTCGCGGTTGCTCCCGCGCTGACCGCAGGCTCCTCAGCTTCGGTGCCGAAGCGCCGCGACGATCACCGCCATCGCCGGCGAGAGCTGGCGCCGGCTTGGGTAGTAGAGGTGATAGCCCGGGAAGGGCAGGCTCCAGTCGTCGAGCACGAGCCTCAGCCGGCCCTCGGCCACGTGCCGGCTGACGAGGTCCTCCGGGACATAGGCGATGCCGTAGCCGGCAAGCGCGGCGTCGACTATGGGAAGGGTCGTGTTGAAAGTGAGCTGGCCTTCCACCCGGACCCGGAGCTCGCGGCCTTTCTTCTCGAACTCCCAGGCATAGAGCCCGCCGAACGTCGCCTGCCGCAGGCAGATGCAGTCATGCGCGACCAGATCCTGCGGTGTCTTCGGTACGGGGCGGCGCGAAAAATAGTCCGGCGATGCCACGGCCACCAGCCGCCAGTCGGGGCCGATGCGCACCGCGATCATGTCCTTGTCGACGCTCTCGCCCAGCCGCACGCCGGCGTCGAAGCGTTCCTCGACGATGTTGCGCATGCCGTTGTCGCTGTAGAGCTCGACGCGCAGGTCGGGATAGTCGCGCAGCGCCGGCTGCAGCTTCGGCCAGACGATCATCCGCAGCGCGTGGTCCGACAGCGTGATGCGCACCGTGCCGGCGGGCCTGTCGCGGAAGGCCACCAGGCTCGAGAGGTCGGACTCTATGCCTTCGAACCGCGGCACGAGCGACTGGTAGAGCCGCTCGCCCGCTTCCGTCGGCGCCACGCTCCGCGTCGTGCGAGTCAAGAGCCGCACGCCGAGCCGCGCCTCCAATTGCTTGATGGTATGGCTGAGCGTCGACTGCGACGTCCCGAGCTCGGCCGCCGCTCTGGTGAAGCTGCGCTCCCTGGCCACCGTCAGGAACCACATCAGATCCTTCAGATCCTCGCGCTGCATGACGACGCTCCGTTTTGGCCGCCCGCTCGAGCCGCAGCGATCCATGCCTTCGGTCAATTCATATCAAGAATGGATAAGTCCATGCAGATTGCAACGGCTAATCCGGATAGTGCCGGTGATTTATATAGCCGCCAGCGAAATGACTGGAGGGCCCGACGGCGGGCCGCGGCACATGGATACGACCTACGACAGTCAACTGGTGAAAGCCCAGGAGGCGAAAAAACCAAGCGCCTGGGGAGCGGTGACATGCCTGTCGCTGCTCACCTTCGTGCTGGTGGCGTCGGAGTTCATGCCGGTCAGCCTGCTCACGCCCATCGCCAATGAGCTCGCCATCTCCGAAGGGCAGGCCGGTCAGGCGATCTCCGTCTCGGGCTTCTTCGCGGTCCTCACCAGCCTGTTCGGCAACGCGCTCTTGTCGCGGCTGGACCGGCGCACCGTCATCGTCCTCTACACGGCCATCCTCGTGGTCTCCGGCCTGGCGATCACCTTCGCGCCGAACTATCTCGTCTTCATGCTCGGCCGGGCCCTGATCGGCGTGTCGATCGGCGGCTTCTGGTCCTTGTCCACCGCCATCCTGGCCCGTATCGTGCCTGGCGCCGACCTGCCCAGGGCGATCGCCATGCTGCAAGGCGGGACGGCCTTCGCCTCGGTGATCGCGGCGCCGCTCGGCAGTTTTCTCGGCGGCCTGATCGGCTGGCGCGGCGCGTTCTTCATCGTCGTTCCGATCGGCCTTCTTGCGATCGTCTGGCAGCTTGCCGTCCTGCCCAGAATGCCTGCCGGCGAACAGGCCTCGGTCGGCAAGATGTATCGCCTGCTCGGCAATCGCATATTCGCCATCGGCATGGCCGCCACCACGCTCGCCTTCATGGGGCAGTTCGCGCTTTCCACCTATCTGCGCCCCTTCCTCGAAAACATCACCGGCCTTGAAGTGAACGCGCTGTCGATGGTGCTTCTCGGCCTCGGCCTCGCCGGCCTGGTGGGCACGTCGCTGGTAGGCTTCATCCTTCGCACCCATCTCGCAGCCGTGCTGATCGGCCTGCCGACGGCTCTGGCGATCATCGCGCTTTCGCTGATCGCGCTTGGTCCGTCGGCAATCGCGACGGCGTCCCTGCTGATCGCCTGGGGCCTGTTCACGACGCCGGTCCCGGTCGCCTGGAACACCTGGATGACCCGGGTGATCCCCGACGATCTCGAAGCGGGCGGAGGGCTGCAGGTCGCGCTTATCCAGTTCGCCATCACCTTCGGCGCGTTCGCGGGTGGACTGCTGTTCGACAGCACCGGCTGGTGGAGCCCCTTCGCGCTCGGCGCAGTGCTGCTTTTCGGCTCGGCTCTGTTCGCCGTGGCGGCAACGACACCCGGGGGTCGCCATTGACGAAGCGACGACCGATCAGCCGCCGAACGCTGCTGTGCGCCGCGCTCGCAACCGTGGTCCCGGTGAGAGCGGCCAACAGCCAACAGGGTAGGGACCCGGCCAACCAGGAGCCGACCGATATGCGGATCAGGATGACCTTCGACGGTCGTATCATGACGGCCACGCTGTATGGCAACCCGTCTGCGCGGGATTTCTTTTCCATGCTGCCGCTCCATCTCACCGTCAGCGACTACGCCCACAATGAAAAGATCGCCTACCTGCCGCGCAAGCTGACCGAGGAGGGCAGCGGTCCGTTCGGCAACGAACAGCCCTACGACCTCTGCTACTTCATGCCGTGGGGCAATCTGGCGATGTTCTACGCCGATTACCGCCATCCCGGGCTGATCAGGCTCGGCCGCTTCGACGAGGGCGAACAGGCGTTGCACGTGCGCGGCGAGTTCCCGCTTCACATAGAACGCATCTGAGGACGCAAAGGAAATCATCATGGACATTCTTCGCGCAGGCAGCAGGCCTTCCGGCAAAGGTCCGGCAAGCTGGTTCACCGGCACGGTGCGGATCGATCCGCTCTTCAATCCTTTCGACGCTGAGCGTGTGCAGGGCGCGCAGGTCACCTTCGAGCCCGGCGCCCGCACCGCCTGGCACACGCACCCGCTGGGCCAGACGCTGATCGTTGTCTCCGGGCTCGGCCGCGTGCAGCGCGAGGGCGGGCCGGTCGAGGAGATCCGGCCCGGCGACGTCGTCTGGTTCGCGCCCGGCGAGAAGCACTGGCATGGCGCGTCGCCCGAAACCGCCATGACCCACATTGCCGTCCAGGAGGCCAAGGACGGCAAGACCGTGGACTGGCTGGAACATGTCAGCGACGCCGACTACGGCGCCTGACCCGATCGACGAAAGGAAAGCAAAAATGCTCGCAACCGTTCTTCACAAGCCCGGCGACATCCGCTGCGAGGAAGTCGCCGACCCGAAAATCCTGCGACCGACGGACGCCATCATCAAGCTGTCGGCAAGCTGCATCTGCGGCTCGGACCTGTGGCCTTATCGCGGATTGCAGCCGGTGGACGGCCCGCAGCATATGGGCCATGAGTATTGCGGCATCCTCGTCGAGGTTGGCGCGGAGGTGCGCACGGTTCGTCCCGGACAGTTCGTCGTCGGCTCCTTCTGCCTCTCCGACAACACCTGCCCGCATTGCCGCTTCGGCTTCCAGTCGTCCTGCGAGCAGCGCGAGTTCATGAGCGGCGCCCAGGCGCCTTACGCCCGCGTGCCGCTGGCCGACGGCACGCTGGTGGCGACTTCCGAGGTTCCGCCGGCTGAGCTCATCCCTGACTTGCTGGCCGTGTCGGACGTGCTCGGCACAGGCTGGTACGCGGCTGATGCGGCGGAGGTCCGCGAAGGCTCGACGGTCGTGGTCGTCGGCGACGGCGCCGTCGGCCTGATGGGCGTGCTCGCGGCCAGGGAGATGGGCGCCGGGCGCATCATCGCCATGAGCCGCCATGCGAGCCGCCAGAAGCTCGCACGCGAATTCGGCGCCACCGATATCGTGGCCGAGCGCGGCGAGGAGGGCATTGCGCGCATCAAGGAACTGACCAAGGGGATCGGCGCGGACTCGGTGCTGGAATGCGTCGGCACGGGAGAATCCTTCGACCAGGCGCTGGCCTGCTCGCGGCCCGGCGGCACGATCGGCTATGTCGGCGTGCCGCATGGCGTGAGCTTCGACGGCCAGAAACTGTTCTTCGGCCAGAAGCGCATGCTGGGCGGCCCGGCGCCGGTGCGCCGCTTCCTGCCCGACCTGATGGAGCGCGTGCTGCAAGGCCGCATCAAGCCCGGCAAGGTCTTCGACCTGAAGCTGCCACTTGCGGAAGTGGCGGAAGGCTACCGCGCCATGGACGAGCGTCGCGCGATCAAGGTCATGCTTGAGGTTTAGACGCGCCCTCGCGGTGTCTCAGCGTTCGGGAACCACCGCCCACAGCTTCTTCGCGAAGCCGCGCTTGTCGAGCGCCCATGTCGAGCCCGTCACCACCGCCTTGCCGTTCCGGCATTTATACGCATAGACGGCGTCGTGGCCGGTCGCGAAGGCCGGCACGACGTCTTCGTTCGGACTGGTCTTGCAGAATTCGTCGGCGCCCGGATTGTCGCGCTGGGCGTTCATCTTGGCGCAGGGCAGGTTGGCCCCGACGAAACAGGCCAGCAGCTTGCCGTTCATGCAGCGGTAGCTGGCCTGTGTCTGCAGCTCGGACTCCTGCGGTGTGCCGTTGGCGTCCGGAAACAGCTTCTTGAACGCCTTGACGGTGCCATCGTAGAGCTCATGTGAATAGGGGCGGACCGTGTCGTCGTTCTTCACTTGGCGGCAGAGCTTGTGGAGGTCCGTCGCAGGCGCGGCCTTAGCCGTCGCAGGCGCGGCCTTAGCCGTCGCAGGCGCGGCTATGGCGCCTGCGGCGGCGACAAGGAACATGAGCAGCGCCGGCACAAGAAAGCTGGTTGTCGAAAGGCGAAATGCGGTCATGGAGACCTCCTTGCGCTGACGGCAGCAAAACCCTCGGAAAACCGTTAGACGATACGGGGATTGCAGGAAGCGGCAAGGATGGCACAACTCACCGACAAACAGGAGCCTCTCACCTTCCGCTTCGCCGATGACGGGCTGGTGCCCAATCATCCGCGCTGGCCGATGCTCGTCTATCCCGGCGCGGTGATATTGCCGGACGAGGTCGACCCGGCTGCCGTCTTCGAGGATATTTTCGGCTCGAATGGCTGGGGCGACAGCTGGCGCAACGGCATCTACGGCTTCGTCCACTACCACTCGCGCATCCACGAGGTGCTGGGGATCGCGCGCGGCGCCGCCGAGGTCCGCTTCGGCGGCGACAAGGGCAAGGTGCTCGAGGTCAAGGCGGGCGACGTGGCGGTGCTGCCGGCCGGCACGGGTCACCAACGCCTGTCCGCCTCGGCCGACCTTCTGGTGGTCGGCGCCTATCCGCCTTTCGGCACATACGATCTGTGCCGGAGCGCCGAGCAGCACGCGGAGGCGCTGCGCACTATCCCGCAGGTCCCCCGCCCCGACAAGGATCCGGTCCACGGCGGCGATGGTCCGTTGCTCAAGGCATGGAGCGGAGGCTGAAATGCGAAGGATCGTCGCTATCGAGCATCTGACGCTGGACGGCGTCTTCCAGGCGCCGGCGCGTGCCGACGAAGACACGCGCAACGATTTTGCGCATGACGGCTGGGGCAGTCCGGGCAGCGGCCCGTCGCTTACGGATAATGTGTCTTCTTCGGCGCGTACGTTGCCGGATCGAAATCCAGTTCCTTCGGCAGCGGCTGGCTTGAGCACTGGAGGTGCATCTGTCGGGCAAACAGCCGTCGCTGCTGCTGCTCATGCTCCTTGACCGCAGCCACCATGCCCATGCTGTAAGGCCCAAGCAGCACGCCCATGCCCCAGCCGGGATGGTCCTTCTCGCGCTGCGCATAGTCCGCGGCGGCGGCGCGGGCCTGCTGGCATTGCGGCGATGCCCATTTCGGGTCCTGCTGCGACAGCGACGCGCCATAGTCGACTGGCGAGGACGCGCATCCAACCAGTGCCGCGCAGAGCGCGATGACCACCGCAATTCTCATGCTTGAGTCTCTGCTAATTTAAGGCGGAGAGAGCACGGAACGTGTCTTCGCACAAGCGAGATGGCGACGAAAAGCCAGGGTCAGGCGACCGCCGTGACCGTCGTTACCTGAAAAATTCTCCGACGCCTCGTTCCGTTTCCACTTGCCATTTCGTCCTTGGTTCGTCCGCAACGAAAAAGGAGAGCCGCAATGGCTGGAATGGTCGTCATCTACAAACAGCCGGCTGACCCGGAAGCGTTCGACAGACACTATTTCGGAACGCACATACCACTGGCCAAGAAGATCCCGGGCCTCAGGAAATATGAGGTCAGCCAGGGGCCGATCACCACGGTGGCCGGTCCGTCCGATGTTTACCTCATCGGGACCCTGCATTTCGACGATCTCGACACCATGAAAAAGGGGATGGCGAGCGCGGAGGGAAAAGCGGCCGGGGCCGATCGCCGGCTTTACGCACCTGACGAGTCAGGCGTTCAGATGTTCCTTTTTGACAGCAGGGAAGTTTAAATCGCGTTGCTATAGCCTATGCGCCCGCCCTGTCCTGCCACCGGCAACCTGGGCATGTCGGTCAGGCCAGCTCTATTTTGGCGACGACACCGGCGGCAGCGCTTAAGACGTATGCCAGTCGACAGCACCCTGATCATGATTGAACGCCGGCCGGCTAATGCATCGTTGCTGGCGCGCCCCCGCAGATTGGCGTTTGCCAATCCTGCGTGTTCACGCGGACTTTTCCCGATCGATCTCGGTGCGTTTTTGCTCCGCCGCGGCGATCGCATTTGCCATCACCGCATCCAGATCGGCCATCGCTTCCAGATGGCCGTGATCGATGATCGATTTGCGCAGCATGCGCATGGCCAAAAGCGCCTCGTCCAGTGCCTGTTCGACATTGATAACCATGGCCGCTTCAGCTTTTGCGCCGGCTGCGTTTCGTTGACGCCGGATTGTCGGCGGCCGGTCCTTCAGGTCGGTTGTCCGCCGCCTTGCGCGCCAGCGCCTCGGCTGCCAGCGGGTCTGGTTGGCCCGCCGGTATCGTCACCGCGCCGGGCATCGCGGCGCCCGGCTGCTCACCGAAGCCGTTGTCCTCGCGCTCGATCTCTTCGCGGGCTTGATGCCAGTGTTCTTCGTGCTGGCCATGCGCTTCGCCGCTGCGCTGCCAGATCTCATAGGCGCGTCGCTTGATGCGTTCGTATTTATCGCTCGCCATTGTCTGCTCCTCGGTCATTGACTTCAAACGTGCGCTGGCCGCAATCGATCCATGAAGGAGGCTGGAGAAGATAAGTTGGGTTCAGAATTTCCGGCTGAGATAGGCCGACCCGGCAAGTCCGAACCGCCAATCGAATTCCACCGCCTTGGTGAGGCCGATCCGGCGGCCGCTGACGATGGCGGCCGAGTCGGTCTGCGATCGCGCAAACTCGAAGGGCGGCGCGGTCAGCGGCAGCCGATTGTGCGAGCCGTCGATGCCCAGCGCCTGGCAGAGCTTGCCGGGGCCCGAACAGAGCAGCCGCTCGTCATCCATTCCGCGCCGTTCACGCATCGCGGCCATGCCAGAGAGCGGTTGGAGCGCCCGGATCAGCACGGCGCTACCAGGCAGGCACACCGCGTTCAGGCACCAATGCAGGCCGTAGGAGCGGTAGACGTAGGCAGTGCCGGGTGCGCCAAACATCGGCGCATTGCGCGGTGTCTCGCCGCGATAGGCATGCGAGGCGGGATCGTCGGGCCGGTACGCCTCGGTCTCGACGATGATGCCGCCGACACCGGCTAGCTCAAGCCTGGCGCCGATCAGCGCGCGCGCCACCACGAGCGCGTCGCGGGCGAAGAAGTCGCGATCAGGCGGCATAGGGGCGGGTGCTGGTCAGATAGGCCATGATCATCCTGTGGCATTGGCCGATCGCCCGCTCGCCCCGAACACTGACCGGATGCCGCTCGATGGCGCGATGGACGACGTTTTCCAGGAGCGTCTCGATGAGCGCGGCTGCCTCGCCGAGATCAAGGTCGGGCGCGATCTCCTGCCGGTGCCGCGCCAACTCGCCCTTGACGGTCGCCGCGATCCGGTCGCCGACCTCGCGGACCTTTTCCGCGCGATAGCGCGGCGCCAGCTCGTTCAGCGCCCGGTGCAGCTTTGGGTCGTGCGGATGCGCGACCAGCGCCACCTCGATCAGGGCATCGATCGTTTCCTCGAGCGTGTCATGCACGGGTGTCACCACCGCTTCGACAAAGGCGGCCTCGAACTTGTCGGCATAGTGGTCGACCACGGCGGCCGCCAGCGCCTGCTTGTTTGGAAAATACTGGTAGAGCGAGCCGACGCTGACGCCGGCGCGTTCGGCAACCCTGGCGGTGGTCAGGGCCTCGAAGCCCACATCGGTCAAAAGCTGAGCCGCCGCCTGGACTATCGCTTCCAAAGTGGCTCGCGCGCGCTGCTGTCGAGGAAATTTGCGTTGGATTACATCCACTTAGCCGGCCGTGCTGAATCAAATCCAAAAGCGAATACAAAACCTGACGAAATCGTCACATATTCGCTGGCGCATTGCAAGCAAGTCGCCGCCCGTCGGCCGCTTCGGTGTCAGCCAGCTCGGAGAAAAGGATCATGCTCTATATCAGCGTTCTCGATATTCACGCCTTCGGCATGATGTCTGCCGCGGTGCTGTTCCTGGCGGTTGAACTCCTGCTGTTCGCCAGTGGCGGGGAGGGCGTGAAAATGGCGCGCTATACGCTCAGCGCCAGCCGCGTCGGCAACCTGCTTGCAATGGTCGGCATGCTTGCCGGCATCGCGTTGGTCTATCTCGGCAGCTGGCCGCTCACAACGCCATGGCTGCTGCTGTCCTTCGCCCTGATTGCCGCCATGATGATTGTCAGCCGGCGCTTCGTGCAGCCGTGGCAAGCGAAGTTCCAGGCGGCGGTGGCGGGTGTGTCAACCCCCGATCTCGCCGCGCTGGCCGGTGACGGCAGGGCGCGTGTTGGCCGCGTCGCCGTGATTGCCTTGTTCGTGCTCGTGGCGGCGGTGATGATGCTGAAACCGGACCTGGCGCCGATGGGCTAGCGGCATCACGACACCGGCCATTTGTGCGCAAGCACCTGTCGATGTCGTGGCCCTTCGCGGCACTGATCGTCAGCCGCCTTTGCTCGCAAAGTCGTCATCGGGGCCAACGATCTTCCCGGCGGCTATAAGCGCACGGACGGACTCGTGGATCGCCTCGAAGCTCGTATAGCGGGGCTGGTAGCCGAGACGCTGGCGGCTTTTCTCGATCGAGTGGCAGGAGCTTCGGATGACGTGCCCTCGCGAGCCCACGGCATCGTCGCCTTCCAGGTCGAGGATCCATTCGTCGAAGGGTTTGAACGCGATGCGCGGCTCCTTGCCGAACCAGCGATAGACGGTTTCGGCGTAGCCCCTGAGCGTGACGGCCTGCTCGGAAACCGTGTTGAATGCCTCGCCGATCGATGCCGCCCGGTTTTCGATCGCGCGGATGATCCATTGGGCGACGTCGTCGGCGTGAACATGGTGCAACGTCTCCAGTCCGAGGTTCGGCAGGACCAGCTCATCACCACGCGCGATCAGGGAAAAAACGGCCGGATTGGCGTTGCCGATCGGGTTGATCGGATTCCATCCCTCGCCGACGATATGGCCCGGCCGAAAGCAGGTCGCGGGAAAGCCGGTCAGTCGTGCCTGCCGCAGCAGCCAGGCCTCGATCGCTGCCTTGTTCGCCCCGTAGGTGTCGATGGGATTCGGCGGGTCCGCCTCAATCGACGGAACCGCGAAGAAACGGCCATAGACCCAGATCGAGCTGCAGAACAGATAATGCTCGATCTTGCCGCGCAGCGCCTCGACCAATTGTTGGGCGCTGGGCAGATCGAACGATATCATGTCGATAACGATCTCCGGACGCAGCTCCGCGATCATCGTGCCGAACCGCCCCGCCTTCTCTTCGGCGACGCGGTCGATGACGATGTTCTCGATAGCTTGCCAGGCAAAATGCGGACGATAGGGCACCGCGGTGCCGCGGCTTACATTCACGACCTCATGTCGGAGTTCGACGAGCCGCGGCACAAGATAGCTTCCGACGTGGCCGCTGCCTCCGATGACGACGATGCGCGACATGTGTTGCTCCTGCTGGCATGATTTCAGGGATTTGGCTCCGCCGGGATGTAGCTAAGGCTTGTCGGGGCGGAAGCCAGCCGCTCATCCCAGCAAATTGCGCGCCGTACGCATGAAAATGCGCGAACCGATCGGGATCAGGTCGTCCGGAAAATCGTAGTCGGGATTGTGCAGCGAGGGGGTGCGCTCGCCGGCGCCGAGGAAGAACATCGCCGACTTGGCATTGTGGCCGAAGATGCCAAAATCCTCCGAGGCGCGCATCGGCAGCGTTTCTTCGCTGCGTAAAACGCCTTCCTCGTCGAGCGCACGGTTGAGGTGCTCGACCGCGTCCGGCGCATTGACGCTGGCGACGAAGATTTCGTGATAGTCGAAGCGCACGGCAAGACCGTGCCTGGCGGCGATTTTTGCCGCAAGCGCTTCCGCGGCGGCGACCTGCTCGGCCATGCGCTCGTCGCGGCGGGTGCGCAGCGTCGCCCACACTTCGGCATAGCCGGGCGCGATGCCGAACACGGCTTCGCCCATCGCGCAATGGGTCACGGTCACCATGCCGAAATCCTCATCGTTGAAGGTTCCGCGCCCAAGCGCTGGGAGCGCCGGCATCAGCTCGCTCATCGCCGGCATCGGCGAGGTGCCGGTTTCGGGCATCGAGGAATGCGCCGTCTTGCCTTCGAGCACGATGCGCATGCCGCGCGAGGCGCAGTTGACGGTGCCGGCCTTGAGCCGCACCTCGCCGAACGGCACGCCCGGCAGGTTGTGCAGCGAAAACGCGAAATCAGGCTGGATCTCGCCAAAGCGCGGATCGGCGACGACGCCGGCCGCGCCGTTGCCGGTCTCCTCGGCCGGCTGGAACATCAGCACGACGCGGCCGCGTGCCGGCCGTTCGCGCCCGAACTGGCGGCCGAGCGCCGCCAGGATCGCGGTGTGCCCGTCATGACCGCACATATGCGACTTGCCCGGCACCTGCGAGGCATGCGCCACGCCCGAAAGCTCCTCGATCGGCAGTGCGTCGAGCTCCGAGCGGAACAGCACCGTCGGTCCGGCCTGACCGCTGTCATAAACTGCTGCCACGCCGTGGCCGCCGAGCCCCGTCAGCACCTTGTCCGGTCCCGTGTCGGCGAGGAAGGCGACGACCTCGCTCGCTGTCTTCTCCTCCTCATTCGAGATTTCCGGCTGGCGGTGCAGCTTACGCCGCCATTCGGTCAGCTCGACGACGTCTCGATTGGTAAGGGTCATGGGTTGGGGCTCCGATTGGCTTGCCGGTCACACAAACACGATAGGGTTTTCTCACGCCGTGCCATGGCGGTCTATTCGGATGGTCCATCGGCAACCGCGAAATCAATGCCGCTATCTCCCACCTTCACCTGCGGCAGGTCGCGGCTGATCGGGCGGAAGCCGACGCCGTAATACATGTTCCGGGCGGCCGGATCCGCCGGCGCGCCGCGGCAGGCGACCAGCATGCGCGTGGCGCCGGCCGCCCTGGCGAGCTGCATGCCGTGCAATTGCAAGGCGGTGCCCAGGCCGCGCCGGCGAAAATCGCGATGCGTGCCGACGGGCTCGAATTCGGCGGTCCGCGTCGCCTCGTCCAGCCAGATGATCGCGGTGGCGGCCAGCGTGCCGTCGGGCGCGGCGACGAGCACATGCAGGTCGCCTCGGTACGGCCAGGTCCGCCGCACGCGCTCGAACGTCGCCTCGTTGAAGCGCGACGCATGCCAGGCCTGGCGATGCGCCTCTACCGCGTCGGCTGCCGAAACGTCGTTGGCGTTCAGGAACCGAAACCCTTCGGGCAGCGCCGGATCGGGCAGGTCAGTCAATTCCCGTGTGTTGAACTGCACCCAGGGGCCGTCATCCGCGCCGGCTTCCGCATCGAAGGCGTAACCATGCGCGGCGACAATACGCTGCGCCTCGATGTCGGCGGATTGCACCGTCAGCAGCCGGTCGACGCTGCCGGCGACGTCGTCGTACCAGTCGAGGATTTCGCCAAGCATCGCAGCGCGGTCCGGATGCGTCTGCCAGGTCAGGTTGGCGGTCTCGACCTCGAGCACGGTGCCGTCGCCGCGCGGCACCCGATGAGGCAGGCAGGCCCATCCCCACGCTGCCAGCCGCCCATCGGCGAACCACATGCGGTGGTGCCAGAACGGGCAGAGCGCGTCGAAATCCTTGGCCCAGACCCAGGCCAGCTCGCCGACGGTCGCATCGCCGTTGAGCAGTTCCGGCCGCAGCGCCGTCACGCCCTGCGCGAGGCCCTGCATCAGCCTGAGATCGGTCGGGCCAAGAGTTTCCATGTCGGCATCTTTTGCGAGAGCGCTCGTCCTGTCCACTCGGAACGCCGCCTGTTTTCTCCAAGCTCCTGGCGCCGAGCGACCTTGATCGAAAAATGCGACGTAAACCGCTGAAATCCTTAACACGATTTTCATTCCGCTCGCCTAACCACTAGAACCATGGCGAAGCATGACGAGCGGCTGATGGCAGGTCTCTCCTCCGAGGGGCGCAGCGAAGCCGTTGAAGCAGGCATCCTGCGCGATCAGCTCGCCGACCTGGCCAAGGGCGTCTTCATCTCGATGCCCGTCGGCACGGTGCTCTCGGCCTTGATCCTGACGGTTCAGCTCTTGTCGGGCGGCGGCTTTGCCGCGGTGTTGTGGTTTATTGCGATCGCCTTGATCAATGGCGCGCGGCTGGTGCTTGCCGTCGCCCAATCGGAGGCGGCCGACGACAGGCCGGAGGCGGCGGGCGCCCGGCTTTCCCTCTATGGCTTGCTGGCGCTTGCCTCGGGCGTCGCCTGGTCGTTCCTGGCGCTGCTGAGCGACGGATACACCACGGCCCAGGCGCCGCTCTATCTGATTGTGCTTGCCGGTGCCTCGGCCGGTTCGGTCACCTATGGAACCTCCTACGCGCCGGCTTCGATCAACTTCATCGTGCTGCCGCTTCTCACCGCCGCCGGCTGCGTGTTCGCGAAAGGCGGCGTCGAAAATGCCGTGCTCGCCTTCACGATCCTGCTTTTCCTCGGCGGCATGATCCGAAGCGCGCTGCTCGGACAATCCCGTTTCCGCGAGACGAGCCGTCTCAAATACGAGGCGCGCGAATTCGCCGCCGAGATGGAGCGCAACTCAAGGCGCGACCCGCTGACGAACTTGCTCAACCGCTATGGCCTGGAGCAGGCGATCGCCAAGCTCGGCCATTCCGACGGCCCGTTCGTGGCCATGCTGATCGATCTCGACGGCTTCAAATCCGTCAACGACACCTATGGCCACAACATCGGCGACGACCTCCTGGTCAAGGTGGCGCGCCGGATCGAGGGCCACGCCCCGCAAGGTGCTACGATCGCGCGCATCGGCGGCGACGAGTTCGTGCTGCTTTTCTCGACCGGCAGATGTCCGCAGCAGGCCGGAGAGCTTGCATCGGCCATCATCGCGGCCATCGCCAACCCGGATCCGGAGCTGAATTCGGTGCGGGTCGGCGCCTCGATCGGCATCTATCAGGCGGAAAAGCCGCGCCTGACGGAAATGCTGCTCAAGGCCGACTTCGCACTCTATGCGGCCAAGCGCGGCGGCAGGAACGAATACTGCCTCTTCGACGCGGGGCTCGACGCGGCGCTGGAACGCAAGAACCGCATCGAGCGCGACCTGCGCGGCGCGATCGAAGCAGGCCGGCTCTGTTCCTGGTTCCAGCCGCTGGTGCGGCTCGACACCAGCGCGGTCGTCGGCTTCGAGGCGCTGCTGCGCTGGCATCACGATGTCCATGGCGCCATCTCGCCGCCCGAGATCGTCACCGCCGCGCGCGAAACCGGCCTGCTTTCGCTTTTGACCGAGACGGTGTTCCTCAACTGCTGCGCCATGATCGCAGAGCTGGTGAAACAGGGGCGCCGCGACGTCCGCGTCGCGATGAACCTTTCGCCGCGCGAGCTGGAGGCCGGCAATGTCGACGACATGATCCTTACAGGCCTGCGCAAGAACAATGTGCCAGCCGCGATGCTCGAGATCGAGATCACCGAGGAGGCGCCGGTCGACCGCGATCGGGTCGACGAAAAGGTCGGGCGCCTGGCGGATGCCGGCATATCGATCGTGCTCGACGATTTCGGCACCGGCTTCTCGACCCTGGTGTCGTTGAAGGACAGCCGCATCCGCAAGATCAAGATCGACAAGGATTTCGTGCACGACCTGGCGAAATCCGTGGAGGACCAGGCGCTCGTCGAGGCGGTCATCGGCCTTGGCCGCACGCTGGGCATCGAGGTGATGGCCGAGGGCGTCGAGACCGACGCCGACCGCATGATCCTGCGCTCGCTGGGCTGCATGATCGCGCAGGGCTATCTGTTTTCGGCGGCGCTGCCGATGCGCGACGCGCTGGCCTTCGACGCGGCCCGCAAGTCTGCCGCCGAAGCTCATTTTGAGCCGCTCCGCAATCCCCGGAGCGGCAACGCCGCCTGATCGGCCGCCCGAACGAGGCCGCTCACGCGCACACCCGGCATCGTTCGGCCAGCAATGAGCTCCGAAAGGGCAGAGTAGCCGCGCGAGCGGCAGCGATGAAACCTTTTGATTTGCAGGCCGTTGTCGCGCGATGCCCCCGGCCAAGTCCAAACCGAAACCGACCGACAGAGCCACACCGCGCGCTGCAGGCAAGCCGCACCCGGCGGAGTTGCGCCACGAGAAGCCGCGCAAGGTGCAGGCGCGCGGCACCCCGAAATCGCGCCCGGACAAAGCTCAGGAAGACAAAGCGCTGGAAGACAAGGTGCTGGAAGGCAAGGCGCAACAGGAGAAGGCGCCGCCACCGGCCGACAAGAAGCCGCGCGAAGAGCAGCCACCTGCCGCCGATGCCGCGCCGGAAGCCATCGGCCATGCCGGGTCGCCGCCGCCCGAGGCCGCTGAACCGGATCCCGAGCTTTCGCCCGAGGAGGCCGAGCGGGCGCGCAAGAAGTACCTTTTGCGGCGCTTCTGGATCAGCGGGCGCGGCTATTGGGGTTTGCGCGGCGACAGGCTCGCCTGGCCGCTGACGATCGGGCTGCTGACGCTGATCTGCGTCAATGTCGGCTTCCAGTATGGCATCAACCGCTGGAACCGCGCGATCTTCGACGCCATCGAGCAGCGCGACGCCCACACCGTCTATTGGCTGAGCGCCATCTTCCTGCCGTTGGTCGCCGGCAGCATCAGTCTGGTCGTGGCCCAGGTCTACCTGCGCATGACCATGCAGCGCCGCTGGCGTTCCTGGCTGACCACGGCGGTCATCCAGCGCTGGCTGGCCAGCGGCCGCTACTACCAGCTCAACCTCGTCAAGGGTGACCATGCCAACCCCGAGGCCCGCCTGACCGAGGATCTTCGCATCGCCACCGAATCGCCGGTCGATTTCATCGCCGGCGTCCTCAACGCCTTCCTGTCGGCTTCGACCTTCATCGTGGTGCTGTGGACCATCGGCGGCGCGCTGAGTTTTACGCTGAGCGGCTCCACGATCACCGTGCCCGGCTTCCTCGTCGTCACCGCGGTCATCTATGCCGCGATCACCTCGACCTCGATGTTCTTCATCGGCCGCCATTTCGTCGAGCTTTCCGAGGAGAAGAACCAGACGGAAGCCGAGTTTCGCTATGTTCTGACACGCGTGCGCGAGAACGGCGAAAGCATCGCGCTGCTCGGCGGCGAGGAGGAGGAGAACGCCGGCATCGACCGCTCCTTCGCCGCCGTGCTCGCCCGCTGGGCGCGGCTCACCGGCCAGCACATGCGTACCGCGCTCGTCTCGCAGGGCTCCAGCCTGTTCGCGCCGGTCGTGCCGGTGCTCCTGTGCGCGCCAAAATTCCTCGACGGCTCTATGACGCTCGGCCAGGTGATGCAGGCGGCCTCCGCTTTCGCCATTGTGCAGGGCGCCTTCGGCTGGCTGGTCGACAATTATCCGCGCCTGGCCGACTGGAATGCCTCGGCGCGCCGCATCGCCTCATTGATGATGTCGCTCGACGGGCTGGAGCGCGCCGAAGAGAACGACACGCTCGGTCGTATCCAGCGCGGCGAGACCGCGGACGGCGCCATGCTCAGCCTCAACAACCTTTCTGTGACGCTCGACGACGGCACCTCGGTGGTCAAGGAGACCGAGGTGGCGATCGAGCCCGGCGAGCGCGTCCTGGTCTCGGGCGAATCCGGCTCGGGCAAGTCGACCCTGGTGCGCGCCATCGCCGGCCTGTGGCCCTGGGGCAGCGGCAGCGTCGATTTCCACCCGGGCAAGCGGCTGTTCATGCTGCCGCAGCGCCCCTACATCCCGTCCGGCACGCTGCGCCGCGCCACCGCCTATCCTGCCGCCGCCGACAACTGGAAGACCAAGGAGATTGCCGCCGCCCTCGACAAGGTCGGCCTCTCCTATCTGAAGGACCGGCTGGAGGAGGAGGCGCCCTGGGACCAGACGCTGTCGGGCGGCGAAAAGCAGCGCCTGGCCTTCGCCCGCCTTCTGCTGCACGCGCCCGACATCGTCGTGCTCGACGAGGCGACCTCGGCGCTGGACGAGAAGAGCCAGGACAAGATGATGCGGACGGTGATCGAGGAGCTGCCCAGGGTCACCATCGTCAGCGTGGCACACCGCGCCGAGCTGGAAGCGTTTCATACGCGAAAGATCACGCTCGAACGGCGCCAGGGCGGGGCGCGGCTGGTCAGCGATGTCGAGCTTGTGTCGAGGAAGCGTAAGCGCGGCCTGCTGCAGCGCGCGCTGTGGGGGAGCGGGGCGAACGGCGGCAAAGGGTAGGGGAGCTCCAACGTTGTATGCAACCGCCGAGGGCGCTCCCCCGCTCCGTCTCGACGCTGCGCGCCGAGCCACCTCTCCCCCACCTTTGGCGGGGGCGAGGAAACGCCAATCGACGGGGGCGAGGAAATGCCAATCACCGAGGGGCACGACTTCGCAAGCTTGGGTTCCTCGCCCCCGACAGGGCGGGGGAGAGGTGGCTCGGCGAAGCCGAGACGGAGAGGGGGCAGCGCCGGCATCCGCGATATTGGACCCACCTCTGCGCCAACCAACAAACCTTGACGCCACAAGCCGCCCCAGTCTGTAATCTCGACAGACCCGGCCGACAGGAGGAGGACGCCATCATGGAAAAAATCATCCTGGATTGCGATCCGGGGCATGACGAGGCCATCGCCATTTTGCTGGCGGCCGGCAACCCGAACATCGACCTGCTCGGCATCACCACGGTTTCGGGCAACCACAATGTCGAGAACACCACGCGCAATGCGCTGGCGACATGCACGGCCTACGGCATCAAGGTGCCGGTGGCGAAGGGCTCGCCCGGCCCTTTGGTCAGCGATCAGGTGCTGGCGATCGAGATCCACGGCGAGACCGGGCTCGACGGCCCCGAGCTGCCACCGGCCTCCTTCGATCTCGACAGGCGCCATGCCGTCGACTTCACCGGAAGTTCTGCGACCTGATCGTCGACGCGGTCGAGCGGCTGAGCCGGCAAAAGGCGTGAGCCGGCCGGGGCCGGGTCACGCCGGCCTCACAGCAGGAACGTCTGCCGGTCGCGCAAGGTCGTCGCGATGGCGGCGATGCCGGTCTCTATCTCGCTTTTGCTGACCAGGATCGTATCGGCCGCAGCATTCTCGACCAGCGAGCGCAGCAGCTCCGCCTGGCCGACCAGCACCGCGTCCTTCTCGGCGAGCATGGCGAGCGTCGCGGCCTCCTGCCGGTAGCGCTGCGCCATGCGGTCGTTCTCCGGCACCGGCTGGTGGCGGATCAGCCCCTCCAGCCCGCCCACCTCGCGGCCCAGCCGCTCCAGCGCCTGGGCGTTGGCGACGACGGCCGGGTCGGGGAAGGGGTTGGCGCGGGTAGGGGGCGCGATGTTCTCGCGCCGGTAACGGCTCTCGGCCTCGTCGAGCCCCGCGCGCGCCCGGCCAAGCAGCGAGCACGCCATCTGGCGCACCCGCTGGTCGTCGGCCCGCAGCTGGTTTTCCTGCCGGTAGAAATTGTAGCCATAGCCGTAGAACAGGTTGATCCCGACCTGCGCCAGCGGCCCAGCCTCGTAGAAACGGCTCATCGCGTCGCGCCCACTTCGTCACCCAGCGGGTAAAAGCCGGTCGGCTGGCCGCCGATCTGGAACGGCACGCCGGCCGCCGCGTTCGGCGCCGAGACCAGGCCCTTGTCGGCCATGCGCAGCGCCAGGTAATATCGCACCGCCTCGATGGGGGTGAGCCCGATCGCCTGCAGCGAGATCAATTCGCGCATGCGCTCGTCGCGCGGCATGATCAGCACCTTGAGGTCGTTGAGCATGATGCCGTAGACCTTGAGGAAATCGGTGAGATGCGCCTTCACCGCCTCGCGCACGTCGCTGATGCGCTCGTTGACGTTCTCCATCTTGGTGACCTGGATGATCTGGTTGATCGCCTGCTCGATCGCCGGGCCGGCATAGTCGGCGATCTCCTTGGTATCGATCACAGCGCCCGCGAACGGCATGTGGGTGATGAGGTCGAGCGCCTCTTCCTTGCTGTCGATGTGGATGTAGTAGTCAACCACATAGGACATCTCCGCCATCTCGGCGCTGGTCGCCACGCCCTCGTTGCGCACCAGGAGCTTCGAGCGGTTGATGTAGATCACCTCGTAGACCCAGGGCGACGAACCGCCGAAGAAGCCTTGCACCACCGAGCCGACCAGCGGCTTGTCCGGCGTCTGCAGCGCGTATTGCCCCGTCTCGTAGACATTGAGCACCGCGCCGCGCGATTTCAGGATGCAGAAATGGTTGCTTTCGACGGTGAGCAGCGAGCCCGAAACGATGCTCTCGTCGACGATCTTCATCGCCACGGTCCTGGTGCCGAGCGCATCGGTACCGTCGCGCTGCAGAGACGTGATGACCTGCCTGGTGATTGCCATTGGACTTTCCCTCGCTTGGTTGGAGGCGCACCCGCCTCATGGATTTACGTTGCAAAACAGAGAGTTGGAGCGGACAGACGATTCAGGATGGCAGCCGCGCTAACGCGGCGAACAGAGGCCCTTGCCCCTGAAGGATTGTTCGAGCCGCGCGGTGCGGTCGCTGCGCTGCCGGTAGCCGCCATCGCCGTCGAGCAGATATTTGGCGCGCTGCTTGCCTTGTGCCTGCGCTGCCGCCTTCTTCGACTGCTTGGCTGACGCCTGCCTGAGCGGCTTCAGCACCTCGGCCGCCCTGCGCTCGATCTCGCCGGTGAGGCCTGACTCCTGCAAGGCGCGGCTGACGGCCTGCCCGAGCAGTTCCCGCCCGGTCTCGCCAAGCAGCCCTTCGCCAAGCAGGCCTTTTTCGCCGAGGAAGCTCGAAACCGCTTCGGCGACATCGGCGATCTCGTCGCCTTCGGCATCGTCGTCGGTGTCGTCGGAAGAAGCGGTCCGCTGCGCAGCGCGCCGGCCGCCCTCCGGTCGAACGCTTTTCGGTCGAACCCCTTTCGCCCGACCCTTGGCGAACCACTGCCAGGCGACGAAGCCGAGCGCGAGCACAAACAGAAGATGCGACATGCCAAACCCCGATGAAATCGCCAAAACTCAAAATCGAAGGGAGTGGGGCAAGCGGTAGTCAACAACGAGACCCGGGACTGTGCCCGATTTCACAATGTCGCGGGGTGCCGTTTCGCTCGGCTCCGCTCGGTGGTCCGCCTTGGTTGCCCGCTTTGAAGATGCCGGAACGCGCCCGCTTCAGCGCGCGTTGCCGCCCGTTTCCGGGCGCCAACGGCCACGCCTGAGGCGTATCAAAAGCCGTTCCGTCGCCGATCCCCCTCCATCCCTTGCCTCATTCACAAAGACATTCTCTTCGCCGGACGGGGCTGTCCGGGAACCATGGATGGCATGCTGCCATCGTTGATAAGCGAAGACTGAAATACCCGCCATACACATTGTCGCGAGCGGCCGGCGGCGCCCCTTTTCCTCGCCCCCGCAAAGCGGGGGAGAGGGTGGCCGCGTAGCGGACGGAGAGGGGGCAGCGCCAGCGTATGTCATCACGCGCCAACCATGCCGATGCTAAACAGTCTGTAGAGCGGCTCGCCGTTTCCAGGAAGCGAAGAACCGCTTAGAGTTCCACCGAGCACGACAGACCGGGATCACCGGGGAGGGGAACATCGCGATGAAAGACGCCACGCCGCTTGATCCGAGACCGCTTGCTGAGATCGCCAGCTATCACGCCCACATCTACTACGGTGATGCTGCCCAGCGCCGGCAGGCCGAATGGCTGCGCGAGCGCATCGGCGAGCGTTTTCGCGTGCGGCTGGGCAACTGGCGCGACGAGCCGGTCGGCCCGCATGAGCAGGCCATGTACCAGGTCTCCTTCGCCACCGAAATCTTCGCTACGCTCGTCCCCTGGCTGATGCTGAACCACGGGGGCCTGAGCATCCTCGTCCACCCCAACACCACCAACCCCAAGCGCGACCATTTGATCGACCCGATCTGGATCGGCCGCGCGCTCAGCGTGCATGGCGAGGCGCTGGGAGAGGAGGACGAGGCGGAAGAGGCGCTGGAGGTGAATACGCAGCCGACGCTGGGGGCGTGAGGGGGGCGCGTCCTCGCAGCCATGCACGCGGGACGAGAGAGCCAGAGCCCACGTCCCACGCGGCGTACCCCGGAAGCATCGGTCGGAATCAGCTTCATATATGCAGCTTAGCTAAAATATGCCATTCTGACATGGCGTGTTTGCCCAGTTACAATTAGAGCTACGCAAGGGGCAGCATAATCCAGGCTGGAAAAGCATTGACCACAGATCGGCCGTTACTGGTGATGTGCTCGAAACACACCCGCGATAAAGAGCTGCGGCGAGTGGTTCTACTGCTTGCCAAACTGACGGCCAGCACATAAGCCTGCATATCTGCGATCATTGATCCTCGGGGGAGGGGCTTGTGGCGAAAACAAAACAGCTCGCGACGAAATGCGCAGCGTTGTGCCTGGGCGCGGCGATCCTCGCCGTGCCGGTCGCCGAAGCGCTGGCCGACAACGTCGTAGCGGACGACCAGATCGTTCAGGGAAGCCTCTGCGTCGGGCTCGACTGCGTCGACAACGAGTCCTTCGGGTTCAACACGATCGTCGTGAAGGAAAACAACACACGCATCTACTTCGACGACACGAGCACGAACGCCGGATTCGCCGCCAATGACTGGGCGCTGATTGCGAACGATTCCGGCTCTGGTGGCGCCAACTACTTCGGCATCCAGGATGCGACGAGCAACAAGATGGTGTTCCGCGTCGATGCGGGCGCTCCCGAGAATGCGCTCTATGTCAGCAGCTCGGGGAATCTCGGGCTGGGCACGTCCAACCCGGCGCTTGGCCTGCAGATAACCCGAGGCGACACCCCAGCGATCCGCCTTGAGCAGACAAACGCCGCCGGCTTCACGGCTCAGACTTGGGACATCGGCGGCAACGAGGCGAATTTCTTCATACGCGACACGACGAACGGCAGCCGGCTTCCTTTCCGCATCCGGCCGGGCGCGCCGACAAGCAGCCTTGACATCGCAGCCAACGGCAATGTCGGTCTCGGCACCGCTTCCCCCGACAGCAAGCTGCATGTCTACGGCGACTCCTTGGAAGATACGTACGAGACGATCGGTGCGTCCTCCGCAGCCAACGCGGATGCGCTGACCTTCGGCTATGGCGGCGCGAGCTTCGGCGTCGGGACCTCGCTGATCAATGCGCATTCGGCCACCGGATCGAGCGGCCGGCTTCTCCTTGCAACCGATGGCGTGACGCGCATGACCATCGATGGAAATGGGAATGTGGGCATCGGCACGGATACGCCGGCCGCGGGCCTCGATGTCGTGGGCACTGTCCGCTTTTCATCGCTTGCGGGCTGCTCGTCCGGCATCGGCACCAATGCTTCGGGCGATCTGACCTGCATCACCGGCGGAAGCGGAAACCCGCCCTATTACGACACGACCGCCTCCGGCACGCAGCCGCACGCGAGCGGGACCAATTCCACCGCGGCCGGCTCGGCAAGCAACGCCAGCGGCACCAACGCCCTGGCCGGCGGCACCAACAATCAATCGCAGGGGGACAACACCACCGTCATCGGCTCCAACAACAGCGTCACGGGCGACGACAGCGGCGCCTTCGGCACCGGCAACACCGTCAAAGGCAATGGCAGCTACGCGATCGGCGATCCCAACGTTGTCAATGGCGACAAGTCCTTCGTCTACGGCGACGACAACGCCGTCAACGCCCCGGATGTCGCCGGCAACGGCGACGGTATCCAAGTGTTCGGCTCGAACAACACTGTCGCAAGCACCACCAATTCCTCCGGATCGGTGGTGATCGGATCGGGTAACACGGTCAACGCCGCCAACACCATCGCGCTCGGCAATGGAACGACGGTGACCGGCGCCAATGCAATCGCCATGGGAGCGGGCGCATCCTCGGCCGGCCTGAACGCGGTTGCGATCGGCCCGGGTGCCAGCGCCGGCTATGCGGGATCGGCCGCCTATGGCTCGGGCGCCGTCGCGACAAGGCAGAACGAGCAGGTGTTCGGAACGGCGAGCAACACCTATGCGATGCCCGGCTTGACGTCGGCGGCGAGCTCATCCGCTCAAACCGGCGCGATCGAGATCGTCACCACCGATTCCAGCGGCAATCTCGCCTCGGTGACCCCGGGCGCTCTCGGCTTTGCCGACCCTGCGCAATTCAACAGTCTCAACTCGCGCATCGACAGCGTCGGCAGCCGCGCCTATTCCGGCGTCGCCATGGCGATGGCGCTGGCCGGCGCCCCGACCGTGCTTGCGGACGAAAAATTCGTCACCACCTTGAACTGGGGCACGTTCGAAGGAGCCAACGCCTTTGCGCTCAGCGCGGGCGCCCGGCTCGGCTCGCAGCTCCAGTTGAATGGCGGCATCGCCTTCGATCCCAACCAGCATATGGCCGGCGGACGGCTGGGCCTGAGGATGAGCTGGTAGGAAGCGGACCCGCCGGCTGGACATGATGATCCCAATGCGAACAGTCACAATCCTCTTGGCGGCGACGCTGGTCGTGTGCGCCGCCGGACTTGGCTTTGCCCAGACGCAGACTCAGGCGCCGGCGTCGGGCAAGAAGAAAGCGTCTTCGCCGGCCGCACCGGCCGCGCCAGCCTGGCCGGCAAATGCCGCGCAATCGATCTATCTCGCCCGCAGCACGATGATGGCTCTGCAACAGGCCGTGGAGACAGGCAACTTCACAGTGTTGAGGGACATGGGCTCGCCGGGCTTTCGCGCCCAGAACACCGCGGCCGACCTTGCCATCAGGTTCCAGGCGCTGCGCCAGTCCGGCGCCGATCTGACGGCGGTTGCCGTCGTCGCCCCGCAACTGTCCACGCCGCCCTTTCTCGATCCCCAGAAGCAGCTGCACCTTGTTGGCCTGTTTCCCACGCAGCCACTGGAGATCGATTTCGACCTCTCCTTCGAAAACGTCGACAACCGCTGGCGGGTCTCCGCCATCGGCGTAACGGCTGCCCCGGCGCCGAAAGCGCCGGATGCGGGCGATAAGGGTAAGGCGGCGAAATAGGCTGCGCGGCTGGCCACGATATTCCAGAGGAAACCAGCATGACGCCGCCGCGCCGGCGCATCGGCGAACGTTTTCGCGTGCGGCTCGGCAACTGGCGCGACGAGCCGGTCGGCCCGCATGAGCAGGCCATGTACCAGGTCTCCTTCGCCACCGAGATCTTCGCCTCGCTCGTCCCCTGGCTGATGCTGAACCACGACGGCTTGAGCATCCTCATCCACCCCAACACCAGCAACCCCAAGCGCGACCATCTGATCGACCCGATCTGGATCGGCCATGCGCTCGGCGTGCATGGCGAGGTGCTGGGCGAGGCGGAAGAGGCGGAAGAGGCTGGAGGTGAATACCGAGCCGACACTGGGAGTGTGAGGGGGTTCTATCGCGCCGCCAAGCGCGCGCGGTTGCTTGTCGCCGATGGTCGGCGCTTGGGCGCCTCCGCGGTCGTCCTGGCCAGGCATGCTGGCCGCCGGCCTTGCCGGCTTCCGGAACGATTGTCAGGCGGTTGTCAGGTTGGATTCGCTATGCCGCGCCAATGACGTGCGCAAGCCGTCATGGCCTGTCGGCCGAAATACCGGTCGCACGTCAACTTCCCCAACCGAATGGAGCTCTCATGTATCGCACTCTCGTTCTTGCCGCCCTCGCGGGCCTGATCGCCGGACCGGCCCTGGCTGCCGGCACCTGCAGCACGGCCGCGAAATCGAAGTTCCAGCCCAAGACGACGCTCGAGGCGCAGTTGAAAGGCGAAGGCCTGACCGTGCGCCAGATCAAGACCGAGAAGGGCTGCTACGAGGTCTATGCGGTCGACAAGTCCGGCAAGAAGGTCAACGCCGCCTACAATGCCGAGACCCTCGAGAAGCTCGACAATGCCGAAGCCGGCGAAAACTGATCGGGCCTTGCCCCCACAAGCAGGCGCGCGCCCGTCTCACGATGTGGTGCGCGTCTGGGACCGGGTCGTGCGCGGCTTCCATTGGGCGCTCGTGCTGAGCTTCGCCGTCGCGTGGTTCACCTCCGAGGGCGCCGAGGACATCCACCACTGGGCCGGATACGCCGCCGCCTCGCTTGTTGCGCTGCGGCTGGTGTGGGGCGTCGTCGGCACGCGGTATGCGCGCTTCTCGCAATTCGTGCGCGATCCCGCCACGGTGCTGTGCTATCTCGCCGCCATAATCAAAGGCAGCGAAGCCCGCTATATCGGCCACAACCCGGCGGGCGGCGCGATGGTTGTCGTGCTGATGGCCATGATGGCCTGCGTGGCGCTGACCGGGTGGATGATGACGACGGACGCCTATTTCGGCGTGTCCTGGGTGGAGGATGCGCACAGCCTGGCCGCGCACGGCCTGCTGGTGCTCGTGTTCCTCCACATTGGCGGCGTGGCGCTGGCAAGCCTTCGCCATCGCGAGAACCTGGTTCGGGCGATGATCACCGGGCGCAAGCGCAAAGCGGCGTCCGCCGACATCGCCTGACCGCGCCTGAACGGCAACCGCGGGCGCCTGCCTGGGAGCCCGCGGGAACATAATATCAGCTTGCGCGATTATTCCGGGCGCTCCCGGCCCTGGATACGCGCGAGCCTTGCAAGACGGAGAAGCCCGATGCGGCGCTATACACAGATCACCATCGCCATCCACTGGCTTACCGCCGTGCTGGTCGTCATTGCCTGGTTCACCGCGGTCGGCGGGCGCCATGCGCGCACCGACCCCTCCTATGTGCATTTCACCGTCGGCCTTGCCGTGCTGGTGCTGGTCGTGCCGCGCCTCCTGGCGCGCTGGCTGGGGGCGGCGCCCCATGTCGAGGAGCCGCAGAGCCGCTGGATGGACCTTGCCGCGCGCGCCGGACACACGCTGCTCTATCTGTTCCTCATCGCGCTGCCGCTCAGCGGCTGGTATGCCGCCTCGCGCCTCGGCCTCCCGGTCTCCTTCCTGGGGATCGACCTGCCAGCCCTTGCCACGCCCGTGCAGGGCGCGCCCGGCCAGATCGCCGACCTGCACGAAACCGGCGGCACGCTGATCCTGTGGCTGGCCGGCGCCCATGCGCTGGTCGCGATATGGCACCAGTTCGTCATCAAGGACGGAACGCTGGAACGGATGAACCCGCTCGTGTCGAACGACCTCGCCGGCGGCCGCGAATAGTCGCCGAAAGGGCAGAGCGAGGGGCCGCGCCAGCGCATCGGCGAGTATTTCCGGGTGCGCCTCGGCAACTGGCGTGACGAGCCGGTCGGCCCGCATGAGCAGGCCATGTACCGGTCTCCTTCGCCACCGGGATCTTCGCGACGCTGGTTCCCTGGCCGCGCGCACCGCGGGGGGCTCGCCAGGCAGCGATGCGGACCGCCAGTTCAGTCTTCGTTGCTTGGTTGCTCCAGCACCCAGGCCGCAGCGAAAATCGGTTCGTGAAGCCTGTTCCATGGGCTATAATGCCGCCGTTGGAGTACCGGCATGCCGGGCGTATCGATCGTCCCCATCAATGTCTCTTCCACTGTCGGAGGGATATCATGAACGTTCTGATAGTCTTTGGAACGACGGAAGGGCAGACGAAGAAGGTTGCCGAGCGGGTGGCAGCGCATTTTCGTGGGCGCGGGCACCATGTGGAGTTGCAGGATAGCGCGGCGCTTGCATCCGATTTGGAGCTTGGACATGTCGACGCATTCGTCATCGCCGCATCGGTCCACCAGGAGCACCACCAGGAAGCCGTCACGAACTTCGTGTTTGCGCATCACGACCTGCTGAGCACCAGGCCTTCCGCCCTCATATCCGTCAGCCTGTCGGCGGCGCTGGAAGGCCACGAGGCAGACGCTCAAAGATACGTGGATCGCTTCGTCTCGGTGACGGCGTGGCAACCGCGCATGACCCTGCTTCTCGGCGGCGCCTTGCGCTTCTCCAAGTACGATTTCTTTCAGGAGCAGTTCGTCAAATTCGTCGTCATGAAGAGCGGCGATCCGAACATCGAGCGCGATCACGAATTCACCGACTGGAACGCGCTCGCCAACTTCGCCGATCGATTCCTTGAGACGATCGGCTAGAGCGTTTCACCAGGCGTCGCAGATGGCAGGCGCTGATTTGGCACTATCCCGAAGTCCGCACGACAGCCAACTCACAGACATCGAGACTGCGATCTCGTTCTCCGCCTATCCCCCAGCCAATCTCGGCAGCAAAAAAATCTCCGCCCCCGGCGGCAGCTCCTTGCTCCACGTATCGCGATAGATCGTCCCGTCGATCGCGACCGCTATCCCGCGGTCGATCCACGGCTCGATCCCGGGATACTGTTCCGCCAGCTTGCGGAACAGCTCCCTGATGTCCTTGGCGTCGATGTCGTGCTTGGCCTTGCCCCCGGCGACGGCGCTGAGCGAGCCCCAAAGGGTAACTTCGACCATCAGACCCTCAAGCTGCGTCGATATTCAGGTGAGGCCGGCCTGCGAAGGACGGCTTCCTGCGCTTCCGGCCTTCGCCGGCCGAAGCACTCGTAAGCCGCCGCGCAGCCAAAGCTACGGCCGGCGTAGGCCGGTGCTCACGTACTTCAAGTACGCTCCGCTCCGGTTCTCGCAAGCCATCATTCTCGGCTCGGCCTGACCTGAATCTCAACACAGCTTACCCTAGCTTGGCTACCTCTCAGCCTTCCCGTTCCGCGTCGAGCGCCGCGAGAATGCGCGGCGGCGACATCGGGATGTGGGTCATGCGCACGCCGACCGCGTTCGACACCGCATTGGCGATTGCCGCCAGCGGCGGCACGATCGAGGTTTCGCCCACGCCGCGCACGCCATAGGGGTGGTTGGGATTGGGGATTTCCAGGATCTGCGTGTCGATCATCGGCAGGTCGGAGCACACCGGGATGCGGTAGTCGAGGAAGCCCGCATTCTGCAGCCGCCCGTCCTTGCCGTAGATATACTCCTCGTTGAGCGCCCAGCCGATGCCTTGCGCAGCGCCACCCTGGTACTGGCCCTCGACATAGGTCGGGTGCACCGCCTTGCCGGCATCCTGCACCACCGTGTAGCGGATCACCCGGGCAGCACCTGTCTCGGGGTCGACCTCGATGTCGCAGATATGGGTGGCGAAGGAGACGCCGGCGCCGTCGGCGACGAGCTCGCTATGGCCGGCGATCGGGCCGCCGGTGGTGCCCGACTTGGCCGCGATGTCCTTGAGCGACAGCGGCGACAGGTTGCCGTATTTCTCGCCCTTGGCGATGGCATGGCCCTTTTCCCAGGTGACGTCGTCGACCGGGATGTCCCACATTTGCGCCGCGCGATCCCTGAGGATCTTGATCGCGTTGCGCGCGGCCGAAATCGTCGCCATCGAGGAGGAGAAGGTGCCGCGGCTGCCGTCGGTCATGTCGTTGTAGCCGAGCGAAGACGTGTCGGCGACGATCGCCTTGACGTTGCCGTAGTCGATGCCGAGCTCCTCCGCCGCCACCAGCGACAGCGAGGCGCGGGAGCCGCCGACATCGACGGTGCCCACGGCCAGCGACACCGAGCCGTCCATGCCGATGTTCAAGTCGGTGCAGGTCTGGCCGCCGAAGTTGAACCAGAAGCCGCAGGCCATGCCGCGCCCCTGGTTCGCCTTGAGCGGCGCCTTCATGTGCGGATGCTTCTTCACCGCCTCCAGCGTCGGGCCGATGCCGATCGGCCCGTAGACCGGGCCGTAGGAGGCGCGCGTGCCTTCCTGCGCGGCGTTCTTGATGCGGAAGTCCACCGCGTCCATGCCGAGCTCCTTGGCGAGCTCGTCGATCGAGCTTTCCACCGCGAAGGCCGCCATCGGCGCCGAAGGCGCGCGATAGGCCGCCGTCTTCGGCCGGTTGACCAGCACTTCGAAGCCGACGGTCTTGACGTTCTCCAGCTTGTAGCAGGCGAACGCCGTCATCGCGCCGATCTCGGCCCAGGAGCCGGCATAGGGGCCGGCGCTATAGCGCAGCGTCGCTTCCGCGGCAGTGATGGTGCCGTCCTTCCTGGCGCCGATCCTGACGTCGATCGAAGTGGCGCTGGTCGGGCCCGACGCGCGAAAAACCTCGTCGCGGGTCATCACCAGCTTTACGGGACGGCCGGCCTTGCGGGAAAGGGCCAGCGCCACCGGCTCGGCCCAGACATGGGTCTTGCCGCCGAAACCGCCGCCGATCTCCGACGAGGTGACGCGCAGCTTCGAGGCTTCGAGCCCGAGCAGTTGGGCGCAGTGCTGGCGGTAGACGAAATGGCCCTGCGTGCAGACCCAAAGGTCCGCCGTGCCGTCCGGGTTGACGCTCGCCACGCAGGCATGCGGCTCGATATAGCCCTGATGCGTCTGCTCGGTCTTGAAGGAGCGCTCGACGATGAAATCGGCCTGGGCGAACCCCTTGTGCACATCGCCATGGCCGAACTGCGTGCGCTTGGTGACGTTGGAGGGTTTCGCCGGCTTTTCCTCGAGGCCCTCGGTGAAGACCTGGTCGTTGATCAGCGGCGCGTGGTGCTGCGCGGCCTCGTCGACATCGGTGACATGCGGCAGCACCTCATAGTCGACCTCGATCAGCTTCAGCGCCTGGCGGGCGATCCGGGCGTCGATCGCCGCCACCGCGGCCACCGCATGGCCGTCATAGAGCGCCTTCTTGCGCGCCATCGAGTTGTCGAGGATGTCGTACATGGCGGCGTCGCCATCGGTGAGGTCGGGCAGGTCCTTCGCCGTAATCACCGCCTTCACGCCGGCGAGCTTTTCCGCCTTCGAAGTGTCGATGCTCTTGATCACCGCATGCGCGTGCGGGCTGCGCAGCACGCGGCCGACCAACTGGCCGGCCATGTTGAAGTCGGCGCCGTAGCGGGCGCGTCCGGTCACCTTGTCGATGCCGTCGGGGCGGATCGGCCGCGTGCCGACCGAGGAGAAATTGCGTCCGGTAAAGCGCGGATCGAAATTCATGATCAGGCTCCCTTCATCACTTCAGCCGCGTCCTGGACGGCGCGCACAATCTTGTCATAGCCGGTGCAGCGGCACAGATTCCCCGCGAGACCGAAGCGGATTTCCTCCTCGGTGGGCGAGGGGTTCTTGGCCAAAAGGTCCTTCGCCGCAATCAGGAAACCTGGCGTGCAGATGCCGCATTGCAGGGCCGCGTGCTCCAGGAACTTCTGCTGCAGCGGATGCAGCTGGTCGCCATGCGCCATGCCTTCGATGGTCTCGACCTTGCGGCCCTCGGCTTCCGCGCCCAGCACCAGGCAGGAGCAGACCAGCCTGCCGTCGACGATGACGCTGCAGGCGCCGCAATCGCCGGTGCCGCAGCCTTCCTTGGCGCCCGTCAGGCCGAGGCGATCGCGCAGCACTTCAAGCAGCGTCTCGTCGGGCTGGCAAAGATATTCGACGGCGTCGCCGTTGATCGTGGTTGATACAGCTACACCGGCCATTATTTGCCTCCCGCACGCTTGTAGGCGATCGCGGCGGCTCTTTGCGCCAGCACGCCCGCGACTTTTCGTCTGAATTCGATGGTGCCGCGCTTGTCGTCGATCGGCCGGCAGGCGCCGGAGCAGATCTTGGCCAGCCGCTCCAGCGTTCCTTCGTCGAGCTTCGAGCCGACCAGCACCTGGCCAGCTTCCTCGACCAGCAGCACGGTCGGTGCGGCTGCGCCCAGCGCCACGCGGGCGCTTCTGATCGCGCCCTTCTCGTCGAGCGTCAGGTTCACGCCGGCGCTCACCACCGCGATGTCCATCTCGGTGCGCGGAATGAAGCGCAGATAGGCGTCGCCGGCATGTTCCGGCCGCTTCTCCAGCAGGATCGCCTCGATGATCTCGCCCTTGGCGAGAGACGTGCGGCCCGGTCCGGTCGGCACGGTCTCGACGGCAATTGTGCGCTTGCCCGAAGGCCCGACGACCACCCCCTTCGCGCCGGCCGCCACCAGCGCCGGCACGCTGTCGGCGGCAGGCGAGGCGTTGCACAGATTGCCGGTGATGGTGCAGCGGCCCTGCACCTGCTTCGAGCCGATCAGGTTGGCCGCTTCGACGACGCCAGGCCATGCCTTGCGCACCGCCTTGTTTTCGCCCAGCACCGCGCAGGGCACCGCGGCGCCGATACGAAAACCGTCGGCCGTTTCGCTGATGTCGGCCAGACCGCCTATTGCCTTGATGTCGACGATCAGCTCGGGCTCGATGAAGCCGCCCTTCATCCTCACCAGCAGGTCACTGCCCCCGGCCAGGATCGCGGCCGGGCCCACCGCCTTGGCGAGCTCGCCAACGGCATCTTCTATTGAAAGCGGACGTATGTAACGCATCGTCTCCCCTTGGTGGTCATAATCAGATCGCCCGTTATAAAGTGTCTGTTTATAATGACCATCCCGTTCGTGCATTGCACCACCCAAGTCAGGCAGGTTGGCCCTAATCCTGGCCTAATCTTCCAGGCTTGGGCGCCGGGACCACTCGTCTGCGTTGAGCCGGCCAGCCGCGCCACCATGGAGGGAGCTTCGATTCCATGACCAGCACCGGTCCAGTTGGCAGCGAGGATCTGGTCCGCCGCGCGGTGGCCGCCTTCAACTCCGGCGATCACGCCCAGGCGACGGATCTGTGCGAGCTTGGCCTGAAGCGGCACCCTGGCGATCCTGCGCTTTGCCATCTGCTGGCTGCGGTGTTGTTCGCCAGATCGGACCTGCCGGCGGCTCGGGCGCGGATCGAGGCGAGCCTTGCCAGCCGTCCGGACAATGTTCCCGCCCTGATCTTGGCGGGCAGGATCGCCCGCGCTGAAGGCCGCTTCGACGCGGCGTTGCAGATGCTCGATCGCGCCGCACGGCAGTCGTCCCGCGTGGAAATCCTTCTTGAGCAAGCGCGAACCTTCGATCAGGCGAGCGATGCCACGGCGGCAGGCGCGGCCTGGGACCGGGTCCTGCAAAGCGATCCGAAATCCGTGGAGGCGCTGGCGCGCCTCGGACGCCTGGCGTGGGAGCGTGGCGCGCCTGCCGAGGCCGAGGGCTTCCTCGTACGCGCCGTCGCTGGTGGCGGGCATCCGGCGCAATGGTTCGACCTCGGGCTGGTGCGTCAGGACATGCGCAAGTTCGAAGCCGCCGCCGAGGCCTACCGGCAGGTGCTGGCGAAGAGCCCGGACGCGGCGGAAGGTGCGGCCAATCTAGGCGTCGTCCTGCAGGAAATGGGTGACCTCGATCGCGCGATGGCGGCTTATTCGCAAGCCTATCGTCTCAGCCCGTCCACCTTCGGCATCATCGCCATGGCGCTCACCTCGGCGCCAAGCGGCCGGCTATGGCTCGATGAGGAAGCGCTGCGCCGCTTACTAGAGCAATTCGAGGAAAACGCGTAGCGGTTTTCCTTCCGGAATTGCACGAAAACAAAGGGTTGGAACAGTTCGGCGATTCAAGCGCTGAACCGCTCTAACCGGTTGAGCGTCCGCGCCTGGCGCGGAACCGCTTGCGGTAGACACCCGGTGTTGACAGGACATCCGCGACTGTCTGAGTGTAAGCGGCCTGGCGGTTTTCGTCGAACACCTCGTATTCCAGTTGCGGCGCGGCGCGTGGAACCGCGAAGCATTGCGCGACCGGGGTTCCCTTGCCGAGCACGCCGCAGAATTCGGGCTCCTTCCAGATCGCCGGGAAATTGATGCCGCCATCGCTGAACCGGTCGGAATCCACCAGGCCCGTCACCAGCCTGAAGGGAAGATCCTCGCGATTGACGGGATGCGTCGCGTAGAGCGACCAGCCATCCTCGACCTCGATGGTCCAGAAACTGTTGAATTTAAGCGCGGCCTGGCCAGGCCTGGCGAAGGGGCTGCCGGCAAGCTGCCCCGGCGTGTGGAAGCTCAGCGGCGCGCGCGGATGGTTGCCGGTGGCCGGTTCCGGGATATTCCAGTCCCAGGAAAACTTGCCCCGGTCGACGACGACGTCGCAGGGCAGCAGGATCATGAAGCCGTAGGTCATCGCATCGACCACCGGCGGGCACTGCTTGAGGGTGCGGATGTCGCGGCCGTGGATCGCCGAATAGGCGGTGGCGGGCATCGCGCGCAGCCAGTCCGGCAACACGCCGCGCGCAGGCACCGGGCGCGGAAGGTGCTCGGCCAGCATCGGGTCACATCGGAAAATGACACGCATCGTCGCCTCCGGCCTTGCGATAGCATGCCTGCCGCCCGCGCTCCAAGCGGCGCCTGGTCAGTCTGCCGCCTGCGCCGACATCTGCGTCCTGGTGAGGCGTCAATCTGTCGTGCCCGATGTCCACACCGGCTCGAACGACACATTGCGCAACCCGGCCTTGCGCACCCGGTCAACGAACACCTCGTTGACGAAGACCGGGGAAGCCCGCATCGGCAGCTTGAACACTTCCGAGCTCCCGATGCTTTCAGCGTCGAAGGCGTAGCGCTCGATCGCAAGAATGTCGCCGTCCTCGAACCGCACGATTTGCGACCGCGCCTCGTCCAGCGCGTCGATCACAGTCGTGACGTTGAGCAGCCAGACCTTCTCGCCGCGCAGCGCGACGAGCTCGCCATAGGGGCGCAGCGCCGCCGCCAGCGCATCGACGGCCGGCTGGCGCAACAGCGGCGCATGTTCGCCCAGCCAGGGGAAATCGGAATAGAGGCGCTCGCCTTCTTCGACACGCCGCATCACCGGCGGCTCCCAGCCCTCCAGCGAGCGCCCGTCGAGGCCGAAGAACACCTCGTAATACTCGTTATCGGCCGGCAGCACCCATTCCTGCCCCTCGTACACAGCGAATTGATGGATGGTCGTCATCGCTTGATGGCTCCGCCGTTTCGACTGAGGACCGCGGCACCCGGCGGCCGCTGAAAAGCGCGCGGACCATGCACCGAGCCAGGGCGCCGTTCAAGGCCGCGCGCTATCCAGCCTGCTTGCCGGTTGATAAACGTCGCTGGTCGCCAGGATGGCGCCTGGCTCGAATGAAAGTGGGATCGCGAAAGAATGGCCAAAAAATTCGCATTTCTCCTGGTGCGCGATTTCACCTTGTCGCCGCTGTCGCTGTTCATCGACACGCTCAGGCTGGCCGGCGACGAGGGCGACCGCAGCCGCAGGATCGAGTTCGACTGGGAGATCGTCGGCGAGCGCGGCCTGCCGATCCGCGCCAGCTGCGGCGTCGAATTGCTGCCGACCCGGGCGATGGGCAATCCGGAGGATTTCGACAATGTCGTGGTTGTCGGCGGCCTGCTCGACACCAACCGCAGGCTGAGTTCGGAAAAGGAGGCGTTCCTGATGCGCGCCGCCGGGAAGGGCGTGCCGCTCACCGCCCTCTGCACCGGCAGCTTCGTGTTGGCCCGCTACGGCCTGCTCGACGGCTACAGCGCCGCGGTCAGCTGGTTCCACATCAAGGATTTCCGCGCCGAGTTCCCGGATGTGAACGCCCATGCCGACAGCCTCTATTCCGTCGACCGCGGCCGCGCCACCTGCGCCGGCGGCACGGGTGCCGCCGACCTCGCCGGCTATTTCGTCTCGCAATTCATCGGCCAGAAGGCGGCGGAGAAGGCGGCCAAGATCCTGGTGCTCGATCGCATCCGCTCCAGCCGCGACGTGCAGCCGGTCGGCGACCTTTTTCCCGCGGCCGCGAGCCGCGCGGTGAAGCGGGCGCTGCTCCTGATGGAAAGCAACCTGCAGGAAACGCTCTCCGTGGCCGAGATCGCCGCCAGGCAGAATTGCTCGCGTCGCCAGCTCGAGCGGCTGTTCGGCGCCGAGCTCGGCATCGGCCCGATGGCCGCCTATCTGGCGCTGCGGGTGCATTACGCCAGGTCGCTGCTGGAAGGCAGCGATCTCGCCATCGGCGAGATCGCCTATCGCTGCGGCTTTGCCAATGCCGGCCATTTCAGCCGCGTCTTCCGCCAGCAGACCGGCATCACGCCGACCCATCTCAGGCACCCGAACCGTATGGCGGCGAATGGCGTTGCCAAATAGCGCTCGCGGTGCACAACCCCGGCAAGGTGGCATCTCTGCCGATGGCCAGGACGGCCGGTCGTTACGTTACCGCGATGACCTTGCCTGTTGCATCAAGGCGACACAGGACTTTCGCCTGTCGCACCTGGACGCCACCTCGGAGCGCATAGTCTATTCGCACCTCGATCGGCGCCGCTAGGCCGGCGTGGCGTTGGCGCATCGGGCCGGCGCTGACCGCGGATACGCGCACCGCGCCGAGCGGCCTCGCGGCGGATACGATCGCCGCGCGGCACGCGCTCACGACTTTGGGCGGCGTGCCAGGCCTCGCTTTCAGCGACACCAGGGGCGCAAAGGGATAGCCCGCCTTAGATCGCCCAAACTCGCCGCCACGTGTGCTGGAAGGCTTCAGGATGGATGGGAGGCTGATCGCGGTTGTCGCGCTTTTGGCGGAGAAAACCGCGAGGTTGTCGGGGGCCGCGGTTTCCGGGCTGCCTGGAGTTGCTGTGCCGGCACCTGCCGAAACGCCTGCGCCGACCGATCCGGTATCGGCATTTGTGGCCGCGCCAGCGCTAACGCCGCCTGAGCCCGCTGACGCGCCAACGCTTAGGCCGCCCGACCCGCCGACACTTGCCCCCACCCCTGCGGAAACGCCTTGCGAACCGACGCTCACTCCAGCGCCAACGCTCGCGCCGCCGATTTGGCCGCCTCCACCGACATCAAGGGCCGCTGCTGGTCCGGTGGCGGCTGCGATCATCAAGGCGACTGCCACGTATTTGTCCATTTCGGAACCCTCCTACGGCCTGCGTTAGCGCTATTCCAAATGCGCTCCTGGCCATCTTCATCGAGGCGGGGTCGGAAGCAACGCGTCGGGGAGAGTAATCGTCGTCGCCACCAAAACCCGTTTCGGTGTTCTCGCAATCTTCGCTTTGTTTTTGTCCGGCAAACCTGTTTGACGGGCGGGTTGGCCATCCTGGCTGGCAAGTCGAACCGCGGTGGAACGCGCCCGCGGCGCGTGCTCGATCTGCGCTGTGCGGCGCGCGCTTTGCACCTTGACAAGGTCGATCGCCTTTCGCGCGGCGGTAAGGGCAACGGACATGTCGGTCAATTTTTGACGCTCTTGCTCCAACGCGACGCTCAAGTCGGCAGAAGCCTGCCTTGCCGCGTCTCTTTCCCGACGGGCAATCTCGACATCACTTGCGGCCGAAGCTGCGCGCGCGCGTTCCATATCCAATGCCTCGTTGGCATGTGTTGCGGCGGCGACAGCCAACTGGAGGTCCTTCAGCGCATCAGCCCGCTCCGCCACAGCCAAATCTGCGCGTCTCTCATTGGCGTCGCCAGCCTGACGGGCCATGGCGAGTTCGTGTTCGGATTGCTCGAGCTTATCCCGCCCTTCGGCTAGCGATTGATTTGCCTCGGCCAGGGCCGCATCCTTGGCATTACGTGCTTCGTCCAAGGAAATGGCTTGTGCTTTCAAGCCTTTGATCACGCGCCGAGCCGCTTCCAGGTCGAGTTTGAGAGCTTCGTTGCTTTGGTTCGCCACATGGAGAGCGTTTGCTTGCTCCGCCGACGTGCCGGCCAGCACTCTTGCCTGCGCGCTTGCTGTGCGCTCGGCGTACTGGCTCTGGCCCAGTAGCGCTTTTGTCGAAGACAGTTCTCTTCGCGCCGCGGCGATCTGTTGCTGCATTTCGGCGCCATTGTCCGCCGGAGATATTAGTGCCAAGAGCAGGATGCATCCGGGAACGGCGCTCCACCTCCAGTGGCGCATGCTGAAGCGAACCCATGCCGGGCGCGGGTCGCCCTCGAACTCGTCATAAGATCCATGTGTGAATGTCACGGGCCTCCGTCCTCTGTCTGCTGGACATTCCTCGCGATTCTCAAGAACACGCCATAGCGGCTGTGCGTTCCCAGATACGACTTCAGGCGTAGGAAGCATCATCCAAATGAACTAGGTACCTTGGCTGGCCGTATCCGAGCAGGATTTGCCGACGGCGGGTTGACCAATGTCGGACGGTGGAAGCGAAGTGATGCTTCGCACTAATTCGCTTGCCGGTTTCGCCGGTGGAAAGGCGAGGGACTTCAATTCAACCAGTTCGGCTATCTGCAACGTCCCCGGTCACTGACCGACGCGTCAGCGACCTGGCGACCGGCGAGATCGCCTATCGCCAGCAGACCGGCATAACGCCGACCCATCTCAGGCACCCGAACCGTATGGCGGTTGCCGCGAAATGATAACGGCCGGCGCCGACCCTGGTCGGGTCGCATAGCCGGCCTGGCCGATTGCGCCGGCGCGGAAACGAACCGTAGCTTCGTGGCGAGCGGCGGTTGCGCCGCTGTTGCAACAGTCGAATTCGCCTTCGGAGAGCCATGCCGCATTATCCAGACGCCATGCCCGGATCGAAGACCCTGTTCGAGCGCGCCAGGAAGGTGATGCCGGGCGGCAACACGCGCACCACGGTCTTCGTCGACCCGTTTCCGATCTACGCCGCGCGCGGCGCGGGGTGCAGGGTCTGGGATGTCGACGGCAATGCCTATTACGACTGCATCAACAATTTCACCGCGATGATCCACGGCTACGCGCATCCCGATGTCACGGCGGCCGTGGCCGAGCAACTGCCGCTCGGCACGGCCTTCGGCGCCCCGACGCTGAGCGAGATCGAGCTTGCCGAGCTTCTGGTCGAGCGGTTGCCCTCGGTCGACCAGGTCCGCTTCACCAATTCCGGCACCGAGGGCGTGATGATGGCGATCAAGGCTGCGCGTGCCTTCACCGAACGGTCGAAGATCGTCAAGATCGAGGGCGCCTATCATGGCTCCTACGATTTCGCCGAAGTCAGCCTGGATTCCTCGCCCGCCAACTGGGGCGACCTGCCCAGATCGACGCCCTATGCCAAGGGAACGCCGCGCGGCGTGCTGGACGACGTGATCGCCGTGCCCTTCAACGACACCGAGGCGCTGCGCGCGGTCTTCGCCGCCGAGGGCGGCGGCATCGCGGCCGTGCTGATCGACCCGATGCCCAACCGTGCCGGCCTGATCCCGGCGCGCCGGGATTACCTCCTTGCCATGGCCGAGATCGCCCACGCGGCGGGGGCCTTGGTCATCTTCGACGAGGTCATCTCGTTTCGACTCGGATGGTCGGGTGCGCAAGGATTGTGGGGCATCGAGCCCGACCTGACGGCGCTCGGAAAAATCATCGGCGGCGGTTTTCCGGTCGGCGCCGTCGGCGGCCGCGCCGATGTCATGGCGGTGTTCGATCCGACCGCCGGCAAGCCGGCGCTTCCGCATGGCGGCACCTTCACCGCCAATCCGGTCACCATGCGCGCCGGCCTTGCCTCGATGCGGGCGCTGACCAAAGAAAGCTTTGCCCATCTCGATCGTCTTGGCTCGTTCTTGCGCGACGGCGTCACCGCCTCCTTCGAAAAACATGGGCTCGACGGTCAATGTGTCGGCCTGGGCTCGCTGTTCAAGGTTCATTTCACGTCACATCCCGTCACGGATTACCGCTCCATCTATCCCGGCCAGGCCGACCGGAAAAAATTCGACGCTTTCCACAAGGGCCTGCTCGGTCGCGGCGTGCTCTCCGCCAGCTACGGCCTGTTCGCGCTGTCGACGCCGATGACCGGGGAAGATGCCGGCGCCATCCTTCATGCGATCGACGAGACCCTGGGCGAGATCGCCGCGCAGTGCTGAAAGCAGGTGGACTACAAATGACGGCTTCTCCTCATGTCGTGGTGATCGGCGCCGGCACGCTGGGCATGTGCACGGCGCTCAACCTTGTCGAGCAGGGCGCGCGCGTCACGGTGCTCGAGGCGCAGTCGATCGCTTCCGGGTCGAGCGGCAGGTCGGTCGGCGTCGTCGGATCGCAATTCACCGACCCGTTCGAGATCATGCTGCGCGTTCATTCGCTGCGCCGGTTCCGCCAGTGGGAGGGCGAGGGGCTTCAATTCAACCATATCGGCTATCTCCGGCTAGCGCGCACGCCCGAGCAGATGGAACTGTTCGCGCGGTCGGTCGAGATCCAGGGCGAGGCGGGCCTCAGGTCGCGCCTGATCCAGGCAGACGAACTCAGGCAGCTCGTTCCGCACATCAACCCTGACGGGCTCGAAGGCGGATTGTTCGGGCCCGACAACGGATTCCTCGATCCGCACGAGATGTGCAATTTCCTGGCGGGCATCGTGCGCGCCAAGGGCGGCGAGATCCGCCAGTACCGCAAGCTGCTCGGCGTAGAACGGCAGCCGGGCGGCTATGCGCTGGAAACTGGCGGCAGCCCGGTCGATCGCGAGCGACGGCTGATCCACTGCGATGCGGTGGTCAATGCGGGCGGGGCCTGGGCGCCGCAGGTCGCCGCGCTTTTCGGCCAGGCCCTGCACATCTGGCCCGAGCGCCACGAGGCCGTCGTCATCCATCTCGACGAGCCGCTCGGCTACACCATGCCGATGGTCATGGACCTGGTGAACGGCGAAGGCAGCGGCCTCAATTTCCGCCACGAAAAGCCGGGCGAGCTGATCGCCGAGATCCACAAGGTGAACTCGGCCGCGCCGGAAGACCCCGACAATTACAACGAGCAGTGCGAGGAGCAGTCGAAGGTCGATCTGGCGGAGCTGCTTTTGGAACGCGTGCCCGATCTGCCCGGCGCGCGGCTCGGCCGGGGCTGGGCGGGCCTTTACCCGGTCACGGCCGACCATCGCCCCTTCGTCGGGCCGATCGATGCCTCGGAGCCGACGCTGATCACCGCCGCCGGCGCCGGCGGCTACGGCATCCAGCTCGCCCCGGTGATCGGCCAGATCGCCGCCGACTGGGTGCTTCACGGCGCGCCGGTCTCGGTACCCGGCTCGCAGAGCCTGGCGCCATCTGCTGAACGCAATATGCCGGGCCACTGACCGATGCTCCACGCCGGCTCGGATGCCTAAGATGCCACCGTTCCCGTTAACCATCGATTAACTATCCGGTGGCCTTTAATGGGTTCTGGAGGATACTGATTTTGGCCGCGAGCAATGATCTCGCAGCTGCCGAAATTGGAAAAGAAGCGGCGGGATACCGTCGCCGTCTGCCGGGGAGGCGCCCAGCATCTTTGATGAGGGAGCGCCGGAATGAATATCGAGGAAGCAGTCACTGCGGCGACAGCGGGGTCGGGCGCGCTCCTGTCCTGTCTTGGCCAGCCCGTCCTGGCCTATCACGTCACGGTCATCATGCGTGAAACCGACGCGAGGCATGCGCGGCAGATGCAACTGGCCTTGCTGCGGCGGAGCATCGAGGCGCTTGTCGACGACGGCCTCGAAGGCACCGAAGCCGAACGCTTTGCATCGCAGTTCGACGGTCGCGTCGGCTCAGCCTGGGACCTGCTGCATACGGCCGGCGACACCTCGCACTGATCTCCTACAGACGGCTTTATCAGGGCCGTATGTAGCTCTTGCGGCATGAGGTAGACTGCCGGCTGCGTCTGACGTTCATTGAACGGGGGCATGCGATGCAGGCGATACCGATAGCGCATCCGGCGGGCCAGCCTGCCGCCGTTTCGATACCCTCGCTCGGCGGCTATCCCACCGCTGTGCTGTGCTGGCTGCTCTCGGCCGGTGTCTATATCGCGGCCAAATGGGTGGCGCCGGAAATGCCGCCCTGGGGACTGTGCTTCTGGCGGCTCTTGCTGGCCTGCGCCATCCTTTTGCCGATCGTGCACCGCCATCACGGCGCGATGCTTGCGCTTCTCAAATCCCGGCCGCTGGAGATCGTCGCGGTGGGGGCGATCGGCCTGACGCTCGGCGCGGCCTTCATCGTCGTCGGGGTTGTGCTGGCGACGGCCATCAAGCCGAGGGCGGTTGCGGCAAAGGCGTGAGGGAACGGCAAACAGCGTCGATCGGCTGTTCGCATGGGCAAGTCGATTTGGGTTCCTGGACCGTGAGCCATCCGGGCCAAGCTTTCCTAAATTAGCCGATTTTGCTATTGGCTGCCCTTCGCAGCGCCGGTCAGGGCCGAAGGGGGATCATGGCGATCGACAAGCGTGTGAACGCATGAACGGCGGCCAGCACATGCTGGAGCTGCGCGTGCTTGGCGATTTTCAGGCGATGCGCGACGGCCAGCCGGTTGACCTGCCGCCATCGCGCAAGACGCGGGCGCTGCTCGCCTACCTCGCCGTCACCGCCCGGCAGCACCAGCGCGAGCGGTTGTGCGAGATATTCTGGGACATTCCCGACGATCCGCGCGGCGCCTTGCGCTGGAGCCTGTCCAAGATCCGCCAGGTGCTGGGCGGCGACGGACTCGCGCTCGTCGCCGATCGCAACGCCGTCGCGCTCAACATCGATGCCGATTACGCGCGGCTGGCGCCGCTGGTGAAGGCCGACCTTTCCTCCCGCACGAGTGAAGAGCTGGAAGCCGTCTTGGCCTCGATCCGCGGCGGCTTTCTTGCCGATCTCTCGCTCGAGCGCTGCTTCGACTACGAAAGCTGGCGGCAGGCCATCGCCAGCGAGGTGGAGATCGTCGAGCTCGGCATCCTGCGTGAGTTGGTCGAGCGCCTGGCGGACCAGCCGCGACGAGCGCTACCGTTCGCCCAGCGCCTGCGCGGCCTCGTGCCCGACGATGCGCGTCTCGCCGCCGAGATCGAGGCGTTGGAGGACAGGGTCCGGTCGGCCACCGCTCAAGCCCCGGGAAGCGCGTCGCAATCCAGCTCCGCCCGGCCGCCGCAAACGGCGTCGAAACCTGCGTCATCGCAGGATCCTGGCCGCGCCGTGCAATTCTGCCGGGCTCTCGACGGCACAAGGCTCGCCTATGCCAGTACCGGCAGCGGCCCGGCGATCCTGCGCGCCGCGCACTGGATGTCGCATCTCACCTTCGACTGGGACAGCCCGATCTGGCGGCACTGGATGCGCGAACTGTCGCGCCAGAACCGGCTGGTGCGTTACGACGAGCGCTGCAACGGCCTGTCGCAGCGGCACGTCGTCGACATTTCGTTCGAGACCATGCTGTCGGACCTCGAATGCGTGGTCGAGGCGACGGGACTTGACCGCTTCACCTTGCTTGGCCTGTCGCAGAGCTGCGCGGTTTCGATCGCCTATGCCATCCGCCATCCCGAGCGGGTCTCGGGCATGATCCTTTATGGCGGTTACGTCAAAGGCTGGCGGGCACGCGGCGACGCGGGCGAGATCGCGACGCGCGAGGCCGCCGCGACGCTGATGCGCGAGAGCTGGGGCAAGCCGAACCCGATGTTCCGCCAGGCCTTCTGCTCCATGTTCATCCCCGGCGCCACGCACGAACATTTCGCCTGGATGGACGATCTGATGCTGCGCACCGTCTCGCCCGACGATGCCTGGCGCCTTCAGAGTTCCTTTTCGGTGATCGATGTCAGCGACTTGCTGGACAAGGTGCGCGTTCCGACGCTGGTGCTGCACGCGCGGGACGACAACGTCGCACCCGTCGAATCCGGGCGCACCATGGCAGCGGGCATTCCCGGCGCGCGCTTCATCGAGCTCGAGAGCCAGAACCACATCCTCCTCGAAGGCGAGCCCGCCTTCGAGGAGTTCATCGACCACGTCCGCGCCTTCATCGCCGAGACGGCGGGCGGGTAACCGGGCGCTGGCGCAGCTCTCAGCTCTTAGCCAATGGCACGGTGAAGACCGTCGCGGTGCCGGTGAGGCAAAGCTCGCCGGCTTCGTTGCGCACCGATGTCTCCAGCTTGGTGATCGGCTTGTCGGCGCGCACCTCCTTGACCTCGACACGGCCGGTGATCAGTTCGCCGACGCCGACCGCCTTGACGAATTTCCACGACACTTCGAGGAACACCGAGCCGGGGCCGGGCAGGTCTTCCGCCACCACTGCATTCAGGATGCCGGACGTGACGCCGCCCTGCACGATGAGCTTGCCGAACACCGAAGCTTCGGCCAGCGCCTTGTCGAAATGCAAGGGGTTGCAGTCGCCGGTCATCTCGGCGAACGCATCGATATCCTGAGGCTGCGTGCGCCGCGAGCGCTCGGCGAAGGCGCCCACCTTTGGTCGACCCTTGATGACGCCGACCCACCCGTCCTTCATCACATGCACAGTCATGGTCTTGCTCCGGTTCGGTTGCGATTGGGTGTCATTCCGGCCGAGGCCGGCGGTTCGTCCTGGTTGGCCGGTGCCCGGTGGGCCGTCGGCCGCGATGCAGAGGAAGGGGCGCGGCGCACCGGCGCCGGCTGCCCGGCCAGCGCCTGAACCTCGGCCTTTAGCACGGCGCTGAAGCGGCGATGACGCTCGCCGAGATCGTCGAGCGTCCAGTCGAAGCCGGCGATCGCGTCGGTGGTGTCGAGGATCTGGTTGGCGATCATGTCGCGCTGCCGCTGCCAGATCGCGAATGCCGCGTCCGAGCCGTCGAGGATGGCGCGCGCGAGGCCCTCCGCATCGCGCAGCGCATCGGAAATGCCGTGCGAGGTGATCGGATCGCGGAAGAAACCGGCATCGCCCACCAGCGCCCAGCCGGGGCCGTGCGCCTGGCGGATATAGCCAGGCACGCCCCGAAACGCCTGCAGGCGGGCATCCTTCGGCGCTCTGGCCGCCTGTGCTGCCAGCGCCGGCGAAAGCGCCTCGAGCACATCCATGCGGGCGCGGGCGTGGCCGAGGCGGAAGCGCTGGTCGAACAGGCCCGTCGGCACCGAGGCGACGATGCAGGCGAGGCCGTCATTGCTCGGGATGAACGAGCCCGCGATCCCGTCGCGGAAGTACCAGTGGTAGCCGGTGCCGGGCTCGACCGGCGCATAGCCATAGACATGGGCGGCCGACACCGCGCCGCGCCGCAAGGGCTGGGCGTCGACGCATTTTGCCACCAGCGAGCCGACGCCGTCGGCGCCGACCACGATATCGGCGCTGACCCGGAGCGACGCGCGGCCGGCGGCGCGTATTTCGATGCCGCGCACGCCCCCGCGCGTGTCTGCGAAGAGATCGCCGACCGCCACCTCGTGGAGGATTTCCGCGCCGGCCTTGCGCGCCGCATCGACCAGGATGCGGTCGAGCACGGTGCGCCGCGGCGCGATCAGGCCGGGAATGTCCGAACCGGCGGCGAGCGGGATGGTGATCTCCTCATCGCCATAGTGGAAGGTCGTCGTCTCGATGAGCGGCGTGCCGGCCTCGAGCAGCGGCTTCAGCAAGCCCCAGCGCCACAATTGCAGAACGGCGGGCCGCATCAGCGCATGCGTCGACAGCGTGTCGGAGCCATAGGGCTTGCGGTCGATCGCCAGCACCTTGAGGCCCGCGCGGGCGAGCAGCATCGCGCTCGCCGCACCCGCGCAGCGCGCGCCAACGATGATGGCGTCATAATGGCCCCGCTTCGGAACGGCCATGAGGGAGATCGGGTTGCTTGCCATGGTCTTGGTCCTCAGGCCGCCCTGCGGCCTTTGCAGTCGAGATGACGGGAGATTTCGGCGGCGATCGCTTTCGCGTCCTCGCCGGCACCGCCGATGAAGTTGGAATCGCGCTTGCGCAGGAAGCGAAAGCCGAGTGCGTAGAGGCCGGGCACGCTGGTGACGCCGCCCTGATGCGCGAGCTCGCCGTCGGCGCCGAGCGCCAGCGGCTCCAGCCAGCCGAACGAGCGCGCATAGCCGGTCGCCCAGATGATGGTGCGGATCGATCCGTCGGTCAGCGAAAGCCGCTCAACGCCGGCCGCCGGCATCGCCACCGGCTCGGGCCGGTATGGTGTCGGCGTGCCTGCGAAGCGGTCGATCTGGTCGAGCAGGCGTGCCAGCTTCGCTTCCGCCGCCGCGATGTGCTGGCCGAGATCGCCGGCAAGGGCGATCTCGCGGTCGCCGACGCCATGCACCCGCCCGGTCAGCTCCACGCCGAGCGCCTGCAGCGTGGCGAGATCGACATCGGCCCTGTCGGGCCGGCCGGCGAGCTGCAGCGAAGGCTGGCGCCGGGCGCTTTCCGGATCGGCGAGGTCTTCCTGGCGCTGCGCCATCAGGCCCATTGCGCAAAGCCAGAAGAAGATGTCCTGGTCGCGCCATGTTCTGGGTAGGCGCGTATGCTTACCGACCGAAAGCATCACGCGCCGCCCGGCACGGGCGAGTTCGTCGGCAATCTGCACGCCGGAGGATGAGGCGCCGACGACCAGCACGCCGCCGCTGGGCAACTCGCCAGGCGAGCGATATTGCGAAGCGTGGATGCTGAGCGGCCCGCGAAGGGTCTCGGCAGAAAAAGGAATGACCGGCCGGTCGCAATGTCCCGTCGCGACGACGACCGCGCGCGCCGACCATTCGCCGGCGCTGGTGCGCAAGGCAAAGCCGTCGCCGGTCCGCTTTGCAGATGTGACCTCGACATTGGTCTCGACGGGCGCATGCCGTTGCCAGGCGTAGCGCTCCAGGCTTTCGACGAAAGCCCCTTTGCTCATGAAGCCGTCGGGATCGTCGCCCTCGTAGGGCGAGCCGGGCAGGGCGTTCAGCCAGTTCGGCGTGAGCAGCCTCAGTGAACGCCAGCTCTGCGAGCGCCAGCGCTCGCCGATCCGGCCGCGCTCCAGAACGGCATGGTCGATGCCGGCCTGGCCAAGGCAATGGCTGAGCGCAAGGCCGGCCTGGCCGGCGCCGATGATGACGACGTCCGCGCGTCTCATAGGTACTGTTCCGTCAGTGGGAGCGGAGGCGGCCCGGATTGGCTCCGGACCGCCTGCCGACTTACTGGATGGTCTTGATGCCGACAGTGACCGGCACGCCCTTGGTCAGCACGTCGAACACGGCCGAACGGGTCCGCGACTGCTCGACCAGCTGCTGCAGCTTTTCGGCCGGCGCGTCGCCTTCGATCTCGAACGACACCTGGATGTTCTGGAAACCGTTGCGGACCTCGTCGGAAATGCCGAGGATGCCGCGCAGGTCGATGTCGCCCTCGACCGAGCATTTCACCTTGGTGAGCTTGATGCCGCGCGCGGCGGCAATGTTGGCGACGCCCGCCATCAGGCAGCCCGCCAGCCCGTGCAGCAGCCACTCGACCGGGGTCGGCGCATTGTCGGCGCCGCACAGGATCGCCGGATGGTCGGCGTCGGCATAATGGGGCTTCTCGTGCTTCTGCTCGTTGCCGGCGCCGAAGAAGCCGTTCATGACGGTCTTGCTGTGCGTGCCTTCGATCCATTCATTGTGGGCGCGGAACTGGAACTTGGCCAACTCGGGCTGCCCGGCGACGAAATTGATCGTCGCCATCAGGTTCGGCGTGTCGACGCCATTGAGCGGAAGCCGTGCAGGTTTGGTGTTGGGTTGCATCTTCATCTCCAAAGGTTCGTTTGCGGCTTGGTTGCCGTGACGGCCTCTGTTTGCCGATGAAGCGTTTGAACGAGAGTGGGTGCGATCGTGGAATTTTTCATACGCCTACCGTGGAAATTGCGTTGGACGTATCGTTTGAAACGAAGCGTCGGCGCCGCCTGACCGAACGCAAAAGCCCCCGGGCGTGGGGAAGCCCGGGGCTTGGCGACAGCGTGGTAATGATCGCCATCGGCTGTCATCCGGCGTTGCGGATATCCATCCCATCGGCGCCGGACGCGGCGTAGTGCATCGAGGTGTAATGGTCGATTTCCGAACGGGCGATACCCATGTCCTTGAGCAGATAGTCGGGCATGGCCTGCATGGCGGCGCGGTCACTGCGCATCCTCATCGCACGGTAGACAAGCCTAAGCGCGCGGCCGGCAAAGCCGGTAAGGCTGAAGCCCGCGCGACCGGTTTCATAAGCGGTATGTTCCAAAGTCGTCATCGTTGTCTCCATCGTTTTGCGGCGCGATCCTTCGCGTCGTCGATGGGACGGCTTGTGGCTTACGACCGGGGGAACCAGCGTTGGAGCGGGCGTCGAAATCGCCGTGGAATCCGGCGTTGTCTCAGTTTGAAAATATCATCCTTTTCCAATGCAGCACGGACCGCGTCGTGGCGAAGTCCTTAGACTTTCGCTTATATCAGGATTCGCGTATATAAGGGCTGCGTTACTATGCTGATTTTCAGAGGGGAATTAAATCATGCGCAAACAGCAATCGCTTGGACTGGCGCTTCTGGCTTCCATATCGCTTTTCCTCACTGAGGCCGCTTTGGCGAAAGATGCCTACAAAACACCATGCAGGGCGGATGCCCAGCGACTGTGCAAGATGGTCGACAATGCAAAGGGGTTGAACTGTCTTAAACAGCACATCAGTGAGCTCACGCCTGCCTGCAAGGCGTTTCTCTCCAAGAAATGAACTGCGACCAAGACCGAATGCGTGGCAAACGCCCGGGCCTGCAAGAAGGCGGCCGCCGTCAGGAAATCCGCCGCCCTGCTTGGTCCAGTAGCACGCAGTCGTCCGGGTCGAAGCCTAGCTCGATTGTCTCGCCTTCTGTGAGCACGCGGCCATCGATCGGGGCGTTGGCGCGGATGTTCGCCGCGCCGCCTATGTCGACCTCGTAGATGGCGCTGCCGCCGAGATAGGAGGCCGACACGACCCGGCCGGGCAACCGGTTGGCGCTCGCTCCGCCGACCGACAGTTTCTGCGGCCGCACCACGACGGTGACGGCGCTGCCCTGCGCCAGCGCTTTGGGTGAAAGCACGCTGACCGTCTGGCCGCTGGCGAGCGTGACCGCTGTCGGCCTGTCGGATCTGCTCACCGTCCCGGAAAGCATATTGGCCTTGCCGAGGAAGTCCGCCACGAAGGCGGTGGCCGGCCGCTCATAGACCTCTTCGGGCGTGCCGATCTGCTCGGCCGAACCCGCATTCATCACCACGATGCGGTCCGACATCGACAGCGCTTCTTCCTGGTCGTGCGTGACGAAGATGGCGGTGATGCCGGTTTCCTTCTGGATCTTCTTGATCTCGACGCGCATTTCCTCGCGCATGTTGGCATCGAGCGCCGAGAGCGGCTCGTCGAGCAGGAGCACCTGCGGCTCGAACACGATGGCGCGGGCCAGCGCGATGCGCTGCTGCTGGCCGCCCGACAATTGCGAGGGCAGCTTCTTCTCGCTGCCCGGCAGCCGCACCATGTCGAGCGCCTGGCCGACCTTGCGCCTGATCTCGGGCTTGGCGACGTTGCGGTATTTCAGCCCGAAGGCGACATTGTCGAACACGCTCTTGTGCGGAAAGAGCGCATAGCTCTGGAAGACCAGCCCGATGTTGCGCTTGTAGATCGGCACGTCGTCGACGCGCCGGCCGCCGATCATGATCTGGCCGGCCGAAATGTCGACCAGCCCGGCGATGGAGCGCAGGATCGTCGTCTTGCCGCAGCCCGAGGGGCCGAGCAGCGTGACGAAGCTGCCCTTGCGGATCGATAAAGAGAAATCGCGGACCGCGACGAACTTGCCATAGGCGATGTCGATGTTGCGGAACTCGACCGCCGGGCTGCTCGCCTCGGCGGTCGCGATCGCGCCTTCCGCCCCGGCCGAGGCCGGCCGGGGATGGATTTTCGTGTCCTGGCTGTCAGGCACCTTTCGAGATCCTGTTCCACTGCTTGGTCCAGGCGTCCTCGTTGGTCGCCCAGTAGGTCGGATCGGCGAAGGTCAGCGCCTTCATCGTACCGGTCGGATCGAAGGCCGGCAGCTTCGCGATCTTGTCGGTGAGCTTGACCTTGGTCGGGTCGAGCGACGGCGGATAGCTCTGGCCCTCTGCCACCGCGATCGAGGTCGCCGGGTCGAGCATGAAGTTGATCAGCTCTTCGCATTCTGCCATCGGCGAGCCCTTCAGGATCAGCATGTCCTCCATCCAGGCATAGGAACCGGCCGGATCGAGATAGCCGATCGGATGGCCCTGGTCCTGCAGCGCCGCGACGCGGCCCGACCAGGCGTCGGTCACCACGATCTCACCCTTGGAAAGCAGGTCCATCAGCTCCGCGCCGGAGCTCCAGAACTTCTTGGCGAGGTCGCGCGTCTCGCGCACCTTGGCCCAGATCGTGTCCATGTCCTTGAGGTTGTTGGGGTCCTGGCCGGTGGCCAAAGCGGCGTACCAGACGCGCGTCGTCATGTCGGAATAGCCGCCGACCTTACCGGCATATTTCTTGTCGAGCAGCAGTGCCGCGCCCTTTTCCTTGGCCTCCTCCGGCGAGATCACCTTGGTGTTGTAGGCAATGCCGGTGGTGCCGTAGTCGTAAGGCACGGCCGACAGCTTCGGCGTCAGCTTGCGGAACGGCTCGATCATCGGCTGCAGCACATTCACCATGTTGGGAATGTTGGCCTCGTTGATCTCCGAGGTCAGGCCGCCATTGACGTATTTGATGTAGTAGTTGACGCCCGAGGAATGGATGACCTGGTAGTCGCCGGGCTTCGCGGTCTTGATCTTGGTGATGATCTCGTCCTCGTCGCCGAATGTGCCTTGCACCACCTTGATCTTGGTTTTGGCCGTGTAGGGCTGGAAGGCGAACTTGTCGATCGCGTCCTGCACCGTGCCGCCCCAGCCGTCGAAGCGGACTTCCTCGACCGCGGCGAGCGCCCGTCCCATCCACGGCATGGAAAGTCCCGCCGATGCTGCCGCCGCGGCGGTCAGCGTCAGGAAAGTGCGGCGGCTCAGATCGCCATTGGCATACCGGTCGTGCAGCCGTTCCAGCCGCTTGGTCGTCGTCAGTTTCATCGTACTTCCTCCTTTGGTTCGCCGCGTCTCTTCAACTTCGTCAGGCTCTGCAGGATCAGGCCGCCGATCAACGGGATGCCGACGGTCACCAGGATCATCACGGTGCCGAGCGCATTGATCTCCGGGCTGATCGAGATTTTCAGCATGGACAGGATTTGGGTGGGCATGGTCTCGACGCCCGCCGGCCGCCAGAACAGGCTGGCCGAGGTGTTGTCGAACGAGATGGTGAAGGCAAGCAGCGCGCCGCCGACGACCGCCGGGATGAGCAGAGGCAGCGTGATCTCGCGGAAGGACGAGAAGCGAGATGCGCCGAGCGAGAGAGCTGCCTCCTCATAGACGCGCCTTATGCCCACCATGCGTGCCTGCGCGATCAGCACGACATAGGGCACGGCCAGAAGGATATGGCCGAGCACCAGGAGCAGCATGGTGCGCGGCTGGTCGATCGCCTTGATCAGCACCAGAAGGCCGACGCCGAGGATGGTTTCCGGCACCAGTGCCGGCAGGATCACCAGCGTGCTCAGTGCCTGCTTGCCGGGGAAGTCGAAACGCACCAGCGCGAAGGCCGTGACGACGCCGATGGCCGTGGTGGCGACGGCGGTGACCAGCGCGATCCACAGCGAGGTGCGGAAGGCGGTCAGCACCGCGTCATTGTTCATCAGCTTGGCGTACCATTGCAGCGAAAAACCGGTCATCGGGAAGCCGCCGAACATCGAGGCGTTGAACGACAGGATGACGGTCGCCACGATCGGCGCGAACATGAAGATGTAGACCCAGAGCGTGACGAAGCCGGTCAGCCGCCAGGCCCATCTGCCTTCCTCCTTGCGCCGCGTGCCGCTCATCCGCCCGATTTCCTCATCCACCAAGCCCTTTGACGATCTGCGACATGCCCATGTAGCGGGTGTAGATGGCGGCGAAGAAGCCGAGCACGACGAACAGCACGATCGACAGCGTCGCGCCCATCGGCCAGTTCAATTCGCCCATGATCGTGTCGTAGATCAGGTTGCCGAACAGCGCGTCGCGGCCCGAGCCGAGCAACTGCGGCGTCACATAGCTGCCGGCCGCCAGCACGAAGCAGAGCAGCAGCCCGGCCGCCAGGCCGGGCAGGGAGAGGGGCAGGGTCACCTCGCGGAACGCCTGCGCGCTGGTGCAGCCCATCGAGCGCGCCGCCGCAATCAGCGTGCGGTCGATCCCCTCGAGGCTGACATAGACGTTGAGGATCATGTAGGGCAGGAGGAAGTGCAGCAGTCCCAGGATCACCGCGCCCTCGTTGTAGAGCATCTGCAGCGGCTCGTTGATGATGCCCATCTTGAGCAGCGCGACGTTGATGACGCCCTGTTCGCCCAGGATGTTGATCCAGGAAAAGGTGCGGATGGTAAAGCTGATCCAGAACGGCACGATGAGCAGGAGCAAGAGCAGCCATTTGTGCCTGAAGCTCGTCGCCCAGATGAAATAGGCAGGGAAATAGCCGAGCACGCCGCACAGCAGCGCGGTGATCGCGCCGACCCTCAGCGTCTTCAGAAGGAAGCCGGAATAGTAGCTGTCGGTGAAGAATTCCTGCCAGTTTGCGGGGGTCAGCGCGCTGGTTTCGACGCCGGCGGTGACGAAGGTGAAGAACGTATAGGCCGCCATCACCGCGATCGGCAGCACCAGGAAGAAGATCAGCAGCAGAAGCACCGGTGCAACCAGCATCCAGGCCAGGCGTGGATCGTACAAGGTCCAGCGATTGTTCATGCGCACCCGGAGGTAGGCGTCTTCTTCGACGCGCTTATGTTCCCACAGTGAAGATTGTTTCATTGCCGCCGCGATGTCTACAGGCGGTGATTGAGCCAGAGCGGTCGCGTGTCCGCGATTGCCGTCAGGCCCCTCGAACCGGCGCAGCAGTGAAAAGGGACGGTAGGAGCAACCAGATGCATCTCTGGGCGTTGAATGACAGCTGCCGGCTCACGAGGCCGCAAGCCGTGGGCCGCACCCTTTTGGGAGCAGGGCTCATGCCTTCACTGGTGCTCTTTGTGATCAAGAACATCGCCATAGGGGCGATCATCGGGTTGATCGTAGCGTGCTGGCTCGTGGCTTTCGGCACGGTCGGCAGCCATATATCGTCAGGCAACGGGGGCTACGTGGCTGTCGGTATGATCGCCTATTCGATGGCGTCTTCCTTCGGAATGGGCTTCCTGGCCACGGCGCTAATGTTCCTGGAATAGGCCGTCCGGCCGCCGCAACACGCCGTCCGCCCTATCTTTCCGCAAACGCCCTTGCGAACGAGTCCATCATCGGGCGCACCAGATATTCGAAGAAAGTCCGGTCGCCGGTGCTGATGAAGGTGTCGACCGGGGTGCCGGGATAAAGCTGTTCTCTCTTCACGCCCGGGGGCAGGGCGTCGGCGATCTTCAGCCTGGCACGGAAATAGGGTTCGTGGGTGGCCTGGTCGATCAGCCGGTCGGCGGAAATCTCGCTCACCGTGGCCGGGACTTCCGGCGTAAGACGCGTGTTGAGGGCGGAGAGCCTGAGCTTTGCCTGCTGGCCGACATGCACCTGGTCGATATCCTTCGGCCGCAGCCTGGCGTCCACTACCAGGCCGGATGACGTGGGCAGGATCTCCATGATCTTCTCGCCGGGCGCCACCACGCTGCCTTGCGAATTATAGGTCGAGGACACGACGATGCCTGCCGCCGGCGCGGTGATCGTCGTGCGCTTCAGCACCGCTTGCGCCGCGCGCATCCGCTCCTCGATATCGGCGAGGTTGGTGCGCACATCGTCGAGCTTGGTCAGCGCTTCCTCGACGCGCTGCGTCGTCGCGCGTTCGGTCTGCGCCTCCGCCTCGACGATCTGCGTGTTGGCCGAGGCGAGGTCCGCCTCCAGCGCGCCGGCCTGGCCGACGAGATCGGCCTCCGAGCGCAAGAGTTGCGAATACTCCGTGCGATTGGTGAGGCCCTTGTCCAGAAGATCGGTCTTGATGCCGAGCTCCTTCTTCACCACCTCGGCCTGCTGCTCGATTGCCAACTTTTGCGCGTTCAGCCCTTTGACCGACTCGCGATGCATGGCGACGCGCTGCGCCAGGATCGACTGCTCCGAATGGAACCGCGCAAGCCTAGCGTCGAACTCCTTCTGCTGCTCGCGGATGAGGTTTTCGAATTCCTGCTGGAACGGCGCAGGCGCTGGCTCGGCGATCGGCGCCAGCGTGGCGAGGCCGTCGCGCTCGGCCTCCAGCCGTGCGGCGCTTGCTTTGAGCGCGATCCACTGCCTTGTCAGTCGGTTGAGATCGGCCTCCGGGGCGGTCCGGTCGAGCAGGATGAGGTCCTGGCCCTCCCGGACATGGTCGCCTTCGTGCACCAGCAACTGCCTGATGATGCCGCCCTCGCGGTGCTGGATCAGGATGTTGCCGTCGGTTGCAGCGATCGTGCCCTGGGTGATCACGGCGCCGGCAAGAGGCGCCTTGGCCGCCCAATAGCCGAAGCCGCCGGCGAGCAGCGCGATCGCCGCGTAGCCGGCGAAGGCCGTGCGGCGGAAATCGGTGCGCGGGCGGCTTTCGAAGATGAGGCTCTGCGTCATCGTTCAGGACCCGTAGCGGATGGTCGGCGCGGCGCGGATGGTTGGCGCGAACGATCCCGTGACCACCGTGCTCCGCTGCGCGCCCTTGCCCGGTTGCCGCAAGATCTCCGCGCTCGGTCCGAACGCCTCGATGACGCCGCCGCGCAAGACCATCACGCGGTCGCAAGCCGAGGCGATCGCGGGGCGATGCGTGATGACGATGGTGGTGACCCCCGCGGCGCGCGCGGCGGCGAGCACCGCTTCCAGTGCTGTCTCTCCGGCGCCGTCGAGATGCGTGCTCGGCTCGTCCAGAACCAGGATGCGCGGATTGCCGTAGAAGGCGCGCGCCAAGCCGATGCGCTGCCGCTCGCCGCCCGACAGCGTTCCGGCGACCGTCGTCTGATAGCCGTCGCGCAGCGAAAGGACCAGCTCATGCGCCTCGGCGCGTTTTGCCGCCTCGATGATCGCCGCGTCGTCCGCGTCCGCGTCGAAACGGGCGATGTTGTCGGCGATGGAGCCCGGGAAAAGCTCCACCTCCTGCGCCAGATAGCCGACATGCCGTCCGAGCTGGTTCTCGTCCCAGGTCCTGAGCTCGGCGCCGTCGATCCTGACCGTGCCGCCGCTCGGCTGGGCGGCTCCGACCAGCAGCCGCGCCAACGTCGATTTGCCGGCGCCGCTCGGGCCGACGATCGCCACCGCTTCGCCGGCGCTGATGGCGAAGCTCAGCCGCTTCAGGATGGGCTCGGCGCCGAATGTGGCGTCAGGCGCGATGAAGAAAAGATCCTGCGCGGCAATCGCGCCGGTCGGGTCGGGCAGGATGAGCCTGCTCGCCACCGCCGGCTGGGCCGCGAGCGTGGCTGCCAGCCGCGACCATGCGCGCCTGGCGTCGGCGAGCTGCCGCCAGGAACCGATCAGCTGGTCCAGCGGCTGCAGCGCGCGCGACGACACCAGCGAGGACGCGAAGATCATGCCGGCCGTCATCTCGCCCTTCAGCACCAGCCAGGCGCCGGCGCCGAGGATCGCCAGCTGCAGCATCATGCGCAACGCCCGCGACGCGCCGCTGAAAAGCGCATTGGCGCCGGCCGAACGGTCATGCAGGGCAAGCGCGGCCGCCACATGCCGCCCCCAGGCGCGCGCGGCGTTTTCCACCATGCCCATGGCGCGCAGCGTCTCGGCGTTGCGGGCAAAGGCCTGCTCGGCCTTGCTGGCCAAAGCCGAACGCTCCGCCGAAAGCGCGTCGTTCCTGCCGACGGCAAGCTGGTTGGCCACGACCAGCACGACGAGCAGCACCGCGCCGCCGAGCGTCACCCAGAACAGCACCGGATGGATGAGATAGAGCAGCGCCAGGAAGATCGGCGCGAAGGGCAGGTCGAACAGCATCGAGACACCGCGCGAGCGGATGAAGGCGCAGACCGAGGCGAGGTCGTTGAGTGGCGACAGCGTGCTTCTGGCGCCGAGCGACGCGGCGAAAACCGTCGCGCCCAACCTGTCGTTGACCGTCGCGGCGATGCGCTGCGTGTAGACCGCGCGGATGGCGTCGAGCAAGCCAAGGAAGCCAAGCGCCGCGACCGCGATAATCGACAGATAGACAAGCGTCTCGACGCTGGAGGAGGGCAGGACGCGGTCATAGACCTGCAGCAGGTAAAGCGGGATCACCAGCAGCAGCAGGTTGATGAGCAGCGAGAACAGGCCGACATCGGCGATGGCGCGACGCAAGACCGGCCGCAATCCCGACTGTCCAGCCATTCCCGCACTCCCTGTCGAAGCCCATGGGCCGATCGCCTGAAGCATGTCCGTCGGGAAACCGGGAACCGGTTTCGAAAAAGACATGCGCAATATCAGAAGCCTGAAGCGCGCGATTCGAAAGACCGCCCTCGCTTCAGACCGTATGCTCGCTTGTCGTGCTGCTTGCGGTGTGGCTGGTCAGCGCCGCCGCCTGGCTTGGCAGATCGTTCAGCGTATAGGCGTGGATATAATCGATCTTCATCTGCGCCGGTGTCGCCAGATGGTCCGGCGGCGCGCCCGCCTGGCCACCCACCGCGAGATCGACCAGCATGTACATCGGCTTGTTCATGTCGGACGGCGTCGCCGCCGCCGCGACCTGCACGCCATCATAGGTCCAGATCAGCTTGTCCGGCGTCCATAAGAGGCCATAGGTGTGGAAGCCGGCGGTATCCATGACGTTCACCGTGGATCCGACCGTCGTGTGCTGGCCCGTCTGGTTGGTATGCGCGGTCATCAGCAGCGAATTCGGCTTCTGGCCATACATCTCCATCACGTCAAGCTCCGGCGGCCACGAGCCGTCTTCCGGCAGCAGCCAGAAGGCCGGCCAGGCGCCGGCGTTTTCCGGCAGGTCGGCCCTCATTTCGAAATAGCCGTAGGTCTGCGAGAACGAGTCATGCGTGGTCAGGATGCCGGATGTGTATTCGTAATTGTTGATCAGCGGCTTGATGTCGGCCGGCGCCTGCGCCGCGGTGATGGTGAGAACCCCGTTCTGCACGCTGAACGGATGCACGGAGCTGGTCGGCGCGTAATTGGCGTCGATGTACCACTGCAACTCGCCATTGCGGGTCAGCGTGCTGCCGTTCGGCGCGCCCCACCAAAAGTTGGTGTCCCAGGTGCCGCCCTGGCTATTGTGAAGGTTCAGCGTGTTAAACTCGTCGCTGAAGGACAGCGTCATGCCGGACTTGTCGATCGGCAGCTGGAAATTGTTGGGCTGCAATTTGTCGATCGTGGTGTTCTTGAATTCGAGGATTTCGCTCGATCCAAGGTTCAGCACCACATTCGGTCCCGCCTGGATCATCGCGTCGTGGACGGCGGCGAACGACGTGAATCCGTAGCCATCGAGCCGGACGGCATCGTTCGAGGCAAAATTGACGATCGAGTCGCTGCCGTTGCCCTTCGCGATGATGAAAACATCGGCGCCGCCGCCGCCATCGATCAGCACATCGTTGCCCGCCCCGCCGTCGATCGTCTGGCCGCCCGCCGTGGCGGTGATGATGTTATCCAGCGAATTGCCGAAGGCATAGTTGTGGGCGTTGGTGACGACGAGGTTCTCGACATTGTTCGGCAGCGTGTAGCTCATCCATGTGTTGATCGTGTCGATGCCCTCGCCAGGGTTCTCGACCACCTTGTTGCCCGCCGAATAGAGGTAATAGATGTCGTCGCCTTGGCCGCCATACATGGTGACGTTGACGCCGCTGGTGCCCCAGATGGAGTCGTTGCCTGAGGTGCCGTTCATCGTCCCGGGCGAGGACGCCGAAAGCCAGTGATTGGAAGCGCCGCTGTAGTAAAGAGGAACGCCTATCGCGTTGACAACGAAGCTCATCGGACACTCCTTTCTTGGTGGCGCCGGATTTTCAGGCCAACCTGCAAGCCGGCCTATGGTTCCAAGGATTCGCGTTACAGTACAGACAAAAAATTACCACTCATTGATTAATGATTAGAAATAGAGATAATAAGGTGGTTCTAATACAATTTATACGCGATAATTACACGTTGAATTGCTCAATTTTACTCAATATTGCGAGGCTCATGCTGAAATATTGGGCAAGATGCAGCGCGTGACCGCAATCGACCAGCGTGGCCGCGCGGTGATCGAGGCGCTGAGTCGCCATATTTGCGACGTTGGACATCCGAGCCGGAAAGCGATTTCGGTCTGCTCTAGAAAAGCGATCAATCCGAACGAACAGCGATGCCCAACGATGTCGCACATCGCGTTACATTGCGCCCGACCAGCCCGCGCCGCCGACGATGCCCGGCCTGATCGAAGCGATCGTGTCCGCAGCCTCCGTTGCAAGGGTGGCAGGTAGCCGCCGGGCAAAAAATTTGACAGCTTCTGTCGGATCGGCTGGGGGCTGCCCGTCCTTGGGGCATCGATCAACGAAACCTGAGAGGATATCGAGACATGCCGAGCACCATCCAACTGCACCGTGTCCTGGCAACCAAGCCGGAGAAGGTTTACCGCGCGTTCGTCGAGGCGGACGCGCTGGCGAAGTGGCTGCCGCCGAACGGCTTTACCTGTACGGTGCACGAGTTCGACGGCAAGGTCGGCGGCGCCTACAAGATGTCCTTCCGCAACTTCACCACCGGCGACAGCCACGCCTTCGGCGGCGAATTCGTCGAGCTCGTTCCGGGTGAGCGCCTGCGCTACACCGACCGCTTCGACGACCCCAACCTGCCGGGCCAGATCGAGGTGACGGTGACCTTGAAGAAAGTGTCGGTCGGCACCGAGATCAACATCACCCAGGCGGGCATCCCGGACGCCATCCCGGCCGAGGCCTGCTATCTCGGCTGGCAGGAATCGCTGCGCAACCTGGCCAAGCTCGTCGAACCCGAGATCAACCAGTAAATGAGGCAGGCGGCTGCCGGTCTTTCGGCAGCCGCCTTACCCAAGGTAAGTAAAATTTCACCAAGCGCTGTTAAAAGCCGCTTCCATGGATCGCAACAAGAACAACGACCTGTTTGTCCTGATGGCGGCGCTTGCCGCCATCGCGATCTACAACATTGCCTGCGGCATCAGGACAGGCGAAGTCCGGGGCAAGTTGCATTGGGTCGCCCTCGCGGACGATCCGACGCGCTTCTGGAACATCGTGGTCGGCAATTCGATTGTCCTGGTGGCTTCGATAGCCTTTCTGTGGGTGCTCAATTCCCGTAGACCGGGATGACTTGAGGTGACGTCCTCGTTACCTGCACGGCGATAAGCAAAATTTCATCGGGCGCAGCTACACGTGCTCCATGGATCGCAACAAAAACGACACCGTCTTTGTCCTGGTGGCGGCACTCGCCGCCTTCGCGATCTATAACCTTGCTTATGGCCTGAAGACTGGCGAGATCCGGGGAAGGCTTAGCTGGATTTCGTGTGTGGACGACCCGGCGCGTTTTTGGAGCAACGTTTTCGGCAATGTCGTCGCTGTCGTTGCTCTGCTGGGCTTTCTTTGGCTGTTGCATCTTCGCGGTCGCAAATGACTTGGCGCCCGGCAATGCCGGGCGCCGTCCTGCTGCCGCGCGGCTTACAGCGCCCTTGTGATGCCGCCGTCGACGCGGATGTTCTGCCCGGTGATGTAGGCGGCTCCATCGGAGGCGAGGAACGAGATCGTCGCGGCGATCTCTTCCGAGGTGCCGTAGCGCTTCATCGGCACGCTGTCGCGGCGCTCGTTCGTCGTCGGCAGGCTGTCGATCCAGCCGGGCAGCACATTGTTCATGCGGATGTTGTCGGCCGCATAGCTGTCGGCGAAGATCTTGGTGTAGGCGGCAAGCCCGGCGCGTGCCACGGCCGAGGTCGGGAACATCGCGCTCGGCTCGAACGCCCAGGCGGTCGAGATGTTGATGATGACGCCGCCTTTCTGCTTCTGCATCACCGGCGTCACCAGCCGCGTCGGGCGCACGGCGTTGAGGAAATAGGTGTCGATGCCCTTGTGCCAGTCCTCGTCGCTGATCTCGATGATCTGCGCGCGCGGCCCGTGGCCGGCGCTGTTGACCAGCACGTCGATGCGGCCCCAGCGCTCCAGCGCGCCGTCGGCAAGGCGCTTCAGGTCTTCGTTCGACTGGTTGGAGCCGGTAACGCCGAAGCCGCCAAGTTCCTCGCCCAGCGCCTCGCCCTTGCCGGAGGAGGACAGCACGCCGACCTTGAAACCGTCCGCCGCCAGGCGCTTCGCCGCCGCAGCCCCCATGCCGCTGCCGCCCGCCGTCACAAGAGCTACTTTTTCTGTCGCCATGTCGCTGTCCACTCGTTGGAATTGTGAAAGCGCCTCTGTTAGCATGCAGAGGGCAGGGCACGAACCGGATTGGATTGCGCCAGCGTATGAAGGCTGGGGTTCCTCGCCCCCGCCAAAGGCGGGGGAGAGGTGGCCGCGAAGCGGACGGAGAGGGGGCCTTCGTAGGGCGCTCCCCTCTCCGTCTCGGCTTCGCCGAGCCACCTCTCCCCACTGCGTGGGGCGAGGAAAAGGGGCTCAAACTTTGAACACACTCATCAGGGCCTTCGACACTCGCGCGCAGCGTGCCGGCTTCACGTCGCCCGGCTTCAGCGGCACGCCCTTGCCGGCAGCGACCGCCGGCTCGTACCAGCCGCGCAACGCCTGGTCGGCGGCGCAATAGCCCCAGTTCACCAGGTCGACGGTCTCTTCGCTGCCCAGGAAATGCAGCGACGTGCCGATATCGGCCGGCGCGGTGGCGGCGGTCTGCACGAAAGTCGGCTCGGTCGCGCCCGGCTTGCTGGCGATCGACCAGAAGACGCCGCGCGTCGCCGCATAGTCGGGCCGGGTCGCGTCACTAGGCAGGCCGCGATCGTCGGCGTCCTTGGCCGCCTGGAAGCGTGCCACCAGATCCCGGCGCCGCAGCGAGCGCACCTGGTTGTCGGTGGTGTCGGCGACGCGTTTCAACTGCGAGAACCAGTTCCAGTAACCGGCGTTCGAAGCCCGCCAGGGCGCGCCGGCGTCGCTGACCAGTAGCCAGCGGCATCGCTTCAGCGCCGGCTCGATACCGTGATTGTCGTAGACGCCGCCATCGGTGAGCACGGCGCGGGAAGGCGGCACCGGCGCGCCGACGCTCGGGTCGAGCTTGTCGTTGCGCCATGCGAACGCCGTGAGGTCGAGCCGGAGCGGCGACAGGAAAGGCGGAAAGGCCGACGAGGCGGCAACCGCGAGAGCCACCGGCAGGTCGGCCTGGTAGGCGACGCCGATGCGGTAGTCGGCGATGTAGCGCCGCGACAGCCGGAACAGCGAGCCGGTGTCGAGATTGCTGGAGCAGAACACGAACCAGGGTTTTTCCGGCAGGCTCTTCAGCATCGGCCTCGAGCCGGCGAACAGATGTTTCTCGTAGCAGGCGGCGACTTCGCGCGCGGCGCTGGAAAACGGGTTGAACAGGCCCTTGAAGATCGACGGCGCGTCGAGAAAGACCTGCGAGAACGCCAGGATCCTGTCGAGATAGATATCGAAATTGGCGGCGATGCCGTCGACGAAGGTGAAGTGCGGCCAAAGCACCGCGAGCAGCCCGGCCGCGATGGACCCGCCAGAGACCGAGCTTACCATATCGAGTTTCTGGAGCAGCCCGGCCTCGTTGAGGCGGCAGAGCGCGCCCGCATGAAACAGCATGGCGCGATAGCCGCCGCCCGACAGGCAGAGGCCGAGATCGTAGCGCTCGGCCCTGCCGTCATCCGCGTCCGGTGCTGATCCAGCCGGAACCGGCTCCATCGCGGCCCCTTCTGCCTGTCTGGCGTCCTCGAGCTTGGCTTTGGTCAATCCAGCCCAGCGCCGGCATTCTTGCAAGTGGGGGAACGCGTAACTTCACAGATCGGAAATCGGGCCGCAGCCGATGGGAGATTATCCGAAGCGGTTGGCCGGTATGCCGCGCACGCCGGGCTTGAGCGCGAACACGCCGCCCTCTGAAGGATGCGCATCGAGATGCTCGGCGCTCATCGTGAAGCGCGCGGAGGTCACGAACAGCGTGTCGAGATCCGAACCGCCGAAGGCACAACTCGTCGGCCAGCTGCAGGGCAGCTCGACGATCCGGTCCAGCCTGCCGTCGGGCGCGATACGGGCGAGGCAACTCCCGCCCACCACCCGGCAGTTCCAGACATAACCCTCGGCGTCGAGACATGAGCCGTCCGGCAGGCCGCGCTCGAAACCGGTGAAGAAGGGCAGGCGTTCGCCGAGCCGTCCCGCCTTCTTGTCCCAGCCGTAGCTGTAGAGCGCGTTCCTCATCGTGTCGGCGGTGACGAAGTGGCCGTCCGGCAGCCACGCCATGGTGTTTGTGATGCCGAAGCGGTCCTCGCTGAGCGACGCCGCCTTGCCGTTGGAACCGACCCGGTAGAGCCGGCCCTCGTCGCTCATGATGGCCAAGGGAGCGTCGTCCGGCCCGATATTGTTGGCCATCGTGCCGACCCAGAACGAGCCGTCCGGCGCGACGACGCCTTCGTTGAGCCTCGTGCCGGGCCGGTCCGCCTCGATCGTCGCAAGCGTTCGCAACGGCCCGCCGAAATCCCAGAGCGCGATGTCCTTGCGCAGGCCGATGATGGCGCCGCCATCGGCGCGCAGGCCGACCGAGGTGACGAGATCGCCCGTTGGCCAATTCTCATGCGCTCCGGTCGACGGGTCCAGCCGATGGATTCGGCGGCCGATGATGTCGACCCAGACCAGTCTGCCGCGGCGGTCGTCCCACACCAGGCTTTCGCCGACCACGTCGCGCGCGTCGAAGATCAGGGCGGCATCGGTTTCGGGCATGGGGCTCCTCCGTCTCCCGGGAAATGCACTTGACATATATCTTTCGGATCAAATATGAGCAATTCGATAATAACCTGTCATACAGGTTTTGAGGGAGCGCAATGCAGGAGCAGACGGACCCACCGGGTGACCCGAGCCCCGGACTGGTCAGCACGGCCATCCAGGCGATCACCCAGCACATCCGCTCGGAGGGCCTGGCGCCTGGCGATCCGCTGCCCAGCGAAGCCGCCATGACGCGCCAGCTCAACGTCTCCCGCACCGTCGTTCGGGAGGCCTTCCGCTCGCTGTCGGCGATGCGGCTCATCGACATGAGCGCCGGGCGCCGTGCCACCGTCGCCAAGCTCGATACCGGCGCGATGTCGATGGTGATCGAGCACGGCATCACCACACAGCAGATCAGCGTGCAGCAGGTCTATGACGTCAGGCGCACCATCGAGATGCGCACGGTCGCGCTCGCCGCGCTGCGCCGCACCGACCAGGAGGCTGCGGCGATTGCCCAGTCGGCCCGGCTGATGCGCGAGAATTTCACGAACCCCGAGGCCGTCATGGAGCACGACATCGCCTTCCACGAGGCGATCGCGGCGGCCTCGCACAACCCGGTCTTTTCGCTGATCGTCACCGCCTTCAGCGGCGTCACGCGCCGCACCTGGGTGATCGGCTGGCGCACCCGCTCCTCGGACGAGGCCCAGCTCAAGATGATCAAGGGCCATGAGGACATCGCCGACGCCATCCTCAAGGGCGATCCACGGCTGGCGGCCGAGCACATGGCCGAGCATTTCGACAAGAGCGTCAAGGCGCTGCTCGATGCGGGGATTGCCTGATGAAGATCCACGCCATCGAAACCGTCCGCATCGAGGAACGACCCAATTTGCTCTGGGTCGAGGTCCATACCGACGAGGGCATCACCGGGCTCGGCGAGACCTTCTTTTTGTCGCGCACCGTCGAGGAATATCTGCACGAATATGTCGCGCCGCGGGTGATCGGCCGCGACCCGCTGCAGATCGACCTCCTGGCCGCCGACCTCGTCGGCTATCTCGGCTTCCGCTCCAGCGGCGCCGAGGTGCGCGGCAACTCGGCCTTCGACATCGCGCTGTGGGACATTTTCGGCAAGGCCACCAACCAGCCGGTCGCGCAATTGCTCGGCGGCTTCAGCCGCCGCTCGATCCGCACCTACAACACTTGCGCCGGCACCGAATACATCAAGGACGCCAAGGGCCAGACCACGGCCAATTACGGCATCGGCGCCGGGCGTGATTATGACGACCTCAACGCCTTCCTCACCCGCGCCGGCGAACTGGCGGAGGAGCTGCTGGAGGACGGCATCACCGCCATGAAGATCTGGCCGTTCGACCACGCGGCGGAAAAGACGCGCGGCAACGACATTTCCGCCGCTGACTTGAAGGCGGCGCTCGAACCGTTTGAAAAGATTCGCAAAGCCGTCGGCGACAAGATGGACATCATGGTCGAGTTCCACTCCATGTGGCAGCTCTTGCCGGCCATCAGGATCGCGCAGGCGCTGAAGCCCTACGCCACCTACTGGCACGAGGACCCGATCCGCATGGATAGCCTCGGCGACCTCAAGCGCTATGCCGCCGCCAGTCCGGCACCGATCTCGGCCTCGGAGACGCTGGGCAGCCGCTGGGCTTTCCGCGACCTGCTGGAGACGGGAGCGGCCGGCATCGTCATGCTCGACATCTCCTGGTGCGGCGGCCTCTCGGAGGCGCGCAAGATCGCCTCGATGGCCGAGGCATGGCGGCTGCCGGTGGCGCCGCATGACTGCACCGGTCCGGTCGTGCTCGCCGCCTCGACGCATCTTTCGCTCAACGCGCCGAACGCGCTCGTCCAGGAAAGCGTGCGCGCCTTCTACCGCACCTGGTACCGCGATCTGGTCACCGCGCTGCCGGAAGTGAAGGACGGCATGATCACTGTGCCGCCCGGGCCGGGGCTGGGGCTGGCGCTCAGTCCGGAACTCGGCCGCGCCTACACCGTCCATCGTCGCGTCAGCGACAGGACAAGCATCTGAGAAATCCAAAGGGAGGAACAGACATGAAGAAACTCACCGCAATGCTATTGCTCGGCGTCGCCCTGATCGGCGGCCAATCCGTGGCCCGCGCCGACGGGCTCAACATCGTCTTCACCCATCATTCGTCGGCCTCGAACACGTTCTGGCAGGCGGTGAAGAAGGGTTTTGACGATGCCTGCGCCAAAGTCGAAGCGAACTGCAACATGGTCTTCACCCAGACCGAGGGCTCGGTCGAGCAGCAGGTCGCGAACATGCGAGCAGCACTTGCCGCCAAGCCCGACGCGCTTTTGACCTCAATCGTCGACGATCACGCTCTGGATGACGTCGTCAAGGAGGCACGCGACGCCGGCGTGCTGGTGATCGCCGTCAATGTCGACGACACCGAGGGCGCCAAGGGCAATGCGCGGCAGGCCTTCGTCGGCCAGGGCTTCAAGCCGGCCGGCTATTCGCTCGCCAAGGCGATTTCCGAGAGTTTTCCGAAAGACGGTCCGATCAAGGTGCTGGTCGGCATTTCGGCGCCCGGCCAGAACTGGTCGGAAAGCCGCGGCGCCGGTGTCATGCAGTTCCTCGAGGAGTACAAGGCCGCGCATAAGGACCGCGACGTGTCGTGGGAGCGCATCGACAGCGGCACCGATCTGGCCATCACCTCCGACCGCGTCGGCGCCTATTTGAACGCCCATCCCGACACCACGGCCTATTTCGACACAGGCTTCTGGTGCGCCGGCGTGGCCCGCGTGCTGGCCGATCGAGGCGTGGCGCCGGGCAAGGTGCTGCTCGGCGGCTTCGACCTGGTGCCCGAGGTGCTGCAGCAGATGCAGAAGGGCTATGTCCAGGCGCTGGTCGACCAGCAGCCCTACATGCAGGGCTTCATGCCGGTGATGGAGGCTTATCTGAACAAGAAGATCGGCCTTGCGCCTTCGGACATCGACACCGGCCAGGGCATCGTGCGGCCAAAGGAGGCCGACAGCATCATGGCGCTGTCGGCCCAGGGGCTGAGGTAGCTCTCCAAATACCGAGACCTGCATCGGCGGCGCCGGCCGTCGCCGATGCGTCTGAATCCCGAACCACCGGAGCCTTGCGTTGAAGCGCCTGTTCAAGACCTATCTCGAAAAACCGGAGCTGGCCGGGCTGATCCTTCTGGTTCTGCTCATCGTGCTGTTCCAGGTGCGCTCGCACGGCGTGTTCCTGAATGCCGACAATCTGCGCGGCGTCCTCGGCATCCTGCCGGAGGCCGGCCTCGTCGCCATCGGCGTCACCATCCTGATGATCGGCGGCGAGTTCGACCTGTCGGTCGGGTCGGTGTTCGCGTTGATGCCGATGTCGATGGCGGTGCTGATGGTGCATGGCTGGCCGTTCCCGCTGGCGCTGCTCGCCGGACTGCTGGTCGCCGCGGCGATCGGCTTCATCAACGGCTACATCACCATCCGCTTCGCGATCCCGAGCTTCATCACCACGCTCGGCATGCTGTTCATGGCGCGCTCGCTCACCGTGGTTGTCTCCGGCGGCTTCCCGCCGCTGCTGCCCGCCGACCTGCCCAACTGGCTGTTCACCTCCTTCGTTGGGCCTGGCAACATGTTCCGCATGTCGTTCCTGTGGTTCGTGGCGGTCGCGGTGCTGACCTCGCTGATGCTGTCGCGGACCAATTTCGGCAACTGGATCAAGGCTACCGGCGGCTTCCTGCCGGCCGCGGCCTCGATGGGCATCCCGACCGCCAGGGTCAAGATCGTCTGCTTCATGCTCTGTTCGGTGCTCGCGGGTTTTGCGGGCATGCTGCAGGTGCTGCGGTTGGGCTCGCCGCTGCCTTCGATCGGCGAGGGGCTGGAGTTGCAGGCGGTCGCGGCCGCCGTCATCGGTGGCGCCTCGCTCACCGGCGGCATCGGCACGGTGATGGGCGGCATCATCGGCACGACGCTCATCCGCGTCATCGACAACGGACTTGTGCTCAGCCACGTCGACGCCAACTGGTTCAAGTTCGCCATCGGCTTCCTCACCATCTTCGCCGTCGTCGCCAATGCCTGGATGCGCAAGCGCGCCAAGGCCATCAAGATGGAGGGCTGAGCCGTGGGCGATGCGATCATCTCGGTGCGCGACCTGCACAAATGGTATTCCGGCGTACATGCGCTGAAGGGCGTCTCGCTCGATTTCCGGCGCGGCGAGGCGCTCGGCCTTGTCGGCGACAACGGCGCCGGCAAGTCGACGCTGATCAACATCCTGTCCGGCGTCCACCGCGCCGATCAGGGCGAGATCCAGGTCGAGGGCAGGGCGGTCAGCATCGCAACGCCGCGCGACGCGATGGCTCTCGGCATCGAGACCATCTACCAGTACAACTCCATGGTCCCCACCATGTCGATCGCCAGGAACCTGTTCATCGGCCGCGAGCCGACCCGCTTCTCGATCCTCGGCGTCGGCATCCTCGACCAGAAGAAGATGGCCGAGGAGAGCATTCGCGCCATCGCCAATGTCGACCTGCATCTGCGCTCTCCCGACGCGCTCGTCGGCGAGCTCTCCGGCGGTCAGCGCCAGGGCGTCGCCATCGCGCGCGCCATGCATTTCAAGTCGAAGGTGATGATCCTCGACGAGCCGACCAACCACCTCTCGGTCAAGGAGACCAACAAGGTGATCGGCTTCGTGCGCGGCTTGAAGGAGCAGGGGGTGACCGGTGTTTTCATCAGCCACAACATGCACCACGTCTTCGACTGCTGCGACCGCATCGTGGCGATGGCGCGCGGCGAGGTGGTGCTGGACAAGCGCATCGAGGATACCTCGATCGATGAAGTGCATGGCGTGCTCTAGGGAAACTTGGCAATGAAGGTGCTTAACGGTCGTAAGGTGCTGCTGACGGGCGGCCTCGGCTCGCTCGGTCGTGCCCAGGCGGCGACGCTGGCGCGGGCCGGCGCGCGTGTGCTGGTGCTCGATCGGCCCGAGGTCGAGAACGGACCGGACATCGTCGCCGGGTTGGCCGGTCAGGCCAGCGGCGACATCGCCTTCATTGGGTGCGATCTCAACCGGCTGGCCGAGGCGGAAGCGGCCGTTGCCGCGCTGGCGGCGAAGGAAAGCGGCATCGACATCCTGATCAACAACGCGGCGCTGATCATCAACCGGCCGTTCGAGGAATTCTCTCTCGCCGAGTATGAGGACCAGATCCGCGTCAACTCCTCGGCCGCCTTCGCGCTGGCGCGGGCCTGCGCTCCCGGCATGAAGGCCAAGGGCTACGGCAAGATCGTCAACTTCTGCTCGATCACGCTCAACGGCCGCTGGGACGGCTACGTGCCCTATGTCGCGTCGAAAGGCGCCATGCTCGGCCTCACCAAATCGCTGGCGCGCGAGCTCGGGCCGCATGGCATCAGGGTGAACGCCGTGTCGCCGGGCGCGGTGGTCTCGGAGGCGGAAGAGCGCGTCTTCGGCGACCGGCTGAAGGAGTACAATGACTGGATCCTCGCGAACCAGAGCCTGAAGAGGCGTATCGAGCCGGCCAACGTTGCCGACCTCGTGCTGTTCCTCGTCTCGCCAGCCTCCGACATGATCAGCGGCCAGAACATCGCCGTGGACGGCGGCTGGTGACGGCCGGCATGGCTGAGCTTCGAGACGGCCGCGCGCGGCTCGTGCTCGCGCCCGACAAGGGTGGTGCGATCGCCCGTTACGATGCGCTTGTCGGCAGCGCGCGGGTTCCGCTTTTGAGGGCAGGGGACGGCACCGGCACATCCGGTTGCCAGCTCCTCGTGCCGTGGTCGAACCGCATTTCCGGCGGGGGCTTCACCTTCGACGGCCTCTTTCATGCCATCGAGCCGAATGTGCCCGGCGAGACTTTCCCGATTCATGGCGACGGCTTCCAGAAGCCGTGGCGGCTTGCCAGCCATACCGACACCGAGGCGGAGCTGACGCTCGATGACGGCGCGATCGGTCCTTACCGCTATGCGGCGTCGGTTACCTATACGCTGCAGGACGGCGCGCTGGAGGCGCGGCTGATTGTTGAAAATCGCGCCGGCATGCGCCTGCCCTATGGCCTCGGCTTCCACCCCTGGTTTCCGCGCGTCGCCAGGACCACGCTTAAGGCGAAGGCGCAGCGCGTCTGGCTGGAGGACGAGCGCCATTTGCCGGTCGGGGTGGCGCCTGTCGCCGAGCATCCATGGTGGGATTTTTCCCAAACCTCGCTTTTGCCGGCGGGCTGGGTGAACAACGGCTTCTCCGGCTGGGATGGACACGCGACCATCGTGCAACCGGGGCGGATTTCCGTTTCGCTCACCGCCTCGCCAACGCTCGATGTCTATATCCTCTATTCGCCGTCACCCGATGCCGGCTTCTTCTGCTTCGAACCGGTCTCTCACCCTGTCGATGCGCATCACGGCGAAGGGCTGACGGTGCTGGAGCACGGGCAAGCGATGAGCGCGACGATGCAGTTGGACTGGACGGTGACCGATTGAGCGTGCCGCCGCTGGAACTGCTGATCTCCCCCCTTGCGGGGGAGATTGAACGTCGCGTCGGCTTCGCCAATTTCCAACGTCGCAAGAGGACACGCCGGAAACAGCCCCCTCTACAACTCCTTCTCCGCCAGCTCCCTGAACCCGTCCGGCACTGAGCGCGCGCCTTCGAGCGCCACCGTGCCGTAGCCGACGGCCTCCTTGCCGAAACGCTGGCGTATCTTGTCGATGGCGCGGTCGGCTCCGAATCGAGCCAGCCCCTTGCGGCTGCCGGGCCTGAGCTTCTCATCCGCCAGGCCGAGTGGCAGTTCGAGCTGCAATTCGGCATGTTCCTCCAGATGCGAGACGGAGATGGCGAGCAGCGAGATGTCCCGCTCGCCTGGATGGGCGGCCAGCACGCCGCGCACCAGTTCTTCGGCGATCTCGGCCAGCATCGCTGTCGCCTGGATCGGCTGGTCGAGCGTGATCGAGCGGCTGACCGCGCGCATGTCGGCGAACCGCACGCGAACCGTGATTGTGCGTCCGGGCCGGTCCTTGGCGCGCAACCGGCTGGCGACGCGGTCGGCCAGATGCAGCAGCGTCGGCACGAAGACGCGCGGCAGCGCCGGTTTCCTGCCCAACGCCGATTGCGCGCCGGCGGAATGTGCTCGGCGATGCGTCTCGAGTTTGCGCGGGTCGCGGTTCCAGGCAAGCGCGGCAAGTTTCTGGCCGGCGGCGTGGCCGATCAGCCGCTCCAGCGCGCCGCTGTGCGTGCGCGCCAACTGCCCGATGGTCTCGACGCCGATCTCGGCGAGCCTGGCCTTGGTCGCCGGGCCGACGCCCCACATCAGCGTGACGGGCAGGTCGTGCAGGAAGGCGAGCTCGGTGCCGGGCTCGACCACCACCAGCCCGTCTGGCTTGGCCACCTGCGATGCGATCTTGGCCAGATGTTTTGTGCGCGCCACGCCGATCGAGATCGGCAGGCCGAGCTCGGCCATCACGCGGTCGCGGATTTTTCGCGCGATCTCTTGCGGAGGACCAAAAAGATGCGTGCAGCCGGCGACATCGGCGAACGCCTCGTCGATCGAGATGCGCTCGACCAGCGGCGTGAAATCGCCGAGCACCTCGATCGCGGCGTCGCCGAGACGCTGGTACTCGGAAAAATGGCCGCCGACGAAGATGAGCTGCGGGCAGAGCTCGCGCGCCTTGCGGCCAGGCATGCCGCCGCGCACGCCGAAGACCTTGGCCTCATAGGAAGCCGCCAGCACCACGCCGCCGCCGACTGCGATCGGCTTGCCACGCAATGACGGATCGAGCAACTGCTCGACCGAGGCGTAGAAGGCGTCGAGATCGGCATGCAGGATGGTGGCGGCCGCAGCGGCGTTTGTGGCGAGCATCCCGCGGTCCATCTCCATCCGGTCCGCATTGCGGCAGCGCAGCATTAGCTGCGTCTTTCGTAAGGGATTTTAATCGGAACATAAAGAGAACAAAAGCGGTCTCTCGTCAAGTCGGCGGGGCTGTACACCAGAACAGTTGCAACCGTGCACAACCGAGACGTTTGCCGGCCGGTTGTGCGCGACGCCTCGCTCTTGAGGGGACATGGTCGCAAGCGGCCATGGGAGCCTCGCGTGTGAAGCGCGGCGGCTTTGCAACGCCCAAGAACGGCGTTCCACGCGGGGCGACCCCTCTGCCGCTTTTGGCGCCCCCGGTCTGAGGGGCGATTGCTTGCGCTTATGCCGGTTTGGCGTATTGCTCGGCGCTCAGCACCTCGATGCACTGGAACGGCTGGTTGCCTTCCACCCAGGCGTCATGGCCGGGCGGGATGGTGTAGGAACTGCCGGCCTCGAAGGTCTTTTGCGTGCCGTCGGTCATCCGCACCGTGATCGAGCCGGATACGACATAGCCGACATGCGAGACCTGGCAGCTATCGGTCTTGACCACCGGCTTGACGCATTCGGACCATTTCCAGCCCGGCTGCATGTTCATCCGCCCAAGCGTATAGCCCGGCAGCCGGACGATCTCGACACGCGTCTTGGCGGGCGCGCGGACCTCGTCGGGATTGTTGTGCGATTTGGATTCGAGCTTCGTCACCTTCACGGCAGTTTCGGCCATGGCATCCTCCCATGTGAAGCGGAGCCTGACGCGACCGTCGGCGACCGCTGGCTTATTCATACGCCTCGTTATGAGGGATTGCTAATATAATTGCCTGAAGCTGCCGCGCGGGCTGAAGCGGTCGAGGGCAAGTAACGCCTGGAGCGGCTCGACGCCATTGCAGAGGCGGAACCGCTCCAAGGGCAGCCCGCGCCTCCCAAGAACACGCGGGCCGACAGCGCGACAACCAGGGCACCTTTGACAACTGGTTGCGTTCGCCAGGGTCAGCCGCCGCTCGCGGGAGCCGGGGCAGGCGCCGGAGCAGCGGGTGCCGTCGATGGCGTCTTGGTCGGCGCCGGCGGCGTGCCGGCCTTTGGCGCCTCGATCTTGGGCGTGTCGATCTTGACGTTGACATCGGTCGATCCGCCGCCACCGCCACCGACATTGATGATGCCGGTGAAGAACAGCAGCCCGACGATCACGATGATGGCGAGAACGATTGCGACCGCGGTTCCGCCGCCGCCACCGCCGCCCGTGTTTACAACTGTAGGTCCGTCGGCCATGACTTCCTCTCCTTTCGCCGATTTCGATTGCCGGGCAACGGCACCGGGAAGCGATTGTTCCGGCCCTCGGGCGACGGTCCAGGGCCGTGTTCGGACTGAAGTCTCACTCATTGAACGCAGAGGCCCGAGGCGCCGATTTTCTAGAAACAAGAAGGGCATTATTTCATTTGGGCTAGCAAGCCGCCGGACAAAGTCCCTTCATCGGCGGTCGACGACGGGGTGCCCGCCATTCCTGCGATATGGCGGGCACTCCTCTCCCCTTTGGAAACTGTCTTGGAGCTGCTGGCCGTGCTACCCGGCAACATGATCGCGAACCTGTTTGCCGCGCTGCTTTTGGCGGGATTTGTCGTCGGCGTCTTCCTCCTGGTCGGCAGGCCCCTCTGGCCACAACGCCATGCCCAGATGGTGGTCCTTCTTCCAATCGACACCATGGCCACCGGATCGGTGCGCAAGGCCTATGTCGAGCCATGGTTGCCGGCTCGCTTCGATCTCAAGCTCGCGCCCCTCAGGCCACTCGACGAAGGCAGGCGAGGGAACCAGTCCGCGCCTTATACCGTTGATTGAGCGAAGGGATGGCGCTGGCGGAGGCCGCCATGCATAATTTCGAACTCATCGATCTTCTGTGCGTCATCGACGCATGCGCGAGCGACCGTTTCGCCGGACGTCTCGTGCCTATGTCGAAGGCCGTCGAGGAATTGCGCGTCCTGACCGGCGATTTCGTTTCGTCGGATAGGGATGCGGCCAACGCCTTGACGCAGGTCGCGCTCGAGCGCGGCTGCGCGGTGCTCTTCGACGAGCAGCCGGGCGCGGATATCGTAGGCGAGCTGTAATCCTTCCCTCAAGGGGAGATTGGCGCTCATTTCGCCAGGGTGATCATCCGTCCCGCATACACCGCGCGGTTGCCGAGCTCGGCGCTGCAGTCCGACTTTACGGCGGAGCTCCCCGTCATTGTGACAGTGTCCCCGACCAGCCGCAGGCAACTGCCCTGGGCGTTCATGTCCGAATTTCCGGCATAGGCGATAGCGGCGTCCGGAGCGTAGATGAAACCGCTCACCACCGAGCCGGACCCGCCGTTGAGCGTCAGCGCCTGCGTGTTGCCATGCGCCTGGTAGATGGTGATGCCGGCGTAGGGGCCGCCGGTCGGCGGCGACAGGTTCACCTGTTCGTTGGCGTTGATGTAGAGCTGCGAGTTCTCCATCAGGAAGATCGTCACGCCCTGGCCGCTGAGGCTGCCGTTGCCGCCTGGTTTTATAGTGACGTTGCGCATGATGTAGGTACCTGGATCAAGGGTGATCTTCCCCGACAGGGTCTTGTCGCAATAGGTGCCCGGCGAGAGCGTTATCGTCTTGCCGTTCGGCACGGGCAGGCAAAGCGTATAGGGAGGCGGAACGACGTCGGCCAGCGGATCGAACGAGGCATACTGGTTTTCCTGCGCCGCGCCGCAGGAAAGGGTGGCGCTGGGCGGCGTCAATCCTTGCGTGCCCCCGACCGTCGAGACGCAACCGGCGCTGACGATCGCCGAGCCACCTCGGTTGACGGCGTCGGCGGCGTCCGAATTGGCCGCGATCACGCAACCGCTCATCGCCACATTGGTGGAGCCCTGCAGGCTGACCGCGCTACCGGCATGCGGATCGAGCGCCAGCACGCAGGCCTGCGCGCCGGGCTTGATCTTGACCGAGGCGGAGCGCGTCGCCGGCCAGGCCGGCATGCCGGGGACGAAGGACGGTCGGCTGATGCTCGACGACAGCGAAATGAAGTAGGCGCTCGGATCGCCGCTGGCCCCGGCCTGGAAGGCGGCGACGCTGCCCGAATATTCCTGCGTGTCGGCGGTGCTCATATTGGCCGCGAAGAAGGTCTGGCCGAGTTGCTGCACGTCGCTCGCCGACATGCTCGCCTGGTATTTCGTGCCGATCGCAAGGCCGGCCGCGTCCAGCGAGTTCTGCAACTGCGCAGCGTCGTCGCTGGTGCCGACCACGTTGATGGACCCTGCCACGGCAAGCATCAGCGGCACCATGGCCACCGCGGTCGCGACCGCGAAGTTGCCGCGCCTCGAAGCCCAGAAACGTGCAAACATGGAAGTCCGCCCTCGTCGTATATACGAGAGTGATAGGCACGCTGTCTCTACGGGCGATTTCCAAAAAAGATAAAATGCAGAAAGTGCTAAAATATATGGTTTTACTGATGGTTACATCTTAAGTCTGAGTGTCTTTGGGCCTTAAGTCTTAGTGCGCGCGGCGCAAGGCGGAGGTGGCCGCCCGATGCGGTCCTAACAGCGCAAGTCGAGTGAAATAATTAGCCATTCCTTCATATGGCAATGATGACGTCATGGCTGGGATACCTTGGGTGCGCTCGGCCATGGCCTTTTCAGGTCCGTTCTTCCGAAATCTTTTTTCTCGACTGGCCCCTCGACGCTTTTGCGAAGGCATGGGCGGCAACGTCGCGACCATCTTCGCGCTCACCCTTCCGGTCGTCGTCGGCGGCGCGGGGCTGGGTGTCGAGACGTCCTACTGGTACTATTCGAGCCTGAAGCTGCAGGCGGTCGCGGACGCGGCCGCCTACGCCGGCGCGCTGGAAAAGATCCAGGGATCCGACACGACGGCGATCACCGCGGCGGCTACCTCATCGGCGGCCTCGAACGGGCTGGGCGCCGGCACCATCGTCGTCAACACGCCGCCAACCTCAGGGCCGAACACGGCCAAGAAGGCGGTGGAGGTGATCCTCAACCAGAACCTCGACCGGATGTTCACCTCCATCTTCACCCAGACGAAGGTGCCCGAACAGGCGAGGGCGGTGGCGCTGATCACCGACGCTTCAAAAGCCTGCGTGCTGGCGCTAAATCCCTCGGCCTCGCAGGCGGCGCTGTTTTCCGGCAGCACCAGCGTCAAGCTCACCGGCTGCTCGGTCATGTCGGATTCGATCGCCAATGACTCCATCAAGGTGCAGGGCTCGGCAGGGCTGCAGGCCGATTGCCTGATTACTGCCGGCGGCGTTTCGCTGAGCAATCCGGTGACCACGGTCTGCAAATCGCCGATCACTCAGGCCTTGCCTGCGTCCGATCCGTTCGGCAGCTTGCCGGCGCCCGCGGCGACCAACCCATGCAAGAGCGTCAACGGCAACAAGACGTCGCAGACACTCCAGGCCGGCACATACTGTAGCGGCATGAGCCTCAACGGCAATGTCGCGCTGTCTTCCGGTACTTATGTCGTTCAGGGCAATTTGAAGATCAACGCCGGCGCCGTCGTCACCTGCGCCGCACCCTGCACCGGCGTAACCATCTACATGGCCGGCAGCAACACCGTCAGCATGAACGGCAACGCCACCGTGACGCTGAGCGCACCGACCTCGGGCACCTATTCGGGCGTGCTGTTCTACGGCGACAGGACGGGGACTGCGGCGCAGAGCACCTTCAACGGCACCGCGGACTCGCTGTTGACCGGTGCCATCTATTTTCCCAGGCAGCAGGTCAATTATCTCGGCAATTTCTCGGGCCAGAATGGGTGCACGCAGGTCGTCGCCGACACCATCCAGTGGTCGGGCAACTCGACCATCAACCAGGACTGCTCGAGCCTTGGGATGAAGGATATCCCGGCCGCGCAGTCCGTAGCGGTCGTCGAGTGAAATCCCCGGCCCGTCGATTGATCCAGGCCATTCGCGATGAAACGGGCATCGCCGCGGTGGAACTCGCTCTGGTCTTGCCCGTCCTGTGCGCGGCGTTACTCGGTACCATGGACGGCTGGTCCTATGTCACCAGTTCGCTGTCGATGCGCGCCGGCGTGAAGACGGCCGCCAACCTCGTGATGGCTGGATCCTCCGACGACACGGCGATCCAGGCCGCCGCGCTGGCGAGCTGGGAAAACAAGCCGTCCGACGCCCAGGTCGTCATCAGTCGCATCTACCAATGCGGAACGACCGTCGTCGATGCTTCCACCCTGTGCAGCGGCCCGAAAGCGCCGTCTGTCTATGTCCAGATCCAGGCAACTGGCACCTGGACCCCGCCCTTCACCTTCGGCCCTTACCCGGACAACACCACTCTCGGCCATTTGCAGGTAGTCCGTGTTCGCTAAAGCAATTCCAGGAAAAGTGCGCAGCGGTTTTCCGTCCGGAATTGCGCCGTCATGCAAAGCAATTCCAGGAAAAGTGCGCAGCGGTTGGCCTCGGCGGTTTTGGGCATTTGCCGGCAACGTGTCGGGCGGAAGCGCCATTGAATTCGCCCTGGTCGCGCCTGTCCTGATTATGCTGTTGTTCGGTATCTTCGCCTTCGGCTGGTCGATGAACACCACCTCCAGCGTGCGCTATGCGCTGGAGGCCTCGGCGCGCTCGCTGCAGCTCAACAACACGCTGACGCAGGCCGATATCCAGGCCATCGCCACGCAGAAGCTGAAGGCGCTTGGCCTGCAGAATGTCAACGTCACCATCACTACCGATCCGGCGAGCGGCGGCTTCCGCATGGCCCATGTCAACGCCAGCTACGCCTTCGTCATCAGCTTCCCCTATTTCAGCGATTATCCGATCAACTACACGACGTCCGTGACCGTGCCGCTGGTCGGCGGCTAGAAGGGCAGGGGCAAACCGGACATGAAACCCGTCTCCTCGGGTGGTGCCGGCGGCGTACGCGCCGCCCATCCGCTCCGGCCGGTCGTGCATCATCTTAGCAATCTCTAAAGTCGCAAGCTTGACGCCAGCCAGGAATGCTAGGGATTTGCCGTCGTCCTATCAGGAGCGCAGCCATGACCTCTCTCGTCGGAAACCAGCATGGTGCCGGCATCGTGCATCATTCGAGCAAACCTCAGGCAGCGTCGGAAACCTTTCCGGGCAAGAGCGCGGAAAGCGTCGGCCACCTTGCCAAGGCCTCGGCTTCCGAGACGGGTACGGAGCCGAACGCGCAAGGAAAAGCCGCGTCCCGCATCGCCCGCATGGATCTGACCGTGCTTTCTCCAACCGGTTCGGGGGAGAGTGAGGAACCGGATACCGCGACCGACGCGCCGACGATTGCCGGTGACGTGGAAGCCGCGTGAAACGGCTTTCCGTCCGGAATTACATCAGAACCAGACGATAGGGCGGTTCGCCGTTTCAGTGGGAACGGCGCAACGCTCTAGCAGCCTTGGCTTGTCGTTTTCATCTGGCCGGGAGCGTTCGATTTGGCGCTGGTGTCCTGCTGGCCGGAGGCGGCCTGCTTCGCGCTGCCGGTCGTCTGTTGTCCCGGGGCGCAATCCTTCGCCGAGTTTGGATTGGTCGAGTTCGTCTGCGTTTGGTCCGTGCTCTGGCTGCTGGGCATCGTCGTGGATGAGGAACTCGACGAAGTGCCCGACTGCGCTGTTGCCAGCCCTCCGGAAAGAGCAAGCAAGGTGGCGACAAGAAGAATCCGTTTCATGACGACTGGTCCTTTCGGTAACGCCGCTTCGGTTGCTTAACCCCGGCGGGGCAATAGTGTTCCGATGGGCCCAAATGCTCCGGATTTGCGGGACTTTCGTGGATCTGGATAACCTTTGGGACCATGGTCTGGCGAGACAAGGGCCCTCATTGTTCCAAACGGCCCAAGGAGGCTCGGCCCTTTGTATTTTCGTTAAATTTCAATATGTTAACGCAATATTTTGCGAGAATTATTGGACAATGGTCGCGGTGCTCTCATTTCGCGACCGCAATTGCCTAAAGTTTATCCGACGCCGTTAGGAAATTCTCATAAGAGGCTGCCTAGCGGTTGGGCTCTGGTTACGATTCATCTGCGGAGAAGCACAATGACATTGCGTAAGACACTTCTGGCATCCCTTGCCATTCTGGCGCTCGCGGCGGCCCCGGCGCTCGCCGGCAACGGCCATGGCGGCGGCAATGGCGGCAGCCATGGCGGCGGCAATGGCAACGGCGGCGGCAATGCCGGCGGCAAAGGCAACAGCGGCGCCTCGCATGGCAAGTCGGCCTCGGCCCCGGGCCAGAACAAGAGCACCGACGACACGACCACCGACAACACGACGACCGCCGCCACACCGAGCATCCATTCCAAGCTCGGCCGGCTGAACTCCTTGCAGCGCAACATCAACGCGTACATGAATTCCAAGAGCAAGAAGTTCGCTGGTATCCAGGCCTATGTGACCCAGGCTGCTGCAGCCCAGAACGCGGCGGCCAAGCTTGACGCGGCGAACACCCAGCTGGCCGCCGACCAGACCAAGCTCGCCGATCTCACCCAGCAGCTCGCCGATCTCAACGCGACTAACACGACCGGCTTCTCGACCGAACAGCTGGCGGCTCTCGACGCGCAGAAAGCCGATGTTCAGAGCCAGATCGATGCTCAGAATACGGCAATCACCGCCGACAATCAGGCGATCACCGACGCGCAGGCCGCGGTTGCCGCTAACCCGGCGCCCACGGACGCCTCCTTGGATGCGGCCCTCACCGACATGGCCAACAAGCCGGTCGACGCCGACGTTACCGCTTGGGCCAAGGATACGCTGGCGGGCAAGATCGACGCCATGGCCGCGGCCACGACAACCCCATAAGGCCGGCCGAACCGACCAGAGGGTGAACGAAACGCCGCCGGGCCTCGCCCGGCGGCTTTTTTGTCCGCCATCGCCGGGCCTTCACGACCTCCGGCCGGGCGGCAACTACCCTCATTCCAACTGTCGCTCAGGGACAGTTCGATCGCCGTCATCGCCGCGAATCCTGAAGGCCGGTGCCTCCACGATCGTCCCCGTCGGATGCTGGCAAGTCGGGCCAAAAACGTCGGCACGTCAGACCTCGGTCGCCTTGTATTCGGCAATACGCAACGCCAATGTAAAGGCGCACTCCTCATCCTTGCCCGCCATGGTGCATGGCTTAGACTCCGCCGCCCCCGGCGAACCGAGCCCAGATATGGGGAGTTGAGAAGACGGCAGTCGATTCCTCAGGGATGTAGCTGTGCCTTCATCGAGCCCGCCACTGGTTCAGGCGCCAGTCGGCGGGCTTTCGATGGTCGGCATAGAGCCGTCTCACGGAAACGGCCAACCGCTCTATCTCTTTGTTTTTACGCAATTTCCGACCGAAGGCTGCGGCGAAGGCGCCGAGCCTGACCGCTCACACTTTCCCTGGAATTGCTCTAATCCGCGTGATCGAGCAGGCGGGTGGCGTCGGGGCGATCCCGGCCCCGCTTGACCCCGGCGTGATCGATGCCTTCCACGGTGATGGCGAATGTCCCGTTCTCGGTCCTGCCGATGAAGCCCTTCGACTTGAGGTACCAGAGGTGGAACTCCAGGTGCTCGCGAGGGCAGCCCGACAGGCGCTCGAGCTCGTCGTCGCCGATGCCCGGATTGTTGACGTCCCGCCGGCGCCTCACATAGAGAAGCGACAGCAGATTGGCTTGGATGACGGTATCCCTCTCCATGCCGCCGCCGTCGCGGGCTCCTTCCGTGAGCTCGTGACGAAGGCCCAGATGCTCGCGGTAAAGGATGTCGTACTGAGCCCGTTTGACCGGGTCGCGCAGTGTATTGTGGGCCTCGACGATTTCGCTGAAACGCGACTCATTGCCGGTCTCCCGATTGTCGGGATGGTAGCGCATGGCAAAGTAGCGGAAGATCCGCTCGATGGTCTCAGAATTGGCGTTCGGGCTTATTTCCAGAATTTCGTAGTAGTCAATGAACATGTAATCGTGCTTCCGAAATCACGGAAACCATTCCCCCGTCGCCAAGCATTGCTCAAATGCCGCGCGCGTGCAAGCGCCTGGCCTTGCCGCGCTCATGGCCATGCGAAGGAGATCGAAAGAGTTGGGCATGGGGGAGCGGTTCGACAGCATTTTTCCGCGCTAATTGTCTTGTGCTGCGTGTTTCGTCTGTCGAGTCTTCTAGGGGCGGGCAAAACACGAGTTAATCTGCGGCAAGTTAGGTTGCTGAGCGTGAGCTTGGATGGAGGTAACGTTGGGTGCCACCACGCGCGCTGAAGTATTTAAAGCGGTCCACCACCGGAGTGAGACGGCCGGCGGGGCGTCTCCGGCGGGGGTGTCACTGAAATGTGTCGTCGTACAATTGAAATGATATAACATCACGTTATAAAGAGGATGCGAGACGGGTTTGCCGCGATTTGCGCGGCGACGAATGAGCAATCCGAATTGGTGATGAGGAGGCTGGCGAAAGGGGTATCGTCATAGTGGAGCAGACGGATCAGCACTCGATACTTGAGCCCAATGGCGTCAATGACGCTGGTCAGCAGTTCCTGGCGTTTGGCGGCACGCGCGAATTCAGTCGTGCGCAAAGCTCGCTGCACGTCCACCCCGACGTCACTGTCGTTAAATCCAGCGAGGGATTTGGCTGGACCGACCTCTATGCCGCCATCACCGATGAGCGGCCTCATCTGGCGATCCGCAGGGCCATTCCGGACATCTGGTTCGCATCGACGCTGACGGGCATTGAGTTGCGCCGCACGGTCGGCGATGAGCAGCTCCATGGTGTGCTCTCGTCGAATCTTGTGACGATTACGCCCGCGGGCATCGCCGTGCGGGATGAGATTGCTGTGCCCGTCAATGCCCTGCACGTCTATCTCAAAGGCGATGCGATGCAGGAGGTCGCCGACGACCTGTTTGCAACGCACCGCTCGGATCGGGCGATCATACCCGCATTCGCCAGCGAGGATCGTATGCTGTTTCTTCTGTTGCACGCGATCAGGGCCGCCCTCGATGAACCGCCTCGCAGCAATCTGCTGAAGGTGGAGCTTCTTGCCAGGGTGCTTGCCTCACACGTTCTGCAGATCCACTCGACGGATGGCGTAGCGCGGACCCGGACTGCGGACAGGCTGGGATCGAACCAGCTTCGGCTTGTCGTTGACTATATCGAAGCCAATCTCTGCGGCGAAATCAGTGTCAACGAGCTGGCCGCCATCACCGGGCTCAGTCGTGAGCAGTTCTTCCGTCGCTTCAAGGCGTCGCAACGGATTTCGCCGCATCGCTATGTGATGATGGCGCGCATCGAGCGGGCAAAGGCCTGTCTTGCCGACCCGAAGCTTGAGCTTGTGTCGATCGCCTTGATGTGCGGCTTTTCGAGTCAGGCGCATTTCGGCTCCGTCTTCAAGCGCTTCATGGGAACATCTCCCGCCCGTTACAGACGCTCGATCGCATAGCCATCGGAGACAGGCCCTCGCGCGGCAAGCGCGACGCGGGGAATGATTTAGGCGTTCTAGCCGCCCGAATTCGATATTCTTGCCACGAATTTGAAAGAAATCCGGCAAATTTCCCGGTATTTGCGGGACAACATTTACCCCTGATGACGACTGGGCCCACCCTTCGGGTTCGCGGTCCGCGGCACATGTGAGCGCCTGGAGCGGCCGGGCGGCCGCGCAGGCGTTTTTTGTTCGTGCTTACCCTTAATCGGAATGATGAGGAGACGTCATGCCGGAACGGGCACTTGCCCGCTCGCGCCAGTCAGTAGTGAATTTTGAGCTGCAAGACGCGGATGGTTTAGCGGACCACATCAACCAACGTTTTTCGCCCGTCAGAATCGAACCGGTACGGCCGGCCGATCGGTTCAGCATGTCCGGGACATACGGGCAGGTCGCCGGCATCGACTTCAGCCGAGGCCGGGTCCAAGGGGAATTCAGGGTATTTCCCAAGCGCCTCTATGACGGCGTGTTCTTCATTTTTCCGACGGTGGGCAGTCTCGTCTTCCATCAGAGCCGCGAGAGTTTTGCGAGCTCGCCCACCATCGCCGTCGCTGCCGAAGGGATGGCATGCCGATCGATGGATTTCCTTTTCGACACCACCTTCTGCGGTGTGGTTATTGATCGGTCGGCGCTGGCCGTTCGGATGTCGGCACTGCTTGGCCATCCGGTCGTCGAAAAGCCGATCTTCCAGCCATCGCTGGATATGGCGTCTGGCGGCGCCAGTGCGCTGAAGTCTCTTGTGATGTGCATCACGAGCCCAGAATTCGGCCCGCAACTCAACCGAGCGAGCCTCACCGCAGAGCGGATTCGCGAAACGCTTGTCGACCTGGTGCTCGAAACGTGGCCGAACAGCTACTCGGAGATCCTACATCGACCGCCGCCGATGATCGCGCCTCAGCACGTGAAGCTCGCCGTGGATTTCATCCATGACCACGCGCATATGCTTCCGAGTGGGACGGAGCTCGCAGCCTTGTCGGGCGTCAGTCTTCGTGCGCTGCAGGCCGGCTTCCGGCGGTTTGCGGGTGCCTCAATCGGTGCGTACCAGCGTCAGATCAGGCTGGAGCGGGCGCGCGCCGATTTTCTGCGCGAGCCGGGGGCCTCGGTCGAGGATATAGCCTTGAGGTGGGGATTCACCAATGCGGGGCGCTTCAGCCGATATTTCAAGGCGGCCTATGGCGTGTTCCCGACGGAGCTGATCCGCCGACAGCGCTGATCGCCCGCCGCGAGGTCCATTGCCGAAGGCAGACGAGCAGCCGACGATTCTGAAGATCGCGACACGAATCGGAAATATCCGGACTGCCGACAGCGGTAGACTGCTTGGGCGTCGACCCCCGGCTTGGCTGACCCGGGGCCGAGGGTCGCATCGAGGGGAGCCGCCCTTCAGGTCGCCGCATCTGCGGCTCGCCCTCCTCCTGTGCGGTGGGAGCCCCTCGCCACCGCACAGGAGTCTTCTTGTGGTTGGTTGCGGTCGCGTGCTCACGAATGGCGGAGTGCGAATTACGCCACGGCACGGCGGTCTCTGCGTTCCGTGGCGTTGCGGATGGAGCTGGTTTCCGTGACCTGCACCGGATCGCGCGCTGCGGCGATATGATAGCGATCGCGGCCGGTTCTCTTGGCGTGGTAGAGCGCTTCATCAGCAAGTTTCATCGTTTGCTCGAGCGTGATTGCTGGGCAGTATTGGGCGACGCCAATGCTGATCGTGAGATTGATATCACGCCCGGCGATCACTTTTCCTGAGTGCCGCATTGCTTCGCAGAGGCGGTCAGCCTCGCACCCTGCATCGCAGCTCCTGAGCTCCGGAAGAAAGACGCCAAATTCCTCGCCGCCAAGGCGCCCCACCAAGGCTTCGGGCGGCAGGGCGGTTCTCAGAACCTGGGCGAGGCATTTGAGAGCCTCGTCTCCGACATCATGCCCGTAGGTATCGTTGACCGATTTGAAGTGGTCGGCATCGATCATCAGGAACGAGCCGCCGCTTGCGAGTTGTTCGCGCATCTGGTTCAGCAGGTAGACGCGGGAGAGCACACTCGTGAGCGGGTCGTAGCGAACGCAATTGTCGAGACGATCAATCGTCATGGTGAGGAGCCTGAGGATGCTCAGCGCGCCGATAGCGATCGGCGGTGCAATCAGCAACGGAATGACCGCTGCGAGTGAGAGGACGCCCCAGAACGCCTGCCGCGGCAGCCCGGGCACAAAGGCGAGCGCCGTTGCGACCGACACGACTGGAGCTGCTACGCAAAGGAGTGTAATGAGCGCCAGCAAACCCCAAGCGTAGCGGTTCGATGTGATACGAAAAAATGGTAGCAACTTGTCCATGCCGAAAATCTTGGAACGACGTGCATAATCCTGCGGTTTCTTAATTCTATAAATTTGTAGGTAACGAGGACCGTCTGCTCACTTTGCAGCGCGATCTGTCTGCGCGTTGCTCAACGCGTCTGATATCTGGGCGGGTTGTGACTTTTCCGCGGTTTGGATTCTCCCGCGGCGCGCTGGCAACCAGCAATTACCGATCTTAGGCGGGGTGGTCTATCGGCGCCTCATCGCGTCATGCGATGTCGAACCACAGCGAATAGCGGTTTCGCACGAACTTCAGGAAATGGCGAAGTGCGGGGTTCGTATTGTCTCTTCGCCAATATCCGGAAGTCCCGATCGTCGGTCGGCAAAGGCCTGCGCCGCTCGGCTTAGAAAACTTTGCCGCGTCAGTCCGCTATTGCGGTGGAATAGATTCCGGGCCCTGTTACGTTAGCTCCGTTTGAAATTCAGGTGGCAACCTGGATGGGGGGCGACCTCAAGCCGGCTCCCTTTTTTGGCTCGCCTCGAAGGAGGCGAGCCTTTTTTTGCCAAACGCCAACACCTCGCGGCTTTCGCCCGAAGGCCGCACCGACTTAGGTGCGCCATGGCTAATATGGGTTGCAGGATGTAGACTTCGCAGAGTCGGGTTTACAGAGGCATTGGGAGGACAACAAAATGCCACGGATATCGGAACTCTTCTTCAAGACCGCCATCATCTTTTTCCTGCTGGGCATCGCCATCGGCATCAAGATGGGCATTTCGGGCGACCATGGCGCCTTCCCGGCGCATGCGCACTTCAACCTTCTGGGCTGGGTCACCAGCGCCATCTTCGGCGGCTACTACGCGCTCAATCCAGCCAAGGCCGAGAAGCGCCTTGCCATGATCCATTACGGCCTCTACACGCTTGGCCTGGTGGTGATGTTGCCGCCGCTTTACCTGAAATACGCATACGCGATGGACGCCGTTGAGCCGATCCTGGGCATCGGTTCGCTGATCGTCGCCGCGGGCGTGCTGGTCTTTGCCGTCATGGTCTTCTCGTCGGCCGAAACGGTACGCTCGACGACGGCTGCTACAGCCCGCTGAGGATTTGCCGATCAAAGCCGAGCGGCTTTGCGCCGCTTGGCTTTTCACGCCGAGCCATGCGGCGCACTTGTCGCCTGTGGCTCAGGGTAACCTTGGAAAGAGGCGCGAGATCAGGGCCTGGATGATGCCGTCTCGCTCGAACGGGCCCGGCAGCTTGGCAGGCGAGGCGGCGCCTTCGTTCGACTTGGTCTCGTCGGTCACGCGCGTCTCACCGTGCACGAGCCATAGCACGGCCGCGAAATAACCCGCCTGCAGGATGACAGCGGCGAGCACCGTCCAGCCCAATGCCGCCCAGGCCGATCCCGTGGACGTGTATGTCCAGCCGAGGATCACCAGAAGCGTAGCCACCATTCCCACAAGAAACTGCGGAAAATACATCTGCCCAACCGAGCGTCGCGACCACATTCGGTCATCGACGATCTCGCCCATGTCTCTACCCATCTTGACCCATGCACCTTTTCCGAGTGGTCCGCAAGCTTGAACGATCAGGAGGCGGGCCCATCGCCCTTTCGTCCGGCCCTTATAGGACGACGGACGCAGGACTTCCGTTGTGACAACTGGGAATGGCGCAAGATCGTTCCCGAGGCGCAGCATTCAATGCATGCCTAATGGACAGACGTCGTCTCGCGTGTTCGGACGTCTCTGCACGCAAAAAAGGGCCCGCCACGTGGCGGGCCTTGTCCGTCATGCTGACCGGATCAGGTCAGGATCAACACGATCTTGTAGGTATCGGGGTCGACGATGACGATACGTCCGTCGGCCAGCACGAAATACTCGTAGCTCTCGTACGCAGGCACGATCTTGACGATGCGCGCCGGCAGGCGGTGCAGCCGGATCTTGTGCCGCGGTACCTCGACGCCGACCGATATGTCGAAGCTGACGTCGCGGACCGGCTCGACCTTGGTCTCGTGGATGATCTGCGTGACCTGCGTCTTCTGCTCCACCGTCACGTTGTTGATCGAGGCCGTCTTGTTCTGGTCGGTCTCGACATTGGTGTTGCCCTGGGCGTTCTGCTCGGTCTGCACCTTGGTATTGCCCTGAGCATTCTGCTCGGTGGTGGCGCCGGCCTTGCCCTGCGCCTGCTGCTTCTTCTTCAGTTGGGTATTGTCCTGGGCATTCTGCTCGGTGCTGGTTGCGGCCTTGCCCTGGGCGTTTTGCTCGGTCTGCATCTTAGTATTGCCCTGAGCATTCTGCTCGGTGGTTGCGCCGGCCTTGCCCTGTGCCTGCTGCTTCTTCTTCAGCTGGGTATTGTCTTGGGCATTCTGCTCGGTGCTGGTTGCGGCCTTGCCCTGGGCGTTTTGCTCGGTCTGCATCTTGGTATTGCCCTGAGCATTCTGCTCAGTGGTGGCGCCGGCCTTGCCCTGGGCCTTCATTTCGGTTTTCGATTTCATCTCGCCCTGGGCCTGCCCGCCGGCTTTGCCGCCCTTCTGGCAATCCGCCGTGCCGGCCGCGCAATTGTCACCGCCGCTGGGCTGCGCGGACTCGGTCTGCGCCATCGCGGCGCCGCAACCGACGCCGAGCGCGATCATGCTTGTGATCAGCAGATGTTTCATTGGATTTCTCCTCGGAAAGTTCGGTCCCTTCACTGAGAAAACCCCGCCCGAAAGGCATTGTTCCGAAATTGTCGCGCTCGGCGCAGGCGACGTTTGCGAAAATAACGGGCGTCAGGTTTTTGCAGGAACAAGGCCTGCCGGCCGGCGTTACGGACAATGCCTACCGGCTGTGAAATCGCAGGCTCAGCGTGAGAGGCAATCATCCAAACGAGGAGAACATCGATGAAACTGCATCTCACAACCGCTGCGGCGGGCCTGCTGCTCCTGACGGGTATCGGCGCCGCCGCTGCTCAGGACGTCATCATCCAGCCCGAGCAGGAAACGGTCATTCGCGAGTATGTGCATAAGCAGCCGCTGGCCTCCGTCGAGGTTCCGGGCGTGAAGCTCAGCATCGGCAGCGTCCTTCCCGACACTGTCGAGCTTCACGAAGTGCCGAACGTGAAGTACCGCTACGTTGTCGTCGACAACCGGACGGTCATCGTCGATCCCGGCACGCGCAAAATCGTCCAGGTCATCGAATAGGGATTCATTCGCCGCTGGGTAGCCTGCCGCCGCCAGCGGCAGGCTACCCAGTATTAATTCGTTACCTACTGCTAATGGAACCTTTCGCCCAGGGCAGACGTTGCCGCCTCTGTGTTCAAGTTTGCCTCATAGAGAACACAAGCATGCGCAGGATGCAGGAATTGGGCGGCGGCGAAACAGGCACCGGTTGGGGAGGAGACTGACCAACATGTCGAAACGAGAAATCGGGACATCCCGTTCGCTCGGGATGCGGGTGGCCGATCTTAAGGCCAGGATGCGGGATGCTCGCATCACCGAACATGAGATGAAGACCTTCCAGAAGGTCGCGGCAATCATGGGGGGCGGCGAGGGCTCCCTACGCATAGACGCGGACGATCTGATCGCCGCGTCTTTCGTTACCGAGGCGCTGGGCGAATCGTCGCCGAACTGACAGCGGCCCACCAGCCGAAAATCCCAGATCGATCCAGTCAGCCGGCGTGGCGGCGTTCATAGACGAACGGACGCCAGGCGGCGCCCTTCCAGGATATGGCGGCTAACCCGAAAACTTGTAGGCAAGGCCGATGCGCATGGCGTTGAGTCTGAGTGCGCCGAGGCTGGCTCTATCCAGGCACGTGTCGGTTTTGGGCGCGGCTTTCGCGCGCCCGGCTGCGCCTGATCTTGGCTTCGCGCAGCACCGCGACCGGATCGGCGCCGGTCCACTCGATCCCCGCCTTCTTCGCGAAGACCAGGAATGCCTGACGCGCCTTGTCGAGATCGATCTCGCCGGCCCGCGCGGCTTCGCAGGCGCGCAAAGCCATGCCGTAGCTCTCGCCCTGACAGGCCGATGGCCATTCCTTGAGAAAGTTCTGCATCGCGGTGAGCGAGGCGATCTCGCGCTTGAAGCCGGCGCCGACGGCGATGGTCACCGGAGCCCGAAGTTCTATGTCGCTTCTGATGGAACCTTCTCGCATAACGACGGCACCCCATGGATTTCAAAGTCTTGGGCAGTTTCAAAGCCTTCCAATGCGGAGCCGATGCGAAGGTTCCGCCAAATCAATTAGTCATCGCTGACGGAACAACACCTTGCCGGCGACGTTTGCCCCTGGAGCTCCCATGTTCGACCTGCCGATGTTTCCGCTCCCGCGGAGGCAAGGCGGAGCTCGCCAACGCAACAGGAGAGAAACGATGAAAACCATCCTCATTCCAGCTGTCGCCGGCCTGGCTCTGATGGCCGGCATCGGCATCGCGGCCGCGGACGAGGTGATCGTCACGCCCGAGCAGCAGACCGTGGTCAAGGAATATGTCCACAAGCATCCGATTGCCTCGGTCAATGTGCTTGGCCTCGAGCTGGGCGTTGGCTCGACCGTGCCTGACACCGTCGAGCTGCAGCAGGTTCCGGACGTCAAGTATCGCTATGCGGTCGTCAACGACCACACGGTGCTGATCGACCCCGGCACGCGCCGCGTCATCCAGGTGATTCAATAACGCTTGGTCTGAATGAGCCCGATCCTCCCGCCGAAGCATCGGGGAAGGATCGGGCTCTTCTCGCATCCGGATATGAGGCCTAAACTAGACAGCGGTTTGGGAGGCAGCGAAGAAGGAGTCGTTGCCATGCATCATCCACACGTCGAATCGCCAAGTATCGCCGCCATGGTTGACAAGCTGCTAGCGGAGCACAGAACTGGCCTGCTGTCGATGAAAGAGGCAATTTCCCTGCTGCGGCAGCGCACGGGGACGGATCGCTCTGATGCGGATTTAGCCGGATTGATTACAAAGAAGGCAGCGTATCTAGGCGTCGCCGTCATCACCGACGGACACTGAGCGAAATTTGCCGTGCCAGTCGCTCGCTCACGCGCGATACCGAAGACGCCGCGGGAAAATTCGGCTAATGTTCGCGCCGGGGAACGGTCCCAACCTTTAGGAGGCGACAGTGACGGACGACAGGCACGAACGCATTCGCCAGCGCGCGCACGAGATCTGGGAGCAAGCCGGCCGGCCGGAAGGTGCGCATATGGAGCATTGGGACCAGGCGGCGGCCGAGGTCGATGCTGCGAGCAAGCCAAAGGCGAAGACCCCGAAGAAGGCCGCCGCCGACAAGCCGAAAGCCGCCAAAGCGGAGAAGCCGGCCAAGGTGCCCGCCAAGGCGAAAGCGACCAAGCCCAAAGCCAAGGCCTGAGCCATTTTGGCGGCCGGTCGCCGCCAAGCCTCATTTGGTCCGTCGGAAGGTGAGGCTATGTCACGCCCTCCGATAATTCTGGGCCGCCCGCACCCAACTGGGGCAATGCCGGCTGTGTCAATGCCTTCGTCATCACCGGCGCAGCGGTGCTGAGCGAAGGCTTCGCCCATGGTGGCCGGCTGACCGGCACGCTCGGTACCGCCTTCGCCGGCAGCCAGGTCGGCGGCAATGCGGGGCTGCAGTTCAGCTGGTAGGGGAAGCTACCGGGTCCCTTGCTTTCCGGCGTATCGCGCGACCGCGCAGAGGAAGGCAAGCGCTGCCATGTCGCAGGCAGCGCGTGACGGCGACGGACCCTTCGCGAAAAGGACCGCGTCGGCAACCGGGACCGTTAGACCGTGCTTCCGGGCGAATGAGATGACTTCGTAGGGCTGATCGTCGGGCTGCATGCCGATGTCGATGCGCTGATCCATCAAAACGAGTTCCTCCCTGGTATGCGGCTTTACCCTCCTGCGCCTGCGGAGAATTAACGCCCGGCCGCTCGCCCGCGTCCACCAATTGGCGATTGTGTGAAACGATGCATTTCCGGGAGCACGGCCAAGAGTTGCAGCGGCTGGCGGAGAGGGCGCGATGCGGCGGGCTTCTTGCTTCTTCCACAGGGAAGATGGCGCTTCACTCACCAGGCATCGCTCGACCTGGCAAACCTCATCCCCGCCGCGATCATCGCGCTTTCGCATTCGCTGATCAGCCTGAGGTTCTGCAGATACCGCGCCACCGTCTCCGGGAGCCAGGCGGCGCAAGCTTCGATATAGGCGCGGCCGTGCACCAGCGTGCCGGTGGAAAGCCGCTCATCCTTCTCGGCGATCACTTTCAGATATTGCCGAATGAAGCGGATGTCGTCGGCGATGTCCTGGCTCGCCATGCGCCAGGCACCGGCGAGGCGTTCGCGCTCGGCGAGCGGCAGTGGCGAGAGCAAAGGGCGGGAGAGGTCGGCGAAAGCGGCATGGTTCGCGGTGTTCAAGCAAATCCCCTCAAAGGAAGGGAGGTATCGTACTTTATGTACGAAAAGTAATCAAGCGAGATTCGTACAGTTTGAACGATATAGCAGTTATAAGAAATCCGCGAAAATCTTATAACCACCGGCATCTCCCATAGGGAGATGGGGCGCCTGGCCAACTGACACCGTAAAAAAAACCGCTTTCCCAGCACTGCAAACAATGCTTTAACCCCGCCATCCACAGGGGTGCTCCGTACGGTCGGGGCTGAGATGGCGGCGGCAAGCCTCCGGACCCTAAAGCTGATCTGGATAATACCAGCGGAGCGAGGCGGGCCATGTTTTCCGGCGCACAGATTTCCCTTTATCCCATGACCGACGATTTCGTCGGCGTCATCCTTGGCGCGCTCGGCGCGCTCGATCCTTACCGCGACAGGTTGAGGATCGAGACCGATGACATCTCGACGCTGCTGGTTGGGCCGCCCGAAGTGCTGTTCCCCGCCATGCGCGACCTGTTTGTAGCGGCGGCCAGAAGCGGCAGGCATTGCGTGCTGTCGGCCGCCGTCTCGCGCGGCTGCCCCGGCGAACCGGACGACCCGATCTGCCGCTCCGACGAGATCGGCGGCCCGGCGATCCCGCTCGACGAACGCAAGCGCGCGGCGCTCCGCGCCGTCGAGACGACGCCTTCGACCGACCAGCCGGTGGCGGCGCAATTCTCGCTCTACGTGATGGGCACCGGCGGCCACATGGACGAGATCTATGGCTGCATCGACTTCCTGAAGCAGTCCGGCGTGTTCGAACGCTCTAAGCATTTCTGCACCAAGCTGCGCGGTGACGCCGGCGCGGTGTTCGCCACGCTGAACGAGGCGTTCTGCCGCTTCGGCCCCGGCGCTGGCCATGTGACGCTCGACATAACGATTTCGGCGAACAGCCCGACCGCGGTTTGAGCGCACGCAAAGCGCCGTCGAGGGACGTCATGGCTGTCGAATTAGATTCCACACCGCAAGAGGCGTTTGGCGAAAGCCAAGACGACAGCCAATCTCCCCCGTTGCGGGGGAGATTGGCTGTGGCATCCGCCTTCGCCAAATTAGCTCCCGTCATATTTTCGTTGACCCTCCTCCTCACCGCCTGGGAGCTCTACGCTCGCCTGGGCGGCATCGCTCCCACCATGCTCCCAGCGCCCTCGCGGGTGCTGGCGCAAGCCTGGGAGAACCGCGCGGCACTGGCCGACAACACACTGCCCACCATCCGCGCCACGCTGGCGGGCTTTGCCTGCTCGCTCGCCGCCGCCTTCATCCTCTCGGCGCTGGTCGACTTCTTGGCTCCGCTGCGCCGCGCGCTGTTCCCGCTGTTGATCGCCAGCCAGACCTTGCCGCTGGTGGCGATCGCGCCGCTGGTGGTGCTGTGGTTCGGCTTCGGGCTGCTGCCGAAGATCCTGCTCGTGGCGCTGGTCACCTTCTTCCCGATGATGGTGGCGCTGGTCGAGGGCTATGCCGCCACGAGTCCGGAAATCAGCCAGATGCTAGCCGCCATGGGAGCAGGGCGCTGGCGCATTTTTTGGCTCGCCCGGTTGCCGTTGGCGCTGCCCTATTTCTTCGCCGGGCTGCGCATCTCAATCACCTATGCCGTGGTGGGCGCCATCTTCGCCGAATATGCGGGCGCCGCGAAGGGGCTGGGCATCTACATGCTCAGCGCCAAGAACAATTTCCGCCCCGACCTGGTGCTCGCCGCCGTCGCGGTCAGCTCGGCACTGACGCTGGCACTCTTCGGTCTTGCCGTGCTCGTCCAGCGTCTTGCGATGCCTTGGGAGAGGGCTGAGCGAGACGGTAACCACGAATCTTCCGGGAAGGGCCGGCCATGACAAGGCTCGAGCTCCGCAACGTGCAAAAAAGCTTCGGCGCGCTTAAGGTTCTGGCCGGCGTTTCGCTGCATGTTGCTGCGGGCGAGTTCGTCTCGATCCTCGGGCCATCTGGGGCCGGCAAGTCGACATTGTTCCAGTTGCTCACCGGCGCAATCCCGGGCGAGGGCGAGATGCGCTTCGACGGCGCGCCGCTCGATGGCGCCCGCTTCGCCTTCATGCCGCAGCGTGACGCGCTGATGCCGTGGCGGCGCGTCATCGACAATGCGACGCTGGGGCTCGAAGTGCAGGGCATGAAGCGCCGGGCCGCGCGGCGACGCGTGGCGCCTTTGTTCGCCGAGTTCGGCCTTGTCGGCTTCGAACATGCCTGGCCGGCCGAGCTGTCTGGCGGCATGCGCCAGCGCGCCGCGCTCCTGCGCACCGTCGTGCAGCAACGCGACATGCTGTTGCTTGACGAGCCGTTCGGCGCGCTCGATGCGCTGACCCGCGCGGCCATGCAGCGCTGGCTGGAGACGATGTGGCGAAACCATCGCTGGACGGCGCTGCTGATCACCCATGACGTGCGCGAAGCTGTGCTTCTGTCCGACCGAATCTATGTGCTGTCGGCGCGGCCCGCGCGCGTGGTGCGCGAAGTGGCCGTGCCGCTGCCGCGCCCGCGCACCGAGAGCGCGGCACTTGCCCGCGAGACTGCGGCGATCGAGGCCGGCATCCTCGACACGCTGCTTGGCCAGCCCGATTCGAATTTCCGACCATGCGATGGAGAATTGAAATGACCGACCTGACCCGCCGCCAGGCGCTGTTTCTGGCCGCCGGCCTGCCCTTTGCCGGAGCCATCACGCCAGCCCGTGCCGCCGCCCTGCAAAAAATCACCGTCGCGCTCGACTGGACCGTCAACACCAACCACATCGGCCTGTTTGTCGCCCGCGACAAAGGCTTTTACCGCGATGCGGGCCTGGACGTTGAAATCCTGCCCTATGGCGATACGGGTTCGGGCACGCTGGTTGCCAACCGTGTCGCCGATTTCGGCATTTCCGGTTCGCTCGGCTTGTTCACGCAAAAGAGCGCCGGCGCCGACCTGAAGGCTGTCTATGCCGTTGTCCAGTCGGAGACCGGTCGTGTCGTCTTCAACGCCGATCGCTCCGCGATCAAAAGCCCGAAAAACCTCGACGGCCTGACTTATGGCGGCTTCGGCAGCGCCTGGGAAAACACGCTGCTGCAGACCATCATCCGCCACGACGGCGGCAAAGGCGATTTCTCGACCGTGACGCTGGGAACGTCCGCCTACGAGGCCTTGGCCAACGGCGCGGTCGATTTCACGCTGGAAGTCTCGACATGGGAAGGTGTCGAGGCGGAACTGAAGGGTCTCAAGCAACGCACCTTCCGCTACGCCGATTACGGCGTGCCGGACGAGCACACCACGCTGATCGTCTCCAGCAATGCTTTTCTCGCGGCCAATCCAAAGGCCGCCGCGGCCTTCGTGCAGGCGACGCGGCGTGGCTATGCATTCGCAGTCGATCAGGCAAAGGATGCAGGCGACCTGTTGATCGCCGCCAACAAGGACACGCTCACCAACGCCGCGCTGATCCAAGCCTCGCTGAAGGCGCTGAACGACGGCCACTTCCTGAAGGGCGCTAACGGCGCCATCGGCACCATGGACAAAGCCAAGATGGAAGCGATGGGCGGGTATTTGTTCGCCTCGGGAATACTGCTCGACGGCAACGGCAAGGCGCTCGCCATGCGGCCAGACTTTTCCGCCTATTTCAGCGATGAATTCCTGGGATAGGGTTGAAGCCCCAGGAAGGCCGTCGGGCCTGACCAGCCGCGCCTGGGCACGCGCTGACGGGTTCGACCAGCCGTGCCGGCGTCATGCAATCGAGGGATGAAGCCTTTGAAGGCCGGCACTAGAGCAATTCCAGGAAAAGTGCGTAGCGGTTTTCCGTCCGGAATTGCGTAAAAACAAAGACTTAGAGCGGTTCGGCGATTCCGTGAAGCGCTGAACCGCTCTAGCTTGCTGTTGTGCATGGCACTCGAAGCCCTTGCACTCTTGAGCGCCGGTTTTGGAGTAGCTGCCCCACTCCTTTGTCAGGTTGCCAGTCGGCCGGCCCTCTCATCGCCCGCTGCCCACGCCTCGCGCAGCAGGCCTTTTCACGGAAAATGTGGTGGCGGCCCGGCGCCGTCGCTGTTGGGGTATGAACGGGAGGCGCCGAGCCTAACCGGCAACGGGTAAGGGACACCGCGTTGCCGGCTAAGAATGGATTATGCGTAATCGCTAATATGCGAAGCATGCGATCGAACGAAAAATGCAGACTTTCGCGCCTGGCTCGGGCGAATCCAGTGGGAATTTCGGGTAACCGTCGCGCGTCCGTGCCTTAGCTGTCCGCCTTCTTCCTGCGGCTGAACAACCGTCTCAGCCAGACCAGCGGCAGAAGCAGGATGAAGGCGCCCTTTTTCAACACCACCAGGGCGAGCGCGATGAGCCCTGCGCTGGCGGCGCCGCCATATTTGACGCCGAGCATGGTCGCCAGCACGCCCAGCGCGCCGTAGCCGGCGATCTTGTCGCCGCTGGAAAAATCAAAATAGGCCGCGCCGGCCTGCGGCTTGTAGGCGGCGGCCGACGCCGCGACGATCTTCTGCACGTCGTCGCTTGTCACGTTGCCGTTCACCGGCACGATCTTCATCGGAACATAGCCTTGCCGGTCGAAGATCGACATCGATATGTTGATCGTCCTCTCGCCGCCCCAGCTCAGGATGTTGGCGTAGTAGAGAATGTTCTTGGCCTTGTCGATTTGCGGATAGACAAGCCAGCCGTCGAAGCGGATCTCCTGTCCGGACCGCTCCGATTGCGCTTTCACCGATTCCTTGAAGGTGTCTTCGATCGAACTGATTTCCGCGCTGCGGTCGCTACTATCCCAGTCCGCCAGGCTCACATAGCCGTCCGACACGGGCTTCTCGACGGTCAGATTGTCGATCTCCGGCGTGAAGCCGAAGATCAGCTGGTCGATCGTACCGCACTGGTCGCGGTCCCAGCCGAATTCCTTCACCACCAGATCGCAGCGGTCTTCCGGCTTCAGATAAAAGGCATCTCCGCCCGCCGGATTGATTGTGCCTCTCGCCGCACTCAAAGGCTGGGTAAAGCTCTGCGGATGATAGTTCGCATCCTCGGCACGCACGATGGCCGCCTGCGCCAGGAAACAGCCGCTCGCCACCACAATGAAAAACAGGTTTTCCCTGACCGACTTGTTCATGACCCCCTCCCGTAACGGGACCCAACCCCACCCAGCCGTGATCTAAGGGGATTTTGAAGGCAAGTACAAGTCTAAGAGTTCTTTTTTTGTTCTTCTGCAGGGTTGTGACGTTATTGCGACGCGACGCCCTAACCCTCACATATCGATCATCGAGCGCTTCACCCGCCCGATGATGGTGATCGCGCCCTCCAGCTCCGGTGGCGGGATGTCCATATAGGACGCCGGCTGGAACGGCGGATTGTCGTTCGGGCGGTAGCGCTTGTAGGTGGCGCGTCCCGTCTCGTCCGAGATCACGTAGCAGCCATTGGTCACCAACCGCTTGTCGCGCAAATTGACGAAGATGATCGAATCCGGCGGTGAGATCTTGTTCATCGACGGACCGTCGACGCGCAGCGCGATCCATTCGCCTTCCTCGAGGTCGGCGGTGGGGATCGTCGGATAGTCGGAGAGGTTGACCACGCTGTCCTGGCTGCCGAGCTCGCCGGCGCTGATCCAGGACACGATCGGCACGTCGACGGTGACGGGCGAGGAGGCGAGGCTGACCGGTGCTGCTTCCGCACCATCCGCGTTGAACAAGAGCCAGCCGGGGTCGACGCCGAACAGCCGGCCGTATTTCTCCGCCGCTTTCCGGGACAATGGCCGGTTGCCGTTCTCGTGGCTGATCAGCGTGTTCTTGTTGATGTCACGCAAGGCCCGCGCCGCTTCGCTGGGCGAGGCATAGCCGGCCTGGGCGCGCGCCTGCTGCAATCTGTGCCGGGAATCCATCATCGTACAAAATGCCTGAAAATAATCGTCCAAATTGTACGATTTCGCTTGCGCGCATTTCGTACATAACGTACGCTTAGCGCATGAATGAGCATCCCGCAAGCATTTCCGCACTGCCCGTGATTCCGACGCTGCCCGCGAGCCTCCCAGGGCTGATAGGCGGCATGAACGCGCGTCCCTCGACGCATCAATTCCCATCGTCCGGACTGTCCTCCTCCCCGGTCCGGGCGCATTCCGGGGCGCTTGCCCCGGATCCGGTTGAACCGCCCGCACCCCGGTTCACCGGAACGGCCGGAGCCGTTCCTCCCCCGGCTCCGGCCCCCAATTCCGGCATAAGCTGTATCCGCACCGAGGACGGCACCGTCATCCTGTTCGACCGGATGACGGGCCGGGCGGTGTCGGGCCTGACGCGGGCCGCCGCCGAGGCCGCCCTTCTTCGACTGACCGGCGCGGCCTGACCCTTCAACGCTGATCTGACCACCAACGGCCTCGCGGCCGAACCCTGGCGCCTGGCCTGAAGCCGGGCACTTCGCCCCAAGCGCTTCGCAATCAATGGAACGAGATGATGGCAGCCGCCTACACCGAGAAGGAAATCGACGAGATCGCCGCCTTGCTGAAGGAGGGGCTGTCGGCCTCGCGCATCGCCGGCCGCTTCAGCGCGCTGCGCGGCAGTCCGGTCTCGCGCAACGCCATCATCGGCATCGTCCACCGCAACGCCGGCTTAAGCGCCATCGGCTTCGCCAACCCCAAAGGCGGCCGTGCCGGCGGCAGGCCGAGGAAGCACACCCGGCCGGGTCGCCCCGGCCGGCGGGGCAGGATGGCCGCCGGAGGGGTGGCGCTGTCGGAGCCGACTGTGCTTTCGAGATACGCCGAGCTTGTAGAAGGCGCCAGCGCGGAAGCTGCCAATCTCCTCCCAAGCGGGGGAGATGCCCGTCAGGCCAGAGGGGGGCGCTGTCCCGCTGACGTATCCGCCTATGGCACCTCGGTGAGTCAGGACGTCGTCACCGTCCGCACCCCCACGCCAAAAAAGCCCAACGCTCGCAAGCCCGCGCGCACCTTGCCTCCGGCCTGGCTTGCCCCAGGCGAGCGCCAGAAATCCGAAGCACATCTCTACAAGCTCCCGGCGCCGCCGCCTCCGGTGAACCCCGGTCGCCAGCCGCATGTCGCGGCCATGCGCCTCCTCGACTGCCTGTTCGGCCGCTGTCGCGCGCCGCTCGATCTGGCGCTGCGCGAGGATGCCGAAGACGATCCCGTCGGCGCCCGCCCGGGACCGGATATGCTCTGCTGCGGCCTGCCGACGTCGGCCACGCGCTCCTACTGTGCGCATCACCATGCAAGGTTCCACGGCCACCGCGGAAGGTGAAGGTGAAGCCGGGCGAATAGCCTGGTGCCATTTCCTCCCCCGCAGAGCGGGGCGGCGCGGCGAAGCCGCGACGGAGCGGAAGACCGTCGCCGACAATCAATGACAGGCCAGCCGGACAGCGCCCTCCAACTTTCCAATCGCCATTTTACTGAGCAAGGACCCGCCCATGCCCCGCAAAGCCGCCAAGAAACCCCAGCCGCCAAAGCTTCCCAAGGGCGAGGCGGAGCAGGTGCGCATCCGCCGCGAGCTCGGCCATGACTTTGCGCTGAAAACCGACGCCTTCGGCCGCCAGCGCCTCACCCCGGACACGGCCGAGGCGCGCCGCGTCTACGAGGTGTCGAACGGCGGCTACACCTCCACCGGCGGCATCGTGCGCCTGCGCAATGTCGACCCGCTGGTCGGCATTACTTCGCTCAGCCGCCAGCAGCGCGAGGCAGGCGGGCGCTTCCGCGACGATTTCGAGCGCAGCCAGCGCGAAGGCCTGCAGCCGCAATCCTGGAGCGAGCGCATCGACAGCGGCCGGGTCGGCGGCGGCATCCCCGACCGCGTGCTGTCAGCCGGCCGGGCCTATGCACATGCAGCGTCGGCGCTGGGCCATTGGGAGGTGGCGGAGGTGTTACGAAAAATCTGCCTCGAAGGCCGGTCGGTGAAGGCCATCGCGGAGCGCACCGGCGACGGACGCGATGTGGTGGTAAAGTTGCTGAAGCTCGGGCTGGACCTGCTGGCGGTGCACTACGGGATGATGGGGAGGAAGGCAGGGTGAGCGTCACCACCTGTCAGCATCGTTTGAACCCTTCGCGCCGCCTGCCATTAACCCGGTATGGAAAAACGCGAGGACCAATCCATGCATATCATTCTGGGTGGCACTGGCCATGTCGGCTCGGCCGCGGCGGCGACGTTGCTGCGCCGCGGCGAGGCGGTGACGGTGGTGACGCGCGATGCGGGCAAAGCGGCGCATCTCGTCGAACAGGGCGCCGAGGTGGCGGAAGTGGACGTGCGCGATGTAGAGGCGCTGCGCAAAGTGCTTAAGCGCGGCCGCCGCGCCTTCCTGCTCAACCCCCCGGCTGATCCTTCGACCGACACGGATACCCGGGAGCGCGAGACCGTGGCGGCTATCACCGCCGCGCTTGAAGGTTCGGGGCTGGAAAAGGTGGTGGCGGAATCGGCCTACGGCGCGCAGCCGGGCGAGGGCATCGGTGACCTGTCGGTGCTCTATGGCTTGGAGCAGAAGCTCGCGGCGCAAGCGCTTCCCGCCAGTATCATCCGCGCCGCCTATTACATGAGCAATTGGGATGGAGCGCTGGAGACGGCGCGGCGCGACGGCGTTGTCAACTCGTTCTTCCCGGCCGATTTCCAACTGCCCATGGTGGCGCCGCGCGATCTCGGCGAGGCAGCCGCGCGGCTGCTGCTGGAGCCGGTCGGGCAGACCGGTATTCATTATGTGGAAGGTCCCAGGCGCTACTCATGCGCCGACGTCGCGCGTGCTTTCGCGGAAGCGCTGGGCAGGGATGTGCGCCTGGTGTCGACGCCGCGCGAGCGGTGGGTGGAAGCGTATCGGCAGCTTGGTTTTTCCGAGGCAGCGGCCAAGGCTTATGCCCGCATGACCGCCGCCACGCTGGACGAGCCGGAGGAGCCTGAGAGGCCGGAGCGCGGCAAGATCAGCCTGGAAAACTATATCGCGGCCCTTGTAGGCAAGCAGAGCGCGCTTGCGATGTGAAAACAGACGCTTGGGGCGGGTAGGTGATCGAAGTTTGGGCTGGGGCGCGAGTCTGCTCAGCATCGGCGCTGCTCTCCATCCGCCCTTCTGGCACCTTCTCCCCGTAACTAGAGCAATTCCAGGAAAAGTGCGTAGCGGTTTTCCGTCCGGAATTGCGTAAAAACAAAGACTTAGAGCGGTTCGGCGATTCCGTGAAACGCTGAACCGCTCTAGGGCGAAGGATAGGGCGGGGCGCCCGGGGCAGCCATTTCTCCCCGTTCACGTTCACGGGGAGAGATGCCCGGCAGGCAATGAGGGGCGGCGCCGACCTGCGAGACTTTGCGGGCGAGCCTCAAGCATCTTTCTTCGGCGGCTTCAAATGACCTTCGGGCGCCTTCTCCCACCCGAACACGCTCCGCCCGCCCAGCAGGTGCGATTGGTCCATCTCGCCGGCGACGATCTCCTTCAAACTCGGCCCCGTCACATACCGTTCCATCCGGCGTGACTCGCCGTCCAGCCGTCTGAGCGCTTCCAGCTCTTCGCCTCGCCCGAGCTTTGCCTTCCCCACCGCCGATTTCAGCACGCCGATCGTCTCGTCATAGACCTTCAGCGGCACGGGGAAGGGGTGGCGGTCCTTGCCGCCATGGGCGAGCGAGAAGCGGGCCGGGTCTGAGAAACGGTAGGGCGCGCCGTGCACCACTTCCGAGACCATGGCCAGTGCCCGCACCGTGCGTGGGCCGACACCGGGGACCAGAAGCAGTTCGGGGAAATCCTTCGGGCCGCTTTCGATCGCCGAGGCGATGTTGCCGTGCAGGCGGCGCATGACGATGTCGCTCTCGCGCACGTCGTGATGCGCCGGCATGACGAGGTTGGGCAGCAGCGGCTGCGCGGCGGGCTCCGGTTCGGGTTGCGGCTCCAGCATGGCAAGCTCGGTCAGGATCTTTTCCGGACTCATCGTCTTGAGCAGCTCGATCTGGCCGCCGCGGGCCTTCTCGGCGCGCCGGTCGGTGAGATTGACGATCTCGCCTTGCGCCGCGCCCTCGATCGCCGCATGCGGCTGGTCGACGAAGCTTGTGAGCCCATCCGACAGCCAGTGGTAGCGGCGCGCCTGGCGGGCGTCGCCGTTCATGCCTTGCTGCACCACCACCCAGCGCCCGTCATCAGCGACGATGAAGCCGTGCAGATAGAGGTCGTAACCGTCCTGCACGGCGGCGCTGTCCACCTTGGCGACGAGGCGGCTGGCGGTGGCCAGAGCCTCGCCGTTGAGGCCGACACGGTCGCCGATGGCCAGCAACTCGCCTGGCGTCTTGCGCGAATGCGCGCCGCGCCCGCCGCAGACATGGACCCCGAGCTCGCCCGAGAGCGGGTTGAGCCCCCGCTTCAGCGCGCCGATGACCGAAGTGGTGATGCCCGACGAATGCCAGTCCATCCCCATCACGGCGCCGAAGGACTGGAACCAGAAGGGATGCGCCAGGCGCCGCAAAAGCTCGTCACGGCCGTAATGGTGGATGATGGCCTCGCATAGCACCGCGCCCAGGCGCGTCATGCGCTCGCCCAGCCACTTCGGGACCCGCCCGCCATGCAGCGGCAGATCGGCGCTGCCGCTTCGCTGCGTCACGTGATTCTCCTGGATGCCGATAATTTAGATGGCATGTCGGGAAGGATTTGCAAGGCGCACCAACTGCCAATCTCCCCCTCTGAGGGGAGGGCTATCGCATATGGCTCTGGGGAAGGTGGGATAACCTGCAACCCTCTTGCCGTCATCCTCGGGCTTGTCCCGAGGATCTACCGGCCTCCCCGAACTGGTCGCGCCCTATCCGCGTGCGGCGGCGGATCCTCGGGACAAGCCCGAGGAGAACGCCCCTCCGAGGATGACGGCGTTTTGTTGGCCTTCGTCGATAAACCATAGGCGATGCTCTGCCCACGAGGGGAAGATCAGGCAATCGCAGCGCTCAGCCACCTAATACCTGTAATAATACCTGTGGTGATGCCTGTGGTGGTGCCAGTAGTGATGCCTATGGTGGTGCCGGTAGTGATAAACGTAGTAGTGCCTGTAGTACCGGTAGTGCGGATAGCGGACCACGTAGCCGGGATAATAGTCGTCATAGTAGCGCGGGCCGTAATAGCGGCCGCCATAGTCGTAGAACGGGCCGCCATACATCGGAGGGCCGTAGAACGGATAGCCGCCAAGCGGCCCGAAACCGAGACCGAAGAAGCTGTGCGCATCCGCCGGCGCTACGGTAGCCGCCGCCGACGCGACTGCGATCACCGAAGCAAATAGGAGCTTTTTCATGGGGCAACCTCCTCCTGAAGGTCGATCACCCTATAAACGCGCCCAGGGCAGCCCATGTTCCCGCAACTGCTAATATTCGCACGCCGCTGGGCCGGCAGCCTCAGCAAGATCGGAAGTGCCGGGCAGCCGGGGGCCGACAATCCAAAGCGCCTGTCTATGGCACCTGACGCCAGATTGCGCGGGGCGGCAGGGCCCGCCCCGCGCAATCAATCATCCAGGCCTCTGGTAGCGCCTGCTAGTAGTTATTGTAGTAGCCGCCGTTACCGCACACGCGCACTTCTTCCGTCACGCGGTGGTGATGGCGCCAGTGGGTTATCAACTCGGTGCGGCAATGATGGCGGTGATAGCGATGATAGCGCACCACATAGCCGCCATTGTCGTAGTCGTCATTGTAGACGTGCCGGTAATAGCGGTGCGGGTAATACCCGCCGTAGTCGTTGTAGTACCCGTCATCATAGCCCGGACCGATGCCGATACCGAGCTGCACGCTGCCAGCGCTGGCCGGCACGATCGCGAACGCCGAGGCGATGGCGATCATCGAAGCAAGCAGAAGCTTTTTCATCGCTGCCTCCTGTGTTGGACGCCCCTTCGACAAGACAAACGGTTTCAAGCCGTTCATGTTCCAGAAAACCCCGAGGTTGCTGCCCTCGGACAGGACCTGGACCAAGTCGCCGGCAGCCTGAACCGGCGCATTGCTTCCTCTCTGTAAAGTCATGGCCCCAGGGTATTTATTAGCGTATCTGCAACCGACCTGCCCTGGGCGCGTTGCACGCCGGCGAAATATCTCCGATCATTGCCAGGCAGCAGGGAGGCTCAATAGTGGCGGCCAGTCGTCGGAATGGGGTTGGTGGCGCGTCGGAGCCGCGGCTGGCGAGCCTGCTCGCCGCCTCCAGGGGCCACCCGCGCACGGTGCTGCCGACGGTGGCGAGCGTCGTCACCAGCGTCGCCGCGCTTTATTTCGGGCGCGAGGTCTTCCTGCCGATCGCCGTCGCCCTGCTCTTGACCTTCGCCATCGCGCCCGTCGTGTCCTGGCTGAAGCGCGCCGGCGTCCCGCGCATCGCGGCGGTCATCGCCAGCGTTGCCGGCGCGTTCGCCGCGCTGTCGCTGTTCACCTTCGTCGTCGCCACCCAGGTCAGCGACCTCGCGCAGAACATCCCGGTCTACCAGATCAACATCCTGACCAAGGTCCGCGCGTTGAAGGAAAACGGCCTCGGCGGCGGCATCATCTCGCGCCTCAGCGGCGTCATCGAGCGTGTCGGCCAGGAGATCGACCGGCAGGAACCGCAGTTGCCCTCGGCCGCCGAGGCGCCGAAGCGCGATCCGATCCCGGTCGAGGTCGTTTCGCATGAAAAGCCGCTCGAAGTGCTGCAGAACCTGATCGGGCCGCTGATCAGCCCGCTGGCTTCCGCCGGCCTGGTCATCATCGTTGTCATCTTCATGCTGATGGAGCGGGAGGATCTGCGCGACCGCTTCATCCGTCTCGTCGGCTATGGTGACCTCCATCGCACCACGCAGGCCCTGCAGGATGCCGGCAAGCGCGTCGGCCAGTACCTGCTGATGCAATTGGTGGTGAACATCATCTATGCCGTGCCCATCACCATAGGCCTCTGGGTGCTGGGCATCCCCAACGCGCTGCTCTGGGGCCTTTTGGCGCTGGCGCTGCGCTTCGTGCCCTATATCGGCCCGATCGTCGGTGCGCTGCTGCCGCTCTTCCTGGCTTTGGCCGTGGCGCCCGGCTGGTCGCTGCTCTTGTGGACCGCCGCGCTTTTCATCGTCGTCGAACTCGTCACCGGCAACGTCATCGAGCCGTGGCTTTATGGATCGCACACCGGCCTGTCGCCGCTTGCCATCATCGTGGCGGCGATCTTCTGGACCTGGCTGTGGGGGCCGATCGGCCTGGTGCTGTCGACGCCGCTCACCGTCTGCTTGGTTGTGCTTGGCCGGCACGTGCCGCAATTCGAATTCCTCGACGTTTTGTTCGGCAATGAGCCGGTGCTGGAGCCGCATGCCCGGATGTATCAGCGGCTGCTTGCCGGCGACCCTGACGAGGCGACCGACCATGCCGAGGAGATACTTGAGGAAAAATACCTGTTCCAGTTCTATGACCAGGTCGCCATCCCGGCGCTCTTGCTTGGTGAGCAGGACCGTGGGCGCGGCGTCATGGATGACGAGCAGCGCAGGCAGGTCGCCGACAGCGCTATGACGCTGGTCGCCAATCTCGACGACAGCGCCCAGCAGGAGGCCGAGGAGGAAGAAACCGAACAGCCCCCCGCCGGCGAGAAGGCAACCGACAGGAAGGCAAGTGAGAAAAAAGCAGGTGAGAAAAAAGCGGGCGAGCCGGCCGAAGAGAGCGCCGACGAGGAAGATCTCGACCTGCCGGACGGCTCCGGCATCACCGTTCTCTGCAGCGGCGGGCGTGGCGAGCTCGACGATGCCGCCGCCGCCATGCTGGCGCAGGTGCTGGAAGTGCAGGGGACCTCGGTGTCGAAGGCGAGCTTCGCGGACCTCGAACCCTCGGCGATCCGCCGCCTCGACCTGGGGGCCACCGACGCCGTCGTCATCGGCTTCCTCAACCGCCAGTCCAGCCAGCACGCGCGCTTCATGGTGCGCAGGTTGAAGCGCATCAAGCCAAAGCTGCGCGTTGGCATCGTGTTCTGGTCGGAAGTCGGCAATGGCGATGGCGAGGCCGCGGCAGAGCTCGCCGGCACCCTCAACGCCGACTTCGTCGCCTTCGGCATGGTCGATGCCGTGACCGGCGCGCTGTCCAAAAGGGCCGCCGTCACGCTGAAACCAGCCCACCGCCGCCGTCAGCCGGCGCGTCGAAAGCAATTGCAGGCCGCGCAGTGAGGGCGGGGCGCCAGCCAGTTGGCATGACAGTGAAGAAAGAAAACTCGCCGAGCCTAACCCTAATGCCCAAGCCCACAGGCCCGGCGAGATTTAACCTGATCCTCCGATCAGGACCGGCGGGAGGACACCGACAATCTCTTTATAGCAAGACGGATGCCAGTCCCGAAACGGGACAGCGATGCTCAATGCCGCAAGCTCTGCAGGATGTCCGTTAAGTGTTGCTAATGTGCTACAGCCTATTACCTCAGCCGGCTATAGCTTCCTAGCATTGCCTGGCCGCGCCCACATGCGGACCGGCGAAGCCTTGAAAGGGGGGCACCTTGAAGAAAACCTATGAGAAGCCTGTTCTGACCAGGCGCGAAAAGCTGAGCGTCATCACTGCAACGCCGCCATCTTCTTCAACCTGATCTGGTCGGAACCTGAAAGCCCGCCATCCGGCGGGCTTTTTGATTCCAGATGGAACGCAGTGGAAACACACGGGATGTTCAGCCGCCCGGCGAACGCCCTAGTCATCGCAACCCGTCGCCACTTTGCCTGCCATTGTCGCATCGCCGCGTGCAACGCATGCGGTCATCGGCTATGCCGTCGCCAGCCAATTCCGGCGAACCGCAGGAGCATTCGATGACCAGACCCACCATTTTCAAATTCGGCGCCGTCGAGCATGCCGAGGCCGGCGACCTGCCGGGCTGGGTCGTCGTCGAGGGCAGGCCGACCATGCAGACGGCCGTGCAGCACACCACCGAGGACGGCAAGGTGATGTCCGGCACTTGGCGCGCGTCGCCCGGCACCTATCACGCCACCTACACCGACTATGAATTCGTCCATATGATCGCCGGCCGCATCATCATCACGCCCGACGGCGGCGAGCCGGTCGAGGTCGGCCCGGGCGATGCCTTCGTCGTCGAGGCCGATTTCAAGGGCACCTGGAAGATCCTCGAGCCGGTGACCAAGCATTTCGTCGTCGTGGTGGGGTGAGGGCTGGCTCGCGACTAGCTGATCTCCCCCACGAGGGGGGAGATTGGCAGCTTCACCGCCCCACCTTGGAAATCACCCTCTTCTCCACCTCCGGCTCCAGCGATTCAGCAAAGGGCGTCGCCATATGGTGCTGGTCGCGGAAGGCGAGCTTGCCGTCGATGAAGACGTGGCAAATGGTGGCGCTGCAGAAGCGGTCGGTGAGGTCGACGTAAGCGGCGTTGGGGATGCTGTCGACGATGTCGCGCTCCACCGCCGCCATCTGGTCGTTGGCGGCATAGGCGCGCGTCTGGTCGCAGCGTGAGGGTGTTTCGTCCCGCCAAAGCGCGCGCGCCACGCAGGTGTCGACATTGGCGTTGTTGAACGGCACGTCGCGGATGAAGGCGACCTTGAGCCCGGCCTTGCTCAGGCTGGTGAGGGTGGAACGCAGGCCGGCCCGCCAGTCGGCGTCCTGGCTGTCCGTGTCGCCGCCGCGGCCGGCCATCTTGCGTCCGCTGGTCAGCGCCAGCTCCGAGATGACCACGAGCGCCGGCCTCGCCTGGATGATCTCGGCGATTGCCTGCTCGCGCCAGCGGTCGCACTCGCTGTAGGGACGCTTGAGTTCGGACGACCAGACGCTGATGCGCGAGGCGCGGCAGGAATTCTTCAGCCAGGTCACCACCCGGTAGCCGTCCTTCCGGCCCGCCTCGATCAGCGGCGTCGACCAATGGTCGGCGTGGGAGTCACCGAAGAGCGCGATGACGCGTTGGCCATCGCCGAACACGCAAGGCTTCGGCGTCACCGTCTCGTTGTCCTGCACGCAGCCCGCCCTGGCGCGCGCCGTCGAAGGTTCGGCTGCGCTCGCGGCGATGATGCGCTGCTCGAAGTCCAAGTCGTGCACGGCCAGCCTGGCATTGCCGTAGGCGGCTGCGACGCCGGTGCCGGTCAGGAGGAGGGCCGGCACCAGCGCCCGCGCCGCATTGGCCATCAGCCAGCCGTTGCGGCGGATCGGGTTCTCGATGAGGTGGTAGCTGAGGGCGGACAGCGCCAGCGTCAGCGCAAGGCAAAAAAGCCGCTCGGCCGGCGTCAGCTCCGGCGCCAGCATGCCGGCATAGACGATGACCGGCCAATGCCAGAGATAGAGCGAATAGGAGAGCTTGCCGATCCATTGCAAAGGCGGCAGCGCCAGGGCGGCATTCACCCAATTCCGTTCGGAATTGCGCAAACGGCCGTCCCTGGCGCCGGCCGCTCCCGCCTTGAGCAGAAGGACCGTGCCGGCCACCGGCACAAGCGCCAGAAAGCCGGGGAAGGGAGCGTCCTCGCTGAAGGTGAGATAAGCGGCCCCGATCATTGTCAGGCCGGTCAGGCTCAACGCCCGCCCCAGCAGCGGGCGTTCCTGCAACAGCCGCGCCGGCGCCATCGATGCGAGGCCGCCGGCGGCAAATTCCCATGCGCGCAGCGGCGAAAAATAGAAGGCCCAGGGCTGCGACACGCTCGTCAGCCAGGCGCAGAAGACGAAGGAGATGAGGCCGGCAGTGCCGATCACAACGACGATGCCGCGCTTGCCCGGTCTCACCCAGGCCGCCAGCATCAAGAGCGCCGGCCACGCGAGATAGAATTGCTCCTCGACCGACAGCGACCAGTAGTGGATGAACGGGTTGCTCGTGGCATCGCTGGCGAAATAGTCGAACGACCAGCGGATCAGCCACAAATTGATCATGTAGGCCGACGCGAACATGGCGCCCTTGGAATAGAGCGCCTGTTCCTCCGGCGACAGGATGACCGCGCCGGCCGCAAGCGTCACGCCGATGACGAAAAGTGCCGCCGGCAACAGGCGCCGTGCGCGCCGGGCATAGAAGCGCAGAAGGTCCAGCCGGCCGGTGTCGGAGATCTCGGCGACGAGATGGCGGGTAATCAGATAGCCCGAGATGACGAAGAAGATGTCGACCCCGGCAAAGCCGCCGGGCAGCGCCGTCAGGCCGAAATGGTAGGCGACGACGCCCGCCACGGCCACCGCCCGCAACCCTTCGATGTCGGCCCGGAAATCCTGCGTTGATACTGACACGAATACGAACCTCGCAAACGTCGTTCGTATCCCGCCTGCCTCAAAGCCTCGGCCCTATGGGATGATATCGCAATGCAACAAATCTAACGCGGTGCAACATTTGGGGAGAGTCCTTCCTTCTCGCCGTTCACGGGGAGAAGGTGCCCGAAGGGCGGATGAGGAGCAGCGCCCTGCCCATGTTGGCGAGGCTCCATTGCTGTCGTGCTTTCGCCAATCGCCAGCCGCCCTCGGCTTCGACCGGGAGGGGGTAGGGCCTCGGCCCGCCATCACGCCTTCTTCAGGAACTCGGTCTTCAACACCAGGCCCTTGACCTGCTTGGTGTTGCATTCGATCTCGCCGGGATTGCCGTTGAGCCGGATGTTCTTCACCAGCGTGCCGCGCTTGATCGTTTCGGACGTGCCCTTGACCTTGAGGTCCTTGATGAGGGTCACGGAGTCGCCGTCTTTCAGCGGCGTGCCGTTGCTGTCTTTCACGATAGGGTCCGTCATGGCGGGTCTTTCATTGGTTGGATGGCCTCGGCCCGCCTATCGCGCCGACCACGGTTTGGTCAAGCCGCGCTTGAACCAGGGTGAGGCTCACCGCCCAAGCATCACTTCGGCCTCGATCTCGACCGGGAAGTTCAGGGGCAGCGCGGCGACGCCGATCGCCGTGCGGGCATGGCGGCCGATTTCCAGTCCGAAGACTTCGAGGATGAGGTCCGAAAAGCCGTTCATCACCGCCGGCGTTTCGGTGAGGCGCAAAGCCGAATTGACCATGCCGTGCACGCGGCACCAGCCGGTGATCCGGTCAAGGCTGCCGAGCTCGCGTTTCAGGCTGCCGAGCATCGACAGTCCGACCTTGCGGGCCGATGCCCGTGCTTCCTCCAGCGACACGCTCTCGCCGACGGCGCCGAACGGCCCGGCGAGCGATCCGTCCGGCTCCTGCGGTCCGTGGCCGGAGATATAGGCGCGGTCGCCGCGCACATTCACCCAGGGAAAGGGCAGCACTATGCCCGGCGGCAGTTTCAGCGGCGGTGGCAGCACGATGCCGAGCGCGGTAAGCTTTTCGTCGGCACCCGGCATGGCATGTCCTCCCTCGTCGCAGTCGCCGTTACGGCGCCACAGCCGAGCTTTCCGGTTCGCGGGGCATTCGTCAAGAACGGCTTGGATATGAAGAAGAATGATCGGGGGCTGGCTGGAAGCATAGCCGGCGGCGCCAAGCCCCCAGCCTTCAGGGTGGCCGGGCGGCTGTTGGTTCGGCCGTCCGGCCGCTGCTTTTTCCCAGCCGATCCCGGATGGTGAACTGGCTATGGGTCCCCTGGAATGGCTACCTTTTGTCTTACGCGGTTCCAGACCAAAACCGCCGAGCACAGCTTCCGAAATTGATTTAGAAATGAAGGTCCAGCGGCTGCGGATAGGCTTGGCCTGGTTCAGCGCTCTTCGACCGCAGGCCCGCCGAAGGCACGATGCCGCCGGTGGCCGTCTGATCGAGCGGCGGCCGGCTCTTCTCGTGGCCGGTCTTTGCCTCGGTCGGGGGGATTTTCGTTTTGGCTTCGGCGGCTTGCGACAACGCAAGCGCCATAACAAGCGCGGATAGAACGAGTTTCATGACAGCTCCCCTGTATTCATCCCGGAACGAGCGTAGCGCTGCCTGTCCATCCGCAAAGGTCGCGCGCGCGGAACATTGTGGAATTCTCTGGAATTCCAGTAATATTAGCATATGGAAATAAGATAGATGGAATGGAGGCCATTTGCCGGCGTGCTAACCCGGATCGTTGGGGAAGCTCGGTGATTCCTGCCGGACGCCGACATCGTTAGGCGACGAAAAATAGCGGGGGCTAGCGGATGGCGCAGCACATCGCGCAAAAACTTAGGCTGACTTCGGCCTTGCTGGGAACCGTGACCCGCAAGGATCTGGCGGCGGCGTTCCGCGCCGTCAATCCGAACACCGCGTTCGATCTCGGTCGCGCCGACAAATGGCTGCAGGGCCGCGCGCGGCCGCGCCAGATGAGCGTCTATGACGACTGGGCGAGACTGCTCGAACTGGAACAGCCCGGCGCCTGGATCGCCGAGAGCGAGCTACCGGCCTTCAGCGCCGCGATCGCGGCCCGCCACGGCATCGACAGCGCCGAGCTGGAGCGCCGCGCCGGCATGCAATTCGATGCTTCCGGGCACGATGAGCGCGGCCTTGGCTCCGGGCTTGCCGCAACCTATGCATGCTATTCGCGCGCCTGGTCACCCTATTATCGCGGCCAGCTGATCAAGGGCCGCCTGTCGATCGAGGCCGGACCGGGCGTGCACGGGCTGACGGCCACCTATGGCGAGACCTTGCCGACCGGGCATTTGCAGCTGGTCGGCCCGGTGATGCCGGCACAGCGCGGCCTCTATCTGCATCTCAAGGATGTCGGCGGCGACACGCAGTTCTTCCTATGCCTGTTCCCGCAGACACAGCCGGTCAGCGCGCTCGGCGGCTATATGTGCGGCTCCGCCGTCATCGGCCCCGAAGCGCAGCCCTCGCTGACCCGCATCCTGCTGGTGCGGCTGCGCGATGCGGCATCCGGGATCGGGACATGGGGCGGGTACCTGCCGGCCGGCGGTTCGATCGCCGCCGACCTGGCAAGCCTCGGCGTCGCCCTGGAACATCCGGAAGCGGTCGACCGCCAGCTCGACAAATTCCTCGACGCCTACAGCGACGACGGCGCTATCCAGATCCCGCCGGCCGAGTTTCGTGCTGTCCTCGAGTTGTTCGACCGCCATTGGCTGCAGCATGCGGGCTGACCCGGGACGATCTTAAAGCTGTCTCGCGGCGGCGTCGGATGTTGCCGGCCAGCCACAGCCCGCGTCCTTTCGGTTGCAGTCAACCCGCATTGCACGTCGATCACGCAAATGTTCTTTGACGCGACTCCGATTCGCGCTGCGTGCTGCACGCGCTAAACTTGGGCAAAGGGGTGCCTATGAAGAAGACTTACGAGAAGCCGGTGCTGTCGAAGCGCCAAAAGCTGTCGAGCGTCGTCGCGGCCGCCGTCGCTGGTTCGAATCCCGCGCCGTAACGTCGGCGCACGGACAGGATCGGCTGGCGCGCCTATCGGTTCGCCGGCCAGTTGTTTGAAACCGGTTTCCTGGCGGCCAAATTGGCCTCCTCGCTTGACGCGGCGGACACCGGGCATATGTTGCTGTCCTGTTTTCATCGCCGACCGGGCCCCGATGAAGTAGACAGCCGATGAAGAAGCCATATTGCAAACCAACGCTTGCCAGACGTGACAGGCTTTCGGCGGTGACCGCCGCAGTGCCGTCCTCCGGCTTCACGTTCTGATTTTCTCGGGAACGCGCCATCGCTTCAAGGCAAGCGGTTTTGAAGCTGAAAGCCGGCCCGGCCAGGAGCGGGCGGTACACCGCGCAGGTGCCCGCCCGTCCGGCGCCGCCGCCAAGCTGCTGAAACCCCGTCCGTCCCCAACAGCAACGGTCATGGCGTGACCAGTGGTTTGCGCATTGCCATTGGCGCGGAGGCCTGTCAACGCCGCCGGCGAGCGGCCTGGCAGCGCCTTTTTAGCCGCCTTTTCGTACCCGAAGCACGCTTTGCGGTCATGCCGGAGCCAAGCCAAGAAGCCCTGAAATGGCGGAATTCCGGGCTTTTTCGATGGCCGGCAGACCGCGTCGCATATATATGCGTATCCGCTTGAATAAGCTGATTTTTCGCCGGTCGGATTGGCCCTTCGACCCCGACTTTTTTTGGGCGCAATTCGGCAGTGCAGCATCGGCGCCCGGCGACGACGGGTTTCGCCTTGAAAGCAGTATCGGGCGCATCTGTGAGCCGTTTTATGATCCGCTCATGAAAGACGTGATACAATGTCGGCAACGAATGGGGGAAGTTGCGATGGCCAATCGGTTGTTCGAGGTTCTTGCCAGACGGCGGTCATGGCTGGATCGGGTCGCATTGGGGCTGCTTGTCTTCCTGGCGACCTTGGTCGCCGCGCTGATGGGCGGCGCCAGCACCTGAAAGCTACTCCGGGAAAAAACGCGAAGCGTTCAAAGCCAAGGATCGCCTATTTCCTCTGTCCGATTGCTTTGAATTCGAAGGTCGTGGGCCTGAGTCTGACCGGCCTCGGCCGCTCGGTGAGGTCGACGACGCGGACCCACCTGTCGGCACCGGCACGCAAGGTCACTTTCTGGCCAAGCGCCTTCTCAGCCGCCTCGAAAGGCGTCTTGGCTTCGGCCGCATGGACCGCGACTACGGTTTCGCCGTCAATTTCCTCGACGCGATAGGCCTTCATGCGCGCCTCCCGGGGCGCCGCTTTACGTTTCTCGCGTGGGCATCTTTATATTAGAAATTACAAATAAAGGGCAAGGTTGCACGCTCCTGCGCCTGACCAGGGATTGATAGGCTCACTCCTGCAGGACAGAGGGCGCGCCGTAGCCGCGCAGTCCCGTTCCGTTGCAGGCCTGGCAGGGAACCCGTTGTCCCGGACAATTGTCGTGCAGCGTGCCTGGCGGACAACATGTGCCGTTGGAGAGGGTTCGTTTCTCGCAGACGAACACCTTGCCTGCGCCTTGGCACAGAGGGCAGGCAAATTTCCTGAAGTCGCTCAATCCGCCTCCTTCCCAAGCGCCCAGCAATGTCCATGGCCGGCACTGGGTTCCGCGCGAGGAACGTTGGCGATGTCCGTATTATTAGTCTTATCTAATGTACCGACAATATGACTTTCGTCACGACCTCGGCGGCGAGAATTGGGGTGGTTCATTGGCCGGTCTGTGGTCCGCTCGCGACGTCCTGGCCTGTCGGAAGAGGTCAGGCGCTGCGCCCGCCACACACGTCCCGCACCAACCCGCGCAGCCAGCGATGCGCCGGATCGGCATCGAGCCTCGGGTGCCACAAGAGCGAGATCGTCAGCGCGGCGAGCTTCACCGGCAGCGTGAAGGTGAACAGGCCCGCGCGCAGGGTGCCGGTATAGCGCTCCGGCACGGTGGCGATGAGGTCGGAGCCGCGCGCCAGCGCCAGCGCCTCGGCAAAGCCGCCGACCACGGTCGTGACCTTGCGCGTCAGCCCGGCGCGTTCCAAGGCGTCGTCCACCGGGCCGCGGTCGAGGCCTCGACGCGAGATCAATATGTGCCGGCCGGCGGCGAAGCGGGCGGCGGTGATACGGCCTTCGCTCAAGGGATGGCCGGCCCGCGCGACGCCGACAAAGCGGTCGCGGAACAGCGCCTGCGTGCGTATCTCGGGTCCGGTCGAGCCGCCGACCACGCCGGTCTCCAGATCGACCGCGCCCTCGCGCATCGGGCCGCTGTCCTTGTCGGGCTTGGGCACGAAGCGCAATTGCACGCCCGGCGCCTCCTCAGCCACGCGGGCCAGCAGCGTCGGGCCGAAATTCTCGACGAAACCGTCGCTGTTGCGGAGCGTGAAGCTGCGGTTAAGCCGCGTGAGGTCGAGCCGTTCGGCGGGTCGCAGCATCGCTTCGGCCTCCGTCACCAGCCGGCCGACCTCGGCGCCGAGCTCGACGGCGCGCGGCGTCGGCACCAGGCCGCGCCCAGCGCGCACCAGCAGTGGGTCGTCGGTCGCCGCGCGCAGCCTCGCCAGCGCCCGGCTCATCGCCGAGGGGCTGAGCTTCAGGCGCCGCGCGGCCTTGGCGACGCTGCCTTCGGCAAGCAGCACATCCAGCGTGAGGAGCAGGTTGAGATCGGGTCGCGACATGGCGCGACCCTAGCACGGATCCGTCAAGGAGACATGGCGTTTGGTGCACTATTCAAGTGCAAATGCTGCGTGTTCCGCCATATCAGCCGCGCGCATATCTTCCCGGCAAGTTCAACCGACGGAGAAGAAATCATGGCCGACATCGCCGAAACCCGCGCCGCGCCTGGAAGCCGTTCGACAGCGGGCGCGCTGGCCAGCCTGTCGCTTGCCATGCTCATCGCTTCGCTCAGCACCAGTATCGCCAATGTCGCGCTGCCGACGCTGAGCGTGGCTTTCGCCGCGTCCTTTGCGGCGGTGCAATGGGTGGTGCTGGCCTATCTGCTCGCCATCACCGCGCTGATCGTCAGCGTCGGGCGTCTCGGCGATCTCGTCGGCCGCCGGCCGCTGCTGATTGCTGGCCTTGCGCTGTTCAGCACTGCCTCGCTTGCCGCCGCGCTCGCGCCATCGCTGGCCCTGCTGATCGCCGCCCGCGCCGTGCAGGGCCTGGGCGCGGCGGTGATGATGGCGCTGACGATCGCTTTCGTCGGCGAGACGGTGCCGAAGGAACGCACCGGCAGCGCCATGGGCCTGCTTGGCACCATGTCGGCGATCGGCACGGCGCTCGGACCCTCGCTCGGCGGCGTGCTGATCGCCGCCCTCGGCTGGCGCTCGATCTTCCTGGTCAACGCCGGGCTCGGCGCAGTCGCGCTGCTTGCCGCCTGGCGGTTCCTTCCAGCGGCGATGGCCGCCGGCGAAGCAGCGGGCATCGTCCGCCAAGCGATGGCCGCCGGCGAAGCAGCAGGCATCGTCCGCCGAGCAGCAGGCGTATCTGGAAAGGCGAGGGGGCGCTTCGATATGCTTGGCACGCTGCTGCTTGCCGCCACGCTTGTCGCCTATGCGTTGTCCATGACGACGGGGCGCGGCCATTTCGGTGGCCTGAACATCGCGCTGCTTGGCGCGGCAGTGGCCGGCGCGGCGCTGTTCGTAGTAGCCGAGGCCAAGGTGGCGTCGCCCCTGGTCAAGCTCGCGCTGCTGCGCGACCCGGTGCTGGCGCCGAGCCTCGCGATGAATGTGCTGGTTTCGACGGTGATGATGGCGACGCTGGTCGTCGGCCCGTTCTTCCTGTCCCGCGGGCTGGGCCTCGGCGACGCGGCGACCGGGGCCGTGCTGTCGATCGGGCCGGTCGTCTCGGCTCTATGCGGGGTCATTGCCGGGCGTGTCGTCGACCGCCTTGGCGCGGCCGCGATGATCGCCACAGGACTGGCGCTGATGGTTGCGGGCTGCCTCGCGCTCGCTGCGCTGCCAGGCCTCTTCGGCGTTGCCGGCTACGTGGCGGCCATCATCCTGCTCACGCCGGGCTACCAGCTCTTCCAGGCGGCCAACAACACGGCCGTCATGGCCGATGTCGACAACAACGAGCGCGGCGTGGTGTCGGGCATGCTCAGCCTCTCGCGCAATCTCGGCCTCGTCACCGGCACGGCCGTGATGGGCGCGGTGTTCGCCTTCGCAGTGGGGACGGGGAACATCGCGGCGGCGACGCCTGAGGCGGTTGCCGGCGGAATGCGGTTCACCTTCGTTGCGGCTGCGGTACTGGTGGTGGTCGCAGGGGGGATTGCGTTGGCTGGAAGAAGGAGCGCGTGATCTCTCCCTCGGAGGGATCAAGGGAGAGATTTCAGGCTTCCGCGATCGCGTAATTTCGCCATGGGCCGCAAGGACTATCTTTGCCTGGCGGCGGTGCCCATTCCGCCTTCAGCCGGAGCCTCGGCTACCCCAACGAACCCCACCCACCGTGGCTCCGGCTTCCCTCAAGCTTCCACCGGTCGCAAGACGCTCGGCCTCCATTTCCAGTTCTGTCAATTTCGACTTGATCTCATGCGGTTCCGCATGTTCGAGCCCGACCACGTCATTGCGCGTCTGGCGAAGCGCAATCACGATCTCGTCTAGCTTGGCGTGGATGGCCGCGGTGTCCCGGTAACCCTGGATGAGGACCACCCCGGTGATGACGATCGCCGCCACCGACAAGGCGTAAGTCACGACGTTGGTCAGTCCGAAGGGCACCAGGAGGGTGCAGGCGGCCATGGCGGCGAGCATCGCGTAGAAGCCGGGCGGCCGCGACAGGAAATCGGCGGCACGAAAGAGGAGGCGGTTCATCGCCACCTACCCGAGCAGCAAGCCGGCTATCAGCACGGTAAGCAGCATCGAGGCCGGCACGGCAAGAAGCCAGCGCGCTTCCAGAACACTGTTGTGGTCGTCATCCATGCCCGTTGCTCCAGTTGGCAGCTTGGTGCTGCGAATCCGATGCCGGCAAACGACGACGGAAGGCCTTCGTTCCGCTGATCGGGCGACGGTCCGAGAGCTTGTCGGACTGAAGTCGGACAGGCTTTCGAAGAGGGCCAGGCGCTGCAACCAAAAGCGCCGTTCGGCATTGGCAAGCGCGCCAATTTTCTCGCACGCCGAAAGGGAACCGACATGAGCCTTGATAGACCCGTGGACGATGCGGAAGACCAGCCATACGAGCCGGCCTTCTTCGCCAGCAAATACGGTCTGCCGCCGCGGCTTGCCAAGACGATGATCGAGGCCAATGGCGGCGGGAGACGCGCCTGCGATGCCGCGGCTGCGACCTACCTCCGCTATGTCGCGCTTCGGCGCCGGCAGGGCGGCTGAGTCCGGCTGCCGGCCGCGCTCAACAGCCCGCATCGTTGCCATGCACATCAGCCCGGAACCAAAGCGGCGAACAGCGGTTTACACGGCGAAGGGATGCTTCAGGAATTGAGGAATAGAGCAATGAAAACAGTGCTTCTTGCTGCCCTGGCGCTCTGTGTCGCCGCACCCGCCGTGGCTTCCGCGGCGGAGGCCGATGTCGTCATCAGGACCCATCACAGGCATTATTATCATCACCGCCCCGCCGTTATCATCAACGAGGAAGGCCACCGTCTTCATCACCGCCATCACGGCACGGTCGCTTTCTATGACAATGGCGAGCGCGCCTGGCGTTATCGCCATCACCGCCGTGAGGACGCCGTGGTCGTCACGGGTTCGATCCACCGGCACCATCACCGTCCGGTCGTCGTCGAGGGCGGCTCCGACTACTGAGGTTCCGCGGCCCGGCTCGTGCGTGTGACGCACGGGCCGGGCGCAAAGCGATTGCAGTGATCGGCGAAAGCGCCAGAGCGCGTGATCTTCGCTCGGGCGGCCGTCGGGGGAGATTGCGCGTTACGCCTTCAACGCCCATTGGACTTCGCCGCGACACAACCCATATTTGAGCCATGGCTTTGAGCGTGAGCATCGCGCGGGTGGCCGTTTTCGCCGCTGCTCTCATGGCCGCGGCCGTCGTTTCTCCCTTCTCTTCCGCCGGGAGCGGGAAGGTTGCGTTGAGCGTCGCCATCGACGGCGCCATCGGGCCGGCGAGCACCAGGCAGCTTGAGGAAGCGCTCGACACCGCCGCCAAGCGCGATGCCGCGGTCCTCATCCTTCAGCTCGATACGCCGGGCGGCCTAGTCACCTCGATGCGCGAGATGATTGCCGACATCCTGGCCTCGTCCGTGCCGGTCATCGGCTATGTCGCGCCCTCTGGTGGCCATGCAGCCAGCGCCGGCACCTACATCCTCTACGCCACCCACGTCGCGGCGATGGCGCCAGGCACCAATCTCGGCGCCGCGACGCCGGTCGAGCTCGGCGGGTTGCCGGCGCTTCCGGGCAGCGACAAGGACAAGGACCAGAAGGATGCCACCGGGCGGCCGGCGGGCGACGCGATGATGGCCAAGGTGACCAATGACGCGGTCGCGCTCATCCGCTCGCTCGCCGAGATGCGCGGGCGCAACGGCGACTGGGGCGAGAAGGCGGTGCGCGAGGCGGCGAGCCTGTCGGCCAATGCCGCCCTGCAGGAACATGTCATCGACTTCGTCGCCCGCGACACCACCGAGCTTCTGCAACTTGCCGACGGGCGCACCGTCGAGGTGGGCGGCAGGAAAGAGGTGTTGGCGACCAAAGGGCTGCCGGTCGAGACGCTGGAGCCTGGCTGGTTCATCCGGCTGCTGGCCGTCATCACCGACCCGAATACCGCAATCATCCTGATGCTGGTCGGCGTCTACGGCCTCGTCTTCGAGTTCACCAGCCCGGGCGCCGTGGCGCCGGGCGTCATCGGCACCATCTGCCTGGTGCTCGGGCTCTATGCGCTGAACCTCTTGCCGATCAACTATACCGGTCTCGCGCTGATGCTGCTGGGCGTTGCCTTCCTGATCGTCGAGGCCTTCAACCCAACCGTGGTGCTGGGGGTGGGCGGCGTCGCCGCCTTCCTGCTCGGCTCGGCCATGCTGCTCAAGGTCGAAGGGCCGGGTTTTGCAATGTCGTGGGCGGTCATCGGCCCGGCCGCCGCTCTGACGCTCGGGCTGGCGCTGCTCACCGGCACCTATGTCTGGGCGGCGCGCAAGAACCCGCCGCGCGTCGGCGGCGAGGCCATGCGCGGCCTTCCCGTCGAGATTCTCGACTGGCAGGGCGGCGAGGGGCATGTGCTGGCTTTGGGCGAGCGGTGGCGGGCGAAGGCAGGCGAGCCAATGCAGCCCGGCGACCATGTCGAGGTGACCGCTGTCAGCGACCTCGTGCTGACGGTGCGGCGTCGCGATGCAGGCAATAACGGAGCAATAAAATGATGGTCGGTTACGTGGCCTATCTCATCATTGCGGTGGCCGTGATCATTTTCCTGGCGGCGGCAATCCGCATTCTCAGGGAATATGAGCGCGGCGTGGTCTTCACGCTCGGCCGCTTCACCGGGGTCAAGGGCCCCGGCCTGATCATCCTCGTCCCCTTCGTCCAGCAGATAGTGCGGGTGGACCTGCGTGTGGTGGTGCAGGATGTGCCGCCGCAGGATGTCATCTCGCGCGACAACGTCTCGGTCAAAGTCAACGCTGTGCTCTATTTCCGCATCGTCGACGCCGAGCGGGCGATCATCCAGGTCGAGGATTTCATGGCGGCCACCAACCAGCTCGCGCAGACCACGCTGCGCTCGGTGCTCGGCAAGCATGAGCTCGACGAGATGCTGGCCGAGCGCGACAAGCTCAACAGCGACATCCAGGAGATACTCGACCAGCGCACCGATGCCTGGGGCATCAAGGTTTCCAATGTCGAGATCAAGCATGTCGACCTCAACGAGAGCATGATCCGCGCAATCGCCAAGCAGGCCGAGGCCGAGCGGCTGCGCCGCGCCAAGGTGATTAACGCCGACGGTGAGCAGCAGGCAGCGGCGAAGCTGGTCGAGGCCGGTCGCATGCTTGCAACCGAGCCGCAGGCCATGCAGTTGCGCTATTTCGAGGCCCTGCACGATATCGCCGGCGAGCGCTCGTCGACGGTGGTGTTCCCCCTGCCGGTGGAACTGCTCGGGCAGTTCATGAAGGCGCAGGGCAAGTGAGGCATTGACACTGCTCCTCCCCCAGCGGGCGGAATCAATCCGCCTCGCCTCCGGAGCCCTTGCCGCATTCCGCCAACACCTTGCCGATCGCTGCGCCAGAGCCTTTCAGGGGAAGCTCGCCTCGCCATATTTGTCCGTGGACACAGTCACGACGCCCTTGCCGCGCAAAAGCGAAAGCAGGGGCGAGGGACTTCGCCATGGGGAGGCTGTTTCTGGCCGTGTTCAGCACCTTGCCCACTGCCCGCCAAGACGCAACCTGGAACCACCTTGGGTGGCGGCTTTAACCCGGAAACAACTTTTCAGGCGCTTTTAATGACCCGATTGGAAATCGGTAACGGAGCCATGTGGCAGCATCTTACTGCAAATCTCGTTGCGGTGGCGCTGTTCGTCTCCGGCTGGAACTACGTCCAGCCCTGGCTTGAGGGGCGTTCGCAGAAGTTCAGGCTGCTGGCTTTCGGCTGCATCATGGGCTGGGGCGCGCTGACCTCGATGCTGCTGAGCGTCGAACTGCGGCCCGGCGTCCTCCTGGACTTCAGAACCTCGCTGGTCGCGACCGCCGGCCTGTTCGCCGGCCTGCCGGGCGCCCTGGTCGCCGCCGCCTTTCCGCTGGGATATCGCTTGGCGATCGGCGGACAGGGCCTGCCCGCCGGCCTGATCGGCATCGCGGTGGCAGTCGCCGCCGGCGTTCTCGCCAATCGCATCATGGGCCAAAGGCAACCACGCGCCTGGCAGGTGCTCTTGTTTGCGCTTTGCGTCGGGCTGGCCGTGTTCGTGCCGGCTTCCATCCTGCCGCAATCGACCGCGCCCGATATCCGCCTGATCCTGCCGCTGATCGCGCTCAACGCCGCGGCAACCGCCGTGGCCGGCCTCGTCGTGCTGCACACGCAGCTTGTCACCAAGGAGCGCGACCTGCTGCGCGCCGCCGTCGCCCAGGCGCCGGACTTCTATTACGTCAAGAATATGCGCGGCCAGTTCGTCGCCGTGAACCAGACGGTCGCCGCCCACAATGGTTACGATCATCCTGTGCAGATGACGGGCAGGACCGATTTCGACATAGCCGACGCGGCGCGCGCCCAAATCCTCTTCGGGCAGGAGCAGAGGATGCTGAAATCGGGCGAGGGGATCGCCGATTTCGAGGAACAGCTCCCCGACGTAAAGGGCAATCTCCGCTGGTTCTCGACCTCGAAGACGCCGGTGCGCGATGTCGACGGCAACGTCATCGGCCTCGTCGGCGTCACGCGGGACATAACGGCGCACAAGCAAGTCGAACAGGCGCTGCTCGAGGCCAAGAACCAGCTATCCTATGCGCTCTCGGAAATGTCGGACGGCCTTGCCATGTTCGACGCCGAAGGCGCGCTGGTCTTTTGCAATGAGCAGTACCGGGAATTCTTTCCGCTGACCGGCGACCTGCGGGTGCCGGGTACGCGACTGCGCGACATCCTCGAAGCTGTGACGGTGACCGGCGAGCAGGTGGGCATTCCCAAGGGCCACGAGAGGGAATGGATAGATGCAGTGGTCGGCGCGCTTCACACGCCCGGCGAGCAGCAGATCAAGCTCTTCGATGGCCGCTGGCTGATGTTGAGGACGCGGCCCACCGAGGCCGGCCTGGCGCTCGTGGTCGTCTCCGACATCACCGAGATCAAGAGCACCGAGGGAGAGCTCACCACGCTCAGCAACCAACTGGCGCAGCTTGCCAACACCGATCCGCTGCTTGGTGTCGGCAATCGCCGCGCCTTCGATCAGAAGCTGGCCGGCGTGGTCGCGGACGCAAGCCGGTCCGACAGGGAATTCGCGCTGCTGCTGATCGATGTCGACTCCTTCAAGGCCTATAACGACCGTTACGGTCATCTCGCCGGAGATGAATGCCTGCGCCAGATCGCCGACTGCCTGCGTCAGCGCACGCGTGCCAGCGATTTCGTGGCGCGCTATGGCGGCGAGGAATTCGCCGTCATCCTGCCCGAGGTGTCGGCGGCCGGCGCGATCCGCGTTGCCGACAATTTGCGCGCGGCGGTGCGCGAGCGGGCGCTCGAACACGATCGCAGCGAGCGCAAGGTCGTCACCATCAGTATTGGGGTCGCCACCAGCGCCCCCGCCGCTCGCCACAACCCGACCAGCCTGATCCTCCGGGCCGACAAGGCGCTCTACGCTGCCAAGGCAGGCGGACGCGACGCCACGCGTCTGGCCGAGCCGGACGTTGGCTTCCAACCAATTCCGCTTCCACGCAAGGCATGAAAAGCTAGAGTGCTCCAAAACGCGGCGGGAAAAGCGCCAGAACGCACGGGCGCCGGCGCTCAGGCATCAATCCGCCTCGCCGTCCGAACCCTTGCCGCATTCGGCCAGCACCTTGCCGATCGCGACGCCGGAGCCTTTCAGCGGAAAGCTCGCCTCGCCATATTTGTCGGCGGAGACCGTCACCTCGCCCTTGCCGCGCAGCAGCAGCGAGAGCAGCGGGTCGGAGGGGCCGGAGAGCTCGGCGGTGAAGTAGTTGTACATCGCCTCGAGCTCAAGCTTTTTCGTCAGGCTCTTGTCGCCGGCCTTGAAGGTGAAGGAGCCGCCGATGCCGGGCTCCAACTGCCCGCCGGCGGCGCCGAGATCGAAACTCAGCATCGGCTTCTCGAAGCAGGTCAGCATCAGATGCGCGTCGCCCTTCGGCCCGCCGCAGACCGAAGCCGTCATCACGCTGCCGCCCTCGTCCTCCTCCATCTGAGCGGACCAGGCGCAGGACGCGGCATGGGCGGGCAGGCTGGTGAGGAGTGCCAGAATGAGTGTCGGCAATGCGGCTTTCATGATGTCCCCCTAGGCTAGGGGGGATCATACAGGGATTGGCGAAGGGCGGCGAGTGGCTGAGTGCGCTCACCTGCTCTCGGCCGGCTGGAACAGTTCCACCAGATTGCCGGAAGGATCGACCAGCAAGATCTGCTTGCCGCCTGGACCAGTCACGATTTCATTGCGGAAGGAGAGGCCGGCCGTGCGCAGCCGGGCAACCTCCGCCGCAAGATCCTCGACGATCAGATGAATGCGGTTCCAGCCTCCCGGGCCGGGCCGCTCGCCGTCAGGCATCGGCCTGCCGGCCGAGCTGGTCGGGCCGCTCAGCAGCAGCCGAAGGGCTCCGCGCGTCACATCCGCGAAGGCCGGCGCATGGTTGGAAAGCTGCTTGAAGCCAAGGTGCTGCGTGTACCAGGCCAGGGCATCCTCGACATTGTCGACCATGTAACGGACATTGACAGTCTCGGACGCGGACATGGTCTTGCCTCCCTGATCTCTTTCAAAACTAGGCCAAGCTACCGCCAGGCCGCCTCGTTCTTCTGCTCATAGTCGCGGAACGCCTTGATCAGGCCGCCCAGGACCTCCGCCGACGTTTCGAACATCGCCTTGAGTTGGGGCTCGTCAACCTTCGTTATATCATCCCGGAGGTGGTCTTGTATCTCCTGGAACGCTTTCTGCATTTTCTGGGTGTGATGCCGCGGATCGCGGTCAGCTGCGCTTGCCATGTCCGTCTCCATTTTCGTGAAGCGCTCTGTTGCAAACGCGGGCGGCTGCGGGCGGGTTCCGTGGGTCGGCCAGCGTTTCGTTTCAAATCTGGGGTTTCTTCGGCGGGCGGGAGATAGGCGACGGCCAGTCTCCTTGCGGGGCAGATTGCACGCTCCTTCGCCGGCGCTTGCCGATATCGGCGTTTGCTCCAGCTATTTCACCGGCGTACGGAGACAAAAATCATGACCGAAGACGAAGCCGCGATCCGCCAGGTGGTCGAAACCTGGATGACGGCGAGCCGCAAAGGCGATCTGGAGACCGTGCTCGGCCTGATGACCGAGGACGTGGTCTTCATGGTTCCCGGCAAAGAGCCGTTCGGCAAGGAAGCCTTTGCCGCCGCCTCCAGGGGCATGGGCGAGACAAAGATCGACGGCGTGAGCGACATCGTCGAGCTCAATGTGCACGGCGACTGGGCCTATATCCGCAACCGCATCGAGATGGCGGCGACACCGCCGGGGGGCGAGCCGGTGCGGCGGTCGGGCTATACGCTGACGCTGCTGAAGAAGGAGGCCGATGGGCGTTGGCGGGTGGCAAGGGACGCGAACTTGCTGGCGGGGTAGGCGCCGCCCTTATCGCCCCCTCGGATCCCGCGCCGGTCCCCCGCGCGCGGAACACCGGGTTCGCGATCGCCCGCCCGATGCCTGCGATGGGCATCCGCCATTACCTCCGCCATGGCGGTACCGGCGCGAAGCGCTTGCCGATCCAGTCGGCGAAGGCGCGGGCCTTGGCGGCCTGGCCCTTGGCCGAGGGCATGACCACATAGACCGCGCCTTCGTCCGCCAGTGTCCAGTCCTCAAGGATCGGGACCAAGCGGCCACCGGCGAGCTCGCGGCCGACCAGCCAGTCGGTGCTCATCATCAGGCCGACGCCCTGCACGGCGGCCTCGACCAACATCTCGGCATCGTCGCTGACCAGCGGTCCCGAAACCTCGACACGCGCGTGCCGGCCCTCGCGGTCGGTCATTTCCCAGGCCGGAAAAGTCTGGAAGCCGGAGAAGCCGAGGCAGGCATGTTTGAGCAGCGCCTGCGGCGTTTCCGGCCTGCCCCTGCGGGCGAGGTAGGAGGGCGCCGCGCAGAGCAGCCGGCGCCGCGTCGCCACCTTGCGCGCCACCAGGCGAGAATCCTCCAGGCTGCCCAACCGCACGGCGACGTCGAAATTCTCGGCGACGAGATCGACGAAGCGGTTGGAGAATTCGGCCTCTATGCGCACATCCGGAAACTCGGCAAGGAACTGCGGCAGGAACGGGGCTATCCACATGCGCCCGAACGTGCCGGGCAGGGCCAGCCTCAGCAGCCCGCGCGGCCGGCCCCCGGCATGCGCGGCGGCGGCCGCCTCCGCCTCGTCGATCGAGGCGAGGATGGCGCGGACGCGCAACAGGAATTCCGCGCCCGCCTCGGTCAGCGACACGCTGCGCGTCGTGCGGTGGAGCAGCCGCACCCCCAGCCGCTCTTCCAGCGATTGCAGGCGGCGCGACAGGATGGTCGCGTCGCGCCCGACTCTTGCTGCCGCCCTGGTGAAGGAGCGCGCCTCGGCGACGGCCGCGAAGGCCGCCATTTCCGCAAGGGCGGAGGGTTCAACTGATTGCTGCATGATCTGCAATACTCAAATGCGAAATCCGCCGATTATCGAGAAATAGCGCAGCAGCTAGGTTCGCTCAACCCATCAATCGACCACCCACGGAGTGAACCTATGAAAGCCATCGAACTCAGCCAGCCGAGGCTTGACGCCTTCCGCCCCGCCAGCGTCGCCACCCCCGAACCGCAACGCGGCGAGGTGCTGATCCGCCAGCGCGCGGCGAGCTTGAATTTCGTCGATGTCGCTGTGGCGAGCGGCAACTACCCCGGACCGGTCTTCCCGCTCATTCCGGTTGCCGACGGCGCCGGCGAGATCGTCGCGCTCGGCGAGGGCGTGACGGGGTTCAGCACGGGCGATCGCGTCGTCGCCCACGCCAAGCCGCGCTGGATCGGCGGCCCGCCGCGACCTTACGAGATGACGCAGATGCGCGGCATCTCGCTGCCCGGGTCGCTCGCCGAATATGTCGCGCTGCCGGCCAATTCGGTCGCGCCGATCCCGGCGCATCTTTCCTTCGAGGCGGCCTCGACCTTGCCGATCGCCGGCACCACCGCGTGGAACGCGATCCGCGCCGCCAATGTCGGACCGGGCTCGGTGGTGGTGCTGCTCGGCACCGGCGGCGTCTCGATCTTCACGCTGCAGCTCGCCAAGGCGGCCGGGGCCACCGTCATCATCACTTCGTCTTCGGACGAGAAGCTGGAGCGGGCCAAGGCGCTCGGCGCCGATCACCACATCAACTACCGCGCGACGCCGGATTGGGACGGCAAGGTGCTGGAACTGACCGATGGGCTCGGCGCCGACCTTGTCGTCGAGACCGGCGGCACCGCCACCTTTGCCCGCGCGGTGAACGCCACCGCACCCGGCGGCACGCTGTTCACCATCGGCTTCGTCACCGGGGCCGAAGCAACGGTCAACCTGTTGCCGATCATCATCAAGGCCCTGAAGGTCGTGGGCAACAACACCGGATCGGTCTCCGACCTCAAAGACGCCGCCCGCGCCATCGGCGCCGCCCGGATCGAGCCCGTCGTCGACAAGGTGTTTTCGCAGAACGAGGCGACCGAGGCCTATGCCCACATGGCCGCCGGCGGCTTGCATTTCGGCAAGCTGGTGTTCGGCCTGGATTGGTAGGGGAGCCTCCGTCAGAGATTGGCGAAAGCCGGCGAGCAGCCGATCTCCCCCATAAGTGGACAAGTGGGGGAGATCAGCAGTTTCCAGCACAGCCGCCTGGATCAACTTCTCCAGCGTGATCGGCACCGGCCCTTTCGCCGCGTCGTCGTCAGAACCTCACATTGAGGTTTGCCTTGGCGCCGTTGTCGACGCCGTGGGAACCGAACTGGCCGGCATAGGATAGGCCTAGCGTGGCATTGGCCGACATCGGCAGGTCGAACCCGGCCTCGATCACCGCGCTGTCCCTGGCGACAGGCACGCCGGCGATGGTGAAGGCATCGCCGCCGGCAAAGGCGAAGGTCGAGCTCGGTGTGACATCGCCAAAGGCATGGCGCCAGCCGAGCGTGCCGCGCGCGGTCGCGCTTATGCCGCCGAGCGCGACGTCGGTCGAGGCGCGCAGCCCCAGCGTGGTGAAGGTGGCGCTGGCGGTTGAACCGGCGCTGGTCAGAGCCGCGGCGCCGCCTTTCTCGGTGAAGCCGTCGGTGTGCACGCTGACATAGGCGAGATTGGCGAACGGCTCGAACTTGAACCGCCTCGCATCGGCCTTGTAGGCGAGTTCGCCGAACACCTGCGCCGTGCCGGCATCATAGTCGGCCGACAGTTGGTCGGCGAAGCCGTTGAAGGCGACCGCGCGTTTTGTCGAGATGCTGTTCCAGCTGTAGGCGGCGCCGGTGCGGAAGGCGATGGCGCCCCACTTGGTGCCGCCGTAGAGACCGATATGGTAGCTGTCGGCGTCGCCGGAGGAATGGCGGGCGTCGGTATCGAAGGAGGAGCGGCTGTAGCCGCCGAGCAGGCCGACGCGCCAGCCGCCAACCAGTGTATCGGCGCCGGCCAGCAATCCGCCGGTGGCGCGGCTGAAGGCGGCGGCATTGCCGTCCGAGTCCGTATTGCCCCAGGAACCAAAAGCCTGGCCCCAGACCGCGAAACGGTCGGTGTCGGCGGCGACCATTTCGGGCCCGCCTTCGCCATAGGCCATGACGGGCAGGGGTGCAGCACCAGCATCGCCGAAGGCAGCAGCGATGCGATTGGTGGCGGCGTCGCGCAGGAAGCGGCTGTCTTGCACCAGCATGCCTTTGGCCGAGGCATGGATCTCGCCCGACAGCTGGTCGAAGGCGTCCCGGGCAACTGATTCGCTCGGCAACGCCATGATGGCGTCATGGAGCGTGTTGCCGCTGCCCAGGCTTGCCGCGCCGCCGGCGGTGGCGATCTGGTTGGGCGTCAGGCCGACCGATGCAAAGGACTTTGCCTGCACCACGTCGAGATAGACATGCGTCGCGTCGTAATTGGCGAGAAGACCGATGAACGGGCCGCCCCCGTTGAGCGTGTAGGTCCCGCTGACGCCGCCATCGGCTTGAAGCACCGTGTAATGCGTGCCGAGCACATAAGGCGCGGCATCCGTCTTGACCACATCGAGGATCGCGCCGGCGGCGATTGTCGCCGTGCCCGTCGCCAGCAGGAGATCGGACTGGCCGGTCGAGGTCAGTTCGACCTGGTAGGTCGAGCCTGCCGCCTGGTCGATATCGCCCGCGACATTGAGCGTGCCGATCGAATTGCCCGGCGCGATGATGCCGCCCGACTGCGCCGCGATGCCGCCCACCGTGCCGTTGCCGCCCAGCACGCCGCCCGAGATTGTCACCAGCGAGTTGGCCAGCGAACCGTTCACGGCCAGCCGTCCGCCGATCACGTTGGTCGCGCCGGTGAAGCCGCTCGAATCGGCTGTCAGGTTCGTCGTGCCGGCGATCTGGTTGATCGTGCCCAGTCCGCTGACCGCCGCAGCGAAGGTGTAGTTCGCGCCGGTATGATTGAAATTGACCGCGCCGGTGCCGGCGCCGAACTGCAGCGCGGCCGGACCGAAGATGCCGGCGCCCGTCGCTGCGAAGCCTGCCGCGCCGCCGATGTTGAGCGTGCCGACGGAACCGGCATGGCTGGCTATGGTGACGGTGCCACCGACCGAAACCGTGCCCCCGTTCGAAATCGTCAGTGTACCCGCGCCGTCGACGCCGACATCAAGGCCCGCGCTGCTGGTCCAGATCGAGCCGCCGCCGTCCACCGTCGCCGTGCCGGTCGAGCCTGGATTGTAACCGAGGTAGCCCCAGGCATTGCTGACCGCGCCGCCGTTCGAGACATTCAGTGCGGCGGTTCCGAGGCTGCCGACATAGAGGTCGCCGCTGTTGGCCCAGACAGAATTCGCACCACCCACCGTCACGGTACCTGTACCCGTGGCGGTGCCACCAATGATGCCGGCTGCGCTCTTGACGGTTCCCCCGTTCGAGATCGTCAGTGTGCCGGTGCCCGCGTTGCCGACGAGCAGGGTTGAGCTGTTGAGCCAGCTCGAGCCCGCGCCATCGACCATCACCGTGCCGGTAGAGCCCCCCGAGTAACCCACCTGGCCGACAGTGTTCTTGACGGTGCCGCCGTTACGGATGGTCAGCGTGCCGATGCCACCTCCGCTGACACCGACATAGAGAGCCGAACTACCGTTCCATGTCGAGCCCGCGCCATCGACGATCGCGGTGCCAACGGAATAGTTGCCGACATAGCTCATCGTGGTGTTGACAGTGCCGCCGTTCGAAATCGTCAGCGTGCCGGTGCCATTCTGGCCGACGGCGAGAAGGTTTGCGCCATTTGTCCATGTCGAGCTCACGCCGTCGACCGTGACCGCCCCGGCAGAGCCCGCAACTTTGCCGACATAGGCCCCGTCACTCGTGACCACGCCGCCATTGGTGATCGTCAGTGTGCCCGTGCCAAGACTACCGACGGTGAGCTTGCCGCTGTTGGTCCATACAGAGCCCATGCCGTCGACCATCGCGGTGCCGATCGAGGCGGCACCATAGCCGACATAGGCCGAAGCACTGTTGACTGCGCCGCTCTTCGAGATCGACAGCGTGCCCGTGCTGAGACCGCCGACATACAGGTCCGCGCTGGTCCAGGTCGAGCCGGCGTTGGCGACGGACACCATGCCGGTCGAGCCCGTCGAATTGCCGACATAGGCCGTGAGATTGCTGACCGCGCCGCCGTTGGTGATCACCAGATTGCCGTTGCCGAAATCGCCAACAGCCAGGTTGGAACTGTTGGTCCAGGTCGAGCCGGCGCCGTCGACCGTCACCATGCCGTTGGAGCCTGCATGCCAACCGATGGTGCCGGTGGCGTTGCTGACCGCGCCCCCCTTGGTGACAACAAGCGCGCCGGTGCCATGTTCGGCGACATACAGGTCGCCGCTGTTGGTCCAGGTCGAGCCTGTCCCATCGACGGTCGCGATGCCGGTGCCGCCATAGCCGACATGACCCACGGTATCGCTAACACTGCCGCCGTTCGAGATCGTCAAGGTGCCGGTGCTGTTCGTACTCGACGCGAGGAAAAGGTCCGAGCTGTTGCTCCAGGCCGAGCCTGCTCCGGTAACGGTCACGACCCCGTTGGCGTTCGAAAGATAGCCTACAAAGCCGGCGGTGCTGGCGAGCGTGCCGCCGTTCTTGATCGTCAGCGAGCCTGTGTAGCTGTCGATGGTACCGAGAAACAGATAATGCGCGGCCGCATTCGGCCCGTTGACCACGGTCGGATTCGGGAACGTCGCATTGAGCGTAACGTCGTCGCCCGACGTCGGAACAGCACTGTTGTTCCAGTTTCCGGCGGTGAACCAATCCGTGGAGGCGGCACCGGTCCAGGTCTCGGCAGCCGAGGCAGTGATTGGCTGGCCCAGGCCGACCAGCGCGGTCGAGGTCAACGCTAGATACTTCAACGCCTTCGCCTTGCGGCTTCCAACCCTATGCTTCGGCATGCAATCCCCTGATATGACGATCATTTCGCCCTGCGCTGGCATGTCATCGGAGCCAGCCCTTGTCTTGGGCAGGGCCGCACTGGAATTGGACTGGAGCGAGATGCGGCAGCTTTTCCGTGCACTGTGATGGTTTGGCACCATCGGTCGGCTCGGGAACTGAAAGGGTTCCGACGGATAGGAAAGGAAATTGCGTCCCGCGGCCTGTTCCAGACATGTCGCGCTCTATCTGGCGCTGCTTGGCGTGTAGCCGAAGCGGCGGCGGAAGCAGCGATTGAAGTACGACACATCGCTGAAGCCGCTTATCAGCGCGATTTCGCTGACGCGCATTTCGTCATTGTGTCTTTGCGAGAGCATCCTGTGTGCTTTCTGCAAGCGCATTTCCAGAACACGCTCGGAGAAGCTGATGCCTGTCTCCTGGAGCAGGTCCTGGACATAGCGCGCCGACAGGCCGAGTTCCTTTGCGACGCCTTGCGCGGAGATGCCGGGATTGGCGAAATTGTCCGCAATCTTCGCCAGCACTGCCTGCAGCCTTGCCGCCCGAAGGCCGCGCAGACCGGCCAGTTCGGCATCCTCGCCTTTCGCGCCGGTGACCAGCCCGATCAGATCGACGATCGTTTCCGTCGCGTGGGTTATCAGGTCGGGCGAGGCGAGGGGGCGGCCGCTCTCGAGCAACTGGCAATAGCGTTTGAGAAGATCGAGGGCTTCGTTTTCAGCGCCGATCTTCAACCCAAGCCTGTCATCGATTTGTGGGAAGGTCTGGGTGAGGATTGCGCGCGGCACCACCACATTTGCCCACACATTCCAGTCGGCACCGGTCATTTTCAGCGCTTCCGCCGCCGTGACCAGGGCTGCTTCGCCACGGCCGACGCTGTACTCGCGGCCGGCCTGTGTTCCGCTCAGCACGGTGTCGGCCCTGTTGATCAGCAGCAGATATCCGTCATTGCCGTCATCGGCGATGTTGCTCGTCTTCCTCGTCGCGTGCTTGATTGTCCCGGCCATCTGGCCAAGCACCAGCGATCCGACGGCCGTGGCCTCGATCGCTGCTTCGAAAGGCAGTTTTTCCGATATGCTGTATTCGACCGACCAGATCTTGGCGACATGGATATCCTGCCAGAGCGAAAATCGATCGCGGTCGCCAAGATGCTCCGGCAAATCAGCCGATGAAAACACCGTCTTTCGTGACAAGGAAGCGCCCCCGCTAACACCCGCAGTCTCAAAAAATCGAACGCGCCGCTTTCCATTCCAGGAATAACCAGCAACATTGATGGCTTGGCGTTCAACCGGTTGAACGCCTTAGTCGTGCCCAACCACGCTTGGCGTCACCCGAAAGTATGACGCCAGCAAAATCCTTCAGGCGGGATCGGTGCCTTTGCACCGGGTCGCAGTCAAAATGTTGCTGGTTTCATCGTTTGCCGCCACCCATCATGCGAGGGGCGGAGTATGCTGAGGTGTAGGAGAAACGGTGGAAAGGCTGAGCCGCGAAGTCCTGAGTTCGATTGTCGGCGATATCTACGATTGCGTGTTGAACCCGGAAGGCTGGACCGGGGTCATGGTCCGGATCACCGAAACCATGGACGCGGCGTATAGCACCATCGCGCTTGCCAACATTGAAGGCAATCACGGGCGCTTCGCCGCCCGGTCGCCCTGGGATGCCGAGCAGATGCGTGTGCTCCAGGAGGATTACGACTTTGAGGCAATTCCCGGACTGAAGGCCGTGGTCGTCGGCGATATCGACACGCCGGTCGCGACGCTCTCGCATATGAGCGAAGCCGAACTCCAGCGGACGCCTTTCTTCCAGAATTGGGCCAAACCGCAGGGATTGCGTGAAGGCTGCATCATCAAATTCGTCCATACACAGGATCGGATCGGCCTCATGGGTTGCACCACGCGGGCCGACCGGGAGATCATATCCGTCGAGGAGCAGCGTTTCATGGCATTGCTCTCGCCGCATCTGCGCCGCGCCTCCCTCATCGGGGATCTGCTCGATCAGGCCCGCGTGACCGCCAGTCTTTATCGCGAGGCGCTCGACCACCTGGCCGTGCCTGTCGTGCTGACTGGTGCCAACGGGGCAATCCTCCATGCCAATGGGGCTGCTCAACAGATGTTTTCGGCGCAAGGTCCCATTCTTTCCCGGCATGGCCTGCTCCAGGCGCAGAATACGGCGGTGGTCCCCGCCCTGCAGGAAGCGATCGCCAGTGCCGCGAGCGCGGATGCCTCGCTTGGCTCGCGCGGCATAGGCCTGCCCATTTCGGTCGCGGGCCAGCCGCCCGCCGTCGCCTATGTATTGCCCTTGACCGAAGGGACCGCGCGGGCGGCTTTCCGGCCGGCCTGCGCCGCTGTTTTCGTGTCGACCACGACGTCCGCCTCGCCACTGCCGGAGGCCGTTCTCACCACGCTGTTCGACCTGACGCCGGCGGAGGCGCGCGTCCTGCTCAGGATCGGCAGCGGCTTGTCCGCGTCCAGGAGCGCGGTGTCGCTCGGCATCGGCGAGAACACCTTGAAGACCCACCTCAACCGGATCTTCGCCAAAACCGGCACGCGGCGCCAAGCCGATCTCGTCAAACTCATTTCGGACATAGGCACGCCCCTCGCGGCTCCCGGATCATAGTGGTGGGGCGTCTGAATTTGCTTGCCTCCCCTTGCGGCGGGATCAGCAACATCGCGCCGCGCGGCACGCGCCGATCGGCTGCGGCTGATCGGCCACACCGAGCCGGAAAATGCCGCGGCGCGTTCCAGGACAATTCCAGTGCGGCTCACCCCAAGACGCGGCCGGCGGACGATGCAACACCAGGGCCTCGGCAAGCAGCCGGATTCCCGCAGGGCATTCCGCGGCGGGGAACGCAACATTTGGGGCAGCAACCTGACAATGAAAACCATTCTTCTCGCCACAGCCATCATTCTCGCGCCTGTCGGCATGGCATGCGCGGCGGACGTCAATGAGGGTTCGCCTGTAGCCGCCTACGACTGGTCCGGTCTCTATGCCGGCGTTCACTTTGGCTACGCGGCCGGAAAATCCAATCTCTTCATCGCCGGCGCCGGCGTTGGGGGTACCGACGTTAGCGATCCCGTCGATCCGAATGGTTTTATTGGCGGCATCCATGTCGGCGTCAACCAGGAATTGGCGAACCGTTTCGTGCTCGGTGCCGAGGCTGACCTTGCGTACAACAATGTCGATGGACTTACGACCTTCGCCAATGGCGGCAACACGTTGCTCAAGAGCGAACTCAAGTGGTCGGGGTCGGCGCGGCTGCGGGCCGGCTATGCTTTCGATCGGACTTTGCCTTACATCACCGCGGGCGTGGCCGCGGCCAAATATGAACTGACCGCGATTACCGGCACTCCCAGCGGTGACATAACACTCCACAACGAAGCCTATATTGGCTGGACTGTAGGAGCCGGCGTCGAGCACGCCTTCACCGACAAGTGGATCGCTCGCGTCGAGTATCGCTACTCCGACTTCGGCAGCAAGGCTCTCTCGGCCGCGGCCGGTCTTGCCACGGTGACGAACGTCGATCTCAAGACGCACGATTTGCGGGTCGGCCTCAGCTCCAAGTTCTGATCTGTCCGAACAAAACCCCGCGGCGGCATTTTTCCGCCGGGGAAGGCGACACTTTGGGGACAGCAGACAAGCAATGAAAACAGTACTTCTCGCCACGGCCTTTCTACTCGTGCCTGTCGGCATGGCGTCCGCCGCGGACGTCGATTCAACCTCGCCCGTCGCGGCCACCTACAACTGGTCTGGCGCCTATGTCGGGGCACAAGCCGGATATGCCTGGGGCGATGCAAGGGTCGGTCAGACTTTTGCGCCTGGCAGTTTCGAGGATTACGGCTGGGGCTACAGCCCATCCGGCGGCTTCGGCGGCTTGTATATCGGCTACGCCAAGCAGTTCGACGGCGGCCTGGTTCTCGGTGTCGAGGGCGACTACAGCTTTGCCAACGTCAAGGACACAACGGCCTATCAGGCTCTGGGGGTCGACGATCCTGCCTTCGGTGGCGTGCTCGAGCTGAAGGCGGTCGGGTCTGTCCGCCTGAGAGCCGGCTACGCGATGGATCGTTGGCTTCCCTTCCTCACCGGCGGCCTTGCGGTGGCAAACTACAAGCACACCACCGTCAACCTTCCGAGCGGAGATGCCTATGCCGACGTCGACGATACGATTGCGGGCTACACACTGGGCGCCGGTCTCGAATACGCCGTAACCGACAATTGGCTCGTCCGGGGCGAATACCGCTTCGCCGATTTCGGCCGTCACACCTCTGTGCGTCACTCGACCTTCGATGGGGCTCCTATCAACAAGGATGCGATCGAACTGACAACGCACGATATCCGCGTCGGGATCGCCTACAAATTCTGATCAGCCGTCTCGCGCGAACAGAACCCGGGCGCGTCGGGGTACCTGAAACGCGTCCATACAGGGAGATTGGCCGCTTCAGCGCGGGCGCTAAATCAACTTCTCCAGGGTGATCGGCAAATCCCGTACCCTTTTCCCCGTCGCGTGGAACACCGCGTTGGCAATCGCCGGCGCGATACCGACGATCGCCAGTTCCCCGACGCCCTTGCCGCCAAGCGCGGAGGAGTGCGGGTCGGGGATGCCGACCGAGATCGTCTGGATGTCGGGGATATCGGCATTGGTCGGCAGCATGTAGTCGGCGAAATTGCCGTTGACGATGCGGCCGTGGCGGCGGTCGACGATGCCTTCTTCCAAGAGCGCCTGGCCGATGCCCATGATGATGCCGCCCTTCCACTGGCTTTCCGCCAGCTTCGGGTTGTAGAGCCGGCCCGAATCCAGCGCTGACACCACGCGCGACACACGCACCGTGCCGAAATCCTCGTCGACGCGCACCTCGACGAAATGCGCGCACCAGGAATAGCGCGAATAGTCGCCTTCGGTGTGTGGGATCGACATGGCGATGGTGGTGTAGTTCTTGTAGCGCTCCTCCGGCGTCGTGCTTGCCGGCAGCGTGTCGCCCTTGGCCTCAATCTTTTCGCGCCCGACAGCGGACATGAACTCCGCGATCGACAGCTCCGGTCCTTCGCCGCGCGGCGAGGCGATGCGGCCGTCCCGCACCTGCAGCGTGTTCGCCTGCAGCTTCTGGAAAGGCGAGCGCGGGTCGGAAAGCGCGAGCCCGATCAGCTCGTCCAGCGCCTGGCCGGCCGCCTTGTAGACGGCGCCGGTCATGACGCCGGCAAGCCGTGAGCCGCCGGTGACGCCGGCGCGGGCGAAATGCGAGTCACCGAGCTTCACCGACACCCGCTCCACCGGCACGCCGAGCGTTTCGGCCGCGGTCTGCGCCAGGATCGTGTAGGTGCCCTGGCCCATGTCGATGGAGGAGCTTTCGACCTCGACCGAACCATCGGCTTTGAGCTTCACCACCGCCTCGCCATGCGCGCGCCGCACCGGATAGGTGCCGGCCGCAACACCCCAGCCGATGAGCTGGTGGCCGTCGCGCATCGAGCGCGGCGCGTTGCTGCGCTTCGCCCAGCCGAAGGCCTCGGCGCCGGCGGCAAAGGCCTCGCGCAACTGGCGTGTTGACCACGCCTTCTTGGTGTGCGGGTCCTGTTCGGCATAATTGATCAGCCGCATCTCCAGCGGATCCAGCCCAAGCTCATAAGCAAGCTCGTCGATGGCGCTTTCGATGCCGAAGGCGCTTGGGTTCTCGCCCGGCGCGCGTTTTGCCCCCGGTACCACCGTGTTGACCCGCACGACATTCTGCTTCGAGGAGAAGTTTGGCGTGGCATACATGATCGAGGTGACCGAACCGAGCGGCTCGACCCACATGCCGTCGACGGCCGTCTCGTTGACGCCGCGATGTACGATCGACTGGATCTTTCCATCCCTGTCGGCGCCGATGGCAACGGTCTGCCGTGTCGCGGCGCGGCCGCCATAGGACGTGAAATTCTGCGGGCGGTTGAGCACCAGCTTCACCGGGCGCCCGAGCATCTTCGCCGCCGCCGCCGCCACCGCGCTGTGGGCGAGCGCCAGCGCCTTGGAGCCAAAACCGCCGCCGATATAGGGCGATACGAGCCGCACATTTTCGAACGGCACGCCGAACCATTCGGCATAGGTACGCGCCATGCCGTCCAGCCATTGGCTCGGCTCCCAGATGGTCAGCTCGTCACCTTCCCAGCGCGCGATCAGCCCATGCGGCTCCATCGCCGCCTGGAATTCGCGCGGCGTGTTATAGGCCGCGCAGATGCGCACCGGCGCTTCGGCGAAGGCGGCTTCAGCGTCGCCCCATTCCTTGGTCATGGCGTCGATCGGGATGCCGTCACCGGCCTTGCCGTCGCTGAGATCGACGATGGCCGGCGTCTCGTCATACCAGACCTTGACCAGCGCCGCGGCGGCCACCGCCTGCTCGAAGGTCTCGGCCACGACCGCGGCGACATGCTGGCCGGAAAAGGTTACCTCGCGCACGAGCGGCGCGTAGGTCGACTGCGAGGGCGGATTGCCCAGCCAGTCCGATGCACCCTTCAGCTCCATGATGGTGTCGGGCGTCAGCACGGCGAGCACGCCAGGCGCGGTCTCGGCCGCGCGCGTGTCGATGGCGTTGACGTTGCCCGCGGCGATGGTTGCGCCGACGAGCACCGCATGCGTCAGCCCTTCGAGCTGCTGCTCGACGGCGTAGTGGGCCGCGCCGGTGATCTTGGCCGGACCGTCGACGCGCGACAGGCGCCCGCCGACCGCTTCGAGCCGCGCGCTGTCCGACGCGGCGTGTTTCATGTCATGAACGGTCATGCCGTCTCTCCCAATTTGAGGATGGCGCGCGCGATCACGCGCGGCGCCAACGCAATCTTGTAGCGGTTGGCGCCGTGGTCGACAGCGCCCTCCATGGCGAGCTCACTCGCCTTGCGGACGATGTCTTCGTCGAGCGCCTTGCCCTTCAGCGCGTCCTCGACGGCACGCGCGCGCCATGGCTTGGTGGCGACGCCGCCCAGCGCGACGCGGATGTCGCGGATGGTGCGACCATCGCCTTCGAGCTCCAGCCCAACGGCAGCGCTTGCCGCCGCGAATTCATAGGACTGGCGGTCGCGCACCTTGATGTAGGTCGAGCGCCTGGCCGCGGCCGAGCCGGGGATTTCTATTGCGGTGATCACCTCGCCGGGGCGGATGTCGTGCTCCTGCTCGGCGGTGGCGCCTGGCGCGAGGAAGAAGTCCTCCACCTTGAGCTTGCGCTCGCCAAGATCGACCTCGGCGTCGAAGGCGACGAGCGCCACCGCCAGGTCGCCCGGGTAGGTGGCGATGCAGGCCTCGCTGGTGCCGAGCACGGCATGGCCGCGCGTCACCCCGCCGATCGCCGAGCAGCCGCTGCCCGGCGCACGCTTGTTGCAGGTCGGAAAATTTTGCGGATCGCGGAAATAGGGGCAGCGCGTGCGCTGCATCAGATTGCCGCCGATGGTGGCCATGTTGCGCAACTGCGCCGACGCCGCCTGCCAGAGCGCTTCCGACACGGCGGGGAAGAGGCTCTTCACTTGCGGGTTGTCGGCGACATGGCTCATCTTGGCCAGCGCGCCGATGAAGGCGCGGTCGGCAGTCACGTCGACAGCGTTGAGCCCTTCGATGTGGCTGATGTCGATGACAACAGTAGGTTCGGCGACGCCGCATTTGGCGAGGTCGATGAGCGTCGTGCCGCCGGCCAGCAGCATGGCGCCGGGAAGGGCTGCGGCGTTGCGCGCGGCCTCGACGCTGTCGGCGCGGAGATAGGAAAAGTCTCTCATGAGCGCAGCTCCTGTGCGGCCTGGCGGACGGCGGCGACGATGTGCGGATAAGCGCCGCAGCGGCAGAGATTGCCGGCCATGTACTCGCGGATTTCCTCGTCGGAGCCGGCATGACCCTCGCGGATGCAGGCCACCGCCGACATGATCTGTCCCGGCGTGCAATAGCCGCACTGGAAGGCGTCCTGCTCCAGGAAGGCGGCCTGTACGGCGTGCAGCGTGCCGTCTTCGTCGGCAAGGCCCTCTATGGTGGTGATCGAGCGGCCCTCGACCTGGGCCGCCAGCGTCAGGCAGGCGAGCACACGCTCGCCGTCGACATGCACGGTGCAGGCGCCGCACTGGCCCTGGTCGCAGCCTTTCTTGGTGCCGCTGAGGTGCAGCCGGTCGCGCAGCGCGTCAAGCAGCGTCACGCGCGGTTCGACGTCGAGGGAATGCGCGCGGCCGTTGATGGTGAGATGGATGGAAAGCGCGGTGGGACTGATGGTGACTTGGTCATTCATGGGGCGTCGGGCTCCGATTGCTGGACGCTTAAGCGGATGGAAATGGGGCTTGGGGGGTGAGGGGCAAGGGTGATGGTTGCTTGGAGGCGACCTTCGCGTTCGTCATCCTCGGGCTTGACCCGAGGATCCATGCCGTGACGTTTGCCGAAGGACGCGACGGGCCAGAATTCTGCACCGTAGCCGCGCTCGCAGGGTATGGCATGGATCCCAGGGTCTGCGCCGCGTCGCTCCGCTCCTTGCTTCGCCCTGGGATGACGAAGTCACGAGCGGTTTTGCCAACCTCAGGCGTCGAAGAATGCCCCTGTCTCCAGCGGCCAGGCAAAGCTTTCCGTCCTTCTCTACGTGACATACCGCTTCCCCTGGTTATATGATAAAGGTACTCCACTAAAGCGGAGGTGCCTCCGTTTATTTAACTGGGGTCTGGCCAGTGATGGTTCAACCCCCCATATTGCGTTCGGTGGAGAAAAAAGTGCCTGACCGTGAAATGACCGCTGAAGCGACGCGCGATCCGCCGGCGCCAAAGCCGTTGCGCGCCGATGCGCAGCGCAACCGCGACAGGCTGGTCGAGGTGGCGGCGCAGGCTTTCGCGGCCGACGGCGTCGACGCCTCGCTGGAGGAGATCGCCAAGCGGGCAGGGGTCGGCATCGGCACGCTCTACCGGCATTTCCCGACGCGCGAGCATCTGGTCGAGGTAGTCTATCGCCGCGAGGTGGAAGGGCTTTGCCACGCGGCCGACGAACTGGCGCGCGAGCATCCGGCTGATGTCGCCCTCGAACTTTGGATGCAGCGCTTCGTCGACTACATCGCCACCAAGCGCGGCCTCGCCACCAGCCTGCGCCTTCTGCTCACCACCAACTCGACGCTGTTCTCCGACACCTCCGGCCGTGTCTCGGGCGCGATGCGGGGCCTGATCGAGGCTGCCGCCGCCGCAGGCAAGATCCGCCCCGATGTCGACGCCTCCGATGTCATGCATGCGCTCGGCGGCATCTACTCCGCGCCGAACACGCCCGACTGGCGCGAGCGATCGGGGAGGCTGGTGAAGCTTTTGATGGACGGCTTGAGGTTTGGAGCGAAAGGATAGGGCCCAGCGAGGCGGCTATCCCTTTTCTTCCACCAGGATGACTAGGGATTCGGGCACCACGCCGTCGAACTCCATGGCATCGGCAGCTGCCTTGCTCTGCATCAGGGCCGCCAGCTTGTCCATATCCGGAACGTCCATCATTACAGCCACCCGGTCACGATTCTGCGGATCGACGAAGGTGCGGATGTTGGTTATGCCAAGCGGACCGAATAGTTCCTTGCGCTTAGGTGATGTGAGCCAGTGCTTGGCGCCTTTTTTGATATCGTGGTGGCCGATGACAGTTGGCATGAGATCCTCCCGCGGTGACGCCGGCAGGCCAAATCGACCGCCTTGTTGCGATCTACCGCCTGTCAATCAGCGCCTTTTCCGTAGGCCTGTCAATTAGCGATTGCTGATGGACAAGAGGAGGCCGACAGCTGCAAGGACGCCCATTTTTCCGCACATCAGCTCGTCATTCCAAATCTGGAAACTACATAGGCGGGGCCAACCCACAGTGCAGAAGGAACGATTCATGCCTGAACAGTTGACATTGAACGACGCCGCCACGATCCCTCAGATCGGCCTCGGCGTGTGGCAAGTCGATCCCGACATCACCGCCAAGGTCGTGCGCTGGGGCATCGAGGCCGGTTATCGCCTCATCGATACCGCCGAGGGCTACCGCAACGAGGAAGGCGTCGGCGAAGCGATCCGCGCGGCCGCCGTGCCGAGGGACGAGTTGTTCATCACCTCCAAGCTGCGCAACGGCGCGCATCAGCGCGACGAGGCGTTGCGCGCTTTCGACGATACGATGCGGAAGCTCGGCATCGACCGGATCGACCTCTTTCTCATCCACTGGCCGGTGCCCAGCCAGAACAAATATGTCGAGGCCTGGAAGACGCTGGTTGAGCTAAAGCAGGCCGGCCGTATCAAGTCGGTGGGCGTCTCGAACTTCAACCAGGATCATCTGGAACGCATCATCGGCGAGACCGGCGTGACGCCGGTCGTCAACCAGATCGAACTGCACCCGCGCTTCCAGCAGCGCGACAAGCGCGAGTTCCACAAGAAGCACGGCATCCATGTCGAGAGCTGGAGCCCGCTGGGCAGCGGTCGGCTGCTGGCGGACCCGACGCTGGAGAAACTGGCGAAGAAGCACGGCAAGTCGGTGGCGCAGGTGATCATCCGCTGGCACCTGCAGGAGGGCCTGGTCGTCATTCCGAAGTCGATCCACCAGGAGCGCATCGCGAGCAATTTCGACGTTTTCGGCTTCGAGCTGGATGCGAGCGACATGCAGACCATCCACGGCCTGGATTCGCGTGATGGCCGGACGGGGCCGGACCCGGCCACGGCGGCGTTTTTGTTCTAACCGAAAGTCAGAGGCCTGGCGGGGCCCCGGTTACGGCAAAATACTGGAGCGCGCCGGGCAGGCCGCTTGCTTTCATCTCGCCTTGTTCCTCGAAGGTCAAGCCGGAGCCGACGACTAGGTCGCGCATCGTTCGCGATGCGATGATCTGGCCCGGCTTGGCATGGTCCAGCAGCCGCGCCGTGACTTCGATGGCGATGCCGGAAAAGTCCTCGCCACGCGCCTCGCACTCGCCGATGTGAATCGCCGCGCGAACCTTGAGGCCGCATGGCCCCAGGCGATTGGCGATCGCCATCGCGCATTGGATCGAGCGCGTCGGCCGCTGGAATGCGGCAAGCAGCGTGTCACGCGACCGCCTGATCTCCGAGCCGCCGCCAAGCAGCAATCCGTCGCGAACGATGTCTGCCTGCCCGGCCGCTTTCGCGTCGTCGGCCGCGCCGTCGATGGCGAGCGCCAGCACCGATATCAGCACCTTTTCCGCTCGCGCCGGCGGCAGCGCACCGATCACGAAATCCCTGATCTGGTCGATTAGGCCGTCGCAGTCCTCGCCCCAGATCACGTGGTCCCTTCCGGCAAGCTCGACATATCTGGCGCCTTCGATATGCGTCGCCAGATAGCGTCCTTCCTCCGGCTTCACCCAGCGATCGCCGGTCCGCTGCAGCACGAGCGTCGGGACATGGATCGCCGGCAGGATGTCGCGCACGTCGATCTCCGTGCCCCAGCGCCAGAGCGCGATCGCGTCGGCCGGCGAGGCCGAATTTCTGAGATAGGCGGCGAACCACTCGCGCTCGACCATGTTTTCGATCAGGCTGGGCGCGGCGTTGCGCATGTCGGCGGGCTCGCCCCATTGTCGTTCGACGGTGTCGATATCCTGTTGCACCTCATCGACGGTTCGGGCCCAAGGATAATCCTTCGACCATGTGCCTCGGGCATAAGCTCCAGTGAGCACCAACGCGGCGGTGCGTTCTGGATAGGTGGCGGCAAACAATAGGCACATCGGTCCGCCCTCGGAACTGCCGAACAGCACCGGGCGATCGGAGCCGACATCGTCCAGCACGGCGCGCACGTCTTCCATGCGCTGTTCCAGCGTCGGCAGGCCGACATTGCGGTCTGAGAGGCCGGTGCCACGCTTGTCGATGCGGATCAGACGCGAGAAGGAGCCGAGCCGCTTCAGCACATGCGCGAAGCGCGGCGATGCCCAGGCCAGGTCGAGATTGGAGACCCAGCCCGGCACGTAGACGAGGTCGACCGGCCCCTCGCCGGTCACCTGGTAGGCGATGTTCACGCCCGACGATTTGACATAGTGAGTTGGTGGCCGTGCGGATTCGGGTTCGGGGCTCGAAGCCGAGGGCCGGGCAGGAGACGCGATGCGGCGGGCGCGCAACTCGTCATGCAAGTGCCGGGTTTCGGCTTCCGGCATCAGCCGCAGCTCGCGCTGCAGCGCGTCGCGGCAGACCTCATATTGCTTCAGCGCCAGGTTGACGCGCCCTTGAGCCGCGTAGCTTCGCATCAGGGCACGATGGGCATCCTCGCGCAGCGGCTCCATCGCCAGCAGGCGCATGGCGGCCCGTATGCAGGCGGCGGGGTCAGCTGCGGTGGTGTAATGATTGATCAGCCTGTCCAGCGCCGCGACGGCGATCGCCCGCAGGCGCTCGCGCTCGACCCGCAGCCATTCCTCGAACGGCTCTTCCCGCAGGCCGAGCCCGTCGAGCAGGTCGCCGCGATAGAGGGCGGCGGCCTGTTCGAGATCCTCGGGCGCGGGGCCCGCGGCCAGCGCCTCGAAGCGCGCCACGTCGAAATCGATATCGTCGAGGTGAAGCGCAAGGTTCGCGCCGTCGGTGAGGAAGCGCCCCCCGCCCGCGACGCTTATCGCCTTGCGGACGGACGACACCGCCTGCCTCAGGCTCATCCGCGCCTGGGCCTCGCCATTGAGGCTCCAGAGCAGCGCCGCGAGCTTTTCGCGCGACTGCGCCTGCCCGGCCTGCAGCGCAAGGTAAGCCACCATGCCGCGCGCCTTGCGACTGAAGGCCGGAGCCGTCGCCCCGACGCCGTTAAAGTCGAAACCACCCAGCAGGTGAAGATGCGGCGCCGTCATCGGAAGCCACCCCGACCATGATCGAGGCAATTCTTTCGCTTAGCAGTCTCTAATTCAACCCGGATCTCATGCGGCCAGCATTTTTCACGATTTGATCACGCCGGTTGCTGCGTGTCTCTCACGGTCCTCCTCCAGATTATCCGCATTGGACATCAATCTGAGGAGGATGCCGTGCAACGCCCGAGCGAATGGCCAATCTGGCATGGCGACGACCAAATCGGCGGGCAGGACATCAGCGCGCCGTGTCGGCATGATATTGCGCTGGCGTGGTACCTTGACCGGCAACGCAAGCATCGGCAGGTGAGTACATCCATCGTCGACTTCGAAGGGTTCGCGCTTCGGCTTCTTGCCTTCGCGACCTGGATCGGGTCGGCACTCTCTCGGCGTGCCGAAAAAGTTTTTGCAACTAGGTTTAAGCCCAGAAGCCGCCTTCTGTAAGATCACGACAGCTAACGCCGCTTATTGGCGAAAGCCGGTGCACAGCCAATCTCCCTCCTTGTGGGGACATGTCCCCTACTGGGGGATCGGCCGTCACGGCCGCTTGCACCAAATAGTCGGGGTAAGCCGCCTTAAATCCCATCGCCGTCCACCAGCGGCACGTCCTCACCCTCCCACGGGCTTGGCATCGACCCGCGCCCAGCGGTAGGCAGCGGCATCCAGCATCTGAGCTCCGGCTCGGCATATTCGACGACGCGGCCGGGCGAGGAGTCCGACGCCCGCCAGCCTTCCTCGCCGAACTGGTCGGCGCGCGACCAGTAGGCCATGTCGACCTCGGCCGGCCCCTGTTCGGAGGAGCGCACCGTCACCAGGATGCGGCTGCCGTCCCGCGGCGCGCTCGCCATGTTGCGCCATTGGTCGGTGTCGTCCATGCGATCTCCTCCAGAAACAGACACTTGGACCGGCTTTGCGATTCAAAGCCTGAAGCCATTGCTGGGCAGTAGGCACTAGGCAGTAGGCAGTAGGCAATAGGAAAAAGGGCGTTGCGAGGCAGCATGGAAAGCGGCTATCCCCCTACTGCCTACTGCCTACTGCCTAGTGCCTCACTCACACATGCACATCGCCGAAGGACAGCTCGCCATCATCGGAGCGGACCAGGAAAGCGGCGGCAAGCAGCGCCAGATAGCAGGCGCTCACCCCGCACACGACGACGACGCCGGGGATGGGCCCCAGCGTCGCCACTCGGAACGTATCGACGAGCGAGGCGCCGAAACCGATCGGAGAGCCTTCGCGCGAGAGGCTTGGCGTGGTGATCTTCAGGATCCAGGCAAGCAGCAGGATCGTGTACATGAAGATGTAGTTGCGGCGCAGCCGGCGGATCAGCGCCGCGCGCTGCGAGATCAGGAAACGCGGCGAGCGCAGGCCTTCACCCAGTATGGCCAGCCAGTTGGAGGCATAGTCGGGCTGCGGCGAAAATATCTGCGCGAAGTAGTAGCGCTCGAACTGCCGCACGCGGGCGCGGTAGACGTCGAAGAAGCGGTAGCGCCGCGCCTCGATCCACAAAAGCAGCGTGATCAGGAGCATCGCGAACAAAAGCACGCCATGATGCGCGCTGGGAGTAGACAGCGACACCGACAGCATCGCCGCCACCACGGTGATCGCCCAGTTGCTGGTGCGGTCGAGCCGGTCGCGCCAGCCGGCCATGCGCGCGATCTCGGCGCGGTGGAAATGCGACAGCGTCGTGGTGAATTCGGCAGAGCTGAGCTTCAGCGCCAGCGTGTCGGAGGCGCGCGGAGGTGCTGCCTTCTCGGTCGATGTTGCCGGCGCGCTCGCCTCGGTGGATTTCGAGGCCGTGGCCGCGCCGGTGGATTTTGCGGCCGTCGTCTGGGACATTTTGCCATGCGCCTCCCGCCGCCATGGCCGGCCGCATCCCGACTAAGAACAGGCCGGCCACACCCCGTATAGCACAACGTGCGGCCGCCCCAAAATGTTCCCGCCTTTTCAGGCGCATAAGTCAGGATGCAAGCGGGGGAAGACCACCATTCGCGCGCCGCGGAAAGGGTAGCACATCGGCCATCGGCCTGGCATGCTGGGCTGCCGCCACCGCCTCGATCACAAGGTCGAGCGCTTGAAGCGCGGCACGGCTCGTTTCATCGTCGCCACGCAGGTAATGGCACGCCCGGTCGAGGTGCAGGTGGGCGGCGGCAAAGTCGCTTTTCATTAGCTTCTCCTTATTGCCCCGCCTGGCGGCCAACATCGTCGAGTCGCTTTACCGCGAAGCAAAAATCGGCCGTGGCATTTGATTAGAATTGTAGAAGCTTTTCCTCGCCCTTGCCAAAGGCGGGGCGAGGTATCCGCGAACCCGGACGGAGAGGATCTTTCGTAGGGCGAATGTCTTCCTCATAGAGGCGCTTTTACCGGTCGAACCGGCGTTCTCCCTCTCCGTCTCGGCTTCGCCGAGGCACCTCTCCCCATTTCATGGGGCGAGGAAAAGCCGTGCAACGATCCTCGCGCCAAACCGTTATGCCGACGCGAGGAATGAGGGGTGCATATTGTTCAACATGCTCAATCGGCGACGGTCGCTGTCGATCTGGATCGCGCTTGGTGCTGCCGCGCTCGCCCTGATGCCCGCCATCGCCTTCGCGGCCGAGAAGACCGGCATGTCCTCGGAAGGCATCTTCGTCGCCGAGCTGATCCTGCTTCTGGTCGTCGGGCGCGGTATCGGCGAGGTGCTGGAAATACTGGGCCAGCCCGCGGTGATGGGGCAGCTGATCGGCGGTATCCTGCTCGGCCCTTCGCTGCTCGGCTGGGTCTGGCCGGAGGCCGAGCGGCTGGTCTTCGCCGGCGACGCCTCGCAGAAGTCGATGATCAACGCCATCGCCCAGCTCGGCGTTCTGATGCTGCTCCTGCTCACCGGCATGGAGACGGATCTGAGGCTCGTGCGCCGCGTCGGCCGCGCCTGTTTTTCGATCTCGGCCGCCGGCGTCGCCGTGCCTTTCGCGCTCGGCTTCACCGCCGCGCAGTTCATGCCGGCTTCGTTGCTTGCGACCGGCAGCGAGCGCATCGTGGCCGGGCTGTTCCTTGGCACGGCGCTTTCCATCTCCTCGGTCAAGATCGTCGCCATGGTGGTGCGCGACATGAATTTCATGCGTCGCGACCTCGGCCAGATCATCGTGTCCTCGGCCATCATCGAGGACACGATCGGCTGGGTGATCATCGCCATCACCATCGGCATAGCAACCAAGGGGCGGATCGAGATCGGCAATCTTGCCTTCACCATCCTCGGCGTCGCGGCCTTCATGGCGTTTTCCTTCACGCTCGGGCGCCGCATCGTCTTCGACGCCATCCGCTGGACCAACGACACGTTCCGTTCGGAATACGCGGTGGTCACCGTCATCCTGGCCATCATGGGCGCGATGGCGCTGATCACCGACCTGATCGGCGTCCACACCGTGCTCGGCGCCTTTGTCGCGGGCATTTTGGTGGGCGAGTCGCCGATCCTGTCGCGGCATATCGAAGGGCAATTGCGCGGCATCATCACCGCCCTTTTCATGCCGGTGTTCTTCGGCGTCGCCGGCCTGTCGGCCGATCTCACCGTGCTGCTCGACCCGCAGCTGGCATTGCTTACCGTGGCGCTGGTGGTGATCGCCTCGATCGGTAAGTTCGGCGGCGCCTTCATCGGCGCGGAAGTCGCCGGCATGAGCCGTGCCGAAGGCATCGCGGTGGGTTGCGGCATGAACGCGCGTGGCTCGACCGAAGTGATCGTCGCCTCGATCGGCCTCTCGATGGGCGTGCTGTCGCACAACCTCTTCACCATGATCCTCACCATGGCCGTCATCACCACCCTCGTCATGCCGCCGACATTGCGCTGGGCGCTGCGGCGCCTGCCGATCGGCGAGAACGAGAAGAAGCGCCTGGAGCGCGAAGAGGTGGACCAGCGCGGTTTCGTCGCCAATCTGGAGAGGCTTCTGGTGGTGGTCGACGAGGGCGTCGTCGGCCGCTTTGCCGCCTATCTTGCCGGCGTCATCGGCGCCGGCAAGCCGATGACAGTGCTGCATTCCAGCGGTGAAATCGATGCCGAGCCAACCGAGGGGCTGCATCTGGACGAGATCGAAAAAGGTGCGGAGGACAGCCGCGAGGCCGCGAAGAAATCCGACGAGAGCCCAGTGCGCGAAGCGCCGGTCACCCGCCGCCAGCATGAGGAGCTTTCGGCCGAAACGGTCGCCAGGGAGGCGCGCAAAGGCTACGGCATGCTGCTCGTCGGCCTCGGTCGCGCGGTCACCTCCAAGGGCGGCTTCTCGCACCGGCTGAACGAAGTCGCCGGCGCCTTCGATGGGCCGCTCTGCCTAGTGCTGAAACCGGCAGCCGTAGGCCGCCAGACGCCGAAGCTCGGCCCGGGATCGGGCAAGATACTGGTGCCGGTCAACGGCACTGCGGTCGCCCGCCGCGGCGCCGAACTGGCCTTGGCCATCGCCGCCGTCACCGGTGCGCCGGTCAAGATGCTCTATGTCGCCAGGGTTGGTCGCGACGAGCCACGCGACACCGTCTCGCATCGCCGCAGGGAAGCGGTGCTGAAGGATATCGTCGCGCTCGCCGACCGCTACGGCGTCGAGATCGAGACCGCGATCCGCAGCAGAGCCGCAGCCGCCGATGCCATTGCCCGCCAGGCCAGCCGCAGCGTGGCGTTGATCGTCATGGGCGTGGCGCGGCGCCAGGGCGAAGAGTTGATCTTCGGTGAGACGACGACCGGCGTGCTGAGGCGAAGCCCATGCCCGGTGGTGCTGATCTCCGACGAGCGGGTGAAACGCGACGAGAGCGACCGCGAGGCGGTGCGCACGGGAACGGGGACTGGGTGATTAGCTGATCTCCGCAAGCTCGGTTCCTCGCCCCCGACAAGGCAGGGGAAAGGAACCGGTGCTGCTCACGCCATCTGCAGTTTCTGCCGGCTGGGTTGCGGCGGGAAGGCGATGGCGATGCCGGCGGCGCCGAGCCCGATCAGCGCCGAGCCGATGAACAGCCAGTGATAGCTGGCAGTGGCGTCATAGATCATGCCGCCGGCAAGCGGCCCGAGCGACATGCCGAGACTTGAGAGCATCGTGGCGGCACCTAGGATGGTGCCGATGATGCGCAGGCCGAAATATTCGCGCGCCAGCACAGCGTAGAGCGGCATCACGCCGCCATAGGTAGCGCCGAAGATGACGGCCAGAAGGTAGAACTGCTCGAGCTGGCCGACGGTGAGGTAGGCGGCGATGACCAGCCCCTGAATGGCCAGCCCGGCGACCAGCACCGGCTTCACGCCCAGCCTGTCGCCGAGCACGCCGTAAAGCACGCGTCCGCCAAGGCCGGCGAGCCCCTCGACGCTATAGATCGACACGGCCGCCATCGGCGCGACGCCGCAGGACATGGCATAGCTCACCATGTGAAAGATCGGGCCCGAATGCGCCGCGCAGCAGGCGAAGAAGGTCAAGCCCAGCACGATGAATTGCGGCGAGCGCAGCGCCTGGCCGACGCTCATGCCGGGATCGTCGGTGACAGGCGCCGGCGTGCCGTCGCTTGCCGCGACCGCCGTCGGCGGCTGGCGCACCAGGAAGACGGCGGGCAGCAAGAGCACCCAGGCCATGACGCCGATATCGAACATGGCGGTGCGCCAGTCATAGGCCGTGATCAGCCAGCGGGCGAAGGGCGAGATGGTCATCGGCGCGACACCCATGCCGGCCGAGACCAGCGAGACGGCGAGGCTGCGATTGGTGTCGAACCAGGCGGTAGTGAGCGCGATCATCGGCGCGAAGAAGGCGCTGGCCGCCAGCCCGACGATGACGCCATAGCTCAGCTGGAAGGTTAGCAGCGAATGGGCGCGGCTCGCCACCACCAGCGACAGGCCGAGCAGCACCGCGCCGGCGAGCACGACGGGCCGCGCGCCGACCCGGTCATAGATCGCGCCCCAGGCGAAACCGCCAAGGCCCATCACCAGGAAGTTCAAAGTCATGGCGCTTGAAATGCCGGTGCGCGACCAGTTGGTGTCGAGCGACATCGGCTCCAGAAAGATCGCTAGCGAAAACATCGCGCCGAGCGCCACGCAGGTCATCAGCGCGCCGGCCGCGACGATGACCCAACGATAGGAATGGTTCATGGTTCTGCTCCCATGCCGAAAGGCATCCTGTTTGATGCGGCACGGTTTTTCCAGTCCACCGGGCCGTTTGCGTCCGAAGGACGTCTGGGCGGGAACCGATCCTACAATCTGGTTGCATTTTTTATCTAGTTTTTTGGCGGGTCAGAGATTGCCGATTGTCTGAGAGGCAAGTGCTCTACGGCGCCCCCTTCTGTCCTGCCGGACATCTCCCCCACAAGTGGGGAGATTGGCAGTTCTCGCGCCTGCGCTCTTTCTACGACTTAGGAGATTGGCGAAAGCCGGCGTGACGTCTGATCTCCCCCCTCGTGGGGGAGACGGCCGGCAGGCCAGCGGGGGCTGTCCCGCCAGCCTTTCTGCATGTCAGCAGTCAGAAGCACCCCGCATTGACCCCACGCCGCTCCCATCTAAATTGAACCCCTCAACAGGAGAACCCGCATGGAACTCTATCGCGGCCGGCTCATCGATCATCTCCAGCTCGTGGTGCGCGACCTCCAAGCCAGCCGGCGTTTCTACGGCGCTCTGTTCGAGGTGTTGGGCATCCCGATCGGCGGCGAAGCCGAGGACTACTTCTGGGCGGACGAATTGTTCGTCTCCAGCGCCGACAGTCGCGCGGCGCGCGGCGTGCTCACCGGCCGCCACCATCTCGCCTTCCAGGCCAGGGACCGCGCCATTGTCGATGCTTTCTACCAGGCGGGGCTTGCCGCCGGCGGCAAGGACAATGGCGCGCCGGGTGAGCGCCCCTACCATCCCGGCTACTACGCCTGCTTCCTGCTCGACCCCGACGGCAACAACATCGAGGCGGTGTTCCACGGCGAGGCCAGGCGAAGTGCCGCGGCGGTTGTGGTGAGTTTCTGAGGCCTATCGGCGCCAGAACGGTTTCGCCAGTTCCTGCCGCACCTCATCCATGGTCAGGCCGATATCGCCGATCAGATACGGCGTGTCGCGCGCCTTGAGCGCCAATTGCTCGCGGAATGAGGCGCGCTCGCGCCACACGACGAAAAGGCCGAAGAGGCCAGGGCGGCGTGGCAGGAGGCTTTCTCCGACCGGCGGTTCGCGGACATCGAGCCGCACGGCGCCGTAAAAATCGGAAATCGTGTTCAACGTCGGTTTCATCATCGGCTCCTCGGAATGAATGTCCCTCATCGAGGGCATGTGAGGAGCCTGAACCGCGGCGCCCGGCCGCGCCATCGGCCGCATGCAGTGTTTTGGGTCCTGCATTTGTAGTATTTTGCAGTGGCGGGCGTTGATAATGTTGTCGTCCGCGGGCAGGGGATCGGGATGAACCACAACGCGACGCCCACACCGGCCGCGCTTTCGCCGGGGCAGCCCCCGCCGGCCCTGTCCGATCGCGAGCGCATGGTGGCGGAGAAATTCGCTGCCGGCATGACCTATCGCGAGATCGGCGAGGCGCTGTTCATCGCGCCGTCCACCGTTCGCACCCATCTCGCCGCAATCTACGAAAAGCTCGGCGTGCGCAGCAAGGTCGCGCTGGCTATGCATATCAACGCAATCGGGACCGCGCCGGCGGGGCCACCGGCGGTGGCCGATGCTTCGCCGGTGCTTGCGATTTTTCCCATCGAATGCCTGACCGCCGACGAGCATTGGCGCCGCTTCGCCGACGGCCTGTCGTCGGACATCACCGTCGACCTTGCGCGCTACGCGGATCTGCCGGTCGTCGCATTCCACACCATGAAGGCGCTGGGCAGCAAGCCGGCCGATTTCGCCACCGACGCCAAGGCTCTGGGCGCCGCCTATATTCTGTCCGGCCAATTGCGCGCCGACGCCCTGCGGGTGCGGCTTACGATGGAATTGGCTGACGCGCGGACCGGCGTCAGCCTGTGGAGCGAACGCTTCGACCGGCCCGTCGAAGACATCTTCGCGCTGCAGGACAGCCTGACGGAAAGCGTAATCAACGTGCTTGCCGGTTGTTTCGGCGCGATCGCCACAGTGGGTCGCAATGCAATCCGTCGCAAGCCGCCGGCCAGCTTGCGCGCCTACGACTGCTACTTGCTGGGTGTCGAACAGCACAACACCTTCAGCCGCAGCGGCAACAGGGAAGCTATCCGACTGTTTTCGCGCGCACTCGAGCTTGACCCGACCCTGGTCAGGGCCTGGACCGAACTCGCCTACGCCTATTCGATCGAGGCGTGCAACGGCTTCGGCGACGATCTGAAAGCCTCGGTCGGGAAATGGCGCTGGGCGGTCGAGAACGCGCTGCGGCTCGACCCGAGCGACAGCAGCGCGCACAATTGCTTCGGCGATCTCATGGGTTGCCTCGGCGATCTCAAGGCGGCCGAAGACGCCCACCGGCGCGCCTTCGAATGTGGCTCCAACCATGCTGACACGCTGGCGCTGCTTGCCGGCAGCAAGGCGCTGGTCGCAGGCGATCCGGCGGAAGCCATCCCGCTAATCGAGCGCGCCATGCGCCTCAACCCGCTTGCCCCGCCCTGGTATTTCGGCATGCAGGGCCGGGTCCTGTTCGCGGCCGGCAGGCACCGGGAAGCCATAGCCGCGCTGCGGCGGAGCACGCCGAATTCTCCACACGTGCTGATCTTCCTCATGCTCGCTCATGCCACGCTGGGCGACGGACCCGAGGCTGCTGCCATCGCGGCCCGATTGCGTAGCGAATTTCCGGGCTTCTCGGTCGAGGGTTTCATAGCGGGCTATCCCGTCACCAATCCGGATGCCGTCCGAGCCATCCGCGAGGCAGCGAAGCTGGCGCCGATCCGCTAACCCCCGCCCAGAAACGCCGCGATCAGCTTCAGCATGTTGCCGTCTCGGCCGAATTCCAGCTTGTCGAAGTCGCGGCTGTCCTGGCGCTGCGCCTTGGAGAGCTGGTCTAGATAGGCCGTCAGCTCCGCCCGGACCTTCTTGCAGCCGGGATCGTTCTGGGCGGTGAGGCCCGTGCTGAAGGCGACGATCTTGTCCACCATGTCGACGATGCCGGTGCCGTGCACCTTCTCATGCGCGATCAGCCCGGCGGCGAATGTATCCCAGCGCGTTTGCAAGGCTGAACCAAGTTTTCCCGCCGGCTTGGGCAGCGTGTAGGTGATGATCAGCTTCGGCCGCGCCGTCTTCAGCACGCAGGCGCCGCCTTGCGGCTGGTAGTCGCGCTGCCAGGTCAGCTTGAAGAAAGTATGCGCGATGACGCGCCGCGCGTTGCCGGCCGTGCCGACCACCGGTCCCTTCTCGCCGATCGAGAGATAGAGCTGCTCCGCACTCTCGCCCGAGACGGCGTAGGTGTCGATCTTTTCGATGGGCTTCCAGTCTGCGCGCGCCGGCGTGGACAGGAGCAAGGCAGCGAGGAGGAGGGCGGGCTTCATAGGCGAGCCATAGCATCGGGCCTCGTCTGGAAGAAGCCGGCCTGGGGATTTCTGGAACCCCTTCCACCGCTCAGCCGTTTCCTTGGGCAATCATCCCGACCGATGGGGGAGGACAAGATGACCCGCAACGACATCATTTCCGTGCTTGGACCGGTCGACGAGGCCGTTATCGCCGATATCGCGCTCACCGGCGCCAGCCTCGAGGAACTGCGCGAGGCCTTCGCCTGGATCGGCGCCGACGAGGCGCTGGTCAATGAGGGCCATGCCATGCCCGGCACCCGCGTGGCGAAACTGATCGAGATCCTCGAACCGCCCGAGGACGAGCCCGCGTTGCCGGGCGCGATGGAGTAGCGCGGCTCTCTCTAGGGGCTTCTCCCTACTTGTCGCCCGCACGCCTCCCGTCATAGCCTCTGCCGCTTGGGCGGGAGGAGAGGCCTTTGGACACCAATGTCGTCATCGTCGGCGCCGGCCCTGCCGGGCTCGCGGTCGCCGCCTGCCTCAAACAGGCGGGGCAGGATTTCATCATCCTTGAAAAGGCCAATGAGGTTGCGCCGGCCTGGCGACGGCATTACCGGCGGCTGCATCTGCACACGGTGAAATCCTTCTCGTCGCTGCCCTTCGTGCCGTTCCCGAAAAACCATCCACGCTACGTCCCGCGCGAGAAAGTGGTCGCTTATCTCGATGCCTATGCCGAGCGTTTCGGGCTGAGGCCGCGCTTCGGCGTCACCGTCAAATCGGTCCGCCGCGAAGGTGGGCGTCTGCTGGTCCAGACCGATGCCGGGCCCTTCAATGCCCGTAAGGTTGTCGTCGCCACCGGCAACAATGCTGAGCCGATCACGCCGGCCTTCCCGGGTATCGAGGCCTTCAAGGGCAAGGTGCTGCACAGCGCCGCCTATACCGAGGCCGCGCCCTATGTCGGTAAGGACGTGCTGGTCGTCGGCATGGGCAATACGGGCGCGGAGATCGGGCTCGACCTCGCCGAAAGCGGCGCCAGGCCCACCATCTCGGTACGCAAGGGTGTCCATATCGTGCCGCGCCAGCTGTTCGGCCTGCCGATCCAGATGGTGGGCATCGCCAGCCGCCCGATGCCGCAGACGCTGAACGACTGGATGTTCCCCAAGATCCTCGATTTGGCGCTGGGCAGGTTGGAGAGATACGGCATCGTGCGGCCGAAACAGGGCATCCTGCAAGGGATCGAAGCCGGCCGCATTCCGGTGATCGATGTCGGCACGGTGGCAGCGATCAAGCAGGGAAGGATCGGCATTGCACCGGATATCGCAAGCTTCACAGCGGACGGCGTGAAATTCGCCGACGGGGTGGAGAAGAAATTCGACGCGGCGATTTTCGCCACCGGCTACCGACCGGCCTATGACGGTTTCCTTTCGGCGGAACTGCGGCCGGTAAAGAGCGGCGTGAATGCCCGCGCGACGGAGCTCGGCGTCTATCTCGTCGGCTTCTACAATCCGGTCACCGGCCTGCTGCGCGAGATCGGCATCGAGGCGCAGGCGGTGGCGAAGGATATTGCGAGGCGGTGAGGGCGAAATGCGGCCAACATGTAAGGCCGAGCGCCGGACATGCCTTCCACGTTGGAGGAGATCAGGGTGCTTTGGCGCCGGCCATCACCTGAAAAAAGCTGACGATTGGCGAAAGCCGGCGTGGCGGCTAATGTCCTTTGTAGGGGGAGATGTCCGGCAGGACAGAAGGGGCGGCGCCTCGCGCTGACTCCGGGTGTTTTGGGTTGCGATGCCTGAATCGGGTGGTGCCTCGGCATCCATCGTGGCAAGCCGCGCCATCACATTAGGGGACCCACTCCATGCTCACGCTCTACGACTATCTCCCGTCGCAAAACGCCTGGAAAATTCGCGTCCTGCTCGGCCTGCTCGGCATCGCCTACGAAACCCGTATGGTGTCGATCTTCGAAGGCGAGAGCCGCACCGAGGCTTTTCTGAAGCTCAACCCGGCAGGTGCCGTTCCGGTGCTCGCCGTCGAGAATGGCCAGGCGATCGCCGAGTCCAACGCGATCCTCGTCTGCGTCGCGGAGGACACGCCCTATTTGCCGGCTGACCGTCTTGCCCGCGCCAAGGTGATGCAGTGGCTGTTCTTCGAACAGTACTATGTCGAACCGGTCATCGGCTCGCTGCGCTTCTGGACGCTGACCGGCCGCCTGGAGCGCAACCATGCACTGGTCGCGGGCAAGCGCGAGGCGGGTGTGCGGGCGCTTGGCGCGCTGGAGCGTAGCCTGCGCGACACAGCTTTCCTGGTCGGCGACACGCTCACCATCGCCGACATCGCTGTATACGCCTACGCCCACCGCGCCGAGGATTGCGGCTTCTCGCTTGCCGACTATCCGGCGGTTGAAGCCTGGGTGGAAAGGGTGGGCGAGGTGATCGGCGATGGCTATCCGGTGCATCCCTACAGCATCGATCCGCATTCGCGCGGATGAGCTGCGGCTCCTCCTGGAGAGGAAACCACGCCTACCGGTCCACCAGCGACATCGTCCGCTCGTTATACCTTGGCCCTGACACCTTGTCGGGCGTCAGCGCCATGTCGAGCCCGAGCATCTCGGTAGCGTCCAGCGTGATATCCGCCGCCGCGACATTCTCTTCCAGATAGATCCGGCGCTTCGTGCCGGGGATCGGCACGATGTCGATGCCGAAATCGGGGCCCTTGGCGAGCAGCCAGGCGATCGCGATCTGGCCGGGCTTTACCCCCTTGGCGTCGGCGATGTCGCGCACCGTGGCGGCCGCGGCGACATTCAGGTCGAAATTCTCGCCCTGGTAGCGCGGATCGCCACGGCGGAAATCGCCCTCGGGATAGTCTTCCGCGCGCCTGACGTCGCCGGCGAGGAAACCGCGGCCGAGCGGCGCGAACGGCACCAGGCCGATGTCCAATTCCTTCAGCGCCGGGATGATCTCGGGCTCGAGGTTGCGCTCCCACAGCGAGTATTCGCTCTGCAGCGCCGAGACCGGATGCACCGCATGGGCGCGGCGGATGTTGGCGATGCCGGCTTCCGACAGGCCGAAAAAGCGCACCTTGCCCTCGGCCACCAATTCGGCGACCGCGCCCGCGACGTCTTCCATCGGCACGGCAGGGTCGACGCGGTGCTGGTAGAGGAGGTCGATATGGTCGGTGGCAAGACGCTTGAGCGAAGCATCGACCACCTCGCGGATATGCTCGGGCCTGCTGTCGGTGCCGGACTGCTTGCCGTCGACGATACGGAAGCCGAACTTCGTCGCGATCGTCACTTGGCCGCGCCGGCCGTTCAGCGCGCGTCCCAGCAGTTCCTCGTTGACGAACGGCCCATAGACCTCGGCCGTGTCGAGAAACGTACAGCCGAGCTCGATCGCCCGGTGGATCGTTGCGATCGACTCCGCCTCGTCGGCCGGGCCGTAGGCCTGGCTCATGCCCATGCAGCCGAGGCCGATGGCCGAGACTTCGAGCCCCTGGCCGCCGAGTTTGTGTTTGCCGAGGCTCATCGTGTCTTGCTCCGCCGAATTTTCGATCCGGCTAAATTATAGGGCCAGGAGAGGAAGCGTCCAGCGTCAGGCCTGGCGACAGGCGGCGTCATAGTCGGCAAGCACGCGGTCGATAGCGGCGAGCAGGATCGCCTCGGGATTGCCGGCGGCGCCGAGCTCTGCCGGCAGCGTCGGCAGGAACTGCCGCATCAGCGTCTCGGGAATGGCGATGCCGCTCAGAGCTTCGCGCAGGCGCGCGACCGCAACGCTTGCCGCGGGGTTGCTCCAGTAATAGCGGATGCGGTCGCTGTAGCTGTAATGCCGCTGCAGATGGAGACTTGTCGCGTCGCCGTGATAGTGGCTGCGCCAATGGCCAGGCGCGGAAAGCATCAGCGTTTCCATCGCCTTGGCAAGCGAGCGCTCGCCATAGCCGGAGACCATTTCGGAGGCCACCAAATCCAACCCGTAAAGCGTCTCGCGCAGCGCGAAGGTCAGGCCGGGCCCAACCTTGAGGATGGGGAAGCCGTTGGCCACCAGCGCCGTTAGCGCCCAACGGCTCTGGTAGTCGGTCGAATGCGCTTCGTAGACGAGAGCTGTTTCATGGTCGAGCAGCGCGGTCAGCGGAGCAGATGCCTCCGGCCTGTAGGCGACGACATTTTCGCTGCCGAATTCGACACCCGGCTGCACGACCACCGCGATGACGCGGCTGAATGCTTCCTCCAGCCCTTCGCGGGCGAAGGTGTCGCGATGGATGTCGATGGTGCGACGCGCCGCTCTGGCCTCCGTCGGCTTCAGGTCGCTGATGGCATGGTCGGCGCCGCCGGGCACCGGCACCTCGGTGCCGATGATGTAGAGCGGCATGGCGCCGCCGCGCGAGCGCGCCGCCTTTTCCGCCGCCTTGGCGAGCCGCGCGGCGCGTGTGGCGATGGTCTCGTCGTCGAGCGCCGCCGGCTCGCCGGCACAGCCCATCGAGGCGTCGAGATGGATCTTGCTGAAACCCGCCCAGACATAGGCCGTGACCATCGCTTCGGCCTTGCTCATCGCTTGTGCCGCCGGCTCCGCCCTCCACGGGTTAGGTCCCAGATGATCGCCGCCGAAGATGATGCGTGAAGCGGGGAGCCCTTCGCGGGCGGCGATCCCCTGTACGAAGGCGACGAACAGATCCGGCGTCATGCCGGTATAGCCGCCGAACTGGTTGACCTGGTTGCAGGTGGCCTCGATCAGAAGCACGGCGTCCCTGTCGGCGACGGCGCGCCGGATCGCCGCCTGGATCACCAGCGCGTGGGCCGAGCAGACCGAGGTGATGCCGTAGGGCTTGCCATTACGGCGGGCAGTGGCGAGGCCTTGAAGCGGGTTGGTCGTCATCGTCATTTGGCCCGGTCCGTCCCGGCTATGAAGCGGTCGAGCGCGTCGAAGCCTGCCAGCCCTTCCATCGGCCCCAGCCGCGTCACATTGAGCGCACCCGCGGCATTGGCGTAAAGCAGCGCCTTGCCGGGCTCGATGCCGTTGCGGCGGCAGGTGAGATAGGTCGCGCCGAAACAGTCGCCGGCGCCGGTTGGGTCGACTTCCTCGACGACGAAGCCGGCGCAGTCGGTGCGGCTGCCGTTGGCGCCGAAGCGGGTGGAGCCGGCAGCGCCGCGCTTCAGCACGATCTCGCCGACGCCGCGCGCAATCAGCGCCGCCACTGCCTGCCGCTCGTCCGCGACGCCGGCCGCCGCGAGCAGTTCGTCGCCGGAGGGCAAGAGCAGGTCGGCGTCGTCGACCAGCGCCGAAAAATGCGCGCCGTCGGCGCCGTCGATCAGTTCCTTGCGCACATTCGGGTCGAAGGAGGTCGAGCCGCCGCGGGCGCGCACCGCCTTCGCGGCATAGGCGACGATCTCTTTCAGCCCGGCGATCGAGAGTGCCGAACCCATGACGTGGAGGTGGCCGGCGCCGTCGGCCAGCCGCCGCGCCTCTTCCGTCAGGCTGATGCGGCCGGCGGCGGATTCGGCGATGTTGTAGACGAAGTCGCGCCCGCCATCAGGTCTGTAACGCACGAAGGCGCTTCCCGTCGGATAGCGTTCGCTGACCGACACGGCCGAGACGTCGACGCCGTCGCGCCTCAGCCGCTCCAGGTTGATGGCGCCGAAATCATCGCGGCCGACGCAGGCGATGATGCCGGCGCCGCCGCCGAGCTTCGCCACCTGATCGATGAAGATGGCCGGCGCGCCGCTGGGGTAGGGGCCGGTCAGCGCCAGTGGTTCGAGGAAGCCTTGGCCACGCTCGCTCGCCATGATCTCGACCAGGATCTCGCCGGCGACGATCGTCGGCCCGGTCGCTTCGGCCGCAATCTCCCCTCGGCTCATTGATCCAATTCCTTCTCCCCAGCCGGACCGGCGCCAACGTTCACGATAGCGCCGGGCTTCGATCGAGGTAAATCGTGGCGGCGGTGGTGTCAACAAAAACTATACGCATGTTCACTTTCATGTCGCCGAGGGTGCGTGTCCTCTTTGGTTGAGAAGCCTGGAGGCATGAGCGCGCATTGTGGAGGCTGGGATTGTGGGCTTGACTAAGTGATCCTGTAGCGCAATAGAATATGAACGCATGTTCAGTTTTGCATGCGCATTCGTAAAGGAGGAGACGGAATGCCAATGCGTAGGCTTATGGGAATTCTCGCCGCGGCCACTGCCGCCTCGGCGCTGATGGCAGGCGCTGCCCTGTCGGAGGAAATTACGGTCGCCACGGTCAACAACGGCGACATGATCATCATGCAGAAACTGGCCCCGGAGTGGGAAAAGGCGACCGGCAACAAGGTCAACTGGGTGGTGTTGGAAGAAAACGTGCTGCGCGAGCGCGTCACCACCGACATCGCCACCAAGGGCGGTCAGTTCGATGTGATGACCATCGGCGGCTACGAGACTCCGATCTGGGGCAAGGCCGGCTGGCTGACGCCGCTCAACGATCTCGGCGCCGACTACGACTATGACGATCTGATCGCGCCGGTGCGCAGCGGCCTCACCGTCGACGGCAATCTCTATGCCGTGCCGTTTTATGCCGAGAGCTCTTTCACGCTCTACCGCAAGGACCTGTTCGACGCCGCCGGCCTGAAAATGCCGGAGCAGCCGACCTACGACCAGGTCGCCGAATTCGCCGACAAGCTCACCGACAAGTCGAAGGAGCAGTACGGGCTATGCCTGCGCGGCAAGCCGGGCTGGGGCGAGAACATGGCCTTCGTCGGCACGCTGGTGAACACCTTCGGCGGCCGCTGGTTCGACATGGACTGGAAGCCGCAGCTCAATTCCGATGCGTGGAAGAAGGCGATCGGCTGGTATGTCGACACGATGAAGAAGAATGGCCCTCCGGGCATCAGCTCCAACGGCTTCAACGAGAACCAGACGCTGTTTGCCTCCGGCCATTGCGCGATGTGGATCGACGCCACGTCCGCCGCCGGACGCGTCTATGACCCGAAGCAGAGCAAGGTCGCCGACAAGGTCGCCTTCGCCAAGGCGCCGGTCGCGGTCACGCCCAACGGTTCGGCCTGGGGCTGGGCCTGGAGCCTCGCCATCCCGACCTCGACCAAGAAGGCGGACACGGCGAAATCCTTCGTCAAATGGGCGACCTCGAAGGCCTATGTCCAGCGCGTCGGCGAGGCCGAAGGCTGGGTCGCGGCACCGCCGGGAACGCGCAAGTCCACCTATGCCAGCGCGGACTACCAGAAGGCGGCACCCTTTGCCGCGACCGTGCTTGCCGCGATCGAATCCGCCGATCCGACCAAGCAGACCAAGGACCCGGTGCCCTATACCGGCATCCAGTTCGTCGCCATTCCCGAATTCCAGGGCATCGGCACGCAGGTCGGCCAGGCGATCGCCGCGGCGGTCACCGGCGAACAATCGGTCGACGATGCGCTGAACGGAGTCCAGGCTTCGGTCGAGAAGACGATGGAGGAGGCGGGCTACATCAAATAGGCGGGCCTGCTCAAGGTGAAGCCGGGAAGCGGAACGTGCGCCGCCTCCCGGCCATCCGGCCCGCCGCAGAAACTCCCTTGCGGCCGGCCGGAGGATGCGCGGATCCGCCTGGCAATTCGAGGAGAAGCGCGTAGCGTTTCTTCCTTCGGAATTGCCTGAGCAAAGGTGGGTCCGTGCGTTCCTCGAGAGCGGGCTGGATAACTGCCTGCGCCCGGCAAACATTTTCGAAACGCGGAAGAATTGGAATTTGCAATGAAGCTGAAGGACAAAATCGCCCTGATCACCGGCGGCGCGCGCGGCATCGGCCTCGGCTTCGCGCAGGCCTTTGCGCGCGAAGGCGCGAAAGTGGTGATCGCCGATATCGACATCGAGCGGGCGACACGCGCGGCACGGGAGATCGGTCCGGCGGCAAGCGCCAAGAAGCTCGACGTCACCGACCTTGCCGCGATCGAGAGCGTCGTCGCCGAGATCGACCGCGAATTCGGCGGCATCGACATCCTGGTCAACAACGCGGCCATCTTCGACATGGCGCCGATCACCGACATCACCGAACAGAGCTATGAGCGCGTCTTCGGCATCAATCTCAAAGGCCCGCTCTTCGTGATGAAGGCGGTGGCCAACGTGATGATCAAACGCGGCCGTGGCGGCAAGATCATCAACATGGCGAGCCAGGCCGGCCGCCGCGGCGAGGCGCTGGTGACGCTCTATTGCGCCTCCAAGGCGGCGATCATTTCAGCGACCCAGTCGGCGGCGCTTGCGCTGGTCAAGCACGGCATCAACGTCAACGCCATTGCGCCCGGCGTCGTCGATGGCGAGCATTGGGACGTGGTCGATGCGCATTTCGCCAAATGGGAAGGGCTGAAGCCGGGCGAGAAGAAGGCGGCGGTGGCGAAGTCGGTGCCGATCGGCCGTTTCGCGCAACCGGAGGACATTGCCGGGCTCGCCGTGTTCCTCGCCTCGTCGGACAGCGACTACATCCTGGCCCAGACCTACAATGTCGACGGCGGCAACTGGATGAGCTGAGGCACCGCAGCAATTCCAGGAAAAGTGTGAAGCGGTCGGGCTCGGCGACTTCGGCGTAGCCTTCCGTCCGGAATTGCGTCGAAACAGGAGACGACAATGAAGGCCATCCGATTTGCCGCGGCCGGCGATGCCGGCATGGCTGAGCTCGACATGCCCGCGATCAGGCCAGGCCACGCTCTGCTGCGGGTGCGCGCGGCGGGGCTCTGCCACACCGATATCGACGTGCTGCATGGTCGCTATGGTTCCGGCGCGTTCCCGCTCGTGCCCGGCCATGAATATGCCGGCACGGTCGAGGCGGTCGCCGAGGACGTCACATCGGTTAAGCCCGGCGACCGCGTCGCCGTCGATCCCAACATCCCGTGCGGCCATTGCCCGGCCTGCCGTAAAGGCTTCACCAACCTTTGCGCCACGCTGAAGGCCTATGGCGTGACCGAGAATGGCGGCTTCGCTGAATACAGCCTCGTCGCCGTCGACCATCTCCACGCCATCGGCGATCTCGCTTTTGAAACGGCTGCGCTCGCCGAGCCGCTCGCCTGCGTGCTCAACGGCCTCGGCGCGGCCGGGGTAGAGGCCGGCGGTCACGTGCCCGGCAATGCGCTCGTCTTCGGCGCCGGGCCGATCGGGCTGCTGATGGCCCTGTCGCTCAAGGCCAGCGGCGTGGCGAAAGTGGCGGTGGCCGACATCAGCGAACCGCGTCTCGCCTTCGCGGCGTCGCTCGGGCTGGAGCCGCTTGTGTCCGGATCGCAGGACCTGGCGGCGCGGGCACAGGGCTTCGACCTCGTCGCCGACGCCACCGGCATCGCCAAGGTGGTCGAAGGCATGATCGGTCTCACCGCCGATGGCGGCACCGCGCTTGTCTTCGGCGTCTGCGCGCCCGACGCCAGGATCGCGGTCGCCCCATTCGAGATCTTCCGCCGCCAGATCAGGCTGGCCGGGTCGCATTCGCTGAACCGCAACATCCCGCAGGCGCTTGCGATCCTGAGTCGCGACGACGGCACCATGGCGAGGCTGGTCAGCCATCGACTGCCGCTCGACGAGGTGCTGCCTTTCTTCGCCAAGGGCGGCAATCCGGCGACGATGAAGGTCCAGTTCTCGGCCGAGGCTTGAACGGGGAGCACGATTGCCTGCCTTTGCGTCGCGAGGTGACTCAAGTAGACAGTCGTGACGCCGGTACCGACAGGGGCAGAAGGATGGCAAAGACGATCAGGACGATGGAGGATTTTTCCGCCTTTGTCGGCCTGTCCCGCACCACGGTTTCGAAATACTTCAACGATCCCGGTTCGGTGCGGCAGAACACGCGCAGCACCATCGAGGCGGCCCTGAAGAAATCCGACTTCCGTCCGTCCATGTTCGCGGTCAATCTGAACCGCCGCCGTTCCAACATCCTCGGCGTCATCATCCCCAATTCGACCGACCCGTTCTACATGGCGCTGACGCGCCGCATCGAGACGATCGCCAACGAGGCCGGATTCCTCGCCTTCGTGCTGTCCTCCGACGGCCGCGCCGAGATGGAGGACCAGGCGATCCAGACGTTCCGGTCGATGAACATCGCCGGCGCCGTCATCGCGCCGCTAGGCGTGCGCTCGCACCATCGCATCCTGGCCGAGCTCGGCGCTTCGATCCCCCTGATCTATGTCGACTCGCCGCTCGACGAGACTTCGTCCTTCGTCGGCACCGACAACCGGCAGAGCTTCCGGCTGATCGTCGACTATCTCTGCCGTTCCGGCGAGCCGCCCTGCTATTTCGCCATGCCGCTGGTCAACAACAACGCTTCCGCCCGGCAGGAGGCCTATGTCGAAGCCATGCATGGCTTCAAGATGACGCCCTCGATCGTGGCGGTCGAGGATGTCGGCTCCTGGGATTTCGAGAAATTCGGCCATGACGAGGCACTGCGCATCCTGAAAGGGCAAGGCTTCCCGACAGGGACGGTACTGTGCGCCAACGACCGCATCGCCTTCGGCGTCATCAGCGCCGCCTATGAACTCGGCCTCAAGGTCGGTCACGGCGCCGACTGCGATCTGCGCGTCGCCGGCCATGACGACCATCCTTTGTCGCGCTATGCCTGCCCGCCGATCACCACCGTGGCGCAGAACTATAACGAGATCGGCCGCCTGGCGATCGAGCTCCTGCTGCGGCGGCTGGACGAGAATGCGCCGGCCGCCAAGCGCGACAACGCGCGCGTCCTGCTCAACGCCGAATTGATGCTGCGCCGCTCGGCTTGAGGGGTGAGGGAGTAATTCACCGAAGGCGCCATTCCTGCAACCGTGCTCTAAGCCCTCGGCAGCATGTGGCGCATGATCAGCGAGGCGTGTCCGCCGACGCCATGCGCGGTGTCGCGGCGTTCGACCACTTCGAAGCCATGCTTGCGATAGAAGGCGATCGCGCGGTCGTTGCCCTCGATCACCTCCAGCGCGATCGAGGGAATGCCGGCATGCGCGGCCAGCACCGCGTGCAAAAGGTCGACCGCGAGGCCGCTGCCGAATGCCTGCGGCTCGAGGTGCAGGCGCTCCAGCATCACGTCGCCCTTTGCGTTCATCGCCGCCATAGCATAGCCGGCGATCGAGCCGTCGGCGCGTTCGGCGACGAAGGACATCTTGTCCTCGTCCTCAAGCTCGGCCGCGAGCTTTTCCGGCGCATGTTTCTCGTCGGAAAGTCGTGCCACGGCCTCGTCGCCCATGATCGGCGCATAGGTTCGCCGCCAGGATTGGCCAAGCAGGCGCGATACCTCGACAAGGTCGTTCCTCGTCATCGCTCGGATGCGGGTCATCGTCGTTGTCCTTGTTGCAATCTCAAGATAGGGCGAAGCGCGGGGTGGGGCCAATCCCCGCGCACGTGAAAGGCGCCGATCCCGTCGGCACCCGTGCCGGGCGTTGCAGCATATATCACGGGCGGCTGAACGATCTGAATTGGCCCAAGCGAGCCCGGCAACGGTGAAAAACCGACCCGTGCATGCACCGCCCGACAGCCCGCTGCCAAACCGATAGAGGCGGCAGCGGGCCATTGGTGCGACGGGAGTGCTGTCCCGCCGAGCAGGACACACAGCTCACCCTGTGATCTAAACTAGCGTCGCCGGGAAACGCGACTTACGGATTCGTAAGCTCACTTGCGATCATGTTCCCAGGCGCGGCCCGGCGGGCAATTCCTGACCTGCCTTATCTGTGTGGTCGAAAGCAACTCCTGTTACGCCAGGCGCCGCGCCGCTCGGCTTTCCCGCCTCGCGGAACCGGCGGGCGAAGATCATCAGGTGCCGCGCGGTTTTGTTGCGTAGGCGGCGCAGGCGCCATTCCAGCCCGGTCTCGGTGGTGATGCGCCTGGCATAGATGCTGGCGCGCATGGCTCTTTCGTCGGCGGCGATCTTGACCGGATCGTCGTAGAAGGCGCCGATCTTGTCGGCCGCCATGCCGGGTGTTTCGAGCCAGGCGGGAATATGCGTCGAGCTGAGGCAATCGACATCGGTCAGCACCCGATGGATGCCGTCACCTTGCGCCGGGCATGTCGTGGCGAACGCATCGCCGATGAAGACGACGCCGTCGCGGCGATGGCCCTGCGTCGTCGTCAGGCTGACCTGCCTTACTTCGACCTCGCTGGCCACAGCGAAGTTGCCGCATCGCCCGGCAATCTCCGGCATGAGGTCCAGCAGCATCTTTTGCGGATTATCGCGGAACGCCCGCACCCATGGGTCGGCGACGGTTCGATACACGAACATGTTCGCCCGCATCCGCTCGCCGATCCGGAAGATGGTAAGAAAGGCAATGCGATCGGCGATCCGCCTTGCGTAGAAGGTGAGGGACTGCAGCCCGAATTCCTGCGGCGTGATCGCAAGGTCGAACCCCATCGTCAGCGAATGGGCTTTTGATTCCTCGATGCGCTCTACGCCGATGGCGCGCCGCACCGCCTCGCTGTAGCCGGTGGCCACCACCAAGAGCCGGGCCTCGATGACGGAGCCGTCGGTGAGCACCAGGCGCTGCCGGTCCGGTCCGGTCGACACCTCGGCGACCTTGCCCACCGTCAGCGGCACTTGCGCCGGCAGCGCCGCGCGCATGCCGTTGACCAGCGGCGCGTAGGAAAAGGCGAACTCCGGACCTTCTTTGCGCTCGAAAAACTGGCCGAAGCGGAAGACATTGATGTCAGTCATCGGCGTGACGAGCGATCTGAAGACAGGCCCGAGTCCGAGCTTTTCGAACAGCCCCATCTGCTCCGCGCGGGTTTTCTCGGCCCGGAATTCGTCATGATGGATGCGATGCGGATCGACCAGCGCGACCTTGCGGCCGGCCTTGGCGAGCGTTATCGCCAGCACGGTTCCGGCGAGTCCCGCGCCGACGATCGCCACGTCAACCTCGGTCCGGCCCGGCGGCACGGCAGGCGTTTCGCGATCTTCTGCGATGCTCATGTCTTTTCTCCACCGCCCGCAGGCTTGGGATCCTGCCTCGGCGTGCGTTTCCAGCGCGGCGCCATTGCCGAACCGTCGATGAATTCCAGTCCGCCCGCCTCGTTGAGCGTGTGCAGCTTGCGGCCGGCCCAGCCCGCGCCGGGGTTGAGGATCGTTTCGACGACCTGCTCGAAGCCGGTATCGTCAAGCTGCGTAATGCGCGCTAGGCCGAGCGCGGCGCCGTAGCTCCTGCGGCAATCCTGCACCGGGCGCAGCAACTGGCCGCCGCGGCTGACCATGCGGCCCGCCGGACGCGCCGTGGCGATGTCGATCAGCAACGGGTTCTTCGCATGCGCCGTCCACGGCCCGCGGAAATCCGGCGCCGACCACAGATGCAACTGGTCCGAGAAGGCGCCGCCGCCGTCGCGCACGGTGGCGAACATCCACCAGCGTCCGCCATGCTCGGCGAGCGTAGCGTCGCTGGCGGCGATGTCCGACAGAAGCGTCGCTTCCTTGACCCAGCCGCCAGGGAAAGCGGTGGCGCGGTAGAGGTCGACCGTCCGGTTGGCCGAGGTTTCCGGCACCATCCACATCTCGCCGTCGCGCTCGAACACGAAGGGGTAGGAGAGGTGGTAGGGTAGTTCCAGCACCGGCTTCGGGGTGCCGGCCGGCCCGTTCGGCCCGAAAGCCACGGCCGAAAGGATCGCCTTGCCGGTGCGGTGGATGTAATCCTCGACGAACAGCGTCACCTGGCCGCGATAGAGCACGGGAAACGGGTCTGCGTAAAAGCGGCTGCCGTCGTCGGCCAGGTCGCGCCAGCCCGATTGCGGATGAGCGCGAAGCGCGTAGAGATCCTTGCCTCCGGTCTCGCGCCAGCCGACCCGCCAGTGCGGTGCGTTGTAGGCGAGATGATAGATCTGCTGGACGATGCGGCGCGCCGTCGCCTTGGCCGCACGCACACCGAGCTTGGTAGCCGACGGCATGGCCGGAACCGGCGCCTCGGATGATGGTTCGGGCAGCACCGGAAGCGACGAGCGCGCGGCGCCGTCGACCGCCGCGACGATCAGGCTGGCGCTGCGCGCCAGCATGTCCTGGAAGGACGCCAGCGCAATGCCGTGATATTCGGTGCCGAGCCGCCCTTCGGCGACCGTCGCGCCGTTCTGTCCCAGACGGGCGAGCGGGGTACGGCCGGCAAGGATCAGCGCCAGCAGGGCCTCTTCGCCGCAGGCGCCGTCATAGGCCAGGCGCCAGACCCGTCGGCCCTGCGGCTCGACATCGCCGATGAGGTCGATGGTGAGATCGGCCGGCGCGGACGCCCTCGAATGGCCGGCCAGTGTCGAAAGTGGCACACGTTTTGCCGTCCCATCGGCGGGCAGCCGATGGATCAGCGTCTCAAGCTGGAACAGCGCTTCGGCACCGCGCGTCACGCCGCCCGCCGCCGGACGCGCGTCGATGGCAAGCTCGATGCCGGGCAGCAGCGACAGCCGCTCGGCCAGGGCTACATGGAAAGCGCGCACGCAATCGCCGTTGAGGCGCAGATTCAGGCGCATCGCCAATCCCCGGACGACTCATATCCGGTGCCGGCGGCCCGGCCGGCCAGGTCAAGCTTCCGCCGCATGCGCACGATGTCTCCAACTTAGGCTGCACTTAAATTCTACTGGGTCGGTGCAAACTTCGTGCCAGTACGGCATCAATTTATGAACATAATTAACAGTGTTTTAATCGTTGCCGGGAATAGCTAGGCCAACGCCGCATTCACGTCTTTGCCGGCCGATGGAGCGTTGTCGGAGCGATCTTTGCAATCACCCCTGCTCATGGTGCCTCAGCAGAACGCGCCGGAGGCGGTCGTGCCGGCGCCGGCCTACTACGCACATGCGCCCGCGCATGCCACGGTCGAGCTTGGCGATCTCGGTCGCATCCTGCTGCGCCGCCGCTTTCTGATCCTCGCCATCACCGCGCTGCTCACCGTGCTGACGCTTGTCTACAGCGTCCTGACGCCGGCGCTCTACTCCTCGACGGCGCAGATCATCATCGACCCGCAGGACCTCCAGGTCGTCACCAACGACGTCAACCCAAGCCGCATCTCGCCCGATGGCGGCATCACCCAGGTCGAAAGCCAGGTGGCCGTGGCGCAGTCGAACGGCGTCCTGCTGCGCGCCATCAAGGCGACCAATTTGACCGAGAATCCAGACTTCAACGGGCAGGGCGGGCTCGGCCGGTGGCTCGGCATGTTGTTCGGCTCCGACGACGGCGACAGGACGGCTGAGACGCTCGATTCTCTGCGCCGCCGCCTTGCGGTCAAGCGCGACGACAAGGTGCTGGTCCTCAACATCATCATCACCGCCAAGAGCGCCGACCTAGCGGCGGAGCTCGCCAACGCCATCGCGCAGGCCTATCTCGACGACCAGGCGCAGGCGCGCTCGAAGGCTGCCGCCGACGCCTCGGACGCGATCAGCGCCCGGCTGGAGGATCAGCGCAAGCGCGTCGAGCAGGCGGCCAATGCCGTCGAGACCTACAAGGCCGAGCACAACATGGTGATGGCGGCCGGCAATCTGGTCAGCGACCAGGAGCTGACCGATCTCAACACACAGTTGACCGCCGCCCAGACCCGCACCGCGCAGCTCAAGGCGCAGGTCGACCAGCTGCGCCGGCAGGGCGGCGCGCCGGACGCGACCTCGGAGGCGATGCGCTCGCCGGTCATCGCCAGCCTCAGGGCGCAGGAAGCGACGCTGGTCGACCAGATATCGCAGTTCGGCACCGCGCTCGGGCCGCGCCACCCCTCGATGATCTCGGCGCAGCAGCAATTGAGCGACCTGCGCAAGCTGATTTCGCGTGAGCTCGGCCGCCTCGTCACCGCAGCGGAGACCGACTACGAGCGCGCTCTGGCCAACCAGAAGGAGCTGGAGGCCAAAGTGGCGTCGCTGAAGGGCAAGTCGCTCGACACCGACCAGGCTTCGGTCAGGCTGCGCGAGCTGCAGCGCGATCTCGAGGCCGTGCGCACCGTCTACGCCAATTACCTTCAGCGCGCCCAGGAAACGCGCGAGCAGACCAACGTCAACAGCACCAACGCCCGCATCATTTCGCAGGCCATGCCGGCGCTGAAGAAGAGCTGGCCGCCGAAGGGGCTGCTTGTCTTCGGCGCCATCTTCGGCGGACTGGCGCTGGGTATCGGCATGGCGCTGATCGCCGAATATCTTTCGCCGACCGTGCTGTCCGCCAACCAGATGCAGTCGGCCATCGACGCGCCGGTGCTTGGCGTGCTGCCGGGCAGGGGACGCCGCCGCTCCGGCGCCGCCCAGAAAACCGACGCCGTGGCGGGCCTCGCGCTGCAGCGCATCGCCGCCGGCACCAGGCGTCCGCCGGACTGGCCGCTGGTGCCCTCGATCCTGGTGGCGTCGCCGCCTGAGGACAAGGCGCCGCGGTCGAGGGTTGCATGGCAGCTCGCCAATGCGGCGGCGGCCAGGGGCCGCCGCGTGCTGTTCATCGACATCAACGCCGGCAAGGGCCAGAAGGACCCGCAGCCCGGCGTGCTCGACGTACTGCGCGGCGAATACCCGCTCGAAGCGGTCAGCCGCTATGCGCCCGGCAGTTCGGTGGCGCTCGTCGGCAGGGGCCGGCCGACCGCGGTGTTCCAGGAAGCCCAGGCGCTCTATTTCGCCCATCGCATGCTGGCCCAGGCCAACCACAGCTTCGAGCTCGTCGTCGTCGACGGCGGCGCGCTGGCCGACGACCTCAACGTCCTGCCGCTGGTCGCCATGGCCGACGAGATCCTGCTCGTCGCTCGGCTGAACGCGACGCCGATGCGCGACGTCGCTTCGACCTCCGAAGCGGTCTCCGTCATGGGGCGGCTGCCGACCGGCGCCATGCTGGTCGACGAGGCGGCCTGACATGGCCTCGATCCTGGCCGGTCCGGCCCGGCCTGTTCCGGCTTCGGGCTACGCCATGGCCGGCCCGCGCACTGTCCCTGTCGACACGCTGACGCGTATCGGCATCACCGTGGCGGTGCTGCTTCTGTTTTCCGTCTCGGGCGGCATGCTGTGGCTCGCCGGCTATAATTACGACGGCCTGCAGGGCAGTCCGCTGAGCAAGATCCACCCGTCCACCTATCTCTTCGTGCTCGTCTTTGTCTGGCGCTCCTGCACCTTCGGCAATCCGGTCGGCTATGTGGTCCATGTCACCAACAAGCGGCCGGCAACGATGCTGATGGCGGTGATCTCGACGGTGCTTCTCTTCGTCGTCATCCTCAGGCAGCGCCCCGGCATGGCCGGCATGATCGACACGTTCGTCACGCCGACGCTGCTCGTGCTGCTGCTCAGCGAGGATGATGAGAAGACCTTTGCCCGGCTGCGGATCGTCATCCATGTCGTCATGACGGTGAATGCGCTGCTGGCGCTGTTCGAATTCGGCACCAAGCATCTTGTGTTCCCGTATCGGTTCGACGGCGCGGTATTCGTCAACGATCTGCGCTCGACGGCGCTGCAGGGGCACCCGCTGTCCAACGCCACGGTCACCTCCATCTATGTGCTGTCGCTGTTGTCCGGCGCGCGTTCCTTGTCGACGCCGCTGAGGCTTACGCTGGTCGGCCTGCAGTTCTGCGCGCTGGTCGTCTTCGGCGGCCGCTCGGGCATGGTGCTGACGATCCTGCTCGGCGGCGTGTATGTGCTCATCCGCGGCGTGGCGCAGCTCAGGACAGGACGCGTCAACCTTCTGGGCGCCGCGCTGGTGATCATGCTCGCCGCGCTGCTGCCGCTGGCGCTCGCGCTCGCCGGTTACTACGGCTTCTTCGACGCGCTGCTCGAACGTTTCGTCTCCGACAGCGGCAGCGCCAATGCACGCGTCGAGATGTTCGATCTCTTCAGGCATCTGGAATTGCGCGACCTGATCGTCGGGCCCGACGTCGACCTGCTGGACAGCATGCGCCGCATCACTGGCCTGGAGCAGGGCATTGAGAACCCGGTGCTGCGCTTGACGCTCTACCAGGGCGCCTTCTTCACGCTTTTGATCTTCTTCGGCTTCGCGCTGTTCATGCACGAGGTCGCGCGCCGCTGCCATCCGGGCATCTGGCTGCCGATGCTGGGCTGGCTCATCCTGCTCAACACCTCCGAAAGCATCGCCTCCAAGACGACGCTGATGACCAAATTCGTGGTGATCGCGCTGGCGCTTTATCGGCCGGTGAAAGCTGTTGCGCGTCAAAGGACGCAGGCGTAGCGCTCTACGGCGAAGGATCGCGGCGCAGCGTTACTGTGCCTCCGCAGCGCCCCCGCTCGCCTCTCGCCTTCTCGCCCCAAGCAACACCAGCGGCACAGCTACCAGATTGATCGCGATCACCGACAGCCAGATAGCGCCGGGCCACTGCTTCTGCGTGGCGAAGTAGACGGTCGAGAAGGCGAGCGGGGCGACGATGGAGGCAAGGCTGACCGCCGAGGCCAGCACACCCTGCAACTGGCCCTGGCGCTCCGCATCGACCTGCCTTGTCGCCAGGGCCTGGAAGGCCGGCGTGCCTATGCCGCTGAGCGCGAAGACCGGCATGATGGCGAACACCATCCAGCCTTGGTTGGCGAAGGCCATGGCGGTGAGCGCGATGCAGGCAAAGCCGATGCCGATGACGAAGGCCCTGCGCTCGCCGAGCAGCCGGGCTGCGGGGCCGGGCAGGAAGGCCTGCACCAAGGTTTGGCAAAGGCCGAACGCGCCGAGCGAAAGTCCGACCCAGAGGCCGTTCCACCGGAACGTGTCGAAACCCCAGAGCGCCCAGCAGGTGCCGTAGGCCTCGCCGGCGCCGGAAAGGATGAAATAGACCAGGACGATGGGAAGCAGGCCCTTCATCGAAAACACCCAGCGCAAGGGCTTCAGCGGGTTGAGGGCCGCGAGATCGATCTTCTGTCGGTCCGGGAGGCGCGATTCCGGCAGGACGAAGATGGCCAAGAGCAGGTTCGCGGCGTTGAGCACGGCGGCGGCGATGAAGGGCAGCCGGATCCAGTGGTCGCCGAGCACGCCGCCCAGCACCGGGCCGATGATGAAGCCGATGCCGAACATGGCGCTGAACAGGCCGAAGCGGTCGGCGCGCTTATTCTGCGGCGTGATGTCGGTGATGTAGGCCGTCGCCACGGAGATGTTGGCGCTGGTCAAACCCGCGATGGCGCGGCCGATGAACAGCATCCAGAGCTGCGGCGCAAAGGCCGTGATCAGATAGTTGATCGCGGCGCCCGCCAGCGAAATCAGCAGGACCGGACGGCGGCCAAGATTGTCGCTCAAGGCGCCAAGCACCGGCGCGAAGAGGAACTGCATGGCCGCGTAGAGCGCGGTCATGATGCCGATATAGGCGACGATGTCGGGGCTGTGCGTCACCTCCTCGAGGAGGCGCGGCAGAATGGGAAAGACGAGGCCGATGCCGACGGCGTCGAGGCAGATGGCGGCAAAGATGACGATGAGGGGTTTGTTCATGGGGGAACTCCGGGAGCGAAGGCTATCTCGCCCGGGCGGCAGCAGGGTCGAACCTCGCCGCGCGCCAGGCGTCAAACCGTAAATATACTGAGTTTAAATATGTACTAAGTACATATCGACGATCGACGACGCAGAGTCAACGGAAATATGTACTGAGTACCAAAATCATGCTACGAGGAGCCATGCCAGAACCGTCCGACCGCCGCTCCCGAAAGCGGGCCGCCACCAGCAAGGCTATCTCCGATGCCGCCACCCGCCTGTTCATGGAACGCGGCTTCGATCAGGTGACCGTGGACGAGATCGCCGAGGCCGCCGATGTCGGGCGCATGACGGTCTTCAACCACTTCCCGCGCAAGGAGGACATGTTCTTCGACCGCGACGAGGAGGGGCGCGAGATGCTGCGCGAGGCCGTGCGCCAGCGCGCGCCCGGCGTCGCGCCGCTGGAGGCCTTGCACCTGCTCGCGCACCGGCTGGTCGCCGAACGCAGCCCGGTGGTCGAATTCTCCGCCAGAAGCGAGCGCCTGGTGCCGACGGTTGCCGGCAGCGAAACGCTGAAGGCGCGGGCGCGGGCGATCCGCGACGAACTGGCCGACCTGGTGGCGGCGGCGCTGGCCGAAAGCGTCGGCCGCGACACCGCCGATCCCGATGCGCATCTCGCGGCCAACCTGCTGTTGGCGACCTGGACTGTCGCCTTCCTCGAGGCGCATCGCATGTTCCGGCAGACCCGCAACCGGGAGAAAGCGAACGATGCTTTCCTCGCGCTCGTCGACAAGGGGGCGATGGGGCTGGAGGCCGCGATGGCCGGCACGCCGTACCTGTGAGCGAAACCAAACCTTTGGCGCGGTTTGGTGATTCAACAAATCAAGCGCGCGGCATCGTCAGCCCCAGCGCCTCTATCATCGCCGGGTCGAGGGCGCGCGTGGTGTCGTCCATCATCCCCATGCCGTCGAACAGGTCCCAGAACGCCCAGGGAAAGCCGAAGGCTTCCGCGCTCTGCCGCACATCGGCGATGTAGCGGGCGCGGTCCGGGCTCGGCGCGGCAGTGTAGCGGGCATCGGTGCGCAGCGCGCCGAACTCGCCCACGACAATGCGCTCGGGCGCGATGCCGTGGGTCTGCGCCCAGTCGCTCACCTGCTTAAGGTAGCGGTCGATGAAGCGGCGGTCGGGCTGTGCGTTGAAATAGACTTTCAGCACGCGCTCGGTCTCGGCATAGGCGGCCTTCTTGGCCTCTTCGGACATTTCCGTGTCCCCAGCCATCCTTGCCCTGACCGAGGCCAGCGTTCTTTCCAGCGTTCCGGCGGAGGCCGGCCATGGCACGTTGTTCAGCGCGCGGTAGACCGGCTCGCGCATCCATGGCGCACCCTGATGGCTGAACAGATAGGGCTCGTAAAAGTGGAAGGTGAACAGGATCGGCTCGAATTCGGCCAGCGGCGCCGGATCGAGCGCCGTCAAGCCCCGCACCATCGAGCCGCAGCCACCGGTGACGAGCAGCGGCACGCTCGGCTCCAACATCCTGGCGGCCGTCAGCAGCGAGGCCTGCACGGCCGGCCATGCCTCGGAAGAACAGTCCTGCGGCGGCTCGTTGACAGGCTCCAGCGCCACCATGCCGGCCTTCCTGCCCTGGAGCCGCTCAGCGATTTCGCTCACCAGCCTCCGATAGGATTCGAATTCCGGCGCTGTGGTGCTGGAATACATGCGGTCGGGATTCCAGTAATGCGTGGCTCCATTGGCCTGCACGTTGACGATGACGCCCAGATCGGCGCTGAGCGCCGCATCGACCGCTGCGTCGAGCATGCCCATCAGCTCGGCGCGCTGTCCCGCTTCAGCGGCAACGAACGGTCCCGGATCGACAGGCAGGCGGATGAAATCGAGGCCGCTGGCCCGCAACCGGGCAAGGTCGGCCGGCGTCGGCACCGGCCGCTGCGACTGGAAGGGCGGCCAGTCATAGTCGGTGCGGGGCGCGGGAAATTCGCGCGTCAGGGCAAACCATGGCCAGGTGTTGACGCCGCGCCTGAGGGGCCATGCGCCGGCGGCTCGCGCTTGAGATACGAACGGTGGAACCGTAGTCGCCAGTGGTGCTGTTGCCGCGCCCAGTGCCGCGCCGAGAATCCGGCGGCGCGACCAGCCGGTCATGCGTGCTTGGCGCGGTCGGCTTTCGCCGGCGCGGCGGTGGCACCGCCGAGCTGCCGCAGCGCTTCCTTTTCATAAGCGGTGAGCACGTCATCCCAGCGGAAGGCCTCGCGGGCGCGGGTCCGCGCCGCCGTGCTGCAGCGCGCCACCAGCGCATCGTCGGCCAGCACCTCGTCGATCCGTTCGCTCAGGCCATCGATGTCGTTGAAATAGATCGCTGCCTCGCCCGCGACCCACCGGTTGTAGCGGTTGTCATGCGCGATCACCATGTTGCCGGCGGCAAGCGCCTCGACCAGCGAAGGATTGGTGCCGCCCACGGTGTGGCCGTGCATATAGGCGCGCGCATGATAGCGCAGCGCCTTCACCACCGCCTGGTCGTAGATCGCGCCCGGCATCATCGCCGTGGTGCCCGCCGCTTCGCGCACGGCGCGGTGGTAGGGAATGTCGTCATTGAGCGTGCCGAGCACCACCAGCTTCATGTCGCCGCGATCGCGGCGGCGGAAGGCTTCGATGATCGGCAAGATGTTGTTGTCGGGTTCGATCCGCGCGATCGAGACCAGATATTTGCCGGGCTCGAGCCCGAGCGCGCGGATGGGTTCCTCCGGCGCCGAGGTCACCGGGTCCGCGCCATAGGCGATCGTGGCGATAGCGCTGCGCGGCCGCCTTGTCGCCAGATGGTCGGCGATCGCCGGGTGGTCGGCGACGAGCCGGTGCGAAAGCCAGGCGCCGACCCATTCGTTGAGCCAGAACCAGCTGCGCGCGGCCGGCCCCCATTTCGGCCGCCGCCACTCGATACCGTCCATGTTGGTGATGATCTTGCGCCGCATGAGCCTGAGCCAAGTCAGGAACACCGCGCCGTTATAGCCGAGCACCAAGCATACGCCCGGCCGCCTGGCGGCGTCGAGCACGCATTGCCAGTCGAATTCAAGCGTCGCGCGCGGACCGGTGGAGGCCACTTCGATGGTGATGAGCTCGATGCCGCGCCATGTCTCGGTGCTTACCCTTTGCCCGACGCGCTCGACCTCCTTCTGGCAGTAGACGCCGACCTTCCAGCCGCGTCCGGCCAGGAAAAGCGCCAGCCGCTCGGCGAAGGTTTCGAAGCCACCGTGAGAAGCCGGAATGCCGCGCGTCCCCAGGATCAGGATCGAAGGCTTTTCGATCAGGGTGGAAGGTCGTTCCGGTGTCAAAATAAAGGATTCCCCGGGTCCGGTCATGTTGTTACGTCAATGACACGCCCAGCAACTTCCGTGCCAGGGTACCCCCAGAACGGATATTCACATGAAGGTGTAAAATTTCTCTTCAGGTCGCATGGCTTGCTTCATTATCGGTCAACTTTCGCGACGTATCTGTATCGATACGGGGCACGGCTTGGGTTCCCTCGTCGCAGCCGGGTTTTCGCGACCCGGCATGATCCTTGCTCCCGGGCCTGCAGTGGCCACCGCTGGGTAGAGCGGCGTGCGGATTTGGCATGAAAGTTCTTCCGCGCTTGAAGTCCGGTGCTGAGCGGACTCGGGGTGCAAGGTGGAAAGATAGCAATGCGCATTGCCTGCGTTCATCAGGGCTACGAGCTCTATGGCTCGGACCGCAGCTTCGCGGAGAGCGTGGCTGCGCTGCGCGCCGCGTTTCCGGCCGCCGAGATCGAGGTCGTGCTGCCGCGCGAGGGACCGATCGTCGATATCCTAAAGCCGCATGCCAGCCGCATCGTGTTCGAACCGCTCTGGGTGCTCCGGCGCCAGGCGATGCTCAAGCTCGCCACCGTCGAGATGATGCGGCTGCCCGCTGCGCTCTGGCGGGCCTGGCAGCGCATGCGCGACAACGACCTGACCTATATCAACACCTCGATCATCGCCGATTATGCGCTGGCCGCGCGGCTCCTGCCACGCAAGGCGCTGCTGCACATTCACGAGATCCCGGAAGGCGTCCTGCGCAAGGTGCTTGTCGCGCTGATGCGCTGGAGCAAGGCGGATCTGATCTTCAACTCTCGCGCCACGCGCGCCACCTTCGGCGATCCGCCAGCCATCGATGCCGGGGGACGGCGCACGCATGTCGTCTACAACGGCGTTGCCGGTCCCGCCGCGGCCCTGCCCATGACTTATGACGGCAGCCGCCCGCTCAAAGTCCTGCTGCTTGGCCGCGTCAACCGCATCAAGGGGCAGGAGGTGCTGCTCGATGCCGTCGCCTCACTCCCCGCCGAATTGCGCGATCGCGTCGAGGTCCGCCTGGTCGGCGGCGCCTTCGAAAGCGTCGAACGCGAGCAGGCCTTGGCTGAACTGGTCGGGCGCATGGGGTTGACCGGGCATGTCGAGGTGCTGCCTTTCGTCTCCGACCCCACCGATCATTATCGCTGGGCGGACATCGTGGCGGTGCCGTCGCGCCGCCCGGAGTCGCTTGGCCGCGTCGCTATCGAGGCGATGGGCTGGGGCCGGCCGCCGCTGGTGTCGGCGATCGGCGGGCTGGTGGAAGTGGTGACCGACGGCGAGACCGGCTGGCATGTGCCGCCGGGCAACGCCGCGGCCCTTGCCGGCAAGCTCGGCGAGATCATCCTGCGGCCGGACCGCTGGCGCGGCTTCGCCGCCGCCGGCCGCGCGCGTTACGAGGCAGTGTTCAGCGAGCCGATCGCCGCCGCCGCGATCGTTGCGATCGTGGCCGACAAGCTGAAGGCGGCAACGCCCCGGCAGGGGCGGGCGCGTGTTGCCCGCGAGGCGGAGACGAGCCCGTGAAGTTCACCTTCCCGGCCCATCTGGTGCGGCGCCTCATGCTAATGATCGGCGGCGAGGCGATGCAGAGCGGCTTCCATTTTGCCCTCAACATTGCGCTGCTGCATCTTCTGTCGGCCGAAGGCTACGGCCTCTTCGCGCTGGCCATGGTGATGGGCGGCGTCGGCCTGTCCTATATCCGCTCGCTCACCGCCGTTCCGGCCACCATATGGATGAGCAGAAGCACCAACAGCGCCGGCGTCAACGCCAATGACGTGACCTTCGGGTCGGCGGCGCTTGTGGTGGCGCTGCTGATGGGGTTCGGCACGGCCCTGCTGATGCGCCTGCTGGGCGACCCGAGCGGCATCGGCGCCGGCTGCTTCGTCGGCGCATGGTCGCTGCGCAGCCATATGCGCACGGCATTCTTCGCGCGCCGCATGCAGCTCGTCGTCTCGATCAGCGACGCCGTGTTCACGATCGCCGGCATAGTGCTCGCGGCGGCGGCGATCTGGTTTTTCGCGGATGCGCTGCAGGCCACCTTCTACGCGCTTGCCGCGGCCAACGTGGTCGGCATCGCCGTGCTGGTGAAGCTGGCGCGCCGCAGGCTGCGCATCTCCTTCCGCGCGCCAACCTGGCGGCGCTATGCAAAGCTCTGGCCGCAGCTCTGCTGGTCCGGGTTCAGCGCCACCACCACCAACATCCAGGGGCAATGCCTGGCCCTGCTGGTCGCCGGCATCGCCGGACCCGCGGCCTACGCACCGCTGGCGGCGGTGCTGGTGCTGTTTGCGCCGCTGCGCATCATCAGCCTCGCCTTCTCCAACATGACGCAGCCCGAACTCGCAAAGCTGGTGCGCACCAAGGAGTTCGACCGCGTGTGGACGCAGGCCAAGATCTGGGCGCTCGTCATGGGGCTTGGCAGCCTGGCCTATGGCGGCGGTATCCTGTTCATCCTGCCGATGATCAAATCCCAGGCTCTGCAGCATGCCTCGGTCGGGCTGATCGGGCTTTTCGCCATCGCCAACTTCGTGCCGATCATGGCCTATGTCATGCCGCGCGTCGTTCTCGAGATCCTCGGCGATTTCCGCATCGTCGCCTTCATCACCATGGCTGGCGCGATTGTCGGGCTGGCGACGATCGGGGTCCTGCTGGCTATCGCGCCATCGACATGGTCGCTGGCCGGCGCTGCGGTGTCCGAGACCTTCGTGCTCGTCACCTCATGGTATTTCGCGGGTCACCGCATGTGGAATTCCAAGCATCCGAACGAGCAGCGCCCCAGCGTTTTCGGCGCCTGGCGCCGCGCGGCCACGCTGGCAGTGCAGAGACGATAGGAGAACGATGTGGCAAGCCAGGCAATGCCGATGGCCGCAATGACGACCGGCTTGGCCGACGACGAGGCGACAGTGTACGCCGCCGGCGCCGGCAGCGGCGCTTACGTGGCTGAGCTGCACACCAGCCTCGAAGCGATCAAACCGCTCTGGCTACGTCTCGAGACAGAGGGCGTGTGCACCGGCCACCAGCATTTCGCCTGGGCCGAAGGGATCGTCGAAGGGCTCGTGCCGCAAAAAGCCGATCTTGCCATCGTCGAGGTGAGGGATGCCGCCACGGGCGAGCCGAGGATGCTGGTACCGTTGATGCGGCGCCGCGCATTCCATCATTGGGTGATCGAGTGGCTGAGCTGCGGGGTCTGCGATTATTCCGCGCCGTTGCTCGCCGACGCGACGCCTTGGACCAAGCAATCCGCCGAAGCTGCGTGGGCGGCGGTGCTTTCCGTGCTGCCGCCGGCGGACCGCATCCACATCGTCGGCATCCCGAAGGAGGTTGGTGGCGTCGCCAATCCCCTGGCGCTGCTTTCGCTGGCGCGCGACTCCATCCACTCGCACTATGGCATCGCCATGGACGGCGACGCCGAAACCGTCGTCAAGCGCATCTGCCGTCCGTCCTTCGTCAAGGCGCTCAACAAGGACTTGCGTCGGCTCGACCGCAATGGCGGCCTGGCCCTGGTGGAAGCCGACACGCCAGCCCAGGTGGACTCGGTCTTCGGCAAGCTGGTCGAGATGCGACTCAACCGCTTTCGCGAGCTTGGCCGGTTCGATCTCCTCGCGCAGCCGCCGGTCGTCGATTTCTACCGGGACGCAGCGCATCGCGGCCTGACGGACGGCTCGGTGCGGATATTCGGCCTGCGCGCCGGCGACGTCATGGTCGCGGTCCAGTACCTGGCGGCTCATCTGGGCACGCTCCACGCGCTTCTGATCGCGATCGACCAGGGTGCGGTGCCCAATGTTTCGCCGGGACTTTGCATCATGGGCGAGCTGATCAGATGGGGGCGGGGCGCCGGCTTCGACTATTTCGACCTGTCGGTCGGCAACCAGAGCTATAAGGAACATATGGGGGCGGTGAAGTCGGTCCTGTCCGAACTTTGCTACGGCATCACGCTGAAAGGCATGGCCGCGAGCCAGGCCATCAAATATCGCGGCCAAGGCGTGGCTTTCGTGCGCGACAACCCGCGCCTGTTCAAGCTCGCGCAGGAAGTCATGCAGCGCTGGCGGCGGCTGCGGGCGCCGCGGTGAGTAGGCGAACCGTGCCCGGCGAAATTGACTCACATTCCGCTCTCCGTCATGCTTATGGGCAGCCGTATCTCCAGCGGCAGCGTGTTCGAGTGAGGCCATGGCCAGTCCCGTCGCCAGAGAAAATGCCCGCCGCGCCGCGGTGAAGACCGCGCTCGAGCGCCACAAGGTCTATGTCACCGCGCAGCGCTTCTCCGGCGGCACCTACAGCGCCCGCGTGCTGGTCGATGGCGAAGCCTACTGGGTCGACGAATTCCGGCTGAGCCAGCTGAAGCAGGGGCTGACGCCGGCCGAGCTGGACCTTTTGCCGGCGATTGACGATTGATCTCGGTTCCTTGCTCCGCCGTCATATAGGAAAATCCGAAATGCTGGCGGGACAGCGCCCCCCTCTGTCCTGCCGGACATCTCCCCCTCTAGGGGGGAGATCAGACGTCGCCCCCGCTTTCGCCAATCGCCGACGTAGCAAGGGTAGCGCCGGCGTGCGAACTGCCAATCTCCCCCCCAGAGGGGGAGATGTCCGGCAGGACAGAGAGGGGGGCGAAGGAACTCGGCGTTCGCTGTATTCCATAGCGTTCTTCAGCGCCTGACCATGCCCGCCAACCTCAAATCCTATCGCGCCAAGCGCGAATTCTCCCGCACTCCCGAGCCTGCCGGCGGCACCACCGCCGAGGGCTCCAACCGCTTCGTCGTCCACAAGCACCACGCAACCGCCGATCATTACGACCTGCGTCTCGAAGTCGGCGGCGTCCTGAAAAGCTGGGCCGTCCCGCGCGGGCCGTCGCTCAATCCGGCCGACAAGCGCCTCGCTGTCGAGACCGAGGATCATCCGATCGAATATATCGACTTCGAGGGCGTCATTCCCGTGGGCGAATATGGCGGCGGGCCGATGATCGTCTGGGACACCGGCACCTGGGCGCCGATGGAGGATGTCGAAAAAGGCCTGCGCACCGGCGCCTTCAAGTTCCGGCTGGCCGGGCAGAAGCTCAATGGCGGCTGGATGCTGACTCGTCTGAAGCCCAAGCCCGGCGAGGACGAGAACAAGAAGAACTGGCTGCTGTTCAAGGAGCGCGACCTCGCTTCCGACACCAAGCTCGACATCTTGCAGGCACGGCCGGAAAGCGTGAAATCGGGCCGCCGCATCGAGGAACTGGCGGCGCCACCGAAGAGACGCGAGCGCTTGCCGCCGAAGCCTGGCTCGCTGAAGCCCGGCGCGCTGCCTGGCGCTGTGAAAGGCGACCCGCCGACCCGCATCGAGCCGCAGCTTGCCACGCAGGCGCTGAAACCGCCGGGCGGCACAGGCCTTGCGGATGATACGGGCGAGCTCTGGCTGCACGAAATCAAATTCGACGGCTACCGCACCATGGCGCATGTCGTGGGTGGAACGGTCAGATTGATGACCCGCGCGGGCATTGACTGGACCAAACGCTATGGCGATCTCCCGCAGGCCTTTTCACGGCTGCCGGTCAGCCAGGCGATTATCGACGGCGAGATCGTGGTGCTCGACGACAAGGGCATTTCGCGCTTCGCGTTGCTGCAGGACGCGCTGGCCGAGGGCGCCGGCTCGAAGCTGCATTTCTATGCCTTCGACCTGCTCCAACTCGACGGTTGGGACCTGCGCAAGGCGCCGCTCAAGAAGCGCAAAGCCCTGCTTGCCGAGCTGCTCGCCGGCCAGGCCGCCAACGCCGCCATCCAGTACAGCGACCATGTCGAGGGCGACGGTCAGGGGCTTTACGACCAAGCCTCGGACCTTGGGCTGGAAGGCGTCGTCTCGAAGCGCGCCGACGCCATCTACATGAGCGGTCGCACCAAGAGCTGGACCAAGGTGAAGGCGCAAAAGACGGACGACTTCGTCATCGCCGGTTACACCGTCTCCGACCGGGCCGAGGGGTTGGCGGCGCTGGGCATGGCCGAGTTCGTCGATGGCGAACTACACTATCGCGGCAAGGTCGGCACCGGCTTCGACAGCGACATGGCGCGGGATCTGCTCGCCCGGCTGGAGCGGCTGACCGCCGGCGCCAGTCCGCCCGAAGGCGTCCCGCGCGAGATCATGCGTGAGATGCACTGGGTGAAGCCGCTGTTGTCGGCCCGTGTCCGCTATTCGAACCGCACCGCCGACGACGCGATCCGCCATGGCGTCTTTCGCGGGTTGCGTGATGTCGGCGGGCTGACCACGTCGGTCCCGGTCAAGCGCAAGCGGCTGATCGCCGAGTCCGATCTTGCCACCATCTGGGTCACGAACCCGGAGCGGCGGCTGTTCGGCAAGACCGGGCCTACAAAACTCGACATCGCCGTCTATTACGCGCTGGTCGGCGATTTCATGCTGCCGCATATCCTTGGACGTCCAGTGTCGCTGGTGCGCTGCCCAACCGGCAAGCCGCAGGACTGTTTCTTCCAGCGCCACGCCTTCACCGGCATGCCGCCTTCGGTGGCGGTGTTCGAGAGCACCAATTCGGAGGGCGAGACAAAAACCTATCTCTCGGTCGAGGATGCCAAGGGCTATCTGGCGCTGGCGCAATTCGGCGTCGTCGAGTTCCACACCTGGGGCACGCACCGGTCAAAACTCGACAAGCCCGACCAGATCGTCTTCGATCTCGACCCGGGCGAGGGGATTTCCTGGCGCGAGGTGGTCGAGGCCGCCGTCCACATCAAGGGCGGGCTGGAAAGCCTCGGCCTTGTGCCCTTCGCCAAGACTTCCGGCGGCAAGGGCATCCACATCACCGTGCCGGTGACGCGCAAGCAGAACTGGAAGAAGCTGCACCAGGTGAGCAGCGCCATCTCCACTTTGCTCGCCGCGAGCGCGCCCGACACCTTCACCACGACGATGGGCAAGGAAAACCGCAAGAAGCGTATCTTCATCGACTTCCATCGCAACGCTCGCGGCCACACCTCCGCCGCTCCTTACTCGCTGCGCGCCCGCACCAACCTGCCGGCCTCCACGCCGGTGAGCTGGACCGACCTGGAGACGATCGATGCGCCGGAGGACCTGAACTACGCCTCGCTGCCGGGATTGCTGGAGACGTCGGGCGATCCCTGGGCGGAGATCGATGAGGCGGCCAGGGATTTGCCGGTGGTGGAGAAGGGGTGGTAGCGTGCGGATGAGGGCCGGAGCCCCTCGACTTCGTCATTCCAGGGCGGAGCAAGGAGCGAAGCGACGCGCGCAGACCCTGGAATCCATGCCGTGACCTGGAAGCGATGCGGCGGTGCAAACTATCCGGTGTCGCGAAGCCTTCGTTCTCCACCGTGGTGCCTATCATGGATGTAACGGAATGGATTCTAGGGTCTACGCTCCGCTTCGCGTCGCTCCGCCCTAGAATGACGAAGCACGACGGCCTCGGCTAGTCGCCAAGCTCTTGCCTTCCATCTCCATCGACGCTTCCTACAATTTGAACTATCCTCCCGCCGATCCAACCCCAAGAACACTTCGCTAGGAATTCGGCTGTAAGGTTAGGGGTCGGTGTAGGATTTCCGCAGCCTCAATCGTCCTCCGGACGAAGCGCTGCAAAGAGCATGGATAAGACCATGCTCCAACATAGTGTCAGTGCACATGGCCGCGTAGGAGTTCATCATGGCGCCCAGGGCAAGTTGGAAAGGTTACCTCAAGCTCAGCCTCGTCAGCTGTCCGGTCCGGCTTTATCCGGCCACCAGCGCGAGCGAGCGCATCTCGTTCAACCAATTGCACAAGAAGACCCACAATCGCATCAACATGAAGCCGGTCGATCCCGAGCTCGGCCTAGTCGAGCGCTCGGACCTGGTTCGCGGCTACGAATATGAGGACAAGCAGTACATCATCATCGATGACGCCGACCTTGACGCGGTGAGGATCGAATCCAATCACACGATGAACATCGAGGCCTTCGTCGACGAGGGCGAGGTCGACGTCATCTACCAGGATGCGCCCTATTACCTGGCGCCGGATGGCGCCATGGCGGAGGAGACCTTTGCGGTGCTGCGGGAAGCGATGCGCAAGTCCGGCAAGCTCGCCATTGCCCGGCTGGTGCTCTCCAGCCGCGAGCGCGTGGTGACGATCGGGGCGCGCGAGAACGGCATGTTCGTCTGCACCTTGAGGAACCCCAACGAAGTGCGCGGCACGGCTGAATATTTCGGCAATATCCCGGACGCCAAGCCGGATCCCGAAATGCTCCAGCTCGCCGAAGCGCTGATCAAGCAGAAGCAGACCCATTTCGATCCGAAGAATTACGAGGATCGCTATGAAGTGGCGCTGATGGCGATGATCCGCGAGAAGCTGAAGGGCCACAAGCCGATCATCGCGGCCGCGCCCGAGCGCGGCAATGTCATCAACCTGATGGACGCGCTTAAGGCGAGCCTGTCGCAGCAGGCCAAGCCTCCGGCGAAGTCGAAGAGCAAGGCCGAGGAAGCGCCGGCCAAACCCGCCAAGAAGGCGGCTGCTGGTGGCGGCGCGCCTGAGAACCCGCTGAAGGCGAACCTGCTGAAGGCCGTCGGCAAGAGCAAGAAGTGACGGGAAATGCAGGGCCTGTGATCGTTCCCGGCGCCGTCTTCGGCGTCGTCGGGGCGCTGGCCGCCTTTCCGCTGCGACTTGCCGCGCGCGAGGTCGAGCGCCGCCACGCCGAGCTGCGGCGCGGCGTCACCCGCCGCACCTCTCATGTCGTGTTCGGCCGCACGCTCCTCGCCAAGACGACAAGGACCGGCGATGCCGAGATCGAGCGCCGCGCGAAGTCCGAGCGCGAGGCCGGCCGCACGCTCTCCAGCGAGAACGGTTTCCTGCGCCTGCTTGGGCTGATGAAGGCGCCCGACGCCTCGTCGCTGTCCAGGCAATCGCTGATCGACCAGTCGCGGCTCGCGGGCGACGACCTCGACATGCTGTCGCTGTTCGACGCCTTCGAGCATGACGCCGAACCCTATTCCTTCCGCGACCTGATCCTGGCAAGGAAATATGCCGGGCTGATCGCCAGCGGCGCGTCGTGGGGTGCGATCGCGCGCTCCGTGCACCGCTCCGGTCCGGTCGCCTCGCTCACCGCCAAGTCGCTCAACCTTGGCTCGCAGCATGGCCGCCCGGACGCGATCTATCTCGACGAGGGCAGGAGCGAGCTCGACGGGCAGCTTTTGTTCGACCTCGGCTCGCCGGAAGACGACACGCTGGAAGGACTCTTCGCCGAGGCTGAAGCCGCGGAAGAGGAGGGGCGCCACGACGATGCCGCCGCCCTCTATCAGCGCTGCCTGGCGATCGATCCCAAGGATGCGATTGCCGCCTTCAACCGCGCCAATTGCCTGCGCGGCGCCGGCCGGGCTGCCGAAGCCGCGCATGACTATGCCCGGGCGATCAAGCTCGATCCGGGCTTCGTCGAAGCCTGGTTCAACCTTGCCGGGCTGATGAGTGACGAGGGCAAGGTCGCGTCGGCGCGTCGGCATCTGCAGAAGGCGATGGCGCTGGACAAGGATTACGCAGATCCGGTGTTCAACCTGGCGCGGCTGGAATTCGATGCGGGTAATCTCAGTGAGGCTAGGCGGCTGTGGTCGCGCTATCTGGAGCTCGATGCGGATTCCGAATGGGCGCGGACTGCGCAGAAAGGCATACAGTTCGTGGATTTACACATGGCGGGAGAGAGAGATGTTCGCGCTTGAGCACCCCCCTCTGGCCTGCCGGCCATCTCCCCCGCAAGGGGGGAGATCAATTGTCGCGTCGGCTTTCGCTAATCGCCAGCGTAGGAGATTAGGCGCGGCGCCGAAGCTGCCAATCTCCCCCCTTGCGGGGGAGATGGCCGGCAGGCCAGAGGGGGGTGCGAAGGAACTCGGCCTTTCCGTGGGGGCCGTCTCATGACCACCTTCCTCTTCGACGGCTTTGACACCGCCCCCGTCACCATCCTGCTCGCCCATGGCGCCGGCGCGTCAATGGATTCGCCTTCCATGACCGCCACGGCCAAGGCGCTCGCGGCGGCAGGCTTCCAGGTCGCGCGTTTCGAATTCCACTACATGGCGGCGCGCCGCTACGGCCACCGCAAGCCGCCGCCGCGCGCCGAGACGGTGAACCCGGAATACATCAAGGCGATCGCCGACCTTCGCGCCAAGGGCGTGACCGGCAAGCTCATCATCGGCGGCAAGTCGATGGGCGGTCGCGTCGCTTCCATGGTCGCCGATGAGATGTTTGCCAAGGGCGAGACCGACGGTCTGGTCTGTCTGGGTTATCCCTTCCATCCGCCGGGCAAGCCCGAGCAATTGCGCACGAAGCATCTGATCGACCTGAAGACGCCGACGCTGATCTTCCAGGGTACCCGCGACGAGTTCGGCACCAGGGACGAGGTCGCGACCTACGGTCTCTCCCCGGCAATAGAGGTGATCTGGCTGGAAGACGGCGACCACGATCTGAAACCGCGCAAGGCGATCTCGGGCTTTTCGACGGCGGATCATCTGAAGACCGTGGCGGAGACGATAAAGGCCAAGCTGGCCCAGCCATCGGCTTCGTCATTCTAGGGCGGAGCAAGGAGCGAAGCGACGCGCGCAGACCCTGGAATCCATGCCGTTACATACGAGCGCTGCAGCGTTTCAGAATTCTGCATTGCCGAACCCCACGGCATGCGTCACGGCATGGATCCTCGGGTCAAGCCCGAGGATGACGAAGCGAGAGACCGCTTCGGCAAATGAAACTCGCCACCTTCAACATCAACAACATCAACAGCCGGCTGGAAAACCTGCTGGCTTGGCTCGCCACGGCCAACCCCGACGTCGTCTGCCTGCAGGAACTCAAATCCCGCGACACGCAGTTCCCGCTGACCAGGCTGGCGAATGCCGGTTACGGCGCGGTGTGGAAGGGCGAGCCGACCTGGAACGGCGTTGCTATCCTGGCAAAGGGCGCCGAGCCTGTCCTGACGCGCGACGCGCTACCCGGCGACGATGCCGACCGCCAGGCCCGCTACATCGAGGCTGCGGTCGACGGCGTCGTCATCGCCTGCCTCTACGCGCCGAACGGCAATCCGCAGCCGGGGCCGAAATTCGACTACAAGCTCGCCTGGCACGAGCGCTTCGCAGCGCATGCGGAGCAACTGCTCGACACCGGCCTGCCGGTGGTGCTGGCCGGCGACTTCAACATCGTGCCCGAGCCGCGCGACATCTACGCCACGCGCTCTTACGACGACAACGCGCTTGTGCAGCCGCAAAGCCGCGCCGCCTTCGCGACGTTGATCGAGCAGGGTTGGACGGACGCGCTGCGCAAGGTTTTTCCCAACGAAGAAAAACTCTACACCTTCTGGGACTATCGCCGGAACCGCTGGCCGCGCGACGCGGGCCTCAGGCTCGACCACATATTGCTGTCGAAGAAGCTGGCCCGAAAACTGAAAGCGGCAGGCATCGACCGCGAATTGCGGGGCGGGGACAATCCCAGCGATCATGCGCCGGTATGGGTGGAGTTGGGGTGAGGTTTTCGCGAAGAACGTCCAGGCCGGCGTTCCTTCGCGCCCCCTCTGTCCTGCTGGCATCGCAATTCATCACAATGACTTGCGGCATCAATGTCCAACGCTAATCTGCTGAAAACTTGGAGGGGTTCATGCTCGTGGTCTTGAACATCGGTCTGCAGCCATCGCCCGCCCATCATGGCTGATACCGTCCTCGTCGCCCTGATCTCGGCCCTCGTCCTTGCCGGCGCCGCAGCCCTCATCGCGATCGCGCTGCGCCGGCGACGCAAGCGCCGCAGGGCGCGCGGCAATCCCGATCCGACGGTCGACTATGCGCCGCGCGCCCATTGGGCGCCGACGTCCGGCAAGCTCAACTTCTCGTCCTTCGTCTACATGGACGTCGACGGCGACGGCACCTATGGCCAAGCCGACCGGCCGATGGCGGGCATCGCGGTGCGGCTCTATGACGAGCGCGGCACTTTCGTTGCCTCGGCGCGCAGCAACGCCGCCGGTTTCGCCAATTTCGCGATGTCGTCGAAGCGCCGCAGCGCGGCGATCCACAGGCCCGGCAACTATCGCTTTTCGGTATCGGTGCCGCCCGGCTGGCGCGCCAGCAGCGCCAACCACGACCAGGCGGTGCGCATCTCGGATGCGCCAGGCTCGATGGTCGGCCTCGTCGGCGAGGGCTTGCCGAAGCCGGTCGGCCTCGCGCCGGGGCGGACGGTGAACGGCAGGACGCCGGCCGCAACGGGCGCCACGCTGTCGGTCATGGGCAAGGGTCAATTGCTTGAAAGCCACGCGCTGCCCGCGGACGCGGCCTTCCGCTTCCCGTTGCGCGTCGATGCCGATGAAGTCGTCATTGCCGGTTCGGGGCTGGACCGAAGGCTGAAGCTGTCGGCCTATCCGGTCGATCTGGGCCTGCTGGCGCAGGGCTCGCTCGCGCCCGACGAGGCGCTCAATGCGATCGGCTTCGACGACATAACCCCGCGCGGCCTGTGCAAGGTGCCGTCGGGCCACGCCGGGCTCGACTGGCGCAATCTCAACGCCATGTCGCGCGACCACACCCCGAACAGCGAAGGCTACGTCAACGGCAATGTGTCGGGCGCCTACATCGCCTATACCAGCAGCGGCCATCCGGCCGAGTTCGGCCGCGCCGCGCCCTTCGGCTTCCATTCGGTGATGCTGGCCGCGGCCTGGCTGGCCTCGGAAGGCGAGGTGGCGCTGGTCGAAAGCTGGCTCAGGGAAGAGCTGATCGCCAGCGACGAGGTCACGCTGTCGGCGCTGGCGCCGGTCCACTACGCGCCGATGCTGGAGGCGGTGACACGCGTGCGTATCTCCACCAACCATCACTGGCAGGCCGTGCTGGATGATCTCATGCTCGCGCTTTGATGCCGCCCGGTGGACCATGGCCGCCACCTGACACGGCGGGCCTGCCGGCAGGAACAATTTCAGGAACAGCGTGTAGCGATTGGGCTCTGCGACTTCGCCGTAGGCTTCGGTCCGGAATCGCGCGACGGGATCAAGGGGTGGAAGCGCCTTGGGCCACCGCGGTCACGGCGGAGAGCCGGTCCTTCTTGATCAACGTCGGCTTCTCGTAGGCCTTCTTCATGCGGCGCCGTTGGCAAGCGATAGGCTCGCTACGACCATCGAGAGCTTGCCCTTGCGGACGAAAACCGGCTTCTCGTAAGTCTTCTTCATGTGATTGCTCCCCTCGAAATCCGAACTGATAATCTCATACCAGCAGTTCCTGTCAAGCAAACGGCCAGGCGGGCCGCTCTGTTCCTGGGGATGGCGTTCTACTGACATGACCGCCGCCCAATAGTGGATGTCCGCGCAAGCCGGTACCGGGCGCGGAGGATATCGTCTGGCGAAGCTGTGTGAGGTCTTGCACTTAGCCTTGGCCGCAAGCTCGGCTAAGATGCCGGGGCCGGCTTGCTGCCACGCTGCAAGGGAGCGGGGCGGCGAGGCGGGGGGAGACCGATGAAGAGATCGACCGAGAGGCTGCTGGCGCTGGCGATGCTGGTCATTGGCATTGCCTGCTTCGCCAAGCTCTATCCGGCGCTGGGCGGCAAGCCGTCGGCGCCGGCGCGCCTGGAAATCTTCGGCGCGGCCGGCGTGCTGTCGGTCCTTGCCGGGTTGCTTTTCCTCACCGGCCTGTTGCCGGGCGCCGCCAGGCACGATCCGGCCGCCCCTTTGTTCGGCCGCGACGCCGAGATCGCGCCGGCCGGCCATCCGCGGCTGCGCGGCATCGCGCTCGCTTTGCCGCTTTTGGCCTTGCTCGTCATCGTCGCCGACCAGTTCGGCTCGTGGCGGACCCAGGAGCCTGCTAGCGAGCCGACGAAGGAAATCGCCACCGCGCCGGCGCTTCGGCCTGCCGAGCCGGAGGCGAGTACAAGACCAACCACGCCGGAAGTGAGCACAAAGCCAATCGTGCCCGAGGCGAGCGCCGAGCCGGTCGTACCCACACAGGAAGAGGTCGCGACGCCTGCGCTGCCCGAGCCGGTTGCGGCTCCCGTCCAGCCTGCGCCGGCCGCCGCCGCGCCCGCGGCGCCGCAGCCTGCCCAACCGGCACAGCCCGTCCTGTCGACCGAGCAGACGGCGCTCGCGCCCGCAACGCCGCCGCAGACGGTGGCGCCGCCTCCACCGGCGCCTCCGGCCCAGCCGACCGCGCCCGAAGGCCACCGCGATGCCGTCGTCTGGCTGGCGGTGTCGGCCGACGGCCACGAGATCATGAGCGCAAGCACCGACCGCATGATCAAGCTGTGGGACATCGACGGCAAGCGGCTGATCCGCGATCTGGGTGAGCACAAGGACATGGCGCGCAGCGCGCTCTTCATGCCTGACGGCAAGACCGCGCTCACCGCCGGCGACGATGGCGAGATCGTGCTGCGCCAGTTGTCCGACGGCGCCGTGCTGCATGTCTTCGCTTCAGGGGCGAATGGCGGCGTCAGGCAACTGAAGATCAGCCCGGACGGCAAGCGCGCCGTCAGCGGTCACGACACCGGGTCCGTGGTTGTGTGGGACCTGGAGAAGGGTGCCGTGCTGCATGTGCTGCCGGGCCACGATTGGTCGGTGAGCTCCGTCGCCATCTCGCCCGACGGCACCAGGGCGCTCACGGGCAGCATCGACGGCGAGCTGAAGCTGTGGGACATCGTCGCGGGAAAACAGCTGCGCAGCTGGCACGGCCACGACCGCGGCGCCTATGGCGCGGCCTTCCTGGCCGACGGCCACCATGCGGTGACCGGCAGCGGCGATTACACGATCAAGCTCTGGGACCTCGACAGCTTCAGGGAAGTGCGCCGCTTCGACGGCCATTCCGGCACGGTCTACGCGCTCGCCTTGTCGGCCGACGGCAAGCGGCTCGGCTCCGTCTCGCTCGACGGTACGGCGCGGATCTGGAACATGGATACGGGCGACGAGATCGCCGAATTCGATCCCGGCACCGGGCCGATGTACTCCGTCGCCTTCGCCGCCGACGGCACGCTTTTGACCGGCGGCATCGACCGCACCATCCGCGACTGGCCGGCGGCGGGAGGGGACGGCAAGGTGCTGTTTGCGGGGGCACCAGAGTGAGGATGTTGCGATAGTTTGCTGACAGGATAGGTCGGCGGGACAGCACCCCCCTCTGGCCTGCCGGCCATCTCCCCCGCAAGGGGGGAGATCAGCAGCTTCCGCGCGCTGCCATTGTGCTGCAAGGCCGACAATTGGCGAAAGCGATCGCGACATCGATCTCCCCCCTTGCGGGGGAGATGCCCGGCAGGGCAGAGGGGGGTGTGAAGGAACGCAGCCTTCGCGATTGCGCCGTTTCGGACGCGTGGTCACTGACAAGGAGGCGCCAGCCGATGAACATAGTCGAAGCCTCGATCGCTGATCTGCGCCGCGCGCTGGAGGAGGGCACCGTCACCAGCGTCGAACTGGTCGGCGCGTATCTGCGGCGCATCGCGCATTACGACCGCCATGGCATCGCGCTCAACGCTGTGCCCATCCTCAACCCGAACATGTTCGCGGAGGCCGAAGCCTCCGACCGGCGCCGCAGCCAAAACAAAACGCTCGGACCGCTCGACGGCATCCCATACACCGCCAAGGACAGCTACAAAGCCAAGGGGCTGACGGTGGCGGCCGGCTCTCCGGCCTTCGAGCATCTGGTGGCCACGCAAGACGCCTTCACCATCGCCCGCCTGCGCGTGGCGGGCGCGGTGCTGATTGGCCTCACCAACATGCCGCCGATGGCCAATGGCGGCATGCAGCGCGGCGTCTATGGCCGCGCCGAGAGCCCCTACAACGAGGATTTCCTCACCGCCGCCTTCGCTTCGGGCTCGTCCAACGGTTCGGGCACCGCGACCGCCGCGTCCTTTGCCGCCTTCGGGCTCGGCGAGGAAACCTGGTCGTCCGGCCGCGCGCCGGCTTCCAACAATGCCTTGGTCGCCTACACGCCCTCGCGCGGCGTGATCTCGGTGCGCGGCAACTGGCCGCTGGTGCCGACCATGGATGTGGTGGTGCCGCATACACGCACCGTTCCCGACATGTTGGAACTGCTCGACGTCATCGTCGCCGACGATGCCGAGACGCGCGGCGATTTCTGGCGCGTTCAGCCTTGGGTGGAGATCCCGAAAGCTTCAGCGCTGAGGCCCGTGAGCTACACCGGTCTCGCGCTGCAAGGTGCGCTGAAGGGCAAGCGGCTTGGCGTGCCGAAAATGTATATCGGTAAAGATGAAGGCGCCGAACGCCCCATCGAGACCCGCGCTTCGGTGCTGGAGCTCTGGCGGCAGGCGGCGCGCGATCTCGATGCGCTCGGCGCCGAAGTGATCGAGGTCGATTTCCCCGTCGTCTCCAACTACGAGCGCGATCGTGCGGGCGCGCTGTCGATGGTCGATCGCGGTTTGGTGCCGTCGGAATTCGCCGAGCGCGAGATCTGGGACCTGTCCATCTGGTCCTGGGACGATTTCCTGCGCGCCAATGCCGATCCGGCAATCCCCGATCTTGCTTCGGTCGACGGCGCAAAGATCTTCCCGCAGCCGCCGGGCACGTTGCGCGATCGTTACGGCGAGGCCGATTTCGATCTGGCGCAATATGTCGAGCGGGCGAAGCGGGGCGTGGCGCCGCTCTCGGACATTCCCAGCATTGAGGCAGGCCTGAAAGGCCTGGAGGCAACGCGCCGCGCCGACTTCGAGGACTGGCTTGACGCCAACAAGCTCGAGGCCGTGGTGCTGCCGGCGGTCGCTGATGTCGGCCCGGCCGATGCCGATGTTGACGAGGCCTCGGCCAGGCTCGCCTGGTGCAACGGCACCTGGGTCGCCAACGGCAATCTGGTCTGGCGCCATCTCGGCATCCCGACCGTGACGGTGCCGATGGGAACGATGGCCGATATCGGCATGCCGGTCGGCCTCACCTTCGCCGGCAAGGCCTATGACGACGTGGCGTTGCTGGCGATCGCCGGCGACTATGAGCGCGCCACAAGGCGCCGCACCGTTCCGCCGCGCACGCCGGCGCTGGCCGATGATGTGTTCGAGGGCAGGGGCCTGGCGGGTCGTGTTGGCGATGCACCGCTCACGCTGGCGCTGGCCGCTCAGACGACGCGATCCGGCGACACCGACGAGATCGCGATCGTGTTGGACGTCGAGGCGAACGAGCCGGCCGCCGTGCAAATTCACGTCAATGGCGAGCCCGTCCTCATGCGGGCGGGCGGCAATCGCCACACCGGCCGGGTGGTCGTGCCGGCATCGACGCATCAGGGCTTCCACAGCGTCTGGCGCGGCGCCTATGGCTCGATCGTCACGGCCATTGCGCGCCTGCCTGACGGGCGCTGCAAGGGAACCTTTATAATCACCGGCGGCATCGGCTGACAGGCTACTGCCGATCTGGCAGAGCGACGCACTTCCGAGTGCACGGCAAGCTGATCGCCGCCACTCGCTCGATCCCGCAATGCGTCGCCGATCCGAGCAACGCCTGAGCGGCTGCTGCTGCTCCGTGCCGCCTGCTAAAGCATGTCTCCCGAAAGTGGGCCCGGTTTCGGGACAAAGACATGCTTAAAATCAAAAACTTAAAGCAGGTCGCGTGAATCCTTTTTCACGCGACCTGCTTTAGGTCGACCGCCAGCGCGATGAACCCGAACAGCGCCCCAACCGCGCACACCGCGTTCCAGCCGCCCCAGGCCCAGGCAATGCCGGCCAGCAGCGAGCCAATCGCGCCGCCGATGAAGAAGATGCCGACGAACAGCCCGTTGATGCGGCCGCGCGCCTTCGGCTGCAGCAGGTTGACCGCGCGGCGGCCCAGCGTCTGGTCGCCGGTGACGCCGATATCGAGCAGCACGGCGCTCGTGCCCATGAAGATGAGGGACAGCCATGCGCCGCCGGCCCCGGCCGCGTCGTCCCCCGCGCCGGCCCAGGCGGCGAGGCCGAGCGCCGCGATCAGCGCGAGATGGCAGAGGATCGTGGCCGGGCGCGTAAAACCGCGGTCGCCGGCGCGGCCGAAGATCGGCGTCACCGCCGCACCCCCGGCGCCGACCAGTGCGAACAGGGCAATACCTTTCTGGCCGAGATCGAAGGGCGGGGCCGAGAGGCGCAGCGCCACCGCCGTCCAGAACACGCTGAAGGCCGCCATCACTAGGCTCGCCGTGAAGGCGCGCCTGCGCAGCACCGGCTCCCGGCCCAAAAGTCCGACAAGCGAGGCAATCAGCCTCGCATAGTTCGCATGCGCCGGCGGCCGCCGCCTCGGCAGCGTCAGGCCGAGCAGGACGGCAAGCAACGCCAGTGCCGCGGCGCTGATACCGTAGAAGGCGCGCCAGCCGAAAGCGTCGGCGACGAGGCTGGCGATCGGACGCGAGAGTAGGATACCGATCATCAGTCCGCTCATCACGTCGCCGATGACGCGCCCTTCCTGTCCCGGCGGCGCCATCGAGGCGGCCACCGGCACCAGCACCTGGATGCAGGAACAGGCGGCGCCGAGCACGAACAGCACGGCAAGCAGCGAGGCGGCGGACGGCGCGAATGAAGCGACCGCCGCGGCGAGCGCGGCCGCGCACAGCATGCGCAGCACCAGCGTGCGGTTCTCGACCAGGTCCGACAGCGGCACCAGGAAGAACAGCCCGGCGGCATAGCCGAGAAGCGTGGCCATCGAGACGAGGCCGCTCTCCGATGCCGCGGCGCCGAGCGATGGGCCGATCAGCCCGACCAGCGTCTGCGGAGCGAACAAATTGGTGACGATGATGCCGACCGAGGCCGCGAACAACAGCGTCTGGGACCGGGTGATGGTGCCGCCGATTTCGCTTGGCCGTTCCGCCAGTTGCGCGTTGTGTGTGCCGTGCATCAAAACCTCCTCGCTGTCCGCATATTCAAGCAGGACTTTATTCGGAACGATCATAATGCTACAATTGAAATGTTCCGATAATGATTATGCGAGTTGCGCATGAACATCCATGACCTCGAAGCCTTCGTCGCCGTCGTCGAAACAGGCTCCATCGTCGGTGCTTCGGCTAGGCTCAACCTCACCCAGCCCGGCGTGACGCGCCGGGTGCAGAACCTCGAGGAGCAACTGGCGACGCCTTTGCTCGACCGTCAGTCGAAGCCGCTCAAACCAACGGCATCGGGCCGCGAGGCCTATGAGCATGGCCGCCGCGTGCTGCGCTCGCTGGAGGATCTGAAGGCTGGAGTGTCGCCGGCCGGCGAGGTGAGGGGCGAGTTCCGCCTCGGCATCATGCCTTATCTGTCGACCAGCGCGCTGTCCGAGCCGCTCGACAGCTTGCGTGCAGCCTTCCCGCAACTGACGCTGAAGATCACCTCCAGCCTGTCGCCGCGCCTAGTGGAGCAGGTGCTGCGCAGCGAGATCGACGCGGTCGCGGTCTGCCTTGCCGAGGGTGTCGCGCCGCCGCCGGAACTCGTCGGCGACGATCTCGGCGTGCAGGCGGTGCTTCTTGTCGCTTCGCCCGGCCTTGGCGTGCCGAAGCCGGCTGAGCTCAACGATCTTGCTCGCTACCCCTGGGTGCTCAACGAAACCGGCTGCGGCTTCCGCGCCTTCATCCGCCATCGCTTCGAGGTGGCCCGGCTGCCGTTCCATATCGGTGTCGAGGCACAGGGCGCCGATCTGAGAATGTCGCTGGTGGCGCGCGGCCACGGCATCGGAGTCGTCACGCCCGGCGCGCTGTCGGGCAGCCAATGGCGCGACGCGGTCGAGGTGGTCGATTGCCCCGGCTTCAAGCCGCGGGTGCGCTGCTGGCTGCTGCACCGCCCGCCGGCCGGAAGGTTGGCGCGCCCGATCGCGGTCTTCCGCGATGCGCTGGCCGAGGCGCTGAAGGGGCCGATGCCGCTGATGTCGTAGGGCTTCTCCTTCTCCTGCAAGAGCAGAAGAGGGCGGTCGTGCTGCCTTGACCCATCCCCCGCCCACGCTATCTTCGCGCCATGCCAGATACAGTCCCCTCCGCCGCGGCGCCGCTCATCGTCATCGACCTGCAGACCGGCATGTTCGACGGCCGTTTCGATCCGCCGATCCATGACGCCGACACAATAGCCGAACGCACTCGCAGGCTGATCGACTGGGCGCGGCATTCGGGCCGCAAGGTGGCGTTCGTGCGCCATGACGGGCCGGAGGGCGACCCGCTGGCGCCGGGCGCCTCCGGCTGGCCGGTCTGGCCGCTGCTTGGCCAGGCGGCCGACGAGCCGACCTTCGGCAAGAGCGTCGGCAACGCCTTCTCCAATCCCGAGCTCGCCCGATGGGTAACAGGGCAGGGCGCGAAGGACGTCGTGCTCATCGGCGCCCAGACCGATTTCTGCGTCGCCGCCACTGTCAAGGGCGCCTTTGCCGAGGGCTTGGGGGTCACTGTGGTCTCCGACGCGCATTCGACTCTGGACAGCGACAAGGAGAAGGCACCCGACATCATCGCCCGCCACAATGAGGTCTTCGAGGGGCAGGGCGCGCGGATGACGACGACGGCGGAGCTGACAAGCAAGGGTTGAAGGGCCGCATTCCTTCGCGCGCTGTCCCGCAGACATGTCAGTGAAGTCTCGATCCGGAGAACGCCAACCCAAGGAGCCCCATCTTGCCAACGCTTTCCCTGCCCGCCGAAGGAGGCTGCCGCTGCGGCCGCGTGCGTCTGAAGATTTCGGCGAAACCCTTGCTCACCATGGCCTGCCATTGCACCGGCTGCCAGTCGATGTCGTCCAGCGCCTATTCGCTGAGCGCGGCAATCCCGTCGGAAGGTTTCGAGGTGACCAAGGGCGAGCCGGTGATCGGCGGCCTGCATGGCGCGTCGAAACACTATTTCTGCGGCCACTGCATGACCTGGATGTTCACCCGGCCCGAAGGGATCGACTGGTTCGTCAACCTGCGCCCGACCATGCTCGACGATCATGCCTGGTTCACGCCCTTCATCGAGACCTGGACGGCCGAGAAATTGCCCTGGGCGGCGACGGCGGCCGTGCACAGCTACGCGGCGCTGCCTTCCTTCGAGGAATATGAGCCGCTGGTCGCCGAATACGCCGGGGCGCAGGGGTAAAAAAACGGCGACCTGGGCAAGGTCGCCGTTGGCATTTCCGTTCATGGTCGACGCGGCCGTTGGGGGCGCATTGTTGGGGATGTGCTTGGGCGTCCGCGCCGACCAAGGCGGCCTCATACCGCAGACTTCACCATGGCACATTTGCCGCCTGCTGAAACTTCCGCGAAAACGGTATATGGCGGTGGTTGCACTTGCCTTCCTGCACACGGAGGAGAAGGCAAGGGCGAAACACTTTCTATCCCTTGCCGCATTGACCTCGTCCGCCCGACCGGCGACGACTGACGCTTTCCTTTTCAATGGATTGCATCGTGAACGAGACTCATTTTCTCAACGCCAGGCTTGCCGACAGCACGGTCGCTGACCTCGCCGTCGCCGGGGGCCGCTTCAGCGCCATCACTCCGGCCGCCAATGCGGCGACCCCGCCGGTCGGCGCGATCGACCTCGCCGGTCAGCTCGTGCTGCCGGCTTTCGTCGAGGGCCATATCCATCTCGACACCTCGTTCTATGGCGATGCCTGGCGCCCGCACATTCCCTGCACCAATGGGTTTGACGTGCGCGAGCGGGTCGCCTTCCAGATGCGCAACCTCAAGCGGGCCGCGCCGATGGAAGAGCGGGCGAAAAACCAGCTCGAGCTCTGCGTCGGCAATGGCAGCCTCGCCATGCGCAGCCATGTCATGGTCGATGCCGCGGTTGGGCTGAAGCATGTCGAGACGATCCTCGGCGTGCGGGAGAAATACCGCGACCTGATCGACATCCAGCTCGTCGCCTTCCCGCAGAGCGGCATCCTGTCCTCGCCAGGCACCGCGGAGCTGCTTGACGAAGCGCTCAAGCTCGGCTGCGATCTGATCGGCGGGCTCGACCCGGCTAGCTTCGACCGCGATGTAAAGGGCCATCTCGATGTCGTCTTCGGCCTGGCCGAAAAGCATGGCGCCGGCGTCGACATCCACCTGCATGACCGCGGCACGCTCGGCCTGTTCGAGATCGAGGAGATCGTCGCCCGGACCACGGCATCGGGCATGCAGGGAAAAGTCGTCGTCAGCCACGCCTACGGGCTGGGCGACGTCTCGGCCGATGCGTTGGCCGGCGCCGGCGAGCGGATCGCCGCCGCCGGCGTCGCCATCATGACCAATGCGCCCGGCGATCATCCTTTCCCGCCGGTGGCGGCGCTGCGCAAGGCGGGCGTCACGGTCTTTGCCGGTTCCGACAACATCCGCGATTCCTGGTGGCCTTATGGCGATGGCGACATGCTCAACCGCGCCAACATGATCGGCTACCGCTCCGGCTTCTACGAGGATTGGGAACTGGAAGCCGCTTATGACGTGGTGAGCCGTGCCGGCGCGAAGGCACTGGGGCTCGAAGACTACGGGATCGCCGTTGGCGCCAAGGCGGATTTCGTCGCGCTGAAGGCCGAGCATGTCCCGGAAGCAGTGGTGGCGGTGCCGAAGGATCGCGCTGTGTATCGGGCGGGCAGGGAAGTGGCGCGGGACGGTCGAATGATCAGGTAAGCGACGGTCGGCGCGGAGAAAACAGCCGCCGACAGGCCTTCGCATGGATCGTTTCGCCGGCGCCGGCGTTCCTTCAGCTGAAACAGAGATCGGGAGGTTTCCATGGCTGAGCAGAGCAGGGAAGACCGTATCCGCCAACGCGCCTATGAGCTTTGGGAAAAAGAGGGAAAGCCCGAGGGTGCAGATCTGCGTTTTTGGGAACAGGCGATGGCCGAGATTGACGAAGAGGATCAGGGAAAGGATATGTCGGGCAAACGTGCCCGCCGGGCCGGTGCATAGTCGCCGGAGCGCCATGAATGCGTGGCCCTGAAAAGGGTCGGCAAAAGCCGGTTCGCTAGCCCGCCCATGATGGTCGTGAGGCAATGGACGTTCGCGATGCCATCCGTCGAGCGCTGGTCTGGTCCAGCGGATGGTTCAACTACGCCACCTCGCTGTGGCTGCTCTACCAACTCGTCATCATCTTCACGCTGTTCCTCGCGGCCAGGTTCGCCGGGCGGCGCGTCGAGTTGCTGCTTGAGGACCGGGCACGCCAGATCAAGGGTCACCCCGGACTGCTAAGGCTCGTGATCGCGCTGCTACGACGCACCGACTGGATCCTCTTCACGCTCTTCCTGCTTGCCGCGCTCAACCTCATGCGCGTTTTCGTGTGGCCAAGCCATCTCTACCTCCTCCATGTCGTGCTTTCGCTGTCGCTTGCCTGGCTTCTCGCGTCGGTGCTGTCGCGCATCGTTCGCAACCGCCTCGTCGCCCGCCTTCTCGGCTGGCTGATCTGGCTCTACGCCGCGCTTGTCATCCTGGGCGTCAGCGACGAGACCGCGACCTTGCTCGACAGCCTCGCAATTCCCATGGGCGCGATCCATCTTTCCGCCCTGCTGCTGCTCAAGGCGGTGCTGCTCCTGGTCGCCACGGTCTGGCTTGCGGTGGTCATCGGCAATTACGTCGATGAGCGCGTCCGCATCTCCGAGGAGCTGACACCCTCAATCCGCGTCCTCGTCGGCAAGGTGGCAAAGATCGGCCTGGTCCTGGTTGCCGGCGCCGTCGCCCTTTCCGCCGTCGGCGTCGACCTGACGGCGCTGACGGTTTTCTCCGGCGCGATCGGCGTCGGCCTTGCCTTCGGGCTGCAGAAGGTCGTTTCGAATTTCGTCTCCGGCATCATCATCCTGCTCGACAAGTCGATCAAGCCGGGAGACACCATCTCGCTCGAAGGCACGTTCGGCTGGATACGGGAATTGCGGGCGCGCTTCGTGTCGGTGGTCACGCGCGACGGCCGCGAATATCTCATCCCGAACGAAGACTTCATCACCCAACGGGTCATCAACTGGTCGTTCAGCGACAACCTCGTGCGGCTCGACGTGAACTTTGGCGTCTCCTACGACGCCGACCCGCACAAGGTCAGCGAACTGGCGATCGAGGCCGCGATCAGCGTCGGCCGGGTCGAAGCGGATCGACGGCCGGTTTGCTGGCTGACGGGCTTCGGCGACTCCTCGCTCAACTTCGTCCTGCGCTTCTGGATCCACGATCCGCAGCAGGGCCTGACCAATGTGCGCGGCAAGGTGCTGCTGGCGCTGTGGGACACGTTCAAGAAGAACGGCATCGGCATCCCCTATCCGCACCGCGAGGTCATCGTAAGGGAAGCCGAGCCGACCGGGCTGAAAGGCAGTTGGGCGGCGCGTTGAAAGCGCGGCTCCCTTCAGGGGACGTGACTCAACGCATCAGGCGATAGGCCCAAGCGTCTGACATTGCAGGCCATGCAGGCTCGCGTCCTGCGCGCGGGCTGCATGTCCGATCCCATAAATTAGTTTGCATGCATATGTTTCAAGCCGCTCCGGCTTCGTGAAGCATTTCACCGTTCGCGCGCAATCGACTGGTTACAGACGCATCGCAAAAGCGGCACCGGGAAGAGGCGGCACCGGTTTTCCGCCGCTGATCTATGGGGGTTTCCATGTTCAAAAGTCTCAACCGAATCCGCGCGGCCTTCGCGCAGGCCAGCAAGCGCCGTCGCACGACGCGCGAGCTCAACGAACTGCCGCCGGAAGTCCAAAAGGACATTGGCTGGCCGGGCGGGGCCGAGCCCGACGAAATCCGCCTGCCTTTTTAAGAGCAATTGCAGGAAAAGTGTCAGCGGTCGGGCTCGGCGACTTCGCCGTAGCCTTCCGGAATTGCGTAAAAACAAGGAGATAGTGCGGTTCGCCGTTCCGTGAACGAACCAGGTGGTGATGTCCTATTGGGCGCAGTTCGGCGTCGCAGGCGCGCCGTCGAACCTGTCCTCGGTCCACGCTATCAACCCGGCCTCGAGCGGCGAGCCGTCGGCCACCAGCGAAAGATGGCCGCGGCCATCGAATTGCCGATAGTCGATCTTCTGTCCCGCTGAGCATCGCTGGGCGACATAGGCCTGCTGGACGCGGGCGGGGACGAGATCGTCTTCGACGCCCTGCGCGATCAGGACCGGGACATCGATCGGGGCGCTGGGCATGTTCTCATCCAGTCTTGCGCCGAACGGGCCGGAGGCCGGATCCCGTTTGAAGATGCCGCCCGGCAGCAGCATCGTCTCGACGATCGAAAAAGGGTCGCCCGGCCGCCGACGCATCGCCCCGCCATGTCACGGGCGAGGATCATCGACGCGGGACCGAGATAATCGCTGAGCCGGACGTCGGGGTAGGCCTTGGCGTAGGCCTCGGCGAGATACGCAGACACGATCTTGCCGAACATTGTGCCCTGCACGGCTTCGAACAGGGCGCGCAGGTCGGTTGCCGGCGCAAACGCCGCGACTCCGGCAACGCTGATGTCGGGCGCATAACCCCCCGCGCGCATGCCGGCCCACAGCGCGCTATTGCCGCCCTGCGAGTGCCCCCAAACTGTGACCTTGCCGTCGGCGTGCAAACCAGGCAGCTGGCGCGCGGCGCGCGCTGAGTCGAGCACGGCCCGCGCAGCGTCCTCGCCGATCAGATAGGCATGGTCGCCGGAGGTGCCGAGGCCGACATAGTCTGTCGCGACATAGACCCAGCCCTGCCTGAGCAGGGCCTTGAGCGCCGGCACGTTGTCGAATGGATGTTTCAACACCGATGGCGCGCAGCCGGGGTCCATGCCGGTCGTGCCATGCGCCCACGCGACCACGGGTCTGCTTGCCGCACCCGAACCCGTCGAGGCCACAACAACTCCGCTTGCAACGGCCGGCGTATCGTCGTCGCGCGTGGTCGCATAAAGCACGCGCCAGGCCTGCGCTCCCGCCGGCACGTCACGCGTGAAGGGCTCGCTCGCCATCAGGGTTCCCGGTGGCGGAATGGGGTCGCGGCGGTTGGCGTAGAAAGCATCGGGCGCCGCCGGCCTGGCCAGGTACCAGAGTCCTGCGACGAGGACGCAGGCCGCCGCAACAAACACCGCGGCCGACCGCGCAAGCGACGCCAGCAGCCCACGTTTTTTCTTCGGTTGCAAGCTCTGTGCCATTGCTGGGGACTTCGCCTCGCTGGACCGACTGTGACATGGCGCAGCCTGCTTTCTACCAGCGAAGGAAGGTGACAGCCACACGGGCACGGCCGGTCCGTCGACATGTCCGATGGCGAAGGCTGGGCGCTGCAGACGGCCCGGCCTTCGCCGATGGGTTGCGTCAGCCTATTTCCGCGACGACTGTCCCCGACACTGGATCCGTCACGCCGAGATCGCCGCCGAGGTCCTCGAGCATGTCGCGGAAGGTGTCGAGGACGCCGATCATCATCGGGCGCGCCGCGGCGAGGCTGTCCATGTCTTTCCATTCGCCGACCATGCAGAATGTGCGCTCGCCGGTTTTGATAAGGGCACCTTTGCGAAAGCCCTTGGCGTTCAGCGAGACCTTCTCGTGCGCATCGACGAAGGCCTTTTCCTTGCCTGGCTTGGTGCGAAAGCGGACTACGTTGTAGGCGGTCATGGGGTCCTCCGATCGGTTTGAGGTCAGCCGGCCGGCTTGTAGGCGCCGGCGGCCTTGTTGGCGGCCGCGATCACGGCCTTCATGTCGAGTTCTTCCAGGACGACGAGGTCGCTCACCGAACCGCTTGCCCGCACCGCAAGCGTCATGCCCATCCCGGCAATCTGGTCCGGTACCTCGCCATTGACGATGACGTCGTAGATGCCGCGCGTGAACATCAGGCTACTCATCTTGCCGCCCACGCTTTCAAAGAGCGCCTTGATTGCGGCCTCCCGATTCGATCCTTGCATCAGCCCTTTGGCGGCATGGGGTTCGTATGTCGCCAGTATGGTAACCTTCATGGGATCCTCCTCCAGATATCACGACCGCCCGGCCGCTTGCGCAGCGCGGACTTGCCGGTTTTTCTGTGACATTTGACCTGGTCCGTGGACCGCCGGGAGAACATGGCCACGGCGGTCCAGCCGGAGCATGGCTTCGGCCTCCAATAATATGCGCTTTTTCTAATGTAACGACAATCCCGCCATGCGTCGTGCCGGGGCCTGTCGGCCGTCGAGAGCAGCTGGCGCTACCCCAGCCACCACCACAGCGCGCCGACCACCAGCGCGGCGGCCACGACGCAGCGCCAGCATGAGGTAGGAGCCGATGATCATCTCGCGGATGATCTTCTTGATGCTGGCGCGGTCGTTGAGGTTGGGGAAGGGCTCGTTGGGCAGCGCAACGCCGAGGTTGCATCCGCTCGCGCTTTCGCGCAACGGGTTTCTATTCGCAATCGCTAAAATGTTTGAATCGACTGGCTGGCAGGGGTGGCGGTCCGCTCCCGGTCCGCCACCCACGGTTGGAAACCATTTCAGGCGTGGCCGGCCAGCGCGTTCAGCTTGGCGCAGAATTCGGCATGCGGCTTGCTCATCGCCGCGTCCTGGCATTCCTTCATCATCGACGCCTGGTGCTTCTTCGACATCTTGGCCCAGACCTTCTTCATGTCGGCATCCGACTTCATGGTCTTCATCGTCTTGTCAGTGAAGAAGGGAGCCATCATCTTTGGCTCGTCAAGGATGCCGGCGAATGCCGTGCCGGCGATGACCGACGCCGCCAGCAGGCTTAGAAATGCCGCCTTCGTTTTCATGGCCTTGTTCTCCCATCGTTGTAGCCCCACAGCAGGGCGCCTTCATCAGTAGCACCGACGGCAAATAAATTAGAGGATCCTAGTACTTATCCAAGGTCACGTTTCGGTGAGCGGGATGACCGATGGTGTCGGTCCGGCCGGAACCAGGTTGGCCTGTGCGCGTTTTCGCGGCTGGGCTATTCAACTCGGCCAAAAAACCTGATAATAGGTCAGTAAAGTTGACCTAAATGCTGATTTGCCGCTCGGGAGGCGCGCCTTGACCCTGTTGAACCTTCTGGCCTCGCGCTCCTCGCGCATGAAGGCCTCCGAAATCCGCGAGCTGTTGAAGCTGCTCGACCAGCCGGACATCATCTCCTTCGCTGGCGGCATTCCCGACCCGTCGCTGTTTCCGGCCGAAGCCATTGGCGATGCCTACCAGGCGGTGCTCGGCGGCAAGGAGGCGGGGGCCGCGCTGCAGTACCAGGTCAGTGAAGGTTTCCTGCCGCTGCGCAAATGGCTGGCCGCCCATATGGGCAAGCTCGGCGTTCAATGCGACGAGGGCAACATCTTCATCACCTCCGGCTCGCAGCAGGCGCTCGACTATCTCGGCAAGCTGTTCTTGTCTCCTGGCGACACGGCCTTGGTCACCTGGCCGACCTATCTCGGCGCGTTGCAGGCCTTCAACGCCTATGAGCCGCGCTATGACCGGCTGAACACCGCTGGCGGCAACATGACACCGGAGGCTTATCGTGCGGCCGCCGCCGCCAATGGCGGCAAGGTGAAGTTCGCCTATCTGGTGCCCGATTTTGCCAATCCGACCGGCAACACGCTTGACGCCAAGCAGCGCGAGGCGGTGCTCGATCTCGCCGGCGAGCTCGACATCGCCGTCATCGAGGACGCCGCCTACCGCGCGCTGCGCTATGACGGCGAAGGCGTGCCGCCGATCCTGGCACTCGACTGCGCCCGCTCCGGCGGCATCGACAAGGCGCGCACGCTCTATTGCGGCTCGTTCTCGAAGATCCTGTCGCCCGGCATGCGCGTTGGCTGGGTCTGCGCGCCGCATCATGTGGTGGAAAAGCTGGTGCTGATGAAGCAGGCGTCCGACCTGCACAGCCCGTCGATCAACCAGATGGTCATGCATCGCGTCGCCGAGACCATCTTCGATGCCCAGGTGGACAAGCTGATCGGCGCCTACCGCAAGCGCCGCGACGCGCTGCTTTCCGCGCTGGAGGCCAACATGCCCGACGGCATTTCCTGGAGTCGGCCCGACGGCGGCATGTTCGTCTGGCTGACGCTGCCGGAAGGCGCTGACGCCACCGAGCTCTTGGCGCGTTCGGTCAAGGAGGCGCGCGTTGCCTTCGTGCCGGGCAACGCCTTCTTCGCCGACGGCACCGGCCGCGACACGCTGCGCATGTCGTTCACGCTTGCCGACGACCGCGCTGTGAACGAAGGCGTGCCGAGACTGGCGAAGCTGCTGCGGGGCTGATCTCCTCGAGGAAGATCAGCAGCCTGCTGTCACCTCTAGCTCGCGCAGGCGTGATTGGTAGTGTGCAGCCGTGATTGTCCGCGCGGCCGATTCCTCGGCTAGTGTCGCGACCGATCCAACACCCCCTGGATCGACCCGACCCTGGGGTCCCACCTCCATGGTCCGAACGAAAGAGCCCCGACGGCCTCCACCGGCGGGGCTTTTTCGTTGTTCCTGGGAGCCGCTGCGCCGACTTGCCCTTTTTCGGGCCGCTTTTCCGCTACGCTAATGTTGTCCAGGGAGGATCACAGATGACGACCTTGCGTCTCGGCTTCACCATGCTTGCCCTTGTCGCCTTCGCGGGCCATGCGGCGGCCTTCGAGATCTCCAGCCCGTCCGTTTCGGACGGCAAATGGGATGCGAAATATCTCGGCGACAAGGCTGGCTGCGGCGGACAAAGCGTCTCGATCGCGCTTGCCTGGAAGGACCCGCCCGCCGGCACCAGGAGTTACGCGCTCACCATGTTCGACACCGACGCCAATGGCGGCAAGGGTTTCTGGCACTGGCTTGCCTGGAACATCCCTGCGAGCGCCAAGGGTCTGAAAGAGGGCGCCGGCGCGCAGGACGGCAAGCGCATGCCCAAGGGGGCGGTGTCGGGCAAGGGCGGCGTCGGCCGCGCCGGCTATTTCGGCCCATGCCCGCCACCCGGCAGCGGCCAGCATCACTATGTCTTCACGCTGTATGCGCTGGGCGAAAAGACGCTGCGCACGCCGGAAAATCCGTCGCCGGAGATGGTGTCGGTCGCGGCCAAGAGCCAGGCGTTGGGCGAGGCGAGCGTGACATATACTTACGGGAGATAGCTACAGTTGATCTCCGGGCGACCTTCGCCTTCGTCATCCTAGGGCGAAGCAAGGAGCGCAGCGACGCGCGCAGACCCTAGGATCCATGCCGTGACGCTAAGGCGTTGAAACGGTTAAGAATTCTGCTCCGTTGCGCCCTTCGGCGCACGTCACGGCATGGATCCTCGGGTCAAGCCCGAGGATGACGAGCGTCGGCGGGGCTACTCCGCCGCCTCCAGCTTGTCCTGTGTCTTCGTCTCAAAGTCGCTGGCGTCGTGACGCTCGCGCAGCTGGAAGGCCGGATCGCCGGACATGCGGTTGACCATGCGGCCGCGGCTTACCGCCGGCCTTGCGTCGATCGCGTCGGCCCAGCGCTGCACGTTCTTGTATTCATGCACCGAGAGGAACTGATGGGCGTCGTTGTAGCTGCGGCCCTTGGCGAGCCCGCCATACCATGGCCACACCGCCATGTCGGCGATCGTGTAGTCGGGGCCGGCGAGATATTCGCTTTCGGCCAGCCGCCGGTCGAGCACGTCCATCTGCCGCTTGGTCTCCATCGCAAAGCGGTCGATGGCGTATTCGATCTTTTCCGGCGCATAGGCATAGAAATGCCCGAAGCCGCCGCCGAGATAGGGCGCCGAGCCCATCTGCCAGAACAGCCACGAGAAGGTTTCCGCGCGCGCCGCGCGCTCGGTAGGCAGGAATTCGCCGAACTTTTCCGCGAGATAGGTGAGGATCGAGCCGGACTCGAACACCCGCACCGGCTTCGGCTCGCTGCGGTCCATCAGCGCCGGGATCTTCGAGTTCGGGTTGACCTTGACGAAGCCGCTACCGAACTGGTCGCCGTCTCCGATCTTGATCAGCCAGGCGTCATATTCCGCGCCCTTGTGGCCGAGCGCCAGAAGCTCCTCCAGCATGATCGTAACCTTCTGGCCATTGGGCGTGGCCAGCGAGTAGAGCTGCAGGGGGTGCTTGCCGACCGGCAGTTCCTTCTCATGCGTCGGGCCCGCAATCGGCCGGTTGATCGAGGCGAACGTGCCGCCACTCGGCTTGTTCCAGGTCCAGACTTTCGGCGGGATGTATTGGTCCATATTGGCGGCCTTGTGTTGCGCAAGTGGCGGGAAGTCTGCCACGGATGCCGATAGACTTAGGGGCGGTTCCGCGCGGGTCAAAGAAAAAAGTTCAATCTTCGTTGAACTAGCGCTTGTGCCAGTTCCCGAAAGGGGGAAATCCGCCCTTGCGTCGCGCTCCTTCGGCCATACTTATAGATAGAGACCCGCAATCCAGGATGGATCGATGACGATCGAGAAAATTTCGCGCTCCGTCGTTGCCGTGCGCGCCATGGTTCCGGACGACGCTTTCACCGCCAATGCGCTCGGCACGCGCCGCGAAGGCAGCGGCGTGGTGATCCGCGACAATGGCCTGGTGCTCACCATCGGCTATCTCATCACCGAGGCCGAGGAAGTGTGGCTGACCGACCAGGACGGCCGCGTGGTGGCGGCGCACGCGCTTGCCTACGACCAGGAAACCGGCTTCGGCCTTGTGCAGGCGCTGTCGCCGCTCAACCTCCCGGCTGTGCAGTTCGGTAACGCCAGAAAGGCCAATGTCGGCGATGCGGTGACGCTCGCCGACGGCATCGGCCAGCAGGTCGACGCCCACATCGTCACCAAGCAGGAATTCGCCGGCTATTGGGAATATCTGATCGACGAGGCGATCTTCATCACGCCCGCGCATCCGTCCTGGGGCGGGGCCGCGCTGTTCGATCGCGACGGCAAGCTGCTCGGCATCGGCTCGCTGCGTCTGCAGATGAGCCGCGCCGGCGAGGTGGCCGACATCAACATGGTCGTTCCCATCGATCTTCTGACGCCGATCCTCGACGATCTCATCAAACGCGGCCAGGCGGCCAAGGCGCCGCGTCCGTGGCTCGGCGCCTTCTCGGCCGAGTCGAACGGCATGGTGGTGGTGATGAGCGTGGCCGAAGGCGGTCCAGCGGCGAAGGCGGGGCTGCGCCAGGGCGACATCATCTCCGACGTGCGCGATGGCGAGGTCGACGGTCTGGCCGATTTCTACAGAAAACTCTGGCAGAACCCGGCCGGCGCGGAAATTCCGCTGCGCGTCGTGCGCGACGGCCGCGAGACCTGGCTGCGCGTCAAATCGGCCGACCGCAATTCCTTCCTGAAGAAGCCGCAGCTGCAGTAGCCCTGAAGCGCCGATGCATCCCAGGCTGCTGAAGACTTTTCTGGCGGTCGCGCGAACGCGCAACGTCACGCGCGCGGCGCGGGAGGTCAATCTCGCCCAGTCGAGCGTCAGCGACCAGATCCAGGCGCTGGAGACAGAGCTTGGCGCCAGCCTGTTCACCCGCTCGCGGCAGGGGCTCGCTCTGACGCCGGTGGGCGAGGCGCTGAAACCCTATGCCGAGGACTTGCTGGCGCTCGCCGACGACGCTCGCGCCGCCATCGATGCCACGAGGGCCGAGGCGGCCGGCAGCCTGTCGATCGGCGCGCTGGAAACGATCGCCTCGGCAAGACTTGCCGGCTGGCTCGCCGGTTTCCGCGCCGCGCATGCCGGCATCGACATCAACCTTAAGGTGGCCGGCAGCGGCGAGTTGCTGCGCCGGCTGGGCGACGGCGAGGTCGACGTCGCCTTCTGCTTCGAGCGACCGCCCGAGCTTGAAGACGCCAGCGCGCCGGACCGGCGCCTGGCCAGGCGCGTGGTGGCGGTCGAGCCGCTTGCGCTGATCGCGCCGCCCGGCGACAACCGGGCGGACGTCGATCTGGCGGCGCTGGCCGAAAAGCATTTCGTCGCCACCGAGACAGGCTGCGTCTACCGCGCCATGGTCGACAGGGCATTTGCCGAGGCAGGTCCCCGCAAGCCCAGCCTCGCCGCCGAAGCCGGCAGCATCGACGCCATAGCCGGGCTTGTGGCGGGCGGCGCAGGCTTTGCCCTGGTGCCGCGTCTTGCGGTCGCCGCCGCGATCGACCGCGGCGAGGTCGCCGAGCTTGCCTGGCCCGGCCCTGTCCGCTCGGCTGACATCGTGATGATCTGGCGCCGCCGCCGCGTCCAGCCGCCGGCGCTGAAGGCGCTGCTCACCGCCATAGGGGAGGGCTTCGCCCCGGTCACACCAGCCGGTGCCCGCCCTCGACATGCAGCGTCTCCCCCGTCGTAAAGCCGTTGCCAATCAGGAAACGGATCGCGTCGGCAATGTCGTCGGGCCTTCCGACCCGCCCCGCGGGCAACCGCTCCGCCATGGCGGACAGGGTCTCAGCCTTCCTGTCGCCGGCGACGAACTCCCAGATCGGCGTGTCGACCCAGCCTGGCGAGACGGCGTTGACGCGGATCGGCGCGAGCTCCACGGCCAGTGCCCGCACCAGCCCTTCCAGCGCCGCGTTGACGCCCGCGACCACCGAACCGCGCGCCGCCGGCCGATAGGCCGCGATACCGGAGACGAAGGTGAGCGAGCCGGTCGGCGGCAGCTTCGGCGCGCCGTGCTTGGCAAGCAGCAGCGGCCCATAGAACTTGCTTTCCACGACCCGCTGCGCGGCTGAAAGCTCGATCTCGGGCAACAGGCGGTACGCGCCTTCGATTGCGGCGGCTGTGCTGACGATATGATCGAGTGACCCGATACGCTGAAACAACGCCGCAACCTCATCCTCGCGGCTGATATCGACCACCGCCGTTTCGAGCGTGGCAGGTCGGCTGAGCTCTTCCCGCGCCGCGTTCAGCTTCGCCTCGCCACGCCCGCCGATGATGACGCCGGCGCCCTCATCGAGACAGCGCCTGGCGAGCGCCAGCCCCATGCCCGAGCTGCCGCCGACGATCAGGATCTTTTGCTTGTCCATGTCCATGCCTTTCCTTTGCATGGACGGTCATGTGGCAGCCGGAAGCTCCAAGCGGAAACGGAAGAAACCGATAGGCCTATCGGGGACTCCGATGACACCCTCAGTTCCGCCTGGCGCTGGCGAAGACGACGAGGTTGTCGTCCGGATCGCGCATGCGCATGATGTAGAAATCCTTCGCATCCTCGACTGGGCCGGGCTTGAGGCCTGCATCGGCCAGCCGCTTGCGTTCGGGCTCCAGCGGCAGGACGCCAATGGTCAGCGTGCTGGTGCCGGCTCTGTCCTTGTCTTCGAAGAGCTGCACTTCCGCGCTGTCGGTGAACTGCCATTCAACCAGCCCTGCCATTGGCCGGCGGGCAGGGGCCTTGCCGAACAGCTTCTCGTACCATCGCGTGCTGGCTTCGAGATTTGAACAACTGACATGGGCGAAGATTGTTTCGATACCCATCGAACTCATCCTCCGTTCGACTGCGATGAGGCAGGAACGCGGCGCTGAGCCGGCGCGTTCCGGCCGGACAGTACTTATCGGTCACTTTTAGCCGTCTGCTGACAGGAGCTGGCAACAGTGGCGGCTACAAAACGCGAGGAATCGTCCAGACTGTCTGGAAGCAAAACGAGGTGACGATGGCCCCCATCAAAGTCGATCCAGCAAAAGTGCGCGAGTTCCCCGATGCCGAAAGCTTCTATGCGTGGCTCTCCGACAACCATGCCGGCGAAAGCGAGGTCTGGATCAAGGTTCACAAGGTTGGTTCCGGTCTCGCCTCGATCACACCGAAGGAGGCGATCGACGTCGTGCTCTGCTTCGGCTGGATCGACGCGGTGCGCAAGTCGCTCGACGACAAGAGTTTCCTGCAGCGCTATACGCCGCGCGGCAGGAAAAGCATCTGGAGCAAGATCAACATCGACAATGTCGCGCGCCTGGTCGAGGCGGGCCGCATGACCGAGCACGGCCTGCGCGAGGTCGAGGCGGCCAAGGCCGACGGTCGCTGGGACCGCGCCTATGGCGGGTCGAGGCAGATGACGATCCCGCCCGACCTGCAGGCCGCGATCGATGCCGAACCGAAGGCAAAAGCGATGCTGGAAAAACTTTCGGCGCAGAACCGCTTCTCGCTCGCCTTCCGCACCCACAACATGAAGACCGAGGCTGGGCGCAAGAAGAAGATCGCCGATCTGGTGGCGATGCTGAAGCGCGGCGAGACGATCCACCCGCAGAAGAAGGCATGATCCCGAAAAGTGGTTGCCGGTTTTCGGAAAAGATCATGCCTCATTGACACCGCAAACAAAAACGCCGCCCGGAAGGGAGGGCGGCGTTTTCGGGAAGCGATGATCCTGAACCCTTTGCAAAGCGGTTCCGGATCATCCGGTCATGAAGTTCGAAAGCGTCAGGCCTTATGCGGCCTTCTTCGCAACATGCTTCTTCACATGGTGCTTGCGCACGTGGTGCTTCTTCACGTGATGCTTCTTGGCATGATGCTTCGCGTGCTTCTTCACGTGATGATGCTTGCGGGCATGATGACGGTGATGCTTGCGGTGATGCTTCTTGTGCGGGCCATTGCTGGCCGGCTTGGCGGCCTCGGTCGCTGCCGGCTTCGCGGCTTCGGTGGTCGCGGCCGGAGCAGTCGCTGTCGCTGCGGTCGTCGCGGCGGCGTTGGCTTCGGTGGTGCCGAGCGCCGGCACCGCGAAAGCGAGCGCGACGGCAAGGCCGAGTGCGGAAAGAATGGTCTTTTTCATAATCGGCATTCCTTGGTTGAGAACGATGTCTTCGTGTCGCGCGCCGCAAATCATCGGCTGCTCCGGTACCGCTTATGACAGCCCGACTTTTCGCGAGTTTTTCCCGACTGTTGAATCTTGTTTCTGGATCGTGTCTGGCGAGGCCCTCGCTCCTAGAATGGGCGCGGGTGGCCGCGTGGCGACCGGCGAAGGGCAGCGCGGTTACACCTCTGCCGCGGCGAGCGCGTTTCCAGCTCGTTCAGGGTCGTCACTCATGAGCCATGCCGCATAATGATTGCAGACCCTTCACTCTAATCAAACAGCGCAATCGATGCGATCTTGCAGGCGATACAAAGAACCGAAGGAGCAAGAGCAATGACCAGCCACACAAATCATTCCGGCAAGGTGGCGTTTGTCACCGGCGGCAACCGTGGCATCGGCCTGGAAACGGCGCGTCAGCTTGCGGAACTCGGATTCACCGTGCTGATCGGCGTGCGCGACCTTGCCAAGGGCGAGGTGGCGGCGAAGCGGCTTGGCGGCAAGGTCGAGGCCATCGCGCTGGATGTCGCCGCGCCCGAGGCTGCGGCCCGCGCCGCGGCCGAGGTCGAACGCCGATTCGGTCGGCTCGACATTTTGGTCAACAATGCCGCGATCCATTACGACCCTTCGGCGCGCGCGCTCAGGCCCGACTGGACGGTGATCCGCGAGGCCTTCGAGACCAATGTCTTCGGCGCCTGGCGCGTCGCGGCCGCCTTCGCGCCGCTGCTTGCCGCTTCTGGTCGCGGCCGCCTGGTCAACGTCTCATCGGAGGGCGGCTCGCTTGCCTCGATGGGCGCCGGCGCGCCGGCCTATTCCACCAGCAAGGCGACACTGAACGCGCTGACCCGCATCCTGGCCGCGGAGCTGCGTGGCGCCGGCGTGCTGGTCAACTCAATCTGCCCCGGCTGGGTTGCCACCGACATGGGCGGCCCCGGCGGACGCCCGGTCGCACAGGGAGCCGCCGGCATCGTCTGGGCCGCGACCTTGCCCGACGACGGCCCGACCGGCGGCTTTTTCCGCGATGGCAAGCGGCTGCCGTGGTGAGCGGCCGCTCAACGAATTCGAAGGAGGCGAACATGAAGATCGGAATCCTTGGCGCAGGCATGATCGGCGGCACCGTCGGTCGCCTTTGGGCGCAAGCCGGACATGACGTGACCTTCGGCGTGCGTCATCCCGCGCGGCTGGCCTCGCTGATTGCCGGGCTTGGCGGCAAGGCCACCGCCGCCTCTGCGCTCGAAGCCGTTCGTGATGCGGATGCTGTCCTCGCCGCCATCCCGTTCCGCGCCTGGCCGGACATTGCCGGCGAAATCGGGGGCGAGCTCGGCGACAAGGTCCTGCTCGACGCCACGGTTCCCGATCCGCCGCGCGATGGCGCCTTCGGCGATGCCGCGCTCGCGCGGCCTGATGGCGTCGCCTTTGCCGTCGCGCCGCTGCTGCCACGCGCAAAACTGGTGCGCGCCTTCTCGACGGTGATGTGGACGACGCTGGGCAACCAGGCGCATCGCGCCGGTGACCGCATCGGCATCCCGCTTGCCGGCGACGATGCCGAAGCGCTGGCGCTCGCGGAGCGTCTGGTGACAGACGCCGGCTTCGACCCGGTCGTCGTCGGTCCGCTGTCTGAAGCCAAGCGCTTCGATCCCGGCACCAAGGTCTTCGACAGCAACATGAGCGGCCGAGAGGTGGCGGCGGCGCTTGGCCTCGGTTGAGGCTGCCGGAAGATCACGCTGCCGTGACCTGCGCCATGCTACGAAAATAGCATTCCAGGCCCGTGAAATGTGATGCTAGGTTTCGCGCGGCCAGGGCTGCGGCGTGATCGGCAGAGGAGAGCGAGCGGGGCGCGAGCCCGGATTTTCCACGGATACCGGACGGAACTGTTGAACCATCACGAGGCAGCCGCGTTTCCGTGGTTGCCATATGGGAGGAACCACCAGTGAAAGCATCCTATCTCGTCTCGGCCGCGCTGCTTGCGGCATCTGCAATGCCGGCGGCGGCCGGCGAAATCTCCGACGGCAAGGTCAAGATCGGCATCCTCAACGACCAGTCGGGCGTCTATGCCGATTTCGGCGGCAAATGGTCGGTCGAAGCCGCCAAGATGGCGGTCGAGGATTTCGGCGGCAAGGTGCAGGGCGCGCCGATCGAGATCGTCAGCGCCGACCACCAGAACAAGGCCGATATCGCCTCCAACATCGCCCGCCAGTGGTATGACACCGAGCAGGTCGACGCGATCATGGAGCTCACGACGTCCTCCGTGGCCTTGGCCGTCCAGGGCATTTCCAAGGAAAAGAAGAAGATCGACATCGTCACCGGCGCGGCCTCCACCGACCTCACCGGCAAGCAGTGCTCGCCCTACGGCTTCCACTGGGCCTATGACACGCACTCGCAGGCCGTCGGCACCGGCGGCGAACTGGTCAAGCAGGGCGGCGACAGCTGGTATTTCATCACCGTCGACTATGCTTTCGGCTATTCGCTGAAGGACCAGACCGCCAAGCTCGTCGAGGCAAGCGGCGGCAAGGTGCTGGGCGAGGTGCGCTATCCGCTCGGCTCCACCGACTATTCCTCCTTCCTGCTCCAGGCGCAGTCCTCCGGTGCCAAGATCGTCGGGCTTGCCAATGCCGGCCTCGACACGTCCAATTCGATCAAGCAGGCGGCCGAATTCGGCATCGTCGCGGGCGGCCAGCGGCTGGCAGCACTTCTCTTCACGCTCGCCGAAGTGCATGGGCTGGGCCTCCAGGCGGCGCAGGGCGTGGTGCTGACCGAAGGCTTCTACTGGGACCGTGACGACAAGAGCCGCGAATTCGCCCAGCGCTTCTTCAAGCGCACCAACCGCATGCCGAACATGATCCAGGCCGGCACCTATTCGGCGGTGACGCAGTATCTCAAGGCCATCGACAAGGCCGGCACCGACGAGACCGAGGCGGTCGCCAAGGAGTTGCATGAAATGCCGGTCAACGACGTCTTCACCGCCAATGGCAAGGTGCAGGCCGACGGCTCGATGGTGCACGACATGTATCTCTATCAGGTCAAGAAGCCGGAAGAGTCGAAGAAGGACTGGGACTACTACACCTATCTGGCGACCATTCCGGGCGACAAGGCCTTCATGAAGGCCGAAGACAGCGGCTGCCCGCTCGTCACCAAGTGACGCTCGACACCGCCACCGCTGTCCGGCCGGACAGCGCCGATGAGACGCCGCGGGTGGTGCTTTCCGCCCGCGGTTTGAGGCGCGACTTCGCCGGCTTCGTCGCAGTGAAGGATGTCGACCTCGACATTCATCACGCCAAGATCCATGCGCTGATCGGCCCGAACGGCGCCGGCAAGACGACCATCTTCAACCTGTTGACCAAATTCCTGCAGCCGACCAGCGGCAGGATCGAACTGCTCGGCACCGACATCACCCGCACGCCGCCGGCGAAAGTGGCGCGCATGGGCCTGGTGCGCTCCTTCCAGATATCGGCGATCTTCCCGCATCTTTCCGTGCTCGACAACGTGCGCGTCGCGCTGCAGCGCCCGGCCGGGCTCGGCTACCAGTTCTGGCGCCCGGTCTCGGCGCTGGATCGGTTGACCCCCAGGGCGCGCGAGCTGCTCCGCATCGTCGGCCTCGACGATGCGGCGAACCGACTTGCCGGCGATCTCTCCTATGGCAGGAAGCGTGTGCTGGAGATCGCGACCACGCTGGCGCTCGATCCAAAAGTGCTTCTGCTCGACGAGCCGATGGCAGGCATGGGGCATGAGGATGTCGGCATGATCTCCGGCATCATCCGCTCGCTGGCAAAAGACCGCGCCGTGCTGATGGTCGAGCACAACCTCACGGTGGTCGCCGATCTCTGCGACTGGATCACCGTCATGCAGCGCGGCCAGGTGCTCGCCGCCGGCGACTACGCCACCGTCAGCCAGGACGAGCGCGTGAGGGTCGCCTACATGGGCACCGAGCATGGGGGGACCGAGCATGACTGAGCCGCTGCTGGCCGTGCGCGACCTCCACGCCTGGTACGGCGAAGGCCATGCGCTGCACGGCGTCGATTTCGATGTCATGCGCGGCGAGACGGTCACGCTGCTTGGCCGCAACGGCGTCGGCAAGACGACGACGCTGCGCGCCATCATGGGGCTGATCCGCAAGCGTACCGGCTCCGTTACCTTCAACGGCAAGGACCTGATCCGCCTGCCGCTGCACCGCGTCGCGCATCAGGGCATCGGCTTCGTGCCGGAGGAGCGCGGCATCTTCGCGACCCTCACCGTCGACGAGAACCTGATCCTGCCGCCGGTGGTCGCCAAGGGCGGCATGAGCGTCGAGGAGATCTTCGAGCTCTTCCCCAATCTGAAGGAGCGCCGCAACAGCCAGGGGACAAAACTGTCCGGCGGCGAGCAGCAGATGCTGGCCATCGCCCGCATCTTGAGGACCGGCGTCGAGATGCTTTTACTCGACGAGCCGACCGAGGGCCTGGCGCCGGTCATCGTGCAGCGCATCGGGGAATTGTTGGCGACGCTGAAGAAGCGCGGCATGACCATCCTGCTGGTCGAGCAGAATTTCCGCTTCGCCGCCCGCATCGCCGACCGCTTCTATTTGATGGACCACGGCAAGGTGGTGGAAGGTTTCCCGGTGGGCGAGCTTGCGGCACACACCGAGAAATTGCACGAGGTGCTGGGGGTATGATCGCGCGATGACCATGATCTTCGGCATCCCCATCCAGGCGCTTCTCGGCCAGCTCCTCGTCGGCCTCATCAACGGCTCCTTCTACGCCATGCTAAGCCTTGGGCTGGCCGTCATCTTCGGCCTCCTGCGCATCATCAATTTCGCCCATGGCGCGCTCTACATGCTGGGCGCCTTCATCGGCTATCTGCTGCTAGTGCATCTCGGTATCGGCTACTGGCCGGCGCTGATCCTGGTGCCGCTTATCGTCGGCCTGTTCGGCATGGCGGTGGAGCGCGTGGCGCTGTCGCGGCTCTACCGCCTCGACCCGCTTTACGGCCTGCTCTTCACCTTCGGCCTCGCCTTGGTGATCGAAGGCGTGTTCCGCTATTATTACGGCGTCTCCGGCAATCCCTATGCCGTGCCTTCGTTGCTTGCCGGCGGCACCAATCTCGGCTTCATGTTCCTGCCCAATTATCGCGGCTGGGTGGTGGTCGCTTCGCTGATCGTGTGCATCGGCACCTGGCTTTTGATCGAGAAGACCAGGCTCGGCTCATACCTGCGCGCCGCCACCGAGAACCCTGAACTGGTTCAGGCCTTCGGCGTCAACGTGCCACTGCTCTTGACGCTCACCTACGGGCTGGGCGCGGCTCTTGCCGGGCTCGCCGGCATTCTTGCCGCTCCGGTCTACCAGGTCAGTCCGCTGATGGGCTCGGACCTGATCATTGTCGTCTTCGCTGTCGTCGTGGTTGGCGGCATGGGATCGATCCTCGGCGCCATCGTCACAGGCTATATGCTCGGCCTCGCCGAGGGGCTGACCAAGGTTTTCTATCCCGAAGCGTCGAACCTCGTCGTCTTCGTCATCATGGTGATCGTATTGCTGCTCAGGCCCGCCGGCCTGTTCGGAAGGGATGCCTGAGATGAGCGAGGCGACCCTGCACCAGGACCGCGCCGCTGCCTCCCTCAGGCTGGAACGGGCGCTGATCGCGCTGGGCATCGTGGCGCTGATCGTCGCGCCCTTCTTCGTCTATCCGATCTTCATCATGAAGATGCTGTGCTTCGCACTGTTCGCCTGCGCCTTCAACCTCTTGCTCGGCTACACCGGCCTGCTGTCCTTTGGCCATGCCGCCTTCTTCGGCGGCGCGGCCTATTTCTGCGCCTACGCCGTGAAAGCCTGGGGCTGGCCGCCGGAGGCCGCCATCCTGCTCGGCACCGCGGGGGCCGCGGCCATGGGCCTTGTCATGGGTTTCCTCGCCATCCGACGGCAGGGCATCTATTTCTCGATGATCACGCTGGCGCTGGCTCAGATGTTTTATTTCTTCTGTGTCCAGGCGCCCTTCACCGAAGGCGAGGACGGCATCCAGGGCGTTGCGCGCGGAACGCTCTTCGGACTGGTCGACCTCGGCGTCACCATGAACATGTATTTCTTCGTGCTCGCCGTCTTCCTCGTCGGCGTCTTCGCCATCTGGCGCATCGTGAACTCCCCCTTCGGCACGATCCTGCGCTCAATAAGAGAAAACGAGAACCGCGCCATTTCGCTCGGCTATTCCGTCGGCCGCTATAAGCTCGCCGCCTTCGTCATGTCGGCCGCGCTTGCCGGCTTTGCCGGTGCCACCAAGGCAATCGTCTTCCAGTTCGCCACGCTCACCGACGTCACCTGGCAGATGTCGGGCGAGGTGATCCTGATGACGCTGCTTGGCGGCATCGGCACCATGGTCGGCCCGGCGGTGGGCGCGGGACTGGTGGTCGGCCTGGAGAATACGCTTGCCACCTCCGGCTTTCCCGTGACGATCGCGACAGGCCTGATTTTCATGATCTGCGTGCTGATCTTCCGGCGCGGGATCGTCGGGGAGATTTATGCGCGGTGGTTGGGGCGCGCCGAAGCCGGCGGCGACAAGCATTGATCTGTGAGCTATCAACTGGCGCCTGGAATTAGGCCGCCCGCTTGGGTTCGACAGCGAACGGGCTGAGCCCGAGCCAGGTCTGCATCTTCCTGCCGATGGCCTTGTCGCCGGTCAGGGCGACCTTCGCGCCTGCCTTCTCGACGGTCAGCAGTCCCATCCAGATCGCGGTCATCGTGTGGAGGTCGGTCGAGACGTAGAGATCGACCTCGAAGCCCGGATCGTACCAGCACAGATCGACTTCGCCATGCTTCTCGACGATCAGCCACCACGAGCGTTTCGACGCCGGAAGATCCTGATACAGAAATTGTATCACGGTTCTTCCCTCGGGCAGGGGCGAGGGGTTCAGATTGCGCCGCATGTCCCACATCAGCAACGACGGATCGAGGTTCTTCAGCGATAGCCGGGACTCGACCCATTTCTGTCCCCAAAAGCCCATCGCCTCGACCACTGGGCGCAAATCGCGGCCCGCCTCGGTCAGCCGATAGTCGAAGATGCCTTTCTCGCCGGGCACTTCTTTGCGTTCCACGATCCCCGCCAGCTCGAGCTCCTTCAGCCGTTGCGACAGAAGGGTCGGCGACATTTTCGGCACGCCGCGGCGCAGGTCGTTGAAGCGGGTCGAGCCCGCAACCAGCTCGCGCATCAGCACCATCGTCCAGCGGGTGCACAGCACCTCGGCGGCCATCGATAGCGGGCAGAACTGCTTGTAACCGTGCTGGGCCATGATCGGCGCCTCCCCAAAAGTTGACCGAACATTAGACCTTCATGAATGAAGCGGCGAGTACAGAAACTGTACCGGCCCGGTACAGATCGCGGACTGGTTGGCGCGGGCCCTGCCGTGCGAGCCGTTGGCCGACGCACGGGATACCCCTGTGCGCAGCAACCAGGAGACTGACCATGACCGCTTATCTTATCGCCGACATCAAGGTGAAGGACCCGAAATGGATACCGGACTACGCCGCCACCGTGCACGAGCTCGTTCACAAGCACGGCGGCAGATATCTGGCGCGCAGCGGCAATGTGAAGACGCTCGAGGGCAAGCCGCTCGACACGACGCTGATCGCGCTGATGGCCTTCCCGTCGGAAGCGGCGGCGCACGCCTTCACCAATGATCCCGCCTACGCCCCCTTCGTGTCGGCCCGCCAGGGTGGCAGCGACAGCCGCTTCCAGCTGATCGACAACACCGACCTGGCCGGCACGATTTCATACCTGCCCAAGGGATGATCGGCAGCCGCCGCATCCACTCCGGGACCATCGAGCACAAACAGCCACGGCGCTTGCCCGTCGCGCCGCCCTATTTCCGGCGGCCGGCCAGCCGGGCTTTTTCGGGAAGAATGGAATGAACATGACACCACACTTTTGGAACAGACTTCTCATGGCAGCGGCCGTGCTGACGGCCTGTACGGCCTTCGCGCAGGCGCATCAGGACGCGGCTGCCTCCGTGTCCGGCGTCAGCTCGCTGGCCGACAAGGTGCGAGCGGCCAACAGCCGGTTTCTCGACGTCAAGGCCGCTACGGCCGAGGGCTATGCGCGTATTCCTTGCGCCAGCGGTATCACCGGCGGCGCCATGGGCATCCACTATGTCAACGGCCAGTATCTGAAGGACGACAAGATCGATATCGCCCGTCCGGAAGCGGTCATGTACGAGCCGACGGCCGACGGCACGCTGAAGCTCGTCGCGGTCGAATACATCACCTCGAAGGGTCCGGCGTCGCTTGACGGCCAGCTGTTCAACTTCAACAGCGCGCCCAACCGCTACGGTCTGGGCGAGTTCTACGAACTGCATGTCTGGGCCTGGAAAGGCAACCCGACCGGCACCTTCGCCGACATGAACCCGAAAGTGTCGTGCGAACACGCGGCGTCGCCGACCCAGTAGACGTTGGAGATTGGCGAAAGCCAAGACGACAGCCGATCTCCCTCACTCGGGGGAGATCGGCAGCTCCAACGCGGGCCTATCTCACTCCACCGGCACTTCCAGCCCTACCTTCACCCGGTCCATCGCCACGAACGTCCGGAACCGTTTCACATTGTTGTTCTCGAAGAACAGCCGCCTTGTCAGCGCCTCGTAATCGGCCATCGTCGCCACGGTGACGACGAGGATGAAATCGGCCTCGCCGGTGACGTAGTAGCACTGCTGCACTTCCGGCACTTGCGCGAAGCCGCGCTTGGCGGCGTCGATCAGCTCGGCGCGCTCGCTCTCCACCTCCACCTCGACGAAGATGGTGATCGGATGGCCGACCTTGGCCGGATCGACCAGCGCGACATTGGCGCGAATGACGCCGGTCTCCTCCATGCGCTTGATGCGCCGCTGCACGGCCGGCGCCGAGAGGTTCACCACCTCGCCGATGGCGCGCTGCGGCGTGGCGTTGTCCTTTTGCAGGATGGCGAGGATGGCGCGGTCGAAGGCGTCGAGATCGGGCGAAACGGACATGGCAGCGTTCCAGACGAAACAAAATTGCATTTCAAGCACCAAAACAGAGCGCTCTTCTCTCTCTGCTTGCAATAAATTTCAGTGATCAGAACGGAGAAAGCCATGTTCCTGCTCAACCGCCACCCGGACCATCGCCAGCCGCTGACGCCCGAGGATGCCGCGACGCTTGGACTCGCCGGCGCCGACGAGGCCGAGCGCTTCCTGGCCGCGCGCGACAACCATGCCGAGACGCCGCTGCATGCCCTGCCGGCGCTGGCGGGCGAACTCGGCATCGGCGCGCTCCACCTCAAGGACGAGGGCAAGCGGCTCGGCCTCGGCAGCTTCAAGGCGCTGGGCGGCGCCTATGCCGTGATGCATCTGGTGCTGGAGGAGGCCGGCGGGCGGCGCGGCCGCGCGGTCGCGGTCGAAGACCTGCACAAGCCTGAGGTGAAGGCGATCGCCGCCGGTATGACCTTCGCCTGCGCTACCGACGGCAATCATGGACGCTCCGTGGCGCAGGGCGCCGGTCTTGTCGGCGCGCGTTCGGTCATCTTCGTCCATTCGGGCGTCAGCAATGAACGCGTGGCGGCCATCGCCCGCTTCGGCGCCGAGATGGTGCGGGTCGCCGGCGATTACGACCAGTCGGTCCGGGAAGCCGCCCGCGTCGCTGCCGAGCGCGGCTGGACCGTCGTCTCCGACACATCCTGGCCGGGCTACGAGCGCATACCGGGGCTGGTCATGCAGGGCTACACGGTGATCGTGCGCGAAGCATTGAAGCGTCTGCCCGAGCCGCCCACCCACGTCTTCCTGCAGGCCGGCGTCGGCGGCTTCGCCGCGGCGGTGGCCGGGCATCTCGCCATCGTGCTTGGCGAGGATCGGCCGACCGTGACAGTGGTCGAGCCGGCTCGCGCTGCCTGCGTCTATGAGACGGCCAAGGCCGGACGTCCGGTCACCATCGCGCACAGCAAGCCGACGGTGATGGCGATGCTCGAATGCTACGAGCCGTCGCTGGTCGCCTGGCGGGTGCTGTCGCGCCTCGGCGATGCCTTCATGACCGTTGACGAGGAAGATGCGGTTTCGGTGATGAACCGGCTGGCGCGGCCTGCGGGCAACGACCCGGCGATCGTCTCCGGCGAAAGCGGCGGGGCAGGGCTAGCCGGGCTGATCCGCGCCGCCGGAGACAAGAAGATCCGGACAGCGCTCGGCCTCGACTCCAGCTCCCGCGTGCTCATCATCAACTCCGAAGGCGCGACCGATCCCGGCCGCTATGCCGAGCTGGTCGGGATGGCGCCGGACGAGGTCGCAAACGCAAGGCTGCCGGCATGAGCAATCTGACGATCAACGCCGACCGGCTTCTAGGCCGCATCGAGGAGCTCGGCGGAGTCGGCCGCGACGCTCAGGGGCGGCTGGTCCGCTTTTGGGCGTCGACGGCACGGTGCCGCCGGGCCAATTGCCACCAAAAATAGTCGTGCTGGCGGGATCGACTCCTCGCGAAGCGAACATTCGGCGACATCCAATCGAAACAAACTTCAATCACTTAGCCAATTGAAGCGCGCGGAATCGCGCCGGAATCGCGCCCGCCAACAGAATTCAGTGCCTAGCAGGAAGACTAGCATGCTGCTTCTCAACCAACGTCCAGAACACAACCAGCCGTTGGTTGCCGCCGATGCAGAGGCGCTCGGCATGGCTGGCGGCGAGCGGGCCGAGCATTATCTCAAGGCGCGCCACGATCATGCCGAGACGCCGCTGCACGCCTTGCCGGCGCTGGCCGATCAACTCGGCATCGCGGCGCTTCACGTCAAGGATGAGGGCCAACGTCTTGGCCTTGGCAGCTTCAAGGCGCTGGGCGGCGCCTATGCCGTCATGCGGCTGGTGCTGGAGGAGGCCGGCAAATGGCTCGGGCGCGATGTGGATATCAGCGAGATAAACGACGCCAGAGTGCGCGAGATTGCGTCGAGCATGATCTTCGTCTGCGCCACCGACGGCAACCATGGCCGCTCCGTGGCGCAGGGCGCCAGCCTCGTCGGCGCTCGCTCGGTGATCTTCGTCCATGCCGGTGTAAGCCCCGAGCGTGTCGCGGCCATCGCCCGCTTCGGCGCCGAGATTGTCGAGGTCGAAGGCGGCTATGACCATGCGGTGCGCGAAGTCGCCCGCCTCGGCGCCGAGCGCGGCTGGAAGATCGTCTCCAACACCTCCTGGCTGGGCTATGAGCGCGTCCCCGGACTGGTCATGCAGGGCTACACGGTGATCGTGCGCGAGACGTTGCGGCGCATGGCCGAGCCACCAACGCATGTCTTCCTGCAGGCTGGCGTCGGCGGCTTCGCGGCGGCGATCGCCGGCCATATGGCTGTCATGCTTGGCTCCAGGCGGCCGAAGGCCGTGGTGGTCGAGCCGCGGCGCTCGGCTTGCGTCTACGCTTCGGCTGAGGCCGGACGTCCGGCAGCGATCGCAAATCAGCAGCCGACCGTCATGACGATGCTCGAATGCGCCGAGCCGTCCTTGGTCGCCTGGCGCGTGCTGGCGCGCGTCGGCGATGCCTTCATGACGGTGGAAGAGGAGGACGCGATCGCGGTGATGAAGCGGCTGGCGCGGCCCCTGGGCAACGATCCGGCCATCATCTCCGGCGAGAGCGGCGGGGCAGGACTCGCCGGACTGGTCCGCGCCGCGGGCGATAGCCATATGCGGGCGGCGCTCGGCCTCGATACGCGTTCGCGCGTGCTCGTCATCAACTCGGAGGGCGCGACCGACCATGGCCGCTTTGCCGAGCTGGTTGGGATGGCGCCGGAAGAGGTGTTCCTGCAGACTGCCTGAGAGCAATTCCAGGAAAAGTGCGTACGGGTTAAGCTCGGCGCCTTCGCCGTAGCCTTCCGTCCGGAATTGCGTCAAGAAAAGAGCAGTTCCAGGAAGAAGCATTTAGCGGGTAAGGCTTCGCCCTTCGCCGTAGCGCCCGTCCGGAATTGCGTCGAGAAAAGGAACGTGAGGACGACGATGGCTGAACTCGACCAGCAAGAGCTTCACCGCGAGATGACGGCGTGGCGGCGCGATCTCCACGCCCATCCCGAGTTCGGCTTCGAGGAAAAGCGCACGGCGGCGTTCGTGGCGGAAAAACTCCGCGCGTTCGGGCTGGAGGTGACCGAAGGCGTCGGGGGCACCGGCGTCGTCGGCACGCTGACCCGGGGCAGCGGCAACCGCGCCATCGCGCTGCGCGCCGACATGGATGCGCTGCGCATCGCCGAGCAGGGCACGCAGGCCTGGCGCTCGCAAACGCCCGGAACCATGCATGCCTGCGGCCATGACGGCCACACATCGATGCTGCTCGGCGCGGCAAAGCTGCTTGCGAGTGAAGGCGGCTTCGACGGCACGGTGCGCTTCATCTTCCAGCCGGCCGAGGAATGGGGCAGGGGCGCGCTGGCCATGCTGGACGACGGCCTGCTCGAGCGCTTTCCATTCGAGGAGATATTTGGACTGCATAACATGCCGGGCCTGCCCATCGGCCATTTCGAGACCCGCAGCGGCCCGGTCATGTCGGCCGAGGACAATTTCGAGATCCTGCTGAAAGGCCTCGGCGGCCACGCGGCGCGCCCGCATGCCGGCCAGGAAACGCTGGTCGCCGCCTGCGCGCTGGTGGTCAACCTGCAGACCATCGTCTCGCGCCGCCTGAGCCCGGCGGATATCGGCGTCGTCTCGGTGACCGAGCTCGTCACCGACGGGATCCGTAATGCGCTGCCGGGGCTGGCGCGTATCCTGGGCGATTGCCGCAGTTTCCGGCCCGAGGTGAGCGCCGCGATCGAAAAGGAGATGCGCCGCATCGCCGAGGGCACCGCCCAGGCCTATAACGTCGCGGCCGAAGTCACTTACACCCGCGAGTTCGTGCCGTTGATCAATGATGCAGGCCTTGTCGATGAAGCGCTTGCCGCCGCGCGCACTGTGCTGGCCGACGACGCCGTTCGCGTCGCGGCTGAGCCCATGACCGCTTCGGAGGATTTCGCCCGCTTCCTGACCCACGTGCCCGGTTGCTTCGTCTTCATGGGCAACGGCGGCACCGCGCCGCTGCACAACCCGGCCTATGATTTCAACGACGAAGGCCTGCTGCACGGCGCGCGGTATCACGCGGCGGTGGTGAGGCGAAGGCTGGCGGTGGCCTCGTGATGTCGTCATTCTCGGGCTTGACCCGAGGATCCATTCCGTGACGGCTGCCGAAGAATGCAGCGGTTCAGAACTTCTGCTCCGCCGCAACGCTCCTAGGTAACGGCATGGCAACTGTGTTCACGCAAACGCAGTTTTGTCGCGAATGATAGCGTTGAGGACGACCAAGAGCTTCCTTGCGACGGCGATGATGGCGAGCTTCTTGGAGCCCGACCGGGCAGCAAGGGCTGTGTAGAAGGACTTGAACCGGTCGCAGGTTCTGATGGCCGTGAGGGCTGCCATATAGAGGGCGCGGCGCACGCGTGATCGCCCGCCTTGGATCTGGCTCCTGCGGTTGAGCTTGCCGCTCTTGTTGTCGAACGGGGCAAGGCCGACGAGTGCTGCGATCGCCTTGGGTGAGCGCTGGCCGAGCTCGGGCAGGAGCGCCAGCAGCGAGAGCGCGCCGACCTTGGAGACACCGGGCACGGAGACCATCAGCGCATGGTCGCGAGCGGTGTCCTGGTTTTGACGAATGACTTCGGCAATCTGGCTCTCGAACGCCTTGATGCGCGTGTCGAGGAAGGCGATCGTCTCTTCCAGATCGGCAATGACGACCTCCTCGAAAGCCTCGGCGAGGTGCTTCTTCAGCGCTGCCCGCATATTGACCAAGTGATCGCGGTGGCCGGCAAGCGATTGAAGCCGCTCGACTTCTTCGCTCGGCGCCGGCTCGGCTTCAGGGCTATAGCGACGGCCGTAGTCGCTCAGCATCCTGGCATCGAGAGGATCGGTCTTGGCGCGCCGGCGCGTCGACTTCGAATAGTGGTGGGTATGGGCCGGGTTGTGCCGCGAGAACGGCACGCCGGCCTTGGCCAGCGCATGGCGCAGGAGCCGGTCATGCACCCCTGTCGCCTCCATGACGACGAAGTCCCGACTGGGATCAAGACCCGCCACATAGGCCGCGATCGCATCGGCCTGGTTGTCGATGCGCCGAAGACGGCCGCTTGTCTCATCAAAAAAGTCGAGCCACTGCTTGGAGATGTCGCAGCCGACATAGTTCTGGGCTATCATGTCCACGCCTCTTCCTGTGGTGCGGGGTCTGCTTCGAACAGCCCCGTGCAACTGTTCAGGTTGATGGTTCACCGGTGGGAAGGGACCGGGCCATGCCACGGCCTGTCCGAAAGGACGACCAGGATCCACTCGGTCTCCTTCCCACTTCAACCATACACCAGAACCAACACACAGGATTCTAGGGTCTGCGCGCGTCGCTTCGCTCCTTGCTCCGCCCTAGAATGACAAACGCGGGGTTCGCGCCGTTTCCGCCCTGCTTGATACCTCATCGCAACTCCACCCCCGGTAACCCTTTCTTCTCTGCTTTCATGCAGTATTGCCGTGGCAGGACGGCAAGAACAGAGAATGGCGGACGACAATAAACGCAACGGCACGTTCTGGGCGCTGGCGCTTGACCGCGCTCATCTGGGCCTCTGGGACTGGAATCTGTCGACCGGCGATTGCTATTATTCGCCGACCTGGTCGAAGATGCTGGGCTATGAAGCGGGCGAACTGGCCAACACGCCCGATCTCTGGCTGAAGCTTACCCATCCCGACGATTGCCAGCGCGCGCAGGAAAGCGGCGACCGGCACATTGCGGGCATCGTCGATTCCATCGAGACCGAGCTGCGCCTGCGCCACAAGGACGGCCATTGGGTCTGGGTGCTCGACCGCGGCGGCATTGTCGAGCGCGACGCCGACGGCAAACCGCTCAGGCTGATGGGCGTGCAGACCGACATCACCCGGCAGAAAGAGGCCGAGGCGGCGCTCGAGCAGGTTAATATCCGTTTCCGCCTGGCGCTCGCCGCCAGCGGCACCGGCATCTGGCACCACGATATTGGCACCAAAAAGAGCTATTGGGACGCGCGCAGCCGCGAGATATTCGGCCTCGTTGCCGACAAGGACGAGGTGTCAGCCGAGCTGTGGCACACCTATCTTCATCCAGACGATAAGGAAGCCACCGAGCGCGCCCATCAGATCGCGCCTGGCTCCAACGATGTCCTGGCCTCGCAATACCGCATCATCCGGCGCGACGGCGAGGTCCGCCATCTCGAATCTTTGGTGCGCTTCGTCGCCGATGTCGGCGCGGCCGGCCAGGTGCTGGGCACCGTGCGCGACATCACCGAGGAGAAGACGCGCGCCGAGGAGCTTGCCTTCGCCGCGCGTCACGACGCGCTGACCGGACTGCTCAACCGTTCGGCCTTCGACCGGCTGCTTGCCGAGAACATCGCCATGGCCGAGCGCCTGCCGCTCGCCGTGTTCTATGTCGACCTCGACTACTTCAAGGCGCTCAACGACTATGCCGGCCATGCCGCCGGCGACCTCGCGCTGAAGAGCGTCGCGGCGGGCATCCTCGCCTGCTTGCCGGCGTCGGCGCATGCGGCGCGCCTCGGCGGCGACGAATTCGCGCTGCTGGTGCCGAACTGCAACGACGCCTGTGCCGAGCAGCTTGCCCGCGCGGTGCTTGCCGCGGTGCGCAACGCCGATCTCGGCCCGGCCGTCACGTCGCGCAGGCTTGCCGCCAGCATCGGCATCGCCTTCGTGCGCGACCGGAATATGGCGGTGGCCGACGCGCTCGCCTGCGCCGACGATGCCTGCTACGCCGCCAAGGCCGGTGGCCGCGACCGCTTCGCGGTGTTCTCGCCGGAAACGACGTCGGGCGCCAGCGGCCTCAATGCCGCGCGGCTGGCCGCCGATCTGGTGGATGCGATGGAGGATGGCCGGCTGAAGCTGTTCGGCCAGGAGATCCACCGCCTCGGCCAGCCATGGGAAGACAGCCGCCACGTCGAGGTGCTGGCCAGGCTCGAGGCCCGCAACGGCAAGATGATCCCGCCCGGCGATTTCATGCCGGTCGCCGAACGCTTCGGCCTTGCCGCCCGGCTCGACCGCTGGATCATCCGCACCGCGCTGACGCGCCACGGCGAGGCGATGCGGGCTGGCGCCATCTCGCTCGACTTCAACCTGTCGGCGCAGACGCTTTCGGATCCGCAGCTGTGGAGCTTCGTCGACGAGGCCATCGCCGAGAACGGCGCGCCGCCGTCGGCCGTCGGCTTCGAGATCACCGAAACCGCCGCCGTCACCAATTTCGACGCAGCGGCCGAATTCGTGCGCAGGGCGCGCGAGCGCCATTGCCGCGTCAGCCTCGACGATTTCGGCGCCGGCATGAGTTCGTTCGAATATCTCAGGCGCTTCCCCATCGATGCCATCAAGATCGACGGCTCCTTCGTCGAGCACATCGCCGAAAGCCGCTTCGACCGCGAGATCGTTTCGGCGATCACCGGCATCGCCCGCTCGATGGGCGCTGCCGTGGTGGCCGAGAAGGTCGAGGAGAAAAACGCGCTGGAGATCCTCATGGGCATGGGCGTCGCCTATGGCCAGGGCTATTTCCTGCACCGGCCCGAGCCGCTGGAAGCGATCGTGGCGAGGGCCGTAAGCGCCGTTGCGTCGCCGGAACGGCCGCATGCCAGGTTGGGCGCAAAATAAGCAGTTGCTAAAATTGCAAATACTCATTTAAGGGCGCCGTAATCCGCTACGGATGATGATCCGAGCCACAAAACGAATCGGAGCGCCTGATGAAAACCCTTCCCTTGCTTGCGGCAACTGCAGTCGGCCTGCTCGGCATCTTCGCCACGCAGCCATCCCATGCGGGCTCGGACAATGGCGGCGGTCTGACGGCGGCGTCGACGGCCGACGGTGATGACGATCAGGTCAATACATCCAGCGTCGGTGACGGCCACGAGGCCGCCGAGAACGACCAGGGCGCGGACAAGGGTGACGGCGCCACTTCCGGCTCGCCTGAAGGCGACCAGGATGGCGATCATCAGGGCGACGACCACGAAGCCGGGGACGGTGGCAGCCATGACAGTGGCGGCGAGAGCGGCGGCCATGGCGGTGGCGACAGTGGTGGCCACGACGGCGGGGACGGCGGCGGCCACGATGGCGGCGGCGACTGAGTCTCGGGGTTGAGCCAAAACAAGGCGGTTCCAGGAAAAGTGTGAGCGGTCAGGCTCGGCGACTCGCAGCCTTCCGTCGGAACTGCGCCAGGACAAAGATAGCGCGGCTCATCGTTAAAAGGTGAACCTTCGTTCTATCGAACTCTTAGGACAGCTGGGCTTACTGCCTGTGAAACGCTCTGCTCGGACATGACGTCTTGGCTCGATTGTCCGGCGTCCGATCCATGACGGACGGGCGCCTGCGAGACCCGGCAATGTCTTCGACGCTCAACAGCACCGCGCTTGTGATCCTGCTGCGGCAACGCCCGTCACCGAGCCCCAAAGCGGCGATCATCGGCATCGCCCCCGGCCCAGTGGCCTCACCGCTAACGCAGGCCACCGCGGTCTCGGCATCCATGTTCAGCGTCGACAGCCTCAACATCACGGCCGTCAAGGTGCGGCTGATGGAGCGCGCGGGCAAGGAGTTCGGCGTCGATCAGACCGACTACGAGTCCGTGTCTTCCTATGGGGCGGCGGTTAAGAACGCCGTCGAAGCGTTGAAACCGCAATCTCCATCGGCGATTGCCGAAATCGAGAGACAGCTTGGCCTGGACCAGCTTGGCGTTTCTCTCGATACGCTCGTCGGCGCGATAGGCGATCCGCGAGGCAGCGCCAACGAAAGTCTGGATGACGCGTTGAAGCAGCATGCGGGCCGGCAGGGCGAGGGCGACGCCGCTTCGGTCCAACCGGACGAGCTCGGGCTCTACGGCGGCTGAGGCCAGCTAACCCATCACCCACCTCAGCACGCCTGCCGAAGCCACCCCGACCACCACCGTCGGCAGCATCGACAGCCTCGTCGCGGCAAGCACGGTTATGGCCAGCGCCGCGAGGTCGGCCGGGTTCTTCGAGACGAAGTCCGGCGCGATCACCGAGATCAGCACGCAGCCGGGCGCGGCCTCCATCACCGCCATGGCTCGCGGGCTGAGCGTGCGGTTCCTCAACACCACATAGCCGCCGATGCGGGTGAGATAGGTCACGCCGGCCATCGCCAGGATCGCAAGCACGGTCATCGGATCGATCATTTCTCACCTGCCAGGAACCAGGCGGCCACTAGGCCGGACAACGCGCCGGCCGCCACATACCAGGCGCCAGGCACGACGAGATAGGTGAGCGCCGCCACCACCAGGCTGACGAGCCAGGGCCGCGCCGCGGCAAAACCCTTCCACATGCCGCGAAGCAGCACCAGGAAGACGGCCGGGAAGGCCATCGCGAAACCGTATGCCTCGACATCGCCAAGCACCGGGCCGAGCGCTGCGCCGCAGGTCGTGAACACCACCCAGGCGAGATAGAAGGGCAGGCCGGCGCCCAGATAGAAAGGCAGGCTGAAGGCTGGCCGCAGGCCGACGGCGGCGCGGCGCTGTGCATCGGCCAGGCCCACGGCCCAGCTCTCGTCGCACATCAGGAACAGCGCCGGAAACACCTGGCGTTTCGGCAGGTGCTTGACGAACGGCGCAAGTGCCGCGCCCATAAGCAAATGCCGGCTGTTGACCAGGAAGGTGATGGCGGCGATCAGCAGGATATGCGGCGGCGAGGTCCACAGCTGGATGGCGGCGAACTCCGAGCCTCCGGCGAAGTTGAGCCCGGTCATCAGCGGCACTTCGACCACGCTGAGGCCTTTCTGCGCGGCCTGCGCGCCAAGCACCAGCGCATAGGGGATGATGCCGAGCAGCACCGGCGTCGAGGCGGCAAGCCCGCGCCTGAACTCGGCGCCCCGGCCGTTGCTGGTTTGCTCCCCGGCGAGGGCGATCTCGGAAATGCTCATGATTTTGCCTTCGGCTGGCCTCGCGGCCGCCGTTCTCCCGGTCGGTTGTGGGGTTGTCGGTCACCGGACCATAGCCGAAACGCTTGGCAATTGGGTTGCGAAGATGCGCCATTTCTGCAAATATTTGGCATTGGATAGCGTATTTAGACAGAAGGTTGGAATTTTACGCCATGAAGCTGGATGAGATCGACAAGCGCATCCTGCGCGCCTTGCAGCGCGACGGTCGCATGGCCAACAATGATCTTGCTCGGGAAGTGGGCCTTTCGCCGTCGCCCTGCCTGCGCCGCGTCAAGCTCTTGGAGGAGGCCGGCGTCATCGATCGCTATGTCGCGGTCCTTAATCCGGCCAGGATCGGCCGCGGCCAGACCTTCTTCACCCGCATCTGGCTGAAGCAGCAGGACGAGGACACGATCGAGCACTTCGCCGCCGAGGTGGCGAAATTCCCCGAAGTGATGGAGTGCTATCTGATGCTGGGCGACTGCGACGCCATGGTGCGGATCGTCGCCGCCGGCATCGATGATTACCGCCGCTTCCAGTCCGAGCATCTGAGCCGCATCAAGGGCGTCCAGAACGTCAAGACGGATGTGCCCAGCCAGACGATCAAGCAGACGTCGGAGATGCCGCTGTAGGATTCTTCCGTTGTCCCCTTGTGGGAGAAGGGAAGTCCTCAATGATGCGCGTGGCTCTCATTCCGTTTGCGCGTCGCCGCCGCCTTCTTGGCCGAAGCGGAACGTTCGGCCGCGGAGCGCTCGCCCGAGGCCTTTCCGCCCATCCTGCCGCCCTTGTGCGCGGCGGGATTGCCGGTGTGCTTGCCGCGGCCCGAGCCGCCTTCCTTCTTGCCGCCGGCGTCATCCTTGTTGACGGTCGCCCAGGCGCGCCGCTCGGCTTCCTTCTCCGATACGCCGCGCTTCTCATAGCCCTCGGCGATATGGTCGGCCTTGCGTTCCTGCTTGTCGGTGTATTTCGATTTGTCGCCACGTGGCATTTTTCTTCTCCTTGTGCGCTGCGTGAATTCGGTAACAGGGTCAATTACCCTTCTTCTTGGCGACGTCGCCAAGATCGGAGCGTTCCGGGTCCTTGTTGTTCTCGCCGGCCGCGTCGCGATTCTCGTCAGGGTCGTCCTCGGCCGGGAGGTAGCCGCGCGGCTTGTTGGCCTTCGGGCCTTCCCAGCGCGGCCATTGATCGGAAGTCCCGGCTGGTCCCTGTTTCGGTGCATTGCTCATCTTTGCCTCGCTTTCCGGACGGTGTTCAGCCCTCCGCCTTCATGGTTCGTGCGATCTCGAGCAGCTTGGCGCGGTCATGCCCGTGCTCGCGTATCAGTTCGCGCGCCTGCTTTGGCGACAGATCGGTGTTCTCCGCCAGGAAGCGCACATCGGGATCGTCGCCCCCTTTGGTCGGCAGATTGCTCGTCCGCGGCGCTTGGGCGGCGCCGGGGCGATGCGGGATGTTCTCGTTGGTCCGGGTCATCGCAGGCCTCCTTCGGTTTCAACTTGCCGGCTGCCTGCGGCGTGCTTCCTTCTTGCGGCGCAGCACCTCGTCGGTGCCGACAATCTCCTTCGCGCCGCCGGTGATCGCGGTCGAGACCACAGCCGGCGGATCGCTTGCCGGAAAGCTGTCCTCCAGCCCGGACTGCAACTGCTCTTCCAACGTATCTGGATTCTCCGACCGGCCTTCGGTGCGCCGTTCGTCGATCTCCTCCAGATCGTGCTTGGCATCGGGATGCTCGCGGACATTGCGCAGCGTCGAGACGACGAGCTCGACAGCGAATTCTTTCATCGCCTCGGCCTGCGGCGCGGCGACGTCGGTCTCCTCGATCAGCCGCAGGAGCGACTGCTCGAGTTTGTCCAATTCGCGTATGCCCTGGCAACGTGCCAGTTTCTGAGCCAGCGCATGGACCAGCAACGGGCCGAAGGTCGAATAAGCTTGCATGCGGGTCTCGTCGACCCGTTCGGGATGGAGCGTATGCAGGGACATTGGTGCCTCCATGGAACGTCCTGCCTGCGGCCTCTGCCGTCAGCGGCGGCCGTTAGGGGAACTGGAGGGCAGGGAAGAGGTTCCATCGGAATGCGAATGTGGAGCAAGAGAAACGGCGTCCGTGAAGCACACGAACGCCATTTTGAACTCAACGCTGGCCGCCCTTGCGGCCGGCTTCCGACGCACGCTGGCGGTCTTCGGCGAAGTTGCCGCTGCCACCCCTGTGCCGGCGGCGCTCCGCTGACCCATGTTGCCGTCCTCGGCCTGCTGCTGCCCGCTGCGCGATGCTGCCCACCGTTATGTGGGTCGTCGCGGTTCTTGTGGCTTTGCTGGCCGGCCATGACGTGCTGTTCGTGGGTTCCGCCTTGATTGGGCATATCGAATTCTCCGTTGGTTCGGAGTTGGTTCGGATTTTTCTTCGGGGGTGAATTCAAGGACGCGTTGGCCTCCTTGAGTAGGGGAACAGGCGTCGGCAATCGATGTTCCGGCTGAAACATTTCGTGACCCGGGTCAGACTGAAGTCCGACCTGACCAACGCATTCGGCTGGCTTATGCAACCAATCTGCTTTCTACGGATTGGGGAGCGGCCGTCGAGAAAAGCCCCCATCGCCGGCCATCCTGGTGCCCGCCGATCTTCCCCGCGCAATTCCGGCGGGCATCAATATCCATCAACAAGAAAGCCGCGCAGCCGGCTTCGGAGCGAGACGACGTTTTGACCTATATCTCTGCAAAGCCCACCCGGCAGGATGTCGAAACCCTGCCTGCCAACGACAACGAACGTGCCGCCCTTGCCGATCTTTCCTTCCTTGACGTCATCAATGACGAGGACGAGGTCGCCGACATTGCCAGGCGCGCGGAGCGCCTGGGCCATGCCACGCTTATCGCGATGGCAATCGGCTTGGCGGCGGTGCCGTTGCTTTATCTGATGCTTGCGTGAGCCGGCCGGCCAGTCATCTGGCCGGCCCGCGCAACTCCCGCGACGCTGTGCTTCTATCTTCCGGAGAAGAAGGCATCGAGCGTGGCCGCCGTTTCGATCGGCGACTCCTCCGGAAAGAAGTGGCCGCCGCGCAAGGCGCCGCCACTGACATCTTCCGCCCAGTTCCGCCACAGCGCCAGCGGGCCGCCCGCCTGCGCGTACCATTCGGCCAGCACCCCATGCTCGCTCCATAGCGCCAGCAGCGGGCAGGCGATGCGCCGGCCGGCCGCTCTGTCGGCATGGTCATGATCGCGGTCGAGGGACGCCGCGGCGCGATATTCTTCGCAAATGGCATGGATGTGCGCCGGGTCGCGCAACGCATCCACATAGAGTTGCCGAACCTCGGGCGGGAACGCGTCGGGCGACGATCCCCAGCCGGAAAGCGCATTGTCGACGATGGCAGCGGCGGCGGCCGCAACCATCGTCTCCGGCAGCGGCTCGGGCTGTGCCAGCAACGACCACGGCCAGTAGCCGAGCGCCAGCCTCGCGTCGGCGCGGTCCCAGGCATCGGCGGTGGGAATGATGTCGAGCACGGCGAGCTTCTCGACGCGGTCCGGGTGGTCGAGCGCCATCCGGTAGGCGACACGCCCGCCGCGATCGTGACCGGCGACCATGAAGCGCCTGAAGCCCAACGTCTCCATCAGCACCACCAGATCGGCGGCCATGGCGCGCTTGGCATAGGGGGCGTGATCGGCGGAGGACGGCGGGCAGGAGCTTTGCCCATAGCCCCTGAGATCCGCGCACACGACGGCGAAATCGCGCGCGAGGCTCGGCGCCACGTCGCGCCACATCGCATGCGTCTCGGGAAATCCGTGCAGCAGCAGCAGGCCGCTTCCACTGCCGGCCCGGCGGGCGAAGATCCTTGCTTCGCCGGTGTCGATCTCGCGGCTGTCGAAATCCTCGAACATTGCTTGCCTCCGGTATCGGTGCCGGCCATCTCACGTCCAGGCTGAATCGAGCGTCAACGACGCTTCGAAAATCTGGTCGCGCTGCTCGTCCAGTACCTTCACGGTGATTGTCAGGTGCCTGCCGCCCGGCATCTCGTCGCGGGCGACATCATGCAGGATGCGCAGCGCCTCTATGCCCGCGCGCTCGCGACTGGCAAGAAGCTGCCCTTCATCGTCCCTCTGGCTGTGCTCGGTGTTGTACAGGTCGAAATAGAAGCGTTGCATCGGCACGTCGATCCCGGCGTTTCGAGCTTCAATTCGTCAGCGCGGTCATGGTTCCAAGCGGCTGATCCCGAGAGGAAATCCATGATGCGCCGCGCTTGCGGCGCGCGCAGCCGCCTGCAACCAGCCGCCCGCCTGCGGCGTTGCTGCTGCGAATGGAGGACGCAGGATGCTGGAATCGCTTTATCTCAACCTCGGCCAGCACGATGCCTTGTCGGAGGAAGAGAAGGCGCTGCTTGCAGGCGTCATGTCGTTCGAGAAATACGTCGCGGCCGGCGAGGATGTCGTCTCGGAGGGATCGAGGCCAAGTTACAGCACGCTGATCATCGATGGGCTCGCCGCCCGCTACAAGGTTTTGGAGGACGGGGGCCGCCAGTTCACCTCGCTCCAGGTCGCCGGCGATTTCGTCGACTTGCATGCCTTTCTGCTGAAGACGATGGATCACGGCATCATCGCGCTCTCGCCATGCCACGTGCTCGCCGCCGAGCATGGCAAGCTGAAGACTATCACCGAGCAGGCGCCGCATCTCACCAGGCTTTTGTGGCTGGACACGCTGGTCGACGGCGCCATCCACCGCGAATGGATAGTGGCCATGGGCCGGCGCTCCAAGACCTCCCATCTCGCGCATCTGATATGCGAGCTGTTCGTCCGGCTGCAGGTGGTGAAAAAGACCCGCGAGATGAGCTTCCATCTGCCGCTGTCGCAGGCCGAGCTCGCCGACGTGCTCGGCCTCTCCGTCGTCCATATGAACCGGGTGATCGGCACGCTGCGCCGTATGAACGTGATCAACTGGACGAGCCATATGATCACGATCCTCGACTGGGAGCGGCTGGTTGCGATCGCCGAATTCGATCCAACCTATCTCAGCATGACCCGCGAGCCGAGATAGGTCGGCCAAGACGGAAGCAAGGACAGATTGCCTGCGGCATCTAGCTGGGCGGAGCCTTGGAGCGCGACCACAGCTCGTCCAGCATGGTGAGGGCGGCACTCGGCTGGGCAGGCCTCAGCAGGCCTTGCTGCGCGGCGACCCTCTTGAAGGCGGCAAACGCGATGGCCGGACGGCAGGTGCCTGCGATCGCGTCATCCACCAGCCGGGCAGCTTCGAGATAGGCTGGCGCCTCCTTGTTCTTCCATGTGCCGGCGAGCGCCTTCTTGGCCTCGGCGACGGTGGTGACCACCATCGTGCCGCCGCTGACGAAGCGAATGGTGAGGGGCAGGAAACGGCTCATCGGTCTTTCACCATCCGAGCCATTCGAGCGTGCGCCAGGCAAGGCCGACAAAGGGCACGGCCGTGATCATGACGGCAATGAGGAGAAAAAACGGGCTGTTCATAGGCAAGGACTTCATGTTTCACCGCAAAATTGAGGATGGCCGTAAACGATGACTTCGCCAGTCGGTTGCATTCGGCCGGCCAGTCTGACGCTATAAATTTGGGGCTACATATTGCTCGCGGGCCGGGCCGGCGGCGCCGGCCGATGTGGCGGCCGCGGGCGCGGCCTCAGCGGCACCTCGGCGAGCGAAGCGCGGATCACCCGGACCGGCACCGGTGGTGCGGCGGCGCGCCGGCGCAGCATTGCGGCCGAGAGACTGCCGACGAGAGTTCGAACGTCCATGGGACTCCTCCTGAAGAGTCCCCCCAATGACGAAGGGTTAGCACCACGGCCGGGCGGCCGCATTTAACTTTGATGTATGGCCGGGCATGTCGGCGAGATGCGACGAACCGGGGGCCAACCTTTTCCGTCTGCACGCGTTGTCCTCTGAAAGGAGACCACCATGCCGACCAGCAGCCGAACGAAAACCGACACGACCAAAAAATCAGCCGCCGGCAACAAGACGGACACGGCGAAGACCACGCGCAGGCAGCGCGGCGTCCAGCGCAAGGTCGATGCCACGGACAGCAGCAAGCCGAAACCGAAAGCGCCAGGTGCGATGCAGGCCGGCGCGCGCAGATACCCCGTACCACCTTTTCCCAGGCAGCATCATCCCAAACCCGGCGAGGAATGGGCGATCGAGCCGGCGCCGCTCTATGACGCCCCGTTCTGGCAAGGGTCGGGCAAGCTCAAGGACAAGGTCGCGCTGATTACCGGCGGCGATTCCGGCATCGGTCGCGCGGTCGCGGTGCTCTTCGCGCGCGAAGGCGCCGATATCGCCATCGCTTATCTCAGCGAGGACCGTGACGCCAAGGCGACGAAGCAGGCGGTCGAGGCGGAGGGGAGGCGCTGCATCACCTTGCGCGGCGACGTCGCCAAGCGCGCCTTCTGCCGAAAGGCGGTAGGTGAGACGATCAAGGCTTTCGGCAAACTGGACGTGCTTGTCAACAACGCCGCCTTCCAGGTCCACTCGGCCGATTTCGCCGATCTCACCGAAGCGCATTTCGACATCACGCTGAAGACCAATCTCTACGGTTATTTCCACATGGCGCAGGAAGCCGTGCCGCATATGAAACCAGGATCGGCCATCGTCAACACCGGCTCGGTCACCGGCATAGAGGGCTCGAAGGAACTGGTCGACTATTCCATGACCAAAGGCGGCATTCACGCCTTCACCCGCGCGCTCTCCGGCAATCTCATCTCCAAGGGCATCCGCGTCAACGCGGTGGCGCCCGGTCCGGTCTGGACGCCGCTCAACCCGTCGGAGAAGGAAGCGGAGGACGTTTCGCAGTTCGGCGCCAAGACGCCGATGAAGCGGCCCGCCCAGCCGGAGGAGATCGCGCCGGCCTATGTGTTCCTGGCCTCGCCGCAATGCTCGAGCTACATCACCGGCGAGATCCTGCCGATCATCGGGGGTTACTGACCCATGAGGAGTATCCCATGAAAGATCTCACGAAGAAAGCGCTTCTCATCGCTGCCGTCGCGCTGATCCCGGTGCTGCCGGCAGCGGCCCAGACTGCCGCTCAGCCGATGGACCAGCAGGCGCAGAACTGCCAGGCCAAGCCCGACGCCAACGACCAGCAGCAAAAACAGAAGCAGCAGGCCGATACGGATGAACTGTCGAAACAGCTCGGCGATTGCGGCGGCGTGCTGAAGCCGCCGCCGACCGGCGACCAGAACGCGACGACGCCACCGCCGACCGGCGACATGCCAGTGATCAAGCCGGGCGAAGTTCCGCCGCAGAACGGCCAATGAGGCGTGCGTCTTCAACAACAAGGTTCAATGCTTGCGCTTCTCGCCCTCGGTCGCCCGAACGGCCGGCAAGCCGTGGGCCTCGCGCATCATCTGCAATGCCTCGTCGCGGGTGAGGCCGCATTTGCGGGCAAAATAAGCCGCCTCGTGGATTTCGGCGCGGGAAGCTGCCGAAACACTGGAAGCTGACCGTCTGTTCTTCTTCTTGGCCATCGGTTCACCGCGCCATGAATCACTTAGTCAGCTAATTATAAATCCATTGTTTCTTATTGCAAATGGGCCGCCGTTTTTAGCGATCCGGCATCCTCGCCCATTGGGAACCATTGTGCCGGCATGGGATTGTGGTTTGCGGGCCGCGTCAGCCGGACCTGGTGGCAAAGAGAACAGGGCTGGTTTCTCCGGCTTCACGCCCTGGCCAACGAAAGGGTAGTCGAGCTCTTGTCCCACCCGGCCCGCTCCGTATTTGGCGCGGGGCAGCAAATGGCAGGGCAGACGATAAAGCACGAAATACGCGTCCAAAACAGGTGAGGCGACGATGCCGGGCTGGGTTCGTGAAGGCTGGCTGCTCTTGCGGGAGAGTGTCACCGGCTACATCGACGACAATGCGCTGAGCCACGGCGCGGCGATCGCTTTCTACGCCACGACCTCACTGGCGCCGATCCTGCTGATCGTCGTGGCGATTGCCGGCGTCGCCATCGGCAACGATGCCGCCCAGGTCGCGCTGTCGGCCGAGATATCCGGCGTCATGGGCCCGCAAAGCGCCGACCTCCTGAAGGCTACGATCGAGAGCGCCGCACAGCGTTGGTCAAGCACGCTTGCCACGCTGATCGGGCTGGTCACGCTTTTCGTCACGGCGTCGGGCGTCTTCGGTGAAATGCAGCAGTCGCTCAACGAGATCTGGAAGGTGAAGCCCAACGGCGTGTCGCTGTCGCGCCTGGTGCGGGCGAGGGCGGCGAGCCTCGGTCTCGTCGCGGCGCTTGGCTTCCTGCTGCTGGTGTCGCTGGCGGCAAGCACGGCGATCTCGGCGCTGGGCGAACTGATCAACCGGCGCCTGCCGTTCGGTGGCGTGATCGTCAGCGGCGTCAACACGATCGTCTCGTTTGTGCTGATCGCTCTGCTCTTCGCCGCGATCTACAAGGTCCTGCCGGACCGCACGCTAAAATGGCGCGATGTCGGCGTCGGCGCGGTGGTGACCGCGCTGCTCTTCACCATCGGCAAGTCGCTGATCGGCTGGTACATCGGCACCAGCGCTATCGCCACGTCCTACGGTGCCGCCGGAGCGCTGATGGTCGTATTGGTGTGGGTCTATTATTCAGCGCAGATTTTTCTCTTCGGCGCCGAAATCACGCGCGCCTATTCGGTCCGTCGCGGCAGCCGGCGCGACCTCGCGCCGGTCATGGCACACGCCAACCACCGGGGTGCGCCGCGCCAGGCCGAACAAGTAGCCAAACCCGAGGCGACGATGCCCGCCAACGCTGATAGAAGCGTCGGCACGGCGCCAGCCCGGCCAACCGCATTCGGTGGCGAGATCGTCGGTTGGATTGTGCTGAGCAGCCTGATCACTCTGCTCGTGACGCGGATCTTGCGCCGCGGAGACTGATACCGAGCGCCCTACCGCCGCTCTTCCTGCCGTTTCTCGATTTGGTAGGACAGCCAGCGGCAGAACATGCCGATAATCGAGGTAGCGGCTCCGCCGAGCAGACAAGCGATCAGCAACGGACTTTTCGATGCGCTGTCCCAACTAACGATCGCCAACAGGGTCACGCTCACCGTGGAAATCAGATACCCCGTACCCTTGAGAAGATGAAGTGACGATCTGGTCATACTGGCCGCCTTCCAATGCAACTGACAGCCCCGATCAAGGTTCCATTTACCCGGTGTCCCTCCACGACAGTTGCTGCTGTGGCACTTATGCGGCATCCGGGGGCGGTCGGGTGTGACGCCTGTTGGCCCGCCGCCGTTCTTCAACGGGGCGGCGGGCTTTTTACGCGATATGCGCTGCTCGCGGTCCTAGGAGCTCTAGGTGCGGGCATTGAGGCGTTTTCCTGCAAGGTACATTAGTGCCGTCGCGGCACGGTTCCTGCCCAAGCCGGCAGCTTCCGCCTGTGCGAGCAGGCCATCGAGAGAGCCGGCCAACGCCTCCTGGCAGTCGCTGTCGTACCGGGCGGCGTTGACCTCATTGACGGGTTTTCCAACGGCTGGTTCTGCCATCGAGGTTCCTCGTCAATCATCTAGGTTTGGTGCGAGGCGCCCCGACAGCGGTCGTAGGCGCCCCGATCCTCATTGGTGATGTGACGGCTGGGCCCATCCGACGGCGGGAGGGATTGCTCCGTCCTCGACAAGGATATCCTTCTTGCGCGCGAACGCGGCGAAAACGCCTCGCGCGGTTTCCGCGTCGACGTCGCCAATCAAAGCCGCCTTGCAGGCACGGATGGCCGCTTTCTGCTCCGGGCTATTGCCGCACCAGTCGATCGCGAACTGATAGGCGTCGACGACGGTGTTCAGTTGCCGGGGAAAGCCTAGTCCGACCCAAACGTGAAGGGGTTTCTCGAAAGGTTTGGAAAGCATCGCGAACTCCCATACACCGCGATACTTTCAAACAGCCAGTCCGCCGCCGCGGCCGCCTTTGCCGGTCATCCATGGCAAGGGGACACTCACATCCTCAAGAATTCTGACCGACTTTGCGAAACCGCAAAAGGCATCTCTGGCGGCAGTCAGCGGATAGCCGCTGTCGAATGCCCGCTGGCAGGCACGAAGGGCCGTTTCAAAGATGGTTCCGCGCCTGTTCTTGGGCCACGCGTAGAGAAATTCCAGAGCATCTTCCAAGCACGCGATTTCCTGGATGAGGCTGTTTCCGCTCTTCACGAAAACGGGGCTGTCGAACATCCGGTCGTTCATAACGTCCTCCAATCGAACGAACAATTGAGTACAAGCCACGGCTTGGGACCGACAGAGGCCCAAGCCCAGCGGCGATATGGGTTTGTGGATTTTGACCGTCAAGAGCTTTCCCGGTCGCTGCGAGAACCGGCGCGTCTCGGAGGGATGAATAGCGGCTATTCGGCCAAGGCGCCGTCCGGCTTAGGTGTTAGCCGCCTTTCTCTTCTTGGCTGCCGCGCAGCGCGCCCGGAACGCCTCGACCTCGGCTTCGGTAAGATGCTCGATACCGATGAAATCATTCTTCGCATGGCCTGAGCGGATTAACTCGTCGAGTTTGGCCTGGATCGCCGCGCCGTCCCGGTTCTGGGTGTTCTGGATCAGGAACACCATCAGGAAAGTGACGATTGTGGTGCCGGTGTTGATGACAAGCTGCCAGGTCTCCGAATAGTCGAAGACCGGACCGGTTGCCCCCCACAGCAGAACCGATCCCAGGCATAGGCCAAAAGCCAACGGCCTGCCGGTGGCATGAGCGACGGCCGCCGCCATGCGATTGAACGCTTTTTCCATGGGATGGTACTCTGGGGAATGGTAGCAACGAGCCCCGGCAACCTGCCAGGGCTCGGCGGAAGCCGGACCGAGCGAATATCCGGCCGTGCGCGGAGCGCCGCTAGGCAGCCTCGGCAGCTACATTGACGGCGGATTCGGCGAGTTCGGTGAGCGCTGCGTCCGTTTCCTTTTCCTCGGCCAGCGTCTTGTCGAGCAGATTGACAGCTTCCGTCAGGCCGAGTTCCTGCGCCCAGGTCCTGAGCGTGCCGTAGCGCGAAATCTCGTAATGCTCGACGGCTTGGGCGGCGGCCAGCAGGCCGGCGTCGAGCGAGGGCGAGCCCTTGTACTCATCCATGATTTCCGCGCCTTCCTCGGTGATGCCCATGATGGCCGCGCAGGTCTTTCCCACAGGCTTCTTGTCGATCACCTCGAACACTTCCTCGAGACGCGCGACATGCTCCTCGGTCTGGTCGCGGTGCTTCTCGAAGGCCGCCTTCAACGCATCGTCCTGCGCCGCCTTGGCCATCTTGGGCAGCGTCGCCAGAATCTTCTTTTCGGCGAAGTAGATGTCTTTCAGCGTGTCATGGAAAAGTTCGTTGAGGCCCTTGTTCGAGGCCGCTTTCGTCGTCGCCATTTCTGCATCTCCTGGTGGGGTTGGATCATCACCAACACGGCCGCCCGCAAGTTGTTCCGAATAGATTTTTTGCCGGTGAAGGCCCTGGACCCTCAATTGTTATTGACGAGGCTACGCGTTGATCTTTGGCGCACGGGCTAAGCCCAGGACTCCAGGATTTCATCCACCGGGGCGACTTCCACATGGTGCGAATATCTTTTGGTGAACAGCCTGATGATGCTGTCATAGGCTTCGTCGGAGGTGCTGCAAATCGCATCCTCCGCCAGAACCGTTCGAAAGCCGAAATCGATAGCTCCAAGAAGCGTGGCCAAAACGCACATGTCGGCCTCGCCTCCGCTGACGACAATTGTGTCAACATCCTCGGCTGCAAGCGCGCGCCTCAACCTGCCTCCGAACCAGGGCGAATAGACGGGTTTGTCGAACTGTCGTGCCGGCGGAACGAAATCCTTCAGCTCCGGCGCCAACTCGATGATGTCGTTCCCTGCTTTTTCAAGCGTCATTTCTGCCCAGCGCTCATAGTAGCTGCGCCACTGGCCATGCCCTTCTCCTGCCCGCAGTGCCGGAATGAAGCGGGTGAAGATGGTTCGTGCCGGCCACCGCTCGGTGAGCCGAAGCACCTTGGGCAGAATCTGGGGAAACCACTCGACCGCCCACGGTCCGGGCGGCATGAACATGCGCTGCATGTCGACGCAAAGATGCACGGCGTTTGCAGGAATAGGGCGGGAGACGGGCATCAGCCGCTCACCGATTTGCGAGTTTTCGCTTGAAGGATTTCATTCCCTTCGTCAGCGAGGCCCTGGCCTCGGCCGCGTTTTGCCAGCCCTTCAGCTTGATTTTCTTGCCGGTACCCAGCACCGAGGAAAGGAAGAACTGCTCTATTTCCCGGCGAAGATCTTCAGGCACATCGACTGACGCCACGGGCTCATCCGGCGCGTCTTCCTTATGAGGGCAGAAAATGTACCGGTCGTTGCGGACTTTCGAGCCGTCGGGATCGCGCTGCTTTACCCTGAGCGCGCCCAGCAGGTCGCATTTTATCACGACCCCCGGAGCGCCGGCGGCCTGGTGGATGACGAGCCCGTCCAGCGGATCACCATCGTCTCCCAGCGTCGATGGCACGAAGCCCCAATCGTAGGGATAGGTGTTACCGACAGGAAGGGGGTGGGAATATTCGAACACCCCGGTCTTCGGTTCATAGGCGAGTTTCGCGGCCGATCCCCGCGGTGTTTCCACGACCACGCGGAACCGGTTACGAGAAGTTGCCGGAAGCGTCAGATAATTAGCCATTGCCAAACCGGGAGCCGACCAAACCACATTGCGCAAGGTGAACTTCACCGGCACCTGAATGTTCCATGACGAAGGAGGTGGCCGGCTGAATCGCCCAGGCCGAGATGCGCAGGCTGGCTCACTGCGAAAGGAGGGCCTTGGATAAATATATCCGGGGTTGTCTTGCCGGGAGTCAGTTTAAACGCTATATGTGTGATATCGATCTTGCTGAACGAACGTTGTTTCTGGCGCCTTTGTGCCCCGACGATCTTCCCTCTCAATTTCGAAAACTGTGACGTTTGGCATTCGGCCAAGCGGCGGTAATTTGCGTCGATTTGAAAGGAAATCGTATGACTACTGGAACCGTGAAGTTTTTCAACGCCACCAAGGGCTTTGGCTTCATCGAGCAGGGCGGCGGCCAGCCGGACGTGTTCGTTCACATCTCTGCCGTGGAGCGCGCCGGGATGCGTTCTCTCGTCGAAGGCCAGAAGGTAAGCTTTGACGTCGTCAAGGACGCCCGCAGCGGCAAGAGCGCCGCGGAGAATCTGCAGGCCGCCTAAGCCATGCATCGGCGCCTTTGACCACGGATGTACTGGCACAGGCGCTGGGGCTTTGAGGGAAGGTCGGGTTCGCCCGGCCTTTTTCATTTTGTATAGCGAGGTAGCACATGGCTGATACGAATGTGTTCAAGCCGAAAGGCGACGCCAAGAACGAGGCCACCACAAAAACCGCGCGCGCCATCATCGACGGGGAGGCGGCGGCCAGAATTGCAAAGACGGCGCGTCTTCGCGAGGCCAGACTGGCGCAGGAGCCAGTGGAGGAGCCGGTAAAGAAGGCGAAGAAAAAGGCCGCCGGCAAATAGGGCGCCGACCTGAGATGCGATCTGCGGAAGTCGGGCTGGCGTTTCGGTCTTCCCTGAAACACTAGCGTTCCAACTGCGCCGTCGTATGGCAGGTCAGGGCCGACGCAGCCCCGATTCACGCAGCGGCATTGGGCCCTGCTTCGGCGTCACCGGAAGCCGAGAAAGCCCAAAATGGCAATGACGATGACGACCGCTCCTACGAGCCAGATGATATTGTTCATGTCTGCTCTCCCAATGCTGACGTTCCGGCGCTGGCGCCGGCAAATGCAGCGGTCATGATGGCCATGGCACCAGCGCTCTTTGAAATGAGTTTGGCCTTCATGCTCTATTATCGATGCCTAATTTAGAAATAACTGCAGTGAGATAGCGTTCCTGAGGCGAGATAGTTCCGGTGAGCGCGAAAAACAGAAGAACTCTGATCAGTGCCGGCTCTTGAGGAACCTCGCCTCGCGCACCAACGAGGTCCAGTCGGTGCCAATGAGCTTGATCAGTTCGCGGGCGTCGTCCTCGGAGATGTCCGTGTCCTTCGCCAGCCGAAGGGCTAGCAATTCGACACCGCTCTTCGCTGGCTGAGCCGCTTTGCCGTTCTCGGCGTGGCGTGTCTTGCCGTCATTTCCGCCGATCATCATCCGCCTCCTTCCAGTAGGAACTTTCGAGGCGGCGGCATGTTTCATGCCCTCGGCAAATAACATCCGAAGGCGCCTCGCCGGCGGCAGGCCGTGAGAGTTAACGCGGTTCGCGCGTCATTGAGAGATAGGTCGGATCGAACTCGGCGATCTGCTGCAGCTTCTGCCAGTCGAGGATCGTCACCGTATGGTTCGCCCAGGCGATCACGCCGCTGTTGCGCAGCGCGCTAATGACGCGGTTCATATGCACCACCGACAGGCCCAGCACGTCGGCGAGCTCGGCCTGCGAGACGGGCAAATGAAAGCTCATGCCGTTGGTGCGCTTCACCACCTCCAGCCTGACGAACAGCTCGCAGAACAGATGCGCCAGATGCGAGACCTTCGAGCGCCGCCCCATGGCGACGATCCACTCGCGGTGGATGGCGCCGTCGATCAGCGTGTCGAGCCACAACAGCCGCGTCAAATGCGGCGCCCGCTCGGTGATGCTGCGCAGCTTCGAATGGTCGGCCAGGATGACGCGGCAAGGCGAAAGCGCGATGACGCCGTGGTCCATCGTCTTCAACAGGAAGGCGTAGAGGTCGACGAAATCGCCTGGAACCTGCAGCGAGGTGAATTGCCGGCCGCCATCAGCAAGCACCTTGTAACGGGCGGCGAGCCCGTCGAGCACGAGAGTGCTGGAGGCCGGCCGGGATCCCGACGCGACGATGTCCTGACCAGCGGCGAAGTGGCGTTCGCCCGCCATCAAGTCGCCGAGCAGGGTTTTCTCGTCGTCGGATAGGCTGTCGTGCTGGCCGAGATTCAGGAAAAGGGATTCAAGCATTCATGTCTTCCATGAGCGGGCCGAGCGGCCCGGTCACAGCGGATGTCAAAGTGATTCAAAACAGGCGCGTTTGACGAGGTATGGGGTTGTTGGTCAAAGCGCGCTAACATTTGATACTTCGGTGCCTTTTCCTCCGCGAAATGCCGAAAAGCGCATTGCGGTCGCGTTGCCGCACGGCCGATGCTTGCCTCACCCGTCGCCGGCGCGACGCCTTCCTGGAAGCGACGCAAGGTGGCGCGGCAGGAGCCTCGCGAAGGCAAACCGAATCCGGATAATCCGGCACGTCGGTGCCGTCGAACCTTTTGCGCCGGCCGGGGGATGCATGTCGGCTACATTGGTTCCTGAACATCGCGCGGCGGACTTCATCGCCTCGTCCTATCGCCCCGGGCGCGACGAGGCCGGGCTCGAGACGATCGAGAAGGCGGCCGACCGGGTGCTGGAGGAAACCGGAATCCGCTTCATGGACGATCCGCAAACCATCGACATGCTGAAGCAGGCCGGTGGCGTGGCGAGCGGCGATGTGGTGCGCCTGGACGGGGCCGAGCTGCGCCGCATCGTGCGCCGGCATGCGCCAGAAAAATTCCTTCTGCGCGGCAGGAACCCCGCAAGGGATACGACTGTCGGAGAAAGGGCGCCGCCGGTCTTCGCGCCGATCTACGGCGCGCCCAATGTCGTGCTCGACAATGGAACGAGAGTAGCGGGCAGCCGGCGGATCTATGGCGATCTCGTCGCCGCCGCGCATGCCGCTCCCGGGTTGACCAACACCGGACAGATGATCTGTGTCATGGAGGACGTAGCCGAGGACCGGCGGCCGCTGGAAATGCTGCTTGCGCATCTCACCCATTCCGACAAGCCGCTCATGGGCAGCATCGCCTCGCCGGCGGCAGCCGAGGCGGTGATCGACCTGACGGCCGCGGCGGTGGGGCGACCGGCGCGTGGCGGCGAATGCAATCTCCTCCATCTGATCAACGCCACACCGCCGCTCACCTATTGGCCGAACCCGTTGAAATGCCTGCGGGCGATCGCGATGAAGGGCGAGGCGAGCATGGTTTCGTCCTACATGATGATGGGTGCGACGGCACCGGTTACCGTGGCCGGCGCGCTGATCCAGGGCTATGCCGAGGTGCTGGCCGGCCTGGCGCTGGCTCAGCTCTGGCGCCCGGGCTCGCCGGTGGTGATGGGCATCCTCGCCTACCCGTTCGACATGCGCCGGATGTTGCCCAATTTCGGTGACCCGGCCTCGCAGCTCGTCCAGTTCTACGCCGCGGAACTGGGCAGGCGGCTCGGCGTGCCGGTGCGGGGCGACGGCGCCATCACCTCGGCCAAGGTCGATGATGCCCAATCCGGCGCCGAAGGGGGCAGGGTGCTTTCGGCAGCGGTGGCCTCAGGCGCGCATTTCATCCTGCACGCAGCCGGCTGGCTGGAGCAGGGCCGCACCGTGTCACTCGAAAAATTCCGCCGCGATGCTGCGGCGTTGGCGGAACTCGGCCATGGCAGGCCCGCGGATTTGCCCGCGCAGCTCGATCGCGGGATCGAGATGGAGATACGGGGCCGCCTCGCGCGGGCTTGAGCCCACGAAAAAGGGCGCTGCCGCGAGGCCGCGCCCTTCGTTTCGTGGGAGCCGGCTTCTACCAGCCCTGCATGCTGTACCAGTCATCGATGTCGCGGCGCACGCGGTCCTTCTCGAGGCCGTAGCGTTCCTGGATCTTGCCTTCGAGCTGGTCGCGTTTTCCCGCGATGCGGTCGAGGTCGTCGTCGGTGAGCTTGCCCCACTGTTCCTTGACCTTGCCCTTCACCTGCTTCCAATTGCCTTCGACGCGGTTCCAATCCATTGCCGGACCTCCTGTTGGACACGGAGGGCTAACGGCAAGGCGGTCGCGAGGTTCCTGCCAAAAAGCTTTTTCTCCGACGGCGTCAGGCATCGGCCCAACGGCTCCTGGCCGGGCTTCTTTTAGGTGCGGGCGTCCGGCTGCAACGGGTCGCTTCGATGGTCATGGCGCGTCCTCAAAAATTCGGGAGCGGCGGAACATTCGCCCGGCGCCGATGTTCTTGAATGCAGGATGGCGCGCAGCCCCGCTCCCCCGCGAAGGCGCGCCACCGGACCGGGCTCAGACCCGAGCAAGCCCGCCTCGGCCGTCCCTCGCCGGGGCGGGCTTTATTGCGACGAGATTGGAAAGACCTCATGCTTCATCAGGCAGCGAAGATAGCTGAGCAGGCCCATCGCGGCCAGAAGGACAAAACCGGCCAACCCTATATCGAACATTTGAGACGCGTCGCCGACGCGGTTGAAACGCTGGACGAAAAGACGGTCGCCTACCTGCATGACGTCGTCGAGAAGGGGAACGGCTGGAGCCTCGACCGGCTGCATGAGGCCGGCTTCAGCTTGACGGTTGTGGCGGCGGTGGACGCGCTGACCAAGCGCATGGACGAGAGCGAAGAGGGCTCCATTTTCCGTGCCGCTTCGAATGAGCTTGCCTTGCCCGTGAAAATAGCCGACCTGCGCGACAATCTCTGGCAGGCGCACCAGGCTGGCGTTGCCCCAGACCGGTACGAGACCGGGCTCGGCATTCTGGGCGACCTGGCCGCCAGGGACTAAAGCAGGTCGCGTGAAAAAGGATTCACGCGACCTGCTTTAAGTTTTTGATTTTAAGCATGTCTTTGTCCCGAAACCGGGCCCACTTTCGGGAGACATGCTTTAGTGGCCTCTTCGGAACCGCCCCGCTTTCCCCACACCGCAGTGCCGACAGCTATTTGTCCAGCTGCAACAGGTTGACCGGCGCGTCGGGCAGCGAGCGCTCCCAAAGAGCCCTCTCAAGGTCGTTCCGATTGTCGGCGCCTAGGGCCTGCGGCAGGTCGAGCGCCGTCAGGGCCTGGTCGTCGAACTCGATCGGCGCCCCGTAAAGCTGGGCAATCTGCATCACCAGGCTTTCTATGTCCTCGCGCGCGATGTTGTCGGCGAGGTTTTTGAGCCTGATTTCTTCGGCAAGCCGGATGATGTTGACGATGCCGTTCGTCCGCAGGGCCTGCTGGACCTTGCAATGAGCATCATCGCGCAACTGGTTGGAAAATCCTAGTATCATTGGAAAACCCTCCTTTCGCGGGGGTTTATCCCTCTGTTGCAACCATGCGCCGGAGGAGAGCGGTTGACAATACACAAATGTTAAAAACAATAAATAAATCAGTTGGTTAGCATAATATATCAAATGTGATTTCGCCCCATCCTGAGTATCGTTAGCTTCGTTGCCCATCGGCAAATCATCCCCCCTTGACGCTTCATGAGCCGTTTCCTACTTCTACTCATAGTGAGGCACATACTAACTCACAGCGGAGGCGGAAGTGGCTGAGCTTGAACGGCCGCAAAGGTTGCAGATCATGCTGACCGACGAGGAATTGGCGGCGCTGGAAAACTGGCGTTTCGAAAAGCGCATGCCGAGCCGTTCGGCCGCGGTCCGCGAGCTGTTGCGCCGTGGGCTGGCATCCGACGGGTTTCTGACCGCTGACACGGGCGCAAGGTCGCAGGATTTCGGTGTGATATCACCGAACCGGAATGTCGCCGATGGCCCCAGCGAATCGAAGCCCTGAGCAAATGCGTTCTCGCTCGCGTCAGATTGCCTTGACTCCGGCCGGCCCTAATTACCTTACATGACCAATTCCGGGGGGACGTTCCAACACGCTCCAAATGCCGATGCGCGTTTGGCCGCGATCGTCGATTCTTCGTACGACGCAATCGTCGGCAAGAATCTGGACAGCATAATCACCGACTGGAACCACGCGGCCGAGCGCATGTTCGGCTATACCGCCGAAGAAGCCGTCGGCCAGTCGATCCTGATGCTGATCCCCGAGCATATGCAAGGCGAGGAAACCGAGATCATCAGCCGCATCCGCAAGGGCGAGCGCATCCCGAGTTTTGAGACGGTGCGCAGGCGCAAGGACGGCTCGCTGGTCACCGTTTCACTGACGATTTCGCCGATCAAGAACAGCGCGGGGGAAATCGTTGGCGCCTCGAAAATCGCCCGCGACATCACCCCCGCCAAGGAAAGTGAGCGCCGCATTCGGCTTTTGATGCGCGAGGTCAACCATCGCGTGAAGAACCAGTTCGCGGTGATCCTGTCGATGGTCAGGGAAACCAGCAAGCGTTCGACCGATCCGGCCGAGTTCGAGCAGATGATCCGATCCCGCATCATGGCATTGTCGCGGTCCCATGATCTGCTTGTCACCTCGGAATGGGCCGGCGCCAGCCTGTTCGACCTGATTCAGGAGCATTTGAAGCCTTTCGGCCATGAGGAGCGTATATCGCTTTCCGGGCCGCTCCTCACACTGCAGTCGAATGCGGTGCAGAATCTCGGCATGGCCTTCCATGAGCTGGGCACCAACTCGTCCAAATACGGCGCGCTGGCGGGCGAGGGCGGCCGCGTCGAAATCACCTGGAAGGTCGAGAGCGGACCGGAAGCGCAGCGCCGCTTTCACCTTCTCTGGCACGAGACGTCCGGCGTGACAGCCGACGGAGCGGCGCGCAAGACGAGTGAGCGCACCGGTTTCGGCGACCGCAAGGGTTTTGGCACGGTGGTGTTGCAGCGGGTGGCGCCACAGGCGCTGAGCGGCTCCTCCAGTCTCGAACGTGCGCCTGGCAGCGTGAAGTGGGAGCTCGACGCGCCGCTCGAGGCAATCGTCGTGCCGCAACTGGGGGCCGACACCGAGAACGACTTCAGCGTTTGAGAGACCTGCCCGGAAGACTACCGAATTGCGCGCCGGCCTTCAGGAAGATGTCTTCGGTGCGTGCCGGTTCGCTCGGCGCGACATGGGTCGGCGCGCCGTCGACCTCATCATGCATCGGTATAGGCGCATGGCTCTGCCGGCTGCGCGCGAACGATGCCATTTTCCAATAGTCCCAAAGCCCCCAAAGCTCACCCGCAACCCCGACGATCGTGAGCACAAACATGCCGAGCGCGGTGAGTTTGACCATAGGACGCAGATGAGGAGGCATTGGGCAAGGTACAAGCCGCGGCCCGGCCCGCTCCTTGCAGAGCGGTAAAAGCGTAATTACATCAATGATGAGCGTGCAATGTCCACGCGGATGCAGTTGCTTTGGTCAAGCTTCATCTATGGAGGTTGTCATGGCAATGATGGAAGCAAGAAAGAGCCTCGACTGGATCACCTTGGTCCTGGCGATTTGCCTGTTTATCTCCCCCTGGGTCATCGGATTCACCGCGGCGATGGTGCCCGCGTGGAACGCCTGGATTGTCGGCGTTCTCCTCGGCGCGCTGGCGCTGGCGATGTTTTCGGTGTTCGCCGAGTGGGAAGAATGGGTAAGTTTGGCTCTCGGGCTCTGGCTGATCGTGTCGCCCTGGCTTTTGGGCTTCAAGGCTGACACGCACGTCATGACCACGCATGTCGCTCTCGGCGTGCTGGTGGTCGTGGCTTCGGCCTGGGCCGTCTGGGACTTCCGTCATCCCCACGCGCATGCGTGAGCGGTGACTGAACGGGAGCCCGCCGCGCGAGCGGCGAGCTCCTGAAACTGGCAGGAACATTTTTTGGGGCATCGGGCTGAAATGCAGCGGCGCCTTCACGCAATTGCTGCAACCGGAAACCTTTTCGTGCATTCTTGGGAATGGCCTCGATGTTCAACTCCGACACCCCCGCCAAATGCTGCTCCTATTGCGGCGGCCGGGACCATGATTTCGAGGAATGCCCCAAGCGCAAGGCCGATGCCGAGAAGGAAGAGGCGGCACGCGTCGCCAAGGCTGCTCGTGCAGAGCCTGGCTTCACCACTGATTTTCATCCGTAGTGTTCCCTCGCGCTCTCTCAGCCTATAGGCGCGCCGCGATCTGACTTTTTCTGGGATGGTCGCAGAACGGTGCTGATCCGGTCTATAAGTCCGGACGGGGGTGCGCGGGTGGCGGACATCATCTCGATTGGAACAGGCGCGGAGCCTGCCGGACGGCTGTCGGCGGGGCGCTTGCGGTTGGTCGCCTTCACGGCGATCGCCGCCTTCATGATCGCCGGACCCGCCGCGGAGCAAATCTTCGGGGTGCAATCGCCGTGGCTTCGCTCCTGGACCATGTTCAGCGCGATCGGGCTGGGCGTGATCGACGTTTCCTTCGAAATCCGCCAGCCGGACGGCGCGCTTGCTCCGCTCGACCGGTTCGCGATGCTCGGCGCCCCTCGCAACGGCAAGCTGAAGTGGATCCAGAACCGCGAGGAACTGGCTTCCGTCATCAAGCGGCTCTGCACGGTCGCCGGGCAGGGCACCGATATCCGAGTCCGTGCCCGGCTAGGCACGCGCAGCGGCTGGCAGACCATCCATACCGATGCCGAAAATGCCTGCGCCGAGTGACGCCGCCAGCGACCGGTCCGGCTTGCGCTCGATGCAAGCTTTTGCCCGGCGCTTTGCCGACTGGGCGGCTGGCACCGAGGGCTCGTCGCGGCCATCCGCGTTGATCCGCATCGGCCTGGCCATGCTGTTCTGGTCGCGCTGGGCAGGCGAGTTGCTGCTCTATATGGACCAGTCGCCGGCCGGCCTGTTCCTGGCGGCCAACTTCTTCGTCGCCACGACGCTGCTCTTCGTTGGCTATCACAGCCGCGCCGCCGCCGTCTGGACGGGCGCGGTCGGGCTGGCGATGTACCATTACTTCGGCATCGAGCTCGGGCGCGAGCCCTGGACCCACCACCATACCTATCTGCTGGCCGTTGCCGCGTTGCTGATCGCGCTCACGCCCTGCGACCGCTCCTATTCGCTGGACCGTTACCTGGCGGTGATGCGCGCCGAGCGCGCGGGCCTTCCGCCACCGGCGGAGCGCGGCAATCTGTGGGGGCTGCGGCTGATCGTGGTGCAGCTCTCGGTGCTTTATTTCTTCGCCGCCTTCGACAAGTCGAACTATGCCTTTCTCAGCGGCGCGAGGATCGAGCAGATCTTCCTCTGGTTCTACGCGGGGTCGGACTATCCGGCCGGTCTTGCCTGGCCCGCCACCATGGTGTCCGTAGCCGTGGTCGCGCTCGAATATTGCCTTGCCCTTGGCCTGCCGTTTCGCGCGACAAGGCGCTACCTGGTCCTGCCGGGCCTGGCCTTTCACGCCATCATCTATCTGACGCTGCCGGTCTACACGTTCAGCGCCACCATGGCGTTGCTCTATCTCGCCTATTTCGATGCGGATGCCGTGAGCAAGGTCCTCACGCGTCTCCAGGGGACCGGATCGACAGCGACTGCCAAAGGGGAAATTTCGTGAAGCGTGATTTGTTGTTTTCGGGCGCCGTCGTCGTCGCGGTCGCTGGCCTGGCCGTGCTCTGCGGCTCGGCGCGCGCCGGCGGCGCTGCGGACTATTATCCCAGGCGCGCGTGGGGTTCCTTCGAAGGCGGCCAGATGAACACATCGCTGCTGGTGTTCCGCGACCTCAACAGGAACGGCATCTACGATCTGGGCGACCGGCCGATGTCGCGCGTGGCTGTCGAACTCGACAAGCCGAACGGCAGCACCATCATGCGATTGACCAATGCCGGCGGTTTCGCCAACTTCCGCATGTCGGTCATGCAGCGCGATTTCGAAGTCGTCGATCCCGGCCACTACGCGTTCCGCGTCGTGCCTCCGCCGGGTTATTCCGTCACCACCGGCAACGCCTCGCAGGAAAGCGACTATGTCGTTTCGCCTGGATCGCCGGGCGACATGATCGCAAAGACCACGACGCACCCGGTCGGGCTTGCGGCGGATATGACGATCAGCGGCGCGGTCGCCGCCGGATCGCGCGTTTCGCTGACAGGGCCGGACGGCGTCAGTGCCGCCGCGCAGGTCGGTCCGGACGGGCGTTTCAGCGCACCCGTGACACCAGGCGAATGGCTGGTTGATTTCGCGACCGGCGGCGCGACTGAGCGGCGGCATGTCGTCGTCGGCGCGTCACCGGTGGTGCTCTCGGCGTTTTCGGGCAAAAGCGGACCCGCCGAGAAGCCGCTGCCCCTGGAGCATGTCGTCGGCTTCGACGACCTGATGACGTCGCCCGGCGTGTTCGAGGTTCCGTCGGGCTATGGCGGGCTGAACTGGTACAATCTCGTTGCCATGCACCAGCGCTTCACCGACGGTCCCGGCTACACCAACACGACCATGTCGGGCGAGTTCATCGCCTACAACAGCTCTGGACACCCTGCGCAGGTCTTCAGTGACAAGCCGTTCGATTTCACCGGCGCCTATTTCGGCGCCGGCTGGGACGACGCGGAGGGCGAGACGCTTGTTCTCAAGGCCTGGCGGGGCGATGAGCTCGCCTATGAGGATCAACTGGTGCTGTCCGCGAACGGTTTGGTCTACTTCGCGGCCGACTACCTGCGTATCACGCAGCTCGAGATCCGCACGCAGCATTACTGGCAGGCCGCTATCGACGATTTCGCTTACCGCACCGGCCCATAAGGGAGGGCGGAGAGCGACCGCTGCTTCAGCAAGAAGCTCGCGGCGATGCCGCGCAGGAACGGGGGCCGCCGTCCGAACGCCCGGCGGTGTCCTGATGCCCGCCGCCATGGCCGCTGGAATTGCCATTGCCGCTCGAACTGCCGTTGCCGCCGGAGCTGCCGTTGCCACCCGTGCCACCGCCGCCATTTCCGCCTGCGGAGCCGCCATTGCCGCCGGTCCCACCGGTGCCGCCACCGCCGCCATTGCCGCCAGTCCCGCCGCCGCCGTTTCCGGCCGAGCCACCATTGCCGCCGGTCCCACCAGTGCCGCCACCGCCGCCATTTCCGCCTGCAGAGCCGCCATTGCCGCCGGTTCCACCGGTGCCGCCGCCACCACCATTTCCGCCTGCGGAACCACCATTGCCGCCGGTCCCACCACCGCCGCCACCGCCGCCATTTCCGCCTGCAGAGCCGCCATTGCCGCCGGTCCCACCAGTGCCGCCGCCACCACCATTTCCGCCTGCGGAACCACCATTGCCGCCGGTCCCGCCACCGCCGCCATTCCCGCCTGCGGAACCGCCATTGCCGCCGTTACCCCCGTTTCCGCCATTGCCGCCCGCGGAACCTCCGTTGCCGCCATTGCCCCCATTGCCGCCTGCGGCCTGAGCCAGAAGAGCACGCTTGGCCTCCTGCAACATGGCTTGCGGATTCATCGCCTGGTGGAAAGCGTCTCGCGGCTCCGGTGGTGCCGAAGCCGCGCGAACTGCCATGGTGGTCGGCAGCAGCATGGTCGAGGCAAGCAGCGCCGCCGCCAGAACACTGCCGGCAAAGGAACGGCGCGCGATATCGGCATTTCCCATGACGTTGAAAACCCTCAAAAGCCGCGCCGACCGCCGCCCGGCAGGCTCAGCACCTGTTTTGATCGAGACGATGTTGGTCACCCGCGTACCCCCGTCCCAACGTATAAACCGGTTCGACGCCCGTTCTTCGACCGTGCCAGAAAAAGTCAGGACCCGACGCCCGACGTTGCGGCTGGTGCCCGCGGTTCGATCCGGCCGAGGGGTGCCGTCGTCTCAAATCATTTTGGCGCTCGCCTTATCCCCTCAACGCATGCGCCGCCGCGTCGGCGAACGAGATGTCGCCCTTGATCTCGCGCATCGCCATCGAGGTGACGGTACGGCGGACGCCTGGCAGCCGGCTGAGCTCCTCGCGCAGCATCCTGTCCAGCGCCCTCATGTCGACGGTGACGATCTGCAGCAGATAGTCGGCCTCGCCGGTCGTGGCGTAGCAGCGGCGGATCAGCGGGTGTTTCTTCACCGCCGCCTCGAAGGCGTCCGACACTTCGAAGTCGATCGACACCTGGATGAAGGCCTCGATGCCGAAGCCGATCGAAGCGGGATCGACGCGGGTGGAATAGCCGCGGATGACGCCTTTATCCTCCAGCGCCTTGACCCGTTTCCAGCACGGCGTCTTGCTCAAGCCCACCGCTTCGGCGAGCTCGCCGAAAGAGATGCGCGCGTCGCGCTCCAGGGCCGCCACGATCTTGCGGTCGAGCATGTCCAGCATGATTCGTTCTCCGAGGTTCCTCAAATGACGATAGATCGTCCTCCAATTTCGAAAGATTGGATAACACAAAGGAACAATGTTCAAGCCGAAAGTGCTATGCTTGGCACCTGCCGAAATGCCCGCGCGAGGAGATGAGCCATGGACAAGACGGACTATCACGCCCGCATCGAGACGCCCGAGATGCGCGATTACGGCGTCTACCTGCAATGCGACAAGCTTCTGACGTGCCAGAAGCCGCTCTCCGACATGGTCAACGCCGACGAGCTGCAGTTCCAGATAGTGCACCAGGTCGAGGAGCTTTGGATGAAGCTCATCGCCTACACGCTGGTCGATGTCCTCGACCATCTGGAGAAACAGGAGACGCACCGCATCGTCACGCTGATGGGCCGCGCGCACCGGCTGATGCGCATGATGACGGCGCAGCTCGATCTCCTGGAGACCATGTCGCCCAAGGAATACCAGCAGATCCGCCTGCAGCTCGGCAATGGCAGCGGCCAGGAATCGCCGGGCTTCAAGTTCCTGCTGCGCCTGCCGCCGGACCTCTGGAGGGCCTTCAAGCATGCCTATCTCGACGGCCGCGGGCTGACCGTGCAGGACATCTATGATGAGCATTACGACCACGGCGACGCTTACGTCGTCGCCGAGGCGCTGATCGAGTTCGACGAGCTGTTCCAGAAATTCCGCGCCAACCACCTCTATCTGATCCACCGCTCGATCGGGCTGGGCGCGAAATCGCTGAAGGGCAGGCCGGTTGAAATCCTCGAAGGCGGCGCCCGCCACCGCTTCTTCCCCGAGCTCTGGGACATCCGCTGCGACATGACCGATCGCTGGGGCGCCGAGTACGGCACCGTGCGGGAATCGATCAGCCACCCGCCACAGGCGAAGGCGGGGTAGGGCTCCCCCTTCTCCCCTTGTGGGAGAAGGTGTCGCCGAAGGCGACGGATGAGGGGTGCTCCAGATGCCACCAGCGTCTCACTCCGCTGGAACACCCCTCATCCGTCTCGGCGCTGTCGCGCCGATCCACCTTCTCCCACAAGGGGAGAAGGAGAGGCGCGGCGTCCCGCCTCGCATAATTTTCCCCGCCCCCTGTCGGAACCATCCCCCTCCGTCCGTCCTTGGGGCATCGACCGCTTCAACAATCCGGAGGGAAATTCGTGGAAAACACTCAATCGACCTGGCAGACCGTCGCCATTCTCATCGCCCGCCTGATCTTCGCCGCGATGTTCGCGATGGGCGTCGCCTTCAAGTTGATGGATATGGGCGCCACCGCCGGCTACATCGCCGCCGCCGACTTCCCGTTCCCGCTGTTCCTGGCCTGGTGCGCGGCGATCCTCGAAACGCTGCTGGTGATATCCTTCCTCACCGGCGCTTATCTGACACCGTTGGCGCTGATCGGCGCGGTCTACGTCGTGTTCCTGGGCTTTGCCTTCCACGGCCCGTCGCACTGGACCGCAGACCAGGCCGAGTTCGGCGCCTTCATGTCGCATTTCCCGTTCGCCGCCGGGCTGCTCTACGCCGCCGTGCATGGCCCGGGCAGCGTGCTGGCGCTCAAGCAGGGCTGGCCGGGCCGGGCGTGAACTCTTCCTTCTCCCCGTTGTACGGGGAGAAGGTGCCCGAAGGGCGGATGAGGGGCAGCGCTAGCATTCAAGGCAAAGGCACCTCCCGCCACACCTCACATCTGGTCGTTATACGGCTCCTTCATCTGGCCCACCATGCGTGCCAGCTTGGAGAAGGACGGCATGTCCGCTTCGGGCTGGCACTGGTTGGCGAGCTCGAGCAGGCGGATCGGGAAATTGATGGCGTCGCGGTTCGAAGCGGAAATCGCCTCGGAGCGCTCCTCGCCGGTCTCGCCGGCTTCGGCCTTGCGCAGCGCGATATCAATCTCCTCGACGCTGAGCACGCCTTTCTTGACGAGCACGTGATTGATCGCTGCGACGGCCATCAGCAGGCCCTCGAGCTGGAGATTGGCGACGTTCATGGCGTTCCTCCCATTTGACCTCGCCTCAAGAACGCATGAGGGGCGTTTCCGATCCGGGCAGGGGGAAGCCGACGCGGATCAGGCCTCCATCCACCGCTCGCCATATTCGCTCCAGAGCTGCCTGATCTCGCGGTTGCCGAGCGGCGGCGTCTGGCGGTCGCCATAGAAGACGGCGACGGCGCTGAGGTCGTACTGGCCCTCGGCCTGGGCGATGAAGCGGATCGCTTCGCCGAGTGGTCTCGAATGGAAGATCGGATCGGCCTGGCCCCGGCCAAGGCTGCGAACACCCGAAATGCTTGCAGGCACATGCCGCATCCGAAAGACGGATGCCATGGCAGGTCTGTCCATGCCGCTCTCCGCGATTCCCTTGGGGAATGATCCCATAAGCCCCGGCTAATGACCAGCCCGGGGCAACCGGCCACAGCAATGGGGCAGGTACGGCACAACCTTGAAAGGAAAAAGCCTGGTATCGGGAAGAGAAAGGCCGGGCACGACGGCCCGGCCGTTCCTCCGCGCGGCCGCAAGGCAGCCTTCGCTACTACCCTTGACCATCCTGGCGTATGCGGCCACGGCAGGTAATCTTATCGGTGCCAGCGGCGCAGCCAGTCCGGCTCGGGGTCGGAGCTTCGACTGATCGCCATGCCGGCCAGCAACCCGACCAGGCCGCCGATCAGCATCGCGGTCGAGAAGGTGCCGGGGTTCTGCTGCACCGTCTCCGAAACACTTTGCGCCTGGGTACGCAATTGGCTTGCCGCGCGCGACGCGCGGTCGGTGGCGCCGGTGTAGAGGTTCGAAGCGCGGTCGGAGGCGCCGCTGTAGAGATTTGACGCGCGGTCGGCCGCGCTCCGATACCAGCCTTGCGCGGTCTCGGCGGCTTCCTCGGCCTGCTCGGAAAGTGCGCGGTTCAGCCGGCTCACCTCGCGCTTCAGCTCGGCAATCTGCTTCTTCATGGCGTCTTCGGATGCCTTGGAAGAGCGCGTGCTGCCGCGCGAAGCGGCGCTGCGCGACGCGCCAGTGCTTCGCGACGCCGCGCTGCGTGGACGGGCAGAGCTCGTCGTCGATGTTCCGCTGCCGTTCGCTGCGCCGCCGGTCGTGCTTTCGTTGTCTGCCATGGGTTTTCTCCTTTTCGCCGTTGAAACGGCCGGCAAGCCGCATGGTTCCGCCCGAAATCTTGCAAAGGGTAGAGGGTGTTGGCCTGCTTACCAATGGCCGCGGAACTGGTTCCGCGGCCATTGCGCGTGGTGATGCGCCCAAAGCCTACTTGCCGCAATTCTTGTCGTTGACGTTGGGCTGCATCGTGCCGGCGGTCGTACTGTTGGCATCGCCCTGTGCGCCCTGCGGGCTGTTCGAGCAGTTCTTGTCGGCGTTCGAGTTCATGTCGCCGCCGCTGACGCTGCCGGTCGTGCCGGTATCGGGTGCGGCCTGGTCAGGCGACCGATTGGCCGGCGTCTTGGGGTCGACGGTGATGGTTTGGCCACTGCCGCTGCCATCATTTCCGGTTGTGCCGGTGCTCTGGGCCATCGCCGCCGTGGCGAGGCCGATGGTCAGGGCGGAAGCTGCAAGAATCCTCGTAAGCATGATCTTCTCCTCTGTTGCGAGAACCGTCGTCTGTCGCGTTGCGACTAAAGGTGGAACCCATCGGACCAAGGTTGGTTCCGACAAAATTTCGTTCGGCGTTCGGCTGATGGTTCAATCTGCGGCTGTAGCGCGCGGGTGTTTCGCCGATGTTGGTTGGCAGGGCAGGTTTCCGGAAAATAGGAAAATGTACCTAGAGGCTATTGCCCGGTGAGGGCAGCTATGCTACTATTTTGTCCATGGTGCTGATTTGCGCCAACGACCCGCCGCCCGGCGGGTTTTGTTTTTCGGCGCCATCCATTCTTTCGAGAGCTGAGCGCGACGGAATGCGACGCTTCCAACATTTGCCCGAGGCCCGGATGCCACGCTACGCCACCATCATCACCGCCGATGACGGCGCCGAAATCGTCAGCGCCATCGGCGAATTCGAAGGCGCAAGCCTGCCGCAGAGATCAGGCCGGGTCGAACAGGTCGCGCCGGGCGTGCGCATTGGCATGGTGCGCGGCGGCACGGTCGATGCGGTTGCCGGCTTCGGTTTTCCGCGCCAGGGCCTTGGCCCGTCCGCGGTCCGCACGGTCACGGCGAAGCTGAAGGCGGCGGAGGCGGCTACTGAAGCCCGGCCCACCAAGCAGGCCGGCGCAAAGCCGCGCAGAAAACCGGCGCGCAAGGTCCGCAAGCCAAAGGCGGCGAAAGCCGTGCCCTCGCAGGCGGCCACTCATGGCTGACGACAGCAGGCGCCGCGGCGGCGAGAAGCGGGCAAGCCGAAAGCCAAAAACTCCTCAAGCCGCGGCTGCTTCGCCCGTCCGCCCGAAGCGCCCGCGAAAGACGCTGGTCGACGATTTCGCCGCCGCGCTGCGCGCTGACTTCCGCGTTCACGGCGCCGGCGTCATCGCCGCGGTGCGGGCCGAAAAACCGGAGCAGTATCTGAAGGTCGTGCTGACGCTGCTGCCCAAGGATTTTTCGCGGGATCTCGATGCTGACAAGAACAATCTCGAGCAATTGAACGATGAGGAGATCCGCAAGCGCATCCGCGACCTCGAAGCGAACCTCAGGCCGTTCCTCGACAGCGATGCAGACGTATCTGGCGCTACTCGAGGAGTTGGACCGGCGCCGTCGCCGTGACCTCCTTGCAGCCTACGCGCCCTACGACCGCCAGGCTGATTTTCACGCGGCAGGCGCAATGAACCGCGAGCGCCTGTTCATGGCCGGCAACCAGCTCGGCAAGACCAGGGCAGGGGGTGCCGAATGGGCCATGCACCTGACCGGCCGCTATCCAAACTGGTGGGTGGGCAAAGTGTTCGACCGGCCGGTGCGGCTCTGGGCCGCCGGCGTCACCGGTGAGGGCACGCGCGACAACCCGCAGCGCGTGTTGGTCGGCCCGCCGCAACAGCAAAGCGAATGGGGCACCGGCATGATCCCGGCCGATGCCATCGCCGACACGGTGATGGGCCGCGGCGCGCCGGGAGCGCTGGACAGCGTCGTCGTGCGTTGGGGCGGTGGCGGCGACGTCCAGGCCGGCGAAAGCGTGCTCTCCTTCAAGTCCTACGAAAAGGGCCGCGAGAAGTGGCAGGGCGAGACGCTGCACGGCGTCTGGTTCGACGAGGAACCGCCACTGGATATCTATTCCGAGGGGCTGACGCGCACCAATGCCACGGATGGCATCACGATCGTGACGTTCACGCCGCTGCTCGGCATGAGCGACGTTGTGCTCAGGTTTTTGACGGCGGAGGCGGTTCAGGGTTTGGGTTCCTCGCCCCCGCAAGGCGGGGGAGAGGTGGCCGCGCAGCGGCTGGAGAGGGGGTCTTCGTAGGGCGACAAGCTCTGCGAACAGCTTCCGCTCTTGCGTCAAAAGCCAGCGCTGCCCCCACTCCGTCGCGGCTTCGCCGCGCCACCTCTCCCCCACTTGCGTGGGGCGAGGAATCCGAGCTTCGCGAAACCGCGCCGAAACCATGATCTGCGATGCCGCTTTGGTTGCAACCGAAGGTCGAGTAGCTTCCGACCGCGATCCGGAGCCGACATGCGACCGATACCCAACCTGCTTCTTGTCTGTACGCTGCTTTCGGCCTGCTCCGGCTCCAGCGGCGACTGGCGCGCCGATGCCATCGCTGCGGCCGAAGCCAGGATGCGCGGCCTGATCAATAATCCCGCGGCGACTTTCTCGCACGTCGATCTCACCGGCGACAGCGTAAGTGGCCAGACCTGCGGCGTCGTCATAAGCAAGGTCGGCATCTTCACCAAGGAAGTGCGCTTCATCGTCTATATCGACGGTGCCGGCCCTTACGTCGAGCCGGGCCTTGGCTCGTCCATGTCGCAGGCCGATTTCGACTGGGCCTGGAAGAACGATTGTGTCAACGAGGGGTACAAGGGCTGAGCCCTTTTCCTCGCCCCGCGCGGAGCGGGGGGAGAGGTGGCCGCGCAGCGGCCGGAGAGGGGCTTCGTAGAGCGACAGGCTCGGCCAACAGCCACCAGTTCTCCCATCAAAAGCCGGCGCCGTCCCCTCTCTCCGCCGCGGCTTCGCCGCGCCACCTCTCCCCGCTCTCACGGGGCGAGGAACTGGAGCTTGCCATGTCCCGACACGTCACCTTCATGACCATCGACGATGCCGGGCATTACACGCCCGAGCAGCGTGCTGAGATCATCGCGGCCTCTCGGACATCGTCTTCGAGGTGGTGGTGCGGCGGTTCAAACAGGCGCGGGAGGATTGAGCGCGGCGGGGTCGAAGCCGCGCAGGCATATTCGAAACATTGACGGGCAGATGGTCCACGCCGGATACTTGGGTGCCTGCGTCAGCCGTTAGCCCGCTCGAGCCGCTGGAAGAATCCGGCCGCAACGCCTATCTATGGTGCAAATCCAAAGGAGGTGTGACATGGTTTCTTCCACCGAACGCGCGGTCCTTGCCGGCGGCTGTTTCTGGGGCATGCAGGATCTGATCCGGCGCCTGCCCGGCGTGATCTCGACGCGAGTGGGCTATAGCGGCGGCGATGTCCCCAACGCCACCTACCGCAACCACGGCACCCATGCCGAGGCGATCGAGATCAACTTCGATCCGGCCAAGACCAGCTTCCGCACGCTGCTCGAATTCTTCTTCCAGATCCACGATCCGACGACAAGGAACCGCCAGGGCAACGATATCGGCGCGAGCTACCGCTCGGCGATTTTCTACACCAGCGATGAACAGAAGCAGATCGCCGAGGACACGATAGCCGACGTCGAAGCGTCGGGCCTGTGGCCCGGCAAGGTCGTCACCGAGCTCGCCCCGGTCGGGCCTTTCTGGGAAGCGGAACCCGAGCATCAGGACTATCTCGAGCGCTATCCCAATGGCTACACCTGCCATTTCGCGCGGCCGGGCTGGAAGCTTCCGGTCCGCCAGCATGCGGCCGCGTCATAATCAGCGACCGGGCTGTTTGACATAGCTTTCAAGCGCTTTGATCCGCCCGCCATGCCGGAAGGCATGGCGGGCTTTTTTGCGTTCCAGCCGGTCGTCCCGGACGGGTGGGCCTCAGCCCTTGGCCCGGCGGCCTTCGTGTTCGTGGCTGCCGATCCAGTGGGCGCGGATGCGGTCGCTGGCTTCGAGATAAGCCATGTCGATCAGGTAGGTCAGAAGCTTCTCGCCATCTGCCTCCGCCTTCTGGCGAAGTTCTCGCAAGATCCCCTGCGCGAACTGCAGGTTTTCCATTTTGCTAGGCTGGTCCATGGGTGCCCCCAAATGTCGGTGCGGTAAGTTTGGCTCACTATGCTTGTACGAAGATTGTCGCTTTGCTCGCGGTGAAGCTGTACCCGGTTGCACTGACGCTCGATCAGCGAACCTGTTGGACATCGCGCGGAAATGTCGATATTTTACGCGCCCAATCGGATAGCGACCATGCACGAAGACGAGGGCAGCACTCCTGACAAGTTGCAAGCCATGCTCGACGTGATTGCCAGGAGCGAGCCCTCGAGCGAGAGCGGGCAAGCCGATTTCGGCCGGTTGCGGGACGACGCCGCCAAGGCCGCCGGCGTGCTGATTGAATTTTACGGCGATGCGGCCCTGGATCGGGCCAAGCTCATCGAGCGCCGATCGCCCCAGTCGCATTTCGCGCGCATGGTCGCGGCTGAAGTTGGCAGGCGCGGCAAGCGGCCTGGAAGCTAACCCGGAAACGATCGGCGAAAGCTGCTTCAGGACGATCTTCGCCTCCCCAGCCTTGCGCCAAGCCGCTGCTCCACCTCTTCCTCAATATTGTCCAGAAGATAGGACAGCATGTCGTGTCCGATCGATCGCGCTATGTCCTTGGCCTGCCCGGCATGGTTTTGGATCTCGCGCAGAGCCTGCTCCTCGCACGCGGCGTCGTTCGTCAGGTCGACGAACCAGCCAGGATAAAGCGCCGCCTCGCCCACTCCGTCGACGTAGCATTGGCCGACGGCCAGGATCTTGCGCAACCCCATCTTTTCGGAATGGACCCTGTAGACCTCCCTGAACCCGGACCTGCGCTCCACGGCCTTGCGGATAGCCAGCCGAACCCTTGAGCGGTCGTCCTGGTCGATGCTTTGCATGCATCGTTCCAGTGGCGCGCCGTGCGAGAATTCGTCGAGTGTCAGGCCGAAATAGTCTGAAAGATTGGCATCGCCATAGACGCGGTCACGCTTGATGTCCCAGGTCCAGAACCCGTCGATCGGTGGATACCGCATATGCATGTTGCGGCCGTGTTCAGGCGCCGACGTCATGAAAACCGCCCCGTCCGGCTTCAAGATTCGACAGCACTATGTAGCAAAAAAAGAAAGAAACAAAGATGGCCTTTTGTACAAGGCCGAAAGTCATAAGGCTTGCTGCCGATGGCATTTCGGAATGTCATATTTGATATAACCAGAAGGAGGCCTAAGAAAAAATTTCTTGAGCCGAAAGAATTTTTACTTTGGTATTGCAACCGCAGCTTGGTATTTCACATGGTAAGCGCAGCGGACAAGCAGGCAAACAATCCCGGAGGTTGTATTTCCGCAAGAAGCATGGCTGAAAATTCTTATATTTTGTAAAACGAATAAAGCTCTTTGCGTGCTGCTGTCTGGAACCGGGGCCGGCTTAACGGCCTCACGCGCATCGCAAAATGATAACGTCAGCTGATTGGCCGGCAAACCGACCGGTGGTTGAAAAATGCGAAACTTCGAGAAAAGTCCGCGCATATCAGTCCACGGCCGGGAGTTTTTCCGGACGCGCCGGAGGCGCCGTTGGACTGAAGGTCGTTATCGTTCCGACTAAAGTCCGCCAAGATCTCATCCTAGGCGGACATTTGCTGTGGCTCCGGGTTAGCTTCAGCGCCCGCGGGCGAATCATCGGCGATCCGATCATGCTCGAACTGGCGCGCCGCGGGGAGGGCTTGCAACCAGGGCTCGCGGCGTCCGATCCAGAGCTCGTAGCTCGGCACCAGCCCTTCGGTTGGCGCAACGTCCAGGCTGCCGATCGTGACCTCGGCCTCGTCATCGCCGACAAACGGAACGCGGCTTCCGCAGGTGGGGCAAAAGCTGCGGGTGCCGTAGCTGCTGGTGATGCCGGTGGCTTCGAACGCTCGGAGCGGCCATACGGCGTAGGCGTGGAAGGCCGATCCACTTGTCTTGCGGCAGTCCTTGCAGTGGCAGAGGCCGACCCGGAGCGGTTCGCCAGTGACCCGAAACTGGACGCCGCCACACAGGCAACTGCCGCTGCGCGCGATTTCAGGCATTGCCGTTCCTCCTGCGGTCATGCACAGAGCCGCGTTTCTCTCGCGCCCGGCAAGTCCGCTGCTGGCTGCTAAAACCCGCAAGAGGTTGCAATGGTTCCGCGCCGGCGCGCAAGAAGCATCGTTCAGTCGGGAAAGTTGATCGGCTCCTCGCACCCGAGAGACGCGGCACTCGCCGTCCCTGGTCGGAACCGTCGTCGAGACAGGCCCTTCCGGCCAGTCGCATTCATTGCCGAATTGCCGAACGAACCGGTCATAGGTGTCCAAACCCGTGGTCAAGACCACGGTATGATCGCTTTTGCCAGCTGCGAAATGGTTGCAAGCGGACCGCGCCCCGCTGATCGTGGCGTCCGAGAACAGAAGTCGGCTTCGACGTCGGCGGAACATGCGCGCGGCTTGCGAGTTCACTTTCTCAATAACAATGCGCGGGATCGCACTGTCAGAGAGAGAGAGGAAGAGACCATGGGCCTCGGCACGATTATCATCATCATTCTTATTCTCGCCTTGCTTGGCGGCTTCAGCGGCCTTGGCGGCGGACCTTTCTACGGAACCGGTTATTACGGCGGCGGCGGCCTCGGACTTGTTCTGGTTATCGTGATCATCCTGGTGCTGCTCGGCCGCATCTGACAGCCCACGGCGCAAACAAGCCTCAGGGTGTCGCCAGCGCATCCCTCAGCTTCGCCGCCAGTTGTTCCAGCGTGAACGGCTTGGCGATGAAGTGCACATCGTGGTCGAGCACGCCATTATGCACGACCGCGTTGCGGGTGAAGCCGGTCATGAACACCACTTTCAGCGAGTGGGAATGGCCGCGTGCCTGTTCGGCAAGCTGGCGCCCGTTCATGCCCGGCATGACGATGTCTGTCAGCATCAGTCCGATGGCCGCATTCTCGCCCAGCTTGCGCAGCGCCTCCTCGCCGCTGGCGGCCTCGACGACGGTGTAGCCGAGCTCCAGTAGCGAGGCGGCCGTCGAAGCGCGCACGCGGGCGTCATCCTCGACGAGCAGGACGGTTTCGGTGGCCGGGACATCGCTCCTACCAATTGCTTTTGGTGGCGCTGCCGCCTCTTCCGGACCGGTGAAACGCGGAAGATAGATCTTGATCGTCGTGCCTTCGCCGGGTTCCGAATAGATTTTGACGTGGCCGCCTGATTGCTTGACGAAGCCGAACACCTGGCTGAGTCCGAGCCCCGTGCCTTTGGCCACGGGCTTGGTGGTGAAGAACGGCTCGAAAGCCTTCGCTATTATGTCGGGCGACATGCCGGCTCCTGTGTCGGTCACCGCGATCATCACATACTGGCCTGCCTTCGCCTCCGGATGCGCCGCCGCATAGGCTTCGTCGAGAAAGCAATTGGCCGTTTCGATGGTGAGCTTGCCCTTGTCGTCCATGGCGTCGCGCGCGTTGACCGCCAGGTTGATGATCGCGTTCTCGACCTGGCTCGGGTCGGCATGCGTTTTCCAGAGTCCGCCCGCCAGCACCGTCTCGATCTCGACCGTATGGCCGAGCGTACGGCGCAAAAGGTCCGACATGCCGGTGACAAGGCGATTGGCGTCGACGATCTGCGGCGCCAGTGGCTGCTGCCTGGAAAAGGCAAGCAGCCTGGCCGTGAGATTGGCGGCGCGGGCCGCGGCGTCGGCCGCCGCCTCGACAAAGCTCTGCACGTCATGCTCGCCGCGGGCGAGCTTGCGCTGCGCGAGGTTCATGGCGCTGGTGATGACGGCTAGCATATTGTTGAAATCATGCGCGATGCCGCCTGTGAGCTGGCCAACCGCCTCCATCTTCTGCACCTGGCGAAGCTGCGACTCCGCCTTTTCACGCGTCTCGATCTCGCTGAGCAGCGCCGCGTTCTTGGCGCTCAAAGCGTCCTGCGCCGTTGCCACTTCCTGGAAGCGACGACTGGATTGGCGGATCGTGTAGATGGCGAGCAGGAAGATGCCCAGCAGCGCGGCGAACGAACCGGCGCGCAACCAGCCTTCGATTTGCTCCATGCGCTCCGCGCGGGAAGCAAGGCTCGCGCCGTCGATGCGCCGGATCGCGTCGATATTGGCGCGGATCTGGTCCATGTCCAGCTTGCCCCTGCCGCCGCGCACGATGTCCAGCGCTTTCGCCGAGTTGCCCGTGTCGTAGAGCCTGATCGTCTCCGCGAGCTCGGCCTGTTTGCGTGCGAGCGCATCCTTGATGCCGACGACCAGCTGCGCCCTGTCGCTGCCTGCCGGAAACATCTCGTCGATGCGTTTGAGCAGCGCCGGCAGCGCTTCGACCGCATGCTGATATGGCAGCAGGTAGTTCTTTTCGCCCGTCAACAGATAGCCGCGCTGGCCGGTCTCGGCGTCCTGGGCGAGCGATTGCAGGCTCGAGAGCAACTGCTGGGCTTCGATCGCTTCTAGACTGGCGTCGCGGTCTGCGATCTGCGTTTCGGCCAGAATGGCGCGCACGGCGATGATCAGCGCGACAACGGCGAAGCCAGCAAGGAGCGGAAGCGCTTGCCATCGCAGGGCACGTCGCAATCGGACAATCATTGCTTTGTCAGGCCTGAGGAAACCGTGAAATTCGCCAAGTGGTAGGCGGCGGCAAAGCGCAAGGCAATAGTCGGTTCGTAAGGCAACGATTGCGGCAGGCGAGGCAGGCCTGGCTATGTCAAACTTTGATGATCACGGCCTCGGCAGATGCCAGGGTACGGGATGGCGCTTCGGCGTTTGCGGCCGGCCGGCGGCAGATCCATTGGATCCTGCTAGTTCTCGCGCCCGCTGCATTCGAGGCAGGCGATGCTGTGTCCCGGGCAACTCAGCCGATGCGTGCCTCCCGGGCAGCAATGGCCGTTCGAGCTCAGCCAGCGGGCGCAAACGAAAACTCTTTTGGCCCCATGACAACGGGAGCATTCCTGCGGACGCATCAATTCCTCCCATGACGGGACGCGATGTTCCGCTTCAACGACCGTGTTCATCCGTTTAGTCCCCAACGCCTGGATTATCGGTCACATATGTTAATTCACTATTCTTTACATTAGGGTTTATGAATGTGAAAGCCATGAAGGCGACATAAGGCTTTCACGCGCTTGCGTGCTTTCCCTTTGCGCTGCCCTTGTTAAATGTGGTGCCGCCCGAGCGTCGACAGATTCTGGCGGGCAGGGCAGGCAACGGGAATCTCTTGCAATGACATGGACCAGCGCGGGCGCGCTTTTCATCCTGGTCGCCACCTATGCCGGCGTCGCCGTCGGCCGCATTCCTGGCCTGCGCCTCGACCGAGCCGGCATCGCGCTGCTGGGTGGCGCCGCGATGATCGCCATCGGCGCGATCGGCATCGAGGATGCCTATAAAGCCATCAATTTCGACACCATCACTTTGTTGCTCGGCATGATGATCGTCGTGGCGCATCTGAAGGTCTCGGGAGCGTTTCGGGCGCTCGGCGGCTTTGCCATCGAGCATGCCCATGCGCCTTTCATGCTTTTGGTGATGGTGACGCTGTTGACCGGCGTGCTCTCGGCCTTCCTGGTCAACGACGCGATCTGCCTGGTGATGGCACCGATCGTCGTCCACGTCACACGGGTCATCAACCGCAACCCGGTGCCTTACCTCATTGCCACCTGCACGGCCTCGAATTGCGGCAGCGTCGCCACCATTACCGGCAACCCGCAGAATATGGTGATCGGCGCGCTGTCCGGCATTTCCTATCCGGCCTTCACGCTGGCGCTCGCGCCGGTGGCTCTGTTCGGCCTGCTGTGCGTCATCGTCATCGTGCGCATCGTCTACCGCGCAGAATTTTCCCGCCCTGCCGAACTCAGCCCGGAAGTCTATCGCGGCCGCATGCTGCCAGGGCAGGTGCTCAAGGCCACTATCGTCTGCGTCTTGCTGGCGATCGCCTTCTTTGCAGGCGTTCCTGTCGCCAAGGCAGCGCTGATTGCCGGCGCCTTCCTGCTGGTCACCCGGGCAATCAAGCCGCGGCGCATCTACCGCGAGATCGACGGGCCGCTGCTCTTCATGTTCGCCGGCCTGTTCGTGGTGGTGGCGGGCGCCGAGCGCACGCTACTCACGCCCGATATGATCGCCTGGGCGAAGAACGTCGGCCTCGACGATGTCTGGCGGCTTTCCGGCTTCACCGCGGTGCTTTCCAACATCATGAGCAATGTGCCGGCGGTGCTGGCGCTTCGCCCCTTCATTCCCGGGTTGGAAAACCCGGAGCGCGCCTGGCTGGTCGTGGCGATGAGCTCGACGCTTGCCGGCAACTTCACGCTGCTCGGCTCGGTCGCCAATCTGATCGTCGCCGAGCAGGCAAAGGCGGCCGGCAAGGAGCTTTCCTTTTCCGCCTTTTTCAAGGTCGGCCTGCCGCTGACGCTGGTGACGCTTGCTGTGGGCACAGCCTGGCTGGCCTGGTTATGAGACGCTGGCCTTTCGACCGCCTCGTCCGGAGCGCAGGGAGCGCTACCGGTCCGGCTTAGCTTTTGCCTGTCATCCTTGCCCGTATCAGCGTCGCGGCCGCATGACCGGCAGCAGCGACATAGTCGGGATTGTGATGGATCAGCATGCTGGAAAAGGCGCCGTCCATCAAAAGCACGATCTCGCGCGCCAGCATTTTCGCCTCGTCGACATCGTGGCTTGAAAGCGCGCTTGCCAGCCATTTTTCGAAATTGGTCTTGTGGCGTGCCCCAGCCTTAACAGCCGGATGTCCGGGCGTCGCTGCCAGCTCGGCCGCCGTGCGCAGGAAGCCGCAGCCCTTCCATTTGGGGTGGCGGGCCACCCGCGCCAGGTTGGTGAAGATTGCTTCCACCTTTTTGTCCGCGCCGCCCGCCGCAGCGTTGAACCAGCCGGCCATCTGCTCGAGATTGGGCTGGTCGCGGCCGTCCAGATAGGCAGCGATCAGATCGTCCTTGCTCTTGAAATGGTAGTAGAGCGTGCGCTTGGTAAGCCCGGCTTTCTCGGCCACCGCGTCGACGCTGACGCGGCCGATGCCTTCGGCATAGAACAGCTTGGTAGCCGCGTCGACGAGGCGTTTTCGGGTAGGATTGGCTTCTTCACTCATCACGTAAGTATACCGACTAGTGAATATACAAGCAACTGAAAGCCTGCTCCTTATCCCGCCGAACTGCCGGAAAGGAAAAGTCATGACCGAACTTGTGCTGAGCGAGACGCGCGACCGTGTCGCCATCCTCACTCTCAACCGCCCCGACAAGCTGAACGCGCTGAATTACGCGCTGATCGACCGGCTGCTTTCGCGTCTCGATCAGATCGAAACGGACGATGGCGTGCGCGCCGTCATCCTTACCGGGGCAGGGGAGCGCGCCTTCTCCGCTGGCGCTGATATCCACGAATTCTCATTGAGCGTGGCCGAAGGCGCCGATGTCGCGCTGCGCGATTTCGTGACGCGCGGCCAGCGCCTGACGGCGCGGCTGGAAGCATTCCGCAAGCCGGTCATTGCCGCCGTCAACGGCCTGGCTTTCGGCGGCGGCTGCGAGATCATCGAGGCCGTGCCACTCGCCATAGCCAGCGATCGAGCCTTGTTCGCCAAGCCCGAGATAAAACTCGCCATGCCGCCGACCTTTGGTGGCACGCAGCGCCTGCCGAGGCTGGCCGGTCGCAAGCGCGCGCTTGAACTGCTGCTTACCGGGGATGCGTTCTCGCCCGCGCGGGCATTGGAGCTAGGCCTCGTCAACCAGGTGGTGCCGCACGGTCAACTGACACCGGCCGCGCTCGATCTCGCGCGGCGTATCGTCAGCCACTCGCAGGCGGCGGTGGCGAGCATCCTTGCCGCTGTCGCACGCGGCCTCAATCAGAGCATCGCCGAAGGCCTGCTGGTCGAGGCCGAGCAGTTCGCGCGCATGGCTCCCACGGCCGATCTGCGCGAAGGCCTGAATGCCTGGGTGGAGCGACGCAAGCCGACCTATGACGGCACATGGACGCATATCACCCGGCCGGCCGAGGCAAGACGACAGGCGCGGCGGCTCGATCGAACGGCGAGCGGGGACATGCCGGGTGATCGGCCCAGCTCTATGCCACCGCTTTGAGGTGCGCCGGCGCCTGTGCGCGTGCTGCCGCAGCCAGCATGTCGGTCTGGGTAATCAGCCCGAGTATATGCCGGTCGCCATCGACGATCACCACGGCATGGCTGCGGCCGTCGGTCAGCACCGGCAGCAGGCTCATCGCCGGCATGTCGGGTGAAGCGGTGCCGGCCTTCGACATCACCCCTTTCACGGTGTCGGTGGCTCTTGTCAGCTCGCGCAGGCCCACCGCCCCGGTGAGCCTGCCATCCGTGTCGACCACCGGCAAGGTGCGGATGTTGTGATCGATCAGCTGTTTTCGCGCGTCATCGGCGGAGGCCGTTTCCGCCACGGAGATCACATCGCGGGACATGATGTCTTTGCAAAGCAGCGTGCGCTGCGAACGCACCATCGCCTGCAACTCGACCTGGCGCAGCAGGCGCTCCAGGTCGTCGCGGTCGATATCGAAGGTCTCGTCGAGCGCGGAGAGCGCCGCATCGACATCCTCGGGCCGGAAGCCGACACGCTCGGCCGGAGGCCGGTCCGCGGTGCCGTGGCCGCTGGCGGTAGGCACGTGCACATGGGGATATTTGCGCCGCGACAGCTTGTGGAAAAGGAAGCCGAGCGCAACCAGGATGGTCGAGTTCAGCGCCACGGGTAAGAAGGGAAACAGGAAGCCTGCGGCGGCAACGGCCGGTCCGCCGAGCACGCCGGTAAGCGCTGCTGCGCCGCCCGGCGGATGCAGTGAGCGCGTGAACGACATGGCGGCGATCGCCAGCGCCACCGCAAGGCCGGAGGCGATCACCGTGTCGTGCACGAAATGCGCCACCGTCACGCCGACCAGCGCCGAGATCGTGTTGCCGCCGATGATCGACCAGGGCTGCGCCAGCGGGCTCGAGGGAACGGCAAAGAGCAGCACCGCCGAAGCGCCCATCGGCGCCACCAGCATCGCGACATCCGCGCCTTTGCCCATCGCCAGCCCGCTGATCACACCGGTCAGCGCGATGCCGATCACGGCGCCGATGCAGGCGATCAGCCGTTCGCGCAGCGTGGCGCCGGCTAGGATCGGAACAAAGAGGCGGAACGCCATGGCAGGCCCTGGATCGAATGGGGTGGAATTGCGCTGCTCGCAATGCCGCTGAAACCACGGATTTGGAAGCCAAACCAATCCGTATATTCGCAGCTTGAGAGAATATTATTGCGCCGCACGCTGCACAGGCCATGCCGCCAGCGGCCTCCGCTTTCTCAATCGCGCCAAGCCTTTGCGACGGTTTGCGGATTCGGTTCGGCAATTGCCGAATGTCTTGGTTCCGGGGAGGAGCGTGTGTCCGGCGTGCGGCAACCCGCATGTGGATGATTGCTGCAAGGTCAAGCGAGGCGCTGCGCGCGCCTCGCCCTCCGGGATGGCTGGTCAAGGGAGCCGACCGATCAAGGGGCCACCTCGATATGGCCCTTCATGTTCGGATGGAAGCGGCAGAAATAGTCGATCGCTCCCGCTGCCTTCAGCGTGACCTGGCCCTTCGACTTTGCCGGGATCATCACATCCCAGCCCCCTTTGACCGTGGCGGTGTGGGCGAGAATATCCTTGTTCGTCCACACGATCGTATCGCCGACCTTGGCCTGAATGTTTGCGGGCGAAAAGACCAGTTTGTTGATAGTCACCTCGATGGTCGCCGGGAACGCCGGCGATGCGCCGAGCGCCAACGCCAGGGCCGGCGCAAGAAGCAGCGGCCTCATTTCAGCATGCCGGCGACATGTTCGGCATGCTGCTCATGTCCTTGGAAGATCTTGAGCCCGGTCTCCAGCAGGCTCTTCAGCTCGGCATTGCTGGCCGAGGGGATGAGCAGGGTTTCGAGCGCGCCGTTGACCTGCTTGTGATAGGCCACTTCGTTCTCGATATAGGCCTTGTCGAAGGCGGCACCCTCGAGCTTCGACAGCTTGGCGAGCTCCTCCTTGGCGGCCTTGGCCAGCGCCTTGCTGGTGTCGTTGTCCTCGGGCGTGACCTTCAGCTTCTTCACCAGGTCGAGCGCCTGCTTGTTCACCGCCTCATGGTCGCGCTCCATGTCCTTGGCGAAGTCGACGACCTCCTTGTTCTTGGATTTCTTGATCGCCAGCTTGGCCGCCTCGATGTCGATCGTGTCGGCCGTGTAGGCGATGTGGGCGATCTGCGGGTCGGTGGGCTTGTCGGCGGCTAGCGCCAGCGGCGCGGTGCTCACGAAGAAAAGGGCGGCGAGGGCGGCGGTCTGTCGCATAAACATGGCATCTCCTTCGCCCGGCGCATTGGCTTCGGGCTTCATCTGAGGTTGACGCTGATTGGATGCCCGAAGCGGCGAAACGTTCCCGGGAAAAGTTAGCCCTCGATACCAAGCCTTTTCATCACCGCCTGGGTCAGCCGCTCGCAGCGCCGGCCGGCGAAGGGGAAGGCGTCGAGCAGCACCGGGCCGATCTCGTCGTCCAGCGCCCTTCGCACCAGCGCCCGCGCCCGGTGCAGTCTCGTCTTCACCGTCTCGGCCCGCACGCCCAGAAGGTCGGCGGTTTCCTCGATGCTGAGGCCCTCGATGACACGGGCGACGAAAACCGTGCGATAGACGTCCGGAAGGCTGTCGGTCGCCCGTTCGACAAGTGCCAGAATCTGCCGCTGCGCCATCGTCCGCTCCGGATCGTCACCTGTGTTCCAGTCGCTCAGGGGAAACCGAATGATCTCAGCCTCCGGGTTCTCGGGCATCGCCACGACGCGCTTGCGCTTGCGCAGCCGGCCGAGCGCCTCGTTGATGACGATGCGCGACAGCCAGGTGGAAAGCGAAGCCTCGCCGCGGAAGGCGCCGAGATTGGCGAAGGCGCGCATATAGGCCTCCTGCACGATGTCCTCGGCCTCGGTGTCGTTGCGCACCACGCCGCGCGCGATGCGATAGAGCCGCTGGTTGTGCGTCTTGATGATGGCACGGAACGCATTCGGATCGCGCGCAAGCGCCCGGCGCATCAATGCCATGTCGCCGGCTTCGGCCGCGCCGATCTCGGCGGTTTCGATAGCGGGCTTTTTCATCGCGCCCGATCTCCCGACAGCTGTTGCAATCCGCGATTGGATGCGCCTGCCGACAAAAGGTTCCCAAGTTGGTTGCGCGGGTTATGTTAGCGCTTCGACAGAGGCCTGTCTGCGGTGGTGGATTCCTCCGCCGGTCGGCCAGTCACTCGGCGGCGGCCGCCGTGAGTCCACGCAGAATGTCGGCCTTGAGGTCTTCGACATCCTCAAGCCCGATCTGCAGGCGGATCAGGGGGCCTGCATACGAACCCTTGGCAAGCGTGCGGTCGCCGAGGAAGACCGGAACGGCGAGGCTCTCATAGCCGCCCCAGGAATAGCCAAGGCCAAAGATCTTGAGCGCGTCGAGGAAGGCGTGCTGGGCCTTCTGTCCGCCGCCATTCAGCGCGATCGAGAAGACACCGCTGGAGCCGCAGAAATCGCGCTTCCAGAGCGCATGGTCGGGATGGCTTTCCAGCGCCGGATGCAGCACCTGCGCGACGCCTGGCTGCTCCTCCAGCCAGCGCGCGATGTCGAGCGCGCTCTTGCGGTGATGCTCGAGCCGCACCCCCATCGTGCGCAAGCCGCGCAGCACCTGGTAGACGTCGTCGGGACCGGAACAGCAGCCGAGCGTGCAGAAGCCTTCGTAGAGCTGCTTCCAATAGGTCTCGTTGGCCGACACCGTGCCCAGCAGCACGTCGGAATGGCCGGCTGGATATTTCGTCGCCGCATGGATCGAGATGTCGACACCATGGTCGAGCGGCTTGAAATAGAGCGGCGTCGCCCAGGTGTTGTCCATCATCACGACGGCGTTCGCCGCATGTGCAGACTGCGCGATTGCCGGGATGTCCTGCACCTCATAGGTGTTCGATCCCGGCGATTCGGTGAACACCACCTTGGTGTTGGGCTTGATCAGCAAAGCGATGCCGGCGCCGATGCGCGGCTCGTAATACTCGACCTCGACGCCGAGCCGCTTCAGCATCGTATCGGCGAAGTGGCGCGTCGGGTGGTAGACGCTGTCGACGATCAACAGGTGATCGCCCGCGGCAAGGAAGGTGAGCAGCGGTATCGTCACCGCCGCCAGTCCGGAAGGCACCGCGATCGTGCCGGCCGAACCCTCCAGCGCATCGACCGCGAGCGCCAGCGCATCCATCGTCGGTGTGCCGCGCGTGCCGTAAGTGTATTTCTGGCTGCGCCCGGCCATCGAGGCGGCGTCGGGATAGAGCACGGTCGAGGCGTGCACGACCGGAGGATTGACGAAGCCGAAATAGTCGCGCGGATTGTTGCCGGAATGGGCAAGCCTCGTGTTGATGCCCATTTCGATGCCGTCTCTAGCCATGGTTCGTCGCCTGTCGAATGATGTCAGGAGACCCAGCCATAAAGCGACGGCAAAGCCCGCGCAACCGCGCCGAGTCCGCCAAAGCCGGTCTTCCGCTAGGCCAATCCAAAGCCGCGCAGGCCCAGTAAAGCATCGCTATTGCCGCAGCGGATTCTGCCGCTGGGTCATGCATTCGCGACGGCGCGGCTTGGCTGATTTGTTCGCATGGCCTGCCGGTTTCATGGGCTCTTGTCCGCAATTTGGGCATTTGCGGCAATTGCTTTTCAAACCTCTCTGGAATCGGTCATTTCCCTTGACCTCACAGGAATAATCGCCTTCGATGCGCTTCGTGAATGGGAGGCAGCGCATCGGCAACCGATGCGGGTCCGGGAGTGGGCCTTGAAGTGGGAGCTGCATTCACAAACGAAAAAAGATCAAGCGTCGCCTGGCGATTAGGGGCGCCTGTAACAGAAAAGGGTCTGTGGGTCATGAAACACATTGCAATCGGCATTCTTGGCGCCGCCGCGCTCGGGTTCATGGCGTCCGCCGCTTCGGCCGGCACGCTCGATACCGTGAAGCAGAAGGGCTTTCTCCAGTGCGGCGTCTCGACCGGTCTCGCCGGCTTTTCGGCGCCGGACGACAAGGGTGACTGGAAAGGCATCGACGCGGATTTCTGTCGCGCCGTTGCGGCCGCCGTCTTCGGCGACGCCACCAAGGTCAAGTTCACGCCGCTCAGCGCCAAGGAGCGGTTCACCGCCCTGCAGTCGGGCGAGATCGACATCCTGTCGCGCAACACCACCTGGACCAGCAACCGCGACAGCGCGCTCGGCCTCGATTTTGTCGGCATCACCTACTATGACGGCCAGGGCTTCATGATCAACGCCAAGAAGCTGCCCGGCGTGAACTCCGCGCTGCAGCTTTCGGGCGCCGCCGTCTGCGTGCAGAGCGGCACCACCACAGAGCTCAACCTCGCCGACTACTTCAAGAAGAACAAGATGGAGTACAACCCCGTCGTGTTCGAGAAGCTGGAAGAGGTCAACGCCGCCTATGACGCCGGCCGCTGCGATGCCTACACCACCGACCAGTCCGGTCTCTATGGCATCCGGCTAACGCTGTCTTCGCCGGCCGACCATGTCGTGCTGCCCGAGATCATCTCCAAGGAGCCGCTCGGCCCGGCCGTGCGCCAGGGCGACGACCAGTGGGCGCATATTGCGCGGTGGACGTATTTCGCGCTGCTCAACGCCGAGGAAGCCGGCATCACGCAGGCCAATGTCGACGAGATGAAGACGTCGACCGACCCGAACATCCAGCGCCTCCTCGGCACTGAGCCCGACGGCAAGTACGGCGCCGATCTCGGTCTTTCCAACGACTTTGTCGTCAACATCGTCAAGGCTGTCGGCAACTACGGCGAAATGTTCGAGCGCAATGTCGGATCGGGCAGCCCGCTTAAGATCGCGCGGGGCATCAACGCGCTGTGGACCAAGGGCGGCCTGCAATACGGTCCGCCGATCCGCTGATTGAAACGTGATCCGGGAGGCAGGTTGTCTGCCTCCCGGTTTCTCTTTCCAGGGGACGGTCCATGGCTTCGCAGGAAATCCTTCGCGAGGAGCCGAGCCGCGGCTCCTTCATCAATGACCCGAGAATACGCAGCCTGTTCTTTCAGACGCTGGTCGTGATCCTGCTGTTCGGCTCGATCTGGTGGATCGTCCACAACGTCATCGAGAACCTCCAGCGCCTGCACATCGCTTCAGGCTTCGGTTTCCTCAGGAGCAGGGCCGGCTTCGACATCTCCGACACGCCCATCGCTTACACGTCCGACTCGACCTATTTCCGCGCGCTGGTCGTCGGTTTGCTCAACACGATCATCGTTGCCGTCGCCGGCATCGTGCTTGCCACGATCGTGGGCTTCACCATCGGCATTGGCCGCCTGTCGCAGAACTGGCTGATCCGCAAGATCTGCACGGTCTATGTCGAGATCTTCCGCAACATCCCGCCGCTGCTGGTCATCTTCTTCTGGTATTCAGGCGTGCTCGCCGTGCTGCCGCCGCCGCGCGAGAGCATCCACCTGCCTTTCGGCTCCTTCCTCAACCAGCGCGGTTTCTATTTTCCGCGCGCCGTTTGGGGGGACGGCTCCTGGCTGATGGGTGTCGCATTGCTGCTGGCCATTGCAATGGCCTGGTTCGTCGCCCACAGGGCGCGACAGCGACAGAAGGCGACCGGCCAGCAGTTCCCGGTCTTCTGGACGTCGCTCGCGCTTGTCGTCGGCCTGCCGGTGCTGGCCTTCCTGCTCGGCGGCATGCCGCTCACCTTCGATTTTCCGAAGCAGTCGACCTTCAACCTGACCGGTGGCTTCTGGGTCAAGCCGGAATTCCTGTCGCTCTTGCTGGCACTCTCCTTCTACACGGCGGCCTTCATCGCCGAGATCGTGCGCGCCGGTATCCGGGGGGTCAGCAAGGGGCAGAGCGAAGCGGCGGGTGCGCTCGGCCTCCGCTCCGGTCCGATCTTGCGGCTGGTGGTCATTCCGCAGGCGATGCGCATTGTCATCCCGCCGCTCACCAGCCAGTATCTCAACCTGACCAAGAACTCCTCGCTGGCGATCGCCATCGGCTATCCGGACCTTACCGCGACTGCCGGCACGGTGCTCAACCAGACGGGCCAGGCGGTGGAGGGCGTGTTTATCATGATGATCGCCTATCTGGTGCTGAGCCTGGTGACGTCCTTTGTCATGAACATCGTCAACGCCAGAATGGCGCTGGTGGAAAGGTAGGGCCATGCAGGAACACGACATGTCCTGGGTGCGCACCGAGATGGCGCTTGCCCAGCCGGCCCCGCCTACCGAACGCGGCGCCTATGCCTGGGTGCGCAAGAACCTGATCGGTTCGGTCGGCGACACCGTCCTCACAATCCTCGGCATCGCCATCGTGCTGTGGATCCTGCCGCAGGTCATCAACTGGGCCTTCCTCAATGCCCAGTGGACCGGGCCGGACCGCACCGTATGCACGACCGCTTCGCAAGGTGGCATCCAGCCCGACGGTTGGACCGGCGCCTGCTGGGCTTTCGTCAACGCCAAGTTCGGCCAGTTCATGTTTGGCACCTATCCGATCGAGGAGCGCTGGCGGCCGATTCTGGCCGCCATCCTGTTCGTGGCGCTGCTGGTGCCGATGCTGATCCCCCGCGTTCCGCGCAAGGGGTTGAACGCGCTTCTGCTCTTCGTGGCGCTGCCGGTCGTCGCCTTCTTCCTGCTGGTCGGCGGCGTGTTCGGCCTGCCGCATGTCGAGACCCCGCGCTGGGGCGGGCTGCTGGTCACGCTCAGCCTGTCCTTCGTCGGCATTGCCGTGTCGCTGCCGATGGGCATCTTGCTGGCGCTCGGCCGGCGTTCGAAGATGCCGATCATCAAATGGCTTTGTATCGTCTTCATCGAGACGGTGCGCGGCATTCCGCTGATCACGGTGCTGTTCTTCGCCAGCGTCATGCTGCCTCTGTTCCTGCCGGAAGGCGTCAGCTTCGACAAATACCTGAGGGCCCTGATCGGCGTGTCGCTGTTTGCCGCCGCCTACATGGCGGAAGTGATCCGCGGCGGCCTGCAGGCGATCCCGAAGGGCCAGTATGAAGGCGCCGACTCGCTCGGCCTCGGCTACTGGCAGAAGATGGGCCTGATCGTGCTGCCGCAGGCCCTGAAACTGGTCATCCCCGGCATCGTCAACACCTTCATCGGCATGCTCAAGGACACGAGCCTGGTTCTGATCATCTCGATGTTCGACCTGCTCGGCGTGGTCAAGCAGAACTTCGCCGACCCCAATTGGGCGACGCCGCAGACCCCGAAGTCGGGCCTGATCTTTGCCGCCTTCGTTTTCTGGCTGTTGTGCTTCGGCATGTCGCGCTATTCAATGTACACCGAACGCCGGCTCGACACCGGCTACAAAAGATAAAAAGGGGAATTGGCCATGGCCACCGAAAACGCCGTCAGCGCGGAAGACCTCAAGGTCAATGCCGGAAAGATGCATGTCTCGACCACCGATGTCGCCATCGATATCGTCGGCATGCACAAATGGTATGGCGAATTCCACGTGCTGAAGGACATCAACCTCAAGGTGATGCGCGGCGAGCGCATCGTCATTTGCGGACCTTCGGGATCGGGCAAATCGACCATGATCCGCTGTATCAACCGGCTGGAAGAGCATCAGAAGGGCAAGATCATCGTCGACGGCAAAGAGCTCACCAACGATCTGAAGAAGATCGACGAGGTGCGCCGCGAGGTCGGCATGGTGTTCCAGCACTTCAACCTGTTCCCGCATCTGACCATCCTGGAGAACTGCACGCTGGCGCCGATCTGGGTGCGCAAGATGCCGAAGAAGCAGGCCGAGGAGATCGCCATGCATTTCCTCAAGCGCGTCAAGATTCCGGAACAGGCCAACAAATATCCGGGCCAGCTCTCCGGCGGTCAGCAGCAGCGCGTGGCGATCGCGCGCTCGCTGTGCATGAACCCGCGCATCATGCTCTTCGACGAGCCGACCTCGGCGCTCGATCCGGAGATGATCAAGGAAGTGCTGGAGACGATGGTGGGGCTGGCGGAAGAGGGCATGACCATGCTCTGCGTCACCCATGAGATGGGCTTTGCCCGCAAGGTGGCCAATCGCGTGATCTTCATGGATCAGGGCCAGATCGTCGAGCAGAACACGCCGGCCGAGTTCTTCGACCATCCGCGCCATGAGCGCACGAAGCTTTTCCTGTCGCAGATCCTGCACTGAGCGGGCCTCTGCTTCGTCATTCTAGGGCGGAGCAAGGAGCGAGCGACGCGGCGCAGACCCTAGAATCCATGCCGTGACACCGAGGCGTTGCCACGTTTCAGAATTCCGCACCGCTGCACCCCTCGGCAGAGGTCACGGCATGGATACTCGGGTCAAGCCCGAGTATGACGACGTCCCGGACAGAACCGCCGCGCCCGATGAGAAGAACCTTGCGATACCTGGCGATGCTGGTGGGTGCGGTGGTGCTTGCCGCCGCGCTCGGCACGCTGGTGCCGCGCCCGCTCTGGCCAGCCGCCGCCGCAGGCGAGGGGACGCGGCGCATATTGGTGCTCAAGAACCCAATCCACACCGATATCGCCGTGCCCCTCGACGATGGCGTGCGCCGGCGCTTTGCCTTCCTGGCCGATGCCGGTCTGCCGATCGACGTGCCGGAGGAGCGCTACATCGTCTTCGGCTGGGGCGGTCGCGCCTTCTATCTGGAGACGCCGACCTGGTCGCAACTGAAGGCCGGGCCGGTGTTGAAGGCGCTGACGCTCGACGCTTCGGTGATGCATGTCGATCTTGCCGGCGCGATCAAGGAACCACACCCGGATGTTGCAGGTTTCGACATCGACGAGCAGCACTTTTCGACGTTGCTCGACTACATCGCCGCGAGTTTCCAGCAAGGGCCTGAGGGACCAGTGGTGATCGAGAATGCGGGCTATTCAACCTATGACCGTTTCTACGAAGCCAACGGCCATTTCAACGCTCTGGTCGGCTGCAACACCTGGACGGCAGCGGGACTGCGTATTGCAGGCCTTCGCACGGGATGGTGGAACCCGCTGCCGATGTCGTTGGGGTGGTCGCTGAGGATATACAATTAGCACTCGTCCAAGCGAGCGCCGAGTTCCGTCACACCCCCCTCTGGCCTGCCGGCCATCTCCCCCGCAAGGGGGGAGATCAGCTGTAGCTGCGGCTTTCGCCAATCGCCAACGTCGCAGGATGAACGAGGCGCGTGAGCTGCCAATCTCCCCCCTTGCGGGGGAGATGTCCGGCAGGACAGAGGGGGGCGCTGGCCCGCCAGCCTATCCAACTTTTCGCCCGTTAGGCATCCACTACCGCCTCACAACCTTCCGCTCCTCCCAGCCATACAGCCAGTCCAGATCGGCCGCGAGTTTCTCCGCCGGCCGCGTCGCCAGCACCAGGTTGCGGGCAATCGCCACCGGTCCCCTGGCATGCCAGGCCAGGCGATTGAGCGTGCCGCGCTTCAGCACCTTTTCGACGCGCGGCCGTCTCAGATTCTCCCAGATAGTCAGGCTCTGCTTCGGATCGTCCGGAAAATCGGCGACCAGATTGGCCAGCATCGCGGCATCCTCGATCCCCATCGCCGCGCCCTGCGCCGCGAACGGTGTCATGGCATGCGCGGCGTCGCCGATCAGCGCGATGCCTTGCGGGACCGCCCAGCGCCGTTGCCGGACCGTGTGCATCGGAAACGCCGTCCATGGCCCCGCCAGCGCGACGAGCCTTGCGAGCTTCGCCGCGGTGCCGCGCATGGCACTGGAGAGGATGGCCGGGTCGGCATGGCCTGACCAGCCTTCCGCGATCTGCTCGCCCTTGGTGAAGGCGGCGAGATTGACGGCGCTGCCCTTGCTCACCGGATAGGCGACCAAATGGAAGCCGGGATGCAGGAAGGTGGTGACGCATCCCGCCGCGCCGATCTCGGCAAAAGCCTGCCCTGCGGGACTTTCGGTCGCCACTGTGGCGCGCCAGGCCAGTCGGCCCGAGAAGCGGCTTTTCGCGAAACCGGATTCCCCGCCGGCAAGCTGTGCGCGAACCGTGGACCAGACGCCGTCGGCTCCGACCAGCAGGCTGCCAGCGACCTGTGCAGCTTTGCCATCCGTCTCGACTGTCACGCTGATACCCGGCGCGTCGGCCGCGATGCCGGTCACGCGCGCGCCGGTGACAAGCTCGATATCGGGCCGGTCCGCCACTGCCGCCATCAGCGCTGCCTGCAGGTCGGCGCGATGCGCCACCAGATAGGGCGCGCGCCAGCGTTTTTCTCCGGCTTGTCCAAGCGGCACGCGGGCCAGCTCGCGCAGGCTTCTCGCGTCCTTCAGCACCACCGCTTCAGGCCGGATCGCGTCGGCCAGCAGGCGATCGAGCACGCCGAGCTGGCGCAGGATGCGGGTCGCGTTGGGTGAAAGCTGGAGCCCGGCGCCGGCGGCTTCGAGCTGCTTTGCCTGCTCGAACAGCTTTACCGGGAAACCGCGCTCGGCAAAAGCGAGCGCCGCCGTCAATCCGGCGATGCCAGCCCCGGCGATGACGATTTGCTGGGACCGTGTTTCAGCCATGATCGGGGAAAAAGGGTCAGGCGGCCTGGTCGACATAGAGGCAGCCGGCCGGCTGCGTTTCCGTCGCCTTCAGCGACGGCGAATAGCGGTAGAGCGTCGAGCAGTAGGGGCAGACCTTTTCATTGTCGTCGCCCATGTCGAGGAACACATGCGGATGGTCGAAAGGCGGGTTGGCGCCGGTGCACATGAATTCCCTGACGCCGATCTCGATGACCGGATGGCCCGCGTCGTTCTGGAAATGGGGAATGCTACCGCCTGCCATCGTCGTCTCCAATTGGGTTCGGCCAGTGGGTGTGACCCGTCTGCATCTGGAGCATAACAGGCCAGTTTGCAAGATCGATGAAATCAAACTGTCGCAAAAGGCTGGCAGAGGATAAGTTGAGCCGGTTAAGCGCATGGCTCCGCGCACGGATCGATTCCGTGACGATCATGCGTCACAAAAACATGTTAGAGCGTCGCCGAACGGCAATATGCGGCGCTCCCTGGGGACGGTAGCGGGCAAGAGCGGGAAACCATGAACGAACTGAAGCCTGTGCAGAGCGAGTTCATCACCGTCGTGGCGGCAAGCCCGGACGGCGGCAATCCCGACCGTTTCGTCAACCGCGAATTCTCCTGGCTGCAATTCAACCGCCGCGTCCTGGAGGAATCGCTGAACGAGCATCATCCGCTGCTCGAGCGCGTCCGCTTCCTGTCGATCTCGGCCGCCAATCTCGATGAATTCTTCATGGTCCGCGTCGCCGGCCTCGCCGGCCAGGTGCGCGAGGGCATCGCGCTGAAAAGCCCTGACGGCCGCACGCCCGAGCAGCAGCTCGAGCAATTGCTGCGCGAGGTCGAGCGCCTGCAGGAGGACCAGCAGAAGAGCCTCTCGGCACTGATGGTCCTGCTCAACAAGGAAGGCATCGAAAGCATCACCCGCGATGCGCTGACCAAGGACGAGAAGGCCTGGCTGGAGGAGCATTTCCAGGAACAGGTTTTCCCGGTGCTGACGCCGCTGTCGATCGACCCGGCGCATCCGTTTCCCTTCATTCCCAATCTCGGCTTTTCCATCGCCCTGCAACTGCGCCATCGCAAGAATGGCGAGGAGATGAGCGCACTGCTGCGCCTGCCGGTGGCGCTCAAGCGTTTCATCCGCCTGCCCGACCGCAAGAACCATGTCCGCTTCATTCCGCTGGAGGAAGTGGTCGGCATCTATATCGGCAAGCTTTTCCCCGGCTACGAGGTCAAGGGCTCGGGCACGTTCCGCATCATCCGCGACAGCGACATCGAGGTCGAGGAAGAGTCGGAAGACCTGGTGCGCCTGTTCGAAACGGCGCTGAAGCGGCGGCGTCGCGGCTCGGTGATCCGCATCGAATTCGACACGCTGATGCCGGCTCAATTGCGCGACTTCGTCGCCGGCGAGCTCGGCGTCTCGTCGAGCCGCATCAGCGTGCTCACCGGTCCGCTGGCACTCAACCAGATCTCCGAGATCGTCGCCATTCCGCGCGACGACCTCAAATTCACGCCCTACAATCCGCGCTTTCCCGAGCGCATCCGCGAGCATGGCGGCGACTGCTTCGCCGCCATTCGCGAGAAGGACATTGTCGTCCATCACCCCTACGAGTCCTTCGACGTGGTGGTGCAGTTCCTGCGTCAGGCCGCTGCCGACCCGGAAGTGGTGGCGATCAAGCAGACGCTCTACCGCACCTCGAACGACAGCCCGATCGTGCGCGCGCTGATCGACGCCGCCGAGGCCGGCAAGTCGGTCACGGCGCTGGTCGAGCTCAAGGCGCGCTTCGACGAGGAGGCCAATATCCGCTGGGCGCGCGACCTCGAACGCGCCGGCGTGCAGGTCGTGTTCGGCTTCCTGGAATTGAAGACCCACGCCAAGATGTCGCTGGTGGTGCGCCGCGAGGACGGCAAGCTGCGCAATTACGTGCATCTCGGCACCGGCAACTACCACCCGGTCACCGCGCGCATCTACACCGACCTGTCCTTCTTCACCACCGACCCGACGATCGCGCGCGATGTCGCGCAGCTCTTCAATTTCATCACCGGCTATGCCGAGCCGGCCGAGGAGATGCGCCTTGCCGTATCGCCCTTCACGCTGCGCAAGCGCATCCTGAAACACATCTCGGACGAGATCGTCCATGCCCGTGAGGGCCGGCCATCGCGCATCTGGATGAAGATGAACGCGCTGGTCGATCCGACCATCATCGATGCGCTTTACGACGCCAGCCGCGCCGGCGTCGAGATCGACCTCGTCGTGCGCGGCATCTGCTGCCTGCGGCCTCAGGTGCCCGGCCTGTCGGAGAACATAAGGGTGAAATCGATCGTCGGCCGTTTCCTCGAGCACAGCCGCATCTTCTGCTTCGGCAACGGCCACGGCCTGCCGTCGGACGAGGCGATTGTCTACATCTCGTCGGCCGACATGATGCCGCGCAATCTCGACCGCCGCGTCGAGACCCTGGTGCCCATCACCAATCCAACTGTGCATGAACAGGTGCTCGGCCAGATCATGCTGGGCAACATCATGGACAACCAGCAAAGTTTCGACGTATTGGCTGACGGCACCTCCCGGCGCGTTGTGCTGGAGGAAGGCGAGGAACCGTTCAACGCGCAGGAATATTTCATGACCAATCCGAGCCTGTCGGGACGGGGTGACGCGCTGAAATCGCATGCGCCCAAGCGCATTGCCCAGTTCAAGCGCCGCAAGAAGAACGGCGCCGCGTGATCGCAGTTTCCCAGGGCCGGCTTCAGGACCGGCGGCCGCTGTCGATCATCGACATCGGATCGAACTCGATCCGCCTTGTCGTCTATGAGGGGCTGGCCCGCTCGCCCACGCTTCTGTTCAACGAAAAGATGCTGGCCGGCCTCGGCCGCGGCATCGTTTCGACGGGCAAGCTCGATCCCGAGGCGGTGACGCGCTCGATGGAGGAATTCCGTCGTTTTCGCGCGCTTTCGGATCAAGCCGGCGCCGAGCATATGTACGTGCTGGCCACCGCCGCCGCGCGCGAGGCCGGCAACGGTCCCGATTTCATCCACCGCGCCGAGGACGTGCTGAGGACCGAGATCCGCGTACTCACCGGCCGCCAGGAGGCTTATTATTCTGCGCTCGGCGTCATGTCCGGCTTCCATCCCGCCAACGGCATCGCCGGCGACCTCGGCGGCGGCAGCCTCGAGCTGATCGACATCAACCGCGAGACGATCGGCCAGGGCATCACGCTGCCGCTTGGCGGCCTGCGCCTGCAGGACATGGCCAAGAACTCGCTCGTCCAGGCCCAGAAGATCGCCCGCCAGGAGCTGGCGCGGGCAAAGCTGCTCAAAGGCGGGCAGGGCAGGGTCTTCTACGCCGTCGGCGGCACCTGGCGAAACCTCGCCAGGCTGCATATGGAGATGACCAACTACCCACTCGGCGTCATGCATCACTACGAGATAACGGCCGACAGCGCGCAGGCTTTCCTGAAACAGGTCGCCAAGGGCGAGGTCGAGAAGGTGAGGGGCATCGAGGGTGTCTCCAAGAACCGCCGCTCGCTCTTGCCCTACGGCGCCGTCGTGCTGCAGGAGATCATGACGGCGATGCAGCCTTCTAAGATCGTGGTTTCGGCGCAGGGCGTGCGCGAGGGCTTCCTCTATTCGCTGCTCGACGCCGAGGAGCAGAAATCCGATCCGCTGATCTCGGCCGCCGAGGAACTGGCGCTTTTGCGCTCGCGCTCGGTGCACCACGCGCATGACCTGGTCGAATGGACCGGCAAGGCGTTCAAGGCCTTCGGCATCGACGAGACGGAGGACGAGGCGCGCTACCGCCATGCCGCCTGCCTGCTCGCCGACATCGGCTGGCGCGCGCATCCTGAATATCGCGGCAGGCAGTCGCTCAACATCATCGCGCATGCCTCTTTCATCGGCGTCGACCATCCGGGCCGCGCCTATCTGGCTCTGGCCAACGCCTATCGCCACGACGGCATCTTCAACGACGGCATCGCGCCCGAGATCAAGGCGCTGGCGCCGCCCAGGCTGTTGGAGCGCGCCCGCTTGCTGGCGGCGATGATGCGCGTGGTCTATCTGCTCACCGCAGCGATGCCCGGCGTGATGCCGAGGCTGAAATGGGAAAGCCGCGGCAACGGCGCGCTCGCCCTGGTGCTGCCGGCCTCGCTCGCCGATCTTTACGGCGAACGGCCGGCCGGCCGCCTGGCGCAGCTTGCGCGCATCACCAACCGACGCCTTGTGCTGGCGGTGGAAGGCGGGCCGAGCGTTTCGGTCAAATAGGGCCGGCTTAGCTCACTTCGGCGCCGCGATCCCGAAACCACGACCGTCCAGCGACCAGGCGCCAGCGCCGGCCATGGCATGCGCCAGGAAACCGCCGGCAATGGCGATGTCCTTCATCAGCATCTGTTGATGCAGGAAGGACAACATCGGATCGTCGCCTTGGTGGTAATGGCCGATGAAGCCGGCGGCGATGCAGAAAGCGGCAAGCAGCAACGCAACGATCGGCGTCTGGAAGCCGATCAGGATCAGCGATCCGGCGGTCACTTCGAACAGGCCGGTCCCCCAGGCGGCCAATGTGGGCAAGGGCAGGCCGAGGCCGGCGAAATAGCTGCTCGTAGCGGCGATGTCGCTGAGTGCTTGAAGCCCTGACGGCACGAACAGGGCGGCGAGCAGCAGTCGCGCGATGAGAAGCAGTGCGTTGCGGGCCATGACCACCACCTTCCTTGTCGGCACGGTCCGGCAATGCCGGACCGGAGCATTAGTCTAGTCCAGCAACGAAAAAGCGGCGCGGAAAATTCCGCGCCGCTCAACAGGGCTTGGGAGGAAGGGAACTGTTCGAGCTCAGGCGCGCTTGGCGTCGATCGAATAGGCGCCGGCGCCGGAGGAAGCGAGCAGGATGAAGCCGCCGGTGATGGCGAGGTTCTTGAGGAACTGGATCATCTGCATCTGGTCGGCCCACCCGGTATGCGCGACCAGCCCGGTGGCGATCGTGAAGATGGCGAGCACCCAGGCGGCGATCCGGGTCTGGAATCCGACGAGGATGGCAAGGCCGCCAAGCAACTCGATCAGGCCGACGACAACGGCCGTCACGGTCGGGACCGGCAGGCCGAGGGCACCGAAATAGCCGGCGGTGCCGGAAATGGCGGTGAGCTTGCCGAAGCCGGAAAGCAGGAAGATGACGGCAAGCAGGATGCGGCCGATCAGGATCGTGGTGGAGCTGTTGGATGCGGTGCCGTTGCCGGCGACGGAAGAGTTGATGGACATGGCGGTTCTCCGAACGGGGTTGAATGGCCCGTCAGATAAACGATGGAGACTGTTCACCAAAGCCGCCTATGCGGCAACACATTGTTCACAGGACGTGCATCCTATGATTCTGCGGCCGGCGTGAAATTCATGTCGTGGAAGTCGCTGACGGGAGCAAATTTTCCCACCGCAAAATACCGCATCGGTTTCGCCCGGAATGAGGAAGCCGCCCTCAGCCCGGATGCGTCATGTCCTCCGGCCGTACCAGCCGATCATAATCGGCTTCGCTGACCAGCCCGGTGGCCAAGGCCTCTTCGCGCAAGGTCGTGCCGTTCTTGTGCGCGGTCTTGGCTATCTTGGCGGCGTTGTCGTAGCCGATGGTCGGGGCGAGCGCCGTCACCAGCATCAGCGAGCGCTCGAGCGCGGCCTTGATGTTGTCCTCGCGCGCCTCGATGCCGACCACGCAATTGTCGGTGAAGGAGACGGACGCGTCGGCGAGCAGCTGCACCGACTGCAGGAAGTTGTAGGCCATCAGCGGGTTGTAGACATTGAGCTCGAAATGGCCCTGACTGCCGGCGAAGGCGAGTGCTGCGTTGTTGCCGAACACCTGCACGCAAACCTGCGTCAGCGCCTCGCACTGGGTCGGGTTGACCTTGCCCGGCATGATCGAGGAGCCCGGCTCGTTCTCCGGCAGCGACAGCTCGCCGAGGCCCGAGCGCGGGCCGGAACCGAGCAGGCGGATGTCGTTGGCGATCTTGAAAAGCGCCGCGGCCGCCGCGTTGATCGCTCCATGCGAGAACACCATGGAATCGTGTGCCGCCAATGCCTCGAACTTGTTCGGCGCGGTCACGAAGGCGATGCCGGTGATCGAAGCGATGCGATCCGCCACTTTTTCGGCGAAGCCGACCGGCGCGTTGAGGCCGGTGCCGACGGCGGTGCCGCCTTGCGCCAGTTCCTGCAGGCCGGGCAGCGTGAGCTCGATGCGCTTGATCGACGAGGCGACCTGCGCGGCATAGCCGGAAAATTCCTGGCCAAGGGTCAGCGGCGTGGCGTCCTGCGTGTGCGTGCGGCCGATCTTGATGATGTGGTTGAAGGCGCGCGCCTTGGCGTCGAGCGCCTTGTGCAGATGGTGCAGCGCCGGGATCAGATGGTGCACGACCCGCTCGGCGCAGGCGACATGCATGGCCGTCGGATAAGTATCGTTGGACGACTGGCTCATGTTGACGTGGTCGTTGGGGTGCACCGGCTTCTTCGAGCCCATCACGCCGCCGAGCATCTCGATCGCCCGGTTGGAGATCACTTCGTTGGCGTTCATGTTGGACTGCGTGCCGGAGCCCGTCTGCCAGACAACCAGCGGGAAATGCGCGTCGAGCTTGCCGTCGATGACCTCCTGCGCCGCCTCGACGATCGCCTTGCCGACGGCGGGATCGAGCCGCTTCATCTCCATGTTGACCTCGGCCGCGGCGCGCTTGACGATGCCCAAGGCGCGGACGATCGAAGCCGGCTGCTTTTCCCAACCGATCTTGAAATTGCCCAGAGAACGCTGCGCCTGCGCGCCCCAATAGCGATCCGCCGCGACCTCGATGGGGCCGAACGTATCGGTTTCGGTTCTGGTCTTTTCAGCGCTCACGGCCACTCTCCGGTCTGTCGATTTGGGCAAGGGCGTATCGCGTTGCACAAACGGCATCAAGCGGAGATTGCGGGCGGGGAAGATGCGAATCGGTTGAAGCTGCGCCCTCCTCGTTCTCCCCTCGCGGGAGAAGGTGGATCGGCGCGCCGCGCCGAGACGGATGAGGGGTGTTCCAGCGGAGTGAGACGTTGGCTTTCCCTGGAGCCCCCTCTTATCCGGCCGAGGCCAGGCCGACGGGCGTGGGCAGGCGAAGGGCCAGTCGCCCCGCGACGAAATCCTTGACCTGGCGCACCGCCTGCTCGCGCGTGACGCTGCCCGGCTGCAGGCCGAGCCTGAGCCACAGCCCGTCAATCAGCGCCGTGACGCCAAGCACGATCTCGTCGGCCAGTTCGGGCGAAGTGAGGCCGCGCAGGCCGGACAAAAGGTTCGAGCGCATGCGCGCATGGATGACCTTCTGGATGCGCGCAAGCTTCTCGTCGCGCGGCACCTCGGCGCAGAGCGACAGCCAGGCATGGCAGAGCGGCGGCAGGAACAAGTGCTCCTCGAAATTGCCCTCGATCACTGCGTCCAGCCGTTCCATCGGCGTCCGCGCCCGCTCAAGCCGGCCGACCACGGCGTGGCAGAGCACGGCGTTCGCCTCGCGCATGGCGTGCTCGAACAGCTCCTGCTTGTTGCGGAAATAATGCAGCACGATGCCTTTCGAGGCGCCAGCCTGGGCCGCGACCTTTTCCAGCGTCGCGCCGGCGATGCCTTCGCGCTCCAGAACGGCGAACGCCGCCTGCCGCAACTCCTTGCGGCGTATGTCGCTGAGGCGCGTGAGTTTCAACGGACCGATCCATGCATGGCGAATCCATGTTGACATTTTCGTCCGCTCAGATCAACAATTGACCAATGGGACAATAAGTCGACCAAAAGGTCAATTTCGACAATGAGGAGAACCCGAATGTTGCGCATGCTTGCGAATGGCGTCTGTCTCGCGGCCCTGATGCTGGCTTCCCCGGCGGCCTGGGCCGCCGAGGCCGAGAGCTGCAAAGCGGTCCGCATGGCCGAGCCCGGCTGGAACGATCTTGCCTTCACCACGGGCGTGGCCAAGGTGCTGCTCCAGGCGCTCGGCTACGAGCCGCAAAGCGAGGTGCTCGGCATCAACGTCATCTACGAAGGCATGAAGAACAAAGACCTCGACCTGTTCCTCGGCTATTGGGATCCGGCGATGGTCACTTATTACGAGCCCTACAAGAAGGACGGCTCGATCGAGAATGTGCGGGTCAATCTGGTCGACGCCAAATACACTTTCGCCGTGCCGACCTATGTCTGGGACGCCGGCGTCAAGGACCTGTCCGACCTGCACAAATTCGCCGACAAGTTCGGCAAGAAGATGTACGGCATCGAGCCCGGCTCCAATCAGCTGATGATGGACGCCATTGCCGATCCCAAGTTCGGCCTCAACGGCTGGCAGGTGGTGGAGTCGAGCGAAGCCGGCATGCTCTCGGAGGTCGGCTACGAGATCAAGGAAAAGCAGTTCATCGTCTTCCAGGGTTGGGCGCCGCATCCGATGAACACGATGTACGACTTTAAGTACCTGACCGGCGGCGACAAGTTCTTCGGTCCGAACTTCGGCGCCGCCACCGTGACGACGCAGGTGCGCAAGGGTTTTCTGCAGGAATGCCCGAACGTCGCGCGGTTCCTGAAGAACCTCGCCTTCGACATCGACATGGAAAATGTCGGTATGGGCTACCTCATCAATGACGGCATGAAGCCGGAGGACGGGGCGCTGAAGTCGATCACCGCGCACAAGGATCGCCTCGATGCCTGGCTTGCCGGCGTCACCACCTTTGATGGCAAGCCCGGCCTTGCCGCGGTCAAGGAAAAGCTCGGGCTTTGAGATTGACAGCTTTTGAGCTGGCGGATCAGGAGGCCGAGCAGGACGCTTGGGCCGGCCGCAAGGAGATCGTCGATGTCGGCGGTCTCGACCTTGCCTATGTCGAGGTCGCCGGCACGGAGCCGCCGCTGCTCTTGGTGCATGGCTTCACCGACACCAGCCGCAGTTTTTCGCTGCTGGCGCCGCATCTCTCCGGGCGCCGGCTGATCATGCCGGACTTGCGTGGCCATGGAGGTTCGCAGGCGGGCGAGGGCTGCGGCGTCGCCGATTTCGTCGACGACACCGCCGGCTTGATCCGGCGCCTGCGGCTGGACCGACCCGTCGTCGTAGGCCATTCGCTGGGTGGCATGGTGTCGATCGCGCTGGCCGCTCGGTATCCGGAGATGATCCGCGGGCTGGTGATCATGGCCAGCACGCTGAAGCCCGATTTCGGATCGGATCACCAGTTGATCGACGGCGTCGCGGCTTTGCGCGATCCGATCTCGCCGTCGGATCCGTTCTACGACTGGTGGCATGCCTGCCGGCCGGGTGTGCCGCGGGCTTTTCTCGCTGGTCTCGCAAAGGACGCCTCGGCGATCCCTGCGGCGCACTGGCGCGCCATTCTCGAGGAAGTCCGCCGCACCGATCTGACCGCCGCGGCGCCGGCCGTGCAGGTTCCGACACTGATCATTGCCGGCGGGTGCGATCCGCTTTTCGGCGCTGCGCATCAGCAGTCGATGACCCGGGCAATCGACGGATCGCGTCTGGTGTGGGCGCAGGAGTGCGGTCACAACCCGCATTGGGAAGACCCGGCCTTTGTCGCCGAGGCAATAGCGGGCATGTTGCCAGCCGCGTGACTATCGCAATAGCGATCGGGCGGTAGGCGTCAGCCGCAACGTCTCGTCCGGCTTTGAGGAAAAGGCCTGCATGGTTTCGCGGACCGCCCGCCATGCCGGCGAAGCGGCGAGGGCGGCTTGATGGCCGGCATGGGCATCGACATCGTCGAAGCCGGTGACGATGATGAGGACATTTTCGCCGGCACGTACCGGCAACCGCGGAAACGTATTTTCAGAGTGCTCGCTGACGAAGGCGCCGAGCAGTCGGGCCCCGTTTGCCGCGAGCAGCGGGACCGCCTCCGCCTCGAAGCGCTGGGCGAAGCCGGCCTCGGCGCTTGGTCGCAAATGGTGAATCGAAATCTCAACAAAGTCGGGCAAGCGGCTCCGATCGTTCATAGTTCCGGCCTCGGCAGCTGTCGGCCGGAATAATCCCGACAGGTCGAATTCCGCACCCCGCCAGGCCGGCTTGAGCAACAGCACGTCGTCGGAATCGATCATCGTCGCATTGGCGGCATCCCGGTGCGTGGCCCAGACCGGTCCGCCGTAGAAGGCGCTCAGCGCGTCCTTTCTCGCCTCCATGTCCTCGAAGCCGCGCAGCCAGACGAACATGTCGGGGCGGTCGATATCCCGAAACTGGCCGATGACGGTCATGCCGGTCGCTTCCTGCGTTTCGACGAACTCGCGATCGAACAGCGCGATCAGTGTTTCGCGCCGCCCGGGCTTTAGCGTGTATTGCCGAAGCTCGACGATGGGTGAGGCAAGGCGGGAAGGTCGGTTCATGGCCAGAATCTCAAAACAGGGCGATCATCCTGTTTCATAAACAGACCGGTTGCCCGGTTTTGTCAATCTGCTATCGTGGTTTTCCCCTTCTCCCCTTGTGGGAGAAGGTGGATCGGCGCGTAGCGCCGAGACGGATGAGGGGTGTTCCAGCGGAGTGAGACGCTGGCTTTCCCCGGAGCAGCCCCCGTCCGCCTTCACTTCGTTCAGGTACCTTCTCCAACAAGGGAGGAAGGGGAGATCGCCATGGCCTCGCGTAAAAAACGCACCAACGACCCGGATGGCATGCGCCGCCGCGTGCTCGACGTGGCGGAAGGTTCCTTCCAGGCGCGCGGTTACCACGCCTCGAGCCTCGGCGACCTGATGGCGGCTGCCGGTGTCACCGGCGGTGCGCTGCACCACCATTTCCCGACCAAGAAGGCGTTGGCGCTCGCGGTGATCGAGGAACGGGTGGCGGCCGCGGTCCAGGAAACCTGGATCGACCCGGTGCTGGCGGCGCCCACGGCCCGCCAAGGCGTGCGGGCCGTGTTCGAGGCGGTGGCTGCGGAGCTTGAACAGCAAGGCTATGTGCGCGGCTGCCCGCTCAACAATCTCGCGCATGAATTGTCGCTGGCCGACGATGACTTCCGCTCGGCGCTCGCAGGAATCTTCGCCGGCTGGCGGCAGGCTATCGCCGATAAGATCCGGGCCGACCAGTTGGACGGGAGGGAGGGCGGCACCGATCCCGACCGCTTCGCCGCGCTCGCGGTGGCTGCTTATTCCGGCGCCATGTCTATGGCCAAGACTTCGCAGGATGCTGGGGTATTGCGGGAGTGCTTGAGGGGATTGGAAGAGCTATCTTCGGGTGGACCGGCGGCAAGGCGACGCCGCAGGGTGTTGCTGCGATAAGCACAGAAAAGTTTGCTGTCCCGCCGACGTGTCCAACTGACCAGGTTCACTCCTTCAGCGGCTTGATCGTCTCGAACCCCACTTCGCTCTGCGCGCTGGTCCCCTCGTCGTATCGCCGTGCCAGCACCGCCTGCAGGTCCGGCGAATAGAGCGCCGTGAAGGTATCGATCACGTTGCCCGTATCGCCGGTGATCGTTTCGCTAACCACCAGCACGTTGTATTTGCAGTCGCCGAGCTTGTAGCTGTCCTTGCCCTTGACGGTCAAAGCCAGCGTCTCGGTGCCCTTCGGCGCCTTTTTCGAAGACAGCCGTACGAATTCGGTCTTGCTCTTGGCGCCCGCCTTCAGAGGGAACAGCTTCTTCAAGTCGCCAAGCGGGATCATCGACAGCCGCCCGGTCTCGCTGTCTCGGAACACCTCGATCAGCCCGGCATAGAGATACTGCGTCTGCGGCGAGTCCGACTCGTACTTGTTGGCGACCGCGACCATGCCGCCGGGCGCCGGCCGGAACTCGCTGCTTATGCCCGCCTTTTCCAGCACGAAGCCGGCTTTGGCGGATTTGGCGTCCACGCAGTCCGCAGCCTGCGCGGCGCCGGCGAGCATGGCGAGTGCCATGCCGGTTGCCAGGGTTTTCATGCCTTCCTCCCTGGATGCATGTTCCGAAGCAATGACAGAGCCCCGCCGCGCTGTCGACCCATGAGCTATTCATGCCTTGGGAATGAAAACTCTCCAGGGCGCCGACCGGGCATTGAACTGGACGAGGCGGTTCGAGGATGCTTAATCGGATGACGATGAATCGCTCTTCGCCCGCAACCGTTTCGCGCCGCACCTTCATCGCTCGGATGGGAGGCCTCGCTGCCGCCTGCGGCCTGCCTGGCGGTGCTTTCGGCCAGACCGGAAAGCGCATCCAGCCGATTGACGCCACCTTCCTCTTCATCGCCGATATCCATGCCTGCCGCATGGCGAGCGGGCTCAGCCCCAACTGCCTGCAGGAAGGCAAGACCGACGCGGCGCTTCTGCGCAATGTGGCGGCGCTCAACGCGATTGCGGACAAGCGGTGGCCGGCCGAGATCGACGGCGTTGCCACCGGCCTGCATTCGGCTGGCACCCGCATCGGCACGCCGCTCGGCCTCGTCACTGGCGGCGACATCACCGACGATGGCGGCGGCCAGGTCACCGAACCAAGCGAAGGGACGCAGCTTCTGCAGTTCTCCCAGCGTTATCAGGAAGGCGTCGGGCCGGACCGCGTCCACATCCCGGTCTATGTCGGACTCGGCAATCACGATCTCGACCAGAACGGCTCGCCGCCGCATGTCGACTGGTATCGTCGCGAATTGCGCGACTATGTCGAGGTCAACCATCGCCCCGGCGTGTTCTTCAAGCCGCCGGTGCCGGCGACCGAATATGACGTCGATACCGACTGCTACTCCTGGGATTGGGGCGGCCTGCATCTTATCCAGACGCATCGCTTCGCCGGCGACACCGGCCATGGCGCGCCGAGCAGCCTGCCCTGGTTGAAGCAGGACCTCGCCACCTATGCCGGCGACGGTCGTCCGGTCGTCCTGTTCCAGCACTATGGCTGGGACACTTTCTCGACCGAGCGCTGGGACCCGGTGAAACGCACCTATGATGAGGATGGCGCCGGCCGCCCGCACTGGTGGGCCGAGGCCGATCGCCAGGCGCTGCTGGCAGCGATCGAGGGCTACAATGTCATCGCCATCTTCCACGGCCACCAGCACGAAGTGCCGATGATCTACCAGCGCGACGGGCTCGATATCGTCAAGCCGAAGGCGGCCTATATGGGCGGCTTCGCGCTGGCGCGGGTGACTGCCGACAACATGGATGTGGTGCTGGGCGAAGCGGCCGGCGACCATGGCGACATCGTCTTCACCAACGCCTTCGCCAAGCAATTCCAGACATGAAAAGGCCGCCTCGCGGCGGCGTCGATCATCAAGGCAACGGCGTGAGGGTCAGAACGCCTTCTTGACCTTGTCCTTCGCGTCGCCATAGGCCTTCTGCACCTTGCCGGCGATCTTGTCGGCAACGCCTTCGACCTCTGTCCGCCGGTTGCCGGTGGCCTTGCCGGCGGCCTGCTTGACCGAACCCTTCATTTGCTTGGCAAGACCGGCAACCTGATCCCTGTTCACCATGGGCGCATCTCCTGGGTCTGTATGGAAGCTGGATACGGGAGCCGCATCCGGCAGCCAAACGGACGGAGAGACTTTTGGTTCCGCGCAAACCGGTGACGCGACAAGGACTATCGGCTCGAAGGTGAAGCGGCTAGGTTGGCCGGCAACCGCGCATGGGGGAGTCCGTCTTGGCAGAATTCACGCTCTACATCGGCAACAAGTGCTTTTCCTCCTGGTCGTTGCGGCCCTGGGTGGCGATGCGCCACCTGGAAATCCCCTTCGAGGAAGGCTTCGTTCGCCTGCGCACGCCTGAGACCGCCGCCGATCTCGCCAAGGTGTCGCCGACCGGCTTGGTGCCGGTGTTGAACCATAATGGTAGGACCGTCTGGGAAACCTTGGCGATCCTTGAATATCTGGCCGACCTCTATCCGGAAAAGAAGCTGTGGCCGGACGACCTCGGCGCCCGCGCGCTGGCGCGCTCGGTGGCGACCGAGATGCATTCCGGCTTCCGCGAAGTGCGCTATGGCTGGCCGATGAACCTGCGCCGGCCGAAATCCCACAAGCCGCTCGACGCCGAGGGCGAGGCGCAGCGGGCTCGGATCGAAGCGATCTGGCGTCAGTGCCGCGAGCAATATGGTGAAGGCGGCCCGTTCCTGTTCGGTCATTTCACCGCGGCCGATGCCATGTATGCGCCTGTGGTCACGCGCTTCGACACCTATGGCGGCGAGCTGGCGCCCGTCACGCGCGCCTATGTCGACGCGGTGTTGGCGATGAACGCGATGCAGCAGTGGTATGCGGAAGCCGCCAAGGAGCCCTGGCCGGAACCTGGGCCGGACGAATAACCGTCGAAATAGCGCGACGGCGCCGTTGATATCCGCCCTAAGGGAGGAACTGATGGCCAGCAGTGAAGCACCGCGTGAAGCCAGGGCGTTAAAGATCTTCCATTGCCGGCTGATCCCACCCCGGCCCGATTTCGCCTTCACCATGACCGAGGAGGAAAGGGCGCTGATGGGCCGGCATGCCGACTATCTGCGCGAGAAGCTTCGCGAAGGCATCATGATCATGGCAGGCCCAGTCGCCGATCCTGCCGGTCCCTGGGGGTTGTTGATCCTGCGTGCCGGCAGCGAAGCCGAGGCGAGGGTCGTGACCGATGGCGATCCCGTGTCGAGCTGGGGCTGCGGCTTCCGCTATGAGGTGCTGCCGATGATCAGCGTAATCATGTAAGAAGAACGCCTCTCGCGCTTTTTATGGCGCGGGAGGCGTCTTTTGCCGTCAACCTTTCTCGATTGCTCATGAATTGCTGACGACAAGGGTAAACCGGCAGCCGGCGAAAGGGTTCCGTGCAAGATGAAAAAAATCCGACGTCAATTATGTTGGTAGGATCGGCAGTTCGATGAATTGCCGTATTGCTTTGTGCTCGATCATGGCTGAAGACCGGCGCAAGCGGAGAGAATGCCGATGGCCACCAAACGTGTGCCTCCAATCCAGATAGCCAGCAATGCCACCATCGCCGATCTTGTCGATGGCTTAGACAAGCCGGTCGAATATGTCAGGCGCGTGCTTGAAAGGCTTGAGCGATGCAAGCGCGCCTTCGGCAATGCGCAGGTGCGGATCGCCGTGCTCAGTCGCGCCGAATGTCCGAACTATCTGATCGAATATGTCCGCGAGGATCCCAAGACGCTTCAGCGGACCACCCGTCAGGACGCGGCCTATAGCGGCAGCACGCATCGTGAGCTTGGAACGCATCACATAGAGGCGGCCGGGATGTGGTCGCCGGAAGAAATGAACATCACGGCGGTCTCGGCGCTGATCGGCCGCTTGCGTAACCCGAAAGCGCCATCATCGCGCTTTTCCAACGAGGACTGATACATGGCCATAAAATTCGCCCCCAAGGACCAGCCCGCAGGGTCGCCCGCTGCCGCGAAACCGCCCAAGCCTCCGCAGAAGGCGCCTGCCGAGGTTGCGACCGATCTGTTCAAGACGCCGGCCGAAGCACCGGCGCGCAAGACCAGGAAGAAGTAGCAGCCTTGCCGCAAGACCTCGGTCGCACCGCCTCCGGCCCTGTGCTGCTTGACCTGGCCGCTCAAGATGTCGACTCGGTTGCCGTCTTCGATTGCCAGAGCTGCGGCGCTTGTTGTGCTTATGCGGCGGATTGGCCGCGCTTTTCGACCGAGGACGACGACGAGCTCGAGCGTATCCCCGAAGCGCTGGTCGCCACCGACCTGTCCGGCATTCGCTTCGAAAATGGCCGCTGCGCCGCGCTTCGCGGCGAAGTCGGCAAAGCGACTGCTTGCGGCATCTACGACGCACGCCCACATGTCTGCCGCGCCTGCATGCCGGGCGACCCCGAGTGCCTGACGGCAAGGGCAGCGCACGGGCTGGACCTGCCAATCTCCCCCCTTGTGGGGGTTGAGGAGTGGTCCGCGTAGCGGACGCGAAGCCAATTGCTTGGCTTTGCGAACAACGAAAGCCCGGCAGGGCAGAGGGGGGCGCTGTCCCGCCGACGTCTCAGCCGAATTTCTCTCGCACTCAGGACTAGCTTTCGATTTGAACACCTGAGAGGTTGGCGTTCCTTCGCGCCCCCCTCTGGCCTGCCGGCCATCTCCCCCACAAGGGGAGAGATCACGCACTCCCCGCTTGCCGCCGCCCCGGTACCTTCCCGCCGGGCAGGGCTGCGGAGGAAATCCACGAGCATCGAATTCCTGTTGACGTCGCTGATCATCGTCGCTTCGCCCGGCACCGGCGTCCTCTACACGCTGAACGCCTGCCTCTCGCGAGGCGCGCGCCTCGATTGTCGCCGCTTTCGCCTGCACGCTGGGCATCATCCCGCATATGGCGGCCGCCGTCACCGGCCTCGCCGCCGTGCTGCACACCAGCGCCGTCGCCTTCGAGACGCTGAAATATCTGGGCGTCGCCTATCTGCTCTACATGGCCTGGAACACGTTGAAGGAAAAAGGCGGCCTCAGCATCATCGAGGACGCAGCGCCGCGCTCGACCGCCAGGACGATCACCTTCGTGAAGCTCAACCGGGTGGTCTCCTAAGCAGCTTACCCGGAATCCAAATCCTGGCGGGGGGTTCCGGGCTGGGCCTGAGCGCGGCTTCCGCGTCAGGCCCTATCCTTTCGCATAGCCCCTATCCCTTTACATAACCCATCGCCTCGACGATCCGCCCATCGGCGACGCGCATCAGGTTGACGCCGCGCAGCGACCTGCCGTCGGCCATCCAGAAGCGCCAGCGGATCGTGGCGCGGTCGCCGGCCACATATGTTTCTTCGATGTCGAAGCGCGTGCCGGGTCCGGTGGCGATCGCCGACCACAATTCAACGCAGGCCGCTTTGCCGTTGCGGCGGGCGCCGTCCGGCGCCGGCGTGGTGTTCTCGATGACGCAGTCCCGCGCCACCAGGTCGTCCAGTGCCGACGGATCGTGATGCTGGAACACGTCGTTGTAGCGCCGCATGATTTCCGCCGTTTCGGCGGAGCGCTCGGCCATGGCGATGTCGATGATCAATTCCTGGGTCATAGGATTTTCTCCCGCCATTTCATTAAGTTGCGAGGCTCGCTTTGAGCGTGATGGTGGCGACGCCGGCGAGCGCCCGCGAGACGAGGCAGGCCGCCTTGGCTTTTTGCGCCAGCCGTTCGAAGTCCTCGGCCGAGATGCCGGCGACGCGGGCCTCGGTTTCGAGCTCGATGCGGGTGATCGTCGGTCCCGTCGTGGTCGCGCCGAGATGCACTTTCGCGGTCGTGTAGATGTTGTCAGGCGTATGGCCTTCGCCGCCGAGAATGGCGGTGAGCGCCATCGAGAAGCAGCCGGCATGCGCGGCCGCGATCAGCTCTTCCGGATTGGTGCCCGGACCATTCTCGAAACGGGACGGGAAGGAATAGGCGCCTTCGAACACGCCGCTGCCAAGCCGCAGCCGGCCGGATCCTTGCTTGAGCGTGCCGTGCCATTCGGCCGAGGCTTCACGAACTGTCATGGCTGATCTCCTCTCTGTTTTGCGGGAAGGCGTGGCGGTTACGCACCGTCGATGACGACCTTGCCGAAGACGTCGCCCTGCTGGAAATGACGGTAGGCCTCGCGCGCCTCGGTGAACGGGAAGACCTTGTCGATGACCGGCTTCAGCCGGTGCGTGGCGACGGCGGCAAGCATTGCTTCCAGCCCGTTGCGGCTGCCGACGAAGAGGCGGCCGATGGTGACGAGGCTGCGCTGGTAGACGGCACCCGGGATTTCGACCGATTTGCCCTCCTGGTCCTGTACGGTGAGCAGCACGATGCGCCCGTAAAGCGCGCTGGCGATCAGCGATTGCTGAAAGGTCGCCGGTCCGCCGGTCTCGACGACCAGGTCGATGCCGCCGGTCGCCTCGCGCAGCTTCACGCCCCATTCCGGCGTTTCGGCTGCCGCGAAGACCAGATCTGCGCCGACCGTGCGCAGCCTGTCGGCCTTCTCGGCGCGCGAGGTGACGGCGGCGACGCGACAACCCATGAGCTTGGCGAACTGCAGCGCAAACAGCGCGACACCGCCTGAGCCGATGACGAGAACCCATTGTCCCGGCTTTGGAATTTCGGCGCCCGTCAGTGCGCTCCAGGCGGTCAGCCCGGCGCAGGTGAAGGTCGCCGCCTCTCGCCAGGAGAGATGGTCGGGCAACCGCACGGCCCATTGCTCGTCGAGCAGCGCATATTCGCAAAGCATGCCGTCCAGCGTGCAGCCGAGTTGGTCGACGATGCCCGGATGCATGCGGCCGTCGATCCAGCGCGCGAAATAGCTGCCGGTCACACGGTCGCCGACGGCAAAGCGCGTTACGGCATCGCCAACCGCCACCACCTCACCGGCGCCGTCGCTCAGCGGCACGACGCCGTCGCGTGGCGTCAGCGGATAGCTGCCGTTGAGGATCATCGTGTCGCGCCGGTTCAGCGACGTGGCGTGCACCCGCATAACGATCTGACGCGGACCTGGCCGCGGCACCGCCTCCTCGCGCAGCACCAGTTTGTCGGTGCCGCCTCGCTCCTCGAGCCGATAGGTTCGCATTGTTGCTTCCGAAATATGTAGACCGATTTACATATTATGTAGACCGATTGTCATATTGGGGGCAAGCCCTATAATGCGCGTTCCTGACAGAGGTTGACATTCGAGAGGTCGACGTGGCGACGGACACACGCACCCGCATGATCGAGGCGACGGCGCGGCTCATCCGGCAGCGTGGCTATCACGGCACGTCGCTGAACGACATCTTGAGCGCCAGCGCAGCACCCCGTGGCTCGCTCTATTTCCATTTCCCGGGGGGCAAGGACCAGCTGGTCGTCGAGGTGACGCGCGCCAGCGTCGCCGACGTGACGGAGCGGCTGGGCGCGGCGCTTTTGGAGGAAAGCGATCCCGCCGTTGCCGTGCACCACATCTACCAGTCGGTGGCCCGCATGCTGGAGGACAACGAATTCTCGCTCGGCTGTCCGGTTGCGCCGGTCGTGCTCGACGCACCGAATGATGTTCCGGACTTGGTTGAAATCTGCCGCTCGGCCTTTGAGCAGTGGGTCGGCCTGCTGCGCCAGGCATTCGTCAGGGCAGGGGTGCCGGAGCGGCGCGCGCAGGCGCTGGCGCTGCTGGTCGAATCCTCGCTGGAAGGCCTCATGGTGATCGCCCGCGCTACCCGCGACCGCGCGCCGCTGCAGGCGGTGGCCGACGAGGTCGCGGCGCTGGTCGAGCAGGCGGTGCTTGCTGGCAAAGTGGCGCAGCAGGCGGAGAGCGTCGCCTGAGGACTCGGATCTCCAGACGCAAACAAAAAGGGCGCCTCTCGGCGCCCTTTCCGTATCAGCTTGGTAGCTTGGATTAGAAATCCATGCCGCCCATGCCACCCATGCCACCGCCGGGCATGCCGCCCGGCATACCGCCGGCAGCTTCCTTCTTCGGAGCTTCGGCGATCATGGCTTCGGTGGTGACCAGCAGGCCGGCGACCGAGGCCGCGTCCTGGAGAGCCGTGCGCACGACCTTGACCGGGTCGACGATGCCCATGGCGATCATGTCGCCATACTCGCCGGTCTGGGCGTTGAAGCCGAAGGTCGCGCCCTTGTTCTCGAGGATCTTGCCGGCAACGATCGACGCTTCCGCACCGGCGTTCGCCGCGATCTGGCGGGCCGGGGACTGCAGCGCACGACGCACGATGTTGATGCCGGCAGCCTGGTCGGAGTTGGCGCCGGTGGCCTTGACGTTGGCCGAAGCGCGCAGCAGGGCCACGCCACCGCCGGCGACGATGCCTTCTTCCACGGCCGCGCGGGTCGCGTTCAGGGCGTCGTCAACGCGGTCCTTCTTTTCCTTCACTTCCACTTCGGTCGCACCGCCGACGCGGATCACGGCAACGCCGCCGGCGAGCTTCGCCAGACGTTCCTGCAGCTTCTCCTTGTCGTAGTCCGAGGTGGTTTCCTCGATCTGCTGCTTGATCTGGGCGACGCGGCCCTGGATCTCGGCCTTCTTGCCGGCGCCGTCGACGATGGTGGTGTTCTCCTTGGAGATCGACACCTTCTTGGCGCGGCCGAGCATGTTGAGGCCGACATTCTCGAGCTTGATGCCGAGGTCTTCCGAGATGACCTGGCCACCGGTGAGGATGGCGATGTCTTCCAGCATGGCCTTGCGGCGGTCACCGAAGCCCGGAGCCTTGACGGCGGCGATCTTCAGGCCACCGCGCAGCTTGTTGACGACCAGCGTGGCGAGGGCCTCGCCTTCGACGTCTTCCGAGATGATGAGCAGCGGCTTCGAGGTCTGAACGACGGCTTCCAGGACCGGCAGCATGGCCTGCAGGTTGGAGAGCTTCTTCTCGTGCAGCAGGATGTAGGCGTCCTCCAGATCGGCGACCATCTTGTCGGCGTTGGTGACGAAGTAGGGCGAGAGGTAGCCGCGGTCGAACTGCATGCCTTCGACGACTTCCAGCTCGGTCTCCGCGGTCTTGGCTTCCTCGACGGTGATGACGCCCTCGTTGCCGACCTTCTGCATCGCTTCCGCGATCATCTTGCCGACCGACTCGTCGCCATTGGCCGAGATCGTGCCGACCTGGGCGACTTCCTCGGAGGTCTTGATCTTCTTGGCGGCCTTGCCGAGAGCGACGACGACTTCGGCGACGGCGAGATCGATGCCGCGCTTGAGGTCCATCGGGTTCATGCCGGCGGCAACGGCCTTGTTGCCTTCCTGCACGATCGCCTGGGCGAGAACGGTCGCGGTGGTCGTGCCGTCGCCGGCGATGTCGTTGGTCTTCGAAGCGACTTCGCGGACCATCTGCGCGCCCATGTTCTCGAACTTGTCCTCAAGCTCGATCTCCTTGGCGACGGTGACGCCGTCCTTGGTGATGCGCGGGGCGCCGAACGACTTGTCGATGACGACGTTGCGGCCCTTGGGGCCGAGCGTGACCTTCACCGCGTCGGCGAGGATGTTGACGCCGCGCAGCATGCGCTCACGAGCATCGCGGGAGAATTTTACGTCTTTTGCAGCCATTGTTTAGCTCCTGACAGGGACTCGGGAAGAGCCCGAAAATTCAGTTGATGGAGAGGCCGATGATCAGCCGATGATGCCCATGATGTCGGATTCCTTCATGATCAGAAGGTCTTCGCCATTGAGCTTGACTTCAGTGCCCGACCACTTGCCGAACAGGATGCGGTCGCCGGCCTTGACGTCCAGCGGCACGAGCTTGCCGTTTTCGTCGCGAGCGCCGGAGCCGACGGCGATGATCTCGCCTTCCTGCGGCTTCTCCTTCGCCGTATCCGGGATGATGATCCCGCCGGCGGTCTTGGATTCGGATTCAACCCGGCGAACGACCACGCGGTCATGAAGCGGGCGGAACTTGGACTTTGCCATGTTTTCTTCCTCGAATGAGAACGGTGAGAACTGTTCCTCCATCCGGCGAGGCCGCCGGACATCGGTTAGCACTCACTAAAGGCGAGTGCTAACGTGGCGCTGAGATAGGCTGGCGTCTTGCCGGAGTCAAGGCGCGCGCTAGAGGCAAGCGGCGCGAAATTTTTCGCGCGTGGAACGCCAGCCCGAAAAGCGACGGGTGTCGCGAGGCGCCGACGAGCAATCTCATCCGTTAGTCCCGGCGCTTCGGCGACCGCAGCGCCAGCAACGGGCAGCGTTCGGCGAGCCCGTATGTGCCGGTCGAGGCAATGCCGACATCGCTGAAATACGCCTCGGCCTCTTGGACAAGAGCCGCCACCGGCGCGAAACTGTAGATGGCCGGCGAGTTCCGGTAGACGTCGATGGTTCCGATGACGGGCAGTTCCCAGCCGGTTCGAGCCGAGAGCTCCTCACGGTCAGGAAACATCCTGTCGAATTGTTCGAGGATTCTCCTCACCGGCATGATGTAGTCGGGCGCGGCGCCGATTGCGGTCATCGCCACGCGCCATTTGAGCTCGTGGAAGGTCGCGACGCCGCCGCTCAGCGCCAGGGCGCGGACATCCTTCGCGTCGTCCGGGATTTCGGGGCAAGCATAAAGCCTGATGCCGGCGCGCCCGTCGTCTTTCAGCGCACGCGCGATCGACGCAAACAGTGCACGCCTGAACTCGGCGGCGCCGATGACCGAGAGACATCCATCGCCGATCAGCGCATCGACGCTTCCGCCGGGAAATGGCAGGTCGAACCAATCGCCTTGCACCGCCTTGCGCGTATCGGTATCGCCTGGCCAGATGCCGGCGATCATGTCGGCGGACTCGTCGACCGCCGTCATCCTGGCGCCAAGCCCGGCGAGCTCGGGCGTCACGCCGAACATCACGACATGCGACCGGGCGAGCTCGAGCTCACGGTCGTAGGTTTCGACCACCTCCGCCGGCGGCCGCAGAGGTGAGCCGAGCAGCTGCCAATGTTGACGAATTGCATTCCAATGCTCCGTCATGCAAATCCCACCCCGGCAACGCGTTGTATTCGACCGAATAATCGACGACGCTTGATAAGCCAAGGGGGCGGGCATGGCGCGCATCGCGGTGATCACGCATGAGTTTGACGGGTTTGAACGACGTCGCGGGCCGTTGTTGCGCCGCGACAGCCCATACATGCTCTTCGATCTGCTGGAGGAGTTGAAGCGCCGGGGGCATTCCGTGCGCGTTCTTACGGGCACTTCGGCCAAGCCGGAGGCGGATATCGCGGTACTGCATGTCGACGCGACTGTTACGCCACCTGAATATGTCGAATACGCGCGCGCCTTTCCCTTCTGCCTCAACATCGCCGCCCCCGACATCTCGAAGCGACGCGTCAGCGGCGCGGTGATCGATAGGGACCACGGCTGGCGAGGCCCTGTCATCGTCAAGAGCAGCCTCAACAATCTGGGTACGCGAGAACAGACGCTCAACCGGAGATCGCGGCGCGCCGGCAGGCCGGAGCCATTTCCCGATGCCAAGCTGCTTGATCGCTACAGCATCCACAGCTCGCTTGCGGATGTTCCGCCGGCGGTGTTCGATCGCAAGGACCTCGTGGTGGAGAAGTTCGTTCCCGAGCCCGAGCCGGACGGCTTTGGCGCCCGCTTCTGGCTGTTTTGCGGAGAACACGAGCGCTGTACCCGGCATGTCTCGCCACAAAACCTGGTCAAAGGCGACGATACGATCCGACGAGAGCCGGTTCCGGTTCCCGACGAGCTTCGCGCGCTGCGGCGCGAGCTCGGCTTCGACTACGGCAAATTCGATTTCGTCATGCATGAAGGCAAGGCCTTTCTGCTTGACGCCAACAAGACGCCCGGCCGCGTCCGCAACCTGTCCGCCTTCCTCGCCGCCGGCAATGCCAATCTTGCCGACGGGTTCGAGGGGCTGATCCGCCAACACACCTAAAGCATGTCTCCCGAAAGTGGGCCCGGTTTCGGGACAAAGACATGCTTAAAATCAAAAACTTAAAGCAGGTCGCGTGAATTCTTCTTCACGCGACCTGCTTTAGGCGGCAGGCGCCCTACAAAAACAACCGCAACTGCGTGTGGATGATCGACCGATAATCGTCGATCGTGCGCCGGCCTTCTTCCTCGTCCTGCGTCAGCGCCAGCCGCACGACGCCGCCTGCAAGCTGGAAGATCAGGAACACGACGCGTCCGAAAGCCTCGCGCTGCTCGGACTTCAGCATCGGCGCGACATGGTCGCAGAACATTTTCGCCTGATGCCGCGTCTCGGCGATGTCGAGATGCTGCAGCGCCTTGTCGGCCTGGATGGCGTTCTGCAGGTCCTGGATCGCCGGGTCCGCCGCGACGCGGGAATAGTAATCGTCGAGCAGGCGGTCAGCCGCCGCGGTCACGTCCTCCAGCCGGCCTATCTCGGCGATGATCGCGCCGAATCTGGCACGGCTTTCCTCGGAAAACCGCTCGTAGAGCATCGCCAGGATCGCTGATTTGCTCGGGAAGTAATGATAGACGGTGGCGATCGGCCCGCCGGCAAGCGCGCCGACCTCCTTCATCGTCACCGCGTCGATGCCCTTTTCGCCGATCAACCGCATGGTGGTGGCCAGGATCGCATCGATGCGCTCGCGGCCGCGCTCCTGCTTCGGCCTACGCCGCGGTTCCGTCGCCGTTCGCCTGATCTGCGTCATGCGCCAAATCTCTCACGAGAGTGCGAATTCGTGGTTGACAAGAAACATGATCAAGTATCAGTTTCGCTAAATGCTGACAACTTGTCAGTTTTTCGATCGAGCTGCAAGGGAGGGCACCTCGTGACTGCATCGCAAGCCGCGCAAGCGGAAAGTGGCGATTGGCTGGTCGGCAATCCGACCGGCCTGCAACTGGCCTCCGCGCTATGGATCGGCTCGGTCGGCCTGCTCATCCTCGGACTGCAGCCGGTGCTGCTCGGCGCGCTCTACACGGAAGGCCATGTCACCGGCGACGAGCTGGCGCTGGTCGCCACCGCCGAGATGATCGCGATCGCCATCGGCTCGGCGATCGTGGCGATGCTGCTCCCCGCCAGGAACATGCGCTGGAAGAGCACGATATTGCTTGTCCTTCTCGCGCACGCCAATTTTTGGACCGCTTATGCCGGTAGCCCCGATGCACTGATCGGCGCGCGCACGCTGGCCGGCCTCGCGGAGGGCGGGCTTGTCGCCGTCGCGACCGAGCTGATCGCCCGCTCGCGCCGGGCCGAACGCATCGGCGGCTATTTCGTCACGCTGCAGACCTTGGCGCAATGCGCGCTGGCGCTGATCCTCGCGATCTATGCCGTGCCTGCCGCGGGTTCAGCCGGCGGCTTCATCGTGCTCGCCATCGTCTGCCTGCTGTCGCTGGTCGTGGCCTGGGCCGTGCCGGACGATTATGCCGACCTGCCAAAGGAAGAACAGTTCGCCAATGTGGCGACGGTGCCGGCGATCACCGCGCTTTTGTCGATCCTCTGCTATTTTATGTTCTTCGGTGCCGTCTGGGCTTTTCTTGAGCCGATCGGCGCGCAGTTCGGCATCGACGGCCGCACCGTCGGCCTGATGGTTTCGGCGAGCCTTGCCGCGCAGGTGATCGGCGCGATGACCGCGACAATCTTCGAGGCGCGCATCGACTATCGCTTTGCCATCACAATCATCGGCATCATCGCTGCGATCTGCTCGGTGCTGCTTGCGTCCGGTCCGGGTCTTTCGGTGTTCTGGGCGGTGGCACTGGTGATGGGCTTCATCCTGCTCTTCATCGTTCCCTACCAGATCCGCCTGGCGATCACCGCCGACGAAACGCGCACTGCCGTGCTTCTGGTGCCGGCTGCCCAGCTTTTCGGTCTTGCGCTCGGGCCGGTCGCCGCCTCGCTGCTGATCGATGGCGCGAACTTCCGGCCGGTGCCCGAATTCGCCGCCGCCACCGCTTTGGCCAGCGTACTTCTGCTCGGCGTCTTCGTGCTGGTCGCGCGGCGGCGCGGCCGGGCCTGAGCGGGAGGATCGAGATGGCAAACGCCTGGAGCAACTGGTCGGGCTTCGTCACGGCTTCCCCGAAATTGATCGCGATGCCGGCCGACGCCGGCGAACTGGCCGAACTGGTGCGCTCGGCGCCCGGTCCTTTGCGCGTCACCGGCGCGGGCCATTCCTTCACGCCGCTGGTGCAGTCCGAAGGCGCCATCGTCTCGCTGGAGAAGATCGAAGGGCTGGTCTCGCATGACGCGGCCGCCAACCGGGCGCGGGTGAGGGCGGGAACCAGGCTCGGCGCTCTGATGCACATCCTGCAGGACATCGGCCAGGGCTTGCCCAACATGGGTGACATCGACAAGCAGGCGATCGGCGGCGCGCTCGGCACGGCAACGCATGGTTCGGGTCCGACGCTCGGCGCCTATCACACGCAGCTCGAGACGGTGCAACTGGTGAACGGGCAAGGCAAGCTGCGCGAATACAGCCGGGCGAATGATCAGGATATGATCCACGCCACCGGTGTCGCGCTGGGCAGCTTCGGCGTGCTCACCGAAGTGACGATGAACAACGTTGCGAGCTATCGGCTGCGCCGTCGCAAATGGGTGCTGCCGGTCGGCGACATGCTGCGCGATTTCGAGACGATGATGGCCGCGCACCGGTCGGCCGAGTTCTACTACATCCCTTTCGCCGACTATGCGCAGTTCATCGCCAGCGATCTCAGCGACGCGCCGACGACGCCGCGTCCGACCGATGACGACGAGGAGGGGCTGGCGACGCTGCGCAAGCTGCGCACTGCCTTGCGCTGGCTGCCGTCGTTGCGTCGCGCGCTGATCAGGGGCGCGGTGAAGAAAGTGCCCTCCGAGGATTATGTTCAGGACTGGCTCAACGTCTACGCCAGCGACCGTCGCACCAAATTCAACGAGATGGAGTACCACCTGCCTTACGAGGAAGGTCCCAAAGCGTTGGCCGAGATCATCGCGCTGACGGAGAAGCACTTCCCGGAAGTCTATTTCCCGATGGAGGTGCGTTCGGTGGCGCCCGACGAATTCTGGCTTTCGCCTTTCTACAAGAGGCTGACCTGCTCGATCGCCATCCATCACGATGCGGCGAACGATCCGCTGCCCTTCATGCGCGCCGCCGAGCCGATCTTCCGCAAGTATGGCGGCAGGCCGCATTGGGGCAAGATGCACAGCCTGAAGGCGGCGGATTTCAAGAAGCTGTATCCGCGCTGGGATGACGCGATGGCGGTGCGGCGCGACATCGATCCGCAAAACCGTTTCGTCTCGCCCTACATGGCCGGCCTGTTCGGCATCCAACCATGAGCGCCTATTTTGCTGCTCTGTCCGACGCATTGAGGGCCGCCGAGATTTTCCGGCCCTGCCTGGTGCTCGACCGCGACCGGCTGGACGGCAACATCGCGCTGGCGAAGGAGAGGCTGGCGCCGGGGCTTGGCGTGCGGCTGGTCGACAAGTCGCTGCCCTGCGTGCCGCTGCTTTCGCACATCGCCAGGGCGCTTGGCACCAACCGCTTCATGACCTTCCACCCGCCGGTGTCGCAGGCCGTGCTTGACGCTTTTCCCGAGGGCGACCTGCTCTACGGCAAGCCGATGCCGGTCGGCGCCGCCAAGGCGGCGCTGACGCGGGGCGGCGCCGGCTGGTGGTCGCGCGTCTGCTGGCTGATCGACACGCCGGAGCGGCTGGCCGAATATGGCGCCTTGGCCGCCGCGCTCGACACGGAATTGCGCTTCGCCTTCGAGGTCGATGTCGGCCTGCATCGCGGCGGCTTCGCCAATCCCGCCGAGATCAAGGCGCTGACGATACCGGAGCGCCTGCGCTGCGAAGGCATTATGGCCTATGAGGCGCATGCGCCGGAGATACCGGGTCTGTTCGGCGGCGTGGCCAAGGCGCTGAAGCAGGCTTCGGCCAAGGCGGCGGAGTTCGCCGCCGCTCTCGACCCGGACCAGCGCCGCACCCTCAACATCGGCGGCTCGAAGACGGCGCTGCTGCATGGCGGCGGCATTGCCAACGAAGTATCGATCGGCTCGGCCTTCGTCCTGCCCAGCGACTTCGACAAGCCCGGCCTCGGCGGCTTCCAGCCGGCGGCTTTCATCGCCACGCCGATCCTCAAGGCGCTCGATCCGATGCTGCCCGGTCCGTCGGCGGTTTCCAGGGCGCTACAGGCGCTCGGCCTCTTCCCGCGCAAGGGCTGCTATATCTATGGCGGCAAGTGGATGGCCGAGCCGGTGTCTCCCGACGGCATGAAGCCGAACGGCTTGATCGGCCTGTCCTCCAACCAGCAGTTCATGGGGCTGCCCGCGGGAGCGAAAGTGAAGCCTGGCGACTATGCCTTCCTGCGGCCGACGCAGAGCGAGGCGGTGTTGCAGCATTTCGGTGTGATTGCTGTGTTCTCGGGGGGCCGGATCGTGGAGTTCTGGCCTGCGCTGCCGATGGGGTGACCGCGTTATCTGGCGGCAGTCTCTTTTTCATCCTTAGCTAGATGGTATGGGTGAATGAGGACTTCCGCAGGGATATGCCACTCGCGGTTGATCTTGAATGCCATGTCCATCGTGAGTGCGCGTTTGCGTGTCAGGATCTCGGAGGCGCGCGACGCTGAGCCTAAGAGTCGCACGAGCGCTGCCCGATTGAGATTGGCCATTTCCATGTGGGCCACGATCGCGTCCACGGGGTCGGTTTCTTCGATGGGATAGTGTTTGGCTTCGTAGGCCTCGATCAGGGCAGCCAGCACATCGAAACGGTCGGCCTCCGGGCTGCCCACAGCGGGCTCACGGTCAAAATAGCGGGTGATCTCGGCAATGGCCCAATCGTAATCAGCCTCCGTCTTAATGGGTCGAATGTTTTCCATCACACCTTCTCCACGTCTATCTTGTCATATTCGGCATGGGTGCCGACGAATTTGATCAGCAACCGCTTGAATGTGTAGCTCACATGCACGACCAGCCGGTACTTGTTGCCGGCTATGTCAAACACGACGCGATTGTCGGCGACAAAATCCACGGTCGTGCCGAACTGGGCCTTGATGTCCGCCGAGGTCTTCCATTCGACCTTGCTCGACGCGTTGAACCAAGCGGTAAGCGGTGCTCTAGCCTGTGGATGCTTGGTCCAAAACGTTACAAGCGTTTTCTTGCTGACGATTTGCATGACCACATATAGCTTATTCCCATCTTGGGAACAAGCGGGATTTCCCGATTTGGGAATACCGTTACCCGGGCGCACTCGCTGTAACGGCTCGACGTATCGCGATGTCATCAACGGGTATATTTATTGACTCAGTCAACTAAATGATTAATCCTGTCTGGCACAGGAGAAACCGCCATGACCATCCACGATCACCCCGGCAAGGAACGCATTGACACGGTCCGGTCCTTCAACCGCTTCTATACCCGCCAGATTGGCCTGCTCGACGAGGGCCTGCTGAAGAGCCCGTTCTCGCTGACCGAGGCGCGGGTGCTTTATGAGCTTGCCAATCGCGACGGGCTCGTCGCCAGCGACCTGGTGCGCGAGCTCGGCCTCGACCCCGGCTATGTCAGCCGTCTGCTCAAGAAATTCGAGGAACGCGGCCTGGTCGAGCGCGAAGCCACCGAGGCGGACGCGCGACGCGCCTCGATCGCGCTGACGTCCGCGGGCAGGCAGGCCTTCGCGCCGCTCAACCAGGATTCGCACGATCAGGTGCGCGCGCTGCTCGATCGTCTGGCGCCTGTAGACCAGGAGCGGCTGGTCAAGGCCATGCGCACCGTGCAGGACCTGCTCGGCGACAAGCCCGAGCCGAAAGTGCCTTATATCCTTCGCCCGCTGCAGGTCGGCGACATCGGCTGGATCACGCGCCGCCAGGGCATGCTCTACACGCAGGACTATGGCTGGGACGGAACCTACGAGGCGCTGGTCGCCGAGATCCTTGGCGAATTCGTCAAGAAGTTCGATCCGGACTGGGAGCGCGCCTGGATCGCCGAGCGCGAGGGCGAGGTGGTCGGCTCGGTCTTCGTCGTGCGCAAGTCGGCCGACGTGGCTAAGCTTAGGCTGCTCTATGTCGAGCATTCGGCGCGCGGCCTCGGCATCGGCGCAAGGCTGGTCGACGAATGCATCGCCTTCGCCCGCGCCAAGGGCTACAAGAGGCTGACGCTCTGGACCAACGACATACTGGGCTCGGCCCGCCGCATCTACCAGGCCGCCGGATTCAAGCTGGTCGAGGAGGAGCGTCACCACTCCTTCGGCAAGGACCTGGTTGGCCAGACGTGGGATCTGCAGCTCTAGGCTCCCCCTTCTCCCCTTGTGGGAGAAGGTGTCGCCGAAGGCGACGGATGAGGGGTGCTCCAGCGAAGCGGGACGCTGGCTTTCCCTGGAACACCCCTCATCCGTCTTGCCGCTTCGCGGCAATCCACCTTCTCCCACAAGGGGAGAAGGGAAGGCGCGCCTCACCCCTTCATCGGCAGCCAGATCTCCAGCCCGCCATTGCCGGAATGCGCATCGAACTCTGGCCCGTAGCGTTCGAATTCCGGCGCGTCGGCGACCTCATGGCCGGAGGCCGGCAGCCAGCTGTTCCAGATCGTGTTGATGGTGCGGCGGATGGTCGAGATGTGCTCGCGATGCGAGAACACCGCGTATCTCTGCGCCGGTATGCGCGCCCGATAAAAATCCTTGGGCAGGTCGGAGAAATCCTTCACCTCGACGCCGACGACATAGTCGAAATTGCCGGCGTCGTCGCCATTGAGGCAGACGCCGTAGAACACGCCGGGCACCTCGCCTGGAATGTTGCCGATATAGGGGGCGAAGCGCTGCCATTGCATTGGGATGCCGGCGCTGGTCTCGCAGCTGTAGCGTTCGCCGAGCCCGGCGATCAGGAAGGGGCGGCTGGTCTCGAAGCGCGGCGGCTCGAGTGTTGTGAGAAGCGAACTGTCCATCAGAATGGGCTCCACGAGGTCGAGGTTTTGGGTCGAGCCTTGCGCGCGTACCAGTTCCGGCGTGGTGCCGAACGCATCTCGAAAGGCCCGCGTGAACGCCTCATGCGAGCCGTAACCGGCATCGAGCGCGACGCAGAGAATGTCGGGCGCGCCGCCGGCCAGCTTGCGCGCCGCTTCGCTCAAGCGGCGCGCCCGCATGTAGCCCATGACCGACCGTCCCGTTGCGGCGCCGAAGGCGCGCGTCACATGGAAGCGCGACACGCCGCTGCTTGCCGCTATTTCGTCGAGGCTGATGGCGTCGGGAAGGTGGCTTTCGACAAACCACAGCGCTTTCTCGGTCGGGTTCATGGCTCCTCGCATTTGGCGGGGCGACACTAGCCGCCGCGCCGGCGGCCAGTTTGATCGAAATTGCGCTTCGAGCAACAATGCGCATATGCGACCTGCGCTGCCTCGGATGCGGAAACCGACGCGGCGCTACCGAGCAGTCCGGGAAGGGGCGTCCCGATAACGAACGGCCCGGAGGAGGGGTCGACAGATGTGCCGCGGCAAATCATCACCAGCTCGCTCGACGCCTTCTTCGTCGTCACCCATACTGATGCGCGACCGGCTGTGACTGGCGAGGATCAAACGGTCCAGAAGTAGCGCACGATGTGGAAGAAGATCGGCGCGGCGAAGACCAGGCTGTCGGTGCGGTCGAGCATGCCGCCATGGCCCTCGATCAGATGGCCCCAGTCCTTGACGCCCTGGTCGCGCTTGATCGCCGATGCGACGAGCCCGCCGAGGAAACCCATCGTGCAGGCGACGAAGGCGACGGCCGAAGCCTGTAGCGGTGAGAATGGCGTGATGAAGGAGAGCAGCGCCCCGAGCAGGCTCGAAGCAACCAGCCCGCCGACCAACCCTTCCCAGGTTTTCGATGGCGATACGGTTGGCGAGAAGCGGTGCTTTCCGAACAGCTTGCCGAAGATGTACTGCAGCACGTCGCTGCCTTGCACAACGATGATCAGGAAAGCGATGAGCAGAAGGTTGCGGCCTTCGAAGCCGGGCACGTTGAGCGTCAGCAAAGCAGGGACGTGGCTGACGCAATAGACCGAAATCATGATCGCCCATTGCTGCGCGGCGATGCGCTCCAGGAAGCGCTCGGTGTCGCCGTGCAGCGCCGTGATCGCGGGCATCAGCAGGAAGCAGTAGACCGGGATGAAGATGATGAAGAGGCCATACCAGGCTGTCCACACCAGCCAGTACTGGAAGGGGATGACGATGCCGAACATGCCGAGCAGCACCCAGTGGTCGCTGCGCCGGCTGTGCGTCAGCGTCACGAATTCGCGCAGCGCCGCGAACGAGATCAGCGCGAACAGGATCGTCATACCGTAGCGGCCGAAGAAGAAGGCGATCGTCATCAGCGCCACCATCACCCACCAGGCGTTGATGCGCTGGGTGAGGTTGACCAGCGTCGCGCTCAGCGGTTTGGGCGCGCGCGCCGAAAGGATGGCGGCGGTGACGCTGGCGGTGCTCAGCACCACGAAAAGGCCGATGATCAAGATACTGATTTCGTGGCGCATCAATCGTCTCGGTCGGGCCGCGGATCGAGCGCTAGAAGCTCGGCGCGGGCGCGCTGCAGAAAGGCCCGGCGTTCCTCGCCCGGCGCCACCGCAACGGGGGCGCCGAAGACGACGCGGCAGAGCAGCGGCACCGGCAGGAACTGGCCCTTGGGCAGCACGCGCGACATGTTCTCGATCCAGCAGGGGATCAGCTCGACGTCCGGCCGCGCCATCGACAGATTGTAGAGGCCGGAACGAAACGGCAGCAGCTCGTCGCTGCTGTTGCGGGTACCTTCCGGGAAGATGATCAGCGAATGGCCCTGGTCGAGCACGGAGAGCATGATCGAGATCGGATGCTCCGCCTCGCTTGTCCATTGCCGGCTGATCAGCACGGAAGACAGCATGTCCTGGGCGATGAAGCGGCGCAGCCGCGACTTGCCCCAATATTCGGCCGCGGCGATCGCGTGCGTCTTGGCACGCTCCGTCTCGCTGAGGCAGGCCGACAGAAGGATGAAGTCGCCATGGCTGGTGTGGTTGGCGAAATAGATGCGCTGCCGGTCCGACGGCTGGCTGCCGTTCCAGATCGGCCGCACGCCGGTGACCGCCCAGGCCATCGCAGACAGGCCGACGGAGGTGACCGTCTGCAGCAGTGTATAGGTGCGCAGCGCCAGCTTGCTCATCTTGGCATCCAGAAACCGGCCCAAAGGAACGCGACGACGAAGACCGCGAAGGCGATCCGCTGCCTGGCCAGCAGGCGGCGAGTACCGGCGATACGCTCGTTGAGCCGCCGCGGCGTGGCCGGGGAGGGCTTCAGCCGCATGCGCGCCAGCACGTCGTCGACCGCGACGCCTCCGGAAGCCTCGTCATCATGGCTCGCCATCAGCCGGAACAACAGCGCATCGAAGAGGAGAAGCGCCGAGAGCCCGAGCACCGCCACGGCGCTCGCCGCCGCGACCAGCAGCGCCAGCACCGCGAGGGGCGCGTGGAAGGCGCCGCGCGCCGAAGCGACGAGCGGCGCGATGCTCTCGCCGGCGATCACGATTGCCACCGGCCATGCCGCCTGCTTGACCAGCATTGCGGCGAGGCCGGCAGTCTTGCGTTGATAGGCGTCGCCGCTCATGCCGGCTCGTCCAGTCCGACCTGAAGATGCACCGGTCGGCCGGAAGCGGCGAGCTGCTTGCGGGCCTGCGCCGGCGTGTGCGAGCGGCCGGTGGCGACCAGCCATCTGGCGACGACGCTGGCGCTGCGCTGGAAGCCGAGCGCGCAGCAGACCAGAACCGTGCCCTGCCTGCGCGCCGGCTCGATCGCCGCCACGGCCTCGTCGAGCGTGCTCTCCGCAGGCGAAACAAGATCGAGCATGGGAAAGCTCGTCCAGCGCCCTGTCGCATCGTGTGGCCGCTCCAGTTCGGCGGCAAGGTCGATCACCATGCCGAAGCCATCGGCTTCGGCAGCATCGGGAAAACGTCCGAGGAAGACGCCGTCGGTGACGGCAACGACAGGCGGCAGCTTGCGTGTCCAGGCCCAGGCATTGGCCCTTGCGCCCAGCCGGTATGGCCAAAGCAGGACGCGGCTTGCCAGCGACACGCGGCCGTCCGCCGTCTTCTGGAACACTTTTGGTCCGGCACCGGCATAGCCGAAAGCGACGATGGCTAGTGCCAGCGAAGGCCACAAAAGCACGAGCGCGATGGCCGAGAAGAAAGCGCCAATGGCCGCGCCGGCAAGCGCCAGAGCGGCGCCCAGCGCGTAGTAGAGTGAAAGGCGCCGAGGCTTGCCATCGATCGTCAGGCGGAAGCCGGCGAAAGGCAGCTCGCCCTTGGCTGCAAACAGCCACAGCGCAAAGAAGCCGAGCAGCGCGCCGGTCGGGATGTCGATGAAATGGTGCTGCCAGGTCGTCAGCACCGAGGCGCCGATCAGAAAACACCAAAAGTGCCAGAGAACGAGCAGGGGGCCGGAAAGGCGCTGGCGCCAATGGTCCCAGATGATCACCAGCAGCGCGATATGCAGGGAAGGGGCCTGGTTGAACGGCTTGTCGAAACCGCCGAGCACGGCGAACAGGAAGCCGGGCAGGCCGGTCGTTGCCGGGCGCACGAAGGTCGCGGTCAGCGGAAACAGGATGAAGCACGAGACGGCGACGACCTGCGCGGTAAGGTAGCGGCCGGCCAGCCGGTCGACGCCCCGCCGGCTATCGTTGAGCAGAAGCGACAGGCCGTAGAACAGATTGATCGACCAGTAGGGCACGATCGTCCAGGCCATGAACGGAACATGGTGCTCCCAGGAGAAGACGATGCTGCCGACTTGATTGCGGGTCGAGGCCAGCCAGTTGGCGAAGCCGTAGGTCGAATAGAAGAACGGCGCCAGAAAGGCGAGCCAAAGCGCGGCCCGGAGGACGACGCGGCCATAGGGTTCGGCGGCTGCGTTGGCTGGAGGCGACGGAGGCTCGGCACTGGTGGGCATGCGTGGACGGTTCCTAAACCCGCCTTGCCAGCGAGACGGTGAAGATGCCCCACTGATCGATGCGCTGGTCGAGCTTCTCGAAGCCCGCGGCTTCGACCAGTTGGTCCATCTCGCCTTGCGTGCGCCGCCGCATCACCCAGGCTTGGCCGCCGCGATGCGAGGTCAGGCTGCGCGCGATCATTTCGAGCTGCGGATGCCAGGGCTGGTTGGTGTAGATCAGCAGGCTGCCCGGCTGCATCGAACGGGCGAGGCCACCGAGCGAGCGGGCAATTGGCGCATTGTCGGAGAAGAGCTCATAGAGGCCGGAGACGATGGCGAGGTCCGGCGCCGGATCGAGCGCCGCCAGCCCGTCGCCGTCGAAGGCGTCGGCGCGCCGGAACGAGACGCTGGCCGGCAATTGCCGCTCGGCGATCAGCTTGCGGCCCAACTCGACATTGAGATCCGAATAGTCCTGCAGGCGCACGCTGGCCGGCTGTTCGGCGCTTTTGCCGATCGCATCGAGCACGTAGCGGCCGTGGCCGGCGGCGATGTCGAGGATGTGGCCTGGCCGCCCGGCCGCCTTCAGCGTCGCCAGCGCCTGGCCGATCAACTCCTCGACGTTGAGCTTGCGCTGGCGTATGCCGCGCCAGCCAATGGCGTCGAGGAAAGTCCTGTCGACCATACGGCCGATTGGCCCGAGGCCGCGCGCGTCGTTCTCATAGACATAGTCCAGCGTCGAGCCGGAATCGAAACCGGTGCCGACGCCGACCTTCATGCCGCGCGAGAACCAACTGCCGATGCGGATGAAGGCACGGCTCGATGCCCAGTAGAGGCCCTTCGGCGACAGGAGATCGAGCGGCGAGGCGAGCCGGTCGGCCTCGTCGCGCGTGTAGCCTGCGATGTCCGCCTGTTTCAGGTCGACAGCTTCGGCCGGCGACGCGAATTGTCCTTCGATGAACGGCCGGATCAGATCAAGCGCCTTGGCGCGGTCGCGCTCGCCCAGCGTGTCGTGGAAAAAGCCCGCCAGGACATGCCGCTCCTTCACGCGGCTGCCGAGATTGACGAAGAACTCGTGCTGGGGGCCGTGCCGCACCACCCAGTCGCTGCCGGACAGAAGAAGCTGCGTCGGCACGGTGATGGCGCGCGCGTCGGCAACGATGCGCGCCGCATGCTGGTAGAGCTCGACCAGGATGTTCGACGCGATCGGCCTGGTGATCAGCGGATCGGTTTCGAACGAGGCGATGCGCACCGGGTCATGGGTGAGCAGGCTCGCCTTGACATAGGAATTGACGAAGAAACGTCCCTTGATCTTCTGCCACAGCGCGATGCCTTCCTTGGCGAAAGGGATATAGAGCTTGACCGAGAAAGCGGGCGAAGCGAGCACCATGGCGCGCAGCTTCGGCGCATAGTCGTGCACCCACGCAGCGGCGAGCACAGCGCCGAAGGATTGCGCGATGAGCGCGATATCCTGTGCGCCGAAATGGTCCTTGGCGGCGATCTCGCGCATGAAACAGTCGATATCGCGCTCAAGTGCCGCGAAAGACGGAGCATAGCCGCGCTCCCCGGCGGAGCGGCCGTTGCCGCGCGCATCCCAGGCATAGAAGGCGTAATCCGGCATGCGCGATTCGTCGGCCAGATGCGCCATGCGGCCGCCATGCTCGTGGCCGCGATGGAAAAGCACGACCGCGCCTTTGGCCTTGGCCGATAACGCCGGCCAGAAACGGTAGAAGATCTCGGTGCCGTCATGGCTGTGGAAGCTGCGTTCCTGCGCCTGCCGCGCAGGGCTTTCCGCCGGCGCGGCTGCGATCTGTTCGTGAAGCATGCTTTTCCCCTCGGACGGCATCGCGAGCCTCGATGCCTAGCCGGTTTTGCCAGTAAGACCGGCGCGTATCCGGTTTATGGCGGTCAGCAGCGAAAGCGTAGCCATCACCGGAAACACAAGAGGCGCGATCACCTCCGGCCAGAGACCGATGGCGCACAAAGCCGCGACCACGCCGAGCCCCAGCGCCCTGTCGCTCTTGCCGAACGGCCCGGCATAGTTGCGTCCGATGCCTGCGGCGATGCCGAGCACGCCGGCGAACTCGGCGAGCATCGCTGCGATGGCGAAGGCGACGACGCCCCAGGCGCCAAATTGCGGGAAGGCGGCAAAGGGCAGGATGAGCGCCAAATCGGAAACGACATCGCAGATTTCATTGAGATACATGCCAAGCGTCGAGGCCTGGCCGTGCTCACGCGCCAGCATGCCATCCATGGCGTTGAGCGCCATGCGCACGAACAGCACCAGGGGAATGAGCAGCAGAAGCAGGCGCGAACCCGGCGCCGTGGCGATCGCCACGCCGGCCGCTATCGAGAGGGCGGCCGCCGCGATGGTGATGAAATTGGCCGTCACGCCCATTGCCGCCAGCCGGCCGACAAGCGGCCGCAGCCTGTCCTGGAAGGCCGGCTTCAGCGCATAAAGCGTCGGCATTGCGTGATCCCCCGATCCACGCCAACCTTTATCATGAGCGAGCCGAAAGGCGCTAGCGTGCGGCAGAAAACACAGTGAATTTTCAGACGGTTGACGCCTTGCCGTGAATGCATCGCCTCAGGCCGTGGCAGCGGATTGCCGAATTCACTCGGCGCTAACCATGATCGCGGTTGCCGCAAGCTCACCGCATCTGCTTGCGCAGCCAATACTGCAGCTTGATCAGGTGCCGCTTCGGCGTGCGCTCGAAGCGGCGGACGTCGATCAGCGTCACGCCGCCACCGTCCGACAGCGTGTGCAGGCCGGTGTCGAAGCCATCGAGCCACCCCTCGGGCGACAGCCGCTTGACGATGTCGGCCGAAAATTCCTCCGGCGTCAGGCGCTCGATCCGCAACAGGTTGATGGCCGCGCCGTAGCCGTTTGTGCAGTCCTGGGTCGGGAAATGCAGTTGGCCATCATGCTCGAAGGGCGAGCCGCCGGGCCGCGACGATGCGTATCCCGTGCGCACCGGATTTCGCGGATGCTTGGTCCAGGGGCCGGTCAGGCTCTCGGCGAAAGAGGCGTGCAGCTCGCGCGTGTCCCGTTTGTTGGGGCCGTTGAGCGCGTAGAGCATCCACCAGCGCTGCTGGTGGCGAAAGATGGCCGCGTCGACCACCGGCTCGTCCAGCAGCACGGCGACCGGCTGCCACGCCTTTGGAAAATCGGTCGCCTTGTAAAGCGTGAGCCGCCCGCTCTTGAAGGCCTCCGGCAGCATGAAGATATCCTCCCCCTGCCGGATCAGGAACGGATAGGAGAGGTGGAACGGCTCCTTCAGGGCCACGCCGCGCTCCTTGAGCGTCCAGTCCCGGTCGTAGCTGTAGTATTGGATCTCGCCGCGTCTCACCCTGTGATCATAGGCCTCGACCAGCACCACGAAACGGTCGCCATGGAAGAGGCCGAACGGATCGGCGATGAAGCGGTAGGATCCTTGAGGCGGCAGCCAGACGATCCGGCTCCTGTCCAGGCCTTGCGGGGCAAGCGCGTTGTCGATCCGATCCGGGACGATACCCGCCTGCCAGATATCGAACATCATTTTGCCCCCCGCTGCGCCGGCGCATCTATGCAGCAAACCGTGCAGCCCCGCAAACCGCGTTTGCGGCACTGTGGGCGGGAAGCCTTGTTCCGCAAGGCGCGGCCAAGCTCATTTTTTTACATTGCCCTCGGAAGTGAATTCGCGATACCGCTGGCCGGCGGCTCTGTTCGCTTATCCATTTGTTGGGCTGGAGCGGGCGCCGCTTCGCCCGGGCGTCTCCGAAGAAAAGTGTCGATCAGCAGGCAAGCGATCCCGACAATCGCCATTTAAATATCATGAATTCAAATAACAAAAGAATCGACAGCGTTATTTTTACTGAAAGCTCACCTGATATCGGCGGACAGGAACGCCAGTTGCTGATCCAAATGCGATCACTTCTAGCGTCTGGGATTGACGTGGTGCTTGCCTGCCGCCCGAATTCTCGGGTTGGGGCTTTAGCGGCGACAATGAACATTCGGACAGAGACGCTTCCATTTAGAAACGGTGCAGATCCGCGCACGATAATTGGCTTATGTCGGCTGATCGCTGCAATGCGGCCCACCGCATGCGTCTGTCACAGCGGTCATGATACAGACAATCTTGCAATTGCTGCACGATTTTTCGGTCGAAATCGTCCGCGCCTGATTAGGTCTAAAGCATACCTGGCTGGAAAAATATCAGCAAATAGTTATAACTATTTCGTAGACGTTACATTCACTCCAAGCAAGTATTTGCGGTCAAGAATTCTGTCCAATAGCCGAGTCGACCCTAGGCGGATCGAAGTGGTTTATCCAGGCGTGGATTTCGAAAAACTTGACGCGGAACGTTACCTTGATCTTCCTTCTGATCTTTCTCACTGGATCGAAAGGAAGCGCGGCGCGCTGATCGTGCAGGTAGGCATGCTCCGCAAGGAAAAAGGCCACCTTATGATGCTTGACGCAATAGCGAAATTGCGTTCGCGGTGGCCCCCGGTTCATTATGCAATTGTTGGATCGGGGCCTGAGCAAGAATCGATCAAGCAGCGGGCAATCGAGCTTGGCCTTTATGATCAAATCTGGATGGGTGAATTGCCATCCGTTGCGGCGATCCTGGAAAAGGCGGATCTCGTCGTCATGCCTTCATTCGTCGAAGCTTTGGGTATGGCTCAAGTTGAGGCGGCGGGACTCGGCATTCCGATCGTGGCAAGCAATATTGGCGGTATTCCGGAGACAATCTCCCATCTGGAAACAGGCCTGCTGGCCGAGCCAAATGCGAATGATCTTGCACAATGGCTGGATTACGCGCTGTGCCACCCGGACGACATGCGCGCGATGGCGCATCGGGCTCGAGCGGATGTTCGGTCCCGTTTTAGCATCGAAAACAACGCCAGCGCGCTCAAATCTTTGATCACACGGCAGGTTCGCTGACGGCTTGCAGTGCTAACGCAGTCGTCCCGTATCGCCTCATTTAAATCCGCAACCCGGCGGGTTGGCGGCGAGCCCTGGAGCGGATCTCCGAATTCACCGGCCGCTAACCATGAATGCATCGGATGCCGGATATGTCGATTTGCCGGCTTCTGGGGCAAAGCTTTCGCTTGAATAGTAAGCACGCTTATCATATCTATCGCACATGGTTTCAGATGGTATCGACAGACTGGGATTTTTGATCCACGACGTGCAGCGCCTGATGCGCAAGCGTTTCGAAGCGCGCGCCAGCGGATTGGGGCTTTCCTCGGCGCAATGGCGGCTGATGGTGCGCGTTGCCAAGGAGGAAGGCATCAACCAGGCGCGGCTGGCCGAACTCCTCGAAATCGAGCCGATCAGCGTCTCGCGGCTGGTCGACCGCATGGAGGAAGGCGGCTGGATCGAGCGCCGCCAGGACGCGACCGACCGCCGTGTGCGCATGATCTTTCCGACCGAGAAGGCGAGTGCCGCCTACGCCGATGTCAAAAGCCTTGCCGGCGAGGTCTATGAGGAGTCCTTGACCGGTGTTTCGCCGGAAGATCGGCGCATCCTGATCCGGGTTCTGGACACGATCGTGCAGAACCTGACGGACGGCGAGGCATCGTCCCTGGAACAGATGAAAAGCAGGGAAGGGGCGGCAGCATGAGCGCGGCGGCCAAGAGAGAAGACGACGTCGTAACCAAGCTGGAAGCCCCGACGCAGCCGACGGCCGCTCCGGTCGCGGTGGCTCCCGGGCGGCAGCCCGCTCCGGCCGCGCCCAAGAAGAAGCGGCGCATCGGCCGCTTCCTGTTGATGGTTGCGCTGCCGCTCGTCCTGCTTGCGGGCGGCACGTATGTCTGGGTGACCGGCGGCCGCTATCAGGAAACCGAGAACGCCAATCTGCAGCAGGCCAGGATTTCGGTCGCTTCCGACACGGCGGGCCGTATCGTCCAGGTCGGCATCGCTGACAACCAGTTGGTCAAGCAGGGCGACCTTCTCTTCGTCATCGACCCCGAGCCTTACCGGATCGCGCTCGCCCAGGCCGATGCGGCGGTCGCCGCGGCGCGCCTCAATGTCGAGCAGTTGCGCGCCGCCTACAGCCAGGCGATGGCGCAGGAAAAATCCGCCTCCAGCGAGGTCGACTATGCGCAGTCGCAATATGGCCGCGCCGCCGATCTCGCGCAGAAAGGCATCAATGCCAAGTCCTCGCTCGACCAGGCCCGCAACGACCTCGACAAGGCCCAGCAGCAACTGGCCGTCGCGGAGCAAGGCATCGTCAGCGCCAAGGCGGCACTGGGCGGCAATCCCGACATCGAGACCGACAAGCATCCGACCGTGATGGCGGCTTTGGCCGCGCGCGACAAGGCCGCCTACGATCTGGCGCAGACCACCGTGAAGGCGCCGGCCGACGGCGTCATCTACCAGGCCGCGTCCTTCAAGGTCGGCCAGTATGTCTCCGCCGGCACGCCGCTGTTCGCATTGGTCGAGACCGGAGACACCTGGATCAACGCCAATTTCAAGGAGACCCAGCTCACCAACATGAAGCAGGGCCAGAAGGCCGAAATCGTCGTCGATACCTATCCGGGCCGTACCTTCGAGGCGACCGTCAAGGCGATCGGCGCCGGCACGGGCGCGGAGTTCTCGCTGCTGCCCGCGCAAAACGCCACCGGCAACTGGGTCAAGGTCACGCAGCGCATTCCCGTGCGCCTGGAACTGACCGATCCCGACGCCCAGATGGCGCTGCGCACCGGCATGAGCGCGACCGTCACCGTCGACACCGGCGTGGCGCGCGGCCTGCCGTCGATCTTCGGCCACGCCACGGCGGGGGAGCACACGCAGTAACGACAGCGAAGCCCGCCGCGATCCGACGGGCATTGGGATTGGTCTGACGGGAGGAGTGACAAGGCTCAGCAAGGCAGCCGCATGGCGGCTCGGTCGAATGCTGAGGCCTGAGCACGGACCCGTCGGTCCTCAGGTTTCCGGGCGGCAGGCATCCGCTCCAACAGAGACTTTCGGTCGATGTAACCCCCACATCGATAGTCGCGTCCCACCGCGATGAAGGTCTCTCAACGGAAGGCTTTGCCGCCCGGAAGCCTAGAGCCGGATGATTTCAGGTCTATTCGACCTGAAATCTGAATCCGACTCTAAATCAAAGAGATAGAGCATGATGTCGTCCGAAATCCGCTCCACACTTTTCGGCATCATGGTCTAGTCTACACGTTTTTGTTACCTGCTGGAAGTTCAGCACCATGAGCACGCCAGAAGCCTTCAAAGAAGTGCCGCATCGCGGACTGATCACGGTCGCGCTGATGCTGGCGACGATCATGCAGGCGCTCGACACCACGATCGCCAATGTCGCGCTGCCGACCATGACCGGCGACCTCGGCGCGTCGCCCGACAACATCAACTGGGTGCTGACCTCCTATATCGTGGCCGCCGCGATCATGACGCCGGTCACCGGCTGGCTCGCCGATAGGCTTGGCCGCAAGGAGTTGTTCCTCTTCTCCGTCGTCGGCTTCACCATCTTCTCCATGCTGTGCGGCCTCGCCTGGAGCCTCGAGACGATGGTGCTGTTCCGCCTGCTGCAGGGCGTGTTCGGCGCGGCCATCGTGCCGCTGTCGCAGACCTTCCTGCTCGACATCTACCCGAAGGAGCGCCACGGCCAGGCGATGGCCATCTGGGGCGCCGGCATCATGCTCGGGCCGATCCTGGGGCCGACGCTCGGCGGCTGGCTGACGGAGAACTTCAACTGGCGCTGGGTGTTCTTCATCAACCTGCCGGTCGGCATCCTCGCCTTCCTCGGCATGGCCGCCTATCTGCCCGTCGTCGCCAAGCGCATGCGCGGCTTCGACTTCTTCGGCTTCGCCATGCTGTCGCTCGGCGTCGGCGCGCTGCAGCTTCTGCTCGATCGCGGCGGCGAGGTCGATTGGTTCAACTCGGCCGAGATCTGGATCGAGCTTGCTTTGTCGCTCACCGGCTTCTGGGTGTTCGTCATCCACACGGTGACATCGGAGCATCCCTTCATCGATCCAAAGATCTTCCTCGACCGTAATTTCGTGACCGGGCTGGGCTTCATCTTCGTCATGGGCGTGCTGATCCTGGCCTCGATGTCGCTGTTGCCGCCGATGCTGGCCAACATCTTCGGCTATCCGACCGTGACCATCGGCGTGGTGCTCGGTCCGCGCGGCATCGGCACGATGATTTCGATGCTGGTCGTCGGCCGCATCATGCACAGGATCGACGCGAGGATCCTCGTCGCCATAGGCTTCCTGCTCACCGCGCAGTCGCTTTACACGATGGCGAGCTTCACGCCGCAGATGGACAACTGGCTGATCATCTCTTCGGGCGTCGTCCAGGGCCTCGGCATGGGCATGGTGTTCGTGCCGCTGTCGGCGGTCGCTTTCGCCACGCTCGACGCGCGCTACCGCACCGACGCCACCTCGCTGTTCAGCCTGGTGCGCAATCTGGGCTCGTCCATCGGCGTATCGGTGGTCGCGGCGCTGATGGTGCGCAACACCCAGATCAACCACACCGAGCTTTCGGCCTTCATCAACCCCTACAACCCGAACCTGTGGGCCGCCTCTCCGGCGGCCGCCGCCGCCGATCCCGCAGCACTTTCGCAGGTCGACCGCGCCGTGAATGCCCAGGCGATGATGATCTCCTACATCAACGATTTCAAAATCCTGATGGTGATGACGCTGATCGCGGTTCCGTTCGTCATCCTGCTGCGCAAGCCAAAAGCGGCGCCGGCGGGCGGAGCGCCGGCCGCCCATATGGATTGATGGCGCGGCGGCGCCGGTCGCGGGCGCGGCTGCATGCTTGCGCTCAGATCGCGATTTGAAGCACCCCGTGACGGCTTACCTCGGCCACGATTTCCGCGATCAGGGTCTCCAGCGCCTGATTGCGAGGCCCGCGTGCGCGCCTGATGACATAGGCCAGGCCTGGAGGCTTGGGAAAATCCCTGTCGACGATCTTCATCTCGGGTCGCAAGTGTCGCTCGCTCAACAGCGCCACGCCGAGGCCTGAGGTCACGCCGGCAACGATCCCGGCGGCACTCGAGCATTCGAACACGATCTCGAACAGCATGCCGTCGTCCTGCCCGAGCTCGAGACCCCAGCGCCGGTAGAAGCAGTTCTCGTCGAAGGACAGAAAAGGCACCGGCTTGTCCTTCGACACGATGAGGTCGCGAGATTTTACCCAATGCAGCGTTTCGCGAAACAGCACGACGTCGGTGGGACGCACCTCATGCTGAAACACCTGGATGATGGCGGCATCGAGCGCGCCCTGGCCCAGCAGCGCCTGCTGTGCGAGGCTCATGCGCACCTGCGTGCGCACGCTCACCTCGGGATAGAGCCGGCGAAACCGGCCAAGGATGCGCGCCAGGTCGGTGCAGGTCGTGTCCTCGGTCATCCCCAAGGCGATCTTGCCCTGCAGCGTGCTTTTGGACAGGCTGAGGATCGCTTCGTCATGGATGCCCAGGATGCGCCGCGCATAGCCCAGGAGATCCCGCCCGGCCGCGGTGAACAGCGGCGCGTTTGCCTTGCGGCTGAGGATCTCGCAGTCGAGACTTGCTTCAAGCCTTCTGATCTTGTGGCTGACGGCCGACTGCGACAGGCCCAGAATCTCGGCCGCGCGCGTGACGCCGCCATGGTTCTCGATCTCCACCAATGCCCGCATGGCATCGACATCCAGGCGGCGGCTCATCACTCCAGCCATGACAAATCTCGTTCAGAATGAAAAAACAACACGCCAACTTCTGACGCAGAACCGAATTTCAGGCAATCATGTATGCCAGGTCTCATGGCAATTTCATGAGCCTATCGAAATTTGTCATGTGCAAGTGCGCGTTTGCGTCGCCATAAGTCTGCGCGGACGGCTTTGATCCGCTTTTGGATCGAGGTGCCGGGGACAGAAAGCTTGACGATGCTGGCGCAAAACAAAGCCTATCCATTGCTGTGGCCGATCATGGCCGCCGCACTGGTCCTGAGCTGGAGCTCCGGCTTTGTCGGCATCCGCTTCACCAGCGAGAATGCCGATGTCATGCTGGTGCTGTTCTGGCGGACCTTGGTGTCCGGATTGATCCTTCTGCCATTCGCCCTCCTGATCGGGCCGCGTATCGGCGCGCGTGCGGTGAGTCAGCAGATGGTGTTCGGCGCGGCGACGATGTTTCTCTATCTGGGCGGGTTCGCCCTGGCCATCGGCCAACGTGTGCCGACCGGCCTTGTCGCGCTGATCTCCGATCTTGTCCCTCTCGCCATCGCGGCCCTGTCGCAACCGGTGCTGGGTCAGCGTCTCAGCGGCAGGCAATGGGTCGGAACGGCTCTCGGAGCGGCCGGCGTGCTCATCGTCTCGCTCGACAGCCTGACCCTCGGCACGGCCCCGCTCTGGGCCTATCTGGTGACGGTCGGCTCCATGCTGGTCATGGCGTTGGCGACGGTTGTGCAGAAGCGGATGGGAACGATCGATATGCCCATCCACCAGAGCCTGTGCATTCAATGCCTGACGGCAGCGATGCTCTTTGCCGTCTGCGCCGCATGGAATGGCGGGCTGGCGCCGCCTCTCGACGGCCGTTTCGCGTCCGGCATCGCCTGGCTGGTGCTGTTTTCGACCTTCTTCTGCTACGGCATCTATTACGCCAGCCTGCGCCTTTACAGCGTCGCCCAGGTCGGCAGCGTGATCTATCTCAGCCCGCCGGTGACGATGCTGTGGGGCTGGGCGATGTTCGGCGAGCCGCTGTCGACAGCGATGTTCCTCGGCCTCGGCGTGACCCTGTTCGGGGTCTGGCTCACCGCGTCGCGCGGCCGAATTCAACCAATCATGGACATCAAGGAGGTAAACCCATGAAGCTGACGGATTTCCAAGCGCTGACCTTCGACTGCTACGGAACCCTCATAGACTGGGAAACCGGCATGATCGACGGCCTGAAGCCGCTGACCGATCGGGTCGGCCGCGGCGTCAGCCGCAACGAGATACTGGAAGCGCATGCCCGCCATGAATCCAGTCAGCAGACATGGACGCCTGCAAAGCGCTACAGCGACCTCCTGGCGGTCGTCTACAAGCGGCTCGCGGAGGAATGGGGCGTCGTCGCCACCCGCGAAGAATGCGTGGCCTATGGCGAAAGCGTGAAGGACTGGCCGGCCTTTGCCGATACCGCGCAAGCGCTGCGATATCTCAAGCAGCACTACAAGCTGGTCATCCTCTCCAACGTCGACAACACCAGCTTCTCTTTCAGCAACAAAAAGCTCGGCGTGGATTTCGACGCGATCTACACGGCCGAGGATATCGGCTCCTACAAGCCTTCCGACCGCAACTTCAACTATATGCTCGAGAAGCTCGGCACGATCGGCATCGCCAAGGGGCAGATCCTGCACACGGCCGAAAGCCTGTTCCATGATCATGTTCCCGCCAGCCGCCTAGGTCTCAATTCCTGCTGGATCCATCGCAGGCACGCCGATCAGGGCTTTGGCGCCACGATGCATCCGGGCGAGGTGCCGAAGGTGGATTTTCGCTTCGACAGCATGGCCGCGCTGGCCAAGGCGCACGCTGAAGAGCTGCGCGGCGGCTGATCATCGAGCCGCCCGCAGGCGGTGGCTCTTCCAGCCTTACCTGCCGAGCACGAGCGCCCAATAGCGCAAGGCGGGATCGCGGCCGTCGCGCACATAAGCCAGCCCGAAACGGCTGAAGTCCGGATCGAGCATGTTGCGGCGGTGGCCGGCCGAATGCATCCAGATGTCGAACAGTTTTTGCTGGTCGAAACGGCCCTCGGCGATGTTTTCCGCCGCGGCACCCCGCACGCCATTGTCCTTCATGCGCGAGGCGAAATCCTTGCCCCAGCCGGTGGTGTGGCTCATGCGTTCACGCGAGGCCATGTAGCCGGCCTGCTGAAGTGCTGCCTGTTCGAGCTGCGCGTCCGGCGTCAGCGCCGGCATCCCAGCGGAGCTGCGGATGCTGGCTAGCGTCGCGGTGGCTGAGGAGGAGGCGCCGGCGCCTTCGCCGGTCGGCACCGTGACGGTGCTGCAGGCGGCGATGCCGGCAAGCGCTGCAAGGCCGGCAGCCTTGAGCAGCATGCGGCGGTTGAGATCGGGGAGGGCTGTGATCGAGATGCTCATCCGGCCTCTGATACCGGCGATCGTGGCTTTTGCCGGGCAGGCGATGAAAATCGCGTGATGCGGCGACTTTTCCCGGAAGATCGATTATGATGTGGTCGTTCTTGAAGTGGCAGCCACGGGCGGCCACCCACAGGCGGTGACCGACCCGCGTTGATCTGGCGCATGATTGCTTAACGAGAACCTTCTGGTTTTCGGGCTCATGCACTGACAAACGGAGGACGGTTATGGCCGGTTTTCATGTCATGTCGGACGCGTATGGGATGCACGTGCAGCCCACGGTGCGCCGCATCTCCACCTCGGACCTTTGGGACGCGCTGAAGCTCGGCGCCGAAGACTTCTGGGCCAAGCCCTCGCATTATGTGTTCCTCTGCCTGGTCTACCCGATCGTCGGCCTGATCCTGACGCAGTGGACCTCGGGCTCGAACGCCATCCAGCTCGTCTATCCGTTGATGTCCGGTTTCGCGCTGATCGGCCCGTTCGCGGCCATCGGCCTTTATGAGATCAGCCGCCGGCGCGAGCTCGGCATGAACACTCACTGGCGGCATGCGCTCGATGTCCGCCATTCGCCGGCGCTGCCGTCGATCGCAGTCATCGGCATCCTGCTCTTCGCGCTGTTCCTGTTGTGGCTGTTCACCGCGCAGTCGCTTTACACCAGCCTGTTCGGCGCCGAGCCGCCCGCCTCGGTCGGCGCTTTTGTGCGCGACGTGCTGACGACCGGCAAGGGCTGGACGCTGATCCTCCTCGGCAACGCCGTCGGCTTCGTTTTCGCCGTTGTCGTTCTGGCCACCACCGTCATTGCCTTCCCGCTGCTGCTCGACCGCGACGTCGGCGCCGTCTCGGCGATCGAAACCTCGGCCCGCGCGGTGATGGCCAACCCGCTGACGATGGCGCTCTGGGGCCTCACCGTCGCCGTGTTGCTGGTGATCGGCTCGATCCCGCTGTTTGCCGGGCTCGCCGTCGTCATGCCGATCCTCGGCCACGCGACCTGGCATCTCTACCGCAAGGTCGTCGAGCCGGAGCAAATCCGGCCTGAACGCCGGCCGATGTAGAATGGCAGTGTTCTTGGGGTGACGGCTACCTTTGCGCCTCGGTCGCCATCCTCAAGGCCAGCGCCGTCAGCACCGTGCCCATCATCCAACGCTGGACGACCAGCCAGAACGGCCGTCCGGCCAGGAAGGTCGCGATCGAGCCGGCGGTCACGGCGATGATGGCGTTGACGGTGAGGCTGATCGAGATCTGCGTCACGCCCAGCACCAGAAGCTGCGACAGAACATGGCCCTTGGCCGGATTGATGAACTGCGGCAGCAGCGACAGGTAGAGCACGGCCACCTTCGGATTGAGCAGGTTGGTCATCAGCCCCATGACGAAAAGCCTGCGCGGCCTGTCCCTCGGCAACTCGCGGACCTGGAAGGGCGAGCGCCCGCCGGGCTTCAGCGCCTGCCAGGCGAGCCATAGAAGATACAGCGCGCCGGCGAAGCGGAGCGCGTTGTAGGCGTAAGGCACGGCGAAGATGAGCGCGGTGATGCCGAAGGCCGCCGACACCACGTAGAACAGGAAGCCCAGCGCCACGCCGCCGAGCGAGATCAGCCCGGCTTTCGGCCCTTGCGACAGCGAGCGTGAGATCAGGTAGATCATGTTCGGCCCCGGCGTGAGCACCATGCCGAGGCAGATCAGCGCGAAGGTCAGATGGTTGGCGGCGTCGGGCATCGAGTGGCTCCAGCAAAGCGCGGCGGCACATGTGCGCGGCTTCACGAGAGGGCGCAAGGGCTTCGCAGCGCAAGCCGTTGCGCCAGATAATCGTTACTTCGGAACTCCGCTACCCGACCACGCGCAGGTTCGACAACTCGTTGGCGATCTCCTTGAAATTGTCGGAGAGCGTCGCTCCGGTCGCGTTCCAGAACAGCTTGGCCGGTTTGCTTGGGTCGGTCGGATCCTTGCGGAAGCGGGAATCGGAAGAGCAGGTCTTTAGAGCGGCCATCGCCTTCTGGTCGCTTGAACTTGCCGACGACATGTCGAGCGCGACCGTCATCACCATGATGTTGGCCGCCTTGGCGTTGTCGCACAGCTTCGCCATCTGCTCGTTCATCGCCGCGGTGTAGTTGCTCGACGAATAGTTGAACTGGCCGATGGCGCTCGACGTGCCGCCGAACAGGCGGGTGACCGAGGTGCCGTTGTAGCCGACGCCGGTGTAGCCATAGGCGGCATAGGTCGACTTGTTGCCGGCCGGATCTGAACTGACCGTCGAATAGGTGTTCTCGCCGTCGGTGAGCACGATGACGACCTTGTCGTTGCCGCGCTCGGTCTCCGGCCGTCCCTCGGTGAAGGGGGCGGCGCTCGACACGGTGCGCCAGCCCCAGGCCATGCCTTCGGGCACATTGGTGTTGCCGTTGGGCTTCATCAGGTCGATCGCCGCCTTGATGGCCGCAAGCCCGTCCGCGTTGGTGACGTCGGTGAGCTGGGTGATCGGCGTGGTGGTGCAACTGTAGTTCGGGCCGGCGCCCGAGCCCAGCACCGGAGCATTGATCGGCCGCGGCATGAAGTATTTGGCCATGTTGGACTGCCTTGTCTTGCCGGTGGTGCTCGACGGATCGTCGTTCCACCAACTGTTGGCGGCGCCATAAGTCACCGGCTTCGGTTCGTCAGGATCCTGTGTGACGTACCAATGGTTGCCGGGCTCGTCCGGCGCGAACATCGGCACGAACATGGTTGCCGGATCGCCGACGCCGATGCCGGTGTTGTTGGGGCCGCCTGAGGCCGGCGTGTCGTCGACGTTATAAGGATAGGGCCGCACCTCGACGCATCCCTGCCAACTGGCGAACGGGCCATAGGTGTCGTTGTAGTCGTATTCCGTGTGGCTGCTCGAACATGTGTGGTTCGAGCGATATGTGTCGCAGACCGTGCGCGCGCTGCCGACGATGCGTTCGTGGCTGGTGACCACCTTCATGTCCCGATAAAGCTCGAAACGGGTCAATATCTGGTTTTCCTCCGCGCCCCAGCCAGTACCCTTTTTGTACCAGATCCCATTGATTTTCTGAGCATATTTGTCAGGGGTATTCAGCGTCGACCAGTCGAAATTCTCGTTGGCGATCGGCGACAGCCCGTATGTGTCCATCCAGGGAGCATTGTCGTTATTCGTCCCCACATTGACCGAGGCTGCGAACGGCACGAGGCTGAACTGGACCGGCTTGTCGATCTGCTTGATCTGCGACGCCTGCTGGGCCAGCGTGTCGACAAGCTGCTTGGCGGCCTGCTTGAGCAGGTCGATGCGCTTTTGTCCCGTGCCGGTGCCGGGCGTTGTCATGGAGCCCGAATTGTCGAGCACCATCGCCACTTCCAGCGTGTTCTTCAGCCGCACCTGGGAGTCCATGTCGAGGTTGATCGACTTGTTCGCATCGACCGTGGATGCGCCGACGAGCAGCGAGGAGGACGGATAGAAGTAAGGGTGGTAGTTCAGCGTGGCGCTCATGGTCAGCAGACCGCCGCCGGCCTGGCTGGTTGGGAGCGTGATGTCGAGCGAGATGTTGGCGGGGTCGATGTTGTTGAGATTGGCGTTGAAGAAGTCGACCGCGTAGGCTCTGATCTGATCGTCCGTGGCGCCTTCGGCAAGCCGCCGCGCGGCGGCGAAATTGGCGGCATCGAGCGCGTTCAACACCATCTGCTTCTGGCGGTTGAGCTCGCTGAAGTCGACCGCCATCGCCACCGCCCCCATCAACGGCACCATGGCGATCGCAGTCATCAGGGCATAGTTGCCGCGCCGGTCGCGGCAGAAGTGACGCCAGAATTCACGCATTTCAGGTAAGCGGCCCCCCGCCGACGGATTTTCGCCGGGCCACACTTCCACAAAACGCTGAAGGACCGGTTTGGCAAACCGCTCGATTGCTTAACGGCGGCTTCACCAACCGCTAACCAAGCCAGTTGCAATGGCGTGGTCCACGACGAAAAACGCCCGCCGCGCGGCGGGCGTCGAGGATCGTTTGTCCTGCTGTTCAGCTGACGATGCGCAGGTTCGACAGTTCGTTGCCGATTTCCTTGAAGTCGTCCGACAACGTCGCGCCGGTCGAGTTCCAGAACAGCTTCTTGGGCTTGCTGGGGTCGGTTGGATCCTTGCGGAAACGCGAATCCGACGAGCAGCTCTTCAGCGCGGCCATCTGCGCCGCTTCGGCGGTGTTGCTGGAATTGAGGTCAAGCGCGATGGTCATGACGATGATGTTAGCGGCCTTGGCATTGTCGCACAGCGTGGCGAAATGCTCGTTCATGGCCTTGGTGTAGTTGGCATTCGAATAGTCGGTCTTGCTGACGTTGCTGCTGGTACCGAGGAAAATGCGGCCATAGCTGTAGGTAGTATTGTACGGATTCACATAACCAAGCGCCGAATAAGTAGATTTGGCACCCGCCAGGTCATTGGCCCCGAGCGAGTTTGGTGTGTAATACGTATTTGCGCCGTCCGTCAGGACGATCAAGACCTTGTCGTTACCTTTTTCATTCTCGGGGCGGCCCTCAGTGAACGGAGCTGTGCTGGAGAGGGTTCTCCAGCCCCAGGCCATGCCTTCCGGTACGTTGGTGGCGCCGCTGGCGGCCATGGCATCGATCGCCGTCTTGACGAACGTTGCGCCTGCCGTGGTCGATACGTCGGTGAGCGGCGTGATAGCGGTTGTGCTGCAACTGGTGTTAGGGCCTTCGTTCATGCCGTAGGCGGGCGTCACTTTGGTGCCGATGCCGGCATTGAAATATTTCGGCATGTAGCGCTGCCGCGCCGCGTCCGTACCGCTTGATGCATCCAAGTGCCAATTGCTGTAGGCGGAACGCGAAAAGCCGTCGGTGTTATCGGTCTCGTCAGGTGCGAACATAGGCACGAACATAGTCGCCGGTGTCGAGGTCGAGGCGGCCGTATCCTGAATGTTGTAGGGATAGGGGCGCGATTCGACGCAGCCGCCCCAGCTCGCAATTGGCGCGTACACAATGTTGGACGTGCAGTTGTTATTCCTGTCTTTGGTGCACGACGATATGCGCTTCATCCACTTGTAGATCGAGAAGCGCGTCAGCACATTGTTCAACTGAACTGGATCCCACGCCGAACCTTTCGCGTAGTAGTTGCTGCCGGATTTCACCGCATATTGGTTGGGAGAGTTGGCCGAGGTGAGCGTCGACCAATCGAGGTTCTCCTGGTCGAGCGGCGAGAGGCCTGTGGTGTCCATCCAGGCAGCGTCGGCGTTTGCAGAGCCGACATTGACCGAGGCGGCGAAGGGCACCAGGCTGAACTGGACTGACTTGGAAACCTGCTTCATCAACTGCGCTTGCCCAGACAGTTGGTCGACAAGCTGCTTGGCCGCGCTCTTCAACAGGTCGAACCGCACCTTGTTCGAGACGCTGATATCGGTCATCGAGCCCGAATTATCGAGCACCAGCGAAACTTCCAGCGTGTTCTTGAGGCGGATCTCGGACCTGGCCGAGAAGGTGAGGTTCGTCTGGCCGGCTGTTCCGCCGAGCAGCGCGACCGCGGCCGGCAGGAAATACGGCTTGTAGGTCATCGCTGCTTCGAGAACCAGCGTGCCGCCGCCAGCATTGTTGTTCGGCAGGGTCACCGTCAGCGTCGTGTTCGCTGGAAGGACATGCCTGAGATTGGCCTCGAAGAATGTCTTGGCATAGGCCTTGGCTTCGGCGTCCGTGGCGCCGGCGACGATCTGCTGTGCCGTCGCGATGCCGGCGGCGTCCAGTGCGTTGAGTGTCTCCTGCCGCTCCCGCACCAGCTCGGTATAGTCCACAGCCAATGCCACGCCGCCCATCAGCGGTATCATCGTGATGACCGTCATTAAGGCGTAGTTACCCCGCCTATCGCGAAAAAAATCGAGGATCATTGCGCTTTTCCCCCGCCAAGGACCCATGTCGAGATGCGACGATAGTCGTATCCAGTCTGCTACCATGGTCACAAATCGTTAAATTTCAGCTTGCGCGAAACAATCAACCACGCGCCGCCTTTTTGACGGCGCGTTAACCCTGTGCTTGCGGTATCGACTCGATAGGTGGCGACGGGGAAAGCTCGTGACAGGATGAAGCGCTTCCGTTATGCGGGACCAACCGCGGTGGACCCGGCCGTCGCGGCCTTGCCAGGGTCAAAATCAGGGACACAGCATGGCGGATTCGCCTGACATCATCGCTTCGCTCGACGATCTGGCGGGGCGCTACGCCGCAATCCTGTGCGACGTATGGGGCGTCGTGCACAACGGCGAATGGCATTTTCCGGCCGCTGCCGCCGCACTTGCAAGGGCGCGCGCGGCCAAGGTGCCTGTCGTGCTGATCACCAATTCGCCGCGTCGCAGCGCCGACGTCGTCGCCCAGATGAAGGTTATCGGCGTCCCTGCCGATGCCTGCGACCGGGTCGTTACGTCGGGCGATGTGACCCGCGACCTGATCGCCGAGGGACCGAGGAAGATCTTCCACATCGGTCCCGAGCGCGATTTCACGCTCTATGACGGGCTCGATGTCGATCTCGTCGAGGAATTCGAGGCCTCTGGCATCGTCTGCACCGGCCTTTATGACGACGAGGTCGAGAAACCCGCCGATTATGCCGAGCTGCTGCTGCGGCTGCGTGCCCGCAATTTGCCGTTCATTTGCGCCAATCCGGACATCCTGGTGGAGCGCGGCGAGCGCACCATCTGGTGCGCCGGCGCGCTTGCGCGGGATTACGCACAACTGGGCGGCCGCACGCTGATTGCCGGCAAGCCCTTCGCGCCGATCTACGATGTTGCCATGAAGGAGGTCGCCGGCCTTCTTAGCCGATCCGTCGAGCGCAGCGAGGTTCTCGCCATCGGCGACGGCATGATGACGGACGTCAAGGGCGCGGCCGACAACGGCTTCGACGTGCTCTATGTCTCGGGCGGCATCCACGCCCGTGACTATGGCGATCCGCTCCGCCCCGATCCAGAAAGGCTGGCCGGCTTCCTTGAAAAGCACGGCTACCGGCCGGTCGCCGTCATTCCGCGTCTGCAATAGGTTGGTGATCTGGCCATGACGGGCGCCTCGACATGATGCAAGCCTTCCAACGTCTTCCGGCGGTCGCGCCGCTGCCCGCGCATCTGCGCGGCGGCGTCGTGGCGATCGGCAATTTCGACGGTGTCCATCGTGGCCACCAGTCCGTCCTGGAGCGCGCGCTGACCGAGGCCCGGCGCAATGGCGTGCCAGCTTTGGTGCTTACTTTCGAGCCGCATCCGCGCAAGGTGTTCCGGCCACAGGTGCCGCTCTTCGTGCTGACGCCGCCGCCGATGAAGGCGCGACTGCTCGCCGGGCTTGGCTTTGCCGCTTTGGCCGAGCAGCCGTTCACGCGCGATTTTGCCTCGCTCTCGCCCGAGGCTTTCGTGACCGATGTGCTGGAGAAGAACCTCGGCATCCGCCACGCCGTCACCGGTTTCGACTTTCATTTCGGCAAGGACCGCCAGGGCGGCCCGGCCTTTCTGATGGCGGCCGGAGAGCGGCACGGCTTCGGCGTGACGCTGGTCGACGCCTTCCGCGATGAAGGCGCGGAGGTGGTTTCGTCGAGCCGCATCCGGGGACTGCTCACCGAGGGCAAGGTGGAGGAGGCCGCCGGCCTGCTCGGCTACCGTTTCACCGTCGAGGCCGAGGTGATCGGCGGCCAGCAGCTTGGCCGCACCCTGGGCTTCCCGACCGCCAACATGCGGCTTTCGCCGGAGGCGGCCTTGAGGGAAGGGATTTATGCCGTCCGCTTCCGTTGCGCCGACGGCACGCTCCATGATGGCGTCGCCAGCTTCGGCCGGCGTCCCACCGTCGACGACAATGGCGCGCCGCTGCTCGAAACTTATGTCTTCGATTTTTCCGGCGATCTCTATGGCCAGACCTGCCAGGTGTCGTTCTTCGGCTTCCTGCGCCCGGAGCTCAAATTCGACGGCCTGGATTCGCTGGTGGCGCAGATGAAGAAGGACGAGGCCGAGGCGAGGGCGCTGCTGGCGGGCGTGCGCCCGCTCTCGCAACTGGACGCCGAGATCGCGTTCTAGCTAGAGCAATTTCAGGAAAAGTGTGAGCGGTTTTCCGTCCGAAATTGCGTCAAAACAAGGAGATAGCGCGGTTCGCCGTTTCCGTGAAACGGTGAAACGCACTAATGCATGTCGCGCAAAAGTGACCTCGGTTTTGCGGCAACGACATGCATCAAACAAAGGACCTAAAGCGCGTCAACTGAATCCGTTTCAGCGCGACGCGCTTTAGTGCGTGCTTCTATCGCTTCAGCGCCAGCCCGATGGCGATGAAACTCCAGCCCTGGAAGACCAGGTCGATCGCCAGGAACATGCCCAGCACCCAAAGGCTGTTCACCGGCCAGCCCATGGCGATCATCAGGCCGAGCAGAATGGTGATGATGCCGGCCGCGAGCAGCCATCCCCAGCCTTGCTGTGGCCGATGATTGAAGGCCACCCAGGACCGCAAAAGCCCCGAGGCCACAAGCGCGATGGCCAACAGCAGCGTCAGCACCGCCGAGGCGAGCAACGGGTTGTCGAAGGCAAAGAAGCCGGCGACGGCGTAGAGCAGGCCGCTCAGCAGCCAATAGAAGAAACGTCCCCAGGTCTTGACCCCGAAGGCGTGGATGATCTCGATGACACCTGCCATCAGCATCAGCCAGCCGACGACATAGACCGAGGCGACGGTGGCGATGAACAGATTGCCGAAGGCGATGCCGCCGAAGATCAGCAGCAACACGCCGAGCGCCACGAACCATCCCCATTTGTCCCGCGTCTGGCCGATCGCATCCTTGAGAGCGTCGCTTGGCAAGGTCATGGTTTCATCTCCCTCGAAATTCACCACCGGTCATGCGGCGACAGGAAGCTAAACCCAATGGCATTGTCCGTCCAGCAACGCGGGCCGAACCCGCGGGTGGCCGGCTCTCCATGACCGTGAGGCGGTCACTGTCGCGATGGCCGGACTTCGTCCGGGAACGGTGCAAGCGTCGCCTCCAGTGTCTCCCGGCCGGCCTGCTCCCAGCTTCGCGCCACGAATTCTCTGGCCTTCGCTTCATATGGAGCACGGGCCGCGGGCGAGATGATCCACTCCCGCATGGCGTTTTCCCATCCTTCGATGTCGAGCGGATCAAGGCAGAGGCCCGAAGAGCCGACGACTTCGGCGATGGCTCCGCCCGTCGAGGCGATCAGCGCCTTTTCGTAGGCCAGCGCCTCGACGGGCGGCAACCCATATCCTTCATAGAGCGACGGGTACACGCAGAACGCACTGTTGCGGTAAAGGCGGGACAATGTTGCGTCATCGACATTGTCGAGATGGACAAGGCTCTTGCCGTAGTCGGGATGGCTGTGAAGCTTCGCCAGGACCCCGTCGACCATCCAGCCGCTGCGGCCGACGAAAACCAGCTTCATGCCGCTGCGCGCGACCGTTCCGTCCAGGACGAGGCGCCGCCAGACATCCATGAGGAGGGAATGGTTCTTGCGTGGTTCGATGGTGGAAACGAACAGGATATAGCGATCCGTCTCGATCCCGTCCGGCAGGCCGCCGTCCGCCTTCGATTTGCGGGCGCTGTCGCAGCCGAGAGGAACGTGTCTCAGCTCCGGCAGATGGACGCCGAGCTTGGCGGCATAGTCCTCGACATCGGAAGTGACGCGCCTCGACGTCAGGATGAAGCGGTCTGCCAGCCCGACCGCCAGATTCACATAGTCCGTGAATCTCTTGACGTCGTGCGGCCTGTACCATTCGGGAAACTGGATCGGAATGATGTCGTTCAAGAGCACGATCAGCTTTGCGCCGGCCGGGCGCGCCTCGCGCGAAATGACCTCGATATCGGTATGCGCCCAGTCGTTGTTCATCAAAAGCAGATGGTCGCCGGGCGAAAGATTGTATTTGTCGCCGGCCACGGTCCTGAGCGGGACGATCCGGGCGCGGGAGCCGTCCTCGCGGGCGACCTGCCGCCGCTCGTTTTCCTTCATCAGCCGGTTTTCGATCCGCTCGAGGAAACGGCGAAAGGGGCTGCCGGGATGGCGTCGGCCGAACGCGCCGATCTCCGTTATCAGGACCCGGCGCGGTCTCATGATCGCCATCAGCAATTGCCGCGCCCGGCTTGGCCAGCGATCGTAAAACCGCATCTTGATGCGGGCCGGATCCGGGTAGAAGCTCATATCGCACGAAATGTCGCCGGCGATGATTTCCGCCGCCATACCAGGCGAAACCTGTCTAAGGACCCGCTCGAAGGGGTCGAAGACGGTGAAGGCCACCTCGGAAGCCTTGAATGCGGCCGCGGCCGCCGCGTAGTGGCGTTGCACGCGGACCAGGCCGACCGGAGGGCCGAGCCAGCGCACCATGCTCGTGAGATCGACGACGAGACGCATCATTGAGGGCGCATCAGTTGAGCCGCATTTTCGCGGGACGCGCGATCATCCTGCGCCAGGCCAGCCGAGGGCCCAGCGCGAGCGTCCTGAAGGAGGGCGCGCCGGCAGCCGCGAGCAACAGCAGCTTTAGAGTGAGGGCCAGGGGTATGTCCGCGGTTCGCAACAGCAACTCGATGTCGCGTCTTTCCAGGCTGGAGATGCCGCCCCCCATAGCCGCGCGCGATGCCAGAAAGCTCGCGATCGCCTGCGCGGGTTGGCCGTTCGCGTCGAACGGCTCGGCGCGATGGCGACGCAGCAGCGCCGACTGCCTGGCCAACGCCGCGACCGCCTTTTGCTGATCTTCCTTTATGCGCGATACCTGTCCCGGATGCGATCTCAGCTTCACGAGCCGCGCATCCATGTTGGCCAGTTTTCCCGTTTCGGAAAGCCGCAGCCATAGATCGTAGTCTTCCGCATAGGTGAACGCGCGGCGGTAGCCTCCGGCGCGCCGGACGGCCTCGGCCCGGAACATCACTGTCGGATGAAGCATGGGATTGTACCTGGCCAGCGCGTCCCGCAATTGGTCGTTGCGGCTGGGGACGTCAAGCGGCCTCAACGGGTTTCCGTCCCGGTCGATCTGCAATCCCGCCGTGCCGAGCAACTGCAGATCGGCATTCGCCTCGAAACACGCCACCTGCAAGCGCAACCTGTCGGGCAGCGAGACATCGTCACAATCCATGCGCGCCACAAGAGGGGCCCGCGCGAGCGAAAGCCCCATGTTGAGCGCATCGACGATCCCCTTGCCGCGGTTGGCGACAAGCTTGACGCGGCTGTCACGGTCGCTGATCGACGTCGCGATCGCGGCGCTGTCGTCGCGAGATCCATCATCGACGACGATGACTTCAATATCCGCCAGATCCTGGTCCAGGATGCTTTGCAGGGCCTCGCCGACATATGGCGCGCCGTCTCGCACCGGAATGATCACGCTCACTGTCGGCAATGGAACTTTCCCTGCGATAATCGGCCGTGACCGAATGGCCGTTGAATTGTCGAATGTCGGCAACCTGGTTTCAAAATTCCAATTCCAAAGTTTCCTCGGTCTGTCGACTGTCAATCTGATTGTCGGGCCGATCCGAGCGCGATCTCGAGTGCGGGGGCGAGCAGTCGCAGGACCGTCTCGCGCTTTTTCGCCTTCAACGACAAGTCGCCGTCGAGGCCGACTTCATGAAGCCAGCTTCCGCGCCATTCGCAATAGGCTTGCCTGAGCTCAATTCCCGGCAAGGCGGCGAATGCGGTTATTGGCCGTTGCGGCACCGCATTGGGATCCGCATCCCGATAGAGCACCTCCCAATTGGCTCCGCCGGTGTCAAGGCCGGCGAACCAGTCGAGCCCGAAATCGAGAGGCTCGCGGCCGACGGCGTCGAACCGAAAGAAGCAATAGCCGGCCCACAAATACCATCGCGCGCCTGCCCAGCGCAGATCGCCGTAAAACGCCGCGCCTTCAAGAGGTTCGAAGGGGTCGCATGGCTGCGTCGGGAAAAGGTCCTGGTCGAGGAATCCGAACGCGGCCGGTGCGGCGGGCTTCAGAATGTTGTGCCACATCCAATTGAGCGCCGCGCCATGGGACCGGCTCGGGTTCCTTACGGTCCACGGATTGGCGGGCAGCCTGACATAAGCGGCGCCGTGAGCCGCGCATACCTGCCTGTTCTTGCCTGCGGAGGCTTCGCCGACGCTGTTGTCGGCCACGATGTGGAGATCGTGGCGAACCAGTCCCTTCGTCAGCCGCAACTGCAGATCCAGGCATTGGGCATCGCCGAAGGCAACGGTCAGCAGGACATCGCGACCCCGGGCGGCGGCACGGATACCCGGGATGTCGCCATCCTTGGCCGGCTGACGCAGAAACCTTCGGTCGATTCTCCGGTAACGGGCGGTCTTGATGGCATGCAGCATCGGCTGCAGCCTCAGCCATTGCCGCCAGTCATATTCGCGCAGGGTCTTTGGCACGGCTGCGGTGGCTTTCAGGCGAACCCGGCTTGGCAGCTGCGATCGCCCCGTGGAATTTTCATGAGCGCGCTCCGGTTGGGTTCTTTTAGGAAGCTCGAACGCGAAAGCATCCAAGTCTCTTGATAACCGGCTATATACAGCATATTCGTGGTTTCAACACGACCAACATTTGAGCGCCCGGCTGTGTTTGTTTGAGTGGGGAAGTCTGGGGCGCACCCGGAGCCTCTCTCCGTCGATCTTGGGGGGTAAGGCGGCGCTCCGGAAAATGAAATGAGAATCTGCTGCGCAATCTCTGCCCTCTTCATGAACGGAGGGCTGCAAAGGGATTGTCTCAACATCAGCGACCGACTGGTCGAGCGTGGCCATAACGTGACCATCCTGACGACCCGTCAGGTCGGTCACGTCGAGAGTTCGGCCACGATAAAAGTCCATCCGGCACGGGTTCTCTCGAACCCGGGCACCGAATATGCGCTGGGAAGGACCGTGCTGGCGGTCAGGCGCGACTTCGACTGCGTGGTCGGTTTCAACAAGATGGCGGGCCTGGACATCTACTATGCCGGCGACCCGCCCTATTTTGTGTCGAAGCTCGGGTGGTGGCGGCCGTTCTCTCCGCGCTTCATGCGCCAGCAGAACCTCGAATCGATGATCTTTGCCCCCGGTAGCGCCGCGCAGATCATTGCGCTCAGCGAACAGCAGGCAGCGCTTTACCGCGGCTTCTGGCGAACCGAGGAATCCCGCATTCACGTGGTCGGGCCGACGCTCGACCCGAAACGGCGCCGACCGGAGCTGTTGACCGGCGACCGTAATGAAATCCGCGATCGTTTCGGGCTTCCTCGTGAGGCCACCATAGCCTTGACCATCGCCAACAAATTGAAGGTGAAGGGTCTTGACCGGGCGGCAAAGGCTCTTCAATCGGTCTCGAACATCCATTGGCTGGTCGCCGGTTTTCGCAAGAACGGCGAAGAAGAAACGCGGCTTCGCGCCCTGATTGCCAAATCCGGCATATCGGAACGGGTTACCCTGCTGGGCATCCAGGAAGACATCCCGGCGATTGTGGTTGCGAGCGATTTCATGCTGCATCCGGCTCGCCTGGAAAATACCGGCACGGTGATCCTCGAGGCACTCGCAAATGGCCTGCCGGTCATCGCATCGGCCGCCTGCGGATATGCAAAATATGTCGAAGCCAGCGGGGCGGGACTGGTCGTAGCCAGTCGCGACGATCCCGAAATTTGGCGGCAGGCAATCCTGAAGGCCGGCGATCCGGCGATTCGGGGCCGATGGCGCGAGGCGGCTCTTGCCTACGGCGCATCGAACCAGCTTACCGGCGGGCTGGAAGCGGCTTGCGATCTGATAGAGACGTTCCGCCGCAACCGGCGTGTGGGCTAGTTGGCCTGCCGGTCGGTTTCGATGTTACGATTTTAAGTCAAATTTTACCGGACGCACGGCATGGCTTGAGCGCTGGCAGGTGGTGCTGCCGGCGCGTTTCGCGTAAGGGGTGACGATGCGTATTGTCGGGACGATTCCGCTGGCCGTCGCCATGGGCCTGCTCAGTGCACCTGTCGCCCAGGCGGGCGAAGGCAGCTGGATATCCGGCGACTGGTACCTGACGCTCGGCGCCACGGCGCTTGTCGCGCCGAATTTCGAGGGCGGCAAGAAATACATGCTGAGCGCCCAGCCGATCATCTCGCTCGGCAAGGTCGGTCCGGAGGCGCGCTTCACCTCGCGCAACGACAACATCTCGCTGGCGCTGATCGATGACGGTTCCGTTCGCGCCGGCTTGACCGGCAAGTTCATCTTCTCGCGCGAGAGCAAGGACGAGCTCAAGGGCCTCGATCCGGTGCGCTGGGGCGGTGAGGCGGGCGGCTTCTTCGAATTCTATCCGCTGGACTGGGTGAGGGCGCGGGCGGAACTCAGGCACGGCATTCGTGCCCACAACGGCTTCGTCGCGGACATCGCCGCGGACGCCTTCTATGACATCACGCCGACCGTGCGCATTTCCGGTGGGCCGCGCGTTTCCTTCGCATCGTCCGACTATTTCGACGCCTATTACGGCGTCAACGCCAAGGAAGCGGCTGCCTCGGGCTTGAGCGAGTACCATCCCGGCGGCGGGCTGAAGTCGACGGGCCTCGGCGGCGCGATCACCTGGAAAGTGACCGAGCCGATGACGGCGAGCGTCTTTACCGAATATTCGCGCCTGATGGGGCCGGCCGCCGATTCCAGCCTGGTCAAGGAACGCGGCGATCGCAACCAGTGGACCTTCGGTGTCTCGACCACTTACCGCTTCAATTTCACCATGTAGGCCGTGAAAGCGGCTTCATGCCTTGAAATCCGCGCTTTATTCCTGCCGCGCCATCCGCTAAAAGCCACGCCATGACGAGCTTTTCGCGCCTTTTCGCGATCGCGATACGAATTACGGGCCCGGTGTTCCGGGCGGCCTGAGCGCCGCTGGAGCCGCCGGGAGTTTTCGCGCGCGCCCCTCGCGCTTTTTCAAGAAAATCAACGCATATCGCCCAAAAGTGGGCTCCGGTTTTGGGAAAGCGATATGCGTCAGCTAAGACTCAACGCCCGGGCTTTCCGCCGCCGGGCAACGCAGATGGCAGATCAATGACCGACACTGTTGAAACGATCGACTATTCCAAGACGCTTTATTTGCCGCAGACGGACTTCCCGATGCGCGCCGGCCTGCCCGAGAAGGAGCCTGGCCTAGTCAAACGCTGGCAGGACATGGAGCTTTACAAAAAGCTGCGGGAGGAGGCCGCCGGCCGCGAGAAATTCGTGCTGCATGACGGCCCGCCCTACGCCAACGGCAACATCCATATCGGCCATGCGCTGAACAAGATCCTCAAGGACGTCATCAACCGCTCCTTCCAGATGCGCGGCTATGACGCCAACTACGTGCCGGGTTGGGACTGCCACGGCCTGCCGATCGAATGGAAGATCGAGGAGCAGTACCGCGCCAAGGGCAAGAACAAGGACGAGGTGCCGGTCAACGAGTTCCGCAGGGAATGCCGCGACTTCGCCCAGCATTGGATCAAGGTTCAGGGCGGCGAGTTCCAGCGCCTCGGCGTCATCGGCGATTTCGACAATCCCTATACGACGATGGCCTACCATGCCGAGTCGCGCATCGCCGGCGAACTGTTGAAGTTCGCCATGTCCGGCCAGCTCTACCGCGGCTCGAAGCCCGTGATGTGGAGCGTGGTCGAGCGCACCGCGCTCGCCGAGGCCGAGGTCGAGTACCAAGACTACGAGAGCGACACAATCTGGGTGAAGTTCCCTGTCGCGAGCCTCGCCCAGCCCGTCGCCGGCGCCGCGCCGGCGTTGGACGGAGCCGCGCTAGACCTCGTCGAGGCGCATGTCGTCATCTGGACGACCACGCCCTGGACCATCCCCGGCAACCGCGCCGTGAGCTATTCGCCCCGCGTCGCCTATGGCCTCTATGAGGTGACGGCGGCCGAGAACGCCTTCGGCCCGCAGCCCGGCGAGAAGCTGATCTTTGCCGACGCGCTCGCCGAGGAGAGCGCGGCCAAGGCCAAGATCACCCTGAACCGGCTTAACAGCGTCTCGGCCGAACAGCTTGCAAGCCTTACGCTTTCGCATCCGTTCAAGGGGCTTGGCGGCGGCTATGAGTACCCGGTGCCGATGATCGCCGGCGAGCACGTCACCGACGATGCCGGCACCGGCTTCGTCCACACCGCCCCCAGCCACGGCCGCGAGGACTTCGACGCCTGGATGGACGCGGTGGCCGAACTGCTCAAGCGCGGCGGTATCGACACGGCGATCCCGTTCCCGGTCGACGATGCCGGCTTTTTCACCAAGGACGCACCGGGCTTCGGCCCGGACCGCGAGGGCGGTGCGGCGCGCGTCATCGACGACAACGGCAAGAAGGGCAACGCCAACCAGGCGGTCATCGACGAGCTGATCAAGCGCAATGCGCTCTTCGCGCGCGGCCGGTTGAAGCACAGCTACCCACATTCCTGGCGCTCGAAGAAGCCGATCATCTTCCGCAACACGCCGCAATGGTTCGTCTATATGGACAAGGACCTCGGCGATGGCACCACGCTGCGCAGCCGCGCGCTGAAGGCGATCGACGACACCCGCTTCGTGCCGGCGGCCGGCCAGAACCGCATCCGCGCCATGATCGAGGAGCGCCCCGACTGGGTGCTGTCGCGCCAGCGCGCCTGGGGCGTGCCGATCGCCGTCTTCGCCGACGAGGACGGCAATGTGCTGAAGGACGAGGCCGTCAATCAGCGCATCATGGAGGCGTTCGAGAAGGAAGGCGCCGACGCCTGGTTCGCTGACGGCGCCAAGGAACGTTTCCTCGGCAATCACGACGCCTCGAAATGGCACCAGGTGATGGACATCCTCGACGTCTGGTTCGATTCCGGTTCGACGCATGTCTTCACGCTGGAGGACCGTCCCGACCTCAAATGGCCGGCCGACGTCTATCTCGAAGGCTCGGACCAACATCGCGGCTGGTTCCACTCCTCGCTGCTCGAAAGCTGCGGCACCAGGGGAAGGGCGCCCTACGACACGGTCATCACCCATGGCTTCACCATGGACGAGGAAGGCCGCAAGATGTCGAAGTCGCTCGGCAACACCGTCGTGCCGCAGGACGTCATCAAGCAGTCCGGCGCCGATATCCTGCGGCTCTGGGTGGTGACGACCGATTATTGGGAAGACCAGCGGCTCGGCAAGAACGTGCTGCAGACCAATATCGACGCCTACCGCAAGCTCAGGAACACCATCCGCTGGATGCTGGGCACGCTCGCCCATGACGACGGCCAGGACGTGCCGGTCGAGACGATGCCGGAACTGGAGCGGCTGATGCTGCACCGGCTGTCAGAGTTGGACGAAGTGGTGCGCCAGGGCTATGACGCTTTCGAGTTCAAGCGCATCACCCGCACGCTGCTCGACTTCATGGTGGTGGAGCTTTCGGCCTTCTATTTCGACATCCGCAAGGATGCGCTTTACTGCGACGGACCGTCGAGCTTGCGCCGCAGGGCGGCCGTGCAGGTGGTGCGCCATCTCTTCGAATGCCTGGTGAAATGGCTGGCGCCGATGCTGCCCTTCACCACAGAGGAAGCATGGCTCGACCGCCATCCGGACGCCGTCTCGGTGCATCTCGACCAATTCCCGGCGATCCCGCAGAACTGGCGCAACGAGGCGCTGGCCGAGAAATGGCGCAAGGTGAGGCAGGTTCGCCGCGTCGTCACCGGCGCGCTGGAGATTGCGCGCGCCGAGAAGCTGATCGGCTCTTCGCTCGAGGCGGTGCCGGTGGTGACGCTCGACGACGCCGCGCTGGAAGCCGCGATCGCCGATGTCGACATGGCCGAGATGGCGATTACCAGCGATCTCGTCGTCAAGCACGGCAAGGCCCCGGAAGGCGCCTTCACGCTCGACGACGTCAAGGGTGTGGCGGTGGTGGTGGAGAAGGCCGAGGATCGCGGCCTGGTAAAATGCGCGCGCTCCTGGCGCTACACCGCCGATGTCGGGCAGGACCCGGAATTCCCGGATGTGTCGGCCCGCGACGCCGCCGTGTTGCATGAGCTGAAGGCTCTTGGACGGCTGTAGGTGCATGTCGCCCAAAAGTGTGAAACGGTTTTGGGACGACGACATGCACCAAATCAAATAAATGCATGTCGCCCAAAAGTGTGAAACGGTTTTGGGACGACGACATGCACCACGTTAAATAAGTGCACAAAATGCCACGCCGGGCGGCCTGAAACTGCCCGTGCGTTGCCCTTAACAAGTGGTTGAGGTAAACACGCGACACTCCGGCAGACAAATTGTCGCCGGATTTCCGTCGCAAGTGCGGGGAAGCAGGGGACCGTGCCCTTGGCCGGTGGCGACCGAAAGGCTGTTAGAGTGGGACTTTTTGGCATGACCGACAGAATGTTTGCGCGCGCCGCGCTGGTGGCGCCGCTTGTGGTATCGGCCATCGCTCTGTCGGGCTGCATGAGCTCGCCCACCTATGGAACCGACAAGACGGCAGCCGCGCAGCTCTTGGACGATGTTTCCGGCGCTGCTGCGATCACGCCGAAGCACAAGGATCCGATCGACTACAAGCCGCGTCCTGATCTGGTGAAGCCCGCGCCCGGGCAGAAGGCAAACCTGCCGCCGCCGCAGCAGAGCATCGAGACGGCGAGCGCCGACTGGCCCGAATCGCCTGAGGCGCGCCGCGCCCGCATTCGCGCCGACGCCACCACGCATCAGAACGATCCCAACTATCAGCCTGAAGCGGTCGAGGACGTGCAGACCGATCCCGAGGCAGTAAAGAAAGCGATGGCGGAATCTGGATCCAGCCACCCCCCGCGCTGGTCACCGGATGATTCCAGCGTCACGCGTCGCAATGAGGTTCAGCGCCGGCTCGCCGAACAGAAGCAGGGCGATCCGACTACCCGCAAATATCTGAGCGAGCCGCCGCTCGCCTATCGCCAGGCTGCTGACACCGCGCCGCAGAACGAGCTCGGCGAGGATGAATACAAGAAAGAGCGCCGCCTCAAGGCGCAGGCCGAAGGCAAGAAGGGCGGCTGGTTCGACTGGCTGGGTCTGTGAATAGTGAATAGTGAATAGCTCTACTGACTACTCACTATTGACTACTGACTACCAACTGCGTGCCCACCATTCACCATTCACCATTCACCATTCACCACCCCGTCTCTCCCGAAAGAAATCCTTCAGGATGAGGGCGGCATCGCTCTCTCCGATCCCCGGGTAGACGTCCGGCGTATGGTGGCAGGTGGGTGAGGCGAAGAAGCGCACGCCGTTGACCACCGCGCCGCCTTTCTCGTCGGCGGCGCCGAAATAGAGCCGCCGCAGCCGGGCGAAGGAGATCGCGCCGGCGCACATCGCGCAGGGCTCCAGCGTCACGTAGAGATCATGGCCGGTGAGACGTTCGCTGGCGAGCTTCCGGCAGGCCTCGCGGATCGCCAGCATCTCGGCATGCGCGGTCGGGTCCGAGAGCTCGCGCGTGCGGTTGCCGGCTTTTGCGACCACCGTGCCGCCATTGGCGATCACAGCGCCGACCGGCACTTCGCCGCGGCTGGCCGCCGCCGCGGCCTCTTCAAGCGCCAGGGCCATGAAATCCGGTCGTTTCAAGCGGTTTCCATTCCGATTACTTCTCGCCACCCGGGAGTGATCCTGTTATCTAGCGCGAGACCCTGAAAACCGGAATCGGTTTTTGCCGCGCCGCTGGATGCGCAAAATCAAGATGACACTGCCTGCGTTAGGCGTCCGCAAGGACGCGCGGCGCTGTAGCAGGCGAAGACGAGCAATGTAATGGACGACGACAAGAAATCTCCACGCGGGCCACGCAAGGGTGGCTCCAGACCGACGGGCGGGCGTGACGGAAAACCGGCCTACGGTGCCAAGAAGCCGTTCGCCAAGCGTGAGCGACCGGTGGCGGCCGAAGGCGAGCGCCCGGGCCGCGATTTCAAGCGCAGCTACAAGCCGCGCGAAGCGGGTGAGGGCGCGGAGCGCGCCGAAAGGCCGTTCCGCAAAGGCCCGCGCCCCGAAGGCAAGCCCTTCGAGAAGCGCGATGGCCGCAAGCCCTACACACCGCGTGGCGACCGGCCGGCGGCTGCCGAAGGTGAGCGCCCGGCCCGCGATTTCAAGCGCAGCCACAAGCCGCGTGAAATGAGTGAAGGCGGGGAGCGTGGTGACCGACCGTTCCGCAAAACTCCGCCGCGCGACGGCAAGCCTTTCGAGAAGCGTGAGGGCGGCAAGCCCTACGCGCCGCGTGGCGACCGGCCGGCGGCGGCCGAAGGCGAGCGCCCGGCCCGCGATGTCAAGCGCAGCTACAAGCCGCGTGAAATGGGTGAAGGCGGGGAGCGTGGTGACCGGCCGTTCCGCAAAGCTCCGCCGCGCGACGGCAAGCCTTTCCAGAGGCGTGAGGGCGGCAAGCCTTACCCACCGCGTGGCGACCGGCCGGCGGCGGCCGAAGGCGAGCGGGGCGAGCGACGTTTCGACCGCCCCAAGCGCGCATTCGACGACCGTCCCAAACGCGATTTCGCCGACAGGCCGAAGCGAGACTTCAGCGATCGTCCACGCGAGGCTGGCGGAAAACCGGAAGGCGGCTTCAAGCCAAGGCCGCGTCCCTCGGAAGCCGCGCCGGAAAGCGGCGAGCGCATCGCCAAGCGGTTGGCGCGCGCCGGCATCGCCTCGCGCCGCGACGCCGAGGAACTGATCGCGGCCGGCCGCGTCAAGGTCAACGGCAAGGTGCTGGACTCACCGGCCTTCAACGTCAGCGCCAACGACATCATCCATCTCGACGGCACGGAAATCCCACCGATCGAGCGCACGCGGCTGTTCCTGTTCCACAAGCCGGCGGGCGTCGTCACCACCAACCGCGATCCTGAAGGCCGCAAGACCGTTTTCGACGTGCTGCCGGCCGACCTGCCTCGGCTGATGACCATCGGCCGGCTCGACATCAACACCGAGGGCCTGTTGCTTTTGACCAATGACGGCGGGCTGTCGCGCGTGCTCGAATTGCCGGCCACCGGCTGGCTGCGGCGCTACCGCGCGCGCGTCCATGGCAAGGTCGAGGAGAGCGCGCTTGCCGGCTTGCGCGAAGGCATCGCAGTCGACGGTGTCTTCTACGGGTCGATCGAGGCCTCGCTCGACCGCGAGCAGGGCACCAATGCGTGGCTGACGCTCGGCTTGCGTGAAGGCAAGAACCGCGAGGTGAAGAACATCCTCGGCGCGCTTGGTCTCGACGTGACGCGGCTGATCCGCATCTCCTACGGGCCGTTCCAGCTCGAGGATCTTCCCGAGGGTCATGTGCTGGAGATCAAGGGCCGTGTGCTGCGCGAACAGCTCGGCGAACGGCTGATCGAGGAATCCGGCGCCAATTTCGATGCCGAGATCCAGAAGCCGTTTTCCAACAAGCCGGTGCGCGGTGGCGGCCCCCGCCGTGAAGAGGCCGACCGGCCGAAATTCACGCGCGACGGCGACCGCCGGCCGATCGGCGAGGGTGGTCTGATCAAGGCGCGCAAGCGCCGCGAAGACAGCCGCGACGAGGCGCTGAGCAAGCTCTCGACGAAACCGGAAAGGGCGTTTGGCGAGCGCGGCCCGAAATCCGACCGCGGTTTCGGCGACAAGCCGCGTGGTGGCTTTGGCGACAAGCCCCGTTTCGGCGGGAAGAAATCCGAGCGTGAGCAGCGGCCGATCGAACCGCCGGGCCAGCGCAAGGCCAATGTCTGGATGGCGCCGGGCGCCCGGCCGATCGGCAAGGGCAGGGCGGAAGCCGATGCTGCCAAGGCCGCCGAGGCAAAGGCGCGCAAGGCATCCTACAAGCCCGGCGGCAAGGGCAAGCCGGGCGCAAAGCCGTTCGGCAAGCCCCGCGGCGAGCGTCCCGAAGGCGATGGCGGCGACAGGCCGCGCGGTCCGAAGAGGGGTGGCGATGCGGATCGTCGGCGGTGAGTTCCGCGGGCGTCCGCTGGCGACGCCGAAAAGCAATGCCATCCGCCCGACAACCGACCGCACCCGCGAGGCGGTGTTCAACGTCCTGGCGCATCGTTACGCTGAAAAGCTCGAAGGCGGCCGCGTGCTCGACCTCTTCGCGGGCACCGGCGCGCTCGGACTTGAGGCGCTGTCGCGCGGTGCCTCCTACTGCGTCTTCATCGAGGAATCGACGGAAGGGCGAGGCCTGATCCGCGAGAACGTCGAGGCCTATGGCCTCACCGGCCGCACCAAGATCTTCCGCCGGGACGCCACGCATCTCGGCGAAACCGGCACGATCTCGCCCTTCGGTCTGGTCTTTGCCGATCCACCCTATGGCAAAGGACTTGGCGAGCGCGCGCTACGCTCGGCCAAGGCCGGCGGCTGGCTTCTGCCTGGCGCGCTCTGCGTCGTCGAGGAAGCTGCCTCGGCGCCGTTCGAGCCGGGCGCCGGTTTTTCCGTGATGGACGAGCGCAATTACGGCGAAACGGTCATACGCTTCGTCGAGGCGAACTAGCCTCGCCTCGAAAATGCCGAACAATTCACTTTGCCTCGCCGGTGAACCTTGCCTATCGTCGCGCAACCGGAACCGGAGATCTTGATGACACCAACGGGGATTGGGCTGCGAGCGGCGCTTCTTGTCGGCACGCTGGCGCTCGCCGCGGCCACGGCCCGCGCGGCCGACGACGGTGAGGCCAAGGATTTCCTGCTCGACAACGGCATGGAAGTGGTCGTCATCCCCGACCACCGCGCCCCGATCGTCACGCACATGGTCTGGTACAAGATCGGCAGCGCCGACGAGCCGCCCGGCAAATCCGGCATCGCGCATTTCTTCGAGCACCTGATGTTCAAGGCCACGACCAACCACGCCGCCGGCGAGTTCGACCGCGCCGTGTCCGAGATCGGCGGCTCCAACAACGCCTTCACCTCCTACGACTACACCGCCTTCCACGAGACGGTGCCGCCTTCGGCGCTTGAACAGATGATGGGCTTCGAGGCCGATCGCATGCGCAACCTCATTCTGACCGACGATGTCATCAAGACCGAGCGCGACGTGATCCTGGAGGAACGTCGCTCGCGCATCGACAGCAATCCGCAGGCGGTGCTCGACGAGGAGGTCGACGCGACGCTCTGGCAGAACCAGCCATACCGCATTCCAGTGATCGGCTGGATGCAGGAAATGGAGCAGTTGAACCGCCCGGACGCGAAAGCCTTCTACGACGCCTACTACCGGCCGAACAACGCCGTGCTGGTGGTGGCCGGCGACGTCGAACCCGGCGCGGTGAAGGCGATGGCCGAGCGCACCTACGGCAAGGTCGCTCGCGGCCCGGACCTGCGGCCGCGCATCCGCCCCGTGGAACCGGAGCAGAACACGAAGCGCACGGTGACGCTCACTGACGCGCGTGTGTCGGTGCCGAGCTTCTCCACACAATGGGTCGTGCCGTCCTACCATACGGCCAAGGCCGGTGAAGCCGAGGCGCTCGACCTGCTTGCCGAGATCATCGGCGGCGACAACCGCAGCAGGTTGTACCAGCAACTCGTCGTCAAGCAGGGCATCGCCTCCGAGGCCGGCGCCTACTTCCAGGGCACCATGCTCGACGCCACCAACTTCACCGTCTATGGCGCCCCGCGTGGCGACGCCAGGCTTGCCGATGTCGAGGCGGCGGTCGATGCCGAGATCGCCCGCATCGTCAAGGACGGCGTGAGCGACGATGAACTGGATCGGGCCAAGACGCGCTATGTGCGCTCCATGATCTTTGCGCGCGACAAGCAGGACGACATGGCCAACATGTATGGCTCGACACTTGCCACGGGCGGCAACGTCAAGGACGTCCAGGAATGGCCGGACCGCATCCGCAAGGTGACCGCCGATGAGGTCAAGGCGGTCGCCGCCCGCTATCTTGTGCTCGATCGCTCCACCACCGGCTATCTCTTGCCGCAACAGCAGGCGGGGAATTGATGAAGAGCATGGTTCTTGACCGTATAAGCACCTTTCCTTCTCCCCTTGTGGGAGAAGGTGGATCGGCGCGCAGCGCCGAGACGGATGAGGGGTGCTGGAAGAAACGCGACCTATTCCGCCGGACATTGAGAACCGGCAGTCACCGGGGTCGCACTCCGTCCAACACCCCTCATCCGTCGCCTTCGGCGACACCTTCTCCCACAAGGGGAGAAGGGGGGCGCGTTTATCGCGCCATTGCCACCCTTTGCTTCGCCCTGTTCTTCCTGCTTTTGCCCGTGCTTGCCGCGCGCGCCGAAGTGAATATCCAGGAGGTGAAGTCGAAGAAGGGCGTCACCGCTTGGCTGGTCGAAGACCATTCGATCCCGCTGGTTGCGATCCGTTTCGTCTTCGACGGCGGCACGGCGCAGGACCCCGCCGGCAAGGAAGGCCTGGTCAACCTGATGACCGGCCTGTTCGACGAGGGCGCCGGCGACCTCGACAGCGAGGCCTTCCAGCTGAAGCTCGACGATGCCGGCGCCGAGATGAGTTTTCAGGCGGCGCGCGATGGCACCTATGGCTCGATGCGCATGCTGTCCGACCAGAAGGACGAGGCTTTTGGCCTGTTGAAACTGGCGGTGAACAGCCCGCGCTTCGACCAGGCGCCGATCGACCGAATCCGCGCCCAGATACTCTCCGGCATCCTCGCCAACGAGCGGGACCCCAATACGATCGCCCAGCAGCGCTGGCTGCGCGCGATCTATGGCCAGCACCCCTACGCGCGGCCGGACGAGGGCAACAAAGACAGCCTCGCCGCCATCACCACTGACGATCTCAAGGCCTTCCACAAGGCGAATTTCGCCCGCGGCGGCCTGCATGTGGCGGTGGTCGGAGATATCGACGCCGCCACGTTGAGCGGCAGGCTCGACGAGGTGTTCGGCGATCTGCCGGACAAGCAGACGCTGGCGTCGGTTGCCGATGTCGCGCCCAAGCTCGGCCAGCAGCTCGAAGTGAATTACGACCTGCCGCAGACCTCCCTGCAGCTTGCCTGGCCGGGCGTGAAGCGGAGCGATCCCGATTTCTACGCCGCCGTGCTGATGAACGAGATTCTCGGCGGCTCGACATTTACCTCGCATCTGTACGAGCAGGTACGCGAGAAGCGCGGCCTTGCCTATAGCGTCAGCTCCGATCTCGTCGATCACGAGCATTCCAATGCGCTGCTGGTGACGACGGCGACGCGTTCCGACCGCGCCGCCGAGACGCTTTCGATCGTGCGCCAGGTGGTGAAGGACATGGCCGAGAACGGTCCCACCGAGGAGGAACTCGCGGCGATCAAGAAATACATGGTCGGCGCCTACGCCATCAACAATCTGGATTCGTCCAACTCCATCGCCGCGACGCTGGTGGAGCTGCAGATCGACAATCTCGGCATCGATTACATCAAGCGGCGCGCGGCTCTCATCAACGCGGTGACGCTGGCCGACGTCAAGGCGGAGGCGAAGAAGCTCCTGTCGACCGACCCCGCGGTGATGGTCATCGGGCCGCCGCTGGTGCAGGTGGCGGGAGGCGGCAAGGGATGAGCCCGACCTTCGGGGTGGCCTTCGGCGGCGGCGGCGCGCGCGGTCTCGCGCATATCCATATCGTCGAGGCCCTCGACGAGCTTGGCATCAAGCCGGCGGCGATTGCCGGCTCGTCGATCGGCGCCATCATGGGCGCCGGCATGGCGTCGGGCATGACAGGTGCCGAGATCCACGATTATGCCCGATCGATCCTCGGCAGCCGGGCCGAAGTGGCGGCGCGCATGTGGCGCTCGCGGCCCGGCACGATCGCCGAGGCCATGCAGGGCGGCATCCGGGTCAGCCAGTTCAACATCGAGCGCATTCTGAAGGCTTTCCTGCCCGAGGCGATCCCGCAGACGTTCGAGGCGCTGAAGATCCCGCTCAAGGTCACCGCGACCGACTATTTCGGCCATAGCCTTGCGGTGTTCGCCGAAGGCGACCTGCATTCGGCGCTTGCCGCTTCGGCGGCCATCCCGGCGGTCTTCCGCCCGGTGACGCGCGAAGGCCGCGTGCTGATCGACGGCGGTATCTACAACCCCGTGCCTTTCGACCTCATCGAGAAGGACGCCGACATCATCATCGCCGTCGATGTCGTCGGCGCGCCGAGCGAGGCCGAGCGCAGGCATCCGACCACCGTCGACCTGATGTATGGCGCCACCCAGCTGATGATGCAGTCGATCATCGCCAACAAGCTCAGGCAGCACCCGCCGGACATTCTGATCCGGCCGAATGTCTCGAAATACCGCGTGCTCGAATTCCTCAAGATCGAGGCGTTGATGGCCGAGACGGTCGAGATCAAGGACGAATTGAAGCGCGCCGTCGAGAAGGCCGTGGAAGCGCATGGCGGCAGGCGAGGCAAGAAGAAGGTGGTCTGAGAGCCTCGGGGATCGCGCCGTTGGGGAATGGGGACACCGAAGGCCGGCGCCTGAGGTCTGATGGGGATGACGCAAAGGTCCCTCATAAAATAAGACCTAAGAATAGAGCAAAGTATTCTTTATTCTGATTGGCGCGTGTTCACGCGCAAGTTTGGCCTTTGTCATTAACTCTTCATCCAATTGCCCGTTGACGCACGCTGCGGTAGAGTTAATAATATCCTAATATAGAGTGGCGTGAACAATCTCGTGACCGGCAACAACGAGTAACGCGCTACTGGGGCAGGGGAAGTGCAGCGCGGCATCCATGCCGCATTAGCCGTCATCATCGGATCGCCAGCCGTCGTGAGCCGCCATCTGCTGCTCGCCGGCCGGAGCCGGTGGGTGCGGCTTGCCGGACGCCAAGCTGATCCTCCTCACTGAATTCGGGCGCCGATCTCGGCGCCTTTGGCATGGGGTAATTCGCCGCCTTGCGCGGCCAAAGGGCGTGTGCGCCCGTGGAGGAAGTTCAATGGCCACAGTAGTTGATCTGACCGGTGCGACGACTTCGCAGACGTTGACCGACGGCACTATTTTTGCTGCCGAGCAACAAGGGGACGCCGGCACAGGCAATTACAATTCTTTCCTGGTGCTTGGCGCGAACGGAACCGAGAGTGGCTTCAACACAGACGGCACCCCCCTCCCGCTGAATGACAAACAACAGGAGCACACCAACGCGCTTCTCCTGAGCGACATGCAGGTCGTGACTGTGGATGGCCACGACTACTACGTCTTCAAGCTCGACGCCAACGAGCCGAACAGCACTTCGGGATCGTTGCTGTCGCTGAATTCGCTGCAGATCTACTCCGCGTCGGATCCGAGCATTACAAGTCTCTCGACGCTGCAGAGTCAGCAACTACTCTATAACATGGATGGAAATTTCACCGATGGTGATGTGACCGTTCAATTGGATGCCGGCAAGGACGCCCCGGCAGGCAGCGGACAAGGCGATCTCTTTGTCTATATCCCCACTAGCTACTTTACCGGCGCCAACGGTGCCTATGTTTACCTCTATTCGGCGTTCGGCAATCCCAGCGAATCGGACGGCGGATTCGAGGAATGGGGCGTTATCACTAACGCGAGTGTGGACCACGCTCCTGCGGTTTCGGTCGAGAAGACGGCCGATCCGACCTCGATCAACGAAGGCTCGGCCACCGACGTCACCTACACCTATGAGGTGACCAACACGAGCGTAGATGGAGCTGCCGATCCACTGACGCTGACCTCTCTGACCGACGACAATGCAACGCCCGGCGACACCAGCGACGACATCGACCTGCTGGCCGGCTTTGTCGCCAACTCCTCGCATGGCACTCACTATGTGTCTGGAGACACCGACGGCGACTATCTGGTCGACAGCGACGAGAAATGGGTGTTCAGCGCCACCGTCGGCGTCGACGCCCACAATGCGGGCAGCATCGTCAACACGGTGGTTGTGCATGCCCACGACGACGACAGCACCAATGACGTGTCGGCCAACGACACCGCGACCGTGACGGTCAACGACGTCGCACCGTCGATCGCCATCGAGAAGACGGCCGACCCGACCTCGATCAATGAGGGTTCGGCTGCCGATATCACCTACACCTATGAGGTGACCAACACGAGCGCTGCCGGCGCCTTCGACCCGCTGACGCTGACCTCGCTGATCGACGACAATGCAACGCCCGGCAATACCAGCGACGACATCGACCTGCTGGCCGGCTTCGTCGCCAACTCCTCACATGGCACGCACTATGTCTCCGGCGACACCGACGGCGACTATCTGGTCGACAGCGACGAGAAATGGGTGTTCAGCGCCACCGTGGGCATCGACGCCCACAATGCGGGCAGCATCGTCAACACGGTGGTGGTGCATGCCCATGACGACGACAGCACCAATGACGTGTCGGCCAACGACACCGCGACCGTGACGGTCAACGACGTCGCACCGTCGATCGCCATCGAGAAGACGGCCGACCCGACCTCGATCAATGAGGGTTCGGCTGCCGATATCACCTACACCTATGAGGTGACCAACACGAGCGCTGCCGGCGCCTTCGACCCGCTGACGCTGACCTCGCTGATCGACGACAATGCAACGCCCGGCAATACCAGCGACGACATCGACCTGCTGGCCGGCTTCGTCGCCAACTCCTCACATGGCACGCACTATGTCTCCGGCGACACCGACGGCGACTATCTGGTCGACAGCGACGAGAAATGGGTGTTCAGCGCCACCGTGGGCATCGACGCCCACAATGCGGGCAGCATCGTCAACACGGTGGTTGTGCATGCCCACGACGACGACAGCACCAACGATGTGTCCGCCAACGACACTGCGACCGTGACGGTCAACGACGTCGCGCCGTCGATCGCCATCGAGAAGACCGTCGATGCCAATCATGACGGCATCTTCCATTCATCGGAAACAGTCCAGTCGGGTGCACAGAACGTCACCTATCATTATGAGATAACCAACACGAGCGCGGCCGGTGCGTTCGATCCGCTGACACTGACCTCGCTCATCGACGACAACGGCACACCGGGAAACACCGGTGACGACATCAATCTGCTCAGCGGCTTCGTGGCCAACAGCTCGCATGGCACTCACTATGTGTCCGGCGATCTCGACAACGACTATCAGGTCGACAGCAACGAAACCTGGGTCTTCACGGCCGACAGCTCGTTCAACTTGCTTCCGAATGCCGACACTCGAACCAACACGGTCGTGGTGCATGCCCACGACGACGATACCACCAACGACGTGTCCGCCAACGATACCGCGACGGTCCAATCATTCGACGGCCCCGGCGTGCGCACTCCCGGTTTCTGGAGCAACCTCGGCAAGTCGTTCTGGGATGGCGTCGCAGGCGTCGATAAATCCGGCCCGAACTTCGCCTCCGGTGAATTGCTCTACGCCGTCGATTCCAACAACGACGGGCATACGGATGCCACCAAAGGTCTTCTGATCGGCGACTACAACAAGGACGGGGTGACCGGCCCCGGTGAGGACACGTTCTTCATCTCTTACGCCGATGCGCTCAAGGTGATCAACGCATCCACTAAGGACCTGCAGGACACACGTTTTGTCCTTGCTCGCGATACGGTGGCCACCTGGCTCAACTATCTGGCCGGAAATCCGATCGGCGACGCCTCCGACCCCAATAGCCCGCACAAGTATCTCGACCAGGCGATCGACTGGCTGCAGGTTACGAATGGCGGGACATCCTCTTCTCATTCCGAGGATTGGGGCGGCGGAAGCGCGGTGAAGGCGAGCAGCGCAGCCTGGAACGTTGGTCTGGACGACGAAACCCCCACCGGATTGGAGCTGGCCGGAAACCTGGTCCATCAGGAACTCGATTTCTACAACAACACCGGCATGACCTTCGAGGGGGCGATATTGCATGTCTACGCCAATGACGGCGGTTGATGCTGCGTTGGCGCGCATGAAGTGCGAAGCGCCAGGTGAATTGACCGCCATGCTTTGTTCGGTGTCGCTTCGGCAATGGTAAATAAGGCAGCATCTGGTTCAGCGCAGGCAAAGGTAAGGTTCCTCGGCCTGATCCTTGTTGCTTGCGCTGTGCTGCTCCTCTTGGGTGGCGCCGGCTGGCTTTCGCCAGACCGGCCCCGATCTTTGGGGGAGACGCTCGCCGGGGTGGCGATCGTGGGCTTCGGCGGCTTGGCTTTGTTTCGCGCACGCCGGTCCACACCGGACAGCAACGTCGGCGATATCGCCAGGCAAACCAATACGGCGGTAGGCGGCAAGCGGCCGGCAAAACCGAAAGGGCGGCGAGCGCAATCTGCGCGCTCCGAGCTCGCCGAGGCACTTCGCTCCTGCCGGTCGGCCTTCCTCGCGGTTGGGTTGTTCAGCGGCGTGCTCAACATCTTGATGCTTACCGGCTCGCTTTACATGCTCGAGGTCTACGACCGCGTGCTGCCAAGCCGCAGCCTGCCGACGCTGGTGGGTATCACCATATTGCTGTTCGTCCTCTATTGCGGGCAGGGCGTTCTCGATTTCGTGCGCGGTCGAGTGCTGGTGCGCATTGGCGGGGCCCTGGACGAGGCGCTGGGCCGCCGTGTCTATACGTCGATGCTGCAGTTGCCGCTGAAGAGCGGCCGCGGGAGCGATAGCCTGCAGCCGATGCGCGACCTCGACAGCGTGCGTGCATTCCTGTCCGGCATGGGACCGACCGCGCTTTTCGACCTGCCGTGGCTGCCGCTCTATCTGGTCATCATCTTCATGTTCCACTGGTTGCTTGGTGTGACGGCGCTGTTCGGTGCGATCATTCTGGTTGCGCTGACCGTGCTTGCCGAGCGGTTGACGCGAAAGCCGGTCTCATCCGGGACTCTGACCGGTATTCGGCGCAATGGACTGATCTCGGCTGGGACCCGCAACGCCGAGGTCGTTGCCGCGATGGGCATGGCAGGCGGGCTCGCCGCGCGGTGGGAAGGCGCCAACCTTGAATACGTCGCCGAGCAGCGCAAGGTGAGCGATGTCGCTGGCGGCTTTGGCGCAATATCGAAGGTCCTGCGGATGCTGCTGCAGTCGTCGATGCTCGGCCTCGGCGCCTGGCTGGTCATCGAGGGGCAGGCGACGGCGGGCATCATCATCACCGCCTCGATCCTCAGCGGCCGCGCGCTGGCTCCGGTCGATCTGGCGATCGCGAATTGGAAGGGCTTCGTCACCGCGCGCCAGGGCTGGCAGCGGCTGAACAGGGTGTTGGCAGCGTTGCCGGCTGAAACCGAGCCGCTGCTGCTGCCGCCGCCGAGCGCGAATGTCGGCATGCTCAACGTCGGGGTCGCCGCGCCGGGTACCCAGCGGCTGCTGGTTCAGGACGCGAGTTTCGCCATAGAGGCAGGCCACGGCGTCGGCATCATCGGATCGAGCGGCTCGGGCAAATCCACGCTGGTGCGCGCGCTTGTCGGAGCCTGGCTTCCCGTCATCGGCAGGATAAAGTTGGACGGCGCCGATCTCGATCAGTGGTCGCAGTCAGAGCGTGGTCGCCACATCGGCTATCTGCCGCAGGACGTGGAGCTATTTGCCGGGACAGTGGCGGAGAACATCGCCCGCTTCGAGCCCGATGCCGATGCCGGCGCCATAATCGCCGCGGCGAAGGCGGCGGGGGCGCACGAGCTGATCGTCGGGTTCCGTGAAGGCTACGAAACCGAGATCGGCGACCATGGCGAGGCGCTCTCGGCCGGTCAGCGCCAGCGCATCGCGCTGGCCCGCGCGCTCTATCGCGATCCTTTCCTCGTGGTCCTGGATGAGCCGAATTCCAACCTCGACATGGATGGCGAGCAGGCCCTGATCAAGGCGATGTTGGGTGTGCGCGAACGCGGCGGTATCGTTGTGATCGTCGCCCATCGGCCGAACGTGCTGACAGCCGTCGATTTCGTGCTGGCGATGAACCAGGGACGCATCCACGCCTTCGGCCCGAAGGACGAGGTATTCGCCAAAATGTTTCCGACGCTGCGGTCCGTGTCGGGTACCGCTCCGCCGTTAAGAGTGGCAGCCGAGAACGCTCCGCGCGCTCTCAGCGACGGAACGGAGGGAGGGCACTGATGACCGTTTCGGGCACGTCCCATGCCTCGATCCGTTTCTATACGCGGCTTGGCGTCGGCATCGTAATCCTGCTTGCCGGCGGCGTCGGTGGCTGGGCGTCGGTCACCGAGATCGCCGGCGCGGTGATCGCCCCCGGCTCCCTGGTCGTCAATTCCCATGTCAAGGACGTACAGCATTCCACCGGCGGCATCGTTGCAGAGATCGATGTCCGGGACGGCGATCGTGTGAAGGCCGGCGACCTTTTGCTTCGCCTCGACCGCACCGTGCCGGCAGCCAATCTTGGCGTGGTGAGCAAGGCGCTCGACCAACTCGCCGCGCGCAAGGCGCGCCTCGATTCGGAGCGCCGCGGCAGCGATGCCATTATCTTTCCGAACGATCTTCTGGACCGCGTTGCCGATCCCGATGTCGCCGAGGCGGTGTCTGGCGAAAAACAGCACTTCGAGACGCGGCGCACATCCCGCGCCGGCCAGAAGAGCCAGCTGGAGGAACGCATCGCCCAACTGGAGAAGGAGATCATCGGCGATACCGCGCAGGCGCAGGCCAAGAGCAAGGAGATCGAGCTTGTGCAGAAGGAGCTCGCTTCCGTGCGAACGCTTTGGGCCAAGAAGCTCATCTCCATCGATCGGCTGACCCAGACCGAGCGCGAGGCCACGCGCCTCGATGGCGAACGTGGCCAGCTTATCGCGGCCCAGGCGCAGGCTCAGGGGCGCATCGCCGAGATCAAGCTGCAGATCATTCAGATCGACCTCGACCTCAGCACCGAAGTGAACAAGGACCTGCGCGACGTCGACGGCCAGATGGGCGAACTTCTGGAGCGCAAGGTCGCCGCCGAGGATCAATTGAAGCGGGTCGACATCCGCGCGCCACAGGACGGTGTCGTGCAGCAGTCGATCGCCTATACGATCGGCGGCGTGGTGAAGCCAGGCGAGACGATCATGCAGGTTGTGCCCGACAATGACAGTCTGGCGGTGGAAGCCAAGATCGCGCCGAGCGACATCGACCAGCTGTGGGTCGGCCAACCCGCTTCGCTGCGCTTTTCGGCCTTCAACCAGCGCACGACACCGCAAATCGACGGCGTGGTCGAACGAACCTCGCCCGACATCACGACCGACCAGCGCACCGGCGTCAGCTATTACACGGTGCGTATCACCACGACCGCCGCCGAGGTCGCGCGGCTTGGCGAGGTCAAGCTGGTGCCCGGCATGCCGGTGGAATCCTTCATCAAGACCGAGGATCGCTCGGTGATGTCGTATCTGGTCAAGCCGCTGCAGGACCAGATCAGCCGGGCCTTTAGACAATAGCCTTCGCGGTTGGCGCCACGTGTAGCGGGATGGGGTAGCAGAGCTCAACTGCCCGGATTGTAGCGCACCTTCAGGCGCGGATCTGCAGGACAAGCCTACAAAAGAGAAAAGCCCGCCATTTGGCGGGCTTCCTGCTTTGGCTGGAGGCCTTTTGCTTAGTTGAACTTGTACTTGGCGTCGATGCGGACCGTCTGGATCCGCGGGGTGTCTTCGAAGAGGCCGCCGGAGGCGAAGTATACCTTCTCGTACTGGGAATAGCGATATTCGAGGCCGACCGTCATGTTGTTGGAAACGGCGGTTTCGAGGTCGCCGCCGATCCGCTGGGACCCCAGTCGTAGATATCGCCGCTGCCACCACCTGCTACGGGGCCATGCAGGTTGAAGTGCTGCCAAGCTGAAGCGCGCCGTCGAAAAGGCCGTGGAAGCGCACGGCGGCAGGCGAGGGAAGCGAGCGGTTTAGTGTTATAGGCCCGCGCATTGCGGTGTCCCGTGGCCTCCGTGATTTTTCGGGATCTCCCTTTTTGCCCACTAGCCCGAAGCCGACCACACATCATATTGTCGCGACCATTTGAAGCGCCTGAGTCCGCATGAGCAATCTCCTTTTCACCCGCGTTCCTTTCAACCCGGTCTCTCTTGGGCTCGTCTGCAATTTTATTGCGCACTATCCGCCCTTCGATGGATATGAGTTTGGACAGATGGTGAAGTCGTTGCGCTACCAGATCGAGCAACAGACGCATCTCATCGGTTCCATCGACGACGCCATCGTCGCCTATGTCGGCTGGATCGTAACCAGCCGCGAGATTGCCGAGACTTGGGTGGCAAACAGGGGGCCGCTCAATCCCGATCCTGGCGGCAACGCGATTGCCGCCACGGTGATGGCGACGCGCTCGTCCGCGCACATCCTGCCGCTGATCAAGGAGGCGAAGCAGCTCAATCTCGATAAGTCGGTCTACTGGAAGCGGGATTTCATCGACGCCCGCGGTGCAATGAAACGCGCCGTCCGCAAACGGGACGCGTGATGGAACAGACTACGCCAGGCGAGGTGCTGACGCAGGAAATCCTAATCCGTCTCGGTGACCGTTACGCCTCGATGTTCGTACGCATCTGGCAGCCGGTCGGCCCACCGCGCGGCACCGTGTTCTGCTTGCACGGCTTTGCCGGCAATGGCTCCGATTTCGACTACCTTGCGGCCTTTCTATGCCGCAATGGCTACCTGGTGATCTGTCCCGACCTGCTCGGACGAGGGCGCAGCGCCTATCTCGGCTCCGGCTACGACATCGATCTCTATTCCAGGTGCCTGCGCGCGCTCAGTCAGTTTTCCGGTAAGGAGAACCATTTCGTCGGCACGTCATGGGGCGGGCTGATCCTCGTTCTCTTCCTCTACGCGAACCGCGGTCGCGTCGACAGGATTGTCCTCAACGATGTTCCCCTCGTTGGTGGGGCCAAGGTCGATGCTTTGCGAACCGAGGCCATCCGCGAAGCAGCGCTTGTATTCCAGACGCGTGCCCAGGCGAGGGAATATCTGCGTGCGGCAAATCCAGGCATGGGGCGAGTGGAGACGCCGGTTTTCGACCGCTTTATCGACAACAGAATTGCCGCGGGGGCTGATGGGTTTCGTTTGGCCTACGATCCGGCCGCGACCGGGAATTTCGAGGCCATGACCGGCCGCGAATACGACCTGTTCCCCATGGTCGCCAAGCTCGACGCCCAGATCATGCTATTGTACGGTCTTGGAAGCGGGTTCGCCGACAGGCAAGCCTTCGAGCGAGTCCGCTCCGCGCGACCCGGTCTTTGCATTGTCGACAACATCGATGCCGGCGATCCGCCGTCGCTGATGACGCCCGATCAGGCTTTCCTGATCTTCGGGTTTCTGTCCGCAATGTGAGCGGTATGGTCATGGCGGGATCGCACTTCGACGAAACATACACCCGATTGCTCTCAGCTGATTTCGATCGCGAGGGAGCGACTGGAAACCCGTACAGAATCCTGGTGTGCACCACGCCAAGAACGGCTGGTCACACCTATTGCCAGGTCATGCGGGATTTCGGATTTGGCTTGCCGACCGAATATTTCCAGTGGCAATTCGCGATACCGCTCATGCGGCGCTGGGCTGGAGACGACACATTCGACGTCCCGGCGCTCGATCGCTCGGCGTCTTCCTACGGAAAGCATCTTCTGATGCGGCGCTCGGTCGACGGCGTGTTCGCGGCCAAGCTATTCTTCGGCAATCTTGACTTCGCCCGGCGCTCGATCGGTGAGGACGATGCAAGCTCCTTCTATGTATTCCTGTCCCGCCGGAACAAGGTCGATCAGACGGTCAGCCTGCTTTCGATGCTGCATACCGGTCAGCCATTCGATGGCGGCGAAACGCTGCCTGGTGTGCCTATGTTGAGAACGATAAGTCAGAAAGCGGTTATCGACACCGTGCGACATATCGCGGACTCCGAGGCAAAGTGGCGGAGTTACCTTTCGACCATTGACGTGACGAGGGTTGCTCATGTGGCCTACGAGGACTTTGTCGCCAGTCCCCACGACAATGTGAAGGCGACAATGCGAAACTGGTTTCCAGCCCGCAATCTGCGCAATGACGCCGCCGCTCCCAATGGCCGCTACAGCAACGACGCATCGGTAAAGTCGATTATCGCAAGACAGTTCGGAGGCTTGATCCGTCAACTTTGGCGCGACATGCCCGGCGAGGCGGGGCAAAGCCGATCAGCGCCTTGATACGTTGACGGCCATGCCGGCCGCCGGGCGCAGCGCCAGCGCGTAGTCGAAGCGGATAATGTCGTCCAGGCGGGCGAACGCGAATTGACGCACCACCGCGCGAACCGCCTGGTCCACCTCAAGTCGGCCCAGGCGCGCGCCTCCGCACATACGCGGTCCGGTCAGGAAGGGAATGAAGGCTCGGCGGTCGAAACTGTTGTTGATGAACTCCTTGCGGCTGGAATCGAACGTCCTCGGATTTTCCCAGAATTCGGGATGCTGGTGCACTCCGACGACGGACAGCATGATAAGTTGCCCGGCTCGCAGCGGCGAGCCGTCCAGAACTGCATCGGTGCTCACTTCGCGGGTCAGGAACGGTATAGGTGGGAAATAGCGCATCGTCTCGTTGATGAAGCAGTCAGTAAACGGCGTCTGTGCTTTGTTGCCAGTGATCTCTTCGTGGATACGCTCCTGCACCTGCTGGTTGGCGCCGAGCCTGTCGATCACCCACTGGACTGTCGTGACGGTGGTTTCGACGCCGGCGAACAGATTCATCACGAATTCTTCGATCGGGGAGAAGCTGTCGATCCCGGCGGCCTTTTCGGAGAAACGGTCCATTTCGGCGGCCACTCGCGGATCCGCCGTCAGTTGCGAACCGAAGTCCGCGATGACTGCGCGGGCGTCGTGGATCGCGCTGTCCCTTTCGGCGCTGGTTGGCGTGACCCAGGAATAATACTGCAGGTGTCGCAATACCTCACGGACGCGGTCGAGAAGTGCCGCCGTCGGTCGAGCTTCCGCGACAAGTCCGAAGGCCTGATAGAAAATGGTCATGGCGCCGGTGAAAAGCGCCTGGTGGATGCCTGCGAGGGACGTCTCGCAATCGGCAAGGCCGCCGCTGAATATATCCGACACGCTTTGCTCATGAGCGGGCTTGGCCGCCGCGAGATAGCGATCCTGGGTGATGGCACGTCTTGTCGCCCATTCCTCGTCATTGGTGTTGAAGCGGCTGAAGCCAAGCGCCGAAATTAGCGAGAAGTTCTTCCGGAACAGCGCAGGCGCCTTGACGATCTTGTCGACGCTCTCCGGATGGTCAAATACGACGAGGTTGCCGATCTCCTTGGCACTGGTTGTTGGTCCGTCATCCTGCCCGCTCCGCGCGAATAGGTTGTAGACGAGATTGTTGAGCATGCCTTCAATTTGCGCTGGATCGCTCACCCTACCTCCATGTCTGAACGCCCGACGACCTCGTTATCCGTTCAGCGCGATGTCCGTTATTGTTGCAAAAGTGCGACAGTGGCGCCGCAAAGTCGTTGGCATTCGGCCGCGGCAATATGCGTTTATAAACTTGTCTGCAATAACAACGCGGCTGGAATCTGGGCGGGGACTTTAATGCATTCTCAGGGCAAGGGTAAATTTTTGGCTACGGTGGCGGCGTCGGCTGCCTCCGTGACGGCAATAGGCGTGGGCTCGGCTCAAGCCACCGAGGCGCAGCCTCCGGATCAGACGGCCATCGATTCGCGCGTCAAGCTCGCATTTGAAGGCGCGTATTTTTGGAACAATATCCACAACGACGACAAGCTCAGCAGCGATAAGCTGGGCAACAGCAACGGCGATATCTCCGGATCGGTGGCGCTGACCAAGCAGATTTCTCCGGACCTGGATTGGCGCCTCGCCGGCGCCTTCCATGTCGGCAAGGACCGGTCAGCCCTCGTCGACGAGTTTCCCGTGACGAACCCTGCCGGCTTCGTTACTGCGACTTACGGCGACGGCTATAGCTTCCAGGCTTTCGATTTTGACATCGGCAAGCACGTTAAGGTGCAACAGGCCGATATCCGTTTCTTCGGCGGCCTGCGGCTGGTGCATTCCGACGAAACATTGGGTGAGATTTCCGAAAAGTTTACCCCCACCAATCCTGCCGACAAAGGCATATCTGCTGACAAGATCGGTACGGCCGAGTACTGGGGTATCGGTCCGCGCGTTGGTGCGGAAGCTTACTATCCGGTCGGCGAGAACTGGGGCCTGACGGGCTCGGCTTCGGGCGCAGTCATGTGGGGTCGCCGCACCGAGCGTTCTGGTTTCAATGTCTCGACCACAAACCCTGTCCAACACTTTTCCGAAACGGTGGCCAGTCAGGGCTCGAATGAAACGGTCTCAAGCCTCGACGCATCGCTCGGCCTGAGCTGGACGCCGATCGCAAACACTACCTTCACCGCTGGTTACAAGATCGAAGCGTGGCACAATCTGCTTGTGAACGCGGACCACAAGAATCAGGTGTTCCAAGGTCCGTTCCTGCGCCTCGAAGTTAAAATGTAATCACGGCGGCCGGTCAGGGTGACTTCGAAGACAGGTTTCGAGTCCAGGTTCGCAGCGAACGGAAATGTCAAACTGCACTATGTCGCGGCGGGATCCGGCCCACCGCTTCTTTTCCTGCACGGCTTCCCCGACCATGGTCTTGGCTGGCGCCGGCAGATGGAAGCTCTGTGTGGAACCTTCACAGTACTGGCGCCGGATTTGCGCGGCTTCGGGCTGAGCGACGCACCAACAGGGCATGCTCAGTACACGCTGCTGCCGCACTTGGTCGAGGATGTGCTATCGATCCTTGTGGCAGAACAACTCTCTCACGTCTCGGTCATCGGTCATGACTGGGGTGGTACCATCGCATGGTGGCTGGCTATGCGCGTTCCACAGGCGGTGCGCCATCTGGTCATTCTTTCAACCCCCCATCCGCGCAATTACCTGCGTGCCATCGCGGATCCGGGCAACGCCCGATATTTCGCCTATATGCGCGCCTTCCAGGAGGCGGGCGCGGCCGCCATGCCGGCGCCAGTTGAGCTGGCCGGATGGGTTGCCGACGAGGGTGACAGGCAGGCGCTCGCAGAGTCGCTCGGGCGTTCTGATCCGGAAGTAATGCTAGGCTATTACAGAGCCAACATTCCGCTCGGCAGGGTGCCTGATATCGGTCAGCTACCCTTGGTCAAGGCGCCGACTTTGGTGATGTTCGGCACCCACGATCCCTATGTTCCATCGGGCGCCTATGACGGCACCTTCCGTGAAGTGGACAACGTCGCTTCGCTGGTGGCCATATCCGGCGCAGGTCACTTTATCCACCATCAGGCTGCTGGCTTCGTCACCCGCGAGATCGAAACCTGGGTGTCGCGGCCGCCATCTAGCTTTCGAGCGTTTTGATATCCGATTGAAGGCTCGGCGAGGTCGTCGCCGCGGCCGGCGTCAGCGTCGCACGGCATCGAAGGCGCTGAACGGGCAGGGCGGATGACGGAGGAGACTCGCGAGCGCATCCGCGAGACGGCGCGGCTGCGGGGCTTCGGCCGGACAGCCTGGCGCGGAGCCTGTTGCGAAAACGCCCCTTCACCGTCGGACTGCCCACCAACGATACCCGTGGCCGCTTCTCGCTGCCGCTGACGGCCGAGGTTTCGGATGCGCCGGTCGACAAAGGGACAACGTCGGCGGCATGCGTGGCCAACATCAAAGCGACGGCCGAAACGGCGCCCAAGGGGGCGATGCGGAGGGCTCTTTAGACCTCGGATAGGTTTTGCCGGTATCTATCGGGAAAAAGGAGCTGGAAAGTCATGACCGAGATCTGGCGCTCACTCCTGGGCAATCTTGCCCTCGTCTCGATCCTGGTCGTCGCCTGGGACCTCGTGGCGGATTTCACCGGGCGCCTGCCGCGGTTGATACAGTCGCTGATTCTGGGCGCGGTCATGTGCGCGGGTTCGATCATTTCCATGGCGACCGCACTCAACGTCTCCGGCTTCGTGATCGACCTGCGTGCCGCCTTTATCGCCGCGGCCGCCTTCTTCGGTGGATGGCCGGCAATGTTCATCGCAACCGCCGGCTCCATTGCCTATCGCGTCTATCTGGGCGGGCAGGGCGCGAATGTCGGGGTCATGAGCATCCTGATCACGGCGATCGTCGGGTTGGCATGGCATCACGTCGTCGCGGTCCGCTCGCGCACCATGCTCGACATACTCGGCCTTGGCGTCACGGTGGCGCTTGCCGGGCTGATCACGCTTGTGGTCATCCCGCAGCAGATACTCGCCGGCTTCGTCCAGCAGAGCACGCTTCCGTCCCTGGTGTTCCGCTTCCTCGGCACCTTCATCATCGGCGTGCTGCTCGACCGGCAGCAGCGGCGCCGCGATCTCGCCATGTCCAACATGATCTACCGCGCCATGGTCCGCGAGCTGCCGGATTGCCTCAATGTGAAGGATGCCGCCGGCCGCTTTGTCGTGGCAAACCCTGCCACCGCCGAAATGATGCGCGCCGCCTCGGCCGAGGACCTTATCGGCAAGACGGATTTCGATTTCTATCCGAAGGACGTGGCCGAGCGCTTCAGGCAGAATGAAATGGGCGCGCTGGAGACCGGGCAGACGTCGCGCATCGATCAGCAAGCGCTTTTCCTCGACGGCAGCCAGGGCTGGCTCTACACATTGAAGGCACCCTTTCGCGACGAGACCGGCAAGATCGTCGGCGTCATCACCTACAACCGCGACATCACCGAGCAGAAGCGGAACGCCCAGCTCAAGAACGACTTCATCTCCACGGTCAGCCACGAATTGCGCACGCCGCTGACGTCGATCCGCGGCTCGCTCGGCCTGATCGCGGCGGGTGTCGCTGGCGAATTGCCACCAAAGGCCGCCAATCTCGTCAACATCGCCCACAACAACAGCGAGAGGCTGGTTCTTCTCATCAACGACATCCTCGACATGGAGAAGATCGAATCGGGCGTCATCAGCTTCAAGATCAGGCAGATGCCGGTGCGGCCGGTCCTGGAGCAATCCATTGCCGCCAGCTCCAACTATATGGCCGAGAGCAGGATCCGCATCGTCCTGGTCGACGATGCGCCGCGCGCCGAGGCCAATATCGACCCCGACCGCCTGCACCAGGTGATGGCGAATCTTCTGTCGAACGCGATCAAGTTCTCCAATCACGGCGGCGCCGTGATGGTGAAGCTGCAGCGCCGCGACAGCGGCATGCTGCGCATCTCCGTGATCGACCAGGGCGCGGGCATTCCCGAAGCATTCCGCAGCCGCATATTCGGCAAGTTCGAGCAGGCCGATGCCTCCAGCACGCGCAGGAAGGGCGGCACGGGCCTCGGCCTGAGCATCGTCAAGACCATCGTCGAAAAGCTGGGCGGCGCCGTTTCCTTCGAGACGGAGGAAGGCAAGGGAACCTCGTTTCACGTCGATCTTGCCGAAGCGCAAAGGCAGGCCGAGAAGCCTGTTCTGGTCGAGCGCCGGTCGCGTAAGCGCGACGGCCGGCTGCGTGTCCTGATTTGCGAGGACGAGCCCGATGTCGCCACGGTGATCGCAGCACTTCTCGACGCCGAAGGCTTTTCCAGCGACGTCGCCCCCGACATCGACACCGCCAAGGCGCTGCTTGGCTCGCGCGATTATGTGGCGCTGACGCTCGACATCAAGCTGGCGGGGGAATCCGGCATCAAGCTCTTCCACGACATCAGGGCATCGCCGGTGAATTCCGACATTGCGGTCATCGTCATCTCGGCCGTCGCCGACGAAGCCAGGCGCTCGCTGAACGGTGCCGCGGTCGGCATCGTCGACTGGCTGGAGAAGCCGGTGGATTCGAAACGGCTGCACGCCGCTCTCGCCAAGATCGTCGGCCGCAGGGTCGAGCCGAAACCGCAAATCCTGCATGTCGAGGATGACGAGGGCGTGCTTGCGGTGATGTCGGAGGGGCTGGGTTCGGGTGTCTTGATCACCTCGGCGAAAACGCTCAAGGACGCGCAGCATGCGATCGCCAACCGTCGTTTCGATCTTGTCATCCTGGACATCGCTCTCCCCGACGGATCGGGACTGGACCTGCTGACCGACCTGCCGCTCGAGACCGGGGTCATCGTGTTTTCCGCGGCGGAACTGGACGACAGACTGGGTGATCGCGTGCAGGCGATCATGACCAAGACCAAGGCGTCGGAGATCGATGTCGCAAAGCTGGTCAGGAACATGCTGGTTGCGACCCGCGACGCCTCCGCGCAAGCCAGGGAGTGACCTTCATGCCGGCAAGGATCCTTTATGTCGACGACGAGGACGACATCCGCGAGATCGCGCAGATGTCGCTCGAGCTCGAGCCGGAATTCGAGGTGCGGTCCTGCGCTTCGGGCGCGGCGGCGCTGGTCGATGCGGCGGCATGGCAACCCGATCTCATCCTGCTCGACGTGATGATGCCGGACATGGACGGGCCGGAGACGCTGAAGCGCCTGGCCGAATCGCAGCCGACGGCGACGATACCCGTGGTATTCATCACGGCGCGCACCCAGACGCACGAGGTCGAGCGCTATCTCGCCATGGGAGCGGTGGGCGTCATCGCCAAGCCCTTCGACCCGCTGGCGCTTGCCGGCGACGTGAAGCGGTTGCTTGCGTCGCGCGCCGGCGGCCCGGCGGCCTAGCGCGTTTCACCGTTTCACGGAAACGGCGAACCGCTCTATCTCCTTGTTTTTGAAGCAATTCCGGACGGAAGGCTACGGGCGAAGTCGACGAGCCTAACCGCTCACACTTTTCCTGGAATTGCTCTAGCCGCGAGAGCGCCTGCGCCGGCGAGAAGCCTGTCGGCAAGCCCCGGGCTGGTGTTTACGCCTCCTATACCATGCGCCGATATTCATCTACTGATTGCATCGAAATGCGGCCGTCGCGAATCGGTCTATCTATGATCGGGCGGCATTGGTCGGCGCGGATGGCCGCGCGGGCTTTGTTTCATGGACCGCGTTGGCGGATGTCGGTTCATGGATTGGCTACTCCGGGGGGCACGAGGCGTAAACCGGAGCCGGACTGGTGGATGGAGCAAAGGCGAGAATTCTGATCTGCGACGACGACCCCTTGTTGCTCGAGCTGATGGAATTCAGATTGAGGGCGAAGGGATACGAGGTCGTCAAGGCAGTCGACGGAGCGGAGGCGCTCGAGAAGGTGCAGCGGGACGCCCCTGACGTCGTCGTGCTCGACGCGATGATGCCGAAGGCCGACGGCCTGGAGGTGCTGGCACGCATCAAGGGCGACCCGGCTTTGTCTGACACGCCGGTGGTCATGCTGACGGCCCGCAAGGGCCAGAAGGACATTGTCTCGGCCCTGGACAAGGGCGCCGACGACTATCTGGTGAAGCCATTCATCCCCGAGGAACTGCTGGCCAGGCTCGCGCGGCTGATCGCGCGCAAGAGCGGGAAGCGCTGATGCGGCACGGCCGGCGCTTGAGCCTTGCCGCATGCCTGATACTGGCCGTCGCCGCCGCTCCGCAGGCGGCGCTGGCGCAGACCGTCGACGAGCTCTACGCATCCGCCGTCAAGGCGAGGCAAGCGCAGCATTTCGACGAGGCCGCCGACCTGCTCAAGCGCGCACTGGCGCTCAAGCCCGACAATGCCGACGCGCTGGTCCAGCTTGGCTTCGTCGAGCTCGGCCGCAACGACCTCGCGGCGGCGCGTGACGCCTTTTCCAAGGCGCTTTCCATTGCCCCGACCTATCGGGACGCCAGCTTCGGCATGGCCGAGGTCGAGTTCCGGTCCGGCAATCTGGACACAGCGCTGCCGCTCGCCGAGCAGGTCGCGCAGGCCGACCCGGGCAATGCCGATGCCGCGGCGCTTGTCGACAACATCCGCAAGGCGAGGCATGCCAGCAAGCCGAAACCGGCTGCCGCGGCTCCGGCGGCGGTGAAGAAACCGCATCGCCGGCCCGATCCCGTCGCTGTCCAGTTGGAAGAGGGCAGGCGCCTGCGCCAGGCAGGCAAGCTGCCCCACGCGGAGGCGGTCTATCGCCGCGCCCTCAAGCTGTCGCCGAAAAACACCGACGTCCTCGTCGCGCTTGGCCTTGTCGTCGGCTCCAGCCAGCGCTTCGACGAAGCCGGGCAGTTCTTCGACCGGGCTTTGGCCATCAAGCCCGGCCTTGTCGATGCGCGTCTGGGCAAGGTGCGCCTGGCGATCTGGCAGGGCGACACGCCCCGCGCCCGCGCTCTGATCGACGACGCGCTGGCGAGCGCGCCGGACAATGTCGAGGCGCTTGACCTCGATGGCAGGGTAGCGCTGCTCGAAGGCGACCACAAGCGGGCCGGGCAGTCGTTCCAGCGCGTGCTGGCGCTTGACCCGAAGAATGCAGAGACGCTGGTGGGGATCGGCGATGTCCGCCGCGCCGAGGGCGATGACGAGGCCGCGCGGCAGGCTTACACCCAGGCGCTCGCCATCGAGCCGGGCTCCGCCGACATCGAGCAGAGGCTGGCCGTGCCGCCGCCGCGCAAATGGCGGCTCGACATCGGCAGCGAGGTGAGCGATCTCACCAATGGTCTCGGCGACTGGACCGACAGCTCGGCCGGTCTCGCCTATCGGCTGTCGCCACGCACGACCATCTCCGGCCACACCCGGCTGGCGACCCGCTTCGGCCACACCGACGTCCAGCTCGAGGGCCGTATCGACCAGGCCCTCACGCCGGCATTCTCAGCCTACGTGCTCGCCGCGGTGACGCCGGATGCAGACTTCCTGGCGCGCTATTCGGTCGGCGCCGGCGCGTCCTGGCAGGTCGTGGCGCCGGCAAAGGCGTTCGGCCCGCTCTCGCTCAACATCGATGCCCGCTACGATAACTTCGCCGACACCGGCGTCACCAGTATCCAGCCCTGGATCCAGGGCTACGTCCTCGACGGCCGGCTGGGGCTGTCGGCTCGCTGGGTGCATGCTGAGGACGATAGCGGCACGCGTGCCGACGGCTATGTGCTTCGCGCCGACCTCGCGGTGACGCCGCGCTTCAACGTCTTCGCCGGCTATGCCGACGCCCCCGAGATCGACGACGGCGCATTGATCCCGACGCGCACCGTCTTCGGCGGCATTTCCTTCGACGTCAGCGATCCGCTGACGCTGCGCGCCAGCGTCGCGCATGAGGAACGCCCGACCTTCGACCGCAACATATTCGGCCTCGGCCTGACGGCGCGGTTTTGACCATGTGGTATATCTGGGACCTCTCGATACTGCTCAGCGCCCTTTCCCTGGTGATCATGCTGTTCCTGATCGCACGGCGCTTGCTGCAGGAGCGCCGGGGCAGGGCGACGGCCGAGCAGCGGCGCCAGGTTCTGACCGCGCTGATCGCCTTCACCGAGAACCGCGATCGCGAGGCCCTGAAGACGGTGGTGCTCGCCGTGCCGGCCGGCGTGGCGATCGACGCCGGCTTCGAGTTCATTGCGCTGCTGCGCGGCGAGGAGAGGGACGACGTGCTCGTCGCCTTCAACGAATGCGGCCTGCCGGCCCGCGTCGCCAGGCAGCTGCGCAAAGGCAACATCGCCGAACGCATCCACGCGGCCGAGATGCTGGCCTCGCTGGGTTCGGACGATGCGTCGGCACACCTGCTTGCAGCGCTCACCCAGGACCGCTCGCGCGAAGTCCGGATCGCGGCGGCCATTGCGCTTTGCGATCTCGGCAGCCTGCCGCTGCTCGGCACCGCGCTGGACTTCATCGGCGTGGCGGGGCAGCGCTCGCGGCGCCTGATCGAGCTGTTCAGGCGCTTCCCGCGCTCGCGCTTCAACGAGCTTGCGGTCCACGCATCGCGCATCGACGCCTCGCCCTTCATCAGGGCGGCCGCGATCGACGCGCTGGCCCGCGCCGGCGGCTTCGGCTTCGCCGAATTCTTCGCCGGCCTAGCCGGCGATGCCTCGCCCGAGGTTGCCGCCGCCGCGCTGCGGGCGCTCGGCCTTACCGGGCACGCCCAGGCGCCGGCCATCCTCAAGCGCGCCATGGAAAATGGCGACTGGGACGTGCGCGCCGCCGCCGCCGAATCCGCGGGCCGGCTCGGCCTGCCCGAGCTCGCGGCGCCGCTCTCCACGCTGCTGGACGACGAAGTGTGGACCGTGCGCTATGCCGCCGCCAACGCGCTGCGCTCGTTCGGCCAGCCGGGAGAGCGGCTGCTGCGCGAGATTGCTTCCCACGAGGTCTCGCGCAGCCAGCGCACCGCCTCGCTCATCCTTGCCGAGGGACCGGCCCTATGATCGCCGACTGGAGCCACGAGGTCGTTCTCGCCGCCACCATCCTGTCCTGGTTCATCATCGGGGCAGGGCTGGCGCAGACGACGATCTACCTGCTGCAGCTCGTCGTCGCCGGCTACGCGCTGTCCGAGCGCCCGCCGGTGGCGCGCTCGGCGCTGCTGTGGCAGCGCTATGGCGACGTCGCGCCGCCGATCGCGCTTCTGGTGCCGGCCTATAACGAGGCGCTGAACGTGGTCGAGAGCGTGCATTCGATGCTGGCGCTCGAATATCCGAATTTCGAGGTGGTCGTCATCAATGACGGCTCGAAGGACAACACGCTGCAACTGCTGATCGAAGCTTTCAAGCTGGTGAAGTTCCACCGCCCCTATGAGGAGGCGCTGGCGCACCAGCCGATCCGCGGCCTCTATTCCTCACCGATGACCGAGCGGCTGTTCGTGGTCGACAAGGAGAACGGCGGCAAGGCCGATGCCCAGAACGCCGGCATCAATGTCTGCCGCGCGCCGCTCTTCTGCGTCATCGACGGCGATTCCATCCTCGATCCCGACGCGCTGATGCGCGCCGCCCAACCCTTCATCGACGACCCCGAGCGCACCATCGCCGTGGGCGGCACGATCCGCATCGCCAACGGTTCGCGGATCGAGGCGGGCAGGGTGCGCGAGATCCATTTGCCGCGCCGCCTGCTGCCCTTGTTCCAGGTGGTCGAATATCTGCGCGCCTTCCTGATGGCGAGGCTCGCCTGGAGCAGCATCAACACGCTGATGCTGGTGTCCGGCGCCTTCGGCATGTTCCGACGCGCCGAAGCGGTTGCGGTGGGCGGCTTCACCAAGGGCTCGATGGGCGAGGACCTCGACATCGTCATCAAGCTGCACCGCCATATGCGCGATACGAAGCGCAAATACCGCATCCAGTTCATTCCCGAGCCGGTATGCTGGACCGAGGCGCCCGAAACGCTGAGCGTGCTCGCCCGCCAGCGCTCGCGCTGGCAGCGCGGCGCGCTCGAATGCTTCTTTCGCTACCGCTCGATGCTGTTCAACCCGCGCTATGGCCGCGTCGGCTTCCTCGGCTTCGGCCACATCCTGATCGTCGACGTGTTGGGACCGGTGGCCGAAGTGCTGGGCTATATCCTGATCCCGGCCTTCTGGCTGCTCGGCATCCTGTCGGCCGAGTATCTGCTGGCCTTCACCGCGCTCATCTTCACCTATGGCGTCTGCGTCAGCGTCTGCTCGCTGATCCTCGAGGAGGCCGAGCTGCAGCGCTTCCCCCGCGCCAGGGACCTCGCCGTGCTGACGGCCGCCGCCGTGATCGAGAATTTCGGCTACCGCCAGCTCAACAATTTCTGGCGCGTGAAAGGCTGGTGGCAATTCCTGCGCGGCAACCAGGGCTGGGGCGAGATGACCCGAACCGGCCTCGGCGGCGCCAAGAAATAGGCGCGGCCCGGGGCCACGTCAGCACAGCGCCATTCACGCCAGCGTCCGCTCAATCTCCGCGATCAAGCCATCGAGCGCCGCCCGCACGCTCGCGCCATCCGCTTGCTCGATGAGCAGCGTCTCCAGCACTGAGGCCCGCGCGCTGATCTCAGCGAAACCGAATGTGCCGGCAGCACCCGCGAGCGAATGGGCGAGGCGGACCAGCGGATCGTTGCCCGGCAGGGGAACAGCCTGATCTGCGATGGCCTTCAGCTCCGCGAGCTGATCGGCGCAGCGAGTGAGGAAGCGTTGGCGCAGCGGGGCGAAGGGATCGGTGGGGATGGGGTGGCTCCTGAATTGACGGAGGCGGTATTCAAGCAGAAAGCCGGTCGGGGTGGAATGGAGGGCGGGACTGATAGTCGCGGGGAGTGGCGAAAGCTAAAAGGCGAACAGAACTAGAACAAACTCTTGACCACTGATGGTTTTCCGCATAACCTCAAATCTGGGGTTCACCCCGCATTGAGTCGGGGTGACCCATGCAGTTTAATCAGGCTCAGCTTCGGAACGCGATCGGAGTTTCAGTCGAGACCTTTCGCCACTGGAAGCGGGTTCTGCCGCCGTTTTCGGGGCGTAAGAAGTACACGTTAGGCGACCTGCTGGCTGCTGGCGTTTTGCACCGCCTTACTGATCGGTGCGGAGTACGTGCCGGGAATCTCCCTGAAATATCTAAGGCGATTGTAGAAGTCTGCAACACGGAAGCATGGGCTTCGTTGCAGGGTAGGATGCTTGTCATCGACATCCAGAACAAGACATGCGCCGTTGTTAAGAGCGCTCGTTCGGTTTCCTTTCAAGATGTCATGGTCGTTTGCCCCTTGGAAAGCGTGATGATGCAGATCCAGGAAGAGTTGTTGGGCGAGGAGCCTGCATCTGTCCAACAGCATCTACGATTTCCGCCGGTTGCCATTGGTAATCGCGTTCAAAGGCAACGCGCATGAGCGATGCGTCCTCAGTCCTAGGCAGCGCAACATGGAAAGAGCGCCTTGGCCTCGAGAGCCGCAGGGCTCCTGAGCTTTACGAGTCGACTACAATGGTGGCGGACACGCCCCATGCCCCCGCCATTCGCACTGCGCTCGACGAACTTGGACTCTCTGGCATGTTTTGCATCCAGGGGGTGCCTACTATCGCCATTCTAAATATGGCCGTCTACGATGCCGAGCGCGTGGTAGATTTGCACGGTGCACTCTGGAATCAAGGGTTGGCGAGCCTGCTTCTTGTGACGGCGGGCGATGTTTTGCGGGTCTATTCTTTGGCTCGAAAGCCCCAGAAGGACTGGGGCCAGCAATTCGATCAGCGCTGCCTGATAGAAACGCTCAACGCAACTGCGCATGCCCTCGAAATCCGCAACCTTGTCTACGGCGCGGAATCGGGTCGGATATGGAAGGAGTACGCGGATTATTTCCGCCCGAAAGAGCGCATCGACCAAGTTTTGCTTGATAATCTGACGCAGTCGCATAAGCTACTTAGTAATAGCCTCCCTTCGGATGCTGCGCAGGCCATATTGATTCAGGCGATGTTCATCGCTTATCTGGAAGATCGTAAGATAATTACGCCAGAATACGTATCTAACGCCACAGAGAAATCGGCAGATAGTTTCACTTCGCTATTGGCGAGGCGTGATGTACGGCTCTTGGAGCTCCTATTTGCTGCCTTGCGAGACGACTTCAATGGTGATTTGTTTGTGGCACCCTGTTCCTTTGATCCGCAGACAAAAGCGCCAACCATTCAAGCGACGCATCTCGATGTGATAGCCAGTTTCCGTACCGGTCGGGAGGAAATGGCAAAGCAAGGGCAGTATCGCTTCTGGGGTTATGACTTCCGGTACATTCCTATCGAACTCGTAAGCGCCGTTTATGATCGTTTCCTTGGGGAGAAGGAAGATGACCGCAAAGCACTCGGCGCTTACTACACTCCGATGTACCTTGCTGACACTGTTGTTTCCCAACTCTGGGACACGCTGACGCCTAGCGTTAAAGAGAAAGGGCAATTCCTCGACCCTGCTTGCGGCTCAGGGGTGTTCTTAGTTCGATCTTTTCAGCGACTTTGCGAGCATTGGCGTCTCAAACATCAGTCGAAGAAGATTCGTTGGTCGAGCTTACTTGCCATCCTGCGACGTATTCATGGCTGGGATTTGAACGGCGGTGCGGTGCGTGTTGCGGTCTTTTCCTTGTATGTAGCTCTGCTCGAAGAGATTGATCCTCCTGATCTGCAGGCATTGATCAAGAATAAGAAGGTGCTTCCCGAATTGTGGGGAGGCACCTTAGTTCAGCGCGACTTCTTCGATGTGGCAGAAAAAGAGGTGCCCGCTTTCGATGTAATCGTAGGCAATCCACCTTGGACTAGTCGACGTGGACCGGATCGGTCCTCTGTGCGTTGGTGTAAGAAAAACAATCTCCCAATGCCCGATCGCGAAGATGCGTGGGCCTTTGTCTGGAAAGCACTCCGCCATCTTAATACGGACGGTTTGGCAGCTTTCCTGTTGCCAGCCATGGGGTTTCTGCACAACGTGGCTGACACATCGCTAGCCGCGCGCAAGCACCTCATCCGCACAAGCAGGGTTCTCCGCATAATCAACTTCGCGGACCTGCGGTTCCAACTGTTCGACAGCGCCATTCGCCCCACTGCGCTTTTTCTCTTCGCGCCAGGCGGGACCGAGCATGTGGACTATCGTTTTGAGTATTGGGCACCCAAGGCTGATCTCAATCTCCAAGTTAAGCGTACTATTACCCTTAGTACCGCAGATCGCTTCGTCATGGATTCTGCAACTGTCGAGTCTGATGTCTTGGCCTTTAAGCATCGCCTCTGGATGCGAGAGCCCGATGCCAAGTTGTTCGCTTATCTGTCGAGACTTCCGAAGCTCGGAGCGCTCGTAAAGGAGTACAAAGATTTTAGTCGTCGGCGTCAGAGTACCTTAGGGCAGTGGGTCGTCGGCGTGGGGTACCAACCCTATCATCAACCCGAGCAAGGTGTTTCTGTCGCGAAATATTCGGTGAGCAAATTCGTTGGAACGCTTCCCGATCTGCCAATAGAGGCTTTTACACCCATTTCGCAGACTGCGGCTCATCTGAAGCCTGCTAATTCGAAGCTCGTCCGCCGTAGAGGTTTTGAGGCAGCTTTCAAAGGCGCACGCCTTCTTGTTCCTAGAACTACCTCCTTGGGCCGGTTGCGGGCCTCCTACACTGAAACGGATTTGACGTTTCAGGACATCATCCAAGGCATCATTGTGCCCGCAGGAGAGGAGGCGCGTGGCAAGCTCCTTGCCGCGCTTTTAAATAGCAAGGTCGCAGCCTGGTATGCATTTCATGGTACTGCATCCTTCGGCTCAGAACGTCCGGAAGTTAAGCAATCGGGCTTTGTCCATCTGCCGTTTCCCACAGCGGATGATTTGCCCGAACCCGAGCGTGCGCAGGCAGCCGCAACCAAACTCATAGCTATCATCGAAGAGGAGGCTCGGAAGGTTGACGCACCTTTCGTGATGGATAGCAGCGCAGACATGCTGTTGTCCGAAATCGACAAATGGGCTTACGAGTTTTTCTGCCTATCCCAAGATGAGATCATCCTTATCGAGGATATGATCGACCGCATCATTCCGGCAGTTCAACCACATCAGGGGAGTTTCCCCGAACTGTGGAAAGCGCCGACAGAAACTGAGCGGCGTCAATATGCTGCGTCGTTAATCGACAGCGTTTCTGCTTGGCTGCAGCCTAACGCTCAGCTTCATGCTAGACTAGAGGCTAGTAACGCCGATTTGGGCGTTTTGCGGCTTTCACTCAAAGACGAATTTCAATCGAATATCTATTCCGAGGAGAGTAAAACCCTCGTTAGTGATGCGCTGTCAAAAATTGTGCAGAACATCCATCAGCCGATTACAGGTAACTTCCAATTAGTGCCAGATTTGAGAATATTTATCGATACCGACTTATATCTCGTAAAACCGATGCAGCGACGCTTCTGGCTACGCTCCATGGCCCTGGCCGATGCGGACGCAATTGCCGGGGACCTGCAGCAATCCATTGATATCGATGCCCGCAGGGCAAACGCCGGATGATTGTTGGCGACCCGCATGCGTGGAAGGCCCGTTTCGTCACGCTCGATGAGCGGTTGCTGAGCCGCATCCTTCATGTCTGGCCAGCCTGCATGGCGCTACTCCCCGGGCAGCCGGAAGAGGACACTATCACTATCAATCTCGTCGCTCTGTTGTCACAGGACGCGGTGGTTCGGCGTATTTGTTATTTCATCATTTACCAACACGAGCCATTTGGAGCTCATCCCGGGGGCACCAAGTTCAGTAAAGGTAAGATCGATTTTGCTGTCCTGCTGGATCAGGAGCGTGAACGATATGTCGCATACGAATGCAAACGTCTCAATGTAATTCACAAAGGAGCGCGCGGTTCGCTCGCAACACGCTACGTGCAAGATGGGATGATGCGATTCCTGACTGAACAATATGCGGAGGGCCTGCCCTTTGGCTGCATGCTTGGTTATGTGATGGACAGCGATCTGCCATTTGCGCTCGCGCAATTGAGTGGTGCGATTGACGCGCACAAGGCGCCTCTTGGCATTGTTAGCGGCGCGTCTCAGTGCCAAGAGGTCCCAGGCATCGAACGCTTTTCAACACTCCACAAACGAGCGAACTCGTCAGTCATCGAACTTCGGCACGTTCTTCTGCCATTCTCGATTGCGAAGGGCGCTTGCACGTCGGTGCCTCGCGCTAAGGTGGTTGCTGATTAATGAGCCCAAGGGGCGGGCACGTGCATGACAATGGCTCCCTATGCCGCCAGTCAGTTGCTATTCGGGGGGTCTCGAAGAAGTCTCCCACACATGCCCGAACTACCTACCCCTTGCCAACCCCGCCCCCTTCCCCTAATCTCCCATCTGAGAAAACCTTTTCCCAAGTCGCCCCGCGTCCGCTGACCTCACCCGTCATCACCGCGCAGGGCGATAAGAGAAAACCTTTTCCCAGCTAAGGAATCCGCCGCGACCATGTCCGCCGATGCCGAGCCAGCGCCAGTTTCCGCCAGGCCGCCGGTCACGCTGCGGGAGGTCGCGGCCGCGGCCGGCGTCAGCGTCGCCACGGCCTCGAAGGCGCTGAACGGGCAGGGGCGGATGACGGCGGAGACGCGCGAGCGTATCCGCGAGACGGCGCGGGTGCTCGGCTTCCGGCCGAACAGCCTGGCGCAGAGCCTGTTGCGCAAACGCTCCTTCACCGTCGGGCTGCTCACCAACGATACCTATGGCCGTTTCTCGCTGCCGCTGATGGCCGGCGTTTCGGATGCGCTGGTCGACAAGGGCGTGTCGGTGTTCCTGTGCAATGTCGAGGACGACCCAAGGCTCGGCCAGCTGCATGTCGAGGCCATGCTCGACAAGCGCGTCGACGGCATCGTCGCCACCGGAAAGCGCATCGACCGCCATCTGCCGGTCGATCTCTCCAACCTGCGCATTCCGGTCGTCTACGCCTTCACCCAGCCCGATCCCGGCGCGGTCGGCCTCGTCTCCGACGACGCCGGCGGCGCGCGGCTGGCGGTCGAGCAGTTTTTGCGGCTCGGGCGCCGTCGCATCGCCCATGTCAGCGGACCGGCGAGTTTTGCCGTGGTGCACACGCGGGCCGAGGCCTGGCGCGATGTTCTCAAGGAGAACGGCTCGCCCACAGCCGAGCCGCTGCTCGGCGCCTGGTCGGAAGCCTGGGGCCATGAGGCTGTGGCAAAGCTGTTCGGCAAGGCGGGCAGGGAAGGGTGGCCGGACGCCGTCTTCTGCGGCAACGACCAGATTGCCCGCGGCGTCATCGATGCGCTGCGCGAGCGCGGCATCGGCGTGCCCGAGGATGTCGGCGTCATCGGCTTCGACAATTGGGAGATCGTGGCCGAGGCGACGCGCCCGCCGCTGACCTCCGTCGACATGAACCTGGCGAGCCTCGGGCGCGAGGCCGGGCTTGCCCTGCTTTCGCTCGTCGAGGGCCAGCCGGCCGCGCCGGGCATCAGGAAACTGCCGTGCCGGCTGGTGGTGCGGCAGTCATGCGGCAGTCCGCCGCTATGAAGCAACAAGGCCACGCGTCCGCCGGGCGGCGTGGCCAAAACAGGGAGGAGAACCATGAGGAGGAGTAACGTGAAGACCATGTTTGCCAAGCTGGCCTTGGCCGCTTCCGTCATCGGCGGCGGCCTGCAGGCGGCGTCCGCCGAGACAGCCAACATCTGGGTGCGCGCCGACGGCTCGAACTTCATGCCGCGCATCGTCGACGCCTTCAACAAGGCGAACAAGGACCAGATCAAGCTCGACATCATTCCCAATGCCGAGATCATCCCGAAATACGGCGCGGCCGCCGCCGGCGGCACCGCGCCCGACGCGCTCTCGCTCGACCTGATCTACACGCCGTCCTTCGCCGCCGCCGGCCAGCTGGAGGACATCACCGACTGGGCGAAATCCTTGCCCTATTTCGCCAGCCTGTCGCCGGCGCATGTGAAGACCGGCACCTACAAGGACCGCATCTACGGCCTGCCGTTCTCGGCCGACGCCTCGGTGCTGATCTGGAACAAGAAGCTGTTCAAGCAGGCGGGGCTGGACCCCGAGAAGGGACCGGCCAACTGGTCCGACATCGAGGCCGACGCCGAAAAGGTCAACGCGCTCGGCGGCGACATCAAGGGCTTCTACTTCTCCGGCAATTGCGGTGGCTGCAACATCTTCACCTTCACGCCGCTGATCTGGGCCTCGGGCGGCGACATCCTGTCCGAGGACGGCTCGAAGGCGACGCTCGACAGCCCGCAGCTGCGCGGCGCGATCGACCTCTACCGCTCGATGGTCACGAAGGGGCTGGTGCCCGAGGGCGCGCAGACCGACACCGGCGCCAATTTCTTCGCCGCCTTTGCCGGCGGCAAGATCGGCATCTCGCCGTCCGGCGCCTTCGCCATCGGCGCGCTCAACACGCAGTATCCGGACGTCGACTACGGCATCACCTTCCTGCCGGGCAAGGACGGCGGCTGGTCGTCCTTCGCCGGCGGCGACAATTTCGTCGTCACCAAGGGCACCAAGAAGATCGCCGTGGTGAAGGAGTTTTTGGACTTCGCCTATTCGCTGGAGGGCCAGACCATCCTCGCCAAATATGGCAGCCTGCCGGTGCGCAACGACATCGCCAAGGACGCGCTGAAGGATCTCGATCCGCGCTACCAGGTGGCGGCCGAGGCGATGGCCAAGGGCAGGACGCCCTATTCGGTGGTGTTCAACGACCTGATCAACTCCGCCAACGGCCCGTGGACGCAGATGATCAACGAAGTGTTCTTCGGCGACGACGTCGACGGCGCCATCAAGAACGCGCAGGACACCATGCAGTCGATCATCGACCAGGCGCCGAACAAGTAGACACCAGGGCCTCTAGGCGGCGAGGATCGCGCAACGCCTCGCCGCCCAGGCTCTGACCGGCCGCCCGCCCCGTCTCCCTGGCCGGGCGGCCGGATGTTGCATTCGCTAGTTCCAAGGCTGTCTTACATGGAAGCGTCGAAGCGTCTGCCTGGCTTGTCTCCCACCGCTTACAACAAGGGGAGGAGCAATTTTGGCTTGGGTTCCTCGCCCCCGCGAAGCGGGGGAGAGGTGGCTCGGCGGAGCCGAGACGGAGAGGGGGACTGCGCCCTACGAGAGCCCCCTCTCCGTCCGCTTCGCGGCCACCTCTCCCCCGCCCTTGGCGGGGGCGAGGAACCCAAGCCTCGTTGCGCCGCGCCGCAATCTCTTAACCGCCCTCACAAGGGGGAGGGTAGATGACCGCCATCGCCGCCGCCTCCGCGCCCGCCCGCTCTCGCACCCGCACCGGCCTGCGGCAATGGGTCGGCCTGCTCTATGTCCTGCCGGCCGTCGCGTTGGTCACGGTCTTCTTCGTCATCCCGCTCGGCATGACCGCCTGGATGTCGCTCAACAACTGGCCGTTGATGGGCGAGCATTCCTTCATCGGCCTCGACAATTATGTCGCCATCCTGCGCGACACGCGCTTCTGGAACGCGCTGAAATTCACCTTCTACTACACGGTGATCGTCACCATCGCGATCTTCGCCGTCGCCTTTCCGCTGGCGATCTTCATCGAAAAACCGCGGCCGCTCACCAATCTCTACCGCACCGCCTTCTTCATGCCGGCGGTGGTCGGCTTCGCCTCGGCGAGCCTGCTCTGGTCGTGGCTGCTCAACGTCGATTCAGGCCTGTTCAGCCCAGCCGCCTACGACCTCGGCCTGACCGCGAAGAAGGTCAATCTTCTCGCCACCTTCCAGCCTGCCTTCTGGTCGATCATCGCCATGGTGGTCTGGAAGGTCGCCGGCTTCACCATGATCATCCTAATGACAGGCCTGCAGTCGATCCCGCAGGATCTGCAGGAGGCCGCCGTCATCGATGGGGCGGGGCCGTTCGCGAGGTTCCGTGCGATCACGCTGCCCTTGATGCGCCGCACGCTGGCGCTGGCGCTTATCCTGTCGGTGGCGGGCTCGATCCTCGCCTTCGACCAGTTCTACATCATCCTGCGCGGCGGTCCGCGCAACCAGACGCTGACGGCGGTCTACTGGATCTTCAACCAGTCCTTCGTGTCGTTCAAGCTGGGCTATGGCGCCGCACTTTCCATGGTGCTGCTGGTCATCTTGGTGGCGCTCAGCCTCATCCAGCTCTGGCTGCTGCGCAAGCCCGAGGGGCTCGACTGATGGCCGAGGCGATGTCGCAGAACCGCAAAGTCGGCTTCAGCCTGGCCAGGCATTCCACCGGCATCATCGCCTCGGTGCTGTTCCTGGCGCCGATCGTCTGGACCGTGCTGTCGACCTTCAAGCCGGCGCAGGAAGCGCGCCAGCCGCCGCTGCCGCCCTGGCCGACCACCGGCTTCTCGATCGAGAATTACGAGACGCTGAACTCCTTCGGCGACGGGCTCTGGGTCTCGGCGCAGAACAGCATCTACGTCTCGGTGATGACGGTGCTGCTCTCGGTGCTGGTCAGCGTGCTCGCCGGCTACGGTTTTTCACGCTTCCGTTTCCCGTTCCGGGATTTCTTCTTCGTCCTCATTCTGTCGACGATCATGATCCCGTTCCAGTCGATCCTGACGCCGATCTTCCTGGTGCTGACCAAGCTTGGCCTGCACAACACGCTGACCGGACTGGTCTGCGTCTATGTCACGCTGCAGCTGCCCTTCTCGATCTTCATGATGCGCAACGCCTTCGACGCGGTGCCGCGCGAGATCGAGGAAGCCGCGCGCATGGACGGCGCCAACAATGTCACCATGCTCATCAAGGTGATGCTGCCGCTGGTCTGGCCGGGCGTCGTCACCATCGCGCTGTTCGCCTTCCTCGGCGCCTGGAACGAGTTCCTGGCCGCACTCGTGCTGATGACCGACCAATCCAAATTCACCCTGCCGGTGATGATGACGGCACTTCAGTCCGGCCGCTTCGGCGCCATCGACTGGGGCGCGGTGCAGGCCGGCGTTACGGTGATGATGGTGCCTTGCCTCATCCTGTTCCTGGCGCTGCAGCGCTTCTACATCCGCGGCCTCATGGCCGGGGCTGTCAAGTAATTCGAATGGAGTGAAACCATGACCGCATCGCAAGCCGCCACGCAGACCGGCGCATCCGTTAAGCCGAAGCTCGCTTTCCGGCCGTTGCCCGTGCCGCAGGTCGATGTCCGCGGCTTCTGGGGCGACCGCGTCGATGCTGTCGCCGCCAGGACCGCCGGCATCCTCTACGACCGCTGTGTCGAGGCGCGCATGCTGGAGCAGATCGATCCGGATCTGCCGTCGCCCGGCGTGGTCATCCCCTTCCATGTCAGCGACGGTTTCACCGCGCGCACCGTGACGACGCAGATGTTCTGGGATTCCGACTGGGGCAAGACGATCGAGACCGCCGCCTATTCGCTCTACCGCCGCCGCAATGCCGATCTCGAAAAGAAGATCGACGCCGTCATCGACATGTATGGCAAGCTGCAGCAGGAGGACGGCTATCTGTCCAGCTGGTACCAGCGCATCCAGCCCGGCCTGCGCTGGACCAATCTGCGCGACTGCCACGAGCTCTATTGCGCCGGCCATCTGATCGAGGGAGCGGTCGCTTACTTCCAGGCGACCGGGAAGCGCAAGCTGCTCGACATCATGAGCCGCTACGCCGACCACATCGCCGACACGTTCGGTCCCGAGCCCGGCAAGCGGAAGGGCTATTGCGGCCATGAGGAGATCGAGCTGGCGCTGGTCCGGCTGGCGCGTGCCACCGGCAACGACAAATACATGAAGCTGGCCAAGTATTTCATCGACCAGCGCGGCCAGCAGCCGCATTACTTCGACGAGGAGGCGCTGGCGCGCGGCGCCGACCCCAAGGATTTCCACTTCAAGACCTATGAATACAACCAGTCGCACAGACCGGTGCGCGAGCAGGACAAGGTCGTCGGCCATGCGGTCAGGGCGATGTATCTCTATTCCGGCATGGCCGACATCGCGACCGAATATGGCGACGACACGCTGAAGGTTGCGCTGGAGCGGCTGTGGGACGACCTCACGACGAAGAGCCTCTACGTCACCGGCGGTCTCGGCCCGTCCGCCGACAATGAGGGCTTCACCAACGACTACGACCTGCCCAACGAGACCGCCTATGCCGAGACCTGCGCCTCGGTCGGCCTGGTGTTCTGGGCAAGCCGCATGCTCGGCATGGGTCCGAACGCGCGCTACGCCGACATGATGGAGCGGGCTTTATACAACGGCTCGATCTCGGGCCTGTCGCTCGACGGCTCGCTGTTCTTCTACGAGAACCCGCTGGAGAGCCGGGGCGGCCATCATCGCTGGAAATGGCACCGCTGCCCGTGCTGCCCGCCCAATATCGGCCGCATGGTCGCCTCCATCGGCAGCTATTTCTACGGCCTCGCCGACGATGCGCTTGCCGTGCATCTCTATGGCGACTCGACCGCGCGTTTCGAGATCGCCGGCCGGCAGGTTACCCTGGTCCAGGCCAGCAACTATCCCTGGGACGGCGCGGTCGCGATCGAGGTCGGGCCGGAGGCGCCGGTCGAGTTCACGCTTCATTTGCGCATACCCGCCTGGTGCCGCAAGGCGGCGTTGCGCGTCAACGGCAAGCTGGTCGATCTCGAAGCGGCGACGGTCGACGGTTATGCCGCGATCCGCCGCGAATGGCGCCAGGGCGACAAGGTCGAGCTCGACCTCGAAATGTCGATGGCGCGCCTCTTCGCCAACCCGCAAGTGCGCCAGGACATCAGCCGTGTCGCGCTGGCGCGCGGCCCGCTGATCTACTGCGTGGAAGAAACCGACAATGGCGATGGGCTGCATCGCATCGCCCTGCCGCGCGAGGCAAGGCTCGAGGCCCACAAGGAGCCGAACCTGCTCGGCGGCATCGTCACGCTTTCGGCCATCGGCAGCAGGGCGCAGACGGAAAACTGGGGCGCCGATCTTTATCGCCCCGAACCCCCGGCGACGACGGAGACGAAGCTCAAGGCGGTTCCCTATTTCGCCTGGGACAATCGCGATCCTGGCGAGATGCTGGTGTGGTTGAGGGAAGGGTAGGGCTGCTCGGCTTACAGATGCACGAAAGCCGTCAGCGGCAGGTGGTCGGAGGCGACGCGCGACAGTGGCGTGTCATGCGCCTCGACCGCTGAAACCAGATCATGCCGGTTGCCCAGGATGCGGTCGAGCGCCAGCACCGGCAGGCCGGATGGGAAAGTCGGCACCGCCGGCGGCGTCGGCCCGAATGTCGTGTGCAGCGTGTTCAGCGCCGAGCGGTTGCCGAGCCGCCATTCGTTGAGGTCGCCGAGCAAGAGCGTCGGCCTCTCGTCGGCGCTGCTCATGATGTCGAGCACGACGCGGGCCTGTTCCGAGCGCGAGCGGCGCAAGAGGCCCAGATGGGCGGCGATGACGCGCAGGCTGCGTTTTTCGTCGAGATCGATCTCGGCGACCAGCGCGCCGCGCGGCTCCAGCCCGGGCAGCTTGATCTGGTGGACGTCGCGCACCGTGCCGCGTTTGAACAGAAGCACATTGCCGCGCCAGCCATGCCCCTTGCCGTTGCCGATGACCGGCACCGGAACCAGCCCCGTATCGTGTTCCAGGCGGGCAAGGTCGAGCAGCCCGGCCTTGTCGCCGAAGCGGTTGTCCGCTTCCTGCAGGGCGATCACGTCGGGGCTCATTTCGCGGATGACGCGCGCCGTCCTTTCAGGGTCGAACTTGCGGTCGGTGCCGATGCATTTGTGGACATTGTAGGAGGCGACGACGATCTCGGCGCCGTTGACGCGCTTGCGCGGCGTCGCCTTCGCCTTGCGCGCATTTCTGCCGCGGATCGACAAGATCACGGTCTCCGGCAGGGTGCGTCCCTTTATGTCGTCTATCTCCATGATCCCGGTGCTCGATTTCCTGTTCTAAAGATAGGGCGATCCCAGCCATAGCAAGCGGTCGAAGACGCGGATTGCGAACGGCCTTGCCTTCAGCGTCTGCAGCGTCACCGGCTGGGCGGTCGAGATGGCCGCCCCGATGCGGGCGTCGATCTCGGCGGCGAAGTTTTCATCCAGCACTTCCATGTCGATCTCGAAATTCAGTCTCAGCGAGCGCGCGTCCAGGTTGGAAGAGCCGACATAGGCCCACACGCCGTCGATCGCCATCAGCTTCGAATGGTCGAATACGCCTTCATGGCGCCAGACCCGGCAATAGTGCTTCAAGACCTGGTCGAACTGCGCCGTCATCGCATGGTCGACGAGGAAAAGGTTGTTCACCGCCGGCACGACGATGTCGATTTCGACACCGCGCCGGCCGGCGGTGGTCAGCGCGCTGATGAATTCCCGGTCCGGCAGGAAATAGGGCGACATGATGCGGATCGATTTGCGGGCGACAGAGAACGCGCCCATCAGCAGCTTGAGATTGGTTTCGTTGGACGCGTCCGGCCCGCTCGCGACCGCGCGCACCAACATTGGCTGCCCGGGCGGCGGCGCGGCGCGCTCGACCTGCCAGGGTCCGTCCTTCAAGGCCTCGTTGCCGGCAAAGCGCCAGTCCTCGGCGGCAACCGAGAACAGGTCCGCCACCACCGGCCCGGTGACCTCGAAATGGGTGTCGCGCGAACTGTCGGAACCGGCGAATTCGGCCGAGAATCCCTTGCGGATGTTCATGCCTCCGGTGAACGCCACCGTGCCGTCGACGATCAGGATCTTCCTGTGGGTCCTGAGATTGGCATAGGGAAGTCTCAGGCCCATGACGATATTGCCGTTGAACAGATCGACGGTGACGTCGGCTTCCCTGAGTTGCTTCAGGATGCTGGGCACCGAATAGCGCACGCCGACGGCGTCGATCAGCACCCGCACGGTGACGCCGCGCTTGACGGCGTTGCCGAGCGACTGGACGAAAAGCGCGCCCACCGCGTCATTGTCGAAGATATAGGTTTCGAGCAGCACGCTTTTCTGCGCCGCATCGATCGCCCCGCACATCGCCGTATAGGCCTCGTCGCCGGTCTTGAGCACGGCGATGGTGTTTCCCGAGGTGAGGGGGCGCCGCGCCACCCTGTCGCCAAGCGTCTTCAGCCCGGTGAAACGCTGGCCGTATTCGGCGTTGATCAGGGCTTCAAGCGCGACGTCGCGGTCATGCCTGGCGGCGGCGGCCTCGCTGGAGACAGGGCGCATGGCGCTGATCGTCGCGCGGCGGATGCGGTTGATGCCGGCGATGGCGTAGATGATTGCGCCGAGGAACGGCGACAACAGCATCACGCCCACCCAGCCGGTGGCCGCGCGCACGTCTTCCTTGGTCATGATGGCGTGGACGATGCCCACCGCCGCCATCGCCAGCGAAAGGATTAGGATAAGCGTCGACCAGTGACTCGCAATCGCCTCGAACATCGGCCCGACTATTGTGCGAGCCGGCGCGGAAGGCAATGCGGGCGGTCATTCCCGCAATCGTTCGGATGCATGAAATCTGGCGGCGAGGACCGCGGTCATCCGATCGGCCAGTTCCGCGACCGGCCCGGTCTTTTCCCAGGCATAGAGGGAGACCACCATCGGGGGCGCGGCGCCGAACGCCGCATAGGGCTGGACATGACGCCCGGCCACCGCGCTTTTGGGCAGCAACGACAGGCCGAGCCCGGCCTCGACGCCGACCAGCACGTTGCGCAGGCTGCTGCCGGAGAAGGCGATGTACCAGCGCCGTTGTTCGCGTTCGATCCGCTCGAACATGGCCTCGCGATAGAGGCCGCCGGGCGGAAAGACGACCAGCGGGATGGGATCGGCCCAATCGGATTGCCGGTCAGCGCTTTCGAACCACGCCATCGGTTCGGGAAAGCTCGCCCGGCAGTCGGGGTCCGCGACCGCCTCCTTGACCACCACGATGTCGAACTCGCCGGCGCGATAGCGCCGGGCGAGGTCGCGGCTCAAGCCGGCGGTGACGTCCAGCCGCGCCGCGCGGTTGCCCTTGGCGAAACCGCCGAACACGTCCGCCATCTGCGAATTGACGATATCCTCCGGCACGCCGATCCGCACCGGCGCGGTGCCGGCCGGATCGCCAAGCGCCGTTTCCGCTTCGTGCTGCAAATCGAGGATGCGACGCGCATAGCCAAGCAGGCGTTCGCCCGCGGCCGTCGGCTGGATCGGCCTCGTGTCGCGATCGACCAGGCTTTGCCCGACCGCGTCCTCCAGCCGTGCAAGCTGCTGGCTGATCGTCGATTGCGTCATGTTCAGCCGCTCCGCCGCCTGGGTGAAGCTGCCGGCGTCGGCAATCGCAATGAAGGCTCGCAGAAGGCGCGGATCGAGCATCTTTCCCATTTCGCCGGTACATCGGTGTCGATCATTTAAAATCATAATGTGATCGATGCATACATTTAATTTCTAAATGCCTCTGCGCGGCCCTATCTGGAAGCGCGGACAAGACCATGCGTGGCCACAGCCGGTAGGAGCCAGGAATGCATCGTCTCTTTTTTGTTTTTGCCTTGCTGGTGCTCGCTTGCGTTTCGGCGATCGCGTCAGGAGAAACCATGCGCACAACCCCTTTGCACGCCGCGGCCGCCGCTGACGACGTGGATGCCATCGGCAGGCTTTTGTCGCAAGGCGCCGAGATCGACGCGCGCGACGGCACCGGCGCCACGCCGCTGCTTGTCGCCACGCACGACAACAGGATCGCCGCCGCGAGCGCGCTGATCGCTGCCGGAGCGAACGTCAACGCCAAGGACAACATCGAGGACAGCCCGTACCTCTACGCCGGCGCGCGCGGGCATCTCGAAATCCTCAGGCTGGCGCTCGCGCATGGCGCCGATCTCGAGAGCATCAACCGCTATGGCGGCACCGCGCTCATCCCGGCTTCCGAGCGCGGCCATGTCGAGACCGTGCGCACGCTGATCGAGGCCGGTGTCGACGTCGACCATGTCAACAGGCTCGGTTGGACCGCGCTGCTGGAAGCCATCATCCTTGGCGACGGCGGCGAGCGTCACCGGCAGATCGTCGAATTGCTCATCAAGGCCGGAGCCGACGTCAATCTCGCCGACGGCGATGGCGTGACGCCGCTGCGGCATGCCCGTGACCGCGGCTTCAAGGCGATCGAAAAGCTCCTCATGGCCGCCGGCGCAAATTGAGAAAAATGGGCGGCGACCTGAACGGACAGAAAAGTATCGAGGCGGCGTCCAGCCGCTTTCTCATGCTTGCCGTGGTCGCCCTGGTCGGGCTCAACCTCAGGCCGTTCATCACCGGCATCGGTCCGCTGGCTGCGGGCATGCGGGCCGAAACCGGTCTCGGCACGCAGGGCATCGCGCTGCTGACGCTGGTGCCGATGCTGCTGATGGGGATCCTCGCCTTTGCCGGCCCGTCCTTGCAGGCGCTGATTGGCGCCAGCCGGGCGGTCATCGCGGCGCTCGCCATTCTTGCCCTCGCATCCTTCCTGCGCCTCTTCGTGTCGACTGGTCCCGGAATGGTGGGCACCGCCGCCTTGCTCGGGCTTGGGGCGGCTGTCGTACAGGCCGTGTTTCCCGGCATCGTCAAGCGCCAATTCCCCCGCCATGTCAGCCTCGTGATGGGGCTTTACTCATCGATGCTGATGGGCGGCGGCGCGCTTGGCGCGCAGCTTGCGCCGCTGATCGCCACGGCCTCGGGCGACTGGCATTTCGGGCTCGCCTGGATGGCGTTGCCGGCATTGGTCGCGGTTGTGCTCGCCTTGGCCTGCTTGCCGCGCGACGCCATCCGCCCGCAAGGCAGGAACGCGGCAGCGGGCTTCCTCAAGCGGCCGCGCACCTGGTTGCTGATGGCCCGCTTCGGCCTCGTCAATGGCGGCTACTCGACCTCGGTTGCCTGGCTGGCACCCTACTATCAGGAGCAAGGCTGGACGAGCGCTTCCAGCGGCGGCCTGCTGGCGGTCATGGCCGTGGGGCAGGCGCTCTCGGCCCTGCTGCTGCCGGCCCTTGCCCGCAAAAGCGCGGACCGCCGGCCGTGGCTCTGGCTGACCTTGGCCATGCAGGCAGTTGGTTTTGCCGGGTTGATCCTGCAGCCCCAGACCGCGCCCTTCATCCTCGCGCTCCTGCTGGGAGCGGGGCTGGGCGGTTCCTTCTCGCTCACCATGATCGTCGCGCTCGAACATCTGCCGGACCCGGCGGAGGCCGGCGCGCTGTCGGCCATGATGCAAGGCGGCGGCTTCCTCATCGCCGCGATACCGCCCTGGATCGTCGCGGTGCTGCACGACATGGCCGGCGGCTTTCGCGCCGGCTGGCTGCTGCACCTCGCCTGCATCTCGATCGTGATGGTGCTGACCTTCCGTCTCGCGCCACGCAGCTATGCGCCGGCAATGAAGCTGCCGGCGCCTGAGCCGGTCGCGGTGTGACGTAGGCTCATCAACCGCAACCGGTCTAAGGCTTCCTGAAGAAGCCGGACAGGATGTTCGGGCCCGCTTCGCCGGGCCGCAGTCTGATCCCGTCCTCGAAGCAGTTCAGCGTCACGCATTCGAAACCGCTGGCCGCGAGCAGCCCCACCAGCGAGTCGCGGTCGAAATGGTGCAGGTGCTCGTTGGGCAGGCGCATGCGCCAGTTGGCGAACCAGGTGTCGCCGTCGGCGCCGAGCTCTCGCCAGCGGCAATAGGGGACGGCGACGGCCAGGTGGCGGGTCTGAAGGCGGGAAAGGAAACTGAGATCGGGGATGTGCTCGAGCACGTCGAACATGGCGACGAGATCCCACGTGCCGGCGAGCGCCTGATTCCAATCGACGAAGCGAACCCCCTTGGGCAGAGGGAACTCCGCGATATCGCAGCCGGCGCAATCGGCGACGCCGGTTATTTTCGCGGCTTCGATGAATGTGCCGGTGCCATATCCGATTTCCAGCACCGAGCGAGGAATCTCGCCGGTGATGCCGAGCACCCAGCCAAGCCGCTGATAGCCGAGCTTGATGGTCCGGTCGCTCAGGTCCTCGTAATAGGAGATGTACTTCTTGTCGTATTTGATCGGCGTGAAGTCGATCTGGTGGATGACGCCGAATCTGTCCACCTCATAATTGTCCAACATTGTCTGCGCCGCTTCCGGATACCGATTTCCCTACATTGTCAATTGCACGTGGCAGCGGCCTTGAGCGCATCGGCCCGGGAAGATGCGGGCAGATTTCCGATCCGTCGAACAGAGGCGTAGAACCTTGGATAGTCGCCGGAGCACAAGTCGAACAAGCGGAGAAACGCCGGAACCTCTTCGCCATAGACAGCGGTCGCGGCAAGCTTTGCGTTGTTGATGGGGCTATCGAACCAGGCGTCGTATCCGCGGTATCCGGCCCATCGCTGGTCGCGCATTTGCCGGTAGCGCGTCCGCAGCCTGTCGATGGTGGCGGCTTTGTCGGCTGCCTTCTGCTCCGGGCGACGGGGGCTTCCATAGACCTGGCTCAGCTCGTCCCGGGTCTTCGCGATCAGTCCGAGAAAATCGGCCTTGCGCCTGCGATCGGCTTCGTAACTGCGCAACCCGGCGCGATTGCCGGTGGCGCCCAGCCATTTCCTCGTGCCGGTGGTTTCGACGGAAACAGCGAAAGCCTCGTTGAACGCGGAGTCGCCGTTCACATAGACTTTCTGATGCGCCAACTCATGGAAAACGAGGCTTGCGAGGTAGGTGTCGTTCTGGCGCAGCATGGTGCTGAGCAACGGATCGCTGAACCAGCCCAGCGTGGAGTATGCCGTGATGCCCGTCACATAGACGTCCAGCCCCTGCCGCTGCAGTCCAGCGGCATTTTCGAGCGCGTCCTTGCGCGAAAAATAGCCCTTGTAGGGAACGCAGCCAAAGACCGGAAAGCACCATGTTACCGGAGCGAGAGAGAATTGCGGCGCGGCAAAGACCGCCAAGGTCACATCGTTGCGACCGACGTCGACATAACTGCGGTAGCTGCTGTTGTCGGGCAATGCCAGTTCTTGCGTGGCAAAGCGACGTATGGCGCTGGCCGAGGTCAGCTTGGCACGCAATGGCTCCGGCGTCGAAGGATCATGGATCAGCGTCGCAACATTCTTGCGCGCGGCCATGATCTCGACATGGCCCTCCAACGACTGCGCGTAGTAGGAAATGCTGGTGCATCCGGTCATACCGGACGCCATGATCGCAGCGGCGAGCAATCGAAAAACGCGCTTCAAAGCCTGCCCACCGCCTGCTGATCTCCCATGGAGCAAATGTCCATTTGCTCCCGTGTCTCAGGCGCGCCTATTTTCGTCAAGACCTGGAAGGGCAGCGGTCGGACCTCCGATTTCGCAGCGGTGATCAGGATACGGCGCTCAGCGAAGATCTGACCTCCGCCGCGCCATCAGCCGCAGTCGTGTTGCAAGATGGAAGGCCACCATCGACAGGACACATCGGCGCCATGCCGCTGAGCAGCGAGGCGCCCGCCCGGATTGGCCCCTCCAATCGCCGACGTTCGGGCTACGGCCCAGGCAAAGCGGTCTCGCCGCAAATGACAGCAGGCTTGGGGACCTTTCCCCTAGGTATTGCTGGCTCGTGGGGGTAGCATGAGGCGCACTGGGGATGTGCACGATGACAGACGCCTCGATACGCCGGGCGGACTTCATGATGGTCCTGGCCTATGCTTCGGACCTTGCCACTGGCCATTCGCGTGATTTCGCGCTGAAATCCTGCGTGCTTGCAATGCGGATCGCCAAGCTTGCGGGCCTTTCCGACGAGGTTCGGCGTAACGCCTATCACCAGTCTATGCTGCGTTATGTCGGCTGCAATGCCGACACCGACCTGCTCTCGGCCACCTTCGGCGACGAAATCGCGCTCCGCCAGGATCTCGTCGGTCTCGACATGGGCAACCGTGCGGAATTGGGCAGGGTCTTCGTGCAGGCCTTCAAGCGGTTCTACTACGATCTCGAGCCTGACGCGCAGGCCAGGGCGATCGAGGCCGCGATGTCGCAGGCGCTCGCCGTAGCCCGCCCGGTGCTCACCGCGCATTGCGAGGTCGCTCAGCGGATCGGCGAGCGGCTTGGCCTGTCCGACGGCATCCGACGCAACCTTGGCCAGATCTACGAACGCTGGGACGGCAAGGGCCTGCCGCGCGGCTTAAGCGGCGAGGATGTCCTGCCGGCCGTCCGTCTGATCACGCTGGCGCAGGATGCAATCGCGCTCAGCGAGGCAGTCGGCATCGACGGGATGGCCGAAACCATCGCCAGTCGCGCGGATGGCCCATATGAAGCGGGTCTGGCCCGGCTCGTCTCGGCCAACGCGGCGGCCTTGATGGACGGCATCGGCGCGACGGTCGACCGCGAGACGATTTTGGCGCTGGAGCCCGATCCGCCGGTAACGCTGGACGAGGGGGCTTGCGATGAGGCGTTCCTCGCCATTGCCGACATGATCGACATGCGCATGCCGTTTACGCAGGGCCATTCGCGGATGGTGTCGGAACTGGCCGCGGGTGCGGGGGCACGGATCGGGCTGCCCGGGACTGATGTGCGCGCGCTGCGCTGGTCGGGCTGCATCCATGATATCGGCGAACTCGTCGTGCCCGTGGCGACCTGGATGCGCAACGGCCCGCTGTCGGTGCGTGAGCGCGACGCCGCGCAGCTGCACGCTTATTACGGTGAGCGGGCGCTGGCTTCCTTCGGCCACGACGGCGATGCGATGGGCGCGCTCGTGCTGCGCCATCACGAGCGCCTGGACGGTTCGGGATATCACCGCAAGGTCAGCGGTTCCGACCTGTCTCCGGCGGCCAGGATCCTGGCCGCTGCCGAGGCCTTTCAGACGTCGCGGGAGGAACGTCCGCACCGCAAGGCGCTGTCCAGCGAGGCGGCGGCGACGCAGTTGCGTGCAGCTGTTCGTGACGGCTGTATCTGCCCCGACGCTGCCGAGGCCGTATTGTCCTTCGCCGGGCAGCAGTCGCGCCGGGCTTTGCCGCAGGCGCTAGCCGGGATGACGCGGCGCGAGATCGAGGTGCTGCGCCTGATCGCCGCCGGCCTTACGGCGAAGGAGACGGCTCGCAAGCTCGATATCTCGCCCAAGACCGCCGACCACCACATCCAGAGCGTCTACTCCAAGATCGGCGTGGCCACCCGCGCCGGTGCCGCGCTCTATGCGGTCGAGCATGGCCTTGTCCGGCCGGGCGAAATGCCGGCATAGGGAATCCACCCCATGTGCGCCCGCTCCGGCGCGCGCATCGTGATCCTGTCGACGGACCAATGGTGGCCGCGACCGACAGGAGGAAATCAGATGCTTCTCGCAACGACCAAGGTGGCGGACGTCGACCGCTTCATCCGTATCTTTTCGACCAAGGGCGCCGACAAGCGCCGGCTGCACGGCTCGAACGGCGCAACCGTGTTCCGCGACCCGAGCGAGCCTGACCGCGTCTGGGCGATCTTCGACTGGGACGCCGAGGGTTGGAAGAATTTCGTGTCGGATCCGGAAGTCCCCGCGATCCTGCAGGAAGCCGGCCATGTCGGCAAGCCGCAGGCGGCATTGCTGCTGGGCCACTACGAGGCCTGAGGTCAACCCCTGCGCGCTGCCTGCCGTCGGCGGCGGCGCGCCCAACGAAACCCCAGAAGACGACCCCCAGAATCGGAGAAATCAGATGGATCCGAAACCCATCAAGATCGGCCTTATCGCCGAGCTCACCGGCCCATTGTCTTTCATGGGCATCGCCAACGCCAACCTCACCACCATGCTTGTCGACGACATCAACGCCAAAGGCGGCCTCCTCGGCCGCCCGGTGGTGCTAGTCATCGAGGATGGCGAAACTCTCGAAAGCGTCGCCAAGGCAAAGGCCGCGAAACTAGTCGACGTCGACAAGGTCGATGTGGTCGTCGGCGGCATCTACAGTTCGACCCGCCTGGCCATCAAGAGCGAGGCGGTCACCCGGGGCGGGACGCTCTACCTCTATACCGAGCAGTATGAGGGGCAGGAAAACGATCCGCTGATCTTCTGCACTGGCCCCGTGCCCGCGCAGCAGGTCGAGCCGCTGATCCCATGGCTCATGAAGTCCACGGGAGCCAGGAAATTCTACCTGCCATCCGCCGATTACATCTGGCCTCATTTGCTGAACAAGGCCGCGAGCCACGTAGTGCGCGCCAATGGCGGCGAGATCGTCGGCGAGGAGTACTTTCCACTGGACACTGTCGATTTCCGGCGGACGGTGCAGCAGATCATGGCGAGCGGCACCGACGTGGTTTTCAACACCATCGTCCCGCCGGGGCTGACACCGTTCCTCGAAGAACTGCACAAGGCCGGCTTCGGCAAACGCGGCGGCCGGATCGTCTGCACCTACTTCGATGAGAACTTCTTCAACCTGGTGCCGCCCGAGCAGATCGAGGGCCTCTACAGCTGCCTCGACTATTACCAGGAACTCGACGAACCGTTCGGTCGCGCGCTGTTGCGGCGCTACAGCGAACGGTTCCCCGGCGGCGCTACCTTGACTGCGGGCAGCGGGTGCACCGGGCACTACCGGGCGATCAAGATGTGGGAAGCTGCCGTGAAGGAGGCGGGCAGTGTCGAGCGCGACGCGGTCATCCGGGCACTCGACCATGCTCGTATCGCCGAAGGGCCGGGAGGTGCGGCCGAGATGGTTCCCGGCCAGCATCATGTTCGCATGAACATGTACATCGCGCAGGCGCAGGGCGGTCAATTCAGGGTCGTGAAGAACTTGGGTCCGATCGATCCCAACGAGCGCGTACTTACCAACGAACTCCAACCAGGCTAGGTGGAGCGAGCGTCGGCACTTTTCTTCCAATTGGCGGGGGCCGCTGAACGGTCCCGGTCCAGCCTTATGCCCGCCTGCCCACCAGCCGCAGCCATGGCGCAAGATGGAAGGCCGCCATCAGGAGATACATCGGCGCCATGCCGCTGAGCAGCGACGCGCCCGAGCCCGGCATGCACATCATGTCATGGCCGCCATAGGCGAGCGTCAGCAGCGCCATTGTTGCAAAGGTCGGCGCCGCGGCGAGGCAGAGCCAGTCGGCGAGGCCGAAGCCGCTCAAGCCGGTCGGGCGAGGGGAGTCGATGCTCATGATATCCACCTTCTGAAGCGGTCAGGTTTCAAGCCCTTAGGGCGAAGCGATCGGCTCCGGCGGCGCAGTTCCACGCCGCCGGAGTCGCTTCACGCTCAGGCGTTCTTGTTGCGGAACGCCGCTTCGCCGGCATCCGACACCTCGACCCATCTCTGGTCGGGGGCGGCACCTGCTTCGTAACTGTCGTGCCAGTTCCACCACTTGTAGGTCTGGGTCTGCGGATAGCCCTCGGGCGAATCCTCCCACACCTCCTGGCGGCCGAGCGGCGTGACGTCGAGATAGCTCCAGACGGTGCCGAACGCTTCATCGCCGCGGTTGTTGACGAAATAGGTGCGGAAAATACGCTTGCCGTCATGGATGAAGACGTTGTGGCCGTGCCATTCGTCGACGCCGAAATCCTTATCCCAGCTGTCGGTGATGGTGTACCAGGGCATCTTCCAGTCCATCTGCTGCTTAAGCCGCTGGATGTCGGCCTGCGGCGCGCGCGAGGCATAGGCAAGCGTGGTGTCGCGGGCATTGAGATGGGCGAGGTTGCCGACCTGATCGGCGCCGAGCGAGCAGCCGCGGCAGGCATGCTCTGGCCAGCCATAGACGCCCGGCTCGAAGAAGGCGCGGTAGATGACGAGCTGCCGGCGACCTTCGAACAAATCGAGCAGGCTCACCTTGCCGTTCGGGCCTTCGAACACATAGTCCTTCTTGACTTCCATCCACGGCATGCGGCGGCGTTCGGCGGCCAGAGCGTCGCGGGCGCGGGTGACGGCCTTTTCCTTGACCAGCATCTCTTCATAGGCGCCTTCCCATGCTTCCTGCGAAACGACCGGCGGTGTCTTCATGTGTTGGGTCATTGCTCTTGTCCCGTTCTTGGGTTTGGTTGGGGGGTGACGAAGACAGACATAGGGCCGCACACCGCAATGGTGGGAGTTACAAGTATGACGCGATTTGCTGTGGCGGGCTTTGAGGCGACGGCATGGACTCGCTGATCAACGCCGCCGGCCGCGCGCTTGCCGCTGGCGATCCGCTCGGCGCCCTGAAGCGCGTCGCGCTGCGCGACGACGCGCCGGCGCTGGCGTTGCGCGGCATCGCGATGGCGCAGCTCGGCGATTTCGCCAAGGCCAAGGCGCTGCTGAAGGACGCCGCCCGCGCCTTCAGCCCGAGGGAAGCGGTGGCGCGGGCGCGCTGTGTCGTCGCCGAGGCCGAGATCGCGCTCGTCTCGCGCGACCTCGGCTGGCCGGAGAAGGCCCTGCGATCCGCCCGCGCGACGCTCGCCACGCATGGCGACCGGCTGAACGCCGCCTATGCCGGCAGCCTCGAGGCGCGCCGCCTCATCCTGATCGGCCGGCTCGACGAGGCCGAGCGGCTGCTTTCGGATTTCGATCCGGCGCCGCTGCCGCCCGTGGCGCGCGTCGCGCATGAACTGGCGGCGGCCGGCATTGCCGTCCGCCGCCTCAGGACAAAGGCGGCGCGCTCGGCCTTCGGCCGGGCATCGCTTGCCGCTTACCAAGCCAACATCCCGGCCTTGAGGGCCGAAGTCGAAGCGGCATCCCTGGTGTTGAACACGCCGGTCGGCCGGTTGATTGCGCGCGGCGCGGAGAAGGATCTGCTGCTCGATGAGGTTGAGGCATTGCTGGGCTCGGGCGCGCTGGTTATCGATGCCTGCCGCAATGTCGTGCGCGAAGCCGACGCGGTCGTGTCGCTGGCGACCCGGCCGGTGCTGTTTACGCTGGCGCGCACGCTCGCCGAGGCATGGCCGGCGGACGCATCGCGCGAGGAGCTGCTGAGGCGCGCCTTCCGGGCCAGGCATGCCGACGAATCGCATCGTGCGCGGCTCAGGGTCGAGATGGGACGGCTGCGCGCCGAGCTCGGTGAGTTTGCCGAGATCAACGCAACCGCCGCCGGTTTCGCCATCGCGCCGCTGAAGGCCGCCGGGGTCGTCGTGCTTGCGCCGCCGGTCGAGGATGAGCATGGCGCGGTGCTCGCCTTCCTGGCCGATGGCGAGGCCTGGTCGAGCTCGGCGCTGGCGATCGCGCTTGGCGCCAGCGCGCGCACCGTGCAGCGGGCGCTGGAGGAGCTTTCGACGGCAAACAAGGTGCAGGCGGTCGGCCGCGGCAGGGCGCGCCGCTGGATGATGCCGCCCGTGACCGGATTCCCGACTGTGTTGTTACTCCCGGGTCCGCTGCCGACCGACTAGTCTGCGGCCATCGTTCGAATGGAGATCGAAAATGAAACGAGCCGCTGCCGAGATCCTGCGTGAATACGGACCGTTCCCCGGCGTCGAGCGCGTCAACGGTGTTACCTATGACGGCGAAAATGTCTGGTTCGCCAGTGGCGACAGGCTGAACGCGCTCGATCCTGACAGCGGCATGATCGTGCGTACGATCGATGTCGCCTCGCATGCCGGTACCGCCTTCGACGGCGAGTATCTCTACCAGATTGCCGAGGATCGCATTCACAAGGTCGACCCGAAGATCGGCAAGGTCGTCGCAACCATTCCCGCCCCCGGGAACGGAGGTGATTCAGGCATGGCCTGGGCCGAAGGCTCGCTCTGGGTCGGCGAATATCGGGCACATAAGATCCATCAGATCGATCCTGAAACGGGCAAGGTGATCCGCACGATCGAATCGAAGCGCGTCGTCACCGGCGTCACCTGGGTCGATGGCGAGCTCTGGCATGCCACCTGGGAGGGCGAGGAGGGCGATCTGGTGCGCGTCGATCCCGACACAGGCGACGTGCTGCAGGAACTGGCGATGCCCTCCGGCGTGTCGGGGCTGGAATCCGATGGCGGCGGCTGCTTCTTCTGCGGTGGCGGAAGCAGCGGCAAGATCAAGGCCGCGCGGCGTCCGGGACATAGCAGCGGCAAGTAATAGGCGGGAGGGCGGCCCGGTCAGGCCGCTTCGCGCGCCTGCCGCGTCATAGGCTTGTTGGAAGCCTTGGCGGCGTTCGACCCGTCGACATGCGCCCAGGCCGGCCGCTCGAACAGGAAGATGCCGAAGCCGATGCGCTTGACGATGAAGTAGAGCACCACCGGGCTGACGACCGAGACGAGCAGGACCGCGAGGCTCAGCATGCCGGTGTCGGTCAGAAGGCCGCTTGCCAGCATGACACCGCGGAAGATCGACATCGGGATGGTGAAGGCGACATAGACGACCAGCGAATGCTCGCCGAGCCAGCGCACCCATTCCATGGACGCGAATTTCGACAGGAAGCCGCCGGCGACGCAGAGCGCAACCGCGCCGGCGACGGCAAGCGACAGATGCAGCGGCGGCCATGCCGCCAGGCCCATCTGCATGCCGACCGGCTGCATGGCATAGCCGGGCGAATAGACGAGCAGGCCGTTGACGAGCGCCCATGCGAGCAGGCCCGCAACGGCGATCGCCGGGCGAGCTTGCGTCCATTCGACCAGCCGGAAGATCAGCGGCGCGAGCACGAAGCCGAGATAGAAGAACACGAAATAGGCCGCGAATTGCTCGACCGCGTAGCTGTCCGGCTTCGGCGCCCACATCTGCAGCACGGCAGCAGCCAAGATGACGATCCAGTGCGGCACGCGAAGCTCGCGCAACAGGCGGATGACGATCCCGAAGACCGCCAGCATGTAGATGAACCACAAGACGCCGTACGGCTCGACGACGGCCATGGCGAGATCGTGCAGCATGCCGGCCGGGTCGCGGCTGAAGATGCCGATCTTCAGCCCGATCGAGATGATCGCCCAAAGCACATAGAAGTAGAGATAGTGGACGACGCGGCGGTCGATATAGCGCCGCCATGGCCGGTCGATCACCTGCGACAGGAACAGGCCCGAGATCAGGAAGAATTCCGGCATGCGGAAGGGCGTCGCGAAGCCGATGACATAATGCAGGAAGCCGACGCCGCCGGTGTATTCGCCGGTGTTGTAGGCCGAATACATCATCACCACCAGGAGGATGGAAAGGCCTTTTGCCGTATCCACCCACGGCATGCGGTTCGGGCTGCTCATGCGCGATCTCGAGGAAATTCAACTGACGCAATTGTAGCGGACGGGCGCATGTCCCGCAGCAACAAGCTTACGATATCGTAAACGGAAACCTTGTTTGGGGCCGGCGTTAACCATCGCCCGGCGCTGGAAATGGGACGGCGACGCCAGTCTCGCGCATCGCTATCGCCACGATCGCACCCGACAGGAAGGTCAGCGCAGCGACTGACCCGATCGCCGCGGCGAAGCCGAAGAAGTCGGCGATCAGGCCTGCCGACAGCGCCCCGATCGCATAGCCGAGGTCGCGCCAAAAGCGGTAGACGCTGAGCGAGCGCGCCCGCCAGGAGGGATGCGACGCATCCGACACCGCCGCGATCAGGCTCGGATAGACCATCGCAGTGCCGAGGCCGAGCAGCAGGCTGGCCAGCAGCCACCAGCTGAAATCGCGCGTCATGGCGGTGGTGAGAAGCCCCGCCGCCTGCACCCACATGCCGGCGACGATCAGGCCCTTGCGGCCCCAGCGGTCGCTGAGCGGCCCGGTGGCGACCTGGAAGATGCCCCACACCGCCGGATAGACCGCCTTGAGAATGCCGATGCGCTCGACGCCGAGTCCATTGGCAACGAAGAAGAGGGGAAACAATCCCCAGCTCATGCCGTCATTGAGATTGTTCACCAGGCCGGCTTGCGATGCGGCGAACAGGTTGCGGTTCCCGAACGAGGTCAGCATGAAGATCTCGCGAAAGCTCAGCGGCGAAGCTGCTTTCGGATGGTTCGCCAGCTCCAGCCGCACATGCTCGCGCGTGTCGCGCACAAGCAGGAACGACAGCGCGGCACCCAGGATCGCATAGCCGACGCCGAGATAGATCGGCACCGGACGCAGCCCGTAGCGGCTCGCGAGATAACCGGTGAGGAAGGCGGTGACGCCGACCGCGAGGTAGCCGGCGAACTCGTTGAGGCCGACTGCGAGCCCGCGCGACTTCGGCCCGACCAGGTCGACCTTCATGATCACCGTCATCGACCAGGCGAACCCCTGGTTGATGCCGAGCAACGCGTTGGCGGCGACGATCCAGCCCCAGCTTGGCGCCCAGATGATGATGAAGGGCACCGGCACGCCGAACAGCCAGCCCAGGATCAGCACGCGCTTGCGGCCCCATGTGTCGGCGAGCTGGCCGGAGACGAGGTTGGCACAGGCCTTGACCACGCCGAAGCTGACGATGAAGGACACGACCAGCGTGGTCGAGGCGACACCGAATTCCTCTGCGCCGATCAGCGGCACCACGGTCCGCTCGATGCCGACCATGCCGCCGACGAAGGCGTTGATCAGCACCAGCAGCCCGAACTGCTTCCAGTTGGCCTTGAGGCCGAGCGCGACGGCGGGCGCCGCTGCGCTCAAGGTTTCGCTCCGGCGTTGACGGCCCGGGTCCGCGCGGCTTCCGGCGGCGGGGGAGGGATATCGGCGGTCATGGCGGCGACGAACTCACCCTCGTCCTCGATGCGGAAGGCCTTGTTGAAGCGTCGCTCGAAGCCGATGGTCGACGTCGGCTTGCCGCTCAGCGAACGGCCGCAGACAGAACCGGAATAGGCGCCGGGCAGCACCTCGATATGGTCGGGCAATCCCTTCAGCCGGCGCACGCTGGCGAAGAGCGCGCGGGCGCCGTCCTCGGCGCTGGAAGCAAGCTCGGTGCGGCCGAGATCGCCGACCATCAGCGTGTGCCCGGTGAGCACGAACCAGGGTTCGGTCGATCGCGTCCGGTCGGTGACGAGAAGGCTCAAATGCTCCGGCGTATGGCCCGGCGTGTGCATCACCGTTGCCGTGACATTGCCGAGCTCCAGCACCTCGCCGTCCTTCGCGCGCCGGAACGGGAAGCCGGCTTCCGCGCCTTCGAACAGCACGTATTCGGCGCCGGTTGCCTCGGCAAGCGCCCGGCCGGCCGAGATGTGGTCGGCATGGATATGCGTGTCGACGACATAGAGGATGCGCATGCCGGTCGCGCGCGCCGCCTCGACATAGGGCACGATGTCGCCGACCGGATCGACGACAGCCGCCGACGCCTTGCCGCCGCAGCCGAACAGGTAGGAGGCGGCAACCGGGTCGGTATGCAGGAACTGCCTGAGAATCATTGCGTTTCCTCCAAACGGACAGCCGTCCCGGGCGAAGCAGCCGAGCTTGACAGCAAGCCGAAACTATCATTCAATTATTCCATTGAATGACGATGCGTCGCTGAAAGGCCGATGTCAATCCGCAATCCGAAGCAGGCGCTCTACGAACAGTTCGCGATCGTCGCGAAGGCGCTCGGCCATCCGCTGCGCCTGGAGTTGATCGAGCATCTGGCGCAAGGATCGCGCAGCGTCGAGGCGCTCGCGGCGAAACTCGGCCAGCCGGTCGCCAACATCTCCCAGCATCTTCAGGCGCTGCGCCGCGGCGGCATCGTCTCGGCCGAACGCGACGGCAAGTTCGTGCATTATTCGCTCGCCGATGCGAGCGTGCTGTCGGCCTTCGCCGCCATTCGCGGCGTCGCCGAACGGCAGCTTGCCGAGGTCGACCGCATCGTGCGCGGCTATTTCGACGCGCGCGACGACATGCGGCCGGTCGGGCGCGAGGAACTGCAGGCACTCATGCGCGACGGACTGGTGACACTGATTGACGTTCGTCCGGCCGATGAGTTCGCGCTTGGCCACGTGCCGGGCGCGATCAATGTGCCGCTCCGCGAAATCAACGCGTGGTCCGGCAGCGCCGATGCCGGCAAGCAGATCGTCGCCTATTGCCGCGGTCCCTGGTGCGTGATGTCCTTCGAGGCCGTCGCTGCGTTGCGCTCGCTCGGGCTTGCGGCGCGCCGCCTCGAGGACGGCATGCCGGAATGGAGAGCTGCGGGCTTGCCGGTCGAAGCGGCCGCCTGACTGCGGGCAATGATGCCGAGCACTAAAGCATGTCTCCCGAAAGTGGTCCCGGTTTCGGGGCAAAGACATGCTTAAGATCAAGGACTTAAAGCAGATTGCGTGAATCCTTTTTCACGCGACCTGCTTTAGCGCGAACTGCTTCCAGTTGGCCTTGAGGCCGAGCGCGACGGCGGTGGCGTTCACGCGGGAAAACCGGCCTTTATGAAGCCTGAAGTGAAAAGCTCCAGAGCGACCGGGTCGGCGAACGGGAGACATGAAATCAGCCGAACAGTTACGTCGTGTTTCCTTGTCAGCGCTTCCTCGACTTCAGCGCGCGCCTTCTCCATCTCATCCAAATGTGCGTATGTCGCTGCGAGGAAGGCGTGAATGAAGAAATGGTCGCCGGCCTTCTGATACGAACCGACGGCTTCCGAGTACCTTCCAAGCAGGAAGAGCGAGCTGCCCTTCACCTCCCAGAACCATATCGGAGGTAACGGGTCGCGCAGGAGCGCGCTTTCGAGCACGCGGAGCGCGGTCTCGGCTTGACCACCATAGTTGAGCCAGCTTGCGTAATCGCCTGCTATGTTCACGTCCAGCGGGTTCAGCGAGCGTGCCTGCTCGAAATGCATTCCCGCATCGCTATGCTGGCGCATGTGCGTAAGCACCAGCCCCATGCTCTGGTGACAGACGCCATCGCTCCTGTCGAGGGCGAGCGCCGCTCGCGCCGAGTTCCAGGCCTTCTGCAGTGTCCTCGGATCGTTGTCATACCAGAATCTGCCAACGAGGGCCTGTGCGAGGAAGGCGTGGCCCTGAGCGAATGTCGAATCGAGCTCGACACATCGAACGAACAGGGACTCGGACTCGTCCATTTCATATTGATGGAAGAGCGCGCGCCCCTGCAGATAGTAGTCGTATGCATCCCAATCGGCCGGAGGCTTGCGTCTGGAGCGGCTCGCTGTATCGGCCTCAGCCCGGCCCTCGACCATCGAGGCGATGAGAGCGGCAACCTCGTCTTGCAATGCGAAGATGTCGTTGAGGGCCCGATCGTACCGTTGGGCCCACAGGTGGGCGCCGGTGGCGGCATCAATCAATTGCGTGGTGATGCGAATGCGATCGCCGAGCTTTCGTACGCTGCCTTCGACTAGGTAGCGGACCCCGAGTTTGCGATGGACTTCGGCAATGTCCAATGCCGGATCGCGAAACTGAAAGGACGAATTGCGCGCAATGACGAGGAGGGAGCGAAACCTGGCCAGCTCCGTGATTATATCCTCGGTTATGCCGTCACTGAGATACTGCTGGTCGTGATCGCCGCCCAGATTAGCAAAAGGCAGTACCGCGATCGACGGCTTGCCGGACGATGGTATCGGTTTGGAGGGCGCGCTCGCCACCGGCTCGACAGTCCCGGTGAAGCGGTAGCCGACGCGAGGCACGGTGGCGATCCACTCACCGCCATTGTCAGCCGGACCGAGAGCCTTTCTCAGTGTCGCGATCTGGACGGTAAGGTTGCCTTCCTCGACGGCGGTGCCCGGCCAGGCAGCGTCCATCAGCTCGGCCTTGGTCACGATCTCGCCGGGCCGTGCCGCAAGCGCGGCAAGCAGCGTCAGCCCACGATGCCCGACAGCGATCGGGACCCGCTCTTTAAGGAGCGTCCCGGTGTCGGGATCGAGTACGAACGGACCAAAGGCGATGCGAGTCCCCTGCATGGGGGGATATTAGCCGTTTCGGAGTTTCCGGAACAGTTTCGGCACTGCGGCCACGGAGCGCCAATTGCGAGCTCAAGCAGATCTATGACCGGCCCGGCGCCGGTTCCTGCTGAAGCGGACGGATCAGTGTCCGTGCCGCAGCCTTCCCTGCCGCGAGGATGCGGTCCGACAATTCGGATCCTTCCATGGCGCGGGCCAGTTGAAGAGCGCCGATGAGGGTCGAAAAGACGCCCAGCGCAACGGCCTCCGGATCTTCGGTCGGCGGCAATGCTTCACCTATCTGCTGCGTCAAGGATTGAACGCGCTCGGCATAAAGGTCCCTCGTTTCAGCCGGCTGCCGTGCAATCTCCGGCAACAGCGCGGCAGAAGCGCAGCCCTTGCCAGGATTGTCCCGGTGCTCAGCCGATAGATAGGCATCTATGGCCAATTCCAGGCCGCCAGCGGCCAATGCTTCCTGCAATTGGTGCGACTGCGCTTCCAAGGCCGCCGCCACGCTCTCACGCACGAGCTCGGCCTTGGATTGAAAATGCGGGTAGAAGGCCCCGTTCGTGAGCCCCGCGTCGCTCATGATGGCGGCAAGGCCCGACGCTGCGATCCCGTCCGACCGGAAACGGTCGGCGGCGACCTCCATGATCCGGCCGCGTGAAGCATCCTTCCGGCCCTTTTCGTAGCGCATGGCAGCCATCCCTTTCTTTTATTGCATTATGAGCATAATATGATATTATGATCGTAATTCAACTGACACGAAAATGCTAGCCCTCATGATTTTGGAGAACGAAATGAATGCGAATTCCGGAAAAACTGCAATCGTGACCGGAGCTTCCTCGGGCATCGGCCGCGCCAGCGCCGAGGCCTTGGCGCGCGCGGGATTCACCGTCTTCGGGACAAGCCGCCGCAAGTCCGACAGTGGCCCCGATGGGGTGGTGATGCTGGCATGCGACGTGACCGACGGTGACGCCGTTTCCGCGCTCGTTTCGACGGTGCTGTCGCAGACCGGCCGGATCGACCTCCTGGTCAACAATGCGGGTGTCGGCCTGCTTGGAGGCGCCGAGGAATTCTCGGTTCCACAGGTGCAGGCCCTGTTCGACGTCAATCTGTTCGGTGTCATCCGCATGACCAATGCGGTGTTGCCGTCGATGCGGCGGCTCGGCCAAGGGCGCATCGTCAACGTCGGCTCGGTGCTGGGACTCGTGCCGGCACCGTATTCGGCGCATTATTCGGCGGTCAAGCACGCGCTCGAAGGCTATTCGGAATCGCTCGACCACGAGGTTCGTGCCTTCAATGTCCGTGTCTCGGTGGTCGAACCGGCATTCGTGCGCACAGTCTTCGACCAGAACGGTATCCGGCCGGTCTCCCTGCTGAAGGAATACGACCGGGCTAGAGCCGGGCTCGAAGCGCTCCTTCGCGATGTGATGCCTGTGGCCGATCGGCCGGAAGTGGTGGCCGAGGTGATCGTCAAGGCGGCGACCGCTGCTCGTCCGCGGCGGCGCTACACCGCCGGCAAGGCAGCGCGCCAGGTCAGCCTGCTGCGCCGCTTCGCCCCCGCGGATATATTCGACAAAAGCCTGCGCAAACAGTTCCGCCTTCCGGTCTGAACGCAACGCGGCGAAGGATTTCGCGCGCAGCCGACTGGCAAGCAAGGCCTTCCGCTGTGCCCGCCACCTTCCGAACCAACCGTTTCAAGAAACACGTTTCAGAAAGTCACTGCAATGAAAGCATTTGTCGTCGATCGCTATAACAAGAAGGGCATTCTGCGGTTGGCTGAGATGCCGGCACCGAACGTCGGGGATAGCGATGTCCTGGTCGAGGTCCACGCCGCCGGGGTGAACCTCCTGGACGCCGATCTCAGAACCGGAAAGTTCAAGCTCATCCTGCCCTATCGCCGGCCCTTCATCCTTGGCCACGACATGGCTGGGACGGTTGTCCGCGTGGGATCGAAAGTCCGCAAGTTCAAGCCCGGCGACGATGTCTACGCGCGGCCGCGAGATGGCCGGATTGGCACATTCGCCGAGTTCATTGCCCTGGATGAAGCCGACGTGGCTTTGAAGCCCAAGAACCTCAGCATGGAGGAGGCAGCCTCAATCCCCTTGGTCGGCCTTACCGCCTGGCAGGTGCTCGTCGAAAGGGCGAATCTGAAGAAAGGACAGAAGGTCTTCATCCAGGCCGGCTCAGGCGGCGTTGGCACATTCGCCATCCAACTGGCAAAGCACCTCGGCGCGGCCGTTGCGACAACCGCCGGCGCGGCGAGTGCCGATTTGGTCAAGGGGCTCGGCGCGGACGTGGTTGTCGACTACAGGAAAGACGACTTCGAGAAAGTCTTGTCGGGCTACGATGTCGTCCTGAACAGCCAGGACGCCAAGACGCTCGAAAAATCCCTGAACGTGCTGAAACCGGGCGGCAAGCTCATTTCCATCTCCGGCCCGCCGGATCCTGAATTTGCGCGGGCGAAGGGACTGAACCTGGTCCTGACGTTGTTAACGCGGCTGTTAAGCCGGGGTATTCGGGCCAAGGCCAGGCGCCATGGCGTGAGTTTTTCGTTTCTTTTCATGGCGGCGCAGGGTGATCAACTGACCAAGATCACTGCCCTCATCGAATCCGGGGCGATCCGCCCGGTTGTCGATCGGGTTTTTCCATTCGAGGCGGCCAACGAGGCTCTGGCCTATGTCGGAACAGGGCGCGCCAAGGGCAAGGTCGTGATCAAGGTCAGGTAGCACCCTGCCGTTTTTGCGAGCCGGCACTCAGGACAGGGCAAGGCAAGGTATGCCGATGGGTCGGCACGCCTGTCCTCAGAAGCCGCGGCAATTGGGCTGTCGTAAGCTCTCAGTCCTTGGCGCGCTCGACATACGAGCCGTCGGCGGTCATCACCACGATGCGCGTGCCGGCGGAGATGTGCGGCGGCACTGTTGTGCGCACGCCGTTGGAGAGCACGGCCGGCTTGTAGGAGGAGGACGCCGTCTGGCCCTTGGTGACCGGCTCGGTATCGACCACCTCGAAGGTGGCGCGCTGCGGCAGCACCAGCGAGATCGGCACGCCGTTGAACTGCGCGAGCTGCACGGCCATGCCCTCCTGCAGATAGGGCGCGAAGTCGCCGACCACGCCTTCCGAGGCCACGACCTGGTCGTAGCTTTCCGGGTTCATGAAGTGGAAACCTTCGCCATCGGAGTAGAGGAAGGTGTGTTCGCGTTCCTCGACATAGGCGCGCTCGACCATTTCGGTCGTGCGGTAGCGTTCCGACACCTTCACCCCGTCGCCGATGCGGCGCATGTCGAGCTGGGTCACCGGCGTGCCCTTGCCAGGGTGGATGTTTTCGGCAAAGAGGATGACATAGAGCTTGCCGTCCTTATCGACGACGTTGCCTTTGCGTAAGGAGCTGGCGATGACCTTGACCACGATATTCGATCCCGTTCGAGTTTTTCGGCCTGCGAGCGTCGATTTCCGCGAAGCGGCGACGGCGGCCATCGCGTGCGCCCTAGCGCATCTTGCGCCGAACCGCCAGCCTTCCGCTCGATTTTCCTGCCCATGACCGCCGCTTCGCCCTGGTGGACGCCTGATATCCATGCCGATCGCCGGCCGCGCCTGATGGCGCGCAATGCCATCGCCGCAGCATTGCGCGGCTGGTTCTCGACACGCGATTTCATCGAGGTGACGACCTCGGCGCTGCAGGTTTCGCCGGGCAACGAGGCGCATCTCGCCGCCTTCGCCACCGAGGCGATCGGGCCCGACGCATCGCGCCGGCCGCTCTATCTCCACACCTCGCCGGAATTCGCCTGCAAGAAGCTGCTTGCCGCCGGCGAGGAGCGCATCTTCAGCCTCGGCCCTGTCTGGCGCAACCGCGAGCGCGGGCCGCTGCACCATCCCGAGTTCACCATGCTCGAATGGTACCGCGTCGGCGATACGGTTGAGCGCCTGATGGACGACTGCGCCGAATTCCTGGCGCTCGCGGCGGAAAGGGCCGGCACAAAGCGCTTCCGTTTCCGTGGCCGCGAGGCCGACCCTTTCGCCGAGCCGGAGCGGCTGAGCGTGGCGGAGGCTTTCAAGCGCCATGCGGGCATCGACCTGCTGGCGACCGTGTCAGTCGACGGCAGAACTGACCGCGACGCGCTTCACGAAGCGCTGGTCCATGCCGGACTGCGCACCGCGCCCGACGACAACTGGGCCGACCTGTTCAGCCGGGTGATGGTCGAAAAGATCGAGCCGGCGCTGGGGCAGGGGCGGGCCACCATCCTTTACGGCTATCCGATTTCGGAAGCGGCACTCGCCCGGCCGAGTGCCGAGGATCCGCGCGTCGCCGAGCGCTTCGAGCTCTATTGCTGCGGCGTCGAGCTTGCCAACGCTTTCGGCGAGCTGACCGACGCGGCCGAACAGCGCCGCCGCTTTGTCGCCGAGATGGACGAGAAAGAACGCGTCTATGGCGAGCGTTATCCGCTGGACGAGGATTTCCTCGCCGCTCTGGCCCTCATGCCGCAAGCCAGCGGCTCGGCCCTCGGCTTCGACCGGCTGGTGATGCTGGCGACCGGGGCAAACAGGATCGAGGACGTGATCTGGGCGCCGGTGGCCGAGTAGCACGCCCTTCTCGGCCCTGGGGTAAAGCATCCGACACGAACCACGGCGATTGCCTTGAGATTGCCGCATCCGCCATTGCACAAGCGTCGGTGGAACAATAGATGGTGCGGACGCATCCATGATGGTGCCATGGCGTCCATGATGGTGCGGCACCATCATAGCCGGCAGGGTTCCTCGTGACGGACTGCGTGAACAAACAGGAACAACCGCATGACCGATAAGCTCGACGCAGCGAAATTGACCGATCGCGTCGCGGCGCTCGTCGAGGCGGCCAGGCGCGCCGGCGCCGACGCGGCCGACGCGGTCGTGGTGCGCGGCCGCTCCGCCGGCGTGTCGGTTCGGCTGGGCAAGGTCGAGGGCACCGAATCGTCGGAGAGCGAGGATGTGTCGCTGCGCGTCTTCGTCGGCCAGCGTGTGGCGAGCGTTTCGGCCACCGCCGCATCCGACCCCAAGGCGCTTGCCGAGCGTGCCGTGGCCATGGCCAGGGTTTCGCCCGAGGATCCGTTCCAGGGCCTCGCCGATCCCGCGCTGCTTGCCCGCAATCTGCGCGATCTCGATCTCTTCGACCCGACGGAGGTATCGGCGGACCAGCTGAAGGAAGCGGCACTTGCGGCCGAAGCGGCCGCATTGGCGGTCAAGGGCGTGACCAATTCCGCGGGCAGCAGCGCCGGCGCCGGCCTGGGCGGCATGGTTCTCGCCACTTCGCATGGCTTTGTCGGCCAGTATGTCGGCTCGCGTTTCTCGCGCTCGACCAGCGTCATCGCGGGTGAGGGAACCGCGATGGAGCGTGACTACGAATTCTCCTCGCGCCAGCACTTCGCCGACCTCGACGCGCCGGAAGAGATCGGCCGCAAGGCGGGCGAACGCGCGGTGCGCCGCCTCGGCGCCCGCAAGGCGGCGACCGGCCCGGTCGACGTGGTGTTCGATCCGCGCGTCGCGCGCGGCATAGCCGGCCATCTGGCCGGCGCCATCAACGGCGCCGCGGTCGCCCGCAAGACCAGCTTCCTGCGCGACATGATGGGCAGAGAGGTGGCGTCGGCCGCGATCACCGTCACAGACGAGCCTTTGCGGCGGCGCGGCCAGGCCTCGCGCCCCTTCGATGGCGAGGGCGTCGAGGGCGAGAAGCTGCTGATGGTCGAGAAGGGCGTCTTGAACCACTGGTTCCTGTCGACCTCTGCCGCGCGCGAGCTCGGCCTCGTCACCAATGGGCGCGGCTCGCGCAGCGGCTCGTCGGTTTCGCCGTCCTCGACCAACCTTGCCATCGAGCCGGGCGGGCGTTCGCCGGAAGATCTGATCGCGTCGTTGAAGAGCGGCTTCTATGTCACCGAGGTCTTCGGCCAGGGCGTCGACATGGTGACCGGCGAATACAGCCGAGGCGCCTCCGGCTACTGGATCGAGAACGGCGCGCTGGCCTACCCGGTGGCCGAGGTGACGATCGCCTCGAACCTGAAGACCATGTTCCTCAACATGGTGCCGGCGAACGATCTCGACCGCAATTTCGGCACGGCGGCGCCGACGCTCCTGATCGAAGGGATGACCCTTGCCGGCGCTTGACCAATTGACCTCGAGCGAGGCCCGCGAAGACCTCGCTTTGCTGCGCGATGCCGCTCGCGAGGCCGGCGCCATCGCCATGCGCTATTTCGGCAACAACCCGCAGGTGTGGATGAAAGGCGGCACCTCGCCGGTGAGCGAGGCCGACCATGCGGCTGACGCCTATCTGCGCGAGACCTTGCTTCGGGCGCGTCCGGATTATGGCTGGCTGTCGGAGGAGACCGCCGACGACCATGCCAGGCTGTCGGCCCGCCGCACCTTCGTCGTCGACCCGATCGACGGCACGCGCGGCTTTCTCGATGGCCTGCATTCCTGGTGCGTCAGCGTAGCCGTGGTCGAGGCCGGGCGCTCGCTCGCGGGCGTGCTCGAATGCCCGGCCAAACGCGAGACCTATTGGGCGCTGCCGGGTGAGGGCGCCTATCTCAACGACAGGCGCATCCATGTCCGTCCGCTTGGGCAGGACGTCGATATCGGCGGACCCAAGCCGCTGGTCGACTTGATGCCGCAGGCCTGGCAGGGAAGGCTGCGGCGCACGGCCTACATTCCTTCGCTTGCCTATCGGCTGGCGATGATCGCCGCGGGCAAACTCGACGCGACCTTCGTCAAGCCGAGCGCGCATGACTGGGACATCGCAGCTGCCGATCTCATCCTCACCGAGGCCGGCGGCGCATTGATAGACCGCACCGGCAAGCCGCCGCGCTACGCCGGCGAGGTGATCAATCATGGCGCGCTCGCGGCCGGCAGCGGCGAATTGCTCGGCGTGCTTGCCGGGGTCATTGCCGGGCTTGACGAAGGGTGAGGCGGTCGGCGGTTCCAATACCGGCAGCTTTGGTCTAAAACCTGTCACGAATTCATAAGCATGCGAAGGATCGGCATGGCCGTGGAAGACGGAAAGAAGCAGCTTTTGCACCTGGTTTTCGGCGGCGAGCTGAAAAAGCTGGGTGGAACCGAGTTCCGCGATCTCGAAACCCTCGACATTGTCGGCATCTATCCCGACTATCAGACCGCGCTTGGCGCCTGGAAAGCCAAGGCGCAGGCCAGTGTCGACAATGCCCATATGCGTTATTTCGTTGTTCATCTGCACCGTCTGCTCGATCCAGAATCGAAGGTCGGCGGTTGACGTCGATGGAGCATGAAGCGGTGAAAGGGGCGACTGGGCGGCGCGCCGCCAGGCGCGGCGGAACGCGCACGCTGTGGCGGCGCATCCGTGAGCCGTTGGCGCAGTCGAGTTTCGTCAAGAACTTCATCGCCAACCTGTTCGCCTGGTTCGTGCGGCTGATTCGCGTCACCAGCCCGCTCGTCGAAGGCTCGACCCAGGTAGCCGGCGGCGCTTACGCGCATCTCGAGCCCGGCATCATAGCGCTCTGGCACGGCCAGCATCTTCTGACCCCAGCCTATTATCCCAAGGGCCGGCAGCTGGTCGCCATGGTCTCGCGCAGCGCCGACGCCGAGCTCCAGGCGCTGATGATCGAGAAATTCGGTATCGAGGCGGTGCGCGGCTCCGGCGGTCGCAACAGTTCGAGGCATCTCGACAAAGGCGGCGCCAAGGCCTTGATCGCGCTCAAGAAGTCGCTCGTCGCGGGCAAGAACGTCGCCATGATCGCCGACATTCCGAACGGCACGCCGCGCGACGCCGGGCTTGGCATCGTTCTCCTGGCAAGGCTTTCCGGCCGGCCGATCCTGCCCTCGGCCATCGCCACCAGCCGGCGCAAGGTGCTGGAGAAGAGCTGGGACAAGACCACCATCAACCTGCCTTTCGGCCGCTCCGCGGTTATAGTGGGGCCGCCGGTCTTCGTACCGGCCGATGCCGACGATGCCGAGATGGAGCGCAAGCGCCAGGAGGTCACTGCCTCCCTCAATGCGGCAACGGCCGAGGCCTATCGCCTCGTGGATAGCGGCAAATGAGCGAGCGTTGGGCGCGCGTGGCCCTGACCGCCTACCGCTATGCCGGGGCGGCCGCCTATCCGCTGATCGGACCCTATGTCGCCTGGCGCGCCTCGCGCGGCAAGGAGGACCGCGTCCGCCGGCGCGAGCGCTATGGCGTAGCCGGCCGTCCCCGTCCGGAAGGGCCGGTGATCTGGATCCATGCCGCAAGCGTGGGCGAGACGATCGCGGTGGTGCCGCTGGTCGAGAGCATCCTCGACTATGGCGTCAACATCGTCCTGACCACCGGCACCGTGACCTCGGCCAAGGTCGCCGAAGAGCGCCTCGGCAGCCGCATCATCCACCAATATGTGCCGCTTGATCTGAAACCCGCGGTGAGCCGCTTCCTCGATCACTGGCGGCCGGAACTGGCGATCATCGCCGAATCGGAAATCTGGCCGATGACCATCCTGGAACTTGGCGCCCGCAACGTGCCGCAGGTTCTGGTCAATGGCCGGCTGTCCGACCGCTCCTTCACCTCGTGGAAGAAGCGCGCCGGCGTCGCCGAGGCGCTGTTTGAGAACCTCGCCCACGTCATCGCCCAGTCGGATACCGACGGCGAGCGGTTTCGCGCGCTCGGCGCCCGGCCGGTTACCGTATCCGGCAACCTCAAGGTCGACACCAACCCGCCGCCGGTCGACGAGCGGGCTTTGGCCACCCTGCAGCGCCAGATCGGCGATCGTCCGACCTGGGCGGCGATCTCGACCCATGACGGCGAGGAGGTCGTGGCCGCCGAGGTCCATGCCAGCCTGCACAGGCGCCATCACGGGCTCCTGACCATCATCGTGCCGCGTCACCCCGACCGCGCGGATGCGCTTGCCGCGCAGATTTCCGGCATGGGCCTGACGGTGGCAAGGCGCAGCAAGGCCGACCGCATCTCGCCCGACACCGATATCCTGCTGGGCGATACGATCGGCGAAATGGGCCTTTACCTGAGGCTGACCGAGATCGCTTTCGTCGGCCGCTCGCTGACCTCGGAAGGCGGGCAGAACCCGCTCGAGCCGGCGATGCTCGAAACCGCCGTGCTTGCCGGCCGCAACGTGCAGAATTTCCGCGAGGCCTATCAGCGCTTGCTCGACAGCGGCGGCGCCAAGCTGGTGCGCGACCGCGACATGCTGGCCGGCGCCGTCAATTTCCTTTTGACCAACGAAGCGGCGCGCCACGAAATGATGGCGGCGGGTGCCGCCACCGTCGACGAGATGCGCGGCGCGCTTGCCCGCACGCTGAAATCGCTGGAGCCCTATATCCAGCCGCTGGTCGTCAAGGCGCGCCTGAAAGGCGCAAACGGGCGCTAGATCATGATCCCAAAAATCGGGACCGGTTTTTGGAAAAGCTCATGCGCGAAGCCGAGGCGCATAGGACCGGCGCGATGACCAGCGAAGCGCCACCCTTCTGGTGGGAAAAGCCGGACTGGCGTGTGCTCGCGCTGTCGCCGGCTTCGGCGGTCTACGGCCTGGTGGCGGGCCGCCGCATGCGCCACGCTCCGCGCGAGAAGGTCGCAGCACCCGTGCTGTGCGTCGGCAACCTCACCGTTGGCGGCAGCGGCAAGACGCCGGTCGCCATCGCTTTGGCCAAGCAAGCCAGGCGCATGCAGCTTACCCCAGGCTTCCTGTCGCGCGGCCATGGCGGTTCGTTCGCCAAGCCGCATGTCGTCGACGCGCATCACGACGCCGCCAAGCATGTCGGCGACGAGCCGCTGCTGCTCGCCGAACACGCGCCTGTCGCGGTGACGGCCAATCGCGCCGCCGGCGCGAAGCTGCTCATCGAGGGACATGGCTGCGACTTCCTGATCATGGATGATGGCTTTCAGTCGGCGCACATCCACATCGATTACGCGCTGGTCGTGGTCGACGCCCGCTTCGGTGTCGGCAACGGTCGCGTCATCCCGGGCGGGCCGCTCCGCGCCAAGGTCGTCGACCAGCTGGTCTTCACCAGCGGCTTGCTGAAGATGGGCGAGGGGGCCGCCGCCGACGGCGTCGTGCGCCAGGCCGCGCGCGCAGGACGGCCGATCTTCCTGGCGCATGTCGAGCCGGCCAACCCGTCACGCTTCGCCGGCGGCCGCTTCCTGGCCTTCGCCGGCATCGGTCATCCCGAGAAATTCTTCGACACGGTGCGCGGCGCGGGCGGCGAAGTGGCTCAATCGCGCGCTTTTCCGGATCATCATTTCTACGCCCAGGACGAGCTTGCCGATCTCCTGGCGCTTTGCCGGCAGGAGGGGCTGCGCCTTGTCACCACGGCAAAGGACGCCGCGCGGCTGCGCCATGGCGAGACGCCCGCCGGTTTCCTCGACCAACTGGACGTGCTCGATATCGAGGCGGTGTTCGAGCTCGATCATGTGCCCGAGCGCATAATCGACGAGACGCTCGACGCCTGGCGCCAGCGCAAGATGCGGGGTTGAGCGGCGCCCGCCGTCAATTGCCGTTGATCAGCCGGCGGAAGTAGCGAACCGTTTCGCCAAGCCCATCCTTGAGAGCGACGCGAGGGGACCAGTCCAGCGTCGATCGCGCCAGATCTATGTCGGGTTGGCGCTGTTGGGGATCGTCTTGCGGCAGGGGCTTGAACTCGATCTTGGACTTGCCGCCGACAATGCCCAGCACAAGTTCGGCCAGTTCCAGGATCGTGACTTCCGACGGGTTTCCAACATTGAGCGGGCCTACGAAATCGTCGGGCGTAGCCATCATCCGAACCATCGCGTCGACGAGGTCGTCGACGTAGCAGAAGCTGCGCGTGTGGCTTCCGTCGCCGTAGATGGTTATGGGGTCGTTCCGCAGGGCCTGGACGATGAAATTGCTGACCACGCGTCCATCCGACGGATGCATGCGAGGCCCGTATGTATTGAATATGCGCAGCACCTTGATGGGTAATTTCGACTGGCGCCAGTAGTCGAAGAACAGCGCCTCGGCGCATCTCTTGCCTTCGTCGTAGCAGCCGCGCGGTCCGATCGGATTGACGTGGCCCCAATAGGCCTCGGTCTGAGGATGGACTTGCGGATCGCCATAGACCTCGGATGTCGATGCCTGAAGGATCCTGGCTCCGGAAGCGCATGCGAGATCGAGCATGTTGATCGCTCCATAGACGCAGGTTCTGGTCGTCTCGATCGGAATGCGCTGATAGTGGACGGGCGAGGCCGGGCAGGCGAGATTGAAGATCTCATCCGTTTCGACTTTGAGGGGCACGGTAATGTCGTGTCTCAGAAGCTCGAAATTTGGATTGCCCAGAAGGTGACGGATGTTTTCTTCCAAGCCGGTGTAAAAATTGTCGGCGCATATTACCTGCCGGTCTTTTGCCAGCAACAGGTCGCATAGATGCGAACCGATGAAGCCGGCGCCGCCGGTCACAAGAGCCTTCACGATAACCCCCGTACCCATCGCCCTTTGGTGTCTATAGCCCCGGAAGCGCGAAAGTGTCAGCACTGAAATGACGGCCTAGGGCCATCAGCCGGGAAGGGAAGGGTGGCCGCTTCTAACCCGCGCGGCGCATCGCCTTCAGGATCGCCTCGTCGCGCTCGACGTTAAGCTTGCTTTCGAAGTCGAAATGCCAATCCCTGTCGCGCAGCGCTGAAGTCGAAGCGTCGCCGCGCCGGATTTTCTGGTCGAGGTCGGCAAGCGATCGCGACCAATAGTGATTGATCCTCAAGATATCGAGCTTGGGGGGCATGCCGGGCACGATGGTCCGTCGATGGGTATCGAGCCCTTCACCGGACAGGAATTTCGACAGATGGACGCCAACCTTGTAGACCATGCGAGGGTTGACGATTGTCTTGGCCGTCGTGATGTCCGGCCCGGCTCGCATCGTGTAGGCTTCGACCACCGGACTTTCCGGCCTTTCGACATGGCCGGAGGAACCGTAAAACGCCTGCCAGACACAGACGCCCGGCAGGTCGCGATAAGCGTTAAGGACGGAGCGCACGTCACGCCCGTCGGGCGCGAAAAGAAACTCGTCTATATCGAACAGCCCGATCCACAATGCTTCATGCCAGTGCCTGCGGATACAATCCTTGTAGGCCGACAACTGCCCTACCGGCCGCGGCCAGTCGACCAGCGTAACCAGCCCTTCCTGGATGAACGGGTCCAATACGGCTTTGAAGTCGTCGGTCGAGAAGTTGTTGTACAGATAGAAATGCTCAAATCCCACACTCTGATGGAACCTGATCCATTCGGCCAGGAACGGCGCTTCCTCACGGAAGATGGCGCAGGCCGTCAGCTTGAATCGTGGGGCTTTCGATACCGCCCGATCGCGCAATCTCGCGCGCATGATTAGTGGCATGCGAACGGCAGTCTTGAGAGAATTCTTTAGGTTTTTCAATGCAATACCCTAAGCGCGGTCGAAATTGATGGCCACGGCGCCATGGGTTCGCATGGCCTAGCCCCGCTTGCGCAATTCCGGGTGCATCTCGATCTCGCGGGCAAGCGAGACAGCCGCGTTCACGTAGGGCTCCTGCCGGGCGACGCTCCAATATTTGAGCTCGTCGAGGGGAATGTTCTCGCCCGTCACCGCGCAGCGCACGAAAGAGCCGGGACTGGTGACCTGGAAGTCGCCGTCGAGATAGCGGATCCGGGCTTCCCTGCCGCCCGGGCCTTCGAAACGATTCATCATGGAAGGACGCTTGAGTTCATCGGGTTTCAATCGCCACAAATCGCAAGCAACGTCAAGCTTGACGCAATGCTCATGCAGTATGGCTGAGCGGCAAAATGCTTTCCGGAAACCGGCATGGACATCACCTCGACCCGCCTGAACACGCTGATCAATGAGGCGCTCACGCCGCAGGCGGTGACGTCGCCGAAGGCCGATCCGGCGACGACGGCTTTGATCAAGGCGCTGGTCCAGCCGCCGGCGCCGACGACGGGGCAAGCGGCGCAAATCGCGGCCCAGTCGCTGCAAAGCGCGCAGCCGCGCCAGGCCGCTCAGGCATCGCAACGCCTGTCGTCCTCCGAGGTCGAGGACGCCTACCGGGCCGTCATGGAGCCCGATGCCGCCACCGACGATGCGCCGGCAAGACCCTCGACGGCCAGGGCGGCGACGGATACCGATCAGGCTCCGCGCGGCTTCGTCCCACCACCGGCAGCGGTTGCCGACAATACGTCCAGGCCCGTGGCTGCGCCGGCATTGTCCACATTTTCGCCGACCGCCGCTTCCGCCTCGGCGCTGGTCGCGGCCAACGCCAACGCGCCTCAGCCGCGTGGCGCCGCAGTCCGTCCGGCTGGACACGCTCCGCGATCGGAATCCGCGCCGATATCCCTTTGGACGATCTCGGTCGTCACCGCCATCGTCTCGGCGGTGACCGCAACGATCATGGTGCTGTTGCTTCGCTGATCCCGCTCAGACGTCGTCCTGAAGGAAAGCTTCGAGCTTTTCCGGAGCAAGCGCTGCCTGTTCGGCAATGCGCCTGGCAAGGTCCGCCGCCGCCGCGCGCGGCCGGCCGACCGGGCGGTCCATCCAGTAAGACACCGGGTTGAGCGCAACGCGCTCGTCGACGGCGACGATACGGCCGGATTGGAGCTGGTCTGCGGTCAGCGGCGGTCGTGCCAGCGCAATGCCCAGCCCGTGCGCCGCAGCATCCAGCACCAGATTATAGTCTTCGAAACGCCTGTCCTGCGGGCGTGGGCGATAGTCCACGTCCTGCGCCGCGAACCAGGCGCGCCAGGCGGAAGCGTCGGAATCGTTGATCAGCGGGAATTTCAGCAGTCGCGCAGGGTCGCCTCGTCCGATCTCCTTCGCCAGTTCCGGCGAGGCGATCGGGAAAACATGCTCCTCGAAAAGCTGCACCGAGACGCGGCCCGGAATGCGGCCGCGTCCGCAGCGCACCGACAGGTCGATGCCTTCGTCGGCGAGGTCGGCCTGGCGGTTGTCGACGTCGAGCACGATACGCAGCTTGGTCGGATGGTTCTCCAATTCCGCCATGCGCGGCATCAGCCACAGCCCGCTCACCGACGGGATCGAGGCCAGCCGCACCACGGCGGTGCCGCGCGGCTCGACCCAGCGGTCGGAGTTGACCGAGATCAGCGCGAAGGCCTCGGCGGTCCTCAAATGCAGGCGGTTGCCCTCGATCGTCAGCGTCACGCCGCGGGCGTTGCGCTCGAACACTTTCAAGCCAAGCCAGCCCTCCAGCTTGGCGATCTGGCGGCTCACCGCGCCATGGGTGAGGTTGAGCTTTTCGGCCGCCGCGGAAAAACTCCCTGTCCGCGCCGCCGCGTCGAAGGCGCGCAAGGTTTCGAGCGGCAGTATCTGGTCAGAGCTGTGATCCATATTCACAGCTGACCCTCGAATTGGTCGTTTGTCAATTGGCCGGCAATGCCGTTTTCTGCCTCCATGACACAGAAAGACGAGGCTACGGCAATGAGCGCTTACACCGGCACGTTGAATGAGACACAGCGCATGGACACCACCGCGGCGGTCGCGGTGACGTTGACGGTCATCGGCTGGGCCTCGGCTTTCCCGGCGATCCGCGCCGGCCTTGGCGCCTTCCAGCCGCTGGAGCTAGGGGCGCTGCGCTTTGCCATCGCGGCCGTTCCGGCCGCCATCTTCCTCGCGGTGAAGCGCCCGGCGCTGCCCAGGATCGACGAGCTGTGGCGCTTCGCCTTCGGCGGCGCCATCTTCGTCGCGCTCTACACCGCCATGCTCAATTTCGGCGAGCTTACCGTCTCGGCGGGCGCGGCCGGCTTCATCATCAATGTCAGCCCGATCTTCACCGCCATCATGGCCATGGCGCTGCTCGGCGAACGCTTCTCGGGAATCGCCTGGCTCGGCACCGTCATCTCCTTTGCCGGCATCGGCATCATCGCGGTGGCCGACGGACACGGCCTGCATTTCAACGCCGGCGCGCTGCTGGTGCTGGGCTCGGCACTTTGTTCGGCCGTCAACACCATCGTCCAGAAGCCGCTCTTTGCCCGCCATCATCCGCTGACGATCTCCGCCTCCAACATGGTGCTCGGCGCGCTCTGCCTGTCGCCGTTCCTGCCGGAAGCGTTTTCGCAGGCAGCGGTCGCCAACACCGCCGGTCTCGGCGCCGTCATCTATCTCGGCATTGTGCCCTCGTTGATCGCCTATGCCGCCTGGGCCACCGCCCTGTCGCGACTGCCGGCGGCCCGCGCCTCGAACTTCCTCTACCTCGTCTCGCCGACCTCCGCCTTGATCGGCTTCTTCTGGCTGGGCGAAGTGCCGTCGCTGCTCGGCATTCTCGGCGGCGCGCTGGCTCTGGGCGGCGTGATCGTGGTGAATTTGAAGCGGTAATTCAAAACGCTGCAGTCGTTTGCGGACTTAAAATCTCGAGTACCCCCGCGGTGATGCAGACACGCGCCAGGCGGGCGGCTATGGTGAGCCGCTTTCGGGGAACGCGGCGGTGATCGGGATGGCAGGACGGTTCGTATGCGCAATTTCTTGCGTACTGCTGCTGTGCGGGAACGCCGCCGCGGGCTGGTATCACGTGGAAAATTACGAAGGGTCCATCGGCTCTCAGCCCGTTCATATCTCGCTTCAGACCTATGACGGGTTCGGCAGCGGGATAACGGTCGAGGGCAGTTACTTCTACGACGCCAAGCAGAGCCCAATAGCGGTGTACGGCAGGATCACCGGCACCAGGCTCGCGCTCTGCGAGATCTCGGGCAAGAAGGAATTCGACCGGGTATTGATGGTTGGATCAAAGGCCCCTGTCGACACCGCCGGATGCCCGTTTTCCATCGACATGACCGAAAACGGCGCGACAGGCACCTGGAGCAAGGGTGCCGACACATATCCCGTCACGCTCAAGAAGGTCGCCAGTCTGGACGACAAGGGCGAGGTAAAGATCGACGGGACCGTCGAGATTCCCTTCTGGGCCGAGACAGCCGCCGACAGGTTTGCCGGTATCTATGCGGACACCGACTCAGGCACTTGCATGAAAAAAATGCAGGTCATCAAGAAGCGCAGCGGGAAGGTCGTTCAGGAAATCGCCTTCAAGGATGATGACGCCTGCAGCGCCGGCATGCTGATGACGTCCATCTATATGAACGTCGAGAAGTGGGTCGAGGGAGGCAAGGACGTCATTTCCGTGAATTTTAGCGGCGGTGGCGCAGGCCATACTGAGGACTATGCCTTCAGCCCCAAGGCGAACAAATATCGCAAGAGAAAATGAAATGGGGCGTCAGTCTAGTGCGTTTCACCGTTTCACGGAAACGGCGAACCGCACTATCTCTTTGTTTTTACGCAATTCCGGACGGAAAACCGTTCACACTTTTCCTGGAATTCCTCTAGCGCTCACCGCCGTCCGAACAGCCTTTCGATATCGGCGAGCTTGAGCTCGATATAGGTCGGGCGGCCGTGGTTGCAGGTGCCGGACCCCGGCGTCGCCTCCATCTGGCGCAGCAGCGCGTTCATCTCCTCGGCCTTGAGCAACCGGCCGGACCGGACGGAACCATGGCAGGCCATGGTCGCGGCTATTCTGTCCAGCCGCTCCTTCAGCGTCTCGACCGTGTCGTTGTCGGCGATCTCGTCGGCGAGGTCGCGCACCAGCTGCTGCACGTTGGTCTCGCCCAGCATCGACGGCGTCTCGCGCACCGCCACCGCGCCCGGGCCGAAGCGCTCCAGGCCGAGGCCGAATTTGGCCAGCGTGTCCGAATGCATCGCCAGCCGCTCGGCATCCTCTTCCGGCAGGTCGACGATCTCGGGCAGGAGAAGCATCTGCGACGGCACTGCGCGCGAATGCAGCGCGTTCTTCAGCGCCTCATAGACCAGTCGTTCATGCGCCGCGTGTTGGTCGACGATGACCAGCGAATCCCGCGTCTGGGCGACGATATAGTTCTCATGCACCTGCGCGCGCGCCGCGCCCAGCACCATGCCGAGCAGCGCTTCGGCCGGCTCGGCCATGCCGGCGCGGATATCGGCGCTGGCGAGCGGGCCGGTGTCGAAGGCGACCTGCTCGTTTTCGGCAAAACCATTGGCTCGCGATCTCGCCTCGCCATAGCCCATGTCGAGCGGCCGCTGTGGAGAACGTGTCGGATCGAAACCGCTCGAGCCGGAAGCGTGATAGGCCGCCTCGTAGCCGCGATGGCCATTGGCCGGGCCGGGATGCGAGTAGGGTGCAACACCCGGCCGGAACGCCGCCATCATGCCGGCAGCACCCGTGGTCGCGGCGCGGATGCCCGCGCCGGCCAGTGCCTCGCGGATGGCGCCGACGATCAGCCCGCGCACCAGGCCGGGATCCCGGAAGCGCACATCGGCCTTTGCTGGATGGACATTGACGTCGACGGTCGAAGGATCGAGCGACAGGAACAGTACGGTGACCGCGTGCCGGTCGCGCGGCAGGACGTCGGCGAAGGCGCCGCGGATCGCGCCGGCGATCAGCTTGTCGCGCACCGGCCGTCCATTGACATAGGCATATTGCTGCAGCGCGTTCGCCCGTGTGTAGGACGGGATCGAGACGTGCCCGGCAAGATGCACGCCATCGCGCACGGCATCGATGGCAATGGCGTTGTCGGGAAAATCCTTGCCCATCACCTGCGCGACGCGGGCAAGCCGGCCTTCCGGCGTATCGTCCGTCGCCGGCAGTTCCAGCGTCGAGCGGTCGGGACCGGCAAGCGTGAAGCGCACGGCTGGGAAAGCGATGGCGATGCGTTTCACCACGTCGCTGGTGGCCGAACTTTCGGCGCGCTCGCCCTTCATGAATTTCAGCCTGGCCGGCGTGGCGAAAAAAAGGTCGCGCACCTCGACCGTCGTGCCGCGATTGGCGGCAGCCGGCTTCACCGGCGAGACGCGGCCGCCGTCGATGCCTATCTCGGCCGCGCTGTCGCCGCTTGCCGTGCGCGAGCGGATCGACAGCCGCGCCACCGAGCCGATCGAGGGCAGCGCCTCGCCGCGAAAACCGAGTGAGCGGATGTCGTGGATATTGTCGGAAAGCTTCGAGGTGCAGTGGCGAGCAATCGCCAGTGCAAGCTCCGGTTCGGCTATGCCCGAGCCGTCATCGGTGACGCGGATGAGGTTCAGCCCGCCGCCCGCCGTGACGATCTCGACGCGCGAGGCCCCTGCGTCGAGCGCATTCTCGACCAGCTCCTTCACCACGCTCGCCGGACGCTCGATGACCTCGCCGGCGGCGATCTGGTTGATCATCGTTTCGGAAAGCTGGCGGATGGGCATTCAGCGATTATAGGCGGATTCGAACGGCGAGGGGGAGGGGTCAGTTCACGCCTGCGCCACCAGCCAGTCCCTTACCCTGCGCGCATTGTCGCTGAGGTCACGGTTCTTCGGCCAGATCACGTGGAAGCCGATGCCGGTCCGCATGACATGATCGGTCACCGGCACCAGCAGCCCCGAAGCCACCAGGCGCTCGACCAGATGCCGCCACCCAAGCGAGATGCCTTGTCCTTCCATCACCGCCTGGATCACCAGGGCATAGTCGTTGATGCGCAAGCCGCGCTCGGCGTTGCGCAGGCTGGTTCCGGCCGAAGCGAACCATTCGTCCCAATTCGGCGCCTCGCGATAGGGCTCTTCGAGATGGATCAGCCGGTGCGTCGCCAGTTCCTCGACCGTTTTCGGCTTGCCGAACTTGGCGAGATAGCTCGGCCCCGCCACCGGGAAGATCTCTTCCTCGGAGAGCGACAGCGAGTGATAGTCCGGCCAGTCGCGCGGCACGCCGCCGCGCACGCCGAGCGGAATGCCCTCGGCGATGATGTCGAGGTCGCGGTCGGCGGTCTGGATGCGCAGGTCAATGCCCGGCAACTCGTCCCGGAACTGCTGCAGGCGCGGCATCATCCAGAACGAGCCGAAGGCGGTCGAGGCGGCCAAGGTCACATGCCCGCCGGTCGCCTGCAGGCGCAGGTCCTCCGCCGATTTGCGGATGTGCGACAGGCCGAGCGAGACGTCGGCATGGAAGCGCTCGCCGGCTTCGGTCAGAAGCACCTGGCGGTGGCGGCGCTGGAAGAGCTTGGCGCCGAGCTGCTCCTCCAGGCCGCGCACGGCGTAGGAAACGGCGGCCTGCGTCATGCCGAGCTCGCGCCCGGCAGCGGTGAAGCTCGACAGCCGGCCGGCGGCTTCGAAGACGATGAGGCTGCCGGCGGAGGGCAGGAGGTGGCGTAGGCTTCGCATAAGCACAACTTATACAGAAGATCAGGATTTTCCAGCGTCACAGCCATATTTTGCCTCGCTAATTTGGGTGGCGGGAAGAAGGAGGCTCCATGAACGCACCGGCCGTTGAATTGACCGAACAGACCCACCGCCGCGGTGGTGGCCGTCTTGGCCGCAAGGCGCTGAGAAGCGCGCCGATCGCGTCCTTCCCGACCCTTGTGCGCAAGATCCCCGCCTACGAGATCGTGCCCGACGAGGCGGTGGAATTGATCCACGAGGAATCGCTCAAGATCCTCGAGGAGGTGGGGTGCGAATTCCGCGACGACGGGGCGATCGAGCTCTGGAAGGCGGCCGGCGCCGATGTCAGGGAAACGCGCGTCCGCATCGACCGCGCGCTCTTGATGGAGCTCGTCTCGAAGGTTCCGGCGGAGTTCACCCTCAATGCACGCAACCCCGAGCGCACCGTGCGCGTCGGCGGCAAGAATTCGATCTTCGTGCCGATGTATGGCGCGCCCTATGTCCGCGACCTCGACAACAAGCGGCGCTACGGCACGCTCGCCGACCTCAACAATTTCCACAAGATGGCCTACATGGCGCCGGCGCTGCATTCGTCGAGCTCGGTCATCTGTGAGCCGATGGAAATCGCCGTGCCGAAGCGGCATCTGCACATCATCCATTCGGCGCTGAAACATTCCGACAAGCCGTTCATGGGCATCGTGACCTCGAAGGAGCGCGCCGAGGACACAATGGCGATGGCTGGCATCGTCTTCGGCGAGGAGTTCGTGCGCGACAACCCGGTGCTGGTGGCGATCACCAACTGCAATTCGCCGCTGGTGTGGGACGCCACCATGATCGACGCCATGCGCGTCTATGCGAGCCACAACCAGCCGCTGATCCTGGCGCCTTTCGCGCTCTGCGGCGCCTCGACCTCGGCCTCCGCCGTCGGCGCGGTGGCGCAGGTCAACGCCGAGGCGCTTGCGGGCGTGGCTTTGACCCAGCTCATCCGGCCCGGCTCGCCGCAGATCTACGGCCAGTTCATGGTCACCGTCGACATGAAGACCGGCGCGCCGATGGGCGGCACGCCGGAGGCGGCCCAGATGATGTATCTGATGGGAGCGCTGGCCAGGAAATACAAATTGCCGTGGCGCACCTCAGGCTTCCATGTTGGCTCCAAGCTCAACGATGCCCAAGCCGGCTATGAGGCGAACATGCTGATGCATGCCGCGATCCTCTCCGGCGCCAATTATATCTGGCATTCCGCCGGCTGGCTGGAGGCGGGTCTCACCTGCGGCTACTCGAAATTCGCCACCGACTGCGAGCAGCTGGTCGGCTGGTACAAATATGCCGGCGGCGTGCCCTTCGACGATTTCAAGGAGGCTCTTGCCGCGATCCGCGAGGTCGGGCCGCAAGGGCACTTCCTCGGCACGCAGCACACGCTCGAGCATTTCGAGAGCGCCTTCTTCATGCCCAACATCATGGATTTCAATTCCTTCGAGCAGTGGAGCGCCGAAGGCGCCAAGGACCACGACGCGCGCGGCCGCGAAAAGGCGCGCGCCATGCTCGCCGACTACCAGGAGCCGAAGCTCGACGAGGGCATTGCCGAGGGTCTCGCGGATTTGATCGCGCGGCGTGAGGAAATGCTGCCGGACAGCGTTAGTTGATAGACGACAGTTCACACAAACGGGCGGAGACCCGAAGAAATCAATGGGAGAACGAAAATGACACTTTTCAAAAGCAATGGTGACCGGGTCCCGGCCGCTATCGAAGCGATGGCCGAGGAGGCGCGCGCCGGCCGTGTCGACCGGCGTGAATTCCTGGCGCTGGCCAGCGCCTTCGGCGCATCGACGGCTTTCGCCTATGGCATGCTCGGCCTTGCGGCGCCGACCAGGGCGCTCGCCGACGAGCCCAAGAAGGGCGGAACGCTGCATGTCGCGATGTCGGTCAAGGCGCAGAAGGATCCGCGCACCTATGACTGGACGGAGATGGCGAACGTCACCCGCACGTGGCTGGAGCCGCTGGTGCGCTACACCCATCAGTTCACCTTCGAGCCGGTGCTGCTCGAAAGCTGGGACATCAATGACGACGCCACCGAATACACGCTGCATCTGCGCAAGGGTGTCACCTGGAACAATGGCGATGCCTTCAACGCCGATGACGTGGTCGCCAATCTGAACCGCTGGTGCGAGAAGGGCGCGTCCGGCAATTCCATGGCCGCCCGCGTCGGCGCGCTTATCGACACCAAGACCGGCAAGGCCAAGGATGGTGCGATCACCAAGGTCGACGACCATACGGTAAAGTTGAAGCTCAACGAAGCCGATATCGCCATCATCCCGGGCTTCACCGACTATCCGGCGCTGGTCGTGCACCGCGACTTCGACAAGGACGGCGCCGATCCGATCAAGAAGCCGATCGGCACTGGAGCGTTCGAGCTGGTCTCCTACGATGTCGGCCAGAAAGCGGTCGTCAAGCGCCGCGAGAACGGCAAATGGTGGGGTGGCGAGGCGCCGCTCGATGGCGTGGAGTTCATCGACTACGGCACCGACTTCAACGCCACGCTCAATGCCTTCGACTCCGGCGAGGTCGACGTCGATTTCGAGACGCCGGCGGACTACATCGACCCGCTGGACAAGATGGGCCTGGTGAAGTCGGAGGTTGCGACGGCGACCACGCTCGTCGCCCGCACCAATGTCACGCATAAGCCTTATGACGACAAGCGGGTGCGCAACGCGCTGCAGATGGCGGTCGACAACAACCAGGTCATGCAGCTCGGCTACAATGGCCGCGGCACGGTTGGCGAGAACCATCACGTCGCCCCGATCCATCCCGAATACTACCCCCTGCCCAAGAAGGAGCGCGACGCCGCTGGCGCCAAGAAACTGATGGCCGACGCCGGCCAGGCCGACTTCGAGCACGAGCTGATCACGGTCGAGGACGAATGGCAGAAGAACACCGGCGACGCGATCGCCGGCCAGCTGCGCGACGCCGGCATCAAGGTCAAGCGCACCGTGCTGCCCGGCTCGACCTTCTGGAACGATTGGACGAAATATCCTTACTCCATGACCATCTGGTACATGCGTCCGCTCGGCGTGCAGGTGCTGGCGCTCGGTTACCGCACCGGCGAGGCCTGGAACGAGACGGCCTTTTCCAACCCGGATTTCGACGCCAAGCTCAAGGAGGCGCTGTCGCTCATCGACGTTGGCAAGCGCAAGGAGGTGATGAAGGATGTCGAAGCGATCCTGCAGGACTCCGGCGTCATCATCCAGCCCTTCTGGCAGAAGCTCTACTGCCACATGAACAAGAAGGTGAAGAACTACTCGATGCACCAGACCTACGAAATGGACTTCCAGAACGTCTGGCTGGATGCCTGAGCGCGCCCGGACTTCATGAGCCGCAAAAAAGCCGATATGCAGGAAGCGTGGTGGCGATCTTGCCGCCACGCCGCCGAACCTCCGGAGATCCTGCATGAAGCCGATAGTGCTCGCCGCTGCCATGTCGATAGCCTTGCCCGGCGCCGCGCTGGCGGGGCCGGCATCCAACGCCGTGAAGTTCTTTTATGTGCCTTCGGTGAAGTTCGAGGCGGACGCCAAATACCGGGACCGCTTCACCGACCCGGTGACAAAGCTGTTCGAAGCCAACGACAAGGCGCAGAAGGAGAAGCCCGACGAGGTGTCCTGCATCGATTTCGATCCCGGCCTCGACGCCCAGGATTTCGATCAGAAGACCTTGTCGAAGACGCTGAAGCTAACCGAGACCGTCAATGGCGACACCGCCGAGGTGACGGCTAACTTCAATCTTTTCCCGGAAGGCGATGACTCCAAACGCGAAATGGTGTGGTCGCTGAAGAAAGTGGACGGCAAGTGGAAGATCGCCGACATCACCTCCAAGACCAGCGACTGGAAGCTCAGCGCGCTGGAATGCGGCGCCTCGACGGAGTGACGCCGTGCTTCGCCGTCTCGTCCTTGCGCTGTCGAGTTTGTCGATGCTGGCCGCGGGGCTGAACGGCGCCGCCTTTGCACAGGGGCTCTTCGGCGCGCCGCCGCCGAGCGCGTCCTCAGGCGACAATGCGTCCTCGGACAACAAGTCGCCGCCCGCGGTCGATAAGTCGCCGCCTGCGGTCGATAAATCGCCGCCTGCCACAACGCCGGAAAGCAAGCCGGCTGAACCAGCGCCCGTCTCTCCTGTCCTGCCCGGATCGCCGACGGCAGTGGTCAAGCCGTTCTACGAGCATCTCGGGCTCGAGCTCGATCCGGCCCAGCGCAAGAACTTCGTCGATCCGGCGAAAACCGTGCTCGACAAGAGCGACGCGCTGCGCGCCTCGGGGCAGGGCGAGTGCCTCGACCCCAACATGGCGCTCGACAATTCAGATTACGACAAGCTCGCCATCGACAAGAGCCTGCGCACCATCGAGGCCGTCAATGGCGACCAGGCCAAGGTGGTGGTCGCCTTCGTCGTCGAGGGCCACCAGCACCGGCTGGAATGGAAGCTGAAGAAGGTCGGCGGCGGCTGGAAGGTCTCCGACCTTTTGTCGGTGACCGGCGAATGGGCGCTCAGCCAGTACCAATGCGAGTGATGGCGATCCGCTCAACCGCGCCCGCGATAGGGCGCAACGCCGGTATCCGGCAGCCATACGTCCTTGGGCGGCGCGCCTGTCTGCCAGAAGACGTCGATCGGGATGCCACCGCGCGGGAACCAGTAGCCGCCGACGCGCAGCCAGAGCGGCTTGGTCGCCTCCACGATGCGGCGGCCGATCATGACGGTGCATTCCTCATGGAAGGCGCCATGGTTGCGGAACGAGGTCATGAACAGCTTCAGCGACTTCGATTCCACCAGCGTCTTGTCGGGCGCGTAGTCGATGACGATGTGGGCGAAGTCGGGCTGGCCGGTGACCGGGCAGAGCGAGGTGAATTCCGGGCAGGTGAAGCGCACGATCGCCGGCGGGCCGTCGCCGCGCTGGAACGGCACGGTCTCCAGGACCGCCTGTTCGGGGCTCTGTGGCGTCTCGACGTGCTTGCCGAGCTGGGAGAGGTTCTTGGTATCGGTCATGGGCGGCTCCTAGCTGCCGCCGATTGTCCGGGCGGCAGGAAAACGAAGTGCGGAAATTACGCCGCGATCTTTCAGACGCAGCGGATTTGGGCCGCTCATTAGCATCGGACCGAAAAGTGCGCAGCGGTTTTCGGAAGAATCCAATGCGTGAAATGGAAGCGGGAGCGACACGACGCTTCCGCACAAATTGAAACGGCAGGAAGACGATGATCAGCAACGACCCGCTTCTCCAACCCTACCAGCTCAAGCACCTGACGCTGAAGAACCGGGTGATGTCGACCAGCCATGAGCCGGCCTATTCCGAGGACGGCATGCCGAAAGAGCGCTACCGGCTCTACCATGCCGAGAAGGCCAAGGGCGGCATGGCGCTGACCATGACGGCGGGCTCGGCGATCGTCTCGCGCGACAGCCCGGCTGCCTTCGGCAATCTGCATGTCTATGACGACCGCATCGTGCCGTGGCTCGCCGAGCTGGCGGATGCCTGCCACGAGCATGACTGCAAGGTGATGATCCAGATCACCCATCTCGGCCGGCGCACCGGGTGGAACAAGGCTGACTGGCTGCCGGTGCTGTCGGCCTCGCCGGTGCGTGAGCCGGCGCACCGCGCCTTCCCCAAGACCATCGAGGAATGGGACATCGAGCGCATCGTCGCTGACTATGCCGCGGCCGCGCAGCGCTGCCAGGCGGCCGGCCTCGACGGCATCGAGTTCGAATCCTACGGCCATCTGATGGACGGCTTCTGGTCGCCCGCCACAAATCACCGCGACGACGATTTCGGCGGCTCGCTCGACAACCGGCTGCGCTTCACCGACATGGTGCTGGACGCCGTGCGTACGGCGGTCGGTGAAAAATTCGTCGTCGGCATCCGCATGGTCGCGGACGAGGATTTCGAGAAGGGCCTGCCCAAGGAGGAAGGCGTCGAGATCGCCAGGCGGCTGGCCAATTCAGGCAAGGTCGATTTCCTCAACATCATCCGCGGCTCGATCGAGACCGATGCGGCGCTGACCAAGGTCATCCCGGTGACCGGCATGCGTTCCTCGCCGCATCTCGATTTCGCCGGCGAGGTGAGGGCGGCGACGAAATTCCCGACCTTCCATGCGGCGCGCATTTCCGACGTCGCCACCGCCCGCCACGCGATTGCCACCGGCAAGCTCGACATGGTCGGCATGACGCGCGCCCATATCGCCGATCCGCATATCATCCGCAAAGTGATGGAGGGCCGCGAGCACGAGATCCGCCCTTGCGTCGGCGCCACCTATTGCCTGGACCGCATCTATGAGGGTGGCGAGGCGCTTTGCGTCCACAACGCCGCGACCGGCCGCGAGGCGACCATTCCGCACATCATCGCGAAGAGTGAGGGACCGAAGAAGAAAGTCGTGGTCGTGGGTGCTGGCGCGGGCGGTCTCGAAGCCGCGCGCGTCGCGGCCGAGCGCGGCCATCAGGTGACGGTGCTCGAAGTCGCCAGCCAGGCGGGCGGCCAGGTGCGGCTCGCCACGCAGAATCCGCGCCGCAAGGAGCTGATCGGCATCATCGACTGGCGGTTGGCCGAGCTCGATCGCCTCGGCGTCGAAATCCGCTACGACACCTGGGCCGAGAAGGACGACGTGCTGGCATTGGCGCCGGACGTGGTGATCGTGGCGACCGGCGGTATGCCGCAGAACCCGCCGCTGACGACCGGCGACAATCTGGTCACCTCGAGCTGGGACATCATGGCCGGCAGCGTCAAGCCGGCCGAGAATGTCCTGCTCTACGACGACAATGGCGGCCATCAGGGCATGGGCGCGGCGGAGCTGATCGCCAACAGCGGCTCGAAGCTGGAACTGGTCTCGCCGGAGCGCTTCTTCGCGCCGGAAATGGGCGGCCTGAACCATGTGCCCTATATGCGCGCCTTCCACGAGAAAGGTGTCACCGTCACCATCAACACCCGCCTGCGCTCGGTGCGGCGCGAGGGCAACCAGCTTATCGCCGAGCTGGCGTCGGACTTCGCCGACGGCTGGCGCGGCGAGCGGCGCGTCGACCAGGTGGTGGTCGAGCATGGCACCGCACCCCTCGACGATCTCTATCTGTCGCTGAAACCCTTGTCGAAGAATGGCGGCGCGGTCGACTACGAGCGGCTGGTGAGCGGCGGCGACATTTTTCCGCAGCGCAATCCGGAAGGCGGCTTCGTCATGTTCCGCATCGGCGACGCGGTCGCCTCGCGCAACATCCACGCCGCCATCTATGACGGCATCCGGTTCGGGATCAGGATCTGATCGACAGACCGCCGCGCGCGAAAGAAAGCGCCGAATAGGATTGTATCAGCACCGGGGTTGCACGCTCCCGCGGTCAGCTTTACCGCTACGCCCAAAATCATTTGTATATGCTTGTATGTATAACCAATGATCGGTTAGTCTCGCGGGCGAGGACAGGCCGGCAAGGCCAAGGAGGATCGACAATGCGCAATGCTTCCCTCTTCGACCTGTCGGGCAGGAAGGCGCTCGTCACCGGCGCGAGCCGGGGCATCGGGCGCGGCATCGCCGAGGCGCTGAGCGCCGCCGGCGCCGCTGTCACTGTTACGGCGCGCAGCCTCGCCGCGCTCGGGGAGACGACGGCGGCGATCCGGGCCGCCGGAGGCGTTGCGCACGCCATCACCCTGGACGTCATCGACGTCGCCCGTTGCCGCGCTGCCACCGCCGAGGCCGCCGACCTGCTCGGGGGTCTCGATATTCTCGTCAACAATGCCGGCATGGAAGAGATCAGGCCTTCGCTCGACGTCGACGAAGCGCTCTGGGACAGGATCGTCGACACCAATCTCAAGGGCGCCTTCTTCTGCGCCCAGGCAGCCGCCCGCCTTATGCGCGATGCCGGACGGCCCGGCGCCATCATCAACATGTGCTCGCTGACCTCCGAGGTCGGCATCCCCACGGCCGTGCCCTACGGCTCGTCAAAATCGGGCCTGCTCGGCATGACGCGAGCGTTGGCGGCGGAATGGGCCGGTCTGGGGATCAGGGTCAATGCCATCGCTCCCGGCTACTTCAGGACGGCGATGACCGAGGTGTTCTACGCCGACGAGGCGTGGCAGCAATCGATGCTCGCCAAGATCCCGCAGCGTCGCTTCGGCGACCTTTCGGATCTGCACGGTATCGCGGTGTTCCTGGCCTCGGATGCCTCGGCCTACATCACCGGGCAGTGTTTCCCGGTGGACGGGGGCTTTCTTGCCTCGATCTGACGCGGCTTGCCGTGGCCAGCCCGATGGCAGGGCGCAGAAAAATGCTGGCGATGCTTATACATACATGTATATACTTTTCCCGAGTTTCTGAGGAGCAGCCATGTCCGACGTCAGCTTCCACGACCTGTCATCCGCCACCCCCGAACAGCGGGCGAACCTGCTGAAGCGCGCCGAAGCTGACCTGTCGGTCTTCGTTGAAAAGGTCCGCCCGATCATCGAGGCAGTCAGGACCGAAGGCGACGCGGCCCTGCTGCGATTCGCCCGGGACCTGGACAAGGCCGATGTGGCCGCGGGCAGTCTGAAGGTTTCGGAAGCCGAGTTCGATGCGGCCTTCGACAAGGTCGACAAAGATGTCGTCGACAGCATCCGCTTCGGCATCGAGAACATCAGGCATTTCCATGAGGAACAGCGTCCGGAGACGATGTGGCTCAAGGAGGTCCGGCCAGGCGCCTATGCCGGCGATCGATACACGCCGATCGCCTCCGTCGCGCTCTACGTCCCGCGTGGCAAGGGCGCTTTCCCGTCGGTGACCATGATGACCTCGGTTCCGGCCGTCATCGCCGGCGTGCCGCGGATCGCGATCGTGACGCCGCCGACCTCGGACGGTTCCGTCGATGCCGCGACCCTGGTCGCCGCCCGCCTTGCCGGGGTCGAAACCGTCTACAAATGCGGCGGCGCGCATGCCGTCGCGGCAGTCGCCTACGGCACCGAGACGGTGAAGCCCGCGCTCAAGATCGTCGGGCCTGGCAGTCCCTGGGTGGTGGCGGCAAAGAGCCTGCTGTCCTCGATCATCGATACCGGTCTTCCGGCCGGCCCTTCGGAGGCGATCATCTTTGCCGACGACAGTGTCGACGGCGGCCTCGCCGCGCTCGACCTTCTGATCGAGGCCGAGCACGGACCGGATTCCTCCGCCTATCTCGTGACGCATAGCCGCAAGGTCGTCGACGCTGCCCTGGCAGCACTTCCCGAGCACTGGTCCCGCATGAGCGAGCAGCGCGTCGAGTTTTCGCGCGCGGTGCTGACCGGCCAGCGCGGTGGCATCGTGCTGACCGCATCGCTGGAGGACAGTTACCGCTTCATCAACGACTATGCGCCCGAGCACCTCGAGATCCTGTCCAAGGAGCCGTTCGCGCATCTTGGGCACATCACCGAGGCGGCCGAGATCCTCATGGGTCCGCACACGCCGGTGACGCTCGCCAATTTCGTCCTCGGGCCGAATGCGGTGCTGCCCACCAGCCGCTGGGCGCGCACCTACGGGCCGCTTTCGGTGACGGATTTCCTCAAGCGTTCGTCGGTCGGCTATGTGACCTCGGCCGCCTATCCGGAGCTTGCCGGGCATGCCCGCAGGCTCGCCCGCTATGAAGGGTTCAGCTCGCACGAGAACGCGGTCTCGGAAATCCGCGACCGCTATCTCGGCGCCTGACGGACCGGCGCGATGAAAGCCGCCAGACTCTATGGCCCCGGCGACCTGCGCGTCGAGGATATCGCCGCGCCAGGGGCTCCCGACGCCGGCTGGGTGAAACTGCGTGTCGATGCCGCCGGCATCTGCGGTTCCGACCTCCACAATTTCCGCACCGGCCAGTGGATAAGCCGTGCGCCGTCGACGGCCGGCCATGAGCTGACCGGCACGGTGGTTTCGGTCGGCGAGGGCGTCGACATGGTCGCCATGGGCGATCGGGTCGTCGCCGATTCCCGTTTCTGGTGCGGAGAATGCGTGCAATGCCGCGCGGGCAGACGGCATCTATGCGCCTCGCTGGGCTTCGTCGGTGAAGTTTGCGACGGCGGCTTTGCCGAAGAGGCGCTCCTGCCGGCGCGCCTGCTGCATGTCATCGACGCCGCGCTCGACGAAAGGGTGGCGGCGATGGCCGAGCCGCTCGCCGTGGCGCTGCATGCCGTGCGGCGCCTGCCAAGGACAGCGGCTTCAGTGCTGGTCGTCGGCTGCGGCACCATCGGCGGCCTGGCGGCGCTGCTCTTGTCGCGGACGTTCGGCGGCAAGGTGCTGGTCGCCGATCGCAATCGGGCGCGCTGCGAGCGTGTCGCCGGCGTGACCGGCGCCACGATCGTCGATCTCGACCGCGAGGCAATTGCCGCCGTGCTCCACGGAGCGCCGTTGCTTGCGGCCGTCGAGGCCACCGGCAGCATCGCCGCGCTCAACCAGTTGCTGGGTGTTCTGGGTTCCGGCGCCTCCGTGGCGCTGGTCGGCATTTTCCACGGTCGCCTCGAGATCGACCCCAACATGCTGGTCGAGCGCGAGATCGCATTGCTGGGATGCCATGCCTTTGCCGATGAACTGCCCGACGCCATCGGGATGCTGGCGGACCTGTCCGGGCCGCTGATCGGCCTGATCGATCGCGAGATCGGCCTGGACGACGTTCCGGCCGCCTATGAGCGCCTGCTTGCGGGGCAGGGCGACGGCTTGAAAACCATCATCCGGATGCTGCGGCCTGCCGGTGCGTGATTGCCGACAGCTTGCCGGAAAGGACATGTGAAACATGAATACTTTGCCCGATACGGCCAGCCCTCTCTACGAGAAGGTCAAGGACTACATCCTGACCAACATTGGAACAGGCAAATGGAGCAAGGACCGCAAGCTGCCGTCCGAAAATGAATTCGTGGCAGTGCTCGGCGTGTCGCGGATGACCGTTCACCGCGCCTTGCGGGAATTGACCTCGGCCGGCTTCCTGATCCGGCTGCAGGGCGTGGGGACATTCATCGCGCCGCCCCGGCCGCAGTCGACGCTGATCGAGATCAACAACATCGCGGCCGAGATCGTCGCGCGCGGCAACAGGCATCGCTCCGAGGTTCTCGTCCTCGAAAGGATCACGCCGACCAAGGAGCTGTCGCTGTCCTTCGAATTCGCCAAGCGCACTGCTGTCTATCATTCGGTGGTCGTCAACTTCGAGAATGACCTGCCCGTTCAACTGGAAGAGCGCTTCGTCAATCCGGGCCTGATACCCGACTACGACAAGCAGGATTTCTCGAAGACGGCGACCTACGATTACCTGATGCAGAAGACGCCGGTGACCGAGGTCGAACACATCATTTCCGCCGTCCCGGCCGATGCCGAGACGGCGCGGCATCTCGCCATCGACATCGGCAGTTGCTGCCTTCTCCTGCATCGCCGGACCTGGACGGGCGCGGTCGTGGCCACCATCAGCAAGCTGACCTATGTCGGCAGCCGCTACTCGCTCGGCAGCCGCTATTCTCCCTCCCGCAAGACCTGAAACGGTTGGCATTGTTCGTGCCCCTGGCGTCAGTCATGAAGGAGCCCGGGATCAGCTGCCCAAAGGCTGCCGAGGTCCCGGAAATCTGCCTCTCCAACTTGTATATGCATGTATGTATTTTAGCCTTGACATCCATTGCCGCCGACGTTGAATATCGTTCCACTTCCGTCGACGTGGCAGGTAAGACGCCGCCGAGGCACAGTGCCGCAAGAAGCAGAAGCCGCATTCTCACCAGACCGGAAGTTTGGTTCAAAAAAAGCGGTCTGAATCATCAAGGGGAACAAAGATGATGCGTAACATCAAAGGACAATTCCGTGCGCTTATGGTGGCTGCCGCCGTCGGTTTCGCTCCGCTGGCCCACGCCGCCGACACCACCATTCCCGCGACGCCCGAGGCCGGCTCGTTCAAGATCGGCATCGAGCCGTGGCTGGGCTACGGCCAGTGGCACGTGGCCGAAGCCAAGGGCCTGTTCAAGGCAAGCGGGCTGTCGGACGTCCAGATCGTCAACTTCGCCGAGGACAAGGACATCAACGCTGCCCTGGCGAGCGGCCAGCTCGACGCGGCCAACATCGCGACCCACACCGCGATGGGCATGGTTGCGGCTGGGCTGCCGGTCAAGATCGTGCTGCTGCTCGACGTCTCGATGACGGCCGACGCCATGATCGCCGGCAAGGACATCACCTCGATCGCCGACCTCAAGGGCAAGCAGGTCGCCTTCGAGGAAGGCACGACAAGCGACATCCTGCTCAAATACGCGCTTGCCAAGAACGGCATGTCGATCGCCGACGTCCAGCCGGTGCCGATGCCGGCGGCGGACGCCGGCAGCGCGCTGATCGCCGGCCGCGTCCCGGTCGCGGTCACCTATGAGCCGTATCTCACCACGGCCAGGGCGCAGAACAAGGACGTCAAGCTTCTCTTCACCGCCGGCGAGGATCCAGGCCTGATCAGCGACGTGCTGGTGGTGCGCGACGAGGTGATCAAGTCGCGGCCCGGCCAGGTGCTTGCCATGATCAAGGCCTGGGATGCGGCGCTCAAGGACTACAACACCGACACGCCCGGCGGCCGCGCCATCATCTCCAAGGCGGTCGGCTCGAGCGTCGAGGACTTGAACACCGCCTTCGACGGCGTGCGCTACTATTCGCTGGCCGAGAACAAGGGCGCCCTGACCGGCGATTTTTCCACCAAGACATTCGCCGACGTCGAGGCCGCCGCCAAGAATGCCGGCCTGCTGCAAGCCGACGTGACGCCGGAGCAGATGATCGATCCGGCCTTCGTCAAGGCCGCGCAGTAGGCCGGGCCGTGGCGGTCGCCGAGATGCCCGACGAGCCTGCAGTCAAAGCGAACCCGTCCGGCCCGGCAACGGGGCTTGCTGCCAGGCAGGCGACGCGCCGCCGATCCTTCGGGATCGGCGTGCCGATCGCGCGCTCCCGTTTCCTGATGATAGCCGTGGCCGTCTTTGCCGGCCTCGGCCTGGCATGGTGGGCGGCGACGGGCCTCGAATTGGTCAAGCCGATCTTTCTGCCGTCGCCGGCCAGCGTGGTGACACAGCTCGGCAAGCTCTGGGCCGACGGCACGCTGCTCATCGATCTCAAGGCCTCGATCTACCGTATTTCGGTCGGCTTTCTCATCGCCTCGGCGCTGTCCATTCCGATTGGCGTGCTGATCGGCAGCTTCCGGACCTGGGAAGCGGCGATCGAGCCGTTGGTGGATTTCATCCGCTACATGCCGGTGGTCGCCTTCGTGCCGCTCTCCATCCTGTGGGCGGGCACCAGCGACGCCCAGAAATTCCTGATCATCTTCATCGGCACTTTCTTCCAGCAGGTGCTGATGATCATGGACAACGTCAAGCGCGTGCCGGCCGACTTCGTCGGTCTCGGCAGGACGCTCGGCCTGCCGGATCGCAAGATCCTGACGCGTATCGTGGTGCCGAGCGCCTTGCCGGGCATCTGGGATACGCTGCGCATAAGCCTGGGCTGGGCCTGGACCTGGCTCGTGCTGGCGGAACTCGTCGCGGCGACGTCCGGGCTCGGCTATCGCATCACCGTCTCGCAGCGCTATTTCCAGACCAACACCATCATCGGCTATATCCTGTTGCTGGGCATGCTCGGCCTCATCACCGACCAGGTCATGAAGGCACTGGGCAAGGCGCTGTTCCGCCAGGACAGCCGTTCATGACGAGGCAAGGCCGATGAATTCCCCCAAACTGCGGATCAAAGGCCTCCACAAGAGCTTCGGCACCGGAGCGCGGCGCACCGAAGTGCTGCGCGACATCAATCTCGACCTCGCCGACAACGAGTTCGTGTCGCTGGTCGGCACGTCAGGCTGCGGCAAGAGCACGCTGTTGTCGATCGTCGCCGGACTGCAGGATTTCGACTCGGGCGATCTCGATATTGACGGGTCGCCGATCCTGAAGCCCGGCCTCGACCGCGGCGTCGTCTTCCAGTCCTATACGCTGCTGCCCTGGCTGACGGCGCAGCAGAACATCGAGTTCGCTCTCAAGGCCGCCGGCCACGACCGCGCTACCTGCCGCAGGATCGCGCTCGAACACCTCGACCTGGTCAAGCTGCCGAACTCGGCCAATCTCTATCCTTCCGAACTTTCGGGCGGCATGAAGCAGCGGGTCGCCATTGCGCGCGCGCTTTCCTACCGCCCCAAGATGCTCTTGATGGACGAGCCCTTCGGCGCGCTCGACGCCCTGACCAGGCATCAGATGCAGGAACTCCTGACCCAGATCTGGGAGGAGCACAGGCTCACCGTGCTCTTCGTCACCCACGACGTCGAAGAGGCTGTCTATCTGTCGGACCGCATTGCCGTGATGGGCATCGGTCCGGGGCGCATCATGCGGACGTTTGACGTCGACATCGAGCGCCCGCGCCGCGAAGAGGTCATGGAGAGTGCCGCTTTCATGGACCTGCAGCGCAACGTCCACAAGGCCATTCGTGAAGCCTCCAGGCGCCCCGAAATGGCTTAGGCGGCTCCTTTCGTCGTCCGGTCCGCCGGCTTGTGACGCGCAACGGACCATTGCAAGGAGAGCCACCTGCCGCTTTGGTCCGTTGCGCGCCGCGCCCGGTCGGTTTCGCCGGCCGTGCGATGTCAAAACAGCTTGGCGGTCGCCATGCAAAACACGGTAATGACGAGCAGCCCGCCGGCGATGCGTTCGCCTCTGGTCATTTTTGCCCGCAAATGGGTCTGCGTCACTTGATCGGCGCCCGCCAGCTGCCTGCTGGCCGAGGCCACAAGCGCGCCCTGCACGCCGGCGGCGATCAGCGCCGTCAAGATGCCGAGTGCCAGCACTTTCTCCATCGAGCCGAACGCGCCCTCATGGAAGAAATACCAGAGCAGCAAGCCGGTCAGGAACACCACGCCGGAGGCGCCGAGTTGCGGCCGGATGAAGCGCTCCGCCTTGATCTCTGGATCGCGGGCAACCGCGATGGTCGTGCCGGCCCAGAAGACGCCGGCCATCACATGCAGGCCGATGGTGACGATATAGACATATTGCATGACCGCATTCCTCTCTGCCGCCCGCCGCGCCGCAACCCTGTCGCGACGTCATCAATAAGACAAAGTTAGATATCTAACGATTAGATGTCAATGCATGGAGCCGAGTTCCACCTTGCCATTGCATGCTCTACTGTCATGTCATGACACCGTTTGACCGCCCGCCCGTCGGTATGAATCTCGCCCGCACCTCGAAGGTGGTGGCGCAGGCTTTCGACGCCGCGCTGGTCCAGGCTGGCGGCACGCTGCCGGTCTGGCTGACCTTGCTGTCGGTCAAGTCGAAGGAATTGGCCAACCAGCGCGAGCTTGCCGGCATGATCGGCATCCAGGGCGCGACGCTGACGCATCACCTTAACGCCATGGAAGCGCAAGGGTTGCTGACGCGCCGCCGGGACCCGGAAAACCGCAGGGTCCACCAGGTGGCGCTGACCGAGGCCGGCGAGGCGCTGTTCGAAAAGCTCCGCCTCGCGGCCGTCGCTTTCGACAAGCGGCTGCGGGCTGGTATTCCCGATGAGAGGCTGGCCGAATTCGCCGAGATGCTTGCGTTGCTGCGGGCGAATGCGGGGGGCACCTAGCCGGTTGTATTGAATCGATTGGCAGTCAATGCTATATGACCACAATAGTCATATGATGGAGCTTGGCGATGCGGGAAATTCAACTGAAGGATGCCAAGGCAACGCTTTCGGCAGTAGTCGATAACGCTGTTGCGGGAGAGCCTGCCGTCATCACGCGTCATGGCCGCAAGCAAGCTGTGATCCTATCGTTCAAGGAATACGAAAGGCTGTCGCGCGTGCCAAGCTTTGGACAATTGCTGGCGGCGTTTCCGGGGGGCGAAGACGACATTGCCCCTCGCATCCGCAAACCTGTTCGAAAGGTTGACCTGTAAGGGCGGCCCTTCAGCCGATGTTTTTACTGGACACCAACATCATTTCGGCAATGGCGCCGTCCAAAAGGAATGAGCGGACGGAGTTGGCGGATTGGCTCGATCAGGCCAGCGACCATTTGTTCTTGTCCGTGGTCACGGCATCGGAGATCACCTCTGGAATCGCGAAAGCCGAACGCGAGGGCGCAACGACGAAAACAGCGCTACTCCGTCAATGGTGGCAGGCAATTGAATATCTTTATGGCGAAAGGATATTGCCTCTCGATCTGCGCGCGGCGCATGCTGCGGGATTGATGCTCGATCGTGCCCGGGCGCATCAGCCGGGATTTGAGGACATCGCGATTGCAGCGACAGCCGAAGTGCATGGCTTGACGATCCTAACGGGCAATGAGCGCCATTTTGCACCTCTCGGCGTGCCGATGCTCAATCCGCTGAAGGTGCTACCGGCGCTGCCCGGAGAGCGGCCAGTTCAGTCGTAGCCCGCAATCGCGCCGAAGGCGTAGTGGCGCAGCTTGAGCGCCGCGATCAGCGCCGTCAGCTTCGCCTTGCCGTCGAAGGCGTCCTGGAACATCTCGTCATGCATGAGCAGGATCAGCTTGTTCGGCCTGGCGAAATGGCCATAGCCGAACAGATGATCGATCTCGCTGACCAGGTGGTCGACGCTCTGCACCGGCTTGCCGCTGTCCTCATGCACCCATTCGTGGTCCCAGCCATAGAGCCAGAAGCCCGAGGCCGCGACGAATTCGTAATCCGGATCCTCGCGGCCTGCCTCCGCCAGCCCAAGCGAATTGTCGTCCTTCGAGTAATTGGGCAGCCGGAACACGTCGCGTCCCGGCAGCCGCGCGTGCACGGCCGGCTTCAAGCCCAGCACGGCGTTCGCCCTGAGCATGTCTGCGACCACGCCTTCGGTGTCGCCGTAGAAATGCCGGTAGTGATTGTAGGCGTGGCTGTAGCTGTGGTTGCCGATCGTCACCAGCGGCATCGATTTCGCCCGCTGCAGCAGCGCCCGGTTGGTGGCGTTGGCCTCGGCATGCATGCCGACCATGAACAGCGTCGCCGGCACCTGCTCGGCCTGCAGCACGTCGAGGATATTGCTGGTGCCGTTCAGCGGACCGTCGTCGAAAGTGAGGAAGACGGTGCGATCGGCGGCGAAGGCAGGCGACGCGGCGAACAGCAGTATCAGGATAAGAAGTCGAAGCCGCATCCCTGAAATCCGGTGGTAATCCTCGCAAGCCGCCACACCGAGACCGGTCTGTATGCTCGGCACTGCCGAGGTGCATCGAGATGCAGGTCAGGTCGAGTCGAGAATGGTGGCTTTCGAGAACCGGCCTACGCCGGCCGTAGCCTTCATAGAGCGGGAACACTTATGAGGGCTTCGGCCGGCGAAGGCCGGAGCGGAGCGTACTTAACATACGAGAGCGCCGGAAGCGCAGAAAGCCGTCATTCGCGGGCCGGCCTCACCTGAATATCGGTGTACCTCAAGCGAGGCTGCCCTGCAGTACTTTAAGCTTCGCCTTCTTCGGGCTGCGCGCCAGCAACCATTCGCGCGCCTTGTCCTGCGGCATCGGGAATGCGATCGAATAGCCCTGCACCTGGTCGCAGCCGATCGCCATCAGCGAGTCGAGCTCCGCCTCGGTTTCGGCGCCCTCGGCGACGATCGAGATGCCCAGCCCCCTGGCAAGCTCGGTGATGGCGCGCACGATCTTGGAGTTGTCGCCGTTCTCGTTGATGTTCTGGACGAAGCGGCGGTCGATCTTCAGCCGGTCGATCTCGTTCGGGTTGACGTGGCTGAGCGAGGCATAGCCGGTACCGAAATCGTCAAGCTCCAGATGCACGCCGGCGGCGCGGATGTGGCGGAGCTTCGAGGCGATGCCTGTCTTCTCGTCGTCGAGGATGACGGATTCGACGATCTCCAGCGCCAGCTTCTGTGGGGGCAGCCCGGCGCGCTCCAGCGTGCCGAACAGGAAGCTGTCGAAATCGGGCTCGCGCAGTTCCGTGCCCGAGACGTTGACGGCGATGCGCCCGAAATCGATGCCGGCGCGGTCCCATTCGGCGGCCTCGTTGATCGCCTTGCCGATGACGATGCGGCCGATCTCCGGCATGAAGCCGCATTTCTCGGCCACGGGGATGAACTCGCCGGGCGAGATCATGCCGCGCGTCTCGTGCTTCCAGCGCACCAATGCCTCGATGCCGCTGATCTTGCCGCTGGTTAGCGACACTTGCGGCTGGAAATAGACCTCGAAGCTCTTGCTGGCGATGGCCGTGCGGATATCTTGTTCGAGCTGCTTGCGATAGTCGAGCTCGCGGCGCAGCTCCTCCGAGAAGAAGGAGAAGTTGCCGCCGCCGAGCTTCTTGGCGGAGTAGAGCGCCAGGTCGGCATGGACGAGCAGGTCCTGCGCATTGTCGGCGTCGACCGGATAGACCGCGATGCCGGCGCTGGCGCCGGGCATGATGGTCGTGCCCTGGAACGTGATCGGCTCGTTGATCTCGCCAAGGATGCGCTTGGCCAGCGCATGGATGTCCTCGGTGGTGCCTGCGCCGTTGAGGATCATGACGAACTCGTCGCCGCCCAGCCTGGCGCAGAGATCCGACGCGCGGCAGGAATCGCGCATGCGCTGCGCCGTCACCACCAGCACATAGTCGCCTGCCGCATGCCCCAGAGTGTCGTTGATCTGCTTGAAGCGGTCGAGATCGAACTGGATCACCGCCAGGCGCTCGCGGCGGCGCTGCGCTCCCTTGATCAGCGTGTCGAAATGGTCGGTGAGGAAGGTTCGGTTGTGCAGTCCTGTCAGGCCGTCATGCACGGCGATGAAGGCCATCGAGTTGCGGGCATCGACCAGCTCGCGCGTCTTGCGCAGGATGGCGTTGGACATCGGCCGGAAGATGAACAGTGCCACCAGCACGATGACGCCGAGGGTGGCGAAGAACAGCGTGCGGTGCAGGTCGAGGATGTTGCTGGATTTCTCGTCGGCGAAGGCACTGATGCGCTGGCCGAGCGCGGCATAGCCGGACATCGTCGCATTGGCGACGGAGGCGTCGAGGCCGACGCGCTCGCCGCCGCCCTTGTAGCCGTCGCTCTGCATGCCGAGCTGCGACGCGAAGGACGAGACCAGCCTGTCGCCATTGGCGACGAGGCCGACCGAGAAGTAATCGAGGTGGAAAGGCTTGCTGAACAGGACGTATTCGATCGACTTCGGGTCGTTGCGCGCCGGCGAGAGCGGGTCGGCGCCGGTTTCCTTGAGCAGCCGGTCGTAATTGGTCTCGAACTCGCCCGTCGCCTGCTTGAGCGCCGTGACCAGCGCCGGCTGCTTGTCGCGCGAGGCGCCGCCGGTGGCGCTGGCCAGGAAGACGATGCGCTGCGACAGCGCCTTCTGCGTCGAGACGATGTCGAGCACCGCATTGTTGTGCTGCTGCTGCGCCATCAATTGCTGGAGAAGAATGAAGGACGCCACCACCATGGCGGCGATGATCGTCAGCGCCAGCCAGTAGCCGGTCTTGATGAGCAGGATCAGCTTGCGCGAAACGCTATGCACTGGCTGCTGCGACATAACTTAAGAGACCCCACCGGTCGACGGATTCCTGCCCTGGATACGGCGGGAAGACGCTTGCCTGGAAAGGGTTAACAGGTCGGCAAGGGAGGCCGGCGGCCGTCATGGCGGTTCGACAAAGCTCGCAAGATGGTTATCACGTCCTTTCCCGCTTACCCCATTTTTGCTCCTATTGCCGCCGCGCCATGGCGAAGGATTGCGATCGGGCTTTCGCGACGCCACCGAAGCGGTCGCTTTTGCGATGGATTTTTTGCAGCTGTAGCGCGACAGTCCGGCCTCGAACCGAACAGGGCCGGACCATGAGCAAAGCATTCCTTTCCCATATCGACAGTGAGCTCCAGGGCCTGAAATCGGCCGGGCTCTACAAATCCGAGCGGGTGATTTCCTCCATGCAGTCCGCCGAGATCGAGGTGGGCGGGCAAAAGGTGCTGAACTTCTGCGCCAACAACTATCTCGGCCTCGCCGACAGCGAGGATTTGCGCGACGCGGCAAAGCACGCGCTTGACCGCTACGGCTACGGCATGGCCTCGGTGCGTTTCATCTGCGGCACGCAGGAAGAACACAAGGAGCTCGAGGCGACGATCTCGTCCTTCCTCGGCATGGACGACACCATCCTCTATTCCTCCTGCTTCGACGCCAATGGCGGTTTGTTCGAGACGCTGCTTGGCGAGGAGGACGCCATCATCTCGGATGCGCTGAACCACGCCTCGATCATCGACGGCGTGCGCCTCTCCAAGGCCAGGCGCTTCCGCTACGCCAACAACGACATGGCCGATCTCGAAGCCCGCCTGAAGGAGGCGAAGGACTGCCGCTTCCGGCTGATCGCCACCGACGGCGTGTTCTCGATGGACGGCATCATCGCCAATCTCAAGGGCGTCTGCGACCTTGCCGAGAAATACGATGCGATGGTCATGGTCGACGACAGCCACGCGGTCGGTTTCGTCGGCAAGAATGGTCGCGGCTCGGCCGAGCATTGCAGCGTCGAGGGCAGGGTGGACATCATCACCGGGACGCTCGGCAAGGCGCTGGGCGGCGCCTCCGGCGGCTACACGTCGGGCAAGAGAGAGGTGGTGGACTGGCTGCGCCAGCGCTCGCGGCCCTATCTCTTCTCCAACACGCTGATGCCGGCGATCGCCGGCGCATCGATCAAGGTGTTCGACCTGATCCGCAATGGCGACGCGTTGCGCGAGCGCCTATATGCCAATGCGGATCGGTTCCGGTCTCAAATGGGTAAGCTCGGCTTTACATTGGCCGGCGCCGATCACCCGATCATCCCGGTGATGCTGGGCGATGCTGCGCTGGCGCAGGAGATGGCGCAGCGCATGCTGAAGCGCGGCATCTATGTCATCGGTTTTTCCTTCCCGGTGGTGCCGAAGGGCCAGGCGCGCATCCGCACGCAGATGTCGGCGGCGCACTCCAGCGCCGACATCGACCGCGCGGTCGAGGCGTTCGGCGCGATCGGCAAGGAACTGGGCGTGATTTCCTGAACGGCCGAAAGCTGCTCCGGATCAAGAGATTCAAGGAACAAAAGAATGTCCAACATGATGAAGGCGCTGGTGAAGGCCAAGGCCGAGCCGGGCATCTGGATGGAAGAGGTGCCGGTGCCGGAGATCGGCCCCAACGACGTGCTGATCAAGGTCAAGAAGACCGCGATCTGCGGCACCGACGTCCACATCTACAACTGGGATCAGTGGGCGCAGAAGACCGTGCCGGTGCCGATGGTGACCGGCCACGAATTCGTCGGCACCGTCGCCGATTTCGGCGCTGCGGTCACCGAATACAAGGTCGGCCAGCGCGTCTCGGGCGAGGGCCATATCGTGTGCGGCCATTGCCGCAATTGCCGCGCGGGCAGGGGCCATCTTTGCCGCAACACGCTTGGCGTCGGCGTCAACCGTCCAGGCGCCTTTGGCGAGTACATGGTGATCCCGCAGCACAATGTCGTGCCGATCCCCGATGACGTGCCGGACGAGATCGCCGCCATCTTCGATCCGCTGGGCAATGCCGTTCACACCGCATTGTCCTTTGACCTGGTCGGCGAGGACGTGCTGGTCACCGGCGCCGGCCCGATCGGCATCATGGGTGCGCTCGTGGCGCAATGCGTCGGCGCGCGAAAAGTCGTGATCACCGACATCAACCCGGTACGGCTCGATCTGGCGCGCAAGCTTGGCGTGCAGCATGTCGTCGACGCCTCGAAGGAAAAGCTGCGTGACGTGATGCCGTCGATCGGCATGAGCGAAGGTTTCGACGTCGGGCTCGAGATGTCGGGCGCCGCTCCCGCCTTCCGCGACATGATCGACACCATGAACAATGGCGGCAAGATCGCCATCCTCGGCATAGCGCCCACCGGCTTCGAGATCGACTGGAACAAGGTCATCTTCAAGATGCTGCATCTCAAAGGCATCTACGGCCGCGAGATGTTCGAGACCTGGTACAAGATGATCGCCCTGGTGCAGGGGCCGCTCGATGTTTCGGGGCTGATCACGCACCGCATCGGCATCGACGATTTCCAGGTGGGGTTCGACGCGATGCGGAGCGGCAGTTCGGGCAAGGTGGTGATGGATTGGTAGGCCTTTAGGGAGACGTCGAGTTCCTTCGCCCCCCTCTCTGTCCTGCCGGACATCTCCCCCTCAAGGGGGGAGATCAGCTGTCAGGCCGGCCTTCGCCAATCGCAGTCGTCGCAAGATGAGCGCCGTCGCCAAAGCTGCCAATCTCCCCCCTTGAGGGGGAGATGTCCGGCAGGACAGAGAGGGGGGCCTTGCGCTGGCCTACCAGATCTTTTCTGCCAACTCTCTCTCCAACGCCGTCACCCCCGTCACAATCGCCGCGCGCTCATCCTCACTCAATCTCCCCAGCAGCTCCCTCTCAAACGCCTTCGCAAGCGGCACCATCTCGCGATAGGCGGCGAGCCCCGCCTTGGTCAGCGCCAGATGCTCGACGCGGCGGTCGTTCTCGTCCGGCATGCGCGTCAGCCAGCGCCGCCGCTCCAGCTCCGCCACAGCGCGCGACACCTTGGTCTTGTGCATGGCCGACTGCTCGCCGAGTTCGGTCGCCGTCATTGTGCCGCGCTCGCCAAGCCCGGAGAGCGTGCGCCATTCCGGTCGCGTAAGGCCATGCCGATCTTTGTAGATTTTCGAGAATTCGCGGCTCACGGTGTCGGCCAGCCGATAAAGTCGGTAGGGCAGGAAGCTTTCCAGCTCGAGGATATCCGGTTCCATGAAATGCTCCCCGAGGCAGCGCAGCCGTTGATAGTTACATTTTCAATGGTTACAAATGAAACAAGTTTAGTCAATATCGCCGGCAGGGCGCGTCTCGGGACGCTTACAAGCCGGGATCAGGGAGGATCGGATGGCCTTTTCCTACATGCCGGGCTTCGGCAATGATTTCGAGACCGAGACGCTGCCCGGCTCGCTGCCGCAGGGCCGCAACTCGCCGCAGCGGCCGGCCTACGGGCTCTATGCCGAGCAGCTTTCGGGTTCGCCCTTCACCGCGCCGCGCGGCACCAACGAGCGCTCCTGGCTCTACCGCATCCGTCCAAGCGTAAAACACACCGGCCGCTTCAAGGCCGCGAGCTACCCCTTGTGGAAGACCGGGCCGAATATCGGCGACCATGAACTGGCGCTCGGCCAATACCGCTGGAACCCGACGCCAATGCCCAGCGAGCCGACCGATTTCATCTCCGGCATGCGCACCTTCACCACGGCCGGCGACGCGGTCGGCCAGTCCGGCATGGCCGCGCATATCTATGTCGCCAACCGCTCGATGGTGGACGACCATTTCTTCAACGCCGACGGCGAATTGCTGGTCGTGCCGCAGGTCGGCGCGCTGCGCTTCGTGACCGAAATGGGCGTCATCGAACTCCGGCCCGGCGAGATCGCCGTGCTGCCGCGCGGCCTCGTCTTCAAGGTCGAGCTCGCCGACAAGGAGGCGCGCGGCTATGTCTGCGAGAATTATGGCGCCAAGTTCACCATGCCGGACCGCGGCCCGATCGGCGCCAATTGCCTGGCCAATCCGCGCGACTTCAAGACGCCCTGCGCCTGGTTCGAGGAGAAGGAGACGCCCTGCCGGCTGATCGTCAAATGGTGCGGCACTTTCCACGTCACCGAGCTCGGCCATTCGCCGCTGGACGTCGTCGCCTGGCACGGCAATTACGCGCCCTACAAATATGATCTGGCGACGTTTTCGCCGGTCGGCGCCATCCTGTTCGACCACCCCGATCCGTCGATCTTCACCGTGCTGACGGCACCCAGCGGCGAGGAGGGCACCGCCAATGTCGACTTCGTCATCTTCCCGCCGCGCTGGCTGGTGGCGGAGAACACCTTCCGTCCACCCTGGTATCACCGCAACATCATGAGCGAGTTCATGGGCCTGATCCACGGCCAGTACGATGCCAAGGAGGAAGGCTTTGTTCCCGGCGGCATCAGCCTGCACAACCAGATGCTGGCGCACGGGCCGGACGCGTCGGGTTTTGAGAAAGCCACCCGCTCGGAGCTGAAGCCGGTCAAGCTCGACAACACCATGGCCTTCATGTTCGAGACGCGCTTCCCCCAGATGCTGACGCGCTATGCCGCCGAGCTCGGCAGCTTGCAGGAGAACTACATCGACTGCTGGGCCGACCTGAAGAAGCGTTTTAACGGCACGCCTGAAGGCGATTGGTCCTGATCGGCGGATCATTGTCAGGAAAACGTGTCGAGGCGACTTGACGATCGCTCGCGCGCGCTTTGTTGTGTGACAAAGCGGTGAAAAGGCCGCCAGGAGAGGAAACCGCATGAAGCTTGCTACTTTGAAGAACGGGACGCGCGATGGGAAACTGGTCGTGGTCTCGCGCGATCTGACGCGGTTCACCGATGCTTCCTTCCTGGTGCCGACGCTGCAGGCCGCGCTCGACGATTGGCGCCGTATTGCGCCGCATCTGGCGGCGATGGCTGAATCGCTGGAGACCAACGCAGTGCCTTCGGCGCGCTTCCACGAGCATGACGCGCATTCGCCGCTGCCGCGCGCCTATCAATGGGCGGACGGCTCGGCCTATGTGAACCATGTCGAGCTGGTGCGAAAGGCGCGCGGCGTCGAGATGCCGGCAAGCTTCTGGACCGATCCGCTGATCTACCAGGGAGGCTCCGACTCATTCATTCCGCCGCGCGATCCGATCCGCATGGCCGACGAGGCTTTCGGCATCGACATGGAGGCGGAAGTCGCCGTCATCGTCGATGATGTGCCGATGGGCGCCGGACTGGCGGAGGCGAAAGAGGCCATCCGTCTCGTTATGCTGGTCAACGACGTGACGCTGCGCGCCATCACCGGGCCTGAATTGGCCAAGGGCTTCGGCTTCTTCCAGTCGAAACCGTCTTCCGCTTTCTCGCCGGTCGCGGTCACGCCGGACGAACTTGGCGACGCCTGGGACGGCGGCAAGGTCAATCTTGCGCTGCTCGCCGATCTCAACGGCAAGCCGTTCGGCCGCGCCAATGCCGGCGTCGACATGACCTTCGACTTCCCGGCGCTGATCGCGCATGCGGCAAAGACACGGCCGCTCGCCGCCGGCACCGTCATCGGCTCCGGCACCGTCTCCAACAAGCTCGATGGCGGGCCGGGCAAGCCGGTTTCGGCGGGCGGCGCCGGCTTTTCCTGCATCGCCGAGCTGCGCATGATCGAAACCATCGAGAGCGGCGAGCCGAAGACGCCTTTCCTGCGTTTCGGCGACATTGTGCGCATCGAGATGAAGGATAAGGCCGGCCATTCGATCTTCGGCGCCATCGAGCAGAAGGTCGAGAAATATTAGAGCAGGATGCCGGAAAGTGTGATGCGGTTTTCGGACAACATCATGCTCCGACTTTAAGGGATAGTGGATGCCGGGCGAGGCGCTCTATGTGCTGTTCGGGCTCTGGGCGATCGCCATTCTGGTGGTCTTCGTCCAAGCGACGCGGCTGAGCTACCGCATCGAGGCGCGTTCGCCCGACCTCGCCAACCGCAGCGGCGTTCCGCGCAAGGCGATGCTGTTCCACACCATCACCAATCTGAGCGTCGCGCGGGACGCGCAGACGCAAGCGCTGCGGCGGCGCATGATCATGCTGCTGATGGTCGTCGTCGCGGGCTTCCTGGCCATGGCGGCAGGCATAGGCTTTGCCAGCGGAATGGCGCCATGACCCTGCTCGAGCACTTGCGCCGCATGGCGCGCAACAATTTATGGTCGAACGACCGGCTCTATCGTGCCGTGCTCGCTCTCAAGCCCGGCGAGTTCGAAGCCGGGCGCACCAGCTTCTTTCCGTCAATCAGGGAGACGCTCAACCACACCCTCGCGGTCGACCTCCTCTATTTCGACTTCCTGACCGATGGCGGTCTCGGCGCCTCCGCTTACGACAACTTCGTACCGTTCGACGATGCGGCAAGCCTGGCGACGGCGCAGGCCGATTTCGACCGCAGACTTGTCGCTTTCTGCGATGGTCTATCCGAAGCCGATCTCGATCGCCACGTCATCACCGATCGGCGCGAGGACGGCATGATCCCCGAACGGATCGGCGACATCCTCGCCCATGTCTTCCAGCACGACATCCATCACCGCGGCCAGTTGCACGCGATGCTTTCCGGCACCTCGGTGGCGCCGCCGCAGCTGGATGAGTTCCTGCTCGACTACGACATCAAGCTGAGGAAGGACGAGGTCGAGCGGTTGGGGCTGTGAGCGAGACGGCTGCGTTGAAAAATTATTGTAGTTACGAAAATCGTTGACTTAATTATTGTAGGTACATAAATTCTGATGAAGATCGTTTGGGACGAACCGAAACGGTGGGCCAACATTGACAAACACGGCTTGGATTTCGCTGCGTTGGACGAGGAGTTTTTTCTTGCGTCGACAATCCGGGCGGCCAAAGCCGGCCGTTTCATGGCGATTGGTCGGATGGTCGGCGGTGTTGTTGCAGTGGTCTTTGCCCGGCTTGGCTCCGAGGGCATCTCGATAATTTCGATGCGACCAGCCAACCAGGCGGAAAGGAGATTGTTCGATGGCAAAGTCTAAGCTGAACATCACAAAGCCCGACAAGGAGTTCAAGTCAGGCAAAGGTTTCACCAAGGAAGATTGGGACGCAGTTTCCGACAACCCCGAATGGACCGAGGAGGACTTCCGAAACGCGCGTCCCTTCACCGAAGTGTTCCCCGATCTCGCCGAAAGCATTCGCCGTTCGCGCGGCCGGCCGGCGCTCGACAATCCGAAGAGACAGGTGACGCTGCGCCTCGATAGCGATGTGGTTGCCCGCTTCCGCGCCGGCGGATCCGGCTGGCAGAGCCGGATCAACGATATCCTGCGCAAGGCCGCCGGCCTCCAAAAGTAGTTCGATCGTATGGCAGTCAGCCCAGCGCGACCTCGTATTGGGCAAAATGCGAATCTGACGTCAGGATCGTCAGGTTCTCTATCCGCGCCTGTGCAATCAGCAGCCTATCGAACGGATCGCCATGGTGAGGCGGCAGATCGCCGACTGCGTGCGCGTGCTGCAAGGTAACCGCGAGGGGCTGAAACCGCATCCTCGGAAGCAACGTCGGCAGGTCATTTGGCGCGTGAAGCTTTCCAATTGACCGTTTGATCGCAATTTCCCAAACGCTCGCCGCGCTCGCGAACACCACCGCGTCCGAGTCAAGGATGGCGCGATGCTGTTCGCTGAGACGTCGATCATCCGAAATCGACCAGAGGATAATGTGCGTATCGGCGAGAAACGGCCCAGTCGTCATTTGACGTATTCGTCCCATTCGGGACCGAGTTCGTCGAAGTCGTCGGCAATCCAGATCTTGCCTTTCAAGGCGCCGATACGCGGCAACGGTTCCACCACTGCCGGAGGTACGATACGCGCGGCCACCTTGCCATGGCGCGTAAGCACAATCTCCTCGCCGGCTTCTGCGCGGCTCACGAGTTCCGACAATTTGGCCTTGGCTTCTGCGATGGAAACATTCATGGAGCGATCCTTTATGACCATAATTTAGGTCATAATTGATCGTGCCGCAAGATATCGCCGGGCCGCTACGCCGCCTTGCCGTCCAGCTTGATCACGCCGCGCTTGATCTGATCCTGTTCGATCGACTCGAACAGCGCGCGGAAGTTGCCTTCGCCAAAACCTTCGTCGCCCTTGCGCTGGATGAATTCGAAGAAGATCGGCCCGATCACGGTCTTCGAGAAGATCTGCAGCAGGATCTTGGTCATGCCGCCGTCAACCACGCCTTCGCCGTCGATAAGGATGCCGTGCTTCTTCATGCGCTCGATCGGCTCATCATGGCCATGCACGCGCTCGTGCGACATCTCGTAATAGGTGTCGGGCGGGCCGGGCATGAACTTCAAGCCGTTGGCGGCAAGCTTGTCGGTCGCCTCGTAGATCGCGTCGGTGCCAACCGCAATGTGCTGGATGCCCTCGCCATTGTACTTCTTCAGATACTCGGCGATCTGGCTGGTCTCGTCCTTGGACTCATTCAGCGGAATGCGGATCTTGCCGCAGGGCGAGGTGATGGCGCGGCTGACCAGGCCGGTGATCTTGCCGTCGATATCGAAGAAATGGATCTGCTTGAAGCCGAACAGGTCGCGGTAGAAATCCCACCACTTGTCCATATTGCCGCGATAGACATTGTGGGTCAGGTGATCGAGGAAATAGAAGCCGACGCCTTCCGGCTTCGGGTCGCGCTCGCCCAGCCATTCGAACTCGGCGTCGTAGGCCGAACCCTTTTCGCCATAAGCCTCGATGAAATAGAGCAGCGAGCCGCCGATGCCGACGATTGCCGGTACGTCGAGCGCCTTGTCGGCGCCTTCATAAGGCGTGGCGCCCTTCGATACGGCATGGTCGAAAGCGTGCTTGGCATCGACGACGCGCCAAGCCATCGAGGCCGCGCAGGGCCCGTGCTTTTCGACGAACTTCATGGCATGCGAGCCGGGCTCGGCATTGACGACATAGTTGATGTCGCCCTGGCGCCAGACGGTGATGTCCTTGCTGCGATGCTTCGCCACGGCGACATAGCCCATGCGGGTGAACAGCTCGGCAAGCTTTGCCGGCTCGGCATGCGCGAACTCGACGAATTCGAAGCCGTCGGTGCCGGCCGGGTTCTGCTTGCTGATCCTGGCGGGTGGGGCGTCGTGTGGGAAGGGGCCCATGGCAGTCCTCCGAAAGCTGTTGCGGCCGGTCTTGGCCAATTTTCACCATGATAGCGCGGAGCGCCCGCACGGTGCTTGCATTCGACCGCTTGAAATGCGCATCATGTGCGTAAATTGTGCATGGTTGGAGAAAAATACGTGGATGATGCGCGCATTGATCAATTCGACCGCAAGATACTGGCGCTTTTGCAAGACGACGCGCGCTACACCAACAACGACCTGGCGGAGCGCGTGAACCTGTCGCCCTCGCAATGCTCTCGCCGGCGTCTGCGCTTGGAGGAGGACGGCTATATAAAGGGCTACCGCGCCGTGCTCGACCGCGACCGTCTCGGCTTTTCGCTGGTCAACGTCATTTCGGTGACCCTGGCCACCCATAACCGTGACAATGCCCGCCGCTTCGGCGAGCTGGTGGCCCGCCTGCCCGAGGTGCAGGAGGCGCACGCGCTGACCGGCGAGATGGACTACATCTTGAAGGTGGTGACGCCCGACCTCAAGTCGCTGTCGGAGTTCGTCAACGGCGTGCTCCTGCCGCACGAATCCGTGCAGCATGTGAAGACGGCGATCGTGCTGGAGACGTTGAAGGAAACCGGTGCGCTGCCGATTTAAGCTATGCTGATATTCAGGTGAGTCCGGCCTGCAAATGACGGCTTCCTGCGCTTCCGGCCTTCGCCGGCCGAAGCCCTCATAAATGCTTCCGCTCTATGAAGGCTACGGCCGGCGTAGGCCGGTTTTCGTAAGCCGCCATTTTCGGCTCGTACTGACCTGAATCTCAGCACACCTTCGCTGGGATATTCACCCCCGCTGCTGCTGGATCAGCCCATAAAGGTTGGTGCAGCGCGCGCCTGAACGGCAATAGGCGAACACCGGCCCCTCGAGTTCGTCGAGCGCGGTGGCCTGGTTCTCGACATTGTCCATTGTGATCTGACCGCTGATGACCGGAATGTACCGGAACGCAAGCCCGGCTGCCTCGGCCGCGGCCTGCACGCTCTCGGCCGAAGGCTGACCCGGCTGCTCGTCGTCCGGCCGGTTGCATATCACGCTCTTGAAGCCGGCGTCCTTGATGACGGCTATATCCTCGGGCTGGATCTGGCCGGAGACCGAATAGTCGTCGCTGATCTGGCGGTATTCCATGGTGTCCTCGCAAGTTTGGTGCCTCGTGGCTTGGCTGGTGTTCTGCCACTCCCCGAGCGATCCGGCAACTGCTGCTAGGCCGAGGCCGGCTGGGCGAGCCGAGTTCGGGCGAAGCGGGCCACGACGATGCCGGCGATGACCGCCGCGACAAAGACCGGCGTCGACGAGTAGCCAAGGCCGAGCGCCGGAATTGAGGCCCCGGGACAAAAGCCGGCAATGCCCCAGCCGATGCCGAAGACAGCAGCGCCGCCGACCATTTGCCGGTCGATGGTGCTTTTGGTCGGCAAGGCAAAGGCGCTCTCGAACACCGGCACCTCGCGCCGGCCGAACACCAATCGGTAGCCGGCGAAGGCGACCGCCAGGCCGCCGCCCATCACGAAGATCAGGCTCGGATCCCAGGTGCCGGCAATGTCGAAGAAGTTCAGCACCTTCGCCGGATTGATCATGCCGGAAACAGCGATGCCCAGGCCGAAAAGCCCACCGATCAGAAAGGCCGAGACGAGTTTGCGCATAGGTCAGCCTCCCATCACGTGGCGGATGATGAAGACAGTGACGAAAGCGGTCGCCATGAAGGTGGCGACCGCAACGAACGAACGAGGCGACAACCGCGCGATGCCGCAAATACCGTACCCGCTCGGGCAACCGCCGCCGAAATGCACGCCGATGCCGACCAGGAAGCCACCCACGACGAGCGCCGTCGTCGGGACCGGTACGCTGAATGGGATCTGCTTGCCGGCAAGCGCCAAGAGCAGCGGGGCGGCGATGGCGCCTGCGAGAAACATTGCGCGCCACTGCCAGTCGGCCGACAGCGGCGGGATGACGCCGGTCAAGATGCCGGTCATGCCGGCGATGCGGCCGTGCAAAGCCATCAGCAGCACGGCCGACAGGCCGATGAGGGCGCCGCCAAGCAGGGACTGGAGAGGCGTGAAGTCAGTCATGGAAAGGCCAATCCGGATTGCATTAACCGCTGTAGCAGATAGACATTTCCGTGCGCAAATCCAGCCGGAACTTGGTCCGGCTGGAAGGAGTGACTGTTTCTGCGCCTGGGTTGTTCCTCAACTCCCCAGGATCGCGCCTTTGATCTGCGTGATGTTGTTGTGCATCATGTCGATATAGGTCGACGCGGAGCCATCGGACGCCGACAGCGCGTCCGAATAGAGCGTGCCGCCGACCTTGATGCCGGTCTCGCCGGCGATCTGCTCGATCAGCCGCGGATTGGTGATGTTTTCCAGGAAGATCGCCGCCGCCTTGTCCTGCTTCACCTGTTTCACAAGCTTGGCGACGTCGGCGGCCGACGGTTCGGAATCGGTCGAGATGCCCTGCGGCGCCAGGAAGGTCAGGCCGTATTCGTGCTCGAAATAGCCGAAGGCGTCATGCGAGGTGATGACGACGCGCTTCGCCTCTGGGATCGACTGGATCGCTGCCTTAACTTCCGTCTCCACCGCGTCGAGCTTGGTGGTGTAGGCGGCGGCATTGGCCTTGTAGCTGTCGCAGCCTTCCGCGTCGGCTGCGCAGAACGCCTCGGCGATGTTCTTCACATAGATCTTGGCATTGGCGATCGACTGGAAGGCGTGCGGATCGGTGACGGTCTTGCCGCCGCTGGTGTCAGCGCCTTCAGCCGCGTCCGCATCGGCGAATTCCGGCTTGAAGTCGATCGGCGTCACGCCCTTGGTCAGCGTCACGATCGCGGCCTTGGTGGCGCTGGCGTCGACCAGGCGCTGCAGGAAACCCTCGAAATGCAGGCCGTTGACCAGCACCACGTCGGCTTTGGCCATCGCCACCGCGTCGGCCGGGCTCGGCTCATAGACATGCGTGTCGCCGTCCGGCCCGACGATGGTGGTGATGTTGACGCGGTCGCCGCCGACGTTTTTCGCAAAGTCGGCAATCACCGTGAAGCTCGCCACGACCTTGAGCGGCGCCGCGAAGGCAGTCGACGTAGCGAGAGCGCTTAATGTTATAACGCTCAACGTCAGTGCGGCGCGGAAGGATTTCAGCATTGGAGTCTCCTTGCTTGGGGATTAGGTTAGAGCGAGATGAGGTTAGATTGGATCATTCTGTTTCTCGGGCGGCGGGCACCCGCGGCGTCGAGCCGCTTGGGCGATGGAACCCCATCGCCCGGCGCGCCTCTCCTACCGGATTGCATCGCCGCCCGAGAAACAGAATGATCCAATCTAACCTCATCTCGCTCTAAGCAGTCCGGTGTCGGTGATGCACGATGCGGGCGCGCAGCACGCCGCGCGTGCCGAACAGGATCGAGCAGAAATAGACGACGCCCGCCGAAAGGATGATCGCCGGGCCGGAGGGCAGCGAGGCGTGGTAGGACAACAACAGTCCGGCGATGCAGGAGGCAAAGCCGATCAGCACCGCCAGCACGCACATCGGCTCCACGCGCATCGTCCAGAAGCGGGCGGCGGCGGCGGGTAGCATCATCAATCCGACCGAGAGCAGCGTGCCCAGCGCCTGGAAGCCCCCGACGAGGTTGAGCACGACGAGGCCGAGGAAGATGAAATGCACCGGGCTGCCCATGCGGCTCACCGAGCGCAGGAACAGCGGGTCGAGGCACTCGGCGACCAGCGCGCGCCAGAAGACGGCGAGGCAGGCGAGCGTCACCACCACGATGCCGCCGATCAGGATCAGCGCCTCATTGTTGAGCGCCAGCACGGTGCCGAAGAGCACGTGCATCAGGTCGACGCTGGAGCCGCGGATCGACACCATCAGCACGCCGACGGCAAGCGAGATGAGATAGAAGGCCGCCATCGAGGCGTCCTCGCGCTGGATGGTGAAGCGCGAGACCGCGCCCGCGCCGAGCGCCACGATGATGCCGGCAATCAGCCCGCCGACCGTCATCGGCAGGATTTCGAGGCCATAGAGCAGGAAGCCGGCGGCCGCGCCCGGCAGGATGGCATGCGCCATCGCGTCGCCCGACAGGCTCATGCGCCTCAGCATCAGGAAGACGCCGACCGGGCAGGCGCCGAGCGACAGCATCAGCGAGCCGAACAGCGCCCGCTGCATGAAGGCGAAATCGGCGAAGGGCGCGATGAAAAGGCCGTAGAGGAACTCCATCACGCCGCCCTCGGTCCGGAGCCGTGCTGATGGTCATGGTGGTGATCATGCGCATGATCGTGATGGTCGTGATCATGCCCATGATCATGGTCATCGGGCTCGCACCACGGCGCATTCTCTTCCCACGCCTCGTGGAAGCGCCTTGCCTTGAGCAGGTTTTCCGGCCGCAGCGTTTCCTTTGTGTCGCCCCAGGCGACGGGCTGGCGCGCGAGCAGCAGCGTTTCCGGGAAATTCTGCCGCACCAGATCGAGGTCGTGCACCACGACCATGATCGTGCGTTCTTCGCCATGCCAGCGCTTTATCAGCTGGATGAGATCGCCGACCGTCTTGGCATCGACCGCGTTGAACGGCTCGTCGAGCAGGATGAGGTCGGCATCCTGCAAAAGCACCCGGGCAAACAGCGTGCGCTGCAACTGGCCGCCGGAGAGCGTGTCGATCGGCCGCTTCTCGAAGCCGCCAAGGCCAACCGCCATCAGCGCCTTGCTGACCGACTCGCGGTCTTCCCTGGTGTAACGGCCGAGCATGCCGCGCTTCGGCCACAGTCCGAGCGAGACGAGATCGACGACGCGCGCCGGAAAGGACCGGTCGAGCTCCGACTGCTGCGGCAGATAGGCCGTGCGCACGCCAGGCATGCGGACCACGGCGCCTTCCATCGGCTTCAGCACGCCCACGATGCCCTTCATCAGCGTCGACTTGCCCGAACCATTGGCGCCGACCACGGCGGTCAGCGAGCCTTTGCGGACGGTGCCGTTCAAATGATGGATGGCCGGGTGGCTGTTATAGCCCAGCGTCAGGTCGCGGAAGGTCAGGCAGGCAGTGGTCATCAGGCGGCGGTCCGCGAAATCGAGTGCGTTGTCGATATGTGATGTTATTACATTAGTCAACACGCCGGCCCGGCGGAATTGTGTCACGACCGGTCAACTCGCCGTGTAGGCGTGCCGTTCGGGACCGGACATTGGCTCAATTGGTTTCGCGCCCGCCGGCCTTGCCCCGCGCCGGCCCGGACTCTAAACAGCAGCGACTCCCACAACGAAGGAACCTCCAATGAGCATTCGTCGCATCGATGTCGGCCCGCGCATGAGCCAGATTGTCATTCATGGCAACACCGTCTATCTGGCCGGCCAGGTCGGTCAGCCCGGCGGCAACGTCGCATCGCAGACGCGCGACATCCTGAAGACCATCGACGAATTGCTGGCCAAGGCCGGCACCGATAAGACCAAGATCGTGCAGGCGATCATCTGGCTGGACGACATGAAGACCTTTGCCGAAATGAATTCGGAATGGGACAAGTGGGTGCCGCAGGGCCACACCCCGGCGCGCGCCACCGGCGAAGCCAAGCTCGCCACCCCGGAATATCTGGTCGAGATCATTGTGACGGCTGCGCTGTAGCGCCAGCCTTGCCTTCTCCCCCCTGTGGGAGAAGGTGGCCGCGAAGCGGCCGGATGAGGGGTGCTGGAAGGATCGGGGCGCTGAAGATCTTGGCGCTCCAAGCGCTTGGATTTCCTGGCGCTGAGTTCCTTCCAGCACCCCTCATCCGTCTCGGCGCTTCGCGCCGATCCACCTTCTCCCACAAGGGGAGAAGGCGAGGGGCTACCCCTGCGATGGCGTGAACCTTGCCACCAGCGTGTGGCTCTCCGCCGGATAGATGAACCGCACATGCGTCACCGGGTGCTCGGCGCTCCAGGTGCGGCGCTCGACAACCAGGCAGGGCGCGCCGGGATCGATGTCGAGCGCGTCGGCGATTGTCTCGTCCGCCGCCATGGCGCGGATGCGGTGCTCGGCCTCGCTCCACGGCACGCGACCGATCAGCCAGGGGCCGGGCGCGATATCGAGAAACTCCTCCTCGCCGGCCTCGGTTACAGCCGAAAGATTGATCAGCCGCTGCTCGAGCGCGAAGGGCCGTTCGCCGGCAAAATGCAGGCTCTCCAGCGCCAGCACCGGACCCGGTGCGGAAAGCCCGAGCAACGCGCGGTCCTCGGCGCTGCTGCGCCGTTTCAGGCGCTCCAGCCGCTCATAGCGATAGGGCAGGCCGAGCGCCTCGACCTCGATCCGGATGTCGTGCAGTTCCAGCACCGCCGCCTGTGATTGCGGCTGGCGCACGAAGCTGCCGGAGCGGCGCCTACGCTCGATCAACCCGGCTTTGGCGAGTTGCGACAGCGCCTTGTTCACCGTCATGCGCGAGCAATTGTATTGAGCCGTCAGCTCGTGCTCGAAGGGGATGCGATGTCCAGGCGCCCAGGCGCCCGACAGGATTTTTTCGCGGATGTCCGACAGGATGCGCTGGTGCAGCGAGAGGATCTCGCCGTTTTCGACATCGTCTGTCTCGACCAAGCTCATCGGACGGTCCTGTTCAACCTTGCGACAATGCGGTCATGACTTGGCGGAACCGCGCGGCGACAGCCTCGCGCTTCGCGTGCCTGCCGCCGGCGACCTGCTTCTTGCCATGCACCCAGACACAATCGACCTTGCTGCCATTGGCAAAGATCCAGGCGTCGAGGATCGCATCGCCCGTCTTGCCGGTCAGCGATGGGTGGCCAGCGCCAAGCGAGACGAGATCGGCAGGGCCGCCCGCGGCAATCCGGGAAGGCCCGGCGCCGAGCGCCTGGCTGCCGCCGTCGAGCGAAGCGTCGAACAGCGCACGCCCCGTGGATCCGCCCGCGCGGGCCAGCACGTTGCGGGCGCGATGGGCGAGGCGCTGCGAATATTCGAGCTGCCGAAGCTCGTCCGGCAGGCCGATCAGCACGTTGGAATCGGAGCCGACGCCGAAGCGGCCGCCATGCTCGACGAACAGCGGCGCGGCAAATGTGCCATCGCCGAGATTGGCCTCGGTGATCGGGCAGAGCCCGGCGATGGCGCCGCTTTTGGCCATGGCGATCGTTTCGGCATCGGTCATATGCGTGGCGTGGATCAGGCACCAGCGTTTGTCCACCGTGGTGTTGGCAAGCAGGAGCTCGACCGGACGCCTGCCCGACCAGGCAACGCAATCCTCGACCTCCTTTACCTGTTCGGCGACATGGATATGGATCGGTCCGTCCGGCGCCATCGCCGCGACCGCATTGAGCTCGCCCGGCGTTGCGGCGCGCAGGCTGTGCGGCGCGACACCGACGACGGCCTGCTCCAACGAGCGAACGCCCTCGCGGGCTTTCCCAAGCAGACGTCCGAAGCGCTCGACATCATTGATGAATCGCCGCTGGCCCTCGTTCGGGGCGGCGCCGCCGAAGGCGGAATGGGCATAGAAGACAGGCAGCAGCGTCAGCCCGATGCCGGTGTCGGCGGCCGCGGCGGCGATCCGCTCCGCCATCTCGGCGATGTTGGCGTAAGGCTTTCCGTCGCGGTCGTGATGCAGGTAATGAAATTCGCCGACGCGCGAGAACCCGGCCTCCAGCATTTCGACATAGAGCTGTGACGCGACCGCCTCGACCTGGTCCGGCGTCATCGACAGGGCGAAGCGGTACATCACCTCGCGCCAGCTCCAGAAACTGTCGGCCGAAGGGCCGCGCAACTCGGCAAGACCTGCCATGCCGCGCTGGAAGGCGTGGCTGTGCAGATTGGGCATGCCCGGCACGACGATGGCATGGCGCTCGTCGCCGGCCTGCGCGGAAGCGCCAGCCTCGACCGTGGAGAAGCGGCCGCCGTCGAAGGCGATCCTTACATTGCCCTGCCAACCACCGGGCAGCAGCGCCTGTTCCGCAAAGATCGCCGTCACTTTTCTCTCCGAATCTGAACGCGCCAGCGACGATACCACTTGCGTCGCGTTTTAATATGTATATACATAATCGCCATCCAATCAAATGGAAAAGATGATGGGTGGAGCAAACGGAAAGAGCGGCCATCGGGTCTGGCGCAATGCGCGCCTGGCGACCATGGCCGATGGTGCGGCCGGTCTCGGCATCGTCGAGAAAGGCGCGGTCGCCGCGCGCGACGGGCTTATTGTCTATGCCGGCCCCGAGGCCGATATGCCGGCCGCTGCCGGGCAGGGCGCCGAGACCGTCGATTGCGCTGGCCGCTGGATCACGCCCGGCCTGATCGATTGCCATACGCATCTGGTCTATGCGGGAAATCGCGCCAACGAATTCGAGATGCGGCTGGCCGGCGCCACTTATGAGGAAGTGGCGCGCGCCGGCGGCGGTATCGTCTCCTCGGTCAAGTCGCTGCGCGCCGCCGGCGAAGACGAGCTGGTCGCCCAGACGCTGCCGCGCCTCGACGCGCTGATGGCCGAAGGCGTCACCACCGTCGAGGTGAAATCGGGCTACGGCCTCGATGCCGACAACGAGAAGAAGTCGCTGCGCGCCGCCCGCCGTCTGGCCAATGAGCGTCCGGTCACGGTCCGCACCACTTGCCTTGCGGCGCACGCGCTGCCGCCGGAAGCCAAGGGTGACAAGGACGCGTTCATCGATCTCGTCGCCAACACCATCCTGCCGCAGGTCGCCGCCGAAAAACTCGCCGACGCCGTCGATGGTTTTTGCGAGGGCATTGCGTTCTCGCCGGAACAGATGGCGCGCGTCTTCGACAAGGCCAAGGCGCTTGGTCTGCCGGTGAAACTCCACGCCGACCAGCTCTCCAACCTGCATGGCGCGGCCTTTGCCGCCCGCTATGGCGCGTTGTCGGCCGACCATCTCGAATATACGGACGAGGAGGGCGCCGCGGCGATGGCCAAGGCCGGCACCGTTGCGGGCATCCTGCCCGGCGCCTACTACTTCATCCGCGAGACCAAGAAGCCACCGGTCGACCTCTTCCGCCGCCACGGCGTGAAGATGGCTGTCGCCACCGATTCCAATCCCGGCACCTCGCCGCTCACTTCGCTGCTGCTCACCATGAACATGGCCGCGACGCTGTTCGGCATGACTGTCGACGAATGCCTTGCCGGCGTCACCCGCGAAGCCGCGCGCGCCCTTGGCCTGCTGGGCAACACCGGCACGCTTGAAGCCGGCAAATCGGCCGATCTCGCCATCTGGGACATCGAGCGCCCGGCCGAACTCGTCTACCGCATGGGCTTCAACCCGCTCCATGCCCGTATCTGGAGAGGACAATGACCGAACTTACCCTGACGCCCGGCAACGCGACGCTTGCCGACTGGCGCGCCATCTATCGCGGCGCCGTGCCGAAGCTCGACGCTGCTTGCCGGCCGAAGATCAAGGCGAGCGCCGAAGCGGTGGCCCGCATCGTCGCCAAAGGCGAGCCGGTCTATGGCATCAACACCGGCTTCGGTAAGCTCGCCAGCGTCCGCATTCCGGCCAACGATCTCGAAACGCTCCAGCGCAACATCGTGCTCTCGCATGCCGCCGGCGTCGGCGAGCCGATGCCCGTCGCCGTGGTGCGGCTGATGATGGCGCTGAAGCTCGCCAGCCTCGCCCAGGGCGCCTCCGGCGTGCGGCCCCAGACCATCGAATTGCTGGAAGCCATGCTCGCCAACGACGTCATCCCCGTCGTACCGGCGCAAGGCTCGGTCGGCGCGTCCGGCGACCTCGCACCGCTTTCCCATATGACGGCCGTGATGATCGGCGTCGGCGAATGCTTCACCCCGCATGGCCGCTTCCCGGCCAAGGTGGCCTTCGTCTCGCACGGGCTGGAGCCGGTGACACTCGGCGCCAAGGAAGGCCTAGCCCTGCTCAACGGCACCCAGTTCTCGACGGCTTTCGCGCTCGCCGGCCTGTTCGAGGCGGAGACGCTCTACCAGTCGGCACTGGTCGCCGGCGCGCTGTCGACCGACGCCGCAAAGGGCTCCGACGCCCCCTTCGACCCGCGCATCCATCTGTTGCGCAAGCATCGCGGCCAGATCGAGACGGCCGATGCACTGCGCAACCTGATGGCCGGCAGCGCGATCCGTGAATCGCACCGCGTCGGCGACGAGCGCGTGCAGGATCCGTACTGCCTGCGCTGCCAGCCGCAGGTGATGGGCGCCGCGCTCGACGTGCTGCGCAAGGCCGCCGACACGCTTCGGACCGAGGCGAATGGCGTCACCGACAATCCGCTGATCTTTGCCGAGGACGACACCGCGCTTTCGGGCGGCAATTTCCACGCCGAGCCGGTGGCCTTCGCCGCCGACATGATCGCGCTTGCGGTCTGCGAGATCGGCTCGTTGTCGGAGCGGCGTATCGCCATGCTGGTCGACCCGGCGCTTTCGGGCATGCCGGCCTTCCTGACGCCGAAGCCGGGTTTGAACTCAGGCTTCATGATCCCGCAGGTGACGGCGGCGGCCCTCGTTTCGGAAAACAAGCAGAAGGCCTACCCGGCGAGCGTCGATTCCATCCCCACCTCGGCCAACCAGGAAGACCATGTCTCGATGGCGGCGCACGGCGCGCGCCGGTTGCTCGGCATGATCGAGAACGCGACCGCCGTGATCGGCATCGAGTTGCTGGCCGCAGCCCAAGGCTGCGACTTCCATCAGCCGCTTGCATCCAGCGAGGCGCTGGAAGCGGTGCGCAAGCTGGTCCGGGCCGAAGTCCCGCATCTCGACAATGACCGTCATTTCCATCCCGACATGGAAAAGGCGATCGCCATGGTGCGCAGCGGCGCCACGGTGAAGGCGGCGAGCGCGGTGGCGTTGCCGGGAATTGCGTCGTGAGAATACCGAAGATTGAAGGCCGCGATCCTTCGCGCCCCCCTCTGGCCTGCCGGCCATCTCCCCCTCCAGGGGGGAGATCAGCAGCTTCTTTGGCGCCGCCCCTCTTGCAGCGTCGGCGATTGGCGAAAGCCGCCGCGACGGCCAATCTCCCCCCAACAAGGGGAGATCCCCGGCAGGGGAGAGGGGGGCGCCGTAGAGCTCCAACTTACGGAGGTCTCTCATGACCTCGCCCAATTGGCTCACCGTCACCCAGGGCACCGCGCCGCTGCTGGTTTCGATCCCGCACACGGGCATCGACCTTGCTGGCCTTGACGGCCGGCTGGTCTCGACCTGGCTGGCCCGTCGCGACTGTGACTGGTGGATCGACAATCTCTACGATTTCGCCGCCGACCTCGGCGCAACGGTCGTTCACACCGCCATTTCGCGCACGGTCATCGACGTCAACCGCGATCCGTCCGGCGTCTCGCTCTATCCCGGGCAGGCGACGACTACCCTTTGCCCGACGGAGACTTTTGACGGTGACCCGCTCTACCGTATGGGCGACGAGCCGACGCCGGCCGAGATCGACCGGCGCCGCGAGACCTATTTCGCACCCTACCACGCTGCCCTGCAGGCCGAGATCGATCGGTTGCGCGGCATGCATGAAAAGATCGTGCTCTACGACTGCCACTCGATCCGCTCGGTCCTGCCGAGGCTGTTCGAAGGCACGCTGCCGGTCTTCAATCTCGGCACCAATGACGGCAAGAGCACCGATCAGGCGCTGCAGGAAAAGGTAGCCGCCATCCTGGCCGCGACCGGCGAGACCTGGGTGGTCAACGGCCGCTTCAAGGGCGGCTGGATCACCAGAAGCTTCGGCCAGCCCCGGAATGGCGTCCACGCGCTGCAGATGGAGCTGTCCAACCGCGGCTACATGCGCGAGCCGGCCGAGAAGGGTTCACCCGAGAACTGGCCGGTGCCCTACGACGCAACCTATGCCGCGCCGATCCGCGCCACGCTGAAGAACATCCTCGAAACCGCCATTGACTGGGCCGGGCGCTGACGCGCCGCCTTACTCGAAAGGGACAATGATGAACGATCCACGCCACAACATCCGCGAAGTGCGCAGCCCCCGCGGCGACAAGCTCAACGCCCGCTACTGGACGACCGAGGCGCCGCTGCGCATGCTGATGAACAATCTCGATCCGGAGGTCGCCGAGAACCCGAACGAGCTCGTCGTCTATGGCGGCATCGGCCGGGCGGCGCGCACCTGGAACGATTTCGACCGCATCGTCGCGTCGCTGAAGACGCTGGGCGAGGACGAGACGCTGCTGGTCCAGTCCGGCAAGCCGGTCGGCGTCTTCAAGACCCATTCCAACGCCCCGCGCGTGCTCATCGCCAATTCCAACATCGTGCCGCACTGGGCAACCTGGGAGAAGTTCAACGAGCTCGATAGGAAGGGCCTGATGATGTACGGCCAGATGACGGCCGGCTCGTGGATCTATATCGGCACGCAAGGCATCGTGCAGGGCACCTACGAAACCTTCGTCGAGGCCGGCCGCCAGCACTACAACGGCAACCTGAAGGGCAAGTGGATCCTGACCGGCGGTCTCGGCGGCATGGGCGGCGCCCAGCCTCTGGCCGCCGTCATGGCGGGCGCTTCCTGCCTTGCCATCGAGTGCAACCCGGATTCCATCGATTTCCGCCTGCGCACCCGCTATCTCGACGAGAAGGCCGAGACGCTCGACGAGGCGATGGAAATGATCGATCGCTGGACCAAGGCCGGCGAGGCGAAGTCGGTCGGCCTGCTCGGCAACGCGGCCGAGATCGTGCCGGAGATGTTCAGGCGCGGCATCCGCCCCGACATGGTCACTGACCAGACCTCGGCGCATGACCCGATCAACGGCTACCTGCCCAAGGGCTGGACGATGGCCGAGTGGCGCGAGAAGCGCGTCAGCGATCCGAAGGCAGTCGAGAAGGCGGCGCGCGCCTCGATGCGCGAGCATGTCGAGGCGATGGTGGCGTTCTGGAACGCCGGCGTGCCGACGCTCGACTATGGCAACAACATCCGCCAGGTCGCCAAGGACGAAGGGTTCGAGAACGCCTTCGCCTTCCCGGGCTTCGTGCCGGCCTATATCCGCCCGCTGTTTTGCCGCGGCATCGGCCCGTTCCGCTGGGCCGCGCTCTCGGGCGATCCGGAGGATATCTACAAGACCGACGCCAAGGTGCGCGAGCTTACCCCCGGCAACACGCATCTCCACAATTGGCTCGACATGGCGCGCGAGCGCATCTCGTTCCAGGGCCTGCCGGCGCGCATCTGCTGGGTCGGCCTCGGCGACCGCCACCGGCTCGGCCTCGCTTTCAATGAGATGGTGGCCAAGGGCGAGCTCAAGGCGCCGGTCGTCATCGGCCGCGACCATCTCGATTCCGGCTCGGTCGCCTCGCCGAACCGCGAGACCGAAGCGATGAAGGATGGCTCCGACGCCGTTTCCGACTGGCCGCTGCTCAACGCGCTGCTCAACACCGCGTCCGGCGCGACCTGGGTGTCGCTGCATCATGGCGGCGGCGTCGGCATGGGCTTCTCCCAGCATGCCGGCATGGTGATCGTCGCAGATGGCACGGCGGACGCTGCCAAGCGCCTGGAGCGTGTGCTGTGGAACGACCCGGCGACCGGCGTGATGCGTCATGCCGATGCCGGCTACGACATCGCCGTCGAGTGTGCCAAGGAGCACCAGCTCAACCTGCCGGGCATCCTGGGCTAAAGCGATGCGCATCCTTCGTGCCGCCGACTACAAAGTCATGCCGTGGAAGAATGGCGGCGGCACGACGACCGAGATCGCCGTCTCGCCTGATGGCGCCGGGCTCGACGATTTCGACTGGCGCATCTCGATGGCTAAAGTCGAAACCAGCGGGCCGTTCTCGAGTTTCGCCGGCATCGACCGCACGCTGTCGGTGCTGGAAGGCGAGGGGATCGTCCTCGACATCGCCGGCCAGCCGCCGGCGCAGCTGACCACGGCCTCGGCGCCACTAGCCTTCCCAGGCGACGTGCCGACCGGGGCGGCGCTGATCGGCGGCCCCATCACTGATCTCAACGTCATGACCCGCCGTGGCCGCATGGCCCATAAGGTCGAGCGCCGGGCGCTCTCCGGTGAAATTCGCATCTCGCCGCGCGCCGACACGACGCTGGTTCTGGCCGTCGACGCAGGCTTCACGCTCTTCACGGACGATGCGTCGAGCCTGGGATCGCTCGATACGCTGATCCTCGACCGGGACAGCCCGGAATTGCGGCTTCAGCCCAAGGGGCAGGGCCTGCTTTTCGTGATTGAGCTCCACCGCCTCGCCGCCAACCATTAACGGCTGTTGCCAAACATGATCGCGGCTCGGGCGAATTATCGCCCGGCCCCTTGCATGTATCACGAAAAAGCCTGAATCCTTGCCCTGATCCAACCGGGGGCGAAGAGCGAGGGGCGTTCGCCCACGAGCTGTCGAAAGGGCACGCCCCTGTTGTGGTGCGCAAAACAAACTTTCGGCCGATCAGTCATGCAACCAATTGCAATTGAACCGGTTTTAGGGCCATTGCCGTGGCGGTGACGCCGCATTGCGCCCCCGCTTACGGAATTTTCAATGAACATTCAGACGAATCCGAACAAGATCGAACAGACAAGCGCCGGCTTCCCGACGGTGACGGAAGTGCCGATACGCTCCAATTTCCTGCCCGAGGACCGGCTGCGCGCCTTGGGCGTTGCGCTCGCCAAGGGCGAGGTCAAGGAACTGTTCGGCCTCGCCCCGTTCGAGTTCCAGGCCCGCATCCGCGACAGCGCCAAGAAGATCCTCGAAGTCTACCGCTCGACCAATGCCGCCCAGGCCAAGGGCGAGACCATAACGCCGGCCGCGCAATGGCTGCTCGACAACAACTACCTGGTTGAGGAGACCATCTTCCAGGTCAAGCGCGACCTGCCGCGCCGCTTCTATCGCCAGCTGCCGACGCTCACGCTCGGCGACGGCACGGTGCTGCCGCGCGCCTTCGTCGTTGCCTGGAGCTATGTCGAGCACTCCGACAGCTCCGTTTCGGCCAACATGTTCAAGGCGATCGTCGAGGGCTTCCAGTCGGTCGAGCCGATGAAGATCGGCGAACTCTGGGCGCTGCCGTCGCTGCTGCGCTTCGTGCTGATCGAGAACCTGCGCCGCATCGCCGTGCGCGTCGATCGCACCAGGCAGATGCGCCACGTCGCCAACGAGGTCGCCGACCGCGTCCTGGCGACCGACGACAATGCCGACCGCACCAGGATCCTGTCCAACTACAGCGCGCATGCGCAGGACACCACGTTCGCCACCCAGCTGCTCTACCGCCTGCGCGACGGGTCGCAGAACGCCGGCCGCGCGCTGGAATGGCTGGAAGGCGAGCTCGAAAAGACCGGATCGGATGCCGAGGAGATTATCATCTCCGAGCACCAGACGCTGTCCGGCGGCAACGTCACCACCGGCAACATCATCCGCGGCCTGCGCCTCATCAACGACGTCGACTGGACGGTCTGGTTCGAAGGCGTCAGCCGCATCGACACGCTGCTGCGCGACAAGACCGATTTCGCCGACCTCGATTTCTTCTCGCGCGACCAGTACCGCACCGCGATCGAGCAGCTGGCGCGGCGCTCGGAGCTGTCCGAATACCGGGTGGCCGAGAAGGCGATCGAGCTTGCCGGCCACACGCCCGGTGTCACCGATGCGTCCGGCGTGCCCGAAACTGCCGATCCCGACGTGCACACCGATGTAGGCTTCTTCCTGGTCGGCCCGCGCCGGCAGGAACTGGAAAAGGCGATCGGCTACCGGCCGCCTTTCTATGTGACCTTCAAGCGCGGCTTTGCCAGCGCCGGCTGGATGGGCATCGTCGGGCCGGTCTTCCTGCTGACGGCGCTGCTGCTCGTGCTGTCGGGCAGGGCGCTCGCCAATCTCGGCCTGTCGGTGGAATCGATCACGCTGATGCTGGCGCTGTTCGCGGTGCCGGCCAGCGAAGGAGCGCTGGCCTTTTTCAACACCGTGGTGGCGCTGTTCCTGAAACCGACCCGGCTTGTGGGCTACGACTACAACAAGCACGGCATCCCGTCCGCGTCGCGCACGCTGGTCGTGGTGCCCTCGCTGATCGGCTCGCGCGACGACGTCGAGGAAAACATCCGCAACATCGAGGTGCATCACCTCGCCAACACGGCGGAAGAAATCCATTTCGCTCTATTGTCCGACTGGCCGGATTCCAAGACTGAGATCGACGCCGCCGATATCGAGATCCTGCAATATGCCCGCGACGAGATCGCCAGGCTCAATGCCCGCTATCCGTCGGAAGGCTCGCCGCGCTTCTACCTCCTGCATCGCCGCCGGCTCTACAACCAGGCGCAGGGCTGCTGGATGGGCTGGGAGCGCAAGCGCGGCAAGCTGCATGAGCTGAACCTTCTGCTGCGTGGCGACAGCGACACCACCTTCCTGCCGCTCGACGTGCCGCTGCCGGAAAAGGTCGTCTATGTGATGACGCTCGACGCCGACACGCGCACCACGCGCGATGCGGTTTCGAGCCTGGTCGGCAAGCTCGCCCATCCGCTGAACCGCCCGCATTTCGATCCGGTCAAGCGCGTCGTCAGCGCCGGCTACACCATCCTGCAGCCGCGCATCACCGCTTCGCTGACCAGCGGCGACGACGCCTCCTTCTTCCAGCGCGTCTTTTCGGCCAATCGCGGCCTCGACCCTTATGTATTCGCCGTCTCCGACATCTACCAGGACGTCTTCGGCGACGGTTCTTTCACCGGCAAGGGCCTCTACCATGTCGACGCCTTCGAGGCGGCGCTGAAGGACCGCATCGACGAGAACACCATTCTCAGCCACGATCTGCTCGAAGGCGCCCTGTCGCGCGCGGCGCTGGTCACCGACGTCGAGCTGGTCGAGGATTATCCGACCCGCTATTCGGTCGACGCCTCGCGCCACCACCGCTGGGCGCGCGGCGACTGGCAGCTGCTCGGCTATATCTTCGATCCGCGCTCCGGCGTGCCGGCGCTGTCGCGTTGGAAGATGGTCGACAATCTGCGCCGCTCGGTCACTCCGATCTTCTGGGTCATGGCCTGCGTCGCCGGCTGGACGCTGCTGCCCTTCACCCAGGCCGCGCAGTGGCAGGCCCTGATGATCCTCAGCCTGTTCATGGCGCCGACCTTCGACATCGTGAACGGCATCCTGCCCAAGAGCGGCGACCAGACGCCGCGCGGCCATTTCTCTGCTTTGGCGCGCGACACGGTGTTTGGCACGGCGCTTGTGGCGCTCAAAGTGCTGTTGATGGCGCATCTCGCCTGGATGATGGGAGATGCCATCGTCCGCACCATCTACCGGCTCTTCGTCAGCCGGCAGAACCTGCTCGAATGGCGCACCGCCTCGCAGGCAGCCAAGGGCGGCAACGATCTCGGCGCCTATTACGGCATGATGTATGGCGCGGTCATCATCGGCGTCGTCGGCCTGGCGATTCCGGTGCTCGCCGATTCCACCGGCGCCTTCGTCGCCTTCTTCTTCGCCATTTTCTGGATCGCGTCGCCCGCCGTCGCCTGCTGGATCAGCCGTTCGGCCGAGACCGAGGACAGGCTGCGCATCTCGGCCGCCGACATTCACGCGCTGCGCACCTTCGCGCGCCGCACCTGGCATTATTTCGAGACCTTCGTGACCGCCGAGCAGCATCACCTGCCGCCGGACAATTTCCAGGAAAGCCCGGCGCCGGTGGTGGCGCCGCGCACCTCGCCGACCAATATCGGCGTCTATCTGCTTTCGGTGGTGTCGGCGCGCGACTTCGGCTGGATCAGCCTGTCGGACGCCATCACCCGCATCGACGCCACGATGACGACCATCGAGAACATGCCGCGCGATCGCGGCCATCTCTACAACTGGTACGACACGACGACGCTGAAGCCGCTTTATCCGCTTTACATCTCGGCGGTCGACAGCGGCAATCTCGCCGGCCACCTTGTCGCCGTGGCGGCCTCCTGCGCCGAATGGGCCGAAGCGCCGTCCGTGCATCTGCAAGGCGATTTCGAAGGCATCATCGACACCGTCACCATTCTCGACGAAAGCCTGGACGAATTGCCGGACGACCGCCGGCAGTTGCGACCGCTGCGCCAGCGCCTGGCCGACCGTCTCGACGGCATGCGCCGCGCCGTCGCGACCATCAAGGCGCAGCCTGAGATGGCGTCGATCCGCACCATCAACCTTGCCGTGCTGGCCGGCGAGATCCGCAAGCTCGCCACCGCCATCCACACCGAGGCGGCTTCGCCGAAGAGCGATGTCATTGCCGACTGGGCGGAGCGGCTGGAAGCGACCTGCGAAGCCCATGTGCATGACTCGCACAATGACGAGAGCGCGGTTTCGGCGCTGCGTGCCAAGCTGCTTGCGCTGCGCGAGCGCTGCCGTCGCTACGCCTTCGAGATGGATTTCTCCTTCCTGATGCGGCAGGAGCGCAAGCTTCTGTCGATCGGCTACCGCGTCGAGGACCGCCAGCTCGACGAGAGCTGCTACGACCTGCTCGCCTCGGAGGCGCGGCTCACCAGCCTGTTCGCCATCGCCAAGGGCGACCTGCCGACCGAGCATTGGTTCCGTCTCGGACGGCCGATCGTCGAGATCGGCTTCCAGGGCGCGCTGATGTCCTGGTCGGGCTCGATGTTCGAGTACCTGATGCCGCCGCTGGTGATGAAGGAGCCGCAGGGCTCGATCCTCAACCAGACCAGCAAGCTGATCATCAAACGCCAGATCCAGTATGCGCGCTCCAAGAACGTGCCCTGGGGCATTTCGGAAGCGGCCTACAACGCCCGCGACCGTGAGCTCACCTACCAGTACACCAATTTCGGCGTGCCCGGCCTCGGCCTGAAGCGCGGCCTTGGCCAGAACACCGTGATCGCGCCCTACGCGACGATCCTGGCGGCTCAGTTCAGCCCGCGCGAAGCGGTGCAGAACCTGCAACGGCTGCGCTCGATCGGTGCGCTCGGCCGTCACGGCTTCTACGACGCGGTCGATTTCACGCCGCAGCGCGTGCCCGAGGGCACCGACCACGCCGTGGTGCAGAACTACATGGCGCACCATTCCGGCATGTCGATCGCGGCGGTAGCCGACGCCATTTTCGAGGGCCGGCTGCGCGAGCGCTTCCACAGCGACCCGGTGATCGAGTCGGCCGAGCTCCTGTTGCAGGAGAAGGCGCCCCGCGACATTCCGACCGCGACCGTCCGGACGGAGGCCGACGAGCGCTCCAAGGACGAGACCGAGGCCGAGAGCCCCGACAGCCGCGTCGTCCTCGACCCGATCAAGGCGCTGCGCGCGACCAACGTCATGTCCAACGGCCGCTATTCGGTCATGGTCACCGCGACAGGCTCCGGCTACAGCCGCTTCGGCGAGCTTGCCGTCACCCGCTGGCAGCCGGACCCGAGCGAGGATCGCCTCGGCTCCTATATCTTCCTGCGCGACACCGCGACGGGCGACTGGTGGTCGGCCACGGCGGAACCGAAGCGCGCCGAAGGCGAGCGCGTCCAGACGCTGTTCGGCGACGACAAGGCGAGCTTCACCAAGACGGTGGGCTCGCTGCGTTCCGAAGTCGAGTGCATCGTCATTTCCGAAGGCAACGGCGAGGGCCGCCGCATCACGCTCTACAATGACGGCGCCACCGACCGGTATATCGAGGTGACTTCCTTCGCCGAGCTGGTGCTCGGCAACGAAGCCTCGGACAACGCGCATCCGGCGTTCTCCAAGATGTTCGTCGAGACCGAGATCGCGCCGAACAACGGCGCCATCTTCGCCACGCGGCGCAAGCGCGACAAGAACGATCCCGACCTCACTATGGTGCATTTCGTCACCGACCCGTCGGGTCCGTCGCGCGACGCCGAGGCCGAGACCGACCGGCGCGCCTTCATCGGCCGTGGCCGCACCATCGCCGATGCCGTCGCGTTCGACCCCGGCGTCAGGCTTTCCGGCAGCCAGGGCTTCACGCTCGACCCGGTGGCGGCGTTGCGCCGTCAGGTGCGCGTGCCGGCCAACAAGAAGGTATCGCTGACCTTCTGGACGGCCGTCGGCGTCAATCGCGACGAGCTCGACGAGGCGATCGCCCGGCTCGACCACCAGGAGAGTTTTGCCCGCCAGGCCATGCTTGCCTGGACGCGCAGCCAGGTGCAGACGCGCCATCTCGGCCTCAGCCTCACCGACGCCGCCAATGTGCAGAAGCTGGCGCGCTATTTGATCTATCCCGATCCGTTCCTGCGCCTGCCGGCGGAATCCATCGCGTCCGGCCTCGGCCGCCAGTCGAGCCTGTGGCCGACCAGCATCTCCGGCGATTTCCCGATCTTCCTCGTGCGCATCGGCGACGTCGCCGATCTCGAGATCGTCGCCCAGGCGCTCCGCTTCCAGGAGTATATGCGGGCCCGTGGCATGATGATCGACTTCGTCGTCGTCAACGAGCAGGCCTCGTCCTATGTGCAGGACCTGCAGCGCGCGGTGGAGACGCTGTGCGAGAACAGTCGCCTGCGCGGCCGCGAGCTCGGGCCGCGCCAGCACATCTTCGCGGTACGCCGCGACCTGATGGACGAGCCGACCTACAAGACCTTGCTGTCGGTGGCGCGCGTCGTGCTGCATACCCGCAACGGCACGATCTTCGACCAGCTCGAACGCGCCGAGACAGCGGCGCTCCAGGCCCGCGATGCCTTGCTGCAGGCCGAGGGCGGCTCGCCGCGCGAGCCCGTTCCGCCGCTGCCCTTGCCGGTCCCGGCAAGCCGGGGCGGGGCCGACATCGCCGCCGACGGCGGTGGTCTCAGACTTTGGAACGGCTTCGGCGGCTTTGACGGCGACGGCCGCCACTATGTCACGCGGCTGACCGGGCGGCGCTCGACACCGCAGCCCTGGATCAACGTGATCTCCAACGCTTCCTTCGGCTTCCACGTCTCGGCGGAAGGCGCCGGTTTCACCTGGAGCCGCAACAGCCGCGACTATCAGCTGACGCCATGGTCGAACGACCCGGTGTCGAACCGGCCGGGCGAGGGCTTCTATGTCTTCGACCACGCCAGCGGCAAGGCGTTCTCGCCGATGGCAGCGACGGTTCGCGATCCGTCGATGACCTATGAGACCTGGCACGGCCAGGGCTTCTCGACGTTCCGCTCGAAGCGCGGGCCGCTGTCGATGGATTTGACGCAGGTCGTCGATCCTGTCGATCCGGTGAAGATCAGCCGGTTGCGCATCCAGAATTCGGGTTCCGTGCCGGCGCGCCTGCGCGTCTATGCCTACGCCGAATGGGTGCTGGGCGGTCATCGCTCGCGCACCGCGGCGACCATCGTGCCTTCCCGGGACGCGGTGACCGGCGCCATGCTGGCGCAGAACCCCTATGGGCTCGATTTCGGCGAGCGCGTCGCCTTCCTGGCGGCAAGCCATCCCGTCCATTCGGTGACCGCGGACCGTTCCGAGTTCGTCGGCAGGCACGGTACGACCGAATATCCGCAGGCCGTGCTTGGCGGGCTTGCGCTCTCCGGCCGCATCGAGGCGGGCGACGATCCCTGCGCGGTTCTCGCCAGTGACATCGACATCCCTGCCGGCGGCGACGTCACGCTGCTCTGGCTGCTTGGCGACGCGGCAACGCCCGCCGAGGCGAGCGCGCTGGCGCAGGCCCATCGCGGCAAGGATTTCGACCAGCGCCTGGCCGACAACGAAAAGGCCTGGCGCGGCTTCCTCGACACCATCCAGGTCGAGACGCCCGACGAGGCGATGAACGCCATGGTCAACCACTGGCTGCCCTACCAGAGCCTGGCCTGCCGCATCCGCGCGCGCTCGGCCTTCTACCAGGCGAGCGGCGCTTTCGGCTTCCGCGACCAGTTGCAGGACACGCTTGCCCTTCTGGCGCACGACCCGAAGCTGGCGCGCGACCAGATCCTCAATGCCGCGCGCCGGCAGTTCCCCGAAGGCGACGTGCAGCACTGGTGGCTGCCGCGTACCGACGCCGGGGTGCGCACCATGATCTCGGACGACGTCGTCTGGCTGGCGCATGCGACGGCCCGCTACATCGAGGTGACGGGCGACGCTGGGATACTCAAGGAGCAGTTGCCCTTCGTCGACGGGCAGCAGCTCGGCGAGGGCGAGCATGACGCCTTCTTCACGCCGGAGATCACCAAGACCACCGCGCCGCTCTATGACCATTGCGCGCGGGCGCTCGATCTCGCGATCAAGCGCAGCAGCCCTGCCGGCCTGCCGCTCATCCTCGGCGGCGACTGGAACGACGGCATGAACCGTGTCGGCGAGGGTGGCAAGGGCGAGAGCGTGTGGCTGGGCTGGTTCCTGTTGAAGACGCTCACCGACTTTGCCCCTGTCGCCAAGGGGCAGGGCGACGCCAAAAGGGCGCAGGCCTGGGTCAAGCACGCTGACGTGCTCAAGCGTGCCCTGGAAAGCACCGCCTGGGACGGCCAGTGGTACCGGCGCGGCAGCTTCGATGACGGCACGCCGCTCGGCTCGCACAATTCGGACGAGTGCAAGATCGACTCCATCGCCCAGTCCTGGAGCGTGCTGTCGGGCGAGGGCGATCCCGCGCGCTCGACGACGGCCATGGAGCAGGCGACCGAGATGCTGGTCGACGACGAGCTCAAGATCGTCAAGCTGTTTACGCCGCCCTTCTCCAAGAGCCAGAAGGACCCCGGCTACATCAAGAGCTATCCGCCGGGCGTGCGCGAGAATGGCGGGCAGTACACCCATGCCGCCACCTGGTTCGTCATCGCGCTGGCGGAAATGGGCCGCACCGACGAGGCCTATCGCTGCTTCTCGATGCTGAACCCGGTCAATCACGCCTCGGACGAGGCGGCGGCCGAGCATTATCGCGTCGAACCCTATGTCGTGGCCGCCGACATTTATTCCGGCGAAGGCAAGGGCGGCCGTGGCGGCTGGACCTGGTACACGGGCTCGGCCGGCTGGCTTTACCGCGCCGCCGTGGAAGGCATTCTCGGCATAGAGCGGCGCGGCAAGGAGATCACGTTTAGGCCGAAGCTGCCCGGGCACTGGGACGGCTACGCCGCGACGCTCAAGATGTTCGACGGCGAAATCAAGCTTCGTGTCATCCGCGACAAAAAGACCAAGTCGATCTCGCTAGAAGTCGACGGCTCGAAGAAAAAAGCGACGTCTTTTGAGCCGAAGGCCGGCGGCAAGACCGAGGTCGTCGTCAGGATACCTGCGTAAAATCAAAGGCTTGGCTTGTCGGCCGCGCGTCCCCCGGGATGCGCGGCTGATCGCCGTTTTTTACTTGGCGAGGCTCCCGCGCCCGGTCACATGCCTTCCTTTAGGGCAGGCTAAGCAAGCAGCATGTGATTAAAAATGTGGCAGTGCGGGGTAAGTGCCATTATTTTGCCGCAAGGCTGACATTTCACCTTTTATCTCAAACCGTTAGGTGATCACGTCAGATTTCGTACCGTCGTCATCTTTTGTTCGCTAAATGGGAACGGAAGGGATAGACGACGCATTGTTTCGCGACACATTAACCGATACGTGTCAGAAAATGGTGCGGTGCACAAAACCGGCATTGAGCACTTACAAGAGTTTGGCGGAGTAGCTGAAGTGTCACTTCTGCAGATCTACTTAAGAGCGCTGGGTTATCTGGCGGCCGACAAGAAGCGCGTCGCGCTGATTTGCGGAGCCAACGTGGCGCTCGCGGCAATCGCAATCCTCGAGCCGATCCTGCTCGGCCGGGTGATCGGCGCCATCTCGGAAAAAGGCCCGGTGTTCTCGACGCTCGCCGTCTGGGCCGCTCTCGGCATTTTCAACGTCGTCGCCTTCGTGCTGGTTGCGCGCGGCGCCGATCGCTTCGCCCATGCCCGCCGTTCCGAAGTGCTCTGCCAGTCCTTTGAACGCGTGATCACCATGCCGCTCGCCTGGCATCACCAGCGCGGCACGTCCAATTCGCTGCACACGCTGCTGCGCGCCGTCGAGACCCTGTTCAGCCTGTGGCTCGAATTCATGCGCGTGCATCTGTCGACGGCAATCGCGCTGGTGCTGCTGGTGCCGACCGCGCTTGCCATGGATATCCGCATGTCCGTCGTGCTGCTCGGCCTCGGCGTGCTTTACGTCGGCATCGGCCGTATCGTCATGCGCCACACCAAGTCGGGGCAGACCGCAGTCGAGCGCCACTACCACACCGTCTTTGCCCATGTGTCCGATAGCGTCAGCAATGTCGCCGTGCTGCAGAGCTACAACCGCATCGGCCATGAGACCGCGACGTTGAAGCGTTACGTCAAGGACCTGCTTGATGCCCAGAACCCGGTGCTCGACTGGTGGGCGATCGCCAATGCGCTGAACCGGCTGTCGTCGACCATCTCGATGATGATCGTTCTGTCGATCGGCGCCTATCTCGTCACCCGTGGCCAGCTTCGCGTCGGCGATGTCGTCGCGTTCACCGGCTTTGCCGGAATGCTGATCGCCCGTCTCGACCAGATGTCGGCCTTCACCACCCAGATCTCCGAGGCGCGCGCCAAGCTCGAGGACTTCTACCGTCTTGAAGACTCGGCCGCCGAAACCGTCGAGCCCGACGGCCTGCGCGAGCTCACCAACGTCACCGGCCATGTGCGCTTCGAGGACGTCAGCTTCGAGTTCGCCAATTCCGGCCACGGCATCGAGGACGTCTCGTTCGAGGTCCAGGCTGGCCAGACGGTCGCTATCGTCGGCCCGACCGGCGCCGGCAAGACGACGCTCATCAACCTGTTGCAGCGCGTCTTCACGCCATCCAGCGGCCGTATCCTGATCGACGGCATCGATACCCGCACGGTGACCCGCAAGTCGCTGCGCCATTCGATCGCCACCGTCTTCCAGGACGCCGGCCTGCTCAACCGTTCGATCGAGGACAACATCCGCGTCGGCCGCGCCGATGCGAGCAATGACGAAGTGCACGCTGCTGCCAATGCCGCCGCCGCACAGGACTTCATCCTGTCCAAGAGCTGCGGCTACGACACTGTCGTCGGCGAGCGTGGCGGCCAGCTCTCGGGCGGCGAACGCCAGCGTATCGCCATTGCCCGCGCCGTGCTGAAGGACGCCCCGATCCTGGTGCTCGACGAGGCGACCAGCGCGCTCGACGTCGAGACCGAGGACCGCGTCAAGGAAGCGATCGACGAGCTGCGCCGCAACCGCACGACCTTCATCATCGCCCACCGTCTGACCACGGTCCGCGACGCCGACCTCGTCGTCTTCATGGACAAGGGCAAGGTGGTGGAGTTCGGCGGCTTCACCGAGCTGTCGCTGCGCAACGGCCGCTTCGCCAGCCTGCTGCGCGCCGGCGGCCTGCTCAACGACGAAGAGGTCCGGCGCCTCAGCCGTCCGGTCACGGAAGCGGCGTAAGCACGGCGCTTCTCCTTCTCCCCTTGTGGGAGAAGGTGGCCGCGTAGCGGCCGGATGAGGGGTGCTCCAGGGAAAGCCGACGTCTCACTCCGCTGGAACACCCCTCATCCGTCTCGGCGCTATCGCGCCGATCCACCTTCTCCCACAAGGGGAGAAGGGAAGGTCGCGCCGTCTGCGACAACCGTCCAATTGCCCTCGATCCATCGTCGGTCTATTTAGGTCGGCATGAGCGATACCACCTCACGGCTTGCCGCCTGGACCGATCTCGCCAACCCGACGCGCTTCGTCGGGCTGGCGGACAAGGTCATTCCGTGGCTGGCGGCGGTCGCGGCGATTCTGCTCGCCGTTGGCCTCTATATGAGCTTCACCGCGCCGGAGGATTTCCAGCAAGGCATCACGGTGCGCATCATGTATATCCACGTGCCTTTCGCCTGGCTCGCCATGATGTGCTACACGATCATGGCGCTCTCGGCGCTTGGCACGCTGGTCTGGCGTCATCCGCTGGCCGATGTCGCGCTGAAATCGGCGGCCCCGATCGGCGCCACCTTCACAGCGCTGGCGTTGATCACCGGCTCCATTTGGGGCAAGCCGATGTGGGGCACCTGGTGGGTGTGGGACGCCCGGCTGACCTCGGTGTTTGTGCTCTTCCTGATGTATCTCGGCATCATTGCGCTGACGCGCGCGCTGGACGATGCCGGCCGCGCCGCCTGGGCCGCCGCCATCATCACGCTGGTCGGCTTCATCAACATCCCGATCATCAAATTCTCGGTCGACTGGTGGAATACGCTGCACCAGCCGGCTTCCGTTTTCCGCCTCGGCGGCCCGACCATCGATCCCTCGATGCTGTGGCCGCTCGCCGTGATGGCGCTCGGCTTCACGGTGCTGTTCTTCGCGCTGCATCTGATGGCGATACGCACGGAGATTTTCCGGCGCCGCGTCACCGCGATGCGCAGGGTTGCGGCAAGGCAGGCGGAGCGGGCCTAACCTTCTCCCCTTGTGGGAGAAGGTGGATCGGCGCGTAGCGCCGAGACGGATGAGGGGTGTTCCAGCGGAGTGAGGCGCTGGTGTTCCCTGGAGCACCCCTCATCCGTCCGAGCTTCGCTCGGCCACCTTCTCCCACAGGGGGAGAAGGAGAGGCCGCTCCTCACCCCATCCGCCCCCTTGCCGCAACCGGCAGCGTTTCCAGCACCTTGTCGCCGTCGATCAGATGCACCTGCTCGAACAAATTGGTCACCACGCAGCAATGGTCGGGAACGACGCGCACGCGCTCGCCGATGTGCAATGCGGCGCCGTCCGATAGCGTGACGGTGCCGTGCTCTTCGCTCAAGCCAGTGACGCGGGCGCCGGGCACGCCCAGCAACTCGCCGAACTCCGGCAGCCCCAGCGTATCGGAGGACAGCGCCTTGCTGCCGCTGTCCAGGATGGCTCGGGTCGGGGTCGGATGGCTGACCACCGTGGCGAGTACCGTCAGCGCGCAATCGTCCAGCGTGCCGACGCCTTTGGCGACCTGGTAGCGATCGAGATAGATGTAGGTGCCGGGCCGATATTCGGTGACGACGCTGTCCTCGCCGGAACGCCACATGTCCGGCGTGCCGCCGCTGGAGATGCGCTCGCATGCGAGGCCGGCCGCCGCAAGCGCGTCGCGCGCGGCCTTCAGCCACGCTTCCGCCTCGGCGGCGCGGCCCGCGGCCGGATAGGTCATCAGCCCGCCGAAGGCGAGCCCCTTGGCCTTGTCGATCACTTTCGCCAGCGCCAGTGCATCGTCGGCGCTCTGCACGCCGCAGCGGCCCATGCCGGTGTCGCACTCGACCAGAACCTGCAACGGATGGTCGGTATCCGTGAAGGTGGCGGCAAGGCCTTCCAGCGTCTCACGGCTGTCCGCCGTCACCGACAGCGTCACGCGCCCATGCAATGCCTTCAGCCGCTCCAGCTTGGCGCGGCCAAGGATGTTGTAGGGCAGAAAAATGTCGGTCAGCCCGGCATCGGCCATCACCTCGGCCTCGCCGATCTTCTGGCAGGTGATACCGACGGCGCCGGCCCCGACCTGCTTCTTCGCCCAATAAGGCAGCTTGTGCGTCTTGATATGCGGTCGCAGCTTCAACCCATGCGCGTCGGCATGCGCCTGCGCCTTTTTGATGTTGGCTTCTGCGCGTGCCGCATCGATAAGGATCGCCGGCGTGTCGAGGTCGTCTATGCTTGGCATGGGATCACCGTCCAAAGCATGCCTGCCGATTCCGGCACGAGGACATGCGCTTCAAAGAAAACGACTGGGTTTATGGCCCCGATCCGGCCGGATGTCACGGTCCAGAACTGCCGGTTTGCGTCGACAGCGGACCGGCATTGGGCTATTCGGAAGGTCAGATTTCAGCAGGCAGCGGCCGGAAGGAAAAGAACCCATGAAGCGCTCAAAGATCAACGACATCATCCGCGAAGCCGACGCCTTCATCCGCTCCTTCGGCTACATCATGCCGCCCTTCGCCTATTGGTCGCCGGAAGAGATGAAGGCGCACAAGGCCGACTCCTCGGCCATCTTCACCTCGCGCCTCGGCTGGGACATCACCGACTACGGCCAGGAGAAGTTCGACGAGCTCGGCCTGTTCCTGTTCACCGTGCGCAACGGCCGCTACGAAGACATGAAGCTCGGCATGGGCATGCTCTATGCCGAGAAGATCATGATTTCGCGCAAGGATCAGCTGTCGCCGATGCACCGCCACAACATCAAGGCCGAGGACATCATCAACCGCGGCGGCGGCAAGCTGGTGCTGGAACTGTTCATGCACGACCGCGACGGCGGCATCGACCCGAAGGCCGAAGTCTCGGTACCGGTCGACGGGACCATCACCAGATTGCCGGCCGGCGGCCTGCTGAAGCTCGATCCCGGCCAGAGCGTGACACTGCTGCCCGGCGTCTGGCACGCCTTCTGGGCCGAGGGCAAGGATGTGCTGATCGGCGAGGTTTCCACCGTCAATGACGACCTCACCGACAACGTCTTTCGCGAGCCGATCGGCCGCTTCTCCAACATCGACGAGGACGTCTCGCCGGTGCACCTCTTGGTGTCGGACTATGAGAAGTGGGTCGGGTAGGCGAGGGCGCTGAGACTTCTATTTGGTCTGAGTGAGAAGTGCGCGCAGTCGGCGCACTTCCGTGATCAGGCGTGGGATGTCCTGACGTGCGGCGGCCATAAAATCCTGGTCTGCAACTGTTGCGCCGGACATTTCTATGTCCTCGCCACGTTCTGCCCCATTGCCGGTCTGGATGAAGTTCGATCCTCCGTCGAAATCCCGGCCTTCGACCCATGATTTCCACGGACCGGGTTGGGCTGCCGCCGCCCGTGTTTCCATTTCTTGAATTTCGAGTTCTGACAGAGACGTCTTCATTTGAGATCACTCAGGCGCGCTACCGCGCGTACTTATCCGCCTTGCGGTTCCCAAGCAGCAGCTTGCGTTCGAGATGCGCGCGCAACTCGCCATAGTAGGCGGTGAGGAAAGCCTTTGAATCGATCGGCTCGACCCTGGCGCCGATCTTGCGGGCGATGGTCTCCGCCACCGCCTTCAGCGCCGAATAATCGTCGCGGCGCAGCACTTCCTCGAGCTTTTGCAGTTCGGCGATGCCATAGGCGTCGAGCTGCGCCGGACTGAATTGGAAGCGGGCCGCGACCGGATCCTTGCGCTGCGAAAGGTCTTCGAGCAGCGCCACTTTTGGCGCCTCGACCACCCAGGTGCCGGCGAGCAGGTCGCCGATTCTGAGCCGGTCGCGGTTGAACAGCGGGAACAGCGAGAAGAGCAGCGCCCAGACCAGGCCGAAGATGGTGGTCAGCGTGTCGGCGACATCGGCGCTGGCGCGCGCGGCGAGGATCGACAGCGGCAGGAAAACTTCGATCTCGCGCATCAGGTTGCGCGCGATGACCTGGTCGAGCGTGAGGCCGGCGCCGCTGCGCGACGCGACCCTCACGCCAACCATGCGCTTGCCCGGCGTCGCTGCCCGCCGACCGGCCTCGAAGGCGATGAAATAGACGTTGCGCAGGAAGAAGATGAAGATGATCCAGACGATGAACAGCGGCTGCGCATCCTGCACGCCAAGCCCGCCAAGGCCGAACAGCGCGACGAGGCTCACCACGACCGCCGCCACGATGATGATCACCACGTCGAGCAGGAAGCCCGAAGCCCGGGTGCCGGCGTCGGCCAGCTTGACCCTGAGGTCGACGCCCTCCGGCGTGACCAGTGGACGGATCAGCGCTGCCGGGTCCTTGACCTTCGCTGCCCTAGCGGTCGCCATGCCGCACCATCCGGAACAGGTAGAAATAACAGATCCAAAAGGCCAGCATGCCGCCGCCTATCGAATAGCGGGTGAGGTCGCTGGTGATCGTCTGCCGGCCGATGCCCTCCAACAATCCGGCGAAAAGCAGCATCACCGTGACGCCGATCATGGCGGTCGCAGCCACGCGGCCGGCCCGTGCGGCCGCCGCCATGCGGGTCAGTTCGCCGGGAAAGGCGATGCTGGTGCCGATGCGCATGCCGGCCGCGCCCGCGATGGCGATGGCGAACAGCTCCGTCGTGCCGTGGATCGAAAGCCAGCCGCCGAGCTCGAAGCCAAGGCCCTTGGCGGCATAGATCTGGAAGATGGCGCCGAGCATGCAGCCATTCATCAGGATGATCAGCACGCTCGGCACGGCGAAGGCGAAGCCCAGCGCGAAGGCCAGGATCGAGACCTGCGTGTTGTGCGTGAAGAGATAGGCGGCAAAGCCCGACAGAAAATGGTCGCCGCCGCCGTAAAGCACGGCCCGCAGCGTCTCGGTCGACGAATCCGGATTGCGCCCGCCCGCCAGGCTCGGCGCGATGATGGCGTCGTACCAGCGCTTGTCGGAGGCGACCAGCCAATAGCCGGCGATCGCGCCGATCACCGTCAACCCGACCGATGTCCACACCTCGCGCCAAAGGTCGCGGATCGCAGCCGGCCAATCGTGCAGGAAGAAGTCGCCGATGCGCGTCCTCAACGATCGCCGCGCGCCGTAGAGATAGAAATAGCCGCGCAGGCACAGCGCCTCTAGATAGGCGATCAGCGCGCTGTCGAGCGAGGTCGCGCGCGCCACCGAAAGCGACGACAGCGCCGAGCGGTAGAGCAGCGGCAGCGACAGCAGCTCGTCTTCCGACAGCGCGCGCGGCGCGCGCTTCTCGACGCGCGCCAGCAGCGCCTCGAAGGCTTTCCAGTCGGCTTCGCGCTCCTGGCGGAAGCTTGCCAGCGACTGGCGCACCGCATCGGTGCCGGCCGACAGCGTCATAAGAGGTTTTCCTCCTTGAGCTGGATATAACGCCCGACCAGCGCCGGGCCGAGCCGCTGATGGTCGGCCTCGATGACATGCGCGCCGAGCAGCCTGAGCCTGCCGATCACCACCTGCCGCTGCCGCAACAGGTCGCCGGCGGTGACGGAGCGGGCGACATCCTCGGGCGCCGCCGGCGCCATGTCGGCTAGCGTCTCCAGCTCCACATCCTTCATCAGCATGAACAGCACCAGATGCCGCTCGGTCAGCCGGCCGACGGTGCGCAGCATCAGCTCGGCGCTGATCGGATCGACGAAATCGGTGAAGACGATGACCAGCGAGCGCCGGTCGAGCCTGGCCGAAAGCGTGGTCAGCGCCAGGGTGAAGTTGGTTTCCTCGGTCGAATAATCGATCTCGGCGGCGCGCTTCTGGATCATGGTGAAGCTCGGCGAGCCGCGCACCGCGCCGCTGGAGACGCGCGGCCGGGCGTCGAAGGAAAACAGGCTGACGAGATCGCCGCCCTTGAGCGCGATGAAGGCCGACAGAAGTGCTGCCGTCACCGCACGGTCGACTTTCGGCACGCCGTCGACGGGCTCGCACATCAGCCGGCCGCTATCGATGGCCAGGACGATGTTGTTGTTCTCCTCGATCCGGAATTCGCGCGCCAGAAGCTTGCCGTGGCGGGCGCTGCGCTTCCAGTCGATCATGCGCCGGCCCATGCCGGGCTGGTAGTCCTTCAGCGCCTCGAACTCGCGGCCCTGGCCGGCGCGCTTCTGTGCATGGCCGTCGGCAAGCGCGGAGCGCTGCAGAAGCGTGATCGCTTCGTCGCGCGCGCTGCTGACGTCGGGCAGCACCGCGACCTTGCGATCGACCGGCAGAACGACCTGGTTCCAGATCAGCCCGAACGGACCCTGCCAGCGCAGCCACAACCGGTCGAAACTGGCGATGCCGCGGCGGATGGCCTCGAATTCGAGGTCGAGCGTGCCGCCATTGGCCGGCAGCGCGCCGCCGGTGCCGGCGACCGGCTGGAGCCGCTGGTCATGCCCGACACGCGCCTGCAGGCGCCGCGGCTTGGCGCCGAAACCCGCCGCGATGTGCAGCGTGAAGCGCCCGCCGACGCCGACCTGCGGCGGCGCCGTCAGCGTGGCGTTGAGCGAGGCGCGGCCTCGCCCGGCGGCGGCGTCCACCGCCAGGAAGGCGAGCAGCAGGCAGATCCACAACAGGCCGAGATACCAGACATGCGGCAGAGCGAGCGCGATCAGGAAGGCGGGGATCGCCCCCGCCGCCGCTGCCCAGACCGCTCTGCCGCTCGGATAGATCAACGCGGCGCTTCCGTGTGGTCGACGAGGTCGGAGACGATCTGCTCGACCAGCCGTCCGTCGATCTGCGCTGCCGGCGAGAGAACGACGCGGTGGCGCAGCGCCGGCACGGCCAAAGCCTTGACGTCGTCCGGGATGACGTAGTTGCGGCCGTCTAGCGCCGCCCTGGCGCGCGCGGCGCGCGCCAGCATGGCGCCCGCGCGCGGGCTGGCGCCGACCTCGAGGTCAGGACTTTCGCGCGTGCCGCGCACGAGTGCTGCGATATAGCCGACGATATCGTCGACCAGCGTGACCTCGCCGACCGTGGCAAGGGCGGCTTCCAGCGTCTTGCGGTCGGTCCGCGCCTTGATGCCGTATTGCTCGATATCGTGCGAGGCCGAGCCGCCGCCGTGATGGATGATGATGGCGCGCTCTTCCCGGAGGTCCGGATAGCTCACCCGATGCTTGAACAGGAAGCGGTCGAGCTGCGCTTCGGGCAGCGGATAGACGCCCTGATGTTCGATCGGGTTCTGCGTCGCCACCACCATGAAATTCCGGCCAAGCGAATGCGTGGTGCCGTCGAAGGTGACGGCATGCTCCTGCATGGCCTCGAGGAGTGCTGCCTGCGTCTTCGGCGGCGTGCGGTTGATTTCGTCGGCAAGCAGAAGGTCGCAGAAGATCGGGCCGCGCGTCAGCGTGAACTGCCCGCTCTGGAAATTGTAGATGTTGGCGCCGACGATATCGCCAGGCATCAGGTCGGGCGTGAACTGGATGCGGCCATAGGCGACGCCGAGCGCCTGCGCGAAGCAGCGCGCCGTCATCGTCTTGGCGGTGCCCGGCGGGCCTTCGAGCAGGATGTGCCCGCCAGCAAACAGCGCAGTCAGCATCAGGTCGACGGTATCGCGCTGCCCGGTAATCGCTTTCGCTACTTCTTCCCTGATCGCGTTCGCCAGGGCCTTCACTTCATCGACGTTCACCGAGCCTCCTTGCCGTCCAGTCATGCAGCTTTTCCGCTGCTTCATGCATTCCGGCCAAACTATTGGAATCATTCACTGCCTTGAACCGCGCGGTGAAGCCGTGCGCTTCATCCTTGTCGCGGGAGTCCAGCCAGCGGTCGAGCGCCTCGCCTTGCAGCCCGTGCGGCGCGCCAAGCAAGGCAGCGGCGCGTTGGCGCATCAGCGCCGCATAGCGGTCGCCAAGCTCTTGCAGCCGCCCGGCGCGCCTGAGCAGCATCGCCGTGGTGTCGACCAGCGCCCGCTTGCCGAAGGCGATAGCGCGGCCTTCCGCACGCGGCGGGCCGAAGCGGCCGAGCCCATGCAGGAAGGCGAGCCCGGCGGCCACCAGCACCGACAGCGTCAGCGCCAGGAAGGGCGGTTCGACCAACAGCTTGGCAAGATCGTATTTCTGGCCGATGCCGTGCAGCGTCAGGTCGAACATGACGGCGCCCTTGGCGGGCTCCAGCATGGCGATCATGTCGAGCGCGGCGGCTGCCGTCTGTTCGTCCTTCAGCCCGGCATTGTTGATGAAATCGGGATCGGTGAGGATGTAGAAGGGTTCGTTGTCGAGCTCCGTCAGGATAGCCCTGCCGTCGCCGGCCGCGATCAGCGGATGGTCGTCCGCCACCCATTGCAGGTCCTCCGGCGCGGGCACCGTGCGGCCGGCGATATTGATCTGCGAGAGCGTGTTCTTTGCCTCGCCGAGCTTCGCCTTGGCGATGCGGCCGAGCCAGTCGTTGACGACCGTGTTGGGCAGCCGCTCGACCTTGGTCTCCCAGCCGTCATGGCTGAACAAGGGAAAGGTCTGCCATTTCGGCAGCACGAAGAGCGTGTCCTTGCCCGAGCGCAGCTTGATGATGTGGTCGAGCGCGGCCGGGTCGCTGCCCGGTGCGATGGTGACGACGAGCAGGAAAGTCGAGGCCAGCGGGGACGCCAGGTCCTTCTCGCCGCGTTCCATCGGCGGCGCTTGTCCGTTGGTCAGCTTCAGCCATTCGACAAGCCCGGCATAGCCGGTGCCGCCCTTCGAGAACGGCGTGCCGCCGCCTTCGGGCTCGCGGAAATCGGGGGCATAGGTGGACAAAAGGAAAAACCCGGCCGCCGCCAGCAGGCTGGCGAAAATGCCCCAGAACAGGGTTTTGCGGCTGAACGGTTCTTGCGCTGCCCCTGTCATCTGCGCGGTCATGCCCAGGCATCCCGAAAGGCGAAACGCTCATAGGCGCCGCGCGCCTGCCGCCAGCCCTCGACTCCGACGGGACGGCGGGCAAACAAGGCTGCCTCGACGATGCGGGCGATCTCGCTGAAGGCGGCGCGGGGCCGGGTGGGGATGGAGCCCGCGCCGGCGATATCGCGCGCGGTGAGCGACGGCCGCAGGAAATCGGGCAGCCGCGTGGCGATGTCGGCGACGCTGCGGCGAAGCAACAGATGCACCGCCTCGTCATATTCGCCGCGCGCTGCCAGCGCATCGGCCTCGGAGAGCAGGATCTGGGCGGCGCCCGCGTCAGGACGCCACTCTTCCTTCGCTTCGGTCTCTTCGCGTTTCCGCCGCCATGGCAGGCGCCAGGCAACGCCTTTGGCCTCGAGGAAAAGCAGGAAAGCAATGATCGCGACGCCGACAATCACCGCGCCCCAGAACAGGTAGATCATATACGGACCGAGCTTTGCCAGGCCGTCCAGAAACGGCTTCAACCACGCCGGCGGCTCGGGCCGCACATAGGTCGGCAGCCCGAACTGGATCGAATCGTCGGCCAGCAGCTGCTTGTGCAACTGCGCCAGCCGTCCGGCCCCCTCCGTCGCTGCGGCTGTCACCCGCTCGTTCCCCCTGCAACCTGCGGTTCGGGGCCGACACTGGCAATACGCCATGACAATTGCAAGCGCACTGGACGTAGCCCTTTAATCTTGGCAAATTTACTTTGAAGTCATCCGTTGGATACGGTGGTGGTTCGGGGGAAATTATCATGACGACTGTGACATTGGGACAACCCGGCAGATTCGAGATCGGCAGGGTATTCAGCAACACCTTCGGCGTGATTGGCCGAAACATCGGACTTTGCGTGGGGTTGGCGGCTTTGTTTGCGGGTCTGCCGGCATTGCTCATCAGGCTGTGGACCCAGCCGCAGATCGACGCAATGATGCAGCGCGACCCCGCCGCCATGGCCGACCCAAGCGCCATGTTCCGCAATTCCTACATCACCATCTTCGCCGGGCTGATCTCCTTCATATGTGCGCTGCTGCTGCAATCGGCGCTGGTGCGGGCGACCATCGAGGACCTCAACGGCAAGCGGCCGTCCTTCGGCGACTGCATCCAGATTGCGATCCGCTTCCTGCTGCCGACGCTCGCGGTCGGCCTTCTCGTCGGTCTCGGCGCGGGTATCGGCCTGATGCTGTTGATCGTGCCGGGCATCATCCTGTGGCTCGGCTGGTCGATGTCGGTGCCGGTCCTCATCCAGGAGCGTCGGGGCGTGTTCGGCTCGATGTCGCGCAGCCGGGCTCTGACCAAGGGCAGCCGCTGGTCGCTTTTCGGCCTGTTTCTCATTCTCATCATCATCGCGATGATCATCCAGTGGGGGATATTGCTGGTTCTCGTGCTGTTCGGCGGCATCATCGCCGAGATCGGAGCCGCGCTGGTGCAGACCGTGGTGTCGATGGTGCTCTCGATCGCCACGGCGGTGAGCTACGTCGAACTGCGCCAGGCGAAGGAAGGAGCGAGCATCGACGAACTGGCGGAGATCTTCTCGTAGCGGCTGGCGCCGTCGTCGCGGAGCAACAGCACGCCTAGAGCAATTCCAGGAAAAGTGTGAGCGGTTTTCCGTCCGGAATTGCGTCAAAACAAGGAGATAGAGCGGTTCGCCGTTTCCGTGAAACGGTGGAACGCCCTAGTGACAGCAGCAATGATCCGCTGGCACGCTCGTCCTGCAGAGGCAGGACGAGGTGATCGCCACATCCGCCTTGGCCAGCGCCGTGGCAAGCTTCGCCTGCAACCTGGGCAGTTCCTCTTTCTCGCCGCGCCGCTTCAGGCATTCGACCAAGCCGTGCAGCGCCCAGACATTGTCCGGATGCTGGGCGCAGCGTTGCACGGCGCCGCTCAGGCCCAGATCGTCGCGATAGACCTGCTCGGCCTCGGCCGCGTGGCCCTGGTCGAGCAGGAGTGCCGCCAGCGCATGGCGCGGCGGATGCATCCAGGCCCATGGCTCGGTGTAGGAGAGATTGTCGTCGATCTCGACTGCGCGGCGCAGATGCGAGTAGGCCTCGTCGTGACGGCCCTGGTGATAGGCGAGCTCGCCGTCGAGCAGCGCCGCGCCCACGGCGAGCGAGGCTTTCGTAGGGTTGCTTAAGAATCGGCGCTCGGGCAGAATACTCTCGATTTGCCGGCTAAACAACTCGCGTTCGCGCTCGGCGGAAGCGAAGTCGCGCAGCGTCGCATGCGCCACGCCCTTGGCGTAGTGCTGCAGCGCGGCGGTCACAACATAGAGGTCGGGCTCGCTATTCATCGGCTCGTCGATGATCTCGCGCCAGCGCCCGAAGCGCACCTGCACATGCGATTTCATCGCGTGATAGCCCTCGACCGTCTGCGTCAGCTTCGGCCGCTCGGGGATGCTGACGACGTCGCGCGTCACCAGGTTACGCACCTTGTCGGCCGCCCACAGAGCAGGGCGGTACTGGCCAAGAAACATGCAGGTGAACATCATCAGATGCAGGTCGTGGCAGCAGCCGAGCAGGTAATAGGTCGGCTCGCCGGCATAGGCGAGGTAGAGGTCGTTGGCGCGCACCGCCTTCTCGCTGGCGAGCTTTGCCTTCTCATATTCGCCGCAAAGCACGTAAATGTGCCCAGGCATATGGTTCATGTGGCCGGCATCGGGACACATCGTGCCCAGCCGTTCCGCTGAGCGCATGCCGCGCTCGGGCTGCGTCGACATCTCGAGCAGATGGATGTGGAGATGGAGCGCCGCCGGATGCGGCGCGGCCCCTGCCTCGTCCGACATTCGGATCGAGCGTTCGCAGATATCCAGCGCTTCGAGGACGTCCGAATTCGGCGCAGGAGCGCCGGTCTTGAGGTTCCACAGGCGCCGCACCGTGCGCATCATCAGCGCCTCGACGGTCAGCGCCATGACGTCATGGTCATCGGGAAAGTCGCGATAGACGTGCCGCATGGCGGCGGCATAGGCGTCGTCCCATTTTTCGAATTCCGCGGCGCTCACGCCATGCGGCTGCTGGAAGCGGGCGGCCAGCGCCTCGATCAGCTGCTGCTCGACAGGGCTGGCGCTCGCCGCATTGGCTTGCGCCAGCCTCGCATGCTCGAAGCAGCGCCTGGCGACATGATCGGCCTCGGCCTTGCCATGTTCCTTCCAGGTGAGGTTATAGAAAGGCCCGGCGGCATAGGCGATGCCCCAATGCACAAAGGCGCAAGCTGGATCGGTCTCCAGCGCCTTCTCGAAGCACTTTATGCCTTCCTCGTGGTTGAAGCCGTAGCACCAGTTCAGCCCGATATCGAACCAGCGCTGCGTTTCGGGGGAGGACGTGGAGATGGGGCGGCGATAAGTGCCGAGGTCGAAATGATCCATGCCTTGCTGCTTCTCGCATTCCGTGCGGGCGGGACCCGGCGCAATCTGAGCCGAAACGCAACAGCTTGGCAAACGGCTTCTCAGCCATCGAAGCGCGAGGGGCGAAACGGCTCGAGCAAGGGATTGGCCGTCCCGCTGACGATCTCGCCGGCCAGCAGTTCGCCTGCGATGAGCCCCAGCGTCGCGCCACTGTGACTGAAGACGACATGATAACCCGGAATACCGGTCAATTGGCCGACGACCGGTTCGCCGTCCGCCGGAATGGGCTTCGGCCCCACGTGAAGGCTCTCCAGGACAAGTCTCGGGTTGCCCTCCAGCACCGAGGAGGCTTCCTTGAGCAGCCCTGCGATCGTGGACGGCTTTGCCTCGTATGTGCCATCGTCTCGCACGATGACTTCCTCTTCCGACCATGCCGAATCCAGCGCGAAGGCGCCGTTCGGAGTGGGCCTGATGGCGACGCGAGGGGTGTTGAGCACGGCACGCAGCGGATGCGGAACCGGTTTGCTGAAAACCAGCAGCGCACGTGTCGTGCCGTCGCCTATATGCCTGCCGACCTTGGCAGCCATTGCCGGCACTGCCGGGCCGGTCGCGACCACCACGACATCGGCACCGACCACCTCGCCGGAAGTGGTCTTCACGCCGCTGACGCGGCCGTTGGCGAGTGTGACGTCGGCGGAGCCGGCGTCGCTGAGAATGCGGCCGCCGCGTTCGCGAAATTCCGCCAAGAGGAGGTTAATCAATGAAGGCAGGTCTACCCAGCCTTCGCCGGCATTGAAGATGGCGCCCTGGGGCGAGACAGCGCGCGGGTCGACACCAGGCGTGACGGCGCTGAGTTCAGAAGGCGCGAGTAGCTGTGTCTGGTAGCCAATAGACTGCTCGTGCCGGTGGATCTCCGCTATCTGGTTGGAAGCATCGTCGGCGTCCCAGGTCAGGCCGCCGTCGAACCGCAGCCAGGCGCTGCAATCATGACTGGCCGCAAAAGCCTTGTAGCGTTCAAGGCCTTGAATACGCAGCTTGTGATACGCCGCGGAGCGCTTCCGCGCCGAATTGAGCCAGGCCAGCGAGCGCGACGATGCCCCGTTGGCGACGGCGCCGTCGTTCACAATGGTGGTTTGGACGCCGAGGCGAGCGAGGTGGAAGGCTGTGGAGACGCCAAAGACGCCGGCGCCGACGACGACGGCCTTGAGGGCGGTGTTATTGGTCATGGAAGCAACTTTCGATGGTTCGGACGATGAGTTCTATTGGATATCGGAACGATAGGTTGGGGGCCGACATCGTTCACAGCACCTCGGCCAGGAATTGCTTCAGTCGCGGGCTCTTCGGCCTGTCGAAGACTTCGGCTGGCGGACCGACCTCGACGATGCGGCCCTCGTCCATGAACGCGACCTGGTCGGCGACCTTGCGGGCGAAACCCATCTCGTGGGTGACGACGATCATCGTCATACCGCGTCGCCCCAGATCGGCCATCAGGTTGAGCACGCCTTTGACGAGTTCGGGATCGAGCGCGCTGGTGACTTCGTCGAAGAGGATGACCTCGGGTTCCATGGCGAGAGCCCGCGCGATTGCAACGCGCTGCTGCTGGCCGCCCGAAAGGCGGCTCGGCCGGTAGTCCGCGCGGGCGGCGAGACCCACTTCCGTCAGGCGTCCCTCGGCAAGTCGCCTGGCCTGGCTTTGCGCCATGCCTTTTATCCTGGTCAGCGCCAGCATGACGTTCTCTATTGCCGTATGGTTCGGGAACAGGTTGAAATGCTGGAACACCATGCCGACACGTCGCCGCAACTTCTCAGGCCGCATCGCCAGGATGCTCTCGCCGTCGAGCATCACGTCGCCGCCTTTGGGTTCGACGAGCCGGTTGAGGCAGCGCAGCAGGGTCGATTTCCCTGAGCCGGACGGGCCGATGATGCAGGTGACCGTCCCCGGCTCCACCTTGAGCCGGATCTGCTTGAGAACCTGATGCTCGCCATAGGCCATGTCGAGATCGCGGACTTCGAGGCTGCCGGCCTTGATGGCTGGTTCCTTCTCGGCCTTGGCCACTGAATCCTTCAGTTCGCCCACTTCGACGAGGCCGCTGACAACGCCGCCCGCCTTCTGTTTGCCGAGGCGCAGCCGGTTGTCGATGTAGTTGACCACATGGGTCAGTGGGACGGTGATGACGAGATAGAAGACGCCGGCCAGGAGCAGCGGCGACAGATTGCCGGTAACGACCGCCTGGTCCTGGCCGATGCGGAATATCTCTCGTTCTGAGGCCAGCAGGCCGAGAAAGTAGACGAGGCTGGAATCCTTTACGTTGCCGATGAACTGATTGACCAGCGCCGGAAGCACGCGGCGTATGCCCTGTGGGATTACGATCAGCCGCATGCCCTGGTTGTAGCTCATGCTGAGCGCGCGGCAGGCTTCCATCTGGCCGCTTTCGACGCTCTGGATACCCGAGCGGAAGATCTCGCCGATATAGGCGCCGGCAATCAGGCTGAGCGCCAGGATGCCGAGCGGGTAGGGCGAGGGGCCGAAAATCTCACGCCCGATACGGGCGAATCCCTGGCCGATCAACAGGATGGTGAGGATGGCGGGGAGGCCGCGAAAGATGTCGGTATAGACGCGTGCCGGGATGCGCAGCCAGGCGGAGCGGGAGATGCCCATCACGGCGATCACCATCCCAATCAGGACGCCGAGGACCGTCGATGCGGCGGCGAGGATCAGCGTATTCTTCAGTCCGACCGCCAGCAGCGATGGCAGCACCGATGCCATCGCGTCCCAGTCGAAGAAACTTCGTTGAAGATTTGCGAGCCAGTCCATCCGTCATCCTGCCTTGCGAGGCGGCGCAAATTGCCGCTCGGCCGATCATTTGCCGTCTGCCAAGGGAATGGCCACCGGCATTCGCGCCGGCGGCCGAGCCCAGGTCAGTTCTTCTTGGGCAGGTATTGATCCGGCATCGGGGATCCGGGGAACCATTTCTGGTAGAGGTCCCGCCAGGTGCCGTCCTGCATGGCTTCGTGGATGCCCTTGTTGAGCGCCTCGCGGAACGCGTCGTTGCCTTTGCGCACCACAAATCCAGCGGGTGCGTCGAACGACGGGATGTTGACGGCGATCTTCAGGCTCGGATAGCGCTCGCCATATTGCTTGGCAGCTTCATAGTCGAGGAAGTGACCGTCGATCGTGCCGTTGTTGAGCGCGGCGATGGCCGAGTTGTTATCCGGGAATTTCACCAGGTCCGTGTTCTTGAAATTTTTGGTCGCGTAAATCTCCTGCAGCGTCCCCTGGACGACGCCCAGCCGCTTGCCGGCAAGGCCGTCGGCGGAGGTGATCTTGGGGTCCGACGTCAGCACCGACAGATATCCGGCGAGATAGCCGTCTGAGAAATCGACGGTCTTCTTCCGCTGCTCGGTCGTTCCGATCGCGGCGACCGCGACGTCGAAGCGCTGGTTGGCGACCGATGGCATCAGCGCCGAGAATTCCTGGCCGGTGAAGGTCACCTGGTCCGGCTTGAAGCCCATCCGGCCCACCACGTTCAGGAAGAATTCGAGATCGAAACCGGTGAACTTGCCGTCGGCCGTGGTGAAGGCATAGGGCTTGGCATCTCCCATCGTGCCGACGCTGATCGTCTTTGGGTCTATGAGATTGTATGGGTTGTCCGTCGCCCAGGCCTTGGGCAGCGATAGGACTGCAAGTGCGACTGCCAAGATCAAGGAGCCGACGCGCTGACGCCGGCTTGATATGAAAAGACCTCTGATATTCATGGTTGTTCTCCACTCTGAAGATCGGCCCGTGCGGGGGCACAGCGAACAATTTTCTGTACGGCCTGCGATCCGGCGCCTGTCGCGCTCTTGTTATCGTGAGACCGGTCTCAAGTTGGCTTGAGACCGGTCTCTTGACATTTGTAGGCACGACGACGAGCATCCGTCAACGAATTTGAGAGTGACTTGTCCACAATGAAGCGGCCGCCCAAGATTTCCTCAATCACCGTTAGCGACGTAGCCCGGGAGGCGAAGGTTTCGAAGGCGACCGCCGCGCGCGTTCTGGGCGGCTATGGCCGGGTCAGTCAGGCGGTGCACGTGGCCGTGTTGGAAGCGGCGAAGGCGCTGGACTATCGGCCGAATGAGCTGGCGCGCAGCATGACGACCGGCCGTTCGGGCAGTATCGGCGTCGTCGTCGGTGATATCGAAAATCCCTTCTTCTCGCTCGCGGTGCGTGGCATCAGCGATATCGCGCGGTTGTCGGGCATCAACGTCATCCTGGCCAACTCGGGTGAGGAGGTCGAAGCGGAAAGGAACGCCATACGCGTGCTCCTGGCAAAGCAGGTCGACGGCCTGATCGTCACGCCCGCCCAAGCTGGAGACATCGCCCACCTCCGGGAGATTTCCTGCCCGCTGACGCTGCTCGACCGGGCACTGCCGGAGCTCGATGTCGACACGGTCACGGTCGATGACCGCGACGCCGCGCTACGCGCCACGCGCATGTTGACCGAAGCCGGGCATCGTAGAATCGCCTATGTCACCGCCGCGGTGCTGTCCGGGGATTTTCGCGGTGCCGCCTCAAGGATCAATACTTCCACGGTGCGCGAGCGCATACTGGGCTTCCTCGAAGCCTGCCGCCAAGCCGGCATCGAGGATGCGGAGCGCAACATCCGTTTCGGCAGCAGGCGGTCGGAGAGGTCGCATGCCTCGCTGGTGCAATTGCTCCGGAGCGCCGACAGGCCAACCGCAATCCTGGCCTCCGACAGCGTCGTGGCGCTCGATCTCTTCAAGGCGATCCGGGAATGCGGCCTCGGCATTCCGCGGGACATATCGCTGGTGACCTTCCACGATGCCGACTGGACCAGCGTGACGACGCCCCCGATTACCGTGATCGATCAGCCGGTCTACGCGCTCGGAAAATCGGCGGCGGAGCTGCTAATCCGCCGCCTGAAAGGCGATGACCGGCCACCTGAAAGGATAGTCCTGCCGACGACGATCATCGAGCGGATGTCAGTAGGTGGCCCCCTGACCCAATCGGACGATCGATCCTGACCCGTGCAGGCCGCCACAAACGGCCCGGAAGGCCGCGCCGGCCGTCTCAGTTCCGGAAGGATCAGCTCTCCAGCCAGACTTTTTCGAAATGCTGCTCGAGCGCCTGGTGCTGTTCGCAGCCCTGCACGCCCTTGCGATAGGTGCGGTAGACCGAGCGCCAATAGGGTTGGATGATGATGCCGGAGTCGCGCAGGTTCTGTTCGATCTTGGCCATGATCTCCTTGCGCGCCGCCGCGTCCGGGGTCGCCAACGCCTTGTCGAGAAGCTCGTCGAACTCCTTGTTCGCATAGGCGCTTTCGTTCCACGCCGCGCCCGACTTGTAGGCGAGTGCCAGCACCTGGACACCGAGCGGACGTCCCAGCCACTCGGTGCAGGAATAGGGGAACTTGGCCCAGTCGTTCCAGAAGGTCGCGGCCGGCAGAACGGTGCGCTTGATCTTGAGGCCAGCCTCGCGGATTTGAGCGGCGATCGCGTCGGCGGTGCTCTTTTGCCATTCGACGTCGACAGAGATCAGCTCATATTCATGGTCGGCCTTGCCGGCTTCCGAGATCAGCTTCTTGGCCTGGTCGACATCGCGTTTGGCAGGGCCGATATCGGCGAATTCGGGATGCATCGGGCCGACATGGTGGTTGTCGGCCGGCTTGCCGCGGCCGTCGATGCCGAGCTTCAGCACCGCCGCATTGTCGACCGCAAGCTGGGCGGCGCGGCGCACCTTGACGTCGTCATAGGGCGCATTGCCGACGTTGAAGCGCGCGACGATGGTCGAGCCGGTGGCGATTTCCGAATTCTGCAGGCCCATCTTGTCCGTCTGCGAGACTGCGTCCGACGCGGTCTCGTGGTCGGTGTCGATCTCGCCGGATTCGAAGGCCGACAGCGTGGCGTTGGGATCCGAGCCGTAGTCGACCCATTTGATGCCGTCGAGGTGGAACTCGCCCTTCCACCAGGGCTTGTCCTTGCGCTTCACCTCGGCGCCCGTCTCGGCGTCCCAGCTCACCAGCTCGCAAGGGCCGGTGGTGATGGCCAGGGCCTTCTTCGGGTCGGCATCACCCTCATAGGAGCGGTGCATGATCAGTGCCGGATAGTCGGCCATGCCGGCGATCAGCGAAATGTCGGGCTTCGGCAGGTTGAGCTTGACGGTGTAGTCGTCGACCTTCTGGATGCCGCCGTCGACAGGTTTCTTGGTGTCGGCGTTGACCAGCGCGCCCATGCGCGCCGCGACCGAATTGCCGGCGACCGAGGCATCGCACCAGCGGTTGAGGTTGTGGATCACGTCGTCGGCATTGAAAATGTCGCCGTTCGACCAGGTGATGCCCTTGCGCACGTGAAGCGTGATCGTCTTGGCGTCGTCGCTGGTCTCCCAGCTTTCCAGCAGCCAGGGTTCGAAGGAAAAGTCGGTTTTCCAGCGCACGAGATATTCGTTGCACTGGCGCGCGACATTCGACATCTCGACGCCGTCAAAGGTGCGCGGATCCTTGAAACCCTTGACGTTCATCGCGACGCGGAGCACGCCGCCCTTTTTCGGCTCGGCGGCACGGGCAGGCGAGGGAGCGATCCCGCCCAGCGCCATCGCGCCGGCGGCGCTGACGCCGAAGCCGGCCATCAAAGCCAGATATTCGCGCCGGCTGATCGCGCCGGTCTTGAAATCGGCGGCGATCGGCTTGGCCTGCGGGTGCAGTTTTCTGTCGGTCAGCATGAATTTCATCGTCGTTCCCTCTGTTGTTGGCGCATGTTGCCCGCGCGGCGGTCTGTTGGGGCAACGAGTTGCACGAAGCCAACGGTCGCCCCGGGATCGCGAGGCGGGGGCGGATGCGACCGCCAGGGCGCCGTTGCCTGCGAGGGAATGATAGGTCCGCTTCCCGCGGCGAAATAGTTGGATTTCCGCAGTTCTTGTGCGCTGTTCCGCAAGGCGTTGATACAGCTGATCTCCCCCTTGTGAGAGTTGAGGAGCGATCCGCGTAGCGGACGCAAAGCCAAGCAATTGGCTTTGCGTCCGCTACGCGGACCGCTCCTCAACCCCCACGCGGGGGGAGATCAGCGCGTCACCGCCGGCACCCAGCTTGCCGATGTCGCCGATAATTCTGGCAAACGCCTCCGCTGCCCTTGGCACCGTTGCACGCGCCCGCAGAAAACTGTGCACCAGCCGCTTCTCTTCGCGCCACGAGGCCTGTCCGCCAGATGCAACAATCCGGTCGCGATAGGTTTCGCCGTCCGAGGAGAGCGGATCGCATTCCGCGGTGACGATGATCGTCGGCGGCAGGCCGGAGAAATCCCGGTCTTTGAGCGGCGAGAAGGTCGGGTCGTCCTGTGGCTGCCCGGGTGCGGAACGGACGCGCCGATAGAAGTCGATGTCGGCGAGCGTCAGCAGCGGCGCCTCGGCATGCTCGATGTAAGAGCGCCCGCTCTGGTCGCCGCCCAGGCCGGGATAGATCAGCATCTGCCCAATGGCGGGCCGCATATGACGCTGCGTCGCCTGCGCCACCGCGGCGGCGAGATTGCCGCCGGCGCTTTCGCCGCAAAGGACGATCGGCAGCGTGCTGGTCGCGGCGACCCACTCGAACACGGCCAGGGCATCGTCGAAGGCGGCTGGATGCAGATGCTCCGGCGCCAGCCGGTAGTCGGCCGAGACCACCTCGAAACCGGTGCCGGCGCAGATCTCGGCGCAGATGTCGTCATGGCTGTCGAGGTCGCCGAGCACAAAGCCGCCGCCGTGATAATAGACGACAATCGCCGCTGCCGGCTTGCCCGCCATGCGGTAGCGCCGGACCGGGATCGCATGCGTGGCCGTCTCGACGAGGCTGTCACTGGTGGTCACGCCTTCCGGGCGGCCCAGGTGGAATGCCACGCACATCCGGTTGTAGACCGCTCGCTGCTCGGCGATCGGCGCGGCCACAATCTCCGGCGGGTACCAGCTGTTGACCTTGTCGATATAGTCGCACAGCTCCGGGTCGAGCCGATCGGCATATTTGCCGCGGCTCGTCGAATTGCTTGGGTTGCTGACCACTGTCGTCAGAGCTCGGCGTAAAGCCGCGCCGCGTTCTCGAAAGTGAAACGCAGCGGCACCGACCCTTCGACCTGCCAGACGCTCACCGTGTCGCCTGCCATCAGCCGGCAGGCGTCGAGCGTGTTGGCGACGGCGCCGCCATAGAGCCGGTTGGCGAGATTGAGGATACCGGTCTGGTGCATGGCGGTGCTTGCGCTGCCGCAGGCGTCCTTGACCAGCAGCACGCGAAAGCCGCGCGCCACCGCGTCCTTCACCGTGGCGTCGATGCAGGCCTCGGTCCACACGCCGGCGATGACCAGCCACTCGATGCCGGCTGCCTTGAGCTTGTCGCCAAAATCGTTCCTGCCGAAGGCGCTCGCTTCCTGCTTGACCAGCATGGCTTCGCCGTTTTGCGGCGCCACTTCATGGCAGATCGCCGTCAGCGGATCGTCCTTGTCGGAAAAGGCCGACTTGCCGCTCTCGTCGACGGGATGGAATGGCCGCGCCTCGGCGAGATCGACGATATAGGCCCAGTGGTGGAGCGGCACGAAATTGCGCCGCGCCGCCTCCTGCAGGCGCTGCACATTGGCGAGGATGTCGCCAAAACCCTCGACCAGATAGCGCTTGTCCTTGCGATGCTCCTCCTGGAGATCGATGAACACCGCGGCCACCGTGCCGCGTCGGATGGAAATGGGGGTTTTCATGCGGATGCCCGAACTTCGTCATTCCAGGGCGAAGCAGCCGCGTAGCGGCGTCGCGAAGACCCTGGATTCCATGCCGTTACCTTGGTTGTCGATCGCTGCCTAACAGAATTCCGCACCGTGGCGAAGCGGAGACGGAACGGCATGGATTCCAGGGTCTGCGCCGCGTCGCTTCGCTCCTTGCTCCGCCCTGGAATGACGACGGCAGGTACGCCACGGCTAGTCTCGAAGCCTTGCGGTATTGCGCACCGGCTGGCAGTGGACGCCGACATCACTTCGCTCATTCCAAAAACTCGTCCTCATACGGGAAGCGCGAGAGCAATTCGGTGCCGGTCTCGGTGATCAGGATCTCGTCCTCGAGCTTGACGCCCTCGCGGCCGCCTTTCTCGCCGATATAGCTTTCGACGCTGACCACCATTCCGGGCACGATGATGCCGTCGCGACCATAGGTCTCGTAATCCATCGAATGCGCGATGAAGGGCGTCTCGCCATGCATGCCGACGCCGTGCATGACCGACGTGTAGCGCTGGTCGACAAAACGGTCCGGGATCTTCCACGCCTTCTCGGCGATCTCGCGGAATGCCATGCCGGGCTTCACGATGCCGATATTGTGCTGCACCTGGTCGTGCGCCATGCGGTAGAGCGACTTCTGGTAGCGCGTCGGTCTGCCCGGCCCGCAGCGGAAGGTGCGCGAGAAGTCGGAATAGTAGCCGTAGCAACCGATCGTGTCGGTATCGAGCGCGACAAGCTCGCCCGGCCTGATCTTGCGGCCGCTCGCCTCGTTGAACCACGGATTGGTGCGCTGCCCCGAGGTGAGCAGCCGGGTCTCGATGAACTCGCCGCCTTGGCGGATGACCTCGCCATACATGATGGCGAACAGCTCGTTTTCGGAAACGCCGGGCTTGATCGCCTCGCGCACGGCCGCCACCGCAGCCTCGGCGCCGGCCATCGAGGCCTGCAGGCACTTCACTTCCTCCGGCGTCTTCACGGCCCGCACGGCCAGGATCTCGCCCTGGCAGTCCTTGACCTCGCAGCCGCGCTTTTCCAGCGCCAGCGCCTGCAGATGGCTGCAGCGATCGAGGCCGAGCTTCATCGAGCCACCGCCATGCTTCTTGAGCAACTCGGCGATCTCGTCGGCGAAGGGCCCGGCCGTCTCGTCGTCGCGACCGGAGACGGACGACCAGACGAGCTTGGAAGGCCGCGCCTCGTCGATCGTGTCGAGCACCATCGAGACATGGTAGCTCTGCGGATATTCGAACAGCACGACCGGCCCTTCGGTCGGGACGAAGAAGTATCGCGTCGAGTTGCGCAGGAAATAGCCGAACATGTTGCGCGAGCCGGTGGCATAGCGCTGGTTGTAGGGATCGAACAGCACGACGCCGCCATAGCCCGCCTCGCGCATCCAGGCGCGCAGCTTGGCCAGCCGCCCCTTGCGGAGCGCGTCCGCGTCGATGAAGGACGGCTCGGTGTCGGACAGCCACATGCCGCCGGCCGGATCGGCCGCGACCGGATGGCGCATGCGGTCCTTGAAGTCCACATCCTCGGTGCTGTCGGGGTCGAAAACGACGATGCTCATGCGGGGCCTCCTGTTGCGGAGACCATAGCCGGATGGCGTTTGGAGCTTGTGCGGCATTCCGCAGATGTTGTGCTGAGTGCCGCAGAGATGTCGGCGGGACAGCACCCCTCTCTGTCCTGCCGGACATCTCCCCCGCAAGGGGGGAGATTGGATGTCGCCATCGCTTTCGCCAATCGTCGACGTTGCAGGAACAGTGCCGTCGGCGGGACTGCTGATCTCCCCCCTTGCGGGGGAGATGGCCGGCAGGCCAGAGGGGGGGTGTGAAGGAACTCGGCGTGGTAGGAAGAACGCGTGCCTAATGCCTTCGCACCGCCTTCGGCGCGTGCCCATGCTCTTCCCGAAACGCTCTCGCAAAGCTCGACATCGAAGCAAACCCGCAGGCCAGGGCCACGTCGCGCACCATCAGCGTCGAATGCGCCAACAAATCGGCCGCCCGCTTCAGCCTGAGCCGCCGGTAATATCCGTTGGGCGAGACATCCAGCTCGGCCCGGAAATTGCGCTCGAGCTTATCCGACGACACGCCCAGCCGCTCGGCCAGCTCGGCCATGCCAAGCCTTTCCTCCACCGCGTCCTCCATGATGGCGATGGCCGACAGCACCAGCTCGTTCTGCACGCCGGTGCGCAGCCTGAGCGGCATCAGCTTGCGGTCGACGCTGGAGCGCAAGGGGGAGTGCACGAACCACTCCGCGACGCCCGCGGCGATCTCGGCGCCACAGTCGCGCGTGATGATTTCCAGCATCATGTCGAGGCTGCCGACGCCGCCGGCGGAGGTGAAGCGCTTGCGGTCGATGACGAAGAGATCGCGCCGAAGCTCGATATCCGGAAAAGCCTCGGTGAAGGCGGCCTGGCTGGTCCAGTGCAAGGTGCAGGCATGGCCGTCGAGCAGGCCGGCGCGGGCGAGGAAGAAGGCGGCGTCGGCGACAGCGCCGATATGCGCGCCGCCGCGCAGGCTTTTGCGGATCCAGCTCATCGCCTCGTCGGCCACGACATGGTCGGCGTCACCGCCCGAGCAGACCACTATGCGGTCGACCTTCGGTGCGTCCGCCGCGGAAAAGCCCGGCTGGATGACGACGCCGTTGGAGGCTTCGACCGTGCCACGGTCGGCGCCGACGATCACCCAGCGGTAGCAGTCGCGCCTGGCAAGCACGTTGGCGGCGCGCAGCGGCTCGATGACGGACGAAAACGCCATCATCGGAAAGCCGGGAAAGACCAGCACGGCGAAGGTGAGGGGCGCTCCGCCCGCCTCCTGTTTTGGCTGGTTGCGTGAACTCATGGCTGACGACCGTAACGCGGCAGCACGATATCGGTGGTCAGCGGCGCGAGCTCCATGCCGCTTGCCAGTTCCGGGTTCAGCCAGATCATCTCCTCGATCTCGGCCGCCGGAACCGGCTCGCCGGTGATGGAGAGTTCGAACAGCTCGGCCTCGACGCGGGCATCCGGCTCATTGGCGGCAGGCGCCGAGAAGGAGCCGAGATGGAAGGCCGCGGCCGGATCGACGGCCACGCCCAGCTCCTCGCGCAATTCGCGGGCAAGGGCGGCGGCCGGCAACTCGCCCGGCTCGATCTTGCCGCCGGCCTGCATGAAGGCGCTGGTGCCGCGCTTGCGCACCAGAAGCAGCCTGCCGCCGTCGTCGCGGATGACAGCGGCGGCGATATGGATCGTCCTGGCCCTCGCTGTTCTGGAGTGGCTGGTGGTCACGATAGGTAGTTTCCCGGCGGCGTTTTGGTGGCAGAGAGGCCGGACTGTATCGGGCGCCTCAATGTTCTTGCAACGGAGAAACGACCAGGATGTGTCTGTGGCTGCCGCAACTCGCACTTGTGCGATTTCCTTGATTTGTACGCCGATGCGACGTACATACATACACAAAGGAGCAGGAGCATGGAAACTTTCCATGATGAAATTCCAGAGATCGAGGAGCGCAGCAGCGAGCGGATGAACTTCCGCACAAAACCGCGCATCAAGAAAGCGATTCAGCAAGCCGCGGCTCTTGCCGGTGTCGATGACTCGGTTTTCACGATGAATGCCGCATACAGGGCCGCCATGGAAACGATAGAGGCTCATGAGCGCACCGCTCTGCGGCCTGTTGATCATGCTGCCTTCTTTGCGGCCCTCGACAATCCCCCGCAGCCGACGGATCGGCTACGGGCGTCGTTTGCCCGCTATACCAAAACCGTCATTTCCAAGTGACGCGACAGCCTGAAGTCGCCAACATCATAGAGCCGTTCGATCCCGAAAAGCATGATCGAACGGCTTTTTCCTGTGGCGTGGATCAGGTCGACAATTTCTTCAAAAGGACAGCCAACAAGCTATCCAAAGCCGACAATCTTCGTGTCTTCGTGATGCTCGGTTCAGCTGAAGACCTGATCGGCTTTTACGCCATCAATTCGCACTCGGTGGATTATAGCGAATTGCCGCACAAATATGGGAGAACCCGGCCAGGGCATGGGAGCATCCCTGCGGCCTATCTGTCGATGATGGGCGTCGATCTGCGATACACGGGCAAAGGATATGGCGGCGATCTTTTGCTTGACGCGCTGGCACGCATAGCGAGGGTTGCCGACCAAATCGGTATTGCTGTTGTCATGCTGGATGTGCTGGATTGCGGCGACCCGGCCAAGGTAGCGCGCAGGAAAAAGCTCTATGTCGATCATGGTTTCAGCGCATTGCCATCCAACGAATTACGACTGTTCCTGCCCATCAAAACCGTTCAGGAACTGATGAGCCACAACCAGTAAGCCTCGCGGCTGGCTTGCAACGGAGAGATCAAGCGATGTTTGCGGCAACGGCAATCGACACGAGCAATAAGCCGGCCTTCTACAAGGAGTTGGCCACGCAATTGAAAGCACTGCTGCAAGGCGAGGGCGATTCCGTCGCCAACGCCGCCAACACGGCGGCGCTGATCTACCAGATGGTGCCCGACCTCAACTGGGCCGGCTTCTATTTCCTCGCCTCCGAGGACGAACTGGTGCTCGGGCCTTTCCAGGGCAAGCCCGCCTGCGTTCGCATCGCCGTCGGCAAGGGCGTCTGCGGCAAGGCCATCGAGCTCGACATGTCGATGCTGGTCAAGGACGTCAACGAATTTCCCGGCCACATCGCCTGCGATGCCGATTCGCGTTCCGAGCTGGTGGTGCTTTTGCGCGATGCCGAAGGCGCCTTCGGCGTGCTCGACCTCGACAGCCCGCTGCCCGGGCGCTTCGACAAGGAAGACCAGGCCGGCATCGAGAAGTTGGCCGCGATCTATGTCGCGGCGTGTGAGCTAGAGGACGATGACGAGGACTAAGAGGTAAGGCGACCCTACCTCGATCTCAGGCGAACCGCACCAGCACCAGGCTGAAGCCGGCGATGAAGATGAAGGCCAAGAAGGCCAGCATCAGCGGCCGCAGGCCACGCGAGCGCAGTTGGGAAATGTCGGCCTGAAGGCCCATGGCGGCGAGCCCCATGGTCAGCATCACCTGAGCGGCCAGGGCGATTGCGGCATGGAGCTGGGCCGGAATCGCGACCAGGCTGTTCAGCGCCACGACCGCGACGAAAGCAGCCACGAACCAGGGCATCGGCGGCTTGGCGCCGGATGCGTCGGTGTTGCCACGGCGCGCCATCAGGCCGAGCGCGATCACCATCGGCGCCAGCATGGCGACACGCGTCAGCTTGGCGACGGTCGCTGTCTCGCCGGCAAGCGTGCCGTTCTGGAAGCCGGCCCCGATCACTTGCGCCACCTCATGGATCGAGGCGCCGGCCCAGAGGCCGAAGGCGTGCTGGTCGAGGCCGAAGACCGGCGCCAGCAGCGGAAAGCCGAGCATGGCGACGGTGCCGAACAGCGTGATGGCGGCAACCGCGTAGGTTACGTCCTCGTCGCGTGCGTCTGTGACGATGTTGGTGGCGACGATCGCCGAGGCGCCGCAGATCGAGGTGCCGGCGGCGATGAGCTGCGCGAGCTTGCGGTCGACGCCGATCAGCCGTCCGAGCGTGACGGTGAAGAGGAAGGTGGCGCCGAGCGTGGCCGCGACGATGCCGACGCCGCCAAACCCGATGCCCGCCACCTGGCCGAGCGTCAGCTGGAAGCCGAGCAGCACGATGGCGAAGCGCAGCAGGCGCTTTTGCGAAAAGGCGATGCCGGCCTTGGCGTGGGCGGGCACGCCGAGCACGTTGGAATAGACCATGCCGGCGACGACGGCGAGGATCATCGGGCTGAACAGCGTGAGGCCGGAGAAGCCGCGCGCCGAATAAGCGACGCTGGTGATCATCGCCACCAGCACCAGTCCCGGCACGACGCCGGTTGAGATCGAGGTCAGGGCGGGGCGCTTGTGCCCGGCTTTGGCCGAATTCAGGCCGTTTGGAAGATCGTTCGCGGTGGCGGGCAGGAAAGACAATTGAATTCTCCAGACACTTTCGCCGCCGAAATGCCATTCCACAACCAATCTTTCCAACGAATTATTCGAGTTATAATGATCGATTTCTACGAACGATGCGGAGCGGTTCACCTGGATGGAGCGGTACGCCGGCCGTGTCGACGCCGGCTTGACAGCCGCTCGGCTCCCGGTCCAACTTCTGGCCATGACGGCCTTTATCGTAAATCCGCAGCGACGCCGCCGTTCGAAGGAGCGGCAAGCTGATTGCGTAAAGACAAAGGCCGGCTAGCAAGTCACCCCGGTTCTTTCATCCCAGCCCCGCCCATCGCAACGATCGGCGGGTTTTTTGCATTTGGAGTGTCTGAATGAGCGTCGTTTCTTCCCTGGAGTTTCGGCCGGCCGAACCGGCGGATGCCGCGGCCATCAAGGCTGTCGTGCGCGAAGCCTATGCCAAATGGGTGCCGGTGATCGGCCGCGAACCCTTGCCGATGCGCGTCGATTACGACAAGGCCGTCCGCGAGCATCGATTCGAGCTCGCCATCGAGAACGGCCGCATCATCGGCCTGATCGAAACGATGGCGCATGAGGATCATATCTGGATCGAGAATGTGGCCGTGGCTCCCGCGGCGCAGGGCAGGGGTATCGGGCGCAAGCTGCTCGACAGCGCCGAGCGCGCGGCGCTTGAAGCTGGCTTTCGCGAGCTTCGCCTGCTGACCAATAGCGCCTTCGAGGCCAATGTGTCGCTGTACAAAAGGCACGGCTATGCGGTCGACCGTGAGGAGCCGTTCATGAACGGCACGACGGTCTATATGAGCAAGAGCCTCCCGTGACCGCGCCAACCAAGGACGGAGTTCGACGAATGGCTGCCCGGATCCGGCTGAAGCAACTTCCCGGTCCTTATGCGATTTCACGTCTTGAAGCTGGAGAAACTATTCCTGACTGGGCGGACGCAGCAGGCTTCGTCAGCATCACTAGGACGCAGGACGAACTGTCGATCGTCTGTTTGCAGGAGCGTGTCCCGGCTGCCCTCAGGCAGGACAAGGATTGGGTCGCCTTCAAATTCGAAGGCCCCTTTGCCTTCGGCGAAACCGGCATCGTGCTGTCGGTCGTCAGGCCGCTGTCGGACAATGGCCTGGGCGTCTTTGTCGTCTCCACCTTCGACGGCGACCACCTGTTGGTGAAGGCCGCGGACGGGGGCGCGGCGATACGCTTGCTGGGCGAGGCAGGGCATACGCTGCTCTAGTCGAGAATGCGGCGGGCGACACCAGCTCTGGCGCAATGCCCGACGCGCTGGCTCAAGCACTTCTCGCTTGCGTTTGACAGAGCACATGCCGCATCGTTATTTCTGGCGATATACGACGACCACCTCGCCACAATCGAGCAAAGCGGCCCGCAGGGAGCGAAACCATGCCACACAATCTGCAATTCTATATCGACGGCGCCTGGGTCGATCCCGTGGTGCCGAACACGCTCGACGTCATCGACCCTTCGAACGAGGACGCTTTCGCGCAGATTTCGCTCGGCTCCAAGGCGGATGTCGACAAGGCGGTGGCCGCCGCCAAGCGCGCTTTCAACACGTTCGGCTTCACCTCGGTCGAGGAGCGGCTCGATATCCTCAACCGCGTCATCGAAATCTATAAGAAGCGCAGCAAGGACCTGGCGCTCGCCGTCTCGCGCGAGATGGGCGCGCCGCGCCAGATGGCGCTGGACAGCCAGGTCGGCGTTGGCCAGGCGCATCTGGAAAAGATGGCCGAGGTGCTGAAGACCTTCCAGTTCCGCCATGTCAAAGGCTCCTCGCTCATCGTCAAGGAGCCGATCGGCGTCGTCGGCCTGATCACGCCGTGGAACTGGCCGCTGAACCAGATCACCTGCAAGGTCGGCCCGGCGCTTGCCGCCGGTTGCACAATGGTGCTCAAGCCGTCCGAGATTGCGCCGCTCGACGCCATCATCTTCGCCGAGATCATCGACGAGGCCGGCGTGCCGAAGGGCGTCTTCAACCTCGTCAATGGCGACGGCCCGGGCGTCGGCCAGGCTTTGGCCGGCCATCCCGATGTCGACATGATGTCCTTCACCGGTTCGACCCGCGCCGGCATCCTGGTCGCCAAGGCGGCGGCCGACACGGTCAAGCGCGTGCATCAGGAGCTCGGCGGCAAGTCGGCCAACATCCTGTTCCCCGATGTCGATCTGGAGCGGGCCGTGACCAAGGGCGTCGCCGGCTGCTTCGGCAACAGCGGCCAGTCCTGCAACGCGCCGACCCGCATGTTCGTGCCGCGCGACCGGCATGACGAGGCGGCCGGCTATGCCAAGAAGGCGGCGGAGAAATTCACCGTCGGCCCTGCCGACGCGCCGGCGTCCAAGCTCGGCCCTGTGGTCAGCCAGATCCAGTTCGACAAGATCCAGGACCTGATCCAGAGCGGCATCGACGAGGGCGCCACGCTGGTCGCCGGCGGCCCCGGCCGGCCGGCCGAGCTCAATCGCGGCTACTACGTCCGCCCGACCGTCTTCGCCAATGTCACGCACGACATGCGCATCGCCAGGGAAGAGATCTTCGGGCCGGTGCTGTCGATCATGCCGTACGACACGGTCGAGCAGGCTGTCGAGCAGGCCAACGACACCGTCTACGGCCTCGCCTCCTACATCCAGGCCAAGGATATCGAGAAGGCGCGCGCCGTGGCGGCACGCATGCGCTCCGGCAATGTCTACATCAACTACCCGACCTGGGACGCCGGCCTGCCCTTCGGCGGCTACAAGCAGTCCGGCAACGGCCGCGAATATGCCGAATATGGCCTGGAGGATTTCCTCGAGATCAAGGGCATCGCCGGCTACGAGGCTGCGGAGTAGGGCTCGCGGGTCCGCGCCCGGAGAACCAGGCCTCCGAAAAGCTCAGCAAGGGCGCGGTCTCGGCCGCGCCTTTTCATTTGGGCTGAGAGCCTCACTCGAAACAAAGATCCATCCAATGTTGGCTTGCGACCGCGCCGCTTGGGCTGCGGTAGCAACGGCTCTTCAGAGCGTATTCTTCACCGGACAAATCACTTGTATAGCGCTCACGCACAATATTATATCGTTTCCGATCGGCTTCCGTTCCAGGGCATGTCCTCCCTCACCGCTATTGGCCAGCTGTCGCAAAAACTGCCATGATTGAGCTTTCAGCATGGGTTTAGACCGCAAACCGCAGGTACGCCGGACGACGCCGCCGTCGGAAAGTATCGTTGCGAACTGGTACGAGAACGCCAGTTCACTCGATAGCTACAGCATTGACTTGAGCGCATCGGAACAGTCGAGCATGCGCGAGTTGGCGACGCGGACACTCGTCAATCCACCCGCGTGGCAAAAGGCGTTGATCGCGCTGCGCGACGCCATGGTTACGCCCTTTGGCATCAAAACCTCCGATACGGTCAGGTCGTCCCAGGACAGCCGTGAACGGGTGGACTTCTTCCCGGTGCACTGGGAAGGCAAGGACGAAATTGTGCTCGGCACGGATGACCGACACCTGGACTTCCGGCTATCTCTGCTCCGACGCCATTCTCCAACGGGTACGTTGCTCATCGCGACAACCGTTGTGCATACCCACAATGCCTTGGGCTTCACCTATCTCAATGCAATCAGGCCTTTTCATCACCTCGTGGTCAGGGCCAACCTGGCACGCTGCGCACAAACGCACATGCAGTGGAGCTGCAGGAACCTCGAATTTTAAACGATAAAATACGGCAGGGGCGCTCCCAACTGCCGGCGATGCGGGCTGCATCCTTTCGAGACGTCAGCGGGAGATTGCCCCCTCTATTCCGGTCAATCCGGCGCCGTCTGGTGATCAGGGCCATCCCACTCGCTGGGACGAATAGCATCGCTTCGAACAGAAAGAAGCCCCGCCGGCGAGATGCCTGCGGGGCTTTTTTCAGCGGACGTGCCGATCAGCGACGATCGCCGCGGCTGTCATGGTGGCCGCCGTTGTTCGCGGCACCCAGGCACATGCCATAGTAATCGTCGTGGTTGCTGCACGAATTGACGGTCGTCTGCTGAGCATAAGCCGAACCGGCCAGGCCGGAGACTGCAACAACGGCGAGAATTGCATTGCGAACGATCTTGGACATTTTCGTTTTTTCCTTCGTTTGAATTCCGGTCGCGCCGGTCGATAGCGGTTTTCCCGCAGTTTGGTTTCGGTTTGATGGCGCATGAGCGCGAATTTGTTTCGAAATGGCAACTTGTCATACGGCAGCAGGCCGAGTTGGCCGACGCCTCGCAAGCCGTGATGGGCTCGTTTGCATGCAAATGTTTCAGCGGCGGCCGGTTCTCGTTACGGGCCTCGTGCTTGCGTGCAATGCGCCGGAAACGGTGGCCGATCATTTAAATCGCCATGGTGAAGGCGGCGGGGATTGTCTCCGCGAGAGCCATGGCGAACCAGGGATGAAGTCTATGTCGATCATGAAGACGTTGAACCGCATGGGCGCGGCCTTGAAATATGCGCAGGATGCCCGCAAGACCGAGCGCATGCTGAACGGCCTGACGCACGAAATTCAGATGGATATTGGCTGGCCGGTGATGCCAACAACCAAACACTTGTCGTCGAACATTTGGGGAGGCTTGAGATAAGGTTTGCCTGAAAATCCGAGCTGTGCCGGTTAATGGCAGTCATTCCTCGCGAGTCGCGGGCACGTCAGCGCCGCGTCTCGACGTCGCCTAAGATTGAGAAGACAATCACAAAAGTAAGCTTGGCTGGGGTTCCTAGAAGCTTTTCGAACTTTTTGGAGCGAACCTCGGCCCGAACTATGTGCGCTAATCGGCAAAGTTCCGATATCGGAGGCGGCTCTGGGACGAACGTAGGTCGCCGACGCAGGAGGTTGGCGCTGCCGCATAAGTTGTCTCCCGACGAGATCGACAACCGGCAGCTTTGCGCCCCATTTCGGTCGTTGCGTCAGACTCTATTCCAGTATCAAAGCGGACGCTCCGATGTTGAGGCGGCGGATCACCAGCCGATGGCTTGCCCGTCCTTGCGAGAATCCGAGCCTCCGATCAGAAAACCTGCTCTGTCGTCGATCTGCACAATTTGCCCACAACCGTGCGGACCTGCGGCTTCGCAAACATTGTGGCCAACCATACGTAGCTCGGAGCGGATTTCGGACGAGATACTTGCCTCGAGCAGAACTCTGCCGTGGGCGTCCCAGAACGCTCGTGGATGATCGACTGCTTCTTGCGGGTCCATTCCATAGGTCAGCATGTTACACAGAATGTGCGCATGACCCATCGGCTGGAATGCACCGCCCACCACCCCGAATGATATCGCTGCACGACCTTTTGCGACTGCCATCCCGGGCATGATTGTGTGTAACGGTCGCTTCCGTGGCCTCAACTCGTTGGGGTGGCCCGGCTTTAGCGAAAAACAGGCGCCACGGTTTTGCAACGCAAACCCTGACTTCGGTGTGACTATGCCGGAGCCGAATGCGTCATAGATCGAGTTGATAAACGAAACTGATCGCCGTTCGCGATCCACGACCGTGAGATACACGGTGTTCGATTGAGCGGGCGGCGGAAGGTCTAAGTCTGAGATACGTGCCTTAGGGTCGAATTGGTTGACCAAGCCCTCGATGAACTCGTCTGAGAGCAGCGGGTCGACATCGATAGTCATCGACGCCTGATCGCCCAGAAGCCGGTCGCGGACGGAATAGGCTAATCGAGCCGCTTCGATTTCGATGTGATAACGCCCGCTGCTGGATGGAGGATGTGAACGGACATCCAGCGCCTCAAGTACACGCAACAAGACCAGGGCGGTGATACCTTGGCCATTTGGCGGAAGCTCAAGGATGTCGAGGCCGCCGAAAGTCGTTGAGATGGGCCTTACCCAATCCACGCTCACTTGTGCCAGGTCGGCATGGGTGAGCGCTCCGCCCTTGGCCTGAATCGTCCTCGCGATTTCCTGACCGATTTCGCCATTATAGAACTCATCAGCGCCGCCGCGAGTAATCGCTCGTAGTGTAGCGCCAAGAGCTGGGGCTTGAAAGCGTTGCCCCACCTTCGGGGCCTCACCGGCGAGTAGCCAATGTTTCGCGGCGCCCTCGTCAGTGCGCAGATCTTTCTCACAACTAAGCCAGTCCCAAGCCACCCTGGGGGACACGGGGAAGCCGGCCTCGGCGTAGCGAATTGCTTCCGCAAACACTTCGTCGAAAGATCGAGAACCGAAGCGCTGCAACAATGCCTGCCATGCCTTCACTGCTCCGGGTACGGTGACACTCAAAGCTCCCGTTTCCGGCATAGTCATATGACCGTGTGCGCGCAGCTTTTTCGGATCTGCCGCCGCAGGAGCGCGACCTGAACCGTTGAGCCCGTGAACAGCGCCATTCGGTTCAACCACGATTGCAAAACAGTCTCCCCCTACGCCAGTCATGTGGGGTTCGACGACCGATAGCGTCGCGGATGCCGCGATCGCGGCGTCTACCGCGTTGCCACCATTTCGAAGAATGTTCACGGCAGTCGAAGTCGCCAGCGGGTGGGACGTGGCTGCCATCCCATTTTCGGCATAGACGGCAGAACGACCCGGAAGTTGAAAATTTCGCATCGAACCCAAGGCCAGAGAGGATGGTTTTCAGCGGGGGTTGGGCCTCGCGACTTGCAGGGCCCAGCGTGCATCTTTGGTCGCTTCATTCGTCCGATAACAGAGAAGATCAAGGGATCGGGTACTGGGCGAAGGAGCTTGCATTTCGAGAGGACAGCGAGCGGCGGCTAAGGTGCTGAGTGCCGCCGCTCTGCCGAAGCTATCCTTCGAGCCAGACTTTCTCGAAGTAGCGCCCGTTCATCAGTTCATTGTTGACGTCGGGCGTGTAGCCCTTGACCCTTTTGCTGACGCCATCGAGGTACTGATTGAACATCGGTATAATGGCCCCGCCATCGTCCCGGATCATTTCGCTCGCTTGCTTGTACTTTGCAGTGCGCGTTGTTTCGTCGTCGGTCTTGCGGGCTTCCGCCAGAAGCTGATCGAAGGCGGGACGCTTCCAAGCCGTATCGTTCCAGGGCGCATCGGATTTGTATGCCAACGCTAAGGCAAGATCCTGAGTCGGGCGTCCGTCCCAGTAGGTGGCGCAGAACGGTTTCTTATTCCAGACGTCACTCCAATAACCGTCCCCCGGCGAACGTATCACATTGATGGTGATGCCTGCTTTGGCTGCATGTTGTTGGTAAAGCGTTGCGGCATCCACGGCGCCGGGGAAGGCCACATCCGAGACATAGAGTTCGATCGGTCCTGAATGTCCCGATTTCTTGTAGCGGCGGCCTGCCTCTTCCGGGTCGTACTTCCTCTGCTCGAGGACCCTGGCAAGTGGATATGTGTTGTTTATCGGAGTATCATTTCCGATCGATCCGTAGCCATGCATGATGCGCTTGACCAAATCTTCCCGATCAATCGCCAGTTTTAGCGCCATGCGCAAATCGGCATTGTCATATGGAGCTGCATCGCACCGCATCGCCAGGCTGTAGTGGCCGCGCCCCTGCGTTGGAACAATTGAAGCCGATTGGGAGCTCTTCAGAAGTCCAACGACTTTTGGGTCGATTGTATTGATCAAATGTACCTTGCCGTTGAGCAATGCCGAGACCCGCGCAGTCCCATCGTTAAGAACCAGGGTTTCGATAGAGTCCACGAAGCCGACGTCGGGGCGCCAGTAATCTTTGAATTTTTTGGTCAAATACCTTGTGCCGAAAATGGATTCCGCAAGAGCATAAGCGCCGGTCCCGATGCCGGAGTTCCCAGGCAGTCCTTCGGGCTGTACGACGATGTGATAGTCGGTCAGCACGTATGGGAAATCGATATTGGGTTCACTCAACGTTATGGTGATCTCATGATCGTTCGCTGACTTGATGTCGGAGACGATCTTCATGCCGGCTGCACCACCGGACTTTGTATCTGGGCCTCGGTGACGGTTCAAACTGTAGACCACATCTTTTGCCGTCATCGACTTGCCGTTGTGGAACGTGACGCCTTTCCTGAGTTTGAGGGTCCAAGTCAGGAGGTCCTTAGAGTGGTCCCAACTCTCGGCGAGCATCGGTTCGAGGCCCCGACCGTCGGATGCTGCGTAAATCAGATGATCCTGCAACTGCTTGACGATTGTTCCGGCGACCTGCGATGCGGAAAGAGTGGGGTCGAGGCTATCGCTGCTCGCCCCGCCGGTGAGCCCGACAACCAAGTGACCTCCTGCGACAGGCTTTTCCGCTGCAACGGCCAGCCTTCCGGTAACGGCAAAGGCCCCTGCGGCGCCGGCTGTAATCAGGAAAGCGCGGCGGTTTACGGAAGGACCTACCCCAAATCTGGTTTCATTGCTCATGAGATTTCCCCTGTTTCTTCGTTGACTGCGTGCAATGTCGAAGTGCACGCCTGCACGCAGTTTGCGGGTAGCGCTTCCAAATCTATGAGCGAAAGGCACAGGGAGGTTTTGCGATTCCGGTCGCCAATCTCACAAAAAGTGACGCCTCCTTTGCCGGGGTGTGGGCCGGAAGGAACCTGTTTGTCGCGGCCTACACCTGGGGCGCACCGAGCGACATGCCTTGACAATTTCGGAATGTAGTCTCGTCAAATGAGCAAACGAGCGAGACCAAAGTGACTTCTGCCTTTCCACAGATCGACGGTGCCGAACCGCACCAAGTGACCATCCTACTCCTTGAGCAGTTCGCAATGATTGCGTTCTCATCGACAGTCGAACCGCTGCGAGAGGCGAATTGGGTAGCTGGTCGTCAGCACTATGCGTGGAAAGCAGTGTCTCATAACGGCAAGCCTGTTCGCGCGAGCAACGGACTGATGCTGCAGGTGAATGGCTCAATCGACGATTTTCCGTTTAGCCCCGTCGTCATCGTCTGCAGCAGCTTTAACCCGCATCTCTATACAACCCCTCCGATCCTGGCCTGGCTGAGGCGGCAGGCTCGGCGAGGTTCGATGATTGGCGCTGTCGAGACCGGAGCCTATGTTCTGGCGCGCGCAGGGCTGTTGAACGGGCATCGCGCGACTATCCACTGGGAGAACGCGAACAGCTTCGCCGGCGAGTTTCCGCAGGTTCAACTTACTGACAGGTTGTTCGAGGTTGATCGGAGGCGATTTTCAGCGTCGGGAGCGTCCGCCGCTATGGACATGATGCTGGCGATGATTTCGGAGCAGGTCAGCCGCAAGGTTGCTTCGGGTATTGCCGACGAGTTTATCTATAATCGAATGCGCCAGGCGGAAGTCCCCCAGAGGATACCCGTCTCCGATCGGCTCAATGCGCGAAATCCAAGATTGCGGCGTCTGCTTCATTTTCTTGAAAAGCGGCTCGACGATAACATCGAAGTAGGCGAGATGGCCGACTCTGAGGGCGTGTCCGAGCGCGAGATTCAGCGCCTATTCAAGGCGCATGTAGGCGTATCGCCTAAGGCGTATCACCGCAAACTACGACTGCAACGCGCCCAGGACTTGCTCCGGCAAACAGAGATGCCGATTTCGGAGGTCGCATCAAGTTGTGGTTTTTCATCTTCGGCGGACTTCTCGCGCGCATATAGACGAGAGTTCGCACGTCGCCCGAGCGACGATAGCGGGGCGGCCTACCTGCTGGATAAGTGACGGGTGCGCTCAACAAATTTTCGAAGCGCCTTGTACCCTGCTGAGCCCATCTTCGAATGCGTAAACGGGAAAGCCATCTTCCGACATTGCCAATTGGGGGCGCCATGAACGCTGTAGCTTGGCCTGAAGCAACCGGAGTTCAGCATGTCCGCCAACACAGCCACCAAACCTCTCGCCGGCTATCGGGTTCTTGATTTTGGGCACTATGTCGCCGGGCCGGCGGCGGCAATGATGTTGGCCGATTTCGGGGCAGATGTCGTAACCGTGGTTCCACCGGGTGGGCCTCGTTGGCAGCATCCGGCCTCTCAGGTCCTTTCACGCAACAAGACGTGCGTCGAACTCGACCTGAAGACCCCGGCCGGGGTTGCTCAGGCAAAAGCTCTGGCGGAAAAAGCCGATGTGTTGATCGAAAACTTCCGGCCTGGTGTCATGGATAGGCTCGGTCTTTCCTACGTGGAGCTTGCCGGCGCCAATCCCGGTCTGGTTTATCTTTCACTCCCAGGGTTTGCATCGACTGACAATGAGCGGGCAAATTTGCGTGCCTTCGAGGCCATCATCTCGGCGGCATCGGGCCAGTTCACCGATATGGGGCTCAATCGGGTCTTGATGGGGATCGATCCAAGCTTCTCGCCCTTGACCCTTGCCTCGGCGTATGGATCCGTTCTGGGGTTGAACGCGGTGCTCTTCGCACTCCACGATCGCGGAAGCAGCGGTTTGGGTGACCACATCGAGGTTCCACTGGCTTCCGCTCTAATGGAGGGCCTGGCGTACAATTCGCAGCGTGTTCAGGACTACCCAGAGCGCTACAAATCTCCTCGGGAGAAGGAGATCGAAAGGCGCCTGGAAAAAGGTATGCCCTTCAACCTTTCCTACGCCGAGCTGCAGGAATTCCTTGATCCGTTCTACCGCAGCTATCGATGCTCAGACGGGCGCATGATCTACATAGTTTGCGCCTCGCACGTGGATCACGCCAAGCGCTGCCTGCAGGTCCTTGGGCTGTGGGACGAAATGAAGGCGCTCGGCATCCCGGAAGAAGACGACTGGTATAAACCGACGAGCGAATGGGCCAGCGACTGTGCCCTTGGCCACTATCCCTTGTCGCGGCACTGGGCGGATATCGTTTCCCGAAGGATCGCAGAGGTTTTTGCTACCGATACAGCGTTCGCCTGGGAGCAGAAGCTCGGCGAGGGTCGAGTGCCGGCCCGCGCGCATCGCACCACGCAGGAATGGCTACACACCGAGCATGCTTTGCGAGCCGACCTGATTGTCGAGCGTGACGATCCTGTTTTGGGAACGATGTTGTCACCAGGTCCCATGGCCTGGCTTCGTGATCCTGATGCTCGCAAAACCACCCAGGAGCCCTGCAAGAAAGAATCAGCGTCTGCGGTGGATTTGCGGTGGCCCGCTACGCTGCCTCGTCGCGCCCCGCTCTCGGACGGCCGGGAGCGACTATGGCTCAAGGGGATGAACATCCTCGACATGACCAACGTCATAGCGGGCCCGACGATCGCTTCTTTCATGGCTCGCTTTGGCCCCGACATCGTGAAACTGGACCCGGTTAAGCCGACATTTGATCCATGGAACACCATAGTCTTTGGTATGCAGGCTGGACGGGGCAAGCGGAGCGTTTTGGCCGACGTCCGTTCGTCGGAAGGACGCGAGATCCTGCATGATTTGATCCGTTGGGCTGATCTGATCACCATTAACGCCGTCGATCGACAGGTTGACGGGCTCGGGCTCGACGAGGCGGCTCTAAAGGAGATCAATCCGAATGTCATCCTATGCCAGGTTGATGCTTTTGGCGGCCCCGTGCGCGGACCCATGAGCGATCACCTTGGATACGACGACACGGTGCAAGCCATGACGGGAGTGATGATCCGGTTTGGCGGTGATCGCGACACCCCGGAAGAACATGCGCATTTTGGTACGATCGATGTCCTCGGCGGCTTTCTGGCCGCCGCCGCTGCCGGCGCCGCGCTTCTCCTGAAGCGCGATCGGGGTATCGTTCGACGTGCGCGCTCCTCGCTCGCGGCCGCTGGCCAACTGATCCAGATACCCTTCATGCATGACTATCAGGGGCGCGAAGCTTTCAACGAACCTGCTGGGCGCGATGCACTGGGCGCACGGGCGGGTTATAGGTTCTATCGGGCAAAGGATCGCTGGTTTTTCCTTGCCACCGCGAATGATGGTGAGTTGCGGAAGCTGTCTGATGTGCTTGGCCTCCCCAGCAATGAGGTAGATGAGCCGCAACTGGAATCTGTCTTCCGCACGATGCCCGCAGACCATTGGGTGCGCATCTTGCAAGAGCTAGACTTGGGGGCAGTAGTCCCTTCTTCGATTGCCGAATTGCGGGACCGGTACAGGGTTGATGGCAACAGGATGGAATTGGGGGCCATAGGCACCTACGCATTTCAACGGCATGCGATCGATTCGGGGCGGCGCTGGGTTGACCTGTTTGCTCCCTGTTCGATCAGGCCACTGAAATCCGCCATCACAACCTATCCGCCGGCAGAAAAGTACGGGGCGTCGACGAAAGCCGTTCTTAGAGAACTCGGCCGCGGCGACGACGAGTTGGACGCATGGATCCGCTCACGGCGCGTCTCAACCAGTTGGTCGGCGGACTATCTTCCAGAATAGCAGCTCTGCGTCTCCAGAAATCATCGCACAAGAAGTCATCGCATTTGGGCAAAGACGGCCGTGTGGGCCGTCTTCGCGATCGAACGAGGTTTAGTCGGATCGCGCAAAACGATCGGCCTAAAAGGCAAACCACTCGTCGTGGGTATCGGAAAGATTGGGCGACATCGTCAGGAGTGAGGAATCCCATGAGCAATCATCGTCACGGCAGCGGTTCACCGAGCAGGGGAACTTCGCTCCACTCTTTGTGGCCAAACTCGGTATTCGAAAACTTTCACGAACTCCCCCTCTTCGATCGCTCGCAACTCGGTGCCTGGTGCTACACCGACCGTTTAAGCTATGCACCCGGCGAGACACTCAATGTCCACGCCAATACAACGGGGGTACGCTACGATCTAATCATTTATCGAGATGGCGCGCAGACATGCGAAGTCTACGCGAAGAGGGATATCCCTGGCGCATTTCACAGCACGCCGAAGGATTGCTCGGTGAGTGGTTGTGGTTGGCCCGTTGCCATTTCTTTCGAGGTGCCTGCGTGGAAGAGTGGAGGCTACATCCTCCACATTCGAGCTTATGACGCGTCTGGCGAGAGTATCGACCATCATTTCCCCTTTGCAGTTAGGGCTATCAGTCCATCTTCGCCCGAAGCGGTGCTCCTTCTAAACTGTACCGGCACGTGGATGGCCTATAATGACTGGGGCGGTTCCAACCACTATGAGGGGATTGAAGGTGAGAACGCGGACCAGTTTGCGCCGGTCGTAAGCACACTTCGCCCGTTCAGTCGCGGATTCGCCTGGCTGCCCGAAGGCGCTCCCCGCATTACGCTCACCGAGCCCCCAAAGCTCGGTGCTGCAATTCGCTACCCGCACATGGAATGGGCCTACGCCAACGGTTTCAGCAAGAAATACGCTTCCGCGGGATGGGCCACATATGAGCGGCACTTCGTCCGTTGGGCGGAGCAGAATGGCTTCGTCGTCGATGTCGCGACCCAACACGATCTTCATAAGACTCCCGATCTTCTAAGCGGATATGCGTGCGTCGTTCTGGTCGGCCATGACGAATACTGGTCAGCCGAAATGCGTGACCATCTTGAGGCCTATGTCGAAAAGGGCGGAAACGTCGCGCGGTTTGCCGGCAACTTTACCTGGCAGATCCGCATCGAGGAAAATGGCACCCGTCAGGTCTGCTACAAATCAAGGGCCGAACGCGAAGATCCCGTTCGCGGAACGGACAGGGCACATCTACTTACCAGTGCGTGGGACGATGTCGCGGTCAATCGTTCAGGGACCCAGACCTTCGGCATCTACGGGCATGGTGGCATCTATGCGGGCTGGGGGGGATGCGTGCCGCGCGGTTCAGGCGGCTTTACCGTCTATCGTCCGGAACATTGGGCTTTCGCAGGAACTGACCTCTATTATGGCGACCAACTGGGCGCAGCCTCGAAAGTATTCGGCTATGAAGTCGACGGGTGCGATTACACGATCAGGAATGGACTGCCGTTCGCCACTGGGAGCGACGGGGCCCCGGTCGACCTAGAGATATTGGCGATGAATGTCGCCACGACATTCGAGGCTGATCACGGCAATGCTGGCTCCACTTTCTTTATGGGAGGGGAGGATGCCAAAGGCGTTGCATATCAGCGCTTTCGCAAGACAGACGACGAGGCCCTCGATCTAGTTAAGCGAGGCTCCGGTATGATTGTCTGCTTCAACCGTGGCAAGGGGACGATTTTCAATGCTGGCTCTTGCGAATGGGTCGCAGGATTGATCGCACGCGACCCATTCGTCGAGAAGTTGACCTGCAACGTACTTCAGCGATTCACAAAAAGAGGCGACGAGCAATCATGACCCGCATCATCCAGCGGACGGTTCACGACCGACCGCCAATTGCGGTTTCAGGCGAGGGGATCTGGCTGCACCTCGATGACGGCAGGCAGGTGATCGACGGCTCTGGCGGGGCAGCAGTTGCCTGCTTGGGGCACGGCAACAAACGCGTGGCGGACGCCGTTGCCGGGCAGGTGGGCAGGATGGCCTATGCCCATACCGGATTCTTTACCTCGGAGCCGGCGGAAGCCCTTGCCGATTTCCTCCTCGCAGACGAGCCCGGCGGTCTAACGCACGCCTTTTTTGTTAGCTCCGGATCGGAAGCGATGGAAGCGGCAATAAAGCTAGCACGGCAGTACTTTATTGAGATCGGGCAACCAAGCCGGTTCAGAGTTATCGCCCGGCGGCAGAGCTATCACGGCGTGACTCTGGGCGGACTGTCGACGGGCGGGCATATGGCACGTCGCGCACCCTACGAGCCGATCTTGAGCGGTGCCTTTAGCCGAGTTTCACCATGCTTCGCCTATCGCTATCAATCGGCTGTCGAAGGCGATGAGCGGTACGTCCAACGGCTGGCAGAGGAACTGGATGCCGAGTTTAGACGTCTCGGACCAGAAACTGTCACAGCGTTCTGTGCAGAGACGGTGGTTGGAGCTGCTACCGGCTGTGTCGCTGCTGTCCCAGGCTACTTCAAGGCCGTGCGGGAGGTCTGTGATAGATACGGCGCATTGCTCATCCTCGATGAGGTCATGTCGGGCATGGGCCGCACGGGTACGCTGCACGCATGGGAGCAGGAGGGCGTTTGGCCTGACATCCAGGCCATTGCCAAGGGCCTCGGTGGCGGCTATCAGCCCATCGGCGGCATTCTTGTCAACGGCAGGATAATAGAAGCGCTACGTACCGGCTCGGGCAACTTCGTGCATGGCCAAACATATCAAAGCCATCCAGTCGCTTGCGCGGCCGCGCTTGAAGTTCAGCGCATCATTCGCGAGGACAATCTGCTGGCCAATGTGGTTGATGCGGGCGCCGAGCTCGAGGCACTGCTGATCGAGCGTTTCGGCAACCACCGCCACGTCGGTGACATTAGGGGCCGGGGCCTGTTCAGAGCGATCGAATTCGTTGCCGACAGGGTATCGAAGGCACCTTTCGAACGTTCTCTGAAACTCAACGAGCGCGTAAAAGATCAGGCTTTTGCGCGAGGGCTTTGCGTGTACCCGTCAACTGGAACGGCCGATGGCCTCAATGGCGATCATGTAATTATCTCCCCACCGTACGTCGTCTCCAAACGAGAGATTCGGATGATTGTAGAGCGTCTAGGGGACGCAGTGGATGCCGCGCTCTCAGACATAAATGGCCAGTAAGTGCTTTTGCCAACTGCGCTCGTATGACTCGCGATATTCGTAGGCGGCTACAGTTGCCCAGGGGTCGCGCGCCTATCGCGTTCCGAAGTCCATCGGATGGGGCGGAACATAGCCCGGGTGCCCGTCGCGACCATGGCGGGCCGTCCGCTTTCAGCCAAGTATGTGCCGATAACGGCCGGTCAGCCTTCCGGTCCCAAAGCAGCCGTCAGACAGTTCTACAATTGGCCGTCGACTGGGGTTCCTGGAAGCTTTTCGAACTTTCTGGATCGCGCCTCAACCCGAATTGCGTGTGCTTATTGGACAAATTAGGTCATGAGCATCCGTCATGGGAACAGCTCGCGCACAGATACGTTCGGCCGCCGCTCTTCGATCGCGATGCGAAGCTTCTTGGCCACGATCTTTTCGAGCGAAATCCGGCGACGCAACGCCTCGACGACGTCCATGCCATCCATCATAACGATGCGCCTGGCGACGAAAGCTTGCAGGCCGTCCGAGGTGAATCCCGAATATGAAACGAAGAGGCCACGGGCGCCTTCGAAGTGTTGCCCGATCAACTCTTGGAACGACCGGAGTTCACCAGCGCCAGTTTGGGCATTGCGCCATTTCGCTTCGAGAAAATAGACGGTGTTGCCGTGCAGAAAGCTGCCGTCGATCTGTTCGCCTTTGAGCTTGAAGGCTTTACGTGGTTCGAGCCCCCATGCATCGAACCAGCGCTTCAGAAAACTCTCAAAGGCGTAGCCACGCGCCTGTGCTGCATCGTCCATTCCATGCAGCCCCATGAACTCGTTCTCGAGATCGACTTGTGTTGATTCGGCCGGTCCGCCGCGTAGCGGCGCTCTCGGCTCCGGAGACTGCGTGGTTGTGCCAGGGATAGGCCTACCGCCCAGTCGCTCGATCAGTGCGCTCAACCTCTCGCGGCTCCGGGGCACGCTATCTTCGTTTCCCGCGATATAAGCCATCCGATATTCCCAAAGGCCATTCAGCGCCTTCACTATAGCGCCCTTCTGAGCCTTCTGCATGAATGCGCGGAGGCGCTTGCCCTTACTGTTAGCGTTGTCGATAAGATAGGCGTCGTCGTAGATGTCGACGCCCACTTCGTCCCGGAAAAATTCTTGGTAGGTGCGGTTAGTGAAATCCATCACGTAGCCGTCGCCGAACAGATCGCGGACGAGTTTCAGATCCACCGCCTTGATTTCGCCGGCCATCGATTCGCCTATCCAATAATTGCTCCGCCAGTTTGATTCAGAACCGACCTCGGATGCAAATTCGTTCAATTTCGGCGGAGCTTTCGCGTAAAGCGCCACCAAGGTGCGCGTATCGCCCCGAAGTTTCCCTCTGGCACCAAGGGACGGTTCATCAAGTCCGATTGTATGGCCGCGTTCGGCCCAAAAGCAGGGTGCAAGAGGCAGACAATAACCGCCTCTTGCACTTTCACACTCAGGGTCGGCCACTCTTGTTTTTCGTCGGATCGACGAGTTTGTAGCTCTGGCCCGACTTCGGCGTTGGCGGCAGCGTTTCGCCGCGCGTCACGGTCCGCTCTTTGCCGGTGTCTCCACCGCGCGTCCCTAGGATTCCATACTGGCCGGAACGTGGGGCGGTCTGCCCAGGTTTGAAAGTTTTTGTCATATTAGGTTCTCTTTATCGGTTAAGGGCCACAACATATGGTGTTCACGCCCCATGAAATCTCTATAGCAGCCATTGACACTGGGATCAATTAGGAGAAAATAGGACCTAGAAAATTTCTGAGGAGAGCCTTATGCCCGCGTCGCATTCCCATATTATGAAACCGTCGTCCGCCCGGCCCGCTCCCCCCAAGCTCATGCTGGCCGAGGACGTCTGTCCGCTGTGCGACCAGGCGATTCCTCACGACCACGCTGAAGAGATCAAAGAGCGCATCGAGCTACGTCAGCGCGAACAGGCGACCGAGCTTGCATCGCGTCTTCAGGAGCAATTCGAGCGAGACAAGGCGCTTGCCGTCGAACAGACCCGCCAGGAAGCCGCAGCGGCACTGGGCCAGGTGCAACAGGAAGCGGAAGCGCGGATATCGGCCGCGCGCGCGGAAGCGCGCCAGGCCGCTGAGGCCGCGGCACAAGAGCAGCTTGAGAGCGCGGCCCTCGCCAGCAGCCAGGCGCTTGAAGCCCTGAACGAGCAGATCGCCACGGCGGAAGCGGCCAAGGTCGCGGCAGAAGACGCGATCGAGAGTGTGAAAGCCGAAGCAGCCGCGAGCGAAGAAAAAATTCGCGCCGAGGCCAAGACCGCAGCCGAAGCCGCCATTCAATCGCAGCTCGAGGAGTTCCGTCGCCAGCGCGAGCAAGCTGAACTTGCTCTCACGTCCCAGGTTGAAACGGCAAATGCTGCCCGGATCGCCGCCGAGGCGGGTATCTCATCCCTTCGGGAAACTATGGAACAGAAAGGACGGGATTACGCCGCTGCAATCGAAAAACTGAAAGAGGATGCTGCTGCGAATGAAGCCGACATCCGCCGGCAGGCTCAGGTCGCCGCCGAGTCGGTCACCCAGGAAAGAGTAGCAGGTCTGGAGCAGGCAAAGACCGCCGCCGACGCCAGGGCGGCTGCGGCCGAGGAGCAGATTCAGACGCTGCAGAAATCCCACGAAACGGTATTGGCTGAGCGCCTCCAGGAACAGCGCGAGGCTCTGGAGCGCGCCAAGACCGACGCGGTGAATGCCGAAAAGTCATCGTGGTTCGACGAGAAGCTGAAATTTTCCGCCAAGATCGAGGAACTTCAGCGCACGGTCGATAAGAAAACCGCCGAAGAACTCGGCGAAGGCGCGGAGATCGTTCTTCTCGAAGCCCTCAAGGGTGAGTTCACCGGTGATATTTTCGAGCCTGTCGGCAGGGGACTTCCCGGCGCCGACATTATCCACACTGTGATCCACAATGGCCGCGAGTGCGGCAAGATCATCTACGATTCAAAAAACCATAATGCCTGGCGCAACGATTTTGTGACGAAGCTGTCGACCGACCAGTTGGCCGCCAAGGCCGAGCACGCAATCCTCTCCACGCGAAAGTTTCCGCAAGGGGTGCGGCACCTCCATGTTCAGGATGGCGTAATTCTGGCCAGCCCGTCCCGCGTTGTCGCGTTGGTGCACATCGTGCGGCAGCATCTTGTCCATACCCATACGCTCAAGATGAGCAACGAGGCCAAGGCGCAGAAGACCGCGGCCCTGTACTCGTATATCACGTCAGAACGCTGCAGCGGGTTCTTCTCGCGCATCGACGCGCAGACCGACGACCTACTCGATTTGCAGAGAAAAGAAATGAAGGCGCACCAGAGTATCTGGAAGCAGCAGGGCGAACTTCTCCGCTCGGTGCAGAAAGTCGGCGCCGAATTCCGTAGTGAGATCGACGCTATCTTGGGAACGAGCCATGAAGCGGAGACATCCGATGCATAGCGCGGCCCCGCGCGAGGTAGGCAATAACATCGTCAATCTGCAGGAGCGCCGGCTGGATCGAACGGTCCTCCGCACCTATCGAACCAAGGCCGACATTGATGACATTGTGCCGAACGAAAAGCAGCCCCGGATGGGGCCGAAGCTCGATGAGGAACTGCAACGCCAGATCGAGGCGAATGGCGGTCTGTTCGAGCCGCTGCTCGTTGAGCCGCATCCCAATCTGCCGAAAAAATTCCGCATTATCGACGGTGACCGGCGGTGGACGAATTCGCGCGTGCTGGTTGATCAGGGAAAAGAGGAATACAGGCAGGTCCCTATCGAGGTCACCGACCGCACGTTAAGCGAGGAAGACCGGCTGCGCGTCTGGGTTTACATCCACCGCCAGCGCAAGGAGTGGGACACTAAGGAAAAGGAGATGGTCGCCTACCGGTTGGTCGATTTAATGGGTCGCGCTAGCACTGCCAATATCCTTGGAATTACCGTTCGGGAGCTCGACAAGCTAGTCGACGTATTTGAAGTCTCTGAAAAGTTCACGAGCCTTCGCGATCCGAGTGCAGCCATCACCTGGGCGCGGGAAATGATGGGCGTCAGCAAAAAGCTCCTCACTCCCAGTGTGGTTGAAGCGGTGGTCAAGAAGGTCAACCAAAAGCGTATCACCAACTCCAAAGATCTTCGAAAGCTACGGGCGATCCTGCCTGATCCTGTAGCGAAGGCTCATTTTTTGAGTGATGGCGGCGACCTTGAGTCGGCGATGCTTCGGCTTGGTTCGCAAACCGAGAAGAAGCCCAAGGGCGGCCTCTCTGGTGATCTCGAAGCGGTTGTCGAGGCAATGAAGTCCATTCCCTGGACGACGTTGCAGGAGCTTAGGGGGGATCCTGACATTCTGAAAAAGATCGACGACACCGAGGCGATGCTCAAGTCGCTGCGCAAGGCCCTCTCCTAGCTGACGGCTTTCCTGTTTCCATGATCACGACTTTCCGGAGCAAGAAATATGCTGAGTGCCATACACCGGGAGCTATTGTCACCAGCGGGGATGGCGAGAGCTCGGGAGGCAATCGCGAACCGCCATTCGTGGTTCTTGCATGTCAGCGGCCTTCATCGGTTCGGTGAGTTGAAGCTCTCAGGCATCGAACCGCGCAACCCAGGTGCACCCTTCGATCCAGCCATAGCTGCGGCGGTCGGCAACAGTTCCGGAGCGATCGTTTGTCTTCGGCCAATATTTGCATTCGACACCCGTCCCAATAGAGACTATCCCCAAATTCTTCTTTCTGTCAGCAATTCGGACCTTCCGAATCGAGTGGGCGCCGATTGGTCTTATCCTGCCAGTTGGAATTTGATTGACGTCATGCACTCGGAAGTGCCGGGAGCGCCCGGCGAACGGGTTTTTGCGCAAGTCGTCCAACAATCAGGCTGTGTCGCCTCATACGATGCAATCCCCCCTGAAGCGGTAAGGGTGTGGGCAAAGGGAACCCCCCAAAATGACCCGTCCAAATGGCCGGGATTGTTGGCGATCAATGAAGGCGAAGTCTCAATCTTGCCGTGACCGATATTGCCGACGCGTTATAACGACGGCTCATTTAGATGCGTCAAAATCTGACCAGATCGTAGCGGATCGATCCTGTCCGCTTCTGCGAGTGCCCAACGTTGCCAAGCTTCCAGCACCGAGGGGGCGATCTCAGCCGAACCTTCGTCGATTGCGCGACGGACGCGCTCCACAAGCGCACGAATGTCTTCGGCTTGACGTAGAAGCTCGCCGCTGGTCCGAAGGTTTTGCAGGCGCTTTTGGTTAAGTTGGACGAGCCATTCCTGGCGTTGTTTCTCCTTTTCAATCCGCTCCCGCTCTGCACGCTCCTCGGCTTCCCGCAGGCTAAGCCGAAACTTTCTCTCGCCAGCTACGATGACCGCAGCCGCGATCTCAGCAATCCTAGATTCAAGCTTTGTGTCACCGTCGTCCTGCCAAGAAACCGCATTCTTGCCGTCGAAACCTGGGTCGACCCGCAGGGCAAGCGGCGTTGATGCTGGCAAGTCCTGCGCCGGCCGGAGGTACCCGTGCTGACGCACGGTGCGGTGGCTGCCGACTATTCCAATGTCCAACCCAACATGTGTGTCGCCGATGGCGGCTCCCGCGTGAATTTCTCCATCGCGCTCGTAGGCACCCCCTTCGTGGCCGCGCTTGCTGAGCGCCAAGAACAATGCGTTGAAGATTCTCAATCGTCGCTTGCCTAGCGGATTGTCGAACTTGGGTTCGTCAAAAGTCCACTCGCGTTCTGCATTTTTCTCGCGCCGGCGCTGCTCCTGCTTGAGTATTTGAACGAGCCCTTTGTGGGGCCTGTCCAACCCGTGCGGGACGGAAGCTTTGCCAATCGCTTGCAATTCCTGTGCGTGGAGTTCGTCGAGGTCTTCTGGAACCAGCGCGGATGCAAATGGCCCATTGGATGCAAGAGGGGCTGCAATCGGCAGGACCTTTTTGAAGCGCGCGTCGACACTTGCTCGGCCCATTTCACCGGGGCGCCGCGGTGGCGCCTTCGGTAATGCTGGCACTTTCTTTCCGGCACGTATTTTGTTCCAATAGCCTTGCGGCGGCGACGCAACTCCACACCGCGTCAGCAGCTTCTTCAGCCCGACGTCGGACAGTTCGAGCTTCGCCGCCAAGTCCCGCATCGGTGCAGACCATGCGAACGCAATCAGGTCGTCAGGCAACACAAGGATGTCGTTCTGCCACACGTCGCCTTACCTCCATTTTGTTCAACGAGGTTGCTTTTGGCACGCCTTCGCAGTGTCGATATGACAGGCCAGCCCGTGCCGTCTAAGGTCAATTCTGGCAACTCCAACGTGCGATCGATCTCGCCAGGGATGCGCCTGCATCATCAAGGTAGCTGCAGATTGGCTGCAGCTGAAGCAGCGCTCTCGGTGAGCAGCAGCGGGGCGCTCTAGAGGCGATCTGCTTCCTTTCGTAGTTCCTCGCGCAGCGGTGGGAAGCCCGACATTGCCGCGTGGCCGAGCGAGGTTTGGTGCTGTTGAGCGATGGCCAGGAAATACGATCGAAGAGCGATGGCAAGATAAAAGGGAGCACTTTGCGCTGCGGTTGTGTCTTTGTTTTTCAATGGGTTACGAGGTGATTTCGCAATGTGCGTATGTTGACCGCACATTGCGAGAACCGCGATTTCTGCGCGATTTCCAAGGCTTAATGCAATGTGCGACCCCTCGGCGGGCAGTTGAGGAAGCGTGGGGCCGGGACGGGGGCATGGTCAGATGGGACCGCTGAGATCCCTCTCGTCGGCGATAACCGAGCTGCCGGGTCCTCGAGGTCTGGTGGCCCGCGAGGGGCGGTCGACACGACTGCCGCAGAAGTGCTTCACCACGCCCCGAGAGCCGACGTTGCCAGCGTCGGCCGTAGGATGGCGGCCGAGCGCAGGCTCGTCGGCTGGCGCCATCGTTCGCGTTGCGAATGCATATCCTCCACGGTCCCAATGGTAGCGCCCAGTTGCGACAAGCTGCCACCAGTTGAAGCTTCCGTCGTAGGGCAGTCGAGCTCGACATCCCGTCCGCGATCCAGGCGCTGTGCATTGGCCAGCCGCACTGGCTGCCCACTGCCACGGGGGGCTCTCAATCCTGACACGAATGAGCAACCGCCGTATTGCCACGTCCAGTATCAACGGCCACGCCTTGCTCTTCCACTTGGTGCGACCATTACGCATAACTGGAGATTTGAACACCCCCGACTGCCATGAAGCGGTTCATTGGAAACCCAATCAAGGGTAGATAGGCGTTGCCTGAGAAACCCAGCACGTTGGAGCGCAGGCCAAGCCACTCCGCTACGAAACTTAGGGTCGCGCAAATAACACCGGCATCGCGCCAGGCCAAGCTTTCTCCATTCACATAGGCTGCATCGACTTTGGACATGTCTGCTACCAACCGAAGGGTGCACCCTGAGGCGGTTCCCAATACCCCCTTCACCTGCTCTCTGTTGAGTTCGGCTGCCTGGGATGAGGCGCTGAGTAAAGCTGCAGCGTGTCTCGTGGGCAGATACGCGCGTGCTGCATGATCGCTGTTCGACATCTGATAAATGATCTGGACGGCGTGCAATCCACCTGCGGAGGGTGAAATCCGGTGTTCCAAAGGCACGCCGGCACGTCCGATCCCACATAATTCGCGGGTCCTGGATGCGTACCAAAGCAACGCTTCAATGTCTTGCCAGCTTACGGGCCCTCCAGTGGCGGATCGCCGCGACTCCATTACGTCTATAAATGACCGATCATACGGCTCTTCCGGCTTTGGAAGCTCGCGTATCACCGCGCCTGCCGGTAACCAGGCAGACCAGTCAAGAGGCTGCTCCCTCGGAGCAGGTTCTTCAGTGAGGCGTCCAGCCAAGAGCCGACCAAGTGTTGTAGTGCTTCACGCAACCCCTGCATTTGCCGCAGGCGTAATTCCCAACGTGGCACGAGTGCGCCCAGGCGAGGGTCGCTTGGTCGATCTCGGAGGTTCGCACCAGTTCGACCGCATCCAGCTCTATTGCCGGAGCTTCTACGATGATGCCGCCCTCCTGAAGCGCCAGCAGCTTCGAGATATGCTCGACAAAGTCGGGACGCCCGTCGGCGTGCACGCCGTCGGTGGCGAGGGCGCCGATGAGTAAGCGCTTAATGCCGGTGTTCACAGCGGCCATGCCAGCGAGGGTGATCAGGAGCTGATTGCGGAATGGCCACCATTCTGACACTGGCGCGACCTCAGACGGCGCACTGCCCGCCATGTCCCCAGATCCTAGAGCCGAGCAATCAACTCGAATGACTTCGTGAGGGATATTGAGGAGTCGCGCGACTTGGCCAGCGGCGATGATCTCGGCCTCAGCCGGCTTCTGCCCATAGTCGATGGTGATACAAACGTTCGGACGCTTCCACCAAGCGATGCTAACCGAGTCCATGCCTCCAGAGAGTAGCAATGCCGTCTTCATTTAGGCAGGCTCCATATCGCCTTGTAGATCGCGGTCACGAAGTCCTGTGCGACCATTGCGCCAGAGCCCACGAACATCTTTAGGTCTTCCTCCTTCTCGTTCTCCGCCAGTGCAACGATCGGGATGCCCTTTCTTTTCGCGTACCCGACTTCGAAGACAGTTCCGGGGTCCATGCCGTTGAGTATGGCAAAGACGACATCGCAGCCGTCCAAACCGATCAAATCCGCCGGAGCGACGACGTCGGCCTTGCCTGGGCCGATTTCATGTACGGGCGAGAAGACGTCTGCTCCAGCATCAATAAGTGCGAGCCGCGCCTCTTCGACCAGCCAGCGTTGTCCAAGGTCAAAGAACGGTGCGGCAAGATATATGCGTCCAGAGCCAGGCTTGATCGGTTTTGCCCCGGCGGACATCAAACTATCTGGAGTGGGAGGTGGAAGGGTTCGCGAGTTGCAATACCAAGCGGTTGCGCGCGACGCCAAATCCGCGGCTTCGGACGGTTCCTTCCCATGAACCGCCCACAAGCCGGCAAACGTTGAGGAAAACACGTCGCCTGACCCGAGCTTCCAGACTGAATCAGATTCGTAGAGTGGAACCCGTTGTTGGCGCTCAGGCGTGAGGACCAATGCCCCCAGTGCGCCCATTTTCAAGACGACGACTTCGGCGCCGTCATTATGGAACAGCCAATTGGCGCCGTCGCGCGGATCGTCAGTCCCAGTGATGGACCGCATCTCCAACCGGTTGAGAACTACACCGAGCCTAGCTGCCGACGAACCATTTCTCCTGAACGGTTGGGCGTCGAACGCGGACTGAGGGTCGTACACTGCTATGTTCGCGGACGCGATGACGTCTGATTCGATCATCCCGTAACGGATGACGATGTTGTTCTCGACTTTGATGTTTGGAAGTCTCTTCAGCAACGCCGGTGGCGGCGAGATATGTGGTACCGAGAGCGTATGGACATAATCGAAAGTGACCGCCTGCTCGGTACTTAGGAGATCCAGTTGAACGTCAGCGAGTTCTGCCTCAACAGCGATCCGGTCGCTGAGCCGGCTGTTGGCGTAGCCTCGTAGTTGCACGCGGCCACTTGCAAGCTGCGCAATCGAAAACGCGCCGCGACCTGCCGACCCTAAGACACGATCCCATTCAGGTTGCAGGCAGCGCTCATGGTAGACGCCGCCTGCAACGGTCACGTCTCTGCTCACACCGGGTAGACCTTGACCGTGTAGACGCCGCCGGAGATCGACAGAATCTCGGCCTTATACAGCACCCCCTGCTGGACGATGCAGTTGATCACCTGCAGATAGCCAACGAACGTGAGTGACCCGCCGAGGTTTCCGCCAGCATCCCGTACGACCAGCGTTGACGAACTACCTATGGCCACAACATCGACATCTAGAACGTTGCCGACATTAAGCGCTCCAAGTACCGAAGGCTTCGGACTGTTAATGGGGGCCTGGTACTCGCGGCTGCATTGATCGAATCCTCCTCCGACAGCGGGACCGAGATCGCTCCGTCCACTGCCTCCGCCGCCACCGCTCATGTCTAGTCCTCCTCGCCTAGTTCGGAACTAGAGCCTGATTCGAAACATCCATCAATGTTCTTAAGAAGCGCGGATGCACGCTTCGCATGACTTTCCACATTACGGCGTCCAGCATTGATGCCCGGACTCCAATCGCAGAGCTGAAATCCAAATATTTCTTCTCCAGTCTGAAATAATCGGTAGCTGGATTCGCCTTTGCAGGAAAAACGCCTATTTGGCAGCAGGCACGGATGATGTGAACGTCGAGTATAGCGACATAGTCGCTGCGTCGACGATTGCGAACTACCCATGATGCGGTCTTCGGCCCGATCCCGGGCAAGGTACAAAGGCTATCGCGCAACTCTCTGTCGTTCAACTGGGCCTCGTCAATCAGAGCAACGCCTTCCAGGCATCCGTGCAAGTAGCCTGCACGTTGCTTTGCGAACCGGTATCTCACGGATCGTCCGAGGACTGATAACGGTTCTGATAGCAGTGATTCCGCCTGGGCCAGAGTCAGGCGGGGGCCGTTCACGCGCATATAGGAGCGGACGCGATCGTATGCGGCAAGGCCAACCTCAGCAGGTGCGCCGTGCCCGCCAAGAAGGCACGCGGCCACTTCCTCTGCGAGAGTTTCGCCCAGTCCGTTCTCGTCAGGCGTGTCAAGCGCATCCATCCAAGCTTGCGTTGCCCAGAAAGCCGGCGTGAACACTGCCGCGAAATCCCCCCAAGGAACCGACGGCATAACCTCGGCATCGGCATCCGGCAGATGCAGGAAGATCGGCTGCCCATCCTTCAGCGAAATAACCTGTTGCATCCCTTAGTCTCAATCCTTATTCATAAAGATCATAGCAAATTATGATCAAAAATGACAACGGAAAATACGGCTCTGCTGAACGAGATACGAGAGGCGATGGACCGGCTAGGGGTAGGCCAGGTCCAGCTGGCATTGTCCTGTGGTTACACGCAATCATACATCAGTAAAATATTGAATCATCGTGCTAAAATGACCGATAAGTTGGAGCGGAAGCTGACAGCTTGGCTTTCATCCCATTCTATGACGGAAGTGGCTTCCGATGCAGAGATCGAGGCAATCGTTCAGCGCCTTGCTAGGGCAAAACCGGAGAGAAGAATGCATATAATGAATATTCTTCGCGGTCTGGCCGGTATGTCGTGAGGCGCACCGAGCCTATAGTGGCCGCTGTCGCATGGTGGCAACTTGGCGTCCTGCGACGTCAAGAAGCACTCTTTCCACACGATAGAGCCGTCGCTGCTGGTCCAGCTCGTACAAAAGGCGCTAAGGTGGCGGCCTCACATCTTCTCGTCGTGTCCGTTTCCGGGCCAGACCAATGAACCGATTGTCATGCCTGATCGATTGAGCCACATGAGCGACCGCCCTTCCGCCTTCCGCAAGGATGCTGTGCTGGCTCGATTGGCCGAACAATTCAATGTCGCGCAATTCGTTAGCTTCGCACCGAAAGCCGGGGCTCCGGTACAGCAGTTTGCCCGGCTCGCTGGGCTGCCGGCCGATCAGCACTTCGATACGCCGGCGGAGGCGATCGGGGCTCTCTTTTTGAGGAGCGTCGAAGGCACGCTCAACGTCCGGAGCTTCAATGAACACCAGCCTCAGAGTGCTGAGTTTCTCTACGGACTTTCCTCGCCACTTGATGTCGTAGCTGCGGTTGAGCGTCTCTCTGCCGCAGGCTGGTTCACGATTGTCAACGAGACTATCGATGTCAGCGATGGCGGAGTTTCGGGGGTGATCCTTGATGACATCGTTGAATTTGGTCCCGATGTTACGCCACGCGGGGTCGAGAAGGCGGGTTTTGCGGCACTGCGCTCTGACTGGGCGAGCCGGCTGTTCGACATAGTCTACGGATTTGGTCCCGATTTTGCTTCAGCAAAATCCGCGCGCCTTGAGTTCAGCCTTCACCCCAAGCCGCGCGGCTATCGTCAATCCCATGTCATATATTGGGAATTCGGTGAGAATGAAGCCATGCATGCCGCTGACGTGGAGCCGAGATGGCCAAATGGCTTCTCGCGTATGCTTGGAGACAAGGCATACGGGTTGTTGATCGGTCATCTTGCCGGCGTGCCGGTGCCGCGAACGACAGTTATTTCTCGCCGGGTCGCTCCATTCTCGTTCGGCGATAGTACAGGCACCCGCGAAATTTGGACACGGACATGTCCGACCGAACAGGTGCCGGGCCATTTCACCACTGTTCGAGGTTGGATTGACCCGTTCAAGCTCCTGAATGCGGAGGACCCCGATCATCGTGCAATTGCGTCGATCATCGCGCAGGAAGGCGTCCCCGCAACCTGGTCGGGCGCTGCGATTTGCGACGCTGATGGGCAGCTCCACGTCGAGGGAGTTATTGGCGCCGGCGACGCTTTCATGCTCGGGAAGAGGGCGCCTCAAGAACTTCCACCCGAAGTTTTGAGTGCAGTTGAAACTCTCTATCAACGAACTTCCGCTCAACTTGGTGCGGTGAGATTCGAATGGGCATATGACGGCCGCGCTGCGTGGCTGCTGCAACTACATAAGGGGCGCAGCGTTTCATCTGGTGCAACAATTGTCCCAGGTGATGCTGCGGAATGGAAAAGTTTCGATGTTCGAGATGGCTTGGAAGCGCTACGAGTAACTCTCAGAATGATTCCGTTCGGCCATGGCCTGATATTGGAGGGGGAGGTCGGCCTGACAAGTCACATCGCGGATGTCGTCCGACAGGCTAGCGTGCCGACGCGAATGCGTCTGGTTGCCGACCAAGCCTCTAATTGACGCTAGCGGGAAAACGGAACATAATAAGAACACGATAAAAATATTAAGTATCCACAATGCCAAACGAAGGGAAACGAAGATGCTTTTGACCGCTGTCGCAAACGCTCGTAAAGATGCTGAGTCGCAGCTCGGAACCTTGGATAGGGCTCTTCGCATGCGCTTCGAACGCCGCATGAGGGAAGAGACAGAGAACGATGGCAAAGCCGCCAAAGAGCCCGTCAAAAACGGCGCCGAAAAGCAAGATTAAGCTCTATACGAGCAACGATGAAACCAGGGAGGTGGTCCGCGGAAACGCGGACCCCCAAGATAAGGACTACCGGCACAATTACTCCCGAGATCACGGTCGGATCATTCACAGCGCTAGCTTCCGCCGTCAGCAGGGAAAGACACAGGTATTCCCCAGCCGCGAGTCCGATTTTTTCAGGAGCCGGCTGACACATTCACTTGAGGTGGCCCAGATCGCCCAGGGAATAGCCGAGTTCATCAACCACACATACAAGAGTACTTTGCCTGAACCTATTGACGTCAGGTTGTGTTTCGCCGCTGGTCTGGTTCACGACATTGGCCATCCGCCATTTGGTCACAACGGTGAACGGGCGCTCGACAATGCGATGCTCGAATATGGCGGGTTTGAGGGCAATGCCCAAACCTTGCGAATCCTGACCAGGCTGGAGAAGAAGGTCAAATACGCCAAAGCTCTCGATGGCGGTGGCGATATAAGGGCCGGTCTAAACCTCTGCCATCGGACGCTGGCTTCTGTCCTGAAGTACGACAACATGATCAAAGCCGTGCGCCCTGAAGGCTCAAAGGTCGAGAAGGGCTACTACGCTACGGAAAAAACGATCGTCGAGAACATCAAAAGTTCAGTAATAGGCGACTTCAAACTGAAGCGCGGAAAAGAGTTCAAGTCGCTCGAATGCTCGATAATGGATCTGGCAGACGACATTGCATATTCCGTCTACGATCTTGAAGACTGCCTGAAGGTCGGGTTCCTCAGCCCTGCGAAGATACTGGCGACCAAGGATGCGCTGTTGGAAAAGGTTGCGGCGAGCGTATCGAAGCAGATCAAGGAGGAGGTCAGCAAGGAAGATGTGCTCGACGTATTCTTCGATATTTTTGCCGGACTGTTCCAGGGCGAGCCCAATAGCGAGGGGCTGGATGCGACTGGGATTCCGAGTGGCGCTGAAATGGCCGGCCAAGAGGATCGCGACAGTCTGCAGCCAGCCGAAGTGGCCAGAAGACAGAAGCTGGAGGCAGAGCGGGAAGGGTTCAAGCGATTTACCGCCGTTTATAAGACGTCCAGGCTGATCAGTGATGACGGCTACAACCGGACAGAGTTGTCGTCGCAGTTGGTGCACGAATTCATCTCGTCAGTCGAGCTGGATTACAACGAGCAATGTCCACCTCTGAGCCAGGTGAAGCTGTCCAAAGGGCGATTGCGCCGAAAGGAGGTCCTGAAACAATACACATACGAGGCCGCTATCTATGCCCCGCGCGTGAAGCTGGGCGAATATCGAGGTTACGATGTTGTGACCGATCTTTTCGAAGCGCTGATGGCTGACAAGGGCGATATTCTGATGCCAGAGGACGTAAGAGAGCGTTTCAACAGGGCAGACAACATCACTGGACGGGCTCGCGAAGTGTGCGATTTCGTGGCGGGGATGACGGATCGGTATGCCATTGAGTTCTGGGCGCGTTTGAAATCCGACTCAGCGGAAAGCATGTTCAAGCCGATCTGACAGAGACCGCCGAATTTGAGGATGAGCGGCTTTGACTTGCGCCGCCGGATAGGATTAACCAGCGTGCTTGGCGTTGGCCAACTTCATGGCGAACAATCCGCTATGCAAGCGAGCTGGATCCGTGCAGGATGGCATCATCCGTCTCGAAACTGTGCTTGTCCGGAGCGGCTTGTGCCGCTCGACCATATATCGAAGATCGCCGAAGGCACTTTCCCAACTCAGATCAAGAGCGTCATATCTGATTGCGAGATAAACGAACGCCAGCGCCGCCGCCATTCTCTGGAATGAACTCTATCCCGGCTGCTTCGAACGTGTCCCGGAGCGCAGCGAGGGTAGTTTCTTTCAGTTGTTCACCCCGCTCAAATCGGGCGACGGTATCGGGTGATACTCCAGCATTTCGAGCCAAGTCTCTCGTCCCCCAGCCGAGGGCAACCCGAGCCATCTTGCATTGGATGATGTTCATTTCGTAACATCGATACGATTTACGTTGATCTGCATCGTCATCTAAGATATCGTAACCCTGATACGATTGTAGGCGGCGCTTTCTTCGGCTGCTGACGGTGTTACGACCACTCAGCAGCCTTGCCACGCCCCAAGCTGTTAGGAACTCGGATCATGGCTGATTCCGACAATACCACGCCTTTGTCTTTCGTCACCCGCAGGAAGGTACTTGGTGTAACGGCGTTTGCAATTGCAGGATGCGAGTGGGATGCACTTGCCGGTGAGGCAGCATCAGCAGCTATTCCCTCCGATCCCGTGCTGGCGATCTGGCGGGAATGGCGCAATGCTCGCGAAGAGAGCGAGCGTCTGTGTGATCAAAGTGCGCACCTAGAGCGCACGCTCGTGAAGACCGTCGGCTTCCCCTGTGCGACCGTCCAGTTGCCCGGTGGCGAGAATGTAACGGTTCATTCTATCGGAGCACTCCGCGAGGTGCTTGGCGCTGACGCCAAAGCCGATGATGCTCGCGCCAAGGCAGAAGCCCGGTTAGCGGCCCATCAAGCACGCTGGGATGCTGCCGATAGGCGAGTTGGGTATTCGTCCGTGGCAGACGCGGAAAGACAGGCGGCTGACCGAGCCGAAAAATTGCTCGAAGCCTTGGCTGCGGCACCCGCCACCTGCCTTACCGGCGTAGCGGCCAAGTTGAATGCGGTACTTCTTGAAAGCGAGGTGCGGGAGGGAGGCGCAGAGTTTCCCTGGCCGCAGATTCGCTCAGCGTTCGGTGATGTCATGCGGCTGGGCAAAGAGAGTGCGCTCGCGTCAGCAGATCGAGACTTTTTTCGCCCGCGCCCAGACCGACGGAACTCGGAAAGGGAAGGGTAGGCCCCCTAGCCGTCCAAGGGGGGAGCGTGGAAAGGGCGGCTAAAGCGCACACATCGGCCATTCGAGATTGGAGAGAGATCGGCGACCCTAGCCTGGTGCTGCAAAGCGCCTGAAATCGGGCAGGGACGATGAAGAGACTGAGGAATGCTTGTCCGTCAGTTGAGATGACCCAGTCTCCACGACGCCGCTCGGGAGACGGCGCTGTGCTGGATCGGACTGTCGAGCTCTTCGAGCAGCGCACGGGCCGAAAGCTCTCTAAAGAGAACGCGCGCCAAATCGTTGAAAACGTCACCGGGTTCTTCCGCCTCCTCGCCGAATGGCAAGATATGGAATGAGCGAGGATTTCACCTCGCTCCGCCGGGTTGGTCAGGAGACGAGGCTCAGAAATGGTCAAGAAGGCTGTACAGACCGCCATTCGCGGTGGCTTGGTGAAAGCTCTGCTCTATGCTCGGGTCTCCTCTAAGGAACAGGAGAAAGAGGGCTTTTCCATCCCGGCACAATGCAAGCTGCTAAGGGAGTATGCGGCCCAAAAACAGTTTGGCATCGCCCAAGAGTTCATTGACGTCGAGACTGCCAAGAGCAGCGGACGGACCAACTTCAATGAAATGGTCAAATATCTGCGCAAGCACCCCGGCGTGCGGGTCATCCTGGTCGAGAAAACCGATCGCCTCTATCGCAATCTGAAGGATTGGGTGACGCTCGACGAACTCGACGTCGAGATCCACCTCGCCAAGGAAGGCGTGATCCTCTCCCAGGACTCCCGCTCGTCGGAAAAGTTCATGCACGGCATCAAGGTGTTGATGGCCAAGAACTACATCGACAATCTCTCGGAGGAAGCCCGGAAGGGGCAGATGGAGAAGGCGGAGCAGGGCATCTGGCCGACCAAGGCACCGCTCGGCTATCTCAATGTCACAGGAGGCGACGGCAAGAAGGTCATTGAGCCTGATCCGGAGCAGGCGCCGATGATCACGCGCCTGTTTGAGCGTTACTCGACCGGCGCCTATTCGCTCAAGGCAATCGCCAAGGCGGCGCACGCCGAGGGCTTAGTGTATCCGAAGAGTGGCAATCCGGTTCCGGTAAGCACGGTGCACTCAATTTTGCGCAACCGGCTCTATACCGGGTTATTTCGGTGGAACGGGAAGCTGCACCACGGCAAGCACGAGCCTCTGGTCTCGATCGAGCTGTGGGAGCGGGTCCAGGGCGTGCTGACAGGACGGCACGCGACCCCGATCCACTCTTATGGCTACGAATTTGCCTTCGGCGGGCTGATGACCTGTGCCAAATGCGGCTGCGCGGTCGTGGCTGAGATCAAGAAGGGCAAATACATCTACTACCACTGCACCGGTCACAGTGACAAAGGCCGCGGCGGCTATGCCGAGTGCCGCCGCAAATACGTTCGTGAGGAGGCCCTCGAAGAGACCTTTGGCGCCTTGCTGGACAAACTTCATTTCGACGAGGAGGTGCTGGACTGGGTCCGCGACGCCCTCAAGGCCAGCCATGCGGATGAGCGCAAAGAGCAGGAACAGGCCATCCAACGGTGTCAGAAGGAACACAAGCGCCTCGAGGATCGCCTGCAGGCAATGTACTTGGACAAACTTGATGGCCGCATCGACAGCGCCTTCTACGACCGGATGTCGGCACAATGGCGAGTCGAACAGACGCGCCTGCTTCGCGAACTGGAACGGCACGGCGACGCTGGGGAATCATATATGGAGGAAGGCGTGCGCTTGCTGGAACTGGCGCGCAACGCCCGCCAACTGTTCGCCAAGCAAGCTCCAGGTGAGAAGAAACGGCTTCTGAATCTGCTACTGTCGAACTGCACGTGGGACGACGGAGAGGTTTGCGCAGTCTTTCGACAACCATTTGATTTGCTTGTTGAAACGACTACTGCGCTATCTTCGGTGCAAGCCTCGGGAGCCGTTTTGTCGAAAGGACATCCAGTTTGGCTGGGGAACCTGGATTCGAACCAGGACTAACGGAGTCAGAGTCCGTGGGTCTACCGTTAACCTATTCCCCAGCAGGCGCGGCTGGTACCGCGCGAAGCGGGCGGCTCATGTGCCGCGAGCGCTGCCTTGTAGCCGCCATCCGAAAATAGTCAAGCCCGCAACTGAGATCAACCGCAGCCTTTTTGCCGGTCACTTCCTTCGGGCGCTCGCAAGGCCTCAACTCTCGCCGCGGCTGTATTGCGAATGCTCGAAATAGAGCACCACGCCAAGGCCGATCAGCAGCGGAATGATCAGATAGAACAGGCGGAACACCAGAAGCGCGGCGAGCACGCCGACCGGATCCATGTCCGAAAGGCCGGTGAGGAAGACGACCTCGAACACGCCAAGCGCACCAGGCGCATGCGAGAGGAGCCCGATCGAGAACGACACCATGAACACGCCGAGCACCACGAAATAGCCGGGATTGCCGGCCCCGGGCAGGACAAAATAGATGATCGCGGCGGCCCCCAGCAGTTCGACCGGGCCGACCAGCAATTGCCGCGCCACGATCGGCAGCGCCGGATAATGCACTTGGAAGCTGCCTATCTTGAGCGGCCTCAGATGCAGCCAGCTGCCGAAGGCGTAGGCGCCGACGAGGATGAGCATGGCGAGCCCGGCGGCGAAAACAGCGCCATGGTGCGGCGCGCCGGTGAAACGATCGACGATCTGCGGCTCGAACAACAAAATGAGGCCGCCGAGGAAAACGCTGGAGAGGATGAAGGTGAACCAGCAGATGGCCACCAGCACGCCGATTTCCTGGCCAGTCAGCCCCCGCGTGGCATAGGCACGGTAACGGATGACCGCGCCGGAAAACACGGAGCCGCCGATATTGTGCGACACCGCGTAGGTGGTGAAGGAGCACAGCGTGACGAACAGCCACGATACTTTCTTGCCGAGATGCAGCAGCGCGATGTGGTCGTAGCCGGCGAGCGAGGCGTAGGCGACGACCGAGCTCAGCGCCGCGAGCACCCAGCCGCGCGGCGGGATGGCGGCGATGCCGGCCCAGACATCGTCGAGTGAAATGCCGCGCAGTTCATGAATGAGCAGCCACAGCGAGAACGCGACGGCCGCGATGCCTACGACCGGCCAGAAATAGCGCCTCCAATTCATGGCGTCGTCATCATGCGTTGCAGCTCATTGATTTGATGTGCCCAAGCCCTTCGAACCCTCATTTGAGACATGCCTGATTGAAGCCGGCTATTCAACCGGCAAGACGTTGCCCCAACGTGACGCTGGCAAAATGTGACGTCAGCGAAATTCGGCCTCGCGCTCTTGGTGATTGCGAAGGGCACTGCTACTCTGTCGCCAACTTGAAACAAATCGAGGTGCCTGCTGCGTCCGTTCCCGGTTCGCGCGGCGCCGGAAGGAACTGAAGTGGAAGACCACGATACCGGCGCGGGCGCGTCGGCAGTGGGCATGTCCGGGGCATTGCCGACGCAGTCGGCAGGCCCGCAGCCGGCGCGATTCAGCCGCCACGCGGGTGCGCACCAAAGACATGCCGACCCCAGACATGCCAACCAGAGGCAGACTGGCGCGAGCCTGGCCGACCAGCAGGGCGATCCGCCGAAAGGCAAGACGCGCAAGCGCCGCAAGCGCCGGCGCGGTCGCAAGGTGTTTGCGCGCGATGACAACGGCGCCCCGCCGCCTGCCGCGCCCGCCGCCATTCCCGCAAGCCAGGCTCAGAGCGCGCCGTCGCAGGTCGAGCCAAGGCCGCCCCAGTCCCCGCCACGTCCGCCGCAGAAGGAATTGCCGGTTTTCGCCGCGCTCGACCTTGGCACCAACAATTGCCGGCTGCTGGTCGCGGTGCCCGGCCGTCACGGCCAGTTCCGTGTCATCGACGCTTTCTCGCGCATCGTCAGGCTGGGCGAGGGGCTCACGGCCAGCGGCCGGCTGAGCCAGGCCGCGATGGACCGCGCCGTCGAGGCGCTGAAGATCTGCGGCGACAAGCTACGCAACCGCAAGATCAGGAAAGCCAGGCTGATCGCCACCGAAGCCTGCCGTTCGGCCGCCAACGGCGTCGAGTTCCTGGATCGTGTCGAGCGCGAGGCCGGGCTGAAGCTCGAGATCATCGACCGCCAGACCGAGGCCCGCCTTGCCGTTTCCGGCTGCGGCTCGCTTGTCGAGCGCGACACGCAGGGCGTGGTGCTGTTCGACATTGGCGGCGGCTCGTCGGAAATTGCCTTGATCGACCTGACCGGACGGCGCTCTCCTCGGCTCGCCAACCACATCGTGTCGTGGACCTCGCTGCCTGTCGGCGTGGTGTCGCTCGCCGAGCGCTTCGGTGGACGCACGGTCACGCGCGAGACCTTTGCCGCCATGGTCGACGACGTGGCCGCGCGGCTGAAGGTCTTCGACGGCCGCGACAGGCTCGCGCATGTGCTGGCCAGTCCAAACTTCCATCTGCTCGGCACCTCCGGCACGGTGACGACGCTGGCCGGCGTGCATCTCGATCTCGAGCGATACGACCGCCGCCGCGTCGACGGGCTCTGGATGGACCGCGACAGCGTCGATCGCATGATCGAGCGGCTGATCGGCTGGGATTTCCAGCAGCGTTGCGCCAACCCCTGCATCGGCGCCGACCGCGCCGATCTCGTGCTCGCCGGCTGCGCCATCCTGGAAGCGATCCGGGGCGTCTGGCCGTCCGAGCGGCTGCGCGTCGCCGATCGCGGCTTGCGCGAGGGTATCCTGAGCGAGCTGATGGCCGATGACGGCGTCTGGCGTGGCGGCCGACCATGAGCAAGAAGCCTGAAAAGCCGGGTTCGGGAAGCATTCGCGTGCTGAAGACCCGGATCAAGAAGAAGAGCGGTCTGAAGGAATCCTCGCGTCGCTGGCTCGAGCGCCACATGAACGATCCTTATGTGCAGCGCTCCAAGGCAGACGGGTATCGCTCCCGCGCCGCCTACAAGCTGATCGAGATCGACGACAAGCATCACTTGTTGAAGCCCGGCATGAAAGTGATCGACCTGGGTGCTGCCCCCGGCGGCTGGTGCCAGGTGGCGGCCGCGCGGACGAAGTCGACGGCGGAGAATCCGCATGTCGTCGGTATCGACTATCTCGAAATGGACGCGGTTCCGGGCGCGGTCATCCTGCAGATGGATTTCCTCGAACCCGATGCGCCGCAAAAACTTGCCGAGGCGCTGGGCGGCCAGCCGGATGTGGTGCTGTCCGATATGGCGGCGCCCACGACCGGGCACCGCCGCACCGACCATTTGCGGACCATGCATCTGTGCGAAGTCGCTGCCGATTTTGCGCTGCACGTCCTGAGGCCGGGCGGGCATTTCCTCGCCAAGACTTTCCAGGGCGGCGCCGAGAACGAGCTTTTGTCGCTGCTGAAGCAGAATTTCCGCTCGGTCCATCACGTCAAGCCGCCGGCTTCCCGGGATGAGTCGGTGGAGCTTTATCTGCTGGCCAAGGAGTTCAAGGGGTAGCGCCTCTCCCTTCTCCCCTTGTGGGAGAAGGTGGCCGCGAAGCGGCCGGATGAGGGGTGTTCCAGGGAATACCAACGTCTCACTCCGCTGGAACACCCCTCATCCGTCTCGGCGCTGCGCGCCGATCCACCTTCTCCCACAAGGGGAGAAGGCAAGGGGCTACTTCCCCGCGGTTCCCGCCGTTTCCAGCGTCTTCGGCGTTGTCAGCCGTCCATGCCCGGAAACGGCATTGCCGGCGTCCGGCGCCAGCCGCATGAAGGTGATCGCCGCCGCCGCCGAGACGGCCGCCACGATGAAGAAGGCGATGTGGAAATCGCTGAGCGTCAGCGGTCCGCCATGGATGGACGTCGACACTTCGAGGATGCCGCCGGCCAGCGCCACGCCGAGCGCGATCGACAATTGCTGGAAGACCGCGGTGATCGGCGTCGCCTTGCTGGTGTCGGCGGGCGTGATCTCGGCATAGGAGAGCGCATTGACGCCGGTGAAGAACATCGAGCGGATGAAGCCGCCGACCAGGAGTATCGCCAGCATCAGCGCATAGGGCGTCTGCGGCGTGAACAGGCCGTAGATGGCGATCGAGGCGGCCGCGACAAGCGAGCCCCAGATCAGCACGCGGCGGAAGCCGGCGAGCCGGAACAGCAGCGCGGTGACGAACTTCATGCCGATGGCGCCGATCGCCGAAACGAAGGTGATCATGCCGGACTGGAAGGGCGTCAGCCCGAAGCCGATCTGGAACATCAGCGGCAAAAGGAACGGCACCGCGCCGATGCCGATGCGAAACAGCGAGCCGCCGAGCACGGAGGATCGGAAAACCTGGTTGCGGAACAGCTCCAGGGCCAGCAGCGGGTTCTTTGCACGGCGGGCATGGAGGAGATAAAGCACGCCGGAGATCACCCCGACCGCCACCGTGATGAAGCCTGCCATCGGCGGCAGGGCGGGCAGGCTGACCACGGAAAGGCCGAAGACGACGCCCGATGCCGCAAGCCCCGAAAGCACGAAGCCGGGGAAATCGAGCGGCGGCGTCTGGGCAGGCTCCGTCTCCGGCAGATAGCGGGTGGCGAGCCACATGCCGACCAGGCCGATCGGCACGTTGATGAGAAAGATCCAGTGCCAGGTGAAATAGGTGGTGATGAAACCGCCGATCGGCGGACCGACCAGCGGGCCGACCAGCGCCGGCACGGTCAGCCAGGACATTGCCGCGACGAGCTCGTTCTTCGGCGTGGCGCGCACCAGCACCAGGCGGCCGACCGGCGTCATCATCGCGCCGCCCATGCCTTGCAGGAAGCGCGACACCACGAAGGCCGGCAGCGAATTGGCAAACGCGCAGGCGACCGAGCCGGCGATGAAGACGCCGATCGCGGCGCGAAAGACGTTCTTGGCACCGAACCGGTCCGCCATCCAGCCGCTGATTGGAATGAAGATCGCCAGCGACACCAGATAAGCCGTCAGCGCCAGCTTCAACGCGATCGGGCTGGTGTGGATGTCGACGGCGATCGCCGGCAGCGACGTCGCGATCACGGTCGAATCCATGTTCTCCATGAAAAGTGCGACCGCCAGGATGAGCGGGATGATGCGGTTCAAGGGAAACGCCCTGATTTGTCTTCACGATTCTAGGCCCGGCTTGGGGGCGAACCGGTGCGACCGGGCGGTTATCACGCCTCGGCCGGGATGTCGCATTAAATTGCTGTCACTTTTGTGCGACCGCAACCACTGGTGGCTAGAAAATAGCTAGGCGCAACACTTTGCGATTGGCGCAACGATCGGCTTTTCAACCGCGACAGGACGTGTTACCAGCCAGCGCCAATCCTGAAAGGGAAGATGAGAGTCGGCGCTGGCCAATCGGCCCGGCGCCTTTTCCGCATTCAAAAGGACTGGCCATGGCAAAAATCATCGAAACGTCCACCGGCGCATTGGCGCTGACCTTCGACGACGTGCTTCTGCAGCCCGGCCATTCCGAAGTCATGCCGGGCGAAACCGACATCCGCACCCGCATCGCCGGTGACATCGATCTCAACGTGCCGATCCTGTCGGCGGCCATGGACACCGTCACCGAGGCGCGGCTGGCGATCGCCATGGCGCAGGCCGGCGGCATCGGCGTCATCCACCGCAACCTCACGCCGGCCGAGCAGGCCGAGCAGGTCCGGCAAGTGAAGAAGTTCGAATCCGGCATGGTGGTGAACCCGGTCACCATCGGCCCGGACGCCACGCTCGCCGACGCGCTGGCGCTGATGCGCACAAACGGCATCTCCGGCATTCCCGTGGTCGAGAATGGCGGCACCGGCGGTCATACGGTCGGCCGGCTCGTCGGCATCCTCACCAACCGCGACGTGCGCTTTGCCTCCGATCCGGCGCAGAAGGTCTACGAACTGATGACGCGTGAGAACCTGATCACCGTCAAGGAGAACGTCGACCAGGACGAGGCCAAGCGCCTGCTTCACAAGCACCGCATCGAGAAACTGGTGGTGGTCGACCGGAAGGGCAATTGCGTTGGCCTGATCACCGTCAAGGACATCGAGAAGTCGCAGCTCAACCCGCATGCCACCAAGGACGCCCACGGACGCCTGCGCGCCGCCGCCGCCACCAGCGTCGGCGATGACGGCTTCGAGCGTGCCGAGCGCCTGATCGACGCCGGCGTCGACCTGCTCGTCATCGACACCGCGCATGGCCATTCGCAGCGTGTCCTGGATGCCGTGACGCGGGCGAAGAAACTCTCCAATTCAGTGCGCATCTTGGCCGGCAACGTCGCCACCGCGGAAGGCACGAAGGCGCTGATCGATGCCGGCGCAGACGCCGTCAAGGTCGGCATCGGCCCAGGCTCGATCTGCACCACGCGCATCGTCGCCGGCGTCGGCGTGCCGCAGCTCTCGGCGATCATGTCGGCGGTGGAGATGGCGCAGAAGTCGGGTGCGACGGTGATCGCCGATGGCGGCATCAAATATTCCGGCGACCTCGCCAAGGCGCTCGCCGCTGGCGCTGGTGCCGCCATGATCGGCTCGCTGCTGGCCGGCACGGAGGAGAGCCCGGGCGAGGTCTATTTGCACCAGGGCCGCTCCTTCAAGGCGTATCGCGGCATGGGCTCTGTCGGCGCCATGGCGCGCGGCTCGGCCGATCGCTACTTTCAGGCCGAGGTCCGCGACACCCTCAAACTGGTTCCGGAGGGCATTGAAGGGCAGGTTCCCTACAAAGGACCTGTGGCTGGCGTGCTGCACCAGCTTGCAGGCGGCCTGAAAGCCGCTATGGGTTATGTGGGTGGACGTGACCTTGCAGACTTCCGCGAGCGCGCCACTTTTGTGCGCATATCCAATGCCGGACTTCGTGAAAGCCACGCCCATGACGTCACGATCACCCGCGAAAGCCCAAATTACCCGGGCGGAATTTGATCGGGAGGCCGATCAGGCCGACCGCCAGGGCCTGTGGCGTGGCTTGAGCGTGGCGGTTCTGCGGCTGTCGCGACACGCGGCGGCCCTTTCCATCGCCTCGATTGCGCTTTTCCTTGCCATGACGGCGCTGGAGTTTCTCTATTTCCAGCGTCTGAGCGGTGGCCTGGCTTCGCTCGACATGCGCGTCGCCGGCTTCACGCCCGACGAAGGCATGGCGTGGCTCACAGCACTCGGCCGTCGCGGCGGCGAGATCATCATCGTCTGGCACTATTTGACCTTCGACCTTTTGTTCCCGGCCCTGCTGTCGCTGACGCTGGTCAGCCTCATCCTTGCCTTCGGCAGGCGGCTCAGCACCTTCCGAGCCATGCCGGCGCAACTGCAGGCCTTGTTCTCGCTCGTCCTGGTGTTGCCCTACACGGTCGCCGACTACGCCCAGAATTTTGCCTTGGCGCGGCTGCTTTCCGATTTCCAGTTGGCCAATCCCGATTCGCTGGCCTTCGCCTCTTCGCTGACCGTCACCAAATTCGCGTTGCTGGCGATCCCAGTCTTCGTCGTCGCATTCTTCGCGCTGGCCGGGCAACGGCGGCGCTGACGGGAGGAGAGGGCGCACATATGCACCAGACCGCCATCTTCTGGCCAATGCTGGCGCATGTGCTCCTGGTCTACATCGTCTATCTGGTGATGCTGAAGCGGCGCTATCTCGCCGTGAAATCGGGCGAGGCGAAGGTCAGCCAGTACAAGGTCCGCTCGACCGAGCCGGCGTCCAGCGTCACCGTCGCCAACAATCTGATCAACCAGTTCGAGCTGCCGGTTCTCTTCTACGCGCTCTGCCTGGCGCTGTTCGTCACCAATGGCGTGAACTACCTGACTCTGGCATTGATGTGGCTGTTCATAGCCACGCGCTATATCCACGCCTGGGTGCATCTCGACAGAAACTATGTGCTGCACCGCAGCCGCGCCTTCTTCCTCGGCGCGGGCATACTTTTCGTTGCCTGGATCTGGTTTGCGCTGCACCTGGTTGGGGCGGTGTGAAGAGGCGCTAAAGATCGAACACCGCGATCCTGCGCCTGTCGAATTTGATGCCGATCTCGCCGCGAACCAGCCTTAGCGCCTGCTCGCCGAAAACGGCGCGCCGCCAGCCCTGCAGCGCCGCCACGTCGGCCTCGTCGCCCTCGGCCGCTATGCGGTCGATATCGTCGCTGGAGGCAAGCACCTTGGTGGCGACGCCTTCCTTCTCCGCGACGATCCTGAGCAGCACCTTGAGTAGTTCCGCCGCCGCGCTCGATCCTTCCGGCGGCTGCACGCTTTTCGGCAGTTTCGGCATCGAGTCCTTGGGCAGCGCCAGCGCCGCGTTGACCGCGCCAAGCAGCGCGATTGCCGTCGCGGAGCGCTCCCAGCCTTTCGGCGTTGTGCGCAGCTTGCCGAGCGCCGCCGCGTCGCGCGGCGCCTGCTGCGCGATCTCGTAGATGGCATCATCCTTGAGCACGCGGCCGCGCGGCACGTCGCGCTCGCGCGCCTCGCGTTCGCGCCAGGCGGCCACCGCCTGCACGATCGCCAGCTCCTGCGGCTTGCGCAGCCTCATCTTCAGCCGCTTCCAGGCATCTTCGGGATGCGGATCGTAGGTCTCGCGCGAGGTCAGCACATCCATCTCCTCGTTCAGCCAATGGGCGCGATCCTCGCGCTTCAGCTCGGCGCTGAGATGCTGGTAGACCTCGATCAGGTGGGTGACGTCGGCAAGCGCGTATTCGAGCTGCTTGTCGGAGAGCGGCCGGTGCCGCCAGTCGGTAAAGCGCGAGGACTTGTCCAGCCGGGCTCCGGTGACCTTCTGGACGAGCTGGTCATAGGAAACGCTGTCGCCGAAGCCGCAGACCATAGCCGCCACCTGGGTGTCGAACACCGGATGCGGCACCAGATCGCCGAGATGGACGATGATTTCGATGTCCTGCCGCGCCGCGTGAAAGACCTTCAGCACCGCCTCGTTGGCCATGAGCCGGAAGAACGGTTTCAGGTCGATGCCGGGCGACAATGGATCGATAAGCGCCTCAATCCCAGGCGCGGCAATCTGGATCAGGCAGAGGATCGGCCAAAAGGTCGTCTCGCGGATGAATTCGGTATCGACGGTAACGAATTCCGACTTTTCGAACGCCGCGACAACGCTCTCGAGTTCTTCTTGTGTGGTAATGACGTGCATCAAATCGCTTTTGGCACAATATTAGGCCTCTTTCAATTTCAGCCGCGCGCGCTTTCGTCAAGCGCCGCGACGTCGTCACGCACCGCTAGTTTCGCGCGATCTCGATATCCGACGGCTGGGCGCAGTGTTTCAGGCCTCTGCGACCGGCGCTTCCACTCTTTGCCGTGCGATATCCGCGACTTCGGCCGCGGACCGTCGGCCAAGCGCGCCGGCGGCGGCCAGGCTGAGCAGGATGAAGGGGAGGCCGATGCCGAAGGCCGAGCGGATGCCCCAGTGATCCGATACGAAGCCGAGCAGCGGCGGACCAAGCAGAAAGGCGACGAAGGAGATCTGCGACAAGGCGGCGACATTGATCGCCGCGGGACGGTCGGTGCGCTGCGCCGCCGCCGAGATCGCCAGCGGAAAGATGGCGCTGCTGCCGATGCCCAGAAGCGCGAAGCCCAGCATCGAGACGAAGGGCAGGGGCGAGAAGAAGACGATGAACACGCCGACCAGCATTGTCGCCAGCAGCACGCGCGCCACGCCGCTCGGTGAGTGGCGATCTACAAAGCTGTCGGCGAAGAAGCGTGTCGTCGCCTGCGAGAAGGCGAACAGCGCCACGGTGAAGCCGGCAACGAAGGGCCCTGAGTCGAACACTGCGCGCATATAGATCGCCGACCAGTCCATGCTGGCCCCTTCCATCAGCATGGCCGATAGTGTCACCGCGACGAGGATGAGGATCGGCAGAGTCGGCCGGGCATACATCGGCGGCTTGTCGCCGGTCGCGGCGAAGCGGGCGGGCGCCGGTTCGAAATTGCCGAGGAACAACGCCATCGCAACCGCCACAATCGGCACGACCAGCGCCAGATGCACTTGCGGTGACGGGCCGAGATGAGCCACGGCGCTGCCGAACAGGCCGGCGCCGAAGAAGCCGATGCTCCAGAATGAATGTGCCCGGTTCATGATGCGGCGTTGGAGCAGGAACTCGGTCCTGTCGGCCTCGACATTCAAGATGATCTCGATGCTGCCGATCATCAATCCGACCGGGAGCAGCATCAGGAACAGAGCGGCCGGGCCCGGTGCGTGCACCGCGATGGCATAGGCGAGCGCGAGCAGCGGCACCAGCCACAACAGCGCGCGGCGAAAGCCGACGCGCTCCAGGATCGGCGTCGCCAGCGTCAGCGCGATCAAGGTAGCGATGGGCGTGCCGATCAGGGCCAGACCGAGCGTGCCGTCCTCGATCCCCATGGCTCGCTTGATGTCGGGCAGGCGCGGAAAGATGTTGCCCATGGCAAAGGAATAGATCGCGAAGCCGGCATAGACGCGGTGCTGGGGGGCGAGTTTCGGGCCAAGGGTCATCATGGGCAATCCAACAAGGAGATTCTGGCGGGCCTCGTCGGGCCACCAGCGACTCTGCTTCTTGCATGAACAAGCAAAACATGCAACAATGTGCACAAATAAATAGGATCGTGCATGCTCACCGAGGAACGCCACCAACTCATTCGCGACCAGCTTGCGGCCGACGGAAAGGTGCTGGCCGGTGAACTCGCCAGCCGTTTCGGCGTGTCGGAAGACACGGTGCGCCGCGATCTCCGGGAATTGGCGAAGGCCGGGCAGTTGCGCCGCGTCTATGGCGGCGCGGTCGCGTCGGCGCCCTTTGCCGCCGCGACGCTCGGCCAGCGCAGCCGTCATGCGGTCGAGGAGAAAACGCGGCTCGCCAGGGCGGCGGTTGGGCTGCTGAGCGCGGGGCAGTCGCTGTTCATCGACGGCGGCACGACCAACGAGGCGATCGCCAGGGCGATCCCGCGCGACATGGAACTCACCGTCGCCACCAATTCGCTGGGTGTGGCCTCGGCTCTGACGGACCTTCCCCTGGTCGAGCTGATCGTGCTCGGCGGCCGCTATGTGCCCGATCTCGGCACCTGCGTCGGCGCCGACACGCTCGCCGCCGTGGCGCAGCTCGGTGCCGATCTGTTCTTTCTGGGCTCCTGCGGGCTGGATGTCGCGCGCGGCGTCACCGCCTTCGATTCGGCCGAAGCCGAGGTGAAGCGCGCCATGGCGAAGAACAGCGCCGGCATCGTCATTGCCGTTACCAACGACAAGCTCGCCACCGCCGCGCCCTATCGCGTGGCGGGAGCGGATGCGATCCGCCATCTGGTGGTGGAAAAGACCGCGCCCTCTGCCACGCTCGCCGATTTCCAAAGCCGGGGCGCACAGGTCCACTTTGCCTGAACGGCCGCGCTGGCGCGCCTGTGTGACCGGTTGCCTTGACAAAGCCGGCCTCTCATGCGCTTTTCGCGCCAATTTTCGAGCCGGGCCGATGCCCGCAATTTCCGGACTTTACCCATGACCACGCATCGTTACCGCAGCCATACCTGTGCCCAGTTGAGAAAGAGCGACGTCGGCAATTCCGTTCGCCTGTCGGGCTGGGTGCATCGCGTGCGCGACCACGGCGGCCTGCTCTTCATCGACCTGCGCGACCACTATGGCCTGACTCAGATCGTCGCCGATCCGGATTCGCCCGCCTTCAAGGTGGCCGAAACCCTGCGCGGCGAATGGGTGGTCCGCGTCGACGGCGAGGTCAAGGCGCGCCTGCCCGAGACGACCAACGCTAACCTGCCGACCGGCGAGATCGAGATTTTCGCACGCGAGATCGAAGTGCTGTCGGCCGCCAAGGAGCTGCCGCTGCCGGTGTTCGGCGAGCCGGACTACCCAGAAGACATCCGCCTGAAATACCGTTTCCTCGATCTGCGCCGCGAGACGCTGCACAAGAACATCGTGGCGCGCACCAAGATCATCGCCGAGATGCGCAAGCGCATGGGCGAAGTCGGCTTCACCGAATTCTCGACGCCGATCTTGACCGCGTCGTCGCCGGAAGGCGCGCGCGACTTTCTGGTGCCGTCGCGTATCCATCCCGGCACCTTCTACGCGCTGCCGCAGGCGCCGCAGCAATACAAGCAGTTGATCATGGTCTCCGGCTTCGACCGCTATTTCCAGATCGCGCCCTGCTTCCGCGACGAGGATCCGCGCGCCGACCGCCTGCCCGGCGAATTCTACCAGCTCGACCTCGAGATGAGCTTCGTCGAGCAGGACGACGTGCTCTCCACCATGGAGCCGGTGCTTCGCGGCGTCTTCGAGACCTTTGCTGCCGGCAAGCCGGTGACGCAGAAATTCCGCCGCATCCCCTATGACGAAGCGATGCGCACCTATGGCTCCGACAAGCCGGACCTGCGCAACCCGATCGAGATGCAGGCGGTCTCGGATCATTTCCGCGATTCCGGCTTCAAGGTGTTCGCCAACATCCTGGCCAACGATGCAAAGGCCGAAGTCTGGGCCATCCCGGCCAAGACCGGCGGCAGCCGCGCCTTCTGCGACCGCATGAATTCCTGGGCGCAGGGCGAAGGCCAGCCGGGCCTCGGCTACATTTTCTGGCGCAAGGAAGGCGAAAAACTCGAAGGCGCCGGCCCGATCGCCAAGAACATCGGCGAGGAGCGCACCGAGGCGATCCGCCAGCAGCTCGGCCTTGCCGACGGCGACGCCGCCTTCTTCGTCGCCGGTGACCCGAAGAAGTTTGTCACCTTCGCGGGTGCGGCGCGTACCCGCGCCGGCGAGGAGCTGAACCTCGTCGACCGCGAGCGGTTCGAGCTTTGCTGGATCGTCGACTTCCCGTTCTTCGAATGGAACGAGGACGAGAAGAAGATCGACTTCGCCCACAATCCGTTCTCCATGCCGCAGGGCGGCATAGACGCGCTCAACGGCGAGGAGCCGCTCGGCATCAAGGCCTTCCAGTACGACATGGTCTGCAACGGCTTCGAGATCGCGTCGGGCGGCATCCGCAACCATCTGCCGGAAACCATGGTCAAGGCTTTCGAGATGGTCGGCCTGGACCGCGCGACGGTGGAGGAGCGCTTCGGCGGCCTCTACCGCGCCTTCCAGTATGGCGCGCCGCCGCATGGCGGCATGGCGGCGGGCGTCGACCGCATCGTCATGCTGCTCGTCGGGGCAAAGAACCTGCGCGAGATCACCATGTTCCCGATGAACCAGCAGGCCTATGACTTGTTGATGAACGCGCCGTCCGAAGCCACCCCGCAGCAGCTGCGGGAGCTGTCGTTGCGCGTCGCGGTGGCCAAGAAGGAAGGCTAGGACTCAGAGCCAAGCCTTTCTTTCTGCTCGCAGAAACAGCATCCATAGAAAAGCCCGGCATCGCTGCCGGGCTTTTTGCTTGAAGCGTGTCGCTCGATCAGTCCTGGTTCGCCTTGACCTTGACGCCCAGCGTCTTCGGCAGGTCGAGCGGGTTGGACATGGCGCCGGCCATGATCAGCGCGAACGGCACCGACGACGGCGGCTCGGCCGAGATTTCCAGGCTCTTCGGATCGTCGAGGAAGGTGTTGACCGCCGACGAGACTTCCGCCGTCAGCTCGGGATTGTTGAGCTGCGCCATGCCGAACGGCACGATCGCCTTGGCCTGGTTGGCGACGTCCTTGGCCGACATGCCCTGCTGCTTGCCGACATAGTCGAGCACCTTGCCGGTGAGCGAATCGTCCTCGAAGCGCACCGAGGCGCCGTTGAAGGAAAGCTGCTGCATCAGGCCGAGCATGGCCATGCCTTGCGCGGATTTGTCGGCGCCTTCCGGCTGGGCGGCGAGCTGCTTCTGCATGGCCTGCATCGACTTGATGAAGTCCAGCGTATAGCCGCCGAGGTTGAAGGTCATGCCGAGCGTGCCGGCATTCTCGACCGAGATGTCATATTTCGACAGCTCCATCTTGCCGTCGCTCGGCTGCCAGGTGCCGGCCATGTCGATGTTGCCCGAGATGTTCTGGTAGCCGAGCGCCTCGATGGCTTCCTTCGACTTCGGGTCGTCGACCAGCGACAGATCGGCGGTGAATTTTTCGGTATTGGCGGTGAAGTCCATCGCCTTGCCGTCGGCTGGCGGGGTGATCTGGACGGCAAGCCCGTCCATCGCGAACGCCGTCTTGTCACCGACCTTGACCGTCATGTTGGAGAGCTCCGCCGACTTGTACATCATCAGCGAGCCGAGCGGATCGGTGCTGCCTTCGGCCGGGACCTTCATGTCGTGGATGACCACGGGGCTGAGGTTGAGCGTCACGCCGTCCTTGCTGTGCTCGAAAGCCGAGGTCGAGACGGTGGCGATCTCGTAGCCGCCATCGGCTTCGGTGACCCCTTCCAGCTTCACGTCGCCGATCGTCAGCGCTTCCTTCTCGGCCGCAGGCTTGATCGAAACACCCTGCAGCACGGCATTCGAATCGTCGCCGGAGACACCGGTCCACGAAATGTCGACGCCCTGGGCGCCGAGAGCTGCCTTGATGCGCTCGGCCACCGCCGGATCGGCGGCGAAGGCCGTGTTGAGCGGCAGCGTCAGCAGAAAGGTCGAAAAGGCCAGTTTCTTGAGCGTTGAGCGTTGGATTGTCATGGCGAGTTCCCTGTCCTGATTTGGCTATGATGAGATTGTTTTGAAAGCTGCTCCATCACCATTCCGTGACGAACGGGACGGGAAAAAGGCATTTCCCCGCACATTTGTCGAAAATGGCGACGAAAGGCAAACGCCGGTCGGCAGCCATTGCCCGATGCGGTGAATTTATCATGAAGGCCGCGGCTTCCCTCCGCCAGCGCGTCGCATTGCCAGATAGCGGCCGCATGTAACGGATTGATGTTGGCCGGCGTCATGTTGCCGACTAAGCCTGTTGCAGATCGGTGGCAAATTGCCGCCGCCGCCTTGCCGCTTCCGTGAAATCCTTCACACCCGCCGCTGCATGTCCACGGCCGCGACGAATGCGCCGATGTTCACGCGGCGCTTGCCGCGAATCGCCTGCTCGGCTAGTCCAAATCCATGGGAAAGAGGCTTTTGCCGCCTGATGACAATGGCGGCGGCGACAAAATCGAACCGGTCGATCTGAAGGAAGCGCTCGAGCGGCGCTACCTCGCTTACGCGCTGTCGACCATCATGCACCGGGCCCTGCCGGATGTGCGCGACGGGCTGAAGCCGGTCCATCGCCGCATCATGCATGCCATGCGGCTGCTCAGGCTCAACCCCGATCAGGGTTTTGCCAAATGCGCCCGCATCGTCGGCGACGTGATGGGCAAGTTCCATCCGCATGGCGACCAGTCGATCTACGACGCCCTGGTGCGTCTCGCGCAGGACTTCTCGATGCGCTACCCGCTGGTCGACGGGCAGGGCAATTTCGGCAACATCGACGGCGATAACGCCGCCGCCATGCGCTACACCGAAGCGCGCATGACCGAGGTGGCGAGCGAGCTGCTTGCCGGCATCACCGAGGACGCGGTCGATTTCCGGCCGACCTACAACGAAGAGGACGAGGAGCCGTCCGTCCTGCCGGGCGCCTTCCCGAACCTGCTCGCCAACGGTTCCTCCGGCATTGCCGTAGGCATGGCGACCTCGATCCCGCCGCACAACGCGGCCGAGCTTTGCGATGCTGCGCTTCATCTGATCGAGCATCCGGAAGCGCCGGTGGCGAAGCTGATGGATTTCGTCCAGGGACCGGATTTCCCGACCGGCGGCATCATCGTCGACAGCCGAGCCTCGATCCTCGAAGCCTATGAGACGGGCCGGGGCGGTTTCCGCGTGCGCTCGAAATGGGGCCAGGAGGACCAGGGCAGGGGCACCTGGAGCATCGTCGTCACCGAAATCCCTTACGGCGTGCAGAAGGCGAGGCTGATCGAGAAGATCGCCGAGCTGTTGATGGCGCGCAAGCTGCCGCTGCTCGAAGACATCCGTGACGAGAGCGCCGAGGACATCCGCGTCGTGCTGGTGCCGAAGAGCCGCACCGTCGATCCCGGCATCCTGATGGAATCGCTGTTCAAGCTCACCGAGCTCGAAAGCCGTTTTCCGCTCAACATGAACGTGCTGTCGCGCGGCAAGGTGCCGAACGTCCTGTCGCTGAAGGGCGTGCTGAAGGAGTGGCTCGACCACCGCCGCGAGGTTCTGATCCGCCGCTCGAAATATCGGCTGGGCGAGATCGAGAAGCGGCTGGAAATCCTTGCCGGCTACCTGATCGCCTATCTCAACATCGACGAGGTCATCAGGATCATCCGCGAGGAGGATGAGCCCAAGCAGGTGATGATGGCCCGCTGGTCGCTCACCGACAACCAGGCCGAAGCCATCCTCAACATGCGCCTGCGCGCTTTGCGCAAGCTCGAGGAGATCGAGATCCGCAAGGAGTTCGACGGCCTCACTGCCGAGAAGAAGCAGATCGAGGCCCTGCTGGCGTCCGACGCCAAGCAATGGTCGACGATCAAGTGGGAGGTCGGCAAGGTCCGCGACACGTTCGGTCCGGAGACCGAGCTCGGCAAGCGCCGCACCCAGTTCGCCGACGCGCCCGAGCATGACCTGACCGACATCGCGCATGCCATGATCGAGCGCGAGCCGGTCACCGTGGTGGTGTCGGAAAAGGGCTGGCTGCGCGCCATGAAGGGTCACCTGACCGACCATTCACAGCTCACTTTCAAGGAAGGCGACGGCCTGAAGCTTGCCTTCCACGCCCAGACCACGGACAAGATCCTGGTCTTCACCACGGGCGGCAAGTTCTACACCATCGGCGCCGACCGGCTGCCGGGCGGGCGCGGCCATGGCGAGCCGATTCGCATCATCGTCGACATGGAGAACGACCAGGACATCGTCACCGCCTTTGTCCATGATCCCAAGCGCAAGCTGCTGCTCGTCTCCTACGATGCCAATGGTTTCGTCGTTTCGGAGGAAGAGGTCGTCGCCAACACCCGCAAGGGCAAGCAGGTGATGAACGTCAAGGCGCCGGACGAGGCCAAGCGCTGCATCCCGGTTTCGGGCGACCATCTCGCCATCGTTGGCGAGAACCGCAAGATGCTGGTCTTCCCGCTGGCCGAAATTCCGGAAATGGCGCGCGGCAAGGGCGTGCGCCTGCAGAAGTACAAGGACGGCGGCGTGCTGGACCTCAAGACGTTCACGCTCGAGACCGGGCTCTCCTGGCAGGATTCGGCGGATCGCACTTTCGTCAAGTCGCGCGAGGAACTGGCCGAATGGATCGGAGCGCGCGCCGCCGCCGGCCGCATGGTGCCGAAGGGTTTCCCGCGGACGGGTAAGTTCGGGTAGCACGGCCTTTTCCTTCTTCCCTTGTGGAAGAAGGTGGACGAGCGAAGCTAGGCTGGATGAGAAGTGTTCCAGGGAACGCCGACGTCTCACTCCGCTGGAGCGCCCCTCATCCGTCTCGGCGCTACGCGCCGAAGAGCGCCCAGCCAATCATTTGGACTATCGTCACGATTGCTGCACTATGATGGTGCATAAGCATCCATTGAACCTTCGGGCAGGGGAGAAACGCCGGGTTGAAGCGGGCTGAGATCCAGAAGCCGGGGCAGCGCCTGTTCGGCCTGTCGACGCCGCTGCGGGCGGCCGTCATCCCGCCGCTGTCGGCGGCGCGCTGGCTCCTGGTCCTGATCGTCGCCGCCGGCGTCTATTTCTTCCACGGCTTCCTGTTCCCGGTGCTGGCGGCCCTCGTCATCGCCTTCGCCAGCTGGCCGCTCTACCGCCGGCTGCTCGTCGTCGTCGGCGGCAACCGCACCGTCGGCGCGACGCTTGCGATCCTCTTCATCCTCACCTTCCTGGTGGTGCCGATCGCGCTTGCCGGCACCTATGCCATCAACGAGCTGCGCGAGTGGGTTACCTGGGCGATCGAGACCAATCGGCACGGCGCGGTAACGCCGCAATGGATCGCCACCATGCCGGTGGTCGGCGAGTGGCTGAACGAGCAGTGGACGGCCTATCTCGGCCATCCCGGCGGCATCGGCGAATTGATCCAGCTGATCAGCGGCTCCAATATCGGCACCATCTATCGCGGTGCCCTGGCCGCCGGCGGCAGCGCCTTCGGCCTGTTGCTGACACTTCTGTTCATGATGATCGCGCTGTTCTTCGCCTATCGCGACGGCGAATCTTTCGCGGCCCAGGTCGATCGCCTCGGCGAACGCATTCTGCCGACGCGCTGGGAGCGTATCTCGCGCGTCGTGCCGGCAACCATCTCCTCGACCGTGACGGGCATGACCATCATCGCCATCGGCGAGGGCCTGGTGCTGGGCATAGCCTATTGGCTCGCCGGCGTGCCGTCGCCGGTCACGCTCGGCGCGCTCACCGGCATCATGGCGCTGATACCGGGCGGCGCGCCGCTCTCCTTCACCCTGGTGTCGATCTACCTTGCCGCCAGCGGCCAGCTTTTTGCTGGCGCGGCGCTGTTCATCTGGGGCGCGGTCGAGCTCTTCATCGTCGACAAGACCTTGCGGCCCAAGCTCGTCGGCGGCCCGATCAAGCTGCCGTTCCTGCCGACCTTTTTCGGCTTGATCGGCGGCGTCAAGACGATGGGCTTCCTCGGCCTGTTCATCGGCCCGGTATTGATGGCGCTGCTCGTCGCCATCTGGCGCGAATGGCTGCGCGAGGTTGAGTTGATGGACGAGATCCCGCCAGTCGCCGACGAGGCTGGCGCGCCGCCCCGGATCGAGGCGGCCGCGGAGCCGAGGAAGATTCAGGCCGGATGATGCACCGCGAGGTCCGCGCGGCGCTTGCGGCCCTCATGCAATTGCCACAGCGAATGCGCGACCAGCGTTACGATCATGATGCCGCCGCCGATCAGGCTGTTGCGGGACGGTGTCTCGGCGAAGATCATCCACACCCAGACTGGCGCCAGGATCGTTTCCAGGAGATAGAACATCGCCACTTCCGCGCCCGAGATGTATTTCGGTCCGTTGGCGAGGCAGAAGAATGCGATCGGCATGACGACGCCGCCATTCAGCATGATCCACCACGGCGCCGCTACCTGGAAGCCGGTCCTGGAAACCATGAACGCCGCCACCCCGAAAGGCAGGATGACGCCAATCAGCGCGGTGAAGCCCATGTCCTTGCCGCTGGCGCGCGAGATGGTGATGGCGCAGGCAATCAGGAAGGCGGAGCACAAAGCCATCAGGTCACCGAACAGATATCCGGTGCCGACGGAATCGCCAACGATGATGGCGACGCCGACGATCATCAGCGCCATCGCGGCGAGGGTCAGCGGCCGCGGCCGCTCTTTCAGGAACAGCCAGGACAGCAGCGCCGCGAAGACGGTGTTGAAGGCCAGGATGAAGACGAGATCGGCCGTCGATGTATGGTAGACGGCTGTCATGAAGGCGACCGCGCCGAGCCCGTAGATCACGGCCACGATCAGTCCCGACCAGCCCGGTATGAGCTGCGGCGCATTCTTGCTGTACGAGCGCCAGACGGCCCACATGATCAGCGCCGCCGCCAAGGTGCAGCTGGTGCGCAGCAAAAGGATGGTCCAGGCCTCGCCATTCGCGAGCCGGATCAGCGGAATATCGATGCTCAGCACCAGCCCGCCGATGGCGGTGACGAGAAGGCCTTTCTGATGATCGGTGTGGGAAGACATGTGATCGTTCTCGAAACAAAGCGAGAGCAAGGGCCGGCGCGATTGCGCACGTCTCGCGCGAGGGCGCGCAAGACCGGCGTCTTCTCCCTTGAAACAGTATAAGGGCGGGTTCGGGAAAACTGTTTTAGCGACTGACCGCTTCGTGGTCGAAGCGTTCCCAGCCTTTCGGGCCGAGATGCTCCTGCGGCATGAAGCGCATCTTATAATTCATCTTGCGCGAGCCGTTGACCCAGTAGCCGAGATAGACGTGGGGCAGGCCCATCGCCTTGGCGCGGGCGATGTGGTCGAGGATCATGAAAGTGCCGAGCGAGCGGTCCTCGAAGTCGGGATTGAAGTAGGAATAGACCATCGACAGGCCGTCGGCCATCTTGTCGGTGAGCGCGACGGCGATCAGCTCGCCATGGCCCTTGCCGGTGATGAACGTGTCGGGGCCACGGCGCCGGTATTCGATGATCTTGGTGTCGACATGCGTGTCTTCCACCATCATCGCATAGTCGAGCACGGTCATGTCGGACATGCCGCCGCGGCGATGGCGGGCGTCGAGATAGCTGCGGAAGAGCGAATATTGCTCGGTCGAGGGCTGCGCGTCATGCATGGCCCCGACGAGGTCGGCATTGTGCTGGATGACGCGGCGCATGTTGCGGCTGGGGTCGAATTCCTGCGCCAGGATGCGCACCGAGACACAGGCGCGGCACGATTCGCAGGCCGGGCGGTAGGCGATGTTCTGCGAGCGCCGGAAGCCGCCTTGCGTGAGCAGGTCGTTCATCTCCGGCGCCTTGTCGCCGACAAGGTGCGTGAACACCTTGCGCTCGAACTGTCCCTCCAGATAGGGGCACGGTGACGGCGCGGTCAGGAAGAACTGCGGCGACTGGGTCGGATGCTGCGTCATCTAATCTTGGAAACGCTCCTGCGAATCGCTCTACCTTTGGCCCGGTCGGCGAAAAATTCAACAGGATTGTGCTGACGCGACGGGCTCGACCTGTTCATATTTATGCGCAGGCGGTGCGGCGGTTTGATCGACGCGGCCGTGGACACCGTCAGATATCGGTGCGGGTGACCACCGTGCCGAGCAGCAGATCGTGCAGCGTGCGCTTGCGGTCGGAGAACAGCGTGACCAGAAGCACCAGCGGCGTCAGGATGACATTGCCGGCCCAGAACAGCACCGAGTGAACGACGGCCGTCATGCCGTCGATGCGGCTGCCGTCGAGCTTCTCCAGGCGGATGCCCATGATCTTCATGCCGGTCGTCGCCTGGTCGCGGCTTCCAAGCGTGTTCCAGATGTAGAGAATGGCTACCATCGGCACCAGCACCGAAAACAGCGCCCAGCCGAGGCCGAAGGTCAAAAGCCCGAGGACGGCGACCAGGATGGCGAAGGGAATGGTGAGCAGCGCGACGAAGAAATAATCGAGCAGGAAGGCGAAGATGCGCCTCGTGAGCACGCCGCGATAGGCGCGGGTGTCCTCGAACCTGGTGGTGATGATCTCGCCGTCCAACACGCGTGCGTTCATGTCCGTTCCTCGATCGCGGCATCCGCTTGAGGATGCCTGTCGCCCCTGTCAAATGGTGAGGGCGGACCGGAATTCAAGGAACATGCACGCCGGTGGACCGACGCGATGTCAGAAGATGCCGGGGCAGAGCCTGTAGCGGACCCGCGAGAGATAGTCGCGATACTCATCGGTCATCGCCAGGATACGCTCCTCGCGCAGGATGCGATGGATCTGGAACAGGGTGATGATCGCGTAGACCGCGAAATTGTAGATGGAGAAGCTCGAAAGCAGGAACAGGATGTGCCCGGCCAGGTAGCCGGCATAGATCGGGTGCCGCACGAACCGGTAGGCGCCGCTGGTGACGACGCCGCGATTGGCAGGCAGGATGGCGAAAGAACGGCCGAGCGACATCTTGCCCCAGATAACCACCCACAGCGCCAGGAACTGCAGCGGCGCCGCAATGTAAAGCGGGACGATCGCGATGCCTTGCTCCAGCGAAACCAGACCGGAGCCAAAGCCCGCGGTCAGCGAGATGAAGACGGTGAGCGGGCTCCAGTCGCGCACAAGCGGCCGGCGCGCCAAGAGCAGCCAGACAAAGGTGAGCGTCTCGGAAATCAGCAGCATCAGGACGTTGAGCCGGCCGCTGTCGATGACGAGGTTGTTCACGCCGCGATAGATGAAGACTGCTGCTACCGCGAGCGCGATGAAACGAAACAGCCCCTCGCGCAGGTCGGTGAGAACCGCGCTGCTCTGCAGGCCGGACCAAAAACCGTTCTCCGCGCCAGGCAGCGCATCGCTCTTGGAAATCGCCAACTCTGTTACCCCGGTGGTCCCCTCGCGAGGGACCATTGCACGCAAGCCTTGCCGTCCGGTTAAGGTTTCGCACGCTTTTGGTTGCATCTGGAGGATTTGCGTCGTTACGCACGAATACCGGATGATGTGTTGGCAGTTGAACATGACATTCTTCCCGGTCTAGCTTGCTGCGGCGCACAAAGGGGACAGGGACATGGACTACGACATGCTGGTCATCGGCAGCGGCCCTTCGGGGCGCCGGGCCGCGGTGCAATCGGCCAAGCTCGGCAGGTCGGTGCTGGTGGTCGACAGGGGCCGGCGCCTGGGCGGCGTCTCGGTGCACACCGGCACCATCCCGTCGAAGACGCTGCGCGAGACGGTGCTCAACCTCTCGGGCTGGCGCGAACGCGGCTTCTACGGACGCGGCTACCGGGTCAAGCAGGACATTTCGATCAGCGATCTGGTCGACCGGCTGCACAAGACGCTCGACCATGAGGTGGAGGTGCTGCAGCACCAGTTCATGCGCAACACGGTGAGAAGCGCGCGCGCCGCGGTGAAATTCCTCACGCCGAACAAGGTCAGCCTGACCGCCGACAATGGCGACTACAGCGAGGTTGGCTTCGCCAACGCGCTTATCGCCGTCGGCACCAGGCCGCACCGTCCGGCCGACGTGCCCTTCGACAAACAGCGCGTCTTCGATAGCGACGAGATGCTGGAACTCCACCATCTGCCGCGCACGCTGACGGTGATCGGCGCCGGCGTCATCGGCGTCGAATACGCCACCATCTTTTCCGCGCTCGACGTGCCGGTGACGTTGGTCGAGCCGCGCAACACCATCCTCGACTTCATCGACCGCGAGATCGTCGACGACTTCATCCACCAGATGCGCGACCGCGGCATGACCATCCGCCTTGGCAGTGCGGTGAAGGAGATCGCCTCGAAGCCCGACCATGCCGAAGTGACGCTGGCCGACGGCCGCACCATCCGCTCTGAGATGGTGCTCTACGCCGCCGGCCGCACCGGCAACGTCGCCAGCCTCGGCCTCGACACCGTCGGGATCGAGGCCGACGCCCGGGGCCGCATCAAGGTCGATCCGGACACCTTCCAGACCAGCGTGCCGAACATCTATGCTTCCGGCGACGTCATCGGCTTCCCGAGTCTCGCCTCGACCTCGATGGAGCAGGGCCGGGTGGCGGCCTGTCACGCCTTCGGCGTCCACCTGCCGCCGCCGCCGGAGAGCTTTCCCTACGGCATCTACGCCGTGCCGGAGATCTCGACGGTCGGCCTGTCGGAAGAGCAGGTGCGCGACAGCGGTGCCGCCTATGAGGTCGGCCTGGCACGGTTCCGCGAAACCTCGCGCGGCCACATCATGGGCGTCTCAAGCGGCTTCCTGAAGCTTCTGTTCTCTGTCGAGACGCGCCGCCTGCTCGGCGCCCATATCGTCGGCGAGGGCGCCACCGAACTCATCCATATCGGCCAGGCGGTGATCAACCTCGGCGGCACGGTCGACTTCTTCGTAAACAACACTTTCAACTACCCGACGCTGGCGGAAGCCTACAAGATTGCGGGTTTGGACGCCTGGAACCGGATGGGACGGGGCTAGAGCAATTCCAGGAAAAGTGCGTAGCGGTTTTCCGTCCGGAATTGCGCAAAAGTAAATACTCTAGGTCGACTAGACTTCCAACTGCGACAGCAGCGACAGCATGACGTCGGCCGACGGCATCGGCAGTACCGCCTCGATCTCTGCCGGCCGCACGCCGGCAACGGCGTCGGCGTCGCCCGCCACGGTGCCGAGCGGCCCGCGGAATCCATGTTTTGACCAGGCGAGTTGCTGCAGTTTCGGGCTGGTCAGCGCCTCGAGCAACTGGTCGACCGCCGGATCGATGACGATCAGCGGATGCGCCGAATAGACGGTGGGACGCGGGTAGAGGATTTCCGGCTTGGCGCCGGCGCCGGCCTGCACGCGCTGCCAGCGCGCCGGATCGGCGAGCGCCCATTCCACGAGCTGGTTTTCGTAACCCACTGCCATCGGTTCGGCGCCCAGGCCTCCGGCGATGTATTGGTCGAACAGCTTGCCGGATGACGACGATTTGAGGCCCATGCTGCGGAAGATCGACTTCGCCTGCTCGCCATGCTGCACCAGCAACTCCTGCGTCGCCACGTCGCCGCTCATCAGGCTGAGCACCAGGCCCGCGAACATGAAGCCGGAATTGGAGCGGTTGGGATCGGTGGAGACGATGCGGGCGCGGCCATAGAGTTCGGAAATGCCGAGATCCGACCAGTTCTTGCCGGCAAGGATGGCATCGAGCAGCGCCTTCAGGTCGAGCTGGTTGTAGCCGCCCTTGGCGGCGACCGTGACCAGGCCGCTCTTCTTCAGCCCCTCGACCACCGGGCCCCAGGTGTAGACGACGATCGGCGAATTGAGCACGACCTGGTCGTTGCGGATGGAAACGCCGCTCTTGCGCGCAAGGTCGACCATGATCGAGGAGGACGGCCAAAGGAACTGCGGCTTCTGTGTCAGGAGAGCCGGCTCGCGCACCATCTCGACCGAGCCTGCGACGCGGGCGTCGAGCTCCAGCCCGTAGCCGCCCAGCGCGCTCACCACATCGGGGTCGGCGAGGAACGCCTGCTTCTCGCCGCCGATGAAGCCGAACAGATGCGCCCGGTTGCCGAGATAGCCGCGGAATTCAGGCCGGTCCTTCAGCGTCAGATAGCCGCCCGTTCCGGCCGCGGCGGCGGCAAGCAGTCCAAGTCCGAAAGCGCGGCGAGAAAGGGCCATCAGCGACCGATATCCTCTTTCAGCGACTCCTGGATGAGTCGCAGGTCAACGTCGAGCGTGCCAAGCTCGGAGTCCGCCTGGCTGTCGGCGTAATGCACGAAAGCGTCCTGCAGCTTGGTGATCACCGAGCCGATCGAGGCAAGCCGCTGCTGGCTTGGCGCGCGACGATCGGCGAGCGTGGCATAGCCTTCCGCGATCTCCGCCGCCTGCGGCACGTAATAGGTAAGGAAGCGCCGCACGGAAGCAGCGCTTGCCGGCTTCGCCTCGACCTTGGAGATGACGTCGGCGGCGATGTCGGACAGGTCCTTCACCTTGGCTTTCATGTCCTTGTCGGCGATCGAGCCGGCCGCCGCCGCCAACCGGTCGGCCGCCGGCTGCGCCTGCGCCAGCAACTCACGCGCGAACGCCACCTGGCCGCCGCCGATGGAGCGCAGATCGAGCCCTTCGAACAGCTGCCGCGGCGCCAGCACGAAGACCAGTCCGAAAAACACCAGCACCGAAATCACCGCCGAGACCAGGAAGGGGAAGCGGGTGAGCGTGCCGAGACCGATCAGCAGCGCGGCCGATACCAGCCCCGCCACGATCCAGTTCCAGTCATTGCCGAACAAGCCGCGCATGGTTGGCCTTAATTGTAGCCGCGCGCGGCGCGGAAGGCACCGGCAAGGTCGCCGCCCCCGTCGAAGACTCGCGCCGAGGTCTCCTTGGCGAGACTGTCGAGCTGGCTCTTGTCGGCATCGCCGAAGGTGATGCCGAACACCGGGATCCGTAACGGCGCCTGCCGCCACTCAGCCAAAAACGGTTCGGCGCTGCCGTCGGTGCGGCCGTCCGTCATGATGACGATGGCCGGCAAATATTTAGAAAGGTCGGGCGTCGCCAGGATCTTCTGCAGCGCCTGTGAGGCGCAAGCATACATGTCCGTGCCGCCGCCAGCCCGCTGCTGCGCCACGTCGCCAAGCAACTGGTTCTGGCCCGCCGGATCGCCGGTCGCGTCGAAAATGTCGCGCACCGTGCTGTCGAACGGCAGCACGAAGATGTGGTCGGACGGCGTCCACTGCACAAGCACTTCGCTCGACTTTTCCGGCGTGAACAGGAACTGCGCGGCCTCCTGCAACTGCTTCTCGCCTTCATTCTCCATCGAACCGGAGAAGTCGAAGCAGAGCGCCGTCAGCGACGGCTTGCGCAGGGCTTCCTGATAGAGGTTCAGCGCCGTACGGATCACCGCGGGTTCCGGCATGCGGATCGACGTCACCAGCTTGCCCGGATCGAAATTCCAGTCGGGCTCGGCCGTCGCCTGGACCGCGGCGCCGCCAAGCGGCAGTCGCCGGCCGGTGTCGGCGATGCGCTTGCGTACTGCATCCGACTGCAGATAGGCGAGCAGGTCGGTGAAGAATTTTTCGACATCGGCGCCGCGCCCATGGTCGATGAAACCGAGCGGGGAATCGCCGACCGCGACGCCGTCGGCCGGATAGACCGCATAGAGCGGCTCGTCGCCCATCTGCTTCAGCTTGTCGTTGGTCTCCTTCAGCGTCGCCTCGTAATTCCACATCGCGTCATAGAGCGTGCCTTTGCGCGCGCTGTCGACATAGAGGTCGGCCAGCCAGCCTGAGGACCCGGACGAGCGCTCGACGCCCTGCAACAGGGCACCGACCGTGTCGTGCACGGAGGCATTGTCGAGGTCGCCGGGTTCGATCACCTGCTTGCCGCCGAGCGCGCTGGAGAGCATCGCCAGATAGGCGCTGGCGCCGGAATTGGACTGCGTGGCCGAAGTCATCAGGAATTTGAGCTTGCCATCCTTCACCGCGGCAAGGATGTCCTTCATGTACACGTCCTTGCCGACCCAGCCGAGTTCGGCGGCCTTGGATTTGCGCACGCCGAGGATGACCGGCATTTGCGCGATCGAGGTGAGGTTGCGCACCTTGCGGCCGGTATCGAACAGGTCGACCCAGACGCTCGACGCCGGCCACACCGCGTCCTGATCGAGTCCGCCGGCCTTCTGCAACCCGAGACCGATATCGAGCGAGCCCTGGTAGGTGATGGTGCAGGTCGCGCCCTGCTTGGCGCAGAACTCCTGCACGATCGGTTCCAGCACCGTGTTCTCGGACCCGGAGACGATCGAGAATTTGACGTTGCTGGAATTGCAGGCTGCCAACAGCAGCGCGGCCGCCAGCGCAAGAACGGACGAAAGCTTCATTCGCATCGAGGCCCCGTCAGCCCTTGAGCCGGATGATTTCAGGTCGAGTGGACCTGAAATCATCCGGCTCCAAATCAAATAGATGGAGCATGATGTCGTCCGAAAACCGCTTCACACTTTTCGGCATCATGCTCCAGTGAGCGCTTTCTTGAGGTCGGCGGTCATCTGGTCCATCTGCTTTTCGGCATCGGCCCGCTTCTGCCGGCCTTGCTCCTGGACCTTGAGCACGCCCTGCACGGTGTCGATCAGGTCGCGGTTGGCCTGCGCCAGCGTCTCGACATCGACGATGCCGCGCTGCGCCTGCTCCTCGATGGAGATGGCCTGATCCTTCATCATCTTCGATGTCTGGCGGATCATCTCGTTGGTGGCGTCGGTCACCGTCTTTTGCAGCTCCAGCGCCGATTTCTGGTTGGTCAGCCCAAGCAGGATGACCATCTTCTGCTTCCACGCCGGCACGGTCAGCGCCGAGGTCGCCTGCAGGTTCTCAATCAGCGTCTCGTCGCCGGACTGTACGATGCGGATCTGCGGCAATTGCTGGATGCCGAGCTGGCGCGCCTGCACTAGGTAGAAGATGCGCTTCTCCAGCCGGTCGAGCGCCTGCACGGCGTCCTGGTAGGTCTGTGCCTCTAGCGCTCCGGCGGAATCGCTCGCCTTGGCCTCTGCCGCGGCCTTCAGCTTCGGCAGTTCGTTGGCGCGGTAGTCGTCGACGAATTTCTTGCCGGCCTGCACATAGGCGTCGAGGTTGAGGATAGACTCCTTGGTCTGCTCGTGCAGGTCGTCGAGCACGGCGATGTCGCGGCGCAGCGTGTCCTTGTGGCGGTCGAGCTCCAGGCCGATGCGGTCGATCTGCCCGGCAACGTCCTCGTATTTCTCCTTGAAGCGTTCGAGCCTGGCCTTGAACGAGGAGAACAAATTGCCCAAGAACCCTTCTTCCTTCAGCGAAGCCGGATCGAGGTTCTTGGCCTTCATGATGATGTCGGTCAGCAATGTGCCGGTATCGCCGAGATCGCGGTTGCGGATCTGCGACAGGATCTTGTCGGCATAGTCGCTGACCGCTTGCTGGGCGCGGTCGCCGAAGACCGAAATCGCCGCGCGGTCGCGAATATCGATGCCGCCTTCAATCCTGGCGACCTCGCCCGGACTGGCGGCGATGACGGGCAATTTCGAAGTATCGTCGAGCAAAGTGATGCTGTTCTCGTCGGCCATTCAGACCTCCCCTCGGTGAACAGTATCTCGATAGACAGTGTGTGACAGACATATGACAATGGAGCGACATGCCGCCCCAGGCTGTGAAGTGCGTCACCTTTTTGGCGCCTGGGCGATGGAAGGAGACGCTCTCAGCGCAACCGGCGCAGACTCTGCAAGCCACTGCCGCATGATCGCGGCGTCCGCATCGCCAAATTCATGGCCCGAGGCGACGATGCGCGCGTCGACCTCGGCGCCACGCTGGCTGAACAGCGTCACCAGAGCGGGTGCGAACGGGCCGTAGGTCTGGTCGGCGGCGCCAGCGACGATCAGCACGCGGCTTCCGTCGAGGTCGGTCATGGGCGAAGTGTCGAGCACCGGCATTGCCCGCAAGAGCGCCGCCTGCCTGACCACACCCGGATGGAGCAGCATCAGGCTGGAGACGACATTGGCGCCGTTCGAATAGCCAAGGAAGGTCGCACGCTGAAGGTTGAGCCCATGCTCCCTCACGGCTTCCATTGCGAACTGGGCGTAGGCAGCCGTCTCCGCATGGATGCTGGCCTGCCCGAAACTGGTCGGCGTGATTCGCTCGAACCAGCGAAATCCGTCCTCCTGCGGGATGCGGCCGCGCGCTGCGACGATCACCGAACGCGGCGCGATCTGCATGGCCACCGGCAGCATCGTCGTCTCGTCCACACCCGAGCCGTGCAGCACGAACAGGCACTCGCCGCTTGCGTTTGCCGGCTTCAGCAGACGGTAGGGAAATCTCAGATCCTCGCGCAGGATGCTGTTTTTGTCGCTATATTCGGGAACGCTCATATCCATTTGATTCCATGAGAGATTCGTTGATTTGCCGGCTTCAAAACGGAATATTTTGGCGCTCCGCGAAAGTTGATTGAACCATGCGCATTTCAGTCCGTTTCTGCGCCGATACACTCCTCATGGGAGGAATCGAAGCGGTGCGCCCCGGGGGTCGCATTGCTGGCTATGAACAACCAGCTTTGAGGCCTTTTGTCGATGACCACCCCTGTTCCTAACGATCGCCATAGGCGTATCGACGAGCGCGATACGCGTATCGACGTGCTGCGCGCGCTCGCGCTGCTCACCATTTTCGTCGACCATGTGCCGGGCACTGTCTTCGAGAACTGGACCTACAAGAATTTCGGCTTTTCCGATGCTGCCGAAGCCTTTGTGCTGATTTCCGGCATCTCGGTCGCGCTGGCCTACGGCACGAAGTTCAAGCCGGGCGGCCGATTGCTCGCGACTTTGAAGATGTGGCGGCGCGCCGGCGTGCTCTACATCTCCCACATCGTCATCACGATGGTGGTGATTGCGCTGTTTTGCGCCGCCGCGGTGTTGGCTCATCGTCCGGAAATGCTGACGATGATCAACATCGAGCCCTTGATGAAGAACACGCCGCAGGTGCTGCTCGGCATCGTCACGCTCGGCCACCAGCTCGGCTACAACAACATCCTGCCAGTCTATGCGGCGCTGCTTCTGGCGGCGCCCCTTTTCGTGCTGTTCGTCAGCTATCGGCCGGTGCCGGCGCTGATCGTGTCCGGCCTGCTTTGGCTCGTCGCCGGCATCTGGCAGATCGCGCCGCCGAACTATCCGGAGCCGGGCTTCTGGTTCCTCAACCCGCTGTCCTGGCAGTTCCTGTTCAACATCGGCCTTGCCGCCATGCTGCATGTGAAGCGCGGCGGACGGATCCCGGTCAATCCGTGGCTGCTTGGTGGCGCCGGCATCTATGTGGCCGGCGCGGCGATCTGGGTGCACACCCCGCTTTGGGGGCAGATCACCTGGTTCAACCTGCCGGTGGTGATCGGCGGCTTCGACAAGACCTTCCTGTCGCTGCCGCGGCTCTTGCACATTCTGTCGGTCAGCTATCTGATCGTGGCCCTGCCAGCGGTCTCCAACTTCTTCCGCGTCCGGCCCGACAATCCTCTGGCGATCCTGGGTAAGCGCTCGCTGCCGGTGTTCGTCGCAGGCACGCTACTTGCCATGGCGGCGCAGGTGCTGAAGCTGATCAATCCGGGCGGCCTGGCCTACGATACGCTGCTGATCGCGGCCGGCATCGCCATGCAGCTCGCGCTTGCGCTCTATCTCGAATGGTTCGCCGGCCTCGGCCCGTCCCGCGCCAAGCCGATGCGCGAGGAGCCTGCGCGCGCACCTTTCGGCGCGCAGCCGCTGCCGGCGAGGGCGGGGGGATACTAGCGTGATGCCGAACTGATCTGAGCGCGCGCACTGCGCAGTTTCTGTTGACGAGTCTCAGACCCCTGTAAGCGCACCATGGACGAGTGCGCGCAGTTCCTTGCGCACCGGAATGGCGCTCGAGGGCAAGAGTTGCGTGAAGAGAATGACCACCATGTCGTCGACGGGACTCACCCAGAAGAAAGTGCCTGCCGCTCCGCCCCAGCCATAATCTCCGACCTGCGCCGAAATTTTTGCCTTGGCCGGATCAAGGACGACGGAGCCCAACAAACCGAACCCGATACCATCGAATTGGGTCTCGGCCCAAACTTCGGTTGCCAACGAGGCAAGATCTCCCGGCAGGTGATTGCACGCCGCCAATCTCAAAGTGCGCGGACCGAGGATGCGTTCGCCGTTGAGTTCGCCTCCAGCGCGTAGCATTTCGGCGAACCGCCAATAATCGTCGATGGTTCCGACGAGGCCGCCTCCGCCGCAGAACGTATCAACCTTGCCTTGCCGCCACGCCGAAATCTCCGGCGCTTCGTTCAATGCTATGCCTGCGGGGGTTACCTCATACTGCGGGGACAAGCGGCTCATCTCGGATTCCGGCACCGAGAAACCTGTGTCGGTCATACCGAGAGGCTCGAAGATCCGTGTTACGAAATATTTGTCGAGCGTCATCCCCGAAACGACTTCCACGATACGGCCGATGACATCACTTCCGACGCTATATTGCCATCTCGTACCCGGCTCCCGCTCCAACGGCAGCTCGGCGATCCGGCGCACCATCTTGTCGAGCCCACCATAGCCCTTGGCTAGGCCGAGTGCTTCTCTAGCATAAGCTTCACCGAGTAAGCGAGGGCCGGTAAAGAGGCTCAAACCCGATGTGTGGGTCAGTAGATGGTGGATCGTCGGCTTCGTCTTGACGGGCACCGTCTGGTCGAGCGAGGTCGCGCCGGGTATCAGAAGTTGCATATCTTTGAATTCCGGCAGATAGGCTTCGACCGGGTCGTCGAGATGCACGCGCGTTTCCTCGTACAGCATCAGCAGCGCGACCGCGGTGACAGGCTTGGTCATCGACCAGATGCGGGCGATGAGGTCACGCTGCCAAGGCCGCTTAGCTTCGACGTCGGCGTGCCCGGCGCATTCGAAAAAGGCGAGCTCTCCGTGGCGAGCGACGAGTACCGCACCGCCGGGCCAGCGCCCCGTGTCCGTGTAGCGCTGCATCCAATGCTTGAGTCGCGTCAGCCGTACCTTGTCGAAGCCGAGGTTCGCAGGATCACCAACCGGTTCGCTGTCCAAGGGGCTCATTGCGCCGATGTCCTCGTCGCCATCAAAGGCCAACTAGGCATCCTGCACGCTCTCCGCGCCATTGCCAACTATTGCTTGCTAGCTGCAAGCGAAAGGTCGCTCAGCCTCTTGGAGCGGGGCCGGTCGAGCCTCTGACGATGAACTCAACGCCCATCGTCTCGCGCCGCACCGCGCCGTCATGGTCGAGGATCATGCGCGCGGCGCGGCGGCCGATCTCGATGATCGGCTGGGCGATGGTCGTCAGCGGCGGCGTGGACAGCGCGCCGTCCGGCACGCCGTCGAAGCCGACGATGGAGACGTCGCCGGGAACGTTGAGGCCTCGGGCTTTCAGCCAGTCGATGGCTATCAGCGCCATGCGGTCCGACATCGCCAGGATGGCGGTCGGCGGCTCCTCCTTGGCAAAGATCGCCTCAAGGCCGGCCCTGGTGCTTTTGTCCTCGTTCTCGGTCTCGTAGACCGGGATTTTCGCCGTATCGATGCCGAAGCGGCAAAGCTCCTCGAAATAGCCGGTTAGGCGATCCCGCGTTCCGGTGTAGACTGCGCTGCGCACGGCTTCCGGGGTGGCGAAGCCGGTGCGATTGTCGGCAAAGCCGAGCGATAGGACGGCGAAGCGGCGATGGCCGAGCTCGGCGAGATGGCGCGCGGCGAGCCTCGCGCCGGCGACATTGTCGACGCCGATGGCCGATACCGTTTCGTCCTGGAAGCCGAGTTCCAGCGCAACGAAAGGCAGCCTGCGCTCGCGCGTCAGGTCGACAAGGCGAGAACCGCCTTCGATGCAGAACAGCACGAAACCGTCGACGAGCGCGCTCTGGATGTTCCAGGCGAGCTTTTCCTGGTTGGCGGCCGAGACCAGCGCGATGCCCGCGCCGGTGGCGTCGCAGGCCTGCGAAATGCCGGCCATCATCACGCGGGCGAAGGGATCGTCGAAGAAGTAGGAGAGGGGCTCGGTGGTGGCGACGCCGATGGCGTTGACCTTGCCGGCGCGCAGCAGGCGGCCTTTCGGGTCCGGGCCGGCATAACCCATCTGCTCCGCGACCGCCTTGACCCGTTCCCGCACTTCGGCGCGCACGATCTCGGGGCGGCTGAAAACGTTCGAGGCCGTGCCATGCGAGACGCCGGCGGCCTTGGCGATGTCGGCCAGCCTGATCGGTCTTGCCTGGCCTTCGAGGAGTGATGCCATGTCGTTCCTCCGAATCCGGTCACGCGACGAACATGACCGCTGAATTGTCGCAGGTCATCTAACATTTTTGTTGGATCGATTCAAATTTCAGCTTGACTTGAGGTGGATGAGGCCTATGGTTTGAATCGATCCAAGTCCCATATATGGCGGGTTTCCACAGGAGGGTGCCGTGCATCCGGTGAGCTATTTGTTCGAGGACATCTACCGCGACGACTGGGGCATCGCCTCGGTCGCCGCCAGCGAGAAACGCCGGGGCAGATTGGGCCCGTGGAAGCGCGCGCCGCGCTTTCTCGTGGAGCGCAAGCGCGGCTGACCCACGGTCATATTTTACGCCGGCGTATTGGATCGATTCAATAGAAGGAGAACGTGGTCATGCATCCGATCGGCCATCTGTTTCAGGACATCTACCGCAACTATTGGGGCATCACGCCCGGAACCGAGCAGCCTGAACGGCGTCGCGTGGACGGATTGCCGGTGCGCCAGCGCAAGCGGCGTTTCGGGCAAAGGTAGGTCAGGGCAAAGATAGGTCAGGGTCGCGGGCGCCACAGCGCCGAGACGGCGATCGCCACCCAGCCGGCGATCAACAAGGTGCCTCCGATCGGCGCCGACATCGGGAACAGCCGCGAGCCGAGAAAATCGCGGGCGAGCAGATCGCCGCAGAACAGAAGCAGGCCCGCGAGCAGGACGAGGCTGGCGATCCTGAGGCAGCGGTTGCCGCCGGCAAGGCCGATGGCGAGGAACGCCGGCGCATGGATCAGCAGGAAGTTGGCCGCTGTGCCGGTGAAGGCGCCGCCGCGATGCGCGGCCGCCGCCGACAACGCCACGCCGGCCGCGCCGACGAGGCCGGCTGCCAGCACGAGGACGCGGCTCCCGCCGCCTGATGCCTGGGCCGTAAGACTCATCCTGGATGCTCCATGCTGCGGTTGGGCGATGTGCCGGTCAGGACTCGCCAGCTTCAAGCAGCATATGCCGTGCCCGCCGCGACTGGACAATCCAGTTATAGACCGCGCCGAGCGCCATCAGCACCGATGTGCCCAGAAACACCGAGCGCATGCCGAAATGGCCGCCGAAGTAGCCGCCGGACAGCGGTCCCGCGACCTGGCCGACATATTGCGCCGAGATCGCCAGGCCAAGCACATTGCCGCCGATCCCGTCGGGGATGTTGTGGCGGATGACGCTGGTGATGCAGGGCAACAGTCCGCCCAGCGCCAGTCCCATCAGGAAGCGCAGGCCGATCAATTGCCAGCCATTGGTGACGAAGGCCTGCGGAATGAGCAGCAACGCCGAGACGGCAAGGGCGCCGACCACGACGTTCCAGTGGCCGACGCGGTCGGCGAGTTTTCCCAGCCAGGATGAGGACAGGATGGTGCCGAGCGCCGCCGCGGACATGACCACGCCGGCGACCATGGTGACCTTGCTCTGGTCCTCGACGAGCTGCTGCACATAGACGGTGATGATCGGCTCGATCGACATGGTGGCGAAGGCGAGCAGCATGCCGGTGGTCAGCATGGCGATGATCGGCCGCTTGTCGGGAATCTGCGACCAGCCGCTTTTCGGCTTCGCCGTCGAGGCGGGCTTGGGCGCCGGCGGATTCTCCTTGATCAGGAAAGTCGTCGCCAGGAAGGCCAGGAAGATGACGGCGCCGGACAGCAGGAAGGTCGCGCGGATGCCGATCAGCGGCGGCAGCAGCCCACCGAGCAGCGGTCCGACCAGCGAGCCCGCCGTGATGCCCGCCGCCAGCACGCCCAGCGCCCAACCCGAACGCTCCTTCGGCGTCTGCATAGCCACCAGAATTGTCGAACCTGACGAATAGCCACCGGCAAAACCGATCAGCAGCCGAAGCAGCACCAGCTGCCACACACTTTGGACCATGCCGGTCAGCGACATGCAGATCGCCATGCCGAACGAAGCGCGCACCAGCATCAGTTTGCGGCCGTAGCGGTCGCCCAGTCGTCCCCACAAGGGCGCGACCAGTGCTGCCGCGAAGAAGGTCGCACCATAGGCGATACCCGACCACTGCACGATGGCCGCGTGGCCCTCGGCGCCGAGTTGCTCGACGTAAAGCGGCAGGAACGGCAACAGCAGCGTCATGGCGATAAGCGTGCTGAACGAGCCGGCGAAGCAGACGGCGAGGTTGCGCCGCCAATGGATGTTGAAGCCGCTCTGTTCGGATTCGTTGGACGTCATGTCAGGCATGCCAATGCTGGGGTTGTTGCGGATACCGATTTGGGATACCAAGCTGGTATTCGTCATGGACCTGACATTAGCCGCTGTCAATGCGGCGTTGGAAAACGGAACGACAATGTCGCAGATGCAAAATGTCGAAAGGCAGCTTCGCGAGATGATCCTCGGGCTGGAGATCGGCCCGGGCGAACGTTTGACCGAACGCTGGATCGAGAGCCAGTTCGGCGCTTCGCGCACGCCGGTGCGGGCGGCGCTGCTGCGCCTGGAAACGGAAGGGCTGGTCGGCCGCGATGGCCGCGGCTGGACGGTGGCGCCGATCAACCTCGCGGAGCTCGGACAGATCGCCGTCTACCGCGAGGCTGTCGAGGTCGCGGCGGTTCGCCTGACGGCGGCGCTCGACGACCGCGGCGGCATCGAGGTGATCGCGGCGATGCTCGATTCCTGCGATGCCGAGACGCCGCGCGAGGAGTGGCATCGCGTCGGCCTGGATTTCCACATCGAATTGGCAAGGCTTTCCGGCAACGAGTTTCTGCTCAGGGCCGTTCGCGATGCAATGACCAGGCTGTCGCGGGCGCGCTGGCTGGAGGTGCGCGATGAGAAGGCCCTCGGCCGCGCCTGGACCGAACATCATGCCATCCTCGCCGCCGTCAGGAGCGGCGATGCCGAGCAAGCGGCGCGGCTGCTTTCCGCTCACATCGCCGGCAGCCGCGATCGGCTGGTCACCTCACTGCATGACGACCGGCGCGGTCTGCGCGCAAGAGGGTTCGCCGTCGTCGCAGCGTAAGGTCCTGTGGGGTCATTCGCATTAGCGGGCTTGCAACATGGCTGGGAGAATGCTGTAGGAGACGAGGGGGATGAAGGCCGACTACCATTGACCATCTTGCTGAACTCGCGGACGCATGGCCACACTCTCACGAACCGCCGCAAAGCTGTTCTACTACGCGCGCAATTTCGCGCGTGACCGCGCACCGCAATCCCTGTTCCGCGACCGCCTGGCCAGCAGGCTCGAGCAGGCCAGGCTTTCGGGCAAGACGGTTCGCGAGCGACTGAACTACTACAACAAACTGCAACACCCGTTCGTGACCAGTCCGGACGCCATAGCTGTCGGCAAGCTGCCGTCCGCTTCCAGCATGTATTATTACGACCTCAAGGAATTCGCCCGCTATTTCGATCCCGGCCTGCTGATCGATTTCGAATTCGGCGACGTCGTCGGTGTTCCGGAGGTTCCGAGGATCGTCAAGGACCGGCCCATCGGCGACGACAACGCGAACGGCGTGCTGATGAAGCTGAACAAGTTCCGTCACTTCTACATGCCGCCCGACAAGCTGTCTTTCGCCGACAAGCGCCCGATGGTGGTCTGGCGCGGTCACCTCAACAATCCGCTTCGCACCCGATTCGTAGAAAAGGCCGCCGAGCTGCCGATTTGCGATGCGGGTTCCCACAGGGCCGACGCGCCGGATGGGTACCGCAAGCCGTTCCTGAACATCGAGCAGCAGCGGCAGTATCGCTACATCGTCTCGCTCGAAGGCAATGACGTCGCGACAAACCTGAAATGGATCATGAGCTCCAATTCGCTCTGCCTGATGCCGGAGCCGACTTACGAAACCTGGTTTGCGGAAGCCCAGGTCGAGCCCAATGTCCACTACGTACCGCTGCGGCAGGACTTCTCCGACCTGGTCGACAAGGTGGCCTATTTCGAAAAGCATCCCGCCGAGGCGGGGCGGATAACCGCCGCCGCCAACGCCTATTGCCGCAAATTCGGCAATGAACAGGACGAGCAGGCGATCTCGCTGCTCGTCCTCTATAAATATTTCGTGCTGAGCGGACAGATAAAGCCCGACCCGGAAGTCTGGCGCTTTATCACCGGCTGACTGTTTTAGGCATGCGAGCGGTCGAGCACCTTATCGGCCGGTCCGAACCGGTCCCTGGCGGTGAACTGCTGGTGCCAGTAGGGATAAAGCACCGGCGGTCGGCTGACCACGTCAAGGCGCTGCCGTTCTTCTTCGCTGAGCGACAGGCTGGCCGCGGCGAGATTGTCCTTGAGCTGCGCCTCGTTGCGGGCGCCGATCACCAGCGAGCTTACGGCCGGACGTCCAAGCAGCCAGGCAAGCGCGACTTGCGCTCCCGACACCCCTCGCGCGTTGCCGATCTCGACCAGCACGTCGACGATGCGCCACAGGCGGTCCTCGTCGCGGATCGGCGGTTCCTTCCAGCCGCCAAGCTGGCGCGCGGTCGGGCTGTCGCGACGGTATTTGCCGGAGAGCAGCCCGCCGGCCAGCGGGCTCCAGACCAGCACGCCGAGGCCCTGGTCGACCGAGATCGGCAGCAATTCGTATTCGGCCTCGCGCGCTTCCAGCGTGTAGTGGATCTGCTGGGTGACGAAACGGGCCTGATGGCGGCTGTCGCTGACGGCAAGAGCCTTCATCACCTGCCAGCCCGAGTAGTTGGAGCAGCCGATGTAGCGGATCTTGCCCTGGTTGACCAAGGTGTCGAGCGCCGCGATCGTCTCCTCGACCGGGGTGAGGCCGTCCCATTGATGGACGAAATAGACGTCGATGACGTCGGTCTTGAGCCGCTTCAGGCTCTTTTCGCATTCGCGGATCAGATGGTGGCGCGACAGGCCCTCGTCATTGGGGCCGGTGCCGATACGCATGCGCGCCTTCGAGGCGATCAGCACATCGTTCTTGCGCTTGCCGCCAAGCGCCTCGCCGATGATCTCTTCCGACAAGCCGTTGGAATAGACATTGGCGGTGTCGATGAGGTTGATGCCGGCATCGATGCAGGTGTCGATGATGCGTCTGGCTTCCGCGAGATCCGAATTGCCGACGGCGGCGAACGGACCGGTGCCGCCGAAGGTCATGGTGCCAAGCGTCAATGTCGAGACTTTCAAGCCGGATCGGCCCAGCGTGCGGTATTCCATGTCAGTCCTCGCAATTTGTTTGAAAGAAGCGCCGTGGCGAGCGCTGGCAGAGGCGAGGGGATTTGTAGGACAATTCGCGCCGCTTGTCGCCCTGCTGTCGATACGGACCGATCACATATCTTCGAGGTTTGCGACGGGCGATTGCAATAAAACCGTCATTGCGCCTCTGTATCTCAGTCGGCTTACGGAGTGTCCGTCCGGAGCCGGAGCGGATTCCGAAGCGATGATGGCCGACAGGCAGACGGAGCTGCGCGATGAATGAACTGAAATCGAATTCCGGGGCGAAGGACTGGCTCGAAGCCGAACTCGAGGACACGCTCGACGAAGACTATGAGCTGGAGCTTTCCGAGCCGGCGCTCTCGCTCGAGATCGCCAAGATCTACAAGAAATCGCATCCGCCCTCCATGGAGCGCATGACCTATTTCCGCGAGTTGCTCAGGCTGCAGTCCGAGCTGATCAAGCTGCAGTCCTGGGTCGCCTACCACAAGAAGAAGCTGGTGGTGATCTTCGAGGGCCGCGATTCCGCCGGCAAGGGCGGCGTCATCAAGCGCATCACGCAGCGGCTGAACCCGCGCATCGCCCGCGTCGTGGCGTTGCCGGCGCCGACCGAGCGCGAGAAGTCGCAATGGTATTTCCAGCGCTACGTACCGCATCTGCCGGCGGGCGGCGAGATCGTGCTGTTCGACCGCTCCTGGTACAACCGCTCCGGCGTCGAGCGGGTGATGGGCTTTGCCAACGGGGACCAGGTCGAGGAGTTCTTCCACGACGTGCCGGAATTCGAGCGCATGCTGGTCCGTTCCGGCATCACGCTGGTGAAATACTGGTTCTCGATCACCGACGAAGAACAGCAGATGCGCTTCCTGATGCGCATCCACGATCCGATGAAGCAGTGGAAGCTGTCGCCCATGGACCTGCAGTCGCGCGTGCGCTGGGAGCAGTACACCAAGGCCAAGGAAGAGACCTTCGCACGCACCAACATTCCGGAAGCGCCCTGGTTCATCGTCGAGGGCAACGACAAGAAGCGCGCGCGGCTGAACTGCATCGACCATCTGTTGCAGCAGATGCCGTATGAAGAGGTGCCGCACGAGGAGATTTCGCTGCCGGAGCGTGTCTTCAACCCGCAATACGAGCGCCAGGTTCTGCCGCGCGACCTCTACGTGCCGGAGAAGTATTGAGGCGCCTCTTCCTTCTCCCCGTAAACGGGGTGAAGGTGCCCGAAGGGCGGATGAGGGGCGGCGCCGACGTGGGCGGTTGAAATCCCATTCGCCGCAAGGGCAGGTGCCACAGGTGCTTGGCCAACCTCTAACCGGCAGCGCTGCCCCTCATTGCCCTACCGGGCATTTCTCCCCGTGAACGGGGAGAAAGAGCTACTTCGCCTACACCCGCCCGATCATCACATGCGTCGCATCGGCGGTCGCCACCTGCCCGGTACAGCGGTATCCCAGCTTCAGCATGTCGAGCCCGGCGAACAGATGCTCGCCCGAGCCGAGCAGGAGCGGCGAGACAACCAGATGCATCTCGTCGATGAGCTTCTCCTGCAGATATTGACGGACGGTCGAAACGCCGCCGCCGACGCGCACATCCTTGTCGCCGGCAGCTGCCTTCGCCTGTTCGAGCGCCGACTGGATGCCGTCGGTGACGAAGTAAAAGGTCGTGCCGCCGTCCATCTCGATCGGCGCGCGCTTGTGATGCGTCAGAATAAAGGTCGGCACGTGGTAGGGCGGGTTGGGCCCCCACCAGCCTTTCCAGTTGTCGTCCGGCCATTCGCCGCGGCTCGGCGCGAACATGTTGCGACCGAGGATCCAGGCGCCGACATTCTCAAAACTGCGCACGGCAAACTCGTCATCGGTATCCGTCGTCCCGCCATCCTTGCCGATCATCTGTTGGAACGAGCGGGTTTTGATCATCCATTTGTGCAGATTTTCGCCGCCCACGCCGAGCGGGTTGGCGAGGCTCTGGTCGGGGCCGGCGCCGTAGCCGTCGAGCGACAAGGTGAAAGCGTTGACACGCAGCCTGGACATCATTGCCTCCTAAACCAGTTGTAATTTGCAAGCGGTTGTTAGGTAGCTTGGCTGATTGCGAAATGCAAGCGGTATTTTTCCGGTGCGATCGATTTAGGCGATGCCATCCAGGGCCGCAATGATCTCTGCGATGATCGGCTTGGTCTGACGCGGTGCCATCAAAGTACGCGCACGGCCGATCGTTCGATATCAGCCTTCAACATCGGATGAAGACTGTCCCGTGTGGTGATGTCGACTTCGGCCGACATCTTCTCTTCGAGAAATTGTTTGATGACGACGAGGTCGATCAAGGAAAAGCGCCGCGCCGGATCATAGTCTATGAAGAGATCGAGATCGCTGTCCGGCGTGCGTCGCCGCGGGCGGCCGATCCAAACAGATAGAGCGAAGTCGCGCCCATGCCCCTGATGGCATCTGCGTTCTCCCGTAACCGTTCGATGACTTCATTCCTGCTCATGGATGCATTCTAACGAATCCCGTTAGAATTCCAAAATCGCGAAGCAGCCCTAGCCCTTCAGCATCTGGGCCACCACCGGCGCGAAATAGGTCAGCACGCCGTCGCAGCCGGCCCGCTTCAGCGAAAGCAGCGATTCCAGCATCGCCTTCTCGCCGTCGATCCAGCCATTGGCGGCGGCCGCCTTGATCATCGAATATTCGCCCGACACCTGATAGGCGAAGGTCGGCATCTGCAGCTCGTCCTTCAGCCGGCGGATGATGTCGAGATAGGGCAGGCCCGGCTTCACCATCAGCATGTCGGCGCCTTCGGCGAGGTCCTGTTCGGCCTCGCGCACCGCCTCGTCCGAATTGGCGTGGTCGATGTAGTAGGTCTTCTTGTCGCCCTTGAGCAGGCCGGCGGTGCCGACCGCCTCGCGATAGGGACCGTAGAAGGCCGAGGCGAATTTCGTCGCATAGGACATGATCGCCACGTCCTGAAAACCGTTGGCGTCGAGCGCGTCGCGGATGGCGCCGATGCGGCCGTCCATCATGTCCGACGGCGCGATGATATCGGCGCCCGCCGCCGCCTGGATGACGGCCGCGGCCGCGACCTGCTCCACCGTCTCGTCATTGACGATGACGCCGTCGCGCAGGATGCCGTCATGGCCATGGCTGGTGAACGGGTCGAGCGCCGCGTCGGTGATGATGCCGATCTCCGGCACCGCGTCCTTGATGGCTCGTGTGGCGCGGTTGATGACATTGTCCGGATCGAGGATGTGCGAGCCGGTCTGGTCGCGTAGCGCAAGCTCGACATTGGGGAAGGTGGCGATGGCCGGGATGCCGAGCTTGGCCGCGCGCTCGGCTTCCTTCACCGCGAGGTCGATGCTCAGGCGATAGACGTCGGGCATGGCTGCGATCGGCTCGCGCGTGTTCTTGCCGTCGACGACGAAGATCGGCCAGATCAGGTCGTTCACCGAAAGCTGGTTCTCCTGCACCAGCCGGCGCGACCAGTCGGCCTTGCGCATGCGCCTGAGCCGCCGGCTGCCGGTGATCTCGTCGACGCTGCGCGCGCCGGCAGGTTTTGCGGGGGTGAATTTGTTCATGGCCGAAAACTCTCTTTTGGGCCGGCTTTTACCACGCGTCTCCGCCCCTGACCAATGCGACACGATTGTGCCAGCCTAGGTGCAGGTTCCTCGCCCCGCAACGCGGGGAGAGGTGTCCGCGAAGCGGGCGGAGAGGGGCCTTCGAAGGGCGCTCCCCTCTCCGTCGCGGCTGCGCCGCGCCACCTCTCCCCACTGCATGGGGCGAGGAAACGCTTTCACGGCTGTCCGTGCCCTGACAAGATCTGCGCCGCGCCCCTGATCGCGACCCGGAACGCCTCGTCGAAGCTGACGCCGCGCGCCTGCCAGCGATAGGTCTTGCCGTGGTCGGCCAAGCGCCAGTCGGCGACCCAGCCGAGTTCCTTGTCGCTCCACACGATGCTGCCGGCGAGCGCCCGGGCCGCTCCCGCTTTTTTCGCGAGCTTGTCGAGCCGTGCCATATCGGCCCCCGAAAGCGCCTTCTCACCGAGGCCGCCAAGCTGTCCGGCCTTTGGAAAGATGACGCGCATCAGCATCGGATCGGTCGCATTGGCGAAGGATTCACGCATCGTCTTGCCCTGGTCCTCATCCGCCGTCAGCACGAAATGCCGCGCGCCCTGCTCGGCGGTCATGAAGACGGCAATCGGCGACCGCTCGCCGAGCCATGGCCTGCTGCCGAGCTGCGCCAGAAGCTTGTTGACCACGGCCGGCTTGTAGAGGCAGGTCAGGTCGTGCGGCCGGTCATGCGTGCCTTGCTCGTCATGGATCGGAATGCCTTCCAGCCGATCATGATAGCGGAAGGATTGAACGAAATGACCGGCCTTGTCGCGCAGCGCCAATATCTCCGGTTTCTGCGTCAGGCGCTGGTCGCCCGAGACCTTGACCAGCACCTTGTCGAGGCATTCGCGAAAGCCGATCTGCCGGTTGACCTCTCCGGTGCCGGTGACGATCGCCTGCGCTTGGTAAAGGTCGTTGGTCGTCGCGGCATGCGCGGCAACCCCCAATGCGAGGAGACCGACCAATCCAACCACGAAGCGAGAAATTCCAGGCATGTCGGTCTGCTCGAAACCTGTCGGGGCGCGGGCGTGGTGCTTTGCCGGTTACCTAACATCTGGCGCGGCCGCCCGCTAGCGCAAGGACCGCCACCATTGACGCGTTCTCATGCCGCCTTTAGCACTTCTCCGCCCGCAGGCGCGGGGGAGGATTCTCTCATTATGGATTTTGGCGGAGGCGACGAGATCCGCTTCGAGCGGCTGGGCAGAGCGGGCGTGGTCACCTTGACCCGGCCCAAGGCGCTCAACGCCGTCACGCACAACATGGTCAAGGCGCTCGGCAGGGCGCTCGACGCCTGGGAGCAGGATGCGGGCGTCGGCGTCGTCGTCGTCAAGGCCGAGGGCAGGGCGTTTTCCGCCGGCGGTGATATCCTGCACATCTATGAGGCCGGCCGGGCCGGCAGGCCGCCGGTCGACTTCTTCGCCGACGAGTACCGGCTCAACGCCCGCATCGCGCGCTTCAAGAAGCCCTATGTCGCGCTGATCGACGGCATCGTCATGGGCGGCGGTGTCGGCATCTCCTTCCATGGGTCGCATCGTGTGCTGACCGAAAACGCGCAATTCGCGATGCCCGAGGTCGGCATCGGCTTCTTCCCCGATGTCGGCGCCAGCCACTTGCTGCCGGATCTCGGCGGCTCTTTCGGCATGTATCTCGGGCTGACGGGAAATCGCATCCGCCATGGCGATGCGCTGTGGTCGGGGCTGGCCACCCACACGATCAAGGCCGAGGACCAGGCGGGCTTGCTCGATGAGCTGGCGACAAGCGGCGACGCCAATGCGGAGCTGCGCGATTTCTTCGTGCCGGCCAAACGCGAGACCGAGCGGCACGACCTGGAAGCGATCGCGCGCCATTTTTCGCAGAGCTCGCTCGGCGGCGTCATCGACAGTCTGGAGCGGGCAGGGGCGGAGGATGCTTTTGCCGCAAAGACGCTGGCGACGCTGAAAACCCGCTCGCCGACCAGCCTCAACGTCGCCTGGCGCCAGATCAGCGCGGGATCGACGCTGTCGATGGACGAATGCATGAAGATGGAGTTCCGCATCCTCAACCGCATGCTGGCCGGCCATGATTTCTATGAAGGCATCCGCGCCGCCATCATCGAGAAGGGCTCGACGCCCGCGTGGCGGCCGGCGGGCCTGGATGAGGTCAGTGCTGCCGACATCGACGCCTATTTCGCGCCGCTCGGGGATAAGGAACTCGCGCTGTGAGCGAGGTCACCTCCAGGCGCGTGGTGCTGCAGCCTTCGACCACCGAAGTCATCTTCGCCTGGTTCCAGCGCGTCATCGCCGGCTACTGCCTTTTGTTCGGCATCCTCTACTGGATCCGCCTGATCGGCATCTATCCGGGCGAGTTGTGGCGCTTCGACCTGATGCCGGTGCATTGGCAGGTGGCGGCGGCGACGCTTGCCGTCTTCTTCCCATTCGCCGCGGCGGGCCTGTGGATGCTGGCGTCCTGGGGGCCGGTGATCTGGTTCATCTGCGCGGTGACCGAGACGGTGATGTATGCCGGTTTCCCCGACCTCTTCGGCCACCGCATCCTGATCGTCGTCTCGCATGCCTGCGTGGCCTTGCTCTACATCGTCTTTCGCGTCACCATTTGGCTGCAGAAGCGCCAGCTCCGCCAATGAGCATGATGCCGAAAAGTGTGAAGCGGTTTTCGGACGACATCATGCTCCACTCATAGAGCCGGCCGAAGACGGGCCTCCCGGGCCGATTTCCGAGCCCGGTTTCCCCCAAAATCCATTGGCTAAATCTTTAGGTTAATTGTTCTTGCTCGGGTGACCGATCGTTAAGCGTCTTCCGAAACCTCTTACCGGTAAGCTCTTGTTAGCCCTGGCGTTTAAGTCGAATTTTATGAGTATTCGATAGTGTCGCGATCAAGGTGAAAAACAAAAAATCACCAAGGCGACAAACGAGAGGCAAAGACAATGATCAATTCGCGTCCGGCGGCGAAGACCGCAAACGTATCCGACGATCGCCGCGAGGCTATCCGCTCGCTGTACATGGAATCGCTGCAGCTGGTGGAGCGCCTGCACCGCCGCCTGCTTGACGTGATCAAGGACGAGTTCGACCGCAACGGCCGTTCCGACATCAACGCCATCCAGGCGCTGCTGCTCTTCAACATCGGCAACTCCGAGCTGACCGCCGGCGAGCTGCGCTCGCGTGGCTACTATCTCGGCTCGAACGTCTCCTACAATCTGAAGAAGCTGGTCGATCTCGGCTTCATCAACCACCAGCGCTCGCGCATCGACCGCCGTTCGGTCCGCGTCTCGCTGACGCCGAAGGGCAACGAGGTGGCCGACGTCGTCGCCGGCCTCTACGAGCGCCATGTCGGTTCGATCGAGGCGGTCGGCGGCATCAACACCGACGAATTCAAGCAGATGAACCGCGCCCTGCAGCGCCTGGACCGTTTCTGGAACGATACGATCGCCTATCGGATGTAAGAGCTACGAACTGGAACGGGAAGCCGCGCCGAAGAAGTGCGGCCCGGGGGAAAGAATAGGGAGGGGCCGGTGCCGAAACGCGCCGGTCCTTTTCTTTTTTGCGAAGGCAGGCAACCGCGGAAAGCGCTGATGCAGAAAAGCATCGGTATTTTTTCCTTCATTGCGCCACCACAACCAAATCGCGGGCCAAGGCCACGTTGCCGCCATAATCGCGGGCAATGCGAAGTGTGGGTGATGCTGCGGGCCTGTGCCCTGCGCTCCTTGGAACCTGGGTGGCGGCAGCGCGTTTCTGGCAGCCGGCGATGCGGGTCATGGTTGGCGAATTGTTAAGTTCGCCGCCCCTAGAGTGCGGACAAGCCGCCCTGCAAGCGAGTTGAGCGAGAGCGATAAAGCAAGAATGTCTGCCATGAGAACCAGCCGCCGTTTCTTCCTTACCGGAGCCTCCGCGCTCGCTGCTGCCATGGTCGCAGGCCATGCCAGCGCGCAGGACGTGGTCGGGGACATCCTGAAATCCTCGACGCGTGGCAATTGGGACGACCAGTTCGACGCCCGCGCCAGCGACACCAACAAGGTCGCCTCGACGCTGCCGATCTTCAGCCAGCAGACGGTCGCCTTCACCGAGCAGGCGGTGGCGCAGTACCAGAACATCGTCTCCCAGGGTGGCTGGGAGCAGGTGCCGGCGACCAAAAAACTGCAGCTCGGTGACGACGATCCGGATGTCGTGCCGCTGCGCAAGCGTCTGATGGTTTCGGGCGACCTGCCGCAGAGCGCCGGCATTTCGACGGCCTTCGATTCCTATGTCGACTCGGCGGTCAAGCGCTTCCAGCTGCGTCATGGCCTGCCGGCCGACGGCGCCATGGGCAAATACACCTATACGGCGATGAACGTCTCGGCGCAGATCCGGCTCGGCCAGTTGCAGACCAATCTGCAGCGCCTGAAGGAAAAGGCCGGCACGCTCGGCAGCCGTTACGTGCTGGTCGACATCCCTGGCGCCCAGATCGAAGCGGTCGAGAACGAACGCGTCGTGCTTCGCCATACCGCGATCGTCGGCAAGATCGACCGCCAGACGCCGATCGTGAATTCGAAGATCAACGAGATCATCGTCAATCCGTACTGGAACGCGCCGGTCTCGATCGTGCGCAAGGATATCATTCCGCTGATGCGGAAGGACCCGAACTACCTCAAGGAGAGCCACATCCGGCTGTTCGCGCCCGACGGCAGCGAGGTCGATCCGATGAACGTCGATTGGTCGACGGACGATGCCGCGAAATACCGTTTCCGCCAGGATCCGGGCAGCAATAACGCCATGGCCTCGGTCAAGATCAACTTCCCGAGCCCGGACGGCGTCTACATGCACGACACGCCGCAGCAGAGCCTGTTCGGCAAGCTGATGCGCTTCGATTCCTCCGGCTGCGTGCGCGTCCAGAACGTGCGCGACCTCGTCACCTGGATCCTGCGCGACACGCCCGGCTGGGATCGCCAGCATTTCGAGGCGGCTATCAAGACCGGCGAGAACACGCCGATCCAGGTCGTCAATCCGGTGCCGGTGCATTTCCTCTATCTGTCGGCCTGGTCGACGGGTCCGGGCGTCGTGCAGTTCCGCGACGACATTTACGGCCTCGACGGCGCCCAGGAGCTGCAGATCAGCTCGGCGCAGTAAATATCTGATCTTGGATGCAAAAAGGCCGCTCTTGCAGCGGCCTTTTTTGTTGGATGAGGCGCTGTCGGCCGCGGGTAGAGCCGCGTCTGCAGATAGGAGGCGCCGAATCCTGCATCGTCGCGAGAACGCCACTCTGGCGTCTTCGTCGGTAGGCGGCGCATACGCCGCTTCGACATGCGTCATCAATCGTGGCCGGCGGACGGCATTGCTGGACGGCGCGCGTTCAATTGCGCATGGTCGGATCAGATCAGCTCGGCATTTGGGCAACCGGAATCGTGCCATGGACGTCGCCGTCTTCATTCTCGTCGTGCTCGCCTTCGTCACCGTTTCCGGCGCGGCGGTGCGGCTGGTGCGCGTGCCGCTTCCGGTGCTGCAGATCGCGATCGGCGCCGCCCTGGCATGGCCAGCGCGTGGCTTCCATCTCGAAATCGATCCGGAACTGTTCCTGCTGGTGTTCATTCCCCCGCTGCTGTTTGGCGATGCGTTCTCGGCGCCGAAGCGCGAGCTCATAGCGTTGCGCGGCCCGATCCTCGACCTCGCCATCGGGCTCGTCTTCTTCACCATCGTCGGCTTCGGCTACGCCTTGCACTGGCTGGTGCCGAGCATTCCGCTGGTGGTCGCCTTCGCTTTGGCCGCCGTGCTGTCGCCGACCGACGCGGTCGCCGTTTCCTCGATCGTCGACCGCAATGTCGTCCCGGCCCGGCTGATGCACATATTGGAGGGCGAGTCGCTGCTCAACGACGCCTCTGGTCTGGTGATGTTCCGCTTCACGGTCGCGGCAGCGCTGACCGGCGGCTTTTCGTTTGCCGCGGCATCCCTGAGCTTTGTCTTTGCCGTGGCAATAGGCATCCTCGCCGGTGTCGCGGCGCTGTTCATCGCCGCGAAGTCGTTGCAGATCCTTGGCCGCATCACCAGCACACCGGCCGAAGCGCAGGTGCTGGTCATGGTGCTGCTGCCCTTCGTCGCCTATCTGATCGCCGAGCATTTCGGCGCTTCGGGCATTCTGGCGGCGGTCACGGCCGGCCTGCTGACAGGATACTCCGGCATAGTCCGCCACATGGCGGTCTCGGCGCGCATCCAGACGATCTCGCTCTGGTCAATGCTGATCCTCATGTTCAACGGCTCGCTGTTCATCCTGCTTGGCCTGCAATTGCCCGACATCATCCGCAAGGTGCCACCGGAGCTGACGACCCGGCACTGGCTATTCGAGCCGGCATTGACCGTGCTGTTGCTCACGCTCTGCCTGATCGCCTTGCGCTTCGTCTGGATCTGGATCGGCGATATCGGCGCCGTGCTTGCCGCGCGGCTTGGCAAGCGCAAGGCTGAACCCTTTGGTTTTCGTGTCCGGCTCGCCGGTTCGATCGCCGGCGTGCGCGGCGCGGTGACGCTGGCCGGCATCCTCTCCCTGCCGCTTACCTTGCAGGACGGCTCGCCGTTCCCGGCCCGCGACCTGGTCATCTTCCTTGCCGCCGGCGTCATCATCTGCTCGCTGGCGATCGCCAGCCTTGCCCTGCCGACGGTGGCGCGGGGCCTCGTCGAACCCGGCGAGCATCCGGGTGCCGCGGAAGAGCGCCGGGCCCGCGTCAGCGCCGCCAACGCGGCCATCGCCAGGATCGAAAACCTCGCCAGCGACGGCAATGAAGGAGAGGCGGCGGACATGAAGCTCGCCATCGCCGAGAGCGTCGCATCCATCTACCGGCGGCGCATCTCGCTTTCCGACGGCGCCGATGAAGCCCGCGCCGAGGCCCGCGAAACCGGGCGGATCGAGCTGGAACTCAGGCTTGCCGGCATCGAGGCCGAGCGCGCGGAACTTCAGGCCATGTTCCGCCGCGGCGACATCAACGACCACACGGCGCGCAAGCTGTTCACCGAAATCACCTTCTCCGAAGCGACCCTCAAGGGGCGCCTACCGCGGGATTAGTGCCGGTCGGCCAGTCTTGGCGCAAACCGGCCAGCAAATTTCGCGCCGCAAACGTGGCGGCCCCAAAACAACTGTGTTAATGCGCGGCGACCTCGCAGACCTCCGGCCCCAAGGGAAAGCAAGCCATGTCAAATGCAGCGGCAGCCTCCAGCAAATTCGAATCCTTCTTCGAGACCACGCTTGCCGACGCCGATCCGGAAATCTTCGGCGCCATTCGCAACGAGCTCGGTCGCCAGCGCCATGAGATCGAGCTGATCGCGTCGGAGAACATCGTGTCGCGTGCGGTGCTCGAAGCGCAGGGCTCGATCATGACCAACAAATACGCCGAGGGCTATCCGGGCAAGCGCTACTATGGCGGCTGCCAGTTCGTCGACGTGGCCGAGGAACTGGCCATCGACCGCGCGAAGAAGCTCTTTGGTTGCAACTTCGCCAACGTCCAGCCGAATTCGGGCAGCCAGATGAATCAGGCCGTGTTCCTGGCGCTGCTGCAGCCTGGCGACACCTTCATGGGCCTCGACCTGAATTCGGGCGGCCATCTCACGCACGGCTCGCCGGTCAACATGAGCGGCAAGTGGTTCAAGGTCGTCTCCTACGGCGTGCGCAAGGACGATCACCTGCTCGACATGGATGCGATCGAGAAGACCGCGCATGAGACGAAGCCGAAGCTGATTCTCGCCGGCGGCACCGCCTATTCGCGCATCTGGGACTGGAAGCGCTTCCGCGAGATCGCCGATTCGATCGGCGCCTATCTGATGGTCGACATGGCGCATATCGCCGGCCTCGTCGCTGGCGGCATGCATCCGTCGCCGTTGCCTTATGCCCATGTCGTGACCACGACGACCCACAAGTCGCTGCGCGGCCCGCGTGGCGGCATGATCCTGTGCAACGACGAGGAAATCGCCAAGAAGATGAACTCGGCGGTGTTCCCGGGCCTGCAGGGCGGCCCGCTGATGCATGTCATTGCCGCCAAGGCGGTGGCGCTCGGCGAGGCGTTGAAGCCGAGCTTCAAGGCCTATGCCGAAAGCATCGTCGCCAACGCCAAGGCGCTGGCCTCCAGCCTCCAGGAGACCGGCCTGGATATCGTCTCCGGCGGCACCGACAACCATTTGATGCTGGTCGATCTTCGTCCGAAGAACGCCACCGGCAAGCGCGCGGAAGCCGCGCTCGGCCGCGCCAACATCACCTGCAACAAGAACGGCATCCCGTTCGATCCGGAAAAGCCGTTCGTGACGTCGGGCGTGCGCCTCGGCACGCCGGCCGGTACCACGCGCGGTTTCGGTCAGGCTGAATTCCGCGAGATCGGCAAGCTGATCGCCGAGGTGCTGGACGGGTTGAAGGTGGCGAATTCCGACGAAGGCAATGCGGCGGTCGAGGCCGCCGTCAAGGCCAAGGTCACGGCGCTTACCGATCGTTTCCCGCTCTACCCCTATCTCGGCTGATCCACGCTCGGTTGCCCTCCGTCGGTTGACCGCGCGACATACGTCATCTTTTATCCCTGCGCTTCGCGCCGCTCCTTGATCGGGCGGCGCGGCCTACCGGAGACTTTGATGATGCGCACTTTCCGTCTTGCCATCCTGGCCCTGTCCGGCTCGCTGGCCGTTTTCGCCCTGTCCGGCGCGGTTGCGCAGGAGCAGCAGCCCAGCTCCGACATGCCGGCCACCAATATCTTTGGCAAGTGGACCACCATCATCGATACGCTCGATACCGGGCAGGATGCGCACAAGACTTGCGCCGCCTCGACCGCATTCGTCGACGGCGACGGCAATGCCGGATCCTTGACGATGTCGATCTCCACCGGCGACGCGCTGCCGCCGGATGCGTATCCGGCCATCATGTTCATCGTCGACAACAAGACGTTGCCGACCGGCAACAAGATCGCCGCGACCTTCGGCGATCCTGGCGTGAAGGTAACGGCGACCGTAACCTCCAACGCCGCCGCCGGCGGTCGCCCCAGCTGGATGGTGGACAACCAAGCCAAGACCAGCCTTGCCTTGCTGCGGGCCATGCGCAAGGTCACCTCGCTCGATGTCACCTTCGGCAAGCAGGCCGTCGCCAGCATCCCGATGGATGGCTTCACCAAGGCCTATCGCAATCTCGGTACATCCTGCGGTTTTTCGACCAAAGACGTGGCGCCCTGAGCCTGCTGACGGTCGGGACAGGGCGCTGGCAATCTTGCTCGCGCATCGCTATCTCTGAGGCATAAAAGGCTCTAAGCCTTTCGCCCACAGAATCGCGAACCCAAGGCTCTCCATGCGCTGTCCCTATTGCCAGTCCGAAGATACGCAGGTGAAGGATTCGCGTCCAGCCGAGGATGGCGCGGCAATCCGCAGGCGGCGGGTGTGTCCTGATTGCGGCGGCCGCTTCACGACCTTCGAGCGCGTCCAACTGCGCGACCTCGTCGTCATCAAGAAATCCGGCCGCAAGGTGCCTTTCGACCGCGACAAGCTGCTGCGCTCCGTCGAGATCGCCGTGCGCAAGCGCAACGTCGACCCCGAGCGCATCGACCGCGCCGTCACCGGTATCGTGCGCCAGCTTGAAAGCTCCGGCGAAACCGAGGTTGCTTCGGGCGAGGTCGGCCGGCTGGTCATGGAGGCCCTGAAATCGCTGGATGACGTGGCCTATGTCCGCTTCGCCTCGGTCTATCGCAATTTCCGCGAAGCCAGGGATTTTCACGAGCTGCTGGGCGAGCTGAAGGGCGACGAGGAAAAAACTGAAGAGGAAGCCGGCTGATCATGGCGGGACAGCGACTGGACGAGGCCGCGCAGGCGGCCCTTGACCGCCGTTTCATGGCCGCGGCCATCAGGCTGTCGCGCCGCAATGCCGGTCGTACCTCGACCAACCCTTCCGTCGGCACCATCATCGTGCGCGACGACGGCGCCGGGCCGATGATCGTCGGCACCGGAGTGACGGCTGTCGGTGGCCGCCCGCATGCCGAGACCGAGGCACTGGCCGAGGCCGGCGAGTTGGCCCGTGGCGCAACCGCCTATGTCACGCTGGAGCCTTGCGCCCATCACGGCCGCACCCCGCCCTGCGCCAACGCGCTGGTCAATGCCGGCATAGCGCGCGTCGTCGGCGCCGCGAGCGATCCAGATCCGCGCGTCTCCGGCCAAGGCTACGCCATCCTGCGCGCCGCAGGTGTCGAGGTGGTGGAGAAGGTATTGGCCGCCGAGGCCGCAGAGCAGATGGCCGGTTATCTGACTCGTTCTCTGAAGAAGCGCCCGGAAGTAACTCTGAAGCTTGCGCTTTCGAGCGACGGCAAGATCGGCCGCAAAGGCGCGGGCCAGGTCGCCATCACCGGCGAGGTCGCGCGGCGCGATGTCTATCTGATGCGCGCCGAGGCCGACGCCATCCTGGTCGGCATCGGCACCGCGCTTGAGGACGACCCGGCGCTGACCGTGCGTCTGCCCGGGCTGGAGAACCGCTCGCCGGCGCGCATCGTTCTCGATCGGCAGATCCGGCTGCCGGAGACCTCCAAGCTGGTATCCGGCGTCGACCGCGTGCCGCTCTATATCGCCTCGTGCCTGGAGGCCGATGCGCATCGGCGCGCGGCGCTCGAACGCGCGGGCGTGCGCTTCATCGGCACTGAAACCCATGACGGCGTCGTCGCCTTGCCGGAACTGCTCGAGGACCTTGCCGCGCTCGGCATGGCAAGCGTTTTGGTCGAGGGTGGCGCTCAAGTCGCCAAGGCATTCCTTGACGAAGATTTGGTCGACCGCATCGTGCTGTTCCAGGGACCGGACGCGATCGGGAAGGACGGCATTGCGTCGCCGATCGACGCCGACCATATCCCGACAGGTTTTCGCAAGCTGCGCGAGATGCGGTTTGGCGAAGACAGCTATGCCGAGTGGGTGAGACCATGATCCCAAAAAGTGGGAACCGGTTTTTGGATCAGATCATGGTCAAAACGAAAGACACTCTCTGATGTTTACTGGAATTGTGACTGACGTTGGCACCGTTGCGAGCGTGAAGCCGCTCGCCGAGGGCGTCGGCCTGCGCATCGATACCGCCTACGATCCCGAGACCATCGCCATCGGCGCCTCGATTTCTTGCGGCGGCGTCTGCCTGACTGTTACCGCTTTGCCTGAGCATGGCTCCAACGCGCGCTGGTTCGAGGTCGAGGCCTGGGAGGAAGCGCTCAGGCTGACCACCGCATCGAGTTGGAGATCCGGCACCAGGATCAATCTCGAACGGGCGCTGAAGATCGGCGACGAGCTCGGCGGCCACATCGTCTCCGGCCATGTCGACGGCACCGCCGAGATCGTCGAACGCAAGGAGGAGGGCGATGCCGTGCGCTTCACGCTGGAAGCGCCGCGCCATCTGGCGAAGTTCATCGCGCCAAAAGGTTCGGTCGCGCTCGATGGCACCTCGCTCACCGTCAACAAGGTCGAGGGCACCCGCTTCGACGTGCTTCTGATCCATCACTCGCTGAGCGTCACCACCTGGGGCGAGCGTCAGGCCGGCGACCGCGTCAACATCGAGATCGACACCATGGCCCGCTATGCCGCGCGCCTGGCCGAGGCCGCGAAAGAGGGGCTTTGAGGCGCCAGCCTTGAAATTCCCGGCCATTGGCCGTACATTGCTGCGCCAGGAGAGCGACAATGACGGCACACCCACCACGCCGCGTTCGTGGCGAGCGTCTGGAAACACGCGTCACGGCCGACCAGAAGAGCCTTATCGAGCATGCTGCGGCGCTACAGGGCCGCACCGTGACGGATTTTGTGCTGACCAGTCTCCAGGAAGCTGCCCGCCGCGCAATCGAGGAGCACAAGCGCCTGGAGCTATCTGTCCGCGACAGCCGGGCCTTCGTGGACGCTCTCATCAATCCGAAACCAGTGAACGATCGCCTGCGCGATACAGTACGTCGTTATCGCCAAGCTACTGGCATCTGAGGGGTGACGGGCTCAACCGAGGTCTCTGTACGAGTTGAGGTGCTCGGTCCGCAGCACGTCAGAAGCGCATTCGAAAGTGGCGTAGAACCGCTCGATCGATATCTTCGGCTGCAGGCCGGGCAAGACGCCCGCAAGAACATTGCGGCGCCGTTCGTGCTGGTCATGCCGGATGGAGCTATCGCCGGCTACTACACGCTCTCGTCCACTGCGGTGAATGTCGGCGAATGGCCTGCCGAGACCGTACGCAAGCTGCCGCGCTATCCTCTCGTTCCCGCGACGCTACTCGGACGCCTGGCCGTCGATCGACGGCAACAGGGTAGGGGTTACGGCCGATACCTCCTGGCCGATGCATTGCACCGGTCTCTCCGTAGTGAAATCGCCTCGTTCGCGGTCATTGTCGACGCAAAGGACGAGAACGCGCGGCCCTTCTACGAACGGGAGAGTTTCTTGCCATTTCCGGATCAACCGATGAAGCTGTTTCGACCAATGGCCGATATCGCGGGATTGTTCAGATGAAAAAGGGGGCTCCAACGGAGAGTGATAATTCCGAGTTCAAGGAACGGCTGACACGCGAAGCAATGGCCGATGTGGACGCAGGCCGTGTGGTAGACCACCGAGCCGTTCTTGCCTGGGCTGAAAGCCTGGGGTACCGGCTGTCCGCTCCCGCCGCCTCGGATAAAGATGCGATAGACCAAGCGGCACCCGGACCAATCTTCCGCTTGCGATAAACCCGGCTTCGGCCTAAGTCACCGGCAACCCCCCGGAGACTTTTATGGCTGGAACATCCCAACACGGCAAAGCGTTCATTCGCCCAAAGGCGAAGGCGCATCTGCTCATTGTCGAAGCGCGCTTTCATGACGACCTCGCCGACGCCCTGCTCGAAGGCGCGACCGGCGCGCTCGACGAGGCCGGCGCTACCTATGACGTCGTCACCGTTCCCGGCTCGCTCGAAATACCGGCCGTCATCACCTTCGCGCTCGATGGCGCCGCCGAAGGCGGCACGCATTACGATGGCTTCGTCGCGCTCGGCACCATCGTCCGCGGCGACACCTATCACTTCGACATCGTCGCCAATGAATCGAGCCGCGCGCTGATGGATCTGTCGGTGCAGGAGGCGATTGCGGTCGGCAATGGTATCCTGACCACAGAGAACGATGCGCAGGCATGGGCGCGCGCGCGCAAAACGGAAGGCGACAAGGGCGGCTTCGCCGCCCGCGCGGCGCTGACCATGATCGCGCTCAAAGAGAAATTCGGAGCCCAATCGTGAGCGATCCCGCCTCGACCGGTGCGGTGCGCCACGCCAACAAGCGCGGTGCCGCCCGTCTTGCCGCCGTCCAGGCGCTCTACCAGATGGATGTGGCCGGCGTCGGCGTTTTCGAGATCACGGCCGAATACGAGGCCTTCCGCCTCGGCAAGGAAGTCGATGGCGCGCTCTATCGCGAGGCCGACGCGCAATGGTTCCGCGCCATCCTGACAGGCGTCGTCGAGAACCAGAAGACCATCGATCCCGTCATCCGCCAGGCGCTGACCGAGGACTGGCCGCTGTCGCGGCTGGATTCGACGCTGCGCGCCATCCTGCGCGCCGGCGTCTATGAGTTGATGAAGCGCGAGGACGTGCCGGTGGCCGTCATCGTCTCCGAATATGTCGACATCGCAAAGGCCTTTTACGAGGAAGACGAGCCGAAGCTGGTGAACGCCGTCCTTGATCGTGTCTCGCGCCGGGTTCGCGGCGAGGGGCGTGGCAAGGACGCTTCGTGACGACCGCAACGGCCGCGGTCGCCGAGACCGGCAGGGAAGGGCGCCGCACCGCGGTGCTGCTTGCCGCCGCGCAGGCGATCGTCGGGTCGGCCGCGCCAATCGCCATTTCGCTCGGCGCGCTTGCCGGGCAATATCTGCTTGGTCCCGACAAGTCGCTGGCCACCGCGCCGGTCACCGGGTTCAACATCGGCGTGGCGCTTGGCGCCTTGCCGGCCGCCGCCCTCATCCGCAACCTCGGCCATCGCGGCGGCTTCATGACCGGCACGATCGTCACCGCGCTCGGCGGCCTGGTCGCGACGCTCGCGCTCTATCAGTCGAGCTTCTGGCTGTTCGCCTTCGGCCTCTGCGTCATCGGTATCGGCGGCGCCTTCGTCCAGCAGTTCCGCTTCGCCGCCGCCGACAACGCGCCGCCCGAATTCAAGGCGCGCGCCATCTCCTTCGTGCTGGCCGGCGGCATCATCACCGCCATCCTCGGGCCGCAGATCGTCATCTACACGCGCGAATTGCTGGCCCCGGTGATGTTTGCCGGGTCCTTCGCCTCGATCCTGCCCCTGGCGGCGGCCGGCGCGCTCATCTTGTCGTTCCTACGGGTTTCGTCCCGCACGGACACTGTCACTGAAACCGCCGCAAGCGATGCCCGCCCGCTGATTGAAATCGTCACCCAGCCGCGTTTCGTCGCCGCATTGTTCTGCACCGTCGGCAGCTACGCACTGATGAGCTTCGTCATGACCGGCGCGCCGCTCGCCATGGTCGGCTGCGGCCTGTCGGAAGACAATGCGACGCTCGGCATTTCCTGGCACGTCATGGCGATGTTCGGGCCGAGCTTCTTCACCGGTTCGCTGATCCATCGCTTCGGCGCCGAACGCATCGTCGCCACCGGCCTTATCCTGCTGATCGGCTGCGGCGTCGTGGCGCTTTCCGGACTGGCGCTGTGGCAGTTCTGGACGGCGCTGATCCTGCTCGGCCTCGGCTGGAACTTCGGTTTCATCGGCGCCACGGCGATGGTCGCCGCCAGCTACCGGCCTTCGGAGAAGAGCAAGGTCCAGGGCTTTCATGATTTTGTCTTGTTCGGCTCCGTCGCCTTCTCCTCGCTGATGTCGGGCGCGATCTACAATGCCTGGGGCTGGACCATGCTGAACTGGATCGTGTTCCCGGTCGTCCTGCTTTGTTTTGTCGCGCTCGGCACATTGAAGATGGTGGGCGCCCCCAAACTTTGAAGAAGGCGCCGGATCAGTTCTTCCAGCCCGCTCGCACAGCCTGCCCTAATGCATGTCGCCCAGAAGTGCGCAGCGGTTCTGGGACAACGACTTGCATCCAAACAAGGACTTGAAGCGCATCGCCTGAATCCGTTTCAGCGAGACGCGCTTAGACAGCCAGCGTCATGCATCCGGCGGGAGCACCTGCAGGACCCGCGCGATGAACATGTGGAATTCGTCCATGTAGTTGCGCAGGAATGTTTCGGTCGACTCCACCGTCACCTCGCCATCGTCGGTGATCAATCCCGGGGTAAACTGAATGTAGGCTTCGGGAGAGTTCATCTGGGGTGCGTTGCAGAAGCTCAAGACGCTGCGCAGGCTCTGCTGGGCGACCGCGGTTGCGATCGCGCCGGGTGAGGTTCCGATGACCGCAGACGGTTTACGGGCAAAGGAGTTTTTGCCGTAAGGGCGGCTGGCCCAGTCGATCGCATTCTTCAGGCCGCCCGGGATCGAGCGGTTGTATTCCGGCGTGACGAAAAGCACCGCCTGGACGGACGCGATGGCTTTCTTGAACTCCAGGGCGACCGGAGGAAAGTTGGCATCGTAATCGTAGCTGTAGAGCGGCAGGTCCTTGAAGGAGATCTCCGTCATTTCAAGTTCCGGAGGCGCCAGTTTCACGAGGGCCTTCGCGAGCTTGCGGTTGATGGAGCCCTTGGCGAGGCTGCCGATGAGGTAGCCGACTTTGTGCTTGGCCATGACATACTCCCGTGTTGGCCGCCGACCCCGCCGCTCCTAATATTCCCCAGAACAGGGGAAGTCGCCAGCCGACCTTAGGTCGGCATTGCGTTATGTCGGGTGGGGTAAGGCTTAACCCCGGCCGAACAAAATTATTGCGCGTGTCCCCCTAGTTATGAAACCGTATGCCCCGACTGGCCGTTAAAGCCGTGCTCATATGCGGCCACCGATCGATCGGTTCATAGCAAGGGATTTTCACAATGTTTTCAATCAGAAAGCTCGCTTTCGCGGCGATAGCGCTCGGCATCGCGACGGCTTCGGCGGATGCCCAGGTGGTGGTGTCCTCGAAGATCGATACCGAAGGCGGGGTGCTGGGCAACATCATCCAGCTCGTTCTCAATGCCAACAACATCAAGACGACGGACCGCATCCAGCTCGGCGCGACGCCGGTCGTGCGCAAGGCGATCACCGCCGGCGAGATCGACATCTATCCCGAATACACCGGCAATGCCGCCTTCTTCTTCCAGAAGGCCGACGATCCGGTCTGGAAGGATGCCGCCAAGGCCTACGAAACCGCCAAGAAGCTCGACTACGATGCCAACAAGATCGTCTGGCTGTCGCCGTCGCCGGCCAACAACACCTGGGCGATAGCGCTGCGCAAGGAAGTGACCGACCAGAACAAGCTCGTGACCTTGACGGATTTCGGAAAATACGTTGCGGGCGGCGGCAAGGTGGTGCTCGCCGCTTCCGCCGAGTTCGTCAATTCGGCGGCGGCACTTCCGGCCTTCCAGACGACATACGGCTTCACGCTGAAGCCCGACCAGCTGATCACGCTCTCCGGCGGCGACACCGCGGCGACCATCGCAGCCGCCGCCAACCAGACCAACGGCGCCAACGCCGCCATGGTCTATGGCACCGATGGCGGCATCCAGCCTTCCGGCCTCGTCGTGCTCGATGACGACAAGGGCGTGCAGCCCGTCTATCAGCCCGCGCCGATCATCCGCGAAGAGGTCCTGAAGCAGCATCCCGAGATCGAGGCGCTGCTGAAGCCGGTCTTCGCCAAGCTCGATCTCGTCACGCTGCAGGAGCTCAATGGCCGCGTGCAATTGGGCGGCGAACCCGCGAAGGGCGTGGCGGAGGATTTCCTCAAGAAGAACGGGTTTTTGAAGTAACAAGTTTGGCCTGAAGCGCGCGAAGTCGGTGCGAGGCACCCCCCTCTGTCCTGCCGGACATCTCCCCCTCAAGGGGGGAGATCGCCAGCTGCTGCCTCCCGCTTTCTTCTCCACCCCAGGTGATTGGCGAAAACTTTCGCGACATCTGATCTCCCCCCTGGAGGGGGAGATGGCCGGCAGGCCAGAGAGGGGCGCTTCGCGCAACCCCTCCTCATGAACCTCCGCTTCGACAAGCTCGGCGTCGTGATCACCGCGATCGTCGCCTACGCCGCCTTGGCGGCCCCCTTTGCCACGTTCCGTGCCAACCGCATCGTGCCGGGGCAGGCGCGTTCGATCCTCGAGGCGCTGCCGCCCGCGCTAGGCATGCTGCTGCTGGCGATAGTGATCGCCGCCGCCATCGTCGCCTTGCTCAGGACCCCGCTGGTGCTCAGGCTGGCGGCCAGCGTTGTCGCGCTTGTCGCGATCACGATCCTTATTGGCGTTGCCGGCGGTTTCCTGACACCCGCCGGCAACACTTTTGCCCGCGTCGCCCCAGCTTCGGGTTTCTGGCTGCTGGTCTTTGCTTTCGCCTTGCTGTTGGCCGACGTGCTGACCAGGCTGAACCTGTCGCCCTGGGCGCGCGTCAGCGTGCTGGTGCTTGCCGCTTTGGCCATCGCAGCGCTGCTCGTCTCGGGAAGCTGGGACAGCCTCTCCATTCTCAAGGAATACGCCAGCCGCGCCGACAGTTTCTGGACGGAAGCCTCCAAGCACGTCACACTGGCGCTTGGCTCGCTCGCTGGCGCGGTGATCGTCGGCATACCGCTCGGTATCCTTTGCCATCGCGTCGACAAACTGCGGGCAGGGGTGCTCAATGTGCTCAACATCATCCAGACCATTCCCTCGATCGCGCTTTTCGGCCTGCTGATCGCGCCGCTCGGCTGGGTTGCCGTCCACGTGCCGGGCGCCGCCGCGATCGGCATCAGGGGCATCGGCACCGCGCCGGCTTTTGTCGCCCTTTTCCTCTATTCGCTGCTGCCGGTGGTGGCCAACACCGTGGTCGGCCTCGCCGGTGTGCCTCGCGCCGCCAATGACGCCGCGCGCGGCATGGGCATGACCGATCGCCAGCGCCTGTTCGATGTCGAATTTCCGCTCGCCTTTCCGGTGATTCTGACCGGCATCCGCATCGTGCTGGTGCAGAATATCGGCCTTGCCACAATTGCCGCGCTGATCGGCGGCGGCGGCTTCGGCGTGTTCGTTTTCCAGGGCGTCGGCCAGACGGCGATGGATCTGGTGCTGCTCGGCGCGCTGCCCACCGTGGCGCTGGCCTTTGCGGCGGCCATCATCCTTGATGCGGTGATCGAGATGACCGCCACCAAGCGCAGGGTAGTTGAAACGGCATGATCGAGATCGAAGGCATCACCAAGCGCTATGACGAGACGACGGTGGTCGACAATGTTTCGATGGTCATCGAACCGCGCACCATCGCAACCATCGTCGGCACGTCGGGGTCCGGCAAGACGACGCTGCTCAGGATGATCAACCGGTTGGTCGAACCGACCTCCGGCGTCATCAAGCTCGACGGCGCCGACAACCGCTCGGTGCCCGGCTACCAACTGCGCCGCAGCATCGGCTACGCCATCCAGGGTCACGGCCTGTTTCCGCATCGCACGGTGGCGCAGAACATCGCCACCGTGCCGCTGCTGCTCGGCTGGGACAGGGACCGCATCAAGGCCCGCGTCGACGAGTTGATGACGCTTTACCAGCTCGACCCGCAGGCCTATGGCCCGCGCTATCCGCACGAGCTTTCCGGCGGCCAGCAGCAGCGCGTCGGCGTCGCCCGCGCTTTGGCCGCCGAGCCCAACGTGCTTTTGATGGACGAACCCTTCGGCGCGCTGGATCCGATCATCCGCACCAAGGCGCAGGAGGATCTGCTGGCGATCCAGAAGCGTTTCGGCACCACCATCATCCTCGTCACCCACGACATGGAAGAGGCCGTGCATCTGGGCGACAAGATCGCCGTCATGGATGCCGGCAAGCTGGTGCAATACGCCAAGCCGGCTGAAATCCTGGCGAGGCCGGCAAGCGACTTCGTCGAGGAATTGGTCGGCGCCAGCGAAAGGCCGTTCCGGCTGCTGTCGCTTGGTGCCGTGCGCGATGCCGTGGAGCCGGGCGGCGCCGAGGGCGAGGCTATCCCAGGCGAGGCCACGCAGCGCGATGCGCTGGCCGAGCTGTTGTGGTCGGGCCGCCCTGCGCTGCCGGTGAAGGACGCCGACGGCAAGCTCGTTGGCCGCGTCACCGTCGAAGGCCTGGTGAAGCGCGCGGCGAGGCCGCAATGAAGGCCTGGCTGCCCGCGCTGCTGAGGCTGGCCGTTCTGGTGCTGCTGGTGGTCTTCATCACCAACCCTGGCTGGTTCGAGCCATTGCTGAAGCCGCTGACCGAGAATGGCGCGCCGGCAATCTACAACCAGGGCAGTCTGCTGACGCTGACCTTGCAGCACCTGCGCACCGTGCTGATCGCGACGGTCGCCGCGACGATCGTCGCGGTGGCGCTGGCCATCCTGGTCACCAGGCCGGCCGGCGCCGAGTTCCTGCCCCTGTCGCGCAGCCTGGTCAATATCGGCCAGACTTTCCCGCCGGTTGCCGTGCTGGCGCTTGCCGTGCCGGCCGTCGGCTTCGGCGAAAAACCGACGCTGATCGCGCTATTCCTCTACGGCCTGCTGCCGATCTTCGAGAATGCGCTGACGGCGCTCACCACGCTACCCGGCAACGTGATGGAAGCGGCACGCGGCGCCGGCATGACCGGCTGGCAAAGGTTGATGAAGGTCGAGCTGCCGCTGAGCGCTCCGGTGATCCTCGGCGGCATCCGGCTCTCCGTGGTCATCAGCCTCGCCACAGCGACCATCGGCTCGACGGTGGCGGCCAAGACGCTGGGCGAAGTGATCATCGCCGGCCTGATCTCGAACAACCTTGCCTTCGTCCTGCAGGGCGGTCTGATCGTCGCCGCGCTTGCGGTGCTGATCTATGACGGCCTGTCGGCAATCGAACGCTATGCCGCGCGGCGCATGGGGCAGGGCGTGGAGTAGGGAGGTTCAGACTTCGTTTTCGTTGATTTCGGCCATCTTCAGAAGTCCTGTCTTGGGCGGCTTGTTGCCATGAATTGGAATGGAGAGACTCGATCCTGAACAGCCGCACGCAGCGTCATTTCAATCGATCTAATTCCAGGCTCGCGCTGGCACAACGATTCGTGCCTTCTTCTTTTGGGCGAAAGCCGGGCAAAAACCGAACAATATCTTGACGTTCCAAGCCCTGTTTCGCATACACCCCAGCCAAGGGGTGGATTCCGTGCGCGGCACTCATCTCCGTTCCAACGGCCCAGGGAGGGGTTCTTTTGGGCCATCAATCGAGGAAAATCCGGCAATGACCATCATTACCGCCGTCATCGCCTGCGGCTTGCTGTCAGTTCTATACGCCATCTGGGCGACACGTTCGGTCCTTGCGTCCGATCAGGGCAATCAGCGCATGCAGGAAATCTCTGCCGCCATCCGCGAAGGCGCCCAGGCCTATCTGGCGCGCCAGTACACGACCATCGCGGTCGTCGGTATCGTCGTTCTCCTGCTTGCCTGGTGGCTGCTTTCGATCACCGCCGCTATCGGCTTCCTGATCGGCGCGGTGCTTTCGGGCGCCGCCGGCTTCATCGGCATGCATGTCTCGGTGCGCGCCAATGTGCGCACCGCGCAAGCCGCTTCGAACAGCCTCGCCGCCGGTCTCGACATCGCCTTCAAGTCGGGCGCCATCACCGGCATGCTGGTCGCGGGCCTGGCGCTCCTCGGCGTCTCGATCTACTACGCCATCCTGACCGGCCCGATGGGCCTGCAGCCGAACGACCGCGTCGTCATCGATTCGCTCGTCGCGCTCGGCTTCGGCGCCTCGCTGATCTCGATCTTCGCCCGTCTCGGCGGCGGCATCTTCACCAAGGGCGCCGACGTCGGCGGCGATCTCGTCGGCAAGGTTGAAGCCGGCATTCCGGAGGACGATCCGCGCAACCCGGCCACCATCGCCGACAATGTCGGCGACAATGTCGGCGACTGCGCCGGTATGGCCGCCGACCTGTTCGAGACCTATGCGGTGACCGTCGTCGCCACCATGGTGCTCGCCGCCATCTTCTTCGGCGGCACGGCCGCGCTGGGCGCGGCGATGCTCTATCCGCTGGCCATTTGCGGCGCCTGCATCCTGACCTCGATCGTCGGTACCTTCTTCGTCAAGCTCGGCGCCAACGGCTCGATCATGGGCGCGCTCTACAAGGGCCTTATCGTTACCGGCCTGCTGTCGATCGTCGGCCTCGCCATCGCCACCTCGGCCACGGTTGGCTGGGGCGAGATCGGCACCGTTGCCGGCATCGCCATCACCGGCAAGAACCTGTTCATCTGCGGCCTCATCGGCCTCGTGGTGACCGGTCTTATCGTGGTGATCACCGAATACTACACCGGCACCAACAAGCGTCCGGTGAACTCGATCGCCCAGGCGTCGGTGACCGGTCACGGCACCAACGTCATCCAGGGTCTCGCGGTCTCGCTGGAATCGACTGCGCTGCCGGCCATCGTCATCGTCGGCGGTATCATCGCCACCTACCAGCTCGGCGGCCTCTTCGGCACGGCTATCGCCGTCACCACCATGCTCGGCCTGGCCGGCATGATCGTGGCGCTCGACGCCTTCGGTCCGGTCACCGACAATGCCGGCGGCATTGCCGAAATGGCCGGCCTGCCCAAGGAAGTCCGCCACTCGACCGACGCGCTCGACGCCGTCGGCAACACCACCAAGGCGGTAACCAAAGGCTATGCCATCGGCTCGGCCGGCCTCGGCGCTCTGGTGCTGTTCGCCGCCTACTCGAACGACCTCAGGTTCTTTGCCGCCCATGGCGACAAGTATCCCTACTTCCAGGGCATGGGCGAGATCTCCTTCGATCTCTCCAATCCGTACGTCGTCGCCGGCCTGATCTTCGGCGGCCTGATCCCCTATCTGTTCGGCGGTATCGCCATGACCGCTGTCGGTCGCGCCGCCGGCTCGATCGTCGAGGAAGTGCGCAAGCAGTTCCGCGAGGACAAGGGCATCATGGCGGGCACCTCGAAGCCGAACTATGCGCGCGCCGTCGACATCCTGACCAGGGCGGCGATCCGCGAAATGATCATCCCGTCGCTGCTGCCGGTGCTGGCGCCGCTCGTCGTCTATTTCGGCGTGCTTGTGATCTCGGGCTCGAAGGCCTCGGCCTTCGCGGCGCTCGGCGCCTCGCTGCTCGGCGTCATCGTCAACGGCCTCTTCGTCGCCATCTCGATGACTTCCGGCGGCGGCGCCTGGGACAACGCCAAGAAGTCGTTCGAGGACGGCTTCACCGACAAGGATGGCGTCAAGCACCTCAAGGGCTCGGACGCGCACAAGGCCTCGGTCACCGGCGACACCGTCGGCGATCCCTACAAGGACACCGCGGGGCCTGCGGTCAATCCGGCGATCAAGATCACCAACATCGTCGCGCTGCTTCTGCTCGCCGTGCTCGCACACGGCTGATTGCAGCCGCGGCTCGAAGGCAAGGCCCGCGGGATCGCTCCCGCGGGCCTTTTCCTTAAAGTGAGCCTTCCGGTCCTCCGTCGCTGCCGCGATAGTGGGCCAGCAACTCCTTCAAGCCCGGTTCGCGACCGGGCATTGGAGGCAGGCCACGTTTCCGCCGCAACATTTCGATGAACGCGCCGCGGCGGTAAAGACGGCGGAAGGTACGTGCCCGCGGGTGCACGCCAAGCATAGCCAGAACCCTGCGTTTGAGGTAGCGGAAGCGCTTGAGAGGAACAGGTTCCTCGGCGTTGCCGAGAACCCTGACGCGCAACGCGTCTGGCGCGTTCATTGCGTCCATCAGTTCTTCCTGCTCCCACGCCGTGTCTCGTGTATAGCTGCCTTCGCGCTTGCCCGAATGCAGCATGAGCACGGTTAGATGGGGCATTGTCGCAATCACCGCGCCCTTGCGCCATGCACGGAACAGCCAGTCCTGGGAACTCTCGCAAACGCATTGGCTTGCCGGGCGCCATGGCCCCAGTCCTGGCAGCGACGTCCTCCGGATCATTTGCGCGGAGCCGAATCCGACTGTGGTGACTGGGTCATAGAAACCGTCCCGCCCCATCCCGAGGATCATGTGCCTGGAACCTTTGCTCGCGGCCGACTCGATGACTGCCCCTCGGGCGATCACCACGTCGGCGCCGGTGGCTTCGATCCAGCCGCACATGGACGCCAGATGGTCGGGAAACCAGAGATCGTCATGGTTCAAGATGGCAACGAAACGGCCGCAGGCCCGGGCAAAGCCGATATTGTTGGGCCCTGATTGCTCGCCGAAATTCACCGGAAGGTCGATATAGGAGATGCGGGCGTCTTCGAATGCGGCAACTGTGGTCGCGGTGTCCGCCCGACATGCGTCGCCGACGACGATCGCTTCCCAGTCCTGCATGGTCTGGGCCAGCAGGCTCTTCAGCGCCTGGCGCAGCACCGCCGGACGATTATGCGTCGCGATGACGACGGAAACCAGCGGTTCGAACCGTCCGGTTGGCGCGCGGGGGTCGGCGGGTTCCACGCTACACCAGCTTGTAGGGGATGTGCTCTGTGTCCGGCGGCAAGCGCCAATGGTCGGGCGCGTCATAGGCGTAAGCCTTGTCGACGAGGTTGAGCAGCAACGCCGTCTCCGGTCCGAGGGCGACGACCCCGTGCCAGACGCCCGGCGGAATGGTGACGATTGCCGGCCGCAAGGGGCCGACGATCTTGTGCCAGAGCGCGCCGAAACTGGGCGAGGCCTTGCGCCCATCGAAAAGCGATATTCGCACGCTGCCGGCGCAGCAGAACAGGCGGTCGAGGGTCGCCGCATGCGCGTGCCAGCCCGTCACCGCGCCCGGATACATCGTGCGTTGAAACACTTGCCCGACCGGCGATTGATCGAGAGCCCATTCCTCACGAAAGATCTCGGTCAGGTAGCCGTTGGACGTTGCAACGGAACTGATTTCCTTGACCCGGACGCCCTCGATTGCCGGAGGGTCGATTGCGAGCCAGCCGGGGGTTACGGTTGGCTGGTCAGGTGTGCCCGTGGCCATCCAGCCGTGCGGCCTTGGACGCTCATCGCTGGACATTTTCAAGCCCTCCCAACCCGGTCGGCTTGATAAGGGTTCACCTTGGAGATGACAAGCTGGACTATCCCAGGGATGGAAAAAAAGCCCGTGAGAGCGATCGCACGAGCTTTGTTGCCGCGACGAGAGAAGTCGCCGAAAACGGCGGTGCCGGAGGCCTCAGGGAGTGCCGCCGCCGGGGACGCCGGGCGCGAGCTTGCTGGCGCCATTGATGATCTGGCTCAGGAAGTTCTGGTCCTTGCCGCCGGTCGGCGTCGTCCGCGAGATGAAGTCGAAGACCTTGCCGTCCTTGAGGCCGTAATTGGCGATCTGGGTGACGCGGCCGTCGGCGCCGAAATAGACCGCCAGCACATGCTGGTCGATGATGCGGGGGTTGTCGAAGGCAACGTAGCGCTTGCGCGTTTGCGAGATGTAGTAGAAGGCCTCGTTGTCGAAGGTCGCCGTCGTCGACGGCGTGCCCAGCGCCAAAAGCACTTGTTCGCGGCTCGATCCGACCGGCACCGAATCGATCGCCTGCTGGTCGATGACGTAGCCTTTCGTCAGCGTCTCGCTTGGATGGAGATCACCGAACATCTTGGACGAATTGCAGGCGGAAAGCGCTGACACCATTACCAGCAGCGAAGCCACGCCCACTGGGGCGGACGCAAAGAACGACTTGAATTTCAGCGCACCCAACAACAATTCTCCATCACATCCCCGCAACTTGCGCTGGGCCGCAAAACCGGTAAACCAGCTTGCATGCCGATGCAACAAGGCCAAATTAAACAACAGGTCCCCGGGAGACCGCCCTCAATGTTCCAGCGCCTTTTTGGCCGCGAACGCAATGCCAACCGCGCTATCACCGAGGCGCTCTACGCACAAATCGTGGCGGCGGCGCGGCAAACGGTGTTTTATTCCGACTGGAATGTGCCGGATACGCCGCTCGGCCGCTTCGAGATGTTGTCGCTGCACATGTATCTCGTCCAGCACCGGCTGCGTGGCGAGCAAGGTGTGGCCGCCGAGGTCGCGCAAGTGCTGATCGACGAGTTCTTCCTCGATGTCGAGCATTCGTTGCGCGAACTTGGCATCAGCGATGTCGGCGTGCCCAAACGCATGAAGAAGCTGGCAAAGATGTTTTACGGCCGTACGGCCGCTTATGACGACGCGCTCAGGGAAAACGACCGGGTGGCGCTTGCGGCGGCGCTCGCCCGCAACGTCAGGCCGGACTCCGGCTCCTGGCCGCAGGCGTCGCTGCTGGCGGACTATGTCTGTGAGGCTTGCCAAAAGCTTGCCGCGCAGCCGACCGAATCGATCACCGCCGGCACCGCCGCGTTCCCGGCCGCCGGGGCCGCGTGAAGGAGGCCGCGATGAAAGACGACGAATTGCGCAGCCCCGTATCCTTTGTCGCCAATGTCGCGCGGTTGCCGCAGAAGGGCCTGCCTGTCCTGGTCGAGGCCGATGAGCGCCAGCGCGAAGCGCTGGCCGCTGAATATGAACTGCTTTCGGTCGAAAGCTATCGCGCCGAGCTGCTAGTGGCTTCCTGGAAGCGCAATGGTGTCAAGGTCACCGGTCGCGTCCAAGCCGACATCACGCAAGCCTGCATCGTCACGCTCGATCCGGTGACCGCGCATATCGACGAGCCCGTCGAGGCGCTGTTCCTGCCCGAGCAGTCGAAGCTTGGGCGCGAGGGTTTCGAAGGCGGCGGCGAGATCATCCTCGACGCCGACGGGCCGGACAGTCCGGAGACATTTTCCGGCGACGCCATCGACGTCGGCGCGCTGGCCGAACAGTTTTTCGGCCTGGCGATCGACCCCTATCCGCGCAAGGCGGGGGCCTCGCTCGACGTCGCCGGCGACGATCAGCCCGAGGAAAGCGATTTCCAGAAAAAGCTGCGTTCGCTGCTTGGAAAATCCTGAGAGTGGTGCGGATTTTGGAAAAGCTGGTTGTGTGCAGGCGCAAAACCGCTATTTTCGCCGAACCTTCGCGAGCCCCCTTACCCTGGCAGGCGTCCGCCGCAAGCCATGCAAACCGTGAGAAAAGCACTACGTGATCAGGATTTCCATCGATGCCATGGGCGGCGATCACGGACCGAGCGTGGTCATCCCGGCGCTGATGACGGTTGCCATCCGCCGCCCGGACATCCGCTTCGTCATCTATGGCCGCGAGGACGTGGTGCGTCCCGAACTCGCCAAGTTCCCGAAACTCGCCGAGATAAGCGAATTCGTCCATTGCGAGATCGCCGTGCGCATGGACGACAAGCCGAGCCAGGCGCTGCGCCATGGCCGCTGGAAGTCGTCGATGTGGAAGGCCGTCGAAGCGGTCAAGAACGGCGGCGCGCAGGCCTGCATCTCGGCAGGCAACACCGGCGCGCTGATGGCGATGTCGAAATTCTGCCTGCGCACCATGGCCACGATCGAGCGCCCGGCGATCGCGGCGCTGTGGCCGACGACGCGCGGCGAGAGCGTGGTGCTGGACGTCGGCGCCACCATCGGCGCGGACGCGCACCAGCTTATCGATTTCGCCATTCTGGGCACCGGCATGGCGCGCTCGGTGTTCGGCATCGATCGGCCGAGCGTCGGTCTGCTCAATGTCGGCGTCGAGGAGATCAAGGGCCAGGAAGAGGTCAAGGAAGCCGGCCGCATGCTGCGCGAGGCCAACATGGCCTCGATGAATTATCGCGGCTTCGTCGAGGGCGACGATATCGGCAAGGGCACGGTCGACGTGGTGGTTACCGAGGGTTTTGCCGGCAACATCGCGCTCAAGACCGCCGAGGGCACCGCAAGACAGATCGCCGGCTATCTGCGCGCCGCCATGAGCCGCACGCTCATGGCCAAGATCGGCTATGTCTTCGCCAAGGGCGCCTTCGACAGGCTGCGCGAAAAGATGGATGTCGGGCGCTCCAACGGCGGCGTCTTCCTGGGGTTGAACGGCATCGTGGTAAAGAGCCATGGCGGCGCCGATTCGGACGGCTTCGCGGCCGCCATCGAACTGGGCTATGACATGGTGCGCAACAATCTGCTTGACCGGATCGAGGCCGACCTCGATCTGTTCCATGCGCGCAACCCGACCGCGCAGGCAAACAGGAAGTCCGGCGTCGCCGGCTCCGAGGAATAGGAAAGAGCCTTGATCAGATCAGTCGTGCGCGGCAACGGTGCCGCGCTGCCACGCCGCATCATGAAGAATGCCGACTTCGAAGGCATGGTCGAAACCTCCGGCGAGTGGATCGTCCAGCGCACCGGCATTCGCCAGCGCCACGTCGCTGCCGACGACGAGACGACGGCCTCGCTTGGCGAAGCCGCGGCGCGCGCCGCGCTCGACAGCGCCGGCATGACGCCCACCGATATCGACCTCATCATCCTGGCGACCTCGACGCCCAACAACACGTTCCCGGCGACCGCTGTCGAGATCCAGAACCGGCTCGGCATGCATCACGGCTTCGCCTTCGACATGCAGGCCGTGTGCTCGGGCTTCGTCTATGCCGTCGCCACCGCCGACCTTTATATCCGTGGCGGGCTGGCCAAACGCGTCCTGGTGATCGGTTCGGAAACATTCTCGCGCATCCTAGACTGGAACGACCGCTCGACCTGCGTGCTGTTCGGCGACGGCGCCGGCGCGGTGGTTCTGGAGGCCGGGGAGGGAACCGGCGCCATTGCCGATCGCGGCGTGCTGGCGGCGAGCCTGCGCTCCGACGGCGTGCACAAGGACAAGCTCTTCGTCGACGGCGGTCCTTCGACCACGGGGACCGTCGGCCATCTGAGGATGGAAGGCCGCGAAGTGTTCAAGCATGCCGTCGGCATGATCACCGATGTCATCGAGGCGACCTTCGGCGAGGCCGGCATAACGGCCGGGGACCTCGACTGGTTCGTGCCGCATCAGGCCAATAAACGGATTATTGACGCTTCCGCCAAGAAGCTCGGGATTGCCGAGCAGAAAGTGGTGGTCACCGTCGATTTACACGGTAACACCTCGGCTGCCTCGGTGCCGCTCGCTTTGTCGGTGGCGGTCGCCGACGGCCGCATCAAGAAGGGCGACCTTGTGCTTCTCGAGGCGATGGGTGGAGGTTTCACCTGGGGCGCGGTATTGCTTCGCTGGTAAGTGCCGAACTCGCCGGTTCGGTTCTTGACCTTGCCGGATCAATTACTTAGGCTCAGCCTTTACCTGTATCGATTTATTTTTTTAGCGAGCTGATGGGACGGTCGCATGGGGGGAAAGACACTTACGCGTGCCGACCTTGCTGAAGCCGTTTACCGGAAGGTTGGCTTGTCGCGAACTGAATCCGCGGAGCTGGTCGAGGCTGTCCTGGATGAGATCTGCGAGGCCATCGTTCGCGGCGAGACGGTGAAGCTGTCGTCCTTCGCCACCTTCCATGTCCGTTCCAAGAACGAGCGCGTTGGCCGCAACCCCAAGACGGGCGAGGAAGTGCCGATTCTGCCGCGCCGGGTGATGACGTTCAAATCGTCGAACGTGCTCAAGAGCCGGATCCTGCGTTCGCACCAGAACAGCAAGGGCAAGGGCGGCAAGTAGTTTGCTGGCGAATGCGGTTGAAAACCGCCGGCCGTTTTGAAGCCGGGCTTGAATATCGTTTCATAAATCGCTGAAATAAGGGGCGATTCGGCACTATGCCCGGATCGCGGTCCAGTGTGGAGGATTGGCCCATGGACAAGAGCCCGGATGCTTTCCGCACCATCAGCGAAGTCGCGGAAGATCTCGATCTGCCGCAGCACGTGCTGCGTTTCTGGGAGACGCGCTTCACCCAGATCAAGCCGATGAAGCGTGGCGGCGGCCGGCGTTACTACCGGCCGCAGGACGTCGAGCTGATCAAGGGCATCCGGCATATGCTCTACGATCAGGGCTATACGATCAAAGGCGTGCAGAAGCTGTTGCGCGAGAACGGCAACCATTTTCTGGTCGCCATCGGCAATGGCGACATGGCCGCAGTGGAGGCTATCGCCCAGCGCCGCCAGGCCGACCAGGTGCCGCTGACGGCGGCCGCGCAGCCGCGCGGCGACGAAGACGCGCTGGTCGGCCAGCCGAAGGTGAAGCCCAGTCGTCGGTTCTTTGGTCTCGGTAAGAGCGACGACGAAGGTCCGGTACAACCAGACGCTTCGAAATTGTCGCGTGACAACCGCGCCTTGCTGCAGGAGGCGCTGTTCGACCTCTTGGAATGCAAGCGCCTGCTCGACCAGGTTCGTTGAACGGTCATTATCCCAGTTGATGCCGCGCGGTCGGCCCGCCGGAACTGGCTCGTCGTCCGCGCGTTAGGCCTTCTCGAAGAGAAGGACAACAAGCATGGCATCGTTCTCGACCCTCTCCGACCTGGATATCGACAAGCAGGTCGCGGCGCTTTCGCGACAATTGCACGACCTCAGGAAGGTTCTGGCCAGGCGTGGTGACGACTATTACGAGGATAGCCGCGAGGCGGCGTCCGACTATTATTCGCAACTTGCTGATCGCCTCCACGAGGCCCTGCCGGCAATCCGGCGCAGGGGCAGGGTGATCGAGCGAACGGCGCGCGATCACCCGGCGACGGCCGCTGCAGTCGGGCTGGTCGTGGTCGGATTGCTTGCGGGCCTTTTGATCAGCCGGCGCTGATCGATCGACGCGATTGAAACAGAAATGGCGGCCGTCCTCGACGGCCGCCATTTTCGTGCCCTGTGGTTTCAGGCGATCAGTTCGCCAGCTTGAGCCGGGTCTTCGCCGTTTTTGTCGGTGGTGTCGGTACAGATGCTCCTGCGGCACCAGGCACGAGCCATGGCCCTTACAGATCGCGCGGCCGTCGCGCGATTTTTCTCGTTTGACCGGCGAGTCAGTGTTCAGCCGTCAAAATTATCGGTGCCGCGCATCGCGCATCTGGCACGCAGCGCCTCGGCATAGAAGCGGCTCACTCCGCGATGCCGACGCCTGAGGTAGGCCGAGTCCTCAAGCCGCCACAGCCGTGCGAGTTGCTCGGCGATTGCAGGATTGGTCCATGTGCCGTAGCCGGCGGCGGAATAGATGCAGATTTCACCGGCATAGAGACCCTTGTCCGTGACCAGGAAATCGATCCTGGCATGATCGAGGTCTCCGGCGATATGGGGCGCCAGCGCTATCGCTTGCCGGACAAGGTCGAGCAGGGCGGGACCGACCGGCAGGAATTGGTCCTCACGCGGGTAGTCAGGGTCGCGTCCGGGTAGCGGACGCCCGTCGCCATCGAACAGATGCGAGCGCTCGGCGAGCTTGTCCTCGGCCCAGACATGGCTGATGTCGCCGCTGCAGACATGAACCTTGATGTCGGTGGCGATCGTTCTGCCGCTGAGTTTCAGCCGCTCCTCGACGAGAACGACGGGGGCGATTGGCCAATAGGCCCATTCGCCGCTACGCCGCCCGAAGCGTTTCGTAAGCCACCGCCTTGTCTTGCGCACGATCTCCGCCCGCCCGGGCTGGCCGTCGGAAACGAAGAGGTTCATTTCGCAGCCATGGTTGGTTTTAACGACGACTTGGCCGGCAAGCAGTGCCGCCGGTATGTCTTCCGGATTGCTGCCGGACCACAGCGTTTCAGGCACCGGCAACTCAGGACAGGCGGCGCGGATATGAGCCTTTGCCGCCAGCTTGTCGGTCAGCGTCACGAACAGCGGATTGTGGTCGACGATCTTCCGCCACAGCATCAGCTCGTTGTAGCGCGTTGGGGCGGCTGGGTTCGGCAGATAGCCAAGTCTCATGGCGAAGCGGGCAACGAGAACCGGATGGCGAAGGGTCAGCAAGATTCGAGCGGCCATCAGCACCAGGCGGTGTCCGGCCGGAAGGTCGGCGCTGGCCTCCTCCATCAGACACATTCCGGAGCGTGGTGCGGCATCACCGGATGCTAAAGCAGAAAAATTCCGATGGGGAGGCCGGACCGCGCAACAAGCGAAGGCCTGCCCATCGGCAAAAGCGAAAGGTCAGTACTTCTTCGGAGCCATCTTCTTGTGGTGGTGATGATGATGGTGATGGTGGTGATGATGATGCCAACGATGATGCCAGCGATGATGCCTGTGGTGATGACGATGATGATGATGCTTCTTCATCGGAGTTGCATCAGCGCTGGTGGCGCCCAGGATCGGAATGGTGAACGCCAGGGCCAGAGCCAGCCCGAGCGCTGAGAGAAGGGACTTCTTCATGACTCGTCTCCTTGTTAAGCGGGCGTTCCGGATGCACCGGATCAAATCCGGGACCCAAGCCTCGCAACAAGGACTATCCTCCTGGTTTTTTTCGACAATTTTTCCCAACTGTAGATTTTTGTTTCTGGATTGTTTCCGGGAAGCCCGTTGCGTCGCGCCCCCGCCCCGAAGGACGAGGATTGCGCGATCTTCTGGAAATCCAGGGACGCGGCCGCCTGGCCTTACATGGGCGGCGCGATGCCGTGATTTCCGACCACGACCCGGTTGGCGACGAGCTTGCCGTCGCCGCCGCGCTCGGCGTTGACGAACACCGCGATGCCAGGCGTCAGATCCGCCGGCGTGGCGGCGGCGAATGTCACGATCGGCGTCGTCTGCGGGATCGCGATCTGCTTCTTCTGGCCGTTGTCATAGGTGAGCGTGACCGAGCGGCCCTGGATCTCGGTGACGTCGGCGACGGTGCCGTTGGTCATGCGGCTGTTGGGCTGCAAATCCCAGTCGCGGTCGCCTTCGCCCGTGCCCTTCAGCGCGGCCGGGAAGATCACGACCTCAAGCGCGCCGCTGCCGCCATCGGCCTTGGACACCGAGGCGATGCCGAGAAAATCGCCCTGCTTGATATCGGCTGCCGATGCCTTCGCGACCCCCGAGATCTTCCAGCCGCCGGCAAGCGTGATCGCGTCGGTTTTGCCATCGCGGTCCTTCACCGTCAGCGTCGATCCGGCAACGCTGACGACGCTGCCTCGAATGCGCGTGACGTCCGCCGCCTGCGCATGCGTCGCGCTGATGACGCTTGAGATTGTGCCGAGCACAATTGCGAACGATTTCAAATCCATGGCATTCGATCCTTCCGTGAAGTGCCCGGCGCGCGGGTTTCGGCTGCCGGTGACGGCGAGCTAACGAATAGAGGCGTCGAAAATGCCGGCGAATCCGGCCGTCGCCCTTCAAAAGAACTTGATTGAGCGCCGCGCGGCCTTACATGTACGAAGCCCGAGGCATTAGGCCAAAACGCGCTTCACGATGGCGTGACGCCGTACCGGTGCTCTTGGCAAATCATTTGTTAACGAGCATTCTCCCGCCCGTCTCAGGCAACGCCACATTTCATCCGACCTGTTTCACCTTTAAGGAGTTGCCATGCCCAACACCGTACGAAACGCTGTTGCCAATGACATCATTGCCGCGTCCGGCCTCAATCCGTTGAAAGCCGCTCGCGAAACGAGGGGATACACGATCGAGGAGCTTTCTCTGACCTGCGGCCTGGCCGTGGGCGAGATCGTCGACATCGAGGACGGCAAGGACGCCGACCCCGCCAAGCTTCGCCGCATCGCTTCCGCGCTGCAAATGCCGGAAGAAGAATTGATCAGGGTGCCGTCCACAGAGAATCGGCCCACGCAGCAATAGAGGCGCCAGAGGCGTCAATTCAGGAGCCCGCCGAGGTTTGTCCCGGCGGGCTTTTTAGTGCCTGCGAGGCGCAGGCGCTGGCTCTTGCCAATAATGGCCGCGCCATGCGATTCGCCGATCGCTGCTGTCCGACAGACCTGACGAGGGTTCATCATGAGCTTGGAATCGGTTCACGCCTTCTTTGCCGAGCACGCGCCGGACGTGGAGGTCGTCGTCACCGAGGCAAGCTCGGCCACTGTCGCGCTGGCAGCCGAAGCCCATGGCGTCACGCCGGCACAGATCGCCAAGACGATCTGCCTGCGCGTCGGCGAGGAGACCATGCTGGTCGTGACCAGCGGCATCGCCAGGCTCGACAACCGCAAATTCAAGGACAGGATGGGCGGTAAGCCGCGCATGCTCAGCGGCGAGGAGGTGCTGGCAGTCACCAGCCATCCGCCGGGCGGCGTCTGTCCGTTCGGTCTGCCGGCGCCGCTGCCCGTTTATTGCGATCTGTCGCTCAAGGCTTTCGACGAAGTCGTTCCGGCGGCCGGCGCGACAAATGCCGCAGTGCGCATCACGCCGCAGCGCATGGCCGATCTGGTTGGCGCCGTTTGGGTTGACGTTTGCCAGTAACAATTGCCACCCGAAGCAATTCCCGGAAAAGTGCGTAGCGGTTTTCCGGCCGGAATTGCGTCAAACAAGAGACAGATATCTCTTCATGGTTCGTCGAGGGCCTTGGCGCGGTTTTTGACCGACATTCGGCCGCGGCTGTTCGCTTCTACAGGCGTCCGCCGCCCGTGCCTTTCGCCGTTGCGCCTCGAGCAATTGGAAAAGCGTCGACCAATGCCCAAAATCTGGACATTAGTCTTGACAGAAATACATATGTTCAATACCGGTCAAGCAACCGAACAGCATGCGACATGGGAGGAATACACGGTATGGCATCCAACATTTCGTTGACGGGCCTTGCCCGCGACCTTGAGGAACGAGCCAAGTCCGGCAAGCCCATCCGCATCGGCCTGATCGGCTCCGGCGAAATGGGCACCGACATCGTCACCCGCGTCGCTCACATGTCTGGCATCGAGATTGGCGCCATTTCCGAGCTCAACCTGCCGGCGGCCAGCAAGGCCGTCGACATCGCTTTCCAGGAAACCGGCCATGCGCGGGAAGTGTCGACCGCCTCGGCGATGAATTCGGCCATGGAGGCCGGCAAGATCGCCGTTACCAACGATTCCAGCCTGGTCATCGGCAACGACTTGATCGACGTCGTCATCGACGCGACCGGCGTTCCGGCCGTCGGCGCCGAGATCGGCCTGCGCGCCATGGAGCATGGCAAGCACCTCGTGATGATGAATGTCGAGGCCGACGTCACCATTGGAGCCTATCTCAAGAGCGAGGCCGACCGGCTGGGCGTCACCTATTCGCTGGGCGCCGGCGACGAGCCGTCTTCCTGCATGGAGCTGATCGAGTTCGTCTCGGCCATGGGCCATCCGATCGTGGCCGCGGGCAAGGGCAAGAACAACCCGCTCAACATCGACGCCACGCCTCCGGATTATGAGGAGGAAGCGAAGCGCCGGCATATGAATGTGCGCATGCTGGTCGAGTTCGTCGATGGTTCGAAGACCATGGTCGAGATGGCGGCGATCGCCAACGCGACCGGGCTGGTCCCTGACAAGCCCGGCATGCACGGTCCGGCCGCGACGCTGGGCGAATTGTCGAAGGTGCTGGTGCCTGAGAAGGACGGCGGCGTGCTGTCGAAGGTCGGCGTGGTCGACTATTCGATCGGCAAGGGTGTTGCGCCGGGCGTCTTCGTCGTCGCCGACATGTCGCATCCGCGCATTTCGGAGCGCATGGAAGACCTGAAGATGGGCAAGGGCCCGTATTTCACCTTCCATCGCCCCTATCACCTGACCTCGCTTGAAGTGCCGCTCACCTGCGCCCGTGTCGTGCTTTACGGCAAGGCCGACATGGTGCCGCTGGCCAAGCCCGTGGCCGAGGTCTGTGCGGTCGCCAAGAAGGATTTGAAGCCCGGCGACAAGCTCGATGCCATCGGCGAGTATTGCTATCGCGCCTGGATCATGACGGCCCCGGAGGCCCATGCGGCCCGCGCGGTTCCCTGCGGCCTGCTGCAGGGCGGCTCGGTCACCGCACCGATCAAGAAGGGCGAGCTCATCACCTATGCCAACGCGGCGCCCGCGCCGGGCTCGAAGATCGCCGAGCTGCGCGCCCGCCAGGACAAGCTCGTTTACGGCGCTGTGGAGGCGTGATCATGGCTGGAGCCAGCAAAGCCGTCGTGGCCGGCAAAGCCGTCCTGGATAGCCGGGCCAACCTGCCTTTCGTCTATCGCCAGTACAGCCCGGAGCAGCTGAGAGCGGTGCTTCATAAGATGTACCTCATCCGCCGCTTCGAAGAGGGCGCGGAAGAGTGCTACACACGCGGCCTCATCCACGGCACGATGCACCTGTCGATCGGCCAGGAAGCGAGCGCCATGGGCATCTGCATGCCGCTCGCCGAGGACGACCAGATCACCTCGACGCATCGCGGCCATGGCCATTGCATCGCCAAGGGCGCCGAAGTCAGCCGCATGTTCGCCGAGTTCTTCGGCAAGACCACGGGTTACTGCAAGGGCCGTGGCGGCTCCATGCATATCGCCGATGTCGCCAAGGGCAATCTCGGCGCCAACGGTATCGTCGCCGGCGGCATTCCGATCGCGGTGGGCGCGGGGCTCTCGTCCAAGATGATGAAGACCGGCAAGGTCGTGGTCTCCTTCTTCGGCGACGGCGCCAACAATGAGGGCGCCTTCCACGAAGCGCTGAACATGGCGGCGATCTGGAAGCTGCCGGTGATCTTCGTGTGCGAGAACAACGGCTACGGCATGTCGACCTCGACGGCACGCTCGACCGCGGTGAAGAACATCGCCGAGCGGGCGGCCGCCTATTCGATGCCCGGCGTCATCGTCAACGGCAATATCTTCTCCGAGGTGGCCGAGGCGTCCTTCAAGGCCGTCGAGCGGGCGCGTGCGGGCGAGGGACCGACGCTGATCGAATCCAAGACCTACCGGCATCGCGGCCATTCCAAGAGCGACCGCAACCGCTACCGCACCAAGGAAGAGATCGAGGATTGGATGGCGAACCGCGATCCGATCACGCTGTTCGAGACCGAGCTGCGCGATTTCGGCTTCATCGACGACCAGGGTATCCAGGCGATCCGCGACGCGGTCACCAAGGAGATCGCCGACGGCATCGAGTTCGCCAAGGCGAGCCCGGCGCCCGAGATCGCCACCCTTCAGAACTATGTTTACACGGAGCAGGCGTGATGGACGCCGCGGTGCGTGAACTGAGCTACGCCCAGGCGATCCAGGAAGCCATGGCGATCGCCATGGACATGGATGAACGCGTCTTCCTGATGGGCGAGGATATCGGCGTCTATGGCGGCGCCTTCCAGGTGACCGGCGACCTGGTCGAGCGCTACGGCGCCGACCGGGTGATCGACACCCCGATTTCGGAATTGGGTGGCGCCGGCGTCGCGGTTGGCGCGGCCGTCACCGGCATGCGGCCGATCTTCGAATTCCAGTTCTCGGATTTCGCCACGCTCGGCATGGAGCAGATCGTCAACCAGGCGGCCAAGATGCGCTTCATGCTCGGCGGCGAGGTCTCGGTGCCGGTGGTGATGCGTTTCCCTGCCGGCTCCGGCACGGGTGCCGCCGCACAGCACAGCCAGAGCCTCGAAGCCTGGCTCGGCCATGTGCCTGGCCTCAAGGTCATCCAGCCGGCAACGCCGCACGATGCCAAGGGCATGCTGCTTGCCGCGGTCGCCGATCCGGACCCGGTCATGATCTTCGAGCACAAGCTGCTCTACAAGATGAAGGGCCATGTGCCGGAAGGCCATTACACGGTTCCGATCGGCAAGGCCGAGATCCGCCGTGAAGGCCGCGACCTCACCGTCGTCGCGACGTCGATCATGGTGCAGAAGGCGCTCGACGCCGCTGCGGCGCTGGAAGGCGAGGGCATCGACATCGAAGTGGTCGACCTGCGCACGATCCGCCCGATCGACCGGCAGACCGTTATCGACAGCGTGAAGAAGACCTCGCGCCTGCTCTGCGTCTACGAAGCGGTGAAGACGCTCGGCATCGGCGCGGAAGTGAGCGCGCTCGTCGCCGAAAGCGAGGCGTTCGACTATCTCGATGCGCCGATCGTGCGCCTTGGCGGCGCCGAGACGCCGATCCCCTACAATCCGGATCTTGAAAAGGCGACGGTGCCGCAGGTTCCCGACATCATCTCTGCTGCCCGCGACCTCGTGAAAGGGGTCCGCTGAGCGATGCCGACAGAGGTCATTCTTCCCAAGGTCGACATGGACATGGCGACCGGACAGATCTCGCGCTGGTTTGCCGAGGAGGGGGCTCACGTCAAGAAGGGCGATGTGCTCTTTGAGATTGAGACCGACAAGGCGGCGATGGAGATCGACGCCCCTGCCAGCGGCACGCTGCGCAATGTGACAGGCAAGGAGCGCGTCGACATCCCGGTCGGCGAGCCTGTGGCTTGGATCTATGCTGACGACGAGGTTTATGCGTCTGAGAACAAGGCTCCAATCTCCCCCCAAGTGGGGGCGCTGTCGGCAAAGCCGACAGAGGGGGGCGCTGTCCCTCCGGCCTCTCAGCCTGTCGCGCCCCCGTCTGCGCTGCCGGCCATATCCCGCACAAGTGGAGATATCAGCCAATCGCCGACCGGCGAACGCGCGACGCCGCTTGCGCGCCGCCTGGCCCGCGAGGCAGGTCTTATGATTGCCGATATACGAGGCAGTGGCCCTCGCGGTCGTGTGGTGCGCGCCGATGTAGAGGCCGCAGTCGCCGCGAAGGGCTCAGCTACACTTGAGCAGCCGGCCGAGATCACGTCGCCGGCCTTGGCTGAAATCACGTCAGCCGCTTCAGCCCCACCCAAATCGATGTCGGACGACCAGGTGCTGAAGCTGTTCGCCGAAGGCTCCTATGAGCTCGTGCCGCATGACAACATGCGCAAGACGATTGCGCGGCGCCTCGTCGAGGCGAAGTCCACCATCCCGCATTTCTATTTGACGCTCGACTGCGAGCTCGATGCGCTCTTGGCGCTGCGCACGCAGCTCAATGCCGCAGCCCCGATGCGGAAGACCGACAAGGGCGAGGTCCCGGCCTACAAGCTCTCGGTCAACGACATGGTGATCAAGGCGATGGCGATGGCGCTGATGGCGGTGCCGGATGCCAATGCCTCTTGGACGGACAGCGCCATGGTCAAGCACAAGCACGCCGATGTCGGTGTCGCGGTGTCGATCCCCGGCGGCCTGATCACGCCGATCATCCGGCATGCCGATGAAAAGACGCTGTCGGTCATCTCCAACGAGATGAAGGACCTGGCCAGCCGCGCCAGGAGCCGCAAGCTGAAGCCGGAAGAATATCAGGGTGGCACGACAGCGGTGTCCAATCTCGGCATGTTCGGCATCAAGGACTTTGCCGCCGTCATCAACCCGCCGCATGCGACGATCCTGGCGGTCGGCGCGGGTGAGGAGCGGGCGGTGGTCAAGAAGGGCGAGATCAAAATCGCCACCGTGATGTCGGTGACGCTCTCGACCGATCATCGCGCGGTCGACGGCGCGCTCGGCGCGGAACTGCTCGGCGCCTTCAAGCGCTTGATCGAGAACCCGATGAGCATGCTGGTGTAAGCCTGCAGGCCTCGATCCGGCTTGCTCTTATGCCTGTCATCACCGACTTGTCAGGGCGGCAACTCGCGCGAATCCCGGCAAGTGCTTGAAGCCGCCGCTATTTCGTTCCACATCGGGCGCAATGAACGGCAAGATGCGGGAATGGTTTCGGAATTGGCGGTGGGCCTTGGCCGCATCGCTATTCCTGCATGCCCTGATCGCAGCGTTCCTGTTCCTTGGCTCGACGAGACCCGAGCAACAGCCGGACCAGCAGGAACAGCCGGTCAACGTTGCGATCGTGCCGCCGCCCGAGCAGCCCAAGCCGAAGCCCGCTCCAAAGCCGCCGGAGCCGACGCCTGAAAAGAAGGCTGAAAAGCCGCCCGAGCAGGCCGTGCAAAAGCCACCGCCTCCGCAGCCGCCGAAACCGCAGGACATCCCGGTTCTGAAACGCGTTTTCCAGTATGGCGAGAAGGATACCGGCCCGGAGAAATCTCTTGACGGAGGCAGCGCTCCGGCCAATGCGCCGTCGCCAGCCCAGGACGAACCAGCGAAGCCGCCGGTCGCGCCGAAGCCTGCGCCCAACCAGCCCGCTCCTGCAACGCCTGAGCAGCAGGCGGATTCCAGCAAGGCTCAGGAGAAGCCGGCAACCGCCGCGCCGGACGAAAAACCCGCGCAAAGCGAGGAGAAGCAGGCGACCGAGGACACTGACAAGCCGCAGCCCGACAAACAACAGGCGGCGCCACAAACCACCGAAGAGCAGCCGGTCGTGCCACCGAAGCCGTTGACCGCCGAGACCGGTGACAAGCCCGCGCCTCAATCCTCAATCGAAAAGGCGAAGCCTAAACCTTCCAAGGCGATGAAGTTCAAATCCGCAAGGGCCTTGAGGGCGCCAAGCGGGAACCCGGGAAGGTCGAACTCCGCCGACAGCGAGGCTGCGGGATCGCCCATCTATTCCGGCCTGCCGGGCGTCAGAAAGCTTTACTCGCCGGGTGCAACCGGCAACGCGCTGGCCACGAGTTCGATGGAGAGCGTGCCGCGCGATCAGCGCGTTGCCAACCTTTGCGCCAACGTCCTGAACCAGGAATTGCAAAGCGCCGACTACTCGCCCAAATGGCTGCCGACCATTCCCCTGAAGCAAGGCAATGTTCTCAACCCTCCGCAAGCCGCCTTCAGCACGACAACGCAATGGTACGATCTGAGCTTCCGCTGCGAGGTCGACGCCGATGCGACGAGGGTCCTGTCCTTCAATTTCCGTGTAGGGGGAGTGGTCCCGCCCGGTGACTGGACTCGCCGCCGTTTCCCCAGCCTCCGCTAGAGCATGATCCCGAAAAGTGGGAACCGGTATTCGGAGAAGATCATGCTCCAACAAACATGATCCCGAAAAGTGGGAACCGGTTTTCGGAAAAGATCATGCTCCAACAAACATGATCCCGAAAAGTGGGAACCGGTTTTCGGAAAAGATCATGCTCCAACAAACATGACCCCGAAAAAGGAACCGGTTTTCGAAGAAGATCATGCTCTAACAAAGCGTTAGCTCAGGCCGGCACGCCAAGCCCTGCCAACTGCCGGCCGACTTCGTGCCAGTCGGCGCAGACGAAATCGGCGCCGGCAGCCTTCAGCCGTGCGCCATGCTCGGGATAGGTATGTCCGCCGCCGGTATAGCCGATCGCGATCATGCCGGCCGCCACCGCGCCCTGGATGCCGAAGGGCGAATCCTCGATGACGACACAGTCGGCCGGCTTTGCGCCCATCTTCTCGGCGGCATAGAGGAAGATGTCGGGCGCCGGCTTGCCGTTCTTCACCATCGAGGAGGAAAAGATCGCCTCGCCGAAGAAGCGCGACAGCCCGGTCACCGACAGGCTGTGGTTGATGCGTTCGACTGAGGATGACGAGGCGACGCAGCGGTCGCCGGCAAGCGCGCTGAGGAACGGCGCGATCCCCGGCGTCGGCTTCAGCTCCTCGGAAAACAGCAGCTTGGTCTCGGCCCAGATGTCGCCGTCGGCGGCGGGCGGAAACTGATGGCCGGTGAGTTCCTTGATTTTGACGATGATGTCGGACTGCTTCATGCCGATGCATTGGGCAATGATGCCGCCATGGACGCCCGGCATGCCGTGCTTCTCATAGACGCGCTCATAGGCCTTGGCGGCCAGCGGCTCGCTGTCGACGAGAACGCCGTCGCAATCGAAAATCATCAGTCTAGGTTGCGCCACGCGCTTCTCCCGGCTCCTGTGCCAATGCGCACATCGCTATCGATAAAAAGTCAGATGTTCAATAGCAGGGCGGCTAGGTCCCCAACGCTTCAAAGCTGGCGCAGCGCCTCGCTGACCGGCGTGGATCCAAGCGCGCGCTGCATGGCCTGGCGCGACTGCGCACGGTCGGGCGTGATCCAGTTGGGCTCGGCGCCGAGGAAGCGGTCGAGGAAGGCCACGGCATAGGCGGGCATTTCCGTGGCGTTCTCGCGGTAGGACCACCAGATGCGCAGGTCGTCGGCGCATTTGTCGATGCTGGGCGCCGTGCCGAATTCCTGCTCGTGCACGGCCAGGATCGCCGACACGCAGTAGTTGGTATAGAGGAAACCTTCCGGCCAGAAACGCACGATTTCCGCCGTGCCGGCATTGGCCTCCGTCTCGATCATGTCGGTGAGGCCGGAAATCTCGCGCGCCGGTGCCTGCCGGATCAGCTCGCGCAGCACCAGCCCGGCTGCGAAGACGATGAAGTCCGCGCGGTCTATCGCCGCGAATCGCTTCTGCGCTTCCATGACTTCGATCCAGTCGAGGAAGGCGCGTGTCAGCTTGGCCTCGTCGATCTCGAAACGCACGCCGAACGTTTCGGACACCACCTTCGCGCTGCTGCGGAAGGTGGCGCGAAACCAGCGCAGCTGCCGCAGCCGGTGACGAAGGTCCGGCATAAGCGCGAGTTCGTGCCTGAAAGGCAGATCCATGTCTCATATCCCGTTTGGCGACAGGCTAGCACAGGCGCTGCCGATGCCGAAATCGGCCAGCCGCCTGTGGAGCGTTATGGCGGCTAATATAATACATGTTGACATTCGAGGAAACAAATGTTCTCACTTTCGGGTCATCTCGCCTCCGTCCAATATGTGCCGGAGAAAGAGACTCGGGAGGAAACCGAAATGGCGATCTGGCAGTGGGCGCTGCTTCTGCTTTTTGTTGTCTGGGCGCTGCAATCGCTCGGTGTCTGGCTGCAGATGCGGCATTATTCGGACGTCTTCAAAGGTGTCACCGGAGAGTTCAAGGACGGCTTCGTCGGCGCGGGCAATTTCCGCGGACGGCTGGCCAAGGGCACGATTGCGCTCGTCGTCGTGACGCCGGATCTCATCGTGCGCCGCATGATGGTCATGAGCGGTCGTTCGGTGCTGACCAAGTTCAAGCGACATGAAGAATTCGAGGGCATCCCCCTCGATCGACTCCGGTCCAACCCTGCGATCATGGGGGAGGGGGAACCCGGTGTGGCCGAGGCCGTGAAACGGGCGATCGAGCAGATCGACCGCGCGCGGTCGGAGCCGGGGAAGAAGCCGGGCCTGTCCGGCTTGAACGTAGCAAGGGCTTAAACGACACCGGCGGCCGGCTGGGAATGACCGGCAGGGGTCATAAGGAGGAGAAATGTCTGTAATTTCGTTATTGGCGCAGCATGCCGACCTGGCGGTGCACAACTTGCATGTGGCAGGCACCATGGTCTCGGATGCTGCCTGGCACGGCAAGGTCGGCGTCGGGCATGCCACCGATCATCTCGTGGTCCTCGCGCAGGCGACGACCGACAGCGCGCCGGTCACCGCCGACCAGCTGAAGGAACAGCTGAAGAACGTGCAGCAGGAAGAGCAGCTCGGCTGGCTGACCGCGATCGGCAAGTATTTCATCGGCATCTTCCAGAAGGGCGGCGAGGTGTTCGCCGGCTTCGTCACCGGCATCATTCCGACGCTGGTGGTGCTGATGACCGCCTTCTATGCCGTCACCGAACTGGTCGGCGAAGAGCGCGTCCACGGCCTGGCGCGCGGCGCCGGCCGCATCGCCCTGACCCGCTATACCGTGCTGCCGGTCCTGTCGGTGTTCTTCCTCACCAACCCGATGGCTTACACCTTCGGCTCCTTCCTGGAAGAAAAGCACAAGCCTGCCTTCTACGACGCGGCAGTGTCCTATGTGCATCCGCCGCTCGGCCTGTTCCCGCACATCAATCCCGGCGAATATTTCGTGTGGGGCGGCATGCTGGTCGCGCTCCTCGACCTCGAGAAGCGGGGCGTCATCGCCAACGGCTATCACGTCAAGGTGGCCATCTGGTACGCCATCGTCGGCCTCGTCGTCATCCTGCTGAAGGGCATCCTGACCGAGCGCATCACGGCCATCATGGCACGCCGCCAGGGCGTCGAGCTCTAAGGGCGGGAGGACACCATGGCCAAGACATACAAGGCAGTAAAGATTTCGAAGGGGTCCACCGGTTGGGGCGGCCCACTGGTCATCGAACCGACCGAACAGCGCAGCAAGGTCGTGTCGGTAACCGGCGGCGGCATCCATCCGGTGGCGCAGCTCATCGCCGACATGACCGGCGCCGAGGCCGTCGACGGGTTCAAGGCGCCGCCGATCGAAAGCGAGATGGCGGTCGTCGTCGTCGACTGCGGCGGCACCGCGCGCTGCGGCGTCTATCCGCGCAAGCGTATCCCGACCGTCAACCTGACGCCGGTCGGCCAGGCGGGTCCGCTCGCCCAGTTCATCACGGAAGACATCTACGTTTCGGGCGTGAAGCCAGCCAATGTCACAATGGCGGACGGATCCGAAGCGGTCACCACTGCGGGGGGAGCAGCATCGATGAGTTCAAACAACAACACTGCATCCAGGGCGGCCGAGCCGCTGCCGAGCGAAGGCGGGCTTATCGGCCTGATCAGCTCGATCGGCCGCGTCATGGGCCGTGTCGTCGGCATCTTCTTCAATTCCGGCCGCCGCACCATCGATCAGGTCGTCCGCAACGTGCTGCCCTTCATGGCCTTCGTGACCATGCTGATCGGCCTCATCCTCTATACCGGCATCGGTGACGTGCTGGCACAACCGATGGGTCCGCTGGCCAACAACATCGTCGGCCTGCTGGTCATCTCGGCCATCTGTGGCCTGCCGTTCCTGTCGCCTATCCTGGGACCTGGCGCAGTCATCGCGCAGGTCATCGGCGTTGCCATCATCGGCCCGCAGATCGCCAACGGCACCATCTCGCCCGCAATGGCTCTGCCGGCGCTGTTTGCCTACAACACCCAGGTGGGCTGCGACTTCGTTCCCGTCGGTCTGGCGCTCGGTGAGGCCAAGCCGAAGACGATCGAAATCGGCGTGCCGGCGGTGCTCATCAGCCGCCAGATCATGGGCCCGATCTCCGTGCTGATCGCATGGGTCGTCTCCCTGATCGTGTTCTAAGCCATCAAAAGTATCGAGGTTCGCCATATGTCGGTTCTTCTCAAGACACGGGTCACAGCAATAGGACCCGAAGTGGCGGACCTCGCCGAGGGCGGCGTGGTCATCCTGTTCGCGGATGGCTCGCCTCCCGAGCTGGCCGAGGTTTCCGTGCTTCACCTGACAGAGCAGGAGCCTAGTGAAGACGCGCCGCAAAAGGGCGCATCGATCACCCTCGGACCAGTGTCAGCGACGATAACGGCGGTCGGCTCCACCGCATGGAGCAAGGTCCGCGAGATGGGCCATGTCGTGATCTCCTTCAACGGAGCGGCCGAGGCCGAAAGGCCGGGCGAGGTTTGCGCATCCGAAGTCGATACCGGAGCGCTTGTGGCCGCCCTTACACCGGGCGCTGTCATCACCATCGCCGCCTGATAATATCCGCGCTGTCTGTCGACGGCGCCCAAACCTAGAGTATTGCCATGGAACGCTCGACCATCGTCAGAGTGCACGAAGGTTTGCACGCCCGTCCCGCGACTCGGTTCGTGAAGCTCGCCAAGGCTTTCGAGTCCGATGTAGAGCTGGTCAAGGACGGCAAGGCGGTCAGCGCCAAGAGCTCGGTCAAGCTGATGCTATTGGCGGTCAAGGAGAACCAGGAAGTCACCGTGCGCGCCAATGGCGCCGACGCCATCGAAGCGATCGAGGCGCTGATAGGCTATCTGGAGAACCCGCGCGCCGGCCTCGACGATGAGGGCGACGCGGGCGAGGGTGGCCCGCAAGCAGCCGCGCCTGCGCCGGAGGCGACGCCCGTGGCAGCCGCGCCGACGGATGGAACACCCAAGCTCCAAGGTGTTGCCGCCAGCGAGGGCGTGGCGATCGGGCCGGCCTTTGCGCATTTTCCGCCGGAGATCGAGGGGCCGGGCAGGCGCCTGCAGGCCGACGAGATCGAAGGTGAGCTCCAGCGCTTCCGCGGCGCTGTCGCCAGCGTCCAGGCGCGCATGGACCGCACGCTAGCCGAGAACAATCTCTCCGCCGGCGACCGTGGCATTGTCGCGGCCCTGCGCGACATCGCCGCCGACGACAGCCTTACCGGCGAGGTCGAAAGGCTGATCCGTGGCGGTGACGACGCGGTCTCGGCGGTCATCGGCGCCGCGGCCACCATCGCCGCCGATTTCAGCGCGGTCGACGATCACTATCTCAACGCCCGGGCCGACGACGTCCATGCCGTCGGCCGGCAGATCTGCCTGGTGCTGCTCGGCCAGGACGAGGTCAGCCTGGAGACCATCCCGCAGGGCGCGATCCTGATCGCCGACGACATCGGCGCCTGGGATCTGGCGCGCGCGCCGCTGAAGCGCATCGGCGGCGTGATCTGCGGCCATGGCGGCGCCACCTCGCACATTGCCATCATCGCCCGCTCGCACGGCATCCCGGCGGTGCTGGGTCTCGGCGACAAGGTCAACGAGTTACGCACCGCCAAGGAAGTGGCGATCGACGGTAATGCCGGGCATGTGATCGTCGATCCGGACGAGGCCGCGCGGGCCGACTTCACCCGCCGCGTCGAGGCTGCGGCGCAGGAGCGCGCCGGCCTCAAAGTGTTCAAGGGCGTGACCCCGAAGCGCGCCGACGGCACGGTGATCGAGGTCGCGGCCAATATCGGCTCGCTGGAGGAGATCGAGGCGGCGCAGGAAGCCGGCGCCATGGGCGTCGGGCTGTTCCGCACCGAGCTGCTCTTCATGCGCCACATGCATCTGCCGTCCGAGGACATGCAGGCCGAGACCTACAGCGCCCTGGCCAAGGCGTTCGCGCCGCATTCCGTCATCGTGCGCACGCTCGACATCGGCGGCGACAAGCCGATCGCCGGCATCGAATTTCCCGACGAGGAAAATCCCTTCCTCGGCTGGCGCGGCATCCGCATGTGCCTCGACCGTCCCGACATTTTCAAAAAGCAGTTGCGGGCGCTGCTGCGCGCCGCGATCCATGGCAACATCAAGGTGATGCTGCCGATGGTTTCGGAAATCGCCGAAGTGACGCGCACGCGCGCGCTGGTCGATGAATGCGCGTCCGAATTGAAGGCCGAAGGCGTGCCGCATGCAAGTTTTGACCTCGGCGTGATGATCGAGACGCCAGCCGCCGTGCTGATCGCGCCGGCGTTGGCAAAAGAAGTGGCGTTCTTCTCGATCGGCACCAACGACCTCACCCAGTACATCATGGCCGCCGACCGCCTCAATCCGACGGTCGCCAAGCTCAATGACGTCACCAATCCTGCGGTGATGTCGGCGATCGAGCTGACGGCCAAGGCGGGTGTCGCCGCTGGCATCATGGTGGGCATGTGCGGCGAGGCCGCCGGCCGTCCGGACCTGATCCCGGCCTTCGTCGGGATGGGCCTGACCGAGCTCAGCATGAGCCCTGCCTCGATCCAGCGCGCCAAGAAAACCATCGCGGCCATGGTGGCCGAACGATAGCGGATTCCCTCGCGGCGGTTACGTCAGATGCGCAAGCAGGGTGGCGAGAACCGGTGTCAGTTCCTGGACGGCATTGGCCTGGGCGCAGGCCTGCCGGATGCGATCCTCCCGCACTTCGGCGGCCAGCACCGCGATCTCGAGAATGTCGGGCTCGGGCGCGCCGTCCGCCTTGGTCGCCAGTCCACAGGCAAGCACCACCGGCGCAAGGCATCTGATGTCGAGAGACCGATCGCCGGCGATCGCCGAACCTGCCCCGATCTCGCCAGGCTGGACCGGACGGTGGTTGAGGCATTCGACGAGCAGAGTCGCGCAAGCCGCGGCGACCTGATCCGTGGATACTGCGTCCGCCGTCGCGCCGGCCAGAAGATCCGCGTGACGCTTGCGCATCGCGGCGTGCACGGCCGAAAAGCTCGCCTCGTGAACGCGCGGATTGTCGATGCCGTAACCGGCGAGAACCGCGCGGGTCAGATAATACATGTCACGCCTGAACTGACGTTCGCCGCCGATCTGCCGGTCTTCATCGCCTTGCGGGAAATAAGCCCGCAGGCTTTTTACGGTCGTGCCGTCAACCTTGAGCGGCCGGGAATGCGGAACGAAGGATTCGGCGATCGTCAGCGCCTCGTCGACGGCGCTCGCGGCATGGCCAAGCAGGCTGCGGCCCGGAAAGGGCGGCAGATTACCGGCGATATCGCGCAACGGATCGCCGGCGCTGTCGTGGCGGTTCTGGCGGATCGCGTCGCGCAACTCCCGAAGCCGATCCTTCAGGTTGGCGCGGACATCTTCGGAAATTTGTCGCAGCATCGCCAATTGCCTCGAAATGCTGAAGCCGATCACGGCTTGGGGCGCCAGTCGCCCTCTCTAGATTGTTCGTCTCGATTGGTAGATCAATAGGCGATATTTAACCAGCATGCAGAATCGGCGAGGCAGCATCATCGCCGGACTTGGAGGGGAAATTGGGCAGGCGGCGGCAGGGCGAATCCGAAAACGGCAGGGCGGCGGCTGAGGCCTCCGAGCAGGTCGTCAGCGAAAGCCGGACCGACCGTCTCAGGATCCGCGCCGCCTGGATGTATTTCGTCGAGCAGATGACGCAAAACGAGATCGCCGACGTGCTCGGCGTCGGCCGCGTCACCATCGTGCGCATGCTGGCCGAGGCGAGGGCGCGCAACGAGGTGAAGATCACCATCGAGAGCGAGCTTTTGGAGATCGTGCGGCTGGAGCGGGCGCTGGAGAAGACCTTCGGGCTGCAGCAGGCGCTGGTCGCGCCGCTCACCGACCCCAACGCCGATCCGATCCCGGCAATCGCCGCCAAGACCGGCATGTTCCTGTCCGACGCGATGAAATCGGGCATGCGGGTCGGCGTCGGCTGGGGCGTGACGCTGTTCCATACCTTGCCCTTCATCAGCGCCAAATCGCTGGCCGATTTCAGCGTGATCTCGCTGCTTGGCGGCGTCGGCGTCGCGCGGCGGGTCAACCCGGCCGAGTTCGCCTGGCGCTTCGCCCAGATCTTCCAGGGTGACGGCTATCTGATGCCGACGCCGGCCGTCGTCGACAGCGTCGAGACCAAGATCGCGCTGGTCGAACGCTGCGGCCTGCAGGAGATCTTCGAGATGGCCGATGCACTCGATGCCGTCCTGCTGAGCGTCGGCGGCATCGCTTCGGCCACTACCTTCTCGCGCGGCGGCTTCCTCAAGGAAGCGGACCGCGAGGCCCTGCTGGCGCGCGGCGCCGTCGGCGACCTGCTGTTTCATTTCTACGACCGCAATGGCGATCTGGTCGACCATCCCGTCAACAGCCATGTGATGTCGGTCGATGTTGACCGCCTGCGCAAGGCGCCGATCCGCATCCTCACCTCCGGCGGCGCCGAGAAGACCGAGGCGCTGCTGGGCGCCATGAGCCTGATAGCGCCGACCATCCTGATCACCGACGAGGAAAGCGCGCGGCGCATGCTGGCCGGGCACGCAGGTTAGGCAGCGGGCATAAATTCGCCGCGCACGGTTCGTGATGCCTTCGCGGGGGATTTCAAGGATTTAATGGTCGGAGTGGCCGGATTCGAGCTTCATCCGGAGTCCGGATTCGTGACTCCTCGGTGGGAGGCCGCCTAAGGATTCCCGCTTGGGGCATTTTCGGGGCTTTAGACCCACCGGGGATCAGGCATAGGTTCCGCAAACTCGCCAGTCACTTGGGTTCGACGAAGGCATAGTGCCGGGTCGTTACCTCTCCCCTGTCGACACGCCGCGGATGAACGCCGTCGCACTCAAGTGGCTGACATGCGGCCCAATCTCATATCTCCCCGAAGTAGCGGGCGCGGGCATGATCGTCTGACGGAGCTTCGGGGCCTAAGCCCAATGCATCCGGAATGCGTGAGGAATCGCGGGCAAAGAGCGCGAAGGCGTGGTCGCGCCGCCGGTCAGCCGCATCTCCGCGTTCGAACAGTAGCGTGGTTTGCATCTCCTCCAATCGTCGCATCCTGCCGTAAAAATCATCGTGGTCGCTCGCGTATGCCTCCGCGGCCAATCGCCAATCGGAACTCTCCAGCAATCGGTCTCTCAGCAGCCGAACGTCCCGAAGCGTCCGCGACAGGCCCCTGCCCCAGGCGGGGTCGGTAGCAGCCGCCGCATCACCGATGAGGACGACGCCATCTCGATAAGGGCTGCCGACCCATCGATGCGAACCGTCGAAACTGGCGAATGGACCTGCCTGCCTTGCTCCGTCGAACCAATGGCTGGGTGCCCCCACCTCCTGAAGTTGCCGTATCATCTTCTCAACAGAATGGCGACCTGACAGGCGCTTCGGCAGGACATCTTTGTGGTAGACGAGATAGACGCGATTGCGCTTGGGCGCGATGCGCATCGCGATCACCATGCGCCCGCCCTTGGGGTCATAGAAGAGATTGACCGTGTTTGCCGGTGTCCGCGCCTCGTCGGCGAGGAACTCCGAATAGTTGATGTCACCCTCCATGATCATGCCCGCCGTGAACAGCTGGCACTCGTCGTGCCGCACCTCGAAGCCGAGAAGCGAGCGCAGCCGTGAATCTCGGCCGTCCGCTAGAACGACCAGGCGGGCAGAGAGTCCTCTGATGTCGTCGCCTATGTGGACCCGTGGCACCTCTCCAGAAGTCACACCAGACGCCAAATGTCCGCGCCTGACCTCGGCTCCGAGCGCCTCGGCTTGCTTCAAGAGAACCGCTTGCATTTCCGAATGGGGAAACGTCATGCAGCAGGTGGCAGCCGGGGTCGTCGCGCGCAGATCCCGAATCGCAGGTGGCGAGCCATTGGTAAATGTCGAAAAGTAGGCTGTCTCGATGGCGCAGTCCTTAAGAAGCAGATCGTAAATACCCAAGCCCTTCGCCTCGAGGCTGCCCCATGGCATGAGGACTTCGCCGCGAATGCGGTCCCTGAACTCCTCTTGCTGCTCGAGAATGAGGGTTCGGATGCCGCGGCCAGCAAGGGCGATGGCCAGCGACGAACCTGCAAGCCCGCCACCAACGACGATCAGATCGTAGTCAGCACCGCCGTTTGACAATAGAGTCCCGCTGGTTTTCCCGTGTGACGTGGCTCGCAGTCGATGAATATTTGTATTTTCTAATATAATGAGCTTACATCGGTCTTAAGTCAAATCCCGGGACTTGGTGCGGTGGCTGTTGCTGATTGGCACGGAGCCGCTTCATTGCCGGCGCCGTTGGTCGACCATCCCGTCAACAGCCATGTGATGTCGGTCGATGTTGACCGCCTGCGCAAGGCGCCGATCCGCATCCTCACCTCCGGCGGCGCCGAGAAGACCGAGGCGTTGCTCGGCGCCATGAACCTGATCGCGCCGACCATCCTGATCACCGACGAGGAAAGTGCGCGGCGCATGCTGGCCGCGCATGAGGCCTAGCCAGCGGGCATAAATTCGCCGCGCACGGTTCGTGATGCCTTCGCGGGGGATTTCAAGGATTTAATGGTCGGAGTGGCCGGATTCGAACCGACGACCCCTTGACCCCCAGTCAAGTGCGCTACCGGGCTGCGCTACACTCCGGACCGCGCAAAGCCCTATATTCTCAAAGGGTGGAGTGCAAGGGCCAGTCGGGCAAAATCCTCGAAATTGTAGGCTGACCAGCCAGACCTGATCTGTTGGGCGTCGGTGGAAATCGGTAAGCTTTCCTGATCTCTCGGAGAAAACCTCAGTGTCGTTGGCGAATGGCGCCGTACCGGGAATTCCTGATCGCGCAGACGGCGCTCAGAGCGTGATTGCTCGGTTTCGCCCGCACTGGGCGCAGATGGGGATTACCAGGGTCGCCAATGTGACCGGGCTTGATCGCATAGGCATACCGGTGGTGATGGTGTGCCGCCCCAACGCCCGATCGCTGGCTGTTTCACAAGGCAAGGGCATCGACCTGGAATCGGCCACGGCTTCGGGCCTCATGGAAGCGGCGGAACTTTACCATGCGGAGCACATCGAGCGCCCGCTGAAACTCGGCAGCATGGCTGAGCTCTCCCAATCGCATCGGTTCGCCGAGATTGGGAGGCTGGCTCGCATCACCGGCAGGGCATTCACGAAGGACATTGTGACGCTGTGGATTGAAGGCCAGGAGATGATCTCCGGCGGGAAGCGCTGGCTGCCATACGAGTCGGTGCGGGCCAACTTCACTGTGCCACCGCCTCCTGGAAGCGGCTTCTTCGATTGCAGCAGCAATGGGCTCGCCTCGGGAAATACAGCCGATGAAGCGATCCACCACGGGGTTTGCGAAATCATCGAACGCGACGCGACTGCCTTGTGGAACCGGATACCGTCCGCCAGCCGCCGGCGCACCGGCGTCGACCTCGGCAGTGCGCCGGACGGCCCGTGTCGCGAAGTGTTGAAGAAACTGGAAGGCGCGGACTTCGACGTCGCGGCGTGGGAAACGACCTCCGACATCGGCGTGCCGGCCTTTTTCTGCCTGATCGCGGATCGCCGGGACCGCAACAGCCACTATGGCATAGGCGCGGCAGCACACCCGCTGCCGGAGACCGCCTTGCTGAAGGCGCTTATCGAGGCCGCTCAGGTGCGAACGACCTACGTATCGGCGGCACGAGACGATCTGACCGCCGAGGAATATAGCGAAGCCTACCGGGACAAACGCCGCCGGCAGGCAGAGAGATTGCTGGCCGAACGATCCAGCACGAGGCGACTTGGCTCTGCCGGGGAGAGGGCTGCACACGGGATTGCCCGCAATGTGGCCTGGCTGGTCGAAAGGCTGCAGGCGGCAGGCGTAAGCGAGATCATCGCCGTCGATCTGTCCAAGGAGGATATCGGCCTGCCTGTGGTTCGCGTTGTGATACCTGGCCTCGAAGGCCCCGACGACCATGACGCCTATATGCCGGGCAAACGAGCCCGCCGAATGTCGGATGGCGGACCGTGAATCCGATCGTCTTTTGCGGCCCAAGCCTGCGCGCGCATGACATCGCGTCTTACGACGGATTCGAATTCCGCCCTCCCGTGCGACAGGGAGATCTTTATGCCGCCACGCGCGACCGCCCCAGGGCAATCGGCGTCATCGACGGTTATTTCGACGGTCAGCCGGCTGTCTTGCACAAGGAGATACTTTGGGCCTTGACGCAAGGGATCGCCATATTCGGCGCGTCCAGCATGGGCGCGCTCCGCGCCGCGGAATTGCACTCGTTCGGCATGCGCGGCGTCGGGCGTATTTTCGAAGCCTATCGCGACGGCGAGCTCACCGACGACGACGAGGTCGCGCTCATTCATGGTCCGCCGGAGACCGGCTACATCCATCTGAGCGAGCCGATGGTCAATATCCGCGCGACGCTCGAGCAGGCGGTTGCAGAAGGTATCATCGACAGACCGACAGGGGCGCGCCTTGCGGCTTCGTCGAAGGCACGCTTCTACCGGGAAAGAACCTGGCCTGACGTGCTGGCGGACATCGGCGATCACCGTACGGAGCAGGAATTGGCGACCTGGCTGCGAACGGGCAAGGTCGACAGGAAGCGCCAAGACGGGCTGGAGCTGCTGAAGGAGATGGACGCATTTATCCGCAGTGGGGCTGCGCAGGGGCCTCCCGACTTCCATTTCGAATGGACGGAGAATTGGCACAATGCGTCCTGGCGCAACGAAACCGCGCAGCCGGGCGGAACGGCTGAAGAGGCTGCCATTCTCGATGAGCTTCGGTTGCGTGGCGACTATGCGCAATTGCGCCGCGAGGCGCTGCTTCGTCTGCTGGCCCGCGGCGAGCAGGCGGCACCGGATCGCCAGGCGGTCAAGCGTGCCATGGGCGATTTTCGCTCGCGGCGCGGGCTTATGCGGCAGACGGACGTCGTCGACTGGGCGCGCGACAATGGAATGGATCTTCCCGGTCTTGATCGCATGATCGAGGATGATGCGGCCGTCGAGACGCTCGCGCGAGATCGCGATGCCGAACTGCACCGAGCCATCCTAGACCGACTGCGCGAACTGGGTCTCTACCCCGACTATCGAGACAAGGCTCTGGCCAGGCAGCGGGCACCGTCGCTGTCCGCGCCGGTGCCGCGTGCCCTGCTCGCAGCCTGGTTTTTCGAGAAACGACTCGGCCGCGCCGTGCCTCGAGACATTGACGACTATGCCATCTCCATCGGATTGCCTGGCATCGAGGAATTCTACGACCTGCTGGCGCATGAGTATGCTTTCATGGTCGGCCGCGGCTCGTCCGATGACTCTGGCCTGACCGATGAAAACGGGCTAACTTGAAACCGCATTCGCCGACGATATCGCAGCCAGTTTGACGTGCATGCCTTTGTCCATGCGAGGGGACAAGCGTGACATCTGGAGAGGAAGGCTCTGTATTCAAGAACGGGACGCGCTTCCGGCTATTCGCCCAGGCGCCGTTCCTGGAAGCTTTTCGTCGGCCCGAAATCGTGCTCGTGTCGTCGCCGGCGGGGTCGGTCGGCCCTGGCCCGGGCGACGGGCGCATGTATGTCGTCGACCCTATTGGCAAGGCGTTTGCCTACGGTCTTGCGGAAAATGTCCGCGGCGACCCGCTCTATCTGATGCCGCCTTGGCGTGGCGACGTCTTTCCCCCGGCGTTTCCCGATCTCGACGGGCATTTCGATCACATCGGCCCGGACGATCCGACATTCGAGGCGGCGCATCTGTTCGGCTCGGTGCGTTTCACGCTGGACGTGTGGGAGAAATATTTCGGCCATCCCATCAGATGGCATTTCCGGCGCGACCTCGACCGCCTGGAACTGGTGATACAGCGCAATCTGCACGAAAACGCCTTCATGGGTTACGGCTTTCTGGAGGTCGGCATCCACGAGACGCCGGATGGCCAGGTGGAGCCGTTCACCCTCAACTTCGACGTTGTCGCCCACGAGGTCGGCCACTGCGTCATCTATTCCATCATCGGCGTGCCCGACCTCGGGACGGCCAGCGCGGAATATTACGGCTTTCACGAATCCTCGGCCGACCTCGCTGCGCTCATCACCGCCCTGCATTTCGATTCAGTCATAGATGAGCTGTTGGAAACCAGTCACGGCAATCTCTACACGCACAATCTCGTCAACCGCATCGCCGAGTTATCCTCCAACAGCCAGATCAGGCTCGCGGCCAACCCGCTGTCGATGCTGGATTTCGTCCAGGGCTGGAGCGACGAGCATGCTCTCGCCCAGCCGCTCACTGGCGCGATGTTCGACATTTTTGTCGACCTTTTCCACGAAGAGCTGGTCGCGAGGGGTCTGATCACCCAAAGCCAGGAAGATCTGTCCGACCGGCTGGAGGACAGTCCCGACTATTTTCGCGCCATCCAGCCGATGTTCGACGAAGCCTATGCGGCGTCGCCTTTGGCGTTTCGCGAAGCACTGGTCGCCTCGCGCGACGAGCTCGGCATGCTTCTCGCCGAAACCTGGCGGCGGCTTTCGCCGGACGATCTCAGCTACGCGGAAGTCGGATACACGTTGCGCGCCGTTGACAGGCTGATGACAGGCGGACGCTGGCGCACGATCATCGACGTCAACCTCAACCGTCGCGCGATCGGTTTTGTAAGCGCCGGCCCCAAGATCAAGCCGTTTGGGCCCAAAAGCCACTTCGGTTTGCCGAGGGTGTTCGTGCCGGCACGTCATGGCGCTTGTTGTGCACGGCATCTGCGTGTTGCGAGACAGACGGGAACGCGAGACAGACTGGCAAGAAGCAGGGCCGGCGTTCTTTGAGTCAGATGAGGAGGAATGCTCAATGCCTTACGTCGTGACGGAAATCATGGACGACATTGAATTGTTGCAGGCTCATGTAGACAGCATATCCAAAAAGCGAGGCAGGATCGTAAGCGTATTATGGCGTGAAAGCGATCGCACTTATGTTGTGACGCATGAGGTGGAAGGGACTGAGAAACAAAATAGAAGCCAAAAGGCCGCATGATGCCAAGAAATCATACTGTTTGACACTAGATATATGATCCAGGAACCGGAGGGTTGCGGCTATGGTAGAGAGCCTTCTTAGCGTGTCGGGTATTAATCTATTCGGCCATTTTGTAATCGATCTGCAGGTTGTGAACCCACTTCTGAATCCTATCGTGGCGCAGGTGGCGACCGCCAAGAACATACCGGCATTGACTGGCAACAAGGTCGTGAATGGTGTGCGTCTGGCGGAGAAGAGCAAGATTGTTGTCTGGAAACAGAAGGTCCTGGATCAGATCGGCGTGTACACGGTAGGCGGCGCTGACGGTCGGTGGACCAAGGATGACACGCCGGCCGGTGCAATAATCCAGGTGACCGGCGGGAATAGCTTCGTCGGCTATTTCATGAAGCTTGAGGGCGGGTTCGAATTCATCGGGCGCCGCCCGGGCGCCGCAAACCGAAGCGGGAAGAACAGGCTCCTTGAGGACCAACTGCAAAACGGCAGGTTTGCAAGGATATATGGCTTCAGTTTTGAGGGCAGCTACTACGACCTGCCAAGGCCCATAATATTCCTTGTGCACGGTGATGGAGAACTCGTCGCGGAAGATCTCGGCACGTTCAGTCCCGCCCGTTCACCCAGTCCGACCGGACTGACGGGCCTCGCGGCAGCCGACTTCGATTTCGCCGATGGCTTGCGCGTCTGGTCCTACGACAAGGCCGACTACACAGTGCGCATGGATGTCGAGACAGGCATGTTCGAGGATGTGCTGCTTGCGGCGACACTCGGCGGCGGCGGACCGGGCGGCATGGACAGTGCCGGCATGAGCGCACGCGGGATGAGTGCAAGGGGAATGAGCGCGCGTGGCATGAGCGCAAGGGGAATGAGCGCGCGCGGCATGAGCGCCCGCGGCGGTGGCAACAGCGATTGACCTGCATGCAATGAATGCCTGACGGAGCGGGGCTTCTTCACGGTGCCAAGGGTTGGCCGCGGCTAGCGATCAACCAGGCGGAGCTCTTCCGCACCCGGATCGCGCGTGCGTTGCATTAGAAGCAGCTAATTCCTTTAAATCTCAGCAATATTCCTTTGAGCACGTCCTTCTTTCTCGGCTGCTGTTAGCGATTTCAGCGTGCTATGCTGCAGTGCCCGGTGGTTGCTGGGAACGCCGGCGGGAAGAGCAATGGTCACAAGCCGATTCGAGCTGCTTAATCGAAAGCTGTCGGCGATCGTCTATGCGGACGTGCACGGCTACAGCCGCCTTATGGATCAGGATGAGGCAGGGACGGTTGTCCGCCTGACCCAATCGCTCAGCTTCATCCGCGGCCTGGTTGGCGATTATGGCGGTTCAGTTGTCGATACTGCCGGCGACGGCGTGGTGGCTTTGTTCCCTAGCCCGACCCTGGCATTGCATTTCGCGGTCGAGATGCAGCGGGAACTGTCCAACGAGACCGTGTGGTCAGGCGGCGAGGATCCCATCGCCTACCGGATCGGCATTACCGTTGGAGACACGATCGCAAGCGATGGTGAGATCTATGGCCACAGCATCAATTTGGCCGCTCGAATCCAGTCGCTGGCGGAGCCGCGCGGCATATGCATCGCCGAATCCGTTCGCCAATTCGTTCGCGGTGAGGCGGAGTGTTCGTTCCGGTCGCTGGGCAAGCAAAAGCTGAAGAACATTGCTGAAGAGGTCGAGGTCTTCGCGGTCGACTTCGAATTGGCACATGCGGAGCCAAGGGAGTCGGCGCCACACTTTGTCCCTGCGACTGAGCGTTTCGTGCCGGAGAGTTCACTGGCGGTCTTGCCGCTTGAGAACGTTTCGGGTGACCCAGCGGACCTTCATTTGTGCCAGGGTGTCGTCGCGGACCTCATTTCCAACCTGTGCCGGTTCCGTAACTTGATGGTCATTGCTCGGCACTCGACATTGGCCGTCGTCACGCAGACACGATCGCTGCGCGAGATCGCCAATCAACTGGGTGTTCGCTATCTCCTGACGGGAAGCCTGCGCCGTGCGGGCACTCGTCTCCGGGTTGCGATGGACCTGGTTGAGGCGCAAACCGAGCATACAATCTGGTCGGAACGCTACGACGGTAGCATTGAGGATATCTTCGCCTTCCAGGACGACGTTACCGCGACGACCGCTTCGCGGCTGGCCGTGCATATCGACATGGCTGAGAGACGGCGGCTGATGTCGCAAAATCATCCCAACATTCATGCCTACGGCATGATCCTGCGCGGGCAGGATCTCAGCTTCCGCTTCCGACCGGAGAGCAATTGGCATGCCAGGCGGCTTTATGAGCAGGCGAGGTCGCTCGATCCTCGCTATGCCCGCAGCTATGCAGCGCTGTCACGGACGTTCAACGTCGAATGGCGCTATGCGTGGACCAATGATCCGGAAGCTGCGCTGAACGAGGCGTTGAAGCTCGCGAGTCTGGCCGTGCTGCACGATGACCTCGATGCACGCGGTTACTCGGAGATGGGCCTGGCCCACCTCTACAAGAAAGAGCACGATCCAGCGATCGCCGCCTACGAACGTGCTCTGCAGCTCAATCCCAACGACGCCGACCTGCTGGCCGAGATGGGCGACTGCCTTGTCTATGTTCGGCAGGCGGAGCGGTCCGTGAAGCTGCTGGAGCGGGCGATGCGGCTGAACCCTTACTACCCCGACGCTTATCTTTGGTATCTGGGCGACGCCTATTTTCAGCTGGGCGAATATGAAAAAACGATAGAGACGCTGCAAAAGATGCGGGATGGCTCCGAGAGCCATCGGCTTATGGCGGCGAGCCATGCCTATCTCGGGAACACCCAGGAAGCGGAAAGGCATGCCCGTGCGCTGCTGGAGGTGCACCCGAATTTCACCACCGAGCAATGGCGGAAAGTTCCTCCGCACAAATATCCCGAGGACACTGAGCTGCTTGTCGATGGCCTGCGCAAAGCAGGGTTAAAATAGCGCGGCGACAGGAGCGTGCCGCGCGATAGACGCCGCGGCCGCTGCCGGAACGGGAACTCGCGCCAGCCTCAATTCCCGTTGGTGCCGATACTCCAGAGCGATGGCGCCCCAGACCAGCCCGAGCAGCAGGTAGAGATGGCGCCAGTGGTCGATGTCGATGAAGGTGCCTAGCCCGATATTGCCGAGATAGGCGACATAGGCGCAAAGCAGATAGGGCTGCCATGGCCGGTCGCGCAACAGGATGCGGAAGCCGGCGCCGATCGTCCACAGCGTCAGCGTCAGGAACGAGACGAAGCCCAGCCAGCCGTAATCCATCAGCGCCTTCAGCCAGATGTCGTGCGTGTCCTCGCCGTAGATCGTGCCGAAAACCAGCGGACCGATGCCGAACGGGTGTTCCATCGCCAGCTGGAAGCCGATCGCGTAGCGGGCGAAGCGACCGAGCCGTGCCGAGTCGTAGCTCTGCTCGAGCTGCGCGCGCTGGGTGAACATATCCGACACGCCGGGCAGTTGCAGGATGACCAGGAAGGCGATGATCAGCAGCGCCACGGCCGCGATCGTCATCACCACGACCCGCAACCGGAACTTGCCGCTGGCGCTCTGCAGGAAGAGGCACGCGGTGAGCAGCACCGCCGACACCGCGAACATGCCCCAGGCGCCGCGCGAGAAGGAGAAGAAGATGCCGGCGGTGATGATGAGCAGCGGCAAGGCGAGCAGCGGCATGCGCGACACCGGGCCGGTCAAGAGCAGGTAGAGCAGGTAAGTGCCGGGCAGCACCAGGAACGGCCCGAACACGTTCGGGTCCTGGAAGGCGCCGGCGGCTCGGTCGTATTTGGTGAACATTTCCGCGCCGGGAAAGGCATGGAAATAACCGGCGATGCCAAGCAGCGACGTCGCCACCGCCGATACGACATAAGCGATGAAGATCAGCCGGTAGAGGCTCGGTTGAACCGAGGTCACCGAGGCAAAGAACACCGCGCTGAAGGCGAGAAACAGCGAGACGGCGAGATAGAGCGGCGTGTTGGCGAGGTCCGCCATCTGCGTCATGGCGATCATGCCGCCGATGTTCATCGCCACCAGCAGCACCAGCAACGGCACGATCGCGCGCGAGATTCGAAGGCCGAACAGCGCCCAGACGGCGATCAGCCCGGCCATGTAGATTTCGTAAGGCGCGGGTTCGCTGATGACGAAGCCGGAGAGCAGGATGCCGATGCCGATCGCGGCCGACGCGATCAGCGAAATCAGCTTGGCGTTGACCGCCGACGCCGGCAACTCATGGGCGATAGCGCTCAATAGGCGTTTTCCGTGTTGAGCAGGCGGATCGGCGTCAGGAACAGGATGCGCAGGTCGAACAGCATCGACCAGTTCTCGATGTAATAGAGGTCGTATTCGGTGCGCATGCGGATCTTTTCGTTGGTGTCCATCTCGCCGCGCCAGCCGTTGATCTGCGCCCAGCCGGTGACGCCGGGCTTGACCTTGTGGCGGGCGAAGTAGCCGTCGACCACCTCGTTGTAGAGCAGATTGTGCGACTGCGCGGCGATGGCATGCGGGCGCGGCCCGACCAGCGACAGCGAGCCGAGCAACGAATTGAAGAACTGCGGCAGCTCGTCGATCGAGGTCTTGCGGATGAAGCGGCCGACACGGGTGACGCGCGGATCGTTCTTGGTCACCGTCTGCCTGGCGGTCGGATCCGACCGGTCGGCATACATCGAGCGGAACTTGTAGACCTCGATGATCTCGTTGTTGAAGCCGTGCCGCTTCTGCTTGAACAGCACCGGGCCCTTGCTGTCGAGCTTGATGGCGATCGCGGTGGCGAGCATCACCGGCGAAAAGAGGATGATGCCGACGAGCGAGAAGACGATGTCGAAGGCGCGCTTGGCGACCGAATCCCAGTCGTTGATCGGCTTGTCGAAGATGTCGAGCATCGGCACCGAGCCGATATAGGAGTAGGCGCGCGGCCGGAACTGTAGCGCGTTGGAATGCGCCGAAAGCCGGATGTCGACCGGCAGCACCCAGAGTTTCTTCAGAAGCTGCAAGACGCGCGATTCGGCGGTCAGCGGCAGCGACACGATCAGCATGTCGATGCGAGCGATGCGGGCGAATTCGATGAGCTCCGAGATCGTGCCGAGCTTGGGATAGCCGGCGACGATCGGCGGCGAGCGCTTGTCGTTGCGGTCGTCGAAGATGCCGCAGATGCGGATGTCGTTGTAGGGCTGCTTCTCGACCGAGCGTATCAGCTGTTCGGCCGCCTTGCCGCCGCCGACGATCAAGGCGCGGCGCTCCATCCGGCCGTCACGCGCCCAGCGCCGGATCAGGCTGGACATCACGAGTCTCAGGCCGAAGATCAACACGAAGCCGACCGCGAACCAGGTGCCGAACAGCAGGCGCGAATAGTCTTCCGACGCCTTGATGGCGAAGGCGGTGAGCGCCATCAGCGCGAAGCTGCCGGCCCAGACCAGCAGCACGCGGCCGAAATTGGCGAGCGGGCGCATCAGCGCCGCGATCTGATAGCAGTCGGTCACGTCGAGGAGCACCACGGCCAGGAACGACGTCGCCGCGATCGCCAGCGGATATTGCCAGGCCAGATAGTTGAAGAAACCGACATAGTAGAAATAGACGCCGAGACCCGACAGGAACAGCATGGCGAACTCGACCATGCGCAGCACGCCGCTGACCATGATCGGCGACATGGTATCGCGCCGGTATTGCGAGGCGACCTGGCGCGCCACATCATTGATGCCGCCAGGCTTTTCGCTTCCGGCGGGAGCGTCGTAGTTGCGCACCGCATCTATGGAAAAGCGGTGCGCGGGGTCGATTTCATTCATGGGAACTGTCCGCGAGCTTCGCGCAACTGCATAGCAAAAGAGAGCTAAGAAAGCCTTGAAACAACCGGTGGTTTTGGAGCCGTTCGGGCGGCCGCAAGCCTATCTGTTCAGCGCGGAGAAATAGGCCTTCTCGATTTCGGCCGCCATCACATCGGCTCCGAAGCGGGCTTTGAGCTCGTCCGTCTGCGGCATCTGTCCGCGATAGGCGTCGAAATCGCCGAGCGCCGTCTGCATCTTGGCCGCGAGTTGCGAGGGGTCGGGGCGGATCAGGGCAGGGGAGTTTTCGCCGAAGATTTCCGGAATGCCGCCGACCGCCGTCGCGATCATCGGCATGCCGGCAGCGAGAGCCTCGAGCACGATGTAGGGCATCGCCTCCGCGCGAGACGGCACGACGATCGACTCGGCCAGCGCGAAAGCGTCTCTTGCCGGCATGGGCGGCAGGAATCGGACGTGGTTTTTGAGGCCGAGCCGCTCGACCTGCGCATGGTAGCGCGGCAGGTCGTCGCCGTCGCCGACCATCACGGCGCTCAGCGGACGGCCCGACTCGCTGCCGGCCAAAGCCAGCGAATCGATGAAGATATCGGGACCTTTCAGGTCGCGCATCATGCCGATGTACAGGAAATCTGCGGCATTCGCCGCGGTCGCCACCGGTTCGAATTCGGCGGCGCGCAGGCCGTTATAGACCAGCCGGTTGGGTATGGGCGGCTCGCCGACCTTGCGGCGATAGGTGTTGCGCTCGTAGTCGGAAACGAACAGCAGGCAGTCGGTGAAGCGCGCCATGAAGCGCTCCAGGCCGAAGAACAGTTTTCCTGTCGCCGTCGTCTCGTCATAGTGGAGGGAGCCGCCATGCGGCGAATAGAGGCGGGCAACGCGAAACCTTGATACCCGCAACAATGAGCCGAACAGCCGGGCATAGGCGCCACCCTTGGCGCCATGTCCGTGCAGCACGTCCGGCCGCAATTCCTGGATGATTCGATAGGTGCGCCAGGCCGAGGCGAGGTCGCCCGGCCCGACATGCCGTTGCATCGGCGTGCGATGGATGCCAAGCGCGAGGCTGTCCTTCATCGCCTCGAACAAGCGTTCCTCATAGTCGCCGCCGGTGGTCGAGTCGCAGACGATTCCCACCGCGTGGCCGGCGGCGACCTGCGCCTCGGCCAGGTCGCGCACGTGCCGGAAGATTCCTCCGACAGGTGAGCGAAAGCAGTGGACGATCCTGAGGTTCACCGCCACGACGGGTTTTTCAGAACAGGCGTTCGCGGACGTAGATGGTGTCGCCGGGCAGGAGCGGATCGGATGTCAGTACCCGTCCGGTCATCACCTTGCCGTTGATGTCGCGGGTGATGTCGACGCTCCCCTGATTGGCGCGTGGCGTGAAGCCGCCGGCGATGGCGACCGCCTTTTGCACCGTGAGTCCCGGCACATAGGAATACTGGCCGGCAGCGCCCACTTCGCCCATGACGAAGATCGGCCGGTAGCGGTCGATCTCGACCGAGACGTCGGGATCGCGCAGATAGCCTTGGCGCAGCTTGTCGGCGATCTCCTTTTCCAACTGCTGCGCGGTGTGGCCGCGCGCCGGCACCGAGCCGACCAGCGGGAAGGAGAGATAGCCGGACTGGTCGACGCTGTAGGTGTTGGTCAATCCATCTTGCTCGAACACCGTGACACGGACGCGGTCGCCGGCGCCGAGCCGATAGGGCTGGTCGAGCACTTCATGGAAGGCGGCGGGTGTCGGGCGGTAGCTCGAGCAGCCGGTGAGCAGCGACAGGGCAAGCAAAGCGCGAAAGAGGGAAGCATTGCTTTTCATGACCGGCCAGGAACCTTCATCGCTCTTGCCGCAAGTCGCGGCCAACCCCAGGAAAGTGCGACCGTTATCATCCTGTTAGGGTTAATGGGCGGTAAAGGAGTGTGCTGCGGGAGAGCGGAGATCGGCAAAAAGCCCAATTGTTCTATTGCTTTCGCCCAATCTTCTTTGAGTGCTCTCTAATAAGCATCCATTCTGATCTTAACGGGTGAGTTACCATAGTTGTTTACGGTCCGTCCTCGACTCAAAGTTCGGAGCAGGATGCATGTCCGTTCAGTCCGCGGCCGCAGACGTCGATGTCGATCTGAGACAGCTCTTCGCCAGTCTGGCGAGGAACTGGGTGCGCATTGTCTTCGTGACGCTTCTGGCCACCGGGCTGGCCTTTGCCTTCGCCTGGCTCGCGACGCCCTATTACAAGGCGACAGCCAAGCTGGAGATCGGCTCGCGCGAATCGGAATACACCCGGCCGCCAGGCACCAACGATGACGAAAAGCCGATTCTCGACGAGCAGGGCGTCGCGACCCAGGTCCAGATCATTTCCTCGCCCGACATCCTCAAGCAGGTGGCGACCAAGCTCAACCTGGACAAGCTGCCGGAGTTCGACGAAACGCTGAAGATGTCGACGCTCGGGCGCATGCTCGTTCTTGTCGGCTTGAAAAGCGATCCCTTCGATATTGCGCCGGAGGAGCGCGTGCTGAATGCCATGCACGACAAGCTCAACGTCTACGCCGTTGAGAAGACGCGCGCGATCGCCATCGAGTTCGCCTCGAAGGATCCCAAGCTTGCCGCCGACATCGCGAACGGCATCGCCAACGCCTATATCGCCTCGAAGGGCGACGCCAAGCTCGAATCGAATGCCGCCGCTACCGACTTCCTGGCGCCGGAAATCGCGGACCTGCAGAATCGCGTCAAGGACGCCGAGGCCAAGGTCGCGGCGTTCCGCGCCCAGTCCGACCTTTTGATGGGTGGCAACAATGCGGTGCTTCCGACCCAGCAGCTCGCCGAACTGTCGAGCGAGTTGTCGCGCGTGCGCGCCAGCCGCGCCGCCGCCGAAGCGAGCGCCGAAAGCGTGCGCCGGGCGCTGCAGAATGGCGGTTCGCTGGACAGCGTGCCGGAAGTCCTGTCTTCCGATCTGATCCAGCGCCTGCGTGAGCGCCAGGTGGAACTCAGGGCTAATATCGCCGACCTTTCCACGACCCTGCTGGACAACCACCCGCGCATCCGGGCGCTGAAGTCGCAACTGGCCGATCTCGACGGCCAGATTGGCAACGAGGCGCAAAAGATCATCCGTGGCCTGGCCGCCCAGGCCCAGACGGCCAAGGCCCGCGAGGATCAGCTGGTCGCGGACGTCAACACGCTGAAAGCCGCGTCGGCCCGCGCCGGCGAGCAGCAGGTGCAGCTGGACGCCTTGCAGCGCGACGCGAATGTTCAGCGCCAACAGCTTGAATCCTATATGACAAGCTACAATGCGGTGGCCTCGCGCAAGGATCGCAAATACTCGCCTGTCGCGGCGAGCCTGATTGCCAGCGCCCAGGTGCCGTCCCAGCCCTATTTCCCGAAGATTGGGCCGATCACCGGTGCCGCCGCCGCCGCTTCGCTGCTGCTGATGGCGATCGGCACGCTGCTTGGCGAGCTGTTCTCGGGCCGCGCCATGCGTCCGGCCGCCGGCGCCCGCTTTACCGATATCGAGCAGGTGGCGATGCCCGTGGCCAGGGTGGAACCGACGGTCGTTGAGGCTCACGACGGAGGTCGGGCCTTTGCGCCTTACGAGGAAGCCGCGGCGGCGCATTCGATTGCGGAATCGGAATTCCCGAGGCCGGCCGAGCGCGATCTGGCGGAGGCTCGCGCTGCGGCTGTCAAGCAGGCTGGGCCCAGCGAATTGACCCCGGAACCAAGGCAATCCAGGCTCGGCGAGATCGATGTCGACAAGGCCGCGGAGAAGCTGATCGCTTCCGGCGCCGCGCGCGCGATCTTCGTGTCGCCGGAAGGCGACGAGGCGGCCGCGTCCGCCGTGCTCGTGGCGCGCGAAGTATCCGACGCCGGTCTGCGTGTGCTGCTGCTCGATCTCACCGCATCGGGCGCGGCGTCGCTGCCGATGCTGGACACGAGCCTGTTCCCCGGCATCACCAATCTGCTTGCGTCCGAAGCGCAGTTCAGCGACGTCATCCATCCCGATCTCTATTCGGATGCGCATGTCATTCCGGTCGGCACCGCCGACCCTGTCCGCGCCATGCGCGCCGCCGACCGGCTGCCGATCATCATGCAGTCGCTCACCACGGCCTATGATCTCGTCGTGGTCGAGTGCGGCCCGGCCGACGCGCAAGGCATTGGCCGCCTGGTCGGCGACGGCACCGAAGTCTTCCTGTCGATGCTGGAGGCCGACGACCAGGTGACGCAGGCCGCGGTCAAGCTGATCGAGAACGGCTACCCGAACCTGACGCTGGTCACGCCGGTCGGCCACGAACCGCCGGGAACCCCGGTGCCGGGACGCCGCTCGGCGGCTTGAATGCCGCGCGAAAACGCGACGGGGTGTCGAAGCAACCGTGCGTCCGATTAAAGCGTGGTGATCAGTTGTCGTCTTCGGCTGGGACGGGCGCGGCCTGACCGGCCGCCTTGCGGCGCAGCATCTTGGTCAGCTTCCAGACCGTCGGGTTGTTCTTGATGAAGGCCTTGGCGCGCGCGCCTTGCCGCATCATCGTCGCCAATGCGCGGCCTTTCAGCGTCAACGGTGCAAGCACATCGAAATGCTGGATCTCGATATCGCACCAGAGCCGTTTGTAAGGCTCGTCGCCGACCGAGAAGTCATACACCTCGAAGCCGAGCTCGGAGGCTTCCTGGATGTTGTCGAAGAACAGGAAATCGCCGGGGCTGGCGAAGGCGAGGTCGTCCTCGGCGATGGCGCCGAACTCGCAGATCAGCCGCTTGCCAGAGCGGCTGGAGCCAGTGACCGCACGCAGTTTTCCCGCCACGTCCAGGCCGTGCAGCAGGAAGGAGGGATTTTCCTCGCTCAGCGCATCGGTAAACAGCGCCCGGAAGAAGTCGCGCACTTGCCTGTCGCCGAAGACATCGGCGATGCCCATCTTGGCGAAGCGTACTTCCTTCATATCGAGGAAGGCGTCGAGCAGCCTGTCGACCTCCTCGCTGGTGCCTGCCTCGATCCGGCGGAAGGGGCCGACAGCCTCGAACTTGCGTGTCTGCGAGCGGTGCTTCTTGCGCTTGCGCTTACCGCTCGCGCGCGACAAGAGCGCGTCGAACCCGCCGTCGAGGTCGACCGCGAGCGCGAGGTTCGGACTTGGAAAGCCGGGCAGCGCGGCGAGCGGGTTGGCAACGCCATCGAGGTCGGGCAGCAGCCTTTCCAGCGAGATCAGGTCGATGTCCGGCCGCGTTTGCACGATCGCCTTGAACGCCGAGCGGATCGCCTGGCCGTCGATAGCAGGCAGGAAACGTGGATCGGCGGCGGCGAAATTGCCGTTGGCGTGGCGCCCGCCGGCGAAACGGGCAACTTTGAACGGGCCGCGTCTTACGATCTCCAGGGCCAGGGATAGCGCCGGGCGGCCATCGCAGGCCAGCGTCGCAAAAACCATGTCGGCGCCGGTTGCGGTCGCCCAGTTGCCCACCCAGGATGCGCTTTGCGCCGGCGCGAACAGCGCCGAGGTGCAGAATTGAACATAGTCGGCAAGTCCGGCGCCGTCCCTTGCGGTCGCAGTCCACCGACCCTGATCGGCTCGCATGGCGCGCGCGGAAATCTCATTGGTCGCGACCCGGTTGCCGTCAAATGACGCGGTGGCGTCAACCATACCTCAATCCTTAAGACGTATTGGTTCCGACTTGGGGGTTCGCATAGGCGCAATTCGTGCTTGCATGAGCCTAGGCGCAAAAGGTGAAGGAATGATCGACGGGGGCGAGGCAATCCGGAAACTGGCGTTGAACCTTGCCCGCTTCTCCGGTCTCGCGCCCCTGGCGCGGCCGTTTGTTGGCGGCATCGGCGCTATCCTGATGCTGCACCGTGTCACCGCGACGCCGGAAAAGCCGAACAGCGTCAATCGGCACCTGAACATCGCTCCGGCCTTCCTCGACAGGCTGATCGCTGACATGAAGGGGCGGGGTTATACCTTTGTTTCCCTTGATGAAGCGATCGAACGCATCAAGACGGGCGGCAAGGGCGGCCAGTTCGCCACGATCACCGCCGACGACGCCTATCGCGACAACATGACCGAGGCGCTTCCGGTGCTGCAAAAGCACGCCGCGCCGATCACCATCTATGTCGCCCCCGGCTTGATCGACGGCGCCGTCGATCTCTGGTGGGACGTGATCGAGGACATTGTCGACACCAGTTCGCGCCTGACTTTGAACAAGGCGGGCAAGCCGACGCTGATCGATTGCTCGACGCCAGGCAGGAAGATCCAAGCCATTGCCCGGCTGAACGCCTGGCTGACCCTGGAAGTCTCCGAGGAAAAGCAGGGCGACGCGCTGCGCGAGCTAGCCCGTTCGAACGGGCTCGAATTCGGCTCGGGCCGCCCATGCGCCTTGATGAATTGGGATGAACTTCGCAGCATGGCAGCGCACCCGCTGGTGACCATCGGCGCGCACACCATCAACCATCGGAACTTGAAGCGACTGTCCGAAGTCGATGCGCGCCATGAGATCGGCGACGTCCGCCGTATCCTCAAGGAAAGGCTCGGCGAGGAGCCGCGTCATCTGGCTTACCCGTATGGCTATGCGAGCGCCGTCGGCTGCCGCGAGGTGGGCTTCGCCCGCGACGCAGGCTATGCCTCGGCGGTGACCACGCGGCATGGTGTGCTGCGCGCCGAGCATGCCGGCTTCCTGCACGCGCTGCCGCGCATCTCCGTCAATGGCCGCTATCAGAGCGTGGCGCATATCCGCACGATGCTGTCCGGCATCACGACGCCGCTCGCCAATGCGGGCAAGATGGTGGTGACCATCTAAGGCTGCGTCAGCCCTTCGGGCCGGGCTCCAGTATCAGCCATTTGATGATGCCCATGGCAGGCAGCACCCACAACAGGCCGCTGAACAGGAAGAACAACAGATGCGCGACAGGGCCGTATTCGGCGAGCCTGGTGACCGCGACGGCCGACGCGATCAGCGCGTAGATGATGACCAGCGCCACCAGCAATATGGTTCCGATCAGCTTTTTCAGGCGAATGGGCATGTCGCGGTTCCGTTGACCCGCTTCGCTTAGGCCGAATGAAGAGGGCGCGCAACCGTCGCGGCCCGGCGCGACGGCGTGCCGCGCTGTCCAGTCTTGCCAGTTGGGCGACCTTGGTCCACCAATCGCGCGTTTCAACCGCCGGGAAAGCGAAATGGCTGCCATCACCGCCACGGCCCCCTATGCCGCACGCGACCGCGACCTGCATAACCGCGCCCTGGTGCGCGGCTGGCTCTACGCCGTGCTGCTTGTGCTGTTCGCCCTGGTGCTGGTCGGCGGTTCCACGCGTCTCACCGGCTCGGGGCTGTCGATCACTGAGTGGCAGCCGATCCACGGCGTCATCCCGCCGCTCAACGACGCCGAATGGCAGGAAGAGTTCCAGCGTTACCAGCAGATCCCGCAATATACCGAGATCAACAAGGGTATGAGCGTCGACGACTTCAAGTCGATCTTCTGGTGGGAGTGGGCGCACCGCATCCTGGCGCGCAGCGTCGGCGTCGTCTTTGCCTTGCCGCTGCTGTTCTTCTGGGCGACACGCCGCATCGAACGTGGCCTCGGGCTGAAGCTCGTCGGCATCCTGGCGCTCGGCGGGTTGCAAGGCGCCATCGGCTGGTGGATGGTGGCTTCCGGCCTGGCGGACCGCGTCTCGGTCAGTCAATACCGGCTGGCGACACACCTGACGCTTGCCGCGCTCATCTTCACAGCCACCATGGTGGTCGCGCGCGGGCTGGCGCCGCATTCGGAGCCCGCCGCCGACCGGCCGACGCAGCGGCTTGCCGGCTTCATCGTGCTTTTGGCGCTGGTCCAGATCTATCTTGGCGGATTGGTCGCCGGGCTCCACGCGGGGCTTAGCTACAACACATGGCCGCTGATGGACGGAAAGCTGATCCCGTCCGACCTGCTTCTCCTGAAACCCGCCTGGCTGAACTTCTTCGAAAATCCGAAAACGGTTCAGTTCGTCCACCGGCTCGGCGCCTATACGGTCCTTGTCGTGGCGCTCTGGCACATGATCGCGACGTGGCGGCGCCAGCCCGGCACCACCCATGCCCGCCGGGCCACGCTTCTGTTCGCGCTGGTGGTCGTCCAGGCCTCGATCGGCATCGGCACGCTCTTGATGCAGGTGCCGCTGCACATGGCGTTGACGCATCAGGCGATCGCGCTTGTGTTGCTCGGCTTCGCTGCCGCGCACTGGCGCGGCACCAAGGGCGCCTATCCGCTTCCGACCGAAATTGCCGTCAGAGGCTGAGGCGAACCTTTCGAACTGCTTCAGCGACGGCTAGCTCGCGTTTTTCGTCGACCGCGTTCTTGTCCTCGCGATGCCAAGCGGCCGACAGGCAGCCATAGGCGATCGCATGGTCGAGGATGGCGCGTGGCGACTGTCCGAGCGTCTTTCCAAACACGTCGGCCATATGCGCGATCCGGCGCGGATCGAGGCAGAGGTCGTCGCGGTCGAGCGGGTTGTAGAAGATGTTCGCCGCGTCGAAGCCGGGATCGCCGAGCACGCCCTTTGGGTCGATCGCCAGCCAGCCGCGCGGCCCGAACAGGATGTTGTCGTGGTGCAGGTCGCCATGCAGCGGGCGCACGGCATGCGGGTCGGCAAGCAACCGCTCGGCTATATTGGCAGCGTCGACATAGAGGCTGTGCCGCCCGGCTTCCTGATCGGTCTTGGCCGCTCGAAACAAGCTGACATACCGTTCCCGCAAGGGCTGCAGGTCGGCCGGAGGCGTGTGCTCGGAGGGCGACAGCAGCTTCCCCATAATGTCGGCGGCAATCGCCGTCGCGACATCGTCGCCATATTCCGCAAGATGTTCGGAAAGCAGTCGGTCGCCGGCATATTCGAGCAGCATGCGATTGCCGTCACGGCCGAGCAGGCGCACGGCGCCTTCGCCGCCCCGCCAGGCAAGGTAATGCTCGCCGCGCAGCTCGTCGGCGACGTCGTCGAAGGGTTTCAGGTCCTTGACGATTGCCGGCGAACCATCCTCGCGCGTCACCTTCCAGATCCGGCTGGAAAACGTCTCTTCAATGAGTTCGGGAGCGCTGAGCTTCCAGCGCTCGGGAAACGCTTGCATTGCCGCTCAGTGCTTGATGCCGAGCATCAGGTCGAGGTTCTGCACCGCGGCGCCCGACGCGCCCTTGCCGAGATTGTCGTAGACGGCCATCAGCAGCGCCTGCGCCCGCTCGTCATTGGCGAACACGTAGACCTTCATCCGGTTGGTGCCGTTGTAGACCTCCGGGTCGATCTCCGGCATGCGCTCCATGTGCGTGTAGGGCGCGACCTCGACCACGCCGCCGTCGATCGAGGCATAATGGTCGGCGATCGCCGCATGAAGCTCCGCCCCTGTCGGCACGCGGTCGAGACCGCCGAGCTGCAGCGGCACCACGGTGATCATGCCTTGCGCGAAATTGCCGACCGCGGGCTGCATGATCGGGTCATGCGACAGCTTCGCATAGGTGCGAAGCTCCGGCACATGCTTGTGCTGCAGCGTCAGCCCGTAGGGCAGGAACTCGGGCGCGTCCTCGCCCTTGCCGACATAGTCCTCGATCATCGGCCGGCCGCCGCCGGAATAGCCGGAGATGCCGTTGACGGTGACCGGGAAGTCGGCAGGCAGCAGGCCGGCCGCAACCAGCGGCCGCAGCGTCGCGATCGGCCCTTGCGGCCAGCAGCCGGGATTGGCGATGCGCTTCGCGCTGGCTATCTTCTTCGCCTGGTCCTTGTCCATTTCGGCGAAGCCATATTCCCAGCCCTCGGCCACGCGATGCGCGGTCGAGGCGTCAATCACCTTCGTGGTGTCGTTCGTGATCAGCGACACGCTTTCCTTGGCCGCCGCATCCGGCAGGCAAAGGATCGCGACATCGGCCGCGTTGAGGAACTCGGCGCGGGCGGCGGCCTCTTTGCGGCGCTCCGTCGGGATGGAGATGATCTCCAGGTCGCCGCGGTCGGCCAGCAGCGCCCTGATCTGCAGGCCCGTCGTGCCGTGTTCGCCGTCAATGAAGATTTTCGGTTTCATCGCTTGCCAGATTCCTTGCGATTCCAATGCTATATGCCGTTGGCATGATTTATTGCGGCATGATTGCCGTTGCTCAGTTCGTCAAGCCGCGCCTTTCGCTCCGCCAACAGGCCGAGATAATGCATGGCGATGATCGATCCGGCGATCGCCGTTATATCGGCATGATCATAGGCCGGCGCAACCTCGACGACGTCGGCGCCGACGATGTCGATCTGGCCGAGCTGGCGCAGCGTCGACAGCATCTTGGCCGAAGACGGGCCGCCTGCCACCGGCGTGCCGGTGCCGGGCGCAAAGGCCGGATCGAGGCAGTCGATATCGAAGGTGAGATAGGTCTTCTTGCCGCCGGTGCGCTCGACGATCGCGTAGGCGATGTCGGAGGCGCGCATTTCCTCGACCTCGTGGCCATAGAGGATTTTTATACCGAACGTGTCCGGCGCATGGGTGCGGATGCCGATCTGGATCGAGCGATCGGGGTCGATGATGCCTTCATTCACCGCGCGGGCGACGAAGGAGCCATGGTCGATGCGCTTGCCGTCGTCGGGCCAGGTGTCCTGGTGCGCGTCGAACTGCACCAGCGCCATCGGCCCGTGGATCGCGGCATGCGCCTTGAGCAGCGGCCAGGTGACGAAATGGTCGCCGCCGAGCGTCAAAAGGAACGCGCCTGATTTCAGGATCTTGGCCGCCTCGCGCTCGATCGTGCCGGGGGTCTTCTGGTGATTGCCGCTGTCGAGCAGGCAATCGCCATAGTCCACCACTGAAAGGTGCTCGAACAGGTCGCGCGAGAACGGGTACTGCGGGTCGTTGTCGAGGATCGCAGAGGCGCGGCGAATAGCCTGCGGCCCGAAGCGGGCGCCGGGCCGGTTGGTGACGGCGGCGTCGAAGGGAATGCCCCACACGACGGCGTCCGCGTCCTTCACGTCCTTCGCGTATTTGCGCCGCATGAACGACAGCGCGCCGGCATAGGTCGGCTCGAGCGACGCGCCCGTTTTGGAACGGGCGGTGAAGGCGTGGTCGATCTCATTGTTCGCCATTAGGAATCCTCGGTTTTCATCGGGGCAGCCACAACTACAGAACCGGCACGCAACATGCCAGTCACAGCTTGCGGAATGGAAGCGGCGCTCGGCGAGTGCCACGCCAACACAGGATCTGTATCAATATGGCTGAGACGGCTCTGCTCAATCTTGCGTCCGCACCCACGGCGACCCGTGTCGGCACGACCGCCGGCGAGCGCTTCCTGGTGCTGGATTCCTGGCGCGGCATCTGCGCGCTGCTGGTGGCGCTGTTCCACTTCCCGACGACCTCGATGATTTCGCAGAGCGCCTTTGTCGGGGGCTCCTACCTGTTCGTCGATTTCTTCTTCGTGCTGTCCGGCTTCGTCATCGCCAGCGCCTACGGCAGTCGCTTGAACAAGGAGGACGACCTTGCCCGCTTCGCGCTGGTGCGCTTCGGCCGCATCTATCCGTTGCATCTCCTGATGCTTGCCGCTTTCGCAGGCTTCGAGGCGCTCCGGCTCGTGCTGCCGGCACTGCACGGAACCGGTCCCGCGCCCTTCACCGCCGGTTTCGACCTGAAAAGCCTCATCGCCAACCTCTTCCTTGTGCAGGGCATGGGCGTCGAGGATCATCTGAGCTGGAACGCGCCGAGCTGGAGCATCTCGGCCGAGTTCTTCACCTATCTGCTTTTTGCCGCCGTCGTCTTCACCACCGGCCAGCGCGCCTGGATATGGTTCGTCGCCGCCGCGGTGACGGCGCCCCTTTTCCTGCTTGCGGTCTCGACGCGTCATATGGACGTGTCCTTCGATTTCGGCTTCATCCGCTGCCTTTACGGCTTCTCGCTCGGTGCGTTGCTTGCCTGGTTTCAGCACGATTCCATTGCAGAGGCGCGACAGGCGCTGAGCGGCGGGGCAGGGCGCCTCGCCTGGACGCTGGCCGAACTGGCGATGATCGCGGGGATCGCCTTGTTCGTCTCCACTGCCGGCACCAACGACCTTGGCATTGCGGCGCCGGTCGTCTTCGCGCTGGCGCTTTATCTTTTTGCCCATGAAGGCGGCTTGGTCAGCGCCGTGCTGCGCAGCCGGCCGATGCTGCTGCTCGGCTCGCTCTCCTATTCGATCTACATGGTCCACATCTTCGTCCAGGCGCGCATGATCAATGTCGGCGGCCTGATCGAACGCAAGCTCGGGCTCGGCATCGTCGGCGACCTGATGCTGCGCGGCGACCATGCGACCGGCTTCGGCGCCGGCTCGCCCTGGATCGGCTTCGCGGCCCTGATCGCCATGTTGATCGCGGTCATCGTCGCGTCGTGGTTCACCTGGCGCTTCGTCGAAATGCCTGCGCTTGCCTGGTTCCGCCGCCTTTCCAGGCGGATTTGACGAACTTTGATGCGAAACAGCTAGCCGGCTTCGTTCACCGCCCTGTCATGGGCATCGCTTAACCGGGTCGCGACCCGGAACGGAGCGATTCCCCGATGCGAACACTCTGGATGAGCCTTGCCTTTTCCGCCGCCCTTGCCACCATTGCCGGACAAAGCTTAGCCGGCGAGACACGCGCTGCCCAAATCCTCGACCGCTTCGAGCATGCCAACCAGTGGCGCGATCATGTGATGATCGCTGCGCACCGGGCCGGCAGCATGCAGGCCGGCAAGACGCTTTACGCAGAGAATTCGCTTGCCGCGGTCGAAGGCTCGATCGCGATCGGCGCCGAGATCGTCGAGGTCGACGTCCGGCGCGCGAAAGACGGCGAATTCGTCATCATGCATGACAGCTGGCTCGACCGCACGACCACCTGCACTGGCGAGGTGGTGAAATACACGCTTGCCGAGCTGAAGAAATGCCGGCTGGTCATCGAGGGCACGGGCGTCGTCACCAACGAGACGGTGTCGACGCTGCGCGAGATGCTGCTGACGACCAGGGACAGGATCCTGATCAACCTCGACAACAAGCTGGAGGTGACCGACCTGCCGGGCATGATCGCCGAGGCGCGCGATCTCGGCATGGCCGATCAGGTCATCGTCAAGGAGAACCTCTGGAACCGGCAACGCATCGATGCCGCGAGCGCAGCACTTGCCAAGGCCGGCGGCGGCTTCCAGTTCATGCCGATCCTCGCCGACGACGCCGTCCACGATGCGGGCTTCGCCGGCGAGGTCGACAAGGCTTTCGCGCCCCGCGCCATCGAATTGATCAATTGGCGCAACGGCGCCGAGACGCTGACGTCGACCGGCGGCCCGCTGTTCAGCAACCATATGCGGGCGGAAGCGGCCAGAGGCGACTGGCATCTCTGGGCCGACACCTACGCCATCGTCAACAAGCCGGGTGGATTCCTCGCCGGCGGCCGTGGCGACGAGCTCGCCGTCGCCGCCAGCCTGCCGCGCGAAGCCTGGGGCTTTTGGGTCGACCGCGGCGCGACGATCATCCAGACGGATGAGCCGAAAGCGGCGATCGAGTGGCTGGCGGCCAATGGTTTTCGCGTGCCTTATACGACGGACATCAAGCAGGCCGAGCCGGCGCATACCGCAAGCATTAATTAGAGTGCGGCGCTGGAACTGCGATCTCCCCCCTCGTGGGGGAGATGCCCGGCAGGGCAGAGGGGGGCGCTGTCCCGCCGGCCTATCCCGCGTCTAGGTCGATCGCGGCCGCATTTCAAAAGTCACCGTTGATTGCAAACCTTTCAAGGTTGGCGTTCCTTCGCGCCCCCCTCTGCCCTGCCGGGCATCTCCCCCACAAGTGGGGAGATCACCCAATCACGCCGCCTTCGCGACCCCATCCAACTCGTTCAGCACATCCCCCGACAGCTCCAACTCCGCAGCCGCAAGATTCTCCCGCAAATGCCCGACCGACGATGTGCCCGGGATCAGCAGGATGTTCGGCGAGCGCTGCAGCAGCCACGCCAGCGCCACCTGCATCGGCGTCGCGCCAAGCCGTTCGGCGACACCGGATAACGTCGACGATTGTAGCGGGCTGAAGCCGCCGAGCGGAAAGAACGGCACATAGGCGATGCCATCGCGCGCTAGTTCGTCGATCAGCGCGTCGTCGTCGCGATGCGCCAGATTGTACTGGTTCTGCACGCAGACAATGTCGCAGATCTTGCGGCCTTCCGCGATCTGGGCGCGGGTGACGTTGCTTAGGCCGATATGGCGCACCAGGCCTTTGCGCTGAAGCTCGGCCAGCTTGGTGACTTGCGCCTCGATGGAGCCCTCCGCTGGACCATGCACCCCGAACATGATGCGCAGATTGACGACGTCCATCACCTCGAGGCCAAGATTGCGAAGATTGTCGTGTACGGCCTGTTCGAGCTCATCGGCTGTGAAGGCCGGCAGCCAGGAGGCGTCTTCGCCACGACGGGCGCCGATCTTGGTGACGATGGTGAGATCGTCGGGATAGGGCGATAGCGCCTCGCGGATCAGCTTGTTGGTGACGTACGGCCCGTAATAGTCACTGGTGTCGATATGATTCACGCCTTGCGCCACCGCCTCGCGCAGCACCGCGATCGCCGCGTCATGGTCCTTCGGCGGACCGAACACGCCTTTGCCAGCAAGCTGCATGGCGCCATAGCCGATGCGATGAACCGTGCGGTTGCCGAGTTTATAGGTGCCGGATTTGTCTACGCTGGACATTGCAGTTCTCCTTCGTTGTCGGTGAGGGAGATAGGACATAGCTGCTGTCCCGATAACCGGATATAATTGGCACAGCTTGTACGGAATTTAGAACAATGGCGGCTGACCTCAACGATCTTCAGGCGTTCATGGCCGTGGCGCGCGCCGGCGGTTTTCGCGAAGGAGCCCGTGTGACGGCGGGCAGTGCGTCCGCGCTCAGCGAAGCCATCCGCCGTCTGGAAACGCAGCTTGGTGTCAGGCTCTTCAACCGCACCACGCGCAGCGTCGCTTTGACCGAGGCTGGTGCCGGCCTGCTGGCGCGGCTCGGCCCCGCATTGGGCGAGGTGGAAGCCGCACTCGATGTGGTGAACGGCTTTCGCGACCGGCCCGCCGGAACCTTGCGGCTCAACGTGCCGATAAGCGCCTCGCGGCTGGTGCTGCCAAGAATCGTCCCGGGATTTCTGGCGGCCTATCCTGCCATTCGCCTGGAGGTGATTGCCGAGGAGAACTTTGTCGATCTGCTGGTGGCGGGCTGCGATGCCGGCATCCGCTATGACGAGCGGCTGGAGCAGGACATGATCGCCGTGCCGATCGGGCCGCGCACGCAGCGCTTCACGACCTCCGCCGCGCCGGCCTACCTTGATCGGTACGGTCGGCCGCAGCATCCCCGTGACCTGCTTGGCCATGCCTGTGTGCGCGGCCGCTTCCCGAGCGGAGTCATGACGCCCTGGGAGTTCGAGCGGGATGGTGAGGTGGTGCGAGTCGATCCCACGGGACCATTGGTCGTCAGCATCGGTGGAGGCGTCGATCTCGCCGTCGATGCGGCGATCGCTGGCGTCGGCATCCTTTGGCTCTTCGAGGATTGGGTGCGCCCATATTTCGAGAGCGGCGTGCTGGAGCCGGTACTGGAGCCGTGGTGGCAAAACTTCTCGGGGCCGTTCCTCTATTATCCCGGCCGCCGTCTGGTACCGGCGCCGCTGCGTGCCTTCATCGACTACATCAAATCGACGGCCGGGCACTGGTAATGGAAACAAAAAAGGCCGCCCGGAGGCGGCCTTTCGAAAGCTTGGAACCCGTAAAGCTTAGCGCTTGGAGAACTGGAAGCTGCGGCGGGCCTTCGCCTTGCCGTACTTCTTGCGTTCGACCACGCGGCTGTCGCGGGTCAGGAAGCCGCCCTTCTTGAGCACCGAGCGCAGGCCCGGCTCATAGTAGGTCAGCGCCTTGGAGATGCCGTGACGCACCGCACCCGCCTGGCCCGAGAGGCCGCCGCCGATGACGGTGGCGACGATGTCGTACTGGCCGGCGCGGTTGGCCGCGACGATCGGCTGGTTGAGGATCATCTGCAGCACGGGACGCGCGAAATAGCTCGCGAATTCCTTGTCGTTGACGGTGATCTTGCCGGAGCCCGGCTTCACCCAGACGCGCGCGATGGCGTTCTTGCGCTTGCCGGTGGCGTAGGCGCGGCCCGACTTGTCGAGCTTCTGGACATGCACGGGCGCGGCCGGCTGCGCGGCGACGGTGCCGAGTTCTGCGAGCGAGGAAAGCTCAGCCATTACGAAGCCCTCTTGTTCTTGGAGTTCAGCTTGGCCACGTCGAGCGTGACGGGCTGCTGGGCGGTGTGCGGATGCTCGGCGCCAGCGTAGACGCGGAGATTCTTCATCTGGCGGCGGCCAAGCGGGCCGCGCGGGATCATGCGCTCGACGGCCTTCTCGACGACGCGCTCGGGGAAACGGCCCTCGAGCAACTGGCGCGCGGTGCGCTCCTTGATGCCGCCGGGATGGCCGGTGTGCCAGTAGTAGACCTTGTCGGTGTACTTCTTGCCGGTGAACACCACCTTGTCGGCATTGATGACGATGACGTTGTCGCCATCATCGACATGCGGGGTGAAGGTGGGCTTGTGCTTGCCGCGCAGATGGTTGGCGATGACGGTGGCCAGACGACCGACGACGAGACCTTCGGCGTCGATCAGCACCCACTTCTTCACCACATCCGCAGGCTTCTGCGAAAAGGTAGCCATGGTTTTGCTCTCACGTTGACCTTTCCAATCAGGAAAGGCGTTTCTTGTTGCTTGGATTGACGGAAGAGCCGGAGCCGACCCGCCAATAACAAAACGGCGGCCTTTGCGGGCCGCTGCTTCGGGTCGGCTTATAGGCGAGGGCGCTTAACGCGTCAAGGCGATCAAAAACCAGCCTGGCGGATAAAATGATGCAAAAACAATGGTTTGGTAAGGTGGTATTATTTTACCACAAGTGTGGCCGGCGCTAATCCGCTCGGGGGCTAGTGCTTAGCTTCGATTTCCTTGCGGGCTGCGCTTGAGAGAAACGCCGATCTGGTAATGCCGCGCTGACGCGCGGCGGCATCGATCGCGCGCAAGACACCGCGTTCGAATGTCACGTTCGCCCTCACCACGGCGCTATCATTATCGATCAGCGGCACCGAGACCAGATAGGCGCCCTCGGACAGCGCGGCGCGGATTTCGGGAAGCGAGACAATAGCCTCGTGGCTGGATGGCTCAGGAACAGACATATCCTCGGCCCAAAGCTGCAGGGCCTCGACCGCATTTGGCACGATATCTTCCGGTACGTCCGCAGCTGAAAAGCAGCCCGGAATGTCGGGGAAGCGAACACCAAACGCGCTGTCGGCATCCTTCTCAACCAGCGCGAAGTAGTTCTTCATTGCAGTCTCCTGATTGCACGCGCGATTTAAATCGCTCGAATCCAGCCTGCCTGCTTGGCGATCGCGCGAGCGGTGCCGACTGGCAGATCTTTCTCCGGGTGCGGAAGCACAATGGTGCCTTTGCGGAATTTGTGATGCGAGCCCCGAACCGAGACCAATTCAAAGCCGTCGTCCCTCAGCCGTTTTATGATGCGGCGACTGTCACGCTCGATCAAATGCCACCTATGCGCATATATATACACATCCCATTGAGGTATCAAGCTGGGGAGGACTTTCGCGGAATCGAATAGGTGCCGGTGGCATGCGCGACGGTGTGCCCGTCCGGGCCGGCGACAATATCGATATCGAACACCATCAGGCTTTTGCCGAGCTTCAGGATCCGGCAATGGCCGTCGATCGGACCGGCTTCGGCCTTGCGCATGAAGTTGATGTCGAGGTTGACCGTCACCGAAAGCGCGTCCGGTCCGGCATGGCTGAGCACGCAGACGTAGCCGCCGATGTCGGCCAGCGTGAACAGCGACGGACCCGAGACCGTGCCGCCTGGGCGCAGATGCCGCCCGTCGGCGTTGAGCCGCACCGTGCAGCCGCCTGGAAACACGTCGATCGCCTCGTAGGAGGTGAAATTGTCGTTGAGCTGCGGATAGACGCTTGCCATCAGCGCATTGACTTGCGCCGCGTTGAGCACTGGCTTCAGATTGCTTTGGGCTGGCATCGGCGCGTCCTATATGAATGAGCGGCTCCGGGCGGTGCGCCTGGACCAAACGGTGCGACGGAGAAAACACGTCTCGCGGCTGTTCTTCAACCGGCAGCGTGCTAGTTCTGTTGCTCCATAAGCACGAGGATTAGAAGTGGCCGAAGTCGTCGCCATCAAGCCCGCCGTCGCTGACGGCCCCGTTCTTGTCAGCCAGGACAAGGGCATCTTGCGCCTCACGCTGGCCAGCCCGCCGGCCAACGCGCTGTCGCTGGCCACGATGGCGGCGCTGCAGGCCGAGTTCGATCGCGTCAGGGCCGACAAATCCGTGCGCGTCATCATCCTCGCGGCATCGGGAAAAGTGTTCTGCGCCGGTCACGATCTCAAGGAAATGACGGCGCATCGCGCTGAAGCGGACCGCGGCAAGGCCTTTTTCGAAAAGACCTTCGCGGCCTGCGCAACCTTGATGCAAACGATCGTGCGCCACCCGAAGCCGGTGATCGCCGAGGTCGACGGTCTCGCCACCGCAGCCGGCCTGCAACTGGTCGCCAGCTGCGACCTTGCCATTGCCTCGCACGAGGCGAGTTTCTGCACGCCTGGCGTCAACATCGGCCTGTTCTGCTCGACGCCGATGGTGGCGCTGTCGCGCAACGTCTCGCGCAAGCAGGCGATGGAGATGCTGCTGACCGGCGAAACGATCGACGCCGCGACCGCCAAGGAATTCGGCCTGATCAACCGCATCGTGCCGCGCGAATATCTGAATCAGGTTGTCAACAAATACGCGCAAACCATTGCATCCAAATCCTCTTTGGTGGTCAAGACCGGCAAGGAAGCATTCTACGCCCAGGCTGAAATGGGGCTGGCCGACGCCTATGCCCATACCGGCCGCGTGATGGTCGAGAACATGCTGGCGCGCGACGCTGAGGAAGGCATCGGCGCCTTCATCGGCAAGCGCAAGCCTGAATGGACCGACGAGTAGCCAACTTGAATGGAGCCGTGCCAATCAATCGCTGAAGGTTCGACGTGGCTGCCCGCAAGCAACTGATGCGGCTGAAAGCGCCTTATCTCAAGCGCATCCTGCTTGAGCCATCGCGCGTCACGGATTGGGAAAAATATCCCTGGAACCTGCCGATCTTCCACGGCCGCGAATTCGAGTTTGAATTCACGAGCGCCATCACCATCATTGTCGGCGAGAACGGCACCGGCAAATCGACGCTGCTGGAAGCGATCGGCGCGTTGGCTGGTTACGACGAAGCCGGCGGTGGCAAGGGCTACCGCCCGGTCGACCATTCCATTGCGATCGACAAAAGCGGCGCGTCCCTTGCCGACACGCTGCGCGGCCATTGGCTGCCGAAGGTCACCGCCGGTTGGTTCTTCCGGGCTGAATCCTTCTATTCCGTCGCACGCTATCTCGACCGGGCGGCTCTCGAAGATCCGTTCAAGCCACCGCCGCCCGATTTCCTCTCCTGGTCGCATGGCGAGGGCTTTATCCGTTTCTTCGAGGAGCGTTGCCGCCGGCAAGGCATCTATATCCTCGACGAGCCCGAAAGCGCGCTGTCGCCCACGCGCCAGATCGAACTCTTGAAACTGCTCCGGCGCATGGAGCAGTCGGGCAGCGCGCAGGTGATCATGGCCACGCACTCGCCTTTGTTGATGGCTTGTCCGAACGCGCGGCTCTTCCGCGTCAGGCGCTCCGGGCTGGACCTCGTCGATTTTCAGGACACCGATCATTTTCGCATGATGCGCGACTTCTGCAGCGATCCGGCTGCCTTTCTCGCCGAAGCGCTGTATGAGGACGAACCATGAACCACGATACCTACGACAACAGCTATATCGCCGGCATCCTGAATGCGGTGAAGACGATCGCCATGGTCGGCGCTTCGCCCAACGATGTGCGGCCAAGCTACTTCGTGCTGAAATATCTTTTGGCCAAGGGCTTTTCGGTAGTGCCGATCAATCCCGGTCATGCCGGCAAGCAGATCCTCGGACAGACGGTTTATGCCAGCCTCGCCGACCTGCCGCTGCCGGTCGACATGGTGGACATCTTTCGCGCTTCCTCAGCGGTGCCGGGCATCGTCGACCAGGTGCTGAAGCTTGACCCGCTGCCCAAGGTCGTCTGGATGCAACTTGGCGTGCGCCACGACGAGGCGGCGGCCCGTGCCGAAGCCGCCGGCATCAAGGTGGTAATGAACCGCTGCCCGAAGATCGAATACGGCAAGCTGTCCGGCGAGATCGGATGGACCGGGGTCAACTCCGGCGTGCTGTCATCGAAAAAACCCTTGATGCGCCAGGGGTTTCAGAGCTTCGGCGTAAGGCAGAAATAGGCGCGCGGTAATTCGCGCAAAATTATTCCGGGAAGAATTGGATTTTTCCTGGCGTTCGCCGCAGATCGCACGCCGAAAGGTATTTTCTTCTTTGCATTCCCATTCGGGCTTCGGCATGAATGCCCGGCGATTTTCGAAAGATTTGAGAGGGAGGTTTCGATGACCCGTACGCCTGGTTTCAACACGCTCGCTGTTCATGCCGGCGCAAAGCCCGATCCGGCAACCGGCGCGCGCGCCACGCCGATCTACCAGACCACCTCCTTTGTCTTCGACGATGCCGACCATGCCGCCTCGCTGTTCGGGCTGAAGGCCTTCGGCAACATCTACACCCGCATCATGAATCCGACGCAGGCGGTTCTCGAGGAACGCGTCGCGGCACTGGAAGGCGGCACGGCGGCGCTCGCCGTCGCTTCGGGCCACGCCGCCCAGGTCATCGTCTTCCACAATCTGATGCAGCCGGGTGACAACTTCATCGCCGCCAACAAGCTCTATGGCGGTTCGATCAACCAGTTCGGCCATGCCTTCAAGAATTTCGGCTGGGAAGTTCGCTGGGCCGAAGCAAACGATCCGGCGACTTTCGAAAGCCAGATCGACGACAGGACCAAGGCGATCTTCATCGAGAGCCTTGCCAACCCCGGCGGCGTCTTCGTCGATATCGAGAAGATCGGCGACATCGCCCGCAAGCACGGCCTGCCGTTGATCGTCGACAACACGTTGGCCTCGCCCTATCTGGTCCGGCCGATCGAGCACGGCGCCGATATCGTCGTGCATTCGCTGACCAAGTTCATCGGCGGCCATGGCAATTCCATCGGCGGCGTCATCGTCGATGGTGGCACCTTCGACTGGTCGAAGTCCGGCAAATACCCGATGCTGTCGGAGCCGCGGCCCGAATATGGCGGCCTCGTCCTGCACGAGACCTTCGGCAATTTCGCCTTCGCCATTGCCGCGCGCGTGCTCGGCCTGCGCGACATCGGCCCGGCGATCTCGCCGTTCAACGCCTTCCTGATCCTGACGGGCTTGGAAACACTGCCGCTGCGCATGCAGCGCCATTGTGACAACGCGGTGAGCATCGCGGCTTGGCTTTCGAACCATCCGAAAGTCGCGTGGGTGAACTATCCCGGACTGCCGAGCGACAAGAACAATGCCTTGCAGAAGAAGTACTCGCCGCAAGGCGCCGGCGCTGTGTTCACCTTCGGCCTCAAGGGCGGCTACGAAGCCGGCATCAAATTCGTCGAGGCGCTTGAGCTGTTCTCGCATCTCGCCAATGTCGGTGACACCAAGTCGCTGGTCATCCATCCGGCTTCGACCACGCACCGCCAGCTGTCCGATGAGCAGAAGGTCAAGGCCGGCGCCGGGCCGGACACGGTGCGGCTGTCGATCGGCATAGAAGACGTCAACGACATCGTCGCCGATCTCGAGCAAGCGCTCGGCAAGGTCTGATATGTCGGCCTTCCTTGCGGTCAATGTCGACAGCGTCGAACCGGAGGCCGGCGCGCCGGCCCCGGATCGCGTGCTGTCGGGCGATCCGAAATTCCGCACCTGGAATGTCGAGGAGCGCGACGGCGGCCTCTATGCCGGCATCTGGGAAGCGACGCCGGGCAAATGGCGCATCGTCTATGACGAATGGGAGTTCTGCCACATCCTGTCCGGCATGTCGGTGATCGCCGAGGACGGCGGCGAGGCACGTACTGTGAGGGCCGGCGACAGCTTCGTGCTGAGGCCGGGCTTCAAGGGCACATGGGAGGTGCTGGAGACGACGCGCAAGGAATATGTGATCCGGCTTTGACGGCTTCGGCCGGTTCACAGCAGTCTATCGATATCGCCGTCGGAAAAGCCGCATTGGCTCATCATCTCCCGGTGCCACGGGCAGCCGAGCAGTTCATTCAGGCACCGATCCACTTCTTGACGTAGCGCGGTACTGCTCTTGGCCAGCGCGAAGGCGCCGGCGGCGGGCTGCTTCTCGGATGCCGGAACATCGACGACGTCGAGCCGCGCAGCGGGTCGCTGGGCGATGTAACCTCGATGCGCCATGGCGACGCTGGCATAAGCCTGCACCGCGCCCTTTGCCACGGCCTCCGCTGCCTGCGCCTGCGTTGCGAATATCCTGACCCGATCGGGCGGAACGCCGTTCTGCAAAGCGGTTTGATGCTGGATCTGATCCGCTATTACGGCAAGTATCGCTGAAGGGTGCCGGGCGAGGGAGCGGTAGCCCTTCAGCCCTAACGGATTATCCTTGGCGACCATCAGTCCGTCAGGCAACGACCAAATCGGCCGTGTAAAGTCCACGAGCCTTTTGCGCTCGTCCGAGACGAACAGACCTGTCGTCATGTCCCAACGACCGTCGGCCACTCCGGGCAGCAGTTCGGCGAACTCCGCCTCGATCGGCGAGAAGTCCCCCAGGTCGAGCATCTGGCAAATTTTCGAGGCGAGCTTTGTATCGCAGCCATCGACCCTGCCGGAAGCATCGGTGAAGCAGAAGGGAGGTTCCTGCAGGAACGCGAATCTCATTTCGTGGTTTCTCGAAGAGCAACCCTTAGTCTCTCCAGCCCATGGAAATGATAGGTGTCGCGGAAACGCGGCGCTTCTGCCAGGCGCAGATCCGGCAGTCGGTCGAACAGCGTCTTCAGCGACACCTGCAGCTCCAGCCTGGCCAGCGGTGCGCCGATGCAGAAATGGATGCCAGCGCCGAAGGAGACATTCTTCTGGTCCGCGCGGGCCGGATTGAAGGTGTCGGGTTCGGCAAAGGCCAGCGGGTCGTGATTGGCCATGCCGAGCAGCAGTGCGACCATCTCGCCGGGCTTGACCAGAATGCCCGGCGACACTTCGATCTCCTCATAGGCATAACGCAGAAACATATGCAGCGGCGCGTCGAAGCGCAGGCTCTCCTCGACTGCCGCGGCGTTTTTCTCCGGAGTTTCGAAGAAGCGGCGCGGATCGCCGCCTTGCGCCAGGATCGAGCGCACCGCATTGCCGGTCTGGTGCACGGTCGCTTCATGGCCGGCATTGAGAAGCAGGATCGCCGACGACACCAGCTCGTCCTCCGAAAGCCTCTGGCCGTTGTCCTGGGCCTCGATCAGCAGCGACAGCAGATCGTCGCCCGGCTTCTTGCGCCGCTCGGCCGCGTAGCCGCGCAGGAAAGCCGCGAAATCCCGCGCGGCGCGGTTGGCCGTGTCCTCGGTCTCGCGCGTGCGGCCATGCATATACATGGCGACCATCCGATGCGACCAGTCGAGCAGTTGCGGCCCCATCTCGACCGGAACGCCGAGCATTTCGGCGATGATCGTGATCGGCAAGGGCGAGGCGTAAGCGGGCAGAAGGTCGACACCGTTTGGTTCGAAGCGGTCGATCAATTCGTTGGCCAGCACCTCGATGCGCGGCCTGAGCCGCTCGACCTGGCGCGAGACGAAGGCGCGGTTGACCAGCGTTCTGAGCCGCGTATGCACCGGCGGCTCGAGCTCCAGCATGGAATTGGCCTCGATCGCGTCGAAGGCCGCAAGATGCGAACGGTCGTCACCAACGCCGCGGCTGTCGGGAATCCCGGCCGGATTCTGGCGGCCGAAACGGCGGTCGCGCAGCAGGCGGTTGACGTCGTCGAAGCCGCCGAAACACCAGAAGCCGTAGTCTTCCCAGAAGAACGCGTTGGCAGCGTCATGCAGGAAGGCATAGGCCTCATAGGGGTTCTGGACGAAGGCCGGCTCATGCGGGTCGAGACGCAGGCGGCGGCTGGTTGGGTCGAAGGCGAGATAGGCTGGCATCATGCTGGATCATTACCGCGCCTTGTCAGGCCGATGCTAGACCATGTCTTGGCGCCCGCAACTCAGAAGCGTTGAGCCAGGCCGCAGCCTTGCGCGGGTTCGACACACCATCACGCGGACGACCCAACCGTTAATGCCCTGTCTTCAGGATGCCTGCGACCTTGGTGGCGATCGCCGCGTCGAGCGCCGGCCAATCCGCCAGCAACTCGCGCGGAAAACGATAGGTCAGGCTGAGGTCGTCACCGACCTGGATGTCGCGCTCGCAGGGCGCCAGCGATTCCTCCGCGCTCGGACCGCTGAGGCAGCGGGCGACGAACGGGTCCTTGCCGGGGCGTTCGGCGACGGCCAGCACCTCGTTGAGATAGCCTGATTTTTCCGTGAAGGCGTAAACCGTCGTGCCGCCTGGGCCGGGCGTGCCCGGCTTTTCGATCAGCGCGCTGTAGATCGGCGCGAAGCGGCCGCTCATGTCGCGCGACATCATCCGCGGCTCGAATGACAGGAAAATGATCTTCCTGGTCGTCGTGTGGTTGAAGTCGTCGCGCGCGGCCGTGCTGTAGCCGTCCATTTCGGGATAGCGCAGATAGAGGTCGAGCCGCGAGGCGATGCCGTCGCGCCTCGCCTGGTCGAAGCGGATGAAGTTTGCCGGCACTCTGATCAGATTGTTGCCCATGACGACCTGACGCACCGTCGCGTCATCCGTATAGCCAGCCATGGCGATCGACCGTCCAAGCCATTTGCCGCCGACGCTGATGGCCACCGAAAGCAGCGCCAGCGCCGCGAAGACGTAGAAGACCCGCCTCATCAAGGTCGAATCGACGACCGCGAAGTCCGGGCTCTCGGCGACATTTGCCTGTCTCATTGCTCTTTCCCGATCCGCCTGCCTGTCCTTCGGCGGCACAGCCTGCGCGGCACGGCTCTTGCAGCGCGTTGGCACGACTGTGCGTTTTCATGGTAAATGGTTGGTAAACATGGGTCCCGTTGTGCTTGTTCTTTACGCTTTTGCGGTTGGTCTCACGGCCTGCGGGCTGTCCGGATCTGTCATGGAACTGCTGTCGGGCCGGCGCCTGGCCTTTGCCGAACCCTATGTTTCGCCTGTTCATATCCTGCGTTCGCTGGCGGCAACGGCTTGCGCCGGGCCGTTCATGCTCACCAACGAGGCTTTGGCCGCCCGCCGCGAAGGCCGCATCGGCACGATGGCGCTGTTGTCCTGCGGTTGCACGGCCATCGCCTGGGCGCTGGCGCTCGGCGTCGTGCTCATCGCCATTGCATCCTGGGCGACGGCCAACCTAGGGTCTTTCGAGTTCGCTGGTTGAGACGAATCGGAGACGAAAAATGCCGGTCTATGCGATCGATGGGAAGGCGCCTGAGTTCGAGGACGCCGGTACGAACTGGATCGCGCCGGACGCGACGCTGATCGGCAACATCACGATTGGCCGCAATGTCGGCTTCTGGTTCGGCGTAGTCGTTCGCGGCGATGGCGAGCTCATTGCGATCGGCGCCGACACCAATGTGCAGGAACATACGATCATGCACACCGATCCCGGCTTTCCGCTGACCATCGGCGAAGGCTGCACGATCGGCCACAGGGCGCTGCTGCATGGCTGCACTGTCGGCGACAACAGCCTCATCGGCATGGGCGCCATCGTGCTCAACGGCGCCAGGATCGGCAACAACTCGCTGGTCGGCGCCGGCGCGCTGGTGACCGAAAACAAGGTTTTTCCGGACAATTCGCTGATCGTCGGTTCGCCCGCCAAGGTGATAAGGACGCTGGACGAAGCGGCGATCGAGCGGCTGCGCGTCTCGGCCGCGCATTACGTGGCCAACGCAAAACGCTTCAAGGCCAAGCTGAAGCCAGTGTGACGGCGGCAGCAACTCCGCGCGACCTCATCCGGGGCGGCTGTTCATCGCTTCGCGCAGCAGAAAAGCGCCGACCTCGAAACCAGCCCCTTCCGCGCCTTCCAGCGCTGTTTCGTAGTCGTCGATGCGAGTCCTCAGCAAAGGGTCCGCGCCCGCGAGCAGCAGCAGATGGATCGCCCCGGCATCACGCCGGGACACCGCATAGTGCAGGGGCGTCCAGTCGTTCACGCCGCGCAAATCCGGGTCTGCGCCATGCCCAAGCAGGATATGGATGACGTCCAGCCTGTCCGGCCGCTCCGTCGACAGCGCCGCAATGATCGAAGGAAACCCGGCAGGATCTTCATAATTCGGGTTCGAGCCGGCATCGAGCAAGGCGGTGATGAACGTGGCCGGGCTCCAGTAGATGGCATATTCCAGCGGATGACCAAGGCCGAGCTCGAACGGCATCCGCTCGTCGAACCAGCGTGTCGAGCCGCCAAGCGCTTTGCCAAGCCCCTCGAAGTCGCCCGCCTTGAAGGCGCCGTCTATAGCCATGAACAGCCGATGTCTGGCGCCGCGATCCTCAGGGAGTTCCAGCATCGCCTTGATCCGCAATGAACGAGGCATTCTGCTCCCATCCGCCTCGCTCGAAAAGGGCGCACCAGCGCCGCGTCGACAGGCGCGGCCCAAAATAGCGGAGCCGGCCCCGGGGACAGGGGCCGGCTCCTAAAACCCGGTCGTTGGGGACGGGGAGGGTGGGGACTCGACCGGGCTTTCTCCTTGGGTATGTCGCCGCGTCACGGCGACGTACCCGATGGCTTTGGCGCCTCAGCGGACGCTGGCGACGGCGTCCTCGCGGCCGTCGTTGATCGTCTCCCAAACGCCCGAATTCTCCGTCGATTGACGCTTGAGGTAGGTGTAGACCGTGTCGTTCCAGGCGAGCACTTTCGGCTCGAGATTGTCGAGAATGAATTCGCCGAGGCTGGTGCGCACCGTGAGCACCGCATGGCCGTCGCCATTCGGCTGGCGCACCACCGTCATCAAAAGATTGCCGGCCGGCACGCCGACGGCCATCAACTCGCGGCGCTTCTCCAGCGCGTAGTCCTCGCAGTCGCCATAGCCGTTGTCGGGATAGGCCCAGTATTCCTCGACACCGTAGATCTCCATATCGGTGCGCGGCTTGACCCGGACGTTGACCGAATTGTTGACGTTGACGATCGTCGCCCACAGCTTGCGCGTCAGCTCGACCGGCGGACCCTTCGGCGTCCGTTGGTTACATTCGACCGGAATGCGCTGGCAGAAATCGTAGTGGCCGACCGGCTGGGTGGTGCGGCCACCCGTATGCATGAAAGCCGGTCCTGCGCTTGCCGTGCCCCACGCGGAAAGCTGCATCGCCATTGCCAAGAGCAACAGCTTGCCCCTCGTCATTTTCATTGTTGTAGTCTCCCCGTTCGAAGGAGACTGTGCCACGTTGGGATTTATTTGACGCAAAAACCCGAAGTAGATATTGAGTAAAACCTCAGTAGAATAAACATAAAATTTGAACTATCTCGATCTTGGATTGTTCAGGTTTTACCCGGTTCGCACGAGATCCTGGTGACGCGCCAGGCGGTGCCAAAGGCGGGCAACAAAAAACCGGCCGTTAACGGCCGGTTCGCTTCGCGCTTGCAGTACGGTCGCGTCAAGAGCGCGGCGCGTTGAATTCCTGATCGAGCGTTTCCGGCCGCTGGATGACCGCGAACTCGATGGCGACGCCGTCCTCGAAATGGCGCACCACCTGGCCGCGCATCGTGCCGAGCGTGACCTGGACGCCGATGGCCGGCTTGACGTCGATCTCGATCGCCGCGCCGGAGAGCGACAGGTCGATGATGCGGCACTGATACTGGCGCCCGTCGGTAAGCTGCAGGACGCTCATCGGATTACGCGGCGCCACGCGCTCGTGGCGGCGGTCCTCGGGCAGGTCGAGCTCATGCTTGTTGGCAAGCCAGGTGAGCTGCGCGGCAAGCTTGTCCTTCTTGCGATCCGAGGCGATGACGGTCATGGCGAAACCGTCCTGTGAGGTGCGCGTCACGATGCCTTCGACACGGCCGATATGGTCGATATAGGCGATCACCTTCTCGCCCGGCATGCCGATACGGTCGGTGCGCAACGCGACGTTGCCGGGCGACATGTCGATCACCTGGCATGGATGCTCGGTACGGTCTTCCAGCATGAAGCGCCCGTAAATCTTGACGCGGACACGCTGAAAGTTGCGCCGCTCAGCTCGTGACGGCGCATATTCTACCGCCGCTGACCTCATGACTGGCTACACCCTGTTGGCATTCCACGCGACGATGCGAGGAATTTCGCCCGAAAAACTACAGCAAAGCAGGTTAACAAACGGGAAAAATCGGCCGCGAAAGCCTGGGCCTGGAGGCTCGCGCGACGCAGAAAAATCAACCGCGAGCGAGGAGAAAATCCCGCGCGGCCAGGCTCACTCGTGACGTCCGCCGTCGAGGACGACGAGATGGCGGATGCGGCGCACGCGGCCGAGCGCCGAAATGGTCTCCGGAGGATCGAATTCCGCCGGAACGAGCGAGGGGACGTCGATCGCCGGACGGTTCTTCAGGAACATCGGCTCCTTGTCGGGATCTATCACCCGGATCGTATCGATGAGCGCATCGGCGAGCGGATCGGCGCCAAGCCAGAACGGCTTATCGGCAGTGCTGATGATGCCGAGGCAGCGCGGGTTTTCGGCGCCCCCGTCCAACGGCAGCGCCAGGAGTTCGAATTTGTGGGAACGGCCGTTGCGGCTGAACCCCTCATAGGTCATGAGCAGAACCGATTTCTGATTGAAAACGCCCTGCATGAGCCGCGATACAAGCCGCTGATCCTTCTCGCGCCAGAGCGAAGGGAAGGAGAATCCCTTGAGCTCCCGGCCATAATAGGCGCAGAGCCGCGTGCCCGCGAGCCGGAACACCGCCTCACCGCGCGTGTCGCGCTCCAGGATGAAGGTGTCGGCCAAAAGCGACTTGATGTCGGCCGGCTCCACCTCCGATCGCTTTGGGGCGAGGCGACCATCACGCAGCCGGTTCCAATATTGGAACAGCGCGATTGATCCTTTTTCTTTCATGTCCATTCCGCTCCGCACAATCTGTCTTTTGATGTCCCATCGGCGAACAGACAGGGCGCCCTCCGATGACCTTCATGCGGTGCGGAGCAGGATGCGTGCCAGTATCGTTAACGTTTGTTCACGCCTCGGGATCGTTAAGGTTAACAAGTGGTTTACATTGCGCGCTGCCGAGGCCTATGGCACACCAAAACCACTCCAAAACGGTCGTTCCTGCAGCGATCGGCAGCACTTCAGTCACGAGTTTATGGGGAGCAGGGGACTCGACCGGCCGTTCAGGGAAATCCTGGACGGCCTTCTTTTTGATTCGCCCCCGTTCTGATTCGCTCCTTTTCCGATCTGGGCTGTGGCGATTAGCCGTTTGTGATTCGAAAGAGCGTGATCTACATGCTCGCCGAAAACCCTAAGCCCCAGACCCGCAAAGGCGCATGAGCGAGCCTGTAAGCCCCACTGAAACCGAACCGACGCCGGACGAGGCCCCCGAGCCGCGGCGCCGCGAACCCGTGTTCAACCTGCCGCCGGTGGTGCTCACCGTGATCGGCATATGCGCGGCCGTGTATCTGCTGCAGCAATATGTGCTGAACGAAACGCAGCAAATGACGCTGCTCTATGACGGTGCCTTCATTCCGGTGCTGTACACGGGCCAGTACGGCTTCGACTGGTTCCTGTTCACGCGTCCGTTCACCTATGCGTTCATGCACGGGGGCGTTGCCCATATAGCCATCAACATGATCTGGCTTGCAGCCTTCGGTTCGCCGCTCGCCAATCGTCTCGGCGCGCTGCGTTTCGCGGTGTTCTATGCCGCGACGGGCCTGGCCTCGGTCGTTTTGTTCTGGGCGCTGCATCCCTATGGCGAGGCGCCGCTCGTCGGTGCCTCGGGCGCGATCTCCGGCATGATGGGCGCGGCCGCGCGCTATGGCTTCCGCGTCGACCGCTCGTCGGGCAGTGCGGCCTTCGCAGGTGAGCCGTTACCGATCGCATCCGTGCTGCGCTCGCGCGGCGTCATGACCTTTCTCGGCGTTTGGATGGTGATCAATCTTGCCACGGGCCTGCTTGGCTTTGCGCCGGGCATCGATGGTCAGATCGCGTGGGAAGCCCATATCGGCGGCTTCGTCGCCGGCTTTTTCGGACTGCGTTTTTTCGACCGTCCGCAGGCTGCCGCCTAGTCCTTAGGCGCACTTGAAATGCAGCCAATCACGGCGCACGATGTTCGCCAAGCACCCGGCGTCTTTCTGAGGGCGCCGGGGCTCAAAAGCCGGTCAGGGCGGGGAGCCGGCGTCAACGGCAGTGGAGGACGCCATGACGGTTAAGGCAATTCTTGAAAGCAAAGGCCATGACGTGTTCACGCTCGGGCCCAATGAAAAACTCAGCGAGGCCATTCGCATGCTGGCCGAGCACAGGATCGGCGCGCTCGTCATCACCAATGGCGATCGCAAGATCGTCGGCATTCTGTCGGAGCGCGATATCGTCAGGGTGGTGGCCAGGGAAGGCGCTGCCGCGCTCGACATCGCCGTGCGCTCGGCGATGACGCCGAAGGTCAAGATCTGCAACGAAAACCATACGGTCAACGAGGTCATGGAGATCATGACGCGTGGCCGCTTCCGCCATCTGCCGGTGGAAAAGGGCGGCCAGCTCGACGGCATCGTCTCCATCGGCGACGTGGTCAAGCGCCGCATTGAGGATGTCGAGCGCGAAGCCGAAGAGATGAAGGCCTACATCGCTACTGCCTAAGCAGGCAAGGCGAGGAAACCGCCGGCTGTTTCCAGCCGGCGGTGCGACGCGTTCTATCGGTTGTCGAGCTCGGCGCGGACGAGTTGGAGCCCGCGTCGTGTGATGCGGTAAGGGCCGCCATCCGTCGAGGAAACCGCTTTCTTGCGCCTCAATTTTCGAAAGAGCTCCAGGTCGAAGCCCGGATAACGCCAGCCGTCGCGGGTCAGGCATTGGGCCGAGGCGATCTTCCTACTCTCGTTCTTTTCGATTTCGATACGCCCGCCCTGCGCGAGCAGGTGCAGGATGCGCTGTTCGTTGCGCGATATGTCCATTGAAGAATTCCCGGGAAAAACAACAAAAGCCGCCGCCGCGAGACATCGCGGCACGGGGTTTCAGGTTTTTCTGCCCTGCCTCGCTCAAGAGGTCAGGGCTTCACCGGGACTGAGCGTAAGTGGACATCCACTCTCCATAGGGGTGGACGCTTCTTAGGCGAAAGCGCAGGAAAAGGCCAGCGGACGGCTTTGCGCTTGTCTCGCCGGGCGGTTTGCACTAGCGAAGTTGCTCGTCAAACTATCCTTTTGCGCATATTCGCGAATTCTAAGATACGCAGGCCTCCATGAGCATCATCGACACCCGCACCCCCGACGCGAAACGTCTGATCCCCGGCGCCACCGGCGACTGGGAAATCATCATCGGGCTCGAAGTGCATGCGCAAGTGATCTCGGAAGCCAAGCTCTTTTCCGGCGCCTCGACCTCGTTCGGCGCGGCGCCCAATGCCAATGTCAGCCTGGTCGACGCGGCGATGCCCGGCATGCTGCCGGTCATCAACGAGGAATGCGTCAAGCAGGCGATCCGCACCGGGCTGGGCCTGAAGGCCGCGATCAACCACAAGTCGGTCTTCGACCGGAAGAACTATTTCTATCCGGACTTGCCGCAGGGCTACCAGATCTCGCAGTTCAAGCAGCCGATCGTCGGCGAGGGCAAGGTGATCGTCTCGGTCGGCCCTGATCGCCAGGGCGAGTTCGAGGATATCGAGGTCGGCATCGAGCGCCTGCATCTGGAACAGGATGCCGGCAAGTCGATGCATGATCAGCACCCGACCATGTCCTATGTCGATCTCAACCGCTCCGGCGTGGCGCTGATGGAGATCGTCTCCAAGCCCGATATCCGTTCGGCCGACGAAGCCAAGGCCTATGTCACCAAGCTGCGCTCGATCATGCGCTATCTCGGCACCTGCGACGGCAATATGGACGAAGGCTCGCTGCGTGCCGACGTCAACGTCTCGGTGCGCCGTCCGGGCGGTGCCTTCGGCACGCGTTGCGAGATCAAGAACATGAACTCGATCCGCTTCATCGGCCAGGCCATTGAATATGAGGCGCGCCGCCAGATCGCCATTCTGGAGGACGGCGGCAAGATCGATCAGGAGACGCGCCTGTTCGACGCTGTCAAAGGTGAGACGCGTTCGATGCGTTCCAAGGAAGAGGCGCATGACTATCGCTATTTCCCGGATCCCGACCTTTTGCCACTGGAGTTCGACCAGGCCTATGTCGATGCGCTCGCCACAAGCCTGCCGGAGCTGCCCGACGACAAGAAGGCTCGGCTGGTCGATGTGCTCGGCCTCTCGGCCTACGACGCCTCGGTGTTGGTTTCGGAAAAGCCGATCGCGGACTATTTCGAGAAGGTGGCTGCGGGCCGCGACGGCAAGCTCGCCGCCAACTGGGTCATCAACGATCTCCTGGGCCAGCTGAACAAAGCTGGCAAGGACATTGAAAATGCTCCGGTTTCGCCCGAGCAGCTCGGCGCCGTTCTCGATCTGATCAAGGAAGGCACGATCTCCGGCAAGATCGCCAAGGACCTGTTCGAGATCGTCTGGAACGAGGGCGGCGACCCGCGCCAGCTCGTCGAGAGTCGCGGCATGAAGCAGGTCACCGACACCGGCGCCATCGAGAAGGCGGTCGACGAGGTGATCGCCGCCAACCCGGACAAGGCCGAGCAGGCGCGCGCCAAGCCGACCATGGCCGGCTGGTTCGTCGGCCAGGTGATGAAGGCGACCGGCGGCAAGGCCAACCCGCAGGCGGTCAACGATCTCGTCAAGGCCAAGCTCGGCATCGAATAGGCCGATGTTCGTCCGCACCGCCAGCGAGCGCGACCTTGTTGCGGTGCGTGCGCTGCTGGTCGAGACGTGGCACGCGACCTACGACGCCATCTACGGCGCCGAGCGGGTTGCAGCGATCACCGATGACTGGCATTCGATCGCCTCGCTCAAGGCGCGGCTTGTGCGGCCGAATTCCGAGTTCCTGGTCGCCGACGATGGCAAGCGGCTCGGTGGCATGGCTTTCGCCGCCGCCACCACCGACCCGAAGATCGTGCTTCTGAACCAGCTCTACGTGCATCCGGCCTGCCAGCGGCAGGGGATTGGCCGGTTGCTGCTCGATGAGGTCGAGGCCAGCTTCCCGGAGATGCGCACGCTGCGCCTCGAGGTCGAGGAAGCGAACGCCGGGGCCATCGCCTTCTACGAGGCGAACGGGTTCAGGCATGCAGGCAGGACCGCGGATTGCGGCGGCGGTTCGGGGTGGCCCGCGCTCATCCTGGAGAAGCGGCTCGGCTAGATCGGCTGCGAGCATGCCTGGTCATCGCGCGGTTTTGATTTGATCGCGGCGATCCGCGCGATCAAGGCTGCTCCTCGCGGTAGCACCCTCCACAACGCAGAGGCGTCGCCCGCAATGGGGGATTGCCATGCCGAGCTTGCCGGAATTGATGCCGACCGAGGTGTCGGATGAGACTTTTGGCGGCGTGACCTATCACGTCGCGGGCGAACTGGTGCCGGTGCTGTCGGTCGATGTGACCAACATGCCGGTCTATTTCGAACACCACATCCTGCTCTGGAAGAACACCACCATCACCATCGGCCTGAAGTCGCTGAAGGGCGCGCTGAAGCGCATGATCGCCGGCATGCAGATCTTCGTCACCGAGGCGTCCGGGCCGGGCGTCATCGCCTTCAGCCGCGACGGGCCGGGCCATATCGTGCCGATCCATCTCCGGCGCGGCGAGGAGATCCAGGTGCGCGAACATCAGTTTCTGGCCGCGACCGCCAGCGTCGACTACACTTTCGAGCGCGTGCGCGGGCTGGGAACGATGCTGTTCGGCCAGAGCGGCTTCTTCATCGATCGCTTCCGTGGCGAGACCGGCGACGGCATCGTCTGGCTGCACGGCTACGGCAATGTCTTCGAAAAGGTGCTGGCGCCCGGCGAAACCATCGACATCGAGCCCGGCGGCTGGCTGTTCAAGGACGCTTCGGTGAAGATGGATACGAGGATAGACCGCCTTTCCAGCGGCTTCTTCGGCGCAGCCATGAATTTCGTCGTCAATCGCTTCACCGGGCCGGGCCGCGTCGGCATCCAGTCGATGTATCTGCATATGCCGTCGGAAGAGTAGGCGGCTCGATCAAACGAACTTGGCCGATCAGGCGGAAGCGATCTCCACATTGTCGATCAGTCGCGTCGTGCCGAGCCAGGCTGCCGCGAGCATGCGGCCGTCATGGCCTCGCCGCCAGGGTTCGAGCGTGACGCTCGCGCGGGCGGCGACGTAGTCGACCTTTTGGAAGCCGGCGGAGACCAGGGCCTTCGCGGCGGCGGTGGTGGCGTCGGCTTCATCCGTGCCGGTCGAAAGCGCCGCCGCCGTACGGCGCAGGATCACGTTGAGCTTGCGCGCGATGTCGAGCTCGGCCTCGCCCAGATAGGCGTTGCGTGACGACATGGCGAGGCCGTGGGCGTCGCGCACCGTCGGCGCGCCGACGATCTCGACGGGCAGGTCGAGATCGCGGCAGAGCTGCCTGACGACGCAAAGCTGCTGGTAATCCTTCTCGCCGAACACGGCGCAATCGGGCGCCGCCTGCAGGAAGAGCTTGGCCACCACGGTCGCGACGCCGTCGAAGAAATTCGGCCTGAAGTCGGTCTCCAGGCCGCGGGAGGGGCCGCCGACAGAGATTTTCGTGGCGAAACCGGAGGGGTACATTTCGCTCACGCCGGGCGTGAAGGCGAGATGCGCGCCAGCGTACTGCAACCGGTCGAGATCGCGCGCCAGCTGGCGCGGATATTTGTCGAGATCTTCCGTCGGCGCGAACTGCGTCGGGTTGACGAAGATCGAGACGACGCAGCGCTCGGCCCGTTCGAGCGCGATCCGGACCAGCGAGATATGGCCGTCATGCAGCGCGCCCATGGTTGGCACCATGGCCACCTTGAGGCCTGCCCGCCGCCAGTCCCGGACTTGCGCCCGAAGGGCAGTGACGCTGTCGACGACGATTGGCGCGTTCATGTCTTGTCCTTGCCGGAGGCCGTCTTGAAGACGTGGTCGGGGCCAGGGAAGGCGCGGCCGCGCACCTCGGCTGCGTAGCGCGCCGCCGCATCCGCTATCGCGCTGCGCAAGTTGGCGTATTCCTTGACGAATTTCGGCACGCGGTCGACGGTCATGCCGACCATGTCGTCGATCACCAGGATCTGGCCGTCGCAGTCGGCGCTGGCGCCGATGCCGATGGTCGGTATGGAAATGTGACGGGTAAGCTTCGCGGCCACGGCTTCCATCGTGCCTTCGATGACGACCGAGAAGGCGCCTGCTTCTTCCACCGCTTCGGCATCGCTGAGCAGCGCGGCGATATTATCCTGCGTCCGGCCCTTGATCTTGTAGCCGCCGTCCTTCTCCACCGACTGCGGTTGCAGGCCGATATGGCCCATGACCGGCATTCCCTCTGCGACGATCGCGGCGATCCGGGAGGCCATGTCGACGCCGCCTTCGAGCTTCACGGCCTGGCAGCCTGTTTCCTTCACGATCCGCCTTGCCGACGCCACGGCTAGCTCCGGCGAGGCCTCATAGCTGCCCGCCGGCATGTCGACGACGACGCACGCCTTGACCGAGCCGCGCATCACGGCCTGGCCGTGCGCGATCATCATCTCCAGCGAGGCGCCGAGCGTCGTGGCGTGGCCATGCAGGACCATGGCGACGCTGTCGCCGACCAGCAGCAGATCGACATGTGGATCGAGCAGACGGGCGACGGGATAGGTATAGGCGGTAAGGCAGACGATCGGCACGCCGCCCTTGCGGCGGCGAATGTTTTCGGCGCTGATCCGGCTGTCGGCCGACGGATACCGGGTCAATCGTCACCCCCCTAGAGCATGATGCCGAAAAGTGTGTAGCGGTTTTCGGACGACACCATGCTCTGGGGCGCGCCCGAAACGGGCGGGCCGAGCTTTAGAAAGACAGGTTACGCTTGGCAAGCCACGTTGCCGCCGGCGACGCAACTGCATCGATTTAATGCATGTCGCCCAGAAGTGTGGAGCGATTCTGGGGCGACGACATGCATCAAGATAACGCACGAAGCATTTACGTTCGGGGCATGGCAAAACCCTTGCCTTCGCGGTGGCGTGACGCCATAAGCAGGGGGAAAAGGCGCAGCCGCTGCCGCCGCGAGGATCTGGATGAAAACTTTCCTGCTGCAGTTTTTCACCTGGTGGAACAGCCAGACGCTCGGCACCCGCTTCCACACCTGGCGCTTCGGCAAAAAGGTCGGCGAGGACGAAGCCGGCAACGTTTATTATGAGGGCGGCGTCGATTCGGAAGGCCGCACCCGCCGTTGGGTCATCTATCGCGACTATTCGGAAGCCTCGAAGATCCCGCCGGGCTGGCATGGCTGGATCCACCATCGCGTCGACACCGCTCCTTCGAGCGAGAGCTACAAGGCTCGCGAGTGGCAGAAGCAGCATCGGCCGAACCTGACCGGAACGCCCGGCGCCTATCGTCCGCAGGGTTCCATCCTGACCAACCAGCATCGCCCGCAGGTGACCGGCGACTACGACGCCTGGACGCCCGGATCGTAATCCGCGTCCACGACGCCGCTTCGGTCCTTTGTCGCCACAATTGGCGTTTAGCTGCTTGCTGATAGCGCAGCGTCGATTAGCCTTGGGCATTGAAGAATCACCCGGGCACAACCACCGGTATTTTGCATGAGCTCTTTCGGCCACATATCAAAGGCGCTGATCGCGGCGACGTCCATTCTGGTTACCGCGACAACGGTCTTCGCCGCCGCGCCGGCTCCGGCCGCGGCGCCCACGGCCTCTGACCGCGTCACCAATGCGGTGGCCGAGTTCGCCGGCATTGACAAGATCACCGGTCGCATCATCACCTTCGACGTCTATATCGACGAAACCGTGCAGTTCGGCGCTTTGCAGGTGACGCCTCGCGTCTGTTATTCGCGGCCGGATACGGAGCAGCCGAAGACCGATTCCTTCGTCGAGGTCGACGAGATCACGCTTGACCGCAAGATCCGCCGCATCTTCACCGGCTGGATGTTTGCCGAAAGCCCCGGCCTCAACGCCGTTGAGCACGCCGTGTATGACGTGTGGCTCAAGGGTTGCAAGCAGAAGTCGGACGTGCCGCCGCCGACCGCGGCCAAGGCCGACACGGCCAAGCCGAAGGACCAGGCCGCCAAGCCTAAGGCTGCGGCGCAGCCGGCCGACGCCGCGCCCGAGCCGGCTGACGACGAGCCCTCCAGCACCAACTGATATCGGAACCTGCCCGCCCTTGAGCCGTTCCAAATCGGCGACAAGGCAAGGAGGATTCCGCGATGACCGCCAAACCGATTACGGCCAACAAGCAGGAGCTTCTCGATATCGAGAAGGGCTTTTGGTCAGGCGATTCCGCCTATTATGAAGCCAACGCCGACGTGGAGTGCCTGGTGGCGTTTCCGCGGATGGCGCAGGCGATGACCAACGCCGATCTGGCAAAGACCGCCGCCAAGCCCAACAAATGGCGCGACCTCGACATCAAGCTGAAGGGCATGGTCGAGCCGGGCAGCGATATCGTCATGCTCACTTACGAAGCGCACGCGACGCGGGAAAACGGCGAGCCCTATGCGGCGCTCGTCAGCACGGGTTATGTCCATCGCGCCGACGGATGGAAGATGATGTTCCATTCGCAAACGCCGATCGAGGCGGCAGAGCAAGCTCAAGGATAAAAGACGGCCTCGCCCTTCAGCGCTTCGGCGAGCAGCTTCTCATACTGGCCGCGCGGCACGTCGACGGCGCCGAAGCGCTTCAAATGCTCGGTGGTGAATTGCGTGTCGAGCAGCGCGAAGCCGCGCGCCTTCAGCCGCTCGACGAGATGGTAGAGACAAGTCTTCGACGCGTCGGTCTCCCTGGCGAACATGCTTTCGCCGAAGAACACGCGTCCGAGCGAGACGCCGTAGAGGCCGCCGACCAGCCGTTCCTCGCGCCACGCCTCGACCGAATGGCAGTGGCCAAGGCGATAGAGGTCGACATAGGCTTCGCGGATCGGCGCGTTGATCCAGGTCGAGCGGCGCTCCTCGCGCTTTTCGGCGCAGCCGTCGATCGTCGCCTCGAAATCGAAGTCGTAGCGTATCTCGAACGGATGCTTGCGGATCGTCTTCTTCAGGCTGCGCGGTGTGTGGAACCCGTCCAGCGGAATGATGCCGCGCGTTTCCGGCCGCACCCAGAACACTTCCGGGTCGTTGGCGCTCTCGGCCATTGGGAACACGCCAGAGGCGTAGGCCCTGAGCAGCAGGTCGGTCGGAATGCGATAGCCTGGCGCGTAGGGGCGAGTCATCGCATCCCCGTGCTATTCACCCTTGGCCAGGTATTTTTCCAGCCAGTGGATGTCGTAGTCGCCATTGGCGATGTCGGGATTGCCGACAAGGTCGCGGAACAGCGGCAGCGTCGTCTTGATGCCGTCGACGACGAATTCGTCGAGCGCGCGGCGCAGCCGCATCATGCATTCGACGCGGTTGCGGCCGTGCACGATGAGCTTGCCGATCAGGCTGTCGTAATAGGGCGGGATCTTGTAGCCGGAATAGACGCCGGAATCGACACGGATGCCGAGGCCGCCGGGCGTGTGGAAATGCGTGATCGTGCCGGGCGAGGGCGTGAAGGTACGCGGATCTTCGGCGTTGATGCGGCACTCGATGGCATGGCCGTTGAACTTGATGTCCGCTTGCCTGACCGACAGTCCGCCGCCCGAGGCGACGCGGATCTGTTCGTGCACGAGGTCGATGCCGGTGATCGCTTCGGTCACCGGATGCTCGACCTGAAGACGAGTGTTCATCTCGATGAAATAGAACTCGCCATTCTCGTAGAGGAACTCGATCGTGCCGGCGCCCGAATAGCCGAGATCGGCGATGGCCTTGGCGCAGATGCCGCCGATGCGCGAACGCTCCTCGGCATTGAGCGCGGGGGAATTGGCTTCCTCCCAGACCTTCTGGTGCCGCCGCTGCAGCGAGCAGTCGCGCTCGCCGAAATGCACGCCGCGGCCGGCGCCGTCGCCGAACACCTGCACCTCGATATGGCGCGGCTTCTCCAGATATTTCTCGATATAGACGGCGTCGTCGCCGAACGCCGCGCCCGCTTCCGACTTGGCCGTCTGCAGGGCGACTTCGAGGTCCGCTTCGGTATGCGCCACCTTCATGCCGCGGCCGCCGCCGCCGGCGGAAGCCTTGATGATCACCGGATAGCCGATCTCGGCGGCGACGCGCCTGGCTTCCTTGTCGTCGCTGATCGCGCCGTCGGATCCCGGCACGACCGGAATGCCGAGCCGCTTTGCCGTGCGCTTGGCCTCGATCTTGTCGCCCATGATGCGGATATGGTCACCCGAGGGGCCGATGAAGGTGATGTTGTGGGCGGCCAGAATGTCGGCGAACTTGGCATTCTCCGACAGGAAGCCGTAGCCAGGATGCACGGCGTCGGCGCCGGTGATCTCGCAGGCGGCGACGATCTGGTGGATGTTGAGATAGCTTTCGCGCGAGGGCGGCGGGCCGATGCAGACGCTCTCGTCGGCAAGCCGGACATGCATGGCGTCGGAATCCGCGGTCGAGTGGACCACCACCGTCTGGATGCCGAGCTCCTTGCAGGCGCGCAGCACCCTCAGAGCGATTTCGCCGCGATTGGCGATGAGGATCTTCTGGAACATCTGGCTGTTCCCGGCCCTACTCAAGAACCACCAGCGGCATGCCGTATTCGACCGGCTGGGCATCCTCGATGAGAATCGCCGTCACCGTGCCGGCGCGCGGCGAGGGTATCTGGTTCATCGTCTTCATCGCTTCGATGATGAGCAGCGTCTGGCCTTCCTTGACCTTCTGGCCGACTTCGATGAACGCCTTGGCGTCGGGCGAGGGCGCCAGATAGGCGGTGCCGACCATCGGCGAAGGCACCGCGTTCTTGGACACGTCGGCGGCAACGGCTGCAGTTGCGGGCTGAGCCGCCACCGCGGCAACAGGAGCAACCGCGCTAAGCGGCGCGGCGACGGCATGCACGGCCTGCGCCTGGCGCGAGACGCGCACCTTAAGGTCGCCGAGTTCGACCTCGATCTCGGTCAGGTTGGTGTCGTTCAGAATGCCCGCCAGATCGCGGATCAGCTGCTGGTCAACACCGGTCTTTTTTATCGACATTTTCGAGCCTTCTGTTTGGGGGCCGGTCACAGGCGAGCCGCCAGTGCCTGCAGCGCGAGCGTGTAGCCGAGGGGTCCGAACCCGCAGATCATGCCGACAGCGACCGGCGCGATCATGGAGACGTGGCGGAAGGGCTCCCGCGCGTGGATGTTGGAAAGATGGACTTCGGCGACCGGCAGCGGCGCTGCGGCGCGGATGGCGTCGTGAATGGCGATCGACGTGTGGCTATAGGCGCCCGGATTGATGACGATGCCTGCCGCCTTCTCGCCGGCTTCCTGGATCCAGTCGACCAGATCGCCCTCATGATTGGATTGGCGAAAATCGATCTCCAGCCCGAGGGCGGCGCCGGCCGCCTTGCAGTCCTCGGCGATGGCCGCAAGTGTCTTGCCGCCGTAAATCCCCGGCTCGCGCTTGCCGAGCGCATTGAGATTGGGACCGTTGAGGACGAAAATCGTTTTCAATATGCCGACCTTGTTCTGCGCCGACCCCAAGCCGGCGCACTGGGCCTCTATAATGGGCATAACCGCCCGCGAAAAGAGCGCAAGTGCGTTCTTTCGCTGTCCACAACGGCCGGCTTCTGCACGCGCACGCGCTTACAGCGCGCTCTTGGCCTCTTCGATCTTTTCCGCGAGAACCTGCTGGCCGAGCGCTCCGAAGATCACCTCGTTACCAACCACATAGGACGGCGTGCCGGTGATCGACAGTTTCGTCGCAAGGTCATAGGTGCGCGAAAGCGTTTCGGCGATGCGCGGGTCCTTCATCTTCTCGCGCAGCGTCGCCTCGTCGGCGCCGAGCGAAAGCGCCACCTTGATGGCGGTCGCTTCGGTGGCGCGGCCCTGGCCGCCGAGCAGCGCGGTGTGGAACTCGCCGTATTTCTCCGGATGCATCAGGTGGAACGCCATGGAGACGACGCTGGCCTTCTGCGAATCCGGGCTGAGGATCGGGAACTCCTTAAGCACAAAGCGCAGATCCGAGTCGGACTTGGTCAATGCCTTCATGTCCTCGATGGCGCGTTTGCAGAAGCCGCAATTGTAATCGTAGAACTCGACGATCGTGACCTTGCCCTTCGGGTTGCCGACGACGCCGTCGAAGGTGGAGTTGAAGATCTCGTCCTTGGAGTTCTTGATCACGCCGAGCGCCGCGAGCCGCTGCTCTTCCTTCTGCTTGGCCTCGAGCGCGTCCTGCACCTCGAGCAGAACTTCCGGGTTCTTCAAGAGATAATCGCGGATGATGCCTTCGACCTCCTTGCGATCGATCTTGGTGTCGGCAGCGGCCTTGGTGTCGGTGGAGGACGTAACCTGGGCGACTTGCACGGTGTCGGCCCTCGCGGCTTGCGGGTTTCCCGCCACGAAGCCGAAGGCCAGCATGCCGAGCGCCACCGCCAGACCGCCAGCACTGCCAAGCAGGATTGCCTTGTTCATATCGTCGTTCCTTTTGCCCATTCCGGTCCGCCTTGGTCGCCGCCAACGCCCGGGAGGTTCATTTGAGTTTGTTCGATGGCGTGTAGTTTACAATATCCTGCGCGCGGACCCAGCGGGGTTCGCCGCGCTTCAATTTCTGTTGAGCGCGCATGGCGAAGATCTTAGCGTTTTTGTAGTCGCCCGCATAATAGTGGCCCTCGGCGGTGGCAAGATCGGCGGCCGGAATGTCGCCGAGTTCGCCATAAGCCTGCGCCAGAAAGCGGTAAGCGTCGGCATTCTCCCTTTCCCGCGCGACCCCATTGTTGAGCTGGGTCACCGCCTTCTGGATCGAATCGGGCGTTCCCACCGCCATTAGCGCCTGGCCGAGCGAGACCAATAGCAATCCGGAGCGCGCCGGATCGAGGCTGACCGCCTTGGCATAGGCGTCCGCCGCGTCCTTCGGTTTGTTGGCCTTCATCAGGATATCGCCGCGCAATTCCTGGAAATAGGGGTTCTTCGGTTGTTCCTTGATCAACGCCGCCGTCTTGGTGAGCGCCGCGCCGGGATTGCCGAAGAGATAGGTCTGCTGCGCATCGCCATAGCGCGAGGCGAGGCTGGCCGGGTTCTTGCGCATCAGCCGCGCGACGGCCGCCTGGCCCTGCATATAGGCGGCGATCTTGATGCGCATCATGTCGTGCCGCTGCTGCAAGGCAGGCGGGTCGACAACGTTGACGAACGGGCTCTGCTTGACGAGCACTTCCAGGTTGGCGATGCGCTCCTGCGGCATCGGATGGCTGATCCGGTAGGGGTCGACCTGGGTGCCGGCGAGCGAGAGCGCGCTCTGGAAGCGGCCGAAGGTCTTCAGCATGCCCATGCCGGACTGGCCGGTGGCGTTGAGATAGGTGATCGCCGAACGGTCGGCGGTGATCTCTTCGGTGCGCTGATAGGCAAGGATCGAGCGCTGCGCCATCTCGCCGCCGCCCGCGGCGACGCCCATGCCGGCGCCGGCAAGGCCACGGCTGTTGGTGGTGGCGCCGGCAACCATGGCGCCGGCGCCAAGCAGGGTGGCGATGATGGCCATGGTCTTGGCGCGGTCGAGCTGGTCGCGCAATTTCTGCTGGTGGCCGCCGGCAATATGGCCGGCCTCGTGCGCGATGACGCCGATGATCTCGTTCGGCGTTTCGGCAGTCACCAGCGCGCCGGTGTTGATGAACAGTCGCCGCCCGGTGACGAAGGCGTTGAAACTCTGGTCGTTGACCAGAACGATGTCGATGCCGTCATTGGCGAGCCCCGCGGCCTTGAAGATCGGCCGGGCATAGTCGCGCACCAGCGCCTCGATCTCGGCATCGCGCACCACCGGCACGCCTTGCGCGAAGGCGCTGACCGAGCTCGAGACCGCAACCGCGGCGGCCAGCATAAGGGTCGCGAAGCCGCGCGCGGTTCGGCTGAGGGAGGTCGATTCGCCAATCGATGGTCGGGGTCGGCTCAACATAAGGTCCACTGGTAGACGAGCGGGCGAAAGATGAAAAGTCGGCGCCGGTAACTTCCTGCGCGCTTGTGATCCCCACATCAATCGGGCATTTGTGCGGCGCCGTCCTCGAACCGGGGCGGTTCACGGGCAAATCCGCGACGGTTTCCCCTCGGATTTCGTCGCAGGGCAGTTGGAAGAGGTCAAATGGTCGTTTCGCTTTCGCGCCGAGGGGAAGTCGAGCCGTTCCACGCCATGGACATCCTGGCCGAAGCCAACCGGCTGAAGGCCACCGGCGTGCCTGTGGTGTCGATGGCCGTCGGCCAGCCGTCGGATCCCGCGCCGGTCGGCGTCCGCGAGGCGGCGGCCGCGGCGCTCAGGCATGGCCGCATCGGCTACACCGACGCCTTGGGTCTCGCCGATCTGCGCAAGGCGATCGCGGCGCATTATGGCGAGCATTACGGGATCGACGTCGCGCCGTCGCGCATTGCCGTCACGACCGGCTCATCGGCCGCCTTCAATCTCGCTTTCCTGGCGATGTTCGACCCGGGCGACCGTGTCGCCATCGCCGCACCCGGCTATCCGGCCTACCGCAACATCATGGCCGCGCTCGGCATCGAGATCGTCGAGATCGAGCTCGGCGCGGATGCCTATCTGCATGCCGAGCATCTCAAGGCCACGCATCGCGAGAAGCCGCTGAAGGGGGTGCTGTTTGCCAGCCCCGCCAATCCGACCGGCGCGGTGATCCCGGCGGAGGAACTCGCGACGCTGGTGGAGACGGCCGAGGAACTTGGCATCGCCGTGATCTCCGACGAAATCTATCACCGGCTGGCCTACGCTGCGCCCGATGTCACCGCGCTGACGCATGGCGCCGGCGTGACCGTGGTCAATTCCTTCTCGAAATACTATTGCATGACCGGCTGGCGCATCGGCTGGATGGTGCTGCCGGAAGAGCTGGTGCGGCCGGTCGAGCGTGTCGCCCAGAGCCTCTATATCTCGCCGCCGGAACTGTCGCAGATCGCGGCGATCGAGGCGTTCAAGGCGACGCAGGAGCTGGAAAAGGTGAAGGCGCGCTATGCCTGGAACCGTGACCTCCTGATGAAGCGCCTGCCGGAACTCGGCTTCGCGCTCGCCGCGCCGATGGATGGCGCCTTCTATGCCTTCTGCGATGTCACCCGCCACACCAATGACAGCATGGCTTTCGCGCGCAAAATGCTGGCCGAGGCGCATGTCGCGGCGACGCCCGGCCGTGATTTCGACCCGCTGCAGGGCCATCGCACCATGCGCTTTTCCTATGCCGGCAGCCATGACGACATGGTCGAGGCGCTGGGGCGCATTGAACGCTGGTTGAAATAGAAGCCATGCCGGAACTCGAGCAAGCACTGGCCGAAGTGGCCGCCGAGATGGCTGAGCGCACCGATCGCGGCGCGGTGGCCACCTACATCCCGCAGCTCGGCAAGGTCGATCCGAAGAAATTCGGCATCGCCGCCGTGACCAATGACGGCCGCGTCATCCTTGCCGGCGAAGCCGATCAGCCCTTTTCGATCCAGAGCGTGTCGAAAGTCTTCACGCTCACGCTGGCGCTGGGCAAGGTCGGCGATGCGCTATGGCATCGCGTCGGCCGCGAGCCGTCCGGCAACCCGTTCAACTCCATCGTCCAGCTCGAGCATGAGAATGGCATTCCGCGCAATCCGTTCATCAATGCCGGCGCCATCGTCGTCTCCGACGTCCTGCTCGCGGGCCACCAGCCGCGCGAGGCGATCGGCGAGATCCTGCGTTTCATCCAGTTCCTTGCCGATGACGAGACGATCATCATCGATCGTGAGGTCGCGGCATCCGAGCGGGCCACCGGTTACCGCAACTTCGCCCTGGCCAACTACATGAAATCCTTCGGCAATCTCCATCACGAACCGGAGCTGGCGCTGGGGGTCTATTTCCACCATTGCGCGATCGCCATGAGCTGCCGCCAGCTCGCCATGGCCGGCCGGTTCCTCGCCAATGGCGGCCGGAACCCGGCGACCGGACATTCGGTCGTGTCGACTGAGCGGGCGCGCCGCATCGGCGCCCTGATGCTGACCTGCGGCCACTATGACGGTTCCGGCGATTTCGCCTTCCGCGTAGGCATACCGGGCAAAAGCGGTGTCGGCGGTGGCATTCTCGGCATCGTGCCTGGGGTAGCTTCGCTGGCGGTCTGGTCGCCCGGCCTCAACGAGAACGGCAACTCCAAGCTCGGCTCCATCGCGCTGGAGAAGCTTGCCCGGATGATGAACTGGTCGATCTTCGCGCCGTAAAATGAAAAATCCCGCGCCGAGAGTGGCGCGGGATTCTTTTAAAAGATCAACTTAACAGCCTGAAAGGTTTAGAAAAAACCCTTGCGCTGCCACCAGCCGGCGCGCTTCGGTTTGTCTTCGGCCTTGGCCTCGCCGGACACGTTCGAGGAGACGACGGGTACAACCGGCGCGTCGACCGACTGCGGCTTGCGGCGCGTCGGATGCGCACTGGCGGCAGGCTCGGCCTCCGCTGGAGCGGCGGGCGCCGGCTCGGGCGGGGCGGCCACGGGCGCGACCTGGGCCTCGGCAACAGGCTCCGACACCGTCTCGGCCACGGTTTCCTCGGCCGCCTTCTTTGCTCGCGAACGGCGGGGCTTCTTCGGCTTCTCGGCCACCTCGGCGTCATCATTGGCGGCCGCTGGAGCGGCAGGCTGTTCGGGCGCGACTGCCACGACCGGCTCGCCGGCGGCATCCTCGCTTTCCGCCGCTTCGTCCTCGGTGTCGCCGACAGTCTCGCCGGCAACCGCCTCCGAAGCCTCGTCCTCGCGGCGGCTGCGCTTGCCGCCGCGCTTGCCGCGCCGCCGCTTCTTGGCCGAACCGTCCTCGGTTGCCGCCGCGGCTTCATCGCCGGCGGTCACGTCCTGAGCCGCTTCTTCGATCGCATCCGTGGCATCGTCGGTTGCTTCGCCCGCTTCCGCCGGTGCCACGGCGTCGCCGGTCTGCTCACGGTCGCGATCCCTGCCGCCACGCCGCCGGCGGCGCTTGCGGCGCCTGCGACCATCGCCGTCCTCGGACCGCTGCTGGTGCTGACCCTGCTGCTGCGGCTGGCGCGGCTGTTCGGCCTGCACCGAAACCTCTTCTTCCTCTTCCTCGATGACGATCTCGTCCTCGGGCTCTTCCGGCTCGACATAGGCCGGCAGGCTGCGCACCTCGACAAAGCCTTCCGGCTTTTCGGCAACGGCGCCGCGGAAGATCGCGTAGTGCTGGGTGCCGAGCGTCTCGTCGGCCTCGATCGTGATCGTCAGGCCGAAGCGGGCTTCGAGCTCCACCAGATTGGCGCGCTTGTGGTTGAGCACATAAAGCGCGGTCACGGCGGGCGTACGCACGATGATGTGGCTGCGCGAATCCTTGAGCAGGAATTCCTCGATCGCCCGCACCACCATCAGCGCCACGGAGGAGTCGGAGCGCACATGGCCGGTGCCGCCGCAATGCGGGCAGGGCTTCATGGTCGATTCCAGCACGCTGGCGCGGATGCGCTGGCGCGACATCTCCATCAGGCCGAAATGCGAAATGCGGCCGACCTGGATACGGGCGCGGTCGTTCTTGAGGTGATCCTTCAGCCGCTTCTCGACGGAGCGGTTGTTGCGGTTCTCCTCCATGTCGATGAAGTCGATGACGATAAGCCCGGCAAGGTCGCGCAGCCTCAGTTGCCGCGCGACTTCCTCGGCCGCTTCCAGATTGGTGTGGAGCGCGGTCTCCTCGATCGAATGCTCCTTGGTGGAGCGGCCGGAGTTGACGTCGATCGAAACCAGCGCCTCTGTCTGGTTGATGATGATGTAGCCGCCGCTCTTCAGCGTCACCTGCGGCTGCAGCATGCGGTCGAGCTGCGCCTCGATGCCGTTGCGCACGAAGATCGGCGTGGTGTCGCGGAACGGCTGAACCACCTTGGCGTGGCTCGGCATCAGCATGCGCATGAAGTCCTTGGCCTCGCGGTAGCCGTCTTCGCCGGAAACCAGGATTTCGTCGATGTCCTTGTTGTAGAGGTCGCGCACCGAGCGCTTGATCAGGCTGCCTTCCTCGTAGACCAGGGCAGGGGCCGAGGACTGCAGCGTCAGGTTGCGGACGTTTTCCCAGAGCCGCATCAGGTATTCGTAGTCGCGCTTGATTTCGGCCTTGGTGCGGCTTTCGCCGGCGGTGCGCAGGATGACGCCCATGCCCTGCGGCACTTCAAGATCGGCCACGACCTCCTTCAGGCGCTTGCGGTCCTGTGCGTTGGTGATCTTGCGCGATATGCCGCCGCCGCGCGCCGTGTTCGGCATCAGCACCGAATAGCGGCCGGCAAGCGAGAGGTACGTGGTGAGCGCCGCGCCCTTGTTGCCGCGCTCTTCCTTGACCACCTGCACCAAAAGGATCTGGCGGCGCTTGATGACTTCCTGGATCTTGTACTGGCGTCGCACCGGCTTGCGGCGGTTGCGGATTTCCTCGAGCGCATCTTCGGCGCCGACCGATTCGACCTCGTGCTCGTCCGAATGCGAGGACGAGACCTCCTCCAGCATGCCGCGATCATTGTCGCTGGCGGCGGCCTCGCCGCTCTGCTCGGGCTGGTCCGTCTGCGGGACCGCTTCGGAAATCACGTCGGCTTCGACGTTCGCCGCGATCGAGGTGGGGCCGCCTTCCGATGGCTTCCCATCATCGTCGTCGGCTGATTCTTCAGCCGTTTCCAGTGCGGCGCCGACGGCCTCGGAGGTCGTTTCCGCGTTTTCCACTTGGACATCGGCGGTCTCGCCGCCGGCATCCTCGCTTCCGACAGCCTCGGCAGCGGTTTCCTCGGTCGCTATGGCCTCTGCCGGGCTTTCCCCGCTTTCGGGGGAAGCAGCGACTTCGGCATCGTGCTTGTGCTCACCGCGGTCGCGGTTCTTGCCGCCGCGCCGCCGGCTGCGTCGGCCACCGCGATCGCGCGCCTGCTGCTCTTCGCCGTTCTCGGCCTCCTCGTCGTCTTCGTCTTCGGCTTCCTGCGCCTCGGCGCGCAGCAGGGCCTGACGGTCGGCGACCGGGATCTGGTAATAGTCGGGATGAATTTCGCTGAAGGCGAGAAAACCGTGACGGTTGCCGCCATACTCGACAAAGGCTGCCTGGAGGGAAGGTTCGACGCGCGTTACGCGGGCGAGGTAGATGTTTCCTTTGAGTTGCTTCTTGTCCTGGGATTCAAAGTCGAATTCTTCGATGCGGTTACCGCGAACGACAACAACGCGTGTTTCCTCCGGGTGGGAGGCGTCTATCAGCATCTTGTTGGGCATTATTTTGTTTCCTGCCGGCAGCCGACGGCCGCAGCTGGCGTGGCAATGCCCGCCGCTGTGCGCCTGTATCTGTGTGCATGCCGGATAATTGAACGTCCGCCGGCCGCCGCTTGAGCGCAATGGCGGTGCCGCCCGCAGCCATTGTGGCGCGGTTTGATGCGGACCTTTCCATGATTGCGCTTGAAGCCATCGGCACCCAGCAGAACCTTTTGAACCAAAGCCCGGGTTGAGCCGGACCAGCTTGTTTGCTCACGAAGAGCCGGCGCGGGGGCAACCCGGCCGTTTTCCTCACGCAAGCGATTCCCCCGCCACGAGGGCACGCTTGCGAAATTCGTCGCGACCACCTGAGCCTGGAAGGGTAACGGAGCCGCCTTTGCATCCGACCTGTGGCAGGAAACTGCTGAGGCGAGCGGTTCCAGGATTGCAGTGATCCAACGTCGCTTTTATGATTTGGCGGGATGGAAGGCAACCCCGATTTCGGATGCCGGCAAAAAGCGCTTCCGCTGGGGAAGGTGTCTTTGGTCGCGCCCCCTGAAAGGCTTGGTTAACCTTCTCTGAATACCAATCGTTAATCGGGTTGGTGGCCTGACAGGCACTTTGCAGGAAGGTTGGGCGCAATGCGTCAAACCGGGAGCGACGGATAAGAGATGGGACCGGCGGGCGCCGCAGACAAGAGGAGTGGGGCCGGCGGGCATTTCCCGCGCCTGGCCTGGGCCGCCTTGCTGCTGGCTGTGTTGTTCTGCCTCACTGCCGGCGCGCATGCCGACGACCTGCTTGGCGCGACCGGCTACAAGATGGCCGGCGACGCCACGAAGATGCGCATCGTCGTGAATTTCGACCGCGAGCCGGATGTCAAATGGTTCCTGCTGCGCGGCCCCAATCGCCTGGTCGTCGACCTGCCTCGCACGCGATTCGCCGTCGACGCCAAGGATGTGAAGCCGCGCGGCCTTGTGCGGGCTGTTCGCTACGGCGATCAGGGACATGGCTCGCGCCTGATCCTTACCGGCAAGGGCCCTTTCGTCGTCGACAAGCTCGACGTGCTCAAGAATGACGACGGCAGCGGCTACCGCATCGCCATCGATATGTCGGCCGCCTCCGAGCGGGAGTTCGACGAAGCTCTCGCCAATCAGTCGCTGACCACCGGCTCGACGGTTTCGACCGAAAAGGGCGAGCGGGTCGGCACCGGACCGGTCTCGGCGCCCGGCCATCGCTTCACGGTGGTTATCGATCCCGGCCATGGCGGCGTCGATGGCGGCGCAGAAAGCTCCGCCGGCACGATCGAGAAGGACGTCACGCTCGCTTTTGCCGAGGAGCTGCGCGACAAGCTGGCCGCGGCCGGCAAATACGATGTCTTCATGACACGCGACAACGACGTGTACCTGGCGCTGGACGAACGCGTGCGCATCGCGCGCCAGCACGAGGCCGATCTCCTGATCTCCATCCATGCCGATACGATCGCCGTCAAAGGCCTTCGCGGCGCCACGGTCTACACGCTCTCGGACAAGGCCTCCGATCCGGAAGCCCAGGCGCTCGCCGATCGCGAGAACCTGTCCGACCAGTTCGCCGGAATGAAGATCGAGGACGACAACAAGGAAGTCACCGACATCCTGATCGACCTGATCCGCCGTGAAACGCACGGTTTCTCGATGAGCTTCGCCCACACGCTGGTAGGCCAGTTGTCGACCAGCGTCGGCCTTATCAACAATCCGCAGCGCTCGGCCGGCTTCAGGGTGCTCAAGGCCCCGGACGTGCCGTCCGTCCTGGTCGAGCTCGGCTACCTCTCCAACGTCAAGGATGAGGCGCAGTTGCTCAACGCCGACTGGCGCGGCAAGGCGGCGCAAAGCATAACCAACGCGGTCGCCCTGTTTGCCGCCGCGAAGGCCGGAACCGCGACGGGCGGCTGACCCGCACCCGCCCACAACCGTCGGACGTCTACAACCGCAAGCAGCGTTGCATGACGACAACACCCGGCGTTATTATTCGGCAACCGAGTCCTCAAATTTCGCGCTGCCGTATTTTGTCCACATGGTCGCGACATGGGTTTTTGATTGCGGATTGGGACCGCTCCGGGAAGCTTGCGCGGCAGGCGGCTTCGTTTAGGAAAATCCCGAACTTCGGACTGGAGCGGGCATGATTCGTCTCATCGGCTATTTCTTTGGCGTCGGCACGACGCTGGCGCTGCTGGTGGCTGCTGGTATCGCTATTTATATCAGCCATGTGGCGAAGGACCTGCCCGACTACGAGGTTCTGGCCAAGTATGAGCCGCCGGTGACGACGCGCATCCATGCCTCCGACGGCGCCCTGATGGCCGAGTATGCGCGCGAGCGGCGTCTCTACCTGCCGATCCAGGCCATCCCGGACCGCGTCAAGGCCGCTTTCATGTCGGCCGAGGACAAGAACTTCTACAACCATCCCGGCATCGACATCACCGGCCTCGGCCGCGCCATCATCGTCAACCTGCAGAATTTCGGTTCCGGGCGGCGGCAGGTCGGCGCCTCGACCATCACCCAGCAGGTGGCGAAGAACTTCCTGCTCACCTCCGACCAGACCTATGAGCGCAAGATCAAGGAGATGATCCTGGCCTTCCGCATCGAGCAGGCCTATTCCAAGGACCGCATCCTCGAGCTCTATCTCAACGAAATCTTCTTCGGTTTCGGTGCCTATGGCGTCGCCGGCGCCGCGCTCACCTATTTCGACAAGTCGGTCAACGAGTTGACGGTTGCGGAGGCCGCCTATCTCGCCTCGCTGCCGAAGGGCCCGAACAACTACCATCCCTTCAAGCATGCCGACCGCGCAATCGAGCGCCGCAATTGGGTCATCGACCAGATGGTCGAGAATGGCTATGTCACCCGCGAGGAAGGCGACAAGGCCAAGGCCGAGCCGCTCGGCGTCAAGCCCCGCCGCAATGGCTCGTATCTGTTCGCCGGCGAGTATTTCACCGAGGAAGTCCGCCGCCAGATTATCGCCCGCTATGGCGAGAACGCGCTTTACGAGGGCGGCCTGTCGGTGCGCACGACGCTCGATCCGAATGTCCAGCTCATCGCCCGCAAGTCGTTGCAGAACGGCCTGCTCAAATACGACATGCTGCGCGGCTATCGCGGACCGGTGACGCATATCGACGTCTCCGGCGACTGGGGCGTGCCGCTCGGCAATGTGAAGGGTCTCGAGGATGTTCCGGAATGGACGCTGGCCGTCGTGCTCGACAGTTCGGCGAGTGGCCTGACTATCGGCATCCAGCCGACGCGGCAGGTTTCCGGCGATCTGGTCAAGGAACGCGTCCAGGGCACCGTCAGCAAGGAAGACATGGGCTTCGCCATGCGCCACTTCGTCAACGGCAAGTCCGTCAGGGCGAAGTCCCCGGCGGAAGTGCTGGAACCCGGCGACGTGATCTTCGTGCAGAAGAATGACGGCTCCGACAATACCTACATGCTGCGCCAGGTGCCGGAGGTCGAGGGCGGCCTTGTCGCCATGGATCCGCACACCGGCCGCGTGCTCGCCATGGTCGGCGGCTTCTCCTACGCGCAGTCGGAATTCAACCGCGCCACCCAGGCGATGCGCCAGCCCGGTTCCTCGTTCAAGCCGATCGTCTATTCGGCGGCGCTCGACAACGGCTACACGCCGGCCTCGGTGATCATGGACGGCCCGATCACCATCCAGAGCGGCAACACCACCTGGACGCCGAAGAATTATGACGGCACGGTCGCGGGGCCGGCAACCTTGCGCTCCGGTATCGAGAAGTCGCGAAACCTGATGACCGTGCGACTCGCCAACGACATGGGCATGAAGCTGGTCGTGGAATATGCCGAGCGCTTCGGCGTCTACGATCATCTGGCGCCCTATCTGCCGATGGCGCTGGGTTCCGGCGAAACGACCGTCATGCGCATGGTTTCGGCCTATTCGATCATGGCCAATGGCGGCAAGTCGATCAAACCGTCGCTGATCGACCGCATCCAGGACCGCTACGGCAAGACGGTGTTCAAACAGGACGAGCGCGGCTGCGAGGGCTGCAACGCCGCCGAATGGAAGAACCAGCCCGAGCCGGAGCTGGTCGACAACTCCGAGCAGGTGCTCGACCCGATGACCGCCTACCAGATCACCTCGATGATGGAGGGCGTCGTGCAGCGCGGTACCGGCGCCACCATCGGCGAGCTTGGTCGTCACATCGCCGGCAAGACCGGCACGACCAATGACGAGAAGGACGCCTGGTTCATCGGCTTCACGCCAAACCTCGTCGTCGGTCTCTACATGGGCTACGACACGCCGCGCGGCCTCGGCAAGGGCGCCACGGGTGGCGGTCTCGCCGCCCCGATCTTCAAGGATTTCATGCGCGTGGTGCTTGACGGCAAGCCGAACACTGACTTCCAGGTTCCGGACGGCATGAAGCTCATCGCCATCAACCGGAAGACCGGCATGCGCGCCGCCGAAGGCGATCCCAACACCATCGTTGAAGCGTTCAAGCCCGGCACCGGCCCGGCCGACAGCTACTGGGTGATCGGCATGGGCGCCGATGGCTCGAACGGGTCGGGCGGGGCGCTGTCGCCGCAGGCCAACCAGGCCATCCAGGACGGCGGCGGCGGGCTTTACTGACGTCGAAATGCTTCTCGAATGGGTCGGCCAGCCGCCGACCCATTTCGCTTTACAGGCGGCGATGCCGTGCCTATGTATCGCGCCTATTCCAAAAAACCGAAAGAACAGGACCGGACGAAGAGCCATGCGCGCGGAAACGCTCAACATTGTCGACGAGATCAGGCAGGCGATAACCCTGCTGAGGAGGCATCTTTGACTGGGATCAGGCTGTAAAGCGGCTTGAATACCTGAATTCGCGTGCAGAGGATTCCAGCCTCTGGAATGATCCGATCGAAGCGCAGAAGCTGATGCGCGAGCGCCAGGAGCTTGAGGACGGCATCGCCGCCGTCAAGGGGATGACCCAGGCTCTGGAAGACAATATCGGCCTGATCGAGCTCGGCGAGGAAGAGGGCGACGACGGCATCATCGCGGAAGCGGAGGCGGCGTTGCGTTCGATGCAGGGCGAGGCGAAGGCCCGCCAGGTCGAGACGCTGCTCTCGGGCGAGGCCGACGCCAACGACACCTATCTCGAAATCCATGCCGGCGCCGGTGGCACCGAGAGCCAGGACTGGGCCTCGATGCTCCTGCGCATGTACACGCGCTGGGCCGAGCGCCGCCGCTTCAAGGTCGAGGTGCTGGAAGTCCATGACGGCGAAGAAGCGGGCATCAAGTCCGCCACCGTGCTGATCAAGGGTCACAACGCCTATGGCTGGCTGAAGACGGAATCCGGCGTCCACCGCCTGGTGCGTATTTCGCCCTATGACAGCAATGCGCGCCGTCACACGTCGTTCTCCAGTATCTGGGTCTATCCTGTCGTCGACGACAAGATAGAGATCGACGTTTCGGAATCCGATGTCCGCATCGATACCTATCGTTCATCCGGCTCGGGCGGGCAGCACGTCAACACCACGGATTCGGCTGTGCGCATCACCCATATCGCCACCGGCATCGCGGTCGCCTGCCAGGCGGAGCGTTCGCAGCACAAGAACAAGGCCAAGGCCTGGGAAATGCTGCGCTCGCGCCTCTACGAGGAAGAGCTGAAGAAGCGCGAAGCGGTCGCCAATGCGACCGAGGCCTCCAAGAGCGATATCGGCTGGGGCCACCAGATCCGCTCCTATGTGCTGCAGCCCTATCAGTTGGTGAAGGATCTGCGCACCGGCGTCGAGAGCACTTCGCCGTCGAGCGTGCTCGACGGCGATCTCGACGAGTTCATGGAAGCATCGCTGTCGCACCGCATCGAAGGTGGCGCGGGCGAAGCGGTGGCGGACCTCGACTAGTGCATATGCGTTGCGGGAGCGGAGGAAGCCGGTGTCTCGAACACTAGCGGGAAAATGCTTCTGCGGCGCAGTCCACTATCAGGTTGCGGACGAATTTGTTTACGCGGCGAACTGCCATTGCTCGAACTGCCGGCGCACGACCGGGTCGGCGTTCAACCCCTTCGCCGGCATCGAGCGCGAAAAGTTCCGTCTCGTCGCGGGCGATGACAGGCTGCTGATCTTCGGCGACGAGAGCGGCCACGACGCGCATTGCGGGCGATGCGGCTCGCTCATCTATTCGTTGGTCCGCGACGGCGCCTATGTGCATGTCGCCATGGGCACACTGGTCGACGATCCGATCATACGGCCGACCGCGCACATCTTTGTCGGGTCGAAGGCGAAGTGGTTCACAATCACCGACGACCTGCCGCAGTATGATGGGCATGTTCCCGGCTGAAACGTCTGGAACCAGCTTGAGCCGAATTCCGTTGTCCGGCACCGGTTCCGTGCGGCTAACCGGTCGTTAACCAAGCCGGCGCACGTTTCTGAATGGCAGAGGCTGGCGGGAATTGTCGCATCGCCGTTGCAAGCGGTTGCTTGCGCCAGTCGAGGAATCAGCCCAGCTTTCGTGCTGGGGTTAAAAGCATTTATGGCCGGATGCGGCATATCTGCGACCGACGATCCGGCCACTGGGAAGACACGTTCCGGGAACGGGCAAGCGAAAACGCTTGATGCTCGAAAGGAATGTTTCGATGTCTGCTGCCATATCAAGATCGGCCCAAGCCGTTCGACCGGCTGGCCGACTTTTGTTCTCCCTGTTCGCTGTTGGAGCTATCTCGGTGCTGGCGCCGCCGGCCATCGCGCACGACGCCCAAGCCACGGCGGTGATGCCGCAAGGCTGGAAATATCCCTTTGCCTGCTGTGCCAACTTCGATTGCAAGGAGGTGCCGCAGTCTTCGATCAGCGAGCGGCCCGAAGGCTATGTCATAAAAGGCACGGGCGAGGTGGTGGCCTATAGCGACAAGCGGGTCAAGAATTCGCCCGACGGGGAGTACCACTGGTGCGCGCACCAGGCCGGGCTCGACGCCGGCAAGACCATCTGCCTGTTCGTGCCGCCGCCCTCTTACTAGATCTCGCGAGCCAAACGCGAGGCGCGAGAGGGCTTCGAGCGCGCCAGCATGTCTGCCGAAGCTGCTGACAGACGGTTGTCAGGATCACTTCTTTATGTTGCCCTGCTGCCAGTGGAATCCGGGGCGGCGGCGGGCAATTGAGAGGTGAGGTGATGACCATCAAGGGAAGCTGCCACTGCAAGGCGACAACCTTCGAGGTTGCCGAGGCGCCGCGGACGGTGACGCAATGCAAATGCTCGTTCTGCTCGAAGCGGGGGTCGTTATGGGCATACTATGTGCCGTCGCAATTCAAGCTCACGAGCCCGCCCGAGAATGTCTCCTTCTATCGCTGGGGCTCGAAGACCGTAAAGCACGGTTTCTGCGCCACTTGCGGCTGTGGCACCTTCACCGAAACGCCCGATTGGTCGACCGGAAAGCCGGACTTCGACAACCCGAAGATCAGCGTCAATTCGCGCCTGTTCGACGATTTCGACCTGGATAAGGTCGAGGTGGTGGTCATCGACGGCAAGAATCTGTGGTAGACGCGAAGCGGGAACGGCCGCCGAGCTTCGCAGGCCGCACTCCCGTTCCGTTTTTCGCCGCATTTCATGCTACAAGGCTGCGGAAGGGCTGATTTGGCACGGCCGAAAGGCCGTGAATTGGAGAGGGACCAATCTCATGAAGAAGACTGTGCTCGTCGCCGTGGCGACGGCTCTACTGGTGAGCGCCTGCACCACCACCGATCCGTATACCGGCGACCAGAAGGTCTCCAACACGGCGGCCGGTGCTGGCCTTGGCGCGCTGGCGGGCGCCAGCCTCGGTCTGCTGGCCGGCGGCAATGACCGCCGCAACGCGTTGATCGGCGCCGGCATCGGCGCGCTCGCCGGCGGCGCGATCGGCGCGACGATGGACCAGAACGAGGCCGAGCTTCGCCGTCAGCTGCAGGGCACCGGCGTCAGCGTTACCCGCAGCGGCGACCAGATTATCCTCAACATGCCGTCCGATATCACCTTCAACGTCGACCAGGACGCGGTGAAGCCGGGCTTCTATCCGGTGCTGAATTCGGTCGCGCTGGTGCTGAAGAAGTTCCGCCAGACCACGGTGGACGTTTTCGGCCATACCGACTCGACCGGCGGCGATCAGCACAATTTCGACCTGTCGCAGCGTCGCGCGCTTGCAGTCGCCAATTACCTGTCCGGCCAGGGCGTCGATCAGCGCCGCTTCGCAGTCACCGGCTTCGGCAAGACGCGCCCGATCGCATCCAACGCGACGGCCGCTGGCCGCGAACAGAACCGGCGCGTCGAAATCCAGCTGTCGCCGCTCACGTAAGACGAACCGCGCCGGCAGCATAAGTCCATCAATAAAAAACGGCCCCGCATGGGGCCGTTTTTTATTGGCTCGGGCCAGGGATGGGTCGAAAGTCTTAGGACATTAGCTTTTTCTAATTGATACTTTTCTAGAACCGGTGAAAGGACTACCATCTTCGTGTTCCAGAGGGGATGGGGTGGTCAATCGGCCGCGCAATCAACATCTGCCGCCCCGGTCTTGCACGGCCAGATCAAGGGAATCTGGGAGGAATTCATGACAAGAACAGCTCGTTTAGGGCGCTGCGGCGTCCTTGTTTTGACTGGCCTTTTGGGCGCATGGCTTGGAGCCGCCACGGCCCAGGCCGAGGACGCCAACAAGGCCGACATCGAGGCCTTGAAGAAGTCGCTGGCCAAGTATGAAGACTACACGGCAGCCGTCCGCGACCTCTATTTGTCGACGGTCGGCTGCGTCCACTATAGCGGCGAGAAGATAGACGGCGCCATGTACTATCCGAAGGGCGCCATGGGCATCCATTTCGTCAACGTCCCGAGCATCGGCAAGCCGCTCGATCCTATGAAGCCCAATGTCCTGATCTACGAGCCAACCAAGAAAGGTCTCAAACTGGTCGGCGTGGAATGGCTGGTGCCGTTGACGCCGGACGTGAAGGAAGCTCCGAAGCTGTTCGGCCAGAAATTCATGGGGCCGATGGAAGGACACTACCCGCTCATCCCGAGGGAGTTTGTCCACTACGACCTGCATGCCTGGCTGTTCAGGGACAATCCGAACGGCATGTTCACCCCGACGAACCCGAAGGTGACATGCAATAAGGCCGACTTCCCGATGCTGGAGAAGCCGACCAAGATGATGCCTGGGCCGATGTAGGGCAGGGCGAGCAAACGGTACAAAAACGAAACGGCCCCGATCGGGGCCGTTTCATTCTGCCGTAGCGGTCCGGAACTCAGACCTTCGCGACGATCCGCATGAAGGCCGGCACGTCGTCGCCGAAGCCGACGGTTGCGTCGTCTTCTTCCTGACGATGGCGGCCGGGGCGGTCGCGCTGCGGACGGGCGTCGCCGCGCTGCTCGTGATGGTTGCCCGAACCCTTGCGCTCGTTGTCGGAACGAATCGCGTCCTTGCGGGCGCGGCGTTCGGCGATATCGGCCACTTCGGCGACAGGCTGCTCTTCGCGCGCCGCATCGGGCGTCTCGTCGCGCTTGGCGTGACGGTCCTTCTTGCGCTCGCCGCGTTCCTTGCGATCGTCCTTGCGGTCCTCGTCCTTGCGGCCGGCCCGACGCGGCGCGCCGCGGCCGCGCCGCGGCTGCTCCTCGCCCTCGCTTTCGGTCACGGTCGACAGGTCGCCGTCATGCCACTCGATCTTGGTGCCGATCAGCCTTTCGATGGCATCGACGTATTTCGTATCCGAGCGCGTCGCGATGGTGAAGGATTTTCCGGAGCGGCCGGCGCGGCCGGTGCGGCCGATGCGGTGGACATAATCCTCCGCGTGGATCGGCACGTCGTAGTTGAAGACGTGGCTGACATCGGGAATGTCGAGGCCGCGCGCGGCGACGTCGGACGCAACCAGATAACGCAACTTGCCGTCGCGGAAGTTGGCGAGCATCTGCATGCGCGCCCGCTGATCCATGTCGCCATGCAGCGCGCCCGCATCGAAATCATATTTCAGCAACGAGCGGAAAAGCTCCGACACCTCGATCTTGCGGTTGCAGAAGATGATGGCGTTCTTCAGCTCGGCGTCTTCGGCCTTCATGAGATTGCGCAGCGTCTCGCGCTTGTCCCAGGGTTTTGAGCCCGACTTGACCAGCCGCTGGATGATGTTGGTTGCGGCGGATGCGGCCTTGGAAACCTCGACGCGAACCGGCGCGTGCAGGAATTTTTCGGTGAGCTTGGTGATCTCCGGCGGCATCGTCGCCGAGAAGAACAAAGTCTGGCGCGTGAACGGGATCATCTCGCAGATGCGTTCGATATCCGGGATGAAGCCCATGTCGAGCATGCGGTCGGCCTCGTCGATGACGAGGATCTCGACGCCGTTGAGCAACAGCTTGCCGCGCTCGCGGTGGTCGAGCAAGCGGCCGGGCGTTGCGATCAATACGTCGGCGCCACGCTCGAGCTTCTTGTCCTGTTCGTCGAAGGAGACGCCGCCGATCAAAAGCGCGATGTTGAGCTTATGGTTCTTGCCGTATTTGATGAAGTTCTCCTCGACCTGCGCGGCCAGCTCACGGGTCGGTTCGAGGATCAGCGTGCGCGGCATGCGGGCCCGCGCTCGGCCCTTTTCCAGGCGCGTCAGCATCGGCAGCACAAAGGAAGCGGTCTTGCCGGTGCCGGTCTGGGCGATACCCAGCACGTCCTTGCCGAGCAGCGCATGCGGGATGGCGCCGGCCTGGATCGGCGTCGGCTGGGTATAACCGGCATCGGTGACTGCGGAGAGGACCTTCGGCGACAGGCCGAGGTCCGAGAATGTCAATGCTTCTTGAGCGATCGTGGTGTCTGAGGACAAGTGTTTGTTGTCTTTGTTGGTTGGGAAAATCGCGACACAGGAGCCGCGACAGGCGCCGCGCGCCTGCAAGATCGGTGTTGCAGTTAGGCGCAAGTCCTCGATTTGTCAACAGAAACGGACGGAAATACAGCGATTGTGAAGACGTAACCTTAATCGCGATGCTTAATCGAAACAGTATCGCTGCGCCGGCTCAGTAGCGGAACTGCTCGGCAAGGATACGCTCGTTCCATGAATGGTTCGGATCGAACAGCAAAGTTGCCGTCGCCGTCGGCGATTCCCGCACGGTGATGGAGGCCACCGCCTTGACCTCGGTGTGGTCGGCCGCGGCATTCACCGGGCGCTTTTCGGATTCCAGGATGTCGAAGCGTATGGTCGCTTTGTTGGACAGCAGCGCTCCGCGCCAGCGGCGCGGCCGGAAAGGGCTCACTGGCGTCAGCGCCAAGAGCGGCGCATCAAGCGGCAGGATCGGCCCATGCGCCGACAGATTGTAGGCGGTGGAGCCGGCGGGCGTGGCGATCATCACGCCATCGCAATTCAGCTCCTCCAGCCGCACCTGTCCGTCGACGGTGATACGGATCTTCGCCGTCTGGTAGGACTGGCGCCACAGCGCCACCTCGTTGATGGCCGGCGCCGAAACGGATTCGCCGTCATGTGTCACAGCGACCATTTCCAGCGGGCGGATCGTCTCGGCGACCGCGGCGGCGATGCGCTCCTCGAGGCCGCCGGCGCGATATTCGTTCATCAGGAAGCCGATGGTGCCACGGTTCATGCCGTAGACCTTCTTGCCCGTGCTCATCGTGTCGCGCAGCGTCTGCAGGAGAAAGCCGTCGCCGCCAAGCGCAATGATGATCTCGGCCTCCGCGACTGGCACCTGCCCGTAGCGCGCCGACAGGCTTTCCAGCGCGGCGCGGGCGTCGTCGGTATCGGAAGAAACGAAGGCGAAACGGCTGGCGGCTTTGCTCATGGCTCCCGGAGGGCGACCGTCTGCGGGGCCGCGCCGGCGACGGCGTAGCATGCGCCGCCCATATCTGTGAAGGGCGCGGCGCTGGCCGGTGGGTTACACCCCGGCAATCGCGCTTCGTGACAGTCGCGACATGAATGTGATGGCTGCTATGGTTAAGACGAAGCTTAAACACTCGTAAAGCCGGATCGTTCATGTTAGCCGACAGGAGATGGGTTGGCGGGGGCTGGCCAGTCGAGAGACCTGTCTATTGCCGGTAACGCGTCTGATCATAGTCTTCCTGATGATGGGAAGTTTCGCGCTCATGTTCGCCGAATTGGTGCGCCATTCGGAAGAGATGAGCCAGCGGCCGCAGCCAACGGCTTCCCGTTGCGGCGACGCTACGGGAACACCTTGTCCGCAAAGGGCGCTGTAAGCTTCGCTTCCCGGATCGCTCAGCCACCCTGCAGGTGGCAGCCGGCCTTGCCCGCGACATACTCGTCGATGAGTTGCCGGTAGCGCACCTTGCCGAAGCTCGGAAAATGGCCGCCATGTACGACCGAGACGTCGAGGTCGCGCATGGCGAGCAGCGTTCCGACATAATCCTCGATATCGGAGTGATAGACGTCGTCGATCAGCGGCCCGTCATAGACGATGTCGCCCGACAGCAGGATGCCGGTCTTCCTCTCATAAAGCGCGATGCCGCCGGGCGAATGTCCCGGTGTGTGGATGACCTCGAAGGCGCGGTCGCCGAGATCGACGACATCGCCGTGCTCGAGCAGCCGGGCCGCCGGCGCGGGCAGGATGCGGTAGCGTGCCGTATCCCAGCCTTCTGGCGCGCCATCGAACATCTCCTCATTGGCGTAACGGTCAGCGACCGTCCATTCGTTGCGGGGATCGGCGAGGATTTGCGCTTCGGCGGTATGCACGCAGCGGTCCGGGAATTCGTGATGGCAGCCGATATGGTCGAAATGCGTGTGGCTGGCGACGCAGGTGAGCCTGCGCTCGCTGACCAGCGGCACGTGGTGCCGCAGGCTGAAATGGCCGAGGCCGGTGTCGAACAACAGGTCGCGGTCGCGCCCGCGCACATGCCAGATGTTGCAGCGGAAGAACGGCTTTATCCAGGGCTCGTGGATGAGCGTGATGGCGTCGCCCATGCGGATGGTTTCGTACCAGTCCGCAGCGCCGATGACCGGAAGCATGCCCATGGATCAGTCCGCCAGCAGGATGATGTCTTGAGCGTTGCATGAAACCGGGACCGTGTCGCCTGCCTGGACGGTGGCGGAAGCGGGAGCCTTGGCAATGAACTGCAATGCCGGGTCTTGCATCGAGATGGCGAGCACGCGCTTGAAGCTGCCCTGGAAGACGACATCGCCCACCTTGGCCATGCCCAGCGCGACATCGCCTTTCGCGTCGCCGAGAACGAGATGCTCCGGCCGGATCGCGAGCGCGAGAGCGGTGCCGGCAGGCGAAGCGCCGGGCAGTGAAATCGACCCCACCGCCGTCGAGGCCGTGACGATCCCGTTCCTCGCCTCGGCCACTGTGCCGGCAAGGATCGTGCTCTCGCCCATGAAGGTAGCGGAAAACCGCGTTGCCGGCCGCGCATAGACCCGCTCGGGCGGGCCTTCGTCCTCGATGCGGCCGTCATTCATCACCACGCAATGGTCGGCGAGCGCCATCGCTTCTTCCTGGTCGTGGGTGACATGGATGAAGGCGGTGCCGACGCGCTTCTGGATCGCCTTCAACTCGTCCTGCATCTGCCGCCGCAGTTTGAGATCCAGCGCGCCGAGCGGCTCGTCGAGCAAAAGCACCGCCGGCTCGATGACCAGCGCGCGGGCGAGCGCCACGCGCTGGCGCTGGCCACCGGAAAGCTGATGCGGCTTCTTGTCGAAGGCGGTGGCCAGTCCGACGAGGGCCAGCGCATCGCGCGCCTTCGCCGCCCGCGTCGCGCCATCGACGCCCTGCATGCGCAGCCCGAAGCCGACATTGCCGCCGACGCTCATATGCGGAAACAGCGCATAGTCCTGGAACACGGTCGTCGTCGGGCGCTTGGCCGGCGGCACGGCCGTGCAATCCTGGCCACGAATGAAGACCTTGCCTTCGCTTGGATTGACGAAGCCGCCGAGGATCGAAAGCAGGGTCGTCTTGCCGGAGCCCGAGGGGCCAAGCAGGATCGTGTAGCTGCCTGGTTCGATCGCCAGCGAAACGTTCTTCAGCACCGGAAGCTGGCCGAAGCGGTGCGAGACGCTGCGGATATCGACCAAGGGTGCGCTCATGCCGGCTTTCTCCGCAACAGCGTCAGTTCGAAAAACACCACCAGGACGATGGAGACGGCAAAGACCAGCGAGCCGACGGCATTGGTCTTGGGGTTGAGGCCGGAGCGCAGCAGGTTCCAGATCTCCACTGGCAGCGTCGTCTCGAAACGGGTGAGCAGGAAGGAGATGACGAACTCGTCCCAGGAAAACGTCATCGACAGGAAGAAACCGGCGAAGATCGCCGGCGCCATCACCGGCACGGTGATCATCAAAAGCACCTTCCATTCGGCGGCGCCCAGGTCGCGCGCGGCGCGCTCTATGTTGATCTGGTGATCGCCCATCTGGCTGTAGATGATGGCGAAGCAGAGCGGCAGGTTGATCACGACATGGCCGATGCCGGCCGCAAGCAGCGATTTCGGCACGCCGGCCCAGTTGAACAGCACCAGCAGGCCCATGCCGATGATCAGATAGCTGACGGTGAGCGGCAGCGTGATCAGCCCGCGCAGGATGGCCGAGCCCGGCAGCACGAAGCGCGCGAAGCCCCAGGCCGAGAGGAAGCCGAGCGTGACCGAAGCAAGCGAGGAGAGCACCGCCACCAGCAGCGAGTTGACCAAGGCCGAGGTCAGCCGCGCATCGGAGAGCACCGCCTGGTACCAGCGCAGGGACGGACCGGTGAAGGGCGGGATCGGGAAGGAGGTGGCCTGCAGCGAAAACAGCACCAGAACGACCACCGGCAGGAAGATGAAACCGTAGACGGCGATGGCATAGACCCAGACGGCGAGGCGGACGGCGGCGCGCATGGTCAGGCCCGCTCGATCTTCAGCCAGCGGGCGCAGGCGAGATAGGCGATGGTGACGACGGCCATCAGGACGATCGACAGCGCTGAAGCCAGCGGAAAATCGCCGCGGCGGCCGATCTGCATCATGACGAGCTGAGGCATGACCAGCTCGTTGTTGCCGCCCAGGATCTGCGGCGTGATGTAGTCGCCGATGCAAAGCACGAAAGTGAGGAAGGCGCCGACCATGATGCCGGGCAAAGTCAGCGGCAGCACGACATGCAGGAAGATGCGCACTGGCCCGGCGCCGAGATCGGCGGCAGCCTTGCGGTAGCTCGGGCTGAGCTGCTTGAGGTTGGCGAAGATGGTCAGCGTCAAAAGCATGACGAAGAAGTGCACGAAGCCGGTGACGGTGGCGAAACGCGTGTTGGCGAGCTGCAGCGGCTCGCCGATCAGGCCGACGCCGGTCAGCGCCCGGTTGATGACGCCGTTCTGCGCCAGCACCAGCAGCCAGGAATAGGAGCGCACGACATAGGAGGTCCAGAACGGCAGCACGGCCAGCATCAGCGCCAGCCGCTGCCAGCGTTCCGGCACCATCTCGGCAAGGATCCAGGCAAAGGGATAGGCAAGCAGGATCGAAACCACGGTGACGATCGCCGTGACCTCCAGAGAGTTGACCATCGCCCGCCAATAGGACGGGTCGGTGAAGAACTGGCTGTAATTGGCTAAAGTGAAGCCGCCGCCTTCATGCGCCGTGAGGCTGGAAAACCCCATGGCGATGAAGGGCAGCACGAAGAATGCACACGTCCATGCCAGCGCCGGCGCGACCAGCGCCCAGGGCAGGGCACGCGACTTGTTTCCCGCGAACGCCATCGGCCGATCTACTGCGCCTGCAGCATCCCGGTCCACATGTCCTGCATCTTCTTGTCGAGATCGGCGTTCGGCGCCGGATAGGCCTGGGCGCGGGCAAGGAAGCCGGGCTGCTCGTCGAAGCGCAGGATCTTCTTCTGCTCATCGCTCAGCGCTGCCTTTTTGTTCGCTGGCATGCCCCAGTAGCAGGACGAGGTGGCAAGCCGCGCCTGGCCCTCCGGGCTCATGATGTGCTGGATGAATTTCAGCGCCATGTCCTTGTTCTTGGAATCCTTGAACATGGCGAGCGACTGCGACCACAACACCGCGCCTTCCTTCGGGATCGAGAAGTCGAGCGCCGGGTTTTCCTTGGCAAGACCGGCCGTCACCCATTCGCCGCCGCCGACCAGTATGTCGACCTCGCCGGTGGCCAGAGCGGTCTGGCTGGCCGTGACCTCGCCGACCAGCTTGGCGTTGGCCTTCATCTTGAGGAGTTCGGCCTTGAGAGCGGGCAGGTCGGCCTCGGTGAGGTCGGCCGTCTTCTTGCCTATCGCGAGCGCCGCCATGCCGATCACCGGCAGGTAATAGTCGTAGATCGCGACCTTGCCCTTGTATTTGTCGCTGGTGAGCGAGGCCAGCGACTGCATGTCGGCCGGATCGACCTTGGTCTTGTTGAAGCCGATCGTGTTGTAACCGAACTTCTCGGTGATGCCGTAGCGCTTGCCGTCGACGATTGTGGACTTGTCCATCTTCACTTCCGGGAAGAGGTCGGCGAAGGGCAGCCTGTCCTCAGGCAACGGCTCGAACAGGCCTTTCTCGACGCCGCGCGGCACGTCGATGCTGTCGATCACCATCACGTCCCAGTCACCAGGCTGCGACTGCTCGACGATGGCGAGGCCTGCGCCCGTGCCTTCGAATTCCTTGACGTTGACCTTGACGTCGTTGGCCTTCTCGAAAGGTTCGAGCAGCGCCGGATCTGCATGGTCGCACCAGATCAGCGCGTTGAGATCGGCAGCCTGGGCGCCGCCCGCCGCGAGCAGCAATGCGGCCGCCGCGCAGGCGGATGCGAGGTTGGACTTCAGGGTGGAAAGCGGAGTCCGGGCATTGATGGTCATCGAGTGTTCTCCCTGCCTTGCTGGCTTGTTGGAAGAAAAGTTGAACCAATTCTAAAATTGAGTCAATTATGATTTTGTGGCAGGGAGGCCGATATGAGCGGATTGCGCGAACGACAGAAGGCGGACCGGCACCGCCGCATCATCGATGCGGCGACGGCGCTGTTCCGCGAGGCCGGCTATGAAGGCGCCAAGATCGAGGCGATCGCCGCGCAAGCGGAAGTCTCGATCGGCACCATCTACAATTACTACCAGAACAAGGGCGACATCCTCGGCGCCATCGTCTCGTTGGAAGTCAACGAGGTGCTGAATGCCGGGCGAGGGGTGGTCGCCAGCCCGCCGGCCAATGTCGGCGACGCGCTGGACACGCTGATCGGCATCTATATCGAGCACTCGCTGAATTATCTCAGCAAGGAGATGTGGCGCCAGGCGATGGCGATCTCGACGCAATTGCCCGACAGCCCCTTCGGCCAGGCCTACACCGCGCTCGACCGAGACCTGACCGAGCAGATAAGCGCGCTGATCGCGCGCCTGCAGCACATCGGCCTAGTGCGCCCGGACATCGACGGCCCGGCGGTAGGCGAGCTGATCTTCAACAACATGAACATGATGTTCATCGAGTTCGTGAAACGCGACGAGGCGAAGATACCGGAGCTGCGCGCGGCGATCCGAAGGCAGAACAGGGTGCTGGTGGCGGCGATTGGAGTGTAAATGCCTTGCCCCTGACGGAAGCGGCCCGGCCGTATAGCTGGACAAGCCGAATCCTTGGCGAAAGTAGGATCAGCGTGGCATCGACGGCAATACACCGGTCGTCGCGACAAGGTCCTGTCTCGCGTTCGGCCATGTGCGGCGGAAGATCATTGCCATGAAGACGATCATCGCGATCTGTCCGACAGGAATGAAAGTCGTCATGGTCAGGTCGCGGGCCAACAACGGTGTGGCCCAGACCACCGCAAGGATCGTTTTCTCCCAGGGCGCAAAACCTGTTTCCAATCCATGGGCGATAAAGAAAGCCAGCGCCGGCCCGAGCAGCATCATGTCGTAATCCAGCGCATAGGGTGTCGACAGAAGAGCGCCGGTCATCAAGGCGGCCGCCGCCAGCCGCCGGTCGACGCGGGCGAACCACATCCAGGCGACCATCGCGGCACAGCCCAAGGTGGAAACAGCCTGCACGCCATAAGCGAGCGGAATCGAGCCGCCCCACATGCGCACCGCTGAGAAAACCGTTTGAATCTTATACCAGCCGGTTGCGCCTTGTTCGGAAATGACGACGCGCGAGAAATGCATCATGTCGAAGAAACCGCGCCAGGTTTCCCAGCCGAAGGCCCACGCCGTTCCCAGTGTCATCGCGACAATCGTTGCGCCCGCGGCAACGATCGCGCGCCAGTAGCCACCAGCCAGAAGCGCGATGGGAATGAGCAAACCAAACTGCGGTTTGTAGGCAAGCAAGCCGAACAGGATCCCGGCCACGACCGGCCGTCGCTCCAGCGCCAACAATGCCAGAGCCATCAAGCCGGCACTGAGGAAGCCGTTGTGTCCATGACCGATATTGACGAAGACCGCGGGAAAAGCCGCCGCCACCAACAGGCAGTCCTGGATGGGCGCAATGCGACGTACCGCCGCCAGATAGAGCAGCAAGGTCGATGCCTGCCACAACAGCAGCGACAAGGCATAGGGGAGCAGGGCGAAGACCGCCGCGACGACCAGGAAGTAAGGTGGATAGCCCCAGTGAAAGAAGCCCGACGTCGGCGAGAAATAGTCTTGCTGCCGACGTTGGTGCGCCACGTTGTCGAAGGGTTCTTCCGGATGGCCTTCAAGCACGAAGCGCCCCGCCGTCCAGACTTGCGAATAGTCAGTACCCAAGGGACGATCAAAACGATCGACGCGCCCGTTCGAAGTCGCAAATAGGAAGACCATCAACAGGACGTAAAAGGTCAGCAAAGTGACGGAGATCATACGGACCCGTTCCCGGGTCAGCCAATCGCCAGTGCGCAGATGTCCGAGCATGATCTGGGTCCAGCGTCGGCACCGCCGACAGCCAAGACTGCACCGTTTTGCCTAAGATTCTGTTGACGGGTCAAACTCGCGGGAAGCCCCGCTGCGCTTCTGCGCCAAAATGGCGCGCGGCATCGACTGGGTCATTTGCGCTCGCCGGAACAAGAGTTTTTTCGGGGCGAACGGGCGCAGGATGGTGCCCCCGGCAGGGATCGAACCCGCGACCTTCGGTTTACAAAACCGCTGCTCTACCAGCTGAGCTACAAGGGCACGGCGCTCCGGTAGCACATTTCGTGCGCCAGTAAAGACAAAACTCCGTTTTGGGTTGCTAATGGACCGCAGCCGAGCCGGCATCCTGAAAATCCGTGCGCCGCTTCCTACATCTCATACAGGTGCAATCGCATCGAACGGGGTGCCGCATGATCAGATTCGTCATCATCCTGCCGCTCATCGTCGTAACCTGGCTTCTGCTGGTGAAGGCCGTCAGCGATCTCAAGAAGGCCAATATCGACTGGACCGGCATCGCCACCTTCGTCGGCTTCATCGTGCTGGCCTTCTGGCTGAGGCATGTCACGGGAATGGGGTGAAGGGAGTGAGTAGGGAGTAGTCGGTAGTGAGTAGGATAGCCAGCTACTCACTACTCACTACTCACTACCGACTACTCACTCGAAACCCTCGAACCTTTTGCCGTTTCGCCACCACTGATCTCCGAGAGGCGAATGGTCGCCTCGGTCAAGGATCCAGGAGATCATCATGTTCAAACGCACACTGACTTCCGCTCTCGCAGCCATCTTTGTCGCCGCAGGCGCGCTGGCCGCTACGGTTCAGACGTCCTCGGCTCACGGCATGCATCATCATCACCATCACTACGACGACTACGGTGACTATTGGTGGTACCACCACCATCATCATCATCATGGCAGGGTGGTCATCATCCTTTGACGCCTAAACCTGTTGCTTTCGAAGGGCGGCCTCGGCCGCCCTTTTCATTTATTACGCAACCTGGCCGACGGCCGACCGGCAACAGCCGCCGGCGGCTCCAGAAAAAATCAAAAAATCTTCGAACCTTTTTGCGCGTCGACGCGACCCATGTTCAAGAGGCGGATGGTTCGCCTCTCCAATGAAATCAAGGAGATCGTCATGTTCAAGCGCACCATCGTTTCGGGCCTCATCGCCACCACCGTCGCAGCCGGCTCGCTCGTCGGCACGGTCCAGCCTTCGGCGGCTCACAACCATCACAACCGCGAACTCGGCATCGGCATCGCCGCGGGCGTCGGCGGCTTCGTCCTCGGCAGCATGCTTGCCCAGCAGCAGCCCCGCACGGTCTATGTCGAGGAAGACGGCGGCTATGAGGGTTCCTGGCACGTCCGCCGCTGCATGGCCCGCTACGGCAGCTACGATCCGGATTCGAACACCTACATCGGCTATGACGGCTACCCGCACTATTGCCATCTGTAAGAGAAGGCGGGCCAGGAAAGAGGGGCTGCACGCGGCCCCTTTTCTTGCGTTTGAGCGTTAGACGCTAGCCTGATTGGGTCGATTTGAAGCGGACTACTTTCCTGCCTCCCCGACTTAGGAATTGGGCTTCAGCTCCGGCATCGCCAATCCCGCCGCCTTGCAGGCGCCGCTGACCGAGACGTCGTTTATCGCGACGAGTTCGAAGCTGTTCCCGGTATCGGGATAGATATTGCCGATGAAAGGCTCGTTGCCGCCGGGAGAGCCCTTGTCGTCCACATAGCCGCACACCACGATTTCGTGGCGGCCGTTCAAACTGCGCTCGCCGGCAAGCATCGTTCCAAATTTGGCGGAGATGGGGTTTTTCAAATGCTGGCGGACGCCGGCGGTGATGATCTCTTCCATTGCCAACGAGATCGGAACGGGGTCGGCCAGCGGGCTGCCGCTGGGGCCAGCTATGGGCCCGACCGGCGCCGGTGCCGCCGCCACGCATCCGCAAAGCGAAGCGGCGGATAGGAGGTAAACTGTTTTCCGCATCCGCGCCCTTTCGCATGCATCCCGACGCTCCGGCAAGACGTTCAAGCCCGGCGGTCCGGCCTGGCTAACGCCTGGGGCTCCTGCCAAGCAACCAGCGATGTACAGCGATTTTGCAAACGATTAGTCTGGCTTTGGCGCCAAGGAGGGTGGCATGGACGAGCAGGATCCCAAGGAAGAACGGGTCGAACCGGTTTTCCGCAACGGCACCATCACCATCGTCGGCATCCTGCTTGCGTTTTCGCTAGGCTTCATCACGCATTGGGCGGCCAACCCGATCCCCTGGCAGACCTACCATCTGATTGCCGTCCTGCCGATCTTGGTCGGTATTGCGCTGCAGATCCGGGCGCTTGCCATTCTGCTCGACATCAAATCCCTCCAGCGAAGCATTCATGATCGCGCCAGTCGGATATTCATCGCCGGCCTCATCTTGGCGGCCTGCGGCGTTGGGCTGGCCATCCTGCTCGATTTCTTCGACATATCGGCTAAGAGCGCCTTGCCGGGCGCGTCCTAATACGCTTTCACGCCCCCGATCATCTTGGTCACCTCGACCGCCGCTTCACGTACCAGCGGACCGATCTCGGCCAGCCGCTCGGGCGTGACCCGCACCGTCGGGCCGGACACCGAAACGCCGCCGATCGGCTCGCCATATTCGTTGAAGATGGCGGCGGCAACGCAGCGCATGCCGGGGTGGCGTTCCTCGTCGTCGACCGACCAGCCGCGGCGCTTTATGGTCGCAAGGTCGTGCGCGAGCGCCGAGATGTCGGAGAGCGTCTTGTCGGTGTAGCGCTGCAGGCCTGCCTTGCGCAGGATGGCCGCGACCCGTTCCGGCTCGAGATGCGCCAGCACGGCCTTGCCTATGCCGGAAGCATGGAAGGGGCTGCGCGTGCCCGGCCGGAAGAAGGCGCGGATCGCCTGATGTGTCTCGACCTGGCTGACGAAAACGACGCAATCGTCCTCGGCGACACCCAGATTGGCGGTTTCGCCGGTCTTCTCCATCAGCTCCTGCATGACGATGCGGGCGCGGTCGACGAGCTTGCGCCGGCGCAGGAAGGCCGCGCCCATGCGATAGGTTTCGACGCCGACCGACCAGAGCTGGTCGGTCGTGTCGAATTCGACCATGCCGTGGTTCTCCAGCGTCGTCAGCATGCGATAGGCAGTGGAGGCGGCAATGCCGCTTTGCGCCGCGATTTCGCTGAGCGACAGGCCGCTGGCCTCGGCGACAATCGCGAGGATCCGCAGCGCCCGGTCGAGCGACTGCACCGACGCTGCTTCGGATGGACCGTTGAAGGCGCGCGGCCGGCCGCGCTGGCGTTTTTCCGTCGTTTCCATGGGCGGCATTCTCGCCGATTTGATGCCGGATGCAATGAAAAAGTTTTTCAGTGGTTGTCACGGCGGGTTTTCTGGAAAACGAAAAATGAAATTAAATCAGGTAGTAATAGGTGTTTTCTAGAAATGAAAAAATATTCTGAAAAAATTGAAAAATCAAAGGCGCGCTGCCACTATCAAGCCAACCAACGAAATGGAGGCTTGTCATGGCCAGGATGCGCGCTGTCGACGCAGCGGTTCTCGTTCTCGAAAAGGAAGGCATCACCAATGCCTTCGGCGTGCCCGGTGCTGCGATCAACCCGCTCTATTCGGCGCTGAAGGCGCGCGGCACCATCCGCCACGTGCTCGCCCGCCATGTCGAGGGCGCCTCGCACATGGCCGAAGGCTATACGCGGGCCAAAGCCGGCAATATCGGGCTCTGCATCGGCACTTCCGGTCCGGCCGGCACCGACATGATCACCGGCCTCTACTCGGCTTCAGCGGACTCCATCCCGATCCTCTGCATCACCGGGCAGGCGCCGCGCGCGCGCCTCAATAAGGAAGATTTCCAGGCCGTCGACATCGCTTCGATCGCTGCACCCGTCGCCAAATGGGCCGTCACCGTCATGGAGCCCTACCTGGTGCCGATGACGCTGCAGAAGGCGTTCCATCTGATGCGCTCCTCGCGGCCGGGCCCGGTGCTGGTCGACCTGCCGCTCGACGTGCAGCTCGCCGAGATCGAATTCGACATCGACGCCTACGAGCCGCTCGCGCCCTTCAAGCCGGCAATCACGCGCGCCCAGGCCGAGAAGGCCCTTGCGATGCTCAACGAAGCGGAAAAGCCGCTGATCGTCGCCGGCGGCGGCATCATCAACGCCGATGCTTCCGACCTTTTGATCGAGTTCGCCGAAGTCACCGGCGTGCCGGTCATCCCGACGCTGATGGGCTGGGGCTCGATCCCCGACGACCACCGGTTGATGGCCGGCATGTGCGGCCTGCAGACCTCGCACCGCTACGGCAATGCGACGATGCTTGCCGCCGACTTCGTCTTCGGCATCGGCAACCGCTGGGCCAACCGCCACACCGGCTCGGTCGATGTCTACACCAAGGGCAAGAAGTTCATCCACGTCGACATCGAGCCCACCCAGATCGGCCGCGTCTTTGCGCCGGATCTCGGCCTCGTTTCGGATGCGGGTGCGGCGCTGAAGATCCTGCTCGACGTCGCCACCGAATGGCGTACGGCCGGCAAGCTGCGCGACTGGTCGGGCTGGGCCAAGGAGTGCCAGCAGCGCAAGAAGACCATGAAGCGAAAGACGCATTTCGAGCAGGTGCCGCTTAAGCCGCAGCGCGTCTATGAAGAGATGAACAAGGCGTTTGCCCGCGACACCACCTATGTCACCACGATCGGCCTGTCGCAGATCGCCGGCGCGCAGTTCCTGCATGTCTACAAGCCGCGCAACTGGATCAATTGCGGTCAGGCCGGCCCGCTCGGCTGGACGCTGCCGGCGGCGCTTGGCGTGCGCGCCGCCGATCCGGATCGCGACATCGTCGCGCTTTCCGGCGATTACGACTTCCAGTTCATGATCGAGGAGCTGGCCGTCGGCGCGCAGCACAAGCTGCCTTACATCCACGTCGTGGTGAACAACGCCTATCTCGGCCTGATCCGCCAGGCGCAGCGCGGTTTTTCGATGGATTACGAGGTGAGCCTTGCCTTCGAGAACGTCAACCGCGCGGGCGATCCGGAGGCGGGCTACGGCGTCGATCACGTCGCGGTCGCCGAGGCGATGGGCTGCAAGGCGGTCCGCGTGAGGAAGCCCGAGGAATTCGCCGGCGCCTTCAAGGAGGCGCAGCGGCTGATGAAGGAGCACCAGGTCCCGGTCGTCCTCGAATTCATCCTCGAGCGCGTCACCAACATTTCCATGGGCACGGAAATCGACAAGATCACGGAATTCGAAGATCTTGCCGAAAGCCATGAGGATGCTCCTACAGCTATAGTGATGTTGGATTAAGCTGAGCGGAAAAGGAGAAAAAAATGCCGCGTTTTTCAGCCAATCTTTCGATGCTCTTCGGCGAGCACGACTTCCTCGATCGTTTCGATGCCGCCGCCCGCGCGGGCTTCAAGGGCGTCGAATATATCGGTCCCTATGACCATGCGCCTGACGTCGTCGCGACGCGCCTGAAGAAGAACGGCCTAGGCCAGGTTCTCTTCAACCTGCCGGCCGGCGACTGGGCTAAGGGCGAGCGCGGCATTGCCGTGCTGCCGGACCGCGTGCCGGAATTCCGCCAAGGGGTCGCCAAGGCGATCACCTATGCCCATGCGCTGGGCTGCGAGCAGATCAACTGCCTGGCCGGCATCGCGCCGCAGGGCGCCGACCGCGCGGTGCTGGAAAACGTCTTTGCCGAAAACCTCGCCTTCGCGGCCGAAAAGCTGGAACAGGCCGGCATCAGGCTGCTGATCGAGCCGATCAACACCCGCGACATCCCCGGCTTCTTCCTGAATTATTCCGACCAGGCGCTGGCGCTGATCGACCGCATCGGCTCGAAGAACGTGTTCCTGCAATATGACATCTACCACATGCAGATCATGGAGGGGGATCTCGCCCGGACCATCGAGGCGAACCTGCCCCGCATCGCGCATATCCAGCTTGCGGACAATCCCGGCCGTCACGAGCCGGGGACGGGCGAGATCAATTACCCCTTCCTCTACGACCACATCGACCGTCTCGGCTATTCCGGTTGGATCGGCGCCGAATACAAGCCGAAAGCCGGCACTGAGGCAGGGTTGGGATGGTTCAGCGAATTCGCCGGGCAGGGGAGTGCGGCTGCTTAAGGGCTTCCTTCTCCCCGTCACTATACGGGGAGAAGGTGCCGGCAGGCGGATGAGGGGCAGCGCCGATCTTTCGACGAATTCGAGCTAGGAATTTCAGGAGCAAATCAATGGAAACCATCGGCTTCATCGGCCTCGGCATCATGGGCGCGCCAATGGCGGGGCATCTTCTCGACGCGGGCTATCACGTCATCGCCAGCGATCACCGCTCGAAGCCGCCGGCCGATCTCATTGCCAAGGGCCTGAAGACCACCACTGGCCACGACGCCGTGGCCAAGGCCGCCGACATCATCATCACCATGGTCCCGGATACTCCGCAGGTGGCCGACGTGCTGTTCGGCGACAACGGCGTCGCCGCTGGCCTGTCCAAGGGCAAGCTCGTCATCGACATGAGCTCGATCTCGCCGATCGCGACCAAGGAATTCGCCCAAAAAATCAACGATCTCGGCTGCGACTATCTCGACGCGCCGGTGTCGGGCGGCGAGGTCGGCGCCAAGGCAGCATCGCTCACCATCATGGTCGGCGGCGAGGACAAGGCCTTCGAGCGCGCCAGGCCGGTGTTCGAGAAGATGGGCAAGAACATCACTCTGGTCGGCCCGAACGGCGTCGGCCAGACCACCAAGGTCGCCAACCAGATCGTCGTGGCGCTGACCATCGAAGCCGTCGGCGAAGCGCTGGTTTTCGCCTCGAAGGCCGGCGCCGACCCCGCCAAGGTCCGCCAGGCGCTGATGGGCGGGCTCGCCGCTTCGCGCATCCTCGAAGTGCATGGCGAGCGCATGATCGAGCGCACCTTCGCGCCGGGCTTCCGCATCGAACTGCACCAGAAGGACCTCAACCTGGCGCTTGAGGGCGCCAAGGCGCTTGGCGTGTCGCTGCCCAACACGTCGACCACGCAGCAACTGTTCAATTCCTGCGCCGCCAATGGCGGCGGCAAGGAGGACCACTCGGCGCTGGTCAGGGCGCTGGAGCGCATGGCGGCGCATGAGGTAGGTGGGGAGGCAGCGCAAACCAAAGGCAAGGCAGCTTAGGTCAGGAGAGGGCGGCTCAACGTTCCCACGCCGCCTGCTCTTTTCCTGTCAGAGAACGGGTTCCTGCGTCATCGCTGGAACCCGTTTTCGCTTCGATGCCCAGGCACCGATCTGGGCTCAGCGCTTCAGGAATGCGTTTGCCGCGTAGAGGCTCACCGCCGCCGCATTCGACACGTTGAGCGAGTGGATCGCGCCGGGCATGTCGAGGCGGGCCAGCGCGGTTACCGTCTCGCGGGTTTTCTGACGCAGGCCCTTGCCTTCAGCGCCCAGCACCAGCGCGATTTTATCGCCGTCGAAGGTCTTTTCGAGCTCCGCCTGCCCTTCGGAATCGAGCCCGATGGTCTGGAAGCCGGCCTCGTGCAACTGCCCCAGCGCATCGGCGAGGTTCTTCACTTCGATCTGATCGATATGTTCCAGCGCGCCCGAGGCGGATTTTGCCAGCACGCCGGATTCCTGCGGACTGTGGCGGGCGGTCGTGATCAGTGCGCCGGCGCCGAAAGCGACCGCGGAGCGCAGGATCGCGCCGACATTGTGCGGGTCCGTCACCTGGTCTAGCACCAGAACCAACCTGGCGTCGCCGAGCGCGTCGAGACGCTTCGGCTTGAGCGGCTCGGCCTCGATCAGCACGCCTTGATGCACGGCGTCCGATCCGGTGATCCTGTCGATGTCCTTCGGCTCGACCAGTTCTGCCTTGAAGGGCAGGGCGGCAAGGTCGGTTATCGCCAGCCGCTCGGCGGCGTTGCGGGTCACCAGCATCTTTCTGATCTTGCGGCGCGGATTGTCGAGCGCGGCCCGCACGGTATGCAGGCCGTAAAGCCGCACCAGTCCGTCGGTGGGCGCTTCGCCTGGCGGCACCGGCTGGCGCGGCCGGAATACCGGCGCGCCGCCCGCCTTCTGATCGCGATGCGCGCGCCTAAGCTTGGCGTAATGGGTGTCCTTGCGTGTGCCGGGCTTGTTGCTTTTATCATCGCTCATGGCGGCTTCTATAGCCGTCTCGTCCGGCTAAGGATATGGGCTGAAGACATGAATGCCGGACATCCTCGAAAAACCCTCGCCGCGCCGGTTGACACCCACCGGCCTTGCCGCCATAAGGCGCTTCGCTGATTTCGGAGAAGATCTAACTCGGGCTCCGGATTGGCGAAAATGCCTCGTTGCATGGCTCCGGCGGCAGACTGGAGAGGTGCCCGAGTGGTTAAAGGGGACGGACTGTAAATCCGTTGGCTTAGCCTACGTTGGTTCGAATCCAACCCTCTCCACCACTGCCGGCCCGGAAGCCCTGAACGAAAAGTCTCGGACCGAAAGTGCATGGCGCTTTTCGGGTGAATCCGGTACTTCAGTGTAAGGCGCGGGTATAGCTCAGTGGTAGAGCAGCAGCCTTCCAAGCTGAATATGCGGGTTCGATTCCCGCTACCCGCTCCAGATTTCCTACCCTGCCGCCATTCACATAAAATGCGCCGCGCGCCTTAGCGCGCAGCGCATTGCCTTTCTTCCAGCCGCCTAGCTGTTGAAGGCCGAAGCGACCTGATGGTTCTGCGGGATCTGGCCGTTCGGCGTCAGCTTGTCGACGATACCGGGCAGCGCGGTGGAGAGCTGCTGCAGCAATTCCTGCTCGTTCATGCCGGTGCGCTGCGCGATCTCGCGGATCACCGCCGGGCCGAGCGCCGAGCCGAGATCGCCTGGGTTGATTGACTGGTTCTGGCCGGTGCCGACCCAGGAGTCGGCGACGTTGCCATGGCCGGCATCCTTCAGCTTGTCGAGCAGTCCGCCGAGACCGCCAAGCAGGCCGCCATCGGCGGACGTGTCGGTTCCCGCGGGCGTCGGCGCCGGCGCTTGCGGCGCGGCCGCCTCTTCGCCTCTGCCGCTCAGCATCTTGCCGACCAGCAGCGCGCCGAGCGCGATCATCAGGGGTTTGGTGATATTGCCGCCCGGAACGGCGTTGTCGAAAAGGCCCATCGTGGATCTCCTTGTCCAGCCAAGTCCGCCCGGCCTCAGAATGGCGCAAACGGAACGAATTTCAAGCTGTCTTGAGCTTTTGACAATCATGTGACCATGATGGCGCGGCGGGGAAACTGGAGGGAATTATGGGCATCATCAGCTGGATTATTCTGGGCCTTATCGCTGGCTTCATCGGCAGCAAGATCGTCAACAAGACCGGCGAGGGCATGATCATGGATATCGTGCTCGGCATTGTCGGCGCCATCGTTGGCGGACTGATCTTCAGCGCCTTCGGCTCGGCGGGTGTCACCGGCCTCAATATCTGGAGCCTTATCGTGGCTGTGATCGGCTCGGTCGTCGTGCTCTGGGCCTATCACCAGATTTCCGGCAAGCGCACGCTGTAAGGAACCAATGCGCGGCAGCTGAAGGGCTGCTGCCGATGGACTTGTCTAGGGCCGGCCGCGCGGGGCGCGCCGGGGCCGGCTGGTTTGCTTTGGATCGTCAGGCGGGGCAGTTCGGCAATGGCGGTGCAGATCGAAGGGCTTGCCGTTACCTACTATCCAATCCCGAAAAGCGGCACCAGCAGCGTCAAATACGCGCTCATGGCGCTTGGCGACAAACACGCCGCGCTTGCCGCGGATCCGGACAACGAGGTCCACACTCACCTGGCGACGAATTGGGTCGATCCCTTCGCGCCGGTCTATGATGGGATGGGCGGCAAGTTCACCATCGTCCGCGACCCGCTTGAGCGGCTTCTATCCGCCTACTCCAGCAGGATACTGGACGCCAACGTCCTGACCGGGCCCTCGGCAAAGGCTGAAATGCTCGCGAGCTTCGGGCTACCGTCCGATCCGGATCTCGATACTTTTGTCCTGAATGTCGAAAAATACAGCGCATGCTCGTGGGAGATCCAGTTCCATATCGCCTCGCCCCGCTGTTTTGTTGGCTCCAGCCTGTTTCTGTTCGAGCATGTCTTCAGGTTCGAGGAGATGGACAAGGTTGCGGATTTCCTGTCCTCCGCCAGCGGCAAAACAGTCGGCATGCCTCGATTGCAGACGGCCAGACACAAGGTCAGCCCGTCGGATCTGTCACCGGCCGCTCTGGCGAAGGCCATGCGCTTCTGCCGCTATGACTATGGCTTCCTGGTCGATTACTACGATTCGGCAAGATGGGGCGGCATTCCCGATGGCGATCCCGCCGAAACCTCCACGCTGCATGTCAAGGGCGATCCCACGGCGCTGCGCGACGGCCGCCTCGTCTATCCGCGAACGCTGCGCAACTTCGTTGATTTCTTGGTGCAGCGCCCGCTGAAGAGTACGGTAAAGCGCGTTGGGTGATGCGGTAACGGCTAGGCAACCATGGCCAGCCGGCGCTTGCGTTCGTCGAGCGAGACGATCGCCAGGCCGCTGGCCATGACCAAAAGGATGCCGCAGACGGCGAGCGCGTTGGGGAACTGCCCGAACACCAGCAAGCCCGAAATGACAGCCCAGACGGTGAAGCAGTAATAGAAGGGCGCGACCGCGCTAGTCGGGCCTACCCGGTAGGCCATGAAGATGAAGAAATGGCCGAAGATCAGGAACAGGCCCGCTCCGGCGATAAGCAACAGATGACGTCCTTCCGGCATCACCCATTGCTCGGACACGAGATGCGCCGCACCTGAGCCGACCAGCACCACCACGACAGCCGAGATGGCGACGATCATGCCGGGCACCTCGGCGCCCACCTTGCGGCCGGCAAGGTCGCGCACCGCCGCGAAGGCGGCGTTGCCGAGCGCCAGCAGCGCATAGACCGAAATACCTTGCATGGTCGGCTGCGCCACCATCAGCGCTCCGACAAAGCCAAGGCCGATCAGCGCCATGCGCGTGGCGCCGATCCTTTCGCCGAACAGCATTGAGGAGCCGACCAGCACGATGAGCGGCGTGACCTGGCCGAGCGCGGTGGAATCCGCGATCTGCATGTTGGCCAGGGCGACGACATAGCAAAGGATTGCCAGGAGCTCGAACAGGTTGCGGCACAGCACCTTGCGCTCGAAGAGCAGGGGGATCTGCCTCGCATAGCCCAGCATCAGAAGCAGCGGTACGCCCCACAACGTGGCGGCAGCACCCCGCAACAGGAGCACTTCATAAGGCGGCAGCCCGGCGGTCGCGAGCTTCATCATCGTGTCGTTGATGAGGTAGGACCCCGTCGAGACGATCATGAACAGCGGACCGCGGATATTGGATGGAATGAACTGCATTTGGCGAACAAGATCAGAGCGGCGCGGCGGCGGCAATGGGCCAGCCCGGAGCCTTTGATTTTACGCACGGCACCCCTATATCCGCGCCATATCCCCCTGAAATCGACCATTGGTTCGGGTCGGCGGGAATCCGCTCGGCCACAAGGCACTTGTGTTTTTCGGCCGTTGTCGCTAATCGCCCCGCATTCGACTGAACTGAAGGTCAAGGCCGTCCAAGGAAAGAGACTATGGCAAAAGGTAAATTCGAGCGCACCAAGCCGCATGTGAACATTGGCACGATCGGTCACGTCGATCATGGCAAGACGTCGCTGACGGCGGCGATCACGAAGTATTTTGGCGAATACAAGCGCTATGACCAGATCGACGCGGCGCCGGAAGAGAAGGCGCGCGGCATCACGATCTCGACGGCGCACGTCGAGTATGAGACGGCCAACCGTCACTATGCCCATGTCGACTGCCCCGGCCACGCCGACTATGTGAAGAACATGATCACGGGTGCCGCGCAGATGGACGGCGCGATCCTGGTTGTTTCGGCCGCTGACGGCCCGATGCCGCAGACCCGCGAGCACATCCTGCTTGCCCGCCAGGTCGGCGTTCCCTCGATCGTTGTGTTCCTGAACAAGGTCGACCAGGTCGACGACGCCGAGCTTCTGGAGCTGGTCGAGCTCGAGGTTCGCGAGCTTCTGTCGAAGAACGAGTTCCCCGGCGACGACATTCCGATCGTCAAGGGTTCGGCGCTGGCTGCGTTGGAAGACAGCAACAAGACCATCGGCGAGGACGCCATCCGCGAGCTGATGGCTCAGGTCGACGCCTACATCCCGACCCCGGTTCGTCCGCTGGACAAGCCGTTCCTGATGCCGATCGAGGACGTGTTCTCGATCTCGGGCCGCGGCACGGTGGTGACCGGCCGCGTCGAGCGCGGCGTGGTCAAGGTCGGCGAGGAGCTGGAGATCGTCGGCATTCGTCCGACCACCAAGACGACCTGCACGGGCGTCGAGATGTTCCGCAAGCTGCTCGACCAGGGCCAGGCCGGCGACAACATCGGCGCGCTGCTGCGCGGCGTCGACCGTGAAGGTGTCGAGCGCGGCCAGGTTCTGGCCAAGCCCGGCACGGTGAAGCCGCACAAGAAGTTCGTGGCCGAAGCCTACATCCTGACCAAGGACGAGGGCGGCCGTCACACGCCGTTCTTCACCAACTACCGTCCGCAGTTCTACTTCCGCACGACGGACGTGACGGGCATCGTGACGCTGCCGGCCGGCACCGAGATGGTGATGCCTGGCGACAACATCACCGTCGACGTCGAGCTGATCGTGCCGATCGCGATGGAAGAGAAGCTGCGCTTCGCCATCCGTGAAGGCGGCCGCACCGTCGGTGCCGGCATCGTCGTCACCATCAAAGAGTAATCGATCCGGCACTTGCCAGTTCGACACGGAAAGGGCGGTCTTCGGACCGCCCTTTTGCTTAGGAGCGGTATCGCGCGGACCTCTTCAATTCTGTTGCAAGCATCGTTGTCACAACTAGTATGGGTCGTACCGAGGGGCTTGCCAGACGTGGTTTCCACATTCCGTTCAAAGACCATGCGGTGTAGGCGCGGGCTGCTTCGGCTGGGATTGGCCGCCGCCATGGGGCTGGCCGCCTTCGGCGCCGCCGCGAAGGAAGAGCCGCCGGACTACGGCCCGACGATGCGCTTCGTCGTCGTGCGCAGCAGCGCGCCGGGCTGCGAGCCGAACTGCCCGGAATGGATTTCGGCCGAAGGCACGATCGAGGCCGACACGCCGGTGCTGCTGAAGCGCCTGCTGAAGACGCTCGGCGGAAGGCCGCTGCCGATCGTCGTCAATTCTCCCGGCGGCAATGTCGATGCCGCGATCCAGCTGGGCCGCATGGTCCGCAAGAACAAGCTCGATATCGCGGTCGGCATCACCGAGTTTTCCGGCTGCTCGCCGGCGATGAAGGATTGCCGGGACAATGGCGGCAAGGGCCAGCCCTATTTGGGCGTCGCTCATGACAGCGGCGCGATGTGCAATTCGGCGTGCCCGCTGATGTTTGCCGGCGGCATCCGCCGCGTGGTCGGCGAATGGGCCTATCTCGGCGTCCACGAGATCACCACCACCTACCGTCGTGAGAAGCTGCTCTACCGCACGACCTATCGGATCGTGAACGGCAAGAAGAAGATCATCAGCACCAGGATCGTCAGCCGCAAGAACGCCGGCAGCTACAAGACCTACGAGATGAGCAAGACGGTCGAGAAGCGACTGTCGGCCTATCTGAAGGAGATGGGCGTCGAGCAGGGCGTGCTGGATGTGATCAAGGCGACGCCTGCCAGCGACATCAGGCAGATCGAGCCCGAGGACATGTTGGAGATGAAGCTCGTCACCAGCCTCGATTCGCTCGATTTGCTGACCGAGAGAACCATCTGCCAGCGCCATCCGGCGCCGGCGAATTGCCGCGAGGTTCCCACGGACGGCGCGACCGCCGCGGTCGCGGCAGTCGAGGCCAAGCCGGCTTCTCCTCGACCGACGGAAGCCGCGCCTTCGCAAAGTCAAGACGAGGAAATGCGCTTCGCTTTGGTTCGCGGCAGCAACCCGCTCTGCAATCCGGATTGCCCCGAATGGATTTCAGCCGAAGGCACCATCACCGCCGCCACGCCCGACAAACTGCGTCAACTGCTTGACGATGCCGGCGGGCGCAGGCTGCCGGTGGTCATCAGTTCGCCTGGCGGCGACGTGGAAGGCGCGCTTGACGCGGGCCGCCTGATCCGCGAGCGCAAGCTCGATGTGGCGGTCGCTCGGACGGACTTCCTGGATTGCGATCCCGGCGCTGTCGGTTGTTCCGCCGAGGATGGCTTCCATACCGGCCTCACGGTGGATGCGGGCGGCGCGTGCGGCTCTGCCTGCGCGATAATGATCGCGGGAGGCGTCAGGCGTCTCGTCGGCTCGACCGCCCATCTCAGCCTGAGCTCCGTGGGGATGGGCGACAAGGTCAAGGCCTATCTCGACGAGATGGCGATCGGCCCGGCGCTGTTCTCGGCCATGCAAGCGGTGCTCTATGCGAGCGGTAGGGAACTCAGCCAGAGCGAGATGCAGAATTTCGGATTGACGACCGGGCCGCAGTCGGTAGATGCGCTGACGGGCGCCACCATTTGCAGATCCGAGCCCAGGCCGGACAATTGCCGGTTCCTTCCGGCTGCCGATGCCGAGGCGAAGGCACCGGCGAAGCTCTGAAGCCCGATACTGGCCATGGAGCGAGGTTGAGCAGGCTGGGGCGCTGCCGCTATGTTGCTCGTGCCTGTATGCACAGTGGAGGAGCGGCGATGAGCGAGGACATCCCGACTTTGTACGAATGGGCCGGCGGCAGCGAGGCGCTGAACCGGCTGACTCGGACCTTTTATGACAAGGTGGCGGCGGATCCGGTCGTCGGGCCGGTGTTCAGGCAAATGTCGCCGGATCACCCCGCGCATGTCGCAGCCTTCATCGGCGAGGTCTTCGGTGGGCCGAAGACCTACAGCGAGAAACATGGCGGCCATCGCGAGATGGTGATGCATCACCTTGGCAAGCATCTGACCGAGGAGCAGCGCCGCCGCTGGATCAATCTCCTTGCCGACGCGGCGGATGAGGTGGGCCTGCCGGACGACCCCGAGTTCCGTTCCGCCTTCATGAGTTATGTCGAATGGGGATCGCGGCTGGCGAGGATGAACTCGAATCTGGGCGAGACCTGCGATCCCGAAACCGAGCCGATGCCGGCCTGGGGGTGGGGCGTGCCCGGCGGGCCCTACAAGCCGCCGGCCGGAAAGTCTTAAGCGCGGGCGCACTGTTTTGCGGGCGCGATCCGCTTCAGGTGCAAATGGAAACCAGATTTCCGGCAAAGGTCCCGAAACCGCTGCTGAGTGCTCTTTACAGAGTGCCCGGAAGCTTTTAGGAAGCGCCTGCGCCGAACAAGCGCATGCACGGGCATAGCTCAGTTGGTAGAGCGGCGGTCTCCAAAACCGCAGGTCGTAGGTTCGAGCCCTGCTGCCCGTGCCATCTCCCCGAAGGTGGCAAAACGAAGCCTCCGCGGTTGAAAATCGGCGGGTGGCTTGCCATTTAGCAGGAATTGGGGCATAAGCCCCGCATAGCCGGGACGGGACGACTGGATGGTTCCGAGGCGGCGTTAGGACATAAAGCGGACCCTTGCCACTTGCGTGGATTAAGAATCGGTTTTATGTAGACAAGACAGACACGCGACGCGTGGAGCTGGGAAGCCGGCTTTACGCGTCTGATTTGCGTGGGTGAAATAGCGGTGCTGATTCGCGCCGCATAGAGCCCAGGCGGCACGTCCCGGTCAGCGGGATCATCCAGGAGGCCCGGCCAACGGGTCTTGAAAACAGGCGGCACATGGCTTCGAAAACCACTAATCCCTTTACCTTTCTCCAGCAGGTTCGCGCGGAGACGGCCAAGGTGACATGGCCCTCGCGGCGCGAAACCATGATCTCGACTGTTATGGTCCTGATATTCGCGGTGATCGCGATGCTGTTCTTCTTCGCTGCCGATATTCTGATGGGCTATGCGATCGAGTGGATCCTGGGTCTCGGACATTAATTCGGCGGTTTACGGAGAGGTCGTGAAATGACTGCGCGGTGGTATATCGTCCACGCCTATTCGAACTTCGAGAAGAAGGTCGCCGAGGACATCGAGAACAAGGCCAAGCAGAAGGGCCTGTCCGGTGAGATCGAGCAGATCGTGGTTCCGACCGAGAAGGTCGTTGAGATCCGTCGCGGCCGCAAGGTCGATGCCGAGCGCAAATTCTTCCCGGGCTATGTGCTGTTGAAGGCCAACCTGACGGACGCCGTGTTCTCGCTGGTCAAGAACACGCCGAAGGTCACCGGCTTCCTGGGCGACTCCAAGCCCGTGCCGATCACCGAGACCGAGGCGCAGCGCATCCTGAACCAGGTCCAGGAAGGCGTCGAGCGACCGAAGCCTTCGGTCACCTTCGAGATCGGCGAGGCGATCCGCGTTTCGGACGGTCCTTTCGCGTCGTTCAACGGCGTCGTCCAGGAAGTGGACGAGGAGCGGGCCCGCCTCAAGGTGGAAGTTTCGATCTTCGGGCGCGCCGTGCCCGTCGATCTGGAATTCGGACAGGTCGAAAAGGGCTGATCCGTAAAGCCGCGCCGCAAGGCGTCGGCACGCCCGCGCCGAAAGGCGTCGGGGCGGTGTGAAAAGCGCCGCGTGAACGGGTGGGAGGCGAAGGCGGCATAGCCGGTCGTCGGAACCGTACCACCAGACTGCAACCGCCGGCGTTCCCCGGATAAAGGGGCCGGCATGAGAAAAGGCAGGAATAGAGATGGCTAAGAAAGTTGCAGGCCAGCTCAAGCTCCAGGTTGCCGCGGGCTCGGCCACGCCGTCGCCCCCGATCGGCCCGGCGCTTGGTCAGCGCGGCATCAACATCATGGAATTCTGCAAGGCGTTCAACGCGCAGACCCAGGAGCTCGAGAAGGGATCGCCGATCCCGGTCGTCATCACCTACTACCAGGACAAGTCGTTCACCTTCGTCATGAAGACGCCGCCGGTGAGCTACTTCCTGAAGAAGGCAGCCAACCTGAAGTCGGGCTCCAAGGAGCCAGGCAAGACCAAGGTCGGCACGATCAGCCGCGACAAGGTGCGCGCGATCGCCGAGCAGAAGATGAAGGACCTGAACGCAAACGACGTCGAGGCGGCCATGCGCATGGTCGAGGGTTCCGCCCGCTCGATGGGCCTGGAAGTGGTGGGCTAAGATCATGGCAAAGATTGCAAAGCGTATTGCCAAGAGCCGCGAAGGCATCGATCCGAACAAGGCTTACGCCCTCTCCGAGGCGCTGCAGCTGCTCAAGGACCGGTCCAAGGTGAAGTTCGACGAGACCGTCGAGATCTCGATGAACCTCGGCGTCGATCCGCGCCATGCCGACCAGATGGTCCGCGGCGTGGTCAACCTGCCGAACGGCACCGGGCGCTCGGTGCGCGTCGCCGTGTTCGCCCGTGGCGACAAGGCCGAGGAAGCCAAGGCCGCCGGCGCCGATATCGTTGGCGCCGAGGACCTGGTCGACATCGTCCAGAAGGGCACGATCGATTTCGATCGCTGCATCGCCACGCCGGACATGATGCCGCTGGTCGGTCGTCTGGGTAAGGTGCTCGGCCCGCGCGGCATGATGCCGAACCCGAAGGTCGGCACCGTGACCACTGATGTGGCCGCGGCCGTCAAGGCTTCGAAGGGCGGCGCCGTCGAGTTCCGCGTCGAGAAGGCAGGCATCGTCCAGGCCGGCGTCGGCAAGGTCTCGTTCGACGTCAAGGCGCTGGAAGAAAATGTCCGCGCCTTCGCGGACGCAGTGACCAAGGCCAAGCCCGCGGGCGCCAAGGGCAACTACGTCAAGAAGGTGTCGGTCACCTCGACGATGGGCCCCGGCCTCAAGCTCGACATCGCGACGCTCGCCGCGTCGTAAGTGTCGTCTGACCGGCTTCAGGCCGGTCGCTAGAGCATGATCCCGAAAAGCGGGAACCGGTTTTCGGTAAAGATCATGCTCCACGAAGAAGAATTCCGGACCGCCGATCCGTCGGCGGCCCGGTACCCCGGAAGCCGAAAGGTTTCCGGATATCCTGTCCGAGATTGCAGGCGGCCCAAAGCCTTAATTCACTTGGGCCTGCATGAGACGGGTGAAGACCCGACAAAGGAGCCAAGGCTCCAATGAAAGGTTCGAACCGTGTTTGCCTTTTGTCTGCGCACTATCCGGCTTGCCGGCTGGTGTGGCGAAAGGGGGCAGGATCCTCGAGCGTCGTTCGGGAGATCCGTTACTGGATGCCCGGCCGGCAAAAGGCAACCCGACTTCTGACCTCGTTAATGGGGCAGGGGTCAACTGGAGATAGGCAGTGGACAGAGCGGAAAAACGCGAACTCGTCACGGGCCTGAATGATGCGTTTTCAAGCGCTGGTTCAGTCGTCGTGGCCCACTACGCCGGTATCACCGTCGCGCAAATGAACGACCTTCGGTCGAAGATGCGCGCTGCCGGTGGCACCGTCAAAGTCGCGAAGAACCGTCTCGCCAAGATCGCTCTTCAGGGCACGGACTCCGCATCGATCATCGATCTGTTCAAGGGACAGACGCTGGTCGCTTATTCGGAGGATCCGATTGCGGCGCCAAAGGTCGCGTCCGATTTCGCCAAGGGGAATGACAAGTTGGTCATTCTCGGTGGCGCGATGGGTTCGACCTCGCTCGACGCCGACGGTGTGAAGGCACTCGCCACACTACCGTCGCTCGACGAGCTGCGCGCCAGGCTGGTTGGCATGATCGCCACGCCGGCTACCCGGATCGCCCAGATCGTCAATGCGCCCGCGGCTTCGGTCGCGCGTGTCATCGGCGCTTACGCCCGGAAGGACGAGGCGGCATGAGGCCGTTCCTCGCTGTCAACAACACACGTTCGAACCAACTAAAGGAATATCAAAATGGCTGATCTCGCAAAGATCGTAGACGACCTTTCGAAGCTGACCGTCCTCGAGGCGGCTGAGCTGTCGAAGCTCCTGGAAGAAAAGTGGGGCGTTTCGGCTGCTGCTCCGGTGGCGGTTGCCGCTGCTGGCGGCGCTGGTGCCGCTGCCGCTGCTCCGGCTGAAGAGAAGACGGAATTCGATGTCGTTCTCGCCGATGCCGGCGCCCAGAAGATCAACGTCATCAAGGAAGTCCGCGCCATCACCGGCCTTGGCCTCAAGGAAGCCAAGGACCTGGTCGAAGCGGCTCCGAAGCCGGTCAAGGAAGGCGTTTCCAAGGCCGATGCCGACAAGTTCAAGGCTCAGCTGGAAGCAGCTGGCGCCAAGGTCGAGCTGAAGTAAGCCTGTTAGGCGAGGGCGGACGGTCTCGCGCCGTCCGCCCCCTCCCTTGGACTGAGGGAGGGCTTTGTTGCGCGAGGCGTTTGAAAACCTCTTTCCTGAGGGCCGAAAAGCGGCCTTCCGGAAACGGGTTTTCTCCCGTTTTAGCCGGTAGCCGCCAAGCAATTGGCCCAAGAGATTGGCAAGGCAGCCGGAAAAACAGATAGGGGCAGCTGCCGAGGCCGCCCGTTGGTGCAAGGCGAGCCGCGGCGAGGTTCGTCCCGAGTTTATAGCTAAGGAGCGACGATGGCCCAGACCCAGACTTTCAATGGCCGCAGACGCGTACGCAAGTTCTTCGGAAAGATCCCGGAAGTTGCGGAGATGCCGAACCTCATCGAGGTCCAGAAGGCATCCTATGACCAGTTCCTGATGGTGGACGAGCCCAAGGGCGGCCGTCCGGACGAGGGACTGCAGGCCGTTTTCAAGTCGGTCTTCCCGATCTCCGACTTTTCCGGCTCCTCGATGCTGGAGTTCGTGAAGTACGAGTTCGAGGCACCGAAATTCGACGTTGACGAGTGCCGTCAACGCGACCTGACCTATGCCGCGCCGCTCAAGGTGACGCTGCGCCTCATCGTGTTCGATATCGACGAGGATACCGGCGCCAAGTCGATCAAGGACATCAAGGAGCAGGACGTCTACATGGGCGACATGCCGCTCATGACGTCGAACGGCACCTTCATCGTCAACGGCACCGAGCGCGTCATCGTCTCGCAGATGCACCGCTCGCCGGGCGTTTTCTTCGACCATGACAAGGGCAAGTCGCACTCGTCGGGCAAGCTTCTGTTTGCCGCGCGCGTCATTCCCTATCGCGGCTCGTGGCTCGACATCGAGTTCGATAGCAAGGACGTCGTGCACGCCCGCATCGACCGTCGCCGCAAGATTCCCGTGACGTCGCTGCTGATGGCGCTCGGCATGGATGGCGAGGAGATCCTGTCGACCTTCTACAACAAGATCACCTACAAGCGCGCCGGCGACCACTGGCGCATTCCGTTCAACGTCGAGCGTTTCCGCGGTCTCAAGGCCGTCGGCGACCTGGTCGATGCCGACACCGGCGAGATCGTGGTCGAACAAGGCAAGAAGATCACCGCCCGCCAGGCTCGCCAGCTCGGCGAGAAGGGTCTCAAGGCCATCAAGGCGACTGACGAGGATCTGCTCGGCAACTACCTTGCCGAGGACATCGTCAACTATGCTACCGGCGAGATCTTCCTCGAGGCCGGCGACGAGATCGACGACAAGACGCTGAAGGTGCTGCTCGGCACCGGCGAGGACGAGATCCAGATCCTGGACATCGACCACGTCAATGTCGGCGCCTACATCCGCAACACGCTCAACGTCGACAAGAACGAGAGCCGCCAGGACGCGCTGTTCGACATTTACCGCGTCATGCGCCCGGGCGAGCCGCCGACGCTTGAGACCGCCGAAGCCATGTTCAACTCGCTGTTCTTCGACAGCGAGCGCTACGACTTGTCGGCCGTCGGCCGTGTCAAGATGAACATGCGCCTCGAGCTCAAGGCCGAGGACACCGTGCGTGTGCTGCGCAAGGAAGACATCCTGGCCGTGGTCAAGACGCTGGTCGAGCTGCGCGACGGCAAGGGCGAGATCGACGACATCGACAATCTCGGCAACCGCCGCGTGCGTTCGGTTGGCGAGCTGATGGAGAACCAGTACCGCGTCGGCCTGCTGCGCATGGAGCGCGCGATCAAGGAACGCATGTCCTCGATCGAGATCGACACGGTCATGCCGCAGGACCTGATCAACGCCAAGCCGGCGGCTGCCGCCGTGCGCGAGTTCTTCGGTTCCTCGCAGCTGTCGCAGTTCATGGACCAGACCAACCCGCTGTCGGAGATCACCCACAAGCGTCGCCTTTCGGCGCTTGGACCGGGCGGTCTGACCCGCGAGCGCGCCGGCTTCGAGGTGCGCGACGTGCACCCGACGCATTACGGCCGCATCTGCCCGATCGAGACGCCGGAAGGCCCGAATATCGGTCTGATCAACTCGCTGGCCACCTTCGCGCGTGTCAACAAGTACGGCTTCATCGAAAGCCCGTACCGCAAGATCGTGAGCGGCAAGCTGACCAACGAGGTCGTCTACCTGTCGGCGATGGAAGAGGCCAAGCACTATGTCGCGCAGGCCAACGCCGAGCTCGACAAGCACGGCAGCTTCGTCGACGAGTTCGTCATTTGCCGTAACGCCGGCGAAGTGATGATGGCGCCGCGCGAAAACGTCGACCTGATGGACGTTTCGCCGAAGCAGATGGTGTCTGTCGCGGCAGCGCTCATCCCGTTCCTCGAGAACGACGACGCCAACCGCGCGCTGATGGGCTCGAACATGCAGCGTCAGGCCGTGCCGCTGGTGCGCGCCGAAGCGCCGTTCGTCGGCACCGGCATGGAGCCGGTCGTCGCCCGTGACTCGGGCGCCGCCATCGGTGCTCGTCGCGGCGGCGTGGTCGACCAGGTCGACGCGACCCGTATCGTCATCCGCGCCACGGAAGATCTCGATCCCGGCAAGTCCGGCGTCGATATCTACCGGCTGATGAAGTTCCAGCGTTCGAACCAGAACACCTGCATCAACCAGCGTCCGCTGGTGCGCATGGGTGACCGCGTCAACAAGGGCGACATCATTGCCGACGGTCCGTCGACCGAGCTCGGCGATCTGGCGCTCGGCCGCAACGTGCTGGTCGCGTTCATGCCGTGGAACGGCTACAACTACGAGGACTCGATCCTGCTCTCCGAGCGCATCGTGGCCGATGACGTCTTCACCTCGATCCACATCGAGGAGTTCGAGGTCATGGCGCGCGACACCAAGCTTGGGCCGGAGGAAATCACGCGCGACATTCCGAACGTTTCGGAAGAGGCGCTGAAGAACCTCGACGAGGCCGGCATCGTCTATATCGGTGCCGAGGTGCAGCCGGGCGACATCCTGGTCGGCAAGATCACGCCGAAGGGCGAAAGCCCGATGACGCCGGAAGAGAAGCTTCTGCGCGCCATCTTCGGCGAAAAGGCCTCGGACGTCCGCGACACCTCCATGCGCATGCCTCCGGGCACCTTCGGCACGGTCGTCGAAGTGCGCGTCTTCAACCGCCACGGCGTGGAGAAGGACGAGCGCGCGATGGCGATCGAGCGCGAGGAGATCGAGCGTCTGGCCAAGGACCGCGACGACGAGCAGGCGATCCTCGACCGCAACGTCTATGCGCGTCTTTCCGACGTGCTGGTCGGGAAGGAAGCGATCGCCGGGCCGAAGGGCTTCAAGAAGGGCTCGAAGCTGTCGAAGGACACGCTCGACGAGTATCCGCGTTCGCAGTGGTGGCAGTTCGCCGTGGAGAACGAGAAGCTCCAGGGCGAACTCGAGGCTCTGCGCGGCCAGTACGACGAGTCCAAGAAGGCGCTCGAGCAGCGCTTCATGGACAAGGTCGAGAAGGTGCAGCGCGGCGATGAAATGCCTCCGGGCGTCATGAAGATGGTCAAGGTCTTCGTGGCGGTGAAGCGCAAGATGCAGCCGGGCGACAAGATGGCCGGCCGTCACGGCAACAAGGGCGTCGTGTCGCGCATCGTTCCGGTCGAGGATATGCCTTTCCTCGAGGACGGCACGCATGCCGATATCGTGCTCAACCCGCTGGGTGTGCCGAGCCGCATGAATGTCGGCCAGATCCTGGAAACGCACCTGGGCTGGGCTTGCGCCGGCATGGGCAGGAAGATCGGCGAGCTGATCGACGCGTATAAGGGTGGCGGCGACATCAAGCCGCTGCGCAAGACGCTGGAAAGCTTCATGCCTGCCAACGACCGTAACGAGCCGATCCGCGAGTATGACGACGAGAGCATCGTTCGCCTGAGCGAGCAGATGCGCCGCGGCGTCTCCATCGCGACTCCGGTGTTCGACGGCGCGCATGAGGCCGACATCAACACCATGCTGGAGCAGGCGGGCCTGCACACCAGCGGTCAGTCGCAGCTCTATGACGGCCGCACCGGCGAGCCGTTCGATCGCAAGGTGACGATGGGCTATATCTATATGCTCAAGCTGCATCACCTGGTGGACGACAAGATCCACGCGCGCTCGATCGGTCCGTACTCGCTCGTCACCCAGCAGCCGCTGGGCGGCAAGGCGCAGTTCGGCGGCCAGCGCTTCGGCGAAATGGAGGTCTGGGCGCTCGAAGCCTACGGCGCCGCCTACACGCTGCAGGAAATGCTGACGGTGAAGTCGGACGACGTCGCCGGCCGCACCAAGGTCTACGAGGCGATCGTGCGAGGCGATGACACGTTCGAGGCGGGCATTCCCGAGAGCTTCAACGTTCTCGTCAAGGAAATGCGCTCGCTGGGCCTCAATGTCGAGCTGGAGAATACCCAGGTCGAAGAGACCCCGACGCGTCTGCCCGACGCAGCCGAGTAATGGCTATGGCGCGCGCCGCGCTCTAAGCGCGGCGCGCCCTTCAAACTTTTCGGCCGGTTCGACCGGCCAGTCTGCGGACATTTCGTCCGCGATCGATGCAAGGGGTTATCGAGGACCCCGAAAAGGAGAACGGCATGAACCAAGAGGTCATGAATCTCTTCAACCCGCAGGCGCCTGCGCAGGTGTTCGATTCGATCCGGATCTCGCTTGCCAGCCCAGAGAAGATTCTGTCCTGGTCGTTCGGCGAGATCAAGAAGCCGGAGACCATCAACTACCGCACCTTCAAGCCGGAGCGTGACGGCCTGTTCTGCGCGCGCATTTTTGGTCCGATCAAGGACTATGAGTGCCTGTGCGGCAAGTACAAGCGCATGAAGTACAAGGGCGTCATCTGCGAAAAGTGCGGCGTCGAAGTCACGCTGTCGCGCGTCCGCCGCGAGCGTATGGGCCATATCGAGCTCGCCGCGCCCGTCGCCCATATCTGGTTCCTGAAGTCGCTGCCTTCGCGCATCGGCACGCTGCTCGACATGACGCTCAAGGACATCGAGCGCGTGCTCTACTTCGAGAACTACATCGTCACCGAGCCGGGCCTCACCGCGCTGAAGGAGAACCAGCTCCTCAGCGAGGAAGAGTACATGCTTGCCGTCGACGAGTACGGCGAGGACTCTTTCACCGCCATGATCGGCGCCGAGGCCATTCATGACCTCCTGGCCGGCATGGACCTGGAGAAGATCGCAGGCGATCTGCGTTCGGAGCTGGCTTCGACCACCTCCGAGCTCAAGCAGAAGAAGTACCTGAAGCGGCTCAAGGTCGTCGAGAACTTCATGGAATCCGGAAACCGTCCGGAATGGATGATCATGAAGGTGGTTCCGGTGATCCCGCCGGACCTGCGCCCGCTTGTCCCGCTGGACGGCGGCCGCTTCGCTACGTCGGACCTCAACGACCTCTACCGTCGCGTCATCAACCGCAACAACCGCCTGAAGCGGCTGATCGAGCTGCGCGCGCCCGGCATCATCGTGCGCAACGAAAAGCGCATGCTGCAGGAAGCCGTCGATGCACTCTTCGACAACGGCCGTCGCGGCCGCGTCATCACCGGCGCCAACAAGCGTCCGCTGAAGTCGCTGTCCGACATGCTGAAGGGCAAGCAGGGCCGGTTCCGCCAGAACCTGCTCGGCAAGCGCGTCGACTATTCCGGCCGCTCGGTCATCGTGACCGGTCCGGAGCTCAAGCTGCATCAGTGCGGCCTGCCGAAAAAGATGGCCCTCGAGCTCTTCAAGCCCTTCATCTACGCCCGCCTCGACGCCAAGGGTTTCTCCTCGACCGTCAAGCAGGCGAAGAAGCTGGTCGAGAAGGAGCGTCCGGAGGTTTGGGATATCCTCGACGAGGTCATCCGCGAGCATCCGGTGCTGTTGAACCGCGCGCCGACGCTGCACCGCCTCGGCATCCAGGCGTTCGAGCCGATCCTGATCGAAGGCAAGGCGATTCAGCTGCACCCGCTGGTCTGCACCGCCTTCAACGCCGACTTCGACGGCGACCAGATGGCGGTCCACGTGCCGCTGTCCCTGGAAGCGCAGCTTGAAGCCCGCGTGCTGATGATGTCGACCAACAACATCCTGCACCCGGCCTCCGGCGCGCCGATCATCGTGCCGTCGCAGGACATGGTTCTCGGTCTCTACTATCTCTCGATCGTCAACCAGAACGAGCCGGGCGAAGGCATGGTGTTTGCCGACATGGGCGAACTCCAGCATGCGCTGGAGACCAAGGCCGTCACCCTGCACGCCAAGATCAAGGGCCGCTTCCGCACGGTAGATGCCGAAGGCAAGGTCGTGTCGAAGATCTACGACACCACGCCTGGCCGCATGATCATCGGCGAACTTCTGCCGAAGAACGTCAACGTGCCGTATGAGACCGCCAACCAGGAGATGACGAAGAAGAACATCTCCAAGATGATCGACACCGTCTACCGCCACTGCGGTCAGAAAGAGACGGTCATCTTCTGCGACCGCATCATGGCGCTCGGCTTTGCGCATGCCTGCCGTGCCGGCATCTCGTTCGGCAAGGACGACATGCTGATCCCGGACTCCAAGCTGAAGCTTGTTTCCGACACCGAGGCTTTGGCCAAGGAATACGAGCAGCAGTACAATGACGGCCTGATCACGCAGGGCGAGAAGTACAACAAGGTCGTCGACGCCTGGGCCAAGTGCTCGGAAAAGGTCGCCGACGAGATGATGGCGCGCATCAAGGCGGTGGAATTCGAGGACAACGGCCGTCAGAAGCCGATGAACTCGATCTACATGATGTCGCATTCGGGTGCGCGCGGTTCGCCCACCCAGATGCGTCAGCTTGCCGGCATGCGTGGCCTGATGGCCAAGCCGTCGGGTGAAATCATCGAGACGCCGATCATCTCGAACTTCAAGGAAGGCCTCACCGTGCTCGAGTATTTCAACTCGACCCACGGCGCCCGCAAGGGTCTGGCCGACACCGCCTTGAAGACGGCGAACTCGGGTTACCTCACCCGCCGTCTGGTCGACGTGGCGCAGGACTGCATCGTCAACTCCGTGGATTGCGGCACCGACAAGGGCCTCACCATGCAGCCGATCGTCGATGCCGGTCAGGTCGTCGCTTCGGTCGGCCAGCGCGTGCTGGGCCGCACCGCGCTCGACGACATCAACCATCCGGTCTCCGGCGAGTTGCTGGTCAAGGCCGGCACGCTGATGGATGAGCGCGATGTGGAGCAGATCGAAAAGGCCGGCGTGCAGTCGATCCGCATCCGCTCGGCGCTGACCTGCGAGGTCAGGACCGGCGTGTGCGCCGTCTGCTACGGACGCGATCTGGCGCGCGGTACCCCCGTGAACCAGGGCGAGGCCGTCGGCGTCATCGCGGCGCAGTCGATCGGCGAACCGGGCACCCAGCTCACCATGCGTACCTTCCACATGGGCGGCACGGCGCAGGTGGTGGATAGTTCGTTCCTTGAAGCCTCGTATGAGGGCAAGGTGCAGATCCGCAACCGCAACGTGGTGCGCAACTCGGAAGGCCAGCAGATGGTCATGGGCCGCAACATGGCGGTGCTCATCCTCGATGAGACCGGCAAGGAGCGCGCCACGCACCGCGTCGCCTATGGTTCGCGTATCTTCGTGGACGATGGCGACAAGGTGAAGCGCGGCCAGCGCATCGCCGAGTGGGATCCCTATACCCGCCCGATCCTCACCGAAATCGAGGGTCGCGTGGCGTTCGAGGATCTGGTCGACGGCATCTCCGTGCAGGAAACGGCCGACGAGTCGACCGGCATCACCAAGCGTGAGGTCATCGACTGGCGTTCGACGCCGCGTGGCAGCGACCTGAAGCCCGCGATCGTCATCCAGGACGCCAAGGGCAAGGTCGGCAAGCTGTCGAAGGGCGGCGATGCGCGCTTCCTGCTCTCGGTAGAGGCCATCCTCTCGGTCGAGCCGGGCGCCCATGTGAAGCCTGGCGACGTGCTGGCGCGTATCCCGATGGAAAGCGCCAAGACCAAGGACATCACCGGCGGTCTGCCGCGCGTTGCGGAACTGTTCGAGGCTCGCCGTCCGAAGGATCACGCCATCATCGCCGAGATCGATGGCACGATCCGCTTCGGCCGCGACTACAAGAACAAGCGCCGCATCATCATCGAACCGCATGACTCGACGTTGGAGCCGGTGGAGTACCTGATCCCGAAGGGCAAGCCGTTCCATCTTCAGGACGGCGACGTCATCGAGAAGGGCGACTACATCCTCGATGGCAATCCGGCGCCGCACGACATCCTGGCGATCAAGGGCGTGGAGGCGCTTGCCTCTTACCTCGTCAACGAGATCCAGGAAGTCTACCGTCTGCAGGGCGTGTCGATCAACGACAAGCACATCGAGGTGATCGTTCGCCAGATGCTGCAGAAGGTCGAGATCACCGTCCAGGGCGACTCGACCTACATCCCGGGCGACCACGTCGACGTGATCGAACTGGAAGAGGTCAACGAGCGCCTGATCGAGGACGGCAAGAAGCCGGCCGAAGGTCAGCCGGTGCTGCTCGGCATCACCAAGGCCTCGCTGCAGACGCCGTCCTTCATCTCGGCTGCTTCCTTCCAGGAGACCACCAGGGTGCTCACCGAGGCTGCGGTTGCCGGCAAGACCGACATGCTGCAGGGCCTGAAGGAGAACGTCATCGTCGGCCGTCTGATCCCGGCCGGCACGGGCGGCACGATGAGCCAGATCCGTCGCATCGCCACCGCGCGCGACGAGCTCATCATCGACGAGCGCCGCAAGGCCTCCGGTGTCGAGGTCGCCGACCCGATGCTGACCGATATGGTCAACGCCGCGCAGTGAGCGGTGTGATATGAGAAACGACAAGAAGGGGCCCACGTGGCCCCTTTTTTCATTTCAGAGCATGATCCCGAAAAGTGGGCGCCGGTTTTCGGAAAAGATCGTGCTCCAACAAAAAGACCAGATCAGGATGGCGGCCCTAGAGCTGTCGTCCTGATCTAACTTCACGAACGAGGAAGAGCTATGAGCAGCAGGACCTGGACGGCTGTGGACGACTATATCGTTTCCTCTCTTTTCGAAGCGGATCCCGTTCTGGATGCGGTGCTCAAGGCCAACCGCGATCAGGGCCTGCCGGCGATCGACGTGTCGGCTGCGCAGGGCAAGCTGTTGTCGTTGCTGGTGCGCATCCGCGGCGCAAAAAAGGTGCTGGAGGTCGGCACGCTCGGCGGCTACTCGACCATCTGGATGGCGAGGGGATTGCCGGCGGACGGCAACGTCGTGACGCTGGAGCTCGATCCGCACCACGCCAAGGTCGCACGTTCGAATTTCGAGCGGGCAGGGGTTTCCGACAAGATCGACCTGCGCGTGGGGCCTGCGCTGCAGTCTCTTGCCGCGCTGGCTGACGAAGGTGCCGGTCCGTTCGACCTGATCTTCATCGATGCCGACAAGCCGAACAACCCGAACTATCTGACCTGGGCCATGAAGCTGTCGCGCCCAGGAACCGTCGTCGTCTGCGACAACGTCATCCGCGACGGCGCGGTCGTGAAAAAAGACAGCGGCGACGCCAATGTCGAAGGCGCCCGCGCCGCGTTTTCGTTCATCGGCGGCGAGAAGCGTCTGGACGGCACGGCCATCCAGACGGTCGGCGCCAAGGGTTATGACGGCTTCGCCATCGCGATCGTTGAGTAAGGTGCCGTTCGCCTCGACGTTTTGGCGCTGCCTCAGTCGAAGAACGCCTCGACCACGTTGCGCTTGCCCAGCATGAAGGCATCGGCGACGTGCTGTAGCGGCGCGAGGTCGACATCGGAAGTTCCGGCGCGAACGATCTCCGCGAAGTGCCTGTAAAGCATCGGGTATTCGGCTTCCGGCTCGTCGTGGACGATCTTGCCGTCGACGGCGAGTTTCGCGCCGCCGCCCGACAGCACCATCTTGCCCTTGTCGGTTTCAGCCAGGATGTCCCAGCTCTGCGGGCCGGTCTGCAGCCAATCGAGCTCCATCGTCACCGGCAAGCCGTTGGAGGTGCGGAAGGCCACATGCGCCGCGACCGGTGCCGCGCGATTCTCGGGAAAATCGAGCATGGCCGAGGTGATGAACATGGGCGGCAGGATATGGGTTGCGATCGACAGCGCGTTGATCCCGGGATCGAACACACCGAAGCCGCCCGGTTCCCAGATCCATTCCTGGTTTGGGTGCCAGCGGCGCACGTCTTCCTTCCAGTTGATGGCGGCCGAAGTCAGTCTGGCCGACGCGAGGAAAGCGCGAGCGGCCTCCACCGCCGGCGCATAGCGCGAGTGCCAGCTGGCGAAGAGCGAGACACCGTTCTTTTCGGCCAGCGCCTTGAGGTGCTCGACCTCGCTCACCGTCGCGCCCGGCGGCTTTTCGAGGAAGACATGCTTCTTCGCTTCCAGCGCGGTGCGCGCGGCGTCGTAGCGGAACTGCGGCGGCATGCAGAGCGAGACCGCCTCGAGGCCAGGTTCGGCCGCAAGCATCGCCTCGATGTTGGGGTAGTTCGCAATACCGTCGACCTTGCCGTGGCGGCTGGCCGCTGCTGTTAGTTGGTAGTTGCCATCCTTCGCGACCGCCGGCAGGTGCTGGTCGCGGACGATCTTTCCCACGCCGACGATGCCGAGCTTGATTGCGTTGCTGGTCATGGAAGCTCCAAGGAATGAAAGGGATGTCTAGGCAGGACAGGTCTGTCCGGCGAGTCCGGCAAGTGTGACGCTGGCCGCGCTTTTCAGATCGGCTCTTCAAAGGTGACGATCGAAACCTCGCCCTCCAGCGCACCCTGATAGGCCGACAGATGCGGCTCGTCGTCGGGTTCGCCCTCCATGTCGCCGATCTGGTCGAGCTCGGCCTCGGCGTAACCTTCGGCCGCAAGCGATTCGAGGGCGCGGCGCACGGCAGAATCATCGTCGGGCGCCACCAGCATCACATGCACGCCCTCCGGCTTGCCGCCTTTCTTCTTCCAGACCCGTCCGGTGATCACGGTGACCGGGCGCTCTTCATTGTCGTTCACGGGCTGATTCCTCGTTTTCCCGGAGATTGTCCGGTTCGAGCCGCCTTTTGGCACGAAGCCGGGATGCAGGACAGCGCAAAGCCGGTCACTTTCTTCCTCGCTCTTGAAAAAAGACGCAAGAAAATTACATGCGTTTTTCGCATGGCTGCCCAGCCTCCAGTTGGGCGCAATATTTGCCTCGCCGGGGTTGACGGACCCTGGGGTTGCGAGTAGAAGCCGCGACGTCAGAACCGATGTGAGGCTCTCCTGTCCGAAGCGACACGCTTTGGAGTTTGCCTCAAACAGGGTTCGTTTTACGAGCGAAAAGACATTTCCGGCGCGCATGAAGCGGCTTCCGCTTCCTCTGCAATTTGTTCGGGCAGGACCGCGAGGCGCGGTGTGTTGCCCGAATTTGCGTATGGGAATGACGCTTTGAGCGGCCCTGACAGGGCAGACACGGAATTGAGAGACAAGAGGGTTTAATGCCTACCGTCAACCAGCTGATCCGCAAGCCGCGCCTGGCGCCGGTGAAGCGCAACAAGGTCCCGGCCATGCAGCAGAACCCGCAGAAGCGGGGAGTCTGCACGCGCGTCTACACCACGACGCCGAAGAAGCCGAACTCGGCGCTGCGCAAGGTGGCCAAGATTCGCCTGACCAACGGTTTTGAAGTGATCGGCTACATCCCCGGTGAAGGCCACAACCTTCAGGAACACTCGGTGGTCATGATCCGCGGCGGCCGCGTCAAGGATCTGCCGGGCGTCCGCTACCACATCATCCGTGGCGTGCTCGACACGCAGGGTGTGAAGAACCGCAAGCAGCGTCGTTCGAAATACGGCGCCAAGCGTCCGAAGTAAGGGTTTCCCATGTCCCGTCGTCACAGTGCAGAAAAGCGTGAGATCAATCCGGACCCCAAGTTCGGCGATCTGATCGTCACCAAGTTCATGAACGCCGTCATGTATGACGGCAAGAAGTCGGTTGCCGAGACCATCGTCTACGGCGCGCTGGACCAGGTCCAGGCCAAGACCAAGCAGGAGCCGGTCACCGTCTTCCATCAGGCGCTCGACAATGTCGCGCCGCATGTGGAAGTGCGCTCGCGTCGCGTCGGCGGCGCCACCTACCAGGTTCCGGTCGATGTGCGCCCCGAGCGCCGCCAGGCGCTGGCCATCCGCTGGCTGATCGCCGCCGCGCGCAACCGCAACGAGACCACCATGGTCGACCGCCTTTCGGGCGAGCTGATGGACGCGGCCAACAACCGCGGCACGGCCGTGAAGAAGCGTGAAGACACCCACAAGATGGCGGAAGCCAACCGCGCCTTCGCGCACTACCGCTGGTAAAGCGCGAACGAGACTGAGAGGCACCTCCCATGGCCCGCGAATACAAGATCGAAGACTACCGCAATTTCGGTATCATGGCGCATATCGACGCCGGCAAGACGACGACGACCGAGCGCGTCCTGTATTACACGGGCAAGTCGCATAAGATCGGCGAAGTCCATGACGGCGCTGCCACCATGGACTGGATGGAGCAGGAGCAGGAACGCGGCATCACCATCACCTCGGCCGCGACCACGACCTTCTGGAAAGGTCGCGACGGCAAGATGCGCCGCTTCAACATCATCGACACCCCCGGACACGTCGACTTCACCATCGAAGTCGAGCGTTCGCTGCGCGTGCTCGACGGTGCCATCGCGCTGCTCGACGCCAATGCCGGCGTGGAGCCGCAGACCGAGACCGTGTGGCGCCAGGCTGACAAGTACCACGTGCCGCGCATGATCTTCTGCAACAAGATGGACAAGATCGGCGCCGACTTCTACCGCTCCGAGGAAATGATCGGTTCGCGCCTCGGTGCGCAGGCTGTTGTCATGCAGTTGCCGATCGGCGCCGAGACCGAGTTCAAGGGCGTTGTCGACCTCGTCGAGATGAACGCGCTTGTCTGGCGCGATGAAACGCTCGGCGCTGCCTGGGACGTCGTCGAGATCCCGGCCGACCTCAAGGCGAAGGCCGAGCAGTACCGCGAGAAGATGATCGAAGCCGCCGTCGAGATGGACGAGACCGCGCTCGAGAACTACCTCGAAGGCAAGATGCCGTCGAATGACGAGATCCGCGCGCTGATCCGCAAGGGCACCATCGCGGTCAAGTTCTTCCCGATGTTCTGCGGCTCGGCCTTCAAGAACAAGGGCGTGCAGCCGCTGCTCGACGCCGTCGTCGAATACCTGCCGTCGCCGATCGACGTGCCGGCCATCAAGGGCGTCGACGCCAAGACCGACGCCGAGATCGAGCGTCATGCCGATGACAACGAGCCGCTGTCGATGCTGGCGTTCAAGATCATGAACGACCCGTTCGTCGGCTCGCTGACCTTCGCCCGCATCTATTCGGGCAAGCTCGCCAAGGGCATCTCGGTCGACAACACCGTGAAGGGCAAGAAGGAGCGCATCGGCCGCATGCTGCAGATGCATGCAAATTCGCGCGCCGACGTTGAAGAAGCTTTTGCCGGCGACATCGTCGCCCTGGCAGGCCTCAAGGACACGACCACCGGCGACACGCTCTGCGATCCGCTGCACCCGGTCATCCTCGAGCGCATGGAATTCCCCGATCCGGTCATCCAGATCGCCATCGAGCCGAAGACCAAGAACGACCAGGAAAAGATGGGCCTCGCGCTGCATCGCCTGGCGGCTGAGGATCCGTCCTTCCGCGTCAAGACCGACGAGGAAAGCGGTCAGACCATCATCGCCGGCATGGGCGAGCTGCATCTCGACATCATCGTCGACCGCATGCGTCGCGAGTTCAAGGTCGAAGCCAATGTCGGCGCCCCGCAGGTGGCCTATCGCGAGACGATCACCCGCACGCACGAGCAGGATTACACGCACAAGAAGCAGACCGGCGGTACCGGTCAGTTCGCTCGCGTCAAGATCATCTTCGAGCCGAACACCGAGAGCGAAGAGTTCGTGTTCGAGTCCAAGATCGTCGGCGGTGCGGTTCCGAAGGAATACATCCCGGGTGTCGAGAAGGGCATCAACAGCGTCATGGGTTCCGGCCCGTTCGCCGGCTTCCCGATGATCGGTGTGAAGGCCACGCTGGTCGACGGCGCCTTCCACGACGTCGACTCCTCGGTGCTGGCGTTCGAAATCGCCTCCCGCGCCTGCTTCAAGGAAGCTGCGCCGCGTCTCGGCGTGCAGCTCTTGGAGCCGATCATGAAGGTCGAGGTCGTGACGCCGGAAGATTACGTCGGTGGCGTCATCGGCGACCTCAACGGCCGCCGTGGTCAGATCCAGGGCCAGGAAGCGCGCGGCGTTGCCGTCGTCATCAATGCGATGGTGCCGCTCGCGAACATGTTCAAGTACGTCGACAATCTGCGTTCGATGTCGCAGGGCCGCGCCCAGTACACGATGCAGTTCGACCACTACGAGCCGGTTCCGACCGCGGTCGCCCAGGAAGTTCAGAAGAAATACGCGTAACTCGAGCGGGTTGCACGAGACCTTAATTCAAGGCCCGCACGGGCAGGCAGGAATGGAGAGATCACATGGCAAAAGGTAAATTCGAGCGCACCAAGCCGCATGTGAACATTGGCACGATCGGTCACGTCGATCATGGCAAGACGTCGCTGACGGCGGCGATCACGAAGTATTTTGGCGAATACAAGCGCTATGACCAGATCGACGCGGCGCCGGAAGAGAAGGCGCGCGGCATCACGATCTCGACGGCGCACGTCGAGTATGAGACGGCCAACCGTCACTATGCCCATGTCGACTGCCCCGGCCACGCCGACTATGTGAAGAACATGATCACGGGTGCCGCGCAGATGGACGGCGCGATCCTGGTTGTTTCGGCCGCCGACGGCCCGATGCCGCAGACCCGCGAGCACATCCTGCTTGCCCGCCAGGTCGGCGTGCCCTCGATCGTTGTGTTCCTGAACAAGGTCGACCAGGTCGACGACGCCGAGCTTCTGGAGCTGGTCGAGCTTGAGGTTCGCGAGCTTCTGTCGAAGAACGAGTTCCCCGGCGACGACATTCCGATCGTCAAGGGTTCGGCGCTGGCTGCGTTGGAAGACAGCAACAAGACCATCGGCGAGGACGCCATCCGCGAGCTGATGGCTCAGGTCGACGCCTACATCCCGACGCCGGTTCGTCCGCTGGACAAGCCGTTCCTGATGCCGATCGAGGACGTGTTCTCGATCTCGGGCCGCGGCACGGTGGTGACCGGCCGCGTCGAGCGCGGCGTGGTCAAGGTCGGCGAGGAGCTGGAGATCGTCGGCATTCGTCCGACCACCAAGACGACCTGCACGGGCGTCGAGATGTTCCGCAAGCTGCTCGACCAGGGCCAGGCCGGCGACAACATCGGCGCGCTGCTGCGCGGCGTCGACCGTGAAGGTGTCGAGCGCGGCCAGGTTCTGGCCAAGCCCGGCACGGTGAAGCCGCACAAGAAGTTCGTGGCCGAAGCCTACATCCTGACCAAGGACGAGGGCGGCCGTCACACGCCGTTCTTCACCAACTACCGTCCGCAGTTCTACTTCCGCACGACGGACGTGACGGGCATCGTGACGCTGCCGGCCGGCACCGAGATGGTGATGCCTGGCGACAACATCACCGTCGACGTCGAGCTGATCGTGCCGATCGCGATGGAAGAGAAGCTGCGCTTCGCCATCCGTGAAGGCGGCCGCACCGTCGGTGCCGGCATCGTCGTCACCATCAAAGAGTAATTTGGACTGAAACCGATCTGTCGCGGGCGCGGGAGCTGCCCGCGCCGCGCCAGAACAAGGAATTGACGCATGAACGGACAGAATATCCGCATCCGCCTTAAGGCGTTTGACCACCGGGTGCTCGACGCCTCGACGCGCGAAATCGTGTCGACCGCCAAGCGCACCGGCGCCAACGTTCGCGGCCCCATTCCGCTGCCGACGCGGATCGAAAAATTCACGGTCAACCGGTCGCCCCACGTCGACAAGAAGAGCCGCGAGCAGTTCGAGATGCGCACGCACAAGCGTCTGCTCGACATCGTCGATCCGACCCCGCAGACGGTCGATGCTTTGATGAAGCTCGATCTGGCCGCCGGTGTCGACGTCGAGATCAAGCTCTAAGGGAATTGAGAGCGCGGTAAGGGGCGGTGCCCCTGGCCCGGAACTCTAAAGGAATTGAACCGATGCGTTCAGGTGTGATTGCAAAGAAGGTGGGAATGACCCGCATCTATAACGATGCCGGCGAACACGTTCCCGTCACCGTTCTCCAGATGGAGAACTGCCAGGTCGTGGCCCAGCGCACGCAGGAGAAGAACGGCTACACCGCCGTCCAGCTCGGCGTTGGCCTTGCCAAGGTGAAGAACACGTCGAAGGCGATGCGCGGCCATTTCGCCGCCGCCTCCGTCGAGCCCAAGGCCAAGGTCGCCGAGTTCCGCGTCTCCGCCGACAACATGATCGACGTCGGCGCCGAGCTGACGGTCGAGCATTTCGTCGCCGGCCAGAAGGTCGACGTCACCGGCACCTCGACCGGTAAAGGTTTTCAGGGCGTGATCAAGCGGCACCACATGGGCGGTGGCCGCGCCACGCACGGTAACTCGGTCTCGCACCGCACGCACGGCTCGACCGGCCAGCGCCAGGACCCCGGCAAGGTGTTCAAGGGCAAGAAGATGGCCGGCCACATGGGCGACACCCGCGTCACCACGCAGAATGTGGAGGTCGTCTCGACCGACGCCGACCGCGGCCTGATCCTGATCCGCGGCGCGGTTCCCGGTGTCAAGGGCGCCTGGATCCTGGTTCGCGACGCCGCCAAGGTTGCGCTGCCGGCCAATGCGCCGAAGCCTGCCGCGATCCGTGCCGCTGCCGCCAAGAACGAAGCCCCGGCCACTGAGGGAGCCGAATAATGGATCTCAAGATCACAACGCTGGGCGGCAAGGACGCCGGCAAGGTGAAACTCTCCGAGGAGATTTTCGGCCTTGACCCGCGCGAGGACATCCTGCAGCGCGTCGTGCGCTGGCAGCTCGCCAAGAAGCAGCAGGGCACGCACAAGGCCAAGGGCCGCGCCGAAATCGCGCGCACCGGCGCCAAGATGTACAAGCAGAAGGGTACGGGCCGCGCCCGTCACCACTCGGCTCGCGCTCCGCAGTTCCGCGGCGGCGGCAAGGCACACGGCCCGGTCGTTCGCAGCCATGAGCATGAGTTGCCGAAGAAGGTCCGCGCGCTTGGCCTCAAGCACGCTCTCTCGGCCAAGGCCAAGAGCTCTTCGCTGATCATCGTCGACGAGCTGAAGCTCACCGAAGCCAAGACCAAGGCGCTGGTGGCGAACCTCGAGACGCTCGGGCTCACCAACGCCCTGGTGATCGGCGGCGCCGAGCTTGACCAGAACTTCAAGCTGGCCGCGACCAACATTCCGAACATCGACGTGCTGCCCATCCAGGGCATCAACGTCTACGACATTCTGCGCCGCGGCACGCTGGTCCTTTCGAAGGCCGCCGTCGAGGCTCTCGAGGAGCGCTTTAAATGACCGACCTTCGTCACTACGACGTGATCGTCTCGCCGGCGATCACCGAAAAGTCGACCATGGCTTCCGAGCAGAACCAGGTCGTCTTCAACGTCGCCAAGAAGGCGTCGAAGCCGGAAATCAAGGCTGCCGTGGAAGCTCTCTTCGGCGTCAAGGTGACGGCTGTGAACACGCTCGTCCGCAAGGGCAAGATCAAGCGCTTCCGCGGCACCGTTGGCCGCCAGGGCGACGTCAAGAAGGCGGTTGTGACGCTGGCCGACGGCCAGTCGATCGACGTCGCGACGGGTCTCTGAGCAAGGCCGCGAGGACAAGACAATGGCACTTAAGAAATTCAACCCGGTAACGCCGAGCACCCGCCAGCTGGTCATCGTCGACCGCTCGGGCCTCTACAAGGGCAAGCCCGTCAAGGGCCTGACCGAAGGCCTGACCAAGTCGGGCGGCCGCAACAACTACGGCCGCATCACGGCCCGCTTCATCGGCGGCGGTCACAAGCGTTCGTACCGCATCATCGACTTCAAGCGTAAGAAGTACGACGTCGTCGGCACGGTCGAGCGTATCGAATACGATCCGAACCGCACCGCCTTCATCGCGCTGATCAAGTATGACGACGGCGAGCTGTCCTACATCCTGGCCCCGCAGCGTCTTGCCGCCGGCGATAAGGTCGTGGCTGGCGAAGCGGTCGACGTGAAGCCGGGCAACGCGATGCCGCTGGCCTCGATGCCGGTCGGCACGATCGTCCACAACATCGAGCTGAAGCCGGGCAAGGGCGGCCAGGTCGCCCGTTCGGCTGGCGGTTACGCCCAGCTCGTCGGTCGCGACCAGGGCATGGCTATCTTGCGCCTCAACTCGGGCGAGCAGCGTGTCGTGCACGGCTCCTGCATGGCTACCGTCGGCGCTGTGTCGAACCCCGACCACGGCAACATCAACGACGGTAAGGCCGGTCGCACCGTGTGGCGCGGCAAGCGCCCGCACAATCGCGGCGTGACCATGAACCCGGTCGACCATCCGCATGGCGGCGGCGAAGGCCGCACCTCGGGTGGCCGTCATCCGGTTTCGCCCTGGGGCAAGCCGACCAAGGGCAAGAAGACGCGGTCCAACAAGGCGACCGACAAGTTCATCCTGCGCTCGCGTCATCAGCGCAAGAGCTAAGAAGAGGTAACGCCAAGTGACTCGTTCGATTTGGAAAGGCCCCTTCATCGACGGCTACCTTCTCAAGAAGGTGGACAAGGTTCGTGAAGGTGGTCGCAATGAGGTGATCAAGATGTGGAGCCGTCGCTCCACCATCCTGCCGCAGTTCGTCGGCCTCACCTTCGGTGTCTACAACGGCCAGAAGCACGTTCCCGTCTCGGTGAACGAGGACATGGTCGGCCACAAGTTCGGTGAATTCGCTCCGACCCGGACCTATTACGGTCATGGCGCGGATAAGAAGGCGAAGAGGAAATAATCATGGGCAAGGCCAAAGCTCCGCGCAGGCTTGCTGATAACGAGGCTCGTGCCGTTCTGCGCACGATCCGCATCAGCCCGCAGAAGCTCAACCTGGTTGCCGCGCTGATCCGCGGCAAGAAGGTCGCGACAGCGCTTTCCGACCTCGAATTCTCGGCCAAGCGGATTTCCGGCACGGTCAAGAAGACGCTGGAATCGGCGATCGCCAACGCGGAAAACAATCACGACCTCGACGTCGACGCTCTCATCGTGGCGGAAGCCTATGTTGGCAAGTCGATCGTCATGAAGCGTTTCCACGCTCGTGGCCGCGGCCGCGCCAGCCGTATCGAAAAGCCGTTCTCGCACCTCACGATCGTCGTTCGTGAAGTCGAGGAAAAAGGGGAGGCCGCATAATGGGCCAGAAAGTCAATCCGATCGGGCTGCGTCTCGGCATCAATCGTACCTGGGATTCGCGCTGGTTCGCGAACACCGGCGAGTACGGCCAGCTGCTGCACGAGGACCTCAAGATCCGCAAGTATCTTGAGAAGGAACTCAAGCAAGCCGCGATCTCGAAGGTCGTGATCGAGCGTCCGCACAAGAAGTGCCGCGTCACCATCCACGCCGCGCGTCCGGGCCTCATCATCGGCAAGAAGGGCGCCGACATCGAGAAGCTTCGCAAGAAGCTGACCGAGATGACGAAGTCCGAAACGCATCTCAACATCGTTGAAGTGCGCAAGCCGGAAATCGACGCCACGCTGATCGCCCAGTCGATCGCCCAGCAGCTCGAGCGCCGCATCGCGTTCCGCCGCGCCATGAAGCGCGCCGTTCAGTCGGCCATGCGCCTCGGCGCCGAAGGCATCCGCATCAACTGCTCCGGCCGTCTCGGCGGCGCCGAAATCGCGCGCATGGAGTGGTACCGCGAGGGCCGCGTGCCGCTGCATACGCTGCGCGCGGATGTCGACTACGGCACGGCCGAGGCGAACACGGCTTACGGCATCTGCGGCGTCAAGGTGTGGGTGTTCAAGGGCGAGATCCTCGAGCACGACCCGATGGCTTCCGAGCGCCGTGCGACCGAAGGTGATGCCGCGCATGGCGGCGGCGGTGCCGGCGGTGAGCGCGAACGCGGTCGTCGTCGCGAGAACGCCTGAGACATTTGAGAATTTGGAGTTAGAACGATGCTGCAGCCAAAGCGCACAAAGTTCCGCAAGCAGTTCAAGGGCCGTATCCACGGTACCGCCAAGGGCGGCACCAATCTGGATTTCGGCGGTTTCGGGCTGAAGGCGCTTGAGCCGAACCGCGTCACCGCGCGCGAGATCGAGGCGGCCCGCCGCGCGATCACCCGCGAGATGAAGCGCGCCGGTCGCGTCTGGATCCGGGTGTTCCCGGACCTGCCGGTCACCTCGAAGCCGACCGAAGTCCGCATGGGTAAGGGCAAGGGCGCCGTTGACTACTGGGCGGCGCGTGTCAAGCCCGGCCGCATCATGTTCGAGATCGACGGCGTCAGCGAGGAGACCGCGCGTGAAGCGTTGCGTCTCGGTGCCGCCAAGCTCTCGGTCAAGACGCGCTTCGTGCAGCGCATCGCAGAATAAGGACAGGCGATCATGAAAGCCGAAGACATCCGGACCAAGACCCAGGATCAGCTGAGCGACGACTTGGCAGCCCTCAAGAAGGAGCAGTTCAACCTGCGCTTCCAGAAGGCCACCGGCCAGCTAGAGAAGACCGCGCGCGTGAGACAGGTCCGCAAGGACATCGCGCGCATCAAGACCATCGCCGCGGAAAAATCCGCGGCCAAGAAGGCTTAAGGACGAGAACCATGCCAAAGCGCATCCTGCAGGGCACCGTCGTCAGCGACAAGAATGAGAAGACGGTCGTGGTCAAGGTCGAGCGTCGCTTCACCCATCCGGTGATGAAGAAGACCGTGCGCATGACCAAGAAGTACAAGGCGCACGACGAGAACAACGCCCACAAGGTCGGCGACCAGGTGTTCATCCAGGAATCGAAGCCGATTTCGAAGGACAAGCGCTGGATTGTCGTCTCTTCGGATCAGGCTTGATCCGGGCGAACGAACCGAATTTTGGACAGACCGGGGAGGGGTGAAGCACCCGTCCCGTTAGAAAAGAAGAAGGCGGCCAGTCATGATTCAGATGCAAACAAACCTCGACGTCGCGGACAATTCCGGCGCCCGTCGTGTCATGTGCATCAAGGTGCTGGGCGGCTCGAAGCGGAAGTATGCATCCGTCGGCGACATCATCGTGGTGTCGATCAAGGAAGCCATTCCGCGCGGCCGCGTTAAGAAGGGCGATGTGATGAAGGCGGTCGTTGTTCGCACGGCCAAGGACATCCGCCGCCCGGACGGCAGCGTGATCCGTTTCGACAAGAACGCGGCCGTTCTCGTCGACAATAAGAAAGAGCCGATCGGCACCCGTATCTTCGGACCGGTTCCGCGCGAGCTGCGCGCCAAGAACCACATGAAGATCATCTCGCTCGCGCCTGAAGTGCTGTAAGGAGCCGGACCAATGCAAAAGATCAAAAAAGGCGACAAGGTCGTCGTGCTTGCCGGCAAGGACAAGGGCCGTTCGGGCGAAGTCCTGTCAGTGCAGCCGAAGGAAGACACCGCGGTCGTCCGCGGCGTGAACCTCATTCGCCGTCACCAGAAGCAGACCCAGTCCCAAGAGGGCGGGATCATCACCAAGGAAGCGCCGATCCACCTGTCGAATATCGCGCTGGCCGACCCCAAGGACGGCAAGCCGACCCGCGTCGGCTTCACCATCCAGAAGGATGGCAAGAAGGTGCGCGTCGCCAAGCGTTCGGGAGAAGTCATCAATGGCTAAGGCTGAAACCAAGCAGGCAACTGCCAAGAACGAGCCGCGCCTCAAGAAGGTCTACAACGAGACCATCCGCAAGGCGATGCAGGAGCAGTTCGGTTACGACAACGAGATGCAGGTTCCGCGCATCGACAAGATCGTGCTGAACATGGGTGTCGGCGAGGCAACCGCGGACTCCAAGAAGCCCTCGGTCGCGGCCGAGGACCTCGCGATGATCGCCGGCCAGAAGGCCGTCGTCACCCGCGCCCGCAACTCGATTGCCGGCTTCAAGGTGCGCGAGAACATGCCGATCGGCGCCAAGGTCACGTTGCGCAAGGAACGCATGTACGAGTTCCTCGACCGCCTCGTGAACATCGCGCTGCCGCGCGTTCGCGACTTTCGCGGACTGAACCCGAAGAGCTTTGACGGCCGTGGCAACTACGCCATGGGCATCAAGGAACACATCGTGTTCCCGGAGATCAACTACGACAAGGTTGATCAGGTCTGGGGCATGGACGTCATCGTTTGTACGACGGCGAAGACGGACGACGAGGCAAGAGCGCTGCTCAAGGCCTTCAACTTCCCCTTCCGCCAGTAACGGCAGCGAAAAAGGAAACATCTGAAATGGCAAAGACCAGCTCAGTCGAGAAGAACAACCGGCGCCGCAAGCTCGCCGATCAGTACGCCGCCAAGCGCACGGCGCTCAAGGCCATCATCATGGATCAGTCCAAGCCGATGGAAGAGCGTTTCCGCGCTCAGTTGAAGCTTTCGGCGCTGCCGCGCAACTCGGCCAAGATCCGTATCCGCAACCGCTGCGAAGTGACGGGCCGTCCGCGCGCCTATTATCGCAAGCTGAAGCTTTCGCGTATCGCGCTTCGCGATCTGGGCAACACCGGCCAGATCCCGGGCCTGGTCAAGTCGAGCTGGTAAGGAGACACTGAGATGTCATTGAGCGATCCTCTCGGCGATATGCTGACCCGCATCCGCAACGCCTATGGCCGCAAGAAGTCGAGCGTCTCGACTCCGGCCTCGCGTCTGCGCGCCCGCGTCCTCGAAGTGCTGAAGTCGGAAGGCTATATCCGCGACTACAGCCAGACCGATTTCGAAAACGGCAAGTCGGAAATCGAGATCGAGCTGAAATATTTCGACGGCGCCCCGGTCGTACGCGAAATCGCGCGCGTCTCGAAGCCTGGCCGTCGCGTCTATGTCTCGGCCAAGTCGATCCCGCACGTCGCCAACGGCCTCGGCATCGCCATCCTTTCGACGCCGAAGGGCGTCATGGCCGACCATGAAGCGCGTGAGCAGAATGTCGGCGGCGAGATCCTCTGCCAGATCTTCTAAGGGTGAATGGTCAGTGGTGAATAGTGAATGGTGAAACTGCACGGACTTCGATCGCGCTATTCACCATTTTACCATTCACCATTCACAGCAGTTAAGGAAAGAAGGAGACAAAAATGTCTCGTATCGGAAAAAAACCCGTTTCGCTGCCGCAGGGCGTGACCGCGTCCGTCAACGGCCAGACCGTGACGGCTAAGGGCCCCAAGGGCGAATTGAAGTTCGTGGTGAACGACGAAGTGCTGGTGAAGATGGAGAACAACGAGATCTCCGTCGAGCCGCGCGACCAGACCAAGAACGCCCGCTCCAAGTGGGGCATGTCGCGCACGCAGATCGTCAACATCCTGCAGGGCGTGAAGGACGGCTTCGAGAAGAAGCTCGAGATCACCGGCGTCGGCTATCGCGCTGCGTTGCAGGGGAAGAACCTGCAGCTGGCGCTCGGCTTCAGCCACGACGTGGTCTATCAGACGCCGCAGGGCATCACCATTACGGTGCCGAAGCCGACCGAAATCACGGTCTCGGGCATCGACAAGCAGCAGGTTGGCCAGGTCGCCGCCGAGATCCGCGAATATCGCGGCCCCGAGCCCTACAAGGGCAAGGGCGTGCGCTATTCCGACGAGCGCATCGTGCGCAAGGAAGGCAAGAAGAAGTAATAAGCTTGGCCCGGGAAAGTTGCAGACTTTTCTGAAAGGGCCGGAGAAGTGTAACGCCGCGGGGAGCGGCCGCGGGAGGCTTGGCCTACCGCACAGGGTTGCCCCCGTTTTCTGAAGGCAAGGAACTGACATTATGGCAAGCCCCAAAGAAACCATCCAGCGCCGCGCGCAGCGCGTGCGCCGCCAGCTGAAGAAGGTCGCCGGCGAGCGTCCGCGGCTTTCGGTGCACCGCACCTCGAAGAACATCTACGTCCAGGTGATCGACGACGCCAACGGCCACACGCTGGCCGCAGCCTCGACGCTCGAGAAGGACCTCAAGGGTTCGCTCAAGACCGGCGCCGACACCGCTGCCGCTGCCGCGGTCGGCAAGCTGATCGCCGAGCGCGCCACGAAGGCAGGCGTCAAGGAAGTCGTCTTCGACCGCGGCCCGTACATCTATCACGGCCGCGTCAAGGCGCTGGCCGAGGCTGCCCGCGAGGGTGGTCTGAGCTTCTAATGCATGATCCCGAACCGGGAGGTCCGCGCAGCGAAAAGTTGCAGACTTTTCGGACAAGATCATGCAAAGGAGAAATTCGCCGCTGGCGACCCGCATGAGGCGTCGGCAAACAGCAACCCGTGCTTCCGGAAAAGAACAAGGAACAGGATATGGCACAGGAACGTAGAGAAGGCGGCCGCGGCCGCGAGCGTGAAGAGCGCGACGACGGCATGGTGGACAAGCTCGTCCACATCAACCGCGTCGCCAAGGTGGTGAAGGGTGGCCGTCGTTTCGGCTTTGCCGCTCTCGTCGTCGTCGGCGACCAGAAGGGCCGCGTCGGCTTCGGCCACGGCAAGGCGCGCGAAGTGCCGGAAGCGATCCGCAAGGCGACTGAATCGGCCAAGCGCGACATGATCTTCGTGCCGCTGCGTTCGGGCCGCACGCTGCATCACGACGTCGAGGGCCGTTGGGGCGCCGGACGCGTTCTGCTGCGCGCCGCCAAGCAGGGTACCGGCATCATCGCCGGCGGTCCGATGCGCGCCGTCTTCGAGACGCTCGGCATGCATGACGTGGTCGCCAAGTCGATGGGTTCGTCGAACCCCTACAACATGGTTCGCGCCACCTTCGACGCGCTGAAGAGCCAGATGCATCCGAAGGATGTGGCTGCCGCACGCGGCATCAAGTACTCGACCCTTCAGGCCCGCCGCGGCACCGCCGTTGCGGCTGAAGAATAGTCGACGCTGACCAGGGATTTCGACCATGGCCAAGAAAGCTACCAAGACCATCACCGTCGAGCAGATCGGCTCCCCGATCCGCCGGCCGAAGGAGCAGCGCGCGACGCTGGTCGGCCTCGGCCTGAACAAGATGCACAAGCGGCGCACGCTGGAAGACACCCCTTCCGTGCGCGGCATGATCGCCGCCGTCCAGCACCTCGTCCGCGTCGTGGACGAGGCCTGAACGGAAGCGCAGGAGAAGAATGATGAAACTCAACGATCTGCGTGACAAGGACGGCGCCACGCACTCCAGGAAGCGCCTCGGTCGCGGCATCGGCTCCGGTTCGGGCAAGACCGCCGGTCGCGGCGTCAAGGGTCAGAAGGCCCGCTCGGGCGTTGCCATCAACGGCTTCGAGGGTGGCCAGATGCCGCTCTACCGGCGTCTGCCGAAGCGCGGCTTCAACAACCTGTTCGGCAAGAGCTTCGCGGTTGTGTCGCTGGCCAAGATCCAGGCGGCGATCGACGCCAACAAGCTCGACGCCAAGGCGGCCGTGACGGCCGAGGCCCTGGTTGCCGCCGGCGTCATCCGCCGCGTCAAGGACGGCGTGCGCGTGCTGTCCGACGGCGAGCTCAAGGCCAAGCTCTCCTTCGACGTGGCCGGCGCCTCCAAGGCCGCGATCGAGAAGATCGAGAAGGCCGGCGGTTCGGTGAAGCTGCCGGAAGCGGCCACCGCCGAGTAACGGCGATTTGAAGCGCGGCCGACCGGGATGACTTCGCATTTTCCGTCGAACCGCGCTTTGACCAGATGAATTGGGCGGCCGCGTCAACGCGGCCGCTTGCATGTTTACGGTCCGGAGCTTATCTCGTGGGCTTCGGTGACACGCGCTGCCTGAGCTGCGGGCATCGAGCGTGACATGGAAATCAATGAAGTAGAGCGTGATGTCGTCCGAAAACCGCTTCACACTTTTCGGCATCATGCTCTAGCGGAGAATCAGGCATGGCCTCGGCTGCTGAACAACTAGCCTCCAATCTGAATTTCGCGGCCTTCGCCAAGGCCGAGGATCTCAAGAAGCGCATCTGGTTCACCATCGGCGCGCTGCTCGTCTACCGCCTCGGCACCTACATCCCGCTTCCCGGCATCAACCCCGACGCTTTCGCCCAGGCCTTCTCCTCGCAGAGCAAGGGCGTGCTCGGCATGTTCAACATGTTCGCCGGCGGCGCCGTGCAGCGCATGGCGATCTTCGCGCTGGGCATCATGCCTTACATCTCCGCCTCCATCATCATGCAGCTGATGACCTCGGTCATCCCGTCGCTGGAAACGCTGAAGAAGGAAGGCGAGCAGGGCCGCAAGATCATCAACCAGTACACGCGCTACGGCACCGTGCTCCTGGCGCTGATCCAGGCCTACGGCATTTCGATCGGTCTCGAGGGCGGCAACGGCATCGTCAACGATCCCGGCATGTTCTTCCGCATCTCGACGGTCGTCACGCTGGTCGGCGGCACCATGTTCCTGATGTGGCTCGGCGAGCAGATCACCGCGCGCGGCATCGGCAACGGCATTTCGCTGATCATCTTCTCCGGCATCGTCGCCGGCCTGCCGCGGGCGATCTCCGGCACGCTGGAACTTGGCCGTACCGGCGCGTTGTCGACGGGCCTCATCCTCGCGATCATCGTGCTGGCCATCGTCGTCATTGCGCTGATCGTTTTCTTCGAGCGCGCGCAGCGCCGCCTGCTCATCCAGTATCCGAAGCGTCAGGTCGGCAATCGCATGTTCCAGGGCGATACCTCGCACCTGCCGCTGAAGCTCAACACCTCGGGCGTCATCCCGCCGATCTTCGCGTCCTCGCTGCTGCTTCTGCCGGCGACGGTCGCGGGCTTCTCGCAGGCGACGAACCTGCCGGCCTGGGCAAGCACGATCCTGGCCTCGCTCGGCCATGGCCAGCCGCTCTACATGATCTTCTATGCGGGCATGATCGTCTTCTTCGCCTTCTTCTACACGGCGATCGTCTTCAACCCGAAGGACACGGCCGACCAGCTCAAGAAGCACTCCGGCTTCATTCCGGGCTATCGTCCGGGCGAGCGCACCGCCGAATATATCGACTATGTTCTGACGCGTATCACCGTCATCGGCGCCATCTACCTGGTGCTGGTCTGTTTGCTGCCGGAGTTTCTGATTTCGGCGACTGGCGTACCTTTCTACCTCGGTGGCACATCGCTTCTGATCGTGGTCAGTGTCACGCTCGACACGGTGGCGCAGATTCAGGGTCACCTGATCGCGCACCAGTATGAGGGCCTGATCAAGAAGTCGAAGTTGCGCGGGGGGAAGAGGAGCAGATGAGGCTGATTTTGCTTGGGCCGCCAGGAGCCGGCAAGGGGACGCAAGCACAAAGACTGGTAGAACAACACGGCATACCGCAGCTCTCGACGGGTGACATGCTGCGTGCCGCAGTCCAGGCCGGAACCGAGGTCGGCAAGCGTGCCAAGGCGGTGATGGATGCCGGTGAGCTGGTCTCGGATGCGATCGTCAACGCCATCGTCGCCGAACGCATCGATCAGCCGGATTGCGCCAAAGGTTTCATCCTCGACGGCTATCCGCGCACGCTGGTCCAGGCCGACGCGGTCGAGGCCATGCTCGCCGAGCGCGGCATTGCGCTCGACACCGTCGTCGAGCTCGTCGTCGACGACAAGGCGCTGGTTGGGCGAATCGTCAAACGCGCCGAGGATGCCAAGGCCGCCGGCCAGCCGGTGCGCAAGGACGATAACCCGGCGGTGTTCGAAGAACGCCTGCGCGAATACTACAAGAAGACGGCGCCGCTGATCGGCTACTACTACGCCAAAGGCAAGCTCAAGACCGTCGACGGCATGGCCGGCATCGATGCGGTCACCGCCGAGATCGGCAAGGTGCTCGCGGCCGCGGTGAAGTAGGCCGGGCCGGCAATTGACGATTGCGCTTGACTGGAGTGGGCCGTTGGGGTATGGCGGCCCGTCTTCCTATCAGGCATGGACTTTGCTTGCCCTTGCGGGCAAGGCATCCGCTTTGAACCAGGAAACTCCCGCAAGGGCCGGCCTCCACCGGACGCGGGGCAACTTCGACAGCGCCGGGCATGCCCGGCCCACATGGAGAAAGAGAAGAAAATGGCTCGTATAGCCGGCGTCAACATTCCGACCAACAAGCGCGTCGTCATCGCGCTTCAGTACATTCACGGCATCGGCAAGAAGTTTGCCCAGGAGATCGTCGACAAGGTCGGCATCCCGGCGGACCGCCGCGTCAACCAGCTGACCGACGCGGAAGTGCTGCAGATCCGCGAGACGATCGACCGCGACTACCAGGTCGAAGGCGACCTGCGCCGCGAAGTCTCGATGAACATCAAGCGGCTCATGGACCTCGGCTGCTACCGCGGCCTGCGTCACCGCCGCTCGCTACCTGTCCGCGGCCAGCGCACGCACACCAATGCGCGCACCCGCAAGGGCCCGGCCAAGGCGATCGCCGGCAAGAAGAAGTAATTGAGCGAATAGCGAGTAGTCATTAGCGAGTAGGGCCCCTATTCGCTAATCCCTACTCACTACTCACTACTCGCTTTTATAAGGTGGAGCCGCTGGCATTACGGCGGTGTAGAGATCAACTGAAAGGACTACCATGGCCAAGGAAGCCGCTCGTGTTCGCCGTCGCGAACGCAAGAACATCTCGTCGGGCGTTGCCCACGTCAATTCGACCTTCAACAACACCATGATCACCATCACCGACGCGCAGGGCAATTCGATTGCCTGGTCGTCGGCTGGCGCGCAAGGGTTCAAGGGTTCGCGCAAGTCGACCCCGTTCGCTGCCCAGATGGCTGCCGAGGACGTCGCCAAGAAGGCGCAGGAACACGGCATGCGCATGCTCGAGGTCGAGGTCTGCGGACCCGGCTCCGGCCGTGAATCGGCGCTCCGCGCGCTGCAGGCCGCCGGCTTCACCATCACCTCGATCCGCGACGTGACGCCGATCCCGCATAATGGCTGCCGTCCGCGCAAGAAGCGCCGCGTCTGATTTTTAAGCGCCGCGCGAACGCCACGGCGTTCCTCCGCGGCTTTCCGTGTCGCCCGCCACGATTGGATGGTGGCGGGGCAAAGGAAGGAAGATTTTTATGATCCAGAAAAACTGGCAGGAACTGATCAAGCCGAACAAGATCGAGTTCTCGTCGAAGAAGAAGACGCTGACCACGCTGGTGGCCGAGCCGCTCGAGCGCGGCTTCGGCTTGACGCTCGGCAACGCGCTGCGGCGCGTGCTTCTGTCTTCGCTGCGCGGCGCTGCTGTCACCGCCGTGCAGATCGACGGCGTGCTGCATGAATTCTCGTCCATCGCCGGTGTGCGCGAGGACGTGACCGACATCGTGCTCAACATCAAGGAAATCGCCATCCGCATGGAAGGCGATGGTCCCAAGCGCATGGTCGTTCGCAAGCAAGGCCCGGGTGCGGTGCTCGCAGGCGACATCCAGACCGTGGGCGACGTCGAGATCCTCAACCCCGACCACGTCATCTGCACGCTGGACGAGGGCGCCGAGATCCGCATGGAGTTCACCGTCGACACCGGCAAGGGCTATGTGCCGGCCGAGCGCAACCGCGCCGAGGACGCGCCGATCGGCCTGATCCCGGTCGACAGCCTCTACTCGCCGGTCAAGAAGGTCTCCTACAAGGTCGAGAACACCCGCGAGGGCCAGGTGCTCGACTACGACAAGCTGACCATGAGCATCGAGACCAACGGCTCGATCTCGGGCGAGGATGCGGTCGCTTTCGCCGCCCGCATCCTGCAGGACCAGCTTGCGCTGTTCGTCAACTTCGACGAGCCGCAGAAGGAAGTTGCCGCCGAAGCCGTCACAGAGCTCGCCTTCAACCCGGCGCTGCTCAAGAAGGTCGACGAGCTCGAGCTTTCGGTGCGTTCGGCAAACTGCCTGAAGAACGACAACATCGTCTATATCGGCGACCTGATCCAGAAAACCGAAGCCGAGATGCTGCGCACCCCGAACTTCGGCCGCAAGTCGCTGAACGAGATCAAGGAAGTGCTGGCGGCCATGGGCCTGCATCTCGGCATGGAAGTGCCGGACTGGCCGCCGGAAAATATCGAAGACCTCGCCAAGCGTTACGAAGACCAATATTGAGCATGAATTCCAAGGATCGGCGGCGAGAGCCGCTCGATCCGACGGTCATGCGGAAAACCATCAGAGGCCGTGGCCTCTCGAACAACTGAAGAAGGAAAAGAGCCATGCGCCACGGTTTCAAAGGCCGTCGTTTCGCCCGCAGCATCAGCCACCGCAAGTCGATGTTCGCCAACCTCGCCGTGTCTCTGATCGAGCACGAGCAGATCGTCACCACCCTGCCGAAGGCAAAGGACCTGCGTCCGATCGTCGAGAAGCTGGTGACGCTCGGCAAGCGCGGCGACCTGCACGCCCGCCGCCAGGTGATCGCGCAGATCGGTAATGAAGGCGTCGTCAAGCGCCTGTTCGAGACCCTCGCCCCGCGCTACGCCACCCGCAACGGCGGCTACCTGCGCATCATGAAGGCCGGCTTCCGCAAAGGCGACAACGCCGCCATGGCGGTCATCGAATTCGTCGATCGCGACACCTCGGCCAAGGGCGCCGGCGACCGCGCCCGTCTCGAGGCTGAAGGCGCCAATGAGGAAGCCGCTGCCGCCTGAGGCCAGCGTTTTCATCAATGACTTCAAGGGGCCTACGGGCCCCTTTTGCATTTGGAAGAGGTTTGAGCCGGGCGCGTGGAATTTCACTTCCAGCTTCACGCTTTTGCGCGACAAGTGTCGCAATTATGTGCATTAGCCTTTCATTCTGCACAATCGTCGAGACAATGGCGCCCGATCTGGAGGGATTCGAAAATGCAGCTCAAACGACTGTTTCTTGTTGCCGCCCTGGCCGTCTTCGCCGCGGCACCGGCCACAAGACAGGCTTTTGCCGAGGACGCCGCCAAGCCGGCCGATCCGGGTCTTTCCGACGTGCTGACCGATCTCTTGCATGGCGTCGAAGGCGAGAACGGCACGTCCAGCCCGGACAAGCGCGTGCCGTTCGGCCGCGAGCAAGTGCAGCTCTCATTCGCGCCGCTGGTCAAGCAGACGGCCCCGGCCGTCGTCAATGTCTATGCCTCGCAGACCGCCAAGGTGACCTCGCCCTTCGAGGGCGATCCCTTCTTCGAGGAATTCTTCGGCCGCGCCCAGCCGCGCGCGCAGTCCTCGCTGGGCTCCGGCGTGCTGGTCGATCCGAGCGGTGTGATCGTCACCAACTTCCACGTCATCAAGGACGCCGACGAGGTGAAGGTTGCAACCGCGGACGGACGCGAGTTCACCTCCAAGGTCATGCTCAAGGACGAGACGCTCGATCTCGCCGTGCTCAAGATCTCGGCCGACAAGCCGTTCCCGGTGATCGCCATCGGCGATTCCGACGCGCTTGAGGTCGGCGACCTGGTGCTCGCCATCGGCAACCCGTTCGGCGTCGGCCAGACCACCACCAGCGGCATCGTCTCGGCGCTTGCCCGCAGCCATATCGGCGTCTCGGATTCGGGCTATTTCATCCAGACCGATGCCGCCATCAATCCCGGCAACTCGGGCGGCGCCCTTATCAACATGGGCGGCCAACTGGTCGGCATCAACACGGCGATCTACAGCCGCAGCGGTGGCTCGATCGGCATCGGCTTCGCCATTCCCTCGAACATGGTCCGCGCCTTCGCCGACGCCGCCAAGGCCGGCCTCGATTTCTTCGAGCGTCCCTATATCGGCGCCGAATTCGAGATGGTGACGCCGCAGATCGCCGAATCGCTCGGCATGGAGAAGCCGACCGGTGCCCTGGTGTCGTCGGTTGACGCCACGGGGCCGGCGGGCAAGGCGGGGCTCAAGGCGGGCGATGTCATCCTATCGCTCAACAACACGCCGGTCGAAAGCATCGAGGCCCTCGACTACCGCATGGCGACGCTGTCGATCGGTACCAAGGCGACCTTCGCCGTGCTGAGCAAGGGGCAGCAGGCGACGTTGGAAATCCCACTGGAGCGCGCGCCGGAAGGCGCCAAGCCCAGTGAAGTGACCTTGCGTGGCCGCAGTCCCTTTTCCGGCGCCAAGGTCGCGGAACTGTCGCCCAGGCTTGCCCAGAGGCTTGGCCTGCGCACCGATCTCAAGGGCGTCACCGTCATCGATATCAGCCGCGATTCGCCGGCCGCCGATTTCGGCTTCCAGCCCGGCGATATCGTGCGCGAGGTGAACGGCACCACCATCGACACCGCGGCGACGCTGGCACAGGTTGCCCAGCAGGACACGCGCTGGTGGCGCTTTACCGTCGAGCGTGGCGGGCAGATACTGCGTCAGGTATTGCGTTATTGAGGCGATCCAAGGGATCGTCCTCTAGCCTTGAAGACATGAATGGCCGATCTGTTCAGTTCCGATGAACCGGAGAAAGCGCCACCTGGACGGCCGCTTGCCGACCGATTGCGCCCCAAAAACCTCGGCGAGGTCGTCGGCCAGGAGCATCTGACTGGCCCCGACGGCGCGCTGACCAGGCTGATCGATTCCGGTTCGCTCGGCTCGATGATCTTCTGGGGTCCGCCCGGCACTGGCAAGACGACCGTGGCGCGGCTGCTGGCCGGTGAGACCAATCTTGCCTTCGAGCAGATCTCGGCCGTGTTTTCCGGCGTCGCGGACCTCAAGAAAGTCTTCGAGGCGGCGAAGCTGAGGCGCTCCAACGGCCGCCAGACGCTGCTCTTCGTCGACGAGATCCATCGCTTCAACCGCGCCCAGCAGGACGGTTTCCTCCCGGTGATGGAAGACGGCACGGTGGTGCTGGTGGGCGCCACGACGGAGAACCCGTCCTTCGAGCTGAACGCAGCGCTTCTGTCGCGCGCGCGTGTGCTGGTGTTCCGTTCGCTGGGCGAGGAAAGCATCGCCAAGCTTCTGGCGCGGGCGGAAGAAACCGAGGGCAGGGCGCTGCCGCTCGATGACGAAGCGCGTGCCATGCTCATCCGCATGGCTGACGGCGACGGCCGCGCCTCGCTAACGCTGGCCGAGGAAGTCTGGCGCGCCGCCAAGAAAGGCGAAGTGTTCGGCCCGGAGGGCCTGCAGCGCGTCATCCAGCGCCGCGCCCCGATCTACGACAAGGGCCAGGACGGCCATTACAATCTGATCTCGGCGCTGCATAAATCGGTGCGCGGCTCCGATCCGGATGCGGCGCTCTACTATCTTGCCCGCATGTTCGATGCCGGCGAGGACCCGCTCTACCTCGGCCGCCGGCTCGTGCGCATGGCGGTGGAGGATATCGGGCTCGCCGATCCGCAAGCGCTTGTAGTCGCCAATGCAGCCAAGGACGCCTATGACTATCTGGGTTCTCCCGAAGGCGAGCTCGCCTTCGCCCAGGCCGCCGTCTATCTGGCCACCGCGCCGAAATCCAACGCCGTCTACAACGCCTTCAAGGCCGCGACCGCGGCCGCCAAGGAGTTCGGCTCGCTGCTGCCGCCCAAGCACATCCTCAACGCGCCCACCAAGCTGATGAAGCAGGAGGATTACGGCGCCGGCTATCGCTACGACCATGACGAGCCGGACGCGTTTTCGGGCCAGGACTATTTTCCGGAAAAGATGGGTCGGCGCACTTTCTACGATCCGCCGGAGCGCGGTTTCGAGCGCGACATCCGCAAGCGGCTGGAATACTGGGCAAAGCTGCGCAGCGAACGGAACAGCTGAGTTGTGCAGCCCAATGGTCGGCCGCCGTGGCGGACCACGTGCGGCGGCATTGTGCCGGGAAACAAAAAATCTTATCAAGACGCACGGCTGGCGGGGGTCGCCGTGATTTTGTCTCATGGAACAGGATCGCGCTCCCGCGCGAATGACAATGAAAAAGAAAACCGTCAAGTCGCTCCGCAAGGCCGCCATCGCGGTCGTGGTTCTCGCGCTCGCCTTCTACTTCATCCCGATCCTGGCGACGATCTGGGTCGTCTGCGGCCTGATCGATGTCATGCGCAACGACCAGAAGAACCTGAATCTGTTCGAGCGCTACTTCCTCGGCAATGGCCTGTTCACCTGGCTGTTGTCGCCATTCAACCTGATCGTCGACCTTCTCTGCTACCGCAACCCCGGTGTCTGGAAGCCCGAGCAGTTCCCCGAGGACTATCAGCGCGAGATCAACGAGGTGCTGGGCGTCTTCAAGGCCCGCAAGGACGAGATCATCGCAGACATCGACGCCAATTTCGGCGCCGGCCGGCGCGGCATGTATGTCTACCAGTGGTACGGCAAGCACAAGATCGACAACGTTCCCGAATTCAACAAGGACTACAAATACATCAAGACGATCGCGGTATCCGTTTTCAGCAAGCGCGAATCCACGTCCTGGCATTTCGGTCCGCTGCGGCTCAGCCTGCGCATCCTCTACAATCTGATTCCGGTGCAGGCGGAAATCTTCGTTCAGTGCGGCAGCAAGAAGAACTACTGGTACGACAACCCGCTGTTCATCTTCGACGACACGCTGTTCCACCGCTCGGTCAACGAATATGACGGCCGCCGCTACTGCGTCTTCGTCGACATCATCCGCCCGTCTCCGTTCCCGAAGCTGATCGCGGGGCTTCTCGCCATCGTATCGGTCAGTGTGGAGCGCATCAATTCCGTCTTCTACAAGAACTGGAAGATGATCGGCTCGTCCAAGCCGAAGGCGGCCGCCAACTGACTTGGCGCCTCGCCCTGGTTCGGCCGGCACATCGGCCGAACCGCCAATCTGCTCTTGAACCAACGTCGTATGGCGCCAACGAGCGACGATCTTTAGAAAGTCCAGGCCAGTAATAGGAAATGCCGGGCGGTTTCGACCGGGATTGCGCCAAATCAAATACCTGTTGCGGCCAGCGGTTCTATAAAAGGGCCGGGCAGCTGTGGCGTCGGAAATGTTCTGGCGAATATGGCGACGGAGCAGAGGGAGGTTCTGCTCGCCGGGAGGATAGCGTTGGGCGGACTGCAAGCAGCCGGTCATGCGGATTTTATCGAGGCATCGATCGCTAAGAGCGATGCGGCCCATTCGGCGCTGATCGCCTCCTGGCGACGATCACTCCAGCTACACGGTCTCGACCCGGCCGAACGGAAGGCACCCAGGCGATTGACTGAAGGCGAACTGCGGCTTGCGAGGCAGCGCACCGAACAACTCGTCCGCGCCGCCGAAGGGAGCCTCAATCGACTGTACCTCGCCGTCGGCGGTGTCGGCTGCTGCGTGATGATGGCAGACCGCGACGGCATCCCGCTCGAGCGCAGGGGGGCGGTTGCCGACGATGAAACATTCGATGAATGGGGTCTATGGACCGGCACGGTCTGGAGCGAGGAGAGCGAGGGCACCAATGGGATCGGCACCTGCATTGCCGACCAACGGGCACTGACCATCCACCGCGACCAGCACTTCTTTTCGCGCAACACGCTGCTCAGCTGCACCACGGCGCCGGTCTACGACCACGAAGGCAATCTGGCGGCCGCGCTCGACGTGTCGTCCTGCCGCTCGGACCTTACCGAAGGCTTCGTCCAGCTCATCGCCATTGCGGTCGGCGATGCCGCCCGCCGGATCGAGGCGGAGAATTTCCGGCTGGCGTTCGCGAATGCCCGCATCCTTCTTGCGCCGCTTGGCGAGCGCAGCACGGGCGCGCTGATCGCGGTCGACTCGGATGATCTGGTGATCGGTGCCACGCGCTCCGCGCGCCTGGCGCTCGGCATAACGCGCGAAACGCTGGCCAAGGGATTGCTGGCTGCCGATGTCCTTGGCGATCCTGCGAAGGGTGCCGAAGACCTCGACGACGCGGAGCGCAGCGTGCTGCAGCGGGCACTGGCGCGCGCCGGCGGCAATGTCTCGGCGGCGGCCCAAAACCTCGGCATTTCGCGCGCGACACTGCATCGCAAGCTCGCACGTTTCGCCATCCGGCGCCCGCATTGATTTCCCGGACCTGACCTTTCATTTAAGTGAAATGACCTGTCGCAGTTCTGCGACACTTGGCGGCCATGATCGCCCCACCATGGGCTGACAAACCGAAGACTATCCGCGACCCTTTCCTCCTGACGCGCCGCATCCCGCGGCGTGCTTCTTTGGGAGGAAGTGATGAACAAGGTGGAATTTTCGCGTACGGCCAAGGTTCCTTTCGCCAAGCGCTACGACAACTTTATCGGCGGCAAGTGGATGGCGCCGCACGCCGGCAGATATTTCGAAAACATCTCGCCGGTCACCGGTCGCCCGCTGGGCGAGATCGCCCGCTCGGATGCAACGGACGTCGAGGCGGCGCTCGATGCTGCGCACAAGGCCAAGGATGCCTGGGGCAAGACCAGTCCAGCGGCCCGCGCGCTGATCCTCAACCGCATCGCCGACCGGATGGAGGACAACCTCGACCTGCTGGCGCTCGCCGAGACCTGGGACAACGGCAAGCCGATCCGCGAGACGACCGCGGCGGACCTTCCCTTAGCCATCGACCATTTCCGCTATTTCGCCGGTGTGCTGCGCAGCCAGGAGGGCTCGATCTCCGAGATCGACCACGACACCGTCGCCTACCACTTCCACGAGCCGCTCGGCGTCGTCGGCCAGATCATCCCGTGGAACTTCCCGCTGCTGATGGCGGTGTGGAAGCTGGCGCCGGCGCTTGCCGCCGGCAACTGCGTGGTGCTGAAACCCGCCGAGCAGACACCGGCGACGATCATGCTGTGGGCCGACCTGATCGGCGACCTTCTGCCCGAAGGCGTGCTCAACATCGTCAACGGCTTCGGCCTGGAGGCCGGCAAGCCGCTCGCTTCGTCGAACCGCATCGCCAAGATCGCCTTCACCGGGGAGACCACGACGGGCCGGCTGATTTCGCAATATGCCAGCCAGAACCTCATTCCGGTGACGCTCGAACTTGGCGGCAAGTCGCCCAACATCTTCTTCCAGGACGTGACGGCGGAAGACGACGATTTCTTCGATAAGGCGATCGAGGGCTTCGTCATGTTCGCGCTCAACCAGGGCGAGGTCTGCACATGCCCGAGCCGCGCGCTGGTGCATGAGAAGATCTACGACAAGTTCATCGAGCGCGCGCTGAAGCGCGTCGAGGCGATCGTCCAGGGCGATCCGCTCGATCCCGCCACCATGATCGGCGCGCAGGCATCGAGCGAGCAGCTGGAAAAGATCCTGTCCTACTTCGACATCGGCCGCCAGGAAGGCGCCGAAGTGCTGACAGGCGGCGAGCAAGCCCATCTGCCTGGCGATCTTGCCGGTGGCTACTACGTCAAGCCGACCGTGTTCAAGGGCAACAACAAGATGCGCATCTTCCAGGAGGAGATCTTTGGCCCCGTCGTGTCCGTGACGACCTTCAAGGACGATGACGAGGCGCTGTCGATCGCCAACGACACGCTCTACGGACTGGGCGCCGGCATCTGGAGCCGCGACGCGAACCGCTGCTACCGCTTCGGCCGCGCCATCCAGGCCGGACGCGTGTGGACCAACTGCTATCATGCCTATCCGGCGCATGCCGCCTTCGGTGGCTACAAGCAGTCCGGCATCGGCCGCGAGACGCACAAGATGATGCTCGACCACTACCAGCAGACCAAGAACATGCTGGTCAGCTACAGCCCCAAGAAGCTCGGCTTCTTCTGATCCTCCCAGGGCGAAGGGAGGGCGCGGCTCACCCGCGCTCTCCCGTCATTCGGAGGAGGATTCTATGGGCAACGCTTCGTTGGGCAAAGTGTCGGCCACGCCGGAGGCTAAGGCGCTGCTGGCCGAGATCATCGCAGATCACGGCCCGGTTCTGTTCCACCAGTCCGGCGGTTGCTGCGACGGCTCCTCGCCGATGTGCTACCCGCGCGCAGAGTTCATGATCGGCGACAATGATGTGCAGCTCGGCGAGATCGTCGACACGCCGGTCTATATCAGCGCCGCGCAATTCGAGGCGTGGAAGCACACCGACCTGATCATCGATGTGGTGAAGGGCAGGGGCGGCATGTTCTCGCTCGACAATGGCCGCGAGAAACGGTTCCTGACGCGTTCGACCATCTGCGCCGTCCTGCCGCCATCTTCCGGCAACTGAGCGAACAGCGCGACGATTGGGGTAATCGTCAGGCTTTCTTGGGTCTTTGGCTCGCAACCCGCTCGCCTTAGTGCTATGGCGCCGCTTTCAAACGGAAAAGCGTATCCATGGCAGGTGTTGAACAGATCACGGTTGAGGCCGGCGAGGCGGGCATGCGGCTCGACCGGTGGTTCAAGGTCCATTATCCGGGCCTCGGCTTCGGCCACCTGCAGAAACTGCTTCGGTCCGGCCAGATCCGCGTCGATGGCGGCCGGGTGAAGGCCGACACGCGCGTCGAACCCGGCCAGTCCGTCCGCGTTCCGCCGCTCGACGTCGACAAGAAGGGCGATGCACCTCTCACCGGCCACTCGATCCGCAACCAGGGCGATGCCGACGTGCTCGCCAAGATGCTGTTGCACGAGGACCCGAAAGTCTTCGTCTTCAACAAGCCGGCCGGCCTGGCCGTGCAGGGCGGCTCCGGCGTCACCCGCAATGTCGACGACATGCTGGAGGCCTGGCGCAACCAGAAGGGCGAGAAACCGCGGCTTGTCCACCGTCTCGACCGCGACACGTCCGGGGTGCTGGTCGTTGCCCGCACCCGTCTTGCCGCGATGAAGCTTTCGGAAGCGTTCCGGGCGCGCGAGACCAAGAAGACCTATTGGGCGCTGGTCAAGGGCGTGCCGCCCAAGCGCGAGGACAAGATCTCGACCTGGCTGATCAAGGAGCCGACGGAGGATGGCGACCGCGTGCGTGTGGCCGCGCATGGCGAGAAGGGCGCCGACCATGCCGTCTCCTACTATCGTGTCATCGAGCAGGCAGCGCAGACGATGACCTGGCTGGAGATGGAGCCCTATACCGGCCGCACCCACCAGCTGCGCGTTCACGCCGCCTACATAGGTTGCCCGATCATCGGCGACCCCAAATATTTCGAGGCCGATACCAACTGGGATTTTCCGGGTGGCATTCAAAACCGCCTGCACCTGCACGCGCGCCGCATTATCATCCCGCACCCGGACCAGGGCGTCATCGACGTCACGGCGCCGCTGCCGCCGCATATGCGGCAGAGCTGGAACCTGATCGGCTTCGACGACGCCAGCGCGGAGGACTGACTTGGCTATCGCCTCGGCACTGGACCGTCGCGATGCAGTCGACATGGCCGCGGCTGCCATCATGGTCGGGCTGACCTTTTCCTGGGGCCTGAACTACGTCGCCGCCAAGATCTCCTATGCAGGTTACGACCCTGTCTTCGTCTCGATCGCGCGTTCGCTCATCGGGGGAGCCTGTGTGCTTGGCTGGTGCCGGCTGCGCGGCATCAAGCTGTTCGAAAGGGACGGGACGCTGGTTGCCGGCATCGTCGTCGGCGCGCTCTTCGGTGTTGAGTTCCTGTGCCTTTATATCGGGCTCGAGCACACGACCGTTGCCCGCAACACGCTGTTGGTCAACACCATGCCGTTCTGGGTGCTGATCGGCGGCCATTTCCTGCTTGGTGAGCGCATCAACGCGCGCAAGCTCGGAGGGCTTGTTCTCGCTTTCTGCGGCCTTGCGGCGGTTTTCTCCGACGGCATCGCAGCCGGCCGCGACGCGACGCTGACGGGTGATCTGCTCAGTCTCGGCTCGGGCATTCTCTGGGCGGCGACCAGTATCTCCATAAAGCGGTCGAAACTGGTGGAAACCAACGCCGAAAAGCTTCTGCTCTATCAGCTTGCGGGTGCAACTGTCGTCGGCCTGCTGGTGATACCCTTCGCCGGCCCGCCGATCCGCGCGGTTGCCGCCTTGCCGACACTGGCGCTGCTCTTCCAGTCTTTCTATATCGTTGCCTTCACCTATGTGTTGTGGTTCTGGCTGCTCACGCGCTATCCGGCCGCCGGTCTGTCGAGCTTCGCCTTCCTGTCGCCGGTGTTCGGCGTCCTGTGCGGCGCGGTGCTGTTGGGCGAGCCGCCGACAGTCAGGATAATCCTGGCGCTCGGCCTGATCGCCGCGGGATTGATCATCGTCAACCGCCCGGCGCGCAGGCAGCCCGCACCGTAGACAGCCCGCCGGACGGCTAGCTGTCTATCTCTTTGCTTTGACGCAATTCCGGATGGAAAACCGCTTCACACTTTTCCTGGAATTGTTTTAAGGAGTTCGGCATGCGCGACATCCTCGAAGACCTCGAAGCCGGAAAGCTGTTGTCCGATCCCGATCCGGTGCGACGCGCCCAGATCCAGATGAAGACGCCATTGCCGAAGCGCTTCTACAAGGCCGTTTCGGTGGCTCCCGTCGAGAATGGTTTTGCCGTTCATCTGGACGGCCGGTCGGTGCGCACGCCTGGCAAAGCCGTGATGGTGCTCCCGACCGAAAAGGCAGCCGCGCTCGTGGCCGATGAATTCAGCGCGCAGACCGAGGTCATCGATCCCGTGACGATGCCTGTCATGCGGCTCGTCAACACCGCCATCGACGGCGTCGCCTCCGATCCGCAGGCAGTGCTGGAGGATGTGCTGCGCTTCGCCTCGTCCGATCTTTTGTGCTACCGGGCGGACGGTCCACAAGGGCTGGTCGATCGCCAGAACAAGCTCTGGGACCCGGTGCTCGACTGGGCGCGGGGCAGCCTTGGCGCACGCTTCAACCTTGCCGAAGGCGTCATCCATGTCGAGCAGCCGCGCGAGGCGATCGCCATCCTCGGCGCGCATCTTGGCCAGCGTGCCGAGCCGATGCGGCTGGCCGCCATCCACGTCATGACGTCCCTGACCGGTTCGGCGCTGCTGGCGCTGGCCGTCGATTTCGGCGAGCTCGACGGCGAGGAAGCTTGGCTTGCTGCCCATGTCGACGAGGACTGGCAGATCGAGCATTGGGGCCAGGATGCGGAGGCCCTGGCGCGCCGCTCGGCCCGCAACCGCGACATGATGGCGGCGGTCAGCCTGCTCGAGGCGCTGCAAGGCTAGAGCAATGCCAGGAAAAGTGCGCTGCGGTTGGGCCCGGCGCCTTCGCCGTAGCCTTCCGTCCGGAATTGCGTAAAACAAAAACCTGGAGTGGATCGGCGCTCCCCGCAGCCGAGACACTCCGCGCGCGGCATCGCTTTCGCAGCGCACCTAATACCAAAGTCATAATCCCATTGTCGCGGTGCCTTTGGCCCGCCCTTTCTGTCATTTTTTGCTTCGTTGGCTGCGTTTTGAGTCCGCGTTCGGAGGACGGTGGCGCGCAGCCACCGAGGACAGACGGGATCTCACGGGAGGATTTATCAATGGCAATGGCATCGACCGCCGGCAGAACCAGCCGCGGCATGACGCGGGAGGAGAAGAAGGTCATCTTCGCTTCCTCGCTCGGCACCGTTTTCGAGTGGTATGATTTCTATCTTTACGGCTCGCTCGCCGCCTTCATCGGCTCGACCTTTTTCAGTCCGGCGATCCCGGAAGCGACGCGCAACATCTTTGCGCTGCTGGCTTTTGCCGCAGGCTTCCTCGTGCGTCCGTTCGGCGCGCTGGTGTTCGGCCGCATCGGCGATCTCGTCGGCCGCAAATACACCTTCCTCGTCACCATGACGATCATGGGCCTGTCGACCTTCCTGGTCGGCCTGCTGCCCGGCTACGCCAGTTGGGGCATTGCTGCACCGGTGATCCTGATCGGGCTGCGCATGCTGCAGGGCCTGGCGCTCGGCGGCGAATATGGCGGCGCCGCGACCTATGTCGCCGAACATGCGCCGGACGACCGCCGCGGCTACTACACGTCCTGGATCCAGACCACGGCGACGCTCGGCCTGTTCCTGTCGCTGATCATCATCCTGATCGTACAGGGCTCGCTCAGCAAGGAAACCTACGCCGCCTGGGGCTGGCGCATTCCCTTCATCGTTTCTTTCGCGCTGCTCGCCGTCTCGATCTGGATCCGGCTGTCGCTCTCGGAGTCGCCGACCTTCCAGCGCATGAAGGATGAGGGAAAGGGATCCAAGGCGCCGCTGTCGGAAGCCTTCGGCCAGTGGAAGAACGCCAAGATCGCGCTGCTGGCGCTGCTTGGCCTCACCGCCGGCCAGGCCGTGATCTGGTACAATGGTCAGTTCTATGCGCTTTTCTTCCTCACCAACGTGCTGAAGGTCGAAGCGCAGTCGGTCAACATCATGATCGCGATTGCGCTGGCGATCGGTTCTATCTTCTTCGTCGTGTTCGGCTGGCTGTCCGACAAGATCGGCCGCAAGCCGATCATCATGGCCGGCCTTGCTTTGGGCATCGTGTGCACCTTCCCGCTGTTCAAGGCGCTGACCTGGGCTGCCAACCCGGCTCTGGCCACCGCGCAGCAGAACACCCGCGCGACGGTGACGGCCGCGCCCGGCGACTGCAAGTTCCAGTTCAACCCGGTCGGCACGGCGAAGTTCACGACATCCTGCGATATCGCGACTTCGTTCCTGACCAAGAACTCGGTGCCGTATGACGTGGTGACCACGGCAGCACCTGGCACGGCTGCCACGGTCAAGATCGGCAACGAGACGGTCGACTCCTACGACGCCGTCGCCGCCGGCGATCAGGCCAAGGCCAAGGAGGCGGCCTTCCAGAAGGCGGTGAACATGTCGCTGCGGGACGGCGGCTATCCGCTGAAACGCGCCGCGGCCAAGGTGCCGGACCAGAAGCTCGACGCCTTTATCGCGGCCAATCCCGAACTGAAGCTCGACGCCGCGGCCATCCGTGGCGGCGAGAAGACCACGGTTCCGGTCGACAAGGCGATCGCCGACAAGCTCTTGACCAAGGACGAGGTAGCCGGCGCGCCGGAAGTCACCGTCTACAACATCCCGGCCGGCGGCGCCTTCGCCATGACCGCCGATCCTGCCGCCATCAACTGGCCGGTGACGATCGGCATCCTGTTCATCCTGGTGCTGTTCGTCACCATGGTCTACGGGCCGATCGCCGCGATCCTGGTCGAGATGTTCCCGACCCGCATCCGCTACACCGGCATGTCGCTGCCTTACCATATCGGCAACGGCTGGTTCGGCGGTCTGCTGCCGGCGACGGTGTTCGCACTGAGCGCCTACAAGGGTGATATCTATTACGGTCTCTGGTACCCGGTGATCATCGCGGCGATGTCGCTCATCATCGGCTTGATCTTCGTCAGGGATACGCTCGGCACCGACCTGAACGCCAAGGACTGATATCAGTCAATCCGCTCAAACAGAAAGCCCGGCGCGAGCGATCGCGCCGGGCTTTTCCGTTCATGGAACTCAAAGAGGCGGATCAGCTCTTGCGCTGATTTTCTTCCTCGACGGCCGCTTCGTGGTACCAGCCGTCGAAATCGGCATGCTCGCCGCGAAGCGTTGCAAGCTCTGCCGCGAATTTGGCCTTGGCGCCTAAATTTGAGGCAGACTTCCGCCCTGCCAGCGGGAACATCAGGATTTTTGCTGACGGGCGCGATTGCATGACTTGCATTGGCGACCTCCTTGCTTGTCCAGGGACTTGCCGATTCAACTTACCAGGCAAGATAGGTCATGCGATTCATTTAGGCAATATGACTACAAAAAGATCATTATTTGCCAAATATTTGTGCAGAAATATCGATTGAGCGATCCGGGCGCAGTGTTGAGACGGCTGAGCAAAATCAACGCCTTGCAATGATCATTTTGCCGCACCCGCCGAAGGCGGAATGGCATACGAATTGCTTTTTAACCATCGGCAGGTCGGCAAGCCCGGCCATGCGTTGACGCCGCTCACTTGCGGCGCCCAAGCAACGAGAGGCACTGGAATGACCAAATACAAGCTCGAGTATATCTGGCTCGACGGATACGTCCCGACCCCCAGCCTGCGTGGCAAGACCCAGATCAAGGAATTCGCCGAATTCCCGAAGCTGGAGCAGCTGCCGCTGTGGGGCTTCGATGGCTCGTCCACCAACCAGGCCGAGGGCCACAGCTCCGACTGCGTGCTGAAGCCTGTCGCGGTCTACCCGGATCCGGCCCGCACCAATGGCGCGCTGGTCATGTGCGAAGTCATGATGCCCGATGGCGTGACGCCGCATGTCTCCAACAAGCGCGCCACCATCCTCGACGACGAGGGCGCCTGGTTCGGCTTCGAGCAGGAGTATTTCTTCTACAAGGACGGCCGTCCGCTCGGCTTCCCTGAGAGCGGCTACCCGGCGCCGCAGGGCCCGTATTACACCGGCGTCGGCTACAAGAATGTCGGCGATGTCGCTCGCAAGATCGTCGAGGAGCATCTCGACCTCTGCCTCGCCGCCGGCATCAATCATGAAGGCATCAACGCCGAAGTGGCGAAGGGCCAGTGGGAATTCCAGATCTTCGGCAAGGGCTCCAAGAAGGCCGCCGACCAGATGTGGATGGCCCGCTACCTGCTGCTGCGCTTGACCGAGCAATACGGCATCGACATCGAGTTCCACTGCAAGCCGCTCGGCGACACGGACTGGAACGGTTCGGGCATGCACTGCAACTTCTCCACCACCTACATGCGCGAAGTCGGCGGCAAGGCGTATTTCGAGGCGCTGATGGCGCAGTTCGACAAGAACCTGATGGATCACATCGCCGTCTACGGCCCGGACAACGACAAGCGCCTGACCGGCAAGCACGAAACCGCGCCGTGGAACAAGTTCAGCTACGGCGTCGCCGACCGCGGCGCTTCGATCCGCGTGCCGCACTCCTTCGTCAAGAACGACTACAAGGGCTATCTGGAAGACCGTCGCCCGAACTCGCAGGGCGACCCCTACCAGATCGCCTCGCAGGTCCTGAAGACGATCTCCGAGGTTTCGACCGCAGCCGTTTCGGCTGCCGCCTGATTTCTCGTTGCGCGGGCCTCGTCTGCGCCAGATGGGATTCAATAGTGAAAGGCCCCCGGCGTTCTCCGCCGAGGGCCTTTTGCATGGTAATTGCCGGCGAGAGAGCTCCGCCCGCTGCCGTCAGCCGGCAATCACACCACGCGATTTGAGCGCCGCCACCACCTTGGCATGCGGCAGGGCAGGCGTGCGGTTGCCGTCGCGGCCGACCATATCGGAGTTGGCGACCAGCGCGTTGAGCACCGCCTCCTCTGTCGCCTGCACCACGGCCGTGTAGAAATCGTCCATGCGGCCCCAGGGGATGAAATCCATGTGACTGTAGCTCTCCTCGCCTGGAGCGCCCTTGGGAAAGCGGCCATTGAGCGCATCCGGGTTGGCGGTCGACAAAGCGAGGAAGATGTCGCCGGAAAAATGCGAGCCGGCAGTGCCGGTGCGCGCCAGCCCGAGCGGCACCCGCCGCGCCAGCGCCTTGCACTGCCCAGGCAGCAGCGGCGCGTCGGTGGCGACGATGCCGATGCAGGAGCCGGCGCCCGTCGGTCTGCCGCTGAAATAGGCTTCCATCGGATTGTCGGCGGCAAGCTCGTGCCCAAGTGGAACGCCGGCGATGCTGATCTCCTGGCGCGAGCCGAAATTGGCCTGCAGGAAGACGCCGACCGTGTAGGCGCGGTGGCCATAATCGACGATCCGCGAAGCGCTGCCGGAGCCGCCCTTGAACGCGTAGCAGTTCATGCCAGTGCCGCCGCCGACCGATCCTTCCTCGATGGCGCCTGCGGCCGCGTTCTCGATCGCCTCGATCGCGTGGTCAACGGTGACATGCGAGCCGTTGATGTCGTTGAGATAGCCGTCCCAGGTTTCGGCCACCACTGGCAGCAGCCACTGGTTCGCCACCTCGGGCTTGTTGCGTGCCACCCAGTCGATGACGCCGCGATGGCAGGGGCCGACCGCATGCGTGTTGGTGATCAGGATCGGCATGGAGAGGCTCCCAGCCTCTTCCAGCCATGAAGCGCCGGTCATCTCGCCATTGCCGTTGAACGAATGATAGCCGGCAGCCAGAGCCGCACCGATGCCATCGCGGCCGAGCGGTAGGATAGCGGTAACGCCGGTGCGGACCGGCCCATGCCCGAGGCTGAGCTTGCCTTCACCTTTGATCAGCGTCGAATAGCCTACGAGCACGCCATCGACATCGGTGATGGCATTGGCAGGTCCCGGCGTGCCCGACAGCGGAATCCCGAGGCCGCGGGCGCGCGTCTTGCCGGCCGGCGTGGTGGTCGGTTCCATTCGTTGATCCATGGCTGAGAAATGCTCCGTTGATGAAAGCCGGCTCAGCGAAGGCTGCAGCCGGTCGCGAGTTCGGCGTAACCGGTGAGGATCGCCATCGCCGAGGCGTGGTCGACAGCCGGCACGACATTGACGAGGTGGAGGCCGAGCCCGTCCTCCAGGACGACGAGACCGCGGGCGATGACTTCGCTCGCCGCTTTCAGCTTGAAGACGCCGGTGGCAGCACCCGCCTCGAGGATGCCGACATAGATCGCCACCTGGCGCTCGAACAGCGTGATATGTCGGGCGGCGTAGCTGGCGTCCGAGCGCGAATAGGCGCCGAGCTCCAGCAGAAGCCGGCAAAGCTGGTCGTCCGGATCGGTCGGCAGGCCGCTGTCGAGCATCGTTTTCAGGCGCAGCCGGGGATCGACGATTGCCGCGACCGCTGCGGCGCGCTGCGTGCAGAAGCGCTCGACCGCCTTCGTCTGCACGTCGTCCAGAAGCTCCTTGAGGCCGGGATAGTAATAGAGCAGGGCGCTCGAGCTCATGCCGGCCTCGTTGGCGACGTCGCGCAAGGTGACGCCGGCGAGGCCGCGTTTGGCTATCATCGATTCTGCTGCCGCGACCAGCGTCAGGCGGCGATCGGTCTGTGTCTTGGGTCTGCCCATTTCATTTCCCTGAATATGATTCAATAAAAACTGGCCTGTTGATTTTTGCAAGCCGGCATATCGCATATTTGTTGACGCTATGTGTGGACACAGATAGCTTCCGCTACGGATAGTAATTTTTATCCAATTAAAAAAAGGGGAGGACGATGTCCACAAACGAAGCCACTACCGCGACCGCCGACAAGGCCGCGCCTGGCGCCAAGGGTCTCGACCGGGCGCTGAACGCACTGGGCACGCTGATGATCGTGCTATCGGCGGTGACGCCGGCATCATCCGTCTTCATCATCGTGCCGGGCGTCATCGCGCTGGCCGGCACCGGCTCGTTCCTGAGTTTCGTGATCGCGGCGGTCATCGGCCTGTTCATGGCCTTCGTCTATGCCGAGCTTTCCTCGGCCTACCCGATGGCCGGCGGCGAATACACCATGATCGGCCGTACACTCGGGCGCTTCTGGGGCTTCGTCACGCTGGTGCTGGTCTTCGTGTCGATCGTGCTCATCGTCGCCGTCATCGCGCTCGGCGTCGGCACCTATCTCGGCGTCCTCATTCCCAATCTCAGCCCGCAATGGGTGGGCGTGGTCACGATCATCCTGGCCGGCGCTGTCGCCGCCATGCGCATCAAGCTCAACGCCTTCGTCACCGGCATCTTCCTCGGCATCGAGATGCTGGCGCTGCTGATCCTGACCGGCCTTGGTTTCACCCATGTCGAGAGGCCGCTTTCCAGCCTGTTCAGTGCGCCGCAATTGCTCGACGCAACGACCAACACCCTGGTTCCGGCCTCGGCCGCCATCATCCTGGCGTCCACCGCTGTCTCGCTGTTCGCCTATAATGGCTATGGCGCGGCCGCCTATTTCGGCGAGGAAACCCACGACGCCAAGCGCAACATCGGCAAGGTGGTGCTCTGGGCGCTGGTGATCACGGTCGCCGCCGAGCTCATCCCGCTGACCGCGGTGCTGCTCGGCGCGCCGGATCTCGTCGGCCTGCTCTCTGCACCCCAGAAGATCGAATATTTCCTCGAGGCGCGCGGCGGCCATTGGCTGACGGTGGCGATCAGCCTGGCGATTGCGGTGGCCATCTTCAACGCCGTCATCGCCATCATCCTGCAGGCGGCGCGGCTTCTGTTCAGCTCCGGTCGCGACAAGACATGGTTCGGGCCCATCAACAGCGCGGTCGCGTCCGTCCACGGCACTTACGCCTCGCCATGGATTGCCACCATCGTGGTGGTGGTGCTGGCCGCACTCGCCTGCTTCATCGATCTCAACCTGCTGCTCGTGGTCAGCGGCACGTCGCTGGTTGTGATCTACGCGCTGCTGTGCGTCGCCGTCTTCGCCGGCCGTCGCAGCGGCACCACCTCGGGCGGCCACTATCGCATGCCGTTCTTCCCGGTGCCGGCGATCCTCGCCTTCGTGGCGCTGGTCTACGTCGCCTATCAGAACTGGCTCGACGCCGCCTTCGGGCGCCCGAGCCTGATCGCGACGCTGGCGATCATGGCCGCCGCCGCTATCTATTTCCTGCTGTTCCTGGCGCGCCGCGCCGACTGGACGCTGCACGGACCCGACGAGCTTGCGGGATAGGCGTCAGCCCTCCGACACCTATCCATGCGAGAACCCCGGCGAATGCCGGGGTTCTTTTTTGCCCTGAGGCGCCTGAGCCTATTTCCAAAATGAAAAGTCCCTGGAGGCGGTTACCTCCAGGGACTTGATTTCAGCGTCCGATCAGAAACTTAGACCGAATAGTACATGTCGTACTCGACCGGATGCGGGGTCATTTCGAAGCGCATGACCTCGGCCATCTTGAGCTCGATATAGGAGTCGATCTGATCGTCGTCGAAGACGCCGCCGGCCTTCAGGAAGCCGCGGTCCTTGTCGAGGCTCTGCAGCGCTTCGCGCAGCGAGCCGCAGACGGTCGGGATCTTCTTCAGCTCCTTCGGCGGCAGATCATAGAGATCCTTGTCCATCGGCTGTCCCGGGTGGATCTTGTTCTTGATGCCGTCGAGGCCGGCCATCAGCATGGCGGCGAAGCCGAGATAGGGGTTCGCGCCCGGATCGGGGAAGCGGACCTCGACGCGCTTCGACTTCGGCGAGTTGCCGAACGGAATGCGGCAGGAAGCCGAACGGTTGCGCGCCGAATAAGCGAGCAGCACCGGCGCTTCGTAACCCGGCACCAGACGCTTGTAGGAGTTGGTGAGCGGGTTGGTGAAGGCGTTGATCGCCTTGGCGTGCTTGATGATGCCGCCGATATAATAGAGGCAGCTCTCCGACAGGCCGGCGTATTCGTTGCCGGCGAAGGTCGGCTTGCCGCCCTTCCAGATCGACTGGTGGACATGCATGCCCGAGCCGTTGTCGCCGAACACCGGCTTCGGCATGAAGGTGGCCGTCTTGCCGTAGGCGTTGGCGACCTGGTGCACGACATACTTGTAGATCAGCATCTTGTCGGCGTTGCGCACCAGCGTGTCGAACTTGATGCCGAGCTCGTGCTGGGCGGCGGCGACCTCATGGTGATGCTTTTCGACCCGCACGCCCATTTCGGCGAGCACAGTCAGCATTTCCGAACGCATGTCCTGGCAGGAGTCGATCGGCGGCACCGGGAAATAGCCGCCCTTGATGCGCGGACGGTGGCCGAGATTGCCGGTCTCGTAGTCGGTGTCGTCGTTGGAGGGCAGTTCGGTCGAGTCGAGGCGGAAACCGGTATTGTACGGGTCGGCCTTATACTTGACGTCGTCGAACACGAAGAACTCGGCTTCCGGGCCGACATAGATGGTGTCGCCAATGCCTTCCGACTTCATATAGGCCTCGGCCTTCTTGGCGGTGCCGCGCGGATCGCGGTTGTAGGCCTCGCCCGAGACCGGATCGAGGATGTCGCACAGGATGACCATGGTCGACTGGGCGAAGAACGGATCCATGTGGACGGTATCCGTGTCCGGCATCAGCACCATGTCGGACTCGTTGATCGCCTTCCAGCCGGCGATCGAGGAGCCGTCGAACATGACGCCGTCGGCGAACATGTCTTCCTCGACCTCGACGACATCCATCGTCACATGCTGCAGCTTGCCCCGCGGATCGGTGAAGCGCAGGTCGACGAATTTCACGTCGTTGTCCTTGATCTGCTTCATGATGTCTTTGGCTGTCGTCATGTCATTTCTTCCCTGTGTGATGACGTCTGGAATGGTTGAAGGTCAGATGGCGTCGATGCCGGTCTCGCCGGTACGGATGCGCACGACTTCCTCTATGTTGGAGACGAAGATTTTTCCATCGCCGATGCGGCCGGTCTGCGCCGCCTTGCGGATGGCCTCGATGGCGCCTTCCACGGCCTCGTCGCCGAGCACCACTTCGATCTTTACCTTGGGCAGGAAGTCGACGACATATTCGGCGCCGCGATAAAGCTCGGTATGCCCCTTCTGGCGGCCGAAACCCTTGGCTTCGGTGACGGTGATGCCTTGCAGTCCGGCCTCCTGAAGCGCTTCCTTCACTTCGTCCAGCTTGAATGGCTTGATGATCGCTTCGATCTTTTTCATGTAAAAAGTGGCCTCCACTGCCAAGAAGACGGGTTGTGTGCCCCGCTTGCGCCTCCATCAAGCACGAACCGTGCCAATCCTGAGGAGCGCAGGCGGCGAGGGGCGTTTTCGAGCCCATGCCGCATCCGGATGCAAAATAGCGTCATCCGCTGCATCGGATGCGTCATGGACGCCCAAACCCTATACATCGCCCCTCCTCACGTCTGCGCAAAAAATGGGCAGACAGCGCAATTTGCAGGCAGAAACCCCTCCCGGATGCGACCGCATGTGCAAGATAGTGCCGCGGTCGCGATGGTTTGCTTCGAACCGAAAACTGGACAATGCTTGATCGCATGAAGATCGGCAATCCCATGCGCAATGAACTTCTATCGCCGGCCGAAATGGCCGAGGCAGACCGGCTGGCAATCGCGGCCGGACCGCTCGACGGCTATGGATTGATGCAACGTGCCGGCGAGGCGGTCGCGGCGATCGTGCTGGCGCGCTATCCCGGCGCGATGAGGGTCCACGTGCTATGCGGCCCCGGCAACAATGGCGGCGACGGTTATGTCGTGGCGCGCTTGCTGGCCGAGGCAGGCGTCGACGTGTCGCTGTGGGCATTGGGCGAACCGCGGACAGGCAGCGACGCCGCGCTTGCGGCGGCTGACTGCACACTGGAGCGGCATCCGCTTTCGGCTTTCGCCGCGGAAGCTGGCTCGCTGGTTGTCGACGCGATCTATGGCGCAGGTCTGTCGAAGCCGCTCTCCGGCGACGCCAAGGGTGCGGTCGACATCGTGACGGGGATGAACCTGCCGGTTGTCGCGATCGACCTGCCTTCGGGCGTTTCCGGCGACAGCGGCGAAGTCCTCGGCTCGGCTTTTCGCGCGGTCGTCACGGTGACCTTCGCGCGAAAGAAGCCTGGGCATCTGCTTCTGCCTGGCCGCGAGCGATGCGGCGAGATCGTGTTGGCCGACATCGGCATTCGCGAAGAGATCATCGACCAGGTTGCGCCGCGGACCTTCGAGAACCGGCCTGGGCTTTGGATCGCAACCTTTCCCGCGCCGGCCGTCGACGCGCACAAATACAAGCGCGGCCACACGAGCGTCTTTTCGGGCGGACCATCCGCGACGGGCGCGGCGCGCCTTTCGGCGCTTGCGGCAGCTAGAAGCGGGGCAGGGGCCGTCACCGTGCTCTCGCCGGCGAACGCCATGCACGTCAACGCGGCGCATCTGACCTCGATCATGCTGCGCAAGGTCGACGCGGTCGAAGACGTGCACGACCTTATCGGCGATCGCCGGCCGTCGAGCTTCGTCCTCGGTCCCGGCTTCGGCATAGGTGACAAGGCACGCGATTTCACGCTCGCCATGCTCGCCAAAAACCGCCAGGACGGCGCTGTTGAGGGACTTGTGCTCGACGCCGACGGCATCACGTCTTTCCGCAACGCGACCGCGACACTGTTCGAGGCAGCCGGCAGGCCGGACGCGCCGGCGCTGATCATGACGCCGCATGAGGGCGAGTTCGGCAGGCTGTTTGCCGACATTGCCGCCGACACGGCGCTGTCGAAGCTGGCGAAGGCGCGCGAAGCCGCGCGGCGCGCCAGCGCCGTGATCGTCTATAAGGGCGCCGACAGCGTGATCGCTTCGCCGGACGGCCGCGCCGCGATCAACGGAAATGGCGCGCCATGGCTCGCCACCGCCGGCTCGGGCGACGTGTTGGCGGGCATCATTGCCGGACTTCTCGCGCAAGGCATGCCGGCCTTCGAAGCGGCATGCGCCGGGGTCTGGATCCATGCCGAGGCCGGCAGCCGTTTTGGACCGGGTTTGATTGCAGAAGACTTGCCTCTGGCGATTGTACCGGTTCTTCGCGAGCTGACCGGGAGCGCTGCCCGATGAAACGGCTGGCCATGTCCCGGCGGTTTGGCCGAGAAAGATGAAGCTGGTTTCGGTGCGGCCGCCGAAGAATAGGTCAGGGCTCCTGCCTGAGGCGCGGCTGCGTCACGGCGTCGGCCAAAGCCGCAAGAACGCGTTCCTCGCTGACACCGCGTGTATCCTGGACCCAGCTCGGCGTCGAAATTGGCGGCTCGAGATAACGCACATGGTCGTTCACCGGGCCGGTCTCATAGGACCGGTTCGATCCGAAGATAAGCACGCATGGCCCGCCCAGGGCAGCGGCGGCATGGCAAAGCCCGCCATCAACGCCGAGGAAGACGGTCGAGGCGGCGATCTGGCACATGGCGTCGGTGATATCGGGCGTCGAGGTGAAATCGATCGCCTCCGGAAGCGCAGCCCGGATCTGGGCGGCGGCCTCGCGTTCCCGCGGGCCGCCGATGAGCCAGACCGACCAGCCGCGCCGGGCATGATCCTTCGCTACCGAGATGAAACGCTCCGCCGGCCATGAGCGGAAATTGGTGAAAGCCGAGGTGTAGAGCGCCAGCGCCGGCCTAGCCGGATCGATGCCTTGCCGGGCACGCCAATCCGAAAGCTCCTCAGCCGAAACCGTCATTTTCGGTGCAGGAAGCTGCATGCCGTCGGCAGGCTTCTCGCCCAGCATCGCGATCGCGCAGACTTGCTCGAACAATCTCGTCTTGCGCGGACCGAAAGCCACGAAACTCTTCAGCCAGCCGGTGGGCAGGCGGTTGATGATGCCGAACTGGAATTCCCGCGGATAGCCGATGCGCTCAGGTATGCCGGCCAGCCATGGTACAAGCGCCGCCTTAGTGCTGCTGGTAAGCATATAGGCTGCCTGGTAATTCTCCTTGCGAAGCTCACGCGCCAGACCTGCCCGTTCTTTCAGCCCGGGCTTCCAGTGTTTCTCGACGAGCCAGGTCTTGCGAATATGCGGCATCAGCCGCGCCAGCGGGGCGGCGAGTGGCGAAGTGGCGACGTCGATCGGATGCCCGGGAAACCTTTCGGCAAGGACCTGGATTGCCGAGTGGCAGCGGATGAAGTCACCGATCGCCGGCAAGCAGAAGACGAGGATGGGACGCAACAAGCGCTACCTTTTCGATCCGGAACAACCGCCAAAAGCGGACATGACGGTGATTTGTCACGGAAGCGCTTCGCCATCAAGGATGCGGGCATAGAGTTCCAGATAGGCCTTCGCCGTCTTCTCGATCGGGAACCTGTCGGCAGCCGACTGGCGGCATCGTTGTGCCGACAGACTTCCAATCTCGGCAAGACCGCGCCCGAACTCCTCGTCGCTCTCGAAGAAGCGGCCGGTATCGGCATCGACGGTCTCCACGAGCGCGCCGCGCGGTGTGGTGAGCACGGGCGTGCCGCACAGCATGGCCTCGACCTGCGCCATGCCGAACGGCTCCTCCCAGGAGATCGGGTTGAGGAATGCCTTCGATTCACCCAGCAGGCGCAACTTATCCCGGCCATCGACCATGCCGTGAAAGCGATACCGAGCCGAAAGGCTCTTGAAGAAGACGCCTTCGCGGCGGGTTTTGCTGCGGCCAAGCAGCTTCCAGCGCGACCCGCCGGCGATATCGAGCGTGAAGTCGAATTTCTTCGCCAAGTGCACCGCCCGGTTCAGCCCCTTTCCGGCGCGCGCGATGGCCGCCATGAAGAAGAGGTGGTCGTTCTTCGAGGGCGCCAGCCGGTAGGCGTCGACCGGAAACCCGTTATAGACGAAGGTTTTGCGCCCATGCAGTTCGGCATGGCGGGCGCTGAGGAAGTTCCAGTTGGACTGCGGCCGCGGATAGTCCGGAAGATGGCCGTGTTCGGTGTTGAGTGTCGGGAAGGGGACTTCGACCTTCCAGGCATGGAGGTTGACGATCTCGGTATCCTGCGGGATCGCAGCCCGGCATTCGGCGTCGCTGACCGCATGCCGCACTTCGCACATCGGATGCGACGATCCCGGCGCGGCAATCAGGACGACGTGGTGTCCGAGCCTGACCAGTTCGGTGACCAGCCATTCGACCTGGCGCTGCGTTCCGCCATAGCCCTTGGCCGGAATCAGGCTCTGGGCTGCAAGGGTTATCCGCATTTCTTGTCGGTGCAGCTTGTCACAGCGGGATGTTGTCGTGCTTCTTCCAGGGGTTCTGCATGTCCTTGTTGCGCAACATGCGCAACGCCCGCGCGATACGGCGCCGGGTCGAATGCGGCATGATCACCTCGTCGACATAGCCGCGTTCGGCGGCGACGAACGGCGACAGGAAGCGATCCTCGTAAGTCCTTGTATGGGCAGCAATTTTCTCAGGATCGCCGATATCCTTGCGATAGATGATCTCGACCGCGCCCCGGGCGCCCATCACCGCGATCTGCGCCGTCGGCCAGGCATAGTTCATGTCGCCGCGCAGGTGCTTCGACGCCATCACGTCATAGGCGCCGCCATAGGCCTTGCGGGTGATGACGGTGATCTTCGGCACGGTCGCCTCGGCATAGGCAAAGAGCAGCTTGGCGCCATGCTTGATCAGCCCGCCATATTCCTGTGCGGTGCCCGGCAGGAAACCCGGCACGTCGACGAAGGTGACGATCGGAATCGAAAAACAATCGCAGAAGCGCACGAAGCGCGCCGCCTTGCGGCTGGCGTCGGAATCGAGCACACCCGCCAGCACCATCGGCTGGTTGGCGACGAAGCCCACCGTGCGGCCCTCGACACGGCCGAAGCCAGTGACGATGTTCTTGGCAAAACTCTGCTGGATCTCGAAGAAATCGCCTTCGTCGGCGACCTTCAGGATCAGTTCCTTGATGTCATAAGGTTTGTTGGCATTGTCTGGAATCAACCGGTCGAGTGACATGTCGTGATCCGTGACCGACTGGTAGCACTCGATCTCGGGAATCTCGGCCGTGTTGGATGCCGGCAACAAATCGACAAGCCGGCGCATCTGCAGAAGCGCCTCGACGTCGTTGTCATAGGCGCCATCGGCGATGGAGGATTTGGTGGTGTGGACGGACGCGCCGCCGAGGCTTTCGGCGGTCACCGTCTCGTTGGTCACCGTCTTCACCACGTCCGGCCCGGTGACGAACATGTAGGAGGTGTCGCGCACCATGAAGATGAAATCGGTCATGGCGGGCGAGTAGACGTCGCCACCGGCGCAAGGCCCCATGATCAGCGAAATCTGCGGGATGACGCCGGAGGCGAGCACGTTGCGCTGGAAGATCTCGGCGTAGCCGCCGAGCGCCGCCACGCCTTCCTGGATGCGCGCGCCGCCGGCATCGTAGAGGCCGATGATCGGCGCGCGATTGCGCAGCGCCATCTCCTGGACCTTGATGACCTTTTCGGCATGCGCCTCCGACAGCGAGCCGCCGAACACGGTGAAATCCTTGGCGAAGATATAGACCGGGCGCCCGTTGACGGTGCCCCAGCCGGTGACGACGCCGTCGCCGGCGATCTTGGTCTTCTCCATGCCGAAATCGGTCGACCGGTGCTCGACATACATGTCGAACTCCTCGAACGAGCCCTCGTCGAGGAAGATCTCGATACGCTCGCGCGCGGTGAGCTTGCCCTTCTTGTGCTGCGCCTCGATGCGGTCCTTGCCGCCGCCCATGCGGGCAGTCTCGCGGCGGCGCTCGAGTTCCTTCAGCACGTCTTTCATCGCCAGTCCCCAAAACGGATAAGTGATGTGTGGTAATGGCGGGGGCAGGGCAGCGCAAGCACCCTTGTTTTGCTGCATTGCAACATGACGCCCTTGCATTTCACAGCGAACTGGGCCATATGCGGCGGTATAGGCGCTTGGGCCGGGATATCCGGCCTTCTCGACGAATGAGACTGGTTGCGTCTGTTTTCCCTCTTTCCGGCAAATCGGCCCAGGTCGATCGGCAAGCTGGCGAAAAAGCCCCGTGGCATGATGCCTGCGGGCACGACAGCGCAGCCGCGCGGACAATCATGTCCGCCGCCTTGTCGTTCCATGACAATTTATTCGACGGCAGATTGCGCCCTGCCGGCATCGATGTTTGCGGCCAGAAGCCGCGTGAAAGAAGATTATTTTGACCAACGAAAACAATGCGGAACTGAACGGTTTCGCGGCACTTGGAATATCGGGTGCGCTGCTCAAGGCGACCCACGCGGCCGGCTTCACTGATCCGAAGCCGATCCAGACGCAGGCGATCCCGCCTCAGATGGAGGGCCGTGACATTTTCGGCATCGCCCAGACCGGCTCGGGCAAGACAGCGGCCTTTGCACTGCCGATCCTGTCGAAGATCATCGGCCTCGGCACCAAGCGCCGGCCGAAGACGGCGCGTGCGTTGATTCTGGCGCCGACCCGCGAGCTCGCCGTGCAGATCGAGGACACCATCAAGATCTTGGCCAAGGGCGCGCATGTCTCGACCGCGCTGGTGCTTGGCGGCGTCTCGCGCTTCAGCCAGGTCAAGAAGGTTGCCCCCGGCGTCGACATTCTGATCGCCACGCCCGGCCGCCTGACCGACCTGGTGCGCGAGGGCGACCTCATCCTCGCCGACACCAAATGGCTGGTGCTGGACGAAGGCGACCGCATGCTCGACATGGGCTTCATCAACGACGTCAAGCGCATCGCCAAGGCGACCGCGCCGGACCGCCAGACGGTGCTGTTCTCGGCGACCATGCCGAACGAAATCGCTGAACTGGCAAAGGGCCTGTTGAAGAATCCGATCCGCGTCGAAGTCGCGCCGCAGAGCACGGCGGCGGCCGAGATCGTGCAGAGCCTGATCCTTGCCCGCACCAAGCAGAAGCGCCAGGTACTGTCCAAGATGCTCGCGGACGAGGCGATGAAGTCCGTCATCATCTTTTCGCGCACCAAGCACGGCGCCGACCGGGTGACCAAGGACCTCGATCGCGACGGCTTCAAGGCTGCCGTGATCCATGGCAACAAATCGCAGAATGCCCGTCAGAAGGCGCTCAATGATTTCCGCGACGGCTCGGTTCGCATCCTGGTCGCGACCGATATCGCGGCGCGCGGCATCGACGTGCCCGGCATCAGCCATGTCGTGAATTTCGACCTGCCGGACGAAGCGGAAAGCTATGTCCATCGCATCGGCCGCACCGGCCGCAACGGCAGGGACGGTATTGCGATCACGCTGTGCGATCCCTCGGAAAATGCCAAGTTGCGGCAGGTCGAGCGCATCATCCGCATGAAGCTGCCGGTCGTCGCAGACCATCTCGGCAGCGCGGATCCGCAGCGCGACCCCAGGGAAAAGACCGATCGTCATTTCGAACCGGCCAACGACCGCGAGCATCACGGCGCCCGTCGCGATGGCCGCCGCCCCGGCAACGGTGGCGACAACAAGCGCTTCGGCGGTAAGCCGCAGGGCGAACGCGCTCCGAAGCCGCATGGCGAACGCCCGGCTGCCGCCAAGCCGAATGGCTCGAGCAAGCCTGACGGCTTCAAGCGCTTCAAGGGCAACAACAAGCGCCGCTTCGGTGGCAAGCGTCCGGCGACCCGGGCTGCTTGAGCCCAGCAGGACCACAGGAACAGAAACGGCCGGAGCATCGCTCCGGCCGTTTTCATTTCACCGTGTCGATTTCACTGGCCCGACTTCACTGACTTGACTGTTGCTGCATCAGCGCCTTCACCCACACCACGATACGCTGGGTAAGAAAGGCCGTAGTCTGCGGCGACAGCACATCGCCGGCAATGACGTGATTGTCCGGATCGCCGGTGTCGTCGACCGGCACCAGCTCGTGCGGACCGCCCCAGCGCCCGGCGATCTCGCGGGTACGGTCGGGCCGCACCACCTTGTCGGAATCCGAGAAGATGAACAGGGCAGGGATCGTCGCCTTCTCGACAGGCGCGGCATAGGCGAGCTCGGTGAGCGCGGCCATCGGCAGCACTGCTTTCATGGGGTATCTGGTGGTCCAGAATTTTTCGTGAAGCGCGTTGCGCGCCGGGAAACTGCGCTCCTTGCCGCCAACAAGCTCGGCGAGCTGCCGGCCCCAGGGCATGGTCAGCAACTCGGCACCGGAGGCCTTGACGCCGAAATTGGGTGAGATGAACGCGATCGCGGCGACGCCGTCCGAAGCGCCCGGTTGGGTTGCGGCCCATGCCGCCAGCGAGCCGCCAGTCGAGGTCCCGATGACGATCACCTTGTCGCCGATGGCGCGGCCGATGGCCAAGGCCTCCTCATAGTCGTTGATCCATGCATTGACGCTGCCCTGCGCCATCGCCGCGCCGTCCTGGCCGTGGCCGGTCAGCCGCGTGTAGAAGAGGTTGGCGTCCAGTTCATCCGCAACGTCGTCCGGCAAGGGGCGAACCTCGCCCTTCGTGGCGGAGAAGCCATGGATATAGACGATGGCCAGGGGCGTCTTGGCATGGACCATCGGGTTTGCCCAGATGATCTCCTTGTCGAGACCTTCGCGGATGTTGGGGACGGCAGCCTCTTCGTGCGCCAGATAGGCCTGCGGATCGTCGCCGATCGCCGACGGATTGAACCGGATTGTTGTGTCGACCGGCACGCGCGGACCAAGGAAGAAACCGGCTACCAGGACGACTGCAAGGCCAAGCACCGCAAGCACGATCCGCCGCCCCATTACAGTCTCCAAGCAATGATTCTCAACCTATGGCCGTACCTGCCGACAGGCAATCGCCGTTCGCCGGCTTATACCGCCTTGTCGCGGGATGGACCTTTTTCGCCGAGCTGCCTGCGATCGAAATGCAACGGCCGCGCCCACCAGTGGGTCGTGAGCCCGATGACGAAGCGGCCGATCGGCCGCGGCAGCAGGCCAAGCAGCTTCAACGGCCAGCTTATGTGGTACGGGAAGGTGACTTCGAAACTGCCCTTCCTGATGCCGCGCGCCATGCGGCGTGACGCGCGATGCACGGGCATGAGGCCCGGCATCGGCAGCTTGTTCTTTTCGGTCAGCGGCGTGTCGATGAAACCCGGATTGATGACCTGGACGCGGATATTCATCTTGTCGAAGTCGTATTTCAGCGACTCCGCCAGGATGTTGATCGCGGCCTTGGTGCCGCCATAGGCTGCCGTGGTCGGCCAACCGGAATAGGCGGTGACCGATCCGACCAGGACGACATGGCCGCGTCCGCGCACGCGCATATGCTCGACGACGGGCACCACGCCGTTGACGATGCCGAAATAGTTCACGGCGAAGGAGCGATGGAAATCGCGCACCACCAGGTTCTCGCCCGGGGTGGCGATGTAGTTGCCGGCGTTGAAGACGGCAAGCACGATGGGCCCCATCTGCTGTTCGATGGCGGCGGCCGTGCGCGCCATGCCATGTTCGTCGGTCACGTCGCAGGGAAAGGACTTCACATGTCCCGACATCTGCGCCGTTTCGACGATCAGCGTGTCGGCCGGATCTTCCGGCAGCGACGTCACCGCGACGGCATAGCCTTGATTGGCGAGATCCTTGGCCAACGCCCGGCCAAGGCCACTGCTTCCGCCCGTGATCCAGGCGACACCGTCTTTCGGATTGGCCCGGTAAAGTGCCATGGGATGTCCTGCGAATGTTCTGGTTTGCTCTAGCGGTGGAGAAATCGGTTGAAAAGAGCGGTTTTGCACCTGACGTTGAAATGATCGCGAGCATTGCACCATCCGGAATGCGACTGGACCAGGCAAAATCTTGCCTTGAAACCGCGGCGTCCGGTTTTTAGGGTCTCGCCGCACACATGAAGGAATCTCGCATGCCCCGTTCTGTGATCGAAGCGATCGGCAACACGCCCCTGATCCGGCTCAACAAGGCCTCGGAAGCGACCGGTTGCGAGATCCTCGGCAAGGCCGAGTTCATGAATCCAGGGCAATCGGTGAAGGATCGGGCGGGCCTGTTCATCATCCGCGATGCCGAACAGCGTGGGCTCCTGAAGCCCGGCGGGCTTATCGTCGAAGGCACTGCCGGCAACACCGGCATCGGCCTGACGCTGGTCGCGAAGGCGCTCGGCTACCGCACCGTGATCGTCATTCCTGACACGCAGAGCCAGGAAAAGAAGGACGTGATCAAGATTCTGGGCGCGGAGCTGATCGAGGTGCCGGCCGTGCCCTACAAGAACGCCAACAATTACATAAAACTGTCGGGCCGCCTTGCCGAGCAACTGGCGCGCTCCGAACCCAACGGCGCGATCTGGGCCAACCAGTTCGACAATGTCGCCAACCGCGATGGCCATGTCCGCACGACCGCGCAGGAAATCTGGGCCCAGACCGGTGGCAAGATCGACGGCTTTGTCTCGGCCGTAGGCTCCGGCGGCACGCTCGCCGGTGTCGCGCTCGGGCTCAAAGGCAAGAGCAAGGACGTCAAGATCGCGCTCGCCGATCCGCTGGGCGCCGCGCTCTACAGTTTCTACACCAGCGGCGAACTGAAATCGGATGGCAACTCGATCACCGAGGGTATCGGCCAGGGCCGCATCACCGCCAATCTCGAAGGCTTCACGCCGGATTTCTCCTACCAGATCCCGGACGAGGAAGCGTTGCCGATCATCTTCGACCTGATCCAGGAGGAGGGGCTCTGCGTCGGTGGTTCGACCGGCATCAACATCGCCGGCGCCATCCGGTTGGCGCGCGAGCTCGGACCTGGCCATACCATCGTGACAATCCTTGCCGACTACGGCACGCGCTACCAGTCCAAGCTCTTCAATCCGGAATTCCTGCGTAGCAAGAACCTTCCGGTGCCGGGCTGGATGGAAGAAAAGGCCGACATTTCCGTGCCGTTCGAAAAGGTGGCGTGATGGCGCATAAGACCGAGGCGCTGTTTCGCGACGACGCCTATCAGAAGACGGCCGAGGCCGAGGTCGTCGCGATCAACGACCGTGGCGGCATCCTCCTCGACCGGACGATCTTCTATGCAACGTCCGGCGGGCAGCCGGGCGATATCGGCATGTTCGAGCGGACCGACGGCGGCCGCATTGCGATTGCCGCCACCATCACCGGCGAGACCAAGGATGAGATCATCCATGTGCCGGCACCGGAGCAGGCGCTGCCCGCTGTCGGCGAAAGGCTGAAGCTCTTGATCGACTGGGAGCGGCGGCACCTTTTGATGCGCATGCATTCCGCCTGTCACCTGCTGACCGTGGTCTGTCCGTTTCCGATCACCGGAGCAGCGGTCGCCGAGGATGACAGCCGCGTCGACTTCGACATCCCCGACGCCGGCTTCAGCAAGGAGGATGTGACCGCAAGGCTGATGGAACTGGTGCGCGCCGACCATCCGATCTTCACCCGGCTGATCACTGACGAGGAGCTCGCCGCCAATCCCGGCCTGGTCAAATCGAAGAACGTGCGGCCGCCTGTCGGCACTGGCAAGATCCGCCTGGTCTGCATTGGCGACAATGGCGCGATCGACAGCCAGCCATGCGGCGGCACGCATGTGAAGTCGACTGGCGAGGTCGGTGAGATCCACATCGGCAAGATCGAGAAGAAAGGCCGCGAGAACCGGCGCTTCCGCATCCGCTTCGGACCGATGCCGGCGAATTGACGCTCAAAGAGATCGAGCATGATGTCGCCCGAAAACCGCTTCACACTTTTCGGCATCATGCGATAAGGCGAGGCGGGCAGGGAGAACAAAAAATGGCGCAGGACAGTCCTTTCATCGTCGACGCCGATTGGCTGGAAAAGCGGCTTGGCGAGCCCGGCCTCACCATCATCGACGCTTCCTGGTATCTGCCTGCGCAAAAGCGCGACGCCCGCGCCGAATACGATGCCGCCCATATTCCCGGCGCGCGCTTCCTCGACCAGGATGCGGTTTCCGATCCGGATTCGAAACTGCCGCACACATTGGCCTCGCCGCAGCACTTCGCCCAATATGTCGGCGCCATGGGCGTTTCGGCCGACGACACCATCGTCGTCTATGACGGCCCAGGCCTGTTCTCGGCGCCGCGCGCCTGGTGGATGTTCCGCGTCATGGGCGTCTTCCAGGTCTACATCCTGAACGGCGGCATCGACCGCTGGAAGGCCGAGGGGCGCCCCGTGACGGCTGAGCCGACAAAGATCGCGCCAAGCGTCTTCCACGCCGATTTCGACGCGGGCCGGGTTGTCGGGCTCGACGAGATGCGCAGGATCGTCGGCGGGCGGGAGAGCCAGATCGCCGACGCGCGTTCGGCCGGCCGCTTTGCCGGGACCGATCCGGAGCCGCGCCAAGGCGTCCGTTCGGGTCATATGCCTGGCGCGCATAATGTTCCGATCACGGCGCTTGCGGAGAATGGCGAGTTGCTGCCCAAGGACCGCTTGCGCAAGGTGATCGAGGGTGCCGGCATCGACCTGTCCAAGCCCGTTGTCACGTCCTGCGGCTCGGGCATCACGGCGGCGGCGATCACGCTGGCGCTGGAGACGCTCGGCCATACCGACAACCGGCTTTATGATGGTTCCTGGACAGAATGGGGCGGTCTCGGCGACACGCCGGTGGTGACGGGGTAAGAATGATGAAAAACGGCGCGCTGCAAGATATCGATGTCACGGTCACATTCCTGGAGATGCATGCGCCTCCGGCGGTTTCGCCGCCAATCCCCTACAACCGCCAGATCGCGCTGCTGAAGACGAAAGACATCCCACTCCATTTCTACCGCTATCTGATGGATCGCGTCGGACGCAAATGGCACTGGGTCAATGTGCTGAGGCTGAGCGACGAGGAGCTTGCCGCCGGCCTGCACCGCGAGGATCGCGACATCAGGGTGCTCTATCTGGACGGCGCCCCCGCCGGCTTCTTCGACCTCAAGCCGCATCTGCCGGACGAAGTGGAGCTCGCCTATTTCGGCATGATGGAGCATGCGCATGGCCAGGGCATCGGCCGCTGGTTCCTTGGCGCGGCGATCTCGGCGGCCTGGGCGCATGGACCAAGGCGCGTCACCGTGCAGACCTGCACGCTCGATCATCCGGCGGCTCTTCCACTCTACCAGAAGCTCGGCTTCACGCCGGTGGCGCAGAAGAAGGAAGTGGTGCATCCGCTGACCTTCGCCGAGCGGTCGGCCAGCGTCATGCGTGGCTAAGCTGTTCAAGCAGAAGCCGTAACGGCCACCGGCTGAACACTTCGTTCATCGCCGCTTCAGACTGTCTTTGCCATTGTCCCGGCCGCATTGCGAGGCCGAGCTTATAGGAGAAAGACATGTTGAGCCGACGTACATTCGCCGTAGCCATGATCGCGGCAATTGCCATGCCGAGCCTGGCGTCCGCGCAGGCGACCACGCCTTCGGCCGCAACGATCGAGCGCCAGCTCGACGCCGCGCCCAGGCAAAAGCTGCGCCCGAACGAGCGCGTCACAATTCGCGAGTTCAAGCGCCGGCCCGATCTGCGGCGCATGGCGCGCTCGATCGACATCCAGTCGATCAATTTCGAGTTCGGCTCGGCCGCCATTGCCCCTTCGCAATACGGCAAGGTCGAAATCATTGCCGACGCGCTCCACCGCATCCTGCGGCGCGACCGCGGCGCCCGCATCCTGATCGAGGGTCACACCGACGCCGTGGGTTCTTTCGGTTCGAACCAGCTCCTGTCCGAACGCCGCGCCGCATCGCTCAAGCGCACGCTGGTGGGTGAGTTCGGCGTGCCGGCCTACGCGCTGGACACTGTCGGCTATGGCGAGGAATTCCTGCTTGTGCCCACACAGCAGGAGAACTGGCGCAACCGCCGCGTGACGCTGCGCCGCTTCGACGATTTCGTGCGCTGAAGCGAGCCAATAATGCCGACAACGGAGCCCGGTCTGTTCAAAGCGGCCGGGCTCTTTCACATGCGCGCGGCGTCAGTCAGGAATCGGGTGGGAGACACCGTCGCGCAGGCATAATTTCCGGAAATCGACACCGGAGATTTGCCATGAGCATCCAGTTCAAAGCCTTGCCGACCGAAGCCGTGCGCGCCCTGCAGCGGGGAGGGCCCGATGCCTACGGCCGCGCTCCGGAGCACCAAGTCTCCGACGGCGACGGCGTGCCCTGCAGGCACTGCATGAAGAACGTCGCCGCGGGCGAAGGCTACCTGGTCGTGGCTTACCGGCCGTTCCCGGAACTGCAGCCTTATGCCGAGACCGGCCCGATTTTCCTGCATGCCGAGGAATGCGAGCGCGCCGCCGAGGGCGATGCGCTGCCGGAGATGCTTGCAAGCAGCGACTATATCGTCAGGGGCTACGGCGAGGACGATCGCATCGTCTATGGCAGCGGCGCTGTCACGCCGACCGGCGAGATTGCCACCCGCGCGCGGACGCTGTTTGGGCGCGACGACATCGCCTACATCCATGTCCGCTCGGCCCGGAACAATTGCTATCAATGCCGCATCGAGCGGGCATGACCCAAAAAAAAGCCCGCCGATGGTCTAGCGGGCCGTTGGAGGGTCTGACAGAAGCTGTCGGCCAGTGCTGTCCGGGCCGGACTAGTCCGACCCGGCAGGCTCAGGCCGCCAGTAACGGTTCGTCTCTAGGCGTCTTTCTTGCCGAGTGAATGTGAAGCATTTCACACAACGGCGCATATTGGCGGGAGGCGAGAAAAGGCGCATTTCAAGACTGTCGTATTCCCGTCGCACTCCTTTGCTAGAAAGCAGTTGTTGATGATTTGCCGACCGCGGATGGACCGGCGGCAGTCGCGACATTCGAGGAAGCGGGGCTTTTGCTCCGCTTTTTTGTTGCCCGGATTTCTTGGCGCGACCAGTTTGCGCGCAAGAAAAAGCCCGCCGGAATGACCCGGCGGGCGACTGAAGGAAATCTCTGCGAATTTATCAGGCGGCAAGAACCGCCTTCGGCTCGACCATTTCGTAGCCGAGGGCCTCGGCGACGGCGCGGTTGGTGATCTTGCCCTTATGGACATTGAGACCGTTGCGCAGGTGATGGTCGTCGACCAGCGCCTTGAGGCCCTTGTCGGCAAGCTGCAGGCCGTAATGCAGCGTCGCGTTGTTGAGCGCGTGCGCCGAAGTGACCGGCACGGCGCCGGGCATGTTGGCGACGCAATAGTGGATCACGCCGTCGACCTCATAGGTCGGATCGGCATGCGTCGTGGCATGCGAGGTCTCGAAGCAACCGCCCTGGTCGATCGCAACGTCGACAAGGACCGAACCCTTCTTCATGCCGGAAAGCATTTCGCGGGTCACGAGCTTGGGCGCGGCGGCGCCCGGGATCAGCACGGCGCCGATGACGACGTCGGCCGAGAAGCATTCTTCCTCCAGCGCTTCGACGGTCGAGTAGCGCGTATGCACGCGGCCGCCAAAAATGTCGTCGAGCTGGCGCAGGCGCGGGATCGAGCGGTCGATGATGGTGACGTCGGCGCCGAGGCCGGCCGCCATCTTGGCCGCATGCAGGCCGACGACGCCGCCGCCGAGCACGGTGACCTTGCCGGGCAGCACGCCGGGCACGCCGCCAAGCAGCACGCCGCGGCCGCCATTGGCCTTCTGCAGCGCCGTCGCGCCGGCCTGGATCGACAGGCGGCCGGCGACTTCCGACATCGGGGCGAGCAGCGGCAGGCCGCCGCGATCGTCGGTCACGGTCTCATAAGCGACCGCGGTGACGCCCGAGGCGAGAAGACCCTTGGTCTGCTCCGGATCGGGAGCGAGGTGGAGATAGGTATAGAGGATCTGGCCGTCGCGCAGCTGGACCCATTCGTTGGGCTGCGGCTCCTTGACCTTGACGATCATGTCCGACTTGGCGAACACGTCGGCGGCCGTCTTGGCGATAGTCGCGCCGGCGGCGCGATAGGCGTTGTCGTCGGCGCCGATACCGGCTCCAGCACCGGTCTCGACCAGCACTTCATGGCCATGCGCGACATATTCGCGGACCGAGCCGGGCGTCAGGCCGACGCGATATTCATGGTTCTTGATTTCCTTGGGGCAGCCGACACGCATCTTTTTCTTCTCCTGTCCGCGCCCTTCAAGGGGCGCTCTCCCTGTCATTGGTGCATGCCAATGGCTCCGAACTCGGACGTGGACACGCAGTAACCGCAGTCAACCACGAATCGTTCCGTATGTGTTTGCGAATGCACTTGCGGCAACGGTCGCTCTTCGATAATCGTTGCGCGAAATCCCTGGAAATTCGCAGGAACCACGAAAAATGCCGCTCGACAGGATTGATATCGCCATTCTGGAGACTTTGCAGAAGGATGGCCGGATTCCCAACGCGGCGCTTGCCGAGAAGGTCGGCCTTTCCCAATCGGCCTGTTCGCGCAGGCTCGACAATCTGGAGAAGTCCGGAACCATCCGCGGCTATCATGCGCGGCTGTCCAATTCCGCGCTCGGCCACCAGATGACGGCGATCGTGCACATATCGCTGTCGGGGCAATTCGAGAAGACGTTGTCGGATTTCGAGGCGGCGATCAAGCGCTGCCCGAACGTGCTTTCCTGCCATTTGATGTCGGGCGAATATGATTACATACTGCGCATCGCGGCGAAGGATCTCGTCGACTATGAGCGCATCCACAAGGAATGGCTGTCGGCCATGCCGCATGTGACGAAGATCAACTCGTCCTTCGCGCTGCGCGAGATCGTCGATCGCACGGCGGTCGGGCTACGGCCCGAGATGGCCTAGCATCCGGACATAACCAGCAGGAGGCAGCGGCCGCGATATGACAGAAAGAATCACCATGGCCGAGTCATTGCCGGCAACAGCCGTCGTCCGCGTCTCGCGCGCCAGCTTCGACCCGAGCCGGTACGTTGAGGTCGACGCCGCGAGCAAGAAGACTTCGGAGTACATAATTCCGGCCATCAGGCGGCTGCCGGGGCTTCTTCATTTTTACGCGGGCGTGTCGCCGAAGGGCTCGATCGTGCAAGTCAGTGTCTGGGACACCGACGAGCATGCGGCGCAGTTGGATCGATTGAAGGAAATGGTGGTCGACGGCCGCAGGGATATGGAGGCGGTGGGCGTGACGTTCACCCCGATTTTCAACTATCCGATCGACTGGACCTGGACCGTTTGACCGGGGCCTGGCCGGCGCTAGGCGGTCATCGCCTCCGTCACCACCTCGCTCATCGGAATGTCGTGCGGCTGCGGGTAGATGGTCGCAATGCGCTGCAGTTCGTAGCCGACGCCGATGACCAGCGGCCTGAACGGCATGGCCGCCAGCGTGCGGTCGAAGAAGCCACCGCCATAGCCCAGCCGATAGTTGCCGGGATCGATGCCGACGATGGGCGAAATGACGATGTCGGGCAGCACCGGATCGCCCTCGGCCGGGATCGGAATGTTCCAGACGCCCTTTTCCAGCCGGTCGCCCGGTTTGTAGGCGCGAAACACCAGCGGCTGTCCCTTCTCGATGACGACGGGCAGCGCGGTGCGGCCACCGCGATCGTTGATCGAGGCCATCCAGCCCCGCAGATCCGGCTCGCCGCGAAACGGCCAGTAGAGGCTGACCATCCGGCCTTCTATGTCTCCGATCAGCGTGTCGAGGCCGTCCGCGATGCGCGCCGACATGGCTACGCGCGCATCGGCTGAGACGGCAAGGCGGGCATTGATGAGCCGCTCGCGCTCGGCCTTGCGCCAGCGTCTGACATCCGTCCAGTCTAAGAGCGGCTCCCGGTATTGCGGGTCGAGTTCATGCATGAAGCAGGGCGGCGAGGCGTATTGCGCCAGCCCTTCGTCGTCGTGGTTGTCGGCCATGCTTGGCTCCTGTCGTTTGTTCGACGCTATACCTGCGCCGGGGCAGTCGCATGTGGATTCACGACGCCGCGCGACGACTCCCGGGCATGGTTATTGCCCGATTCAACGTTGTTGCAGCGCACAAAAACACTTACATCATGGACGGCAATTGCACCTGGCGAGGTGGAATGAAATGAGCGAAACCGAGCATAAAGTCGTTGTCGTCGGCGCCGGCTTCGGCGGCCTCGAACTCACCCGCGCGCTGGCTGGATCTCCGGTGCGCATCACCATGATCGACAAGCGCAACCACCATCTTTTCCAGCCGCTGCTGTACCAGGTGGCGACGACATCACTGGCGACCTCGGAGGTTGCCTGGCCGATCCGGCATCTGCTGCGCAACCGCAAGGACGTCACGACCCTCCTGGGCAACGTCACCGGCGTCGACCGCGCCGGCAAACGCGTGCTGTTCGAGGACGGCGGCTCGGTCCCCTACGACACGCTGGTGCTCGCCACCGGCGCGCGCCATGCCTATTTCGGCCATGACGAATGGGAGCCGTTCGCGCCGGGGCTGAAGACGCTCGAGGACGCCACGACGATCCGGCGCCGCATCCTGCTCGCCTTCGAGCAGGCCGAGCGCGAAACCGACCCCGTCAAGCGTCAGGCGCTGCTGACGCTCGCCATTGTCGGCGGTGGGCCGACCGGCGTCGAACTGGCCGGCACCATCGTCGAACTCGCGCATGACACGCTACGCGGCGAGTTCCGTAACATCGACACACGCCAGGCGCGCGTCGTGCTGATCGAGGCCGGCGACCGGATCCTGGCCAATTTCGCGCCGCAGCTTTCCGACTACGCCCGCAAGGCGCTCGAGCGGCTCGGCGTCACCGTCGAGCTCGGGCGTCCGGTCACCAGGCTCGACGCCCAAGGCGTCGTCTTCGGCGACAGGCATCTGCCGGCAAGGACGATCATCTGGGCGGCCGGCGTTGCCGCTTCGCCGGCGGCCGAGTGGCTGGGGGCGCCGGCCGACCGGGCGGGACGGGTGATCGTCGAACCCGACCTCACTGTGCCGGGCAATCCCGACATCTTCGTCATCGGCGACACCGCGCATGTGCTGCGTCCAGATGGAAAGCCGGTGCCGGGCGTGGCGCCCTCGGCCAAGCAGGAAGGCAAGCATGTCGCCGCGACGATCAAGGCGCGGCTCGCCGGCGACACGGCAACGCGTCCTTTCCAGTACCGGCATGCCGGCGACCTTGCGACGATCGGCAAGCGCGCCGCCGCCATCGATTTTGGCTGGATCAAGCTCACCGGCTGGCTCGCCTGGTGGCTCTGGGGCATAGCCCACATCTATTTCCTGATCGACTTCCGCAATCGCCTGGCGGTCTCGCTTAGCTGGCTATGGATATATTTGACTGGCCAGCGCAGCGCGCGCCTGATCACCCAGGGCGACGACGACAAAAGCTGATTTCCTCGCCGTCGCCTGCTTCATCGACGCGTCACCTTCTCGTGATCGAAAGGCTTTTCCGCGCGCGTGGACTCAACGTGTCTTCAGCGCCATGCTCCATGGCTGGGGCAGGGGTCGTCGCGTTGTCGAAGAGGAGAAGAAAATGTCACGGCTGCCCGTCTCCCGTCGCGGATTTTCCCGCCGCGAATTCCTGGCCAGCGCCGCTGCCGGCGCGACGCTGATCATGCTGCATCCGTTCTCAGCCCGCGCCGCAGCCAACCAGGCGCATCTCAGGATCATGGAGACGACCGACATCCATGTGAACCTGCTGCCTTACGATTACTACGCCGACAAAGCGAACGATACGATGGGCCTGTCGCGCACTGCCTCGCTGATCGACGCGGTGTGCAAGGAAGCCGCGAATTCGATGCTGATCGACAATGGCGACCTGCTGCAGGGCAGCCCGATGGGCGATTACATCGCCTACGAGAAAGGCATGAAGGACGGCGACCTGCACCCCGTCATGAAGGGCATGAACCTGCTCGGCTATGAATGCTCGACGCTCGGCAACCATGAGTTCAACTACGGCCTGTCCTTTCTCGACAAGGTGTTGGCCGGCGCCAATTTCCCCTTCGTCTGCGCGAACCTGATCCGCGGCACCACGCTTGCCACGAACCCGCGCGACGACAAGCTCTATCTCAAGCCCTATGTCATCCTCGACAGGAAGATCAAGGACGGGGCGGGCGCCGAGCAACCGATCCGGATCGGCGTCATCGGCTTCGTGCCGCCGCAGATCATGGTCTGGGACCTGAAGAACCTCGAAGGCAACGTCCAGACGCGCGATATCGTCGAGGCGGCCAAGGCCTGGGTGCCGCAGATCAGGGAAGAAGGCGCCGACATCGTCATCGCGCTCTCGCATTCCGGCATCGATATCAAGCCGGGCGACAAGATGGAGAACGCTTCCTTCTTCGTCGCCGGCGTCGAGGGCATCGACGCGGTCTTCACCGGCCACCAGCATCTGGTCTTCCCCGGCAAGAAGGATTTCCAGGCGCTCACGGGCGTCGACACCGAGAAGGGCACGCTGCAGGGCAAGCCGGCCGTCATGGGCGGCTTCTGGGGGTCGCATATGGGTCTGATCGACCTGCTTCTGGAGCGCGACGGCTCGAAATGGCGGGTGGTCTCGGCCACCTCCGAGGCGCGGCCGATCTATGAGCGCGTCGACAACAAGAACAAGGCGACGGTCGGCGACGACAAGCGCATCATCGCCGCGCTCGAGCAGGACCACGAGGCGACGCTTGCCTATGTCCGCCGCCCCGTCGGCAAGACATCGGCGCCGCTCTATTCCTATTTCGCTCTCGTGGCCGACGATCCGTCCGTGCAGATCGTCAACCAGGCGCAGAGCTGGTATCTCAAGGACATATTGAAGAGCACGGAGTGGAAGGACGTGCCGCTGCTCTCGGCGGCCGCACCCTTCAAGGCGGGGGGCCGCAACGGCGCCGACTACTATACCGACGTTCCGGCGGGCGATATCGCCATCAAGAACGTCGCCGACCTCTATCTCTACCCGAACACGGTGCGTGCCGTCGAAATCACCGGCGCCGATGTGAAGGAATGGCTGGAGATGTCCGCCGGCATCTTCAACCATATCGAGCCGGGCAAAGCGGATCAGCCGCTCATCAACACCGACTTCCCATCCTACAATTTCGATGTCATCGACGGCGTCAGCTACAGGATCGACCTGTCGCAGCCGCCGAAATACGATGCCAAGGGCGGCGTCGCGAACGCCGGCTCCAATCGCATCGTCGACTTGAAATTCGACGGGAAACCGATTGATCTGGCAGCGAAATTCGTCGTTGCCACCAACAATTACCGCGCTGGCGGCGGTGGCAATTTCCCCGACATCAATGCCTCGAAGATCATCTATGAGGCGCCGGACACCAACCGCGACGTGATCGTGCGCTTTGTCATCAGCGAGGGCACGATCAATCCGTCGGCGGACGACAACTGGTCCTTCGCGCCGCTGCCCGGCACCAGCGTCGTCTTCGAGACCGGACCGCGGGCCAAGGATTTCATCACCGACGTGAAGTCCTTGAAGATAGAGCCTGACGACGAGGGCGAGGCAGGCTTCGCCAAATACCGCATCACGCTGTGATCCGGCGCTACCGGCTGTGCGGTCTGGCTAGAGCTGGCCGCGCACCGGGCGCGGCCCTATCGTCTTCCGCTGGCGCCAAAGCGGCCCCGGCAAAAAGCAGTGAACTGGCAAAATCGCGCCTTTGCCACTCTGGTTCCGGCCGTCCACATGCGATAGTTTTAGCCATGCGTTATGTGATCGTCATCGCCGCCATCACCTTCTTCCTGCTCTGGGACGGCCTCTACAATCGCGGTCACTACCTCGACGTGACCGTGCGGGAAGTGTCGCGCATCGTGCGCTACGTTACCGGGTAAGGTCTCGCCGCTTCGCATCGCGGCGCGACATCGTTGCCGGTTGACGCCCTGGCATTGCTCCCACAGAAACACCGCTGAACCGAAGACCAGGGAGGCTGGCTTGATCCGGCACATCGTTTTCTTCAGCGTGCGACGCAGGGAAGATGTCGAGGCTGTACGCTCGGGCCTGCTGGCGCTCGGCAAGATACCTCACTCGAAGCATTTCGAGGTGACGCTCAACACCAAGGTCGATCTGTTTTCCAACGCGATCGATGTCGTCGTCTATGCCGAGTTCGAGGACGAGGCGGCCCTTGCCGCTTACAAGGCGCATCCGATTTACGCGGACACGACCAGCAAGGTGAAGCCGCTGCGCGAACTGCGCTATTCGGCGGATGTCGTGGCCGCGGCCTGAGCCGACAGAGCACGCTCCATTGGTCCGCCGCTCTTGAACCTCAGGCCGGAATGGGGCACACCGCGCCGGCATGATCAAAAGCTCCGCCCATCCGCTCGACCATCTCGTGCTGCCAACCGGAAGCCTTGATGCCGCTCGAACGCGTCTGGCCTCGCTCGGCTTTGTCGTCGCGCCGACAGGCATCCACCCCTTCGGCACGGAGAATGCCTGCGTCTTCTTCGCCGACGGCACCTATCTCGAGCCGCTGGCGTTGGGAAATGAACAGGCGACGGGACAAGCGGTTGCGGCCGGCAATGTCTTCGTAGCGCGCGACCGCCTTTATCGCGAGCGGCTGGGCGAGGAGGGTTTTTCCGCCGTCGTGCTTGGAACCGGCAATGCCGATGCCGACCATACGCGCTTTGTCGAAGCCGGCCTGTCGGCCGGCGACATGCTGGGTTTTTCACGCGCCTTCACCGATGCGAACGGCAAGAGCGATACGGCGTCGTTCAAGCTGGCCTTCGCGGTCGGCAAGGAGGCGTCGGACGCATTCCTCTTCGCCTGCGAGCGCGTCAACGCGCCGAAGATCGATCGCACGGCGCTCCAGGCGCACGCCAATGGCGTGACCGGCATCGTCGAAGTGGTTGCGGTCAGCGGCACGCCTTCTGCGCAGATCGGGCTGATCTCGATCGCCGCCGGCGCGAGTGCCGACGACCTCGGGGCGGGTGACACGGTGCGGCTGCCGAACGCAATCCTGAGCGTCGTCACGCCCGAAACCTACCTGCAGCGCTTCGGCCTTGTGGCCAAGCCGTCGCCGCATTTGCGGTTTGAGGCGATTATCTTCTCGATCCGCGACAAAGCTTCTGCCGCACGCACGCTTGCGGCCGGCGCTGTCGATCACAACATGAGCGACAATGATATCGTCGTTGCGCCGGCGCCCGGGCAGGGTGCCGCCTTCATCTTCCGGGAGATCCCATGAACAAGCCCCTGGCGCCCAATGCATCGGTAACCGTCGGCAACGTCATCTTCGCCAACAATGCGCCGCTGTCGCTGATCGCCGGCCCGTGCCAGCTTGAATCGCGCCAGCACGCTTTCGACATGGCCGGCGCGCTGAAGGAGCTGACGGAACGTCTGGGCATCGGCCTCGTCTACAAGACCAGCTACGACAAGGCCAACCGCACCTCGCTGTCGGCAACGCGCGGCGCCGGCCTCGATGCGGCGATGCCGATCTTCGACGACCTGCGCAAGGAGTTCGGGCTCCCGGTGCTGACCGACGTCCACACCGAGGAGCAATGCGCGATCGTAGCCCCGCATGTCGATGTCCTGCAGATCCCGGCCTTCCTGTCGCGCCAGACCGACATGCTGGTCGCCGCCGCCCGGACCGGCAAGGTCGTCAACGTGAAGAAGGGCCAGTTCCTGGCGCCCTGGGACATGAAGAACGTGGTCGCCAAGATCACCGGCTCCGGCAACCCGAACGTGCTGACCACCGAACGCGGCGCCTCTTTCGGCTACAACACGCTGGTCTCGGACATGCGCGCGCTGCCGATCATGGCCGAGATCGGCGCTCCGGTGATCTTCGACGCGACCCATTCCGTGCAGCAGCCGGGCGGGCAGGGCGGCTCCTCGGGCGGTGAACGTCGTTTTGTGGCGACGCTCGCGCGCGCGGCGGTTGCCGTCGGCGTCGCTGGCGTCTTCATCGAAACCCATCAGGATCCCGACAACTCGACATCTTCGGACGGTCCCAACATGGTGCCTCTCAAGGACATGCCGGCGCTGCTGGAAAAGCTGATGGCCTTCGATCGCATCGCCAAGGGACACTGATCCCGAGAGCTGTCTGCTGACCGACCCTGCGCCGGCTTGTGGTTGCACTAAGCCGGCGCTACGCTCGTTTTCGTAACTGAGCGTCTTGGCAGGAGGAAGCCATGTCCGTTGCCCGCGTCACCGAAATCACGTCGTCGTCCAAGAAGAGCTTTCAGGATGCCATCGAGAAGGGCATCGCACGCGCCGCAAAGACCCTGAAGAACGTCGAGGGCGCCTGGATCCAGGACCAGAAAATCGTCGTCGAGGACGGCAAGATCGCTGCCTACCGCGTCAACATGAAAGTCACCTTCATCCTCACCGACAACTAAGCAGCAAGCCGGAACTTTCGTCCGAGCCCCTCATTGTCAATGTATCGCAACGACAAAGAGGAGCACCACCATGACCACCCCGTCCGGGCACACCGAAGCCATTGCGGCCTCGCGCGTCATCGGCACGTCTGTCTACAACACCGAAGGCAAGAGCATCGGCAGCATCGAGGACGTCATGCTTGACAAGATGTCGAACGGCATCATGTTCGCCGTCATCGGCTTCGGCGGCTTCCTCGGCATGGGCGAGAAGTACCACGCGATCCCGTGGGCGACCCTCGACTATGATGAGGATAAAGGCGGCTACGTCGTGCCGTTCACCAAGGAGCAGCTCCAGGCCGCGCCCGCATATTCGATCGAGGAACTCACCGGCGCTGACGGCGAAGCCGCCCGCGATGCTTCATTCCAATATTACCATGTGAAGCCCTATTGGCACCTGATCGCTTGATCGACAGGTGGAAATCGAAAGGCCCCCGCGAAACGGGGGCCTTTGCGCCTCGACGCTACTGCGCCGCTTGGAGGGTCGATAGTTCTAGCGAACTCTGCTGGGGCTTCTGATCGTCGCATGACGTCAGGAACGCCGCCGCGATCAGGAACAAACTCACAATACCGCTCAACTGGGACATGGCGAAACTCCTCCTGTTTCGCCCCGCGCGAACGCGACCATAGACGAGAGGGCCGCGCGACGCGCATGACTTATGATGACAGAAATTTGCGCTTCGTGAATCCTGGGCGCGGCAATAATTGCAGCCCCGCCGATTGCCTTTTGCTCCGCTTTGGCTAAGAGGGGCGCGACGCTTCAATCGATCAATCGGGGACATCGCAAATGACCGCCATCATCGACATTGTCGGGCGTGAAATCCTGGACAGCCGTGGCAATCCGACCGTCGAGGTCGACGTGGTGCTGGAGGATGGCTCCATGGGCCGCGCCGCCGTGCCGTCTGGCGCATCGACCGGCGCGCATGAGGCGGTCGAAGTCCGGGACGGCGGGCCGCGCTATCTCGGTAAGGGCGTTCAGCGCGCTGTCGAGGCGGTGAACGGCGAGCTGTTCGAGGCGATCGGCGGCATGGAAGCCGAGAACCAGATCCATATCGACCAGACGATGATCGAGCTCGACGGCACGCCGAACAAGAGCCGCCTCGGCGCCAACGCCATCCTTGGTGTGTCGCTGGCTGTCGCCAAGGCCGCCGCGGAAGCCGCGGGCCTGCCGCTCTACCGCTATGTCGGCGGCACCAAGGCGCATATCCTGCCGGTGCCGATGATGAACATCATCAATGGCGGCGCGCATGCCGACAACCCGATCGACTTCCAGGAATTCATGATCCTGCCGATCGGCGCGCCGACGCTGCGCGACGGCGTGCGCTGGGGCTCGGAGATCTTCCACACGCTGCGCAAGAAGCTCAAGGATGCCGGCCACAACACCAATGTCGGCGACGAAGGCGGTTTCGCTCCCAACCTGAAGAGCGCGCCTTCGGCGCTCGATTTCATCATGGAATCGATCGAGAAGGCCGGCTTCAAGCCGGGCGAGGACGTGGCCCTCGGCCTCGATTGCGCGGCGACCGAGTTCTTCAAGGACGGCAATTACGTCTATGAGGGCGAGAAGAAGACCCGCGATCCGAAGGCGCAGGCCAAGTACCTTGCCAAGCTCGCTGCCGACTATCCGATCATCACCATCGAGGACGGCCTTGCCGAGGACGATTGGGAAGGCTGGAAGATCCTGACCGACCTGATCGGCAAGAAGACCCAGCTTGTCGGCGACGATCTCTTCGTCACCAACACGGCGCGGCTGCGCGACGGCATCCGCATGGGCGTCGCCAATTCGATCCTGGTCAAGGTCAACCAGATCGGTTCGCTGACCGAGACGCTCGACGCGGTCGAGACCGCGCACAAGGCCGGCTACACCGCCGTCATGTCGCATCGCTCGGGCGAGACCGAGGATTCGACCATCGCCGACCTCGCGGTCGCTACCAATTGCGGGCAGATCAAGACCGGCTCCCTGTCGCGCTCCGACCGCATGGCCAAGTACAACCAGCTCATCCGCATCGAGGAAGAACTCGGCAAGCAGGCACTCTACGCCGGCAAGTCGGTGGTCAAGGGCTGATCCAGCCTGTTCGAACAGTATGGAAAGGGCGGGGCGTTCCCGCCCTTTTTCGTTTCCGGCAGTCCTGCAAACCGGTCGCCCGTAACCGTCCATTAAGCACAATCGGGCGAAATACGACTCATGGCCGCTTGCGTTCGCGGCCGCGAGGGTTCGGGTCATGTGGACACGTCAGCACAAGCAGAGAAACACCGGCAGGCTGATCATCCCCTCGCTTTGCGTGCTCTTCCTGGCCTATTTCGGCTTCCATGCCTATCACGGCGAATTCGGCATCTATTCCAAATATCGGCTGCAGGCGCGGACGGTCGAACTGCAGGCCCAGCTCGATGCCGTGAAGGCGCGCCGGATCGACTTCGAGCGTCGGGTCCAGCTGATGCATGAAGGCACGCTGGAGAAGGATATGCTTGACGAGCAGGCCCGAAAGGCGCTCAATCTGTCCCAGCCCGACGAAATCACCATCATGTTGCCCGCTCCAACGAAATAACCGAACTTCGGTTAATCATCTTTATTTTCAATGATTCTAATCGCTTAGATGCATGCCAGCCATGCATTTTTCAGCATGGCGCAATGCATTCTTGCGTGTTAGCCTCGCGCAAATCGGTGGGGAGACGATCGATCTCCCTGAATGTCCGCGAAGAGACGCCAACAGGGAGTGACGCATGGCCACCGCCGCCAAAAAAGCGCCCGCCAAATCCAGATCCGACAAACAGCCCAATCTGTCAGCGCCCAAGCCGGCGGATTTCACCAAGCAAGAAGAGTTTTCCGCCTACCGGCACATGCTCTTGATCCGCCGCTTCGAGGAGAAGGCCGGGCAGCTCTACGGCATGGGCTTCATCGGCGGCTTCTGCCACCTCTATATCGGCCAGGAGGCCGTCGTCACCGGCATGAAGATGGCGCTGATCGAAGGCGACCAGATGATCACCGCCTATCGCGACCACGGCCATATGCTGGCGATGGACCTGTCGCCGCGCGGCGTCATGGCCGAGCTCACAGGCCGCCGCGGCGGCCTGTCGAAGGGCAAGGGCGGCTCCATGCATATGTTCTCCAAGGAGAAGCATTTCTATGGCGGCCACGGCATCGTCGGCGCGCAGGTGTCGCTCGGCACCGGTCTCGCCTTCGCCAATCGCTACCGCGAAAACAAGAACGTTTCGCTGACCTATTTCGGCGACGGCGCCGCCAACCAGGGCCAGGTCTACGAAAGCTTCAACATGGCCTCGTTGTGGAAGCTGCCGGTGATCTACATCATCGAAAACAACCGCTACGCCATGGGCACGTCCGTGTCGCGCTCGTCGGCCGAGACCGACTTCTCGCATCGCGGCGCTTCCTTCAAGATTCCTGGCATCCAGGTCGACGGCATGGATGTCCGCGCCGTGAAGTCGGCTGCCGACCTCGCCACCGAATGGTGCCGAGCCGGCAACGGGCCGCTGATCCTCGAGATGCAGACCTACCGCTATCGCGGCCATTCGATGTCCGATCCCGCAAAATACCGCTCCAAGGAGGAGGTGCAGAAGATGCGCTCCGAGCACGACCCGATCGAGCAGGTCCGGGTGCGGCTGCTCGACAAGAAGTGGGCAAGCGAGGACGAACTCAAGACCATCGACAAGGAAGTCCGCGACATCGTCGCCGACGCCGCCGAATTCGCCCAGAACGACGCCGAGCCGGATCCGTCCGAGCTCTGGACCGACATCGTACTCTAAGGAGAGGGCAAGGACATGCCGATCGAAATTCTCATGCCCGCGCTCTCGCCGACGATGGAAGAGGGCAATCTTTCCAAATGGTTGAAGAACGAAGGCGACAAGATCGTCGCCGGTGACGTCATCGCCGAGATCGAGACCGACAAGGCGACGATGGAGGTCGAAGCGGTCGACGAGGGCACGCTCGCCAAGATCGTGGTTCCGGCCGGCAGCGAAGGCGTCAAGGTCAACGCGGTCATCGCCGTGCTTGCCGTCGACGGCGAGGACGTCGACAAGGCCGGCGAGGGCATCGGCGAGGAAGAGCCTGCCAAGGCTGAAGCGGCGCCGGCCCCGGCACCCGCCGCGGCCAAGAGTGAGGCCGCCGCTCCTGTCGCCGCAGCCCCGAAGACGGAGATCGCGGCCGACCCGGACATTCCGGCCGGCACCGAGATGGTTTCCACCACGGTACGCGAAGCGCTCCGCGACGCTATGGCCGAGGAAATGCGCCGCGACGGCGATGTCTTCGTCATGGGCGAGGAGGTCGCCGAGTACCAGGGCGCCTACAAGATCACGCAAGGGTTGCTGCAGGAGTTCGGACCGCGCCGCGTGGTGGACACGCCGATCACCGAGCATGGTTTTGCCGGCGTCGGCGTCGGCGCGGCAATGGCCGGGCTGAAGCCGATCGTGGAATTCATGACCTTCAATTTCGCCATGCAGGCGATCGACCAGATCATCAACTCGGCCGCCAAGACCCTCTACATGTCCGGCGGCCAGATGGGCGCACCGATCGTCTTCCGCGGTCCCAACGGTGCGGCGGCGCGCGTCGCCGCCCAGCACTCGCAATGCTATGCCGCCTGGTACAGCCATGTCCCCGGCCTGAAGGTGGTGATGCCCTACACGGCCGCCGACGCCAAGGGCCTGCTCAAGGCGGCGATCAGAGACCCGAACCCGGTCATCTTCCTCGAGAACGAGATCCTCTACGGCCATTCCTTCGACGTGCCGAAGCTCGACGATTTCGTGCTGCCGATCGGCAAGGCGCGTGTCCACAAGCAGGGCAAGGACGTTACCCTCGTCTCCTTCGGCATCGGCATGACCTATGCGGTCAAGGCGGAGGCCGAGCTGCGCGGCATGGGCATCGATGCCGAGATCATCGATCTGCGGACCATCCGCCCGCTCGACTTCGACACGATTATCGCTTCGGTGAAGAAGACCAACCGTCTCGTGGTGGTGGAAGAAGGTTTTCCGCAGAACTCGGTCGGCGACCACATCGCCAACCAGGTCTCGCAGCGCGCCTTCGATTTCCTCGATGCGCCGGTGATCACCATCGCCGGAAAGGACGTGCCGATGCCTTACGCGGCGAATCTCGAAAAACTGGCGCTGCCCAATGTCGGCGAAGTCGTCGAAGCGGTCAAAGCCGTCACCTATCGCTAGGAGACCAAGCGGATGCCGTCTCTCTGGGTTCTGGCCGCCGTCATTGTCCCTACCGTTGCCGTCGCCTTTTTTGTGCGCTCGATGACCGGGAAATTCGATGCGGTTTTGCTGATGCTCAGCGGTGCTGCCTCACTCGTCTTGGCAATTGTTGCGACTGGTTCCGCACAGGTTGATCAGAGCGGTGGCATGATGAGCCTCGAAATGAGCAAAAGCAGCTTCCATTTCGGGGTCTTGCCACCGGTTTTTATCGTCGCCACGCTAACCGTCATGCGCGGCCTGTTCAAATTCATTCAGGAGTGAGCGATGCCAATCAACATCACCATGCCGGCGCTCTCGCCCACCATGGAGGAGGGCAATCTTTCCAAATGGCTCGTGAAGGAGGGCGACAAGGTTTCGCCCGGGGATGTGATCGCCGAGATCGAGACCGACAAGGCGACGATGGAAGTCGAAGCCGTCGATGAAGGCACGGTCGCCAAGCTGGTGGTTCCGGCCGGCACCGAAGGCGTCAAGGTCAACGCGCTGATCGCTATCCTGGCCGGTGAGGGCGAGGATGCAGGCTCCGCGGCCAAGAGCGGTGGCGCTGAGCCAAAGGCCGAAGCTCCGAAAGCGGACGCTCCGAAAGCCGAAGCGCCCAAGGAAGCGCCCAAGCCGGCGGCAGCCGCCACGGCGCCCACGCCGGCGAAAGCCGAGCCTGCTCCCGTCGCCAACGGCCACGCCGCCGGTGATCGCGTCTTCGCATCGCCGCTGGCCCGCCGCATCGCCAAGGATGCCGGCGTCGACGTAACGGCGCTGACCGGTTCCGGCCCGCATGGCCGCGTGGTGAAGGTGGATGTCGAGGCTGCGATCGCTTCCGGCGGCGCCAAGGCCGCGCCGGCTGCGAAGGCGCCCGCCGGCACTCCGTCCGCTCCGGCGCCCGCGCCGAAGCCGATGTCGGACGACCAGGTGCTGAAGCTGTTCGCCGAAGGCTCCTATGAGCTCGTGCCGCATGACAACATGCGCAAGACCATCGCGCGCCGCCTCGTCGAGGCCAAGTCCACCATCCCGCATTTCTATTTGACGCTCGACTGCGAGCTCGATGCGCTGCTGGCGCTGCGCACGCAGCTCAATGCCGCGGCCCCTATGCGGAAGACCGACAAGGGCGAAGCTCCGGCCTACAAGCTCTCGGTCAACGACATGGTGATCAAGGCGATGGCCATGGCGCTGATGGCGGTGCCGGATGCCAATGCGTCCTGGACGGACAGCGCCATGGTCAAGCACAAGCACGCCGATGTCGGCGTCGCGGTGTCGATCCCCGGCGGCCTGATCACGCCGATCATCCGGCATGCCGATGAAAAGACGCTGTCGGTCATCTCCAACGAGATGAAGGACCTGGCCAGCCGCGCCAGGAGCCGCAAGCTGAAGCCGGAAGAATATCAGGGCGGCACGACGGCGGTGTCTAATCTCGGCATGTTCGGCATCAAGGACTTTGCCGCCGTCATCAACCCGCCGCATGCGACGATCCTGGCGGTCGGCGCGGGCGAGGAGCGGGCGGTGGTCAAGAAGGGCGAGATCAAAATCGCCACCGTGATGTCGGTGACGCTCTCGACCGATCATCGTGCCGTCGACGGCGCGCTCGGCGCGGAGCTGCTCGGCGCCTTCAAGCGCTTGATCGAGAACCCGATGAGCATGCTGGTCTAGGACGGGAAAGGCGGTGCGGAAATTCTTCACCGGCCTTTTCGCCTTGTTCTTGCCGTCGGGCGGATCGCGCCGGCGGCCTAGTCGACCGGTGACGGCAGGGGTGTAGCAAAAGCATGAAGACGATTCTCTGCTACGGCGACTCTCTCACCTGGGGCTATGACGCCGGCAGTCTCGGCCGCCACGCGCTCGAAGATCGCTGGCCGAGCGTGCTCGGGGCTGAGCTTGGAGGTGACGTCGAGGTCATCGCTGAAGGTCTCAACGGCCGCACCACGGCCTTCGACGACCACCTGGCCGGCGCCGACCGCAATGGCGCCCGCGTGTTGCCGACGATCCTGACCAGCCATGCGCCGCTCGACCTGATCATCATCATGCTTGGCGCCAATGACATGAAGCCTTGGATTCACGGCAATCCGGTCGCCGCCAAGCAGGGCATCCAGCGCCTGATCGACATCGTGCGCGGCCACGACTACCCGTTCGACTGGCCAGCGCCGCAGATTCTCATCGTCGCGCCGCCCGCGGTGACGCGCACCGACAATGCCGAGTTCAAGGAAATGTTCGCCGGCGGCGACGACGCCTCCAAGCGTCTGGCGCCGCAATATTCAGCACTTGCCGACGAGGCCGGCTGCGGCTTCTTCGACGCAGGCACGGTCGCCGTCACCACGCCGCTCGACGGCGTCCATCTCGACGCCGAGAACACGCGCAACATCGGTAAGGCGCTTGCGCCGCTCGTGCGCGTGATGCTCTCACTCTAACCTTCAGAAAGATCAGGGAGAAAACCCCGTGGCTGAATCCTACGACGTCATCATCATCGGCTCAGGCCCCGGCGGCTATGTGACGGCGGTGCGTTCCGCCCAGCTCGGCTTCAAGACGGCGATCGTCGAGCGCGAGCATCTTGGCGGCATCTGCCTCAACTGGGGCTGCATCCCGACCAAGGCGCTGCTGCGCTCGGCCGAGATCATGCATTATTCGGACCACCTCAAGGACTACGGCCTGAAGCTCGAAGGCGGCAAGGTCAGCCCAGACACATCAGCCGTGGTCGACCGTTCGCGAAAGGTGTCGCTGAGGCTCAACACCGGCGTCGGCTTCCTGATGAAGAAGAACAAGGTCGACGTCATCTGGGGCGAGGCGAAGCTGTCGAAGCCCGGCGAGGTCGTGGTTTCGAAGACGGCCAAGAAGCCGATGGAACCGCAGCCGCCGGTGCCGAAGGGCGTCAAGGGCGAGGGCACCTATACCGCCAAGCACGTCATCCTGGCGACCGGCGCAAGGCCGCGCGCGCTGCCCGGCATCGAGCCGGACGGCAAGCTGATCTGGACCTATTTCGAGGCCATGGTGCCCAAGGAAATGCCGAAGTCGCTGCTGGTGATGGGCTCGGGTGCCATCGGCATCGAGTTCGCCTCCTTCTACTGCACCATGGGCGCCGATGTGACCGTGGTCGAGCTGATGCCGGCGGTGATGCCGGTCGAGGACGCCGAGGTCTCGAAATTTGCGCAGAAGCAGTTCGAGAAGCAGGGCATGAAGATCATCCTCGAAGCCAAGGTGACCAAGGTCGAAAAGGGCGCCAATTCAGTCACCGCGCATGTCGAGATGAAGGACGGCAAGGTCGAGAAGATCACCGCCGACCGCATGATTTCCGCCGTCGGCGTGCAGGGCAACATCGAGGGCCTCGGCCTGGAGACGCTCGGCGTGAAGACGGACCGCGGCTGCATCGTCGTCGACGGCTACGGCAAGACCAATGTGCCTGGCATCTACGCGATCGGCGACGTCGCCGGCCCGCCCATGCTTGCCCACAAGGCCGAGCACGAAGGTGTGATCTGCATCGAGAAAATCGCCAATTTCCCGGGCGTACACGCCATCGACAAACTGAAGATCCCCGGCTGCACCTATTGCAGCCCGCAGGTCGCGTCCGTCGGCCTGACGGAGGCCAAGGCCAAGGCGGAGGGCAAGGACATCCGCGTTGGCCGCTTCCCGTTCAGCGCCAACGGCAAGGCGATCGCGCTCGGCGAGGACCAGGGCTTCGTCAAGACCATCTTCGACAAGAAGACCGGGCAGCTTCTCGGCGCGCATATGGTCGGCGCCGAGGTGACCGAGCTGATCCAGGGTTTTGTCGTGGCGATGAACCTGGAGACCACCGAGGAAGAGCTGATGCACACGATCTTCCCGCATCCGACGCTGTCGGAGATGATGAAGGAGAGCGTGCTGGACGCCTATGGCCGCGCTTTGAACGCATGATAAGTCACCAATCGGTGATAGATTGCCAATCGGTCACAGACGGCCAATTCGTGCTAACGTGGTCGGGCGAGACTCACACGCGGCAGCCGGAGAAAGCTGACGGCAAGGCAGTTCGTATCCGGATGCATTTTCACCTGATCGAGGAGGAATTGGCATATGCATATGAATGGCGTCGGCTGGATCACAGCCATCATCGTCGGCGGCCTGGCGGGCTGGTTCGCCGAGATGGTCATGAAGAGCAATACCGGCATCGTCATGAACATCATCATGGGCATCGTCGGCGCAGTCGTGCTCAACGCGATACTGCAGGCCCTCAATGTCGGGCCCTTCGGCGTCGGCTGGGTAGCCTATCTGATCACCGGCTTCATCGGCGCCTGCCTGCTGATCTTCGTCGGACGGTTGGTGCGCCGCTGATCGCCGGCAAATGTCGCTATGCGAAAAAGGCCGTGGCGGCATGCGCTGCCGCAGCCTTTTTCTTTACCTCGAAAAGTCTTAGATGACGAAAGACAGGCGGCCGTCGAAATAGCGGCCGCGAAGGGTTTGAGATGGTTACAGTCGTAGACACGATCGCCAACCGGCCGCGCCCGCGGCATCCCGAGAAGGCGCACCGGCCCGACCAGGAGGTGCTGCGCAAGCCCGACTGGATCCGCGTCAAGGCGCCGGTTTCCAAGGGTTATGCCGAAACGCGCGAGATCGTGAAGTCGCACAAGCTGGTGACGGTGTGCGAGGAGGCCGGCTGCCCGAATATCGGCGAATGCTGGGACAAGAAGCACGCCACCTTCATGATCATGGGCGAGATCTGCACGCGCGCCTGCGCCTTCTGCAACGTCGCGACCGGCATCCCGAGCGGGCTCGACCCCGACGAACCGGCGCGCGTGGCGCATGCCGTCAAGCAGATGGGGCTGAGCCACGTCGTCATCACCTCCGTCGACCGCGACGATCTGGCTGACGGCGGCGCGCAGCATTTCGCCGACGTCATCCGCGCCATCCGCGCGGCGACGCCCTCGACGACGATCGAGATCCTGACGCCCGACTTCCTGCGCAAGGACGGCGCGCTGGAGATCGTCGTCGCGGCCAAGCCCGACGTCTTCAACCACAATCTCGAAACCGTGCCGTCGAACTACCTGACGGTCCGTCCGGGAGCGCGTTATTTCCACTCGATCCGGCTTTTGCAACGGGTCAAGGAACTCGATCCCTCGATCTTCACCAAATCCGGCATCATGGTCGGCCTCGGCGAGGCGCGGAACGAAGTGCTGCAATTGATGGACGATCTGCGTTCGGCCAATGTCGACTTCATGACCATCGGCCAGTATCTGCAGCCTTCGAAGAAGCACCATCCGGTGATCCGGTTCATCCCGCCGGACGAGTTCAAGTCCTACGAGACCATCGGCAAGACAAAGGGCTTCCTATTGATGGCATCGAGCCCGCTGACGCGCTCCTCGCACCATGCCGGCGAGGATTTCGCCAGGCTGCGCGCGGCACGCGAGGCGCAGCTCGCGAAGGCCAGCTGATTTTCAATGCCGAAATTCGAGGCGACACGCCGCGTCGGGCATACGCCGGAAGAGATGTTCGCGCTGGTGGCGGACATCGAGGCCTACCCGCAATTCCTGCCGCTCTGTGAATCGCTCGCCGTGCGCTCGCGCAAGGAGCGTGACGGCCGCACCATCCTGGTCGCCGACATGAGCATCGGCTACAAGGCGATCCGCGAGACCTTCACCACGCAGGTGCTGCTCAATCCGGCCGAGCATGCCATCGACGTCAAATACATCGACGGCCCGTTCAAATATCTCAGCAATATCTGGCGCTTCGACCCGGCCGAAAAAGGCTGCGAAGTGCATTTCTTCATCGACTACGAATTCAAGAGCCGCATCCTGGGCGCGGTGATGGGCACGATGTTCGACCGAGCCTTCCGCATGTTCTCGGAAGCCTTCGAGAAACGCGCCGACGTTATCTACGGCGCAAAGGCGGGCTAATGCTTGTCGCCCAAAAGTGCGCAGCGGTTTTGGGGAACGACATGCATCAAACGAAGACTTAAAGCGCGTCGCCTGAATCCGTTTCAGCGCGACGCGCTTTAACGTTCGCCGAGCGCCCGCAACCCGAGTTGCAGCGCATGCCGCACCGTTTCGTGCCGGATGAATTCGCGGCCCTTTTGGCCGAACAATTGCTGTTCGGCGGCGATCGGCTGACCGGCAAGCGCTATCCCGAACCAAACGAGGCCGACCGGCTTGTCGGCTGAGCCGCCGCTCGGACCAGCGATGCCGGTGACGGCAAGCGAAAGGCTTGCCCGCGAATGCGCCAGCGCGCCCGCCGCCATCTCCAGCACCGTCTCGCGTGAGACCGCGCCAGGCGCTTCGAGTGTGGCGGCGGAAACGCCGAGCATCTCCATCTTGGCTTCGTTGGAATAGGTGATGAAACCGCGATCGACCACGGCGGAGGAGCCGGCGATGTCGGTCAGCGCGGCGATGATCAGGCCGCCGGTGCAGCTTTCGGCCGTCGCCAGCATGATGCCGCGCTGCTGGCAGGCCTGGAGCAGAGCGATAGCGAGTTCGGCGTTGCTCATGCAGGCACCTCTCCCGGATAGACGACGCTGGCGGTGGCGATCGCGGCGATGCCTTCGCCGCGCCCGACAAAGCCGAGCTTCTCGTTGGTCGTCGCCTTGATCGAAATGCGCTCGGGCGCGATGCCGAGCATGGCCGAAAGCGCTTGCGTCATTGCCGCGCGATGCGGCCCGACGCGCGGCGCCTCGCAGATCAGCGTGATGTCGGCATTGGCGATGCGACCGCCACGCTCGCGCACCAGCTTTGCCGCGTGCTCGACGAAGATCTTCGAAGCCGCACCCTTCCATTGCGGGTCCGAGGGCGGGAAATGCGTGCCGATATCGCCGGCGCCGCAGGTGGCGAGCAGCGCGTCGGTCAGCGCATGCAGCCCGACATCGGCATCGGAGTGGCCGGAGAGCTTGCGGTCATACGGGATGGCGACGCCACAGAGCGTTACATGGTCGCCGGGCTCGAACGCATGCACGTCGTAGCCGTTGCCGGTGCGTATGTCCGGGAAGCGCTGCTGCGCGCTGGAAAGCCGCTGGTCGGCCAATGCGATGTCCCTTGCCCAGGTGAGTTTGACGTTGTCCGGCGATCCGGGAACGATCTTGACGGGTATATGTGCCCACTCGGCGATCGCCGCGTCGTCGGTGAACTCCGTCTTGCCCAGATGATGCGCCTTCTCATGCGCGGCGAGCAGTGGCCAGAACGGAAAGCCCTGCGGCGTCTGCGCCGCATGCAGGCCGGCTCGCGACACCGTCTCGTCGATCATGCCGGTGGCCGATTCCCGCTTCAGCGTATCGGCGACGGGCAGCGCCGGCAGCGCGCCCTGGCGCTCGCCGATGGCCTCGATGGTGCGGTCGATCAGCCCGGTGTCGACGAACGGCCGCACGGCGTCATGCACCAGCACTTTTGCGGGGGCCTGGTCCTTCAGTGCCAGGAGGCCGAGCCGGACGGACGCCTGGCGCGAAGGGCCGCCGATCACGGCGACAAGACGATCGCCATGCGCCTCGGCCGCGCGTTGGAAGAGTTCGGCATCGTCTGCGTGGATGGCCACGACCACGGGGCCGATCATCGGATGCGAGAGAAAGATATCCAGCGTATGCGCGATGACGGCGCGGCCGCCGATGCTCTGATATTGCTTTGGACCCTCGGCCTGTCCGGCGCGCGCGCCACGGCCGGCGGCAACGATCACCACCCCGATCCCGCTGCTTGGGGACGCCGCTTGCTTTTCGCTTGCCTCGCTCATTCCGATCGGTCCTAGAGCCGGATGATTTCAGGTCGATTCGACCTGAAATCTGAATCCGTCTCTAAATCAAAGAAGTAGAGCATGATGTCGGCCGAAAACCGCTCACACTTTTCGGCATCATGCTCTAGTCGCCGTGATGGCCGAAGGCCAGCTTTTTCCAAAATGCGCCTTAATGTGACGTCATTGCGCGTTGCACAATGCCACACTTCTGGCTAGAGAATGTGCAACGATCGAACATGCTTGGTTTTTGTGCATGGCTGAACTGACCACATTGGCATCGCCACTCGATGTCGGCGGCGTGAGAATCCGCAATCGCGTTTTCCTGGCGCCGATGTCTGGCATCACCGACGAGCCGTTCCGGCAACGCGCCCACGCGCATGGCGCGGGGCTGGTCGTTTCGGAAATGGTGGCAAGCGGCGAACTGGCCAAGGGCAGGGCCGGCTGCGACCTGCGCATCCGCCATTCCGGCCTGCCGGTGCATATGGTTCAGCTCGCCGGCCGCGAGGCCGTCCACATGGGCGAGGGCGCGCGCATAGCGGCGGGCGAGGGCGCCGATATCATCGACATCAACATGGGCTGCCCCGCGAAGAAGGTGACCGGCGGCTATGCCGGCTCGGCGCTGATGCGCGACCTCGACCATGCGCTTTCGCTGATCGAGGCGGTGGTCGGCGCCGTGTCGGTGCCGGTGACGGTCAAGATGCGGCTTGGCTGGGACGAAAGCGCGCTCAATGCGCCGATGCTTGCGCGCCGCGCCGAACAGGCCGGCGTCAGGATGGTGACCGTGCATGGCCGCACGCGCTGCCAGTTCTATCAGGGCAGGGCCGACTGGCGCGCCATCGCGCGCGTCAAGGAAGCCGTCTCGATCCCGGTGGTGGCCAATGGCGATGTCGGCTCGGCCGAAGAGGCGGCGACAATCCTCGAACAGTCCGGCGCCGACGCAGTGATGATCGGCCGTGCGCATTATGGCGCGCCGTGGACCGCCGGCGGCATTGCCACAGCCGCCGCCGGTGCAAGCGCGCAAGCTGTTCCGAGAACGCCGCAGGCGCTCGCCGACTACGTCGTCTCGCATTACGAGGACATGCTCTCGCTCTACGGTATCGAAAGCGGCTTGCGCCAGGCGCGCAAGCATCTCGGCTGGTATCTCGACCGCCATGCTCCCGATGCGTCCGCCGAACAGCGCAAACGCATTCTCACGTCCTTCGAGCCGGGCGACGTCGCCGCCGAGCTGCGCCGCGTGCTCGTCGACCGCGCGCAATCGACCAGCCTGCGGAGCGCGGCATGAAGGCAGACGTCCCACAGCCGGCTGGTATGGCGGATGCCGCCAATATCGTGCTCAACACCATTCGCCGCCCGGTCATCATGGTCGACCCCGACGGCTTCATCACGTTCGCCAATGCCGATGCCGAGGACTTCTTCCGCTCCAGCGCGACCATGCTCGCCCGCAACACGCTCTCCAAGCTGGTGCCGTTCGGCAGCCCGTTGCTGACGCTGGTCGACCAGGTACGCGAGCGCCGCGCGCCGGTCAACGAATACCGCGTCGACGTGTCGTCGCCGCGGCTTGGTATCGAAAAGATGGTCGATCTCTATGTCGCGCCGGTGCCGGAGTTTCCAGGCTCCATCGTCGTCATGTTCCAGGAGCGGTCGATGGCCGACAAGATCGACCGTCAGATGACGCATCGCGGTGCCGCGCGCTCCGTCACCGGCCTTGCCGCGATGCTCGCGCATGAGATCAAGAACCCGCTCTCCGGCATCCGCGGCGCCGCTCAGCTGCTCGAGCTTTCCGCCTCCGACGAGGACCGCGCGCTGACCCGCCTGATCACCGACGAGACCGACCGCATCGTCTCGCTTGTCGACAGGATGGAGGTGTTCTCGGATGAGCGGCCGATCGAGCGCTATCCGGTCAACATCCACGTCGTGCTCGATCATGTGAAGGCGATTGCCAAGAACGGTTTTGCAAGGCGGATCAAGATCTTGGAGGAGTATGATCCATCATTGCCTCCGGTCTTCGCCAACCGCGACCAACTGATCCAGGTCTTCCTCAACCTGGTGAAGAACGCCGCCGAGGCGATCGGCGCCGACCCGCAGGGCGAGATCATGCTGTCGACGGCCTTCCGCCCCGGCATCCGCGTCTCGGTGCCTGGGACGCAGGACCGTGTCTCGCTGCCGCTGGAATTCTGCGTACACGACAACGGGCCCGGCGTGTCCGAAGACATCCTGCCGATCCTGTTCGATCCATTCATCACCACCAAGCCGAACGGCTCCGGACTTGGCCTGGCGCTGGTCGCCAAGATCGTCGGCGAGCATGGCGGCATCATCGAATGCGATTCGACACCGCGCGGGACGACGTTTCGCATCCTGCTTCCAGCCTGGAAGGAAGCCGCGCCCGGCGTTGGCGACGAAGCTGAAGGAGACCGCACATGAGCGCTCGCGGCAATATTCTGGTCGCCGACGACGATGCGGCCATCCGCACCGTGCTCAACCAGGCGCTGTCGCGGGTTGGCCACGAGGTGCGCGTCACCTCGAATGCCTCGACGCTGTGGCGTTGGGTGGCGGCGGGCGAGGGCGACCTCGTCATCACCGACGTGGTGATGCCCGACGAGAACGCCTTCGACATGCTGCCGCGCATCAAGAAGGCGCGGCCCGAACTGCCCGTCATCGTCATGAGCGCCCAGAACACCTTCATGACCGCCATCCGCGCCTCCGAGACCGGCGCCTATGAATATCTGCCGAAGCCGTTCGACCTGACCGAGCTGCTCAACATCGTCAACCGGGCGCTCGCCGAGCCGAAGCGGCCGAAGCTCGATGCCCGCGCGGAAGACCAGCCCGAGACGATGCCGCTGGTCGGCCGGTCGGCCGCCATGCAGGACATCTACCGCATGCTGGCGCGCATGATGCAGACCGACCTCACGGTCATGATCAGCGGCGAGTCCGGCACCGGCAAGGAGCTGGTGGCGCGCGCGCTTCACGAATACGGCCGCCGTCGCGGCGGTCCGTTCGTGGCCATCAACATGGCGGCGATTCCGCGCGACCTCATCGAATCAGAACTGTTCGGCCATGAGAAGGGCGCCTTCACGGGCGCCCAGAACCGCTCCAGCGGCCGTTTCGAGCAGGCCGAGGGCGGCACGCTGTTCCTCGACGAGATCGGCGACATGCCGATGGAAGCGCAGACCCGGCTGCTGCGCGTGCTGCAGCAGGGCGAATACACCACGGTCGGCGGCCGCACGCCGATCAAGACCGACGTCCGCATCGTCGCGGCCACCAACAAGGACCTGCGCACGCTGATCAATCAGGGTCTCTTCCGCGAGGACTTATTCTACCGCCTCAATGTCGTGCCGCTGCGGTTGCCGGCACTGCGCGAGCGTTCCGAGGACATTCCCGACCTGGTGCGGCATTTCTTCAAGCAGGGCGCCAGCGAGGGCCTGCAGACCAAGCGCATATCGTCCGGCGGCATCGAGCTCATGAAACGCTATCCCTGGCCGGGCAACGTGCGCGAGCTTGAAAATCTGGTGCGCCGGCTGGCCGCCCTCTATTCGCAAGACGAGATTTCATCGGAGATCATCGAATCGGAACTGAAAACCGGCGAAAGGCCGGTCGTGCCCGACGGTGGCGCGCTCATCCCCGACGATCTGTCGATCGGCCAGGCGGTCGAGCATTTCCTGCAGCGTTATTTCGCCTCCTTCGCCGGCGAATTGCCGCCGGCCGGGCTTTACCAGCGTATTCTTGCCGAGGTCGAGTATCCGCTGGTGTTGGCTTCGATGACGGCGACGCGCGGCAATCAGATCAAGGCGGCGGAGCTTTTGGGGCTCAACCGCAACACGCTGCGCAAGAAGATCCGCGAACTCGGCGTCAACGTCTACAAATCGGCCAGGCAGCCCTAGAGCCGGATGATTTCAGGTCGAATCGACCTGAAATCTGAATCCGGCTCTAAATCAAAGAGATAGAGCATGATGTCGTCCGAAAACCGCTTCACACTTTTCGGCATCATGCTCTAGCGTCACCTCGTCCTTCGGCGAATTTTGTCTGGGAAAGATTATCTTCCCGGCCACACTTGTTGCATAATCGCCACAATGCGTTGCATACATCCGACGCGATGACCGACTCTGTACCGCGACATGGCAGCTGAGGCTCCGACCCTGAACCAACCGCTTTTCAACCAGACTGGCACGCGTGAAGGGCGACGGTTGCTGGCGTTGCCAGGCGTGGTCGCGATTGCCGGAGCGATGATAACGGCGGCCATCTCGTTCGCGATCCTGGTCGGCGCAACGCCGATCGCGCCGACCGCGGACACGACGTGGGCCTTGATCGCGGCCAATGCCGTCTTTGTGCTGTTCCTCATCGCCTTGATCGCCCGCGAGGTGCGCCGGATCGTCCTGGCGCGGCGCCACGGCAGGGCCGCCTCGCGGCTGCATGTGCGCATCGTCGCGATGTTCGCGCTGGTTGCCGCCATTCCGGCCATCATGGTGGCGATCATCGCCTCGATCACGCTCGATATCGGCCTCGACCGCTGGTTCGAACTCCGCACCAAGACGATCGTCAACTCGTCGCTGTCGATTGCCGACGCCTATGTGCAGGAGAACGCGCGCAACCTGCAGGGCACGACATTGTCGATGGCATACGATCTCGATGCCTCGCGCACGCTTTACGGTCTCGACCGAGCCGGTTTCCTCGATCTGTTGAACAAGGAAGCCGTCGGGCGCGGACTGGCGCATGCGGCCCTGATCAAGCCGGACGGCTCGTTCGTCATGAACGCCAAGACCGACGCCGATTTTCCCATGCCCGAGCCGCCCTCGGGTGCTGTCGACACCGCGGCCGACGGCAAGCCGGTGCTGATAGAACCGCGCACCCGCAATATCATGGGCGCCATCATCAAGCTGCGCGAGATCGAAGGGCTTTACCTCTATACCATCCGGCTGGTCGATCCCGACGTGATCAAGGCGCGCCAGATCGTCAGGTCCAACACCGACGAATACCGCAATCTCGAGGACAACCGCCGAACCTCGCAGGTGGCCTTCGCGCTGCCTTATCTGTCGCTCACGCTGATCATCACGCTCTCGGCGATCTGGACCGGCATCGCAGTCGCCGACCGGATCGTGCGGCCGATCCGTCAGCTGATCGGCGCGGCCGACGAAGTGGCGACCGGCAATCTCGACGTTGCCGTTCCCGTGCGCCAGTCCGATGGCGACGTCGCCTCGCTCGGCGAGACCTTCAACAACATGATCCTCGAGCTCAAATCGCAACGCAACGAGCTGGTGTCGGCCAAGGATCTGATTGACGAGCGGCGTCGCTTCTCCGAGGCGGTGCTGGAGGGCGTCACCGCCGGCGTCATCGGCGTCGACCCCTACGGCATCATCACCATCGTCAACCGCTCGGCCGAGACCATGCTGGCGATTTCGGCAAACGCAACGCTCGGCCAGAACCTTTCGGCGGTCCTGCCGCTTGTCGGCCGCGTCTTCGAGATCGGGCGGCAGTCCGGCAAGCCGGTCTATCGCGAGCAGGTGACCTTCTTCCGCACCGGCCTGGAGCGCACCTTCAATGTGCAAGTCACGGTCGAGGCCGGCGACGACGGCGAGGAAGAGAAATCCTACGTGGTCACCGTCGACGACATCACCGATCTCGTCCAGGCGCAGCGTTCGTCGGCCTGGGCGGACGTAGCGCGGCGCATCGCGCATGAGATCAAGAACCCGCTGACGCCGATCCAGCTTTCGGCCGAGCGCATCAGGCGCCGCTACGGCAAGGTCATCACCGAGGACCGCGAGGTCTTCGACCAGTGCACCGACACCATCATCCGCCAGGTCGAGGACATCGGCCGCATGGTCGACGAATTCTCGGCCTTTGCCCGCATGCCGAAGCCCGAGATGAAGACGATAGACCTGCGTGAATCGCTGCGCGAGGCGTCCTTCCTGGTCGAGGTCAGCCGCTCCGACATCGCCTTCGAGCGCGATTTCGGCAGCGAGCCGTTGAAAGGCACTTTCGACAGCCGGCTGATGGCGCAGGCCTTCGGCAACGTCATCAAGAACGCCGCCGAGGCGATCGACGGACTTGATGCGCAACACCGTTCGGACGGCACAATCCGGATTCACGCCGGGCGCCAAGATGGCGCCATACGAATCGACGTTATCGACAACGGCAAGGGGCTGCCGCGCGAGAATCGCCAAAGGCTTCTCGAGCCCTATATGACGACACGCGAGAAGGGCACCGGGCTTGGCCTCGCTATCGTCAAGAAGATCGTGGAGGACCATGGCGGCCGTCTCGAATTGCATGACGCGCCAGCGGATTTCCATGGTGGCCGGGGCGCGATGATCTCGATCATCCTGCCCCCGGCAACGATCGTAGCCGCGCCGCCACGCGGTGAAGGTCGAAGCGAACACGAACGAGAAACTGAAAAGGTCGGTAATGGCGTCTGACATTCTCATCGTCGATGACGAGGAAGACATCCGCGAACTTGTCGCCGGTATCCTGAGCGACGAGGGTCATGAAACCCGCACGGCGCATGACGCCGACAGCGCGCTTGCGGCAATCGCCGATCGCGCGCCGCGATTGATTTTCCTCGACATCTGGCTGCAGGGCTCGCGCCTCGACGGACTGGCGCTCCTCGACGAAATCAAGACCATGCATCCGAACATGCCGGTGGTGATGATTTCCGGCCACGGCAACATCGAGACGGCGGTGTCGGCCATCCGGCGCGGCGCTTACGACTTCATCGAGAAGCCGTTCAAGGCCGATCGCCTCATCCTGGTCGCCGAGCGCGCGCTGGAAACCTCCAAGCTGCGGCGCGAGGTTTCCGACCTCAAGCAGCGCAGCGGCGAGACCTTCGATCTGATCGGCATGTCGTCGGCGATGAGCCAGTTGCGGCAGACCATCGAGCGCGTCGCGCCCACCAACAGCCGCGTCATGATCGTCGGTCCCTCAGGCTCCGGCAAGGAACTGACGGCGCGCGCCATCCACACATTATCGTCGCGCAAGGCCGGCCCGTTCGTCACGCTGAGCGCGGCCACCATCACGCCTGAGCGCATGGAGATCGAGCTGTTCGGCACCGAATCGAACGGCACCGAACGCAAGGTCGGCGCGCTGGAAGAGGCGCATCGCGGCATCCTCTACATCGACGAAGTCGCCGATATGCCGCGCGAAACGCAGAACAAGATCCTGCGCGTGCTGGTCGAGCAGCAATTCGAGCGGGTAGGCGGCACCAAGCGCGTCAAGGTCGATGTCCGCATCATCTCTTCGACCTCGCAGAATCTCGAGGCGATGATCGCCGACGGCCGGTTCCGCGAGGACCTTTACCATCGCCTGGCGGTGGTTCCGGTCATGGTGCCGGGGCTCGCCGAGCGCCGCGAGGACATTCCCTACCTCGTCGACAATTTCATGAAGCAGATCGCGCGCCAGGCCGGCATCAAGCCGCGCCGCATCGGCGACGATGCGCTGGCCGTGCTGCAGGCGCACAACTGGCCGGGCAACGTTCGTCAGTTGCGCAACAATGTCGAGCGATTGATGATCCTGGCGCGCGGCGAAGAGGCAGATGCGCCGATCACCGCCGATCTTCTACCCTCCGAGATCGGCGACGTGATGCCACGCACACCCAACCAGTCGGACCAGCACATCATGGCGCTGCCGCTGCGCGAGGCCCGCGAGCAATTCGAGAAGGACTATCTGATCGCCCAGATCAACCGCTTCGGCGGCAACATCTCGAAGACGGCCGAGTTCATCGGCATGGAGCGCTCCGCCTTGCATCGCAAGCTGAAGTCGCTCGGTGTGTAAGCAATTCCAGGAAAAGTGCGCAGCGGTTTTCCGTCCGGAATTGCGTAAACTCTCTAGACCGACTTGGCCCACGAGATTGTTCATTACGGCAGGGGCGGAATCGCCTAAGAAAGCCGGACATTTCCCTGAGGATGCCCATGCCGCGCATTGCCTATGTCAACGGGCGCTATGTCGTTCATGCCCAAGCCAGCGTCCATATCGAGGACCGCGGCTACCAGTTCGCCGACGGCGTCTACGAGGTCTGCGAGGTGGCGCGCGGCCATATCGTCGACATGCCGCGCCATCTTGCCCGGCTCAAGCGCTCGCTGAAGGAACTGTCGATCGCCTGGCCGGTCTCCGAGGGTGTCCTGCCGATGCTTTTGCGCGAGGTGGTCAACCGCAATGGCGTGGTCAACGGCCTTGTCTATGTGCAGGTGACGCGCGGCGTTGCCAGCCGCGAGTTCGTGTTTCCGCCCGCGGGCACGAGACCTGCCCTGGTCATAACCGCCAGAAAGGCCGATCCGACCGCGGGGGCGAAGCGGGTGGAGACCGGCATCAAGGTCGTCACCGTCCCCGAGAATCGCTGGGACCGCGTCGATATCAAGAGCACGGGCCTGTTGCCCAATGTGCTCGCCAAGCAGAAGGCCAAGGAGGCCGGCGCCCAGGAAGCCTGGTTCGTCGACACCGACGGCAACGTCAAGGAAGGTGGCTCGTCCAACGCATGGATCGTCACCCGGGACGGCGTCCTTGTGACCCGACCCGCCGAGCACGGCATCCTGCGCGGCATCACCCGCACGACGCTGTTCGATGTCGCCGCAAAGCTTGGCCTCAAGATCGAGGAGCGCGGTTTCTCGGTCGCCGAAGCCAAGGCCGCCAGGGAAGCGTTCATCAGCTCGGCGACGACAATCGCCATGCCGGTGGTCGAAATTGACGGCGCGCCGATCGCAAATGGCCATCCCGGTTCCATGACACTTTCGTTGCGGCAGGCATTTTTTGACGTTGCGGAAAAAAGTCCAGCCTGATAACCGCACAACTGGAATTAACCTCAACTATCTCATTCTGCTTGCCATTGTGTCGGCAAGAGGGGGTTTGCGCGCTTGACAGGTGCTGCGTAATTTGGCGCATTGGCACGCAAACCAAGGGGATCGGCGAAAGACAAGAAAAATGGCGGAACGATCGCAAAACCTTCAGGACCTGTTCCTGAATTCAGTTCGCAAGAGCAAAAATCCACTTACCATCTTCCTCATCAACGGCGTGAAGCTGACCGGCGTCGTCACTTCGTTCGACAATTTTTGTGTGTTGTTGCGGCGCGACGGGCACTCCCAGCTCGTCTACAAGCACGCCATTTCCACGATCATGCCGAGCCAGCCGGTTCAGATGTTCGATGGCGAGGAAAGCCAGGGCGCCTGATTGGCACGCGATAAGGACGCGGACCGCAGCGTTCGCGGAAAACAAGGACATCAACTCGGGCCGGAATCCAAGGATCCGACCCGGGCTGTCGTTATTGTGCCGGTGCTCACCCGCCAACCGCGCGGCGACGACGAGTCGAGCCGTCCGCGGCTGAGCCGTTCGGCGGATGCCCGCCACGACGAGGCGGTCGGGCTTGCCAGCGCCATCGATCTCAATCCGGTTCACACGGCGGTGGTGACGGTCGCCGACCCGCGCCCGGCGACGCTGCTCGGCAGCGGCAAGGTGGCCGAGTTCGCGGATATCGTGAAGGAACGCAAGGCGGAGCTGGTCATCGTCGACCATCCGCTGACGCCGGTGCAACAGCGCAATCTCGAAAAGGAACTGAACGCCAAGGTGCTCGACCGCACCGGGCTCATTCTCGAGATATTCGGCGAGCGGGCCCGCACCAAGGAAGGCACGCTGCAGGTTGAGCTCGCCCATCTCAACTACCAGAAGGGCCGCCTGGTGCGGAGCTGGACCCACCTTGAGCGGCAGCGCGGCGGCGCCGGCTTCCTCGGCGGTCCGGGCGAAACCCAGATCGAATCCGACCGTCGCATCCTGCAGGACAAGATCACCAAGCTGAAGCACGAGCTGGAAACCGTGCGGCGCACGCGTGACCTGCATCGCGCAAAGCGCAAGAAGGTGCCATTCCCGGTGGTGGCGATCGTCGGCTACACCAATGCCGGCAAGTCGACGCTGTTCAACCGGCTGACCGGGGCAGGGGTGCTGGCCGAGGACATGCTGTTCGCCACCCTCGACCCCACGTTGCGGCGCGTTCGGCTGCCGCACGGCACGCCGGTCATCCTGTCGGATACGGTGGGTTTCATCTCCGACCTCCCGACGCATCTGGTGGCGGCCTTCCGGGCAACGCTGGAAGAAGTCGTCGAAGCCGATCTGGTGCTGCATCTGCGCGACATCTCCGATCCGGACACGGCCGCCCAGGCCGAGGATGTCGAACGCATCCTTGCCGATCTCGGCGTCGACGCCGCCGACGCGAACCGCGTGATCGAGGTCTGGAACAAGATCGACCTGCTCGATGAGGGCAACCGCGAACGGCTGCTGGCCGAAGGGGCGAGCGGCAGGACGCCACCGATCGCCATTTCGGCGGTGACCGGCGAAGGACTGGACACGCTGAAAGCGCTCATCGAGACGCGTGTGTCGGGCGAGCTGGAAACGATGACGGTGACCTTGAGCCCGGCTCAGCTCGGCCAGGTCGACTGGCTCTACCGCAACGGCGACGTCGTTTCGCGCACCGACAATGAGGACGGCAGCGTCACCCTTTCGCTGACCGCCACACACAGCGCCAGGCAGGAGATCGAGAGCCGCCTGCACCGCAAGAGCGGCGGCTAAGAGGCTGTTTATTTGGCGCTTTTGGCCTGCTGCCAGAGCGCTTCCATCTCGTCGAGCGTCGCCTCTTCCAGCGAACCGCCCGAAGCCTCCAGGGCCTGCTCGACATAGTGGAATCGCGAGCGGAATTTGTCGTTGGTGCCGCTGAGCGCCGCTTCGGAATCCAGCTTGAGATGGCGTCCCAGATTGACCACGGCAAACAGCATGTCGCCGAACTCGTCCTTGATCGGAGCCGCGTCACCGGTGGCCAGTGCCTCGCGCAATTCGCCGATCTCCTCCTCGATCTTGTCGAGGATCGGGGCTGCCTCGCTCCAGTCGAAGCCGACGCGCGCGGCTTTCTCCTGCAGCTTGAGCGCGCGGGTCAGGGCAGGGAGCGCCACCGGCACGCTGTCGAGAAAACCTTTGCCGTGATCTTCCGGATCGAGCCCACGCGCGATGCGGGCAGCGCGCTTCTTGGCTTTTTCGGCGGCCTTGATCTTCTCCCACATGCCCTTGGCCATGCCGGCGCTGCGCGCTTTCTCGTCCCCGAAGACATGCGGATGGCGTCGGATCATCTTGGTGGTGATGGCCTCGACGACATCGCCGAAAGCGAATTCGCCGATCTCCTCGGCCATCTGCGCATGGTAGACGACCTGCAGCAGCAGATCGCCCAGCTCCTCGCGCAGATCGTCGAAATCGCCGCGCGCGATCGCGTCGGCCACCTCATAGGCTTCCTCGATCGTATAGGGCGCGATGGTCGAGAAATTCTGCTCGATATCCCAGGGGCAGCCGGTTTTCGGCGCCCTGAGCGCCGCCATGATCTCGATCAGCCGGGAAATGTCTTTCGAGGGTTTCATCTTGCGAACCCTAGCGCGCAGCACGGCGGGCTACCAATCCCGCCGGCCGGCAAAAGCCTATTGTCCACAGTTGCGCGCGGGCTCTAGTCGAGCACCGAGACGATCGCCTTGGCGAGATCGTCCATGCCATCCTCCGGCAGACCGGCCACGTTGATGCGGCTGTCGCCGACCATATAGACGGCGTGCTCGGTGCGCAGGCGCTCGACCTGCGCCTCGGTCAGCCCAAGCCTTGAAAACATGCCGCGATGGCTGGCGACGAAGTCGAAGCGATCGGAGTTGGACTGCCGGCGCAAAGCCTCGGCGAAAGTGACGCGCAGCCTGAGCATGCGCAATCGCATCTCCTCGAGCTCCGTCTCCCAATCCTTCTTCAGGCCGGCATCTTCAAGCACCATGCGCACCGCCGCCGCGCCGTGATCAGGCGGCATCGAATAGAGCGCGCGCGCCGCCGCCAGCATCTGGCTCATCGCCACATCCGCCTGCGGGCCGTCCTTGGCCATGATCATCGCGGCGCCCACGCGGTCGCGATAGACGGCGAAATTCTTCGAGCAACTCGAGGCGACGACCATTTCCGGAACTTTGCCGGCCAGCAGCCGCAGGCCGGCGGCGTCGGCGTCCAGGCCTTCGCCAAAACCCTGATAGGCAATGTCGACAAAGGGCAGCAGGCCGCGCTCCAGGAGAACGTCGGCGACCTTGGCCCACTGAGCGGCATCGAGATTGGCGCCGGTCGGGTTGTGGCAGCAGCCATGCAGCAACACGACATCGCCGCTGTTGGCGCTCCTGAGCGTCGCCAGCATCTCGTCGAAGCGGACGGTGCCCGAAGCGGCATCGAAATAGGGATAGTCGCGGACCTGCAAACCGGCGGCGCGCATCACCGGCAGGTGGTTCGGCCAGGTCGGATCGGACAGCCAGACAGTCGCGCCGGGACGCGTGCGCTGCAGAAGCTCGGCCACCAGCCTGAGCGCGCCCGATCCGCCCGGTGCCTGCGCCGCCCGGATGCGCGAATGGTCGGCCTTTTCGCCAAAGGCGAGATTGATCATGGCGGTGTTGAAGCTGGTATCGCCGGCAAGGCCGAGATAGGTCTTGGTGTCCTGGCTGGCCAGCAGCCGCTTCTCGGCCTCGCGCACGGCGCGCATCACCGGCGTCCTGCCGTTGATGTCCTTGTAGACGCCGACCCCTAGGTCGACTTTGCCCGGCCGTGGATCGCTGCGGTAGAGGCCGATCAGGGCAAGGATCTTGTCGGCGGGCGCGGGCTGCAGGGTCTCGAACATCGAAAAGGACTCCAATGGCGGCGGAGTGATACGCAAATCGATCCCGCCGCGCCAGCGGTTTCCTCGGAGACGGCGACACGAAAAGAATGCCGGGCAGGGGATTAAATTCCCTACATGCTCCGTAAACAGGACATGAAACGGTCGATGGCACGCTTCGATATTGTCGGGCAGTTGGGATCGCTGCGGCGCTATGCGCGCTCGCTGACGCGCGACAGCACCGAGGCCGAGGATCTCGTCCATGACGCGCTGGTGCGCGCCTATGAGCGGCGCGCGACCTTTCGCTCGGGAGGCAATCTGCGCGCCTGGCTGCTGGCGATCGTGCACAACATCTTCATCGACCGCATGCGCTCGCGCCGCTCCGAGGCGGCGCGCATCGAACAGGCCGGCCACGTCGCCGACCAGAGCGTGCCGGCCTCGCAGGATCATTCGGTGCGCCTGTCGCAGGTCCGGGAAGCATTTCTTTCGCTCCCCGAAGAACAACGCTCGGCCCTGCACCTCGTCGCGATCGAAGGGCTGTCCTATCAGCAGGCCGCCGAAGCCATCGGCGTGCCGCTCGGAACCTTGATGTCGCGCATCGGCCGCGGGCGTGCCGCGCTGCGTGAAATGGAAGAGGGCGCGGCGCCGAAAGCCAAGCCTCATCTCAGGATCGTGGGAGACGATCAATGACCGCCATTGTCGACCCCGTAACCGATGCCGACCTCGACGCCTATGTCGACGATCAGCTGGATGTCGCCCGCCGCATAGAGGTCGAGGCGCACCTCGCCGCGCGCCCGGAAGTGGCCGCGCGTGTAATGTCCGACCTGAGGACGCGCGACGAGTTGCGCGTCGCGCTTGCCGGACCGGTCGGCAGGGCGCGTCCGGCCACGACCGAAGCGGCGCGGCGACTGGAAAGGGCGCTTGCCAGGGGGCGTATCCTCGCCGTGCTGCAGCGGGCAGCGGCCGCGGCCGTGCTGGTCGCGGCGGGCTGGCTGGCCAACGGCATTTTCGGGCCGATCACTGTCACCAAGGTGGTCGCCTCGACGCAGCCACCGGCCTATGTCGAGGATGCGGTCAGGGCGCACCGGACGACTTTGGTGCGCGAGACGATGCCGTCGCAGCAGGAGGCGCCGGGCTACGATGCCGACGAGATCCGCGCCGCCACGGCGATCGTCATGCCGTCGCTGCCCGGCGACTGGAAGATCCGCGACGTCCAGGTCTACCCCTCGCAATTCGGGCCGAGCGTCGAGATGGCGATCCAGACCAAGGACCTTGGCCTCGTCTCGCTGTTCGCCATCAGGCCGGGCACGTTCGATGTCGTGAAGCCGACTGTCGCGCCCGCCGACGACATCTCAACCGCCTATTTCCAGATCGGCGAGGTCGCCTATGCGGTGGTCGGGCGCGGCGACGCCGGCAGCCTCGACCGTGCCGCCGAAAAGCTAGCCAGAACTCTCTATTGAAAACAGACCCACTACCGAGAACCAAGGAGAACCAAATGAACAGCCCCAATCTGGGATACCGAATGGGCACCGGCGTCCAGGCCGGAGCCGTCTATGACGAGGGCCTGCGCAAGCATATGCTGCGCGTCTACAACTATATGGGCCTCGGTCTCGTCGTCACCGGCCTCGTCGCCTTCTTCGTGGCTTCGACGCCGGCGCTCTATGTGCCGATCTTCTCCAGCCCGCTGAAGTGGGTGGTGATGCTGGCGCCGCTCGCCTTCGTCATGCTCTTCTCGTTCAGGATGCAGACCATGTCGGCCTCGGGCGCGCAGGCAATGTTCTGGGCTTTCTGCGCCGTGATGGGCCTGTCGCTTGCCTCCGTCTTCCTGGTCTTCACCTCGACCAGCATCGCGCGCACCTTCTTCATCGCCGCCACGATGTTCGGCGCCACCAGCCTCTACGGCTATACGACCAGGCGCGACCTGACGCAGTTCTCGTCCTTCCTGATCATGGGCCTGATCGGCGTGGTCATCGCCAGCCTGGTCAACCTGTTCCTCGGCTCGACCGCGCTGCAGTTCGCCATCTCGGTGATCGGCATTGCCGTCTTCATCGGCCTCACCGCCTGGGACACGCAGACGATCAAGGAGCAGTACGCCGAGAACTTCGACGCGGAATCGCAGCAGAAGCTCGCCGTCTTCGGCGCCTTCTCGCTCTATCTGAACTTCATCAACATCTTCCATCTGCTTTTGAATTTCACTGGCGAGCGCGAATAAGCCGGACCGTAGCAGGCAACGCTGCTGACCTCGGCTCGGCCGGAGGGAAACCTCCGGCCGTTTTTCGACTCTGCATCAGAGCGTCCACCGGCCAAGGCGACGCGCGGTATGCTTGCCGCCCTTGAGTTCACGCGGCCTTTTGCTAGCCTGTCGTCCAAACCGGCCAGCCGCGAGGACGCAATGGAACAGCTGACGCTTCACGCTGACGGCATCTCGGCGACCATCGTCGGGCAGGGGGCCGAGCTGGTCTCGCTGCGCGATGGCGACGGCACCGAGCTTCTGTGGCAGGCAGGCCCTGTCTGGCGCCGTCATTCCCCGGTCCTGTTCCCGATCGTCGGCCGGGTGAAGGGCGATCAGCTGCGGCATCGCGGCCAGACCTATCCGATGACGCAGCACGGCTTTGCCCGGGACAGGCGCTTTGCCTGGACGGAGCAGGGCACGACCTCCTGCACATTGGTGCTGACGGATGACACCGAGACGCGAACGCACTACCCCTTCGCCTTTCGCCTGGCCATCGGCTACGAGCTGAAACCCCGGCAGCTTGGCGTCACCTTCGAGATAACCAACACCGGCGACGAGCCGCTGCCGGCCTCGATCGGCGCGCATCCGGCGTTCAACTGGCCACTGCTGCCGGAACTGCCCAAGGAGGCCTATTGGTTGACCTTCGCCGACGATGAGCCGGCGCCGGTCCGCCGCCTGAAGGACGGCCTGCTGCTGCCGAACCCGCAACCGACGCCCATGGCGGGAAAGACGCTCCCTCTCTCCGAAAAACTGTTCGACGACGACGCCGTCATCCTCGACAGGCCAGCAAGCACCAGCGTGCGCTATACTGCCGGGCGCGGGCCGGCGATCGAGATGTCGTGGCGGGGGTTCAACGAGCTGGGTATCTGGTCCAAGCCCGGCGGCGCGCCGTTCCTGTGCATCGAGCCCTGGCACGGCATCGCCAGCCCCGTCGACTTCGACGGCGAGTTCGCCGACAAGCCGGGTGTCATGCGGATCGAGCCGGGCGCCCGGCGCCTGCTGAGCTACCGGATCGGTCTCCGCCGGGAGCCGTGAGGCATGGCATACGCCATCAAGGCCGAAATCAGGGACCCACAGGCGGAAACCTTCGTCTTCACCGCCCAGAAGACCATGTATGGCGGCAAACGCATCGCCGAAGCCGACGTCGTCTACCTGTTCGCCAGCGAGAATGAAGGCGGGCAGGGGCTTGTCGCGCGGGGCGTGGTTGCCTCCTCGGAGGCCACTCCAAGACGTCCCGATCTCGAACGGCAGACACCGCGCGTCAGCGTTGTCATCCGTCGCACCGCGCTGGCAACGAGGCGTCTGGGCCGCGATGAGCTCAAGCGCTTCAAGGATTGGCAGGACGGCCGGCCCGAGACCGAGCTCAACTTCAAATTCTACCGCCAGGCGACCAACAAGATCGTCGGCATCTCGGGCGCGACGGCGGCGTTTCTCGAAGGCTTCTTCTAGCCATCTGTCTGCCGCCAAAAGGAAAGCCCGGCGCAAGGCCGGGCCAATCCAGATCGTGCCCGTCGATTGCTCAGTTGGAGAACTTGTAGCTCAGCCGCGCCATGACAACGTCGGCTCGGGCCTTGACCTTGTATGTCTCCGGATTGCTTCCAAGCGAACCGTTGTCAAACACATTGGGACCAGTGCTGGTCTTGGAGCCGAGGTCGATATGCGTGTAATCCACACCTAAGCTGAGCTTGTCGGTGAGAGCGTAATCGATGCCCGCGCCGATCGCATAGCCGTTGTGCCAGTCGTTCTGTTCGTAAGTGACAAGGACATCGTTGTCGCGCGCCTTGAAGCCGACTTCACCGCCGGCGTAACCGCCCTTGGCATAGATCAAGACGCGGTCGAAGGCATAGCCGATCCGGCCTACCACCGTAGCGTAGTGCTGGATTCGCCCGGTCTCGGTATCGCTGTCGGGGAAGTACGGGCTGACGATCGTCTTCCTGATCCCCGTCGCGGTCCATGAGGCTTCACCGCCCACGACGAACTGGTCCCACTGATACTGGGCGCCGACATGCACGCCGCCGGCGATATTGGCGTTGCTGAAATGGAAGCCTTCGGTCCCGGCGGGAACCGAATCGGTAAAGAAGCCGCCACTCGGCTGCGTGACATCGGTGGCCGTTATGTCGCCATTGGCGACGCCGATATGCGCGCCGGCATAGAAGCCGCTCCAGTCATAGGCCGATCCGGCAACCGGGCCAGCCATATCCGCGGCCGAAGCGGCGGTCACGCTAAGTCCGGCCAGCGCGGCAAGTGCAACAAGTCTCTTCACTGAATTCCTCCGATCCACCCAAATCCCATCGGTGACGTAACCATAGTCGAATATTCGAAATAAAGTGTGACGATTTAGCCGCACTGCCTACAAAATCCGCACGATGCACATAACACTTGGTACAACAGTACTCACTAATATAATAGGTGGGACGCGTCTCGACTCGGCGCAAAAATTAAGAAGTAGCCGAGCTTCTACATTTGCCGCGCGATTGCGCCTATCACATTGACGAGAAGCCGCGCCGCGGTCAGCGCCGACAGGTTGTCGATGTCGGAGGGAGGATAGAGTTCGACGAGGTCGAACCCTGCGATCCTGGCTCGCTTGCCGAGGCCCACGATCAGGTCGATCGCCTGCGTGTAGGTGAGACCGCCAGGCGTGCGGGCGGCCACGCCCGGCATGATCGAGGGATCGAGACTATCGCAGTCGAGGGTGACGACGACATGCGCGCCTTCCGGAATGTGGCGCAAAGCGGCTTCGACGCCGTGGGCATGAACCTCGCGGGCCGTGACGAAGCGGCTGCCGAAGCGCCGCGCCGCTTCGATGTCCGCGAGACGCGCGCTGCCGACGCTGCGCAGGCCGACCTGCACCATGCCGGCGACATGCGGCATCTCACTCGCCCGGCGCATCGGGCTCGAATAGCCGTAGCGTTCGCCACGCACCTCGTCGCGCCAGTCGATATGGGCGTCGATCTGCAGAACCCAGACCGGCCTGTGATCGGCAAAGCCGGCGAGGAAAGGGATGGTGGCCGAACAGTCGCTGCCAAGCAGGATCGGTACGGCCGGCATGGACAGCACCTCCCGCGTCTTTGCCTCGATCCGGCTCCTGTTGCCGGCATTGTCATTGATGGCGGTCGCGACGTTGCCAACATCGACGCAGCAGACCGGCCGGCCGGCGAACAGCGGACCGCCTAGATCGAAATCCCAATGCTCGACCAGCGGGGCATCCTCCTGGCTCGCCCCGCGGATGGCGTCGGCTGCCGAGACATCGCCACCACTGTGCTCGCCGGGATAGGCGCTGCAGTGATTGGCTCCGAAGATCACCGCCCTGGGCAAATGCCCGTCACTGAGTTGATCCGGAAGATCGAGAAAGGAAGGCGAGGCGGTCATTTTCTGGATGCCTTTGTTGTTGCGCCGCAGCGCGACGGGCAGGGTAGTTGCTTTAGCCCGGAGTTTTGCGACAATTCTCGTCTCGGCGACAAGATGGGGTGCGGCGATGAAGAGTGTTCTGATGCTTGCGGGGTGCTGGTTGCTTCTTGCCACCCTATCGCCGGCGGTGGCCGATGAGAAACTGCACGCTTCGGACAAGGCGGCGCTTGCCGAATGCCTGAAATATGTCGCCGATTTTCCCGGCGATGTCCCTGGGGTGAACGATACGCCGACGCCGGCCATCCATATCGACAACGCGATCAAGCTCGCCGGGCACGAGCCTGCCTCATGCATTAACTACGTGACAGAGCTGTGCTCCTTCGAGAGCGATGACGGCCGGTCGCAACTGGGACTGATCGATTGCGCCAACCGCGAGGTCAGTGTGTGGGAGGATCGTCTCAACACCACCTATGCGGCGCTGATGGCCAAGGCCGCGCCCAAGGCGCGTGAAGGCTATCGCAAGATGCAGCGCGCCTGGATCGCCTACCGCGATGCGCGGTGCGCGGCGGAAGGGTCCGCCGAAACCGTCAACAGCGATCGTCAGGGCAACATCATCGTCAGCTGCGCGCTTGACGCGACGGCCCGGCAGGCGCTCATCCTCGATGACGAGCTGTCGGATCTGCAGTAATCGGGCCGAGCGAGAGGTGTCGAAGGCTATTATCGTTTCCGGAGGTATGATGCCAAAATTCTCATGGCGGGCAGGGCTCATTTTCGGCCTGTGCGCAACGCCTGTCGCCCTGCTGCTGGCGCTCTTCTCCGCCGGATCAGGGCACGGCGACTGGGTGTTGGCGCGCGCGCTCTATCCGGTACCCATGCTGGTGACACTCTTGACCGACAAAACCGTCACCGGCCTCTCCGTGGGGCTGGCCCTGATACAGTTTCCTGCCTATGGCGCATTCGTTGCCCCCGGCGGCAGCATCCGATGGCTGGCGCTTGGCCTTGCCCATCTCGTCGCGGTCGCAGCTGCCTTCAGCGGACTTCTCGACTATTACTAACGCGAGGACTGTGAATACCATCGGTCCTCCCGACTTCTCACGAGCGAACGCGGATGACCGTCTTTCCGGCCCGTCGCTCAGTCGAATTGAAGGTAGCGATTGCATCTTCCAGGGACGAGACCTTGCCAATGTTGGTCCACAATCTTCCGTCCCTGATCCGCTGAACTATCTCCGAAAGCTGGGCGCGATCAGCCTCGACGACGAAGTCGATCGTCAGGCCGTCGGCAGGTCGAATATCCGTCGGTCCGACGGCAGTCACAAGCATTCCTCCGGCGCGGATCAGCGCTGCCGACCGCTTCTGGACATCGCCGCCGATGACGTCGAACACAAGATCGACGCCGCCGACGTCTTCCAGGCTGTCGTTCCCGAGGTCGACGAATTCATTTGCCCCGAAGTCGAGGGCCTTCTGGCGGTCGGCGGCGCGGCCTGTGCCGATGACATAGGCTCCCGCCTCTCGTGCAAGTTGCGTCACGACCGAACCGACGGCGCCGGCGGCGCCATGCGCAAGCACGCTCTGCCCGGCCTGAAGACGGCCATGCTGGAACAGGCCCTGCCACGCGGTCAGGCCCGAGATCGGCAGGCTCGCGCCAACCGTGAAGTCGACATCGCCGGGCAGCGGCGCGAGGTTGCGTGCCTCCATGGCGACATACTCGGCGAGTGTGCCGTCGCGATGCCAGTCCGACAGGCCGAATACCCGCTGACCGATCGAAAGCCCGGTTGTCCCATAGCCGAGGGCAGTGATCACACCGGCCAGCTCGTGGCCGAGGATCGACGGCGTCCGGTCACGGAAGGCCCGATCGGCCCAGGTCGAAGGCCACTCTAGTTCGGTGTTGACGAATCCCGCCGCATGAACCTGAACGACGACGTCGTTTATCGCGGCTTGCGGCTCGGGCCGCTCCACCAGTTTCATCCCGGCCGTTCCCGAAGCCTGCTCCGTGACAACGATTGCTTTCATCGGAATTGCCTTTTCTCTGGTCTGTCTCTTCGGTGGAAATGCTGCCCGCTGGCCGGTATGAATGGCATGCGGGTTGCGTTCATTGATGATTTCGACTGTCGCAGCACCGGATAGAAATTGCCAATAGCCGGCATGTATAGTTTCCATGCCGGTTGGTAATTGTTTCGCGCGATGGCGCTGGCTCGCTCGGAAGCGGCACAGGGAGAGCGGCGAGGGCAGAACAATGGAACTCAACCAGATTCGATATTTCCTGAACCTGGCGGACACTCTCAACTTCACCGAAGCCGCCATGCGCAGCGGGGTCTCCCAGCCCACGCTCACCCGCGCGATCCAGCGACTCGAACAAGAGCTGGGCGGAACATTGGTGTATCGCGATGGGAAAGACAGTCGACTGACAACGCTTGGCCGCGACATCCGATCCGAATTCGTTGCGATCGCGGACAGCGAACAGCGGATTCGTGCGATATCGCTGAACAGGGTTCGCGGCCGCCGCGAGACTTTGACGCTGGGCATCGTGAACACGATCGCGCCAGCGCTGATCACCGGGTTCGTCTCGCACGCGCTTCAACAGATGCCAATGCTGGAACTGATTCTCCAGCCGATCACGCGCGACGAGGGGCTGGAGCGTCTTCTTAGCGGCCAGATCGATGGCTGCTTCTGCACTGACCCAACCCTCGGAAACACAAAGATCGCCACCGTCGAAATGTTCAGCGAGCGGCTGCTGCTGGCAATGGCACAAGGGTACTGCCTGGCAAGTCGGACTTCGGTTTCGCTTTCGGACCTGTCGGAGCAACCGTACCTCGATCGGCTTCAATGCGAATTCCGCACGCGCGTGCAAAACCACCTGCATAAGCGCGCGATCGTCATGATCCCGCGGCTCCGATCCGAACGGGAGGATTTGATCCAACAGGCTGTGGCAGAGGGCGCAGGTGTCTGCATGTTGCCTGAGCGCTCGGCAATCGTGGGCGGTCTGACGCTACGTCCGGTCGATACGCTGGAGCTGTCTCGCACCGTCGCATTCCAGTCCATTTCGGGGTCGGGAACAGCATCGGCGTTGCAGCAATTCCGCATGCTGATCGAGCACCATGCGTGGACGTGAGAAAGTCGCATAAGATATATTATGGAACTGACGCATTGGCCGGAAGTGGCGGAAGCACATGGGAAAGAAGGCAATTATCCCATCAGGGATGGAACCGCTCTATCGCGACTGGAGAATGTCGCCCGGACTGGAGTGCAGTGGGTTCGTGTTTCTCACCGGGTTCAATGGAATACGGTTGGACGGCACTCTGTCAGCTGACCCCTCCGAGCAGATATGGGACGCTTTCATCCAGGTGCAGATGGTGCTCCAAGAAGGCGGGCTCACGTTCGGAGACGTTGTCGAAGTCACTTCGTATCACGTCGGGCTTCGCCATCATCTGGAGCAATTCAAGTCGATATGGGCGCAATTCGTGCGCGAACCTTACCCTGCATGGACGGCGATTGAGGTCGCGGGTTTTGCCTCCGATTCCGTGGTGATCGAGTTAAGGGTCGTGGCGCATCGCTCTGGCTGACCGCTTTCCGTCGACCGTCTCAATCTCGCTCGTAAGCGATTTCGATCATCATGCCATCATAGGCCGGTACCACATGCTCCGGCGTTTCTGCCATCACCACGGCGTAATCCAGCGGCACGTGCATGTGCGTCAGCACAGCGTTCCTGGGCGCCAGCCTTTCGATCCACTCCAGCGCCTGGCCGAGCGACAGATGGCTGGGATGCGTGCTGTACTGCAACGCGTCGATGACCAGCATGTCGAGGCCGTGCAAACGTTGCGCGGTAGCGGCCGGAAAGTCGCTGATGTCAGGGCAATAGGCGAGCCCGCCGACGCGAAAGCCCAGCGAAATGATGTCGCCATGGATCTGCGGCAGCGGCTCAAGGGTGAGGGGACCCCCCTCGCCTTCGATCACCACCGGCCTGGCGTGGTCGATAAGATGCGGCTTGACGATTGGCGGATAGGAACTGCCCGGCGGCGTCTCGAAGCAATAGCCGAACGCCTGGCGCAACCGCAGCATGGTCGGCTCGTCGGCATGGACATCGATGCGATGGCGTTGCTCAAGCACATAGCCGCGCAGATCGTCGATGCCGTGGATATGGTCGGCATGCGGATGCGTGTAGACGACCGCGTCGATGCGCTTGACGGAGGCCAACAGCATCTGCTCGCGGAAATCCGGCCCGGTGTCGATGACGACCGTGGTGCGCGCGCCGTTGCCGGCAATACGCTCGACCAGCGCGGCCGTGCGCATGCGCCGGTTCTTTGGATTCTTGGGATCGCAATTGCCCCAATCGCCGGTGATGCGTGGCGTGCCGGGCGATGAGCCGCAGCCAAGAACGGTAAAGCGCAGCCGATCGCCCATGCCTCAGCCCGCCGCTATGTCGGGACGCGGTATCTTGGTGAACAACCGAAAGAAGTTCCCGGTGGTGATATCGGCGATCTCGGTCTCGCTGACGCCAATGGTCTCGGCCAGCACCTTCGCCGTGTTCGTCACATAGGCCGGTTCGTTGCGTTTTCCCCGATACGGGATTGGCGCAAGGTAGGGCGCGTCGGTCTCGACCAACAGCCTCTCGCGCGGGACGTCGGCGGCGATGGCGCGCAGCTCGGCCGAGTTCTTGAAGGTCAGGATGCCGGAAAAGGAGACATAGCCGCCCAGCGCCACGCCGACTTCGGCCAACCTGCGTCCGGACGAAAAACAGTGCAGAATGAAGGGGAAGGCGCCCTTCCCTGTTTCGTCCTCGAGGATCGACGCCATGTCGTCGTCGGCATCGCGCGAATGGATGACCAGCGGCAGGCCGGTCCGGCGCGCGGCGGCGATATGGGTGCGAAAGCCTTGCGCCTGCGCATCGCGCGGCGCCTTGTCGTAATAGTAATCCAGCCCGGCTTCGCCGATCGCCACCACCTTTGGATGGCCGGAAAGCCGCACCAACTCGTCGGCGGTGACGTCCAGTTCTTCCGCGGCATTGTGCGGATGGGTGCCGACCGAGCAATAAACCTCGCTAAAAGCTTCAGCGATTTCAAGGATTTGCTGAAAGCGCTTCACGCGCGTCGAGATCGTGACCATACGGCCGATTCCGGCGGCGAGGGCGCGGGCGACGATAGCCGCCCGCTCCTCGGCGAAGTCCGGAAAGTCGAGATGGCAATGGCTGTCGACCAGCATCAGGCTTTGGCATCCTGCTCGACGTAACGGGGAAACACGCCCTCAGGCGCCGGCAAGGCGGTGCCAGGGACCAGCGCATGGTCGGCATGGACATGCTCGAAACTGCGCTTGTCCGCAGGCACGGCCAACAGATCGAGCAGTTTCGCAGCCGACCCGGGAACGAAGGGCTGGCAAAGCACCGTCACCCGGCGCACCACCTCCGCCGTCGTCCATAGCACGGTTTCCATGCGCTCCGGATTGGTCTTGCGCAGCGCCCACGGCTCCTGCGAAGCGAAATAGCGATCCGCTTCCGACACCACGCCAAAGATCGCCGCCAGCGCCAGGTGGATGCCCTGCTCCGCCATTGCCCTGCGCGCGACGGCAAGCGCTTCCACGGCCTGGTCGAGGATCGCCGTGTCGGCCTCGGTGAGGTCGCCACGCGCCGGCACCTTGCCGCCGCAGTTCTTGGCGATCATCGACAGCGAACGCTGCGCCAGATTGCCGAGGCCGTTGGCGAGATCCGCGTTGGTGCGGTTGACGATCGCTTCGTGGCTATAACTGCCATCCTGGCCGAACGGCACCTCGCGCAGGAAGAAATAGCGCACCTGGTCGAGACCGTAGTGTTCGACCATGGTGAACGGGTCGACGACATTGCCGACCGACTTCGACATCTTCTCGCCGCGGTTGAACAGGAAGCCGTGGGCAAAAACGCGCTTCGGCAGGGCGATCCCCGCCGACATCAGGAAGGCCGGCCAGTAGACGGCATGGAAGCGCACGATGTCCTTGCCGATGATATGCGTGGCCGGCCAGAAGCTCCATTTCTCTGACTTTGTATCGGGATAGCCGGCGGCGGTGATGTAGTTGGTCAATGCATCGACCCACACATACATCACATGCTTGTCGTCGCCGGGCACCGGCACGCCCCACTTGAAGGTGGTTCGTGAGATCGACAGATCCTTCAGGCCGGACTTGACGAAGCTGAGCACCTCGTTGCGGCGTTCCGCCGGGCCGACGAAATCCGGCTGGCTTTCATACAGCTCCAGCAACTTGTCCTGATAGGCAGACAGCCGGAAGAAATAGCTTTCCTCCTCGTTCCATTCGACCGGCGACCCAAGCGGCTCGCGGCGCACGCCATCCTCGCCAAGCGTGGTTTCGCTCTCGTCGAAATAGGCCTCCTGCCGCACCGAGTACCAGCCGCTGTAGCGATCCAGATAGATGTCGCCATTCGCGGCCATCGCCTTCCAGATCGCCTGGCAGGATGCGTAATGGCGTGGCTCGGTCGTGCGGATGAATTCGTCATTCGAGGCGCCGAGGGTCTCGGTCATCGAGCGGAAGATTGCCGAATTGCGGTCGGCAAGCGCCAAGGGCGTGATGCCTTCTTTCTCGGCCGTCTGCTGCATCTTGAGACCATGCTCGTCAGTGCCCGTGAGAAAGAACACGTCCTTGCCGTCCAGCCGCTGGAAGCGGGCCAGTGCGTCGCTGGCAATAACCGTATAGGCATGGCCGATATGCGGCTTGCCATTCGGATAAAAGATCGGAGTGGTCAGGTAGAATTTTTCGCGTGCCATGGATGAAATCGCCATGAATGTCTGAATGGGAAGTGTGGCGGTGGATATCTCATCGAGACGGCGATTGCCATCCCGAGGACAAGGACGCATTCACATTCGCATCGCAGAATTCAGGCGGTCGATCATGGTCAGGGCGTGCTGCTTCTTGTCGAGATTGTAGGTCTCTGCCTCAGATATCGTGTTCAGCGCCTCGTGCCAAGCCTCGGACAGTGTTTTGGCCCTGGCGAGATCGCCGGACAAAGCCGCCTCGCTGGCGGCGGCCGAAAGCAGGTCCAGCGCGCGGCGGTTGAAGATGTCGAACTGGATCGCCTGGTCGCGTCCGGCCACGGCTTCGGCAAGGCGATGGGCGCCGGCGATGTCAGGCTTCCTGGCCGCCACCAGCGTGTCGAGCGCGCCGGCGATCTCCAGCCCGCCATACTGGGTGAGCAGGATCGCGTTGCGGGCGCTGCCCCCTGCCCGCTCGGCAAGCGCCGCGCGCGCGGCCGGATCGTCCGGCGGCGGCGGCTCGACATTCTCCAGCACCGTCATCAGCTCGTCGGCGGCCAGCGGCGCCAGCCGCACCATCTGGCAGCGCGAGCGGATCGTCGGCAACAGGCTGCCCGGCGCGTGCACGATCAGAATGAACAATGTGCGCGCCGGCGGCTCTTCGAGATTCTTGAGCAAGGCATTGGCGGCGTTGGTGTTCATGTCGTCGGCCGGATCGACGATGACGACCCGGTAGCTGCCGTCATGCGAGGTCATCGACAGGAAGCGGCTGACCTTGCGGATCTCGTCGACGGTCAGCACCGTCTTGAAGCTCTTGGTCTTGTCGTTGGCCGGACGGGTGAGGTGCAGCACCGAAGGATGCGCGCCGGTGGCGATCTGGCGAAACAGCGAGGAGGCCGGATCGGGAACGGCAAGCATGTCGGGCGCCGTCTTGAAATCCGGATATCTCAGAAGATGGTGCGCCATGTGAAAGGCCATCGTCGCCTTGCCGATGCCTTGCGGCCCGGTGAAAATCAGCGCGTGCGGCAGCTTGCCGCCGCGGTAGGCGCTCGCAAGCATCCCGGCCGCCGTCGCGTGGCCAACCAGCCGCGCCGTTTCAGCCGGCTCGGGCACGCCGTCCAGCGTGTCATGCTGTTCCGGAGCGATGCGTTCGAAGATCATGCCGGCGCCGTCTCAATCCTTTGCGCCGGCATTCGCTCTTCCAGCGCCGTGAAGACGGCGGCGGTGACGACATTCTCCACCGTATCGGGATCGGCGGAAGCGTCGATGACGATGCAGCGCTCCGGCTCCGCCTCGGCAATGGCAAGGAAAGCCTCGCGCCGTCGCCGGTGAATGGCCAAGGTCTCCTTTTCGAAGCGATCGGCGGCGTCCCCTGCCCCGCGCCGCGCCGTGGCCCGCTTCAGGCCCTCGACCGGATCGATGTCGAAGATCAGCGTCATGTCCGGCATCATGCCGTTGATGGCCACTGCCTCCAGCGCTTTCATGAAATCAGCATCGAGGCCGCCCGTGACGCCTTGGTAGACGCGCGAGGAATCGATGAAGCGGTCGCACAGCACGATCGAGCCCCGCTCGACCGCCGGCCGGATCACCTGCTCGACATGGTCGGAGCGCGCGGCGGCGAACAGGATCGCCTCCATCTTTGGGCCGAACGGCTCGGCCGCGCCCGACAGAAGCACATGCCTTACGGCCTCGGCGCCGGGCGATCCGCCTGGTTCGCGGCTGACCAGCACTTCATATTTCTTGGCGCGCATGCGCCGCGCCAGCCGCTCGATCTGCGTCGACTTGCCTGCTCCTTCGCCGCCCTCGAAGGTGATGAAAAATCCGCTCGCCAATCGAGACTGCCTTTGCCCGTGCTGGCCGCTGTCATAGCTCCCGTCCGACAAAAGGTCCACGAACTTGCCCGATCACAAATGTTTCTGACGCAGCCAGCCGACAGCGAGTTCCTTGGCCGCGTCGAGCGCACGCTGCGGCAGCGTGCCCACTTTCACCGACTCGGCGGCATAGAGCGGCGTCTGCTGGCTCAGCGTATCGCCTATCCAAACGCGCAATTCTCCGACCGGTTGCCCCTCCTCGACCGGTGCCGATACCGGACCCTGGTAGACGATCCTGGCGGTCAGCTTGTCGCGATTGGCGATCGGCAGAAAGATGTCGACCGGACCTTTCGCTTTCAAGGCCAGGCCCGACTTGGCGCCGCCGAAAACCTGCGCTTCGCCGACCACCTCGTCCTGGGCGAATATCTCGGTCTTCTGGAATGACCGCGAGCCCCAGTCGAGCAGCTTGCGCGCCTCTTCGGAGCGTTCGCGGTCATTTGCCAGTCCGCTGAGAGCGGCGATCACCCGCGTGCCGTTGTGGCTGACGGTGCCGACCAGGCCGAAGCCCGCCTGCTCGCTGGCGCCGGCCACGAAGCCGTCGGCTTCGATGCCCATGGCGATCAGCGGATTGCGGTTTCTTTGCGCGATTTTGTTCCAGGTGAAGTCCGGCTGGCTGTAATAGTGGAAGAATTCCGGATAGTCGCGCCACAGATGCAGCGCCAGCATCGTCAACTCCCGCACCGTCGTCTGCTGGCCGTCAGCCGGCAGGCCGGTTGAATTGACGAAGCTCGATTTCTGAAGACCGATCTGGCGGGCGCGATCGGTCATCTGCGCGGCGAAATTCGCTTCCGAGCCGGCCATGCCCTCGGCGAGCACGATACAGCCGTCATTGGCGGCCTGCACGGTGACGCCCTGGATCAGATCCCCGACGCGGACCTCGGATTTGAGCTTGGCGAACATGGTCGAGGTTCCGGACGGCGCGCCGCCGGTGCGCCAGGCGTTTTCGCTGACGACGAAAGTATCGTCGAGCGTGATGCGCTTCGACTTGATGGCGTTGAAGACCATTTCCATCGTCATCAGCTTGGCCATCGAGGCCGGCGGGATCGGCTTGTCGGGATCCTTGGCGAAGAGCACGGTGCCGGTGTCGGCATCGATCATGAACGCCTGCGTCGCCTTGGTCTCGAAAAGCTGCGCGCTTGCCGGGACCGCGCAAAGCAGCGCCAGCACCAATCCCAGAAGGCTGGTGAAAGGCGGAAAAATGCGCAGTTGCATGAAATGTCGACCCAATCTGAGCAACACCGGAGACGTTGAACGGTTTTCGCCCGGAATTGCGCAAAGACTACCCCGCGGCCAAGCTATCAGGGTTTTTTCGGCCGGATCAACGGGCAGCGCGAATTTGATCAGTTACGCACAACCAGCGCGTCCGGCGCGCCATGCGACCAGGCCGCCTGAAGCAGGTCGTCGACGCTACCATGGCCGTCCGGATAGACATTGACCGCATACCAGTCATTGCCGTCGAGTTCGGTGCGCTGGATCTCGGTCCGGCCGAATGGCTCGAGCGCCGTAGCAACGCGCTTTGCCTCCGCGGCTTCGTCGAAGGAACCGGCGGCGACATAGTCGGATGCCGGCGCCTGTTCCTGGCGGTTCGATTTCCGCCACGACTGCAGGACATCGGCAGGCGACATGCCGCCGGCATCGAGCGCGGCAAAGACGTCGGCACGCTGCACCCGCTCATCCGCATAGGACAGCGAAGCCACGGCGAAGGGTGAGTTCGGTGGCAGGGCGAGGTCCGGCCGTACCGGCACGATCGGTCCAAAATCGGGCAGCACGACATCGCTCGCGCCCTGTGTCGAGAACGCCGCTGGTTGCACGGTCGGCTGGTCCGACAGGCCCGGCTGCGCGGCAAAAGCCTGCCCCGAATTGGTCAACTGTCCAGGGAACGGCACGGCGGCCGGCGGCACGCCTGCCGACAAGCTCGGCGACGGGCCGTTCATGGCCACCATCACGCCGGTCGGCAGACCGTCCGACGGATCCGGCCGGTTGTTGCCAGGGTGATAGGAGGCCACCAGATACTGATCGTCGTCACCGTCGAGCGGCGCGCGGCCGACATATTCGACTTTGACCCTGGCCGTGCCGACCTTGTCGTAGTCGAGCATCTGCGCCGCGCGTTCGGAGACGTCGATGATGCGGCCTTCATGGTAGGGACCGCGATCGTTGACGCGCACGATCACCGAGCTGCCGGTCTCCAGATTGGTGACGCGGGCATAGCTCGGCAGCGGCATCGTCGGGTGCGCCGCGGTAAGATGCGTCATGTCGTAGACTTCGCCATTGGCGGTCAAACGGCCATGGAAGGCGTCACCATACCAGGACGCCAGCCCGACCTTGGTGAAGCCCTTCTTATCTTCCTTCGGATAATACCACTTGCCGCGCACCTGGTAGGGCTTGCCGAGCTGGTCTCGACCGCCGCCCCGCCGCATGAACTGCACGCGCGGGCTCGCCTTCACACCATATTCGGACTCGGCGAAATATTCCTTGGAGCGAGCCTTCTTGTAGACCATGCCCTTCGGTTCGGGCTGCGAGGCGCAGGCAGCCAAAATGAGGCCCGAAAGGGCGCACAGAGCGAAAGCAGAAGCGCGACGAAGACGCGGGCGCGCCGGAGTCTGCATGTTCTCGATTATCCCCTACCGTGCTGCCACCCGACGGGGCCAGAAGTCGCCCACCAGGCCAACACCTTGATCCCCAATCCCTTTTGCACCGGAATTGCTTATCACGATGTTAATCGATTATGGCAGCAACAGGGCGAGATTATGGCGAGAATGCCGGGCCATACCCCCGGCAAGCCGCCTGCCCCGATTCCGAGAGGCTACGCCGGCAATATCCGCACCGCCAGGAAGGATCATCGGCGAGCCAAAACCTGCAGGCGAACAGACGCTTGTCCGTTATTGTGGCAGTGCGGACGAAGCCTGCTGAGCAGTCGCGCGCGACAGCATCTCGCGCTTCGTTAGGACCGGCTTCTCGTAGTCTTTCTTCACAGCTTCCCCCTGCTTGAAATATTAGCAAGTCGACATTGGCCGACCTTGCGCCGAATTGTCAATGCAGCCGATTCGATGGAATGCCTCGCGGCTCGACGGTGGCCCGCCTGATTGCTTCTTGCGCATGATTGGCTCCTTGCGATTGACAGGTCTTTGCGCGACGCACTAGAGCATGGCGCGCAGTCCTATCGACACAGCCCCTGTGGCCAACGAGACGGAAGCGCCCTCGTGGAAATCACGATGGAGGGATGGCCGAGCGGTTTAAGGCACCGGTCTTGAAAACCGGCGTGGGCGCAAGTTCACCGTGGGTTCGAATCCCACTCCCTCCGCCAGCAAAGCGCCAAAGGCAGCGCTCATGGAAACGCGTCAAAAACAGCGCAAATTACAGCTTACAGACCAATTTCAAATCAGAGCATGAACCGATTGCTCAGGCGCTGCGACCAATGCTCTGAGATGAGAAACGTCTGGAGGCCTGTCATGCAATCGTCGATGGAAAGAACGAGCTTCGGTCGTCCGCTCGTTTTGGCAGCCGGCCTGGCCGTCATGCTCGGCGGACCAGCCGCCGCGAAAGAACTGAGCGATCCGCTTTCACCGCTCACCACAACCAAAGGCTCAGTCCTCTGCTTTGAGCGCGACTACTCCGCCGCGCATCTCGCACAGCACCCCAGGCAGACGACCAAGTCCATTTTCCTGGCCTTCGAGCAGGGCTTCGTCACCATCGTGCTGCGGCCGCGCACGGGCCCGGAAAAACGCATCTATGCGGCCTGCGACTGGCGGCAGGGTGCCGGGATCGACACTTCGGATCACAAGATGATCCCCAACTTCAACGGGCCGGCGGGATTCGACTGCATCGTGACGGAAGACGAGTCCGCCGAGGAAGCCGGCTACGGCCTGATCGACCCGGCGCAGGACGGCCAATCGCTCACGCTTTTCCTGCAGAGCCCGATCTATGTCGAGGGCAACAGCGCCGACGAGGAAAGCCACAGCATGACGCTCGGCAAGGAGGACCGGACGTTTGCGCTGACCCGAACCGACCCAAAGGCATGCGAAACTTACAAGCCGGTCTCGGAGGAGTAGCGCCAATCCGGACTAGGATGACGTTTCGTTGGGTGCCCTGGCCCGAAGGAAATTAAACTTTCCAAGGAGCGATCCGTGATGGCCAGGCAAACACAAGCCTTCGCCTTGGCAATCTTCCTGGGTTCGGCGGCCTTCGCGCACGCCGCCGACTCCGGCGACGCGGGTTGCGCCGCGGGGCCGAAGATGAAGCCTAAATCTGTCATGTGCCTGCCACGCGCCCCGCGCAACTGGATCGTCTGCAGCGGCGTCCCCAATGCCCAGGGCGAAGGATTGTGAAAGGATACGGGCGTTCCCTGCGAACAACCGCCGCCTCGCGATCCGGCGGACTATCGGCCGGTGGCCGCCATAGCTCTGCAAGCCGTCGCCGACTTTGCCGTCGAAAGCGGCGAACATCGAAGTGTTCGAGCTCCAGTTCATTTTCAGGCCCGCATTGACGGCAACCGCATCCTCGGCGGCCGAGGCGCCCTGGATGACGAAGGAGGTGCCCGGAGCCGCCTGGAAACTTGGCTTCACCGAGCGGTCCGGCTCGAACTCGTGCACCCACGCTGCGCCGCCCCATGCCTGCGCATTCACCGGATCGATGTCCCGGTCAGCCCCGCCATGCGAGGCGCGCCACGCACGCGGTCGAATGCGTCCTGGAGCGGCTGACTTTTCTGGGCATATCGCGACCCGATTGAAGGAAGACGCATGAACGCGGCACCTCACATAGACCCGAGTGTTTTCGCGAACATTGGCGATTCTGCAAGCCTAGCCACCGAGAGTTGTACGCCGGGTGCAACGATTGAAGGACCGAATTGTTTTGCGGCGCGCATTGGCGCGCCGGTCAACGGTTGGTGAAGCAGCGTTCATTTGATTTCTCAGACAAAATATGCTGCTTGTCGCGCCCATGAAAAAGCTCTGCCTGATGGTTCTGGCGTCGCTGACGCTGGTCTTGCCGGCCAAGGCGATGGACAATGCGTTGCGCGCCGGCCTGATGAAACTCGACCCGCAGACTCGCCTCGAGCAGCGGTGTGACGCCGAAGTCCTCGACCGGATCAGTCACGACGATCACAACTACAAGGCCGACCGCGTCGTGGCCTACGCCTTCGCCACGCCGCAGATGAGCGCCGATGCCATCAAGAGCTCGGGTGCGGCCTTCCGCAGCAAGGGCCAATGGTACCGGCTGAAGTTCAAATGCCAGACCGGGCCGGACCACATGGAAGTGCTGCAGTTCCGCTACAAGATCGGTGACGAAATCCCGGAATCCGACTGGGCCAAATATAATCTCTACGATTAGTTTTCCGCCCTGCCCGCCTTGCCGACGACTACCCGAAATCCTTGAGGGCTTGCGCCGCCGGCGTTGTTTTCCGGCGATGTCCAAGCCTGTGCCTTGACGCCGATGGACCATGCCTTTAGGGCCGTCTGGATAAGGGCTACGCTCATTTCAGGCAAGGATTTCTAGTCGATGGAAATATTCACTGCCGCAGGCCTTTCAGCTCTCCTCCAGGTCGTTGCAATCGATCTCGCGCTGGCCGGCGACAACGCGATTGTGATCGGCCTCGCGGCAGCCGGCCTTCCTGCGGATCAGCGCAAGCGCGCCATCCTTGTCGGCATCGCGGCGGCCACGGTCCTGCGCATAATCTTTGCCCTGATCACGCAATGGCTGCTGACCATCGGCCCGATGCTGCTGATCGCCGGCGGGCTTCTGCTTCTGTGGGTGTGCTGGAAGATGTGGCGCGAATTGCGCGTCAGCCACGACGACGAGCGCGACGCCACCGAAGCGCTGTCGAACAGCGATTACAACAAGGATGGATCGGTCTCCGGCAAGAGCAAGCGCAAGACCTTCTCGCAAGCCGCTTGGCAGATCGTCATCGCCGACGTTTCGATGTCGCTCGACAACGTGCTCGCCGTCGCCGGCGCGGCCATGAAGCACCCCACTGTGTTGATCATCGGGCTGGCCCTTTCGATCGCGCTGATGGGCTTCGCCGCATCCTTTGTCGCACGCCTTCTGCACAAGTATCGCTGGATCGCCTATATCGGCCTGCTGATCATTCTTTACGTCGCGGTGAACATGCTTCTCGGAGGCGCCGTGCAGCAGTTTCCCGACCATTTTGCCTTCCTGGCACCATGGTTCGGGCCGGGCGGCCACTGACGCTCTTTCTGGCGAGCGTCCGCGCAGCGCCTCTCGTCCTGGCCGGCTGGCAGGTTTGCTTCTGTGCCGAAGCGTGCTATTGCGCCCGCGCGAAATGGCTCAAAGCCGCGCACGTAGATCGATCTTCGGAGCCTGTGGCTCAATCCTCGATCTCGCTCTCATCTCTTGGAAAACAAAGTTTATGTCCGCCCCACGCGTCAGTTTCGTCAGTCTTGGATGCCCGAAGGCGCTCGTCGATTCCGAGCGCATCATCACGCGGCTCCGCGCCGAAGGCTATGAGATCTCACGCAAGCATGACGGCGCCGACCTCGTCGTCGTCAATACCTGCGGCTTCCTCGATTCCGCGCGCGACGAGTCGCTCAACGCCATCGGCTCCGCCCTTTCCGAAAACGGCCGCGTCATCGTCACCGGCTGCCTCGGCGCCGAGCCGGAGGTCATCCGCGAAAAGCACCCCAACGTGCTGGCGATCACCGGCCCGCAGGCCTATGAGAGCGTGATGGCGGCGGTCCACGAAGCGGCTCCGCCCAGCCATGATCCCTATGTCGACCTGTTGCCGCCGCAGGGCGTGAAGCTCACGCCGCGCCACTACGCCTATCTGAAGATTTCCGAGGGCTGCAACAACCGCTGCACCTTCTGCATCATCCCTGCATTGCGCGGCGATCTCGTCTCGCGCCCGGCCGCGGATGTGCTGCGCGAAGCCGAAAAGCTCGCCAAGGCCGGCGTCAAGGAGATCCTCGTCATCTCGCAGGATACCAGCGCCTACGGCATCGACATCAAATACCAGACATCGATGTTTGGCGATCGCGAGGTGCGGGCGAAATTCCTCGACCTCGCCGAGGAGCTCGGCAAGCTCGGCATCTGGATACGCATGCATTACGTGTATCCCTACCCGCATGTCGCCGACGTCATTCCGCTGATGGCGGAAGGAAAGGTCCTTCCCTATCTCGACATCCCCTTCCAGCACGCCTCGCCGCAGGTGCTGAAGAACATGCGGCGCCCCGCGCATGGCGAAAAGACGCTGGACCGCATCCGCGGCTGGCGCGAGGTCTGCCCCGACCTCGCCATCCGCTCGACCTTCATCGTCGGTTTCCCCGGCGAGACCGAAGATGATTTTCAGATGCTGCTCGACTGGCTGGACGAAGCCAGGATCGACCGCGCCGGCTGTTTCAAATACGAGCCGGTGAAGGGCGCCCGCTCCAACGACCTCGGGCTGGAGCAGGTGCCGCAGGAGATCAAGGAAGCGCGCTGGCACCGCTTCATGCAGCGCCAGCAGAAGATCTCGGCAGCGCAGTTGGCAAAAAAGGTCGGCAAGCGCCTGCCGGTGCTGATCGACGAGGCGCATGGCACATCGGCCAAGGGCCGCACCAAATACGACGCGCCGGAGATCGATGGCTCGGTGCACATCCAGTCGCGGCGGCCGCTGCGCGCCGGCGAGATCGTCACAGTCAAGATCGACCGCGCCGACGCCTACGATCTCTACGGTTCGGCGGTCTGACAGCCCACACGAACAAGGCAGCTTCAAAGAAAAAAGGGCGCCCCGGAGGCGCCCTTTTCCGTTTCGGTTCAGCTGCTTGCTGCTTACTGCGGCAGCTTGTCGTCGATGCCTTTGACGTAGAAATTCATGCCGAGCAGCGTACCGTCGTCGGCGACCTCGCCGTCCTTCAGCCAGGGCGAGCCGTCCTGCTTGGACACAGGGCCGGTGAAGGGGTTCCAGCCACCGGCGATCTTCTTCTCGGTCGCTTCCGCCATCGCCTTCACGTCGTCGGGCATGTTGGTGTAGGGCGCAAGCTTGACGGCGCCGTCCTTGATGCCGAGCCAGACATTGTCCGGCTTCCAGGTGCCGTCGAGAGCAGCCTGGACGCGGCTGATGTAGTACGGCCCCCACTCGTCGGTCAGCGAGGTCAGCTGCGCGTTCGGCGCGAACTTGATCATGTCGGACGACTGGCCGAAACCATGCAGCTTGCGCTCTTCGGCGACCTGCAGCGCGGCGGTCGAATCGGTGTGCTGGACGATGATGTCGGCGCCTTGGTCGAACAGCGCCTTGGCGGCGTCGGCTTCCTTGCCCGGATCGAACCAGGAATTCACCCACACGATCTTGACCTTGAAGTCGGGATTGACCGACTGCGCGCCGAGCATGAAGGAGTTGATGCCCATCACCACTTCCGGGATCGGGAAGGAGACGATGTAGCCGGCGAGGCCCTTCTTCGATTCCTTGGCCGCGATCTGGCCGAGCACATAGCGGCCTTCATAGAAGCGCGCATTGTAGATGCCGAGATTGTCGCCGGTCTTGAAGCCGGTGGCATGCTCGAACATCACCTTTGGGAACTTCTTGGCGACCTTCACTTCGGCGTCCATGAAGCCGAAGGATGTGCCGAAGATGATCTTGCACTTCTCGCGCGCCAGGCGCTCGAAAGCGCGGTCGGCGTCCGGACCTTCCGATACGTTTTCGAGATAGGCGGTCTCGACCTTGTCGCCGAGCGCCTTCTCGACCTCGAGGCGGCCCTGGTCGTGCTGGTAGGAATAGCCGAAGTCGCCGATCGGACCCGTATAGACCCAGCACGCCTTGAGCTTGTCGGCAGCTTCAGCGGTTGCCGCCAGCGACAGGGCCGCAGCCGTGGTCATCAACGCTATAAGCAGTTTTTTCATTGTGTTACCTCTCTGAGTTAAGCCTTGGAGCTTCCCGTCTTTTTGTTGTCGTCAACGATCCGGAACAAATGGCTGCCCCAACGAAGCCGGCGTGTTCATCATCGTCAGCCGCTTGTTGCGGGAGATTAGAACGAGAACCACGACGGTTGCCAGATAGGGCAGCGAAGAAAGAAACTGCGAAGGTACCGGAATGCCAAAAGCCTGTGCATGAAGCTGGCCGATCCACACCGCGCCGAAGATGTAGGCGCCGGCCAGCACCCGCCACGGACGCCAGGAAGCGAACACCACCAGCGCCAGCGCGATCCAGCCGCGGCCCGCGCTCATATTCTCCACCCATTGCGGCGTGTAGACCAGCGACAGGTGGCCGCCGGCAAGGCCTGCGCAGGCGCCACCGAACATCACGGCGAGATAGCGGTAGCGGATGACCTTGATGCCGAGCGCATGCGCCGACGTGTGGCTGTCGCCGATCGAGCGCAGCGTCAGGCCGGTGCGCGTCTTGAACAGAAACCACATCACCGCCGCGGTCAGCGCGATCGAGATATAGAAGACCGGATCCTGGCCGAAGATCAGCTTGCCCACAACCGGGATCGAGCTGATCACCGGGATGTCGAGATTTGGCAATCTCACGCCCGGCTGGCCGACGAAGCTGGTGCCGATCATGCCCGAGAGGCCAAGGCCGAGCAGCGTCAGCGACAGGCCGGTCGCCACCTGGTTGGTGGCGAGCGACAGCGTCATGACGGCGAACAGCAGCGAGAACAGCGCGCCGACGATGATCGCGGCAAGCAGGCCGATCCATGGCGACCCGGTGAGGTAGCCGGCGCCGAAGCCGCCGACGGCGCCCATGATCATCATGCCTTCGACGCCCAGATTGAGCACGCCGGAGCGCTCGACCACCAGCTCGCCGATCGCCGCGATCAGAAGCGGCGTTGCAGCGGTCGCGATGGTCAAAAGGATGTTGACGGTGATGTCCATCAGCGGGCCTCCTCGAGCTTGGGCGCTGCTTCGAGTTTCGTCGCGCCATTCGGCTTCGTCAGCGCCATGCCGATCAGGCGAATGCGGTAGTGGATGAGCGTGTCGCAGCCGAGCACGAAGAACAAAAGCATGCCCTGGAACACACGCGCCACCTTGTCGGAGATGCCGAGCGCGCTCTGCACCGCCTCACCGCCGAGATAGGTCAGCGCCAGCACCAGGCCCGCGGCGACGATGCCCAGCGGATTGAGCCTGCCGAGGAAGGCGACGATGATGGCGGTGAAGCCGTAGCCGGGCGAGATCACCGGCTGCAATTGGCCGATGGCGCCGGAAACCTCCGAGATGCCCGCAAGGCCGGCCAGTGCGCCAGACAGAAGGAAGGTGAAGAACACCATCCGGTTGAAGCCGAAGCCGGCGAAGCGGCCTGCCCTTGGGCTTGAACCCAGCACGCGGACCTCGAAACCCTTGAGCATGCGGCTCATCATCAGCCAGACCAGAACGGCGGCCACCAGGGCGAAGACGAAGCCCCAATTGGCGCGGCCGGCATCGGGCATCAGCTCGGGCAGCACAGCGGAATCGCCGAACTGGATGGTCTGCGGGAAGCCGTGGCCTTGCGGATCGCGCCACGGACCGCGCACCAGCCAGTCGAGGAAGAGCTGCGCGACATAGACCAGCATCAGGCTGGTCAGGATCTCGTTGGTGCTGAAGCGCGTCTTGAGCAGCGCCGGAATGGATGCGTAGAACGCGCCGCCGACCATGCCGAGCAGAAGCATCAGCGGGATCACCAGCGGACCTTCGAATTGCGGGAACAGCACCGGGATGATCGAGCCGAAGATTGCGCCGAATATGAATTGGCCTTCGGCGCCGATGTTCCAGATGTTGGCCTTGTAGCAGACCGACAGGCCGACCGCGATCAGGATGAGGGGCGCTGCCTTGATCGCCAGCTCGTGCAGCTGCCAGACCTGGCTGATCGGCTCGACGAAGTAGATCTCGAAGGCGTTGAGCGGATTGACGCCGAGCAAGGCGAACATGATGGCGCCGGCGATGATCGTCAGCGCGAAGGCGATGAAGGGCGACAGCATGGAGAACAGCACCGAGCGCTGCGGGCGTTTGACCAGTTCGATGCGCATCATGCCATCTCCAGGCTGTGTTCGGCGTGCCCGGGCTCGGCGCCGCCCATCAAGAGGCCGATCTTCTCGAAAGTCGCCTCGGCGATCGCCAGCGGCTTGGACAATTCGCCATTGTGCATGACGGCGATCGCGTCCGACAGTTCGAACAATTCGTCGAGGTCCTGGCTGATGACCAGCACCGCCGATCCGCTGCGCGCCAACTCGATCAGCGCCTGGCGGATATGGGCGGCGGCGCCGGCATCCACGCCCCAGGTCGGCTGGTTGACGATCATGACGCTCGGCTTGCGGTCGAGCTCGCGGCCGACGATGAATTTCTGCAGATTGCCGCCCGACAGCGCCGCCGCTTCCGGATCCGGCGCGCTCTTGCGCACGTCCATGGCGGTGATGATGCGCTGGGCGGCGCTGTAGACGGCGCCGTTCTTGACCATGCCGCCCGAGCCGACGAAGGCCTTGCCGTCGGTGGCGTGGCGCGACAGAAGCAGGTTCTCCGAAAGCTTCATGCGCGGCGCCGCGCCATGACCCAGGCGCTCTTCGGGCACGAAAGCGGCCCCCATCAGGCGGCGGCCGGTGATCGCCAGGCCTCCGGCATCCTTGCCGCGAATGCGCACGGAACCGGCATCCTGCTGCAGCACTTCGCCGGAAACGGATTCGAAGAACTCGCCCTGGCCGTTGCCGGCCACACCCGCGATGCCGATCACTTCGCCGGCGCGCACGCTGAGATTGATGTTCTTGAGTGGTATTGCGAAGGGCGTCGCCGGCTTGCGGCTGAGGTTGCGGATTTCCAGCAGTGCCGGCGCCGTTTCGATGCCTTCCGCCGGCGCGCGCACTACCGCCTTCACCTCGCTGCCCACCATCATGCGGGCAAGCGACGCGGCGGTCTCCTGGCGCGGGTTGCAATGGCCGACAACCTTGCCGTGGCGCAGCACCGTGGCGCGGTCGCAGATGCGTTTGACCTCTTCCAGCCGGTGCGAGATGTAGAGGATCGACTTGCCTTCCGAGCGCAAGCGCTCCAGCGTTTCGAACAGCTTGTCGGCCTCCTGCGGCGTCAGCACCGAGGTCGGCTCGTCGAGGATGATGAGCCGCGGTGTCTGCAAGAGGCAGCGGATAATCTCGATGCGCTGGCGTTCGCCGACCGAAAGGTCTCCGACCAGCGAATCCGGATCGAGCGGCAAGCCGTAGCTGTAGGACAGCGCCCTCGCCTTCGCGGCGATGCTGCCGATCGGCGAACCGTCATTGAGCGAAAGCGCGATGTTCTCGGCCGCGGTGAGCGCTTCGAACAGCGAGAAATGCTGGAACACCATGCCGATGCCGAGCTTCTTGGCCACGCCCGGGCTGGTGATCTTGACCGGCTTGCCGTCCCAGAAGATTTCGCCCGAGTTTGGTTCGAGCGATCCGAACAGCATCTTGACCAGCGTCGACTTGCCGGCGCCGTTCTCGCCGAGCAACGCGTGGATCTCGCCCTTTGCGATATTGAGATCGATGTGATCGCACGCAGTCAGCGTGCCGAAAATCTTGGTAAGGCCACGAACCTCGAGCAGGTTCGCCCCGTCATGATTTGCACTCACAGTGCCTCCCACCCGGTTTCCCGGATATGTTCTGTGTTCCCGAAAGCATGGTATGCGCGGCCGGCTCCCATCGGAAAGCAGCACCCTACTTGAAAGAGCTTCAAGAATTTCAGCGGAAACTCAAGGGCTAAGATAGGCCTGTAGAGAACGCAGGCAAATCCGCAGCGCTTTTCAGGCAAGCCGTGCCTTCGGGCACGGCAAGTCGCTGAAAAACAGGGCAGTCGGCTAAGGCGTGATGCCGAAAGCTCTAAGGAATGAGGACAGTCGTTCCCGTCGTCTTGCGGGCCTCGAGATCCGCTTGCGCCTTTGCCGCATCCTTCAGCGCATAGCGCTGGTTGATCTTGATCTCGACGGCGCCGCTCATGACCACGTCGAAAAGCGCTTCGGCCGACTTCACCAGATCCTCGCGGCTGGCGTTGTAGACGAACAGCGTCGGCCGGGTTGCGAAGATCGAGCCCTTCTGCGCCAGGAGCGACATCGAGAAAGGCGGGATCGGCCCGGACGACTGGCCGAAACTCACGAACATGCCCAGCGGCCGCAGGCAATCGAGCGATGCCGGGAAGGTGTCGGCGCCGACGGAATCGTAGACGACGTCGCATTTCTTCCCGGCCGTAAGCGCCGTGACGCCGGCCACGAAATCCTGCTCCTTGTAGTTGATGACGTGATCGAAGCCGTGCGCCCGCGCGAGTACGATCTTGTCGGCGGAACTCGCGGTGCCGATCACGGTCGCGCCGAGATGCTTTGCCCATTGGCCGAGGATCAGGCCGACGCCGCCGGCGGCCGCGTGGTAGAGGATCGTATCGCCGGCCTTGACCGGAAAGGTGCGGCGCAAGAGGTATTCGGCGGTCATGCCCTTCAGCATCATCGCCGCCGCTTGTTCGTCGCTGATGCCGTCCGGCACTTTGACCACACGATCGGCGGCGATCACCCGCTTCTCGCAATAGGCGCCGACATTGACGGCATAGGCGATGCGGTCGCCGGGCTTCAGCCAGTCGATGCCGGTGCCGAGCGCCAGCACGACACCCGCCGCCTCGCCGCCCGGAATCAGCGGAAAACCCCCGGGTGGCGGGTAGAGCCCGGAGCGGTAGTAGACGTCGATGAAGTTGAGGCCGATCGCGGTGTGCCGGATCAGGATCTGGCCTTCTCCCGGCTGGCCGGGATCGGCGTCTTCATAGGCCAGGACTTCGGGACCGCCATTGGCGTGGATACGGATTGCCTTGGACATCGCTCAACTCTCTGAAAGGTACGTACAAAATCCGGAAACTTGATCCCGAAACGGAGAATCGGTTTCCGGAAGGCCGTGCGCCGATGGACAGCCAGGCCAGGATGACCATTCGACCAAAAATATCCTGATCCAGGATCAGGGCTTCTTGGCGCCCAGATTGGGAAACATCTGCATGATGCCTCCGATGCAGGCGAGATAGAGGCCGGTGATCGTGATGCCGATCTTGGTGAAGTCGCTGACCTGCTCTCCCAGCACGCCGATCTTGTCATAGAAGGTGGCAAGTGCCGCCTGCGCCAGCGCCAGCGCGCCGAAGGCGCACCACAAAAGCGTCATGCCGAGATTGAGCGGTCGCAACCGCACGACGCGCACAGGATGGATGAAATTGATCGGCAGGAAGGTCAGGATGCCGGCGACCACCACGACAGCGAAAGACACCCACTGCCCGGGCTCTATGACGAAGAGCGTGAACACCACCATGTTCCAGACGACGGGAAACCCTTTGAAGAAGTTCTCCTTCGTTTTCATGCCGGTGTCGGCGTAGTAGATCGCGCTGGAGACCACGATGATGGCCGCGGACAGGAAGGACAGGTTCTCGCCCATGAAACCGCGCTGATAGAGCGCGAAGGCCGGTATGAGCACGTAAGTGACATAGTCGATGATGTTGTCGAGGAGCTCGCCCGACCATGTCGGCAGGATGTCCTTGACCTCGAGCCTCCTGGCGATCGGGCCGTCGATGCCGTCGACGAACAGCGCCAGTCCCAGCCACCAGAACATCGCCGTCCAGCGTTCCTCGCTCGCCGCAACCAGCGACAGGAAGGCAAGGAACGACCCTGATGCGGTGAGCAGATGGACGGAGAACGCGCGCGTCTGCGGCCACGTCACCTTCTTCTTCGGCAGCGGAATCCGCTCCGCGATCTTCTTGGCTGCTTTTCTGGCCGCTGTGTTCTTGCTCACGGTCCCCGCCAGTCCAGCTTGCAGATTTCGGCCGAGCGGCCCGCGAAATTCCAGTTGCGGCCGAAGGCGCGCATCTTGCTCTTGTCGGACTTCGCCACGATGATTTCAGGCGCAATCCAATATTCCGAATTGGTGATCACCGTATCCTTCTCGCGATCCTTGCCGGGAATTGGCGTCACCGCGCCGTCGATGATCTTCGGTATCTGGAAGACGCGCGTCTTGTCGCGCGTCTCGTAGGTGATCGGCACCTGCTCGACGCCGAGGAATTTCCCGACCAGGATCGACAGCAGCGATGTCGTGCCGCCGGCCTTGCCGGTGAAGATCTTGGTCAGCGCCTTCACCGCATAGACCGAAGCGCGCTTGTCGATGAACAGGCCGGCCGTCCAGTTGCCGCGGCTCATATAGCCGGGGATTTCCATGATCAGGCCGAGATTGAGGCCCGACAGGTCGACGTCGCCGAAATGGCCCGCGTCGATGCGGAACCCGGCCCAGGTCTGGCAATAGCCCTCGGTCGGCGGATGGCTACCGAGCGACAGCACGCAGGGACAGAAAACCGTGCAATTGCAAGAGAGTACCAACTCCCCTTTCATTGCCCAGCTTTGGTCGGTCATCGAATTCTCCCCCTCACGCCGAAACTAATAGCAGGGCAGCCGCCCACACAAGCAGTATCGTACCGGCAACCCGGCTGGCCACCCTGCCGCCGGTCTGTTTTTCGATCAGGGTGAACAGGCCGATCAGCGCCATCCAGAAGACGTTCATGGCGCCTACGGCAACCATCACCAGCATCAGCGCCCAGCAGCAACCGAGGCACCAGACGCCCTGCTCCAGTCCCAAACGGAAGATGCGGGCCGGCTTCGCGCTCCAGTTGGCGAACAGGATCGAGAACGGGTTGCGGCACTTTTCCAGGCATGCCTGTTTCAGGCCGCTGAACTGATAGAGGCCGGCCACGAGCAGCGCGGCGGCGCCGGCAATGCCGATGGCGGGATCGAGTATCCGGCCGGAACCGGCAAACGCGTAGACCGCGAGTGTCAACAGCGTAAAGCCCACTGATGCGCCAAGCCATGTGGCAAGGTATCCGGCAACAAGCACCAGCGGATGAGCGACGAGTTCGCCCTTGATCCTCGCCGTATCGGCGATTTCACAATAGGTGCGGATCAAGGGCGCCGCCGAAGGCAGCATCGTCGCCACGGCCATCAGGAACCACATCATCACCAGCGCCGGCGCTTGCAGGCCGGCCAGTCCGGCAAGCGGTGCCGGAGCGAGGCAAAGAGCGAAGAACCGGTCCAGGAAACCCGGCAACGGCAGGCTCGGCAGATTCTTCAGCAGCATGTCGCCGGGGCCGCCGACGGGGCTGTTTTCAGCGCCGCGGATCGCCATCGCGCCAAGCAGGAGCCAGGCAAGGCCTATCCCGACGCCGATCGTGAGCATGACCGTAAGGCGCGGGCTGCGCGCCACGCCTGCCGTCGCTCGGCCCGCCCGGTCGAGATGGCTGAAATCGTGCTGCTCACCACTCATGGCAATCGAATGGGCTGAATCGCCGCGTTGATCAAGCCGGCTGATCTGCCCTATATCCAGACAAAGGCCCGAAGGGTCGCCTCGCATTGTGGAAGCCTGGCGTGGAGCACAACGACAAAGCCCGCATCCTGGTTGCCGGCAGCGGTCCGGCCGGCTTGATCGCGGCGCTCGGCTTCGCCGAGGCCGGTTTCGGCGTGACGCTGGTCGGCCCCGAAGCCAACAGCGCCGACGGCCGCACCACCGCCCTCATGAATCCGGCGCTGAAGGTCCTTGAACGGCTGGGCGTCCTTGCCGAGCTGAAGCCGCAGGCCGCGCCGCTCAAGGTGATGCGCATCGTCGACGCCACCCGCCGGCTGATCCGAAGCCCGACCGTGACCTTTCGCGCCAGCGAGATCGGCGAGGAACAATTCGGGCTCAATTTGCCGAACAAGGATCTGATACCGATCCTCGCCAATGCCGTTTCGGCCCATCGCGGCGTCGAATGGCTGAAATCCACCGTCGAGTCATGGCGCCTCGACGCCGATCAGGCCCACGCCCGGCTGGCCGACGGCAGCGAAATCTCCGCGTCCCTGGCGGTTGCCGCCGACGGACGCCTGTCCCCGGCACGGGAAGCCGCCGGCATTCGCGCCTTTGCGCGGCCCTATCCGCAGTCGGCGCTCGTGCTCAATTTCGGCCACCGCAGCGAGCACGGCTTCGTTTCGACCGAGTTCCACACCGAGACAGGGCCGTTCACGCAGGTGCCGCTACCCGGCAGGCGTTCAAGCCTTGTCTGGGTGGTCAAGCCGGAAACGGCGCTGGAGCTTGCCGCGCTCGACGATGCAACCCTGTCGGAGCGTGTTGAGCAGCAGATGCAATCGATGCTTGGCCGCGTCTCGGTCGAGCCGGGTCGCCAGGTCTATCCCTTGTCGGCGGCCTCGCCCGGCCGTTTCGCGCAAAACCGCGTGGCGCTGGTTGGCGAGGCGGCGCACGTGTTTCCGCCGATCGGCGCCCAAGGCCTCAACCTCGGCATCAGGGATATCGACGATCTGATTGGAATCGCGAGTGAAAACAGCGCGGACCCCGGATCGCGAGGGAGCCTCGCCGTCTATGACACCAGGCGCCGGCCCGACATATGGGCGCGTAGCGGCGCGGTGAACCTGCTCAACATGTCGCTCCTGTCCGACATGCTGCCGGCGCAACTGGCGCGCAGCGCCGGCCTCAATGCGCTTGGCGGCTTCGCGCCGCTGCGCGCCTTCTTCATGCGCGAGGGACTGCGGCCCGGCAGCGGTTTTCGCGCGATTGCCGGCGGGTTAAGGAAAGAGGTCGGCCGCTAGGATTCCGTGCCGGATCGCGTAGAGCAGCGCGGTCACCGTCACCACTGAAAGGCATGTCGTGATCAGCACGCTGGCCGAAGCCCGCTGCACCCATACGTCATATTGCTGCGCGATCACGAAGACGTTGGTCGCCGTCGGCAGTGCCGCCAGCAGCATGGCGGAAAAGACCCAGGTCGGCGAGAAATTGCCGATCCAGCTCAGCACGACATAGCAAAGCAGCGGGTGGACGATAAGCTTCAGCCCGGCGATCAACGCCAGTTCATGCGGCACGCGGTTGAGCGGTCGGAGCGCCAGCGTCACCCCCATGGCAAACAGGGCGCAGGGCGCGGCCGCGCGGGCGAGATAGTCCAGGAAGCGATCGACAGGCAGCGGCGGGCGGAACTCCACATAGGCGGCGGCGACGCCAAGCGCCGTCGCGATGATGAAGGGATGCAGCGCGATCTTCTTCACGACGCCGAGCACCAGCTGGAGCGGCGGCGCCTTCTCCTTGCCCGACAACGCCATCATCATCGGCGCCACGGTGAAATGCACGATGTTCTCGAAGCAGAAGATCAGCGCCACCGGCACCGCCGCCTGCTCGCCGAACGCCAGCAAGGCAAGCCCCGGGCCCATATAGCCGATGTTGCCGTAAGCCGCGGCAAGGGCGGTGATCGTCGCCGGCGCGATCCCGCCGCGGGAAACGAAGACCGACCAGGCGAACATCAGTGTGAAGATCCCATAGGTGGCGATCAGCGAGCCAAGGATGAAGCTCCACTCCGTCAACTGCTCGAACGGTGTCTTGGCGAGCAACTGGAAGAACAGGGCCGGCAGCGCGACATAGACGATGAAAATGTTCATCCAGCCGAGCGCTTCCAGCGGCTGCCTGGTGATGCGCGCCACCAGGAAACCGACAAAGATCATGCCGAAGAATGGAAGGACGAGACCGATGACGTCAGACATTTTCGCTCGGGCAGAAAACTCCCGTGCGGGCTAACCCGTTGCTTCGGCTGAGGTCAAGGCGTTGGCTATTGAATTGCCGCCGCGCCTGCGCCAAATAGGCACCAAGCCGAAAGTCGGGGTCGATTTCTGGCCGGGTGACGTGTAAATTCAAGATCTTAGGCGCCTTGCGCGCAGCCACGACAGGCGCCTCGGAACAGCGCATGGCCCGAAAATCGGATCGATTTTCGAAGAGGATCATGCGCAAAACTAAAGTGCTGCAGCGTCCTTTGCGCGTCCGAGAGGACGCGCGGCGCTGCAGGTGGTGAACGTGATGAAAACGGCCAAATTCTCGATCGGACAAGTGGTTCGCCATAGGCTGTTTCCGTTCCGCGGCGTGATCTTCGACGTCGATCCCGAATTCGCCAACACCGAGGAATGGTACGAGGCCATTCCCGCCGACGTGCGTCCACGCAGGGACCAGCCTTTCTACCATCTCCTGGCGGAAAATTCGGAGACCGAGTACATCGCCTATGTGTCCGAGCAGAACCTGCTCGAGGACCGGTCGGGCGAACCGGTACGGCATCCGCAGATCGGCGAGATGTTCGACAAGCTGCCGGACGGCCGCTACGAGCCGAAACGCCAGTCGAAGCACTGAAGCCAACGAATGTCGCCCAACGCGCGCGGCGCGGCGACAACAAAAAAGCGGGGCATGTGCCCCGCTTTTTGTTCCGAGAAACGCGCTGACGCGATCAGTTCGCGGTCTTGGCCTTGTCCTGCTCGTCCTTGAGCTTCTTGGCGAAGTCCTGGTTGTTCTTGGCGACGAAGTCCTGCAGCTTCTTCTGCCGGTCCTCGATGTCCGACTGCTGCAGCGGCGGGCCGTCATAGGCGCCGCTGAAGCCGCTGAGCGCGATCTTGATTGGGTTCGGCTGGTTCTGGAAGTTGATCGAGGTGAGCGTGATGCCCTGCCCCTTCTTGAAGGAAGCGACGAGCTGGTCGCTCAGCGGCACTTCCGCCACGCAACGGTCCGGGAAGCAGATCACATAGTCGAGCTTCTGCGCCTTGCCGGCATCGATCTGCAGCGCAATGCCGGGAGGCACGAGGCGGCCGGTCGGGACCGTGACCTGGAAGACCTTGCGGTTCACCTTGCCCTTGAGCTCGATCAGGCTGACGCCGGTGACGAGCTGGCCGTTGCCGGCCGTGACGATGTTCTGCACATTGCAGATGTCGACGTCTTCCTGCTTGGTGCAGGCCTTGAACCAGCCCTGAGGAATCTGCGGCTGCTGTTGGGCCGAGGCGGTGACAAGCCCGGCGCCCAGAACGCCGACCACGCCTGCGGCCAGCACCGAAAGGCGGTACGCGTTGATCGTCATATGGTGCACTTTCCTCTCAAATGATCCCGGGGACCGGCTTCTTCGCGCCGTGTGGTCCAGCTACCTGTTGCCCAAATGAGGCAACAGGATGACTTCGGAGCGCGTGTTACACTGCCAGCGGCGCCGAATCCAGCCCGGTTTCCGCGATTTCTTCGCGGTTCCTCTCCCAATGGCGAGCGTCGGTCAGCGCGGGAGCGGCTGAACCCGATTCCCATTCGGGCACCGATTCAATCGGGTAAGGAAATGCTCTACGGTGCATGGCGAATCACAAAGCCGCCCGGCAAGGAGACGGTCATGGACCGCGTTCTCGTTCGGCTGATCGCCGCGACCTCGTTTCTGGCTCTTTCGCTCCTTCCGTCACAGTCGGAGCCGAAGCACGGCATAGCCATGCAAGGCGAGCCGGCACTGCCGCCCGACTATCAGCATTTCGACTACGTCAATCCGGACGCGCCGAAAGGCGGAAGCGTCACTTATTGCGTCGTCGGCTCCTTCGACAACCTCAACCCCTTCATCCTGAAAAGCCTGCGCACCACGGCGCGCGGCATGATCGACACCGTTTACGGCAATCTCGTCTTCGAGCCGCTGATGCAGCGCAGCTATGACGAGCCTTTCAGCCTCTATGGGCTGCTTGCCGACAGCGCCGACATGGATCCGGAGCGCAAGAGCATCGAGTTCCATCTCAACCCCAACGCAAAATGGTCGGACGGGCAGCCGGTGACGCCGGAGGACGTGCTGTTCACCTATGACGTCTTCACCGACAAGGGCCGCCCGCCCTACAGCGACCGCATGAGCATGATCGCCAAGCTGGAGAAGACCGGCGACCACAGCGTGAAATTCACCTTCAACGACAAGGCCAACCGAGAATTCCCGCTGATCGTCGCGCTGACGCCGATCGTCCCGAAGCATGCCTTCGACAAGGACACGTTCGACAAGACCACGCTGAAGCCGCTGATCGGCAGCGGGCCCTACACCGTGGACAAGGTGCTGCCGGGGCAGCGCATCGTCTTCAAGCGCAACCCGGGTTATTGGGGCAAGGACACTCCGTCGAAACGCGGCTTCGACAATTTCGACCAGATCACCATCGAGTATTTTCTGAACGCCAACGCCAAGACGGAAGCGTTCAAGAAAGGAATCTGCGCCCTCGACGACGAGACCGATCCGGTCAAGCGTGAGCGCGACATCGACTTTCCGGCCTTCCGAAGGGGCGACGTTAAGGAAGAATATTTCAACACCGGCATCCCCCCGGTGGTGACCGGCTTCCTGTTCAACACCAGGCTGCCGAAGTTCGCCAACCCGGTCGTGCGCCGCGCCCTCGGCATGCTCTTCGACTTCGAATGGGCGAACAAGAACCTGTTCGGCGGCAAGTTCAACCGCACCATGAGCTACTGGCAGAATTCCGAGCTGTCCGCGCTCGGCCACCCGGCCGACGACCGCGAAAAGGCGCTGCTTGCCCCCTATCCAGGCCGCGTGCCGCCAGATGTGATGGACGGCACCTGGCACCCACCCGTGACCGATGGTTCGGGTCAGGATCGCAAGGTGCTCAAAGCCGCCTTCGAATTGTTGAGGAGCGCCGGCTTCCGCGTGCAGGACGGCAAGATGCTCGACCCGCAGGGAAACCCCTTCAGCTTCGAGATCCTGACCTCGTCGCAGGATGAGGAGCGGCTGGCTTCCATCTACCAACGCACCCTGGAGAAGATCGGCATAGGCGTCGGCATCCGCACCCTCGACGGCGACCAGATCCAGTCGCGCAAGCAACGCTATGACTTCGAGGTACTGATCGGCACCAGCGGCTTCAGCAATTCGCTGTCGCCCGGCAGCGAGCAGCTCGGTCGCTGGGGATCGGTCGCCGCGAAGACGGAAGGATCGTTCAATCTCGCCGGCGTCGCCGATCCGGCGATCGACGCCGCGATCGACGCCATGTTGAACGCCCGCGCCAAGGAAGACTATGTCGCGGCGGTGCGCGTGCTCGACCGGCTGCTGATCTCAGGCAACTACATCGTGCCGATGCAATACAACACGCAGCAATGGCTCGCCTACTGGAGCTATCTGGAACATCCGCAAAAGACCCCCATATTCGGCTATCAGCTGCCGACCTGGTGGCGAAAGCCCAACTGATGCCAGAGCGTGATGCCGAAAAGTGTGAAGCGGTTTTCGGACGACATCATGCTTTATATCTCTTTGATTGAGAGCCGAACCCAATCGGGACCGAACAGGAGACGAGCATGAGCGCCGAGACCTCCATCACCGTCGATGTCGTGTCCGATGTCGTCTGCCCCTGGTGCTTCATCGGCCAGAAGCGGCTGGACAAGGCCATTGCTTCCGCAAGCGATATCGAGGTGCATGTCCGCTGGCGGCCGTTCCAGCTCGATCCGACCATCCCGCCTCAGGGCATGGATCGCCGCCAATACATGCTCGGCAAGTTCGGCAGCGAGGAACGCATCCAACAGATCCACGCGCGCATCGAGCCGCTCGGCGAGGCCGAGGGCATCCATTTTGCCTTTGGCGCCATCAAGGTCGCTGCCAACACGCTGGACGCTCATCGCGTCATCCGCTGGGCGGGCGCCGCGGGTGAAGATGTGCAGAACCGGCTGGTGCGCCGCCTCTTCCAGCTGAATTTCGAGGAAGGCGTGAACATCGGCGACCATGCCGTGCTGGTGAAGGCTGCTGGCGAGGCCGGCATGGATGCGTCGGTGGTCGAGACGCTGCTGCCGACCGATGCCGATGTCGAGGCAGTCCGCAACGAGATCGCCACCGCTTCGCGCATGGGCATCACCGGCGTGCCCTGCTTCCTGCTCGAAGGCAAATACGCGGTGATGGGCGCGCAGGATGCCGACACGCTTGCCGACGCCATCCGCCAGGTGGCTCAGGCCAAGGCGCGTGGCGAGCTGGAAACCGCGAGCTGAATAATCCGTCAGCGCAATCGGGACGGAAGGTTACGGCGAAGCCGCCGTACCTGACGCCATGCGCTTTCCTGGAATCGTGCTCCTACTTCGCGGTCGCTTTGGCCTTGCTCAGGAAGAACCCATGACCATCGCCGCCCGTGCAGCTTAGCCCCTTTGTCGACGACTGGCAGGAAAACGGCCCCCTGCTCCAGCTGTTGCCGTAGCCAAGCTTGGTTACGTCGCCGCAACAGCCCTGCTCGCCGGGATTCTTGATCAGTGTCGCTGGGCCTTTAGGCCCCAATATCACGGTCACGTAGCTCGGCTCGACGCGCGAGCAGGAAAGCTCCGGCCCGCCATCCCGCGGCTGGTAGGTGCTGGTGCCGCCCTTCGGCGTATAGATTCAGCCAATATTGCCGGACGGGGTGTTGAACTCGATCTGGCCCCCGGCGCTTGCCGGAATGCTCTGGCTGGCGGCATGTGCCGCGGACATCCAGGTGAAAACGGTGAGCAGCGCGGCCGCAACTGAACGTGCAGGCATGTCATCCCCCTCCGACATAGACCAACATCTGGCAGGTTCGGCCCGCTGGGCCACGTTGTCAAACCCCGTTCCGTCTCGAAACACGATCTGGTGAATCGCCTTCTACGCCGCGCCGAGCTAGAATCGCGTGGGTTTAGCTGATTTGAGGGGGCACTGAATGGCCGTCAGGCGTCGCGCATTGTTGCTATTGTGCTTGCCTTTCGCCCTCGGGCTTCCGCTGGCATTGCAGCGCGTGTCCGCCGAGGAGGCCGTCATGTCGGCCACCTTCGAAGGCAAACCCTGGACAGCGTCCTTTACCTTGGCCCAGACGATGCAGATGGGCGGCAAGCCGATGCTGAACCTGTCGGGGACGGAACAGGGCTCGCCGACCATGACCTTCAATTCGATGCTGGTCTTGAAGGATCCGAACGACCTTGCCGGCAGCTATGCGCTCAAGGCCGGCTCAGCCGCGAATAGCGCCAACTTCAACATCCTCGATTCCGGCGCCATGGTCGGCCATGTCCGTTTCGGCAGCGGCGAGATCGTCATCGACAGATACGACGCTGCCAGCAAGACCATTTCCGGCCATTTCAACGCCTCCGGAAAAGACGAATCGGGAAAACCTGAAGAGCTCACTGACGGTAAGTTTTCGGGCATTCCGGTCACCGCGCAGTAGCCATTTCGGCTGATCGGCGCCTCTTTTTCGTTCACAAACCCGTGTTTTTCGCTTCCGTAAGGGAAGCTTTTCGCCACTTGGCGCAATCACTGTTAACGCGCTGGAATAAAAGACGAAATCGGCGCGATTGATGGTCAATCGGCGCTGCCCGCCTGTTGCCATCGCGCCACGGCGGGTAACCCTGTTCACATTCCCCGGCAGAAAATTAATGGAAAATGATCAATTGGTGTTACCCTGTGTAACAAAACTAGAAAGGTTTGGGCGGGATCGTGACTGGGGTCGGTAGACCGCGACGTACAGTACCGGAGCAAACATCCAACGAGGCAAGGACCTCGTCCCTGACGCCGGTATCGTCGATGCGTACATTCTGGGGGCTGATGCGAGCCTACTGGTTCTCTGACCGGTGGAAGGAAGCCTGGACCCTCACCATCGTCATCGCGCTGCTGACGGCATTGTCCAGCAAGGCTGGCGTCTGGTTTGCCGTGGCGCTGGGCGAGCTGGGCAATTCGATCGCCTTCCTCCACGACGCCGCCAACACCCATCCGTTGCAGACCATCCTGACCAATGCCGGCATATTGGTGCTGCTGGTCGTGCTGAAGGATGCCGTCTTCACCGGCGTGCGCAATCTCGTTTCAACGACCTTGCACCGCAAATGGCGGGGTTGGCTGAACAATCAGTTCAACCAGGCCCTGCTCGACGGGAACCACACCCATTTCCATGCCCAGCACGGTTCGGCCGCCGGCGGCATCGTCGCTCCGGACAACATCGACCAGCGCATCCAGGAATCGATCAAGGATATGACCGGCGGCGCGATCGGGCTTGCCATGGGTGTGCTGGGTGTAGCGACTTCGCTCTATTTCATCGGCGAAAACCTGATCGGGTCCTCGGTGGAGGTCAAGGGCCTGGAATTCCTGGGCAGCTACGGCACCGCCGTGCTGGCTTTCCTCGCCGTCGCTACCTACGTGCCGCTGAACACCTGGATCGCGGTCAAGCTCGGCCGCCTGCTCGAGCGGCTCAATGTGCGCATGCAGCAGGCCGAGGGCAGCTACCGCAGCGAGCTGACGACATTCCTGCGCCGCAGCTTCCACGTCGCCGCCTCGCATGGCGAGGGCGTGCAGAAGTCGATGCATGACCGGCTCTATGTCGACATCGACAAGACATGGGGGCGGCTCAACGTCGTCAACACCAGCTACACGTCGTTCGAGCTGATCTACAATTTCGTCGGCGCCCGCATCGTTGCCTACGCGCCGGGCCTCGTGTCGTTCATCCACAACCGCCTTGACTACAAGGGCTACATCACCGGCTCCGAAATGGTCGCCCAGTTGATCAGCCAATGCTCGTGGTTCATCCATGTGATGCCGGCGATCGCGACGCTCAGGGCCAACAGCCAGCGCGTCACCGAACTCGCCAACGCCATCGAGAGCGTCCAGCATCCGCGCGAATTCTATCAGCAGACCGGCCGCTCCGACTTCGGCTACGCCGCCCAGAACCCGGTGTTCGGCTTGACCATCCAGAAGCTCGAACTGGCGCATCAGGGCGAGGACGCGACGCCGTTCCTCAGCGCCGCCAATTTGCGTTTCCGCCGCGGCGAATGGACCTTCCTCAAGGGCGAGTCCGGCTGCGGCAAGACTTCGCTGATCAAGGCGATCAACGGCCTGTGGCCATATGGCCGCGGCACCATCGTGTTCCCTGAGGGCGTGACGAGCTTCTACGCTGCCCAGGAGGTCAAGCTGCAGCAGGTCTCGCTGAAGCAGCTCGTCTGCCTGCCGGGTTCCGAGCACGACCATGGCGACATGCAGGTCGCGGCGGCCCTGCACAAGGCCGGCCTCGGCGACTTCATCGAACATCTGGCCGACGAGAGCCGCGAGGGCAAGATCTGGGATCAGGTGCTTTCGGGCGGCCAGAAGCAGAAGCTGGTGGTCGCGCGCATCATCCTGCAGCAGCCCGGGCTTCTGTTCCTCGACGAGGCGACCGGCGCGCTCGATCCCGAAGGCAAGGTCGCTTTCCACCAGGCGATCAAGGACAATTGCCCGAATGTCACCGTCATCAGCGTCATGCACGAGGCGGTGGCGCCGCGCTCGCTTTCCGGCGAGGAATTCTATCACAGCGTGGTTTCGATCGCCGACGGCGTCGCCACCAAGAAGCCGCTTGCGCCCAGCCTGCCGCGCGAGCTCACCACCATTCTCGCGCAGCCGCGGCCTGTCGAGGACAAGTGGCTTCGCTTCCGCCGGCTGAAGCAGAAATAGCAATCATACCAAGTCTTTGGGCGAGACGATGTCTACGCCGATCACAGTCTCGCGATCCAGCGCTATCCGCGTGCGTTTTCCAATGTTCCGCGATTGACTCGGCAAAAACCGCTCCTATGTTGCGCCCGCTTGCAGAATTCAACCTACAGCCCCGCGCGTCACTTGGACGCGCAAAGGACGCTGTAGAAACTTAGAATTTGCGCATGATCCTTTCCGAAAATCGAAAGCCGATTTTCGGGATCATGCGCGAAGCCCGCGAGCAGAAAGGTCAACCCGCCATGCCTGGCGACAGTCACAGTCGAACGCAACCGCCGTCCGCCCTGACGTGACCTGACGGCTCACGTCCTGCCGGACGGCAAGGAGTGAGCCATGAACGAATTCGCACCCGTATCGGACGACGAAGCCGTCGCCGTCGCGCGTGTTCTTGCCAACGATCACGTCGCCGACGTCGTCGAAGCCCTCAACCGTGAGCCCCGCGAGACAGCCATCGAGCTGCTCTGCGCCGTGCCGTTCGAGCGGCTGGTCGAGATTTTCGACCAGCCGGAGCTCGAAGCAGCGCCGGAACTCGCCGAAGCCCTGCCCCGCCCGAGGGCAAGCAAGCTTCTGACCGCGATGTCAGTCGACCGTGCCGCCGACATTCTGCGCGAGCTGGACGAGCCGGCCCGCTCGGAACTGCTCGGCGCCTTGGCGCCGCCGCTGCGCGCGACGCTGCTGTCCATCCTGGGATATCCCGAAGGCAGCGCCGCCTCGATCATGACGACGGAATTCGTCAGCGTGCCCTCGGACTGGACGGTCGGGCGCACGCTCGACTACATCCGCAAGGTCGAGCGCACGCGCGAAACCATCTACGCCATCTACATCGTCGATCCGGAGACGCAGCTCCTGCTGCGGGCGACCGGATTGCGCCGGTTGATCACCGGCAATCCGGAAGATCCGATCCTGTCGGTGGCGCCCGATCGTGTGCCGGTGACGGTGACGCCGCTCACCGATCGCGAGAACCTGGCGCAGACCATCTCGAAATACGACCTGCTCGCCTTGCCGGTGGTCGACCATGGCAGGATCCTCGGCATCGTCACCGTCGACGACATCATCGACACGATGATCGAGGAGACGACCGAGGACGTGCATCGCTTCGGCGGCATGGAGGCGCTGGACGAGCCCTATATGCAGATGAGCTTCCTCGCCATGATCCAGAAGCGCGGCGGCTGGCTCTGCGCGTTGTTCCTCAGCGAGATGCTGACGGCCAACGCCATGCAGAGCTACGAGGGCGAGCTGGAGAAGGCGATTGTGCTGACGCTGTTCATCCCGCTGATCATGAGTTCCGGCGGCAACTCCGGCTCGCAGGCGACGTCGCTCGTCATCCGCGCGCTGGCGCTACGCGAGATCGGGCTGCGCGACTGGTGGCGGGTGGCCTTGCGCGAGTTGCCGACCGGGGTGGTGCTCGGCTCGATCCTCGGCATCGTCGGCATCTGCCGCATCGCGCTCTGGCAGTATTTCGGCTTCTACGACTACGGCCCGCACTGGATGCTGATCGCGGCAACGGTGGGCGCGGCGCTTGTCGGCATCGTCACCTTCGGCTCGCTGTCGGGATCGATGCTGCCCTTCGCGCTGAAGCGCATCGGCTTCGACCCGGCGAACGCCTCGGCGCCGTTCGTCGCCACGCTGGTCGATGTCACCGGGCTGGTGATCTACTTCTCGGTGGCGCTGGTGATCCTGCGCGGCACGCTGCTTTAGAGCAATCCGAGGGAAAGTGTGAGCGGTTAAGTTCGGCGGCTTCGCCGTAACCTTCCGTCCGGAATTGCGTAAAAACAAAGAGATCGAGCGGTTCGCCGTTTCCGTGAAACGGTGAAACGCTCTGGACTTGGGTACCGTCGCCGGCTTTGCCGGCGGCGGCTTCCTGATCCGCGGCTTAGACCCGTTCGCCGTTCTTCACGCGATAGGTCGGCTTGTACATCGTCACCAGTTCCTCGGCCGCCGTCGGATGCACGGCCATGGTGCGGTCGAAATCGTCCTTGGTCAGACCCGCCTTCAGCGGAATGCCGAGAAGCTGCGCCATCTCACCGGCATCGGGACCCAGAATATGGGCGCCGATCACTTTCCTGGACGCACTGTCGACCACCAGCTTCATCAGCATCTTCTCGTCGCGGCCGGACAGCGTGTGCCGCATCGGACGGAACGATGCGCGATAGATCTCGACATCGGGGTAGCGCTTGATCGCGTCGTCCTCCGAGAGGCCGACGGTGCCGATCTCCGGCTGCGAGAACACCGCCGTCGGAATGGTATCGTGGTCCGGCGCGGTCGGATTGTTCTTGAAGGCGGTCTCGATGAAGCACATCGCCTCATGAATCGCGACCGGCGTCAGTTGCACGCGATGGGTGACGTCGCCGATCGCCCAGATGTGGTCGACATTGGTGCGCGAATATTTGTCGACCATGATCGCGCCCGTCTTACCGAGCTCCACGCCAACGCCTTCCAGGCCCATATTCTCGGTGTTGGGAATACGACCGATCGCCAGCATCACCTGGTCGACCGTCAGGGTTTGGCCGGAAGACAGCAACACGTCGAGTCTACCCTCCGGCGTCTTGCGCACCCATTCCGAAACCGCGGGGCAGAGGATCTTGATCCCCTTCTTCTCCATGGTCTCGTGCAGCGAACGGCGCAGATCCATGTCGAAGCGGCTCAGGATCTCCTGGCCGCGATAGACCAGCGTGGTGTCGACGCCTAGGCCATGGAAGATGTTGGCGAATTCGACGGCGATGTAGCCGCCGCCCTCGATCATGATCGCTTTCGGCAATTGCTTCAGATCGAAGGCCTCGTTGGAGAAGATGCAGTATTCATGGCCTGACAGCGCCGGATGCGGCGCCGGACGTCCGCCGGTCGCGATCAGGATCTGGTCGGCGCTGACCGTGCGGTCCTCGGCAACCAGATAGATGCTGTGGTGGTCGACGAGCACGGCGCGCGAGTGAAAGGTCTCGCCGCCGGAGCCCTCGACATTCCTCTTGTAGATCGCCTCGAGCCGCGCGATCTCCTTGTCCTTGTTGGCGACCAGCGTTTGCCAGTCGAAGCTCGCCTCGGGCACGGTCCAGCCATAGCCGGCGGCGTCGGCAAAATGCTCGGGAAATTGCGAGGCATAGACATAGAGCTTCTTCGGCACGCAGCCGCGGATGACGCAGGTGCCGCCGAAGCGGTATTCCTCGGCGATGGCGACGCGCTTGCCGAGAGCGGCCGCCACCCGGGCCGCCCTCACCCCGCCCGAGCCGCCGCCGATGACGAACAGATCATAGTCATAACCAGCCATCGCGTAAGCTCCTGCGGATGAGAAAGACGGGTCACAGGTAGGCTGCAAAGCGGCAAAAGAAAAGCCCGGGCAAGCCCGGGCTTTGTGGTCCAGCAGTCGTCGGCCGGCAGACGCGGATCAGTTCTGCGAGTCGTCAGCAGGGGCAGAATTGTCGGCGGGCGCCGAATTGTCCGCCGGAGCGGAACCGTCGGCGGGCGCAGTGGCGTCCGGAGCCGGCGCTGCCGGCGCCGCGGCCTTGGCTGCCGCGGCAAGCGTCTCTCCGACCTGCTGCGCGAGATCGCGGGCAACGCCATTCTGCCAGATGTCGGCCGCCTTCACGAGATCACGCGTCACCGCGGGGCCGCTGTCCAGCAGCTTCTTGCCGGCATCGGAACTATAGAAGGTGGCGATATCGTTGAGGTCCTTCTCGGAGAACACCTTGGCATAGGCGAGCGCCGCCTCCTTTTCGAGGTCGGCACGCCGCGAAGCCATGCCGAGCGCCTTCTCGGTCACGGTCTTGCCGATCAGCTCCTGCATGTCGGGGTTCTTCTGGATGAGCTGCGATTCCAGCGCAGCCGCCGCCTGCGGCAGGATATTGTCGAACGAGTCCGTAGCGTGGATCGCGGCGACAGCCGCGCGGGCGGCCTTCAGATGCGATTCGCTGACGTCCTGCGCAAACACCGGCGAGGACAGCGCAAGGACGGCCGAGGCCGCCAGAAGTGTCGAAAGGCGGCGAACTCGTTTAGGCAACATCATAGTCGGTAGAACTCCCTGGTTTCAGGCTGCATGGACGGTTTCGATACCGTCGCCGCCGGCGATGATGGCCGTTGACGCCAGCCCGATGAATAGACCGTGCTCGACAACGCCAGGAATGGCGAAGAGAGCATTCGAAAGCGCTCTTGTATCCGGAATGCGGCCAAAAGATGCATCGAGGATAAAGTGGCCGCCGTCTGTAACAAATGGCTGGCCCCCCGTCATCCTCAATGTAACCGGGCCGGAAAGCCCGAGCTCTGCCGCCGCGGCGCCGATCGCGATCTCGGTGGCGCGCAGGCCGAATTTGTTGACCTCGATCGGCAGCGGGAACCGGCCGAGGGTTGCGACCATCTTGGACTTGTCGGCAATGACGATCATGCGCCCGGACGCCGCCGCGACGATCTTCTCGCGCAGCAGCGCGCCGCCGCCGCCCTTGATCAGTGTCAGGTCCGGATCGACCTCGTCGGCGCCGTCGACGGTGAGGTCGAGCTCCGGCGTTTCTTCCAGTGTAGACAGCGGCACGCCGAGCTGGCGGCAGAGTGCCGCGGTTCGCTCCGAAGTCGGCACGCCGATGACTTCGAGGCCGGTCGCAACCTTCTCGGCCAAGAGCCGCACGAATTCTTCCGCCGTGGTGCCGGTGCCGATGCCGAGCCGCATGCCGCTGCCGACATGGGCCAGCGCTGCCCGCGCGGCTTCGACCTTCAACTGCCTTGCATCCATAAGGAGCCCCGATTTTGCCGGTTTCGCGCGCCTCCTAGCATTTTTGCCTGTCGCGTCAAAGGTTCGCCCTCAAAGGCCCCCATCAAATGCCGCGCTGTGGACCGATCGAGGCTTCTTGCTTGAACCCGGCCCAACCTGTATCGGCTGCGGCAATTCAATCGCTACAGGAACTACCCATGCCGCGCCCGATCATCGTCTTCGACCTGGATGGAACACTGGTCGATACGGCGCCGGACCTGCTCGACAGCCTCAACCACAGCCTGGCGGCAAGCGACCTCGCCGCTGTCGACGAGACCGGTTTCAGGCGCTTCGTCGGCCATGGCGGACGCGTCATGATCGAACGCGCGCATGCCGCGCAGAACAAGGCGCTGGTGGCGGAAGAGCACGACCGGCTGCTGACGCTGTTTCTCGACCATTACACGCTGAACATTCCAGGCAAATCCCAGCCCTACCCTGGCGTCGTTGCCGCGCTCGACCGTTTTCAGGCCGCCGGCTACCTGATGGCGGTCTGCACCAACAAATACGAAGCCAATTCCGTGGCGCTGATCGGCGCGCTCGGCCTGTCGAACTATTTTGCCGCGATCTGCGGCCAGGACACGTTCGCCTTCCGCAAGCCCGATCCGCGCCATCTCACCGAGACGATCCGCCTGGCCGGCGGCGATCCGCACAGCGCCGTGATGGTCGGCGATTCGCAGACCGACATCGACACCGCCAAGGCGGCCGGCATTCCCGTGGTCGCGGTCGATTTCGGCTACACCGATCGCCATGTGCGCGAATTCGAACCCACGCTGGTGATCTCGCATTTCGACACGCTGACGCCGGACCTGGCGGAGCGGTTAATCGCGGCGGCACGCTGAGCCGGCGCTAAATCGCACCGGCAGAAAGTCGGGCAAATCAAACCGAGGAATAACCTCGGCGCATCGCCTTGACTTCGCGCATCCGCCTACCTTATATCGCGGCTCGCTTCGGCCTTCGGGCCGCAGGCGGGCGATTAGCTCAGCGGGAGAGCACACCCTTCACACGGGTGGGGTCGCAGGTTCAATCCCTGCATCGCCCACCATCCAACTCCCTGTATATGTTGGATGATCCGGCCCAAAGAGTTTCTCAAGCATTGCTGCATACATGCTTGGGCATGGATGCATGCCAACGCCTAAATCAGCCCTCTTCGCACATTCATACTCGTCACGGCCGTCACCAGAACGGCGCCGGTCATGAAATAGAGCGTGGCTATGATGTGGCCTTGGTGGAAATGCAGCCCGGCGAATAGCAGGGCGGTGACCACGGCAAGGAAGGCGATGACGCGCGAGAATGCATCGGGCATGGGACGACCTTGTGCAATGTGTTGAGTGGCCGCCCTCATTCAGCCGCATGCTCCATAGAGCGGTTTTCGATTTTTCGCAATCGGCTCGCTGGCGAGCACTCAAACCAGGTCCACCTCGACCCACAACCCGCCCGGCCCCCGGGCAGCATCGCGCGGTGCGCTGCGCACCGCCTGGATCGAGCCGGACGGCGCGGCAAAGGCCGGTTTGCCGTTCTTGTCGGCCAGCCATGGATCATCGGCGCGGATGACGCGGCCCTTTGTCTTCGTCTCCAGCGCGGTCAGGATGCCGTCATAGGGCATCTCGCCCCAATGCACTTTCACCGCATCGACCTTGTTGGTCGGGATGAAAGCCGAAAGGTCCGCGCTCGTCAGCAGATCGAAACCCTGTTTCTGCGGTGTCGCGTTCTGGCTGCCGTGATGGGCCACCTTGAGATAGATGGTGCGCGCCAGAAGATCGGCCGATGTGACGGTGCCTTGCCCCACCGGCCATTTCAGCTCCTTCCAGCTCAGCCAGTTGCCGATCTGGGCGTCGCCCGGGAACAGCAGCACGCGGCCACTGTCGATGAACTCGAAGGCAAGCACCAGGCTGGTGTTGTTGACGCCGCGGTCGAGCTGCAGGGCAAGGTCGGCGGCGATCCCCATCCAGTCGGCGTCGATGCGCCGCCAGGACTGGTCGCGGTCTTCCATGGCCGCCACGCCCGGGACCGGCCCGGAATAATGCTTGCGGACAAAGGTGGCGATATCGACGGCCGGGTCGCTGCCCTTGTCGCCGTTGAGCGCGGCGGAAAGCGGTGTACCGACATTGCGTTCGAACGGACTGAGCTCGTCGACGTAATTGGCGTCGGCCGCCTCGTTCATCTTGAGGCCGCTCACCAGCGCCCGCGCAAACGGTCCGCCGCTGGCCAGTGGAAACATCTCGCTCGCCTTCTCCTCCAGCCGCAGCGCCGCCTTGTCGCGCGGCGGGCCCAACACATAGACGCGCAGGTTGGGCAACCCGTCGATCGACACCGGCGGCCCGCCGGGCTCGAAATAGGTCGGTGACGTTTTTTGCGACAGCCGCGCCGCCGCGTCGCGGGCCGAGCGCACCCGCTCGCCGGCGGCGCCGAACTGGAAGCCGAGCACGGACTGCAGGCCGTCGCGAACGCCGGCCATGTAGGAACTGAGCCCTTGCATCCCGTCTAGCTTCTGGCCCACGCCCTGCAGCGCGGCGATCGCCTGGCCCTTGAACTTGTCGAGTTCCGCGGCCTCGGCATCGACGGGGTTCTCGGTCCATGCCATCCAGACGTCGGCGACGACAAAGTCCTTGAAGAGGTCCTGCGCGGTTAGGAACCCGGAGACATGGTCCCAGTGCTCGTGCGTGACGACAAGGATGTCGATCTTGCCGCCGGTCTCTTTCCTGATGTCGGCGACGATGTCGCCGACCAGCGCCGGGCCGCCGGCGATCGAGACATGGATGCCGCAATCGATGAGCATGCGGAACGGCATGCCGTCCGCCTTTTTGAAGGTAAGCAGATGGCAATCGCCGATGCCTTGGCAGTAATGCCGCACAGTGACGCCCGCTGCCTGCGTCGCCGTGGCAGCCGTTCTCGCCGGCCTTGTCCTCGTCGCCGGCTTTCTAGACATGGTCGTCGTCTCCATCGCTGGCATGCAGCAAGGCGAATGGCTCCGACACCTCGCCGCCGAAATAGAGTGCTCGCAGCGGCGACAGGTAATTAGCCGCCATCGTCCCGGCCTGGCGCCTCTGCCGGTCCGCGCTGCCGGTGTTCTTGATGATCGAGTAGCGGATCTCCTCGAACCCCTCGCGCGGGTCGATGATGATCGTCGCGCCGCCACGGAACCAGAAGAAGCCGTCGCCCTTGGTCATGCCTTGCGGCATCGCCGTGCCGTCGAGCGCGACCGGAATGCGCTGCTGGATGACCGCCACGACCTCGACGCGGAACGAGCCGTCCGGCTCGACGCGTCGCGTCGGGCGCACGCTATAGATGTCGAAGGTCGTCTCGCCTTTCTTCGGCGGGTGCATGACCGTGCCGTCCTCATTGTAGCGCGGCAGATCGGGTAGCAGGCCGAACTGGATGTAGAGGTCCGGATTGTAGGCGAAGGCCTTGTGCATCGCCTTCCACAGCGCGTAGCGGTTCTTGTCGTTGAGCGCGAAGATCTCGGCCCGCTTCAATTTCTGGTTCCAGCCAAGGTCGATCCTGCTGAGCAGGCCCTTCAGCCAGGCCGGCGACGGATCCTCCGGCGCGCTCCAGGCGAGCGTCTCTTCCGAGATGGTGCGAACGTCGCGCGGCAGAAGCTTCCATTTGCGGAACGATTCCTGGAAGGCCAGGCGGTAGTGCAGCGGATCGTCGGGATAAGCGTCGCGGTCCGCGGTGATCAGCGCGCGCAGATATTCGCCGAAGGTGATGTCGACGGCAGGGCAATAGTCGAGTGCGCGGATGCACATGGTCAGCATCTGCCTGGCGGTCTTGGCGACCTCGTCGGTCAGGCGTTCGACCAGGCTCGGATGCAGGGTTCCCGCCGGCAGGATGCCGGAGCCGCCAGTGGCCAGCTGGATCAGGTCGTCGGTCCGCCGATCGGCTATCGCCAGGAAGGCCTGGTAGACGGCAAAGACCAGGATCGAGCCGCGGTCATGCGCCTCGAAAGTCTTGTCGTAGTCGAGATCGGCCATGCCGGCGCTGCCATATTCGCGCAACGGCCCGGCCCTGCCGCTGCCTTCGCCGAACTGCCTGGCGATACCGGAAAGCAGCGAGGCGGCAGACAATTCGCCCCTCGCCTTGCCGATTTCGAAGCTGACCAGTTCCTCCAGCGTGAAATGCTGGAACAGCGCGACGATGTCGGCGAAAGCCTCATGGAAGGCCGGCACGTCCGGGTTGGACGCCTCCTGGAAGCGGCGATGCAGCCCGTCGAGCAATGCGTGCGACATCTCATGCGCGACGATATCGCTGGAAAGGCATGAGAACACCGTCGTTCCGGGCGTGGTGACGTCGCCCTCACTGCTGGTCGCCGGGAAATAGCCGAACAGCAGCGCCTTCTTTTCCGGGCTGTAATAGGCGTTCTCGGCGCGCAGCGCATGCGGATAGATGCGCAGGCGCGGCACGTAGTGCGCCTTCACGGTCATGTCGCCGGTCCGGCCGGGAGCCTCGGCATAGTGCGGCGCCCACAACGCCCGCCGGCCAAGCGCGCGCTCGAAATGGCCGATCGTGGTCATGGCGACGGCGTAGGCCATCTGCTGGTGGAATTTCGGATTGCCCTCAGAAGGCGGCAGGCCGTCCTGCGCCAGAAGCACCTTGTCGTTGAGGTCGACCGGATCGTAGACGCGGTCGGACGCGGGGTCGACATCGACCACCTCGAGATATTCGCCGATCGGGCCCGGCAGCAGCGGCCTGTCGGTCGACGGCTCGTCGTCCCACGGCACCGAAAGCGTCGCCTGGTAGACCGAAACCGAGTCCAGCCGTTTCGCCACGGAAGGATCGAGCGCGTAGATGCGCAGGCGCCGTTGCGGCGGCGGCAGCGGCCGCGGCTTGCGCCTGATGGCTGGCGCGGGGCCCATGACCGGCACGGGAACCGCCGCGCTGGCGCCTGGACGGCCGAGCAAACCTTCCAGAAAGGCCTTCAGCGGCTTTGATGGATTGCCCTGGTCGAGCGCCGCTTCGAGATAGCGGTTGCGCGCCGCGGCCGAAATATTGCCGGGATCGCCGTCCGGGTCGGCGATCGCCTGTTCGACTGCCGCGGCGCCTTGCGCCATCTGCGTCAATTCAAGCGCAAACATCATCCGCTGCCGAAGCGTCGCCGGCGGGGGCGCCGCCAAAGAGTTGCCACCGGTCAAAAGGTCCAGCCAACTCCATGTGTAGGTAGCTCGAGCGAGCTTCGTCAGGCTGTTCGCCGCCGGCGGCGGGACGTCCAGCGCATCGAAGGCCCGCAAGACGCCCTGCCCGATCTTCTGCTTCGTCTCGGTCGCATTCATCTTCGCCGTCGATTTCGAGGCCTTCGCGAACAGCGCCTTGCGTACCGCCTCGATCCGCATCCACGGCTCGGGATAATCCTTCACCACGTCCCAATGCTCAGCCAGCCACAGAGCGGCCGCGGCAGCGACCTGCGGCGTCGCGGCCGAGGTGCCGCTGCCGTCCATGTCGACCACCTTGCGGCAATCGATCTCGGCCCAGGGCACGTTCGGCGTGTAGGCTCCCAGCGCCGTATCCATCTTCGAAGGCGGCCCGTAATTGCCCTGCATGGTACCGAGGGCGAGCCCGGCATAGGCACGCCCGTCGCCCATCACGCCACAGGCCGCGAGCACCCGGTTGTAGCGCGCGGGATAGACGATGCTGCTGGGCGTGATGGTGAAATTGTTGCCGGCCGCCGTGACCATGACCAAGCCGTGGTCGTAGGCAAGGTTGACGGCGTCGACCAGAGCCTGCGAGGCGAAGCCGCCCATGCTCATCGACAGTACTTGCGCGCCCTGCTGGCGCGCATAGTCGATGCCTTGCACCATGGTGCCGGTGGTCAGCCGCACCACCCAGTCGGCGATGCGCACCGGCAGGATCTTCGCCAGCGGTGCGCCGCCGACGAAATCGGTGAAGCCCGGCCAGTGCGGCGACGTGCCGTCGAGCTTGTTGCCGGCGAGCAGGCTGAGCGTGCCGGTTCCGTGGCCGCGATTGCTGGTCAGCGTGCCGGCTGGCGCGCGGTCCGTCGCATCGTTCGGACGGGTTTTATCAACGAAATTGCGCTGCTGTGCCGTGAGAAGCTCGGGCGGAAGGGTCTGGTGCCTGGGGTCGAAGCCGGTGTCCAGATGGGCGATGGTGATGTTGGCCTGCTTGGCGCCGACCCTTTCGCGCGCCGCCTTGAACTGGCTGAAGTCCGGCGCGGCATTCCAGGCGATCCGGCCCGACACCGTCGCCTGTCCACCGCTCGGATCCTGGTCGTCGAAAGTGCATGTCGGAGCCGCGCTCGCCGCCATGCCGCGATCGCCGGCGCTGTCCTTGTAGTCCCATTGCTGCAGGATATCGGGCTCGACCGCGAGCACCTCGGCGCCTGCGGCCGCCAGCGCCGGAGTCCGTGCGACAAGGTCGTGGGCGTGGTCCCAGGGATTGTCGCTATCGGCGGCATCCGTGGCCAACCGCAACCAGGTGGCGCCGCGATCCGCGGCCGCGGCCGTACCGGCGCTTACAGGGCTGGGTGGGAGAGTAAGGATCGGCTCGGCTTCGATCACGCCAATCCGCGGTGGCCCGCCTCGCACCGAGAGTCCCGCGCCGTCGCCACGAACCTTTACAAGGAGTCCCTTCGCGGCTGCCACGGCGTGCCCTCCCCCAAAATGAACCATGGCGCCCGACCGTCCGCTGCGGTCAAGCCAAGGTTCCGTCTACGCTTCGACTGATCTTTTTGCCGACTAGGCAATCATGCCGGCTGCGACGAAAAGATCGGTCGAGGCGTGGGCCATGCATTTCTAACATAACCATCGGTCCGCCCGACGCGCATATCTGTGAGCACCTTCACATACGTCGAACACCGCTTGCGCTCAGATGTTGTAACGGCGGCGTCGACGACTCCTACCAAGTACGGCGTCCGAAGCTGCTGCCGGATATGCGGTTCTCGAGGAGAAATTTCGATCACCTAGCCATTTTCAGGTTTGCTGTCTGCGCGCTGGGCACCTCCCACCCAAGCGCGCGGACGGCGTCCAAGGATCGGCCCGCAACCGCCAGTGCGCCCGGTCTCCTTACAGTTTGCCGGCTTGTCCGTTTTCGGCGTGTCGGGCGTGACATTGAAACTCTGTCCGCCGCCTGCCGAGTTCGTTCAGCCACCATAGAAGGAGACGACGCTTTGATCGAGCACGCACTTATCCTACAATTTCCGTCTAACGAGAGGCGGAATCGTATCATGGCTACAAACGGCGCGGACGACAGGAACCTGCCGCGCCTGGCGCGCATCGACCCGCGCCAGTTCGACCTGCTGTTCGGCGGCTGCAAGCTGGAGCGCTATGCCGCCGGCCAGCATTTGTTCGTCCAGGAAGATACATCAGACCGCATCTATGGCGTGATGAGCGGCACCGTCGAGATTTCGATCTACTCGCCCGGCGGGCAGAAGCTGGTGGCCAATATCGAGCTGTCGCGCAGTCTCGTCGGAGAGATCGGAGCGCTGGATGGACGCCCACGCACGGCGACAGCCATCTGCCTCACGGCATGCGAGCTGGTGTCGCTGAGCCGGTCGCAACTCTTTGATCGCATTGAGAAAAATCCGCCTCTGGCACGCGGGATGATCGAATTGCTATGCGCGCGGCTGCGCTGGGTCAGCGGCGAGCTGGGCGACCAGGCCTTTTTCGGCATCGAGGCCAGGCTGGCAAAGCGGCTGGTGTTCCTGAGCGGCGTCATGGCCGACAGCGCCGGCTGGATTCCGATTTCGCAGTCGGAGCTCGGCGAATTCCTCGGCGCGACGCGTGAATCCGTCAACAAGACGCTGAACGACTGGCGCAGCCGGCAGATGATCGCCATCCGGCGCGGTGGCCTGCGCATCACCAACGCCGCCGCCCTGAACCAGATCGCCGAATCGCAAGACGACGACTGAGCAGTCAGGCTCGGCGTTTTCGCCGTAGCCGGCTCGGCGATTCGGCCGTAGCCTTCTCGGCAGTTTCGCCGCAGCTCCGTCGGCTCACCGCATCCGGAAGCGACGAACGGCTTTCAACGCACCCCGTCAGAGCCGCGAGATCAGGTAGCGCAGCGCCGCGCGGCTTGGCATGAAGAAGTAGCCGCCGCCCTTGGTGGAGACGAAATGCGGCACATCCTTGAGCACGGTGACCTTTTCCCAGGAAGGGATCGAGAACCGGCCGCCGCCGCCTCGCGCGCCGATCGTCGGGTCCGTCTCGCCGACCAGGCCCTGGAACGAGTTCGATGAGACCCAGGTCTGCTGGATGAACTCGTATTGGCGTTCGATATCCGCGTTGAGGCACATGAAGAGCAGGCCCTTCTCGGTCTTGCCGCCCTTATCCTTCTTCTCGTAGGTGCGGCCGACGCGCAGGATGCGGTGGCGCTTGCCGATCCTGATCTGCGTCTCGCGGTCCTCGCCAAGCGAATCGCGCGGGTTGGACCGGCGTATGTGCGAGCCGAGCGGACAGGCATGCCCCTGCGGGTCCTCGGCGCCGAGCGCGAAATCATTGTCGATGCCGCGGCCCGGACGTCCGTTCGGATTGCGCACCAGCGAGCTGCCGTCCTGCCAACGGCCCAGCATCTTTGCCGCCACCCAGCGTTGATCGATGGCGGCGTCGCCAGTCTCCTCGGCTGCCTGCGTCGCGGCTTTCCTGCAGTAATCGTCGAACAATTCGACATGCTGCTCGAACTGGCGCACGACGAGGAAGGTGCCGTTGCGGCCGAAATCGCGCGGCGGAGGCGGCTGCCCCGGTATTTGACGGTTGCGCCGCACCTGCGAAAGGATGCCGGTCCGATCCAGCGCCGCGTCCACCGACGGCGAAGCCGGGTAGAAGCCATGCTCGTCGCGATAGCCGAACAGGAACTCGCCCGGTGCCAGCAAATGCATGGGCGCGGCTCCCTTGGCGGCGCGCTGCGTGCCCCGGACGATCGGCTGCGAGACGCCGTCGACGAAGCCGAAATGCTCGACCGCCCGCTTGCCGTCGCGCCGCACCATCAGCGGCAGCTCGGCGGCCACGGACATGCCGGCGCCCGTCGTCTGTCGCTTCATGGCCGAGATCTCGGCCTTCAACGTGGCCGGTGTCTCGGCGTAGCAGACGATGACGATGTCGACGGGCTTGTCGGCCGAACCCCACTGCCATTTGTCGGGCGCGTCGGGGCCGGTGTCGTTGAGGATGCGGCTGCGCTCGGGCGTTCCCATGCCTTGCCGGAAGGCGACGGGAAACGTGTCCAGCGGCTCGTCGTCGACGCCGCCTTCCAGCCCAAGCCGGCGCAGCCCGTTGGGGCCGAACGCCACGGTCATGGCGCGGCCGGCAGGCACGCCGTCGCCGAAGCTGGTTTTGTCGATGACGGAATCGAGCCAGGCCTTGCGCCTCGCCGCCGTCAACCCTTCCGGCACCTGGATCGCAAGCATATGCGCATAGCCGAGCGCGCCGAAGGGTCCGAAGAAAATGGACTGGATTTCCCCGGATTCCAGCTCCTCGAGCGGCGCAGCCGGTGGTTCGGGCAGGCTGGGCGCGTCCGCCGGCTGTGCTTGCGGCCGCGGCAGCGAACCGAACAGGCTCAGCCAGTCGCGCGCCTCGTTGCCGGTGGCCGAAGCGATGCCGCGCCTGATCCTGGAGTTGATGCGGATGCGCGGTGTGTTGAGGTGCGGATAGGCGCTGTACCAGAACAACGTCGGCACCTGCTGGCGTCGCGCCCAGCGCTTGAAACGATCGCCGTCGCGCGCGCCGTCCAGGAACAGCCAGCGCGTGCGCGGATAGCCTTCGGTGTTGCTCCATACCCCAGTCAGGCCGGCCGAGGCCTTGGCAATGAAATCCTCCAGGTAGCTTTCCCAGCTGCCGCCATAGTTGGAGAAGAACACCAGCCTATCGGTGCCGGGCAAAAGCACCCAGCGGGCGAAATGAATGGTGTTGATGGTGGCGAGAAAGCCCGGCCTGAACACTTTCTGCGCCGATATCGAGATCAGGTAGAATGACAACCGCAGCGCCAGGCGTCGCAAGATGCCCGCCTTCATGGTCGAGATCGCCGTCAGGTTGTTCTGCGCGGCATGGTCCTCATTGGCGAGGATCTTTTCCAGAGCACCGATGTCGACGGGCGTGTTCGCCGGCTGGTCCTTGTCCTCGAGCCGCCGCAACGCCAGGAAGCAAAGGCCCACGAACAGGGCGAGAATGGCCAGCAGACCGAGCACCGTAAGCAGGAGCGCGGCACTGGCGATCGCGATGTTGGCGAAGGTGACGCCATGCGGGTTGCCGAACACGAGCACATAAGTCAGGCGCCAAAAGGCAAGAACGACGATCGCGACAGTGGCGAACATCGTCGGCGTCAGCAGCGTCGTCGTCAGCGCCCGCGACCAGTGGCCTGGCGGTCTTTCCAGCAGGCTTTCGGCGGGCTCGAACGCCCAACCGAATTGCCCGAGGCAGCGGACATGCCGGCGCGCCTCGGCCAGCACGTCCATCGCGTTGCCGGCCCCAGCGCGCGGCTTTTCGGCGATCTCGCGCACGCTGTCGGCAAGCTTGGCCTCTGCAAGGATGCGGCGCACGGAATGGCCGGGCGTGCCAGCGAAAACCAGCCCCGCGGCGCTGCCGAAGGACGGCGATATCTCGATATGGTTCTTCTTCAGGAAGTCCTCCAGCGAGCCGCCGTCCGGCAGGCCGCAGACATCCCTGAAGATCGGCCGTAGCCGGTGCCCGATCGATTGCGCGATGGCGGTTATGACATCGTCGGTGCTGCCGTCGCCGGAGATTTCGAACACCAGCGCGCCGGTCTCGATCCCCGTTTTTTCATCCTTGCCGGTCGGAGCGACGGCCAGGCTGGTGAAATGTATGGTGCCGACCTTGTCGAGCGCGGCACTGAGCTCGCCGATCGCGGGATTGCCGAGATCGGCGACCTTGTCGCGCACCGCATCGAGCGGCAAGGAGCGGGTGATCGGGCAGACCACCGTCACCATCGACTGGTCGGCTGTGCGGCAAAGCGGCGAGCGCTCGAAATCGACCTTGAGGCTTGCCGGATAGGCGCCGACATTGACCATCTTGCCGGCCCTGCCCCGCGCGCGGCCAAGCTTCGGTTTGCTGAACAGGGCGCGGATGCATTCGCCGATCTGGATGCGTGCGATCTCGGCGCCGATGCACAGATGGATGCCGTAGCCAAAAACCATGTAGTCGCGATGCGGGCGCGACGTATCGAAGTCGTTCGGCCGCTGCACGATCTCCGGATCGAACATCGCCGAAAGCGTCGCCGGCATCACCACGGTTCCGGCCTTCACCAGCCGCTCGCGACGCGTGCCCTTGCCGATAACCGCGTCACGCCTGGTATAGCGCCAGGGCCCGATCCAGATCGGTTTGAACCGCATGGCTTCCATGATCGCCCGGTCGAGTTTGCCGGTATCGCCGGCAGCAATTGCCCGATCGACGGCTTGCCGTGCGTCGGTTCGCGACAGGATCACATCCAGGCAATTGCTGCCGGCAAGCACATTGGTCGGCACAAAGCCGGCGACCATGCCGAGCATGATGGAATGAATGTCGGGCAGCGACAGGCGCCCCTGGTCCATCAACGCGACGAGGCGGGCAAGCGGCCGGTCGTCCCTGCCCGCCTTTTCCCTTACAGCCGTGATCGAGCGGTCTATGATTTTGATCAGCCGATCGCCGCCGACCACGGCGAGCTGACGCGTGGTGGGATTGGCCGTCGGGTCGGAAAAGAACAGCGCGCTGAGCGCGATCGACCAGTCGGCGAACTTCGTTTCGTCGTCGATCTCAAGGCCGAAATAATCGCGGCAGATGCGCACCGGCACGATCTTCATCAATCCGGCGATGGCATCGAAGCCCGGGCTGGCGCGGGTCATGATGTCACGCGAATGGCGCTCGGCGATCGGCCTGACGGTGGCTTCGACCTCCGCCGGCGGGAAAGCGCTCAGCACTGCCGATTTCATCTGCCGGTACGCGGCGCCGTCCTGCATGCCGAGAATGAAATTCGAGCCCCGGGCGAGCTCGGTCATCTCCGGCCCGTAGGGCGTCTCGAACTCGTCGCCCCGCTCCAATATGTCGCGAACATCCGCGCCCTTGGTGACGAGCAGGAAATTGCCGAAGCCGAGATTCGGCCAGAAACGGCGCAGAAGCGCCAGCAGCCAGCGCGGATCGCCAAGAAGAAAACCGGTGATGCGCGAAGCAACGCTGCTCTTGGAACGCAGCCGGTCGATGTCGAACGGCGGCATTTCCGCAACCGGACGCTGGCTCTTCTGAGCGGCTCGGACTGCGGCAAAGTACTTCAACATGATCATGCGCGTTCAAGCCCCCCGGCTGTCCACGTCAATGCGATGCCGGCATCCTGTTTGGCCTAGGTTTGCATCGGTCCGGCGTATGTGAATTCGGTCACAGTCATTTGCTGTCGGCCCCGGCGATCATGCTGCGGACTTGGCCAGATCAAAATTGCCGATCAGGAAATTGTTCTTGGCCGGATCCACGAACGGTATCCAGCGTATCCTCTGCTCCGAAAAGTCGGGGTGCCTGGTCATGAAGATCGCAAGCTCACGCGCCGCCTCGTCGCATCGGCCACTTCTCATCAGGGCGCCTATCTTGAGGAACCTCGCGTAAAAGTAACCCGGCGAAAGGTTGAGCGAGCGCTCGGCGGTCGCGATCGCGGCCGGCCAGTCTTCGACGAAGCAATAGGCGGCGGCCAGTTCCCCCAGATTGTGGAAGCGATAGAGGTCGAACGGGCTCAACCGCTCGGTGTCGAGGAAGAACGATATCGCGCCCTTGGCATCGCCAAGCAAAAGGTGCGCGCTGCCCATGGCCGAGCGGGCGAAGGCGAAGCTCGGATTGATGTGGATCGCCTCGGCAAGATGCTCGGCTGCCAATGCCGGAAGGCCGCGCATGATGTCGGCCGCGCCGAGATAGGCATGCGGACGCGCATCGAGGCTGTCCATCAGAAGCGCCTTGCGCGCAAGCGTCTCGACTTTCTCCAGATCGTCACTGTCGCCGAAACGCAGCCAGGCCCGCCAGAAGTACCACCACGCGAGCTCGTTGAGCACGGCGCTCGAATTCGGATCTTCCCGGTAGCCCTTGTCGAAGAAGTCGAGGGCGATTTCGGTGTCGCGCCGCGTGCGCCTGTTCATATGCCAACGGCCGCGCCTGACCAGTTGCCAGGTTTCGAGGCTTTCCCACGGCACCTGGAACGTGCGCGCCTGCTCGGCGCGATCGACCTCCTTGTCGAGGATGGAAACGATCTCGCTGCCGATCTGGTCGCGCAGGCTGAAGATATCGACGAGATCGCGGTCGAAGCGTTGCGACCAGACCAGGCGTCCGTTCGAGGTGTCGGTGAGCGATGCGTTGAGGCGAATCTGCCTGTCGGAGCGCGCCAACGTGCCGCTGACGATGTAGCGGGCGCCCAGCGCGTTGCCGATCAGCCTTGTGCCGAGGCTGTCGTCGCGAAACTGGAAGCTCGAGCCCTTGGCGATGACCGAAAGCCAGCGCGTGTTGGAAAGGCCGTAGATGATGTCCTCGGCGATACCGTCGGCCATATAGCCGACATCGGGTTCGCTTCCGTTGCCCTGGAACGGCAGCACGGCGATTGCCGGTGGACCTTTGGTGATCGGCCTATAGTGACCGGACGCGGCGGGGATAGAGGCGAACGAAGCCGCCGCGATGGGGCCGTTGCCGCCACGACCGGCGATCAGGACGTGCACCGGCAGGGCGATGTTCTTCAGGCTGAATTCGCCGAGATCGGTGAAGACCGCCGCCGTCTTGTCCCTCACATGGTGCCATGTCGTCGCCGAGATGGCGACGCCGTCATGCGGCGCGAATTCCTGAAGCCTGGCGGCGATATTCACGTCGTCGCCGTAGAGCCGACCCTCCCGGACGATGACGTCGCCCGTGTTGATCCCGGCGCGAAACTGCATGCGCATGTTCTCGGCGACCGCCGCATTCAGCGCCACGATCCGGGCCTGGAAGTCGAAGGCCGCCCGCAAGGCTTCGATCGGATTGCCGAATTCGGCCATGATGCTGTCGCCGGCATCGCCGAACGTGCGCCCGCCAAATGCGCCGCAACTGCCGGCGATGATGTCGCGCCTTTCCTCGAAGGCGGCGACAGCCAACTCGTCGTCGATGCCCATAAGCCTCGAGAACCCTACGGCGTCGATCGAAATGATTGTCGCAAGCTGACGGGTATAGTTCCGTTCAGCCATGGTCGAGCCCCCAGTCCCCTGCTTCCAGTCCAGAACAGGCGACCTGCGCTCAAAAGAAACGCGTCGCCGTCTGCCGACGGATATCCCGGCAGGTCCGGCGCGCCGTTGCCACCCTGTTATGACCAGAATTCTATCAGGGTCTTGCCGAAAGCTCTACCACGAACAGCTAATATGACGAACTCTCCATCCGGCGCATGGTTAGTCGCTCGTTACGTCGGGTGACACACTCGCATCGCGTCGTTACAATCTGAAATTATTAGCTTTTTCACCCGCAACTAATGCTCCCCTTGCTCCTCTTGCCAAGGATCCATCGCATCGACGCAAGTGCTGCAAAAATGCGTTATTGCGGCCTTTGCGGAACCAACCCGCCTGGGTGCGAGTTTCTGACGGCACTTACGCCGACGAGATTTGAGGGCTCTCATGCGCACGTTCGTTTTGGCAACCGGTATCGCTTTATTCCTGATCAGTGGACAAGCCTTCGCGGCGGACAACCAGACGCTGCCGCCGCAAAATGCCAAGAAACTCTCGGAGATCGTCGCCAAGGTCGAGCACCGCGCCGACTTCCACTATGTGAAGGAGGTCGCCTGGGATAGCGACGGCTACACCATCACCTACTACACGACGGACAAGGCCAAGGTCCAAATCACCTACGATCCCGTGACCGGCGAACCCAAATAGACCTCGGTCGGTTGCTTGGCTCCGCCATTCCCCGGGGCCTGCGTTCGGCATAGACTCGATCGCCGAAACAGGCCGGACCGGGAGGACAGACATGCGGCTTCACATCTGCGCAACCGCCTTGCTGCTAGCCGCATCGATGCTTGGGACATCGGGCCAGGCACGAGCGGATGGCCCCTCCTTCGATTGCCGAAAGGCGCGGTTGCCCGCCGAGAAGGCGATCTGCGCCGATCCGCAAATGTCGGCCATCGATGCTTTGGTCACCAAGGCCTATGCCGGTTTTGAGCCCGCCTTCGGCGGCGACAAACGCGGGATCGCCCGCGGACTGGTCGCCGATCGGAATGCCTGCAAGACGGACGCAGCCTGCATCGTCAGCGCGCAGAACAATGCGCTGCAGACTTACGGCAATGCACCGCCTTGGGTGCAGGACTACAATATAGCGCTGATCGGCAAGAAGGCGCTCGACCTTGCGGCAAGGACGCCGAAGCCGGCAGATCAGCCCCTGCCCGCGTCGATCGGACAATGCGGCTTCACCCACATCAAGGCGCTGACGACGAGGCTGGGCGACGACCCGCTGGAAACCGCCAGCCCGGAAGCCGGCAGCGCGGCGAGATTTACCAATGGCGGCACGGCGGTTTCCTATGACCGCGAGCCGGGACTGGCGAGCTCCAAGGTCGGTGATCCGGTCGTCATGTGCCTGATCGCGATCCCGCGCGACTGTCCGAAAAACGATCTACGCGGCAGGGTTTATTATGCAGTCGATCTCGCCGCCAAAGGCACATGGGCCCTGCCCGACTCCCAGCATCTGTGCGGCGGCGCCTGAAGACCCTGACCACTCGTTGCGGAACCGGCGCGACGGACCGCCTTGCATCGTCACAACTTTGGTGGCTGACTGCCCGCCATGATTGCGGGCACGGGGGTGCATGGCAATGATTGGCTACGTCCTGAAGCGCATCCTGATGGTGCTCGTCGGCTATCTGGTCGCGGTGCTTGTCGGGTTGATCGCGGTGGTGGTGATCTACGCGATATTGAGGGCGCTGCCCAACGCGCCGGGCTACTTCGAGCTCATGGAGTTCACGCCCGTCGCCGTGTTGGTGGTGCCGCCGCTCGCCATGTTCGTCTACTTCCTGACGATCATCCTGACCGGAATGCAGACGCTGGTTTTCGCCCTGATCGCCGAGTTCTTTTCGTTGCGAAGCTTTTGGCTGCACATGCTGTTCGGCGCTGCTGCCGCCGCTGCCGGTTTCATGCTGATCTGGCCCGACGCGGCCGATGACCCGGAACGTTGGGCCGACACAGGCATCATCGCCGCCGCCGGCCTCGTGGCCGGCCTGGTCTACTGGCTTATCGCCGGGCGCGACGCCGGCTTCCGCCGACCGCTTATCAAAGCACTTCCAAGAAACGTGTGAAGCGGTCAGGTTCGTCGGCTTCGCCGTGGCCTTCCGTCAGGAATCGCTTGAAACCAGACCGCCCTCAGCTTGACGGCGTGCGCACCGCTTCGGTCGCGTCGAGCGCCTGCATCAGCTTGGAATCGCGGTCATAGACGTCATCGAAATACTCGACCTTGCCCGACGTGTCCGGCCAAGCGGTGAAATAGGCGACATAGACCGGGATGACACGCGTGACATTCTCGGTCGAATGGCCGTGCTTCAACTTTTCGGCGACATCGTCGACCGTGGTGCCGAGCACAGCGGCGGCCATGCCGCGCGGATCCTGCAACCGCACGCAGCCATGGCTGAGCGCGCGCATGTCGCGGGCGAAGAACGACTTCTGCGGCGTGTCGTGCATGTAGATGGCGTGCTTGTTGGGGAAGAGGATCTTCAATTCGCCCAAGGCATTGGCCTCGCTCGGCTGCTGCCGCACGCTGAAGGGGATATTGGCGCCATACGCACCCCAATCGACCGCCGAGGACGGGATCTTCTTGCCGCGCGAATCCGTCACCTCGTAGCCGGCGCGGTCGAGATAGCCTGGATCGCTGCGCAGCCGCGGCAGCATCTCGTTGACGATGATCGACTGCGGCACGCCCCAATAGGGATGGAAGTCGACCTGCTTGATCTGGTTGTAGAAGAAGGCGGTCTGATTGGTGACCCGACCGATGACGACGCGGGTCTTCAGCTTCTCCGCGCCATTGTCGATATAGCTCGCGGTAAAGGCCGGCTGGTTGATGAAGACGCGCGGGCTGCCGAGATCCGACGGCATCCAGCGCAGTTCCTCGAGCGCCACCTTGACCTTCTCGATCCTGTCGGCCTTCGACGTGCCGGCCAGCGAAGCCACCGTGCGCGGGCCGATGACGCCGTCGCCCTTCATCCCGGCGCGCTGCTGCACGGCCTTGATCACCGGCACCAGCTCGGGGTCGTAGAGTTCGCTCTTGCCCAGCCTGCCGAGCACCTCGCCGTAGCTGCCGCCCATCTCGTCATCGAGATTGCGGGAAATCAGCGTCAGCAACTTCGGCAGCTCCGGGCTGCTTTCGCCGGGCTTGAGCAGGAGCTTGGGATCGACGACGATCTCGTTTTCCTCGCTCGCCTCGAGCGCTTCCAGTTCGACGCGCAGCGCCTGGTACTCGGGATTCTGCGGGTGGCGCGATTCGAGATAGGTGCGGACCTCCTGGGTATGCGCCAGGGTCTTCAGCGCGCCTTCGAGATCGAACGGCTTGGCGGGGAAATCATAGTAACCGGTCATCCGGTTGGGATCGACGCGGCCGTTCTGGGCATCCTGCGCATAGCGCAGCACGCGTGCCGACAGCGCCATCTCGAAGCGAACCAGTTCCTTGGTCCGCTCTTCCGGCGTAGCGGCAGTCGCGGCGGCCGGAATATCGACAGAATAGTCGGCCGGCGTCAGGCCGTAGCTCGCCGCCTCGCCCAACACGCGCACCGCATCCTGCGCCCTGCTGTTGGCGGCGTTGTCGCTCACCCAGATGAAATCCGGATTGGCCGAATAATAGGCGATCAGCGCCTTGGCGATATCGGGCTCCGCAAACAGCTCGTAATCGCTCAATCCTGCGACGGCATCGCGGAAGCTGTTGCCCGTCACCGACGGGACAAAGGCGGCGTCCTGCGCGGTCGCCGGTTGCGGTGCCGGCAGAAGCGACTTGAAATCGACACGCACGAGCTTGTCGGCCCTGTAGGTGTTGTAGGTTGGGCTGCTGATCCTGACACTGCCGCCACCCTCTCCGTCAGGCGAGGGTCGTATCTTGCGTGGCTTGGGCGGTGGCGGAAATTCGCCTTGCGGATTGTGCCGGATGCCGCCGCCGAACAGCATGTCGAACAGCCCTTGCGCGCTTGCCGGCTGCTGTCCGAAGGCCAGTGTCGCCGCGATGGCGATCGGCAGGACGGTTTTCTTGTTCACAAGGATTTTCATGCTTCACCCGCACCGGTTGTAACCGGTTCCCGTTCCGCGCCGCTGGACGGTCCCGCCCTCCGCATGGCGGATGTATGACGTGACTATACCGATTCATACCGATTTCGTTAAGCTTCCATAAATTTTCGCGGCCGTGTTGCAGAACAGTTTCACATCGTTGTGAGGCCCGGAGCAGCGATTTGCTCCGGGCCTCACGCGCCCGCCAAGGCGCGGAAAAACAATCAGGCGTTGGCGCCGCCATCTATGGTCAACGAGGCTCCCGTGACGAAACGGCCCTGCGGGCTCGCCAGCCAGGCCACCATTCCCGCGATCTCCTCGGCCTCGCCGAAACGCGGCGTCGCCATCTTCCGGCGCTGGTGCTCCGCATGCGGCCCATTGGCAGGGTTCATGTCGGTGTCGGTGGAGCCTGGATGCACGATGTTGACGGTGATGCCGCGTGGGCCGAGGTCGCGCGCCAGCGCCTTCGTCAGCCCGAACAGCGCCGCCTTGCTGGTCGAATAGGCGCTGGCGACCGTCGCCGGCGCCATGGCGGCGTGGACGACGATGGCCGGTGCTAGAGCACGATCCCGAAAAGCGGGAAACGGTCTTCGGAGAAAGATCATGCTCCAACAAAGAGCTAGGTCGTGATGGCGATTCAACGAAACGCCATCACGATCTAGCGCCCGCCCCCGTGACAAACGCCGGGCTTTGTGATCGAAATTTCGGCGGCCGCAGCAAGCGCGGCCGGAAGGATTTGCCGTGAAGAAAGGTTATCGCCAGCTTCTCGACGAGGCGAACGCCGAGATCGAAGTGGTTTCGCCGGAGGAGGCAGCGGGGCTGCTGGAGCACGACGACACCATCTTCGTCGATCTGCGCGATCCGCGCGAGGTCGAGCGCGATGGCAAGATCCCCGGCGCCAAGCATGTGACGCGCGGCATGCTGGAATTCTGGATCGATCCCGAAAGCCCGTATCACAAACCGTTCTTCGCCAGCGGAAAGACCTTCGTGTTCTTCTGCGCCGGCGGCTGGCGCTCGGCTTTGGCCACCAAGACGGCGCAGGACATGGGCCTGACGCCGGTCAAGCACATCCTCGGCGGCTATACCGCCTGGAAAGCGGCCGGCCTGCCGATCGAGCCCGGCCAGAAGAAAAAGGCCGACTGACAAAAGTTTTCCGCAACGTCCGGGATCGATCGACCCAATGGTTTTCTGGATAGCGAGTGCGTTTGGATTTGCGGTCGCCTATCTGCTCGGTTCCACGCCCACCGGCTACGTGGCCGGCAGACTGCTCAAGGGCATCGACATCCGCGAGCACGGCTCCAAATCGACCGGCGCGACCAACGTACTCAGAACCTTGGGCAAATGGCCGGCATTGGCGGTGCTGATTGCCGATGTGCTGAAAGGCGTGGCGGCGATCGTCTTTGTTCACTGGTTTTATCCCTGGTGCTACGCGATATCGTCCGCCACGCCGCCGACGACGCTTGAACTACAGACCTTGGTGCCCTGGCTCGTTTGCCTGGCCGGACTTGCCGTGCTGCTGGGGCATGGCCGGTCGATCTGGCTGAATTTCACGGGCGGAAAATCCGCCGCGACGGGACTTGGCGTGCTGCTGGCGATGTCATGGCCGGCAGGGTTGGGCGCCGCCACGGCATTTGCCGTCACGCTGTCTCTTTTCCGGATCGTTTCCCTCAGCTCGATGCTGGCGGCGCTGACGGCGGTCGCGCTTGTCTGCGGGCTGGAGCAGCCATTGCCCTATCGGTTGCTGGTGATCGCGGGCAGCCTCTACGTGATCCTGCGCCACCGCGCCAACATTCAGCGGCTGGTGGCGGGAACGGAGCCACGCCTTGGCCACGGCGGCCCGGGGCCGAACGCAGGCCCGCAAATCTCCTAGAGCAGGGTTCTAGTGTAGGGTCGCTTCGCGCTGCCCGGTCACGAAACCGACCGCGCGCGCGATGACATCCCTGTCGGCGAGAATTCGGCGGTGGCCAAGTCCGTCGGCCCAGTGCAGGTGGACATGCTCGCCGGCGCCCGCATAGCGCTTGGCATGGTCGGCATGGACTTCGCGATCGTCGGGCGCGTGGATGATCAGCGTCGGCACCGGCACCTCCGCAAGTTGGCGATCGCCGGTGAATTCATTGAGCGGCCGCCCCGAAAGGTGTTTCACCCTGTCCGCCATGGCGACGCGGGAGCGCGGCCCGACATTCATCATGCGACTGAAATCGTCGAAGATCGCCGGAAGCGAGCTCGGCGCGGCAATCAGCACCAGCTTCTGCGCCTTAAGCGGCGGCATGCCCTTGACCGACGCCGCGACGGCATTGGCGGCAATCGCGCCGCCGAAGGAATGGCCGACGACGGCGGCAAAGGGACCGAACCATTCGCCCGCGACCCGCGCCGCGTCCACTGCATTCACCATGTTGAGATGGCGGCCGAGCGAATGGCCATGCCCGGGCAGGTCGAGCGAGACGACCTTGTAGCCGCCCTCGCGAAACCCTTCGATCAGGGCGCGCATATATTCGGTGCGCGAGCGCCAGCCATGGATGACGAGCACCGTCCCACGCGATTCCCTGCCCGGCTCCGGGCGGAATTCATGCACCGCCACGCAGTCTGTCCTAGTCTTCAGCCGGTGGTGGCGCGCCTCGGCCATGAAGTCGGCGGCCCGCTCGACCGCTCGGCGCTCGCCGTCACTCAAGGATTTGACATTGGGTGTGCGGCAAAACAGTTCGAATGCGGCGCGGCCGCCGAGACGTGGCATGACATGCTCGGCCGCGCCAAAGACGCCGCGGATGACCTTCAATCCAAATGATGCCATATTGGCGATCCATTCATTCGTTCAAGCATGAACATAATAGTTCAAACATGAACATTAAACAAGAGCTGCCTTGGGACAATCCTCGCTTTCGCAACTGGGTTGCGGTGGCGCGCGCCTGCCATGTGCTGGAGCGCACCCTGGCGGTAAAGCTCGCCCCGCTCGACCTCAAGCCGGCGCAGCTCGACGTGCTGATGAACCTCTATCGCCACCCCGGCATGTCGCAGCACGATCTTGCCCGCAAGCTCTTGGTCGGCCGCTCCAACATCACCATGCTGTTGCCGCAGCTCGAGGCACGCGGCCTGCTGCGCCGCGAGGGCGACGAGAAGGACAAGCGTGTGCTGCGGCTGAACCTCACCGAGGCCGGCGAGGCCCTGCTCATGAAGGCGCTGAAGGTGCACATGGCGCTGATCGAGAAGGCGATGAGCCAGTCGACGCCGGAACAGTGCGACTTGATCGGCGAGCAGATGCGCAAGATCTACGACGTGCTGAAGGAAGCCTGAGGCGGGAACCCGCATCGCCAGGCGTATTGATATTCAGGTCAGGCCGAGTCGAAAACGATGGCTTCCGAGAACCGGCCTACGCCGGCCGTAGCCTTCATAGAGCGGAGACACTTACGAGGGCTTCGGCCGGCGAAGGCCGGAGCGGAGCGTACTTAAAGTACGTGAGCACCGGCCTACGCCGGCCGTAGCCCTAATTTGACCGCCACGCCACCATGAGTGCTTCGGCCGGCGAAGGCCGGAAGCGCAGGAAACCGTCGTTTGCAGGCCGGCCTCACCTGAATATCAATACGCCTACCACATCGTCTTCTTCGCCCGCTCCGGCCATTCCTTGTCGTACTTCTGGCCATCGATGTTCTTGCGGCTGGCTATCTCGAGGATCTGGCCGGGCGTCGGCAGCGACTTCGGATCGACATGCTTGGCCGGGTTCCACAATTCCGAGCGCACGATGGCGCGGGCGCATTGGAAATAGACCGTGTCGACATCGACAACGGTAACCGAGCGAGCCGGCTTGCCGTCGACCATGAAGGATGCGCAAAGCCCGGCATCGGTCCTGATATGAGCGCGGCCGTTGACGCGCAGCGTGGTGCCGGAGCCTGGCACCAGAAAGAGCAACCCGACGCGCGGATCGCGAATGATGTTCTTCAGCGAATCGGCGCGGTTGTTGCCGCGCCTGTCCGGCATCATCAGCGTCCTGTCGTCGACGATGCGCACGAAGCCGGCGAGATCGCCGCGTGGCGAGCAGTCGAGCCCCTCGGGTCCGCTGGTCGCCAGCGCCACGAAGGGCGAGGCCTCGATGAAGGCGGCATATTCGGGAATCACATGGTCGAGTTCCTTGACGACCGAGGCCTCGCCCGGCAGCCCGTAAAGCGCCTCGAGCTGTTCGACGGATGTGATGAGCGACATCTTTTTCGCCTCCTGACCTTTTGTCGGGCGCTACCCCATCTCGATGACGTCTTGACGACAGCCGACTGCCGAAATTGGATTGCAACGCACCAGGCTAACGGTCCCGGCTCAGTCCCTTCTCGGCCAACTCGGCGAGATAGGCGTTCCAGCGCTCCTCTCGCTCATGGCCGAGCGTATGCAGGTAGTTCCAGGTGAAGATGCCAGTGTCGTGGAAATCGTCGAAGGTGATGCGCACCGCATAATTGCCGACCGGCTCGATCTTGAGGATCGCGACATTGCGCTTGCCGGGGACCGTCACTCGCTGTTCCGGCGAATGGCCCTGCACTTCCGCCGATGGCGAGGCCACACGCAGCAACTCCGCCGGCAATTCGAACGGTTGGTGGCCGGGGAAGGTCACGGTCAAGAGCTTGCGGTCCTTCGAGACCCTGAGTTCCTTTGGCGCGGTCATGGCTGTCCTGTCTGGGTTGCGCCCTTCCCTACGCCGCTTCGCTCGATCCGAAAAGGACCATTAGGAAGCAGCCGACACGCGATGTCGGTCGGGGAATGTTACCAAAGATCAAGACCCTCTATCTTGAATGCGGCATTGGATCGTATCACATAGCTGTATATAACGACGCCGCTCAGGCCATGGGAAACGCTTGCAAATGGACATGATCGACCCCTTCGGTCGCACCATCAGCTACCTGCGCGTGTCGGTCACCGACCGCTGCGATTTCCGCTGCACCTATTGCATGGCCGAGGACATGACCTTCCTGCCGAAGAAGGATCTGCTGTCGTTGGAAGAGCTTGACCGGCTCTGCACCGTTTTCATCGAAAAGGGCGTGAAGAAGCTGCGGCTGACCGGCGGCGAGCCGCTGGTGCGCAAGAACATCATGCATCTGGTGCGCCAGCTCTCCCGGCATCTGGAAAGCGGCGCCCTGGAAGAGCTGACGCTGACCACCAATGGCTCGCAGCTTTCACGCTTCGCCGCGGAGCTCGCCGATTGCGGCGTCAAGCGCATCAACGTCTCGCTCGATACGCTCGATGCCGAAAAATTCCACCAGATCACGCGCTGGGGCAATCTCGGCAAGGTGATGGAAGGCATCGATGCCGCGCAAAAGGCCGGGCTGAAGATCAAGCTCAATGCGGTTGCGCTGCGCGACTTCAACGATGCCGAGATCCCCGAGCTGATGCGCTGGGCGCATGGCCGCGGCATGGACCTCACCCTCATCGAGACAATGCCGATGGGCGAGATCGAGGTCGACCGCACCGACCAGTATTTGCCGTTGTCGCTGCTGCGCGCCTCGCTGGAGCGCCAGTTCACGCTCTCCGACATTCCTTACAAGACCGGCGGCCCCGCCCGTTATGTCCATGTCGCCGAGACCGGCGGTCGGCTCGGCTTCATCACGCCGATGACGCATAATTTCTGCGAAAGCTGCAACCGCGTGCGCCTGACCTGCACCGGCACGCTCTATATGTGCCTTGGCCAGGAGGACGCAGCCGATCTGAGGGCGCCGCTGCGCGCCTCCGAGGGCAACGAACTGCTCGACGCGGCAATCGACGAGGCCATCGGCCGCAAGCCGAAGGGCCATGACTTCATCATCGACCGCCGCACCAGCCGCCCATCGGTGTCGCGGCATATGAGCGTTACCGGCGGCTGATTTTTTCTTCGCGTTGGTGCATGATCGCCTCCGGCCAGCGGCCGTGGGGGTATCATGCAACGTCTCATTCAGGTGTCGTCTGCGGCGATTTCATTGTCTGCGCTGTTGGTCGTGATTGCGCCGGCGACGGCCAAGCCATTCACCTACGTCAACGCGCGCTTCAGCACGGTGTGCACTTTCCCGGATCAGATCTTCACGGAACGCATGCCCGAGCCGGAGAACGGCGACGGCCTGGAGTGGCACAGCGCTGACGGCGCCAGCGTGGCCTGTTACGGCAGCTACAATGCGCTCGACGACACGCCCAAGAGCCTCGTCGAGAACGAAAAGTCGAGCCTCGAGCCAGGCGAGAAAGTGACCTACAGCAGGACCGGCAAGAACTGGGCGGTGCTGTCGGGCACGAAGGGCGACAAGATCTTTTATCGACGAAGCGTGTTCGGCAAGGAGGACGTGATCCACAGCGTCTTCATCGAGTATCCCGCGGCGCTCAAGGCGAAATACGACCCGCTGGTCGGCGCCATTGCCGCCAGCCTTCACGAGGCGTCCGGGCAACACTCGAAATAAACCCTTTTGCGCCGCCTTCCGCCCGATTTACCACCAGCCTTTTCCGGCCTAGCCTTCGAAGCGCGATTTTCGCTCTAGGGGGAGTGCCATGCGCACATTCATGCTTTCACTTGCAATGCTTGGGGTTGCCTCGATACCTGCGGCGGCTCAATCGATTGGCGGCACCTACACCGTCGCCGGCACCAACTTCGACGGCTCGAAATATGACGGCGAAGCGACCATCACGCTGACCAGCGAGACGACCTGCACCATCCATTGGGAAACCGGTGGCTCATCCTCCGACGGTATCTGCATGCGCAACGACAACGCCTTTTCCGCCGGCTACGTGATGGGCAAGGAGATCGGCCTTGTCGTCTACAAGGTGGAAGAAGACGGCACGCTGAGCGGGTTGTGGACCATCGCCGGCAAGGACGGCAGCGGCACCGAGACGCTCACACCGAAAAAATAACCTAGAAACACTGGTCGGCTGACAAATGGGCCGCGGAAAGATCCGTGGCCCATTTCTTTGGCGTTGCTGTTTCCCGGTCACCTGTTAGAGGCTTGATCTAAGTAAATCCGGAAACGCCTTTGCCCCTCTCGCCAAATCTGCGCGGCGCGCTGTTCATGATCGTGGCCATGGTCGGCTTCACCTTGAACGACGCCATCACCAAATTCTCTTCCGAATCGATGAACATGGCGCAGGTCATGCTGGTGCGCGGCGCCTTCGCGTCCCTGTTCGTCGGCCTGCTCGCCTGGAAGCGCGGCGCGCTCGCCAATCCGGCGGCCATGCTGCAGCCGATGGTGGCCATGCGTGTCGCCGGCGAAGCCGGCGCCACGGTGTCGTTCCTGATCGCGCTTGCGCATCTGCCGATCGGCAATGTCTCCGCCGTCATGCAGGCGCTGCCGTTGGCGGTGACCATGGGCGCTGCCTTGGTATTCGGCGAAGGCGTCGGCTGGCGACGCTGGACTGCGATTGCCGCCGGTTTCGTCGGCGTGCTCATCATCGTGCGACCGGGTTTCGAGGGGTTCAGCGTCTATTCGCTGGTGGCATTGGCCAGTGTTGCCTGTTGCGCGGTGCGCGACCTCTCCACCAAGCGCATCCCCGAGGCGATCCCTACCATGCTGGTGTCGACGGCGACCGCGCTTGCCATGACCGTGCTGGGCGCGCTGCTTTTGTCGCCGATGGGCGGCTGGACGCCGATCAGCGGCCGGGCGACAGCGCTGCTGGCGCTCGCGGCGGTGCTTGTGCTCATCGGCTATCAGTTCATCATCATGGCGATGCGCTCGGGCGACATCTCCTTCATCGCGCCTTTCCGCTACACCGCCCTGCTCTGGTCGATCCTGCTCGGCCTCGTCATCTTCGGCGACGTCCCCGACCTGCCCATGACCGTCGGCGCCGCCATCATCATCGGCTCCGGCCTCTATGCGCTCTACCGCGAACGCGTCGTCGGCAGGCGGCAACCTGCCGCCGAAATCGCTGGACCCGACATGGCGCCGGACGGCATATAGGCCGATGGACCGAGATATTGCGGGGATCATCCTGGCGGGAGGCCAGTCGCGCCGGATGGGCGGCGGCGACAAACCGTTGCTTTCATTGGGCAAAGACAGGTTGATCGATCGTGTCGCCGCGCGATTGAATCCGCAGGTCGCCACACTGGGGCTCAGCGCGAACGGCGATCCAGCGCGATTTGCCGCCATGGGCCTGCCGGTGCTCGAAGATACGGTGCCGGGCCATGCCGGGCCACTGGCGGGCATTCTGACCGGCCTCGAATGGGCGGCAAGCCAGACAAGCTGCCGGTGGCTGATGAGCGCCGCCGGCGACACGCCGTTCTTCCCCGACGATCTCGTCGAGCGCCTGGTCGCGGCGGTTCACGACCGGCCAGGCGCGATCGCCGTCGCCAGTTCGGACGGCAGATGGCACCCGACCTTCGCGCTCTGGCCGCTCGGCCTGCGCGACGCCTTGCGTCATTTCCTTATCGACGAGGACAACCGACGGGTTTCCGCCTTTATGGAGCGCCAAGGCCATGTCGAGGTCGAGTTCCCCATGATCGAGACCGGCAATCAGAAGATCGATCCGTTCTTCAACGTCAATACGCCGGACGATCTTGCGGCGGCGGAGCGTCTGTTGCAAAGCCTCGGGTCATGAGACGCGTATTCGGCATCACCGGCTGGAAGAACTCCGGCAAGACGACCCTGACGGAAAAGCTCGTCACCGAACTGGTGGCGCGCGGCTGGACGGTTTCGACGGTGAAGCACGCCCACCATGACTTCGACATCGACAAGCCGGGCGCCGACAGCTTCCGCCACCGTCAGGCGGGCGCCACCGAGGTCGCAATCGTCTCCGACCGGCGCTGGGCGCTGATGCACGAATTGCGCGGCGAGAACGAACCGACGCTGGACGACATCCTGGCGCGCCTGGCGCCCTCGGACATCGTGCTGGTCGAAGGCTACAAGCGCGAAGCGCACAAGAAGATCGAAGCAAGGCGGATCGAGGCCAAGGACAGGACCCCGCTTTCGGCCAACGATCCCAACATTGTCGCGGTCGCCGCCGACTTTACAGTCGAAGGCGAAGACCTGCCGGTTTTCGACCTCAACGACACCAAATCGATCGCCGACTTTGTCGAGCGCAGCACAGGTCTCGTGGCTCAAGCCAAGTAACGCAGCGGCACATCCCGATTGTCGTTTGCCGTTGATTTGCAGTTGCTTTTTTCTTGGAAAGAGTGGGAGTATCCGCCTCAGCGGGCGGTAAAGAAGCACCGCCCACAAGAGCCGCATGGGACAGCGGCCATGACAATATGAGAGGATTATCATGCGTATTGCACTGCGTATCGCGCTTGCCGCTTCGGCCGCGCTGCTGACACTTGGCGTCGCCCAGGCTCAGGAGAAGACCCTGAGGATCGGCACCGAAGGCGCGTACCCACCCTTCAACAACCTGACCTCGGACGGCCAGCTGGTCGGCTTCGACATCGATATCGCCAAGGCTCTCTGCGACGAAATGAAGGTGAAGTGCACCTTCGTCGCGCAAGATTGGGACGGCATCATCCCGGCGCTCCAGGCCGGCAAGTTCGACGCCATCGTCGCCTCGATGTCGATCACGCCGGAGCGCCAGGAAAAGGTCGACTTCACCCACAAATACTACAACACCCCGTCGGCGATCGCCGTGCCGAAGGATTCGCCGCTCAAGGGCGTGACCAAGGAAGACCTCGCCGGCAAGAACATCGGCGTCGCCACCACGACCACGCACTACAACTACGCGTCGAAGACCTTCACTGACAGCACCATCAAGGGCTATCCGAGCAGCCCCGAGGAACAGGCTGACCTCGCCAATGGCCGTCTCGACGCCATCGAGGACGACATCGTCGTGCTGCAGCAGTGGCTGGATTCGCCGGACGGCGCCTGCTGCAAGATCCTCGGTCAGCCTTCGCCGCAGCCGGTCGAGATCTTCGGACCGGGCGCCGGCATTGCTGTGCGCAAGGGCGAGACCGATCTGGTCAACAAGCTGAATGCCGCGATCGACGCCATCCGCAAGAACGGGAAGTACAAGGAAATCAACGACAAGTACTTCAAGTTCGACGTCTACGGCGCCGAATCCTGACAGCTACGCCAGGGCGGTGAGGTACCCCTCGCCGCCCTCCCCTTCTTCCGGGATCGCCACGGAGACACGACCCGTCAATGCCGGCCCAAAGCATTTGGACACTTCTCAGCTGGGGACCGGACGGCTGGAGTGACGACATTGCGTCAGGCGTTCTGGTCACCATTGCGTTGGCGCTCGCCACATTGCCGATCGGCCTGGTGATCGGCTTCTTCGTCGCCTTCGCCAAGCAGCATGAAGAGCCGTCGCTGCGCCTGGCCGGCAACATCTACACCACAGTCTTTCGCGGCCTGCCGGAACTGGTGACGCTGTTCCTGTTCTTCTTCGGCATGCCGCTTCTGCTGCAATACCTTGTCCGGCTGTTCAATCCGGACGCGACGATCGACGTCAACAGCTTCGTCGCCGGCATGATCGTGCTGGCGCTGATCTTCTCTTCCTACGCCAGCGAGGTCTTCCTCTCCGCGTTCCGTGCCATTCCGAAAGGCCAATATGAGGGCGGCTACGCCATTGGCCTGTCGAAATGGCAGACGATGCGGCTGGTGATCCTGCCGCAACTGCTACGCATCGCCTTTCCGGGCCTCGAGAATTGTTGGCTGAGCCTGCTCAAGGACACCTCGCTGGTTTCAGTGGTCAATCTCGCCGAGACCTTGCGCCAGTCCGGCGTCGCGGCGCGCGTCACCAAGCATTCCTTCCTCTTCTACAGCGTCGCGGCGCTGATCTTCCTGGCGCTCGCCGTCCTGTCGTCGATCGCTACCAGCTACATCCTCCGTCATCTCGGGCGGAGGGCGATACGATGAGCGTCAGCCAGGCTATCGCCATCGACAAGCCGCCGCCGCAAGCGCGCGGCTGGCCGCGAGCCCGCGTCCTCGGCTATGCGCTGGTCGGCATCTGGATTCTCTTCGGCGCCGGCATCGTGGCCTATCTGGTCTATGCGTGGAACGCCGAGTTCTTTGCCAGATACGCCCCGGCCTATCTGCAGGGCCTGGGAACCACCCTGTCGCTGGTGAGCATTTCAATGGTCCTCGGCGCGATCCTCTCGCTGCCGGTCGCCTATGGCCGTATGTCGAAGAACCCGATCTTGTCCGCGCTTGCCTATTGCTATGTCTATTTCTTCCGCGGCACGCCGCTGCTCGTGCAGACCTACCTGGTCTATTACGGCGTCGGCTCTTTCCGGCCAGAGCTTGAAACGGTCGGGCTGTGGTGGTTCTTCCGCGAAGCCTTCTATTGCGGCGTCTTTGCCTTTTCGCTCAACACCGCCGCCTATCAGGCGGAAATCCTGCGCGGCGCCATCGAAAGCGTGCCGCGCGGCCAATGGGAAGGTGCGGCCTCGCTCGGCCTGCACACATTGCAGACGCTACGCAAAGTGGTCCTGCCGCAGGCGATCATCGTCGCGCTCAGACCGTACGGCAACGAGCTCATCCTGATGATCAAGGCCTCGGCGATCGTCGCCATCATCACGGTCTACGACCTGATGGGCAATGCCAAGCTCGCCTATGCGAAATCCTTCGACATCCAGGCCTATATCTGGGTGGCGATCGTCTATCTGGTGATGGTCGAGATCCTGCGCCACGGCGTAGAATGGATCGAGCGGCGTATCACCATCCACCTGCATCGATAATGCATGTCGCCTTAAAGTGCGCAGCGGTTTTAGGGAAACGACATGCATAAAACAAAGACTTGGATCGCCGCGCTCCGGCCGCCTGCACCAGTCGATGCGGCGCTGCGTGCCTTGACGAATTTTTCGCATGGCCTAGACCTTCCGCCACTGAAATCTCTGTTTTGTTGGAAGGCAGGCTTATGGCATCGGTTGCATTTCTCGGTCTTGGCGTCATGGGCTATCCGATGGCCGGGCACCTCAGAAACAAGGGCGGCCATGACGTCACCGTCTATAACCGCACCAAGGCAAAGGCTGAGCAGTGGGTGGCCCAGCATGGCGGCAAGCTGGCGCTGACGCCGGCCGAGGCTGCCGAAGGCAAGGACTTCGTCTTCTCCTGCGTCGGCAATGACGATGATCTGCGCTCGGTCACCACCGGTGCCAACGGCGCCTTCGCCGCGATGAAGAAGGGTTCCGTCTTCATCGACAACACCACCGCCTCGGCCGAGGTCGCGCGCGAGCTGGACGAAGCTGCGCGCAAGGCAGGCTTCTCCTTCCTCGACGCGCCGGTGTCCGGCGGCCAGGCCGGCGCCGAGAACGGCGTGCTGACCGTCATGGTCGGCGGCGATGAGGCCGCCTTCGACAAGGCGCGGCCAGTCATCGACGCCTACGCCCGGATGGTCGGCCTGATGGGCTCGGCCGGCGCCGGCCAGTTAACGAAAATGATCAACCAGATCGCCATTGCCGGCCTCGTCCAGGGGCTGGCCGAGGGCATCCATTTCGGCAAGAAGGCGGGGCTCGACATCGAGAAGGTGATCGAGGTGATCTCCAAGGGTGCGGCCGGCTCCTGGCAGATGGAAAATCGCCACAAGACGATGAATGCCGGCAAATACGATTTCGGCTTCGCTGTCGACTGGATGCGCAAGGATCTCGGCATCTGCCTGGCGGAGGCCAACCGCAACGGCGCCAAGTTGCCGGTGACGGCGCTTGTCGACCAGTTCTACAAGGACGTGCAGGACATGGGCGGCAAGCGCTGGGATACGTCCTCGCTGCTTGCGCGCCTGGAAAAATAGGCGACGATGACCCTGCCCGATCCAAGCTGGAGCGCCGACGACATCGTCGCTCATTTGCGCGCGATCGGCATTGAGGAAAACCGGGCCGGCATTGCGCGCTTCGGCATCAACACGGCGACCGCGCTTGGCATCGGCAATTCCGACTTGCGACCGCTGGCGCGCAAGCTGAAGAAGAACCACGAGCGATCGCTTCTGCTGTGGGACAGCGGCATCCGGGAGGCGCGGCTGATGGCGGCCTTCACCGGCGAGCCAAAGAAGGTCGGCATCGATCAATGCCGGCGCTGGGCCGCCGATTTCGACAGCTGGGAGATCGTCGACACCGTTGCCGACCTGTTTGCAGAAACGCCGTTCTGGCGCGAACTGGTCGACGAGTTTGCCGAAGACGAACGCGAATTCGTCCGCCGCACCGCCTTCGCCATGCTGGCCTGGAGCGCGGTGCACCTCAAGAAGGAGCCGGACGCGACCTTCCTTGCCTATCTGCCGCTGATCGAAAAACATGCCGGCGACCCGCGTAATTTCGTCCGCAAGGCGGTCAATTGGGCGCTGCGGCAGATCGGCAAGCGGTCGATGAGCTTGCACGCCCCTGCCCTTGCGCTGGCGGAAAAACTGGCCGCATCGCCGGACAAGACGGCACGCTGGATCGGCAAGGATGCGGTGAAGGAACTGACGGATGCCAGACAGCTCGAACGCCTCGCAGCCGCAAAAGCCTGACCTTGCAGGCATCCGCTTTGTCGAGGTGACGCCGAAGACACGCGCCGACTTCGAAAACCTGTTCGAGCAGCCGGGCGCGCCGAAATATTGCTGGTGCATGGCATGGCGCCATTCCAGCCGCGAGCACATCCAGAACGACGAGAAAAAGCGCATGATGATGGCGCTTATCGATGCCGGCACCCCGGTCGGCATCGTCGCCGAGTTGGACGGCAGGACAGTCGGCTGGTGCTCGGTCGCGCCGCGCGAGACCTATCGAAAACTGTCAAAGCAGCAGGACGACGCTGAAACCCGCATATGGTCGATCGTCTGCTTCTATGTGCCGAGGGCCTTGCGCGGCGGCGGGCTGGCCTCCGCTTTGCTCGATGCCGCGATCGACCATGCCTTCAGCAAGGGTGCGCATATAATCGAGGCCTATCCCGTCGACGAGGCAGCACCCAGCTATCGCTTCATGGGTTTTCGCGACATGTTCGTCGCGCGAGGCTTCGATGAGGTCGGCACCGCCGGCACGCGCCGGCATGTGATGCGGCTGAACCGTTGAGCATGCATCGGTCACGACGCTTTTACTCGATTCCGCGAATGGACAGGCGGAGGATGGAGCGACCATGAGCAAACGTTTCAAATCATGCGCGACGCTGGCGGCCGGGTTCCTGTTCGTTGCCTCGGGAGCCGATGCCGCCGCCGATGTGGCGCATATCTTCTGGAAGGATCTGCGCCCCACGACGCAGGCCGTTGCCGAGGACGCAAACCTGCCGATGATCGCGGCAAAACTGCCCGACCACGGCGAGACCTTGTCACTCAATCTGCAGGACAAGACGATACAATTAGCCGGCTACGCATTGCCGGTCGATCGTGACGGCGAGACCGTCTACCAGTTTCTGCTGGTGCCATGGACGGGCGCCTGCAGCCACATGCCGACGCCGCCGCCGAACCAGATCGTGCTGGTGACGCCGGTTCATCCCTACAAGATGAAAGAGACCTACGAGCCGGTCGCCGTCACCGGCGTGCTGAAGCCCGGCATGGAAAAGAGCCAGCTCTTCATCCTCGACGGCGTCTCGATCGTCCAGTCGGGCTACACGGTGCGCAAGGCCGAGGTAGCGAGCGTCGACAGCGTGCCGGACACGGTCACGCTGCCGGTCAACTCGCCGTGGAGTTTCCTCAAAAAGAAGAAGAACTAAGGCCTGTGATCGGGCACGGCGCTCACGCAGCGTTCGCGCCCGATTCCTTGTCCAGCACCATATAGTCGAGCGGGATCTCGGTCGTGTACTTGATCTGCTCCATGGCGAAGGACGAGGACACGTCGCGGATCTCGATCTTGGCGATCAGCCGCTTGTAGAAAGCGTCGTAAGCGGCGATGTCCGGCACCACCACGCGCAGCAGGTAGTCGACGTCGCCGCTCATGCGGTAGAATTCGACCACTTCCGGGAATTCCTGGATGACCTCGGAGAAGCGCCGCAGCCATTCATGGCTGTGCGAATTGGTGCGGATCGACACGAAGACGGTGACGCGCACATTGACCTTCTCATGATCGAGGATGGCAACACGCCGCTTGATGACGCCCTCCTCCTCGAGCTTCTGGATACGCCGCCAGCACGGTGTGGTCGACAGGCCGACTTTCTTGGCGACATCGGCGACCGCGAGCGTCGCGTCCTCCTGCAGGAGGCGGAGAATTTTTCTGTCGAGGCGATCCATGGGGAAGCTCCAGGGGAATAGTTTCGCTATAATCCCTTTTATCGAAGCCTTTCACAAGAAAGAAATTCTGCCGATGGCGGCAAAAGCGAGTGATTTCTTGCAGGATGCCTAATCGATGCGATAGCGGATTTCCGACCTCAGGAAGGGCAGCAAATCCATTTCAAACCAGGGATTCTTCTTCAGCCAGCCGGTGTTCCGCCAGGATGGATGCGGCAGCGGCAGCACTTTCGGCGTGGCCGGTCCGTCCCATATGGCGCGCCAGTTCCTGACCGTCTCGGTCAACGACGGTAGGCGTGTCGTGCCCATATGCCATGCCTGCGCATAACCGCCGATGGTCAGAACCAGTTCGATCCGCGGCATCAGCGCCATCAATTGAGCGCGCCAGGCCGGCGCGCATTCGCGGCGCGGCGGCAGGTCGCCGCCCTTGGCGTCCTGGCCGGGAAAGCAAAAGCCCATCGGAACGATGGCGAATTTTTCGGTGTCGTAGAAGTCATCGCTGCTGACGCCGAGCCAGTTTCTCAGCCTGTCCCCCGAGGCGTCGGTGAAGGGCATGCCCGACACATGCACTTTTGTGCCCGGCGCCTGGCCGGCAAGCAGGATCCGCGCGGTGGAGGACGGCTGCAGCACCGGCCGCGGCTCATGTGGCAAAGGCCGGCCGAGCGGCTCCTCGACGCAGATGCGGCAGGTCCGCACCCTCGCGGTGAGGCGCTCCAGCGCATCTGTCATATCAGGCGGACTATCCAATCGTTGTCGCTCAGGCTGTCGCGCTCGGCCGGCTCGTCAGCGCCGCGTACCAGCGCGACACGTTCGTGCACTCCTCCGGCACCTTGATGCGGGCCGGCTTCATGAAATCGATGGCAATCATGCCGGTGATGTCGGCAACCGAATAGGCATCGCCGGCGGCGAATTCCCGCTCCGCCAACTCGCGGTCGAGGAGGTGCAGGAATTCGATCGCCTTCGGTTTGTTGGCCTCGCCCCATTCCGGGATTTGCGGCACTTCCCATTCCTTCATCGCCGGATGGATATGCCGGAACGCGGCGGCGACGCTGGCCATCAGGTTCAGTTCCATGCGTCGCTGCCACATCTCGACTTTTGCCTTGCCGAGCGCGCCCGTGCCGAACAGCGCGGGCTCGGGGTGCAATTCCTCGAAATAGCGGCAAATGGCGATCGATTCGGTGATGACGGTACCGTCGTCGAGCTCGAGCACCGGCAGGCGCCGCAGCGGATTGCGCTGCGCGACCTGCTCGCCGCGATGCTCCAGCGCACCCATGTCAACGGGCACCAGCGGAACCGTCAGCCCCTTCTCGGCAAGGAAGACGCGCACGCGCCGGGGGTTGGGCGCACGGCCGCCATCGAACAACTTCATTCCATCCTCCAGCTTCTCCACCGGATCATAGGCGGCTCCGCCCATCACCAGAAGCGAACAAATTCGCGCAACGCGTCCCCGAACGAGGCCAGCGTGCCGTGCTTTCTCTCGACCGGCGCATCGTGATGGCTGTCGCGCCATTGCTGCGGCTCCTCGAAGGTGCCAGCCCAGATGCCGGCCTTGGCTGCTCTCGCCACCGCCTCCTCGGTCTCGAAGTCGCCGAACGCAACCGCCCATCCGGCCTGCACCTGGGTCCGGTTCAGGTCGGTGTCGCCTGCCCTGCAATCGCCGAGCAGACGGCCGTAGCGGTCGCGTTGCCAGCCGCTGCAGGAAACAGGCCTGCCGGCGACCAGGCGCACCAGCGACTGCCGCGCCAGCTTGCCGCAGGGATAGTCGGCGCCGGCCTTCTGGCAGGCCTGCTGATACTCCGGAGCGTCGATGCCGCGCATGCGAATGCGCTCGGCCCCGAGCGTGATCGAATCGCCGTCATTGACGATCGCCGTGCCTTGCTCCTTGCGTGTCTCGAAGCGATCGAGGCGCGCCGCCACCAGGATGAGCAACCCAAGCAAAAGGATGGCGAGCCCGTAGTCCAGCAGCTTGCGCAAGAGGCTTCGCGGCGCACTTGCCGCATAGCGTCGGCGCGGTCCTAAACGGCTCATATGGCAAACAGTCTCTTAATCATTCGAACGTAGCTTAACGAACTGACAGTCGCTGCGCGCAGAAATTGAAGTCTGTATGCCTTTGCAACGCTCGAACACAGCGGATAAATTTATTGTGGACCGCCGTAAACCGCACCGCAACAGCGATGTGGCGCGCGCGGTGCGCAAGACGCGCGACCGCCTTTCGCAGCAGGCGGGCAGCCTCGATTTCGACCGTGAACTGCTGAAGCTGCATGCGCGCGCCATGGTGGTCAGCGCGGTTGCGATCCCGTTGCTCGTGCTTGCCGTGGCCGCCGTCGGCCGGCTGGCGGGACTTGGCAACCAGATCACCATCTGGGCCCTGGCGATGCTGCTTTGCTACACGATCGTCGCTTTCATGTCGCGCCGCGTCGAGCGAACGGAGGCGGCCGAACTCGACCCGGCGCAGACGCGCCGCGATTTCCTGATCGGCCATTTCTTGTGCGGCCTTGGCTGGGCTTGGTTCGCCTGGATCGGCTGCGACACCTGCCAGATCGACCAGTTCCATGTGGCCAAGGCCATGGTGCTGCTGATCGCCATGGCGACGACCGCCGTGATGGCCTCCTCGCTTGGCGGCGCCCTGTTCGCGACCTTTGCCATTCCCGTTGCCGTCTACGTCTACACCATCCTGCGCCTGTGGACGCCGATCGAAGCCACGATGGCGGCCTTGCTTATCGCCGCACTGCCCTTCTTCGGCTACGTCGCGCGTCATCTCAATCAGGCGTCGTTGATGCTGCTCTCCTTCCGCTCCGAGAAGGACGCGCTGATCGCCGAGGTGGAGACGGCGAAATCGATGTCGGACGAGGCAAGGCGGCGCGCCGAGGACGCCAATCTGGCGAAGTCACGCTTTCTCGCTTCCATGAGCCACGAGCTCAGGACGCCGCTCAACGCCATCCTTGGCTTCTCCGAGGTGATGGCCAATGAAGTGCTGGGGCCGATGAACAATCCGACCTACCGCGACTATGCCCATGACGTGCACGAGTCCGGACAGCACCTGCTCGACCTGATCAACGAGATCCTCGATTTGTCGCGCATCGAGGCCGGCCGCTATCAGCTCAACGAGGAGCCGGTCGTGCTGGTGACCATCGTCGAAGACTGCTGCCACATGATGGAGCTGCGCGCCCGCAACAAGGACATCCGCGTCATCCAGGAGTTCGAGGAAACCCTGCCGCGTCTCTTCGCCGATGAACGCGCCGTCAGGCAGATCACGCTCAACCTCCTGTCCAATTCGATCAAATTCACCCCGTCCGGTGGCGAAGTGCGCGTGCGTGTCGGCTGGACCGCTGGCGGCGGCCAGTACATTTCGGTCAAGGACAACGGCCCAGGCATACCGGAAGAGGAAATCCCGGTGGTGCTTTCCGCTTTCGGCCAAGGCTCGATCGCCATCAAGAGCGCCGAACAGGGAACCGGCCTCGGCCTGCCGATCGTGCAGGGCTTGCTTGCCATGCATGGCGGCGAGTTCGAGCTGCACTCCAAGCTGCGTGAGGGCACCGAGGCGATCGCCATCTTCCCGTTGAGCCGGGTGATGGAGGAACTGCCGGCATTGCCGACCAATGCGGTCGTGGCGCGTGGGCGCCGCTGAAGCAAGTTCCGTCGGCTCTAGAGCCGGACAGCCATCGCCATGCCCGAACTGGTCAATGCAGCGGCCTTGACGATGCCGGCGGCGAGAGCTGTCCCGACCCCTTCGCCATGGCTGATGCCGAAATCGAGCAGCGGCCGCAGCCCGAGACGTTCGGCCACCTTGGCGTGGCCAGGCTCCGGCGACAGGCTGGCAAGCAGGCAGTGATCGAGCGCGCCTGGATTGGCCGCATGAAGGGCGGCGGCCGCCGCGGTCGCCGCGAACCCATCGAGCAGCACAGGAATCTTCTCCATGCGCGCCGCCAGAATGGCGCCACAGATCGCCGCGAACTCGCGTCCGCCGACCCTGCGCAAGGCCTCGAGCGGATCGCCCAGGCTGGAACCATGGAATGCCAGCGCCCGATCCACGACCTCGGCCTTGCGCGCGATCATCGCCGCATCGGCGCCGGACCCCGGCCCGACCCAATCGGCCCCCTCGCCGCCGAACAGCACGGCGCAAAGAGCGGCAGCGATCGTCGAATTGCCGACACCGAGATCGCCCAGGCACAAAAGATCGGCGCCGCCCGCGACCGCTTCCATGCCGAAGGCCATGGTCGCGGCACAGCCGCGCTCGTCGAGCGCGGCTTCCTCGGTGATGTCGCCTGTGGGGATATCCAAAGCGAGGTCGAAGACCTTCAGGCCGAGATCGTTGGCGACGCAGACCTGATTGATCGCGGCGCCGCCGGCGGCGCAGAGCTCGACTTCATTGGCGGTCGCCGCCACTGGCCGCGGCGAAATGCCGTGTCGCACCGCGCCGTGGTTGCCGGCGAAGATCGCCGTCAGCGGCCGGTTGATCGCCGGCGGCGCGCGCCCGCTCCAGGCGGCAATCCAGGCCGCGATGTCCTCGATGCGCCCGAGCGATTCTTTCGGTTTGTCCGCTTTGGCAAACAGCGCGCGGACACGGGTCGCCGCCGCGTGATCGGCAGGCGGCAACGCCGCCAGAAGGTTTCTGAAATCGTTGAAAGGCGTTGTGGTCATCTATGTCGGTCGCGGTTCGTTGCGGAAATCGCAAGCGGCATAGCCGCCTTCCCCAGCCGGCACAACCACTTGGCGATGCCGCGAACGCGTTGCCATGCGGCGCATTGCGGAGGGCTTGCATTGCTCCGGCGGTTGCACCATGTGGAATAAAGGCAAGAGAACAGCATGACCGCCATCGAATCCCCCTGCATCCTGGTTTGTTCGATCGATATGAAAACCGGCTTCTGCTTCGGTTGCGGCCGCACGCGCGACGAGATCTCCGGCTGGCTCACGATGACCCCCGAAACGCGCCGGGCGGTGATGTCCGAACTGCCGGCACGGCTCGAAACGGTCGAGCGGCGGCCGCGCCGCGAAACCCGGCGCACCCGCATGGCGCGCGAGCGCGGCGTTTTGTGAGAAAAAATCGATGAACCGGCTGTTCTGGATCGTCATGGCGGTGATCGGCGTCGGCGTCGTGCTGCTCATGCTCAACAATTCGGCCGGCCGCACTTTCGGCATGGACAACAATGATTTCGGCCGGCTGATCTGGGTCGGAGTGCTGGTGATGGTGATCGGTGCAAGCCTGCTCCGCTCCGGCCGGCCGATGGGCGACATGGCGCGCAACCTCGGCGTCTGGGCCGCGTTCGTGCTCGTGCTGATCGCCGGCTACCAGTATCGCTACGAACTGCAGGACGTCGCGAGCCGCGTGACTGCCGGCCTCGTGCCGGGCAGCCCGCTGGCGCTCGGCGTGGAGAATGGCCGCCCGACCGTCACGCTCGACAAAGCCGACAACGGCCATTTCGAAGCCCGCATCCTGGTCAACGGCACGCCGATACGCGCCGTGGTCGACACCGGCGCGACCAGCACGGTGCTGACGTCCGAGGATGCGCAGGCCGCGGGTTTCAACCCGGCGGCGCTCAGCTACAGCGTCGACGTCTCCACCGCCAACGGCATGGCGCGCGCGGCGATGGTCAAGACCGACGAGGTGGCGATCGGCGGCATCGTGCGCAAGGACATGTCGGTGATGGTCGCCGCGCCCGGCATGCTGGAACAGAGCCTGCTCGGCATGAACTTCATCGGCTCACTGTCGGGCTTCGACGTGCGCGGGGACCGCATGATCCTGCGGGACTAGAGCAATTTCAGGGAAAGTGTGAAACGGTCAGGCTCGGCGCCTTCGCCGTAGCCTTCCGTCCGAAATAGCGTCAAAACAAAGACTTATAGTCAGGCCGCCTCGGCTTCCGCCGCCGCGAAATCGATCGCCGCGAATGCGGTCCGCAGCACCTCCGGCCCCGCCCCCGGTTTGTTGGCGTCGGTGGAAAGAATCTGCCGGAAGCGGCGCGCGCCAGGCAGGCCGTGGAACAGTCCGACCATGTGGCGGGTGATGTGGCCGAGCCGCCCGCCCCGCTCGATATGGCGCGCGGCATAACTGGCCATGGCGTCGATCAGCGCCGCGTAGTCGAAGACGGCAGCCGCCTCGCCGTAGAAGGCGGCATCGACGCCGGCAAGGATGCCGGGCATGTGATAAGCGGCGCGGCCGAGCATCGCGCCGTCGACATGGCCGAGATGCGCCGATGCCTCGCCGAGCGATTGAATGCCGCCGTTGATACCTATGAAATCGTTCGGCTTTCTGGCCTTCAGCCGGTAGACGCGCGGATAGTCCAACGGCGGGATATCGCGGTTCTCCTTGGGGCTCAGTCCTTCCAGCCAGGCCTTGCGGGCATGCACCCAGAGCGCGTCGGCGCCGGCGGCGAGCACGCCATCGGCGAGCGTGTCGAGAGCAGGCTCGGGGTCCTGATCGTCGACGCCGATGCGGCATTTGACCGTGACGGGGATTTTCACCGAGGCCTTCATTGCCGCGACGCATTCGGCGACCAGAGCCGGCGTCTTCATCAGGCAGGCGCCGAATGTCCCCGACTGGACGCGATCGGATGGGCAGCCGACATTGAGGTTGATCTCGTCATAGCGGAAGGCTTCGCCGATGCGCGCTGCCTCGGCGAGTTTTGCAGGATCCGATCCGCCAAGCTGCAGGGCAACCGGATGCTCGACGTCGTCGAAACCGAGCAGCCGTTCACGCGCGCCATGGATGACCGCGTCCGCCACAACCATCTCGGTGTAGAGCAGCGCGCGGCGCGTCAACTGGCGGTGGAAGAACCGGCAATGCCGATCTGTCCAGTCCATCATCGGTGCTATGGCCACCGTATGCTCTTGATTTTTCAGCATTTTTTTCTTTACCATCAAATCGTTAGAACCTGCCGAGTGCACACGAACTTACGCCAGAATACGATCCTTTTCGCCACGTTTCGATCTCTCAGTGCACACGGAGCGCACACGAAAAAATGGCCACCTACACAAAGCTCTCATCCGGCTCCTGGCGTGTCCAAGTTCGTCGCAAGGGTCGCTACGTCAGCGAGACCTTCCTCCGCCGAGACAACGCACGGCGCTGGGCAACCGAAACCGAGCGCCAGGTCGATCGGGGTGAGACGCCGACCAAGTCCCGCATAGCGCGCCTTAAAACCTTCGGCGAACTTATCGACCTCCATATCGACGACATGTGCGATGTAGGCAAGTCCCCTCGCCGCTCCAAGGCTGCGGCCCTCGATATGCTCCAACGGCATCTGGGGAAGTGCAACCTCGCAGCGCTCGATCGCGAACGGCTCATTCGTTTTGGTCGTGACCGCGCCGCCCAAGGTGCCGAGGAGCGGCGGACAAAGCGCAGCAATGACGATGATCGAATTTTCCCGTTCAACCACAAGTCCGTCGGCACCGCCTTCCGTCGAGGCTGTGGTGACCTAGATATCCGCGACCTTCATTTTCATAATTTGCGGCATGAGGGAACGAGCCGCCTTTTCGAAGCTGGGTTCACAATTGAACAGGTAGCGCTGGTTCCAGGACACAAGGATTGGAAGATGTTGCGGCGCTATACGCACCTTAAGCCTGAGATGCTCCACACTATCCACGCGGCGAAGGTTGCATAGTTGAGGCGAGTGGCAGTATCAGTCCGAAATCTCGGGCGGAATTGAACGCCATCCGATGGATGGCATCATGCAAAGCCACCGCCCGCACCAAGCCATACTCTTGCCCGGCGCGTGCGGCATCGAAAGACGATGGAGAACTGCGGTGAAGGGCGGCACCGTTCAGTGCGGCGCCGCCGGGCCAGCTAGAGAAACAGTGATCCAAGTCGTCGTCATAATGAGGCGCAAACGTTCTTCATTACTCGAGAGCCCTCACGTGTGTTGAGGCAGGCTGAGCAGCATGTGTTGGCTGATCGCCGGCTGCGACGGATCGGTCAACGCGCCCCCATAGCCGCCACTGCTCATCGGGAAGGCCGAAGCCATGTAGTTCACCAGCAGTGCGACATCCGGGCCGATGTGCTCGTTCGCGCCTGCCAGCGTGTCCAGGATACTGTCGCCGTGTCTCGCGAAGCCCAGGATTGAATTCGGCCCCGAGGCATTGCTTAGGAGATCGAGCGTGCTAGATGCGACAAGACCCGGCTCAGGCCATGGAGTTTCGGTTGCGGGGTCGACCACTAATGTTCCCCCGCTGGCGTCCTTCGAAAGCGTCCAAGTGGAATGGGTGTAGTCCCCAAGGAGGTTGAGGCTGACGCTCTTGCTCCCGTTGCCGACCGTCAGCACGCCGCCCGCCGTGTTGCCCGTGTAAGAGGCGAGCATGTTCTTAGCCTTGGTATATGCAAGATCGGCAAGGTCCACTGCGTTGTTCGGTGTCAGTCCGGATATCTTGCCGGTGAACGTCGAGCTGTTGTCGAGCTTGAGCGTTCCGGATGCCCCGCTCGCGAACGTGACGTTTTCCGAGTCGGACGAGACGAATTCCAGACCGCCCCCCTTCATCAAGGTAAAGGAACCAGTGCCGCCGATCGCCTTCGTGATGATGGCCTTGGCGCTGTTGTCAACGGTGAATGTCTCGGATCCAGTGATCGTGCCGCTGAATGTGGCGACGGAGCTGTTTTTGACGGTCACTGAGCCCGATCCGCTAAGCTTTCCGGTGAAGCTCACCGTGCTCGTATTGGCTACGATCAGCGAACCGTTGTCGGAGAACGTCTCCGCGAGCGCGGCCGAACTCCCGACCAAGAACGTACCGCTGCTGCCGATCGAGACCGCACCTGCGTTCAGGCTCCCGCCGTTGAGTGCGAAGGTGCCAGCCGTGATCGTCAGCGCACCGTTCGAACCGCCCGCCCCAGCAAGCGTCAGCGCGCTGTTCTTGTCCGACACAGTCGCACCGGCGTCATTGACGATCAGCCCGTATGCGGCCGCTGGACCGGAAATCGTGACGGTGTAGGTTCCGGCTCGGTCGATCTCCGCGGCGACGCTGGCCGTTGGCACGCCGTTCCCCCAGTTCGAAGCCGTGCTCCAGCTTCCGCCCGCGGCGTTGGCCCAGTGGTCGTAGGTATCGACACTGAAATTCCCGGTGGTGCCCCCCGTCCCGGGATTGCCGTTGCCTTCCTGCCAGCTGTTCCCGGTCACGCTCACCGAGGCGTTGCCGATCTGGGTGTTCGCGGCGGCGGCGAACGTCGCCGTATAGGTCGTGGCGTTGACCTTCTGCAGGTTGCTCAACGCGCCGCCGACGACTGCCGCGTTCGCCAGCGCGAAGGAAACAGGCGCCTCGCTGAAGGAGAAGGTGACCGTCGCTGTCCGCGCGGACAGGGTGAGGTTGCTGCTGCTGACCGACACCGCCACCGTCGGGGTTACCGTGTCGACCATGAAGCTGCCGATGTCGCCGGCACTGCCCGCGTTGCCCGCCAGGTCCTGGTATCCGCCGGCGTTGACGCCCACATCCGCGTTGGCGACGTCGACGCCGTTCGCGGCGGTGAATGTCGCCGTATAGGTCTTGCCTCCGTCGCTGGTCTGCAGGTTGCTGAGCGAGCCTCCGCTCGCTGTGACGCTGGTCAGGCCGAAACCCGTGACCGCCTCGCTGAACGCGAACGTCACCACAGCCGTTTCGGCCGCGAGGTTAAGCTGGCTGTGATCCAGGGACAGGCTTACCTGGGGTGCGGTCTTGTCGATGGTATAGGGTGTGGTCTTGTCGATTGTAAAAGGTGGGGTGTTGTTCAGGAAGACAGTAACGGTACTCAGGTTCGGATCGTAGTTATAGTTATAGTTCGCAAAAACGAAATCCGGCCTGCCGTCGCCGTTCAGGTCAGCCGCTGCGTCGCCGTTAACGGAACCGACGCCAGCGAACGAGCTGGATGCTTGGAATGTCCCGTCACCATTGCCGAGCAGAATTTGGGCGCCCAGGACGATGTCGAGTTTGCCGTCGCCATTGATGTCGGCAGTGGCAACACGACCACCCCCATTCCCGTAGTAGCCAACCGCCGTGCCAAATGTACCATCGCCGTTGCCGAGCATAACCGAGGCCTGCGAACCGCCCACGATGAGATCAGGGACGCCGTCGCCATTCACGTCGGCAACCGCGATGGAAGCCGCGCCTGGCGAAACCGGATCGTAAGTCTTCGGTGCTTGGAATGTGCCATCTCCATTGCCGAGCAGCACCGATACGTTCGAATCGCGATTGCCGACGATGAGGTCCGTCTTGCCATCGCCATTGAGGTCGGCGGCGGCCAGGGTGTACGGATAAGGGCCAATGGCATAGCCCGGTTGTGGCGAGAAGGATCCATTGCCGTCATTGAGAAGCACTGAGACCGCAAAACTGTTGAAGTCGGCGACCGCCAAATCCGGCTTTCCGTCGCCATTGAAGTCACCTATCGCTACCGACGTCGGATAGTTTCCGGTCGCGACAGTATTCTGGGTTTGGAATGTGCCGTCTCCATTGCCGTAAAGAATGGAGACCGAATTGCTGTCGGCATTCGCCACGGCAAGATCGACCTTTCCGTCCCCGTTGAGGTCGCCGACGGCGATCGACCATGGGCTCGTGCCAGTGGCATAGGATGTGGGCGCGCCGAACGTGCCATCACCGTTGCCCAACTGGACGAATACATTCTGGCCGCCGACATATAGGCCAGTGTCGGGCGTAAGGAGGTCCAGTTTGCCATCGCCATTTACGTCGGCGAGAGTTGCCTCGATGGGATGTAGCGCAGGATTGTAACCGGCTGCCTGCGTGAATTCGACGGCCGGGAGAGGATTGCCTGCCAGATCAAGCACATTCCCGCCGACGAAGGCCAAAGCCACCGAGCCGTCACCTGTACCCGTAGCTATGGTCACAGTGTACTGTGTTCCGTCGCTGCCCGCGATGGGAGCGACGCTGGCAATGGAATCTCCCGTCACGGCCCCTGTGTTGGTGAGTGCGAATTGGCTCACGTCGACGCCCGTGACGGCTTCCGAGAAGGTCACGGTATACTGGATCATGTCAGAATTGGTGAGCGTCGGAGCGGCTGGGTTGATAGTATAAGTAGTGTTCGAGAAAGGCATTACTTATCCTCCAATGTGCGGTTTCATGAGCATTTTGGCGGCGTACTATATTGCCTCCTTCGCGGCATAAGGCTTACTTTAACGAAACCAGTAATTTAATTTGCATAATTAACGCTCCCGCCGGTTATGGGCGTAGCCCCCGATCTGCGTTAACGATCAGAGCGGGAAACTGGGTCTATGACCGGTGACGGCCACAGCGTGCATCACAGCCTCTCCCAAGGCGCACCGCTCCAAACCTGTGCCTGAGAGGATAGCGCTTCAGGGGGAATGCTCATGACCCAAATGGGCTATGGGCAGAAAAAACTCGCCGATTTCTCAACTGAATGGAGGAGGCGGAGCCCAAAATATTAGCGCATTCTTAAGTAGCGCCATGCACGAGGCCCGTGGCCGGGAGTGGTGATGTCTGCAGCTTTCGATTTTGCGGCGATCGAAGCCAGCCTGGTCGAGGCGGCTGTCGATCCGACGCGCTGGGACGAGGCGATGGAACGGGTCGCACAGGCCACCGGAAGCTTCGGCGCGCTGCTGTTCGATGTAGATCGTCATCTGCCGATCCTGCCGCGCACCCGCTCGGTTGCTCGGTCTTTTGAGGTTTACGTCAAGGACGGATGGCTTGAACGCGACGAGCGCTTCCGTCTGGTCCCGTTTCTGCGTTCCCGCGGAGTGGCGACGGACGAGGATCTTATGACGTCGGACGATGTCGCCAGGCATCCGTATTTCCAGGAATTCCTCGCCCCGTGCGGGCTGCGGTGGTGCGCCCTCGTCAAGATCGCGGCCGGCGACGCCTTCTGGTCTCTGTCCTTGCAGAGATCCATCGCGCAAGGGCCGTTCTCTCGAGAGGAACTTCAAGGCCTGAAGGTCCTGTCTGATCGTATCGGATCTGTTGCTGCGCTTGCCACGATGCTCGGCCTTGCGCGCGCGGACGCGGCACTGGACGCTTTCAGCGCGAGCGGCACGGCCGCCGTCATGATTGGCAACGACGGGACTGTGCTGCGCATGAACGGCGCTGCGGAGTCCCTGCAGGCCCGCGACCTCGTGACCAACGGCCGCCATTTGGCCTCGATCGACAAAGATGCGACGAACGCCCTGAACGCGGCGCTCCATGTGCTCTTGCGGAGTCCCCATCTCGCCTCATCAATGCCTCCTGCATCGTTGCCAAGGGCGCGAGGGCGCCCGCTGATTGCCTACCCCCTCCGCGTGGCGAACGTCACGTACAATTCGCTCGCTCCATGCCAAGCGGTCGTAATCCTGGTGGATCCAGACGCGAAGCGACAGCCGCCGGAGATTCACCTTCAGACGTCCTTCTCGCTGACATCGGCGGAAGCGAGGCTGGCAGCCATGCTTTCAAGCGGCGACACGCTGGAGGCTGCAGCCGCCAAATGCCGGATCTCGTACCAGACAGCGCGCAACCAATTGAAAGCGGTTTTTGCGAAAACCGGAACTCATCGACAGTCCGAACTGGTGTCGCTGCTGGCAAGGCTTGTGCCGAGCTGAGAAGGTATGTCCGGCACAAGCTGCAAACATGCGTTCCAAACAGAAGCTAACACACCAACACTAGAGAGAGGAGGAGATTATGAAATACCTCGTAAATTGGAGCGAGAGGCCACAGGGATCGGCGGTTGAATACGAGAACGTCCAAAAGCGCATCCTGAAAATCTTCCAGCACTGGGAGATACCCAGCGAAGTCAACGTGCATGCCTTCGTGGCGCGGGTGGGCGAATGGGGTGGTAGCATGCTGATCGAGGCAGATGACCCGTTGATAATCCACAAAATGTGTTCGACCTTCCCGGCGTTCCAATTCGACGTCCATCAGGTCATTGATGTTCAGGACGCGGTCCGCGTCGAGATGGAAGCCATCAAATGGCGGGATGAACTTCCTTCATGAGCGGTGACAACGAGGCGGCGCATTCTGACCGCACGCTTCTCCTAGTGTCTGCTTTCAGTGGCGGGCAGGACTCGGTTCTACAGCTGACATGACGCGCATTGCAGACATTCTGGGTCTGACCACCGGGCGCGACTGTCATCTTATGCCCATCACATCGTGGAGCGGAGAAGAGCCTGCATGTGTTCAGCGCGTTACGACCCGCATCAACTCCGGACGCCGCGCCGGCAGTCGGTTCGTGGCCGTCATATCGACGGCAATGGGTCCCGAATCGGTGTCTTTGCTCATATCGCCCACCAGTGTGCCCTTTGTTTCGGACTGTATCGCGGGTCGGGTGTGCTGAACAGAATACTCAGGCGACTGCCCCGGTGCTGTTGATGGGCATCGCGCTCACATAAGCGATTTTGCGGCGATTTCCTACCGGGTGCCCAGGAACTGCACGGAACAGACAAAGCGCTGGGAGACATCCCGGCCCTGTCAGGACCGGTGCAGAACAACAGAATACCCGCCGCGCCAGTCAGGCGCGGCGTTGTCGATCTTGCGAATACCGGCTGCCCTAACGCCTCAAGGCGTAGACATTATCCGTCGACGCGCCGCCCAGCGGCAGCGCCATGTCGTCGTCGAGCAGCCGGGTGATACGGGCAAAGCCGACAAAGGCTTTCCGCGCTTCCTCGGCCGACATCTTGCCCGACATAGCCGCCGCGCAGCAATTCAGGGCGCATTGATACACCGGGCCGCGTCTTCCCGTTGGCCACTTCCGCAGGAACACCATCGCCTCGGAGACGCTATCGACTTCCTCCACAGGGTATCCCTGCCCACGCGCAATTCGCACTGGGGTAAAGAAATGCAAGCGATCCATGATTATCCTCCCGGTCGGCCGCAGAGCAGCCGAACTTCATTAAACGCACGTCTCGCGGATCGGTTCCAAACAAATTTGGTTGCTGTCGGAAAAGTTTTGGAACCGACCAACCAGCGCCCGCTATGCGGGAAAGAGCAACACAGCGACTCAAAATCGATGAGCCTCGGATCGGCGATAACGGCGATTCTCATTGAATATCTTTAAGGCGAAAGCCGGCAAATGGGTTGCTTGCCGGTTCCCCTGGGTCAGGCTTAACCTCCCCGGTCAAACGCGTGAGGGCGCGTTTTGCAAAAAGGGGAACACTTGCAATGACCATTCAAGGCGCATCGCCTGACCTCTACAATGAGGATCTGGCTCCCGCAACGGTCAGGAACTGGGGACCGTTTTCGATCTTCAACGTCTGGACATCGGACGTCCACAGCCTCTGGGGCTACTACCTGGCGGCAAGCCTGTTTTTGTTCTGCGGCGGTTTCGTCAATTTCATCATCGCCATCGGCATCGGCTCGCTGATCATCTACGCGCTGATGAACATGGTCGGCTATGCTGGCGTGAAGACCGGCGTGCCCTACCCCGTGCTTGCCCGCGCCTCCTTCGGCATCTGGGGCGCCAACGTCCCGGCGCTGGTGCGCGCCATCGTCGCCTGCTTCTGGTACGGCGCCCAGACCGCCGCCGCCTCCGGCGCCATCGTGGCGCTGCTGACACGGCTGCCATGGTTCGACGAGTTCAACAAGAGCTCGCATCTTCTGGGACATTCGACCCTGGAGGTGATCTGCTTCGTCATCATCTGGGCGCTGCAACTGCTGATCATCCAGAAGGGCATGGAAACCGTGCGCCGCTTCCAGGACTGGGCCGGCCCCGCTGTGTGGGTGATGATGCTGCTTCTGGCCATTTATCTCTGCGTGAAGTCGGGGACGTTCGCCTTCACCAGCGACATCCCGATGGACGTGCTTCTTGAAAAGACCAAGGATGCAGGCGTGCCGGGAACGCCGGGCTCCTGGACGTCATTGTTCGCGGTAGCGGCGATCTGGGTGACCTATTTCTCGGCGCTCTATCTCAATTTCTGCGACTTCGCCCGCTACGCGCCCGACCAGGCGTCATTGCGCAAGGGAAACATCTGGGGCCTGCCGGTCAACCTCATCCTGTTCTCGCTCGTCGCCGGCGTCACCACGATTGCCGCCTATGACGTCTACCACGAGGTGCTGCTCCACCCCGACCAGATCTCGGCCAAGTTCGACAGCTGGTTCCTGGCCGCTCTCGCCGCGCTCACCTTCGCGGTTGCGACGCTGGGCATCAATGTCGTGGCGAATTTCGTCTCGCCGGCCTTCGATTTCTCCAACGTCTTCCCGCGCCAGATCGACTTTAAGAAGGGCGGCTATATCGCGGCGCTGATCGCCCTGGTGCTTTATCCCTTCGCGCCATGGGAAGGCAGCGCCGCCTCCTTCGTCAACATCATCGGCGCGACGATGGGCCCGATCTTCGGCGTCATGATGGTCGACTATTACCTGATCCGCAAAAGCGAGGTCGACGTCGAGGCGCTCTATCGCGAGGACGGCGAATTCCGCTTCCAGAGCGGCTGGCACGTCAACGCCTTCATCGCCGCCGGCATCGGCGCCATCTTCTCCTCGATCCTGCCGAACTTCACCAACTGGCTGCCGTCCTGGTGGGGTGTCTATGGCTGGTTCTTCGGCGTGGCGATCGCCGGCGCCGTCTACTACGTGCTGCGCACCATGGCGCTCGGTGCCGGGGCAAAGATGGCGAAGGCTTGAAACAAGGCAGTAGGCAGTAGGAATTAGGCAATAGAGAATGCCACCTACTGCCTACTGCCTACTGCCTACTGCCTACTGCCTACTGCCTACTGCCTACTGCCTACTGCCTACTGCCTACTGCCTACTGCCTACTGCCTACTGCCTACTGCCTACTGCCTACTGCCTACTGCCTACCATCTCCGCTAGCCTGCGCACCGTGTTCCAGTTGCGCGACGTGCCGACGCCCATGCGCTTGTGATTGGAAGCGGCAAGCAACCGCGAGCTCGGCCGCTCGCGCGAAAAGACGAGCCAGATATCGCCGTCGACCAAAAGCACTTTTTCATCTTTGGCGGCGTAGGTGGCAAGACTGGCTGCAGCTTCCTCAGGCACCCTTTCGCGCATCACGCGCACCGCGACCTGATCGGCAGCTTCCGCCGATTCAGCCGGGAATGGATTGCCGGCGGCAAGCTTCAGCCAGTCCTCGGCGCCGCGCACGATGATGTCGACATGCCGGCCGAAGGTCTTTTCGAAGGCTTTTTCCAGCCGCTGCTCGAGCTTTGAGACTTCGCCCGCCCGAGCCTCGAACACGAGATTGCCGGTCGCGACCAGCGTGCGGACGTTTTTCAGCCCGAGGCTTTCAGCCATGGCCTTCAGGTCGGCCATGACCACGCGCCGCCCCTCGCCCAGGATGATGCTGTAGAGCAGCGCGACATAGGTTTGCATCAAACGAGGCGGGACTGATCCACGGCGGCCGAAATAAAGCTCGCGAACAGCGGATGCGGGTCGAGCGGACGGCTCTTCAGCTCGGGGTGATACTGCACCCCGATGAACCAGGGATGATCAGGATATTCGACCGTCTCCGGCAGCACGCCGTCGGGCGACATGCCGGCAAACACCAGACCGCAATCCTCGAGCCGCTGCTTGTAGTCGATGTTGACTTCGTAGCGGTGCCGGTGGCGCTCGGAAATCTGCGTGTCGCCGTAGATATCAGCTATTTTCGAGCCCTTGGCGAGCTCGGCCTGGTAGGCGCCGAGCCGCATGGTGCCGCCAAGATCGCCGGTGACCCTGCGCTTCTCGAGCATATTGCCCTTCAGCCACTCGGTCATCAGGCCGACGACCGGCTCGTCGGTCGGGCCGAACTCGGTCGACGAAGCATGGTCGACACCAGCCAGCGAGCGGGCCGCCTCGATGCAGGCCATCTGCATGCCGAAGCAGATGCCGAAATAAGGCACCTTGCGCTCGCGCGCGAACTTTGCCGCCAGGATCTTGCCTTCGGAGCCGCGCTCGCCAAAACCGCCGGGAACGAGGATGCCATGCACCTTCTCCAGCCACGGCGCGGGATCTTCCTTCTCGAAGATCTCGCTTTCGATCCAGTCGAGCTTGACCTTGACGCGATTGGCGAGGCCGCCATGCGACAGCGCCTCGATCAGCGATTTGTAGGCGTCCTTGAGGCCGGTGTATTTGCCGACGATGGCGATGGTCACCTCGCCTTCCGGATTGTGGATGTGGTTGGAGAGCTTTTGCCACGGCTCCATGCGCGGTTTCGGCGCCGGGTCGATGCCGAAGGCCGCCAGCACCTCCGAATCGAGGCCTTCCTGGTGATAGGCCAAAGGCACGTCGTAGATATGCGGCACGTCCAGCGCCTGGATGACGGCGCTTTCGCGCACGTTGCAGAACAGCGAGAGTTTCCGGCGCTCTTCCTTCGGGATCGGCCGGTCGGCGCGCACCAGAAGGATGTCGGGCGCGATACCGATGCCGCGCAGTTCCTTGACCGAATGCTGCGTCGGTTTTGTCTTCAATTCGCCGGCCGTCGGGATGTAGGGCATCAGCGTCAGATGCACATAGACCGCGTTGTTGCGGGGCAGGTCGTTGCCGAGCTGACGGATCGCTTCCAGGAACGGCATCGCCTCGATGTCGCCGACCGTGCCGCCGATCTCGCACAGCACGAAGTCGTAGTCGTCATTGCCGTCCAGCACGAAATGCTTGATCTCGTCGGTGACGTGCGGGATCACCTGCACGGTCGCGCCGAGATAGTCGCCGCGCCGCTCGCGCTCGATGATGTTCTTGTAGATGCGGCCGGTGGTGATGTTGTCCTGCTGGTTTGCCGAGCGCCCGGTGAAGCGCTCGTAATGGCCGAGATCGAGATCGGTCTCGGCGCCATCATCGGTCACGAACACTTCGCCATGCTGGTATGGCGACATCGTCCCGGGGTCGACATTGAGATAAGGATCGAGCTTTTTGATCCGCGCGCGATAGCCCCGCGCTTGCAGAAGAGCCCCAAGAGCTGCTGCGGCGATGCCTTTTCCGAGTGAGGAAACCACGCCGCCTGTGATGAATACATATCGCGCCATGGGAGTCATCGCTTAACGCGGCCTGATTGATTCCGCCAGAGAAAAAACCGCCGCGAAGGCTTTTTCCCAAAAATGGCGCCGGTGCTCCCGAGGAGCCTTTGCGAAGCATGTTGCCCAAAAGCACAAAGCGGTTTGGGGGAACGACATGCATCAAAACAAGATTCAAAACAAAAGGGCCGGCGATGCCGGCCCTTTCGGCAGTTTGATGAAGGTCGTTAGATAATCACAACCTTGGTGCCGATCCTGACGCGGCTGTAGAGGTCCATGACGTGCTCGTTGATCATGCGGAAGCAGCCGTTGGAGGCGCTGGTTCCGATCGACTGGGGAGCAATCGTGCCATGGATGCGCAGATGCGTGTCCTTCTTGCCGTCATAGAGGTAGATGGCGCGTGCGCCGAGCGGGTTCTGGCCACCGCCGTTCATGCCGTCCTTGTACTGGCCGTAATGCTTCGGCTCGCGCTTCTGCATGTCGAGCGTCGGGATCCAGCGCGGCCATTCCTGCTTGTCGCCGACAGCCACGGTGCCCTTGAACTGCAGGCCTTCGCGACCGACCGCGATGGCATAGCGCCGCGCCGTCGAAAAGCTCTCGACGAGGTAGAGGCGACGAGCACTGGTATCGATGACGATCGTGCCCGGCTCATAACCCGAGAACGCAACGTCCTGCGGCACGAATTCCGGCTTCACCTTGAAAGGCCGCTTGGCGTCCTTCTTGGCCAGCGCCGAATCGAGCGCGCGGGTCTCGGGCAGGTAGCTGATCGAAGTCGTCCGGGCGCCGCCGCCGAAGAGGCCGTCGAACAGGCCGCCGCTGCTCGTCTGCTTTTGGCCGGGCTGCTCACTGCGCAGTTCACCATCGTTGCCGGTGGTGGCGATGTTCATGGCCTCAGCCGGGATAGGCTCCTCGGCATTGACCGGGATGACCGGCGCGACCGGCTCCAGCGGCGCGATGATCTTGGTGGTCTTCTTGGCCGGCTTGGCATCGGCGACTTCAGCCGGCGCGGCCGTACCCTTCTTCGCGAGCCATTCCTGGCGCGCCGCGTCAGCCTTGGCCTTGGCAGCCTCACGCATTGCCAACTTGCGAGCCTCGAGCGCCTTATCCTGCGCCGCCTGCTTGTCGGCGGCGATCCTGGCCTCGAGCTTGCTGATCTGCGCGAGATCGTCCGAGGAAGGGGTTTTCTTCTTCTTGAGAAGCTTCAGCTGCGACGCGTCGCTCTTGGCGGCGACAACGGGAATTGCGTCGGTCTTCTCTACCGACGGTGAAGAGACCATGTTTGCCGGTCCGGCGATGGCCGCGGAACCCATGCCGAGGACGGCACAGACTCCCAGAAGGATGAAGCTGCGAAGCTGCATGGCGAAGATCCGATCGTTCAAAAGCAAGTTGCCCACGGCGTCGCCCGGCGCCCCCCAAGGACGCCGAAAAGTGCCGCGCGCAATGTATAATCGATTAGCCGTCATCGCCTCAAGCTGAGGCAGGCGCTACGCCCGGTTGAATCTTCGTGATCGGACGCGCATTTGCCGCGACTGTGTTCAAAGAACAACAGATCGCGGCCCGGTGCTTTACCGGCTACTGGTTCGGAACCTGCGGGGTGACCGGCAAGGTGACGCCGTTGGTCGCCGGCGGCGTGGTTGGATTCGCGGTCGCCGGTGCTGCCGGGGCAGGCGTTGTGGCCGGAGCCGGCGCGGTGCCGTTGGCAAGCGGCGTGGTGGTCGTCGTGGCGCCGGCCGGAGCCGCTGGCTTGGAGGTGCCCACCGGCCCATTGGAGCCCGGCAGCTGGTTGAGCACGCCGTTGCCCTGGCTCGACGTCGCCGGACGATCGAGGATGTCGATCGGCTTCTCGCCGTAGCGGGCAATGATCGACAGCGCCAGCGACGTCACAAAGAAGGCCGCCGCCAGGATCGCGGTGGCGCGGGTCAGCGCGTTGGCGGCACCCCGCGCCGTCATGAAACCGGAACCGCCGCCGATGCCCAGGCCGCCGCCTTCGGAGCGCTGCAGCAGCACCACGCCGACTAGGGCGAGCACGACCATGAGGTGGACGACGATCAGTACGGTTTCCATAATTTATCCTGGCGAGGCCTTGCGCGACCGCGCATACGACCGATGATTTGGAGGCGGCTCCTTACAATGCTTTGGCGGCATTTCCAAGCCCGTGGCCGGGAATATGGGAAGCAATGCGGCCATTACAACGATTTAGGCCGCGCCAGCCTGCGGAGACGGTCTCTAAGCCATGTTCATGTAAGCTTCCGCGATGGCTAGGAAGTCCGCTGCCTTGAGGCTGGCGCCGCCGACGAGCGCGCCATCGACATTCTCGACGCCGAGCAGTTCCACCGCGTTGGACGGCTTGACCGACCCGCCATAGAGAATGCGCATCCTGGCCGCGGCATCGCCGAGCAACCCGGTCAGCTTGCCCCGGATGTGCGCATGTGCCTCGGCGACATCGGCGGCGGTCGGGGTCAGGCCGGTGCCGATGGCCCAGACCGGCTCGTAGGCGATGATGGTGTTGGCGGGAGTGGCGCTCGCCGGCACGGAGCCGTCAAGCTGGCGCGACAGGACATCGAGCGTGGCGCCTGCCTCGCGCTCGGCGCGCGTCTCGCCGATGCAGATGATGGCAACCAGCCCTGCCCGCCAGGCCGCCGATGCCTTGGCATGGACCATTGCATCGTCTTCGCCGAACAGCTCGCGGCGCTCGGAATGGCCGACGATGACGTGGCTCGCGCCGGCATCTTTGAGCATCTCGGCCGAAATCTCGCCTGTAAAGGCGCCGCTCTCCTTGGGATGGCAATCCTCTCCGCCAGCCCGCACCGGCGTGCGCGACAGGATCTCGGCGGCGCGCTGGAGCAAGGTCGCCGGCACGCACACCACCGCTTCGGTCTCCGCGTCGAGTCCGCTCATGAACCCGTTGCCGATCGACCGCAGCTCATTGAGCGAGGCGCTGGTGCCATTCATTTTCCAGTTGCCAGCGACAAGCGGGCGGATTCCAGGGGTCATGGGGCGCGTTCTCCGAGCGACATTAAGCAGCGCCCTCACTACCAAAATCAGGTCACAAAGCAATCGACAGTGGACCGGAAGGGCGCTATTGCGCTTGTTTCAAACTCGGCGCACGCGAAAATGCGCAAAAATCGGAAGTATGCATGCTTGGTATATTGAGAAGCGCGGCGGGCACCTGGGTCGCGAAGGCGTTGCTGTCCTTGCTGGTGGTTAGTTTCCTCGCCTGGGGCGCCACCACGCGCATGGTGGGCGGCGTGCTGGGAGGCCATCACGCGGTGATCACCGCCGGCGGCACGGAGGTCTCGATCAACGAGTACCGCCTCGCTTATGACCGCCAGCTCAGCCTTCTGTCGCAGCAATATGGCCAGCGCGTCACCCAGGAACAGGCCAAGCTGCTCGGTGTCGACAACCAGGTGCTGGCGCAGCTCGTTTCGGGTGCCGTGCTCGACGAGCAGGCGCGCAAGCTCGGGCTCGGCCTTTCCAAGGACCGGCTGGCCGAACTGACGCGTGAGGATCCGGCTTTCAAAGGGCCCAGCGGCCAGTTCGATCGCCGGACCTTCGAATATCTCTTGCGCCAGCTGGGCATGCGGCCTGAAGACTATCTCAAGAACCGTGCGCAGGTGGCCGTGCGTCAGCAGATCGTCGAGGCAATTTCCGACGGACTCAAGGTTCCGCAGACCTTCCTGAAGGCGGTCTCGCTCTATCGCGGCGAGGATCGCACCATCGACTATCTCGTGCTGCCGAAGACGCTGGCGCAGCCGATCGAGGCGCCGTCCGACAGCGCCCTCAACGCCTATTTCGACGCCAACAAGAAGAACTACGCCGCGCCGGAATACCGCAAGTTCTCCTACGTCCGGCTGGAGCCGCAGGACATCATGGATCCGTCCGCGGTGAGCGACCAGCAGGTAAAGGACGATTACAACAAGAACATCGCGCGCTACACGACGCCCGAGATGCGCACCATCGAGCAGCTGGTGTTCAAGACGCCGGATGCGGCCAAGGCGGCCTACGATTCGCTGAAGGCAGGCGCCACTTTCGACAAGCTCGTCACCGCCGAAGGAAAGACGCAGGCCGACACGGTGCTCGGCACGCTGGCCAAGGACAAGATCGCCGACAAGGCGGTCGCCGATGCGGCTTTCTCGCTCAATGCCAACGAGGTGAGCCACGTCGTCCAGGGCGCCTTCGGTCCGGTGCTCCTGCGCGTCACCGAGATCAAGCCGCAGGTGGTGAAGCCGCTTTCGGAAGTGTCGGACCAGATCCGCAAGGACCTGGCGCTCGGCGAAGCAAGCCGCATCCTGCTCGACGTGCATGACAGCTACGAGGACACCCGCGCCTCGGGCGCCTCGCTTGCCCAGGCCGCCGACAAGCTGAAGCTCAAGGTCGTCACCGTCGACGCCATCGACCGTACCGGCCAGCGGCCGGACGGCACCATCGTCAATGACCTGCCGGAATCGGCCGAGCTGATCAAGTCGGTGTTCGCGGCGGAGCCCAATACCGAGAACGAGGGCCTGACCACCGCTGACAATGGCTTCGTCTTCTACGAAGTGCAGTCGATCACGCCGGCGCGCGACCGCACGCTGGACGAAGTCCGCAAGAAGGTCGCGGCCGACTGGACGGAGGCCGAGACCGACAAGCGGCTCGACGCGAAGGCTCAGGAACTGGAAAAACGCCTCAAGGCCGGCACCACGCTCGACGTCATCGCCGGCGAGCTTAAGCTCGACAAACAGACCAAGCGCGGCCTGAAGCGCGAAGCCGACGATGCCGATTTCGGCAAGGAAGGCGCCGCGGCTATGTTTGGCGTCGGCGAAGGCGGCACCGGTTTGATCCCCTCGCCCACCGGCGACGGCCAGATCCTGTTCAAGGTCGCCGAGGTCTTCGAGCCGGCAGGCGCCGATGGCAGCGCGGTCCCGGACGACGCGCAGAAATCCTTCGGCGCCGGCATGTCCGACGACCTGCTCGACCAGTTGGTGGCGCAGTTGCAGTCGCAATATGGCGTTCGCATCGATCCGAACGCCGTTTCGCAAGCACAGACACGATGAGCGCTCTGAAGACACACATAGCCAAGGTCGCCACCGGCACCGCGCTTTCCTTCGACGAAGCGCGCGAGGCGTTCGACATCATCATGTCGGGCGATGCGACGCCCGGCCAGATCGGCGGCTTCCTGATGGCGCTGCGCGTGCGCGGCGAGACGGTGGGCGAAATATCCGGCGCCGTCGCCACGATGCGCGCCAAGATGCTGAAGGTGGAGGCGCCGCAAGACGCCATCGACATCGTCGGCACTGGCGGCGACAATTCGCATTCGGTCAACATCTCGACCGCTTCGGCCTTCGTCATTGCCGCCGCCGGCGCGCCGGTCGCCAAGCACGGCAATCGCGGCCTGTCCTCGCTGACCGGCTCCGCCGATGTGCTGACGGCGCTGGGCGTTAAGATCGATATCTCGCCTGAAATGATCGGCCGCTGCATCCACGAGGCCGGCGTCGGCTTCATGTTCGCGCCGGCGCATCATCCGGCGATGAAGCATGTCGGGCCGACCCGCGTCGAGCTTGGCACGCGCACCATTTTCAACCTGCTCGGGCCGCTTTCGAACCCTGCCGGCGTCAGCCGCCAGATGGTCGGCGTCTTCCTGCCGGAGTGGATCATGCCGGTGGCCGAGACGTTGAAGGCACTGGGCGCCGACCACGCCTGGGTCGTCCATGGCGACGGCTATGACGAGATCACCACGACGGGCGAGACCCAGGTTGCCGAGCTTGCTGGCGGCGAGATCCGCAGCTTCACCCTGACACCGGAAGCCGTCGGACTGAAGCGGCACACCAAGGAAGAGCTTCGCGGCGGCGACGCGGCCTACAATGCCAAGGAACTGCGCGATATGCTCAGCGGCGTCGCCGGCGCCTATCGCGATACGGTGCTGATGAATGCCGGCGCCGGGCTGGTCGTGGCCGGCAAGGTGACGACGCTGGCCGACGGCATTGCGGCGGCGGCGCAAGCGATCGATAGCGGCCGCGCGCTTGGCGTGCTCGATAAGCTGATCGAGATTTCGAACGGATAAGGCCCTTGTCGGACATCCTGCGCAAGATCGAAGCCTATAAGCGCGACGAGATCGCCGCGGCGAAGCTCGCCGCGCCGCTGGCCGAAATCAAGATGAAGGCCAGGGACGCCGAGCCGCCGCGCGGCTTCCTCGCGGCGCTGGAAGCCAAGCGCCGGGACGGCGGTTTCGCGCTGATCGCCGAAATCAAGAAGGCCAGCCCTTCCAAGGGCCTGATCCGCGCCGATTTCGATCCGCCGGCGCTGGCCAGGGCCTATCAGAAAGGTGGCGCCGCCTGCCTTTCGGTGCTGACCGACGCGCCGTCCTTCCAGGGCGCGCCGGAATTCCTGACGGCGGCGCGGGCAGCGGTACGCCTGCCGGCCCTGCGCAAGGATTTTCTGTTCGATCCCTATCAGGTATTCGAAGCGCGCGCCTGGGGCGCAGACGCGATCCTGATCATCATGGCGAGCGTCGACGACGCGCTGGCCAGGGACCTTGAAGCGACCGCCTTCGAACTCGGCATGGACGCGCTGGTCGAGGTGCATGACGAAAAGGAAATGGAGCGGGCGCTTCGCCTCTCGTCACGGCTGATCGGCATCAACAACCGCGATTTGCGGACCTTCGTGACCAGCCTCGATGTTTCGGAGCGGCTGGCGGCCATGGTGCCGGCGGACCGGCTGCTGGTCAGCGAAAGCGGTATCTTCACGCATCAGGACTGCCGCCGGCTGGAGAAGAGCAAGATCGGCACCTTCCTGGTCGGCGAGAGCCTGATGCGGCAGGCCGATGTGGCTGCCGCGACCGAGCTTCTGCTGACGGGCAAGGCGTCGGCCGAGGCCGTTTGAGGATGCCTGCCCTCACCCATCTTGGCGCAAAGGGCGAAGCCAACATGGTAGATGTCGGCGACAAGGCGGAGACGACGCGCACGGCGATCGCCGAAGGTTTTGTCTCGATGCGGTCCGAAACGCTGGAGATGATTCTCGCCGGCGACGCCAAGAAGGGCGATGTGCTGGGCACGGCCCGTATCGCCGGCATCATGGCCGCGAAGAAGACGCATGAGCTGATCCCGCTCTGTCATCCGCTGCTTCTGACAAAAGTTGCCGTCGAGATCGAGCCCGACCGTTCGTTGCCTGGCCTCAGGGTCACCGCGCTTGCTCGCGTCACCGGCAAGACCGGCGTCGAGATGGAGGCGCTGACCGCTGCCTCGGTCGCCTGCCTCACCATCTACGACATGGCCAAGGCGGCGGACCGCGGCATGGTCATTTCCGGCATCCGGCTGGTCGAGAAGACCGGCGGCAAGTCCGGCGACTACAAGGTGGATGCCTGATGGCTTTGGTTCCGGTGGCCGAGGCGCTCGAACGCCTGCTCGACGGCGCAGCACCTTTGCCTGGCGAAAGCATTCCGCTCGCCGAAGCGGCTGGGCGGGTCCTGGCGGAACCGGTTGTGGCGCTGCGCACGCAGCCGCCGTTCAACGCCTCCGCGATGGACGGCTATGCCGTTCGTTTCGCCGATGTCGCTTCGGCGCCGGCTGAGCTCGAGGTCATGGGCATGGCGCCTGCCGGACGCGGCTTCTCCGGAACCGTCGGAAAAGGCCAGGCCGTGCGCATCTTTACCGGCGCGCCGCTGCCTGAAGGTGCCGACACCATTGTCATCCAGGAAAACGTCCGCGATCTCGGCAACCGCCGGATCGAGGTGATGGAGCCGACCGCGGAAGGACGCAATGTCCGTCGCCGCGGGCTCGACTTCGGCCAAGGCGACGTGCTGCTCGAAAAGGGCCGCGTGCTCGACGCGGCGGCCCTTTCGCTGGCGGCCTCGGCCAACCACCCTGCCTTGAGCGTCGTGCGCCGGCCGCTGGTTGCGATCATCGCCACCGGCGACGAACTGTTGCCGCCGGGCAGCACGCTTGGCCCCGACCAGATCATTTCGTCGAATGCCTACGGCGTTGCCGCCGCCGCCCAGTTGGTCGAGGCGCGCGCGCTCGACCTCGGCATCGCCGCCGACCGGAAAGAGGCGATCGCCGCGCTGGTCAGGAAAGCAGTCGAGGCAAAAGCTGATGTCATCGTCACGCTCGGCGGGGCTTCCGTCGGCGACCACGACCTGATCCATGATGTGCTGACCGGCGAAGGCATGAAGCTCGACTTCTGGAAGATCGCCATGCGCCCCGGCAAGCCGCTGATGTTTGGCCGGCTTGGCAATGTCCGTTGCATCGGCTTGCCTGGCAATCCGGTGGCAAGCATCGTCTGCTCGCAACTTTTCCTGAAGCCGCTCCTTGCCAGGCTCGGCGGCCGCGATCACCGGCAGGACGTGCGAACGGCCAGGCTGGGCGCCGCGATGCAGGCCAACGATCTCAGGCAGGACTACGTGCGCGCCGTCGTGCGCGAGGACGCCGGCACCCTGGTCGCGACTCCTTTCGGCATCCAGGACTCCTCGATGCTCAGGATGCTCGCCGATGCCAACGGCCTGATCGTGCGCCAGCCCTTCGCGCCTGCCGCGGAAGCCGGCGCCGAATGCAGCGTGCTGATGCTGCGCTAATACGTCGACGAAGTCGATCGTTCATGCATCGACGCAGCCGATCGTCCACACGTCGGCGAAGCCGATCATTCACACGTCGGCGAAGCGATCGTTGATCCATCGACGCAGTGGATCGTAGTTCTACTCGTCGACCAGCGTACGGGTCAGGGGATGATCCGGATCGGCGAGCCCATCCACAATATCGAAATGATGCCGGTCCGGCTCGACCACTGAACGGGTTGCGGCGCCGAGCCCGGTCCAGATGTTGGCGAGCAACGCGCTCTGGCGCAGGAATTCCGAGCGCTCGCCGCCGCCGACCCAACAGGTGACGCGGGCTCCCTGCCGAGGCCGCAGCAACGCCGGGCTTTCGCTCAACGCTTCCTTCTCGTCGATGTTCAAGGTCTCGTTCAGCGCGGTGAACATCAGCGGCCGAAGGTCGTGCAGACCTGAAATCGAAACGACCTGGCGTATGCGTCGCGCCACATCGGATGACAGCGGCGAGGCCGCGGTCACCATCCGGCTGGCGAGATGCCCGCCGGCCGAGTGCCCGGTCAGCATCAGCGGACCATCGATCATCGCTGCCGCCCTCTCGATCGCGGCCGCAACCTCGTTGACGATGCCACTGATCCTGGTCCGCGGGCAAAGGGTGTATGAGGGCATGGCGACGGCAAAACCGTGGCCGACAGCACCTCCAGCCAGATGCGACCAGGAGGTCTTGTGCGACTCCATCCAGTAGCCGCCGTGGATGAACACGACGAGCCCCTTTGGAGCGGTGGTCGGGAGAAACAGATCGAACCGGTTGCGCGGCGCTTCGCCATACATGATGTCGAGCCGCGCCCTGCCTTCTGCCACCAGCGTGTCGCGGAATTGCTGAGCCGGGCCATCCCAGGCCGCCGGCCAGCGGTCGCCACCCGCGATGTTCGCGCCATTGGCATAGGCATTGTTCCAATCCGCGATGCGATGTTCGACCAACCGTGCCTCCCAAGACGCGCAGCTTCATCCAGCAATGGCCGGCTGCAGGGATCACGTCAATGCTCCGGAACCAAAACATTTTAGGCTTGAAACAAATTTGGGCCGGTGCGATCCTGCCTTACGAACGGCCGACGACAGGAGGTCTGCCGAACGCCCAAGCCCGCCCACGCTCGCCCCAAGGCGGTGTCACGAAGGTACGGCCGGGGTGCGGCAAACCTCCTTGGGCAAAGCAGGGAGGATGACGGCTACATGCTTGGACCTTCAGCGCATACCGACACGTTCACGCGCGATCACCTGCCGCCGCCCGAGCAGTGGCCGGATTTCCTTCTGGATGGGTTCGACTATCCCGAGCGTCTCAACGCCGGCGTCGAACTGACCGACAGGCTGGTCGAGAAAGGTTTCGGCGATCGCACCGCGCTCATCGGCAATGGCCGCCGCCGCACCTATAAGGAATTGTCCGACTGGACGAGCCGCCTGGCGCATGCGCTGGTCGAAAACTATGGCGTGAGGCCGGGCAACCGGGTGCTTATCCGTTCGGCGAACAATCCCGCCATGGTTGCCTGCTGGCTGGCCGCCACCAAGGTCGGCGCCGTCGTCGTCAACACGATGCCGATGCTGCGCGCCGGCGAACTTGGCAAAATCGTCGACAAGGCCGAGATCGGCATCGCGCTTTGCGACACGCGGCTGATGGACGAGATGACGGCCTGCGCCAAGGAGAGCGCCTTCCTCAAGCAGGTCATCGGCTTCGACGGCACCGCCAACCATGACGCGGAGCTCGATCGCGCCGCGCTCGACAAGCCCGTGACCTTCAAGGCTGTCGACACCGGCTGCGACGACGTGGCGTTGCTTGGCTTCACTTCAGGCACGACCGGCGTGCCGAAGGCGACCATGCATTTCCACCGCGACCTGATGATCATCGCCGACGCCTACGCCCGCGAGATCCTCCAGGTGACGCCCGACGACGTCTTTGTCGGTTCCCCTCCATTGGCCTTTACCTTCGGCCTTGGCGGGCTTGCCATTTTCCCGCTCCGCTTCGGCGCGGCGGCGACATTGCTGGAGCAGGCGACGCCGCCCAACATGATCCACATCATCGAGACCTACAGGGCGACCATCTCCTTCACGGCGCCGACGGCCTACAGGGCGATGCTCAAGGCCATGGACGAAGGCGCTGACCTGTCTTCGCTGCGCGTCGCCGTGTCTGCCGGCGAAACGTTGCCCGCTCCCGTCTTCGAAGAGTGGACGCGAAAGACCGGCAAGCCGATTCTGGACGGCATCGGCGCCACCGAGATGCTGCATATCTTCATCTCCAATCGCTTCGACGACATGAAGCCCGCATCGACCGGCAAGCCGGTGGGCGGCTACGAGGCGCGCATCGTCGACGAGGAGATGCGCGAGTTGCCGCATGGCGCGACGGGAAGGCTGGCGGTGCGTGGGCCGACAGGCTGCCGCTACATGGCCGACGATCGCCAGAAGGACTATGTGCGGGATGGCTGGAACCTGACGGGCGACACCTTCGTGCAGGACGAAGACGGCTTCTTCCATTTCGCCGCCCGCTCCGATGACATGATCGTCAGCGCCGGCTACAACATTGCCGGGCCGGAAGTCGAGGCCGCGCTACTGTCGCATCCGGATGTCGCGGAATGCGCCGTCATCGGCGCCGAGGACGCCGAACGCGGCCAGATCGTCGAGGCGCATGTCGTGCTGGCGCCGGGCGCGGCGCCGGATGCCGCGACGGTCAAGCGTCTGCGGGATCACGTCAAGGCAACGATCGCGCCCTACAAATACCCGCGCTCGGTGAAGTTCATCGCCGCCTTGCCCAAGACCCAGACCGGCAAGATCCAGCGCTTCCGCCTGCGCGCCGAAAAGCCCCATTGAGCGAGAAAGCCCGATTCAGGTGACGGCCTCCTTGACCGCGAAGCGCGCTTCCCGCCAGACGCCGGTGCGCAGGATGTCTTCCAGCACTTCGACGGCCTCCCAGACATCCCGATAGCCGACATAGAGCGGTGTGAAGCCGAAGCGGATGGTGTATGGCGCGCGGAAATCGCCGATCACGCCGCGCTCGATCAGGGCGCGCATCACCTGGTAACCGTGCGGATGGGCGAACGACACCTGGCTGCCACGCTCGGCGCCATCGCGCGGGCTTTCCAGTTCGAGGCCGAAGGCGCCGCATCGGGCTTCGACAAGCCGGATGAACAAGTCCGTCAGGGCGATGCTTTTGTCGCGCACGGCATTCATGTCGACCTTGTCCCAGAGGTCCAGCGCGCCCTTCAGCGCCCGCATCGACAGCACCGGCTGTGTTCCGCACAGGAACCGGCGGATGCCCGTGCCGATGGCGTAGCCCTGCTCGAACGCGAAAGGCCGGGCGTGCCCCCACCAGCCGCTGAGCGGCTGGCGAATGTCACCGTGGTGGCGGTTCGCGGCGTAGATGAAGGCGGGCGCGCCCGGGCCGCCATTGAGGTATTTATAAGTGCAGCCGACAGCGAAATCGGCACTGAAACCATCAAGATCCACCGGCAACGCGCCTGCCGTATGGCAGAGGTCCCAGACGATCAGCGCGCCGGCTTCGTGGGCCTTGCGCGTCAAGGCCGCCATGTCGCGCAACCGGCCGGACTTGTAGTTGACGTGGTTGACCAGGATGACCGCGACTTGGCTGTCGATCAGCTCCTCGATCGTCGGGGCGTCGACACCTTCGAGCCGCAGCACCGTACCAGGACGCGTGGAGGCCACGCCCTCCGCCATGTAGAGATCGGTCGGAAAACTGTCGCCCTCGGCAACGATCACGGATCGGTCGGGCCGCATCGCCAGCGCCGCATGCAGGACCTTGTAGATGTTGATCGAGGTCGTATCGCAAACGACGGTCTGTCCGGCCGCCGCGCCGATCAGCCGCCCGAGCCGGTCGCCCAGTTCGACCGGCATTTGGAACCAGCCCGCGGTATTCCAGGCGCGGATAAGATCATGCGCCCATTCGCGCGTTGCCGCTTTCTCGATCTCGTCGAAAACCTCGGAGGACGCCGCACCCAGCGAGTTGCCGTCGAGATAGATCACCCCTTCCGGCAGGATGAAGCGATCGCGCAGGGCGCGCAGCGGATCCGCGGCATCCATCGCCTCGACTTCAGCACGGCCAGGAATTCCCCTCATCGCGTTACCGCCTCCATCTCGACCCAGCGCCGCTCGCAAATCGCCAGACGGCCAACGGCGGTTGTCTCACCCCAGTCGGCGTCGGGGCAAGAACCTTTCGTCCTGTGTTAGCTGGTCCATAGACCGCGAGAACAGTGAACCGGCAAATCGCCGAAGTTGGCATTTTGGGTTCGTTTCGTTCACGGTGCAGCATGCGCAAAGGGTGGTCCACGCGGTCCGACCCGCGCTTTCGTGATGGCGCTGCCTGCTGTTTCAACTTAGGCAGTGCTGCAAAATCGAACGGAATCAATGCCACCGCCCTACTGGCGGCGGCTGGCGTCCTCGAATGCAACATTGTTTCGGCAGCCTTAAGAAATTCATTAAACTTTAAACGGTTGCGGAACACAACTGGAACAGATAGTGTTTGTTCTGGGTTTGTTTTTCCGATTCTGGTTTCAGAACCCGTGGGGGCCGCCAATGCTGACGCGCAAACAACATGAACTCCTGATGTTCATCCATGAACGCCTGAAGGAGAGCGGGATTCCTCCATCCTTCGACGAGATGAAGGAGGCGCTGGACCTTGCCTCGAAGTCCGGCATCCACCGGTTGATCACGGCGCTGGAAGAGCGCGGCTTCATTCGCCGGCTGCCGAACCGGGCGCGCGCCCTCGAAGTCTTGCGCCTGCCCGACTCGATCGCGCCTGGCCTGAATGCCGCGAAGAAGTTCTCGCCAAGCGTCATCCAGGGCGGCCAAGGCAATCTCAACCGCCAGGTCAAGCCGGCAGCGCCTTCGCGCACGCCGACACCCAGCAATGACGACGACGCTGTTTCGGCCGTATCCATTCCGGTGATGGGCCGCATTGCCGCCGGCGTGCCGATCGACGCCATCCAGCACCAGACGCACTCGATCTCGGTGCCGCCGGACATGATCATGGGCGGCGAGCACTATGCGCTGGAGGTCAAGGGCGACTCGATGATAGAGGCCGGTATCTTCGACGGCGACACCGTCATCATCCGCAACGCCAATACGGCAAGCCCGGGCGAGATCGTGGTGGCGCTGGTCGACGACGAGGAAGCGACCTTGAAGCGGTTTCGCCGCAAGGGTGCCTCGATCGCGCTCGAGGCCGCCAACCCGGCCTATGAGACCCGGATCTTTGGACCGGATCGGGTCAAGGTTCAGGGCAAGCTCGTCGGACTTATCCGTCGCTACTGAGCAGGACCGCGCGGCGGTCTTCGCCGGAAATGCGTGACATCTATTCTGTCGGCTGCGGCGCGGCCGCCGGCTTTTCCGGTCGTTGATAGGGCGGCAGCCCCCTCGCCTCGCGTGTGTATTTCCGCTGCTCGTGCCAGGGACGATATGGCTCGTCGACCGCGTAGCGAACGGTTGGCCGGGCGGTCGCCGATTGCGGATCGAAGAAGATAGCGGCGCTGCCGTCGTGAGCCAGCTGCCGCTTGGTGACGACGAGCACGCGCGGATCGCGGCATGGGTTGTAGGCCGTTGCATCGTTGATGACGATGAGATCTGCGAACCCGCAGGCCGGTCGGGCGCTGCCGCGGTTCTCGGCAAGCGCGACGATGGCGCCGGAAGGATGCCGGCCGATGCAGAGGTCTCCGGTGCAGTAGAAGGGCGAGCCAGGCGGCAGGTCGACGGGATCGGCGATGTCGAGGGCGTCCTTGGCGAAGGTCTCCGGCGGCACGATATCCTCGGCTTTCAGCGCTCGTTTCCAGTTGTCGGTGGTGAACTCGTTGGAGCGCGCGCGGTTGATCGCAAGCTCACCGCCTCCGATCGGCATCGCCACCAGACGCGCGTCCTCCGAGACAAGCACATCCGGCGTGCGGACATGCGGAATGGCCAGCAGCGCCGCGAGCGCGAAGGGCACCGCGGCAAGCCTGAGCCACGTGGTCGCCATCGTTGCGATGACCAGCGCGACCGTCGCCAGCAGCACCGACTGGATCGAGATCAGCCCGACGGCGTCGACCGGTGAGCGCTCGGATATCCACGCCGAAATGGCGATCATCGCCGTCAGGCCCTTGCCCATGACAAAGAGGAAGGGACCGTCGAAGCCGAAGGGCATGGCGAGCGCGCTCAACACGGCGAACGGCATGACGATCAGCGAAACGATCGGCATGACCGCCAGATTGGCCAGCAGGCTGAGCGGCGACACGCGCTGAAAATGCCAGATCGCAAACAGCAACGTCGCGCTGCCTGCGATGAGCGACGTTATGGCGGCGCCGCCCACGCCAACCGCCAGTTTTTGCGATACGAACCCGAGAAACGAACGCCTTGCCGGCGGCGCTGTCGTTTTGCCGGCGCGATAGTCGGCAAAGCCGGCATAGGCGCCGACAAGCGCAGCGGTGGCGGCGAAGGACATCTGGAAGCTCGGGCCGACCACTTCGTGCGGCGAGACCAGGATGACGGCGATGGCAGAGATCGCCAGGTTGCGCATGGTCAGCGCCGCGCGGTCGAAAAGCACGGCGACCAGCATCACGGCCAGCATGATGAAGCTTCGCTCGGCCGCGACCACGATGCCGGAGATCACGAGGTAGGCGGCAATCGAGGCCAGCGCGATTGCAGCGGCATATTTCTTCACCGGTCGGCGTGACGAGAAATCCGGAAACAGCGCGAAGGTGCCGCGCAAAAGGACCATGATCGTGCCCGCGACAAGTGCCATGTGCAGGCCGGAGATCGAGATGATGTGGTAGATGCCGGTGCGCCGCATCGACTCGTTGATCGCTTCCGGAATGCCGGCGCGCACGCCGACGATCAGCGCCGCCGCGATCTCGCCTTCGGACCCGCCGATGGCGCTCCTGATATGGTCGGCAATGCCTTCGCGCGCGTTTTCGACAGCCGATGCGACGCGCGCTCCGAATGGCGCTTCTGCCGGGGCAATCAGCTTTGGATCGCCCAGGAAAAAGCCGCTGCCGCCGATGCCGGCAAAGTAGCTGTCGAAGGAAAAGTCATAGCTGTCCGGCCGAACCGGGCCTGTCGGCGGCAGCAGCTTGGCATAGCCGGTCAGCATCGACCCGGCGATCATCTCTGGCGGGATCCTGCGTGCCGACAGCCTGACGCGGTCCGGCGCATAGCGCAGCTTGGGATGCTCCGTGGAAATCAGATCGATTGTCAGCCGGATGCGGCCGTTGGCCATCGCCTCGGCGGTGACGAGGCGCCCCGTCAGCCGTGTCTGGATTTCGGAACCCAGCATCGGGGTCGCCATCCGCCAGGTCTCCACCTTGGCCGCGAGAAAGCCCAAGGCGCAGAAAAACGCCGCCACGAAGACAAGGTGTGTTCTGTGCCGGGAACGCGAAACCGCCGCGCAGACAGCCATCAGGGCCACCGCCGCGAGCGGCCTGTAGAGATCGGGCTCAGTGTTCAGCGAGAAGTAGTAGATGACACCAGCGGCCAGGAACACCGGCACCAGCAGGAAGCCAATGCCGCGGTCGAGCTCGGTGGCCGCCGCGGTGCCGATGCTTCGGTGGAGTGCGGGAAGCGAGGCGCGGCCAAGCTGTTTGCGGATCCGGCCGATGGTGGCTGTTGTTGGCGGGACCGGCTGTATTGCACCGTCACCGGGCGGCAGCAACACGGCTGGTGCGCGCGGCTCCGGAAGCGAAACCGGCGCTGTCTCTTCGGGTGTGGCATGGGCAAACATCAGGCGTTCGCTGACGCCAGCTGTCGTTCCCCCGCTCTCCTTCGCGCCCCGGCCACGTCCAGCCATCGGGTCTGCCCCTTGCGCCCCAGACCGCCTATGCTACATGAACGCCGGTCGCGTGGAAGTCTGCGCGACACATGCATTTTTCAGTGCTTCTTCGAGAGTTCCATGTCCGACAAGGTCGTCACCCGCTTTGCCCCCTCGCCCACAGGCTACCTGCACATCGGCGGGGCGCGCACGGCGCTGTTCAACTGGCTCTATGCCAGGCACACCGGCGGCACGATGCTGCTGCGCATCGAGGATACCGATCGCGAGCGCTCCACCGAAGCCGCCACGGCCGCCATTCTCGACGGGCTGACCTGGCTTGGCCTCTCCTGGGACGGCGACGCCGTCTCGCAGTTCCAGCGCGCGCCGCGTCATCGCGAGGTGGCCGAGGAACTCGTGCGCATGGGCAAGGCCTATTACGCCTATGAGACGCCGGCCGAGCTCGAGGCAATGCGCGAGGCGGCCCGCGCCAAGGGCCTGCCGCCGCGTTACAACGGCCAGTGGCGCGACCGTGACCCGTCCGAGGCGCCGGCAGGCGTCAAGGGTGCGATCCGCATCAAGGCGCCGACCGAAGGTGTGACGATCGTCAACGACCGCGTGCAGGGCGAAGTGCGCTTCCCGAACAAGGATCTCGACGACTTCATCATCCTGCGTTCCGACGGCGTCCCGACCTACATGCATGCCGTCGTCGTCGACGATCACGACATGGGCATCACCCACATTATCCGCGGCGACGATCACCTGACCAATGCCGCGCGCCAGACGGTGATCTACAACGCCATGGGCTGGGACGTGCCGTCGATGTCGCACATCCCGCTGATCCACGGCGCCGACGGCGCCAAGCTGTCGAAGCGGCACGGCGCCCTCGGCGTCGAGGCCTATCGCGCCATGGGCTATCTGCCCGAGGCTTTGCTCAACTATCTGGCCAGGCTCGGCTGGAGCCATGGCGACGACGAGGTGATGTCAGTCAAGGACATGGTCGCCTGGTTCGACATCGGCGACGTCAACAAGGGCGCGGCACGCTTCGACTTCGCCAAGCTCGAGGCGCTGAACGGCGTCCATATGCGCAAGATGGATGACCAGGCCCTGTTCGACATCTTCGTCGCCACCTTGCCCTATCTCGAAGGCGGGCCGGCGCTCGCGGCCAAGCTCGACGGCGGGCGCAAGGCGCAACTGCTTGCCGCCATGCCCGGCCTCAAGGAGCGGGCAAAAACCCTCGTGGAACTGGTCGACGGCGCGGCGTTCCTGTTCGCCGAACGGCCATTGCCGCTCGACGAGAAGGCGGCGGGCCTGCTCAACGCGGATGCGCGCGCGATCCTGCGCGGCGCGCATGGCGCATTGTCAGCCATCGAAGGCGACTGGAGCGCTGCCTCGGCCGAGGCTTCGATCCGCGACTTTGCACTGGCCGGCGGGCATAAGCTCGGCGCCGTGGCACAGCCGCTCCGCGCCGCGCTTACTGGCCGCAGCACCTCGCCCGGCGTGTTCGACGTGCTTGCCGTGCTGGGCCGCCAGGAAAGCCTGGCGAGGATTGGAGATCAAATCGATTAGGAGCGAACTGGCCTAAGAAGATTGGCATTGAAAGGTGTGTTTCGCAGTGCAACATTAGGCCTTGGCCCAATCTGGCACGCACCTCCTAAAATGCGATTGGCAAGTTCGCGCATTCCGGTGATTTCGACGTGTCGTTTGCAGGAATTGCCTTGCCGGCATGAGGAAACATAAAGGAGTTTGGGAATGAGCGAAGCTGCGACAAAACTGGAACCGAGCGGCAAGGCGCATGAGTCGACCGCCAGGCTCGAACTCGCCGGCAAGACCCATGAATTCAAGGTGCGAAGCGGGTCGACCGGGCCTGACGTGATCGATATCGGCGCGCTCTACAGCACGACCGGCGCCTTCACCTACGACCCCGGCTTCACCTCCACGGCAAGCTGCGAGTCGGCAATCACCTTCATCGACGGCGATGCCGGCATCCTGCTGCATCGCGGCTATCCGATCGACCAGCTTGCCGAACATGGCGACTTCCTCGAGGTCTGCTACCTCCTGCTCTACGGTGAACTCCCGACCAAGGCGCAGAAGGAAGACTTCGACTATCGTGTGACGCGCCACACCATGGTGCATGAGCAGATGTCGCGCTTCTTCACCGGCTTCCGCCGCGACGCGCACCCGATGGCTGTGATGTGCGGCGTGGTCGGCGCGCTGTCGGCCTTCTATCACGACTCGACCGACATCTCGGATCCCTACCAGCGCATGGTCGCCTCGATGCGCCTGATCGCCAAGATGCCGACCATCGCGGCGATGGCCTACAAGTACCATATCGGCCAGCCCTTCATTTATCCGAAGAACGAGCTGAACTTCGCCGCCAACTTCCTGCACATGTGCTTTGCGGTGCCTTGCGAGGAATACAAGATCAATCCGGTGCTGGCGCGCGCCATGGAGCGCATCTTCATCCTCCACGCCGACCACGAGCAGAACGCCTCGACCTCGACCGTCCGTCTTGCCGGCTCGTCAGGTGCTAATCCCTTCGCCTGCATCGCCGCCGGCATCGCTTGCCTGTGGGGCCCGGCGCATGGCGGCGCCAACGAAGCGGCGCTCAACATGCTGGGCGAGATCGGCCATGTCGATCACATTCCGGAGTTCATCGCTCGCGCCAAGGACAAGAACGACCCGTTTCGGCTGATGGGCTTCGGCCATCGCGTCTACAAGAACTACGATCCGCGCGCCAAGATCATGCAGAAGACCGCGCATGAGGTGCTGGGCGAGCTCGGCATCAAGGACGATCCGCTGCTCGACATCGCGATGGAGCTGGAAAAGATCGCGCTGACCGATGAATACTTCATCGCCAAGAAGCTCTATCCGAATGTCGATTTCTATTCCGGCATCACGCTGAAAGCGCTCGGCTTCCCCACCACCATGTTCACCGTGCTGTTCGCCGTCGCGCGCACCGTCGGCTGGATCGCGCAGTGGAAGGAAATGATCGAGGATCCGCACCAGAAAATCGGCCGCCCGCGCCAGCTCTACACCGGCGCCACGGAACGCGATTACGTGCCGATTGCCAAAAGGTAGGAATTAGTGAGTAGGCAGTAGGAAACGACACCTACTGCCTACTGCCTACTGCCTACTGCCTACTGCCTACTGCCTTCCTGATACACCCCATCACCACCTCGGCCGCGATCTCGCCAGAGGGCCGCTCCGTCGCCATGCGCCGGGCAATCTCGGCAAAGCCGGCTTTTTGCCAGGCGCGCATGCCGGTGTCGGCAAACAGAGCTTCCAGGTGCCGGGCCAGATTCTCCGGCCTGATATACTGATCATAAAACTCCGGAACGAGAGCGCGATCGGCAATCAGGTTGGGCAGCAGGGCCGACCAGACGGTCACCAGACGCGGCACAAGGAGGTGCGCAATCGGATCGAGCTTGTAGCAGGACACCATCGGCACGCCGGACAGAGCCAGTTCGAGCGACACCGTCCCCGAGGCGATGAGGGCGGCATCCGCCTTGCCGAAAGCCTGCCATTTGCGCTCGGGATCGAGGATGATCTCCGGCTTGTCGTCCCAGCTTGCGATCGATGTCCTGACCAGATCGGCGACATGCGGCACGGTGGGCAACAACAGGCGCAAGCGATGTCCGCGTTGGTGCAGGATCGACATCGTCTTGCCGAACGGCTCGATCAGCCGGCGCACTTCACCCTGTCGCGAGCCCGGCAGCACGAGCAGCGTCTTTACACGGTCATTGGAAAGGTCTCGCGACAGGCTTTGCGCCTTGGCGGCGCCAAGCGCGAAAGGGTCCTTCGCCAGGCGATGCCCGACATAGGTGCCGGGTGGCCCGCCGAGACGAGCGAGCGCCTTCACCTCGAATGGCAGGATGCATAATATGTGGTCGACATAAGGCTTCATCGCCACCGCCCTGCCCGGCCGCCAAGCCCAGACGCTCGGGCAGACATAATGGACAATGGGGATCGCCGGATCGGCGGCGCGCAATTTCCTGGCCACGCGTAGCGAGAAGGCCGGGCTGTCAATGGTTACGAGACAATCGGGTTTCTCAGCCGCGATCGCGCTCGCGGTTTGTCCGATTCGCCTGACTAGGCGCGGCAGATCGCGCAGCACGTCGCTGAACCCCATCAGCGCGATTTCACTGCCGTCGAACAAAGATGCCAGTCCGCGTGCCTGCAGATGACGGCCGCCGATGCCTACAAGCCTGATGTCGCGGCCTGTCGTCCGTTTCAGCGCCTCGACGATGTCGGCGCCGAGCAGGTCGCCCGATTCCTCGCCGGCGACGATCGCGATCTTGAGCGGCTTGTCAGAGACCATTAGCCGGCTCCCCATTTGCCGGCTGCATTGCGGGCAGACCGATGACAAACAGGCCGAGCGCATTGGCGCGCGCCAGCGTTTCGGGCCCTTCGAGAATAAGCGAACGGCCGGCCTCGACGGCTATGCCGGCAAGGCCTGCCGCATGCGCAGCCTCGACCGTCTGCGGGCCGATGGTTGGCAGGTCGGCGCGCAATTCCTGGCCGGGCTTGGCGCATTTGACCAGCACGCCGCGCGCCTTGCCGGCCAGCCTGCCGTGGCCGCGCAGCTCGCGCATTCTGTCGAGCAGGCCGGCGGTGCCTTCAATGCCTTCCAGCGCGACGGCTCGGCCTCCAATCGCAATCGCTGCCTGGCCGATATCGAGCGCACCGATGGCCTTCGCCGCCTTACGGGCGGCCTCGATGTCGCGCCAGTCAGACTGGTTTGGCTCGGCCGTCGTCAACGAGCCTTCGCCAGCCGTCAGTTCCGGAACGACCTCGTGCGCGCCAACGACCTTGACGCCTCGCTTTTCGAGCGCCTGGGTCAACATCTTCAGCAGGCCATCGTCACCGCGTCGCAAAGCTCTGACCACGGCGGGAATTATCGCCAGCAGACCAAGTGTCAGCTTTATCCTGCTCAGCCGCGGCCGTCGCTTGATCTCGCCGGCAAGGACAAGGTGCGTGATGCCCCGCCGCTTCAGCAACGGAAACAGCAGCCCGATGTCTTCCAGCGCGAGTTTTTCCTGATCGTAGGCCGCGAAGTCCGCCTCGCGGTCGACCTCACCGGCGGCGATGATGATGAAGGGCACAAACCCGTGCTTGACCAGGCCATCCGCGACTTCGACGGGCAGGCTGCCACCGCCGGCAATGATGCCGACCCTGGAGCCAGGCGCGAGTACAAGGCCTGCCTTGGCCGGCTCAGCCCTCGTCATCGCCATTGTCATCGTCACCCTTGAGTGACGGCACGGCAAAGTGCCGTTTGCCGCGACTGGTGATGAAATCGATGATCTTCATGGCCGTTGGCGACCCGGCGAACTCCGCCTTGGCGAGCTCGACATTCTCGCCGACGGTGTGGGAACGATCGAAGATCGTCCTATAGGCCTTGCGCAGCAGGTAGATCTCGGAACGCGGCAGACCGGCGCGTTTGAGGCCAATGATGTTCAAGCCGCGCAGGCTGGCGCGGTTGCCAACGGCAATGGCGTAGGGGATGACATCGCCGACAACCGCCGAGCAGCCGCCGATGAAGGCATTGTCGCCGACGCGCACGAACTGGTGAACGGCGGTCAGGCCGCCGATATAGACATTGTCGCCGATCTCGCAATGGCCGCCCAGCGTCGCGCCGTTGGCGAAGGTGGCGTTCTTGCCGACGACGCAATCATGGGCGATGTGGGCGTAGGCGAGGAAGTTGCCGTTGTCGCCGACAGTTGTCTCGCCACGGCTGGTGTCGGTGCCGACATGCATCGTGACGCCTTCACGGATGGTGCAGTTCTCACCGATGACCAGAGTGGTGCGTCCGCCCTTGTGCTTGGTGTTCTGCGGCGGCGCGCCGAGCGTCGCCATCGGATAGACCTTCGTCCCGGCCCCGATGGTCGTGGCGCCCATCACCGATACATGGCTGGCCAGTTCGACGCGATCGCCGACGATCGAATCGGCGCTGATATGGCAGAAGGGTCCGATGCGGACGCCTTCACCGAGCCGGGCTCCTTCTTCGACGACCGAGGAAGGATGGATGGATGTCTCGACTTTCATGAGCATTTCGAACCGTCAGCCGGTAACCATCATGGCCGAAACCTCGGCTTCGGCGGCTTTCGCGCCGTCAACCATCGCCTCGCAGGCGAATTTCAGCAGGTTGCCGCGCTTCTTGATCTTTTTGACGTGGATCCTGAGCTGATCGCCCGGAACGACCGGTCTGCGGAATTTCGCGTTGTCGATGGTCATGAAATAAACCAGCGACGGCTTCTCGGTGTTGAGGCTGCGAATGCAGATCGCGCCCGCGGTCTGGGCCATGGCCTCGATGATGAGCACACCGGGCATGACGGGCTGCTGAGGAAAATGGCCCTGGAAATGCGGCTCGTTGATGGTCACGTTCTTGATGCCGACAGCGGACTCGTCGCCATCTATGTCGACGATGCGGTCGATCAGCAGGAACGGATAGCGGTGCGGCAGGAGCTTCATAAGCCCCATGATATCGACCGCGTCGAGTGTCGTTGCCACCATGTCAGCCATTTCCGTCGCCTTGCTTGCGCGTCCTGGCCATCCTGCGCAGCATCGCTATCTCGCGCATGGCTTCCGCCATGGGCTGCGCCGGGTAACCTCCCCAGATCTCGCCTGCCGGCACGTTGTTCATGAATCCACTTCTCGCAGCAAGTTTGGCCCCGGGCCCGATGGTCAGATGATCGGCGAGGCCGACACCGCCACCCATGGTGACGTTGTCGCCGACGACGACGGAACCGGAAATACCCGAAAGCCCGGCTATAATGCAATTGCGGCCGATGCGAACATTGTGGGCGATCTGCACCAGATTGTCGATCTTGGTGCCTTGGCCGATGATGGTGTCGGACATCGCGCCGCGGTCGACAGTCGAGTTGGAGCCGATCTCGACATCGTCCTGGATGACGACGCGGCCGATCTGCGGCACGCGTTCAGGTCCCTTGGCGCCGCCGACGAAGCCGAACCCGTCCTGGCCGATCCGCGCGCCGCCATGGATGATCACGCGATTGCCGACAAGCGCATATTGAATGCTGGCGCCGGGGCCGATGAAGCCGTCGCGGCCGATCTGGCAGGAACGGCCGACAACCGCGTGGGGCGCAATGACCGTGCCGCTGCCGATGGATACGCCGGGGCCGATCACGGCGCCGGCCTCTACGATCGCCCCCTCTTCGACATGCGCCGACGGATCGATGAACGCATGCGCCGATATGCCGGTTTCTCCGGTCATTGGCCCCGGAGTCGCGGCCTGCGGAAACAACAGCCGCCCGACCATTGCGAAAGCCTGTTGCGGACGTGGATGCATGAGCACCGCGATGCCCGGCGGCGCCTTGCTGGCAAAATCGACGGGGCACAGGACCGCGGCCGCCCTGAGCGACTGCATCAAGGCGAAATTGCGCTTGCCGTCGACAAAGACGAGCGCGCCATCGCCACCCTCGTTGGCGGGAGCCAGCGCCTCGATAGCAATTTCGGCCTGCGCGGAATCGAACAGGCTGGCGCCGGTCAGATTCGCGACCTCGCCAGCCGTATACCGGCGTGAAGGCGCGAAGAACACCGGATCGGTCATTCCAGAAGCAATATCCAGCTGGGTCGGATCAGTCCACTCCGGGCCGTCAGCCGGCCCGGAACCATTCGCAACCACGAAATCAGAAGCGGGTCGCGATACCGAAGTTGAATTCCTGCACGTTGTCGGTCGACTCTTTCTTGACCGGGATCGCATAGTCGATGCGGATCGGGCCGAACGGCGAAGCCCACATCAGGCCGACACCGACCGACGCGCGGAGCTTCATGCCGACGGAGTCCGGGTTAACGTCGGCAAGTTTGTTGCCATAGAGCGTCGCCGCATCAGCGAACACAGCACCGCGCAACCCGAAGCTCTCCGGAATAACCGGAAGCGGGAACTGGGCTTCTGCCGAGGCGTTGAAATAAGTCGTGCCGCCAAGGTGATCGCCGCTGCCGTCACTGGCCACAGGACCCATGCCACCATACTCGAAGCCGCGGATCATTCGATCGTTACTCTGGAAGAGATCGAAGATACGGAGATCGTTACTGCCGTAGCCCGCGATATAACCGGCCCCACCCGAAACAAGGCCGACAAGGTCAAGCTGTTCCGACAAGGTCTGGTAGACGCTCGCACGACCGGTCACCTTCACCCACTTGGCGTCGCCGCCCAAACCAGCGAACTCGGTTGTACCGGTGATATAAAGGCCCTCATGCGGGTTCTTCATATCGTCGATGGTGTTGTAGACCAGGCCGAGGCTGACCGACGACTTGAGCCAAGGGCTTTCTGCAACGCCATCCCGAATCGCCTGGGAGATGGTGCACTTCGATGGATCGTAGGCACCACCCGCATTCAAGCACCCGTCAGCGAGAGAATATTTTTCCTGGGAGATATTGTACGCCAGCTGCGTCGAAATGTTGTCGGTGATCGGCAGGCCGAACCGAACCGTCGCGCCGGTGGTGTCCGTATCGTAGTGATTGTACTCGCGGGTCGACTTGTAGATGTCGAAGCCTGCGGCGATGCGCCGGCCGAGGAAATAGGGCTCGGTGAAGGAAACGGCGAAGTCGCGCGAATGCTTGCCGCCGCCGGCGGACAGCTTGATGTACTGGCCGCGGCCGAGGAAGTTGCGCTCGGTGATCGAGCCCTCGATGGATGGGCCAGGCGTGTCGCCGCCGGTCGAATAGCCGGCGCCGACCGAGAACTCGCCGGTCGACTTCTCGACCACGGTGACCACGAGCACGACCTGGTCAGGGGCCGAGCCAGGCACGGTCGAAATGTCGACGGACTGGAAATAATCAAGGTTTTCCAGCCGCTTCTTCGCGCGCTGGATGAGAACCTGGTTGAAGGCATCGCCTTCGCTGACATCGAATTCGCGACGGATGACATAGTCGCGCGTGCGGTCGTTGCCGCGGATTTCGATGCGCTCGACATAGGCCTTGGTGCCCTGATCGATGGTGTAGACGACCGAAATGGTGTGGTTCTCGAAATTACGGTCGCCGCGCGGCGTCACCTGGGCGAAGGCATAGCCCGAACCCGCGACCTTTTCGGTCAACGCAACGATCGAATCCTCGACATCCTTGGCGTTGTAGACGTCGCCCTTGTGGGTCTCGACCGCGGACTCCAGCGACTTCGAGTCGACTTCCGGGATGGTGCTTTCCACGCTGACGTCGCCGAACGTATAGCGGTCGCCTTCCTGCACGGTGATGGTGACCGTGTATTTGTTGGTGGTGTCGTCGAGCTCGCCGACGGCCGAGACGACCTGGAAGTCGGCATAGCCGTGATTGTAGTAGAAGCGGCGCAGCAGTTCCTGGTCGGCGCGCAGCTTGTCCTCATCATAGACGTCGTCGCGCAGCACAAAGGACAGCCAGGACGAGCGCTTGGTGTTGATGACATCCGACAGGCGGCGGCTGGAATAAGCGTGGTTGCCGACGAAATTGATCGCCGCGATCTGGGTGCGACCGCCTTCGTTGATGTTGAAGACCACGTTCACGCGGTTGTCGCCGAGATCCATGATCTGCGTGGTCACGGCAGCGTCGTCGCGGCCGATGCGCTTGTAGGCGGCCTTGACCGCCTCGACGTCGGCATCGAGCGCCTGCTGCGAGAAGGTCGCGCGCGGCTTCAGCTGGATGGCGGCCTGGAGCGCGTTGTCCTTCAGCTTCTTGTTGCCCTGGAACAGGACCTGGTTGACGACCTTGTACTCGGAAACCTTGACGACCAGGCTCGAACCGACCTGGTTGATCTGAACGTCCGAGAACAGACCGGTGCCGAACAGCGCCTTGACGGCATCGTCGATATCGGAGCTGGAGAAGGGCTTGCCCGGCTTGATCGAGATGTAATTGCGGATGGTTTCCGCATCGACCCGCTGGTTGCCGCTGACCTCGACACGCGAAATGACCGCGGCCTCAGCCACAGACGTGGCGGCGAACTGCACTGCGAGCGCGCCTGGCACGACCAGAGCGGCGGACAAAGCCGCCGCGGAAGCGGCGCTCAGAAACTTGGATGCTGCCTTCATCGGGCTTTTGTACCTTTTTCTCGTAGTCCCCACGGCGAGAAAACCGGACGTGCGGTATTTTCCCTTACCGTATTAACCGGATTTTCCCTACACGCAAGGCTCCCGGTTAATTTGTATTTACTTAACCGTACCGCGTGGCTTTCGCGTCACGCATATCCCCACGCATGGTAAACGGCATCTCAATGCGACCGGGTCTGAAGCCAAATTTCTTCATGATTTCAGCATCCAAACAGATCATTCCAAAACACGAAGCCCATGAAGCCCAGCACCAGGAACAGCCCGGTCCTATAGGCCATCTCCATCATTCGCTCCGAAACCGGTCGCCTTATGACGGCCTCCACGCCGTAGAACAAGAGGTGGCCGCCGTCGAGAGGGGGAATCGGCAGGAGATTGAGAAAACCTATCCCGACTGACAGAAATGCAACAAGCTGCACCAACCACTCGAAGCCGAGCTTGGCTGCCTGTCCCGACATCTTCGCGATCTTGATCGGACCGCCCAGTTGGCATTTGTCCTCGCGTCCCAGCGCAAAGCGCTGCAGGAACTGGCCGGTGCGCTCGATCACATGCCCGGTTTCCTCCACCGCCGCCACCACGGCGCCGGCCGGCGTATAGGAGATCAGGCGCGGCTGGCCGAGTTCGGCGTTGTTGACGACGCCAATAACCGCGACCTTGATCTTGTTGCCCAGCGCATCCTGCTGCTCCATGGGCTCCGGCGTGGCCGTAACGTCGATTTCCTTGCCGTCGCGCAGCATGGTGAAGGTGATGGCGTCGCCCGCCCGGCCCGAAACCAGCCGCTGCACGTCGGCAAAGGTCTCCACCTTGCTGCCGTCGACTTTGACGAATCGGTCGCCTGGCTGGATTCCAGCCTTTTCCGCCGGGCTGCCCTTGGTGACTTCGGCGACTGTCGGCTCCAGGACTGGACGGCCATAGAGGGAAAACAGCACCGTGAACACGGCGATCGTCAGCAGAAAATTGAACAGCGGCCCGGCAACCACGGTAGCAGCCCGCTTCCATATGGGTTGCGTATGAAAGGCGACCTCGCGCTCGGCTTCCGTCAGCGATTCGAGCTCTTCGGTGCTCGGCTGGCTCGACGTCGCGTTCATATCGCCGACGAATTTGACGTAGCCGCCAAGCGGAATGGCGCAAAGCTTCCAGCGCGTGCCGCGGCGATCGTAGAAACCGAAGATCTCAGGGCCGAAGCCGATGGAAAAAGCCTTCACCCCGATGCCGCACCAGCGGCCGACCAGATAGTGGCCCATCTCGTGGACGAACACGACCACGGTCAGCACGAACAGGAACGGCACCAGCGTGCCAAGGACGAAGCCTTGTGTGCTGAAGACCGCGTGAAAGATGTCGTTCAAGTCATGCCCTCAAATTCGCCCACGCGCGACATTCCACCGCGACTGTGGCATCAATCCGGGCGAATCCGTGGCGCGCGCCATTTTTCGCCTTACCCCGCCGTTCAGTTCGGAAATAGCCCCAATGCCGGATGCTCGGCGCCCGCCGCGATCCAGCCCATGACGTACAGCGCGAACGCGGCCGCGACAAGCCCGTCCACCCTGTCCATGACGCCGCCATGGCCGGGAATGAGGTTGCTCGAATCTTTGGCGCCGTGCCGGCGCTTGACCCATGATTCGAACAGATCGCCGATCTGCGAAACGATCGAAAGAGCGAGCGCCACGAGGCCAAGCTGGACGAGATTGCCGGCCCCGGCCGCAACTGCCAGCAGCAATCCGGCAACAACGCCGCCTGCCGCGCCGCCAAGCGCGCCGCTCTGCGTCTTGCCGGGTGAGATCGACGGCGCGAGCTTGGGTCCGCCGACCGCGCGGCCGACGAAATAGGCGCCAATGTCGGTCGCCCAGACCACGGCGAACAGGAAGAGAATCGCAATCAGCCCGGAATGATTGTCGTCACGGAGAAAAGCGAGCGAAAAGCCGGAAAGAGCCGCATAGGCAAGTCCAGGGGCTTCCCAGGACGCAGCCCCCTTGATCCGAGCGGCAATGGCCGCGACCGCCACAAGGATCGCGACGAGCAAGAGCAGCCACAAGGCTGGCAGCCCAGCGATCAGCGCGCCGATGAAGACCAGAATCAGGGTTTCCGGCAGGAAGCCGAGAGCCGCGCCGCTCCCGGCGCGCGCCATGCGCGTCCATTCATAGAAGATCAGCGCAGCGATTCCCGCGCTAAACAGCCGGAACGGCAACCCGCCGAGCCAGGTGAGCGCAAGCGTCAGCGCCGCCATCACGATTGCCGAGATGACGCGCTGCTTGAGGTTGCTCATTCGTGGCGGCGCCTAAAGCGCGACATCGCGGGCGGCAAGCCCGCCGAAGCGTCGTTCGCGGCCGGCAAAGTCGCGCAAGGCGTCGGCCAGGTGCTCGCGGCTGAAGTCCGGCCAATAGCAAGGCAGGAAGACGAGCTCGCTATAGGCCGCCTGCCAGAGAAGGAAGTTCGACAGCCTGAGTTCGCCGCTGGTGCGGATCACCAGCTCGGGATCGGGAATGCCCTTTGTGTCGAGCGACGCGGCAAAACTTTCCGCCGTGATCGCGTCGCTCGCCATGTCGCCGCGCGCGACGGCATCCGCCAGCTTGCGCGCCGTGCGCACGATCTCGTCACGGCCGCCATAGTTGAAGGCGATCACCAGCGTCAGCGACTCGTTGCCGGCGGTCAGCGATTCGGCCTCCTGCAGCAGTCCCCTGATGTCGGGCTGCAGCCCCTCCTTGTCGCCGATCACCCTCACCCGCACGCCGTTCTGGTGCAGTTCGGCGAGATCGCGGCGGATGAACAGCTTCAACAGACCCATGAGGTCGCTGACCTCGGTTTTCGGCCGCGACCAGTTCTCCGAGGAAAAAGCGTAGACGGTCAGGTAGGAGATGCCAAGCTCGGGCGCGGCGCGGACCGTCTTGCGCAGGGCCTCGACGCCGGCGCGGTGTCCGGCAAGGCGCGGCAGGCCGCGCGCCTTGGCCCAGCGTCCGTTTCCATCCATGATGATCGCGACATGCGCGGGCGTTGCCATGGTCTCGCTTTCGAGCCGGAAAACCCGACCCCTAAACCTGCATGATTTCAGCTTCCTTATCGGAAAGCAGGTGATCGATGGTGCTGATCGTCTCGTCGGTCAGCTTCTGCACCTGGTCGGAGCGCTTGCGCTGATCGTCCTCGCTGATGGTGCCGTCCTTTTCCGCCTTCTTGAGGAAATCCATCCCGTCGCGACGGACATGGCGCGCGGCGACACGGGCATTCTCGGCATAGCCGTGCGATATCTTGACCAGTTCCTTGCGGCGTTGCTCGTTGAGCTCGGGCAACGGAATCCGCAGATTGGTGCCGTCGACGATCGGGTTGAAGCCGAGATTGGCTTCGCGGATGGCGCGGTCGACCGCGCTGACCATCGACTTGTCCCAGACCGAGACCGAAATCATGCGCGGCTCAGGCACTGTCACATTGGCCACCTGGTTGATCGGCATCGTCGTACCGTATGCCTGCACCTGGACGGCGTCGAGCAGGTTGCTGGACGCCCGGCCGGTGCGCAGCGAAGCCAGATCGTGCTTGAAGGCGGCGATCGCCCCGTCCATGCGTCGCTTCAGGTCTTCGAACTCGCCACTCATGATCATCTCCTCGACCCGTTCGCCGGGTTCACTGCTTCTATCGTTATTTGGTCCAGGATTCCGTAGCCGCGTAACGGATCCCGGCGCCTGTTACTTGTCCGTGACGACCGTGCAATGGCCGCCGCCCCTCAGAATATCGCCGAAACCACCTTTTTCGTGGATCGAATAGACGATTATCGGAATGTTGTTTTCGCGCGCAAGTGCAATCGCGGCGGTGTCCATGATCGCAAGCCCGCGTTTGATGACTTCCGCATGGCTGATACGATCGAAACGGACCGCATTCGGGTCCTTCTTGGGGTCGGCCGAATAGACCCCGTCGACCTGCGTGCCCTTGAACAACGCATCGGCGCCGATCTCGGCGGCGCGAAGGGCCGCGGCCGAATCGGTGGTGAAGAAGGGATTGCCGGTGCCGCCGGCAAAGATGACGACCTTGCCCTGGTTCATGTAGGCGGTCGCCTGGCGCTGGGAAAAGCTCTCGCAGAGCTCCGGCATGGCGATCGCCGAAAGCACGACGGCGTCGACGCCGATCTTGTTGAGCGAGGTGCGCAGCGCCAGCGAGTTGATGACGGTGGCGAGCATGCCCATGTGATCGCCGGTGACGCGGTCGCCGCCCTTCGAGGCCACGGCGACGCCGCGAAAGATGTTGCCGCCACCGATGACGACGCCCACTTCCACGCCTAGCGCGCGCGCCTCGGCGATGTCGGCGGCGATGCGGTCGACGACCGAGACGTCGATGCCGAAATGCTGCTCGCCCATCAATGCTTCGCCGGAAGCTTTCAGCACGACACGTCGATAGAGGGGCTTCACCGTCATCTCATTCCTCGAAATCTCGGCGCGGCAATTTTGGAGGCGAAACCGCCCCCGCTTCATCCGGCGATGCTGTCATGACGGGTTGACCCGATACACGAAGGGCGCGGCGATGTCACGCCGCGCCCTCGTGCAAAATTCCAGGCTTTTTGGGTCAGTTGCCGCCTTTTGATCAGTTACTTGAGATGCTGACCGCCTCGCCTTCGATCATGACGGGAGGCGAATAACCGGCCGGCTTGTCGCCGGTCACGGCGCCGCCGGTCACCCGGACCTGAATCTCGGAGCCGAAATAGGAATGCGGGAACGGCGCAGGCGTGGCGCTGACCTTTTCCAGCCGGGCGCGAAGTTCGGCGGGAATCGAAAAATCGAGCGCGCCGAGATTATCCTCGATCTGCGCAGGCTTCGTCGCTCCAAGGATGACGGAAGCGATGCCCGGCTGCGTCGCCGCCCAGTTGAGCGCGACCTGGGCCATGCTGCGGCCGAGCTCGGCGGCCACCTTCTCGAGTTCCGCCACGATCGCCCAGTTGCGGTCGCTGAACTTCTGGAAGCCGGGATGCGTGGTGTTGCGGAAACCGTCGAGCCGCCCGGCGTTTCCGGCTTGCGTCGGTCTGTATTTGCCGCTGAGCAGGCCGCTGGCCAAAGGGCTCCACGCCATGATGCCTGCGCCATGACGGGTGGCGAACGGCACGTATTCATGTTCGATGGCGCGCTCGGCCAGCGAGTATTCGAGCTGCAGCGCCGAGACCGGCTCGTAGCCGCGCAGTTCGGCGATCGCCTGGGCGCAACCGGCATACCAGGCCGGCACGTCGGAGAGGCCGATATGGCGCACCTTGCCGGCGCGAACGAGGTCGTCCAGCGTGCGCAGCACCTCCTCGGCCGGGGTGATCCTGTCCCAGACATGCAGAAGGTAGAGGTCGATATAGTCGGTGCCGAGCCGTTTCAGCGACGCCTCCACGGCGCGCATGACGTTCTTGCGGCCGTTGCCGCCGGCATTCGGATTGCCGGCCTCGGAATTCATGGTGAATTTGGTGGCGATCACTGCCCTGTCGCGCAGGCCCCGCTCGGCGACGAACTCGCCGAGCCAGGTCTCGGCGGTGCCCCCGGTGTAAAGGTCGGCTGTATCGAAGAAATTGCCGCCCGCTTCGACATAGGCGTCGAACATCGCGCGGGCGGTGTCCCTGTCAGCACCCCAGCCCCATTCGGTGCCAAAGGTCATGGTGCCGAGAGCCAGCCGGCTGACGCGCAACCCGCTGTTGCCCAACGTGTAATAGGTCATGGTCATCGTCGTGTCCGTTTCGATCCGGTTGCCGCCGCTTACTGGCCGGGGGTCGCCTTGACCCAGGGATTGCCGCGCTCGTGCGTCATGCGGAAGGTGAAGCCGTCGACCTTCCAGCCGGACGCCGAGCGCGTCAGGTGGTGCTCGTAGGTGCCCCAGACTTCCCACAGCGGGTCGCCGTTGCCTTCCATCCGGTTCCAGGCATAGCCGTTGGAACGGACAGTCGCGGCGTTGGCTTCAAGCGCGACCTGATGGTTGGTGCGCAGATGCAGGCTGGTCTTGCTGCCCTTGAGGTTGCCCGCCCAGGCGCCGATCAGATCGTCGGAAGCGATGTTGGCTGCGGGCTGCCCGGACAGGCTGCTGAAATCGGCGGTGACACGCTCGGCGAAATAGCTGCGGGCGAGCTTCCAGTCCTGCGCGTCCACCGCGCGGTCGATGGCGTCGGCGATGCGGATGACGGCGCCCTCGTCGGTAAGCGCCTGCCAGCCGGCCGGCTCGGCGCCGCCGGCATCGATCGGCGCCAGCGCCATGCCAGCGGCAAAAGTTACATGTCTCAATGCGTTCATTTCTTCTCTCCTTGGGCATCAGTCCGCCGCCGACGTGTTGACGATAATGTGGAGCAGCTCAAAGGCGTCGATAAGATTGCATTGTTCGCATGGACTGTGCGATATCATTCATGAATGGATCGCGATTTGCTCACGCACCTGCCGGTCATCGTCGCCGTGGCGCGGCGCGGCGGCTTCGCGCTCGCCGCGGCTGAGCTCGGCATGAGTCCGTCTGCCGTCAGCCATGCGGTGCGGCTGGTGGAAGAGCGCATCGGCCAGCCGCTCTTTGCCCGCACGACGCGCAGCGTCTCGCTGACCGAAGCGGGCAAGGCGCTGGTGGAGACGGCGGCCCCGGCCCTGCAGGACATCGGCGAGCGGATGGACCGCATCCGCGGCGTGAAGGGAAGGCCTGCCGGCCTGCTCAGGATCAACGCCTCCAACATAGCGATCCCCCTGGCGGTGACGCCGGTGGTTGCGGCGGTGGCGGAACGCTACCCCGACGTGACGGTCGAGATCGTGGCCGACCAGGGACTTATCGATATCGTCGGCGAAGGCTTTGACGCCGGCATCCGGCTGGGTGAAATGATCGCGCAGGACATGGTCACCGTCAGGATGACGCCGCCGTTCAAAGCCGTGATCGTCGCCTCTCCCGCCTATATCGCTAAGCACGGCCGTCCGCGCGACGTGGCCGATCTCGCCAATCACAACTGCATCGGCTACCGGCTGGTCCGATCGGGCGCGCTTTACCGCTGGGACCTGAACGACAACGGCAAGGATGTCGTCGTCGAAACGCGCGGCACGGCCATCGTCACGGATTCGCTTGGCGCCATCGATCTGGCGCTGGCCGGGGTCGGGCTCGCCTACGTGTTCGAGCCGCTGGTGCGCGCCGACCTGGCGGCCGGCCGCCTCGTCCAGATCCTGCCGCAGATGGCGATCCAGGAGCCCGGCCTCTTCCTTTACTTCCCGCGCCGCGCATCGATGGCGCCGAAGCTCAGGGCTTTTATCGACACCGCACAAGAAATCGGCCGAGCATCCATGCGGACACCCGGCCGAGTCGCCTGAGCTCGTGAGCTCGTCACCTTAAGGGAAACGCTGGGCGCTCCCTTGGGATCAGAGCTATTTCTTGACCGCGGCAGCGACTTCCGCCGCAAAGTCGGTCGTTTCTTTCTCGATGCCTTCGCCAAGCGCGAAGCGCAGATAGGCAGTGATCTTGGCCGGAGCACCGATCTCCTTCTCGGCATCCTTCAGCGCCTTCTCGACGGTGATGTCGGGATTGAGCACGAAGGCCTGCTTCAGAAGGACGACCTCTTCGTAGAATTTGCGCAGGCGGCCCTCGACCATCTTCTCGATGATCGCTTCCGGCTTGCCGGTCTGGCGCGCCTGGTCGGCAAAGATCGCCTTCTCGCGCTCGACCGCTGCCGGATCGATTTGTTCCGCTGTCAGCGCCATCGGATTGGTGGCAGCGACATGCATGGCAACCTGGCGAGCGAACGCATTGGCTGCATGTTCATTGCCCGTGGTCTCGATCGCGACCAGCACGCCGAGCTTGCCGAGGCCGTCGGCAACCGCATTGTGGACATAGGTCGCCACCGCGCCATGCGGCACGGTGAGCTTGGCCGAACGGCGGAAATTGATGTTCTCGCCGATGGTGCCGACAGCGTCCTTGACGGTCTCGGTGACCGTCTTGTCGGAGCCCGGATACTTGGCCGCGGCAACCGCGTCGGTGGTGCCATAGGCGAGCGCGACCTTCGCGATGTTGCGGACCAGTTCCTGGAACTGCTCGTTGCGCGCGACGAAGTCGGTCTCGGAATTGACCTCGATGATGGCGGCTTCGCGTACGCCGGCGTCAACGCCGATCAGGCCCTCGGCGGCAGTGCGCCCGGCCTTCTTGTCGGCCTTGGAGATACCCTTCTTGCGCAGCCAGTCGACGGCCTCTTCCATATTGCCGTTGGTTTCGTTCAACGCCGCCTTGCAGTCCATCATGCCCGCGCCGGTCAAGTCGCGGAGTTCTTTGACCTGTGCAGCCGAAATGCTCATTGTCGCCTCTTGGTTCAAAATGCGCCGACGCACCAACCGGGACTCGGGTGATGCGCTCGGCAAAAGCGCTTTAGCGCGCCAATTTATTGGAAAGATGAAGGCCGGGACCCGGCCTTCCTTATCAAGCTTCCGGAGCTTCGGCAGCCGGAGTGTCGAGCGCCGGCTCGACCGGAGCCTCGGCCGAGGCGCCGATATCGACGCCGAGCGCGCCCTGCTGGCGGGCGATGCCGTCGATGGCGGCCTTGGCGATCAGGTCGCAATAGAGCTGGATGGCGCGGGCCGCGTCGTCATTGCCGGGGATCGGGAAGTCGATCTTGTCCGGGTCGCAGTTCGAATCGATGATGGCCACGACCGGAATGCCGAGGCGCTTGGCCTCGAGGATGGCGATCGCTTCCTTGTTGGTGTCGATGACGAACATCAGGTCCGGCGTCGAGCCCATGTCCTTGATGCCGCCGAGAGCCTTGTTGAGCTTCTCGCGCTCGCGGTCGAGGTTCAGCCGCTCCTTCTTGGTGAGGCCCTGGGCCTCGCCGGCCAGCGTCTCGTCGAGCTTGCGCAGGCGCTGGATCGAGTTCGAGATCGTCTTCCAGTTGGTGAGCATGCCGCCCAGCCAGCGCGAGTTGACATAGTACTGGGCCGAACGCTGCGCGGCGTCGGCGACAATGTCGGACGCCTGGCGCTTGGTACCGACGAACAGCACGCGGCCGCCCTTGGCGACGGTGTCGGACACCTGCTTCAGAGCCTGGTGCAGCAACGGCACTGTCTGCGACAGATCGATGATGTGGATGTTGTTGCGGGCGCCATAGATGTAGGGCGCCATCTTCGGGTTCCAGCGGTGGGTCTGGTGGCCGAAGTGAACACCAGCTTCCAAAAGCTGGCGCATGCTGAAATCTGGCAGAGCCATTCTTTATTTCCTTTCCGGTTGGCCTCCACGGACACAGGCATTTCGGACATGTGTCCTGATGCCACCGGAGGTTTCAGCCGGATTTCTCCCGGGCAGACACCAAAGTCCGTGTGTGGAATGAGCGCGCATATAGAGGGGATGCGTTATAAACGCAAGCCATGCATCGCTTCACGGCTCAACGTGCGGCAATCAGCGCACCTGTGCCGATCATCGCGCCGCCGGCAAGCCTGTGCATGAGGCGTATGCGCTTCGGGGTCCGGAACCATCCGGCCGCCCGCCCCGCCATCGCGGCATAGAGCCCCATGACGACGATGTTGACGCTGATCACGACAAGGACCACGAGCAGGCCATCGGCGAAAGTCATCGCATCAAGGTTCAGGATCAGTGGCATGATGGAAGCGTGGAACAGCATCGCTTTCGGATTGCCGAGCGCGATCGATGCGCCGAGAAAGAAAGACCGCGACAGCCGGACCGGTGTTTGATGGGATCCATCCGATTGCGCGGCAACAGCGGCTCTCCAGATCCTGACGCCGAGAAAGATCAGGTAAGCAGCACCGGCATATTTCAGCAAAAGAAAAACCCACTCGAAGGTCTGGGCCAAGGCCACCAGGCCGGCCAACGTCAGGGTGACCAGCACGGCGTCGCCCGCAGCGACCCCCACGCCGGCCATGAACGCGCGCACGAAGCCGCGCGAGATGCCATTGGTGATGACAGCGAACATCGCAGGGCCAGGTGTGGCGGCGGCAAGTGTGATTGCGGCGCAATAAGCCAGAAATGCCGTCACGGTCATCGTTTCACCTTCCCATTTGGCACCCGAACGCGGCGGAAGACGGCAACGATCTCCTCGCGGCTGCATTCGATAGCGCCAAGCCGCACGGCGCGGGTGCGCTCGAAACTGGTTATATCGTAATGCGGCGCCGAGGTCTTGGGCGGTCCCTGATAGGTCGAGTGCTTGAGGCCAAGCTGGGCGGCGAAGCGGTGCAGTTCCTCGGTTTCGTCGGCGAGCAGATGGCACCAGCGGCGGCCTGCCCACTTCCAGATCGCCGCATCGACATAAACCGCCATCAGGCCTGCCGCATCCCATGATCCCCACACACGACGTCTAGCGATTGGGGTTGCAAGCGAAAGCGCTGCTATTTCGACGCCGGGCAAGCCTTGGTCTGGTCGAACAGCGACAGGTTCACCAGCTTGCCTGTCATCGAGAAGTCGCCATAGTCCATGACGAGGTCGCGGGTGATGCCGTTCTCGTGCAGCTTGAAGCTGATCCGGTATTCCGGCACCTCCTCGCCGCTTTTGTCGGTATCGTCGAAATAGGCGATGTCGACCGGCCAGTATTTGTCGGAGGCGAGCTTGGCCAGCGCCGGCGCTTCCGGATCCGTCTTGTTGGCTTCCGTCTTCTTGCCGACGATGACGGTGGTGGTCATCACCTTGTTGGCGTCCTCGGAGCCGTCGAACAGATTGGTCTGGTAGAAATTCTCGCCTTTTTCGGCCTTGCCGATCAGCTCGACCAGATGCTGGGTCGGAAACTGCGTCGCCGCGAGCTCGAGGCTGCTCTTCTCCGGCTTGTCGATATCGACCTTGAGGCCCTTCGCTTCCCTGGTGGCCGTGCCTTTGACTTCCTTGTCGAGATTCTGGTCGACAAAGGATTTCGTCACGAAGGAAAAGGTCTTGCCCTCGGCGTCCTCGAAAGTCGTCGTCTGCTGGTCGGTCAGCCTGGTGTTGTCGTTGGTGACGATCTGCGTGACGAAGCGGAACTTGACCGTATAGCCTTCGCAGGCGGAGCCGTTGAACTCATAGACCATGCGGCCGGTGATGCCGGTAATGCCTGAACGGTCGGAGGCCTTGCTGAGCGTCAGATCGTAGACGGCGCGATGCGCCTGCAGCGCCGGCACCGCAAAGGCCGGCGTCATCGGAAGCGCCGCCGAGAGACAGGCGGCGGCAATAAAAAGGCGCGTTGCGCGCATGCGTTACTCCGATCGTTACGGCCGCGAGGCAGGCCGCAGGGAAAGATGGTCCAGCTTAAAAAAAGTCGTGGCGGAAGCGAGGCAAAAATAGCAATTTCGGCCCGGCCAACGCGGCGTCTTCCAGCAATAGGGAAAACCAATGAGCGAAACAATCGAAAAGCGGCTAAGCGATCTTGGCGTCACCCTTCCGGCCGCCGCCGCGCCCGCCGCCAACTACGTACCCTATTGCCGCACCGGCAACACGCTGTTCACCGCCGGCCAGCTGCCGCTGAAGGACGGCAAGCTGCAGGCAAGCGGTCTTCTCGGCCGCGACATCGACACGGCAGCCGGCAAGGAAGGTGCGAAATTCTGCGCCATCAACATCCTGGCGCAGGCCAAGGCCGCCCTCGGCGATCTCGAAAAAATAAGGCGCGTGGTCAAGATCACCGTCTTCGTCGCCTCCGCGCCGGATTTCGTCGAACAGCATCTTGTCGCCAACGGCGCCTCCGATTTCCTGGTCGCGGCACTCGGCGAGCGGGGCAAGCACGCCCGTTCCGCCGTCGGCACCGCCTCGCTGCCGCTCAACGCCGCGGTCGAGATCGAAGCGATCTTCGAAGTCGAGTGAGGCCTAAGATGACCGATCTGTCCTGGCTGATTGCGCAGCCCGTCGCGCATCGCGGCTTCCACGACATGAACAAGACCCGCTGGGAAAACACGCTGTCGGCCTTCGCCGCGGCGGTCGAGCGCGGCTATGCCATCGAATGCGACGTGCATATCTCGTCGGATGGCGTTCCGGTCATCATCCATGACGGCGATCTGAAACGCCTGACCGGCCATGACGGCTTCGTCTGGCAACGCACCGCGGCCGAGCTGGCGACGCTCAAGATCGGCGGCACCAAGGACCACGTGCCGACGCTCGAGGAGGCGCTCGACCTGATCGACGGCCGCGTGCCGCTGGTGGTCGAGCTGAAAGGCGTTCCCGGCCACGATGCCGGGCTGGTGGCGAGCGTCGGCCGGCTGCTCAAGCGCTACAAGGGCAAGGTGGCGATCATGTCGTTCGATCACTGGCTGATCCGCGACTTCGCCAAGGACGCCCCTGGCATTCCCGGCGGGCTGACCGCCTATGGCAGGGACAACCAGTTGATCGAGGCGCATTTCGCCATGCTCGCGCACGACCTCGCCTTCACCTCTTACGCCGCCGGCGACCTGCCCAACCCCTTCGTCAGCTTCGTGCGCGAAAAGCTGAAAATGCCGGTCATCACATGGACCGTGCACGACCAGCCGGCGGTCGACCTCACCTTCAAATACGCCGACCAGATGACCTTCGAAGGTTTCGAGCCTGGCCTGGTGAAGGTCGCTTGAGCCGGGTGCCTCAAACGTGACTTGTAGCTAACCTGGCGAAGCTTAAATAAGCCCCATGGATCAGGGTGACGAAGACGATGGACGGGCAGCGAACGCGGATTATGCGGTCCGCGTCGCGGCGGGTATCGGCGCCTTCACCTGCGAGGAATGGAACGGCTTTGCCGGAACCACGCGCAGCGACAAAGAAAACGGCTACAACCCACTGGTTTCATTCGCTTTTCTAAGCGCATTGGAAGATTCCGGATGCGCTGTCCGGCGCACCGGCTGGCAAGGCCATCATCTCAGGTTGGAAACCGCGCAAGGCAGGCTGCTCGGCGCCGTACCCTGTTATCTCAAATCGCACAGCCAGGGCGAATATGTCTTCGACCATGGCTGGTCGGACGCCTTCGAGCGCGCCGGCGGCCGCTACTATCCCAAGCTTCAATGCTCGGTGCCGTTCACGCCGGTCACCGGCCCTCGCCTGCTGGTCTCCAAAGGCGAGAATGAAGGTGCCGTGAGAGCCGGACTGGCGGAAGGCCTGAAACTCGTGACCGACAAGCTCGGCGTCTCTTCCGCGCATGTCACCTTCGCCAACGAGCTCGACGTCGCGACGCTGGAAGCGGCGGGCTTCCTGCATCGCACCGACCAGCAGTTCCATTTCTTCAACGAAGGCTTTTCGAGCTACGACGACTTCCTCGCCACGCTTGCCTCGCGCAAACGCAAGGCGATGAAGAAAGAGCGCCGCGAGGCGCATGCCGACGGCATCTCGATCGACTGGCTGACCGGCAAGGATCTCACCGAAAGCGCCTGGGACGATTTCTTCGCCTTCTATATGGATACCGGCGGCAGGAAATGGGGCCGGCCCTATCTCAACCGGCACTTCTTCTCGCTGATCGGCGAGCGCATGGCCGACGACATTCTTCTGGTGATGGCCAAGCGGAACGGCCGCTACATCGCCGGCGCCATCAACTTCATCGGTTCGGACGCGCTTTACGGGCGCAACTGGGGCTGCGTCGAGGACCACCCCTTCCTGCATTTCGAGGTCTGCTACCATCAGGCGATCGACTTCGCCATCGAGCGCAAGCTGAAGGTGGTGGAGGCAGGCGCGCAGGGCGAGCACAAGCTGGCGCGTGGCTATCGGCCCGTGACCATGCATTCGGCGCACTACATTTCGCACCCCGGTCTGCGCAACGCCGTCGCCGACTATCTCAGGCGCGAGCGGCGTGAGGTCGAACGCATGGGCGAGTATCTCGAGGAGCACACGCCCTTCCGCAAGGATGTGCAGGAATAGCTTGAGGCCGTAGGACTGCCGTTCGATCCAGAATTCGCCACACACGCAGCTTTTTGAGGGAGCAGCCAGCAGCCTATTTCGAGATAGCCTCGACCGAGAAAGGCGCTTTCACCGCGCCTTGTCGAGGCGGTGATGGTGATTTGAGGGCATAGCGTTGGTTCCCGCCAAACACGCTAAGGCAGATCAAATCGAGAACCGTGAGCTTTATCCTGAACTTCTCAGTTCAGAGGTCCAGGGAACTCGGCTTGCTTCTCAGTCAGGGAGTGGAGCGACCGCTTCCTTCCTTCTCGCTTCGACCAAGATATGGAGGCCAACGGCACTAAACACGATTAGGCCTCCCGCAAGCGTGCTGATACTGGGTATCTCGTTGAACGCGAGCCAAACCCAAAGTGGGGCCAGCGGTGCATCGAGGGAGCCTATCAGCGCGGTTTCGATCACCGGCAGCATCCGCGCGCCAAGTGTGAATAGAGCGAGACCGGCTGCCGAGTTCACAAGGCCGAATAGCATCAAGACGAACAGATCTTGCCCAGAGACGGCGAATGGCTCTCCGAAGGGCCAGCAGACCAAGCCACTCAGTAGGGCCGAGAGGCAGGCGGCTGGCATGGTGGGAATGTTGTGAAACTGTCTCGCAATCACCATCATCGCAGCCAAGCAAAAGGTCATGCCGAGCGCCATGAGATCCCCGAACAAACTGCCGTCAGCACCGAGGCCAACCATCAGGGCAACGCCTGCCAAAGCAGCAAGGCCGGCGAAGATCGCATTTTTTGACGGTCTTTCCCGCATCACCAGCCAGCCCAGAGCAGCGCCGATGAACGGCACCGTCGCATAGGTCACCGCGACGTGAGCGACCGTGGTGTGCCGAAGCGAGGTGATGAAGAAAACCATGCCAATCGCCGAGACAATAGCGAACAGCCACCCGGGCCGACCCATGTTTTTGACGCTTCGCCACGCGTCCCTGCGCTGCATCGCGATAAACACGACCGCTATGCCGATTGCGCCGAAGATGCCGCGCCAAGCAAGCATGGTCCAACTATCCAGCGGAATTAGCCTGGTGAAGAAGCCTGCTGTGCTCCAGGCCACGGCCGATGCCGTGACCAGCACTAGGCCGAGCCGATATTCGGTGGTGCTCATTCCTGGGGTGTGTTCTTATTCGGCTCGCAAGCCTTCTTTTTCCAGTCGCCGGTCGTGTTCCACCAGCGGTTCGAGTTGGCGCTGTCGTCAAGGCCCTTGGATCGGCTGGTGAGAATGCTCCAGACCCTGATGACCGGTTCCTGGTAGCTGTGGGTCTGGAAGATAGTCTCGACTACCTGCTGGATGAGTTTCTGGTCGTCCGGGAGTTCGAACGATATTTCGACTGTACCGGGACGCTTGCGTATCTCGCTTTCCGGTCCAGCCACTGCGCCTTCGAGCGGCCGATATCGTTCGGTACCGAGCCCCGACTGGTAGGCATTGCTGTCGTAGTTTCCCATGGCGAGCGGCGTGACTTTCACCACCGCCTCCATGATGCGGTCCACATCATCAGCCGGCGCCTGGAACGTCAGCAGGCATAAGCGCTCCATCCGCACCGATTTTGTTGCAAATTCCTGATCGACCATCGGTTTCTCCCGTTAGACAGATGATCGTCAAAATAGCCGACCTTCTGCTGACACCCTGTGTCAGCATCAAAGTGATAAAAGTCGATTGTTTGCAGGAGCGCCACGATGAGCCGTTCAAGCCGGCTGTTCGAGATTATCCAGATTCTGAGGCGCGCAACCGCGCCGGTCTCAGCGGGCAAGATCGCTTGCGCTCTCGAAGTTAGTCAGCGGACCATCTATCGCGACATCATTGCTCTGCAAGGCATGAGGGTTCCCATCGAAGGGGAGGCCGGCGTCGGCTATGTCATGGAGGTGGGTTTCGACTTGCCGCCGCTCATGTTCACGGCCGAGGAGGTCGAGGCTATCGTGGTCGGCCTGTCGCTGATCGGACGTACCGGCGATGCCGATCTTTTGGCGGCGGCGTCACGCGTTGGCCACAAGGTTGCCGCCGTTCTTCCGAGCACGGCCGACAGCCACATCGAAGGCTCGCCGCTGCATGTCTCGCACTGGAACGCCATTCCTCCGTCGGCGGTCGAATACCGCGTGTTGCGACAGAGCATAAGGGAAGAGCGAAAACTACATCTTCACTATCAGGATGCCGAGGCACGGCGCAGCGAGCGCATCGTCTGCCCGCTGGCGCTCGTCTATTACGTAGACAATATCGTCCTTGCCGCGTGGTGCGAATTGCGGAAGGATTTCCGACATTTCCGAGTCGACCGGATGAGTGCCTGTATAGCCACAGACAACCTGTTCAAAGGTGAGAGAGAGCGCCTGCGATCCGAGTGGCAAGCCCGTCATCAACTGTTCTCTGCCTTCTGAGTGTCCTCGATAAGGGCACGCGATCCGCAAGACGGATTTAGCCGGCGTCAAGCGGCTCGACTAACCCCCCAGTCGGCGCATTTCCCGATAGATTGTCGAGCGGCCTAGATTTAGCTGTTTGGCAGCAGCCACCGGCGACATTTCGGCGTTCACCAGATTCATCGCAGCATCGACCTTCGTCATATCGAGAGGCTGGCGCCCCGGCTGCTTTCCCTTCGCCCTTGCGGCGGGCGATGCCGTCCCAGCTTCGTTCCCCCTTGGCGTTGTTAGCGGGAAACCAAGCGCTATGCCCTCGACTTGCCTTGCCGCACGGCGGCGGCTTCGCTACACGAGGCGGGTCAGCACGATCCGGAGCGCCTGCCATGGCCGAAGCCGCCTACGATCCCGGCAACATCTTTGCGAAAATCCTGCGCGGCGAGATCCCCTCGCACCGCGTCTATGAGGACGACGCGGTCGTTGCCTTCATGGATGTGATGCCGCAAGGGGTCGGCCACACGCTGGTGGTGCCGAAGGCCCCGTCGCGCAATATCCTCGACGCCGATCCGGTGACATTCGGGCCGCTCTTCGCGGCCGTCCAAAAGTTGGCGCGTGCAGTCAAGAAGGCTTTCGCCGCCGACGGCGTCACCATCCTGCAGTTCAACGAGCCCGCGTCGGGGCAGACGATCTATCACCTCCATGTCCACGTCATTCCGCGCTTCGAGGGCATCCCCTTGAAGCCGCACAGCGGACAGATGGAGAAACCCGAGGTGCTGACGGAAAACGCCGACAAGATCCGGGCAGCGCTGGGGAACTGAGGCCACTGGCAAGCCCGCCCCTCCACGGCGCTGATTCGCTCGAAATCACGCCGCGTTCCCAAGAAAAAGCCCCGTTTCCGGGGCTTTTCGTAGTCTGATCAAGAGGCCTATCAGCCCTTGCGGGGCAGTTGCGGCACCAGGCTGCGCTTGTTGCCGTCCTTGCCTTTCGGCTCCGGTTTCTGCGCCACCGCCTTCTTGGGCGCAGGCTTCTTGGCCACCGCCTTTTTCGGCTTCGGCGCGTCTTCCGGCTCTTCCTTCTTCGGCTGCACGGGCGACTCGTCGGCGAGCGATTCGAGCTTCAGGCCGGACTCGCCGGTTTCCTTCTTCTCGACGGTGACGCGCACCGTACCGCCCTTCTTGAGCTTGCCGAACAGCACCTCGTCGGCCAGGGGCTTCTTGATGTGCTCCTGGATGACGCGGCCGAGCGGACGCGCGCCCATGCGCTCGTCATACCCCTTGTCGGCCAGCCAGGCGATCGCGTCCGGCGACAGATCGAAGGTGACGCCACGCTCGGAGAGCTGCGCCTCGAGCTGCATGACGAACTTCTGCACCACCTGATGGATGACCGGCACCGGCAGCGAGCCGAAGGGGATGATCGCATCGAGACGGTTGCGGAACTCCGGCGTGAACAGCCGGTTGATCGCCTCGACGTCGTCGCCTTCGCGCTTGGTCGAGCCGAAGCCGATCGCCGCGCGCTGCGCATCCGACGCACCCGCATTGGTGGTCATGATCAGGATCACGTTGCGGAAGTCGATCTGCTTGCCGTTGTGGTCGGTCAGCTTGCCGTGGTCCATCACCTGCAACAGGATGTTGAACAGGTCCGGATGCGCCTTCTCGACCTCGTCGAGCAGCAGCACGCAATGCGGGTGCTGGTCGACGCCGTCCGTCAGCAGGCCGCCCTGGTCGAAGCCAACATAGCCGGGAGGCGCGCCGATCAGCCGCGAGACGGTGTGGCGTTCCATGTATTCCGACATGTCGAAGCGGATCAGCTCGACGCCGAGCGAGGCGGCAAGCTGCTTGGCGACTTCGGTCTTGCCGACGCCGGTCGGACCTGAGAACAGGTAGGAGCCGATCGGCTTTTCCGGTTCGCGCAGGCCGGCGCGCGCCAGCTTGATAGCCGAGGTCAGCGCGGTAATGGCCGTATCCTGGCCATAGACGACACGCTTCAGCTCGATATCGAGGCCCTGCAGCACCTTCTCGTCGTCGGCCGAAACCGTCTTCGGCGGGATGCGCGCCATGGTGGCGATCGTCGCTTCGATCTCCTTGATGCCGATGGTCTTCTTGCGCTTGGCCTCAGGCACCAGCATCTGCGAGGCGCCGGTCTCGTCGATCACGTCGATCGCCTTGTCCGGCAGCTTGCGGTCGTTGATGTAGCGCGCCGAGAGCTCGACCGAAGCCTTGATCGCCTCGCTCGTGTAGCGGACCTTGTGGAACTCCTCGAAATAGGGCTTCAGGCCCTTCATGATCTCGATGGCGTCCTCGATGGTCGGCTCGTTGACATCGATCTTCTGGAAGCGCCGCACCAGCGCGCGGTCCTTCTCGAAGAACTGGCGGAACTCCTTGTAGGTGGTCGAGCCGATGCAGCGGATGGCGCCGGACGACAGCGCCGGCTTCAGGAGGTTCGATGCGTCCATGGCGCCGCCCGAGGTGGCGCCCGCCCCGATCACGGTGTGGATCTCGTCGATGAACAGCACCGCGCCCGGATAATCCTCGAGCTCCTTCACGACCTGCTTCAGCCGCTCCTCGAAGTCGCCGCGATAGCGGGTGCCGGCGAGCAGCGTGCCCATGTCGAGCGCGAAGATGGTGGCGTCCTGCAGCACTTCCGGCACGTCGCCTTCGACGATGCGCTTGGCCAGCCCTTCGGCGATCGCCGTCTTGCCGACGCCCGGGTCACCGACATAGAGCGGGTTGTTCTTGGAACGGCGGCACAGCACCTGGATGGTGCGGTTGATCTCGCTGTCGCGGCCGATCAGCGGGTCGATCTTGCCGGCCCGCGCCTTGTTGTTGAGGTTGACGCAGTAGGCCGTCAGCGCGTCCTGCTGCTTCTTCTTGCCGTTTTCCTCCTGCGGCTCGGCGCCGTTCTGGCCGCCCTGCTCGTCCTCGGCGCCGCGCGGCGTGCGCGATTCCGAAGCGCCGGGGCGCTTGGCGATGCCATGCGAGATGTAGTTGACCGCGTCGTAGCGGGTCATCTGCTGTTCCTGCAGGAAATAGGCGGCGTGGCTCTCGCGCTCGGCGAAGATGGCGACCAGCACGTTGGCGCCGGACACTTCCTCGCGGCCGGACGACTGCACATGGATCACGGCGCGCTGGATCACGCGTTGGAAGCCTGCGGTTGGCTTCGAATCCTCGTCGTAACCGGTGACGAGGTTGTCGAGCTCGGTGTCGATATAGGTCAGAACGGTGTGTTTGAGCTCATCGAGATCGACGTTGCAGGCGCGCATGACGGCGGCCGCCTCGGTGTCGTCGATCAGGGCGAGCAGCAAATGTTCGAGCGTCGCATACTCATGATGCCGCTCGTTGGCGAATGTCAGCGCCTGATGTAGCGCCTTTTCCAGGCCTTGGGAGAAAGCCGGCATGTTACCTCACTTCTTCTCCATCACGCATTGCAGCGGATGCTGATTCTGTCGGGCGAAATCCATGACCTGGGACACTTTGGTCTCGGCCACCTCGAATGTGTAGACACCGCACTCGCCCACTCCATGATTGTGAACATGAAGCATGATGCGTGTGGCGGCCTCGCGGTCCTTTTGGAAAAACCGTTCCAGGACGTGAACGACGAACTCCATCGGCGTGTAGTCGTCGTTCAGGATGAGCACTCGGTAGAGGCTGGGCTTCTTGGTCTTGGTTTTGGTGCGCGTGATGACAGCGGTGCCGCGACCGGGATCGTTGCGGTCTCCGTCACTTTGCATTCGCACCACGCCTGCCGTGGCAGTCAAACCGATCGTCACGTAGTCCAGCCTTTTCGAATCCTCATGCGAGTTCAACATGTAGGTTCTCGATGGACGATTTTAAGCCCTTCTGTTTAGCTGACAATATGGCTAGGTGGGCAAACCTCAGCGAATTTCTCAATCGTGAATGCGGCAAGGTGCATCGGGTTGCGATCGCGCATGAAAAAACCCGGCCGCGTTTCCGCGACCGGGTCCTTCCGCAGGCCTGATGGCCGTATCGGCTGTGATCGGGCGAAATTACTTCGCCTTGGCGACCACTGATTCGAAAGGCTTGTAAGCTTCCTTGGCGAGCTCGGCATAGAGATTGCCGATCTTGCTGGCTTCGGCCACGAAGCTCTCATAGCTCTGCTTGGCGTAATCGGTCTGGATCTCGATGGCCTTCTCGACCGACTTGGCCGCGAACAGCTTCTCGACGGCGGCGCTGCCGGCCTCGAAGCTCTTCTTGGTGTATTCGCCGGCTTCGGTGGCGATCGCCTGCGCGCCCTTGGTGAGCGAGGCAAAGCTCTTCAGCCCGGTGTCGGCAAACTCCTTGCCGTATTTCGTGAAGTCCTCATAGGTCTGGGTCATTTCATACTTCCCTTGGTTGAAACGCCCTTTTTGCCCCGGGCGCCCTTGTGCAATGCACCTCAATATATTGTGCGATGCACAAAAGTCAAGAATCCCCTTGGTAAGCAGGGGGTCCAGCGCCGGCGGCCGGTAAAATTCGATTAAAGAGAGGCTCGATTTGCCGAAAAATAGTGAACGCGGCGGTTACCATAAACGGATTGGTAACGCTGCCCGCGATAGCTTGGCCGGAAGCGAGGCAGGCATTCCCGTAGCCGCCTCCGGGGCAACGAAAATTCAGGGTAGTAGCGGTGCGTCAGGCGTTGTCGGGGCTGGTCTCCAAATCTTTCTCCCTCAAGGCAATCATGATCGCCGCGCTCGCGGTGACGGTTGTCGTCGCCGACGTGGCGTCGGCGATGGCCGCAAGGTCCTCGGCCATCGTCGTCGATGCCAAGACCGGCAAGGTGCTCTATTCGGCCGACGCCAACGGCCGGCGCTATCCGGCTTCGCTCACCAAGATGATGACGCTCTATTTGACCTTCGAGGCGTTGGCGAAGGGTAGGATCAGCAAGAACACGCCGGTTCCGTTTTCCGCGCATGCCTCGGCCGAGGCGCCAACCAAGCTTGGCGTTCGCCCCGGTGGCTCGGTTCCGGTCGAGACCGCTATTCTCTCGATCGTAACGAAGTCGGCCAACGACTCGGCCACCGCGCTCGGCGAAATGCTCGGCGGCAGCGAAGACAATTTCGCCCGCATGATGACGGCCAAGGCGCGTCAGCTCGGCATGAACGGCACCGTCTTCCGCAATGCCAACGGCCTGCCCGACCCCGGCCAGTTCACCACGGCGCACGACATGGCGATGCTTGGCATCGCGCTGCGTGAGCACTACCCGCAATATTACGGCTATTTCTCGCAGCGCTCGTTCCTGTATGGCCGCCAGCGCATCAATGGCCACAACCGTCTGCTTGGCCGCATCAAGGGCGTCGACGGCATCAAGACCGGTTATACCCGCGCCTCGGGCTACAACCTCGTCTCCTCCGTCGCCGATGGCGACCGCCGCCTTGTCGCGGTGGTGATGGGCGGCGCTTCGGGCCGCAGCCGCGACAACCAGATGGCCGCGCTGATCAACACCTATCTGCCGCGCACCTCGACGCGCGGCGGCGGCGATCTCATCGCCAAGGGCAACGACAATCCGATCAAGACGCTGGCCAAGGTCTTCTTGCCCAAGCATGACGCGCCGACGCCGGACGCCAAGCCGGCAACGGATGACACTGTCGTGGCCTCGGCCGACGACACCGTTGCCGCTGCCGATGATGTCCAGGACGACGCCCAGCAGGTCGCCGAAGAGACCAAGCCCGTGGTCAAGATCAAGAAGGTGAAGACGGTCGCCGTGGCCGCCATGGCGCCGGCTCCCAAGGCACAGGACGCCTCGCCCCAGGTCGTCACCGCCTATGCCGAGCCCGCGCCGGCGATCGATCCGGTCAAGACGTCGTCGGTGCCGTCCGGCTGGGTGGTTCAGGTTGCCTCCTCGCCCACCAAATCGGGGGCTCAGAGCCTCCTCGATCAGACCGCCAAGCAGGCGCCGAGGATCCTGGCCGACGCTTCCGGCTTCACCGTCGCCTTCGACAAGGACGGCGCCACCTACTACCGCGCCCGCTTCGGCGGCTTCGGCTCGAAGGACGCCGCCTGGAAGGCCTGCGATGCCCTGAAGCGCAAGAAAATCTCGTGCTACGCCGTCCAGCAATAGGCGGTTGTTGAAATCTCCCGGAAGGTACCGGCGTCGAAGGAGACTAATCGTGATTGGAGAGCAAGACGTCCTTGGCTTCATTGATCCGCGCCGCCAGGACAGACGTGCCGCCGACGTCGGCGTTCAGGCGTTGCATCAGGCGGCGGTGCGCCTTGCGGATATCCGCCGCGGCAGCCCCCGCTTCAAGACCAAGGACCTTGTAGGCCTCCTCCTTAGTCATGGCGCCCGCACCTGGCGCAACACCCAACCCTTCGCCACCGTGCGGCTGCGCGTCCTTGCGCCAGACGGGAAAACGGCCGTCAAGATACGTCTCTAGGAGCTGACGGCTCTCCGGATCGGGGCTGAGCTCGCCATAAAGCTGGCGCAGGTCCGTCAGCCCCATCGCTCCAAGCATCTTGCCTTCATAGCGCCCGGCCAGGACGAGCCCCTCGAGTCTGCCGCTGTCATGATCGAGGTCCATTTCAAGCGCCGCGGTGCGCACCGTCGAATGTCTGGACGCGGCGGCGCGTTCCGGAGGCCGCCTGGTGCGTATCCAGCCGACCCAGGCCAGCGCCGCGAGCAAAAGCAGTCCACCGATAAGGCTGCGGCCGAAGACCAGCATGGGCGCGCCGACCAGCCCCAGGAGGGCAGGCCCAAGCGATCTCAGACTGTCTGCCATCCTTCCCGCATCCGCGCGCACAAAGAGCATCGCGGCGCCGAAAAGCACCACGAGCACCGCTGCCAAAGCAAGGATCACGCCCATCGATTAGCACCACCATAGGGACGACCGAGCATAGAAATAGGATGGGACCAAGGTCCGGCGCTTGCAAGTCCCACACCGGCCGAGCCGAAGGGCCAGCGCCGCGGGCGGTAAACAAAGCCGCGCTAAGGCGTGTTGAGATTCAGGTCAGGCCGAGCCGAAAATGGCGGGTTCCGAGAACCGGAGCGGAGCGTACTTAAAGTTCGTGAGCACCGGAAGCGCAGGAAGCCGGCATTTGCAGGCCGGCATCACCTGAATATCAACACGCCCTAGAGCAGACCGAGTTCGGCGAGTTCAAGCCTCAGCTTCGGCGGCATCTCGGCCAATGCCGCCCTGCCCTTGCCGAGATCGGCCGGCGCATCGGCGGGCTTGAGATAGCGCCAGCCCTGAAAGGCGCGGCGCGGCTGCCATTCGGTGCGCACGACCTCAGGATGAAGCACCAGATGACAGCGGCCGATACCTTCGTCGTCAACGAACGGCCTGATCTCGGTGATCAGTTGCCGGCACTGCACGCTGCCCTTGATCACCCAATAGAGCGAGCCGCCATCGGTGATCTCGTCGCCGCGCGTTGGCACCATGCGGGTGGTGTGCCAGTGCTCGGCCGGCTCGTCGGCGCGTCGCCGCTCGTCGAGGCGGAAGGCAATCCACTCTTCGAGGTCCTCGACGCTGTCGCAGCCGACGCAGAGCTTTAGGAGATTAAGGGCCATGCTCCAAGATTTAGCCGCAAGGGTTGACGCGTCAACGCCTTGAGTGACTTCTCCACAGGGCCAGCCCGGAGTCTCGGTGAGGCCTCAGCACTCGACGACGTTGACCGCCAGACCGCCGAGGCTGGTTTCCTTGTATTTCTCGTTCATGTCGAGGCCGGTCTGGCGCATGGTTTCGATCGCGGCGTCGAGCGGCACGAAATGCGTGCCGTCGCCCTTGATGGCCAAAGAGGCCGCCGTCACCGCCTTCACGGCGCCAAGCGCATTGCGTTCGATGCAGGGCACCTGCACCAGGCCGCCGACCGGATCGCAGGTCATGCCGAGATGATGCTCGAGCGCGATCTCGGCGGCGTTCTCGACCTGCTCGGGCGTGCCGCCCATGACGGCGCACAGCCCTGCGGCTGCCATGGCCGAAGCCGAACCCACCTCACCCTGGCAACCGACCTCCGCGCCCGAGATCGAGGCATTGGACTTGATGATGCCGCCGACGGCGGCCGCCGTCAGCAGGAAGTCGCGGATGCTCGGCTGATCGGCTTCGGGGTGGAAATGCAGCCAGTAGCGCAGCACGGCCGGCAGCGTGCCGGCGGCACCATTGGTGGGTGCCGTCACCACCCGACCTCCGGCGGCGTTCTCCTCGTTGACCGCCATGGCGTAGATCGACAGCCAATCATTGGCGAGCAAGGGATTGGGCCGGTTCTGCTGCCACTGTTCCTGCAGCTTGTCGTGCAGCTGCCGCGCGCGGCGGCGCACTTTCAGCCCGCCCGGCATGATGCCGTCCTGCGATAGGCCGCGGTCGATGCAGCCTTTCATGGCGCCCCAGATCGCGTCGAGGCCCTCGTCGAGCTCCTCGCGCGACATGTGCTTTTCCTCGTTGGCGCGCTTCATCTCGGCGATCGAAAGCCCGCTCTTTGCCGCCATCACCAGCATCTCGACGGCATTCTTGAACGGGTACGGCACTCGTCTGCCCTCGGTCGTCACCGAGCCCTTGGCCTTCATGCGCTGCAGCTCTTCCTCGGAAACGACGAAACCGCCGCCGATCGAGTAATAGATGCGCTTGAGCAGCAGCCGGTCGGATGCGTCATAGGCATAGAAGGCCATGCCGTTGGCGTGGCCGGTCAGCGGCGTCTTGCGGTCGAGCACGAGATCCTTTGCAGGATCGAAGCTATAGGTCGGATGCCCGGGCGGCGAAATGCGCTTCTCCGCGCCGATGCGGGCGACGATGCCGTCGGCCTCATCCGGGTCGACCGTCTGCGGCGTCTGGCCGGCGAGACCCAGGATCACCGCGCGGTCCGAGCCATGGCCGATGCCGGTATAGGCGAGCGAGCCGTGCAGGCTAGCGCCGATGCGATCGACCTTGACACCGGCTGGGCGAGGCCAGTCGCCGGCCAGTATCTCGTCGAGGAACCGGCGCGCGGCCGTCATCGGGCCCATCGTGTGCGAGCTCGACGGGCCGATGCCGATCTTGAACAGGTCGAAAACCGAAAGGAACACTGGGCCGCTGTCTCCCGAGGCTGCTCGAAACTTACATATAGGAATTCCAGCGATGTTTCCGCTGTTTTGCATGCTGCGGCTCGGCGGCTGCCGACCTTGTCTGCTCCGCCAGCGACATCGCCATGCGGCAGCTCGGGCACCGGTCGAAGCGCCGGCTCGGCCTGTGTTACAAGAACGCATGGGCGACTCACTCCACCTCTCGACCGCAGATCTGGCGGCTTTGGCCTTCTTCCTGCTCGTCTGGGTGCTGCACACGCTCGCTTCCGACGGCAGGCTGGTCAGCCGTGTCTCGCTGACGACCGCGATGAACGCCCAGCGCGAAGCCTGGATGCGCAACATGGCCGAACGCGAAATCCGCATCGTCGACACCGCCATCATGGGCGGCCTGCAGCAAGGCACCGCCTTCTTCGCTTCCTCCTCCCTGATCGCGCTCGGCGGATGCTTTGCCTTGCTCGGCGCATCCGACCGCGTGCTTGAGGTTCTGGCCGACCTGCCCTTCGGCGCGGCTTCGTCGCGCGAAGCCTTCCAGACCAAGGTGTTCGGCCTGGTGCTTATCCTGGCCTTCGCTTTCTTCAAATTCGGCTGGGCCTACCGGCTGTTCAACTATTGCTCGATCCTGATCGGCGCGGTGCCGACCCCGCATGGCCCGGCTTCGCGCAACCCGGTCAGCGAAACGGCGGTGTGGCGAGCGACGCGCATGAACGTGCTCGCCGGCAAGCACTTCAACTCCGGCCTGCGCGCCGTCTTCTTCTCGATCGGCTATCTCGGCTGGTTCGTCGATCCGGTCGTCTTCGTGATGTCGACGATGGTGCTTCTGGCCGTGCTGGTGCGCCGCCAGTTCTTCTCGGCGGCAAGACAGGCGGTGCTCGGTCAGCCGCCCGGTCCTGGGAAGAACTGATCGATCCTGTCTGAAAGCCGGTAGGCGAGAAGCCCGATCCATTCGCGCACCGCGATGGTGGTCGCCTGCATCGAGTCGACCGGATTGTCGCGGTAGAAACCGACGCCTTCCCTGCCCGAGGTGCGGTAGTCGACCGGCCACGGAATGGTCGCAAAGCCCGCCTTGTCGAACAGCGCCTTGGCGCGCGGCATGTGAAAAGCCGAGGTTACCAGCAGCCACGTCTCACCGGGTTTCGGCTCGACGAGCTTTCGCGAGAACACTGCATTCTCGTAAGTGTTACGCGATTTGTCCTCGAGGATCAGGCGATCGGCCGAAACGCCGAGCGCGCCGAGCAGCCGCGGCGCCGTATCGGCGTCGCCTTCGCCGTCGAGGAAAAGCGAGCCGTTGCCGCCGGACACGACGATCTTCGCCTGAGGGAAGCGCCTCGCGAGGATCGCGGTCTCGACCATGCGGTCGCCGCCGCTGTTCAGCTCATAGCCGCCGCGCGCCAGATTGATGGCGCCCTCGAAGCCGCCACCGAGCACGACGATCCCATCCACCTTTTCCGGCAACGGCGGCTTGGGGAAACGTTCTTCCAGTGGAGTCAACATCATCGCGCCAACCGACGTCCAGGCCGAGAGGGCCAGAATCAGGAAAGCAACCACGCTACCCGTCGCGGCCAATCGCCGGCGACGGAAGAGCGCGGCCAGCAGTCCCGCGAGCAGGAGGAAGATCGCCAGGTTGACCGGCTGGATGAAGAACCAGAATATTTTCGAAAGGTAGTAGAACATCCCTCACCTTTGCTCGATGAGGGACGACGCTACCACCACTTTTCCGGCTGAAATTTGCCCGCGGCCCTTTCGATGACGTGCGCCGTCTGGAACAGCGTTTCCTCGTCGAACGGACGGCCGATCAGCTGCAGGCCGAGCGGCAGGCCCTTGCCGTCCAGGCCGGCCGGCACGGAAATGCCGGGAAGACCCGCCATGTTCACGGTCACGGTGAAGATGTCGTTGAGGTACATCTTGACCGGATCGGAAGCCATGTCTTCGTCGGCGACGCCGAAGGCAGCCGACGGGGTCGCCGGCGTCAGGATGACGTCGACGCCGGCGGCAAAGACGTTCTCGAAGTCGCGCTTGATCAGCGTGCGCACCTTCTGCGCCTGCAGGTAGTAAGCGTCGTAATAGCCGGCCGACAGAACATAGGTGCCGATCATGATGCGCCGCTTGACCTCGCGGCCGAAGCCGGCGGCGCGGGTCTTTTCATACATGGCGATGATGTCCTTGCCGGGCACGCGCAGGCCGTAGCGAACACCATCATAACGCGCCAGATTGGACGAGGCTTCGGCCGGCGCGACGATATAGTAGGCCGGCAAGGCATATTTGGTGTGCGGCAGCGAGATGTCGACGATCTCGGCGCCGGCATCCTTCAGCCAGGCAATACCCTTCTGCCAGAGCGCCTCGATGTCTTCCGGCATGCCCTCGACGCGGTATTCCTTCGGAATGCCGACCTTCATGCCCTTGATCGGCTTGCCGATCACCGCCTCGTAGTCCGGCACCGGACGGTCGACCGAGGTCGTGTCCTTCGGATCGACGGAAGCCATCGACTTCAACAGGATGGCGGCGTCGCGCACGTCGCGCGCGATCGGCCCGGCCTGGTCGAGCGAGGAAGCGAAGGCGACGACGCCCCAGCGCGAGCAGCGCCCGTAAGTCGGCTTGATGCCGACCGTGCCGGTGAAGGCCGCGGGCTGGCGAATCGAGCCGCCGGTGTCGGTCGCGGTGGCGCCGGCGCACAGGAAGGCGGCGACGGACGATGCCGAGCCGCCGGACGAGCCGCCGGGCACCAGCTGCATGTTGTCGTAGGTGCGGCTCTGCTCGACGCCGCCTGGCACGACAAAGCCCCCGCCGCCATCATGGATGGTTGGCTTGACCGTGGTCTGCAGGCGCGAGCGGCGCCACGGATTGATGACCGGGCCGTAATAGGAGGTTTCGTTCGACGAGCCCATGGCGAACTCGTCCATGTTGAGCTTGCCGAGCATGACGGCGCCATCGGCCCACAGATTGCTGGTCACGGTCGATTCGTAGCGCGGCTTGAAGCCGTCAAGCACGTGGCTGCAGGCCTGGGTGTGAATGCCTTCGGTGGCGAACAGGTCCTTGATGCCGAGCGGAATGCCCTCCAGCGCGCCGCCCTCGCCCTTGGCGAGTCTGGCATCGGAGCTCTTCGCCATGTCGCGCGCCTTGTCGGCGGTGACGGTCACATAGGCATTGAGCACCGGATTGGCGCGATCGATCGCCGCGAGATAGGCCTCGGTGATCTCGGCCGCGGTGATCTCCTTGCCACGCAGCTTGGCGCGGGCCTCGGAAATGGTGAGATGTGTGAGGTCGCTCATCAGGCAAGGCTCTTTTCGTAAAACACCGACCATTCGGAGTCGGGATAATCCAGCACCGGTCCGCAACGCGAGAAACCGGCGCGCTCATAGATGGTCCAGGCGGCCGGGTGCCGGTCGCCGGTCTCAAGGACAAGGCGCCTCAGCCCTTCCCGCCGGGCAAGCGCCTCGACCCGTCCGACGATCTCGGCGCCGATCTTGCGGCCGCGATGCGAAGGCCGCGTATACATGCGCTTGACCTCGCCGACCGCATCGTCATGACGCTTTAGCGCGCCGCAACCGACGGCAAGGCCATTGTCGCGGGCGATGAACACCGTCGTATCCTTGCCCGCCATCTGCTCGACGGTCAGGTGATAGCAGTGCTCGGGCGGCGTCAGTTCGAGCAGCGCTGAGTTGAGTTCGGCGACCAGCGCGCGCACGTCGTCCTGCAAAGGCGTCTCGACGGCGATCTCGACAGCCACGGCCTACTCCACCACCTTCGGAACGAGGAAAAAGTTCTCTTCCGTTGCCGGCGCGTTGGCCACGATGTCGACGGCCTTGTTGCCGTCGGTGACGCCATCCTGGCGCTTCTTCATCTCCATCGGCGTGACCGAGGTCATCGGCTCGACGCCCGAAACATCGACCTCGTTCAATTGCTCGACGAAGCCGAGGATGGCGTTCAATTCGCCGGTCATGCGCTCCGCGTCCTCCTCGCTCACCGCGATACGGGCAAGGCGCGCGACGCGCTTCACGGTCTGAAGATCAACGGACATTTTGAAACCTTAGAAAAGCCTGCCCGCGCTATAGCCGCGCGACGTGGCGTGCGCAACATATCGGGCAACATTTGACGCTTCAGCGGGGCAGACCTTACTGAAAAACATAGCCAGCGTGCCTGCGGCCTTGGTCTCGAAGTGCGTTGGTGATCGCGTTCCGGTTGTCTCGGGTGTCTTCAAGGATCATTACCGGCGCGCAAGGTTGCTGTATCACCTCAATGATTGGCGCTCCATGACGGTCAATGGCGGCGCGCAAACCTACGATCACATTTTCCGGCCCAGTCCATTGGTCAGCCATTTCAAATGTTGAATTTACCCAAATTGCCTCCCAATCGCCCAATCTGGGGAAACCGGAAATCGTCTCCTTGACTTCAAACTTCATACGAGCGCTGTCGACGGAGCGATCCGATAAGCTGTCTGCCGATTGGTGAGTGCCATTCTTGCTCAGAGCTTCCCGAAACTGGCGGCGCCGCTCCTGGAGTTCGGGATCGAATATTGGTTGATAGGATATCATTCTGGCGCGGACTACGATTTGGGCATTGCTGAAGTAATTCAGATCACGTTCGTGAAACGTTGCGCACGCTATTGCCGGTTCCGATAGCTCCAAAAGGCTCAAAAACACCGCGCATACCGGCACTGCATTCAGTCTAAAAGCCCTGCTCACACCGATCTCCATGCCGTCTCAGAGGTTAGTGACGGTCGGCTAAGATCAAGGCAAATTAACGCCGTTATACCCCACGCTTTCCAGGCCTTGCGCCGACAGAACGATGTTGCCGGCGTCGATCACGGTCTGCAGCGTATCCTTCTTGGCAGCGCTCCTCCGATTGCAGATAGACGCCTAGATCAAATCATCGGTGGCCGGCGCGGGTGTCGCCGCGACCAGCATCGAAACGCAAAGAACCTATCTCAAGGCCATGGTTTCGTTCCAGATTCCTGATGGAGCGACCTAGATCTCCATCGCCTTGCCGATTTCCGGCAGCGCCACGTTGACGCCCGAGCCTTCCATGCCGGCGACGAACTTGTCGGCGGTCTGGTCGATCATCGAGAAGGTGCCGAAATGACAGGGAACGACGGTGTCGAAGCCGAAGAAGCGGCGGCAGGCAAGAGCTGCCACCGCGCCGCCCATCGTGAAGCGGTCGCCGATCGGCACGATGCCGATCTTCGGCTCATGCAGCTCGTTGATCAGCCCCATGTCGGAGAAGATGTCGGTGTCGCCCATGTGATAGAGCGTCTTGTCCCCGGGGAAGTGCAGGACGAGCCCGCCCGGATTGCCGAGATAGGTGTTCGTGCCGCCTTCGCCGCCGAAGGAAGACGAATGCAGCGCCTGGACGAAGGTCGTGGTGAAAGGGCCGCAATCGACGGTGCCGCCGATATTGCCCGGATTGATCTTGTCGCCGCTGACGCCCTGGCCGACGAGAAACATGCAGATCTCGAAATTGGCGACCAGCATGGCGCCGCTTTTCTTCAGCACTTCGACCGCGCCGCTGACATGGTCGTTATGGCCGTGGGTCAGGAGCACATGGGTCACGCCCTCAGCCGGCCCTTCCCACCCGCCCGTCCAGGACGGATTGCCAACCAGATAGGGATCGATGAGGATGGTGGCGTCCTTGGTCTCGACGCGGAATGCCGAATGTCCGTACCAGGTCAGTTTCATGAATGCTTCCTCGATTTTTCCGTTGCCGGAAGATAGAACGCTGGCGGCAAATTGAAAGTAGCGCGGCGCTTCCCACCGTCAAAAGGATGTGACGCCCGGATGTCAGGACAAGCCGTTGGGCATTATTTCAATCGAGGACCTGCCGGAGCGGCTCGCCGGCGGCAGGACGCTCGCCGGGCTCGATCTCGGCGATAAGACGATCGGCGTAGCGGTTTCCGATCGCGGGCTGTCCTTCGCCCATCCGCGCCCGGTCATCCTGCGCAAGAAGTTTTCGCTCGATGCCGCCCAGTTGCTCTCTCAGCTCGAGAAAGACAATGTCGGCGCCTTCGTGCTCGGCCTGCCTGTCAACATGGACGGCTCGGAAGGGCCTCGTGCGCAAAAATCGCGCGCCTTCGTTCGCAACATGGCACCGCTTTGCGACCTGCCCTTCGTTCTGTGGGACGAGCGGCTGTCGACGGTCGCAGCCGAGCGGACACTGATCGAGATGGATTTCTCGCGCAAGAAGCGCGCCGGCAAGATCGATTCGGCGGCCGCCGCCTTTATTCTGCAGGGAGCGTTGGACCGGCTTCAGTCGCTCGGCCGAGCCGATCGGAGCTGATATCGCCCTGCCGGCGCTGCCTGATCCATTCGGCGATGTTGCGCCGGCGGCGGAAGGCCCAAAGCCCCATGAGCAGGAAGAAGTCGAAAACGCAGGTCCGCGCCACCATGCCCGGGATGATAGCCGGATCGACGCCGAGCATCTGGCCATAGAGCTGGAAAGCGAAATCGTGCACCTGTCGGCTCAGCATCGCGTAGCCGAAATTCATGTCATTGGCCGATAGGAAGAACCATCCCCAGAAGATGGCCATCGGAGCAGCCCAGAGTGTGAATATCGTGCGCATCAGCGCCTGCCTCCAGGCTTGTTTTCCGGGCGGCCGGATATACGGGAAAGAAGCGAACTGTGCGCGGCCCCCATCGCCATGCGCGAGGCGGCGCGAATATCGCCCTCGGGCAGATTCATTGCGGCGAAGGTGGAGCGGCGTTCGGCCAGCACGGCGATGTAGGAGGCAAGCAGCGCCGTCATCTGGATGGCGACGATCATGAACAGGCCATCGATCCCCTGCGCCACGCCGCCGATGAGGATCACCGAAAGCAGGAAGGATGCCGAGATGAAGGCGATCCGCGCCACGCTCTCGCCCGCGTCCGGCCTTGCCGTTGCGTTCAACAGCGTTTCGACGAAGGCCCAGCAGAACAACACCGCGACGGTCAGAAGCGCGATCGAAAGCGGTGCGACCACGGCAACATTATCAAGCTCGGGAAACCGGCTGCCCTGGAGTGAGAGGCCAAGCACACCAAGCGCCGCCGCTATGCCGCGGCTGCCGTCCATGCAGATATAGGCAAGCAGGGCGAAAACCACCGCCCAATGCAAGGCCAGAACTGAGCTCAATACGTGCCGCATACGCTTCCCGCTGGCGGAGCTCGGGGAGGTCATGGTTAACCGTTCCCTACTCCAAAGCGGAGATTGGGCTTTGCAACGGCTCGCCGCAACGGAAACCATTTGTTAAGGTTAACAGCTATCCACAGATCGGCAATGTGCCGTTAGAGCATGATGCGGAAAGCTGTGAAGCGGTTTCTCGGCATCATGTTCTATCTCTTTGATTTAGAGCCGGATCAGGTCACCGGAGGATAGAGCGTGTCGACGATCATGCGCGCGTCGTGGCGCGAATCGAGCATGCCGTAGGTGGTGCGCCACTGGCCGCCGAGCCGCGTTTCGACGAAGGCGTCGGCGATCCGCCCTGCTCCCAGCCTGCGAAGCTCCGCCGCGGCGGCCGAAAGCGCGAGCTGTTCCGTGAGCAGGCGCGCCGAGCCCTGGTCGGTCGCCGCCACCTGCATGGCCGCCTTCAGCACGCCGATGGTGCCGCGCCCGCCGGCGCCGAGGTCGCGGTCGATGCCGGCCAGCACTTCATCGAACAAGCCGGGCGCACGGCCAAGCACGCGCAGCACGTCGAGCGCCATCACATTGCCCGAGCCCTCCCAGATCGCGTTGACCGGCGCCTCCCGGTAGTAGCGGGCAAGCGGCGCTTCCTCGACGTAACCGTTGCCGCCGAGGCATTCCATCGCCTCGTAAAGCAGCTGCGGCGCGATCTTGCAGACCCAGTATTTGACGACAGGCGTCATGGCGCGGGCAAAGGCTGCCTCGCCGCGATCGCTCGCCGCCTCATCGAAAGAACGCGCCAGCCGGAACGACAGCGCCGTGGCCGCGGCGACGTCGAGCGCCATGTCGGCCAGAACCCGCTGCATCAGCGGCTGGTCGATCAGGTTCGAGCCGAACACCTGGCGATGGCGCGTGTGGTGAACGGCCTCGGCGAGGCCCGCCCGCATCAGCGCCGACGAAGCGACCGCGCAGTCGAGCCGGGTCAGCGTCACCATGTCCATGATCGTCTTCACGCCCGCGCCCGGGTCGCCGACCATCTCACCGATCGCGTTGACGAACTCCACCTCCGACGAGGCGTTCGAGCGGTTGCCGAGCTTGTCCTTCAGCCGCTGGAAGCGGAAACCGTTGCCGGAACCGTCGCCCAGGATGCGCGGGACGAGGAAACAGGACAGTCCCTCCGGAGCCTGTCCCAGCACCAGGAAGGCGTCCGACATCGGTGCCGACATGAACCATTTGTGTCCGGTCAACCGGTAGAAACCGCTTCCGGTGCGCTCCGCCCTGGTGGTGTTGGCGCGCACGTCGGTGCCACCCTGCTTCTCGGTCATGCCCATGCCGAGCGTCAGTCCGGTCTTCTGCACCGGCGGCTTCTGCGTCTGGTCGTATTTGCGCGTCGTCACTCGCGGCGCCCATTCGCGGAACAGCTTCGGACTCGCCATCAAGGCCGCCAGCGAGGCGCTGGTCATGGTGATCGGGCAAAGATGTCCGGTCTCGAGCTCGGCGGTCAGGTAGAAGCGCGCCGCCCTCACCTGGTGGCGGCGGCCGATCTCGGCATCGCCGTTTTCCCACACGGAAGAATGCAGGCCGCCGGCGACGGAGCGGCGCATCAAGGCGTGATAGGCCGGATGATATTCGACCAGGTCGAGACGGCGGCCCTGGCGGTCGTGCGTCCGCAATTTCGGCGTGTCGGTGTTGGCGAGGCGAGCGAGCTCCTGGGCCTCCTGCGTCATCACGAAACGGCCAAGCCCGTCGAGATCCTTGCGCACGGGGTCGGAAAAACGCTCGGCGAGCTGGATGAGCAACGGATCGCCCCGCCATGCGTTGCCGCCCGTCAGCGGCGGCGGCTGGTTGATCACGTCGTCGGTCACGCCCAATCCTTCAATTGGCAGAAGGGTCCTTGCATCTTGAAGGCCGCGGTCGCGAATCCGAAGCCATCGCCGCCTTATAGCCCAAGCCACGCAGCGAAAATACCGGGGAGAACGCCCGCAATCCAAAGCTGGCGCTTGCGGCAGGCTGGACCGCACCCTATAGCAGCGCCTTGAGATGACCGACGCTTCGTCCCTGCCGCTCTTTCCCCACCGCCATCTTCTGGGCATCCGCGATCTTTCCCCCGCCGATATCGAGCTATTGCTTGACCGGGCAGACCAGGCCGTGGCGATCTCACGGCAATCGGAAAAGAAGACCTCGACACTGCGCGGCCGCACCCAGATCAACCTGTTCTACGAGGCATCGACCCGTACGCAGTCGTCCTTCGAGCTTGCCGGCAAGCGCCTTGGCGCCGATGTCATGAACATGTCGGTGGCGAGCTCCTCGGTGAAGAAGGGCGAGACGCTGATCGATACGGCCATGACACTCAATGCCATGCGCCCTGACATCCTGATCATCCGCCACCAGTCGGCCGGGGCCGCGGCACTGCTGGCGCAGAAAGTCGGCTGCTCGGTGGTCAATGCCGGCGACGGCGCGCATGAGCACCCGACGCAGGCGCTGCTCGATGCGCTGACCATCCGCCGCGCCAAGGGACCGTTGTCGAAGCTGATCGTGGCGATTTGCGGCGATATCCTGCATTCGCGCGTCGCCCGCTCCAACATCATGCTTCTGAACGCGCTTGGCGCGCAGGTGCGCGTCGTCGCGCCCTCGACATTGCTGCCGTCCGGCATCGACAGGATGGGCGTGGTCGTCGCGCGCTCTATGGCCGAGGGCCTCAAGGATGCCGACGTCGTGATGATGCTGCGCCTGCAGCGCGAGCGCATGGAAGGTGCCTTCGTGCCCTCGATCCGCGAATATTTCCGCTATTTCGGCCTCGATGCCGAAAAGCTGAAAGCTGCCAAGGACGATGCGCTGGTCATGCATCCCGGCCCGATGAACCGCGGCGTCGAGATCGCCTCCGAGATCGCCGACGGACCGCAAAGCGTCATCCAGGAACAGGTGGAGATGGGGGTCGCCGTGCGCATGGCGGTCATGGAGGCGCTGCTCGATCCACGCCGCAACCATGAGGGGCGCGGCGCATGAGCGTGACCGTCTTCAGCAAGGCGCACATCGTCGACCCGTCGCGCGGCGTGGACGAGATCGGCAGCGTCGTCGTCGACGGTCGCAAGATCGTCGCGGCCGGAAAAGCGGCGTTGAACCAGGGCGTGCCGGAAGGCGCCACCGTCGTCGACTGCGCCGGCAAGACGATCATTCCAGGCCTTGTCGACGCGCGTGTCTTCATCGGCGAACCCGGCGGCGAGCATCGCGAGACCATCGCCTCGGCAAGTGTCGCGGCGGCGGCCGGCGGCGTCACCTCCATCGTCATGATGCCCGACACCGACCCGGTGATCGACAATGTGGCACTGGTCGAATTCGTACTGCGCACGGCGCGCGACACCGCAAGCGTCAACATTTTCCCGGCGGCCGCGATCACCAAGGGCCTCGAAGGCCGCGAGATGACCGAATTCGGCCTGCTGCGTGAGGCCGGCGCCGTCGCCTACACCGACGGCCGCCACACGATCGCCAACGCCCTGGTGATGCGTCGGGCGCTGACCTATGCGCGCGATTTCGGCGGTGTGATCGCGCATGAAACGCAAGACGCCGACCTCGCTTCGTCCGGCGTGATGAACGAAGGGCTCTACGCAAGCTGGCTCGGCCTGTCCGGCATCCCGCGCGAGGCGGAGCTCATTCCGCTCGAGCGCGACCTGGCGCTGGCCCGGCTGACCGGCGGCGCCTATCACGCCGCAAAAATCTCGTCGGCGATGGCGGCCGGCGCGGTGAACAGGGCCAAGACCGACGGTGCCAATGTCACCGCAGGGGTAGCCATCCACAACCTGTCGCTCAACGAGAACGACGTCGGCGAATACCGCACCTTCTTCCGGCTGACCCCGCCCTTGCGCGCCGAGGACGACCGGCTGGCGATGATCGAGGCGATCAAGGACGGCACGATCGACATCATCGTCTCCTCCCACGACCCGCAGGACGTCGACACCAAGCGCCTGCCCTTTGCCGATGCCGCCGCCGGCGCCATCGGGCTGGAGACGCTGCTGGGAGCGGCGCTTCGGCTCTACCACAATGGCGACGTGCCGCTGCTGCGGCTGATCGAGACGCTGTCCACCGCGCCGGCGAGACTGTTCGGCCTGCCGGCCGGCACGCTGAAGCCGGGCGCATCGGCAGATCTCACGGTCGTCGATCTCGACGAGCCGTGGATCGTCAGCGAAAGCGGCTTGCACTCACGCTCGAAGAACACGTGTTTCGAAGGCGCGCGCCTGCAGGGCAAGGTCCTGCAGACGGTGGTCGCGGGCCGCACGGTGTTTTCTGCCTAGAGCATGATCGCGAGACGTGGGAACCGGTTTGCGCAGAAGATCATGCTCCAACAAAGAGTTGGATCAGGATGGCGATTCAACGAAACGTCATCCTGATCCAGACCACCTATCACCTTGAGCCCTTCCGAGCCTGCCCGGCACAGGCTTGCTTGGCGAACCCTACCGACTCTACCATTATGACCAACTGATGCTTGAGCAAGGCGAGCTCTTGCAAATTAAGGTTGTATCGCGCACATTGTCTCAATCATAGAGAGCAAGATGCGCGACAGAAATGTAGGGGAAACAATGGGTTACGTGATCGCGCTCATTTTCGGCTATCTGCTCGGCTCGATCCCGTTCGGGCTCTTGATCACTCGTGCGGCCGGGCTCGGCGACGTTCGCCAGATCGGCTCCGGCAATATCGGCGCGACCAATGTGCTGAGGACAGGCAACAAAGGCCTTGCCGCCGCCACGCTGCTGCTCGATGCGCTGAAAGGCACGACCGCCGCTTTGATCGCCGGGCATTTTTCGCCGGACTACGGGCTTCTGGCCGGTTTCGCAGCCTTCCTCGGCCATCTCTTCCCGGTCTGGCTCGGCTTCAAGGGCGGCAAGGGCGTCGCAACCTATCTCGGCGTGCTGCTCGGCCTTGCCTGGCAGGGCATGCTTGTCTTCGCCGTCGTCTGGCTCGCGATGGCCTTCCTGTTCCGTTATTCCTCGCTGGCGGCGCTGGCTGCCGCGGTGATCGTGCCGATCGCGCTTTATTTCATAAGCACGCCACAGATCGCCGGCCTGTTCGCCGTGATGAGTCTGATCGTCATCGTCAAGCATCATGCCAACATCTCGCGGCTGCTGGCCGGCACCGAAGGCAAGATCGGGGCGAAGGGATGAGCGCGCCGGCCGCCGGCCCGCGCCTCAGCGACCGGCAGCGGCTTGCCTGGCTTCGGCTGATCCGCACGCCCAATGTCGGCCCTGCCTCGTTTCGCGAGCTGATCAACCGCTTCGGCTCGGCCGAAGCGGCGCTTGAAATGCTGCCCGAGTTGATGATCTCCGGCGGCGCCAATCGCATAATCCGTATCCCCTCCGTTGCCGAAGCCGAAGCCGAGCTGGACGCTGCCCGGCGCGCCGGCGCCCGCTTTGTCGGCATTGGCGAAGCCGACTATCCGCCCCTGCTGAAGACGCTGGACAACCCGCCGCCGCTGCTGGCGGTGAAAGGCGAAGGCGCGGTCTTCCGTTTGCCCGCGGTGGCGATCGTCGGCGCCCGCAACGCTTCGCTTGCCGGCATCAAGATGGCGCGGATGCTGGCAACAGATCTCGGCCGCGACGGCTACGCCATCGTCTCGGGCCTGGCGCGCGGCATAGACACGGCCGCGCACAAAGGCAGCGTTTCGACCGGAACCATCGGTGTGCTCGCTGGTGGGCTCGATGTGCCCTACCCGCCCGAAAATGCCGGCCTGTGCGATGAGATCGCCGATCGCGGCGGCGCCATCGTGTCGGAAATGCCGTTCGGCTGGCAGCCGCGCGCCCAGGATTTCCCGCGTCGCAACCGCCTGGTTGCCGGCATGGCGCTTGGACTGGTGGTGGTCGAGGCTGCGCAGCGCTCCGGCTCGCTGATCAGCGCCCGCCTCGCCAACGAGATGGGCCGGCTGGTCTTCGCCGTGCCGGGCTCGCCGCTCGACCCGCGCGCCGCCGGCTGCAACGCACTGCTCAAGGACGGCGTCACGCTCGTCACCGAGGCAGCCGACGTGCTCGGCGCGCTGGCGCCGCTCGCCGGCACCCGGGCTCCAAGAACCGCCCCGATTGCCGAGGCCCCCGACATATCCGCCATGCCACCGCCCGGCGAAAACGACCGCGCCGATGTGCTGGAAGCGCTCGGGCCGACGCCGACAGGCATAGACGAGATCATCCGCCACACGGGATTAAGCGCCGCGCAGATTGCCATGGTGCTTCTTGAACTCGACCTCGCCGGTCGGCTCGAGCGTCACGCTGGCGGGAATGTCTCGCTGATCGCGTGATCTGGCACCTGCGGCCGCAACGCTGACTTCCCTATCGGAAGAGATATTTGGACACTTCCGGATTGCCGCGGCGCCACATCACATTGTCGAGGAAATAGTGGTGCACATTGATGAAGATCAGCACGATGAAGAAAAACAATGAGGAACCGAGAACCTGGCTGTCGTAAGGGATCAGGCCGGTCAGCACGAAAGGGATCAGCCAGAAGCCGAGATAGCCAAGCGCCGCGCCCCCGATGATGAAGCCCAGCACCCGCAGCCTGTAGCGGGGCCCAAGCACGGATAGCATTTTCGGCTCCGGATCGCGCGTGGCATCCGCGACGTCTCGCTCGACATTGGTCTGATAGCGCCACACCACGGCCAGGTATTGGAGCGAGTGGAGCGCCGGCACCACGAGCAGCCAGAGCGGGTTTATCCTGGCGATCAGGATCCAGAGATAGAGCGAGGCGACATAGGCCACGATGCCGTTGTAAGGCAGTCCGCCGCCATTTTTTCGCCAGCGGTTGACCAGCATCAAAAGCGTGGCGGCCGTCGATCCGACGGCCGCCAGCACGGCAATGTCGGTGATCCAGGACGGAACCGCGAAGGTGTAATATTGAAGGCCGTAATACTGCCCCCGCGTCACGGCCGTATTCGTCTGCAGCCAGGCCAGGATCCACACCACGTAGCTGTTGACGAGCAGCACCTTCTTGTCCCGATCGTCGAAGAATTTGCGTTTCAGGACGGCATCGACCATCAGCATGCCGTAGCCTTGCTTGACGTAGTGCCAGCCGACGAAGAAGAACATCGCGTTGGCCGCGAAGCCGAGCAGCCGCGTGTTCGACGTCGCCGCGCCATAGGCAAAGAACAATGCCATGATCGCCGGAACGACGACGCCGGCGAAAATGTAGCGAAGCTGCAGGCTTCTGTCGTAGCCGTCGCCACGCGCCTTGCGGCCGAAGTTGCGGTAGAAAATCTGGTAGGAATGGGCGAAGTGCGGGTAGTTCACCAGATAGGCCACGACCACCATCGTCGCGGCTAACGGGCCTTCGTATTCACGCGGCACGAAGAACAGCACGGGCAGGATCAGAAACGCGCTGCCGCCAAGCATGAGGAAGTCGGCGACCGGACCGAAAAGATATTTTCCAGGCTTGGGCGCGGCCTTGGGAACCTGAGCGTCTACCGAAAGGTCAAGTGTCATCCTGGAGCCTCCCTCGGAGGCCCGAGTTTAACCACGACCCTGTCCAGGGACAAGGCAACGCGACAGGATCTCCCCTGGCTTGGGAGAGTCACCCCGTCAGGCTGAGGCGGTCGAAGCGATCTTCATCAGCCGCTTTCTTGCCTCCGCCACGCGCTTCTTCTCCAACCTTATGCGGTCGCACAGCGCGAGATTGATCCCGACGCCACATTCTTCATCCAGCATTTCTTTTGCATGATTGAGCGAAATCTCCGCGCGCTTGACACGCAGCCTGGCTCTGTCCAGTTCCAGATTTAATACGTCCACTATTCGCGTCCCGAATTGCAGTCCCTTCACCAGGGGAAACAGCCGCGCATAAGTTTTTGTTCCGATCGCCCGGAACGCAGACGAGATGTCCCGCTTCGGTCGCACGGGATATGGCAGCCCACGGGTCGGTGCTGGCATCTTTTTGATTTTTGAAATTCTGGTGAGCGCGATGGGATTCGAACCCATGACCTACTGATTAAAAGTCAGTTGCTCTACCGGCTGAGCTACGCGCTCCCGCGGGCTCGAAACGCCGCCCTCGAAATTGCGCGGAACATAGGGAGAGTGCCGCGGCCGGTCAACCGGAAAAAGATGCCTGCCAGCCGGAGTTATCAACGGGTCTGGCGAATTTTGACGGCCGGCGATTGTGCATCCGTCGCGTCGACCCCGATAGCGGTTTCCAACCGCCCGGATATCTCAGAAGTTGGCGAAATAACAACGGCTTGGGAATCAAACGGGAACCATCGCGATCATTTTCCGTTTTTCCGGCACAGGGACGTCAAACCAACCCTCTCAAGGAGAAGATCCATGAAAAAGATCGTGTCGGGCTTGCTTGCCGCCACCTTGTCGGTTTCGTTTGCCGCCGCCGCGGCGGTCCCCGCCAATGCCGCGCAGGTGTTCGTCCCGCAGGCTTCGCCGGCTTCGTCCGATGTCCAGACGGTCGCCGAGCGCGATTTCCGCTGGAGGCATAACCATTGGCGCGGCGGTCAGCGTTTTTCGCGCAATGACGGCATGTATTGGAATGGCCATCGCGGCTATCGCGAATACCGCCACGGCTATCGCCGTCATGGCGACTACTGGTTCCCGCTTGCCGCTTTCGCGACGGGCGCATTGATCACCGGCGCGATCGTCAACAGCGAGAATAACCGCGTCTATCGCGGCAACTCGCATGTTGAGTGGTGCTACGACCGCTACCGCTCGTATCGTGCCTCGGACAACACCTTCCAGCCTTACAACGGCCCGCGTCAGCAGTGCATCTCGCCCTACTGACGGCCTCCAGTCAGTACCCAGGGTCGTTGACTGAGCCCGCGCCTCGAGAGGCGCGGGCTCTCTCTTTTCCGATCTCAGGTCGTGCTCAGCGTCCTGCGCACCGCATCGCGCCATCCGGCGAGTTTCGCGCCGCGCGTCGCGGCGTCCATCTCCGGCTTGAAACGCCGTTCCAGCGCCCAGCTCTTGGCGAATTCCTTTGCCTTCGGCCACACGCCCGCCTTCGATCCCGCGAGCCACGCCGCGCCCAGCGCGGTCGTCTCCAGGATCGTCGGACGGTCGACCGGCGCATCGAGAATGTCGGCGAGCCGCTGCATGGTCCAGTCGGACGCCACCATGCCGCCGTCGACGCGAAGCACCGTCTTGGCCGAAGCACCTTTCCAGTCCTTGCGCATGGCGTCGAGCAGGTCGCGCGTCTGGTAGGCGACGGATTCCAATGCCGCGCGCGCGAGCTCGGCCGGGCCCGAATTGCGCGTCAGGCCGAAGACGGCACCCCGCGCTTCCGCGTCCCAGTGCGGCGCGCCGAGGCCGACAAAGGCCGGCACCAGATAGACGGCTTGCGCCGGATCGGCGGCGGCGGCCAGGGCACCGCTCTGCTCCGCCTTGCCGATCACCTTGATGCCGTCGCGCAGCCACTGCACGGCGGCGCCCGCGATGAAGATCGAGCCCTCCAGCGCATAGGTGGTCTTGCCGTTGAGCCGGTAGGCGATCGTGGTGAGCAGGCGATTCTTCGAGCGCACCAGATCGGCGCCGGTGTTGAGCAGCGCGAAGCAGCCCGTGCCGTAGGTCGATTTCATCATGCCGGGCTCGAAGCACGCCTGGCCGATGGTCGCCGCATGCTGGTCGCCGGCCACGCCGAGGATTCGCATTTCGGCCCCGAACAGGCTCTTTTCGGTGACGCCGAAATCGTCGGCGCAATCCTTCACCTGCGGCAGGATCGCGGCCGGGATCTTCAGGATCGAAAGCAGTTCGTCGTCCCAGACATTCTTCTCGATGTTGTAGACCAGCGTGCGCGAGGCGTTTGTCGCGTCGGTGGCGTGTACGTGGCCGCCAGTCAGCCGCCAGATGAGAAAACTGTCGATGGTGCCGGCGAGCAACTCGCCCTTCTCGGCGCGCTTCCTGGCGCCCTTCACCTTGTCCAGCATCCAGGCGATCTTGGTGCCGGAGAAATAGGGATCGAGCAGCAGGCCGGTCTTCTTCGCGAATGTCTTTTCCAGTCCCTGCTTCTTGAGCTTCTGGCAGAGTGGCGCGGTACGCCGATCCTGCCAGACGATCGCGTTGTGGATCGGCTTGCCGGTCGCCTTGTCCCAGATGACGACCGTCTCGCGCTGGTTGGTGATGCCGATCGCGGCGACATCCGATGCCGCGCGACCGGCGGCCTTCAACGCCGATTTCACCGTGACGAGAACGCTCGCCCAGATGTCTTCCGGGTCATGCTCGACCCAGCCGGAAGCCGGATAATGCTGCGCGAATTCCTGCTGGCCGGTGCCGGCGACCTTCATCTTGTCGTCGAACAGGATCGCCCGGGTCGAGGTCGTTCCCTGGTCGATGGCCAGCACAAAACCGCTCATTCCACTTCCTCCACCATTCATGCAATGGGGGAGACGGCAAGCCGCCTCCCCCGCAGTTTCTAAACGGACGCGCCCGCCCGTGTCATGCAGTTGTTACTTCTGCCAGCTCTTCACCAACTCGTCGTAGTTGATGGTGACCGGCTTTTCCTTCTCGTTGTCGAGTTTCAGCTGCGGCGCGAGGTTGCCCTTCTTGACCGCGTCGGCGTTCCAGTAGGCAAGGTCATGCTCTTCGGCCATCTTCGGACCGATATCGCCCTGGACGCCCGACTTCTCGATACGTTCGAGAACCTTCTCCTGATCGGCGCAGAGGCCATTCATGGCTTCCTGCGGCGACTTGGCGCCCGACGAGGCGTCACCGATATTCTGCCACCAGAGCTGCGCCAGCTTCGGATAGTCCGGAACGTTGGTGCCGGTCGGGGTCCACTGCACGCGCGCCGGCGAGCGGTAGAACTCGATCAAGCCGCCGAGCTTGGGAGCGCGTTCGGTGAAGCTCTTGTCGTGGATCGTGGAGTCGCGGATGAAGGTCAGGCCGACATGGCTCTTCTTCACGTCCACGGTCTTGGAGATAACAAACTGCGCATAAAGCCAGGCGGCCTTGGCGCGGTCGGTCGGCGTCGACTTCATCAACGTCCACGAGCCGACGTCCTGGTAGCCGAGCTTCATGCCGTCCTTCCAGTAGGAGCCGTGCGGCGACGGCGCCATACGCCATTTCGGCGTGCCGTCGTCATTCATCACCGGCAGGCCGGGCTTGACCATGTCGGCGGTGAAGGCGGTGTACCAGAATATCTGCTGGGCGACGTTGCCCTGCGACGGAACCGGACCCGATTCAGAGAAAGTCATGCCTTGGGCTTCCGGCGGCGCATAGGCCTTCAACCAGTCGAGGTATTTCTGGATCGCATAGACCGAGGCCGGGCCGTTGGTGTCGCCGCCGCGCGCGACGCAGGAGCCGACTGGACGAGAATTCTCATCGACCTTGAGGCCCCATTCGTCGACCGGCAGGCCGTTCGGCAGGCCCTTGTCGCCGTTGCCGGCCATCGACAGCCAGGCGTCGGTGAACCGCCAGCCGAGCGACGGGTCCTTCTTGCCGTAGTCCATGTGGCCATAGACCTTCTTGCCGCCGACGTCGCGGCCGGTAAAGAATTCAGCGATGTCCTCATAGGCCGACCAGTTGACCGGCACGCCAAGGTCGTAGCCGTATTTCGCCTTGAAGTCGGCCTTGTTCTTCTCGTCATTGAACCAGTCGTAGCGGAACCAATAGAGGTTCGCGAACTGCTGGTCGGGAAGCTGGTAGAGCTTCTTGTCCGGCGCGGTGGTGAACTTGGTGCCGATGAAGTCGTCGACGTCGAGCATCGGATCGGTGACGTCCTTGCCCTCGCCAGCCATCCAGTCGGTCAGGTTGCGCACCTGCTGGTAGCGCCAGTGAGTGCCGATCAGGTCGGAGTCGTTGACCCAGCCGTCATAGATGTTCTGGCCGGTCTGCATCTGGGTCTGGATCTTTTCGACGACGTCGCCTTCCTGGATGACGTCATGCGTGACCTTGATGCCGGTGATTGCTGTGAACGCCGGAGCCAGCACCTGCGATTCGTACTGGTGCGTGGTCAAGGTTTCGGAGACGACCTTGATGTCCATGCCGGCGAACGGCTTGGCAGCGTCGACAAACCACTGCATTTCCTTTTCCTGATCGGCGCGCGAAAGCGTCGATAGAGGGCCTATCTCCTTGTCGAGAAAGGCTTTTGCTTCGTCCATACCGGCATAGGCGTGGCCCGCGCCGAGCAATAGGACAAGGGCAGTCGTTGATGTTAAAAATTGCCGTCGCATGTGTTTCCTCCACAGTTAAAGGTTTCAAGTGCGATATGGAGCGGCCGCCAGCACGCGGCCGCTCCAGCTATTTCCCCCTCTATACGTAACGGAACACGCCGATGGCGTAGACCACGGAGAGAGCGAGAGCCCACCACAGGTTAGGCCCAACGAGACCCAGCCAAGCGAGATGGATAAACGCGCTGCCGAGCAGCGATAGGAAGAGACGGTCACCGCGCGTCGTTTCGAAGCGCAGCACGCCGACGCGCGGGTTGCCACCCGGCGAGACATATTCCCAGACGCCCATGCCGCAGAGCATCAGTGCAATCACGATGAAGAAAGCGGCCGTCGGCCACGTCCACGCCATCCAGGAGAAGTCGAGGTTCATGGCTTAGACCCTCCCCAGGGCAAAGCCCTTGGCGATATAATTCCGCACGAACCAGATGACCAAAGCGCCGGGGATCAGCGTGAGCACGCCGGCGGCAGCAAGCAGGCCCCAGTCCATGCCGGCGGCCGAAACGGTGCGCGTCATGGTGGCGGCAATCGGCTTGGCGTCAGTGGTGGTCAGCGTGCGGGCGATCAGCAGTTCCACCCATGAGAACATGAAGCAGAAGAAACAGGCGACGCCAATGCCGCTGGCGATCAATGGCATGAAGATCTTCACGAAGAAGCGCGGGAAGGAATAGCCGTCGATATAGGCGGTCTCGTCGATCTCCTTCGGCACTCCGGACATGAAACCCTCCAGGATCCACACCGCCAGCGGCACGTTGAACAGGCAGTGCGCCAGCGCCACCGCGATATGGGTGTCGATAAGGCCGAAGGCCGAGTAAAGCTGGAAGAACGGCAACGCGAAGACCGCCGGCGGCGCCATGCGGTTGGTCAACAGCCAGAAGAAAAGGTGCTTGTCGCCGAGGAAGCGGTAGCGCGAGAAGGCATAGGCCGCCGGCAGTGCGACGGCGACCGAAATCACCATGTTCATCACAACATAGGTGATGGAATTGATGTAACCCGAGTACCAGGCCGACTGCGTGAAGATGATGTAGTAGTTGTTCAGGGTCGGCGCGTGCGGGTAGAGCGTCAGCGAAGAGATGATTTCCTCATTCGTCTTGAAGCTCATATTGACGAGCCAGTAGATCGGCAGCAGCAAGACGAAGATGTAGATCGTCGGCACGACCCACCACCAGCGCGATTCCTCGCCGCGGCGCCGCATCAGCCGCGCCACTTCATCCTGCGACAGGGTGCTGGCCAGTCCTTCGGAAACCGCTGTCTCGCTCACTCTGTCCGTTCTTTCGTTGGCGCCGCTCATCTCAGCGCTCCGCGTCGTAGTTGGTCATCACGGTGTAGAAGACCCATGACAGCAAAAGGACGATCAGAAAGTAGACCAGCGACATCGCCGCCGCCGGACCGAGATCGAACTGGCCGAGCGCGGTCTTGACGAGATCGATCGAAAGGAACGTTGTCGAGTTTCCGGGACCGCCGCCGGTGACGACGAAAGGTTCGGTGTAAATCATGAAACTATCCATGAAGCGCAAAAGCACGGCGATCAGAAGCACGCGCTGCATCTTAGGCAGCTGGATGTAGCGGAACACCGCCCAGCGCGAGGCGCCGTCGATCTTGGCCGCCTGGTAGAAGGCATCGGGAATGGAGACCAGGCCGGCATAGCAAAGCAGCACGACCAGGCTCGTCCAGTGCCAGACATCCATGATGATGACTGTGACCCAGGCGTCGATCGGATCCTGCACGTAGTTGTAGTCGATGCCGAGCGCCTTGACATAGTAACCGAGCAGGCCGATGTCGTTGCGGCCGAACACCTGCCAGATGGTGCCGACGACATTCCACGGGATCAGCAGCGGCAGCGCCATCAGCACCAGGCAGACCGGCACGCCCCAGCCCTTCTTCGGCATGTTGAGCGCGACGAAGATGCCGAGCGGCACCTCGATCGCCAGGATGATGAAGGAGAAGATCAGGTTGCGCACCATCGCTTCCCAGAAGCGGGACGAATGCAGCAATTCCTCGAACCACTCTGTGCCTGCCCAGAAGAAGACGTTGTTGCCGAACGTGTCCTGAACCGAATAGTTGACGACGGTCATCAGCGGGATGACGGCCGAGAACGCAACCAGCACCAGCACCGGCAGCACGAGGAACCAGGCCTTGTTGTTCCAGGTCTTGTCCATCTATGCCCCCATCTCGACGCGCCAGGAATCGGCATAGATGTTGATGCCGGCCGGATCGAAGCGGACTTTCGGCTCGGCAGGCACCTCGTCGTCCTCGCCGATGACGGCCGCGATCTCCTTGCCCTCGAGGTTGGCCCGAACGACCTTGTGGCGGCCGACATCCTCGACCTTACTAACCTTCACCGTCATGCCCTCACGGCCGAGCCGCACATATTCGGGGCGGATGCCGAGCTCGACGGCGCCGGCTTCGGCCTTCGGCACGCCCGGCAATTCGATGCGCTGCGCGCCGAGCTTCGCCGTCCTGCCTTCCAGCGCAACCGGCAGCACATTCATGCCCGGCGAGCCGATGAAATAACCGACAAAGGTGTGGCGCGGACGCTCGAACAATTCGGCCGGCGTGCCGATCTGGACGATGCCGCCGTCATACATGACGACGACCTGGTCGGCGAAGGTCAGCGCCTCGGTCTGGTCATGCGTGACATAGACCATGGTGTAGCCGAAGCGGCGGTGCAGCTGCTTCAACTGCGAGCGCAGCACCCACTTCATATGCGGGTCGATCACCGTCAGCGGCTCGTCGAACAGGATGGCGTTGACGTCCGAGCGCACCAGGCCGCGGCCAAGCGAGATCTTCTGCTTCTGGTCGGCGGTGAGCCCGCGCGCCTTCTTCCTGGCCAGTCCGGCGAGATCGATCATGTCGAGCGTCTCGCGCACCTTGCGGTCGACATCGGCTTCCGGCACCCGGCGGTTGCGCAGCGGAAAGGCCAGATTGTCGTAGACGGTCATGGTGTCGTAGATGACCGGGAACTGGAACACCTGCGCGATGTTGCGCTCCTGCGTCGACAGTTTGGTCACGTCCCGGCCGTTGAACAAAAGCTGGCCGTGCGAGGGGTGCAGAAGTCCCGAAATGATGTTGAGCAAGGTGGTCTTGCCGCAACCCGACGGCCCGAGCAGCGCATAGGCGCCGCCATCCTCGAAGATGTGATGCACCTCTTTCAACGCGAAATCTGAATCCTTCTGCGGGTTGGGCAGGTAGGAGTGGCGGATGTGGTTGACGTCTATGCGCGCCATCGTTTGCTCCTCAGGCCGCCAGCTTCGACGCCGTCACGGCGCGGCCGTTCTGGTCGAACACCATGATGTGGCGCGGGTCGATGAACACCTCGACCTCGTCATCGGTCTCGAAATCGAGAATGCCATGCGCAAGCATGACCCAGCGCGCATCGGCGAAATCCATATGGACGAAGCTTTCCGAGCCGGTGATCTCCGTGATGGTGACCTTCGCCCGCACGGGCACGGCTGAAGCGTTCGGCCGCCCCAGCGACAGGTGATGCGGCTGGAAGCCGATCGTGTAGCTGGCATCGGGAATGCCGTTGAGTTCCGGCGGCACCGGCAGCTTGACACCGCCTTCGAGCAGGAAGTCCGCCCCCTTTTTGGAGAGCACGATGGTGTTGAGCGGCGGGTCGGCGAAGGTCCGTGCCGTCACCAGGTCGACAGGCTTGCGGAACACCTCGACCGTCGGGCCGAACTGCGTGACGCGGCCTTCCGACAGCGTGGCCGTGTTGCCGCCCAGCAGCAGCGCCTCGTGCGGTTCGGTCGTCGCATAGACGAAAATGGTGCCGGCGGCGGCAAAGATCTTCGGCAATTCGGCGCGCAATTCCTCGCGCAGCTTGTAGTCGAGATTGGCCAAGGGCTCATCGAGCAGCACCAGGCTGGCATTCTTGACGATGGCGCGGGCAAGCGCGGTGCGCTGCTGCTGGCCTCCGGACAGGTTGAGCGGCGTGCGGTCGAGAAAGGGCGTGAGCTTCAGGAGCGCGGCCGCGTTGCGCACCTCCTTGTCGATCTTCGCCTGCTCGACGCCGGCCACCCTGAGCGGCGAGGCGATGTTCTCGTAGACCGTCATCGCCGGATAGTTGATGAACTGCTGGTAGACCATGGCGACGTTGCGCTTCTGCACCTTCTGCCCGGTGACGTCCTTGCCGTCGAACCAGACCGAGCCGGAAGTCGGCGCGTCGAGGCCCGCCATCAGCCGCATCAGGCTGGTCTTGCCGGAAAGCGTCGGCCCAAGCAGGACATTCAGCGAGCCGTGCTGAAGCGTCAGCGACACGTCGCGGATATGCTCCTGCGCGCCGACCGTCTTCGTCACGTTCCTCAGTTCCAGCATCACGCCTCCTCCCAGGCCTTGCGCATCAGCGGTCGATCCTCATTCCGCCGCCGCGACATGACGGTTGCTCAGTCCGCGCATGAATTCTTCCAGCGCCGCCGTCTGCTCGCGGCTGAAATGCAGGCCGCGCTTGGTGCGCCGCCACAGCACGTCCTCGGCGGCGACCGCCCATTCGTTTTCGACCAGATAGCGCACCTCGGCCTCGTAAAGGTCGGCGCCGAAATTGCGGCCGAGATCCGCATTCGACTTGGCGAGGCCGAGCAGCTTTTCCGCGCGCGTGCCGTAGAGCCGGGTAAAGCGACGCGCCAGCCGCTGGTCCAGGAACGGATAGGTGGTCTTCAGCCGGGCAACCTGGGCATCGAAACCGGTCGCGGGGAAATCGCCACCCGGCAGCGGCGCGTCATGTGTCCAAGGCTTGCCGCGCTTGCCGAGAAAACCTTCGATCTTCTCCAGCATCGATTCCGCCAGCCGGCGGAAGGTCGTGATCTTGCCGCCAAAGGCATTGACCAGCGGGGCGACGCCCTCCCCGCCGTCGGCCTTCAGCACATAGTCGCGCGTCGCCTCCTGCGCCTTCGAGGCGCCGTCGTCATAAAGCGGGCGCACCGCCGAATAGGTCCAGACGATGTCGGCGCGTTTTACCGGTTGCGCGAAATATTCGCTCGCCGCGGCGCACAGATAGTCGATCTCCGTATCGGAGATCTTCACCTCATGCGGATCGCCGGGATAGTCGCGGTCGGTGGTGCCGATCAGCGTGAATTCTTCCTCGTAAGGAATGGCGAAGATGATGCGGCCATCCTTGTTCTGGAAGAAATAGGCCCGCGGATCGTCGAACTTCTTGGCGATGACAATGTGGCTGCCCTGCACGAGGCGGACATTGTGGACGTCGTTCTGGCCGACGGCGGTCGAGAGCACGTGATCGACCCAGGGGCCGGCGGCGTTGACGAGAAGCCGCGCGCGAACTTCTTCGTTTTCACCCGTAAGCAGGTTCTGCGTCTTGATGATCCAGGTCGAACCGTCGCGCCGCGCGCTGACGACCTTGGTGCGGGTGCGGATAATGGCGCCCCGGTCGGCGGCGTCGCGGGCGTTCAGCGCCACCAGGCGCGCGTCATTGACCCAACCATCCGAATATTCGAAAGCCTTGCGAAACAATGGCTTGAGCGGCTTGCCTGCCGGATCGCTGGCCATGTCCAGCGTCTTCGTCGCCGGCAGGAGCTTGCGCCCGCCGATATGATCGTAGAGGAACAGCCCGAGCCGGATCAGCCAGGCGGGCCTGAGGCCCTTGGCGTAAGGCAGCACGAAGCGCATCGGCCAGATGATGTGCGGCGCGTTCTTCCACAGAACCTCGCGCTCCATCAGCGCTTCGCGCACCAGCCGGAACTCGTAGAATTCGAGATAGCGAAGGCCGCCATGGATGAGCTTGGTCGAGCCTGACGAGGTCCCGCTCGCCAGATCGTTCATCTCGGCGAGGTATACTGAAAACCCGCGACCGACAGCGTCGCGGGCTATGCCGCAGCCGTTGATGCCGCCGCCGATGACGAAAATGTCATGGATCGGAATTGCGTCCAAGGAGTCCTCCAACGATTTCGCATTGCACCGTTTTTGTGTTTTACGAAACCGCAGCGGAATTATTTCGAACTCAAACCGAATGTCAAACGAAATATCACGGCTGCGTGAGTCAGCCGTGGTACGCGCCTATTCGAGCGCCGTCTCGATGAGCCGGACCTCGGTTTCCTCGCAAATCCGGCGGATCGACGGGATCTCGCAACGATCGGTGATGAAGGTATTCACCTGCGAGAGATGGCCGATACGAACCGGCGCCGTGCGCTCGAACTTGGTCTGGTCGGAGACCAGGATGACGTGGCGGGCATTCGCGATGATGGCCTGCGCGACTTTCACCTCGCGGAAATCGAAGTCGAGCAGCGCCCCGTCATGGTCGATCGCCGAGGCGCCGATGACGGCGTAATCGACCTTGAACTGACGGATGAAATCCACGGCCGCTTCGCCGACAATGCCGCCGTCGGAACCGCGCACCACGCCGCCGGCGATCACCACCTCGATGGTAGGATAGATACGCATCCTATTGGCGACATTGATGTTATTGGTAATGACCATAAGCCCGTTATGGTCGAGCAGCGCCTTGCTGACTGCCTCGGTGGTGGTGCCGATATTGATGAACAGCGAGGCATTGTCCGGGATCAGACGCGCCGCAGCGCTGCCGATCGCTTCCTTCTCGTCGGCGGCGATCTTGCGGCGCGCCTCGTACTCCATGTTCTCTATGCCGGACGGAAACAAGGCGCCGCCATGGATGCGGGTCAGCAGTCGCTGATCGCACAGATCGTTGAGGTCCTTGCGGATGGTCTGCGGCGTCACATTGAAATGCGTCGCCAGGTCGTCGACCAGCACCCGGCCATGGTCTTTCGCCATCTGGATGATCTCGGCATGGCGTGGCGAAAGAAACATTGCTGGTCCTCCATTTTCGTTTTTTCCGTCTATATCGGAAAACGAAAGCGAAGAAAAGGTATAAGCCGGCTAACGAAAATCACCTGATTGCAAAAGGCAAACCAGTTCGGAACACGTCCGCCGCCTCAGGACGGGCGCCGGGCGATCTCGGTTATGACGTCGAACGCTGCGTCGACATCCGCTGCCGTCGACTCGAACTGTCCCATCTGAAAGCGTATCGCCACGCGCCCGTCGACCCTCGTCTGCGTGAGATAGATGCGGCCATCGGCATTGATGGCGTCGACCAGATGCAGATTGTGCTCGTCAGGATCGATGCCTGGTGCCGCGCGATGCCGGAACGAGAAGAGCGACAGCATCGGCTCGCTGCTGAGCTCGAAATCCGCTTCCCGGGCCAGCCGCGCGGCAAGCCCTTCGCTCCAGGCGACATGGTTGCGGATCATGTTGCGCAAGCCTTCGAGGCCATGGGCGCGAAGCAGGAACCAGAGTTTGAGCGCACGGAAGCGGCGCCCGAGCGGCACCGACCATTCCGAATAGTTGATGATGCCGTCATGACCGCGGGTCTTCAGATAGTCCGGCTTGATCGCCAGCGTGCGCACCAGGTCTTCGGGCTGGCGCACGAACTGGATCGAGCAGTCGAACTGCGCACCCAGCCATTTGTGGGGATTGAAGACGATGGAATCGGCGCCCTCGACGCCTGTCCAGAAATGCCGGTATTCCGGGCAGATCATCGCCGACCCGGCCCAGGCTGCATCGACATGCAGGTAAAGCCCGTGCCGCTTCGCGACCTCCGCCACCGCCGCGATGTCGTCTGTGCCGCCGGTGCTGGTACCGCCGACGCAGGCGATGATGCCCGCGGGCAACAGGCCGGCCTTGCGATCGGCAATGATCGCCGCCTCCAGCGCGGCCGTGTCCATGGCGCGAAAACGTCCGCTGACCGGGATGCGGACGAGGTTTTCCTCGCCGATGCCGGAGACCCAGATGGCGCGATCGATCGAGGTATGGACCTGGTCGGAGGAATAGACGCGCAACTTGCCCTGCCCGGCGAGGCCTTGTCTGTTGCCCTGCCAGTCGAGCGCGCGCTCGCGCATGGTCAGCACCGCCGCAAGCGTCGCCGACGAGGCCGAATCCTGGATGACGCCGGAAAAGCCTTCGGGCAGGCCGAGCGCCTGGCGCATCCAGTCGACGATGCGCATCTCGAGCTCGGTCGCCGCCGGCGAGGTTTGCCACAGCATGCATTGCGCGGCCATCGCCGAGACCAGATATTCCGCCACGACCGACACCGGCGCCGCATTGGCCGGGAAATAGGCGAAGAAGCGCGGATGCTGCCAATGCGTCATGCCCGGCACGATCTTTTCTTCGAAATCGGCGAAGATCTTCTCCATCGGCTCGGGCATTTCGGGTGGCGAGGCTTCGATGCTCCTGAAAATCTCGCCGGGCGCGATCGCTGGCCGCACCGGGCGGTCGCGCAGGCCGGCGCGGTAATCGGCGCCCCAATCGGCCGCCCGCCTTGACCAGTCGCGGAATTCCTCATTGTCCATAGTTTCCTCCCAGCAGCCGTCAAAGATACCGGCCGATCGAACCGCCCTTGGCTTTTAATTAACATGTTAAATATAGTGAAGCAACGGTGAGAACCGAAAGCTTACCCCGGAAAATCCGGCAGGTTTGAAAAGGCCAATTTCAGCGCCTTGGACCAGCCGTCCGAAATGGTGCGGTAATAGGGATCGTCCTGGCCGATCCGCCGGCTCAGCCCCACCTTGAACGCATCCTGTTCCATGAACAGAAGATCAAGCGGCAGCCCGACCGAAAGGTTGGATTTCAGCGTCGAGTCGAAGGACACCAGCAGCAGCTTCACCGTCTCCGCCAGGCTCATGGCCCGGTCATAGGCGCGAATGATGATCGGCTTGCCGTATTTCGTCTCGCCGATCTGAAAGAATGGCGTGTCGTCAGTCGACTCGATGAAATTGCCTTCCGGATAGATCATGAACAGCCTGGGGGGGCTGCCCTTGATCTGGCCGCCGAGGATGAAGGAAGCATTGAAATAGGAATCCGCCTTCTCGCCGTCGGGCGACGCATGCGCGATCACTTCCTTGACCGTTTCGCCGACCAGCCGCACCGTCTGGTACATAGACGGGGTCTCGAGCAGCTTCTCGTGGCGGTCGCCGACCGCCTTGTTGCGCTCGTCGAGCAGGCTGACGACGGCCTGCGTTGTGGCAAGGTTGCCCGCCGACATCAGCACGATGACGCGCTCGCCGGGCTGTTCCCACACATGCATCTTCTTGAAGGTCGAGATCGAATCCATACCCGCATTGGTGCGCGTGTCCGACATGAACACGAGCCCGCGATCGATCTTGAGGCCGACGCAATAGGTCATGGTCGCTCTTCCGGCAGAGAATCTTGCGAAGATTACTGCTCCACCGTGACGGTGACGGCAAGCTTCTCCTGCGACTGCCCCAGCAGTATCCCCGACACGGGCGAGGCGTCGCGATAGTCGCGCCCCGTCGCCACCCGCACATAGCGTTCGTCGGGAGAGATGCCGTTCGCCGGGTCGAAGGCAACCCAGCCGAGCCCCACGACATAGGCCTCGGCCCAGGCATGGCTCGCGGCCTGCTCGACGGCCGCATCCATCATCAGATAGCCGCTGATGTAGCGGGCGGGAAAGCCAAGCACGCCGGCCGCGGCGATGAAGATGTGGCTGTGGTCCTGGCAGACGCCGGTCTTCAACGCCAGGGCTTCTTCCGCCGGCGTCACGACGCTGGTCGTGCCCGGCCTGTAGACGACGCGTTCGCCGATGGCGCCCATCAACCGGTGCAGTCGCTCGATTTCGGTGCCCTGCCCGACCGCGCCGGCCAATTCGCGTATGCCCTCGCCGGCTGTGGTGAGCTGCGTCTGCTGTCCGAACAGCCAAAGCGGCGCAAAGCCCTGATGCGGACCCGTTATGCCCGCCGTATCATGCGTGGTCACGTCACCGGCGGCCTCGACGGTGATCGCGTTCTGGCCGCTCTCGGCGCTCACCAGCCGCGTGTCGTTACCGAAATGGTCGGTGAAGCGCACCTCCTCGCGAGCCCCTTCAACCTTGATCGCCCAGGAGCCGACGGTCTGCGTACGCCCGCTCAACGGCAGCAGGCGCAGCCGCTGCAGCAGATACTGCACCGGCTGATCGTAGTGGTACTCGGTGCGATGGGTGATCTTGAGCCGCATAGCGCTCGCCCTCGGCTGTGCTCAATTGAACCGGTAATCCTGGGCGATCTCGTCGCCCAGCCTGGTGTTGTCGCGAATGAACTCGGCCAGGAATTCATGCAGGCCGTGATCGAATATGTCCTTGATCGACCCCCTTTTGAGCAGCGCCTGGATCTTCTCGGCCGTTCCATGGCAGGCATGGCGTTCGCCGTAATCGTCGGCGAGGAATTTCAGATGCTCGCCGAGGAAGCGATAGCAGAAGGTCAACGAGCGCGGCATGCGCACATTGAGGATCAGATAGTCGGCGATGTTGGTCGGCTTGTAGTCGGCCTCATAAACCCAGCGATAGGAGCGGTGCGCCGACACCGAGCGCAGGATCGACTCCCACTGGTAGTTGTCCAGCGTCGAGCCGACCCAGGAGAGCGAAGGCAACAGCACATAATATTTCACGTCGAGGATGCGCGCCGTGTTGTCGGCGCGCTCGACATAGGTGCCCAACTGCGAGAAATCGAAGATCTCGTTGCGCAGCATCGTACCGTAGAACGAACCGCGGATCAGTGCCGTCTCGCGCTTGATGGCATCGAGCACGGTCGGCAGGTCGCGCTCGTCGATCGGCCTCGCCAGCATGCGCTTCAGCGACATCCAGGCTTCGTTGATGCTTTCCCAGGTCTCGCGCGTCAGCGCCGTGCGCACCATGCGGGCATTGTTGCGCGCCGTCTCGATCGACGACATCGTGCTCGACGGGTTCGAGGTGTCGCGCAGCAGGAAGTCGGAGACGTTGGCGGCGGTATAATCCTGGTACTTCTGGCTGAAGGCGATGTCCGAGCCGGCGCTGAGCAGCACCGAATTCCATTCCTCAGAAGCGCTCTGCGTGCGCGTCAGCGCCATGCGCAGGCCGGCGTCGACCAAGCGCGCCATGTTTTCGGCCCGCTCGATATAGCGGTTCATCCAGTAGAGACCGTTGGCGGTGCGGCCGAGAAGCATGGGAACGCCCTTCGGGCTAGTGAGTAGGGAATAGGCAGTAGGGAGTAGTAAACATTTGAACCTCAATGGAATATGGCATTTCCCTGTCCCCTATCCTTCCACTACTGCCTACTGCCTACTCACTACTCGCTATTCGCTGTTTCAATCATCCAACACCCACGTGTCCTTCGTCCCGCCACCTTGTGATGAGTTCACAACCAGCGAGCCTTCCTTCAGGGCGACACGCGTCAAGCCGCCCGGCACGATCTGGATGCGATCGGAGACCAGCACGTAAGGCCGAAGATCGACATGGCGTGGCGACAGGCCCTTTTCGGTCAGGATCGGGCAGGTCGACAGCGCCAGTGTCGGCTGGGCGATGTAGTTCGAGGGTTTTGCCTGCAGCTTCTTGGCGAACTCCTGGCATTCCTTCTTGGTCGCCGCCGGGCCGACCAGCATGCCGTAGCCGCCTGAGCCATGTACTTCCTTGATCACCAGCTCGCTGATGTGCTCCAGGACGTATTTCAGGCTGTCCGGCTCCGAGCATCGCCAGGTCGGGATGTTGCCGAGGATCGCCTTGCGTCCGGTGTAGAACTCGACGATCTCCGGCATGTAGGAATAGATCGCCTTGTCGTCGGCGATGCCGGTGCCGGGCGCATTGGCGATGGTGATGTTGCCGGCGCGGTAGACATCCATGATGCCCGGCACGCCGAGCGCGGAGTCCGGCCGGAAGGTCAGCGGATCGAGGAAGTTGTCGTCGACGCGCCGGTAGAGCACGTCGATCTGCTTGTAGCCTTCGGTGGTGCGCATCGCGACATGGCCGTCGACGACGCGCAGATCCTGCCCCTCGACGAGCTGCACGCCCATCTGGTCAGCGAGGAAGGCGTGCTCGAAATAGGCCGAGTTGTAGGAACCCGGCGTCAGCACGGCGATGGTCGGTGCGCCTTTGGCGCTTTGCGGCCGCACCGCGGCGAGCGATTGGCGCAGGAGTTGCGGATAGTTCTCGACCGGCCGCACCTTGATCTTCTGGAACAGCTCCGGAAAGAGCTGCATCATCGTCTCGCGGTTCTCCAGCATGTAGGAGACGCCGGACGGCGTGCGGGCATTGTCCTCCAGCACGTAGAACTCGTTCTCCGAGATGCGCACGATATCGACGCCGATGATATGGGTGTAGACGCCGGCCGGAGGCCTGACCCCGATCATCTCGGGCAGGAAGGCCTCGTTCTTGGCGACGAGCTCCCTCGGCACGCGCCCGGCGCGCAGGATCTCCTGGCGGTGGTAGATATCGTCGAGAAATGCGTTCAGCGCCTGCACGCGCTGCTCGATGCCTTGCGTCAGCCGGCGCCATTCCTGGCCGGAGAGGATGCGCGGGACGATGTCGAAAGGGATCAGCCGCTCGGAAGCTTCCTGCTCGCCATAGACGGCGAAGGTGATGCCGGTCTTGCGAAAGACGCGCTCGGCGTCCTGCATTTTCTGGGTAAGCCTGGCCGGGTCCTGCTCCTTCAGCCAGCGATCGTAAGCCTCATAAGGTCTTCTCAATCCGGAAACTTCCGGAAGCATTTCGTCGAAAGCTGCCAATCGCTTACTCCCCTCTCAGGCCATTTCACTGGCCTAGCCGGAGAAAATCAAGGGCAATCGGTGATTTAAGAGCCGATGGGGTCCGCTCTATGCGAATTGCCTAAATTTAAGGCACCAGCGGCAAGGCCGGGTCAGCTGCTGCTTCCCGGCGGGGCATCGCCAGGTCCGTCAGAACGCCCGGAAGGTCACGATCGTGAAGGTGTCCTTGATTCCAGGCAGAATCTGCACCCGCTCGTTGACGAAGTGGCCGACGTCTTCCTCGTCGTCGATATAGAATTTGGCGAGCAGGTCGTAATTGCCGGCGGTCGAGTATATCTCGGAGGCGATCTCGGCATCGGCGAGCGCGCTGGCGACCTCATAGGACTTGCCCAGGTCGCACTTGATCTGCACGAAAAATGCCTTCATTGCCCGGTCCTGCCAGCCTGCTTCAAGATTAAGCGGCCCTTGTGGCAGACTGCCGCCCGGCTTTCAAGCTTCACGCACCGCGCACCTCAAAGAGTAGCTGATCCCGCCTCCCGACGCCGAAATGGCGGAATCTTCGCAGCTCGGTGAAACCAGGCCATGCCGAAGCGCGTATGTTAGATTGCATTCGCCAAGCGCGAGTTCCGGGAGGCAGGCCATGCGCCGCGCATTGTTCGCACTAGCTCTTGTTCCGATGTTGATAGCTTCGCTTGCCTTTGCCGGCGATGCCGAGATCAAGGCCGCGCAGACGGCCATAGACGGCCAACTGAAAGCCTTCATCGCCGATGACGGCGCCACCGCCTACAGCTTCGCCGCGCCGAACGTGAAGCAGATCTTTCCGACCGTCGACACCTTCATGAACATGGTGACCAATGGCTACGCGCCGGTGCGCAAGCCCCAATCCTATTCCTTCGGCAAGGTCGAAGAGACCGGGCCCGGTTCGATCGTCCAGCAGGTGCTGATCGTCGGGCCCGACGGCAAGGACTATGAGGCGGTCTATACGCTGCAGCAGCAGGCGGACGGCAGTTTCAAGATCACCGGCTGCAGCCTGCGCGCTTCGACTTCGGTCAGCACCTGAGGGGGAACGACTAATTCTTTTTCGTGTTTCTAAAAAGAACCCAGGAAGCGAAGGCTCTTCGGTCCTTTGTCGAGGCCATGGAAAAATTATCGATAACAATCTTGACGCTTTCGATGTCAGCAAGGACGTCAGACCTGTAGAACTTTGCTTCCGGATTGTAATCCGCCTCGTGCCGCTTGCTCTGCATTTCGACAAATTTATTAGCGAAATCATCAATTTGAGCTGGGAATTTACCCATCGTTTTCTTGTCTTCACAAGCGCTTTTCGCAGTGCCATGCGCCAGGGAGCGATAAACCTCTACCCAAGCGTGTTTACTTCTTTCCGCACCAACGCCCCCTATCAGGAGATTCGCACAGGTACGAGCCATGCAATGAAACATCGCATAGTACGTGGTGCTGGCAGAGCGTCGCAGATTGGCCTGAGACGGCTTACCCTTCCCCGCGGTAGCTAGAAATTTCGCCGTATTGAGAAGATCACTTGGCCTCAGCTAAGTCTCCCGCCTCCGACTTTTCAACATAGAAGAAAATTGGAAAGCTTTCTTCACCGATTTCTGAAAGGTTATTTCGAACTTGCCGAGTAATTCCGACGGTTTCTTTTGCGTCTATCTTATTATTTTTACTCTCAAATACCACAAAAACATTTAGAATATTATCGCCGTCGGTAGTCGTATCTCTATTGACAACGACATTTAGAATTTTCCCACTATGAATCTTCTCACGAACCACCTTCGAGATCGCGGATTTCACTTTTTTGTCGGCCACCATAGCATGTACTTCCTCGAGGGTCGGCTCCGCCCACCGTCAATCCTAGATCGGCAAAAGCTTTGCACAATTCAAGAGAGTTGTCGCGCTTGCCGATCCACAATTATAGCGCAGCCAGGTCGCCTCTCGCCCAGCCTTCGGTGATCTCGGCGGGGTCGCTTCAAAGCCCGCACCTCGACGGCCGCCCGGATGTCCTGCATCACCGCTCAATCCCGGCGGCTATAGAGTGTCCTGCCCAAACCGGAGAGACCCCAGTAGGTCGAGGCTCCGGCTCGTTCGTAGGCAAGCGCGCAATCGAAGCCCACGCGCTCCGGCTGTTTTTGGGGATCACCTTCGAGAACGAGCCAGTCGGCGCGCCCGGCGCAAATCTTGTCCTGGGTGACGAGCGAGGCCTGGCGGCCCATGCGCGCCGCGAAATAATCGACAACCATGCCGGTGCGGAAATCGGCGTTGGTGGCATATGTGGCGGCGCCGCTCCTTGTCATCTCGTCCACCATGCTGGAATAGGAACCGCGCCCTTGCTCATAGAAACGAGCCAGCAACGCCACGTTGCCGCCGGCCACAAGCATGAGCACCCCGGCGGCGCAAAGCCTTCTCACACCGCCGGCGTCGAAGCCGCGTCCGATCATCTCTCCAGCCCAAAGCAGCAACAAGGCTCCGCTGACGATGAAATAGCGCGGGAATTCGAGATTCGGCAGATGCGCGGCCGCCATCAAGGCAGGCAGCCCGACGACGCCGACAACATAGAGACTGGCCCGGCGATCGCGCGAGACGCCTGCATATGCCAAAACCAGGGCGCAAACGATCGCGACGCATGTCCAGTCGCCGATCCAGTCCGGCAGACCGAAAAGATAGCGGATCATTCCGCCATAGCCGGCGGCGAACTTCTCAAGCGAGAAGGACGAATACCCGCCGACGTTGAAGCTGAACAATCGCGCGCCCACGAGGATTGCCGCGGCGAGCGGAAGCACGGCTAGGAAAGCAGGCAGGAAGGCCTGGATAACGTCCCTGTTGACGACAATCAGGCTGCGGCTGCGTCGCCAGCTTAGCCACATTGTCCAGACCGCGAGCACCGCTACCGCTTCGATCATCGTCAGATGGGAAAGGAAGCCAAGCAGAATGGCGATGGCAAGAGCGATGCTATACGGCCCCCGCTTGTCGAACCAGCGCTCCAGAAGACCCACGGAAACGATCGTGAACAGCACCAGGCCGGCATAGCCGCGCGCCTCCGAGCCGTAGTGGACCATCGGGTAGCTCACGGCAAACAGCAGCGCCGACGCAACCATGGCCCAGCGTCCGCGCGATATCGCCGCGGCCGCAATGACGGTGCACGCACCAAGCGTTATCGACAGGCCGCGCTGGACGAGCGGCGCGGCATCGGGGCCGACGACATACTGATATATCGAATTCAGGAAGTGATTGTTGTCGTGGTTTATGCGCCAGAATATCTGGTCGACCGACGTCAGGGGCTTCAGCAGCACGATGCTCCAGATCTCATCGTGCCAGAGGTCCCCGCGCGCGCCGAGCAGACGCAAGGTCAAGCCGGCAAGAACGACCGCTGAAATTACGAGTAATAGACTGTAGCTCCATGGCCGGATCGCCGCCGATCCTGACCGGCCGACATTAGCGCCTGCTACATGATCGTCAGCAGTCGACGCGTCTATTTTCACCAAAGCCGTGCCGCCCTTTGCCTCGATATGGCAAGGGATACTTACTCCTCATCTGATTTATGAAAGGTTCTCTGACGGCTTCACTGGTGCGTTTCACCGTTTCATAGAAACGGCGAAACGCCCCATCTCTTTGTTTGACGCAATTCCGGACGGAAGGCTACGGCGAAGTCGCCGAGCCCAACCGCTCACGCTTTTCCTGGAATTGCTCCAATCAAAGGGCCGGGATATCGCCCCGTGCCCAGCCTTCGGTGATCTCGGCGGCGCGCGCTTCAAAAGCCTGCGCCTCGACGGCCGCGCGGATGTCCTGCATCAGCCTCTGATAATAGGACAGGTTGTTCCAGGTCAGCAGCATGGCGCCGAGCGCCTCCTGCGAGCGTACGAGGTGATGCAGGTAGGCGCGCGAATAATCGCGCGCGGCCGGGCAATCGCTTTCCTCGTCGAGCGGCCGCGGATCGTCGGCATGGCGGGCGTTCCTGAGATTGACCTTGCCGCGGCGCGTATAGGCAAGGCCATGGCGGCCGGCGCGCGTCGGCATTACGCAGTCGAACATGTCGATGCCGCGCGCCACCGATTTCAGGATATCGTCAGGCGTGCCGACGCCCATCAGGTAGCGCGGCTTGTCGGCCGGCAGCTCCGGGCAGGTGATGTCGAGCATCTCCAGCATCACCGGCTGCGGCTCGCCGACCGCCAGCCCGCCGACGGCATAGCCTTTCAAGTCCATCGCCTTCAGCGCCTGAGCGGAGCGCACGCGCAAGGCCGCGCTGTCGCCGCCCTGGACGATGCCGAACATCGCCTTGCCCGGCTGGTCGCCGAAGGCCGCCTTGCAGCGCTCGGCCCAGCGCAGCGACAATTCCATGGCGCGCTCGATCTCCTTGGGCTTGGCGGGAAGCGCTGTGCATTCGTCGAGCTGCATCTGGATGTCGGAATCGAGCAGCCCCTGGATCTCGATCGACCGCTCCGGCGACATCTCGTAGGGCGCGCCGTCGATATGCGAGCGGAAGGTGACGCCCTGTTCGGTCAGCTTCCTCAGCTTCGACAGCGACATCACCTGGAAGCCGCCGCTGTCGGTCAGGATCGGATAAGGCCAGCGGGCGAACTCGTGCAGGCCGCCGAGCCGGGCCACGCGCTCGGCGCCGGGCCGCAGCATCAAATGGTAGGTGTTGCCGAGGATGATGTCGGCGCCGACGCCGCGCACCTGGTCCATATACATGGCCTTGACGGTGCCGCCGGTGCCGACCGGCATGAAGGCCGGCGTGCGGATCTCGCCGCGCGGCATCGAGACAAGGCCGCGCCGTGCCTTGCCGTCGGCGGCAAGCACCTTGAAGGAAAAAGTCTCAGCCATTGAATTCCTTGTCGTGCACCGGAGCGCCGGCCGCCTGCTCGTCGAGCGACTGCCGGTAGCGGATGCAGCCGCGCATGAATTTCGGCCATGGCGGCACGGCGATCGACGGCTCGGTCTTTTCCGGCAAAAGGTCCCAGAGGTCGGGGTGATGCCAGCACAGATCATGCCCGGTCGTGTCGCGATGAGCGCGGATGCCGGCGCGCAGCTTCTTCACCTCCGCGGTCAGCATATCGCGGTCCATGCTGTCGAGATCATCGTCCATCGCTCGTCTCCGCCCGGTAAAGCAGGCTTGCGTCGCCGTAGGAGTAGAACCTGTAGCGGTTCTCGATGGCATGCGCATAGGCCGAGCGCATCGTCTCAAGCCCGCTGAAGGCCGAGACCAGCATGAAGAGCGTCGAGCGCGGCAGATGGAAATTGGTCATCAGCATGTCGGCCGTCCGGAAGCGGTAGCCGGGCGTGATGAAGATGTCGGTCGGTCCGGACCACGGGTCGATCCCGCCGTCGTCGCGCGCGGCACTTTCCAAAAGCCGCAGCGATGTCGTGCCGACGCAGACGATCCGCCTTCCCCGTGCCTTGGCCGCGTTGAGCGCCGCCGCCGTCTCCGCGCTTACCGAGCCAGTCTCGGCATGCATCTTGTGATCGACCGTGTCGTCCGCTTTGACCGGCAGGAAGGTGCCGGCGCCGACATGCAGCGTGACGAAGCGGCGATCGACACCCCTGGCGTCGAGCGCGGCAAACAGCTCCGGCGTGAAATGCAGGCCGGCGGTGGGGGCAGCGACCGCGCCCTCTTCCCTGGCATAGATGGTCTGGTAGTCGGCGCGGTCGCGCTCGTCGTCGTCGCGCTTCGAGGCGATATAGGGCGGCAGCGGAATATGGCCGACGGCGTGCAGCGCCTCGTCGAGGAATGGCCCGGAAAGGTCGAAGCCGAGCAGCGCCTCGCCCGCCTCGCCCTTCTCGATCACCGTGGCGTCGAGCTGGCCCAAAAAGCAGGAACTGCCGTCATGGCCGAAATGGATGCGGTCGCCGGCGGCGATGCGCTTGCCCGGCCGCATGAAGGCCTGCCAGCGGTCCGGCGCCACGCGCATATGCAGCGTCGCCTCGACCTGCGCCACCGCCTCGCCGCGCTTGCGCACGCCCTTCAATTGCGCCGGGATAACCTTGGTGTCGTTGAACACCAGCACGTCGCCTTCGCGAAGCAGAGCCGGCAATTCGCTGACAAGCCGGTCTTGCATCGTTTCGCCCGGTTTGACGACCAGAAGCCTGGCGCCGTCGCGCGGCTCGGCCGGGCGAAGCGCGATGCGCTCTTCCGGCAGGTCGAAGTCGAACAGGTCGACGCGCATCAGTAGAGCCGGATGAGCAGCGCCCCGGCAAGCAAGAGCACGGCGCCGGCGACGCGGCCAAGCGAGATTTCGCGCACCGCCACGCCAAGGAAACCGGCGCGGTCGATCAGCATGCCGGCAAGCAGCTGCCCGGCGACCAGGAAGGCCATCAGCGCCGCCGCGCCGATGCGCGGCGTAAGAATGGTGGAGAGCGTGACATAGAAGCCGCCGAGCATACCGCCCGCGATGAACAGCCAGGGTGCCGGCGCCTTCCAGTCGAGCGATATGCCCTGCAGCCTCACCACCGCGAAGGCGATAATGCCGAGAACGATAGCGCCCGACAGGAAGGAGAATGCCGCCGCCGCGACCGGAAGGCCGAGGCCCTTCGCCAGCTGCGAATTGATCGGCGCCTGGATGGCGATGAAGGCGCCGGACAATATGCCGAGCAGGGACCAGACAGCGCCCATCATCGTTCCGCCTTTACTTGACGTCCGCCGCGACTTTCAGCGAGACGATCTTGTCGGGATCCTGCACCGGCTCGCCGCGCTTGATCTTGTCGACATTCTCCATGCCTTCGATGACCTGGCCCCACACCGTGTACTGGCGGTTGAGGAAAGCGGCATCGTCGAAGCAGATGAAGAACTGCGAATTCGCCGAATTCGGGTTCTGGGCTCTGGCCATCGAGCAGGCGCCGCGACCGTGATTGGCGTTGGAGAACTCGGCCTTCAGGTCCGGCTTGTCGGAGCCGCCCATGCCCGCGCGCGACGGCGCATAGGTGGGCTTGCTTGAATTGCCGAACTTGACGTCGCCGGTCTGCGCCATGAAGCCGTCGATGACGCGGTGGAACACCACGCCGTCATAGGCGCCTTCACGCGCCAGTTCCTTGATGCGCGCGACGTGGCCGGGCGCCAATTCAGGGTACATCTCGATGACGACCTGTCCCTTGGTCGTTTCCATGATGAGCGCGTTCTCGCGATCCTTGATCTCAGCCATGTCAGGAAATCCTTTTGAAAATTGAGGGAGTTATTTGCTGTCGGCGGCGATGCGAACCTTGATCATGCGGTCGGGGTCGGTGACCGTGCCGTTGTCGGCCTCGTCGCCCTTCTTGATCTTGTCCACGAGGTCCATGCCGCCGACGACCTTGCCGACGATGGTGTACTGGCCATCGAGGTTCGGCGCCGGCGCGAACATGATGAAGAATTGCGAGTTCGCCGAATTCGGGTCCTGCGAACGGGCCATGCCGAGCACGCCGCGCGTGAACTGCTCGCTCTGCGAGAACTCGGCCGGCAGGTCGGGAAGATCGGAACCGCCGGTGCCGACGGCTTCGGGGTTGAACCCCTTCTTCATGTTGCCGAACTTGACGTCGCCGGTCTGCGCCATGAACCCGTCGATGACGCGGTGGAAGGCGACATTGTTATAAGCGCCGTCGCGCACCAGCTTCTTGATCTGCGCGACATGCTTCGGCGCCAGATCGGGACGCAGCGCAATCGTCACGTCGCCATCCTTGAGCGTGATGATCATGGTGTTTTCCTTGTCGGCGGCGACGGCCGGGCCGGATGCCGAAAAAATGGATGCCGCGAAAAGGCCGGCAAGCACGACAAGGAACGAAGCGAGCTTCTTCAGCTGCATAGGAATCTCCGGAAAGCCTATTTGGTGAACTTGGCGGTGAGCGCGCCGGCAACGGCCGCTGGCACGAATGGGCGGATGTCGCCGCCCATCGACGCAATCTGGCGCACAAGTGTGGCGGTAATGGTGCGCACCGACGGGCTGGCGGGCAGAAAAACCGTCTGCAGTTCCGGCGCCATCGTCTCGTTCATGCCGGCCATCTGCATTTCGTAATCGAGGTCGGTGCCGTCGCGCAGCCCCCGGATCATGATCGAGGCGCCATGCTTGCGGGAAGCGTCGATGACCAGCCCGTCGAAGGACACGACCTTGATGCGGTCGCTGTCGCGGCCGAATTCGGCCTTGGTCGCGGCCTCGATCAGCTTCACGCGTTCCTCGAAGGAAAACAACGGCTTCTTGCCAGGATGAATGCCGATCGCCGCATAGACGGTATCCGCCACCGCTAGCGACGCCTTGAGCACGTCGAGATGGCCATTGGTCAGCGGGTCGAAGGAGCCGGCGTAAAGGGCGGTGCGTTCGGTCATGGCAGGCTTCTAGCGAGCCTCTCAAACAAAGGCAAATCCGATTGACGAGGCGTGCGTGAACCTTTTCGCCCCGATGAACGACAGATGAATGCGACGATCACGAACGTTTCACGCAGCGTTCACTAGGTTGCCGCTTCAAGGGATGAAACCAAATTCCCATCTTATCGTTGTAAGGTGCAGGAGAACACGCAAATGCTGATCTACATGCTTGCTACAGCAATGACCATCGTGATGCTGATCGCGACTGCATTCGGGTTGCATCAGGAAGCAGCGCGGGTGCGCGTCAAGGTCAATACCAAGCGGCTCGATGGTTTCGCCCATCGCAACGTTTACCGTCGCCACTGATCCCCGCCATGACCGAACCGGCCCAAACGGGCCGGTGAAACCTGGACGAACCTATTCGCTTTCGCCCGTATCGTCCGCGCCGCTTTCGCCCGAGGCTACGTCCTCGGCCTCTTCGTCCGACTGCGGCTCCGAAATCCGCTCCACCGACACAACCTTCTCGCCTTCGGCCGTATTGAAGATCGTCACGCCCTTGGTGGCGCGGCTGGCGAAGCGTATGCCGTTGACCGGCACGCGGATGACCGTGCCGCCGTCCGAAACCAGCATGATCTGATCGTCATTGCCGACCGGGAAGGTCGCGACCAGCCGGCCGATCTCAGCTACCTTCGACACATCGGTGGCGCGGATGCCCTTGCCGCCGCGGCCCGTCAGGCGGAAATCGTAGGACGACGACCGCTTGCCGTAGCCATATTCGGTCACCGTCAGCACGAGCTTTTCATGCGCCTTGAGGAATTCGTAGCGCTCCTCGGAGAGCTCGGCCTCCTCGCCGATTTCCTCATTGGTCAGCGCGATTTCTTCTTCCTCGCCGGCAGCGCCGACTGCCAGCCGACGCTCGGCCGCGGCGCGCTTGAGATAGGCGGCCCGCTCGGCGGGTGACGCATCCACATTCTCGATCACCGACATCGAGATGATGCGGTCGGTCTCGGCCATGGTTATGCCGCGAACGCCGACCGAATTGCGGCTCTGGAAGACACGAACATCGGAGACCGGGAAGCGGATGCACTGGCCGGAATTCGCCGTCAGAAGCACATCGTCATTGTCGGTGCAGGTCTCGACGCCGAGAATCTCGTCGCCCTCTTCCTCCAGCTTCATGGCGATCTTGCCGTTGCGATTGACCTGGACGAAGTCGCTGAGCTTGTTGCGGCGCACGGTGCCGCGCGTGGTGGCGAACATCACGTCGAGCTCGCCCCAGCTGGTCTCGTCCTCCGGCAGCGGCATGATCGTGGTGATGCGCTCGCCCTGCTCCAGCGGCAGCATGTTGATCAGCGCCTTGCCACGCGATTGCGGGTTGCCGATCGGCAGCCGCCAGACCTTCTCCTTATAGACGATGCCGCGCGAGGAGAAGAACAGCACCGGCGTATGCGTGTTGGCGACGAACAGCCGGGTGACGAAATCCTCTTCCTTGGTCGACATGCCGGAGCGGCCCTTGCCGCCGCGGCGCTGCGCCCGGTAGAGCGAGAGCGGCACGCGCTTGATGTAGCCGGAATGGCTGACGGTGACGACCATGTCCTCGCGCTGGATCAGATCCTCGTCTTCCATATCCGAGCCGCCGTCGGAGAGCTCGGTGCGGCGCGGCGTGCCGAACTCGTCGCGGACAGCGACCAGCTCGTCCTTGACGATTTGCTGGATACGAGCACGCGACGACAAAATGTCAAGGAAATCAACGATCTCGGCGCCGATCTGGTTCAACTCGTCGGCGATCTCGTCGCGACCCAGCGCGGTCAGGCGCTGCAGGCGCAGTTCGAGGATGGCGCGAGCCTGCTCCTCGGAGAGATTGTAGGTGCCGTCCTCGTTGATGCGGTGGCGCGGATCGTCGATCAGCTTGATCAGCGGCGCGACGTCGTGCGAGGGCCAGCGCCGCTCCATCAACTGCTCGCGCGCCGTCTGCGGATCGGGCGCGGTGCGGATGAGCTTGATCACCTCGTCGATATTGGCGACGGCAATCGCCAGACCGACCAACACATGCGCCCGCTCGCGCGCCTTGCGCAGCAGGTACTTCGTGCGACGGCTGACGACTTCCTCGCGGAAGCTGACAAAGGCCTTCAGCATGTCGATCAGCGTCAGCACTTCCGGCTTGCCACCGTTGAGCGCCACCATATTGGCGCCGAACGACGTCTGCAGCGGCGTGAAGCGATAGAGCTGGTTGAGGACAACGTCGGCCACGGCGTCGCGCTTCAGTTCGACGACGACACGGTAGCCCTGGCGGTCGCTCTCGTCGCGGATGTCGGAGATACCCTCGATGCGCTTGTCGCGCACCAGTTCGGCCATCTTCTCGATCATCGAGGCCTTGTTCACCTGATAGGGAATCTCGGTGACGATGATGGATTCACGGTCATTGCCGCGCTGCTCGATCTCGACGCGGCCACGCATGACGATCGAGCCGCGGCCCGTCGAATAGGCGTTGTAGATGCCGGAACGGCCGAGCACGATGCCGCCGGTCGGGAAATCCGGACCGGGCACGATCTCCATCAACGCCGTCAGGTCGATCGCCGGATTGTCGATCAGGGCGATGGCGCCGTTGCAGACCTCGGTGAGATTGTGCGGCGGGATGTTGGTGGCCATACCGACGGCAATGCCGCCGGAGCCATTGACCAGAAGGTTCGGGAAACGGGCCGGCAGCACCTTGGGCTCGCTGCCGGACGCATCGTAAGTGTCCTGGAAATCGACGGTTTCCTTGTCGATGTCCTCCAGGAGCTCATGCGCGACCTTGGTGAGCCTGGACTCGGTATAGCGCATCGCCGCCGGCGGATCGCCGTCGATCGAACCGAAATTGCCTTGACCGTCGATCAGCGGCACGCGCAGCGACCAGTCCTGCGCCATGCGTACCAACGCATCATAGATCGAGGCGTCGCCATGCGGATGGTATTTACCCATCACGTCGGCGACCGGGCGGGCCGACTTCACATATTTGCGGTTCCAGTGGTAGCCGCTCTCATGCGAGGCATAGAGGATGCGGCGATGCACGGGCTTCAGGCCATCGCGCACGTCGGGAAGCGCGCGGCTGACGATCACGCTCATGGCGTAATCGAGATAGGAGCGCTGCATCTCCTCGATGATCGAAATCGGCTCGATGCCGGTGGGGCCGCCGTCCGGCCCGCGCGGTGTCTTCTGGTCGGTCAAATCAGGTCACAATCCAGTCGGGAATCACTGCATGCTTATATAGGAAGCCTTGCCGAAACTCCAATCTCGGCCGGACTTTTCCAGAGACAATTTTGATGGTAATTTCAAATGGATACCGCTGATTGCGACGATATGGCCACCGTCGTTTTCGCCGTCATGCGGCAAGGTCGGCGATGGATCGGGCAAAAACCGCAAGTGCTGTGAACCTGGCCTCATGGCTGCCCTTGCGGGCGCTGAGCGGCTGGAGCGTCAAGGACCTCAACGGCGATCTGGCGGCCGGCATCACACTGGCCGCGATCGCCATTCCCGAGCAGATGGCGACGGCGCGCCTCGGCGGCTTCGCGCCGGAGATCGGCTTCTTTGCCTTCGTCGCCGGCTCGCTGGCCTTCGCGCTGTTCGGCGCCAACCGGCATTTGTCGGCCGGGGCGGATTCGACGATCACGCCCTTGTTCGCCGGCGGGCTGGCGCTGATCGCCACGTCCGGCTCGCCGCATTACCTGGCGCTGGCGGCCATGCTGGCGCTGATGGTGGGGCTGCTGGTGACGCTCAGCGGCGTTTTCCGTCTCGGCTGGATCGCCGATCTCCTGTCCGTGCCAGTCACGACCGGGTTCCTCGCCGGCATTTCCGTCCATATCATCGTCTCGCAGCTGCCGGGTCTGCTTGGTCTGCCGACGGAAGGTGGCGAGACGGTGCGGCGCATCGGCGAAATCGCGACCAATCTCCACCTCACCAATCCGTGGAGCCTGGCGCTTGGGCTCGGCGTGTTCGGCATCGTCTTCGTCTCGGAGCATATCAGCGCTCGGATTCCGGCCGCGTTGATCGGCATGGTTCTGGCGACGCTTGCAGTCATCGCCTTCGACTTGAAGAACCGGGGCGTCGAAGTGCTCGGCGCCTTGCCGAACGGGTTGCCGGCCCCAGGCATGCCGACCGTTGACTTCCAGGACGCACAGGCGCTTGTCCCTCTCGCGCTGCTGATCGCCATCGTCGTCATGGTGCAGACGGCGGCCACCAGCCGCTCCTTCGCGCCGCGGGACAGCGACGCGCCGGACGTCAACCGCGACTTCGTCGGTGTCGGCGCGGGCAGCATCCTGTCCGGCCTGTTCGGCGCCTTTGCCGTTAACGCCAGCCCGCCGCGCACGGCCATCGTCGCCCAGACAGGTGGTCACTCGCAGTTCTCGGGCCTGATCGCGGCGGCCATCGTCTTGGCGCTCGGCGCCTTCGGTGGCGGCCTGCTTGCCAATGTGCCGCAGGCCGCGCTCGCCGGCGTGCTGATGTTCGTGGCCCAGCATATCCTGCGCTGGCAGGTGTTCGCCAAGGTCTGGCGCCAGGCGAAGGGCGAGTTCGCGCTGATCCTGATCACGATGATCGCCATCGTCGTCCTGCCGATCGAAACCGGCGTCGCGATCGGCATCGGCCTGTCGCTGCTGCACGGGATCTGGGGCTCGACGCGCACCGAGCCGATCGAGCTGGCGCAGGTACCGGGCACGTCGGTCTGGTGGCCGCCGGGCGATTTCAGCGCGGGCGAGCAGCATCCCGGCGTGCTGGTGGCAGCGTTCCAGGCACCGCTTTCCTTCGTCAATGCCGACCGTTTCAAGCGTGGCCTGAGTAACCTGATCGACGCCAGCGAGGAACTGAAACTGGTGGTGCTGGAAGCCAGCAACATCGTCGAGATCGACTACACCGCCGCCCAGGCGCTGATCGACACCATCCGCCATTGTCGCGACAAAGGCGCGGTCTTTGCGATCGCGCGCATGGAATCGCTGCGCGCCCAGGCGGCGCTGAAGCGGTTCGGCATCGCTGAAATCGTCGGCACAGAGCGCATATTCCACAGCGTCGACGCGGCGATCAAATCACTTGGTCCGGGAAAACCGCAACAGCAGAAACAGGATGGAGTGCCATGATCGATCCCCGAGAACCCATTGTGACCCCGGTCCCCGTCGAGGACTTGCGGCCTACGCAGATAACGGTCGGCATGCGGGAGGTCGGGCTGAAGCGCCAGATGATCCGGGCGCAAGACGCAAAGAAGAAGACCGGCGCCTTTCTCGGCAGACACATGGTGCCGGTGGTGCTGGGCCCCAAAAACCGCAACTACGTCACCGATCACCATCATCTCGCCCGCGCCCTGCTCGAGGAAGGCGTCAAGGACGTGCTGGTGACCGTGATCAGCGACCTGTCCGCGCTCGACAAGGACGCGTTTCTTTTCGTGCTCGACAATCGCGGCTGGATGCACCCGTTCGACGAGAACGGTCGGCGCCGCGATTACGCGGCGATCCCTAAGACCATCGGCGAGCTGGTCGACGATCCCTACCGGAGCATGGCGGGCGAACTGCGCCGCCAGGGCGGTTACGCCAAGGACACGACGCCGTTCAGCGAGTTCATCTGGGCGGATTTCCTGCGCCGCCGCATCGACCGCAACGCGGTCGCGAAGAATTTCGACAAGGCGATGAAGGATGCCTTGGCGCTCGCCAGGAGCAAGGACGCGGACTATCTGCCTGGCTGGTGCGGCCCGACATCGGATTGACCGCGCACCCGCCGAAAGTGGCAAACCTCATTGGCCCGCGCGGCGGGAGCGATAGGCGCCGGGATTTTCTCCCATTTCGCGCCGGAAGCGGCGGTTGAAGGTCGACAGGTCGCTGAAACCGGCATCGAACGCGATCGTCGAGATCGCGGCGTTCGACGCGCGCAGTCGCACCGCGGCCCGATGCAGCCTCGTCCTCAGCAGGAATTGATAGGGCGTCATGCCGGCGACGTGCCGGAAAATGCGCAGGAAATGAAAAGGGCTGGTGGCCGTGCCGTCGGCCAGCTCGGTCAGCGACAAGGGTCGATCGGCGTTGATTTCGATCAGGCGCACCGCCTCGGCAACGCGTTTCTGGTCGCGGCGGCTGGGTGTCCGGGCAGTCGTGGAAGATCCGGCCGCGGCTAGGGCGACCGCGCCGGCGATGCGCAGGCCGAGTTCCTCGAACGCTTCGCCGTCGCCCGTTTCCCGCGCGGCTTCCGCCTCGGCGAGCAAAGGCGCCAGCGCCGGCAAGGGCGGCAGGCGCGGATCGGCAAAGCCGAGCCGTGTCACGCCCGGCAAGTCGGCCAGAACGCGCTCCAGATAGGCCGGCGAGAAATGGAAGGAGATGCAGCGGTCACCGGCGCCGTGCTCATGGCCGCATTCATAGCAGGCGCCGGGATTGCCGAGCAGGATGGCGCCCGGCGCCAGCATCGCCGTGCCTTGGCGCGTGCGATAGCGGAACGTGCCTCTGGTCACGGCAGCGACGCAGAAGCTGCGATGCTCTTCCTCGAATGGCCTGTCGCCGGCGACCGCAGCGCACACCACGTCGGACACCTGCCAGCCATGCCCGGAAGCAAAAGTTCTCTGGGTGGTCGTCATGGCGAAAAGATAGCAATTTTTCCCAAGCGAAGAACCCTGCTGCGCCCCTATTGCTTGGCCTCTCCTGACAAACGAGGCCGCAACAATGACCGATCCTTTTGCCGAGGCCCTGCACAGCGACAGGCCCAATCCAGATCTCGCCGAAAAACTCAAGCTCTATGGCCGCTTCATCGGCGCCTGGACATTCGACGCCACGCGCATTCTCGAGGATGGAACCAGGCTCACGGGTCGCGGCGAGGTGCATTTCGGCTGGGTTCTCGAAGGCCGCGCCGTGCAGGATGTCTGGATCCTGCCCGCGCGCGATGCGGGCCCCTCCCCGTCGCTCGGGCCATGGACCTTCTACGGCACGACATTGCGCGTCTACGATCCCGCCGCCGACACGTGGCACATCTTCTGGAGCGATCCGCGCAACCAGTATTACAGCCGGCAGCAAGGCCGCGCCGAGGGCGAGACGACCGTCCAGATCGGCGCCGACGGCACCGGTGCCTCGGTGCGCTGGAGCTTTTCACGCATCACCGGGAATTCGTTCCGCTGGCTCGGCGAACGCTCGCATGACGGCGGCTCAACCTGGCGCATGGAGGTCGAATTCCTGGCCCGTCGCGCGACTCCAGCCTGAGCGACCAACCAATTGTAATCATGGAGGAAACAATGCTTGACCACATCTCGATCGGCGTCCGCGACGCGGGCGCTTCGAAACCCTTCTACGACGCGGCGCTCAAGCCGCTCGGCTATTCCTGTCTAAGCCAGTCGCCCGGTTCCCTCGGCTACGGCGCCCAAGCGATCCAGCTTTGGGTGAACGACGCCGGGCGGCCGGTTCCGGCCGAAACGGAGTCTGGCCTGCATTTCTGTTTCGCGGCGCCGACGCGCGCCAGCGTTGACGCTTTTCATGCCGCGGCATTGCGCCAAGGCGGTAAGGACAATGGCCCGCCTGGGCTCCGAGCGGCCTATGGAGACAACTATTACGCCGCCTTCGTCATCGACCCGGACGGCTACCGCCTGGAGGCCTATTGCGGCAGGCCCGAATAGCCGGCTGATTTCCTCTTCCGCGCTGTTTTCAGCGCCCCGGCTTTGCTCTACCAATTGGTAGCCTGGCTTCGCCCGGCGGGAGGGGACCAGCGATGCCGAGTTTCGACAGCCTGTTCAACGCCTTCGTCACCATACTGGTGACCATCGACCCGCCGGGCCTGGCGCCGCTCTTCCTCGCCGTGACGCGCGGCATGAACCGCGAGGAGCGTCAGCAGGTCTCGGTGCGCGCTTCGGTGATCGGCTTCCTGGTCATGGCGCTGTTTGCGGTTGCCGGCGCCTCGATCCTTTCGGTGTTCGGCATAACGCTGCCGGCCTTCCGCGTCGCCGGCGGCTTTCTGTTGTTCTTCATCGCCTTCGAGATGGTGTTCGAGCGCCGCCAGGACCGCAAGGAGAAGATCGGCGACGTCGCCATCACCAAGGACATGATCCACAACATCGCCGCCTTCCCGCTGGCGATCCCGCTGATCGCCGGTCCGGGCGCGATTTCGGCGACTGTGCTTTTGTCGGGCCATTTTGAAGGCTTTGCCGCCCAGGCAGCGCTGGTCGGCATCATCTTCCTCTGCCTCGTCATCACCTATCTGGTGTTCGTGCTGTCCGAACGCATCGACCGCATCCTCGGCCAGACCGGCCGCTCGATCCTGACCAGGCTGCTGGGCGTCATCCTGGCGGCATTGGCGGTGCAGTTCGTGGCCGACGGCGTCAGGGCGCTGATGGCGGCCTAACCGGCTGCGAAGCAGTCGCCCTACTGCCTACTGCCTACTGCCTACTGCCTACCGCCTACTGCCTACTGCCTACTGCCTACTTCGCCGCCGTATCGACCACCTCGAAGTCATGCGTGATCGTCGCCGTCTTCGCCATCATGGCGCTGGCCGAGCAGTATTTCTGGATCGACAGATCGATCGCGCGCTTCACCTTGTCGTGCGACAGCGCGCGGCCCTTGACGATGAAATGCATGTGGATACGGGTGAACACTTTGGGATCGGTCTCGGCCCGATCGGCATCGAGCTCGACCACGCAATGCTCGACCGCCTCGCGGCCTTTCTCGAGGATGTGGACGACGTCAAAGGCCGAGCAGCCGCCGGTGCCGATCAGCACCAGCTCCATCGGGCTCGGTCCCGGCGTCTTGCCGTCCGGTCCGTGCGCGGTGCCCAGCACCACTTTGTGGCCGCTGCCGGATTCGCCGACAAAAGTGCGTTCCTCGACCCATTTGACACGTGCTTTCACGATGATCTTCCTTACTGAGCTGGCCGCCTTATTGGCCAAACACCACGGCGTGCATGATCCGGCCGGGCAGCAACGTGAAAACGCCCGCGCCAATCAGTGCAAAGACATACAGCGAGATCATCACCTTACGATGCTTTGCCACCCGATGGTTATGCGCGTGCCAGACCGCTAGCGGCACCGTAATCAGCACCAGGATCGACAACAGATGGATCGGGCTGAACGGACCGATGAGCCGGATCTGCTGGATCCAGAAGCTCGATATGGCGATGACCAGCATCAGCGCCACCCAGGCATAACCCAGCACGCGGTGACGCATCGTCCCTTTCGGCAGCGCCAGCTGGGCGCCGCCCACCGCCAACGCGGCCAAGGCCGCGAAGGCATGCCATGGAATGGGAGGCGGCGCCGACAGAAGCGGTCCGAGCGACATCGCGCCTTCCCCTCAAACGACCAGACGCTTAGAACGGGATCTCGTCGTCCAGCTCGCGCGACGAGCCACCGCCACCGCCGCCCCTGGAGCCACCGCCGCCGCCGCGGCTGAAACCTTCATTCGGGCCGGACTGGCCGAAATCCGAGCCACGGCTGCTGCCGCCGCCGGAATAGTTGCCGACCTGGCCGCCGCCGCCCTCGCCGCGCGCGTCAAGCATCTGCAATTCGCCACGGAACTTTTGCAGCACGACCTCGGTCGTGTATTTGTCGGCACCGGTCTGGTCCTGCCATTTGCGGGTCTGCAACTGGCCCTCGACATAGACCTTCATGCCCTTCTTCAAATACTGCTCCGCCACCTTGGCGAGCTGGTCGTTGAAGATGACGACATTATGCCACTCGGTCTTTTCCTTACGCTCGCCCGAGTTCTTGTCGCGCCAGCTTTCCGACGTGGCGATACGGATGTTGACGACCGGATCACCGGAATTCAGGCGGCGGATTTCAGGGTCCGCCCCAAGATTGCCGACCAGAATGACCTTGTTGACGCTACCCGCCATCTTATTTCTCCGCGCTCATCCGAAACAAATTTTAAGTCGCTCACCTTACAGCCTGCGGGTCGCCGCCGCCCGCAAAGGCTGGCTTTTCCCACAAGGTTTTTGTTCTCTTTTCGTTCTAGTCGCGACCGCCCTTTCTGTCAAGGAATGTCAGCAAAGGCCTTGGCTGAACATGCTCCTTGATATGGCGATCAAATGGAGGCTTGCCAAATCAATAAGTATCGACTTATGCTTTATCCATGATCGAAGCAGAGATTTTCCGGGCGCTCGCCGACCCGACACGGCGCGCCGTTTACGAGCGGCTTACCGCCAGCGAGATGAGCGTGAGCGAGCTGCGCGCCGGCATGAGCGTGTCGCAGCCGGCGGTCTCGCAGCACCTTGCCGTGCTGCGCGGCGCCGGTCTGGTGGTCGAGCGACGCGCCGGCCGCAACGCCTATTATCGCGCCGATCCGCAAGGGCTCGACCCGCTGCTCGGCTGGATCGAACGCTACCGCGCCTTCTGGCCGGAACGCATCGAGAAGTTGAAGACGGTTCTGAAGGGAATGGACCAATGACCAAGAGAAAGAACCCAACAACGGCCGACGTGCCGCTCAGCTTCGAATGCGAGCTTGCCGAGCCGCCGGAAAAAGTCTGGCGCGCGCTGACCGAACCGGAACTGCTCGCCGCCTGGCTGATGCCGAACGACATGATGGCTAAGGCCGGCACCCGCTTCGCCTTTGCCGGACCGGATGCGCCGATCGAATGCGAGGTGCTCGAGGCCGAGCCCGGCAGGGTGCTGCGCTATTCGTGGCGCGAGCGGCCCGGTGCCGATGATGCCAGCCGGCTGCCCGCTTTCGATAGCGTCGTCACCTTCACGCTGGCGCGCACTGCCTCGGGCGGCACGCATCTCAGCATCGTCCATGACGGCTTCGTGCGGGTGGCTGAGCCCGTTGCCATTGCCGGCGCCGGATGCGGGCTTTCGCTCGACGCGCGCAGGAATCCGATCGCCGCCAATGCGCCCTCAATGATGCTGCGCGCGGCCTGATCAAAAGAGAACCGAGGAAACCCGTCATGAGCATTGCCAATCTGGTGCCGATGGTCATCGAACAGTCGAGCCGCGGCGAGCGCTCCTTCGATATCTTTTCGCGGCTGCTGCGCGAGCGCATCGTCTTCATCAACGGCGAGATCAACGACAACGTCTCGGCGCTGGTCTGCGCCCAGCTTCTGTCGCTGGAATCGGACCATCCCGACAAGGAGATCTCGCTCTACATCAACTCGCCGGGTGGCATGGTGACCAGCGGCTTCGCCATCTACGACACGATGCAGTACATCTCGTGCCCGGTCTCGACGGTGTGTATGGGTTTTGCCGCCTCGATGGGCTCCTTCCTGTTGATGGCAGGTGCCCTGGGGCGGCGCATCGCGCTGCCCAACACGAGGATAGTGCTGCATCAGCCGCTTGGCGGCTTCCAGGGCCAGGCCTCCGACATCCAGCGCCATGCCGAGGACATCGTGCGCACCAAGCAGCATATGACCGAGCTCTATGCCAGGCATTGCGGCCGCAGCTACGAGGAGGTCGAACGCACGCTCGACCGCGACTATTTCATGAGCGCGGCGGAAGCCAAGGAATGGGGCCTCGTCGACCACGTCTACGACACGCGCAAGAAGGCGGCCTGACGACAAACACGCGGCAATTTGATTGCCGCGCGTCTGGCATCGCCCCAGCCGCATCCCTATAGTCCGCGCATGACCAATCCGCTTCAATCCAGGCATTTGTGCGCTGCCCTCGCCGCGCTTGCCGGCGTGCTGATGGCTGGCTTCGCCTTTGCCGACGACAACTCGTCGCAGAAACTGCCGGGCGTCAGCGGCGACTACCGCATCGCCAAGCCGGCGCCGCAACCGGAACCGGACGACGCGCTGCCAGCCGGCAACGACGGCACGTTCAAAATCGGCAATACCGATGTCAGGATCGGCGGCAGCATAACGATCGACATGGCAACGGGCGGCATGAAGCTGCCGAACCACTGATCATCCTGCACAGAAATTTTGCCGGATTGGGTGTGTCCCCTTAGCACTGTCAGCGCCCTGTGGCGATTGGCCGAGGCGCTTCTCAACTCGTCATTCTATGGCGAAGCAAGGAGCGAAGCGACGCGGTGTAGACCATAGAATCCTGTGTGTTGGTTCTGGTGTATGGTTGAAGTGGGAAGGAGACCGAGTGGATCCTGGTCGTCCTTTCGGACAGGCCGTGGCATGGCCCGGTCCCTTCCCACCGGTGAACCATCAACCTGAACAGTTGCACGGGGCTGTTCGAAGCAGACCCCGCACCACAGGAAGAGGCGTGGACATGATAGCCCAGAACTATGTCGGCTGCGACATCTCCAAGCAGTGGCTCGACTTTTTTGATGAGACAAGCGGCCGTCTTCGGCGCATCGACAACCAGGCCGATGCGATCGCGGCCTATGTGGCGGGTCTTGATCCCAGTCGGGACTTCGTCGTCATGGAGGCGACAGGGGTGCATGACCGGCTCCTGCGCCATGCGCTGGCCAAGGCCGGCGTGCCGTTCTCGCGGCACAACCCGGCCCATACCCACCACTATTCGAAGTCGACGCGCCGGCGCGCCAAGACCGATCCTCTCGATGCCAGGATGCTGAGCGACTACGGCCGTCGCTATAGCCCTGAAGCCGAGCCGGCGCCGAGCGAAGAAGTCGAGCGGCTTCAATCGCTTGCCGGCCACCGCGATCACTTGGTCAATATGCGGGCAGCGCTGAAGAAGCACCTCGCCGAGGCTTTCGAGGAGGTCGTCATTGCCGATCTGGAAGAGACGATCGCCTTCCTCGACACGCGCATCAAGGCGTTCGAGAGCCAGATTGCCGAAGTCATTCGTCAAAACCAGGACACCGCTCGCGACCATGCGCTGATGGTCTCCGTGCCCGGTGTCTCCAAGGTCGGCGCGCTCTCGCTGCTGGCGCTCCTGCCCGAGCTCGGCCAGCGCTCACCCAAGGCGATCGCAGCACTCGTCGGCCTTGCCCCGTTCGACAACAAGAGCGGCAAGCTCAACCGCAGGAGCCAGATCCAAGGCGGGCGATCACGCGTGCGCCGCGCCCTCTATATGGCAGCCCTCACGGCCATCAGAACCTGCGACCGGTTCAAGTCCTTCTACACAGCCCTTGCTGCCCGGTCGGGCTCCAAGAAGCTCGCCATCATCGCCGTCGCAAGGAAGCTCTTGGTCGTCCTCAACGCTATCATTCGCGACAAAACTGCGTTTGCGTGAACACAGTTGCCATGCCGTTACGCCAATGCGATGCGACGGTGCAGAATTTTGCACCGTTGTGCCCCTCGGCTGAGGTAACGGCATGGATCCTAGGGTCTGCGCTACGCTTCGCGTCGCTCCGCCCTAGAATGACGACGTTGCGAAGGCTCCGGCCAACTGCGAACCTGGCAGTGTCACAAAGCAGTGCCACAAAATGTAAGCCCCATCCCTGCTTGGCAGATGGATGGGGCTTCATGGATCTGAAATCCAACTTTAGCCGGGAGTGGACAGCCGGCGTTTGATTTCGGATGCAACGCGGCGTTCAGCCGACGATCCGACTATCGTCTCTGATTGTTGGGAATCGGCGAGTCACGGTTTGTCGGGCTGGCGTTTCAAGTCTGCCCTGGCACTTATGCCCGCCGCGGCTCCATCTCCGTGTGGAGCCTCAAGGGACTGTCCGGTGGCGTCATGCTCCGCTCCTGGGTCCGTTGCGACAATGTCGTTCGAAGCGCAAATCGCTATCGCCTGCGGCGTCTCGCAGGCCGCCTGTTGGGCGGCGAGGCCATCGAAAGACGGCCGGCTTCGTTGACGCCTTCGAGACTGCTCCCCAGGGCCTGGCACGTCAACCGTTGAATAGCCGGTTACCGAAAAATGTGATCGCGCGGAGGTTACGTACAGGTAAGTCCAGCGTCTTTGTGGATCAACGAGCCGGGTATCGGCGGCACTTGTTTCCACAACGCTTTCGATAACGCTTAGGGCGACTGTTTCCACAGCGCCCAACGCGGCTGTTTCCACAACGCTTTGTCAGGAGCGTGTTCGACCTTTGTTCTTTCCGCTTGCCCGCTCGCGCGAAAGACGGTTAAACCCATCATTGGCTTCTTCCGTCGAGATTGTGGCGTCTCTCGACGCGGCGGCAAAACAACCTACATAAGGGATGGCCGGGACAAACCCGCCCAATCCAGCAAATTCCAGATCTGAGGCGGCGACCGGCGATGGCCGACCATAAATACCTTTCCGTTCGCGGGGCGCGCGAACACAATCTCAAGAACGTCGATCTCGACCTGCCGCGCGACAGCCTGATCGTCATGACCGGCCTGTCGGGCTCGGGCAAGTCGTCGCTCGCCTTCGACACCATCTATGCCGAGGGCCAGCGCCGTTATGTCGAGAGCCTGTCGGCCTATGCCCGCCAGTTCCTGGAGATGATGCAGAAACCGGATGTCGACCAGATCGATGGCCTGTCGCCCGCCATCTCGATCGAGCAGAAGACCACTTCGAAGAACCCGCGCTCGACGGTCGGCACCGTCACCGAAATCTACGACTACATGCGGCTGCTGTTCGCGCGCGTCGGCATCCCCTATTCGCCGGCTACCGGCCTGCCGATCGAGAGCCAGACGGTCAGCCAGATGGTCGACCGCGTGCTGGCCCTGGACGAAGGCACGCGCCTGTTCCTCTTGGCGCCGATCGTGCGCGGCCGCAAGGGCGAGTACCGCAAGGAACTGCTGGAACTGCAGAAGAAGGGCTTTCAGCGCGTCAAGGTCGACGGTGTCTTCTACGAGATCGCCGACGTGCCGGCGCTGGACAAGAAGTACAAGCACGACATCGACGTGGTGGTCGACCGCATCGTCGTGCGCGGCGACCTGGCGACGCGGCTCGCGGATTCGATGGAAACGGCGTTGAAGCTCGCCGAGGGCCTGGCGGTGGCCGAGTTTGCCGACCGGCCGCTCGATGCCAGCCAGACCGGCGACGATGCCGTCAACAAGTCGAAGAACGAGACGCATGAGCGCATCCTGTTCTCGGAAAAATTCGCCTGCCCGGTATCCGGCTTCACCATTCCCGAGATCGAGCCGAGGCTGTTCTCCTTCAACAATCCGTTCGGCGCTTGCCCGACCTGCGATGGCCTCGGCAGCCAGCGCGCCATCGATCCCAACCTCGTCGTGCCGGACGAGAACGTCTCGCTGCGCGATGGCGCCATCAGCCCGTGGGCGAAATCGAGCTCGCCCTATTACGCGCAGACGCTGGAAGCGCTCGGCAAGGCCTATGGCTTCAAGCTCGGCGACAAGTTCAAGGATCTGAGTGCGGAGGCTAAAGAAGCCGTGCTGCATGGCACCGGCGAGCGCGAGATTACCTTCCAATATGATGACGGCCTGCGCTCCTACAAGACGACCAAGACTTTCGAGGGCGTCATCCCCAATCTCGACCGGCGCTGGAAGGAAACGGAATCGGCCTGGATGCGCGAGGAGATCGAGCGCTTCATGTCGGCCACCCCTTGCCCCGCCTGCAACGGCTACCGGTTGAAGCCCGAGGCCCTGGCGGTGAAGATCGGCGGCAAGCATATCGGCGAAGTCACCGAGCAGTCGATCCGCAAGGCCGACCAGTGGTTCACCGATCTGCCGGCGCAGCTCAACGAGAAGCAGAACGAGATCGCGGTCCGCGTGCTCAAGGAAATCCGCGAGCGCCTGCGCTTCCTCAACGATGTCGGCCTCGACTACCTGACGCTGTCGCGCAACTCCGGCACGCTGTCGGGCGGCGAGAGCCAGCGCATTCGCCTGGCCTCGCAGATCGGCTCCGGCCTTACCGGCGTGCTCTATGTGCTGGACGAACCGTCCATCGGCCTGCACCAGCGCGACAACACGCGCCTGCTCGACACGCTTAAGCACCTGCGTGACATCGGTAACACGGTCATCGTCGTCGAGCATGACGAGGACGCCATCCTGCATGCCGACTATGTCGTCGATATGGGTCCGGCCGCCGGCATCCATGGCGGCGAGATCATCGCGCAGGGCACGCCGCAGCAGGTGATGGCCAATCCCAATTCGATCACCGGCAAATATCTGTCGGGCGCGCTCGAAGTGGCGACGCCTGGCGTGCGGCGCGAGGCCAAGAAAAACCGGCGGCTGAAGATCGTCGGCGCGCGCGGCAACAATCTGAAGAACGTGACCGCGGAGATCCCGCTCGGCACCTTCACTGCCGTTACCGGTGTCTCAGGCGGCGGCAAGTCGACCTTCCTGATCGAGACGCTGTTCAAGGCGGCCTCGCGCCGCATCATGGGCTCGCGCGAGCATCCGGCCGAGCACGACCGTATCGAGGGGCTGGAATTCCTCGACAAGGTCATCGACATCGACCAGTCGCCGATTGGACGAACCCCGCGCTCGAACCCGGCCACTTACACCGGCGCCTTCACGCCGATCCGCGACTGGTTCGCGGGCCTGCCGGAGGCGAAGGCGCGCGGCTATCAGCCGGGCCGCTTCTCCTTCAACGTAAAGGGCGGCCGCTGCGAGGCCTGTCAGGGCGACGGCGTCATCAAGATCGAGATGCACTTCCTGCCCGATGTCTACGTCACCTGCGACGTCTGCCACGGCAAGCGCTACAACCGCGAGACGCTCGACGTGTTGTTCAAGGGCAAGTCGATCGCCGACGTGCTCGACATGACGGTCGAGGAAGGCGTCGATTTCTTCGCGGCGGTGCCTGGCGTTCGCGACAAGCTGGAAACGCTGAACCAGGTCGGCCTCGGCTATATCCATATCGGCCAGCAGGCGACGACGCTGTCGGGCGGCGAGGCGCAGCGCATCAAGCTCGCCAAGGAACTGTCGCGCAAGGCGACCGGCAAGACGCTCTACATCCTCGACGAGCCGACCACCGGCCTGCATTTCCACGACGTGGCGAAGCTGCTCGAAGTGCTGCACGAACTGGTTGACCAGGGCAACACGGTGGTTGTCATCGAGCACAATCTCGAGGTGATAAAAACCGCCGACTGGGTGCTCGATCTCGGCCCAGAAGGCGGTGACGGCGGCGGCGAACTGGTGGCATCGGGCACACCGGAAGCGATCGTGCGCGAGAAGCGCAGCTACACCGGCCAGTTCCTCAAGGAGCTTCTGGAACGGCGCCCCGGAGGCAAACGCGAAGCGGCCGAGTGATGGCAGGTAACGGCCTAGTCTCCATCGAAAGCCGCTTCGGTGTCGGTGAAACCATCGATCGGCTGGTCGAGACGGTCACTGGCGCCGGGCTGCGCGTCTTCGCGCGGATCGACCATGCCGCCGGCGCGCATGAGGTCGGCGCGCCACTGCGACCGACCGAATTGCTGATCTTCGGCCATCCGAAGGGCGGCACGCCGCTGATGCAGGACCGCCAGTTTGCGGGCATCGATCTGCCGATCAAGGCGCTGGCCTGGGAAGACGAGAACGGCAAGGTCTGGTTGTCCTACAATGATGCGCGGTGGCTCGCCGAACGGCATGGACTTGGCAACGCCAGCCGCGACGCCGTCGCGGCGATTGCCGCAGGCATGAAAAAGGTTGTCGCGGCTGCTGCCGGGGTGGATCAATCGTGAGACTTGCCCGCCCCGACGATCTCACCGCCATCGTCGCACTGACCGCCGAAGCCTATGCGCCTTACACGCCGATCTTCGGCGGACCCCCGGTCCCGGTCACCGAGGACTACACGCCGCGCATCGAGCGCGGTGAGGTCTGGCTGCTGGAAGAAGACACAAAGCTCGCCGGGTTGATCGTGCTCGAGCGTCATTCCGACCACGCCATGATCTTCAGTGTCGCCGTCGCGCCGGCTTTCCAGGGCAGGAAGCTCGGCATCAAATTGCTCGACTTCGCCGAGGAGCAGGCGCGGTCATGGGGCGTGCCGGAGGTGCGGCTCTACACCAATTCGCGCATGGAGCGGAACATCGCGCTCTATGCGGCCTATGGCTATCGCGAAACGGGTCGCCGGGCCAACCCGTACCGGCCAGGATGGACGCTGGTCGACATGGTGAAGCCGGTCGATAAAGCAGCCTGATTGCATTTCAAAACGGAGGAGGAAGACGATGAGCCAAGGAAAGATCCGCTCCGGCATGGGCGGCTGGACTTTCGAGCCCTGGGATACGTCCTTCTATCCGGAAAAACTCGCCAAGGCCAAGCAGCTGCACTACGCCAGCCGTCAGGTGCCGAGCATCGAGGTCAACGGCACCTATTATTCCAGCTTCAAGGAACCGACCTTCGTCAAATGGGCCAATGACGCGCCGGAGGGTTTCGTCTTCTCGCTCAAGGGCAACCGCTTCGTCACCAACCGCAGGGTGCTCGGCGAAGCAGGTGAATCGATGATGCGCTTCCTCGGCTCCGGCGTCGCCGCGCTCGGCGAGAAGCTCGGCCCGATTCTCTGGCAATTCGCGCCGACCAAGAAATTCGACGCCGACGATTTCGAAGCTTTTCTGAAACTTCTGCCCGAGAAGCAGGACGGCGTGCCTTTGCGCCACGCGCTGGAAGTGCGCCATGACAGTTTCGTCGTGCCCGAGTTTCCGGCGCTCGCCCGAAAATACAAGGCCGCGATCGTCTATGCCGACCACGCCAAATATCCGGCGATCGCCGACGTCACCGGCGATTTCGTCTATGCGCGGCTGCAGACCGGCAGCGACGACAACCCCGATTGCTACACGCCGAAAGGCCTCGACGAATGGGCGGGACGCGTGAAGACCTGGGCGGAGGGCAAGCAACCAGCCGACCTGCTGCGCGCCGATCCGAAGACCGACGCACCGGTTAAGCCGCGTGACGTGTTCGTCTACTTCATCACCGAGGGCAAGGTGCGCGCGCCTTTCGGCGCGATGGCGCTGATGAAACGGGTGGCAGCCTAGAGCGCGTCGCCGCTGCACACTTCTGAGCGATATGCATTAGAGCTACCCAGCCCTTTATTCCCACGCTTGAGCTTTGCCGGGGCGACGCGGCGCTATCGGCGGCTGGCTTGTCGGAACCTGCCGGCCATCTTGACCGTTCTGGTCTCAACCGCCGGCCGCAGGACACCGCCGAGGGCCGGTACGGCGAGGTTGACGCCTCGCAAAACGCTCGCCAAATCCCGCTGCGTCGGAAAGGAGCGAGGAAAGATGACCGTCATCCTCGGTGCGTTGCTTACGGTCGCCGGCATCGTGTACATGGCAGGCGCCGCTCTGAGGCGCGGACGACTGAGTGACCCAGCACCAACAACGCCGGATCGCCCGGCGCCGAACCTGGCAACACCGGGCCCGACACTGGAGCCGCGGCGGCGCGGACTCGGTTTCCTCGGCCTGTCGCAGAATTGGCCCGGTCTGCTGATGATGGCGGTCGGCATCCTCCTGTTGCTGTCGATGGCGGTCCTCTGACGTTGCGGAATTATGGCGCCCTCATCGCTGTCGTAACGTAATCGATACTTCCTTGCTGCACTAATGGACCTACGCCAGGTTGCAGAAGCCCGGCGGCGGCAAGGAAGCCTACATGCTGCTCGACTACAATTCATTGCTTCTGGCCGTCGGCTTCTCCGCCGCCTGCCTCAGCCTCACGCTGTTCGGCACCTGGCTGACCGCGCGTTCGGACAGGTTCCTGCTGACCTGGGCGATCAGCGTGCTGGTCGTGGTGGTCGAGGTCTTTGCCTATGACGCCTATATCAAGCAGCCCGGAGCGGCGCTTGGCGTGCTGACGCTGGCGCTGCTGCTGCTCGGCTTTTCGGTCATGCTGGGTGCCGCTTACCAATACAGGACAAGACGCTCGCCCGTGCCGCGGATCGCGCTTGGCGCGGGCTTGTCCTTCGCGCTGGCCCTGCCGCCGATGGCGCTCGGCTATGACGGCCTGGGCTTCATTCTGGAGAATGCGCTGGCCGCGCTGCTCCTGTTCGGCACCGCGTATGAATATTGGCGGGGTCGCGCGGAAGCACCCGTCCATCTCATTGGCGTGTCGCTGCTCTATTCGCTGACCGCCGTATCCTTCGTGCTGTGCGCGGCCGTGCTGGCATGGGACGGCAAGCTCGTCCTCGGCCATGCACCGAGCAACTGGGCGGAGGATCTGAGCCTCGTCATCGTCATCGCCTCCATGACCGGCATCGGCGCCTTGTCGCTGGCGCTCAACCAGGGCCGGCTTGCCCGCCATCATCAACGCGAGGCGCAAACCGATGCCTTGACCGGGCTGCTCAACCGCCGCGCCTTGTTCGACCTGCACGGCAAGACAGCCGTCGGCGCCTTCACGGCCGTGGTGGTGTTTGACCTCGACGGCTTCAAGGCGGTCAACGACCAGTTCGGTCACGCCGCTGGAGACGAGGTACTGAAGGTCTTCGCCGAAGTGCTTTCCGCCGATCTGCGCCCGGGCGACTCCGTCGCCCGCATGGGCGGCGAGGAATTCGCCATGGTGTTGAGGCGTACGTTGCCTGAGACAGCCGAGGCGACGGCCGAACGTGTCAGGTCCGCCTTCGCCGCGCGCACGGTGGAGACCGAGACCGGGCCATTGCGCTGCACGGTGAGCGCCGGCTTCGCCTTCGGCAGCGCGGACGGCATGAGCTTCGACAAGGTGCTCAGCGCGGCCGACAAGGCGCTCTATGCGGCCAAGCGTGGCGGCCGCAACCGCGTCCTGGATTTTCGTCGCGCCGGTTGAATTCTACCGCGGCGTGCGAACTCTCAATGGTGTGAGATCACTTCGTTGAAAGCGTCGAGATCGACGTAGAAGACCTTGGTAATCTCATCCAGCAGATGATCCTCGTCATAGCCTTGCGACATCAGGATGTTGATCGCGGTCATGATATCGACGCGCTCGGTCAGGCGCCGCTTCTGGTAGTCCTCGACAAAACGTTCCATCGCCGTCCCCTGGCAAGATTCTTTTTGGACGCATTGACCGACAATCACTGCGGGGAAAGCTAAGCAGGCTTGCTTGCGTGGAACTTGCGGGCGGTGTCCGCGCGCCTTCCCCCTCATTCGCGACTGATACGGAAAGCGGCCGACTCACCAAGGCCAAGAAAAGACTAGCATGCGGTATTCGGCGCACCAGAGTTGCGCAGAGCCGACGGAGAGAAATATTGGGCTTGCTATCGGTTCGCGGTGTCAGCCGAAGTCGAGCGACGATTCTAGACTGTCAGGAACTTCCGCACATCCGCGCGGTCGAGGTCCTCGGCGGGACCGGTATGCACGATCTGGCCGCGATCCATGATGTTGACCTCGTCGGCAAGCTCCCGGCAGAAGTCGAGATATTGCTCGACCAGAAGCACGGCGATCCCCGCCTGGTCACGCAGATACCGGATGGCGCGACCGATATCCTTGATGATCGAAGGCTGGATGCCTTCGGTCGGCTCGTCGAGCACCAGGAGCTTCGGCCGCATCACCAGTGCCCGACCGATGGCGAGCTGCTGCTGCTGCCCGCCGGAAAGGTCGCCGCCGCGGCGCGACAGCATCTGCTTCAAGACCGGGAACAGCTCGAAGACATGCGCTGGAACATTACGGTCGGCACGCCTGAGCGGCGCGAAACCGGATTCCAGGTTCTCGCGCACCGTCAGCAGGGGAAAAACCTCCCTGCCCTGCGGCACGAATGCGATGCCCGACCGGGCGCGATCATACGCCGCGCTCCGGTCGAGCGCCTTCCCCTCGAAGGCAACGCTTCCGCTCGTCAGCCGGTGATGGCCGACGATCGATCTCATCAAACTGGTCTTGCCGACGCCGTTGCGGCCGAGCACGCAAGTGATCTTGCCGGCGCCGGCCTTCAGCGAAACGCCGCGCAGCGCCTGGGCGGCGCCGTAATGCAGCGTGGCGTTGGAGACCTCGAGCATGGTCAGCCCCTTCGCCAGCGCTTCAGAAAAGCGAAATCGAAACGGTGGAACGAAACCCGCCAGACCATGCTCAGCGCCCCAGATAGACTTCGACGACCCGCTCGTCCGCCGAAACGAAATCGAGCGTGCCTTCCGACAGCACCGAGCCCTCGTGCAGGCAGGTGACCTTGACGCCGAGCTCGCGCACGAAATGCATGTCGTGCTCGACGACGACCACCGAATGGTCGCGCGCGATGTCCTTGAGCAGGCGCGCGGTCTCCTCGGTCTCGGCATCGGTCATGCCGGCGACCGGCTCGTCAACGAGCAGTAGCTTCGGATCCTGCGCAAGCAGCATGCCGATCTCCAGCCATTGCTTCTGGCCGTGGCTGAGATTGGCGGCGAACTCGTCACGCTTGTCGCCGAGACGGATGACGCCGAGTATGTCGTCGATGCGCCGCGTCTCGGTCGCCGAGCGGCGATGGAACAGCGCCGGGAAGATCGAGCGCGGTCCCTTCAGCGCCAGCATGAGATTGTCCTCGACGCTGTGGCTCTCGAAGACGGTCGGCTTCTGGAACTTGCGGCCGATGCCCATCATGGCGATCTCGGCCTCGTCATGCCGGGTAAGATCGACCTGGCCGTCGAAGAACACCTCGCCCTCGTCCGGCCGCGTCTTGCCGGTGACGATGTCCATCATCGTCGTCTTGCCGGCGCCGTTGGGTCCGATGATCGCGCGCATCTCGCCCTTGTCGAGCACCAGCGACAGATTGTTGATGGCGCGAAAGCCGTCGAAGGAAACCGAAACGCCGTCGAGATAGAGGATGGTATTCGACTTGTTCATGATCGCTCACTCCGCCGGCTGCGGTTCGGCGCCGGCGGTCGACCAGGCGCCCGGTGTTCTCGCCGCCGAGCGCACGATCTTTGGCTCCGGCGCCTGTGGATCGGCGCCGGCTTCGGCCGCGAGCGAAGCGGCGCGCAGCGCCCTCGCCTTGCCGCGCCAGCCGTCCCACATTCCGACGATGCCCTTAGGCAAAAGCAGCGTGACGGCGACGAACAGCCCGCCCAGCGCGAACAGCCAGAATTCCGGCAGCACGCCGGTGAACCAGGACTTGCCGGCATTGACCAACAGCGCGCCAATGATCGGCCCGACGATGGTGCCGCGCCCGCCGACGGCGGTCCAGATCACCACCTCGATCGAATTCGACGGCTCGAACTCGCCCGGATTGATGATGCCGACCTGCGGCACGTAAAGCGCGCCGGCGATGCCGGCCATGATGGCCGAGACGGTGAAGGCGAAGAGCTTGACGTTCTCGGCCCGCCAGCCAAGGAAGCGGGTGCGGCTCTCGGCATCGCGCACCGCCATCAGCAGCTTGCCGTATTTGGAGCGCACGATCGCCGCGGTGACGAAGACGGCGAGCGCCAGCGTGACGGCGCTCGCCGCAAACAGCGCCGAGCGCGTCGCATCGGCCTGCACGTTGAAGCCCAGAATATCCTTGAAGTCGGTCAGGCCGTTGTTGCCGCCGAACCCCATGTCGTTGCGGAAGAAGGCGAGCAGCAGCGCATAGGTCATCGCCTGGGTGATGATCGACAGATAGACGCCGGTGACGCGGCTGCGAAAGGCGAACCAGCCGAAAACGAAGGCGAGCAGGCCCGGCACCGCCAGCACCATGAGCACCGCGAACCAGAAATGATCGAAGCCGTGCCAGAACCAGGGCAGTTCCTTGTAGTTCAGGAACACCATGAAATCCGGCAGGATCGGATTGCCGTAGACGCCGCGCGAGCCGATCTGGCGCATCAGATACATGCCCATCGCATAGCCGCCGAGCGCGAAGAAGGCGCCGTGGCCGAGCGAAAGGATGCCGCAATAGCCCCAGACCAGATCGAGCGCGAGCGCCAGCAGCGCGTAGCACAGATATTTGCCGACCAACGCCACGATGTAGGGCGGGATGTAGAAGGCGCTTTGCGGCGACACCGCCAGGTTGAGCAGCGGCACGACGATGGCGGCTGCGAGCAAGGCGAGGATCGTGGCGGCGATGCGGCAGTCGGCGGAAAGGAAGCGCTGCGCGATCATGCTTCCACCGCCCTGCCCTTGAGCGCGAACAGGCCGCGCGGGCGCTTCTGGATGAACAGGATGATCAGCACCAGCACGACGATCTTGCCGAGCACCGCGCCGGCATAGGGCTCGAGGAACTTGTTGACGATACCGAGCGAGAAGGCGCCGACCAGCGTGCCCCACAGATTGCCGACGCCGCCGAAGACCACGACCATGAAGCTGTCGATGATGTAGCCGCGGCCGAGATTGGGCGAGACGTTGTCGATCTGGCTGAGCGCCACGCCGGCAATGCCGGCGATGCCGGATCCCAGCGCGAAGGTCAGCGCGTCGACCCACGGCGTCCTGATGCCCATCGAGGCGGCCATGCGCCGATTGGCGGTGACGGCGCGCATCTGTAGGCCCCAGGGCGTGCGCTTCATCACATAGAGCAACACGCCGAAGACGGTGAGCGCGAAAACCAGGATCCAGAGTCGGTTCCAGGTGATGGCCAGTTGGCCGACGTCGAACGAGCCGGACATCCAGGACGGGTTGCCTACCTCCTGGTTGGTCGGCCCGAAAATCGTGCGCACCGCCTGCTGCAGGATCAGCGAGACGCCCCAGGTAGCCAGAAGCGTTTCCAGCGGCCGGCCATAGAGGAACCGGATGATGCCGCGCTCGATGGCAAGACCGACCAGCCCTGCCACAAGGAAGGCGAGCGGCAGCGCGATGACCAGCGACCAGTCGAACAGGCCAGGGAACGAGGTGCGGATCACCTGCTGGACGACGAAGGTGGTGTAGGCGCCAAGCATCACCATCTCGCCATGTGCCATGTTGATGACGCCCATGACGCCGAAGGTGATGGCGAGCCCGATCGCGGCCAGCAGCAGCACGGAACCCAGCGAAATGCCGTACCAGATGTTCTGTCCGGCATCCCAAAAGGCCAACGTCGAATTGATGCCTGCGATTGCAGCTGTCGCGGCTTCCTTGACTGCTCCAGAGGCGTTGGCCTCGACCGAGGTGAGCAGCGAAACCGCGCTACGGTCGCCACGCGCACCGATCACGGCGATTGCGGCGAGCTTGTCTGCATCGGGCTTGTCTGAAACCAGAATGGAAGCGGCACGCGCCTGTTCCAACAAAGCCTTGACGCTCGCCACGCTTTCGCTGGCGATGGCTGCGTCGAGCGGGCTGATATTGGCGGCGTCCGGTGTCTTGAACATTGTGTCTGCGGCGGCGATGCGGACAGTCGGATCCTTGGAACCAAGCGTCAACGTGCCCAATGCATCGCGGATAGTGCGGCGCAACGTGTTGTTGACGCTGATCTTGGTTATGTCGTCCTCGGAGGCCTCGCCTGCTGCCTCGCCGCTCAGAGGGTCGAAAAGCTGGATGTTCTCGTCGCCTTCCTTGCCGACAAACACCATCGAGTCGGCCGTACGAATGTAAAGATTGCCGTCCGCCAATGCAGCAAGCGGCCGTTCGACAGCCGGATCGCCTGTGGCCGTCAACTCTTGAACGACTGTTCCCGTCTCGGAAAAGTCCGTTACTGTCGCGAATTTGGCGATGATGGCACGCAGATCGGCTTCCGCAGCGCCCGAAGACGACAGCGTCGTCAGCAGGAATAAAAGCGTCAGGCCAATCGCATGCAAAATCTTCATCGGTTTTTGGTGACCCTTGAAGCTTGAAGTGGGGCGTCCGGACAGTGGAGGAACTGTCCGGACGCGCGCGGTCTTGGGCATGGACGTGAAGGTCCAGCCCGGGGAGGATCAGTTCGTGCCCTTGCCGCCGCACTTGCCGGTTTTGACGTTGAAGTTGCCGCAGCCGAGTGGCGCGCGCCAATCGGAAATCAGGTCCTTGGAGTCGGGCAGGTAGTCGGACCATTCGTCGCCCATCACCAGGCCCGGCGTCTTCGAAACCGTTTGGAACTGGCCATTGGCCTGGATTTCACCGATCAGCACCGGCTTGGTGATGTGGTGGTTCGGCATCATCGTCGAATAGCCGCCGGTCAGGTTCGGCACCGAAACGCCGACCATGGCATCGATGACCTTGTCCGGATCGGTGGTGCCGGCCTTTTCAACCGCCTTCACCCACATGTTGAAGCCGATATAGTGAGCTTCCATCGGGTCGTTGGTGGTGCGCTTGTTGTTCTTGATGAACTTGTGCCAGTCGGCGATGAACTTCTTGTTCTCAGGCGTGCTGACGCTCTCGAAATAGTTCCACGCGGCGAGATGGCCGACCAGCGGCTTGGTGTCGAGGCCGGCAAGTTCTTCCTCACCAACCGAGAATGCCATGACCGGGATGTCCTCGGCCTTGATGCCCTGGTTGCCGAGTTCCTTGTAGAACGGCACGTTGGCGTCGCCGTTGACGGTCGAGACCACGGCCGTCTTCTTGCCGGCCGAGCCGAATTTCTTGATCGCCGAGACTTCGGTCTGCCAGTCGGAGAAACCGAACGGCGTGTAGTTGACCATGATGTCTTCCGCCGGCACGCCCTTCGCCTTCAAATAGGCTTCGAGGATCTTGTTGGTGGTGCGCGGATAGACATAGTCGGTGCCTTCGAGCACCCAGCGCTTCACCGAGCCGCCATCGGCGCTCATCAGGTAATCGACGGCCGGAATGGCCTGCTGGTTCGGCGCGGCACCGGTGTAGAAGACGTTGCGCTCGCTCTCCTCGCCCTCATACTGGACCGGGTAGAACAGGATGTTGTCGAGTTCCGAGAACACCGGCAGCACCGATTTACGCGACACCGAGGTCCAGCAACCGAACACGGCCGCGACCTTGTCCTTGGAAATCAGCTCGCGCGCCTTTTCGGCGAAGAGCGGCCAGTTGGACGCCGGATCGACGACCACCGCTTCCAGTTTCTTGCCGAGCAGGCCGCCCTTGGCGTTTTGCTCTTCGATAAGCATCAGCATGACGTCTTTCAGCGTCGTCTCCGAAATCGCCATGGTCCCCGACAGCGAATGGAGGATGCCGACCTTGATCGTGTCTTCAGCCGCCTTGGCGGAAGCCGATGCCAGCAGACCGGCCGCGACGACGCCCGCCGACAGGATTTTTGTTATTTTCGCGAAGTTACCCCTCATATGACACACTCCCAAGCGTGGTTGTTTTGCATCGCAGCATAGACTGTGCAAGCGACGTGCCAGACGAGAGTGCGCTCAACGGAATTTCGGGATAACGAAGAGATTACAGTCTGTTATCCGGTAGCCGGGAAAGTTTTCGCATCCGCTGCGTTGCGGCAGGTTGAGAAAAGTTTACGCAACGCTGCCTAGATTTTGCCCAAATAGTAAAAATGCCTAAACTTTCACCGCAGAGGCAAAGCAAGCCTGATCAGCCCTGTTGCGGGCCTATGGCAAAATGGGGCAAGGTCGCCGCGCAAACGAGCAACGTCATGGCCCTGCGCACGATCCTGACTTTCCTGCTTCTCGTGTCCGCCGCCGGCGGCGCCCGCGCCGATTTTGCCGATGGCAAGCTGCCGGACGGCGTCTATCACTGCGAGGTCTACCTGCTCGGCCTGTTCCTCGACCTGGGCGAGATCACCATCAAAGGCAGCCTCTATAGCGGCCCGGTGACCTTCGGCGCCGCGCCGCCGCCTTACAATTACCAGATGAACCCCAATGGCGAGATCACCTGGCTTGGTCCGCTCGGCGGCTACACCAGCGGCGGCAATTCGATCTCGATGACGCAGGCGACGCTGGACGACCCGAGCGGTCCCTCCTTCGACATCATCATGAAGCAGCAGGACGGCGCCTTCACGGCCTCGACCTGCACCAAAAGATAGCCCCGCATAAAAAAGGCGCGGAACCCTCGCGGGTCCCGCGCCAGCAGGCAGTCGGGAGGTCAAATAGTCTTTGCCGACATCTGGGCTGCGATATAGTCGGCCTGGCGGATCGCCAGCGTCACGATGGTCAGCGTCGGGTTCTCCGCCGCGCCGCTGGTGAACTGGCTGCCGTCGGAGACGAACAGGTTCTTGATGTCGTGCGACTGGCCGTGCTTGTTGACGACGCCGTCCTGTGGCTTCTCACTCATCCGGTTGGTGCCGAGATTGTGGGTCGAGGGGTAAGGCGGCGTCGGGAAGGTCCTGGTCGCCCCAACGGCGGCATAGAGCGCCTGGCCTTGGCTGTAGGCGTGGTCGCGCATCGCTTCATCGTTCGGATGGTCGTCGAAATGGACGTCGGCGATCGGCATGCCGTGCTCGTCCTTTTCGTCCTTGTGCAGCGTGATGCGGTTCTCCTCGCGCGGCATGTCCTCGCCGACGATCCACAGGCCCGCCATATGGTCGTAATGATCGAGCGCCGTGGTGAAGGAACGGCCCCAGCCGCCAGGGTTCAGGAAGGCCGCCATGAACGGCAGGCCGAGCGACAGCGTTTCCATCTCATAGCCGCCGACGAAGCCGCGCGAGGGATCGTGGCGCGCCTCGTCGCGGATGATGCCGGCCATGGTGGTGCCACGGTACATATGCACCGGCTTGTCGAAGATCGCATAGACCGAGCCGGTGGTGTGGCGCATGTAGTTCTTGCCCACCTGGCCGGACGAGTTGGCAAGCCCGTGCGGGAATTTGCTCGATTCCGAATTGAGCAGCAGGCGCGGGCTCTCGATCGAATTGCCGGCGACCGCGACGATGCGGGCCTTCTGCTCCTGCAGCTTGCCGTCCTTGTCGGCGTAGACGACGCCGGTCACCTTGCCTGAAGCGTCATGGTTGATCTTGATCGCCATGGAGTTCGGCCGGACCTCCAGATGTCCCGTCGCTTCGCCCTTCGGGATCTCGGTATAGAGCGTCGACCATTTGGCGCCCCATTTGCAGCCCTGGAAGCAGAAGCCGGTCTGCTGGCAGGAATTGCGGTCGTCGCGCTCGACCGAATTGATGGCCATGTTGCCGGTATGGCACTCCTTGTAGCCGAGCTTGTCGGCGCCGGCCTTGAGCACCTTGAAGTTGTTGTTGCCAGGCAGCCGCGGCCAGTTGTTGGTGCCTGTCACACCCATCTTGGCTTCGGCCTTGGCGTAATAGGGCTCCATCTCGGCCAGCGTCACCGGCCAGTCGAGCAGGTTCGCGCCCTTGACCTTGCCGTAGGTCGTGGCCGCCTTGAATTCATGCTCCTGAAAGCGCAGCGAGGCGCCCGCCCAGTGTGTCGTCGAGCCGCCGACCGACTTGACGATCCAGGCCGGCAGGTTCGGGAAATCCTTCGCCACGCGCCAGTCGCCCGAGGTGGTGCGCTTGTCCTTCCAGGCAAGTTGGGCAAAGGAATCCCACTCGTCGTTGATGAAGTCCTCATATTCGTGGCGGGCGCCCGCCTCGAGGATGACGACGTCGATGCCTTTCTGCGCCAGTTCGTTGCCAAGCGTGCCGCCGCCGGCGCCGGAACCGATGATGACGACCACGCCGTCGTTATTGAGATCAAATGATGCTGCCATGGTTTCCTCCCATGAAATCTGTCGAAATGCGGTTCGAGACAGAGCGGCTCAGAGCCACTCGATGTCGTTGAACCCGCGCGCGATGTAGCCGCCCTTTGAGTAGGACTCGCCTTCGTAACCGAAGATCGGCCACACCTCCTTCTGGTTGTAGAGGCTGACGACGAGGCCGCCGCGCACCGCCTGGAAGAACGGCGTCTTCTCGATGCCGGTGAGCAGCGCGACCCGTTCCTCCTCCCAGCCGAGCCCACGATAGCCGCCCTTGCCGGCCTTCTTGTCGAGCTCGGCGATGCCCTTTTCGATCAGTTCCTTGTGGGCCGGGTCCTTGGCGGCCGTTTCGTCGTGACCCTTGACGGCAATGGCGTAGTATTTGTCCGGCACCTGGTCGTGCGGATAGATGTCGCGCGCCATCTGGATGAGCGTCGCCATCGTCTCGGGCTTCAGCGCCGCGGTTTCGAGGCCCCAGGCATGTTCGGGGCTGATGACTGCGCTGCCGGAGATGATGAGCAGCGCGCCCGCGCCGCCGCGCTTGAGAAGCTCGCGCCGCGAAAGCCCAATCTTCTTCTCATCGACCGGCCTCTTTTCGTAGACTGTGACCATGATTTCCTCCCTGCTTGCTGTGCGCACCCTTGAGAGTGCCGTTGCTGGCGCCGCGCCTCTGCGCGGCAATATCCCCTATTGGAAGCGCCCCCCTCTCTGCAGGACCTCGATCTTGTAACCGTCGGGATCCTCGATGAAGAAGAAGCGGGCGATCAGCGCTCCGTCGCGGTTGAAATCGACGATCTTCTTCGGATTGAGGCCGAGCGCGCCGATCCGGTCGTGCTCGCTGTCGAGATCGGCGACCGAGACTGCGAGATGACCATAGCCGTCGCCGAGCGCATATGGCTCGGTGCGTCCCTTGTTCACGGTCAGCTCCACCTCGAACGGCGAGTCGCCATTGCTGAGATAGACGAGCGTGAAGGTCTCGAAATCGAGCCGCTGCGCCACCTCGAGGCCGAAGGCCTTGTTGTAGAAATCGACGGACCGAGCCTCGTCGAGAACCCGGATCATGGAATGGATCGCCTTCGCCAAATCGGTCTCCGCAGCTTCTGGTGCTTACGAAAACGATTATGCGCGCCGGCGAAAAAAGGTGGTGGCAGCCGATTACCACGCATGGAACTGGAAAATGGCTAGTGTCGCTCCAGTTTTAGCTGCATGCCGCCCAAAGGCGTGCCACGTTTTGGGGTCCGGCATGCAGCGAACAAAGGCTTGAAGCGCGTCGCGCCGAAACGGTTTTCGAGCGAGGCGCTTTAAGGACGAAAGTCCGATTGCCGTCGCCGGCCATCGGACCGAAGATGACAAACGCAGGCAGTGTTCAAAAAGGCGCCAGCCAACCCAATCGGCGCCCAAGACAAACAACAATGGGAGGTATCGATGTGCAGAGTCTTTGCCGGGCAGGACCCGGAAGGCTATCGGCAGATCAACAGGTCGATCCGTATCGACGGTCATTCGACCAGCATCCAGCTCGAGGCGACGTTCTGGGATCTGCTTGACGAGATCGCCGACAGCCAGGGACTGACGACGCCGAAATTCATCTCGAAACTCTATGACGAGGCCATCGAGATCAACGGCCAGATCCCGAACTTCGCTTCCATGCTGCGCACGACCTGCGCGCTCTATCTGCGCGGCCATCGGCCCAGCGCCGAGGACCAGGCCGCGTTGAAGCGGGAAGCCGCCTGAGCAATTCCAGGAATAGCGGTTTCCGTCCGGAACTGCGGGACAAGAAACGGCCAAGGTGGTTCAGCGACTCTTCCAACCGCCGAACCGCTTTAGCTCTCCGCGGCGACTTCGAGCGCCAGCCGGGTCATGTCGGTGAACAAGGCCTGGCGTTCCGAATACTCGGTCAACTCGCCGGTGGCGATATGATCGACAACGGTGAGCAGTGACAGCGCTCGCGCGCCGAACTGCGCAGCAATCCGATAGAGCGCACTGGTTTCCATATCGACGGCCAACGCCCCCAGCGCCATCGGTTCGTCGAACCGGGCGCGCCCGTCGGGATGATGAAACACGTCGCTGCAGATCGTCAGACCCGCGCTGCAGGCGATGCCGAGATCGGCCGCGCGTCGCAAAGCCAGCGCATGCAGCGCCTGGTCCGGTCCCGCCGGTTGGTAAAGCCCGAACACCTGTCCGCTGATTGCGCCCTCCGCCCGCGCTTCGCTGGAGATGACGATGCCGCGCAGGGGCACATCTTGCGACAAGCCGCCTGATGTGCCGGTGCGGATCAGCGTCTTCACGCCGTGATAGTCGAGCAGTTCATGGGCGTAGATCAGGAACGATGAAACGCCGATGCCGGTCGCCTGGATGCTGACCGGCTTGCCGCGGAACCGGCCGGTGAAACCCAGCGCGCCCCTTCGGCGGTTGACGCAGCGCGGCACTTCCAGAAAGGTTTCCGCCATCCATTGAGCGCGCTCGGGATCGCCCGGCAAAAGCACCGTTTCGGCATAATCCCCCCTCTGCGCCTCGATATGCGGCGTCACGCGCTACCACCCCATGATAAACCCATCCGGTCGCCATCATGACAGGGTGGCCGCAATGCGCAAGCGCTGGCTTACCTAGAGCAATCCCAGAAAAATGCCGAACGGACTTATCTCCTTGTCCTACGCAATTCCGAACGGAAAACCGCTCACACTTTTCCTGGAATTGCTCAGGATTCCAGCACGTCCTTGACGATCGTCGCCAGTTGCTTGAGCGAGAACGGCTTCGGCAGGAAGCCGAACTGCGCATCGGCCGGCAGGTTCTTGGCAAAGGCGTCCTCGGCATAACCCGAAACGAACACGAACTTGATGTCCGGCTGGCGTTTGCGCAGCTCGCCGAGCAATGTCGGCCCGTCCATCTCCGGCATCACCACGTCGGACACGACGATATCGACCTTGCCGCCGAGCGCCTCGAACACTTCCAGCGCCTCGACGCCCGATGACGCCTCATGCACGGTGTAGCCGCGCGAGGTCAGCGCCCTGACGCCGCCCATGCGCACCGCGTCTTCGTCCTCGACCAGAAGCACGGTGGCCGAGCCGGAGAGATCCTTGGCAGTGTCGGCCGGCTTGGCCGGGACCGTGGCCGCAGGCGCCTCGCCGGGCTCTGCCTGCTTCTTCACCTCGGCGATGTGGCGCGGCAGGAAGATACGGAACACCGTGCCCTTGCCGACTTCGGAATCGCAGAAGATGAAGCCGCCGGTCTGCTTGATGATGCCGTAGACCATCGACAGGCCGAGGCCCGTGCCCTTGCCCACTTCCTTGGTCGTGAAGAATGGCTCAAAAATCTTCTTCAGCACGTCGGGCGCGATGCCGCTGCCGGTATCCTCGACGTCGACGAGCACATAGTCGGCCGGCGTCAGCTCGCGATAGGCGAAGGATTTGCACTCTTCCGCCGTGACGTTGCGGGTGCGCACGGTGAGATCGCCGCCGCTCGGCATGGCGTCGCGCGCATTGACGGCGAGATTGACCACCACCTGCTCGAACTGGCCGATATCGACCTTGACCGGCCACAGGTCGCGGCCGTGGTCGATCTTCAGCTTGATGTCATTGCCGACCAGGCGGGCGAGCAGCATCCTGAGATCTGCCAGAACATCGGTCAGGTTGAGCACTTCCGGCCGTAGCGTCTGCTTGCGCGAGAACGCGAGCAATTGCCGCACGAGCGAGGCCGCCCGGTTGGCGTTCTGCTTGATGTTCATGATGTCGGGGAAGGACGGATCCGACGGACGGTGGTTGGTCAACAGAAGGTCGGACGCCATGATGATGGCGGTCAAAACGTTGTTGAAGTCGTGCGCGATGCCGCCAGCGAGCTGGCCGACCGCCTGCATCTTCTGGCTCTGCGCCATCTGGCCCTCGAGCGCCTTCTGCTCGGTGGTCTCGACCGCATAGACGATGGCCGATTCCTCGGCGCCTTCGCTGCCCGCGCTGTCGGCGACGGCGTTGACGTAGAAGCGGATGTGGCGCTCCTCGTTGCGGGGCAGCACGGAGTCGATCGGCTCGATATTGGCCTGCCGCTGCCGGGCCTTCTCGAAGGCGGCGGCGAAAGCGGGCCGGTCGCGCTCGTGGATGATGGTCTCGAAGCGCACCCGCCGGTCGACGGCATCGCGGTCGACCACGGATGAAAACAGCTGCAGGAATGGCGCGTTGGTGCGCAGGATGCGTCCGTTTGCATCGACGCCGGCAATAGCCATCGGAGTCGAGTTGAAGAAACGCGTGAAGCGAACCTCGGAAGCCCGCAGCTCCGCGGATGCGTCCTCGCCCTGGGTGCGATTGAGCACGATCGTGCGGGTCGGGCCGTTCAGGCCCTCGCGGCTTGCCGAAACGCGATGCATGAAGCGCACCGGCAGCGCCTGGCCGCTCATGGTGGTGAGATCCAGGTCGATGACGGCGTTGCGGGTGGTGCCCGGGTCGGCCTTGACCGAGCGCACTAGCGCCATGCCGTCGCCGGCGATGATTTCCGGCAGCGTGATGGCACCCGGCGTGAAGGAGGCGAGGTCGATGCCCAGCCACTCGGCCAGCGTGGCGTTGATATAGGTGACGCGGCCTTCCTGATCGGCCGAAAAGAACCCGGCCGGCGCATGGTCGAGATGGTCGATGGCCTTCTGCAGGTCGAGGAAGAAACGCTCCTGCTCCGCCCGTTCCTGCGAAATGTCGGCGAGCTGCCAGGCCAGCATCGGCAGCCTTTGCCCGGGCATGCTGAAGGCGCGGGCGCGGGCGCGGTACCAGCGCGCGCCGGGCTCGGCGCCCGGCTTGATCGACTGCGCCAGCCGGAACTCGCCGTCGCCAGGCTGGCCGTCGCGCAGGCCCGACGCCAGCCGGTAGATCGTCATCGACGCCTCGGGGACGTCCGACAATAACCCTTCGACGGTCTTGAGATCGGCGGCCGAGGCAGCGCCCGTCATATCGGCATAGGCGCGGTTGGCGTAGACGACGCGGCCCTTGGTGTCGGTGACCAGCAAGCCCTGCGACATCGAGTCGACGAAGGCTTTCGACAGTTCGTCGCCGGTCGAACGCGGCGCGATCTGCACGAAGCCGATCGCGGTCGCGAACAGGAAGCCGACACCGATCATGGCGAGCACGCCGAGCATGCCGAGCAGGAAAGGATCGCCGAGGCGCTCGCGGAAAAGTCCGAAGACGATCGCGGCGCCGGTCAGCACGACGATGAAGACGATGAGCCTGGTGACGGCGCCCGGACGCGTGTTCTGGTCGACGATCGGTACCGGATAGAAATCGCCGCGCGCTTCCTTGGCCATGTTCCCCCTGCTCGTGATTCCGGTGTCCGACGGGCGCGGACGGCCGGTTGAATCACATTCTCCTGTAACGGAAAAGGCCCCGGCGGCAAATGTCCGATAAAATCAACGATTCATGTTTCAAACTGTTCACGAAAGGTGATGCCAACTTGCGGTCGCTGGTCCCAACGGTCTAGTGTCCCCTCACTTCAAAGATGGCGATTGGGGTGCACCGATGCAGTGGCTGGATAACGTGGCGGGCCCGGGTTATGTCGCTGCAATCCTGTGGACGGTAGCGGCCCTCATCCTGCTGGTTGTCGTCCTGCTCGCCATCAAGGTGGTCCGCAACCTGACCTTCGGCACCTTCGTCGCCGGCGGCAGGAACCGCAAGACGCGCCTTGCGGTCATGGATGCCACCGCCGTCGACAGCCATCGCAGGCTGGTGCTGGTGCGCCGCGACGACATCGAGCACCTGATCCTGATCGGCGGGCCGACCGATGTCGTGGTCGAGCGCGACATCAGGCTGGCGGCACCTCGCCGCCCTGCGCTGACCGGCGACAGCGGGCAGCAGCAGGCGGCAGCCACCGCCCCGCGCCCGCGCGCGCCGCAACCGGCGCCACCTCCCGCACCCGCCCCGGCCAGGCAGGCGCCGCCGCCTGCCGCCCAGCCAGCCGCCGCCGCACGTCCGCGCGCGCCGGCACCCGCGCCCAAGCCGGCGGCGCCGAGCCAGCCGACGGCGAAAGTCACGCCGCTGCCGAGCTATGGGACGACGAATGGCAGCACCAGATATGCGCTGCCGCCTTCAAACGACTCCATTGACGACACGCTGATGCACGAGCTCGAGACCTCTCTCGACGACCAGCATTCCCAGCCGGCAATCGCCAAGCCCGCGGCCAAGCCTTCGCTCGATGACGAGATGACCAAGCTCCTTGGCGAGTTGGGCAGCCACAAGCGCTGACCTGGCGACAGCTTGCCGGCACAGGCGCACCTCTCCGCAGCTTAAAGCAGGTCGCGTGAAAAAGGATTCACGCGACCTGCTTTAAGTGTTTGATTTTAAGCATGTCTTTGTCCCGAAACCGGGCCCACTTTCGGGAGACATGCTTTAGGAACTGAAAAACAAAATGGCCGGAAACCCGGCCATTTTGACGTTCTTTGCTTTCCAGCCCGCGTGTCAGTCGTCGCGATAAACCTTCTCGCGACGCTCGTGACGCTCCTGCGCCTCGATCGACAGCGTCGCGATCGGACGCGCGTCGAGCCGCTTCAGCGCGATCGGCTCCCCGGTCTCCTCGCAATAGCCGTAGGTACCTTCGTCGATGCGCTGGAGCGCGGAGTCGATTTTCGAGATGAGCTTGCGTTGGCGATCGCGGGCGCGCAATTCGATGGCGCGGTCGGTTTCGGAGGAGGCGCGATCGGCTAGGTCGGGGTGGTTGGCGTTTTCCTGCTGCAGGATTTCGAGGGTTTCGCGTGCTTCGCGGAGAATGTCGTTCTTCCAGGTGATAAGCTTTTGACGGAAGTACGATTTTTGCCGTTCGTTCATGAACGGCTCGTCTTCGGAGGGTACGTAATTGGCGGTTACGATATCGTTCATTCGACTCACCCAACAACCCCAAATTTGGCGCCTATATATTCGGGGATAAGAGCCTGCACAAGCGCTATCGGCTACAGTTTCACGCAATTGTTAGTCTCGCATCGGCCGTCCGAACGACGACTTTGTTTCAACCGCATAAAAACGAATTCGCACATGATTCGTTGCAGTTGCTGGCGCCGCCCATTGTGCATGACTTGGTTCTGGTGACTAATCGCGCTTTGCCAGGAAGGTGGCGCCATGGGGGTTCGGTTGAGTAGGCTTTATCTGTTGCGGCATGCCAAAGCCGGCTGGGCGATGCCCGGCGTGCGCGATTTCGACCGCCCGCTCGACGAAACAGGAATGGCCGATGCCGAAGCGATCGGAGAGGCCATGCGGGCCCGCAACTATGTGCCGGACGTCACCCTCTGCTCCAACGCCAAGCGGGCAAGGCAGACGCTGGAAGGCCTGGCGGGACGCGCCGACACCGGCCGGGTCCTGTTCTTCGACACGCTCTACAGCGAGGACGCGGCTGGCTATCTCGACATCATCCGTAAAAACGGCGGCGCCGGTCAGCTTCTGGTGATCGGCCACAACCCCATGACCGAGGATCTTGCCATGGCGGTGTCGGGCGACGGCGACGAGGCGGCGCGCGGGATGATGAACCACGGTTTTCCGACCTCCGGCCTCGCCGTGGTGCGCTTTCCCGGCAACCTTGCCGAGGCGGCGCAGGGCAACGGCTATCTCGAAGCCTTTCTCACGCCCGCCGATCTCTGAGCCCATTTCAAACGCGCAATCCAGCGCCTATATCGGGCGCTGACGCGCAACCAGAGGCCCGATTTGGCATCATCGCTGACTAGTTTCACCGACGAGGCAAGGATTGCGCTCGACACGCTGTCGGGCCGCGCCGCCGGGCTCTTCTCTCCGTCGTTGCGTCTTGGCGTCACCGGCCTTTCCCGCGCCGGCAAGACGGTGTTCATCTCCGCCCTCGTCCACAACCTCATCCATGGCGGGCGCCTCCCGCTGTTCGAGGCGCAGAAATCCGGCCGCATCGCCCGCGCCTTCCTTGAGGAGCAGCCGGACGACGCTGTTCCGCGTTTCCAGTACGAGGACCATGTCGCGGCTTTGGTCAACGACCGCGTCTGGCCGGACTCCACGCGCGCCATCTCCGAACTCCGGCTCACCATCGAATATGAGTCGGCTTCCGGCTGGAATCGGCTGTTTTCAGCCGGAAAACTATCCGTAGACATCGTCGATTATCCCGGCGAATGGCTGCTCGACCTGCCGCTGCTTGGCAAATCTTTCGCCGACTTTTCGCGCGAGGCGGTCGAGCTGGCCGCCCTGCCCGTCCGTTCCGATCTGTCGCAAGCCTGGCGCGAGCTGGCCTCGGCCATCGATCCCGATGCCGATGCCGATGAGATGACCACGCGGCGATTGGCCGAAAGCTTCGCCGCCTATCTCAAGGCCTGCAAGCTCGACGAGCGCGCGCTGTCGACGCTGCCGCCCGGCCGTTTCCTGATGCCGGGCGATCTGGAAGGCTCGCCGGCGCTCACCTTCGCGCCGCTGATGACGCTGGCGCAAGGCTGGCCGCGCTCCGGATCGCTGCAGGCGATGATGGAGCGCCGCTACGAGGCCTATAAGACGCATGTCGTCAAACCGTTCTTTCGCGAGCACATCACCCGCCTCGACCGGCAGATCGTGCTGATCGACGCCATGCAGGCGCTCAACGCCGGTCCGGCCGCCATGGCCGATCTGGAGCGCGCCGTGACCGAGATCCTGTCCTGCTTCAGGCCCGGACGGGGCAATTTCCTGACCGATTTCTTCTCGCGCCGCATCGACCGCATCCTGGTGGCCGCGACCAAGGCGGACCATCTGCATCACGAAAGCCATGACCGGCTGCAGGCGATCGTGCGCCGGCTGACCGACCGCGCCGTCGCGCGGGCGAATTTCAGCGGCGCCGCCGTCGATGTCGTCGCCATGGCCGCGGTTCGCTCGACCCGCGAGGGCACGGTGAGGCAAGGCCGCGAGACGTTGCCGGTCATCATCGGCACCCCGCTGAAGGGCGAGAAGATCAACGGCGAGACATTCGACGGAAAGACCGAAACCGCCATATTCCCAGGCGATTTGCCGGAAAAAGTCGATGCGGTGTTCGCCGGATCGCCGCCCGACAGCACCGAGCCGGCGATCCGCTTCGTGCGCTTCCGCCCGCCGAAGCTCGAACGCACCGCCGAAGGCGTCACGCTGTCCTTGCCGCATATCAGGCTCGACCGCGCGCTGCAGTTCCTGATCGGAGATCATCTGGCATGACCATGCCCCGCAAACCGGCGGCCTTCCGTATCGAGCCCGAGGCGGAGCCGAGGCCGCAAGCGCCGCAGAACCGCATCGCCGAGGAACAACCGGCGCGCAGGCCACGGGCCGCGCGGGCCGACGTAGCAGTCGTGATCCCCTCGGCAGTCGACGTCTTCGACGAGCCGGACATCGAGGCCGCAATTCCGCCGCCGGCAACCGCGCCAAGAAAGCGTTCGCTGCTTTCCCGGCTGTTCTTCGGCGCTCTCGGCGTGCTCGTCTCGCTGGCGGTCGGCCTCTGGGCCGACCAGCTGATCCGAGACCTGTTCGCGCGCGCCGAATGGCTTGGCTGGCTGGCGGCCGGCATGGCGGCGATCGCGCTGCTTTCGCTGATCGTCATCCTCATCCGCGAATTCCTCGCCATCGCCCGCCTGGCCGAAGTCGAAAAGATGCAGAAACGGGCGCTGGATGCCGTGGCGCGCGACGATCCCAAGGCCGCACGCGCCCTGGTCGACGAGCTCTCGGCCTTCGTCGCAGCGAAACCCGAGACCGCGGCCGGACGCCGTTCGCTTGCCGAGCTGCGCGGCGAGATCATCGACGGCGCCAATCTGGTGCGGCTGGCCGAGACCGAAATCCTGTCGCCCCTCGATGCCCGCGCCAAGATCATGGTTCTCGAGGCCGCCAAGCGCGTGTCGCTGATCACGGCGGTCAGCCCCCGCGCGCTGGTCGACATCGCCTATGTCGTGTTCGAGGCTGGGCGCTTGATCCGGCGCCTATCCGAGCTTTACGGCGGCCGTCCAGGCACGCTCGGCTTCTTTCGCCTGGCGCGCGGCGTTCTCGCGCATCTGGCGGTGACCGGCTCGATCGCGGTGGGCGACAGTTTCGTGCAGCAGATCGTCGGCCACGGGCTTGCCGCGAAGCTCTCGGCAAAGCTCGGCGAAGGCGTGGTCAACGGCATGATGACGGCGCGTATCGGCATCGCCGCAATGGAAACCGCCCGCCCCTTGCCGTTCATCGCCGTGAAGCGCCCCGGCCTCGGCGATTTCCTCTCGGCACTGACCTCCTTCGCGACAAAGAAAGACGGTCGGACGGACCAATAGGGTAAACGCGAATGCCACCGCTCTGAGTCAAAGAAGTGGAGCATGATGTCGTCCGAAAACCGCTTCACACTTTTCGGCATCATGCTCCAGTGACGAAGCATTAACCAATCTTCTCCATGGTCAGCCAGGTCCCAAGAATAGACTCTTTCGTGCCGGGTGTCGTCGATGAGAAGCGTAATCCTGTCCTGCGTCCTGCCTGCCACCATTGCGATTGCCGCGCCACTCGGCCTCGTCGAAAAGGCCTTTGGCGCAGAGCCGGACAAGCAGTTTTTCCGCTCCGTCGAAGGCAGATGGGTCGGCCCTGGCGAGATCATCGCGGGCAAGTACAAGGGCACCAAATTCACCTGCGATTTCAATGGCTCGACGCCCGCCAGCAAGCTCGGCATGACGCTTGACGGCGGCTGCAGGGTTGGCGTGTTCACGCAAAAGATGTCGGCCAGCGTCGAACGCAAGGGACGCGACGGTTACAGGGGCACCTTCATGGGCGGCTCGACCGAAAGCGGCATGGACATTGTCGGCGGCAATGTCGTCGACGCCCAGAAGGTCGTCTTCACCATCAACCGCAAGCAGTTGAACGGCGTCATGCAGGCGCGTGTCCCCGACGGCAATTCGATGACCGTGACGGTGGCCGTGCGCGTCAACGATCAGCTGGTCCCGGTGATCGGCATGAGCCTGAAGCGGATCGATTCGGTCGAAGTCGGCGCCATCGCCAAGAACTGATCGGGCGCACGGTCGCGCAAACAAAAAAAGGCGGCGGCCACTTGGCCGCCGCCTTCGCATTCGCCAATGGTTGAGCTCAACCCTTGATGGTGGCGATCAGCTCGTCATAGGCCTTGCAGGCTTCGTCCAGCGTCGTCGCGCCCTGGTACTTGGTCGTCACGGCCTGCACCTTGGCGGTCAGGTCGGCGGCCTTGCTCGGGTCCTTGGTGATCGCGGCCTGAAGCGCGGTGGCCATGTCCTGCGCCTTCTTGGCGGCCATCTCCTGCGTGCATTCCGGCGCCTTGGAGCAAGCGGAACCGGCCAGCGCCGCAACACCGACGGCAACGAGCAAAAACTTCTTCATGTCAATCATCTCCTCAAAAAAGGCAGCCGCCCATCGCGGCCGCCTCCAATGGCCGAAGCCGAACGTGCCATAACCGCTGATTGTGGCGGCACGCAACGAGCGAACCGCATAAACTTGTGTAACCAGGCTGCAATATCGCGGCGGACCGGAATTCAGTCCGCCGCGTCAGCTGGAGCAAAGTTCAGTCGCGAGGCTGCAGCAGCGCCAGCACCACCGTCGACACGGCAAGGATGGCGGTCAGGGTCAAGGGCCCCGTTGCGCCATAGGTGTCCACGACATAGCCGCCGACAACCGCGCCGGTGGTGATGGCAACTTGGAAAGAGACGACCATCAGGCTGCCCGCTGCTTCCAGCGCATCAGGCGCCGCGCGCGACAGATTGGTCGGCAGCACCACCGGCCCCATGCCGAAGGCCAAGCCCCAAAGTGTGACGAACCCGAATGCAACGCCGATGTGCACACCCCAAAGCACCAATGCCAGCGCCGCAAATGCCATCAACGCCGCAGTAACCACCAGTGCCACCTGGATATTGGCGTCGGCCATGCGACCGCCGGCAACGTTGCCGACCACGGCGGCGATGCCAAATCCGAGCAGGGCCAGCGCAATTGGCCCGGTTGCCAGGAGCGTCACCTGTTCGAGGAAGGGACGCACATAGACTGAGCCGGCAAAATGCCCCGTCATCAGCAGAAGAATGGCAAGCATGCCGAGTTGAATGCCGCGCCGCCGTGTCAACCGGAACACGTCCCCAAGACTGTTGCTGGCTGTTGCAGGCAAGGTCGGCAAGCTCAGCAACTGCAGCAGCCCGGCAACCACGGCCAGTCCCGCTGTCATGGCCATGGCGCTACGCCATCCCAGCCAGTCGCTGATCAACGCGCCCATCGACGGCGCGGCGATGGTGGCAAGCGAGACGCCGAGGGTGACGATACCCATGCCTCGACCTGTCGCATTGGCGCCAACGAGCCTTGCTACGACCGCAACCGAAAGGGCCCAGAAGGCGCTGATCGCAATTCCGAGCCCAGCCCGGCCGAGCAACAACAGCCAGAAATTTGGCGCCAGCGCCGCAAGAATATTGGAACCGACCGCCAAGGCGCTGAGGCCAACCAACACCGTCTTGCGGTTCAATCGGCCGATGAGGACATTGCTCAGCATGGCCGTCACGGCGCCGACGGAAGCGGTGGCGGTGACGACCTGCCCGGCCGATCCCTCGCTGATGCCGAGATCGCGCGCCATCGGCGTCAACAGACCTGCCGGGAGGAATTCGGCGGACACCAGGGCAAAGCTGGTGGCGGCCAGCGAAATGACCGCGAACCAAGTGGTTGCGTTCCACGCGACTGGCGCGGCGGCATCAAGCTCCAGCGCCCCGTCTTCAAGCTGTAATGTTGTGTCTGTCATCAGAATATCTCCAAAGATTGGAGATACTCATAGACGAGTCCTTTCGGATGATATGTATCCTAAAATCCGAAATTCATGTCAATTCGTCCGGAAATTGTGCGACGCACAACGCCCGGCGAGACGTTGGTGATGCGCTTGAACGCGCGCGCGAAGGATGCCTCGGAATCATAGCCCAAACGGGTGGCGACCTCGGCGACGGACAAGCCGTCTTGGCCCAGCAACTCCCGGGCAAGCTGCATGCGCAGACATGCGAGATAGCGTGCGGCACCCTCCCCCAACATCGCGCTGAAGCGCTCGGCGAAAATCGAGCGCGATTGGCCTGCCAGGGCTGCGAGGCTTTCGAGCGTCCAGTTGTGGCCGGGGTCACGGTGCATTGCTGCCAGAGCGCGTCCGATATGAGGGTCGCGGATGGCGGCGAGCCAACCTGTGGTCGAGGCTCCGGTGCAATTGACCCAGCAGCGGATAAGCCGGGCTGCCAGCAAGTCCGCCATGCGCGACAGAATAGTGGCGCTGCCCATCTGCGGTTGCGCGGCCTCGGCCGTCATGGCCGCCAGCAAAGGACCAACGACCGGGTCATTGCCAGCCACGTCGCACCCCTTGATGATCGGCGGCATCAACGTGATCAGCGGGCTAAGCGCACAGGCGCCCAAGGTCATGGAGCCGCAGAAAAGGGTGCTTGTCGCGCCCGTTCCTTGCCGCACCACCTCGCAGACATTGCTCCCCAACTTGGTCACCTGGCAACCTTCGAGCGAATCGCCAGCGACGTCTGGCGCACTGGCCAGCCGGTGGGCGATGCCTTGCGGCAGCAGCACCAGATCGCCATCGCGCAACTCCTGCCAGCCTTCCGCATCGGTATGGATCCAGCACGGGCCCTGGCCGACAAAGTGAAAGCGAAGCAACGGCTGTCGCGGAAACGCGATGCTCCATGGATGGCGCAGCTCGCAGCGGCCATAGTTGACGCCACTCAAGCGAAAGTCTTGCAGGACTTCGCTGAGCGCATCCATCGGGATATAAGTCGCCGGCGACGGCCGGGACGAATAGTCAGGCATTAGCGTGATATAGATGCCGAACGTCCGGCAGGCAAGCGGAGGCCGCTTCAACGGCCGCCTACCCGTCCTGGCAGGCCCGCTGCCCTTGCCTCCCGCTCCCGGTGCATGCAAGGAGTGCTTCGAGACAACAGGGAAGGCAGGCATGGCGGTTGAAGGCTCGGGCAGCGATCTGGTGCAGGTGGTGGCGCTGCTCGCCGCGGGCGTCGTCGCCGTGCCGATCTTCAAGCGCATGGGGCTGGGTTCGATCCTCGGCTACCTCGCCGCCGGCGTGCTCATCGGCCCGTTCGGCCTGCGCGTCTTTTCCGAATCGGGATCGATCCTCCATGTCGCCGAGCTCGGCGTCGTCATGTTCCTGTTCATCATCGGCCTGGAGATGCAGCCGTCGCGGCTCTGGGGGCTGCGTCGCGAGATCTTCGGCCTGGGTGCCTTGCAGGTCGGCGTCTGCGCCGTGCTTCTGACCCTGGTCGGACTGGCCGGAGGCTTTCCCATCGCGCAGTCCTTCGTCGCCGGCGCCGGCTTCGTGCTGACCTCGACGGCGATCGTCATGCAGTTGCTGGAGGAACGCGGCGAGATCGCCGCGCCGAAAGGCCAGCGCATCGTCTCGATCCTCCTGCTCGAAGACCTGACGATCGTGCCGCTGCTGGCGCTGGTGGCGTTCCTCGCGCCCGGCGGCGCCGAAACCAGCCTTTCGGAGCGGCTGACCGAAGTCGGCATCGGCATCGCGGCGATCGTCGGACTGGTCGTGGCCGGCCGTTACCTGCTCAATCCGCTCTTCCGCATCCTGGCCGACGCCCGCGCCCGGGAAGTCATGACCGCCGCCGCGCTGCTTGTGGTGCTGGGATCGGCCCTGGCCATGCAGCTTTCCGGCCTGTCGATGGCGATGGGCGCCTTCCTCGCCGGCGTGCTCCTGTCGGAATCGACCTTCCGCCACCAGCTCGAAGCCGATATCGAGCCGTTCCGCGGCATCCTGCTCGGCCTGTTCTTCCTCGCCGTTGGCATGTCGCTGGACCTTGCAGTCGTGGCCCAGAACTGGCGGCTCGTCGCCGTCTATGTCGTCGCCTACATGGTCATGAAAGCTGTCGGCATCTACGCCGTCGCGCGTATTCTGAAGAGCAGCCACCGCGAGGCGCTCGGACGCGCCGTCTTCATGGCGCAGGGCGGCGAGTTCGCCTTCGTGCTTTATTCCTCCGCCGCCGCGGTCGGCATCATCGATGGGCAGGCCAACGCCACGCTGACCGCCATCGTCATCATCTCCATGGTGCTGACGCCCTTGGCGATCATTGCGCTGCGTTACCTGACCCCGCGCGACGAGCAGTCCCTCGATGGCGTCGACATCGCCGATGGCCTCACCGGCAGCGTCTTGATCATCGGCTTCGGCCGCTTCGGCCAGATCGCCAGCCAGCCGCTCTTGCTGCGCGGAATGGACGTCTCGATCATCGACAACGAGGTGGAGATGATCCAGGCGGCGGCCGATTTCGGCTTCAAGGTCTATTACGGCGACGGCACGCGGTTGGACATCCTGCATGCGGCCGGCGCCGGGCGCGCCCGCGCCGTCCTGATCTGCGTCGACAAGCCGGACGCCGCCGTGCGCATCGCCCAGCTGATCAAGGCCGAATTCCCTCTAGTCACCATCCTGGCGCGCGCCTTCGACCGAGGCACCGCACTGCAGCTGGTGCGCGCCGGCGTCGACTATCAGATGCGCGAGACTTTCGAATCGGCGCTGGTCTTCGGCGGCTCCGCCCTGGAGGCGCTTGGCGTCGATCCGGAAGAAGTCGCCGAGGTCATCGAGGACGTGCGGCGCCGCGACGAAGCGCGCTTCGAGACGCAGTTGGCCGAGGGCGTGCGCGCCGGCCAGCGCTTCCTCAAGGGCAACATCGGCACGCCGATCCCGACGCCGCTCACCCAGCCGCGCCGTGCCGGCCGGGCGCTGAACCAGGAAACCGCGGTCGTGCTGAACAACGCAGAGACCAAGAACTGAAGGGCAACGCATGGCAGAGCTCGATCCGCGAGCGCTTTCCGTTACGAAATTCTGGCGTGATGCCGGCGAGGACGCCTGGTTCGAAAAGAGCGACGCCTTCGACACGGATTTCGGTAACCGCTTTCTCGACCTGCATTACGCTGCCGCGCGGCGCGAATGCGACGACTGGAACGCGCACGCCGAAGGATCGCTGGCGCTGATGATCCTGCTCGATCAGTTCCCGCGCAACTGCTTCCGCGGCACCGGCCACATGTGCGCGACCGATCCGCTGGCCAGATACTTCGCCGACAGGGCGATCGCAGCGGGCCAGGATATGGAACTGGAAGAACTGGTTCGCGTCTTTCTCTATCTGCCCTTCGAGCATTCCGAATTGCTGGCGGACCAGGAGCGGTCGGTGCAACTCACAGCCGCCAAGGCGCCCGACTACCTGAAATACGCCGAGGAGCATCTGGAGATCATCCGGCGCTTCGGACGCTTCCCGCATCGCAACCGGATGCTCGGCCGCGCGACGACCGCCGAGGAGCAGGCATTCCTGGACGGCGGCGGTTTTTCCGGCTGAGCAGCCGGCTTTACCCAAGCCACCATTCGCGGCCGGACGGCAGCCGCTCGATGCCGGAAATATCGACGGCGCCGAGCCGTTCCGACACGCTCCTGCCGGCGACCGAAAGCCCCGGCGCGATCTCGGCCAAGGGCGCCAGCACGAAGGCGCGCTCCAGCATGCGCGGATGCGGCACTTCGAGCCCGGTCTCGTGGATCACCCGGTCGCCGAACACCAATATGTCGATATCGATCAGGCGCGGGCCCCAGCGCTCCTCGCGCACGCGCTTCAATCGCTTCTCGACATCGAGGCAAAGGTCGAGCAGCGCGCGCGGCGAAAGCGTCGTCTCGATCGCGGCGGCGGCGTTGAGGAAATCGGGTTGGTCGAGCTTGCCCCAGGGCGGCGTACGGTAAAGCGAGGAGACGGCGGTGACACGCGTCGCGTCGTCGCCATCCAGCATACGCAATGCCGCGCCCATGGACTTCGCCGGGTCGCCGAGATTGCCGCCGAGACTGAGGTAGACAGCGCTATTCTGGCCAGACAACGGTCACCTCGACATAATCGAGCACGCCAGGCACCGGCGCGTTGGGTTTGCGCACGGTGATCTCGGCCTTCCTGATCTGCGAAAACCTGGCCGTCAGCGCCTTCGCGACCTCCAGCGCCAGCGCCTCGATCAGGAAGCGGCGATGTCCTGTCACGATCTTCTCGATGACCGCGAAGGCGACGCCGTAATTGACGGTATCCTCGATGGAATCCTCCGTCAGCGGACGGCTGGGTTCGACCGTCAGCTCGGCATCGACATAGAAACGCTGGCCAAGCGTCTCCTCCTCGTCCAGCACGCCGTGGCGGGCGAAGAAGGCGCAGTTCTTCATGCGGATGACGTACATGATCAGTGTCCGGGAGGAAGCTCGGTTTCGCGGGCAAGCATAGCATCGGTGACCGCCAGCGCATCCACGTTGATTGCGACATCGTGGACGCGAAACAGGTCGGCTCCCTTCAAGCGAAGGATGACACTGGTAGCCGCCGTGCCGGCTGCCCGATCGGCGGGCTCGCGCCCCGTCGCGTTGCCTATGAAGCGCTTGCGCGAGGTCCCGGCCATCAACGGATAGCCGAGCGCCTGGAGCTCGGAAAACCGCGCCATCAGGTCGAGGTTTTCCTCCGCCGTTTCCTTGGCGAAGCCGAAGCCGGCATCGAGCACGATCTGGCTGTCGGCGACCTTCGCGGCGTGCGCGATCTCCAGCGAGTTGCGCAGGAAGAGGAACTGGTCCTCGATCACGTCGGGCAGCTTCTGCCGTTCGCGCCCGGTATGCATGATGACGAGCCCGGCGCCGGTCTCAGCGGCGACGCGCGCGATGCCCGGCTCGCGCTGCAGCCCCCAGACGTCGTTGACGATATGGGCGCCGGCGGCGACGCCAAGCCGAGCGGTGTCCTCGCGATAGGTGTCGACCGAAATCAGCGCCTCGCCGGAAGCGGCGAGCGCCGCGATGACCGGCAGCACGCGCGCCTGCTCTTCCTCGGCCGAGATCGGGGCGAAACCCGGCCGCGTCGATTCCCCGCCGACATCGATGACGGCGGCGCCCTCTTTCACCATGCGGCGCGCCTGCTCCAGCGCCTTTTCAGGCGCGATGAACAGCCCGCCGTCCGAAAAACTGTCGGGCGTCACATTGAGGATGCCGACGACGACCGCCTTCGGACCGAGGTCGAGATAGCGTCCATGCGCCAGCTGCCATCGCCTTGTCGTCATTGTCCATCAACCATGCGTGATCCGCGCGAAATCAATTTCGTTGCGCTGGCGACGGCCCTAAAGCAAGGTGCGTGAAGAGGCAATATGATGAAGCGACCCCTGCTCTGCGCCCTGATGCTCGCCTTGACCGCCATGCCGGCGGGCGCGGCCAATCTGGTCAAGACCTACAGTTATTTCAGCGTCGGCGGCCGCACGCTCGACGATATCCAGAACCAGCTGTCGAGGAACGGGCCCGAGGTGAAAAGCACCGGCTCGCGCCATCCCGGCGCCACGCAGATGGCGTTCACGACCCGCATCAGCTATGCGCAGAGCGCGCAGTCCTGCCGCGTCGCCGACGCGGCCGTCACCGTGAAGGTCAAGGTGATCCTCCCGGAGTGGCGGCGCCCGCGCAAATCCGATCCCGACGTCAGGCTGTTTTGGGACACGCTGTCGGCCGACATCAAGCGGCATGAGGAGCGCCATGTCGAGATCGCCAAGAACCATGCGCGCGCGCTCGAGGATGCGCTGAAGGCCGCTCCTGTGCAGAAGACTTGCGAACAGGCGAAGGTGAAGGCCGCCGCGATCCAGGTAGCCGAGCTCGCCAGGCACGACCAGGACCAGTTGCGCTTCGACCGGGTCGAGAGCGTCAATTTCGAAAGCCGTATCCTGCGGCTGATGCGCTACCGCATGGAGCGCGTCGAAGCCGGCCAACTGCCGCCGCCTTGACCTGCGGGAGCCCAAGGCCAATTTCACCCAAACATGGTGCCAGATCGCAGAAATTTTCGAGCGGCGGTCGAAATCGGCCTATATCGAACGACATATAGCGGTTCGAAACACCCCGGACCCTCATCCGCGATGGGAATGAACGGCGCGACCGGCCAAAGCCGTCTTGGCGCGCCAGGCATCAGCCTTTGAAAGAATGACGCATGGACCAGACCGTCGAAACGATGGCGACGAAAGCCGCGCCGATGAGCGAGAGCGAGAAGAACGCCATCATCGGCGGCGTGCTGTTATCGATGCTGCTGGCGGCCCTTGATCAGACCATCGTAGCTCCTGCCCTGCCCACGATCGCTCGCTCGCTCGGTCATGCCGAGTATCTGCCGTGGATCGTCACCGGCTATCTTTTGACCGCGACCGCCATGGCGCCGCTCTACGGCAAGATTTCCGATGTCTACGGACGCCGTCCCGTCATCTACGCCGCCATCCTCGTCTTCCTGCTCGGGTCGCTGGTCAGCGCGCTTGCTCCCAACATGCTGGTGCTGGTCATTGGCCGCGCCATCCAGGGCGCCGGCGGCGGCGGTCTCTTCGCGCTGGCCCAGACGGTCATCGGCGATCTCGTGCCGCCGCGCGAACGAGCGCGCTATGCAGCCTGGATCTCCGGCACCTGGGCGGTCGCCAGCGTCGCCGGTCCGCTGCTCGGCGGAGTCTTCGCCGAGCACCTGCACTGGTCGCTGATCTTCTGGATCAACCTGCCGATCGGCTTCCTGGCCATGGCCATCATCAACAATCCGCTGAGGAAGCTGCCGATCGCGGCCAAGAACCACCGCATCGACGGCCTGGGCGCGGTGCTGCTGGTCATCGCCACGTCGCTGCTGCTCCTGGCGCTCAACTGGGGCGGCAGCGCCTATCCCTGGTTCTCCCGCGAAATCCTCGGGCTGGTCGCCTGCTCGGCCGTGTTCTGGGCCTTCTTCGCGCTAAGGCTGCTGAGGGCAGCCGAGCCTTTGATCTCGCTGGAAGTCCTGAGCAACCCGATCGTGCTTGCCGGCACACTATCGATGTTCCTGCTGCAGGCCGCCAACATCGGCGCGTCGGTCTACCTGCCGGTCTATCTGCAATCGATCGTCGGGCTTTCGGTCAGCGAATCCGGCACCGCGATGCTCGGCCTCCTGCTCGGCACGGTCGCCGGCGCGACCTTCAGCGGCCGCATGATCCCACGCTTCGTCCACTACAAGCGCATCGCCATGATCGGCGTCAGCCTGGCCATTGTCTGCATTGGTCTGCTCAGTGCCATTGCCGAACACGCCTCGCTGCTCGAGGTGGAAATCCTGACCACTCTGATCGGCCTGGGCAGCGGAACCACATTCCCGGTTGCCACCGTCTCGGTCCAGAATGCCGTCGATCGCGCGCATCTCGGCGTCGCGACGGGCGTGCTGACCTTCCTGCGCACGCTGGGCGGCGCGCTCGGTGTCGCCATGCTTGGCGCGGTTGCGCTCGGCTACGGCCTGCCGCTCTCCGCAGAAGGCTCGCAGACGCATATTCAGCTGGCATCGGCGTTGCCGTTCGTGATGATCTTCGTCGCCGCCGGCATCACGCTCGTTCTGACGCTTGTCGCGCTCTTCCTGATGCCGGAAAAGGAATTGCGCGGCCGCGAAGAGCATGCCGCGCCCGTGCTCGCGGAGTAGACTCATCTGCGGCGTGTTGAGGTATGTCGAGATTCAGGTCAGGCCGAGTCGAGAATGGTGGCTTCCGAGAACCGGCCTACGCCGGCCGTAGCCTTCATAGAACGGAGACACTTATGAGGGCTTCGGCCGGCGAAGGCCGGAGCGGAGCGTACTTTAAGTACGTGAGCACCGGAAGCGCAGGAAGCTGCCGTTCGCAGGCCGGCCTCACCTGAATATCGGCGTACCTCAGTCGTGGACGCCGAGCTTCTTCTGCAAGCTGGTCGACGAGGTCGTGTACTGGAAGACTATGCGCTCGCCCGGGCTGACGATGCGCTTGGCGGCCTGCGCCATCAGCGCCACCTCGTGGAAGCCTGACAGGATCAGCTTCAGTTTGCCGGGATACCAGTTGATGTCGCCGACGGCGAAGATTCCCGGGACCGACGTCTGAAACTTCTCGGTATCCACCGGGATCAGATTCTCGTGCAGGTTAAGGCCCCATTCGGCGATCGGCCCGAGCTTCATGGTGAGGCCGAAGAATGGCAGCATGCGGGTGCACGGCACCTCGACGTCGCCGCCCGGGCCGCCCTTGATGGTCGCTGAAGCAAGCTGACCGTCGGCGCCGGCAAGGCCGCTGACCTGGCCGACCAGGAATGCGAGCTGCTTCATTTCCTGCATGGCATACATCTTGTTGACGCTGTCGGGCGCGGCCCGGAATTCCGGGCGGCGATGAACCAGCGTCACGCTTTTGGCGATCGGCTGCAGGTTGAGCGTCCAGTCGAGCGCCGAATCGCCGCCGCCGACGATGACGAGGTCATGGCCGCGGAATTCCTCCATGCGCCGGACGGAATAGAAGACGCTCTTGCCTTCATACGCCTCGATGCCCGGAATGGGCGGGCGCTTGGGCTGGAACGAGCCGCCACCGGCGGCGATCACCACCACCTTGGCTTCGAACATCTCGCCTTCGTCGGTCGCGACGCGAAAGGTTCCGTCCTCGAGCTTTTCCAGGCTCGACACCATGCGATTGAACGTGAACTCCGGCTTGAACGGATGGATCTGCTCCATCAGCTTGTCGACAAGGCCTTGCGCGGAGATCGTCGGCCAGCCGGGAATGTCGTAGATCGGCTTCTCCGGATAGAGCTCGGCGCATTGCCCGCCGGGACGGTCGAGAATGTCGATGAGATGGCATTTCATGTCGAGCAGGCCGAGCTCGAACACGGCAAACAGCCCGATCGGCCCTGCCCCGACAATGAGAACGTCCGTCTTGATGGTCTCGCTCATGCGCTGCGCCCCTTTTTGGGAATGAAGCGAGACTGCATGAGCTATCGCCTGCTGCCAAGCAGCCAGCGCGAAAGAAAATTTGGAAGGTGATTAAGGTGTGTCGAGATTCAGGTCAGGCCGAGTCGAAAATGGCGGGTTCCGAGAACCGGCCTACGCCGGCCGTAGCCTTCATGGAGCGGAGACCCTTATGAGGGCTTCGGCCGGCGAAGGCCGGAGCGGAGCGTACTTTTAAGTACGTGAGCACCGGAAGCGCAGGAACCGGCATTTGCAGGCCGGCCTCACCTGAATATCGACGCACCTTAACCCTGGCGTTCGGGGACCCGAACGATTAGCCCATCGAGCGCGTCGCGCACCTTGATCTGGCAGGAGAGACGCGAGTTCGGCTGGACGTCATAGGCGAAGTCCAGCATGTCCTCTTCCATCGCCTCCGGCTCGCCGACCTCGGCCGTCCATGCTTCATCGACATAGACATGGCAGGTCGCGCAGGCGCAGGCGCCGCCGCATTCGGCTTCGATGCCGGGCACCGCGTTGCGGATCGCGTTTTCCATGACGGTCGAGCCGTTTTCGGCCTCCACGTCAAACCGGGTCCCGTCATGGGCGATGTAAGTCAGCTTTGTCATTAAGTCACCTGAGGAGTCGCAGCCGAGATAATCACTCCACCGGACAAGTCAACTGCGGCGCGAAAGCGCCACGAAATGACGTTTTTCAAAAAGATGGTGCTAGCGGCTGATCCCGGCGATGAAGTCGCGCACTTCCTCGATCAGCGTGCTGAGCCTCTTGAGCGCCCGGACGTCTTCCGGCTGACTTTCGATGATCGCCGCGCAATCGGCCACCGCAAAGGCGCCGATGCCGCGCGCCGAGCCCTTCAGGCCATGCGCCAGGAGCACCCTTTGCCTGGCGTCGGCGTCGGCGATCTGGTCGCGGACGGTGAGCGACTGGTGGACGAACAGCGCCAGCACCTCGCGTTCGAGGTCGCGGTCGCCCATCGTCTGGCGCGCCAGATGGCCGAGATCAACCGGTCGGGCTCCAGCCGTTCCGGAGGCATCTCCCCCCGGCATGGAAAACGCAATACCACTTTCGCCACGCATACGCACTGCAACTCCATAAAGCGGGCAGACGGGCCCAAGAAAATAGGCGACTCCGGTCGCCAACGGGTTAACGACTGCAGGCGAAAAATGTTGTCACGGAGGCAGTCGGATCACGTCTCCGTTAACCTTATATTTAAAGTTTTACGTATCGCCCGGAATGCATGTTTTCTTTACCCCTGTGTGTCATTACGATACGAAGGTCCATTTTTCAGCCTCCTGCTCGGGATAGACAAGCCAGAATCGGGCCAGAATCAGGCCAAAATCATAAGTCCCGCGGCAGCTAGTACAGGGTAGCGAAGGCATGGCTAAGAAACCAACGACGACCAAGTCTCTCGAGAGTGACGTAGCCGCGGAACTGGAAAAGGCGCTTGACCTTGACCTTGACGGCGACGACGGCGGCCTCGACATGGCGGCGTCGATGGAGGACCTCGAAGCGCAGATTTCGGCGGCAGCCGACGAGTTGGCGCGCGAAGGCCGCAGCCAGAGGACGGAGCCGGCAAACAATCCCCAGCCTGCCACCTCCCAAGCTCCCAAGGCGCCAGCGGCCAAGCCTGCCGAGTTGCGTCCGGTCGAGCCGCGCAATGGGCAGTCGACCGGCTTTACCCCTCCCGCAGGTTTCACGCCCGCCAATGACGACCGCCAGAAGGACTACAAGACGCTGCTGCACAGCCTCAACCGGCGTGCGTCGAGCACCGTCTACTGGGTGATCGCCTTTATCTCGCTGGCCTGGATCGCCGGCGCCGGCGGCCTGGCCAACCTGTTGTTCGGCCCCGGCATCTGGAAGATCCGTACCTTCGACCAGTTCTTCGCCCGTCCAGAGCTGATCGGCCTTGCGGTTGCCGCGATCGTTCCGGTCATCCTGTTCTGGGCGTTTGCCGCCATGATCCGGCGCGCGCAGGAAATGCGCATCGCAGCGCAATCCATGACCGAGGTCGCCTTCCGCCTTGCGGAGCCTGAAAACCTCGCCCAGGACCGTGTCATGATGATCGGCCAGGCCGTTCGCCGCGAGGTGGCGGCCATGGGCGAAGGCATCGAGCGCACCCTGGCCCGAGCGGTCGAGCTCGAAACGCTTGTCCACGGCGAAGTCAGCCAGATCGAACGCTCCTATTCCGAGAACGAAGCCCGCATCCGTTCGCTGGTCGATGGTCTCGGCAGCGAGCGCGAGGCGGTCGTCACCCATGCCGAGCGCGTGCGCGCCTCCATTGCCGGCGCTCACGAGACGCTGCGCGACGAGATCGGCGCGGCCAGCGACATCATCCGCGACTCGATCCTCAACGCATCGACCAAGCTGTCGATGACGATCAACAATTCCGGCGACACGCTGATCGATCGCATCAATGAAAGCTCGACGTCGATCTTCGATTCCGTGGAATCGCGCCTGGACAACATCACCGACCGTCTTTCGACCTCCGGCGAGGCTTTCGCGAGCCTCCTCGACACCCGTATCGCCAAGCTGACCGACACCACGGACGGCCTGACCCGTTCGCTGACCGACCTGCTCGACGACCGCACCCATGGCATGGTCTCGCTGCTCGGCGGCGCGGCGCGCACCTTGAACTCGGAGTTCGAGGCGAGCCTCAGCGGCATCGAACGGACGCTGGCCGAACGCGGCCAGGCGCTGATCAGCGAATTCCAGACCCGCGCCGAGGCGCTCGACACCGGCACGCAGAAGCTCAACGCCGCCCTCGAAGCGCGCGCCCGTCAGATCAACGAGACGATGGTGGAGCGCGCCAAGGAAATCGCCCACGCCTTCGCGGAGAGCAAGGACACGCTGTCGGCGATGATCGATCAGGGCAAGACCCAGATCGGCGCCGACATGGCCGACATCATCTCCTCGACCTCCTCCATGCTCGAAGCCCGCGCCACCGACTTCGCCGGGCGTATGGAAGCAGCCCGACATGTGGTGTCGCGCTCCTTCGATTCCGACATCCAGCGACTGGCCGATGCCCGTGTCGGCATCGAGGAAGCCGTCGACAACCACAGCCGCGCGCTCTCGGAAAGCCGCGAACGCATGGCTGCCGCAATGCAGGAGGACCTGGCGAAATTCGCAGAGGGCCGCGCCGCGATCGATGCCGCCGTCACCAACCAGGTGCAGAAGCTGGCGGAAGGCCGCGGCCTGATCTCGCGTGCGCTGGAAGAGGATCTGCGCAAGGTCAACGAGTCGCGCGCCGCCATCGATGCGTCGCTGGGCAGCCATCTGGAGCAGCTCGAGGAAGGCCGCAACCGCCTGTCTCAGGCCATGAACGAAGACTCCGGCAGACTTGTCCAAGCCCGTACAATGATTGATGAAATGGTCGCCGGCCATGTCGGGAAGCTGGCCGAGGGCCGCAACATCCTGGCGCGCGCGCTGGAGGCCGATCTCGGCAAGCTGCAGGACAGCCGCGCCTCGATCGACGGCCTTGTCGCCGGTCAGGTCGAGAAGATCGCCGAGGGCCGCGCCGTGCTCGCCAAGGCGCTCGAAACCGACATCATCGGCATCCGCGGCTTGATCGAGACCCACTCGACCAAGCTCGCCGAGGACCGCGGCGAACTTAGCCGCGCGCTTGAAAGCGATCTGAGCGGCATCCGCGGCCTGATCGACAGCCACGCCGGCAAGCTCGCCGACGACCGCAGCCTGCTGTCGCAGACATTGGAAGCCGACCTCGCCAAGCTGGCGGAGAGCCGTTCCAGCATCGACGGGCTGGTCGCCGGCCAGGTCGAGAAGCTCGCCGAAGGCCGCGATATCCTCAAGCGCGCCCTGGAGGCCGACCTCAACACCATCAAGGGTGCCATTGCGGGACACTCGGACAAGATGCTGGAGGATCGCTCGCAGCTCTCGAAAGCGCTCGAAGCCGACCTGCAGGCCGTCAGCGGCGCCGTCGCCGATCACCAGAACAGGCTCGCGCAGGATCGCGCGACCTTGTCTAGCGCCTTGCAGGATGATCTGCAGAATGTAAGCGGCGCCATCGCCGACCATCAGAACAGGCTCGTCCAGGACCGTTCGGTGCTGTCGAAGTCGCTGGAAGACGATCTCGCCAAGCTGGCGGAGAGCCGTTCCAGCATCGACGGGCTGGTAGCCGGCCAGGTCGAGAAGCTCGCCGAGGGCCGCAATATCCTCAAGCGCGCGCTGGAGGCCGACCTCAACACCATCCAGGGCGCTATCGTCGATCATTCGCATAAGATCACCGGCCACCGCGCCGAGCTTTCGCGCGCCCTCGATGCCGATATGGCCAATGCCAGCGGCCTCATGCAGACCCATGCCGACCAGCTGTTGCAGAACCGCGCGACGCTGTCCAAGGCGCTCGAGGACGATCTTGCCAAGCTCGCCGAGAGCCGTTCCAGCATCGACGGCCTTGTGTCCGGCCAGGTCGAGAAGCTCGCCGAGGGCCGCGACATCCTCAAGCGCGCCCTGGAGGCCGACCTCGCCAAGCTTGCCGAAAGCCGTGCCTCGATCGACGGCCTTGTCGCCGGCCAGGTCGAGAAGCTTTCGGAAGGCCGCGACATCCTTACCCGCGCTCTTGAAGCCGACCTCGCCAAGCTCGCCGAGAGCCGCGCCGGCATTGACGGCCTTGTCGCGGGCCAGGTCGAGAAGCTGGCGGAAGGCCGCGATGTGCTTACACGCGCCCTTGAGGCCGATCTCGCCAAGCTGGCCGAAAGCCGTTCCGGCATCGACGGCCTCGTCGCCGGCCAGGTCGAAAAGCTCGCAGAGGGACGCGATATCCTCAAGCGCGCCCTCGAAGCGGACCTTCAAAAGCTGAGGGAAAGCCGCTCGGAGATCGACGACGTCATCGCCGGCCATGTCGGCAAGCTGTCCGAAGGCCGCGACATGCTGGCCAAGGCCCTGGAAGACGATCTCGTCAAGCTCGCCGACGCGCGCAAGGACGTCGATCGTTCGGTGTCCGGCCATATAGACCAGATCGCCGCCAGGAGCAGCGACATCTCGGCCGCCATTGCCGCCGACGTCGAGAAGATCGAGCAGGCCTTCAACCGGCAGACCGGTGTCATCGAGGAGCGCGCCGGCACCATGGAGCGTGCGCTGTCGACCGGCGTCGACAATGTCCGCGGCGTGCTGGAAAAGACCGCCGTGTTCGTGGCGGGCGCGTTGCGCGACAAGGTCATGGAAGTCACCAGCACCCTGCACGAGCAGGCCGGTGAGGCTTTCAGCGACGCCGACCGCAAGATCGCAGAACGCGCCGAGCAGACTTCCGCCGCACTGCTTTCCAGGGCCGAGGACATCGCCCAGGCCTTCGAGGCGGCGGACCGCCGCCTGCACGAGCGCGCCCAGGATACGTCCAATATGCTGATGGCGCGCGCCGACGACGCCTCGAACGCGCTGATGGCTCGCGCCGAGGAAACCGCCGACAAGCTGGCTGCACGCGCCGGTGACATCGCCAATACCTTCGATGCCGCCGACCAGAAGCTGGTTGCCCGCGCCGTCGAAACGGCGCAGTCGCTGGCTGCCCGCGCCGGCGACATCCTGCGCAACTTCGAGGGAGCCGACGAGCGGCTCTCGATGCGCATCACGGAATCGGCCGAAGCGCTGGCCGCCCGTGCCACCGATCTCGGCCGCATCTTCGACGGTGCCGACCAGCAGCTGATGGCGCGCATCGCCGAGGGTTCGGAAGCGCTTTCCGCCCGCGCCGGCGAAATCGGCCGAATCTTCGACGACGCCGACAACCGCCTGGTGTCGCGCATTGCTTCGACCAGCTCGACCATCGGCGAGCATGCCGACACGATCGTCGGTGCCTTCGCCGCCACCGAGCAGCGTGTCGCCGACCGTGCCCGCCAGACCGGGCAGGAGCTTGCCGTGCATGCCCGCGAGATCGAGCAGGCGCTGGCCGGCGCCGACGAGCGGCTGGCCGCAAGCGCCTCTGCCGCTGCCGCCCGCGTCGAGGACCAGGTCGCGAGCGTGGAAAACCGCCTCGCCTACACCGCCGAGACCATGGGCCAGAAGCTCAACGAGCAGGTCTCCAGCGCCGAGGCCCAGCTGATCGCGCGCGCCAACGTCATCGCAGAGACCTTCACTGCGGTCGGCCAGCATATTGGCCAGAGCACCAACGAAGCCGCCAAGACCATCGGCGCCAACACCCGCGAGCTCAACACCATGCTGGCGGCGCGTTCGGCCGAGATGGCCAAGATCCTCGACGAGACGGCCAAGCCGTTGGTCGAGCGCTTCGCCCAGGGCGGCTCCGAACTGCAGCGCAGTATGGAAGAAGTCACCGAACGGGCGGCCGAGAAGTTGCGCAGCGAAAACACGAACCTCGTCAACGCGCTGGCCAGCCGCACGGCCGAGACGCTTTCGGCCGTCGAAGGCGCCCGCTCCTCACTTTCCGACAGCGTGGCCGATCTCATCGGCCGCATGACGACCTCCAGCGCGCAGCTCGGCCAGTTGATCGAGCAGGCTGCCGTCAACCTTGGCCAGGTCGAGGAGCGGCTCTCGGGCAGCACGCAGAGCTTCGCCACGACCACGGAGAAGGCCGCACAGACCTTCGCCAGCTCGGCGCGTCTGGTCGATTCCAACACGACGCGGCTCACCGACCTGTCCTCGGCGACGCTGCGCGAGGTGGCCTCGATCGCCACCAAGTTCGACGAGCACAGCCGCCTGCTCTCCAGCGCCTCGAATTTGCTCAGCTCCGCGCAGAGCAATCTCGAGCACACGCTGGAGCGTCAGTCCTCGCTGGAAGACCTCGCCGTCGGCCTGGTCAAGAAGTCGGAAGACCTCGAGAAGGTGATGCGTTCCTTCGAAAGCCTCGTCGGCCAGACGATGCAGACGGCGGAGGGCCGCACGATGGAATCGGCGGAAAAGATCCGCACCGCCATCGCCGAGGTCGTCGATTCGGCGACGCGTCGCTTTGCCGACGCGACCGAGGAGATGCGTCGCACCGCTGGCTCGATCAAGAGCGAGCTCGACCTGACCCGCGCCGAGCTGAAGAAGGGCGTCATCGAGATGCCGGAAGAGGCCAAGGAATCGACCTCGGCCATCCGTCGCGCTGTCGCCGAGCAGATCAATGCGCTCAAGGAACTGTCGGATATCGTTGCGAAATCCGGCCGCAGCGGCTCAAGCGAACAGAGCGAACCGCGCGGTCTGCGCCCTGCTCCGCAGGCGCCGGCCCGCGCCACCGAGCCGCCGCTGCGCCGTCCGCCCGCGCCGCAGCCACAGCCGCAACCACAGCCAACGGCTCGCGCTCCGCAGGCGCCGCTTGCAGAGACCACGCTGCGCGGCACGCTCGACCTGGAACGTCCCGCCGAGGCGCCGCGCCGCGATCCGAACGGCAAGCCCCCGCAGGGTGGCTGGGTGCGCGATCTCCTCACCAACGCCTCGCGCGAGGAAGAGCTGCGGCCGGCAGCGCCGGTGGAGGCGCCGCGCGCGACGCCTGCCCAGCGCTCGCCGCTACATGTCATGGAGTCGCTCAACTCGCTCTCCGTCGACATCGCGCGGGCCATCGACCATGACGCCTCGATCGAGCTCTGGAACCGCTACCGGCGCGGCGAGCGCGACGTGTTCACGCGTCGCCTCTACACGCTGAAGGGCCAGCAGACTTTCGACGAGATCCGTCGCAAGTACCAGGCGGAGGCAGAATTCCGCGCCGCGGTCGATCGCTACTGCGAGGATTTCGAGAAGTTGCTCAAGGATGTCGCGCGCAACGACCGCGACAACATCATGGCACAGACCTATCTGACGTCGGACACCGGCAAGGTCTACACCATGCTGGCCCACGCCAGCGGCCGGTTGCACTGACGCAGCCAAGCAGAATCGGAACTAAAAAGGCGGGTCTCGACCCGCCTTTTTCATGTCCATAAGTTGGATTGTCGGCCTGGCCGAGAGGCTCAGATCGCCGAATCCGTCCAGCGGACGATGTCCTTCGCCGCTTGGCCGAAGGCGTTGTCCAGCGCGCCGACGTAAGCCGCGTTGCCGCTGCCGGAGACCGGTGCGCTCGCGGTGAAATTCTTCGAAGCGCGCACCTCGCCGTTGCGGTCGTTCAGGATGCGCACGAACAGCTCGACTTCGGCATGCTCGCCGCCATTGACGCGCACCTCGAAGGCGCGCACCTCGACGATGATCTGGTAGTCGATCGCCAGCCCCTCGCCCGGCTTGCCGACGCCGGCAAAGCTGCCGGAGCGCTGGAAGGTTTCGGCCAGCCTCGCCTGCACGATCAGCGGCAGCCGGTCCGCCCATTGCGCGCCCTTGAGGAACTGGATCGACCGGTCGGACGGCCTGATGACGATGTTCTGGCTGTCCAGAGCCTTCAGCGCCGATGGCTGGGCTATCAGGATCTGGCGGCGGCTGTGGGCATGCACGTCGACCGACGGCGCCGACAACTCGAACGTGTCGAGCGGCGTCGGCTTGCCGCCGAGGGCCGCGCAGCCGGCAAGCGAAAGCACCAGCAACGCTGCTGCGGACAATCTCAAACGACCCGCTACCACCCTGACCGACTTCACGCGTGATCCCCGTTGTCCCCGGATCTTACGATCAACCCGCATTCACGGTTTATTTTCTTGGCGGTCGCGGCGGCCGAAGTCAACGCCGTGCCCTTCCATCGAACTGCCGGACCTCGCCGTCGCCGCCGGACAGAATGCGCTGGGGGTTGCGGCTGAGGTCGGTCACCGCTTCCTCGATGCGGTTGATCGAGCGCCGGCTGTCCTGCACCAGCGCTTCGACATTCTGCAGACCCTGGCCGGAGAAACGCGCCAGATTGTCGGTGATGGTGCCAAGCCGCGCATTCAGCGTGTCGGCCACCTGCTTGAAGGATTTCAACGTCGCCCTGGCATCGGCCATCACGCCGTTGGCCTCGCCGGAGCCGAGGAGCTTGTCCACCTTGGCCAGGATGCCGTCGACGCGCACCGAGGCGTCGTTGAGCCGTTGCGCAAGCTGGCGGGCGTTCTTGATGGTGTCATTGATGTCGTCGGAGCGGTTGGCGATCTTGTCGGTCACCTTGGCGATGTCCGAGGCCGCCTTGTCGGCGCTGGCGCTGGCCTTCTGGATGTTGGCCAAGGCGGCCTTGACGTCGGCCGGATCGATGCCGTCGAGCACGCCGTTGACCTTGGCCAAGGTCCCTTGCGTCTGCTTGGCGAAATCGTTGATCGAGCCTACCGCCGTGTTGACGTTGCCGATGACCGTGTCGAACTGCTTCGAGGTCTCCTTCAGGTTCGCCGTCACCGTGTCGACATTGGCCACGATACTCTTGATCTGGTCCTTGTCGACGGAATTGAGCAGGCCTTCGGCGGCCTTCAGCGTGCTGTCGAGGCGACCCGAGACATTCTTCAACTGATCGGAAAGCGAGCTGACGGCCGTCAGGAACTTGTCGATGCCGTCGGAATTCTTGGCCAGCGCGTCCGAGAAGGTCTCGACATTCTTGACCGTCTGCGTCAGCGGGCCGCGAACGTCCTTGGTGAAGCCTTCGAGCTCGCTCAGCACCTTGTCGGCGCGGGTGAAGATGTTCTGCGCCGTCTGCAGAAGGTTGGTGACCGCCGACGGATTGGCCGTTATCTCGGGGATCCTGCCCTCTTTCTCCGCCTCGTCGAGCAGCTTCACTTCCTTGGGGTCGGCGCCCCGCAGCTCGATATTGGCCTGGCCGGTCAGGCCGGCCAGGCCGATATCGGCCTGTGTCGACTTGGTGATCGGCGTCAAGCGGTCGATCTCGGTATCGGCGATGGCCACCGTCGGATTGTCGACGTCGATGTAAACCCGTTTGACGTCACCGACCTTGACGCCGTTGAACAGCACGAAACTGCCGCGGCCGAGGCCCGAGGCCGACCCTGGAATGCGCACGCGCAGCATGATCGTTTCGCCTTTGTCGCCGATCGCCGCGGTCCAATAGACGAAGGCGAAGGCCGCCAGGATCGCGCCCAGTGTGAAGATGCCGACAATTACGTAGTTGGCTCTTGTTTCCATCGCCCCACTTATGGCTATGCGCGCGCCGCAAGATCAAGTTGCCGGGCACGTTTTCCGCGGAAATAGGATTTCACCCACGGCTCATCGCTCTTCAGCATGTCGTCGATCGTGCCTTCGACCAGCACCTTCTTCTTGCCGAGCACCGCGACGTGGTCGCAAGCGGTGAACAGCGTGTCGAGGTCGTGCGTGACCATGTAGACCGTCAGGTCCATAGTGTCGCGCAGCTTGACGACCAGCTCGTCGAACTCGGCCGCGCTGATCGGATCGAGCCCCGATGTCGGCTCGTCGAGAAAGACGATGTCGGGATCGAGCGCCAAGGCGCGCGCCAGCGCGGCGCGCTTGATCATGCCGCCGGAAAGCTCGGAGGGAAATTTCCGCGCCGCGTCGGCCGGCAACCCGACCAGCTCGATCTTGAGCAAGGCGAGTTCGTCCATCAGCGCCTTGGGCAGGTCGAGATATTCACGCATCGGCACCTGCACGTTTTCCAGCACCGTCAGCGCCGAAAACAGCGCGCCATGCTGGAAAAGGACGCCAAGCCGCATATCGATGCGCAGGCGGTCGGCGTCGCTTGCCTTGTCGACGTCGACGCCGAACAGGCTGATCGTCCCCGATTGCTTCGGCATCAGTCCCAATATGGTGCGCAACAGCACTGATTTGCCGGCGCCAGAAGCGCCGACAAAGCCGAGGATTTCCCCGCGCTTGATGTTGAGTGAAAGCTTGTCGAGGATCAGCTTGCCGTCTATGGCGACGGTGACGTCGCGCACCGAAAGCACGATTTCGTCGTCGTCCGTCTGCTCTGCTGCCGTGGCGCCGTTGCCGTTCGCCATTTCAGAACCCGATCGCTGCGTAGAACATGGCGAAAAGCCCGTCGAGGATGATGACGACGAAGATCGACTTCACCACCGACGCGGTCACGTGCAGGCCGAGCGATTCGGCGCTGCCGCCGACCTTCATGCCCTCGACCGAGGCAATGATGCCGATGATCAGGGCCATGAACGGCGCCTTGATCAGGCCGGCAAAGATGGTGCTGAGATCGATGGCGACGCGCAGCCTGTCGATGAACGCGGCCGGCGGAATGTCGGAATAGAGCCAGGCGGCGACGATGCCGCCGCCAAGGGCTGCGAAATTGGCGATGATGGTGAGGCACGGTAGCCCGATCACCAGCGCGACGAGGCGCGGAAAGACCAGCACGCCGATCGGATTGAGGCCGATCACCTTCAGCGCGTCGACCTCCTCGCGCATCTTCATGGAGCCGATCTCGGCGGTGATGGCGCTGCCTGAACGTCCCGCGAGCATGATCGCCGTCATCAGCACACCGAGCTCGCGCAGGATCAGCACGCCGACCAGGTCGACGACGAAGATGTTGGCGCCGAAATAGCTGAGCTGGTAGGCGCCCTGCTGGGCGACGATGGCGCCGACGATGGCCGACATCAGCACCACCACCGGTATCGCGCCGACGCCCATGCGGTCGATCTGGTTGAAGATCGCGGCCGGATTGACCGCGTGGCCGCGGCCAAGCTTCATCTGCGCGCCGCGGATCGTGGCGCCGAGAATGTTCATCGAGGCGAAGAAATCGTCGCGCATCTCATAGACCCGCCGACCAACCAGCTCCAGCGCGCGCAGGATGATGTTGGGCGGCCCGGACGGGCCCGATTCGGGCTCCCGACGAACGGCGTCGCCGACCGCGCCGAGCAGGATCGAGGCGATTTCGCTCTGCCCCTGCAAATGGACCTCGACGCCCTTCTTCTCGAAGGCGCTGGCCAGCCGGTCGATCAGCCAGGCGCCGGCCGTGTCCATCTTTTCGATATGGGAAAGGTCGAGCACCAGCTGTTTTGCGCCGCTTTTTTGCTCGATCTTGCGCATGTCGGCATCGACCAACGCCACGGTTCGCGTCGTCCACACGCCGGAAAAGGCGCAACCCAGCACGCCTCCTTCCTCGCCCACGGCAACGCGCGGCCGGTGCTCGGCGTCCTTGGCCTCGCCGCTTGCTTCGCGTTTGCGGATGGTCAACATGGCGTCCTGTTTAGCGTGGCGGGACTTGCGTGTCGATTTGCCGGCAGACCGGTGTCGCACAGCCGGAGAAGAAAATTATGGCGCGTGTCATTTCGGTCGAAATGGAGCGATTCCCGATCGCCGGCACCTTCACCATCTCACGCGGATCCAAAACCGAGGCCGAAGTCATCACCGCAACGATCACCGACGGGGGACGTTCCGGACGCGGCGAATGCGTGCCCTACAAGCGCTACGGCGAGACCATGGACGGCGTATACGCCGCTATCGAGGCGATGCGCGACCAGATCGCCGGCGGCACAAGCTGGATCGCGCTGCTTGATGCCATGCCGGCAGGCGCGGCACGCAATGCCATAGACTGCGCCCTGTGGGACCTGGAAGCCAAGCTGACCGGCACGTCGGTGGCGGCGACGATCGGGGCCCTTCCGGCCAAGCCGCTGGAAACCGCCTACACCCTGTCGCTCGCCACGCCGGAGGCCATGGCGGCGCAGGCGCGCGCCAATGCCGCGCGGCCCTTGCTCAAGGTCAAGATCGGCGGCGACAATGACATGGCCAGAATCCGCGCAGTAACCGAAGCCGCTCCCCAAAGCCGCATCATCCTCGATGCCAATGAAGGCTGGACTGACAAAAATGTCGAAGCGAACCTCGCCTTCGCCGCGCAGCATGGCGTCACGCTCGTCGAGCAGCCGCTGCCGGCGGGTAAGGACGACATCCTGCGCCGGATCGCGCATCCGGTGCCGGTCTGCGCCGACGAAAGCGTGCATGCCGCAAACGACCTCGATGCGCTGGTCGGCCTCTACGACGCCGTCAACATCAAGCTCGACAAATCAGGCGGCTTGACGGAGGCGTTGAAGTTGCGCGACCGCGCGCGCGACCTGGGTTTCGGTATCATGGTGGGCTGCATGGTCGGCACCTCGCTCGCCATGGCCCCGGCGGTGCTCCTGGCGCAGGATGCGGACTTCGTCGACCTCGACGGTCCACTGCTGCTGGCGCGCGATCGCGAACCTGGCCTTGTCTACCAGGGATCGGTCGTTTCACCCCCTGACAGGGTGCTTTGGGGCTGAGCGGGAAGCGAGGCCTATCAACACCATGCCGATGATCGCGATCGGGATCATCGCCCAGAAACCGTCGACGCCCAGGCGATCATAGAGCGGGCCCGAGGCGAGTGTCACCGCCGCCATGAAGAAGCCGTTGAAGAAATAGGCGATACCTTGCGCAGCACCGGTGCGTTCCTCGGAAACCGTCTCGCCGATCATCTTCTGCAGGCCGATCAACACCATCGCCACCGACACCGAATGCAGCGTCTGCACACCGAAGAAGCCGGCAACGCCCAGGCCGAGCGGCCAGACCAGCGGAAAGGCGATCCAGCGCACGATCGAACCGATACCGGCGATCACCATCACCCTGGCGACCGAGATGGACGCGAAGATACGGTTGAAAAACAGGAACATGCAGACTTCCGACACCACACCCCAGGCCCATAGCAGGCCGACGACGGAATCGCCGATGCCGATCGATTTCCAGTAGATCGAGACGAAGCCGTAGAGGAAGGCGTGGCTGGCGGTGATGATGCCAACGCCGAGGGTGAAATAGAGGAAATAGGCGTTGAACAGGCTCGGCGCCTTATGCTGCATCTCGGTGGCCGAAAGCGGCGAGGCCTTGCGCGGCCGCCCCATGCGCGGCGCCGCCAGCGCCGCGACCAGGGCCGCGCCAAGCGCGACGAAGATGATGACCGGAACCGCCTGGGGGCCTGTAGCCGCAAGGATGAAGCCGCCCACGACATTGGCGCCGAGATACGAGACCGAGCCCCATTTGCGCATCGCCGTGTAGTTCGAGCCGAAGCGGCGCACGCCCGAGAGCGCCAGCGAGTCGGCCATCGGCGAATGCGGCGTCCACGCGATCGTCAGCAAAAGCGACACGGCAAGCACGATGGCGTAGGTGGCCGGCAGGAAATAGCCGGCGGAGACGACCACGGACCCGGCGACCAGCGCGATATAGACGTTGGCACGGTCCTTCGCGCGGTCGGCAAGCGCGGTCAGCATCGGCGTCGTCACGACGCGCAGGAACATCGGCGCCGCCAGGATGACCGCAATCTGCTCGGCATGAAAACCTTTCGCCTGCAGCCAGAGCGGAAAGTAAGGCAGGTGGGTGCCTTGCGACACGAACAAGGTCGCGAAGATCAGGCTCATGCGCAGTTCGAAATGGCTTGGCTTGACAAGCTGTTCGGGCGATAGCGGCGGCAGCGACATGAATCGATCCAATTTCGCTGCATTCTAGTCCGTGCAACGTGTCCGATCCCTAACATGCGGCAAAGCGCGGCGGAACTGGCTGGATCAATAGATCAGAGCAAAGCTGTTGACGGACCTGGGAGCGAACGCGGCGCGCCTTTACATCAGCGCGACGAAGGCAGCAGGCTGAACCAGGGACAGGCAGCTACGTTCAAGCCGCCTGGGCCGCCCTGCCCTTGAGGTCGATGATATCGACCGGCACCAGCGCTTCATTGCCGGCCGAAGCCTCCGGCAGCACATGCGCCCAAGTCAGGATCTCCATGCGGCCGTCGAAATGCTCGACCACTGCCGTGCAGCTTTCCACCCAGTCGCCGGTGTTGATGTACTGCACGTCGCCATAGCTTTCGATCGCGGCGTGATGGATGTGGCCGCAGATCACGCCGTCGACATGCGAGCGCCGCGCTTCTTCCGAAAGCACGGTCTGGAACGAGCCGATGAAGTTCACCGCCTTCTTGACCTTGACCTTGGCCCATGACGAGAACGACCAGTAAGGCAGGCCGAGCAGGTGGCGCAGCCTGGTCACGACACGGTTGACCAGCATCGCCGCGTCATAGGCATGGTCGCCGAGATAGGCGAGCCAGCGCTGGTTATGCACCACCGTGTCGAACTGGTCGCCATGGATGACCAGCAGGCGCCGGCCGTCGGCGGTCTCGTGGATGGCACGGTCGGCGACGACAATGCCGCCGAAATGCACGCCCTGGAACTGGCGGGCGAATTCGTCGTGGTTGCCGGCGATATAGGTGATCGAGGCGCCCTTGCGCGCCTTGCGCAGCAACTTCTGCACCACGTCGTTGTGGCTCTGCGGCCAGTGCCAGCTGCGCCGCAGCCGCCAGCCGTCGACGATATCGCCGACCAGATAGATGATGTCGGCTTCGTGATAGCGCAGGAAGTCGATCAGGAAATCGGCCTTGGCCGCTTTCGAGCCGAGATGCACGTCGGAAATGAACAGGGCGCGGAAAGTGCGGGGCTCTGGGTCTGACATCACGATTTTACCCTTGGCTTTCGCGTGCCTATGCCCCGATTCATGCAACAACCGTATGACGGTTGCGGTTGGTCCAGCCCAGGCGCTAGCTTGCGTGCAAGTCAATCAGGAGAAAACCGTCATGGATCTCGGCATTCGCGGCAAGAAAGCCATCGTCTGCGCTTCGAGCAAGGGACTTGGAAAAGGTTGCGCCGTGGCGTTGGCCGAAGCGGGTGTCGATCTCGTCGTCAACGGCCGCAACGCAGAGCTGCTGGCGAAAACCGCCGCCGAGATTCGCGAAAAGTTCGGCGTCAAGGTGATCGAAGTCGCCGGTGATGTGTCGAAGCCCGACGTGCAGAAGGCGATGCTTGCCGCCTGCCCCGACCCCGACATTCTGGTCAACAACAATGGCGGCCCACCGCTGCGCGATTTCCGCGAGCTCGACCGCACCAAGATCCTCGAAGGCGTAACGCAGAACATGGTGACGCCGATCGAGCTGATCCAGGCAGTCATAGACGGCATGGCCAAGCGCGGCTTCGGCCGAATCGTCAACATCACCTCGCTGTCGGTCTATGTGCCGATCCCCGGCCTCGACCTGTCGTCCGGCGCACGCGCCGGCCTGACCTCCTTCCTCGCCGGAGTGGCACGTACCGTGATGGACCGCAACGTCACCATCAACAGCCTGCTGCCCGGCAAGCTCGACACCGACCGGCTGCGCGGCCCGCACGAGGCCGGGACAGTCGAGGATCCGGCGGCAGCCGCCGCGCGCAAGGCCCGCATCAGCGCCGACGTGCCGGCAAAACGTCTCGGCACGCCGGAGGAATTCGGCCAGATCTGCGCCTTCCTGTGCTCGGTCCATGCCGGCTACCTCACCGGCCAGAACATCCCGGTCGATGGCGGCCTCTACGTCAGCGCGTTCTGACCGTAGCCAATCCAAAAGGCTTGAGGCCCACAGCCCAACCGACTGGAATCGATTGATTATTTTCGCTCCGACATTGTGAAGGCCGGAGCCCGCTATTTGCCGTCGCGAAAACGCTCCGACGCATGCTAAAAGGCTCCAAACCAGTATCGCAGGGAGGGGCCGCAATGGACAGCGAGAGCAAGAAAACGGCCCGGTCGGACCTCGACGAGGCCGCCCTCTTCTTCCACAAGCACCCGACGCCGGGAAAGCTTGAGATCCAGGCAACGAAGCCGCTCGGTAATCAGCGCGACCTTGCGCTCGCCTATTCGCCGGGCGTGGCCGCGCCCTGCCTCGAGATCCGTGACGATCCCGCCACCGCCGCCGACTACACCGCGCGCGCCAACCTCGTCGGCGTCGTCTCCAACGGCTCCGCCGTGCTCGGGCTCGGCAATATCGGTCCACTCGCCTCCAAGCCGGTCATGGAAGGCAAGGCGGTGCTGTTCAAGAAATTCGCCGGCATCGACGTCTTCGACATCGAGATCGACGCGCCGGAAATCGAGCGCATGGTCGAGACGGTGGCAGCGCTGGAACCGACTTTCGGCGGCATCAATCTCGAGGACATCAAGGCGCCCGAATGCTTCGAGGTCGAGGAGCGGCTGAAGGCCCGCATGGGCATCCCGGTCTTCCACGACGACCAGCACGGCACGGCGATCATCGTTGCAGCCGCGGTGCTCAATGGGCTGGAACTGGCCGGCAAGGCGATCTCCGACATCAAGATCGTCACCTCGGGCGCCGGCGCCGCGGCGCTTGCCTGCCTCAACCTTTTGGTCTCGCTCGGCGCCAGGGTCGAAAACATCTGGGTCACCGACCGTTTCGGCGTCGCCCATAAGGGCCGCGTCGAGGAGATGGATCGCTGGAAAGACCCTTATGTGAAGGATACCGAGGCGCGCACGCTGGCCGACGTCATTCCCGGCGCCGACGTCTTCCTCGGCCTTTCCGCCGCCGGCGTGCTGAAACCGGAGCTGCTGCAGCACATGGCGCCGAAACCGCTGATCCTGGCCTTGGCCAACCCCAATCCCGAGATCATGCCGGAAGCGGCAAGAGCCGCGCGGCCGGACGCCATGATCTGCACCGGGCGCTCGGATTTTCCCAATCAAGTCAACAACGTGCTCTGCTTTCCTTACATCTTCCGCGGCGCGCTCGATTGCGGCGCCAGCGCCATCAACGAGGAGATGAAGATGGCGGCCGTGCGGGCGATCGCAGCCCTTGCGCGCGAGGAGCCATCGGATGTCGCGGCGCGCGCCTATTCCGGCGAGACGCCGATGTTCGGCCCCGATTTCCTGATCCCCTCGCCCTTCGACCCGCGCCTTATCCTGCGCATCGCGCCGGCGGTGGCGAAAGCCGCCTGCGACACCGGCGTCGCGACGCGGCCGATCGCCGACTTCCTCGCCTATATCGACAAGCTGAACCGCTTCGTCTTCCGCTCCGGCCTGGTGATGAAGCCGGTGTTCTCCTCCGCCAAGGCTTCGAGCGCCAAGCGCGTCATCTATGCCGACGGCGAGGACGAGCGCGTGCTGCGCGCGGCACAGGTGGTGCTGGAGGAAGGCATCGCCGAACCGACTTTGATCGGCCGCCCGCATGTGGTGGAGGTCAGGCTGAAGCGTTACGGTCTGCGCATCAAGCCCGGCGTCGATTTTGCTCTGATCAATCCGGAAGACGATCCGCGCTATCGCCATTATGTCGACCTCTTGATCGAACTGGCCGGCCGGCGCGGGGTGACGACGGAAGCCGCCCGCACCATGGTGCGCACCGACAACACCGTGATCGCCGCGCTTGCGTTGAAGCGGGGCGACGCCGACGCCATGGTCTGCGGTCTCGAAGGCCGCTTCGAGAGGCATCTGCGCAATGTCAGCCTCATCATTGGTCCCCGCGCGGGCATCAAGGACAGGGACCTGTCGACGCTGTCGATGCTGATCTCGCAGCGCGGCATCATCTTCCTCACCGACACGCATGTGTCGGTCGACCCGACGGCGGAGGAGATCGCTGAAATGACGGTGCTGGCGGCGGAGGAAATCCAGCGCTTCGGCATCGAGCCGAAGGCAGCGCTGCTGTCGCATTCGGATTTCGGCTCGCGCGATTCGCCCAGCGCGCTGAAGATGCGCCGCGCGGCGGAAATCCTCGGCCGCATCGCGCCCGGCTTGCAGTGCGACGGCGAGATGCATGCCGATACAGCACTTTCGGAGCATCTGCGCCAGCGCGTCTATCCGCATTCGCGGCTGAAGGGCGAAGCCAACCTGCTGGTCTTCCCGAACCTCGATTCGGCCAACATTACGCTGACGGCGCTGCGCGCCATGATGGACGCGTTGCATGTCGGGCCGATCCTGCTCGGCACGGACAAGCCCGCGCACATATTGACGCCGTCGGTGACCTCGCGCGGCGTCGTCAACATGACCGCGCTTGCCGTGGTCGAGGCGGCGCACAAGGCGCAGGCGGTGGTCGAGTTGGGCTAGGTGGGACGCTAAGCTTTTCAGATAGGCGCGAAGCGAAAATGCCCCGTCCGCCTGAAGACAAATAGCGTATCCTCCTCGCGGGCGCCCTGGCCGATGTTGTGAATGACCAGCGGCCGTTCCGGCGCCTCGACCGAGCGATTGGTCGAGACGATGGCTATATGCGTCAGGTTGCCGGGCAGCATCTGGGTGACGAGATCGCCCGGCTGGTAGTCGGCGGAATCGTCGCTGACGGCGAGCGAAGCGCCTCGCCGTTCGAAGAACACGGCGAGATTGGGCACCCTGCGGTGGTCGATGTTCGGATCGGTCGACTTCAGGCCCCAGGCCTTCGGATAGGCGGCGAGATTGGCCAGCATGTCCTCATGCACCAGCTTTTGCAGGTCGAGCCGGAAGGCGTGGCGATAGGCGCGGATCACGACGTCCGTGCACACGCCCCGGTCCTGCGCGACATCCCCGCCAGGATAAGGAATGCGGGTATATGTCGGATCGTAGAGCGTGGTGACGCCGATCTGCCCGCGCGCCGCATCGACCAACCTGAAGGTCCAATCGGGCGTGGCGCTCTTCGCCATCGCGGGCGTGGCGCTCTTCGCCATCGCGGGCGTGGCGCTCTTCGCCATCGCGGGCGTGGCGCTCTTCGCCATCGCGGGCGTGGCGCTCTTCGCCATCGCGGGCGTGGCTTTCCTGGCCATCGCGTCCGGCACCGCCAGGAACAGAAGTCCGAGTTGCAGCGCGCTTCGTCGGGTCATCGGGATCATGCATCGCCCCTCTCTTGCAAGCCGAATTCGTGGAATTGGTCCCGCGCGAAAGCGTCTTTTTTAGGCTCTCGGCGTTTTTGGGCCGGCGACGGCAAATTGTGTTTCCGGTCGAAAACGCCAGGTGCCGAATTGTTCTGGGTCCGGTGGCGCCGACTCTGGCATAGTCGATTAACCACGGCGGCGTAGCTTCGGGTCGATCAAGCGATTTGGGCGGGCAATTGGGGTTTCGGATGAAGGGTGCTGCGTTGAAGCTGACCCATCTGTTGGCGCTGCTTGCAGCGCTTGCAGGCTCGGCTGTCGCCGTGACCCAATCCCAGGCCGCGTCTCGCGCGTGCAGGCAACTCGAAGCCGAACTCGCCGCAACACGCGGCGGCGGCGGAGGGCCGGGCATCGTGCGCAAATATGACGATGCCATCCAGCGCCAGCGCGAGCAGCTTGCCAAGGCCCGCGGCCGGGCGAGCGACGCCAATTGCGGCTTCACGCTGTTTTCGCGCAATGTCAGCCAGTGCGCGGCGATCAATGCCTCGATCCAGCGCATGAACGCCAATCTCGACACGTTGCAGGCCAAGCGCGAGCGCCTGGCCGCCGGCGGCACGCAGCGAGACCGTGGCCGCATTCTCGCGGCGCTCGATGCCAATGGCTGCCGCGACGACGAGATCGCGCCGCGCCGCGCGCCGCTTCGGGAGGCGGCGCGCGACAATGGCGGCGGCAATCTGTTCGAGCAGCTTTTCGGCCGCCAGGACCAGCAATTCGAAACGCCCGACGCCGCCGACGTCCCGGACGCGGCGGATGTACCTGAAGATGATCCCAGCGTGCGCAACATCCGCCGTATCATCAACCAGCCGGACGGCATGGGCCTGCCGCGATTGGGCGGCGAGTTCCACACCATGTGCGTGCGCACCTGCGACGGCTATTTCTTCCCGATGTCGAACGCCGCTTCCGTCGGCGACTTCGAGCGTGACCAGAAAAACTGCGAATCGAGTTGCCCGGGCACCGAGATGCAGGTCTTCTATTCGCGCGGCATGGACGACGACTCGGGCTCGATGACCTCGTCGGCGACCGGTCAACCCTACAGCGAGCTGCCGACCGCCTATCTCTACAAGCAGGCCAATTACTCGCGCCCGCCCACTTGCGGCTGCAACGCGCAGGCCAGCAATGGCAATTTCACGATCATCGGCGGCAACCCGCCCAATCCCGAACAGTCGCAGCCGGAGAACGAGGCAGCGCCCTTCATCCCGATGCCGGCGGTAAAGCCCGATCCCGGCGCAGATCCGGAAACGCTCGCCAATGCCGAGGGCGGGCTGGACCAGGACGCGATCAAGCGGCTGACCACCAAGGCGCCGGTGTCGCCGGTCTCGGCATTGCCGCCGGACCAGCGCAAGGTCAGGGTCGTCGGGCCAGCGTTCCTTCCCGACCCATCAGCGGCAATAGATCTGAAAGCTCCGGCCCCGAAGTCCGCCCGGTAAGGGCGAGCCTCAGCGGCATGAACAACGGCTTGCCCTTGCGCCCCGTGGCTTCCCTGATCTTGCCGGTCCAGTCCTTCCACACCGTGCCGTTCCACGGTTCCTCGGGCAACAGTTCGAACGCCTGGTTGAGGAAATCGCGGTCCTCGCCGGAAAACTCGGCCGGCTCCTGCGGGCCCTCGCTCAGGATGCGCCACCAGGCGACCGCGTCCGACAGGCGGTCGAGATTGCCGCGCACCGCCATCCAGAAAGGCTCGGCCTTGTCGCCGGAAATGCCGAGCACCATCAGCCGGTCGCGCGCTTCCTCGAAGGACATATGATGCATCAGCGTGCGGTTGAGCACGAAGAGCTCGTCCGGGTCGAATTTGGAGGCGGACTTGGACGTCGCCGCCGGGTCGAAATGGCCGGCAAGCTCGTTGAGGTCGTGCGCTGCCGTGACATTCTCCGACGTGCCGACGAGCACCGCCAGCGAAGCGACCGCCAGCGGCTCGATGCCGTCCTCGCGCAGGCTTTCGATCGACAGCGCGCCGGTGCGCTTCGACAGCCCCTCGCCCGACACGGTGGTGAGCAGATTGTGGTGGCCGAAGACCGGCGGCTCGGCGCCGAGCGCCTTGAAGATGGCGATCTGCACGCCGGTGTTGGTGACATGGTCGTCGCCGCGAATGACATGGCTGACACCCATCTCGATATCGTCGACCACCGAAGGCAGCGTGTAGAGATAGGTGCCGTCCTCGCGTACCAGCACAGGATCCGACAGCGAGGCGAGGTCGACGGTCTCCTCGCCGCGCACCAGGTCGTTCCAATGCACTTCGGTCCGTTCAGGCTGCAGCGGATCGCTGGTGAAATTGGGCAGCAGGAAGCGCCAGTGCGGGCGCCGCCCGTCTGACTGATACTCGGCCACCTGCTCGGGCGTCAGCGTCAGCGCCTCGCGGCCATAGACCGGCGGCAGGCCGCGCGTGCGGCGCACCTTGCGGCGCAGATCGAGTTCTTCCGGCGTTTCGTAGCAGGCATAGAGCACCCGCGCCGCCTTCAGTCGCTCGACCGCCGCGTCGTAAATCTCGAAGCGGTGCGACTGGTATTCGGTGACATCCGGGAAGATGCCAAGCCAGTGCAGGTCGTAAAGGATGGAATCGGCGTATTCCTGCTTCGAGCGGGCAATGTCGGTGTCGTCGAAGCGCTGGATGAAACGGCCCTTGTTGTTCATGGCGAAAAGCCAGTTGAACAACGCGGTGCGCGCATTGCCGATATGAATGCGACCGGTCGGCGATGGGGCAAAACGTACTGTAACTGTCATGAGCGGGGCGTAACGGATGCTTTTGGTGTTGACAAGGCGCGCCCCCGCGCGAACGCAACAGATAGTGCAAGCCAGCTAAAATGAAAAGCCGACGCCCGACACGCTTCGCGGCAGATTGACAAACCGCGTCAAGTGCCTGCGAAGCCGAGCTTCCTGTGTCCCCGTTATCCACATATGTGACACACAAGATGTTGGGGTCACAAAAGCTACAAAAACGAATCCTTGACGGGTCGGACCGAGTCGCTTTTTATGGGCCATGCGCTCCTGTTGCGGGCGCGACCGGAGAATTCTGAGGCCGGTCTTTTTTCCCGGATTTTGTGCGTTTTGCCCGAATTTCCGCCTGTTCACGAGGCTGGCGGAAGCGTTGGGATCGTTAGGGCTTGGGTGGGCGAAAGGGAGAATTGTCGGCCTGGAAAAAATGATCTGTTAACACTATATTTAGTGTTTGCAGGCAGGCTAGACGCTAGATAGTGTGAACCTCCCTCTACGGAGGGAATCGACAAAAGTTTCAGTTTAGGGACCCGTGAGGGTCGGCCTGCAGCCTCGGCAAACGCTTGGGAAAGCGTTTTGCTGTCTGCGTGCCGGCACTTGCGACGAGGAGAGTGCCGGCGCTGCTCGCAATGCCGGCAAACGGCGGACTGCGCTTTTCGGCTGGTGGGGCAGAAATCCCCGCGGAGAAGCGCTATATATAGACACAAAGGGACCGGACCAATGCGCATCGAGCGTCGCTTCACCAAGGAAGGCCAATCTGCCTATGCGGAGATCGAATTCCGCAAGGCTTTGTCGGAGATCAAGAATCCCGACGGCTCGGTGGTGTTCCGCCTCGACAACATCGACGTGCCGGCGCAGTTCAGCCAGGTCGCGGCCGACATCCTGGCCCAAAAGTATTTCCGCAAGGCCGGCGTGCCGGCGCGCCTGAAGAAGGTCGAGGAGAACGACGTCCCCTCCTTCCTGTGGCGCTCGGTCGCCGACGAGGCCGAGCTCGCCAAGCTGCCCGAAGCCGAGCGCTATGGTTCGGAAACCGACGCCCGTCAGGTCTTCGACCGGCTGGCCGGCACCTGGACCTATTGGGGCTACAAGGGCGGCTACTTCAAGTCCGAGGATGACGCGCGCGCCTTCCGCGACGAGCTTGCCTATATGCTCGCCACCCAGCGCGTGGCGCCGAACTCGCCGCAATGGTTCAACACCGGCCTGCACTGGGCCTACGGCATCGACGGCCCGAGCCAGGGCCATTTCTATGTCGACCCCTTCACCGGCAAGCTGACCAAGTCGAAGTCCTCCTACGAGCACCCGCAGCCGCATGCCTGCTTCATCCAGGGCGTGCAGGACGACCTCGTCAACGAGGGCGGCATCATGGATCTGTGGGTGCGTGAGGCGCGCCTGTTCAAATACGGTTCCGGCACCGGCTCGAATTTCTCGATGCTGCGCGGCGAAGGCGAAAAGCTTTCCGGCGGCGGCCGTTCGTCCGGCCTGATGAGCTTCCTCAAGATCGGCGACCGCGCGGCGGGCGCCATCAAGTCGGGCGGCACGACGCGCCGCGCGGCAAAAATGGTCATCGTCGACGCCGACCATCCCGATATCGAGGACTTCATCGACTGGAAGGTCAATGAAGAGCAGAAGGTCGCCTCGCTGGTGACCGGCTCGAAGATCGTCAAGAAGCATCTCGAAGCCATCATGAAGGCCTGCGTCAATTGCGAAGGCCATGACGACGACTGCTTCGACCCGGCTCTGAACACCGCGCTGAAGCGCGAGATCAAGGCGGCCAAGAAGGACGGCGTGCCGGAGAACTATATCTACCGCGTCATCCAGTTTGCCCGCCAGGGCTACACCTCGATGTCGTTCAAGACCTACGACACCGACTGGGATTCGGATGCCTATCTCACCGTCTCCGGCCAGAACTCCAACAATTCGGTGTCGCTGAAGGACAACTTCCTGCGCGCCGTCGAGGCCGATGGCGACTGGCAGCTCACCGCCCGCAAGGACGGCAAGGTGCTGAAGACGCTGAAGGCGCGCGACCTGTGGGAAAAGATCGGCTATGCCGCCTGGGCTTCCGCCGATCCGGGCCTGCACTTCAACACGACGATGAACGACTGGCACACCTGCGCTTCCGCCGGTGCGATCCGGGCCTCCAACCCGTGCTCGGAATACATGTTCCTCGACGACACGGCCTGCAACCTCGCCTCGATCAACCTCCTGCCCTACCGCAATGCCGACGGCACGATGGACATCGCCGCCTACGAGCACACCGTTCGCCTGTGGACCGTCGTGCTCGAAATCTCGGTGATGATGGCGCAGTTCCCGTCCAAGGAGATCGCCAAGCTCTCCTACGACTACCGCACGCTCGGCCTCGGCTACGCCAACATCGGCGGCCTGCTGATGACCTCGGGCATCCCTTACGACTCCGACGAGGGCCGCGCCATCTGCGCCGCGCTCACCGCCATCATGACCGGCGTCGCCTACTCGACCTCGGCCGAGATGGCCTCCGAGCTCGGCGCCTTCCCGGACTATGACCGCAACGCCCAGAACATGCTGCGCGTCATGCGCAACCACCGCCGCGCCGCCTATGGCGACAAGGACGGCTACGAGAAGCTCGCCGTCAATCCGGTGCCGCTGGTCGCTTCCGACCTGAAGCAGCAGGCTTTGGCCGAGCATGCCCGCGCCGCCTGGGACCGCGCCATCGAGCTCGGCGAAGAGCACGGCTACCGCAACGCGCAGGCAACCGTGATCGCGCCGACCGGCACGATCGGCCTCGTCATGGATTGCGACACCACCGGCATCGAGCCCGACTTCGCCCTGGTGAAGTTCAAGAAGCTCGCCGGCGGCGGCTACTTCAAGATCATCAACCGCGCCGTGCCGGAAGCGCTGCGCACGCTGGGCTACTCCGAAAGCCAGATCGCCGAGATCGAGGCTTACGCGGTCGGCCACGGCAACCTCAACCAGGCGCCCGGCATCAACCCGTCCTCGCTCAAGACCAAGGGTTTCACCGATGAGAAGATCGCGGCGCTCAATGCGGCGCTGAAGTCGGCCTTTGACATCAAGTTCGTGTTCAACCAATGGACGCTCGGCGCCGACTGGGTCAAGGAGACGCTCGGCTTCACCGACGAACAGCTCGGCGACATCTCCTTCGAGATGCTGCCGGCTCTCGGCTTCTCGAAGAAAGACATCGACGCCGCCAACATCCATGTCTGCGGCGCCATGACGCTCGAAGGCGCGCCCTTCCTGAAGGCCGAGCACCTGCCGGTGTTCGACTGCGCCAGCCCCTGCGGCAAGATCGGCAAGCGTTCGCTGTCGATCAACAGCCACATCCTGATGATGGCGGCAGCCCAGCCCTTCATCTCGGGCGCCATCTCCAAGACCATCAACATGCCGAACGAGGCGACGGTCGAGGACGCCAAGAACGCCTATATACTGTCCTGGAAGCTGGCGCTGAAGGCCAACGCGCTCTATCGCGACGGCTCGAAGCTGTCGCAGCCGCTCAACGCCTCGCTGCTCGCCGATGGCGAGGAGGATGAGGATGAGGCGGTCGAGCAGCTGATCGCCGCGCCCGCCGCCCAGCGCGCCGTGCAGGTGACGGAAAAGATCGTCGAGCGCGTCATCGAGCGCCTCTACCGCGACCGCGAGAAACTGCCGAACCGCCGCAAGGGCTACACCCAGAAGGCCGTCGTGGGCGGCCACAAGGTGTATCTCAGGACCGGCGAATTCGATGACGGCCGCCTCGGCGAGATCTTCATCGACATGCACAAGGAAGGCGCAGCCTTCCGCGCGATGATGAACAACTTCGCCATCGCGATCTCGCTCGGCCTGCAATATGGCGTGCCGCTCGACGAATATGTCGAGGCCTTCACCTTCACCAAGTTCGAGCCGGCCGGCATGGTGCAGGGCAACGACGCGATCAAGAACGCCACGTCGATCCTCGATTACGTGTTCCGCGAGCTTGCCGTCTCCTATCTCGGCCGCCACGACCTCGCCCATGTCGACCAGTCGGACTTCGACAAGACGGCGCTCGGCCGCGGCATCACCGAAGGCAAGGCGACGCCCTTCTCCAAGGGCCTCTATCGCGGCGCCTCGCCGGTGAAGCTGGTGTCGGGCATCGGCTCCGAGCCGAAGGGCTTCGGCGGATCGGCTCCGACCACCGCCCCTGCCCGCGCCGCGCCGACCGCCTTCGTCGGTTCCAACGTGCTGGCGCTGAAGCCGGCCAGCGACGAGGCGCTCGCCTACAAGCGCGACTATGAGGAGCGCGCCCGGGAACTGGCCGAGGACATGGTGGAAGAAGAAGCCGAAGCCGCCGGCGGCACCGAGGCCCTCTTCACCGACGCCGCGGCCAACGAGGCCGCCGAGGCGAAGAAACTCGCCGCGACGAGGCGCCAGCAGTCGCTGCTCCAGGGCTACACCGGCAACGAATGCTCCGAGTGCCACAACTTCACCATGGTGCGGAACGGCACCTGCGAGAAGTGCGACACGTGTGGCTCGACGAGCGGGTGCAGCTGAGACTCAGGTGCCACCACCACCACTGCAAAGCAGGCCATAATTTTCCTTTTTTAGGCACCAATCACCCTTGTTCAGGCTGACGCGTCACTAAATCTCGGTCAACGTCAAGGTAGATCGCTCATTCGACCCACGAACTCTGCTCACCTCGGACAATAGGCCGGAAAATTCAATTCCCGGGCGCGCTTTTCGCGCCCGGGAATGCCAAAGGGAACAAATCAGGAATTGAACGCATTCCGAGCGAACTAAAAGACCGCACAATCAACGGGATTGATTTCGTCGCAGCACGTGGCGCCGGCGTCCGGTGTGAACTCACTTGAATTCATTGCGAAGTTCCTGGGCGATCCCAAGCGCCCTTTGTCATAGGAGTAAGCATGTCGAACAACTGGAAATACGATCGCGCGAAGGACGCGATTGACGCGCGCATCAAGGAAGTCGAGTCAGTGACCGTCGTGGACTACAAGCGGGACACATCGCTGAAATCGATACCGACAAACAAGGCGTACCGCATGGATGCGGTTCACCTCTATGTCGACATCCTGAACCTGAAAGGCATGCTGGAAAGCACGCAGTCGGAAGGCGAAACCTGCCACAAGCGAACGCTGCGCTTCCTCAACCTTCATTATCGGGCCGTCCATCGCATTCTGGCCGCCTCCGACGCAATCCGGGTGGACTTCCACAATCAGCGACTTCATGCCGTCATCGCCAAGCCCTATGGCGAAGACGCGGAAGACGACCGCGTTAACCGCGCCGTCGCCATCGCACAGCTGATCAGCGACGTCCTGCTCGAAACCGGGGATGACGACGAGAACATCCCGGCAGCCGAAGTTCGAATTGGCATCGACAGTGGCCGGGCGCTCGTCGTCAACAACGGCCGCAACGGCAACCGTGAACCCCTGTTCCTAGGTCGCCCCGCCAACATGGCAGCGAAGATCGCATCGAATGGGAGCGACACCGGCATATATCTGAGCAATGAGGCGAGGAAGGCAATCGGGCTCGAAGAGCTTGACGACGAAGACGTCCCTCTCACGCCACTCACTGAAGCCGAAATCGCAGATTGCCAAGAGGCGGCGAATCTTGGCCTGAGTAAGGATTCCGTCGTGTCCGACTGGCGTGCTGACAACAAGAAAAACCCGATCGGCGCTTTCGTGTTCAGCCGGGCGACTCCCCCTTTGCGCGACCTTGATATCTCGGTCCTCACGCCCGGAAACTCGAGGCGGATGGACACGGTTTCGGTGTACGCCGATGTCGACAACTTCACGGCTTATGTCGACGCACACATCGATGACGAACCGGAAGACGTCGTCCGCTGTCTCCACGTCATCCGTTCGGAACTCGACCGGGTTCTCTCCTCCGATTTCTTGGGACGGCGCATTCGCTTCATCGGAGATTGCATCCACGGCCACGTAATGGAGGGAACAGCCCACCAGACGTACGACGAGGATACGGTGTCTACCTCGACCCTGTGTGCCGGAGGCCTGCGCAGCAGCTTCGATCTGGCGCTCGAAAGGCTTGGAGCGAATGACGTGGACACCGACGATCTCGGGCTAGCAATAGGCTTTGAATTCGGCCCGACGGCGTTTACCCGACTTGGCATGCAGGGCGAGCGCGTTCGTTGCTCCACAGGTCGCGCCGTCCTCAATTCAGAAGCCGAGCAGAAGCGCTGCAATGGCGAGCAAACCGCGATCGGAAAGGTGGCGTTTGATGCGGGCCCGGAATCCGTACGGACACTCTTCGGGACAACGCGTCGGAAATCCGGGCTGACCTACGACGTGGTGCTTGAAGCGCTCACGGCCGAAGGCGACAAGGTGGCCAAAGCAGCGCATGCCGCCGCTTATGCCGTGAAGAGCCCGGCTATTGCCAAGGCTGCCGAGGAACCGTTCCGCCCACACTCGGAGGGGCGCTGACGGCAATGTCAGCCCTCGCCCTCCTGGCTGAGACTGCACGCGACAACCACTCGGATCTGGTGAGGCTGGACGGCAATGTTGCGATCTTTGCCGTTCAGCCGGTCAACGCGTCCGGTGCACCCGCGACGCGGTTTCTTATCAAGGTCATTGATACCGGAGACAAGATAGTCGCCAAGGAAGCAAAAGCCGAACACCTCCCCTCCTTCTGCCCGGAGCGCCACATCAACTTTGACGGCACGTTCTGTCTCTATTGGGCCGAGGTCGAACCCCATGAAATCACCGACGCGGAGGCTGCCGGACGATGGTGGGGAAAGCTGCTCATCTTCCTTCTCAGGCAACGCACGGCGAGAGCGCTTCGAAGTTGGCCCGGAAAAGGCGAGGCGCGTGCTCACGGACCCGAAGCCGCAAGGTACCAAGCGGCGGCTGAAGCCAGCGCACTAAGGGTCGGCGCTGCTTTCGAGAAGGGATTGAAGGTAGGGCGTCTAACGACGTTGCGAAGGAGGCTCGGCGGCCACGATCGATTGCGGCTTCTTTTCGACGGCAGAAGGCTGCTTACAGTCGACGTCGCGAGCGGCCGCGTGATGACCCTGCGCCAGAGGTGCAAGTGCGACCGAGGAAGCGGATTACCGCTGGTGGCATGCTCCGACCATGCTCAGGTGTTCGCAGACCTCGCGGCAGCGCTTGAAGGCTGGCGCCTAGCCGAGGCGGAATTCTTCGCCAGATTCAAGGGTTCGCCCCTGAAGTGCTGCGGAACGATGGATGAGTGCGCCCTCCGGGACCTTGTCGGCACTGAACTGGCGAAAGCCGCATAGGAATTGCGATGGCTAAGAACGATCAGCAGGAAAGCTATGAAAAGGCCTTGGCTGCCAACCACGGTCGTATGATGGACCTCGTGAAATTCGCGGAAGCCAAAAACGCCGCACTGCTTACGTTCTGCTCCGTTTGGATGGGAACCATTATCGGAATCCTCCGCTCCACGGATGAGCCTCCAATGGGCTATCGAACTGCCTTCCTGGTGGCGCTACCGCTGCTAGCCGTGGCAGCGGTGGTGACGCTCACGTCCTTTATTCCAAGATTGCTGCACCATCTTCGCCCTGAACGCAAAGACCATAGCAACCTTCTTTACTTCGGTCACATTGCAACCCTGGAGATCGACGATTTCGGCCCGGCAGCCAAACAGCGTTACTACCCTGCAGAAAGCCAATCTTTTACTGACGAATATCTTCAGGACCTCGCAGTCCAGGTGGCGGTGCAGGCACGCATCGCCAATCGCAAATTCAAAACCTTCAACGCAGCCGGCCGCTTGGTCCTGGCTTCGTTTGTCTGCATGGCAGCTCCGCCAGTTGTCTGGGCCGTCCAAGTCGTCTGGGAAGCCGGCCAGAACTGGATAACTTCATAAACTAGGCATCAGCACCTGCCGAGTGGCGCTCTGGTGCCAACTACCCCAGCGCTGCCCGTTCGCCGGTAGAAGCAAATACAAGGCATTCAACGCAGGGCCGATATGCCGCAGCGCATCACCATCATATGCGATCTCCGGCCGCAGCGCGTGTCATCCGGCAGGAAGAATACGGCGGACCGCCAGCGGTCGGGATCGTCGGGAACCCGGGCATGAGCACGAACGTTGCCACCCTTCGAGCGTAGGTGCAACCGAGACGCACTCGACTGGCAGCGGAAGCCGCCGAAATTCGGTTCGCTTACTTAGATTTTCTCGATTTTCCGGATCTTCGCAGAGCCACGCTCGGACCATGGTCGGGGCCAGACGGCAAGAATACGACGCCCGCCTCTTCGAGCGCCGTTCGCACCCTGCCGACAACATCGAACGCAACCCCTTTCCCACCGGCTTCGATTCTAACGATCGTCTGACGTCCAACCCCCGCAAGCTCGGCCAAGTCCTCCTGGCTGAGCTCGAGCAGCGCACGTGCCACCCGCATCAATTGGATAGTCTCGGAAAATGACTCCATTGGACAACGAAGCGGCCGCTTATCGCCGTTGTCAACAATTGGTACAATATGTATCAGATAATCGACTCAAGGATTCGAATCAGGTACTCTGTGATACAACATCGAAGGAGAAGAGCCCCTTGATGTCGCACCTGCCCGGTGATTCGGCTGGTGCGGAACCAGCAGCGAGGGGGCCCTAGAAGATGCGGACCGCAATCCAGCGGCCGTCAGCAGTGCGAGAAAGCGATATCATGCACCTTTTCGGGAAAGCGAAAGGCGAGATCGATCGTGATGCCATCATTCGAGACATCAACAAGCTAGAAGCCCTTGTCGCCGACCTATGGGTGCTCGGAGTAAGCCCGTTTGATTGCGATCGATTGTTCAATGAAGCCACCCTTTCGGACGCTCCGATCCTGGAAAACTGGCGGCTTGGGGTGCGACCAGCGTTTTGCCTTGAGGGCCTGTCTACGGGACATCCACTGCTGCCTGGTTGCCGGCGACCCATCGCGACTTCAAATATCTGGGCCTTTTCGCCGCAACTTGGCTTGGCCCGGTCGCTTTCACGCTGGTTCCGTCTCGGAGAGCCATACGACCCGGCAAGGGAGTCCTGACGTGGCGAATGGTTCAGGCAGGAATCCTTGCAGTCGAGCGACCCGGCAACGCGGCAATCCACCGCCAGTTGGCCCCCGCCAGCCCAACAACCCATGGCCAAGGCAAGGGAAAGATCTTCACGGTCCCGAAGCACGGGCATCGCTGTGCCCAGGTAATCCGGACCGAGAGAGCCTAACGGGAGACATGCCGAGTACCGGAACCAGATCGTCGAGGAGTTCCTGGAGACGCGCCAGGAGGTCGAAGTGCAACCGTCCGCCCACTCGACACTGATCTGCAGAAAAGATGACCCGCCATGAAACTCTGGATTCTATCCGACCTCCACCTTGAGCTGCAGAACCCGATGTTCGTCGACAGCGCTCCCGAGGCGGACGTCATCGTATGCGCGGGCGACCTCTGCCTTGCCGACCAGCTCGGAGAATGCGCGCAATGGCTCATCGAGCGCTACGGGCTGCCCATCGTGTTCGTGCCTGGCAATCACGAGTTCTACTTCAGCGGTGGCGTTTGGCCACCGTCGGCAAAGGCCGCCAGCCACGTTCTGATGAAAGAAATCGCCGCCGCGTCCCGATCGTGGCCGCAGCGGCTTCATCTACTCGATGACGACGTGATCGAGCTTGGCGGCGTTCGCTTCGTCGGCGGCACCCTATGGACCGACTTCATGATGGACCTGAAGGACGACAGCCACTTTGCGTTGCGGATGAAATGGGCTCCCTCGCAGCTGGCGGACTTCTCCAGAATTTGGCTTGACGATGGCAAGCCGCTGTCGCCGTCCGCGATGCTTGGATTCCATCGGATGACCCGTGGCTTCATCGAGCGCCAGCTCGCGAACCCGTTCGACGGCCAAACGGTAGTCGTCACCCACCATCTTCCGCATCCGGACTGCACGCCGGCCGCCTATACGGACTGGGACACAAACTATCTCTTCGCCTGCGGCAAGGCAGCGTTCGAGGACATCCTGAATTCCGATTCCGCGCCCGCTCTCTGGATCTGCGGCCACACGCACCATCCCAGTGACGTCAGGGTCGGCCGGACAAGGATCGTCTGCAATCCACGCGGCTATCTCAGATCCGCATCCGAGCGCGCCAATGGCTTCCGCTGGGACCTGGTGATCGACACGGAGGACTTGCCATGACGGCGCGCCCACCAGCCGCGCAGGCGAACGTTGTCAGAACGGATCTCCTTGCCAGGGCGTATCTCGACATCCTCGCCCGGGAAGACCGAACGGACTCGAAATCCATGTTGCGAGCTGGATCGAGCGATCCCCTAGATCCGGTCGAGGTATTGCTCGAGGAACTCATGGACACGCCTGCCGAAGAACGAATCTCAATCCGTCCCGATCTGGCCGCCGTCGCCGTGCTGACCGCCCGCGCCATCGAGGCCGAGCCCGGCTTGACGAGGATATTGCGGCGCGGCGCGCCGGTTGTCGCAATCGCCACCCATGCGCCGGACCGGGTCGACGCGGTCGAGAAGGTCATCACTGCCTGCGCTTTGCCGTCCGAGCGCGTCGCCGTGACCAGCTTCCACCAGTCACGGTCCGGAGGGGTCGAGGCGCTCGTCGTTGCACGCGACGGAACGGAAAAGAGCCACAAGCCGGACAGCGGCAACGACATGATCGCCAGCGCTCTCCATGCGCGCTCGACCATCATCGGCATTGCCCCGGATCCCCGGCGGCAGCTGCCGCGCGACCTGATGCGCTCGGCGGAGTATCATCTTGTCCTGCCCGAGATCGATGACAGCGCGCTGGCGCTCGTCATTGAGGCGGTCACGGGCAAACGTGCGGAGCGTTCCATAGATCCCGCGGCTATTCGGCTCCTCGACATCGCGGATCTGGTGCTTGCGTTGAGGCCCGACCGCAGTCCTGAGGAATGCCTGGCGCGGCTTGAGGACCTTATCGCCAAGAAAGGGGAATTCCATTCCGAAGGTCCGGCACTCGAGGACCTTGACGGCTACGGCGAGGCAAAGGACTGGGGCCTCGACCTGGCCGCCGATTTCGCCGACTATAAGGCCGGCCGGATCAGCTGGGATGAAGTCGACAACCGAGGCCTCTTGCTTAGCGGTCCTCCCGGGGTTGGCAAGACGAGCTACGCCCGTGCGCTTGCGAAATCCGCACGGGTGCCGCTGGTGGCTACAAGCGTTGCCGACTGGAACTCGGCAAGTCACCTCGGCGGCACCTTGCAAGCCATCAAGGAAGCCTTCTCGCGCGCACGTCGACTCGCGCCGTGCATTCTCTTCATAGACGAGCTTGATGGGATCTCCGACAGGGCGCGCCTGACCGGAGACTATGTCGAGTACTGGTCGCAGATCGTGAATCTTTTGCTGGAACTCCTGCAGGGCGTCGAGGAGCGGCCGGGAGTCGTCGTCATCGGAGCCACGAACCATCCAGACATGATCGATCCGGCGGTCAAAAGAGCCGGGCGACTGGACCACGAGATCACGATCCAGAAGCCCGACGTGAAGACGCTCGCCAAAATCTTCCGCCACCACATCGGCGCTCAACTTCCAGGTGCTGACCTTATGCCTGCAGCGCTTGCCGCCGGTGGCGCCACCGGAGCCGATGTCGAAGCATTCGTTCGGAGGGCCCGGGGTGCCGCCCGCCGCGGCCGCCGGGCACTGCGGCTCGATGACCTTTTGGCCGAAGTCCGCTCGAAACGCGAGCCGCCGTCCCAGCAAATCCGGCGGCTGCTTGCAGTCCACGAGGCGGGCCATGCCGTCGTTGCCACCGTGCTCGGCTGTATGGAGGTCGTCGGCGTCTCGATCGGCGACCGGAGCGGCCTCACCGAAATCGAAAGGATCGACGGCAATGCATCGCTCAAGCATTGCAACGACATCATCGTCATGCTCATGGCCGGCCGCGCGGCTGAAGAGCTCCTGCTCGGCAGCCCGTCCGCCGGGGCAGGCGCCATGCCCGGCTCCGACCTGTCGCGTGCGACCGAACTCGCGAAGAACATCGAACTTCGGTTCGGGCTTGGCGAACTGGGTCCGGTCTTCGTTCCCGACGGGCTCAACGACCCCCTCACGGTCGTGCCCGGGCTGCTCGCCAGCGTAAGGAAACGCATCGATGGTGCCCTGTCGGACGCAAGGGGCCTGCTGAAGCAGAACCGGACGGCACTGGACGCGGTCGCGAAGGCCCTGGAACGATCGGGCTATTTGTCCGCCGCCGAAATCTCCGGACTCGTCAGTGCCGCGAACCACACAGGCAACAGGGACGATCTAGCCAGGGACCCCAAAGACACGCTGGGCGCCTCGCTCAGGATCGCGCGGGAACGGATCGAAGCCAGTCTGGCCGACGGAAACACCGACGAAGGCGGGGATGGAGAGGACGGGGAGCATGAGGCCCGTTCCAACCACGCTAGGCAGGAAGCCGGAGAGCGCTCCGGATAGGCGTCGCGGATCGAGAACCTGAAACCGCCCGCTCCGTCGGGGATTCACCTCCAAGTCCCGGCGTATGTAACCGCCAACCAAGGACTCGATCCCATGAAGATCTGGCTGTTTTCCGACCTGCATCTGGAAGTCGCCGACTTGCGGCAGCCGCTTTCCATTCCCGATGCTGACGTCTGTATCGTCGCCGGAGACCTTTGCCGCGCGCCCGCTAACGGCGTGTACTGGCTGGCCCAGAACATCGCCCCTGTGATTCCTTGCGTGTATGTCGCCGGGAACCACGAATTCTACAAAGGCGCCATCAAGGAAGGACTGGAGGACGGTCGCGCCGCCGCGGCTCGTTTCCCCGCGGTTCACTTCCTCGAAAACCAGGCTGTCATCATCGACGGCGTCCGGTTCCTCGGAGCCACGCTTTGGACCGACTATCGCATCATGGGGCATCAGCGGTTGGCGATGATGTATGCTAAGGATAGGATGAACGACTATCGGCAGATCGCGCTCCAGCGGAATCCTTGGCAGCGCTTCCTGCCGGAGACAGCCTACGGACTGCATCAGCAGTCGAAAAGGTTTATCGAGGTCGCCTTACGGTCGTCCAACATTCCCACCGTAGTGGTGACGCATCACCTGCCGCACCAGTCGTCCATTCCGAGACGATTCACGAGAGATCTCCTCAACGCGGCCTATGCCTCCGACTTGACCGGAGTCATCCAATCTGGACGGCCGACGCTATGGATCCACGGCCACACCCACGATAGTTGCGACTACCAGGTCGGCAATACTCGCATGGTGTGCAACCCGAGGGGTTATGAGGGTGAGAACACCGAGTTCGATCCAGCATTAGTTGTTCGGGTGGGCAGCTGAATCGACGCAACCTCGTCGGTTGGTTCCCGACGCATGAGGAACGGCAGCTTCGCGCCCTCAAGTCGGTCGTAGAGGTCGTCATCTCGCGCGCTCGAAAGCTGACATAGCTCCGCGGCGGCGCAATGCCTCTTGCACGCCAATAGCGGAAATCCAATCCGTTTACCCAAACTGCTAATCTGGTGTACGGCAAAGCGCCGGCCGCGGTCAGTCGTCGTGGGATAGCAAGGAGGCAAAGCGCAGCGTGGTACTCTTGGGCTGAAGGTGATGTTCGAGAGCCTTGATGTTGAGCTTTAACGGCATCTGGCCTGCCATGCCGCTGAAGATGCAGGTTCCCGTCGGCAACGTCGGAATCGACTCCTCCGTGAGCTCATCGATGTAGGACACGGCGCTCGCAATCGACTGCAGGTCCTTCTGGTTGATTAGGCGATGGATGAAGTAGTTGTGGGCCTGAGATGTGATGGTAGCCGAGATGTCGTTCGGTCTTTGGCTGGCGATCGTCACGAAGACGCCGAACTTGCGTCCTTCCTTGATGATCTCCTCGAATGTCTCGAGGCGGTAATCCTTCCACCCCTCGGTCTCTCTTGAGGACTCGGTAGACAGGATGTTGTGAGCTTCGTCGATCACGAGGTTGAGGGTCTTTCCCTGGAACAACATCTTGTGTTCTTGGTAGATGCGCCGGCAGAGAAGAAGCGGGATCGTTTTCTTCATTTCCAGATTGACGTCGTTGAGGTTGACTACAATGATGTTACTTTCGAATAGCTCTCCCTGAATTGCAGGATCGAATACCTTCCGGATGTCCTTCTGCTTGCTGCGCAGCTTGTTTATCACCGGCGCGATGTGCTCGTTCTGAGCGCGGTTCGCTAGCACGTCGTAGATCAGTTGGACGTAGGAGAAGGCGACGAAATCCTCGATGATATCGTCAGCGAATGCGAAATTGGCGACATGCTGATAAACAACCGTGTTCAATATCGCGGCAGGATCATCGCGCAGCCAGTGCTGACCGCATCTGAACTGCGAAGTGTTGTTATGCCATTCCAGATCCATGGCTATTTCGACTACGTTTCCAGCAGGGTCCTGCTCAGGAAGTAACTGACGCAGATAGTCGAAAAGCAGGTCGGCCCTGACCTTGTCGGACATCCTGAGAATCTGCGTAACCTGTTGACGGATCATGTTCCTCAGGTGCTCGGTCGGATCGTTCCCCTCCATGACCCTTTCGTACTGCGACAGAGCGCGACGCAGGAATGGCTTCTGAGTTTTCTCCGTGGCGTCCGAGATGATTGACAGCATTTCAATGTCCAGCAGTCCGGCGTTGCTCAGCGGAATTTTGTCTCCTTGGTCGTTGCGGGTCGAGAGATTGTAGACTGTCTTGTCACTAGCGATGCAATCCGTATGTGCGTATTCGCCGTTGAAGTCGAGCACCACGATTCGACAGTTTTCGTTGAAGGCCTCGGCGTTGATCGCCCTGAGTTCCGTGACGAAATGCTGGTAGAGCGTTGCGAGGGTGTTCGACTTCCCACTTCCCGTGTTACCGAAAATGGCGATGTGGCTGTTCATCAGTCCGTCGACCGGAAGTGCAATGTCATAGCCTTCGTACTCCGACGTCGCGATGTGCAGGGCGATGCCGTCCTCTGCGATCAGATTGTGGACCTGGAGCACGCGATCGCGAGTGAGCAGGAAGGCCTCGTTGCCGACAAGGGGCAGTTCCTTCGTCCCGCCGAAAAAATGACCCTTCCGGTCGATGAAGCCGACCAGCGATATGGAGAGGACACGACACCCGCGTACCATCGGCTCGGGGTCTTCCAATCGTGAGAAATCCGGATTCGCGTTCTCGCCGTCAACTTTCCCGATGAGACTCACGAAACCCTTTCGGATGTCGATGTAGCTGCCTACCGCGATGTTCCTCAAGAGGTCGCCGTCATAAAACAGCTCCGACAGGTTCTTGTCCCTGTCGACAGTCACGAGGATGCGCCGCCCGGTGACGCCCGAGACTTCGCCGACCCGGAGGACAGCCTCCTTTTGGAGACGGACGTCGCTCATGCGGGTCTGCCGCCTTGCGGAATCACCTGACGGAGGATCGAATTGAAGACCTTGAAGTCTGTCGGAGGTCCAGCGCCCGGATCGATAACGGTCACATTCCGGTTCTGTGAGAACTTGTCCGAGAACGCGGCAACGTTGGCGCTTGAATAGGCGAATATCAGTAATTGGGCGGTTGGATTGCGAAGCGCGCGGCGGGTGATGTCCAGGATATGCTCGTCCGCGAAAGAGAAGCCGAAGGCGATGAGCAGCGCGTTGTCCCTGTCCAAGCAGTTCGAATACAAGCGGAGCAAATCGAAATAAACCCGTTCAATAAGCGTCGATTCGAACTTGCGGACATTGGGCAGGATCACCGCCCGCTTGGCCAATGCGATGGATACGGCATCTGGATTGTTCTTCTGCACGTGGCCAGAAAGGGAGACGCCATCTGAGGCGAAGCAGATTTCCATGTCTCCGTCGCGTTGCCAACTCAGAGAGCCGTGCACCTTTATCAGGTTCGTGACGGGTAGTTCCGCGATCCGGTCGTTCGAGCTGCCAGATCGATAGGTCCTGTCAAAGTACTTCTCGGGCGAAAACACATACCTGCTTCCAACCGCTGATGTTCGGTCGAAGCCGTCGTTCAAGGTTACGTTTGGAAGCTTGGAGGCCGCCTTCTCGATGAAAAGGTCGTAGTTGGTGGTGAAGATGTTCGCCTGTCGGGGGAGCAGGATATTCTTCCGCTCGAACAGAATGCCGTCCACTGCGGAAAGGAAGTCGGTGTAATTCGCTAGCGTCTCGGTGATGGCTTGGTCGTCGATGTCCGCCAGCAGATCGACGTTCGTCTCCACGAGTTCCTCGATGAACTCGAGCGCCATGAGATCGGCGTCTGCGACGTTACCGCCGATCAGCAGACTGTTGATCTCCGCCTCGATGGTTCCCGCGACCTTAATCGCGGGCATAGAAGCTCCGGACCCGACCAGGAAGTTGAGGTTCCCAGACTGAATATAGGATTCAGTTAGCTTTCGTACGTCTTCAGGATTGTCCGAGAGCATCAGTGTACGCGCCATAGGATCGCCCTACGCCGTCAACTGGACAAGGTTCAGTTCTTCTCCCACGACGACCGGGCTCAATCCCAAATCGCGGACGTCGACCGCAGCCAGCCATGATCTGGCTCCTTGGACCGATAGGTTCGAGTTGGGAAAGTTTGGCTCGAGCGCGGAAGCCGCGATTCTCGATCGTCCAAGCTCCATGAATGACCATCCGGATTTGGCGGCCAACCCCAGCTCCAACGCGAGAGGAAAGTCCAAGACTTCGGCTACGCGCCCGTCGTTTCCAGTCTCTTGAAGCGCGGGTCCCGCTGCACACACGACTACGGTCGTCGCTAACGCAGCCAGTGCGCCCGTTACTTTCGTTTGCATTTCCCAACCCTCCAAAGTCGGTGAACCATCGCCCTGGCGCGGAGAACGTGTCAAGCAATGACTTCGTTGTCAGCGAATGGAATGCCGTAGACCTGGAAAGCAATACGACGGGGCTTACTGGCAAGCATAAAGGCTCAAAGCAAACAGGCCCTGCTTGCGTAGCCGATAGGATTCGTGAATATGGCTCCTGGGTTGTATAAGGGGGTTCCATGCGTCGCGTGTGCAGTGTGGGCGTTGCTGCGTTGTTGGCGGCTTTTTCTTTGCGAGCTAAGAGCTCGGCATCAGCGCTTTCCGAGTTCAGAGCCGCAAGGATGGGCAAGAAGCGTCGGCGCTGAAACGAGTCGTACATCTGGAAATGTAGGCTACCAAGACTCGGTCTCTAAGAACTGACGGCCGGTAAGCGACCTTGCGGCTGGCAACCAAACTATCATCCGCTCCCGGTCGCTTCCGCAGCTCGCCATTCGTCGAATGTCGCTCGCGCGCGGTCGGTCAACATGGAGCCGAACTTGTCGGCATCGGCCGCGTAGAGGCAATGCCGCATGACCGTGAACGAGTTCATCATCCCGCCGTCAGTTCTCGCCTCAAAGTCCGTTTTGTATCGCCGGACATCGCCGATCGTCTCCTTCATGTAGAAGTTGAACTTGCCGCGCGATATGCCGGGATCAAGTTTAGTGACCTCCTGCGTGAAGCCATCAATTTTGTAAGCTTCAAATTCCTCGTCTTTGAAAAAGTGTTTCGCGATGCGGAGCAAGCTGAACGCGTCGAGAGGTGTGTAGCCGCCTGATTTCTTTCCGGTTGGCGTGCGGGCGGGTTCCGGTTCCGGGCTCGCACTCTCCGCCTCGATCGTTACGTACTCTTCGGTGCGGTTCAACGCCTCGGTCGTTCCTTCGCGAATTTCGCGAAACTCGCGGTCGGCGAGTTCGAAGAGGGCGGCCAGAGTGTTGATGCGCCGCTTCAGCTCGATAGGAATAGATTTCTTGTACTTGATCTTATGGTCCAACACACTCCAGGAATCTTGGACCACTGTGCGGATCTGCAACTCGAAGGGAAAGTCGCCGTAGGCGGCATACTCCTTCATTCCGCGCCTGCCCTCGGTGAGCCTTAGGTCCATGTGCAGGCCCTTGTAGCCGAAGGCATTGTCCGTTTCCTGCATCTGGGCCGTCTTGTCGGTGATTTCGAGCACCTCGAACTCCCCAGTGACGAGATCGCGTACGCGCTCAACCTCGTCTTCATAGAAGCAGACGATCCGAAGCCCCAGAAGATCGGTGATGTGGTTTCGAATCGAATAGGGAATCTTAGAGCTTTCCAGTTCCGTTTGGTATTTTCGACGGAACTTGCTGAGGCACTCCTCTCGATCTTTCACGCGCCCTTCAACCTTGGCTCCGGCGATCGCCGGATCGGTGGCTAAAAGTGAGCGGAGGAGCGTCTCCATTGCGGCTTTGGCGGACGCCATCTTGTCGCGGGAGGCATCATAGAAATCCCTAAAGACGATCTTTTCGTTCTCGTAATCCAGCGAAGGCATGCGCCCCCCTTCTTCGCATCCCGGATGTATCACACTTAAATAGCTCGAAATGCCTCTACATAGAAAGTGGATACAAGCTAGTGCGGCAGTACTGCATTGCGGTGCGTGGCTGGTGAACTCAATTCGCGTGCAGGACGGACACGATTTCACCGGTAGTCATAAACACGATCGCGCCCTGTGGCGCGGAGATTGCCTGTAGGTAGCCTTGCAACTGCTGGACATACGCAACGCGGTGCAGGCTTGTGTCGCGATCGCTCTTCCAGTCCAGAACCTCCAGCACTTTGCCATCCTCGATTGCGATCGCGTCGACACGGCCGGCGAGAAGATTGCCGGGCTTTATCTCGCCCCAGACAGACAATTCGGGCACAAGCACGGGCAAGAGTCGCTGCACATAAGGCAGCCAGTAGGTCTGCAACGCTGTCGCTGCGAGTTCGCTTGGAACCGGGAGAGATGCCTCCTCGGATTCGATGGCAAGAAGTTCGTTGAGAAGATGTCCAGCGCGTGCCGCAACATCATCCTGGGGCGATAGTTCGCCCGTCAGAAGTTCCTCCATAAGCTTGTGAAGGACCAGCCCGCGAGTCCTGCCGGCGCCTATGGGCTCGACATATTCGAACGCGCCGCTTGGTTCGCTCGCCAAGGTCGGTGGGAGGATTTCGGCACGATCCGCATCGTGGGCACTAGGATTGATCCAGTGCAGTGATGGCGAGGCTGCCTGAACGATGGCGGATTGCCGTGCGAAAGTATCCGCATCCTGAGGCAACGCGGCGGCGTCGAAATCCGGCGGCGTTCGCGGCTCCAGCTGGTTGAACTGCAATTCCTCAAGCAGGTCGAATCTCAGGTTGAGCAGTTTCGACCATGCACCTGGCTTGGCCGAGGAAAGATTGGGAACGACCAGCAGATCGCGGGCGCGCGTAGAGGCGACATACCACATACGTTGATGTTCCAGCGTCTGACGCTGCGCTTGCTCCTCGCGAGCAAGCTTGAGCGCAGAGGAACAGACGCCGCCGATGATCCAGTGCAGCGTGTTGTCGGACTGGCGATGGACGAAGCGCTCGGAGGGTCTTGCACGCGTGCCCATGTTGATGGGGATGACCACCGGCCACTCAAGGCCTTTGGCGCTGTGAATGGTCACAATCTCGACCGCGTCCTTCGACGCGTCGATCCGGCCCTCCTGCCGCGAGGCGCGACGGTCCCAATCGAGCTGGAGATGACGGAAGAAGGACCGGAGCCCCCGGACGTCGAATGGCCGCGCCAGTTCAACGATGCGATCAAGATTGGCAAGAGAGCGCGCTGCACGGTTGTTGCCGCTTCGCGCAGACAGTGCGACGCGCAGTTGAAGCTCCTCGATAGCCTCGGCCAACAAAATGCGCGGGGTCGTGAAGTTCACCCTTGCTCGGAGTTTTTGCAGGATTTCGAGGATTGAACTGGCGATGGGATGGGACACCAGAGCCGGCGGTGTCGTGATGTCAAAAAGGCCAGTCGGTGCAGCGGCAGGTCCGGCCTGATGGACCTCTTCGGCAATGTCGAGCAGCTCTTCATCGGTTAGACCCACCATGGGTCCACGCATGAAAGCACCGAAGGCAAGCCGGTCGCGCGAATCCGCCAGCGTGCGCAGCAGCGCCAGAACGTCCTGGGTCTCCTGCTGGAGTAACAGCGTCTTGCCAGCCTGCGACGCGACGGCAAGCCCGAGCGCCTCCAGTGCCCGTTCGTAGCGCCAAAGGTCAGTGCCGGTTGGCGCGAGCAGGGCAATGTCGCCCGCTTCAAGTAGGCGGCGCCTGCCATCGTGCTCGTCTTCGATCTCGATTGCACCGACCAGTTTCGAACATATCCGCGCAACGATCGCCGCCTCGTCGTCGCGCTGCTCGGGCATACTCGCCGTTCGACCGTCGCCAATGGTCACGTGGGAAGCGGAAGGCAGTCCATGGATGGCGCCTTCACGTGTTGCGGTGAGTGCGCCATAACTTGGCTGACCGTCAGCATCAAGAACGGGTTGGAACGCGGCGTTCACGTAGTCAATGATGCCTGGCTGGCAGCGAAAGTTGGCCCCGATATGGACAATGCGGTCGTCCCCCAGGCGTGCAATCGTCCGCTTCGCCTGATTGTAGCTGTCGATATCGGCACCACGAAAGGCGTAGATGGATTGCTTGGGATCGCCGACCACGAACAGCGCCCCGTCGCGAAGGTCGGCATCCTGCCAGCGATCGGGCATGGCGCGCGCCGCTATCGAAAACAGGATGCTCGCCTGGATCGGGTCGGTGTCCTGAAATTCATCGACCAGGATATGCGCAAAACGTCGACCGACTGCCTCGCGCACGGCATCGTTCTTGGTCACAAGGGCTTGGGCACGCTGCAGGAGGTCGTCGAAGTCGAGGACAGCCGCGTCGCCCTTGCGCTCGACATAGAGATCGGTCACGGGATCGAGCGCACGTGACATCTGATCGACCATCCCATCGCCGATCTGGCCGAGGAGTTCTGCGAATTGCGTCTCACAGTTATGGGAATGCGCCTCGGCCTGCTGAGCGAGTTCTGGTCCTTTGTCCTTGCCATAGGCCGATTTCCAATGGCCGAGATTGCGCTGTTTTTTGAAGGCGAACTCGTTCCATTTCATTGAGGCAGTACGCGGCGGGTCGGCAAGTTCCCGTAGCCGAGCAAAGGTCGGCTGCATCTCGAAGCAGCTCTCGTAGAATGCGGCGAGGGTTTCGAATTCCGCAACCAGGGCTCCGGTGCGGCCTTCCTTGGGATAGTCCACTTGCCAGCGTCTGAACGCACGGACGCTCTCGACAAAATCGATATCCTTGCGCAGCGAGAAGTCGATCGAAGCCGTGCCGGCCCCTGGATGCTCCAGCTTGAGCTTGGCAAGGTCGAAGCTATCCTTGACGACCTTCAACGGTTCGAACTTGGAGAGGACCGCGACCGGATCCTCGCCCTCCCTGGTTTGTATTGAGAGACGCTCGAACAGCCATTTGGAGATGACGCTCTCGAACATCGCGTCGGCCGCAGGCCCATCCATCATTCGTGATCCGGGATCGAGTCCCGTTTCGACGGAATAGGCCATGATAATCTGCTGGCACAACGCGTGAATCGTGCACGCGGTTAGCTCATCGAAGGCATCGATTGCCGACTTGAGGACTGCCTTTTTTTCGTCGAGCAGCTCAAGGGTTACAGCGCCGCGCAAGACCTTCGGGATTTCTCCTCCCAGCAGTTGGGCTGCGTATTCGCGAATGCGCAGCGACAGCTCGCTGGCAGCCAGTTCGGTAAACGTAATCGCGGCGATGCTGCGCGGCGGCGCACCGTACAACATCAGCATGACGACGCGGCCGGCAATCAGTGACGTCTTGCCCGTGCCCGCAGCCGCTTCGACCAGCAATGTCCTGTCGAGTTCAGTGAGAACGCGACTGCGCTCGAGGGCATCGCTCAGCATCACAGCTCCCTCCAAAGAGGTGCAAGCTTGTGCTGCACGGCGTTGAAACCTTCATCCTTGCGCCCTTGGTAACGATCGAGCGCCGCAGGCAGCGCGATCCTGACTTGGTTGTAGTCAGCGAACGCATCTGGTCCCGGATAGGCGATCCCAGCTCTGAGCCCTTCGACTGCGATATCGATGAAGCGTAGCAGCTTCTCTTCAGCTTGCTCGAGCACGTCGCCTTCAAGGCGCGCCGGAGGTTCCACGGTATCAAGGTAGACCAGACGGGAGATGATCGTGCTTGCCTCGGGGATGAGCTGTTTGATCGCGGCGGCGTAGAGTGCGCGCTGAACTTCCGCTCCGCCGCCGAGGACGACGTCGCGAAGATCGCGCGGCGTCTTGCCGGTCTTGTAGTCGGACATCCGGACACCACGGCGGTCCGGCTTCACGTCGACACGGTCAATGCGGCCTTTCAGCGGAATCCCGAAACGGCCGATCAAGACCTGTTGGTCTTCGCGCCAGGGATCGGAACGCTTTGCCTGCGACTCAGGCGTGCCGAACGGCACCTCGCTAAAGCTTTGCGTACCAGGGCCGAAGCGGTCATCGACCGTCAGTCCGCGGCGGGCCCGTCGCCGCGCCTCTTCGATCGTGTCCAACCAAAGCAAGCTCGGCGGCACTGCCCGGGTTAGCGGCCAGTCCTCCGCGAGGCTTCTGGCCGCGACCTCAAGGGCGCTATCGATTTCTTCTGGCGTTGCGCTGACAAGGTTGGGCATGCGCTCGACCGCGAGGCGCAGCAATTCATGCACGAGCTCGCCGAACGTCTTCGCATCGAGTTGCAGCGGCTGGACCGCGAGCTCAGGCGCGGTCATCCCTAACACCCTCAGCCACACATAGCCCAAGGGATCACGCAGAAGCCGCCGGAGCGAGGTAGCGGATTGCGGCAAGCTCAGAGCGCGCAGAATGGCCGGATGGTGCTTTCGGAACCCGCCGTCATGTGGCGTTGTCTCGAGCCTGCGCGTCCAGTCGGCCCAGCAAGAAATAACGCTTTGTATGCGCGGCAAGGCGAGCGCATCACTGGTACGAGCCAATAGACGATCACCTTCGCTAAACGCATGCTCCGGCGTTCGCGTCCGGGAAAGAGGACGCTCGGCAACCCGATGCTGTAGCAATCCGCTCTTGGCGAGGAACGCGCCTTCCGCCGATCGCCTGCTGCGCGACAGGGTAACCTTCGAATTTGGGTGGCCGGTCAGGATCTCAAAGGCCAGCAGATCGCGCTCAAGTCGGGGCAGGTCCACCAACTCGTGCTCGTTGAGCACATGCTCGGGCAGGAGCGGGTCCGCATTGTCGCCGCGCGGCCAGCTTCTGCTCGAAAGTCCAAGAAGACGCATGTGCTTTCGTGGCGCACCAACCAGGTCCGCCGCCCGTGCCCAGACCACATTGTTGGCAGGGTCGCTCTCATCTGCGATGCGCAACGACGCCAGGGTCATCTCCATTGCTGCGGCCGGCGCCAAACGAAGCGCCTCCTGCCAGAGCCCAAGGCTGCTGCCGCGCAAGAGCGACTTTCCGAGTTTGACTGCAGCTTTTGCGCCGCCCACTAGGTCGTAAAGCACTGGCATTACAATCGTTGCGATTGGGGGCCCCTCGGAAGGCGACAGTGTCTCTAGACTGCGCGCCCAGTGCTCCGGCTCGAACAGTCCTGCCTCGGTGGGGATTCCTTTCATCCAATCAGCCGGAAGCGCCTCCGACAGGTACGGGGAGAGCAGCGACAGACGACGAATGCGATCCTGCGACAGACCGTTGATCATAACGTCGGCGAGCGCCGCGCAGGTCTGGCCAGCGCGCGTGCTCAGGGCTGAAACGCCGCCAGCGAAATGGATCGGGAGATCAGCGTCCGTAGCCAGGACCAGCATGTGATCATCCCACACGCTCAGGTCAGCACTGGCGATCGCGATATCGCAGGCCTGTGTCACGCCATCGCTCAACAACCCACGCGCCCAGCGAAGCGCTTCAACCACCTCCGCGCGTGGGTCGGCGCAAACCTCACATATCAGATGTTCGGGAGGCTGCAGAGGTGTCGCCAGAATCGTACCAGGAAACCAGGTCCGGTCGCGCATCCCTGGTGCGTCCCACGTAATTTCGACGACCGTGGTGAGTGCTTTGATGAGCGGCCGCCACAGCGGGTCGACGGAAACAAGCCGGTGGAGATAGAGAGGGCCGAAGACCGTGGGCGCATGAACGACGCGTGCAAGCGCCCGATCGCGCAAGTCGCCGGGCAACAGCGCGCCGATTGGAAGATGCTCGCGCAGAAAGCCTTCGATGTGACCAAGGTCGCGCAGCCGGGCACTCGGATTGAGCGGATCGTCAAGCCGAATGTCGGCGGCCCATACACGATCCAGACTAGCGAGGACGGCCCTCGCCATGCCAGGTCTTGCCTTGACCTTTTCGAGCTCTTCGAAAGTGATTTCTGCGAGTGCTTGTGCGACGATTGGTACAAGGGTTGCGTGATCGGCTGGACGGCTGAAACCACCCGCGAGGCGAGCCGCCAGCAGCGGGACAGTGGTGACGTCGAGGCCATGGTCACCCACTTGAGCGGCTGCGACACGCTGCATGCGAAAGGCTAAAGTGCCCTCGACGACGACGGTGTGACGTTCCATGGTGGCAAGGACATTTGTTGCGGAGCTGCAGGCCAGACTTCCGACGGTAGGTTCTGACGCATCCTAGATTAGAGACTCTGAACTGCAAGGCTGCCGCGTACAAAAGCGGTGACAACCCTTTAAGGTTGCCTGCCAACGCGGTTGCGGGATCGTACTCGGCAGCAAGTTTCGGCTTGCCAAAGAGAGGTCTGGCTGACCCATTTCGGAGCGGCAGTTGATTGGCAGTTCCGGTCAAATAGCGGACTGACAGCTTGCGGCTCCCAACCGGCCACTCGCAACGCGAGATCATGTCGTAGGTTGCGGTAATGCCATCTCGGGCTGTCGGCGGAGTACAGCAACGGGCGACGTGTCGTCCGCGGGCTGATCCAGTAGGTCCTCAGATCGTCAATCAAGGTTTCGAGTGGCCAGACAGAGAGGATGGCGGCGTATCCCCCACGAAATAAAATTCGAGCCGGTGAAGATCGGCACAATCAACACCAACACAGGTCGGAGAAGCATTATGAGTTACGCAATTATCGGTTTCGGCGCGGAGGAGAGCGAGGCATGAGGCTCAGCATCCGCGCCAACAGCCTGTCGCCGTCGAAGACTTCATCAACACGCACGCGCGCATCGGCGATGGCCGCGAAACGAACGCCAAGCAACGCCGAGTGCGGAGATCGCGTCGAAAGAGTGGAGGCGTGGTTGCCGGACGATGACTGCGACACGAGCGCCGGATAACCGGAAAGTCGGTCAGGAAACGGGCCTGATCGCTGGGTGGCCGTCGGGTGTCAGCGGCTCCGTTGGCATTGCAGATTTCGTCGCTCCAAGCATCCCAGAACCAGATGGCGCAATGTCACGAGCGCTCAAGGGGTTGTGGTCGATCAGAATCCGAATGAGCATGAAATATCGGCGGCTATCGCCGTGAAAGAAGGAAGGTGAGCGAAGTGTACGACAACAGCATCGACCTCCTGGTCAACCAGGCATTCAATGTATCCCAGCGGCTCCGCTCCTCACAGTCAAAGCGCGACCGCGAGGATGCCAAGCGGCTCTCTGATGCCGTCCGGGCAGTCCTTGCTGCCAAGACGGCAAAGACGGAAGTTCTGGCCGCCTGCTTTCGCAGTTTTGAATAGGTCATCTCGATCGAGATCGGTCGAATATGGCGGCAGGAACAGGAGCCAGGCGCCCCCTTTGGCGAACCAACTGGGCTGCGCGTTCGGTTTTGTGGAAGCCCACATTGTCGAGGATGACGATGTCGCCGGGCGACTTTTCGGGAGCGAGTTGCGTTTCGACGGAGTCCTCGAAGAAGAACCGTCGTGATTTGCCTAGCGTTCGCCTTTCGGCTGAGTTCCTGCTGCGGGATCTCCTGCTCTCTCATGTTCTCGCCGCCTACATCGGCGCAGACCCACCTTATGGCCATCCCGCTCGCGGTGCTGGTCGGCGCACAGATGTATCTCCACGGCCTTGCGGCGCTGCTTTTGGTTCGAGGGTTGCTCGAACTCGGCATGTCGCCCGGCGCAGCAATGGCGCTCCTCGTTTTAGGCGGCGCGGTGAGGATCTGGGGTGTCATGGACGTCGCCTTGGTCCTCAGGCCGGCAACTATCGCCCTGTTCATGGCGCTCGCGGTCTCGGGATCATTGGTCATAGGCTATGTCTTCCAGGCGCTCTGGACGCTTCGGCCTGGTAGTGCTGCGAAACAGCTTGATCGACGACGCAATCAACGCCGCCGGGACCAAGCTTGAGAACGCCAACATTCGCGGATCGAGGTCGCTCGACGCCTACCGGCGCGGCGTGCAGGCCGGTGACGCGGTCGTTCTCAATCGCGGCGTGAGAGACCCGGCGGAAGCCCAGCGGAAGACTGCGTGATCATCAACGCCCTTTGTTGTTTGGCCGCTCTGGCCGTGCCTTATCCTCAATTAAAGCTTGCTGAGGCGCACCGCTTTGAATCTCTGTCGGCTTATCCTCAACATCATCTGGCAGGCCCCACTTTTCCCTGACCTGCCCCTCGTACCGATCAAAGTTTTGATAGCGCGTTTCAGCCTCGCTTATGCCCCATAAAATCATCCCGCTATAAGAAAAGCAACTATTGAAACAATGAACACTATCGAGCCCGGAAACAAGACAAATAGCGGCTCTCCATTTTGCGTTTGATTTATAGCATCCAGTATCAGTGTGACGCTTCCAGCCATTACAGCTAAGATAGAACCCGTCGCAAGAGAGATGTAATACACATACCGGTCTCTTTTTCCCGTTCTAAAAGCCTTAATAGTTCGGTAATTGTTCCATCTGGCATTTCGTCTCTTACTAAGCTTCCTTTCTCGCTGCTTATAGACAAAGTCGTTTACAGTGGGACTGACGAAAAGCATTGCAAAGTTGCTACTATGCCAGCGACTGTGAAAACAGTACCTAGCGCGATATCCTTAGCCGTTATGTCCCACGAAGTAAAAAAATTCATTCCCTGCCCCCTTCGTTGCCGCTAACCCCACATTGCTGTCACTTGGCGGCTTCTGCAATGGACCAGAACTCAGCGTGACGCGTTTGATCTCAATCGCGGCGAGAGGTCCGGCGGAGTCAGTGGAGGATTGCTTGTCGCGGCGCTGCCTGCACTTCGTCGGCTTTCGTGTCGACGGCATTGCAATAGTAGTTAAAAACCCGCCGGCAGCGATTGACTCCCGCAGTAGTTGGCAGATTCTGCCCCAGTTCTAAGATGGAGCGAGATTATGGGGACAGACGCATGGCAAGCCGCACGCGAACCGCAAAACCCGCCTCCACCACCTTCAACGAGGCCCGCACCGGCGCCGTCACGGCCGTCGGAAGTCAGGCAACCGCCAGCACCCTATCCGAATCCCAGACCGGGGAAGAAGAGATAACCCTAAACTGCCTCATGAACGCGCGTTATCACAGCGCGCGCGAGGCTTTTTTGGACGCGATACATCGTTGGTTTATGTTTGGCGTCATCATAAGCGGCGCTGGCGCAGTCTCAGCCCTGTTTGCCGGGGTTCCTTACGTGAACTTGGTTCTTGGCACGCTTGCTGCGGTCATCGGTGCAGCTGATCTAGCGTTCGACTTGTCAAACAGAGCACGCACACACTCGCTTATGAAGCGGCGCTATTTTGAACTGCTTTCTGATCTTCGTGATGGGCAGAAGACCGTAGCCCAGGCGGAAGCCTGTGCGCATAGGTTTAGCGCTGACGAAGAGCCGGCGTATCAAGCTCTGCTAATGGGGTCCTGGAACGCGGCGCAACAAATGGTCTATGGGAACGAGGCAGAACTTCTAAGCATTCCCCGAGCGCACCGCTGGCTGCAAAACTTTTGGCGCTATGAAGGCACGGAATACCAAAATCGATGAGAGCCGCCAGGAGCGTGCCTGTAGACCTTGCGGGCTGTCCGCTCTGTTTTCAGCGACGAGAAGAAGCTCTCCATCGCAGCATTGTCCCAGACGTTGCCCGACCGGCTCATCGAGCAGGTGATGCCGTGATCGGCCATCAGCCGCTGGAACTGCTCGCTCGTATATTGGGCGGCCTTGGTCGCTGTGGTGCAGCAGGCTGTCGGGCCGACCTCTGCGCCAGATCGCCATGAGCAGCGCGTCGGTGACGAGCTGCGCCGTCATCTCCGCCTTCATCGCCCAGCCGACGATGCGCCTGGAGAACAGGTCGACGACGGCCGCAACGTAAAGCCAACCTTCAGCGGTCCAGATGTAGGTGAAGTCGGCGATCCACTTCTGGTTCGGGGCCGATGCCTCGAAGGCGCGGTCAAGGAGATTGTCCGACACTGCCGCTCGCTCGCCCATGTCCTTCGGCAGTCCGCGGCGCCGAGGCGCCGAGGCCGGGCCCGCAGAGCATTCTGACGCATGAGCCTCTCGACGCGATGCAGGCCACAGGAGAGACCCTCAGCCAGCACGTCATGCCAGACGCGCCTGGCGCCATAGGTTCGGTCGCTGCTCTTGAAGCTGCGATCAATCGCCGTCACCAGAACCTCGTCGTGCCAGGAGCGAGCGCTGGGACTGCGATTAAACCAGGCATGGAAGCCTGAGCGGGACACATCCAGCGCGTCGCACAGCCATGCCACCGGCCAGATGTTCCGGTGCCTCGCGATGAAAGCGAACCTCATGTCACTTCCCTCGCGAAGTAGGCTGCGGCCTTTTTTAGGATGTCGCGCTCCGCCTTCAGCTTAGCGACTTCCTTGCGCAGCCGGTCAATCTCGAGCTGCTCCGGCTTCATCTGCCCATGGCCGGGAAACGCATGCTGCGGATCCGTCGACAGATCGCGCACCCATTTGCACAGCACGTTCTCGTGGACATCGAGGTCGCGGGCAGCCTGGGCCACCGCAGCGCGACAGAGCAGCGTCGGCGGTGGAGCGGAGGTCAGGCGACCTCGTCATTGGTGAGTCCAGAGCGTCTCTGCTTCAATTGACAGTCTTGGAGTCGAGGGGGGCGACAATGGTTGAAGTGTTCCAGAAAGGGAGTGGGAAACTCGAACACGAGGGGTCCGCGCTCGGAAGAATCCATGCACAGGCAAATCACCGCAAAGCGTTGGGGTACTGGCTCGGGTTCTTGAAGGGCGTTATGGCCAGCGAGCGGGTCGAGCGAGCGGAGATGCCGCCCCTCAGGGTCGAAGCTGAGCAGTTCCTGTCCCTTCTTCACGACAATGATGCTGCCGAGCTCATCCGTGATCTCGACATGTGGAGTGGCGCGCCCGATGAGGTCTACGCCGTCCTTGAAACAATAATCGGCATACGCTCACGGGAGTTTGCCGCCGCCAACGACAAGGACGAAGTCAACGAGTTCTACGGGTTCTGTGCCGGAATCGCCTGCTACAACTCCATCACACCCGCAGAGGTCGAAAAACTGCTGTCCAGGTTGGATTCGAGTGCGATCCTGCAGAAGGATAGCCGCGTGGCGTCTCTCGGATAGCCGCCATTTCTTGGACCGGGTCCACCAAAGGTCAACTATCGTCAGAATCATCGTGTTTGCGCCGTTCCTCTTATAGGAATGGCCCTATGGAACAGAAGCCTGGTCGCCGTGCACCGTGCTGCTCGCCAACCGCTGAGAGCGATCCGGCTCTTAAGAGGCATCACGAAGCGATGCGCGGCCGCCCAGTGGCGGTCGCAACGACTATGGCTTCGACGAAACTGCGTTCGCCCTCGATCGTCGCCGCCTTGATCTGCCGTGCGGTCTCGATCCGGACTTGATTTGTCCCGGCACGCTCGGCAAGGCTTGCCGCCAGGACGCGGACATGGGCCTCGGCGGCGGCCATCGCTTCGTCCTCGGTGTCGAAGTCGTCCAGCCGCTCGCCGGAATTCAGGCGGAAAAGCCCGATCTCCGGCTGGCTGACGCGAGCCTCCGCCGATATGCGCACCTGCCCGACGACCGCGCCCAGCGCATTCGCCACGTCGGCGTGTTCGGCGATATGGCAGTCATTGCCGATCAAGAGTGGGAGGCCGGCATAGTGGAGCGACGCGGAGGCCCCGAGCCCGATCACCGGCCTGTCGAGTTCGATCGAAAGCCGCGCCATTCCACCGCGCTGGCGAACCGCCCTCTGGACCAGCGGATTGGCAACGGAAACGCCGCCATCGAGCCCATCCTCGGCAAAGACCGTTTCCAGAACGGCCTCGGCCGAACGCCGCGTGACGCAAGCGAGAACCATCTCGGAAAATGCCGCCGCATCTTTCGCGATCTGATGCCCCTGGCCATCGCGCCTGCGTGCAAACAACTCGGCGCCCAATCGGGCCGCGACAGGATCCCAGTTGGCCTGCCGGCCAAGCACGTGAGCGGCGTCGGATGGTGTGAAGCCCGCGACATGCACCAGGCCGCGTGCGACCAGGCGATTGAGCGTCGCTACCTGTGAGGTCGACATAAGCAGTTCATCGAGCGCCGCGGGCATAGCGGAGATATTGGCATAGAGCCTCGCCTCGGTGATCGTCAGGCCGGCAGCGAGGCGATCCGGAACCCCCGTGCGCAAGGCAAAGCGACCATCCAGTCGGCCGGTGATGGGTTTGAGCAATTGGCGCTGCAGATGCTTGGCCACCGCATCGCCATGCTCCACGGCAGCCAGCGCCAGCGGCACGAGCCTGCGCGGCCCAAGCACGACCGCCGAAGTCAGCGACCGCTCGTGAAGCGAAACTTCCGAGTCTCCCCCGAGGCCGAAGGTACGCATCGCGACCGCCTCGACCATTGTGCGCTGGCCGCCAACCGTGGCGCCTTCGGGATCGAGCCGCAGGCGGCCACCTTCCAGAACGGCGATATCCGTGGTCGTGCCGCCGATGTCGGAAATCACCGCATCGTCGAGGTCCGTCAGATACCGGGCTCCTCCCAGGCTGGCAGCGGGTCCGGAGAGAATGGTTTCGATCGGCCGGGCAAGGGCAAATTTCGTGGTGACCAACGTGCCGTCGCCGCGCACCATCATCAGCGGCGCAGCGATGCCGCGCTTTTCGAGGAAGCCTTCGGTGGCATCGATAAGCCGGGCGATCATGGAGATGAGGCGCGCGTTGAGAAGCGTCGTCAGCGCGCGTCGCGGCCCGCCGAGCTTGGACGACAGCTCATGCGAGCAGGTTACCGGAAGTCCGCTACGCTCCTGGATGAGCTCGCGGGCCGCGATCTCGTGTTCGGGATTGCGAACCGCGAAATAGGACGCCACGGCGACGCCTGAAACGGTATCGGCAAGTACAGGCAGTTCCTGCGCCAGGGCGTCCAGCGCAACGGGGCGCGGATCGCCGTGGACGTCATGCCCGCCTGGGCAAAAGATAACCGGATCGGAACCCAATGCCTTCGCCAATCCGCTCCGCGCAAGATCGTCTTCGGCGAAACCGATCATCACCAGCGCGACCCGGCCGCCCTGTCCTTCGATCAGTGCGTTGGTGGCAAGCGTCGTCGACATCGACACCAGCTTGATCGCCGCGGGGGAAATGGCAGCTTCGCCAAGGACCGCATCGACGGCGCCGGCGATACCTTCGGCGAGGTCGTGCCGGGTCGTCAGCGACTTGGCCTTGGCGACGATGCCCGAGGCTTCGGACCACAGGACGGCATCGGTGTAGGTGCCACCCGTATCGATGCCAAGATATAACGGGAAGGCCTGTCCGATGGCTGCGTTCATCCCTCCCCCCGCCCCGGATTTGAGGAGAAGTATCGAGGAAACTTGTCCGTTTCGCCGTCGAAATCTTTTGCATCCGCAGGCGGATCGCGCTTGACCGTGACGTTCGGCCACACCGACGCGTACTCCTCGTTCAACAACAGCCAATCCTGAAGATCGGGCGCGGTGTCGGGAAAGATTGCGTTGGCGGGACACTCAGGCTCGTAGACGCCGCAATCGATGCATTCGTCGGGATGTATGACGAGCATGTTCTCGCCCTCGTAGAAACAGTCGACGGGGCAGACCTCTACGCAGTCCATGTATTTGCATTTGATGCAGTTGTCGGTGACTACGAACGTCATGCGGTGCCTGTCGGCCATCGCTGGTCTGGACGGTAAAACAAAGCAAGCTTGAGGCTTTCGGCGATACGAACGGCCTTGCGCCAGAACAGGCCGGCTGTCTCGGCATCCAGCACCTCGGCGCAACTTTCGCCGAACAAAACGAGCCCAGCGATCGAAAAGCTCGACCTCCAAGCCTTCGATGCGTTGGTGGATCACGACAGGTTGGCCCTTGTAGCGCCCCGTGGTCAGCATCACCGAAGACCAGAAGTCGTACATCTTCTGCAAATGCGGCCCCCATTCGTCCCGGATAACGCGCTCGAAAATCGGACCGAGATCAGGATCGGCGCGGACCTTGTCGTAGAATAGGTCCACGAGTTGATGTATCTGCTGCTCGGAAACCGAGGTGATGTCCTTGACACCGATGCTCACTGGTTCGATCCTCGCCCTGCCTCAAACCATCGCGTAGGCAATGTCGAGGGGAACGCGGTGATCATCCACAGCCCGAACTCCGGCCGTATTCTCGGCTAGAACCAGCGATGCCTTCCGTTCCTGTTCCGACAGATAGCCACCCCATAAGGTGACCACCCCATTTGTCACGCTCACGTCGGCTGCTCCGATCGACGGCCACGCTTCGGACCGCAGGGCGCCGACGATTTCGCGCCTGATGCTGGCATCGTCGTGGAACGAGACCGGGCGAGGCCGGCTTTGCCTGGCGGATGCCAACGCACGCACCAGGTCTGCCCGGGCGACAACCCCCACGGCGCGTTCGCCGCTGACGACGAAGACGCGCCGAGTGCGATTGCCTTCAAGCAGCGCCGCGATTTCGTCGATCGGGGTGCACGGTGAAACGGTGATCACCTGCCTGGTCATGACATCGGTCACATGGGCGGAGTGCGACTTCAAGTAGTCCGCCGCGAGCGCCGTGTTACGGCCGAAGAGATGGAACCACCAGGAACGCCGCGGCGCGGCCGTCCCTATTTCCGCCCTGTGGACCAAGTCCTCCTCGCCTACGGTGCCAAGCATTACGCCCCGGTCGATCACCGCGACCGCGCTCAAACCGCGCGTGACAAGAAGGTCGCACGCTTCGTCCAGTGTGCTGTCCGGCCCGACCGCCACGACCGGTGACCTCATGATATCCATTGCAACCAGCATCCGTGCTCTGTCGGGAGGCCGAACGCCAGGCCACGAAAGTACCTGGTGGCTGTTGCTTTTGGACCTATCCATGGTCTGCGCGCCTCATCGCGTCTTTGCCAAGACTTCGCACTTTCCCGATTTGAACCGTCGGCGCTGACCGCCAGGCCGTGGCGAAAGCTTCCTCTCTTAGTTTATGCAACTCAAACGAAATTTATTGCGGCTTTAACGCAACTTTCTTGCATCAAAATTTTGTTTCCCGAGGACTGGCATCGACCCTTCCCTTTTGCGGACTCGATATCCATTCTGAGGAGTTGAGCCGCAGCGTGAGAGCATGATGGTTTTCAGCGACGGTTCCCGAAAGCGTGTGGAACGGGGGATCTTACGATGATCACTGGTGCCCAATGCCGCGCCGCTCGCGCACTGGTCGAATGGACCCGTGAAAAGCTCGCCAGCAATTCGAGTGTGGATGCGTTGGTCATCGAAGAGTTCGAGCGGCGTATCACCCTTCCGGACCAGGAAATCTGCGACACGCTCCAGACCACGCTCGAACAGGCAGGCGCTGTTTTCATTGCCGAGAACGGCGGCGGTATCGGCGTTCGCCTGAAGCTCAACCGCTCGGAGGTCAAAAGGATCGGCATCCTGGAGAATGAGGGCGGTATCGTTGGAACGGATGCCGTTCCATAAAGCTCAGGCCTCGGAGGTCGATCAATTCACGATCCCAGCCGCTCGACGGACAATTTCAGAATCCCGCGGTTGCTGACCAGGTGCAAGCTAGGAGAGGGTCATGAAGGTTGCGTGGGGTGATCTCACTGAGGAAGAGCAGACAGCGCTTAAGCGCATGAATCGCGGACCCTACCCGGCTCTATCGAAAGCATTGGCCGAACGCCTCATCTTCCTCGGGCTGGCGGAAGAGAGACCTCACGGGACCGGAATAAACAGAACTGGAAGAGAACTGGTGATAGACACCTTGCTCGGCGCTCGCTTCGAATAGCTCAATGCTCGCTCTGCCGAGGTGGTTGCCTTGACTTCCGGGATTACTTCCCCAACTATGTGCTTATGGACGCCGCTGCTAAAATTCTTTGCGATTTTCTTTTCCGGGTTTGCCCCATCGCGGGATCTTAACCCCCGGCTCGGCCGCCATGTGCCCCGAGCCGAGGGGCATGACTTCCATTGACATGGGGTGATCGGCAGGGCCAGCGCGCCCTCGCGCATCGCCGCTTCAAGCAAAATAACTTCCCCGAATTGGCCAGCTTCGCCGGCTTGATGGCGGTTGGCCACCTAAAAATTATGAGAATTCAAATGCTGCACAACACAAAAACCCGGCGTAAGCCGGCCATCCGGATCTCGCAGTCCGACCATGCGCGTTTATCAGCGCTTGCGAGCACGTTTGCCGCACGAAGCCCGGAAGCGTCTGACGAACTCCTTGTCGAACTCGAGCGTGCGCGCGTCGTCGGCGATGGCTGGGTCTCATCTGGCACTGTCCGGATGGGCTCGACAGTGACGTTCAAGCCCGACTCCGGCGATCGAAAAACGGTCACGCTGGTTTATCCGGGCGAAGCGGACATTTCTGCCGGCAAGGTTTCAATCCTGACGCCGATCGGCACGGCCCTGATCGGCCTATCGGCCGGACAGTCTATCATGTGGACGGCACGGGACGGACGCAGGCATGAACTGCTGGTGCTTGGTGTAAGCAAACCCAGCGCGGAGGAAGTCGATGGCGCCCGAAGCCTCGCCCCTCCGCCTCCAGCGGTCGCGGCGAGCCTCTAGACATGGGCATCTCCTTCCGTCTCCTCAATCACGCAGGCAATCTGATCGCGGGAGTCTGACCCCTGGGCCGGCCCCGTCCGGCGCAGGGGTATCTTTCCACATCACCCGATCAATTTGCTTGTTGCCGGATCGTCTCTGACCGCTCCGGCTGGAGACATTTCATGTCCACTACCGAGAGCTGCCAACTGACCACCAAAGACTACACCATTCTTGAGGTGGTAAGGGACCGTCATCCAATGCTCGATGAAACATTCTGGGTCATTCTCCGACGAAAGATTTCGAGCGCTGTTGTAATGTTTAGGGATGACATCCCGGCAAACGTCGTGACACTCAACAGCCGCGTGGCCTATCGGGTGAACGACGGCCCTGCCGAAACCCGCATCATCGCACATGACCAGATGCGCGGCCTGGTTGGCATGCTGTTGCCCATAACCAATCTGCGCGGCCTAGCGTTGCTCGGTCTGGCCGAGGGGCAGTCTATCTCCATTCCGACTGCGGACGGTCGCCTGGAGACACTGACCGTGCATGAAGTGGTCTATCAACCGGAAGCCGCAAGGCTCGAGAGGCTGAAGCTCGCGGGAGTTGTTGCGTCGGAACCGCGGCGGCCGAGCGAGCCGGGCCTGCGAGTCGTCCATCGTTCCGATGAACCGCGCGACAAACCTCGCAGCGAGGTTGCGGCGGCCTTCGACGCGGGATTCGACGACCCGGGTCCGCCGGCCGCCTAAGGAATCGGCCAGCTTAAGGGGCGTGAAGGCGGGTAGACAAGCGTTCCGTCGACCCTCGCCCTCGCGCCGTCGGTCAGTTTCGCGGGCTCGGCCTTGTTATGGCCCATCAGATGAAAAACGATTTGGCCGTGGCTGATCAGATAGTCGGCCACGATTCTGCGGTGACAGCGCCACCAGAGCGTTTCCGCGCACATGATGGCGCACCGCCGCCGCCTGCCGAGGGACACAAGCCTGCTCAAGCCGCTGGCAAATTCCGCGGACAAAGCATAGTCGGCGTAGTTGTGGAAGCTCTGGTTGATCCAGAATGCGTTTAGCGTTGGCGGAACGTCATGTGCCTTGCCGCGCAGGCCGCCAAGCTCGGCGAGGTACTCATATCCGATGCCGAATGCTGCCAGGCTTTCCGGAAGCGTCGCGCTGTTGAACTGCGGGTTCGCGCGCGATCGCCGGACGGTCCTTATGTCGACAACCAGCGCGACTTCTCCAACTCGCAGCAGGGCGACGAATTCGGCGATCGACCAGTTCGAGTGACCGACGGTGTAGAATGGATGAGGCATTTTCGGTCAATCCGTGACTATCATCCTAGCCCAAACTTGGTTCGCTTCTCGAAGGAACACTCATTTCACGACATGCTTGAGGCCGCGTAGCGCCTCCTGAATGTCGGTGCGCGTCTCGCTTGCTTCCGGATAGACAGCATAGGCCGGATAGGTGAATTCCGGCGCGCCCTCAACGACCTCCAACTGCCCCGCCTCGATATGAGGAGCTGCGGCGCCCCGGCGGAAATAGCCCATGCCGCCGGCGCGCAAGATATAGCTGAGCCCCAGCGGCCCCAGGCCAACCAGCAATCCAGGTTCTCCAAACGCGGTCGAACTTGCGTCGTGCTGTGCCGCGAACAGCGGTCCCCAATCCACGTAGACATAGTCTTTCGCACCAGTCGGTTCCTCGTTCCTGGTCCTCACGAGAACAAGCTGCTCTTCGACGAGCAACTCCACCTTGAACCCCGGCAAGAGCTTCGGCGCGTAAAGCACGGCGATGTCTAGAACACCCGTTCTGAGCTGGTCGAGAAGTTGGTCGGGCACCCCCACCTGGGCATGGATGGCGATCTCGGGCTTGGCCTTCTTCATCCAGACCAGCCAGTCGAGCAGCAGCGGGTTCCACAGACTGAGTTCGCCGCCGAGGGCAACGACGCTTGTCCGTCCCGACGGGATGGCAAGCTGATGGCGGGCACGCTCCCAGATTTGAACGAAAGACTGGGCAAAGCGCTCGAACTCGCGCCCGGACGGCGTCAACTGCGCGCCATTGCGGTTTCGGATGAAGAGCTGACGACCGAGCTCCTCCTCCAGGGTGCGTATACGCGCGCTCACAGTGGTCTGCGTGACATGAAGGCGATCCGCAGCCTTCAGGAAACTGCCCGAATGGACAATTTCAAGAAACGTGCGCGCGCGATCTATGTCCATTGGACACCTTCGATGAGTGCAATAATTTTGCATCCATACAGCATTTAATTCCGTTTGCCTTCCTGTTTCCTGCGGAGCACGTTTTAGCAAACGTGTGGGGCACGGATACGGAGCTGGCGATGGCCGAAGAGAGAGACCCCGACCTTGAAATCAATGAATACGCATCCCCGCCCTGCTACGCGCACGAGCTTTCATCCGAATATGGCGGACAAGCAGAGCCGGGAGATTCCTGGAGCTGCGTCCTGCGCTGGCGCAAGGCGGAACGGCAGAGGCTGATCGAGGAGCGCCTCGCCATCGACGCCGAAGAGAGGGGCGCCAAGTCAAACCGCATAGCTTCGCGTCTCGATCTTGCCATCGGCAAGGTCAGCGGACGCATCGTCAGCGGCTATTGGCCGTTCCGCGGGGAACCCGACCTTCGCAACTGGGCGATCACGGTCATCGAGCGCGGCGGCAGGATCGCACTTCCTGTCGTCATCAGGAAGGGCTGGCCCCTGGAATTCCGCATCTGGAGTCCGGGCGACCCGCTCGAGCGTGGCGTGTGGAACATCCTGGTCCCCTCACGCGGACCATCGGTCGTGCCGGATGTCGTGATCGCACCGGTGGTCGGTTTCGACAGTGCGAATTACCGCTTGGGATATGGCGGCGGCTTCTTTGACAGAACGCTCGCGGCGATGCCCAGGCGGCCGCTGTCCATCGGAGTGGGTTACGCCGGAAGCCGGCTCGAAACGATCCGTCCGCAGCCCCACGACATTGCGATGGACGCAATCGTCACGGACTGAAAACACGAAGCAGACAGCGCCTGGTTTCCCGGTCGCGGCGGCTACGGCCTCCATCGCGAACTATCAGGCTTGCCTGCGAATGAAAGGCAGGTAGAACACCATGTCGACCTCAGCGGTATCCACCGAAGACCACAAGCCCCGGTTTTTCGTCAGATGGCTGTACTCGACCAATCACAAGGATATCGGGACGCTCTATCTGATCTTCTCCATCTTGGCGGGGATTCTCGGCACCGCGCTTTCGGTCTTGGTCCGGATGGAGCTTCAGGAGCCCGGGCTGCAGATATTCAGCGACCCGATGACCTACAATGTCGTCGTCAGCTCCCACGGCCTCGTCATGATCTTCTTCGTGCTGATGCCGGCCCTGATCGGCGGCTTCGGCAACTGGATGGTGCCGATCATGATCGGCGCGCCGGACATGGCGTTCCCGCGCATGAACAACATCTCGTTCTGGCTGCTGGTGATGGCGTTCATCCTTTTCATAACCTCGATGTTCGTGCCGGGAGCGCCCGGCACCCTTGGCCATGGCGGCGGCTGGACGCTTTATCCGCCGCTTTCGACCTCCGGCCAGCCAGGTCCCGCGGTCGATCTCGTCATTCTTTCGATCCACCTTGCGGGAGCGTCATCAATCCTCGGCGCGATCAACTTCATCACGACCATCTTCAACATGCGCGCGCCGGGAATGACGATGCACAAGATGCCGCTGTTCGCCTGGTCGATGCTTGTGACGGCCTTCATGTTGCTGATGTCGCTGCCGGTGCTTGCCGGCGCGATCACGATGCTGCTCACGGACCGCAACTTCGGCACGACCTTCTTCGTGCCTGAAGGAGGAGGCGACCCGATCCTCTACCAGCACCTGTTCTGGTTCTTCGGTCATCCGGAGGTCTACATCATGATCCTGCCTGGTTTCGGCATCATCAGCCATGTCATCTCGACCTTCGCCAAAAAACCGATCTTCGGCTACATCGGCATGGCCTATGCGATGGTGGCGATCGGGATGATCGGCTTCGTCGTTTGGGCGCACCATATGTATACGACCGGCATCTCCGTCGACGCCCAGCGTTACTTCGCCTTCGCCTCGATGGTGATCGCCGTTCCGACAGGCGTGAAGGTGTTTTCGTGGCTGGCTACGATGTGGGGCGGGTCGATGGAATTCAAGACGCCTATGCTGTGGGCTCTTGGCTTCGTCCTGCTCTTCACCATTGGCGGCGTCACCGGGATCATGGTCGCCAGCCCCGGCATAGACCGCTCATTGCACGACACCTACTTCGTGATTGCTCACTTCCACTATGTGCTGTCTTTGGGAGCCGTCTTCGCCATCTTCGCGGGCTTCTATTACTGGTTCCCCAAGATGACCGGCTACATGTACAGCGAGACCTTGGGAAAGCTGCATTTCTGGGCGATGTTCATAGGCGTCAATCTCGTATTCTTCCCTCAGCATTTCCTCGGCATGGCCGGTATGCCGCGCCGCACCGCTGACTACCCTGAGGCCTTCGCGGACTGGAACTTCATCGCGTCGATCGGCTCCTATATCTCGACCGCCGGATTGATCGTCTTCTTCATTGCCGTCGCTGAAGCTTTCAGCCGCAAGCGCCCGGCCAGCGCCAATCCATGGGGCGCAGGGGCGACCACGCTTGAATGGCAGCTGCCCTCGCCGCCGCCATTCCATCAGTGGGAAAGGCTGCCCCGCATCCGCTGATATGTGCATCTTCGACAAGTCGATGGGTGAATGTCATGAGCGAGACCACAGACCCGAACAGCCAGATCCTTCTCGTTGCGATCCTTGCGCTTTATTGGGCAATGCTTGGGAGTTGGAGCCAGCTCCTCTCGCGCTGGAACGACGAGAGGGCCAAGCGAAACGCTGCGCCGCCGCAGCAAGACGTCAGTACCGAACATGCGTCCGGCGCGGACACGCCCCAGGATGCGCTTCGCAAGATCGACCCGGATTTCGACCTCGCAGCATTCCTGTCAGGCGCCAGGAGGGCCTATGAAGCCATCCTGCGGGCGTTTGCGGATAGTGACATCCAGACATTGCAGCGCCTTGTCGGACCGGAGGTGCTTGCCGCCTTCGAGCGAGAAATCATCGGGCGGCGGGATCGACGAGAAGTGCTGGAACTCACCTTCATAGGTACGGACGAAGCCAAGGTTGTCGACGCGTTCGTGGCGGATGGTACCGCGGAGATCGTCGTTCGGTACGTTTCCGAGGTGGTCAGCGCTACACGCTCTGCCGACAAAGCAATCGTCGCCGGCGATCCGCGGGAGATCGTCGAGATGATCGATACATGGACGTTCGCCTGTCAAACCCAGTCAAGGAAGCGGAACTGGATGTTGATCGCCACCGAGGGCGAACAACAACAAGCCTGAGTTCTTGCGATAGGTCTGGCCGGCAGGCTTGTCACGGCTAACGAGCAGCCAGCCCAGCGGGGCTGGGATGCGTTCGCGAAATCTGGGTGGGGATGCACTTCGCCATCAATGCCGGCGATCAGTTCGACATGAGCCGGTTCAGCCGATCAGCTTCAAGTAGCGAGCGGGTAGCGCCGCCGAAGATCCACTCCCTGAACCTGCTGTGGCCGTAGGCGCCGGATATGACGAGATCCGCGTTCATTGCGCCGACGACGTCGGCGATCGTTCCGCCATTGGATTTTTCCGGAAACACTTCCGCCTTGGCCTCTACGCCGTGCAGGTCCAGGAAGGCGACAACATCGTCGAGCCCGTTCCAGGTTTCATCGGTTGGACCGTCGTCGATCGTAATGATCCGAACCTCCTGAGCCAGCTGCAAAAAGGGCATGGCATCTAGAACCGCGCGCCTGGCTTCACGCGTGTCCTTCCATCCAACCAGAACCTTGTTGATGCGGAAATTCTCCTGGTTGGTCGACGCCACGAATACGGGCCGGCCGGCCTGAAGGATCAGATTGCCGAGGTCGGTGGAACGATAGGCGTTGCCGAAACTGGCGCCCTCCGGCGAGGCTGTGATGATGAGGTCGGCCAGCCGCGCCGATTCGATCAGCAAGCGGGTCGGATTGCCCACGGCCCCACGCCATTGCGTATGAACCGTTGCGCCAGCAATGCTTTCGAACTTCGCGTGGAGGTCCTCGAGCCGTCGCTTGATGTTCTTGCGCTGGCGCATCATGCTCTCCCCTTCAAAGGCCATTCCACCTTCCATTGCAACGGGCGGCGCGACGTCGGCAGCCGACAGACCTATCAGGCGCGCGTCGAAGCGCTGGGCGAGATCGACACCGAGCTTGACGACAGGTTCAACCATCCCGTCGATGTCGAGGTTGAGAACAATCGACCTGTATTCCATATCGGCTTTCCTTCCGTTGGCTGAGACAATGCCGGCTCGGCAAGCGGGAACGTCGACAGGTCACGTCGCGAGACCTGGTTCTCACAACGCGGCTATGGCCGGAGGCCTGCCTCGTACGTTCCTGTAAACTCGATAAAGACGATCGTTGCGGTGAAGCGTATGCCGGCCGGCGCGATCGTTACGTCCCCGCCTACTCGAACATAATCCGAGCGGTGCCTCTTTTTGCGATCAAGGCTCTGCGAACTTCCTGAACCCGTTCAGCCTGTTGTTTGGTATAGGGGCCCATCGGCCGCGTCTTTTCATTGCCGCGACGAACCTGGCAGTACCAGCGACCGCTGTCGGAGAAGATTTCGACCGACGTCGGCATCTGATGGGCCTCTTGTCCGGCAACCTCCTTGGCGAACTCGACGATCTTTGAATGATGCTGAGTGGGCGCAATGATTTGCAAATCCCTGGCAACGTTGAATTCCTGTTGCAATGCGGACATAGATCGGTCTCCTTTGTGTCACGGCGACATACTCGGCTGCGTCATTCTCGAGGCGCTCCCGTCCGTGCTCGAGAGCGCGTTCTAGCTTGCCGTTTGGTGCTCCATTTCCAACTCGGCCTCCAGACTTTCCAGGTCGCGGAAGATCGAGGCGACAGCGAGCGTGCGCCCCTCCCGTTTGAATCGGAGCAGGCAATCCCTGGCCGCGACGTCTCCATCGACCGAGATCTCGTCCCATCGCTCGGCATGGCCGACATAGTTGATGGGCACGTCGTAATGCTGGCTCCAGAAGAACGGCACCGCGGTGAATCTCTCGCGGTGGCCGAGCATGTTGAGCGCCGCAGTTCGCCCCTGTCTCTCCGCAACCACCCAATGCTCGACCCGAATGTTCTCGCCACTGTGGGGATCGGGCCACCGGGCGATGTCGCCGGCCGCGAATATCCCGGGCGCGCTCGTTTCCAGAAATGGGTTCACCGCCACACCGCGATCGAGGCTGAGCCCGGCCTTTTCGGCGAGCCCGATCCGCGGTCGCACGCCGACCCCGGCCACGACGAAATCCGCCGCCAATGTCCCGCCACTGTTGAGCTTCAGCTTGCTGCCGTCGATGCTGGCAGCGGTATCCTGGAGATGGAATACGACACCATTCTCCTCATGGAGGGTGCGGATGAAATCGCCCATCTGCGGACCCAGGACACGCTCCATTGGCCGTCTGTCCGGAGCCACGACATGGACGTCGAGGCCGCGCGAACGCAGGGCCGCCGCAACCTCCAAGCCGATGAAACTGGCGCCGAGCACGACGCAGCGCCGCGCGTTCGCGGCCCGCTCGATGATCGCCTTGCAGTCCGCGAACGAGCGCAGCGTGTGAACACGAGATTGGTCGGTGCCAGGGACGGCAAGGCGAACCGGTTCAGCCCCCGTGGCAAGCAGCAGGCTGTCGTAAGGAATCCTGCCGCCATCCGAGAGGAGGACCTCGCGGGAATGCAGGTCGATGCGGTCGACCTTCGTATCGAGACGCAGGTCGATGCCGTTTTTTGAATAGAACTTCTCGCCGCGCAGCGGAATCCAATCCTCCGGCGCCTTGCCGGCGAGATAGTCCTTCGAGAGATTCGGTCTGTCGACGGGCGGCGTCTGGTCATCGCTGATCATGACGATGCTGCCCTGGTATTGCTCGCGGCGCAGTGTCTCGGCGGCAGCGAAACCGGCCGCGCCACCGCCGACAACGACAATTCTTTCGGGAGCCGTACCGCCACCTCGCGCCATGGGTGCCGTTCGCGGGCGCTTTCCCATTACGAATATCTTGTCTTCTCGCTGTTCCACCGACCAGCAGGCGAGCGGGTTGAAAGCGGGCGCGCGCAGGGCCTCGCCCGTGCGCAGGTCGAAGCACGCGTGATGCCACGGACACCGAACCGTGTCTTCTGCTACCAGACCGTCGACGAGTGGCCCGCCGTAATGCGTGCATGTCGCGCTGACCGCGAATACCTCGGTCCCGCGGCGCACCAGCAGCACCTGCTCGTCGCCGCAATGGCCGACGAGCTTGCCGCCATCCTCAAGATCGGCGATCGCGATGCCCTGAACCAGATCCGGACCGTTTGCTTTCGAATGGCTCTCAGCCATTTTCGCCTCCATTGGCGATCCTCAGCCTAAAATCGTTAGCTGGGGCCGCAATAGACTTCGCAAGCCCGGAACATGTTCCGTCCAGGCGCGCGCCTTCAGATTCTCGATTTCTTTTTCACCAGAGCTCCCGACCAAAGCGAAACCGCTACGTCCCCAGTCTCCCGCCATCTAGGACCTCATGCAAACGAATTTAATGAGCAATTGGATGCATTTTTTGTGTTAGATTCCAAGACCATGCGCTCGACGGGCTGATGGGCATCTCGGCGGGTTCGGAGCCGGCGCGGGAAGATGAACTGCCAACCAGTTTGACGCGACGGTGTCATCCCAGAGCATCTGCTCCTCGACCAATTCGTCCATTTGGCTGCTAACGGCTTCGGCCATTTCCGACAGCCGGCCTGGGCAACCTTAAAGGATCGCTTGCCCCGTCTTGCCCCAGTCCGCGAGAAAGGACGCCAGACCCTTGTCGGTGAGCGGGTGTTTGGCAAGGCCTCGAAGTACTGCCGGGGGGATGGTGGCAATATCGGCGCCTGCGATTGCCGCCTCTTTGACGTGGAGTGGGGTGCGAATTGAAGACGCCAGGATTTCCGTCGTGAAGGATTCGTCATTGTCGTAGATCGCGCGGATTTCCCGGACCACTTCCATGCCGTCCAATCCGATATCGTCGAGCCTGCCGACGAACGGCGAAATAAACGTCGCGCCAGCCTTGGCCGCAAGCAATGCCTGGTTTGCTGAAAAGCACAGCGTGACATTGACCTTGTGGCCGAGGTGAGCGAGCACCCTGCAAGCTCTGAACCCATCCCAGGTGGATGGCACCTTGACGGCCACGTTCGTGGCGATGCCCGCCAAACGCTCTCCTTCGGCGATCATGCCGTCGAAGTCGGTCGCGGTGACTTCCGCTGAAACCGGGCCTTCGATCGTCCCGCAAATCTCCTTGATCACATCCCTGATCGGTCGACCGGTCTTTGAGATGAGCGATGGGTTCGTGGTCACCCCGTCGACAAATCCAGCCGCAGCAAGGTCGCGAATTTCAGATACATCTGCTGTATCGACAAAGAATTTCATTGTGCTTCTCCTCGACGTGAACGTGCCCTCGATGCTTGGATGAGGTTTCCTTCAGTTTGGTTCCAGAAAAGTGTTGTTGGGGCCCGCTGTCGTGGTCACACGCCCAATGTCATCGATGGCAAAGGCAACGCGGCGCGACGTTTCTTATCGATGTCCCAGCAAAATCTCTCGCAGGACGACGGCGTCGTTGTGGGCCTCGTCGTGAGCCGAGTAGACGAGCGTGACGGCGCCCTGCAGTATCAGGTCACGCAGCCGGTCGAGCTCGTCGCGGTGCGCGTGGATTTCCGCCGCATATCGCCGACGGAATTCCTCCCAGCGGGCAGGATCGTGTCCGAACCATTTCCGAAGCTCGGTGCTTGGCGCGAGTTCTTTGATCCAGCAGTCGATGGCGGCGTCGGTCTTCTTGACCCCGCGCGGCCAAAGCCGGTCAATCAGCACCCGCGTGCCATCGTCGGCGGCAGGACTCTCATATGCCCGCTTCAGTTTCACTCTCTCGTCGAAGACTTTTCCGCTCATCCGTCCGCCTCCTTTTCGCTGACGGCATCGAGAAGCCCGGAGAACTCCTTTCGAAGGATCATCTCGTCGGCCTGATCGGATACGATCACGAAGATGCTGCCGCGATATCGCTCGATCCAGTGATGGCCGGTTCCATGGCTTCGCAGGTAGTCACCGATCTGATGAACCGTGGAATACCCCAGGCCTCGATGCAGCAGGAACTTCATAAGGTTTGCTTGCAAGCTGGGACAGGTCGTCCCTGATTCAGGGGGAGGCCTTCTGTCCTTGAGCGTTGAACTGTTTCAGGTAGGCGATCACATCGGCGATCTCCTGGTCCTTGCTGAGACCGGCGAATGTCATCTTTGTGCCTGGCACCAGCTTGCGCGGCGCGTGCAGATAGGTCGTCAGCGTCGGTTTATCCCAGGTCAGGCCCGAATTCTTGTTCGCCTCGGAATAGTTGTAACCCGGGTAGGTGCCCGCCGCACGGCCGACGACGCCATTCAATACGGGCCCTACTCCGTTCTTGGCATCGGGGCCGACCGCATGGCAGGCCATGCATCTCTTGAAGACGGAGGCGCCGGCTTCAGCGTTACCACCGGATGTATCTTGCGCCTGGGCAGTGCTGACTGCTGTGATAACCGCGGTCGTCAATGCAAGAATGGTCGATTTCATGTTGGCTGCTTTCAGTGCGGTCTGGTTTCCCGCCAGGTCCCTGTCGGGCATATGGGGGGTCGAAGGGCCTGCCGAACCCGAACCGAGGATCCGGCAGGCGCTGCGTCAAGCATCCACCAGGGGACCCGGATCCTTTAGGTACTGGTTCTTGATCGCGTCCACCGCCCAGTAGGCAAGAGCACCTACCGGTCCGGTGGGGTTCTTCCCAGCGTTCTGGGGAAACACGCAAGCGCCGGTGACGAACACGTTCGGCACATCCCACACCTGAAGATACTTGTTCAGGACGCTGGTGCTCGGATCGGCTCCGAACACCGCGCCGCCTGTGTTGTGCGTGCTCTGATAAGGCACGATCGAATAGGGCACTGGCGGAATGCTCCGGTCGACCCTGCTCGCGCCCATCTCCTTGGCGATCTTCACGCAGATATCGGCCTGACCGTTCATCTGCTTTACCTCGTTGTCCTGGAAATCGAACGTCATTCTCATTAGCGGACGTCCAAAGACGTCCGTATAGGTCGGATCGAGGCTCAGATAGTTCTGCCGGTAGGCCATCACCGCGCCCTGATTGCCAACGTTGGCCGCGTGGTCATAGTTGTCGACCACCGCCTTCTTCCAGTCCGAGCCCCAGCGCGGCGTGCCGTGGGGAGTCGGATGCGACTGGATAGGCCGGGCGCCCGAGTTGCTGCAGCTGATGCCGCCGCCGCCGATGTAGCCGGCCTTCACGAAGTCGTAGTTGTCGCCGTTGAAATCATCCATGCAGGTGCCGAGCGCGCCGGCGCCCATGAAGCGGTTCAGGATGGTCTTGTTGTCGAAGAAAGCGGTGGCCCCGCCGCCGCACTGGTAGGCATAGTTGCGGCCGACCGCGCCCTTCCCCGTTGCGGGGTCGTAGGGCACGCCAATCCCCGACTGCAGCAGCAGGTTGACGTTGCCGAGCGCATAGGCCGACAAAATGATCAGGTCGGCAGGCTGCTCGAATTCGCGACCGCGAGCGTCGAGATAGGTGACGCTGACCGCCTTCTTGCGGGTCGAGTCGAGATTGACCTTCAGCACGATCGAATTCGTGCGCAGTTCGAAATTCGGATTCTTCAGCGCCAGCGGAATGACGGTGAAATGCGGGCTTGCCTTGGCATTCGCCTCGCAACCGAAACGTTCGCAAAAGCCGCAATAGTGGCACTGGCCGAAGGCCACGCCATCGGGATTGACATAGTCCCGTGACGCGTTCGACGACGGGTTGGGGAACGGGTGGTAGCCGAGGTTGCGGGCCGCCTTCTCGAACATCACCATGCTCTGCGCCGCAGTCATCGGGGGGTTCGGGTACTCGCTCTTGCGCGATCCTTCGAAAATGTTGCCGCCGTCGATCTTCCTGCCGTTGAGATTGCCGGCCTTGCCGGAGGTGCCGCAGGTCTTTTCGAACTTCTCGTAGTAGGGTTCGAGATCGTCGTAGGTGATCGGCCAGTCCTGAAGGTGCATGTCCGAAGGGATGATCTTTTCGCCGTACTTGTCGACCGTCCGGGTGCGCGCTTGGTGATCCCATTCGAGCCAGCGCCAAGTCACTCCGTTCCAGTGCACGCCGGCGCCGCCGACGCCCTGGCCGGGCAGGAAGGAGCCGAGTTGACGCATGGGTAGCGCCGTTTGCGATTCACCATTGCGGAATGTGATGGTTTCCCTCCGCACGTTCTGCATGAGGTCGTAGCGGGCCGCGTAGCGCAATTCGTCATGGATTTCAGGATCGATGAAGTCCGGATTGGTGTCGCGCGGCCCTCCCCGCTCGAGGGCGACGATCTTCAGCTTGGTGGCCGCAAGCTCCTTGGCAATGATGCCGCCTGTCCACCCAAGGCCGACAATCAGGACGTCGACCGCGTTCAATTTGGTGGCCATGTCAAAGTCTCCTTCTTCTTGCGCCGGTCAAATGAGGTCCTGGATGCCCTTCGGTTCAGCCTTGTAGGGCTTGTTCCGGAACGGCTCGATCTTGTCCGCGTACATGGCGTCCGCGCCGGGGAAGCCGATCATCTTCCAGGCAGCCGCCTCCTTGTTCCCGCCGTACATTGGGTCCGCGAAATAGCCCTCGATCGTGAGCTGCAGGAGGAGCCCAAAGAAGGTTGCGGTCGGCACCGTTGGAAGCTCGGTCTTCTTGGCGTCAAGGTCGGCCATAACCGCGGCGCGGTCCTTTGCCGAAAGGGCCGCAAAGTTGCTCTTGTGGCTTTTCTGCACAACGGCATTGACGTCGGCGATGCCCGCCCGGATCAGTTCCGAGGGGGTCATCGGCAATTGATATCCCTGCTCGGGCGTACCCTCGCCGAACGGCCCTTCCAGATAAAGCCGGTCGCCCTTGCCATATCCGCTGGCCATCTGCCGGTCGATGTAGGTCGCTACGCCAAGCTCCTTGGCTCCGGGACCGGTTGCATCATTTGGAATGAGCGTATCGACCGCGGCTTCGACGAAGGCGGATTCGTCGACATTGAAGAATTCGTAGCCACGGCCTCCGGCATGAGGTTCGGCGGCGGCGTGATGATGTTTCGTGTCTGTTGCGGCCGCTGCCATGATCTCGTCCGCCGATGCGGATCCGCCAAACGACAGGGTGCCTGCTGCCGCGCCGGCCGCGCCGAACAGTTTCAGAAAGTCACGACGTCCTACATCGGCTTGGTCGTTCTTCTCTTTCGTCGACATGATTTCTCCTGTGACACTGCAGGCAAAACGATAGGTGAGGATGGAGAGGGCTCGTGCCCGCTCCAACCCGGCGCTGCGCAGCATTCAGCGCGTTGCTTGATGGATTACCGAAGCCTAATGTTCTCGCTTGTTGTGTGGCAAACGAAATTCATTGACATTTAAGCGCAATTTTTATGCTATTAGCGCTCATGGATATTGAACTGGCCCGCACGTTTATTGAGATCGTTTCTACAGGGAGTTTCATCCGAGCTTCGGAACGCCTGAACGTCGCTCAGACGACCGTGAGCGCGCGAATCCGCAACCTTGAACAGCAACTAGGTCGACCGCTCTTCGTTCGGCATAAAGGCGGAGCTTCGCTCACTCCGGCAGGCGAGCAATTCCTGCGCCACGCCCCGATGTTCGTCCAACTATGGCAACGCACCCTTCACCAGGTTGCCGTGCCTCCAGGGCGCCGGGCCGTCCTGACGGTCGGCAGCGAAGTCAGCCTTGCGCAACCTCTTCTGCTCGACTGGGTCCGCTGGATGCGCCAATCGCTTCAGGATATCGCGCTGCGAGTGCACGTCGACGTGCCACAGGATCTGATCAACCAGGTTGCCTCGGGACTGGTCGACTTGGCTATCATGTACGCGCCCCCGCACAGACCGGGTTTGAAAATCGATCTGCTTTTGGAAGAAAAACTCGTCCTGGTGACTACCAATCCCGATGCCCGTGTCGTGGATGAATCATATGTTTATATGGATTGGGGGCCGGATTTTGGACTTCACCACGGGATGAATTTCCCGAGTGCTGCGCCGGATCTTTCCTTCGATCTCGGTCCGCTCGCCCTGAACTATGTTCTTGCGACAGGCGGCTCTGGATATTTCAGAATGAGCTCAGTGCAATCTCACATAGAAGCAGGCCGGCTTCATCTTGTGCCTGAAATGCCGCAATTCTCGTATCCGGTTTACGCGGTGCAATCGGCAAGTGCGGATGAGAGCGTGGTGGGTCCTGCGCTGGCAGGATTGCATTCCGTCGCACGCGACGAGAGCAGATAGCAGGAGCCTTGTTAGGGTTCCGCCTGGATTGACGGGAACAGCAGGTCGACCGTCGTTCCGATACCTTGCTCGCTTGCAATTCGGATCCGGCCACCCACCATATCCAGCCATGCCTGCACCTGCGACAGTCCTATCCCTGTGCCTTTTTCGCCCTTCGTCGTGAAGAAGGGATCGAAAACCTTCTGCAACACCTCCGGAGTCATGCCGCAACCGTGGTCCTCGACCCGAACGTAGGCGTAGCTTCCCGGCCCGGGCGGATCAGGTGAGGCGGTCGTCTGCACCAGTCGTCCGGTGGTGACCCGGACTTCGGAGTCATTTGAGACGGCATCGCGCGCGTTGATGACGAGGTTAAGCACGGCTGCATCGAAGAACGCGGGGTCGACCATGCAGAGCGGGACATCGGAACCGAGTTCGAGCTTGACCCTGACATCTGGTCCCGCGCCATACCTGAGGAAGGGCTCGAAAGATCTGAGGAACTCGTTCAGGTCGCCCGCATGGGCATCGAGTTCCTGATGTTTTGCGAAGGCGAGCAGTTGAGACGTTAGCTCGATCCCTCGATCGATTCCTTGCCGCGCCGCCTCGATGTAGGCCCGTACGCATTCGGGTTCGTCGGCTCGCCTTTCGGCAAGCCGCAGGCCGGATTCGATGACTGCTAGGAGGTTTCTGAAGTCATGGGCAATGCCGCCCGTCATCTCGCCCAGAGCTGCAAGCCGGTTCGTCGCACGCTCACGCTGTTGGGCTGCGGTCGGGGGCACGTCCATCGCATGAGCGCTGTCGTCCCGTGTCGCGTGGAACCGTGATTGAGGTTCGCCCGGGAAAATATTGGCTGTCATAACGATCGCCCCCAAATTGATCGACGCTGACGATGGCGAGGAATCTGGCGCTCCCGTTCCCATCGTCGTATTCAATTCTCCTTGTTGCTGGCGGTCGTGTGTCTCATGACAGCCTAAGCGGCCCGGACGATCCCTTTCGCCATGATTTCGTCGACTGTCGGAAACGCCTTGAGGGCCTCCTCCGGGAGGTCGCCATTGGCTCCGTCAAGTTGGGTCCAGCCGTTTGTCACGGGTTCGCCGACGATGATGCGGCCGACCATTCCGGCATGCTCGTGCGGAATGCAGAAATAGTCATAGACCCCCGGTTCGGTGAAGGCCACCGAAAAGGTCTCGTTGGGCAGGAGGTAGTCCGAGGCCCATGGTCTTGCGGCCTTGGGCATGCGCAGCGGCCGCCCGAAATTCTTCGGGCCGTACGCCGTGGTCGTGTGCGAGTTGCCAAGATTGAGGTTTGTCCAACGGACCGTCTGACCTGGCTTGATCAGAACGCCGATAGGATCGAACCAGACGTGCGAGCCATCGTCGCGACCCTTCATCGCGATGTCGACGATGTCGCCGGCCCACACGGCTAAAGACGAAAGCGCCAGGGCGGCGAAACCGCCGCCCGCGCCAAGGAACTCACGGCGCGTGAGTGTCATTTGGCGACCCGCGCCTCGTCGGTGGCAGAGACATGCCACAGCACGACGTGGACATGCGGTTCGGGAACGCCCGGGTGCCCGGCATTGTAGTAAACGTCGACATGGTCGACGTTGCCGCCCGGCGCCGCGAGGTTGTCAAAACGCTTGTCCGGATTGAGCTCCTTGATTGGAAGCATGTAGATGGTGCTGACAAGCTTGCCGTCGTGGTCATAGGCAAGGAACGGACCGGCCGGCAACGTCGCCGGATTGACGAAGAGCTGGCCCATGCCCGGGAGGAAGTCGGGCAATTTCACGAGTTTGCTGACCTGTTCGTAAGGAGCAGGCGGCGGCGATTTGGCGACGTCACTAGCCGCCATGGCGCAAAACGAACTGGCCATTGTCACGGCGACAGCGAGGGCAAGCTTTTTCATCACGGTACTCCTTGCTTGGGTGGAAGCCGTGCGACAGCAGACAATCTGGAAGGCCTAAAATCCGATCCCTATCGCGCTGGCACGGTCCGTTTGCCTCGTCCAAGCAAGGAGGAGGCGACCAGGTTCGTCAAACGAAATTAAATGGCGTTTCAGTGCATTATTTTTGCGTTTATCTGGTTCCTCTTGTTCGCACCCATGAATTCTCTCCAGTCACCCGACGGCGAAGATCGCAGACGCCCACTGGCAAAGGCTCGGGATTATTCGCGACAACTCGCGAACCGAGGCGGCACATGTCAAATGGTCGAAGGAATTATACCGGCGGCACCGAATAACTCTGAAGCGACCCGTCACTACTGGCGTCGCTTGATTCCAAAAAGATCTTCACTACATTTTTGTCGTTATGCATATTTTCACGCAAAATCTCCGACGATATCCACGGCGCCTCAAAGCAGGCCTTTAGCCCGGACACGAAAGACGTTGGCTTCGCGTCCGGGCTAGCCAGGATTCCAATTCAGTTCAAAGTGAACGTTGCCCTGCGTTGGCGGTGTGACTGAACCGTCGTTCGTGACTGCGTTTGGATCAATTAGAGGCGACTGTGATGATCCCCTATTTGTCGGAACAAGACATCTCGCTAGAGCTCGCGACAAAGGGAAAGCATTCCGCATTGACGAAAATAGCCGTCAGGATGGCGCGGAGAGCCGGACTTGACGAACAGATGGTTCTCGACAGCCTTTGGCGCAGCGAGGGCCTCGGCTCGACAGGTATCGGCTGCGGCGTTGCGATCCCACACTCCTTGTTCGACGCGATCTCTTCTCCCATGGCATCTTTCACTCGGCTGCATCCGCCTGTCGATTTCGGCGGGCCGGACGACGATCCCGTTGATATCGTCTATACGATGCTGTGGCCTCGCTCCGCCGTTTCCGCCTTCCTTCCCGCTCTTTCACAGGTTTGCCGGGTGCTTCGGACACCTCGCATCAGAGAGCGGTTGCGACTGGCGCATTCTGGTGCTGAGGTGATGGCGATACTTAATGCCGATCCAAGTCTGGGCATTTGGATTGGTCCGCGCCCTTGCCAAGCCGAGCCTGGCACTGTCGTGCCGGCGTAACTAAACGATGCTTAAACGCCATGATTGCCGATGAACGGCATTTTGCGGACTTGGCATTGGTTCGAGCTGATCTGTCCAACGCTCTTCCTTCACGGCAATGCGCCGTGAGCATAGCAAGCCAGCCACACGCCTACTGATTGAGATCCGGCAGTGCATTGCATTCTCGACAGCCTTTCTAAAACAAACATTGACAATATGTGTTTTAGTTGGAATGTTGAGCCGACCCGTCAGGATTGTCGTTAGAACGCAAACGCATCGACCTTGGTCGCAGGACGGGGCCGCAGGCCCGGTTCAGTATCTCCAGATCGGCGACGCTCCCCAGGAACCCTCGCACGCGGCAACTTGGCGACGGCGTCAAGAACTTGAGGAGACGGTTGAGCGCAAATGAGCCGAAACAGTCGAAGCAACAGCACGATCATCGTCGATGGCGCGCCGCTGGCACAAGTACTCGACGAAACCATGATCCGTAGCGTAGTTCACGGCTTTTATGATGAAATTCGCCGCGACGAGCTCCTAGGCCCCATCTTCCATGGCAGGATACAGCCTGACGAGTGGCCGGGTCATCTGGCAAAAATGTGTGACTTCTGGTCCGCGACATTGCTGCGAACTGCCCGCTACGACGGACGGCCCCTGCCGCCGCATCTAGCGATCGTGGGCCTCGGCGAGGCGCATTTCCGGCGTTGGCTGAAGCTGTTCCGCGCCACGGTGCGCCGCATCTGTCCGCCTGACGTTACGGCGCTGTTCATGAATCGAGCCCTGCGTATTGCTCACAGTTTTCGCCTGGCCGTCGCCTTCAGCCGTGGCGAGCCAACGATTGGCGTCGAACCGATCGCTGAGAACGACCTGTGATGCAGAATTGGCATATGGGTGGTTCCCATAAAGGCAAGCCAATCCAAGGAGCAACCGCCCATGAGGCTGACCAACTTCTCGGACTTCGCCTTGAGGATGCTGATGTACGCGGCCTCGGCCGGCGATCGCCTGATCACAATCGAGGAAACCGCCCGTACCTTCAAGGTGTCGAAGACGCATCTCAACAAAGTCGCCAATACCCTGACGCGCAGCGGCTACCTGAAGGCGGTACGTGGCCGCTCCGGCGGCCTCGCTCTGGGACTCCGGCCCGAGATGATCCGGATCGGCGACGTCATGCGGCTGACCGAGCCGGATTTCGCCGTTGTGGAGTGCTTTGCCACCGAAAACCAATGCGTGCTCACCGGCTCCTGAAAGCTTTCAGGCATGTTCGGCGAGGCGATAGCCTCATTCCAGAGCGTGCTCGACCGTTACACATTGGCCGACGTCGCACTGATGCCCCAAGATTTCCTTGGAGGGACATCGCACCCCCGAGCTTCTGGCGTGGCACCAGGCGGTAGATGAGGTCGATATCGCGCGTCGGGACACAGCGTTGGCCGTAAAAAATCGAGAGACGCAACATCTCGTCATTGGATCAATTGGGCCGGGTACACAGCGTTGCAGCCACCTACACAGGCCCGTCGCTCTTTCATCGGACGCGTGCCGATTTTTCGCAGGAGACGAGCCCATGGCTGAGCCAAAGAAGAACGTTACGCCGATAGAAAAGCAGTTTGAGTCTGGGATCGATCCAGACAACAGTTTGTTGCCGATGCTGATCGGCGGCCTCGTCCTGATCGTCATCGGTGCGATCATCGTCATGATGCTTGTCTAGTTCCTGAATGACGTAGCCGCCATCGGATGACGACATGCGTTGTCGGCGCAAGACCACCAAGAAGGCGAGAACCGCGTCAGCGCCATCTTCGTCGCACCCCGGCTCGCAATCGCCGTAATATCAGGTGATCGCTTGGTGACCCGTTCAGAACGCGCTGGGCCGTGAAAGCATCGAAGCTTGCCGCCCAGCGGCAATTTGACGTGAGCAAAGACTGACAGGGAAACATAGGCGCTCGACCCTGTCAGCAGTGGCCAGCGAATGGGATCGGCCGCGCCATAAGCTTGTACTTCCGAACACGGCCAAGCCCATCGATCATTCGCCCGGTTTCTCGTCATCAGAAGGGTCCGAGCCCGCCCGGCCGCGAGCGGAGAGATGCGCGACGGGCAGATGCCAGCCGTGCCTGATCGCCATGAAGCGAAGGCCGAAGCACAAAACCCCTCCGGCCATAGCAGAGATGCCATAGGAGAGACCGATCATGTCGCCGCCGACGACGATCGCCGCCCCGGCGAGTGCCGCGACCGCATAAAGATCCGAACGCAGCACCTGCGGGATCTCCGCGAGAAGAACATCGCGCGTCATGCCGCCCCCGATGCCGGTCAACATACCCAGAAGCGCGGCCATCATCGGGCTCAGCTCGAACTCGATCGCCTTTTGCGCACCGGCGACCGCGAAGAACGAAAGGCCTACCGCATCGAACAGCAGCACGGGACTGCGCAGCTTGTCCACGCCAGCATACCAGAAGAAAGTGACGAGGCCGGCTAGGACCGAAACCAGCAGATACCGGCCGTCGGTCAAGGCGGCCGGCGGGACCGCGCCGATCAGCACGTCGCGGGTGATCCCGCCGAGATTTCCCGTCACGAAGGACAGAACGAGGATGCCGAAAATGTCGAGGCGGCGATTGACCGCCGCAACCGCCCCGCTGATCGCGAAAACGAAGGTCCCGCCCAGGTCGAGAAAATACACTAGGGTTTCAATTGTGATCATGACGGCTCCGCCGCGCAAACTTAACGCATCGAGCCGAAGGCACGAAACGGCATTCGAAAGAGCCTGAGGCGCCAATAGACGGCCGGGCGCGCCGGACGATCACAAATAAGGCTGCCCGTTCCGGACAAAGCCGACCCATCCGATCCAAAGGATTCAGTTCGCCTTCTCGCCGAGCCAGGCCAGCGCGCCGACGACCAGCGCCTCGATGCCTGTTTCCAGCGTGGGATGCAGGACGGGCGCGAATTTCGGGCTGTGGTTGACGGGCAATTCGTTAAGCCTGCCCTGCGCCTTGGCCTTGGCATAGACCTTGGGGTCGTTTCCGCCCACGAACCAGAACACCGACGGCACCTGCCATGCGGTGCCGAAGCAGCCGAAATCCTCGCTCGCCGGAGCTGGTCCAGTGTGCTTTACCCGCTCGGGCGAAAAATAGTCGCGAAACGCCTCAGCGATGCGGTTGCTGGCGGTTTCGTCGTTCACGTTGAGCGGGTAGCGGTCGAGCGGCGTGATCTCCGGCTTGCGCGGGGCGCCGGAGGCTTCGGCCTCAGCGCTGACGATCCGCTCGATCGCGGCAAGCACGTGCTTGCGCACGCTCGCGTCGAAGGTCCGAACGTTTAGCTTAATGACGGCGTCGTCAGGGATGACGTTCTCCTTCGTGCCGGCCTGCAGCACGCCGACCGTGATCACCGCGGCGTCGGTTGCGGCTACCTCACGGGACACGATCGTCTGAAGCCGCAGTACGACGGATGCCGCCATGACCACGGGATCGACGCTGGCCTGGGGCATCGAGCCATGCGCGCCTCGTCCGAACAGCCGGATTTGCAGGCTGTCCGCCGCGGAAGTGATCGGCCCCGCGCTACCGGCTACGGTGCCTGCAGGGCCGACCATGACATGCTGGCCGAGCACGACGTCAGGCATCGGGAACCGCTTCAGGAGGCCGTCGTCGATCATGGCCTGGGCTCCCTGGGCGGTTTCCTCCCCCGGCTGGAAGACGACCATCAGCGTGCCATTCCAGGCATCGCGCGCCTGCGACAGAAGCGTCGCGGCAGCCACCAGCCAGGCGACATGCATGTCGTGGCCGCACATATGCCCGACCGGAACGGTGTTGCCTTCAGCATCCGTTGCCGTGATCTTGCTGGCGTACGGCAGCCCTGTGCTCTCGGCGATCGGCAGCGCATCCATGTCAGCGCGCAGCATGACCGTAGGCCCCTCGCCATTGCGAAGCAGTCCCACCACACCCGTCGTGCCCACCCCGGTGGTAACCTCGTAGCCGGCTTTCTTCAGCCTATCGGCTGCGACGCCCGCGGTGCGTGTCTCCTGCATCGACAGTTCGGGATGGGCGTGGATGTCTTTGTAGAGCGCCTCAATCTCGGGCAGCAGCCCGGTCAGGCCCCGCAGCAGTGCGGACGCACCTTTTGCATCGGTTTGCGCCATGACCAACTCCCCTGTCCCCGCGTCGAAGGCAGCTTGCCTATGGTTGGGTCCACTGACGGCTGTGCCGTCAGCATCGGCCCCTTGGTGGGATGACAGGCAGCCGTCAGAATAATTGTTTGTTGGCAACCGCAGCAAGGCACATTCAAGCGATCAACCGATCGTGACCCCCGGAACAGGGTCTTCCCGATCAGCCATCGGCGCGCCAGCGGGTGCTGTACGCAGTCCCAGGGACGAGGCGGACTCCGTCCGATGCGGGTGGACGACTGTTCTTCCAGAGGGCCGATGCTATATCGTTGTGCAAATGTCCGAGGCACCTCATGTCAAACACCTCACGGGAAAAGGGTGAAGACGGCGCGCTGGCTGAGACGACGCGGCGCGCACCGAGCCATATCATCCTTGCGACGGACTTTAGCGCGCGGTGCGATCGAGCGCAGGACCGGGCGGTGCGGCTTGCAATCCAGTGGAATGCGAGCCTTACCGCGGTGCACGCTCTCACCGACATGGCGCTGACCGAGGACACTTCCGTGCGCGACGCGTACAGGCGGGCGGCAATGCGCAATGCCGCCTCTCTCCGCGAGGAGCTTGCCTGCGTTGATGGCCTTCGTTCATCCGTGATCGTGGAGGAAGGGCCAGTCGACTGGCTGGTGCTCGAGATAGCGGCAAGGGAACGGGCGGAGTTGATCGTTACCGGGATAGCGCGGTCAGGGCCGCTCGCGCAGGTGCTGGTGGGAAGCAATGTCACAGCGCTTGCCCGAAAGTCCCCCATCCCGTTGTTGGTCGTGAAAAAGAGAGTGCTAGACACCGACGAGCGCGCTTTCGTCGCTACCGATCTGTCAGAGTCTTCCAAGCTTGCCCTGATGGTTGCCCTGCGATGGTTTGGACTGAGGCGGCTGTGCCTCTTCCATGCGTTCGAGCCGCCTTACCGCGGCTTCGCTCATGATAGCGCGGACTATGATCGACAGTTCGAAACGAAATCGCTTGACCAATGCCGCGACTTCCTCCGGGAGGTCGCCGGCGAGGAAGCCGTCGCGAAGTTCGACATCGTTGCCCGCCGCGGCGATCCGGTGATGGGCCTGCAGGTATTGACCAACGACGCCGACACCGACCTCGTGATCGTCGGAACCCATGGCAGGACGGGACTGCTTCACGCGGTCGTCGGCAGCGTGGCATCGCGCGTCCTCGAGGCGGTTCCCTGCGATGTCCTGGTGGTACCCAGCAGGCAGCGGAAAGCCCACTAAACAGCTTGGGAAGACCGCGACGCGAGCATCTGGCCTGTCATTGGCGGACAATCATCGATGGCGTAGAAGCGCAGGATAACGCACAGTCAGACCGCCCGCTCAGCTTCAAGGAGAGTGATGGAGCTTTATTCGCTGCCTCTGATCATCGCTCTTCCGTTCGTGGCAGGCCTCGCGGCCACCTTGCTTCCGTCGGACTCGCGCGCACCCGCGACCTGGTTGGCAGGCGCAACGACGTTGGCCTGTCTGGCGTTGACGCTCGCGCTCTACCCTTCCGTCCAGGGCGGGGGGATTGTCCGGCAAAAGTTCGAATGGATTCCCTCACTGGGCCTCGACTTTGCCTTGCGCATGGACGGGTTCGCGTGGATCTTCGCGACGCTTGTCAGCGGGATCGGGCTTCTCGTCGTCGTCTATACGCGCTACTACATCTCGCCGGAGGATGCCGTCCGCCGCTTCCATCTTTTCTTCCTTGCGTTCATGGGGTCGATGCTGGGCGTTGTGCTCGCCGGCAACCTGATCCTCCTGGTCGTGTTCTGGGAACTCACCAGCATCTTCTCCTTCCTGCTGATCGGCTACTGGCATCATAACCAGGCCGCGCGCGACGGCGCCCGGATGGCGCTGACGATCACGGCGATCGGCGGCCTTGCGCTGCTGGGCGGAGTTCTCGTAGTTGGCCATATCGTCGGCAGCTACGACCTCGACACGGTGCTGGCGTCGGGTGACGCTATTCGGAACCACAATCTGTATGTTCCGGCGCTTTCGCTGATCCTGCTAGGCACGCTCACCAAAAGCGCGCAGTTCCCCTTCCAGTTCTGGCTGCCCAACGCCATGGCCGCACCCACGCCCGTCTCGGCGTTCCTTCATTCGGCAACCATGGTCAAGGCGGGCGTCTTCCTCATGGCCCGGTTGTGGCCGGTGCTTTCAGGTACGCCTGAATGGTTCCTCATCGTTGGTCTGGCGGGAATGATCTCGCTGGTGCTCGGTGCCTATCTCGCGATGTTCCAGCAGGACCTCAAGGGACTGCTGGCCTATTCCACGATCAGCCATCTGGGGCTGATCACGCTGTTGCTCAGCCTCGGCAGCCCGCTCGCCGCGGTCGCCGCCATCTTCCACATGCTCAATCACGCCACTTTCAAGGCGTCGCTGTTCATGGCCGCCGGCATCATCGACCATGAGACCGGCACGCGCGACCTGCGGCGACTCTCAGGCCTGTTCCGCTACATGCCGATTACGGGCACCCTGGCCATGGTCGCTAGCGCTGCCATGGCCGGCGTGCCGCTGCTGAACGGCTTTCTGTCAAAGGAGATGTTCTTCGCGGAAGCGGTCGAGACCCATGCCGACTCCTGGCTGGACACAGCGGCGCCTTACGCGGCCGTTCTCGGCAGCGCGCTCGCCGTCACCTATTCCATACGGCTCATCCACTCGATCTTCCTCGGCCCGCCCCCAGAAAGCTTTCCGCGCGAGCCGCACGAACCACCCTTCTGGATGCGCTTCCCCGTCACGTTCCTGGTGGTGGCCTGCCTCGTCGTCGGCATCATCCCGGGGCTGACGATCGGACCGTTCCTGCAGGTCGCGGTGTCCTCGGTACTTGGCGCCGCGACGCCCAATACAGTCTTGCGGTATGGCACGGCTTCACCCTGCCGCTGGCGATGAGCGCGATCGCGCTGACAGCCGGCGCGCTGCTCTACCTATTCGCCGGCGACTACCTCGAACGGGCCGAAAGCCCCCTCCTTTTCGGCCGGATACAGGGGCAACGCATCTTCGAGCGGGCCATGGTCGCGATCTCATGGCGAGGCGCGCGCCTTGTCGAGCAGGTCTTCGGCACGAGGCGTTTGCAGCCGCAGATGCGTCTGCTCGTCGCCGCCGCGGCCGCCGCCGCCGCAACCCCTCTTTTCGCCTCGGGGCTTGGCTTCGGAAGCTATAGCGGCGGACGGGATGATGTCGCGTTTGCCGGCCTGTGGGGCATTGGCATGGTCTGCGCGGTCGCGGCCGCGCAGCGGGCCAAGTTCCATCGTCTCGCGGCTCTGGTGCTGCTCGGGGGAACTGGGCTTGTCACCTGCTTGTCTTTCGTCTGGCTGTCGGCGCCGGACCTGGCGGCCACACAACTCCTCGTCGAGATCGTGACAACTGTGCTCATACTGCTCGGCCTGCGCTGGCTGCCGAAACGCTCCGAAGCGCTGCGCGAGCCAAGCGGCCCGCTCGCCCGCGCGCGACATTTACGCGATCTCACGATCGCCGTCGTCGCGGGCGCCGGGATGGCGGCGATGTCCTACGCCGTCATGACGCGCAAGCCGCCCGACACCATCGCGCACTTCTTCATTGAAAAGGCCTACAGCGAAGGCGGGGGACGCAACGTCGTGAACGTGATCCTCGTCGACTTCCGGGGCTTCGACACGCTGGGTGAGATCACCGTGCTTGGCATCGTCGCGCTGACGGTGTTTGCCCTGCTGCGGCGCTTCCGCCCTGCGGCGGACAGCATCGAGCGACCGGAGCAGCAGCGTGTCCAATTGTCCTACGACGAGGCCGAGCCGGACCGGGTGGCCGGCGCGACGCCCGCGGAATACCTCTATGTGCCCTCGGTGATCATGCAATGGATGTTCCCGGTGGTGATTGTGCTGGCGGCCTATCTCTTCCTGCGCGGCCACGACGCACCGGGCGGAGGCTTCGCCGCGGGCGTGGCGATGGCGGCGGGCTTCGTCCTGCAGTACATGGCAGGGGGAACGGTCTGGGTGGAAGACCGGCTGCGCATTCTGCCGGTCAGATGGATCGGCGGCGGCCTTCTGCTGGCGGCCTTGACGGGCGCCGCCTCCATGCTGCACGGCGACGCTTTCCTCACTTCATATTTTCGGTACGTGAGCCTGCCGCTCGTCGGGAAACTCCCGATGGCGAGCGCGACCCTATTCGATCTCGGCGTGTTCAGTCTCGTCGTCGGCGCCACGGTGCTGATGCTGATCGCGATCGCCCACCAGTCAATCCGTCGCCTGCGGGCGGCTCGCCTCGAGGAGGAACGTCAGGTCGTGGAGGAACGCCGGCAATGGAACTGACGCTTGCAGTCGCCATCGGCGTTCTTACCGGATCGGGCGTCTGGTTGATTTTGCGACCGCGCACCTACCAACTCGTCATCGGCCTTTCGTTGCTTTCCTACGCAGTGAACCTCTTCATCTTCAGCATGGGTCGCCTGCGCGTAGGGGCAGCTCCCGTACTGGGTGCGGACGGCTCCGGAAATCCCGCCGACTTCGCGGACCCGGTGCCGCAGGCGCTGGTGCTTACTGCAATCGTGATCGGCTTCGCAACGACCGCTCTCTTGCTGGTGGTCCTGATCGCCGCCCGCGGCCTCACCGGCAGCGACCACGTCGACGGGCGGAAGTCGCGCTGATGGAGTGGACGCGACACCTTCTGGTCGTTCCGATCCTGCTCCCGCTGGTGACCGGGGCGTTGCTGCTTCTGATTGACGAGTCGCACCACACATTGAAGGCGCTGGTCAGCCTCGCTTCAGCGGCGCTGTTCCTAGTCGCGAGCGTGATGCTGATGTGCATGGCGAATAGCGTTCCGGCCGCAAGCGATATCGTTTCATTGTCCTACGCGGTCGCGAGTTGGCCCGCGCCGTTCGCCATAGTGCTCGTGCTAGACCGACTGGCCGCCCTCATGCTCGTCCTCGCCGCCGTCATTGGTTTCGCCTCGCTGGTGTACTCGCTCGCTCGCTGGCACAGGGCCGGACCGCACTTTCACAGCCTCTTCCAATTCCTGCTGATGGGACTTGCAGGCGCGTTCCTGACGGGAGACCTCTTTAATCTGTTCGTCTTCTTCGAGGTAACGCTGGCGACGTCCTACGGCCTGCTGCTGCACGGCTCCGGAGCATTCCGCGTCCGATCGGGACTGCACTATATTGCGATCAACCTAGCGGCGTCGCTTCTTTTCCTCATCGGCGTCAGCCTGATCTACGGCGTCACCGGCACGCTCAATATGGCTGACCTGGCGGTTCGCCTGCACGCCGTCCCGGCGGGGGACCGGATGCTGCTGCAGGCGGGTGCGGCGATCCTGGGCACCGCCTTCCTGGTCAAGGCTGGCGTATGGCCGCTCTGCTTCTGGCTTCCTTCCGCTTACATGGCTGCTGCTGCCCCAGTCTCCGCCATCTTCGTCGTTCTCACCAAAGTCGGTGTGTACGTGCTCCTGCGCCTGAGCCTGCTGCTCTTCGGCAGCCAGGCAGGCGAACTGACAGGCTTCGGCGGGACAGTCATGCTTTGGGGCGGCATGGCGACGGTCGCCTTCGCGACATCCGGCGTGCTCGCCTCGCAGGCGATGGGCAGGCTTGCTGGCTACAGCGTGCTGGTTTCTTCGGGGACCTTGCTGGCCGCTGTCGGCATGGGCGACGCGGCGGTCGTGTCAGGAGCGCTGTTCTACCTCATAAGCTCGACCCTGACGACAGCTGCCTTCTTCATGCTGATTGAACTGGTGGAGCGAGCGCGTGAACCTGGCGCCGACCTGCTCGCCGTCACCAGGGAAGCCTATGGCGAAGACGGCGGCGTGGACGAGGAACGTGACGACGAGGAAGTCGGCGTCGTCATGCCGGGCGCGCTCGCAATCCTCGGCGTGTGCTTCGGATGCGTCGCTCTTTTGCTCGCGGGTCTGCCGCCGCTTTCGGGCTTCGTCGCCAAGTTCGCTATGCTGACGGGCATGTTGAACCTGGACGGGCTCGGAACTCCCGCCGGCATCCCGCCGAGAACCTGGCTGCTGGTCGCACTGGTCATTCTGTCCGGCCTAGCGGCGCTGCTCGCCATGATGCGCAGCGGCATCGGCACTTTTTGGGCGCCGCTCGAAACCGTCGTTCCGCGCGTACTGGTGGTGGAGATAGCGCCGGTCGTCGGGCTGCTGGCTCTCTGCCTGTTCCTGACGGTCAAGGGAGGCGTGATGATCGAGTACACCGAAGCGGCGGCGCTCTCGCTGCACGATCCTTCGAGCTACATCCAAGGCGTCTTAGGCCCAGAGCAAGCGAAGGCCGTCGCCAGATGACCCGTGCGCTGCCCTACCCCATTCTGACTGCGGCGTCGCTGCTGACGTGGATGATGCTGACGTCATTTTCGCCAGGGCAGTTCATCCTCGGAGGCCTGATCGCTGTCGCGGCCTCCCGTGCGATGGCGGCGCTGCAGCCGTCAAAGCCAAGGCTGAGACGGTGGCAGCTGATCCCCCGCCTTGCCGGGATCGTGGCGCTGGACATCCTGTGCTCGAACATCGCCGTTGCGCGCATTGTGCTCCAACGCGGCGGCCGCAAACGCAAATCCGGCTTCGTGGCCATACCGCTTGACCTTCGCGATCGGACGGGGCTCGCCGTGCTCGCCTGCATCGTCACCAGCACCCCTGGCACTGCCTGGATCGAGCACGCCCAGGATTCGAACATCCTTCTGATCCATGTTCTCGACCTCGTCGACGAACAGGGATGGATCACCCTGATCAAGAGCCGCTACGAAAGTCTTCTCATGGAGATATTCGAATGACCGCCATCATACTCCTTTGGTCCGTGACGGCCGCACAGGCCATGCTGGTGGTCGCCATGGGCTGCTACACCTTCCGCTTGATCCGCGGCCCTCGCGCGCAGGACCGGATTCTCTGCCTCGATGCCATCTATGTGAGCGCCATGCTTCTGGTGCTGACGATCGGCATCCGCGCAGGAAGCCCGATCTATTTCGAGGCGGCCCTGATCATCGCAGTGCTGGGCTTCGCCTCGAGCGTGGCTTTGGCGAATTTTCTCATGCGCGGTGAGGTGATAGAATGACACACGCTGGAGCACTACCCGCCTGGGCGGCGCTGCTGACAGCTTTCCTCGTTCTCGTGGGCGCCGGACTGACCCTCCTCGGCGCAATCGGAACCCTGAGGTTCGGCAGCTTCTTCGAGCGCGTGCACGCTCCGACGTTGGGTACAAGCTGGGGAACAGGCGCCATCGTGCTCGCCTCGATCGTCTGCTTGTCGGCGCTGGGTTCGCGCCCTGTCGCGAATGAACTCCTGATCGGCGTCTTCATCACCGTCACAACCCCGGTCACGCTGATGCTGCTCGCACGCGCAGCCCTTTATCGCGACCGGGCGGAGGGAAACCCAGGCGTGCCTGCCCGATCGATCTTGCGACCACCGCGCGGCCGAGACCAGCAGGAGGAAAGTGGCGGCAGTCAATGAAGCCGCCGCCACGATTGTGGACGGCCTAGCGCCGTCGTCCGGCTCCGGCCGCCTTGGCGCCAAGTTCCGATACTGTGGCCGCCTCCTGAATTTTCCTGTCCTTGTCCTGCTTCGGCTTGCGGGCTTCTCGATTGCCGTTTCTCTTGGCCATTTCCGGTTTCCTTCGTGCATGCTGGAGCGGTCCCCCGAAGCGGACGCGCAACGCTCAGAATTTGATTCGATAGGAAGCTCCCTGGCCTGACGGAATTGATCCGTTAGGCCAGGGCTAGCGGCCTGTCTTGGGCCGCTTCCGGAAGGGAAGTCCGTGTGTTGGAATCCTGTTCACAGACACATCATGGCCAGGCTGCGCTCGAAGTCAAATGGATGGAATGCCGCACGGAGCCGCGCGGATTGCTTGCGGCGTTGCGCCCGAGTATCGCCAGCGCATGGCACTGCCAGCGTCCGAAGGCCGCACCCGGTCCCAACCCGTTGAATGGACTGCGTTCAATGGCCATATCTGGAGCATGATTATTCCGGGCAGTCGCAAGAAATACCTGGTCGTCTCGGCGTCCCTCCTGACGCGTTCGTAGCCCGAGCGGCTCGAACGCTTCCGTTCGCCGTCTCGGGAACCTTCATCCACAATTAGACAGTGTGGCACGGCGCTGCTTCCCGGCGATGCGGTGAGCGTCGAAGAACTGCGCCCGGTGCCTTCCGTCGAGCCCATGCACCGATGCCCATTCGAGGGCCGCGTGGAACGCTGCCGAGCGAACTTGAAGGAGAACGACATGTCCATATCCAACTATTCATCGAGCACGGTTCGCCGGCAGGCTCCTGCGCTTCGGCAACCGCGAGCCACCGTCGCGCAACTGTTCCTACGGGCGGTTCAACGCTGGCAACGGAACCGTGCCATGGCCGCGCTTGAGGGCCTGGACGACAGGACCCTTGAAGACATCGGAATAGCGCGAAACGAAATCCCGCAGTTGGCGGAAAGCTTCTTTAGGCCGTCGGAACATGGAAGATGGAGCTCCGTTGCAAGCCATCCGCCAATCGACCGTCAATTTCAGCGACATGTCTAGCAAGGGCAGCCGCAATGGACACGACAACAAGAACAATTGTCGCCGTGGGCCTTTTCGCCCTGATGCTCGTCGCTTTCCTGGCGATCTGAACCTCGCGTTCGGCTTGGTGGGGACCGGCGTGACTTTCAGAGACGAGGCTTGATCGGCTAGGGTGCGCATCATGTGCATGGAGACTTTCGTCAGAATTTCGAGGCTTGCGCGGCAAGGACGTATCCTTTCCCGGAGCAGACCCTCCATCCCTCGATCCCGCACGTAATCCTGCTCCGGGACCTTCCATAAGACCTGCGGTTCATTCCTGCGGCCCCTTGCGGTGCCGCGTCGATGGAGCGTTACATGAAAATTTCCCGTTCGAGGCGCATTTGCCTTTCCTGCGGCCGGTCATTGCCAAGAGCGGCCTCCCGGTGCCCTTGGTGCATAGCCTCGGTAGTCGTGCCGGCCGCGTTGGTGGATCACCCGCCGCCGCACCGTCCGCCGGCTGTCCGCTTCGCGTCGTGGCAGGTGATGCTATGAACTCCGTGCTGAGCCTGGCGCTTCAACGCGCCGACGCGGCGAGCATCGCCTTCGACCGTACTGCCGCTCGTCGGTCCGGACGCGATTCCCACGCTGGCTTTGCGTCCGGGAGGGCCGTCCATCTTGGCGACTCCGTTGCCCTCGATGAATCGCACGGCTTACCCCGAGCTAGCGGAACTGAAACGACCCTGCGCTATTGAATCGAACTGTCTGCATTGTTGGGGTTCGAATGCGTAAGCCTGCCGGCAAGGACCGGTTGTCCTTCGTTCCTCCGCTGATGCCAACCTCGGTCGATAGGCGGCCGGAGGGTGACGGCTGGATTCACGAAGTCAAATTCGACGGCTACCGATCGCAGATCGTCATTGACGAGGAAGGTGTGCGGATATTCACCCGGCGCGGTCTCGACTGGACAGCCAAGTACCGCGACCTCGTGCAAGCAGCAGGCAATCTTGGCGTTGAAACGCCATCATCGACGGCGAGATCATCGTCCTGAACGACAAGGGCCTTTCCGATTTTGGCGAGCTGCGCCGTGCGATCACCAGCCGGCAGCACGACCTCTATTTCGTCGCCTTCGATCTCCTGCATCTCAACGGGCACGATCTGCGCGACATGGCGCTGATCGACCGGCGCGAGATACTACAGGCGATGATCCCGGCCGGCGGTCGTATTCAATTCAGCGAGGCGCTGCCGGGCGCCGGTGCGGCCGTCTTTCACCTGGTCGACCAGGCGGGGCTTGAGGGCGTCGTGTCAAAGCGCAAGGACAGCGTCTATCGCAGCGGCAATTCTACAGCATGGCTCAAAGCCAAAGCCTACTCGATCGATGAATACGATTTGCTTGGCGTCGAGCGCGAGCTCGGCAAGCCTGCGTTTGCCCTGATGGCCGAGCGGGGAACAGGGCGCTATGCCGGAACGGCCTTCATCACCCTGAATCGAGAGATGCGCGAGCGACTTTGGCAAAGGGTGCAGGAGCATTCCGGCCCGCCGCCGAAGGGAATGAAGCGGCCGGCAACACAATGGGTCAAGCCGGGCTTGATCGGCCGCGTGAAACACCTACGTGGCGAAGACGACTTGCGGCACGCTTCGTTGCAGGATTTCAGGGAGGATTAGAGATGGCGGTCGCTAAGAGGGACCAGGAGCGCGTCGGCTACGCGTGGATGTATGGCCAGCAGGCGCGTAAAGACGGCAAGGAACGCGCCGTGCCCGAATATTGGGCCGAACATGCGGAAGTTTGGCTGCAAGGCTTCGACGGCGTGCCACTCGGCAACGAGCCTAAGCCGGTGAGCGAGGCGCTGGAAGCCGAGTTTGACGAAGGCGCCGTTTCGAAGTCGGGCTGAGCCACGGCGCTGCGGGTATCAGTGGCCGGTGTGGTCCCGACTACGCAGTTGCTCACGCACTTTCTGTAGTTCCAACATCGCTACCTTTAGCTCCGCGCCAATACGATTGGCGACCGCATTGATTGCAAACGTTAGGAACCCAAAGAGTCCAGCGTGCCGATACGATCCGAATGCCATGTACCCCAGGAACGCGCCCACAGCGCCCATTGCCAAGGTATTGCCTAGATCCTGGAAATCCTGTCGCCTCATCTCATGACCCCCCGTTCGATTTCCTGGCGCGATTACCTTCAAAGCCGGGCTGATCTCACCGAGGCCGGCCGGCTCGGATCATCGCGCGCGCAATCGCCAACTCTGTTTTGACCTTGGCGTTTTCCTTCTGCGCCATGTTGTCGGCAGCGACCAGTCGGCGGAGCGACCGCTTGGCCTCCTCACGTGTCCAGCCAGGCATGACGTTCACGCGATCCGCGTCCCCTTGTGCTGGATGCTCTGGCAGAGGCTTTACCCGCCTTTGCCGATACCGTTTCGGGCATCACCGTGGCTTCTTATTCCGCGGTTCGCAACCCCGAGCACGAGGTAGCTGCGCGCAAACTCATCCGCCAGCGCACCGGGCTTCCGGTAACATGTTCGCATGAACTGTCGTCGAAGCTCGGCGGGCCGCGACGCGCGCTCACGACGCTTCTCAATGCGCGCCTGATCTCGATGATCGCCCGCCTTGTCGATGCCACGGAAGGCTTCCTCGAAAGGCGCGGCATAGCGGGACCGCTGATGATGGTGCGCGGCGACGGAACGCTGGTCACCACGAAATTCGCCCGCGCCCGCCCGATCGAGACCATTCTCTCCGGCCCGGCGGCCAGCCTGGTCTCTGCGCGTTATCTGACGGACCTCGACGATGCGGTGATTTCCGACATTGGCGGCACGACCACCGATGTCGCCGTTCTGGAAGGCGGTCGCCTGCGGCTCGATCCCGCAGGCGCGACCGTCGGCGGCCAGCGCACCATGGTCGAGGCCGTCGCCATGCGCACCTTCGGTCTCGGGGGAGATTCGGAAGTTTCGCTTCAGGAACGGTCGCTGACTTCGGCGATCGTGCTCGGACCTCGTCGGCTCGTGCCGTTGGCACTGGCCGCCGTGGAACACGGCGACGCCGTCGCCAAGGAACTGCGCCGCCAATTGCTCAAGCCCAGCACCGGCAGGCTGGACGGCCGCTTTGCCTTGCGCACCGGGGTTCCGGATCGCCTCGCCACCGGCCTGACGACTACGGAGGCGCGACTGTATGCCGACATCACGGCAACTCCCGCCGCGCTCGATGACCTGCTCGTGTCGACGTCGCAGGTGGCGACACTCAATCGCCTGGTCGCACGAGGTCTTGTGCACATCGCAGGCTTTACACCGTCCGACGCGGCTCACGTGCTCGGCCGACAGTCCAACTGGGATCCTGTCGCGGCCCGGTTCGGCGCGGAATTGTTCGCGCGCAAGCGCGATAGCCAGGGGCATCAAATAGCGAAAGACGCGGACACATTTTCCGAGATGGTTCTCGCCTGCGTCACCCGGCGTTCGGCCGAAGCCGTGCTGGAAACGGTCTTTGCCGAGGACGGGCTGGATGGCGGCGTGTCCGTTTCCAATCCGCTGGTCCAGAGGGCGGTTCGCCAACGCGGCGGGATGGCGCGGCTGTCGATCGAGCTCGACCGGCCGGTAATCGGCCTCGGCGCCTCAGCATCGCTCCACTACGCCGGCCTGCCGCCCTTGATCGGCAACGACTGCCATATCGCCAAGCATGCCGACGTGGCAAATGCGCTGGGTGCGGTCGTTGGGCAGATGCGCATGTCGGCGGAAGCGCGGGTCAGCCAGCCGGAGATCGGCCTCTTCCGCCTGAATTCCGGCGAGCGGCTGGACGACTTCGATACCGAGGACGAAGCGATGGCCACGGCCGAGGCCCATGTCCGCGTCCTGGCGGCAAGTCTCGCCGAGCGTGCCGGGACCGATCAGGCCCGCGTCGAGACCGAGCGCCAGGTCAAGGTGGCAATGATCGAGGGCGAGCGTAGTTTCGTTGAAGCCATCGTCGTGGCGACAGCCACAGGCCGGCCACGCATCGCTTCGTGACCCAGCCTTATCTAGTGCACGTCGCTTCGACAGACGAGCCGACCTGCAACCGTCATGGATGCCGCGCAACAAGACACCTCGCAGCCAATACCAGGGGTCCGGGAAGGGCCGACCGAAGATGATCCGCCTGCTCAATCTATCAGCTTGGGGACAGCGTCAGGCATCCTTGGGCAACACCTGGAGGACTCGCGCGATGAACAAATGGAACTCCTGCATATAGTTGCGCAGGAACTCCTCGGTGGATTCGACTGTTACCTCGCCATTGTCGGTGATCAGGCCCGGCGTGAACTGGATATAGGCTTCCGGGGCATTCATCTGTGGCGAGTTGCAGAAGCTTAGCACACTGCGCAGGCTCTGTTGGGCGACAGCCGTTCCGATCGCGCCTGGCGACGTTCCGATGACGGCGGAAGGCTTGCGGGCAAAGGAATTCTTGCCATAGGGACGGCTGGCCCAGTCGATTGCGTTTTTCAACCCCCCTGGGATCGAGCGATTGTACTCTGGCGTGACGAAAAGCACGGCTTCGACAGCGGCGATTGCATCCTTGAAGGCGCGCGCCGACGGCGGAAAGTCGGCATCGTAGTCGTAGCTATAGAGCGGCAGATCCCTGAAGGCGATTTCCGACATTTCAAGCTCCGGCGGCGCGAGCTGTACCAGCGCTTTTGCCAGCTTGCGATTGATCGATCCTTTGGCAAGGCTGCCGATTAGGTAACCGACCTTGTGCGTGGTCATGAGACACTCCCGCGTTCGCCGCCCATACCCGCTGATCCGCTGAGAATATCCGCCGATTGAACCGCGAATGCCAGCCCATTCGGCAAGGCCTTGGAACGATTTGGCGCTGCCAACTTCCCTGCCAAATTCGAGCTCGAGGCTTTGGTTTTTGCTTGGCGGTCCTCAGCGTGTTGCCGCCCACGACGTTTGCCGATGCGGGCACCGGGCCCGACAAGCGTTCCAACAATCGTCGGCGGGATGCTGGCAACACCACGGTCGGACTGTCGACCGGTGACGGCGTTCGGCCTCTCCAACGAGAGCTCCAAAATCGTCTTCCGCGCGTCAAGTGGCCTAACCGGAGAAACGGTTATATCCGAAGTTCCCAAATGGCTCCTTCCTGCACTCCTGAAGCGAAGCCGTCTCTTCGATCGGCGAACCTCGCTCGGGGGCCCATGCATGCCATACAAACAGGATGCTCAGGCCGATCGCTGTCGCAAACCGCTCCGCCGCGTTGCGAATGGGGAAGCGATTAGCATCTGTAATTGACCGATATCGACTTCTAATTTTTCCCGTCAGAACCGCGTTCGTATAGTCCGGGGAGATCCTTGATGATCTTTCTTTGCATTTATGGAGGACATGATGAACGTCTATGCCAAGGGCATGCCAAACGAGTTACTGCGGCTGCAGAGCATGCACAATGGCGATAAGGTCGTGCCGACCTTCAGCGCCGACGAGATGGGTCGCCGGCAGGACGGCTTACGCAGAATCCTGGCCGAGCTGAAGCTCGACGGCGCCATCCTCACCTCGTACCACAACATCTGCTATTTTTCGGATTTCCTGTATTGCTACTTCGGCCGCCGCTATGCCTTCGTCGTGACGGACACGAAAGCGGTTTCGGTGTCCGCAGGCATCGATGCCGGCCAACCCTGGAGGCGCACCTTCGGCGACAACGTCACCTATACCGACTGGCAGCGCGACAACTATTTCTATGCGCTCCAGCAGCAGCTGCCCGGCGTAGGGCGCCTCGGCATCGAGTTCGATCACGTCAATCTCGACCTGCGCAAACTGCTGCAGGATGCCTTCCCGAATGTCGAATTCGTGGACATCGGGGCATCGACGATGTGGCTGCGCACCATCAAGTCGGAGGAGGAAATCGCACTCATCAAGGAGGGAGCGCGCACCGCGGATCTCGGCGGCGAAGCCATCCACGCCGCTATTCGTGAAGGAATTCCCGAATACGAGGTGGCATTGGCAGGCACGCAGACCATGGTGCGCCACATCGCGAAGACCTTCCCGCATGCAGAGTTGATGGACACTTGGGTATGGTTCCAGTCCGGTGTCAACACGGACGGCGCCCACAACCCGGTGACATCCCGCAAGCTGCGGAAAGGCGACATCCTTTCGCTGAACTGCTTCCCAATGATCGCCGGCTACTACACGGCGCTTGAACGCACGCTCTTTCTGGACCATGCGAGCGACGAACATCTGCGGATATGGGAGATCAACTGCGAGGTGCATCGGCGTGGCTTGGAGCTGCTGCGCCCAGGGGCACGATGCGGCGACGTGGCCACGGAACTGAACGACATCTACCGCAGCCATAACCTGCTCGGCTACCGTTCGTTCGGCTACGGGCACTCGTTCGGCGTACTGTCGCATTACTACGGCCGCGAGGCCGGCGTGGAGTTGCGCGAGGACATCAACACCGTGCTTCAGCCGGGCATGGTGGTTTCGATGGAACCAATGGTGACCCTGCCGGAAGGCATGCCTGGAGCGGGCGGCTACCGCGAGCACGACATCCTTGTCATCAAGGAGGACGGGGCCGAAAACATCACGCAGTTCCCCTTCGGTCCAGAGCACAACATCGTCAAGGCCTAACGGCAATTTCAAACTCCCCAAGGGCCTCGGCTTCCGCCGGGGCCCGCTTGCATTTGTCCGGAAACAGGTGATCTTATGAGCGCTACATGCGCTCATTGTCGTGTCAGGGGCCATCGATGCGCAGCATTCCCACCGATCTGCTTCGAGCCTTCGTCACCATCATCGACCTGCGCGGCTATACGCGGGCCGGGGAGCGGCTTGGCCGCACCCAGCCAGCGATCAGCTTGCAAATGAAGAAACTGCAGGATCTTCTCGGCGTCTCGCTGTTTGCGAAGGAAGGCGGCACTCAACTGACCGAGCAAGGCGAGCTGGTGGCCGGCTATGCCCGCCAGATCCTGACGCTCAACGACGAGATGATGCTTAAACTCTCCAATCGGGAGAGCACCGGAAAGCTGAGGCTCGGCATTCCCAACGACTATGCCGACCACTTCCTGCCCAAGCTGATGGCTAGCTTCGCTCGAGACGGCTCGGATATCACTTTCGATGTGGTCTGCGACATCTCGCACAACCTTTTGGAGAGCATGCGCAGGGGCCAGTACGACATTGTCGTGGCGATGACGCCTGATGGCCCCGCCGAGGGCGCCTTAATGACGTGGAAGGAGCAGCTTGCCTGGATAGGTGCCGCCGGGCACGGCGACGGCCTCGCAGAGAACCACGAAAAAGGTCCGCTACGCATCGTCTGCTATCCGGAAGGCTGCCTCTACCGCCGCAACATGCTGACGGCCCTGCAAAGAGACGGGCGCAGTTTCGAGATCGTCTACACGAGCCCCAGCCTGTCGGGTCTGGAGGCGGCTGTGGGGGCGGGCTTCGGCATGACCGTCCTTGCGCGTCGCATCGTTCCGTCCGCGCTGCGGATTGTCGAGCCGGCGGCGCACTTGCCACGGCTGGCGGATGTCGTCGTGGGCATATATGTCAGCGCCGACCGCAAGCGATCGGCCGTCGCGCGGAGCTTCGCGGCTCGCTTCGCCGACATGTTCGTGGCAAGCGACGCCGGCGCGCTTGCCAGCTAGGGTCAGGACTCATTGATCCAGAAGATGAAGACGGCCGCGAATGCGATGGCTGACAGGAAGGTGTGAGCGCATCGGTCGTAGCGTGTGTGGATTCGTCGCCAGTCCTTGAGGCGGGCGAACATATTCTCGATCTTGTGGCGCTGCCGGCAGAGGATTGGATCGTAGCTGTGCTTGATGCGGTGTTTGGCGTGGGGCGGAATGCAGGGCGTGATGCCTCTTTCAACCAGCGCCTGTCGGAAGGCCGCGGAACTGTAGGCCCGGTCGGCGAGCAGGACGCGGGCGGGCGGGAATTGATTGAGAACGGCGGCAGCGGTCTTGTGATCGTTGGCTTGCCCTTCGCTCAGATGCAGCAGTAGCGGTCGTCCCTTGTCATCGCAGACCACCTGCAGCTTGCTGGTCAGGCCCCCGCGGCTGCGCCCGATACATCGGGGTAGAGCCCCTTTTTGAGCAGGCTGGCCGCCGTGCGATGCGCCTTGAGATGAGTGGCATCGATCATCAACTTGTCGGCACCTCCACCCTGCGCAGCCAATTCGGCCAGGATGCGGTTGAACACGCCCAGCCGGCTCCAGCGAATGAAGCGGTTGTAGATGGTCTTGTGCGGGCCATAGCCGGCGGGGGCATCGCGCCAGCGCAAGCCATTGCGGATCACGAACAGGATGCCGCTCAACACCCGCCGGTCATCCACTCGGGGGATGCCATGCGACAAAGGAAAGTAGGGTTCAATCCGCCGCATCTGCGACGGGGTCAACAGCAGCAAATCATCCAAGGCAGCACCTCCTGCCACCTTGAATCACCTCTCAAGCAAAGCCTCAAGCAAATTAATAGGTCCTGACCCTAGCTGGCGCGGCGGCGCGTCAGGAATGACAGCGCGAGAAACAGCACGATCGACAGTGATAGCAGCAGCGTGGCGGCCGCCATTATGGTTGGGTTGATCTGATCGCGTATCCCGGAGAACATCTGCACTGGCAGCGTGCGTTGCTCGGCCGCGGTCATGAACAGCGCCACAACCACTTCGTCGAAAGACGTCGCGAAGGCGAAGATCGCCCCAGAAACCACTCCCGGCATGATGTTCGGCAACGTCACTCGGAAGAAGGCAGAAGCCGGCGGCGCGCCGAGGCTCAATGCTGCCCGCGTCAGGTTGGTGTCGTAGGTTGACAACGTAGCGGTCACGGTGATGACCACGAACGGCGTAGCCAGCGCCGTGTGGGCCAGCACCAGGCCCGTGCGCGTGTTGGTCAGGCCGAACTGGCCGAAGAACAAGTAGCTGCCGACGGCAACGATCACGATCGGCACGATCATCGGCGAGATCAGCAGCGCCATGACGAGCCGCCGCGCCGGAAAATCGGGGCGCGAGATGCCGAGCGCCGCCAGGGTGCCGAGCGTCGTTGCCAGTATCGTCGTCGCAACGGCCGCTACCGCGCTGTTGAAGATGGCCGTCATCCAGCGGGCATTGCCGAAGAAGTCCTCGTACCAGCGCAGCGAATATTCCCGCACCGGCAGGGTGAAGAACGGGTCCTTGGAAAATGACAGCGGCACGATGATGAACAGCGGAGCAATCAAGAACAGCAGGACCGCGACCGCCAGCATGACGACAAGAGTTCGCAACAGGCGTTCGGAAGGGGTTGCGTAGGAAGGCAGCCACATGGCGTCACCCAAGCTTGATCTTGTCCGCGCCGACAAGGCGCAGGAACAACAGGTAGATGGCAAGCGTCACGACCAGCAGGACGACACCGAGGCTGGCGGCCAGGCCCCAGTTGAGGTCGCGGTTGATGTAGACGGAGATGAAGTTGGACACCATCTGGTCGCGCGGGCCGCCGACGAGCGCCGGGGTGATGTAGTAGCCGAGCGACAGGATGAAGGTCATCAGGCAGCCCGCCACGACGCCGGGCAGCGTCTGCGGAGCATAGACCCGCCAGAAGGCCGAGGAGGGCCCGGCGCCGAGCGAGCGAGCGGCGCGAAGCTGCGTGGCGGGGATCGAGCGCATGACGCTGTAGATCGGCAGGATGGTGAAGGGCAGCTGTATGTGCGTCATCGCCGTCACCGTGCCGAACCGGGTGAAGATGAGCTGGAGCTTTTCGCTGGTCAGGTGCAGGCCCAGCAGCATGTCGTTTATGACGCCGTCCGACTGCAGCAGCACCACCCATGCGGTGGTACGCACAAGCAGCGACGTCCATAGCGGCAGCAGCACCATCAGCATCATGACGCTCGCTATTGTCCTGGGCGCGATGGTCAGCACATAAGCGACGGGATAGCCCAGAAGCAGCGTGAACAGCGTCACCAGCCCCGCCACCAAAAGCGTGCGTCCCAATACGTCGAGGAAAATCGCCTGGTCGCCATGGACGCGCTCGATGGAGCCATCCGACGCCTGTTTCAGATCGAGCGCGGTCAGAAGGTAATATGGAGTGACGGCAGCGCCATTGCGCTTGATGACGGCCCAGGTTTCCGGCGAGGCCCATTCCTTTCCAAGTTGGACGAACCGTTCCTTGTAGGGACCGTCGCCGGGCTTCTCCACCATTCTGGCGGCCGCGAGGACGCGGCTGCGCATGCCGGAAATCTCGTAGTTCAACCTCTTGCCGAGCAGCGCCGCGGTGCTGTTGCCCTTGGCGACCTTCAGATCCTCGGCCAGCGCGGCATAGACGGGTTCGTCCGGCACGGACTTGCCGTCCCAGTCCTGCAGCGCCGTCAGAGTGCGCGGCAGCACGTCGCGCGTTTCCGGATTTCCGACAGCGGTGACCAGCAGGTAGAGGATGGGAGCGACGAAGGCCACCGCGAGGAAGACGAGCAGCGGCAGCGCGAGCGAGAATGCCGATCGCCGTGCTGGCCTGGCCGCCCGACGCACGGCCATGAAGATGTTGATGCGGTCGATATCCACGGCGCTCATGGGTCAGGCTTCCAGCAGGCGGCAATCCGAAACGCTGCATTCGAGCGTCACGCCGTCGCCCGGCGCGAAAGGTCCGGCACGACGTGCCTGGATGCGCGCGGTAACGAGTTGTCCGCCGAACGCCTCCAGCGACAACCGCATGTGATCGCCAAGGAAGAAGACATCGCGGACTGTGCCCGTCATGCGGTTGATGCCGGCCTCGGCGCCATTCCCGGCGAGAGCGATGTTTTCCGGGCGAACGGACACGTTGTGTTCTGCGCCCGCTCCAGAGGCCACTAAGCCGACGGCCTTCAGCGTGGAGCCATCGGCCATGCGCACGACTGCAAATTCACCTTCCCGCCCCAGCAGGGTGCAGGGCAAAGTGTTGTTCTCGCCGATGAAGGATGCGACGAAACGGTTGGCCGGCTCGTCGTACAGCGTTTTGGGATCGGCCAGCTGCTGAATACGCCCGTCGTGAAACACCGCGATGCGGTCCGACATCGTCAGCGCTTCGGACTGGTCATGCGTGACATAGACCATGGTGATGCCGAGCGAGGTCTGCAACTGCTTGATCTCGATCTGCATGCGTTCGCGCAACTGCTTGTCGAGCGCGCCGAGCGGCTCGTCCATCAGCACCAGCGAGGGCTCGAAGACCAGCGCCCGCGCCAGGGCGACGCGCTGCTGCTGGCCGCCCGAAAGCTGCGAAGGGCGGCGATCGCCGAGCGCTTCGAGGCTCACGCGGCCGAGCGCCTCGCGCACTTTCTCCGTCGCCGCGGCTCCGGTAATGCCGCGATAGCGCAACGGGAAGGCGACATTCTCCGCCACGGTCATGTGCGGAAAGAGCGCGTAGTTCTGGAACACGAAGCCAATGTTGCGCTTTTCCGGCGGCAACCGCTCTACCGACCTGCCGCCGAGCAGGATGCGGCCGAGCGTCGGCCGTTCGAAGCCACCGAGCATCATCAGCGTGGTGGTTTTGCCGGAGCCGGAAGGCCCCAGCATGGTGAGAAACTCGCCGCGAGCGACGCTCAGATTGAGGTCTTTTACGACGAAGTTGATGCCGTCGTAGGATTTCTTCACGTCCTCGAACCGAACGAGGGCATCGACGGACCTGTCCGTGGCCAGGGACATCGGCTGGGAAAAGTTCATCGATGCTCTCCTGCTCATGTCCGCGTCATCGGGCGAGCCAGGTTGTGAACCGCTTCCGGATCTCGTCGCCATTGTCGGCCCAGAAGGCATTGTCCAGCGTCAGCGACACCGTCAGGTTCTGCGGGCTGGTGGGCAGGTTCTTGGCATCCTCGGGAGCCACGAACTCGGCCGACGATTTCCGCACCGGACCGTAGGGGATGTATTTGGTGATGCCGGCGAGCACCTTCGGCTCGACCGCATATTTGATGAAGGCCAGCGAGGCGTCCGGGTTCTTGGCGCCCTTTGGGATCACCCAATAGTTGGAATCGAGGATCTGGTTGTCCCACACGATGCGGAAGTCCTTGCCTTCCTTGTTGGCATTGTAGATACGGCCGTTCCAGGCGGTGGTCATGACGACCTCGCCGGACGCGAGCAGTTGGGGCGCCTGGGCGCCAGCTTCCCACCAGACGATGCTGTCCTTGATCGTGTCGAGCTTGGCGAAGGCGCGGTCGACGCCTTCGGGCGTGGACAGCGTCTCGTAGACCTTGTCGGCAGGCACGCCGTCGGCCAGGAGGGCGAACTCCAGGTTCGTCGCGGGATTCTTCCACAGACCACGCTTGCCGGGGAATTTCTTGGTGTCGAAGAGGTCCTTGATTGTCGAGGGACCGTTCGGCAGCGTGGCGCCGTCATAGGCTAGTGTCGTAGCATAGACGATGGTGCCGACGCCGCATTCGGACGTGGTGCCGCTGATCCAGTCCTCCTTCGGCCCTACGGCCGACCAGTCGACCTTTTCGAAAATGCCCTCGTCGCAACCTTGCAGCAGCGTCGGCGCGTCGACATCAACGACATCCACCGTGGTGTTGCCGGATTCGATCATCGCCTTGATCTTGGCGATCTCACCGCCGTACTCTTGCTCGTCGATCTTGGTGCCTGTGCTGGTCGCGTAGGTCTCGAATACAGCCTTGCGCTGCGCTTCCTGGTAAGCGCCGCCGAAGCTCATGACCGAGAGGGTGTCCTTCGCCAGCGCGGTTGTCGAAAAGAATACCCCTAGCGAAAAGGCCAACGTCAGTCCGATTGATTTGGTCCCCATGTCTTCTCTCCCTGATAGGGTTGAACCAGACCTCGGCTGATTGCTGATAGAGCCTTGGTCAGCCGCAGAAACGCTAGTTTCACGAAGGGGCGGCGGCAAATAAGTACATGACATGATGCCATCAGAGCCTGTTATAAGGCCGTCACAAGAGCCGAAAGGGCGAAGGAATCTTAGCGAGCTCCGAAAACCAGGGAGAAGGCGCAAGTTCCATCTTGCGTTCGGTTCTTATCGGCTCTTAGTGCTTTGCACGTGCGTTGCCTTGGCCTCTGTCAAACGAACGGCGAACCATCCTTGAGCAGCCGCCTTTGGCAACGCCACAGTACCGTACAACTCAAATTCTCTAATTCTCTTGTCCGGCGCAGGCCCAAATGTAGAGTTGCCGGACCTTAGATAGCCGCGCAATTTTGGCGGCTCAAAATGATCGCCGAGCTCCAGGGAGTCCGTACCGCTAGCTTATGCCCAGGTAGCGGCCGGGCCGATGATTGATCGCGAGAATCATGTTGAGGATGATCGCGCTAAGGATCGACAGCATCAGCCTATCTGGCGACAGGATGAAGAAGGCGACGCTTAGGATCGCAAGGTCGACCGCGAGCTGGAAATAGCCGGCACGCACGCCAAACCTTTCCTGGAGAAGGATGGCCAGGATATTGAGGCCGCCGAGACCCGTACGATGGCGGAACAGCATCAACAATCCGGTGCCGCAGAGCGTGCCGGCCATAACCGCGGCATAGGTCGCGTTAAGGTGCGAGAAGTCGATCCATTCCCCTGTGAGGCGGGAGAAGAGGGAAACCAGGCTGACGGCAACAAACGTAGCGCAGCACGAATAGCCAGCCCAGGTACTTCAACCCGAGCAAATAGAAAGGCAAATTTATCAGCGAGAAGCCGATCCAGAAATTCACGCCGGACGTGTATTGAACAAGCAGCGCCATACCAGCCATGCCGCCAACCAGAAGCGTCGCCTTCGAATAGATCGCCACTCCCAAGGCGACCATCAGCGTGCCGAGCGCCAATGCGATCATATCCTCATAGATGCCATGTTTCTGGCTTGCGACGATATCCATGCTGCATCCTCAGGCTGCGTCTGGCTTTAAAATATGAAGCCCAAGCGAGCCACCGTCTTTGCGCACGCGCAAACGCCTTGGCGAAGATACGCCGGCTGAGCGTCTGTCTCCTCTTCGACACCTGACGCAGTTGTCCGGACGGATGGCCAGCCTTGGCCCCCTGCCCCGGATAAATCAGAACCGTGGCGATGCGATTGTTTGCGCGGGCTCAAAGACCCTCCGTGCCTGCTGAGCTAGCAGGAGAAGGTTTTCACAGCTGTGGCCTCGCAAGCGGGGCAATACCGGGAGATTTTGATGGATCCCATGCCAAGCAAGCCGCAACCTGATTGGGACCCCAGATCCGATGTGGTCCTTTCAAATCAAATCAAGGCGTATGATCAGATGCGCCGCAGCTGTCCGGTGGCATATAGCGAGTACCTCGGCTGGTCGCTGTTCCGCCACGAGGATGTCCTGGACGCGCTGGGCGATCATCGGACGTTCAGCAATGCGGTCTCCACGCATCTGTCAGTGCCGAACGGCATGGACCCGCCCCTGCACACGGCCTACCGGAAGTTGATCGAGCGGCATTTCGAGCCAGCGCGTGTCGAGGCTTCGAGCCGACTTGCCGGACGATCTCGGCCGAGCTCTTATCCGGCCTCGACCGGGGCGTGGAAATCGAACTTATAACGTTACTTGCCCAGCGCTTCGCCGTGCGAATCCAGTGCGCCTTTCTCGGATGGCCGGACAGCCTGCACGAGCCGCTGCTGTCGTGGGTTCGCAGGAATCATGAGGCCACCTTGGCTAGAGATGCCGCGGCGATGGCGGCGATCGCCCTCGAATTCGATGGCTACATAACGGATTTGCTGGACGCGCGGCAGAACGCCGGCGGAGCCGCGCCGGAAGACATCACCACGGATCTGCTGCGGGAAAGGATCGGCGACAGACCGCTGAACTGCGAGGAGATCGTGAGCATCCTACGCAACTGGACCGTTGGCGAACTGGGCACCATCACCGCTTGCGTCGGCATTCTCGGCCAGTACCTGGCAGAAAACGCGCATCTCCAGCGGCAGCTTCGGGACGATCCAAGCAGACTGCCCGAGGCGATCGACGAAATACTGCGTATGCATGCTCCGCTCATCTCCAACCGTCGGATGACCACTAGGCCGGTCGAAATCGGCGGACGCAAGATCGCATCCGGCGAGAGGATCACGCTGATGTGGGCATCGGCGAACCGCGATGAAGCGGTTTTCGGCGATCCCGACGAATTCCGCCTCGATCGCGACCCGGCCCAAAATTTTCTCTATGGTCACGGCATCCATATCTGCCCGGGCGCGCAACTGGCGCGGCTGGAGCTGCTTGTCATCATGGAGGAGTTGCTGAAGCGGACCGAGAGCATCGCGCTGGCGCCCGGCCAGCGGCCGACGATCGCCATCTATCCGGCAAGCGGGTTTTCTGCACTTCCCGTGCGAATCCTATAGCAGCCGGTCTCCGTAGCCGGCGCATTGCCGATCTCGCCGATCGCCCTCAAAACCGTCGGCGCATCAGCTTCCTGGTGGGCGCAGCGTCCCGAGGAGATTAATCGCCCACGCCGTCTCGGCGGCGGAGCTTGCGCTGCGACAAAGACCGACGCTCAATAATCGCTATTTTCCGCTGGGGTCGTGCAGTGCGCCGTCGCCCTTCGGTTTGACCTCCACAGGTGCACCGGCTTTCTTCCTGGCCACAAACATGGAGTTTCGACAATGACAGTTCAGACCTCGGAGGCCGCGTTTTGGGAGCGCACCGTCGGCGACATAGCCGCCACGCTGCCCGGCGCTACGGCAGTTTTCCGGAAGTTCAAGATCGATTTCTGCTGCAATGGCGATCTCACCCTCGACAGCGCCGCTCACCGGCGAGGGGTCGATCCTAGGGACCTTGAGCAGGCGTTGACTGCGCTGGGCACAGCCGATGGCGCCGGCGCGGCGCCTGCCGCAATGAGCAACGAGGTTCTGATCGACCATATTCAGGCCTGCTACCACGAAGCTCACCGACGTGCCTTGCCGGAGCTTATAGCTCTGTCGCGAAAGGTTGAGGCCGTGCATCGCGAGCATCCGAAGGTGCCGGCCGGGCTTTCCGACGCGTTGCGGCTGCTGGGGGGCGAGTTGGAGCAACACATGGCCAAGGAGGAGGCCATCTTGTTTCCGGCGATGCTGCAGTGGACCGAGGGCAAGTACGATATCCCTATTTCGGAACTGCGGCACGAGCACGACGGCCAGGGAATTTCGCTTCGGCTGCTTGAAAGCCTCACCGACAACTTCACCACGCCAGAGGGCGCTTGCCGCTCATGGCAAGCGCTCTACGTGGGCGTTGCCCAGCTCGCCGAGGATATGATCGAACATATCCACTTGGAGAACAATGTGCTTTTCCCGCGCTTCGATGCGGCGGAAAGCCGGGCCTAGCCTCCAACGTAGACGGCGGCTGCAGTTCTGAAGGCGGACCCGTCTGGCGAATCCTCGACTGATTGACTTACCGCTGGGTTGGGCGTCAACGATGGATTGTTTCAAGGACGCTGGAATCGGGCCTGCTCTGGGGCTCGCCAGGGATCAGCTAGCCTGAACCATCGGAGCGGCCGACGCTTCGCTGTCCTTCGCGGAGCCGTGCTCGCCCTCTCGGCTCAAGCCCTTGCAGACTACGGGTGCCAACGTCGGTCGGCATCAATCGCTCCAGAATTTCACCGTGATAGCCCAGTATTCTGAACGCAGAATCCGGATCCTTGGTTGACTGATATTCGATATGCAGGAAGCGTCGCCAACTACCGACGCTAGCTGTCACCAGAAGATCCCCCAATGGCCATGCCCCTCTTGCGCGAGCGCTGATGTCTTGCCACACAACGGGCCGGCGAGGGATCATGACACAGCTTAAGCGTTTTCCGGAAGAAGTCTGCCAGAAGATTGGCAACTACGTTTACAGGCTTATCGACCCCCGCAACGGCGAGACCTTCTATGTCGGGAAGGGCAAGAACAATCGGGTGTTCGATCATGCAGCGGGCATCCCCGAGGTTGCCGAGGACAGCGATCAGACGCTTGGCGGAAAACTGGATCGCATTCGGGCGATCAAGAATGCCGGCCTCTCGGTGCTTCACGTCATCCATAGGCATGAGATTCCGGACGTTGCCGTATTCGAAGTCGAGGCAGCCATCATAGATGCCTATCCGGGCCTGACCAACATCCAGGGCGGCCACGCGAGCAGTGATCGCGGTCCGATGAACCATATGGAACTCGTTGACAAATACGCGCTACCCGACTTTCCTGCCGACCCTCGGCACGCGCTCGTTCTGATCAACATCAATAAGCTCGATGACCGATCCGACCGAAAAGCCATCTAGAATCTTGTCCGTTACTGCTGGCGGATATCGAAAGCCCGGGCCGAGAAGGCTGACTACGTCCTTGCCGTGGTCCGAGGGGTCGTCGTCGGGGCGTTCCGTCCGCATAAATGGTTGCCAGCAACCGCCGAAAACTTTCCCGATATCCCATATGCCGATGACTCGGAGAGCTACCGCATCGGCTTCGTTGGGGAGCAAGCGCCCGGCGCTATCTGGGCACTCTATGTCGGCGACCGGGGCAAGCGGGTCACGAATCCTGGCCTCAGGCACAGCCAGAACCCTGTCCGTTTCTGGAAGTGCTGACGGGCGCGATCGACTTCGTACCCCTGCACACCCGCGGCACTGTCGGAGTAACCGCGCCCTATCGACTGCCTCGCTTAGGCAACTTCGCCAACGCACCCAGTCGATAGCCAATGTAGGTCATCAGGGCCACCACCCCTACTGCCCAGTACAAGGGTTGCCCCGGAAGGCCGACCCCGTAGAATTCGAGGTGGCTGCCTATGCGTTTCCTTCGGCGATTATTGCGCTGGCCTGTTCGGCCAGAATGCCTCCCGGCACAGGCCTTCCATCCAGGGTTTGAATCAAGCTGATGCCCGGAAGCCCAAGTATCGCAAGCCCGAGCAGGGCGAACATTACTGTTGATGCAGCGGGCAGAACCCAGTTTCTGATGAGGAGCATAGCTTTCCCCCCGGAACGATTGAGTGACCATAGCCGGAATCGCACACATCGAAAACTATTTCACAAATCCGCCGACCAGACCCACCCCGTTCTTCTCGAATGCCCGGTGGCGGTGGCCGACGAGACTTGGCTTGGCGCTCATGATATCGGTCCTGCAAGACGCGCCCCTGGCGACAAGGAGGAAACCTCCCGCATCTGGATGCATGCCGAGCGGCGCCGGGTCTCGGCAAAGCCTGGCTGCGAAGGCCAAGTCTGGTTGAATTGCTCGACGATGTTGAGGGAGCGGTCTTCGACTGAATGGCAACCGATCGCTTCGAACTTCATTCGCTGCAACCTATCGAGCGGATCTCCGGGTTGTCCCGCAATCTTGCGGCTATTCGCCCGCGCGGTGCAATTGACGCGGCAGAGCAGCTTGCCCAAAGTCGATGCTGGAGCGCCGCGTCACCCGTCCCGCGGAGTCGATATTCAGGCGCGCGCGACGATTCCCATAGAAGAAGGTCAGTCGATACTGCCCCACGTGCTCGCCGATTCCCCGTTCGCAGAAGGACGTAATCTGCTTTGTCCTCAGCAGCGAATGCACCGCAGTTGGCTCGAGACGCAGCAGATCCGCAAGCAGTCTTGCGTCTACGAGGATGTCGTCCGTGCCGATCTCGACTTGCATCCGTCCGCTCGCGAACCAGAACGCCTTTGATGAAGCGTGGCCGACGCCACAATGAATCCTTGCCAGATGACTGACCGTAATCAATCCCACGACATCGTCGCAAGGATCGGCGTGTCAGACTAGCCAGGCAACGACAAGCATGCCGACCACGATCAGTACGAGGCCGCCGACAAGCATGGGCAGCAGCGAGCTTTCGTGTTGCATATCCGGTCCTTGGTCAGGTCCGTCCATATGAATCGCTCCTCGGTTTGACGGTTGTCCACTTCCGGCGAAGGCGCGATGGTCGCCTCTACCGCTCCTCCCACCGCACCTGGCTGCTCAAACGGTGCAGAAGCGCGTTGAATTTCCGCCATTGGACGGGGTTGGCTCGGCGCAGCACGGCGCAGGCCGTCCCGGCCGCCCGGCAGGCGGCATCGGCTTGTCCGGCCTTCGCCAGAATCTCGAGGCTGCCGACCAGAAGGTCCGCCAGCGCGGCCACCTGATTGTCGCCGCCGCTAGGCTGAGCAGCGCCCGACTCGGTCGTCCTGATCCGGCCTGCGCCCATGTCACCACTCCTCGCTGTCTGCGATGCCGAGGTGCTCCTTCGCGGGCGCGCTCATCTTCTGTGGCGACCAGGGCGGTTCATAGGTCAGGGTGACATCGACGAATTCGACCCCCGGAACGCTCCACGCGGCATCGCGGGCACCCTCTTTCAGGTAATTGGTGGCAGGGCAGCCGCGGGTCGTGGTGGTCATCACGATGTTGACGACACCGCCGGCATTGACCAGGACGGCGTAGACGAGCCCAAGGTCAACGATGTTGTAGCCGAGTTCCGGATCGATCACGAGGCGAAGCGCTACCTTGACCTTCTCGTCGTCCAGCTGCGATTCCGCTCCAACGGTCACGTCACTTCCCCTGCCAGATCGCCGCCCGCGCGACAGTTCGCGGGCGGCTTGTCCCGCCGCGCCTCACGCAGCTTTCAAAAGACGGCCGATCTCGACGCGCCAGATCGTCGGTCCCCGCTCCAAATAGGTCCATGAGAACTGCTGCGGATGTTCGGCCTCAAGCTGGTAGTAGAGAGGCTTTGGATCGTGATCGTTGACGAGAACGAACTTCCCGCCGGGCGCAAGCTGGTCGACAAGCTCGAAGATCTTCTGGTGCCTCTGCATCGGCACCAGGGTGCGGACATCTACTACGTTGATTTCTGCGTCTGTCGCGTGCGCCATTGAACTATTCCTTTGATAACGGTGATGCGCGGAAGCGGTCCGGCCGCGGGCCGCCGCCGTGCGCGGGAGACAATTTGCGTTGCGTCTCTGAGCGCGGATACTTGACGCAAAAAGATACATTGTCAATATATGTTTTAGCCCCCTCCCCGATCGTTCGAAAAGCGCAGCCTTGCAAAAGATGCCTCCCCGGCGCATGTTTCTGACATTGACGACGAGACGGGATCGGAGTGAGAGGTTTTGAATGCGCCTGACGGACTTCTCTGATTATTCGCTTCGCCTGCTCATGTTTGCGGCGGCCAAGGGCGACCGGCTGATCACGATCGAGGAAACCGCTCATGTTTACGGAATTTCGCGCTCTCACCTGATGAAGGTGGCCAACCTGCTGACACGCGCCGGCTTCCTGAAGGCGGTGCGCGGCCGCTCCGGCGGTCTGGCGCTGGCCAGGGCACCGGAGCGGATCAAGCTTGGCGATGTGCTGCGGGCAACAGAGCCCGACTTCGCGTTGGTCGAGTGTTTCAGGAGCGGGAACAGCTGCATTATCACACCCCGTTGCCGCCTGCGCGGCATGCTGAGGGAGGCGCTCGCCGCTTTCTCAGGCACGCTTGACCGATACACCTTGGCTGACCTTCTGCTTAGTCCCGAGGATTTCGGAATTCAGCCAGCGGCATAGCGACCGTCGGCAAACCGCTTCACCGCGTCGCACCCAGAGCCACTTGCCGATCCGTTCCCTAAAACATACATCTACAGTGCATCTTTTAGGGATCGACCCCAGTGATCCACCTGTCATTTGCCGCCCGGGCCCTGCATGTCCTGCGAAGCCGGTTGCGTGCCCGAGCCCTGCCGACGATCGCCCTGTCGCGCCAAGAACGGCTTGGCCTGATCTTCTCGGCCATCGAGCGATGCGGGACCGATTGCCCGGCTTACGCAATCTGGGCGCTGGAACTGTACACGTATCAGGCCGCGTCGGTCCCGGAAATGTCCGAAAGGAGACTGTCATGCTGAGCAATTCCCACGATTTCATCCGGCCGGCCGATGAAGCCGAGCGCGCCCGCCTCGAATCCCTGGTTCGCGGGGACTACGATCGGTGCCACCCCGGTGAAACCTTCGACGACATGAAGCGTCGGCTCTCATTTTCCGAAGAGGATCAAGGCCTCTATCGCGACTGGATGGCCCTTGCCGCGGCGCGGGCCGAAACTATCCGGACATCGGGGCCGAAATCGATCGCCGCCTGAGGCTTCTGCTACCGAGCGATACCGGAACCGCGAGCTGTAACAGCCCGAAACCACGCGCAGCCGCGCCGCACATCGAAGAGGCGGACAACATGGCCTACGTCGTCACCGACAACTGCATCAAATGCAAATACATGGATTGCGTTGAAGTGTGCCCGGTGGACTGCTTCTACGATGGCGAGAACATGCTCGTCATACACCCCGACGAATGCATCGACTGCGGCGTATGCGTCCCCGAATGTCCGGCGGAGGCGATCTTGCCCGACACGGACCTGCCCGCAACGTCGGCATGGCTCGCACTCAATCATCAGTACGCGTCGTCCTGGCCCAACATAACGCGCAGGAAGACACCGCCCGCCGATGCTGATGCCTGGAATGGGGTGCCAGGAAAGTTCGACGCGCATTTCAGCAGCGAGCCTGGCGATGAATAGCCAGTGGCAGGCGCTTCTGGCATCCCTCGCAGGGTCAAGACTGGGGATGATTGCTTTCATTTGATTCAGATCAACGCATTCCCTCCGGTCGCGCGGCTTCCTGAACTCGTCTTGGAATGGAGATCGAATGTGCCAACCGATAGTTTGATGGTCGTCGCGCCCTTGGCCGCCTTTGCATTAGTCCTGGCCGCGCTGGGCTATGCTTCTTTCCTTGAAGCACGTCCCCTACCCAAACCCCGCTTTGTCCTGGTCAAGTTGGATGCGCCAGGGAAGCCTCGCCAGAACGGTGCAGCCAGACACCTGAACCATCGGGTATGAAACGACGGGAGTAACCCAGAACCTTCCGAAAGGGCGATCTGTGTCTCGGTCCTGCATCGACAGGGCCCGCAACTGGCTTCCGCCTTCTTGGGGGTTGTTGCAAGGATTCGTCTCATAGCCTCGGAATGAGCATCCTGCGGAAAGCCCACAGAAACAGGCCGAAGGCGACAACCCACAAACTGCCTGAAAGGCCCGTCAAAGGTGCTGCATAACTCGGCAGCAATTCGACCAACAGACGCGACAGGCAACAAATCGTCATGGCTACGAACGCTCCAGTCGCGGGAACCGAGGTCGCAAACGCGCGGCGGCTGTGCTTGCGGATCATGCTCGCCATGATAGCGAGAGCCATCGTACCAATGGCGCCGATCGTCCAGGCATGAACGGCAGCCGCCTGCCCCAGGCTCGCAGGCTTTAAGATGTGGATCGCCAGAAGTCCAAAGCCCACGACGATCCAGCCATATCCGATATGAAGAGCGAGAACGGTCGACGAGACCCGGCTTCGCCAGATGCTCCATTGGGCGGCGCGTATCACTTGGCTGCAGGCTGCCAAAGCGCAGGCAGCGCCGCTTAGTTGCGCCTGCGGCGCAACAACCCACAGGCCTAGGGCACATGCTGCCACAACCCCTGCCACCCCCTCCACGAGCGCGAAACGATTGAAGGCGATCCGGCCGCCGGCGGCCTCGGCGTAGGCCACCGTCAGTGCCGGCACGACCCGTCCCCCTATGATCATGACGAGGCCGATGATCGAAGCCAGCCCAAGACGCAGAGCAAATTCCACTTGGTACGACGCTGCGGCGAGCACGTTGCCACCGCAAAAGACGAGCAGCAGAGCCAGTACCTTCAGGTTGCGGCGGTCGCGGGCAGCGACCACCCGTCCGGCTGCGATAACGAAAAGGGCGAGCACGAAGAGAGCCGCGAGGGCAAGCCCGACCGAATGCGACAGGAACAAGAAAGTCGCTTGACCAGCCAGCGAGAGAGCTACCAGCAACCGCGTGGTGAGCGGCGACACTTCACGGCGACCCGTCCATCGGGGGAGCGCCGTCAAGAGGAAACCAGTCAGGATGGCCGGAATCATTTCGAACAGGAGCACGTCGCGATGCCAATCGCCGGGAGAAATCCCGGTCGAGTCAGCGGCTCGTATCCCGAACACCGACGGCAGCCAGACCGCCGCGCCCACAATCGCGTCCAACCCGGCGATGAGAAAGAATGGCCGAAACGGCGCCGGCATCCGCTTCACCTCGAGGGCGGGCGTGCTCTCACCTGTATCCATGCAACCATTCCTCTTAGAGGATGACCGACACAACATCCTCGTTCGCGAGCCCGCGACGAGAAGGATCAGTTGGAAGGAGATACCGTCGGCGATCGACGTCGGTATTTGCTCCAGCGCAAACAGGCTTCAAAATGATCGGCTAAACTCAAGAATGCCTTTTTCAAGACTGCCATCGCCAATCAGAAGCAGGTCCAACGGCCTGAATTGCCTCAGATGAAGCCCATCGGTCCAGTGAGCGGTAACGAAGAGCGCCCTCGGCGCTTCATCGACATCGCTGTTGTCAGTCGCTTGGCGGCGGTGATCAAGGAAACCCAACTCGAATGCGAATGCAAATCCAGGCTCGACGAGGCGCTGGCGCGATTTGCAGCTCTGGAAATCCGGCGAGCGGCGCGCGAACATCTCGCCAACGCCCGCAGTCAACGCGAGCGGATCGAAGCCATCCTCTTCTTCCTACAAGATCTCGATGAAATTGGCGCGGCTGAACGGGATCGCAGCGTCTACCTGGATGTCGCGCTTCTGTTCGACGACATAGCGAACACAGCCAGGGAAGGCGCTTTCTCGATGCGGCAACTCAGCCAAACCGCACTGGTTGGCCCCTAAGCGTCTCGGCCTCGCGCTGCCGCAAAAATGATCGAAATCAAACCCGTCATGAGAGTTGAGCGCATACTGTCCGAATGTGGGAGAGAATCCTTAGCGCGCCATTTTCCCGTATACTGGAACTAGCGGTTCTGGACGAGGACGGCGCGCACTCGCTCGTTTTCCCTTGCGAAAGGACTCCGGAAGGCTGGAGGCACGCCATAACTGGAATGATTGTCGACATCAGGCCAACCCACTGGCGCGACTGGATTGAGCAAGATCATTCGGGAGCGGTTCACTGAGCGCTGCTTTTGCGGTTCTAAATCCCACGGTAGATGAGCACCCGCGTCGCTGAATGAGCGCTTCGTCGATTTCGACATCACCGCGCGGATTCAGGCCTCCCTATTTCGACCAGCCAATCCGGCGGCCCCGCTTCAAGACAAGTCCACACGTAATCGTCAGGAAAAAACGCCTCGAACTGACGCTTGAGCGTTTCGGGATCGAAATCAAGAACAACAGTGAATGTCTGGCCCGGCCTCAGTCCGTCGAACATCGACAGGACGGCAGACCGTTTCCTTTCGGCAGGAAGCCTTCGAACATCGTATGCCGTAGCCTTCGGTATCTGCAAATCCATTGCGATCCTCGCTTGCTGAGCAATCCGTCTGAACGACTAACCGACAGCGACCTTTTCGCCCCACCGCGTCAGCTTGCTGCCCGGATCCACGCCCGCCCAGCCAATCAGCCGGGCAGCCATCTCGACCACCATTTCCTCGATCGAGGCGAGCTTGACATAGAATGGCGGCACCGGCGGTGCTATGACCGCTCCCATCCTTGCCAGCCTCAACATCGCGTCGAGGTGCCCTTCGTGGAGGGGCGCCTCGCGCGGGGCGATGACCAGCCGACGCTTCTCCTTCAAGACGACATCGGCAGCCCTGGTCACGAGGTTGTCGCCCAATCCGTGCGCCATCGCCGCTAAGGTCCGCATGGAACATGGCACGACGATCATGCCATCCGTTCTGAACGAGCCGCTGGCAATCGGCGCCGCCAGGTTCTCGTGCGAATGCGCGTGGTTGGCGACAGAGGTCAACTGGGCGAGGCCATCGGCGCCAAGCTCATGAGCGATGGTCATGCGCGCGCCTTTCGAGATGACGAGATGCGTCTCCACCCCTGCCCTGACCAGCTGGCGTATGGTTTCGAGGGCGAGCACGGAGCCGGATGCACCCGTAACGCCGACAATCATCCGTTTGGTCATCTTTGCCCCCGGGCGGTCGTTTGAACAAAAATCTCGTTCCATCGCTGCGAAACCTGCTCCTCGACTTGAGCCGTCATCTTCAGCTCCTTTCCCCATTCGCGGGAGGTCTCGGATCCGATCTTGCGCGTCGCGTCGAACCCGACCTTTCCGCCAAGCCCGTCGATCGGCGAGGCAAAATCCAGATGGTCGATCGGGGTCCGGTCCACCTGCATCAGGTCGCGCGAGGGATCCATGCGCGTGGCGAGCGCCCACATCACGTCCGCCCATGATCGAATGTCGATGTCGCCATCGACCACGATAACCATCTTTGTCATCGAGAATTGCGGCAGCAGGGACCAGAAGCCCATCATCACCCGCCTCGCCTGCCCAGGGTATTTCTTGGCGATCGAGATGACCGCAATCCTGTAGGAACAGGCTTCGGGCGGAAGCCACACGTCGACGATTTCCGGTATCTGCTGGCGCAGGAGCGGCTTGTACACGTCGAGCAGCGCATCGCCGAGGACGGAGGGCTCGTCGGGCGCGCGCCCGGTGAACGTTGTCAGATAGTTCGCCCCGTCGCGGACACGAACGCGCTTGAGGCTGAAGACGGGGTATTGTTCCGGCGCGTTGTAGTATCCGGTATGGTCCCCAAAAGGCCCCTCTTGCGCCGTTTCCGTTGGAGAGACGACACCCTCCAGCACGATTTCCGCACTGGCGGGCGCGCGAAGCATTATGCTCTTGCACGGTGCCAATCCGACCCTGCGATTGTTGATCATCCCTGACAGCGCCAACTCAGACACGCCTTCAGGCGCCGGCATGACCGACGCTATCAAGGTGGCGGGATCCGCCCCGATGACGACCGCCACCGGCATCGGAAGGTTCCTTGCCTGCCACAGGCGATGGTGCATGGCCCCGCCTCGCATGGGCAGCCATCGTATGATCGCACGGTCGCGGCCGAGCACCTGCATCCGGTATATGCCCAGATTGTACGTGCTCGGGTCGTCCGCACCAGGCGGGCGGGTGATGACGACGGGCCACGTAATCAACGGGCCGGCATCTCCCGGCCAACAGGTCTGGACGGGAAGCAGCGAGAAGTCCACGTCGGCATCGCTCCAACTCGTGGGAGGCGAGACGATCTTCGGCCGCGCAACAAGTGCGCTTCGCGCAGCAGGCAGCATCGTCCGGGCTTGACGGAGGGATTGCGGCACCTGAGGCGACCGCATCCAGGCAAGCAGCGCGCCAAGGGTCTCCAGCCCGTGGAGGTCGGTGCCCAAGCCCCAAGCTACGCGCTGCCGGGTGCCAAAGAGGTTCGTGACCACCGGAAAGGCCAACCTGCGGCCGCCGCCGTCGACAGGCGCGGTCAGGCGAAGCGCCGGGCCTTCCGTGGCGATCACCCGCTTATGTATCTCGGTCAATTCATGGAATGTCGAAACCGGGGCCCGAATTTCCGTCAGTTCGCCGTTGCGATCCAGCCACGAGAGGAATGAGGAGAGGTCTGAAAACGATGGTAAGCAACGATGATGCATGGCGAGTATCCGGCTCGACCGGGTAGTCGGCCAGCGCTTTTGCCATCGGGGCCGCGGGAGAACTTTGCGCTAGCGCAAAGACCGATCGAATTATCGCCCCTATCAAACAAGTGCCGAACAACTCGGCGCACGGTTACCGACGGCGAACATGCGGGCCGTGTCGGGTCAGCTAGAGGGTTTTCAGATGGCCGGCGATCTAATCAGCGAGACTCTCGAAGCATGCCGGTCGGTGATCACTGGATTCAAGGACCAACGACGCAGCTGGGCAGCGAGAAGGGAATTTTGGGCGCTCGGTCTGGACGAATGCACGCGCATCCTTGATGACATCGGTCTAACGCCAAGCGAATTCGACAGCGCCATGCGTCGGCCCTACGGCTCTGAAGACTTGCTTCATTCGGCTATGGAATCACTTGGCCTTGACACGCAAAGTTTTCATTCACGGGCAACGCCCCGGAACAGGTCAATGTCGCGAACATGCATTGCGTGCCCGCAACGCCGTCGGTGCCACGACCATGTCGCCGCCTTGGATTTCGAACGCCATTATCGGGATTTCTGCCCCAACAGAGACAACTTTGCAGAGCTACTCGACGAAAGGCGCAACACCCTGTCCGTCGTGAGACCCGCGTGAGAGATGCTCAGGGACTCGGCGCGCAAATGCCGGGAAACACCGAGGCAAGGTTGCCGTCGGTCGTTCGCCATCTTTTCCCGACCTTTGCCGGACTGCCCCTTGGGCTGCTGCTGACGCAGTCCCTGCGCTCGCTGGCCAGGCGGGAACCTCGACTGTTCGAGCGTCTCGGCGAACACCGCTCCGCCCGGTATTTCATCGACCCCACTGATCTTGCCTTCGCATTTACCGTGGTGCCGGACGGAGACCGCTCCGTCGTCCGGGTCGTAAGGAAGAGCGAGACCGCGACATCAAGCGTCCTGATCAGGGGACCTCTTCTGACGCTGCTGAGCCTGCTCGACGGCACACTGGACGGCGACGCGCTTTTCTTCAGCCGGGTCATATCGATCAGCGGGCGCACCGAAGCGGTGCTCGCCCTGAGGAACACCATAGAGGACGCCGAGCTTCGCCCGGCGGATCTGCTCGGGCTGCGCGGCCACCTGGCCCGTCTCGTCGACGCGGGGGTTCTCGGGGCTTTGAACGTCGCACGCCAGATATCCGATCGGAATCCTGCACGCGAAGGGCCCGATGCATGACGAACACACGCATGGAACTCGTCTGCCCGGCCGGTACCCCCGCAACCTTGAGGGCAGCCGTCCAGGCAGGTGCGGATTCAGTCTATTGCGGATTTCGCGACGAAACGAATGCCCGGAATTTCCCGGGCCTCAACTTTTCCGCAGACGAACTGGCCGAGGGCGCGCGCTTCGCGCATGGTCACGGCAGCAAGGTTCTGGTCGCCATCAACACTTTCGCGCGGGTCAACGATGTCGACCTGTGGCGGAAGGCGGCGGACACGGCAGCCGAATGCGGCGCAGATGCCATCATCGCGGCCGACATCGCCGTCCTCGATCACGTGGCTAAGAACCACAAGCAGGTTCGTCTTCATCTCTCCGTGCAGGCCGCGGCCGCGACACCGGAGGCAATCGGATTCTATGCAGCCAGTTTCGGCATCCGTCGCGTGGTGCTGCCGCGTGTGCTTTCGGTTCAGGAGATCGTGGCGCTCAACCGTGCGATCGAAGTGGAAACGGAAGCATTCGTGTTCGGGGGGCTTTGCGTGATGATCGAGGGCCGATGCTACCTGTCTTCGTACGCGACGGGAAAATCGCCAAATCTGAACGGCGTCTGCTCGCCACCCGAAATGGTGAGTTACGACGACGAGCCGAACGGCACGGCAGCTCGGCTTTCAGGGTTCACGATCGACCGCTATGAGCGAAGCGAACCGGTGGGTTACCCTACCCTGTGCAAGGGCAAATTCAAGGCCGGCGGCAAGACCTCTTATCTGTTCGAAGATCCCGTCAGCCTGAACGCCGGCGGGATGATTGCCGGGCTGAAAGCCGCAGGCGTAACCGCCTTGAAGATCGAAGGACGCCAGCGTGGCAAAGGCTACGTCACGGAAGTGGTCCGCGCCTTCCGAAAGGCCGTTGACGCCGTCGAGCAAGGTGGCGACGCGATCGAGATCGATCGGATTCTTGCTGGCCAGTCGGAAGGTTCCAGGCAGACGGCAGGCGCGTACAGCAAGAAGTGGAGATAGCACCGTGTCTGGAATTGCGTTGACGCTTGGGCCCGTCTTCTTCCATTGGTCGCCCGAACGCCTCTCGGATTTCTACCGCAGGATAGCGGACGAGGCTCCGATCGACCGGGTCCACGTCGGCGAGGTGGTCTGCGGAAAGCGGATGCCGTTTTCGGATCCCGCGTGGCCCGAGATCATCGAACGCCTGGAGCGCGCGGGAAAGGAAGTGGTGCTGTCAACGCTGGCGGCGCCCGCCACCCCTCGGGAACGCAGAAGCATCGAAGACCTCTGCGCTGACGACAGGCTGATCGAAATCAACGATGTCACAGCCCTGCCATCCCGTTCCGGCAAACCCTTCGTCGTCGGCCCGTTCCTGAACGTCTACAACGAGGCTTCCGCGCAGTTCCTGATCCAACGCGGCGCCCGAACCATATGCCCGCCGGTGGAATTGTCGCTTGCAGCCATTGGCGATCTGGCCCGCTCATGTCCCGAGGCGGAGTTCGAGATCTTCGCCTTTGGCCGACTGCCGCTTGCGCTCTCGGGCCGATGTTACCACGCGCGCATCCACGGCCTTCACAAGGACTCATGCCAGTTCACCTGTGAAAGGGACCCGGACGGTCTAGCGGTCGACACCCTCGACGGTCAGCAGTTCCTCGCGATCAATGGCGTGCAGACCCTCTCCAACCAAGTGCAGGCCTTCTGCCCCGCGCCAGCCGATCTCGCCTCCAGAGGCGTGCCGCGCGTCCGTCTTTCTCCGCATACGTGCGACATGGTCGAGGTGGCAAGAACCTATAGAGCCCTTGCCGACGGAACGGAGGATGCCAAGGCTGCCCGCTTTATCCTTTCCTGCCTCGACCTGCCGGGCACGCTCGTCGACGGGTACGCCCATGCCAAGCCTGGTTGGCAAGCAGCAGCTTCGGTCTGAACGAAGAATGACCCGGATCGCAATCGTCACGGTGTCGGACCGCGCTAGTCGCGGCGAATACGAAGATCTTGGCGGTCCTGCCGTCGAACGCTGGCTTCGCCGCGTAGTGGCATCGCCATGCGACTTCATCCGTCGGATAGTTCCCGACGGCCTGGAAAGCGTTCGGGATCTGCTCATCGAGCTTTGCGACCAGAGCGGGGCCGATCTGATCCTTACAACGGGAGGAACAGGCCCCTCTCCGAGGGATCTCACCCCCGAAGCCATGCAGCAGGTCATCACCAAGGAGTTGCCCGGCTTTGGCGAGCTCATGCGACAGGCCAGCTTGAGGCAAGTGCGCACGGCCATCCTTTCGCGTCAGACTGCGGGAGTGCGCGGCAGTTCGCTGATCATTAACCTGCCCGGAAAACCGTCCTCGATCGACGTGTGCCTGAACGCCGTCTTTCCGGCCGTGCCATATTGCCTCGAACTGATCGGCGCAGGATCAATCGCAGCGGATACCGCGATGTTCGAATGATCCCGCCCTAGCGCGGGCGAATGAGCATGCCGCCGAAAACCGCCACGTAGCCGAGGAAAGCTACCGCCCATGCGACACCCGACAAATAGATCAGGATCTCTTGCGCCGGAGCAAAGGCTGCCGCGATCCGCAAGGCGGCCGCGAGCAGGATTGCGAAGTAGATTGCGCGTGTTCCGAAGCTTGCTTGCAGCTCGCGTCCCGTGTGCCCCAAAGTTGCACGGCTCATGATCGCCACGGTCATGCACCCGACAGCGCCCACCCCGAACGCATGCGCGCCGGCGGCCGTGGGGACCATCTCCGGAACAATGGCAGCCAGACCGCTCAGCAGAAGGCCGACCGGCACGAAAACAAAGCTGAGATGCAGCATCAATACCAATGGGTCGCGCAAGGTGCGGTCTCCGGCCCAGCGGAGAAGCCGTATTGCGTTGAACGCCGCGGCCGCGATCAGCAACAGGCCCGTCCCGGCCGTGACGGGAAGGAACGTCCATGCTGCAAGCGCGACCACCGACAGCGCGATCGTTACCGTATCGAAACGGCCAGAAGGAACCGGCAGGCGTCCTGGATTCTCGCGAACCAGCCAGTTGCGGGTGAAGCTGGGGATGATGCGGCCGCCGATGATCATGATCAGGACGATGGCCGCGCCGATCCCGAGCCTACGGCTTATGTCCGAAATGCCGTGGAAATGCGCCTCGGCATGAAATGCCACGTTCGCGGCAAACAGGACAGCCACGGGAAGCAGCACCTTCAAGTTCCGCCAGTTGCGCCCGACGACGATCTCGATGCCGGCAGCGACAATGACCGCAAGCAGAAACGCGCAATCCAGCCCTGCGGCGGCTTTCCACCCGATCAGCGAGGAGAAGGACACCGCCGTGCGTCCGGCCAGCCAGACGACGACGAGCGCCAGCAAGGGAAGTCCTTGTACCGGCAGCCTGCCGGTCCAGTTCGGAATCGCAGTCAGCAGGAACCCAGTCATGATTGCCGCCAGGTATCCGTACAGCATTTCGTGAATGTGCCAGTCCACGGGAGCGAAGGCGCTGAAGATCGACAGCCGGCCGTAAAATAGCGGGAGCCAGAAGAGAACCGCACCGCCTGCGTAGAACGAGCCGAGCAGGAAGAATGGCCTGAAGCCGTAGGAGAGTATGGCCGGATATCTTCCCGGCCGTGTCCGTGGGGTCGCCATGCTGCCATTCCGATCATTTGCCGGGTGGCCTTTGGAGCCGCCGACCGCTGCTTTCTCGCTTTGAGCGCCGTTGCGGTGGCTCATACGCCAGGCATTGCTGGCAAACTTTGCCGTGGCGCAAACAAGCCACTAATCGGGAAAAAAAGCCGCAGCGCGAGTCGCTTGCTGCGCTCTGCAGGACTGTGACATGGTGACTATCGAGGGCGACGCCTACGAAAGTAGAGGAGACGAAAGGAGCATCACTTGAGCCGTCTCGATCGCTCTTTGATCGCTGGCCTGTCTCTCTTCCAGGGCATGGCGCCGTCAGACCTGGAACGAATCCTCGATAGGGCCCGGTCGTTGCGGATTCCCAGGGACCAGACCATTTTCGAGCAGGAGGGCGAGGCGCAGTCCTTTTTCCTCCTGCTGGACGGGCACGTCCGCGTCGTCAAAACCACCCAGGACGGACAGGTGATCATAGTCCGCTACATCAGCCCCGGCGAATTGATGGGCATCGCGCACGCGCTGGGCCGTACTACATATCCGGCCAGCGCCATCGCGGCCGTCGATTGCGTGGTCCTGGCCTGGCCTGGCGGCCTCTGGTCGGAGTTCGCCGCTGCCTTCCCGGATTTCGCGGCCAACACCTACAAGACCGTTGGCAGCAGGCTGCAGGACGCACACAACCGCGTCATCCAACTGTCGACCGAGCAGGTGGACCGACGCGTCGCTCACGCGTTGCTAAAGCTCGTCAAACAGACGGGAAAGCAGACGGAAGAAGGCCTGCTGATCGATTTTCCGATTTCTCGCCAGGATATAGCCGAGATGACGGGGACCACGCTTCACACCGTAAGCCGGTTGCTCACGGCCTGGGAGGAGAAAGGCCTGGTCAAGAGCGGCCGCCAGAAAGTGACCGTAGTGAAGGCGCATCAGTTGCTTCTGCTTGCGGAAGGCCCTCAGCAGAAGGAATAGGTCGGCCCCAGGGAGGGACCCACTTTCGGGTTCTGTGTAAAGCCCAAACGATCCTTGGTGTAGCCACTCATGATCCCGTGTGGCCTGACATCGACAAAATCTCGAGCAAGCGGATTCCGGACGCAACACAAAGGATTGGCCACCCGAATCCTTGAGGCAAGCGGCTGCCGGATGTAGTCGATCAAGCCGAAATCGACATCTTCTCCGAACTCCGCAAGGATTCGCGTTCCCAGTGGCAGGCGGCCATGGGGCCTCGACACTCGGCCGTCCGGCCGCGGATGACGATCCGATAGTACAAGGCGGACTCGATCAAGCCGTTGGCAGCATAACCGAAAAAACAGTTATGGCCGCCGCTCCCCTAAGCCGCAGATGGCGAGCCAAACCAGGCACCTCACCTCGACAAAGAAATCGTGCTACGAGGTTCAGCCAGTCCTGGATTCCCGGCCCGCGGCATCGAGCCAGGTCAGCGACCGGTCCCCGATGCTTCCGCCCGCCTCAGGCACTTCTGTCGATTACGCGTCCGTCGGCGAGCACGAAATAGGCCCGCGTCGCTCCGGCATCGGCGAGAATCGACGAAGCCCGCTCTAAGGGCAAAACGGATAGGCCCGTCGAGAGCGCGTCGGCGCAGGCAGCAGTTGGCGCGACGACCGAGACGCTGAGATAGCGATTGGCACACGAACCTGTGGCGGGATCAAAGATGTGATTGAACCGTCCTGCTGCATCGAATTGAGTCCCGTAGCCGCCGGATGTGGAGACTGCTTGGTTGTCGAGGGCGATCGTCGCAATGAGACGGTCCTCTGCGCGCGGATTCTTTATTCCGACCGACCAGGGTCGGCCCGTCGGATGAGCATCGAGCGAGCGTGTCTCTCCCATATCCACCAGAGTATGAGTGACACCACGGGCACGCAGAAGCTCGGCGACGCGATCGGTAATGTAGCCTTGCGCGATACCGTTAAGGGTAAGGCCCATGCCCGACCGCTCGAATGCCACTTTACCGGTGTCGACTTTCACGCGCTGGTAGCCGCACTTGCCCACCGCGTCTGCGATGTCGGCCAACGACGGCCCGTTCGGATCGGCGTTCGCCACACCGAAGTGCTTCGCGTAGAGGGCCCAGAGCGGCTGCACGGTCGGGTCAAAGGCTCCGCCGGTAGCCCGAGAATAGCGCTCGCTCATAGCCAAAAGCTCGACCAGCTCCTGCGGCGGATCGGCGAGCTGGCCGTCACTGTTCAACTGGCAAAGCGCGGATGTGCTGTCATAGAGGCTGAACACGCGCTCCAGTCGGTGCAACTCGTCGAGCGCATCTGCGATAAGGCGTTCGGCTTCCGCGGCATCTGGATGGTACAGCTGCAGCGAGGCGTCGGCACCAAGCGCGATACCGCGCCATTCGTGGAACAGCCGCGATGCCCGGCCCGGCAGCGCAACACCTACTCCAAGCGCCGCAAGGCTCACGCCTGCCACGGCGCCGCTGATGCGGATGAAGCGGCGTCTGGTTATCCGGTCTGCCAACGCGTCGTTCGCATCAATTCCGTTGCTGAGGATTGTCATTGCTTTACCGCGGGTTTGGGCAACTTGGATTCGCCGACGGAAACATCGGCGGTGTGAGCGCTGTCGTCACTTTCCAGGACATAGTTCTCCGGAATCTCGTTGAAGCGCACGACGGTTCCGCCGTGAGCGGCCGTGAACGTCCAGGCAGCCTTCACATCAGAGAAGGGCACCGGCTCCTTGCCGCCCATATCGGCGTTGTAGTCGCTGCCGATCGCGTACCAGGCATCGTGCGCCTCGACCCAGGTTCCTGCCTCGGGATGCTCCCAATTCCTGGCCTTCGCCATGTCGTTAACATAGATAGCGACGACATCCTTCGGCTCCCCGGGGAGTATCGAAAAAGCGACCGCGTCGCGAACGGACGAGAACCAAAGTGGCTCGGATTTGCCGATACGGAAGGCCTGCGCCTTCGGACCGCCATGTTCGAGCAGACCCATCGAACAGAAGTAGGCGACCGATGTGGCCGTCGGCTCTTGCGGTGGCGGCTTGGGCAAGCCGGCAATGTCCTGATTGCAGCCGGCGAGCAGCACGGAGACGACAGCGGCGACCAGTGCACCGAGGACTGTAGCGCGCATCATGGCTCTTTCCTCGAAAAGACGAAGGCAGCGAGCGCAAGCGGAACCGCCACCCAGGCCGCCAACGCCGTGAGCAGCACGGCGCGGCCGAACTGCATCTGCTCGGCAAGGCCGGCCATCCCGGCGAACAGACTGGTCTTCGACAGCCCGGCAAGATTGAGGAGCCGGAAGATGTCGGCGGGATCCAAGAGGAGCAGCCAGTTGAAGGCGGCGGCGCTGATCGTCCTGCCCTGATCCGCAACCAGCAGGCCGAGCAACGCCATGTCGTAGAGAAGGACCAGAACCAGCCAGATCCCGATGGCAAGGCCTGCCGCAGTCGCACGTTCGCGCACGGTCGCGCTGATCAAGTATCCGAGCGCGACGAAGACCGCGCCGAGCAGGACAGACGAGCCGACCATGCGCGCGAAGCTGCCGAGGCTGTCGGCATCGAACTCGCCGGCCGCTAGCGCGAGCGCCGCTCCGGCGGCGCCGTAGCCGAGGACGGTCGCGACCGTCAGGATCGAGACGTGCCCGAGGAACTTGCCGAACAGGATCTGCCAGCGCGAGAGCGGGTAGGAAAGCAGAAGAAGCAGCGTGCCGCGATCTCGTTCCCCGACGATTGCGTCGTGTGACAGGAGGAGCGCGATCAGCGGAACCAGGAAAATCGTCAGGCTTGACAGGCTGACCACCGTCACCTCGAGCGGACTTGCGCCGACCACGCCCGTGGGTGCGCTGCCGAGAAACGCAAGCGTCAGTGCCAAGCCTGCCATCAGCAGGACGGCGCCAAGGGCCCAGCGGTTGCGCAGGCCATCGCGTATCTCGCGGCCGGCAATCGTTGCTATGGCATTCATTCCGCGGCCTCCCGTGTCAGCTCGTCGCAAAGATCGACCAATGTCGGCGGCATCACTTCGATGTCGCAGACGCCTTCCAGCAGCGAGACGCTGCGGATCGCCTCGATCTTGCCGTCGTCGGCGCAGGTGAGCTCGAAACGTAGGTCGTCGAGCCACTGCACGGTGCGCCGGGCGGCGAATTCCCGCGCCGCATTCTCGTCGACTATCCGCACCCGTATGCGAAGTGGCAGGTCCGCCATGCGGCGGAGTTCAGGAAGCGCGCCGCATGCGACCATGCGGCCGGCCTTCATGATGGCGATGCGGTCCGCCTGCTCGATGTCGCTGAGCGCGTGCGAGGATAGCAGCAGCGTCGCGCCGGCGTCGCGCAGCTCGGCCATGACATCGTAGAACATTTGGCGTGACTCGATGTCGAGGCCGGTTGTCGGCTCATCGAGGAAGAGGACGCGCGGCTCGCCGAGCAGCGCCTGCGCCAATCCGAGGCGCTGGCGCATGCCCTTCGAATAGGTGCCGACGCGGCGGCGCGCCGCGGCGGCGAGCCCCACGCGTTCCAGCAGTTGGTCGGCGACGCCGGCCGGCACTTGCTTGAGGCGCGCGTAGAAACGCAGCACTTCGCGGCCCGTCATGGCCGGAGAGAAGGCGACGTTCTCGGGCAGGAAGCCAATCCTGCGCCGGAACGCCATGGCCTGGCGCCCGGCCGGGTTCTCGCCGAGCAGCGTAATGCGTCCAGCGGTCGGCGTGAGCAGGCCGAGGGCCATCTTGACCAGCGTGCTCTTGCCGGCCCCGTTGTGCCCGACGATTGCGACACACTCGCCGGGCGCGACCCTGAGATCCACGTCGCGCACGACATAGGTATCGCCGTATCGCTTCGACACGCCCTCCATGAAGATCGTCGGCGTCATGGCTTCACCTCATGCGTAGGCGCGATGGGCGCCATCAGCGGCGCGCTGTCGATGACGCCACCCGGATGGAGCGCGGGGAATTCCGCTTGGGCCCAGCGGATGACCTGCACGGCCGGGCTGTTGATGAGGAGCTTGGCCGTCGGATATGTCCACACGACCTTGTCGAAGATGTCGTTCGGGCGGTAAGCGGTATCGGCGATGCCGTCGCCATTCAGGTCGAACGCCGGATTGTCGCTCCAGTAGTTGCCGCGCCCGTCCGCCGACCAGTCGAGCGATCGTGTCCCGACATAGACGACCTGCGAGCGGTTATGGACGAAGGCATTGCCCGTTATCCGGTTGCGCTCCGAACCCGCGGTGAAATGGATGCCGACAGCGCAATCCTCGAACCAGTTGTCGACGAACAGGTTCTTGTTTGCGTTGTAGATGAAGACGCACTGGTCGCTGCGGCGCACCACATTGCCTTCGATTTCCGCATCATTGGCGTAGTTGAGCAGAAGGCCGTGATCGCCGTCGTCTTCCGAGAGGTTGCGGTGGATCACCAGGCGGCTGGAATACATGATGACGTAGCCGTCATGGTTGCCGCGCGAGACGTTATCGGCGACCTCGCTGTCGTTCGTGTACATGTAGTGGACGGCGAAGCGGGCATTCTCGATACGGTTGCCGCGGAAGACGTTGTTGCGGCTGGCATTGGTGAAGATGCCGTCGCGGCCGCCTGTGATGTAGTTTCCGATCACCTGCGCTCCCGGCGCGTTCCAGACATAGACGCCGTTGCCGAGCTCGTTGGTCCTGAGGTCGGTCCGCCCGACGATGCGGTTGTTCCGCACGATCGCGTTGGCGGCGCCGTGGACATAGACGCCGACGAGACTGTTCTCGATCCGGCTGTCCTCGACGATCGCGCCCGTGGCGCTGTCTTCAAGGAAGACTGCCGCATCCATGGGGTCGTCGATGCCCGAATTGCGTATCGTCAGGCCGCGCATGGCGACGTTCGGAGCAGCCACCTCGATGGCACTCCCCTTGCCTTGCCCGTCGAGCACGGCCCCCGACTCAGCCTCGATGGTGAGAGCATGGTCGATCCGGATCGGGCCCTGGTGGATGCCGGCGGCGAGCCTCAATGTATCGCCGGATTGTGACGCGGCGATCGCCAGCCGAAGACCGTCGCCCCCCGCGGGGACGGCGAGGGTTTCCGCCCGCCCCGCCCCCGGGAGGAAGAAGGCGCAGGCGGCAGCGAGGGCCGCCGCAACTGCGCTCCGCTTATGCCGTTGCCAGATCATGCCGGCTTCGGCTCCACGATCATGCGCCCGGCCATTTCCATGTGCAGGGCGTGGCAGAACCACTGGCAATAGTACCAGTGGACGCCGGGGCGGTCCGCGGTGAAGGTCACGGACGCCGTCTGCTGCGGCCCGATCTCCATCGCAATGCCGTGGCGCACCATGGTGAAGCCGTGGGTCAAGTCCTCTACGTCGTCCATATTGGTCACGGTGATGGTGACCTCGTCACCCTGCTTCACTGTGAACTTGTCGAGGCTGTAGGCCGGCGCGACGGAATGCATGTAGACGCGCACCTTGTTGCCGTCGCGGATGACGTCGGCGGCTTCCTCGAGCTTGACGCCGTCCTTCGCCGCCTGCTGCCGCGCTTCCTCCCACATCGGGTCATCGCGCTTCCACACGATCTCAGGCCTGACTTTCGAGCGATGGACCAGGCAGATATCGTGTGGCTCCGCGAAGCTCGGCCCGTCATGGACCAGGCGCATCTCGTCGCCGGAGATGTCGATCAACTGATCGTTCTCAGGATGCAGCGGTCCCACCGGCAGGAAGCGGTCCTTGGAGAACTTGTTGAGCGACATCAGCCACTTGCCGTCCGCCTCCTTGGTCTCACCCATGGAAGTATGGTTGTGGCCCGGCTGATAGTGGACATCGAGCTTCTGGATGATCGGGTCGACCTTGGCGCCGCCATAAGCCTGTATTGCCTTGTCGAGGTTCCACTTGACGACCTGGCTGTCGAGGAACAGCGTGGTGTAGGCGTTGCCCTGGCCGTCGAAAGCCGTGTGGAGCGGTCCGAGACCCAGCTCAGGCTCGGCGACGACGACATCGCGCGGCTGGATCTTGTCGTCGAAGAGGTCGTCGAAGCGGCGCACGTCCAACAGCGTGACGGTCGGCGAGAGCTTGCAGGCGATCGCGACATGAATGCCGTCGGGCGCCGTGTTGCAGCCGTGCGGATTGTTGCCGGCAGGCACATAGCGGGTGTAGCGCGAGCCGTGCCGCCCGTCGACCACCGGCACGCCGTTGATCTCCTTGTAGTCGCCTTTCTTTACCGCATCCTCGATGCGCTTGATGTTGAAGATCACCACCCAGTCGCGGTCCGCGGATGTCATGTCGGCAAGCGTCACGCCCCGCTCCGAGTTGTAGCAGGTCGAGAACGCGTACTTGCCTTGGTAGTCAGCATCGGTGTTGTCGAGATTGCCGTCGACCAGCACCTGCCAGGCGATCTTCATGGTGTCGCCGTCGATGGCCGTGAACACCGACCAGTACTGCTTGGGACTGTCGAGGATTTTGCCGTCGTTCGGGATCGGGATGATGTGCTCGCTGTTGGCGAACACGTAGCCGGTCCGCGGATACTTCTGAACGCGCAATCCGTGAATGTCCGATGCGTTCGGAACCTCAATGATCTTGTCGCACTTCATCACGTCGCAACGGATGCGCCCAACGCGGCAATTGGCCTTGTCGTTGACGAACAGATAGCGTCCGTCATAGGTGCCGTCCGTGAAGGACATATGCGGATGATGGAGGTCGCCATTGTGGTAGATGCCGCCGCGGGTGGCAAGGAATGCCTGCGTGGTCGGCATCAGCCCTTCCGTCAGGACCTTCCGGCTCTCATTGGTGATCCCCCACCCTGTGGCGCTGCAGCGGTTGAACACCGGGATACGCATCAGTTCGCGCATCGATGGCAGGCCGATGACACGCACCTCGCCGCACTGGCCGCTCGAACTGAAGCCATAATATTCGTCGAGGTCGCCGGGGCGGATCTCATTGGTCGCTTCCTTGGCATGGGCGGGCCGCGTGAACCCGGCAACGCCGACGGCACCGCCGCCGGCCGCGCTGGCGAGGCCCGCAAGTATGGCGGCCTTGCCGCTTCCGGTCAGAAGCTTGCGGCGGCTTACTCCAGCCTCCTCCGGCCTATCATCGTCCTTCATTGGTTCTCTCCTTCTGTTGACGCGGCCTGGCTGGCCGCAGGCTTCCGTTCCACGGATAGTTCGCGCCCGTTGGCGGTCACGAGAACTCTCGGTTTTCCCTTAGAATCCGGCATCATCGACGGCGACTGCAGTGCCAGGAACTTTTCGCGCTTGATGCGCTTCTGGATCACCACCGGGCAGCGCTGGTCGTCGTGATAGAGCACCTGGCAGTTGAGGCACTGGATGCATTCGTTGGGATTGATATTCCCTTCCGGATGGATCGCCTGGACGGGACAGTCATTGGCGCAGCGCTGGCAGGGCGAGCCGCATTCCTTATAGCGCTTCAGCCAATCGAACATGCGCACACGGGCGGGAATGGCCAGCGCGCCGCCGAGCGGACACACGTAGCGACAGTAGAAGCGTTCGATGAAGAGGCCGGGCGCAAGGCAGCCGACCGCGAACAGCACGAACCACCACTCGCGCGCGAAATGCAGGATGATCGCGGTCTTGAAGGGCTCCACCTCGGCAGCTTCCTCGGCGAGGCCGAGCGAGCCGAAAGACAGGCCGAAAAGCGCGAGGAAGATGATGTATTTGAACGGCCACAGGCGCTGGTGCAGCCAGAACGGGACGCTAACTTGCGGGACGTGCAACCACCGTGCCACCCGGTTCGTCCACTCCTGCAGCGCGCCGAACGGGCAGAGCCAGCCGCAATAGGCGCCGCGCCCCCAAAACAACAGCGCGGCCGCGATGGCCGACCACAGGATGAAGATCAGCGGGTCACGAAGGAAATAGTCCCACCGGAAATCGCCTCGCAGCGAGTTGAAGAATGTGAGGATGTTCACGACCGACAGCTGCGCGTGTTCGTACCAGCCAATCCAGACGAGCGTGAACGCCAGGTAGCCAAGCCGGATGCGTTCGAAGGCGCGAGGCCACTTCACCAGGAAATCCTGGAAGAAGAAGATGGCTGTAAGCACACCAATGGCGGCGAGCATGATGGCGATGTCGAACTTCCGCGCCTGCCACATCCGCTGCCAGAGCGGCGGTTCGGCCTCTCCGGTTGCCACCGGTTGAGCGGCAGCCGACGCTGGCGCGCTGGCCGACGGCGGCGCAACCGCCGTCGGTGGCGAAACCGGCGCTGCCAGATACTTTTCCGGAGTCGCATAGTCGAGCCCCGTCGTGACGAATGCCTTGTCCAGCGCACCGGTCGCCCGCTGCACGAGAAGCTGGAACCGCCACGACGCACCGGGATCAAGGTTCGTGCCGTCGGGCGTGACGAAAACACCGATTTCGGAAAAATCCGGCGCGCCCTCGGCAGAAACCGCGCCGATCCGCCTGTAATTGCGATCGCGGAAACGTATGCTGCTCTCGCTCTGGATCACTTCGATGCGATCGAAAATGCCGCCGCGCACATAGCCGGAGCCGCGAAAGGAATACGGCCCGTCGCCGGCGATGAGGATCGCCTGCTGGCCGGGCTTCAGATCCTGGCGAAGGTGGTCATATTCAGCATCGCCGAGCAGTGATCGGCCGATCGTGGGCACGCTCGCCAGCGCGACATAGACGTCGACGAAGGGGGCGTTCGGGTCGCCTGCCTGAGGACGTGCGATCGCCGCGGCATTGCCCGTCCGCTGAAACAGGTCGTCGAGCTCCTTGTTGGTGATCGCAAGCCTGCGCACCGATCCGTCGCCGAGCAAGGCTTGCCAGGTTTCGACGGCGCTCTTGGTCTGATCGATCGAGCGGTGGGCAGGGGCAGCAGAGATGCGCGCGGCCGCCGCGCCCAGGCTGCGCGATCGCGCGACCTTAACCGCCGACTGCGTCATGCTGTCGGCGATGACCATCATCGTGACCGTCGCCCCGCTGACGATGTCGACCGGCATGCGGCTCGCCTCGCTCGGATCGAGGACACGCCGGCCGGCGAACCCGTTGATGTAATGGTCGATCTTGGCTTGAGGGATGCCGACCAGAACGATCGGCTCGTGGTGCTCGACGAGCTTTGCGCCGGTGATCTTGCCGTCGAGGTCGATGCCGACAACGATGTTGATCGGTTTGCCGGAGTAGCCGGTCGAATCGACGACGTCGCCCGTGAGGAAAGCGTAGCCGACGGGCTGACCACCCTTGAGCAGCTTCGCCGCAGGCGGGCTGCCCTCGACCTCGCCGAAGCTGTCGGCCGCCACATCGATGTCGGATGCCTTCAATCCGCCCAGGAACTCGCCGAGGCGGCCGGCCGCGCTTGCTTCGTATGTCAGCCACAGAACGGCGAGAAGAAGTACAACGACGGCCATCAGCGGGCGCGCCAGTCTCCGTCCAAATTCGATGCGTGATTTCATTTGCCGTCATCTGCTCAATGCCCGGCCGGCTGCTGACCAAGCGAGCGACACCCTTAGACGGGTAGACGGAACCGATCTTTGATCCAGCGCAATAAGATGTATCATTGATGTATGCTAAAGCTCGTCCATTCGAACCGGAGGCTTGCTCCCATGAGGCGGTTGACGGAAGAACCTACCGCACGGCCACGCAGCGTCTCGGAGCTTCTTGGTCTCGCCATGGCCATGGAGGAAGCCGCTCTGCAGCGCTACTCCGGTTTAGCCGTCCACATGGAAATGTTGGGTGAGCGACGAATCGCCGGAACTTTCCTCGGGCTCATCGAGGAAGAGCGCGACCACATCGAGGAAATTGCGCGTCGATCCCGTGATTTGACCGGATCACTTCCGCTGGCGCGCGCCGCCGATCCTCGCGATTTGCCTACCGAGACCGCCCGATTGTGGGACGAGGCGGCAGTGAGCGCGACGCTGACATCGTACAGCGCCCTTGGCGTTGCCGTGGAAAGCGAGATGCAGGTATTTGCCTTCTATTCCTACATCATAGCGCACAGCGACGATGCGACAGTGCGTGCGACCGCGGAATGGCTGGCCGGACAAGCGCTCGCGCACGCCGCTATGCTCCGCAAGGAAAGGCGCCGGGCCTACCATCGCGATAGCGCCGAACGTGCTCGCGATCCGATGAAGACGCTTGATGCGGCCTCTCTTGCGGACTTCGAGCGTCAGAGCCGACGGCTGGAGTCGCATGCGGCCGCCGTCCATCGTGGGATTGCTGCACGGCTTGCCGCATTGGCCGAGGATGCGGCTTCGGCAACGATTGCCGAAATAGCCGACCGGGAGGAAAGCGAAGCGGCGGGGTTATCGGCAAACCAGCCCCGGGTGCCCCTAGCGGGAGTACAGGTTGTCACACCCCCGCTCCTGCTACGTGAGGCTCTGCGACAGGCGGAGCAACTTCATAACGCCTATCTCCGCCTCGCTGGCCGCACACGCGACGAGGCGGTGCTGGCCGCCACGCAAGAGGCAGCGGCACGCACCATGAAGAGCCTCTCGGCAATCGCAGCGGCGCTACGCTCGGTCGTCACCCGCTCTGCACCATGCTGAAGGATTGCCCGGCCTTTATTGACCAACCTGCTTGAAGAGCTCGTCGAAGGCCTTCTTGGCCTTGCCCGGCTGGTTGACCGACTCGGCTGCCTTCAGGTTGCTGCTTGGGTCGCCGACTACGACGAGCGCCACCATGCCCATGCCGTAATGAGGATTGCACTTGATGCCGTAGACACCGGGCTTGGTGAATGTGACGGAAACATCCTTGTTCATCTCGCCCTTGAACGGCTGGGCGCCGTCCGGCAGCATGCCCGGAATGGATTCGACATCGTGGCCCTTGTCCTTGGCGACGAAATGGACGGTGTCGCCGGGCGCTACCTTGAGAAAGGAAGGCTCGAGCTGGAACATGCCGTGCTTGCCCATGTTCATCATGTTGACTTCAACTTCGGCCGCATGAGCAGCACTAGCCGTTATCAGAGCGGCTGCCGCAAACGACAGCACAAGTTTGATAGAACGCATTTTCTTCTGGTCCCTTATTTGTCTGGGTTAAGATCGCAGTCGTCTATTAGACGAAGCTCGTCGGCGAACGTTGCGCTGGATCAAATTGGGATCAAGTTGCGGACTGAAATGCGCGAGCTTGTTCCACTGCTGCGCGGGGAATGCCGCCTCGTGCCCATCCGCACCATGCGTGGCGGATCGGCCTGCCACATGTGCGGACGCTGCGCCGGGTTCAAACAGATGGTCGCGCTGGAAATCCGCTCCCCGTCGCACGAAATCGTCAATGTCCCACGCAACGCCAACGCGTTTCGTCGCGTCCGCCGGAACGAGGCAACCTACCAGACCTAAACAGGAGCCACCAGTTTCCGCCACCGAACGGCACGGCAACGGCGATGCATGGCTACCAGCCTGCGCTTGGTTGAGCTGGAATAGCGAGCGGAGACCTTCCAAGCTAGCCGAAGGCAGAAGTTTAGAGGAATTCTAATGTAGGACCCGCGCCTCAGCGATTGTGGCGATCACTTCTCGGAATCCCACCTCGCGACGCAGATCGCCGAGCCGCTCGGCTCAAACCCGCCGAAGCGGTGCTTGCGCCAGCCGATTCCAGTTGCGCGCGCAACAACGTCCAATCCAGCCCATGCTCGCGGGCGGCCTCAGGAGCCGTGTGGAAGGGCGCGATCGGACAACCGACGCATAGCATGCCGTTGCGAATGACCGCGCGGATGGTTTGCGGCCATCTGCGCATGATCTCGTCCATGGTCATTTTTTCATTCAGGGGCATCGGTAAACTCCTTTGCAAGGACTGGAGCCTCCCGCTCACCCGCGCCGGATCACTACGCGATAGTGTCCTTCAGGTTCGACCGCGCCGCGCCAGCGATGACCGCGCGCCTCCAGTTCCTCGAACAGGAAGACGGGCTCCCGCGGAAGCAGCGCCGCCAGCGTCTGGCCGTGCGAAAGAGCCTCGACGCCTTCCAGTGTCCGCACCATCGGCTCGGGCGGATCGAGATCGCGGTTGTCCAATTCGGTGACCGGCGCCGGCCAGTGCTCGTGCTCGGCGCCGATCTCGACGTCGACCGGATCCGGTCGCTCGGCTGCGGCGTCGGGCTCTTCGACGGTCGGCGTGAAGATCACCTCCCAGTCGCCGTCGCCGATCTCGCGCGCCGACGGCTCGAAGCCACGGCTCCCAAGGACATGGAACAGAGGGATCGGCTTGAAGGTGGCAAGCAGCCGCAGCCTCTGGCCGGGGGCGAGCGCGGCGACCGCCTCCATGATTGCACTGAAGGGTTCTGCGCCTTCCCGGAGGATCGGGCGAACGTCGAGTTCGTAGTCAGCTTGGGTCATTGCGGTCTCCATCTGTCTGAATTCAATGCGGCCTAGGCAGGAAAAGGCTCGATCGCGAGGCACCTTCGGGCAGGCGCTTGTCCTCCGGCACGTTCGTGAGACGTCGAGCGAGGACAAGTTCGACAACGATGGCCAGCGTCGCGAGCAACGCCATCGCGGCCGCGATCCGGAACAAGTCGGGTCGGTCGACAAGCAGGGTTTCCGTGCCGGCCGCCACTCCGAGGAAATAGAGCCCGAACCAGATCGAGCCGCGCCGCTCGATGACAAGGTCCTGCACGCGCGGCGTCGGCTTCTTGCCCATTATCGGACCATAGCATTCCAGCCAGGTCAGGAACGGCACGATCTTGTAGAGCTGCGAAAGCCCAAGGCCTGTCAGCCAGCCGAAGGCCACGAGATAAAGGAGCGCGCCGACGTGTTGCTCCAGCGTTCCCGTCGCAAGCAGGGCAAGCAACAGAACCGCCGATAGCGCAAGCGCTAGGAAGGCACCCTGGGCTGCGCGGCTGTTCAATTCGACGGTGCGGCGTTTGCGGTGACGATAGAAGAAGGCGAGATCGAGACCGTAGAGCCCGAGGCTAGACACTCCGAACAGCACTGCCGACACCATCGCCGGGCTGTCGGCTTCCGGAAGTTCCACTCTTGCCAACAAGGCGGCGATCGGCGAGGCGGACACCGTCAGCAGCAGCGCGGCGACCCCGCTCCACCAGACCGCCCGGCTGCTCCTGCGCTCCCGGTCGGGCGACAGCATGAACATCGGCAAAAGCCTATAGGAGACGCCGATCGCCGTGAAACTCAACCATCCGGCAAGCCCCATGGCGATGTGGACTGGAAGGGCTTGGGTGCGAAAGTCGATCTCGGCCAAGCCGGGAAGCATGCCCGAAAGCATGAGGGTGAACAGCGCGCCCAGGGTGGCCGTGACGAGGGCGCACGACAGACCCACGGCAACGAAACGCGCCGGGAGTGGCAGACGGTCGCCCCACAGCGTGCCGCCCAGAACGCCAGCCACAAGAAGGAAGCCGGCCGGCAGAAGCGCGCCTGCGAATGCGAGGAGGGGAACGGCGGTTTCGAAGGCACCCGCCAGTTGCAAGAACCCCGCCAGAAGAAAGGCGAGCCCGGCCAAAAGACATATCAAGGCTGGCAACGCCAGCCATCCCCACCGTAGCGGTCGCGCGATCAGCACGGGTACGAACTGAAACAGGGCGCCGCACATCAGCAGGCTGAGCCAGCCGATCGTGACCATATGGACGAGCAGCAGCGTCTCGGGGGCCTCGACAGGCGCTGCGGGAAAGCCGTAGCCGACAACCATCAGCGCCTGGGCACCGACAAGGAAGACCAAGGCTGCGGTGAAATACGACATCGTCCAGCGCGAAAGCGCGGTGCCAATCATGGCCGTCACCTCAAAGCGCCGCCACAATGGTCAGCGCGTCAAACCGTCGAAGTCTCGCTTTCGCCTTGATATCGAGCCTCGATAGAACTTTTGCCGGGCAGACCTCCCAGCAAAAGGATCGGCACCAAAGATAGGTCGGGCCGACTAGCCGGACTTTGTCCCAGCGCAAACTTTGTTAGCGAGCGAAGCGTTTCTGTTCGATAGGGAAGGGTCGAGCCCGCGGGATCACGGACGATGCGTTTGCTTCGAGATGGAGCCCATGGCGGCCAAATGGCGCTTAGCCACTCAGCTCGTCACCCGCAGCCTCTATAGCGATGCCGCCTGTAGTCAGCCTTGGAGCAATCCGTTCGCCCAGATCTCTATGGCCATGAGCCCGCTGCGGACTGCGCCGATGACCCGCATCTACACCGACTCGGTAGTTGTCACGGTTACCTACTGACACACCCGGTCGAAATCTGGGGCCGGATTCCTTCGCGTTTGGTCCAAGTCAAAGCCATCATTTGGCAGACAACCTATCGTCGTCTTGTGACTGGTTAACCGCCCGGGTCAGGGAACGCTACTAAGATGGGATCACTGAATGGGGAAGGCCGATCCGTCAGATTGCCTGCAGATCTCTGGCTGGCGGGGCTAAAAGTTGACGGGGCCACAGAGTCGTCGTCCCGGTAGCGGATGAAGGACGGCCCAGCCACCGGAGTGAGACGATATCTATGCGTCCACGACCCATCTCAAGATCGTTTGCACAGCCGAAAGGCCGGGATCTTCCGATTTCCGGATCACTGTCAGAAGCTGGAACCAGAGATCATCGTCGGCTTCGTCGAGAAACGCCCTCACGGCACCAGCTGAAAAGTCAGCCACAGACATCGACGCTGCGGCCGCGCGTCCAGCAACCTGTACAGCAAGTTCCCCGGGGAGGGTCGACAGGACATCGGCAACCACCTCCGGCTGGTCCAGTGTGGCGATCAAATCCCCAAGCATGTCACGCCCACCCCTGACTTCTTCCGTAGCCTCAACGAACTCAATGGGAACCCTAGCCCGGTCAGCAGGTCCAAGCGCAAACTGCACAAGGTCGAGCCTATTGCACCAAAGGCGACGGGCTTGCTTCCAGATGGATGCCCTCGACCTCCGCCTGTCCGGCCAGGATGCTGACATACTGGCGCAGCGCCCTTTCCTCCACTCGTGACCGGAGCCGTTCGGCGATCCGCTCCTGGACGACTTCGAACGGAAGCTTGCGGCCCGGGATGCGCTGGTCCACCGCCACGATGTGGAAGCCGTAGCGCGTCCTTGCGAGTTCTCGCAGGATTCCCAACGCTCCGAACTTGAAGAGGGCCTTCTCGAACTCCGGCACCATGTCGCCGCGGCCGACCTGGCCGAGATTGCCGCCCTGCTGGCCCGAAGGACAGTTGGAAAGCTCCGCCGCCATCGCGGCGAAGCGGTCCGGCTCGGCAAGCAATGTGTTCAAGGCCTGCTCGGCGCGGGCTAGTATCTGCGGCACGTTAACATGCGGCGTCACCTGGAACAGGATGTGCCGCGCGTGGACGAGGTCGCCGCTCTCGAATTCGGCCGAGTTCTGCTCGTAGTAGCGGCGACACTCGGCATCGGTGGGTGCCGGCGTCGCCACCTCCTTCTCCAGCAACGCTTCGACCGCCGACTCGACAGCCGCGTCGTCTTCAACGGAGGGATCGAGCAAACCGACCGCAACCGCGCGCTGGCGCAAAAGCTCGCGCGCGGCGGCAAGCTCCGCCGGATGGTCGGCCTCGACCGCCACGGCTATGCCATTCACCGACAGGATCATGGCCTGGTCGGCTCCTGGGCACGGGTTTTAGGCGTGCGCACGATCTGGTAAGGCCTGAACAGATAGGAAAGCGCCCCTGCCCCGCTCCAGATATGAATCATGCGCGTGAACGGCGAAACCAGGAACAGCGTGAAGCCGAGCAATATGTGCAGTTTGTAGGTCAGCGGCACCCCCATCATCGATGCCGCCGCCCCGCCGTCGAGCGTCACTATGCCTTTCACGTAGGCCGTCAGCGTCTCGAACAGTTGGCCGTCCATGTGGAACGCCGACAGCGGCACGGTGAGCAGGCCGAGCGCAAGCTGCAGCCACAGCATGAAGGTGATGGCGATGTCCCATTTGCGGCTGTTCAGCCTGATGCGAGGGTCGCCAAGCCGACGGTGAATGAGGATCGTCAGCCCGACGATGGCGACGAGGCCGGCGATGCCGCCCACCACCATCGCAAGTAACTGGTGCGCGACCGGCGACAGCGCCCAGTCGACCGCCCAGTGCGGTGCCAGGAAGCCGATGAAGTGGCCAAGGATGACGACGATGACGCCGTAATGGAAGAAGGTGGAGCCCAACTGCAGTTCGCGTTTGCGCAGCATCTGCGAGGAATCGCTCTTCCAGGTGAAGGGCTCGCGGTCGAAGCGGATCAAGCTGCCGATCAGGAGCACCACGAGACAGATATAGGGATAGACGCCGAAGAGCAGCGTGTTGACGTAAGAATTGGTGAGCATCGAGAGCCTCCTTCCTTCTCAAATCGTGGAGCCGCCGCCGGGCGGCGCGGCATCGGCAAAGGCGGGGCGCTCGACCCAGTCGCTGTCGAGCGTTTCCGTCTGCTCGCGGACCGGCTTCACCTTGGCCGCGTCGATCGGCTTCTCGCCGGCGATGACCAGCAGCGCCTGGATGACGGCGGCATATTGGCTTTGCCGGGCGAGCAAAGAACGGCAGATCGAAGCGAGAATGGCCGCGCAGTCGGCCAGCAGCTCGCGCGCTTCCGTCATGTTGCGCAGGCTCAGGTACTCCAGCACGACAGGCAGGTAGTCCGGCAGTTCCGATGCGGTCAGCTCGAAGCCGGCAGCGCCATAGAGGGCCTTCAACTCGACCATCGCGACGCCCCGGTCGCGGCCATCGCCGTGCAGATGCTCAAACAGATGCAGGGACAGAGCCCGGCCGCGGTCGAACAGGTCTACGTAGCGCTCCTCGGTGGCAAGCAGGCTACCCTCTCCGATCTCGTCGATCAGCGCTAGCAGGACATCCCGCTCGCGCGCGGCCACTAACGGCGAGGTGCACACGACCTCGGCGATGTCGGGCAGTGCCTGGCGCATCTCTTCGCTCGGATAGGACAAAAGTGCGCTGAAGGCCTTGAATATCAACATGGGACCATCCTCACGTATCGAGCGGCCGCACGGGATTGAGCTTGCGGCGGCCCATCTTGCCGCCGAAAAGCGTCGAATGCGGCGGCCCGAAATCGCAGCCATTGCCGAAGGTGAAACCGCAGGAGCCCTTGAGCCCGTAGGCATCCTCCGCGTCCTCGCGGTGGCTGGTCGGGATGACGAAACGGTCCTCGTAATTGGCGATGGCGAGATAGCGGTGCATGTCCTCGACCTGCGCCACGCTAAGCCCAGCCTGCGCCAGCACCGCTGCACCATCGCCCTCGCCGAGCTGGCGCTGGCGGAAGTAGATGCGCATCGCGAGCATCCGCTCCAGCGCCGCGACGACCGGCGCCTCGGCGCCGGCGGTGAGCAGATTGGCGAGGTAGCGCACAGGGATGCGCAGCGAGCGCACGTCGGGGATCTCGCCCACCGTCTCGATCGCGCCGGCATTGGCGTGCGACTGGATAGGCGAAAGCGGCGGCACGTACCACACCATCGGCAAGGTGCGGTATTCGGGATGCAGCGGAAAGGCGATCTTCCAGTCCACCGCCATCTTGTAAGCGGGCGAGCGCCTTGCCGCCTCGATCCAGTTGTCGGCGATGCCGTCCGCGGCCGCCTGTTCCGCGACCGCCGGATCGTTCGGATCGAGGAACAGCTTGAGCTGCGCCTCGTAGAGATCCTGCTCATCCTCCACGGAAGCCGCGCGCTCAATGCCGTCGGCATCGTAGAGGAGCACGCCGAGATAGCGGATGCGGCCGACGCAGGTTTCCGAGCAGACGGTCGGCTGCCCGGCCTCGATGCGCGGATAGCAGAAAATGCACTTCTCCGCCTTTCCCGAGGTCCAGTTGTAGTAAATCTTCTTGTAGGGACAGCCCGACACGCACATGCGCCAGCCGCGGCACTTGTCCTGGTCGATCAGGACGATGCCGTCCTCCTCGCGCTTGTAGATCGAGCCGGAGGGACAGGAGGCGACGCAGCTCGGGTTGAGGCAGTGTTCGCACAGCCTCGGCAGATACATCATGAAGGTGTTTTCGAACTGGCCGTATATATCCTTCTGCACCGCCTCGAAATTATAGTCCTGCGAGCGCTTGTCGAACTCGCCGCCAAGGATCTCCTCCCAGTTCGGCCCCCATTCTATCTTCTCCATCGGCCGGCCGGTGATCAGCGACAACGGCCGGGCGACGGGTGCGGTCGGGAGTTCGGGCGCCTTCTGCAGATGCTCGTAGTCGAAAGTGAAAGGTTCGTAATAGTCGTCGATCTCCGGCATGTTCGGATTGGCGAAGATTTTCGCCAGAATGGCGAGCTTGCCGCCCTGCTTCGGCACGATCTTCCCGTTCTTCTTCCGCTTCCAGCCACCGTTCCAGCGCTCCTGGTTCTCCCAATCCTTGGGATAGCCGATGCCGGGCTTGGTCTCGACGTTATTGAACCAGGCGTATTCCATGCCCTGGCGCGAGGTCCACACCTGTTTGCAGGTGACGGAGCAGGTGTGGCAGCCGATGCATTTGTCGAGGTTCATCACCATCGCTATCTGTGCGCGGATCTTCATGATGCAGCCTCCTCGGCAACCGGATCGACGGGATTGGAATGGTCGAGCCATTCGACCTTGACGAGCTTGCGCACGACCACGAACTCGTCGCGATTGGAGCCGACCGTGCCATAGTAGTTGAAGCCGTAGGAAAGCTGCGCGTAGCCGCCGACCATGTGGGTCGGCTTCAGCATCGTGCGCGTGACCGAATTGTGTATGCCGCCGCGCTGGCCAGTGATCTGGGAACCCGGCACGTTCACGATCTTCTCCTGCGCATGGTACATCATGCACATGCCTTCCTGGACGCGCTGGCTGACCACAGCGCGCGCCGCGATCGCGCCATTCAGGTTGAACAGCTCGATCCAGTCGTTGTCGACGATGCCGGCCTTCTTGGCGTCCGTCTCCGAAAGCCACACGATCGGCCCGCCGCGCGACAGCGTCAGCATGATCAGGTTGTCGGTGTAGGTGGAGTGAATGCCCCATTTCTGGTGCGGGGTGATGAAGTTTAGCACGATCTCCTTCTCGCCGTTCGCCTTCTTGCCGAGCATGGCGGCGGCCGTTCGCGTGTCGATCGGCGGACGGTAGACGGCAAAACCCTCGCCGAAATCGCGGAACCAGCGATGGTCCTGGTAGAATTGCTGGCGGCCGCTGATGGTGCGCCACGGGATCAGCTCGTTCACGTTCGTGTAGCCGGCCGTGTAGGAGACATGCTCGCTCTCGATCCCGGACCAGGTCGGCGAAGAGATGATCTTGCGCGGCTGCGCCTGGATGTCGCGAAAGCGGATCTTCTCGTCTTCGCGCGTCTCGGCAAGATGGGTGTGGTCGCGCCCGGTGATACTGCCGAGCGCCTCCCAGGCCTTCACCGCCACTTCGCCGTTAGTCTCGGGTGCCAGATACATCACGGTTTCGGCTGCATCGATGTCGGTGTCGATGCGCGGCCGCCCGTCGGTCGGTCCGCCGTCGTTGACGCGATGGTTGAGCGCGCCGAGCCCCTTCACCTCGGCCTCGGTATTCCACGAAATGCCCTTGCCGCCATTGCCGAGCTTGTCGGCTAGCGGGCCGAGCGCGGTGAAGCGGCGGTACGTGTTGGGATAGTCGCGCTCGACCACGCCGATCTGCGGCGCGGTCACCCCGGGCACCAGCTCGCATTCGCCCTTCTTCCAGTCCTGCACCTCGAAGGGCTGGGCAAGCTCGGCCGGCGTGTCGTGCTGGATGGGTGTTAGCACCACGTCGCGCTCGATGCCGAGATGGCCCTCGGCCAGCTCGGAAAAGCGCTTGGCGATCGCCTTGTAGGTCTCCCAGTCGCTCTTGGCCTCCCACACCGGATCCACCGCGGCGGAGAGCGGGTGGATGAACGGATGCATGTCGGAGGTGTTGAGGTCGTTCTTCTCGTACCATGTGGCGGTCGGCAGCACGACGTCGGAATAGAGGCAGCTCGTCGACATGCGGAAGTCGAGCGTCACCACGAGGTCGAGCTTGCCTTCGGGCGCGGCATCGCGCCACTTGACCTCGGTTGGCTTCTCTCGGCCTTCCTCGCCGAGGTCCTTGCCCTGCAAGCCATGCCGGGTGCCGAGGAAATGGCGCAGGAAATACTCGTGTCCCTTCCCCGACGAGCCGAACAGATTCGAGCGCCATATGAACAGGTTGCGCGGGAAGTTGATCGGATTGTCGGGGTCCTCGCAGGCCATGGCGAGCTTGCCGGATTTGAGCCCGGCAACGACATGGTCCTTCACCTCGACGCCTGCTTTCTCCGCCTCCGCCGCGAGCGTCAGGGGATTGACGTTGAGCTGCGGCGCCGATGGCAGCCAGCCCATGCGCTCGGCCCTTACGTTGAGGTCGATCATGCTGCCGCGGTAGGGCGCGGGATCGGCGAGCGGTGACAGCAACTCGGCAACGTCGAGCTTCTCGTAACGCCACTGGTCGGAATGCGCGTAGAAGAAGGAGGTGCCGTTCATGTGGCGCGGCGGCCGCACCCAGTCGAGCGCGAAGGCGAGCATGGTCCAGCCGGTCTGCGGCCTGAGCTTCTCCTGACCGACATAATGCGCCCAGCCGCCGCCGGACACGCCAACGGTGCCGCACATCATCAACATGTTGATGATCGAACGGTAGCCCATGTCCTGGTGGTACCAGTGGTTCATGCCCGCCCCGATGATGACCATGGAGCGGCCCTTCGTCTTCTCGGCATTGGCGGCGAAGCCGCGAGCCACGTCGACGGCGTGAGCGGCCGAAACGCCGGTGATCTTCTCCTGCCAGGCCGGCGTATAGGGAACGTTGTCGTCGAAACTCTTGGCACAGTCCCCGCCCAGCCCGCGGTCGAGCCCGTAGTTGGCGCAGAGAAGGTCGAAGACGGTCGCGACATGGGCCTCGCCGTCGGCGAGCTTGACGCGCCGCACGGGCACGCTGCGCAAAAGCACGTCGCTACCCTGGTCGTTGCCGGGAAAATGCGGATGCGGAATGCCGCCGAAATAGGGGAAGGCGACCGAGAGCACGTCGTCGCGCCGGTCAATCAGGCTCAGGCCCAGCCGCACCTCCTTCCCCGTCTCGCCGTCCTTTTCCTCAAGGTTCCAGAGCCCCTTATCCTCGCCGTCCGCCGGCCAGCGGTAGCCCATCGAGCCCTGCGGCACGACGAGGTCGCCGCTTTCCTCCGCCACCGCCACCGTCTTCCAGGCGGCCCGGTCGGATCTCGGCGTTTTGCGACGCGATTTCGGCCCGTCGGCGAGATCGCTCCGGCGGACGTAGCGGTCAGGCACGAAGCGGTCGCCGTCCTTCCTCAGCCTGACCAGCATCGGCAAGTCAGTCAGACGGCGGCAGTAGTCCTCGAAGTAGGGTGTCTTGCGGTCGAGGAAGAATTCTTTCAGGACAACATGGCCCATCGCCATGGCGAGCGCGGCATCCGTGCCCTGCTTGGGATGCAGCCAAAGGTCGGAAAGCTTCGCTACCTCGGAATAGTCCGGTGTCACGGCCACGACCTTGGTGCCGTTGTAGCGCGCCTCGACGAAGAAATGCGCGTCGGGCGTGCGCGTCTGGGGCACGTTCGAGCCCCAGGCAATGATGTAGGCGGAATTGTACCAGTCGGCCGATTCCGGCACGTCGGTTTGCTCGCCCCAGGTCTGGGGACTCGACGGCGGCAGGTCGCAATACCAGTCATAGAAAGAGAGAAGCGTGCCGCCGATGAGGCTCAGATAGCGCGCTCCGGAGGCATAGGAGACCATGGACATTGCCGGGATCGGCGAGAAGCCGACGACGCGGTCCGGGCCCCATGTCTTGATCGTGTGGACATTGGCGGCGGCAATGATCTCGGCCGCTTCCGCCCAGGTCGAGCGCACGAAGCCGCCGCGCCCGCGCATCGCCTTGTAGGACTCTGCGACCTTCCCGTCGCCGACGATCGAGGCCCATGCCTCGACGGGTCCGAGCGTCTTGCGCAACTCGCGCCAGGCGCTCACGAGGCGGCCGCGCACCATGGGATATTTGATGCGGCTCGCGCTGTAGAGATACCAGCTGTAGGAAGCTCCGCGCGAGCAGCCGCGCGGCTCGTGGTTTGGCATGCCGGGACGGGTACGCGGGTAGTCGGTCTGCTGCGTTTCCCAGGTGACGACACCGCTCTTGACGTAGATTTTCCAGGAACAGGACCCGGTGCAGTTCACGCCGTGGGTGGAGCGCACGATCTTGTCATGCTGCCAGCGCTGCCGGTAGCCTTCCTCCCACATCCGGTCTTCGTCGCGCAATTCGCCATGGCCGTCGGCAAAGGGTTCACGGCGTCGGGACAGGTAGGTCAGGCGTTCCAGGAAGTGACTCATCCGGCATTCCTTTCATCAGCGTCAGGCTTGCGAGGCTTTCGGCTGTGCCGCCTCCTCGCCCATGACCGGAGCGCGCCGCACCTCGGTGAGGTAGTTGAGCGTCAGCGACACCCACACGATGCCGTAAAGCAGCATGAAGCAGCTCGAATTGACCCGTGTCCCGTCGAGGATCGCTCCGAACATGATCGGTAGGAGAAAGCCGCCAAGGCCGCCGGCCATGCCCACTATGCCGGACACCGCGCCGATGTTCTCAGGGAAGTCGCCTCCGATGTACTTGAAGGTTGACGCCATGCCGCAGGCAAACGCGATGCCGAGCACGAACAGGAGCGCGGTGAAGAACTCGGCCGATAGCGCTATGCCGAAGCTGGCCGGGCCGTCGATGGTATGGATGGTGAAGTCGGTCCTCGGATAGGAAAGCAGGAACAGGCAGATCCAGGCGACCCACAGCACCCACCAGGTGACGGCGTGGGCACCGAAACGGTCGGAGAGCCAGCCGCCGAAAGCGCGAAACATGCCTGCCGGCAAAGCGAAGCACATGGCGAGCAGCGATGCCTGTGCGATGGTGAGCCCGTATTCCGACTTGAAGTACTGGGGCATCCAGATCGACAGCGCCGTGAAGCCGCCGAACACAATCGAATAGTACTGGCAGTATTTCCACACGCGCGGATCGCGAAGGACAGCAAGCTGCGACAGCATGGAGGACGAAGTCCGCGGCCGCTCCGGATCAGGCGCGGAAAGGCCCCAGAATATTGCCGCCGTCACGATCAGCGCGGCGGCATAAACCTTGGGCACCATCTGCCAGCCATAGGCGTCGATCAGCCACGGCGCCACGAACATGTTGAGAGCGGCACCCACCGTGCCCGCCCCGAAGAAACCCATTGCGAAGCCCCGTTTCTCCTTCGGGAAGAAGCGCGCCACATAGGGCGTGCCGACCGAGAACGAACCACCCACCAGCCCGAGCACCAGTCCCAGCGCGAGGAATTGCCAAAGCGCCGTGGCATAGGACGAAATCCAAACGGGTATGGCGCAGCCCATAAGCAGCGCGAGCATTAGGGGGCGGCCGCCGATCCGGTCGGTCCATATGCCGAGCGGCAGACGGAACAGTGCGCCAGAGAGAACAGGAGTAGCGGTGAGCAGCCCGAATTCGACCGAGTTCAGGCCGAGTTGTTCGCGGATCGGGATGCCTGTCACTCCGAACATCATCCATACCGCGAAGCAGATGGTGAACGCCCAGGTAGTCGCTAGCAGGACGATGAAGCTTCGAACTCCGGTCATCATATCTCCGAAACGGTCGGTAGATTAGAAGTCGGTAAATTAGAAACAGACGCTTGCGGGAACACTGAAGACTTGCTGGCACCTTAGTAAAGTATCTGGCCGACGCAAGCCCTAAGCGACGGACAGGACTGCGGATGCGCCAGGTCCATTCAAAGGGGCGATAGCGCAGGCTATCACTCGGGGCGTGGGCAGTCGTCTGAGATATTCTTTTGCAAGGAGATCGATTTCCATTTAGCGCATGCGCAAGCCGACATCCTGAGTGCGGGGGACCGACTAGACTAAAGTGCGAGCGTCTGCTGCCGCCCGAAAACGGCGTTTTGGAAGCTCGTGAGTATCTTGCACGACGCATCCCAGGGCACACGTTTCCCTATCGGAACGAGTAGCCTGGGAATCATTGCTTCGCAAACACGCGGGAAAGGCGGTTGGGATGTCTGAGATGGGTTGGCGTGATACCTGTATGCTGGCGGAACACCCGGCTGAAATGCCCGGCATTTTCGAAGCCGCATCGGTACGCGATTTCCCCTATCTGCAGGTCGCTGCCTTGCAGCAGGGACTTCGCATAGTGAACCCGCATAGTGAGATAGGCAGCCATCGGGCTGATACCGAGCTCATCGCCGAAAAGACGCTCGAGCTGGCGTCGCGAGCAATTCAATCTGCTTGAGATCTCGGTTATCGACACCTTCTCCTGAAGGTTGCTCTCCATCAAAAGCAAGGCGCGCTTCACGGCGCGACTCGAAGCTCCGGGAAACAGGTCGCCGACAGGCTGCACGTCCCTGCTGTTGCGGATGCGATCGAGCACCAGGATCTTGGCGGCTTTCTCAGCAGCTTTCTGGCCGATGAACTGCGAGACGAAATAACCGGCGAGGTCGGCGGCACCCGTGCCGCCGGCACAGGTCGCGCGGCCGCGGTCGATTGAAAACAGACTATCCGCATGCGCGTTCACGTCGGGGAATTGGTCTCGAAAGTCCTTGATGTGGAACCAGCTGACGGCGGCGCTGTAGCCGTCGAGCAGGCCGTACCGGGCTAGCACGAAGCTCCCAGTGCAAAGCGCCGTCAGCGGCACGCCTTTCTCGGCGGCTCGCAACAGGAACGCCTCCTTTTCCGAACTCAAGCTACGATTGACATCGAGCAGACCGCCGACGACGACGACATTGTCGAAATCCTCCGGATTGCCGATCGCCTTGGTCGGCAGCAGTTCGATGCCGCAGCTCGCCCGGATCGGCAGGCCGCGCTCGCCGACGATCTGCCAGTCGAACTCGACCCTGCGGCTGCGGTCGCCCTCGTCGCCCGCCAACCGCAGCGTGTCGATGAAAAGCGACAATGGCGACAGGGTGAAGTCGCGGACTAGCAGAAACGCAAACCTTTTGGCCATTCTTCTCAGAGCTTTCAGCGGCGGCGCGACGCTGCATACGGCAATCAGCGGGGCTGCCTTATGGTTCTGCGGCTACCTCGATAAAATCAATTCGCTTCACAGGCTGGATCATGAAAGCGGATTGGCATGCAACGCTGCCATGCGATCGCTGGGAGAGGCGGCCAGCCTCTCCCAGCATTCCTTCCGCGCCTGCTTGGCTACGAAGACCAAAACGCAGGCAGATTTGCAGAGCTGCTACCTGAACCAGCCCCAGCACAAAGGGTCATTTGCATCAAGCCAGCGACTCCGCCGCACCGACAAGTTTCGCATCCGAGACGTCGTCAGGAATGACCTTCGGGGCAGCGCAAATCAGTAGTCCGGACACGAAGCAGGGCACGGCTCCGAAATAAAGAGCGGCAAGCTGCCATGTCGACCCAGCGTTAAGCAGGTAGGTTGCGCCAAGTCCCGCCAGAATGGCGCCGATCGGTCCCATCGCGGCGACGAGCGCGCCCCCAGTCGCCCTGATGGTCGTCGGGAAGCTCTCGCCGATGAAAAACAGCAGCGCCGCATAAGGGCCGATAAGGAAGAACAGCCCAAGGCTGTAGAGTGCCATAACCGGACCGAGGCTGTGGGGGGCATACAGCATGCCCGTGAACAAAATGCCGCCTATGGTCCAACCCCAAGCGATCGCATTGCGCCGGCCAATGCGGTCACCGAGAAAGCCAAAGGCAAGATATCCGAGATAGCCGACAAGGTTGGATAGGATCAGGACGATCAACGAGTTCTCGAAAGAGACATGATGAACGTCCGTGATCACGGTCGTCCCAAGCACGCTAAATACCTGGATGGCAAACCAATTGAGCAGGAACGCGCCTCCAAGAACCAGCGTCGTCCGCCGCGTCGGGCCCTGCAGCGTCGCGCGCAAACCGTGTTGATCCCGATCTTGAGTTGCGGGCTGACTACGTTTGAGCTGGTGTGCCAGGAACTGCGGGGTTTCCTTCAGTTTGCGCGCGAAGACGACGATGATCAGCGAGGGAAGCGCGGCAAAGATGAAGCACCCTTGCCAGCCGATCAAAGGCAGCAGGATTGCGGTTAGCGCGGCTGCCAGAAGCGCGCCGATCGGCCAACCTCCCTGCACGAGGCTGTAGAGGAAGCCTCGGCGCCGCGCCACGCTGGGAGGCGCAGCGGCATAAAGCTCGCTGAGATAAGTAGCGTTGACCGTCTGCTCGGCATATCCAAAGCCTCCGAGCGAGCGTATGAGCACCAGGATCAGGCTGCCGAAACCGCCGCCTATCGCCGTAAGGGCCGAGCAGATGGCGGCCCCGGAGACGGTCAGGATTATTCCGTTTCGGCGGCCCATACGGTCCACCGTCGGTCCAACCAGCAAGGCAATCACCGCGGTGCCAACGGCAATCCACGTCGCGAGTCCAGCCTGAAACGCGGTGCTCCAGCCCTCTTGCCTGCCAATTTCCGGGAGCAGCGTCCCGAACAGGATGAAATCGTAAACCGCGAAGACCCAGGCGAAAAGGGTCACCCAGGTCGCGTAGCGTACGTCCTTGGCGCTCATGCCAGCGCTGTTTCCGGTAGTCTCGAACATGCTCTCCTCCCATTGTTGTCGTGGATCAGGGCGTGTTTCAGAACGCCCAAGGGTCAATTCGCGGGTGCTATGAGGCTTTTGCGAGCGCTGCCCGCAGCGCCGCGGTCGCCTCGACATCGACCGTTTCCTGCTCGACGTCGACCGCGACGCCGTAGACATCGCGCGCGTGCTGCGCCGAATAGAAGCCGTCGAGCACGTCCTCGAGCACCTTCTGGGCAGGCCGCTTCAGCGGCGAGCCGTAACCGCCGCCATTGGGGCTGTAATAGGCCATGGTATCGTTGGCCTTCACGGCGAGTCCCGAGAACTTCGAGTGCATCTCGCGGGCAGCACCTGGCGCCGAGGCGTTGTAGATCAGGCATTTGCCGACCGCGCCGTCGGTGCCGCCAAAGATGCCCCAGGGCGCATCCTTGTGGCGTTCTGACTCGTGCGTGATGAAGCCATCGGTCAGCACGCGCTGCGCCTTGACCACGCCCAGTCCTCCCCTGAACTCCCCGGCGCCGGGAGGCACGTCGTCGCGCAGTTCGTAGCGATCGCAGATCATCGGAATATGCATCGCCAGGTCCTCGAGCGGATTGTTGCGCGTGTTGGCCATCAGGTTGTCGATGCTGTCTGGGCCGTCCGAGCGCGGGCGACCGCCATAGGCGCCCTCGTTCACTTCGAGAAACACCCAGTAGTCGCCGCTCGGACGCACGCCCGAATATGCAGCGAAGGAGATCGAGGCGGAGCTTCCGGCAATCACGGTATCCGGCATGACGGGCGCCAGCGCGCGGATGATCAGATCGATCATGCGATTGCACTGGGTGAAGCGCGCCTCCGCGGATGCCGGCGGCTTCGGGTTGAAGATGGAGCCCAGCGGCGCGATCACGTTGATCGGCCTGAACGAACCTTCGTTGGAGGGCACGCGCACTTCGGATGTATAGGCATCTAGCAGAAGCTTGCGGAAAGCCGCATAGGCAGCGACTTTGGTCGAACCTTCGAACGGCACGTTGTAGGCGGTTGGCGTCTGGTCGGCCGAGCCGGTGAGATCGACATCGAGCTCGTCGCCCCTGACGCGGACGGTGACCTTCACCTTCAAGCGCTGGTCGCGATTGCGCCCGTCGTCGTCGAGCCAGCCCTCGGACGTATATTCGCCGTCGGGAATATCGCGGATGCGCTGGCGCATCATACGCTCGGCATAGTCCATCAGCTGGTTGGCCGCCTGGAAGACCGTGTCTTCGCCGAACTTCTCGATCAGCTCCACGAAGCGCTTCGCGCCAAGTCTGGCCGAAGCGACCTGGGCCTCGATGTCGCTCACCAGTTGCTGGGCTGCGCGGCTGTTGTTGCGGATGAAGCTCCACATCGCGTTGTTGGGCTGGCCCTTGCGGTAAAGCTTGATGCCGGCAAACAGCATGCCTTCGGCAAAGACATCCGGCACGTCGATGATGAGGCCGGGCGTCGCCGCTCCGATGTCCACATGGTGGGCGGTGTTGCCGGCAAAACCGATCAGGCGACCGTGCCAGAAGACAGGCACCACGATCGCGAGATCGGGCGTGTGGCTGGAGCCGTGGTAAGGATGGTTGTGGACGATCACGTCGCCTTCGTACCACTCGCCATCCTCAAGCGTTGCCTGGATGCCGCGCAGGTACCCCGGGATCGAGCCGATATGCATCGGGGTCGATTCCGACTCGCACAATGTGTTGAATTCGATGTCGAACAGGCCGGCGCCGAGATCCTCCGATTCACGGATGATCGAGGAAAAGGACATGCGGTAGAGGACATGCGCCATCTCTTCGGCGATGGTCTCGAACGACCCGCGGATGACCTGCAGCGTGATGGGATCGATTTCGGCCGGCATCTCTTTGAGCGCAACGACCTGGGCCATACTGATCATGATTTCCTCCCTTTTCTCTCAAGCCACGCCAGCGCGATGCACACGCGTGTTGCCGTATTCGAGCGTCTCGGCAACGTAGCCGGGCGGCACCAGGGTCGTTGAATCGTGCTGGACGAGGATGGCCGGTCCACTGACCTTGTCGCCCGCGTAAAGCTTCGTGCGATCGTAGCGCGGCGTCTCGAGCGTGCGGCCGTCGTCGAAGGTTGTCGCCCGCACGAACATCAGCGCCCGGTCGATGCTGGATCCGTCTGTGGCTCTGACCTTCGGGATAACGATGCGTTTCACTGCGGCGCGGCCGATGGCGCGCAAGGTGATCAGTTCCACCTCCTGCTCGCGATAGCTATAGCCGTAGTCGAGCTGATGCTGGTCATGGAAGCTGGTGATGATCACCGCCTTGTTGGTTTGCGTGACTGACCCTTTGGGCATCTTTGCGCGCAGTTCGAATCCCTGGCCGTGATAACGGCATTCCGCCACGATCTCGATTTTCTGCTGGTCGCGCGCGATGCCGTCAGCGTCCAAGTCTGCAACAACCCGCTCGCGCAGCGAGGCTGCGGCGCGGTTTATGCGCTCGAGCTGGGCCTCGTCCGCCGCATTGAGCTCGACGATGACCGCCTCGGTCTGCTCGTATTGCAGGTCGGTCTTCAACAGGCCGACGGCGGCGGTAATGCCCGGCGCCACAGGAACGATCACGTCTCGTGCCGAGATCGCCACCGCCAGCGCGACGCCGTGCAGCGGCCCGGCCCCGCCGAACGGCAGGATGGAGAACTGGCGCGGGTCGATGCCGCGCGCCACCGAATTGGAGCGGATGGCGAGCGCCATGTTGTTATTGATGATCTTGATGATGCCGAGGGCCGCGTCCGTGACCGACAGGCCAAGCGGTTTGGCGATCTTTTCCTCGATCGCCGCCCTTGAAAGCGCTGGGTCGAGTTTCAGGTCGCCGCCCAGCACCAGGTCGGGGTCGAGGCGGCCGAGCACGATCTGCGCGTCAGTTACCGTGGGTTCCGTGCCGCCGCGGCCGTAGCAGGCTGGGCCTGGCTCCGATCCCGCCGAACGCGGCCCCACGTTGAAGGCGCCCGCCTCGTCGATATAGGCGACCGAGCCGCCACCGGCGCCGATGGTGACGAGATCGATCATCGGAGTGAGTACGGGATGGCCCGACACGTAGGTGTCGCGCGGATTCATGATCTTGACCCGTCCGTCAGGAATGGTGCTGATGTCGGCAGAGGTTCCGCCGATGTCGACAGTAATGATGTTTCTCACGCCCGCCATTTCGCCTTCCGAGGCGCCGCCGATCACGCCACCGGCCGGACCGGACATCAGGATGCGCACTGGGCGTGTCGCGCAGGCCTCGACGGTGGAGACGCCGCCGTTCGACTGCATGATGCGCAGCTTGGACGACACGCCTGCCTCACGCAGCTTCGATTCCAGGTCGCGCAGGTAGAACGCCGTTTTCGGGCCGACGTACGAGTTCATCGCCGCCGTCGAGAAACGCTCGTATTCGCGCATGACGTTGGCGACCTCGCTCGACAGCGTCACATAGGCATCCGGCATCTCCTGCAGCACAATGTCCCTCGCGCGGCGCTCGTGGGCATCGTTCAGGAACGAGAACATGAAGCCGATCACGAGTGAGTTGATACCGCGCTTCTTGAAGAGCCTCGTTGCCTCACGCACTTCGTTCTCGTCGAGCGCCGTCTCGATATCGCCGCGCGGCGGGAGGATGCGCTCGGAGATGGCGATGCGGTTGCGGCGCTTCACCAGCGGCTGGCTCTGCCATGGCACGATGAAGTGAAGCGAGAAATTGTACGGCCGCTTGTGCCGCCCAATATGCAGGATGTCGCGGAAGCCGCGCGTCGTGAGCATGCCCGTTTCCGAGCCGTTGTGCTCGATGGTGATGTTGGTCGCGGTGGTCGTCCCGTGGACGATGACATCCACCTCGGACGGCTCGATCCCGGCCAGGCTGCAAATGCCCCGGACGCCTTCGACCACGCCGATGGACTGGTTTTTCAGGGTCGTCGGAACCTTGTGGTAGAACACCCCTCCGGCGCATTCGAGCACCAGGTCCGTGTTGGTTCCGCCGACGTCAACGCCGATGCGTGCCATGTTCATTCCTCCCGATCGATGAAGGCGCGCCCCCAGGGACGCGCCAGCCAGGTCACTCGGCCGCAATGCGGGCGGTGTTGACCGTGTTGAGATACTCGACACATTCGTCCACGCTGTGGACGTCGGCGAACTTCGCGTCGATGTCATAGAGGTTCCAGGCAACCGCGCCCGGAACGCGATCGCCGATGCACTCACGCACCGCGATGGTGCGGAAGCCGTCCGCCAAGCCGTCGCAGATCGTGGTCCGGACACAGGCAGTCGCGGTGACGCCAGTCACCAGGATCGTGTCGACGCCGGCGGCCCGGAGCAGCCCGGCCAATCCGGTGCCGTGGAAAGAACTCGCCCGCTTCTTGAGCAGAGTGTATTCGCCTTCGATCGGCGCGATGCGGGAGTCGATTGCCCACAGTTCCTTGTCTTTCAGGTTCACGACGTCGATCGGAATCTTGCAGTGCCAGAGACCCATGTCAGTGAAACCGGCATCGCGATCGGTGATCTCGTAGGCCGTCGTGACGTGGATGACCGGGTGGCCGTTGGCGCGGCAGGCCTTTAGTAGCCTCTGCATGCCGGGGATGATTTCGTTGTCCATGGCCTGCTGGTCGCATGTGAACGGATTGCCCGGCCGGGTCCACGCATTGGCGAGATCGACGCTGACAAGCGCCGGACGGCTCCCGAACCCGACACGGCGCTGAAAGCCGCGTTCCTGATAGATTTTTGTCGATGCGGCGAACGCCTGCTGCAGCATGCGGTCGAGTTCCTTGTTGTCCACGTCGCTCATGACGGTTCCTCTGTCTGTGCCGACAATGCGGCGTCGTTTCTCTGCGGTGACCAGGGGACATTCGCGTCCGTCGGTATCCGCCGAAAGATTGCCGCGTCTCCGTCTTGAGCTGAAATGGTCTTTGGCCAATTATTCTTGCGCCAAACGCATCAATCGAGGGGATCGTTATGGACACGGAAGCGGGACTAGAACTCACCCATTCCTTTCTCGTCGTGGCGGAAGAGTTGAGCTTTCGCCGCAGCGCCGAGAGGCTGAACATCGATCAGTCAGCGCTCAGCCGGCGCATCCAGAAGCTCGAACATCTACTGGGCTTCCCACTCTTCGAGCGCACAACGCGCGAGGTGGCGCTGACTCCTGCCGGACGCAGCTTTTACGAGCAAAATATCCGGCTCATGCAGACCTATTCGAATTCAGTGAAGGCAGCGCGGTTGGTTGCAGAAGGCAAGACCGGCAGCCTGCGCGTGGCCTACATGGCCTTCGCCGCCACCGAATTGATGCCGTTCGCCGTATCGCGCTACCGGCGGCTCTATCCCCATATAGACGTCAACCTGCGCTACATACGCACTCAGGGTCAGAAAGTGGCGCTGGCGCATGACGAAGTCGACGTCGGCTACATGATCGGTCCGTTCGACCACAGCGATTTCCACTCGCTGCTCCTGTCCGAGGACCCACTTTACGTCGTGACGCCAAGGAACCACCGTCTTACGCGGTTACATGAGGTGCGACCCACTGACCTGGCTGAGGAGGATCTTATTCTCGGCGACATGATCGAATGGGAGGCATATCGCTGGCGGCTCGACGATATGTTTTCAGCCGAAGGCGTGGCGCTCAACATCAAGTTGGAGGCTTCCAACACGCTGGCTCTGCTTGGCCTCGTCGCCGCAGGCCTCGGCGTCACAATCTATCCCGAAAGCCTGATCAACTTTCTCGGCCGCAATGTTGAGGTGCGGCCGATCCTCAATCCCGGCTTTCGCTCCCAGACGGTGCTCGTATGGAAGCGCACCAATCGCGCCAAAGCGGTGCTTAACTTCGTCGAGGTGGCCAAGAACCTGCCGGCGCGCGGCTGATCGTCGTCGGGTCATGCGTCACGGCTTCGCGTTAGAAGACCGTACGATATCTTCCGGTGATACGCGCCTATTAGCGGTAACGATGTATGTCGGGTTTTGGAGATTGTAGGGTTCGCCGGAAGGACCGGAATAGGCCCGTTGCTGCCCGGCAGCCATTGACCACGCCATCCGGTCCCCGCGGTCGCTCCTAGATATCCGGCGCATCACGTCAGAGGATTCTTACGCGGCCGGCCGGGGGCGGCATAAGGTGAGCAAACTTGCTACAATCGCATACATGATAGGATTCGCTGTGAATCCATTCAGTAATGTCAGGCCAAAACCAGGAACAACGAAAGCATTAAGTCCTATAGATTTCAATTGTTGACAACAACAATGAGTCCTTCTCAGCGCTATATCGAGTCCTTTATGGCAATCAACTTGTACCAAGCGGGAAAGACGAGATCAACCGCTAAGCCATACGGCACTTAACCTACCGTAGTTCGCAAAACCCGATTGCCTCCCCGTCACATATATGGCAGAGTGCTCGTTTCATGGGCGAAGGTGAGAGGGGCTTCCATCGGAGCCGCACCCCGGGCCTGAGGGGCCCGCAGCGCGGTCGTCTTCTGCAGGGAGGACTGACACAGGGACAGCCAGGACATAGTAAGGGGCCCGACGCCCGAGCCGACCGTCGCGTCCGGGCTTTATCTCATTCTAAACGACAGCTCTGGCGCTCCTGCAAAGGCGCGCGCGCTTGGCGTTTGGTTGGCTGAGTGTGCTGCTAAACGCCCGATCAACGGAAAGGAGGTTGGCGGACAGTGATCGCGCTTGCCCCGCAAAACAACGGCGCCCCCAATCGTTGGGAGCGCCGCTAAACCCGGCCAACCTCATGCCATCAGAAGCTCAGGTTGGCCATCACAATCAGCCGCCAGAAAACGGCGCCAACCGTTTTCGGCGCAATCAACTGCCCCCGGAGAGTCGCATCTGCCAACTCCGGCGTCAAGGGCTTGCGTGCCGAAATGGACGGTTGGCGCCCGAAAGGGCCAACCATGAATCCCGAACCCACACCCATCAATGCACCCGCCGGAGACACGTTCTCCACCTACATGTTCACTCCGCCTCGCGGGTCGCTCGCATCGCGCCTACCGCCATTGCGCAGCATATTCTCCGCGCGCGGCGCGCTGGTTGCCCTGGGCCGAGCGATAGTCTTCGAGTCCGATCTAGAAAGAAAGCAGGCTCTGGTCCTCCTCGCGAGCGGGCAGACCGCCGACCTCATTGACCAGCCTACATCGCTCAAGTTCGTCGGTTTCGGGGACAAGGAATTTTCCCACACCTTCGATTTCGCGTGGGTTCTAAAGGATGGCCGACGCGCGTTCGTCTACTCCAAGCCGGCGGAAAAGGTCGCCAGACGGAATCTGAATGCGTTGGTCGAGCGCATGAATGCCCAGCTCGCTCCGGAAGTCGCCGACGGCATCCTGTTGATGACCGACGAAGACATCAACCCTACCGCCGTATTCAACGCGGAGCTGATGCACGCGGCGCGGCGCTGCGGAAACCCGGTCGTCGAGAAGCTTATCCTCAGCCACTGCGCGACGCAGGCGCAGCCAGTATCCATCGGCGCTCTGGTTGCCCTGTTCGGCGGCGGCGGACTTTGCTTCCGCCCGATCATTCGCCTTGTCGCGGAAGGTCTCCTGTCCGCTGACGGAAAGGGCCGGCTCGGCTACGGCACGCTTGTAGCTGCCGCCCGTTGTGGGGAGCGCGTAAAATGACCCAGAGAAAAGCTCGCCTCGGCGACTACGACCGCCTCACGATCAAAGGCGTCCATTATTCCCTCGGCGAAACGCAGGCTGGCGGATACCTACTTGTCCGGGAAGGCGCGAAGGGCCTGGCCGAATTCTATTCCCATGAAGAAATCTGGACCGGCTTGGATTCGGGCGAGATGCTCAGGGACAAGGGCTATTTCACCGTATCCGCCGTCCGGCTCCGCCACTACTCCGCAATAACCTCCCTGGCTCATCTGCCTGACAGCGAGCAGGCCGACATTCTCTGGAAAATGGAGTGGGTCCGCAGATACCTGAAGCTGAAACGCCAACCCGGTTTCCGCAGGTCCACAGCCGAACACATCATCGAGGTGATTGCTCCGGACATCGAGAAGATGGAAGTCGCTAGGACCAAAGTCGCGAGAGGCCACAGAAAGCCACGAAAGAAGACGGCCGGTTCCGCGAAAGTTACACGCGAGCCTCCATGCCCGGACACACTTCTTGGCTGGGTGAACAGACTGGAGGCAAGCGAGTACAACCCGCTAGCCCTGCGAGATCGTCGCCATGTCAGTTCGGGGAATTTTACCGCAAGGCTACATCCGCAAATCTACGCGCTCCTCGCGTCTTGGGCCGAGAAATGCAAGAGCGAGGAAGGTCCCTCAATTCGGCGGCTCCATAATGACCTGCGCGGGGACCTCGATAAAATCAACAAGGAACGGGAGGCTCGCAACGAAAAAGCCCTTGAACCTCCTTCGTACGACCTCCTTCGCGAATACGTTCACGACCTTCCCGAGTACGACAAGTACGCCGCGCGTAAGACCCGTGGCGCGGCCGAACGCAAGTTCCGCATGATCGGCGTCGGCCTCGATGACACTGTCGTACGCGCCATGCAACGTGTCGAGATGGATGCGTGGGAAGCGCACCTGCATGTGTTGCTCCAAAAGGCTGGGGCCTGGGACGAGTTGCCCCCGAAACTCAAGGAATACATTGAAACCGCGAGACCAGTCATGACTGCGGCGTTGGACTATGCGACAGGCTGCTTTCTGTCGATCTCGATGGACGTTACCGAGTCGGTGAGTGCTGCCCTCGCCTGTCTCCGGATGATGACGAGGGACAAGACGCGGTTCGCCCGGAGCCTGGCTGCCTGGACGGATTGGTACATGTCCGGCACCGCCGAGATGGTCGTGACAGACAACGGACCCGCCTTCATCGCAAATTCATTCCGTGGCGCGATCGTCGATATGGGGTCCACGCACGAGATTTCCGTGGGCGGTGTGCCCTGGCTTCGATCAACGGTGGAGTACGCGTTCCGTCGCGTTGCCCGAGATGTCGTTGGCTACTTTACCGGGCGGACATACTCGAACGTTGTTCAGCTGGGTGAATATCCTGCCGAAAAACGAGCGTCCCTAAGGGCTGAAGAATTCTTTCAGGTGTTGGTCCGCTGGATCGTCGACGTCTATCACAACACGCCACAGGCCCGCCTCGGCGGCCAAACACCGAAGGAACGCTGGGACGAACTGGCGGAACTCTATGGGGTCGAACCGGGGCCGGATCGCGAGAAGGCGCGCGCAATTTTCGGGGTGAGGGTTGAACGCGTACTCGGCCCTCACGGCGTTCGCTTCATGGGGATCCCCTACAACTCGGAGGCTCTTCAGAAGCACCGGCGAACCGTTGGCGACGTGCCTGTCGCTACCTGCATCGATCCGGAAAACGTAGGTCGCGCATCGGTAGCGATAGGCGAGGACTGGGTAACCGTCCCCACGCACCGAGATTTGGACGGCGTGACTTTGGCGGAATGGATGGCCACCTGCGGCGAGGTACGGCGGAAGATGCGTGCGGGGCAGGAGCGCAACCAGGAAGTGATCCTCGCGGCGCTGCGGGACATCCGGGGCATTGCCCAGGATGCTGTCGATCGCGCCTGTTTCCAGACGTCGCCTACGCCCGAGGAGCTGGACCTATCCGAGCGCACTATCGCGGTCGCCTTCGATATGGGCGAGGTAGAGCCGGACGACGCTGGTGTCGAGGAGGTAGCGGAGCGCCTGCTCGCCAGACTTCCGTCACCGACTGAGCGTCCTGGGTCTGATGTCGTGGCGGAAGACTCCAAGCCGACAGGCCAGGACACGCCGGATCCTAAACGTCCCGCGCCCAAGCGCCGGAAATCGCGCATGGAGGGCGAAGGAGATGTTTAGCGCCCTTCCTGACATCGATATCGCCGACCCGGCTCTCCAAGGCCTGCTCGACACGCTAAGGCCAATGTACCTTGTGACCGACCGAGACGACCGCCTGAGAGCCGCCTTTCACCTCCTCAGGGGTAGCGGATTCTCGTTGTCCGACGCACATGGCCGCAACCAAGAAGGTCGCATGCTGCTGGTGGTTGGAGAAACCGGCACGAGCAAAACGTCAGCGATCAAGCGACTTGCGCGGGCGGAATTCGGGGAGGGCGCAGGCAAAGCGCCCTCCCCTTTCCTGAGCGTCGTGTTGCCTTCGCAGTTCAATGTCACGAAGCTTGGGGATCGTATCCTCACAGCCTGCCAATATCAGTTGGCAAGAATGCCGAAGCCGAACGACATGCTGCGAAAAGTCGACGGCCAGCTCAGGAATCTGCGCCCACAGATCATTCACTTCGACGAGTTCCAGCGCATCCGCAGCGTCTCCAAGACCTTTCATTCGACCTATGAAGAGGTTTTGCGTGACGCGATGAACTACGTGATGCTGTTTTTGGCCGACGGGTTCAATTTGCTGATCTCGGGCCCTCCAGAAATCGAGGGTCTCTTTGATCCCGGCTATTTGAAACGGCGTGCGACCCGAGTTGAATTCGAGCGGGTCGTCGCTACTGGGCACGTCATCGAGGACCTCACCGAGGCGATCGCATCCTACTGCCGCGTCGCAAGGATACAGGTGTTCGGCGACGAGGCGATCGACGCAGTCCCCCGGCTGATCCACGCGGCATCCGGTGGACAGGGATTGGCGCTCGAGGTGGGAAAGGCGGCCGTTTTCTATGCCGCCTGGAAGGGCAAAAGCAGACTCGGCCTGGATGATTTCGCGGATTACTTTCACGATGTCACAGGAGCCTCGTTCTCCGAGAACCCTTTCCTGGTCTCCGACTGGCGCGCCCTGCCAGATACGCTGGTCGCGACGGTCAGGGCCCTGAAAGAGCGTGAAGACCCGCCTTCGGCAAAGAAGACGGAGAGGAGGTTTTGATGGCGCCCCTCCCTCTCACTGTCCCACTTGGCGATGGCGAAACAGCCGCAAGCTTTGCCAGTCGGTTAGCCGGCCGGAACGGAGCCGCCAATGTCGTGGAGTTCTGCTACGACATGGGTTTTGACTTCGCCGCCGTCCTGCGCGGCGATGCGGACGCGGTCAGTCGTCTCGCAAGCCTCGGCGGAGTATCTGCCGAGGCGCTGCAGGCGTTTGCGTTTCGCAAGGAGGGCTCGCGCATTATTCTCGGCGGGGAGGTGCTGCTGAAGAGCTGCCTCGTTCGGCAGCGCATCCGTATTTGCCCAAAATGCCTGATCGAGGACATCGAGCGCTCGCCGCACCTTCCCCCCGATATCGCTGTCCATGGCCGAGCGATCTGGTGCGTTCGCCCTGTGTACACCTGCTTTCGCCACCACTGTCGGCTGGTTGAGATCGCCAAGCCTGAGCGCGGCGAATACGCACACGACTTCTCGGCGATCTTCTTCCGGCGGGACCTCACCGTTCGGCAACTCGCGAACAATGCAGCCGACCAATGCCCGACCCCATTCGAGAACTATGTGGGCGAGCGCGTCAGCGGGGTCGGCGGAAGCCCGTGGCTCGATCAATGGCCGCTGTTCGCCGTCATACGCGCGGCGGACATGTTCGGGGTCACCGCCATGCAGGGACCGAGGTTTCTCGTGCCTGAGGACGAAGAGGGAAAACGCATCGCGGGACAAACGGGGTTTGAAATTCTGGCCGCCGGACCAGCGCGCATCTCACGGTTTTTGGTCGAATCGCACAGTCGCTTCCATCGGGCCGCCGACAGGCTGAACGGCCCTAAAACGAGCTTCGGCTACTTTTGGGACTGGGCTAACGTTGACCTCCGCGATGACGGGTATTCCCGCCTACGCGCCCTGTTTACCGACTTCTTGATCGACACGTTTCCCTATGGCCCAGGAGACGAACTCTTCGGTCAGCCCGTCGATCGGCGCTCGCTGCACAGCGTTGCAACCGCAGCCAAGGAGTGCGGCATGCACCGAAAGACGCTGCGCAAAATGTTGAGGGAAGCGGGAGTCCTCAACGAGGAAGAGGCCCGCCTCCCCGCCAGCCTGGCCCTGTTTCGCGCTCACGAGGCCGAGGCCATTTTGCGCGACGGCCCGACCGCACTGTCTCTGGAGGATATCGCCCGCGAGTACAACTGTCCTCGCCCACACAACTACATGCTGTACCATGAGGGGTATCTCAAACCGCTTTTCAAGCGTCAGGGACACGGGAACGGCCTCGGGCTACATTTCAGCCGATCACAGCTGGAAGCCTTCATGGCAGCACTCTTGAAAAAGAGTAAGCGGATCGGCGCCCCCCGCCCCGATCAGGTCGGCATTCTCGAAGCAGCACGAAGGGCAAATTGTGCAGTCCGCGAAATCGTTGATCTGATCCTTGAAGGTCGGCTGGCTTGGATCGGGCAAGATGGTCGCACATCCGGCTTCAAGGCAATTTTGGTCGACTTGGAGGAGGTATGCGAGATGACTCGCGGCCCAGACCTTCCCGGCATGACAAAGGAGCAAGTCGAAGAGGCTCTCCACGTCAACGACCGCACTCTGAAGGCCATTATCGCGAGCGGTCTGCTACCGACTGAAACGGCTCGCAATCCGCGGAAGCGTCATCTGCAGGAAGTGATCAGACTGGAAGCCCTGGACGCTTTCCGACGAGATTACGTCACATTGGCCAACCTAGCTGTCGAAAGGAGGATGCACTTCCGACGGCTTATGATCGAACTCCACAACGCCGGTGTGCAACCGGTGCTGCGTCGCGAGGTCCACGGAGCCACGGTATATAGACGAAGCCAAATCCCACCCGCCAGCTGAGAGCCAGACATTCTTTTGAAGCCGAGGAGCCCCGAAAACCGGGGCTCTTTTTTTTGTTCTCATACCGGCCCCTGAACCCGGATGATTTTGGCTCATCAGCCGAAGTGATTATGGGCAGGAGAGGTCGAAAAATCGTTTAGAATCAATTGCACTTTAAGAAAATTACGGGGCGCTCTGCAACCACCTTGGAAGCATGAAATGAGCGAGCCCGGCCTGACGCCTCTCAGAATCTCGCTCAACGTCAAGCTAGATCGCTCATTCGACACACGAAGTCTGCTCACCCCCGGGCGATAAGCCAAAAACCCAATCTCCCGGGCGCTTTTCGCGCCCGGAAATGCCAACAAGAACCCAAGTGCGCCTTGCGGCCAAGTCAAACGTGAGCGAAGGGACGATCCGCGACTTCGAGAGCGGGAAACGGCGGCTGCGTCCTGGAAGAGTTACCGCGATACGCCTAGCCCTTGAATTGGCCGGCGTCCTGTTTACAGAACGTCATCTGTCACTTCACGATAGAAAAGCCGGCGCCCATCAGCGGAGGCGCGGGCTCGGTGTTGCACACCAGTCTGCGGTTTTTGAGGGGACGCCGCAGACACCTTTCCAACAATGGACCGCAGGCTCCAGTTCCCATCTTTCTGACGAAAAGGCCCGCCGACCGAGGCCGACGGGCAGATGCTGGTAGCCTAGGTGCGCAAAGTGGCAACGTGCGCAACAGGTTGTCCCGGAACAGCGCGACACCTTGCATTGTTCCCATAATCAATGTGCCTTGCCCGTCAGTCGCACATACGTGAGACGAAGGTCCCTGCCTTGCAACTCATAGGTCCCGACCGTGAAACATCTTCCCGAGATGAATCTTAGCATGCGCAGGCGAGCATAGTCCCTTCATCGCCAGTTCGTGGATGCCCACCATTTACCTGCGATGATGGTGGGCATCCGCTCCAGTTCGGTGCGGGAGGCCCTATTGCCAATTCCTGACAGCCTCAATGACCAAAATCTGAGGTTTGATTGTCCAAGATGCCGGCATCCGGTCATCCGCAAAGGCTCATGGTTCAAGGTCATAGCCACCTTTAGATGTCCGGGCTGCAAGGCGGCGCTGCGGCTTGGATATCCCGAAAAGTTGCGCATCTTCGAAGCCCACAAGCAACTGACCGAACGCGCAAACCAATGATGCAAAAAACCCTGGCGCCCCGACACCGCCGCTGAATAATCCGGACTGGCGCGATCGAGTGACACAGATCTTGTAGGCCGGACTACTCAGCGAAATAGCCTCGCCACCACATATTGAGCCCAAGCCAGAATATGAAAAGCCCGCCGCTTGAAGGGAGAAAGGGCGACGGGCAGGAGTGTGGATATGGTAGCTGCATCCTCGCAACAGGAACCGACCACTGTCCATAAATTCCTATCGCAATCGGTTTGTTCCGTAATGAGAAACGATTCGCCGCAAAATATCGCTCACCTGCGGTATGGATAGTGCCTTCGCCCTTAGCAGAGAGGACCGCCTTGGGCACTCTCCCGTCCAAGACGTTGCGATGGAAGAGATATTGGCTGCGGCGTGCATCGTCCACAGCATTCCCATCGCTTTCGATGCAATGACTGCCGATCGCACTGAAACACGGCTCCATTCATAGGGCGTGAAATGGTAGCGCTCGCCCCGACGCTTACATCACCGGACGTTCGCCAATCGATTGTCCGTTACCTGCTTGATCATGTCGAAAGCCCGAGCGTTTCGATGGCCGAGGCCATCCACGCCGTCAGAGAGCGGTTCCCGCGTTGCGAGCTGACGGATTGGGAACTTGGCGATTACATAGCGCGAAGCGCGATCGACGCGGGTTTCGCTGTGGAGTTCGATGCGGAGGTCCCCTGAGCTCCATCTTTTTTACCAGCTGCTTCGTTTCTAGACTAAGCGCCGCGCCGGCGAGGGAGATGGAGGGCTTTCACGCTATAGTAGCGCGCAGGTGACACACTTTCGCCGCCTCATCGCCGCCGACAACCGATAAGGCGGACACGTGGTCCGCCTTATTTCCTTCTGTTAGGCCGTGAGAACGAGTTAGCCACCCATCTTCTTAGCCATCGCGCAGAAATCGGCGTGCGCCTTGTTGAGCGTGGTATCGCCGCAGTCTTTCAGCACCGCAGTTCGTTCGTCAGGTTTCATCGCCATCCACGCCGTTTTGAAATCGGTTTCCGACCTCAGGGTTTTCATACCGGCATCGGTGAAAAACGGAGACATCTTGGCCGGATCATCGAGCGCAGACGTGCCTGTGGTGGACCCAGCCATCGCTGCACCACCCATCAGAGCGAGCGCAAGTGCGCCCATGCTGAGCGTCTTGATATTCATCGGACTACCTCCTTGCCTTCCAAATAATGACCCTGGAAACAGAACGTCCTCCTAATGAGAGAGTTCCAAACGCCGCTAACGACGGTGGTCGTTTGCTAGCGACCGTACGGCGATGCCTGTTTCTCCCGGAAATTCTGGAGCGAAGATGCCTCAACTTAGCTCGCTGCGGGGGAATTTCACTTGGCCGGTAATGCCCAGCTTTACCCATTCGCCCTAAGAAACGGGTCGATCCTCGGATCTGCGCGCGTCGCTTCGTTCCTTGCTCCGCCCGTGGATGACGAAGGCGCGCCGCGGCCCGATACTTCAAAGGAGCGGCCTTCCCTGGAACACCCCTCATCCGGCCGCTTCGCGGCCACCACCCGGCCCTTCGCAGGCTCAGGGCATTCGACGCTCGAAAAGCCAAGCAATTGGCTTTTCGTCCGCTAACGCGGACCGCCTCTCACCCCACAAAGGGAGAAGGCAGAAGCACCTAATCCGCGTCGGCAACCATCTGCCCGCCGCCGCCCAGCCATGCGCGCCATTGCCGCTCGTCGCCATGAAACACGTTGAGGTCGATGCGGCCGCTCACGCCATGCGATAGGCCGGAGCCGGAATACTGCCAGAACACCCACTTGCGGCCCGGATAGACCTTTGACGGGTGCGCCGCCACAGCGCGCAGCCAGAACGGATAATCCAGGAAGGCGCCGCGCAAATTGTCGCGATAGAAATCGGGGCTGGTGTAGATGATGGGCCGCTGGCCGTAGTGGCGTTCCAGCTTGTCCATGAACACCTGCATCTTCTCCAGCACCTTTTCGCGCGAAGGCCGCCGCTTGCAGGAGGAATCGCCGTTCCACTCGACATCGATGACCGGCGGCAGCGCGCCGTCCATCTTGGGCACGTTGCGGATGAACCAGTCGGCCTGCTCGCCGGCCGTGCGGCACCAGTAGAAGAAGTGATAGGCGCCGCGCTTCAGCCCGGCGGCATCGGCATTGCGCCAGTTCTTCATGAACATCGGGTCGAGATGGTCGCCGCCGTCGGTCGCCTTGATATAGGCGAAGTTGGCGCCCTGGGCGCGCAGCTTCTCCCAGTTGATGTTGCCCTGCCAGCGCGAGACGTCGACACCGTGCACGGCGAGATGGCGAGGCGAAGAGCGGCCGAAATTGATCGGCTTGGCGTCGCGGAACGCAGAGCGGGTAACTGGGCCAGCGAGCATGGCGGGCGCCGCGCGCGACAGCCGCTTCGGCGGCGACACGAGCGCGGCCTCCTGCACCGGCGGCTCGACGCTGTCCGGCAGATCGGCCGCCGGGAAGTTCACTGTCTCCTCCTCGGCAAGGCCGAAGGGGCGCTGGTTCTCATCGTCGGAACGAGCGTTCTCTTCATCGAGCAAGGGCGCCGGCGGCTTGAAGCGCGAAGCGCTCGACATCGACGCGGTCGAGACGGTTCTTTCGGTTACGGCGGTTCGCACGCCCTTCGACACCGGCGCGCTCGGCCGCACGACCGAGCTCGTCGTCTCGTTGGACGGCATCTGCAAGGCATCGACGCCCGACGTGGACGAGCAGCCGGCAAGGTATAGCGAGGCGAGCACGAAACTGACGACGCCAAAAATCCGCATCTTTGACCTGTACGCAAAACAAAACAGACCGAGGCAGGAACAGCGCCGCCGGAACCCCCATTCCTAATGAGAAATTACCAACAAAGTTTGAATCAAAATTTACTTTTGGCGCGACCGGATGATTCGGAGCGGCGTCGAAGCAAGCTTGGCTAGCGCCTGAACACGCCGATCATCGGCCCGAGATTCCAGAAATCGTCGTTGCGGCCGATGCCGGGCGCATAGAGGCTCGAGATCGAGCCGTCGAGGAAGAGCGCGTTCGGGCAGCCGAGCTGGTCGCGGAACAGCCGCGCGAATTCGTGAAAGGTCACGACATCGTCCGAGATCGCGAAGACCGCGACGCCGTCGGCGCGCACGCCCACACCATCGCGGATCTTGCGCGAGGTGCCGTCTGCCTGGAATTTCGGATGCAGCTTGCCATCGATGACCAGCATCGGCCCGGACTGCGTGGCGTAATCGACGCGCGGCGGACGCTTGAGATAATCCTTGGTCGCGCGAACCCCGGCCTTGCCGCCGCTGAGATAGAAGATGCCGTTGGGCTGCATCGAGAAATTGCCGGTTCCCGACCCGATCTTCGCCGGCGTGACCTGCTCGCCGCGTTCGACATAAAGGCCGACCGGCGCGAGGTTCGGGTGGTACATGCCGGCATTGATGCCGAAGAGCATGGTGCGCCCCGTCGCCTGCTGCGCGCTGCGCAGATTATGCAGCGACCGATAGAGGTCGCCGTCCTTGTTCTTCCAGAACAGCTCGATGGAAAAATGCTTCGGGTCGGCTTCGCAGACGAGGTAGGCCGCGTTCTCGAAAGTCTGGTTGCGGCAAGGCGGCAACGCCGCCAGCCATTGGCCAAGGCCCATGCCGGCGCCAAGTGCCGCCGGCGCCGCCGATTTCACCAGCGTCGCCAGCAAAGGCAAAGATTGCAGCAAGCTAACAAGATCCATCGGCGCATCCGAGGGTCAGGGCGATATGGCGGATTAGGCCGCGCCCGCTAGGTGAGCCAGCCGGTGGCGACGCAGATTAGCAGCACCACGCCGAGCAGGCCGCGATAGATGACGAACGGCCAGGCGGAGAAGCGCTCGAGCACCCGCATCAGCCCCCAAATGGCGAAGAAAGCCGAGATCGAGGCGACGATAAGGCCGACGGCCAGGATCGACCAGCCATGCGCGTCGAGATGCACCTTGTGCAATTCCCAAAGTTCCTTGAGGCCGGCCAGCGCGATGGCCGGCAAGCCGAGCAGGAAGGACAGGCGCGCGGCCTCCGGCCGGGCGAAGCCAAGCCCCATCGCCGCCGTCAGCGTCGAGCCCGAGCGCGATACGCCGGGAATAAGCGCGCCGACCTGGGCGACGCCCACCAGCAGCGCATCCAGGATCGACGCCTGGCGCAGCATCAGCTTGTGGCTGGCGAAGATTTCGGCGAGCGCCAGAAGGATCGCCATGGCGATGCATGCCCAGCCGATGACGGCAAGCCCGCGCAAGGGCGAATTGCAGGCGTTGAGCACGCCGGAAAGCGCCAGGCCGGCAATGACGATCGGGATTGTGGCAAGCACGATGCTCATCGCGAGGCGGAAATGGCGGTCGCCGAAATCGCGGCGCGAGATCGCCGAAATCGATCCGAACAGCACGTCCCTGACATCGGTCCAGAAATAGCTGATCACCGCAGCCAGCGCCGCCAGCTGCATGGCGGCGGAGAAGGCCGAGCCGGGGTCCTGCCAGCCGAGCACGGCCGGCACGATGCGCATATGCGCCGTGGACGAGATCGGCAGCAATTCGGTGATGCCTTGCACGATGCCCAGAAATGCCACCTTGGCATAACCCAGGCCGACAAAGCCGGTGTCCAGTCCTTGAGTGCAGACGTCGGTCATACCGGTCCTTTCCCCGTGTCCCGGTCGTCATCCGGGCAAAAAGTGAATCGTCATCGAAAGCCCATCGAGGACAGGCTTAGCCTCACGATAGCGTGATTCCAACTCACGGATTTGTAAGGTGCCGCTAATCCTGCTTGACAACAGGTGTCATCATATTATTCTCTGCTAATCTTACACTGTAAGGCAAATCGGAGGAGCATGCCATGTCGACCGCCGCCCTCTCGGAACTGCAGCCAGTCGTGCCGCCGCAAACGCACGCCCCGGACATCGCGATCGAGGAGGTGTCGCGCGATCTCAGCCGCGCCATCGAGCGCACCGAAGTCGCGGCCTGGCTTGACGCATACGCAGCGGCGCCCGCGGATTTCGCGGCACGGCAAGGGCTGTCGATCGCGCGCGACGGCGACCTTGTCTGGACCACCTGCACGACGATCCCGTTCATCCATTTCAACTGCGTGAAGAATATCGGCGTCGATGGTCCGGCGACCGAGGAACAACTCGATGCGCTGCTCGCGCACTACCGCGCGGCCGGCATCATGCGGCCGTGGTTCTACAGCAATCCGCATACCGAGCCGTCGCGGCTGAGATGCTGGCTGGAAGCGCGCGGAATGCAGCAGCACGGCGGCTGGGAGCGCATCTATCGCGACGCGACGCCGCTGCCGGATAAGCCGCTCTTCCCAGCCGATCCGCTTATCCCGGTAGACGATCTGGTGGTCGAGGAGGTCACGCCCAGGACAGCTTCGGATTGGGCCTCTTTCATCGATGCCAGATACAGGCTGCCTACCTCTCCCTGGCTCACCGCGCTCGTCGGCCGCAGGGGCTGGCATCACTACATGCTAAGACGCAGAGGCGCCGTGGAGGCGGTGCGCTCGCTCTTCATCGGCCCAGACGGCGCCGCCTGGAGCGGCATCGACGCGCCGGTGCCGGGGATCATGGCCCCAAGCTTCGATCTTGATGCCATGCTTGGCGAAAGGTTGGTTCGCGACGGCATCGCCGCCGGCGCGAAACTGTTTGTCGCCGACATCGAGGCGCCGCGCCCCGACCGCGATGGACCGGCCTATCGCAACTACGACCGGCTCGGCTTCAGGCTCGCCTATTTGCGCAGCCACTACAGTTACTTACCCGCGAATTCTAGCTGACGGTCCCAAGGCTGCCTCAGCGATAGAGCCACTGCTTCAGGCAGCTTCTTGCCACCACATGGGCGGGCGGCACCGAAGCCTGGTCGATGCGGGAATCCTCGCCCGCCCTGTCGCGAGCCTTTTCCAGAAGCAGGCGAAGCTCGGCCGGGCGCACGCGGTCGCGCGCCATTACGAGCTGGACCATCGGGTCGTTCAAAAGCTCGTCCAGGGTGTTGATGCTCTCGCTCATCCGTCGCCTCCTCGATGCCTTCCCGCATGGCGCTTAGATAGGCAGCCAATGATGGCCCGCCAATGACGCTTTGCCGGCTATCTCGTGAATCGAAGATGAAATTTTTGTGCAGGCCTGCGTCGCAATGACTCAGGCCGGCGGCGCGCCTTCATATTGCGGCAGGCCATCGTCAAGCATCACCCAGGACTGCTTCGAGGCGGTCCAGAAATGCATGTCGGGCTTGAACAGCGACGGATCGTCGAGCGAGCCGGAGGTGACGCCGAGAATGCCCCTTGAGTCGCGGCGTGAGAACATCGTCGTGCCGCACACCGGACAGAAGCCGCGCTGGAGGTCGGGCGTGGAATTGATCGTCGCCACCGGCCCTTCGATCGTCACGTCGTCGATGCGGAACAGAAGCCGCGCGTTGAAAGCGGCGCCGATCGCCTTCTGGCAGATCCGGCAGTGGCAGACGCGCTCATTGATCGGCTCCGCCTCCGTACGATAGCGCACCGCGCCGCACAGGCACCCGCCCTGGTATTTCGTCATGACAATCACTCGGTTACTGGAGAACGCCGGCACGGTAGCGCCGGGCATCACAGCGTCAATCAAAAACCATTGATGGGTTATGATCGGCCGCCCTGATGTGGTGGCCCAATAACGGGGACTCGCCTGCGATTGACAATTGCCAGCCGCCACGCCCTGCTTGCGGTGTCCGACGGAAGGAAGAATGATGGCCGACATCGACACAATTGCGATTGCAGCCTTGTTCGGTCCGCCCTCGCCCGCCCGCGACCAGGCCGACGCCAGAATCATGGCGGCGGCCTCCGGCATCGGCTTCATGGCGATCCGCGATTTCCCGGGCGACGACTGGCTGACGCCGCAGAACCGGGCGCGGTTGCTGGCGATCTTTTCGCTGCCCGAGGCGGAAAAGCAGAGGCTCCTGCGCTGGAATTTCGACCCCACGCGAAAGAACGTCTATCGCGGCTGGTTTCCGCTGCAGCCGACTGCCGTCTCCTACAAGGAAGGTATCGACATGGGGCCGGACATTGCCGATGCGCGGGCCGCCCCCACAGGCCTCGATGCCAACGACCCGCTTTGCGAGGCGACACCGCTGCCCGCGGAGAACATCCTGCCCGGCTGGCGCGCCGCCGCCGCCGGTTACTACAAGGCCATGGGATCGGTGGGTAACGCCCTGCTGCGCTCGGTGGCGCGCGGGCTGGGTCTTACCGAGACAGTCTTCGACGCCGATTTCGAAGGCGGCATCTCGACATTGCGCCTGATCCGCTATCCGCTGCGCGATCCAAACAGCAGCGTCGACCTCTCCGGCCCCGACTTTTCAGTGATGCACAAAGGCGAGACGCGCACGATCATCGGCCGCGAGCATGCCGATTCCGGCTTCGTCACCTTGCTGGCGCAGGACGGCGTCGAAGGCCTGCAAGCCAAGAACCTCGCCGGCGAGTGGATCGACGTGCCGCCGGCCGATGGCACGCTCGCCGTCAATTTCGGCCAACTGCTGGAGCGCTGGACCGCTGGCCGGGTGCGCGCGACAATGCATCGGGTGATCGCGCCGAGAAAAGCGCGCTTCTCGATCCCCTTCTTCTATGAGCCGCGCGTAGACGCCGAGATCGCGCCGTTGCCTTTGGCCGGCGCCGAACCTTTCGAGCCCTTCCTTTATGGCGACTATCTCTGGGATACGGCGACGAAATTCGTCGAGATGAGCGGCGTCAGGCACCTGCGCCAGCCACGGCGGGCGAAGGCTTCTTGAGCGAAACGAAGGATTAGTGGCGCTTGGCCTGGACGAGATAAGCGTCGATCTCGGTCTCGCCCAGCCATTTGGCCGCTTCCAGCCGGTGCAGGCCTTCGACCAGGATGTGACGCTTGCCGTCGTGGCGCACCTGGATCGGCGTCTTCATGCCGTTCTCCAGGATATCTTCGGCGAGATGGCGCACGGTTTCGGGATGCAGCGTCTTGCGCCGCGCCGTCGGCACGTAGATGTCGTCGACCTTGACCTTTTGCACACGCAGCATGTTGGCTCCCGCGATTGGAACATCGCCCGAAGCTGAATAGTCCGTTTGCCGGATATCGCCAAGCGCAAGCGCCTGCTGGCCCGATGCTTTCCATTTGACGCTTGGCCGGCCAATGGTCTCAATGACGGCCTCGTGATCTCAGGTGCTCCTTGACGCAACTGCCCACCGAATTCCCCGATTTCGGGCTGACGCCCGAGCAGCGCCGCGAAGCGGTGCGCGGCCACTATTACGAATGGCCGGGAATGGATGGCCCAAGCGGCGAGATCTGGTGCTACAGCGACCGTTTTTCCTATCGTCCGGGCGAGACGGTGACGCTCTTCGTCAGTTCAACCGGGCCGCAATTCAGCATCGCCATCGTCCGCGACGGCGCCCCCGAAACCAAGGTCTTCGAGAAGACAGGCCTGTCGGCGCGCTGGCAGGACACGCCCGACCAATGCTCGGTCGAAGGCTGCGGCTGGGAGGCGTCGTTCGAATTCCGGGTCGGCGACGACTGGCCGTCAGGCGCCTATCGCGTGACGCTTTCGGCCGATGGGCGGGACGGCAAGCCCTTCCACAGCCATCACCTCTTCATCGTCGCGCCCCCGCCCGGCCGAAAAGCTGGCCGCCTGCTGCAGGTGGCGGCGACCGGCACATGGCTCGCCTACAACACCTGGGGCGGTTCCAACCACTATCAGGGCATCACCGGCCCGAACCGCGACCAGTACGCGACCACGGTGTCGACGCAGCGCCCCTGGTGCCGCGGCTTCGTTGTGCTGCCCAAGGATGCGCCGCGCGTGCCACTGGAAGTCGCGGTGCCGCCGAAGACCGTACCGCGCTATCCGCATATGGAATGGGCTTTCGCCACCGGACATTCGAAGAAATATGCCTCTTCCGGCTGGGCGAGCTATGACAGCCACTTCTTCCGCTTCGCCGAGCGCGCCGGCTACCAGGTCGATCTCGTCAGCCAGCACGAGCTGCATTTCTCGCCCGAAATCCTCGACGGCTATGACTGTGTCGTCTTCGTAGGGCACGATGAATACTGGACCTGGGAGATGCGCGACGCGGTCGACAATTATGTGACCCGCGGCGGGCACGCGGCGCGCTTCGCCGGCAATTTCATGTGGCAGACCAGGCTGGAGGACGAGGGCCGTCGCCAGGTCTGCTACAAATACAAGGCACGCGCCGAAGACCCCGCATATCGCGGCGGCGACATCACCCGCGCCACCAATTCCTGGGAGGCGCCCGAGATCGGACGCCCGGGCAGCGCCACCTTCGGCCTCAATGCGACGCGGGGCGTCTATGCCGGCTGGGGCGGCTGCGCGCCGCGCGGCGTGCGCGGCTTCCCGGTGTACCGGCCCGACCACTGGGCCTTCGCCGGCACCGGCATCTACTATGGCGACCTGCTCGGCGCCGACAGCCATGTCTATGGCTATGAGGTCGACGGCCTCGATTTCGAGATCCGCGGCGGCCTGCCCTACCCGACCGCGACCAGCGGCGCGCCGGACGGCTTGCAAGTGCTGGCCGTCGGCATGGCGAGCCAGGTCGAGGAAAGCGCCGACATCCCGATCGAGGACCAGTTCCTCACCGACGAGGACGGCCGCTTCACCGCCGAGACCTTGTTCGGCGAGGCCAGCGACGCCAATCTCGACAAGGTCAAGCGCGGCAACGGCATGATCGTCAATTTCCCGCGCGGCAAGGGCGAAGTGTTCCACGCCGGAAGCTGCGAATGGGTCGCTGGCCTGCTAAGGCAGGACGCGATGGTCGAACGCGTGACCAGAAATGTTCTCGATCGCTATCTCGGAAAGTCCTGACATGCCGAAGTCCCAAGCCAAGCCCTCGCCCGAAATCGAAGTACGGCCGCCGTCGCATCTGTTCTATCTGTCCAGCCTGCGCCGGCCGCTCGTCGATCGCGCCGAGGGCATCTATTTCTGGACCAAGGACGGCCGACGCTTCATCGACGGTTCGAGCGGGCCGATGGTCGCCAATATCGGCCATTCCAACCGCAACGTGCTCGACGCCATGAAGCGGCAGATGGACAAGACCACCTTCGCCTACCGGCTGCATTTCGAGAACGAACCCGCCGAAGAGCTGGCGCGGGAACTGGCCGGAAAACTCCCCGAGGGCATGGACCGCATCTTCTTCGTCTCCGGCGGCTCGGAAGCGACTGAGTCCTGCATCAAGCTCGCCCGCCAATGGGCGGTCGCCACCGGCCAGCCCAAGCGCTGGAAGGTGATCACCCGCTTCCCTTCCTATCACGGCGGCACGCTGGGCTCGCTTTCCATCACCGGCGACGATGCGCTGGCCGAAACCTTCACGCCGATGATGCGGGTGATGCCGATGATGCCGGCGCCGACCGCCTGGCGCGACCGCGACAACCTGTCGATGGAGCAGCGCGGCATCCGCTACGCCGACATGCTGGAGGAAAAGATCCAGTCCGAAGGGCCGGAAAGCGTGCTGGCTTTCATCATGGAGCCGATCGGCGGCGCGGCAACGGCTGCCCTCGTCGCGCCCGACAGCTACTATCCGCGCATCCGCGAAATCTGCGACCGCTACGGCATCCTTCTGATCCATGACGAAGTGATGAGCGGCGCCGGCCGGACCGGCAAGTTCCTTGGCGGCGATCACTGGAATTGCAGGCCAGACATCGTAGCGCTCTCGAAGGGGCTGGGCTCGGGCTATGCGCCGCTCGGCGCTCTTGCCGCGCCGATGCGGCTGGTCGAGCCGCTGCTGGCCTCGGGCGGCTTCCAGCACGGCCACACTTATGCCGGCAATCCACTTGCCTGCGCGGCCGGCCTCGCAGTCCTGGGGGAAATGGATCGGCTCAACCTCATCGCCAATGCGGCCGCGATGGGCGACGTGCTGATGGCGGAGTTGAAAGGCTTGCAAAAGCGCTTCCCCTTCATCGCCGACGTGCGCGGAAAGGGCCTGCTCACCGGCGCCGAAATGGTCGCCGATCCGGAGACGCTGAAGCCGATCGACCCGGCCAGCAAGGCAACGCAGCGCCTGCTTGACCAAGCCTATGCGCGCGGCCTGATCATCTATGGCCGCAAGGTCAAGGGCGGCGTCGACGGCGACAATTTCATGGTGGCGCCGCCGATGATCATCACTAAAGAGCAGATCGGTGAGATGATCGCCATCATCGGAGATTCGCTGCAGGCGTTGGCGGAGGAGCTCGACCTGCCGGTGGAAGGCTGACCATCGCGCAATGTGGTGCACCGTGGTGGACAGTCGCGGAGGAAACGCCGAAATGGAGAGGGTGCTCGTCTCGGCCTGCCTGCTTGGCAGCAAGGTACGCTACAACGGCTCCTACAGGCTCGACGGTCATCCCGTGCTCGCGCGGTGGCAGTCGGAAGGACGGCTCGTGCAAATCTGCCCCGAAGTTGCGGCCGGTTTCTCCACGCCGCGCCCTCCAGCGGAGATTTGCGGCACGGGCGACGGCCATGCAGTGCTGCACGGACAGGGCCAGGTTATCGAGAAGACCGGGAAGGACGTGACTGAGCTTTACCTTGAAGCCGGGCAGCTTGCGCTTGATCTGGCGCGTGAAACAGGATGCCGCTTTGCGGTCCTGACCGACGGCAGTCCATCCTGTGGCAGCACCTTTGTTTACGATGGGAGTTTTTCAGGAAAACGCGTGGCGGGCCGTGGCACGACCACCGCGCTGCTCGAAGAGAACGGCGTTCGTGTCTTCTCGGAAGACCGGATCGACGAGCTTGATGATCTTCTGACCGGCCTTGGTCCGCCAGGATCCGTGGCCTGACAATGCGACAGGAAGACACCAGGACAGTCATCCGCCCGGGCCGCATCGAGGACGTCGAAACCATCCACGCCGCCCTGCTGCGCCTCGGCACCCATATCGGCGCGCATCAGGAAATCACCTCGACGCCGGACGACCTCCGCCGCTATGGCTTCGGCGCAAGCCCCGCCTTCTCGACTTTGATCGCCGAGATCGGCGGTGAGTTCGCCGGGCTTTGCCTGCATTTCCCGATCTTCTCGACCTGGATGGGTCGGCCAGGCGTCTATGTGCAGGACCTTTACGTCGAGGACCGCTTTCGCGGCCGCCGGATCGGCGAGAAACTGCTTCGGCGCGTGGCCAGGGAGTGTCGCGCGGCGGGCGGCGTCTATCTGAGGCTCTCCGTCGATACCGACAATGAAACGGCCAAGGCCTTCTACGAAAGACTGGGCATCGGCTGGTCGAGTTACGAACAGGTGCAGAAGATCGTCGGCGATGCCTTTTTCGCCTTTGCCGACACGCCGGAGGAATGACGATGAAAGCCTTCTATGCCGAGGAGCAGAAACGCCACGATCCCAAGGCCTTCCTCTCCAGCGGCGCGCCGCAGCCCAATCCGGAAAAGCCGGAGCGGATCGAACGATTGTTAGCCGGCGCAATATCGGTAGGTTTGACGGTCGAACGTCCAAGGAATCTTGGACTTGGACCGATCGCGGCGGTGCATACGCCTGAATATCTAGACTTCCTCAAGCACATTTTCACGCGCTGGCAGCGCATCGAAGGCGCCTCGGCGGAGGTGATCCCGAACATCCATCCGATCGCCCGCAACGGCTCCTATCCGGCCTCGGCGGTCGGCCAGGCCGGCTACCACATGGCCGACACCGCTTGCCCCATCTCGGCTGAGACCTGGAACAGCGCCCTGTGGAGCGCCTGGAGCGCGGTGGAGGCAGCCGAAGCGGTTATGGCCGGCGCACCGTCGGCCTACGCCCTTTGCCGCCCGCCCGGCCATCATGCCTTCGCCGATGTCGCCGGCGGCTTCTGCTTCATCAACAATTCGGCCGTCGCCGCGCAGGTTCTGCGGAAGAGTTCCGCCCGCGTCGCCATCCTCGATGTCGACCTGCATCACGGCAACGGCACGCAAGGCATCTTCTATGCCCGTCCCGATGTGCTGACCGTCTCGCTGCACGCCGATCCGGTGCGCTTCTATCCGTTCTTCTGGGGACATGCCGACGAGCGCGGCGAAGGGCCTGGCCTCGGCTACAATCTCAACCTGCCGCTGCCGCGCAAGTCCGGCGACGCGGCCTTTCTCGAAGCGCTGGCGACGGCCTTCCAGCGCATCCGCGCCTTCGCGCCGGAAGCGCTGGTCGTTGCGCTCGGCCTCGACGCTTTCGAGGGCGATCCGTTCGGCGGCCTGTCGGTGACGACGCCGGGCTTCTCGCGCATCGGCGAAGCGATTGCCGGACTTGGCCTGCCGACGGTGATCGTCCAGGAAGGCGGCTATCTCTGCGATGCACTCGGCGACAACCTCACCGCTTTCCTGACCGGTTTCGGCGGCAAGAAGGACTAACTCAGCAACGTTCCTGCCTCAGCATCGCGATCACGCGATGCACGCTTTCCAACGTCTCCTCGATCTCGGCCGCCGTGTTGTAATGCGCAATGCCGATGCGCACGACGCCCTGCTCGGCGGGTATGCGGAGCTGGTGGACGACCTCCCACGCATAATTGTGGCCTGACCACAGGAAGATGTTTTCGGCATTCATCTGCCGCACGATCGTTTCAGGCCCGATGCCTTCGACGGTGAAGGAAATGGTCGGCACCCGCTCGGCAAGCCGTTCCGGATCGGTGATGCCGTGGATGATCAGTCCTTCGATGTCGGACAGGCCTTCGATCAATTGCCGGGCAAGCGTGTTCTCGTAAGCGATCGAGACTTCGAACGCCTTGGCGATCTGCTGCCGTCGCGAGCCGCCCTCGCCGGCGGCGGCGCCAAGATCGGCGAAATAGTCGATTGTCGCCGTCAGCCCGGCCATCAGCTCGATCTGCGGCGTGCCAAGCTCGAACCGCTCGGGCAGGACGTTCGAAGAGCAGCGGCATTTGTAGGGTTTCAGCGCATCGATGACGTCGCGACGGCCCCACAATATGCCCATATGCGGCCCGAAGAATTTATAGGCCGAGCAGATCAGGAAATCGCAGCCGAGCTCCTGCACGTCGACCAGTCCATGCGGCGCGAATTGCACGGCATCGACATAGACCAGCGCGCCGGCTTGTTTGGCTGCCGCCGCGAGCGCCTTCACCCGGTTGATCGAGCCGGTGAGGTTCGAGGCATAGTTCAGCGCGACGAGGCGTGTCTTGTCCGAAAGCAGCGCCTTGAGCGCCGCTTCCTCCACCTGCCAGCTCCGCTCGTCGAACGGCAGGACGCGCACGACAAGGCCGAGATCCTCGGCAAGCTGCAGCCAGGGCGAGACATTGCCTTCATGGTCCATGCGCGTGACGATGATCTCGTCGCCTGGCTTCATCGTGCGGCCGAGCGTGCGCGACATGTGATAGGTCAGCGTCGTCATGTTGGCGCCTATGACGATCTCCTCGACGCTTGAAGCATTGAGGAAATCGGCCATCGCGGCATGCGCCCCATCGACCACTTTTTGCGCCGCAACCGTGGTCTCAAAGAACCCGCCCAAATTGGCGTTGGTCGAGAGCAGGCAGCGCGACACCGCATCCGCCACCGTCAGCGGCACCTGCGTGCCGGCGGGATTGTCGAGATAGATGCGCCGGCGCCCGTCATGGGCCAGCGAAAGCGCCGGAAATCTGCCGCGCACGGCCTCGATTGGAAAGTTTTCCATCGTCTCCATCCCCCTGTTTTTTCTCAACGATTTGTCTTTTATCGGCGATAACCGGTCACGGACATGGATTGCCGACACGCTGGTGGATGGCGTCGACAGCCTTCTGCATTTCTTCCGTCCAGCTGACATCGACCGAAGAAAGCGCCATCTCGAGCTGCGCGATGGTGGTCGCGCCGACGATGTTCGCGGTCACGAAGGGCCGGCTCGCCACATAGGCGTTGGCGAAGAGCGCTGGCTCCAGGCCGAAGGAGCGCGCCAGCTCGGTGTATTCGAGCAGCACTTCCGCCGCATTCGGCGTTTCGTAGCGCTGGCCGCGGTTGAAGAGCTGCGAGCGGGAACCCTGCGGTCGCGCGCCATGATTGTATTTGCCCGTAAGATAGCCCTGCGCCAGCGGCGAATAGGGGAGAAACGCGATCTCCTCGCGCTCGCAGACCTCGGCAAGGTTCACCTCGAAAGTGCGGTTGACGAGACTATAGGCGTTCTGCAGCGAGGCGACGCGCGGGCCGGAACCCTTCTCGGCTTCGAAGACGAAACGCATGACACCCCAGGAGCTTTCGTTGGAGAGGCCGAGATGGCGAATCTTGCCTGCCTTCACCAGTTCCTCGAAGACAGCCAGCGTCTCGGCAATCGGCGTCTCGTCTCCCGGAGCGCCTGCCGCATCCGCGCGCCGCGCCACCGCTCCGACGCGCGTCGGGTTCGAGCCCCACGGAATATCCCGGTCCGGCCAGTGGATCTGATAGAGGTCGATATAGTCGGTGCCGAGCTTGGCCAGCGATTTCTCGACCGCGTCGAAAATGTCGGCGCGCACCAGCTTCGACGGACGATTGCCGCGGAACCATGTATTGGCCGTGCGGCCGACCACTTTCGAGGCAAGGATGACCTTATCCCGGTTGCCGTTGGCCTTCATCCAGCTGCCAATGGTTTTCTCGGTGCGCCCTTGCGTCTCAGCCTTGGGCGGGATCGGGTAAAGCTCGGCCGTATCGATGAAATTCACGCCGCGCGAGAACGCCAGATCCATCTGCGCGTGGCCTTCGGCTTCGGTGTTCTGCTGGCCCCAGGTCATCGAGCCGAGGCAGATTTGCGAAACAAGGAGATCGGTCCGACCGAGGCGGCGTTTATGCATGGGGTTTCTCCGGCGGGAGGTTTGCGCGGACAGTGCGGGGAGGAGATTGAACATAGAGCAAAACGCTTGTGTTTTGCAAAGTCGCCCAGTTTCGAGATTGGCCGAAGCGTCAGTCAGTTCGTCATGTATGGACGGCCCCTCTTGGGCAAGAGGCAAAATAGCGGCGACGGCTTAAGTCTGGAGCGGTCATGTATTCGGCCTTTGATGCGGTCGATTTGATGACCGCTGGCCCTCAGGGGTTACGCGGATCGAGTTCCAATCATTCTAGCGCGCTTTTTAATCGCGATGACGAAGGCGGAGTGTCTCGACCCAGGTCCTGACCATTTTGCCGTGCTGCTATTTGCTCCTTACGCTGTTAAGGGCCTCGCTTTGCGGGTTATGCCGCAGCCGGCGCCCTGTATTCCTGTCCCGAGCTCAGCATTGCCCAGATGATGCGCGCGGTCTTGGCTGCCTGCGCCACGACCGCGACCTTGACCGGGCGCCTGGCCAGCAGGCCGCGTATCCAGGGCGAGCCTCTGTCGGGCTTGGCCCTGACCTGGCGCAGCCAGGAACTGGCGCCGAGAATGAGCAGCCTTCGCAGGTCTCTGTCGCCGGCGCGACTGATATGGCCCGTCAGCTTGTGCTTGCCGCCGGTGTCATGACTCTTGCGGGTCAGGCCGAGCCACGCCGCGAAGTCCCTGCCCGAGGCGAACTGGCGGCCGTCGCCAATGGCCGCGATGGTTGCATGTGCGATGATCGGGCCGACGCTCGGGATCGTCGTCAGCCGCAAGGCCGCTTGCTGCTGCCTGACCTGAGCCAGGATCTGCTTGTCCAGCTTGCCGATCTCGCCATCCAGCGCCCGCCATTGTCCGGCCAGCGGCGCCAGGCAGATCAGCAGCGCCGCGGGGATGGCCTCATCCGAGGTCTCGATGCGCTGCAGCAGCGCTTCCAGGCCCGCAGCCCCCTGGGCGCTTGTCTGGCCCATCTCATAGAGCAGGCCACGCATGGCGTTGGCCAACTGCGTGCGCTGGCGCACCAGAAGGTCACGCGTGCGGTGCAGGCCCCTGGCCCATTGCTGTTCGACCGTCTTGATCGGCACGAAGCGCATGTCGGGCCGGCTTACCGCCTCGCAACAGCCGTGCGCGTCGCGCACATCGTTCTTGTTGCGCGGAACATAGGGCTTCACATAGGCCGGCGGCATCAGCTTGACCTCATGGCCAAGCGCGCTGAGCGTGCGGGCCCAATGATGAGCCGAGCCGCAGGCCTCCATGCCGATCAGCGCCGGCGGCTGCGCGGCGAAGAACTTCTCCACCTGCGCGCGGCGCAGCTGGCGCTGCACCACCACGCGCCCGGCAGCATCCACGCCGTGCACCTGAAACACATTCTTGGCCAAATCGATACCAAATCTGATAGCTTGCATGACGGACGGTCTCCTTCCGCTGGAGTTAATCACAGCCCAGTTTGGCACATTCGATGCCGCAAGGGGCCGTCCACCCATCATTCTAGGGCGGAGCAAGGAGCGAAGCGAAGCGCGCAGACCCTGGAATCCATTCCGTTACGCTAAGGCGTTGCAGCGATTACAGAATTCTGCACCGTTGCACTCTACATTGAAGGTCACGGCATGGATCCTTGGGTCTGCGCTCCGCTTCGCGTCGCTACGCCCAAGGATGACGAACATTGGCGAGGCTCCAGCCAATCTCGATGGCTTGCGATGGGTTGCCGAAGCGAACCTGATGGAGGGAACTACCGCCTCACCCCGGCCAAAGCCCGCCGCTTGGCCTCGTCGATCAGCATATTGGCCACCTGCATGCGGATCATGGCGCGCTGGCGCAGATGCGGCGCGACGCGGTCCGGATGGTTGGCGAAGGCGAAGTTGCGGCGGATGCGACCGAAATCGGCGTTCTTGGCCGGGCGGTCGAGGCCGAGCTCGCCGGCGATCGCTTCGGGATCGATCGGCGGCAGCTTTTCCTCCGGCCGGTGCTCTTCGCCGGCCAGCGCCAGTTTCGCCTGGTCGAGCAGTGCCGCGAACTCGGCCGCAAGGTCGGCGCCTTGCTCGCGGTATTCGGCGGCGACGCTCTCGCCCGCAACCTTTATGCGGCCGGAATGCAGCTCATCGGCCACGGACAGATAGTCGAATGGGATAGACGGCCGGGCGCCCTCGTCCTCGCCTTTCTCCGAGGCGACGATCAGGTCGTCGAGCAACGAAGCGAAATCGAGCTTGTTCCCGGTGCCGATCTCAGCCTCCCCCTATGGTGACGGCATGCATTGATGCCGCCGAACATAGGGCGCTCTCGTTAAAAATGAATGCTGGCGATGTTGACAATTGCCGGCTTTTCCAGCCCGGCGGGACGACTTTCAGATAACAAAAAGCCGGACTGCATTTTCGTGCAGTCCGGCAAGGTCGCCAGGAGTGGCGAGGAAAAAGCCAGCCATGAGCCGGCACGGTGCCTACGTTCGAGCCCGCCGGAAAGTTTCACGGAAAATCGATTGTGGCGGAAAAAATTTCGTGTGGACATGGCAGCCATGCAATTGCTGCACTGCACAATTTTAACAAATCGCCTATATCTTGGTGCCGGGAGGACCAACAGGGGCAACTGAGTCATGGGGTTCTTCACTGAAATGTTCGCTAGGCCGAGGCCGCAGGAACACCAGCGCTACCGCTCGGCGCTCGCGCTTCTGAACGCGATGAGCAATGCGGACCGCGCCGACATCGGCATCAAGCCGGCCGATTTTCCGCGCATCGCGCGCGAAATGTCGATCCGCTGAGCTGAACCAGAGAGGTTTCCCGGGATGTCGGGAAACCTCCAAGCCATTCAAAAATCAGCGATTTCCGAGGAATGTCTGCTTGCCGAGCGGCACGCCGTTGTGGCGCAGGATGTCGTAGGCGGTTGTGACGTGGAAGTAGAAATTCGGCGTCGCCACATGCAGCAGGTACTGCAGGCCGGGCAACGTAGTTTCGCGCCCGCCGAGCCTCAGTTCGACCGTCCTGTCCTCCGAGCCTTCCAGATCGGCCGCAGTAAACGTCGCCAGATGATCGAGCGTCTTGGCGATCCGGGCCTGCAGCTCGGCAAAGCTCGCTTCATTGTCCTCGTATTTCGGCACCTCGCGGCCGGCCAGCCGCGACGGCGCGCCCTTGGCATGGTCGGTGGCGATCTGGACCTGCCTGGTCAGCGCGAACATGTCGGGCGCCAGCCGCGCGGTGAGGAACACCTGCGGATCGATCTTGCGTTCGCCGGCATTCTGCTCCGCCGCCGTCAGGACGCTGGCCAGCGCCTTCAGCCTGGCGGAAAACACGCCCACCGATATGTCGTACATGGAAATGGTCATGGGCAATCTCCCACGCGGCCCCAGCGCCGCGGGCCGTGACCTAGCGCCTCCCGCCACGATTCTTCAAGCGGCCCTGCCCATGGCGTCACCGCGCCGCCGCAATCGCCATGGTAGTATTTTCGTTACCGAGCGGAGGATTCGATGAAAAGAGCCACTTTCGCAGCGACTGTCTTTTTCTCACTGGCCGGCTTCACGCATTCCGCGCTCGCGGCCGATGCCCCCTATATCGATGACCGATCAACAGCCGATGCGGTCGTCCGTTCACTCTACAGCGCCATCAACCGCCACGAATTTGCCCGTGCCTGGGGTTATTTCGGCGATACAAAGCCGGCTAAGGACTTCAACGCCTTTGTCAAGGGTTACGACGGAACCGACAGCGTCGACGTCAAGACCGGCGCCGTTTCGGACGAAGGGGCGGCCGGCAGCATCTATTACAGCGTGCCTGTCGCCATCCAGGCGACCGACAAGAAGGGCGAGGCCAAGGTTTTCGCCGGCTGCTACACGCTTCGCCAGGTCAACGCGCAGATCCAGGAGCCGCCCTTCCAGCCGATCTTCATCGACAAGGGCGCGCTGAAGCCGTCGACCGAGGATTTCGACAGCGCCGTGCCGGCAAGCTGCGGCGACGGTCCGCCGCCGCCGAAGAAGGACGAGGCGCTGGAACAGGCCAAGAAGGCGTTCCTAGCCACCTATGGCGGCCAGTGCGACAAGCAAAGCCCGGACGGCAAGCCGATCGGCGAGCCTGAGGCTCATTCCATCCACTACAAGGACAAGGACGCCCAGCCCAGCGACCCGGAGCGCGAGACGCGGCTGTTCCGCTTCTTCTGCTCGATGGCCGCCTACAACGAGACGGCAGTCTACTACATCGCCGATGACGTCAACGGCGTGACCCAGCTGCAGTTCACCGAGCCGGATCTCGACATCCGCTACGAGAACAACAACAGCGAAGGCAAGGTCGAGTCGATCCACATCATCGGGTTCAAGACCAGCGGCTGGGCGACCAACTCGGACTATGACGACAACACCAAAACCATCACCACATCCGACAAATGGCGCGGCGTGGGAGATGCCTCGTCATCGGGAACCTATCTGTTCCGCAACGGCGATTTCTCGCTCGTCCAGTATGACGTCGATGCATCCTATGACGGCGAAATGAATCCGCAGACGATCATCGACTACAACACTGCCCCTTGAACACGGATTCGCTGATCAGGGCGCCTTCGTCAGCATCCAGTTCAGCGTGCCGCGCCAGTCGACCATGCGGATCGGCGTGCCGTGCGTGCCGGTCTCGAAGCGTACGAAGCGGGTCGGGTAGGACTTCCTGGCCAGGATCGAACGAAAGAAGGCTTCCTGCTTCTCTACCGGGAAGACCACGTCATGGCTGCCTTGGCCGAAGAACACCGGGACGCGGCGCTTGAAGGCCGGGCTGGTGAGGAAGCTGTCGTCCCATAATGAACCCAGCAGCAGCAGGCCGTTGATGCGGCCGCCCGTGTCCTTTCGATCCGCCAGCTTCCAGCAGATCATGCCGCCCATAGAGCCGCAGGCGACGAAGATTTTCGCGCCCGGCGATTGTTGGCCATAGTGATCGATGAGCGCCGCGACCTGCGCCGCGCCCTTGTCGCCGAAATCGGGGAAATCGGGCGAAAGATAGAGCCCATTATTGCCGGCCATCAGGTTCTTGATGCGGTTGAAATTGCCGCCGAAGGTGAAGTCGTCGACGCCTTGCTTACGGCTGCCGCCCTGGCCGTGCAGGTAGAGCACGATGATGGAAGCGCCTTCCGTCCTGCCGACCGCGACATGCCTGATATCGCCGGCATCGGTCTTCAGCATGAGGTCCTGCTGCACCTTGCGCACACCCGGGTCGGTGTATTGCGCACGCACGCGCTTTTCCGGCACCTCGTCGCGCTGGTTGATGTCGCGCATCTCGTGATAGTCCAGCACGGTATAGGCGCCATTGTCGCCGGTCGAGAGCGCTGGCGGATAGGCGAAGAGGTCGTCCTTGAACGGCTTCAGCGACAGCGTCTGCCCCTCGGCAGCGGAGAGGGAAAGCGCTGTTGCGGTGATCAGGGCGAAGAGACGTCGGAAGCGGAAACACATGCCGAGAGCCATGCGAAATTCGGCTCGGCTTTGTCAATCCTGCAGAACGCCGCCCGCCCCTTCCAGCGCCTCGCGCGTGTCCACATCGATTGAGGCGCCCTGCCCGATCTCGACATCGATGACGTCGAGCCCCTCGGCCTCGACCAGGTGGCGCGCGCCTGTATCGCCCTCGAGTTGCGCGACGGCCGCGAAGAGCGATCGAGGCAAAAGCACCGGATTGCCGCGCTTGCCCTGGTGCGAGGCGCGCACCACGGCGTGACCACCGGAGCGGCGAAACGCATCGATCAGGCTGTCGAGGTCGTTCGACGAGACGCCGGGCATGTCGCCGAGCACGATCATGGCGCCGGCCGCGTCGGGCGCGACCTTCGCGATACCCGCCTTCAACGACGAGGCAAGACCGTCCGCGAAATCGGGATTGTCGGCGAGTTTCACCTCGAGTCCGCCAAGCGCCGAACGCACGCGCTCACGCTGATGGCCGGTGACGACAATGGTGCCGGCGGCCTTCGAGCCCAGCGCCCGCCCGGCGGTACGCCGCACCAGCGGCTCGCCGTCGAACAGCGCCAGAAGCTTGTTCGGGCCGCCCATGCGGCTCGAACGGCCGGCAGCCAGAAGCACGATATCGACTTTCAGCGCCGACCTTGCCGGCTGCGGCGCCGGCTCGCGCGGCTGCGGCCTGGTCGGTATTTCCATCAACAGCCCGCCGACGCCCATGCCGGCAATATCGCCCGCGGTGACCTCGAGCCCGGCAACCAGGCGATCGAGCACCCAGTCGAAGCCGTTCTCCTTCGGGCTGCGCGCGCAGCCCGGCGCGCCGACGACGCGCTTGCCGTCGAGCGTTCCGAGCACCAGCAGGTTGCCGGGATCGACCGGCATGCCCGCGCGAACGACGGTACCGCCTGCGCGCTCGATCGCGGCCGGCACGACATCGGCGAAGTCGCTCATCGCCGATGCCCCGAAGATCACCACCATGTCGTTGTCGCGCGCCAGCGCCGTCGCGGCCGCCGCCACGGGCGCAACCTCATGCGGCGTGCGCCGCTCGGCCGTCAGCCGGCCGCCGGAGCGCGCCAGCCGCGCCTCGGTGACGCGCAGCGTCTTGTCGAGCACGCTCGGCTTGATGCCGGGAAGCACCGTCTGGATGACGCCGACAGTGACGGGGCGATAGGCATTGACGGCAAAGATCTCGCGGCCGGCGCAGATCCTCGCCACGCTATCCACCAGGCTTGCGGCGACGGCAAAGGGGATGATCTTCACCGTCGCAACCATCTGGCCCTTCTCGACCGGCGCGTGCTGCGGCAGCGTCGCGATGGTGATGGCCGGATCGACGGCATTGATGGCGTCGATCATCCCGGCGTCGACGGTAAAGACGCCGGAGGCCCCTGCATGCAGGTTCACCCGTCCGGTCGCGGCCGGCTTCACCTCGATGTTGCGGTGGCTCATGGCGGCGGCGATCCTCGCGGCGGCGGCATCCTCGCCGAGATCGTCCTCCGCAAGCACCGCGGCGACGACTTCGGCCACGCCCGCGGCTTTGAGCGCCGCGATGTCCTCACGGCTCAGGCGGTGCGCCTTGCGGAACCGTTTTTCACCGGCGGCGGTCGCGTGGGCCAGCACCGCCCCTTCCGCCTCATCGATCGGAACCGGTCCGAATTTCACGCCACGGCGCCTTTTGCTTCGAGACCGCGCGAGCGGAAGGCGTGGATCGTCTGCGCAAGCACGGCGACGGCGATCTCAGCCGGACTGGCGGCACCGATATCGAGGCCGATCGGCGCGTGGATGCGGGCGATCTGGTCAGCGCCGGCACCGAGCGCCAGCAGGCGTTCGACGCGCTTGGCGTGGGTCTTGCGGCTGCCGAGCGCCCCGACATAGAAGCACCTCGCATCGAGCGCCGCCTTCAGCGCGAAATCGTCGATCTTCGGATCATGGGTCACGGCGGCAAGCGCGGTGTAGCTGTCGAGCGGCGCGCGCTTCAGCACATCCTCCGGCCATTCGGCATGCAGCGCGACGTCGGGAAAGCGTTCCGGGGTGGCGAAGGCGGTGCGCGGGTCTATGATCTCGACGGGATAGCCGGCGATCCTGGCCATCGGCGCCAGCGCCTGGCTGATGTGCACCGCGCCGACCACCACGAGGCGCGGGCGCGGCAGATGCGCATTGAGAAAGAAGCTCCGCCCTTCCGCCTCCACCGACCGCGAATTGCCGGTGCGGAACGCATTGGCGATTGCCGCCCCGAGATCGCCCGCAACATGGTCGCCCTCGCGCACGATGCGGTCGCGGCCGTCGCCAAGGTCGGTGACGAGCACCGCGGCCCGCCGGGCGCGGCGCTCTTCGTTGAGTGTCTTCAGGACATACGGATCCATGATGGTCAGCCCAGCCTTTCGACATAGACCTTGATGCGGCCGCCGCAGGAAAGGCCGACCTGCCAGGCGGTCTCGTCGGCGACGCCGAACTCCAGCATCCTGGCCTTGCCCGAGCCGATGACGTCGATCGCCTCGGTCACCACGGCGCCCTCGACGCAGCCGCCGGAGACCGAGCCATGGAAATTCCCCTCGGCGTCGATGACCAGGTGGCTGCCGACCGGACGTGGCGCCGAACCCCAGGTCTCGACCACGGTCGCGATGGCGACATCCTTGCCGTCCTTCATCCAGCCTTCCGCGATGATCAGGGGATCGCGGGCTTCATCGAGATAAATGCTCTCATCCATCGTCGCTTCTCACAAAGTCTGTTTTTCAAGGGAAATTTTGGTTTTCCCTTCGGAAACTTTAGTTTCCCTCACGAGGAACATCCTCAGAAATATATGGCTGCGGGACATATGGCTACGCGGCCTGCCTCGCGCCAGTTTGCAGCCAGCGGCGCGGATCGACCGAAGCCGCCGGCCGCTGGTCGAGCGAGGCGCAAAGATCGGCCAGCGCATCGAGATTGTGCACCGCCCGGAACTCGTCGACATGCGGCAGCATCGCCTTGACGCCCCGGGCGCGCGCCTCGAATCCGTCGAAACGCAACAGCGGATTGAGCCAGACCAGCCGCCGGCAGGATTTGTGCAGCCGCTCCATCTCCTCCGAGAGGCCGGTGACGTCATCGCGCTCGAGCCCATCGGTGATGAGAAGCACCACGGCGCCCTGCCCGAGCACGCGCCGCGACCACAGCCGGTTGAACTCGGCTAGCGTGTCGCCGATGCGGGTGCCGCCCGACCAGTCCTTCACCGCCGCCGAGCATTCGGCCAGCGCCTCGTCGGGATCGCGATGGCGCATCTGGCGGGTCAAATTGGTCAGCCGCGTGCCGAAGACGAAAGCATGCACGCGGCGGCGCTTTTCCGTCAGCGCGTGCAGGAAATGCAGGAAGATGCGCGTGTACTGGCTCATCGAGCCGGAAATGTCGGCCAGCACGACCAGCGGCGGATGCACTTCGCGCGGCGACCGGAATTTTGGCAGGATAAGCTCACCGCCGGTGCGGGCGGCCGAGCGCATCATGGCGCGCGGATCGATGCGGCGCCCCTGAGCGTCGGGATTGAAGCGCCGCGTGCGGATCAGATCGAATGGCAGGCGCAAGGCCGCGATCGCCTTTTTGGCTTTGGCCATCTCGGCCGCATCCATCTGCGCGAAATCCTTGCCGCGCAGCACCTCGTTGCCGGAAAAAGTGAGGCGCGCGTCGACCTCGATTTCCGGCACTTCCCGGACCGGCTGGTTTTTCTGGTGGCCTTCGAACATCGCCTGGCTGACGCGGTTCTCGGCCGCCCGTGGCTTCTGCTTTTCAGCGTTGTCCGGCGCGACCGGCGAAAACATCGCCAGCAATTTCTCGATCAGTTCGCGCGATTTCCAGAACAGGCGGAAGGCCTCGTCGAAGACGGGATGATCCTCGTGCCGCGAGACGAGCACCGCATGCAGCGTCCAGTAGAAATCGTCGCGCGAGCCTATGCCTGCGGCGAGCACCGCTTCGATAGCGTCCTTCACCGAGGCCGGGCCGACGCGCATGCCGGCCTTGCGCAGCGCTCGGGCGAAATAGACGATGTTGTCGGCGATGCGCCCGTCCGGCGTCGCTTCTCTGGGTTCCGGACGCGGCGACGGCACCGCGGCTACTCCGCCGCCGAAAGCTCGGCCTTCACCTCATTGAGGATGCGCCGGCCCTCGCCTTCGCCGATACGGGCGATATCGTCCTGGTATTTCAAAAGCACGCCAATCGTATCGGATACGGTTTCCGGATCGAGCGCCACCTTGTCGAGTTCGGTCAGCGCGCCGGCCCAATCGATGGTTTCGGCGACACCCGGCGCCTTGAACAGCTCGACCTGGCGCAGCTTCTGGATGAAGGACACGACCTCCGCCGACAGCCGGCGGTTCGCCTGCGGCACCTTGCGGCGCACAATCTCCAGCTCACGCTCGGCATTCGGGTAGTCGACCCAATGATAGAGGCAGCGACGCTTCAGCGCGTCATGGATCTCACGCGTGCGGTTGGTGGTGATGATGACGATCGGTGGCTCTTCCGCCTTGATCGTGCCGAGCTCCGGGACAGTCACCTGGAAGTCCGACAGGATCTCGAGCAAGAACGCCTCGAACGCTTCGTCCGTACGGTCCAGCTCGTCGATCAGGAACACCGGCGCCGCACCCGCCTTGCCGGTCAGCGCATCGAGCACCGGACGGCGGATCAGGTATTTCTCGGAAAAGACGTTGCGCTCCATGTCGGAGCGCACGACCTTGCCTGCCGCCTCCTCCATGCGGATCTCGATCATCTGCGCGGCATAATTCCACTCATAGACGGCCGAGGAGACGTCGAGCCCCTCATAGCATTGCAGGCGGATCAGCCGGCGGCCGAGCGCGTCGGCCAGCACCTTGGCGATCTCGGTCTTGCCGACGCCCGCCTCGCCTTCGAGGAACAGCGGCCGCTTCATGCGCAGCGATAAAAACAGCACCGTCGCCAGCGAGCGGTCGGCGACATAGTCCGCGCCGGTCAAAAGATCGAGCGTTTCGTCGATCGATTTCGGCGCGGGGCGCGGCGCGGTCATCTTGTCTCCGTGGATCCCGCCAATCCGTTTCAGGAAAATGGCCGTTTCAAAGAAAATGGTAGCCGCGGTTGTGGTAGATCAGCGGCCGCAAATTATCGCCGATGCGCAGACCTGTCACCTTGCCAAAAAGCACACGGTGGGTGGCAAGGTCCTTGGCATCGATGATCTCGCAGTCGAACACGGCAAGGGCGCCCTTCAGCGTTGGCGCGCCGGTCGAGATCACATCCCATTCGGCAAGCGCGAAGCGCTCCTCCGCCGGCAGGCCGGTTACGCCGGAAAAGCCGACCGAGACCGCTTCCTGGTCCGAGGCCAGCGTGTTCAACGCGAACTTGCCGTTCTTGACGAACGCCTCGTTCTTGGCGTTCTCGCGGTTGAGACAGACCAGCACTGTCGGCGGCGTGTCCGAGACCGAACAGGCGGCGATCACCGTCGCGCCTCTTTTGCCGCCGGGCCCGTCCGTCGTCACCACATGCACATGGCCGGCAAAATGCGCCATCGCATCGCGATAGTGCTGCGGCCCGATATCATTGATCTTCAGCACCCGATAATCCACCTGTCGGAACCAGTTCGTTATATATGGCGGCATATTGCACGCCACAAGTTGCATAGCACGAGCGAAGTGCTTGACTGCAATCCGCAAATTCGCGTGTTGCGCGGCGCTTAGCCAGCCTTTAGGCATTTCTTGAAATAGTGCCGGGACTGTATTCCCGGCATGGAGGATCTCTTAGCCCGAATGCGTCTTCTCACGACGACATTAGCCGCGCTGCTCTTGCTGTCGCTGGCCGCGAGCGCCGACGCCGAGACGCTGGTCGGCGTCGCCGCGCCGCTTTCCGGCCCGTCGGCGATCCTCGGCAAGCAAATCGAGGTCGGCGCCGGTCTGGCGGCCGAGGCGAACGGCATCTCGATCAAGGCCATCGACGATGCCTGCACCGCAGATGGCGGCGCCGCGGCGGCAAGGGAATTCGTCGACGCCAAGGTCAACGTCGTGGTGGGCTTCCTCTGCACGGAGGCGATCGAGGCCGCGCTGCCGATCCTCAAGGATGCCAACATCCCGGTCATCACGGTCGGCGTGCGCACCGAAAGCCTGACCGATCGGCGCGCCAAGACCGGTTGGCTGGTCTACCGGCTCGGCCCGCGCGGCGACGACGAGCGCAATGCGGTTGCCGCCAAGCTCACGCAGCTCTGGCGCGACGACCTGTTCGCCATCGTCGATGACGGCACCATCTATGGCCGCGAGATGGCCGAGACGTTTCGCGCCGCGGCCGAGCAGGCGGCGCTGAAACCCGTCTTCGTCGACACGTTCCGGCCGCAGCTCGACAACCAGATCGGGCTGGTCGGCCGGCTGAAGAAGGCCGGTGCGACAAAGGTGTTCGCCGGCGGCGACGGCGACGACATCGCGATCATGGGCCGCGATGCCGCGCAGCTCGATGCCGGCATCACCTTTGCCGGCGGCGAGAACCTGCGCACGCCGCCGGGCGATGTGCCCTACGCCGTCGGCACGCTGATGGTCGCCCCACCGGAATGGTCGGAGGTCGCCGATCCCAAGGTGATGCAGGCTTTCGCCGCGAAGAACGTCGTGCCGGACGGCTACACGCTGCCGGCCTATGCGGCGGTCGAGGTTGCCAAGGTCGCGCTGACCGGCGCGGAAAGCTCCGGCCAGCCGCTTGGCCAGGCGCTGACCGGCCATGATTTCACCACCGCGATCGGCACCATTCGCTTCGATGAAAAGGGCGATCTCGGCCAGAACCCGTTCCGCGTCTTCCGCTTCGACGGCACGCATTTCGTACCGCTGGAGGACAATTGATGTTCCGCACCGGGCGGCGCAACCTGATCACCGACGTTGCCGGCCTCAGCGTCGGCAATGCCGCCGACGCCAGGCTGAAATCCGGGGTCACGGTTGTGCTGTGCGATGAGCCTGCCGTGGCCGGCTTCCAGGTGCTTGGCGGCGCGCCGGGCACGCGCGAGACAGACCTGCTCGAGCCGCAGAATTCGATCGCGACGATCCATGCCGTCGTCCTGTCCGGCGGCTCCGCCTTCGGCCTCGACGCCGCCTCCGGCGTGCAGGCGGCGCTGCGCGAGAAGAACATCGGCGTCGAGGTGGGCGGCTTCCGCGTGCCGATCGTGCCGGCCGCGATCCTGTTCGACCTGCGCAATGGCGGTGACAAGGATTGGGGCCGTTATCCGCCTTATCGCGAGCTCGGCTATGAGGCCGTGCAGGCGGCGACAGTGGATTTCGAAATCGGCACGGCTGGCGCCGGCACCGGCGCGCTGACCTCCGGGCTGAAAGGCGGCCTGGGTTCGGCCTCGACCGTGCTCGACAGCGGCGTCACCATCGGCGCGCTTGCCGCCGTCAACCCCACCGGCTCGGTGACGGTCGGCCGCGGCCGCCATTTCTGGGCGGCACCCTTCGAAATCGGCGACGAGTTCGGCGGACTGGGTTATCCCGATCCACTGCCCGAAGACGCCAGGAAGCTCCTGCTGAAATACCGCGACAGGCGTGTCGGCGGACATGAGGAAGCCGGCAGCACCACCATCGCCGTCATCGCCACCGACGCCGTGCTCACCAAGGCCGCGGCCAAGCGGCTGGCGATTTCGGCGCATGACGGCTTCGCCCGCGCCATCTGGCCGACGCATACGCCGGCGGACGGCGATCTGGTGTTTGCGCTGGCGACAGGCAGGAGCGGCATCGAGCTCGGCGCCGATGCCGCGATCGATCTGTTCGCGGCGGCCGGCGCGACCATGGCACGCGCGATCAGCCGCGGCGTCCACGCCGCGACACCCGCCGACGGCGACTTGTTTCCCGTGTGGTCTTCTCGTTGACTGACGCAATTCCAGAAAAGATTTCATCCGGAATTGCGCAAAAAACAAAGATCAGGTCGGATCGGATTTCTCTTCCTCGAAGGTGACGGCGACATCCGAATTCGCGGAGAGCCATACCTTCTGCCCGTCGATCTCCGCGACAAGCGCAAGCGAAATGTAGTGGTGATGGCCCTTGTGCGAGCCCATGCCGCTGTCGGCCTTGGTCAGCTTGATCCTGTCGCCCTCGACCTTGTCGACGGTACCGATATGGACGCCGTCGGCGCCGATCACTTCCATTTGTTCGCGTATCTTGCTGATGTTGGTGCTCATGCTGGTTCTCCGCTGGATGGCGATTTGCCCTTTCGGATGCGAGGCGGCCGACAATAACAAATGAACGCCGGATTGGATGCATCGCGCGGCACGTCTCGTTCACCCTGGCGTGATAGGCATGACGTCCATGAGACAGATGTCATGCCGATGACGCCCAGCCTGCCCGGTCACCAGACGCGCGACAGAGCTCGCCGCTCATGACGCCGCTGCAGCAGGTTCCCTTGCGCCGCGGTGTCATGGACCGGTTGCATGCCGCCGTTCCGTCGGCAAGCGAGGCTGTTGTCGGAACTTTGCTCTGGGGCGCCGCCATGGGTGCGAGCGCGCTGGCAAGCCTTCTGCTGGCCGGCTGGGAGACACCTGACAGAATCCGTTTCGTCGCGCTGCTTTATGTTCTTGGCGGAATGCTTGCGTTTCCGGTTGGGTTGACGCTGGCCAGGCTGGCTTCTCGCGGCCGTCAATGGGAAACAGCCTTCGCCGCGGCATTCGTGTGGCTTCTGGCGGCAACGCTCGCCTTCACCGGCGGCCTGTTCGCGCTGCAATATCGCTCCTATTATGCCGAGTGGCATGCGCCGGCATTCACGCTGACTTGGGCATTCGAATTCGCCTTCACCATGCTGACCGCGCTCTACCAGTTCGTGGTGCTTGGCGTTCGGCTCTATTTTCCGCTGGGTTTTGCGGCGCTTGTCGGGGTCAGCATCTGGTTTACGCGGCAGCGACGTTGAGCATCGGGCCCGCCTCTGTTAGGACGCGGCCAGCGCTTATCTAGGCAGGACTTAAAAAACGAATGATCCCTCGCTATTCCCGGCCGGAAATGGTCGCCATCTGGTCGCCCGAAACCCGCTTCCGCATCTGGTTCGAGATCGAGGCGCACGCCTGCGATGCGCTGGCGGAGTTGGGCGTCATCCCGAAGGAAGCGGCAAGGACCATCTGGGAAAAAGGCGGCGCCGCCAAATTCGATGTCGCCAAGATCGACGAGATCGAACGCGTCACCAAGCATGACGTCATCGCATTCCTGACCCATCTCGCCGAATTCGTCGGACCGGATGCCCGCTTCATCCACCAGGGCATGACGTCGTCGGACGTGCTCGACACTTGCCTTGCCGTGCAGTTGACGCGGGCCAGCGACATCCTGCTTGCCGACATCGACGGCCTGCTGGCGGCGCTGAAGCGCCGCGCCTTCGAGCACAAGGACAACGTCACCATTGGCCGCAGCCACGGCATCCATGCCGAGCCGACCACCTTCGGCGTCAAGCTGGCGCAGGCCTATGCCGAGTTCTCGCGCTGCCGCGAGCGACTGGTGCACGCGCGCGAGGATATCGCCACCTGCGCCATTTCCGGCGCCGTCGGCACCTTCGCCAACATCGAGCCCTATGTCGAAGAGCATGTGGCGGCAAAGCTCGGGCTGAAGCCGGAGCCGGTGTCGACCCAGGTCATCCCGCGAGACCGCCACGCCATGTTCTTTGCGACGCTCGGTGTCATCGCCTCGTCGGTCGAACGCCTCGCCATCGAGATCCGCCACCTGCAGCGCACCGAGGTGCTGGAAGCGGAAGAGTATTTCTCGCCGGGGCAGAAGGGCTCGTCGGCGATGCCGCACAAGCGCAACCCGGTGCTGACCGAGAACCTCACCGGCCTCGCCCGCATGGTGCGCGCCTACGCCATGCCGGCGATGGAAGACGTGGCGCTCTGGCACGAGCGCGACATTTCGCATTCCTCGGTCGAGCGCATGATCGGGCCGGATGCGACGGTGACGCTGGACTTCGCGCTGGCGCGCCTGACCGGCGTCGTCGACAAGCTGCTTGTCTACCCCGAGAACATGGAGAAGAACCTCAACAAGTTCCGCGGGCTGGTGCATTCGCAGCGCGTGCTCCTGGCGCTGACCCAGGCCGGCCTGTCACGCGAGGACGCTTATCGGCTGGTGCAGCGCAACGCCATGAAGGTCTGGGAGCACGGCGCCGATTTCCTCGAGGAACTGCTTGCCGACAAGGACGTGACGGCGGCCCTGCCCGAAGCCGAAATCCGCGAAAAGTTCGACCTCGGCTACCACACCAAGCATGTCGACACGATCTTTAAGCGGGTTTTTGGAGAGGCTTAAGGTCGGGTAAGAGTTGCCCGCCAGCGCCAAGCTGGAACACCCCTCATCCGTCTTGTCGTTTCACGACAAGCCACCTTCTCCCACAGGGGGAGAAGGGGGAGTTTGGCACTACGTCTCCGCAAATCACCGACGCTTGCGATTAGCGGTAGCGCTGGCGCGGCCTTCCCTTCTCCCCTTGTGGGAGAAGGTGGATCGGCGCGACGGCGCCGAGACGGATGAGGGGTGCTCCAGCTAGGCGCAGCCCTCTGTTACGCCTTCCCAGGCACCGTCCTGATCACCGTGCCCCACGGATCCTCACGGCTCGTCTCGGCCTTCGCATTGTCCGAACGCATCTCGACCCAGGCGAGGCCCGAGCGGGACGGATCGCGGCGGCCGGCGCCGGCGCTCTGCCAGGCATTGGCGCCGATGTGATGATGGTAATGGCCGGACGACAGGAACACCGCCTGGCCGCCATATTTGGCGACGGTGTCGAAGCCGAACTGGTCATGCCACCAGGCCTCCGCATCTTCCGGCCGGCCGACGCGCAGATGCACATGGCCGACAATGGTGTTTTCCGGCGCGCCCTGCCAGCCGGCATCGCCCGCCGGCACACTGCCGACAACCGTCGGCAGGTTCAGCCGCTCGGTCGCCATGGCGATCTTGTCGCCGTTCCACTTCCAGTCCTGCGGGCGGCGGTCGGCATAGATCTCGATGCCGTTGCCCTCCGGATCGGTCAGATAAAGCGCTTCGCTGACCAGATGGTCTGATGCGCCCTCGATACCGATGCGGTTGGCGGCGGCGTGGCTGATCCAGCGGCCGAGATCCGCCCGCGACGGCAAAAGGAAAGCCGTGTGGAAAAGCCCGGCGCTGCGTGGATCGTCAGGCTTGGCCGAAGCATCCGGCTCCAACACCAGCAGCGGCCGGTTGGCGGCACCAAGCGTGATCGCACCGTCGGCACGGCTCAGTTCCTGCAGGCCGACAACGGCGCGGTAATAGGCGGCCAGGCTCTCGGCGTCGCGCGCCTTCAGCCCGACACGCGAAACGCTGACCGGGGTGGTCGCGGCAAAAGGCAGTTCGCTCATCAAACTCTCCGTTCGGGCGGCACCTGATCCCAACATGGGGATTTTCCTGGCCACCAGCAATTGTTCCTTCTTCTCCTTCCAAATCGTCGATTGCGATCGTTCACACAAGACAGCAAGAATCGAACAGGTTGTTCACAATTGTGATCGCTCCGAATTTTCCGACAGGGTTGCAGCCAAGAAGGACGCTCGCTACATCGGCGCCATGAAAGTCAAAGACGCAGATATTCTGATCGTGCCGGGCTATACCAATTCCGGTCCCGAGCACTGGCAGACCCGCTGGCAGTCGAAGCTGTCGACGGCCCGCCGGGTCGAGCAGGCGGAATGGACCAAGCCCGTGCGCGAGGACTGGACGGCGAGCGTTGCGAGCGCCGTCAACGAGGCCGAGCGGCCGGTGGTTCTCGTCGCGCACTCGCTAGGCGTCGCGGCTGCGGTGCAGGCCATCCCGCAATTCAAGAAGCCGATTGCCGGCGCCTTCTTCGTCGCGCCGCCGGATGTCTCCAATCCGGAAATCAGGCCGAAACATCTGATGACCTTCGGCCCTTATTCGCGCGATCCCCTGCCCTTTCCGTCCATCGTGATCGCCAGCCGCAACGATCCGTTCTGCGCCTTCGAGGTCGCCGAGGACATTGCCGCCGCCTGGGGATCGCTCTTCATCGACGCCGGCGAGGCCGGCCATCTCAACCACGACGCCGGCTTCGGCCCATGGCCTGAGGGTTCGATGACTTTCGCCAAGTTCCTGACGGAATTGAAGCAGCCGTAGGCCGCGTTCAGCTTCCTATGGAATCCCGCATGCTCTTCAGCAGCGTCTTAGCGCCAAGCGAGATCAGCGTGTGATCCGAGCCCATGGCTAAAAGCCGGTAGCCCATCGACACGACGCGGCCGGCGATTGTCGGTTCGATGACGTAGATCGCGGCATGCTTTCCGGCCTTGCGCGTCCGCTCGGCGATCGACGCGACCGTCTCCATCATGCTTTCCAGCGTCGAATTGATGGTGGTGCCGTTCGACCAGGCGATCGAGAAATCCGACGGACCGACGAAGATGCCGTCGATGCCGGGCGTGTCCAGAATGCCGTCCAGCGCCTCGAATGCCGCCCGTGTCTCGACCATCGCGAAAGCCATGGTGCGCTGGTTGGAATCGCGCAACCATTCGGCATGGTCGCCCTTGCCGTGGCGCGGGAAGGCATAGGTCGGGCCCCAGGAGCGCTCGCCCAGCGGCGGGTATTTCATCGCCGCGGCGAACTGCCTGGCATCGGCCACGGAGTTCACCATCGGCGCGATCACCGCCTCGGCGCCGAAATCGAGCGCGCGGCTCGCCATGTCGAAGCGTCCGACCGGAATGCGCACCAGCGCCGGCTTGTTGGCGGCCAGCACCGGCACCAGGCCACGCAGCACGCTGTCCTCGTGGTGGCCGCCATGCTGCATGTCGAGGGTGACGGCGTCAAAACCCTGCTTGGCGATGATTTCGACCGTCAGCGCGTCCGGCACGCCCGACCATGCGGTGAACAGCGTTTCGTCGGCGGCCAGGCGAGACTTGAGCGACATCGGAACTTTCCTTGTTAACAATCCGCAGTTTCGTCGGAAACCACGCCAACGCAAAGAAAAACCGCCCGGCTTGGCCGGGCGGTCGATTGGTCCAGTCGGAGCAATTCCAGGAAAGTTTGTACCGGGTTTCCGCCCGGAATTGCGTAAAAACAAAGAGATAGAGCATGATGCCGAAAAGCGTGAAGCGGTTTTCCGGCGACATCATGCCCGTGCAGCCTCAGGTGTTCTTGATCTGCTCGATCGCCTGCGCCATCAGCTCATCCATGGTGCGGCGGATCTGATGATCGGACTGGTTGACGCCGGCGGCGTCGAAATCCTGGCGGATCTTGCGGAAGACATCGTGGTCGCCCGCTTCCTCGATATCGGAGACCACCACTTCCTTGGCATAGGCCTCGGCATCGGCGCCGGATTTGCCCAGTTTCTCGGCGGCCCACAGGCCAAGCGCCTTGTTGCGCCGCGCCGCAGCCTTGAAGCGAAGTTCCTCGTCGAAGGCGAATTTGCGCTCAAAACCCTCTTCGCGGTCTTTCATGCTGCTCATGGCGTCCCTCCGATCAATCCGATTCGCTTGGCGGTGTATATGTGTGTTGGGCAAGCACAAACCAAAAGGCCGCGGGCCGGTCAATATGCTTCGTCGCATGCTGCGCTGCGGCATTTCAGTCCCGAAAGCGGTTGATTCGCGGGATTTGCCGATTGAGCAAACAAGACGATTGCGATAACACCGGCATTGAACGCCGCCTTCGCCATACTAATTTAGGCAGACGGACAGGAACTGGTCACTCGCCGCCTGCCCGCAGATCCAGAGAAAAATCAGATGAAAAATCGCCGCCGCATTTACGAAGGCAAGGCCAAGATCCTCTATGAAGGACCTGAGCCGGGGACGCTGATCCAGTTTTTCAAGGACGATGCCACCGCCTTCAACAAGAAGAAGCACGAAGTTGTCGATGGCAAGGGCGTGCTCAACAACCGCATTTCCGAGCACATCTTCAACCACTTGAACCGGATGGGCATCCCGACCCACTTCATCCGCCGGCTCAACATGCGCGAGCAGCTGATCAAGGAAGTCGAGATCATCCCGCTCGAGGTCGTCGTGCGCAACGTCGCCGCCGGCTCGCTGTCCAAGCGCCTCGGCATCGAGGAAGGCACGGTGCTGCCGCGCTCGATCATCGAATTCTACTACAAGGCCGACGCGCTCGACGACCCGATGGTGTCGGAAGAGCACATCACCGCCTTCGGCTGGGCAAGCCCGCAGGAAATCGACGACATCATGGCCTTGGCCATCCGCGTCAACGACTTCCTGTCCGGCCTGTTCCTCGGCGTCGGCATCCAGCTCGTCGACTTCAAGATCGAATGCGGCCGCCTGTTCGAGGGCGACATGATGCGCATCGTCGTCGCCGACGAGATCTCGCCCGATTCCTGCCGGCTGTGGGATGTCGCCACCCAGGACAAGCTCGACAAGGACCGCTTCCGCCGCGATATGGGCGGCCTGGTCGAGGCGTATCAGGAAGTTGCCCGCCGTCTCGGCATCATCAACGAGAACGAGCCGCCGCGCCCGACGGGTCCGGTGCTCGTTGCCTCTTCCGAGGCGCCCAAAGGCCTGAAGCACTAATATTGACGGGCCTGCCGGACACGGCAGGCCTTTTTCCTAAACGACTGTCTGCCCAGGAGTATCGATGAAAGCCCGTATCACCGTGACCCTCAAGAACGGCGTTCTCGACCCGCAGGGCAAGGCGATCGAGCATGCGCTCTCCGGACTGGGCTTCGACGGCGTCGGCCAGGTGCGCCAGGGCAAGGTGTTCGACATCGAGCTCGCCGGGGCCGACAAAGCCAAGGCCGAGGCCGACCTGAAAGCCATGTGCGACAAGCTTCTGGCGAACACGGTGATTGAGAATTATAGTGTTGCTATAACCTGAGGTTGTAGCGGAGGCACAATGCCGGAAGCCACGAACGAATTGATGTTCGAGCTGTTGAAACGGGTCCATCACGAAATCGGCGAACTTCGCCAGGATGTGTCCGAAGCCAAGCGTGAGTTGAACGTGATGCGAGGTCACATGGTGGCCACGCAGAGTGATATCCATAACATCTATGGTATTCTTGGCCGTCAGGACGAGCGACTCGAACGCATAGACCGCCGTCTCGACTTGCGGGAACTTGCCGAAAATCAGAGGCCTTTCGAACCAAAATGAAATCAGCCGTCGTCCTCCTGCCTGGCCTCAACCGCGACCGCGACATGATCGCGGCGCTGACCAAGATTTCCGGCCAGGCGCCGGCGACCGTCTGGCAGACCGACACGGAAATCCCCGATGTCGACCTGATCGCCATCCCCGGCGGCTTCTCCTTCGGCGATTATCTGCGCTGCGGCGCGATCGCGGCGCGCATGCCGGTGATGCGGGCGGTCGCCGAAAAGGCCGCCAAGGGCGTCACCGTCATCGGCGTCTGCAACGGCTTCCAGATCCTGGTCGAGGCCGGGCTGCTGCCCGGCGCCCTGATGCGCAATGCGTCGCTGAAGTTCGTCTGCCGTCAGGTGAAGCTCGAGATCGCCAACGCCAACACCATGTTCACCCGCCGCTACCAGCCGGGACAGATCATCCGCTCGCCGGTGGCGCATCACGACGGCAACTACTTCGCCGATGCCGAGACGCTCGCCCGCCTCGAAGGCGAAGGCCAGGTGGTGTTCCGCTATGCGGACGGCACCAATCCCAACGGCTCGATCAACGACATTGCCGGCATCGTCAACGACAAGGGCAACGTGCTCGGCCTGATGCCGCATCCCGAAAACCTGATCGAGGCCGCGCATGGCGGCAATGACGGACGGGCGCTGTTCGAGAGCGCGCTCGGCATCGCGGCTTGATCCTTTGACATCCTATCGGAACGCGGGGGCGGACTGACCATGAGACTGACGATTGCGCGCCTTGCTCTCCTGGCGGCGGCCGGGCTCGCCTTGGCTTCCTGCCAGTCCAGCCCCAAGACAACGCCGGTTCCGTCAGGCAAAAGCGCCTCGCTGCTTGCCATGGAACAGGTCGCCATCGCGGCGCATAAATGCTGGATCGCCAGCAAGGATCCGGCCTTCAAGACCTATCAGATGGCCAACGAGCTCAATTCCTACAGCGGCACGCCGCGCTTCCTGCTGGTGCCCGCCAAGCATTATGGCGGCAAGCCGCTGCTGGTCGTTCAGGCGCAGGGCAACTCCAGCCGGGTCGATGTGTTCGGGCCGCTGATGAATGAGCCGCTCGGCGCGCGCGTCGGCTCAGACATCGCCCGCTGGCAGGCCGGCAATCCGTCCTGCGCGGCTGCCGCGTAAGATTGCCATGGGCCGGTTCCTGCAGATCGCGGGGCTGGTTGTCGGGCTGATCGGGCTCGTCCTGCAGTTTGCGATTACCATTCCAGCGTCGATGGCGGCAGGCCGTGGCCTGCTCGGCTCGATCGTCTTCTATTTCAGCTTCTTCACCGTGCTGACCAACATCGCGGCGGTGATGGTGCATGCTTCGCTGCTGTCACCCGCCGGCTATGCCTGGTTCCCGGCCTTCGCCGGGCCGCGGATGCGAACCGGCGTGGCGGTGGCCATTACCCTGGTTTTCATCGTCTACGCCACGGTCCTGGCGAAGCTCTGGCAACCGCAGGGTTTGTTCCTGCTCTGCGACATCCTGCTCCACTACGTCACGCCGCTGATCTTCGTGCTGTGGTGGCTCATAGCCGGTGCCGACGGCACGGCGCGCTGGCGCGATATCTCCTGGTGGATAATCTACCCGCTCGCCTATCTCGCCTACGCGCTGATACGCGCGCCCTTCGCCGGCGAAGTGCCCTACCCGTTCCTCGACACTGCCAAGAACGGCGCGGCCAGCGTCGCCGTTTCGGCGCTGGCCATCACTGGGTTGTTCATCGCATTGAGTGTACTCGCCGTGTTTGTCGATCACGGCATCGGCAGGCTGCGGGGAAAGCCTGCAACCCGGACGGAATCTGGCCGAAGATAGGCCGTCATTCCCAGAACGCCCGGATGCCCTCGCGATACGCGTCGCAGCGCGAGATGCCGATATCCTTCAACTGATCGTCCGTCATCTCCATCAGCGCGAGGCGGCCGCGCCGGCGCTGCAGCATGCGATCGATTTGTTTGGCGACGGAACGGACCACAAATACCAGGCGGCCGATGAAGCCGCGGCGGCTCTGAGGATCGGCCTGCGCGCCAAATGCCGGACCGGCGTAGCGAATTGTGTCGATTGTATCCATTTCCGTTCTACCTTGTCTCGATTGTACCTTTCCAATCGCCGGTTCGATATGGATTGACTCATTACGCGGTGCAATATAGAAAATTGTCACCATGACAAATTGGCTCCCTGACCTCTCCTCTGGCTCCGGTCCGCTCTATCAGCGTCTTGCTGACAGCATTGAGTCAGATATCGACAAGGGCGTCATCGATGCCGGTGCAAAACTGCCGCCGCAGCGCGACCTCGCCTATGACATCGGCACGACGGTCGGCACCATCGGCCGGGCCTATCAGCTGCTGCGCGAACGCGGTCTGGTGAGCGGCGAGGTCGGCCGCGGCACCTATGTGCTTGGACAGCGTACTGAGACCCCGAAATCCGATGTCGAGCCAGGCTTGCAGGGCACGCGCCCCATCGACGCGCCGAGCGGCAAGCTGCGTTTCGACAGCACCGCCGCGCCCGATGTCGGCCAGGGCGCCGTGATTGCCGACGTGCTGGCGCGTACGGCGCAGGAGCATCCGCACGACATTTCGAGCTACACGCGGGATTTTCCCGAACGCTGGTATGAGGCAGGCAGCCGCTGGCTGGCGCGCAATGCCTTCCGTCCCTCGCCCGATTCGATCGTGCCGACGCTGGGCACCCACGCCGCGGTCATGGCTGCGATCGCAGCACTTACCATGCCCGGCGACTATGTGGTCTTCGAGCATCTCACCTATTCGCAGATCGCACGCAGCGCCGGGCTGATCGGCCGCCGCACGGCGCTGGTTTCGACTGACGACGACGGCATCGACCCGGACGATTTCGAGCGCGTCTGCGCGCAGAAACATCCAAAAGTGATGTTCCTGATGCCGACCGCGAAGAACCCGACCCTGGTGACGCTCTCGGCGGAACGGCGGCAGGCGATCGCGCGGATCGCACGCGAGTACAATGTCGCGCTGATCGAGGACGATCTTTACGGCGAGCTCACCGACGACCCGACGCCGCTGCTGGCCGAATATGCGCCGGAGCGCACCATCGTCGCCGGCGGCTTGTCCAAATCCGTCGCCGCCGGCGTGCGCGGCGGCTGGCTCTCCTGCCCGCCGACCTATCGCCATCGCATCCGCGTCGCGCACAAAATGATGACCGGCGGCCTGCCTTTCCTGCTGGCCGAGGTCGGCTCAAGGCTGGTGATGTCGGGCCAGGCGGGCGAGATCCGCAAGCGCTGCATTGCCGAAATCCAGGCGCGCCTCGCCATCGTGCGTGACGTGCTGGCCGGGTTCGACATCCAGGCAAGGGACAACGTGCCCTTCCTGTGGCTGACCTTGCCGGACCCGTGGCTGTCCGGCACCTTCAAGAATGCCTGCCTGGCGCAAGGCGTGCTCATCGACGACGAGGACGAGTTCAAGGCCGGCCGCTCCGAGCAGGTCTTCCACGGCGTGCGCTTTGGCGTGTCGCAGCCCCGGCAAAGCAAGGATGTCGCCGGCGGCGTCGCCGTCATCCGCCGCCTGCTCGACGAAGGCCGTGCCGGCTACGACAGTTTTTCCTGATCGAGCCGGCAAGCCCCAGATCCTTGTGCATCGCCGCGGAGGCAGTTTTCCGGCGTTTTTCATCATCCAATGGGGGTGTATCGCGCGAAAGCTTGCGATAAGAGGAGACTCAAAGAACCTCCCCTTTCCCACGGACAAAAATCGCCGCTCATGACCATTTCCAATTCCGTGCCGATCACCCCCGAGCTCGTCGCCGCGCATGGGCTGAAGCCCGACGAATACCAGCGCATCCTCGATCTGGTCGGCCGCGAGCCAAGTTTCACCGAGCTCGGCATCTTCTCGGCGATGTGGAACGAGCACTGCTCCTACAAGTCCTCCAAGAAATGGCTGCGCACGCTGCCGACCAGCGGCCCGCAGGTGATCCAGGGTCCGGGCGAGAATGCCGGCGTGGTGGATATCGGCGACGGCGACTGCGTCGTCTTCAAGATGGAGAGCCACAACCACCCCTCCTACATCGAACCTTATCAGGGTGCCGCGACCGGCGTCGGCGGCATCCTGCGCGACGTCTTCACCATGGGTGCCAGGCCGGTTGCGGCGATGAACGCGCTGCGCTTCGGTGCGCCGGACCATCCGAAAACCCGGCATCTCGTTGCCGGCGTGGTTTCGGGCGTCGGCGGCTACGGTAATTCCTTCGGCGTGCCGACCGTCGGCGGCGAGGTCAATTTCGATGCCCGCTACAACGGCAACATCCTGGTCAACGCCTTCGCGGCCGGCCTTGCCAAGACCAACGCCATCTTCCTGTCGCAAGCCAAGGGCGTCGGCCTGCCGGTCGTCTATCTCGGCGCCAAGACCGGACGCGACGGCGTCGGCGGCGCCACCATGGCCTCGGCCGAATTCGACGACAAGATCGAGGAGAAGCGCCCGACAGTGCAGGTCGGCGATCCCTTCACCGAGAAATGCCTGCTGGAAGCCTGTCTCGAGCTGATGGCGTCGGGCGCCGTCATCGCCATCCAGGACATGGGTGCGGCCGGCCTCACCTGCTCTGCGGTCGAGATGGGCGCCAAGGGCGATCTCGGCATCGAGCTCGACCTCGACAAGGTGCCCGTGCGCGAGGAGCGCATGAGCGCCTATGAGATGATGCTGTCGGAAAGCCAGGAGCGCATGCTGATGGTGCTACGCCCCGAGAAGGAAGAGGAGGCCGAGGCGATCTTCCGCAAATGGGGCCTCGACTTCGCCATTGTCGGCAAGACCACCGACGATCTGCGCTTCCGTGTCCTTCATCAGGGCGACGAGGTCGCCAATTTGCCGATCAAGGACCTCGGCGACCAGGCGCCGGAATATGACCGCCCATGGGTCGAGGCGCAGAAGCCCGCGCCGCTTGCCGCCAACGATGCGCCGAAGGCCGATGTCGCCGATGCGCTGCTGAAAATGCTTGGCGGGCCGGACCTCTCCTCGCGCCGCTGGGTGTGGGAGCAGTACGACACGCTGATCCAGGGCAATTCGCTGCAGCTTCCCGGCGGCGATGCCGGCGTCGTCCGCGTCGAGGGTCATCCGACCAAGGCGCTGGCCTTCTCCTCCGACGTCACGCCGCGCTATTGCGAGGCCGACCCTTACGAAGGCGGCAAGCAGGCCGTGGCCGAATGCTGGCGCAACCTCACCGCCACCGGCGCCTTGCCGCTCGCCGCCACCGACAACCTCAATTTCGGCAATCCGGAGCGGCCCGAGATCATGGGCCAGTTCGTCGGCGCCGTAAAAGGCATCGGCGATGCCTGCCGCGCCCTCGGCTTCCCGATCGTCTCCGGCAATGTCTCGCTCTACAACGAAACCAATGGCCGCGGCATCCTGCCGACGCCGACCATCGGCGGCGTCGGGCTGATCGCCGACTGGTCGAAGATGGCCCGTATCGGCTTTGCCGCCGAGGGCCAGATGATCGTGCTGGTCGGCGCGCCGCCGAGCTGGGGCAGCCATCTCGGCCAGTCCGTCTATATGCGCGACATCCACGGCCGCGTCGACGGTCCGCCACCGCCCGTCGACCTCGACCATGAGAAGCGCGTCGGCGATCATGTGCGCGCGCTGATCTCTTCCGGCATCGTCACCGCCGCCCACGACGTCTCCGACGGCGGCCTGGCGATAGCGCTGGCCGAAATGGCGATGGCCTCCGGCATTGGCGCCACGATTCCCGGCCTTACAGGCACCGATCCAATCCCGGTCTGGTTCGGCGAGGACCAGGGCCGCTATCTGCTGACGCTGTCGATCGACCCGCAAAGCGGCGAATGGGACAGGATCCGCGAGGAGCAGGGCAAGCTCGGCATCTTCGCGCCCTGGATCGGCACCACCGGCGGACGTGAGTTGAAGCTTGGCGAGGCACGGTCGATCCCGGTCAGCGAGCTGACCGCCACCCATGAGGGCTGGTTCCCGCGCTTCATGGATCAGGCCAGTTGACGAGGTTAACCGCCAGGGCGCTGATCGCAGTCGTCTTCTGGCCGTGCCTGTTCTTCTTCTGGTTTCTCGGACCATTCGTGCTGTTCCTTCTGTCGACAACCTCGGGCGAGGTCTGTCCACTGCTGGAAACCCGCGCGCAATTCCTCGCCGCGGCTAACGGCACACTGCCAATGCTCGTCGTGCAGAACCTGATCTACGCGGTTCCGGTCGTCTGCCTGGTGCTGTGGAACAGGCTTTCTCCGGAGCCTGCGCGAGCAAGGCACGTCGCGACCTGCATCAAGCTCTTCGCCGTCGCCGTGGTGATTGGGGCGGTTTGGGAATATGGCTCGTCCTTGACCTGCGACGGCTACGGCCAGCCCTTCTTCTCACCCGCATGGCAGATGACGAGCTACCTTCCGATCGTCAGCCTGTTGATCAACATCCCGCTCTACATTCTGGTCTTCAGCCTCGGCCGCGCCTATTCGACGCGCGATGACATCACCGAAGACGGCGTGGTTCATTCCAGCCGGGACAACGCCTAAGTCCCTACCGCCGATGGAACGGCTTCAATCCGGGCCGGAAAGGCTTTAGGCTCACCCGAGTCACACTACGTGCCCGCATGAAACAGGATTTTGCCATGGCAATGAATGCCCACGACATCGAAAAACTGATCAAGGAAGGCATTCCGGACGCCCAGGTGACGATCCGCGATCTGGCCGGCGACGGCGACCATTACGCAGCCGAGGTCGTTGCCGAGAGTTTCCGGGGCAAGAGCCGCGTGCAGCAGCACCAGATGGTCTACAACGCGTTGAAGGGCAATATGGGCGGCGTGCTGCACGCGCTGGCGCTGCAGACCAGCATTCCCGACTGAGCGCCGTCGCCGCTCAGGCTTAGCCCAAAATCGCGTTATCCCTTGCGCCATCGGGCCGGCGTCGCGGCTAACGTCTTGTTTCAGCCAACCTATGGGTTTATTTGAAGGACATGCTTCGAGCCTGACTCCCACAGGCGTGAAAGGATTGTCCATGACCGGCATCAACGACTACATAGACAATGAAGTGAAGAGCAACGACGTCGTGCTTTTCATGAAGGGCACACCCGGCTTCCCGCAATGCGGCTTCTCCGGCCAGGTGGTGCAGATCCTCGATTACATCGGGGCCGACTACAAAGGCGTGAACGTGCTCGACTCGGCAGAATTGCGCCAGGGCATCAAGGATTATTCCAACTGGCCGACCATCCCGCAGCTCTATGTGAAGGGCGAATTCGTCGGCGGTTGCGACATCGTGCGCGAAATGTTCCAGGCCGGCGAATTGCAGGACTTCCTGGTCGAAAAGGGCGTCAGCGTCAAAGGCGCGGCCTGATTCAGTTTTTTGCTCGCCGGCGCGGAGGCCAACCCTCCGGCCGGCAAGCATCGCCCGGGGCCGCCCCCACCTCGGCAATTGTGACCCGAATATCGGGGATGAAACGAACCAGCGCGCCGGCCAGCCGGCGCTTGTTCGTTTGAAAGATCGGACTTTGCCGTGGACAAGCAGGTAGAAGCGTCGCAACGGGCAAGCTTGCCCATTCCGCGCTGGGAATTCATTGCGCTCTGCGCGGCGCTGATGGCGCTCAACTCCTTGGCCATCGACATCATGCTGCCGGCGCTGCAGCAGATCGGCGCCTCGCTCGGCGTCGAAAGCGAAAACCACCGCCAATATGTCATCACCGCCTATATGCTCGGTTTCGGCGGCGGACAGCTTTTGTTCGGGCCGATCTCGGACCGCTACGGCCGCCGCGCGCCGCTGGTCTTGGGGCTTGTCGTCTATGTCGTGGCTGCCGGTGCCGCCGCGGTAGCGCCCAGCTTCGCCCTCTTGCTGACGTGGCGTTTCATCCAAGGCGTCGGCGCCGCCGCGACCCGCGTCATCGCCGTCTCGATCGTGCGCGACACGTTCGAAGGACGCCGCATGGCCGAAGTGATGTCGCTGATCTTCATGGTGTTCATGGCGATCCCGGTCATCGCGCCGGGCATCGGCCAGTTCGTCATGCTATTTGCCAGCTGGCACTGGATCTTCGTGACCATGGCGGTGGGAGCGCTGATTGTCTCGACTTGGGCGCTGATGCGCTTGCCGGAAACACTGCATCCGGAATATCGTCGGCCGCTGACGGTAAGCTCGGTTGTCGGCGGTTTCCGTATCGTTCTGACCAATCGACTGACGCTTTGCTACGCGTTTGCCAGCACCTTCATCTTCGCGGCCATGTTCGGCTTCATCAGCTCGGCCCAGCAGATCTACATCAATATCTACCACGTCGGCGAGCTGTTCCCGTTGATCTTTGCCGGCGTCGCCGGCGTGCTCGCCTTTTCCAATTTCCTGAACTCGCGGCTGGTCGGGCAGATCGGCATGCGCCGCCTGTCGCAAGGCGCACTATTGATCTTCCTGTGCATCAGCCTTGCCTGGCTGGTCGTCTCGCTCGAAATGCGGATGCCGCTCTGGCTGTTCGTCACCTTCTTTGCCGGCGCTATGCTGCCTTTCGGTGGCCTCGGAGCGAACTTCAATGCGCTTGCGATGGAGCCGCTCGGCGAGCTCGCCGGCACGGCGGCATCCATCCTGGGCTTCATGCAGACGTTCCTCGGCGCCCTCATCGGCGCGGCGATCGGGCAAGCTTATAATGGTACTGTCACGCCCTTGGCCGCCGGCTTCTGCAGCGTCTCGGTCGCGGCGTTGCTGATGATCCTGATTGCCGAGCGCGGCAAGATGTTCCAGCCGCAGAATGCCCCCGTTTCAGGGCACATTACCGATCTACACTAACAGCATAGAGCTGCTCTTGAACAAGCGCGGTCAGGATTTGCGTTCCTGCGTCGCCCTGAAGAGCGGGCAAAGGGGGCGCCCTGCAATCGCACCACCCATGCCTTCGGTGAAAGGCACTGGCAGTTCCTTGTTAAGGGCCTCGATCACCGAAGCAACGAAAGCCCTGTTCAAACTGCCGTCCGGCCCTAGTTTGGAGAAAGTGGCGCGCGGCTTGCCAATAAGCGTTCCGTCGCGACGAAGCGAGAAGCATAATGTCAAAGTCAGGTCTGCCGTGCCCGGCGGTGGCTGCCAGCAGGCGTAGATGGCCTCCGCCATCTCGGCGATGGAGTTGACCGGATCGCGGCTGCCGCAAGTGCGCTCCTGCGCCTGGGCCTTGCCGCAACCCGCGCCGGCGATCAAGGCGAAAGCCAGCGCGTACCGGAAATTCATTGGCATCCCCCGATTCCGCTGCAGGGTCATAGCGGCCTGGCCGGTACTGCCCCGCAACCGAACCGAACCGATCCTACTCAGCCCAGAGCTCGCGGCGCAACTCGTCCCAGCTTTGCTTGTCCGGCGCGACCAGCAGGCCGCCATCGACATGCGACGGCAGGTAGGCGCTGCCGTCGACGCGCGCGACGTGGCCGCCCGCTTCCTGATGGATCAGCGCCCCGGCGAGATGATCCCAGGGCATCAGCTTGTTGTAGAGCACGAAATGGGCGTGGCCGCTGGCCAGCAGCCGGTACTCATGCGCCGCGCAGCGATAGGCAAAATGCGACAGCGTCTTGGTTTGGTTGCGGGCAAGCCGCGAGCGCTCGGGCTCCTCGAGAAACTGCCAGGAAACGGCGCCGGTCATCTGCGACATCGGCACCGGTGCGGCGACTCCCACCTTCTCCAGCGCGCCATCCGCGTGGCGGATATGGCTGCCGGCACCTTTGGCGCCAATCAGCCAGTCCTTGCCAATCGGGTCATGAATGATGCCAGCGACAGTCTCGCCATTGACGACGACGCCGGCCATGACGCCGAACAGCGGCACGCCGGACGCGAAGTTGAAGGTGCCGTCGACCGGATCGATCACGAAGGCAAGCGCTGCATCGCCAAGGCCTGACAGCAGCGCCGGGTTGTCGGAGCAGGCTTCCTCGCCCACCACCATGGCGTCGGGATAGAGCTCGCGCAGTCTGGCGGTGATCAGCCTTTCGGCGTTGACGTCCGCCTCGGTGACGAGATCGGCGGCGGACGTCTTCTGGCGCACGTCCCCCTCGCCCAGCCGGCGGAAGCGCGGCATGATTTCGGCCTTTGCCGCGTCGGCGAGAAGCTCGGCCAGCCAGTCGATCGCGTTGTCGTCAAATCTCATCGGAAATGTCTTGTCCTGGGTTCGTGTCGAGCCCCGCGAAGTCGAACAGCTTCCTGTCCAGGAGATGCGAAGGCCTTACATTGGTCATGGCGCGGATCATCGTATCTTTGCGGCCCGGCATGCGCTTCTCGATGTCGTCGAGCATCGCCTTCATGGCGTTGCGCTGCAGCCCTTCCTGGCTGCCGCAGAGATCGCAGGGGATGATCGGGAATTTCATGGCGTTGGCGAATTTTTCGAGATCGGCCTCGGCATTATAGGCGAGCGGCCGCAACACCATGATGTCGCCCTCGTCATTGAGCAGCTTGGGCGGCATGGCGGCGAGACGCCCGCCATGGAACAGGTTCATGAAGAAGGTCTCGAGAATGTCCTCGCGGTGATGGCCAAGCACCAGCGCCGAGCACCCCTCCTCGCGTGCGATGCGGTAGAGATGGCCGCGCCGAAGCCGCGAGCAGAGCGAGCAATAGGTGCTGCCTTCCGGCAGCTTGTCGGTCACCACCGAATAGGTGTCCTGGTATTCGATGCGATGCGCGATGCCGTTGGCGTTGAGATAGTCTGGCAGGATGTGCTTCGGGAAATTCGGCTGGCCCTGGTCGATATTGCAGGCGAGCAGCTCGACCGGCAGCAGGCCGCGCCATTTGAGGTCGAGCAGAAGCGCAAGCAGACCGTAGGAATCCTTGCCGCCCGAGAGCGCCACCAGCCAGCGCTCGCCCGGCTTCACCATGGCGAAATCCTCGATCGCCTGGCGCGTCAGCCTCAAGAGCCGCTTGCGCAGCTTGTTGAACTCGACCGAGGATGGCACGTCGCGGAACAGCGGATGGAAGCCGCCTTCGGCATCGTCGTCGATCGGCTCGAGGGTTTTCACATCTGGCAGCATGTTCATGGCGCCGGCCCCATAGTTCTGTTGGCGCCCGGCTTTAGAGCATTTTGCAGCAGAGTGGAATCACTTGGCTGCGCATAAATGCGGCTAAAATGAACAACCAAGGCCAACAAAGAAAAGGCCGCCTCGAAAGGCGGCCTTTGGATGCTGCGGCTGATTGATATCGATCAGCGCGAGTAGAATTCGACGACGAGGTTCGGTTCCATCTGGACGGCGAACGGAACGTCCGACAGGCCCGGAACGCGCCCGAAGGTCGCGGTCATCTTGTTGTGGTCGGCTTCGATGTAGTCCGGCACGTCGCGCTCGGCGAGAGCGACCGATTCCAGCACGATCACGAGCTGCTTCGACTTCTCGCGCACCTCGATGACGTCGCCCGGCTTGCAGCGATACGAACCGATGTTGGTGCGCTTGCCGTTGACGTTGACATGGCCGTGGTTGACGAACTGACGGGCGGCGAAGATGGTCGGGACGAACTTGGCGCGATAGACGATCGCGTCGAGACGCGACTCCAGCAGGCCGATCAGGTTCTCCGAGGTGTCGCCCTTGCGGCGGTTGGCCTCTTCATAGACCTTGCGGAACTGCTTTTCCGAAACGTCGCCATAGTGACCCTTCAGCTTCTGCTTGGCGCGCAGCTGCAGGCCGAAGTCGGAAAGCTTGCCCTTGCGGCGCTGGCCGTGCTGGCCGGGGCCGTATTCACGCTTGTTGACCGGGGACTTCGGGCGGCCCCAGATGTTTTCGCCGAGACGGCGGTCGATCTTGTATTTCGCGGATTCGCGCTTGCTCATCGCATTCCCTTTCAAAACAATATACCCGGAGCCCCATGGCTCCGGGCGAAGGAAACGCGCCCTCCTCTGGCCCCCGTTTTCGAGGCCTGACAGGGTTTTCCACGCAAAGCGACGGAAAACCCACGGGACACGTCAAAAGAAACCACCGGGCGTCGCCACCCGGTGTTGGTGGGCCTGTTAAACACAGATTTAACCGGTGTCAAGCTTACAGCTGGCAGCGCGGGTCGCAACCGGGTAGCATTTCCCGCGTTGCGTGCGGTGCCGGTTGTGGCGAAGGCCGTCGGCAGCGGGGCAGCGTGTGCTTCAAGGAGCCGCTCTGCTCTGCCATCTTAATGAAGGGACTGGAGCAGAGGAGTCCGAATTCCCATGAAGAAGTTCTTCCTTACCTTGACCGGGGCCGCTGTGCTGGCAGGTTCGATGGCGGTCATGACGCCGGAGCCCGCCATGGCCAGGCATTGGCACGGCCATAAGCAGATTTGCCGCGTCGTGGTGAAGAAAAGAGTCGTCTGGCGCCACGGCCACCGCCATGTCGTACGCTACAAGACAAAGCACTGCTGGTGGCGCCGCTAGGTTATTTTGCAGCACGGGATTGACGGAGGCCCGCGGCCGACGCCGCGGGCATTTTCATTCGACCTCGCGCTCTATGACTTCTTGCTGGGCAGGCCTTTGCGCTTGGTCTCCGCGAATTCCTCGAGCTGCTTCTCGCTCATGGACTCATACATTTCGCGCGAAGCACCCTTGAGTTCGCTCTTCTTGGTCTCGCCGCGCTTTGCGGAAAGCGCTGCGCCGGCGGCCTTTTGCTGGGCTTGTGATGTGGCGGGCATGGCTATGTCTCCTTTGCTGTTAGAAACGCCGCGCTTGAGCGGCAGTTCCAGCGCCGGCGGTCCGGATCCCGATAAGGGTGGCGTCGGCCGTCAGGCGACCGGTCGGCGATTTTCGCTGGCAGCCTTCCCGCGTCCGGAGCGCCAGTGTAGGACGGCCGCATGAAATCGCTGACCGATCCCTCACAGGCGCTCTCCACCGGCCTTGCGAAAATCCGCGCCGAGTTCCACGTGCCGGATGGATTTCCGCCGGAGGTGGCGACCGCGGCGCAAGCGGCGGCAAAGCGTGTGCCCGCGCAACATGCAGACCGAACCGCGATGCCCTTCGTCACGCTCGATCCGGCGAGTTCCACCGATCTCGACCAGGCCTTCTCGATCGAGGCCAGTGGCGGCGATCTTCTCTTGCATTATGCCATTGCCGACGTTGCCTGGTTCGTCGAGGAGGGCGACGCGATTGATCTCGAAGCCTGGAACCGGGGCGAGACGCTTTATTTGCCCGACGGCAAGGCCGGGCTCTACCCGCCGGTGCTCGCCGAGGCTGCGGCGAGCCTGCTGCCCGATGGGCCGCGTCCGGCGATCATCTTCACGGTCCGGGTCGCCGAGGACGGCGCGGTGAAGCTGGACGGCGCGGAGCGGGCAATCATCAAAAGCCGCGCGAAGCTCGCCTACGACAGCGTGCAGGCCTCCGACGTTCCGGCTGACTTCGCGGAACTGGCGCGGCGCATGGCGGCTAACGAAGAGCGTCGCGGCGCTTCGCGCGTCGACCCGCCCGAGCAGGAGGTAGAAAAGCAGGCCGACGGCACATTCCGGCTTTCGTTCCGGCCGCTGCTGCAATCGGAGCAGGACAATGCGGCACTTTCGCTGGCCGCCAATATGGCGATTGCCGACGCCATGCTGGCGCACAAGACCGGACTGTTCCGGGTGATGTCGGGGCCGGACGCCTCCAAGGTGCAAAGACTGCGCAACGCCGCACAGGCGCTTGGCCTGTCCTGGCCCGCCTCCACCAGCCTGGGCGACTATCAGCGCACGCTCGATCCAGCCGATCCGAAGCAGGCCGCGCTGATGCTGGAAATCCGCCGCGCGGGCAACGGCGCGTCCTACCAACCCTACCAGGAGGGCGTCGTCCCCTGGCATGAGGCGATGGCCGCGACCTATGCCCATGCCACCGCGCCGCTCAGGCGGCTGGCCGACCGCTATGTCGTGCGCTGCGCGCTGGCGATCGCCAACGGCCAGCCCGTGCCGCAGGCCGTCACCGACGCGTTCGCCAGATTGCCGAAGGTGATGGGGCGCGCGGACGCCCGTGCTTCGCAGATCAACCACGCCGCCATCGACCTTGCCGAAGCGGTCATGCTCAAGGGACGCGAGGGCGAGACGTTCAAGGCCGTCGTCACCGATATCGTCGACCATGGCGTGCGCGTGCAGCTAGCCGACATGCCCATCGTCGCCAACGTGAAGGCTTCCGGGTTCAGGCAAGGTGACGGTCTGAGCCTAAAGCTTGTCTCGGCCGATCCGGATCAGCGCAGCATCGTCTTCGAACCTGCCACGCCCTAACGAGCGGTCAGTCCGAACCCCTGGATCAGTCGCCTTGTGGCGAAATCCACCTTGCCCGAGGTGAAAACGGCAAGATCGGGCTCGCTGTCGCCGGATGTTTCCGCGACCGGTTCCAGCAGCGACATGGCACGCCGCGCGATCGCCTCGGCGGGATCGATCCAGTCGACCGGCCAGGGCGCGGTCTTGCGCATGCGGTTGACGAGAAACGGATAATGCGTGCAGGCGAGCACGACGATGTCGGTGCGATTGCCGTCGCGCTCGATGAAGCAAGGCGCGATTTCGCCGCGCACGGCCTCCTCGTCGACGAAACCCTGGCGCATATAGATCTCTGCGAGCCCCGCCAGCCGGTCGCTGCCAACCAGGCGCACATGGCATTTCTGCGCCCATTTGCTGATCAGGTCGCGCGTGTATTGCCGTTTTACCGTGCCGGGCGTCGCCAGCACCGACACCAGCCCCGAATGGGTGCGTTCGGCGGCCGGCTTGATCGCCGGCACGGTGCCCACGAACGGATGGCCAGGGAATTTCTCGCGCAGCGCATCGATCACCAGGGTCGAGGCGGTGTTGCAGGCAATGACGGAAATCGCCGGCTGAAGCCGATCGAGCAATTTGCCGAACAGCGTAAGGATGTGATCCTTGAGCGCCGGCTCCTCCCAGGCGCCATAAGGAAAAGCCGCGTCGTCGGCGACATAGACGAAGCGGCGGTCCTGCATCAGCACGCGCGCCTCGCGCAGCACGGTCAGCCCGCCAACGCCGGAATCGAACATCAGGATCGGGCGTTGGCTTGATCGATCGCTCATTGTCATCCGGCCACCAGAGCAATTCCAGGAAAAGTGTGAAACGGTTTTCCGTCCGGAATTGCGTCAAACAAAGAGAAGCAGCAGGCCCGTGATTGGACCGACGGCGCTTCTATCGCGAATGATCGTGGTCTTGAAGAGGCGAATGCGAGCAGCTTTTGCGCAGCCGCCAGAGCATGATGCCGAAAAGTGTAAAGCGGTTTTCGGACGACATCATGCTCTCTCCAAGACTCAATTATATCCCACGTTTGCCGAAGCCGGCAGGCCGCGGCCTGCCGAAAGGCTGCGGCGCGGGCGGCACGCGCGCGGCGGAAGCGGCGGGACGCGGGGTTGCCGGCACGCTTGCTGTCACGGTGCGTCCGGCACGCGCCGGTGCCGGCAGCGGGCCGTCGAAATCGAAAACATCAGTCAGTTCGTCGATGTTGCTGCCGGCGACGGGTTTCGCCCAAAGGATCGTGCACCAAAGGCCGAATATCGAAAACGCGAGCAGGTTCAGCCCACCTGGAATGCTCTGGGGATCGCCGAACTTGACGACCAGCAGCACGCCCGCCTGCAGGAGGGCGTAGACGGCCGAAAGGGCGATGTAGGCCCACAGGATCCAGCGGCGCCCATTGGCATCGCGGGTGCGGCGCGAGGCGATGTTGCCGCGCAGCGCGACAAAGATGAGCGACGTGACAAGGACGGCGCCCGCCATACCCTGCCGCGACGGACCGGGCGCTGAATTAAGCAGCCCCTCGAAGCCGATCGTGCCGACAATGCAGATAAGGATTACCACGGTCTCGGCCACTGCGAGACCGAGAGAATAAAGGAAAAAGCGCAGACGACCAATATTGGACGCAAACATGTGCCACCCCCAGTATCGCGGCAAGGATGACGTACGACCGAATAAAATTCGGTTACTTCAAATGTTCACAGCTTATCGATTTTAACTTTCTTCTTTTTTGGCGCGACTTCGCGCGGCTGCCGGCAACCGTCTGGGATCGTCCCCGGGCGAGCCGTCGCCCCGCGGCATGGCCGGCGAGAACCGGTCGAGCGACGAGATGATGCCGCGCAGCACCTTCAGTTCCGGCTCGGCAAAGCCCGCGCGTGTCAGCACGGCGCGCAGATTGTCGACCATCTTCGGCTTCTTTTCTTCCGGGCGAAAATAGCCGCGCGCTTCCAGCGCGCTTTCCAGATAGGCGAACAGGCTGTGCAACTGCTCCTTGGTCGCCGGCACCAGCTCCGGCCCGGAGAAATTGGTCTGGGTCTCTTCGGCGAGGCCGGACTTCATCCACTCATAGGACATCAAAAGCACTGCCTGGGCGATGTTGAGCGAGGAAAAGCCGGGGTCGACCGGAAAGGTGACGATCTCGTCGGCGAGCCCGACCTCGTCATTATAGAGGCCGAAGCGCTCGCGGCCGAACAGGATGCCGGTGCGCTCGCCCGCCTCGACATGCGCTCTCAGCGCCCTGCCCGCTTCCACGGGACCGCGCACCGGCTTGAAGCCGTCGCGCTCGCGCGCCGTCGTGGCGAAGACGAAGTTGAGGTCGGCGACCGCCGATGCCAGGTCGTCGAAAACCCTGGTGGCGTCGATGACATGATCGGCCCGGCTGGCGGCGGCGCGCGCCTTCTCGCTCGGCCAGCCGTCGCGCGGATTGACCAGCCTGAGCTCGGACAAGCCGAAATTCGCCATGGCGCGGGCGACCATGCCGATATTTTCGCCGAGCTGCGGCTCGACCAGAATGATCGCCGGTCCGGCGGAAGCGGTCTTGGTTGTGTCTTCGATGGCTGGCATGGCTGTGGGTAACCGAGGTTTGCGGCGTTTCGGCGTCCCCTGCCACATCCGGACCGGAAAATGAAGCATTCACAACGGCGGCACCCGTCCGCCCGGCGCGGATCGCGGTTTGCGCGCTGAAAAAGCCTTTGATATACGCTCCGCATCCCCGGCCGAAACCATGCGGGCAAGGCCGTTCAGATCCCCCAGCAACGAGGCATTCTTTCCATGGCGAAGATCAAGGTGGCGAACCCGGTCGTCGAGCTCGACGGCGACGAGATGACCCGCATCATCTGGCAGTTCATCAAGGACAAGCTGATCCACCCCTATCTCGACCTGAAGCTCGAATATTACGACCTCGGCATCGAGCATCGCGACGCCACCAACGACCAGGTGACGATCGACTCGGCCAACGCCATCAAGAAATGGGGCGTCGGCGTGAAATGCGCGACGATCACCCCCGATGAGGCGCGCGTCGAGGAGTTCAAGCTGAAGAAGATGTGGAAGTCGCCCAACGGCACCATCCGCAACATCCTCGGCGGCACCATCTTCCGCGAGCCGATCATCATGAAGAATGTGCCGCGTCTGGTGCCGGGCTGGACCAAGCCGATCGTCGTCGGCCGTCATGCCTTCGGCGACCAGTACCGCGCCACCGACTTCCGTTTCCCCGGCAAGGGCAAGCTGACGATCAAGTTCGTCGGCGAGGACGGCCAGGTGATCGAGCACGACGTCTATGACGCGCCGGGCGCCGGCGTGGCCATGGCCATGTACAATCTCGACGAGTCGATCCGCGAGTTCGCCCGCGCCTCGCTGAACTACGGCCTGCTGCGCAATTTCCCGGTCTATCTGTCGACCAAGAACACCATCCTCAAGGCCTATGACGGCCGCTTCAAGGACATCTTCCAGGAAGTCTACGAGAAGGAGTTCGAGGCCGAGTTCAAGGCAAGGAAGCTCTGGTACGAGCACCGCCTGATCGACGACATGGTCGCCTCCAGCCTGAAATGGTCGGGCGGTTATGTCTGGGCCTGCAAGAACTATGATGGCGACGTGCAGTCCGACACGGTGGCGCAAGGTTTTGGCTCGCTCGGCCTGATGACCTCGGTGCTGATGACGCCGGACGGCAAGACGGTGGAAGCGGAAGCCGCGCACGGCACGGTGACGCGCCACTACCGCCAGCATCAGAAGGGCGAGGAAACCTCGACCAATTCGATCGCCTCGATCTTCGCCTGGACGCGCGGCCTCGCGCACCGCGCCAAGCTCGACGACAATGCCGAGTTGAAGCGCTTCGCCGAGACGCTGGAGAAGGTCTGCATCCAGACCGTCGAAAGCGGCTTCATGACCAAGGACCTGTCGCTGCTGATCGGCCCCGACCAGCCCTGGCTCTCGACCACCGGCTTCCTCGACAAGATCGACGAGAATTTGCAGAAGGCGATGGGGTAAAATCCAGATATCCGGCATACCGAAGGCTCCGAAAGGAGCCTTCGCTTTTTGAGCATTACCACGAGGGGAAGTGAGAGCTGATCGATGGCCAAGCCAACTCTCTACGGCGCCGACTACAGCGTCTATGTGCGCATCGCGCGCATGGCGTTGGAGGAAAAGGGCGTCGGCTACGAGCTCGTCCCGCTCGACATCTTCGCCGCCGAGGGCGTTCCGGCCTGGTATCTGGAGCTGCACCCGTTCGGCCGCATCCCGGCCTTCGAGCATGACGGCTTTCGCCTGTTCGAGACCGGCGCAATCGGGCGCTACGTCGACGAAGCCTTCGATGGTCCGGCCCTGCAGCCGGCCGACGCTCGCGGTCGCGCCAGGATGGGCCAGATCATCGGCATGCTCGACGCCTATGGCTATCGCGCGATGGTCTGGGACGTCGCCGTCGAGCGGCTGGAAAAGACGCAGCCGGACGAGGCGCTGATCGCCAATGGGCTCCGCCAGGCCGAGACGGTGCTCCAGGTACTGACATCGCTTAAGGCCAAGGGGCCATGGCTGCTCGGCGGCCAGCTGACGCTGGCCGACCTGCACGCCGCGCCCATCATCGCCTATTTTCTCAAGGTCGCCGAGGGACAGAAGCTTTTTACCCACTTTCCTGACTTGCAGGGCTGGTGGGGTAGTATCGCCAAGCGGACAAGCTTCTCCAATGGCTGAGCTTTCTCGCCGCGATGCGTTGACCGTAGCCAGGATAGTCCGGGTCAACCACGCAGGCGAGTTTGGAGCGATCCGGATCTATTCGGCGCAAATCCTCGTTGCCGAGCACTTCTGGCCGGATTGCGTTCCATCTCTATCGGAGATGCTGGGACACGAGCGCCAGCATTGCGCCGCCTTCCTTGCCGCCATGCCGGCACGAAATTCGCGTCCATGCCGCGTGATGCAATTCTGGAGCTGGGGTGGCTGGCTGCTGGGCTTTTTTACCGCTTTGCTCGGCCCGCAAGGCATCTGGGCTTGCACCGCCGCCGTCGAAGCGACAGTGCACCGCCATCTTGACGACCAGCTCAATTATCTCGCTGGGCGTGATCGCGAACTCCACGCCGTTATCCTGTCGATCCGCGAGGAAGAGCTGGCTCATCTCCATCACGCCGAGCAGCAGTTGCAAGCACCGGGCTTACTGCTGAAACTCCTGCGCGTGGCGATTGCCATCGCCACGGATTGCCTCATCTGGCTATCCACGTGGGGCGACTCCGTCAGAATGGCGCACGCCCTGAAAGCGGCAAAGCTTTCCTGATTTCCTCAGGGCTACGCCGCTTCCAGCGCCGCCTTTACCGCCGCGATCGCATCATTGGCCTTGGAGGCGTCGGGGCCGCCGGCCTGCGCCATGTCGGGCCGGCCGCCGCCGCCCTGCCCGCCAAGCGCGGCGGACGCGACGCGCACGAGATCGACGGCGCTGAAGCGGCCGGTCAGGTCGTCGGTGACGCCGACGACCACGCTTGCCTTGTTGTCCTCGCCGGCGCCGACGAAGACGACCACACCGGAGCCGAGCGTCTTCTTGCCGGCATCGGCCAGTGGCTTCAGGTCCTTCGGCGCGACACCGCTGACTGCCTTGCCGAGAAAGCCGACGCCGGCGATGGTCTCGTTGGCGGCCGGGGCATCGGCAGCGGCCGAGCCGCCACCCAGCGCCAGCTTCTTGCGCGCTTCGCTCAATTCCTTCTCAAGCTTCTTGCGTTCCTCAAGCAATGTTTCGACGCGAGCCGGCACGTCAGCCGGCGCAATTTTCAGGGTCGCCGCCGCGGCTTTCAGCCGCCTGTCCTGCTCGTCGAGATGCTTGCGCGCCGCCTCGCCGGTCAGCGCCTCGATGCGGCGCACGCCGGCCGCCACCGCGCCGTCCGACAGGATGCGCACCAGGCCGATATCGCCGGTCGACTTCACATGCGTGCCGCCGCAAAGCTCGACGGAATAAGGACGATTGGCCTTGGCGCCGTGCAGGCCGGTGCCCATCGACACGACGCGCACCTCATCGCCGTATTTTTCGCCGAACAGCGCCATGGCGCCCTCGGCGATCGCGTCGTCGACCGACATCAGCCGCGTCGTCACCGGGCTGTTCTGCACGACGATCTCGTTGGCCATGCGCTCGACCTCCTCGAGCTCATCGGCCGAAATCGGCTTGTTGTGCGAGATGTCGAAGCGCAGCCGCTCCGGCGCGACCAGCGAGCCTTTCTGCGCCACATGGGTGCCCAGCACCTCGCGCAGCGCCTCGTGGATGAGATGCGTCGCGGAATGGTTGGCGCGCAGCCTCGAGCGGCGGGCATGATCGACCTTGAGCTCGACGGCAGCACCCGTCTTGACCGTGCCTTTAGCCACCTTGCCGAGATGCACGAACAGACCGTCGGCCTTCTTCTGCGTATCCGAGACCTCAATCGAAAAACCCTCGCCGGAGATCACCCCGGTGTCGCCCATCTGGCCGCCGGATTCGCCATAGAACGGCGTCTGGTTGACGACCACGGCGACCGCATCGCCCTGGGTGGCGCTGTCGATGGTCTTGCCGTCCTTGACCAGGGCCTGGACGATGCCTTCCGCCTCCTCCGTCTCATAGCCGAGGAATTCGGTGGCACCGGTCTTCTCGCGCACCGAGAACCACACCGTCTCGGTCGCGGCCTCGCCCGAGCCCGCCCAATGCGCGCGCGCCTCGGCCTTCTGCCGCTCCATCGCGTCGGTGAAGCCGGCGAGATCGACCGAGATGCTACGCTGGCGCAGCGCATCCTGCGTCAGGTCGAGCGGGAAGCCATAGGTGTCGTAGAGCTTGAAGGCCGTCTCGCCATCGAGCATGTCGCCGGCATGCAGCGTTTCCGTCGCGTCCGAAAGCAAGCCGAGGCCACGCACCAGCGTCTTGCGGAAGCGCGTTTCCTCGAGCTTCAGCGTCTCGGTGATCAGCGCCTCGCCGCGCACCAGCTCGGGATAGGCCTGGCCCATCTCGCGCACCAGCGCCGGCACCAGCTGCCACATCAGCGGCTCCTTCGCGCCAAGCAGCTGCGCATGGCGCATGGCGCGGCGCATGATGCGGCGCAGCACATAGCCGCGGCCTTCGTTGGACGGCAGCACGCCGTCGGCCACCAGGAAGGAGGACGAGCGCAGGTGATCCGCCATGACGCGATAAGACGCGACGTTCTCCTGGTTCGGACCCTGGCCGAGCGCCGAGGACGCCGCGTCGATCAGATGCCTGAACAGGTCGGTCTCGAAGACGCTTTCGACGCCCTGCAGGATGGAGGCCATTCGCTCCAGGCCCATGCCGGTGTCGATCGAAGGACGCGGCAGGTCGATGCGTTCTTCCTTGGTAACCTGCTCATACTGCATGAACACCAGGTTCCAGAATTCCAGGAACCGGTCGCCATCTTCTTCCGGGCTGCCGGGCGGTCCGCCCCAGATATGCTCGCCGCGGTCGATGAAGATTTCAGAGCACGGGCCGCATGGGCCGGTGTCGCCCATCGCCCAGAAATTGTCCGAGGTCGGGATCCGGATGATGCGGTCGTCGGAAAAGCCGGCGATCTTCTTCCAAAAGCCCGCCGCTTCGTCGTCGGTGTGATAGACAGTGACGAGCAGCTTGTCCTTCTTGAGGCCGAAACCCTTGGTGATCAGGTTCCAGGCAAGCTCAATCGCGCGCTCCTTGAAATAGTCGCCGAACGAGAAATTGCCGAGCATCTCGAAGAAGGTGAGATGGCGCGCGGTATAGCCGACATTGTCGAGGTCGTTGTGCTTGCCGCCGGCGCGCACGCTCTTTTGGGCGGTGGACGCCCGCGAATAGGGACGCTTCTCCAGGCCGGTGAAGACGTTCTTGAACTGCACCATGCCGGCGTTGGTGAACATCAACGTCGGATCGTTGCGCGGCACCAGCGGGCTGGAGGCGACGATCTCATGGCCCTCCTTGCGGAAGTAGTCGAGGAATGTCGACCGGATGTCGTTCACGCCACTCATTGCATACTGCCTTTTTCGCAAGAACCGCCGGCGCTGCCGGCGGCTGATGGGCTTTCATGTTTCAGAAGATAGATTGGCCTTTTAGCGATAGCTCCGCACCCTGTCCAGAAACACGGACACAGGCACGTCGCCCAAAAGTGCGCAGCAGCTTTGGGAAAACGACATGCATAAACAAAGACCAAAGCGCATCGCCTGAATTCATTGCAGCGCGAGGCGCTTTGGGCCAATAAACCGGCGAGCGGCAGCACCGCCCGCAAACGCAAACCGCCGGCGCGAGGGCCGGCGGTTCGGGACGCAATACCAGAACTCAATTACATAAGCATATACGAATATAACAGGATTATGGCCAAACTCCGACCGTCGCGTTACATGGCGCCGGCTTCGTCCTCGAAACCGTCGTCCCCGCCTTCGGAGCCACCATTTTCGAGGAATTTCTCAGCGATCAGCCCGGCATTCTGCCTGAGCGCCATCTCGATCTCGCGCGCCGTGTCGGGATTGTCGCGCAGGAACAGCTTGGCGTTCTCGCGCCCCTGGCCGAGACGCTGCGAATTGTAGGAGAACCAGGCGCCCGACTTCTCGACCACGCCGGCCTTGACGCCGAGATCGACGAGCTCGCCGGTCTTGGACACGCCCTCGCCATACATGATGTCGAACTCGACCACCTTGAAGGGCGGGGCCAGCTTATTCTTGACCACCTTGACGCGGGTCTGGTTGCCGACGACCTCGTCGCGGTCCTTGACCGAGCCGATGCGGCGGATGTCGAGGCGCACCGAAGCGTAGAATTTCAGCGCGTTGCCGCCCGTGGTCGTCTCGGGCGAGCCGAACATGACGCCGATCTTCATGCGGATCTGGTTGATGAAGATGACCATGGTGTTGGAGCGCGAGATCGAGGCGGTCAGCTTGCGCAGCGCCTGGCTCATCAGGCGGGCCTGCAGGCCAGGTAGCGCATCGCCCATCTCGCCTTCGATTTCGGCGCGCGGCGTCAGTGCCGCGACCGAGTCGATGACCAGAACGTCGATGGCGCCCGAACGCACCAGCGTGTCGCAGATCTCCAGCGCCTGTTCGCCGGTATCGGGCTGCGAGATCAGGAGGTTCTCCAGGTCAACGCCGAGCTTGCGGGCATAGACCGGATCGAGCGCATGCTCGGCATCGACGAAGGCGCAGATGCCGCCCTTCTTCTGCGCTTCGGCGACCGTGTGCAGCGCCAGCGTGGTCTTGCCCGAGCTTTCCGGCCCGTAGATTTCGACGATGCGGCCGCGCGGCAGGCCGCCGACGCCGAGCGCGATATCGAGGCCGAGCGAGCCGGTCGGCACGGTTTCGATCTCGACCGCCTGCTCGTTGGCGCCGAGCCGCATGATCGAGCCCTTGCCGAAGGCGCGCTCGATCTGCGACAGCGCCGCGTCCAGAGCTTTTGATTTGTCCACTGCCTTATCCTCTACAAGCCGCAAAGTATTCTGAGCCATGATACATCACCCCTTGGTCGTCAATGAAGGCCGGACAATCCGTGATCCTTGTCGGTTTGTACCTTTTTTGTTCTCATTTGGCAAGGGGATACAACCAACTGAAAAACAATCAATATCTGGATTTGTTCTATTTTTGTCTCACCAGGGCTGGTACAAACCGGAACCGCTGGTCCAGAAGAGATCTCGTATCCGGCCGTCCGAATCGCGAACGATTGCAGGGCGATCCAGGGAAACTTAGAGCAATTCCAGGAAAAGTGCGTAGCGGTTTCTGTCCGGAATTGCGCAAAAACAAGATCTAGAGCGGTTCGGCGATTCCGTGAAACGCTGAACCGCTCTAGTGTGCGCAGCCGCACGATCAACGGAAGTCACCGATCCAATATGCCGACATCCCCAAATATCCTGGCGCTGGGCGGCGCCCATATCGACCGGCGCGGCCAGGTCTCGGGCACTTATGTGCCGGCCGCCTCCAACCCCGGCATGATGCGCGAGGACGTCGGCGGCGTGGTTTTCAACGCGTTGCGCAGCGTGGTGAAGCGCGGCGTGTCGGCCTCGCTGATTTCGGTGCGCGGCGGCGACGCGGCGGCGGACACAGTCGCCTCGGCGATCGACAACGCCGGAATAACGGACCTCTCGGTGGTGTTCCTCGACCGCACGACGCCGAGCTACACGGCGCTGATCGACCCCGAGGGCGAATTGATCGTCGGGCTGGCCGACATGGCGCTCTACGACCTCGCCTTCCCCAAGCAGATAAGGCGCTCCAAGGTCCGCGAGGCGATCGCCGCGGCAGACGCCATCCTGTGCGACGCCAACCTGCCGACGGCCGCTCTCGAACGCCTGATGGCACTGGCCGACGGCCGGCCGGTCTTCGCCATCGCCGTCTCGCCGGCCAAGGTCGTGCGCCTGACGCCGCTGCTCGACCAGCTGTCGCTGCTTTTCATGAACAGCCGAGAAGCCGCCGCGCTTGTCGATGCCGAGCCATCCGGCGAACTCCTTGTCCGCCGGCTCAGGCAGGCCGGGCTGAACGCCGGCGTTGTGACCTCCGGCAGCGCTCCGGTGCTGGGCTTCGACGACAGCGGCATCTTTGAGATCGATCCGCCCGCGCCACGCAAGGTTGCCGACGTGACCGGCGCCGGCGATGCCCTGACCGGCGCGACGGTCGCCGCCCTGTTGCGCGGCCTGCCGCTGCGCGCGGCACTGCGTGAAGGCCTTGCGGCGGCGATGCTGGCCATCGAGAGCCCTCAGGCCGTGCCGTCCTTCACGAACGCCAACTTCGGCCAAGCGCTTGCCCTTGTGCCGGAGGCGCGGGAGGTGGCATAGGGCCACCAGACATCCACTTCCTCCTGACCGGAGACAGCCGTGACGCCCGAAACCGCCCGCCCCTTCGTCGACATCCACCCGCCCGTGGCCGAGGCGCTTGCCGCCGGCCGGCCCGTGGTGGCGCTGGAAAGCACCATCATCACCCACGGCATGCCCTACCCCGATAATGGTGCGATGGCAGCCAGGGTCGAGCAGATCATCATCGACGGCGGCGCGGTGCCGGCGACGATCGCCGTGGTCGATGGCCGCATCAAGATCGGCCTGTCCGACGGCGAGCGCGAATCGCTCGCCATGACCGGCGACGCCATGAAGCTGTCGCGCGCCGATATCGGCTTCGCCGTCGCTCAAAAGCGCACCGGCGGCACCACGGTTGCCGCCACCATGATCGCCGCGCACATGGCTGGCATAAAAGTCTTCGCCACCGGCGGTATCGGCGGCGTCCACAAGGGCGCGGAAAAAAGCTTCGACATCTCGGCCGATCTCGACGAGCTGGCGCGCACGCCGGTCATCGTCGTCTCGGCCGGCGCCAAGGCGATCCTCGACATCGAAAAGACGCTGGAAGTGATGGAGACGCGCGGCGTGCCGGTGATCGGCCATGGCTGCGAGACCATGCCCGCCTTCTGGTCGCGCCAGTCGCCCTTCCGCGCGCCGCTGACGCTCAATGCGCCTGAGGACATCGCGCATTTCTACCGCACGCGTCAGGCGCTCGGCCTAAGCGGCGGCATCCTGGTCGCCAATCCGGTGCCGCAAAATGACGAGATCCCGGCCGCCGAGATGGATGGCTACATCCAGGCCGCGCAACAGGCCGCCGAGGCGCTCAACGTCACCGGCAAGGCGGTGACGCCCTTCCTCTTGTCGAAGATCCTGGAACTCTCCGGCGGCCGCAGCCTGAAAACCAACATCGCCCTGGTCGAGAACAACGCGCGGCTGGCGGCGGAGATCGCGGAGGCGCTGTAGGGCACGCGGCGAAGCCCCCTCACCCGGATTGCCAAGGCCGAATTGCGAAGAGCAATTCGGGGCATTCCGACCTCTCCCCAAGGGGAGAGGACCGGCCGGCGCCTGCGCCAACCTCTTCTCCCCAGCGGGGAGAAGGTGGCCGCGAAGCGGCCGGATGAGGGGGCGGCCTCGACATGACCTTCATAGTGTTTCAACAGCGGACCAATCACTTCCCCGCCCTTCGCCCCGCTTCATAAGCGCGCCGCGCCCACAACGTCATCTCGTCGGGATCGTCGAAAGCCTCGTCGGGAATGCTCCAATAGGGCATTGCGATCAGCTTGCCGTGCCGCGAGCCTGTATAAGTCCATTGCTTGCACCCGGCGGCCTCGAAATCAGGCGCGCTCTCCTCGTCCGCCTTGAGCAGCAATTCGCCGCGCACGACGACCGCGACGATGACGCCGTCGCAATAGATGCCCTTGCCGCCGAACAGCTTGCGGATGCTGATCGGCCCCAGGCTTTCGAACAATTCCTCAAGGCGGGCATTATCCATGCAGCAATCATCTCATCCGGCATGGGCCTTGTCCTCGCCGCAACCAAGAGCATGCTGACAGGTTGAGATCAAAAAACGGAGATCCGCCATGCCCGTCCTGCTCAAAGGCTCCTGCCGCTGTGGCGCCGTCCGCTTCGAGGTGGAAAGCCACACGCCGGTGCCGTTCATGCTCTGCTACTGCTCGATCTGCCGCAAGCAGCAGGGCGGCGGCGGCTTCGCCATCAATCTCGGCGCCGACTACGAGACGATGAACGTCCGGGGCAAACGCAGCCTCGGTGTCTACCGAGCCGAGATCGAGGACGACGAGCATCCGCATTGCGATGTCTCGACCGGTGAGCGCAATTTCTGCAAGAAATGCGGCGCGGCGCTCTGGCTCTACGATCCGACCTGGCCTGACCTCGTCCATCCTTTCGCGTCAGCCATCGACAGCGACCTGCCGAAACCGACGGAAAAGGTGCATCTGATGCTGAAATACAAGGCGAACTGGGTCGAGCCGGTGATCGGCAGACAAGACAAGGTGTTCGACGTCTACCCGGAAGAGTCGATCGCCGACTGGCACAAGCGCACAGGGATGTGGGTGGAATAGCGTTCTTCGCCCCGTTCACGGGGAGAAGATGCCGGCAGGCAGATGAGGGGCGGCGCGAACTTCGGATAGAGCAGCTCTGCCCCTCATTCGGCCCTTCGGGCCACCTTCTCCCCGTAAACGGGGCGAAGGAAGGGGTCAGGCGGAAGCGCGCGCCTCCGCAAGCGCCTTTAGGTCCGCAGGCTTCAGCTCGACGGATTCGCCGCAGCCGCAGGCCGAGCTCTGGTTCGGGTTCTTGAAGGTGAAGCCGGTGCGCAGCGTGGTCTGCTCGAAATCCATCTCGGTGCCGAACAGGAACAACGCCGCCTCCGGCGCGACATAGACATGCGCGCCGTCTCGCTCGATATGGTCGTCCTTGGGATTGGGCTCGGTCACGAGGTCGACCGTATATTCCATGCCGGCGCAGCCGCCCTTCTTGATGCCGAGACGGATGCCATGCGCGTTGTCGCGCGCAGCCACAATCTCGCGCACCCGGTCGGCGGCCTTGTCGGTCATCGTGATGACGGCGAAGCGTCCCATGTCATTCTCCACGTTCGCGCGGGTTCAAGGCCCGCGGAATGAGTCTGCCCTTAAGATGGTGAAGTTTCACCTAGCGTGCAAGTCAAGCTCAATACCACCCGACCGCCACCTGCGCCTCTTCCGACATGCGGTCGGGCGTCCAGGGCGGATCGAAGGTCATCTTGACCTCGACGCCGGAAACGCCTTCGACGGCGCCGACGGCGTTCTCGACCCAGCCCGGCATTTCACCAGCCACCGGACAGCCCGGCGCGGTCAAGGTCATGTCGATCTTGACCGACCGGTCGTCCTCGATGTCGATCCTGTAGACGAGGCCGAGCTCATAAATGTCGGCCGGGATTTCCGGGTCGTAGACGGTCTTCAGCGCCGAAACGATATCGTCGGTCAGCCGCGCCAGCTCGTCGGCGGGGATCGCCGAGGCCGAAACGATGCCGTTGCCGGCCGTTTCCGGAACAGTCTCTGCGGTCGCCCTCACATCGTCCATCATCATCACCCGAAGAACTTTCGCGCCTTTTCCAGCGCCCCGGCCAAAGCGTCGACTTCGGCCCTCGTATTATACATGCCGAACGATGCCCTGCATGTGGAGGTGACGCCGAAGCGTTTCAACAGCGGCTGGGCGCAATGCGTGCCCGCCCGCACCGCAACACCTTGCCGGTCGATCACCATCGACACGTCATGCGCATGGATACCTTGCAATTCGAACGAGATGATGGCGCCCTTGCCCGGCGCGTCGCCGAAGATGCGCAGCGAATTGATCGCCCGCAGCCGCTCATGCGCATAGGCCTTGAGGTCCGCCTCGTGTGCTGCGATCCGCTCGCGACCGACCTTCTCCATGTAGTCGAGCGCAGCGCCCAGGCCGATCGCCTGCACGATCGGCGGCGTGCCTGCCTCGAAACGGTGCGGCGGTTCGTTGTAGGTGACGATGTCTTCCGTCACCTCCTCGATCATCTCGCCGCCGCCCATGAAGGGCCGCATCTCTTCCAGCCTGTCCTTCTTGCCGTAGAGCACGCCGATGCCCGACGGACCGTAGACCTTGTGTCCGGTGAAGACGAAGAAATCGCAGTCGAGGTCCTGCACGTCGATCGGCATGTGCACGGCGCTCTGGCTGCCGTCGACCAAGACAGGAATTCCGCGCGCATGCGCGATGCGCACGATCTCCTTGATCGGCGTCACCGTGCCCAAGGCATTGGACATCTGCGTGATGGCAACCAGTTTCGTGCGCGAGGTCAATCGCTTTTCGAATTCCTCGATGTGGAACGCGCCGAGATCATCGACCGGCACCCAGACAAGCTTGGCGCCCTGCCGCTCGCGGATGAAATGCCACGGCACGATGTTGGAATGGTGCTCCATGATCGAGAGCACGATCTCGTCGCCTTCGCCGATCCGCGGCATGCCGTAACCGTAAGCAACTGTATTGATCGCCGAGGTGGTGTTGGAGGTGAAGACGATGTTGTCGGTGCTCGGCGCATTGAGGAACCGCTGCACGGATTTGCGCGCATTCTCATAGGCGTCGGTCGCGGCGTTGGACAGGAAATGCAGCCCGCGATGGACGTTGGCGTATTCCTGGGAATAGGCATGCTGGATCGTGTCGAGCACCACCTGCGGCTTCTGCGCCGAGGCGCCGTTGTCGAGATAGACCAGCGGCTTGCCGTAGACCTGGCGCGACAGGATCGGGAAGTCGCGGCGGATCGCCTCGACGTCATAGGGGGTGGTTTCGATCTTCTGGTCCATTTCCAAGTCCTTGCCGGCCAAGGCCGCGATCCTTCCAACACCCCTCATCCGTCTCGGCGCTGCGCGCCGATCCACCTTCTCCCACAAGGGGAGAAGGTTGGGCGCTACCCGTGCGTCGAAAACCAGCCGTCGAGCCGCTCTTCCAGCGCCTCGACCAGCGCCTCGTCGTCCAGTTCCTCGATCACTTCGGCCACGAACGCCTTCACCAGAAGGCCTCGCGCCGATTTCTCGTCGATGCCCCGCGCCATCAGGTAGAACAGATGGTTGTGGTCGATCTCGGTGACCGTGGCGCCATGGCCGCAGACGACGTCGTCGGCGAAGATTTCCAGCTCCGGCTTGGTCGAGAACTCGCCGTCATCCGACAGAAGCAGCGTGTTGCAGGCCATCTTGGCGTTGGTCTTCTGCGCATATTGATGCACGTTGATGCGGCCCTGAAAGACGCCGCGCGCCTTGCCGGTCACGACATTGCGCATCACCTCGGTCGAGGTCGTGTGCGGCACCGCGTGGTCGAGCACCATGGTGGTGTCGGTATGCGTGTCGCCGGCCAGAAGATTGATGCCGCGCAATTTGAAATCGGCGCCTTCGCCGGTCGTCCTGACGACGACCTCCTGGCGCACGAGCTTGCCGCCGGCGTTCATCACGAACAGCGTCAGCTTGGCATCCTTGCCGATATGCGCCTTGAACTGGGCGAGATGCGTGGCGGTGTCCGGCTGCTCCTGCACGATCAGCCAGGTCACTTCCGCGCCGTCGCCGATCACGAGCTGGCTGACCGAAGAGACGAGCGCATCGTCGCCCTCGCCCGCCTGGCGCTCGACGACAATCGCCTTTGCGCCGGCGCCGACGCGCGCCAGGAGCCGCACATGCGACTGGCCGCCGGACTGAAGGTTCTGCAATTCGACCGGCTTTTCCAGCGCCACGCCGTCGGCGATGTCGACGAAATAGCCGTCGGCGACGAAGGCCGTGTTGAGCGCACCGATCGCGTCGTCGCTGCCATAGGGATCCAGTCCCGGAGCCACGCTGCCGTCGGTGAGCTTCTCCGACAGCCGCTGCACGGTGACGCCTTCGATCTCCGGCAGCTTGGCGTTGGAGACGCCGTTCAGCACCGGAAGCACCGCCGAGCCTTCAAGGATAGGCGCAAGCGCCTTGACGACGGCGCCGGCCTCGAAAGCCGGCACCGAGGTGAGCAGCCGGCGCAGGTCCGTATAATGCCAGGATTCGACGCGTCGCGTCGGCAGGCCGTGCTTGATCGCCTCGATCGCGTCGTCGCGCTTGACCATCACCGCGCCGTCGCCGGGCAGCAGCGACAACCGCTCGCCGAAGGCGTCGATCAGCGCCGTCTCGGCCAATGTCCGCTGGGGCTGTGCGTGCATGTTCATGGCTCTTGCCTCGACCGCCATCTCACGCCGCTTCGCCGATCACGCCGGCATAGCCGTTGGCCTCGAGATCGAGCGCCAGCGACTTGTCGCCCGACTTGATGACCTGACCCTTGTAGAGCACGTGCACCGAGTCCGGTACGATGTGCTCGAGCAGGCGCTGGTAGTGGGTGATGACGACGATGGCGCGTTCCGGCGAACGCAACGCGTTGACGCCGTCCGAGACGATCTTCAGCGCGTCGATGTCGAGGCCGGAATCGGTCTCGTCGAGCACGCAGAGTTTTGGCTCGAGCAGCTTCATCTGCAGGATCTCGGCGCGCTTCTTCTCGCCGCCGGAAAAGCCGACATTGAGCGGCCGCTTCAGCATGTTCATGTCCATGCTGAGCGAGGCCGCAGCTTCCTTCACGCGCTTCAGGAATTCCGGCACCTTCAGCGGCTCCTCGCCGCGCGCCTTGCGCTGCTCGTTCATCGCCACTTTCAGGAATTCCATGGTCGCCACGCCCGGTATCTCCATCGGATACTGGAAGGCGAGGAAGATGCCGGCGGTGGCGCGCTCGGCCGGATCCATCTCCAGGATCGACTGGCCGTTATAGAGGATGTCGCCTTCCGTCACCTCATAGTCCTCGCGGCCGGCGAGGATATAGGACAGCGTCGACTTGCCCGAACCGTTCGGGCCCATGATGGCGGCGACCTCGCCGGCTTTCACCGTCAGATTGAGGCCGCGGATGATCTCGGTGCCGTCATCGACGATGCGGGCATGCAAATTCTTGATCTCAAGCATAATCTCTTCCTGAATATCGTATTGCGGTCAGCCGACCGAACCCTCGAGGCTGATGCCGATCAGCTTCTGCGCTTCGACCGCGAACTCCATCGGCAACTGCTGGATGACGTCCTTGACGAAGCCATTGACGATCAGCGCGATCGCCTCCTCTTCCGGAATGCCGCGCTGCATGACGTAGAATTTCTGGTCCTCGGAGATCTTCGACGTCGTCGCTTCGTGCTCGAACTGCGCCGTTGAATTCTTGGCCTCCATGTAAGGCACGGTGTGCGCACCGCACTGGTCGCCGATCAAAAGCGAGTCGCAATTGGTGAAGTTGCGCGCGTTGGCCGCTTTGCGATGCGCCGAGACCTGGCCGCGATAGGTGTTCTGCGAGAAGCCGGCGGCGATGCCCTTGGAGATGATGCGGCTCGACGTGTTCTTGCCGAGATGGATCATCTTGGTGCCGCTATCGACCTGCTGGTAACCGTTCGACACGGCGATCGAATAGAACTCGCCGCTGGAATCGTCGCCGCGCAGGATGCAGCTCGGATATTTCCAGGTGATGGCCGAACCGGTCTCGACCTGCGTCCACGAGATCTTCGAGCGGTCGCCGCGGCAGTCGCCGCGCTTGGTGACGAAATTGTAGATACCGCCCTTGCCCTCGGCGTCGCCCGGATACCAGTTCTGCACCGTCGAGTATTTGATCTCGGCATCGTCGAGCGCGACCAGCTCGACCACCGCGGCGTGCAGCTGGTTCTCGTCGCGCTGCGGCGCCGTGCAGCCTTCGAGATAGGAGACATAGGCCCCCTCCTCGGCGATGATCAGCGTGCGCTCGAACTGGCCGGTGTTCTTCTCGTTGATGCGGAAATAGGTCGACAATTCCATCGGGCAGCGAACGCCCTTCGGCACGAAGACGAACGAACCGTCGGTGAACACGGCCGAGTTCAGCGTGGCGTAGAAATTGTCCGTAGTCGGCACGACCGAGCCGAGATATTTCTTCACCAGATCGGGATGCTCGCGAATGGCTTCCGAGATCGAGCAGAAGATGACGCCGGCCTGCGCCAGCTCCTTCTTGAAGGTGGTGACCACGGAAACGGAATCGAACACGGCGTCGACCGCGACGCGGCCCGACTTGTAGACGTTGTCGCCAACCTCTTCTTCTTCGGCGTCGACCGCCCCGGTCTTCTGCACGCCGGCCAGGATTTCCTGCTCCTTGAGCGGGATGCCGAGCTTCTCATAGACCTTGAGCAGTTCAGGGTCGACTTCGCTCAGCGACTTCGGGCCGGGCGTGCTCTTCGGCGCGGCGTAGTAGTAAATGTCCTGGAAGTCGATCTTCGGATAGTGGACGCGCGCCCAGGTCGGCTCTTCCAAGGTCAGCCAGCGGCGATAAGCGCCCAGACGCCATTCCAGCATCCAGTCCGGCTCATCCTTCTTGGCCGAGATGAAGCGAATGATGTCTTCGCTCAGGCCCTTGGGGGCCTTGTCCATCTCGATCTCTGTCTGGAATCCGTATTTATACTGGTCGACGTCGATCTTTCGGACTCGATCGATCGTCTCCTGCACAGCAGGCATAAGCGTTCTCCATCCACGCCGGGGTCAAGGCCCGACAGTTTTCAAACTATGGCACCGCCGAAATCGCGCCCCAGGGGGCTCGCGGCGGAGTAAGTTCCATATAGTGCGTGTCCGCCGGAAATTCACCCGGCCAGGACAAAACGCACGGCTCTACCAGGCCATAAGGCCTGAATTCGTTTCCGAGCAGCGGAAATCCGAGAGCCGTAGGCGTCTCCCGCTCCGATGCTCCGCCGCCGTCAGGCGGCTTCTTCCTTGCCCGCGCGGCGGGCGACGATGCCGGCCAGCGCGGCCCGGAAGGCCTCGATATCCGCGGCGCCGGTCGCGCGGCCGATCGAGACCCGCAACGCGCCCAGGCTGTCGCCATGGCCCATCGCCTTCAGCACATGGCTTGGCCCGACTTTTCCCGACGAGCAGGCCGATCCCGCCGACAGCGCGACGCCGGCAAGATCGAAGGCGATCTGCGCCGTCTCGGCCTTGACGCCGGGAATAGCGAAGAATGTCGTGTTGGCAAGCCTGGGAGCGCCATTTCCGAAGATTTCCGCGTCCGGCGCCAGTTCGGTCACGATGGCTTCGATCCCGTCGCGGCGCCGCGAAACGGCATCGACATCGTCCAGGCCTGCCAGGGCAGCCCGCGCGGCGGCGCCGAAACCGGCGATCCCGGCGACGTTTTCCGTGCCGGCGCGATGGCCTTTCTCCTGGCCGCCGCCATTGACCAAAGGCCGCGGCATCATCAGGTCGGATGCGGCGACGATCGCGCCGACGCCCTTCGGGCCGCCGATCTTGTGCGAGGACAGGATCAGATAATCGGCATAAGGAACTGACATATCGAGCGGAATCCGACCGGCGGCCTGAACGGCGTCGACCAACAGCACCCCGCCGGCGGCCTTGACGATTTCGCCGATGCGTTCGACCGGCTGGACGACGCCCGTCTCGTTGTTGGCGGCGTGGATCGCCACCAGCGGCAGGCCGGCGGTCCTGTCATGCGCGGCAAGCGCGGCGGCAAGCGCGTCGAGATCGGCAATGCCGTTCCGGTCGACGCCGATCTTCGTCACCTGCGCAGGCGCAAACCGACCGCCATTCAGGATGCAGGGATGGTCGGCCGCCGAGACATAGAGATGGCTCATGCGGATCGAGCCGCGCCCCATCTGCCAGTCCGGCCCAAGCAGCGTCGAGGCGGCTTCGGTGGCGCCGGAGGTGAAGACGACATGCTCGGGCCTGGCGTTGACCAGCCGCGCCACGTCGCGGCGCGCGTCCTCGATCAGCCGGCGCGAGGCGCGCCCTTCCGTATGGACCGATGACGGGTTGGCGGCATCAAGCGCGGCGACCATCGCCGCCCGCGCTTCCGCAATGAGCGGCGCGCTGGCGTTGTAGTCGAGATAGGCGCGGGTTGCGGCCATTTTCGCTCAGTTCGTCCTTCCGCCAACTATCCCGCGAGGATAGCGCGTTATTTCCTTGAAATTGCAAGGCAAGCCGTCCTATTTACCCGGCTTGCGGCGCGGGCGGCCGGACCATCGGGTTTCGGCCTCCCAGTTTTGAACAATTCTAAACTAGCTTCTAGGAACACGCTCGCCCGGCGTCAAGGCCACAGAAGGTGTGGGGCCTCATGAGAGTGGGGCCAGAAGAGTTCCGGGCTAGCGCATTCATATGCCACGTGGAGTATTTTATGCCTGAGGTCATTTTCGCCGGTCCGGCTGGTCGCCTGGAGGGACGCTATCAGCCCTCGAAGGAAAAGAGCGCGCCGATCGCCATCGTGCTTCACCCGCACCCGCAATTCGGCGGCACGATGAACAACAAGATCGTCTACGACCTCTTCTACATGTTCCAGAAGCGCGATTTCACCACGCTGCGCTTCAATTTCCGCGGCATCGGCCGCAGCCAGGGCGAATTCGACCACGGCACCGGCGAATTGTCGGATGCGGCCGCGGCGCTCGACTGGGTGCAGTCGCTGCATCCGGATTCCAAGAGCTGCTGGGTGGCCGGCTATTCCTTCGGCTCGTGGATCGGCATGCAGCTTTTGATGCGCCGGCCGGAGATCGAAGGCTTCATCTCGGTCGCGCCGCAGCCCAACACCTATGATTTCTCGTTCCTGGCGCCCTGCCCGTCGTCCGGCCTGATCATCCATGGCGATGCCGACAAGGTGGCGCCGCCGAAGGACGTGCAGGGGCTGGTCGACAAGCTGCATACGCAGAAGGGCATCACCATTACGCAGAAGACGATTCCCGGCGCCAACCACTTCTTCGCCAACGATTCCGAACTGCTCATCCAGGAATGTGCCGACTATCTCGACCGGCGCCTCGCCGGCGAGCTCGCCGATCCGAGGCCGAAGCGGCTGCGCTGACCTGCGGAAGGGTCCGCAGACCCTTCGAAGAGACCTACTGTCTGTCCTCTGTCTTCTCTTCGGCGGCGCGGGACTGCCCGGCCATCGATATCCTGACATTGGGCGGATCGGACCACCACAGCCGAAATGTCCGCTTGGGCATCGGCAATTTCGACCCCGAGCGGCCGAAGATGAAACCGAGCCGGGCGAAGACCAACCCCGAGACCACCGCAAACGCCAGCCCGAGGCCGAAGCCCGCAACCGTGTCGCTTGGATAATGCGCCCCGACGAAGACGCGCGTCGAGGCGATACAGGCCGTGACCGCCAGCGCAAGGTACCAGCGCCGCGGGAACAGCAGCAGCAGGATGCCGAACACCGCGCCCATCGTCGTGGCATGGCCGGACGGAAAGCCGGCAAAACGCGCGTCCATGGCGAAGGGATGCAGCGACAGCACGCCGAAACTGTCGAAATAGAGCGGCCGGGCCCGGCCGATACCGTATTTCAGGACGTTGACCGCGAGACCGGACAGGCCGACGGCGCAAAGCACCAGGAAGGCGAAACACGTCCAGTTGTAGACAAGCATCCGCCCATCCCTGGACAGGCCACGCCAGTCCGTCAGATTGGCGGCGACCAGGCAGAGTGCCGCCGGAATGAGATACCAGCCGCCGAGGCCAAACTGCGTGAAGAAATCGGTGAAGCGCACGAAGCCGGGGGACCATTCGCCGCGCATCTCGCCGGCGCCGGCATCGAGGCGAAGGAAAACCGCCACGATGAGCAGCGCCCAGGCCAGCAGCCAGACACCCCACAAAATTCGCGGATAGCGCGCCGGGCGTACGCCAACGCGCCGCTGCACGATCGACATCGTGTCGCTGAAATTGCCGAGCGAGCGGCGGTAAAGGGCAAGGGGCGCGACGGACATGGCTTTGGCGCGTGCTTATAGGGACATTCGACGCCCGACGCTATTCATCACGGCGCCACCCGGTAAAGCCCGAGCGACAGCTTGTCTCCTGACGAATAGTTGATCCCGTCGATCTCGGTCAGGCGCTTCGCCGACTTGCCCTGGGCGGTCAGCACGTCTGCAAGCTTCTGCTCGTCCTTGATCGGCGCCAGCCCGAGCGCGCAGGAGGGATCGGCCAGCAGATGCTTCCCCACGCCCCCGACGTCCGTGAGCACGGTCTTGGTGCCGACCAGGAAGACCAGGCTCGGCTCCTGGAACTTCGCCGAGGCAAGCACGGTTGTGTCGCAAAGCCGGTTGGCGTCGACGGCGGCCCTGACGGCGGGGCTGAGCCAGATCGGTTTCAGCGACGGCGCGATAACGCCGAACAGCAGGCTGAAGGTGATGCCCGCGCCGACGGCGATCGCGGCGATGCGTGGAAGCGGCACCTGCAATTGCCGCGGGAAGGCAAGATAGCCGGTGACCAGGGCGGCGATCGCCGCCGGTACGCTCCACCAGGAAAAGGCCTTGGTGAGATAAAGCGGCGCGCCGACGCAGACCACGGCGAGGCCGATCGCCACCACGGCAAGGCCGAAAGCCGTCGCCCACCAAAGCCATGTCTGCCAGCGCTTCAGCGGCGCGTTGGCCTGGTCCGCCGGCAAGGTCAGCAGCCAGCCAATCAGAAGCGCCATGCCCGGATAGGCCGGCATGACATAATGCGGCAGCTTGGTCGGGATCGCCTCGAACACCAGCCAGAACGGGATGTACCAGGCGAGACAGAAGCGCAGGCGCGGATCGTCCCAAAACCGGTTGATCGCCTGGAGCCCGGCGCCGACCGCGATCAGCCCGAAAGGCCACATGAACAGCGAATAGGTCAGCATGTAGAACCCGGGCGGCAGGCCGTGCGATTCCTCGCCCTGCGCCACCTTGTTCAGCATGTCCTTGCCGACCGCTTCCTGGAAGAAGGCGCCGCCGCTCTTCCAGGTGATGAGAATAAGCCACGGCAGCACGATCGCGAGCACGATCAGGACGCCGCGCACCAGCTTCATCTTGGCGAGCCAACGCCAGTCGCGGTCGAAGGCAAAGAGCGCCGCGGCCGTCAGCAGCGACAAGAGCGGCGAAACCGGTCCCTTGATGAGGATGCCCAGCCCCTGCGCGATCCAGAAGATCCAGGGCAGATGCCCGGGAACAGGTTCGTTGCGCTTCGAAGCCCAGTAGACCTGCGCCAGCGCGCCTTGCGCTATCACGCAGCAGGCCAGCAGCATGGCGTCGGTCTTGGCGTTGCGCCCCTCGAATGCGGTGGCGAAGATCGCCGCCATCATCAGGCCGGCGGCCAGCCCGGCGTTGGCGCCGAAAAGTTTTGTGCCTGTCCAGCCGATGCCGACGACGGCCAGCGCGATGCCCAGCATCGAGACCAGGCGATAGACCCAGATCGGCGCCGCGGCCCCCTCGCCGCTGAGCGCAACGGCCGCCGACTGCAGCCAGTAGATGCCGATCGGTTTCTTGTAGCGCGTGACGTCCTGCAGGCGGATGTCGACATAGTCGCCCGTCTCGACCATCTGCTTGGTCGCCTGGACGAAACGGGATTCATCGCGGTCCACCGGCGGCAGGCTGGCCAGCCCGCTGACGGTCATGACGATGCTGAACAGAAAGAGGAAGAGGTAGTTCCTGTTCATCGCGGGAGCTTTTCCGATCTAAATTGCGGGATGGCCCCGGCGGCGCGTTGCGCGGCGCCTCATTACGCCAGCAAAAAGGGCGAAGCAAGGACACGTGGGCGCCTCCCGATCGGACGCAAAACCGGAAACCACTTTTGCTGATCGCCGGTCTTTTGTTTGGCGGGCGATCGGACGCAAAACCGGAAACCACTTTTGCTGATCGCCCGCGGATGCTAAACGCGCGCCTTCATATCAAGCACGGCCAAGTGCCCGGCGACCTCCAGGAAGAAAAAATGTCCGCCTTCAAATCCGATTTCCTGCGCATCATGAGCGAGCGTGGCTTCATCCACCAGATTTCGGATGAATCCGGCCTCGACCAGCTTTTCGCCAAGGAAACGGTAAGCGCTTATATCGGCTTCGACGCCACGGCCAAGAGCCTGCATGCCGGATCGCTGATCCAGATCATGATGCTGCACTGGCTGCAGCAGACCGGCCACCGGCCGATCGCGCTGATGGGCGGCGGCACCTCGATGATCGGCGACCCGTCCTTCAAGGACGAGGCGCGCAAGCTTTTGACCCCACAGGATATCGACGACAATCTCGTCGGCATCCGCCGTAATTTCGCGCCCTACCTGAAATTCGGCAGCGGCCCGGGCGACGCGGTCATGGTCAACAACGCCGACTGGCTGATGCAGATCAACTACGTCAACTTCCTGCGCGATGTCGGCCGGCATTTCTCGGTCAACCGCATGCTGGCCTTCGATTCCGTGAAGCTCAGGCTCGACCGCGAGCAGTCGCTGTCCTTCCTCGAATTCAACTACATGATCCTGCAGGCCTACGACTTCGTCGAGCTCTACAAGCGCGTCGGCTGCCGGCTGCAGATGGGCGGCTCGGACCAGTGGGGCAACATCGTCAACGGCATCGATCTCGGCCACCGCATGGAGGGCGTGCAGCTCTTCGCCATGACCACGCCGCTGCTCACCACCTCCTCCGGCGCCAAGATGGGCAAGTCGGCCTCTGGCGCCGTCTGGCTCGATGGCGACATGCTGTCGCCCTACGAGTTCTGGCAGTACTGGCGCAACACCGAGGACGCCGATGTCGGGCGCTTCCTGAAGCTTTACACGACGCTGCCGCTCGACGAGGTGGCGCGGCTGGCGAAGCTCGGCGGCTCGGAGATCAACGAGGCGAAGAAGATCCTCGCCACCGAGATCACCGCCATGCTGCACGGCCGCGACGCGGCCGAGACCGCCAGCGAGACAGCGCGCAAGACCTTCGAGGAAGGCGCGCTCGCCGACACGCTGCCCAGCGTCGAGGTGGCCAGATCGGACCTCGAGGCCGGCCTCGGCATCCTGGCACTGTTCGTCACCGCCGGGCTCGCTGGCTCGAACGGCGAAGCACGTCGGCACATCCAGGGTGGCGCCGTGCGCATCAACGACCAGCCGCTGACCGACGACCGGCGCGTCGTCACGCTTCAGGATCTCGGTCCGGAAGGCGTCGTGAAGCTTTCGCTCGGCAAGAAGAAGCACGTCCTGGTGCGGCCGAGCTGATCGGCCGCGGCTTACTGCGCATTTTGGGATGGTTGCTGCCTGTACTCGAAGATCGAGCGGAATATCCCGGGCGCCACGACCGATAGCGGGTTGATGTTGAGCGTCGGCTTGTTGGCGTTGCCGCGCAGCCGGTAGGTGACCCCGATCAGGCCGCGGTCGCGTCCGTTGCCGAGCAGCGGTCCGAACAGCGGCAATTCGCCGAAGATGCGGTTGAGACCATAGACCGGCATGAAGGTGCCGGTCATGTCCATGTTGTTGTTCGGATCGTAGAGCGTTCCCTGGAAGGTCGTGCCGATGCGCGGACCGCGCAGCAGGCCGTTCGCCAGTTTCAGATAGCCGGAACCCTTGTCGATCTCGGCGAAGCCGCGCTCGAACTGCACCCTGGACGTGTCGATATTGCCTTTGACGGCCTCGTTCAGGCTGCGCGTGTCGCCGGCCGGCGTCGTCGACACGATCGAGGCGAGCTTTGGCTCGTTGACGACATAGAAATTGCGGGCATCCACCTGTCCCTTCATCGGTCCGTCGGCGGCGCCCGAGAGCGACAGCGTGATCGCACCGCCTTCCATATGCTCGTAGACGTTGAGGAAACGCAGGATCGCGCCGGCATCGGCCGACTTGACGCTGAGCGAGCGACCGCCTTCACCGGTGGTGTTGTTGATGGTGATTGCGGCGCCGGAGCTTGCCGCGGCGGTGACGTTTAGCCCATTCACCCGCGATCCGGCGGCGCTGTATTCGAGCTTGAGGTTGGAGAGCACCTCGTCATGGAAACCGGTCAGCGATGCCACATCGGCACTGACCGAGATCGCACCATTGCCGGCGCCCTTGGTGGCGGTGTCGACATCCGAGGTGAACTGCTTGATCAGGGAGCGTGCGTCGAGCGAGGCGCCGCTGACATCGACGGCATAGCTCTTGCCGGAGCGCTTGACCGAGACCGCGACGTCGTCGCCGCGGTTGAGCGCCACCTTGGTGAAGCGGGCCGACGACAGCGAGCCGTTGACCAATGTCACATCGCCGTCGATTGAAAAGCTCTTTCCGCCGAGGTCGAAGTCCGAAAGCGTGGTGGTGCTGCCGGACTTCGCCATGTTGAAAGCGACCTTGGCGGGAATGCCGACGCCCTTGCTCCAGCCGGCCCAGGGAATATCGAGCCTGGCATTGGTCAGGTCCGCCGAGACCTGCTGGGCACCCTCGCCGCTCTTGTCGATCGCCACCTTGATGGTTCCCGAAAGCAGGTCCGACAGGCCCGGCATGCTGGCGTTGCGCGTCTTGTCGTCGAGAACCAGCGCGATCTTGCGGCTGCGCGCCGGCCCATCATCCTCGAGCGGTTCGACCAGGTCGAGCTCGGCCGGAATGCCGTTGAGCTTGGCCTCGGCCGAAATCACAGCCTGCTTCGGCCCTACGGTTATCGAGCCATCGGCGCCAGTCACCGTCTGGTCTTCGAACGGCTTGGCTAAAGACAGGTTCTGATAGTCGAGCGAAACCAGCCAATCGAGCGTCGAGGTGTCCATGCCCTTTGTCAGTGGAATGTCCGCCTTGACGTGGCCGGTAACGGTCCCCGAAAGGTCTTCCGGCGCCAGTCCGACATGGCGCATGGCATTGATCGGCTCGTAGGACGCAAGCTCGGCGATCGCCGGCGCCTCACCCGCGACGTCGATGTCGAGCCCGCCGACGACAATCGGTCGGTTCGCGTTCTTGATCGTCAACGTGCCGCCGCTTGCCGCCACGGTGCGGCCGCTCGGCATATAGACGCTGCCCGAGGAGAGCGCGATGTCGACATCGTTGCCGTGGAACGCAACCACGCCGACGGCGTCGCGGACCGGCGGGATGCGCCCGGCGGTATCGAAGCGCGACCCCTCGATCTGGAAACGGCCGAACACTTCGTCGCCGGTGAGCGGCACGCCGTTGCCCAGGCGCCCCGGCGCCACCTGGAACTGCAGATTGGCGTCGGTCACTGTGCCCCCGAACAGATTCCCCAGCACCCAGAGCCGCGCATTGCGGGCCGAGAACCATGGCCACAATTGCTTGACATGCGAAACCGGCATGTCGTGCACGTTGAGCGACAGCGATACCCCTGGCGGGCCGTTGTCGATGAAGGCGACCGTGGCGGCGCCCAGCACCTCGCCCGGCCCGCCGGAGCGCACGCCGATCTGCTCGGCGACGAGCTTGCGGCTGTTCGGGTGGTAGACGCCGGCGATGCGGGCCACGAATTGAAGCGCCGGTTCTGGCGATTCCGAAGGCGCCAGCGTCGAGCCGTCGCTGGTGAGGTCATAGCGGTAGGCTGGCTCCTCCCCCGCCACCGCCGGCTTCGGCCCGATCGATCCGGCAAGGTCGAAGCTGGAGCGGCCGCTCCCGATCCGCAGCCGGTCGACAGAGATCTTGTTCGAGCCGGCCACCAGCGTGGCATCGGCATCGACATCGGTCGGCAGCAACCCGCGTTCGTCCAGGTCGAGCACCGAACCCTTGAGCGAGAGCGAAGCCGCCAGGCGCGACGGGCTGTCGCCTGACGCTTCCGAGCCGGAAAGCTTCAACGCGATCGAACCCAGCTTGGCGCCGTCGGCCGTCGGGGCGGTTCCGGTCGAACTGTCTTCGCCGGGGGCGCCTTCTATCTCGAGGTTGGCGTCCAGCGACGAAATGCGCCTAGCCGTCGCATCGCGCGTCGCCGAGGCGATCAAAGTCGCATGTCGGCCATCGACATCGGCATCGTAGGAGGCCTGCATGCTTCCCGTGCCGGTCTGCGCGACGGTTGCCGAGGCGACGGTCACGCGCTTGACCCGCCCGGTGTCCGGCAGCTCGAACTCGACATTGCGCAGATCGATCTGGCGCATCGAGTCCTCGCGCACGGCATCCAGCGCGTCGTTGACGCTTGAAAACACCGCCGCCGACACTTTCTCCGGGTCGACAAGCCCTTCCTCGTTGCGCAGCGCTGCCGTCCAGTCGCCGCCGCCGGAGGGCATGGCGGCCACCACGATATGAGCATCGGAAAATCTGGCGCTGGTTAGCCGGACGTCGCCGGAAAGCAGCGGCAGCAGGCGCATGCCGAAACGCACGCGCCCGATATCGGCCATCGGTTTGCCGTCGGCCGTCTTCAGGCTGACATCGTTCACCTGCAGGGCGATAAAGCTCGACCCGTCGAGCGTCAGTCGCGCCGCGCCGACGGTGACGTTGACATCGACGCCGGCGAGCTTTTCGATGGCCGTCTCCGCCTCCGCCCGGAGGCGCTCCGTGCCTATACCGGAAGCGCCGAGGACATAGACGCCCGCCGCCGCCAAAAGCAGGAGCGCGCAAAACCCGGCAAACACGCGGCCGAGAATGCGGAAGCGCCGCCGCACTGCCGCCCGGCCGAGCGGCGGCACGCTGCACGCGGACGGGAGCATCGCCAGGTCGGTGATCTCGTCACGCCTGAACCTGATCTTCTCGTGCTGCGGTTCTTCCTGATCCAAGCAATATTCCGTTGTGACGAACTCGTCGTGGACGAATCCCCGCCTCACGTTATATCGATGATTTCCCGCGCGTAACCGCAAACAAGGGCATCGATATGGCTGATCTCGACGTGGGCGACGCAGCGCCGCAATTCGATCTTCCGCGTGACGGCGGCGGCTCTCTCAGCCTCGCCGCGTTCCGGGGCAAGCCCGTTGTACTCTACTTCTATCCGCAGGACGACACCACAGGTTGCACCACCGAAGCGATCGGCTTCTCGCAGTTGAAGCCGGAGTTCGAGAAGGCTGGCGCCGTGGTGATCGGGCTATCGCCTGATAGCGTGAAGAAACACGACAAATTCAAGGCGAAGCACGACCTCACCGTCGACCTCGTCGCGGACGAGGAGCGCAAGGTGATCGAGGCCTATCAATTGTGGGTCGAGAAGACGATGTACGGGCGCAAATATATGGGCGTCGAGCGCGCCACCTTCCTGATCGGCAAGGACGGGCGCATCGCCCGCATCTGGCGCCAGGTTCGCGTCAAGGGCCACGCCGAAGCGGTGCTCGAGGCCGTGCGCGCGCTTTGAGCGTCGCCAAAGCCCACAATGCAATCAACAATTATGATCGTTACTCGTCAGGTGCCTCGGCCTTCAGCTGCCGCCGCGTCCTCCAGGATTTCGAAACATGGCTCACTTGATCGGCCAGCGCGGCAAGATGGCCACGCAAGCCGCGCGCGCCCATCATGGACGACAGCGTGACTGATTGCGTGGCGAAGCGCCGCTTGAAATCCTCGCCGCCGCAGAGAAAATCAATCGTGGCAAAGCCACGGTCGAACGACCATTGGATATAGTCCATCATCAGTACCATACCCGGCGAGGCGCGCTCGTATTCGGGGTCATAGGTGGTGACGAAAGCCATCATCGTGCCGTGCTGCTCGAAGTTGATCGAGACGGCGACGATCGTGTCGTCAAGCTCCAGCACGAAGATGCGCAACAGCCCGAGGTCGGCCAGCACTGAAATAAGCGCGGCGAGAACCGGCGAGCCTTTGTCGAACAGATCCGAGGCACGACCATGGCGCGCGAGCCAGAGGCGCTTCAACGTCGCGACGCGCTCGAGCACCGGCTCGCGTGGATCCTTCGCATCCAGCAGCCGGAAGCGCAATGCACCGCTTTCTTCCATGAACTTGCGGCCACGGCGATAGTTCTGCCGACCCTTCTTGGACAACGTCTCGAACCATTCCGCCCCGCGCTGCCAGGAGCCAGCGACACGATAGCTGATTTCAGTGCGGTGGTTGGGCCGAAGCGCCTTGCCATGAGCCGGTTCCCGCAGGGCATGAACACCGGCATCCGGTAGTAGACGGTTGAGATAGATCAGGTCGAAGCCACCCTGGTCAAAAACATACTGCCAGAGGCGGGAGATCGCCCGCGGATCGCTGTCAGGTGCAACCAGCGCGTCGCCATAGTCGCTGTGATCCTTCGCCGCCCATTCGAGTATGCGGATGCCGGAACGCCTGAAGGTCGCGAGCGCTATCACGCCATCGAGCCGGTCGCCGTTCCAGGCAAGCCCAATCCTGAGCGCGCGCCGCTCCTGCTGCGGGGTGGTGCGCCACCAGGCCGCGATCCAGTCCGGGTGCTGGAAGACAAGCCCGCCAGCCCGCTTCCAGAGCGCGCTCCAGGCCGGTGCGATCTCGGCCAGGCGCACCGCCGATGTCACGACTTCGAAGGTGCGTGTCCGCGGGACTGCGAGCATAACGGGAGCGTTCATGGCCGTGTCCCCTCCGAGGATCGCGAAGTGAGCGACCGTGGCTTTCCGGGCCGGATGCGCCTGGCAATATGCCCCCACATCCGCTTCAGCGGCATGAGGTAAAGGCCTGCGAGAGACTGATAGTCGCGCACATCGCGGTCGACCAGCCCGAACTTGAAGTCCTCGTCGGGCCTCGGCACACACAATGTTCCGAAGAGCCGATCCCAGAACGAGAAGAGCAACCCGAAGTTCTTGTCGTAGTGGCGCGGATCGACGCTGTGATGCAACTGATGCCAGTGAGGACACAGGATCAAATTGTTGAGCGGGCCGAACGAGATCTTGAAATGCGTGTGCCTGACGAAATCCATCATCAGGATGTTACGCATGACATAGACGTTGACGCCAAAAACGGTCAATTCGACCAGGTTCAGCGAAATCAGCGACCAGATGCCGAAGCAGAGCCCCACGATGATGCCGTCCCAAGCTCGGTTCATCAACTCGTCGAGCGGATGGACCCGGTCCTTGGTGATTCCGACCATCACCTCGGCCGAGTGATGCACCTTGTGCAGTTCCCACAGCAGCGGATAGCGATGCTGGGCAACGTGATAGAGATAATAGGAAATGTCGTAGGCGAGGAGCATGCTGAGGGTGAAGATCAGAACCGTCACCGGCCCCGCCGGCCCCTCGATCAGAGGCGGCTGAAAGTGGAACAGTGTCGAAAACAGCCAGTTGGTCGCGTACCCCACTGCCGTGACGAAAACGATTCCGGCAGGCAACATCAGGAACGGCATCAAGGCCTTTTTCGTGACCCAGAACAGCAGGTCGGCCTTCGCGGAGGGATGGGTGATAACCTCATGCGGGATGGCAAACTCGAAAAACTCCTTCCAGCTCCTCTCCTCGACCGTGCGCCAGTAGGCCACGAGCGCGCTGACAAAGGCAGTCAGCAGCAAAAGCCCGGTCGCCAGCAGACTGGTGCCCGAAATCTTGTCGAAGATCTTGCCAACCAGATCGTCCAGCATTCCTACCGTCACGGTGAACCTCAAATACCAACACGCCTTTACTCGAAAAACGTCAACTAAATGCAATCGAAGACAGTTAAGAAACCCGAGCCTTGCTTTGCGGGCTGCAGGCTGCTCGTGGCACAATATTGGTGTTCATCGCCAACGATTTCGCGGCATGGTGTCCGCGTCCCGGAGATTTTCGTGCAACCTCCTGCCCGTGCTGCGTGCATTCAGGCCTGCGCTGTCGACGCGGCAAAACTTTGTTAACCCTAATAATGTGTAATCGAGCTTGTCGTTGGCCCCGTAACGAAAGCTCGGTCCCGTGAAACAAACCGGTCAGTCAGCTGTCTTCGGCAGACGCAAGGAACCGCACACGGTCATCATCGCCCGGGGCAATGAGATAAGGCATTTCACCATCCGCCCCTGGCTCGCCGCCTTTATCGGCTCCGCTCTGGCGGCCATCGCCATCGGTTATTTACTCGCCACGTCCTATCTGGTGCTGCGCGACGACCTGATCGGCGCCACGACGGCAAGGCAGGCGCGCATGCAGCAGGCCTATGAGGACCGCATCTCGGCCCTTCGCGCCCAGGTCGACCGCATCACCAGCCGCCAGCTTCTCGACCAGCAACAGATGGAGACCAAGGTCAGCGAGCTGCTGGCCAGGCAGACCCAGCTCAGCGAGCGGCACGGACGGCTCGGGCCGATCCTAGAGCGCGCCGAGAACGAGGTCGGCGACACACCCGCAACCGGCGCGGCGGCGCCCAAGCCCGATGACCACGCCGAGGTGACCGGCAGCCTTTCGCAGGCGCCGACCTATTCCGTCGCATCCTTGAGCGCCGGCGACACCAGGCCCTTCTCGCTTTGGTCGACAAGGTCCGAGCCGCTTGACGGCGAAACGGCCGCCGATCGCGCCGACAAGCTGTTCGTCTCAATCAATGCCTCGCTGAAGGCCATCGAAACCCAGCAGCTTTCGCGCATCACCACGCTTGCCGACAACGCTTACAAGAATGCCGATGCCATCGCCCAGGCACTGGAAGCGGCGGGCCTGCCGGTCGACAGCGAACTTAACAAGAGCGATGTCGGCGGCCCGCTGGTTCCGATTGATCCCTCGATGGTTTTCGACAGCCGAGTCAAGGAGTTGGACGAGGCGCTCGATGCACTAGACGAGGTGAAGAAGGAGGCGCGCAAGCTGCCGCTCACCAATCCTGCCCCTGGCCGTACGGTGACCAGCCCGTTCGGCGTGCGCACCGATCCGATCCTCGGCACCGCCGCCCTGCATACCGGAATGGATTTCAGGGCCCCGATCGGCATGCCGGCCAAGGTCACGGCCGCCGGCACCGTCACCCGCGCCGGCTGGGCCGGCGGCTACGGCCGCATGGTCGAGGTCGACCATGGCAATGGCTTTGCCACGCGCTACGGACATCTGAGCGAGATCGATGTTGCCATCGGCCAGAAGCTAGCTGCCGGCGACGTCATCGGCAAGACTGGCAGCAGCGGCCGCTCGACCGGCCCGCACCTTCACTACGAAGTGCGCCACGGCGGCGAGGCGGTCGACCCGCTGCGCTTCCTGACCGTCGGCAAGAAGGTAGCGCAGTATCTTTGACCGGCTGATCCAACACCGGCGCCGGCGAGCTCGCTAGAGCAATTCCAGGAAAAGTGTGAGCGGTTTTCCGCCCGGAATTGCGTAAAAACAAAGAGATAGGGCATTTCGCCGTTTCCGTGAAACGGTGAAATGCACTAGGCGTCGGGATTCTCCTGCCCGGCCAGGTACATCGTTGCTGCCGAGACCAGCGTAAGAACGCCGCTCTTCAACGCGGCCTCGTCGACGCGAAACCTGGCATGGTGAAGCGGATAGACCGACCCGACCTCCTCGTTGCGGATGCCGAGCCGGAAATAGACCGACGGACGCTTCTCGCTGTAATAGCCGAAGTCGTCGGCAATGCTCCATCCGGGCATGCTGAGCGCATTCTCCGCGCCGATGCTGGCCTTGGCGCCGGCCATGATCAGGGCTGCCATCTCGACATCGTTGACGACGCCAGGTTCGCCTCGATGCAGGTCGACCCGCACGCTGGCGCCGTGGCTGGAAGCCACTCCCTCCAGCACCTCGCGAAGCCGGCGCCAGGCACGCTCGCGGGTGGCGTCACTGCCGCTGCGGATGGTGCCCTTGAACGCGACCTTGCCGGCGGTCACGTTGTAGGCATTGCCGCCATTGATGGCGGTCACCGAAATGACCAGCGGATCGTAAGGATCGGTCTCGCGCGAAACGATCTTCTGCAGCTCGCTCACCATGGAGCAGGCCACGGTCAGCGCGTCGATGCCTTCATAGGGTTTTGCCGCATGCGCCGCCGAGCCGGTGACCAGCACATCGAACGTGTCACATGCCAAAGTGTAGGGGCCGGAGCCGACAGCGACCTTACCCGACGGCGTGTACGGATCGACATGGACGCAGATCGCGGCGTCGACATCGTCGAGAAGCCCCTCCTCCACCACCCGTTTGCCGCCTGACGGCTCATCTTCCTCGGCTGGTTGGAAGACAAGGCGGACGGTTCCGCCGAAATTTTCACGCGACCGATGCAGGTGCGCGGCCACCGCAAAGCCCATCGCGGCATGGGCGTCATGGCCGCAGGCATGCATCACGCCCGGATTTTCCGACGCATAATCGACGCCGGATTCCTCTTCGATCGGCAAAGCGTCGATGTCGGCGCGAATGGCGAGCTTGCGATTGGAGGGCCGGCCGGTGCCGACGATATCGACGGCGAGCCCGTAACCGGCAACGTCCCGAATCTCGGCGATGCCTTCGCTCGCGAGCATCTCGCGCAAATAGCGCTGCGTGCCCACCTCGCGGTTCGAAAGCTCCGGGTGGCGGTGCAGATGGCGGCGGATCTCGATCATCCGATCGAGAATCCCGGCGTCGATCTCGGGCACGGTATCGCCCGCAGGCCGGTCAGGATTTGACATGGATATCCCGCGGGAACTTCGTCAGCGTCTCGTTGCCGGTGTCGGTCACCAGAATGGTCTCGCTGATCTCGATGCCCCAGCCGTCCATCCACATGCCCAGGATCGAATGAACGACATTGCCGGGTTGAAGCATCGTCTTGTCGCCGGGTCTGAGGCTGATCGTATGCTCGCCCCAATCGGGCGGATAGGCGACGCCGATGGAGTAGCCGATGCGCGATTCCTTCTTCAGCCCGTAACGCGCGATGACCTTGCGCCAGGCAGCTTCGACCGCTTCCGCGGTCGTGCCCGGCCGTACGGTATCGAGCACCGCATCCATGCCCTCGATCACAGCCTTTGCCGTGTCCGCGACGCGGGTCGGCGTCTTGCCGAGCTGCATCGTCCTGGCCAGCCCGGCGGCATAGCGGCGGCAAACGCCGGCAAGCTCCAAGGCGATCGTTTCGTCCTTTCCGAACCGCCTGTCGCTCCACATGATGTGCGGCGCGGAAGCATTTTCACCACCCAGGATCGTCGGCGGCAGCGCGGTGATGTCGCCGGCGAAATTAGGGCTGCCGGCGATCTGCGCCGCCTGGATGGCGGCGATCGCGTCGCACTCGCGCACACCCGGCGCAATGACTTCGAACGCCCGCGCGACCGCTGCTTCGGCCAGCCTCGATGCGTTGCGCAGATAGGCGATTTCCGGCGCCGATTTCACCGCGCGGATCCAGTTCACAAGCAGGTCGGCGTCATGCCATTTCGCATTGGGCAATCCGGCGACGAGCCGCGCATGCGCCTTGGGTGAGAAATAATAGGCTTCGAGCTCGATGCCGGTGTGGCGGCTGCCCCAGCCCTTGGCGACGATCCAGGCCGCGATCCAGTCCATGGGATGACGGTCGGCGCGCTGAACATGGTCCTCCGGGAAGCCGACCACGTTTGCCGGCTTCATCCAGGCCGTCAGCAAGCCGCCGGCCGCGTCCATGGCGCGGCCTATCCAGACAGGCTCGGCATCCTCGATCGGAACCAGCACCACCTGCGGCGTGTAGAAAGACCAGCCGTCATAACCGGTGATGTAATGCTGGTTGGCGACGTCGTTGACGATCAGGAGTTCGATGCCGCGCCTGGCCATCTCGGCACGGATTTTTCCGAGCCGCTGCCGGTACTCTTCGCGGACAAAGGGCAGTTCAATCATCTTTTCTCCTCACCGGATCGATCTGGCCGGGGACGAGCCGCGTCTCCCGTAGCGCCCACCATCGCGGTGGTTTCGGCGGCCGGCAATCAGCCAGGACGATGCATAGGCAGGGCCTAGTCCGATGACAGAGTCCGCCTGTTGACTCGAATTAAGTTGTAGGATGATATGTATCACCCGATATCCAGACATGAATTTTCATGACCGTTCACCATCTCTCGCCGGAAATCCTTAGCGCCATCGAAGGCGCAGTCGGCCCAGGCGGATTCACCGCCGATGCCGCCGGTATGGCGAAATATCTGGGCGATTGGGCAGGCGATTACCGAGGCGAGGCTCTTGCCGTGCTGCGGCCAGGCTCGGTCGGCGAAGTCCAGGCCGTGATGCGTCTGTGCAGCGAGCTTGGGCTCGGCGTGATCCCGCAGGGTGGCAACACCGGGCTGGTGTCGGGCGCGATCGACAGCAAAGGCCGTGGTCTGGTTGTCGTCAGCCTTGAGCGGCTGAACGCCATCCGGCAGATCGATACGGAAAATTTCACCCTGCGTGCCGATGCCGGCTGCGTGCTGCAGACGATCAAGGACGCGTGCGAGGCGCAGGATTGCTTGTTCCCGTTGGCGCTCGGCGCGCAGGGCAGCTGCCAGATCGGCGGCAATGCGGCGAGCAATGCCGGCGGCGTCAACGTGCTGCGCTATGGCATGGCGCGCGACCTCATCCTCGGGTTGGAGGTCGTACTTGCGAATGGCGAGCTGTGGAACGGTTTTGCCGGGCTGCGCAAGAACAACAGCGGCTACGACCTGAAGCAGCTTTTCATCGGCTCGGAAGGCACACTGGGCATCATCACGGGTGTCGAGGTGAAGCTCTTTCCGAAGCCGGTTCAAACAGAGACAGCCTATCTCGGTCTCGCTTCTTTCGAAGCTGCCATCCAGTTATTCAATCGGGCGCGCCGCGACTGTTCGGACCTGATCTCCGCTTTCGAGATCATCGGTTCGGAATGTATCGAGCTCGCCCGGCTGATCGACCCAGGCATAGCTGCGCCGGTCTCGGCGCCCGTGCAGGTGCTGATGGAATTGTCCTCCGGGCCGGGTATCGATCTCAATACTCTCTTGGCCAGTTTCCTGGCCGATGCCATGGAAAAAGGCCTGGTGACCGACGCGGTTCTCGCCACGAGCAGCGTGCAGGCCAGGAGCTTCTGGGCGATCCGCGAAGGGCTGGTCGAAGGCCAGGCCAGGCGCGGCTATCATGTTCGGACCGATCTATCGGTGCGCATCTCCGACATCCCTGCCCTGATCAGCCAAGCCCGGCACTTCATCGCGAATAGCCATCCCAGCTGGATTCCGCTGGTCTATGGCCACGCCGGCGACGGCAACATCCATTTCAACGTGCTGCCGCCGCTTGAACTTGCCGAGCACCATGCCCGCGCGCGGGGCGCTGAAGTCATCGCCGGTCTCTATGAAATCGCCGTCGGCCTCGGCGGTTCGATCAGCGCGGAACACGGTATCGGCCGCAGCCGGCGCGAGGAATTCTGGACCGGGCTCTCGCCGACGCATCGCCACATGGTCGCGGCGCTGAAGACTGCGCTCGACCCCAAGGGACTGATGAATCCCGGTTGTCTGTTGCCCGCGACGGAGATTCTTTCATGAAGCAGAGACTGGCCGCCATCGGCACCGTCGAGACCTTGCCACACCGGGTCGCGGCCTTCCTTAGCCGCGAGATTGAATCCGGCGAATTGAACCCCGGCGCGCGGCTGCCGACCGAGCAGGAGCTGTCGGAAAAGTTCGGCGTCAGCCGCAATGTGGTGCGTGAGGCGATCGCTCAGCTCAGGGCTGACGGCATGATCGAGGCGCGGCAAGGCATCGGCGCCTTCGTGCTGGCGCCCGAGCAGCGGGCCGCGATCCGCATCGACCGCGAGGCGCTCAAGGACACGCACAACATGGAGCGGCTGTTCGAGTTGCGCTGCATCCTTGAGGCCGAGTCGGCGGCACTCGCCGCGGCGCGGCGCACTAAGGAGCATCTCGATTCGATCAAGGCAGCGCTCGACCGCATGGGCGGCGAAGAGCGCTGGGAAGAAGGCAGCATCGACGCCGACCTGCTCTTCCACCGCGAGATCGCGCGCGCCACCGGCAACAGCTACATCCACACTTTCATCTCGTTCGTCTGCGAGCAGATCCGTCACTCCATCCACTACGCCCGTATGACCAACCCGCTGCACGACCTCGTCGAGATCAATGTCGGCGAGCATGTGCGCATCTACGAGGCGCTGGTGGCGGGCGATCCGGCCGCGGCGGAAGCGGCAATGCGGGCTCACATCGTCGGCGCCGCCAATCGCGTCGGCGTCAGGCTGCCGCTGCCGAAAACCGACGGAGCGAAATAGCCATGCCGGCGAGCATCACCCGCATTTCCGACGTCTGCCTGCTGGTGGAAAACATCGAGCGCACCGTCGAATTCTATGTCGACAAGCTCGGCTTCCGCCTGCGCCGCCGCGCCGAAGGCTTTGCTGATTTCCATGGCGAGGGCGTCACGCTCGCCGCCTGGGAACTCGACCACATCAACCGCCATACCGGCGTGTCGAAGCTGAAATCGCAGCGCCAGGCGCACAAGGTCTGCGTCGCCGTGCAGCTCGATACGCCGGCAGACATCGACCGCATGCATGCCGAACTCAGCGGCAAGGGCGTGCCTTTCTACGGCCCGCCCGAAAACTACGCCTGGAATGCGCGCTGCGCCTATTTCACCGACCCGGACGACACACTCTGGGAGCTTTACGCCTGGCTCGACGGCGGCCCCGGCGACTACCACGACGAACAGCCGTAGACGACGCCGCGCTGAAGGGAGCGGCGCCTGAAGAAGAGACGAGAAAGTCTGCAACAGGAGCGAAAAATGAATGGGAACAGGGACTTCGAATTGAACCGTCGCGCTTTCATGAAAGGCGGCGTGGCGGCTGTGGCGGCCGTGTCGGCCGGTATGCAGCTGGTGCTGACGCCGGGCGCAAAGGCCGCCGGCAAGGTCGTCATCCAGTATGACTGGCTGATGTCCAACGGCCAGATCGGCGACATCGCGGCCGTCGCCAACGGCTATTTCAAGGATGCCGGGCTGGAGGTCGAATTCAGCCCCGGCGGCCCCAACGCTTCGACCGTCCCGCCGGTCATCTCGGGCGCCGCGCAGCTTGGCCAGTTCTCGGAGACGCCACAGCTCTATTCGGCGCGCGCTAGCGGCGTGCCGATCAAGATCATCGCCTGCGGCTTCCGCACCGGTCCCTACGCGCTGACCTCGAAGTCGGCCAAGCCGATCCGCGGCGTCGCGGATCTCAAGGGCAAGAAGATCGGCATCCAGCCGACGGCGCGCTTCGTCATCGACGAGATCCTGGCCAAGAACGGCATCGATCCTTCCGAGGTGACCATCGTCAATGTCGGCTTCGACAAGGCGCCGCTGGTGCGCGGCGACGTCGATGCGATCGGCGGCTGGATCACCAACACGCAGGCACTGAGCGTCGTCGGCGATGACCGCATCGACCTTCTGACTCGCGACCTTGGATTGAGCTCCTACGCCGACGTCTATTTCGCCACCGACACTGCGATCGAAAAGGATCCGGAGACCCTGGCCAAGTTCATCGGCGCCGTCGGCAAGGGATGGGGCTGGGTGCATGCCAACCCGCAGGAAGCGGTGAAGAAGATGGTCGCCGCCTATCCGGAAATGGATCTCGGCTGGGAGGAAAAGACCGTCAATCTGGTGCTGAAACTCTCCTTCGACGGCGCGACCGCCAAGGATGGCTGGGGCACGTTCGACCCCGCCTCGATCGAGGAGCAATTGGCGCTGCTCGACAAGGTCGGCCAATATCCGAACGGCCGTCCGGCAGCCAAGGATGTCTACACGACCAAGATCCTGGAACTGTCGGCCGCCGACCGGCCCAAGCTCGACGCGCCCGCGGCGTGATGGTGGAGGCTATCGAAGCGCGGCAGCTAGATGTCGGCTATGGCGGCCGGCAGACGGCCGTCAAAGTGCTCTCCGGCCTCGACCTGACCGTCGCGGCCGGTTCCTTCCTGTCGATCCTGGGGCCGTCCGGCTGCGGCAAGTCGACCTTGCTCAGGGTGGTGGCCGACCTGCTCGATCCGCTCGGCGGCTCAATCAGCGTGCTCGGCGAAACGCCGCATGCGGTGCGCTCGCGCCGCGACGTCGGCTTCGTCTTCCAGGATTCCACCCTGCTCCCCTGGCGCACGGTGCGCGACAATGTGCGCCTGCCGCTCGGCGTCGGCCAGGGCAGCCTGACCCGCAGGATCGAGGACCGCAGCACGGAGCTGCTGGAGCTCATGGGCCTCGGCGGCTTCAGCGAGCGCCTGCCGCACCAGCTCTCCGGCGGCCAGCGCCAGCGCGTCGCGATCGCGCGCGCCCTACTCGGCGAACCGAAACTGCTGCTGATGGACGAACCCTTCGGCGCGCTGGACGAGATCACGCGCGACCGGTTGAACGACGAGCTTCTCGCGCTCTGGCGGCGCACCGGCACGACGATCCTTTTCGTCACCCATTCGATCGCCGAGGCCGCCTATCTCGGCGAACGCGTGATCGTGCTGGCCGCCAATCCGGGGCGTGTCGTCAGGGACCTCGACATGCGGCCCTTCAAGCAGGAAAGCAATCGCTGCAAGCGCGAGGATCCGGCGATCGTCGCCGCCATGGCCGATTTGCGGACGGCGCTGGAGCGCGCATCGTGAGACAGGCGCCGCTCTCTCCGCAAATGACCCTTGCGCTTCCCGTCCTGGGCGCGGCTTCAATCCTGCTCGCCTGGCAATACTTGCTGCCCCTGCTTGGCGTACCGGCCTATATCGTGCCGACGCCGACGGCGATCTTCGGTGTCTTCCAGAAGAACTTTTCGCTCCTCATCGACAATCTGCGGCCGACGCTGATCGAGGCGCTGGCCGGCTTCGTCATCGGCAACCTGGCTGCCGTGCTGCTGGCCGTGCTCTTTGTCCACAGCCGCGTCCTTCAGGCCGCCTATTTCCCGATCGTGCTCTTCTTCAACACCATTCCGATCCTGGCGCTATCGCCGATCATCATCCTGATCTTCGGTCTCGGCATGACGCCGAAGATCGTTATCGCCGCGGTGATCTGCTTCTTCCCGACGCTGGTGAACATGATCCGTGGGCTCGATTCGGCCAGCGACAACGAGCACGAACTGTTCAGGGTGCTGTCGGCGACACGCTCGGAGATTTTCTGGAGTCTGCGCTTGCCGCGCGCGCTGCCGATGCTGTTCTCCTCGCTCAGGATCGCCTCGGCCACCGCCGTCATCGGCGCCATCGTCGGCGAATGGATCGGTTCGGACAAAGGGCTCGGCGCGCTGATCATCCAGGCGACCTTCAACTACCAGTCCGACCGCCTCTACGCCGCGATCGTGCTGTCGTCGTCGCTGTCGATCGCACTGTTCTGCATCGTGGTCCTCGTTGAGCGGCGGATCATAAAATACTGAAATCACAGCCGGCCGAACCGTTGGTCGGCATCGCTTCCTTGACTCCTCGACAACCGGACGCAGCGAGCGATAATCTGGCATACGACCGGCGACCAAAGCGTTCATCGCACATTCAACAGCTTCGCTGTAGGGTGTCCGATGCAATCAAAACGGGAGACGAATCGTGTCGAAAACCCCTACTTTCCTGATCCGGATGGCACTGGCGGTCATTTGCCTGGTCGGCCTGGCCGCGACCGCCACGGCCCTTTTCCCAAGCACCGCCTCGGCGCAGCAGCTGCGGCGATGCGCCAATGAAGGCGGCATATGCCGCCTGCCCTATCCCACGCAAGTGATCTACGGCGCCCGGGGTCGAACGACGTCCCGGTTTTTCGACCGCCGGGCCGTGCCTTGCTCAAATCGCCTTTTCGGTGATCCTGCACCCGGCCGCGAGAAAGCTTGCTATTACGTGGCGCGCGGCCGCGGCGGCTATGGCGGTGACAACAACTACGGCGATGACAACAATTACGGGGGCGATTACGGCTCACGGCCGGACCGCGGCGATTGGGTTGCCTGCGCCGGTGAGGGCGATTTCTGCGATTTCGAAGGTCGTGCGGTGGTCAGATACGGCGCACGCGGCCGGTACACGCAGGATGTCTTCAGGAACGGCGTCGACTGCAGCAACGACTCCTTTGGCGGTGATCCTGCTCCGGGCGCGGAAAAAAGGTGCTACGTCAGGCAGTAGCAGCCCGCCGCTCGATAAGGTGGTGGCCCTGGCAAGGGCCGCCGCCACATTCCGTTTCAGCTTGTTCGACAGGCTGGTGGGCGATGACGGGCTCGAACCGCCGACATCTTCGGTGTAAACGAAGCGCTCTACCAACTGAGCTAATCGCCCGCTTGAGCGCGGACCTTTAAGCAGTTAGGGCCGCATCCGCAAGGCCAAATGAACGGACGGCGCACCCGTCGCGGTGCGGTTTTCCCCAGCCAGGACGCCGCTGTCAAAAAACCTTCTGCTGATTGCTGTTATGCTTCGATGCTGCGCTTGACACCCGCAAACGAACCCCTTATCCACCGCCCCAACGACGAACACGGCTGACACGTGCTCGTCAGTGCGCGGGTGTAGCTCAGTCGGTTAGAGTGCCGGCCTGTCACGCCGGAGGTCGCGGGTTCGAGCCCCGTCACTCGCGCCATTTCCCTTTCCGGGGTCAATCAGAAAATCCGGCTTGTGCGGCGCGCTTTGACGGGTGTTCCGGCCGTATCGCCTTGACCACCGCGGATCGCGGTCTGCTTCTACACCGCCTGCCGGCCTGCGCCTGCCGCATGGAAGAGGACAAGCCGATTGCCCACATCGCCGAGTTGGCCAGCTAACGACCTCTGGCCAATTGCGAAGTCAATTCAAGGCGTTGAAGCAACCGACGCCGCGCGAATGTCGCAGCGGGTTTGACAACCGAGGGCCTTTACCCGGGAACCATTCCAATCTTGCCTCGTTCAGCCCACGGGCGAAAATGACGGGAGATCAAGATGGCTGTGAGATGCCGCATTTCGATCGATGACGCCAGGGACGTCGACGAGCTCGCCTTCCAGGAATTGCCACGGGTCGGTGAAAGCGTTTCAATGCCGGTCGAAGGATCGAGCAGGGACCTTCGGGTTCTGCGCGTGGTGCATATGCCCGGCAGCGAGCAGGGCGCAACGACGATGCTGGAGCTGACCAGCAGGATTCTGTAGCGCTATCCGAGCCCGATTCAGGAAATCATTCGCCCAGGACGACGCCGGAAGCGATGATCTGGGCCGTCCGTTCGGTGAGCTTCTGCCGCTTCGTAAGCGTGGGCTTTTCGTAAGGCTTTTTCATCCAGCCGTTCCAATCGGCGTTGCCGACCAGGACGATGAACGCGCTCGCCGCCGTTGCGTTCCGGATTAAGGAGCCGCTAACAAAGCCGAGAAAGACAGGTGGACGGGAGGCGTCAGGCCTTGGCGAGCAGCGCCTCGACCTCCCGCAATGTCGGCATCGACGGCGCGGTGCCTGGGCGGGTCACAGAAATGCCGGCGACCGCGCAGGCAAAGCGCACGGCCTCCAGCGGCTCGACGCCTTTTGCCAACGCTGCGGCCAGGCCGCCGTTGAACGCGTCACCCGCCCCCGTGGTCTCGACCACTGGGCCCGCATTGACCGCGCCGACATGTTCGGATCGCTCCTTGGTGTGGAGCAAGGCGCCCTTCTCGCCGAGCGTCACGATGACGGCGCCGACGCCCTTGGCCAATAGGGCATCGGCGGCGCGGCGGGCGTCGTCGATCGACGAAACCTTGATGCCGGTCAGTCCTTCGGCTTCGGTCTCGTTGGGCGTGACATAGTCGCAGAGGGTGTAGATGCGGTCGGGCAGGCTGGCGGCCGGCGCGGGATTGAGGATGGTCGTCACCCCTGCCCCGCGCGCGATCTCGAGCGCCTTCAATGCCGCGTCGATCGGCTGCTCAAGCTGGGTGACGAAGACGCCGGCGGAACGAATGAGCTCGGCATGCGCTTCGATGTCGACCGGGGAAATCAGCATTGCCGCGCCCGGGCTGACGATGATGGCATTGTTGCCGCTGCCTTCCTCGACGAAGATGTAGGCGGCACCCGTATAGCTGTCCGGCGTGTCGATGACGGCGCTTTTCACGCCTGCGTCTTTCCAGGTCTGCTTGGCCATGTCGGCGAAGGCATCGACGCCGAGCCTGGTCAGGAAAGTGATGTCGGCGCCAAGCTTGCCGGCGGCCACGGCCTGGTTCGAGCCCTTGCCGCCCGGGCCGAGCTTGAAGGAATTGCCGAGGATCGTCTCGCCCAGGCGCGGCTGGCGGTCGGCGCGATAGGCGGTGTCGGCAACGAACACACCCAAAATTACAACAGGCTTCGTGACGACGGGCTTGCCGATAGCCATGTCCTTACTCCGCATCCGGCGGCACGACGCCCTTGCGGAAGGCAAAGCAGCCATAGAAGCGCCGCTCGCCGGTCTGGATCACGCAATAAGCTCTCCTGGAGCGCTCGTAGAAGGCGTAGCGCTCGATCGAGATCATCGGCCAGGGCTTGCCCTCGGCCGCGTCGATCTCCTTCTGGACCTCCTTCTGCACCGGCGGAATCTCGTTCGGCTTGCCGACGATCTCCATGCGCGCCGCCGCATCGTTGACGAAAGTATCCAGCGGCAAGACCGACAGCACCGCCTTCACCACTTCGGCCGCCGTCGCGTCGATGCGCAACAGCTTGCCGAGCACGGTTTGCCGCGCCACCGAATCGGACGGGAAATTGGTGTCGGCGATGATCAGGTCGTCGCCATGGCCCATCGCCCGCAGCGCCTGGAGCACATCGGCATTGAGCAGCGGATTGATCCCTTTGAGCATGGTTTCCTCTTGAAGGGTTGATGCGGTCAGAGACGCTTGCCGGTGCCGGCGTCGAAGAGGTGGACCTGGTCGAGGCGCGGCTTGAGCTTCAGCGTGTCGCCCGGTTTGAAGTCGTGGCGCTCGCGAAACAGCGCCACCATCTCGCCCTCGCCGAAGCGCACGAAGGCCAGGGTCTCGGAGCCTGTCGGCTCGACCACCGAGATCTTGGACTCGACGCCGTCCGGATGGATCTCCAGATGCTCCGGCCGCACGCCGTAGACGACGGCCTGGCCATCCTCGGCAGCAACTCCCGGCGGCATCGGGAACGCCGTGCCGGCGATCTCGACGACCGCCTTCTCAGCCTTCTTCACGGTGCCCTTAAGCAGGTTCATCGAAGGCGAGCCGATGAAGCCGGCGACGAAAAGGTTCGCCGGCCGGTCGAACAGTTCCAGCGGCGCGCCGACCTGCTCGATGCGGCCGTCGCGCATCACGACGATCTTATCGGCCATGGTCATGGCCTCGATCTGATCGTGGGTGACGTAGATGGTGGTCGTCTTCAGCCGCTGGTGCAGTTCCTTGATCTCGGTGCGCATCTGCACGCGCAGCTTGGCGTCGAGATTGGAAAGCGGCTCGTCGAACAGGAACACCTGCGGATTGCGCACAATGGCGCGGCCCATGGCGACGCGCTGGCGCTGGCCGCCGGAAAGCTGGCGCGGATAGCGCCTGAGATAGGGCGCCAGGTCGAGGATGTCGGCGGCGCGCTTGACCCGCTCGGCGACGACGGCCGGATCGGTGCCGCGCAGCTTCAGCGCGAAGGCCATGTTCTGCTCCACCGTCTTGTGCGGATAGAGCGCGTAATTCTGGAACACCATGGCGATGTCGCGCTTGGCCGGCGGCAGGTTGTTGACGACGCGATCGCCGATCGAGATCGTGCCGCCGGAAACCGTCTCCAGCCCGGCCACCATCCTCAAGAGCGTGGACTTGCCGCAGCCCGACGGGCCAACCAGCACGACGAACTGGCCGTCGGCGATGTCGACACTGACCTCATGCAGGACCTTGACGGTTCCGAACGCCTTGGCCACACTGCTGATCGCTACTTGAGCCATCGTCTCCCCTTTATCGTTTGCGGTGAAGCTAGCCATTGCCAACGGCGACGGCAAGTCGGTATCTTATAGATAAAAACCCAATCCTGTTGACAAGGTAATCGATTACGCGAATAGTGGCGAGTGCCAATCCGAGAGCAGATCTGTTACCCTGAGATCGGATCTCCGGCGACGCAGGGTGGGGTCCCACGTCCCCGTATGATCGAGGAGAACCGTCAGACGTTTCGACGTCCGAGAGATTGGCACTTCAATTCAATGGCTGTTGTTCTGGGAGGAACCTGTAGATGAGAGTCGACCTGTATGAAAAACTGATGCGCGCCGGCGCCAGCCGCCGCGATCTGCTGAAAGGTGCCGCCTCGATGGCCGCGATCGCCGCCGCGTCCGGCGCCGGGCTCGGCGCGCTGACGAGGCCGGCCGCCGCCGATGACAGCCTGCGTGCGAAGATCCTGCAGATCCCCGGCGTCGGCAAGGGCCAGCCGACCGATGCGGATTTCCAGAAGGTCGGCGAGCTCTGCCTCGAAGCGACCAAGGCCAATGTCAAGGAAGGCGAGTTCGCCGGTGTCGAGCTCACCTTCATGGGCCTCAACAACCAGAACCTGCACAACGTGCTGTTCCGCGGCTTCCTGAAGCCATGGGAAGCCTATACCGGCGCCAAGATCAGCTGGATCGACCTCGCCCAGGCAGACTACAACGCCCGCCTGCAGCAGTCGATCGCCACTGGCACCGTCGACTTCGACATCATCGAAATGGGCGCGCCCTTCGAAGGTGACGTCTGCGGCAAGGGCCTCACCTCGGAGATGCCCGACTGGGTCAAGAAACAGATCGATTTCGACGATCTCGTCAACTACCTGAAGCCGCCGGTCGGCACCTGGGACGGCAAGCAGTATCGCGTGACCATCGACGGTGACACGCACAACTTCAACTACCGCACCGACGTGTTCGCCGATGCCGACCTCGCCAAGGCCTGGAAGGAAAGCGGCGCCACGACCGAATGGGGCGTGCCGAAGACCTGGCAGGAAGTGCAGGCCGTTACCAAGTTCCTGAAGGGCAAGAAATTCAAGGGCCAAGACGTCTATGGCTATCTCGATGCGCCCAAGCCCTGGGGCGGTTTCGGCTTCTACTTCCTCGGCAGCCGCGCCACCGCCTATGCCAAGCATCCCGATGACAAGGCCTGGCTGTTCGACGCCGACACGATGAAGCCGCGCGTCAACAATCCAGCCTGGGTGCGCGCCATCCAGGACGTGATCGACGCCCTGCCCTCAGAGCCTGCCGACCAGATCAACGCCGATCCGAACACGACTGCCTTCCAGCAGTTCCTGGCCGGCACCGGCTCGATGATCCCGTGGTGGGGCGACGTCGGCTCGAACGTGAAGACCAACGACTCATCGGTCATCGGCGACGTCACCGGCTTCTCGATCCTGCCGGGCTCCGACGACGTCTACAATTCCAAGACCGGCAAGTGGGAAAAGCTCGCCAGCGGCCCGAACTATTCGCCGAATTGCGCCTATCTTGGCTGGGGCGTCTATGTCATGGCCCGCGTCGACAAGGACGAAAAGAAGAAGAAGGCCGCATGGTCCGCCGCGGCCCATCTCGGCGGCAAGGACCTGTCGATCTGGACGGCGATGTATCCGTCGGGCTTCCAGCCCTACCGCAACTCCCATTTCAACATTCCCGAATGGGTGGCGGCCGGCTATGACGAGGCCTTCATCACCTCCTATCTCAAGTCGGAAGGCGATTCCTACAACCATCCGAACGCTGCGATCGAGCCGCGCATCCCCGGCATCTTCCAGTACTATTCGGCTGCCGAGGATATCCTGGCCAACACCTTCGCCGGCAAGATGAAGGCGCAGGAAGGCGCCGACGCCATCGCCGCCGCATGGGAGAAGCTGACCGACCAGATCGGACGTGACAAGCAGGTGAAGCTCTACAAAGCTTCGCTCGGCATGTAAGCTGTCTCACGGAAGTCGCGGCCCGGCGGCACCAGTCGCCGGGCCGCATCTTTGACCGGCTGCGGCCGGTCGTCAGTCAAAGAGGCGAGAGGCGTGGCTGAGCAGACTTCGACCGCGAATGCGTGGGCGGCAAATCCGGCCGACCTGATCCCGGCAGGCCGCAAGCGCCTCGGCTGGGGTCTGCTGGCCCTCGCGACCCTTGGCCTGCTGGCGATCATCGTCGTGCAGGTTCTCTACAAGACCGAAATGTCCACGGTCGGTTTCGACACCTGGCGCCCGGTGATCTACGCCTACATCTTGTGGGGCGCAGCGCTCGGCGCCTGGCAGGTGCTGACGCGTGGCGAGGACGGCCAGCGCGCGCTGTTCCTTCTGCCGGCGCTGCTCTTCACCATCGCCATGGTGATCTTCCCGACGCTGTTCGGCTTCTACATCGCGCTGACCGACTGGAACCTCAGCTCGTTTACCGGGCGCAGGTTCAACGGCCTCGACAATTTCTGGCAGATGCTGGCCGATCCCTATTACCGCAACGCGCTGTTCAACATGGTGCTCTACGTGCTTGCGGTGCTGGTCGAATATGTCATCGCCTTCGGCCTGGCGCTGCTGCTCAACGCGCAGATCCGGGCCCGCAAATTCTTCCGTGTCGTCTTCCTGTTGCCGCTGATGCTGTCGCCGGTCGCCGTGTCCTGGATGGTCGGCAAGTCGTTGATGGAGTACCGGTTCGGACCGGCGGCGACGCTGGCGCGTCATCTCGGCTGGGACAATCCGGCCTTCTTCTCCGATCCGATCACCGCCCGCATCTCGATCATGATGCTCGACGCCTGGACCTTCATCCCCTTCATGATGATCATGCTGCTTGCCGGCCTGCAGGCGATGTCGCGCGAGGTGCTGGAAGCCGCCCGCGTCGACGGCGCGACCGCGTGGCAGACATTCTGGCAAGTCACCTTTCCGCTGATGCTGCCGGTGTCGGTGACGGCCGTTATCCTGCGCATCATCTTCAAGCTGAAGCTTGCCGACATCATCATCACCCTGACCTCCGGCGGCCCCGGCGGCGCCACCGATTCCGTGTCGAGCTTCATCTATCGCGAATATCGCGACCGCTCGAATGTCGGCTACGGCACCATGCTCGCCATGGCCTATCTGATCATCATCGTCGTTTTCGTGACCTGGCTGTTGAAATTCGCCAGTCGCTTCGTGCGCAACGTCAACTGAGCGGCCATCATGAGCGTCCAGACCACCGACTACACCGTTTCCGAAATCCGCTCGCCGGCGGCCTTCGTCGCCAGCCGCGTCTTCATCTATGGCGCGCTTGTGTTCTGGGCTTTCGTCTGCCTGTTCCCGATCTACTGGACGATCACCACCTCGTTCAAATCGGCGGTCGACGTCACGCAGGGCCATCTCGTCCCCTTCGTCGATTTCCAGCCGGACTGGAAGGGCTGGCGCTCGCTCGGCCTGTCGCCGGACTCGATCTTCCAGACCTCGACCGTGCGCGACGAATTCTTCAAGCGCTTCATGAACTCCGTCATCACCTCTGTCGGGGCATCGGGCCTCGCCATCATCATCGGCAGCCTCGCCGCCTATGGCCTTGTCCGCTACCGCTACAAGTTCGCCTGGTTCAAGAACGAGGACATCTCCTTCTTCTTCCTGTCGCAGCTGATCCTGCCGCCGGTCGTGCTGGCGCTGCCTTTCCTGGTGCTCTACCGCGAAGTGGCCCTCCTCGACACGCGCATCGGGCTCGTGCTCCTCTACACGCTGATGGTGCTGCCGATCGTGATTTGGATCATGCGCGACCAGTTCAACTCTATTCCGGTCGAATTGGAGGAAGCAGCTTTGGTCGACGGGCTGTCGATCTGGGGCGCCTTCTTCCGCATCGTCATGCCGATCGCGCTGCCCGGCATGGTCGCCGCTTTCATCCTGGCGATGGTGCTGTGCTGGAACGAGTATTTCTTCGCCGCCCTTCTGACGTCGACCGATGCCAAGACCATCCCCGTCATGGTGGCGAGCCAGACCGGCTCGCAAGGCATCAACTGGTGGTCGATGGCGGCGCTTGCCACGGCCGCGATCGCGCCGCTGGCCATCATCGGCATCGCGCTCGAGCGCTATCTGATCATGGGCATGACGGCCGGCTCGGTGAAGTAGCGATGGCACTTCTTCCTTCTCCCCTTGTGGGAGAAGGTGTCGCCGAAGGCGACGGATGAGGGGTGCTCCAGGGAAAGCCAGCGCCTCACTCCGCTGGAACACCCCTCATCCGTCTCGGCGCTATCGCGCCGATCCACCTTCTCCCACAAGGGGAGAAGGAGGAGCCGCGCCTAGCTGACCAATATCGACCGCAGATGGTCGAGGATCATGGCAACGCCGATCTTGCCGAGACCCGCCGAGGCCTCCGACGCGCTTTTCGTATACCAGCCGGTGTTGTCGGCGAAGCGCTTCTCGTCCACCGCCTCCGGGCATAGCGCCAACATCAGCGAGGTTTCGCCGATGCCGGCATGGTCGAACGGATATTTGCCGTTCATCGCGGCCGGCATCAGAGGATGCACCTGCACCCAGTTGAAGACATTCTCGCCCTGCGCATGGCCGGCATAGTAATCGGCCATTGTGTTGGAGCCCCACCAACCCTCGCCACGTTCCTTCTCCAGGAAGCGGAAGATCGCCTGGCGGCCAGCGGTCTTGAAGGCGAGATCGGTCGGCATGCCGGCCACGAAATTCTCGGTCTGGTGGTGGATGATGGCGTGGATGTTGCGGAAGCCGATGCGCAGCAGGCCGTAGAACAATTCATCGGCGAATGGCGAAAGCACCGGACCGCCGACCTGCACCGAGCCGCTGCCTTCGGGCGCCGCCACCGCATAGCTTGCCGCGCCGTAGTAGAAGGGCGGCAGGATGACGATGTCCCTCTCCTTTTCGATCAGCTCCACCGTCTTGATGACGGCCAGCGTGTCCATGCCGACCGCCATGTGCTCGCCATGGTATTCGAGCACACCGAGCGGCAGCGCGACCGGCCAGTTCTCCTCGATCGCCTTGCGGATCTGGTGCGGCAGCATCAGCTCGTAGCGCATCCCCTACTCCATATTGGTGTGCCTGGCGCGCATCGCTTCCGGCGTGGCTTTTGTCAGCGCCTTGAGCTTCAGCACCATGATCTCGAACAAGAGGAACAGCGCGCCCTCGAACAGCGAGCCCATCGGCAGAACCGAAGTCCGGGCGGCGCCCTGGTCGCTGGCCATCGTCTGCGCCGGGATGAGCAGCGTGAAGTCGGCGAGTTTCTCCGAGCTGCTTTCCGGTTCCGCCGTCAACAGCAGCACCTTCGCGCCGGCCGCGCGAGCAACCCGCATCAAGGTCAGCACCGTGGTGGTCTCGCCTGGCCCCGAACTCGCCAGGAACACATCCCCTCGCCCCAATGGCGGCGTGGTCATGTCACCGACGACCGAGACCGGCAGGCCGAGATGGTAGAGCCGCATGGCGAAGCCTTTCACCTGCAGCGCCTCGCGACCGCAGCCATAGACGGCGATCCGGGCGGCGTCGGCAAGCATTTCGCAGGCGGCGTCGATCCGGGCTTCATCCGTACGCGCCAGCACCGCGCCAAGCTCGTCCAGCGCGGTCGCGAACATGCCTGATCCGGCTTTGGTCATGATGGCTCTCACCCTGCCTGAGAGGTGTCGCGACGCTTTGTGGATTTGCGGTATGCTGCCGCGAAAAGCTTGTTTCTGTTCATGCTACCACCGCGAAAATCGCTGTCCAACGAGCCTCGGCACTTTTGCTGGGCCACGAGCGTGATAGTGTCATGTCAGACAAATCACTCCGGGACATCGTCAGACATGAAGACACGGCATTTCGACCGCATCGGCAATGGCGGCATCACCTTCACCGAGCTCGGCTTCGGCGCCGCGCCGCTCGGCAATCTCTACCGCGCCATTTCCGACGAGGACGCCAATGCTACCTTGCAGGCGGCCTGGGCGACCGGATGCCGCTATTATGATACGGCCCCGCTCTACGGCCTCGGCCTGTCGGAAACGCGCCTCAATCCCTTCCTGCGCGGCAAGAAGCGCGACGACTATGTGTTGTCGAGCAAGGTCGGCCGCATCATGCGCGTCGCCCCGCCGGACAAGCGCACCGGCATCGGCAAGTTCTTCGAGACGCCGTCGCGCCGGGAAGTCTACGACTACAGCTATGACGGCGTCATGCGCTCTTTCGAGGCCTCGCTGGAGCGCCTGGGCGTCGACCGCATCGACATCCTTTTCGTCCATGACGTCGACATCTTCACCCATGGCAGCAAGGAGGCCTCGGATGCCCGCATCGAGGAATTCATGTCGTCCGGCTATTACGGCCTGCTGGCGCTGCGCGACCAGGGCGTGATCAAGGCCTTTGGCGGCGGCATCAACGAGTGGCAGGTCGCCCAGACGCTTGCCGAGCGCGGCGACTTCGACCTGTTCCTGCTTGCCGGCCGCTACACGCTGCTGGAGCAGGAGGCGCTGCAATCCTTCCTGCCGCTTTGCCAGAAGCGCGGCATCGGCATCGTGCTGGGCGGCCCCTACAATTCCGGCGTGCTTGCGACCGGACCGAAGCCCGGCGCCTTCTACAATTACAGCGAAGCGCCCAAGGAGATCCTGGATCGCGTGGCGCGTATCGAAGCCGTCTGCAAACGCCACAATGTGCGGCTGATCGAGGCGGCGCTGCAATTCCCGCTACAGCATCCTTCGGTGATGTCGGTGATACCCGGCGGCCAGCGGCCGGCCGAGGTCGAAAGCAACCGGGCGCTGCTCGACACCAGGATACCGGCGGCGCTGTGGGCGGATCTGAAACAGGAAGGCCTGATGCGCGCCGACGCGCCGACGGCCTGAGCGACTTCCACCGCAAAAAAGAAAAGCCGGGCAAGCCCGGCTTTTCTGCTCTTAAAGAAAAAAGGTCTTAGTTGACCGCGTCCTTGAGGCCCTTGCCGGCCGAGAACTTCGGCACGGTGCGCGCCGGGATCTTCACTTCCGCGCCGGTCTGCGGATTGCGGCCGGTCGAAGCAGCGCGTTTTGACACGGTGAAATTTCCGAAGCCGACAAGCCGGACATCGCCGCCCTTCTTCAGTTCGCCAGTGATCACGGAGAACACCGCATCGACGGCGGACTGCGCATCAGCCTTCGAAATGCTTGCGGAGTCGGCGACGGCGGACACCAGTTCGTTCTTGTTCATAAAAATTCCCTTCCATGAGAAAACCGGAACTACGACTCATCCGGCAGGAAACGGACTTTAGAAAGAAGCGTTCAGGAACCCAAGCCGAAAACCGCGGAATTCCGGGCTTTTTTGCTTTTTTTGGTGGCTTTTCACATGAAAAAGCCGGGCTCAAGGCCCGGCTCTCTCTTTGTGCGCTGCAATGTTAGCAAACGCTAATGAGCAAGCGACTTTCCGGCATCGTCGCCGCTGTCGACCGGAGCCGGCGCATTGACCGGCTCGACCCACTCGATCGGCTCCGGCATCCTGACCAACGCGTGCCTCAGCACCTCGCCAACCCGCGAGACCGGAATGATCTCCATGCCGTTCTTCACATTGTCCGGAATCTCCGCCAGATCCTTGACGTTCTCTTCCGGGATCAGGACCTTCTTGATGCCGCCGCGCAATGCCGCGAGCAGCTTCTCCTTCAGGCCGCCGATCGGCAGGATGCGGCCACGCAGCGTGATCTCGCCGGTCATCGCCACATCGGCCCGCACCGGGATACCCGTCAGCACCGACACGATGGCAGTGGCCATCGCGGCACCTGCGGACGGGCCGTCCTTCGGCGTGGCGCCTTCCGGCAAGTGGACGTGGATGTCGCGCTTGTCGAACAGCGGCGGCTCGATGCCGAAATCGATAGCCCGAGAGCGGACGTAAGAAGCCGCCGCCGAGATCGATTCCTTCATCACGTCACGCAGATTGCCGGTCACCGTCATGCGGCCCTTGCCGGGCATCATGACGCCTTCGATCGTCAGCAGCTCGCCGCCGACTTCCGTCCAGGCAAGACCCGTGACCACGCCGACCTGATCGTCGGCTTCGACCTGGCCGAAGCGGAAGCGCGGCACGCCGAGATAATCGGCGAGGTTGTCCGCCGTGATCTTCACCGTCTTCTTCTTCGTCCGCAGGATCTCGGTCACCGCCTTGCGCCCGAGCTTCATCAGCTCGCGCTCCAGGCTGCGCACGCCGGCTTCCCGCGTGTAGGTCTGGATGATGCCGCGGATCGCGTCCTCGCCGACCGAGAATTCGTTCGGCTGCAGGGCATGGTCACGGATCACCTTGGGCATCAGGTGACGCTTGGCGATCTCGATCTTCTCGTCCTCGGTGTACCCGGCGATACGGATGATCTCCATGCGGTCCATCAAGGGCGCCGGGATGTTCAGCGTGTTCGCCGTCGTCACGAACATCACGCTCGACAGGTCGTATTCGACCTCGAGGTAATGGTCCATGAACGTCGAGTTCTGCTCCGGATCGAGCACCTCGAGCAGGGCCGATGACGGATCGCCGCGGAAGTCCTGGCCCATCTTGTCGATCTCGTCGAGCAGGAAGAGCGGGTTCGACTTCTTGGCCTTCTTCATCGACTGGATGACCTTGCCGGGCATCGAGCCGATATAGGTCCGCCGGTGACCGCGGATCTCGGCCTCGTCACGCACGCCGCCGAGCGCCATGCGGATGAACTCGCGGCCGGTCGCCTTGGCGATCGACTTGCCGAGCGAGGTCTTGCCGACGCCAGGCGGTCCGACGAGGCACAGTATCGGCCCCTTGATCTTCTTCTGTCGGCTCTGCACGGCGAGATACTCGACGATGCGCTCCTTGACCTTGTCGAGGCCGAAATGATCGGCATCGAGCACGTCCTGCGCATAGTTCAGGTCCTGCTTGACCTTGGAGTTCTTGCCCCACGGGATCGACAGCAGCCAGTCGAGATAGTTGCGCACCACCGTCGATTCAGCCGACATCGGCGACATCGAGCGCAGCTTCTTCAACTCGGCCTCCGCCTTCTCGCGGGCCTCCTTGGAGAGCTTGGTCTTCTTGATGCGCGCCTCGATCTCGGCGGCCTCGTCGCGGCCGTCCTCGCCCTCGCCGAGCTCCTTCTGGATCGCCTTCATCTGCTCGTTGAGGTAGTACTCGCGCTGCGTCTTCTCCATCTGGCGCTTGACGCGCGAGCGGATGCGCTTTTCCACCTGGAGCACGGAGATTTCGGCTTCCATGAAGCCCATCGCCTTCTCCAGACGCTCCTTGACGGAAAGCGTGGCGAGCATCTCTTGCTTCTCGGGGATCTTGATGGCGAGGTGCGAGGCGACCGTATCGGCGAGCTTGGAATAGTCGTCGATCTGGCTGGCCGCACCCACCACTTCGGGCGAGATCTTCTTGTTCAGCTTGACGTAATTCTCGAAGTCGGTGACGACCGAGCGGGCAAGCGCCTCGATCTCGACCTCTTCCTCTTCCGGTTCGGCGAGCGCGGTGGCGCGGGCTTCATGGAAATCGGCGCGGTCGGTGAACGAGACGATCTTGGCGCGCGAGGCGCCCTCGACCAGAACCTTCACGGTGCCGTCGGGCAGCTTCAAAAGCTGCAGCACATTGGCGAGCGTGCCGATGTCGAAGATCGCATCGGGCTCGGGATCGTCGTCGGCTGCATTCATCTGGGTGGCGAGCAGGATCTGCTTTTCCTGACCCATCACCTCTTCCAGCGCCTTGATCGACTTTTCACGGCCCACGAAGAGCGGAACGATCATATGCGGGAACACGACGATATCGCGCAGTGGGAGGACTGCGAAAACGCCGTCGCCGGAAGCCTTGGATATCTTGGCCATTGTCCAACCTTTCATGTCGCGGACGCTTATTTTAGCCAACCGCGAATCTCATATTAACGACCGAGGGTCGTTCCGCCTACCACCGTTTGTGACGGGAGTTTTACAGCACAGAATTCGGCGCCTCGGCCTTCTGCTGTTAGGTGGATGCAGCCGGGGCAAAGATCAAGGGTTAACACGGTCGCTCGACCCGTTCCATCGCATGCCTTCCCGCCTTTCACAGCAAAACGGCGCCACGCGGGCGCCGTTCCATGAAAAATGTGGGGTCAACGCCATTTCAGGCGCTGACATTGCCCTTCTTTTCCTTCTGCTCGGAATAGATGTAGAGCGGCCGGGCGTTGCCGGACACCACCTCTTCCGAGATCACCACTTCGCGCACGCCTTCCAGCGCGGGAAGCTCGAACATGGTGTCGAGCAGGATCGCTTCCATGATGGAGCGCAGGCCGCGCGCGCCGGTCTTGCGCTCGATGGCGCGCTTGGCGATCGCCGACAGCGCGTTTTCGTGGAAGGTCAGGTCGACATTCTCCATCTCGAACAGCCGCTGATACTGCTTGACCAGCGCGTTCTTCGGCTCGGTCAGGATCTGGATCAGCGCCGGCTCGTCGAGGTCTTCCAGCGTGGCCAGAACCGGCAGACGGCCGACGAATTCCGGGATCAGGCCGAACTTCAGCAGATCTTCCGGCTCGACCTGCCGGAACAGGTCGCCGGTGCGCCGATCCTCGGGCGAGGCAACGGTCGCGCCGAACCCGATCGAGGTCTTGCGGCCGCGGTCCGAGATGATCTTGTCCAGCCCGGCGAAGGCGCCGCCGCAGATGAACAGGATGTTGGCGGTGTCGACCTGCAGGAACTCCTGCTGCGGATGCTTGCGCCCGCCCTGCGGCGGCACGGAAGCGACGGTGCCTTCCATGATCTTGAGCAGCGCCTGCTGCACGCCCTCACCCGACACGTCGCGGGTGATCGAGGGATTGTCCGACTTGCGCGAGATCTTGTCGATTTCGTCGATATAGACGATGCCGCGCTGGGCGCGCTCGACATTGTAGTCGGCCGACTGCAGCAGCTTCAGAATGATGTTCTCGACATCCTCGCCGACGTAACCGGCCTCGGTAAGCGTCGTGGCGTCGGCCATGGTGAACGGCACGTCGATGATGCGAGCCAGCGTCTGCGCGAGCAACGTCTTGCCGCAGCCCGTGGGGCCGATCAGCAGGATGTTCGACTTGGCCAGTTCGACGTCGTTGCTCTTGCCGGCATGCGCGAGGCGCTTGTAGTGGTTGTGGACCGCCACCGACAGCACGCGCTTGGCGTAAGGCTGGCCGATGACGTAGTCGTCGAGAACCTTGAGGATCTCCTGCGGTGTCGGCACGCCTTCGCGCGACTTCACCATCGAGGTCTTGTTCTCCTCGCGGATGATGTCCATGCACAGTTCGACGCACTCGTCGCAGATGAAGACCGTCGGCCCGGCGATCAGCTTGCGGACTTCGTGCTGGCTTTTGCCGCAAAACGAGCAATAGAGCGTGTTCTTTGAATCACCGCTATTGTTGCCTACCTTGCTCATTTTCCTGTCCTTTCACCGACGCCCACCGATGGCCTGGCTTTGAGTGACGTCTCACCAATCTATCGCGGGAATCCGCCACCGCCAGTGTCCCGGCTCACACAGCGCATTCCGTACGAAACACAAATCAGAAAACGCGGCAATGATTCGCAGCAACCCCACACAAAGCTAAGCCGTCGAAAATCAACATAGCCTTAACGTAGGCAATCCCAACGCCTGAGGGAACAGCCAAATGTGGCCGAAATGCCGCAAGACGCGCCAAAACAGCGTTACGCTGCCATTTGCCGTCGATGGTCAGGCTGAAGCCGTGGCGGTCTCGACGGTTTCGCGGCTCGAGATGACCTTGTCGATCAGACCGAAGTCCTTGGCCTCGTCCGCGGTCATGAAGTGGTCGCGGTCGAGCGTCCTCTCAATCTCGTCATAGCTCTTGCCGGTGTGCTTGACATAGACCTCGTTCAAGCGGCGCTTCAGCTTGATGATGTCCTGCGCATGACGTTCGATGTCCGAAGCCTGGCCCTGGAAGCCCCCCGACGGCTGATGGACCATGATCCGGGCATTCGGCGTGGCAAAACGCATGTCCTTGTGACCGGCGGTCAGAAGCAGCGAACCCATCGACGCGGCCTGGCCGATGCAGAGCGTCGACACCGCCGGCTTGATGAACTGCATCGTGTCGTAGATCGCCATGCCTGAGGTGACGACGCCACCCGGCGAATTGATATAGAGGTTGATTTCCTTCTTGGGGTTTTCCGCCTCGAGGAACAAAAGCTGTGCACAAACCAGTGTCGCCATCCCGTCCTCGACCGGACCGGTGATGAAGATGATGCGTTCCTTCAGGAGGCGCGAGAAAATGTCATAGGCACGCTCGCCGCGGTTGGTCTGCTCGACCACCATCGGAACGAGGTTCATGTAGGTTTCAACGGGGTTCTTCATGGACTACCCTTGTTGGAGATGGATTCCGGCGCCTCGGTATACCAACAATCGCGCGGAATCGTTCTGGATCGGTTACGACCTAAATAGGATGCCGGCTCACCCTAGCGCAAGGCCGCCTCTCCTAGCCATCTGGTTAAGTCGAGTAAAGCGCTGCAGGCCCGGGAAACCCGGGCGGCTAGCCCCGTGAGGCAGGCCCCGGTCTCGGTTGACTGCCAACGCCGTTCGCAGGGTAGCAATTCCTTAACCGCGACGCTTAACGAAAAGCCTTGAAATCGCTGTCCGCCCCCGGAGCTTCCGCTACAGTCCTGCGTTGTGAAGGCGTCCTTTTTCAACGGGGGAATGTCATGATCCGCAAAAGCTCCGCATCGCTGGCGGCAGTCGCGATGCTTGCCAGCGTCTGTGAAACCGCCGCCGGCGGCCGCGCGCTCGAATGTTATGAGCCGACCCACAGGCCCGCACTTTACGACACCGTCTATGAGGACGTGATGGTGAGCCCCGGCGGACAGGTGGTCGATTACGACGCGCCGATCTACGGCACCTACCAAAGCGTTGACCAGATCGCGCCGCCGCGCGTCACCTACGAGGCCGTCCCGGCGGTGACGCGCACGGTCTATCACACGGTCAAGGTCGACGATGGCGGCTACGCCTGGGAATGGCGCGTCATCCATGGCCGCAAGGTGCTGTGCAAGGTATGGCGCAAGGCCCGCTATGCGCGCGTCGCCGAGACGGTCGTGGTTCAACCGGAGCGCGTCCGGCGCGTCGTTCAGCCGGCGGAATATGAAGCAGTGGCCCACGAAGTGCTGGTGCGGCCGCAACAAGTCCGCATCCGGGAAATCCCGCCTTCATACGGGACAGTGGCGCGCCGGGTGGTGGTGCGGGAAGGCTCGACAAGCTGGCGTCGGGTGCATATTCCGCGACATTGCCAGGATTAGGCGACACTCGCCTGTGGGTTGCGGCCGGCCGGGCAGCGTTGCCGTGCACCGGCCGCAGCTGTTGCTGGCCTAGGCCAGATCGATGTCGAGAATGGCCATCGAGAAATTATAGTCGCCGTCGTCCTCGTCCTTGAAGACGATGCCGAGGAATTCGTCGCCGACATAGACCTCGGCCGAGTCTTCCTTGCGCGGACGCGCCTTGACCTGCAGCTTGGGGTTCTGGAAAACGCGCTTGAAATAGGCGTCCAGCTTTCTGATCTCGTCAGGCTTCAAAAGTCTTCTCCGAAATGTCGGCCTTGTTCGTTGGAACGCGCTTCTGACACGCCAACAATGGCCATGTAAAGGCAAGCCGGTACAATTGCATGGGACAGGTCGGCCGAAAACCGGCGGCCCGATTTCGGCAGTTCCCGACGACGACGGAAGTCAGATGTCGAAGCTGACCACGTGGTCCATGCTCTGCGACGGCAGGAGCTGGTCCATCTGCCGCGAAGGCTGGTCGCAGCCGGTTTCTCCGACGACCCGGGCGGGCACGCCGGCCACCGTCTTGTTGTGCGGCACAGGCGACAGCACGACCGATCCGGCCGCGATCTTCGAGCAATGGCCGACCTCGATATTGCCGAGGATCTTGGCGCCGGCGCCGATCAGCACGCCGCGGCGGATCTTCGGATGGCGATCGCCATTGGCCTTGCCGGTGCCGCCCAGCGTCACCCCGTGCAGGATCGATACGTCGTCCTCGATGACGGCCGTCTGGCCGACGACCAGGCCCGTGGCATGGTCGAGGAAGATGCCCTTGCCGATGCGGGCGGCCGGATTGATGTCGGTCTGGAACACCGAGGACGAACGGCTCTGCAGGTAGAGCGCGAAATCCCTGCGGCCCTGGTTCCACAGCCAATGCGCCAGCCGGTGCGTCTGGATGGCGTGAAAGCCCTTGAAATAGAGCACCGGCATGATGAAGCGGTCGCAGGCCGGATCACGGTCGTAATAGGCCTGGATGTCGACGCGAACCGTCGTGCTCCACTCCGCATCGTCGTCCAGCATCGCCTTGAAGGTCTGGCGGATGAGATCGGAACCGATGTCCTGATGCGCCAGGCGTTCGGCCAGCCGGTGGATCACCGCTTCTTCCAGGCTCTCCTGGTTGAGGATGGTCGAATACAGGAAGGCCGCGAGCAGCGGATCGCGGTTCACCGCCTCCATCGCCTCGTCGCGGATCGACCGCCAGATCGGGTCGACCGGCTGCACCATGCTGGGGCGGGCAATCGTAATGCTGTTCATCGACGCTCTCCGGCCTTGCTCATTCTCCGGCGGCACATATAGGCCAGATCATAGCACGGTTGAACTCAATTTTCCTTAGTGCTTTGTCAAATGGACATGGTTCACGCGGATTCAAGCGACGATGGAAAACGAACCCTTGATCGACGAAGCGCTGAAAAGCGAGCTTGCGGCGCTCTACCAGGCCCCGGATCGCCACTATCACGGCTTGGCCCACATCGAAGCTATGCTTGCGCTGGCAACCGAATACCGGCACCTTCTCGACGATCCGGAGGTCGTCGAAGCGGCGATCTGGTTCCACGACGCCATCTATGACAGCCGCGCCAAGGACAATGAGGCAAAAAGCGCCGAACTGGCCGAAAAAAGGCTCGCCGGGCGCGTAAATCCTCACCGCCTCGCCCGCATAGCGGCGATGATCAACGCCACCGCCACCCACCAGTTGCCCCCGTTCCGCGACGAAAACGCGCTCAACGATGCGGCGCTTTTGCTCGACATGGATCTGGCGATCCTCGGCGCCGGACCCGCCATCTTCAATGCTTATGAAAAGGCGGTCCGGCTGGAATATGGCTGGCTCGAGGAGCCGATGTGGCGCGCCGGTCGAGCCGCCGTCCTGAAGAGTTTCCTCGCCCGGCCGAGGATTTTCAACACGCAAATATTCCGCGATCGGTTCGAGGCGCGGGCCAGAAAAAACCTGAGCCGATCGCTGGAAGGGCTGCAAGGCCAGCCTTGATAGGCCCACAAGCCCGCTGGGCTTTGCCTCTATGCCTGAATCCCGGGCCCTGCGATCACTATGGGAACGTGAACCGCGTCGGAGTGGCCACACCATGCAAAACAGCTTCTTTCAACCCGTCGACGCCGCTCAGGTGCCGCGCTTTGCCGGGCTTTCCACCTTCATGCGGCTGCCGGCCGTGCCGAGCGCGAAGGGGCTCGACATCGCCCTTGTCGGGATTCCGTGGGACGGAGGCACGACCAACCGGGCCGGCGCCCGCCATGGTCCGCGCGAAATCAGGAACCAGTCGAGCCTGATGCGCCGCGTCCACCACGTCTCGGGAACCGAGCCGTTCAGCATCGCCAACGTCGCCGATGTCGGCGACCTGTCGGTCAATCCCATCAACCTGCTCGACGGGCTGAAGCGCATCGAGGACGGCATTGCCGCGATCGTGGCCGACGGTGCCTTGCCGCTGGCAGCCGGAGGCGATCATCTGACGACGCTGCCGGTGCTGCGCGCCGTGGCCGGCAAGGCGCCTGTCGGCATGGTTCACTTCGACGCGCATTCCGACACCAACGATCGCTATTTCGGCGACAATCCCTATACGCACGGGACGCCTTTCCGCCGCGCGATCGAGGAAGGGCTGCTCGACCCCAAGCGGGTTGTCCAGATCGGCATCAGAGGCTCGATCTACGAACCCCGCGAGCACGACTGGGCAACGTCGCAGGGCGTGCGCATCATCTATATGGAAGAGTTCGTCAGACGCGGCGCCGCTTCCGTCATGCAGGAAGCGCGCGATCTTGTCGGCGACGGCCCGACCTACGTGACGTTCGACATCGATTGCATCGATCCGTCCATGGCCCCCGGCACCGGCACGCCGGAGCTCGGCGGCTTCACGACGCGCGAGGCGCAGGAGATGGTTCGATTGCTCGACGGATTGAATTTCGCCGGCGCCGATGTCGTCGAGGTCGCGCCTCCGTTCGATCTTGCCGGCATGACGGCGCTGGCCGGCGCGACGATGATGTTCGAGCTGCTGTGCGTCATGGCGAGATCCCTCGCCGGCAGGCGGGCTCGCGCCTAGGGCAATTCGGAGAAAAAGCGCGCAGCGCCTTTCCGGCTAATCCGGAAATGTCTCGATCCTTTCGGCATAACCTCTGAAACCAGCACGCCCGTAAACCGACTGGGCCGCCGGATGATCATAGGTATCGGTGTGAAGCCAGAGCCTTTGCGGGCCATGCGACCATGCCGCGCGCAACGCCTGGTCGAGCAGGAACGGCCCCAATCGCTTCCCTTGAAAAGCCGGAACCAATCCGAAATGAGCGAGTTCGATGGCCGCTTCGCCGACATTGTTGAACTCGCAGATGCCCGCGGGCTCGCCGGCGACGCGCAGCACATGGATATGCGTCGAGGCGCTGGCAAGCAGCGTTCCGAGTTCTGGTTCCAGCATGCGCAGGCGCTGGTCCCATTGCACCGGTCCGCCGACCGCGCGGTAGAGATCGAGATAGCTGGAAAGATCGAGCCTCTCGCGCGCCACGATGGCGTCGGGCGACGGCGACGCAAGCGGCGCGCCCTGCGGCGGCGCCAGCATCTCCATATAGGTGACGAGAAGATCGACCACCGGAGCGCCCCGCGCTCAGAGCGGGTTTTCGGCGTAGAACTCGAGCACGCGCTGCTTGAAGCTCTTGTCGCCAACGGCGAGCATGTGGTCGCGGCCCTCGATGTGAAACGCCCTGGCGTTGGGCATCAGGGCCGCAAGCTCGTCCGGCGAGCCACCAATGTCATCCTTGGTACCGACGGCGATCAGCGTCGGCTGGGCGATACGAGCCATGTCGTCCTCGCTGAGCAACTCGCGCGACTTGGCAATGCAGGCGGCGAGCGCGCGCCGGTCGCTGCGCGTCTGGTCGGCGAAGGCGCGGAACGAGCGGCCGCGGGGATGCGTGGTCTGCGAGGGGTCCTCCGCCAGCAGCGCCGCCGCGATCGGATCCCAGTCGCCGACGCCGTCGACCATGCCGATGCCGAGGCCGCCGAACACCAGCGTCGCGACCTTCTGAGGATCGGAGAGCGCCAGGAAAGCCGAGACGCGCGCCCCCATCGAATAGCCCATGACATGCGCGCGCTCGATGCCGAGATGATCGAGCAGCGCGGCCGCGTCGGAAGCCATCTTCTGCGGCGTGTAGTCGGCCTCGTCATAGCTCTTCGATGACGCGCCGTGGCCGCGATGGTCGAAGGCAATCGCCCGGTAGCCGGCGTCGTTAAGCGTCTTGAACCAGCCCGGGGAGACCCAATTGACATAGTGGCTGGAGGCAAAGCCGTGGATCATCAGCACCGGGTCGCCATGCCCAGGGGCCGGCTGGCGATCGAGATAGGCAAGCTCGAAACCGTCATGCGAAAAGAATTGCATCGAAATGGCTTTTCAGTTGGAACCCGCGCCCGCGGCGATAGCCGGATGGCGCAAGAGGTCCCCTTCCTTGATGCCGTCCCTGGCGGCCGTGCCTGCCTTGAGCTCAAGCACGAAGCGCACCGGCTGTCCCGGCGAGATGATCGCTTCGGATTCGGGCTCGCCGCGCTTGATAGCCTTGATCCTGCCGTCCTGGCCGACAAAGATGAGGTCGAGCGCCATCGGCGTGTTCTTCATCCAGAAATCCACCTCGTCCGTTCTTTCGAAGACGAACAACATGCCGTGATCCTCGGCCATGGTCTGCCGAAACATCAGTCCCGCCTCGCGTTCGGCGGAGGTATCGGCAATCTCGATGGAGAAGGAACGCTCGCCCGAACCTGTCGACACCACAAGCGGTGTCCGGTCGATGGGCAGCAGCATCGCATCGGCCGAGCTCGGCTTCGCGGCGATGAAACAGGCTGCGAAAACGATCACGGCGCAGAGTGCGCCCGCAGTCAGCCAATTGCGATGAGCCATGGGTTACCTCGTCCAGACGCTCGTCCTAAACCATGATCCGCGGAAGTGGAACCGGTTTTCGGACAAGACGGTCGTGCCGCGGCAGAGGGCCTTTCGACTGCGTCGAGAGGCCGCTTAGTGCGAGACCGACAAAGTACCCATATCGGGGTGGATTTCGGCGGCCATAAGGCCTTTGTCGCCGCGTCCGAAGCGGACGAGAACGACCTGGCCGGGCCGAAGCTCGGTTATGCCGTAGCGCCGCAGCGTCTCCATGTGGACGAAGATATCTTCCGTCCCCTCGCCCCGCGTCAGGAAGCCGAAACCCTTGGTGCGGTTGAACCACTTGACCAAGGCCCGCTCGAGGCCGCTCTCCGGGTTGACGATAACGTGGGTGCGCTGTTCCTGCTCCGCCGGGTGGACCGCCGTCGAGGCATCCATGGAAAGGACACGGAAAGCCTGTAAGCCGCGCTCGCCCTGTTTCACCAGGCAGACGACCCGCGCGCCTTCGAGCGCCGTCTGGAAACCGTCCCTTCGAAGACATGTCACATGGAGGAGGATGTCACCCGAGACGCCGTCATCCGGAAGAATGAAGCCGTAGCCCTTGGCCACGTCGAACCATTTGATAGCGCCGGCGATTTCGACAAGCTCGGCGGCGTCGCCGCCATTGTCCCGCTGCAAGGCGTCGTCAAGGCTTCCGTCCCGCCTCGTGAAAGAGGCCTTTTCCCCCATAAGAATGCCCCCTTTTTCTAACTGAACTGCAACTGATTCTTCCCAAGAGATTAACACTGCGGCTTCCGGGGTGTGCAAGGGCTGACGTGCCTTTTTTCACCGTTCAGCACTGGAAAGGCTGAAATGTTGTTTGCCGGCACTTCCGGAAGCCGAAATCGCGAGGCTTGAAATCGATCGTGCCGCCTCTTTTGTCGGACGATTGCCCTTTCACCGGGTGGCCCCTATGGTGCCCGCAACCCCAACACTTTGAGGAAGCCGCCATGCGCTATCTGCACACAATGGTCCGCGTCGCCGATATCGACGAGTCGCTCGATTTCTACTGCAACAAGCTCGGCCTGAAGGAGGTGCGCCGCTACGAGAACGAGCAGGGCCGCTACACGCTGATCTTCCTCGCCGCATCGGAAGACGAGCAGAGCGGCATCGATGAAAAGGCGCCACTGGTCGAGCTGACCTACAATTGGGATCCGGAAGATTATAAGGGCGGCCGCAATTTCGGCCATCTCGCCTATGAGGTCGACGACATCTACGCCACCTGCCAGAAGCTGATGGACAATGGCGTGACCATCAATCGTCCGCCGCGCGATGGCAACATGGCCTTCATCCGCTCGCCGGACGGCATCTCGATCGAACTTCTGCAGAAGGGCCCCGCCAAGGCAAAGGCCGAACCATGGGCCTCGATGCCGAATACGGGCGCTTGGTAATCGCTGATCCCGTACCGATTTGGCGGGTGGCATTCCGCCAAGCGCTGCCTATCTATCTGCCAATGGCGCCGGTCTCCCCAGGCCGGCGTTTTTCTTCAACCCGCCGGGAGTATTCCATGCCGATCAGCCGCGCCGATGTCGCCACCGAACATGCCAGCCGCTATCTGCAGCAGCTCTGCAAGCACTGGTCGCATAAATTCCCGGTCGAATTCGACCCGCAGCACGGCGCCATCCAGCTCTCGATCGGCCGCACCGTGATGGACGCCGACGACAAGGCGCTCCATATCGCGCTCAATGCCGACGATGCAGCCTCGCTGGAACGGCTGGAGAGCGTGGTCGCCGATCACATCAAGCGCTTCGCCTTCCGCGAGGAACTCACCTTCGACTGGCAGAAGGCCGCCTGAGCGGCTGACGATCAGCCGCCCGCCTTGCCCGCCATCTCTAGCAACGCCAGCACGCTGCGCCAGTTGCGCGCCGTGCCCGGCACCTTCAGCGTGCGACCAATGAGATTGGCGAACACGGATTTGCCGAGACCATCTGGCGCATTGAGGTAAAGCACGTCGCCCTTGATCTCGAAGCGCTCGGGGCCGGTGCATTTCTCCGCCAGCCGCTTGGCCTCCTCGGCGGTCGGCTCGCGCTCCAGCACGTAGGCGTGCAGCTTGGTCGGCTCGCCGGCGATCTCTGGATAGGGATTGTCCTTCACCAGCCGCTCGAACCAGCCGGCGTCGCGCACCATGATGCGCGAGTTGAAACCCCATTTCTTCTCGAAGGCCGCTTCCAGTAGCCCGGTCAGCACCGCCGCGTCGCCCTTCTTCGCCCGGAACACGACATTGCCGCTCTGCACATAGGTCGCGACATCGGTGAAGCCGAGGTCTTCGAAGAAGGCTTTGAGCTCCGCCATCTTGACGATGCGGTTGCCACCGACATTGATGCCGGAAAACAGCGCGACGAAGACTGTACCCTTTGCGCTCATATGATGAACCCCGCCAGCGTCTCGTTGTCGGTGATGTCCTGATATTGCACGCCCTCGGCGTCGAAATTAGCTTTCAGCAGGTCGAAATTGCGCCGGTCCTTGGTCTCGATGCCGATCAGCACCGAACCGAAATTGCGCGCCGACTTCTTCAGATACTCGAAGCGCGCGATGTCGTCGTCGGGCCCGAGCATTTCGAGGAAATCGCGCAGCGCGCCCGGCCGCTGCGGGAAGCGGATAATGAAATACTTCTTCAAGCCCTCGAAGCGCAGCGCCCTCTCCTTGACGTCCGGCAGCCGTTCGAAGTCGAAATTGCCGCCGGAGACGACGGCGACAATCGTCTTGCCCCTGATCTCCTTGCGCGAAAAATCCTTGAGCGCGTCGATCGCCAATGCGCCGGCCGGCTCCAGCACCACGCCCTCGACATTGAGCATCTCGATCATCGTCGCGCAAAGCCGGTTCTCAGGGACGAGCCTGACGGCATCGGCGGTAAACTCCTTGAGATGGCGCAGCGGTTCGCGGCCGATTTCGGCCACCGCAGCGCCGTCGACGAAATTGTCGACCTTTGCGAGCTTGACCCGCTTGCCGCCGGCAAGGCTCTCGGCGAGGCTCGGCGCGCCCGCCGGCTCGCAGAACACGAAGCGCGGGTCGCGATGCTGGTCGGCGAAATAATGCGTCACTCCGGCAGCCAGGCCGCCGCCGCCCACGGGCAGCATGACGATGTCGGGCGCGCGGGCGCCCGGCATCTGGAACGCGATCTCGTAGGCGACCGTCGCCTGGCCCTCGATGATGTCCTTATGATCGAAAGGCGGCACCATATGCGCGCCGGCGGCCTCGGTGAATTCGAAGGCGGCGCGGTAGCAATCGTCGAAGAAGTCGCCGACTAGCCTGATCTCGACGAAGTCGCCGCCGAACAGCCGCGTCTTGTCGATCTTCTGCTGCGGCGTCGTCACCGGCATGAAGACAACGCCCTTTTTGCCGAAATGCCGGCAGACGAAAGCGAAGCCTTGCGCGTGATTGCCGGCCGAGGCGCACACGAACAATTCCGCATTGTTGCCGGCGGCGAGCGCCTTGCGGAAGAAGTTGAAGGCGCCCCTGATCTTGTAGGAGCGCACGGGCGTCAGGTCCTCACGCTTCAAAAGGATGCGGGCGCCAGTCTTCTTCGACAGATAGTCGTTCTCCTGCAGCGGCGTTTCCGGGAAGATTCCGCGGATCGCTTCGGCAGCCACGGCAACACGGGCGGAAAAACTGTTCACCGAAAATCCCTCGTTTCGATCGCCGGCACGCGGCGGAATGGCCATTGCCCGTGCCGGAAAACCTTCCTGCCGCCCTTTTGGCTTTCGCGCAACAGTGCGATGGCCGTCGCCCGACGCCGAGCCAATTTCCGCTGGACACGACTTACTTTAGCCGCACTTGGGCTGTCCGGGAGGTTTTCGCGGAGGTGGGCGGCCAATCGTGGCCGGAGTGGAAATGCCAGTGGAAGTGTCGACGTGCGGTTGAAGACAATTCTGATCATCGCCTTTGCCCTGCTGATGGCGGGCTGCGCGGGCCAACAGACGCAGGAAATCCTCGGCAGCGTCGTCGTGCCGACGCAGGCGACCGAGATCGCCGGCAACCACTCGATCTTCATCGCCACCACCCGCAAGCGCTCCGACGACCCGAACAAGGTCTTCGACGGCGAGCGCTCGGCGACGCTCAACTATGCGCGCGTCAACGTCACCGTTCCGCCGGTCCACCAGACCGGCCAGATCGAGCGCCGGTCGCGGGGCAAATCGGACGATCCGACGAAATATTTCATGGCCTCGGAAGTCGTCGGCTACGACGCGCAGCCGAAATTCGCCAGCGCCCTCAATGCCGATATCGACGCCCGCGGCGGCCGCGTCATGGTTTTTGTCCACGGCTACAACACCGGCTTCGACGATGCCGTCTACCGGCTGACCCAGATCGTCCATGATTCCGGTTATCCGGGCACACCGGTGCTGTTCTCATGGGCTTCCGGCGCCAAGACCACCGACTATGTCTATGACAAGGAAAGTGCGGCCGCCGCCCGCGACCAGTTGGAAGTGACGCTCAGGATGCTGGCGCAGACCGGCGCCCGGCGCATCGACATCGTCGCCCATTCGATGGGAACCTGGGTGACGATGGAGACGCTGCGCCAGCTCGCCATCACCGGCGACCGCGATCTCAGCGGCAAGCTCGGCGACGTCGTGCTTGCCTCGCCCGACATCGACGTCGACGTCTTCAAGAGCCAGATGCGCCGCTATGGCAAGCCGGACAAGCCCTTCATCCTGCTCCTGTCGGACGACGACCGGGCGCTGAGGCTCTCCGGCCTGATCGCCGGCTCGCGGCCGCGCGTCGGCGATTATCGGGATGCCGACGACCTCGCCTCCTACGGCGTCACGGTCGTCGACCTCTCCAAGATCAAGGGCAATGACAGCTTCAACCACACCAAATTCGCCGACAATCCGATGATGGTGCAGATGATCGGGCAGCGGCTGCGCGAGGACGACGGCTTCGCCAGCGATCGCGATGTGACGGACCGCATCCGCCAGTTGGCCGCGCAGTAACCCTATCGGTGCGGGTTTCCGCATCGCACGGACTTTGAACTGGACCCGGCAGCCCTCTGGCTTTATCGAAGTAATAGAGAGGTTTGCCACCCTTGGGGGACCCCGGGTGACTGTGCATGTGAAGATCGTTGTCGTCCTTGCATTCGCGCTCGCCCTCGCCGCCTGCGCCGGTCCCACGCACGATCTGCTCAACCGCAAACGTGTCTCCACGCCTGCCTCCGACATCGCCGCCAGGCATGAGATCTTCGTCGCCACGACCCGCCAGCAGGCGACCAAGGATCCGCGCCAGGTGTTCGACGGCGACCGTTCGCTGACCACCAGCTACGCCCGTGTCGACGTCACCGTGCCGAAGATCCACCAGGTCGGCGCGATCGAGCGCGCCAAGGGCTCGGCCGACGCCAACCCGGCCAAGCAATTCACCGCCACCGACGTCGTCCACTATGGCGACGCGCAGCAATTCGCCAAGGCCGTCGGCGCCGACATTTCCTTGCGCGGCGACCGCGCCCTGGTGTTCGTGCACGGCTTCAACAACGGTTTTGACGACGGCATCTACCGGCTGACGCAGATCGCGCACGACACCAACTATCCGGGCACCCCGGTGCTGTTCTCATGGGCATCGAGCGCCAAGGCGACCGGCTACATCTACGACAAGGACAGTTCGACCGCCGCGCGCGACGACCTCGAGGCGACGCTCAGGATGCTTGCCAGGACGAAGGTCAAGAGCATCGATATCATCGCCCATTCGATGGGCACCTGGCTGACGATGGAGGCGCTGCGCCAGCTCGCCATCACCGGCGACCGCGATCTCGGCGGCAAGCTCGGCTACGTCATCCTCGCCTCGCCCGACATCGACGTCGATGTCTTCAAGAAGCAGATGATCCGCTACGGCAAGCCCGACAAGCCTTTCGCCATCCTGCTTTCGGGCGACGACCGGGCGCTTAAGCTGTCGAGCTTCATTTCCGGCGACAAGCCGCGCGTCGGCGACTATGGCGATGCGGCCGACCTCGCCAATTACGGCGTGACGGTCGTCGACCTGACCAAGATCAAGGGTGGCGACGGCGGCCTGAACCATGCCAAGTTCGCCGACAATCCGATCCTGGTGCAATTGCTGGGCAACCGGCTGCGCACGCCGGCCGGGCTTGCCTCGGACGAGCCCGACCCGGCGCAGCTCAACAATATCGGCCAAGGCCTCGGCAAGGCGGTCGGCTCGGTCGCCGAGGTCGTCATCACGACGCCGTTCAAGGTCCTGACCATCGCCACCGGCGGATAGCCGGCGAACGCCTCAGATAAAAAGATCCACTTTCTGGAACGTCGTCACGTCGACAAGGCCGACGTCCGATATCCTGAGCTCCGGAATGACCACCAACGCCAGCAGCGAGTGCTGCATGTAGGCGTTGTTGAGCGAGCAGCCGACCTTGCGCATGGCCTCGGTCAGTTGCTCGGCCTTCGCCGCGACGATCTCGGCGCGTTCGTCGGACATCAGGCCGGCGATCGGCATCTCGACCAGCGCCAGTTCCTTGCCCTTGGAATAGAGCACCACGCCGCCGCCGACCTCGCTCAGCCGGTTGACGGCCAGGGCCATGTCTTCCTTGTTGGTGCCGACGACGATGATGTGGTGCGCGTCATGCGCCACGCTGGACGCCATCGCGCAGTCCTCCACATAGCCGAAGCCGGAGACGAAGGCGTTGGTGACGCCGCCCGTGCCGCGATGGCGCTCGACCAGGGCGATCTGGCAGATGTCGTTGCGCCGATCCATGGCGACCAGCCCGTCCTCGACGGCGAGATCGGCCTCCAGCGCCCGCGTCGGCGCCTGGTTCTCGATCACGCCGATCACCCGCGCGCGCACCTCGTTGGCGCCTTGCGGCGCGGAAATGTCAAAATCCTTCGCCGCGAGCGTCTTGCCGAGCTTGACCGTGTTCTTCGCCGATTGCGGATAGTCATAGGCGGGAATGTCGATCTCGAGCCTGCCGGCCTTCGCCAGCCGGACGCCGCGGGCATAGACCTCGTCTATGGTCATCTGGGCAAGGTCCGAAACGATCAGCAGATCCGCCAGCCGTCCAGGCGCGATGGAGCCGATCTCGCGTTCCAACCTGAAATGCTGCGCGGTGTTGAGCGTCGCCATCTGGATCGCCGTCACCGGCTTCAGGCCCTGGCCGATCGCATGCCGCACCACCCGGTCCATATGGCCTTCATGCACAAGCGTGCCGGAATGACTGTCATCGGTGCACAGGATGAAGTTGCGCGGGTCGATCCCGCCTTCGGTCACCGCCTTGATCTGCGCCGCGACATCGTACCAGGCCGAACCCAGCCTCAGCATCGCCTTCATCCCCTGGCGCACGCGCGCGATCGCGTCCTCGGCGCGCGTGCCTTCATGGTCGTCCTCCGCCCCGCCCGCGACATAGCCGTGGAACGGCAGGCCGAGATCGGGCGATGCATAATGCCCGCCGACCGTCTTGCCGGCCTTGACCGTCTCGGCGATCTCGCCCGACATCACCGGATTGTTGGCGGCGACCCCCGGGAAATTCATCACTTCGCCGAGCCCGATGATGTTTTCCCAGGTCATGGCCTCGGCCACGTCGGCGACCGTCAATTCGGCGCCGGCATGCTCCAGCCCCGGCGCCGAGGGCACGCAGGACGGCATCTGCACATGCACGTTGATCGGCATCGCGACCGCCTCGTCATGCATCAGCCGTACGCCCGGCAGCCCGAGCACATTGGCGATTTCGTGCGGATCGATGAACATCGAGGTGGTGCCGTGCGGGATGACCGCGCGGCAGAACTCCGTGACCGTCACCATGCCGCTCTCGACATGCATGTGCGCGTCGCAGAGGCCGGGCACCAGATAGCGCCCGCCGGCATCGACGACCTTCGTCCCCTGCCCGATGGCATGGCCGGCATTCGGCCCGCAATAGGCGAAGCGGCCGGCGGCAACAGCGATATCGGTGCCGGGGATGATCTCGCCCGAATGGACATTCACCCAGCGACCGTTGCGGATGACCAGGTCCGCGGGTTTTCGGCCCATCGCGACATCGACCAGATGTGTCGCCACCTCCGTCCACGGCTTTGGCTTTGCGGCGTTTATCGGCTTGGCGTTGGTCATTGGCTGAGTCCTCTATGTAGGCCAGTTTGGCAAATGTCGGCGCCCGGAGCCAGAGCCGTCCGCCGGGCATCCGGCGCTTGTTGACTATTCCAGGCAAAAGGCGATGCTGACCGCGGAGCCGTCCATCGGAGGGGAAGATGATCCGTTTCTGGAAAGCGTTCGCCACCATCGTCCTGTTGGTCGCGTCGACCGCTCTCGCCACCGCCGAAGAGCGCTGGCTGACCTTGCCGGAGCCGGCTGTGATGCCCAAGCCGGACGACAGCGGCTATGCGCCGGTCAACGGCATCCAGATGTACTACGCCGTGTTCGGCAAGGGCGACCCGGTGCTGCTCATCCACGGCGGCCTCGGCCACGCCGACATCTGGGCAAGCCAGGTGGCGACGCTCTCCAAGGCCCACCAGGTCATCGTTGCCGACAGCCGCGGCCATGGCCGCTCAACCCGCACCGAGGAACCCTTTGGCTACGATCTCATGGCGTCGGACTACCTGGCGCTGCTCGACCATCTCAAAATCGAAAAGACGGCGCTCGTCGGCTGGAGCGACGGCGGCATCATCGGCATCGACATCGCGCTTCATCATCCGGAGCGTCTGACGAGACTGTTCGCGCAGGCCGCCAACGTCACCACCGACGGCGTCGACCCAGGCGTGCTGACCAACAAGACTTTTGCCGCCTATATCGACCGCTGCGGCCGCGACTACAAGAAACTGTCGAAGACTCCCGATCAATATGAAGCCTTCGTCGCGCAGATCAGCCACATGTGGGAATCCCAGCCCTCCTGGACAAAGGAGGAGTTGGCCAAGATCACCACGCCGACAGCCATCGTTGCCGGCGATCATGACGAGGCGATCAAGCGGGCGCATACCGAATACATGGCCTCGGTCATCCCTGGCGCGAAGCTGATCATCCTGCCCAATGCAAGCCACTTCGCCATGCTGCAGGCGCCGGACGAGTACAGCCAGGCGGCGCTGGATTTCATCGACGCCAAATAGATAGCGTCTTGAGCAGTCATCGACATGCCCGCTCTCTGGCCACTCGGATCGGCGTGAGATGGCTCAGACCGTCAGGTTCATGATCTTCGTGCTGTCGGCGGCTCTTGCCGGCCTGGCGTTCTTTGCCCTGCATTCATTTTGGACGTGGGCCGCGCCGATCCTGGTCTTTGTCGCCGGCTCCATTATCGCCGAATTCGCCTTCAACAGGCTGGCCTCGCCGGCGCAGAAGCAGCGCGACCTGGAAGACCGCGCGCGACCAATGACGTAAACCACTGTTGCAGATATACAATTCCGTTTCGCGGCGATTGCGGCTAGTCTGCGCCGAGGAGTCTTTCGAAACCGCCATTTCGGAGCGCTCGATGCGTCGACTGACGCTTGCCAGTGCCGGCTTTCTTGCCCTGCTGTCCGGGTCTGCCCGGGCGGCGGATTTGGGTAGCGATCTGCCGATGACCGCGCCCGGATTCGACTGGACCGGTTATTATGCCGGCATGCAGGCCGGCTATGGCTGGGGCCGGTCCGAAATCACCGGCGACGATGGCGGCCCGTTTTCGGTGAAGCCCGACATCAACGGTGGTTTCGTCGGCGGCCATGTCGCGGGGCTATGGCAGTTTGACCAGGCCGTGCTCGGCGCCGAGGCCGACCTCAACCACGCTTCGATCGACGGCACCGCCAACGCCGGTCCGGCAAACACGTTCGGCACGGACATCAAGTGGTTCGGATCGATCAATGCCAAAGCCGGCTACGCCATGGATCGCGTGCTGGTCTACGGCATAGGCGGCGTCGCTTTCGCCGGCATCGAGACCTCGCAGGCGGCAGGCTCGGCCTTTGCCCAAACGCGCACGAGCACCGGTTGGACGCTCGGCGCCGGCGTCGACTATGCCTTGACCAACAATGTCGTCGTCGGCGCGCAATACCGCTACTACGATTTCGGCAAGGAGCATTTCGACGCTTCGGACACTTTCACCGAGCGCGACCAGGACGTGAAGCTGCAAACGCTGGGCGTGAATTTCAGCTATAAATTCTGAGGCTTGCGGCGCCCTGTCGATGCGCAAGGCCTACCGCCTCATGTCTTGAAAATTCAGGTGGCCGGCGCCCGCAGGGGGCGGGGGAATGGGTAGGGGCCTGATAGACGCCGGCCACGGCGGATCGATCCGCCGCGTGCAAACATGAGCGTTCCCGCGGCAGACCGTAATTCCGCGATCGCGCCACTTTGCCACCCTATGGACGAACTTGGCCGATATGCTTCGCCGAAAGGTTGCGGCCGGTCGGTCAGGAGCCGAGCGAAACCTTCTTTCCCTCGGGCATCGCCTCGAGGCATTCCTCCAGCCGTCGAAGCCGCGCCTTTTGCCAGCGCAGCGCGTGCGCGACTTCATGCAGGTTCCATTTGGCCTTCGAATTGGCGGCCTCGATCAGGCCGCGTTCGAGCCGACCGATCTCGTTGCGCAGTTGCTGCGCCTCGGCCTCCCGCAGCCCCTTGATCCAACCTGCCCCGCGCATGGTTCCACCATCAAAGCCAACCAGATACTCGCACACAAACGCTAATGAGATCGGTTTGGAGTGCCTAGTATTTTAAATATCGCTAATATTACATTGCTCGGCGAAGGATCAGGACAGCGGCCATACAAAGTCCAACCGATCCGAAACATGGCTTGACGGCTCATATCAGGCGTCTGAAAAGGGCACGCCTGCGGACGTGGCGGAATTGGTAGACGCAAGGGACTTAAAATCCCTCGATCTCTGATCGTACGGGTTCGATTCCCGTCGTCCGCACCACCCCTTCGCTCTGTGAGCTTCGGGTGGCGGGCTGCAGCGTCTCGCCATTTCCGTAAATCGGTGAACCGCTCGCTCGCATCCGCGCAATGCCGTCAGGACTTGAGATAGCCCGCCGCAACCCGCGCCCTCGTCGTCTCAAACCTTCATCGGATTGAGCTTCAGGTGCTGAATCAGGATGATCGTCTTGGCATCGACGATGCGGCCGTCGGCGATACCGGCCAGCGCCTCGTCCAACGGCATTTCCAGAACCTCAATGTCCTCGCCCTCCTCCGGCGCGCCGCCGCCGTCGGAAATGCGGTCGGCCGGCGAATAGCACGCGGTGAAGAACCAGAGCCGTTCGGTCACGCTGCCCGGACTCATGAACGGCGCGAACAGCCGCTCGACGCCTTGGAGGCGGTAGCCCAGTTCCTCTTCCGCTTCCTTGCGAATGGCGGTTTCGGGATCGTTTTCGTCGAGCAGCCCGGCGCAGGCCTCGATCAGCGGCTCGCGGTGGCCCACGGCGTAAGCCGGGAAGCGGAATTGACGCACCAGGAGCACGGTCCGGCGCTCAGGATCGAAGGGCAGGATCACCGCGCCGTCGCCGCGATCGTAGGTCTGGCGGGTCTGCGTCTCCCATCGTCCGTCGCGGCGGCGATAGTCGAGCACTGTCTTCTTCAGCACCGCCCAGTCGTCCGAAAGGACCTCCTCCGAACGGATGCGAATGCGATCTTCCATGACGACCTCCGTGTTGGCGGCAAAGGGGTAACGACGAAAGCCGACCGGCGCAATCCTCGAAAACGACTGCCTGGGAAACCGACTGGTCCAGCAGGAGTTTCACCGGCTCGTGTCTGGCGCGACGCGCCACGACTGCCTAGATAGCGGTATCTTCCCAGGAGCCCGTTTCATGACGTCATCGCTTTTCCAGCCGATCACCCTCGGCGGCCTCACCTTCCCCAACCGCATCGCGGTCGCCCCCATGTGCCAGTATTCGGCCGAGGACGGCTCGGCCAGCGACTGGCATCTGTATCATTGGATGAACCTGGCAATGTCGGGCGCCGGCATGGTTACCGTCGAGATGACCGATGTCGAGCGGCGCGGACGCATCTCGCATGGCTGTCTCGGGCTCTATTCCGACGACAACGAGGCGGCCGCCAGGCGTACGCTCGACGCCGCCCGGCGCGTCGCCGCGCCCGGCACGAAATTCGGCGTCCAGCTTGCCCATGCCGGCCGCAAGGCCTCCAACCGCAAACCTTGGGAGGGCGGCGGTCCGCTGCAGCCTGGCGAAGATCCCTGGCAGACGGTTTCGGCCTCGGCCGTCGCCTATGACACGGGCTGGAATGTGCCGCATGCGCTGGAAGATGACGAGATCCTTGAGCTTATTGCGCGTTTTGCGCAGTCGGCCGTGCGCGCCGAACGCGCCGGCTTCGACTTTGCCGAGCTGCACGCCGCGCATGGCTATCTGATCTTCCAGTTCCTTTCGCCGCTCTCCAACCAGCGCACCGACCGCTGGGGCGGGTCGCTGGAAAACCGCATGCGCTTCGCCCTCGAAATCGCAAGGGCGGTGAGGAAGGCCGCCCCGTCCATAATGCTGGGGGCGCGCCTTTCGGTGAAGGAATGGGTCGACGGCGGTTTCGACGTCGAGGACGCGATCGAGGTGGCCAAGGCGCTGAAGGCCGAAGGCGTCGCCTATCTGTGCTGCTCCAGCGGCGGCAATTCGCCCCTGCAGCAGGTGCCGCCCGGCCCCGGCTACCAGGTGCATCTGGCGGAAGCCGTGCGCAAGGGTGCCGGCATCCCGACGCGCGCCGTGGGATTGATCGACGACCCGAGCCAGGCCGAGGCGATCGTCGCCGACGGTCGTGCCGACATGGTGGCGCTGGCGCGCGCCTTCCTCGCCGACCCGCGCTGGGGCTGGCGCGCGGCGGCGGCCTTCGGCGAGGAAATCCATCCGGCGCCGCAGCTGGCGCGTTCAGTGACGACGATGCGGCATTGGATGAAGGCCGCCGGCTAGAGCATGATCCCGAAAGGTGGGCACCGGTTTTCGGAGAAAGATCATGCTCCGACAAAGGGTTAGATCGTGATGGCGATTCAACGAAACGCCATCACGGTCTAGAGCAATTCCAGGAAAGGTGTGACATGGTTAGGCTCGGCGACTTCGCCGTAGCCTGCCGTCCGGAATTGCGTCAAAACAGACCGGAAATCAGCGGGGTCCTGAGACGTTTGGGCGCAGGATCCTCGCCACAACTGCAACCAATTTGGCCGCTCTACGTTGCGGCCATGATGGACAACAAACCCTTTGAAAAGCCGGTGGTGGTCGAGCTCGGCCATGTCGGCAAATACCGCCAGATAAGCAGCACCCGCGAGGCCGCCGAGTGCCTGATGACAGTTTGGCCGCTCAATCGCGGCGATCGGCATCGTGATGCTCTCGACACTTGCCTCAAAGCCCTAGAAGGTTATCGTTCGACAGCGGACGCGCGTCGCGCCCTCGTCGAGGCGGCCAGGGAATCGGAAGTTCTGGTTCCCGAAGACAGGCTGCCCGACGGCAAGCTGCATTGAGCATGCGTCTTAACCGGAGGATTCCATGGCGAAGCTGACTTACAAGATCGTCGAGCATGATGGCGGCTGGGCCTACAAGGTCGGCTCGACGTTTTCCGAGACTTTCCGCACCCACCAGGAGGCGCTGCGCGCCGCCGAGATTGCCTCGTCCGAGCAACAGGTCGCCGGCGCCACCGATGGCATCCAGTACGAGGATGCCGAAGGCAAGTGGCATGACGAACTTGCCGACGGCCGCGACCGCCCGCAGACCGAGGTCTCCGACTAGGAATTGGAACCGCCCCGCGACCGGCAAAGCCTTGAAGCTTCATGCCGGCTGCCGCGACCGTCGGCTGAAATCAATTCACGCCGGCGAAGGCGCGCGCAGCGATCCGTTGGACAAAGGCGACGACCCGTTCGGGCTCCGCAAATTGCGGCATGTGGCCGAGACCTTCGATCCGTTCAAAGTCGAGGCCCTCGATCTTGTCCAGCATCGGTTCGCCATGCACGGCCTCGCCGATCACCTGGTCGCCGGTGCCGAACAGAATGCCTGCCGGCATCGTTATTTCGCGGTAACGCTTTTCGATTTGGCCAAGGTCCCGTTCGACGGCCACGACATCGGTGGACGTGGCGAAATAGTGGGGCGGACGCAACCCGAGCCAGCCGCCGCCGCTGATCATGTAATCCGCCGGAACCGCTTGCGGCGCGAAAATGAAACGCAGCGTCGGCTGCGCGTAACGAAGGCTGAGCGGTATCGCCACCGTATGGGCCAGGACACGGCGCAGCAGCCGTGACGGAACATAGAGCAGGTCAAATCCCTGACGCCCCGTCGCTTCCAGATGCGTCAGCGGCGAAACCAGCGCAATACCGGAAATCGCTGTCGGATGCCCGGTCGCCAGCGCGAGCGCGATGGCCCCGCCGAGCGAATGGCCGACAACCAAGGGCCGCTCCAGGCGCAATTCCTCGATGAAGCGCCGCACGACATCCGCCTGTTCGGGCAGCCGTCCGGTGGCGCCGCTTGCCTGAACCGAATAGCCCGAGCCCGGCCGGTCGAGCGCGATCAGCCGGTAGCCGGCGCCGAAGCGGCCGAACAGCGTGTGGCGGAAATGGTGGAGCTGGGCGCCGAGCCCGTGCACGAAGACGATCGGCCTGCCGTCGCCCTCTTCCACATAGTGGATGCGGTTGCCGTCGATCTCGACGAATTTCCCGCAAGCCGGCACCAGTCTTTCGGCCTTTGCCGCGATGCGCCAGGTCGCAATCATCAGGGCAAGCACGACGATGGCCACCGCAACGAGCAAGCCGGCAAGCAGCCACGAGACAACCGATATCAGCACGCTTTCACCTCAGGCCGACCGACCGCACCATATCCGCAACGGCCGCCGCCACAAGCGGCTATCCTGCTTTCGCATTGCGGCCGGCCGCCGGCCGCGTTATCTCAGGCGACCTTTTGCGCCGGAGCCCGTCATGCCTGAAATCGTCACCGCCGCCATGCTCGTCATCGGCGACGAGATCCTCTCCGGCCGCACCAAGGACAAGAATATCGGCCACCTCGCCGACATCATGACGGCGATCGGCATCGACCTGAAGGAAGTGCGCATCGTCCCCGACGAGGAGGACGAGATCGTCGCGGCGGTGAATGCCGTGCGCGCCCGCTATACCTATGTCTTCACCACCGGCGGCATCGGCCCCACGCATGACGACATCACCGCCGACTCCATCGCCAAGGCCTTCGGCGTGCCTTGCGAATACGACGCCAAGGCCTACGCGCTGCTCGAAGCAAGCTATGCCGGGCGCGGCATCGAATTCACCGGAGCGCGCAAGCGCATGGCGCGCATGCCGCGCGGCGCCGACCTCATCGACAATCCCGTCTCCGTCGCGCCGGGCTTCCGCATCGGCAACGTCCATGTGATGGCCGGCGTGCCGTCGATCTTTCAGGCTATGCTCGACAATGTCGTGCCGACGCTCAAGGCCGGCACCAAAATGCTGTCGGCCACCGTGCATTGCCCGTTCGGCGAAGGCCTGATCGGCGGGCCGCTGGCCGATATCCAGAAAGCGCATCCCGACACCATCATCGGCTCGTACCCCAAATATGGCGACGGCAAGTTCTGGACCGAGCTCGTCGTCCGGACCCGCAGCGAGGAAGCCCTCGAGGCCGCCCGCAAGGACGTCGAGGCGATGGTGGCGGGGTTCACCGAGGCGGGCTGACAGGCGGTTCGGCTGGAACCAGTCAACGCGCTGAGGCGTTCCCTTTGCCGCGCGGATGCGCAGGGCAACAATTGAGGGACCGGTCATGCGCTTCAAGACAATCGTCGCCATCTTGCAGAACGAACAGGACGCCGAGCGCGTCCTCGATTGCGCCCTTCCGCTTGCCGACAAGTTCGAGAGCCATCTCGTCGGCATCCACGCCGAGGCGCTTCCGGTGCCCTACACGTCGGCCACCGGCTTCCCGGATACCGAATTCCTGCAGGTCTCGGCCGAGATGAACAAGGAACGCGCCGACAAATTGCAGGCCTATTTCCTGCAGCGGATCGAGGAATCCGGCCTGTCCTTCGAATGGCGAAGCTTGGAAAGCTTCTCCGGCGACAGCGCGCTGACCGGCATATCGAGCGTGCGCGCCGCCGATCTGATCATCGCCGCGCAGCGTGACACCGGCGGCGACCCGAGCGCCGACGTCGACACGCTGGTCTACGATGCCGGCCGGCCGGTGCTGGTCGTGCCGCATGGCGGACCGCTGGTCACCACCTTCAGACGTGTGCTGCTTGCCTGGAACGGCAGCAAGGAAGCGGCGCGCGCCGCGTTCGATGCCCTGCCCTTCATCGCCGAGGCCGACAAGACGGACATTCTCGTCATCGATCCGCCCGAGACGCTGGATGAATCTCCGGAAGCCGCCGGCGCCGAGATCGCCGCGGCGTTGTCCCGCCACGGCGCCAATGTCAGCGTCTGCGTGCAGAAATCCGGCGGCGCTTCGGTCGACGACATGATTCAGGCCAGGATCGTCGAATCCGGCGCCGATCTTCTGGTGCTCGGCGCCTACAGCCATTCCTGGCTGCGCCAGCTTCTGTTTGGCGGCGTCACCCGCACGGTGCTGCGCACCACGAACGTGGCGGCTTTCCTGTCGCGCTGATTCATTTTGGCGCGGCGCAGCTTAAGTCCACAGCCATCGCCGGTCCCTGCCCTTGCCAAGCCTGGCGCTTTCCGGCTAATTCCGCCTGCATTCCAGTGTTTTCTGCGCGCCGACGGCGCGCCTTGCGGAGTGCGCGAACCATGTCCCTTCCCGAAAAAGCCTTTCCCGTCTCCTGGGACCAGTTCCATCGCGACGCCCGCGCGCTTTCCTGGCGGCTGTCCGGCGCCAACAAGGGACAATGGAAAGCGATCGTCTGCATCACGCGCGGCGGCCTGGTGCCCGCCGCCATCATCGCGCGCGAACTCGGCATCCGCGTCATCGAGACGGTGTGCGTCGCCTCCTACCATGATTACACCAGCCAGGGTCAGTTGCAGGTCCTGAAGGAGATTTCGCCTCCACTGCTTGCCGATGATGGAGCCGGCGTGCTGATCATCGACGATTTGACCGATACCGGCAAGACGGCGGGCATTGTGCGCGCCATGATGCCGAAGGCGCACTTCGCGACGGTCTATGCCAAGCCGAAGGGCCGCCCGCTGGTCGACACGTTCGTCACCGAAGTCAGCCAGGACACCTGGATCTACTTTCCCTGGGACATGGGCTTCACTTACCAGAAGCCGATCGCGGACGATCACGCCGGCTGAACGGCCATCATATCTTCCAGAGAATCTGCCTTGAACCTTGGTCGCGCAGCCGATCTGAAGGGCACGACTACTTGCGAGATCGACTTTTTCTGGTGGGGTTTTCCGGCGGAGTGAAGTTTTTTACTTTTAAAGTCCATAATTCGCCGTAAGATTCGTAAGGTGGCAAACGATTCTGGAGGCTGGGGCAGCTTCTTACCATGTTGACGAGGCCGACGACGCACAATCAGATGGCTGAAAGGGTCAGGCGGCTCTTCGGCGTCGCGCCTTGTCGCCTGCAGGTTGCCGCCTTGCCTTGGCGCGAGGGCGACAACGGCGTCGAGATCATGCTGATCACCAGCCGCGACACCGGCCGCTGGGTGCTGCCCAAGGGGTGGCCGGAAGCCAGGGAACCGCTTTGTAAGGCGGCCGCTCGCGAAGCAGGCGAGGAAGCCGGATTGCGCGGCTCCGTCTCGCATCTTGAGGCCGGCCGCTATTTCTATGCCAAGGTCCTCGCCTCCGGCGAGGAAGTGCCTTGCGAGGTGCTGGTCTTTCCGCTGCATGTCGACCGTGTCGCGGATCGCTGGAAGGAAAAGCGCGCACGAACGCGCAAATGGGTTGGCCCGAACGAAGCCGTCCGGATGGTCAACGAACCCGATCTTTGCCAGATCATTGCCGACTTCTGCGCCGCGCCGCACAAATTCGCCTGATTCAAAGCAATTCCAGTAAGCTCGGCGACTTCGCCGCAGCCCTTGGTCCGCGTCATATCGGATGATCGTCAGACGCGGCCGAAATCGTCGGAACTGAGCCGGGTCCAGCGATCGCCCATCAACCCGCCGATGAAGATGTCGCCCGCGCGGACCGCTTCCCTGACCTCGGCGATGCGTGAACGCACCATCGTGCCCCCGGCATAGCGGAAGAAGAGACCGTTGTAGTTGAAGAGTTGCGGCATGACCGTGCTCTGGGTCTGCCCGGTAATGCCCGCACAACCCATATCCCGCGCCGCCGCGATGAGGGCGTCCAGCGTCGCGCCCCAGAGGGATCCAGACGCCTGGATCTGCAGCAGGTTCGCTATGCCGCCGGCTTGGCCATAAAAGGCATAGCAGCCCAGCATCTTGCCCGTTTCGTCGTAAGTTCCGCCGAATCGAAGTGGACCGTCGGCCCGCTTCTCGGCCGCCAGCGCGAGCAGCCGCGGCAACTCGCCGTCCCGCCAACTCGGCCGCAGCGAGTAATCGGTCATGAGGACAGGCAGTTGCTGCGCAAATCGGGCCGCGTCGATCGGCTCGCGGTGGATCCGTTGGGATGAATGCTGGGACGATGGCTCGAACCTTTTTCTTGCAAGAGCGTCAAAGGCTTTCGCGCCAGGGTCGAGAGCCAGGCGAGGCAGCCCCGGCCATTTGCGGCGCAGCATGGCGGCGGCCATGGCGCCGGGTCGGAAAACGCAGGTCCATTCCAGGCAGTGCACCGGCAGGAGCTGATACTTCATCGGACGCGCGAAGGCCAAGGATGTCCGATTGGCGGAATCGGTCAGGTAGAGATCAAATTCGCCTTGATGCAGGGTGCGCAGCAATTGCGGCCCGGCCCAACCGTGATCGGTGCTGGAATCGGTCATGAAGGGACCGATGATGGCCGCGTTCAATGCCGTTCCGTTGAGCTCGTAGCGGGCTTTCAGAACACCCATGAAGCCACCCAGGCGGCCCTGCGGGTTGATCTGGACAAGAGCCTTGCTCTCATCCCCGTCAAGGTAGAGCTTCCTCATATAGTCCGCCGTCTGCGCGATCGCGCGATCGCGCAGGTGGCGACGATGGCGAAACTTCCTCAGGAAGAGCGCGGCGACGTGCTCGAGGTCCTCGACGGCTAGAGGCCGAACCGAGCCATGCTGGGTTTCCAGCGCCGACGGCGCAGCCATCTTTCCCGGGCCGGTCATGCGTCCCAACGAAAATCTCCGTTCAACCGGCATTCCTACAGAAACGAGAAATCCTGGAGGCCATCGCCTACCATATCCGATTTGCTTTTCTGTAAATATACAACGAACGTTGCTTCAAAAAGTGGGCGACGATCAAATTTAATAGAACAAATACTAAAATATTCAATGTATAGAAAGAAAATTGAATAGCAGATTACGCAGACCTATCCGCATAACGCGAAGGCGGTTGCAAACGTCGAAATGGCAGGCCTGGGTCGCTCCGAAGACCATGCCCTGACTGCGGCCGGCCGGAGCCGGGCGCCATCCTTTCCTCAGGCAACGAGGCCCTTGGTCAACTCGAGCGCCTGACGCTCGAACAGCCGCCGGTAGATGCCGCCGTTCAGCCGGATCAGCTCGTCATGCGAACCCTCCTCGGCGATACGCCCGCGATCGAAGACCAGCAGCCGGTCGAGCGCCCGCACCGTCGAGAGCCGGTGCGCGATGACAAGGGTCGTGCGCCCGACCATCAGCCGCTCCATCGCCTTCTGGATCAGCACTTCCGATTCCGAATCGAGGCTCGACGTTGCCTCGTCCAGGATCAGAATGCGCGCGTCGGCCAGGAAGGCGCGGGCGATCGCCACGCGCTGGCGCTCGCCGCCCGACAGTTTCACGCCACGCTCGCCGACCAGGGTTCCATAGCCCTTGGGCAGGCTGGTGATGAAGTCATGCGCGCTGGCAAGCTTGGCCGCGTGCTCGATCTCGGCCTGGCTGGCGCCGGGCCTGGCATAGGCGATGTTCTCGGCAAGCGAGCGGTGGAACAGGATCGGCTCCTGCTGGACGATGGCGATCTGGCCGCGCAGCGAGGCCTGCTCGACCTGCGCGATGTCCTGCCCGTCGATCAGGATCCGCCCGGCGTTCACGTCATAGAGCCGCTGGATCAGCTTGACGAAGGTCGTCTTGCCCGAGCCCGAATGCCCGACCAGTCCGATGCGCTCGCCGGCCTCGATATCGACCGAGAAATCGCGGTAGAGCGGCAGAAGGTGATTGCCGTAGTGGAACGTCACCTTGTCGAACGCGATATGCCCATCGGTGATCCGGATCGGCTGAGCGCCGGGCCGATCCTCGATGCCGAGCGGCTCGGACTGGAAGTCGACCAGTTCCTCCATGTCGTTGATCGAGCGCTGCAGGTTGCGGATATGCGTGCCGATGTCGCGCAGATAGCCCTGCAGCACGAAGAACGAGGTCAGCACAAAGGCGACATCGCCGGCGCTCGCCTGGCCCCAGGCCCACAATAGGAGGGCAAGACCGATCACCGCAGCCCGCATCAGGAGCAGCAGCGCCCCTTGCGTGGTGCCGTTGGCGGTGCCGCGCATCCAGGTGCGGCCAGTGCGCAGGCGCCATTTAGCGACGACGCGCGCCAGCCGCGCTTCCTCGCGAGCCTCCGCGCCGAACCCTTTGACGACGGCATTGCAGCTCACCGCGTCGGCCAGCGAGCCTCCGAGGCGCGTGTCCCAGCTGTTGGCGAGCCGCGCGGCGGGCGCGACATAGCCGAGCGACAGCATCGCCGTGACAGCGATGAACAGCACCGAGCCGGCGGCCACGACGGCCCCCATCAGCGGCCAGAACCAGCCGAGCAGCAGCGTCGATCCGACAAGCATGACGACCGACGGCAAAAGCGCGATCAGGATCGTGTCGTTGAGCAGGTCCAGCGCCCACATGCCGCGCGTTATCTTGCGCACCGTCGATCCGGCGAAGCTGTTGGCGTGCCAGTCCGTCGAGAAACGCTGCACCCGATGGAAGGCATCGGCGGCGATGTCCGACATCATCTTCAGCGTCAGCTCGACGATCCACAGGAAGGCGACATTGCGCAGCACGATCCCGGCTAGCGCCAACGCCATCAGCATCGAGAACGCCGTCATTGCCGCGTTCCAGGCAACCTCATCGGTTCCGGCGCCGTTGGCGACCGCATCGACGAGGCGGCCAGAGTAAAAAGGTGTCAGCACGTCGGCTAGCGTCGACAGCAGGAAGGCGCCCATGATGAGCGAAAGCCGCCACGGCTGGTGGCGCCAGTGGCCGAATGTAAAGCCAAGCACGCTGCGAAAGGCGCTCGCGCGCAGGTCGATCTTGAAACGAGCCATGATGTCATCCGGGCGCAAACGAGCCCGGTCCCGGTAAAATCAAATTGGAAAACCCGCGTCCGCGCCTGCGGCGCTCCAGAGAACGGGAGGTTCAGTATGGTAGGCCGCCTGCCCTGAGGCGGCGACCGGCAGCGGCAAATGCCTGTCCTGCGTCTGGCTCTCCGAGAAACTCAGAGCGCCGGCGCCGACCTAGGCTTCGCGGCCTCGCATAACGATGTCAAATCCTGCCATACGGTCCTCCCGGAAGGGAATCGCGGAGAAGCTCTTATAGGGAGGCATCAGCCGATCGCCAAGCCGGCCTATCGCCAAAACGACATCTGGTCCAAGCACTGAGACGAATTTGCAACAACGGCGTTGCCCTCGCGTCCCAGGTCAGACTGCCGGCTTGCGCTCCAAGCGCATGTAGTGCCCATCGGTCGACGCCTTGAAGCCGAACTTCTCGTAGAGGCTATGGGCGTCGTCGGTCGACAGGCTCCAATGCGCCACCGACGCGACCTCCGGGTGATCGATCAACGCCTGGACGAGCCGCTTGCCGATTCCCCGCCCGCGATGTTCGGGCCAGATAATGACATCGGCGACATAGGCAAATACCGTATAGTCGGTGATCGCGCGGGCGAAGCCGACCTGCCTGCCGTCGAGATAGGCGCCGACGCAAAGCGAATTGTCGAAGGCGCGATGGTTGGCATCGTCGTTTCGTGACGCTCCCCAATAGCTTTGCATGAGTTGGTCGGAGGTCGCCCGGAAATCCATCCGCGACAGGTCGAAACTGATTTCAATATCCTGCATGCTCGGCACTGCAGCAATCTCAGGGTCGAGGACTAGCCACGATCCCGGAACCGGTTGGTGATCGGATAGCGGCGGTCGCGGCCGAAATTTTTCCGCGTGATCTTCACGCCGGGCGCCGCCTGGCGGCGCTTATATTCGGCGATGTAGAGCAAGTGCTCGACGCGTGTCACCGTCGCCCGGTCGTGGCCGCGCGCGACGATGTCGTCGACGCTCATCTCGTTCTCCACCAGGCATTCGAGAATGTCGTCCAGCGCCGGATAGGGCGGCAGCGAATCCTGATCGGTCTGGTTCTCGCGCAGCTCCGCCGACGGAGCCTTGTCGATGATGTTCTTCGGGATGACCTCGCCGGACGGTCCGAGCGCGCCCGGCGGCACATGCGAATTGCGCCAGCGCGACAGCGCATAGACCTGCATCTTGTAGAGGTCCTTGATCGGATTGAAGCCGCCATTCATGTCGCCGTAAAGCGTGGCATAGCCGACCGACATCTCGCTCTTGTTGCCGGTGGTGACCACCATCGAGCCGAACTTGTTCGAGATCGCCATCAGGATCGTGCCGCGCGCGCGGCTCTGCAGGTTCTCCTCGGTGATGCCTTCCTGGGTGCCTTCGAAGAGCTGGGTCAGCGCATGCTTGAAGCCTTCGACCGGCTCGGAGATCGGCACGATGTCGTAACGGCAGCCGAGCGCCCTGGCGCAGTCCTCGGCGTCCTTCAGCGAATCCTTCGACGTATAGCGGTAGGGCATCATGACGGTCCGCAACCGCTCTTCGCCCAGCGCGTCGACGGCCAAGGCCGCGCAGATCGCCGAGTCGATGCCGCCGGAAAGGCCGAGCACGACGTTCTTGAAACCGTTCTTGTTGACGTAGTCGCGCAGGCCGAGCATGCAGGCCCGGTAGTCCGCCTCTTCGCGCTCCGGTATCTTCGACATGGGGCCTTCCGAGCAGACCCAGGTCTCCCCCTTTCTTTTCCAGGTGGTGACGTCGACCGCGTCCTCGAACTGGCTCATCTGGAAAGCCAGCGTCTTGTCGGCCCCGATGGCGAACGAGGCGCCGTCGAAGATCAGCTCGTCCTGGCCGCCGAGCTGGTTGGCGTAGATCATCGGCAGCCCGGTTTCGATGACTTGGCGGATCACGACCTGGTGGCGGACGTCGATCTTGGCGCGATAGTAGGGCGAGCCGTTCGGCACCAGCAGGATCTCGGCGCCGCTTTCGGCCAGCGTCTCGCAGACGGCGATGTCGCCCCAGATGTCCTCGCAGATCGGAACGCCGATGCGCACGCCGCGGAAATTGACCGGGCCCTGCAGTTCCGGTCCGGCCTGGAACACGCGCTTCTCGTCGAACTCGCCATAATTCGGCAGATCGAGCTTGTAGCGCTCGGCGATGATCTTGCCGCCGTCGGCGAAGACGATGGAGTTATGCGTACCGGTCTTGCGCTTCAGCGGCGTGCCGATGATCACGCCTGGACCACCGTCGGCCGTATCCTTGGCGAAATCCTGCGCCGCCTTCTCGCAAGCCATCAGGAAGGAAGGCTTCAGCACCAGGTCTTCCGGCGGATAACCGGCGAGAAAGAGCTCGGTGTAGAGCACCAGATCGGCGCCCTGCCGCGCCGCGTCCGCCCTCGCCTCGCGGGCTTTCGCCAGATTGCCGGCGACGTCGCCGACGGTCGGGTTGAGCTGGGCAACGGCGATGCGCAGGATATCGGGAGCGGTCTTGGTCATGCAACGGATTTAGCGTGGCTGAAATCGCCCCGCAATGGCGATTGCTTGTACCAAATAGGACTAATCGGCAAAGCCGATTATGTCCCTGATCGATCGAAGATCGTATCCCGACTAATCAGCAAAGCCGATTATGTCCCTTATCGATCGATTGTGGCAGGCCTAGTCGCCCATATACTCGCGCAACGCCTCTGCCGAACGGTTCTCGCCGATCGACATCGCCAGGATGCGCGAGATGTGGCGGCGCGGCAGGCCGCTCTCGGCCGACCATCGGTTGATCTGCGCCTGGATCTTGTCGAGGTCCCGTTTCGAGGTCGGGCTTTCGGCGATATCGAGGCCGGCGTCGCGCAACGCCGCCGCCATGTCGGTGGAGATCACAAACGTGTCCCATTCCAGCCAGCGCAGGAAATACTGGCCGGTGTTGCCGCCGAGCCGGCTGCCATGCTTGGCGAGATAGGCGGTCAGGCCGACCTGATCGTCCGCCGGCCACCCGGCAATGAATTTGCCGAAGCTGCCATGCTCCTTCGAGACGCGATCGACGAAAGCGGCATTGTCGCGCACCGACTTGATCTTCTGCGGGTTGCGCACGATGCGGCTGTCGGACGCGAGTTCGTGCCAGAAGTCGTCCGGCTGGAACAAGAGCCGCTTCGGCTCGAAGCCGAGGAACGCTTCCTCGAACCCCGGCCATTTCTGCTCGATGACGCGCCACACGAAGCCGGCGGCGAAAATGCGCTCGGCCATGGTGGAGAGAATGCGGTCGTCGGGGATCTTCGCTACCGCCGTGTTGTCGGGCGCCGGGCCGAGCAACGGCGCCAACACGGCATCGCCGCCCTTGCGCTTTGCCGCCCGTGCGTGGATTTTCTTGAAATCGAGCATCGTTGTCCCTCGCCTGTCACAGCAATCTATCACTTCACGTCCGGCCCGGCAGCCTCTACCTCTATCGAGGCGTGCTGGTGATGGAGAGGACGATGAACAAGACGGTCGAGGATCTGGCGAACCGCTGGCTGAGGCGAAAGCCTGACGGCCTTAGTGCCCTGGAAAGCCGGGTGCTGCAAAGCGCTATCGATCGCACAACCGTCACCAGAGATACCAACAAGGCCGTGGCCTTCCACGAGACCTATGGCGACCGCATCGCCGACAGCATTGCCAGGGTCGGCGGTTCCTGGTCCTTCATCCTCGCCTTCCTGGCCTTTTTGGTTGTTTGGACCGCCGGCAATGCCTGGCTGCTCACGCGCGACGCCTTCGACCCCTACCCTTTCATCTTCCTCAACCTTGTGCTGTCGATGCTGGCGGCGATCCAGGCGCCCGTGATCATGATGTCGCAGAACCGCCAGACCGAGCGCGACCGCATCGACGCTGCGCATGACTACGAGGTCAATTTGAAGGCCGAGATCGAGATCATGGCCCTGCATGAGAAGCTCGACGAGTTGCGCCACAGCGAGATCATCGGCATGCGGGATGAAATCCTGCGCATGGCCGAGCAGATCAGGCGTATCGACGAGAAGCTGTCGGCGCGACCCGTAACAGAATGAACGAGACCATCCACCATCTCATCGAGCAATATGGGCTGATCGCGGTCTTTCTGGGCTGCGTGGCCGAAGGTGAAAGCGCCGCAATCCTCGGCGGCTTCTTCGCCCATCAGCATGTTTTCGTGCTGTGGCAGACTTTCCTGGCGGCCTTTGTCGGCGCCTTCGCCGGCGACACGTTCTTCTTCACCCTGGGGCGCAGCTTCGCCGAGCATCGCTATGTGAGAAGGCTGCGCAGGCGTCCGGGCTTCAGCCGCGCCTATCGCCTGCTCAACACCCATCCCAACATTTTCGTGCTGACCAACCGCTACATCTACGGCATGCGCCTGGTCGGCGGTGTCGCCGCCGGTCTGTCGACGGTGCCAGTGCCCCGTTTCGTCGTCCTGAATGCCATCTCTTCCGCGGTCTGGGCGGCCCTGTTCAGCGGCATCGGCTATGTCTTCGGCCTGGGCGCGGAGCAGATGGTTGGCCAGGCGTTCGCCCGGCATGAACGCCTGCTCATCGCCCTTGGCGTCGGCGCGGTCGTGGCGATTGTTGCCTGGCTGGTCGGCCATCACTTTGCCAGCCGCGAACGCGCCAAGGAAGACCGGGCGGGACCCTGACCCGCGAGAGCGTTTCACCGCTTCACGGAAACGGCGAACCGCTCTAACCCTTTGTTTTTACGCAATTCCCGACGGAAGGTTACGGCGAAGGCGCCGAACCCAACCGCTCACACTTTTCCTGGAATTGCTCCAGGATCAGATCGGCGCGCCGATAAGGCGTTCGATGAGGGCGATGCCCCAGACGCCGCCGGCGATCACGATCGAGATAAGCACCGCCAGCGAGCCGCAATCCTTGGCGAGTTGGATCTCGATGTGGAATTCGCGCGAGATCGCGTCGCAGGCGGCCTCGATGCCGGTGTTGAGCACTTCGACCATGATCAGGAGCAGCACCGCGCCGATCAGCAGGGCATAGCCGCGCCAGGAGACCGAGATGAACCAGCCAGCCGGCAAGGCAAGAGCAAGCAACAGCAATTCCTGCTGGAACGCCTTTTCGTGGGCGGCCAACTTGCGGAAGGCCCGCACTGAATTGATGAACGCATCGATCAGCCGCTGCATGCCTCTGCCCCTTTGCGAGTCACCGGCTGGGGATATCGCAATGGCGGGATCAAGGGAATAAGGCCGCCGCCGCAAAATTCATCCGTCCGCGACCTTTATCGACGGTGTCGATTTCTCGAACTGCGGCAACCCGTCCTCGATCGAATAGTAATCGCCCTTGTCGCCGACGAAGATGTGGCTTTCCGCGGACAGACCGCTCGGCCTCTCGAAGGAGCCGGCCATGATCGAGATCGTGTCCAGTTCATTGTGCTTCCAGAACAGCAGCGAACCGCAGGTGCGGCAAAAGCCGCGTTTCGCTATGTCGGACGCGCCGTACCAGTTGAGCGCGTCGGTGCCTTCTATGACGATATCGACGTCCTTGGAGGCGGTTGCCGCGACGAAATGGCCGGTTTGCCGGCGGCACTGCGAGCAGTGGCAGTAGACGACGCCGCGTAGCGGCCCGCTCGTCCTGAACCGCACCGCCCCGCACAGGCACGATCCGCTGTGGTTGTCGTCCATTCCGGCCTCCGTCGACATCATGCGCCCCGTTCATTGCGGAATAGAATTTCAGTTTTGAGATGGCCGGGCACCGGCAAATGCGACACCGAGGCGACGCGTTTCAGAAGCCGCGCCCTGCACCGCCTTGCACCCTGTGGTAGCAAGGACAATGAGGAAATGCGGGCTATTAAGGAAACTTTAGCGGGACTGCATTTATGATTCCCACAAGCGATGGTCGTGTTGGGGACGCGCCGTTGCATCCGCATTTCTGATTCCAATCCCCGCGCGAGCGACTCCCGGCGGTGGCAGGTCTCCGGTCGCACTGAAGGGGTAGTGAACACAACATGCAGCCGGCAGCCATTCCGACCGACAGGAATACCGACATCGCCAGCACGGTAGTGGCGACGATGCGACAGCTCGGCGTGCTCGGCCTGCCGCGCAACTATGAAATCTTCTACGAGGCGCTCAGCGGCAGCAATCACGAACTCAGCCTTGCCGTCGTCTCGTTGAGCAACCGCCCGACCCAGGAGGACCTCGACCGCATCGGGCGGGCCTTCTTTCCGCAACACCACGGCCCCGCCATTGTCGAGCACGCCCGCGAGATGATCGCCAAGGAGCTTGAGGATATCGCCACGCTGCTACGCAGCGAGCACTCGCATATCGAGAAATACGGCCGCATCCTCGACGAGACCTCGATCGGCCTCAGCAATCGCAGCCTGCTCTCGCAGGAGCTCCTGCAGAAGATCGCCGGCGCCATGTCGGCCGCCACCAGCTCGACGATCGACCACGGCCGCCAGATCGCCAGCACGCTCAGCGAAAAGACGGCCGAGCTTGAAAGCGTCAAGTCGAAGCTCGAGGAGTACAAGCGGCTCGCCGACACCGACCCGCTCACGCAGTTGTGGAACCGCCGCGCCTTCGACAAGGAGATCACCCGGATCTACAACAGCAATCGCGGTATCCTGTTCAACGCCTTGATCCTTGCCGATATCGACCATTTCAAGGACATAAACGATCGCTACGGCCACCCGGTCGGCGACAGGATCCTGCAGATCATCGCAGAGATCTTCCAGTCCAGCGTGCGTTCCGACATGTTTGTCGCGCGCACCGGCGGCGAGGAGTTTGCGCTTATCGTCGAGGGCGCCAGCGAGGATGCCACTTACGAGATCGCCGAGCGCATCCGCGCGCTGATCGAGCAGACCCCGTTCGCCAGCAGCCAGAGTGGCATCAACTACGGCACCGTTACCGTATCGCTGGGTATCTGCATGGCTTCGGAGGCGGAAAACCCCGAAGACCTCTACACCAAGGCGGACCGCGCGCTTTATCGCTCCAAGGTCGGCGGCCGCAACCGGGTCACCAGGCATTCGACGACGGCGGGGCGCCCCGCCAAGGGCTGGCTGCTTTACAAGAAAGACTGACACGCCCCTTTCCAGAAGAATTTTTGTGGACTATATTTTCCACAGAAATGAAAGGGTGCGCTTATGCAACGTCCAGTCGCGGCCGCGACGGCGGCCGAAAACGCCGTCATCACCAAGGCCACGCTGCGCGCGGCCGACCTGCTCGACATCACCGCCAGGACCCTCGCTTTGGTCATCGGCGTGTCGGAGGCGACGGTCTCGCGCATGCGCAAGCAGGAATTCCTGCTTGAACGCGGCACCAAGCCGTTCGAACTGGCGGTGCTGTTCGTTCGCCTGTTCCGCTCGCTCGACGCCATCGTCGGCGGCGACGAGACCGTTGCCCGGGCGTGGCTGAAGAACCCCAACACCACGCTCGACGGCACGCCGATCGAGAAAATCCTGACGATTGCCGGACTTGTCGATGTCATTGCCTACCTGGACTCCCGACGCGCTCTCGTCTGAGGCCGTCAGGCTCGAAGGCAAGTACTGGCGCATGGTCGAGGCGCAGCACCGTGTCTCCACCCTCAAGCTCATCGACACGCTCGATGAGCAGGCGTTGCTGGAGGACCTTATCGAGGACACCAAGCCGCAGATCCCGCTGGAATGCCGCCATCTCCATTACCTGCTGGCTACGCCCTTTCGTTACGGCTCGGTCTATCCGTACGGCTCGCGCTTCCGCCGCGCCGGCAAGACGAAAGGCGTCTATTATGCCGCCGAGACGGTGCTGACGGCGGTTGCGGAAATGGCTTTCTACCGCTTGTTGTTCTTCGCGGAATCGCCGGCGACGCCATGGCCGAACGACGCTGCGGAATACACCGCCTTCGTGGCGGCGATCAGATGCGACCGCGCGATCGACCTGACGCGGCCGCCGCTCGATCGCGACGAGAAGGCCTGGACGCACGCCACCGACTACACCGCCTGCCAGGCGATCGCCGACGTCGCGCGTGAGGCAGAGTTGCAGGCGATCCGCTATCGCTCGGTGCGCGATCCCAAAGGCGCCAACATCGCGCTGTTGACGTGCAAGGGCTTTGCCAAGGCAAAACCGCTGGAGCCGCAGACCTGGCGCATCCGGATAGGCTCCTTCGGCCTCCAGGCGATCGGCGAATTCCCGGATAGGAGGCTGGAATTCTCACGCACCGCCTTTGCCGATCCAAGGCTGGCGGGAATGCGCTGGGAGCGAACCACCTGACAAGTGCGATGAGCTGTGTTGAGATTCAGGTCAGGCCGAGCCGAAAATGGCGATTTTCGAGAACCGGCCTACGCCGGCCGTAGCCTTCATAGGGCGGAGAGCTTATGAGGGCTTCGGCCGGCGAAGGCCGGAGCGGAGCGTACTTGAAGTACGTGAGCACCGGCCTATGCCGGCCGAAGCCTAATCTGCTCACCCGTCACTATCATGATTGCTTCGGCCGGCGAAGGCCGGAAGCGCAGGAAGCCGCCATTTGCAGGCCGGCCTCACCTGAATATCGATGCAGTTTTAGGCCAGGATGTTGACCGCCCGCGCAGCCACCAGCGCGATCGTCAACAGCGAGATCATCGCTTCGGCCATCATCAGGAGCTTGGCGCGCTGCGTGAGCGGCAAGGTGTCGGTCGGCGAGAACGCCGTGGCATTGGTGAAAGCCAGGAAGAAATAGTCGACGAAGCCCGGCAGCCAGCCCTGGATCTCCCGATCGGGCAGCGTCATTTGCGGGAATAGAAAGTCTGCCTGCGCGCGCTTGACCAGGCCGCAGGTCGGCGGGCCGCCGCGGTCGGTGCTCCAGAACCACAGCGCGAAGACGATCACGTTGGTGACCCAGATGTTGAGCGCGTCGACGAGCAGCGTCGTGCCGGCGCCGGCATGGCCTTCCAGCAGCGCCCGCACCAGGAGAACCAGCGATCCGCAATTCATGATGCTGATGACCCCGGTCATCACCAGTGCCGTGCGGCGGATGTAGAGGCGCAATTGGCCGATCGCGTACCAATGCTCGTGATCGACTGCCTTGCGCGTCGCCATTTGCGTCCAGGCCGTCGCGATCGACAAGGGCACGAGCAGCGCTGCCTCCACCGTCGGGGCAAGCCAGCGCGGACCGAAGGACAGGTTGTTGATGACCAGAAGCTGCAGGCAGATGATGACGAGAACCGCGGCGCGCGCCGACCAGAAATCGAGCCCACGGTGATGAATGACGGCATGCTGATGGCGCATGGAGGCACCTGTATTGCTGGAACCGCGGCGCCGTGGGCCGTCTCCGGCAACGATCGGCCGGCCGATCCTGCCCAAAGCGCCAGCGACGGGTTCCATCGCAATCTTGGTTTTACAATGTTGCGGCAGCATACATTTTCGTAAGCTTTTGCTATCGGACTGTTCAGCAATCCACCGGTGTGATTTTAGGCCCGCATGTCGAGAACCAGCGAATCCGTGCATGTCTGGCCCGCCGCGGCCGCGGCTGAAGGCGATCTGTCTTCGATCTGGAACGGCCTGGTCCGGCACCCATGGCGATTGCTGGCGCTTTTGTGCCTGATCCAGATCGCTTGCTGGACCGTCATGCCGGCGCTCGTCAACGTTGGGCCGCCCCGCGACGTCGTCGAAGGCTTCATGTGGGGTCGCGAATGGATGCTGTTGACCTACAAGCATCCGCAGCTGCCGTGCTGGCTGCTCGAGATCAGCCATCTCCTGACCGGCTCATTCCGCTGGCCGCAATATATGCTGTCGCAGCTTATGGTTTCGACGACCTTCGTCCTGGTCTATCTGCTTGCGCGCGACATAATGGGCTCGACCCGCGCGCTCGCCGCCGTGCTGCTGATGCCCGCGATCTATTTCTTCGGCTGGCCGACCCCGCAATTCAATCATGACTACGCGCAGATGCCGTTCTGGGCCGGCATTTCATGGTTGCTGTGGCGCGCGGCGCGCGACGGACGACCGGGCTGGTGGCTCGCCCTCGGCCTCGTTTCCGGCCTGGGGCTCTATGCCAAGTTCTCGACGGCTCTGCTGCTGGCCTTCGGCGGCCTCTGGATCTTATACGACGCGCGTGCCCGAAGCCGGCTCGCCACCCCATGGCCGTGGCTCGGCCTCGCGGTTTTTCTTGGCGTCGTGGCGCCGTTGGCGGTGGAGCTTGTCCGCCTCGATTTCCTGCCGTTCACCTATGCCGCGCATCGCAACGCCTGGGTGATCGCCCACCGCGCCCGGCTTTACTATATCGGCGTTCAGCTTGCCGGGCTTGCCGCCGTTCCCGTCGTGCTCGCTATTTCCGGCCTGTTGCGCCGGCAGCCCGGGCCCGGACGCGAACCCCCGCCGGCCTACCCTGCTCCCGAGCGGCGCGCTGTTGTCTACCTGGCATGGATGGGCCTGGGGCCGGCACTCTTGATCATGGTCGCCTCGCTGTTTACCGGCACTGGCGAGTCCTGGGGCGCGACGATGTACAATCTCGTCGGCGCCCTGGCGATTGCGCTTCTGGGCCAGCGACTGGGACAAAAGGAATTGCGCCGACTGACGGTGCTGGCGCTGCTTTGCGTGGTCGGCGTGTCGAGCGCCTATGCGGCGACCCGCTGGACAGGTTGCAACGTCCTCGGCCACCTGCAGCCGAGTTGCTGGCCGGCGCGATCAATCTCGCAGACGGCCCAGGCGATCTGGCATGAGACGGTGCCGGGACCATTGGGTATTGTCGGCGGCGAGGACGGCGTGGCTCAGCTTGCCGGGCTGGAAGCTGCGGACCAGCCCTCCATCTTCACGAACCTCGACAGGCGCCTCGCCCCCTGGATCACGGACCAGCGCCTGCGGGATCAGGGCATGCTGTTTGTATGGCCGCACGGCTGGAAACTCTCCCCGCAACAGCAGGCCTGGATTGCTGGCCTGCCGGTCAAGACGGTGCCATTCGACTGGTCGCTCAAAGCACCGCCCTTGGAGATCAGCTTTGCCGTCATTCCGCCCGGGCGAACCAGTTTCCCGGGCGACCCGCCCGGGCCGCCCGATCCGGAATGACCCGCGATCCGAATGATTGCCAGCCCACGTCAAAAGGCGCAGGCGTCGCCGCCAGCGCCTCTAATAATGGATATCAAGCCCCCATTCAGGCGTTGGCGGCCTGCTTGTGCTGCACCGGGTGGCTCTTCTTGAGCAGGTCCGAGACCAGGAAGGCGAGCTCGATCGCCTGATCGGCGTTAAGGCGCGGGTCGCAATGAGTGTGGTAGCGGTCCTGCAGGTCTTCCGCCGTGATAGCGCGGGCGCCGCCCGTGCACTCTGTGACGTTCTTGCCGGTCATCTCCACATGGATGCCGCCCGGATGCGTGCCTTCGGCGCGGTGCACCTCGAAGAAGGTCTGTACTTCCTTGAGGATGCGGTCGAATGGCCGCGTCTTGTAGCCCGCCGCCTCGATCGTGTTGCCATGCATCGGATCGGACGACCAGACGACGCTGCGGCCTTCCTTCTTCACCGCACGCACCAGCTTCGGAAGATGCTCGGCGACCTTGTCCGAGCCGAAGCGGGCGATCAGCGTCAGGCGGCCCGGCTCGTTCTCGGGATTGAGCAGGTCGATCAACTCGATCAGCCCGTCCGGCGTCAGCGACGGCCCGCATTTCAGGCCGAGCGGATTCTTGATGCCGCGGCAATATTCGATATGCGCGTGATCCGGCTGGCGTGTGCGGTCGCCGACCCAGATCATGTGGCCCGAGGTCGCGTACCAGTCGCCGGAGGTCGAATCGACGCGCGTCAGCGCCTCCTCATAGCCAAGCAGCAGCGCCTCGTGGCTGGTGTAGAAATCCGTCTCGCGCAGCGCGAAATTGGTTTCCGAGGTGATGCCCACCGCACGCATGAATTCCATCGTCTCGGTGATGCGGTTGGCGAGCGATTCGTATTTCTCGCCTTGCGGGCTGTCGGCGACAAAGCCCAGCATCCAGCGATGCACATTCTCCAGGCTGGCATAGCCGCCCTGCGCGAAGGCGCGCAGAAGGTTGAGCGTCGCGGCCGACTGGCGGTAGGCCATTTCCTGACGGGCGGGGTCCGGAATGCGCGACTTGGCGTCGAACTCGATGCCGTTGATGATATCGCCGCGATAGCTCGGCAGCGTCACGCCGTTCTTGGTCTCGTTGTCGGACGAGCGCGGCTTGGCGAACTGGCCAGCGACGCGGCCGACCTTCACCACCGGCTGCGCGCCGGCGAAGGTGAGCACCACCGACATCTGCAGGAAGACGCGGAAGAAGTCGCGGATGTTGTCGGCGCCGTGCTCGGCAAAGCTCTCGGCGCAATCGCCGCCCTGGAGCAGGAAGGCTTCGCCGGCGGCGACCGCCGCCAGTTGCTTCTTCAGCTTGCGCGCCTCGCCGGCAAAAACCAGCGGCGGGAAGGTGGCAAGCTGTGCTTCCGTGGCCTTCAGAGCGGCAAGGTCCGGATAGGCCGGGACCTGCTTGATCGGCTTTGCTCTCCACGAATTCGGCGACCATTTCGTCATCGCTGCACCCAAACGCCCTTTCGGAGCAACTCCAGGGAAAACTATGAAATTTCCGTCGGAATTGCGTCAAAACAAACCGGCGAACGCGCTTGCCCGCCATTCCAGCCTCGATACGAGGTCGCGGCTCCTTACACGAAGCCGATTACCTATTCTAGCCGGGTTTTTCAGCAGTGGCGAATACCCTGAGCTCCTCGACATCCAGATGTGGACGTCGTTAGGCGGCTTTATCCACCAACCGTGCCAATTGGGTCATGACAACAGCCGAGCCTGCCAGCCGCTTCTCCGCATTCGGCCAGTCGCGGATAAAGACGACGCTGTGGTCGGCCCTGATCTTGGCCAGCGAGCCCTGTTCGCCGATGAATTTCACCAGCCCGACCGGATTGGGGAACTCGCGCTTGCGGAAATGGATGACGACGCCCTTCGGTCCAGCGTCAAGCTTCTCGACATTGGCCTTGCGGCACAGCGCCTTGATGAAGACGATCTTCAGCAGGTGCGTCACCTCTTCCGGCAGCGGCCCGAACCGGTCGATCAGCTCGGCGCCGAAACCGTCGATCTCCTCGGTGCTTTCGAGGTCGCCGAGGCGCCGGTAGAGCGCCATACGGAGCTGCAGGTCAGGCACGTAGCTTTCCGGGATCATCACGGCGGTGCCGACCGCGATCTGCGGCGACCAGCCGCCGTCCTGCGCCTCGCCGGTATCCTTCACTTCTGCCACCGCCTCTTCCAGCATCTGCTGGTAGAGCTCGAAGCCGACCTCCTTGATATGGCCGGACTGCTCTTCGCCGAGCAGATTGCCGGCACCACGGATGTCGAGGTCGTGGCTGGCGAGCTGGAACCCGGCGCCCAGCGTGTCGAGCGACTGCAACACCTTCAGCCGGCGCTCGGCCGTATCGGTCAGCTTGCGGTTGGCCGGCAGCGTGAACAGCGCGTAGGCGCGCACCTTCGAGCGGCCGACGCGGCCGCGCAGCTGGTAGAGCTGCGCCAGGCCGAACATGTCGGCGCGATGGATGATCAGCGTGTTGGCCGTCGGGATGTCGAGCCCGGATTCGACGATGGTCGTCGACAGGAGCACGTCGTATTGGCCATCGTAGAAAGCGTTCATGATGTCGTCGAGCTCGCCCGGCGGCATCTGGCCATGCGCCACCGCCACCTTCAGCTCCGGCACGGATTCCCGAAGGAAATCATGGATTTCCGAAAGGTCACTGATGCGCGGCACGACGTAGAAGGATTGGCCGCCGCGATAGCGCTCGCGCAGCAGCGTCTCGCGGATGACCAGCGGATCGAAGGGCGAGATGAAGGTGCGCACCGCCATGCGGTCGACCGGCGGCGTCGCGATCAACGACAGCTCGCGAACGCCGGTCAGCGCCAGTTGCAGCGTGCGCGGGATCGGCGTCGCCGACAGCGTCAGCACGTGCACGTCGGACTTCAGATCCTTCAGCCGCTCCTTGTGCTTGACGCCGAAATGCTGCTCCTCGTCGATGATCAAAAGGCCGAGTTGCTTGAACGAGATCGAGCTGCCGAGCAGCGCGTGCGTGCCGACGACGACGTCGATCGTGCCCTCGGCAATGCCCTTCTTGGTCTCCGCCAGTTCTTTTGAACCGACCAGGCGCGAGGCCTGCGCGATGCGGATCGGCAGGCCCGAGAAGCGCTGCGAGAAGGTCTTGAAATGCTGGCGTGACAGCAAGGTCGTCGGCACCACCACTGCGACCTGGAACCCTTCCATCGCCGCGATGAAAGCGGCGCGCAGCGCCACTTCCGTCTTGCCGAAGCCGACATCGCCGCAGACCAGCCTGTCCATCGGCTTGCCGGCGCCGAGATCGTCCATGACGGAATCGATCGCCGTCTGCTGGTCGTCGGTTTCCTCGTAAGGGAAACGCGCCGCGAACTCTCCGTAGAGCCCTTCCGCGGGAATCATCGTTGGCGCCGAACGCATCTGCCGCTCGGCGGCGATGCGGATCAGTTGGCCCGCCATGTCGAGCAGGCGTCGCTTCAGCCGCGCCTTGCGCGCCTGCCAGGCGCCGCCGCCCAGTTTGTCGAGCGTCGCTTCGGCCGAATCCGAGCCGTAGCGCGACAAAAGCTCGATGTTCTCGACCGGCAGGAACAGCCGGTCGTCGCCGGCATAGTGGATTTCGAGGCAGTCATGCGGCGCGCCGACCGCCTCGATGGTGCGCAGCCCGATGAAACGGCCAATGCCGTGATCGGCGTGGACGACGATGTCGCCGGACGACAGCGACGAGGCTTCGGCGATGAAATCGGAAGCCTTCTTCTTTCGCTTCGAACGCCGGATCAGCCGGTCGCCGAGGATGTCCTGCTCGGCGACGACCACCATCTGGTCGGTCTCGAAACCGGATTCGAGCGGTAGCACGGCAAGACCCGCCTGCCCCGGCTCGAGCTTTTCGACCTCGGCAAGGGTTGCGACGGGCTTCAGGTTGCCGAGGTGATGTTCGGCGAGGATCTGGCCGAGGCGGTCGAGCGAGCCTTCCGTCCAGCCGGCGACGATGACGCGCCGGCGCGCGGCACGCTCGTCCGCAATGTGTTTTACGACGACGTCGAAGACATTGATATTTGGATCGGCGCGTTCCTCGGCAAAACTGCGACCATGGCGCGAACCGGCATGGAAAACCTTCTTGGCTCCCACATCGGGGGCGTCGAAGACGGTGAAGTCGATGTCTTCGCGCGGACCGAGCGAGGCCTTGAGATTGTCCGGTGAGAGATAAAGCAGATCCGGCGCGACGGGCTTGTAGGGCACGGCGTCCTTCAACGCGCTATCGGCCTGTTTCCGCCGCGCCTCGTAGTGGTCGAGGATCAGCGTGTGCCGCTCGGCCAGCGCTTCATGCGCCAGATGGTCGAAGACGACAGGCGCGTCCGGCAGATAGTCGAACACCGTCTCCAGCCGCTCATAGAAGAAGGGCAGCCAGTGCTCCATGCCGGCGAAGCGCCGGCCTTCGCTGACCGCCGCATAGAGCGCATCGTCGCGCGACGGCGCGCCGAAAGCCTCGATATAGGAGCGGCGGAAGCGGCTGATCGTCTCCGGCGTCAGCGCCACCTCGCTCATCGCCTGCAACGACATCGACTTGCGCTGGCCGGTGGTACGCTGGGTGGCTACGTCGAAGACGCGGATCGATTCCAGCGTGTCGCCGAAGAAGTCGAGGCGCAGCGCCTCACTCCAGCCCGGGGCGAAAAGGTCGAGGATGCCGCCGCGCACCGCGAATTCGCCGAGGCCGCGCACCGTGGGCACGCGCTCGAAGCCGGAGGTCTCCAGCCGCGCGATCAGCGCGTTCATGTCGATCTGGTTGCCGGGCCTGGCGTGGAAAGTCTGCGCCTCGATCAATTCGGCCGGCGGGATGCGCTGCAACAACGCATTGGCGGTGGTGAGGATCACGGCGCGGTGCGGTTTCTTCGCCAGCGCGATCATGGCGGAAAGCGCGTCGAGCCGCCGCGCGGCGGCATCGGCGCCGGGCGAAACGCGGTCGTAAGGCAGGCAGTCCCAGGCCGGCAGCTCCAGCACCGGCAGGCCGGGCGCTGCAAAGGCGAGCGCCTCGATGATCGCCGGCAGGCGCTGGCCGTCGCGCGCGACGAACAGCACCGGCTTGTCGGGCGCGATCTCCTGCGCCGTCTGTATCAGCGCGAAGGCTTCGTAGCCGTCGGCGACGCCGTCGACGATAAACTGGCCGGCGCGGCCCTTGGGCAGGCCTATTGTGGGGATAAGGCTCATGGATATGCTTTTTTAAAATGTCATGGCCCGGCGCGACGCCAGGATCTTGCGCAGCACCGCGCAGTCGATATCGGGCGGGATCGGGCTCTCGCCGGTGACCATCGGCAGGAATTCGGTGTCGGGGATTTCGAGAAGCCTCTCATATTGGTCGATTTCATCGTCGGTCAAGGCGCCGATCTCGGCGTCGGCGAAGGAACCGAGGATGAGGTCCATCTCGCGCATGCCGCGATGCCAGGAGCGGAACAGGAGCTTGCGGCGGCGGGCATCCAGCCCCTCGCTTGATCGCTGTGTTCCGGTCATGGCGCCGCATCCCTCCAAAGCGGCGCATATAGCGTGGATAGAGGGCGGTGTCAGCCTTTGCGCTGCCGCCGTCGCGACATAAGCTGACAAGATGCGTCCCACCATCCTCGATCCCCTGTTCGTTCCGATCACCTCGCTTGCCGGCGTCGGCCCGAAAGTCGGCTTGCTGATCGAGCGCGTCGTGCCGGCCGATCTCGGCGATCGCGCCGCGCGCGCGGCCGACCTTCTGTTCGTGCTGCCCAACAGTGTGATCGACCGCCGCAACCGGCCCGGCATCGCGCTGTCGGCCGAGGGCCAGATCGTCACCCTCGAAGTGCGGGTCGACCGGCACCAGCCGCCGCCGCGCGGCAACAGGTCGGTGCCTTACCGGGTCTATGCCCATGACGACACCGGGGAGATCGCGCTGACCTTCTTCCATGCCCATGCCGCCTATCTGGAAAAGGCGATGCCCGAAGGCGAGCGCGTCGTCGTCTCCGGCCGGATGGAATGGTTCAATGGCCGCCCGAGCATGGTCCATCCCGACCATATCGCGCTGGCCAGCGAGGCGGAAAACCTGCCCCTCGTCGAGCCGGTGTACCCGCTGACCGCGGGCCTGTCGTCCAAGGTGCTGCGCCGCGCCATAGGCCAGGCGCTGGGGCGCCTGCCGGAATTGCCGGAATGGCAGGACGACGCCTTCATGCGCCGCCAAACTTTCGCGCCCTTCGGCGACGCGCTTGCCCGTGTCCACCATCCGGCCGATCCGATCGATGTCGCCGTCGAAGGCCCGGCTTGGCGACGCCTCGCCTATGACGAGCTGCTGGCCGGGCAGGTTTCGCTGGCGCTGGTGCGGGCCAGAATTCGCCGCCTGTCGGGCCGGCCGCTCACCGGCGACGGCAGCATCGTCGAGAAGCTGCGCGCCGCCCTGCCCTACAAGCTCACCCCCAGCCAGGAATTCGCGCTGGGCGAAATCAACGCCGACCTCGCCGATCCCGAACGCATGCTGCGTCTGCTGCAAGGCGATGTCGGCTCCGGCAAGACGGTGGTGGCGCTGCTCGCCATGGCGCGCGCGGTCGAGGCCGGCGGCCAGGCGGCGCTGATGGCGCCGACCGAGATTCTCGCGCGCCAGCATCTGGCGACCATCGCGCCGCTGGCGGAGAAAGTCGGCCTGCGCCTCGCCATCCTGACCGGGCGCGAGAAGGGGCGTGAGCGCACAGGGACGCTCGAGGGCCTTGCCAGCGGTGAGATCGACATCGTCGTCGGCACGCATGCGCTGTTCCAGGAAACCGTGACGTTTCACGACCTTGTGCTGGCCGTCGTCGACGAGCAGCACCGGTTCGGCGTCCATCAGCGTCTCGCCATCACCGCCAAGGGCGATGCACCCGACATGCTGGTGATGACGGCCACACCCATCCCGCGCACGCTGGTGCTGACCGCCTTCGGCGACATGGATGTCTCGAAACTGACCGAGAAGCCGGCCGGCCGGCAGCCGATCCGCACCGTGACCTTGCCCATGGAACGGCTGGACGAACTGGTCGGCCGCATGCGCGATGCGGTCGCCGACGGCCAGAAGATCTACTGGATCTGCCCGCTCGTCGAGGAATCCGAGGAAATAAAACTGATGTCGGCGGAGGACCGTTTCGCTTCACTGAAACCGTTGTTCGGCGACCGGATCGGCCTCGTGCACGGCCGCATGAAAGGCGCGGAGAAAGACGAGGCGATGCGCGCCTTCAAGCAGGGCGAAACGCGCATCCTGATCGCCACCACCGTCATCGAGGTCGGCGTCGACGTGCCGGATGCGACCATCATGGTCATCGAGCATGCCGAGCGCTTCGGTCTTGCCCAGTTGCACCAGTTGCGCGGTCGCGTCGGGCGCGGCGACAAGCCGTCCTCCTGCGTGCTGCTTTACAAGGACCCGCTCGGCGAAACGGCCAAACGCCGGCTTTCGGTGATGCGCGAGACCGAGGACGGCTTCAAGATCGCCGAGGAGGACCTGAAGCTGCGCGGCGAAGGCGAGCTGCTGGGCACACGCCAATCAGGTACGCCCGGCTTTCAGGTCGCGCGCCTCGAGTTTCATGCCGACCTGTTGGAAGCGGCGCGCGACGACGCGCGGCTGATCCTGTCGCGCGACCCGGAACTGCAATCGGAACGCGGCGAAGCGCTGCGGTTGTTGCTTTACCTGTTCGGGCGCGACGAGGCGGTGCGGCTGCTGCGCGCAGGCTGAGCGCCAAGCGCCGGGTTGGCTAAAGCCCCTTCGATCGGTTCGCCGTTCAGCGTCACAAGCTTGGCCTTGACCTCCGGCGCCACCATGCCGGCCGAGACGATCAGCTTGGCGCCGTCCTCGATCGACATGTCGAGCAGCACGATCTCGGATTTGTGCACATACATCAGGAAGCCGGTGGTCGGATTGGGCGTGCAAGGCATGAACACGGCGATCAGCGGATCGCCTTCCTGGTCGAGCTTCTGGTTGATCTCGGTTTCCTTCTCGCTGGCGACGAAGACCAGCGACCAGACGCCTTTGCGCGGATATTCGACCAGCCCGACCTGGCGGAACATGTCGCCCTTGTTGGACAGCACCGTCTCGAAAATCTGCTTCAGCGAGCCGTAGATGCCACGCACCAGCGGCATGCGGCCAAGCAGCCGCTCGCCGAAATTGACGATGGCGCGGCCGACGATGTTGGCCGTCAGGAAACCGATCAGCGTGATCAGCACCAGCGCCACGATCAGCCCGAAACCCGGAACCGGGAACGGCAGATAGGTGTCGGGATTGTAGCGCACCGGGATGTAGGGCTTCACCCAGGAATCGACCCAGCCGATCAGCGACCAGGCGATATAGGCCGTGATCGCCAGAGGCGCGCAGACGACGAAGCCGGTCAGGAAATAATTCCTCAGCCGGGTCATGCCAGAGGTCTTCAGGGCGTCGGACATGGATTCACCGCGGCGCAGGTTGCGTCGCCAAGATTAGTGAACCGCAAGCCGGTTTGGAACTGCGAAGTTTTTAAAGAGCGATCGTCATGCCGCTGTATCCAGCGGCACGATCTTCTCGAGCTCCGGCGCTATTTTCCTCGCTTCGGTTTCCAACTCGTAGGCCTTCTGGAAGTTCATCCAGAACCCGGGCGTGGTGTTGAAGAACCTGGCGAGGCGAAGGGCTGTATCCGGCGTAAGACCAACCTCCTCCTTGACGATGCGCTCAATCCGGGTGCGCGGAAGATTAAGCTTCTTTGCAAGCGCACCAGCACTCATGCCGAGCGGCACAAGATACTCCTCGCGCAGGAATTCTCCGGGGTGGATCGGGCGTGCGAACTTGAGCATAGCTCAATATCCTCAAAGGGTTAGGGCGAGTTCTGTTTAATGATAATCGACAATTTCCACATCTTCGGCTCCGGCGGCTGTCCATCTGAAACAGATGCGCCATTGGTCGTTGATGCGTATGGAATGTTGCCCGGCACGATCCCGCTTCAGAGCCTCCAAGTGGTTTCCGGGTGGCGACCGAAGGTCATTCAGCTGAACGGCATTATCAATCGCCCGCAGCCGCCTTTCCGCCCTGGCTACCAAATCCGGCGGAAATCCCTTGGGGGCCCTGCCGGCCGCGACCTCTTCGACCGTCTTGCCTTTGAATGAAACGATCAACAGCCTTCCCCACGCGATGTATCATACTCTGATACGCAGTCGGCCGCAAGATCATGTATCATCAATTGATACAGACCGATCGTGGGAAGGCAGCCTACTCCACCGTGACCGACTTCGCGAGGTTGCGCGGCTGATCGACGTCGGTGCCCATGAAGACGGCGGTGAAATAGGCCAGCATCTGGATCGGCAGGGCGTAGATGATGGGCGAGATGATCTCCGGCACTTCGGGCAGGATGATCGTCTCCATCGTCTTGATGCCGGCTTGCGCCGCGCCCTTGGCATCGGTGATCAGGATGATCTTGCCGCCGCGCGCCGCCACTTCCTGCATGTTCGAGACCGTCTTTTCGAAGATGCGGTCATGCGGCGCGATCACGATCACCGGCATGTTCTCGTCGATCAGCGCGATCGGCCCGTGCTTCAGCTCGCCGCCGGCATAGCCCTCGGCGTGGATGTAGGAAATCTCCTTGAGCTTCAGCGCCCCTTCCATGGCCAGCGGGAAGTTGGTGTCGCGGCCGAGATAGAGCACGTCCTTGTAGCGCGACAGCTCGCGCGCGATGCGCTCGATCTGCTCGTCGAGCTTCAGCACCTGGGTGGCGAAGCGCGGCGCTTCGGAAAGCTCGCGCACCAGCCGCTTTTCCTCGTCGCGCGAGATCGTGCCGCGCGCCACGCCGGCGCGGACCGCAAGTGCTGCCAGGACGGAGAGCTGACACGTGAATGCCTTGGTCGAGGCGACGCCGATCTCCGGCCCGGCAAGCGTCGGCAGCACGACGTCGGATTCGCGCGCCATGGTCGATTCGCGCACATTGACCACCGCGCCGATCTTCATGCCGGCCTGGCGGCAATAGCGCAGCGAAGCCAGCGTGTCGGCGGTCTCGCCCGACTGCGAGATGAAGAAGGCCGCGTCGTTGGCCGACAGCGGCATCTCGCGATAGCGGAATTCGGAGGCGACATCGATGTCGACCGGCAGCCGCGCATAGCGTTCGAACCAGTATTTCGAGATCAGCCCGGCGAGATAGGCGGTGCCGCAGGCCGACAGCGCCAGCCGGCCGATCCTGGCGAAGTCGAACGGCAGGTCGAGCGGCTTCGACACGCCCGAGACGAAATCTACGTAATGCGCCAGCGTGTGCGAGATCACCTCCGGCTGCTCGTGGATTTCCTTTTCCATGAAATGCCGGCGGTTGCCCTTGTCGACCATGAAGCTGGTCGACAGCGATTGCTGGCGCTTGCGGTCGACCTTGTTGCCGTCGATGTCGTAGATGGTCACGCCGTCGCGCCGCACGACCGCCCAGTCGCCGTCCTCAAGATAGGTGATCGAGTTGGTGAAGGGCGCCAGCGCAATCGCGTCCGAACCCAAGAACATCTCGCCCTCGCCATGGCCGACGGCCAAAGGCGGACCGTTGCGGGCGCCGACGATCAGGTCCTCGTCGCCCTTGAACATGATTGCCAGCGCGAAGGCGCCGGACAGCCGCTTCAGCGCCGCATGCGCGGCCTCCACCGGCTTCAGCCCCCTGGCGAACTCGCGCGCCACCAGATGCGCGACGACCTCGGTGTCGGTCTGCGAGGCGAATTTATAGCCGTCGCGGGTGAGCTCGTCGCGCAGCTCGGCGAAATTCTCGATGATGCCGTTGTGGACGATGGCGACGCCGTTGGAAAAATGCGGATGCGCGTTGGTCTCGTTGGGCACGCCATGCGTTGCCCAGCGCGTGTGACCGATGCCGATCGTGCCGTCGAGCGGCTCTTCCTTCAGCCGGCGTTCGAGATTGATGAGCTTGCCCTCGGCGCGGCGCCGGCCAAGCTCACCCTTCTCAATGGTGGCGACACCGGCCGAGTCGTAGCCGCGGTATTCGAGCCGCTTCAACGCATCGACGATGAGCGGCGCGACTTGGCTTCGGCCAACGATTCCAACGATACCGCACATGGCGCTTGCCCCCGATTCCCAGCGGAAAATCCGGCGTTATCTAGGGACTGCCGGCCTGCCGCGAAAGTCACTTTGCGTTTCGTTCCATGTCAGCGGAACGGTTCTTTGCCAAGGCACAATGCCAGACTGCGCTTGCAATCCGGTTACCTGAACCGCTCGGGTTTTCAGGGCCCAGGTTTTCCACTCGTTCATATCTGATCGAGCAGCGACCGCCTCCCGAAGGAGGCGCTGAAGATCATTCCGCGGCCTTCTTCTTCGCCGCGGCGGCCGAGGCGAACCGCTCGCGCAGCTCCTTGCCCTTGCCGGGGATAGTCTTCTGGCGGGCACGACCGAAGGCCAGAGCGTCGTCGGGCACGCTCTCGGTGATCACGCTGCCGGAGGCGATATACCCGCCCTTGCCGATCGTGACCGGCGCCACCAGCGAGGAGTTCGAGCCGACAAAGGCCCCCTCGCCGATATCGGTGAAGAATTTCGAGTAGCCGTCATAATTGCAGGTGATGGTGCCGGCGCCGATATTGGCCGCGGCCCCGACCCGCGCATCGCCGATATAGGTCAGATGGTTGACCTTGGCGCCCTCCTCGATCGTCGCCTGCTTGACCTCGCAGAAATTGCCGACCTTTGCCTTGTTGCGAAGATCAGCGCCCGGCCTGAGCCGCGCGAAGGGCCCGACATCGCAATTGGACGCGATCGTCGCGCCCTCGATATGGCTGAAGGCGTGGATCTTGGCGGCCGAAGCGATCCTGACGCCCGGCCCGAACCAGACATTCGGCTCGACGATCGTGTCGGCGCCGATCTCGGTATCGTGCGAGAAATAGACGGTCTCGGGCGCGATCAGCGTCACGCCCGCAAGCATAGCCTCGCGCCGCCGGCGTGCCTGCCAGACCCGCTCCGCCTCGGCGAGTTCGGCCCGGTTGTTGATGCCGAGCGCGTTTTCGAAACTGGCTTCCGTCGCCACCACGCTGAGGCCTTGCGCGCCGGCGATCTCGACGATGTCGGTCAGGTAGAACTCACCCTTGGCATTGTCGTTGCCGACTTTTTCGAGCAATTGCAGCGCCTGGTCGCCGGCAATGGCCATCATTCCCGCATTGCAGAAGGTGATCTTCTTCTCGTCCTCGCTGCAATCCTTCTCCTCGATGATGGCAACGAGCTTTCCGCGTCTTTCGATCAGGCGCCCGTATCCGGTTGGGTTTGGAGTGCGAAAGCCGATGACGACGACGGCCGCGCCCTCTGCCAGCTTCTGCCGCGCGGCTGCCAGCGCTTGCGCATCGATCAGCGGTGTGTCGCCGAACATGACGAGAATATCGTCATAACCCTTTGATATCGCTTCGCGAGCGGCGAGCACCGCATGCGCGGTGCCGAGCCGCTTCTCCTGCACGAAAGTCTCCGCCTTCGGCGCGAATTTCTGCGCCGCCTTGCGCATCTCGTCGGCGCCGTGGCCGATCACCAGCGCCAGGCCGGTTGCACCGGCGGCCTCCGCCGCCTTCACGACATGCGCCACCATAGGCAGGCCGGCAATGGCGTGCAGCACCTTGGGCATGGCGCTTTTCATGCGCGTGCCTTCGCCGGCGGCGAGGATGACGGACAGGCAGGATCTCTGGCTCATATAAAGGCAACCATGTGAAAGGGCTTGAATCAACGCATGCTAGCAGCGGGGTGATGCTGCACCAATGCGGTTAAATTCCGGTGAGGTGGAAGAGCAGCTGACTCTTAATGAGCGGGTCCGCCATTCGATCTGGTGCTACGCGCCCGGCTCTACCCCAGCCGTCCCAGCACCGGAAAATTCTCCAGAAGCCAATAGGACGCGCTCTGCACGCCGCCGGTCAGGAAGAACACGCCGGCGACGACCAGCAGCGCGCCGATCGCTTTTTCGACACGACCGAGATGGACGCGGAATTTGCCGAGGAAGCGCATGAAGGCGCCGGAAAACAGCGCCGCGATCAGGAACGGAATGCCGAGGCCGAGCGAATAGGCGGCAAGCAGCAGCGCGCCCTCGCCCACCGTCTCGCGTCCGCCGGCCAAAGTCAGGATCGGTCCCAGCACCGGGCCGATGCAGGGCGTCCAGCCAAAGGCGAAGGCCAGCCCCATGACATAGGCGGCGACCATGCTGGCGGGCTTGCCCTGCGACTGGAAGCGCGCCTCGCGCGAGAGCAGCGGAATGCGCAGGATGCCGAGGAAGTTGAGGCCCATGACGATGATCAGCGCGCCGGCGACCATCGCCAGCGGCTCCTGCCAGACCCTCAGCAGGTGGCCGATGGTCGAGGCGCCGGCGCCGAGCGCAACGAAGACGGTCGAGAAGCCGAGCACGAAAGCGAGCGAAGCATAGAGCAGCGCGCCGCGCGCGCCTTCCTTTGCCGTCACACTTTGATTACCGCGGAAATCGTCGACCGAAACGCCGGCCATGTAGCAGAGATAGGGCGGCACCAGCGGCAGCACGCATGGCGACAGGAACGAGATCGCCCCTGCCCCGACCGCGCTGACATAGCCGATGTCCAATGCCATTTCGTCCGCCCTGCTTGTGCTGGCGACGATATAGCGACGCGGATGGCGCTTCGCCAATCACCATTGTGTGGCACGTCGCCGCTTCGCCAAGGAAGAAACAGCCGCGCCAACGCGTTGACATAGCCAGCGCGGAACTTCCGCGCGTGTTCTCAGGGAGATTGTCATGAAATCGATCGCACTCGGGTTTGCCGCACTTCTGCTCGGCACCGTCGCGTCCCATGCCGCCCAAGCGTGGAAGGAAGCCGAAGTCGGCGGCACCAAGATCTACACCGATGCCAAGGGCATGACGCTTTACACTTTCGACAAGGACGAAAAGGGCAAGTCCACCTGCTACGACAAATGCGCCGCCAACTGGCCGCCGCTGAAGGCCGAAGCCGGCGCCAAGCCAGACGATGAATGGACTGTTATCGACCGCACGGACGGCTCCAAGATGTGGGCCTATGACGGCAAACCGGTCTACACCTTCGTCAAGGACAAGAAGGCCGGTGACATGGCCGGAGAAGGCGTCGCCGGCGCCTGGCACGTCGTCAAGGCCGATTGAACCTGCCCTCGCCACCGCCCGGCTGGAGGGTGGCTGCCGGGTCTCTCTCGACTCGGCAGCCGGCAATCCCTTTCCGATCCGAGCCGGTTCGACGATCGTCTTGCGACAAGAGCGCACGACCGTATCTCATGTGATCGAGACGCGGACCTCGCCATCCCCAAAAAATGTGATCTTTGCCATACACTCTAAGAGTGTATCGCCGATCGCCGCTTCCCAAATTGCCCGCCTCCCCTTGACCGATTGCAAAAGCGCGGCCATGTGAGCGACGAAAAGAGTGGGATTTCGTCGCGCGTCGCGGAGTTCTTCCGCCACCTCACAGCTGATTAAGAGACCTCATGGACGTCGTCGTCGTCGAATCGCCGGCCAAGGCGAAGACAATCAACAAATATCTCGGCAAGAACTATAAGGTTCTGGCCTCGTTCGGCCATGTCCGCGATCTGCCGGCCAAGGACGGCTCGGTGCGCCCCGACGAGGACTTCGCCATGTCCTGGTCGGTCGACACCGCGTCGGGCAAGCGCCTGGCCGACATCGCCAAGGCGGTCAAGGATGCCGACGGCCTGATCCTCGCCACCGACCCCGATCGCGAGGGCGAGGCGATTTCCTGGCACGTGCTCGAAGTCCTGAAGCAGAAGCGTGCGCTGAAGGACAAGCCGGTCAGCCGCGTTGTCTTCAACGCCATCACCAAGGCTTCGGTGCTGGATGCGATGGCCAATCCCCGCCAGATCGACGCGCCGCTGGTCGACGCCTATCTCGCCCGCCGTGCGCTCGACTATCTCGTCGGCTTCACGCTGTCGCCGGTGCTGTGGCGCAAGCTGCCGGGCGCCCGTTCGGCCGGCCGCGTGCAGTCGGTGGCGCTGCGCCTGGTCAGCGACCGCGAATCCGAGATCGAGCGCTTCATCCGCGAGGAATACTGGCAGATCGCCGCCATCCTCAACACGCCCCGCAACGATAGCTTCGAGGCGCGGCTGACCGCCTTCACCGGCAAGAAGCTGCAGAAGCTCGACATCGCCAACAAGGCGCAGGCCGACGACATCAAGGCCATGCTCGAAGGCGCGACCTTCAAGGCTTTGTCGGTCGAGGCCAAGCCGACAAAACGCAATCCCGGCCCGCCCTTCACCACCTCGACGCTGCAGCAGGCAGCATCGTCTGGGCTCGGCTTCTCGGCCACCCGCACCATGCAGGTGGCGCAGAAACTCTATGAAGGCATGGATGTCGGCGGCGAGACCGCCGGCCTCATCACCTATATGCGTACCGACGGCGTGCAGATGGCGCCGGAGGCGATCGAAGCCGCCCGCGACGCCATCGTCAGCGAGTTCGGCGCGAAATACCTGCCGGAAAAGCCGCGTTTCTACACCACCAAGGCCAAGAACGCCCAGGAAGCCCATGAGGCGATCCGCCCGACCGATTTCAGGCGCACGCCTCAATCGGTCAGGCAATATCTCGATGCCGACCAGGCGCGCCTCTACGAGCTGATCTGGAAGCGCGCCATCGCCAGCCAGATGCAGCCGGCCGAGATCGAACGCACCACGGTCGAGATCGAGGCGGTCAATGGCGCCCGCACCGCGGAGCTGCGCGCGATCGGCTCGGTCATCCGTTTCGACGGCTTCATTGCCGCCTATACCGACCAGAAGGACGAGGACGCGGAGGACGAGGAGAGCCGCCGTCTGCCCGAGATCCGTTCCGGCGAGCAGCTTGCCCGCCAGGCGATCAACGCCACCCAGCACACCACCGAGCCGCCGCCGCGCTATTCCGAGGCGTCGCTGATCAAGAAGCTGGAGGAGCTCGGCATCGGCCGGCCGTCGACCTACACGGCGATCCTGAAGACGCTCGAGGACCGCGACTACGTCACCATCGACCGGCGCCGGCTGGTGCCGCAGGCCAAGGGCCGGCTGCTCTCGGCCTTCCTCGAAAGCTTCTTCGAGCGTTACGTCGAATATGACTTCACCGCCTCGCTCGAGGAAAAGCTCGACGAGATTTCCGACGGCAAGCTCGCCTGGAAGGACGTTCTGCGCGACTTCTGGAAGGATTTCTCCGGCGCCGTCGACGACATCAAGGAACTGCGTGTCACCGACGTGCTCGACGCGCTCAATGAGGAACTTGCGCCGCTTGTCTTCCCGGAACGCGAGGACGGCTCCAACCCGCGTATCTGCCCGAAATGCGGCTCGGGAAACCTCTCGCTGAAGCTCGGCAAGTTCGGCGCCTTCGTCGGCTGCTCGAACTATCCGGAGTGTTCCTATACCCGCCAGCTCGGCGACGCCGCCAACCCCAATGGCGAGAACGGCAATGGCGACGACGGCGTCAAGCTGCTCGGCAAGGACCCCTACACCGCCGAGGAAATCACGCTGAGGAGCGGCCGTTTCGGTCCCTATATCCAGCGCGGCGAAGGCAAGGAGGCCAAGCGCTCGAGCCTGCCCAAAGGCTGGACGCCGGAGTCGATCGACCACGAGAAGGCGCTGGCTCTGTTGGCCCTGCCGCGCGACGTCGGCAAGCATCCGGAGACTGGCAAGATGATCTCGGCCGGCCTCGGACGCTACGGGCCGTTCGTGCTGCATGACGGCACCTATGCCAATCTGGAAAGCATCGAGGACGTGTTCTCGATCGGCTTGAACCGCGCTGTCTCGGTGATTGCCGAGAAGCAGCAGAAGGGCAAGGGCGGCCGCAACGGCGCCACGCCGGCGGCGTTGAAGGAACTTGGCGACCATCCCGATGGCGGCGGCAAGATCGTCGTGCGCGACGGCAAATACGGTCCCTATGTCAATTACGGCAAGGTCAATGCGACGCTGCCCAAGGGCAAGGACCCGCAATCGGTGACGATGGAAGAAGCGCTCGCCCTGATTGCCGAAAAGGAAGCCAAGGGCGGAGGCGGCAAGAAGCCCTTCCGTCGGGGCGCGAAGAAGGGGTAGCGAGACGTGGCGCGCAGGATCTCCGGAAGAAGCCACGGCGATCCGCGACACGCCGACACGAGGGCCAAGGTCAAGGACGATTACCGGCCCTCGCGTGACGAGTTGCTGCGCTACATCGCCGAAAATCCCGACCGGTCCGGCAAGCGCGAGATCGCCAAGGCCTTCGCGCTGCGCGGCGACGACCGCATCTGGCTCAAGGATATGCTGCGCGACCTGCAGGATGAAGGCCTGCTCAACAAGGAGCGCAAGCGGCTCAGCCGCGCCGGCGCCGTGCCTCACGTCGCCGTGCTCGACATTTTCGGCCGCGACGATGACGGTGTGCTGCTGGCGCATCCGAACGAATACACCGGCAATGGCTCGCCACCCGTCATCGCCATCCGCATTTCGCGCGGCGCCAGCGGTCCCGTGCCCGGCATCGGCGACCGCGTTTTAGCCAAGACCTTCCCGACCGACGATCCGTCAGGCCCCGCCTATACCGGTCGGGTGATGAAGATCTTCGAGAAGCGCAGCGACGCGGTGCTCGGCGTCTTCCGCGTGCTGAAGGACGGCACGTTCCGCATTGAGCCCGTCGAACGGCGGCAGCCGGAACTGATCGTCGACAAGGAATTCCAGAACGGCGCCAAGAACGGCGATCTCGTCGAGGTCGAGCCGGCGCGGGCATCCCGTTACGGACTGCCCAGGGCAAAGGTGCTGGCGGTGCTGGGATCGCTGAGCAGCGAGAAGGCGGTCTCGATGATCGCCATCCACGCCCACGACATTCCCCATGTTTTTCCGGCGGACGTGATCGCCGAGGCCGAAGCGGTGAAGCCGGCGACGCTCGATCACCGCGAGGATTGGCGCGATCTGCCGCTGGTGACCATCGATCCGGCCGACGCGAAGGACCATGACGACGCCGTCTTCGCCGCTCCCGATGCGGACGAGAAGAATCCCGGAGGCGTCGTCGTCACCGTGGCGATCGCCGATGTCGCCGCCTATGTTCGCTACGGCACGCCGCTCGACCGCGAGGCCTTGAAGCGCGGCAATTCGGTCTATTTTCCGGACCGCGTCGTGCCGATGCTTCCCGAACGCATCTCCAACAACCTCTGCTCGCTGCGCGAGGGCGAGGACCGGCCGGCCATCGCCGTGCGCATGACCTTCTCCTCGGAAGGCCGCAAGCTCAGGCATTCGTTCCACCGCGTGATGATGAAGTCGGCCGCCAAGCTCGCCTATCCGCAGGCGCAGGCCGCGATCGACGGCACGCCCGACGACAAGACGAAGCCGATCCTCGATAGCGTCCTGAAGCCGCTTTGGGATGCCTATTCGGTCCTCAGACGCGGCCGCGACTCCCGCCAGCCACTGGAACTCGACCTGCCGGAGCGCAAGATCCTGCTGAAACCCGACGGCACGGTCGACCGCGTCACCGTGCCAGAGCGACTCGATGCGCACAAGCTCATCGAGGAGTTCATGATCCAGGCCAATGTCGCGGCCGCCGAGACATTGGAGGGCAGGAAAGAACCCCTCGTCTACCGCATCCACGACGCGCCGTCGCTGGCCAAGCAGGAATCGCTGCGCGAGTTCCTGCAGACACTCAGCCTGTCGCTGGCGCGCGGCGTGCAGATGCGGCCCAGCCAATTCAACGGCATTCTGGAGCGGGTGCGCGGCGCCGACAACGAGGCGCTGGTCAACGAAGTGGTGCTGCGCTCGCAGAGCCAGGCCGAGTACTCGCCGAAGAACATCGGCCATTTCGGTCTCAACCTCAGGCGCTACGCGCATTTCACCTCGCCAATCCGCCGCTATGCCGATCTGATCGTGCACCGCGGGCTGATCGCCGCACTTGGTCTGGGTCCCGGTGGCTTGACGCAGCAGGAGGCGGACAGGCTGGAAGAGGTCGCCGCGCTGATCTCGGCCACGGAACGCCGCGCCATGGCCGCCGAGCGCGACACGGTCGACCGGCTGATCGCCGCCTATCTGGCCGAGCGCGTCAACGACACGTTCGACGCGCGCATCTCCGGCGTCACCAAGGCGGGGCTCTTTGTCCAATTGCCGCAGTACGGCGCCGATGGCTTTATTCCGGTGTCAAGTTTGGGCGGCGACTACTATATCTACGACGAAACCGCCCGATCGCTGTTCGGGGAACGCACCGGCAAAGGCTATCAGCTTGCCGACCGCGTCGAAGTCCGGCTGGTCGAGGTCGCGCCAATGGCCGGCGCGATGCGTTTCGAGATGCTGACCGACCCGAAGCCCCTGCCCGGCTCGAAGCGGTCGTTCCACAAGGCCAAGGGCCGCGCCCGTGCGTCGCAATCGCGCACCGGTCCGCGCGGCAGGAGAAGATGATGCCAGGCGATATGCGCGTGGAAAAACAGGTTTTCGGCGGCGAGCATCACTCCGGCCGCGTCGCGCGTCCGCTGTGGACGGCGATCAAGCGCGGCTTGCTCGGCCGCTGCCCGCATTGCGGCAAAGGGAAGCTGTTCAGCGCCTTCGTGAAGCCCGTGGACAAGTGCGAGGTCTGCGGCGAGGAACTGCACCACCATCGCGCCGACGACCTGCCTGCCTATCTGGTCATCGTCATTGTCGGCCATATCGTGGTTGGCTCGTTCATGGCCGTGGAGGCCGCCACCACGCTGTCGACATGGCAGCACGCGCTGATCTGGGTGCCGCTGACCATCATTCTCGCTCTCGTGCTGCTGCAGCCGGTCAAGGGCGCCGTCATCGGCCTGCAATGGGCGCTGTATATGCACGGCTTCGGCGACGAGAAGGACGAATTCGAGAGCCATTGATAAGCCAGGTCTCGCCGCTGCCCGGCCCTGGTGCAAAGGCAGCGACGAGCAAGCCACTTTCGCATCCGGGAAGTTTCCGCTAGGTCGAGCGCATGGAACGAATGACCAAGGCGGATGTCGACAAGCTCGATAGGGGCCTGGCCGTGCGCAGCGGCCGGGCGCTGCGTCCGCGCGATGCCGCGACCCTCATTCTCCTCGACCGCAAGGGCAAGGACGTTCTGGTGCTGATGGGCCGGCGCCACGCCCGCCATGCCTTCATGCCCGGGAAATTCGTCTTCCCCGGCGGCCGCACCGACCCGGCGGACAGCCGCATTTACGTCGGCGCCCCTCTGCCCGGCGAAGAAGAGAAAAAGCTGCTCGCGGGTCCTGGCCGCGCGAGCGCGGCGCGGGCGCGGGCAATCGCCCTGTCGGCGATTCGCGAGACCTATGAGGAAGCCGGCCTGCTGATCGGCCGCAAGGGCGCCTTCTCGACCGTAAAGCGCGACTGGCAGGGTTTCGCCGAACATGGCGTGGTCCCGTCGCTGGACGTGCTTCGCTTCATCGCCCGCGCCATCACCCCGCCCAACCGCGTGCGCCGTTTCGATACGCGTTTCTTCAGCGCATGGCGCCACGACGTTGCCGTGGAGTTGCCCGGCGGCGGTCCGACCAACGAGTTGGAGGAACTCGTCTGGCTGCCGCTCGCCGATGCCCGCAAGGCCGACATCCCCGACATTACCGGCATGATCCTGGAAGAACTGCAAAGTCGGCTTGCCGACGATCCCTTGCTGCGGCCGGGGGGCGCCGTGCCGTTCTTCCGGCTCGTCCGCAACCGCTTTGTCCGCGAAGTCCTTTAGAAGCAGAGCATTTTGATCCCATGACGGTCGATACCCAACAACAGGGCGACGAACGCGTACACTGGCTGCCGATGATCGCGGCGATCTCCTCGATCAGCGTCGTCGGCATCGCCATCGGCCTCGGCATGCCACTGCTCAGTGTCATCCTGGAGACACGCGGCCACTCGGCCTCGATGATCGGCCTCAACACGGCGGTTGCTGGCCTGGCCTCGATCGCCGGTGCGCCGCTCGCCACGCCTTTAGCCATGCGGCTCGGCGTCGCCTGGACCATGCTGTCGATGATTGCCATCGGCGCGCTGGCCTTTGTCGGCTTCCACTTCGCGCCAGATTTCTGGATGTGGTTTCCGCTCCGCGTCGTGCTGCACATTTCGCTCACGGTGCTGTTCATCCTGTCGGAGTTCTGGATCAGCACCTCCGCGCCGCCGCACCGGCGCGGCCTCGTGCTCGGCATATACGCCACGGTGCTGTCGCTCGGCTTTGCCGCCGGGCCGTGGCTGTTCGCTCATCTCGGAAGCTCGGGGTTCAGACCCTTTGGCGTCATCATCGCCCTGGTGACGCTGGCCGCGATTCCCGTGCTGGCGGCACGCAAGGAGAGTCCGACCATCGTCGCCGACAGCGAGACCAGCCACTTCCTGCGCTACATCTGGCTGGTGCCGACCGCCACTTTCGCCGTGCTGGTCTTCGGCGCGGTCGAGACCGGCGGCTTCGCGCTCTTCCCGGTCTATGGCAACCGCATCGGTTATTCAGAAGCCGACGCGGCGCTGCTTTTGACCATGATCGGTCTCGGCAATGTGCTGCTGCAGATCCCGATCGGCATGATCAGCGACCGCATTTCAGACCGGCGCTACCTGCTCCTGATCTGCGCCACGGTAGGGCTGATCGGAACCGCCTTCATGCCGTTCTTCGCCCAGAACTGGCATCTGATGGCGGCGCTTCTGTTCGTTTGGGGCGGCGTCGTGGCGGCCATGTACACGATCGGCCTTGCCCATCTCGGCTCGCAGCTTTCCGGCCATGAGCTTGCCTCCGCCAACGCGGCCTTCGTGCTTTGCTATGGCGTCGGCATGGTGCTGGGTCCGCAGGCGATCGGCATCGGCATGGATGCGTTCGGCCCCTCGGGCTTCGGCTGGTCGCTGGCGATCTTCTTCGCCGCCTACATGCTTCTGGTCCTGGTCAGGCTGGTGCGCAAGATTCTGTAGAAGAACGTAGCCGAAGCGTCGGGCATCCTGACATCACCATGTCAGCAGCACCCCTGCTATACCCTGTCTCCAACGCGAGGTAGGAGAATTGCTATGATCGACAGCGGCTTTGAAACCAGATCCCTCAGGATGGAATTGCTTCTGCTCGTCACATTCCAGGCGCCGGCCGCCGATGTCGAGCGCATCATGGAGGCAGTGGTGGCGATCACGCCGCTGCGCATGGGCAAATATGACAGCAACGCCTATCAGTCGGCGCAAGGCGTCGAGCGCTATCGGCCGCTCGAAGGCGCCGCCGCTGGCGCCGAGACGGAATTGCGCCGGCGGCCCGGCACCGTCGAAGTGTCGTTCGAGATCGCCGACGACCAGGCGCTCGCCGCTCGTGTCGTCGAGGCGATATTCCAGGCCCACTCCTATCAGGAGCCCGTCATCCGCATCCAACCGCTGCTCGCCAGCCGTTCCAAGGGTCTTGACGACCATGCCAATCCCAACCGCTGGTGGAACACCACGGGCGACTGGAAAAAAACCGCTCAGCGGATCGAGGAGAACGCCTGAAGCAGCGAAATCAGCCGTGCCGAGATGAGGCAAGGACGGCGCCCGGGCTTGACTTTCCGGGCGCGTTCTTTATGTGTCGCGCCAAGTTTCCCGCGTCCGGGTGTTTTCCCCGTGCTCCAGCGGCCAAAACTCCACGAACATTAACGGACGAAAATCATGGCCAAAGCCGCAAACATCAAGATCAAGCTTCTGTCGACCGCCGACACCGGGTTCTTCTACGTCACCAGCAAGAACAGCCGTACCAAGACGGACAAGCTCTCGTTCCGCAAGTACGATCCGGTTGCCAAGAAGCACGTCGAGTTCAAGGAAACCAAGATCAAGTAATCTGGTTATCCTGAGAAATCAAAACGCCGCCTTCCGGGCGGCGTTTTTGTTTTTGGAAAGACCCCAGGAAAAGTCGGACACGGCTTTCCGACAAGGGGAAGCCGCGCGGCTGTCCGCGCAAGCTTCCGATGTCGGTTTTGAGAAAAAGGGGGCCGGTCGGCGTTTGGCAGCGGTACGAGGAGGCCACTATGTGCCAGCGCCGGCCGGCCGACCCCACGGACCCAGGAGATGCGGCGGACCTGAGCATCATGGGGTATTTTCTGGATCGAGCCGGCTAGTCTACCCTCGTGCCGGCCTCGTCTTCGGTCTATGCATCGCAGATTTGCGCAAGACCTTATAAAAATCAACCATTTCTTAACCACCGCTCGCGAATCGCTTGGGTTAAGGTAAATTCGTAACCCTGTCGGGACGGCCGGGAATCAGCGCCTTTTGCAGGGCATGTCTCCGAAAGTGGGAACATGCGCAAAAGCTAAACCTAAAGCATAAACAGCAAATCTGAAAGATCGCGGCGGCGCGCCTCAGGCAGCCTTGGCGACCACCCGGTTGCGACCGCCGCTTTTGGCCTCATAGAGCGCCAGGTCGGCACGCTTCATCAGAGCGGCGACGCTGTCCGTCCCTTTCAGGACCGAGGATACGCCGACACTGACCGTGACCTCGATCGCCTTGCCGTCGGCACCGATGGCAAAAGGCGCCTGCGCGATCTCGGCGCGAATGCGCTCGGCCACCTTCTCGGCCACCGCGCCGTCGGTATCCGGCATGACCACGACGAACTCCTCGCCGCCGAAACGACAGGCGAGATCGATGCCACGCACATTCTTGCGCAGCCGCCGGGCGAACTCGCGCAGCACGTCGTCGCCGCCATCATGGCCGTGGGTATCATTGATCGACTTGAAGCGGTCGAGATCGGTGATCATCACCGACAGTGGCCGCCGCCGCGCCACGGCGCGATCGAACAGCGTCTGCAGATGGCTGTCGAGATAGCGTCGGTTGTGCAGCCCTGTCAGCCCGTCGATCACCGCCATCTCGATCGTCTGGGCGACGCTGGCGCGCAATTGGTCGTTGTAGCGCTTGCGCCGCACCTGGGTGCGCAGCCGCGCCGTCAGCTCGTGCTGGTCGATCGGCCGCATCAGGTAATCGTTGATGCCGAGCTCCAGCCCGCGCAGGATGCGGCCCTCCTCGCCCTCGTCGGCCAAAAGCATGATTGGCAGGAAGCGGGTGCGGTCGAGCGAACGTAGCTGCGAGCAGAGCCTCAGCGCATCGAAGTCGGAGAAGGCGGTCGACACCAGCACGCATTCATACGGCGTCTCGGCCGCCTGGAAGAACCCGGCATGGGGATCGGTCGCGACATCCAGCTCGGCGCTGTTGCGCAGCATCTTCTGGATGCGTTCGACCGAAGATTGGCGCTCGTCGACAAGCAGTACCCTCGGCTTGGTGTCCTCAGTCGCGAAATCGCGGCTCAGAAGTTCTTCGATGCCGATATTGCGCGTGGTCGAGGCGCGCAGCCGTAATTCGTCGGTCAACGATTTCAACCTGACTAGGCTCTTCACGCGCGTCATCAGTTGCAGGTCGTTGACCGGCTTGGTCAGGAAATCGTCGGCGCCCGCCTCGAGGCCGCGCACCCGGTCCGACACCTGGTCGAGCGCGGTGATCATGACGACGGGGATATGCGAGGTCGCCGGATCGCTCTTCAGGCGCTTGCAGACCTCGAACCCGTCCATGTCCGGCATCATCACGTCGAGCAGCACGACGTCGACCTTGCCGTTCTCGCAGGTCTCGATCGCATCCGGGCCGTTGCTGGCCGTCAGCACCTCGAAATACTCGGCAAGCAGCCGAACCTCCAGCAGCCGCACATTGGCGGGGATATCGTCGACGACGAGGATCCGCGCTGTCATCTCAAAAAACTCCGGTTCTGCTGGTCTTGGGCATCAGGCGTCGCCCAGATAGGATTTGATCGTCTCGATGAAACGCGGCACCGAAATCGGCTTGGAGATATAGGCCTCGCAGCCGCCCTGGCGGATGCGCTCCTCGTCGCCCTTCATGGCGAAGGCGGTGACGGCGATGACCGGGATCGAATGCAATTCGTCGTCTTCCTTCAGCCACTTGGTCACTTCCAGGCCGGAGACCTCGGGCAGTTGGATGTCCATCAGGATGAGGTCCGGGCGGTGCTGGCGCGCAAGATCCAGCGCCTCCAGCCCGTTGCGCGTGCGAACCGTCTCGTAACCGCTGGCTTCGATGAGGTCCCGAAAGAGCTTCATGTTGAGCTCATTGTCCTCGACGATCATGACCTTCTTAGCCATCAGTTTCCCGTCCCGACCGCCCTCGAAGCCGAAGGCCGTCGCAATGCGTCCCCCTCGGACCGCACCCAACCCTTTTCCACCCTAGCCCAATATGATTGACGAAACGGAAACCGAAGGTTGGAAAAGCTGCACGGATTCCACCTTCGGACGTTGCACGGGGAGAGAGCGGAGGCTTGCCGCAAGCGACGCTTGCCGTTACTGCGGAAGGAGACTCGAAAATCCACCATTCAAAGGTAATGATGGCGAACGCAGCGTCAATGCGCGAGGAAGCGGAAACCATTGCCGTCAAGGCGCTGGGCTTCATTGCCGCGGATCCCGAACTTCTGCCCCGCTTCCTGGCGATCACCGGCATCGACGTGCAGTCGATCCGCAAAGCCGCCGCCGAGCCCGGCTTCCTTGCCGGCGTCCTGCAATTCATCCTTGCCCACGAGCCGACGCTGCTGCGCTTCGCCGAGGAAACCGGCACCCCGCCAGCCGCCGTCGGCAAGGCACTGCGCGGGCTTCCGCTCGGCAACGACGACCACGAGCGTTCGATATGAGCGACGATCCTGAGACGGCGCGGCAGATCGAAGAGCTTGCCGCCGATGACCGGCCGCTGCTGGTGCTCGACGTCGACGATGTCGTGCTCGAATTCATCCGGCCTTTTCCGCACTATCTGAAGTCGCGTGGTTTCGGCCTGACACTCGCTTCCTTCCGGCTTACCGGCAACATCGCCGAGACGGCAACCGGCCGGCTGATCGAGCAACCCGAGGTGACGGCGCTCTTGGGCGAATTCTTCGATGCCCAGGCGGATTGGCAAAGCATCGCCGACGGCGCCGCGGACGCGCTCGCAATGCTCGGACGAGGCGCCGAGATCGTCATGCTGACCGCCATGCCGCACAAGCACCGCGCCGTGCGCCGCGCGCACCTCGATGCGCTGGGGCTCAATTATCCGCTGCTGACGACGGAAATGGCCAAGGGACCTGCCATCGCGAAACTGCGCGGCGTCAAGGGCCGTCCCGTCGCCTTCGTCGACGACCAGCCCTCCAACCTGGTCTCGGCGCGCAATTCCGTGGCGGATGCCCATCTCTTCCACTTGATGGCCGACAACGCGTTGCGCGCCTTCCTGCCGCCGACGTCCGGAGACATCGTCTCGGTTGAGGACTGGCGCGAGGCGACGCCAAAGATCGCGGCGGCGCTTGGGCTCTAACTCAAGTGCTCAGGGCTGCAGCTTCGCGCCAGCCCCGCCATTGTCGCCGCCGTCAGAATCGTCGCCTCCGGTGGAATCATCCGTTCCGTTGGCGCCGTCATTGCCCGAATTGTCATCCTGGCCGGCGCTGTCATCCTGGACTTCATCCGGGCCCTTCAGCATGGCGCCATTGACTGTGACGGATCCATCGGCCTTGGTGTTGATCATCCATTCCAGCCGGCCGTCCGGCAGCGTCTTGCCAAAACCTTTGACCGCCAAGGCGAACGGGAAGGCCTGCGCCATCTGCTCATCGCTCTTGGCCGCTTCCTTCAGGGCATCGACGATCTTGTCATAGCCGGCGACGTCGATGGTCACGGTCGCATCGGGTTTTTCGCCGGGGAAGGTCATCTCACCTTCCATCGCGACCTCGATGGCGCCGTTCTTCAGCGTGCTGTGCCCGATCACGACCTTCGGGTTCTTGGCCTTGAAATCGGCGACCAGAGCCTTGCCGAATTCATCCGACAGCGGCGGATTCTTATTGAGATCAAAGGCTTCGATCGCTTTCTTGGCCATCGTATCGAGATCGATATTGGCGCCGCCGAAGTTCAGATCGATGTCGGTTGGCAGCAATGCGGCGGTCCATTCCGGAAGGGTCTGCCGCGGGATCGTCAGGCCGGTTGCCTTGATCGAGTAGTCGAGCTTGCCGTTCTGGGAGACACCGTCCATGCCGAAGGCGGTGCTGAATTGCGCGGCCCCGAACTTGCCGACGGGGCTCTCCACCTCGAAATCCTTGAAGCCGTAGTTGCCGTCGACCCGTTCCCAAACGGGCAGCGCAGCCAGCATGAGCGATTTGAGCTCCGCCTGGTTCGCCTTGAGCTTGGTTTCGTCCTCATTGGCCACGGCGAAGGCAAGCAGGTCGAGCAAGGGCTTCGTGCGCACGCCTTTGCCCTTTGCGTCCACCGAAAGTTCCGGCGTTTTCAAGGTGAGTGGGAAATTCATTCCGCTGTTGGGATCATCGATCTTGATCTTCTCGACGAAGTCCGAAACTTTCTGGGTGGCGGTGAAGTCGACGCCGCCATTGGCTGACTTGGTCGCCGTAACGGTGGCGGTGCCGGCGCCGGTCGAGACATCGGCCTGCTGCTTGGCTTCCCGGGACGTCATGGTCATCCCGGCCAACGAGCTGGTGGCGTTGGTGAAGGCGGCAAGCGCCGGATCGTAGACACTGGTCAGCTTGCCGTCCTTGATCGTGAACTCCATGCTCTGACGGCCTTCCGGCCCATCGAACTCGAAGGACGCGCCCTGCGAGAAATTCGACGAGACGTCCCAGGACCCGTCGCTGCGCGGTTTCACCATCAGGGCGTATGGCGCCATGTCGAATTTCAGGAGCTTCTGCTCCGGCAGCGCATTGACGAGCGCCTTGATGTCGAGCGCGATCTTGTAGGCGCCACCCTCGACCGAAACCTTGAGCACTCCCTTGTCGAAGGCCTGCTTGCCGAAATAGCGCGACAGATTGTCGGACAGCTCCTTTGCGCCCTGGTTGTCGACGGTCTGGGCAAAGGCTGGCGCGCTGAGCGCAAGGGCAAAGGCAAGTGGCAAAATACGCTTCACGTCGGTTCTCCGTTGGTCTCGGAAGACGAAATATTTGTGCTTCTGGTAGGCAAGAAGCGTTACAGCCGCAAGACACCGACTGTAGGCCAAAAACGCATCCGGCTAAAGCACAAGTCGCATCAGCGGCCGGCCGGGCTTGCGCTCCACAAGCCTTTCGAAGCCGGCCTTCTCGAACACCCGCGACGAGCCGACGAAAAGCCCGATCGAACGCGAATCGCGCGACAGGTCGATCGGGCAGGCTTCCAGCAGCCTCGCGCCGTTCTCACGCGCAAAGGCGATGCCGCCCTCGACAAGGCGGTGCGTGACGCCGCGGCCCCTCGCCTTGACGCGGATGAAGAAGCAGGAGATCGCCCAGACATCCGGATCGCCGGCATCGGCAGGATCGACCGGCGCCGAGCCCCTGCCCTGATTGTTCCACTCGGGCACGTCGGCGCGCGGACCGATCTGCATCCAGCCGACGGCCTTGCCGTCCTCGAAGGCTAGAAGCCCAGGTGGCGGGCCGGCCTCGATTCGCGCCTTGATGTGGTCCTTGTTGCGCTCCTTGTCGCTGGCGCGGCGCTCCGCCGGCGCCAGCCGGAAATGGGTGCACCAGCAGCCGTAACAGGCGCCCTGCTTGCCGAAGAGGTCCTCGAAATCGGTCCAGCGCTCAGGGGTCAGCGGTGCTATGGTTGTGCTCATGCGTTCTCCCCAGGCCAAGCTTGTTGCCAGCCTTGCGCTGTCGTACCATTGCATTTGTTCTCTTTATGTTCGCAGCGATGGCGGCTCCTGTCAACAATCCCGAACACGGTTTTTGCCGTGACTGCCTGGCTCTCCAGCGCTCGCAGACGCGTCGCTGCGATCGCTGCGGCAGCCCGCGCCTTGTCCGTCACGCCGAGCTCTACCGGCTCAAGATCGCCCATATCGATTGCGACGCCTTCTACGCGGCGATCGAAAAGCGCGACAACCCGGCGCTGAAGGACAGGCCGGTGATCGTCGGCGGCGGCCGGCGCGGCGTCGTCTCCACGGCCTGCTATATCGCCCGCATCCAGGGCGTGCGCTCGGCCATGCCGATGTTCAAGGCGCTCGAACTGTGCCCTGAAGCGGTGGTGATCCCGCCCAACATGGAGAAATATGTCGGCGTCGGGCGCGAAGTCCGCGCGTTGATGCTGGCGCTGACGCCGCAGGTCGAGCCGCTGTCGATCGACGAGGCCTTTCTCGACCTCGCCGGCACCGAGCGGCTGCACGGCATGCCCCCGGCGCTGGTGCTGGCGCGCTTCGCCCAGACGGTGGAAAAGGAGCTCGGCATCACCGTTTCGGCCGGCCTCTCCTACTGCAAGTTCCTGGCCAAGATCGCCTCGGATTTCCGCAAGCCGCGCGGCTTTTCGGTGATCGGCGAAGCAGAGGCGCCGAGCTTCCTCGCCGCGCAGCCGGTGACGATGATCTGGGGCGTCGGCAAGGCGCTGGCCGCGACGCTGGAGCGCGACGGCATCCGCATGATCGCGCAATTGCAGCGCATGGATCGCGGCGACCTGATGCGCCGCTACGGCGTGATGGGCGACCGGCTCTATCGCCTTTCGCGTGGCGAGGACGACCGCCCGGTCGACCCCGGCGGCGATGCCAAGAGCGTCTCGGCCGAAACCACCTTCGACACCGACATCGCCGCCCTGGCGGAACTGGTGCCGGTGCTGCGCGGGCTCTCGGAAAAGGTCTCGGCGCGGCTGAAGAAATCAGGCATTGCCGGGCGCACCGTGGTGCTGAAGCTGAAGACGCAGGATTTCAAGCTCCGCACCCGCAACCGCCAGCTTGGCGATCCGACTCGGCTGGCAGACCGAATCTTTCAGACAGGGCTCGATTTGTTGCGCCGCGAAGCCGACGGCACCAGATTCCGCCTGCTCGGCATCGGCGTCAGCGACCTTTCGGACGACGAAAAGGCCGATCCGCCGGATCTGGTCGACGTACAGTCGCGCAAGCGCGCGCTGGCTGAAGGCGCGATGGACACGCTGCGCGACAAGTTCGGCAGGAAAGCCGTCGAGACCGGCTACACATTCGGCAAGGGCCGGGCCGCCAATCCGCCCGAGCCGCTGGAAGATTGAGGGGTCAGGTCCGCTTGAGGTCGATCCGGCTCGTCACCACCATCTTGCCGGTCGCCGGATCCATGTCGGTCACCGTCATGCGCATATTGTCCGGCCCGACCTTCTCGACCGTCAGCTCCGCGTCGCGGTCGCCATTGACGATTTTCGCCCAGTGGATGTCGAGATTGATCGCATCGCCCTCGCGGCTTCCGCTGAGCCCGGCGGGTCCGCTGCGCGAGCCGATATAGGTGCCGGTGTAGCTCGCCCCGCTGACTTTCAGGTCGGCGCGGATTTCGCGCGACATGATCAGCAGCGCGCGGCAGGTGCCGTCGAGCGACAGCGAGTCCGCCGTCGCGTCCGAGGTGAAGGTGCAGTTGATGTTCATCACCGGCGTGTTGGTTCGGATCCTGACCGTTCCCTTGCCGGAGAACTTGCCCTGCAGCGAGCGCAGGAAGGCCGCCTCGTCGGCATGTGCGCCCGTCGAGCAGAAAAGACAGGCGGCGGCCAGCAAAGCAGCGGTCGATTTCATCAAGACGTCCCCTCTTGCGATTATGGCCTTCCGACGGGAAGGCGTGGACTTAACGGGTGCCCAGGCAGCAGGTTCCGACGCCGCTATGACGGTTTTTTGACACCCGATCCGCTGGCCCAGTGAAATGACGCCGCTAGCGGTTGCGGCCCGGGTCCGGGCTTGCGACATAGGCCCCCAAATGGCGCCCGCTCCCTCGATCCCAAAAGCCGCGTTCTGGATGGCTCTGTCAATCGCCTCGATGCTGGCGATGTCGGTTGCCGGTCGCGAGACGACCGCCGAGCTCAACGTCTTCCAGGTGCTGGAGCTGCGCTCGGTGATCGGCTTCTTCATCCTTTTGCCGCTGGTGATGATGAACGGCGGTTTTGCGGCGATGCGAACCGAGCGTCCGTTCGCCCATATCGCCCGCAACATCATCCACTATACCGGCCAGGCCGCCTGGCTCTATGCGCTCACCGTCATTCCGCTCGCCGTGCTGATCTCGATCGAGTTCACCACGCCGATCTGGACGGCGATTCTCGCGGTCAGCTTTCTGGGGGAAAGACTGTCGCGGTCGAGGCTCACGGCGATCGTGCTCGGCCTGATCGGCGTGGTCGTCATCGTGCGCCCAAGCGCGGGTTCCATGGACCCCGGCCACCTCGTCGTCCTGGGCGCCGCGGTCTGCTTCGGCATCTCGATGGTGCTGGTCAAGTCGATGACCAAGACCGAAAGCGTGGTGCGCATCATCTTCTGGATGCTGATCATCCAGTCGGTGGTCGGCCTGATCCCGGCTCTCTCCAGCTGGCACACCCCCTCGCCCGGTCTCTGGCCGTGGATCTTCATCATCGCTTTCACAGGCATGTCGTCGCATTTCTGCCTGGCCCGCGCGCTCACCCACGCCGACGCCACCATCATCTCGCCGATGGACTTTTTGCGCGTGCCGCTGTCGGCGCTGGTCGGGTGGCTGCTCTATCACGAGCAGGTCGACGTCTTCACCGCCGGCGGCGCTGCCTTGATCCTCGCCGGCAACCTGCTCAATTTGCAGCGCAAGGCGCCACGGGTGGTGGAGGTCGCCACCCCCTAAGGCCAACGTCCGTCATACCGCGATCGTCAGGCCGTCGATCGAAGCGGCATTCGGCTCATATTAGTCATAGACGCCGTCAAACAGAAGATCGTTGTCCTTGCCGGGCTTGAAACGTCCGGCATAGGAACCGGTCGGCAGCAGCAATGCTTCGCCTGCTGGATCGTGCAAGATCACGGTCTTTGGTCCGGTCGAAAATTGAACTGGCGGCGCAAGCACTTTGCCGTCGACCTCGACCCGCCCCGACAACTGAGAACCATCCTCGTTGTAGAGCGCATAGCTTCCAGCGATCGGAACGTCGAAAATCTTGCGCTCGCCCGACTGGAGGAGGACGCCGGCTATCCTGAGATTCGGCGCGATCCTGACATAGCTGTTCAAGATGAGAGGCGCGACCACCGGATAGATGTAGTCCATCCTGTAAGACCAGAGGATCAGCTTCGGCGGGGACTTGCTCAAGACACTATACGCTTCGGAGCGGCCGCTTTCGCGCAAGGTCTTGAGCACATAATGCACGTCGAGCCACAAGGTTGTCGGTTCCATCCGGTTGGGCAGGATTCCTATGCCGTCGAAATACCGTTCGTCCGGTGCCAGCAGCGACTCCGCGCGCGCCACCAGCTCGAGTTGGGCTGCATTGTCGATGCGAAGGTAAAGCAGATTGGCAACGAAGCTTATGGATACGGCCGTGGCCAGCGCTATCCACGCAATGCGCAGGTAACGCACGCGGTTTGCGATGCCGTCGAGCAGTGCCAACGACCATAGCGACATGAACGGCAACGCCATGATGAACACGTAAGGCCACGGCTGGTCGTGCGCGAAGACCAGCACCGTGATGACGACGGAGAAGATGAGCGCAATTCGCCTTCGTTCGTCGAGCTTCATGATCTGCGCCAGCGCCAGGGCCATGCCGGCGAAACAGAAGACATAAAGAACATAGTTGCGTGCCAGCGTCTGCAACACAAAGCGCCTCAGCCCGCCATAATCAGCGCCCCCGCGCGTCGCAATCTCAATCGGGCCGAAGAAGAGGTTCCTGGCGACCGGAACAGGGTCGGCCCCACCGAAGATGAAGCAATAGACAACAATGGGGACAGTCCATCCCAGTATCAGCCATGTGCCGCGAGCCACACCTGCTGCATAGCGTCCCCTCAAAGCTGCATCGCCGACCAAACCGAGGCCAAGCGCAAAATTGAAATAGACCGCCTTCTGAGTGGCGAGGAACGACAGGCCACTGAGGATACCAGAAGCGACAAGCGGCCAACCCTTCAATTCGCGCGCTCGCAGGACGACCAGCAGCGCCGCCACGGCAAAAAACACCGCCAGTGGTTCGGCGATGGTGCGAAAGATGCGCTCCATGAAATTCGAGAAGCACAGCAGGACGAGGACGATCGCGAGGGTGCGCGCGCGGTTTTCTCCGAGACTGCGCGCGGATGCATAGACAAATCCAATGGTCAGGCACGCCAGCAGCGCAGTCTGCATGCGGCCGACAAACAGGATCGACCTGGCGTCCCAGCCGATCAGGTGCGCGATCTCGAAAAACATCGCATAACCAACCGCCTTGGGATGCCAGATCGTATCGAAGAGGCCGTTCGAGAAATATTTTGCCCATCCGAGCTGAACGAATTCGTCCATCACGAACCGGCTTTCATATGCAAATACAAACAGAATTATAATCTTTAGTGCGACAGCAATGCTTATATATACAGTCGCGGATCGGGGGAGAATTTTCTCCCCACTGGATTGAACCGCTTCTGTTTTCATTAAATATACGGTGCCAAACACTTCGCAGCCACAGAAGCCTGAATCGCTTTAGGGGGCGCATTGTACACGCGGAATGCGGGCTCACAAGGCAGCTCGGGCGATTGCATTGGCCGTGGCGAGCAGTTGAATGGAATGTTGATATTTGCCTGCCAAGCTCAGTTACGACGCACAGTCAAGGAGTGTTCCGAATGATCTGCCTTGGTGATGGTTCGGAGGCCTGCCAGTATATTTCCCTTGGCAAATTCCTGGATCGTAGCGGCAAAGTCGACCACGTCGAGGTTGTACGTTGCCTGCGTTGTGGTCACGGCGTTTCCTTGCCGCCACTGCCGAATGTTGCTTTTCTCTACCAAGATCGTGAAAGCCAGGATTTTCAGCCCGACGCCAAGGGTCTCTCACACGAAATCAAGGATATTGCCTTCCGCTCGCAGGCCAGAAAGCTCTTGCGGCAAGCTGGCGGCGCGCGGGGAACGATACTTGATTTTGGTTGCGGAAGCGGACAGTTCACAAGGGTCCTTGGTGAAATGGTTGGCAGCGCATCGGAAGTCATTGGTGCCGACATGCACTCCGAACCTCCCGCCGAACTCGCCGAAAGGCCGTATCTCGGTCCTGAGGAGCTCGGCTCCCGCAAGGATAGCTTCGACATCGTCATTGCCTTGCACGTCTTGGAACATGATGACGATGCCGATGGACTGCTCAGGACTATATCCGGATACGCCCGCCACGGAGGCAAGGTCGTGATCGAGGTTCCCAACGTCGATTGTGTTTGGGCCAGGATATTCGGAAAGTTCTGGGACGCTTGGTACCTGCCGTATCACAGGCACCATTTTACCCGTAACTCCCTGGTCAGATTGATGCAGCGCAACGGCCTTCAGATCGAATCCGTTCACGGGGTGACGGTTCCAACGATGGGCAGATCATTCGCCGACATTGCAGGAGGAACTAACAATCTGTTCTGGCTGCTGCTGGGTATCTTGGCGCACCCATTGCAGGTCCTAGGGGAAGTCCTGACACGCAATTCGTCTGCAATACGGGTGATTGCCGTCAGGAAATAGCGGCAAACGCCTGCTCTCCGTTTGCAAAAATCGGGAACGGCGAGGATGCGGCAGTCTTGATCGCGTGCCTGATGACGCCATTAGGACGTGGCTTTAGACCCCCATTCCATACGGGACCGTCACCGCCGCCGCAGGTAGAGCCGTGGCACGATGGCCCAATGCGCAGCGATAAAATTCCAGACGAACAGGGCCAATGTGCCGATCGGTGTGGCAACGGGAACGCTGAGCCCGAAACCGGAACAGAGGACGATCATCATGGCGACCGAGACTGGATACGCCGTGGCGACGCCTCCGACAAAACGCATGAGAGCTTTCCATCGAAGCGGCTCGGCAAAGGTGAACCGGCTGTGCAGTACATATCCGAGTGGCGTCACCATAACGAACGATATTACGGTGCCTAGCAGGTAGTGTACTCCCACGTAGTCGGCCGCGATCATGATGGCGTTGTGCGCAATTGCGCAGACCGCTCCCACCAGGGTGTATCGCCATCCCCGCTCCAAAAGCGGTCTTTCGTTCGCAGGACGCTCCCGCCGCGCCCGCTCATCGGTATTCATGACAGGACTAGGCATCGGCGTCAGAAGGCTCCTGTCCATTTCGCGCGAAGCCGGCACGTGACGCGCTCACGCAACCGCGAGTCGCGCAAATAGCGCCTCGTGCCGCGCGGGCCAAGCGACAGTACAGCACGAGCCGCTCGAACCAATGCCTTCAAGTCGCCGCCCGACGCGGCGGCAAGCGATACGTTGACGCTGATCGATGCCCTGGCAGCCGGTTCAACCCAGCGTCGGCTGCTCGCAGGGAGCCGAGGCAGATGGCGCTCCAGGACGATCTGCATTTGCGACTGGAACTCGCTCGCGTCTCGCGATCCGGTAACGGTAAGCGAACTGCCGTGAACCCGAAAGGCCGTCGTGATCTCGTCGTGATAGATAACCGGCGCGGCGACGGCAAGCTTCGCCCAGATATCCCAATCGGCCGTGTACCAGAGTTTCTCATCCATGCCTCCGCATGCCAGCCATGCGGTTCGGGCGAATATCGGAGCGGGCACCGAGACAAAATTCTGGACAAGCAGCCGTTCAAGCAGAAACTGAGCCCCTAGGACCTCGTCGGCCGGCAGCGGGCAGTTCCAGCGCCCCACGCGGCGGCCGTGGCGGTCGATAACAGCAGTCGGCGCCAAATGAAGTCCGACTTCGGGCGCATCGGCAAGCCAGCGACGAGCCGCTGCAACGCGGTCCGGCAGCCAAAGGTCATCCTGGTGGAGAATGCAGACGTGATCGGCGGCAGCCAGTTCCACGCCCAAATTGGTCTTGGTCTGCCACAGCCCAAGGTCCCGCCGCTCCAGCAGCCGAAGAGGCAATCGGTGGGCAAACCGCTCGACGATGGCGGCAGTGGCGCCCGTCGGGCTGCTGTCGATAACGAGTACTTCCAGGTCCCCGGCGGGCTCGTCGGCCAGCGAGTCGAGTGTCGCTGCAATCCATGCCTCTCCTGCATGGACAGGCATGATGACGGAAAGAAGCGGCTTCTCGTCCACACTGCCACCTGCCCGAGTTTCAGCTCTGGGGGCATTCAGACGGTCAGAACGCACGCCTGTCACCGAGATTATCCAGCAGCAACTTGAGCACGAAGCCGGACAGCACCATGGACATGCCGGCCACGCAGGCAGTGGTGGTCACAAACGTCAGGTGCACCGACTGCTCCATCGGGCCGCCGACAAAAATCCAATGCAGCGCAAGTAGCACATCGGCGACAAAGCCAGCCACCGCAAGCATGCCACCGGAAAAGACCAGCCATTCCAGTGGACGACCACGCATCAGCCAGGGCACGATTCGACCTTCGTGGACTGGGTGGTAAATGGCGATCGCCACCTTGGCCAGCATACCGAAAAGGATCGCCAAAAGACCAATCAGCGTCGCCATGGCAGAGAGCGCGACGAAATGAATTCCGAAATACCACCCACCCACCCGGACAGGTCCCGCAGCAAGCATTGCAAGGCCAGCAATGCCAACAACCAGCAAGGTCACTCCCGGTATTAGGTACATGGTATCTGGTGCGTGGGCTATGATCAGCCGCAGGTGTCGCCAACCGTCTCGGAATGAACGCAGATGGGGTGGGCGGCCGCGTTTGTCCGGATAGAGCTTGATCGGCACCTCGCGGATCACGAGGCCCGCGCGATGCGCGTTTATGATCATCTCCGAGGCGAATTCCATGCCCGGCGAGCGTGCGCCCATCCTGCGGAACGCATCGCGAGTGAATCCGCGCATACCGCAATGAAAATCGTGTATCGGGGAGTGGTGGAGCCAGCGGGCGATCGTTGAAAGCACCGGATTGCCGAGATATCGGTGCAGCGCAGGCATAGCGCCGGGTTGGATACCGCCCGCGAACCGGTCACCCATCACCAGTTCGGCGCCATCCTCCAACGCGTCGATGAAATCCCCGAGGCTGCTCCAGTCGTAGGAATCGTCCGCGTCCGCCATGATGAGGTATTTGCCCCGCGCGGCTTCGGCCGCCGCGCTGATCGCCGCGCCATATCCCTTGACCCGCTGGTGTACGACACGCGCGCCGAGGGATTCGGCAATCTCGACCGACCGGTCACTCGACCCGTTGTCTCCCACGACCACCTCGCCGTTGAGGCCCCGCTTCGCAAAAACGTCAAAGGCCTTGCGGATGCAGATGCCGAGCGTACGCTCTTCGTTCAGGCAGGGGATAATAGCCGACACGAGAGGCGCCTCCACCTCATCCGAGCACTGGCTATCGCGATCCGTCTGGACCGCCCCGAAATCCAACGTCTCGACCATGATGCCCACCCCGGCCCAATCGTCAGCCTTCCGGGCGACGCAGACATGTGCCTCCGCCGCCTGTTCCAACACTAAAACAAGTTAGCTAACAATAATATACGAGTCGCGTGTCGTCGGGCCGGGGCAAATGGAGCGTATTCGCTGGAATCTCCTCACCGCGCTACATGTGACGACTGGCGGGTCAAACCAACTCCACTTCCACCACGCCGGGCACCGCGCGCATCGCCGACGCGACCTGCGGCGAGATGCGGTAGCGGTTGGGCAGTTCGATCTCCACCTCGCCCTGCCCGGCTTCCTTGATAAGCACGAAGCTTACCTGGCCTTCGCCCTTCACCGCAAGCTGGTTGGCAAGGGTGTTGATCGGCTGGGCGTCGCGCACGAAGATGCGCAGCGCCTTCTGGATGCGGCTTGCCTCGTCCTCCAGCGACTGTACCGTCTGGATACGCAGGTTGATGCCCTCCGGCCGGTCTTCCGCCGAGACTGTGATCACCACCGAACTGCCGGGTTCCAGCATGTCGCGATACTGCGCCAGACCTTCGGAAAACAGCACAGCCTCATACTGTCCCGTCGTGTCGGAAAACTGCACCACGCCCATCTTGTTGCCGGTGCGGGTCTTGCGCTCCTGCTTGGAAGTGACCGTGCCGGCGAGGCGTCCGGCCGCTGCGCCGCGTTTGACCGCAGCCGAGAATTCCGCCCAGTTCTGCACCCGCATCTTTTGCAGTGCGGCCTTGTACTCGTCGAGCGGATGCGCCGACAGGTAGAAGCCGACCACCTGGAATTCACGGTGCAGCTTGTCGGCCGCAAGCCACGGATCGGTCGCGGGCAGGTTGAGCGCCTGCGACTGGCTCCCAAGTGATGCACCGAAAATGTCCGCCTGGCCGGAGATGGCGTTCTGCTGCGCCAGTGAGGCCAGGCCCATCATGCGCTCGACGCCGGCCATCATCTGGGCGCGGTCGTGGCCGAAGCAATCGAGCGCGCCGGCCATGATCAGGCTTTCGAAGACGCGCTTGCCGACGATCTTCGGATCGACGCGCTCGCAGAAATCGGCAAGGTTCTTGAACGGCTTTTCGCCGCGCTTCTCGACGATGTGCTCGACCGCCGCGTCGCCGACGCCTTTCAGCGCTGCCAGCGAATAGAAGATCTTGTTCTCGCCGACCTCGAAGGGACGGAAGCTCGACATCACCGACGGCGCCACCACCTCGATGCCGAGGCGCATGGCGTCCTGGCGGAAATCGGCCAGCTTGTCGGTATTGCTCATGTCGAGCGTCATCGACGCCGCCAGGAACTCGACCGGGTAATGCGCCTTGAGATAGGCGGTCTGGTAGGACACGACCGCATAGGCCGCCGCGTGTGATTTGTTGAAGCCGTAGTCGGCGAACTTGGCCAGGAGGTCGAAGATGAAGTCGGCCTGCGGCTTGCTGACACCGCGCTCGACCGCGCCCGTGACGAAACGCTCGCGCTGCTTGTCCATCTCGGCGCGGATCTTCTTGCCCATGGCGCGGCGCAGAAGGTCGGCTTCGCCAAGCGAATAGCCGGACAGCTCCTGCGCGATCTGCATCACCTGTTCCTGGTAGACGATGACGCCCTGCGTCTCCTTCACCAGGTGGTCGATCTTGGGATGGATCGAGGCCATCTCCTCCTCGCCATGCTTTCTGGCGTTGTAGGTCGGAATGTTCTCCATCGGGCCGGGACGATAGAGTGCGACCAGCGCGATGATGTCCTCGATGCAGTCCGGCCGCATGCCGATCAGCGCCTTGCGCATGCCCGCACTTTCAACCTGGAACACGCCGACCACCTCGCCGCGCGACAGCATCGCGTAAGTGTCGGGGTCGTCGAGCGGGATCGTCGCGAGATCGATGTCGACGCCGCGCCGGCGGATCAGCTTCACCGCCGTTTCCAGCACGGTCAGCGTCTTCAGGCCGAGGAAGTCGAATTTCACCAGCCCGGCCTGCTCGACATATTTCATGTTGAACTGGGTAACCGGCATGTCCGAGCGCGGATCGCGGTACATCGGCACCAGCTCGGACAGCGGCCGGTCGCCGATGACGATGCCCGCGGCATGCGTCGAGGCATGGCGGTAGAGGCCTTCGAGCTTCTGCGCCGTATCGAGCAGCGTCTGCACGATCGGCTCCTTCTCCGCCTCCTCGGCGAACCGCGGCTCGTTGGCGATGGCGTCCGCTAGCTTGACCGGATTGGCCGGATTCTGCGGCACCATCTTGCTCAGCTTGTCGACCTGGCCGTAAGGCATCTGCAGCACGCGGCCGACATCGCGCAGCACCGCGCGCGCCTGCAGCGTACCGAAGGTGATGATCTGCCCGACCTGGTCGCGGCCATACTTCTGCTGGACGTAGCGGATCACCTCCTCGCGCCGGTCCTGGCAGAAGTCGATGTCGAAGTCGGGCATCGAGACGCGGTCCGGATTGAGGAAGCGCTCGAACAGCAGCGAGAAACGCAGCGGGTCGATATCGGTGATGGTGGTCGAATAGGCGACCAGCGATCCGGCGCCCGAACCGCGGCCCGGCCCGACCGGAATGCCTTGCGCCTTCGCCCATTTGATGAAGTCGGCAACGATGAGGAAGTAGCCGGGGAACTTCATCTTCTCGATGATGCCGAGCTCGAATTCGAGCCGCTCGCGATATTGCTCGACCGTGTAGCCCGGCGTCGGCCCATGCGCGGCAAGCCGCGCCTCCAGCCCTTCGCGCGCCTGCCGTGCAAGCTCCGCCGCCTCCGCCTTCTCGGCTGCGTCCTTGTCGGCCGCATCGGCGCCGGTGAAGCGCGGCAGGATCGGGCTGCGGTTCTTCGGATAGTAGGAGCAGCGCATGGCGATCTCGACCGTGTTGTCGATCGCTTCCGGCAGGTCCGAGAACAACCGCGCCATGTCGGCCTGGCTGCGCAGGAAATTGTCCGGCGCAAGCCGCCGGCGGTTGTCGGCGGCCACCACCGACCCTTCGGCGATGGCGATCAGCGCGTCATGCGCCTCGTAGTCGTCGCGCTTGGAGAAGAACGCCTCGTTGGTGGCGACCAGCGGCAGTTTATGGGTGTAAGCGAGATCGACGGTTGATTTCTCGACCATGCGGTCATAGCCCGTGACCCGCTCGAGCTCGATATAGAGCCTGTCGCCGAACAGGCCTTTGAGGAACAGCAGTCGCTGTTCGGCAAGGTCGCGCCGATCGGCCTTCAAGGCAGAGCCGATCGGCCCGCGCGGCCCGCCGGTCAGGCAGATCAGGCCGTCGCTTTTGCCTTCCAGCATGGCGCTGGTCAGATGCACCGGCTCGCCGGGCGGTGTCTCCAGATAGACCTTGCTGATCAGCCGCACGAGATTGGCATAGCCGGCCTCGCTCGCGGCGATCAGCACGACCGGCGACATCTCCGGCCCATGCCGGCGGCGGTCGCGCTGGCCGTCGCTCGCCTCCCCGGAAAAGGCGAGATCGACCTGGCACCCGATGATCGGCTGGATGCCGTCCTTGACCGCCTTCTGGGCGAATTCGAGCGCGCCGAACAAATTGTTGGTGTCGGTGACCGCGATCGCCGGCGCCTCGTCCTTGACCGCATGCCCGACGATCGCGCCAAGCTGCAAGGCGCCCTCGAGCAGCGAATAGGCCGAATGCACGCGCAGATGGATGAAGGTCCGCGCCGGCGCTTCCGGACGCGCGGCCTTCACGGCAGCTTCACGCTGCAAGGGGTCGCGGGGAAGTCGTTCATCCGCCATGTTTTTTCGCGCTATCCCAAAGACTCAAAATCTATGCAGATGTATTGTCCCGGACGGGGTCATGCCAGTCCAGCACAATCGACCCACAGACCACAGGCTTGCGGCCGCGTATCGCCTCGTCTCAGGCGAACTCCATGATCACCGCGTCGACCGCCAGGCTGTCGCCAGGCTTGGCGTTGAGTTTGGCTATAGTAAGGTCGCGCTCGGCGCGCAGCACGTTCTCCATTTTCATCGCCTCGACCACGGCCAGCGTCTCGCCGGCCTTGACCTCCTGCCCTTCCGCGACGGCGATCGAGACGACGAGCCCAGGCATCGGGCAGAGCAGCATCTTCGAGGTGTCGGGCGGCAGCTTCTCCGGCATCAGCCTTTCGAGCTCCGCGGTGCGCGGCAGCATGGCGCGCGCCATCACCGACATGCCTTTCCAGGCGATGTGCAAACCGTTCAGCGCCGGACGGATCTGCGCCGTGACCCTGTCGGCGCCGACCGTGCCCTGCCAGATCGCGTCGCCCGGCCGCCAGTCCGAAGCGACCGTCAACGGCTTGCCGCCGTCGATTGACAAATCGACCTCCATCGGAATGGAAATCATCCCGTCGACGATCGCGACCGGAAAATAGTCGGCGCCGATCTTCGCCACCCAATCGCGCTTGAGATGGCCGGAATGCGGCGCCAGCCTGCCGTCGAGACGATCGAGCCGGTCGCGGCGCAGCAGTTCGATCGCCGTTGCGACAGCGGCGAACACGGCCCTCTCCGCGCCATCGGGCTCGACCGGCGCGAAGCCGTCCGGATATTCCTCGGCGATGAAGCCGGTCGACAGCCGCCCCTCGCGCCAGCGCGGGTGCTGCATCAGCGCCGCCAGGAACGGAATGTTGTGCTCGATGCCATCGACGACAAAGCTGTCCAGCGCCTCCGACATGGCGTCGATCGCCTCGAGCCTGGTCGGCGCCCAGGTGCAGAGCTTGGCCACCATGGGGTCGTAGAACATCGAGATTTCCGACCCTTCGGCGACGCCGGTGTCGTTGCGGATGACGATGTCGCCGAACGTGCCCTCCTGGGGCGGCCGGTAACGGGTCAGCCGGCCGATCGACGGCAGGAAATTGCGGAAAGGATCTTCCGCGTAGAGGCGGCTTTCCACCGCCCAGCCGTTGAGCTTCACGTCGCTCTGCTTGATGCCGAGCTTCTCGCCGGCGGCGACGCGGATCATCTGTTCGACCAGGTCGATGCCGGTGACAAGCTCGGTCACCGGGTGCTCGACCTGCAATCGCGTATTCATTTCAAGGAAATAGAAGTTCTTGTCCTTGTCGACGATGAACTCCACGGTGCCGGCGCTCTGGTAGTCGACGGCCTTGGCCAGGGCCACCGCCTGCTCGCCCATCGCCTTTCTGGTCTTGGCGTCGAGGAATGGCGACGGCGCCTCCTCGACCACTTTCTGGTTGCGGCGCTGGATCGAGCATTCGCGCTCGCCGAGATAGAGCGCGGTGCCATGCGCGTCGGCCAGCACCTGGATCTCGATATGACGCGGGTCGACGACGAATTTTTCGATAAAGACGCGGTCGTCACCGAAGGAGCTTTTCGCTTCCGAGCGAGCCCTGTCGAAGCCGTCGCGCACTTCCGATTTGCTCCAGGCGATGCGCATGCCCTTGCCGCCACCGCCGGCCGAGGCCTTGATCATCACCGGGTAGCCGATCTCGCCGGCGATCTTTTCGGCATGGTCGGCGTCTTCGATGACACCCAGCCATCCGGGCACGGTGGAGACTTTGGCTTCGCTGGCGAATTTCTTCGATTCGATCTTGTCGCCCATCGCCTTGATGGCCTTGGGCTTCGGCCCGATGAAGACGATGCCTTCCTTCTCCAGCGCCTCGCAGAATGAGGCACGTTCCGAAAGAAAACCATAGCCCGGATGCACGGCTTCCGCCCCTGTCTCCTTGCAAGCGGCGATGATCTTCTCCGGCAGCAGATAGCTCTGCGCGGCGGGCGGCGGTCCGATATGCACCGCCTCGTCGGCCATTTCGACATGCAGGGCATCGCGATCGGCATCCGAATAGACCGCAACGGTGGCAATCCCCATCTTGCGCGCCGTCTTGATGACGCGACAGGCGATCTCGCCGCGATTGGCGACCAGGATCTTCTTGAACATTCGGATGTCGTTCCTCCGGCGAAGCGGTCCAGTTCTATGGACAATTCCGGCGCGCCTCAAGTGCCCACGGGCCAGCTCCCACGGCTGGCGCCGATTACGGAAACCGCGCCGAAAAACGTCGCAACAGACGTTGGCCGCCAGCCCGGAACTCGCTAAGCTTGCCTGTAACGCCGGAGGGATGGCAGGCTGGCATTCGCCATAAACAGCTTGCCGTTAGCCAAAACTTACAGATTGCTTGGGAGGAGTGCCTCATGAAAACGCGTGCCGCCGTAGCCGTTGCCGCCGGAAAGCCGCTGGAGATCATGGAGGTGGACCTCGAAGGGCCGCGCGATGGCGAGGTGCTGGTCGAGGTCAAGGCGACCGGCATCTGCCACACCGACGAGTTCACGCTGTCGGGCGCCGATCCGGAAGGCCTGTTTCCGGCGATCCTCGGCCATGAGGGCGCCGGCATCGTCGTCGACGTCGGCAAGGGCGTGACCTCGGTCAGGAAGGGCGACCACGTCATCCCGCTCTACACGCCCGAATGCCGGCAGTGCCCGTCCTGCCTGTCGCGCAAGACCAATCTGTGCACTGCCATCCGCGCCACGCAGGGGCAAGGCCTGATGCCCGACGGCACCTCGCGCTTCTCGATGGGCAAGGACAAGCTCTTTCATTACATGGGCTGCTCGACCTTCTCCAACTTCACCGTGCTGCCCGAGATCGCTGTCGCCAAGGTCAATCCCGACGCCCCCTTCGACAAGATCTGCTACATCGGCTGCGGGGTCACGACCGGCATCGGCGCCGTCATCAACACCGCCAAGGTCGAGCAGGGCGCGACGGCGGTCGTCTTCGGCCTCGGCGGCATTGGCTTGAACGTCATCCAGGGGCTTCGCCTTGCCGGCGCCGACATGATCATCGGCGTCGATCTGAACAACGACAAGAAGGCCTGGGGCGAGAAGTTCGGCATGACGCATTTCGTCAATCCGAAGGAGATCGACGGCGACATCGTGGCTTACCTGGTCAACCTGACCAAGCGCGGCGCCGACCAGATCGGCGGCGCCGACTACACCTTCGACTGCACCGGCAACACCAAGGTGATGCGCCAGGCGCTGGAGGCCTCGCATCGCGGCTGGGGCAAGTCGGTCGTCATCGGCGTCGCCGGCGCCGGCCAGGAGATTTCGACCAGGCCGTTCCAGCTGGTCACCGGCCGCAGCTGGATGGGCACCGCCTTTGGCGGCGCGCGCGGCCGCACCGATGTGCCGAGGATCGTCGACTGGTACATGGAGAAGAAGATCCAGATCGACCCGATGATCACGCACACGTTGAAGCTGGAGGACATCAACAAGGGCTTCGACCTGATGCATGAGGGCAAGTCGATCCGGAGTGTCGTGGTTTATTGAGGAAAGCCACCAGGCCGCAGGCCGGAATGCCCGCGACCTCTGTGGTCAAACATGGGAGGAAGTGTAAATGGCCGAAAAACTGCATCCGAAGATCGACAATGGCTTGCCGAAGGAGAGCGCATCCTTCGCCGGGGGCACGCTGGTCTGCCTCTGCACCAGCAATCCGGTGAAGGTGAAGGTCAAGGGCCAGATCGCCCACAACCATGCCTGCGGCTGCACCAAATGCTGGAAGCCGGACGGCGCGATCTTCTCGGTGGTGGCCGTTGCCGGCACTGGCGACGTCACCGTCACCGAAAACGGCGACAAGCTGAAGGTGGTCGATCCGGCAGCGCTCATCCAGCGCCACGCCTGCACCGGCTGCGGCGTGCACATGTACGGGCCGGTCGAGCGCGACCATGCGTTCAAGGGCCTGTCCTTCATCCATCCCGAGCGTTTCGAGGAGGACGGCTGGTCGCCGCCGGGCTTCACCGCCTTCGTCTCCTCGATCATCGAATCCGGTGTCGACCCCAAGCGCATGGACGGCATTCGCGGCCAGCTGAAGTCGATCGGGCTGGAGCCTTATGACTGCCTCAACCCCGGCCTGATGGACTACATCGCCACCTGGACGGCGAAGAAGTCGGGCGCGCTTCCGGCCTGACTTTGTGCGAGATTTATGCGAAGGGCCGGCCAGCGCCGGCCCTTTTGCGCATTTGGAGGCACGATTGCCCGCACCCATCATCTATGTCGACGCCGACGCCTGCCCGGTCAAGGCCGAGGTCGAGAAGGTTGCGGAACGCCTGGGCGTGGTGGTCACCTACGTCTCCAATGGCGGCCTGCGCCCGTCGCGCGATCCGATGATCCGCAACGTTGTCGTCTCCAAGGGCGCGGACGCGGCGGACGACTGGATCGTCGAGAATGCCAGGGTCAACGACGTCGTGGTGACGTCCGACATTCCGCTTGCCGCGCGCACGGTGGCGCTCGGCGCGCATGTGCTCGGCCCCACCGGTCGCCCGTTCACGCCGGAAACCATCGGCATGGCGGTGGCGATGCGCGATCTCAAGCAGCATCTGCGCGAAACCGGCGAGAGCCGGGGCTTCAATGCCTCCTTCACGCAGAAGGACCGCTCGCAGTTTCTCGGCGAGCTCGACCGCATCTTGCGGCGCGCGCTCAAATCCGTCACACCGGACTGATCCAACGTCTTCAGGGCTCGGGCCATGGGTGAGGATCTCAAGACGCCGATGCATCGGCACATGCAGTTCGCCCTCGCCGCGGCCATCGGCATCGTAGCACTGCTGCTTGCCCTGCTGCTGCGCGCGCCGCTTCCCTACTCGATCGGCGCCAACGTGTTCTTTGTCAGCTATATCGCCCTGGTGCTGGCCCTGATGCCGAGCCTTACCGGCCGCTATCTCAGCAAGAACGCGCGCGCCACCGACCTGCCGGTACTGCTAATCTTTGCCGTCACGCTCTTTGTCGTCGGCGCGGCCATCGTATCGCTGTTCCTGCTCATCAACCAGAAGGATGCCGCGCATCCCCTGCAGCTCGCCTTCGCCATGTTGTCGATCCCGCTTGGCTGGTTCACCATCCACGCCATGGCGTCGCTGCACTATGCGCATCTCTATTGGAAAGACGGCGACGAGATCGACGAGAAAACCCAGAAGAAGATGCCGGTCGGCGGCCTTGATTTTCCCGGCGGCAAAAGGCCGAAAGGCTGGGACTTCCTTTATTTCGCGACGGTCATCGGCATGACGGCGCAGACGGCGGACACGGCCGTCACCACCTCGCAGATGCGGCTGGTCGTGCTTGTCCACTCGATCCTGACCTTTTTCTTCAACACGGTGATCGTTGCCGCGGCGGTCAATCTCGCGGTCAGCCTGGGCGCTCCGTAATAAATCCGTGATTGCATGAAACATTGCCTTGTGCGGCGACGTATTGAGGGGAAGACAATGATCTGAGAAGCCGCCTGCAGGAGGCGGCCGGAGGCAAGATGGACACTGTTGCCAACGACCAATCCGCCCCCGCGGCGGACGGCAAGGACGCGACCCTTATCTACCGGCAGTCGCGCTGGACGCGGTTGACCCACTGGATCTGGGCCTTCTCGCTGTTCTTCATGCTGCTTTCCGGCCTGCAGATCTTCAACGCACGGCCGCAGCTCTATATCGGCAAGCAGTCCGGCTTCGAGTTCAACAACACCATTCTCCAGATCGGCGCCGAAAACACCGCCAACGGCCCGCGCGGTTTCACCGAAATCTTCGGCCATCGCTTCGACACCACCGGCGTGCTCGGCTGGTCAGGCCCGCCGGGACAGGAGACGCCGCGCGGCTTCCCGGCCTGGGCGACGATCCCGTCCTACTACGATCTCGGCACCGCCCGCGTCGTGCATTTCTTCTTCGCCTGGATCCTGACTTCAACGCTGCTCGTCTGGCTGATCGCCGGGCTGATCAATGGCCATATCCGCCGCGACCTCGCCCCTCGCGTGTCGGACCTGCGCAAGCTCCCACGCGACATCGTCGATCACGCGAAGCTGAAGTTCCACCACACGCGCGAATACAACACGCTGCAGAAAATGGCCTATGGCGGCGTGCTCTTCGTGCTTCTGCCGCTGATGATCATCACCGGCCTCGCCATGTCGCCGAGCATGGATTCGGTATTGCCCTGGCTCAACGAAATCCTCGGCGGCAGGCAGACGGCGCGCACCATCCACTTCACCGTCATGGTGCTGCTCGTGCTTTTCTTTGTCATCCACATCGTGATGATCCTGGCCGCCGGCCCGATCAACGAGCTGCGCTCGATCATCACCGGCTGGTACCGCACCGACCCGCCTGCGAAGCACGACCAGCCGACCGAGAGGAGCGCCTGACATGGCAAAATTCCAGATCAGCCCCAAGCTCCAAATGAGTCGAAGAAAGTTCCTCACCGCCAGCAGCCTTGGCCTGTCCGGCATCGCGCTGTCGGGCTGCGACGCCTTCGACAGCGGCCTGGGCATCGGCGGCGGCTTGCGCAACTTCCTCGAAAACGCCAATGGCCTGACATACCGCGCGCAACGCCTGCTCGCCGGCCGCGACGCGCTGGCGCCGGAATTCACCGAGGCCGATATCCGCCAGCCACAGCGGCCGAATGGCAGCACGGCGCCCGATGACGACACCTACAAGGGTCTGCTCGCCAACAATTTCGCCGACTGGCGCCTGGAAGTTTCAGGCCTCGTTGAAAAACCGTTGTCGCTGACCCGCGAGCAGCTCCAGAACATGCCGAGCCGCACCCAGATCACCCGCCACGACTGCGTCGAAGGCTGGAGCTGCATCGCCAAATGGACCGGCACGCCGCTGTCGCTGGTGCTGGACCAGGCGGTGGTCAAGCCGCAGGCCCGCTACGTCATGTTCCACTGCCTCGACACGATCGAGCAGAGCCTGTCCGGCGACATCAAATATTACGGGACGATCGACCTGATCGACGCCCGCCATCCGCAAACGATCCTGGCATATGGCCTGAACGGCAAGCCGCTGCCGGTCGAAAACGGCGCGCCGCTGCGCGTGCGGGTCGAGCGCCAGCTCGGCTACAAGATGCCGAAATACGTCTACAAGATCGAGCTGGTCGACAGTTTTGCCAATGTCGGCGGCGGGCGCGGCGGCTATTGGGAGGACAATGGCTACGACTGGTATGGCGGGATTTGATGGCCCCTCGCCCGCAGGCCGAGCATGATCTTGCGGCGGCAGGGCTGGATGCCATCGAGCAGCGTCTCGACAATGACAACCGGCGGCTGACAGGCCGTAGCGACGACCGTGCCCTCGTCTTTACGCTGCGGGATGATGAAGGGCGCGCGGTCGGGGCCGCCGCCGGCTATTCCTGGGCCGGCATTGCCGAGCTCACGCTGATGTGGGTCGACGAGGCCTATCGAGGCCTCGGCCACGGCAGGAAGCTGCTCGATGCCTTCGTCGTGGAGGCCGCCGCGCGCGGCTCGCTGCGGATATGGGTTTCGACCCATGACTTCCAGGCGCCCGGCCTTTACGAGAAAGCCGGTTTCGACCGCATGGCCGAATTGACCGGGTGGCCCGAAGGCTATTCCAACATCATCCTCTGCAAGACGGTCGCTGCCTAAGCCACCTTCTCAAGCAGCGGCTTCAGCGCCGGATGGATTTCCGGCGAAGCGTGCCTGATCAGCGTCAGCAGCGCGCGCTCGTTGTCGCGCAGCGGCCGCTGGCCGCCGCCGACGCGCTCGGCCAGCCATTCGGCCTCGCTGGCATCGATCGTCTCGGCGCGGCGGGCAAGCGCCTCGGTGGCCCGGTTCCTGGCTTCCCATTCGGCCTCGATATCGCCGGGCGAATGATAGGCTTCGAGGATCGCGGCGAATCCGCCCGAGACCATCCGGCTGAAGAAGCCGCCAAGCGTCGGGCCTGCCTCGTCGAGGAAAGTCTCGTGGCGCAGCGCCACTTCCCGCGTCGGCGGTTCGTAGCCGGTCGAGCACATGACATAGTTGGCGATCGCCTTGACGAAGAGGTCGTTCCAGGACGGATCGTTGTCGGCGGTCGCGGTCCGGTCGTTGATCTTGAACAGGACCTCAGCCTCGGCCTTGCTGATGGCGATGTTGCCGTCGCCGCCGTAGGCATAGAGAATGCGCCGCAACAGATCGACCTCGGCCTTGGCGATTAGCCCTGGCACGAGATCGCCGCCGAGCATCAACGGGCCTTTGCCGTCGATCACCGCATGCGCGACCTGTTCCAGCGCATAGGCCGAGAGCTGGCCGGGCGAGGATTTCGCTTCCTCCAGCACATGAACCAGCAGCTCCAGCTCAGTTCGGCTGTCGACCATGCCGTCGCGCGAGATCGTGCGGACCAGCCAGTCGGCATTCTCCTCAGAGATATAGCCTTCCGGCTTTTCCTGATGGACGATGTAATCGGTCACCGCCTCGACGAAGAACGACGCCCATTCGCCGCATTTGTCGCGCGCCGTCTGGTCGAGCGCGAACAGGGCCTCGGCCTCGCCGCGGCTCACCACGCCGTCCGCGAAAACCTCGCGCCGCAGCATCGTCACGTCCTCGGCCGTGATCTTGTTCTTCGAGGTCAGCCCCGCCACCGGAGCGCTCATGATCAATTCGCCCATTTGCCGCCCCTGCCCGTCGCCCGTTGCCGGCGTTATCCCGTCAGGTTTATCAGCATTGTCTTGAGAAACCGGCAAATGGAGTGGTTAGCGAAGCCTTGCCAGTGCGGAGGATCTGGTCCAATAGCGCCCCGCGCCTGAAAATGTCGCTGGGAGGTGACAAGGTGTCGCCGACGGGCTATGGATGGCGCGTCGAGGACTCAGGTGACTGAGTCCTACCTGTTTGCGGGAGAGAGCAGCGTAAGCTGTCGCCGAAGGGGAAATCGCCCGAAATCTCTCAGGCAAAAGAACCGTGGACGGGAAAGACAACTCTGGAAAGTCGGGAATCTTCCCGCGCCGAAGGTGTAAGCGCTGCCGACAGAGTTACGGGGCGCGAGTCTCTCAGGCTTCAGACAGAGGGGCACGACTAGGCCGCCATTGGCGGTCGATTGGCGTGCGACTCTGGAGAAGACATGACAGGCGACGACACCAGACATCTACCCCTCGAGGATTTGCATCAGGCCGAGGGTGCGCGTTTCGGCGCCTTCGCCGGCTGGTCGATGCCGCTCACCTACCCGCCCGGCGTGATGAAGGAGCATCTTCACTCACGCGAGCATGCCGGCCTGTTCGACATCTCGCATATGAAGCTGTTCGAGGTCGCCGGTCCGGGAGCCATCGCGTTGTTGAACCGCGCCTGCCCGCTCGATGCCGGCGCGCTGGACATCTCGCAGTCCAAATACACCTTCTTCCTCAACGAGGCGGCAGGCATCATCGATGACCTGATCGTGACGCGCCTGGGCGATGACCGGTTCATGGTGGTGGCCAATGCCGGCAACGCGGTGGAGGACGAGAAGCATCTGCGCGACCTCTGCGCCGATTTCGACGCCAGGGTCGACCCGCTCGACCGGGTTTTCCTGGCGATCCAGGGACCGGACGCCTGGGCAGCCCTGGCGCGGGCCGGCATCGAAACCGGCTCGCTGCTCTTCATGCATGGGGTCGAGCCGCGGCAAAACTGGTTCATGAGCCGTTCCGGCTACACCGGCGAGGACGGTTTCGAAATCGGCTTGCCGGAGAAGGATGCCCGCGATCTCGTCGCCAGACTCCTGGAAGACGAGCGCGTGCAGTGGATCGGCCTTGCCGCCCGCGACAGCCTGCGGCTCGAGGCTGGGCTTTGCCTGCACGGCCAGGACCTGACGCCCGAGATTGATCCGGCAAGCGCCGGACTGATGTGGGCAATTCCCAAGGAGGTCCGGGTCTCGGGTCATTTCATCGGCGCCGACGCGCTGCGCTCTATCCTCGAGCGCGGGCCGTCGCAGAAGCGCGTCGGCCTGAAGCCCGACGGACGCCAGCCGGTGCGCGCGGGCGCGGCGTTGATCGATGCCGACGGCAATCCGGCCGGCCACGTCACATCCGGCGGCTTCGGCCCTTCGGCCGGGCACCCGGTCGCCATGGGCTACGTCAACACGCCGCTGTCCAAGCCCGGCACGAAACTCTTCGCCGACGTCCGCGGGACGAAAATCCCGGTCGACGTCACGTCCCTGCCCTTCACGCCGCATCGCTACCGCAAAGGATAAGTCCCGATGGCAAAGACCTATTTCACCGAAGACCATGAATGGTTGCGCGTCGAGGGCGGCGTCGCCACCGTCGGCATCACCGACTATGCGCAGGAACAGCTCGGCGATCTCGTTTTCGTCGAGCTGCCGGAAATCGGCCGCAAGCTCGCCAAGGGCGACACCGCCGTCGTCGTCGAATCCGTCAAGGCGGCGTCGGACGTCTACGCGCCGGCCGACGGCGAGATCACCGAGGCCAACGCCTCGCTGTCGGCCGATCCCTCGCTGGTCAACTCGGCCGCGACCGGCGACGGCTGGCTCTGGAAGATGAAGCTCGCCAACGAAAGCCAGCTCGACAGCCTGATGGATGAGACCGCCTACAAAGCCCATATTGGCTGATATCAGGACATAAAGACATGACCGCAGCGCTTACTCCCTTCTCGGCCCGCCACATCGGCCCGGGCGTCAACGATGTCAGAGCCATGCTTGCCGTGCTCGGCGTTCCGTCCGTCGAAACGCTGATCAGCCAGGCCGTGCCGAGATCGATCCGCCTCGACCAGCCGCTCGACCTGCCGGCTCCGGCCAGCGAAGCGGAAGCGCTGGCCGAACTGTCTGCGATCATGGCGAAGAACACGGTGCTGAAGAGCTTCATCGGCGCCGGCTATCATGGCGTCTTCGTGCCGCCGGTCATCCAGCGCAACCTGTTCGAGAATCCGGCCTGGTACACGGCCTACACGCCCTACCAGGCCGAGATCAGCCAGGGCCGGCTGGAAATGCTGTTCAACTTCCAGACATTGGTGACGGAACTGACAGGCCTGCCGGTGGCGTCCGCCTCGCTGCTCGATGAAGCCACCGCCGTCGCCGAAGCCGTCGGCATCGCGCTGCGCCACCACCGCGACAAGCGCACCAAGGTGGCGCTTGCCGGCACGCCGCATCCGCAGACGCTGGACGTCGTGCGCACCCGCGCCGAACCGCTCGACATCGAGGTCGATGGCGAGACGATCGACGACAACACCGCCGCCCTGCTCGTCTCCTGGCCGGACACCTTCGGCGTCTACGGCGACCACAAGGCGGCAATCGAGAAGGCCCGCACGACCGGCGCGCTCGTCGTCTTCATCGCCGACCCGCTGGCGCTCACGCTGACGGACGCGCCGGCAAAACTTGGTGCCGACATCGCCGTCGGCCCGATGCAGCGTTTCGGCGTGCCGATGGGCTTTGGCGGTCCGCATGCCGCCTATTGCGCCGTCTCCGACAAGCTGACCCGCCTGATGCCCGGCCGCCTCGTCGGTCAGTCGACGGACACGATGGGCCGCCCGGGCTACCGGCTGGCGCTGCAGACGCGCGAGCAGCACATCCGCCGCGACAAGGCGACCTCCAACATCTGCACCGCACAGGCGCTGCTGGCCAACATGGCGACGGCCTATGCGATCTGGCACGGCCCCGCCGGGCTGCAGGCAATTGCCGGTCAGATCCACGGGTTGGCCGGCCGTCTTGCCTCGGGTCTCAAGGCAGCCGGTGTATCCGTCCTCGGCGCAAGCCGCTTCGACACGGTGACGGCCGAGGTGAAGGGCAAGGCCGGCGCTATCGCCGCTGCCGCCGAAAACACCGGCCGGCTGTTGCGCGTCATCGACGCCGACCGCGTCAGTATCGCCTTCGACGAGACCTCCACGCAAGCCGATCTCGAGGCGATCGCCGCCTTGTTCGGGGCCAAGCCCGGCGCGGCGGAAGGCGGCTCCATGCCTGGCAAGCCGCGCGGCAAGGAATTCCTCACCCAGCCGGTCTTCCGCGACAACCATTCCGAAACCGAGATGATGCGCTTCCTGCGCAGGCTGGCCGACAAGGACCTCGCGCTCGATCGCACCATGATCCCGCTCGGATCCTGCACCATGAAGCTCAACGCCGCCGCCGAGATGATGCCGGTGAGTTGGCCGAGCGTCGCCAACCTGCACCCCTTCGCGCCGGCCGGTCATTCAGAGGGCTATCTCAAGATGATCGGCGACTTGGAAGCCTGGCTGTCGGAGATCACCGGTTTCGACGCCGTCAGCCTGCAGCCCAATGCCGGCAGCCAGGGCGAATATGCAGGCCTGCTCGCCATCCGCGCCTATCACCGCGCGCGCGGTGAAGGCCACCGCACCATCTGCCTGATCCCGTCCTCAGCGCACGGCACCAATCCGGCGAGCGCCGCGATGGCCGGCATGAGTGTCGTCGTCGTGCGTTGCCTGGACGACGGCAACATCGACATGGACGACCTGCGCGCGAAGGCCAACGAGCATTCCAAGGACCTCGCGGCGCTGATGTTCACCTACCCTTCGACGCATGGCGTTTACGAGGAAGGCGCGCGCCATCTCTGCGCGCTGATCCACGAGCATGGCGGCCAGGTCTATTTCGACGGCGCCAACCTCAACGCGCTCGTCGGCCTCGCCCGCCCCGGCGACATCGGCGCCGACGTCTGCCACATGAACCTGCACAAGACCTTCTGCATTCCGCATGGCGGCGGCGGTCCGGGCGTCGGCCCGATCGGCGTCAGGGCGCATCTGAAGCCCTATCTGCCGGGCCATGTCACGGAAGGCTCGGCGCATGCCGTTGCCGCCGCTCCCTTCGGCAGCGCTTCAATCCTGCCGATCACCTGGATGTACATCCGCATGATGGGCGGCTCCGGCCTGAAGCAGGCGACCGAGACGGCGATCGTTTCGGCCAACTATGTGGCGACGCGGCTGGCACCACACTACCCGCTGCTCTACAAAGGCAGGAGCGACCGCATCGCGCATGAATGCATCCTCGACACGCGCGTGCTCAAGGAAAGCGCCGGCATCAGCGTCGACGACATCGCCAAGCGCCTGATCGACTACGGCTTCCACGCGCCGACCATGTCGTTCCCGGTCGCCGGCACGCTGATGGTCGAGCCGACCGAGTCCGAACCCAAGCGTGAGCTCGACCGCTTCTGCGAGGCGATGATCGCCATCGCCGGCGAGGCGGCGAAAGTGGCGAAGGGCGAGTGGCCGTCCAACGACAACCCGCTGGTCAACGCCCCGCACACCGCGGCGGAAGCGCTTGCCGGTGAGTGGAAGCATCCCTATTCGCGGCTGGAGGCGGCCTATCCGGCGGGCGACGCCGATCTGGCGGCGAAATACTGGCCGCCGGTCTCGCGCATCGACAACGTCGCCGGCGACCGCAACCTGGTCTGCTCCTGCCCACCGCTGTCGGAATATCTCGGCGCAGCGGAGTAGACGCTGACGTTTGCTCAGGCGGTTCTCAGGGCCGGCCCGGCATCGGGCTGGTCCGCTTCGACCTGAGCGATGACGCGGTTGCGCCCGGCGCGCTTGGCCGCGTAAAGCGCGGCGTCCGCTTGCGCCAGCACCTCGTGCAGGGGACGGCCCGCGGCCGAGCCGAAGCCCATGCCGCCGCTGACGCTGCTGCGCAGCGGGCCGCGATGGGTAGGCACGATCTCCGTGCCGAACGCGACGCCGATCCGGCTTGCCATGTCATGCGCCTTTTCCGGTGTCACGCGCGACATGACGAGCGCGAATTCCTCGCCGCCCAACCGGAAGGCGTCGACCCCTGCCCTGCCGTATTTCTTGATCACCGCCGCGAAGCGGCAAAGGACCTGGTCGCCGACGGGGTGGCCGAAGACGTCGTTGGTCATCTTGAAATGGTCGAGATCGAACATCGCGATCGCCATGAACGGACCGAAGCTGCGATCGCCGTAAAGCTCGTTGAGCGCCCTGCGGTTCATCAGGCCGGTCAGCGGATCGGTCATGGTTTCGGCCTTGAGCTCGATCTGCGCCTGCAGGTGGTGCAGCGAAAGCGTCAGCGCGCCGAGCCCGGTCATGCAGGCGACCGCGACGACAGAGTTCAGCCGCTCCGCCCAATTGTCGGGCGCGGCGCCGAGGGCCCATTGCCCTTGCGCCAGCAACGTCAGGCCGCACAGCGCGAAGGACAGGCCGCAGGCGCCGCTGAGGAACGAAACGACGAGCAGGATCTGGCGATCGTGATCCCCCTTCATCCAGAACATCGTCCCGATCGCCACGAGCAGCGCCGTCACGGCCGCATAGGTGATCTGGAAGCCGATCCCGTCGAAACCGAGAAAGGTGACGATCGCGCAGGCCGCAATCGCGGCCAGCGTCGGCACGATCGCGCGACGGTAGTCGCGAAAGCCGAGATACTGCATGGCCGACAGGCAGATGATCAGGAAACCCAGGGTCAGCAGCGCCAGCACGATCTGGCACAGCCAGGGTTCGGGATCCTTGGTATAGCGCCAGAACGCGACGACATGGGCGACGAGCACCAAGATGCCGCAGGCGACCGTGAGCACGAAGCGCGCCCGCGGCGTGGTGAGCCAGATTGCAAACATGGTGATGCTGAGGCATGTGCCCGACAGCGCCGCGGCGAGCAGGAGCGAACTGAAATCCAACATCGGTGAAGAACTGCCTCTAGCGAGTGCCCGTCGTCCCTCAATGTAGGCTGGCGGCGGCCGGCGCAAACCGTTTTCGGCGAATGCCCAACGCTACCTCGGCAAAGGGTTTACAAAGCGTCGACATCAGAGGCGAAGTCCCTCGACGGCACACGGGAAACGGGAACCCGCAGAGGGATCAGCCCTTGTTGAGCAGCGCCAGATTGGCGTTGACCACCGTCTGGTCGGCCATGCCGGCCTTGGCCTCGAGCAGCAGCGCGCGCGCCTTTTTCTTGTTGCCGCGCAGAAGCTGCGAATAACCCATGTTGTTGACGATCTGCGGCTTGCGCCCGGCGACCTTCAGCAGCTGCGCATAGGCGCGGTCGGCGAAGTCGAAGCGGCCAAGCTCGTCATAGGACGCGGCAAGCCCCATCCACGCCTCGGCATTATCGGATTTGAGCTCGACCGCCTTGCGGAAATGCTGTTCGGCAAGGCCGAAATTCGCCTCGCGGAACTGCGCCTTGCCTTCGACGAGGTCGTTGGCGCTGATATCCTTGGCCACCGGCTGGATCGCCGTGGTCTTGGTCGTGTCGACGTTGTTGTTCGTCGTGCAGCCGGTGATCATCAAGACGGCCGCCAACGCCGCCGCTGCCCTGGGAAGTCTCTGACGCATGCCCCTGCCCCATCGCCCGATTTGCCGGGTCGTTCTTCAGGAAAAGACGATACAGGAGAGCGATTAAGCTTCGGTGCCGAAATGCAGCTAAAATTCGGTTGCGCGCCAAGGGTGCGTTAACCAGTGCTCCTGAGATGCCGCCCATTCAGGGCAGGCCGAGTCGAAAACGGTAGCCACCGAGAACCGGCCTACGCCGGCCGTAGCCTTCCTGGAGCGAAGACCCTTATGAGGGCTTCGGCCGGCGAAGGCCGGAGCGGAGCGTACTTGAAGTACGTGAGCACCGGAAGCGCAGGAGGCTGCCGTTTGCAGGCCGGCCTCACCTGAATCCTCAGTGGGCGGTCAGCTTCACGATGATCGGTATGATGGCGATCATCAGCACCACCGGCAGGATGCAGACCGTCACCGGCACCGACATCTTGGCCGGCAGGGCATGCGCCTTCTCCTCGGCCAGCGACATGCGCTTGTGCCGCATTTCGTCGGAAAAGACGCGCAGCGAACCCGACAGGCTGGTGCCGAGTTCCTTGGATTGCTGCAAGAGCGTCGCGAAGGAGCGAACCTCGTCGAGGCTGAGGCGGTCGGCAAGCGCCTTCAGCGCGTCGTCGAGGCTGCGCCCGGCCCGCAACTCCAGCGACACCAGGATCAGGTTCTGGCTGAGCGACGGATAGGTCCTGGCAAGCTCCTTGGAGACCCGCTCGATGCCGGCCTCCATGCTCATGCCCGCATCGGAGCAGACGATCATCAAATCCATGAAATCGGGAAAGCCGTTGCGGTATTCGCGCATCTTTTCCCGAACCTTCTGCGCCAGCACGAGGCCAGGCAGGAAATAGCCGCCGGCCCCCGACAGGATGATGAAGGTCCAGCGGCTGGTCATGGTCGACTCGGCGCTGGCCGCCCAGTGGTTGACCAGGAATGCGCCGAGCGCCGCTCCGACCAGCGCGGCGAAACGGATCAGGAAGAACATGCCGACCGCGCGCGGCTCCATATAGCCGGCCTGGATGAGCCTCAGGCGCAGCCGCGCGACATTTTCCGGGTCGCTCTTGGCGTAGAACTCCTGCGCCCGTTTCACCGCCTTCTCGCGCACGGCATTGGTGCTCTTCTTGGGCGCGGGCTCCACCTGCTCGACCGGCTGCAATATCTCCACCTTCAGCCGGCGCTTGACATCGCCGCGATCGCCCTTGGCGAGCACCAGCGGCCAGGCGACGGCGCCGCCGCCCAGCACCAGGAGCAGCACGGCGATCGGCATCAGCGAGGTCGGCGCGAGCGAAGCAAGGAAGCGGATGACGTCTTCCATCTCAGAACCTGAAATTCGACATCTTGAACATGATGGCGTTGCCGAGCAGCAGCCAGATGATGGAGCCGCTCAGCATGTACCAGGTCTTCGGCACGTCCCAGACATCCTGGTAGAACTGTGGCATCAGCACCATGATGGCGGTGAACAGGAGCACCGGGACCGCGGTCAGGATGTAGGCCGACATGCGCCCTTCCGTCGAAATGGCGCGCACCTTGCGGCGCAGCTTGCCACGGTCGCGGATCGTCGCCGACAGGCCGTCGAGGATCTCGCGCAGATTGCCGCCCGAGCTGCTCTGGATCGACACCGCCGTGACGAACAGCGGCAGGTCCTCGTGCCCCACCCGGTCGAAAAGGTTGTTGAGCGCCGAGACCAGGTCCGAGCCGTAGGTCACCTCGTCGGCAACGACGCCGAACTCGGTGCCGATCGGATCGGCCATTTCGCGCGAAACCATGGCAATAGCCACCGGCACCGGATGGCCGGCCTTCAGGCCGCGCGTGATCAATTCAAGCGCCTCGGGCAGTTGCATGCCGAACCGCTTGTGCCGGCGCTTGCGCATGAAGCGCATGACCATCACCGGCAGCACCGGCAACAACACGAGAAGCAGGATGAGGCCGAACAGGAGCGGCAAGCCCTTCCAGATGCCGACAAGCGCCAAAGCGAGAGCGATCCCCGATGTGATCATGAGGAACTTCGGCAGCGGCGTGGTCATGCCGGACTGCGTGCGCAGGGCGCGGAAGCGGTCGAGGGAAAAGATGGAGCTGCCGCCGTCGATCCCGCGCTCCTTGCGCAGCTGGATCAGCACCTGCTCCTGGCTGATCTTGTTCTCCGCGAGCTTCATGCGGCGGTTGATGGCCGTGCGCTTTTCGCTGCGCCCGGCATAGAGCAAATAAAGGCCCTCGGCGATCATGATGCCGGTGAGCGCCGCCGCGGCGTAAACGACGTAGACCGGGCTGAATCCCTCGAACACCGGCCTAGTCCTGCGGCCGGCCGGGTTCGAAATACTTGCCCGGGAATTCGATGCCCATGTTGCGCAGGTCCTCGAGGAAGCGTGGGCGGATGCCGGTTGCTTCGAAGTGGCCGAGGATCTTTCCGTCAGCCTCCATGCCGGTGCGCACGAAGCGGAATATCTCCTGCATCTGGATGACGTCGCCTTCCATGCCGGTCACTTCGGCGACGCTGGTCACCTTGCGCTTGCCGTCGGACAGGCGCGTCAACTGGACGATGATGTCGATGGCGCTGGAGATCTGGCTGCGGATCGACTGCACGGTCATCGGCATGCCGGTCATGCCGAGCATCTGTTCCAGGCGCGAGATGGCATCGCGCGGCGTGTTGGCATGGATGGTGGCCATCGAGCCTTCATGGCCGGTGTTCATCGCTTGCAGCATGTCGAAGGCTTCCTCGCCGCGGCACTCGCCGAGGATGACGCGGTCGGGGCGCATGCGCAGCGCGTTCTTGACAAGGTCGCGCTGCTTCAATTCGCCGTGGCCCTCGATATTGGCCGGGCGCGTCTCCATGCGCGCGACATGCGGCTGCTGCAATTGCAGCTCCGCCGCATCCTCGATGGTGATCAGGCGCTCGTCTTCCGGAATGAAGGCCGACAAGGCGTTGAGCATCGTCGTCTTGCCCGTGCCGGTGCCGCCGGAGATGATCGTGGTCTTGCGGGCATGCACCGCCGCCGCCAGCACTTCGGCCATGTTCTGGGTGATGGCGCCGAATTCGACCAGCTTGTGCAGGCCGAGCTTGTTCTTGGAGAATTTGCGGATCGACACCAGCGGCCCATCGACGCCGACCGGGCGGATCGCGGCGTTGAAGCGCGAACCGTCGAGCATGCGGGCGTCGACCATCGGCTGTGATTCATCGACGCGGCGGCCGACCGCCGCGACGATTTTATTAATGATTCGAAGCAGATGCGCCTCATCCTTGAACGGGATGTGGACCTGCTGCAGCTTGCCGCGCTTTTCAACGAAGCAATTCTCGTGGCCGTTGATCAGGATATCGTTGATCTCGGGGTCCTTGAGCAGCGGCTCCAGCGGGCCGAGGCCGACCATCTCGTCGACGATGTCGTCGACGAGCGCGTCAAGTTCGGCGTTGTTGATCGCCATCCGCTCATTGCGCGTCTTCTCGGAGACGAATTCATGCACCTGACGGCGCATTTCATCCTTGGGCAGCCGCTCCAGCGCCACGAGGTTGATCTCTTCGAGCAGCATGCGATGGATGCGCACGCGCGCATCGAGCACCTTGTTGGCGCTTTTTGCGGGCGTGGCTTCAGGCTTCGGCGGCGCCGGCTTGCGGGTCGTCGGGATGATGACCGCATTGTGCGTGACGGGCGCGGGTTCCGGCGCACGCTGCGGACGGACGTCGCGACTCTGCAGGTTGGAAAAGCGGCTGTTCATCCTGCTTTCCTCTTCAGCAAGCCCTTGCCCAGGCCGAACAGCGACTTCGACTTGGCCATGGTCTGGACGGCCTCTTCCGGAAGGATGATCTTCTTCAGGTCGTTGACGACATTGGCGTTGGGGTCGATGGCGTGCAGCGGCACACCGCGGTCGACCGCCTCGCGCACCAGCCGGTAATTGTTGGAGATGCCGCCAACGAAATGCTCGCCGAGTATCTCCTGGACGTCGGCCTGCTTGATGCCGCTGTCGAACATCTTCTGCTCGAAGCGGTTGACGATGACGTTCGGCTTCACTTCCTTGCCGGCGGTCTCATAGACGGCCTGGATGAGACGCTGCGTATGGCGCAGGCAGGGCACCGTCATCTCGGCGACGATATAGAGCTTGTTGGAACCCAGCAGCACCGTCTCGGTCCAGGGGAACCACGTGCGCGGCAAGTCGATGACGACATTGTCGAAATAGGCCGCCACGAGGTCGAGCATGCGCACCACGACATCGGTCTTGAACGAACGCATGTCGGACGGGCGCGTGGGAGCGGCAAGCACGCACAGCCCGCTTGCATGCTTGGACAGCATCACGTCAAGCAACTGCCGGTCGAGGCGCTCCGGCTGGTTCTCGATTTCCGTGATGTCGAAGCGCGGTTCCAGGTCGAGATATTCGGCGCAGGCGCCTTGCTGGAAATTGAGGTCGACGACGCATGTCGAGGCGCCGCGCGTCACCGAATGATGCAGCTGGAAGGCCGTCTGCAGGGCGAGCGTGGTGGTGCCGACGCCACCGGCGGCCGGCATGAAGGTGTAGATGTGCGATTCGGTGTTCTCTTCCCGCCCCGGCCCTTGCAGCGCACGGATGACGGAACGCACCAGGTCGGCCGTCGTAATCGGCTTGACCAGGAAATCGGCCACCTTGAGCTGCACCAGGATGCGCACCGCCGCCGCATTGAATTCCTGGGTGACGACGACCACCGGAACGCTGCCTTCCAGCCGCCGCATGACGCGCTGCAGCGACTCGATCTCTTCGAGCTTCGCCGCATCCATGTCGACGATGACGGTGCCGAAATCCGCCTCAACGGCCTCGCCGCGCAGCTCATTGACGCTCTTTTCCACCGTCAAAAGCTCGATCACCTCGGAAGCGGCGAAGGCCGTCCGCGTGTCCTGCACAAACACTTTGTCGGTGGAAACGAGCAGGATCTTCTTGGTCTTGCTACCAGATGCCATCGTCGTCAGCCCATCAGTTCGATGTCGTTGATGATGATGTCACCGGCGCCGGCCCGGAGCCGGCTTTCGCACCGACGGCAGCGCTTTCGGAACCCGGGCGCTGGGCCGGCACCAGGAGTTTTGTGTTCTGCACGCCGTATTTCCAGGGATCGACCATCTGCATGGCGGTGTTGGACGCCTGCGCGTTGCCGGCCGCCAGTGTCACCCCTTCGGCGCGAATGTAGTCGTCGCTGGTGCAACCGCCGGCGAAGCCGGCCAGCAGCAGAGCGATGCAAACGGGGATGCGCATGGCCTTAGTCCTTTGGCAGGTCGAGGAAGTGGCCGGACGTGGTGGCGGCCACCGGCCGGGCGGCGCTGCCGTCCGCCAGAGCCATCGGACGCTTCGACGCCGAGGCGTCCACTTCCTCGGTGTTGTTCAGGAAATAGTCGGCGGGACTTGCCGGCTGGGTGCCGTCGGTCGGCTCGACCATCTTCTTCGAGGGATCGACCGGCTTGACCAGGTAAGGCGTGACGATGATGACCAGGTCGGTCTCGCGCCGCTGATAGGATTTCGAGGAAAACAGCGGACCGAGCACCGGCAGCTTGCCGATCCCCGGCACCCGCGATGTCGTGATGTCGTTCTGCGACTGCAGGAGGCCGGCGATCATGAAGCTCTGGCCGTTCTTGAGGTCAATCGATGTCCTGGCGCGGCGCACGATGAAGGCCGGAATGGAAATGCCGCTGCTGACCTGGATGGAAGCGGACGGGTCGATCGAGGACACTTCCGGCGCGATGTCGAGGCTCACCAGCCCGTCCTTCAGCACCGTCGGCGTGAAGTCCAGGCCGACGCCGTACTTCTTGTAGGTGACGCTGATCTTGCCATTGTCCTCGGAGACCGGGATCGGGAATTCGCCGCCGGCAAGGAAGCTCGCCGTCTGGCCCGAACGCGCAATCAGGTTCGGTTCCGCAAGCCGCCGCGCCAGGCCGCGTTCCTCCAGCGCCTTGATGGCGATATCGATCGAAACGCCGTTCGACAAAAGGCTGCCGATGATCTCACCGGTTCCGGCCCCCGTCACGCTCCCCCCGTCCGGGTTCAGCACGACTTTGCGATTGCCGATGCCATAGGCGAAATTGGCGGAGTATTTGGCGCCGAGGTCCTGGCCGGCCTGACGGTTGATCTCGACGAAGCGGACGTTGAGCTGCACCTGCTGCGAGGACGAGATGTTGACCGAGTTGATGACCTCCTCATTGCCGGAAAAGCGCGACGCGATCTTGCTGGCCTTGTCGGCGGCGACCGCATCGTCGGCCTCGCCCGACAGCACGACGCGGCCGTTCGCCGAACCGACCTTGATCTTGGCGTCGGGCACGCTGGCGCGGATGGTGCTGGCCAGCTGGTCGGTATCCAGCGTCACCTCGATGTCGATGGTGCCGACAAGCTGTTTGTTCTGGTCGAAGAGCGCAATGCCGGTGGTGCCCAGATTGTTGCCGAGCACGTAGAAGGACTTGTCGGTCAGCGGATTGACGTTGGCGATCTCAGGATCGCCGATGACGATCTGGTAGAAGGCGGCGCTCGTCATGATCGTCTTGGGCTTGCCCTTGGCAACCTTGATCGAGGCGTTCTTGTTCGCCGAGACATAGACGATTTCATTGTCCGCCCTTGCCGGCCCGGTGACGCCAAGCATTGCCGCCGCCAGCGCTATCGCGCCGAGAAGACGCCATCCCCCGGTCGTCCGAAATGCATCAAACCCGAACATCTTGCCCCGTCCCCGCCGGTCCCCACCGGCTATTGCTGCAGTTCCTGCGGCGGTTCCCGTGAAGGAACCTTGTATTCCTCGACCTTGTCGCCGCGCGTCACGATCACCGTCTTGAATTTCGGCTTGTCCTCATCCTTCGTCATCGCGTTGACGAGCGAGGCGGCGCTCGCCTGCGCGTTTGCGGCAACCGACCCTCCGAAGGAGGAGATGGTCGTAAGCCCGCCTTTGCTGGCGCTGGCGTCGGCCGCGGAACGCAAGGACAGCGACAAGGAGCCGACGGTGCGAGCGAGCGCCACTTTCTGCGCCCCTTCATTGGTCACCTCGAGGGTCACGGAATTGGCGACCTGCGGCTCGGTCTTGCGTTCGTCGGCGCCCTGTCCGACCGAAAGCACCTTGGCGTCGGACACGACGATCTCGGACGTAACGGTCGAGCCGGCGGCGCCCTGCGCATTCTTGGACACTTCCTGGATATCCCCTGCGTCGCGCGTCAGCACGACGTCGACGCGGTCTCCCGGCGTGATGAAGCCGCCGACGCCGGCGATCTCATCGGTACGGATGGTGACGGCCCGCATTCCCGGCGACAGCATGTTGGAAAGGGTGGCGCGGCCGTTTGGCCCCGACAGCTTGGCGAGCAGCACCGGTTCGTTGACCTCGATCGGCGACAGCACCACCCGGCTGCCGTCCGCAAGCAGTTTGTCGATGGTCGGGAAAGCGCCCTGCGGCAGGGAATCTTGCGGCCACGGAATCTCGGCGAGCTGCGGCCGTCCGAGCTCCATGCCGTAGCGCAGCGGCGCTTGAGCCACCACGATGGTCTTGAACTCGACCTTGGGTTGCTGCGGGGCTTCGACCGTGACGACCTTGACCTCGGGCTGAGCCTTCGCCTGGCTCTTGACCCAGAAATCCGCCGCAAAGATCGAGATCGCGCCGAAAACGGCGGCGATGCCGATCATGGGTATGGCCCTGCCCCTCACAACGAAACCCCTGACGCCCGTGGTCTTTTGTTGGTTGGGCCTCACGCTAGGCATTAATGTTAAAGAATAAGGAACACCGGGCCTCACGGACCGCCCTATTTCGGCCGGCTTGGTTATCGAATGGTTTTGGAATAAGAGACAGTTTGATCCCTGAACGGAACAGGAACTCGTTCGCCCGTCAAAAGCGTGGCAGTATCGAGACGTGATTCGCATTACCGGACGCTAGGCCCAGCATGGACGACAGCAACGACCTCTTCGGCAAGATGGAAAAGCCGGCACAGCCGGTGCGCGCGCCCTCGCGCCCGGCCGATCCGCTGGTTCAGGCCGCGAAGCGCTCGACCGCCGCCCGTGATGGCAGCGAGGGCTACAGCGCCGCCGACATCGAGGTTCTGGAAGGGCTGGAACCGGTACGCCGCCGTCCGGGCATGTATATCGGCGGCACCGACGACAAGGCGATGCATCACCTGTTCGCCGAGGTCATCGACAATTCGATGGACGAGGCGGTGGCCGGTCACGCCACTTTCATCGACGTCGAGCTTTCCGCCGACGGCTTCCTGACCGTCACCGACAACGGCCGCGGCATCCCGGTCGATCCGCATCCGAAATTCAAGAAGCCGGCGCTCGAAGTCATCATGACGACGCTGCATTCGGGCGGCAAGTTCGACTCCAAGGTCTACGAGACTTCCGGCGGCTTGCACGGCGTCGGCGTTTCGGTCGTCAACGCGCTGTCCGACCACCTCGAGGTCGAGGTCGCGCGGGGTCGTCAGCTCTACCGCCAGCGTTTTTCCCGCGGCGTCCCGGTCAGCGGTCTTGAGCATCTCGGCGAGGTCCACAATCGCCGCGGCACCAGGACCCGCTTCCATCCCGACGAGCAGATTTTCGGCAAGGGCGCCGCCTTCGAACCGGCGCGGCTTTACCGCATGACGCGCTCGAAGGCCTATCTGTTCGGCGGCGTCGAGATCCGCTGGACCTGCGATCCGTCGCTGATCAAGGACAAGGACCAGACGCCGGCCAAGGCCGAGTTCCATTTCCCAGGCGGCCTGAAGGACTATCTCAAGGCGACGCTCGGCGACGAATTCCAGGTCACGCGCGAGGTCTTCGCCGGCAAAGGCGACAAGCAGGGCGGCCACGGTTCGCTCGAATGGGCGGTGACCTGGTTCGGCGGCGACGGTTTCCTCAACTCCTATTGCAACACCATTCCGACCCCAGAAGGCGGCACGCATGAGGCCGGCTTCCGCAATGTACTGACGCGCGGGCTGCGCGCTTATGCCGACCTGATCGGCAACAAGCGCGCCTCGATCATCACCACCGACGACGTGATGATCTCGGCCGCCGGCATGCTGTCGGTGTTCATCCGCGAGCCGGAATTCGTCGGCCAGACCAAGGACAGGCTGGCGACGATCGAGGCGATGCGCATCGTCGAAAACGCCCTTCGCGACCCGTTCGACCACTGGCTGGCCGACAATCCGCAGGAAGCCTCGAAGCTTCTGGAGTGGGTCATCGCGCGCGCCGATGAGCGCGTGCGCCGCCGCCAGGAAAAGGAAGTCTCGCGCAAGAGCGCGGTGCGCAAGCTGCGCCTTCCGGGCAAGCTCGCCGACTGCACGCAGAACGCCGCCGCCGGCGCCGAGATCTTCATCGTCGAGGGTGACTCGGCCGGCGGCTCGGCCAAGCAGGCGCGCGACCGCGCCAGCCAGGCGGTGCTGCCGCTGCGCGGCAAGATCCTCAACGTCGCCTCCGCCGGCAACGACAAGCTCGCCGCCAACCAGCAGATTTCCGACCTGATCCAGGCGCTCGGTTGCGGCACGCGCTCGAAATACCGCGACGAGGACCTGCGCTACGACCGCGTGATCATCATGACCGACGCCGACGTCGACGGCGCGCACATCGCTTCGCTGTTGATCACCTTCTTCTATCAGGAGATGCCGAACCTGATCCGCGGCGGCCATCTCTACATGGCCGTGCCGCCGCTCTATTCGATCAGGCAGGGCGGCAAGGTCGGCTACGCCCGCGACGACGCGCACAAGGACGAATTGCTGCGCACCGAGTTCACCGGGCGCGGCAAGGTCGAGATCGGCCGCTTCAAGGGCCTGGGCGAGATGATGGCCTCGCAGCTCAAGGAGACCACGATGGATCCGAGGAAACGCACGCTTCTGAGGGTCGATGTGATCGACGCCGAGCAGGCCACCAAGGATGCCGTCGACGCGCTGATGGGCACCAAGCCCGAGGCGCGCTTCCGCTTCATCCAGGAACGTGCCGAATTCGCCGAGGCGGACGTGCTGGATATCTGATCGCCTGCTGGTCCATAACAGTCTCCGGCACGGAGAACCGATGTGACCTGGACGCGGTTGAAAGAGCTTGTCGAGACGCCGCTGAGCGGCCTGACGCAGCCGACCCGTTCGGACTGGATTTTTGCCCTGCGCACGGTTTCGGCCGGACTGATCGCGCTGCTTGTCGCCTACGCGCTGAAGCTCGACCATCCGCAATGGGCGATGATGACGGTGTTCATCGTCGCGCAACCAGTCGCCGGCATGGTGCTGGCAAAGGGCTTCTACCGGCTGCTCGGCACTCTGGCCGGCGGCTTGGCCGCGGTCGGCATCACATTCCTGTCCGGCGCCAATCCCTGGGTGCTGGTCACTATCCTGGCGCTCTGGATCGGCATCTGCACGCTTGTATCCTCGCTGCTGCGCAACCCGGAGGCCTATGGCGCGGCGCTTGCCGGCTACACGGCGATGATCATCAGCCTGCCGGCGCTCGGACAGCCGCATATCGTCGTCGACCTTGCGATCGCGCGCTGCGCGGAAATCGTGCTCGGCATCGTCTGCGCCGGCGTCACCAGCCGGCTGATCCTGCCGAAGCTCGCGGCCGACGCCATCATTTCCAGGTTGAAGCGCAGCATCCTCGATCTCGCCGAATATGCCGGCGGCGCCTTTTCCGGCGGCGATCCGGCAAGCCTCGCCGCGCTTCAGCGCAAGCTGATCACCGATGCTCAGACGCTCGCCGAAATGCGCACCTACGCGCGCCTGGAGGCGCCGAGCTTCGCCACGCGCGCACACCCGGTGCGGCGCACGATCGGTCAGCTTCTATGGGCGCTTTCGGCGGCGCGCGCGCTGCACAGCCACCGCAGGCCGAAGAACGCGGCGCTCATTCCCATGCGCAGCGAATTGAAAGCCTTCGTCGGCGAGCTGGCGGCGACGCCCGGCGCGCTCGACGACACGGCCCCCTGGGTGGCCCGGCTTGACGCGATCGCGGGCAAGGCCAGGGAGATGCCCGACCTGCCCAAGGATACCGGCCCGAACGATAGCGGCCCCGACGATAGTGGCGAAGACAAGGTCGGCACCATCACCCGCCTGACCATTGCCGGCGATTTCGCCGAGGCGCTGAAGCAGGTGATGCGCGGCCTTGACGCGCTTCGCTCGCCTGTCTCGCGGAAGTCGAGCGAGCGAGCCCAGCCGGCGCTGGTCGTCCACCGCGACTATCAGGCCGCATGGCGCAACGCCGTGCGCGCGGCGCTCGCGACCTTGCTCGTGGCGATCTTCTGGCTGACGACCAAATGGTCGGAAGCGGCCGGCACCGTCATCCTCGTCGCCGTCGTCTCCAGCCTGTTCGCGGCGCGCCCTGATCCCGTGCAATCCGCCTTGGGCTTCTTCACCGGAACGCTGATCGCGCTGCCTTTTGCCTTCCTGGTCGGCCAGGTCGCGCTGCCGGCGCTGCCCGGCTTCGGCTGGTTCACGCTCTTCGTCGTGCCGATCATGGTGCCCGCGGCGCTCGGCATGGCCAATCCCCGCCATGTCGGCGTCGCCACCGCTTTCGCCATCAACTTCCTCGCCTTCCTCAGCCCGCATCAGCAGATGATCTACGATCCCGGGCCGTTCTTCGCCGGCTCGGCCTCGATCCTGGTCGGCATCCTGATTGCCATCGGCGTCTTCATCGTCGTGCTGCCCGCCGATCCCTGGGGCACCGTGGAGCGCATCTCGCAGGCGATGCGCGAGGATCTGGCGCGGCTTTGCCTGCATGAGCGCATTCCCCGGCGCTCGGCCTTCGAAAGCCTCGCCTATGACCGGATCAACCAGTTGATGCCGCAGGTGCAGCAGACCGGCCGCAAGGGCGATCCCATTCTTGGCGGAAGCATCGCCGCCGTCACCGTCGGGCTGGAGGTGCTGCGGCTGCGCCACGCGCAACTGAACTCCACCGTCCCGCACGAAACAGTCGAGTCCATCGGCAACTTCCTGCGCGGCCTGGCGCGCGAATTGCTGTTCAGGCGGCCGGGTGAGCCACAGACCGCGACCGTCGCGGTGGCGAGGCAATATGCGGCCAGCATCGCCCAGCGCAGCGACCGGCTCGACATGCTGCAGATCGCCGCCTCGCTGCGCATCATCGCCGCGGCGATGGAGGATTACCCGGATTTCTTTGCGAAGGGTCGCGCTTGAACCATTCGGGCGTATCGCGTTTCAGGTCGGACCGTTTCGGAATGGTTCCTTGATAACTGGTCGACACTTTATAGGGTGACACATGGCGCTCAAACGGATGGACAACATAGGAATCGTCGTCGAGGACCTCGACGCGACGATTGATTTCTTTCGCGAGCTCGGCCTCGAGTTCGAGGGGCGCGCCATGATCCAGGGAGAATGGGCCGGACGTGTCACCGGCCTCGGCGATCAGCACGTCGAGATTGCGATGATGCGCACGCCGGACGGTCACAGCCGGCTCGAGCTGTCCCGCTTCATCAAGCCGCCTGTCGTCGCCGATCACCGCAACGCGCCGGTGAACGCCCTGGGCTATCTCCGCGTCATGTTCGCCGTGGACGATATCGACGAGACGCTTGAGAGGCTTCGCAAGCGCGGCGCCGAGCTCGTCGGCGAAGTGGTCCGGTATCAGGACGTGTATCGGCTCTGCTACATCCGCGGGCCTGAAGGGCTTCTCATCGGCCTCGCCCAGGAGCTCGGATGAGCCTTGAACATGCGCTTTAGGCCGCTGCGATGGCCAATGCATGCCCGCGCGCATTTTCCCGCAGGGCGTCGAGGTGGATCGACTTAACCAGCCCGGCAAGATCGCCCTCGGCCGATTGGCCTCCGAGTTCCTTCAGCATCAGCCAGCTCACTTCCTGCACGCCGGCGACACGCCGGCCGTTGGCGACCTCGCGCCATACTTTCAGCGCGCGCAGGATTATGCCATGCGTCGCCGGCGCAAGTCCGGCGCTGCGGAACAGCGCCTGCAGCGCAACGTCATGCCCGCCGGCGAGAAGCGCCGTCACCCGCTGCTCGGACTGCTGGGCCAAAGCCACCAGCGTCGAGCCGAAGAAGTCCACCTTGCCATGCGCGATGGTGCGGATGATGAAACTTGCCGTGAGGTCGCCGCGCAGTCTCAGATGCTCGATCAGCGCGGCATGCTCTTCCATGCGCGTCCCCTCGATCAGCGTGACCGAGGCTTTCACGCAGGCGTCGCGCATCACGCGATCGGCGCGCGCCGCCCCCATCATCGCCAGCACCAGCGGCGAACCTTTCAGGGTCTCGCCGAGCTTGACCAAAAGCATGTGCCGGCAATCGGCGGGCAGGCGCTGATCGGCAATCAGCGCCTCGCGCACCAGCGGCAGTTGGCCGTGGCGCTCGGCCATGCGGCGGAAACTCAGCGAAGCGATCTCGGCGCCGCTGTTGCCGACCAGCGCGGCACAGGCTTCCGGCTCCCCGATCTCGGCGATCGCCGCCGCCAGCGACATCGAGACGACCGGACGGTTGGCGATCAGCTTTTGCGTCGCCTTCTGGCCACAGGCGACGCGTTCGACCAGATCGGCATCGGTAAGCAGCGGCGAACGCGCCAGCACCAGCGCCGCCACTTCCGGCTGGTCGGCAGCCAGGGCGCTGATCACCTGCGGCGGCGCGTGATGGCTCATCGACAGCGCCTCGGCAAGCGCCTGGCGAACCTTGGAGGAAGCGTCGTCCAGAAGCAGCGTGAGGGCCGCCTCGGCGGCGCAGCGGTCCTCGAACGGCAGATCGGAATTGACATAGGCGCGCGCCAGCGCGCTCGCGGCGGCGGCCCGCTCGGAAACCCTTGCCGTATCAATCCACTTTAGAAAGTGCGAAACAACCATACCGACCAGCTACGCCCTCGCCGGAATATTTCCGGCCCCGTTGTGAACGGTAGGCCGGAAATGGTTTACGAACGGTTCACCATGTTTCTTAACCGGCTTGATGGCAGCGCGGCCAACGCCTATCAAGCACGGGCATTGGAGGAGATCGAACCATGGCCGGGCTTTATCTGGAAGAGTTTGTCGTCGGCCATGTCTTTCGCCACACGCTGCGCAAGACGGTGACCGAGAGCGACAACATGCTGTTTTCGGTGATGACGCTGAATCCGCAGCCTCTGCACATCGATTTCGACTTCGCCGCGAAAACCGAATGGGGCAAGCCGCTGGTGAATTCGCTGTTCACGCTCGGCCTGATGATCGGCATTTCGGTGAACGACATAACCGTCGGCACCACTGTCGCCAATCTCGGCATGAAGGAAACGGTGTTCCCACACCCCGTCTTCCACGGCGACACCATCCGGGTGGAGACCACGGTCGTCTCGTTGCGCGAATCCAAGTCGAAGCCTGATCGCGGCATCGTCGAGTTCGAGCACCGCGCCTACAATCAGAATGATGTTCTCGTCGCCAGATGCACAAGGCAGGCGATGATGCTGAAAAAGGCGGCCTGATGCGCTCGCTGCTGTTCGTGCCCGGCGATTCCGAGCGGAAGCTGGAAAAAGGGTTTGGCGCCGGCGCCGACGTGGTCATCGTCGATCTCGAGGATTCCGTTGCCGCCGCCAACAAGAGTGCGGCACGCGACGTTGCGGCGCGCTTCATCTCCAGCCAAAAGCAGCAGACGAGCTCCGCCATCTACGTCCGGGTCAACGACCTGTCCACCGGCTTTACCGACGCCGACCTCGCGGCGCTCGTCCCTGCGAAGCCCGACGGCATCATGCTGCCGAAGTCGAACAGCGGGCAGGACGTCCAGCAACTGGCGGTGAAGCTTCGGGTGCATGAAGCCGAAAGCGGGCTGCCGGACGGCGGCATCAAAATCCTGCCGATCATCACCGAAACCGCGACGGGCGTGCTGGCAGCGGCCAGCTATGCCGGAACGAGCGCGCGGCTCGCCGGCGTGACCTGGGGCGCCGAGGACTTGTCGGCCGCGATCGGCGCGCGCACGACCCGCGACGAGAGCGGCTGCTACACCGACGTGTTTCGCCTGGCGCGCGCCATGACCATCCTGGCGGCAAGCGCTGCGGAAGTCGCTGCCATCGACACCGTCTTTCCCGATTTCCGCGACATGGCCGCCTTCGAGAAGGAATGCCGCGAGGCCGAGCGCGACGGCTTCACGGGCAAGATGGCGATCCATCCGGCGCAGGTGCCGGTCATCAACGCCGCCTTCACGCCGTCCGCTGAAGCGGTCGGGCTATCGCAGGCGATCGTCGACGCCTTCGCGGCGGCGGGAAACCCGGGCGTCGTCGGCATCGGCGGCAAGATGTACGACCGGCCGCATCTGCGGCTGGCCGAACGGCTGCTCGCGCGCGCCAGGGCCGCAGGCGTATCCGCCTGACCGCTACCAGACCATCGGGATCAGTTTGTAGCGAACGCGCGCGGCGTAATCGTCATAGCCCCGCAGGCCGGTCCGCAAGGTCTTTTCCTCGATGAAGGTGCGGATGGCGAGCAGGACGATGAAGACGAGCACCGATGCCAGCCCCCACCAGGAGCCGAGAAGCAGCGCCGTGCCGGCGAAATAGAGTATGGCGCCCGCATACATAGGGTGGCGGACATAGGCGTACGGCCCGGTGGTGATCACCTTCTGCCCGCGCTCGTCCTGGATCTTCACGACAGGCGCCGCGAAGCTGTTTTCCAGCATTGTGAGATAGCAGATCCAGATGCCGACGAGCAGGATCAGCATGCCGATCGCCTGCACCCAGACGGGAGCTGCCGACCAGCCGAAACGGGCATCGAATCCCATCAGGGCCAGCCAGGCGAAGATGCCGAGCAGCAATATGCTCAGCAGGATCTTGTCGGCCCCTGTCTGGGTCTTCTGGATCGGGGGACGGAGGCGTTCATTCATCAGGCCTGGATCGCGCCGGGCCAGTGCCACCCCCATGGTAAGACTCAGCCCGACCATCACGACCATGTACACCCAGGCGCCGATCCAGTGCAGGGTGCCGGCCGACAGGAACAGCAGCACGCCCATGACGCCGAACCATATGAATGTCTGGAAAACCAACCTCGAGATCATGACCAACCTTCCGTGACGTGCCCCCGCCGCTATTGGTCGAATCCGACCAGTGGTCTATTATACCGACCGACGGTCTACTCTCAAGTGCAATCGGCGCCGGGCATCTGGACGAAAACGGCCGCCGCGTGCACAAGGTTTCGTCATGCCACGTATCATCAAGCACCCGGAGCTTAGGCGAGAAGAGCTGCTGGACCATGCCCAGGCACTGTTCCTGACACATGGCTACGACAGAGCGAGCCTCAACGACGTCATCGCCGCCGCCGGCATCTCGAAGGGCGCCTTCTATCACTACTTCGCCTCCAAGGAGGCCCTGCTGGAGGCGCTCGCCGAGCGTTTCGCAAGGCAAGCGCTCGCCGGCGTTCAGGATGTGCTCCGCGATCCGGCGCTCGATCCGCTTGGACGCCTCAATGCCTTGCTCGCGAAGTCACGGCAGGCCAAGGTCGAGACCGCGGCGGAAGCCTGGGCGCTGTTCGAGACAATGTTCCGGCCCGAAAACCTGGTGCTGTTTCACCGCATCAACCTGGCGGCCAGCGCGGCCTTTTCGCCCTTGCTGGTCGAAATCATCAGGCAGGGTGTCGAGGACGGGACGTTCCGCACCTTCGATCCGGAAGGCGTCGCCGACATCGTCATGCAATTCGGCATGGCCACGCACGATGTGATCGCCAAGGCATTCGCCGGCGGCAGCGATGCCGATATGGACATTGCGATCGAAACCCTGGAAAGGCGCGTCAGGCTCTACGAGATCGCGCTCGACCGCATTCTGGGGCTTCCCGACGGCAGCATCCGGATCGGCGAGCCTGGCTATGTCCGTGCCGTCATGACGGCGCGTCGCGCTAATCCTTCCGTCGGCACGGATGCACGGCCTTCGAAGAATCGTTAGCCAGGCCGCGCTTCTTTGCAGCGTCCGTAGATCGCGCTACCCGGCCCAGGGGCCGGCATAGTCTGCATAGAGCTTTGCCGGATCGGGCCGCGGCCGCTCCGGCGCCGGCCCCTGGTACGAGCCGATATGGACGAAGCCGACGACGCGCTCCTGCGGCGACAGCCCGAGGATCGCCCTGCCCTCGGCGACGTCGGAGTACCAGTTGCTGATCATGTTGGTGCCATAGCCGAGCGCGTTGGCCGCGATCATCAGGTTCATCGCCGCCATGCCGCCCGACAGGAACATCTCCCATTGCGGGATCTTCGGATTTTCCTTCGGCACCGACACGACGCCGATTACCAGCGGCGCGCGCGAGAAGCGCGCCAGCTCCTGGTTGCGCCGGCCTTCCGGCAACGGCCCCTCGCGCTGCTCGGCAAGTGCGGCCAGCTTCCTGCCGATCTCGATGCGCGCCTCGCCGCGATAGAGGATGAAGCGCCAGGGCTCCAGCCTGCCGTGGTCGGGAACGCGCGAGGCCGCCGCGATCATCGTCGCGATCTCGGCGTCGCTCGGCGCCGGTTCCTTGAGGTCGGGGATCGGCGCGGAATTGCGGGTGAGCAGGAAATCGATGATCGGCGACGCCATGGGCGCAAGTCTCCTGGAAGGCATTCGATTTTGAGCTGAAGCACGCCATCGGGAGGTCGGGCGGCTCGGGCGGTGGCGTTTTGCGCCGGATAAGAAGCAGCCGAAGGAAAGCAGCGCGCTCCTAGGCCTTGAAATTGCCACCGCCTTGGGCTTCAACGCAAGGCATGTTTGAGGGGACTCTGCGCCTTTTCGTGATCGCACTCGTCGCTGCGTTGTTCGCGGTGCCGGTTTCCTTCGCGTTGGCCCAGAACGCCAACGATGTCGGCGACCTCAAGCTTCCAGGCATTTCGAGCTACGCGACGCCGAAGGCGGAAGGACCGCTGTCGCTTGGCAGTGGCGGCGCCGTCACCCTGTCGGCCCAGCTGACCGACAAGGGCGCGGACATCTCCCGCGGCATCGTCTGGCGCGTCTTCAAGCCGGAACCGACCGGCGACGGCAAACTGCCGATGGTGGCGTCCGCCCATGGCGGCACGGCTGTTTTCCAGCTCGCCCCCGGCAGCTATCTCGTCCATGCCTCCTATGGGCGCGCCGGCGCCACCAAGCGCATCACCGTCGGCAAGGAAGCCAAGCGCGAAAGCCTTGTGCTCGATGCCGGCGGCCTGAAGCTCGACGCGGTGACGTCCGGCGGCGCCCCGATCCAGTCGAAGAAATTGCGCTTCTCGATCTATGAAGGCGAGGCCGCGGCCAATGGCGACCGCGCGCTGATCGCCCCTGACGTCGCGCCGAACACCGTGGTGCGGCTGAATGCCGGCACCTACCATGTCGTGTCCACCTACGGCGCGGTCAACGCCGTCATCCGCTCGGACATCCGTGTCGAGGCCGGCAAGCTGACCGAGGCGACCGTCGAGCACCGTGCCGCCGAGCTGACGATGAAGCTGGTGCGCGAGCCCGGCGGCGAAGCCATCGCCGACACGTCCTGGTCGCTGCTCAACGAAAGCGGCGATCCGATCAAGGAAGCGGTCGGCGCCTTCGCCTCGATGGTGCTGGCCGAGGGCCAGTACACCATCATCGCCAAGAACCGCGACCGCATCTACCAGAAGGACTTCACGGTCGTCGCCGGCCAGAACCAGGAAATCGAGGTTGTGGCCAACGAATCGGCCGCCATCGATCCCAACGAAGGCGCCGATTAGAGCGTTTCACCGTTTCACGGAAACGGCGAACCGCTCTATCTCTTTGTTTTTACGCAATTCCAGACGGAAAACCGCCCACTCTTTTCCTGGAATTGCTCTAATCTCGTTAGTCAGGCCGCCTTGCGCATCCGCTTGGGCAGGAACGGCACGCGGCCACGCGGTGCGGCCGGGATCGCCAGGTCGAAGACCGCGCGGTAGAGTCGGTCGAGCAGCGCTTTGCGCTCGCGCAGCTGTTCGAGGTCGCTCCATCTCAGCACGTCGCCTATCCGCACCTCGATTGTCCTGCCTGACAGGCGTGCGAACTCGCGGATGAGCAGGGAAAGACGCAGCGTCAACGATGCCTTGCCGATGAACTTGGCCACGCGGTTGTCGCGCTCGGCCATGTTCATCGGACCGCTGACGAGGTGGAACAGACGCCCGTTCTGGCCGGAAAAGTGCATCGGGATGACAGAGGCCTTGGCCTCCTGAACCAGCTTGGCCGGAAACATCTTCCATGGCAGGTCGATGGCGCGGCCAAAGACCTTGGGCGCCGTGGCGACACCGCCAGCGGGAAAGATCACGATGGTGACGCCTTCCTTCAACAGCCGCACCGCTTCATGGCGCACCGCCATATTGTTCTTCAGCGCCTCTTTAGTTTCGGAAAAGTCGATCGGCAGCGAATAGGGCTCCATCTCGCGGATCCGGAGCAGATCCTTGTGGATCATGACCCGGAACGGCCGACCGAGCTGCTCGACAAGCGACAGCACCGCAATACCGTCGCCGATGCCGAAGGGATGGTTCGCGACGATGACCAGCGGCGTGTCCGGCAACTCCGCCGGCGGCCATTGCACGGCGTTGCGGACCTTGACGTCGATCAATTCCAGCATGCGGCTGAACACGCGGTCGCCGGTCGGCACCACGTGGCGGCGCCAGAAATCGTAAAGCACGGCGAAGCGGTCGCGGCCCGACAGGCCCTCGACGGAATGGATGAACCAGCGCGTCAGCACCGGCTGATGCGGGTTGGCGTAGGACAGCTCGGGGAAACGTCTTTCCCGCAGTTTCAATTTGAGCATGGCGGTTGGTTACAAGGCAGGCGTGACAGGCGTGTGAAAATGGCGGTGGACACGCCACCGCCATTCAGAAAGTGCCGCTATGTCAGGCGGCGCGGCGCTTGCGGTCGGGCGAAACCGCTTCATCGCAAAGCTGCTTCACCGCATCGTCGAGCTTCAGCGATTCCTGGTCGCGGGAGCCCAGCCGGCGGATATTGACGGTTTCCTCTTCGGCTTCGCGCTTGCCGCAGACGAGGATGACCGGCACCTTGGCCAGGGAATGCTCGCGCACCTTGTAATTGATCTTCTCGTTGCGCAGATCGGTCTCGGCCAGCAGCCCCGCGGCCTTCAGCCGCTCGACGACCTTGATGGCGTATTCGTCCGCATCCGAGGTGATCGTCGCCACCACCACCTGCAGCGGCGCGAACCACAGCGGGAAATGGCCGGAATAGTTCTCGATCAGGATGCCGAGGAACCGCTCCATCGAGCCGCACACCGCGCGATGCACCATCACCGGCTGCTTCTTCTCCGAATCCGAGCCGATATAGAAGGCGCCGAAACGTTCTGGCAGGTTGAAGTCGACCTGCGTGGTGCCGCATTGCCATTCGCGGCCGATGGCGTCCTTCAGCACATATTCGAATTTCGGCCCGTAAAAGGCGCCCTCGCCCGGATTGATCGAGGTCTTGATGCGGTTGCCGGAGCGCGTGCGTATCGTCTCCAGCACGTTGCTCATGATCGCTTCGGCATGGTCCCAGGCCTCGTCGGTGCCGACGCGCTTGTCCGGGCGCGTCGACAGCTTCACGCTGACCTCGTCGAAGCCGAAATCGGCATAGGTCGACAGGATCAGGTCGTTGATGCGCAGGCATTCGGCCGCGAGCTGCTCCTCGGTGCAGAAGATATGCGCGTCGTCCTGCGTGAAGCCGCGCACGCGCATCAGCCCGTGCAGCGCGCCGGACGGCTCGTAGCGATGCACATTGCCGAACTCCGCAAGCTTGACGGGCAGTTCGCGGTAAGACTTCAACCCATGCTTGAAGATCTGCACATGGCCGGGACAGTTCATCGGCTTCAGCGCGAAGACGCGGTCGTCATCGGTATCGTCGCCGGCAACGGTGACCTTGAACATCGCATCGCGATACCAGCCCCAGTGGCCCGACGTCTCCCACAGGCTCTTGTCCAGCACCTGCGGCGCGTTGACTTCCTGATAGCCATGCTCGTCGAGGCGGCGGCGCATGTAGTTGATCAGGTTCTGCACCATCTTCCAGCCCTTGGCGTGCCAGAAGACAACGCCCGGCCCTTCTTCCTGGAAATGGAACAGATCCATCTCACGGCCGAGCTTGCGGTGGTCGCGCTTCTCGGCCTCTTCCAGCAGCGTCTGGTAGGCATCGAGCTGCGCCTGGTCGGCAAAGGCAGTGCCATAGATGCGCGTCAGCATCGGGTTGTTGGAATCGCCGCGCCAATAGGCGCCCGCCACCTTCATCAACTTGAAGGCATTGCCGATCTGCCCTGTCGAGGCCATGTGCGGACCGCGGCAGAGATCGAACCAGTCGCCCTGCGCGTAGATCTTGAGATCCTGGTCTTCCGGAATGGCGTCGATCAGCTCGAGCTTGTAGCGCTCGCCCTTGTCGGAAAAGACCTTCTTCGCCTTCTCGCGCGACCAGACTTCCTTGGTGAACGGCTTGTTGCGCGCGATGATCTCGCGCATCTTCTTCTCGATCACCGGGAAATCGTCCGGCGTGAACGGCTCGTTGCGCGCGAAGTCGTAATAGAACCCGTTCTCGATCACCGGCCCGATCGTCACCTGCGTTCCAGGCCACAGCTCCTGCACGGCCTCTGCCAGCACATGCGCCGTATCGTGGCGGATGAGCTCCAACGCGCGCGGATCCTCGCGGGTGATGATCTCGACCTTGCCGGACGTGCCGAGCGGATCGGAAAGATCGCGAACGGTGCCGTCGAGGCTGTAGGCGACGGCCTTCTTGGCCAGCGACTTGGAGATCGATTCGGCAAGACCCGCGCCGGTCAGCGCCGCGTCATATTCGCGGACGGAACCATCGGGAAATGTCAGGGAAACGGAATTCGGCATCAGGGTTCTCCTATCCAGTCCCGCAAACGAGCGCGGGTGGTGAAATGCAGGTCGCAGGATGCATTGCGGCATGCAGAGGTTTAGCCGGAGGCGCCAATCAAGGGGATGATGGCCAGCGGCGCGGTTTTAGAGGCAGTGCCGCGTCAGGTAAAGAGCGGCCGTCAGGAAATGTCGTGAGCGATGTCGCAGGCCAGTCGCGCAGGCTTGTGAACAAAGCGCGACGCAGCTTGTATAGCCGCATGGAAGACGCATCCCCCAGCCGAACCGCCCTGCGCGTCGCGCGCCTGAGGGCTCTTCATCAGTTCTCGCCGCAGGCAGAGCTGTTTCGCGATCCTTATGCGAGCGCAATCCTGGGCGATGCTGCGCCCGGCGCGCAGGAGCTGCAGCGGGAAGACGAACATGACCGTCGCATGCGGCTGTTCGTGGCGTCACGCGCCCGCCTCGCTGAGGATTGGCTGGCGGCAGCGGTGCGGAGCGGCATCCACCAGGTCGTGGTGCTCGGTGCCGGCCTCGACACCTTTTCGCTGCGCAATCCGTATCCGGACATCGCGGTGTTCGAGGTTGATCATCCGGCCACACAGGCCTGGAAGCGCCAACGTATCGCCGAGGCCGGTCTTGCCGAGCCGGCCGGCGTAACCTTCGTGCCGGTCAATTTCGAACGCCAGAGTCTGGCAGGGGAATTGGCGGCGGCGGGTTTGAAGCCGACCGAACCGGGCTTCTTCATCTGGCTGGGGGTCGTGCCCTATCTGACGCGCGACGCGATTTTTGCCACGCTTGCCTATATCGCCCACATCCCTGGCTCCGAAGTGGTCTTCGACTACAGCGAACCGGCCGAGAACCGCGACGAGGCGGCTCGGGCAACGCTTGCCTTTTACGCGGCGCGTGTCGCGGCTATCGGCGAGCCCTGGATCAGTTTCTTCGATCCCATTGAGTTGGCGAAGTCCCTCACCGAGCTCGGCTTCGACGAAATCGAGGATCTCGAGAGCGGCGAGATCGCCGCGCGTTTTGCCAGGTCTCCCGCTACCGCCCGAAGCAATTCCGGCGGGCACATCTTGCGCGCCCGCCGCAGCGCCTGAGACCAACTACTTCACCAGTTGCGGCAGATCCTTCAGAAACGCCGCCCGCGTCGCCAGGCCCTTCGGCTTGTCGGTACGCTTGGCGTCGACGACCAGCCTGGCAAAGACGACGCGGCGGCCATTCTTCTCGGCCCAGCCGACGAACCAGCCGAGCGAGTGCTTGCCGTCCTGGCCGAGCCTGATGCTGCCGGTCTTGCCTTGCACGGTCCAGTCCCCTGCCGGGAAGATCGGCAGGATCGCCCTGGTCATCTCATGCGCCTTCGCCGACACCGGCATCTTGCCGGCGAGCAGTTGGCGCAGGAAAGCCGTCTGTTCGACCGGCGATATCTCGAGCGAGGAATTGATCCAGGATTGCGTCAGCCCGTTGTCCTTGCCGGCATCGCCCGAAACGTCCTTGTTGCCATAGCCGAATTTCGACACGTAGGAGGCGAACTTCTCCGCCCCGAGACGCCGCGTGACCTCGCGCGAGTACCAGACGATGGAATCGCGTTCCCAGACAGTCGGATCGACGGTCTTCTGGTCGCGCTTCGCCGCCTTGAACTCCGGCTTGTAGTCCCAGCTCGGCGTGTGCTGGTCGCTCAGGATGCCGGCATCGTAGCCGATCAGCGCGAGCGGCACCTTGAACGTCGAGGCCGGGCTGACGCGCTTGTCGCATTCGCCGTCCTGGTAAAGCGTCTCGCCGCTCTGTGAGTCCTGGACCAGCGTGCAGTGGATATCTTCGAGCGGCGCCGATTGCGCCCGCACCGGCAAACCCAGCATCCAGGCCAAAAGGAAGAGGACGATGGCAAAAATGAAGGGATAGCGGTCCATCTGGCGCATGGCGAAGTCACTCCGGAATGAGATTACGGCAGCGGCTTAGCGAGGCGACTTGTCTCGATTTTGTCTCAAATTCGCAGTGTTTGTGCAGCCTCGCGTTAACCCTACCAGATCGTAAAATTCGACGATCATGGTCGCTCGGTTATCAGACTTCGGCTTCGCCGCTCTTCTTGCCGATCCGCCAGTAGCGCCAGGGCATGAACCAGACATAGCGCTGGGCAAGTGTCTCCGGCACGCGGTCGATGCCGTGCGTTCCGAACGGCCCGCAGCGTGAGATTCGGAACAGCCCCATCCAGCCGCCGGCCCACAAGCCATGGCGGGCGATCGCCTCATGCACGTATTCGGAGCAGGTCGGCAGGTGCCGGCAGCTGTTGCCGACGAAGCCTGAGAGCGTCAGCTGATAGAGGCGCACGAGCGATGTGCCGAGCACGCGCCCGGGCGTCTTGCGCCATGGCCCCGGCCAGTTGCGCCCGCGCTGCACCGGCCGGACGCCATGTGTATGCCCGGAATGGTCGCCCATTGCTCCGCAGCCTGTTTCACTGCGCGATAGATGTGGGCTCCGACGCCGAAACGCAATGGATTTCACCCTCAAGGCCTCGAGCGCCGGATGGGATTGCTGCCGGTCCATGGGCGATGGTGAGAGGCAAGATCGCGACAGTTATGGTGGCCACCGCGCACGACTTCGCCGTGCCACTGGAAGGTCGCTATCCGTATCACGTCGCTGAAAATGGCCAGGAACTCGTTCATGGCAGGTCTCCTTCGAAACGGATTAGACTGCCGCTGGCCTTCCTTCTCAAACGAGTATAATTTCCGCTTCGGATAACTTGAGGTTATGCGAAATGAAGCGAGGACGGCTGCCGCTGACGGCGCTCAGGAGTTTTGAGACGGCCGGCCGGCATTTGAGCTTCAGCCGCGCGGCCGAGGAGCTTTATGTTTCGCAAGCCGCGATCAGCCGGCAGATCCGCGAGCTCGAAGCCTTCCTGCGCCAACCGCTGTTTGTTCGCCTCCACCGCCGCGTCGAACTGACGGATGCGGGACAAAGGCTGCTCGACCGATTGGTCAGAAGCTTCGACGACATCGACCGCGTGCTTTCCGAGCTGACGGCCTCGCCGGCGCAATCGGTGGTCCGCGTCAGCGTCGAGCCATCGCTGGCAGCCGTCTGGCTGGTGCCGCGGCTTAACCGCTTTCGCCAATTGCGACCCGACATCGACGTGTCCCTCGAAGTCGATCCGCGTCCGATCGAGTTCCGCAGCGACCAGCCCGAGCTCGCCTTGCGTTTCAGCGCGCACGCCACCTCATGGCCGCGCAGCGAGGCCGAGCGCCTGGCCTCGACCGTCGATTCTCCGGTTCTGTCCCCGGCGCTGCTGGCCGCTGGCCCTCCGCTGGAAAAGCCGATCGACCTTCGCCATTACACGCTGCTGCATGAGGAAAACCGCCAGGGTTGGGCGCGCTGGTTCCAGGCCGCCGGCGTGCCCGCCGACGCGGTCCCCGCGCGTGGCCCGATGCTGGCCGACGTCTCGCTTTCCAAGCAGGCCGCGCTGCTTGGCCACGGCGTGGCGCTTGGCGATCTCTTGCAGATCGGCGAGGAACTCGCGTCAGGCACTTTGATCAAACCGTTCGATATCGATGTCGCTTCCGGCGCCTACTGGCTGGTGGCGAGGAGCTTGGCGGATCTGCCGGAACCCGCCAAGGCGTTCGCCGACTGGATACGAAGCGAATTCGCCGTGACCAGAAGGGCTGCCTAGCCCTATCCTTAGGCCGCCTGTCCGGCGCGCTTCTTCTCGATCTGGCCGATCGCCTCGACCACCGCGTCGAAGGTCAGCATGGTCGAGGCGTGGCGCGCCTTGTAGTCGCGCACCGGCTCCAGATATTTGAGGTCGGCGAAACGGCCTTCCGGCGGCGCGCCGTTCTCCTTGAGCATCTTCAGCATGGTTTCGCGCACGGCGCGCAGTTCGTCGGCGCGGGCGCCGACCACATGCTGGGCCATGATCGACGACGAGGCCTGGCCGAGCGCGCAGGCCTTCACGTCATGGGCGAAATCGGTCACCACGTCGCCGTCCATCTTGAGGTCGACGGTCACCGTCGATCCGCACAATTTGGAATGCGCCCTGGCCGTCGCGTCGGCATCGTCGAGCCGGCCGATCCGCCCTATGTTTCCGGCAAAGCCGAGAATTTTCGCATTGTAGACGTCGTCGATCATATTTTTCCAATCCGTCGCCGCCCAGCGAACAGGCTTTGCCGCTCTCGCGTCTTCCTTTCGCTCCGCTGTAACCATATATAATGGTCGCAGTCGGGCATCGACAAGGCGATCAAAAGCCGCTGTCTTTGCTCATATGTTCACGCCGCTTGCGGGATGGAAATGGGCGATTTTCACCCAAAAGGTCGTGGTCCGTTCAACTCGTCCCACCTTTGAGTGGGACTACGGGAGACGCCTTTATGGATGCCGTCATCAAGAAAATCATGCCCCCCTCCGAATACTTGGAAAAGCCAGTCACCGACCGGCCGACCGAGGCGGAGGTCGAAGCTGCCGTGCGCACGCTTTTGCGCTGGACCGGCGACAATCCTGAACGCGAAGGCCTGATCGATACGCCGAAGCGTGTCACCAAAGCCTTCCGCGAAATGTTCAACGGCTACGACATGTGCCCGGCCGACGAGCTTGGCCGCACCTTCGAGGAGGTCGCCGGCTATGACGACCTCGTCATCGTCAGGGACATAAAGTTCCATTCGCATTGCGAGCACCACATGGTGCCGATCATCGGCAAGGCGCATGTCGGCTATCTGCCGGACGGCAAGGTCGTTGGCCTGTCGAAGATCGCGCGTGTCGTCGACATCTTCGCGCATCGCCTGCAGACGCAGGAAGCGATGACAGCGCAGATCGCCGGCGTCATCCAGGACGTGCTCAACCCGCGCGGCGTCGCCGTCATGCTCGAGGCCGAGCATATGTGCATGGCCATGCGCGGCATCCGCAAGCAGGGCTCGACCACGCTGACCTCGACCTTCACCGGCGTCTTCAAGGACACGCCGGAGGAGCAGATCCGCTTCGTCACCATGGTGCGCGCCGGCGGCTGATTGCCGGCCCTCGCCGGCCCAAACACATAAGGACCGGCGATGTCGGCACTGCAATTCCCGAAAGCCCCATCTGACAAGAAGGCGCTGGAGGAAGGTTCTGTCCTTTCTCCGCGCTTCGATGCCGCGGGCCTCGTCACCGTCGTCGTCACCGATGCCGGCGACGGCATGCTGTTGATGGTCGCGCATATGAATGCCGAGGCGCTGGCGCTTACGCTGGAGACCGGCATCGCCCACTACTGGTCGCGCTCCCGCAACGCGCTGTGGAAGAAGGGCGAGACCTCCGGCAATTTTCAGCACATCGTCGAGATGCGCACGGATTGTGACCAGGACGCGATATGGTTGCGCGTGAAAGTGTTGGGCCACGACGCAACTTGTCACACCGGTAGACGTTCCTGCTTTTATCGGACGGTGGGGCTGAACGACGGCAGAGCGACGCTTGCCGACGACGGCAGCAAGCCGCTGTTCGATACGGACCAAACGTATCGGAAGCCTCTGTGAACCGTTCAATATTCACAAACCACTCATATTCATTATTCTCAAACATCCTTGTGGTACAAGGGATATGGGACACGGGAGATCGTGATGCTCGAATGGGCGTCATTGCGCAGCAGACCTGACGTTCGGGAGGCCAACGGCCCCGCATCGTCCGGCGGCGTGCCCGATCCGAAGCCTGGCAGGAAAACAGGCATCTCGCTGGCGCTGGGCGGCGGATGCGCCCGCGGCTGGGCCCATATCGGCGTGCTGCGCGCGCTCGACGAGGCCGGCATCGAAGTGTCGATGATCGCCGGCACGTCGATCGGCGCCCTGGTCGGCGGCTGCTACCTTGCCGGCAAGCTCGACGAGTTGGAAGAGTTCGCCAGAAGCCTGACCAAGCGGCGCATCTTCGGCCTTCTCGATCTCAATCTGGGCGGCAGCGGCCTGTTCGGCGGCATGAAGCTCGATCGGCGCCTGCGCGAGCACCTCGACGGCGCCCGCTTCGAGGACCTGTCGAAACCCTTCGTCGCCGTCACTTCCGAAATCCGCACCGGCCATGAGATCTGGCTGTCGAGCGGCTCGCTCGTCACCGCCATGCGCGCCTCCTATGCGCTGCCGGGCGTCTTTGAGCCGGTCGCCTGCAACGGGCGCATGCTGGTCGACGGCGCCCTGGTCAATCCAGTGCCGGTGTCGGTCTGCCGCGCTTATGAGCAGCCGCTCGTCGTGGCGGTCAACCTGCATTACGACCTGTTCGGTCGGGCCGCCGTCATCAAGCACAGCGCCGGGGAACTCCTCGTTGAAAACGACGCGCCGCGTCCCGGCCAAGTCAATCCCCAATCGCACCAGACACGCCTTGGCATCACCGGCGTCATGGTCGAGGCCTTCAACATCATCCAGGACCGGATTTCGCGCGCGCGTCTCGCCGGCGATCCGCCGGATATGTCGCTGCAGCCCAAGCTCAGCCATATCGGCCTCACCGAATTCCACCGGGCAGACGAGGCGATCAGCCTGGGCTACCAGGCGACGAAGTCGCAGATCAACGAACTGACCCGGCTGCAGTCCGTGCTCATGTGAATTCCCGCTATCGTCGTTACGCCAGCGCCGCATCGCTGATGCGGAACTGCACCGTGCGGTTGCCGTTCCAGTAATTGCCCGACAGTGAACCGGCGATGTGCACGGTCCTGCCCCTGTTTTTAAACAGGAATTCGCCGAGCGCCGTGTCGACGGCGCGGAACGCGATGGCCTGAATGTTGCCGCCGCTTTGCGACTGCAGGTCCACCCGGATGTGGTTGGTGCCGATCGCGCGCGCGTCGGCCAGCCGGTGCCGCGGCAGCACGAATACCGGCGCGATGTGCCCGGCGCCGAATGGCCCGGCTTTCTCCAGCGCGTCGAGCAGCGCGATCGTGGCGCCCTCGGCAGCCAAGGCGCCGTCGATCGCCAGGCTTTCCTCGTTCTGCAGCCGGAACACGTCGGCCGCGGCGCGCTCCTCGAAGAAGGCGCGCAATTCGCCGAGCTTGGCGCGCTCGACGGTGATGCCGGCGGCCATCGCATGGCCGCCGCCCTTGACGATCAGCCCGGCCTCGGCTGCCTCGCGCACCAGCCGACCGAGATCGAAGCCGGTCACCGAACGGCCGGAGCCCGTGCCGATGCCGGTCGAATTGAAGGCGATGGCAAAGGCCGGCCGGCGCGCATAGTCCTTGAGCCGCGAAGCGATCAGCCCGACGATGCCCGGATGCCAGGTGTTGCTGGCGGTGACGATGACTGCCGGGCCGTTGCCGCCGGCAAGCTCCGCATCGGCCTCGGCGCGGGCCTGCGCCAGCATCTCTTGCTCCATCTGCTGCCGTTCCTGGTTCAGCCGGTCCAGCGTCTCGGCAATGCTTGCCGCCTCGACGGGATCGTCGGTGGCCAAAAGCCGGCTGCCGAGCGCGGCGTCGCCAATGCGGCCGCCGGCATTGATGCGCGGGCCGATCAGGAAGGACAGATGGAAGGTGTTGATCGGCTCGCCAATGCGCGAGACCCGCGCCAGCGCCGCCAGCCCCTCATTCTTCTGCTGGCGCAACACCTGCAGCCCCTTGACCACGAAGGCGCGGTTGACCCCGGTGAGCGGCACGACGTCGCAGACCGTTGCCAGCGCCACCAGATCGAGCATGGAAAGCAGATCGACCGGCGCGGCATTCGGCAACCTCTCGCGCAGCACCTTCGCCGTCTGCACCAGGCACAGGAAGACGACGCCGGCGGCGCACAGATGCCCCTGCCCCGACAGGTCGTCCTCGCGATTGGGATTGACCACGGCGTCCGCGGCCGGCAGCGGGCCGCCGACCTGGTGATGGTCGAGCACCACGACATCGGCGCCGGCCTCTCTGGCCGCATCGATCGAGGTCGCGCTGTTGGTGCCGCAGTCGACGGTGACGATCAGCTTCGCGCCGCGCGAGATCAGCTCCCGCATCGCTTCGGGATTGGGTCCGTAACCCTCGAAGATGCGGTCCGGGATGTAGATTTCCGACGGCGCCGAAAAATGCGTGAGAAAGCGTTTCAGGAGCGCCGACGACGCGGCGCCGTCGACGTCATAGTCGCCGAAGATCGCCACTTTTTCGTGGGCGACGACCGCATCGGCCAGCCTCGCCGCCGCTTTCTCCATGTCAGTCAGCGACGCCGGATTTGGCAGGAGCTCGCGAATGGTCGGATCGAGGAAGCGCTCGGTCTGCTCGGCGCTGACGCCGCGCCCGGCAAGCACCCGCGCCACGATGTCGGGCACGCCATGGCCCTGCGCGATGGCCAAGGCGGCCATGTCCTGCCGCTCGGTCAGCCGGTGTTCCCAGGAAACACCGGTCGCCGACTGCCTGACATCGAGGAAGAGGCGCTTTTCGCCGCTCAACTACGCTTTCCGCTTTTCAGCCTGGCGGCGGAGCCATTCGTCCGCCGCATCGCCCATGGACTTTCCCGTACCATCCTTGAGCCAGGCCATGAAAGGGCGGTCGAACCGAAATGCACTGCCGTATTCGCGCGCGAGAAGCGGCGCACATTCTGGGTATTGCGATAGGATTTTGTAATCACCGTGGCGCGCGAAATCGGATCCGCGCCAGTCGAACGCCTTCATCGTCAGATCCCTGCAGCCGGTATCGTCGTCGCTGAGATGGCTAACAACTGCGGTCCGACCTCGCAAGCAGGTCTAGAACTTATCCAGATCCTGGTGTCGCGCCTTGATCTCGCGCACCGTGCGCGAGGACGAGCGCAGCACGATCGTGTGCGTGGTAATGAAGGTGCGGCCGAACTTCACTCCGTCGAGGAGGTTGCCGTCGGTGACGCCGGTCGCCGCGAAGAGTACGTCGCCGCGCGCCATATCCTGGGCGCGATAGACGCGCTTCGGGTCGGAAATGCCCATCTTCTGCGCCCGCGCCACCTTCTCGGGCGTGTCGAGGATCAGCCGGCCCTGCATCTGTCCGCCGGTACAGCGCAGCGCAGCCGCCGCCAGCACGCCCTCCGGCGCGCCGCCGGTGCCGAGATAGATGTCGATGCCGGTTTCGTCGGGATCAGTGGTGTGGATGACGCCCGCGACATCGCCGTCGCCGATCAGCCGGATCGCGGCGCCCGTGGCGCGTACGGCGTCGATCAGCCTGGCATGACGCGGCCGGTCGAGGATGCAGGCGGTTATGTCGGAGACGCCGACGCCCTTGGCCTTGGCCAGATTGGCGAGGTTCTCGACCGGCGAGGCGTCGATGTCGATCAGGTCTTCGGGATAGCCGGGGCCAATGGCGATCTTGTCCATGTAGACGTCGGGCGCAAACAGCAGGCTGCCCTTTTCCGCGATGGCGATGACGGCCAGCGCGTTGGGCAGGTTCTTGGCGCAGATCGTCGTGCCTTCGAGCGGATCGAGCGCGATGTCGACGGCCGGACCTTTGCCGGTGCCGACTTCCTCGCCGATATAGAGCATCGGCGCCTCGTCGCGCTCGCCCTCGCCGATCACCACCGTGCCTTTGATGGCCAACCGGTTGAGCTCATGGCGCATGGCGTCGACCGCCACCTGGTCGGCGGCCTTCTCGTCACCGCGCCCGCGCAGCCTTGCCGCCGCGACCGCCGCACGCTCGGTGACGCGCACGACTTCCATGGCAAGGATCCGGTCGAGACCAGCGACGATGTTCTGGGCGATGTTCATGGATTACGCGTTCCTCGTTGTCATGAGAGCGGTTCAGTTCTGAGCCGCTCCAGTTGTTGCTTCGAGCAATTCCAGAACGGTCGAGCGCCGGAATTGCTCCGCCTCCCGCCAGAGGCGCGCTTCTTCTGGCAAAGCTCCATGACAACGGCAAGACTCAGCCTGTCACTTTTCGAAATGACAGCAAAATCAATCGATTGAAGGCAAAAACGGACTTGGCTTATTCGGCCCGCTCGATGCGGATCACCTGCGGCTTGTCGGTCAGATGACCGTCCTTGGTGATGCCTTCTACGGCCTTGCGCACCGCCGCTTCCGTCGTCTCGTGGGTAACGAGGATGACAGTCTTCTGCGCCTTCGTTTCGGCGCCAGCCGCCTGCTGGACGATCGATTCCAGCGAGATGTCGTTGTCGGCCATGCGCTTGGCTATGGCCGCGAAGACGCCGGTGCGGTCATGCACGGTCAGCCGGATGAAATAGCCGCCGGCATGACTGCGCATCTGCGCCTTCTTGTAGGGCTTCAGTTCCTTCGCCGGCCAGCCGAAGACCGGCCCATGCTGGAAACCTGGCCGGCTCTTGGCGATGTCGGCAATGTCGCCGACGACCGCCGAAGCGGTGGCATTGCCGCCCGCGCCCGGACCCGAGAGCAGGAGCTCACCGAGGATATCGGTCTCGATCGCCACCGCGTTGGTGACGCCATGCACCTGCGCGATGACCGAAGCCGTCGGCACCATGGTCGGGTGCACGCGCTGTTCGATGCCGCTGTCGGTGCGCTGCGCGACGCCGAGCAGCTTGATGCGGTAACCGAGGTCGCCCGCCGCGCGGATGTCGGCCTGGGTGATGTTGGAGATGCCTTCCATGTAGATGTCACCGGCGGCGATCTTCGTCCCAAACGCAAGGCTGGTCAGGATCGACAATTTGTGCGCCGTGTCGTGGCCCTCGATATCGAAGGTCGGATCGGCCTCGGCGTAACCCAGCCGCTGCGCGTCCTTCAGGCAGGCGTCGAAGGAGATGCCTTCGGCCTCCATGCGGGTCAGGATGTAGTTGCAGGTACCGTTGAGGATGCCGAAGACACGCGTCACCGCGTTGCCTGCCATCGCCTCGCGCATCGTCTTGATGACCGGGATGCCGCCGGCCACCGCCGCCTCGTAATTGAGCAGCACGCCCTTCTTCTCGGCGATCTCGGCAAGCTGCACGCCGTGCTTGGCAAGCAGCGCCTTGTTGGCGGTGACGACATGGCGGCCGGCCTCGAGCGCCGCCTTCACCGACTGCCGCGCCGGCCCCTCGTCGCCGCCGATCAGCTCGACGAAGACGTCGATATCGGCCTTCTCGGCCAGCTTGACCGGGTCGTCGAACCATTTCGCGGTGCTGAGATCGATGCCGCGGTCGCGCTTCGGGTCGCGGGCCGATACGGCCGTCACGACGACGTCGCGGCCGCACTGGCGGGTGAGCTCGGCCGCCTTGTCGCGCAGCACGCGCGCCACCGAGGCGCCGACCGTGCCGAGGCCGGCAATTCCAACACGCAACGCTTCAGCCATGTCCGGCGACGCCCCTCAAATTCTACGGGATATAAGGCAAACTCAGCGACGAGCGGTGAGCGGCACCACGTTGTTGGGCTGCTTGGCGGTGGTCGCGAGGAACTTCTTGATGTTGCGTGCCGCCTGGCGGATCCGGTGCTCGTTCTCGACCAGCGCCACGCGCACATAGTCGTCGCCATGCTCGCCGAAGCCGACACCCGGCGCCACCGCGACATCCGCATGCTCGATGAGCAGCTTGGAGAATTCGAGCGAGCCGAGATGACGGAACTGCTCCGGGATCGGCGCCCAGGCGAACATCGAGGCTGCGGGCGCGGGAATAGTCCAGCCGGCGCGGCTGAAGGAATCGACCATCACGTCGCGCCGCTTGTGGTAGACCTCGCGCACCTCCTCGATGTCGGCGCCGTCGCCGTTCAGCGCATGCGCCGCCGCCACCTGGATCGGCGTGAACGCGCCGTAGTCGAGATAGGACTTCACCCGCGTCAGCGCCGAAATCAGCCGTTCGTTGCCGACCGCGAAGCCCATGCGCCATCCGGGCATGGAAAAGGTCTTCGACATCGAGGTGAACTCGACGCAGACATCCATCGCGCCCGGCACCTGCAGCACCGACGGCGGCGGGTTGCCGTCGAAATAGATTTCCGAATAGGCGAGGTCCGACAGGATGATGATGTCGTTCTTCTTCGCGAAGGCGACCACGTCCTTGTAGAAGTCGAGCGAGGCGACGAGCGCCGTCGGGTTCGACGGATAGTTGAGGATCAGCGCCAGCGGCTTCGGGATCGAATGGCGGATGCCGCGCTCGACCGCCGGAATGAAGCCGTCATCGGGCTCGACCTGAAGCGAGCGGATCACCCCGCCCGACATGATGAAGCCGAAAGCATGGATCGGATAGGTCGGATTGGGGCACAGGATGACGTCGCCGGGCGCGGTGATCGCCTGCGCCATGTTGGCGAAGCCCTCTTTCGAGCCGAGCGTCGCCACCACTTGCGTGTCGGGGTTGAGCTTCACGCCGAAGCGGCGCTGATAATAATTCGCCTGGGCGCGGCGCAGGCCGGGAATGCCGCGCGACGAGGAATAGCGATGCGTGCGCGGATCGCGCACCACTTCGCACAATTTGTCGACGATAGCCTTCGGCGTCGGCAGGTCCGGATTGCCCATGCCAAGGTCGATGATGTCGGCGCCGCGCGAACGGGCGCTGGCCTTCAGCCGATTGACCTGCTCGAACACGTAAGGCGGAAGCCGGCGGACCTTGTGAAATTCTTCCATTGGAGTTCCAGACGATCAAAGGGGGGCGCTTTCGGCGCGCGATATAAACCTAATTGCAGCTAGGGTCGAGGGCAGGGTCGCATTTGCCCTCGATCTGCTTCAGCGTGTCGTCGCCATGCGTCTTGGCAAGCTTGTTGAGCGCTGCCGCATTCGCCGGTGCCTTGACGCTGCCGCCCTTGGCGGCCTGCGCCTGCTCCTCGGCCTTGAGCTGGGCGAGGTTCGCAGCGGTCTCTTCCTTGGTGAGCTGCTTGGCGGCCACCGGCGGCGGGACATTGAGGTTCGGATAGGAGCCGGTGTCCTTCGGGCCTTCGGTCAGGGACGTCGGGGCCGCATTGTTCGTGCTGGTGCTCGTGCAGCCGCCGGCGGGCAGCAGGACGCCGACCAGCCCGGCCACGACCGCCATGCGGCAAATCGAACCCGGCCTGAGAAAAAAAGTCCCGCCAACATTAATCGTCATATTGTTTTCCTGGCAGCCGGGTTACAGCGAATTGGACCCGGTCAGATGTCCCATGGTAATATGTCAAGAAAACGCTCCGGCAGGAACCCCGCGAACCATGTCCAAACCTGACGATTCGGACAAAGCGGAAGATGGCGGACCTTCGGCCATCGAGCAATATCTGGTGAAGGACCCCGAGCGTTTTGCCTTGAACATGGCGCGCATGATCGAGCAGGCCGGCAAGGCGGCTTCCGCCTGGACCGAACCGCGCGAGAAGGGCGAAGTGCGCGATCATGTCGCCGAGCCCGTCGTCGACATGGTCAAGACTTTCTCCAAGCTCTCGGAATACTGGCTGGGCGACCCGCAACGCGCGCTCGAAGCGCAGACGCGACTGTTCGCCGGCTATATGACTGTCTGGGCGAACGCCATCCAAAAGGTCAATCCCAACGCCGAAGCGCCGCAGGACGCGGTCCAGCCCGAGCGCGGCGACAAGCGCTTCCAGGACCCGGAGTGGGGCCGCAACGCCTTCTTCGATTTCCTCAAGCAGGCCTATCTCGTCACCTCGCGCTGGGCGAACGAGTTGGTCGAGCATGCCGAGGGCCTGGACGAGCACACGCGCCACAAGGCGAGCTTCTACGTCAAGCAGGTGTCTAACGCGATCGCGCCGTCGAACTTCATCCTGACCAACCCGGAGCTGTTCCGCGAGACCATGGCCTCGAACGGCGAGAACCTCGTGCGTGGCATGAAGATGCTGGCCGAGGACATCGCCGCCGGCCGAGGCGACCTGAAGTTGCGCCAGGCGGATTACACGCCGTTCGAAATCGGCAAGAACATCGCCACCACGCCCGGCAAGGTCATCGGCCGCAGCGACGTCGCCGAGATCATCCAATACGACCCGGCGACGGAGACGGTGCTGAAACGGCCGCTGCTGATCTGTCCGCCATGGATCAATAAGTTCTATATTCTCGACCTCAACCCGCAGAAATCCTTCATCCGCTGGGCCATCGAGCAGGGCCACACCGTCTTCGTCATCTCCTGGATCAATCCGGACGAGCGCCACGGCGCCAAGGGCTGGGAGGCTTATATCCGCGAAGGCCTGCAATTCGGCCTCGACATGGTGGAGAAGGCCACCGGAGAGAAGGAGGTCAACGCCATCGGCTACTGCGTCGGCGGCACGCTGCTTGGCGCGGCGCTGGCCCTGCTGGCGCAAGAGGGCGACCATCGCATCAAGTCGGCCACCTTCTTCACCACGCAGGTCGACTTCACCTATGCCGGCGACCTCAAGGTGTTCGTCGACGAGGACCAGGTCGCCGCGGTCGAGCGCTCGATGAGCGAAAAGGGCTATCTGGATGGCACCAAGATGGCGACCGCCTTCAACATGCTGCGCTCGGGCGACCTGATCTGGCCCTATGTCGTCAACAACTATATGCGCGGCAAGGAGCCCCTTCCCTTCGACCTGCTCTACTGGAATTCCGATTCCACGCGAATGGCGGCGGCCAACCACTCCTTCTATCTGCGCAACTGCTATCTCGAGAACAATCTCTCGCGCGGGGTGATGGAGCTTGCCGGGCGCAAGGTCTCGCTCGCCGACATCACGATCCCGGTCTACAACCTGGCCACGAAGGAAGACCACATCGCGCCGGCGCTTTCGGTGTTCCTGGGATCGCAATTTTTCGGCGGCGACGTCGAATATGTGATGGCGGGTTCCGGCCATATCGCGGGCGTCGTCAATCCGCCCGCCGCCAGGAAATATCAGTACTGGACCGGCGGCAAGCCGGTGGGGGACTTCAACGCATGGCTCGCCGCGGCGCACGAGCATCCAGGCTCGTGGTGGACACACTGGCAGCACTGGATCGAGAACCAGGACGACATCCGCGTACCCGCCCGCAAACCCGGCAAGCGTATGAAAACCTTGGGAGATGCGCCGGGCAGCTATGTCAAGGTGCGCGTGTAACGGGCTGTAATGTCTGGTGAGTTGACGGGCCGCCAAAACAGGGCGAAATGGTGGCGTCAATCGTTCCGCGGCCTCAAATCACCTTCCGACGCAGAATAATTCCGAGGCTTGCAGATTCGACACACGTCCCGTTTCCGGTTGGGAACAGGAGGGTTATCGCGGCCCGGTTCTGGAGTGGCGCCGCGATAACGAACCGACCGGATACCGAGGGGGAATTTGTTTTGAAATCAGCAGGTTGGCGTCTTGCACGAAGGGAAAGCCGCAGCATTGCGGCGGCGCTTTTTTCCGTGCTCCTGGCCTCTTGCACGTCGACCGGCGACCCGACGATGTCGGTCGTTTCGCCCGCCTACAATTCAACCGCGACCGAAATGAGCGCGACATCTGGCGCCAAGACCGGGACCGCGTCCGATTCGTCGTTGCAGGCATCGGCTCCCGCCGAGGCGACGGCGACCGTGATGAGCGCGGGCGATACGCCCCTACCCGAAAAGGTCGCCTATGTGCCGGAGACGCGGCCGCAAGCCGCCTTCCCGACCGTCGCCTTGCCGGCGGGCTCCACCGCTATTACCGGCAGCACACCCCAACCGCTGGTTCAGCAGGCGCAGACGGCGGAACAGACGCAGGGCGTCGCCCAGCAGGTCGCCGCCGGCGATGCCGCCGCCATCGCATCGAAGGCTCAGGCGACCACGCAGGCCATGAGCAACGGCGTCTATGTGACCGCGGGCGAACCGGCGCAGCCGCAGGTCGCCGCGCCGAAGAAGAGCCTGTTCGCCTCGCTGTTCAGCACCACCCCGGCTTCGGCCGCACCCGCCCCCCTGATCAACAATGCGCGCTCCGGCGAGCAACCCGCGGCGCAGGCCAAGACGACGGCGCCGGCCAAGCCGATCGTGACGCTGGCCTCGGCCACCCCGGCCGACAAGCCGGTGCAACTGGCTTCGATCGACGACCCGGCCAATCACATCACCGGTGCCGACGCGCTCCCCGGCGTGCGCCAGACCGCGCTGTTCGAGATCAAGCGCAAGTCCGGCATCGACGACGAAAGCGACGTGGACCTCAATGAGGACGAGGGCGGCGGTTCCTACCAGGTAGCGTCGGCCGCCGGCATGGCCAGGCTCGCGCCCAATGGCCTTTTGAAGCAGAACGAAAGCGTCGACGTCGCCTGCCTCAAGCCGTCGCTGGTGCGGGTGCTGAAAACGATCGAGGGCCATTTCGGCCGCAAGATGATCGTCACCTCCGGCTACCGCGATCCTTCGCGCAACCGCCGCGCCAACGGCGCCAAGAACTCGCTGCATATGTATTGCGCGGCCGCCGACATCCAGTTGCCCGGCGTGTCGAAGTGGGACCTGGCGAGCTATGTCCGCTCGATGCCCGGCCGCGGCGGCGTCGGCACTTACTGCCATACAGAATCCGTCCACATCGACGTCGGTCCCGAACGCGACTGGAACTGGCGCTGCCGCAGGCGCAGCGGCGGTGGCGAGGACGGCTGAGCCCTTCGGCTTGGCCTCGTGGGCATAGCAGGTTTGATCGGTTGAAGGCCGATTGCCGTCAACATTAGTTTCAAAACGCCACCACAGACATTGGCGATTAGCCGAAGCCCGTCCGAACTTCGTCATCCACGGGCGGAGCGGGAGCGAAGCGGACGCGCAGACCCGAGGATCCATTCCGTGACCTTGGCCTAAGAGTGCAGCGGCGCAGATTCTGCACCGTTGCGGCGCGTCATCGTCACGGAATGGATTCTATGGTCTGCGCGCGTCGCTTCGCTCCTTGCTCCGCCATAGAATGACGATCGCGAGGGGCGTTGCAGTCGATCTCCAAGCTGCACGATCAAGTGGAGTCGGAAACCACGCCTAGCGTATTGGCGGAGCGCTTTTTGCCCCTTTTGAAAAAAGTTGTCGCATGTGGCGGCAGATGGGTTGCCGGTTGGCAACAACGCAATTATAAGCCGCTTCGTCTGAGCGCGCCCATCGTCTAGCGGTTAGGACACCGCCCTTTCACGGCGGTAACAGGGGTTCGATTCCCCTTGGGCGTACCAGTCTTTTCAACGAGTTAGCGCCATCGCAATCCATTCCGTTAAATAACGGTGCAATAAGCGGCCCCGCATTTCGGCGGACGTTCCCGCACGATTCGGCGAATCCCGCTGTCAACTGCCCCTTCGGACACTTGATCAGGCGCGGCAGTTCCTGCCGTCATACCATCGTGCCGATGGCGATCGATGACAGGCTCTCAGGATTGCCGTCAGCATTCAGCTTTTCAAGCGTTTCGAGGTGTTTTGCTGTGGCAAATCCATTGATGATGAATTGACCAGGATCGATCCAGAGGGCGCCACCTGCAGGCATCAGGTTAGTGTTAATGACCGATGCAATCGGAGAATAGCGGAGCGGGACATCCTCAGCAGCGGCTACCCCCTTCTCCGAATTAATCGTTTCAAGGGTCGGCAAATGTTTCGCGGTGGCCTCACGCGAGACAATGAACTCGCCGCCATGCATCAACCCAGTTAGCTCAAAAATCCCCCCACCCAAGAAGATGTACATCGGAATGTCATCGGCAGATCCGTGCCTGCCAACCACCAGCCCGCCATGACGTGCGTCAGTGATGCGTCTGTGTTCCAATTGCCTGATGAATTCGGTGAAGGTGAGGCGGTGAATGGGCGTCGAGCATTTTGGGCACTCGTCGACCTGAAGCGGTATTGTCTCATTGCAGACCCCGCAGGGTGATCCCTCTGCAATGTCAACGCAAAACTGAACCATGTCGTCGCATGCCCCCCAAAGTTGCATTCGCCGAATATGAGGACGGCCCAGAGAAATGAAAAGGGCCCTGGATGCCTATGCCTCCGGGATCATGCCTGTTCTTTGCCGGTGAGTATGACTTAGATCCCCTGCCCGCCCAAAATAAAGCCCGGGAAGTCGCGCTCGGCGTGGTCATCCTCGCGCTCATCGTCAAGCTCTCGCTCGTCGTCGCCCTCTCTATCATCCTTGCCTACAACTTCGATCCCGCCCGCAAGCCACGGTTCAAGATCAGGGTCAGAGTCCATCACATCCAGCAGCCCAATCAGCCGCTCGATCTCATCTTCAACGGCTCGCCGGACGTTCTGGTCAAAAATGACTGGCGCGTTCATCCACGTACCGCCTTCCTGCGGCCGGCCTGCTGGCGCGCGACGGCTTGCAGACGATCCACCAGTGAGGCTTCATCACTGGCAATAGCCAGAGCCGTCTCAGGAGTGCCGCCCCCATGCTGCCGCAGCCAGTTCTGCTTCCAGCGAAGGTGACGGACGGCTTCAGCGGGGATGAATATCTGCCGAAGCCCGGCAAGCAGCCACGCCTTCCGGGCCTTGTCCGTCAATTCGCTCGCGGCCCTCCCGGCATCCGTGTGCCTGCCATGTTCGCGATAGATTATGACGCGCCGATAGTCCGCGAGCATGTACGCGTGATACGAGAGTTGAATTTGCATCGAGCCGGTCCACCAGTCGCTTGCCGGCTTGATCCAGTCGATAATCTCGGCGAGGTCATCCTTGACGACAGGCGCCGGCCTAAGGCGGAAAGCAACAACCTCGCCCATGGTCACGCTTCACCGCAGAGCGACGACATGCAGGTCACGAGGTCGTCCCCATCCAGTTCGAGACCCAAGCGGTTGTAGCCACTGATGACACAGGCCGCCTTGGCGCGAACTTCTTCGATGGCCTGGCAGGGAACGGCCAGCACTGCCAGAAAGGCGTCTCGCGCCACATAGAAGGCATCGTCAGCCTGTTGATAGGCATCGTTGTAGCCACTCGCCTCGATGACGGCTTCCTGCTCTCGGAGTGAAGCCATTCCGATATCGCCTTGCTCCGTGAGATCCTTCATCCAGTGGTCATAAGCCGAACGGTTCATCAGCCCGTCGGCGAACGACTTGGCGACCTGCACTCGCTTGCGCGCTATCTCGCTTTCAAGGGCTTTGGATGCGCGGAATACCAGCGGGACATGTGTCCACCGGGACGAAACGCCGCCCGGCATCGTCCACTTCGGGAACAGCTTTTCTCCGAGCGCTTCGGTGATCGAAGTCTCGCGGTTCTGGCAGATGCTGTAGTGGTCCTCAGCCGCCTTGTAGGCGGATAGAGCGTGGTTGACCGTGGAGGCCGGCGCGGAAGCAGCAACAGCTGACGGCGCCATCGCGGCAGCGGCCATGCCGGCGGACAGGAAGGTGAGCGCGTTGCGGCGGTTGACATTGGGCATGCCTTCGGCGGCTGCCCGAACAGGGGTGTTCGGCATGCAATTCTCCGTTTTGGTTATCAGAACTGATTTACTATGTCTGGTAACCTAAAACGAGGCGCGGTGATTGTCAACGGGTTTCTAGGTGTGATAACTGGAAAAGGCGTTTTTGAGAGGGACACATGCTTACGACCGGAAATCAATTGAAGGCCGCTCGGGCATTGATAGGGATCGAGCAGAAGGAAGTCGCGGACCTGGCCGGCGTAAACGTGAACACCATTCGCAGCATGGAAGCGGCGGGGAGTGGACCGATTGCGGGGCGAGCCCAAAACGTCCAAGCAGTGCAACGGGTTTTGGAGGCGCGAGGCGTCGAGTTTCTGAATCATGGGCGGCCAGGTGTTCAGCTTCACACAAAACAGTAGGCCCGGTGGTGGATAGCGGGTGCAGAGAGCAAGGATTACGGGGGTCTAGGCGCCTAACCGCTGGTCTTTTAACCATCCAGAAAGATTCCTTCTCCTGCGTATCAAAGCGAGGAGTAAACCAGTGTCTGACATCCGCCCTATTGCCCCCATCGACACCACCGGGCTCAAACCTGCAATGCCTTTGACGGCTCTGCCCAAGTGCGAGTTGGTCGACCCCCAAGAGCTATTTGTCGACGGCTCCTACCAGCGATCGATCGGCGAGCGAGGCCATCGCCAGATCAGAAGAATGATCCAGCGCTTCTGCTGGACCAGGTTTAAGCCTCCGATCTGCGCATATGGCCAACACGAGGGCAAACGTGTGCTTATGGTCTTGGATGGCCAGCACACGGCTATCGCGGCCGCGAGCAACCCGAATGTCGACCTCATCCCGGTGATGATTGTGGATGCGCCGGAGACATCAGCACAGGCGGCGGCTTTTGTTGGTCAAAATACCGACAGGCTTGCTGTGACACCGCTGCAATTGCATCAAGCAGCGGTGGTTGCGCAGGATGAAGACGCGGTCACGGTGGAACAAGTCTGCCAGCGTGCGGGTGTGACAGTTCTGAAAGGCCCTGCAGGGAATGGCCGCTATCGGGCTCGCGAGACCATAGCAGTGACCACGGTAAGTGGACTCGTTGAACGCCAGACCGCCATGGGAGCGCGCCGCATCCTCGAAGTGCTGGCGAACGCAGATTTGGCGCCGGTCACCGGACACCATATTCGGGCCGCAGAGTACCTGATGACAAACAAGGACTATTGCCAAAAGTTCGAACCACAGGATCTAACCACCGCCATTAGCGAACTTTTTCTAACGGCAGAGGACGACGCAAAGGTGATGAGCCACGCTCATCGCTGGCCGTTTTGGAAGGCGTTGGCCGTCGTCTGGTTCCGCAAAACGAAAAAGCGCCGACTTCATCTGCGGGTCGCTGCTTAGAAGTAACTTTAGAAGGACCCGCCCCTATCTTCCCAGCGGGCGGGTCTGACGACGCGCGTTTATTGACTGCCTATTGCGACCGCTCGACCGCAAATGTTGGCGCGTCATCTCCCTCGCCCGCTTGCAAGAACTCAATAACGGCAGAAAGAAGCCGCTCGGCGACGATCCTGTTCATGGCCAGATTGATCGTGCCGGTATCGGTCTCTAGTTCGATCAGCCCGATAAGCGGATCGGCCGAAAGCAAGGTCGTCTCGGTGGCGAGAAGTTTGACGAATCCGCTTTTGCCGGGCCTACGTTTCATGCTCCACCTCCATCGGAGGCAGATCCTGCCGGCCACTCGCTGAAATCGTCAAGCCGCTCCCTTCGGGGAGCCTGCTTGCGCGCGCGCAATAGTTGCGCAATGCTGCTCCTGCAAGTCTTGCGGGGATAAGACAATGTTTCACGACATATGCCTGCAAGCCTTTCGGCTGGGCGGGGTGGATGCGGTCAACGCGCTTCTCAAACAGCAATTCCCATCTGTTGCTGATCGAGTCCGCGCGATGGAGGATCTTCAGGAGACCGGCTATTGGTCGATCGCCTGGCATGAGAAAAAGCATCCAGACGGCGGGATGTACCGCGACTTCGGAAGCGTCAGAGAATACCTAGCCGAAGATGACGAGGGTTAGACCATGCGACTGATAGGGGTCCCTGATCCGTCTCGCGTGGGCATGGTTGCGCTTGCGCGTCCGAACTGCTGGGCTGGTCCGTAGGCATCCGGGATATGATCGGCGGCAGGCCGCCTGGTGATTCTGTCGGTGCATCGTCCCCGAGAGCAAGGGGCTGGTTTTCACCGCCCGGTAACATTTTAGCGAAATTGAATGTTCGATTAACCAATCGTAGACCGCGCTGTCCTATTCTGAGACAGCGCGGTCAACTACCCCTGGCCGCGTAGGCGGCTCCGGCAACCCAGCCCCCGCCGCACTGTCGGAGCCGCCACACTCGCCTAAATATACCAGCAATGGTTGAATCAACTGTTACCGCACGTGCTTTCTAGTGCGCTTCCCCGATAGTTAGAATTTGAGGAGGCCCCGCTGTTTGATTGCGGCGCACGCCGGGGCAGCGGGAAATGATTGGCATGGAGGAGTGCGCCTGGATGGCCGAGCTGGCTGTGTGGGCGCCGCCCTTGGGGTCATTGAAACGGACATCAGACGAGTCCTGTCAGATGGATGAGATGAAAAATCCGGGTGCCGATTGCTTGCACGAGTGCACCGTCGTTGGCCGCCAAATCCCAGCCAAGGAATGCAGCCCAACAAAAGAGTAGCAAGGCAAATCGCATTAGAGAATTCTAATGTATCGCTGGTTTACGGAAGGTTACGAAGAAACAGCCGTCACGGTTCAGGCCTTGCGTTGCTCTGGCGTCACGGCATGATTGGTGAACTGCAGATTCCGGTCGTCCCGGCCGGCGGCTCGGCACTCGTGGCAGTATATGATTTTCAGCAGATCCCAATGAAGGCAAGGCTGGTCCGGGCCGAACCGTTTGACCAGCTCGGCGACATCAAGAACCGCGCGGCGCCGGCAACCGAGGCAGTGAACGGACAAGCCTGTGCCGGCGGCCAGTTTGCCTCCCAGCGTGCCCTCTGAAAATGGATATTCCTTGCCCAAAGCGGCCTCCAGGAGGTCGCCCCATCCGAGTCTCGAAATAAGAGCCCTGGGTGCGCCTGCCAAGGGCTTACGCGATCACACCATGTCGATCACAGATGTTTTAGCTACTTTGCATATGCGGCGGACCACGGTTCGCCAGGCAGGGCGCACGCTTAGGCAATCTCCAAAAGAGAGGCGCCCGGCCACCCTTAGCCCGTCGCTAGGTGTGGGGGCACACCAGCGGCGGGCTATCGGCAATTCACCATTCTCGGCGACATTCCAGCCTGCGCCGCTACATCGCCGCGCAACGGGGTGTCGGTGCCGACAGTCCGTTTCCGGTCTCTCCCCTTGTCCTGGTTCAATCTGCTTGAGCAATTCGCCAGCTCGGCGGATGGCCCGGTCGCGAAGGGACACGGCTGTCCCGCTCAGACCATAGCGCCCTACTCCCACCGTCATCCTTATGGATGGTGCGGATCATCTCGGCAGGGGTGTAGATTAGGATCAGCCGGCGCTATGTCTCGCCCCCGAGCCCCGCCGGTTAGGCCCGGCGTTTGCTGGCCTACCCCCCAGCCTGCCGGGCCGCCCGCGATCGAGGGCAAAGGCGTCCACTTCGGCAATGGGCGTGGCGCTGAAAGGCCCGCCACCTAGGGCTTAAGGTGAGCGGGCCTTCCAAAGCGTTGCCTGTCGGCGTCGCGCGATGGGATGGCTGCAGGACACAGGGTAGCGCGGCGCCGCGCAATTAACCACAATGGTCAACGCTGAGTTCCCGTCATCCTCGTAAATTTTTTGTATGAGAAAAGCCCGCCGCCACTCGGGAGGGGATTGGCGACGGGCTCCTGCGATTTTCTCTTCGCGGCTGCACCCCTGAAGGGATCGACCACTTGCTGCTACAATCCGCCGACGCAGGATTGGTTGCAGACGAATTTATATACATTAGAACTAGCTTGACGAAGGCTTCAGCCGCTCCAGACTCATCGAGATGGCGAAGGGCAGCTTCAACATCGGCGACGAGGTCGCCATCACTGCGACTGTGCGACGGCGCGTCACCGAAGACCGGGTGAGCGTCTCGATCCCGTCCTATGGCCAGCCGCATTCGATCGTCGACCGAACGACAAAGGTGAAGCAGGGCCAGCCGATAGAGCTTGTCGGCGACGTCACCCACGTCGATGACGAGGCCGGCAAGGTCACAGTCAATCTCGGCGTCCCGGTGACGGTGAGTGCCGATACGCTGCGGCTGGTCACGCGCTACGTGCCGCCGAAGCGGAAAACGCCACTGGTGGACAAGGCGACATGACCAAGCTTTCCGACCTCGGCCCGCCCATCGTTGGCAAGATGCACGGCAATGAGCCGTCCGACGCACGCGACCATTTCCATAAATGCGGCGCCTGCGGGCAGATGATCGACTTGCGTGACCTTCGCCAAGTCATCTGGCACGAGAAGCCTGGCCACGAGCCGCTTGAACTGGACACCTGAAACGTCCGCTAGCCGTGGAATAGCAATGCGCCGACGACGGCGATAGATGCCAGGAAGGCAAGCAGCGGCATCAGGGCCTGCCCTCGTGGCTGCGGCCAGACGCACGCACGACCCCAACAGCAAAGCGATTCAAGGCGCGACCGATATCTTGGTTCCGGGAACAATTTAGCAAAATTGAATGTTTATTTGGTTATGGAAAACGACCCTGCTTGCCGCGCCGCACTGCGCATCATCCGCGCCACGATCGAGGAGCATTGCCCGCCGGGCGTGCTGATGAGCGAGGAGCAGGTGAAGGGCCATTATGGCCCGACGCTCATGGACGAAGCCGAGGCATTGTCGGTCGCAATTGTCGCCACGATCGAGCGGCTGTCGTTCAACGGAACGCCTAAGCCGCCGGCACCGAGCATCAAGGGCTGAACCGCAAAAAGCCCGCCGACCGAAGCCAGCGGGCCTGTGCAACTCTATGCGGTTTGTCAGTTGCCGCCGTCGCGGCTGTCTGCCGAACGATCACCACACCGCGAACCATCGGCCGCCGTATCGTAGTCATGCTGGCAGTTGCCTGCGAAAGATACTGTGGAAGCCGAAACAGCGCTGAGTAACAGCGCCACGACGAAGAATATGCGCATTTACACCCCCCTTGGTTGAACGGGGGTGCAACTTGTTCTGCTTTTCTGATCCCGTCAAGCTGCTATGGAGATATTGGTAAACTAAAATATTGCCGAAACGTAGCGGCCGAAGCGGAAGACGCCGCTGGTGGACAAGGCATATGACAGGTGGAGACGCCCTTTTCCTAGGAGCGGTTCCGCATTATGTTCCGCGCCTATGTCGCGCAACAACACGGTTCTTCAACTCATCGCCGCGGTGATCACCATCGCCGTCCTGGCCATTTTGCACCAGGGGCTCGATTGGTTCCTCAGCAAAACGTCAATCGATTTCATGGTTGGCGTGTTCGTCGGTATGGCGCTGATTCTGCTGGTCTGGATTTATGAAGACCGAAAGGATCGGCGCTCACGGCCGGTTGGCGGCGGTAGGGCCGCCGAGCAACAGAGCGCGCGCCACACGATCGATCTGTGATTGCTGCAGCCTAGACCCTCGGCCAGCCCTCATCAAAGCGTCGAGCACGGCACTTTGCTGAGCTCCGCCCGTCAGGGTCAGCGCCATATCCGATACCGCTTTTTCGTTGCCGCCGTTGCTGAGCGCGTCGATTATCCGCTCCACGGCCCGTGTGCCAGCGGCCCTCGCAGCGCCGCGAGCACCACCAGCGATAAAACCTTCGCGGACGCCAAACCGGCCAGCGGTGCCTGGGTCGACCGCTTCTCTGGCACCGAGACGTGCCGCCGTCTCGGAATTGCGCGTGACGATGTTCGACGTATCGGCAAATAGCTTTTCACGGTCGAGCAGATCGATGATGGCCTTGGCCTTGTCCTGGCCGAAGAGCGTCGACAGGCGAGAACGGTTCCAGTCGCCTTCCCCCTTGATCAGGCGCTGAAGCGCGACGCGATCATTTGCGTTGGTGCCAACGATGCGCTCGATTTCGGCCCGCGCGCCCTCGCGGAGGCGGAGCGGTACAGCCGATGGCCCGACCTGTAGGCCTTGGGGCAAAGCGCCCTGCTCTACCTCTTGGATGAGTTCGTCCGGTCTTGGCGCCTCTCGTCCGCTGGAAAGCACCGTCTGACCGCGCTGGACGGCATCCTTCTGCCTCGCCAGCTCGGCGTATTTGGCGTCGACCTCCTTGATATTCGGCACCTTGGCCGCGAGTTCGTCATCGATCGCCTGACGCGCCGTCTGAAGCGCATTGAGGTAGTTCGTGCCTTCTCCCTTCTCTATCAAGTCATCGACGGCCTGACGCGTATTCAACAGCGTGCCGGCGTCATGAATAAGCCCGCCAGGAGCGGGCTGGCCGGTCGCGCGGGCGCGGGCAATCTCTTCGCTGGTGGGAACATAATCCAGCATCGACCGAATGCGCTGAATGCCCTTCTGCGCGTCGCCACGAAGCGATTGAGCATCACGTTCCAGATAGCGCGCGATCGGCGCAGCATCGACATCGGAGGCATCGCGCAACGCTTCGCGGTACTGAGGCAGCAACCGCCGCTGGTTGCGGTCCGCCCCTTCAATGACGCGTGACGGCGTGGGCGCCTCGCCAAGCGTCTGGTCGAGCGTTGACCGGATACGCCAATTGGCGTCAGCGTCTCGCGCCCCGATGGCATTGCGAACGATGGCCTTCCCCTCGCCAGGTGTCGCGGCGATAGCTCCGGCCATATGCCGAAGGTTCGGGCCGAGATCCATCAACATGCCGTCGTTGCCGAGCTGAGGCAGCGCAGCCGGATCGATGGCGTCTTGCCGAACTGCATCAGCCAGGACGCCGACAGCCTTCTTGTCGAGACCAAGCGCCTTGGCAATTGAACCGAGCTGCACGTTGTCGGCTATCGCCTTTACGCCCTTGCCCACCAGTGGAGCAATGAGCGGAGCAGCGAGGCCGAGCCCGCCGCCGATGAGCCCGCCCTTCAAGGTTTCTTTAGCATCCCCGCCAGACCGAACCGCTGCGTCTCCACCGCTGATCGCCGCCCCCGAGCCGATGCTGGCAGCGTAGCGCAAGGGCGCCGAGGCGACGCCAATGCCGAAGGCCTCGGGCGCGGCCGCCATCACTGGCAGAGTGCCCACCACCGCGCCGGTCACGTTGCCGGCAGTCCGCGCCACCGGATGCTCAGCGCGGCTTTCCTGCTGGATGTCGGTCATCTCCTGGTTGACTTTGGAAGCTGGCTCGCCAGTCAGCATCGCACCGATGCCAGCGGCGGTCGCGGTCAACCCTTTGTCGACCAGCGGGCCGGCGATCGGAATGCCTTCGCCGATCGAGTTCAGGAACGTTCCAGCCGCACCCATGGCTCGCGGCGATGCGATATCGGGTGCATCGTGACCGCTCCCCGGCTTCGGCCCGCCAGCATCCATGATCTTCTGCGCGGTTGCGATGCCCGCTTTTGCACGCGAATCCGCCGCGGCAACGTCGGCGTTGGGCGCCGGCAGAGACTTGGCTATCTCGTCTACCGCTGCATTCTGCTGGTCTGGCGTCATCGACAGAAAGGCGTCGTCGACCTCTACCTTGCGACCATTGATGTTCAGCGTGGCCATCAGGGTTCAATGCTCCACTTCAAGCCGTTGCTGGTCGTGCCACCGCCAGTGCCAGGCGCGGCCGGCGGCGCACCCGAACCGCCAGTCCTGATCGCATCCACCATTGCGCGTATGCGCGCCAGCTTGTCGTTCAACGACGCCTTTGCCTCACCTGGCTTAGGCGTGAGGATTGATGCTTGGTTCTCGACTTCGGCCGGCGCCGCTGTCGCGCCGGACACGCTGTAGAGGTAGGACGCGATGATGGTGCGTAGCGAGTTCGATGCACGCTGGTATTCGGGCGACTTCAGGTAATCGGCGCCATAGTCCGAACCGTGCGGGATCGCCGACAACGCCTGATCCGACGTGTTTGACAAGGCGTCGAAATTCTTCTCGACGATCGACAGTTCGGGCGCGACCACCGAGTACAGTTTGTTGTCACGCTGCTGCTGCTCGTTCGGCGGCTTCTGCTTAGCAGCGGTCAGCGGCAGGATGCCGGCATTCTCGGTCGGTCCGGGGTTTGCCGCGCGCGGGCTGACCGGTGCCGGGCTCGGCGGCGCGGCGGGAGCCGGCACGACCTGCACAGGTGGCGCTTGCGGCGCGGGAGCCGGTTCCGGCGCTGCCTTAGGCGTCACCGGAACCGGTGGCCCGCCAGCAGAGGCCTGCCCAAACACGCCTTGCGGGGTCAGGAACAGCAATTCGCCATTCGGGCCGCTGATCGTCTTGCCGGCCGCAAGCTGCTGAGCCTGCTCGGCTGTCAAGCTGCCGCCGTCCATCAGGCCGTTAAGCGCCTGAGCTTCGACAGAATTGCCGCTGAACCGGAATTGACCCGCATTCGCGCCACCGCCGCCGATAGGCTTCGTTTCGCCTGTCCGCTTGTTGTACAGCGTGCGGTCGTCCAGCTTTTCCCAATCGGTTTGCTGGCCGGTATAGACGGCCTGATGCGTCTTTGGGTCGACCAGCACGCCACCAACCTCGATCGGCTTGCTTTGCTCGGCGTCGAATTTCTGCCGGTCCAGATCAATGCGCGCCTGGTCGGCAGGCGCTATCGTGGGGTTGCGCAGCCGGTCGGTCTCAATCTGCGTCTTTTCCAGGTCGGCGCGGTTCTTCTCAAGCTCAAGCTGATTGGCCGGGTTCGCTTCGGCAAGTTTCTGCTTCAACATCATGCCAACCACCGCCTGCTGTTGGGCTGACAGGCGAGGATCCTGTGAAGCCTGCAGGAGCTGCTGCAGCGTCGGCCCCCCCGAGACTGCGGACGGCTGAGCCTGAGCGGTCTGGACGGCGGTCGGATTGACCTTGATCCAGCCGCTGGGTCCCTTGGCGCCGGCCATGCCCGTCGTCTCTGCATACTGGTACGTCTCGCCGTCGGCGGCCTTGGCAATGGTTCCCATCGCCGCGTTAGCAGGCAACCCGGCAGGACCGGCAGTCTGAGGCTGCTCGGCCGCCCTCGGCGAAACAGGCACGCGCTGGGCAAGCGCTTCGACTGCGGTGGCTGCTGGAGCCGCAGTAGCGACAGCCGGCCGATTAAGCGCTTGGGCAACGCCTGCAGATGGATCGGTGCTCGCCACCTGCACGGGCGCATCACTACCGCCAAAGAGCTTCTGATAAGCCAAGGCGTTCGCAAGTCGCGTGCCTTCCCCGCCTTTGTCGTAGGGTGAGCCGTAGCGGATGAAACCTTTCAGGGCGCTGTTAGCCCCGGCGATGTCAGTGGCCTTGGCAAATGCTCCGCCGCCCGGGTCCACCCTCACGGTGCCGGTATCGTCGGGGACAATGCCGGCCTCACGAACGAAGAAATCCATCTGCGTTTCCGGGTCAGTCGCCGAGCGCCCGGTTGCCTTCGCGAAATTGTCCAGCGACGCCTTGCGGCCCTCCCGCCATTGCGTGAAGCCAACCGCGCCTTCGCCGGGATTGACCGCGCCAGGGCGGAACTCGCTTTCCTGCTTCCAATTGCCAAGCGTGGCATAGGCCTGCGCATCGTTGAGGCCGCGCGCCTTCAGGCCTGCGAACAGCGCCTTCGGATCGGCCGCGCCAGCAACGCTCCCGCTCACGTCGACACTCGGCAAATTGCCTGGTGCGCCACCGGCGGCCGCTGCGCCCGGGCTGGCGGCCGAGGCAGAACCACCGGGGCCGAACAGCGCTGAGAACACGCTGTTGCCCCCCTTGCGCCAGTCCTGCTCGGCAGTAGTAGCCTTGCTGTTGGCCATGCGATAGCCGAGAGCCTCGCCGATGGCGTTCAGACCCTGACCGACCGTGCGCGGCGCGGCTGTCGGTTGCGCCAGCGCGTCGGCGATGGCCCGCAAGCGCGCCAACTGCTCGGGCGTCTGCACGCCGGTATCGCCACCGAAGATGAACATGGGAGCCGTCATGCCAATGCCTCCCCATAGTCGACGGCATCGACGCCGCCGATGCTGAAGACAGCGTGAGGCCGGAACGCCCGAACTTCATCCGCCATGACGCCGATCTGCTCGCCGCCGCCCCAGACATATTCGAAGGCGTACTTCGTGAGGCCGTTGGCGAAGGTGCCAAGCCTTCGGATGTTTCGCTTCAGGCGCCGATCCGAATACTTGATCAGGTTCGCGCCGAGGCCGAAGAGACCGCCGAACAGATCGCTCGTGCTATTCGCTTGAGACTGCCAATTCTGGAGCTTCTGGTTGTAGTTGGTGTTGATCAGGCCGGCATTGTCCGTCGTCGGGATGGTCGGCATGTTGGCATTGACGAAATTCGGCTGGCTGACCTGCGAACCGGACAGCAGCGCGGTCAGATTGTTGATTGGAGCCGAGTTCTGGGCCAGCGCTTCCTGCACCGCCTGGCCGCGACCCTGCAGTAGAAGCTGGTTATAGGCGTCGTTTTCGTTCTGACCTTCCAAGTTCTGCGCCTGCGCATAGGCGTCCGATCCGGGGCGGATGCCGCGGTTGATCAGGTCCGCCTCATTCGACGCGCGCCGAGCGTCCAGCGCCGGCTGAAGGCGCTTCATACCGAGATCCATCAACCGGGCCTCGGTCGCGTCGTTCGACAGGTCGACAGGCTTCGACAGGAAGTCGTTCAGGAATGCCGACTGGCTGTTTGCCAGCTTGCCCATATTCAACTGAGCCTGGTCGGTCTGATCCTTGATCGCCTGTCCCGTCTGCGAAAGCGTCTGGGTCGCCGTATAGGTCGGGATGTCGTACGTTTTGCCGGTGTACGGGTCGTACTGCTTATAGGTGCCAGTCTGATTATAGGTCAACGAGCCGTCAGGCGTGACCTGGTTGACGTTGCCCAAGTTCGCGTTGGCGATTGCCGTCGAGACGTTCGTCCCGGTCTGCGCGGCAGAAGTCTCTTTAGGATCTGGCGGGGCGGGCGGAGAGGGTGCGCACATGGTCAGGCCTCCTGAAGAAAATACGTCATTGCGATTGCCGACCGTTTGAAGCCCACGCGCTCGCACATCTTGGCAACGCGTAGATCGGTGGCGATGGTCACGTGCGCCCTGACGCAGCCGCGCGACTTGAGTTCGGCCAGGATGTGCTTGGTGAAACGGCGACCGATGCCGTTCCGATGATCCGGCCGCATGTAGATGGTATCCTCCATGGCGATGGGCTCGCTGTTGTGCATGTCCTGCGTGAGCCAGATGAAGGCGTAGCCCACGGCCTCGCCCTCGGTCCTGACCACGAAGCAGAGCAGATGCCCGGCCGAGCCGTAGACGTCCAGGCGCGGCTTGAACTCGCCGATCGTCATGCCCTCCGCCGCCATGCGCGTCTGCATCTCGCCGTAATGGGTGCGGCAAAGCGGCTCGAGTTCTGGCCAAGCCTCATTGAAGTTCTCGATGGCGATGTCGTAGCTCATACGACCACCCCGCCGTTCTCAAAGGTCGCGTCGAGCTGCACGAACTCGACATCGGGTCGGATGGCCAGGAAGCCGGTCACCTGCACCTGCGGCTGCATCACGTAGCCGGTCTTGCCGATCGATATCCACTGGCCGCCGCTCACGGTCGCCTCGGGCGCCGCCTGGTCCCATTTCGCAACGTCCCACAGGCCAGCATCCCATAGGTCCGCCGACCCGCCGTCGGCAGCATCGGGCGCCGTCGGAAGCTGCACCGTGTAATTGGCCGAGAACGAAATCTTCGGATTGAATGGCGTCGAGTTGAGAAACGTCGGGCGCGCCTGGTGAACCGTCTTCAGCCGGCCGAGCGTCTTCATGTGATCGGGGTTGCCGACATAGGTGTAATAGATCGGCTGGTCTTCGTCCTTGCCGTTGATTTCGCCCTCGAACACCTCGCCGTCGTTGGTGCCGAAGAACAGACGGCTATCGTGAAGCTCAATGCAGCGGGTTGCCCATCCGACGAACTTGCACCATGCGCCGGTTTCGAGGTTGACGACCAACGACCATGCCTCTTGCCCGTCGGCCGCGATCGGCAGCGAGACGATGGCGTAATTCATGTCGGGCCACTTGATGATTTCCCACGGCAAGGCGATGCGCCGGGCGGCTTCGCGCTTCCAGTCCGGCTCAATATTCCGCGAGATGGCCGCCAGCGACAGCGCGGCCGCGTCCTTGTTGATGGCGGCCGAGATTGGCACCATGCCTTCCTTGGTCGCGACGATCAGGTCGCCACCCGCGCGCATCGTGGCGCGCTTGCCCATCGGTGCGGTCAGATCGTAGCGGCCGACCAGGTTCCACTCGGCTGCGGTCGAGCCGGCCGGGTTGCTGCCTTCATAAATCGCGGCCTCGCCCTCGGTCGTGACGAACACGCATTTGTCGTCGATGCCATCGCCGGCATCGAGCGACCATGTTCCCCCGAAGAGCAACGAGCCGCCGCGCTGGAACACACCGGACAGGTTGATGGTGCCGAGCGCGCCGGTCACGGAATCGACCGGCAGATAGCTCGCCTTCATCGTACCGCCCTGGATGAAAAACAGGCGGTTTCGGTAGAGCCACACGTGAGACAGCGCCGAGGTCGCGACGCCGGTAATGGCGGCAGATACCTGCACCACGCCGCCAGGGATGTTCGCCGTTGCCGAACCGCCAGCGCCGCCTGTGATGGTCTCGTTGTCGACGAACGTGCCGGTGATCGACTGGACCATCAGAGAGCCGGTCGTGCCGTTGTCGACGTTCTTGACGATAGTCCCGACCGCGCCGCTGGTGCCGCCCGTCACGGTGCCGCCGCTGGTGAAATTGACCGTCTGCGCGTCGAAGTTCAGTCGAAAGGTGGCCAAGCCGTTGACCGCTGTCCAATCGAAAGCCGTGCTGTAGAGTTGCAGAAAATCGGTCCCGTTTACCGCGACGACGAACGAGCCGCCCGAGGTGGTGAAATTCACGTAGGAGTAATAGCCCGATGTCTGGCCGGTCACGGACGCCGCTGGCGGAGTGTCGGGGCTGGCGGGCGCGGTCACGTCGCGGATCGTCGTTTCATCGCAAGCCCAAATCTTCCGGGCGCCGCCAGCGTTATAGGTGATGAAGCTTTCAACCGGATCGGTGCCGAGCGTGGCACGCTTAACCGAGCCGCCGCGCATAACAATGCCGGTCGAAGTAGGGAACCAGTTTTCAAGGGTCTGCGCTGAGAACGGCTTGGACTTGACCAGGCTCTGATTGGTCACCCAGCCGGCGACCGGCGCGCCGAACGTGTAGGGCTGCGCAATCGGGCGCACGGGAGCCGGTACGGCCTTGCGGCGACCGGGAAACCGTTCGTACCTCACGCCGCACCTGTTACCGAGCCAGGCCACGTCACGCGGCGGCCGCGCCAGCTTACAGGCGGCTGGCCCGAGATGATCGGCTTGGAGCCGGCGTCGTCATCCATGCAGCGCAGGAGCAGTTCCTGGTAGTCATCGAAATCCTGCTCATAGGCCTGTCCCTTGTTCTGCTTCCAGCGATAGATGATCGCCTTCTTCAGCAAATCCTCCGAGAGCCGGAACGTGTCGGCGTCTTCGGTGAAGCTCGTCTTCTTGGACTGATCGCTGGCCGCGACAATCTCGTTCGACAGGTAGAAGAACTTGACCGTCTCGCCGCTCGCCATCGACGGCCAGATACGGAACTGGTTGCCGAAAATGATCCAGTAGCCGTTCACCGCTGCTACGGGCGTCACCTGCAGTTCAAGCCACTGGTCCGGGCTGGTCAGATGGTCAGTTGCCCACCGCCAGCGCGACGACCAGAGCGACGAGGTTTTCTGCATCCGGCGATAGTCGCTCGGCATGTCGAAGGCATCCGCCACGCCGTCGCCGGTAAAGGTCGCGATAATCAGCAGCTTCTGCCAGTCGTGGGCCTTGGCAACTTCCAAGGCCATGACGTTGACCAGTTCCTGCATCTCGACCATTTCTCGATTGGTCGCGCCAAAGACGAGTGTCGGCATATCCATGCCGAGCACTGTCGCGGCACCCCTGACCACATCGAGGATGGACATCAGGCAGCGTCCTTGGCCTTGCCTTTCGGCTTGGTCAGATCCTCGATCATTGCTTCCATCGCAGCCTGGCGCTCGATCAGCTCTTCAATCTGCCGATCCTTCGCGGCCTCGCGCTCTGCGGCCTTGGCGGCGTCGGAATTCGCGAGGAACAGGCCAGCCTGCTTGCGCAGATCCCGCATGTTCGGAAGGCGCACGCGGTCAAGCTGACCGTCGGGCAGGTCGCGCACTTCCTCGACCGTGCGAATGCCGGCGGTGCGCATGACGTCGGCCTGTTCGGGTGTGACGCCCGACCAGGCTGCAAGCGCGGTGCCGTTCAACGGGATTTCGCGGCCCGCCTTGAAAGCCTCGTATGCCGGCTCGATCTGAGACCAGCGCGCCGTCATGAAACGGAGCTTCTCACCGTCCTGGTCCTCACCCATCAGCGACGGGTCAGGCAGCAGATGGCGCACGCGCTCGGTGGTGCGGGTGTTCAGCGGCGAGTGCGAAGGCGAATACGTCACCCAATCCTCGGGCTGAAGCTCAAGGATGCGCCGATTGCTGGCGTCGAGCCTGTAGCCCTTCACGTCGCATTTCTCGGCCACCGGATCGCCCTTGACCGGCAGTTTCTCGTAGCTCGTCTTGAACCCGATCACGCGGATAAGGGGCTGCGCTTCGCTCATCTTCTTCGGCTCCTGAAAACGTTGTGGGCGCCAGCGGCGCCCTACTGGTTGATCACATCGACGATGCCGGGAAACTCGGCGAGCAGTGCAGTCCACTCGGCTTCCGACACGTTCTCAGCCTTGGCGAAGTCGACCGCGTTGCGGTGTTCGCCGCCGTTCCAAAGCTGGCGGAATTTCGGGAAGATGCCGGTCTGCGGATCGACCGCAACCACGTCATCGCTCTTGTCTGTCTTCTCTGCCTTGTCAGCCATTTCTGGCACTCCTTAGTTGAGAGGAAAGAATGGGCGGGCCATTGCAGCCCGCCCGAGGTGCGGTCAGTACGGGAAGGCGCACATGATGATTTTCGATGCCGAAAGGATCGAATATGCGCAGACGGTTTCGGTGACGGCGGCGGCGACTTTCAGAGTGCCGTCGGTGGTGACCGAAAGGGCGAGCGCCTGGCCGGACGCGCCGGACACCAGAGCGGTCGTCAACGTCGCCGGACCTTTGACCTGTATCCAGCCATACTCACCATTGCCAGGCGCGCCCGCCAGCACGCCGGCACCATTCGCCGCCGTGTCGGACACGTCCGAAGTCACTTCGTTCGTCACGCCGGTCGAAGTGCCACCGGGCGCGTAGAAGCCGACGGCATTGCCGGCGACGGCCGCGATGGCGCCCGCACCCTGGTTGTACTTCACGAAGCGGTACGTCTTGCCGTCATAAGACTCGTACAGATCGTTGATCTTCGGAGCCTTGCCCGATTCCGTTCCGGTGAGCTGCGCGGCGGTGTACGTCTTGGTGACGTCGATACCAACAAAAGAGGTCATGGTTCTTGCTCCTTATGCCGCGTCGAAGATCACGCCCTGAAGCGAGCGGTTCGAGCAGACGAGATTGCCCATCCAGTAGAAGGGGATAACAACCGCATCCTGGTTGACGGGCTTCTTCTCGTCGTCCTGCGTCCACTGCGCCTCTTTGTGCTGGTCGACGTAGAGGTAGTCGGAGTTGAGGAAGTAGCCCTTCTCGGCCGTGGTCGTGAAATTCGTGTTGTCGTCGAAAATCACGTCGGCGGTCTTGTACTTCAGGCCGATGAAACCGGACTGAGCCATATCGGCGTCCATGTACCGCTGAAGCTGCTGCTCGCCGGTCTCGTACAACGAGTAGAAGTCATGGCTGAACGTGATCAGGTCCGGCTTGTCGGCGCCGCGGTTCAGGGTGAGCCACATCGCGTTCATGTCGGCCTTGAAGGTCGCAGCGTTGGCCGCATTCGGCGTCGCGGCGAGATTGGTGCCGGTGGCTTCGCGGAACTTGTTGCGCCAGAAGGTCCACGTGGCGGAATCGATACCGCCGACAATGCCCTGACCGTTGGTCTGCAGGATGTTGGCCAAGCCACCAATCTGGTTCGACAGCGAGCCGTCGGAATAGAGGTCGACAGAGAAGTTGTTGGCCGCCGTCTTGAGCGCGTTGTTCTTTTTGGTCTTCACCAGGTTGATCATCGCGAACTTGCCGGAATTCTGGCGAAGCTCCTTGCCGCTCGACACGACATGCAGCGCGACCTGCGCCCAATCGTATTTCGCGGAGGTCACCACGTCCGACCCATTGGTGTTCAGCGTGTCGAGGCCGGCATAACGCTGATAGGTCGAGTTTTCCGCGTATTCGAGCTGCACCTGAATTTCGGTGCCGCCGTCAAGGTTGCGGATCTTGTTCTTCTTCTTCAGCCGGTTGAGGAAAGCGTTGTTCTTCGAAACGTTGTCCGCCACTTCCGTCGCGCTGTTGCGAAGGGTGGTGGACACCATTTCCGTGAAAGTAGTCGACGGACCAGCCATCGCTCTTATCCTTTGTGGTTCCGGTCGTAGACAGCGGCCAGTTCCTCATCTTCGGAGAGAACCCGAGCCTTGCCCGACGCTGTTGAGGGGATGTTGACGGAGTTGGCGCGCTTGGCCGCGTCGACCTTTCCGGTGTCCTTGGGAGCGGCCACTTTCGCGGCGGCTGCCTTGGCCCGCAGATCGGGATCGGCGTTTACTGCCATGTCATAGGCCAGGTTGAAGACGGCCTCTTTCGAGGCGGTGCTTCCGAGCCGGTCCCATGCATCATTGATGAAGTTGACCATGCGCTTTTCAGGGATTTCAGAGTAAAGCGGCTTGTCGGCTGACAAGCGGCCTAGCTCTTCATTGGCAGCGGTGATGCTGTCGCGCTCCTGAAGGCGCTGGCTTATGCGGTCGTCGATGTTCGCGGAGTTGTGGACAGATGCGAGCATCTGCTTCAACCCGGCGATTTCCTGCCGCAATTCGCTTTCGCCCTGCTGAGGGGTCTGGCCGAAGACTGCCGCGACCTTATCGCGGATGCCGTACCGGTCGATGATGCTCATCACCGTTTCGACCGGGGCCTGATCCATGTTCTGCTGGACGTTGAAAAGGTACTCGATCGCCTGCGCAGGCGTGACGACCTTGCCGTCGGCCATCTTCTTCCCGGTGTTCGGGTCGAAGTATTTGCCATTGCGCTCGATGACATCCTGAATCGGCTTGTAGGCGGATACGGCGCGGCCGTGATCGGACAGCCTGCCCTGAAGCTCCTGCTCACGATCGGCGACGAACTTGCGCAGCTCGGCGGGAGCCTTCTCCCATGCCTGCTTGACGTTCTCGGCGACGCCGCCCTTGATGCCCTGCCAGTTGGCCGGGAGAGGAACCTGCTCGGCGCCAGGCGTCAGACTATCGCCGGCCTGTCCCTCTCCGCCATCGCCGCCAGCAGCCGCCCCGGCGACTTCGACAGCAGATTTCCTAGCCGGATCAGGGCTGGCGAATTTCCCGTTGTCACGTTCCGCCCCGCTGTCGCGTTCGTGCTTGTTCCAGATCGCTTCAAGCGCGGCGTCATCATTGACCGGCGCGACCGCATTGTTGTTGGCGGCCCCCTCGGCGACGAGGCCGGCCGGGAGTGCGTTGTTGGCAAGGCTTTCTGCTACAGCAGCGCTCATCGAAATTCCTCTGACACCTGAAGGCCCCGCTTCTTGCAGAAGTCGGGATTGCGAAATTTGCCCTTGGTCGGTGACAGGCTCGGCTCGTATTCGACGCAGTTGTTGCGCTTCAGATCATCGCGCCGCTCGGAACGCGAAGTGATCATTCGGCCGTCGATCGGCGAGGAATAATCTGGGATGTCGGAAATGACGTTTGGCATGACGATCTGCCCGGCGAACGGCTTGTCCATCGGAACGCCGGTTCGCCGGTCGACGAATATGCCATCGCGGAAAACGTACCTTGCCAATTTCCTGTCCTGCTTTTCGGGCAGATGCAGAGTGCAAGGGATGCCTGCGAAACTCTAAGCGGCTTGCTTTCAGGCGAGCAGTAGCAACACCATGTCGTCGTCGTCCCGCATAGCCTGCATTTCTCTGTCGATGATCATGCGCCCGAGACGAGCTTCTAGCGCCGAGCTGTCGGGTAGGACGATCGGCGGCGCCTGGTAGCCGGCGAGCAGCGCGGCCATGACGTCCGGCGCCAGCTCTGGCCAATCGATCACTTCGACCGGTGGCATGGGCGGCGGTTCGTTCAGATCGACGACTTTACCGTCGCGAACGTATTTTGTCGGCTTCCGGTAGTAGCCCCCGCCTGGTTTGAAAAGCGCGTCGAGATCCGCGCCTTTCGGGCCGAAATAGCGGTTGCCGTAGTAGCGCTTGCCGAACCACCGATCAGCAAACATCAGCTAGCATCCAGAATGACCGCCAGTCGGTTGCCGTCCTGGTCGACCGAGGCGTTGATACGGTCCTTCGTGTCATTCGTATCGCGGAAAATGGCTGTACCGCTTCCGAGGCCGTTCGCCTTCCCGAGCAAAGCCGCAGACCAAAGGCGCCAGCCCTGCCGAGGCGTCAAGCCGGGCTCTATCCCGGACGCTCGATCAAGTAAGGCGTCCGCGTTCTGGTTTGCCGTCGGGATGTCGCCAACGGCAGCAGGCGCGGCCGGCAGATTGTTGGTCTTGGCTGCGATCGAAGCGATGTCCACCGACACTGAGGCGCCCGCCGGCGTGCCGAGTTTGCTGTTTATCGCGAGCACGTTGTTGTTGACAGTGGTCAGGCTCGCCGCTGTGGCGAAGGTCGCGAGCTGCGTATCGAGGTTCGCCGAGGCGAGGCCGACGGCACCGCGCACGCTGGCAGCATCCAGATCGTTGAAGCCGGTGATGCCGGTTCCCTTGGCAAGCACGATGTTCGTGCCAGCCGTAAGCAGGCGCGTCGCGGTCGACCAGACGGCATCGAGGGCGTTCGCCGCGAACTTGGCCGCGGTGATCGCGCCTGTGGCAAATGTGCCAGACGTGATGGCGCCCGAGTTCCAGGCGGTGCCAGCGGCATTGACGACGTTGACGCCGATTTGCGCGCTGGCCGTGTTCACCGCCGCGCCTGCGATCTGCGTGGCATTTGCTGCCACCACGCCCGCCGTGAGGCTAACCTGGCCTGTACCGGTGCCGGACGAAAGCAGCACAGACGCGCCGATGTCGCGCGCCGTCTGTGCGGTGCCAGCTATCTTTGCCACGTCGACCCGCCCATTGGCGTCGACAAGAGCCGTGGTGCCGCTGGTCGTGTCGCGCCGGAAAAGTTCGATGACACGCGTAACCGGCGCCATGCTCGCCTGAGTGATTTGCACGCAATACTCTTCGGCGTCTGACGTTGACGCCACGGTCGTGTCTTCGTCGATCAGCAGCGAATAGACGCCCGGCATGTTCGCGGCCGACAGCTCGGTGATGGTCGGGGTCGTGTAGACCGTCGCAGTGCCCCCGTTGCGGCTGCGGTAGACCGTGAACGAGGTCAGGCCTGTTTTGCGCGTCTTCAGGTCCGCACTGTCGACAGCGACGAAGTAGATGACTTGATCGATCTTGCCGCTTGGAATTCTCATCTGAAGCTCGCTGCGACCATGGTGTAGTTGTTGCCGGCGACACTGCGGGTAGCCGTGACGGTGCGGCCAACTTCAGCGACGCCGGCCTGATAACTGCCGCCTGACGCGCTTCTGCCGGTCGCGCCGATGGTGGCATCAAAATCCTCATTGACGCCGGTCCAGGTGTAGGTTGGAGCCGAGTTGCCGCAACGGGCAGCAGAGAGCAGAAGGCCGCGCTCGCTGACGTCGATCGTGCCTGTTCCCGGGTTGGCGCTCGATGTCATCGTGGCTACTGGCGTCAGGCTGTTCAGCATCATCGACCGGTACGGGAAGATGGTGAGATAGGTAGCTGCAGCCGTCAGGGTAATACTAAGGGTCTGGTTGCCCGAACCGGCGCTCGCCGGAACCCGGGCCGAAAGGATGCAGGCATAGGAAGCGCTAACCTGCAGATCGATGGAATTGCCCAGCGAGACGCCCGCGATAGTCCCGGAACTGAACAGCATCGATGTGGATGAGTTGCCGGTGCACAGGAAGTGCATCGCGCGAGAATCATCGGCCGCGCCGACGTCGACCGTGAACGTGTAGGTCGTGCGGGAAACCGTGTCGCTTTGCAGGGCGCCAATGGAGAAGGTCGGCCCCTGTGACCCGATGATAGGGTAAAGCAGCCCCTCCATGAACTGGATTGGCTGTTGCGGATGGAACTGTCCGCTATCGCCGAACATCAGCCGAGATTGGCGCCAGCTACGGCATCAGCGACGGTCTTCAGCGCGTTGAATTCCGTCGTGAGCTTGGCGAGTTTCGCCTTCACCGCTGCCTCGTACGGGTCCGTCGTGCCAAAGGCCTGCACTGCCGAGATGACCGAGGCGAAATCGGTCGGGATCGCGGCCAAGGCGGTCGAGGCGGTGCCGGCGTTCTGCTTCACTTTCAGCATCACCTGGCGCTGGTCATAGAGACGCTGGGCGATGGCATTCATGCCAACGTCGATTTCACTGGTTGTGGCCATTTGGCTGAGCTCCTATCGCTTGCTGCGGCGGCACGGTTTCGACCCCGACCGGTCGACCCTGGGTGTCCTTGACGATTCTCTTCGGCGCGGTGAGCGCCTTGGTGACCATCACCATGAACTCGCCGAATTGCTGGTTTTGAGCGGCCAGCGCCTTCAGGATGGCCTCGCCGTCGATCGGGTCGAGCGGGATCGGTGGCGGCACGATGCCGTTTGCCAGCAGCATCTGGTTTTGCTCGACCGCCGCTGTCTGCTGCTTCGACCGCAGATCAAGCGTCTTTTCCTTCATGGTCAGGTCGTGGAGTTGCTGCTTGTGCTGCATGTCCTGCGCGGCCGCGTCCGACTTGATCTTTGCATCAGCGACTTTTTGCGCCTGGTCCGCTTCTCGCGCCTTCGCGTCCGCCTGAGCTTTTTGTTGTTCGGGGCTTGGTTGCGGAGGCTCATTGGCTTTCGCCTTGGCATCGGTCACCATCTTCTCAAGAACGTCTTCGACCGACTTGCCGAGGTTGAAGAGACGCGAGTTCGCGGCGAAGATTTCGACCGCCACCTCTTTCGACAGTTCGCCGCCTTGGATCAGCGGTCCGACAGCGCCCCAATAAGCGCCGGCCGCCTGCATGAACTCGGCCGTTTCGGCCTTCTGCCTGGTCAGGTCCGCCTTGACCGTCGAATCGCTCTCGACATCGACGCGGTACATCATGGCCATGCGCTGCGTCAGAAGCTGCTGGATGCTCTGCAGCTTGGCCAGCTTCGCCTGCCGCTCCTGTTCGGCCTGCTGAGCCGCCTGCAGGGCCGCCTGGTACTGCTGCTGAGCCTCGGGCGGCTGTTGCGCGCCCTGCGGTGGCGGTGGCGGCGGCTGTACGGGCGTCAGATCCTGCTGCGTTGGGATGATCTGCACGCCGGTCATCTGCTGCAGCGTTTCGTGCGAAAACTTGGTCGGGATAATCTCCGCCATCATCACGAAGATGTCGCGCGCGGTCCGCTCCATCATGCGCTGCATCTTCTGGATGCGCAGCGAGCCCCATTGGCTCTTGATCTGCTGGGCACCAAGCGTTTCCTGAGCCTTCGTCGCACCGCGCACGATGTCGGAAATGCCGGTGATTTCGTAAATGGCCTGCTTGGTCTGGTCGCGGGCTGTGTAGAGCTGCAGAAGGACAGCGGCGTATTTCTCTGCCGGCCAGAACGCCACCGCGCCAGCCAGCCCGCCATTTGCCGCCCAGATGTCGGCATTGTTGATCGGAACGAACTCGTCGTCGTCGGCCGCGACCATGTTGGCGATGTCGCCAGCGTCGCCTGGATACCAGCCCTTCACTCGCATCTTGCGCGTGATGACGCCGATGCGCTTGGTGGTCAGGTCCAGTTCGTCTGCGAGCTTGCTGTAAATCGAGAAGGGATTGACCGGCATCAGCCGGCCGGTGAGTTCGATCGGCTGCATTGGCGCGGGAATGCAGAAGAACTCGGTAAGCCCAAGCGGATCGTCGACCTTCTTCAGCACCACGCCATTGTCGTCGATGAAGATGACCTTGCGGCTGGCCTTGTCCCAGACCTCCCAACCAGTCAGATCGCTGTCGCTTTCTCCTCGAGCTTTTTTCTCGGTGTCATCCGTCTGGATGCTGATCAGGCCGGCGTCGAACACCGCGCTTTCGTCTTCACGCTGCACGACAAAACGGAAGGCATCCCACGGCCGATCTTTCCAACGCTTGGCTGGACCGTGCCGATAGTCGCGCCAGCTTACCGCTTCGAACTCGATGCACTCGTTGGCGAGGCGTTCGCTGCCCGCGCTAGTCGCGTCAGATGGCGCTGAATAGTCGCCCCCGCCTTCAGCATCGTTGCCAGCCGTTGAAGTGTCATTATCCGCTCCACCGTCAGCGGCGTCGCTTGCTCGGGCGAGTTCCGCATTCGTCGTCTCGTCCTTGATGATGTCGCTCTTGAACCGAAGCCGGATCACGCCACGGCCGGCCAGGAAACCGTCCTGCGCCTCGCTTTCCAGTTCGACCTGCAGCTTGGCATCGTCGACCTGCTTGCGAATGGCCCGTTCGATCAGCTCGGCCACATCCTTCGCGGCTGGATCTTCATCGGCAAACCGGCGCCGAATGTCGGGCGCTGGCGGGCTGTTGATGATCGCCGGAACGATGGTCTCGACGTTTGCGAAGAGAATGTTGAAGTCGTAGGTATTGCCAAGTGTGGCGGCGCTGCTGGTGTCATCTGACTTGAGTTCGCCGGTATAGGCCTTCGTTGCCCGCTCGGCGTCGTCCATCCAGTTCTTTTCGAGCTTGCCGGCCGCCTCGACGCGCGAAAGCCACTTCGCGCCCTCCTTACGAAGGTCGACGCCCTGTTTCTGCTGATCCGGGGTGCGCTTGTCCGCCGCCTTTGCCATGGCGAGCAGGATGGAGGATCGCAATGCGAAATTCTAAGCCGCTTGCAATCTTAGAGATGTCGCTCCAGTCATCAATTCATATGCCATCTACCAAATGCACCAGTAGCGGCGTATGTTGAAGCAGACATTGGCTCTTGCTCGGTGGAAGAGGTGGAACAATGCGGATGCGGTGGTTATTTCCTCTTCTATTATTATTTTCTTCATGGGGCGCAAAAGCAGATACATTCCAAGTTGTGCCAACTTCCGTTCATGTAAGCGGCGGCGGGCTTGAGGCATACGCGTGGTACATGAACAATTCGACGAAGATACTATATAGATGCATGGCCTCATACTTAGATAGACAGGCCGAACTGTTAGTAAATTGTGGGCATCAGACCGCTTACACACCTCTCGTTGGATCAGACGGCATAAAGACATTTCCCGATTCCACAAAGAATGACCTAAATGGGGTCGGTATATGGCAGCTAAACCAGTCGGACGGTCGGTTAATGTACTGCATCTTGATCGTAGATCACCCTCAATGCGCACTAGCTCAATTCAGGTAGTAGTAGCCTGACCGACCCGAGAAATTTATGCTTGCGCCAGTTAATCGTGATGAGGCCCGCCGGTCTTGAATTTCCGCACGATCATCTCAAACAGGATATCCGAGATCCACATAGCTGAAACACCGATGAGAAACGCGGCGGCGAGCGTCGTGGCATCCTCAGCCGGGTCTGGGATCGGCAACCCGGTAGCCTTGAAATAGGACACCACGGGCAGCGTGAGATAGGCAGCCGCCAGCGCACCGCAGACTGGCGAAGCGAACATCTCTCGCACCTTGTAGCGATGGCGGGACAGCGCTCGCAGGATGCCGCCGGATAGGCCGGCAATGAGGACTGGCGCCTTGATGCCTAGGAAGTCGAGAAGATCGTGCATCAGGGCCTCCACCCGCAGAGTTTTGCGCCCTTTCGGTTGTGCGCGAGAAGGTCTTTCACTTGAGCATCTGTCATGGCGTCTATTGCGGCTGCTGAAGGCCTCTGAGGCTTCGCTATGGCGCAGAAACTGCCCTTGGTGGTCGTGCAGCCGGCGAGCGCGATGAGCGCGGCCAGGATCAGCCCTTTGACCATGACTTCAACTCCTTTCGCGCTGCGTCGGCCGGCAGAGCGCCGACATCGTTTTGAACCTGGTCAGAGATGTCGCGCGCCTTCACTTCTTCGGCCGCCTGCTTGTTCCGTTCGGCTTTGGCGCCAGTGACGCGACCGTTGACCCATGCGCCCACTGCGGCAATGATGCCGGCGCCGATCGCCAGCACGGTCGGGTTGGTGAGCAGCCAGCCGAGAAGCGCGCTCACAGCCAAACACCCACGATGACGCCCGAGACGAAGCAGACGCCACCGACGATGAGATACGACTTCCACGACTCGATGAGGGCAGTCAGAGCGGCTTTGAGGTTTTCCATGTCACTTCTCCTCGGCGGGCGGGGGCGGCGCGACCATGCCGGCCGGACCGTCGCGCACGGCGTTGATGATGATCTTGGCCAGCGCCAGGCTACCGGTGATCTTGAGAGCCGCGGCATTGCTGACGCCGAACAGCGTCCAGTCGAAGCCGGCGAGCGCGCCACCAGCTACGATAGCTATTGCTGCATTGAGGTAGTTGTGCAGTGCGTTCGTGTTGAACCACTTCATTGGAACAGTCCTTCGATGAAGCAAACGACATGATGCCACCAGCCGGCGACAGCCATGGCAGCGAGCGCGAGGAAGGCGAAGATGCCGGCGACGAAGCCGTTACCTTTGGGGGTAACAGCGGCGGCGGGAGGTGCGACTGGCTGCGTAGGAGCCGGAACGGACATTGTTGGGGCTGGAATGGCCGGCTGTATCGTCATCGAAAGAGAGGTCTTGCGCACAGTCGCAACCCGGCTTGACCATCCTCTGCCGAAGTCCTTCCACGTAGGGAGCCTTTCGAGGAACGAAAGCCGTGCATCGCAGAGGTTGTCGATGATGGCGCCAGACGGCTTGGCCTTTACCGCGGCTATGGTTGCCGGTCCAATTCGACCGTCCTGAGCGACGCCAGCGCACGCCTGCAGGTACTTGGCCGCCCTGCCAGGTCCCGAGTTCACAGCAAAGTCGAACACGGCGTAGTCGACGCCATCAGGGAGCAGCGCGCCGGCCACCGCGTCCCAATAGAAACGGCGATATACGGTTGCGACTTGGTCGTCCGTGATCTTGCGCAGATCGGCTTTGGTCGCGTCCGCCTTCACGTAGCGGCGGAAGTTGGCGAGCGTCACGCCCTTCATTGTTGCGCCGCCAGGATCGGCAGAGTTATCCGACCAGCCGCCCTCGGATTTCAGGACCAGAGTAAGCGAGCGCGCGAAATTCCTATCCATAGGCTGTCCCTTTGGCGATGTGGACAGCGTGCGGGCTTGGCCAGCGAAACTCTAAGCGGCTTGGTTTCGAAGCGGCTGTACTACTCGATCAGTGTAGGCTAGAGGATCACCGGCCGGTAAGAGAACTGTTCAGAATATGCCTCTTTTTAATCCACTTAAGCGCATTGAGCGGTCCATACGTTCCATGCGGGACGCAGTATTGGTCCGCCCGGCATCGGCGATGCGGGCTGTTCGGCGGGAGGTATCGAAGCAATACCCGATGCTTGTGCAAGACTTCGGTGACCACCGGATAGTTTTTGATCCGAATGATGATCCGATTGGGAAAACCATTCTGGAGTCCGGGAGCTGGCACCGGCCGCAGTTCGAAAGCATATTGGCGGCGTTAAGGGGTGCCGGGCGGCTAGCCGATCGAAAGATATTTCTGGATGTTGGCGCCAACATCGGGACACAGACCATTTACGCTTTGGCTTCCGGCGCTTTTTCACGCGTGATGGCCATTGAGCCGGACGCCGCGAATCTCAGAACTTTGCAGATGAACGTGATCCTAAATGGGTTCGAGGATCGTGTTGATATCGTGCGAGCTGCTGCCGGAGACGCGATGGGAACGCTGTATCTGAACGCGAGCGAAACCAACAGCGGTGGCCATAAAGTCGCGGACACGCCAAACGGCGTTAGGTCGGCTCCCGTTAAGGTCGTCACCATAGAATCCGTTTTGCGTGAGCGGCGGCTTGATCCTGATCAGTTCGGGATGTTGTGGGTCGATGTAGAGGGGTTTGAGCCTGAAGCCGTGGCTGGAATGTCGCCCATCATAGAGTGCGCGATTCCGCTCTGCGTGGAATTCAATGCGCTCGTCTATGGGCAGACCAAAGCTCGCGAATTCTTCAGCTACTTGGCCAAGCACTACACCAGAGCCGCCGTTGTGTCGGATCGGATGCAATTTCGCCCGGTCTCCGAACTTGCCACTCCCGAAAGAACTGTGGACATTCTCTTCGCCTAAAGATTGTCCTCCCACCCAACGACAGCCAAAGCGGATCCGGTGCTGGCGCTTGCGTAATAAATATTCGTGCTTTCCAGCATGAATTCGCCTTGGGTAGTGGAGTAAATGCCGATGGCCTCACCGCTGTTTTTGACGGGTGCCTGGAGCGGCGGCGGGTTCGTCGAGGATGTGGCAGCGCCATAGCTGTTATTTGGCGCTGCGATAATGTAGGCGTTCGGGTTCGCCGAAAACCCTGACAGGGCCAGTCTGACGGTCGCGGCAGTAGGAGGCACAAAGCCACCTACTGCGACTGCTGTCCAAGTCGGCACGGTGGGCGAGCCGCTGGTCCCTGATGCAGCAATCAATGCGGTGGATGGGTTGGTCCCGACGACGATCTGCGCTCGCCGATCATACTGCACCTTGAACCGCAGTTTAGCGCTGGCATCATAGTAGGAAGCTCCGACGCGAGCTTTGAAGGTGTAGCCGGCCGGCATCGTCGGGGCGGTCGAGGAGAGGGAAATAAGGCTCGCCAGCGTAGTCGTCGTCGGGTTGAAAATGACCCACTCGTGATACCAATTTGAAGCGGTCACTGTGCCGCTATCGAGGCCGTTCACACCCGCCGAGCCGGTGGCATAGGAAACGTTGACGCTCGACGCCCGATAGGTGTTGCCGAGTGTATCTTCCAACACCAGCTGGTCGGCGGTGATCGTGACCGCCGCGATCGACGTCGTGGCAATCTTCAGGTTTTTCCGCGCTGCGGCCGTCGGTGAAGCCGCGATAATTTCCTCAACACGCCAGCCAGTCGAGGCGCTGTCGTACCAGAGATTGATCGACTGCCCTGGCTGAAGGATGATTGGCGTGTTGATCAGGAACCTGTTCGGCGCAAGCGATCCTGTATTGTTGCCGAGTAACGTGACGTTCGCGGCGCCGATGTTGCTGACATAGAGGAACGTACTGGAGCTGCTGGCGGCAATCCCGGTCAATGCCGAACCAGCTCCATTGCCAGTCAGTCGCAGGACTAGAGCCGTTGCAAGACCGGCCGGGCTATAATCATTGGTGTTCCCCGCGGCGAGCGCGGCGGGCGAAATGATGTTGTACAGCAGCGGCTGTCCGCTAGCCCGCTGGTAGCCAATGCAGCGCCAGTTGCCGCCACCGAGCGAGCGCATCACAGCGATATCGCCAGCCGCAGTGCCGATGTTTGCCGCGCCCGGCAGAATGAGGCTGGTGGCGTTGTGGGTCAGCGTCAGCGCTCCGCCAAAGACCAGGACTCGCTCGGCGCCCGCTGCTACGGTTCCGAGCGCAGTGATCGTCACAGTTCCGGTGATGTTGACGAGCGTACCTGTGGAGTTTGCCAGGTTGACAGTCGCCGCGCTCGCCATGTCGGTGCCGGCTGGGCTGAACGCGTCAGCCGCACCCACTGCCGTGTTCGATCCCGATCCGCCAGCCGTGACAGGCCGAGCTGCGTTCGCGTCCGCCACCAGATCGTCGACCAGCGCATTATACTTCGCCGATTCAATCGTCGTGTTCGGGCTGCCCTTGGTTCCAGGAGGGGCCGAATAGACACCACCAGCGCGCGGCATAGCTGCTCCAATCTTATCGATTGGGGCGATGATCGCGGTGCGCTCGCGAAACTCTAAGCCGCTTGAAAGACTGATAGCTTAGTGCTTTGCTCCATCGTCGATCTTGGGGAGGAACGCATGAAGTCCTGGCAGGCAGTTCTGATTTCAACCGCTCTATTAGCGGCTGGATACATGGTGAGTGCACAAGCCCGGAATACAGCAGGCGGCCAATGGCATATGATCACGAGCGGGCCAGGGACGTTTGCGTGGCTGTATAACGATCAGGATGGCGAAATGGTCTACTATTGCGACGGGGGGAAACTTGAATGCCACAAGCGCGTTCTACAAACTACGCCCTAGCCCGCCGCCGCCGTATCATCGCGTCGACCGCCTCTTTGACCGTCTGCTGACTGCGGATTGTGCCATCTGGCTGGCCGACATAGGCGCCCTTGTCACCTTCTGGCTTCTTCGCTTCGGCCATTGCCTGCCGCCAGGCCAGGCCGAGATAGCGGAAGGCGGATGCGTCGTGCTCTGCCCAATTCTTAAACGGGATATCGCGAAACACCTTCTTGTCGTCGTCCCATTCGCGGCGATAGGCCCTCAAGCCCTCGATACCATCTGACACGCGCTCGGTCGCCCTGAAGCGCGCAAGCTTGATCGTCTGCAGGCCGGCGTTGTTGCCCTCGGCAAGGCTGACCATGCCGACCATCTTCGGCTTGCGGCCTTTATCCTTCAGTGTGTCGAACCGCGTGCGCTTCGTTCCCCATACCGGATGCATAACGTCGTGCGGCACATAGTCGATGCCGTGGTAGCCCTGATCGTCCAGCCATTTGCACCAGTCTTCCAGATCCTCGCTGTCCGGCCGGTAGAAATCGACGATCAGCGGCACGCCATTGACGACTTGGAAACACCAGACCGGATTGTTCGCGGCCTTACCCAAGTCCCACGCGGTATGCACCGGATGGTTCGGGTCGATGTCGAACGGCGTGCCGATGCGCTTCATGCGCTCGGCCCGCGCTATTTCTGCGCCCCAATAGGAGCCCACCAGTGCGCCCGAGAACGAACAGTAATATTCCTGTTCGATGAGCATGTCGGCCATCTCTTTGCCGTACAGGCCCTCGTAGACGTCGCGCTGCTCTTCGATCAGGGCCTTGTCGATGGCCCCGGTCAGATCGGCCGACAGCACTTCGGTGAACCAGCCGCGGGGATTGCTCACCGGGTCGAAGACGTTGCCCTTCACCTTGTCGAGCATGCTCTTGGCGTGATTGTTGCCGCGCGGCGTCGTGATGAACGATGCCCATCCGCCATTTTCGGCGAGGATCGGCGACAGGTATGCCCATGCTGCCGGGTTAGCCAGCGCCCATTCCGAAAAGGTAATACCGACAGGCGGCGAGCCGACCAGGCTGTTGTAGTTATCCGAGCCGACCACCTGAAACGTCGAATCCACGTCCCTGAAGCGGATGAACATTTCATTGTCGTTCATGTTGGCGATGATCGACGGCGGGAAGGCCTCAAACAGGCGCCGCTTGCCTGTATGCGGGTTGATGGCGTTCCAGATCGCTTTGCGCGCCTGTGCCGCCTCGGGCAGCATGTGCCAGTAGGTTCCCGGTCGCTCATAGGCCGAGACCGCGTGCATGTTCAGGTTCACGTCGTCCTTGCCGGCGCGACGGTGCCAGAACAGGAGCTGACGCTTGCAGCCCTGCTCCCACGTGGCCCAGGCCTTGCGCTGATAGGAGCGCGGCCGCCAGTTATTCGCCGGTAGCCTGACTTGCGGCATCTTCGCCTTCGATGTCCGAGAACTTCACGATCTGTACGGTAAGCGGGCCGCCGTCAGGGTCGGTGAGCGCGACCTTGCTTCCGTACTTCTTCGGTGCCATCCGCTCGGCAACCCACTTGCGCGTGTCGATGCGCAGACGCGACCGCTGAACGTGTTCGGAATTGAACGCTTCCGCCGTCGAGCCGTCGCCATTCGTCTTGGTCGTGAAGTCGTTGCTTCCATCGTCGGCGATGTCTGGCATCTCATCCACCATGCCGTCGACCTGTAGCGCTCGCGCACGCGTGTACTGGTCGCAAAACGCGGCGTGCGCCGGATCGAGCAGCCAACGCAACACAGTCGACTTGTTCGGCATGTCATCCGCTAAACAGATCGACCGCAGGCTGTTGCCCTCTGCCAGCTTGAGGCAGATCGCGTCGGCAGTCTCCTGGGTGAAGTCCGTCGGTCTAGCCATTTCCGCTCTCCTTCATCCTGATTAGAACGAGGCGCTTTGAAACTCCTAGACGCTTGGCAATTTCCCGCGGTCGATACCCGTCATCGAGCAGTCGCTTGATTTCGCGACGACGCTTCTCGGCGATCTGGATCTTCCTATGTCGGAACGGCCGATCGGCTCGAGGATCCTTGAGGCGCTTCGCCCGGGCTATGCACTCGACGACCGTCGAAATCGAGATGTCCAACTGCTCGGCAATCGTCGAATAGCTGGCCATGCCTTCCCATAAGTCGAGAATGCGGTTTCGTGTCCGGACGACCTGCGGATGTGTTTTGCCACCCTTCCGATTGAAGGACGAGAACCGATAAAACGGGACGCGTGGCATTGGCCTGATCGCCTCATGCTTCATGCGTCGCCCTTCGCCTTCCGCTTCAAATAGGCTCGTCGTTCCGGCGTAAGGCGGACATAGGCCGGCCGCCAATTGATTGGCGCCGGGGATAGAAACGTCTCCCCTGGGGGATCGATCCGGTACCAGTTACCATCGTTATCAAGAAAAAACTGAAAACCCGGCGTTCCGTAGTCGCCGACCATATCGTTGAAGAGCAACTCGCAAATGAGGCCATCCCCCCGAACAGCGGTGTTCATCGGCCGCCATGGATTCTCGCGGTCATAGGCTTCCCGGGCCTGTCGTTCAGCTATGGTCATTTTTCCTCCTTTTGAGATGCGAGATAGTCGGCCAGGTTGATGCGCCTCACCTCGGACGCCGCGCCTAATGTGCCGAGTTTCAAATCGCGGTAAGAACGGTCGCCGTGCGGATCGAACTTCGCCGCCGCCGCTTTCCTAATCCATGTCGGTGCTTTGGCGGCGGCTCGTTTCATCTTCTTCGCTTGCCGTTTTTCCTTGCGGGATTGCCTCGGGAAAATGAGCGCCTGGCCGCTCGACAGGATCTTGTTCGATATCCAGTCCGCCCGCTTCTCTGCTGGCGATATCGGATCGCCTTCCAGCCGATCGAGAGCGCGCCATGCATCGGCATTGGTCGGATATGGGCCAGCGACCGTTTGCGCATCGGCGACCACGACGAAACCGCCTTCTCCTTCGATCACCGTCTTCATTTGCCGTCACCCACAAGCACGTCGGTCTGCACATGGAAATGCTGATTGCTCGGCTTTCGCGTGAAGTAGCTCACCCGTCGAGCCGGCACGACTTCGTAGGGCGGCGACACGCAGCGCAGTGCCGTTCCGTCTGCCCCTTCTTCCGATCCGAAGAATTGCTTGCCCCAAATTTTCTTCCGGCTGTCCAGGATAACCCAGCCGTGTTCAACGTCCTGCCAGCGCTCACTCATGCAGCATCTCCGTCACTCCGTGCTTGCGCACGCCGAAGGTGGCCTTGCACCGCGTCATTGAACGCGCCGATATGGGCGCGAATTTCCGTTTCAGAGAACCCCGCCCTGGCAAGTTGTCCGACCAAGCTGGCAACCGTCTGTCGCCAATAGCGGTCAGCACGTTTGCCATGCAGACCAGCCAAGGCTTCGGCGGTCTTCCGAATCTTCCCCGCGCGGCGGCGCATGGGGAAGCAAATCAAGTTGTCAGGCATCGGTAGCCCTCCAAGCCATTGATTTTATTACGTCGAGTGCCGAAAAATGCCACGGCCTTTCCGAGACATAGTCGTGCAATCCATTGAAAACATTGCCGTACAGGGTATGCGTTGGCATTGCTTGAGCACCTTCGCGCGCGAGAAAAATCTTCTGGTCGTTTTTCATTAAAGGGCATCAGGCAGCCCTCTCGCGCGTGTAGACGCTAAGGTTCTCACTTTCTTCGGAGCCCCTTTTATCTTCTAAGGTATCTCCTAAGGTGTGTTCATAAGGTATAAGGGTGGCCACACCGTTACCCGGCGAAGTAACCGCCCGATTACCTATGTGGGTAATCGCTCGATCACCTCCAGACGGCAAAGGTGACTGCACGATTACCTTTTGCAAAAGCCTCTCCTGCCTGTCGAAAACGTAGTCGTCACGAAGGCTAAGAACGTCGAACGCCCATACGAAATTTGGGCGATAGACTTGCGCCCTCTTTGAAGAGCGGCCGACGACGGCTTGTGACTCGGCCGGCAGGGCGCTGATGGGAAGGCAAGAGAGAGCGCCGCCGTCCTTCAGTATCCCAATCCACTTGGAAACCGTCTCTGGGGCCGCGCCGAGCTGTTGCGATAGCGTTTCCCTTGTCGGGTAGGCGCAGCCCACGGCGTCGTTGTAGAGGTCTTGCAGAACCCAGGCCGTGCGAATAGCCCCGGGCGAATCGCGGAACCCAGGGAAGAAACGGCAGGCGGCGCCCCAATCGTATTTGCTGACCATCAATGCCCCCTCGCCAACATCAGGTTGCTATCACGAACCGCTTGAACCGCCTGCAAGGCCGAGAGGCCGAAGCGCTCTCGGATTTGTGGGATCGTGGCCATGGTTCTGTTGGCGCCGCCAGTCGCCAGCCAGACGGCGGCGCGATCGACGGCATTGTCTGACTTGCTGGCGTCGGCGCTCATGCCGCCACCGCCATGTCTTCAACGACGGAGACGGCCGTTTCGAGCCTGTACCGACTGTGCGATGAGGGAAACGCGCCACCGTGGCGTTCAAGCGGCGACGAGATGACGAAGCCAGCTTTTCGCAGCAGTAGGATGTAGTGGGAAACGCGCACACCGGTAGGCAGATCCAAGGTGGTGAGGCCACGCTTGCCCGCTTCGATCAGTTTGCTAAGCATCCATCCAGCGCGACCGTCGAGCTTGACCGTACGGCCATCCGGCTCGACCCTGACTGTGATAGTGGATTTCCGAGGCTTGGTTACCGAAAGTGTATTTGTCGGGGACAAGTCCCCTGCTATGCCGTCCATGTCTGGTTCCTTCGTAGTCCCTGGGGAGGGGTTGCGATTCGAAATCAAGGGGTCAGATTTGGCTTGAGCGGCTGTTGTCCAGACGAGTCGCTCAAGCCACCTCTTTTGCAGGCTTCATCTCTGGCAAGTTATCCAGCCAGGCCTGCGCATCTTCCTTCCTGATCAGCGTTCGGCGACCGGCCTTTCTGACCGATATCCGGCCAGCCCGAATTTCCTCGTAAAGCAGCGATCGACCCACACCATAGGCGGAGCAAAAGCCGTCCACGGTGAAGGCGTTGGGAGTAACTTCCATCTTGGTCCTTTCCTTTTCGAAACAGTGACGGATACACACGCATATTCTATTGCAAATGGAGTCGGCGTGCTAACGCATAGAGCCTTTATCCCCCAAAATTTGCGTTTATGGAATTTGCAGCAATTTCATATGGTTAGCTCTATTTTATCCACAGGTTGCCCACATTTGTTTGTTCGATCTTTGTTCTTCCGACGAATGGGCAGTGGGAAGGACGTGGCGCGAGCCTTTCCTGATTTGCTTTATCGTCGCTGTTTTGGATGGAGAGCGATGACAAAGTTCAGCACGGAACGCAGACCTTTGCAGGTCTGTCGCAGCGCGGGTTCCCAAACTGAAACTTTTGTCGATTCCCCCCGAAGGGAGAATTTGATTTTGCTGATATTTGCGGCGTTAGTCAACACCGCAGCGCACGTTCACGCGCCGAGGCGGACGACTTTCAAATCGTCTTGTGGAGGAACCAACGGAGCAATCGCCGACCGGGCCAATTCTTCGAGGCCAGAGGTTATCCACTTCGAATAATGCCGCTCGATCATTGCGGTACTGGTGTCATGCAGCGCCGCGACAAGGCGAATGGGTAAGTTCGCGCGGATGCCCTTCACGATGCTGGAATGCCTCAGGGCATAAGGAATTACGTCGGGAAGCTTCGCTCGGTCCCTGATCGCCTGCCAGGGCCGGGCCAACTCCGCAGCCGAGCGCCAGCCCCCGCGCTGATCCCGCTGCCATTCGATCTTGCCCGGCGTCTGGACGTGGCGCCACCGCTCTAGCAACAGAGCGTCGGGCGGACGCTTGACGGTGACCGGCACCAGCTCATCGATAACATCGCGGCCGATCGGCACGGTAATGGTGCCGGTCTTGGCGCCCCTACCCTTGCGGCTTGTCGGCACCATCAGCCGGCTCTGAGCAATCTGGCAATCCCCCACACGCACCCGAGCTACTTGCGAGAGGCGCGCGCCAGTTGCTGTCAGGACCAGCACCAAGCGAAACAGGTCGCCCTCCCATTCCTGTTCAGTGTCGATCTCTCTGGCGGCTCGCAAAATCCGGGCAATGTCGGCGTCCGGCAATATCTGGTTGTCTCGCGCCACTGCTTCCGCCTCGTCAGTTTGGGAGGCACGCAAGCCTTGCTTGATGACGCTAGGAAGGGACGCGGGCAACTTCGCTCGGTTCGCAGCACAGGCCGAATTGAGTGCGGCCTTCATGTCATTGATCAGGCGTTGTCGTGTCGTCGCCTTCATGGTCGCCGGCAGACCGTCACGCCAGGCCGACAGGTCGCTTTCGGTGAGCGCGAAAAGATCCAGATTGGCGAGCGGCGCCGCTTCGGGAATGGCTTCCTGTTTGCCCCGCTCACCCTTGCCCAGGACGTAGCGGCCGAGACGTTGGCCGGCGTCCGAACGCTTATCCCGTCCGGCCCTCTTCGCCTCCCGCGCATCCCGCGCGGCTATGTAGGTGTCAACCGCATGCTTGACCTTGAGAGCCGGCCCGAGCGCTTCAGCTTCGGCCTGTGTTCGATGTTCATCGACAATCTGGCGAGCTGCCTTGATCGCCGCCTCATAGGCTAGCGGGCCAACCTTCGTTGATCCCTTGTCGTCGGCGGTGCCTATCGTGACGTATTTGTAGTTGAGGCCATTTCGCCAGCGCACCAGCCAGACGCCACCGCGCTTCCCCTTTCGATAGCCGAGGTGAACTTCTGGATCGATGCCCCGCCAATGGGTGCCGATGTCGAGCGCCGCGCGGGCATTCGGGGTAGTGATCGGAGATTCCTTGAGCGACTTGGACAAGGGCGTTTTCCCAAACCGTAAAATATGCGTAAAATATACCCTCACGCACGACCGCGTACAATTGCGGATGGGAGATATCCAAAGCCTTGCAAAATATGGATTCTGGCGGACATCAGCGGACGACGACGGATCGCTAGTTAGGCCCTTTCACGGCGGTAACAGGGGTTCGATTCCCCTTGGGCGTACCAGTCTTTCTCAAGCATTTGGCGCGTCGCTGATCGATAAGCATCGTAGATGGCGGGCCTAGTCTGGGATTTCCCGGATGAAGTAGACGATTTGATCCTCAAATCGGTCTATCGAAATCTTACCTTCGATGAGCTTGATGAACTCCTCGGCTATGGCCTCATCGTCCCACGTCATTTCGTATCCGTTTAGAGCGAGGAACATGAGACCGCAAACCCACCCGGTGCGCTTGTTTCCCTGCTCAAAGGCATGGGCTTGGGCGATAGCCAGAGCCAAGATGACCGCGAGCCGCAAGACGTCTTGTTCGCCATCGTATACGTAATGGTTTTGCGGGCGGGACATAGCCGATTCAAGCTTCGCCACGTCCAGTATGGCGTGAGCCTCCGAACTAGCAGCTACTTCATCTTGGTTGGCGCGGATTGCCTGCTCAACAGGGAGCCACAGCGGCTCACTTAGCAAGTTCGGCCCGGATTTTAGGATACCGAGCGCTGATCTCTTTGCGCAAAGCGTCGAAATCTACCGGACCCTTAGGAGGGCGCGGAGGGAATTGGACTCCATCGTCCTTTACCACTGGAACCGCAAAGCGCATTCTTTTCGTGTCTTTCTTTGGCCCGGGTCTCCAGGCTCGCTTAATCATGGTATATCTCATTTCTCGTTACAAGTGCCTTAAGGGCATCTAACTGAATTCAATGGTGAATGTTCCATAAAGTCCGCCCTTTCACGGCGAGGTACGCTTCCCCTTGAGCGTACCAGAAATTTCAATCAGCTTTTCCGGTCGCGTCCCGGTCTCGATGAACGACCCGAAAGGCAATCCATCATCTTGCCGTTTCACCCGGCTAAACCCAGAGGCGGGCCTGTGAAGGTCAGGCCGAAACGCGCCCCGATCGCGGCGACCTGATCCATGTCATCGGGGATCCGGCACTTGCGCTCAGCCATCTCCGCGAAGAAACCCTCGAAGCCGCCGGGTGTCATGACGGTGAGCATTCTGGCGGGTCGCTCGCCAAGCACCCGGAATGTATGCTCGGTTCCGCGCGGAACGTGCACGACACAGCCCGGCCCGACTATGCGCGTTTGACCGTTCATCCAGAACTCCACTTCGCCGGACTGGATCTGGAAGGTCTCGTCTTCGTCGTTGTGAATATGGCGCGGAGGACCATAGCCGGGCTGATCGAGGCTCTCGAACATTCCGAGCCGCGAGGCCGTTTGCTCCGCTGTCAGGCAAATCCGGTAGGACGTGCCAAGCCACTGGACAGTGTAGGGTACCGAAGCAGCCGCCACCGAAACCTCCAACGCCATTTCGATGCGGGAAGGTTGCCAGAATCGATTTCATAATTGAAATCGATAGCTACAATAAAATATATTTGGCAGATGAATTTATCGAGCTTCGACCTCAATCTCCTGCGGGTGCTCGACGCGCTGTTGCGCGAGCAATCGACCGTAAAAGCCGGGGAGCGCATCGGCCTGTCGCAACCAGCGGTCTCAGCCAGCCTCGGGCGGCTTCGGAATTTTCTGGGCGATCCGCTGTTCGTGCGCGCAGGACAACGCATCGTGCCGACCCAGTACGCCCGCGATCTCGAACTTCCGCTTCGCCGCATCCTCGATGAATTGTCGGCGCTGCTTGCAGGGCCTGGCAGCTTCAATCCGGCCGAGGCCGAGCAAAGTTTCAAGATCGCAGGTTCGGATTTTTTTGCCGAGATGCTGATGCCTGCCCTGGCCAATGCAATTTCCCGGCTTGCTCCAGGAATACTGGTCCAACTGGTGGATCTTGTGCCCGACGATTATGTCGGCACGCTGGAAAAGCATGGGATCGACCTTGCCCTCGTTCCCAAGGTCGATTTCCCCGCCTGGATCGACCATCTGCCTGCCTTCCGGTCGACCTTCGTGACGATAGCCCGCGTCGGGCACCCGAGGCTGGAGCGGGCGAAGGTGAGGCCCGGAGACGTCGTTCCGATCGATCTCTTCTGCGACCTCGGCCATGTCGTCTTCTCGCCCGAGGGCAAGCTCAAGGCCATGGGCGACGCCGCACTTGCCCGGATGGGCCGCGAACGGCGGGTGGCCATGACAATGCCGGTGTTCGGCGGCGTCTGTAACGCGGTGGCGGGAAGCGATCTGGTCGCGCTCGTGCCGGAACAGCTCGCGCGCAAGGTGGCACCTCGACTGGGGCTGGCGATATATAGTCCGCCCATGCCGATCAATCCCGCCCTCATCTGCATCGTCTGGCACAAGCGCAATACGACCGACCCCACACACCGCTGGCTGCGGGAATTGGTGCTGAAACTGCTCTCGCAACTGAGCGCCTGTGAAACCGATGGCAGCGCCCATGAACCGCGCCCGAGCTGAATAGCTGGCCCGGTGTCGGTGCCAACAACAGATGGCATATGCAGAAACGCGCCGTTAACGCCGTTCCCGAACGGCAGGAGCCGGCCTCAGCCCCAAAGTGTAGAGTTCTTCACGCTCCCGGACGTGGAGACGAGGATGAACCTGCTTCGGACAGCGCTCCTATGCGCGGCAATGACCGGCCTGGCCGGGCTGCAGGCTGCCCGCGCCGAGGATCAGCCCGTCCAGTCGAACGGCGACGCGGCGCAACAACAGCAGCCGGTCGTTCACTGCGAGGGGCAGAATTGCCTTCCCCCGAAGGACGACCCCGCATTGGAGTGCAAGGGGCAGGATTGCACGCCGGCTCCGGCGGCCGACCAGCCGGCGGGCCCGGAGATCAAGAAGGTCAAGTGAGCTGCAGCGGGCCCGCTGTGGCGAACCCGCGGCGAGCGCCGATCAATCCGGAACCATCGGCGCCGGCTCTTCGCACCGATAGACCATGCACTCACCGTCACGGACCGGGACATAGTCGACCATCGGCACGTAGGGAGCATCGCACTCGTTGCCGAATTGACGGACATAGCGCTCATATGTGTTCGCCCCGGTGGTCAGCACCACCGCATGCCGGCTCTGGATCAGCGCCTGGGTCTGCGCACAAGTCATTGTGCGTGTGTCGGGCCGTGCATCGGCGAAATTTGTGGCAGCAACGATCAGCGCTGCCGCGCAAAACGCAATCTTGCGTATGGGCATGGAGGCATCCTCGCAAATCGGCAAATTCGCATCTTGCGACATCGCTCCGCAACAGCGGTGCGGTCACGATGCAGCGAGCGAAGCCTTGAAAAGCAGTTGAAAGCCCGCGCCAAAGGCCTGGAATTACCCGAGGACGAACGTGCGAGGTCAGGCTGTTGCGAACACCACCGCAGCAAGCCCCCCGGCCGGCGCAGGCCGAGCGCGCCGGCTTTGACCGACACATGATCGAGATGGTCGATCGTCACCATCGACGACGCAATGACCGGCATGCCGTGCTGTCTATTCGTCGCGAACGGCCCGAACAAATTCCCGTGAGCCATGTCCGCAAGCAATATCCCACTATATAACAGCGTCGTTGAGGTAATGAGATGTCAGGCGCCTACGATCTGGGAACCAATCTGGTCCGCCGTATCTATGAGAAGCGCATAGATACGCCGGCCATTCTTGATGCCGGCACGCATTTTCCCAATGCCGCGAAGTTCACCGCCGCCTGGGAGAATATCCGCGACGAGGCGCTGGCGGCGAAGCTGAACAAGGCGCCGCGCTTCCACGACATCATGCCGGAGCAGGCCGATATCTCGGCCAATGACGGTCTCGACTGGCGCATGTTCGTGCTCAAGGCCTATGACATGACGGTCCCGGAAAACCTCGCGCGCATGCCGGTCCTGAGCCGGTTGCTTGCGGAGTGCCCCGAGGTCAAATCGGCGGCTGTCTCGTTCCTGGCCCCGCGCAAGCACATCCCGCCGCACCGCGGACCTTTTCGCGGCATCATGCGGTTCCATCTCGGCCTGGCCATCCCGAAACAGCCGGACGGCCGTCCGGCAACGATCATGATGATCAATCACGAGGAAAGGCGCATCGCCGACGGCGAGTGCATGCTGTGGGACGACACGTTCGAGCACGAAGTCATGAACAACTCGGATCAGCCCCGCGTCGCTCTCTTGCTCGACGTGTGGCGTCCGCAAATGCCGCTGGATATGGAAATCCTGTCGCGCGTGATCGTGCGCGGCGTCCAGGTGGGGATGCGCTATCGCGGCGTGTCGTTCGGCGGCTGAACCAGTTGCAAAGGCTTAAAGCGCGCCGCTTTGCGCGCGTGCCTCGCGATAGGTCCCTGCCCTGTTGCCACGCTTGCCCGGAAACATCGCGTCCCTCGCCAGCAACCCGCTGACGCGGCAGAAGGCAGCGAACGCGCGGCAGGCTTCCTCGACGCTGGCCACGTCGACCGTCGCGCCGAAGCAGGCATTGAAGGCGGCTTCGTAGACCTTGCCTTGCCGGCGCTTCGGCCAATCCTGAAGGAGATCGAGCGCCTGCTCGACGCTGTAGATTTCCTCGACCGGCAGGCCGGGCGCGGGCGTGATGCGCACCGGCACTTCGAATTGCAGTCTGTCCATTCCCTGTCTCCCGAACTGGCGCAGCCGGAGCAACGCCGCTCGATGTGAAAAGTTGCTTTTGCGGCCTTCTGACTCGCAAATGTGACCTCAGTGCGGTGAAGAATCGGTTCGCCGGCGCGGCAGATCGCGGAATGCGATGCGGAAATGGCTGCCGTTCGATGCAACCGCATCGCCTATCGGAGGTTCCCCATCCTCGTCCCACCTACTGGTTGGCCGGGTCGGTCTCGGCATCGTAGGCCATGCGGATGACCACCATCAGCACATAGGCGGACGGCAGCGCGAAAATGGCGCCGAGCACGATCGCCGCCGTTCCTTCCATGCGAAGGGTGGCGGCAACGGCCCAGTAGACGGTGCCGATGCAGATTACCGCCTGGATTGCCAGAAAAGAGGCAGCGGCCGCCGCGTGGGTAAGTGTCTTGAACGTCTTGATGCGTTGCATTGAATGGAATCCGAACTGACGCGCACACGACCGGCGGACGGCCTGTGGCCGTCGCCGTTTCGCGACGCGAAGGGATGTTTTTGGTTTGAATGCCGAGCTTGGCGGCTAGGGCTTTACGCGGCGGGCGGCGCGCGTGGCTGGTTGGTGCGCGAAGCTGTAGCGCTTCCCGATACGGGTGTGATGCCCATCTCGGCCGGCAACGCCTTGCCGATGAGCAGGAAATCGGATGCGGGCGCGAGCGCGCCGGGATTGCCGCTGACCAGCTTTGTCGGGAGCGGCCGGCTGGCCCGGACTTCAAGCGCCTGCGCCTTGCCGGTGGTTCTGAGCAGCGCGATCGTATCGCCCTGACGAGCAGCGCTGATGCTGGAACCACCCGAGAACGGGGCGGTCGACGCGGAGATTTCAGCCTGAGCGAAGCCCAGCAGCGCGAGCATCAGCAGCGCCATCAAGCCCGCAAAAGCGGTCCTGACCGGCAGCAGCATCGATCTTTCGCGTTCAGGTGCCGTCAAGGCAATCTCCATATACCAGAACCCGCCCTAACCCATGGAATGGCCGAAGGAAAGCCGCAATGGACGCCGCAACCGCACTTCGTCCTTGAACCTTGCGGCTTCCGGTGCCAAATCTGGGGCAGATTTTCGCGTTCGGCCCCTTTGGAGCCAACGCCGGCAAACGGACAAAAATGGTTACCTATCTCGACGCCTCCACCGCGCCCCTTCGAAATACCGGCCAGATCCGCCTCTATGGCGAGGAAGGTTTTGCCGGCATGCGCAAGGCCTGCGACCTCACCGCGCGCTGCCTCGACGAGTTGGTGCCGATGGTGAAGCCCGGCGTAACGACGGAAACGATCGACCGCTTCGTCTTCGAATTCGGCATGGACCATGGCGCGCTGCCGGCGACGCTCAACTATCGCGGCTACACCAAGTCGTCCTGCACCTCGATCAACCATGTCGTCTGCCACGGCATTCCCGACAACAAGCCGCTGAAGGAAGGCGACATCGTCAACATCGACGTCACCTTTATCCTCGACGGCTGGCACGGCGATTCCTCGCGCATGTACCCGGTGGGCACGATCAAGCGCGCCGCCGAGCGCCTGCTCGAAGTGACCTATGAGTGCCTGATGCGCGGCATCGCCGCGATCAAGCCCGGCGCCCGCACCGGCGCCATCGGCGCCGCGATCCAGACCTATGCCGAGGCCGAGCGCTGCTCGGTGGTGCGCGATTTCTGCGGCCACGGCGTCGGCCAGCTTTTCCACGATGCGCCGAACATCCTGCATTACGGCACCGCCAATGAAGGCGTCGAGATGCGGCCGGGCATGATCTTCACCGTCGAGCCGATGATCAATCTCGGCCGGCCGCATGTGAAGGTGCTGTCGGACGGCTGGACGGCGGTCACCCGCGATCGCTCGCTGTCGGCGCAGTACGAGCACACGATCGGCGTCACCGACACCGGCTGCGAGATCTTCACGCTGTCGCCGAAAAAGCTCGACCGTCCGGGCCTGCCGGCCTAGAACTTCGACCTAAGCCTGAGGGGGAGCGGGCGAGCATGGGGAAAGTCGAGGACGAGCCGGCGTTCTTTTCCGAAGGCTGGATCGAGCCGCCCAAGACGGCGCTGAAAAAAGCCGCAACAACAGAAACGCCGCATTATCACGGCCATCGTGACCGTCTGCGCGAACGCTTTGTCGCCGGCGGGCCGGATGCCCTGCCCGACTATGAACTGCTCGAACTGCTGCTCTTCCGGCTGATCCCGCGCGTCGACACCAAGCCGATCGCCAAGGCACTGATCGCCCGCTTCGGCTCGTTGGCCGAGGTGCTCGGCGCGCCGGCATCCCTGCTTGAGGAAGTCAAAGGCATCGGGCCGGCCGTCGCGACCGATCTCAAGGTCGTCGCCGCCACGGCCCAGCGCATGGCGCGCGGCGAGGTGCGCGGCCGCGAGGTCCTGTCCAACTGGACGCAACTCCTCGACTATTGCCGCTCGGCCATGGCCTTCGAGGCGCGCGAGCAGTTCCGCGTCCTGTTTCTCGACAAGAAGAACGGGCTGATCGCCGACGAGGTGCAGCAGACCGGGACCGTCGACCATACGCCGGTCTATCCGCGCGAGGTGGTGAAGCGGGCGCTCGAGCTCTCCGCCAGCGCCGTCATCCTGGTGCACAACCATCCTTCGGGAGATCCCACACCTTCCCGCGCCGACATCGAGATGACCAAGCAGATCATCGATACGGCCAAGCCCCTCGGCATCGCCGTGCACGACCACATCATCATCGGCCGCAAGGGCAACGCCTCGATGAAGGGCCTTCTGCTGATCTAGGCCTGACGTTCGAGGTTCCAGGCGCGAACAACATCGTCATCAGGTAGTCGGCTCTGGAATTTCAACCGAAAATCGAGCATGATGCGGCTTGGTATTTCCGTTGGATGCCTCGCGCGCCTGTGAAATACCGGAGGAACGGGACATGGCCATCGCGCTTGTACTCGTTTTGATCGTCGTAGGCTCGGTGTTGTTCCACCTCCTGAGCCCATGGTGGTGGACGCCGATTGCCTCGAACTGGGACTATATCGACAACACCATCATCATCAGCTTCTGGATCACCGGCGCCGTCTTCAGCGCCGTCGTGCTTTTCATGGCCTATTGCGTGTTCCGTTTCCGCCATCGCGAAGGCAACCGCGCCGCCTATGAGCCCGAGAACAGGCGCCTCGAATGGTGGTTGACTGTCGGCACTGCTATCGGTGTCACGACCCTCTTGGTTCCAGGCCTGTTCGTCTGGAGCCGCTTCGTCAACGTTCCAAGCGACGCGACCGAGATCGAAGTGATCGGCCAGCAATGGCAGTGGAGCTTCCGCCTGCCGGGCAAGGACGGCAAGCTCGGCACGTCGGACACCCGTGACGTCACCGCCGACAATCCGCTCGGTGTCATCCCCAGCGATCCCAACGGCCAGGATGACATCGTAGTCGAGGCGGCGGACCTGCATCTGCCAGTCGGCAAGCCGGTCAAGGTGCTGCTGCGCTCGATCGATGTTCTGCACGATTTCTACATCCCGGAATTCCGTGCCAAGATGGACATGATCCCGGGCTCGGTCACCTATTTCTGGTTCACCCCGACAAGGACCGGAACCTTCCAGGTCCTCTGCGCCGAGCTATGCGGCCAGGGACACCCGCTGATGCATGGCGAGGTCATGGTGGACACCGAGCAGGATTATCTCGCCTGGCTCGGCCAGCAGCAGACTTTTGCGCAATTGTCGGCGCCCAAGCAAACAGGCTCGGCGAACCCGTTGTCAGAAAAGACGATGGCGTCCGGTTTGGACGTCGGGGCAAAACTCGAAACGCTCGAGGCCCGCTGAACAGGGCACGGAGGTGCTCCCATGGTCGACGTCACACCCGCAGATGCCGTTCCGCCCGCCGAAGTCGGGGAGGTGGAACTCTACCATCCACACAGCTGGTGGACGAGATACGTCTTCTCTCAGGACGCCAAGGTCATAGCGGTCCAGTATGCGGGGACGGCCACGGCGATCGGCCTGGTGGCGTTGGTGCTGTCCTGGCTAATGCGGCTACAGCTCGGCTTCCCCGGCACCTTCGACTTCATCACGCCGGAGGCCTACTACCAGTTCATCACCATGCACGGCATGATCATGGTGATCTACCTGCTCACCGCGCTCTTCCTCGGCGGCTTCGGCAACTATCTGATCCCGCTGATGGTCGGTGCCCGCGACATGGTCTTTCCCTATGTCAACATGCTGAGCTACTGGATCTATCTGCTTGCCGTGTTGGTCCTGGTCTCGAGCTTCTTTGCGCCGGGCGGACCGACTGGTGCAGGCTGGACGCTCTACCCGCCACAGGCGATCATGACCGGAACGCCTGGCGGCCAGAACTGGGGCATCATCCTGATGCTCTCTTCGCTCATCCTGTTCATCATCGGCTTCACCATGGGTGGCCTGAACTATGTCGTGACGGTGCTGCAGGGCCGCACGCGCGGCATGACCTTGATGCGCCTGCCGCTCACCGTCTGGGGCATCTTCACTGCGACCGTCATGGCGTTGCTCGCCTTCCCGGCGCTGTTCGTCGCTTGTGTGATGATGCTGCTGGACCGCGCGCTCGGCACGTCTTTCTTCATGCCGGCGATCGTCGAGATGGGCGAGCAGTTGCAGCACAATGGCGGCAGCCCGATCCTCTTCCAGCATCTGTTCTGGTTCTTCGGCCACCCGGAAGTCTACATCGTGGCGCTGCCGGCTTTCGGCATCGTGTCCGACCTGATTAGCACCCATGCGCGCAAGAACATCTTCGGCTACCGAATGATGGTCTGGGCCATCATCGCCATCGGCGCTCTGAGCTTCGTGGTCTGGGCGCACCACATGTATGTCAGCGGCATGCATCCCTATTTTGGTTTCTTCTTCGCCACTACAACCTTGATCATCGCCATACCGACCGCGATCAAGGTCTATAACTGGGTGCTGACGCTGTGGCGCGGCGACATCCACCTGACCATACCGATGCTTTTCGCGCTCGCCTTCATCGTCACCTTCGTCAATGGCGGCCTGACGGGACTGTTCCTCGGCAATGTCGTTGTCGACGTGCCGCTGTCGGATACGATGTTCGTTGTCGCCCATTTCCACATGGTCATGGGCGTCGCCCCGATCCTGGTGATCTTCGGCGCGATCTATCACTGGTACCCGAAGGTCACCGGCCGCATGCTCGACGAGACGCTAGGCCGGTTCCATTTCTGGGTCACCTTCCTCGGCGCCTATCTGATCTTCTTTCCCATGCACTATCTCGGCCTGATGGGCATTCCGCGGCGCTATGCCGAATTGACTGATATGACCATCATGACGGAGTCGGCACACCATCTGAACTCGTTCATCAGCATCATGGCCTTCATCGTCGGTTTCGCCCAGATGGTGTTCCTGTTCAACCTGATCTGGAGCATCCGCCACGGTCGCGAGGCCGGCGGCAATCCGTGGCGGGCCACGACGCTGGAATGGCAGACGCCTGAAACGCCGCCGGCTCACGGCAATTTCGGCAAGGAACTGCCGATCGTCTATCGCTGGGCCTACGACTACAGCGTGCCGGGCGCCAAGGAGGACTTTATTCCGCAGAACGTGCCGGGCTCCTTCGCCCCCTCGAGGGAGCCGATATGAGCGTCATCCTGGTCTTCCTGGCTGTGATCGCCGGCTTTGCGGGATGGTGGCTTTCGCATCAGCGGCTAACGTCCAAGCCGTGGCTGGAACAGGGCCTGGCGGGGGATTTCGTCGGTCTCGACCGGTCTGCGCTGCCCACCGCCAAGATCGGCCTCGGCGTCTTCCTCGCCGTCGTCGGCTGCCTGTTTTCGCTATTCACCAGCGCCTACTTCATGCGCATGGGGCTGTCGGACTGGCGGCCGCTGCCACTGCCGCGCCTGCTCTGGCTGAACACCGGCGTGCTGGTGCTGAGCAGCATCGCGCTGCAGTGCGCCGTAGTCGCCGCGCGCAGAGGCCAGACGGACATGGTCAGGCTCGGTCTTGCAACGGCCGGGCTCACCGCCCTCGCCTTCCTCGCCGGCCAGTTGCTAGCCTGGCGCCAACTGACCGAAGACGGCTATCTCCTGGCTTCCAATCCGGCCAACAGCTTCTTCTATCTGATCACCGCAATGCATGGCCTGCACATTCTGGGCGGGCTGGTCGGCCTTGGCAGGGCAAGCGCCAGCGCTTGGAACGGCGCCCGGGCGGAGCGGCTGCGCCTCAGCGTCGAACTCTGCGCCATGTATTGGCACTTCCTGCTTTTCGTCTGGCTCGGCATCTTTGCCCTGTTGGCCGGTTGGGCGGGGACCTTCATCGACATTTGCCAACGGCTGCTGACCTAGGAGACTGGCGATGGCTGAGACGACACTGACGCATTCCAGCCAGTTGGATCGCCCCCAGGGTTGGCGCGGTATCGCCGCTGACTGGGCCTCGGATCAGCGCGCGTTCAAGAACGTGTCCTGGGGCAAGGCCATGATGTGGATCTTCCTGCTCAGCGATACCTTCATCTTCGGCTGCTTCCTGCTTTCCTACATGACGGCGCGAATCTCCACGCGCGTGCCCTGGCCGAACCCGAGCGAGGTCTTCGCCTTGCGCATCGGCGGTTCGGAAATTCCGCTGATCCTGATCGCCATCATGACCTTCGTGCTGATCTCGAGCAGCGGAACCATGGCCATGGCTGTCAATTTCGGCTACCGCCGCGACCGCCGCAAGACAGCGATCCTAATGCTCTTGACCGCCGCGCTCGGCGCGACATTTGTCGGCATGCAGGCTTTCGAATGGACCAAGCTGATCACTGAAGGGGTGCGGCCCTGGGGCAACCCTTGGGGCGCGGCACAGTTCGGCTCCTGCTTTTTCATGATCACCGGCTTCCATGGCACCCACGTCACGATCGGCGTGATCTTCCTGATCATCGTGGCGCGAAAAGTCTGGCGCGGCGACTTCGACACAGGGCGGCCCGGCTTCTTCACCAGCCGCAGGGGCCGCTACGAGAATGTTGAGATCATGGGCCTCTACTGGCACTTCGTCGATCTGGTCTGGGTGTTCATTTTCGCCTTCTTCTATCTTTGGTGAGAGGCAGACATGGCTGAAGCAACCGCAAACGGTCTCGGGCAGCACGCATTGCACCCTACCCATGCACATGAAGCCTCGGCGACAGTGGTCGTCGCCGAGGCTCATCAGCAACATCCGATCAAGCTCTATCTGGTGGTCTGGGCCTGGCTGTTCATCCTCAGCACCTGCTCCTATCTGGTCGACTATTTCGGCATCCACGGTTACCTCAGATGGTCGCTGATCCTGATTTTCATGGTGCTTAAGGCAGGGCTGATCGTTGCCGTCTTCATGCACATGGCCTGGGAGCGGCTGGCGATGTTGTATGCAATCGTCCTGCCGCCGATACTGGTGCTGGTTTTCGTGACCATGATGGTCTTCGAAGCCGACTACACGCTGCTGACCCGCATAGCGTTTTTCGGCGCCGGTCCCTGATCGCGGCTCGAATCCAACCCGCGACTGATCCAGCCGGGGGCCGCGGATGCCGGCACCTTGAAACAACAGGCTGCCGGTCCATTTTTCCCGGCCCGACGACAAGGGCGCGAGAATGATTGCGCTCGTGTGCACGCGCGTCACAAACTCAAGCAAAGGACGCCCAAAAATGACAATGGCAAACAGACTTAGGGATTTTATCGACGGCAAGGGAGTCTCGTACGACACCGTCGCGCATCATCGTACAGCCACCAGCAGGCAGGCAGCCATGGCCGCGCATGTGCCCGGCAGCATAATGGCGAAGTCAGTGGTCGTTCACCACGAACTTGGTTATGCACTGGCCGTGGTTCCCAGCACCCACAGGATCGAACTCGGTAAGTTGCAAGACGTTATGGACAAACGCCTCGGGCTCGCCTCGGAGGACGAGGTGGTATCGCTCTTCGATGACTGCGACATCGGCGCTGTTCCGCCGATCGGCGCGGCCTACGATGTGCCGGTAATACTTGACGAAAGCCTCGTCGACGCCGCCGATGTCTACTTCGAAGGCGGCGACCACAGGACGCTGGTGCATGTCAGTGGCAAGGATTTCCGCAACCTGACCACCGGCGCGCGCCAGGCTCGGTTCAGCCACCTGGCCTACTGAAAACGCGCCAGCGCTGTTGCCGGTGCGTCATTGCAGGATTTGCTCATCTCGCCGGTCCGGTCGCAGCCGGTGGTTCGACGACTTTGCGATAAACATGCCAGGTGGCGTGACCGAGGATCGGCAGTACGATCGCCAGCCCCGCGAACACCGGCACCGACCCGATGATCAGGGCCACGGCGACAATCAGTCCCCACACAGCCATCACAATCGGGTTCGCCAGGACCACGCGCACCGAGGTGTGGATAGCTTCGTAGGCGCCCACGTCACGGTCGAGAAGCAGAGGGAAAGCGACGACCGTCGTGCACAACACCACTACGGCGAAGACGAAGCCGATGACATGTCCCATGATGATAAGGGTCCAACCGCGTCCGGTGGCGAATATTTCGTTGATGAAGCTCGATATCGATTCCGGCGGCTCCGGGCCGAAGAGATGCTGGTAGAACAGCTGTGCTGTCAAAAGCCAGGTGATGAAGATTGCAAGCAGCATGATCCCGACGGCGGCGATGGCAGGCAGCGCCGGAGAATTCCTGACTTCGAATGCGTGACGCCAGGAGGTATCCAGGCTCGCTTCCCGCCGCCGGCTAATTTCATAGAGGCCAATCGCCGCGAATGGACCGATCAGCGCGAAACCGGAAACGAGCGGAAACAGCAGGGGAAGTGCGTTGGCCCCCGAGGTCCAGGCGGCAAGCACCACGCCGACAAGCGGATAGATCATGCAAAGAAAAACGATATGCGAGGGTTTGACCATGAAGTCGTCGACGCCGCGCCTAAGAGCATCGACGAGGTCGGCAACGCCGATTTTTCGAATTTTTGTGTGTTCCAGCGCCTCAGTGGCGCCAGCTATCACGTGAAAACTTGCCATGACCATTCCTCCAGACCGGGTCTGGCAAGGTCGCGGGCCTCGTGGTGCTGCCGTTCTGGCTGGCCACGCGTACCGCGACCTGCACTAGTGTCAATATACGCGCTTGCAAGGAGGTTGTCGCGCTTTGTCGAGGCGGCCTGCCGTTCGGAGCCAGAACCTGGCAAGGCGCGCTCTCGGATCGAGCGCTGGCTCTAGAGGGGTTTTTTCGATATTCTTGACGGACGGAGAAGGTCATGGATGCAAGGACGCTTCTCATACTCGGTCTTGGCGTCATCGCCCTGCTGATCCTGGGATTTTGCGCGCTTCCTACATGAAAGCCAGGGTTCAAGCGTCAGGACGCTAACTGTCGATCACCGTTCCGGCGACCGATCCACAAGCATTGCGCATGTGGTCAATTTGCAGCTGTCGCGCGCATCACAACGGTGTCGGTAAGCAGCATTGCGAAGATCGCGAAAAGATAGAAGATCGAATAGGCAAACAGCGTCCTTGCCGGTCTCATCTCTTGGTCTGGGGCAGCGAGAACCTTCCACGCATGCCAGATGAAGCCTCCGCCCAATGCGGTCGAGGCGGCCGCGTAGAATCCGCTGGCGAATCCCAGGGGCCAGGGCAGTACGCCGATCGGTGCCAGCAACAGAGCGTAAATGAGAATCTGTCTTTTCGTCGAAGCCTGGCCGGCCACGTTCGGCATCATGGGGATGCCGGCTGCTTCGTAGTCGCCGATCTTGAACAAGGCCAACGCCCAGAAATGTGGCGGCGTCCACAGGAAGATGACCAGGAACAGGACTAGGCTTTCAATACCGATTTGGCCGGTGGCGGCCGCCCATCCGATTACAGGTGGAAGCGCGCCCGCAGCACCACCTATAACGATGTTCTGCGGCGTCGAGCGTTTCAGCCACATCGTATAGATCACAACGTAGAAGAAGATGGTGAAGGCCAGCAGCGATGCGGCAAGCCACCCGACCAGCACCCCAAGCGTCATCACCGACAGCGCGGAAAGCACAAGGCCAAAGCTGAGCGCCTCACCGGCAGTGACACGGCCAGACGGCACCGGTCGCTTTGACGTGCGTGACATCAACGCGTCTATATCCGCGTCGTACCACATATTGAGGGCACCGGCCGCTCCGGCTCCAACGGCAATCGCGCCGATCGCTATCACCGCGATGATCGGATTCAAACCACTGGGCGCCACCACGAGACCGACGAAAGCTGTGAAAACGGCAAGCGCCATCACGCGAGGTTTCAACAGCGCGAAGAAATCGGCCGCCGTCGCTTCCGAAAGGCCGATGCCGGAATCCTTGAGGCTACTATCCTTGACCGACATTGGCACTTCCAACGGTGGGAGTGGGAACAGCCGGATTAGTTGGAGAATTGCTTCAGATAGGCAATGACGTTGGCCACGTCCTCGTCTGTCTTGAGGCCGGGAAATGTCATCTTCGTCCCTTTGACCATAGCCTTGGGGTCGTGAAGATATTTGGTGAGTGTCGGTTCGTCCCATTTGACGCCGGATTTCCCGGCTGCAACCATGGCTTCAGAATATTTGAAATCCGGATGCGTGCCGGCGGTCCGGCCAATCACACCGTGCAACGACGGGCCGACCTTGTTCTTGTCCTCTTCCGCCACATGGCAGACTTTGCACTTGACGAAGACTTTCTCGCCGGCCGCGGCATCCTGTGCCTGCGATGGGTGCACAACGAAGACAACAGCTGCCACGACAGCTGAGAACACGATTGAACGCATGGCATTTCCTCCCTGATCGCCATTATGCACGCGTGCCGGTCGCGGCGGCATGCTGCCCTCATGGCAGAGCGGAATATCCGCACCCTCCCAGTGGAATTGCGTTACCTACATACCACGGAATCCATCGGTCAGGTAGGAAAACCTAACATTTGCGAAGGTTTACAGCCAGCAGCGCTCAAGGCGGATCGGTTTTGCAGCTTGCCGCGATCTGGCCGATCGCCTCGGAAAGGCCCGCGAGTTCGAAATCGGCCTCGCCGCGTCCCGACAGCAGGCCGAAGCGCCACGACAGCGTCAGCCGGTTCGCTGAAGCCAGACGCTTGATGCCGTCGTCCCCATCCCTGACCAGCGTCCTGCCGCGCGTGCCGACCGACCAGCTTTCATCGGTTTTGCCGCCGCCGTCGACCACGACGGAGATGGTGATCTTGCGGCTGGCGGAGACGGCATCGTTGAGCTGGAGCCATTCGCTCCAGCGCGGTTCGCCATCGGGCCGGCAGGCCAAGGTCAGCACCGGACTGTAGCCCAACGCTCCGCCGCCGGTGATCAGCTTGTTGCTGGCGTGCAGCGATGCCGTGATCTGGCCGTCATTGCCAGCGCCAACGCTCCAATTGCCGAGATCCTGCTCAGCCCGGGCAGCGCCGGCGGCTGCGGCAAACAAGAGCGCCGCGGCGACGACCACGTCCCTCATCATGAACCCCAGTCTCACCAATGCCTCCAAGCGCCCGCGAATGCGATGAAGCGCAGATAATGTTCAACGGTTGGTATCGCCAGCGGCGGGCCATCAAGACAAGTTGTCTGTGTTGCCGCGCCGCCACAATAAAGTACCTCTCAACGAAAAAGGCCGCCCGGAGGCGGCCTTTCGAAATCGATGGATTGGAACCTGTTACTCGGCTTCCTTGGCGGCCTTCTTCTTCGGCGCGGCCTTCTTCTTCGGCTCTTCCGCCTCGTCGGCGGCTTCGCCCGCCTTTGCCTCGCTTGCCTTGGCTTCGGCCTTCTTCGAGGAAGCCTTCTTGGCCGGCTTCGCCTTGGTCGCGGTCTCGGCCTCCTCGTCGTCGGCCATCAGCTCGTCCTTGCCGACCTTGACGTCGTTGACCGAGATCTGGCCGAGCAGATAGTCGACGACCTTCTCCTCGAACATCGGCGCGCGCAGCGCGTTGATGGCTTCCGGATTGCTGCGATAGTACTCGAAGGCTTCCTGCTGCTGGTTGGCCGGGAAGCGGCGCACCTGCTCGAATAGGCCGCGCTGCAGTTCCTCGTCCGACACGGTGACGCCGGCCTTCTCGCCGATTTCGGCCAGAACGAGACCGAGGCGCACGCGGCGCTCGGCAAGGCGCATATATTCGGCGCGCGCCTCTTCTTCCGTCGTCTCTTCGTCGGTGAAAGTGCGGCCTGCGGCTTCAAGGTCACGGTTGACCTGAGCCCAGATGTTGTTGAACTCGGCCTCAACGAGCTTGGACGGCGCCTCGAAAGAATAGGCGGCGTCGAGCTGGTCGAGCAGCTGGCGCTTCACCTTCTGGCGGGTCATCGAGCCGAACTGGTTCTCGATCTGGCCGCGCACGATCTCGCGCAGGCGTTCCAGCGATTCCAGGCCGAGATTCTTGGCCGTCTCGTCATTGACCTCGAGCGCGCCGGGCGCCGACACCTCCTTGACGGTGACGTCGAAGGTGGCTTCCTTGCCGGCCAGATGCGCCGCCTGGTAGTTTTCGGGGAAAGTGACGGTGACCTGCTTCTCGTCGCCGGCCTTCGCGCCGATTAGCTGGTCCTCGAAGCCCGGGATGAACTCCTTGGAGCCCAGCACCAGCGGCTGATCGGTGCCGGCGCCGCCGGCGAAAGCCTCGCCGTCGATCTTGCCGACATAGTCGATGCTCACGCGGTCGCCCTCGGCGGCCTTGCCGGTCTTCGGCTCGTAGCTGCGCGCCGATTCGGCGACGCGCTTGACCTGATCCTCGACTTCCGTGTCCGGCACGTCATAGACTTGACGGGTCACCTTGATGTCGGAGAAATCCTTGATCTCGATCGCCGGGATGACTTCGTAGTTGAGGCTGAATTCGAAATCGGTGCCGCCGGCCAGGATCTTCTCGGCCTCCTTCTCGTCCTCGGTCATGATCACCTCGGGCTGCATGGCGGCCTTTTCGCCGCGCCCCGAAATGATCGAACGGGTCGAGTCGTTGAGGATCTCGTTGACGACCTCGGCCATGAACGACTTGCCATACATCTTGCGCAGGTGCTGCACCGGCACCTTGCCCGGGCGGAAGCCGTTGATGCGCACCTTGTCGCGGGCGTCGGTCAGCCGCGCCATCAGCTTGGCTTCCATGTCACCGGCCGGCACGGTGATCTTGATCTCGCGCTTGAGACCGGAGTTGAGCGTTTCGGTGACCTGCATCCTAGAACCTTTGTTTTCAACAACGAGACTGCCAAACGGTCGTAGCCGTTTACAGCCTGCCGGTATGATCTTGCCGGAAATGGCTTTTGGGACGGAACCTGGCGATTTGACCGCTAGCGCGGTTCAAACTCTCCTGAACTACGCTTTGCCGGATGCGAATAAGTTTTTGTTTTTCCTACAACTTTTCACATCTTGCAGAAGCGGAAACTCACGTTCCGTCACATTCGACACGCCTTTTGTCACAGGCTAGGCCAATTTTCAACTATCTTCGCTCCAATGCATGTCGCCCAAAAGCGCGCAGCGGTTTTGGGAAAACGGCATGCATCACAACAAAGACTTAAGGCGCGTCGCCTGAACCCGTTTCGACGCAACGCGCTTTAGCCGGATAAGCATGGCTTGAGCCGCGACATTGACAGAATGATGGCTACATGGGATTGCCGGGGAAAGCGGATGTGGCGGAATTGGTAGACGCCCTGGATTTAGGTTCCAGTGCCGAAAGGCGTGGGGGTTCGAGTCCCTTCATCCGCACCAGCCTTCGCTCTTCGAGCTTCGGGTTGCTAGCCAGCCAGCCCTGTCTCCTAGCCTTGGCGGCTGAGGACTAATAAAGCGGCTCCTCGAACAGCGTCTTGTCGCCGTCCATCAGCGCCTTGATCTGCGCCGTGCCGTCGGACGCTAGCGCGAGCTTGATGCCGAACGGCCGCACGCGCATGTCGTCCTGGATCGCCATGCCCTCGCCTTCGGGCACATAGAATCGATCGATCCCGTAGTCCGGTGCGATCGTCGCGTCGGGGCTGCGCAGGTCCCAGCCCGCGGCGACATGTCCGGCGATATCCGCCTCGTCCGCTCCGGCCGGGGCCGGCGCTTTGCCGAACCAGGCCGCCGTCGGCTGCCAGTAACCGTCAGCGCCCTTCTTCAATCGCACCGTGATCGAGCCGTCGTCGCTGGAAAACGCGCCTTGCGGAATGTTGGCGATCAGCTTCACCGAGACGCGCGAAATGGTGTTGTTCAACGAGACGTAGTCGCCGCGCAGGAGATCGCGCGGATCGATGGGCTCGACTTTCAGAAGCACTTCCTTGCCGTTGCGCAGGATCGCGGCCCGGCCGGCGATGATCCAGCTGAGAAAGCCGATCTGGACAAGCGCCAGCACCAGCGCCGAGACGATCAGTTTCTTGCCGGTCATGCCGTTGCTCCCTTCTCCGTGGGCGCCCTCATGCGTTTCTCGACGCGGATGATGATCAGCGCCAGGATGCCGAGCAGCACAGCCGCGGCCAGGAAGAATCCGGCCGTATCGAGCATCGACCGCAAGGTGACGCCGTAGATGATGGCGAGTTCGAAGGCGAAGCCGGCATAGGCCAGCCAGCGCAGCCCCCTGCTCTCGCGGCCAGCCTGGATGATTGACGCCACGATGCCGGCAAGCGCCACGATCGAGGCGACGGCGAAACCGCTGTTGTAGGTGCTTTCATCCGCCAGCTCGAACTGGATGATCGCCATGCCGGTGAGGAAACCGAACAAGGCGTGCAACGGCAGTCGGCCGTCCAGTTGAAGGATCCTATCGATCGGATCGCCCGCAAAGACGGCGGCGACAAAGAGCAGCGACGACACGATGGCCAGAGACATCGCTACCGGCAGCGTGTCATGATCCGTCGCCAGCAAAACCAGATAGAGAACCACCGACAGGATGATGAGGTGGCGTGCCGCCCGGCTGCGCGTCCAGAACGAAATGGCGAACAGGACGATCGCCATGACGATGAAGAGGTGCGGAATTTCCGCTCGCCAGTAGAAGCCGAACCCCTTGAGAACCAGCCAGGCATCGGCAATGCCAACCGCCGCCACCGTCAGCGGATTGGAACGCAGCGCCACCGCCGCCAGCGCCGTGCCGGCGCACCATGTCAACAGCGCCGAGGCCTCGTCGCCCGAGAGGTGATACATCTGGCCGATCAGCGCAATCGAGCCGCCGAAGGCGGCGGCGGCGACGATCCACAGCGCCTCGCCGATCGCGGCATGGTCGCGCGTCTTCAGCACCGCGCCGCCGACATAGCCACCGAGGATGAGGGCAAACAGCGCCGCCACGCGAACGAGACGCGGGATGACCTCCCAGTTGGCAGCGACGAAAATCAGGATCGCCGCGCCGAACAAAAGCGCCGCCATCATCGCCAGGATGGAACCGAAACTCAGCGACGCTCGCTCATTGGCGGCGATGTCGCTCGTCAATGCTTCCGCCGTGGCGGGATCGATCAGCCCTCTCTCCCGCCAGCGGGCGATATCCGCCCTCACTCGTGCCGCATAGCCCGCCATGCCTTCCCCCAAAAACCCGGTCATTCCCTTAGCCGGAACAGCCAAGCCGTTGACGCTGCGGCATTTTCCGATTCGGTCTTCTTCGTGACGCAGGCGTGAATGGCCGTTAATGTTGCATTGCACAATTTGCATTGCTGCCATGCGCCAACGGCACTTTTAAATCGATATGACCCCACCTATTTTCTATTCGTACACAAACGGAATGATCCGAACCAAAGACGAAACGAGAACTACCATGAACCTGATCCGCAACTACCGCAACTGGCGCCGCTACCGGGACACCGTCTCCGAGCTGAGCCGCCTGTCGAACCGTGAACTGACCGACCTGGGCATCAGCCGCAGCGACATCCACTACGTAGCCCGCAAGGCGGTCTAATCCGCTTCGGACCGCAAATGGTCCGAGCCAGTTTTGAAGAGAGTTAACACAATGAACCTGATCCGCAGCTATCGTAACTGGCGCGTTTACCGCGACACCGTTACCGAGCTGGGTCGGCTTTCGAACCGCCAGCTCCACGATCTCGGCATCGTTCGCGACGAGATCAAGATGGTCGCCCGCAAGGCGATCTAAGCAAGGAATTTCGCCAGGGTCGACCTCCTCCCCGACCCTGACGGATACGGCCAACCCTCACCTCCTCCCGAGGGTTGACCACCGAAACGGCGCCCGCCGGACCTCCTCCCCCGGCGGGCGTTGTTCCAGAAGTGAACGAAGTTCGTCATCCAAGCGAACGAAGTTCGTCTTCGAAGGTTTCGCCCCTTCTCAAAGGCGAAAGGAATTTTCGCCCTCAAAAGCGAAAGAGATTTCGTCGAAGCCGACCTCCTCCCCGGCAATGACGAATAAGGTCGATCTTCACCTCCTCCCGAGGATCGACCCCCAAAACGACACCCGCCGGACCTCCTCCCCCGGCGGGTGTTGTTGTTTTCAGAGCATGATCCCGAAAAGTGGGAACCGGTTTTCGGAAAAAGATCATGCTTCAGGGATATCGAGGGCAGGCGGCGCCGTTGCCGGCCGGCAATTGCAATCGTGCCGCCAAGCGACTATTCCGGCGCTCATGAGCAAAAATCCCGTACACGTCATCGGCGGCGGCCTCGCCGGCTCCGAGGCCGCATGGCAGATCGCCGAGGCCGGCGTTCCCGTCGTTCTGCATGAGATGCGCCCCGTGCGCGGCACCGACGCCCACAAGACCGACGGTCTGGCCGAGCTCGTCTGCTCCAATTCCTTCCGCTCCGACGACGCCCAAAACAACGCCGTCGGCCTGCTGCATGCCGAAATGCGGCTCGCCGGCTCGCTGATCATGAGCGCCGGCGACGCGCATCAGGTTCCGGCCGGCGGCGCGTTGGCGGTCGACCGTGACGGCTTTTCCGATGCGGTCACCGCGGGGATCGAGGCGCATCCGCTGATCACCATCCAACGCGAGGAAGTGCCGGGACTGCCGCCCGAGGATTGGGACCAGGCTATCGTCGCCACCGGCCCGCTGACGGCGCCTTCGCTGGCGCAGTCGATCGCCGAGGCGACCGGCGCCGATGCGCTTGCCTTCTTCGACGCCATCGCGCCGATCGTGCATTTCGACACGATCGACATGAACACGGCCTGGTTCCAGTCGCGCTACGACAAGGTCGGCCCCGGCGGCACTGGCAAGGACTACATCAACTGCCCGATGGACAAGGACCAGTATCTCACCTTCGTGGCGGCGCTTCTGGAAGGCCAGAAGACCGAGTTCAAAGAGTGGGAAGGCACGCCTTATTTCGACGGCTGCCTGCCGATCGAGGTGATGGCCGAGCGCGGCGTCGAGACCTTGCGCTACGGGCCGATGAAGCCGATGGGCCTGACCAACGTCCATAATCCGACGGTCAAGGCCTATGCGGTGGTGCAGCTTCGCCAGGACAATGCGCTGGGCACGCTCTACAACATGGTTGGTTTCCAGACCAAGCTGAAGCATGCCGAACAGGTGCGCATCTTCCGCACCATTCCGGGGCTTGAGAACGCCGACTTCGCGCGGCTCGGCGGCCTGCACCGCAACACCTACATCAACTCCCCGACCCTGCTCGACCCCTCGCTGCAGCTGAAGTCGCGGCCGGGCCTGCGCTTTGCCGGCCAGATCACCGGCTGCGAAGGCTATGTCGAAAGCGCCGCGATCGGCCTGCTCGCCGGGCGCTTCGCCGCCGCCGAACGGCTTGGACAGGCGCCGTCGCTGCCGCCTTCGACCACCGCATTCGGCGCATTGCTGAACCACATCACCGGCGGTCATATCGTCTCCGACGACGAGCCCGGCAAGCGCTCCTTCCAGCCGATGAACGTCAATTTCGGCCTGTTCCCTCCGGCGGAAGCGCCGAAGGTCGAGGGCAAGCGCCTGCGCGGCAAGGACAAGACCGTCGCCAAAAGGCACGCCATCACCTCGCGCGCGCTGGCCGATTGCAGGGAGTGGCTGGGACTGCCGGCGCAGGCGGAGGCGGCCGAGTAGCCGCTTCGCATTAGACACCATGGTACAAAGTAGGATATTATCCTACTTACTCTTCGATAGGAGCTGTGCCATGGAAGCCGCCGAGAAACTGTCCGTCACCGTCACGCCAGCCATGGCGCGAATGATTCGCGAAAAGGTCGAGGACGGGTCTTTTGGGTCGGCGAGCGAGGTTATCCGTGCAGCGCTACGCGCCTTCCAGCGCGAGGAGGAAGAGCATGCCGAGCGCATGGCATCGATCCGGGCGCGGGTGAAGGCTTCGATCGAGGACAAGCGGCCGAACCTTTCAGGAGAACAAGTGCGCGCTCATCTTCAAGGGCTGTTTGCCGAGCATTCGAGCCCTGTCGATGATTCAGCGGCTTGAAGTCGAATACCGCCAAAGCGCGAGAGACGATCTCGCTAACATTTTCAGGCACATAGCCGAGGCCAGCGGAAATCCTCTTGTAGCGCTGAATTCGTTCTGCGCATAGAAGACCGCTGCCAAAGCATCGGTGACGCACCCCGCGGCGGGCGCTCTCGTGACGATATAGCATCAGGTCTGCGAACCGTCCCTTTTGAGCATTCAGCCGTCATAGCTTATGTTGTCGAAAACGATGTTGTTCGCATACTCAACATCTTCTATGGCGGCCGTGACTATGAAGCACTGATGCGCGACGGTGGGTTGAGCGCTCCATCCTGAAGGGGTCTTACTCCGCAGGCTTGGCGTTCGCAGTCGGCAACCCCGGCCTGCCCGCCTCTCCCGGATTCCTCCGCACATAAGCCGCCTTCAGCGTCTCCGAGGTATCGCGCGAGCCATCATGGCTCCAGCCCGGCGGCTGGATGAGATAGTTGAGGCGTTGGCCGAACGTCAGCCCTGGCGCAAACGCATCCTTGAACATGCCGATCCATTCGTGGAAGGCCACCTTCAGCGGGTTGAAGGTGCCGATGTTCTTGACGATGCCGTAGCGCGGCCGATCCTCCTCCAGCTCCGCGACGAAGGTGCCGAACATGCGGTCCCAGATGATCAGCGTGCCGGCATAGTTGGCGTCGAGATAGCGCGGATTGGTGGCGTGGTGGACGCGGTGGTGCGAGGGCGTGTTGAAGATGAATTCGAACCAGCCCCACATCTTGCCGATCGTCTCGGTGTGGATCCAGAACTGCCAGACGAGGTTGAAGCCGAAGACGAAGGCGATCACCGCCGGATGGAAGCCGGCGAGCACCAGCGGCGCCTGCAGGATGAAGGTGAAGGTGAACAGCCCCGTCCAGCTCTGCCTCAGCGCCGTCGACAGATTGTAGTGCTGGCTGGAATGATGGTTGACGTGCTCGGCCCACACCCAGCGCACCCGGTGCGCGATGCGGTGATAGACGTAGTAGCGCAAATCATCGAGCAGGAAGGCGGCGACGAACACCCAGATCGACAGGCCGAGATTGAAGAAGCGGAACTGCCACAGCCACAGCAGCGCCCAGTAGGACACGACGCCGAGCAGCAGGCCGGCAACGACATTGCCGGTCCCCATCATCAGGCTGGCCAACGTGTCGCGCGTCTCGAACGATCCCTTGGCGCGGCCGGTGCGCACCAGCCAGAGCTCGATCAGGATCGCGGCGACGAAGAACGGGATCGCAAGCTGGGTCACCTGTGGGAAATTGTACTCGTCCATCACGCCGCCTTTCGGATCCCATCATGGCCCTGCAATGCCGCCGCCACCGCGAGCGCGCCGGCTTCGTCGGCAAAGACGAAATTGCCGCCTTTCCAGGTGAAATCATTGAGCCGCAGCGAGACCGCGTTCCTTTCCCTTGCCAGGGCCAGAATGTCGTGCGGCGTGACGATGCGCGTCAGAAAACAGTCGCCAATGCTCTGGACGATGCCGCAGCGCTGCGGGCCGAGATCGAGAAACGCAGCATGGGCGTCGGCTGTCAGCCGCACAGCGCCTGGCCTTTCATCGGGAAAATCCTCGGCAAAGCGTGCGAGCGCGTGGTCGGCGCCGGCAAGCGTCGCGGTCGTCGTGCCACCGGTGAAGTGCACGGCCGCGACGGACAAGGCGATGCCGAACACGACAAGGACGACCAGGACTGGCAGGCTCATGGAAAGGCGACTCCTCCAGCGGCCCGCATTTCTTTGACGCGAGTCCGCCCAAATGGAATCCCTAGCATGATTGACGTTTACGTCAAAGGGGCGTCCAGCCCCGCATAGCATGACGCAAGAGCAGCCAGTGGCGGCGCAAGGTGGAGAGCGTCGCCGTTGTACTGAGCGGCGACCTGCCCGCCTTCTCCATCTTGTCGAGATAGGCACGGGTCAGCGCCAGCGGCAGGAAGGCCGGCCGCAGCGCAACGGGAAGCGCCGGCGCGCCTTTCTCGAAGGCGTTGAGATGGTCGCGCGCCAGCGCGATCATCGCAGCGATCGCGCGCTCCGCGGCGGCCCCGCCCTCTCCCTTGACGAACCCTTCCGGCGTCGTGCCGGCTGCCGAAAGGATGTCCGCGGGCACGAAACATTGTCTACGCCGACGGTGCAGCGGCAGCAGAAGCAGCAGGCCGGTGATCGCCTGCGCGCAACCGGCTCGGCCCGCCAGTTCGGCAAAGCCTGGCGCCGCGACCGGGTCGAGCACCATCGCCGCAAGCTGGATCAGCGCCGCGGCCGTTTCGCCGCAATAGCCCTCGAGGTCGGTCCGCGACGGCATCGGATCGTCATAGAGATCGAAGATGCGCGCCTCGAGCATGTTGTCGAAGGCGGATCTCGGCAGATGATTGCCGACGATCGCGGCCTTCAGGGCGTCGGCGATCGGATGGCCGGTCTCCTCCGTGCCGTCGGCATCGATGACGTCGCGCCACCATTGCAGCCTGACCTCGCCCGGCAGCGGCTCATGGATGCGGTCGCGCACGCCGGCGATCTCGGCGTTGAAGGCGTAGAGGGCAAGCAGCGCGTCGCGCTTGTCGACCGGCGCATAGAGCGCCGACAGATAACGGTCATGGTCGGCGGCCCGGGCCGCACCCATGACGATGTCGCCATTCTTGACGATGTCGGGAGTGCCGGCCATTCAGTCGACGGCGATCAGCGCTGCGGCCACGGCGCGGTCTTCGGCGAGCAGCACGTTATAGGTCCGCACCGCTGCTCCGGTCGACATCGGGTCGGCCGAGATACCGGCCTCCTTGAGCGCGGCGCGCAGTGCCGCCGGCAGCGGCCGCAATTCCTTGCCCATGCCGACCAGCAGGATCTCCACCCTGCCGGCCTCGGCGAACAGCCTGTCGAAGTCCGAGGCCTTCAGCGCCAGCGGATCGGCCGGCTCCCAGCCGTGGATGCCTGACGGCAGGACGAGCAGCGATCCGCGATGCGACATGTCGGCAAAACGGAAGCCGCCATTGCCATAGGCCTCGATCGGCGCCTTGCCGGGGAAATGCGCCTCGCGGATGATGATGCCTTTGGCCATGGGTCTAGAGCATGATGCCGAAAAGTGTGAAGCGGTTTTCGGACGACATCATGCTCTATCTCTTTACCATCCGGCCCTGGCGACGTCAGGTCGCCACGGCCTTGCCGTTGACCGGCTTCTTCTCGTCTTCGGTGGCGGCCTGCGGCCGCAACCGGAACAGGATCAGCAGCGGCGCGGCAATGAAGATCGACGAATAGGTGCCGAACACCACGCCGAACAGCATCGCCATCGTGAAGGACCGGATCACCTCGCCGCCGAACAGCACCAGCGCCAGCAGCGCCAGGATGGTGGTGACCGAGGTCAGCGTGGTTCGAGACAGCGTCTCGTTGATGGCGTTGTTCAGGAGCTGCGGCAGCGGCATCTTCTTGTATTTTCGCAGATCCTCGCGGACGCGGTCATAGACCACGATCGTGTCGTTCAGCGAATAGCCGATGATGGTCAGGATCGCCGCCAGCGACGACTGGTTGAACTCCAGCCCTGTCAGGACGAAGAAGCCGATCGTCATCACCACATCGTGCACCGTGGCGACGATGGCGCCGACCGCGAACTGCCACTCGAAGCGGAACCAGACATAGAGCAGGATGCCGACCAGCGCGATCAGCATGGCGATCGTGCCCTGCTTGGCGAGTTCGCCGGAGACCGTCGGTCCCACCACTTCGACACGGCGGAAGTCGTACTGGTCCTGCAACTCGCCCCGCACCTTGTCGATGACGGTCTGCTCGGCGTTCTCGCCGCCGTCCTGCGTACCGACGCGGATCAGGACGTCGTTCGGCGCGCCAAACTGCTGCACCTGGATCTCGCCGATGTTGAGTTCGGACAGCCGGTTGCGGATGTCGCCGAGATTGGCGTCGCCCTGCTTGGACTGCACCTCGATCATCGAGCCGCCCTTGAAGTCGATGCCGTAATTGATGTCGATGGTCAGGAACCCGACGACCGACAGGATCGACAACAGGCTGGACAAAGCGAACGTCCAGCGGCGGATGCCCATGAACGGGATTTTTGTGCCCGGTGGAATGAAGGTGACCGGCGCGCGTGGCAGTTCCTTCGGCCGGGCGCGACGCAGCCACATCGACACCAGCATGCGGGTGAAGGTGAAAGCGGTGAAGACCGTCGTCAGAATGCCGATCGCATAGGTGATGGCAAAACCCTTGACCGGGCCGGTGCCCAGCCAGAACAGCACCACGGTGGCGATCAGCGAGGTGACGTTGGAATCGACGATCGTCGCCAGCGCCTTGGAGAAACCGGTATCGATCGACTGGATCACCGAGCGGCCGTTTCGTCGCTCCTCGCGGATGCGCTCATAAATGAGAACGTTGGAGTCCACCGCCATGCCGATGGTGAGCACGATACCGGCGATGCCGGGTAAGGTCAGCGTTGCGCCCAAAAGCGACAGCACCGCCACGATCATCGCCACGTGGACAGCGAGCGCGATGTTGGCGAGGAAGCCGAGGAAGCCATAGGCGACGAACATGAAGGCGACGACGAGAATCGAGCCGATGATGCCCGCAACCTTGCCCGCATGGATCGAGTCCTGGCCAAGGCCCGGACCGACGGTACGTTCTTCGATCACCGTCAACTTCGCCGGCAACGCGCCGGCGCGCAGGAGAACCGCAAGATCGTTCGCGCTTTCGGCGGTGAAGTTGCCCGAAATCTGGCCAGAACCGCCGAGAATTGGTTCGCGAATTTGCGGCGCGGAAATGACCTGATTGTCAAGGATGATCGCGAAGCGCTTACCGACATTCGCAGCTGTCGCCTGGCCGAACCGGGTCGCTCCTCTCGAGTTGAAGGTGAATGAAACGACCGGTTCGTTGTTCCGGGAATCATAGGTTGCCGACGCCTTGGCAAGGTCCTCCCCTGAAACGAGAACGCGGTTTTCGATCAGATAGGGAACCGGCGGATCGTCCTGGGAATAGAGCACCGACGAACCGGCCGGCGGACGATTCTTCACCGCATCCTGCGCCGGCATCGACTCGTCGACCATCTGGAAGGTCAGCTTGGCGGTCTGGCCGATGATCTCCTTCAGCCTCTGCGGGTCCTGCAGGCCCGGCACCTGAACCAGGATGCGGTCGTCTCCCTGCCGCTGAACGATCGGCTCTGTGGTGCCCAATTCGTTGACGCGACGTTCCACGACTTCGATCGATTGCGCCAGAGCGGACGAGGTACGAAATTTTATGCCGGCGTCGGTAACAGTGAATTTAAGCAACCCAGCTTCGGAATCATCCAGCGCCATTTCCTGGACAGAGCCGCCAGAGAACAAGCCGGCAGCGACGGGAGCGGTCAGCGACTTCAACGCGGTCTTTGCTGCATCGATCTGGGTCGGATCCGTGATGCGAACCTGCACGGTTCGGCCCGTTCCACCTAGTGCTGTATACTGAATCTTGGCCTCGCGCAGCAGCGTCCGGATTTCGTCACGCGCCGTCTCCAATTGCGCCTTGATCAGGTCGTTCTGATCCATCTGGAGCAGGATGTGCGAACCGCCCTGAAGGTCGAGGCCGAGCGTCATCTGCCGCTTCGGCACCCAGCTGGGCAATTGCGCCAGCATGCTTGCCGGGAAAAGATTGGGCGCGGCGAGGATCACTGTGATGGCCACGGCGAGCCAGATCAGGATCATCTTCAGGCGCGAGAAATAGAGCATTCGTTCTTATCCGTTCAGGCGTACAAGCGGCAGCGTTCCGCCATGAGGGGTTAGGTTACTTCTTGGCGTTCTGGTTCGCCACCGGTTCGCCCTTGACGCGCACGTCCGAGATCGTCGAGCGCAGCGCCGTCACCTTGGTTCCGCCGCCAAGGTCGATCTCCAGCTCATTGTCGTCGATCACCTTGGTCACCTTGCCGACGAAGCCGCCACCGGTCACCACCGTATCGCCGCGGCGCACCGCCGACAGCATTTCCTGGCGCTTCTTCAGCTGTGCGCGCTGCGGCCGGATGATCAGAAAATACATGATCACGAAAATCAGGACAAACGGCAAAATCGAGATGAGCATGTCTGGCGAGGCGCCGACGCCCTGGGCATATGCCGGTGTAACGAACATCAAGAAACTCCTGGGTGGTGAAATACCGCCGCGGCCGCCCCGCGAAAATTTGGCCGGAATATAGTCGCTAAACTTGCCAATGCAACTGCGCTGCGAGCCCAATCCGTTGCTTTTCCAGCCGTTTGCGGCGTGCTAGAGCGTCGCAGCGGAAGCCGCTTCGAGGCCACCGAAAGATCATGCTCCAACAAAAGCTTGGGCCTGGTTCTTGCAGCGATGTCATGGAAGCTGCTCCCGCATCCCGACATACCACAACACAAAGACCTGACATGACCGACAGCCTGGACGCCTTGAACAAGAAGCTCGACCGCCTGATCGAGGCGGTTTCCCGCCTCGCCCCGCCGCCGGTCCCGCAGACCGACCTCGGCGTGGCGGACTGCTTCGTCTGGCAGGCAGATCCCGGCTTCCTGGAACCGGTGCGCAAGGTCAACCGCGTCGACATCGGCCTGATCCGCGGCGTCGACCGCGTGCGCGACATCCTGCTCGACAACACCGAGCGCTTCGCGTCCGGCTACGCGGCGAACAACGTGCTCTTGTGGGGCGCGCGCGGCATGGGCAAATCCTCCTTGGTCAAGGCCGTGCATGCCACCGTCAACGCCTCCGACAAGCTCGACCGGCCGCTGAAGTTGATCGAGATCCATCGCGAGGACATCGACACGCTCCCCAAGTTGATGGGCCTCCTGAAGGCGGCTCCCTATCGCTTCATCCTGTTTTGCGACGACCTTTCGTTCGACCATGACGACACGTCGTACAAGTCGCTGAAGGCGGCGCTCGAAGGCGGCGTCGAGGGTCGGCCCACCAACGTCATCTTCTATGCCACGTCCAACCGGCGGCATCTGCTGCCGCGCGACATGATCGACAATGAGCGTTCGACCGCCATCAACCCTTCGGAAGCGGTTGAGGAAAAGGTTTCTCTTTCCGACCGTTTCGGCCTGTGGCTCGGCTTCCACAAATGCTCGCAGGACGAGTATCTCGACATGATCGACGGCTATGTCCGCCATCACGGCCTGGCGATCGACCCCGAGCAGCTGCGCGCCGAGGCGCTGGAATGGGCAACCACGCGCGGCAGCCGCTCCGGCCGCGTCGCCTGGCAGTTCACCCAGGACCTCGCCGGCCGCCTCGGCAAGCCGCTGAAGGACTAAGCGCGGACGTCACCTGGACGGCCGCGCCCCCGCAGGTCACGCGGCGTCTGGCCGATCTCGCGGCGCATCCAATGCGCCAGATGCGACTGGTGCGCGAAGCCGGTCAACGCAGCAACCTCGCTCGTGCTGAGATCGCCTCGCTGCAGCAGAACGCGCGCGCGTTCCACGCGACGCCGCAACACATAGCGATGCAAGGTGACGCCCATCGCCGCCTTGAACCATGTCCGCAAATGCGAGCTGCTCGCGCCGGCAACCCTACTTAGGCGATCGATCGAAAGCGGCTCATGGAGCGCGGCCTCGATATGCTCCAGGACGCGCTTGAGCTGGGCGTCCGACAACCGATTCACTCTCGAACCAACTATGTCTGGCCCATCGAGGCCAAGCAGCCTCACGGCAAGCGCGGCGCCAATGCTGTCGGCAAACAAAGGGCTGCTCGGCGTGCCTGCGTCGAGATCGCTCTGCAGCGCCCGGGCCAGATGTTCGATGCGCTGGTCACGCAGCAGATGGCGCGTCTCGAACCGCGACACTCGCGCCCTGCCGCCGAGTTCCGCCGCGACCCTTTCCATCAAGGCCGGCTGCAAGACGATCTCAACCGTGTCGAACGGGGTTTCCGCCTCGAAGCCGCCCTCCTCGCCGGCTGGCACAAGATCGATATCGCCGGCGCGCCTGACGAAATATCGCCCGACCTGATTGCAGTAGGAGCGCGTCGCGGCACTTGCATGCACCATGATCCGATGGTGCAGCGCCCGGGGCAGCCGATGGATGCCGGCTTCGACATGCCGGGAAACCATTGCTACGTCGGACGCGGATCGGGCCGGAGCGGATTGCGGGCGCATGCTCTCTCGATTCATGGCAAAACCCGTTCAAGATTTGGCGGTTCCCGCGCGATTTTCAATGCCGCGAACCTGTACTCACCCCTCTCCCATCAAGCTTGGAAGAGAGGTTGCCATGAGTTTGTATGTCGTTGTCGGCGCAGGCCCGGTCGGACGCGAGACCGCTCGCCTTCTTGGCGAAGAGGGACATGACGTCATTCTGACGAGCCGGAGCGTCGGCTCGAATGCGTTGCGGAACGTGCGGACCGTACAGGCCGACGCCACGGATGCCTCGGAATTGTCGCGTGTCTGCCGAGGCGCCGATGCCATCTTCATGTGCGCCATGGCCACATATCATCGCTGGCCAACCGACTTTTTCCCCATAATCGACGGCACCGTGCGCGCCGCGGAGACGGTCGGCGCCAAGCTCATCGTGCTCGGAAACCTGTATGGCTATGGGAAAAATACCAATGGCCCGCTTCGCTCCGACATGCCGCTGGACCCGACTTCGAGGAAGGGAACCGCAAGGACGATCATGTGGCAACGGGCGGCCCGTGCCGGTGTGCCGGCGATCGAAATACGCTCCAGCGACTATCTCGGGCATGGCGCGATCAGCTACTTCTCGCTGGTCGCGCTGCCCTCCATCATCGAGGGCAAGCCAACCGCCTTCATTGGAGACCTCGACGCGACCCACGCCTGGAGCTTCACCAGGGACGTCGCCAGGACACTTGCCGCGGCCTCCTTCTACACAGGCGAATGGGGACGGGCGTTCCATGTCCCCTCCCAACCCGCCTCGCCCCGGGAGCTCATCCGCAAGACCACGGCGATGCTCGGAAAAGAGGTTCCGGAGATGCGTTCCTATTCCGTCCCCGAGATGGAAGCGCTGGGCATGCATGAGCTCATCGAGATGAGCTACCTCTTCGAAAGCCCCTTGCTGGTCGATTCATCCGACTCCGAGGCACTTCTGGGTGTGAAGGCCAGCAGCCTCGAGGAGATGATCGCCGACACGCTCCGCGATCACCTTTGAGCCTTGCGGGCGGGCATTTCATACAACTGAAAAAGCCCGCTCCTTGCGAAGCGGGCTGAAGACGGCGGGCCGGACTGGAGGTCAGGCGGCCCGCAAAGGTTCTTGTTCTATTCGAGGTAGCCGGTCGGATCGACCGGGGCCGAGTTCTTGCGCACTTCGAAGTGCAGCTTGGGCGAGTCGGTGGTGCCGCTCATGCCGGACAGCGCGATCTCCTGGCCGCGCTTGACCTTCTGGCCGCGCTGCACCTCGATCGAGCTTGCATGGCCATAGACGGTGACCAGGCCGTTCTCGTGCCGCACCAGGACGGTGTTGCCGAATTCCTTGAGGCCGTCGCCGGCATAGATGACGACGCCGTTCTCGGCCGCCTTGATCGGCGTTCCTTCCGGCACCGCGATGTCGACGCCGTCCTTGCCGGAACCGAAGCCGGAGATGACACGGCCGCGCACCGGCCAGCGCATCTTGCCGATGCCTGTTGCGTCGGGCGCCTCCGCATTGTCGTCCTCGGCCTGCTGAATGACCTTGGCGTCCTTCTTCGGCGGCGTATAGGAGGCGAGCGTCTCGGTGGTCTTGGCCGCCGGCGGCGTCGTTGCCGTCGTCACTGGGTCGACGGCCGGCTTGGCCGCCGCCGCGGGCTTGGCGGACGCGACCTGAACGGTGCCGCCGGCCGGAACCTTGAGTGTCTGGCCGATCTTGAGCAGGCCGTCCTTCATGCCGTTGGCCTGCTTCAGCGCCGTTGTGCCGACGCCGGTCTTCCTGGCGATCGACGACAGCGTGTCGCCCTGCTGCACCGTGTAGGTGCCGCCGGCGCCGGCTGGCTTGGCCTCGGCCATCTGCTGCGCGGGCTTCGGGTTCTTGGAACCCGCGGCCGCGGCCGATGCATCGACCTGGGCGGCTGCCTTGCCGTCCTTGACCTTGGGCTGCTGCGGCAGCACGGCGACCTTCTCCGGAGCGGGCTGCTTCGGCGTGTTCGTCGGCTTGCCTTCCGCGACCTTCGCCTCCGCCTTGCTGGAATAGGCATAGGCGGGGATAACGATCTTCTGGCCGCTGCGGATGCCCTTCTTCGGATCGATCCCGTTGACCTTGGCGATGGCATCGGCCGGCACATGATAATGCGCAGCCAGGCCAGAAAGCGTCTCGCCGTCGCGCACCACGATCTCGCTCGCGTGCGGCGCGGCGCTCGCATTGCGCACGGCGTCGGGCTCAGCGGTCTTGAACGGCTTGGCCGCGGCAACCGTGCCGGTGGCCGTCCTGTCGAGATGCGGCGCTGGCGCAAGCGCCGGAGCGGGCGTAAGAGCAGGAGCCGAAGCGGTACGCATCGGCTTTGCCGGAGCCGGCGCCGACGGAGGCGGCAATTGCTGGGCGGTGACCGGCTCGAGGCTCGAGCGGCTCACCGACTGGGTATGGGCGCCGTCGACCGGCGCCGGCGCGACCGTGTCGCCCGGATAGGGCTGGTCGACATTCTGCTTGTTGATGATGGCGCGCTGATTGTTGGTGGATGATGTGAAGACATCATCGACACCGTTGAAGCGCATCGACTGGGAACTGCACCCGGCCGCCGCGCCGGCAATCATCAGGACAGCGCAACCGCGCGCCAGATTACGTCTGTTTGCCTTCAAGTGATTGAATTGCATCGCACTAACCCGCACAGACCCGGTACAAACTGGCCCTGATTAAAGCGCGTTAATGTTACTGGGCGGTTAACCCGTTAGAATCCGACGAAAATTTTCTTAAAACATTGGCGGAAATTTTGGCGAGGCCGAAATCCGGGTGACGGCAACGCGGATATCCCGGCTTTCCGGCGCATCGCTACGATGAGCTGAAGGCTCCTGAACCTCGTCATTCCAGAGCGGAGCAAGGAGCGTAGCGACGTCGCTTCGCTCCTGCTCCGCCCGTGGATGACGACCGCGATAGGCGTCTCGGCCAATCGCCAGGGCATCGGATCTGCCAACGCACACTAACCAACCGGTTAGAACTTTTGTGTTGAGGAACTAGATCACCGCGGCAACACTGCGCAGGATCGGCTGCAGCCTGACCATGCCGATGTCCTCGCGCTCGAAGCGGCTGCCGACCTTGGTGAGCTTGGCCAGCACCTGCTCGCCCTCCTCCGGACCGATCGGCGCGATCACGACGCCGCCACTCGACAACTGGTCGAGCAGGAAGCGCGGCAGGCTGTCGAAGGCCGCCCAGGCGACGATGCGGTCGAACGGCCCCTCATTGGGCAGGCCGTTGGAACCGTCGGCCTGGCGGGCGATGACGTTGCTGATGGCCAGCGCCTCGAAGCGCTGCTTGGCCTGTTCGGTCAGCGTCTTGTAGCGGTCGATGGTGATGACGCGCGCCGCGAGCCTCGACATCACAGCTGCCGTGTAGCCCGAGCCGGTGCCGATCTCGAGCACGCGGTTGCCCGGCTCGATGTGGAGCGCGGCGATCACCGCCGCCTGCAGATCGGCGCCCTCGATCGCCTCGCCGCATTCGATCGGCAGCATGCCGTCCGACCAGGCGATCGCATGGAACTGGGCCGACAGGAAACCACGCCGCGGCGTCGCCTCGAAGGCGGCAACCAGCGCCTTCGGCGCCGTGCCCCTGCCCCGCAGCCTGAGCAGGAAAGCGGCGAAACCTTCGCGGTCGTCGATGCCCGTATTCATGCCAAAACCGTATTCATGCCAAAACCGTGTTCATGCCAATGCCTTGTTCATGACAGCGCCTTGGTGAGCTGGTCGCGGAGTTCATGGGCGGTAAGGTCGAGCTGCAGCGGCGTCACCGACACCAGCCGGTTGCGCATCGCATAAAGGTCCGTGCCCTTCTTGCCCTCGACCGGCTCGCGGCCGAAGCGCAGCCAGTAATAAGGCAGGCCGCGCCCATCGCGCCGCTCGTCGACCCACAGGCTATGCACCAGCTTGCCCTGCGAGGTGACGACTGTGCCCTCCACTTCGTCGGGGGCGCAGTTCGGGAAATTGACATTGAGCAGCACGCCTTCCGGCAGCGGCGTTTCCACCAGCCGCTTGAGCAGCGCCGGCGCCAGCGCTTCGGTCGTCTCGTACGGAACGACGCGGTCCTCGCCGACATAGGAATAGGCCTGGCTGACCGCGATTGAGCGCACGCCGAGCAACGCGCCTTCCATGGCGCCCGCCACGGTGCCGGAATAGGTGACGTCGTCGGCGATGTTGGCGCCGGAATTGACGCCGGACAGGATCAGGTCCGGCGGTCCGGGCAGGATCTTTTTCGTGCCCATGATGACGCAGTCGGTCGGGGTGCCGCGCACGGCGAAATGCTTCTCGCCGATCTTGCGCAGCCTTAGCGGCTCCGAGATCGACAGCGAATGCGCATAGCCGGACTGGTCCTGCTCCGGCGCCACCACCCAGACATCGTCCGATAGCGTGCGCGCGATGCGTTCGAGCGACGCCAGCCCTTCGGCGTGGATGCCGTCGTCGTTGGTCAGGAGAATGCGCATCAAGTCACTTCGCTTCGATCTTGGCCAGACCACCCATGTAAGGCCGCAGCACTTCAGGAATGGTTACGCTGCCATCCTCATTTTGGTAGTTTTCGATGACGGCAATCAGAGCGCGGCCGACAGCGGTGCCCGAACCATTCAACGTATGGACGAAGCGGTTGCCCTTGCCGTCCTTGTCCTTGTAGCGGGCATCCATGCGCCGGGCCTGGAAATCGCCGCAAACCGAGCAGGACGAGATTTCGCGATAGGCGTTCTGCCCTGGCAGCCAGACCTCGATGTCATAGGTCTTGCGCGCGCCAAAACCCATGTCGCCGGTGCAGAGCGTCACGGTGCGGAACGGCAGGCCGAGCCGCTTCAGCACCTCCTCGGCGCATTGCGTCATGCGCTCATGCTCGGCGATCGAGCTTTCCTGGTCGGTGATCGAAACGAGTTCGACCTTGTAGAACTGGTGCTGACGCAGCATGCCGCGCGTGTCACGGCCGGCCGAACCCGCTTCCGAGCGGAAGCATGGCGTCAAGGCGGTGTAGCGCAACGGCAGCTTTTCATGCGCGGTGATCTCTTCGCGCACGAGGTTTGTCAGCGGCACCTCAGCCGTCGGGATCAGGCCGAGGCGACCGTCGCCATGCGGCGTGAAGAACAGGTCCTCCTCGAATTTCGGCAGCTGGTTGGTGCCGAAAAGCACCTCGTCGCGCACCATCAGCGGCGGGATGATCTCTTCATAACCGTGCTCGGTGGTGTGCAGATCGAGCATGAACTGGCCAAGCGCGCGTTCCATGCGCGCCAGCTGGCTCTTCAGCACGGTGAAGCGGGCGCCGGACAGTTTCGCCGCGCGCTCGAAATCCATCATGCCGAGCGCTTCGCCGATCTCGAAATGCTCCTTCACCCAGTTCGGGCGCGTCGGCACCTCGCCGACGATGCGCTTGACGACATTGTCGTGCTCGTCCTTGCCGACCGGCACATCCTCAAGCGGCACGTTGGGCAGCACCGCAAGCGCGTCGTTCAGCGCCTTGTCGAGCTGACGCTCGCGCGCCTCGCCGTCCTGGATGAACGCCTTGATGTCGCTGACTTCGCCCTTGAGCTTTTCGGCAAGCGCTGAATCGCCCGAACGCATGGCGTTGCCGATCTCTTTCGAGGCGGCGTTGCGGCGTTCCTGCTTGACCTGCAGCTCGCTGAGATGCGAACGCCGCGCTTCGTCCTTCGCGACCAGATCGTCGACCGTGGACTGCGCCTCGCCCGCCGACCACGAGCGCTTCACCAGCGCCTCGACAAGGGCCTTCGGGTTTTCACGAATCCATTTGATATCAAGCATGGTCGATCCTCAAAGTCATGCATGTCGCCCGGAAGTGTGCCGCGGTTCTGGAACAACAACATGCATCAAAGCTAAAACTTAAAGCGCGTCGCTTGAATTCGTTTCAGCGCGATGCGCTTTAAGGATCGAGGGCGTAAACCGCATCCGCTATCGATGCAAGACGGTGGCTATGCCGAGCGCCTCGATTTTCCCTGCTTGAACTGCCTTGCCTACGCCGACGGCGCGTCCGGCGTGTCGCTCGCGACCGAGCTCTCCGCCTCTGCCTGCTCGCGCGCCAGCCGGTCGCGCGCCTGGCTGCGCTCGATCATGCGCGACGACCAGATGGCGACCTCGTAGAGGATGATGGTCGGGACCGCGAGGCCGATCTGGCTCATCGGATCTGGCGGGGTCAGCACTGCGGCAACGACAAAGGAAAGGACGATCGCCCATTTGCGCTTCTCGGCCAGCGCCTGCGACGACAATATGCCGACGCGCGTCAACAGGCTGGTCACCACCGGCAGCTGGAACACCAGGCCGAAGGAGAAGATCAGCGTCATGATCAGGCTGAGATATTCCGAAACCTTCGGCAGCAGCGAAATCTGCACCTGATCGTTGGTGCCGGTCTGCTGCATGGCCAGGAAGAACCACATCACCATCGGGGTGAAGAAGAAATAGACCAGCGAGGCACCCATCAGGAACAGGATGGGCGACGCGATCAGGAAGGGCAGGAAGGCGCTGCGCTCGTTCTTGTAGAGGCCCGGCGCGATGAACTTGTAGATCTGCGTGGCGATCAGCGGGAAGGCGATCACCATGCCGCCGAACATGGCGAGCTTCACCTGGGTGAAGAAGAACTCCTGCGGCGCGGTATAGATCAGCTCGACCTTGTGCGGATCGAGCCCTGCCCATTGCGTCGCCCATTTGAAGGGGACGACCAGAAGGTTGAACAGGCGCTTGGCGAAGAAGAAGCAGACGAGAAAGGCGACGAAGAAGCCGCCCAGCGACCAGATCAGGCGACGGCGCAGCTCGATGAGATGCTCGATCAGCGGCGCCGACGATTTCTCGATTTCTTCCCGCTCCTTGTCCGATACGCTCACTTGGCGGCTCCCGCCGTCTTCTTGGTGTCAGATGTCTTCTTTGCGGCCGGCTTCTTCGCCACCGCAGGCTTCGCCTTGGCCTTGGGCGCGGCTTTTCCGGCAGTCGCTGCGGCTTTGGCCGCAGCCGGTGGGGATTTGGCCGGCGCTTTTGCGGTCGGTGCCTTAGTTGCCGCAACCGGCTTGGCAGCGGCGCCAGCCATCTTGGCCTTAGCGGTCGCAGCATTTTTCGCGGGCTTGGCCGCCAGAGGGGCCGCCGAAACCGATGCCGTGACGGAGGCGTCGGTCATGGCGGGGAAGGTCGGGGAGGTCGAAGCAGCCTCGGCTCCGCCGGCGCCGGGCATGTCCGTCGCGCCGTTCTTGAGCGGCTCGGCGGCCTGCGGCGTCTCCGCTGCCGGCGCCGCCGGATCGGCGGCCGGCTTGGGCTTCATCATCGTATCGACGCCGGACCGCACATCGGCCGCGGCCTGCTCGAAGGGATTGAGCTGCTTGCGCACCTCGTTCATCGGATTGAGACCGCGCAAGCTATCGATCGAACTCTTCACGTCGTCGAGTTCGGCTTCCTTCAGCGCTTCGTTGAACTGCTTCTGGAAGTCGCCGGCCATGGCACGCAATTTCGCCGCGGTGCGGCCGAAGGTGCGCAACATGTTGGGCAAATCCTTGGGCCCGACGACCACGATCATGACGACCGCGATCACCAGCAGTTCGCTCCAACCGACTTCGAACATGGCAATCTATTCCGACGGGTGCCTGCCGCCCAAAAATGCGAAGCGGTTTTGGGACAACAGCATGCTCAAACCAACAAACGGGATCAGCTCTTGCTGACCTTTTCCTTGCCCGGCGAAACAGTCTCGTCAGCGCGGTGCTCGACGGTACGCTTGTCGTCCGCAACGTCGTCGTCAGCCATGCCCTTCTTGAAGCTCTTGATGCCCTTGGCCATGTCGCCCATCAGTTCCGGGATCTTGCCGCGGCCGAACACCAGAAGCACGATGACCAGCACGATCATCCAGTGCCAAATCGAAAATGAACCCATTGCCAATCTCTCTCGAATGTTTTCCCTGGCGATGATCTATGCGTTTTCGCTCGGGGATTCAAACACAACCGCAATGAAGTTGATAAAATGGCTAGCGGATGTCACGCACTTTCGGCGTGAGCGCCTTGCTACGAATCCGCGCAGGCCTTGCTAATAAACCATCCGCGCCGGGTTCGCGCTCACTCTTCCGTGACGCGCGGCGTCAGCAACCCGAGTTCCTCGAGATCGATATCGGTCAGCTCATCCTCGTCCTCGGTCAGCGCATCCGGGTCGGCCGGCGGCACCGGCATCGAGAAGTTGGCCGGCATGCGCGTCGAGAGCAATCCGGCGCCCTTTAGTTCTTCCATGCCAGGCAGATCGCGGATCTCCTCCAGCGCGAAATGATCCAGGAAAGCGTCGGTGGTGCCATAGGTCACCGGCCGTCCAGGCGTGCGGCGACGACCGCGCATCCTGACCCATTCCGTTTCGAGCAGCGTGTCGAGCGTGCCCTTGGACGTTTCCACGCCCCTGATGTCCTCGATCTCGGCGCGCGTCACCGGCTGGTGATAGGCGATGATCGCCAGCACTTCGAGCGCCGCGCGGGAGAGCTTTCTCTGCTGGACGGAGTCCCGGCTCATCAGGAAAGCCAGGTCGCCAGCGGTGCGGAAGGCCCAGGCATCGCCGACCCGCACCAGGTTGACGCCGCGCTTGGCATAGATTTCCTGCAAATCCGCCATTGCGGCGGCAATGTTCACGCCTTCGGGCAGGCGCGCTGCAAGCTGCTTTTCGCTGACCGGCTCGGCGCTGGCGAAAATGATCGCCTCGGCCATGCGCACGGCTTCCGACAATTGCAGCCGCTCGGCGGGGTTTTCGATGGAACCCTGCTCGGCCATCTCGTCTTCCGGTTCGTCCTCGACCTTGAACGGAATGACCGAAGCGTTGGCGCGTTCGCTCATGATACCACCTCGACTGCCCTTACCCCTTGCGCGCGGCCGCGCAGATAGATCGGCGCGAACACCTGATCCTGCCGCACTTCCAATTTGCCCTCGCGCACCATCTCTAGCGTCGCCGCGAAGGAACTGGCCATCGCCGTGCGCCTTTCCTCCGGCGCCGCCAGATATTCGATCAGAAAACTGTCGAGCGCCGTCCAATCGCCGACCGCGCCGATCAGCCGCGCCAGCACCTCGCGCGCGTCCTTCAGCGACCAGACGGCACGCCGGGCGATCGTCACATTGTTGATCGCCTGCTTCTGGCGCTGTTGCGCATAGGCGGTGAGCAGATCGTAGAGCGAAGCCGAAAAGCTGTTGCGCTTCTCGACAATGACCATTTCCGGCATGCCGCGCGCAAAGACGTCACGGCCAAGGCGGTTGCGGTTCACCAGCCGCGCCGAGGCGTCGCGCATGGCTTCCAGCCGCTTCAGCCGGAATTGCAGCACCGCCGCCAGTTCCTCGCCGCTCTCGCCCTCTTCGCCAGGCTGTTTCGGGATCAAGAGCTTCGACTTCAGGAAGGCGAGCCACGCCGCCATTACCAGATAGTCGGCGGCAAGCTCGAGCCTCAGCGCCCGCACCTTCTCGATGAAGGCCAGATATTGCTCGGCAAGCGCCAGGATAGAAATGCGCGCCAGATCGACCTTCTGGTTGCGGGCAAGATGCAAGAGAAGATCGAGCGGACCTTCGAAACCTGCCACGTCGACGACCAGCGACGGGTCGCCGGTCAGGCGTGAATCGTCGTTTTCGGCCCATAGACGGTCCATCGGTGCGGCCTTCGCGGCCTTGCCTTCCAATGTCTCCGCCACTTGCCTTTTGTCCCTTCGGTTCAGGCCACCGCTTCGAAATAGGTGGCGAATTCTGCGCGTATCGCCGTTTCGTCGGCGACGTCGCGATCCTTTATATAGGTCAGCGCCCGCTCCGCGCGCTGCAACGACTTGCCCGACAGCGCCGTCGTGCGCGAGGCGATCCCCGACATCTCCTCGAAAACGCCGTTGCAGTGAAGGACGAGATCGCAGCCGGCCGCAAGGATCGAGGCCGCCTTTGTCGGGAAATCCCCAGAAAGTGCCTTCATCGAGGTGTCGTCGCTCATCAGCAGCCCGTCGAAGCCGATCTCGCCGCGGATCACCTGATCGACGACCTTGGCGGACGTCGTCGCCGGATTGTCGGGGTCGACGGCGCTGTAGACGACATGCGCCGTCATCGCCATCGGCAGCTCTCGGAGCGCCTTGAAAGGGGCAAAATCATGCCGGCGGAGCTCCTCCAGCGGCGTATCGACGGTCGGCAGCGCAAAATGGGTATCGGCAAAAGCCCGGCCGTGGCCGGGAATATGCTTCATCACCGGCAGCACGCCGCCGGACATCAGCCCCTCGGCCGAAGCCCGGCCAAGCTCGATCACCGCATTGGGCTCCTTGCCATAGGCGCGCGCGCCGATGACGTCGCTGGCGCCTTCGACCGGCACATCGAGCACCGGCAGGCAGTCGGCCGTTATACCCAGGCGGGAGAGATCGAAGGCATGCAACCGCGCCATCAGCCAGGCGGCGCGGCGGCCGGCTTCCTTGTCCTCGCGCCACAGCGCGCCGAGCGCGCCGCCGGCGGGATAGTTCGGCGCCAGCGGCGGACGCAGGCGCTGCACCCGGCCGCCTTCCTGGTCGATGAAGACCGGAGCGTCCGGTCGGCCGACGCTGTCGCGCATCGCGGCGACAAGGTCGCGGATCTGCCCGGCTTCGCCGATGTTGCGCGCAAACAGGATGAAGCCCCAGGGACGTTCATCGCGATAGAAGCGGATTTCGTCTTCGGTGAGGGATTTCCCGGCGCAGCCGAGGATCATGGATTTTGATTCGCTCATAGACGGAAGCTTAAGGCTTTGAGCGAGCAAAGGGAATCACCCCTGCCCTTGGACACGCCAAAGGCCACAATCGTCCACAACGAAAAGCCGGCGCGGCCTTGCGGCGGCGCCGGCTTGAAAGGCTGGGCAGGTCAGCGCGATACGAAGCAGTTGCCGCCGGCCGCCTTGTAGCTGGTGCAAAGGTTGATCGCATCGTTGCGTGACTGGGCCGGGACGCGGACACGGTAGAAGGTGCCCTTGCCGGCGACCTCGGCCTTGACGATGTTGGCGGTGCGGCCGGAGAGCACGCTGCCATAGCGGCGCTGCAGGTCCTGATAGGTCGACTGCGCGCTTTCGACCGTCGGCTGCGAGGCGATCTGCATCGACCACGAGCCGCCGCCCGCTGCCGCCGCCGGATCGATCGAAGCGACCTGGTCCGGCTTGACCTCGCCGACGATATCGACCGGCTGGTCGGACGGCCGCGCCGGCGCCACCGGCACCACCGCCGGCGTGTTGGTCGACTGCGCCTTGGCTTCAGCCTTCTTCCCGGGCTTCGCCGGCTTGACGGCAGGCGCATCGGCCTGGTCCGTATCGGAAGCTACGGTTCCCGTCTGCTGGCCGTCGGAGGCCGGCGCGACATGCTGCGGCGCAGGATCGCTCGGCTCGGCCGCCGCGACCTTCGGCGCGGCCGGAGCCGGGTCCTCGCGCGGCACCAGCGAGCCGTCAGGCTTCACCATCATGGTCTTCACCTTGCGCGGTGCGACCGCGACGACGTCGTTGCTGGCGCCGTTGTCGGCATCCTGCTGCAGCACCTGGGCGATGCGGTCTTCCGACTTCGGCGCCGGTGCTGCCGGCTGGGCGCTCGCCGGCGCAGCAGGTTGCGCGCTTTTGGGCGCAGCCGCTTTCGCGACGCCGGGCAAGGCTGTGTCCGAATTGTCGGCGGCGCCAGTTCCGGCCGCAGCGTCGTTGTCGTTGGGCGAGAGATCGACGACCCGGCTCGGCGGCGGTTCCTTCGACGCCAGGTCCACGGGCTGCTCGGTGGTGTTCACCAGCTTCTGCTGCACCGACTCGGCGGGCTTCGTCGCGCCGCCGCCCTTGGCCACCGCGTCATAAACCTTGTTGTCCTGGTTCGGCACCACCGCGCCGCCCGGATTTTCGGGCTTCACCTTGATCGGCGAATTGTCGGCCTTGACGATCACCGGAGCCTCGCCACTGCCCTTGCCGCCGAAGGAGAAGGCCAGCGCGCCAAGGCCGCCGAGAACCACCACGGCGCCGACAAGCGCCGCGATCATCACGCCGCGCCGGCGCGGCTGCGCCGCCTCGCGCTCGGCAAGCCCGGGGATCGCCATCGCTTCCTCGAGCTCGGGGTCGTAGTCGAGCTCATCGGCGGCGAAATCCTCCGCCTGCGAAACCGGCCGGCTGCCCGGCAGGTCGTCGGCGTCGTAATCGTTCGCGACGGCAAACGAAGCCGGGGCCACCGGAGCCGCCGGAGCCTCGGCGCGCAAGTCGCGACGGTCGTAGCCGCTGAAGCCGGCGCTGTAGGAGTCGTCGTCATAGCCCCGGTTCTGCGTCGGCGCCGACGCGATCTCCGTCGCGTTCATGTCGGTGAGCAGGCTGGCGAATTCCGCATCGAGATCGTCGTAAGCGGGGGTCGCCGGCTGGTCTTCCTCGAAGCTGAGCTCCGGAATGTCGAGGTCGTCCGCGAGCGCCACCACGCGCTCCGGCACGTCGACCGTCTCGACATCCGGCACGTCGTCATGCTGGCCGGGCCGCGGCGGAGACGCCGGCGACTGCGCCGGCTTGGCATAGGCGGCATAATCCGTTGCCGGTTCGCTGCGATAGGTCGGCTCGGCCATCTGCACTGGCGCCGAAGGCGCCGCCATCTGTACCGGCGCCGAGGGCGCGGCCATCTGCGCCGGAGCCGAGGGCGCCGGCTGCGCGGCAAACGAAGCCTGCGCCGGCGGAGCGGAGGTCGGGGTAGAACGGCTCCACGACTTGGCTGGTTCCGCAGGCGTCGAATGCAGCCAATCGGAGGAATTTACCGGAGACCTCGCCGTGGCGGCTGCCGCCTGCTCAGCCTCGATACTCCGAGCGAAAGCGGCACCGAAATCGTCATCGAAATCAACATCGGCTTCGGCCTTGGCCGAGCTTGAGAAATCCTGGCGATCGAACTCGCTGGCAAGCAGGTCGTCCATGTCGCTCTCTGCCGGCTGAGCGCCCTGCCCGTTCTGCGCCGGCTGGTGCTCGTCGATATCCCAGTCGAGATCGTCGGCTGCCGCCTTCCCGCCAGCATAGCTCGCGGATTCCGCAACCAGGCGCGGCGCGGGAGCAGGCTCCTTGACCACCGGCATCGGCCGCGCGGTCATGGCGCCGAGCAGCGCATTGAGCTCGTCTTCCAGGCTGCGCTCGCTGGCTGCCGGCTTGGCCGGCTCGACGGCGGCGACAGGCGGAACCGGAGCGGCGACGGGAGCCGGCTCAACCGCGACCGGCTGCAACCGGGCAGCGGGCTCGGCGACCGGAGCTTGCGGCTCCTCATTCAGCGCATCGCGGAAACTCAGTTCGAAATCGTCATCGAGGGTCAGCGCGGCTGCGGGTTCGGGCGCCGGGAGCTCCGGTTCAGCGGCAAAATGGGCCGTCTCGATCGGCGCCTCTATCATCGGCGCCGTCTCGTCGTCGAGCTCCGGCTCTTGAACATCCTGAGCCTGACCGAGATTGACATCGGCATCGCTCATCGCCTGGTCGAAATGACCGGCAAAATCATCCTCGGAAATCAGCGGCGCAGCCGCTTGAGTTTCGACCGGCTCGACAGCCTGGGCGTGCTGCTCCGGCTCGTGGCTCTCAAACGACAACTCGTCTTCGAGCGACATCTGGACCGCATTGTCGAAATCGGCGTCGAACGCCTCCTCGCTCGCGGCCTGCACGGCTTCGACGGCGTCCTGACGGGCGTCGGTCGGCTCGCGATAGTCGAGATTCGCGGGTTCGTGATGGTCGAGCTGGAAATCCTGATCCAGCGAAGCAGCCATTTCCTGATCGATCGGAAGCTCGTCCTCGAGCGGCGAGACATCCAGCGAACTGGCGACGGCCTTGTCGAAATCATCGTCGAAAGCGACTTCCGGCTCGGGAGCTTCTTGTGGCTCGGGCGCGAAATGCGGCTCGGATGCGAAATGCGCCTCCGGCGCAACTTCCGGCTCCGGCGCGAAATCCGGCTCCGGCGCATGGGCCACGGCGAAATCGGCATGATCCGCCGCGTCGTCGAACACGAAATCCTGCTCGAAGGAAGCGGTTAGCTCATCGTCATTGGCGGCGCTGGCAGCCTCGAAGGCCGGCTGATTGCTGATCTGGTGTATGGCAGCCTGCTGAGCGACCGGAGCGCTTTCCTCGGCGGAATCGAACTCGCCCATCAACTCCTTCTCGAGGTCGATGTCGAAATCGCCCTCCTCCACGGTCTGATGGGCCGGCATGGCTTTCTCGGCCGCGGGGGCCGGCTGCCTCGCCGGCTGGCGCGGATCGAAACCCATGATCCGGGTCAGCTCCGCGAACGGATCATCGTCGGCGATATCGTTGTGGTCGGCTACTTTCAGCGGGGTTCTGTCTGCCATTATTGTTCCCGAACTCGCACACAGTCGGACGCCATGGACGTCGCGCAGGGTTGGCCCTTACCAGCGCAATGTGGGCAAAAGGTGACAGGTTTTTTAGTTAAACCTAACGCATTTCAGTGGGCGCGTCTGCCCCGATCAGCGTCAGGCCGGAGGTCAAAACATCCGAAATAGCCTGCACCAGCCCTAGTCTGGCATAGGTTGATTCTCGGTCGTTAACCTTAACAAAACGTAAGTCCTGGTTGTCATGGCCGCGATTCCACTGTGCATGGAAGCCGGAAGCGAGATCGTAGAGGTAGAATGCGAGCCGGTGCGGCTCCAGCGAAAGCGCCGCGGACTCGATCAGCCGGGGATATTCAGCCAGCTTCCGGATCAGCGCGATTTCACCCTCGTCCGTCAGCGCAGCCACGGAAGCCGCGAGCCGGTTGCGGTCGAAATTTGCCTCGCCAAGCTGCTCGCTCGCCTGCCTGAAGACGGAATGGCAACGCGCCGACGCATACTGCACGTAGAACACCGGATTGTCCTTCGACTGCTCCGTGACCTTGGCGAAGTCGAAATCCAGCGGCGCGTCGTTCTTGCGGTAAAGCATCATGAAGCGGATCGGGTCGCGGCCGACCTCGTCCACCACCTCTCGCAAGGTGACGAAATCGCCGGACCGCTTCGACATCCTGACGGGCTCGCCGTCACGGAACAGTTTTACGAGCTGGCAAAGCAGCACGGTGAGCTTGACCGTATCGCCGGCAACCGCCCGCGCCAGCGCCTCGAGCCGCTTCACATAGCCGCCATGGTCGGCGCCAAGCACATAGATCAGGTCGACGAAGCCGCGCTCGACCTTGTCCTTCAGATAGGCGACGTCGGCCGCAAAATAGGTGAACGAACCATCCGACTTGACGAGCGCCCGGTCCATATCGTCGCCGACCGCGGTCGAGCGGAACAGCGTCTGCTCGCGGTCTTCCCAATCGTCCGGCTTCTCGCCCTTGGGCGGCGGCAGCGTGCCCTTGTAGATATGCCCTTTGAGGGTCAGGTCGGCGATCGCCGCCCGGATCTTCCTGGCATTGTCGGCATGCAGCGTGCGCTCCGAGAAGAACACGTCGTGGTGCACGTTGAGCAGCGCCAGATCCTCGCGGATCATCGCCATCATCGCATCGACGGTGCGGTCTTTGACGATCGCCAGCGCTTCATCTTCCGGCATCTGCAGCAGGCCACGGCCGAATTCCTTGGCCAGCGCCTGGCCGACGGGGACCAGATAATCGCCCGGATAGAGACCGGACGGGATCTCGCCGATATTGTCGCCGAGCGCCTCGCGATAGCGCAGGAACGCCGAGCGTCCCAGCACGTCGATCTGCGAACCCGCGTCGTTGATGACGTATTCCTTGGTCACGTCGTAGCCGGCGAAGGCCATCAGATTGGCCAAGGCGTCGCCGACCACGGCGCCGCGGCAATGGCCGACATGCATGGGCCCGGTCGGGTTGGCCGAGACATATTCGACATTGGCCTTGCGGCCGCCGCCGATGGTCGAGCGGCCATAGTTGCGCCCCTCGCCAAGCAGCGCTGTCAGATGCGTGTGCCAGAACGCGTCCTTGAGCCTGAGATTGACGAAGCCCGGCCCGGCGACATCGGCTGAGGCAACGTCCGCGTCGGCGCGAAGCGCTTCGGCCAGTCTTTCGGCAAGCGCGCGCGGGTTCTGTCCAGTGGGCTTGGCCAGCACCATCGCCGCGTTGGTTGCGAGATCGCCGTGGCTAGCGTCGCGCGGCGGCTCGACCGCGATACGCGACAGGTCGAGCGCGGCCCCGTCCTTGTCTTTCAGGTCAAGGGCTTCGACGGCCTTTACGATCCGCGCGTTGAAATCGGCGAAGATATTCATTGGATATGCTCTGGGCTTTAAGAGGCGACCGGCTCGATGGCCGGCAAAATCGAGGCTCGCCCTAGCTCAAATCGGGCGTATGGTCAAACAGACGCCGATGCTCCTTGAGCGCATAGGTGTCGGTCATGCCGGCCAGGAAGTCGGCAACGCTGCGCGCCTTGATGCGATCCTCGGCCCGGTCGAGCCCTTCGCGCCAGCCATCCGGCATGGCGCGCGGATCGGCGAAATAGACATCGAACAGCTCGCGCACGATGCGCTCGGCGTCGGCCCGCACCCGCATCACTTCCGGATGCCGGTAGAGGTGCTTGTAGAGGAAAGCCTTCAGTTCTTTCTCCGCCGCGGCCATGCCTGTCGAAAAGGTCACCAAGGTCTCGCCCGCCGCGCGCACCGCATCGGCGCTGTCCGGTTTCAGGCGCTCGATATTGGCGGTGGTCGACCCGATGACATCCTCCACCATCAGCGTGATCTGCCGGCGCATCAGCTCGTGGCCGGTGCGGACGTCGTCAAGCTGGGGATATCGCTCACGAACGCCTCTCAGGATCGAGCCGGGCAAGCCGACCTCCCCCAGCATGTCGAGCGTCAGCAGGCCGGCGCGCAGGCCGTCGTCTATGTCATGGTTGTTGTAGGCAATGTCGTCGGCGATCGCGGCGCACTGCGCCTCGATGCCGGCGAAACGGTCGAGCTCGAGGTCGTGCAGCTCGGAATAGTCGCGGATCGCTTGCGGCACCGGACCCTTGAGCCCCTTCCCGTTCGCATCGGTCAACGGGCCGTTATGCTTGACCAGCCCTTCCAGTGTCTCCCAGGCAAGGTTCAGCCCGTCGAATTCGGCGTAGCGCCGCTCGAGCCGCGTGACCACGCGCAGCGACTGGGCGTTGTGGTCGAAACCGCCCCAGGCGGCCATCTTCTCGTTGAGCGCGTCCTCGCCGGTATGGCCGAAGGGCGTGTGGCCGAAATCATGCACCAGGGCGACTGCTTCGGCGAGATCCTCGTCGCCGCGCAGCGCCCGTGCCAAGGCACGCGCGATCTGCGCCACCTCGATCGAATGCGTCAGCCGCGTGCGGTAGTGGTCGCCCTCATGCGCGACGAAGACCTGGGTCTTGTGCTTCAGCCGGCGGAAAGCGGTGGAATGGATGATGCGGTCGCGGTCGCGCTGGAACGGCGTGCGGGTCGGGCTTTCGGGCTCCTCGAACAGGCGCCCGCGCGAGCGCGCCGGGTCGCTCGCATAGACGGCGCGCGGCCGATCGCCGAACCCGATGTCGCCGAGAGCATCCTTGCCCTGCCGCTCGTTCATTGACCCACCAGTTGACTCAGGCCTGCCTGCTTCATACCTATCATGTGAAACCGAAAGCAAGGTGACGCCGATGGGCGCGGATGCCAAGACTGCCATGAAGGTCGAAATGACCGATGCTGCGGCCAAGCGGATCGCCAGGATTGTCTCCAGCGAACCAGGCAAGACGGCTCTGCGGGTCTCCGTCGAAGGCGGCGGCTGCTCGGGCTTTTCCTACAAGTTCGATCTCGTCGCAGGTGCGAACGATGACGACGTCGCCATCGAGAAGGATGGCGCGACGGTCCTTATCGACGACCTGTCGCTGGTCTATATGGGCGGCTCGGTGATCGATTTCGTCGACGACCTGATGGGCCAGTCCTTCCAGATCAGGAATCCGAACGCGGTTGCTTCCTGCGGCTGCGGCACCAGCTTCTCAATCTGATCGACCGAGACTTCGCAGGCCTATGACCGGTGCGAACCGGGTAGCCAATGGCTGTCGCCGGGGTATTGGCAGGAATGCGAATGGACGGCCTTTCTAAAGGCCGGCGCAGGCAATACGATCGGCTTCGTCGAACGCCTTCCGTCCGAACAGCATCGAGGCCTGCATGAAGATCGTCACCTGGAACATCAACGGCGTTCGCGCCCGCATCGGCAACCTCACCCACTGGCTGACCGAAAGCGCGCCGGACATCGTGTGCCTGCAGGAGATCAAGACGGTCGATGAGCAGTTCCCGCGCGCCGAGATCGAGGCGCTGGGCTACAATGTCGAGACCAACGGCCAGAAGAGCTTCAACGGCGTCGCGATCCTGTCGAAGCTTCCTTTCGACGAGGTCAACCGCGGCTTGCCGGGCGACGACGCGGATGACCATGCACGCTTCATCGAAGGCGTCTTTTCGACCGACCAGGGCGCCCTGCGCGTCGTCTCGCTCTATCTGCCGAACGGCAACCCGATCGACGATGAGCGGAAGTTTCCCTACAAGCTGGCCTGGATGGCGCGGCTGGAGCGCTGGGCGCAAGAGCGACTGCGCCTGGAAGAGGCGCTGGTGCTGGCCGGCGACTACAATGTCATCCCGGAACCGGCCGATGCCCGTTTTCCCGAAAACTGGCTGGGCGACGCGCTGTTCCAGCCGCAGACGAGGCAAGCCTTCCGCCGGCTGAAGAATCTCGGCTTCACCGAGGCGGTGCGCGGTGTGACCGACTCGCCCGGCGTCTACACCTTCTGGGATTATCAGGCAGGCGCCTGGCAGAAGAACAACGGCATCCGCATCGACCACCTGCTGTTGTCACCGGAAGCCGCCAACCGTTTTGCGTCGGCCTCGGTGGAAAAGCACGTCCGCGCCTGGGAAAAGCCGTCCGACCACGTGCCGGTCGCGATCGAGCTCAGCCTGCAGCCGGCCTGAGACGTCCTGCCGTCAGGACCTGATCTCGCCACAAATCCCGTCTTTGATATGGATTGCTGTGGGGGTTGAATGGCGATCCGATTTCCTTTTCGGCCGGTCGGCCTTGCTTTGGCGCTTGCCGCGCCGACGCCATCGCTGGCGGCGCCGACCTGTCTTGCCAATGGCAAATCCTTCGATGTCGGCCAGACGGCGTGCCTGACTATTGCCGGCGAAAGCCACCTCGCCCGTTGCGACATGGTCCTCAACAACACGTCCTGGACCAGGATCAAGGACGAATGTCCGGGGGAAGCGCCCAAACCGCACCCGACATCGCTCTCGACCCCGACGCCTGGTCCGGCGCCGACAGAGCCGACCGAGAACTGAAGCGGAAACTGCTGATCTCCCCCAAGTGGGGAGATGGCCGGCAGGCCAGAGGGGGCGCGCAGGAACGCAGCTTTCCGATCAAACCTGCCGCATCGAGAACGGCCGCAATTGCGTGTGACTGACAGACCAGCGGGACAGCGTCCCGCTCTGCCCTGCCGGGCATCTCTCACAGGGAAAGATCAGCAATTTCAGCGGCGCTTACTGGTCGCCGTTATTGCCCTTGGTCAGGATATCGTCCGCGAGCGAGATCGCGGTCCGGCGATCGGCCTCGCCGGCCGCGGCGAAAGCCTCTTCCTGCATGTTGCGGATCCAAGGCTGATCGGCCGCCGGAGCCCGCTGCAGCGCCGCCGTCATCATCGCCAGGCCGCGCACGACCTTGCCGCTCTGGAACAGAAGGTTGCCGAGCGTCGCCTGCGCGCCGGCATGGCCCTTCTCGGCCGCCAGTTGCAACCAGCGGCCTGCCTGCTTGACGCTGGCCTTCACGCCGCCCTCGCCCTTGAGGAACATCTGGCCGATCTCGAACTGGGCATTGGGATTGCGGTAGTTGGCGGCGGCGCGCATGTAATATTCCTGCGCGGCGACGTCGTTCTCCTCGACCGGGGTGCCGGGAATGCCCTTGCGCAGATAGTCGCCGAGCGCCACCAGCGCGTCCGACACATAGCTCTCTTCCGGCGAGCCGGGCTCGACATCCTGGTCGACGATTTCCGAGAAGAACTTGAAGGCGGCATAGTCGTCGCGCGTCACGCCATCGCCTTCGGCGTACATGCGCGCAAGCTTCCAGGTGGCGCCGATCTGGCCGTTCTCGGCGGCGTATTTATAAGCTTCGACAGCCTGTTCCTTATGGCCGCTCTTGTAGGCGGAGAAGCCGAACTGGAACACCGCCCATGGGCTCGATTGCGGCTTCACGCCGGTCTTGTCGTCAAACACCTTGTCGTCGAAGGCCATGGCCTGCCCGATGGCGCCCAAGGTCGCGACTGCGACCAGTGCCGGTAGGACAAACGACCTCAACACCTCAGATGTCCGCATAGCAGTGTGTTTCTTTCGCACCGCCGGGATGGGTCACCGCGCCGTCGCGGGCCGACCCTACGGTCTGCGCATATTTCCAGATCGCGCCGGACTGATAGTCGGTCTTGCGCGCCTTCCAATTCTTTGCCCGGGCCGCCAGCTCGGCGTCCGACAGGGCAACTTCGATCGTGCCCTTCACGGCGTCGATCGAGATCACGTCGCCATCCTTCAAAAGCCCGATCGGTCCGCCGACCGCCGCCTCCGGCCCGACATGACCGATGCAGAAGCCGCGCGTGGCGCCGGAGAAGCGCCCGTCGGTGATCAGCGCCACCTTGCCGCCCATGCCCTGACCGTAGAGTGCCGCCGTCGTCGACAGCATCTCGCGCATGCCCGGGCCGCCGCGCGGCCCCTCGTAGCGGATGACGAGAACCTCGCCTTCCCGGTAGTTGCGCTGCGTGACCGCTTCGAAGCACTCCTCTTCCGAATCGAAGCAGCGCGCCGGACCCGAAAATTTCAGTTCCGACATGCCCGCGACCTTCACGATCGCACCTTCGGGGGCAAGGTTGCCCTTCAAGCCCACAACGCCGCCTGTCTTGGTGATTGGCCGATTGGCGGGACGCACAACATCCTGGCTCTCATTCCAGGCAACGTGCTCCATATTTTCGGCCAAAGTGCGGCCGGTGACCGTCATGCAGTCGCCATGCAGATAGCCATGGTCGAGCAGCGTCTTCATCAGGAGCGGAATGCCGCCGGCCTCGAACATATCCTTGGCGACATATTTGCCGCCCGGCTTGAGGTCGGCGATGTAGGGTGTCTTCTCGAAGATCGCCGCCACGTCGAACAGGTCGAACTTGATGCCGGCCTCATGCGCGATCGCCGGCAAATGCAGCGCCGCGTTGGTCGAGCCGCCGGTTGCCGAGACGACAGTCGCCGCGTTCTCCAGCGCCTTGCGCGTGACGATGTCGCGCGGCCGGATGTTCCTGGCGATCAGTTCCATGACCTTTTCGCCCGAGGCGAAATTGAAGCGGTCGCGCATTTCGTAAGGCGCCGGCGCGCCGCAGGAATAGGGCAACGCCAAGCCAATTGCTTCAGCGACGGTCGCCATGGTGTTGGCGGTGAACTGGGCGCCGCAGGAACCAGCGGAGGGACACGCCGCCTGCTCGATCTCGAGCAGATCGGCATCGCTGATCGTGCCGACCGAATGCTGGCCGACCGCCTCGAACACGTCCTGCACGGTGATCTGCCGGCCGCGATAGCTGCCAGGCAGGATCGAGCCGCCATAGATGAAGATCGACGGCACGTTGAGGCGCACCATCGCCATCATCATGCCGGGCAGCGACTTGTCGCAGCCGGCGAGCCCGACAAGGGCATCGTAGCAATGGCCGCGCATGGTGAGCTCGACCGAATCGGCGATCACTTCGCGCGACACCAGCGACGACTTCATGCCCTGGTGACCCATGGCGATGCCGTCGGTGACGGTGATGGTGCAGAACTCGCGCGGCGTGCCGTTGGCGGCCGCAACGCCCTTCTTCACCACTTGCGCCTGGCGCATCAGCGAGATGTTGCAGGGCGCCGCTTCGTTCCAGCAGCTGGCGACGCCGACCAGAGGCTGCGCGATCTCGGCCGCCGACAGGCCCATGGCATAGAGGTAGGAACGATGCGGCGCCCGCGCCGGACCAACGGTCACGTAGCGGCTGGGAAGCTTGGCCTTGGAGATTGCCTTGGCGTCCATCATCGTCCTTGCCGCACACCCCGCGGCCGGTCCCATCGCCGCGCCAACCTGGCACGCATCCCGGGACATATCTCGGGTGCTCCGGGTTTATGGCGGGAAATGGGCAGTTCCCTTTGTCTGACTTCTACAGCAGGGGTTGTTCAGAAAGTGTTGCCGAAACGTCACAATCGCATCGGGCGCCGGTTGCGCGGCGAATCTGCAACAGCGGGCGGAAGGGCGAGGCCGAAGCAACAGTCACGAACAAAAAAGGCCGGGCGATGCCCGGCCTTTTTTGTTGAATTTTCAGAAACTTAGAACTTGATCTTGATTCCGCCCGAGATCGCCGTGACAAGATCGTTGCCGAAGTCATAGCTGGCGTCCGCACCAACAATCTTACCGTTCTCGCCAATCAATATGCCGGAGTGGCCGCTGGTCATCACGCCGACCGCGCCGGCTAGGCGAACCTCAATGTTAGGCTGCGGCGTATAGGCGACGCCGCCACCGAGCGTCCAGGTGTCAGTCTGGGCGCCGTAGCCATGCGACGTGCCACGATCCCAGGTGAGCTGACCAGCTGCGCTCCACTGATCGTTGAACTTATGGCCGATACCGCCCGAAACGGTCCAACCGTCTCGATACATCAGGTCAAGCGAAGTTACCTCTCCAGGACCATTCGTAAAACATACCGACGATGGGGCTTGGGGAGTCGGGCAGATAGGAACGCTTTGCAGCACACTCCAGTTGACCCACTTGATCGAGCCGAAGGCAAGCCAGCCAGGCGCGATGCCCGATTGAACCTTCAACTCCAGAGTGTCAGGCATATACTGCGTCGAGCCATAGATCGCCTGCGACCCGCGTGGCGTCGTAAGCGTGCCGGAGATGTTGTCGAGCTTGACCTGGGAATTGTAGACCAGGCTGGCCCGAAGCGCGATCTCAGGGATTTCGTATGCAATGCCGGCGCGCCAGCCCCAACCATTGGCCTCTAGGTCGACGCGGCCAATCGGTGACGGTCCAACTGGATTGAAGCCCACCAGGCTTTCCTTGAACCCCGAAATGTCCTGATAGAACACGCCGCCGATAAAACGGAGCTGGCCCTTACCCGCATCAAACTTATATGAGCAGGTACCAGCATAGTTATTGCTCTTGATATCCGTTTCGACGTTGGAAAAAGCGCCATTCCACGACGCGCCGGGTGCGGTGTGGGCACCCCACGGCTGTGAATAGTCGACCATGCAGTCGACGCCTTGCACAACTTGGGCTTTGACCCCAATGCGCGGCACCCAATAGGGCTCGGCGCCATCCGCAGTAGAACTGAGGAAATTGAAGCCGAGCGGACCGCGCGCATTCTTGTACTTGCGGTCTGGCATCACATACGTCGCTTCAGCCTCCGTCGCGACCGGCGCCGGATCGAACAACAGGTCGATGTCGTAGCCGCCACGCTCCAGGCCGCCGGCATGCGCGGGATGCATCGCGGCGCCGATCAAAGCGATCGAAAAGCAGCCTGCCCCCGCCAGAGCTTTGAGCCGCAAAATATTCATGGAAATCCCTCCCCGAAATACAAGTGGCTCAAGCTAGAACCAATTCGGGTTAACGGCGCAACAACGTTTTCAAGAGCTGTACATGTACACCTTGACAGCACGTATTTTTGCCATGGTCAGGGGCGCCGCAATTGGCGCCCAAATCGCGCCAACCAGCGTCAAACGATCGAAAAAATCCGATGAAGCTACCCGAAACAGGGCAAAAACAGCCATTTTCGGGGCTAGTGGGCCCCATTGTTACATTATGGCAACAATGGGGCGCAAACTTTCCGTTTACGTCAAAATTAACGTAGCGGCACGCCCATTTTCGAGGCAGCTAACGTACCGGAAAGCGCCTCCGGAGCGAGGGCGATTCTTGCCGCTCAGCCGGCGTCGCGGACCCTGGTCAAAGCCACCGAAAGCTTCTCCTGCACCTCGCGATATTCGGCGAGTTTCTCGCGCTCGGCTTCGACCACTTCTTCCGGCGCGTTGGCGACGAACTTTTCGTTCGACAGCTTCTTGTGCAGGCGGGCGATCTCCTCGGTCACCTTGGCCAGTTCCTTCTGCAGCCTCGCGGCCTCCGCCTGGAGGTCGATCAGGCTGCCGAGCGGCAGGCTCACCGTCGCCTCGTTGAGCACGATCTGGGCCGAGCCCTTGGGCGGAGCATCGGTGAACGCGATATCGCCGACGCGCGCCAGCCGCTTGATCGCCTGGGCGTGACGCTCCAGCCGCTCCTGCGTCAGCGTGTTGGCGCCGATCACCATCAGCGGCGCGATCGCCGCCGGCGGCACATTCATTTCCGAGCGCACCGAGCGGATGCCCGAGACGAGGTCGACCAGCCAGTTGATGTCGGCGGCGGCCTCGCCGTCCTCGAAGTCGGGCGACGGCCAGGCGGCATGGCAAAGCAGCGAGGAGCGCTCCTTGCCCTCGCCCGCGGTCTGCGCCCACAACTCCTCGGTCATGAACGGCATCATCGGATGCAACAGCTTGTAGATCTCGTCCAGCACGAAGGCGACGCAGGCCCGGCTCTCGGCCTTGGCGGCCTCGTCCGTGCCCATGAACACCGGCTTCAGAAGTTCCAGGTACCAGTCGCAGAACAGGTTCCAGACGAAGCGATAGGCCGCGCCCGCCGCCTCGTTGAAACGATAACTGATGATGCCTTCGGTGACCGCGCGCGCCGCCCGAGTCAGCTCGGTCAGGATCCAGCGATTGACCTGCAGCTTCGCGTCGTTCAGCCAGAACTCGTCGTTGCGCGCGACCTCGTTCATCTCGGCGAAGCGCGTCGCGTTCCACAGCTTGGTGCCGAAATTGCGGTAGCCGGCGATGCGCGCCGGATCGAGCTTCACGTCGCGCCCTTGCGCCGCCATGACGGTCAGCGTGAAGCGCAGCGCATCGGCGCCATATTCGTCGATCAGGTCGAGCGGATCGATGACGTTGCCTTTCGACTTCGACATCTTCTGCCCGTTCTTGTCGCGCACCAGCGCATGCACATAGACGGTGTGGAACGGCTCCTCGTCCATGAAATGCAGACCCATCATCATCATGCGGGCGACCCAGAAGAAGATGATGTCGAAGCCGGTCACCAGCACGTCGGTCTGGTAATAGGTCTTGAGCTCCGGCGTCTGGTCCGGCCAGCCGAGCGTCGAGAACGGCCACAGCGCCGACGAGAACCAGGTGTCGAGCACGTCCTCGTCACGGGTCAGGATCTCGCCCGGCTGGAAATTCTCCAGCTTGTCCTCCACCCAGGCCTTCCACGGCCCTTCCAGCGCAAGGTAATATTCGACCGCCGAGGCCAAGGCTTCTTCCTCGGTCTTTTCGACGAAGACGTGCCCGTCCGGCCCGTACCAGGCCGGTATCTGGTGGCCCCACCAGAGCTGGCGCGAGATGCACCAGGGCTGGATGTTCTCCATCCAGTCGAAATAGGTCTTTTCCCAGTTCTTCGGCACGAAGTTGGTACGACCCTCGCGCACCGAGGCGATCGCCGGCTTTGCGAGCTCGGCGGCGTTGACGTACCACTGGTCGGTCAGGAACGGCTCGATCGGCACGCCGCCGCGGTCGCCATGCGGCACGGCATGCCGGTGCGGCTCGGTCTTGTCGAGGAACCCGCCGGTCTCCATCAGCTCGACGATCTTCTTGCGGGCAGTGAAACGGTCGAGCCCGTCCAGCTCGTCCCACACGGCCTGGCGCTCCGGCGTGACCTCGAGACCGGCGAGGAAATCCTCATTGTCCTTCAGCTTGATGGCCGCTTCGACCGTCAGGATGTTGATCGCAGGCAGCTTGTGGCGCTTGCCGACTTCGAAGTCGTTGAAGTCATGCGCCGGCGTGATCTTGACCGCGCCGGACCCTTTCTCCGGATCGGAATACTCATCCGCGATGATCGGAATCTTGCGGCCGACGATCGGCAGCACGACGTTGCGGCCGACCAGATTGGTGAAGCGCTCGTCGTCCGGATGCACAGCCACGGCCGTGTCGCCGAGCATCGTCTCGGGGCGCGTCGTCGCGACCGTGATGAAGGTCTTCGGGTTCTCAGGGTCGAACGCCTCGCCTTCGATCGGATAGCGGAAGTGCCAGAGATTGCCGTTGACCTCGTGCTGCTCGACCTCGAGGTCGGAAATGGCGGTGAGCAGCTTCGGGTCCCAGTTCACAAGGCGCTTGTCCTTGTAGATGAGGCCTTCCTTGTAGAGCGTGACGAAGACTTCCAGCACCGCCTTGGACAGGCCTTCGTCCATGGTGAAGCGTTCGCGCGACCAGTCGGCCGAGGCGCCGAGCCGCTTCAGCTGGTTGAAGATCGCGCCGCCGGATTCGGCCTTCCACTCCCAGACCTTCTCGATGAACTCTTCACGCGTCAGATCGCGGCGGTGGATCTGCTTTTCCATGAGCTGGCGCTCGACCACCATCTGCGTGGCAATGCCGGCGTGATCCATGCCGGGCTGCCAAAGCACGTTCTTGCCGCGCATGCGCTCGAAGCGCACGAGAATGTCCTGCAGCGTGTTGTTGAGCGCATGGCCCATATGCAGCGAGCCGGTGACGTTCGGCGGCGGGATGACGATGGTGAAGGCTTCGGCCCCTTCTTCCGCGCCGGCGCCTGCCCGGAAGGCATCCGCGTCTTCCCAGATTTTGGCGATCTTCGGCTCGACGGTTTTGGCGTCGTATGTCTTTTCAAGCATGGAGGAGGTCCGAACTGTCGGGAACAAGCGTCCGGTGTAAATCGGAAGGTCTTGGCCGAGTCAACCGCGAGACCTGCGATCACTCTCACAGATAGGCGTGACGCGCACGGCGGCAATCCCGGCCGGTGCCGCAATGGCGGCTCGCCTGACGCATGTCGCTCGCAAGGGCGCGGCGGGTCCTAAAGCAAAAGCGCCGCCCCGAAAGGCGGCGCTTTCAGCATTCGTATTCCGGCAGCTTACTGCGCCCCGCGCGCCACCCGCTCGATCTCCTCGCGCACCAGCCTTTCGACCAGCGTCGGCAGATTGTTGTCGAGCCAATCCTGCAGCATCGGCCGCAGCATCGCCTCGGCCATCTCGTCGAAACTCTTCTTGCCCCGGCTGGCGAAAGCATCGGAAAGCTCGCCGAAGGCCGCGGCAACCTGCCGGCCCGTATGCTCGGAAAGGATCGCGGGCCGGGCCGGCTGCGCCTCCGGTTCGGATGCTCGGGGAGCGCCGGCATGCGCGGCAGCTTCAAGCGCCGGCTCTTCCCTCTCGATCTCGACCCTCGGCGCGGCTTCCGGGGCCCGGACGGCCGGTTTCGCGGTGACCGTGCTGCCGCCGACCGCGGCTATTTCGCGCCGCCAATCGGCGACGATGGTCTCGGCCGTCTGCGGCGCATTTGCCGCGGCCGGCCTGCTCGTGGCGGTTTGCGCGCTCGGCTCGGCGCCCTCGGGATCGACCGCAGCCGGAGCCGCCCTGACCGGCTCGGGACGAGCCTCGACGCGCGCGATCGCCGGATCGGCCGCAGCAAGCTGAGCCTGGACCTCCGCCAGCGTCGCCGGCTTGCGGGGGCCGGTGTCGGCATGCAATTCGGAACGAAAGGCGTCGACCTCGACAGTGGGAGCGGCAACCGCGGCCGGTTCCAGATCCTGGCGCAGCTCCCCCGCCTCGGCCGGCTGCTTGCGCCCGGTGTCGCTGTCTTCGATGATCCTTCTGATGGAAGCCAGTATCTCTTCCATCGAAGGTTCGCGCTGCGCGCTGCTTGCCGTCGCCATCGTCACATCCGCCGCCCTAGTGACCGTTCAAGAACTGACGCGTTCAAGAACTTGACCATTCCAGGAATTCCCGCCTGCCCAGGTTGGAATTCGAATCAATGCCGACAGCGTAACCGACCGATCGTCATCCGAGAATCCCCAATCTGGGGACTCTTTGGATTTCAACAGATTAGGGGGATTTCAACAGATTGGGGGATTTCAACAGATTAGGCGACGCGCGGCCCGACGAGCCGCCCGCAAAGACAAACGCCGCGCATCCATCGGACACGCGGCGTTTTGCCTGAAACATGCTGTCGGGAATCAGCGCCCGTCGGGCGTGCGCAATCCGAACCACTTGTCCTTGACGGCGTTGTAGTGCTCTTCCGGTCTGTATTTGGTGACCGCCAGGCCAAGGCGATCGACCGACAGCCGGCCTATCGCCGACAGGATGGCATAGCTCGCCACGACCACGTCGCGCTCGGAGCTGGCCTGATTGATCTTGGCGGTGATGACTGCGTTCTGGGCATTCAAGACGTCCAGCGTCGTGCGCTGGCCGACATTGCGCTCCTCGATGACGCCGTTGAGCGCCAGTTGCGCGGCATCGATCACCTGCCTGTTGGCATCCACGCTTTCGCGCGCGGCGACATATTGCGTCCAGGCCGAGACCACGGCCTGGCGCACCTGGTCGCGGCTGACGTCGACCTGGATACGCGCCTCGCTGAGCGATTCCTTGTTCTGCCGCACAACCGCCGAGGTCCGGCCGCCCGAATAGATCGGGATGGTCAGCGTCGCGCCGATATTGGCGGACGTCGAAGTGCCGTTGGTGCCCCTGATATCGGGAGAGGAGTGGCTGTAATTATCTGAAATGCCGGCCGAGGCCGTCACTTGCGGCAGCAGCGCCCCTTCCGAGGATTTCACCGAGAATGCTGCCGCATCCACAAGGTGCTGCGTGGCAAGGATGGCCGGATGTTCGGCCGAGGCGACAGCCAGCGCGGAATCGAGGTTGCCCGGCAGCAGCTTGCCCACCGGCGAAGCCGCCTTGAGCTTGCCCGGCTCGTCACCGACGATCTGGTGATAGGTCGCGGCACTCGCCAGCGCCGTCGCGCGGGCGGCGCTCAACTGCGCCACGGCCGTCGCGCGCGAGGCATCGGCCTGGGCGACGTCGGTGCGGGTGCCCTCGCCGACCTCGAAGCGCGAGCGGGCGGCGCGCGCCTGCTCGGTCAGGAACTGCAGGTTCTGCGCGGTCAGCACCGCGACCTGCCGGTCGCGAATCACGTCCATATAGGCGCTTGCCGCATTGAACAGGATGTTCTCTTCGGTGTTGCGCAGGCTTTCGACCGAAGCCTTCACCTGCGACTCGGCGGCGGCGACGTTGTTCTTGGTCTGAAAGCCATCGAATAGCGTCTGGTTGATCTGCACGCCGAAGCTGCCCGTGGTGATGTTCTGGGTGGCGCCCTGCGCGTGCGTGCTGGTGTAGTCGATGCTGCTCGAACCCGTGACGGTCGGGCGCCAGCCCGACTTGGCGATGGCCACGCCTTCGTCGGTGACGCGCACGCCGGCGCGCGCTGCGTTGAGCTGCGAATTGTACTGATAGGCTTTGGCGAGAGCGCCCGTAATGGTTTCGGCGGAGGCGGCCAGCGGCGAAAGCGCGGTGGCGGAAACAAGGATAGCTACTAAAACACTCTTGCGTAGAGGCGGCACGTTATTTCCCTCATTCGTTTTGCATGGGAACCACGCCACGTCAGCCCACCCTTACGGATCGGCCGGCGCCGCGTTGTTTATCGTTCCCCCGCTGACTGGCCTCCCGGATGCCCGATTAACCAATCAGCAACGATTGTCAGGCGCAAGCGATCATGACAGCGCCTTTGCTGCAAGGCAAAATCACTCAGAATTCGAAAGCGTGGACGCGTTCGAAGCCCGGTAGTGGCTTAATTGCCGCATTAAAGGCCCTTCTTCCGGTTACAACCCCCCCTGCCTTGAAAAACAGCCTGGCCACGCCAGAGTTGCCCCGCCCTTCGACCACAACCAGGCGACCTTCTTCCGCAAGCTGGTCGAGCAATGCCGGCGGCACTTCCTCGACGCTGCCGCCAATGAAGATGGCGTTGTAGGGCCCCTTGGCGGCGTACCCTTGCGGCAGGGGCCCGGTGACCACCGTGACGTTCTGGCAGCCAAGGCTGGAAAGCGTGGATTTGGCGGCCTCCGCCAGCGCGGGATCGCTTTCCAGCGCGACGACGGAGCGCGCGAGCCGGGACAGCAATGCGGCGGAATAGCCGGTGCCGCAGCCGACATCGAGCACCGAATCGCCCGCGTCGATTTCAGCAAGCTGCAAGAGCTTGGCGAGCGGCGACGGCTCCATCAGATAGCGTGCGCCGCTGCCGTTGGCGCCCTCGGAAATGCGGATGTCTTCGTCGATATAGGCCAAATCCTGCTGCCCGGCGCCGACGAAGGCCTCGCGCGGAACGGCCAGCATCGCTTCGATGAGGGGCGCGCTGGTCACATCGGTGGTGCGGACCTGGCCGTCGACCATCTTCACGCGGCGTTCGGAGAAATCAGCGCTCATGTCCCAACAATCCGCTCTCCGCGCCAGCGCGGCTAAAACTTCGACTGGAACCCCGCTCCGGCGCGGTTGCGCTGGAGCCCAAGCATCTGGAGGCCTCGCCCGGAATCGAACCGGGGTGCAAGGATTTGCAGTCCTCTGCGTAACCACTCCGCCACGAGGCCTCGCAATGCTCCCGGCGTTCCGAGCGAACTCATTATGTTGGCGCTCAAAGGTCGTCAAGCGCCCGCGCGTCATTCCCGGCGCTTTCGCATGGGCGGCGAAAGTGGTGATTACCAATCGGTTGTCGTTTGGTTCAGGCATCGCCGCGGCGGAGCCGCCGCGCTTTTCAGTCGGGCCGGCGCCGGCGTCCCCACCAGACGATGAAACGCCGCCGGTGGCGCCGGATCATGGCGAATTCATAGGATAGAACCAGCAGACCGAGCGGAATCATCCAGAAGCCGAGTATCGGCAGAAAGCCCAGAAGCCCGCCAAGGGTCAGCAGCATGCCGATCGCGATTCGCCAGCCGCGCGAGCGCGGCATGGTGAATTCGCGGCCGAAGATCGAAATCTTCCGCGCCGGGGCGCTGTCATCATCGTCCGCTGCGGTCATTCAAACCAATCCCATCTACTGCCTAAGTCATGTCAAGGCGATGACCGGCCGCTTTGTTCCGTGCCGTGTGAAGCCCTTCATATGTGGGCGCGCCGAACGATGGCACAAATAGCCGCATCAAAAACTGGAGAAAAATTGCGAATTGCTGCTTTGCAAAGCGGAAAGGTGTTTGCTATAGGCTGCGCCACTCACGTCAGAGCCTCCGTTCCCCGGTAGCTCAGTGGTAGAGCAACCGGCTGTTAACCGGTTGGTCGCTGGTTCGAATCCGGCCCGGGGAGCCAAACAATCTCAAGCACTTAGCTGGAATATTAGCAGTCCGCTATACAAGCGGATTTTCCGATAGGGCTACATCCCGGGCTACAACTGGCGCAAATAAAGGGCAAAAATCGTGGCTGATCGCATTCCCGTTCCGGCTGAGATCAAGCGAGCGGTGTTGGTTGAAGCTGGTCACAGATGTGCCATCCCTACCTGCCGCGCCACAACAACCGAGATCGCCCACATCACTCCCTGGTCCGAGACTCGCGACAATTCAGCCGAGAACCTGATTGCCTTGTGCCCTAACTGTCACACGCGCTTTGATCAGAAGGGTGAAATCGACCGGAAAGCCGTCCGAATGTATAAGCAGAACCTCGCTATCCTCAATAACAGGTATGGCGAATTCGAGCGGCGCATCTTCACCTTGCTCGCCAAGACACCCCTTGCCACCACTGCGGATCGCGTTTTCGTAGTTGGAGCTGGAGGCGACGTCCTGCTGGCAAATGCCATCGCGGATGGGCTCTTCGAAGACAAGAAGGTCGAAGGTATGGGGCTGCAAGTGTCGGATGGCCAGGGATTCTCCAAGAATTTCCCGATGTCGTTCACGTTCTGGGTGACGGACCTGGGTGTGGATTTCATCAAAAGGTATACGGCTGGCGGCTCGATCGCCTAACGCTGGCATTTTCTCATTGGTCGCCATGCAAGGTGGCTGATGGTCAGCCCTCTCAACCGGCCACCAATAAAAAGGCCCGGAAGCCGAAGCCGCCGGGCCCTTGCGCGGCTCAGGAATTCCAGACCTGCCATCTTCCGGCGAGATCTACACCGGCTGTTTTCATGACTGCGGCCGCGCGTGATCCAGGCTGGGGCATCGTCTCCCAAGTCAATCCGCTGTCCGGCGTTGGGAAATGGAATGTTCCTGCCAGAGTGTTTGCCGGCACGTAACACACCATCTCATGCGGGTTCTGATCCGGCCAAATTTCCCGCATCAGATTAAGCCGTTCGAAGTGCAGCCATTCGGAATAGGCTGCCAAGAGTTCATCGCGGGGAATCACCGATGCAGCAGTCCGGGGTTCTGGCGGGGCCTCGGCGCGCGCTAGGCGCCGGAGATCCGCGACAATCGAATTGTAGGCGTCGTTTTCCGCAAAATCGCCAAGCCCCAGCCGATCGCCTACCTTGACCTTTACCATGATGCCCTCCAGCGTATTGGCTACAACGGTAAGGATCTGCATGCCGATCTGCCATTCCTCATCGCAGGCTTCTTTGAACGCAGGTTCCCCGCCGTCATAGCCGGCTAGGCGCAACTGCTCCGCATGTCGTTCTCCGTATGCATTCCATTCAGCCTTCACTAGTTCGCGCTGCCGGGCCACCTCGCGCTGCCATGCAGCGACTGGCGCGGGTATCCAGTCTGTGCCGTCCCTGACTTCCGCAAAGGTGGACCGGTCCAATGCAGACCGGTTCATCTCCCATAGGTCACGTGGCATTGCCGGCTCCTTCCAATCATGCGGATGAAGGGGGCGCGGACCAGCTGCCTTTGCGGCCGACTTGCTCTTCCTATTCTGTGAGCGCTCAAGCTTTTTTACCCGCTCAGAAGCCTCATCCATTTCCTTTTCGAGCCTAAACAATTCGGCGTCGGGGTGTTTGTCCTCACCGGCCACCCCGCTTGCCCCTTCCGCAAGGGCGCGACGCGAACTTACCGCAACACCTGCCAGGACGGCTGTAGCGGCAGCCGAAGATGCGAGAACGGCGCGGCGATCGACATGCTGGTTCATAAAACTCTCCGGTGCTGAATTCGACACATCGGGCTCATGGCCCGCACACGCATGCCAAGGCAGGCGCAGTTTACGAAAGAAGCCCCCCTGAGCCGGTTCCTGTGGATAACGTTTTGCCTGAGAGTTCATGGTCCAAGTCCCCTGGTTTAACCGGCTGTTCAAGGCCGGCGATCAAATGCCCTTTGGACACTTGATCGGTGATCGGCGATCGGCGCCGAAGCCGGGAGTTGAACACCTGCCAGGACGACAGGCCTAAGCTTTTTAGGGGTTTCCCCCACTGGACAGCGGCTTAGCTCCCGGCCATATTCGGCCGGTCGGAGCCGCGCCGCCAAGCGCGTCCGTTGTGCGCAGGAAACCTGCACACTCTCGCCCGCTCTTCCTCGCCAAAGGAAGAACGACCTCGCCAAAGGTCACTGTACGGGCACAGTCCTAGTCCGGGTGTTCAAGCCCACGGACACGCTGCGCTGATTTGCTGAAATCGTCAAGAATGCTCCCCTCTGTCGGGGAAAGTATTTCTTGCGCACGACGCTTTTCAGCATCGCCTAAAAGATGATACGTTCTCGTTAGTTGATCCAGGGGGGATCGGGGGAATGTTACTCAAAGCAGCGGTGGTTTTGACCACGCTTTTAACGCCGACTCTTGCGTCTGCGAACGACGAAGCCCTGCAGTTCCAAATTGAGAGCGAACTGGCTTACTTGAAAGTTGGCTACGGGATCGAAACCCTGACAGTTGAGGCCGAAGGTGTTCGCACCCGGGTCATTGTCGGCGTTGACAGCGTCATTTCAAATTTCAGCGACGTGATGTGGGATACAGCCCAGCGCGCAAGTTTGATGAGCCCGGCACCTGTGCTGCTGCAGGCGATCGAGCAGCATTCAGCGTTTGGAAGCCCAGACGGCAAGAGGCTTTGCTATCTCAGAGCCCGCAAGGGCCAAGTTTTCGAAGGAACATGCTGATGAGGAAACTGCTTTGCGCCTTGGCCCTGATGCCTCTTGGTGGCTGCGCTGCCGATTACCTAAACAACTACGACACGATCACATTGGCAGCTGGCGACGCCAATAATCAGAACCAGCTTCTCCAAACAGTGAACCCGTATAACCCGGCGTCGAACAATACGAAGATCGAAGGGAATGGGGCCCGCTCCGTCGGCGTCGTGCAAAAGTACAAGCAGGGACCGGCTGGGCCAGTGCCGTCATCATCATCAGGCAGCACGACAGCTTCCTCAGCAGTCAACTCGCTTCCGCCTCCGCCGCCGCCCGGTGGCTAATCAGGGACAAGGCGTCCAGCCCTTGCGCTGCTCCGGCGTTATGGCGTGGTTCGTGAACTGCAGGTCCGATCGTCGTGCATTCGCAGGACAATCTATTAGAAATCTGTGATATAACGTCTGACGGAGCCGGCTGGCTCACAACGGTCGGCTCCAGGCCCGACAGTTACACCGCACACCCAAACGGGCGATTGTCGGGCCGCTTATGGCAAGGGGCTTTGCGCTGAAAGGCCCGCCACCTACCTAGGGCTGAAGGGCACGGGCCTTCCAAAGCGCTACTTACCGGCGTCGCGCGAGGGGGGATGACATACAGGACGCAGGGTAGCGCGGCGCCGCGCAATTAACCAAGATGGTCAAGGCTGAGTTCCGTCATCGTCGAAAATTTTTTGGTATGAGAAAAGCCCGTCGCCATTCGGGAGGAGATTGGCGACGGCTCCTGTGATTTATATTAGCAGCCTTGAATATTATGAACTGCAGGCGGATAATGCCTTCAGGGACTTTGAGGGAGGTTCCGATGCGCTTGCCCCTGGTCGTGATTGCGTTGATTGCCGGCTTCATCCTGTGGGATCACTTCGCCAACGATGGCGCCTATAGCGCCGATGTTCAGCGAAGCTTCAGAGAAGCGTCCTTGGATTTGCCCGGAGGTGGTGGCTGGTGGAAGCCTCCCACTATTACCGTAAACCGGGACGCATTTAAGCCTTAGGCTTTTGACTATTAGCGCACGCTAAAATAGAAAATTTACCATCGTGGGGCATGCTCGCTCCATGAGTGAAACACGCCGACAATTTCTGTTCATGCTTCTGGCTGGCGCCATCGTCGGCGCCCTGGCTACTGCTGTCGCCCATGATTACTGGGTCAAGCCCAACGCCATCACAAGCGCGCCAAGCGGCCGTTGGAAGGACCGCGCCTAGCTCAGCACGATCTTCGGATCGATGTAGAAGGTGCTTGACGCCTTCGCCGCCTTCACTCGGGCGAAGATGTACCCCTTTTGCTGAGGTGTGAACGTTACCGCCAACGCGAATTTGGTGGTTGAGCCGCCCCAGGTGCCGGCGCCTGCGGACAGAGCGGCATTGGAGGCAAGGATCGTAGCCTTGCCGTTGCTCACGAAGGAACCCAAAGGCGAGCCAGAAGCCCCGAGATATTCGACATCTACCCAGATATCGTCGTTGTTTGGCACGGCGCCGCCGCCCCAGATGCCCTGGATTGTGGCCGTCACGGGTGACCCTACAGTGTCGTTCCAGATGGCGATCGGCTGGCTTTCGAAAGGGAAAAGCTCTGTCGAGTTGGCCGTCGTGATGATCTTCCATGAGATGGCCGTCGTGCCGTCGGAAGCACCTCCGGTCAGGACAATGGTGGTCTCTTCCGTTTGTGCGCCGGCAAAGGCAACACGACCGTGCTTATAGTTCGTGCCGCCTGAATCCAGGCGAAGATAGTCGATGAAGCCGCGCCTGTTTGGGGTCGCCGCAACCGTTGCCGAGGCGTTGATCTTGCAGTCCATCAGCCTGGCGATTAACGCCTGTGAGCTGTTCGACCCGATGATGGTACCAGCGATGGCGCTGAGATCGACGCCTTCTACCTCAAGGTAGCCGGTGGAATTGTTGGCAGGGTTGAACAGCGTCGTCGGGAAAGTCGAGCCGGTGATCGAGCCGCCCCGCCAGATGACCTCGCCTTGGACATAGATATATTGGCCGGTGCTGTTGAACTGCAGAGTGGTGTTTTCGAGCTCGACTCGCCCGCCCGACGGCGTTGTCATGAGGCCGCCGCCTGCGCTCCCCATCCGCAATGCGCAGTTACGGAATTTCAGTGTTATGCCGCCATTGACGCTAAGGTCAAAAGTGCCGGTTCCCGTCGTTCCCGAACTAAAGATGATGCCTTCGTAGTCCGTGATGCTGTTCGCCGTGCGAAAGCTGATGGCGGCGCTGCCTGTCGTCGTTACGGTGGCCGTGGTGCGGATATCGGCCGAAACCGGAGGAACAGAGCCGGCGTGGTCGACGCATATTACCTTGACCGGCGCTGTCACCGTGCCTGGTGATGTGAGCGCGATCGCTGACGCCGATGTCTCGGCGTGATCATCCGAAACATAGATCGTATCGCCTGCGGCGGAAGCCGTCAGCGCTGCGGCCAGCGTCACATAGGCATTGGCCCAATCGGCACCGGTGCCGGCGCCAGCAGCACCGGAGCGGACATAGCGAAGCGTCATTGGTCATCCTCCGGCATGGAAATGAAGCCGCTACCTGGCAGCGGTGCTTGGCGAGGGAATGGGCCGACGATGATCATCCCGTTCAGCGCCAGCGTGATGCCGTCATCGGGCCGCTTTGCAGCCTGGCCTTCGTCCTGTTCTGGTCGCTTTTCGTCAGTCAGCGGCATCATGCTTGTCCCCTCGTTTCTGCAGCCACGAGCGCCGTCGCGATTCGCCGCGCGTTCATGTCATCTGTCGCGCCAGCGAGTTCAGTGATGAATTGAGGAAGCATTGGCGCCGACAGGGTGAAGCGGTGCACCGAGCCGTCGGGCCGTTGGAATTGAAAAGCCAGGTATTCCCCGTCTTCTGAGGTGCCAAGCGCATAGGCGGAGAGGGCCGCGTCAAAGCTACCGAACTGCGAGCGGAATCCCCTGCGGCTGGCCTCTACGAGCGCTTCGAGTTCGGGCGGCGGTCTTGGGAGGGTTCTATCGACCATTGATCGCCCTCACGGCCTCGCGCGCCGCAAGCGCCATCTGCCGCCTCATCTCTGCGATGCTATCGTTGCTCACCTGGGCGCCTGCATGGATGGTGACCGGCATGGAGATGGAAATCGGGCGCTGGTCGGCCGCTTGCGTGGTCTGCGTCGAGCCGGCACCCTTCAGCGCTGCCACCTGCGAAGGCGTAAAGATGGCGACGGTTTCTTCTGGCGACTTGAAGAACTTCACTTCTTGGCTGTCCCCCGGCGCGATCATCCCACCGGAGTCGAAGCCGACGGCCTTCGTGCCGCCTTGACCGGTCGCCAATCGGGCGGCGTTCAATGCGATCTGGAAGGGCGTGGCCACCAGGCCTTGCGCGAAAGGCACGATGCCATCGCCGCCGCCCGCGATGCGAGCCGCCTGATAGTTCGCCTGCGCCGTCTTGAACGCCGCGTTGAAGGCAGCGTCATAGGCTGACTTATCGACAGTCGAAGAAGACGACCCACCGTAGGACGAGCCGCCGAAGGCAGAGGAAGCGCTTGCGGTCGCTGTCTTGATCTCGTCGAGGATCTGGAACGTCTTTTTGGTGTTCGCCTCGATGTTCATCTGGACCGTCCACATGCGATCGCTGTCCTGCGTCGGCAGTCGGCCGGTGAAAGCTGACTGGGCGCTGGCAAGGGCCTGCGAGAACATCACTGACGACGCATTTGGAACGACCGAGCCGGCCGATGATGGCACGACAAGCTCTGGGCCTTGCTCGCCAACCCAATAGGGCATCCCTGCCGCCACAGGGCCACCGCCAGCGCGCGTTCCGCCGAACCGGGTGACTGTCACGCCACTCGTGCCGCCGCCGCTCTCGCTGGGCACGGTATAAAGCTGCTGTGAGAAGCCGGCTGTGCCGTCACCGCCATATCGATTGACATTGACGTTGCTGGAGCCGCTCAGGCCGTAGCTGGAGCCTGTTCCAGCGCCTTCAGCACCAGAGTAGGAGCTGGGCACGGAATAGCTTGTCTGCGTGCCGGTGCCGATCTGCGTCGTGCGGACGACGATGTTGACGGTCTTGTCGCGGATGGCCTGAATCGCCTGGTTCAATTGGCGGGCGCCGACCGTGTCGGAGTCCAACTGCATCCGCGTCTGCATGAGCCTCTGGATGAAGGCGTCGACCTTGGCGATGGCAAAACCGTCGTTGATAAGCGTTTGCCGCACCATCTGAAGGCCATCATTGACCGCGCTGACGCTGGCGTTGCCGTGGTTCATTGCATCGAACAGCTTGGTGACCGTCGATGTCGCGTTGGCGATCTCGGCATTGGCGTCCTTGATGTTGGACACGTCGCCGAAGAACTGCTGAATATTTTCTTTGCTGCCAGCCGTCGCGATGGCATTTTTCAGGACGTCGACCTCCGTGGTCGTTGCCCGGAATTGAGCTTCAAGATCAACCATGCCCTGCAACTGATGCTGGCGCGATTCCTGCACTGCCTGGTCAATCGTCTTGAACATACCAGCCGTGGCCTGCACCTGGCCTGCCAGTGAGCGCGTGACGCCAAAACCACTGCCGCCTCCAGAGTTCATCGTGCCGAAGAGCTTGGCGATTGTAGCGTCCGCATTGCCGGCCTTGGCCTGGACGTCCTTGAACCCAGCCGAGACGTCGAACAAGGACTGTTGCGCCTTTTGGCCATCAGGGCCGATGCTCTTGAGCCCTGCGCCCTCCTTCATCGCATTCTCAAGGTCGACGGCCTTGTTGACCAGATCCTGCATGGCTCCGGCGTACTCATGGGCCTTGATCGACAGCGTGGGGTCAAGCCGGATTTTGCCAAGCTCGTTCTGGAGTTGGATGGCGTCCAGGCTCCCGCTCGCCAGCTCTTTCGAGAGATCGGCAAACTCGACTGCAGCGGCCCGGCCGAACCCGCCGAAATCACTCCGCCCACCTGCGGCGAAAGGCGCGGCGAACTTGTCCTGGATCTGCTTGAGCGTGGCATCTAGTGCCGTCGCGTTCGTCACGATGTCTTTGGACAGATCGGCAGTTGCAACAGAATTCGGAAGTGCCTTCGCAATCTCTTCGTACTTTTTGGCTGCAGCAGCGGCTTCAGGATAGGCCGCTGTGATCGCATCGATGGTTTTCTTGTGCTCCTCAAGCGCGGCTGTAGCTGCGGAGACATCGCCCTTAAGGGCGCCGAAGGCGCGCGACGCCACCTCGATGCCGGTGGAGATGGCGAGGAAGCCCAAGACGTACGGATTGAAGATCACCGACCCGAGAGCGCCAAAGGCCTTGGTCATGTTCGTGAGCGTCAAAACCCCCGTTCCGGTGGCGGCGAGACGCTCATTCATGACGATCAGGCTGCCAGGGATACGGCTGAAATTGCCGCGTGCGATCTCGGCACCCAAAACCGAAAACTCACGCGTGACACCGGCACCAAGGCCAGCGGCCTCCGTCTCGGCCACTGCAAGCGCTTCCATGCCGGCTGCAGCCGATTTGCTTGTGGCCGCGACGACAGTTTCAGCCTCGGCAAGGCCTAACATTTGTGGCGTGATTCTGCTGAGGTTGCCGCCAGTCTGCTCCAGAGCCAGCGCAAATTCCTTTGCCGAAATCGTTCCGGCTGTGAGCGCCGCCGCGCCGCCGCCGGACGCGCCGATGGCGGCCATCTCGGCATTGACGGCCTTCGTAGCGGCCGAGACCATGGTCAGGGCTTCGGTGGTTGCCTTGGTCGACGTCGCGACCTTGGTGAGCGCGGCACTTGCCGCAGTGCCCGAGGTAGTCAGCTTCGCCAAGAGCGCATTGTTCTGTTCGACCAGGGCGGCAATCTTTTCCAGCCCGGCCGACATGCCGCTGCCGGACAACTTGGCTGTGATCTGCGCATCGAACTGCGCTGCCTGCTGCTGGGCGCGGGCAAGCGCGGCTTCGAACGGGCCGATATTGCCAGTGATCTGGATTTGGACGGTGCCGGCCGTTTCCATGGCTGTTCTCCGTTACGCCGCTACCTGATGGTCTGCCGACAATTCGAAGGGCTTCAGCCGCGCCGCGAAGATCGCACTGATCTTGGTGCTGATGTCTTCACCCGCTGTGAGCGCTTCAGCATTGGTCTTGGGGGCCTCTGCCTTGACCTTCTCCGCCGCGATCTCGCGTTCTACTTCCGCGCTCGCCGTCGCCATCCATGAGGCGAAGAAATTGTCGTTGCCGAAATCGCCTTCGTGCCTCACCGTGTTCACGGCCATCTCGATTGCGGCCTGAACGAGATCGACAGCCTCTTTCGCGCTGTTGATCGCTTCCACCGCAGGGCCGTGAGCCTGCTCAATCATTCGGCGCTCAAGATCCGAGCGAAACTCCTCCGTCATGCCGGAAAGCTGGGCAGGCCCTTCAAAAGCGGCCACCAGGAAATCAGGCTCTTGCATGATGATGCGAAGACGCTCGCCGACCTCCTCTGAGGAACCCTTGAGCATTTCCCGGAGCATGCCGCGCATTTCGGCGCGCATCATTGCCCCGGCCAAGTCCGACTTGTCGTGCTGACGAGGCACGGCGAGGCGCAGAAGATCATTTTTGAGACCGTTGGCGGTCTTTTCCGCATCCCACATCGCGCGGCGGAGATCGGGAACGATCTTCTCGGCCGCAACGGCTCGAATCGCATCGTTCAGGCCCTTCGGGGAAAGATTGCCCGGCCCGGCCAATTCAGAACGGGTTTTCGGCATGGTTTCGATGAAGTGGAGAGCCTTGTGAAAGGCGCCGCTCAGCTTCGAGAGATCGGAACGCTGCGACCATTCCGGGCGCCAGCGTGATTTCAGCATGTCGATTCGGTTCATGGACCTAAGTTCTCCTTCTGTCGCAGTTGGGAATGAAAGCGTGCTTTGCCTCGGCGAGCATGGCGTCGATCTGCCGATAGGGATCATAGCCACCCATCGGATGCGAGAATGCCGATGCTCCGCCAGCGCTGGACGTGGTCATACGGACAGAGCGAGCAACCGGCGCCTGCTTCAGCAGAAGCAGGTACACACAGCCGGCGACGCCGTTGGCGAGATCATCGTGACCGCCAGGCATATGGTCGACGCTATCGCGGCCGGTTCTTCCAACGCGCCGTTCAAGGGCGACGATCTGCTCAACCAGCTTGTCATTGTCGAGCAGCACAACCCTGCCCGAATTGAGCGATGGGACGAGTGCCAGGTACATTTCGGACTTTGGCGCGTCGGCCAGCCTGTAGGTGATGCCCCTGCGCTGGAAAGGCTCGCGGCACCATTCGCCGCCGTACCGATCGCCGGTCACATCGCTCAGCCCGTAAGCCTTCAGCGTGTTGGAAAACTCCTCCGCCACGAATTCCGGGGAATAGGGCGGCTTCTTTTCAAGCAACACGTCGATGACGGCTCTGTCATCTTCCTTGTGGCCGATGCACAGCGTCATCGAATCGGACGAGCCGCCCGAAGGATCAATGAAAGCCCGATACCGGATGCCCTGCCTGTAGGGACGCTGCGGCGTGTTAAGATCGACGGCAAGCTCTACCGTCTCCCGATCGATAAGCATCTCCACGTCGGAACGGAACTCGCCGCCGTACTCTGCCGAAGCCGATGACGGATCACGGGCATAGGCCTTGTCGATTTCCGACTGTGGCAGCGTAGAGTTGAACGCCTTCGACGGTCCCTTGGCCACCAGCAAGGACGGATCACCATCCTGGCCGTAATCCGACTTGAATGCACGGTAAAGCTCGCCGCGGCGTGCGTATGGGCTGGAGATCACCATCAACGGCCCACCAGTGGTGATCAATGCCGGCCGAAGCGCTGCCAGGATCTCGCGATCGGGGTTCTTGCTGCCTTCAATGTGCCAAAAGGCCAGCTCGTCGCAGATGGCGGCAACAGCGGTGATAGATCGGATAGTGCGGAAGTTGGCCGGCTTGATCGTCACGTCAATGAAGTTGGAAAGGCGGATCGTCTCCGATGTCGGATCGCCCATGATCTGGCCCTTGAGCACGGGCGAGTGCTGAAGCACACCGATCACATGCTGGAATGCCCGATCTGCCTGAGACGTGGAAGCGGCGAGGATGGGCAGCACGCCACGCTCACCGGGTGCCAGCTTGTCGGTCCAATCGCAAAGGGTAGCCACATAGGCGGCCAGCGTGCCGGCAGCACGCGTCTTGCCACCACGGCGGCCGACGATGCACCAAAGCTCATCGACACGCTCAAGCGGCTCCTCTGCCCTGCCTGTGATGGCGGCGAAGGCCTTGCGCTCGTCATCGGTGAGCGGCTCGCCCATGGCGGCAATGAGAAGCGTGCGCCACAGAGCCCAGGACGGACCTGGAATGGCACTCCCGAGCAACTGGGAATCGGCCAATGCCTCCCGCATTGTGACGCGTGGCTTCATGCGGGAGCGCCAGCATTGCGGAGATAGGCGTCGAGCGTTGGCGTGATGTCACGGGCTCGCCGCTCCAGGCCTATGTCGGCCAGGAGGCGCCGAAGGGCATTCGTTGCCGTGGTGAACTCGCCGATGTCGATATCGCCGCCGTTGGCCATCGTGGCTTCAACTTCCTCGCACCAGATGGCGAGCGTGGCGCTACGCTTAGCGATGATGCTCTTGGCCTCGGAAGGATCGCCGCCCATGTCGCGCACCAGTTGAGCGTATATCTCGCGGTAACGGCGCATCGTCGCGGAGCGGCCGTTGACGCCCGGCAGCAAGTCTTTGCCGTTGCCGATACGAGAGCGGCCTTGAGGCTTTGGAATGGAGGCGGCTTTTGCCAAGGGGTAAGCTCCAACTGTAGCCCCGGTGTAGCCCAGAGCAAATCAACTGCCAGAATAATGGCAGCATATCGTAATCTTTTCAATAGCTTGACGCAGACTGAACAACCGGTGAGATACCGGTTTAGCACCCAATTGGAGGAATTAGGACGCTATAGGCTTGCGTAAAAAAATGTGCGAGGGGGTGGGTGTCTATGGGCGTCCAGTCCACGTAATTGTCGATGCATGGGGCGCGTATACTGCCATCTTTCCTGTTCCAGTAAGGGTAGAGCAGTAACCCGGACGCTGGCTCGTTCTTCGGATGGACCAGCCTCTTTTTCCGAAGCGAACCTCTAAAGTCTCTCTTTCGGTTTTTCGTATTCGTATGGTCTCAATCTCGGTTTCGGTCTCCGTTTCCGTCTCCGTATATCGATACTCGTCCGATACCCTATCCATGGGCTATCTCACGTTCTTGTAGATGTGGGCGTCGGGATCACCTTTGCGGAGGTAACTCGTGCCAGTGAGCCTGCTATGATTGTTAGCTGCTGATGGCCTGTCAGCGGCTTTCTCGGCCTCGCCAGCCTCATAGGCAGCTTGTCCAAGATCGGTGTCGGCAAAGTCGGCATTCACCTTTTCGCGAAGCATCTCGCTTTCGATCTTGTCGATCTGGCTCTGGATGGCCTTGGCATATTTCCAGGAGCCCTTCGAGTTGTGCTTGAACCAGCGTTCGATATAGATCTCGTTGGTGTCGGGATCGGTGATGATCAGGCCGACGCCCTCCAGATCGGCAAGGCACGTGCTGTATTTCGGCAAGGGCCAGCTCGGCCCAAGGTCGGCGCAGGCATAGCCTGGCTTGATCTGCGAGCAGCCGCAGCTCGTCTGGTGTGGACCAGTTAGCAGATAGAGAAACAGCGCGCGCCGGCTGTCATCGAGATCCAGGAAACGCCTGGAGCTGTGAAGCCCAGGCGCAACCATGGTGAAGTTGCGGGTGTTGCTCATCCTACCGCCTCGCATTTCAGCCGGCGGTGCTCAGCCTTGTGATCCTTGCGGCAGAGCCAACGGACGCGCATCGGCCGCTGGTAATCGTCGTGGTGGCCATCAGTGTCCGGGTCACCGCACACCTCGCATGGCCCGCGCACGATCAGGCCGCGCTTGAGGGCCACCCTAAGGCAGTAGTGCGCCCACACCTCAACCTTATGGCCGGCGGCCCACTTCTCTTGCGCGTGCCAGCGAGAGCGGTTAGATTTGGGTTCTAGGGTATTTCTTTTGCCGCCGTTCCCGATGCCAGTCGGGGCGGCGGTCTCCATTTCAGGGTTTCGCATTGTCGATCCCCCTGATCCTGGAGCACTCGCGCATGGCGTGAACGGCTTCAAGAGGCGTGAGGCCGAACCTCTTGCGGAGATTGGGCACCAGTGGCCGCTCTGCCTTCCACCAATTGACGGCGAGCCAAATAGCGGCCTCGTCGGCCTTGTCGGAAAGTTCATGATCGACGCCGGAGTTGGTCATGCCGCCACTCCGTCACGCTTCGCCATGCGGGCTTTCACCCAGGCGTCAATTTCGGTTTCGACGAAGGCACGCTTGCGCGGAGAGAGGAAGACCGGCTTGGGAAAGCGGTCATCCTTGATCAACTTATCCAGATAGCTGGTGCTATAGGTGATGCCCTTCAAGGGCAGCGTTTCGATGGGAATGAGCGTCATCGGCTTTAGAGCCTCCTAGGGGTTTATTCGCGCCTAAGAGGTCTCACCAACGCCGGGGTATCAGAACCCGGGCTATTACCCTTTCTTGCCCTCGACGAAAATTTTGCTGGTCATTTGAAGCGCGAGATTGGCCCTGTGCTCCGCCGGCTGCTTGTTCAGCCGTGACACCATATCCCAATATTCCTCTACCGCCTCTTGGCGAGCCTTTCGCTTCCCGATGTTCTTTCTGAACTCGATGATCTGGTTCGCAGAGATCGCCCGACCGGTGGCTTTGGAAACCTTTGTCGCGGCCTCGGAAAGCGACATGCCGCTGCCCTTCAGAACGTGAACTGCGCCGGCAGCACGGCCCCACATCATGGCTTCCATGATTGGTTTAAGGTTGCTCTCGCCGTGGCTGTCGGCCAGATCACCCATGACCGCTAGCAGCGGGAACATGAGTGTTGGCGCCACCCCTTCCCGCACCATGAAATCCATCGCGGCCTGGATCGCCAAAGCGGAGCCGTGAGGAGCATATTCGGTCCTAAAGGCGTGATCGGCGTTTTGAAGATCGGCAATCACCTGTTCGAGGCTGGGGCTCACGACGACGATCTCCCCCCGAGGGCGACGACGTTGCTCGGCTTCCGTTCGCCCACGATCGCCGCAAGCGCGCCTTCCCACCGTGTCAGGGCCTCACGCTTCACCTTGAGCCTGTCAGACTGGTTGTACGTGCGGACGAGCGCCGTCGGGACGTGTCCTATCACCGCCTCGGCTACTTCATCCATCACGTCAAGTTCAGAAAGCCGCGTGCGCACCGTGCGTCTGAGGTCGTGGTTTATCCAGTGCGGCAGCGTTGCTTCCGGATTCTCCTCTTTCAGCAAAGCCAGCATTGCAGCATCGAGCCGCTGCTTGACCTTGTGGCCGATGGTGGCCGGCCCCTCTCCGTCAAGCGAGAACATCCAATCGCATTTCGCGAACCGCGGCAGTTTCTCAATGATCGCCAAGGCGTCATCGGTGATCGGAACAGTATGGTCTCGGTCCGACTTGAAGCGTTCGGCTGGGATCGTCAGAACGCGCTTTGCCTTGTCCAGTTCTGGCCAGGAAGCTTCAGCGACGTCATTGAGGCGCTGGCCATTCAGAAGCAGCAGGCGGTAGGCTGCGCTCACGACCTCACCCAGTCCCTCGACAGTGCCATCCGTGGCCTTCCAGAAGGCGCGTAGCTCGGCATCGTTCAAAGTCCTATCGCGGCCGGCCTTCTGCCCTATGGCGGTCCGGACCTTCTTCGGCCGGTATGGCGAAACCTCGATCACGTCGTCATCGACGCACCAGTTGAGGAAAGTACCAATTTTCTGCGCCATGTTGAGCGCCTGCCGTTGCTTGCCGCGATCGGCAATACCCTCGATCACTTCCATGATGTCGGCCATCGTCAGGCTGGCCACGTCCCTGCCCTTCCACTTTGGCAGGCACTCACGGTTGAAGTCCTTTTCGTCTTCATCGACCTTGCGGATGCCGTCGCGGCGTCGAGCCTTGATGAAGCGGTCCAGTACCGTCTCAAAGGCACGGTCGATCTTCTGCGCGGCGCTGGCGCGCTCGGCCTGGCGCGCTTCCTCTTCCTTCACCTTGGGATCAATTCCGTGCTTGATCAGGCCGCGCCATTCACCAGCCTTCTTGCGGGCGTCCGCCAGCGACATAGCCGGATGCTCACCGTTGTCGTTGGGCTCGACATATTCACCGATAACCCGACGCTCTGGCGCCGACTTGCCAGGAAAGCGGCTGTAGAAAATGAAGGTGCGCTCGCCCTTGTCGTTGACGCGAACCCCAAGCCCACGCGCATCAGCGTCCATCACGTCATAGCGCTTGCCGGGGGCGGCTTTCTTCAGGTTCTTCACCTTGAAGTCGGTAAGGGAAACTTTTGCCACAGGAGCCTCCGGGCTACATCAGGGCTACAAATCAACTGTCCTACTTATGTAGCCCTAGAATGGCCTAAAAGGCAATACGCAATCGAAATGCCTTGTAAATCAAGGTTTCACGTGAGAACCGATCAACCGGTAAAGTGCTCTATGAGGGGATACCAAATGCGGCTGTTAACCGGTTGGTCGCTGGTTCGAATCCGGCCCGGGGAGCCAACAATTCCAAGGTTTGTTCTGGACACATAGGTCACGGTTTATACCGGAGACATGGGTAACACTTTTGGCCCGAAGGGGTTTTGGAGTGGTTCGAGCCTGCATGTCTCGTCGTCGAAATAACCCAAATCATAGTCCATGAAGCTTGGTCAGCCAGATATGGTCCTCGACCTGTTTGACGCCAACGGTGTGACCGGCGAAGACGAGGCTGAGGTTGATCTTCCTGCGATTGTAGCAGATGCGGCCGCAGGTGGTGACGGTGACGGCCTTGTCGTGGAATGGATCGTTGAGGTCCGGCAGGCCGGCATAGGGAAACCACTGTGACAGTGCAGTGTGCCAACGTCCGAAGTCGCAATAAATCAGGGACGATGTGCCCTGATTGTTATTCTGCATCCTGGGGATCATTCTTGGAGCAAGGCTGCGCTGTGAGCGGAACTCTTCGCGAGCCCCTCGGCCCGGCTGCTATACCGTTCACCCGGTCGTGGCAGCCGGGCCTGCGCATTTAGCCGGCTGCCTGTGACGCTCGACGAGTTCGTGATCCTGCATGCCGCGGATAATGCATAAGTCGCGGCCGGCGCGTGCACCATTAATCGGGCAAGTATCCCCCAATGCACATCTTGGGAGGTGGGGACTGCTTGCGGGCTCTTATTGCGCAAGCCTTTGCAACGGAGGCTTTGGCGCCGTCGAGCTGCACCTGCATCATGGTGAGCTTCGTAAGGAGTTCGGGCAACCGGTCGACCGTATCCTGAACGAACTGCATCGCAGGGGCGCAAGCCAGATACTCGCCTCGCAGATGGTCCGCTGCATCCTTCTCAGCGCTCGCTAGTGTTCCCGGGCCAAATCTGTCCTCTGAGCGAGCCGCCTCCCTCAGGCCGAAGCCAACAACTTTGCAGGGAAGCAATATCGGTCGATCGCCTCGGCGTAGGCCCATGCCCTAATGAAGGGCATCTCCAGCCACTGATCCTTGATGCCTCCGGTAAGGCCCTCAAGTGTCCAGTCCTCGGTAGTGCGCTGAATTGTTTCGGTAGCCGTCGCCGTTCCTGCGAACCAGGTAACGATCAAAAGGCAGAAAGCGATGCCTCTTCTCATGCCCATAACGCCCCAAAAAACGAGCTTAGCTCTGCAACCTCAGCCTGTACACATTTTGCGCTCGCTCAAGGGCACGGCATCCACCCTTTCCGCTGCTCCGGCGTCATCGCATGGTTCGTGAACTGCAAGTTCCGGTCGTCACGGCCGGCGCCGCGGCACTCGTGGCAGTAGACGATCTTGAGCAGGCAGCCGGAACATTTTAGGGACATTGAATGTTCCACCATTATGGAGAGCCGAGACCAACTTTCAGGAGAACAGTTGAGAGCTGCACGAGCTCTCTTAAACTGGTCCAGAGTTCGGCTAGCGGCCAAGGCAAACCTCAGCGAAATGACCATCAGCGAGTTTGAAAACGGCATTCGGGTACCGAAGCCAGTCAATGTCGCCGCCGTGCGACGGGCTCTGGAGGGCGCGGGAGTTGTTTTTGCCGAAGAGAGCGTATTTCTCGCGTCCGAAAGGCCGAAAAATAGCAGTCACGCCAGCAACAGAAATTCGCGTCGCCGGCTATCAAATACGTAGCCCGGCTCGCTGATCGAGGTGACACAGGATTGCGAGCCGGGCTAGCCGCGCGGCCCACCCCCCGCATGGGCCAAATTCCCATAGTCATTGTGCCGGCGAATTTTGCTTTGCGGCTTGATCGCCCTGCCTTAGCCTCCGCTCGAAACAATTTGCCGACAAGCCGATAGCCGGACCTTTTCGCCGTGCCCCTGAAAGCCACCGCCCATATCGAGGCCATGTCCGCTTTCGCGTTGGCGAATTTCGGCGGCTTCGACCGGCCGACGCTGGCCCAGAACGAGAGCGCCTTCCCGCCCAGCCCCAAGGCGATCGAGGCCGGCCGGGACGCCGTGGCGCGCAGCCATCTTTATCCGGACCCGGACTGGACCTTGCTGCGCGATGCGATCGCCAAAACCTATGGGGTCGAGCGCGATCTTGTCCTGTGCGGCGCGGGCTCGATGGAGCTGATCGCCTGCACCATCGCGGCCTTTGCAGGCCCGGGCACGCAAGTGCTGGGCACGGACTATGCCTATAATTTCGCCGCCTCGGCGGCCGCGCGTGCCGGGGCGACCTATGTCAAGGCCGCGGAGCGCGGCTATGAGGTCTCGATCGACGCCATCCTGGCGGCGGTGACGCCGGCGACGCGCATCGTCTTCGTCTGCAATCCGGGCAACCCGACCGGCACCTGCATCAAGAACGCGGAGCTGCTGCGCTTGCGCGCGGCACTTCCCGGCGACGTCCTCCTGGTGATCGACCAGGCCTATGGCGAATTCGACGACCAGGATCCGCAGGCCGTCTTTGCGCTTGCCGGGCGCGGCGACACCGTCGTCCTGCGCACCTTGTCCAAGGCTTATGGGCTGGCGGGAGCGCGCATCGGCTGGGGGCTGTTCGCGCCCCAGATCACCGCTGAGGTGCGCAAGATGCAGAATTCCAACCAGGTCTCGACGGTCAGCCTCGCCATGGCGGTCGCGGCAGTCGAGGACCAGGCCTATATGCGCGCGACCGTGACGCGCACCGCCGACATTCGCGACCGCTTCGCACGAGGTCTGCGGGCCGCCGGATACGAGGTCCCCGAGAGCCGGACGAATTTCGTCCTGATACGCTTTGCCGATGCGGCGGCAGCCGCCGCCGCCGACAACGCTTTGCGCGGCGCCGACATCATCGCGCGCGGGCTTGCCGGTTACGGCCTCACCGACTGCCTGAGGATAACCGTCGGGCCGCAGGACGTCATGGACCGCACGCTGCGCGCGCTGACCGCCATGCGTGGCCGGCAATGCTGGTAAGGGCTTCATCCGAGGGGATTTCAAGAAGTGACGTCACACACGCCCTATTTGCCCGCTCGCGATTTCATCGGCTATGGCGAGCGGCCTCCGCAGGCTGAGTGGCCCGGCGGCGCGAAACTTGCGCTCAACATCGTCGTCAACTACGAGGAAGGCGCCGAATACTCGATCGGCGAAGGCGACGGCGTCTCCGAGGCGATCCTGTCCGATCTCGCCGTGTCGCCGGCCGTGCCCGGCCTGCGTAACCGCAACATGGAATCGCTCTACGAATACGGTTCGCGCGTCGGCGTCTGGCGGCTCATCTCGCTGTTCCAGGACAAGGGCGTGACTCCGACCTTCTACGTCGTCGGGCGCGCGCTCGAGCTCAATCCGGCCGCGGGCAAGGCGATCGCAGCACTCGGCAGCGACATCGTCTGCCATGGCTGGCGCTGGATCGACTACGCGCCGCTCAGCGAAGAGGAAGAGCGTCAGCATATCGCCATGACGGTGGATACGGTGCGCAAGATCACCGGCCTCGATCCGGCGGGCTGGTACACCGGCCGGCCAAGCCTCAACACGAGGAGGCTGGTGGTCGAACATGGCGGCTTCCTGTTCGACTGCGACGACTACAATGACGACCTGCCCTATTTCGTCGATGTCGGCGCCAAGCGGCATCTTGTCGTGCCGCACTCTTTCGACAACAACGACAGCCGTTTTTCGCGCGGTTCCGGTCTCGAGACCGGCAGCCAGTTCTTCGAATATGTCAGCGACGGCGTCGACTGGCTTTTGAAGGAAGGCCAGAAGACACCGCGCATGATGACGGTGTCGCTGCATTGCCGGCTGGCGGCGCGTCCCGGCCGCATGATCGGGCTGGAGCGCTTCCTCGACAAGGTCACGGCCAATCCCGACATCTGGGTCTGCCGCCGCTCCGACCTCGCCCGCCATTGGCTGGGCCGGTTCGGCGGCTAACCCGCCGAACCGGCCGCCAGCGAACCCTTACTTGTTCGGGACCTCGTAGACCTTGCCATGCCAAGGTGCTGCATCGATCTGGTCGAGCGCCATGACGTAGAGCACCTTCTCGTCCGGTCCGAAGGCGAAATTCGGCATGGACGGCGACGGCACCGAAAGCGTGCGCAAGAGCTTGGCGTCCTTGTCGACGACGATGATCTTGCCTGGCGCGTCGAGCGAGCGCGGGCTCTGGCCGATATACATCTCGCCGGCCTTGTCCATCTTGATCCCGTCCGGCCAGATATGCGGCTGGTTCGGGAAGAGATCGTCCAACCGCAGGAAGACACGGCGGTTGCTTAAGGTGTGGTCGGACGCGACGTCGAATTCGATGATCCGGTTGTCCTCGGTCTCGACCAGATAGAGCATCTTGCCGTCATTCGACATGACGAGGCCATTGGCATTGTGCAGGTCGCCGGCGACCTTCTTAACGCTGCCGTCCTTGCCGATGTAATAGGCGGAAGCGTCGATCAGCGGGCCGCCCTTGCCGGAGCCGGTGAAATAGACGCCGCCGTCCTTGTCGGGCGCGAAATCGTTCGGCCCGCTGAACGGCTTGCCGTCGGTGTCCTTGTCATAGGCCGGCAGCGTCTTGCCCTCGGCCGAGATGCGGCCGATCGTGTTGTTGTCGTAGCAGGTGACGAGGAACTCGCCCGCCGTCGTCGGCAGCACCGCCGACGGGCCGCAACCATCCATCTTCCAAAAAATGTCGTTCTTCTTGCCGTCCCAGACGGTCACCGTGCCGCGACCGTATTCGACGTAGAAAAGCTTGTCCTGATACCAGATCGGACCTTCGGCGAACCACGCGTCGTCGTTGACGACCTTGACGTCGGCCGCCTGTGCGGCAGTCGTCAGGGCCAGGGCAAGCATCGTGCCCAGCAAATGCCGTTTGATCATGCGATTCCCCTTTTGTTTATTTGCTTGAAGTCCTCTTCGAATATCCCGTGCTCCCAGTCGCCGGGCGTTCGCGGCTTACGACCGCAGCCGCTTGCCTTCCGGGTCGAAAGGCGGATGCGCGAGCAGGACGGCGTCGTGCGGCCTGCCCAGTATGGCGACGGTCACCTTGTCGCCGGCCTTGGCGGTTCCGGCCTTGACGTAGCCCATCGCCAGCGACTGATCGACGAAATAGCCATAGGCGCCCGACGACACCTGGCCGATCGGCGTGCCGTCCGGCAGGAAGATCGGCTCGCCGCCAGTGGCGTCGGCATCCTTGGCCGAGACTGACAGCATGATGAGTTCATCCCGCGCGGGCTTGCCGGCAACGGCGAGATAGGCTTCGCGGTTGAGGAAGTCCTTGTCCGTCCTGATCAGCCGGTCGAGCTTGACCTCTTGCGGCCAGTATTCCGGCGAATATTCGCGGCTCCAACTGCCGTAGCCCTTCTCGACCCGCAGCGACATCAGGGCCCGCGAGCCGACCGGTCCGGCGCCGACTTCCGCGCCTGCCTTGAGCAGCGCGCCATAGAGCTCGACCTGGTCGGCGGCCTTGCAGTGCAGCTCCCAGCCGAGATCGCCTGTGAAGGAGACCCTGAGCGCCACGACATCGACGCCGGCGACGGTGATCAGGCGCGAGCGCATGAACGGGAAGGCTTCGTTCGACAGGTCGTCATTGGTCAGCCGCTGCAAGAGCTCGCGCGATTTCGGCCCGGCGACGTTGAAGCCGCCGAGATCCTCGGTGCGCGAGCGGAAGGTCGTGCCTGCAGGCAGCGGCACGGATTTGAAGAAGCGCTGATGGAAGCGCTCGGCCATGCCCGAACCGATCACCATGAACTCGTCTTCCGCTAGCCTCGTCACGGTGAAGTCGCCTGCAATGCCGCCGCGCTTGCCGATCAGCGGCGTCAGGCAGGAATTGCCGACCTTGGTCGGCATGCGGTTGGCGAACACCGCGTTCAGCCAGGTCTCCGCGCCCGGACCCTTCACCTCGTATTTGGCGAAGTTGGAGATGTCGATGATGCCGGCATGCTCGCGCAGCATACGGGCTTCGCGGCCGACCGGCGTCCACCAGTTCTGGCGCGTAAAGCCGATCGTCTCCTCGCGCGGCTCGCCTTCCGCCGCGAACCACAGCGGATGCTCCCAGCCGAAATTGAGGCCGAACACGGCACCCATCTTCTTCTGCATTTCATAGACCGGCCGGGTGCGCACCGGGCGCCCGGCGGCGCGCTCTTCGTTCGGGAAATGGATCTTGAAACGGTGGCTGTACTGGTCCTGCACGCGGGCCTTGGTGAAGGCCTTGCCGGCCCAATGGCCGAAGCGTGCCATGTCCCAGCCGAACATGTCGAGCGTGGGCTCGCCCTCGATCATCCATTCGGCCGCGAGCTTGCCCATGCCGCCCGACTGCGAGAAGCCGGGGATGATGCCGTTGCAGCAGAAATAGTTGCTGAGCTCCGGCACAGGCCCGAACAGCACGGCGCTGTCCGGCGACCAGATCATCGGGCCGTTGATCACCTTCTTGACGCCGGCGGTAGCCGCCGCCGGAACACGCTGGACGGCGCGCATCATGTTTTCCTCGATGCGGTCGAGATCGTCGGGAAACAGCTCGTGGCCGAAATCCATCGGCGTGCCGTCCTCGGCCCAGAATTTCATGTTGCGTTCGTAAGCGCCGATGAGCAGCCCCAGGCCCTCCTGGCGCAGATAATATTCGCCGTCGCGATCGGCGACCGATGGCAGGCGGCGCCCCATGGCGGCGATTTCGGGGATCGTCTCGGTGACGAAATACTGGTGCTCGGTCGGGATCAGCGGCAATTGCAGCCCGGCCATGGCGGCGACCTCCCTGCCCCACAGGCCGGCGGCGTTGACCACCCACTGCGAGTGGATGTCGCCCTTCGGCGTGCGCACGATCCAGCTGCCGTCCGCTTGCGCCTCGGTCGCCGTGACCGGCGTGAAGCGATGGATCTCGGCGCCGCGCTGGCGGGCGCCCGCGGCATAGGCCGCCGTCACGCCCGACGGGTCGACATTGCCGCCCTCCGGTTCGTACATGATGCAGCGAATGCCGTCGAAATCGACCAGCGGATGCAGCCGCTCGGCTTCGTCGCGGCCGACTTCGTAAAAATTCATCTTGTAGCGCCGCGCCTTGGCTTCCTGCAGCCTGAGCTGATGCTCGCGCGCCTCCGTCTGGGCGAGATAGAGCGAGCCCGGCTGGAAGATGCCGCAGCCCTGGCCGGTCTCGGCCTCCAGCTCCTTGTAGAGCGCCATCGTGTAATGCTGCAGGCGGCTGATATTGGTGGAATCATGCAAGCCGTGGATGTTGGCGGCCGCGTGCCAAGTCGAACCGGAGGTCAGCTCGCTGCGCTCCAGGAGGACGACATCCGTCCAGCCGAACTTGGCGAGATGATAGAGGATCGAGCAGCCGATCAGACCGCCGCCGATGACAACGGCTTGTGCATGAGTACGCATATCGAGGTTTCTTCCCTTTGTTCGGCGACTTGTTTCGCGCTCTTTCGAAACGCTCCGCGAGTTGGTTTAGCCGACTGGGCAATCACAGTCGCCGGCGAACTCGGGGGCGCAACACGCGCCCCTGAGTTACTTGTTGCGATTGACCGCTTCAGGCCTTGTCCAGCCAGACCTTGTCCAGCTGCAGCTCGAATGTCTGGTGCATGCCGAGGTTCTTCACATAGGCGGCGTGATGACGGTAAAGCGATCGCCAGAACGCCTGGACGAGAATGCCGGAGTCCTGCAGGACGAACTCGACCTCCTTCATCAGCTCCTTGCGCTTCTCGGGATCGGCGATGGCCATCGCCTCGTTGAGCTTCTTGTCGAAGTCCGGATTGGCATAGCCCGACTCGTTCCACGCCTCGCCGCTGCGATAGGCGATCGCCAGCACCTGGACGCCCAGCGGCCGCATGCCCCAGTCGGTGGTCGACCACGGATATTTCGTCCAGTCGTTCCAGAACGAGGAGCCCGGGATGATGGTGCGCTTGACCTTGAATCCGGCGTCGCGCATCTGCGCGGCGACCACGTCGGCCGGGTCTTTCACATAGTCCGCGTCATAGGAGATAAGCTCGAACTCGTGATCCGTCTGGCCTGCCTCGGCCATCAGGGCCTTGGCCTTGGCGAGGTCGCGCGGGACTTTCGGCAGCGCGTAATATTCCGGATGGATCGGGCACACATGGTGGTTTTCGGCGACCTGACCGAGACCGCTATAGCCGAGCTTCAGCACCGTCTCGTTGTCGACCGCGAGCTGGATTGCGTTGCGCACCCGCTTGTCGTCGTAGGGTTTGTTGGTCACGTTGGTGCGCAGCACGATCGTGCCGGCGGTGACGACCTGCTCCTTGACCAGGCCCATGCTGTCATAGAGGTCCACGGTGCCGCCGACGGTCTGGTAGTTGCAGTCGATTTCGCCGGCCTCGAAGGCGCTGCCGATTGCGGGATTGGAGGCGTCCGATCCGTAGTCGACCCAGTCGACGCCGTCGAGATAAGGTTCGCCGCCGAACCAGGTGAAGTCCTTGCGCCGCCGCACGGAGGCCGACTCGCCGACCTTGTAGGAGATCAGCTCATACGGGCCGGTGCCGGGCGTCTTGAGCATGTTGGCGCCGTTCTTGTCGAAGTCGCGATGGACGATGACCGCCGGATAATCGGAAAAGCCCGGGATGATGGTGACGTCCGACTGGCGGCATTTCAGCTTCACCGTGTGGTCGTCCACCTTGGTGATGGAGCCGGCGGCGGCCTTCTTGGTGGCGGGATCGATCAGGGAGCTCATGCGACCGGCCATCGAATTGCCCTCGGCCGCCTTATCGCACCAGCGCCCGATGTTATAGACGATGTCGTCGGCGTTGAAGTCGTCGCCGTTTGACCATTTCACGCCCTTGCGCAGATGCAGCGTGTATTCGGTGGCGTCGTCGCTCACCTCCCAGCTCTCGACCAGATGGCCTTCGAAAGTGAAGTCGGTGGTGTAGCGGATCATGTAGTCGTTGCACTGGCGCATCACATTGGCGATTTCCGACCAGTCCCAGGAGCGCGGATCCTTCATGTCCTTGATGATCATCTGCATCTTCAGGATGCCGCCCTTCTTGCCGGGCACGATCGCCGCGGCCTTGGCCGGCTCGATCCCTGCCATCGAGTAGGCGAGCGCCGTGGAAGCGCCCATCACGCTTGCCATGGCCAGGAATTCGCGGCGGTCCATCTTGCCGCTTTTGACTTCGGCTGCGTAGCTTTCGATGACCGCCGGGACGCGATCACCGTTGCTCTTGAACATTGTCATCGTTGTTCTCCGGTTCAGGGCTTTCCGCCCGTTACATTCCCCTTGCGGTTACGCATGTTAGGGGCGGTGCAAAAATCCCGGAAGGGCTCAGCCTTCCGCAAACCGCAGAAAACCGGCCTTGAAGGCCTAAAAAAACAATGCCATTGGCTCGCTAAATTTTTGAATGCGATAGCGCCGCCGCGCTCAGGCGGCGTCTTCCCTGGCCCTGGAAATGATCCATTCCTTGACCGTGCGCGCGATGTTTCCCTTCGAAAGCTGGCTCTCGGTCAGATAGTAATTCCAGGGGCTTGCCGGGCGGACCGGAAACGGCTCGACGAGCAATCCGCGGCGCATATAGGCATGCGCGAGCGAACGCTGCGTGGCGACGAGGCCGGCCCCCATGGCGGCAAGTTCGAGCGCGATGTTGGAGGCGTTGGTCGAAAGACCCTTGTCGTGATCCTCCATGTCGACGCCAAGCGCATCGGTCACCACCTGCCAGTATTCCTGGCGGCCATGCACGAAGATCCAGTCCACCTTGAGCATGTCCTGCGGCGTCTTCAGCGCATGTCCGCCCTCGAGCAGAGCGGGAGCGCAAAGCAGGACCAGTTCGTCGTTCCAGAGTGGGGTCGCCGAAGGCGGCCTGTCGTCGAAGCGCCGCGTCGAGATAGTGATGTCGGCGATCTGCTCGCTCAAGTCTTCCCAGATCGTGCCGTGCAGCACGATCTCGATCTCGGGGTGCTTCTTGCGGAAGGCCGCCATGCAGCCGGCCAGCCAGTTTTCCGCAAGGCTCATCGGACATGAAACCACCACAGTGCGGTTGCGCGAGGAAGCAACGATCGCTTCGGTCGCCTGGTCGATCTGGTCGAGCGCCTGGCGCAAGGTCGGCAGGAACGCCTCCCCCATCTCGGTCAGCTTCAGGCTGCGCGGATAGCGGATGAAGAGCTGCCGGCCAATATAATGTTCGAGAGCGCGCACATGCGTGCTGACCGCCGCCTGCGTGTAGCCAAGCTCCTTGGCCGCCGTGGTGAAGCTCAAATGGCGGGCCGAGCTCTCGAACGAGCGGATATAGTTCAAGGGGGGTGGCGGCTTCATCCCGGTCTCCTAAAGAGCAATTCCAGGAAAAGTGTGAGCGGTTAGGCTCGGCGACTTCGCCGTAGCCTTCCGTCGGGAATTGCATCAAAACAAAGCGATAGTGCGGTTCGCCGTTTCCGTGAAACGGTGGACCGCACTAGCAATCGCCATAGCTATCGCACGGGCGACCGGCCATTCAATCGCAGACGAGCGACATGGCATCAATATTTTTGGCCAAAGCCGCCAAACTAATCGCGTGCCTGCGCGATGAACCCAATTTATTGATGTTGTGGAGAGACAGGGGAGATAAGCGCGTGGCTGTGCCGTCATACCGGCGTGAGGGGCCTGTCGTCAGTTCCGATACGTTCGCGCGCCTTGCCGATTTCGTGCTGCGGCGTCCCGCCTCCGTCTTCCCCCAGCCGGTGCTGGAACAGGCGCGTTACCTCCTTCTCGACACGCTCGGCATCGCCATTGCGGCCGGACCGATGGAAGCAGGCCGGATTGCCCGCGACACCGCCGTGCTTCTCTATGGCTCGAACGACCCGCAATACTCGGCCCGCATGCTGTTCGACGGACGCCGCGCCAGCATCGCCGGCGCAGCCTATGCCGTCGCCACGCAGACCGACAATCTCGACGGCCATGACGGCTACAGCCCGACCAAGGGCCATGTCGGCGTCGCGGTCGTGCCGGCGCTTGCCGCGCTCGCCGAGGCGAGGCCCGACCTTACCGGGCCGGAAGCGCTGGCGTCCCTGGTGATCGGCTACGAAGTCGCTGGCCGGGCCGGCATCGCCTTGCATGCGACAGTGAGCGACTACCATACCTCGGGCGCCTGGAATGCCTTGGGCGTAGCGGCGGTGGCGGCACGCCTGCGTCGGCTCGACGAAACGCAATTGCGCGAGGCGCTCGGCATTGCCGAGTATCACGGCCCGCGCAGCCAGATGATGCGCGAGATCGCCACGCCGACGATGCTGCATGACGGCTCCGGCCCCGGTGCTCTCATCGGCCTCTCCGCCGCGGTGCTCGCCGAACGCGGCTTCACCGGCGCGCCGGCGATCACGGTCGAGGCGCCGGACGTCGCGGCGTATTGGCAGGATCTCGGCGTCTTCTGGCAATCATTGCATCAGTATGTGAAGCCTTACCCGATCTGCCGCTGGGCGCATGCGGCGATCGACGCGGTGCGCGGACTTTGCCTGGCGCACAATCTGACCTCCTCCGACATCGCCCATGTCCAGATCAACAGCTTCCACTATGCTGCCACGCTGTTCGACGGCATGCCGGACACGACCTCGAAGGCGCAGTACAGCCTGCGCTTCGCCGTCGCGACCTTCATCCTTCATGGACGCATCGGGTTGGAGCATATTTCCGGCGCCGGCCTCGCCGACGCCGCGGTCGCCGACATGCTCACCCGCATCACCGTGACCGAGACTGAGCGCCACAGCGCCCGCTTCCCGGCCGGCCGCTGGGCCGACGTCGTCATCACGACCAATGATGGACGCGTGCTGATGTCGGGCGACGTGCATGCGCGCGGCGGCCCGGAAGCGCCGATGACGGTGCAGGACGTCGAGGCCAAATACATGGAATTCGCCGCGCCCGTGCTCGGCTCCGACCGCGCCACGGCGATCCGCGACGCGGTGCTCTCGCTGGACGACCGCGACAGCCGCTTCTCCGATCTCTCGGCGCTGCTCTACGATCCTCCCAAGACGTTGAGCTGAGCGCGCAATGCCCCTCAGGCTTCTGAAATACGGTCTCAGCAGGGACTATCCAGTCAGCGGCGACATCCCCGCCACGCCCGAGCTGAAGCCGGTTTACGACGTCGTCATCATCGGCGGCGGCGGGCATGGGCTGTCTTGCGCGCATCATCTTGCCAAATACCACGGCATAAGCAGCGTGGCTGTGCTGGAGAAAGGCTACCTCGCCGGCGGCAACACCGCGCGCAACACCACCACCATCCGCTCCAATTACATCACGCCGGAAGGCATCGCTTTCTACAAGGAAGGCGTCGAGCTGTTCGAGCGGCTGTCGCAGGAGCTCGACTTCAACGTCATGTTCTCGCAGCGCGGCCAGCTCACGCTTGCGCATAGCGAGGCGACAATGCGCAGTTTTCACATGCGCGCCGAGATGGGCAAGCATATGGGCACGCGCACCGAGGTCGTCGACCAGAAGGGCGTCGAGGAGCTCTGCCCGCTGCTGAATATGGACTATGGCGGTCCGCTCGAAATCCTCGGCGGGCTCTGGCATGCCGACGGCGGGACGGCGCGCCACGATGCCGTGGCCTGGGGCTATGCCGCCCAGGCCTCGCGGCGCGGCGTTGAGATCCACCAGCGCACCGAGGTGCAGGGCTTCGAGGTGGTCGGCGACCGGGTCCAGGCGGTCAAGACGAACAGGGGCCGCGTCGCCTGCGGCCAGGTGCTGATCGCCACCGGCGGCATGAACTATGACGTGGCGCTGATGGCCGGTGTCGAGCTTCCCATCCGCTGCTATCCGCTCCAGGCGATGGTGACCCAGCCCCTGAAACCCTGGCTCGACACGCTGGTCTCGTCGGTCTCGCTGCACACCTATCTGGTCCAGTCGTCGCGCGGCGAGGTCGTCATCGGCGGCGGCTCCGACCCCTACCAGCTCTATTCGACGCGCTCGACACTCGACATGAAAGAGCACCTCGCCGAAGGCGCCGTCCACCTCTTCCCCTTCCTGCAAGGCGTGCGCCTGCTGAGGCAATGGGCCGGCATCACCGACATGACGCCGGACTACAGCCCGATCATGGGCGCAAGCCCGCTCGCCAATCTGTGGCTCGACTGCGGCTGGGGCACCTGGGGCTTCAAGGCGACGCCCGTCGCGGGCAAGCGCATGGCGCAAACAATAGCCGAAGGCCGCGTGCCCGATATCCTGAAACCATTTGCATTGGAGCGCTTCGAGACCTTCCGGCTGCTCAATGAAATGGGCGCGACCGCGGCGAGCCATTAGACCATGAAACTGCTCACTTGCCCCATGAACGGCCCGCGCAACATCGACGAGTTCCAGTCCTTCGGTCCGATGCGCGCGAGGCCCGATCCGAACGCGACCGCCGACGCCGAATGGTCGCGCCATCTTTTCCGCGCCGAGAATCGAAAAGGCGTCGTGGTCGAGTGGTGGCGGCACGTGCCGAGCAATTATTTCTTCCTGGCCGAGCGCGATCTGGTCAGCAACGAGATCATCCGCACCTTCGATGCATCCGAACGGCGGGACCGCGCATGAACCGGCTGCCCGCCCGTTTCGGAAGCCGCATCGATCGGAGCCGCCCCATCCGCTTCACTTTCGAGGGCAAGCCCTTCGAAGGCTATGAAGGCGACAGCATCGCCAGCGCGCTTGCCGCCTCCGGCCAATGGGTGCTGTCGCGCTCGTTCAAGTACCACCGCCCGCGCGGCATCCTGTCGATGACCGGCGCCGACGCCAACGTGCTGGTGCAGCTGCCGTCCGAGCCGAACGCCGGCGCCGAGCGCACGCCGGTCAGCGAAGGGCTGCGGGTCAGCGCACAGAACGTCAACGGCTCGCTCGAGCGCGACCGCGACGCGATCATGGACAGGTTCGGCCGCTTCCTGCCGGTCGGCTTCTACTACCGCACCTTCATGGGTCCGCGCCGCGACAGCTGGCTGAAATTCTGGGAGCCGATCATCCGCCGCAAGGCGGGCCTGGGCGTGGTCGACACCAAGGCTCCGCACCGGCATTTCGACAAGACGCACCTGCATTGCGACGTGCTCGTCGTCGGCGCCGGTCCGGCAGGACTGAACGCGGCGATTGCCGCCGCCGAGGCCGGCGCCGACGTGGTGCTGTGCGACGAGAACCCCGAGATCGGCGGCTCGCTGAGTTATGGCCGCTACGATCCGGCCATCCTCTCCAACCTGTCGTCCCGGCTGAAGGCGCTGCCCAATCTCAGCGTGCTGACCGGCACCGTCTGCAATGGCTGGTATGAAGACAACTGGCTGCCGCTGATCCAGGGCAACCGCCTCCATCGCACACGCGCCCGCGAAGTGATTCTGGCGACCGGCGCCATCGAGCAGCCGGCCGTCTTCCGCAACAACGACCTGCCGGGGATCATGCTCGGCGGCGCCACCCAACGGCTGGTCCGGCACTATGGCGTGCGGCCTGGTCGGAGCGCCGTGGTGCTGGCCGCCAATGAGGACGGTTACCGGACAGCGCTCGATTTATTGGACGCAGGCGTAGCGGTCGTCGAACTTGTCGATCCGAGATCGGTCGGCGATGCCGGGCCGCTGGAAGCCGAACTTCGCGGCAAAGGTGTCGCCATCCGCAAAGGCGCAACCATCGAAGCGGCGGAAGGCACGTCTGGAAATCGTCACCTTGCCCGCGTCCGTGTCGGCGGGAGCTGGATCGCCTGCGACCTGCTGGCCGTTTCGATCGGTCAGGCGCCGGCGTGGCAATTGCCGTGTCAGGCTGGCGGCAAGGTCGGCTACGATGCCGCCGCGGAGATGATGACGATCACACTCCCGGAAGGCTCCGTCCATCTTGGCGGCGCCGTTGCCGGAACGGACGAATTGCCGGATGCAATCGGCAGCGGCCAACGAGCAGCGGCAGCCGCCCTTTCGCGGCTCGGCCATGCCATGGCGGTCGAACCTCCAATCACGCCGAAGAGCGTCGGGCCACGCTATGTTCAGCCGATCCTCGCCGATCCCAAGGGACGCGACTTCGTCGACTTCGACGAGGATCTGCAAGTCAAGGACCTGCAGAACGCGACCAGGGACGGCTATCGCGAGATCGAGCTCGTCAAGCGCTTCACCACCGTCGGCATGGGCCCGAGCCAGGGACGTCATTCGGCCTTGGCGACCGCCCGGATCGTCGCCGAGGCGACAGGCCGCACGGTCGCTGAGATCGGCATCACCACGGCGCGGCCTCCGGTCGGGCCGGAAACGCTCGGCGTGCTCGCCGGCCACCACGAAGCGCTGGAGCGCCGCACGGCGCTGCATGCGAAGCACGTCGCGCTGAATGCCGCGATGAAGCCGATCGGCGCATGGTGGCGGCCTTACTACTACGGCGACGCAAGCGGCGCTGAAGAAGCCGTCCGCGAGGAAATCCTCGCCGTGCGCGAAGGCGTCGGCCTGCTCGACGTTTCGACGCTCGGCAAGCTGGAGATCCGCGGGCCGGACGCCGGCGAATTCCTCGACCGCCTCTACACGATGGCGCATGCCAACCAGCCCATCGGCCGCGTGCGCTATTGCCTGATGCTCAACGAGATGGGATCCGTGGTCGACGATGGCGTCGCCTACCGGATGGCGCAGGACCAGTTCTATGTGACGGCGACCACCGGCGCCGTGGCGCGCGTCTATGCCGACATGCTGTTCTGGAATGCCGAATGGCGCCTGAAGGTGGACGTGCTCAACCTTACAGGGGCGTTTTCAGGCCTGAACGTCACCGGACCCAAGGCGCGCCTGGTTCTCGAGGCGCTGGAGAGCGACATCGATTTCAGCCGCGACGCCTTCCCCTATCTCAGCGGCCGCGAAGGCATCGTCGCCGGCGTCCCGGTGCGGGTGATGCGCATCGGCTTCACCGGCGAGCTCAGCTACGAATTGCATTGCCCGTCGAGCCTGGCGCCTAGCCTTTGGGAAGCGGTGATGGCGGCAGGCAGACCGCACGGCTTGCGTCCGTACGGGCTGGAGGCGTCCCGCATACTGCGCCTGGAGAAAGGCCATATCCTGATCGGCCAGGACACGGATGCGATCACCACGCCGGATGAACTGGGCTTCGGCTGGGCCGTCTCGAAGAAGAAGCCTTTCTTCGTCGGCAAGCGCTCCATCGAGATGCGTGCGAGGCTCGGGCAGACCCGCAGGCTGGTCGGCCTGCAATTCCCCGCCGGCGCCCGCAACATTCCCGGCGAAAGCTGCCTGGTGCTGCGCGGCGGCGCGCCTGTCGGCCAGATCACGTCGGTCGGGTACTCGCCGTCGCTCGGGCGCCATATCGCGCTCGCCTATGTCCATGTCGACGACCAGGCGGAAGGCAGCCGCGTGACGGTGAAATGCCGCGACGGCGAACTGGTCGAGGTGCCGGTCGTCGCCCACGCCTTCTTCGACCCGACCAACGCGCGGCAGGAGATCTAGATGGCCGCCGACATCGCGACGCGCATCTATCCCTTCATGCCCGGCGGCGCGGCCGACGGCACGAAGCTGGTTTCCGGCGCGGTCGTGCTGAGCGATCTCACGGACAAGCCGCGCTTCGGCCTGAAAGGCGGCGGCAGCGCCGCCTGGCTCGCCGCGCAGGGTGTCAAACCGCCTGCCGTCAACCGCATCGGCGACCACCGTGGCATGCGGATCCTGCGCCTCGGCAACGAGGACATTCTGCTTCTCGCCGAGGGCGCCGGCGAGACGCTCGCCGAAATCAGGACCGCCTGGCAGACCGCGCCGTCGCCGAAAGGCTATTCGTCATGGCGCGAAGAAGGCTGGGCATGGATGCGGCTTTCCGGCCCTCGCCTTGCCGAAGCGATGAGCGGGCTTTGCGCGCTGGACCTTAGACCCCAAAAATTCGGTGCCGAAGACATCGCCCAGACCCGCGTCGGCCATATCGAGGCCGTGGCGTTCCGTTCGCCGGCGGGTTTCGACATACTCTTCGATGTCACCGCTTCGGCCTACTTCGCCCGCGCCGTCGCGGCGGTGGCCGGCCACACAGACCAGCATAGAGGACATCCATGACCCGCCCGCAAGGAACCATCGCCCCGATCCTGACGCCGTTCGAAGATGACGGCCGCATCGCGCGCGATCTCTGGATTTCCCACGCCAAATGGGTGCTCGGCCAGGGTGCGCATTTCCTCTCGCCCTTCGGCACGACGGGCGAAGCGCTCTCGGTATCCTTGCGCGAGCGCATGCAGGCGCTGGAATGGCTGGTCGAGGCAGGCATCGCGCCCGACCGGCTGATGCCCGGCACCGGCGTCACCGCCCTGCCCGAGACGGTCGAGCTGTCGGCGCATGCCGTCGGCCTCGGCTGCGCCGCGGTCATGGTGCTGCCGTCTTTCTTCTACACCGGCGCCGGCGACAACGGGCAGGCGCGCTATTACAGCGAGTTGATCGAGAAGGTGGCAAAGCCCTCGATGCGCGTGATCCTCTATCACATCCCGCAGAACTCGGGCGTGCCGGTCAGCCCGGCGCTTACGGCCAGGCTGAGCAAGGCCTTTCCGGACACCGTTGTCGCCTACAAGGACAGCGCCGGCGACTGGAACAACACCGCCGCCGTCATCGCCGCCGCGCCCGATATCTCCGTGTTCCCGAGCTCCGAGGCGCAGCTCACCAAGGGTCTCGCCAGCGGCGCGGCTGGCTGTATTTCCGCCACCGTCAATCTGAACGCCGCCGCCATCCGCCGCCTCTACGACGCGGCCAGGAAGGGCGAGGATGTCGCCGAAGCGGATGCCGCCATCAAGGCGTTCCGAAAGGTGATCCAGGATGCCGGGCTGATCCCGGCGATGAAGGCGGTGCTTGCGGTCAAGTCCGGCGACCGGCGCTGGCTGAACCTGCGCGCGCCGCATGAGAATGCGACGCTGGAGAACGGCCAGGTCCTGCTTGCCGCCCTCGGCAGCGCCGCCGATCATATCGGCCGTAGCTGAGGTCGCGATGTCGGCGCGCCCAACCGTCATCCTGCACACCGACAAGCCGGCGGGCGCGCTTGCCGTGCTCGCCGAGACGCATCCGGACCTCGATGTCCATGCCTGCGACACCTATGCCGGCCTCCCCGCGCTGATCGAGCGGACCGCCGCGGAGGTGGTCTATTCGATCCGCTTCGACGGCACGCCGCGCTATCCGCGCCAGGCCCTCGTCGAGAGCCCGACCGTGAAATGGGTGTCGATCGGCGGCTCCGGCACCGATCATCTCGGCCGCTGGGATCCCGCCCATGTGACGGTGACGAATTCCGCCGGCGTTGCCGCCGGCATGCTGGCCGAATATGCGCTCGGCGCCATGCTCTCCTTTTCGCTCGACCTGCGCGGTTTCGAGCGCCGGCAGCAGGCCCGCCAATGGGGCGGCGGCCGCGTCGAGCCGATCGAGGGCAAGACCGTCCTCATCCTCGGCCTCGGCAAGACCGGCGAGGCCGTCGCGCACCGCGCGCAGGCGATGGGCATGCACACCCTCGGCATCCGTGCGCGGCCGAAACCGATGCCGTCGCTCGATGAGGTGCATGGCCCCGACGCGCTGCTGGCATTGATCGGCCGGGCCGATTTCATCGTCTGCTGCGTGCCGCTGCTGCCCACCACGCGCGGTCTGCTTGGCGAGGCCGCCTTTGCCGCCATGAAGCCGTCCGCCGTGCTGATCGACATTTCGCGCGGCGGCGTCGTCGAGGAAGCCGCACTGCTCGCCGCACTCGACAACGGGCGGATCAAAGGCGCGGCGCTCGATGTCTTCGCCACCGAGCCGCTGCCGACCGGGCATCCGCTCTGGAGCTACGACAACGTCGCCGTCACGCCGCATTGCGCGGCGGTCTATGAAGGCTGGGACATCAAGTCGGTGCGCATGTTCGCCGACAATCTGGCCCGCTACCGCAAAGGCGAGCCGCTCGAGAATGTGGTCAATCCGGAACGCGGCTATTGAAAGCAATTCCAGGAAAAGTGTCAGCGGTCGGGCTCGGCGGCTTCGCCGTAGCCTTCCGTCCGGAATTGCGAAAAAGAGAATCGGGAGGAATCCTATGTCACAGGACAGGCGCGGCGGCGGCCGCAGATCGAAGCTCGGACGCAGCGGCGGCGGCATCGCGCAACTGCCATGGCAGAGCGTCAAGAACCCCTACCCGCCCATGCAGATGCTCGACGAGGAGCGCATGGAGCAATTGCACAAGACCTCGATGCGCATCCTGTCGGAGCTCGGCATCCGCGTCATGAGCGAAAAGGTGATGGACCTGTTCGCCAAGGCCGGCGCCATCGTCGACCGCGAGAGCAACACCATCCGCATCGACGAGAGCATCGTCATCGAGGCGCTGCGCAAGGCTCCCTCGTCCTTCACGCTGACCAGCCGCAATCCGGAAAAGCAGGTGCATCTCGGCGACAATTCGCTGGTCTTCGGGCTGGTCGCCGGTCCGCCCAATGTGCATGACCGCATCAATGGCCGCCGCCAGGGCAATCTCCCCGACTACCAGAACTTCATCCGGCTGGCGCACCACTTCAACGCCATCCATATCATCGGCAACCAGGTGGTGGCGCCGATCGAGCTGCCGGCCAATTCGCGCCATCTCGATACCTACTACGCCAATCTGACGCTGAGCGACCTCTCCTTCCACTGCACCGCCATCGGCCGCACCAGGGCGATGGACGGTATCAACATGATGGCGATCGCGCGCGGCATCAGCGTCGAGGAGATGCGGACTTCGCCCGGCGTGACGACGATCATCTCGATCAACTCGCCGCGCCTGTTCGATGACGCCATGGCCGAAGGCCTGATCGCCATGGCCGAGCACGGTCAACCCGTGACCGTGACGCCTTTCACGCTGATGGGCGCGATGACGCCGGTGACGTTGGCCGCCGCCCTTTGCCAGCAGAATGCGGAGGCGCTGTTCGGCGTGACGTTGACGCAGCTCGTCAATCCCGGCACGCCGGTGATGTATGGCGCCTTCACCTCCAATGTCGACATGAAGTCCGGCGCGCCGGCCTTCGGCACACCGGAAAACGCCAAGGCCAACATCATCGCCGGGCAACTGGCGCGCCGTTACAACCTGCCCTACCGGACCTCCAACGCGAACGCCTCCAATGTGGTCGATTTGCAGGCGGCCTACGAGACGGAAATGGCGACATGGGGCGCGGTGCTCGGCGGCGCCAATTTGATCTATCATGCCGCCGGCTGGCTGGAGGGCGGGCTGACGGCGTCTTACGAAAAGCTCGTGCTCGACGTCGAGATCCTGCAGAACATGATGGAGTTCCTGCGGCCGCTGCCGTTCCAGGAGGACGACCTCGGCTTCGAGGCGATCAAGTCGGTGCCGGCCGGCGGCCATTTCTTCGGCGCCGAGCACACCATGTCGCGCTACACCACTGCCTTCTACCAGCCGATGTTGTCCAACTGGCAGAACCATGGTGCCTGGGAGGAAGCCGGCGGCAAGGATGCCCTCGAACGCGCGACCGAGCTCTGGCAGCAGGCGCTGCACGATTACGAGGAACCGGTGATGGATCCTGCGATCCGCGAGGAGCTCGACGCCTATGTCGGGCGCCGCCGCGAGGAGATCGCCGCCAATCCGGAAACGTAGGAAAGCCGCCCGATGCCCTATGATCTCGTCATTCGCCACGCGACGCTGATCGCCGGCGACGGCTCGAAACCCTTCGAGGCCGACATCGCCGTCACCGGCGACAGGATCGCCGCCATCGGTCGGCTAAACGCTGAAAAAGGCACCGAGGAGATAGACGCCTCCGGCAGGGTGGTCGCGCCCGGCTTCATCGACGTGCACACCCATGACGACGGCGCGCTGCTGGCGCCGCGCGGCATGGACCCGAAGATCAGCCAGGGCGTGACGACGGTGATTGCCGGCAATTGCGGCGTCAGCCTCGCACCTCTGCTGCTCGACCAGACCCCTCCACCGCCCTTCACGCTGGTCGGCGGCCGCGAGAATTTCCGCTTCGACCGTTTTGCCGACTATGTCGCCGAGTTGAAGCGCCGCGGCATCGCCACCAACGCGGCCCTGCTCGTCGGTCACACCACCTTGCGCCAGCGCTGCATGCCGGTGACCGACCGGCCGGCCAACGCAGCGGAAACGGCGGCGATGCAGGAAGCGGTCGCCGAGGCGATGGCCGAGGGTGCGTTCGGCCTCAGCACCGGGCTCGACTATCCGCCAGCCGTCAACTCCTCGACCGATGAGGTCAAGGCTCTCGCCGCCACGGCGGCAGGCCTCGGCGGTCCCTATGTCACCCACACGCGCAACTATTTCGAGACGATGGACGAGGCGATCGAGGAAGCGATCGACATCGTCGATCATGCCGGCGGCAAGCTGTTCATCTCGCACCACCAGTGCACCGGCCGCGCCAATTTCGGCAAGAGCCGGCCCTCGCTGGAAAGGATCGACCGGGCGCGCGAAACGATGGACATCGGCATGGATGTCTATCCCTATGCCGCGAGCTCGACCGTGCTTCGGCTGGAGCGCTGCGACACCGGGCTCAAGATCCTCGTCACCTGGTCCGATCCGCATCCGGAGATGGCAAGGCGCGAGATCGCCGACATTGCTCGCGAATGGAACTGCACCGAGCGGGAGGCCGGCGAGCGGCTTTTGCCGGCGGGCGCAGTCTACTTCCAGCTCGACGAGGACGACGTCCGCAACATCATCGCGCATCCGCGCACGATGATCGGCTCGGACGGCCTGCCGCACGACATCCACCCGCACCCGCGCCTCTGGGGCACATTCCCGCGCGTGCTCGGGCACTACGCACGTGACATCGGGTTGTTCACTCTCGAAGAGGCCGTGTTCCGCATGACCGGCCTGCCCGCGCGTGAATTCGGGATCCAGGAGCGCGGTGTTCTGGCGGAAGGCAATTTCGCCGACCTCGTCATCTTCGACCCCGAGACGATCATCGACACCGCCACCTTCGAGGAACCGCGCCGACCCGCTGCCGGCATCGATCATGTGTTCGTCAACGGCGTCTCGGTCTGGCGCGGCGGCAGGGCGACCGGAGCGCTGCCGGGCGCGGTTCTCAAGCCCTCGGCTTCAAAGATGCTATTCAGAGGCGCATGTGGCTGCGGCGCCGGTCACAGCGCCTCATAAAAGCGATCGACGCTCTCCAGCGTGTAGGCGAACTCCACCGGCCGCGTGCAGCGCCAGCCGTCAAAGGGTTGGCCGGCAAGCGCCTTCAATGCTTCGGACAAACGCAATATGCCGCCGCCATAAAGCCGGTTCGCCATGTCGAGCATGCCGGTGCGATGCATGGCATCCGTCATGCTGCCGCAGGCCTCTTTCACCAGCCAGACGCGAAACCCCTGATAGACGGCGTCGAAGACGCTTTCCGTCACGCAACTGTCGGTAAGCACCCCGGTGACAACGAGGTTCTCGATGCCGAGCGCGGCGAGCCGCTGCGCAAGCTCGGTCCGGCGAAAGGCGCTCGGCCAGTGCTTGTGGATCACGATGTCGCCGGGCAGCGCCGCCACCTCGGCACAGATATCCGCGCCTTCGCTGCCGGCGACGGCGGAGCGGAATTCCTCGGTCAGGATTTCCTCCTGCCGCGCATAGCCGTCGCGCTCTTCCGGCTTCACCCAGGCCTGCGCATGGATGACCGGCATGCCAGCCTTGCGGGCGGCTTCGATCAGCGCGGCCGCATTGGCCAGCACGTCGTCATAGCCGACGACCGGCCATGCCGCGCCGAGGCGGTATTCATTCTGCAGGTCGATGACGAGCAAGGCGGTCTTGGCGAGGTTCATCTCTGGTCCGGTGAGTTGTCGAAATCGGTGACGAAACGCAGGAGCAGCCGGATCGCCTGATCGAGGTCGGCGATCTCCATCGCTTCATGCGGGTTGTGGCTGCCGTGTTCATTGCGCACGAAGAGCATGGCGGTTGGGATGCCGGCGCCGGCGAAGGTGGCTGCATCGTGCCCCGCCCCGCTCGGCACATGCGGTGCCCGCATCCGCATCTTACTGGCGGCGCTATCGAACCTCGCGATCAATGCCGGCGACATCGTCGCCGGCTCCCAGGTGAAGCTTGGCCCGGGCTCGAAGGTGACGCCGCGTTTGGCACTCACTTCAGCGAAAATCTCATGCAGCCTTGCCTCGATCCGATCCAGGACGGCGGCTTCGGCACTGCGCACATCGAGCGTGAAACCGAGCTCGCCCAGCACCCGGCTGCCGCCGTGCTGCGTCGGATCGGACTGCACGCGGCCGAAGGTGATAGTGGCCTCGCGCCCTTCGCGTTCGAGCGCGTCCCATTCGGCCTCGAGGTCAGCGATCAGGTCGGCAAAGCCAAGCACGCTGTCATGCCGCGCAAAGCGCGGCTCGGCGCCGGAATGGGCGTAGGCGCCAAGGCATTTCGCATCGACATAGCGGAAGCCGCCGGCAATCCCGGTGACGATGCCGACCGGCGCATCGGCGGCAACCAGGCGCGGTCCCTGCTCGATATGCACCTCGACGAAGGCGGCGATCCGATCGACATCGATGCCGGGCACGCCACGCCGCACGGCGTCGGGGTCGAACCCTTCCTCGCGCATGTGCTCGGCCAGTGTGCGACCGCTGTCGGACCGCTTCGCATCGAGCGCCCGCGGATCGAGCAGGCCAAGCGCCGCCTGGCTGCCGGGATAGGAGAGCGGAAACCAGACGGCTTCCTCGGCACGAGTCGCCAACACGACGAGGTCACGCGGCAACCGGATGCCTTTCTCGACCAATTCGGCCATCACCGCCAGGCCGGCCACGACGCCGGCAGCGCCATCGAAATTGCCGCCATGCGCGACGCTGTCGAGGTGCGAGCCGACGACGATTGCCGGCAGCTCGGGGTTACGGCCGCTGAGTGTCAGATAGAGGTTGCCCGCGGCGTCGACGCGCGCGACCGCGCCGAGTTTTTCCCCCTCATTGCGCACGAGATCATGGGCGAAGCGCTCGCCGGGTCCGTAAGCGACGCGCGTGATCCCCGGCGCGTCCGTCGTAGCTTCGGCGAGCGCGTCCAGGATGCGTCCCGCTAGTTTGCCACCGGCCGTCAGTGGGCTCATGAAGCGGCCTGTCGAGCTTCGCCCTCTGAGCGCAACCGATGCGGCGTCAGGTCGTCCAGGGAAACGCCTTGCCTTGCGACATCGTCCGGCAGGCCGCCGCCGGCGATCAGGCTGGCACAGACGCGCGACAGTGCCGGCGACGTCTTGATGCCGTAGCCGCCCTGCCCGACCAGCCAGACGAAATCCGGGAACTCGTCATCCGGCCCGACCACCGGCGACCCGTCGGCGACGAAGGTCCTCAGGCCCGCCCAGGAACGCGACACGCGCTGAACTTCGATCGTGGTTGCCCGTTCGAGACGCTCGGCGCCGATCGCGACATCGATGTCTTCGGCAAAGGCGTCCACCGGCGCCGAAGGCGTCGCATCGGCTGGCGACACGAACAACTGCCCGGCATCCGGCTTGAAATAGAACTCCGCGCCGACATCGTTGACCAGCGGCCAGTCGCTAATGTCGAGGCCGGCCGGCGCCGGGATGTTGAAGGCGGTGCGGCGCTTCGGCTGTAGGCCGACCGGGCACACGCCCGCCATCGCCGCGATCTCGTCGCCCCAGGCGCCGGCAGCGTTGACGATAAGCGGCGCAAGAAATGTCCCCGCTTCCGTCTCGATCCGCCATTGACCGCCCTTTCGGCCGATACCTCTCACCCCGGCCTTGGTGACGATGCGAGCGCCGCGCGCCCGCGCGCCGCGCAAAAAACCCTGATGCAGACCATTTACATCGATGTCCATCGAATGCGGTTCGATGTAAGCGCCGGCGAGATAATCCCGCCGCAGCACCGGCACGCGCGCGATCGCCTCGGCCGGCGTCATCGCGACGATCGAGGGAACGAGCGCCTGCGCGGCCGCCAGATCCTCGCGCAAAAGGTCAAGCTGGTCGGCGCGCGCCACCGTGATCATGCCGCGTTTGCTGAGCAGCGGATAATCGGAAAAACCCGTTGGCGGCTCGGTGAGAAATGCCCGGCTGGCGAGCACGATGCGGCGGATGACGCCGTTGCCGTAATTTTCGGTGAAGCTCGCGGCCGAGCGTCCCGTGGTGTGATAGCCGCAATGGCTCTCGCGCTCGAGCAGAACCACCTTCCTGTCGCGCGAAATCTCGAAAGCCGCGCCGGCGCCAGCCATGCCGCCGCCGATGATGATAACGTCGGTCTGCTCGCTCATGCATCCCCCAAAACTGTCCCGCGCGGCACGGCGGGCGGTTCGCCCAGACGGCCGCGGCGCGCACGATCGCGGGCGCCGCGCCCTTCGGCCAGATTCTCGGCCAGCGAATTCTGCGCGGCGCAATCCCGTAATGCCAGGTCGCTGATAAAAGGCACCGGCTTGCCGGCGATAGCCATGCCTGTCAGCCGCGCCCAGACCGCGCGCCGCTTGCGCACCTGATGCGACTGCAATTCGCTGATCTCGGCGATACTGCTCTCGCGCTTGATCTGCAGCGCGCCGGCCTCGACGGCCGCGTCGAACAGCTCCAGCCCGCGCTTCGTGCGCACGATGATGCCGTTGAGAGATTCATCCTCGACGGCCGGTCCGCCATTCAGCCATGCGTCAGATACCGCGATATCCGCCACTTGGCCGATGGCATCAGGGCAGATCTTGCAGCGCGGCTGGATCATCCATTTGTCCTCGTCTTCCCACAGCTGCCGGTAGCTGATCTCGAAGGCGCGGCCGTCTTTGGTTTCGATCCGGTTGAGCCCGGGGTTGCCGTGACCGCGGTAGCGGAAGAGAGACAGCTCGTCCTCATCGAGGCCAAAACGCTGCAGCACCTGCTCCGACTTGGTCAGGTCCGAGGCGCCGCCGCAGACGAAAGCGAGTGCATAGCGCATTTGCTGGTCGACGCGCGGATCGAGCCGGGCCAGGTTGCGCACGGCAGTGATGTCGCAAGGCTTGGCGATCAGCGCGAACGGCTCGCCGCGGTCGAGAATGTCGTTGAAATCGATCAGCGTTGCTGCCGGACCATAGCGCGAGCCGGCGCCTTCGAGCACAGAGACGGCATCGAAGCTCAGCTTGCGCTCGGTGCGCATCGGCATGGATCGCGAGGCCGCGACATGCAGAACGAACTTGACCCGTCCCGAGTTGAGCAGGAACTGGCCGAGCGCCGTCAGCGTGCCGCCGCCGGAACCGACAAACCGCACCGTAGGATCTCCGGCGGAGCCGAGCACGAGCCGTTCGACCGGTCCCCACACCGCATCCGTCAGCGCGGCGTCATTCATCCGCGCTGGCAGCGGCCCGGCGATGCGCGTTCCCGGACAGACGGCGTTGATCTTCGCCAGTACCGGCTTGTCCAATGCGAGCCTCGCCACCGGCCGCTCGCGCCCTTCAGGCGTCATCACCATGTCGACGTCGCCGGCACCGGCGATCGAACGGCAGAGGCCGCAGCCGATGCAAAGCCCGTTCTCGACGATCTCGCTCAGCGTCAGCGGATCGGGCGAGAGTGGCATCGTGGCCTGGCTGTGACTGGTTTCGATCGGGCCCATCGCGGTCTCAGACCGACTCCGAAATGCGCCGGTACTGGTCGGGGCGGCGATAGAGCGAAAAATTGAAATTTACCTTCCGACAGACCTCGATCAGCTCGAGATCGGCGCGATGGACGATGACCTCGTCGTCGAGCGACATCGCCTGCGCGGCAATCTCTCCGGTCGGCGCGATGATGCACGACCCGCCGATCAGCATCTGCCCGTCTTCCAGGCCGGCCTTGGCGGCGGCAGCGACCCAGAGCGTGTTCTGGTAAGCACCGGCCTGCATCGGCAGATGGTTGTGGAACATTCTCAGATGCGCCAGCGCCGGCGCCTCGTCGAGCAGCAGCGGCGTGTTGTAGCCGAGCAGCGCCACCTCGGCGCCGTTGAGGCAGAGCATGCGGTAGGTTTCCGGCCAGCGGCGGTCGTTGCAGATGGCCAGCCCGACCCGGACGCCGCGATAGTCGAAAACCGGAAAGCCGAGATTGCCCGGCTCGAAATAGCGCCGTTCGAGATGCGTGGTCGTGCCTTCTTCCGGCTCGCTCGAACCCGGCACATGCATCTTGCGATAGCGGCCGATGAAGGCGCCATCCGGTCCGACCAGATCCATGGTGTTGAAATGGCGCGTGCGGCCTTCTTCCTGCGTAAGCTCGCAATAGCCCAGCGCGAAGCCCACCTTCAGCCGCGCGGCGGCATCGTAGAGCCGCTGTGTCTCGGGTCCCGGCATCGAAGCTTCGAAGAAGGCGTCGATCTCGGCCTGGTCGTCGATGCGCCAGCGCGGGAAGAAAGTGGTGAGCGCCATTTCCGGAAACATCGCGATCTCGGCGCCGGCGGAAGCGGCCCTCTCAAGGAGATGGACGAGCCGCCCCATCGTCTCGGCGCGCGTGGCGCTGCGCTGGATCGGTCCGGTCTGGCAAACGGCGATGGTCAGGCATCGAGCCATGGTGTCCAATCCTCGACTGGTTTCCGGGAAAGCGCCGGATCGGCGGCAGCGCGCGCCACAAAACGCCCGAACCCCGGTTCGGCCCGCAGCTTGCCGTCGGCGACCACCGGCACGCCGCGCACCAGCACGGTGGTCGGTCGGCCGGTGACGACCTTGCCCTCATAGGGCGTAAAATCGACTCGCGAATGCAGCGCCTCGTGCCCGAGCGTCCAGCGCGCCGTCGGATCCCACAGCGCCAGATCCGCGTCGAGCCCGACGGCGATGCTGCCTTTGCGATCGGCGAAGCCATAGATCGAGGCGGCATTGCGCGAGGTGAGGTCGAGATAGCGCTCGAGCGTCAGCCGGCCGGTCAGCAGCCCTTCCGAAAACAGTAGCGGCAGGCGCGTCTCGATGCCGGGAATGCCGCTCAGCGTCGTGGTGAAACCGGGCGTCTCGGAGCGGCCAATCTTGTCGGCGAAATAATATGGCGAATGGTCCGACGACCAGAGGTCGATGCCGCCATTGATCAGCTCTTGCCACAGATGCTCATGGCTGCGCAGCGAACGCGGCGGCGGTGAAAAGACGAAGCGCGCCGCGTCGATTGCCGAGCGGTCGAGATCGGCCGCGCCGAGAAAGAGATATTGCGGGCAGGTTTCCGCGATAGCGTCGACGCCGCGTGTCTTCGCCCGTGCCACCTCCTCGGCCGATTGCCAGGACGAGACATGCACGATGGTCATGCGCGCGCCGGTCATCTCGGCAAAGGCCAGTGCGCGATGCGTCGCCTCGCGCTCCATTGTCTCGCTGTGGGCGACGACATGGTAGCGGATATCGGTGCGGCCGAGATCGATGAGCCGCTGCCGCGTGCGCCGGATCGCGGCGTCGTTCTCGGCATGGACCATGACGACCCAGCCAAGCTCCCTCGCCGTATCGAGGACCTTGAAGAAGAGGTCGTCGTCGACGGCAAAACCCTGATAGGTCATGAACAGCTTGACCGAGGCGATGCCGCGCCCGGCAAGCTGGTTGAGCTGCGTCTCGACATCCACGCCGGTGCCCATGGTGACCACGGCATGCAGCCCGTAGTCGATCACGGCGCGTCCCGCCGCGCGATCGAGCGCGCGGTCGATGGCGCCGACAGTCGTCATGTCCTGTCCGGGCATGCCGAACGGGACGATGCAGGTCGTGCCGCCAAAGGCTGCGGAGATCGTGCCGGATTCAAAGTCGTCGGCATTGCCCGCCCCGCCCCAGACCGGCTGGTCGAGGTGGCAATGCGCGTCGATGCCGCCGGGCAGCACCCAATGGCCGCCGGCGTCGATCGACGTCTCGCCGGACAGGCTTTTGCCGATGGCGGCGATGCGGCCGTCGTCGATGCCGACGTCGCACTCGGCCCAGCCGTCGTCGAGCGCCACGCGCCCGCCTTTGATCACCAGCTCATGCATTGACCAGCTCTTCTATTCAAATTGGCCCTCGCCGGCCGGCTTAGCCAACGGCCGCCGTCACCATGATCTCGACGCGATACTGGTCGCCGGCAAGCCGCGCTTCCACCGTGGCGCGCACCGGCATGGCGCTCCTGTCGATCCAGGCGTCCCAGGCCGTGTTCATCATCTCGAAATCGGCAATGTCCCTGAGCCATATCTGCGCGCTCAAGAGCTTCGACTTGTCGCTGCCGGCCTTGGCCAGAAGCGCGTCGATCTTGGCCAGGATCTGCTTGGTCTGGCTGGTGGTGTCGCCGGAAAGATCATCCGCGGTCAGGCCGGCCACATAGACGGTGCCGTTGTAGCGGAGCACCCGGCAGAAGCGCTGGCCGTTTTCGAGGCGTTCGATCGTCATATCGTTCCCTTCCGCTGGTTCCCGGAGTTTTGGCTTTTGCCTATGGTACGGAGGGTGCAAAACGACTGTAAAGCCCGCCGCGACCTGAGATGCCGCTTTCCTTCGCCGGCATGGCCAAAAAAATTCGAGCCATAGCCGCGTCAATCTTCGTTTGCGGCACTCACCACAAAGTGTAGCTTCTGCTCGGGCTGCCGTCGGTCAACGGTGCCGCCAGGGAGCCGCCGCAGCCGCATTCATGAGGTCGATCGCTCAATCCGCGATGAGGCTTTGGCAAAACGCAGAGCGCTCTCGCGCCATGCTGCCGATCATGGTCGGCATCTGCCTCGCTTGTATCGGCAGCGCCATGCTGACCACCGCCGTGTCGCTGCATCTCGGCAAGCCCGGCATTTCTCCCCAAGTCGTGCAGATCGTGCTGACAGCCTATCCGGTGGGCTTCCTAGTCGGATGTCTGGTGACGCGCCCGGCTGTCGCCCAATACGGCCACGAGCGAACTTTCGTGGCGATCCTAATGCTGGCGCTGCTGGCGGCGTCCGGCTTCGCCTTCACCGACTTCCTGCCGAGCTGGATCTGCTTTCGCCTGCTTGGCGGCATGGCGATGGCGTCACTGTTCGTCGTCTGCGAAAGCTGGATCAATCTCTATGCCGAGCAACACAATCGCGGCGCGCTGTTCTCGCTCTACATGCTGACGACTGCGATCGCCGTGCTGCTCGGGCAGCTCCTTGTCGGCCTGGTCGGCCCGCAATCGCCGCATCTGTTCCCGGTCGCGGCGGCGACCGTGCTTCTGGCGCTGATCTCCAAATTCGTCGGCGGACGCTGGCCGGCGCTGCCGACCGCAGATCCGGATCATGCGAGTTCAGCAAGACCGGTCAAGCGCCTCGGCCCGCTGGCGCTTTTCCGGCTGGCGCCGGTTACGGTCGTGGCGATCTTCCAGGGCGGTATCACCAACATGAACATCTTCGTACTGACGCCGATCTATGGCACGCAGATCGGGCTGTCGGCGGCAACGACAGTCGGGCTGGTCACGACCATCAGCATTGCCGGCATGCTGGCGCAGACGCCCGTCGGCTGGCTGTCCGACAGGTTTGAACGTCGCATCATACTGCTCGTCCAGGGCATCCTGTCGGTCACGCTCTGCGCCGCGATCGCCTGGCTCGGCAATTTTTCGGTGCCGCTGCTCTTCGTGCTGTTCTTCCTCTATGGCTGCACGGCGCTGACCGTCTATCCCGTGGCGATGGCCTTCGGCGCCTCGCAACTGCACAGCCGGCACATGGTCGGCGCGTCCGGCACGTTGCTCCTGCTCTATTCGATCGGCAATGTCGCGACGCCCGGCATTTCGGCCGGCCTGATGGATCACATGGGCGCGCCGGCCATGTTCCTGCTGCTCGGCGGCGGCGCCGTGCTGGTCACCCTAGCCGCCTGCTACAATCTGTTGCGCCGCCCAGTCACGCTGGCGGCCATGCAGGCGATCGAGGAGCGCGCCTGATGACGGATGCAGCAACGAACCGCCTCGAAGGCAACGTCATCCTTATCGCCGGCGCCGCCAGCGGCATCGGCGCGGCAATCGCACGCCGCTGCATTGCAGAAGGCGCAAGCGTCGTCTGCGCGGATTACGAGCTCGAGCCCGCGACGAAGCTTGCCGAAGCGCTCGGGCCCACCGCCGCTGCTTGCCAGTGCGATGTGATGAAGATCGAGTCCGCGAAGGCGGCCGTCGAATTCGCGAAGCAAAAATTCGGCCGGCTCGACGGGCTGGTGCACAATGCCGCCGCGCCTTCGACCAGCGCCACCGTCGTCGATCTCGACGAAAGCGCCTGGCGGCATGAGATCGACGTCGGCCTGACCGGCGCCTTCCTGATGAGCAAGTTCGCCGTACCGCTGATCGCGGCAAGTGGCGGCGGTTCGGTCGTCTTCATCGGCTCGCAATTCGGACGCGTCGCCACGACCCGCGCCGTCGCCTATTGCGCCGCCAAGGCTGGGCTGATCCACCTCGCCAAGGCGATGGCCGTGGATCACGCCGCCGAGAAGGTCCGCGTCAATAGCCTCTCCCCAGGCGCCGTGGCGACGACGCGCCTGTTGCGCAGATTTGCCGATTTCGAAGCCGCCAATGCCGGTCTCGGTCCTGCCCATCTGCTCGGCCGCATTGCCGAGCCCGACGAGATCGCCGCCGCGGCAGCCTTCCTGCTTTCTTCCGATGCGTCCTTCGTCACCGGATCCGACATGCTCGTGGACGGCGGCTTTGCGACGCGCTGAACCCGAAACCTCATTTCCGAAGGAGCTCCCATGACTCTCCTCGTCACCGGCGGCACCGGCTTTGTCATGAGCGTGGTCGCGCGCGCATGGCTGGACCGCGATCCGCACGCCCGCGCCGTGATTCTCGATCGCTCCGGCCTCGACGCGGCGGCCGAAAAGCATTTCGCTCCGGTGCGCGACCGGCTCACGGTGATCGCCGCTGACATCCTCGACCCGAAAGCCTGGTCCGCGACGCTCGACCAGCAGGGCATCACGGCAATCGTCCATGGCGCGACGATCACGCCGATCTCGCGCGGCAGCGCCTCGGAGGCCAAGCGCCAGCCGGAGGCCGAAGACCCTGCCCGCATCGTCGACGTCAATCTCATGGGCACCGTGCGGATGCTGGACTGGGCGCGCACGAGACCGGGCCTCAAGCGTTTCATCTATGTCAGTTCCGGCTCCGTCTACCGCCACAACGGGCCCGACTGGGGTGGCGAGCCATTGCCGGAAGACGGCTATGTCGCGCCGCTGACGCTCTACGGCATCTCGAAATTCGCCTCCGAGATGGTCACCAACCGCTATGCCGACCTGTTCAGCCTGTCGGCGGTCTCGGTGCGGCTTGCTTCCGTCTACGGCCCGATGGACCGCGCCACCGAGAGCCGCAATTTTCGCCATGTCCCCAACCGCGTCGCACATATGGCGTTGGCCGGCGAGACGATCAGGCCGAACAGCCTGGAACCTGTCGGCGACTATGTCACTTCCACCGACGTTGCCGCCGCGATCCTCGCGCTGATCGATGCGCCGCGTCTCAACTATCGCCACTACAATATCGGCTCCGGATCCAGCCAGGCCATCGGCGAGATCATCGGCTGGGCAGCCGAACGCGTGCCGGGACTGAAGGCCGAGGTGACGCCGGGAGACGACGCCAACATCGTCCAGGATGTGACCCTGAAAGGCGGCATGTGGGGCGCCTATGACATCGCCCGCATCCTGCGCGACACCGCTTGGCGGCCGCGTCCCGGCAAGGAAGCCTTCCATGCCTACATGGACTGGATCACCGCCAACGAGAACTGAGCCAACCAGATCAGGAGACAAGCCGATGCCGACCGATCCGCAGCAAGCAGCGCAGCCGCGCGATTTCGTCGGCTACGGTCCGCATCCGCCCTTCGTCACCTGGCCGGGCGGCGTCAAGCTCGCCGTCAACCTCGTGCTCAACTACGAGGAAGGCTCGGAATACAACTGGCTGGAGGATGGCCGCAACGACAATTGGGGCGAGTATAATCTCGCCTCCAGCCCGCCGGTGCGCGACCTCGGCACCGAGACGCATTTCGAATATGGCAGCCGCGCCGGCGTCTGGCGCCTGGCCAGGCTGTTTGACCGCTACGCCATTCCCGTCACCTTTTCCGCCTGCGCCGTGGCGCTCGAGCGCAACCCGCCTCTGGTAGAGTGGATGAAGGCGCGCAGGCATGACCTGATGGGCCACGGCCTGCGCTGGATCGACTACACGACCATGGAGCGGGCTGAGGAAGAGCGTCATCTTCATCAGGCGATCGCGCTTTACGAAAAACTGCTCGGCAAGCGTCCCATCGGCTGGAACTGCCGCTCGCTGCCCAGCGTCAACACGCGCGACCTTCTGGTCGAGGAAGGCGGCTTCCTCTACCATTCCGATCCCTGCAATGACGACCTGCCATATTTCCTCGATCATCGCGGCACCGAGATCCTCGTCGTCCCCTATTCGAAGACGCTCAACGACAGCCGCTATCTGGTGGCGCCGGGCTACAGCAATCCGCGCGACTTCGCCGAGGACTGCCGCGCGGCCATCGACTATATGCTCTCGGAAGCCGGCGAGACCGGCGGCCGCATGCTGACCATCGGCATTCACGCCCGCTGGATGGGTCAGCCCAACCGCGCCTCGGGCCTGCGCGAGGTGATCGAGCATGTCCAGCAAAGCGACGGCGCCGCCTTCATGCGCCGCGAGGACATCGCCCGCTTCTGGCATGCCAACCATGCCCGCTTCGAGCAGCGTGGTTGAGGGCGTGTTCGAAACATTGATCCGTGGTGGAACGGTGGTGAACGCCGACGGCCTCAGCCGCGGCGATATCGGCATCGCCGCGGGCAAGGTCGCCGCAATCATCGCGCCCGGCGAAGCCGCCGAAGCCAGGACGGTCGTCGACGCCTCCGGCAGCTTCGTGCTACCCGGCCTCGTCGATGCGCATGCGCATCTGCGCGACCCCGGCCTGACCCATAAGGAGGACTTTTCCTCCGGCACCCATGCGGCCGCACTCGGCGGCGTGACGACGGTGCTCGACATGCCGACCGACGAACCTTGGACCGCGACGGCTGAGCAGCTAGACGACAAGATGGCGACGGCCGAAGGCCGCATCCATGTCGATGTCGGCCTGCAGGCCGTGGTCAGCCGAGATCTGTCGCCTGTCCCTCGCCTGCTCGGCCTCGCGCCGGTGTCGTTCGAGCTGTTCACCGCCGACGTGCCGGATGCCTTCCTGTTCGACACGCTCGACACGGTCGCTGGGGCGCTGAGGGCTTTCAGAGACGCCGACACCTTGATAGGCATCTCGCCCGGCGACCAGTCGATCCTCACAGGCAGCACTGCGCGCGACCGCTCCGGCACCATCGCCGCCTTCCTGGACAGCCGCCCGCCGCTGGCCGAAGCCAACGGCATCGCTCGCGCGCTTGTCGCCGCGGCCTCAACCGAGGCGAGGGTCCACGTCCGGCAGATCAATTCCGAATTGGGTGTCGAGACCTGGAGCCGGCTGCGCGGCATGGCCGACGCCACCGTCGAGACCACGCCGCAAAACCTGTTCTTCACGGCGCAGGATTACGAGGCGCAAGGCGCCAATCTGAAGGCCTCGCCGCCGTTGCGCTCACCGCATGATATCGACGCGCTGCGCGCCGCGCTCAGCGCGGGACTGATCGACATCGTCGCCACCGATCACGCCCCGCACGCGCCGGCCGAAAAGGCGGCATCCTATTCGGCTTTCGCCGACATCCCCGGCGGCATGCCGGGACTGCAGACCCTGCTTCCCACCATGCTGAGGCTGGTGGACGAAGGGCTCATCGCGCTGCACGATCTTGTACGCATGTGCTCCAGAAACCCAGCCGAGCGCTTCGGCCTCGGCCGGCGCAAGGGGCGTGTCGCCGTCGGCTACGATGCCGATCTGCTCATCCTCGACCCGCGCCGATCCAGCACGGTCGCCAATGCCGACCAGGTGTCGCGGGCGGGCTACACGCCCTTTGACGGCTGGACGGTGAAAGCGCGCCTGACCAACGTCTTCCTGCGCGGCCATGAGATCGTGCGCGAAGGCAGGCTGGTCGGCCAGGCGCAAGGAAAGATCGTCACCCGGGAGAGCTGAACACCATGGCCTTGCTCACAGGTAAAACCGCCATCGTCACCGGAGCAAGCTCCGGCATCGGCCGCGCGATCGCGCTGAAGTTCGCCGCCGAAGGCGCCAACGTCGTCGTCGCCGACACGGTCGAGCAGCCGATCGAAGGCGGCGAGAGCACCGTCGATAGGATTCGTGCTGCCGGCGGCACCGCCATCTACGTCGGAACCGACATCTCGGACTGGAGCGCCGTCGACGCGCTGGTCCGCGCAACCATCGCGCAGTTCGGGCGCCTCGACGTGATGGTCAACAATGCCGCGATCTACACCAGCACCAACCTGATCGAGACCACGCCGGAACAGTGGAACCGCGTCATCGGCGTCAATCTGACGGGCTTTTTCTACTGCAACAAACGCGCCGTCATGCAAATGCTGGCCCAGGCGCCGGTCAACGAGGTGCGCGGCCGCATCATCAACATCTCCTCGCAGCACGGCATGGTCGCCTGCCCCGGCGACCTGCCCTATTCGGTGAGCAAGGGCGGCATCGTGCAGATGACGCGCCAGATCGCGGTTGACCACGCCGACGACCTGATCGTCTGCAACGCCATCGCGCCGGGCAAGATCATCACCGGCAAGCCGGGCGTCGCTAACGATCCTGACGCGCTCGACTATTCTCGTCGCCGTACACCCTGGCCGCGGCTCGGCCAGCCGAGCGACGTGGCCGGCGCGGCGTTGTTCCTCGCCAGCGACATGGCCAGCTACGTCACCGGCATAAACCTGATGGTGGACGGCGGCTGGATGGCGGGCTGACGGTCGCCAATCGGCCATTGCCCGGCATTCAGCGACAGGAACCTTTGCGGAAACCACCCGTTGACCCTGCTGCGAGGGGGGCCAACGATATCTGGAATCCGTTGCCTTGGACGCAAAAACTGAAAGAAAAGAGCGCGAAACCGCTCCCGCCGAGGAAACGCGGGCTCAGCCCCGGTCCGATCAGCAGAAACGCCCGGCGGGCGACGACAAGCCCGTTAAAGACAAGCGCGGCAACGAAGGGCTGGCGCAAGACACGCAGGCGGATAACGGTCCGTCGGACACAAACAGGTCCGACCTCATCAGGCGCCATCCCTACATAGCGGCGATCGTCGCGATCCTCATCCTGTTGGTCATCGCCGCCGTGGTCATCTGGTGGATCAACGCACGTCAGTATGAATGGACCGACGACGCCTTCATCGACGCCCGCACGGTGACGGTCGGCGCGGAAATTTCCGGGCGCATCACCGATGTCGCCGTCACCGACAACCAACCGATCGAGGCCGGCGCGGTGCTTCTGCGCATCGACGACAGCGACTACCAGGCTTCGCTCAAACAGGCGGAAGCCGGCGTTGTGGCGGCGCAGGCCGAGATCGCCAACGTCCAGGCCCAGACCCAGGCGCAGAACGCCAAGATCGATGCCGCCGGCAAGCAGGTGGCGCAGGCGCAGGCTGCGCTCGAATTCGCCAGGTCCGAGGACCAGCGCAACCGCGAGCTCCTGGCCAAGGGCACGGCGACGCAACAGCAGGCGCAGCAGGCCGCTTCGACCTTGCGCCAGGATCAGGCGGCGCTCGATGCCGCCAACGCCAATGCCGAGGCGGCGAAAAGCCAGGTTGCGGTTCTCCAGGCACAAGGCAAGAGCGCCGAGGCCAAGCTTCGGCAGGCCGAGGCCAGCGAGGACCAGGCCAAGACCACCCTCACCCGCACGACCATCACCGCACCCGTCGCCGGCCATGCCACCAACATCACGGCCGCGAAAGGCACCTATGCGCAGCCCGGCCAGGTGCTGATGATGTTCGTGCCCAAGGACGTCTGGGTGAAGGCGAACTTCAAGGAGACGCAGCTCGACCTGATGCGGCCGGGCCAGCCTGTCGATATCGCCATCGACGCCTATCCCGAAAAGACATTCCACGGCCATATCGACAGCATCCAGGCCGGCAGCGGCACGGCGTTCAGCCTGCTTCCGGCCGAAAACGCCACAGGCAATTTCGTCAAGGTGGTGCAGCGTGTGCCGGTCAAGATCATGTTCGACCAGCCGCCCGGTGTCTATCTTGGTCCGGGCATGTCGGTCGTGCCGACGGTCAAGGTGCGATGAGTGACGCCGTAACAGCCCATGGCGACCAAAGCCGTTCGGCGGCTGGCGGCCGCAACCCCTGGCTGATCGCGATCGTCGTATCGATCGCGACCTTCATGCTGGTGCTCGACACCTCGATCGCCAATGTCGCGCTGCGCAACATCGCAGGCAGCCTGGCCGCAGGCATGGACGAGAGCACATGGGTGATCACCACCTATCTCGTCGCCAACTCCGTCATCATCCCGGTCAGCGGCTGGCTGACCAGCGTCATCGGCCGCAAGCGCTACTACATGATCTGCGTGGCCACTTTCACGCTCGCATCCCTGCTCTGCGGACTGGCGCCCAATCTGCCCACGCTGATCGCCTTCCGCATCCTGCAGGGGCTCGGCGGCGGCGGCATGGCGCCGAGCGAGCAGTCGATCCTCGCCGACACCTTTCCGCCTGAGAAACGCTCTCAGGCCTTCGCCCTTTACGGCATTGCGGTCATCGTCGCGCCGACCGTCGGGCCGACCATCGGCGGCTGGCTGACCGACAATTTCTCCTGGCACTGGATCTTCTTCATCAATGTGCCGTTCGGCATCATGTCGCTGGCGCTCGTGCAATGGCTGGTGATCGAGCCCGACATTCTCGAGCGCGAGCGTCGCGAGCGGTTGAGCAAGGGGCTGAAAGTCGACTGGATCGGCTTCATCCTGGTGGCGCTGGCGCTGGGCTGCCTCGAAGTCTTCCTCGACGAGGGCCAGCGCAACGACTGGTTCGCCTCGACCTTCATCACTGCTTTCGCCGTGATTTCGGCCGTGTCGTTCCTGCTGCTTGTCCCGTGGGAGTGGACGAGGCGCGACCCGATCGTCGACATCCGCCTGCTTTTCAGCCGGCAGTTCGGCATGTCGTTCCTGGTCATGATGGCGGTGGGCGCGGTGCTGTTCAGCAGCACGCAGTTGGTCCCGCAACTGCAGCAGACGACCTTCGACTACACCGCCACCCTTTCCGGCCTGTCGATGATGCCCGGCGGCATCGCCATGCTCCTGCTGATGCCGATATCGGGGTTTGCCGCCGGCATCGTCCAGCCGCGCTATCTCATCATGATGGGCATGTCGGTGGTCGCGATCGCGCTTTGGCACATGACCTCGCTGACGCCCGACGCCAGCTTCGGTTTCTTCGCCTACGCGCGCGTCTATATGATGATCGGTCTGCCGTTCCTGTTCATCCCGATTTCGACGGCCGCCTATGTCGGCCTGCCGCCGCAGAAGACCGACCAGGCATCCTCGCTGATCAACGTCGCCCGCAACATCGGCGGCAGCATCGGCGTGTCGCTGTCCAACACGGTGATCGCCCAGAACGCGCAGCTCCATCAGTCGGTGCTGGTCGGCCACACGGCGCAGTCGAGCGAGGCCTATCAGCAGACGCTTCGCCAGGTGACGGACCATTTCGTCGCCGAGGGCTCGCCGCTGGTCGAAGCCAGGCAGCAGGCCGTCGGCTGGATCGGACAGGAAATCGGCCGCCAGGCCTCGCTGCTCGCCTATGTCGATGTTTTCTTTTACTGCGCGATTGCAACGGCGCTGCTGGTGCCGTTTGCCCTCCTGCTGCGGCCACCCAAACAGTCGCCAGCGAAGCGTTAGCTATCCTGTCACCCGGAGCTTGCGCCTCAGCGCCCGCCGCGCCAAGCTGGTGGCTTCTGGAGGAACCTCATGCGCACCATCCTGGCATCGGCGCTGCTTTTGGCGGCGGCATTTTTCACGACCAATGCAAATGCTCTCGACAGTTCGAACACGCCGGTCGTGGTGACGCCGCTGGCGTCGAAGACGACGACCGCATCGGGCCAGCCGATCACGCTGCCGCAGAAGAATGTCGAGGTTCAGGTCTCGTCCTACCAGATTGCGCAGGGAGCGACCTTGCCAGTGCACAAGCACCCCTTCCCGCGCTACGCCTATGTCGAGCAGGGAACGCTCAAGGTCACCAATGTCGAGACCGGCGCCGCCAACACTTACAAGGCCGGCGACTTCATCATCGAGATGATCGGGCAATGGCACCAGGCCACCAATATCGGCGCCGATCCGGTGAAGCTTCTGGTGATCGACCAGGTCGAGCAAGGCGCCAGGAACACGATCCTGAAACAGTAGCCGGCAAGGCCTCGAAGCCGGCCTCTCGCCTTATCCCCAGGCGCCCACCGGTTGCCTTGTGGTGGCGTTCAGGCGGTTGAAGGCGTTGATCAGCGCAATCTGGATCACCAAAGCGGCGAGCGCCTTGTCGTCATAGTGGCGCGCCGCCTCGTCCCAGACGTCGTCCGGCACCGCGTCGGAGCGGTCGGCCAGCCGCGTCGCAGCTTCGGCAAGCGCAAGCGCCGCGCGCTCCGGGTCGGTGAAATAAGGCGTCTCCCGCCATGCCGACACCGCAAAAATCCGCTCGTCCTTCTCGCCGGCTTTCTTCAGCTCGCGCGCATGCATGTCGACGCAGACGGCGCAGGCGTTGATCTGGCTGGCGCGCAGGTGAACGAGCTTGCGCGTCACATAAGGCACGTCGCCGGCCTCGGTCGACTTGTCTAGCGCCAGCAGCGCCTGCCGCGCGCCGGGAATGAGCATCACCGGGTTCTTCAATCTTGCTTCCATCATCCGTCTCCTCGGCTTCGCGCGGCCGACAAGGCCCGCGCCGATCAATAACTTTGCAGTTATGAGTTATCCATAACTTTGCAGTTATGCATTGTCAAGCGAGTTGCACGGCTGGCGACTTCCATGGCTGGACCGATCGTTGCGGCTTTCGCGACGGCGCGCCCGATGCTAGGGCTGCCCATCTCGTCGAAAGCATGGATGGAAACCGGTGGCGGACACGCAAAAACCCCTGATCGAAATCTGCGTCGAAGGCATTGACGGGCTGCTTGCCGCGCAGGCCGCCGGCGCCGACCGGGTCGAGCTCTGCGCCAGCCTGGTCGAGGGCGGCATCACGCCGAGCCTCGGCACGGTGCGCGCCGCGCTCGAAAGCGCGACCATCCCCTTCCATGTCATCGTGCGCCCGCGCGGCGGCGATTTCCTCTACAGCGAGACCGAATACCGCTCGATGCTCACCGACGTCGAAGCGCTTCGCGAGCTTGGCGTGGCCGGCGTCGTGGTCGGCTGCCTGACCGCCGACGGCGCCATCGACGAGGCGCGCATGAGCGCGCTGGTCGAGGCCGCCGGCCCGCTCAATGTCACCTGCCACCGCGCCTTCGACATGACGCGCGATCCGGCAGAGGCGCTCGAAGCCCTGATCCGCTGCAGGGTCGGCCGCGTGCTGACCAGCGGCCAGCGCGACACGGCAATCGAAGGCATCAAGATTTTGGCAAAGCTCGTTCGCCAGGCCGGCTCGCGCATCATCATCCTCGGCTGCGGCGCGCTGGCGCCCGACACGATTGGCGAGGTGCGCAGGCGGACCGGACTGACCGAGATGCATTTCGCAGCACTTGCGGACGTGCCGAGCGCCATGCGCTACCGCAACCCGGATGTCGGCATGGGCGGCGCCGACCTCGACCGCGAATACCGCACCACGGTGACCGACCAAGCCCTGGTGGCGGCGACGATCGCGGCCGCGAAGGCCTGACGATGATGATCGAACGCATTTCGCCCGCCGACGAGGCCGCCATCCTCGCGCTCAACAACGAGCATGCGGCGGAGCTGTCCTGGCTTGAGCCGGAACGGCTGTCCTATCTGCTCGGGCAAGCGTTCTACGCCCGCCGCATCGGCGCGCTCGAAGCCTTCATCATGACCTTCGACCAGGATGCGCGCTACGACAGCCCGAACTTCCTCTGGTTTCGCCAGCGTTATCCGCGCTTCGTCTATGTCGACCGTGTGGTGGTCGCGGCCGTCGCGCGCGGCCGCGGCCATGCCCGCCGGCTCTATGAGGATCTGTTCGAGCAGGCCCGGCGCGCCGGCCATACCATCGTCACCTGCGAGGTCAACGCCGATCCGCCCAACCCTGCCTCCGATGCCTTCCACGCCGCGCTTGGCTTCGCCGAGGTCGGCGATGCGGTGATCCACGGCGGCAAGAAGTCGGTGCGCTATTGGGCAAAGCCGATCGCCGCCTGAACACCCCCGAACCCGCTGGCCAGGAAAACAAGCCGAAGCTAATATAGAAGCTCCGCAGGCTGGGGGCGGCATCATGGCGAGCAATGTCTTCCGCTTCGACGAAAGTTGGGACATCCCCGAAGGCACGCCGCAGGAAGTGTGGGACGTGCTGTCGGACGCTGAGCTTCTGCCACTCTGGTGGGGCGATGCCTACAAGGAGGTCGAGCCGCTCGACAAGAAGGGCAAGGGCGTCGTCGGCGCCCGCGCCAGGGCGAGAGCGCGCGGCGCCCTGCCCTATGAGCTGAACTTCATCATCGAGGCCGCCGAGCTCGAGCCCGGCCGGCTGGTGGTGGTGAAGACCTTCGGCGATTTCGACGGGCTCTGGCGAGCCGAGCTGTCGCCGTCCGGACAAGGCACGCATGTCGATCTGGTTTGGCAGGTCACGGTCGAGAGGCCGATCCTCAAGCTGCTGGCGCCGCTGCTAAGGCCAGCCTTCGCCTGGAACCATCGCTGGACGACGCCGCGCGGCGAAGCCGGGCTTCGCCGCTATCTCGCGGCGCGGAAGAACGGCGAGACCTGATCTCACCAGTTGCGGTTGAGCCAGCCGCGTGCGGGCTTTTCGACGATATAGTAACTGGCCAGCGCGCAGGCGAACACGGCCGCCAGCATCGGGATCGGCGACCAACCGTGCTCATCGACGAATTTGTAGAAGGGCTGCTGCCACAAATAGAGCGAATAGGACCACAGCCCGAGCATCACCATAGGCCAGGACGACAGCAGCCCCTTCACATAGCCGATCGCGAAGTCGAGCGTGTTGACCGCGAGCGCCAGCAGCGGCACGCCGACAAGATAGTGGATCGGCGTCGGCACCCGGTCGAGGAACAGCAACAGGCCGCCAACCGCGGCCCCGAGCGCCACATGCTGGCTTTGCAGGAAAGTCGGCAGGCGCCCGTCAGCCTTGAGCAGGCAGATCGCCGCGGACAGCAGGATCGAGGCGATATGCACGTCGGTGCGCCAGTAGGTGGTCTCGTAGCCCATGCCGAGAATCCCGTACGAAATCGCGCCGTTGGCCATTGCCAGCAAGGCCAGCACCAGAAGCAGCCGGATAACATTGGCGCGTCCTGAAACCACCACGCTGATCAGCGCGAGCAGGATATAGGAATGCTCCTCGACGCAGAGCGACCAGATGTGGTCGAGCGCGCCGGCGCGATTGATGAAGATGCCGGCGTAATTGTAGGTGAAGGTCAGCGCCGTCAGCGCCGCCTTCCATTTGAAGGCGATGAAGGTTCCGGTCAGGCCGATCATGGCGGCTATCGCGAACACCAGCAGCGCGGGATAGATGCGCGAGAAGCGGCGTTTGAAGAATTTCTTCAGCGGAAAGCGCTCGATGAACAGGATCTCGCCCATCAGCCGGCCGCTCAGCACGAAGAAGAGCTCGACGCCGAGCACGCCGAGATTGAGTCCCGGGACCGGAAAGAAATGGCCGATCAGCACCATCGCGATCGACAGGCCTCGCCAGCCGTCGAGATAAGCCAGCCTTGCCCTGGCTTCCCTGTCGGCCGCGGCCCGCGGCAGGACAACGGACGCTGCGGAGATGTCGGTCATACCCTGCCTTCGCAACTCGAGGTCCGCATGCGAAGCGTTGCCCGCGTCTCGGACTGTCTGGTGTTCCCGCCATGGTCATTTTGCAGTGCGGGATACTATTGTGCAAGTGCGAAAGCGGGAATACTCAGGTAGTTCCCGCCAAGTCGTTGCGAATACAGAAGGAAAAGGGGCCGCGAGGGCCCCTTTGTCTCACCCAGGCTGAGGGCGTTCAGGCGTTGGCCGCGGCCACCGCGCGCTTGGCCATCACCGCGATCAGGTTGGCGCGGTAGTCGGCGGAGGCATGGAGATCGCTCATCAGCCCCTTCGCCGGCACTTTGACGCCACCGAGCGCCGCGGCGTCGAAATTTTTCGCCAGCGCTGCCTCGATTTCCTTGGAGCGAAAGACGCCGTCCTCGCCGGCGCCGGTCACCGCCGCCCTCACCCCGTCCTTGCCCTTGGTCACGAACACGCCGACGATGGCGTAGCGCGAAGCCGGGTTGCGGAACTTCTGGTAGGCCGCCTTGGCCGGAGCGGTAAAGCTCACCGCGGTGACGATCTCGCCTTCTTTCAGCGCCGTCTCGAACAGGCCCTTGAAGAATTTGTCCGCCGGGATCTCGCGCTTGTTGGTGATGATCGTCGCGCCCAGCGCCAGCAATGCCGCCGGATAGTCGGCGGCCGGATCGTTGTTGGCGATCGAGCCGCCGATCGTGCCCTTGTGGCGCACCGCCGGATCGCCGATCAAGGACGCCATATGCGCAAGCGCCGGGCAGGCCTTCTTCAGCTTGTCGTCGGTGGAGACGTCGTAATGCGTCGTCGCGGCGCCTATTGTGACCGTCTTGCCGGACACTTTGACGCCCTGCAGGTCCTTGAGCCGCGACACGTCGACGAGGTCCGACGGCGCTGCCAGCCGCGTCTTCATGGCGGGGATCAAAGTCATGCCGCCGGAAAGCAGCTTGGCATCGCCGTTCTTCAACAGCTTGGCGGCATCGGAGACCGAGGCAGCGCGGTGATAGTTGACTGAGTACATGTGTTTTTCTCCCTTCGGGAGAAAGCGAATAGGGAGTAGCGAATAGCGAATAGAACCTTCCTCTATCCACGCCGCTTTTGTTCCCTATTCGCTACTCCCTATTCGCTATTCGCTTTTCAGTGCTTCGTCGCCCGGATGGTTGCCCACACCGTCGCTGGCGACGCCGGCATGGCGATGTCGACGACGCCGAGCGCATCGGTGATGGCGTTGATGACCGCCGGCGGCGAACCGATGGCGCCGGCCTCGCCGCAGCCCTTGATACCGAGCGGATTGCCCGGACATGGCGTGTTCGAGGTCGAGACCTTGAAGGACGGCAGGTCGCCCGCGCGCGGCATGGTGTAATCCATGTAGCTTGCCGTCAGAAGCTGGCCGCTTGAGTCGTAATGCGCGCCTTCCAGCAGTGCCTGGCCGACGCCTTGGGCGATGCCGCCATGCACCTGCCCCTCGACGATCATCGGATTGATGATGTTGCCGAAATCGTCGGCGGCGACGAACTGGATGATTTCCGTCGTACCGGTTTCCGGATCGATCTCGACCTCGCAGATGTAGCATCCGGCCGGGAAGGTGAAGTTGGACGGATCGTAGAAGGCCGTCTCCTTCAGCCCGGGCTCCATGCCCGCCGGCAAATTGTGGGCGGTGTAGGAGGCAAGCGCCACCTGGAACCAGGGCAGGCTCTTGTCGGTGCCCGCGACCTTGACCTCGCCATTCTCGATGACGATGTCGCCCTCGTCCGCTTCGAGCAGGTGCGCGGCGATCTTCTTGGCCTTGGCCTCGACCTTGTCGAGCGCCTTGACGATGGCCGACATGCCGACGGCGCCGGAACGCGAACCGTAGGTGCCCATGCCCATCTGCACCTTGTCGGTGTCGCCATGGACGATCGACACCGAATCGAGCGGCACGCCGAAGCGCTGGGTGACCAGTTGCGCGAAGGTCGTCTCGTGGCCCTGGCCATGGCTGTGCGAGCCGGTCAGCACCTCGATCGTGCCCACGGCGTTGACGCGCACCTCCGCCGATTCCCAGAGGCCGACGCCGGCGCCGAGCGAGCCGACCGCCGCCGACGGCGCGATGCCGCAGGCCTCGATGTAGCAGCTCATGCCGATGCCGCGCAGCTTGCCCTGCTTGCCCGCATCCGCGCGGCGCTTGGTGAAGCCTGCATAGTCAGCGGCTTTCATCGCCGCGTCGAGCGAGGCGTTATAGTCGCCGGCGTCATAGTTCATGATGACCGGCGTCTGGTGCGGGAAGGACGTGATGAAGTTGCGGCGCCTGAGCTCCGCCGGCGACACGCCGAGCTCGCGCGCGGCGGTTTCCATCGTGCGTTCCAGAAGATAGGTGGCTTCCGGCCGCCCTGCCCCGCGATAGGCGTCGACGGGCGCGGTGTTGGTGTAGACGGTGCGCACATTAGCGTGGATCGCCGGGATGTTGTACTGGCCCGACAGCAGCGTGGCGTAGAGATAGGTCGGCACGCAGGACGAGAACAACGACATGTAGGCGCCGAGATTGGCGATCGTGTCGACCTTGAACCCGGTGATCCGGTTGTCCTTGTCGAAGGCCATCTCGACGGTCGAGACGTGGTCGCGGCCATGCGCGTCCGACAGGAAGCTTTCGGTGCGGTCGGCCACCCATTTGACGGGGACGCCGGTCTTCTTCGACGCCCACAGGCAGACGATCTCTTCCGGGTAGATGTAGATCTTGGAGCCGAAGCCGCCGCCGACATCCGGCGCGATCACGCGCAGCTTGTTTTCCGGGGCGACGTTGTAGAAGGCGCTCATCACCAGCCGCGCGACATGCGGGTTCTGCGACGTCGTCCAGCAGGTATAATGGTCCTCGGCCTTGTCGTAATGGCCGAGCGCGGCGCGCGGCTCCATGGCGTTGGGCACGAGGCGATTGTTGACGATCTTCATGCGCGTGACATGGGCCGCCGACTTGATCGCCGCGTCGGTCGCCTTGGCGTCGCCGATCTCCCAGTCGAAGATCAGGTTGTTGTCGGACTCGGCGTGGATCTGCGGCGCGCCGGCTTGAATGGCCTTCGTAGCGTCGACAACGGCCTTCAGTTCCTTGTAGGTGATCTCGACCGCTTCCGCGGCGTCGCGCGCCTGGCCCTTGGTGTCGGCGACGACGATGACCACCGCGTCGCCGACATAGCGCACCTTGTCGACGGCCAAAGGCGACCATGCGCCCATCTTCATAGGTGTTCCGTCCTTGGAGTGGATCATCCAGCCGCAGATCAAATTGCCGATCCCGTCGGCCTTGAGCTCCTTGCCGGTGAGCACGCCGACGACGCCGGGCATCGCTTGCGCTTTTTTCACGTCGATCTTCTTGATCTGCGCATGGGCGTGCGGACTGCGCACGAACACGGCGTGTTTCATGCCTGGAACCACCATGTCGTCGACATAGCGGCCGCCGCCGGTGATGAACCTCTTGTCTTCCTTGCGCGCCACGCGGGCGCCGACGCCTTCGATACCCATTGCGGAAATTCCTCCGGAATTCAGTGAATGGTGAATTGTGAAAGGGTGAATGGCCAAAAGGAAAAAAGCCGGCGGCTCTATTCACCATTCACCATTCACCACCTAAGCTGCTTGTTTCGCCCTGCCCTTGGCACCCTTCGACATCGCTTGCGATGCCGCGAGGATGGCCTTGACGATGTTGTGGTAGCCCGTGCAGCGGCAGATATTGCCTTCGAGCTCGGTGCGCACCGTCGCCTCGTCGAGCCCCTCGGGATGGCGCGCGATCATGTCGGTCGCCGTCATGATCATGCCCGGCGTGCAGAAGCCGCATTGCAGCCCGTGATGCTCCTTGAACGCGGCCTGCACCGGATGCAGCTCGGCGCCGTCGGCGAGCCCCTCGATGGTGACGATGGTCGAGCCCGAGGCCTGCACGGCCAACATCGAGCAGGACTTCACCGCCCGGCCGTCGACATGCACGACGCAGGCGCCGCATTGCGATGTATCGCAACCGACATGCGTGCCGGTGAGTCCGAGATGTTCTCTGAGGAAATGCACCAGAAGCGTTCGGTCCTCGGCGTTCCCGCTGACCCGCCTCCCATTCACAGTCAACGACACGTCCGACATGCAACCTCCCTGGGTATCAACCTTGGTCATTGCCGAATGCCGCGCTTGTGCTTCGGCAGTGCGTTATTCGCGCACCGTACAACGGGCAAAACAGCCCTGCCAGCGGCGGTTCCATTGTACTTTCGATCATGGCAAAAGCTATGCGCAGCGCAGCAACCGGCCCCATTGCCAAATCGGGGATTGAAGGCAAAGATGCCTGCGACGCGAGGCGTGCCTGACACGCATAAGAAAAGACACGCATAAAAATCAGCGTTGGAGGAATTGCGGAGAAGGCAGCTGGCCAGTTCTAGCACACGCTATGCATCGGGCCTTTCGGCGCTCACCACGGATGAGCCCGACCCGAATGCCTTTGCCCGGGCGGTCGCGGTCGAAGCGGCGGCCGTCGACGCCGGCTTCGCGCTTCTGTTCTTCTCCCAAAGCCTGGTCGACGCGGCGGCGCTTGCGCAAGCGCTGAAGGTCCATGCGCCATCGCTCGCCTATGCCGGCTGCTCGACCGCCGGCGAAATCACGCCGCAGGGACTGGAGGAAGGGCATATCCTTGCCCTGCTCTTGCCGTCGGCGTCGTTTTCGATCGTCTCCACCATGGTCGAGAACCTCTCCTCATCCGGCATGGACGGGATCACCGGTGAGGTCGTGGCGCTGCGGCGGCTGCTGAGCGGGCGCGCCGGCCAGGAGCGGGCGAAGAGCGTCTTCGCCCTCTGCTTCATCGACGGGCTTTCCTATGCCGAGGAAGCGGTGACCTCGGCCATCCACTGGGGGTTGGATGACATTCCGCTGATCGGCGGCTCGGCGGGCGACGACCTGAAATTCGAGACGACCAGCCTGATCTCGAACGGCAAGGTCACTTCCGACAGCGCCATCATCGTGCTGGTCGCGACCGAGATCCCTTTCCACGTCTTCAAGACCGACAATTTCATTCCGACCGACGAGAAGCTGGTGGTGACGGCGTCGGACCCGGATCATCGTGTCGTGCGCGAATTCAACGCCACCAACGCCGCGGAGGAATACGCGGCCTCCGTCGGCATCCTGCCGCAGACGCTGACACCGCTGAGCTTTGCCTCGCACCCCGTCGTGGTGAAGGTCGGCGGCGAATATTACTGCCGCTCTATCCAGCGCATGCATCCCGACGGCTCGCTGTCCTTCTTCTGCGCCATCGACGACGGCGTGGTGCTGTCCATCGCCCAGCCCAAGAACATGGTGGAAGCGACGCGTAGCGCTCTCCAGGATGTCGAGCATCGGCTCGGCGGCATCGACATGATCCTCGGCTTCGACTGCGTGCTGCGTCGGCTCGACGCCCACAACCGACAGGTCTTCCGCGATATTTCCGAGCTCTATCGGACCAACAAGGTCATCGGCTTCGGCACCTATGGCGAGCAGTATCGCTCGATGCACCTCAACCAGACCTTTACCGGCATCGCCTTCGGCGAGCGCCAGGCGGCCGAGTGAGCCGGATGCCGCTGCGCGACATCAACGACCTCGAACGGCTGAAGAAGATCAACGCGGCGCTGGTCAGCCGCGTCGAGCGGTCGATGGACCAGCAGGGCAACGCCTTCTCGCTGTTTCAGACCGCCATTTCGCTGGAAAACCGGGTGCGCAACCGCACCGAGGAATTGCACTCCACGCTGCGCCGGCTAGAGCAGTCCAACATCGACCTCAGCGCGGCGAAGGAAAACGCCGAGCTGGCGAACCTCTCCAAGACCCGGTTCCTCGCCGCCGCCAGCCACGACGTGCTGCAGCCGCTCAACGCCGCGCATCTGTCGGTCTCGGCGCTGGCCGAGGTGCAGACCAGCGATGAAGGCAGAAAGCTGGTACGCCAGGTCGAGCGCTCGCTGGAGACGATGGAAGACCTTTTGCGCACGCTGCTCGACATATCCAAGCTCGACGCCGGCGTGGTGCAGCCCGAAATCGGCGACGTCAGCCTGGAGGCGCTGTTTTCCTCGCTGCGCTCCGACTTCTTGCCCGAGGCGGAAAAGAAAGGCCTGTCGCTGAAATTCCGGCCGGTCAACGTCGTCGTGCGCTCCGACCGCACGCTTTTGCGCCGCATCCTGCAGAACATCCTCTCCAACGCGCTGCGCTATACCCGCTCCGGCGGCGTTCTGGTCGGCACCAGGCATCGCGGCGACACCATCCGCATCGACGTCGCCGACACCGGCTGCGGCATTCCCGAGGACCAGCGCGAGGCGGTGTTCGAGGAGTTCCACCGAGGCACCGCGACGCTTACCGATACAGGGCTCGCCGGCGGGCTGGGTCTCGGCCTCGCCATCGTGCGCCGCATGGCGGCCGCCCTCGGCCACCCGGTCACCTTCTCCTCGAAGGTCGGGCGCGGCACCATCTTCCATATCGACGTGCCGGTCGGCATGGCCCCGGCCGAGCCGGCGATGGCCGCCGCCGACATGGAGCGACCGCGCGGCTACGGCCTGTTCGGCACCAAGGTGCTGCTGGTCGAAAACGACATGGACGTGCTCTCCGCCATGACGTCGCTGCTCGAGCGCTGGCAATGCCTGGTGCGCGCCGCCACCTCGACCGACGATGCGCTCGACCTGCTCGGCGACACAGCCTGGGTGCCCGACATCATCATCGCCGACCAGCATCTGGACGGCGGCGACCTCGGCACCGCGACGATCGCCGAGGTGCGCGACTATCTCGGCCGCCCGGTGCCGGCGCTGATCGTCACCGCCGACGGCTCCGAGCCCGTCGCCAAAGCCGCCCGCGCCGCCGGCATAGAGCTGATGCGCAAGCCGCTGAAGCCGGCGCAATTACGCGCGCTGCTGGCACATCTGCTGGCTTAGGACTGCCCCCTCAAAACCCCGCCTGATCCCTGAACAGCTCCGCATTGTCGAGCTTCGACACCTCGATCACCGCCTGCGTGCGGCTGTAGACGTTGAGCTTGCGCAGGATCTCCGAGACATGTGCCTTGACGGTGGTCTCGCCCACCTGCAGCTCGTAGGCGATCTGCTTGTTCAGCATGCCCTGGCGCAGCATCTGCAGGACCCTCAGCTGCTGCGGCGTCAGCCTCGCCAGCCGCTGCACCATGTCGGCGCGGTCGGTGCTGTCGGGATCGGGCGGCTGGCCTTCGTAATTTTCAGGCACATAGACCGCGCCGTCCATCACCGAGCGGATGGCGGCGGCGAGGTCGCTCTTGCGGGCCGATTTCGGGATGAAGCCGGCCGCGCCGTAGGACAGCGCCTCGGAGATGATCTTCGGCTCTTCATAGCCCGACACGATCACCACCGGCAGCCGCGGATAGCGGGTCCTCAGCTGCAACAGCCCCTCGAAGCCATGCACGTCAGGCATGCTCAAATCGAGCAGCGCGAGGTCGAACGGCTTTGCGTCGGCAAGAAGCTCGATCGCTTCCGAGATCGAACGTGCCTCGACGGTGTCGACGTCCGGATAGGCCATCTGCACGGCGCTGTGCAGTGCCTCGCGAAACAGCGGGTGGTCGTCGATGATCAGGAAGCGGGCGCGATCGCTGACGGAGGTCATTGCACAGGTTCAGTCATCGGTTCGGTTTCGGCCACCACAAGATAGTCCCCTGACCATGGTCAGATTATTGGCAAATAGTACACGCCGCCCAATGGTACAGCGCATTGTCACTGAAACGACAGGCCGATGTGCCGGGACGTCGAGTCTTGCCCGCCCGTCAAAATCGGCGGAAGGTGCTAACGATTCATGCCAACACAGAGAAAAACCATGCCAGAATTCGTCCTTCCGCCGCCGGCGATTGCCTCGGTTGCCGTCGCAGGCTCGGCGGAGCGGTTTGCCGTGCGCCGCATCTTCTGCGTTGGCCGCAATTACGCGGCGCATGCGCGCGAGCTCGGCAATGACGAGCGCGACCCGCCCTTCTTCTTCACCAAGCCCGCCGACGCGGTGGTCGACAGCGGCGCCGAGATCCCCTACCCGCCGCTGACCGCGAACCTGCACCACGAGATCGAGTTGGTCGTCGCCATCGGCAAGGTCGGCTTCCGTATTCCGCGCGAAGACGCGCTTGCCCATGTCTGGGGCTACGGCGTCGGCGTCGACCTGACCCGCCGCGACCTGCAGGACCAGGCCAAGAAGGCCGCGCGCCCCTGGGACTGGTCTAAGGCGTTCGACCAATCCGCGCCCTGCGGTCCGCTGGTTCCGGCCGCGAAAACGGGACATCCGGAAAAAGGCCGCATCTGGCTTGCCGTCAACGGCGCGGTGAAGCAGGACGGCGACCTTGCCGAGTTGATCTGGCCGATCGCCGACATCGTCTCGATCTGCAGCGAGGCGGTCGAGCTTCAGCCCGGCGATCTGATCTTCACCGGCACGCCGGCCGGCGTCGGCGCGGTCCAGGCGGGCGACAGGATCACCGGCGGCGTCGACGGCATCGGCGAGATCGCGGTGACCATCGGGCTGCCGAGGCGATGAGCGACCTCGTCCTTCACAATTACTACCGCTCCTCCACCTCCTACCGGGTGCGGATCGCGCTGGAGATGAAGGGGTTGGACTATACCTATGTGCCGCATCATCTGCGCCATGGCGAGCATCTCGAGCCCGCCTATCTCGCCGTCAACCCGCAAGGCCTGGTGCCGGCGCTGGTGCTGGATGCCGGCAGGTTGCTGACCCAGTCGCTGGCGATCATCGAATATCTCGACGAGATTGAGCCGGAGCCGCCGCTGCTGCCGAAGGATGCGCTGGGCCGCGCGCGTGTCCGCATGCTGGCGCAGATGATCGCCTGCGACATCCACCCCGTGAACAATCTGCGCGTGCTGACCTCGCTGCGCAGCTTGTTTGGCGCCGGCGACGAGGATGTCGTCAACTGGTTCCGGCATTGGGTGAACGAAGGTTTCCAGCCGCTTGAAAAGATTCTGACCTCCTCGCCCGAGACCGGCGCCTTCTGCCACGGCGACACGCCAGGTCTGGCAGACATCTGCCTCGCCGCGCAGGTCACCAACAACGCCCGCTTCGGTGTCGACATGGCGCCCTATCCGGTGATCGCGCGCATCAACGCCGCCTGCATGGCGCTACCGGCGTTCCAGAAGGCAGCACCGCAGAACCAGATCGATGCCGAATAGCCCGACTTAACGGCCCACCCTTGGTGCCAGCACCCGGAATGCAAGCGTGGCAGAATCGATTTCCGGTCAACCGGCGGTGGAATCGGCTATCGTCACTTCAAAATACGCAATTGTGGGAGTTGCCGATGAAAGCCGTCGTCTTCGAGAAATTCGGTCAGGCGCCGACGATCCAGACCGTTCCCGACCCGAAGCCGGCCGCCGACGGCGTGGTCATCAAGGTCGAGGCTACAGGTCTTTGCCGCAGCGACTGGCATGGTTGGATGGGCCATGACGACGGCATCACGCTGCCGCACGTCCCCGGACACGAGCTGGCGGGCGTCGTCGTCGCTGCCGGCAAGCAAGTCAGCCGCTGGAAGGCCGGCGACCGCGTCACCGTTCCCTTCGCCGTCGGCTGCGGCCGCTGCTTCGAATGCACCTCCGGCAACCATCAGGTTTGCGAGCACCAGACGCAGCCTGGTTTCACCGGCTGGGGTTCGTTCGCCGAATATGTCGGCATCGAGCATGCCGACACCAATCTCGTGCGCCTGCCGGACGCGATGGAATACGCCACCGCCGCCAGCCTCGGCTGCCGTTTCGTCACCTCTTTCCGCGCCATCGTCGACCAGGGCCGGGTGACGCCCGGCGAATGGGTGGCGGTGCATGGCTGCGGCGGCGTCGGCCTGTCGGCGATCATGATCGCCAGCGCCATGGGCGCCAATGTGATTGCCATAGACATTGCCGACGAGAAGCTGGAATTCGCCAAAAAGATCGGCGCGGTGGCGACGATCAACGCCTCGACGACGACGAACGTGGTCAAGGCCGTCAAGCAGATCACCAATGGCGGCGCGCATATGTCGATGGACGCGCTGGGACACCCGACCACCTCCTTCAACTCGATCGCCAATCTGCGCCGGCGCGGCCGCCACGTTCAGGTCGGGCTGATGCTGGGCGAGCATGCCCGCCCGCAGGTGCCGATGGACAAGGTGATCGCCTTCGAGCTCGAAATCCTCGGCAGCCACGGCATGCAGGCCTACCGCTACACCGCGATGATGGAGATGATCCGCACCGGCAAGCTGAAACCGGAACTGCTGGTCGGCAAGAAGATCAGCCTCGAGGAGGCGCCCGCGGCCCTGATGGCGATGGGCGGTTTCGAGGGCATCGGGATTGGGGTGGTGACGAAGTTCCAGTAAGCGGTTAACACGCGAACTTCTTCGCCCCGAACACGCAGGCCACCACGCCGAGCGTGACGACCACCATCATCGGGCTTACCCGCTCGTGCAGCAGGCTCGCCGCCAGCGCCAGACCGAAGAAGGGTTGCAGCAACTGCAGCTGCCCGACAGCGGCGATGCCGCCTTGCGCCAGGCCGCGATACCAGAAGATGAAGCCGATCAGCATGCTGAACAGCGAGACATAAGCAAGGCCGATCCACGCGCCCGAGCCGACGCCGGCGAAGGATGGCGGCAGCGTCAGAAAGCTCAGCACCAGCATGACCGGCAGCGCCAGCGCCAGCGCCCAGCAGATCACCTGCCAGCCGCCGAGCCGGCGCGACAGCGCCGCACCCTCCGCGTAGCCCAGCCCGCAGACGATGATGGCGCCCAGCATCAAGCTGTCGCCGACCGGTGATGCGGAGACACCTTGCGACAGGGCAAAGCCCGCGACCAGCGCGCTGCCGATGCAGGAGAACAGCCAGAACGCCGGACGGGGACGGTCGCCGCCGCGCAGCACGCCGAAGATCGCGGTCGCCAGCGGCAGCAGGCCGACGAAGATGATGGAATGGGCGGTGGTGACGTGCTTGAGCGCCAGCGCGGTCAGCAAGGGAAAGCCGACGACCACGCCCAACGCCACGACCGTCAGCGATATGAGATCGCCGCGCCCGGGACGCTTCTCGCGGAACAGCAGCAGCATCGCAATCCCGAGCAGACCGGCGATCGCCGCCCTGGCCGCCGTCAGGAAGGTCGGATCGAAATCCATCACCGCCACTCGCGTCGCCGGCAGCGAGCCGCTGAAGATCAGCACCCCGATGAAGCCGCTGAGCCAGCCGTCGAAACTCTTTTCCATCATCTGCTCCGTTTACGCTTCCGTACCGGCGCAGGCCATGGTCTCGCCAGATACAATGGAGTACAATTCTGCAAAACTGTAATGGTAGGCGGGGAAGTACAGATGGACGCGAAAGACCCAAATGCCGGCGGCGCGACGCTTGTCGAAAGCGTGATGGCTACCATCCGCCATCGCATTGCGGCGCGCACGCTGACGCCCGGCGCCCGCCTGCCGTCGATCCGGGCGCTCGCTAGGTCCTTGCAGGTGTCGAAATCAACGGTGGTCGAAGCCTATGAGCGGCTTGCCGCGGAAGGCGCGATCCGTTCGCGGCCCGGCTCCGGTTTTTACGCCGCCGGCCAGCTCGCGCCGCTGTCGCTTGCCGAGATCGGTCCCAAGCTTGACCGCGCCGTCGATCCGCTCTGGGTGTCGCGGCAATCGCTCGAAGCGGGCGAGGAGATGTTGAAGCCCGGCTGCGGCTGGCTGCCCGCTTCCTGGATGCCGCAGGCCGCCTTGCGCCGGGCACTGCGCACCGCGGCCCGAGCGGACGACGTGGCGCTTGCCGATTACGGCACGCCGCTTGGCCTGCCGCCGCTTCGCCAGTTGCTGGCGCGGCGCATGGCCGAGCATGGCGTCGAGGTCTCGCCCGACCAGATCATGCTGACCGATTGCGGCACCCAAGCCATCGACCTTCTGTGCCGTTTCCTGATCGAGCCCGGCGACGCGGTGCTGGTCGACGACCCCTGCTATTTCAACTTCCATGCCCTGTTGCGCGCCCACCAGGCCAAGGTGGTCGGCGTTACTGTCACGCCTTCGGGTCCGGATATCGAGCTCTTCGCCGAGGCGCTCGCCGAGCACCGGCCGCGCCTCTACATCACCAATTCCGGCATCCACAATCCGACCGGCGCGATCCTGTCGCCGGTCACCGCGCATCGGCTGCTGAAGCTCGCCGACCAGGCGGACCTCACCATCGTCGAGGACGATATCTTCGCCGACTTCGAGCACAGCCCTGCCCCAAGGCTTGCGGCCTTCGACGGCCTGCAGCGCGTCGTCCAGATCGGCTCCTTCTCCAAGACGCTGTCGGCCTCGGTACGCTGCGGCTTTATTGCCGCGCCACCGGACTGGATGGAGGGCCTGACCGATCTCAAGATCGCCACGACGTTCGGCGGCACGCGGCTGTCCTCTGAACTTGTGCTGAGCCTTTTGAAGGACGGCAGTTACCGCAAGCATGTCGAGCAGTTGCGCACGCGCCTGTCGCGCGCCATGGCCGAGACCGCCGGCAGGCTGAAGGCGATGGGCATCGCGCCCTGGATCGATCAGCCCGCCGGCATGTTTCTCTGGTGCCGCCTGCCCAATGGCATCGACGCCGCCGATGTCGCCCGCCATGCGCTTTCGGACAATGTCGTGCTGGCGCCCGGCAACGCCTTCAGCCTGTCGCATACCGCCGGCCGCTTCATGCGCTTCAACGTCGCTCAGTGTGGGGACGAGCGTATTTTCACCGTCCTGGAAAGAGCGCTCACGGCATCGCGCCGCAAGGCGGCATAGGCTGGCGGTTCGTTACCAAGCGATCTTGCCCGAGTCGACGCTGGTCGCACCTTGCCTGCCGCGTCCGGCTAGGCCGGCAATTGACACGCCACCGTCGCGCAAGCATAGTATACAGACCTGTCTCACTACAGATGACACCATGACCGAACCGACCAAGATCGACAAGCGCCAGCACATCGTTGAAACCGCCTATGGGCTGTTCAAGCGGGTTGGCTTCCACGCCACGGGTATCGACCGCATCATCGCCGAAGCCGACGTGGCCAAGATGACCATGTACCGGCACTTTCCCAGCAAGGACGATTTGATGGTCGAGGTTCTGGCCTACCGTGCAGAGCGGTTCGAGCGCCAGCTCGACCGTCTCGCCGAACAGGCGGCCACGCCGGCGCAGAAGATAGACAGGATCTTCGACTGGTACGGCCACTGGTTCGAAAGCGCCGACTTCCACGGCTGCCTGTTCGCGCATGCCCTGGCGGAGTTCGGCGATCCGGCGCATCCGGTGTTCCAGGCCGCCGCCAGGCAGAAAGACGGCCTCAAGCAGCGCATGCGGCTGATCCTCGAAGAGACGATGCCCACCGACGACGCCAATAGCGCATCCGCTGCCCTGCTGATGCTGATCGAAGGCGCGACGCTGATGGCCCGGATGGGTCGGCCCGACACCGCCATTCGCGATGCCCGAAGGGCGGCAATGGCCATTCTCGCCACACGGGTGAGGCCGCAATGAGCGCGACAGTCATCGGCCTGGCGTTGTTCGCCGCGATCCTCCACGCCAGTTGGAATGCCTTTCTGCGAACCGGCAGCGACAGGCTCTGGACCGTTACCGTGATGAGCTTTTCGGCAACGGCCATCGCCATTCCGCTGGCGATCTTCAATCCCCTGCCGGCGGCGTCGGCCTGGCCCTATGTCATGCTCTCGGCCTGCCTTCAGGTCGGCTACAGCCTGTTTCTGGTGGCAGCCTACCGTTACGGAGAATTGGGACAGGTCTACCCGATCGTTCGCGGCTCAGTGCCGCTCCTTGTGGCGCTTGGCGGTTTCGTGCTGGCCGGCGAGCGCCTGAGCACCCATCAGACCCTTGGCGTCGTTCTTGCCGCGCTTGGCATCATGAGCCTTTCGCTTGGCAAAGGGCGCGCGGCAACGACATCAATCCTATATGCGCTGGCGACCGGCGCGATCATCGCCGCCTATGCGACGGTCGATGCAATCGGTGTCCGATCGGCGGGAAGCTCTGGCGCCTACACGGCTTGGGTGCTGCTGATCTACGGCGTGATGCTGCCGGTCACCTTCATCATCTGCCGCGGCAAGCTCACCGTTGACTTTCGTTCGCCCGACGCGCTGAAGGCGCTGGGCGGCGGGATTTTCGCCTTGGTTGCCTATGGCGCCGTGGTCGCGGCCTTCGCGCTCGGGCCGGCCGGTCCGATCACCGCCATCCGCGAGACGAGCGTTGTTTTCGCGGCGCTGATCGGACGGCTGTTCCTGGGAGAGACCCTGACGCCGAGGCGTGTCGCAGCTTGCGGCGTTGTCGCGCTAGGCGCGATCTGCCTTGGCTACAAAGGGTGAGTTGTTCCTAAGCCCCTGCCCGCTTGCGGCGTTCGTACATCATCACCAGCGTCTCAGCCGTCAGCGCCGGCTTCTGCTCGCCCTCGATCTCGACCGTGTTGGCCGCTTTCATCAGATACTGGCCGGGGCCGCGATCCTCCATGGAAAGCAGCGTGGTGCGCAGTCTGATGCGCGCGCCGACCCTCACCGGCGCCAGGAAGCGCACCTTGTCGAAGCCGTAGTTGAAGGCGGCCTGCGTGTTTTCCGGCACGATGCCCATCTCCAGCGCCAGCGCGCCGATGATCGACAAGGTCAGGTAGCCATGCGCGATCGTGGTGCGGAACGGGCTCTGCCGTTTCGCCCTTTCGGGATCGACATGGATCCACTGATGGTCGCCCGTGCATTCGGCGAACTGGTCGATGCGCTGCTGGTCGATCGTCGTCCAGTCGGACACGCCGAGCTCCTGCCCGGACATCGTGCGCAACTGTTCGAAGGTCGGCGGCGTCCTCGGCCGTGCTTCCGTCATTCCGGCTTTCCCATTACTCTTGCCTGTCTCCCGACCATGAAGCGGCGGCCTCTGTCAATTCGCCGCGCCGCGATTTTCGCCGGTAGAGTTGATGCTTTACGGCAAGCCGAAAACGTTCGGGCGCTTGGGCCGGTTGCATCGAATGTCAACCGATGATCGGTCCGAAGCGCCGGACAGCCTATTTCTTTTCGTAGCCGGCGCGGATCTCCGCCATCGCATCCCTGATCCGGTCGCGCAGGATCTCGACCGATTCGGTGCTGGATTTGCGCACGAGGTCAGCCACTTCGCTGGCATTCTTCAGCGTGGTCTCGAACGACCTGCGGGCAAACTCGGCCTGCTTGGTCATCAGTTCCTGCGGATTGCCGGGCGTCTGGTAGTTCTGCGCCATCCGCGTGACCTCGTGCATGGCATTCTGCACCATCTCATGCTGCCTCGCCAGCACCGAGGATGCCCCTGCCGCACCCGCCCTCGCCGACTTTTCCAGGGCTTCGAGGTTCTTGCGATGGTGGTCGAGGATCGACTGGACATCGACATTCGGCAGCTTGAGGTCGCGGCCGAACCTGCTGAACATGTCGAGGAACGAGTCGGATTCCGGTTGTTTTGCCATGCCCTGCCTCCCGATTTGCCGCCTTTGCGGCGTGCCAGAAGGAGAATAGTCCCAGTTGGGCCGGCGTCAATTGACTAGAAACAGCCGCTCCGCCGTATAGAGCGCCAGGCCGGCAAGCCCGCCGATGATCATGCCGTTGAAGCGGATATATTGCAGGTCCTTGCCGATGTTCGTCTCGATCAGCCGCGTCAGCTGCGCCAGGTCCCAGCGCTTGACCTGGTCGGCGATGAATTTCGACACGCCGCTCTTCTGGCTTTCCACGAACGAAGACAGCGCCACGACAAAGCCCTGGTTCATGTCGGCCCTGATTTGCGCGTCGTCGGCCAACTGCCTGCCGACCTCGACAAACATGTTGGCGAGGTGCTCGCGGATCGTCGAATTCGGCGCATTGACGTCCTGCTCGATGAACAGGCGCAGGCTCGTCCAGGCGTCGCCGGCCAGCGCCCTCACCTCCGGGCGGCCGAGAAAATCGCGCTTCAGCTTCTCGGCGCGCCTCGCATATTGCTTCGAGGTCCTGAGCCGCTCGATGAAGCCGAGCGCGAAGCGGTCGAATTCGGCGCGCATCGGATGATCGGGATCTGCCCTGACCTCATCGAGCAGCGAACCCGCCGAAGCGACGATCTTCTTCAACAGATAGGCATCGGCGCGGAACAGGTTGAACAGCGACGGCAATTCCTCGCGGATCTTTTCGCGCATCGTCGCCAGCGCCTGCTCGTCGTTGAGGAAACGCCCGACGACCCGGGTGAACTCGTCGAACAGCTTTTGGTGGCGGCGATCGTCGGTCAGCGCCGACAAGAGATCCGCCGCGAGCGGCGCCAGCGGCACCTTTTCGATCTGCTCCAGCATGCGGCTGGTGACGAAGTCGCGCAGGCCGGATTGCTCCACCGCCGTCAATGTCTGTGGCACCAGCCGCGCGACGAATCGCGACAGGCCGGCGGCGCGCTCGGCATCGCCTAGCCAGTCGGCGACCAGAGCGGCGAAGTCGACCTCGGCGAGCTTTTCGCGCACCGGCTCCGGCGCCAGGAAATTGGCCTCGATGAAGCGGCCGAGATTGTCGGCGATGCGGTGCTGGTTCTCCGGAATGATGGCCGTGTGCGGAATCGGCAGCCCCAGCGGCCGCCTGAACAGCGCCACCACGGCATACCAGTCGGCGATGCCGCCGATGGTCGCCGCCTCGGCGAAGGCGGCGATGAAGCCGAGCCACGGATAGGTGGCCTGGAAGGACTTGGCGAGCGCGAAGACGAGGATGCAGAGCGCGAGCGCTGCGGCGGCGATGAACTTGGTCCGTCGCAAGGCCGTGAGCTTCGCCTTGGCATCGGCGTCGAATCGAACCGGCGCGAGGGCCGGAGCTGACTGTGACATGGAAAGGCCGTTTCCTGTTTGCACCCGCATCTATCTAGTGGCCGCGCCGCCAAAACGCTCGTTCGAAGCGCCGGAGCCATACCGCGCCGCGATTCGCGCCGGCACGCACAGAAAGTTGACACGATTATTCAGCTATGTACCGGTCCAGTCTGGAATTGTTCCAAACTATGGGCCATATTCGGCCCAAGCTAATATTTCGCGAGGATACCATGCGGCTCACGCGCCAGACCAACTATGCGATGCGCATCCTGATGTATTGCGCCGCAAATACCGACAGGCTGAGCCGCATCCCCGAGATCGCCGCCGCCTATTCGGTGTCGGAACTGTTCCTGTTCAAGATCCTGCAGCCGCTGGTCGAGGCCGGCCTTGTCGAAACCGTGCGCGGCCGCAATGGCGGCGTGCGGCTCGGCCGCGCGGCGGAGCAGATCAATCTGTTCGATGTCGTGCGCGTCACCGAAGAGAGCTTTGCCATGGCCGAGTGCTTTGAGAACGACGCCGCCGAATGCCCGCTGGTCGACAGCTGCGCCCTGAATTCGGCGCTGCGCGAGGCGCTCAACGCCTTCTTCGCCGTGCTTTCCCGCTATACGATCGCCGACCTAATCGCCGCGCGCCCGAACGTGCGCCACCTGCTCGGCATCGACCTTCTGGAGCAGCGCGCGCCGGCGGCCTAAGCAGCCGACTGCGGCAACACGAACGGCACGCTTCCGGCAGGCAGAGCCCCGACCTTCAAGCGGCAGTCGAACACTTTCTCGAGCAGTTCGTCATTGAGCACGTCCATTGGCGCACCGGCGGCGGCCAGCCGACCGCCATGCAGCACGAAAATCCGGTCGGCATACATGGCCGTCAGGTTGAGGTCGTGCAGGATCGCCACCACGCCGCCGCCGCGCCGGGCGAAGTCGCGCGCGATGTTCATGATGATCAACTGGTGCTTGACGTCGAGGCTGGAGACCGGCTCGTCGAGGAACAGATAGCGCGGCCGCCCTTCGAGCACCGGCGCCCACACCTGGCAGAGCACCCGGGCAAGCTGCACGCGCTGCTGCTCGCCCCCCGAAAGCTCCTGGTAGAAGCGGCCGGCAAAACCGTCGAGGTCGACACGCGCCAGCGCCCGCTCAGGCAAACGCGCATCCTCCCCGGGCAGCACGCCGGATCGACCGCCGATCAGGCCGAGGCGAACGATCTCGCGCACGGTGAACGGGAAGGACAGCGTCGCGGCCTGCGGCAGCACGGCGCGCAGCGTGGCTGCCTCGACCGGCTTCATCGCCGACAGATCGCGGCCGTTGATCGTGACGGTGCCGGTGTAGGCGAGCTCGCCGGTCAGCGCCTTGAGCAGGGTCGTCTTGCCGGACCCATTCGGTCCGACGATGGCCGAGACCTCGCCGGGCCGCGCCGCGAGGTCGACATGCGAGACGATGCGCCTGCCGCCGATCGCCACCGAGATGTCGCGCGCTTCGATCATGGCAAGCTCACAGATCAACGACGCCGCGCTTGCGCAGCAGGATCCACAGGAAGAACGGCGCGCCGGCGACCGCCGTGACGATGCCGATCGGCAGTTCGGCGGGCGCGACGATGGTGCGGGCAACCGCGTCGGCGAGCAGAAGCAGCGAGGCGCCGAGCAGGGCCGAGGCCGGCAGCAAATAGCGGTTGTCCGGTCCGATCGCCAGCCGCAGCACATGCGGCACGACGATGCCGATGAAGCCGATGCCGCCGCTGACCGCGACCGAAGCCCCGACCGCCGCCGACACCGCGACGATGGCCGTGTATTTCAGCCGCTGCACCGGAATGCCGAGATGACCCGCGGTTGCTTCGCCCAGCGCCAGCGCGTTGAGGCCGCGCGACAGGAACGGCATAGCGGCCAGCGCCAGCACGATCACCGCCCCCACGCTGCCGATCTTCGGCCAGGTCGCACCGGCAAGCGAGCCGAGCTGCCAGAAGGTCAGGTCGCGCAGCTGCCGGTCGTCGGCCATGAAGATGAGGATGCCCGTGAGCGCCATGGCAAGGGCGCTGATGGCGATGCCGGCAAGCAGCATCGTGGCGACCGATGTCCTGCCTTGGCGGGTGGCGATGGCATAGAGCAGCAGCGTCACCGCGAGCCCGCCGAAGAATGCCGCGAGCGGCAGCGCGAGCGTGCCGAGTAGAAGCGTGATGGGCGCAAGCCATGTGCTGCCGACTACGATGATCGCCACCGCGCCAAGGCTGGAGCCGGCGGAAACGCCGATCAGGCCGGGATCGGCAAGCGGATTGCGAAACAGCCCCTGCATCACCGCGCCGCAGACGGCGAGTGCGGCGCCGATCAGCATGCCGAGCAGCAGGCGCGGCATGCGGATGTCGTAGACGATCAACTGGTCGCGCGCGGCAAGCCCCGCATCGGCGGGCACGGCGCCGGTAAACCAGTCGCGGATGACGCGGACGGCCGACGCATCGGAAGCGCCCGACGTCAGCGACAGGAACACGCAGAGCGCGAGCGCCAGGCACAAGAGCGCGATGACGAACCTTGCGCGCGCCGAGCGGTCGCCATCGGCTGCCATCGCCCGGCCCGGCGCGCCTGCTATCGACTGCTCGGCCATGGCCACTCAGTCCGTGACCTGGTTGCCATAGAGCTCGACCGCAAGATCGTGGATGGCTTCGGCGGTGCGTGGGCCGAAGCCGAGCAGATAGCCGCCCGACATGCTGATCGTCTTGCGATCCGCGCCTGCCGGTGTCAAAGCGACGGCAGGGTTGGCAAACAATTCCTCTTCCGAGATCGGCGGGCCGCCGCCCTTCATGGTCAGGATGACGTCCGGCCTGGCGCTGACGATCGCCTCGTCGGTCATCCCTTTGTAGCCGGAAAAACCCTCGACGGCGTTGACCGCGCCGGTAAGCTTGATGATGCCGTCGGCAGCGGTGTCGCTGCCCGCGGCAAGGATCTTGCCACCCTGCGTCGACAGCACGAACAGCACGCGCTTGCGCTCCTTGATCGCAGCCGTCTGCTTTTCCGCCGCTGTCAGCTTCGCGTCCGTCTCCGCAGCCAGCTTCTCCGCCTTGGCCTCGACGCCCAGCGCTTTTCCGACGATGCGGATCTTTTCGAGGATGCCCTCATGATCGTAGTGGTCCGGCACCTCGATGAAAGGCACGCTCGACTTCTTCAGCACGTCGACCGCCTCTTTCGGGCCGCTGCCGTGCAGCGCCAGGATTCCGGTCGGATTGACCGACAGGACGCCCTCCGGCGACAGCGCGCGCATGTAGCCGACATCCGGCAGCTTCGCCGCCGCCTCGGGATAGGTGCTGGTCGAATCGCGGGCCACGAGACGGCCTTCCTCGCCGAGCGCATAGACGATCTCGGTGATCGAGCCGCCTATCGAGGCGATCCGCGAGGTGTCGGCAAAGACAGTCGTGCCTTCTTCCGCCTCGGCTGGCTGCATGGCGACAGCAAGCAGGACGCCAAACATCGGCGCAAGCGCCGCGCGGAAACTGAGAACAAAGCGCATTGGGTGCTACCTCATGCAGCGGTCGGATTGGGAATGCGGGGCAGGTTCTCGGCCAGGAAGCGCCAGTCTTCCCGCTCGCCTTCGCCTTCATGGCGCTTGCCGAAGAACTGGATGATCATGCCGCCATTGACGTCATAGGCTTCCAGCGAGGTGACATGGCCGTCCTTGGTCGGCTTGCGCACCGCCCAAACCTCGTGGATGTTGTCGGTCCTCAGATGCAGGTGGAAGGTCTCGTCCAGCACGTTGATCCACGGCCCCATCGGCTTGACCGATCTGATCGGCCCGGAATGGATCTGGATGCAGCCGCGGTTGCCGACGAAGCACATGATCGGCATCTCGCCTGCCGCCGCGTGGTGGAACAGGGCGCTCACCGCGTGATTGTCGAGCCGCCAGGCATAGTCCTGGCCCACCATGCGCACCGCCTCGCGGCGGCTGAGCTTCAGCGTCTTCAGCATGCCGAAGAACTGATGCACGTCGGTGAGCCCGCTCCAGCGGTCACGCAGATCGTCGATCGAGGCGACCGACCCCTGTGCCTCGCCCTCTCCTTCCGCCGCGCTTGGGAGGATCGCGACGGTCGGTTCCTGGTTCGGCGATTCGAGGCCCGCCACCAGTTTCTGATAGGCATAGAGATTGGATGCGGGCTTTAGATGCACCTTGTGCATCGCCTCGCCCGCCGCATCGAAGAACTGCAGGCTGCGGCGGATTTCGCCGCCGTCGCGCTTTTCGACCGCAAAGCCATGCGCCCAGACTTTCGGGAAGATGCGCAGGTCGATGTTCTCGCCAAGCACCATGGCGTTGTGGTTGCCGGTGACGACCTTGTCGTAGACGCCGATCTTTTCATGCACGGCGCTTTCGTTGCGGGTCAGCGCCATCACCTCGCCGACCGCCTCGAGGCCTGTCAGCAGATCGTTGACGCGCGGCTCGACGCGGACAGTGCCGACGCCGCAATGCGCCGCGACCAGCTCCGCTTCCGAAATGCCCAATTGCGCCGAGAGATCGCGCTCCCGCATTTTCGGATTGTCTTGCCTTGCCCGCCGGATTTCTTCCGGCGACGGCTTCACGCGCTGGTCCATGTCTTCCACTCGCAATGTCGTCCACCTGTATTGCCTGATGTCTGCTCGTCTACCGCCCGCCGGTTCCGATCACTTGTTGAGGATCAGCTTGCCCTGGCGGGTGATCTTGAGGCGGTAAAGCGCGCCGTGATGCTCGATGCCGATCTCGTGCTCGCCCTGGAACAGCGTGTTGCTGGAGAGCGTCCTCACGGCCAACGGCACCCTTTCGTAACGCATCTGCGTGTCCTCCGGGCGGCGGAAGCGATAGCGGAAATCGTTGGGGTTGTGCGTGTTCATCGGGTCGGTCCTTTCCTCTGACGGCCACCTCGGCCGCAGCCTCATAAAATGCCGATTAAATTCTTGACTAGAATAGTCATGTTTACTAGTCAGTGCATTACCGGACTAAATGAGTCAACATTTAAGACGCCGGACGTGATCAAAAATGCGAGCGAGCCACCGGCCAGCCAGCCACGAGCCTGAAAATCTGGAGTTGGGGCATGGGGTTGGTGACTTGGGGACGGACGGGCCTGGCGGGCGACAGCGCGGGCCCGGGCTTCCGATCGTTGGCGCGCGCAGTGGCGATATTGATGGCCGGTTCGGCGGCGATCGCGCTTGGCGCGCCCGCGGCCAAAGCGCAGCCGGCGGCCGATGAGCAGCAGGCCGATCAAAAGAAGAAGGCCGATGAAAAGGCCGCTGCCGAAGGAACCCTTCTCGACAAGATACTCGTCATCAGCCGCACCGGCGAAACGGCGATTCAGTCGCTGGCTTCCGCTAGCCATGTCGACCAGGAGCAGCTCGACCACCGCATGGCGACGACGCCCAACGAGATGCTGCTCGGCGTGCCCGGCGTCGCCGTGCAGGCCGACGCGCGCCGCGTCTCTTCCAGCATAAACATTCGCGGCCTCCAGGATTTCGGCCGCGTCGCGGTCATCGTCGACGGCGCCCGGCAGGATTTCCAGCGCTCGGACCACGGCACGCAATCGACCTTCTATGTCGATCCCGAGCTGATCAAGTCGGTCGACGTGATCCGCGGCCCGACCGCCAACACCTACGGTTCCGGCGCCATCGGCGGCGTCGTCTTCTTCGACACCAAGGACGCGGCCGATTTCCTGAAGCCGGAAGAGACCTGGACCGGCTCGCTGACCGGCCGCTATGAAAGCAACGGCAAGGGCTGGACCACCAGCGCCACCGGTGCCTACAAGATCAACGAGAGCTGGGACGTTCTCGGCAACATCGTCTACCGCGACTACGGCGACTACAAGAACGGCGGCGGCGACACCGTCGCCGGCACTGGCTTCGACGTGCTGAGCGGCCTGCTCAAGACCTCCATACGCCCGACCGACAACAGTGAGTTGAAGCTCGGTTGGGTCGGCTCCAGCGACAGCTGGACGGAAACCAGCGGCGGCGTGCCGGCCAACGACGTCGATCTGAAGTCGAACACCTTCACCGCCCGCTATAACATCACCGATGATGCCAGGAGCTGGCTCGACCTCCACATCAACGCTTCCTACAACAAGACCCTTCTCGACCTGACGACGCTTACCGTGCAGAACCGCTTCGATCCGGTCACCGGCCTGCCCGTGGTGCTGCCGGTGGGCTCAACCTCCACCTTCGATGTCGGCACGACCGGCATCGACATCTGGAACACGTCGCGCTTCGAGACGGCGGGCGTCGCGCACGAATTGACCTATGGCGGCGACTGGATCGGCGATGATGTCGAGACCGGCGGCACGGCCGGCGGCGACAGCTTCTACACGCCGTCGGGCAAGCGCAAGGTCTCCGGCGCCTACATCCAGGACAAGCTGACCTGGGAGTGGCTCGAGGTCATTGGCGGCCTGCGCTACGACAATTACAGCCTGAAGGACGACACGAACGAGACCTCCGGCGACCGGGTGTCGCCGCGCATCACCGTCGGCGTCTCGCCCTTCGAAAGCGCCGGCCTCGCCGGCCTGCAGTTCTACGGCACCTATGCGGAAGGCTATCGCTCGCCCTCGCTGACCGAGACCTTGATCAGCGGCAACCATCCGGCCGGCGTCAGCTTCCCGTTCCTGCCCAATCCGAACCTTGAGCCCGAGACCGGCAAGACCGTCGAGTTCGGCGTCAACTACAAGCAGAACGACATCATCGAGGGCGGCGACGCGCTGCGGCTCAAGGCTGCCTACTTCAACAACAATGTCGACGACTATATCGACCGCGTGACGCTCTCGCCCTTCGACCCGACCAGCAGCTGCCCGTTTGGCCCGGGCATTCCGATCTGCTTCCAGTACCAGAACTTCGCCAAGGCCAAGATCAACGGCTTCGAGCTGGAAAGCGTCTACGACGCCGGCTGGGGCTATGCCGGCCTGTCAGCCTCCATCATCAATGGCCATACCATCTCGTATGAGGGCGAGCGCGCCGACCTTGCCACCATCCCCTCCTCGCAGGTGACGGCCCAGCTCGGCCTGCGCTTCCTCGAGGACAAGCTGACCGTCGGCGGCGAGGTGCAGTACAACGGCAAGCCAAAGGGCAATCCGGTGGCCAAGGACTACACGCTGGTCAACGCCTTCGCCAGCTACCAGGCGACCGACAATCTCAAGCTCGATTTCCGCGCCGACAACCTGTTTGACGTCAAATACACCAACCCACTCAACGGAAGCACGACCGCCGTCCTCTACGAACCCGGCGTCACGCTGAAGCTCGCGGCAACCATGCGCTTTGGAGGCTGAGATAGACATGAAACGCTCGATGGCATCCCTTCGTCTGCTGACCTCGACGCTGGCGATGTCGCTCGGCCCGGCGCCGGCGTGGGCCCAGTCCGCGCCGGCCCCTGCCGCAAATCCGGCCTCAGGTCCGGCCCAAGGTCCGGTATTGAGCCTCGAGCTCAACGCCGCGCAGCCTTCGGAAAAAGGCTGCCGGCTGACCTTCGTCGTCAACAACGCGCTCAGCGCCGACCTGTCGAAGGCGGCTTTCGAGATTGCGCTGTTCAACGAGGTCGGCGTCGTCGACCGCCTCACCGTGCTCGATTTCAAGGACCTGCCGGCCGGCAAGACCAAGGTCACGCGCTTCGACCTTGCCGGCGCCGACTGCGGCAAGCTCAGCCGCGTGCTGATCAACAGCGCGACCGAATGCGCCAGCGCCGGCGTCGAGCCGGCGGCCTGCATGCTTGGCCTGAAGACCTCGACCAAGACAGCCATCGCTTTCGGCGTCTAGAGGGTGGGATTGCATCCAGCCTTCCCGCGAGACGCAATGGCGTGGCTTGCCCCCAGTCCGCCGCCATGGCCGGCAACCGATCTTGATTTGACAAGTCCCTATCGCGCGCGGCAGGTCTCGCCGCCAGATATGCAGGACATCAATCACACATCCGACGCGGACAGCGGACTGTCGGCTATGCCGACCGAGTCACTGCAGCCGCGGCAGCCGGCCGGTCGGCGCAAATGGCCGCTGGCCATCGTCGCTTCCGGCCTGCTTCATGGTGCCGCGGCCGCCGCGTTCCTGCTCGCGCCTGCCGGCACATTCGACTCCCTGGACGCCATCCAGGCCGAGGGCAGCGACCAGTCCGGCGCCGACGCCCAGGGCAGCGCCCTGAATGATGCGGCATCCGGCGCGGTGGATGTGACCTTGGTGCCGGATCCGCAGCCAGTGAAACGTCAGGCTGTCCAGCCCACGCCGCCTGCCGAAGCGCCCCAACCGGCCAACCAACCGGTGACGCCTCAACCACCCGCTGAAGCGGCCGACGAGGCCGCCTCCACGCCGCATATTCTGACGACCGCCACTGCACGCCCAGACGATCGGAGTGTGCCCACGGGCAGCGAACCGGCGCCTGCAATCGAGCCGCAAAACGCCGAGGCGTCGCCTGCCGAGCCCGAACAGCCACCGGCCCCGGCCGCAGCGCCGAGCACACCAGCCGGATCGGCGGGGTCAGGCAAACCCGTTGAAACGCGCGGCACGGAAACAGCAGACGGCGATACGCGCGATGCGCCGGTGGTCGCCAGCAAGGGCAAGATAAAGGCCGCCGCCGGCACGGCCCTGGAATCCCGCTACAGCGGTGAAATCCAGAAGAGGCTTGCCCGCGCCAACCGCCGTGTTTCGAAATCGGTCCAGGCGCAAGCTCGCAACAACGCCAGGGTGGTTTTCGTTGTCGCGGCCGACGGCAGCATCAGCGACTTGCAGCTCGCCGAAAGTTCTGGGTCCGCCGAGCTCGATCAATTCGCTTTGACGCTGGTGCGCAAGCAGGCGCCGTTTCCACCCATTCCACCCGAGACCGGAAGGTCAAGCTGGGTGTTCAAGGCGCGGATCGGCCCTTTTTAAAACCGCGCATCCTAGGAATTCGTCCATTTCGAAAGGAAGCCAATGTACATCGCCATGAACCGCTTCAAGGTCCAGAACGGCTCGGAAGAAGCCTTCGAGGACGTCTGGAAGAACCGCGATTCCAGCCTTTCCGAAATGCAGGGTTTTAGGGAATTCCACCTGCTGCGCGGTCCGGTCAACGAGACCGAAGGCTATACGCTGTTTGCCTCGCACACGGTCTGGGCAAGCCAGGAGGATTTCGTCGCCTGGACGAAATCGGAAAATTTCCGCGCCGCCCATCGCAACGCCGGCGGCTCGAAGGTTCACTATCTCGGCCATCCGCAATTCGAAGGCTTTTCGGTCGTCGAAGGCGCCTGAAACGCGCCTCCGCCAAACTCGTCTCGATCTGACTATGCTGCGGCAAGCAAGCTGGCGTTGCCTCCCGCCGCCGTCGTGTCGACGCAGACCGCGCGCTCATGCGCATAAGCGGCCGGGTTGAGCACTTCGCTGACCAGCGGCACGATCGGCCCGGTGCGTTCGGCGATCACCTTGCGCACGATGCGCGCCGCCTCCGGCGTGCCGGAGAAAGCGACGACATCGACCCGCAGCGAGCGCGCCTCGACCGGATCGGGCCGGCCGTCGATGGCCGCCAGCGGCAGGCCCTTGCCGGTCAGCGCCGACAGCGCCGCCGGCGCGCCCGGCGCCACCGCAAGCACGGCGTTGCCGGCCGCGAGTGCCTGGATCGTCTGGGAAAGCAGCGTCTCGGCATCCGGGCCGAGGCAGAGCACCCGGCCGCGTGGCGATAGCGACAGCGTGTTGGCCTCGCCGGTCGGTCCTGGAAGGTCGACCTGGCCGAAATCGAGGCTTGCGGCAGCGGCGATCGCCGCCGCGCCCTTGCCGCGCAGATGCTTCCTCAGGATCGCCACGCGGTCCGGCCGCGTCGACCAGCCGCCGAGCGTCGGATCGGGCAGATTGTCCGCAAGCTCGGTCGCCGTCACCTTGTGGCCCTCGCCAAGTTCCGTGCCGGCCTCGGGCCCCTTGCGGAAGCGGCGCAGGTAATGCGGTCCACCCGCCTTCGGCCCGGTGCCCGACAGCCCCTCGCCGCCGAAAGGCTGCGAGCCGACCACGGCGCCGATCTGGTTGCGGTTGACATAGATGTTGCCGGCATGGATGCCGTCGACGAAATGCTGGACGCGGCCCTCGATGCGGGTGTGCAGGCCGAAGGTCAGGCCGTAGCCCTTGCGGTTGATGGCGGCGATCACCTGGTCGATCTCGTCGGCATCGAAGGTCGCGACATGCAGCACCGGGCCGAACACCTCGCGCTCCATCTCCTCGATGCCTTTGACGCGGAAGACATGCGGCGCGACGAAGCGGCCGGTTGCAGGCGCTTCGAGCTTGGCGATCAGCCGGCCTTCCAGTCCCTTCTTCTTGCAATAATCGCTGATCGAAGCTTGCGCCTCGTCGTCGATGACCGGGCCGACATCGGTCGAGATAGCCCAGGGATTGCCGATGTTGAGCGCTTCCATCGCGCCCTTCAGCATCTCCAGCATCTTCTTCTCGACGTCCTTCTGCACGTAGAGCACGCGCAGCGCCGAGCAGCGCTGGCCGGCGCTCTGGAAGGCCGAGGCGAGAATGTCGCGCACCGCCTGCTCCGGCAGCGCGGTGGAATCGACGATCATCGCATTCAATCCGCCCGTCTCGGCGATCAGCATGGCATCGGGCGCTGCGGTCTCCGCCAGTTGCTTTTCGATCAGCTTGGCGACCTCGGTCGAGCCGGTAAAGCAAACGCCGGCAATGCGCGGATCGGCGGTGAGCGGGGCGCCGACCAAGGGGCCATCGCCCGGCAGGAGCTGGATGACGTCCTCGGGAACGCCGGCCTCGCGCAGCATTTCGACGGCGCGGAAGGCGATCAGCGGCGTCTGCTCGGCCGGCTTGGCGATGACCGAATTGCCGGTGACCAAAGCCGCCGCGATCTGGCCGGTGAAGATCGCCAGCGGGAAATTCCACGGCGAGATGCAGACGATCGCACCGCGCGCTTGCGTGCCCGCTTCGGCATTCGACGCCTCGGCCGCGTAGTAGCGCAGGAAGTCGACCGCCTCGCGCACTTCGGCCACACCGTCGGCCAGCGACTTGCCGGCCTCGCGGGTCGCGAGGGCGAAAAACTCGGCGGCGTTGGCCTCGTAGAGGTCGGCGGCCCGGTTGAGGATCGCGGCGCGCTCGGCAACCGGGCGCTTCGCCCAGGCGGGCTGCGCGTCGACGGCGATGCGCACGGCGGTCGCCACCTGCTTGGCCGCCGCCTCATGCACGGTGCCGACGATCTCGTCGGGCTGGGCCGGATTGACGACCTGCCGCTGCTTGCCGTAGCCGGCGGCGCGCGTGACCGGCTTGGCGTGCCAGCGGTCTGCTCCGGCGAATTCCGCCCTCGCCTTGTCGATGGCCGCCAGCGTCACGGTATCGGTGATGTCGAAGCCCTTGGAATTGCGGCGTCCGGCGCCGAAGATCGCGGCGGGCCGGGCGATCGCCGGATTGGCGGCGGGCCCCTGCGTCTCGACGGCCTCGAGCGGATCGCGCGCGATCTCCTCCGGCTCGACCTCCTCGTCGGTCAACTGGTGCACGAAGGAGGAGTTGGCGCCGTTTTCCAGCAGGCGCCGCACCAGATAGGCAAGCAGGTCGGAATGCGCGCCGACCGGCGCGTAGATGCGGCAGCGCGTGCCCTCGGCCTGCCGCACCGTCTCGTGCAGTGCCTCGCCCATGCCGTGCAGGCGCTGGAACTCGAAGCTGTCGCGATCCTTCGCCATCGACAGGATCGCGGCAACCGTGTGCGCGTTATGCGTGGCGAACTGCGGATAGATGCGATCGGTCATCGACAGCAGTTTCTTCGCGCAGGCCATGTACGAAACGTCGGTGTTGACCTTGCGGGTGAAGACCGGATAGCCGGTGAGGCCGAGCGTCTGCGCCCGCTTGATCTCGGTGTCCCAATAGGCGCCCTTCACCAGCCGCACCATGATCCGGCGGTCATACTTTTTCGCCAGCGCATAGAGCCAGTCGATGGCGAAGGCCGCGCGTGGCCCATAAGCCTGGACGACGACGCCGAAACCGTCCCAGCCGGCAAGTTCCGGCTCGGCCAGCACGCGTTCGATGACGTCGAGCGACAGGTCGAGCCTGTCGGCCTCCTCGGCATCGATGTTGAGGCCCATGCGCGAATGCCGGGCGGCAAGCGCCAGCGACAGGAGGCGTTCGGCCATCACCGGCAGCATCGTCTCGCGCTGCGCCACCTCGTAGCGTGGATGCAGCGCCGAGAGCTTGACCGAAATGCCGTGATTGTAGCGGATGTCGGGGCCGTTCGATCCGGAATCGAGTGACGAGATCGCATCCGCATAGGCGCGGTGGTAGCGGAGCGCGTCGGCCTCGGTGCGGGCCGCCTCGCCCAGCATGTCGAAGGAATAGAGGTAACCCTTCTGCGTCATCGGCCGGCCGCGTTTGACGGCCTCGGCGATGGTGCGTCCGAGCACGAACTGCTCGCCCATCTCGCGCATCGCCGCGGCGACCGCCTTGCGGATCACCGGCTCGCCCAGCCTGCGCACCATGGCGCGCAGCGTGCCCTCGATGCCGCCCTCGCCTTCGTCGAGCACGCGGCCGGTCAGCATCAGCGCCCACGTCGAAGCGTTGACGAAGATCGAGCTTGAGCCGCCCGAATGCGCCGACCAGTCATGCGGCGCGATCTTGTCGGCGATGAGATCGTCCATCGTCTCGGTGTCGGGCACGCGCAGCAGCGCTTCGGCCAGGCACATCAGCGCCACGCCTTCCTTGGTCGACAGGCCGTAGGCCGAGAGGAAGACCTCCATCAGCCTGGGATCGGTCGAGCCGCGCACCGCGCGAACCAATTCGGCGGCGCGGGCCGAGATCGCCTTGCGCTCCTCGGCCGAAAGCCCCGCCGTCGCCGACAGGCGTTTCACCGCCTCGTCTTCGTCGGGCAAATAATTGGCGCGGATCTGCTGGCGGATGGCGTCGAGCGGCATGTCGGGTCCATGAAAACGAGCGTGAGCGAACGGTCTGGCGGTCGCCGGACCGAATGGCGCAAGCTAGCACAGCTGCAAATTTCAGTCGGTCCAAAGAAATCGACAAGACAGTCCATTCAGACTATCATATGGGCAGTGTTTCAATCGAATTGACTGCTATATCGGTGATCGAAGACCAATTGGACCGCATCGACCGTAATATCCTGGTCGCCCTTGGGCGCGACGGCCGGCTGTCGATGTCTGAACTCGCGAGCAAGGTCGGCCTGTCGAAGACGCCGGTGCAGGCGCGCGTGAAGCGGCTGGAGAAGGACGGCTATATAAGAGGCTACCGCGCCGTCATCGACCGCGAGCGCATGGGCGAAGGCCATGTCGCCTTCGTCCAGGTGAAGTTGTCCGACACGCGCTCGGCAGCGCTCGATGCCTTCAACCGCGCGGTGCAAGCCGTGCCGGAGATCGAGCAATGCCACATGATGGCGTCGAGCTTCGACTATCTGTTGAAGGTCCGCACCACCGACATCGCCGCCTATCGCCGGGTGCTCGGCGAGCGCATCTCGGCCCTGCCCCATGTCGCCCAGACCTCGACCTTCGTGGCAATGGAGACGGTGAAGGACAGGTAGCCCTCAATGACCAGCACGCGACTTCGGCTTCCCGGACTCGAAGCTAATACGGAGTTTTGATCCGGTCGCCTTTGCGAAACGCTGCAAGGTTCTGGTTGAAGGCATATTCCGACCGCTTTCCAGTCGGGCGATTACGGCTTGCGTCGTTCCCATGGCTGCCGCAACCTCTTCCTGCGTCATATCGGCTTCACCACGGGCTTTGATCAAAGCCTCAGCGATAGCGAACTCTTCCTCCAAAGCTTCGTATTCAGCAACGAATTGCGGATCTTTGAACCATTCCTTTGCCGCGTCTTCAACGGGAATTGTTTTCCGGCTCATTGAACCTCCTTTGCTCGCTTCAGAGCCAGTTCGATCTCGCCTCTTGGCGCCGCACTTCGGCATTGAGAAATTCGATGACCCAGCCCATCGAAATAAATATATCTTTTTTGCAATGTATTTCAACAAGGATCGATGACAGAATTTCATTCCGACAGCGTTTTCAGGAACGCCACCAGCGCCGCACGCTCGCGCTCGGACAAATCGAGCGGATGCACTTCGGAGACTCCCTCGACGGCAAGCGGCGCCTTCGAATAATGCGCCACCACCTCGTCGAGCGTCGCGAACTGCCCGGCATGCATGTAGGGCGGCCGATCCGCCGCGCCCCTGAGCGACGGCGTCTTGTAGGCCCGCATGATCTGCGGACCGTCCTTGACCATGAAGCGCAGCTCGCGGCAGGCGCCCTCGTCGCCGTCGCGGAATTTGCCGAGGCAGTTGAACGGGTCGGCCTCGACCTGCGCCACGGCGTCGACCCGGCCCCGATCCAGCGGCAGCCCGTCGACCGGCGGCACGCCGTTGTTGTGGAAGGAATTGTCGGTGAAGCGCGGGCCGTTGTGACAGCTCACGCAGTTGGCCTTGCCGATGAACAGCTTCAGCCCAAGGATCTCTTCCGGCGAGAATGCCGCGTCCTCTTCCGGTTTGGCGCCGGTCGCCAGATCGATGGCAAAACGGTCGAAGCGCGTTTGCGCGGGCTCGATTGAGCGCTCGAAGGCGGCGATCGCTTTGCCGATATTGGCATAGACGCGGTTGACGTCGTCTTGCTGGCCGGCGGGCATGGCATTCCATGCCGCCTTCTCGGCGTCGCTGCCGAGCGGGCTGGCATTGGCCGGCACGGTGGAAAGGTCCGGCAGCGGCCCGAAGATGCGCTCATAGCGCTCGCCGAACCGCTTCTTGATGTAATGCGCGAAAGCGGCCCGGTTGCCGGCCTGCTCCAGCGGGTTCTCGAGCGGCGTCAGCGCCTGCGCCCAGAGGCTGTCGCGCCTTCCGTCCCAGAAGAACCATGGATTGCGGGCCACGCCCGCGAGCGGCATGGTGCGCCGGTTGGTGCGGCCGACGCCGACCGCCTGCGGCAGGTCGTCCTGGAACTGGCGGTCGATCTTGTGGCAGGTCGAGCAGGACACCGTGCCGTCGCGGCTCATGCCGGCATCGAAGAACAGCGTCGAGCCGAGTGCGGCGGCCGCCGGCACATCCGCATACTGGTTCGTGGTATCGGGTTTCAATGATGGCAGCGTGTTCAGCGCCAGCGACGCAATGGCCTTCTTCTCGGCGTCGCTGAACCGCGGCTCGCCGCAGCCGCCCAGTAGAGCGAGAACGGCCAGGGCGAAGAGGCTTACAACGCTGATCAGACGCTTCATCGTCCGCTCACAACACGACATTGAAGACGACGGAATCGGAGCCGGCCGCCGCCGAGATGGCAAAGCGCAATTGCCACCAGCCGCTCATTGTGAATTTTATGCCGTCGATACGGTAGCGCCCGTCGCCCAGGTAATCGGTCGCCTGCGGGCTGGTCGGCAGGCCGTGATCGTGCTGCGGCATGCCGCCGGAAACGGTGATGGCCGCCCCCTCCACCGGCGCGCCGGCGGCGGTCTTCAGCGTCAGCAGCCAGGATTGCAGCTCGCCCTGCCGGACCACGCCGTGCTCCGGCTCGAAGCTCGCGACGAAAAGACCATTCGCCGTCTTCTTGGAGCGTGAAATGTCCGGGCCGGAGGCGGATTGCGGCAGCGTCAGATAGACCGCGGCCACGATGCCTACCAGCAGAGCGGCCAGGCCGAGGCCCGCAAGAATGTAACGCCATATCGATGCCAAACCCGTTCCTCTTCGGCTGCTAACGTCGCGGGCCGCTTGTCGCGTCCCGCCCTGCCTGTGGGAAATCGCTTCTGGCGCAAAATTCGCCGCCAGCCAAGCATGGCGCTGCGGGCTGCAAAAAGCTACAGCAACAAGATCTTAGGAAGGGATACGTCCGCATGGCCAAGGGTATCGCGTCGATCGGCGAATGCATGCTGGAACTGTCGGGCCAGAGCGGCCCGAACTGGCGCATGGGTTTTGCCGGCGACACCTTCAACACGCTCTGGGCATTGCACGCCTTGAGCCCGGATCGGCCCGCGACCTACGTGTCGGCCTTCGGCGACGACCCCTTCTCGCGCGACCAGATCGCCTTCCTTGCCGCGAACGGCATCGGCGTGGGCAACAGTCCGGTCATTGCCGGGGCACGCCCTGGCCTTTACGCCATAACGCTCACCGGGGCCGAGCGCGCCTTCACCTATTGGCGAAACGACGCTGCCGCGCGCCAGCTCGCTTCGGATTCGGCCGCGCTGGCAAAAAGCCTTGAAAACCAGGCGCTTGTCTATTTTTCCGGAATCACCCTGGCAATTCTGGATGCACCGGCGCGCAAAACCCTGCTTTCGGCCGTGGCCACTGCTCGCAAGGCCGGCTCGCTCGTCGCCTTCGACCCGAACTACCGGCCGCGTCTGTGGCCGAGCCGCGAGGCGGCCCAGGCCGCGATCCTGGAGGCACTTGCGGTGACGGACATCGCGTTGCCGACTTTTCCGGACGAGCAGATGCTGTTCGGCGACGAGACCCCGCAGGCGACCGCGGAACGCCTTGGCAAGCTGATCGGCGAGGTCGTGGTCAAGAATGGCGAGCAGCCGGCCCTGGTTGGGCTGAACAGCGCTTCACAAATGGTTGACGCGGTGCATGTGGCCGCCCCCGTCGACACCACGGGCGCCGGCGATTCCTTCAACGGCGGCTATCTCGCCGCGCGAATTACCGGTCATGCGCCCGCCGACGCGGCGCGTCGTGCCCACAAAGTCGCCGCCGCGGTCGTGCAGGTTCGCGGCGCGTTGGCGCCGTTCGAGACATTGCGAACCGCGTTCGACAGTTAAGCGTTATCGAAGCTTCAGGCAGATTCACTTCAATAGGGAAGAACTTTAAGGCAACCGGAACCGATATTCCGTGACCTGATGATAGATCTGCCCGGGCCACAGCGTCGCCTGCGGGAAATAAGGCCGGTTCGGCGCGTCCGGCCAGGTCTGCGCCTCGAGGCAGAGGCCTGAAAACGCCTTGTAGTGGCGACCGTCGAGCCCCGGCGATGTCGGCGCGACGAACTGACCGCTATAAAGCTGCAGTCCCGGTTCGGTGGTCCACACTTCCATCTCGACGCCGGAATTGGCGCCTTGCACCCACGCCGCCTGGTGCAGCGGCCCGCGGCTGGAAGCCAGGCAGTAATTCAGGTCGTAGCGAAGCTGCTCGCCTTCCATTTCCATGCGCAGCGCCCGCGCCTGCCGGAAATCGAAAGGCGTGCCGTCGACCGGCTTCACAACGCCGGTCGGAATCATCTCGTCATCGACGGGCGTGTAGGCGCCGGCGTTGAGCATCAGCCGGTGGTCGAGGATGTCGCCGGCCCCGCCATCGTCGAGATTGAAATAGGAGTGCTGCGCGAGGTTGCAGAGCGTCGGCTCCTCGCAGGTCGCGGTCAGTTCCATGCTGAGCGTGCCGGGGATCTTCAGCCGGTAGGTGCAGGTGACGTCGAGCGCGCCGGGGAATCCCATGGTTCCGTCCGGGTCGTGCAGCGTCAGCGTCACGAAATCGCGGCCGTGCAGCGAGACGGACCATGGCCGGTGGAAAAAGCCTTCCGAGCCGCCATGCAGCGTGTGCTTGCCGAGAAAATTCTGCTCGGTCTGATAGCGGTTGCCGGCGATGGTGAAACGGCCGCCGCCGATGCGGTTGGCGAAGCGGCCCACGACCGCTCCGAAGAAGGCGCGGTCGGTCTCGTAGGGTTCGAAACGGTCGTAGCCCAGCACCAGCGGCGCGTCATGGCCACTGAGCCGGAGATCCTGGACGATGGCGCCGAGGCCGATGATGTTGGCGGTGAGGCCCCCGCCGCGGATGGCGAAGCGGCGCACGGCCTCGCCCGCCTGCGTCGTGCCGAAGACCTCGCCGTCTTTCATCGCCATGCCCGAAATGTCATTTCCGATCCGTGGATTTAGGCCGGCCGCGTATCATCCGGCAAGGGCAGGCTAAAGCAATTCCAGGAAAAGTGTAACGCGGTTTTCCGTCCGGAATTGCGTCAAAACAAAGAGATAGAGCAGTTCACCGTTTCCGTGAAACGATGAACCACTCTAGCGCCTGCCCTGTCCCAGGATCGATATCAGAGACCGAGGCCACCGATGCAGACATATTTGGTGTCGAGATAGTCCTCGATGCCCTGATGTCCGCCTTCCTTGCCGAGGCCCGATTCCTTGACACCGCCGAATGGCGCCTCGGGCGTGGTGATCAGGCCTTCATTGACGCCGACCATGCCGTATTTCAGCCCTTCCATGACGCGGAAGGCGCGGCCGAGATCGCCGGTGTAGAAATAGCAGGCAAGGCCGAACTCGGTGTCGTTGGCCAAAGCCACGGCCTCTTCCTCGGTCTCGAACTTGAACACCGGCGCCACCGGCCCAAAGATTTCTTCCTTCATGAAGCGCATCTTGGGCGACGCGTCGGCGATCACGGTCGGCTGGAAGAACGAGCCGCCCAGCGCATGGCGCTTGCCGCCGGCGACGACCTTGCCGCCCTTGGAGGTAGCGTCCGCGATCAGTTCCTCGACCTTCTCGACCGCCTTCTCGTCGATCAGCGGACCCTGCTGCACGCCTTCCTCCAGGCCCGAGCCGACCTTGAGATTGTTGCTGGCGGCGGCCAGCTTCTCGACGAACTTGTCATAGACGCCGGCCTGCACCAAGAAGCGATTGGTGCACACGCAGGTCTGGCCGGAGTTACGGTACTTGGCGGTGATCGCGCCGGTCACGGCACGGTCGATGTCGGCGTCGTCGAAGACGATGAACGGCGCATTGCCGCCGAGTTCCATCGACACTTTCTTGACCGTCACCGAGGACTTCTGAATGAGGAGTTTGCCGACCTCGGTCGAGCCGGTGAAGGTGATCTTCGACACCAACGGGTTGGCGCAAATCTCGTCGCCGATCTCGGCGGCCGAGCCGGTCAGGATATTGACGACGCCCTTGGGGAAGCCGACTTCCTCGGCGAGCGCGCCCCAGGCAAGACCGGAATAGGGCGTCTGCGTCGCCGGCTTGACCACCGCCGTGCACCCGGCCGCCAGCGCCGGACCGAGCTTGCGGGCCAGCATCGAGGACGGGAAATTCCACGGCGTGATGGCGGCGATGACGCCCACCGGCTCCTTGGTCACCAGGATGCGGCGGTCAGCCCATGGCGACGGCACGACATCGCCATAGGTGCGGCGGCCCTCTTCGGCGAACCACAGGATGTAAGCAGCGGCCGAGCCGATCTCGCCCTTGGATTCGAACAGGGACTTGCCCTGCTCGATGGTCAAGAGTTCGGCCAGCACGTCCTGATTGTCCATCATCGCGTCATGCAGCTTGCGCAGAAGTTTGGAGCGCTCGAGCGCCGTCGTCTTGCGCCAGCTCTTGAACGCTTCGTTTGCCGCCGCGATGGCGCGGCGGGTCTCGGCCTTGCCGGCCTTCGGCACGGTGCCGATCTTAAGGCCCGTCGCCGGATTGTTGACGTCGATGGTCTGGCCGCTGTCGGCCTGCACCCATTCGCCATTGATGAGATTGGCCTGGCGCATGAAATGGCTGGTTTTCTGAAGCATGGTCTGGCCTCCGTTCGGCGCGCTGATCGGGCCGTTTTTCTGGATATCCGTTGAGGCGTGCTTAAGAGCCGCACGCCGGCGCATTGCTCTTACCTAGGGAAAGGCGGGCAAGCAATCACAAGATGGCATATAGGGGTTGGGCCAGCAAAGGCGAGCGAGTTCGGCGGCTCTATCCGAAGACGTGGATGACCACCGTCAGCCAGAACGACGTGGTCACCACCGCGCTGGCGGTGGCAAGGGTCATCTGGTTCGAAGCCAGCGCCTGGCCGGTGTTGAACTGAACGGCGATCAGGTAGGAGTTGATACCCGAAGGCAGTGCTGCAGCCACCACAGCGACCTTGGCCGTCAGCGGCGGCAGGCCGAGCAGCCAGACGAACACCAGCACCAGCGCTGGCATCAGGAACAGTTTCAGGCCCGACAGCGCCAGCGCCGGCCGGATATTGCCGGAGATGCCGAAGCGGCGCAGGCTGAGCCCCATGGCGAACAGCGCCACCGGGCCGGCTGTGTCGGCGAGCGTGTCGACCAGCCGTTCGACAAGGTCGGGCAGAGGCGCGCCGGTGAGGCGCCAGGCAAGCCCCGCTAGGATGCCGATGATCAGCGGATTGATGAACAGCCGCCTGAGGAAGCTTTTGACGACACGCAGCGGATGGACCGTCTCGCCGCTGCCGCGCCCGAACATCTCGAACAGCACGATCGAGGCCATCATCATGATTGGCAGGTGGACCGAGACCAGCAGCGACAGCACCTCAAAGCCGCTCGCGCCGAAGATGCCGAGGATGAAGGGCGCGCCGAGCAGCACGACGTTGGAATAGGCCGATGACACGCCGCCGACGATGCCCGCGCGCGCATCTCGCCCGAACAGCCGGGTCATCACCAGATGGCCCGCGGCCCATGTGATCGCCGCGGCCGCGAAATAAGCGCCCCACAGCGACCAAGGCGTGACGCCGTGGAAGTCCGATTTGACCATGGTCTGGAACAGCAGCAGCGGCATCGCCACGTTGACCGCGAACTCGGAAATGCCCTCCCCGCTCGCCGGCTTCAGATAACCGGTGAGCCCGGCCAGATAGCCGAGCGCCACGAGGCTGAAGACGAAGAGGACGGTTTCGGTGAGCGGAGTCATTTTCTGGGCGGAGACATTTTTCCCGTGATAGGCGAGCCCTGACCGCCATGCAATTGGCGCCATGCGCCGCTCCCCCTTAGCCGCTGCTTGTTTTCCGGCCGGCTTTGCGGTCCCTATATGCCAATCACGGCCTTGGCCCCTCCGGGCCGCCGAAGGACTTCCGATGCTGCGAATTGTTCTGGCGCTTTTTCTCCTAGCTGTTCCGAGCCTTGCCCATGCGACCGACGCCGGCTGGGCGCTGCTGCGCGACGGCGGCCATATCGTGCTGCTTCGCCATGCCTTCGTCACCGGAGCTGCCGACCCGGCCAATTTCGACGTCGGCAATTGCGCCACGCAGCTCAATTTGTCTGAGCGCGGCAGGCAGCAGGCAAGCCGTATCGGCGCGCTGTTCGCGGCACGCGCGGCGCCGATCGATCACGTGCTCTCCAGCCGCTACTGCCGCTGCCTCGACACGGCGCGCATCGCTTTCGAATCCGAGCCGCAGCCCTTCGCGCCGCTTGATCTGCTCAAAACCGACCCGGCCGAAAAGGCCGCGCAAATGGAAGCGGTCATGAAGGAGATCCGCGGTTATTCCGGCTCCGACAATCTGGTGCTGGTCACGCATCTGGAAAACATCCAGGCGCTCACCGGCATAGCGCCGCGCGAGGGCGAGGCCGTGGTGGTGGCGCCGGAAGGCGACGGCCTCAAGGTGCTGGGACGCGTCACATTCTAAGGCGCCGGCCCGCGCGGCTCACTACTGTAGCCGAAATGCCACACCCGGAAGAAGCCGCAAATGCGCCGCGACAATGCCGCTTGCGACAACCCGTCGCAGGGTCTATAGGCGCGCTCCCGGTCACGAAAACCGAAGCGAGCACAACGGTTGGAGCTTTTGTCTCCGCCCGTGCAGGCGGCTTTGCCGCTCTGTATACGGCGCCGTTTCGGGTGTTGGGATTGCGGGTGTAGCTCACGGAGAGCGCCGGATTTGGGTCCGGAGGCAGGGTTCGACTCCCACACCCACGACATGGATAGCTCAGTTTGGTTAGAGCGTCAGACTCATAATCTGATTGTCGAAGGTTCGATTCCTTCTCCAACGGCCTGTTAAGCCGACACCCTTCCAAGGTGTTATCCAAAACGGTCCGGGGGCCGGAATGCTGAAGACTTGACGGACGGCTGAAGCCTTCGGGCCGAGGCCGTATCGAACGGTCCGAGGCCGTCGGCTCGCGGCCAGGCCCGCGGTGACGATCAAGGCGCGGTGTCGTCGGCAAGGGAGGCTTGGCCTCCGGCGCCCGCTTCACCGCCCCGCGATCCGCTCCCGAAGGCCCGCTTCGCGCGGATGCCACCGGTCCCCGGATCATTCATGCCGGGACATGAAGTACGAAACGACGTGAAACGAGAAAAGAAAAGGACGATCGACGCATGACGTGACGCCTCGCATGGGGCCATGCCCGACAGGAGTAAGACAATGACGACTATTCTCGACAAGGTTCTTGGACGCGAGCGCGTCCTCGTAAAGGAAAACGAACGTGCCCTCACCCTCTACAAGGGTGAGATCAAGGCAGTCCTGATGCCGGGTGAGCACGCGCTCGCCAACCGGCGCGGGAGCCTCGAGGTCTCCAGGCACGATCTGAAGAATCCGGAATTCGTTTCGGCATACGAGAAGGCGTTGTTCGACAAGCTCCCGGACGTGGCCGCGCGGCACTTCACGGTCGTTCGCACCGGGCGCACGGAGGTCGCCGTCATCGAGCGTGACGGGAGCCTCCACGCCGTGCTGGCGCCGGACCGCAAGCTCGTGCTGTGGACGGATGCCGGTCCGTGGAAGGTGACGACGATCGACACTTCGGCCGATCTCGCCATCGATCCGGCGGTCATGCGCCGGCTTGGCCAGGCCAGGAAGGCGGAGCTGATGTCCGTCCATCCAGTCGTGGACGGTCAGGCCGGGCTGCTCTTCGTCGACGGTGTGCTTGTGCGCACCCTGACGGCTGGCGTGCATGGCTTTTGGAGCGTCGGACGCATGGTGCAGATCAAGGTCGTCGACCTCAAGCGCCAGTCGCTCGACGTCGCCGGGCAGGAAGTGCTGACCAGGGATCGCGTCACGATCCGCGTCAACATCGCCGCCGAGTACCAGGTCGTTGATCCGGTCAAGGCGGTGGCGACGGTGAAGGACTTCTCCGAAGCCCTCTACCGCGCCCTGCAGTACGCCTTCCGCAAGACGCTCGGCGCGCTCACGCTGGACCAGATCCTTGAAAAGAAGGTGACGGTCGACGAGGACGCCGCGGCCAAGGTGCGCGAGGACATGGCCGCGATCGGCCTGGAGGTCAGCGATATCGCCCTCAAGGATGTGATCCTGCCGGGCGATATGCGCGAGATCCTCAACCAGGTGGTTTCGGCCGAAAAGCAGGCTGAGGCCAACGTCATCCGGCGCCGGGAAGAGACGAACGCCACGCGTTCGCTGCTCAACACGGCCAAGGTGATGGCCGAGAACCCGGTGATGCTGCGGCTGAAGGAGCTCGAGGCTCTCGAGGCCATCGCCGGCAAGGTCGAGCGGCTCACCGTCCACAACGGGACGGGCGGGCTGCTCAACGACCTGGTTAAGCTCCGCGACTGATGCATGTCGCCCAAAAGTGGTTCCGGTTTTGGGACAATGGCATGCATTGGAATAAAAGCCGACGCAGCGCAAAATGGAAGGGCCGCCGGGTCGACCGGCGGCCCTTCTTGCGTTTGCCCGGCCCCCTACCCATCTGCGGCCGGCGCATCAGGCCTTTTCCTGCCGGGAAAAACCGATTAGACAGCGCCCAAAGCAAGATGCGGACAGATTCCGCCCGCAACCGAAGGAAGAGCCCTTGTCCACCACGTTCGAGAAAGTCGCCAAGATCATTGCCGATACCAGCGAGATCGATATCGACACCATCACGCCCGAGAGCCACACCATTGACGACCTCGGCATCGACAGCCTCGATTTCCTCGACATCGTCTTTGCCATCGACAAGGAATTCGGCATCAAGGTGCCGCTCGAGAAGTGGACGCAGGAAGTCAACGACGGCAAGGCTTCGACCGACGATTACTTCGTCATGAAGAACCTGTGCGCCAAGATCGACGCGCTGGTCGCGGCCAAGGCGGCCTGAGACTGTTCGAGCGCTGCCTTGACGCGCCCTGTCTGCTGACCCACAACAGCCGCCCATGAGTTCCCACGACGTCGTCATCACCGGTATCGGCCTTGTCTCTTCACTGGGAGAAGGTCCCGACGCGCATTGGCAGAAGCTCACGCAGCCCGGCTTCCAGCCGGTGCTCGAGGCTGAGCGCTTTGCGCCTTACACCATCCATCCCCTGCCCGAGATCGACTGGAACCTGCAGATCGCCAAGCGCGGCGACCAGCGCCAGATGGAAACCTGGCAGCGCCTCGGCACCTATGTCGCCGGCCTGGCGCTGGATGACGCCGGCATCAAGGGCGATGATGAGCTTTGCACGACCATGGACATGGTGGTGGCGGCCGGCGGCGGCGAGCGCGACGAAGCCGTCGATGCCGCGATCCTCGCGGCCTCCGAGAGCCGCAACGACCGCGACGTGCTGCTCAACGAGAAGCTGACCACGGAACTGCGGCCGACGCTGTTCCTTGCCCAGCTCTCCAACCTGCTCGCCGGCAACATCTCGATCGTCCACAAGGTCACCGGTTCGTCGCGCACCTTCATGGGCGAGGAGGGCGCCGGCGTATCGGCCGTCGAGACGGCGGCCGCGCGCATCCGCTCGGGACAATCGACCCATGTTCTGGTCGGCGGTGCCTTCCAGACCGAGCATTCCGACATGCTGCTCGGCTATGAGCTCGCCGGTTACCTGCATCGCGGCCCATGGAAGCCGGTCTGGCAACGCCAGGGCGCCGAAGGCGGCGGTGTGGTGACGGGCTCGGGCGGCGCCTTCCTGGTGCTGGAGCAGCGCGAGCACGCGAAAAACCGGGGCCGCAAGATCTACGCCGAGCTTGGCCCCGTCGTCTCCGGCCGCGCAAGGCGCCGGCGCGGCGAACTGAATGCCGAAATCGCGGCGCTGCTGAAAAAGGCCGCCCTTCCGGACGGCGATCTGCTGACGATTTCCGCCGCCTCCGGCGCCCACGCCGCCACGGCGGCCGAGAAGGCCGTGCTCGACGCCAACCCGGCTTTGGCCATGCGTGCCTTCTCGACGCTGACCGGCCACATGAAGGAGGCTCAATTCCCCTTTGCGGTTGCGCTCGCGGCAATGGCCGTCGACCGCAAGGCCGGCTACCCTGTCTTCGATGCCACAGTGGAGCGCCCATTCGAGGGCGCCCCCAATTCCGTCCTTGCAACCGCGATCGGCTATCACCAATTCGAGGGCCTTGGGCTGGTGAAAGCCGCCTAGATCGGTTTTTCCGCAATTCCGGGCGGAAAGCCGCTACACACTTTCCTGGAATTGCTCGATAACGAGGCAGACAAAGCATGGCCAATCTTCGCGACCACATGGGCAGGCCAATCGTCGCCGTGACCGGCATCGGCGTGGTGACCTCGCTCGGCGTCGGCAAAGTAGACAACTGGGCAGCGCTGACCTCGGGGAAATCCGGCATCCATCCGATCACCCGCTTTCCCGTCGATCAGCTCAACACCCGCATTTCCGGCATGGTCGACTTCCTGCCGTCGAGTTCCAGGGGCGCCAGTCACCTCACTTACGAACTGGCCGAGACCGCCGCCCAGGAAGCCGTGTCGGAAGCAGGCCTCGATTCCGGCGATTTCGGCGGCCCGTTGTTCCTCGCCTCGCCGCCGGTCGAGCTCGACTGGGCCGACCGCTTCTCGCTTTACAATTCCGACAAGCAGGACGCCGGCGCCGAACGGTTGCTGCGCGTGGCGCGCGGGCTGAAGGAGCTGGACATCTTCGAGACCACCCAGTTCGGCTCGATCGCCGATCGTCTCGCCGACCGGTTCGGCACGCGCGGCCTGCCGATCACGCTATCAACGGCCTGCGCTTCCGGCGCCACGGCTATCCAGCTCGGCGTCGAGGCGATCCGCCGCGGCGAATGCGACAAGGCGCTGTCGATCGGCGCGGACGGGTCCGCCACCGCCGAAGCGCTGATCCGCTTCTCGCTGCTCTCCGCTCTCTCCACTCACAACGACATTCCTGAAAAGGCCTCAAAGCCTTTCTCCAAGGATCGCGATGGCTTCGTGCTGGCCGAAGGATCCGGCGCGCTGGTGCTGGAATCGCTGGAAGCCGCATTGGCTCGTGGCGCGACGATCCTCGGCATCATGAGCGGCTGCGGTGAAAAAGCCGACGATTTCCACCGCACCCGCTCCAAGCCCGATGCCTCGCCGGCGATCGCGGCGGTGCGCGCCGCCCTTGCCGATGCGGGCATGAGCGAGGACGAGATCGAGTATGTCAACGCGCACGGCACCTCGACGCCGGAAAACGACAAGATGGAGCACCTGTCGCTGTCCACCGTCTTCGGCGAGCGTATCGGCTCGATGCCGGTCTCGTCGAACAAGTCGATGATCGGCCACACGCTGTCGGCCGCCGGCGCGGTGGAGGCCGCCTTCTCGCTGATGACCATGCGCGAAAGCGTCATCCCGCCGACCATCAATTACGACAATCCCGATCCGGCGATCGTCCTCGATGTCGTGCCGAACAAGAAGCGCAACGCCGAGGTTGGCACCGTTTTGTCGAATTCCTTCGGCTTCGGCGGCCAGAACACCTGCCTTGTCATGGCGAGGGAACCGGTCTAAGCGGACTTTTTCAGCCAATGCATGTCGCGCAAAAGTAAAATCGGTTTTTGCGATGACGACATGCATAAACAAAGAACTAAAGCGCAACGCGCTTTAGAACTGAACCGACAGGCCCTATGCGCGCATTGCAACTTATCGAGGACCGCCGCCTTGAAACGGTGGACCTGCCGCCTCCCCCGCCGCCTTCGCTGGGCGAAGTGACGCTCCGCATCAAGGCGGTGGCGCTCAACCATATCGACGTCTGGGGCTGGCGCGGCATGGCGTTTGCCAAGCGCAAGCTGCCGCTGGTCGTCGGCGCCGAAGCCGCCGGCGAGGTCGAGGCGGTCGGACCGGGCGTCTCCAATCTCTTGCCGGGCCAATTGGTGTCGATCTATGGCGCCCGCACCTGCGGGCTCTGCCGCGCCTGCCGCGAAGGCCGCGACAATCTCTGCGAGCATGTGTCCGGCGTCCATGGCTTCCATCTCGACGGCTTCGCCCAGGAAAAGATCAACCTGCCGGCACGCCTGCTGGTGCCCGCTCCTCCCGGCGTCACCGAGATCGGCGCCGCGGTCGCTCCGGTCACCTTCGGCACGGTCGAGCATATGCTGTTCGACAACGCCAGGCTGGAGCCCGGCGAAACCATCCTCGTCCATGCCGGCGGCTCCGGCATCGGCTCCGCCGCCATCCAACTCGCCAAGAAGATGGGCTGCACCGTCATCACCACGGTGGGCTCGAACGACAAGATCGACAAGGCCAGGGCGCTTGGCGCCGATCACGTCATCAACTACCGCGAGGACCGTTTCGAAGGCGTGGTGCGCAAGCTGACCAGGAAGAAGGGCGTCGACGTGGTGTTCGAGCATGTCGGCGCCGACACCTTCGCCGGCTCGATGCTGTGCCTGAAGCGCGGCGGCCGCCTCGTCACCTGCGGCTCGACCTCAGGCGTGTCGACGCAGGTCAACCTGATGCAGCTCTTCCAGCAGCAGCTGAAGCTGCTCGGCTCCTTTGGCTGCCGCATGGAGAACATGGCCAACGCCATGCAGAAGATGGCGGCGGGGCTCGTTGCCCCGGTCATCGATACCGAGGTGGGTTTCGACGACATCGACGCCGCGCTGAAGCGCATGGAAGGCCGCGACGTCTTCGGCAAGATCATCCTGCGCGTTTCCTAAGACAGGATGGTCGGCAAGGTGTTCAGGAAAGCCCGCCGGGACTTGATGTTCCGCTACGGCTTGCGGCTGCGCCAGCTGGAGCACTGGCTGGTCGCCAAGCTCGCCATCGTGTTGCTCTCGCTGCTGCGCCTTCTGCCGCCGGACAGCGCGCTCAACTTCGCCGACCGCGTCACCCGCCGCATCGGTCCGCTGGTCGGGCGCCATCGCGTAGCAGTCGAAAATCTGCGCCTCGCCTACCCGCAAAAGAGCGACGCCGAGATCGAGGCCATCGCACGCGACATGTGGGGCAACATGGCCCGCCTCGCGGCCGAATACATTTTCCTCGACGCGCTGTTCGACTTCGATCCGGACGCCTCTGAGCCGGGCCGGGTCGAGGTACGCGGCGTCGAGCATTTCCACGAGATCGCCGGCCAGAAGAAGCCGCACATCCTGTTCACCGGCCATCTCGGCAATTTCGAGTTGCTGCCAGTGGCCGCCGCCACGTTCGGCATGAACATCACGGCCCTGTTTCGCCCACCGAACAACCCCTATCTCGCCGACTACATCCACTCGACGCGCCGCTCCTCGATGGGCGCCCTGCTGCCCTCATCCACCGGCGCGTCCTTCGCCCTTGCCGCCATCCTGGAAAAGGGCGGCAACATCGGCGTGCTGGTTGATCAGAAATTCTCGGGCGGCGTGGATACGACCTTCTTCGACCGCCCATGCCAGAGCAATCCGATGCTCGGCATGCTGGCGCGTCACTATGACTGCGATGTCTACCCCGCCCGCTGCGTCAGGCTGCCGGGCAACCGCTTCCGCCTGGAAATCGAGGACAAGCTGACCTTGCCGCGCACCGAAGGCGGCAGCGTCGATGTCGCAGCCACCACCCAGCTGCTCACCGATGTCGTCGAGCGCTGGGTGCGTGAGGATCCCGGACAGTGGATGTGGTTCCACAAGCGCTGGGAAATCAGCGGCCGCCGCCGCAAGCGCGGACAGGCAAAACCCGCCAACTGAGATTCCGAACCACCGAGGCTAGAGCAATTCCAGGAAAAGTGCGTAGCGGTTTTCCGTCCGGAATCGCGTAAAAACAAAGACTTAGAGCGGTTCTGCGATTCCGTGAAACGCTGAACCGCTCTAGCGTATTTGCGGCCGGAAAAGCCTCGGGGACTTCACTACACACAAAAAAGAAAAGCCGCGAAGATTGATCTTCGCGGCATCGATATTGGCTTGGCGATCAAGCCAGCAAAGCGATCTCAGAAGATCGGCACCCCGAAGTTCGGCCGGTAAGTGTCCATGGTCGCGCCATTGCGGTCTTCTGAAAGCAGGGTATCCGAGCCGAAGCTGGCCCTTAGCCCGACCACATACTTGTGGACGTTCACGCTGCCCGACGCCTCGGATATCGTCAGGTGGTCCCACTGATAGCGCCCAAACACGGACCAGGGCGTGCCGGAAAACCTGTAGGTCGCCTGCAAGGCGCCTGTGAGAGTGTCGAGATGACCGCCACCCGCGGACAGTCGCGAGTATCCAAGTTCACCATCGAAGCGAAGGTTGTCCTGAGCAAAGAAGCGCACCACGCCGCGGCCGCCCCAATTGTCGAAATGCTCGGATTCGCCGCTTGCACGCAACTGGCCGTAGTAAACTTGGCCATAGAGCGTCACGTTGCCGAAATACGCCTGAGCTTCAGGACCGACGGTGAAGCTATAGAGGTTCGCGTCGCTTAGACCTTCGTCGCCGCCATATCCATTGAGCGTCGCAAACCCGCCAAGTGCATAAGAGCTCGGGTCGCGCCAGTAGCCATGAACGGCCCCGCCATAGCTGTAGATGTTCGTTCCCTGCACCCAAAGCGAATCGACGACGGCATCGGTCTGGATGTTCCAGCGGGCATCAATCGGGAAATTGACGCGAGCGGCGCCACCGGCCGCCGTGCCCGTCTCGTGATCGCCTGGGACCGAAAAATAAAGGCCGCCGAGATAGAGCTCGCCATAGCCCGAAATATGCGGCTGTGCGAGTTCCTGATCCAGAACAACCGGCGCATCGGCAGCGAAGGCTGAGGTGGCCGTTGCCGCGAGTGCGGCGCCTAGAAGAAATCGATACATCTGTAGTCCCCAAGCAAACGAGATTAGCGTCTGCTTATCTACCACTGCGCAGCGATACAAACCAGTCGAACATGGCGTAAGCCATTGTTTTTCGTGGCATGTGAGGCTTTAAGGCAACGCTCAACGATCACCGAGGCGTAGGCAGCAGTCGCCGCCTGCGCCGGGTGAAATCCTCGGTCCGGCCAAACTCAGTTGGCCACGACGATCCGCGTGTTGCCGAAGCCGACTTCCTTGACCATCGCATAGAACATCGCGGCGTTGGCCGGATGCAGGCGCACGCAGCCATGCGAGGCCGGGCGCCCGAGATTTCTCACCGCCCCGGTGCCGTGGATGGCGTAGCCGCCGTGGAAGAACACCGAATAGGGCATCGGCGAGTTGTCATACTTGCGCGAATACCACATCCGGGCGGTCCATTGCGGCCGGTAGCTGCCGCGCGGCGTGAAGTAGCCCTTGCGCGCGGTCGACACGCTCCAGCGGTAAACAACCTGGCCGTATTTGCTGACGGTCATGGTCTGTGTCGAGACATCGATGTTGGCGACCAGCGTGGCCGCCCGGCTTGCGATAGACATGCCGAACAACGCGGTTGCCAGCACGGTTGCCATGAGAACGAACTTTTTCATGCGATCAAACCCCTTTGATTGCCCCCTGCCATTCGCGCGGTTTTTCCATCTTTTTGCCGGCAGATGCGTTAAGTACCACACACTCGTTGACGAATCCGCCAATCCAATGCGGTGAATTTGAACGATTTTCCCGGTATAGTTGCCGCTGCGACACTCACCCTCTGGAGTTTAGGAAGGCGCGTTGGGCCATGCCCGGATCGTCGTGTGGCAATGAGCGACTGGTTGCTTGCAAAAGTGCCGCGTTCCTTCTTCAATCCGCCGGATGAATGAACGACTTCTCAAGGCGGTCGAGGACCGGGTCGACGACCTCGTTGCGCTGACCGCGGACCTGATCCGTTTTCCGACCGTCAACCCGCCAGGCGAAGCCTACCGGCCATGCGCCGAGTTTCTCGGCGCGCGTCTCAGGAAACGCGGCTTCGAAACTGAATTCATCCGTGCCGAGGGGGCGCCAGGCGACAGCGACCGCTATCCGCGCGTCAACGTCGTCGCCCGCTTCGACGGCCGCTCGCCCGGCCCTTGCGTGCATTTCAACTCGCATATCGACGTGGTCGAGGCCGGCGAAGGCTGGACCGTCGATCCCTTTGCCGGCGTGGTGAAGGACGGCAGGGTCTATGGCCGCGGCGCCTGCGACATGAAGGGCGGCCTGGCGGCCTCGGTCATCGCCGTCGAGGCCTTCATGGAGGTCTATCCGGATTTTCCCGGCGCCATCGAGATATCGGGCACGGCGGACGAGGAATCGGGCGGTTTCGGCGGCGTCGCCCATCTGGCGCGGCTCGGCTATTTCTCGAAGCCGAAGGTCGACCACGTCATCATTCCCGAACCGCTGAACAAGGATCGCATCTGCCTTGGCCATCGCGGCGTCTGGTGGGCCGAGATCGAGACCAAGGGCGAGATCGCGCATGGCTCGATGCCGTTCCTCGGCGACAATGCGGTGCGCCATATGGGCGCCGTCCTGCAGGCTTTCGAGGACGAGCTGTTCCCGGCCCTCGACCGCAAGATGACGCGCATGCCGGTGGTGCCGGAAGGCGCCAGGCGCTCGACCATGAACATCAATTCCATCCATGGCGGCCAGACCGAGGATTTCCGGCCGGGGCTGCCCTCGCCCAACGTGCCGGATTCCTGCCGGCTCACCATCGACAGGCGTTTCCTGCTGGAAGAGGACATCGCCACCGTCAAAAGCGAAGTCACAGGCATCCTCGAGCGGCTGAAGCGCGAGCGCAAGAAATTCGACTACGAGATCCGCGACCTGATGGAGGTGCTGCCGCTGATGACCGAGCGTGACGCGCCGGTGGTGCAGGCCGTCGCGAAAGGCATCATGGCGGTGTTCGACCGCGAACCCGACTACGTCATCTCGCCCGGCACCTACGACCAGAAGCATGTCGCGCGCATCGGCCACCTCTACGATTGCATCGCCTATGGCCCGGGCATTCTCGACCTCGCGCACAGGCCGGACGAATGGGTGGGCATCGGCGACATGGTGGAATCGGCCAAGGTGATGGCGATCGGTCTCAACATCCTGCTGAGAGGCACGACGGACTGATTGCGCCGATCATGGGAAAAACATTTCCCGCGGCGGGACACGGCAGCATGAAACGCGATTTACTCGCGCGCGAAATCACGCTTCTATCCGCCAGCTTGACCACGTTTTGAGCAATGGGAGTTCAGCGATGAAACTGTGGAAGACCATCCTGGCCGCGGCTGTGCTGTCGCTTGCCGCCGCCACGTCGGCCTTTGCCGCGCGCACTGATCTCACGCTCGGGATCGTGCTCGAGCCGCCACATCTCGATCCGACCGCCGGCGCGGCCGCGGCCATCGGCGAAGTCACCTATGCCAATGTCTTTGAAGGGCTGACGCGCATCGACGACAATGGCCGGGTTCAGCCCGCTCTCGCCGAGAGCTGGGCAGTCTCCGACGACGGCAAGGCCTACACGTTCAAGCTGCATTCCGGCGTGAAGTTCCACGATGGCTCGGCCTTCAGCGCCGACGACGTTAAATTCTCGCTGGACCGGGCACGTGCCAAGGATTCGCTCAATCCGCAAAAACAGCTCTTTGCGCACATCACCGATGTCACGGCGGTCGATCCGGCGACCGTTAAGGTCACCCTCGACGGGCCGCAGGGCGATTTCCTCTACGACGTGGGCCAGGTTGCGGCGGTGATCGTGGCGAAGGGATCGGCCGACGGCAATAAGGACAAGCCGATCGGCACTGGTCCATTCAAGCTCGATCACTGGGCGAAGGGTTCCGAGATCACACTCGTCAAGAACCCGGACTACTGGGGTACACCCGTCGCGCTCGACAAGGCGACATTCCGCATCGTTCCCGACGCCGCCGCGGCTGTCCCCGCACTGCTCTCGGGTGACATCCAGGCTTTCGCCAACATGCCCGCGCAAGACGCGCTCGGGCAGCTCCAGTCCGACCCGCGCTTCAGCGTCGTGATCGGCTCGACCGAGGGCGAGACAATCCTGTCGATCAACAACAAGAAGCCACCCTTCGACAAGCTTGCGGTGCGGCAGGCGCTCGCCTCGGCGATCGATCGCAGCGCCATCATCGCAGCGGCCTCGAACGGTCTTGGAAAGCCGATTGGCTCTCATTTCTCGCCAGGCGATGCGGGCTATGTCGATCTCACCGGAGTCTATCCGCACGACATCGCCAAGGCCAAGGAGTATCTGAAGGAAGCGGGGCTGGAGAACGGCTTCTCGGCCACGATCAAGCTGCCGCCCGTGCCCTACGCACGCGACGGCGGCCAGGTGATCCAGTCCCAACTGAAGGAGATCGGGGTCAATCTGCAGATCATCCCGGTCGAATGGGCGGAGTGGCTGAGCCAGGTCTTCACCAACAAGGATTACGACCTGACGATTGTTTCCCATGTCGAGCCGAACGACATCGATATCTATTCGCGGCCCGGCTACTATTTCCAGTATGACAATCCGAAGTTCAACGATGTCATCAAGGCGCTCGGCACCACGGTCGACAAGGACAAGAGGCTGGAACTGCTGGGCGAGGCGCAGAAGATTCTCGCGCACGACGTGCCCGCCGTTTACCTGTTCGAGCTGCCCAAGATCGGCGTCTGGGACGCCAAGCTGCAGGGCATGTGGACGAACTGGCCGATCGAGGCGGACGATCTCACCAAGGTCAAGTGGACGGATTGAGGGCAGTCGGCCAAGGGCAAACGTTGCGTTCCGTCGCCCCCCTCTCTGCCCTGCCGGGCATCTCCCCCTCAAGGGGGGAGATTGCGCTCCCTTCGCTGCTTTCGCCAATTTCCTGCGCCGCGTTGGTGTCACCGGCGCGGAAACTGCTGATCTCCCCCCTTGAGGGGGAGATGCCCGGCAGGCCAGAGAGGGGGGCGACAGAACGCCATCTTTGCCCAGTCTCTGCACCCGCCAACCAAACCATCCCGCAATGACAGCCTATCTCGTGAAGCGCCTGATCATTGCGGCCCTCACCCTGGTGCTGGCCTCGATCGTGGTGTTCGCGGTTATGGAGATCCTGCCCGGCGACCCGGCGCGCCTGATGCTGGGCATGAATGCCAGCGCCGAGCAGGTCGAAGTGTTGCGCGACCAGATGGGGCTGAACGCGCCGTTGGTGCTGCGCTATCTCCACTGGGCGGCGGGCTTGCTCAGCCTCGATTTCGGCCGCTCCTACACCTATTCGGTGCCGGTCATCGACCTGGTGCGTGAACGCGTCGTGGTCTCACTGCCGCTGGCGCTGATCGCGCTGGCGCTCTCGACCATCATCGCCATTCCGGTCGGCGTCTTCTCCGCCAGCCGCCAGGGCCGGGTGAGCGACACGCTTTCCATGGGCGCCGCCCAGCTCGGCGTCGCCGTGCCGAATTTCTGGTTCGCGCTGATGCTGATCTATCTGTTCGCCGTCTGGCTGCGGCTGGTTCCGGCCGGCGGTTTCCCGGGTTGGAGCGCCGGTATCTGGACGGCGCTGAAATCCCTGATCCTGCCCGCCATTGCCCTCGCCCTGCCGCAGGCGGCGATCCTGGCGCGCGTCGCCCGCTCGGCGCTCATCGAGGTGCTGAACGAAGACTATATCCGCACCGCCCGCGCCAAGGGCCTGCCCTACCGCGCAGTTCTGTGGCGCCATGCGCTGCGCAACGCCATGATCCCGGTGCTTACCATCCTCGGCCTGCAATTCGCCTTCCTGCTCGCCGGCACCATCATCATCGAGAATGTCTTTTACCTGCCTGGCCTCGGCCGGTTGATCTTCCAGGCCATCACCCAGCGTGACCTGATCGTCGTCGAGAGCATCGTCATGCTGCTGGTCGCCGCCGTGATCCTGATCAACCTCGTTGTCGACTTCTCCTACGCCATCGTTGACCCCCGCCTCAGGAGCCGGCAATGACCATGCGCGTCGACCTGCCCGAAGAGACCATTGCCGGCGTGCTGGCCAAGGCCTTCGGCAACCGCTCCTTCCTGATCGGGCTCATCATCACGCTGCTGGTCGTGGCCGTCGCGCTCCTCTCCTTCCTGTGGACGCCCTTTGACGTCACCAGGCTGGTGATCGCCGACAAGACGCAGCCGCCCTCCTGGGTACACTGGTTCGGCACCGACCATTTCGGCCGCGACATCCTGTCGATGATCATGGTCGGCGCCCGCAATTCGATCGCAGTCGCGCTGGTCGCGGTCGGCATCGGCATGGGCATCGGCGTGCCGCTCGGCGCCTTCGCCGCCGCGCGCGGCGGAATGGCCGACGAGGCGCTGATGCGCGTCAACGATCTCGTCTTCGCCTTTCCGGCTCTGCTTTCGGCGATCATGATCACGGCGATCTTCGGCCCTGGCGCCGTCAACGCCATCATCGCCATCGGCATCTTCAACATCCCGGTCTTCGCCCGCATCGCCCGCGCCGGCGCTTTAGCCATCTGGCCGCGCGAGTTCATCCTTGCCGCGCGTGCCGCGGGCAAGGGCATGACGCGCATCAGCGTCGAGCACATCCTGCCCAACGTCGCGACGCTGCTGCTTGTCCAGGGCACGATCCAGTTCGCGCTGGGCATCCTCGCCGAAGCCGGGCTTTCCTATGTCGGCCTTGGCGCCCAGCCGCCGATGCCGAGCTGGGGCCGCATGCTGTTCGACGCGCAGACCCGCATGGTGACGGCGCCCTGGATGGCGATCTTTCCCGGCATGGCCATCGTCGTCACCGTGCTTGGTCTGAACCTGCTCGGCGACGGCATCGCCGACATCCTCGATCCAAAATCGCGGCGGCGCAGATGAGCCTGCTCGAGATCGAGAACCTGTCGCTGACGATCGGCGCCACACCGATCCTCAAAGGCGTCGAGCTGACCATCGCGCCAGGCGAGGTGGTCGGCCTGGTCGGCGAATCCGGCTCCGGCAAGTCGATGACGGCGCTGACGATCATGCGGCTTTTGCCGCATCTGGCTCGTGCCGACGGCCGCGTCGCCTTCAACGGCATCGACATCCTTGCCGCGAGCGAGGACCAGATGTGCGCCTTGCGCGGCGACGATATCGGCATGGTCTTCCAGGAGCCGATGACCGCGCTCAATCCGGTCAAGACCATCGGCGAGCAGGTCGCCGAAGGCATCCGCTGGCACACCAAGGCCGGCCGCGCCGAGGCCGAGGACCGCGCCCGAAAAATCCTCGACCGCGTCGGGCTGCCCGAGGCCAAATTCCCGCTGTCGCGCTACCCGCATGAACTGTCCGGCGGTCAGCGCCAGCGCGTCGTCATCGCCATCGCCTGCGCGCTGAAGCCGAAATTGCTCATCGCCGACGAGCCGACGACGGCGCTCGACGTGGTGCTGCAGGCGCAGATCCTCGATCTTTTGCGCGATCTCGTGCGCGAGAACCGCATGGGGCTGCTGCTCATCTCGCACGACCTCGCGGTGGTGACCGAGATGGCCGATCGGCTCACCATCCTGCGCCGCGGCGAGGTGACGGAGGCCGGCGACACCGCGCGCACGTTGTCGGAGCAACAGCATCCCTACACGCGCGAGCTGGCGCTGGCCTCCATGCACGTGCCGGCGCGCCCGAAACCGCACCTTGCCGGCTCGGCAAAACCTCTGCTCGAAGTCGATGGCGTCGGCCGGGATTATCCGGGACGGCGCATATCCTTGTTCCGGCCGGCGCAACCGATCCGCGCCGTCGACGATGTCTCGCTCACCATCGAGCCCGCGCAATCGGTGGCGCTGGTCGGCCGCTCGGGCTGCGGAAAGTCCACGCTTGCCCGCATGATCCTGGCGCTCGACAAACCGACGGCGGGCACGATCCGCTTTCGCGGCGAGCCCATCACGGGCAAGCCGGAAGCTGCGCTGAGGCCGGCCCGGCGCGACATGCAGGTGGTGTTCCAGGATCCCTACGGCTCCTTCGACCCGCGCCAGAAGGTGGAAAAGCTGGTGGCCGAGCCGCTGCATCTTCTCGAAAAGCAGCCGCCCCTGGCCGAGCGCCGCGAGATGGTCGCGCATGCGCTGGATGAAGTCGGTCTCGGTCCCCGCGACATGGACAAGTACCCGCATGAATTCTCGGGCGGCCAGCGCCAGCGCCTGTCGATCGCCCGCGCCATCATCACGCGGCCGAAGCTGGTGGTGGCCGACGAACCGGTCTCGGCACTGGATGTCTCGATCCGCGCCCAGATCCTCGACCTTTTCGCCGAGCTCAACCAGAAGCTCGGCATCGCCTATCTTTTCATCACCCATGACCTGACGGTCGCCCGCGCCATGGCCGACGAGGTGCTGGTCATGCATGAAGGCAAGATCGTCGAGCGCGGCCGGGCCGCCGATGTGCTCGGCCATCCGCGTTCGGAAGCGGCCCAGGCGCTGGTCTCGGCAGCGCCCGACCTTCACCGCGCCATTGCGCGGCGCATGCAGGAACAGGGGTAGACGAACAGTCTGTTTCAGCTCTCCGGCTTCACCACATCGACTGGGCGGATATCGAGCAGGTCAAGCGTGCGGCGCAGCAGCCGGACTTCGCTCTCCGCCAGCTTGGAATCGGCCTTGGCGATCTCGGCCATGTGGCGCGCAAGCAGCTTTCGCCGCTCGACATCGAGATCGCGGAACAGCGCGATCGCCTGCGAGCCGTTGGTCTCGTAGCCATAGTCGTTGAGATATTCGATGACACTTTCGATGCTGGCCTCCGGGATGCCGAAGGCTTCCTTGCAGATGTGCCGGAAGACGACCATCTCGCTCTCCGAGACCGAGCCGTCAGCCAGGATCATGCGGAACAGCATCAAAAGTTCCGCCGACAGCACCGGGTCGTCCGCCACCTTGCGCACACCCGGGTCACCGTCGAAGATCGAACGTATCTGGTCGAGCAGCGCCATCGCTATCAGCCTCCTCCGCGATTCCATCTGATTGTTAGAGCAATTCCAGGAAAAGTGTGAAGCGGTTTTCCGTCCGGAATTGCGCCAAAGCAAAGAACAGAGCGGTTCGACGTGGAACGGCGAACCGATCTGGCGTGGAATTGGTCTTGCGCAAACTGGTTGAGCGTGATGCAAGCTGCGGCTCTCCTCGCCGCGACTTGCCTGATGATCGACCTTACCCTGCAGACCATCCTCATTTTGATTGCTGCCGCCTTTGCCGCCGGCTTCGTCGACTCGATCGCCGGCGGTGGCGGGCTGATCACGATCCCGGCGCTGCTGCTCGCCGGCTTTTCGCCGGTCGCCGCGCTCGGCACCAACAAACTGCAGGGCATGTTTGGTTCCGGCTCGGCCACCATCCACTATGCCGCCAACGGCCAGGTCGACCTGCGCCGTCAGCTGCCGTCGGCGCTGCTGGCGCTTGTCGGCGGCGCGATCGGTGCATTGCTTGCGACCGTCGTTCCCGGCGATTTCCTGCGCGCCCTGCTGCCGCTGCTTCTGATCGCCATCGCGCTCTATTTCGCGCTGAAGCCGAACATGGACGACGTCGACCGCGCCGAGCGGCTGTCGCCTTTCCTGTTCGGGCTGATCATCCCGCCGCTGGTCGGCTTCTATGACGGCGTCTTCGGCCCCGGCGCCGGCTCCTTCTACATGCTCGCCTTCGTCACCCTTGCCGGCTATGGCGTGCTCAAGGCGACGGCGCATACCAAGCTGCTCAATTTCGCTTCCAACATCGGCGGCTTCATCGTCTTTGCCGCCGTCGGCGTCATCGATTGGAAGATCGGCCTGATGATGGGCGTGGCGCAATTCCTTGGCGCCCGCGTCGGCGCCAGCCTTGCCATCCGGATCGGCGCAAAGCTGATCAAGCCGCTGCTGGTGGTCGTCTGCCTGGCGCTCGCCGCGAAGTTGCTGGCCGACCCGGCCAATCCCCTGCGCCAGCTCATTGGTGTCTGAGGCTCCTGCTGATACTATCGGGGTGTGCGAATCATGTTGGAGGGACGGACATGAATCTCAGTGCACCTACCCAGATCGTGTTCATTATTTCATTGGTCATCGCCATCATCGGCCTTCTCGCCGCTCTTGGCGTTCTTGCATTCATTCCGCTTGCGTCTGTTTGGATCATGCTCATCGCCTATATCGTGCTCGCCGCCGGCTGCCTGATGCGCGGCGCCTAAAGCAATTCCAGGAAAAGTGTGTGCGTTTAGGCTCGGCGACCTCGCCGTAGCCTTCCGTCCGGAAGTGCGTTAACCGCTAACAGCAATCTCTGGCAACTCGGAGCGCCCGGCCCTGCCGGGCGCTTTTGATTTGAGGACGCGGTCTGCTAGGCTTGCGCCAATGTCCGACGAGCCAGCGCGCCATCGACAGGATAATCGCTCTCCCGCCCTCCATTTCGAGATGGTCCGGCGCAAGCCCGCCGCGTCGCTTGCAGGCATCGTCACGGACATCTGCGGCTATCGGGAGACTTGCTCTGGCCATTTCCGCATCGTCGAATACGCCTCGCTGACCGTGCCGCTGGTGATCAGCTTTGCCGAAGCCTTCGCCATCGGACTCGGCCACACACCGGGCGACAACGATCGTTACGCCAGCTTCGCCGCCGGCCTCTATGCCGGTCCAGTCATGATCGAATCCTTCGGCGGCGCCTGCTGCGTCCAGGTCAATTTCACGCCGCTTGGCGCCAGGCAATTCTTCGGCCTGCCGATGAGCGAGTTGCGGGACCGCATGATCGGGTTGGACGACGCGCTGGGTTTTGACGGCGTCGCTCTGCGCGAACAACTCGGCGAGGCGTCGGGTTGGGACGCGCGCTTCGACATTGCCGAGGATTTCATCGCTGGGCGTCTTGCCGAAGCGAATGGGCTTTCGCCCGAAATCGCCTGGGCCTACAGGACGGTCATAGAGTCGGGCGGCCGCACCCGAATTTCGACGCTAGCCGGCGAGGTCGGCTGGAGCCGCAAGCATCTGGCGGCCAAATTCACCGACGCGATCGGCATCGGCCCGAAGACCTTGTCACGCATCGTGCGCTTCAATCGCGCGCTTTCGCTGTCGAAGCAGCAGGACGATGACTGGGCCGGCATCGCCGCCGACTGCGGCTACGCCGATCAGGCGCATCTGGTGCGCGAATTTCGCCAGCTTGCCGGCGAAACGCCGACGGCGCTCGCAGCGTCGATGTAGGCGCCGGCGCGGTAACATTTCTTCAAGACGGGGAAACTGCCTTCGCACAGACTGGCATTTATCAACCGGCACAGGGAGATTGTCATGCCGACAGCAAACGAAGCACCCCGTCTCTATCCGGCCCTGCGTTACAGGAACGCCGCCAAGATGATCGACTGGCTAAGCGAGGCCTTCGGCTTCGAACTGCGCGCCCGCTACGGCGAAGGCGACACAATCCACCACGCCGAGCTGACCTTCGGTTCCTCGATGATCATGTTGGGCAGCGCGCGCGACGACGATTACGGCAAGATGGTCGGTGATCCAGGCGGGGGCGGCGGCAAGTCGATCTACATCGCCGTCGATGACGCCGATGCCGCCTACGCCAAGGCGAAGACGGCCGGTGCCAGGATCATCCAGGAACTGGTCGACCGCGACTATGGCAGCCGCGAGTTCATCTGCCTCGACCCGGAAGGCAATGTCTGGTCCTTCGGCACCTATTGGCCGAAGGCGGGAGAGAAGGCGTAGGACGTCTCGCCGACGTTGGGGATTGGCGACAGCGTCTCAACTTCGTCATCCACGGGCGAAGCAAGGAGCGAAGCGACGCGCGCAGACCCGAGGATCCATGCCGTTACTTTCGCCGAGGGACGCAGCGGAGCAAAATTCTGCACCGTTGCTGCGCCTTAAAGCATGTCTCCCGAAAGTGGGAACCGGTTTCGGGATAAAGACATGCGTAAAATCAAAAACCTAAAGCGCATGGAGCGAATCTGAAAGATCGCGACGCGCTTTAACGTCACGGAATGATTCTATGGTCTGCGCGCGTCGCTTCGCTCCTTGCTTCGCCATAGAATGACGATCCGATGAGCGTTTTCGCCAATCTCAGACGTTGGTGAGAGGCCTATCGCGCCAATCCGAAAATCGCATCGCAGTCGAGATGCTTCTCCAGCTCGGCCGCGACCTCGTCCAGCGCCTTCTCGACGTCCGCACGATAATCGATGCCGCCTCCCCTGACGCCAAGGCTCTCAAGGTAGGCGGCGCGAAAAGCGTCGGCGGCAAACAGCCCGTGCAGATAGGTGCCGATCACCTTGCCGTCGGCGGAAACGGCGCCGTCCTCGACGCCGTTGAGGATCGCCGACGGCCGCGCCGTGTCCGGGCCGGTGGTGCGGCCGAGATGTATCTCGTAGCCCTCGAGCGGCAGGCCGAATTGCAGCGAATGCGCGCTTGAATTGCGCACGGTCTTTTCCGGCTCCATCACCGTTTCGATGTCGAGCAGGCCGAGACCCTCGGCCTCGGTGACGCTGCCTTCGATGCCATCGGGATCGCGCACGATGCGGCCAAGCATCTGGTAGCCGCCGCAGATGCCGACGACATGCCCGCCGCGCTTGCGGTGCGCAAGAAGGTCGCGATCCCAACCGTTCTCGCGGAATTTGATGAGATCGCCGATGGTCGATTTCGAACCGGGGATGACCACCAGCCCGGCATCTTCCGGCAGCTTCTTGCCGGGCGGCACGAACACAACCTCGACCTGCGGCTCTGCCTTGAGCGGATCGAGATCGTCGAAATTGGCAATGCGCGCCAGCATCGGCACCGCCACCTTCAGCGCCCGTTTCCCGCCGGATGCGAGGCGCTCTAGCACGACGGAATCCTCCGAAGGCAGCCGGCCGGCCGCCTTCAGCCACGGCACGACGCCGAAGCAGCGCCAGCCGGTGAATTTTTCGATCGCGCCTATCCCGTCGTCGAACAAGGAGACGTCGCCGCGGAACTTGTTGATGAGATAGCCGGCGATCATGCGCCGGTCTTCCTCCGGCAGGATGAGATGCGTGCCGGCCACGGAAGCGATGACGCCGCCGCGATCGATGTCGCCGACCAGGATCACCGGCACATTGGCGCGCGTCGCAAAACCCATATTGGCGATGTCGCGGCTCCTGAGATTGATCTCGGCCGGCGAGCCGGCGCCCTCGACGATGACGAGGTCGGCGCCCTCGCCGACCTTGTCCCAGGAATCGAGCACCGCGTCCATCAGTCCGGCCTTCATCGCCTGGTAGTCGCGCGCCCGCGCCTCGCCATAGACCTTGCCCTGCACCACCACTTGCGAGCCGATATCGCTCTGCGGCTTGAGCAGCACCGGGTTCATATGGACGGTCGGCCGCACGCCGCAGGCCAGCGCCTGCAGCCATTGCCCGCGGCCGATCTCACCCTCGCCGGCCCTGTTGTCGTCGGGGATGTCGGCGACGGCCGCGTTGTTCGACATGTTCTGCGGCTTGAACGGCCTGACCTTCAGCCCACGATTTCTCGCGGCGCGGCAAAGCCCCGCGACCAGCACCGTCTTGCCGACATCGGAGCCGGTGCCCTGCAGCATGATCGCCTTGGCCATCAGCCCCTGCCCCTCAAGTCGTTCAACGAGCCGATCGTCGATTTCTGCGCCAGTGGCCCGCCGCGCCAGAGATAGAGCGCCATCAGCGGCTCCTTGCCGGTGCGCATGGCGTGGCTGACATTGGAGGCGTGGTGAATGACCTCGCCGGCCTCGCGGACATGGAAATCGCCCTCGCCCATGCGCCATTCCGTGCCGCCGGTCAGTGGGATGTAGATTTCCTCGGCGATGTGGTGATGGTCGGGATAGACGATGTCCGGCCCGAGGACCAGCAATCCGGCGGCGACCGCGTCATTGACGAAATGCCCGCGCGTGCCGAACACTTCCAGCCAACCGTAATTGTCGATGAAGGTTTGCCCGAAATCGGCCGCTGTATAGGTCTGTCCCCAGCGCAACGCGCCCCGATGGTCGGCAACGAAATGCGCCAGCGGCTTGGCGTCGGCCGGTGCAAGCTCGGCGATGCGATCGAGATGGCCAAGGCAGCCAAGCGCGCGCGGTTCGAGCGCACGGACCGGCATGTCCCAGCCGATGCGCGCGATCTCGTCCGCGACCCGGTTGCTGTCGACGCCGGCGAGATAGCCGCGGAATCGATCCAGCAACTCTTCGAAAATTGTCGGCACGCAAGAGCTCCGTTAGTCATTCCGTGCACAGCCGGTTCTCAACGGCCCGGGTTGCGCGGCGGCATCATTGGTCTAGATTGAACGGCGCGCAAAGCCAAAAACGACAGGCCAGAAGGCCTGAAACGACAGGGAGCACGCCATGGACGCGGCAGTCGATGCGGGCACTGGCCAATTCGAACTCAACGAGGAACAGCGCGCCATCCAGGAGATGGCCCAGGCCTTCGCGGCGGACCGCGTCGCGCCCAATGCGCTCGACTGGGACAAGGCAAAGCACTTCCCCGCCGACGTGATCCGCGAGACCGGGCCGCTTGGCCTTGGCGGCATCTATGTGCGCGACGACGTCGGCGGCTCGGCGCTTGGACGGCTCGATGCGGTGCTGATTTTCGAGGCGCTCGCCCACGCCGACCCGGCCTTCTCCTCCTTCATTTCCATCCACAACATGGCGGCCTCGATGATCGACCGCTTCGGCAGCGAAGAGCAGCGCCAGCGCTTCCTGCCGAAACTGACCTCGATGGAATGGCTGGCGAGCTATTGCCTGACCGAGCCTGGCTCGGGCTCGGATGCGGCTGCGCTGAAGACGCGCGCGGTGAAGAGCGGCGGCGACTACGTGCTCAACGGCGCCAAGCAGTTCATCTCCGGAGCCGGCGACAGCGACCTCTATGTCGTGATGGCGCGCACCGGCGGCGACGGCCCGAAAGGCATTTCGACCTTCGTCGTGCCCAAGGATGCACCCGGTCTCTCCTTCGGCGCCAACGAGCACAAGATGGGCTGGCACATGCAGTCGACCCGCCAGGTCATCTTCGAGGATTGCAAGGTGCCGGCCGAGAACCTGCTCGCCACCGAAGGCGCCGGCTTCGGCATCGCCATGGCCGGGCTCGACGGCGGCCGGCTCAACATCGCCGCCTGTTCGCTGGGCGGGGCGCAGTCGGCGCTCGACAAGGCGCTTGCCTATACGGGTGAGCGCAAGGCCTTCGGCTCCAAGATCAACCAGTTCCAGGCGCTGCAGTTCAGGCTGGCCGACATGGAGACGGAACTGCAGGCGGCCCGCATCTTCCTCTACGCAGCCGCTTCCAAGCTCGACCGCAAGGCGCCGGATGCCGGCAAATGGTCTGCGATGGCCAAGCGCTTCGTCACCGATATCGGCTTCGACATCGCCAACCAGGCGCTGCAGCTGCATGGCGGCTACGGCTATCTGCACGATTACGGCATCGAGAAGCTGGTGCGGGATCTCCGCGTCCATCAGATCCTCGAAGGCACCAACGAGATCATGCGCGTCATCATTGCGCGGGCGATGATTGGTAGGCAGTAGGCAGTAGGCAGTAGGCAGTAGGCAGTAGGCAGTAGGGAAAGATGTCCGGCAAGATCAACTCGTACAAGGATTTGATCGTCTGGCAGCAAGCCATGGATTTGGCTGTCGCTACCTACTCATTGACCAAGGCATGGCCAAAAGAAGAATTGTATGGGTTGACCAGCCAAATTCGCCGCTCGGCCACATCTATCCCCGCAAACATTGCGGAGGGTTACGGCCGAGACAACACCGGCTCTTATCAGCAGTTTCTCAGAATAGCACAGGGCTCTCTGAAGGAGGTCGAGACGCACCTCCAGATCGCAGAACGCATCGGCCTGGCCACTCGTGATGAGGTTCATCACATGCTGTCAGCCACAGAAGCCATCGGAAAAATGCTTCGCCAGCTTATTATCAAGCTCGCACCTGAATAAACCCCCTACTGCCTACTGCCTACTGCCTACTGCCTACTGCCTACTGCCTACTGCCTACTGCCTACTGAAATTACGGAGCATCACTATGACAACCATCGCCTTCATCGGCCTCGGCAACATGGGCAATCCAATGGCCGCCAATTTGGTGAAGGCAGGCCATGCTGTGCTGGGCTTCGATCTCGTTCCGGAGAACCTCGCGACCGCCAAGGAGCATGGCATTACCGTCATGGCGAACGCTGTCGCCGCCGTTAAAGACGCCGATGTCGTCATCACCATGCTGCCAGCCGGCAAGCATGTGCTGTCGGTTTACGAGGACATCGCGCCCAAGGCAAAGAAAGGCGCGCTGTTCATTGATTCCTCGACCATCGATGTCGAATCGGCGCGCAAGGCGCATGCGATTGCCGCGAAGCATGGCCTGCCCTCCATCGACGCCCCGGTCTCCGGCGGCACCGGCGGCGCCACGGCCGGCACCCTCACTTTCATGGCCGGCGGCTCCGATGAGGCCTTCGCCGCCGCCGAACCGATCCTGAAGCCGATGGCCGGGCGCGTCGTTCATTGCGGCGGCGACGGTGCGGGCCAGGCAGCCAAGATCTGCAACAACATGATTCTCGGCATCTCGATGATCGGCGTCGCCGAAGCCTTTGTGCTCGCCGAAAAGCTCGGCCTGTCGCATCAGGCGCTGTTCGACGTCGCCTCCACCTCGTCGGGCCAATGCTGGTCGCTGACCACCTATTGCCCGGTGCCCGGCCCGGTGCCGGCCTCGCCGGCCAACCGCGACTACAAGCCGGGCTTTGCCGCCGCGCTGATGCTGAAAGACCTGAAATTGTCGCAGGAAGCAGCACAAAGCGCGGGCGCCGTGACCCCGCTCGGCGCCGAAGCCGCGCAGCTCTATGCCCTGTTCAACGCGCAAGGCCATGCCGGCGCCGATTTTTCCGGCATTATTAATTTCCTGCGTGGAAATTCAGCATAAGCTATTGCTTTTAAATCGTTATTTTCGATATTTTCTGGTCAGAAGCCGGCAAATTTAGATTTGCTTAAGGTCTCGCTAACTCACCGGTAACGATGTGCCTTTAAAACGGATTGCGAGGCGGACATCGCGTCTGCCCGGCGCTCCGGATCAGGTCTCGCGTACCGGAGCCCGTAAGTTTCGCAAGTATTGTCGTCGCGAAACGCCATGCGTATCTGGCAGAGCCGCGTTCCCGTCGGGACGCGGTTTTTGCGTTTTGAGGGCGTCACTAATTTCGTCATTCCAGGGTCTTCGCGACGGAGCTTCGCTCCTGCTGCGCCCTGGAATGACGACCGGTTGCGTTTCGCCTTGTCAGCGCTTCCGCAAATCGGCATCCGCGAGATCGAGCGCCTTGGCGATGCGCTCGCAGGCCATGTCGATCGTGTCGCGCGTCCAGATCAGCGGCGGCGACAGGATCATCGTGTCGCCGGTGGCCCGCAGCATCATGCCGTTCGCGATCGCATGGTCGCGCACCACGACCGCGGCACTTCCCGACGGCAAATAGCGTTCCTTGGTCGCCTTGTCCTTGACGATCTCGATCGCGCCCATCAGGCCGATCGAACGCACTTCGCCGACCAGCCTGTGCCCGGCGATGCGTTCCTGCAGCGCCTGCGCGAAATAGGGGCCGGTGTCGTTCTTGACCCGCTCGACCAGCCCTTCCTTCTCGATGATCTCGAGGTTCTTGAGCGCGACCGCGCAGGCCACAGGATGACCGGAATAGGTATAGCCGTGGTAGAACTCGCCGCCCTTCTCGACCAGCGTGCTCGCGACGCGGTCGCCGACCAGCAGCGCCGACAGCGGCTGGTAGCCCGAGGTCAGGGCTTTGGCGGTGGTGATCGTGTCGGGCTCGATCCCAAAAGTCTGCGCCGCGAACCACTCGCCGGTGCGGCCATAGCCGGTGATGACCTCGTCCAGCATCAACAGCACATCGTATTTGCGGCAGATGCGCTCGACTTCCGGCCAGTAGCTCATCGGGGGGATCTTCACCCCGCCGGCGCCCATCACCGGCTCGCCGATGAAGGCGGCGACCTTGTCGGCGCCGGCTTCGAGGATCGCGTCCTCGACCGCCTTCGCCGCGCGGATGCCGAAATCATGGTCGCTTTCGCCAGGCAGCGCCAGCTCATAGGCGTAGGGCATCATCACATGGACGATGTTGGGCACCGCGCCGCCCAGCTGCTTGTGCATCGGCTCCATGCCGCCGAGCGACGTGCCGGCGATGGTCGAGCCGTGATAGGCCGACTTGCGCGAGATGATGCGGTTCTTCTCGGGCTTGCCTTCGAGCGCCCAATAGTGACGGACAAGCCGCAGTGCCGTGTCGTTGGCTTCCGAGCCTGACGAGCCGTAGAAGACCTGGCTGACATGCTTGGGCGCCAACTCCGCAAGCTTCTTCGACAACAGCACCGGCGTCGGCGTCGAGCATTTGAAGAAGGAGTTATAGTAAGGCAGCTCCTTCATCTGTGTGTAGGCGGCCTCCGCCAGCTCGTCGCGGCCATAGCCGACATTGACGCACCAGAGGCCCGCCATGCCGTCGAGGATTTCGGTGCCATCGGCCTCGTAGATGAACGGCCCTTTGGCGCTTGTGATGATACGGGAACCCGTTTCTCGCAGTTCCTTGTGGTCGGTGAAGGGATGAAGGTGATGCGCAGCGTCGATCTGCTGAAGCTGCTTCAGCGAATAATTCTGATAGGTCATGGATTTGATCTTTCCTCTTGAATCAATCCGGCGGGAGCCGGGGGCGGATTCGTCAGAGGAAACGGGGCGGCGAATAGCCGATGCGGGCGCACAGCCGCAACAGCTCGGCGCGCAGCGTCCGCGGTGACGGCGTCACCGCGACCCCGAAGGCGCCTGATGTGCTGAAGCGTATCATGGCAACAGCTTATGCCGCCTGGGGCCTGGAATTCAAGCCGTTCCGGTTAGCGCCCGCTTGAGGAACATATAGCGCATCGCCGTCTGCGCCGCTTGCGGCCGGCGATCGCCGCGCCCGCCATGGCCGCCTTCGGTCTCCTCGAAGAACAGCGTCCGGCCGTGACCTGCCTCCTGCAGCCGCGCCGCCATCTTGCGGGCATGCCCGGGATGGACGCGGTCGTCGGCGGTCGAGGTCATCAGCAGCACCGGCGGATAGGCGACATCGGCCGCCACATGCTGATAGGGCGAATAGGCACCGAGCCAGGCCGCCTCTTCCGGCTTCGACGGGTCGCCATATTCGGCGATCCACGAGGCGCCGGGCGGCAGTTCGGTGTAGCGCAGCATGTCGAGCAGCGGCACGTCGATGATGACGGCGCCGAACAGTTCCGGCCGCTGCGTCAGCGAGGTGCCGGTGAGCAGGCCGCCATTCGAGCCACCCTGGATGCCGAGCTGCGCCGCCGTGGTGATGCCGCGCCTGACCACATCCTCGGCCACCGCCGCGAAATCGTCGAAGGCGTTCTGGCGCTTGCCCTTGAGCGCCGCCTGGTGCCAGGCCGGACCGAATTCGCCGCCGCCGCGGATATTGGCCTGGACATAGGCGTTGCCCTTGTCCAGCCAGAGCTTGCCGCGAATGCCGGCATAACCGGGCAAGAGCGGCACTTCGAAGCCGCCATAGCCATAGAGCAGCGCCGGCACCGGCCCTTTCTGGTCGCGGCGCCGCACTACGAAATACGGGATCATCGTGCCGTCCTTCGAGCGGGCTTCGAACTGCTCCGAAACATAGGGCGAGGCATCGAAGCGGGCCGGCTGCGACTTCACGGTTTGAAGCGTCTCGCCATCGTCGTCCGACCAGATGATCGAGCTCGGCGTCAGGAAATCGGTGAAAGAGAAGGAGACGCTGGAGCCGAAATGCTCGACATGGCTGATGCCGACATTGCCGTTGTCGGGCAGCGCGACCGGTTTGAGCGACCAGCCATTTGCGGTGCGGTCGCAGGCGATGACCTTGCCGCGCACATTGTCCATCAGATTGATGAACAGCCGATCCTGCGTCCTGGCGAGGCCAGCGATCGAGACACGGTGCGCCGGCTCGAGCACGGTTTCGAACGGCCCGAACGCGCCGCTCTCGATCCAGCGGTCGAAATCGACCGAATAGAGCCCGTCCGGCAAGCAGCGCGTGCCGTCGGGCGCCGTCCACGGGCTGCGCACGCCGAAAATGAGCTGGTCCTTGAAGATCGCCGTGTCGGTAGCATCGTCGGGCAGCGGAATGCGCCGGTTCTCGCCCGAGGCCAGGCGCAGGAAACTGTGCGAGGTGAAGAAATCAAGTGTCTTGCCGAGCAGCACATGCTGCTTGTCGTCGTCATACTCCACGCCGCCGCCGACCGCGAGATGCTGCTTCTCGCCTTCGAAGATCGGCGTGGCGTCCTCGAGCTTCGTGCCGCGCCGCCAGAGTTTTATGACGCGCGGATAGCCGGATTGCGTCTTGTCGCTCTCCTCGAAAGCGGCGGAGACGATGACGGTATCCTTGTCCAGCCAGGAAAAGCCCGACTTGGAGGCGCGCGCGGAAAAACCGCCGTCGACAAAGGATTTCGTCGCGATGTCGAATTCACGCATCTCGTTGGCGTCGCCGCCATCGGGCGACATGTAGAGCAGGCAACGGTCGAAATCGGGATAGAGCCGGCTGGCGCCACCGAACACCCATTTGATGCCTTCCTTCGCCGAAAGCTGATCGAAATCGATGATCGTTTCCCATTCCGGCTTCTCGGTCTTGTAGGAAGCGACGGGCGTGCGCCGCCACAGGCCCAGCGCATTGGTCTTGTCCTGCCAGAAATTATAGACGTAACCGGCAAGTGCGGCCCCGACCGGGATATTGTCCTCGGCCGTCATCAGGTCGAGCGCGGTTTCGAAGGTGGCCTGATAGGAAGGATCGCCCTGCAGTTCGGCGACCGTCAGCGCATTCTGGCGATGAACCCAGTCCAGCGATCGTTCGCCGTCACGGTCTTCCAGCCAAATGAAGGGATCCTCGTCCGCCAATTCGGGCTGGGTTTTGGTCATTGCGCTGGTCATGCGGGTCTCCGGGTGTCATCTCGCGGCCCGCCCTACATCGCCTTCGCCGCACGAACATTCAAGAGCGGCATCGCGCGATGCCGGTTGGCGGATAGGGCCAGTCCGCTCCCGCTCCGTCATGTCGCTTCCCTCGCCCTAGTGGTCGCCGCCTCCTTACCGGCGGCATTGCGGCCAGTTCATTATGCCGCCAATTTCGCATCCTCACGAGGCTTCTCATGACTGCCGCCCTTCATCCCGCCGAGCCGGCACTGGCAACCGATCGCGCCCGCCGTGGCGGCCGCGCGGGAAAACGCGCCGGCGGCTCGGCCGCTTTCGAGCAGCCCGCCTTCCGGCAGTTGAAGAACCCGCTGACGCCAACAAAGCTCGTTTCCGACGACGAGCTGGAATCGATCCACCTGGCCTCGCTGCGCGTGTTGAAGGAGATCGGCGTCGACGTTCTGCATGAGGAAGCCCGCCGCATCATGAAGGCGCATGGCGCGGACGTGCGCGAAGGCTCGGAGCGCGTGCGCTTCGACAGCGACATGATCCTCGAGCTTGTCTCGCACTGCCCGTCGGAATTCACGCTGCACGCCCGCAACCCCGCGCACAATCTGCGTTTCGGCGGCAACAACGTCATCCTGTCGATGATGGCCTCGGCGCCCAACTGCTCCGACCTCGATCGCGGCCGCAGGCCAGGCAACCAGGCGGACTACCGCAATTTCCTGCGCCTGGCGCAGATGCACAACATCCTGCATTGCACCGGCGGTTACCCGGTCGAGCCGATCGACATCCATCCCTCCGTTCGGCATCTCGAGTGCATCCGCGATCTCGCCATGCTGACCGACAAGGTCTTCCACATCTATTCGCTCGGTAAGGAGCGCAACGTCGACGGCATCGAGATCACCCGCATCGCGCGCGGCATCAGCCGCGAGCAGCTGATGCAGGAGCCGTCGGTCTTCACCATCATCAACACCAATTCGCCGCTCAAGCTCGACGTGCCGATGATGGAAGGCATCATCCAGATGGCGAGCATGGGCCAGGTCGTGATCGTCACGCCGTTCACGCTCTCCGGCGCCATGGCGCCCGTCACCGTCGCCGGCGCGCTGGTGCAGCAGAACGCCGAGGCGCTCTCGGGCATCGCCTTCGCGCAGATGGTGAAGAAGGGCGCGCCGGTCGGCTATGGCGGCTTCACCTCCAATGTCGACATGAAATCTGGCGCGCCGGCCTTCGGCACGCCCGAATACATGAAGGCGCAGCTCGTCGGCGGCCAACTTGCCCGCCGCTACAACATCCCCTACCGCACCTCCAACACCTGCGCCGCCAACACGGTCGACGCGCAGGCCGCCTATGAAAGCGTGTTCTCGCTGTGGGGTGCGATCCAGGGCGGCGGCAACCTGATGATGCATGGCGCCGGCTGGCTGGAAGGCGGCCTGCGCTGCTCCTACGAAAAGACCATCCTCGACATCGATCTTTTGCAGATGGTGGCCGAGTTCCTCACCCCGCTCGACCTCTCCGAGAACGCGCTCGGCTTCGACGCTATCCAGTCGGTCGGCCCGGGCGGCCATTTCTTCGGCACCCAGCACACGCAGGAGCGTTACAAGACCGCCTTCTATTCGCCGATCGTGTCCGACTGGCGCAACTTCGAGACCTGGGCCGAGGCTGGCTCGCCAACGGCGCTCGAGCGCACCAACAAGGTGTGGAAAGAGCGCCTTGCCTCCTACGAGGAGCCGTATATGGATCCGGCTATCCGCGAGGAACTCAACGATTTCGTCGAGAAGCGCCGCGCCGAAGGCGGCGCGCCGACGGATTTCTGATCCGCGTTCGGCTGGGCAACTGCCCACCGCTCGTCTTCATTTCTGATTCCACATTGCACAAGACGGACCTATCTGTATGAAATCTCATGTAAAAGCGGTTGTCATCGGCGGCGGCGTCGTCGGCTGTTCGGTGCTCTATCACCTCGCCAAGGCCGGCTGGACCGACATCATGCTGATCGAGCGCTCGGAGCTCACCTCCGGCTCCTCCTGGCATGCGGCGGGCGGCTTCCACACGCTGAACGGCGACCCGAACGTCGCCAAGCTGCAGGCCTATACGGTCCAGCTCTACAAGGAGATCGAGGAGATTTCCGGCCAGTCCTGCTCGCTGCATCTGACCGGCGGCGTCATGATGGCCGACACGCCGGAGCGCATGGACTTCCTGCGGCTGGCGCATGCCAAGGGCCGTTATCTCGGCATGGACACCGAGCTGATCACGCCCTCGGAAGCCAAGGCCATGTTCCCGCTGATGGATGAGAAGAACTTCGTCGGCGCCATGTGGGATCCGGTCGAGGGCCATCTCGATCCGTCCGGCACCACCATCGCCTATTCCAAGGCGGCGAAGAAACTCGGCGCCGAGATCGTGCTGCGCAACCGCGTCGTCGACCTGACCCAGCAGCCGGACGGCACCTGGAACGTCGTCACTGAGCAAGGCACGGTCCATGCCGAGCATGTCGTCAATTGCGGCGGCCTGTGGGCGCGCGAGATCGGCCGCATGGTCGGCGTCGAACTGCCGGTGCTGGCCATGGAGCATATGTACCTGCTCACCGAGCCGATGCCTGAGGTCGAGGAATTCAACAAGTCGACCGGCCGCGAGATGATCGGCGTGCTCGATTTCAAGGGCGAGATCTACACCCGCCAGGAGCGCAACGGCATCCTGCTCGGCACCTATGAGAAGGCCTGCAAGCCGTGGTCGCCGGTCAACACGCCGTGGGATTTCGGCCATGAGCTCTTGCCACCCGACATCGACCGCATCGCGCCGTCGCTGGAAATCGGCTTCAAGCATTTCCCCGGCATCGAGAAGGCCGGCATCAAGCAGATCATCAACGGCCCCTTCACCTTCGCGCTCGACGGCAATCCGCTGGTCGGCCCGGTGCAGGGCCTGACCAATTTCTGGTGCGCCTGCGCCGTCATGGCCGGCTTCAGCCAGGGCGGCGGCGTCGGCCTCGCGCTCTCCAACTGGATGGTGCACGGCGATCCGGGCTTCGACGTCTGGGGCATGGACGTCGCCCGCTTCGGCGAATGGGCGAGCCTTCGCTACACCAACGCCAAGGTGCGCGAGAACTATTCGCGCCGCTTCTCGATCCGCTTCCCGAACGAAGAGCTTCCGGCCGCCCGTCCGGCGCAGACGACACCGCTCTACGACACCATGCTCGCCAACAATGCCGTCATGGGCGATTCATGGGGCCTCGAGACCCCGCTCTGGTTCGCGCCGAAGGGCACGGAGCCCACGGACATCGTCTCCTTCCACCGCTCCAACGACTTCGGCCCGATCGGCGAGGAAGTGCGCGCCACGCGCGACAAGGTCGGCGTCACCGAGATCGCCAACTTCGCCAAATACGAGGTCTCGGGCCCGGGCGCGGAGGATTTCCTCAACCGGCTGATGACCAACCGCATGCCGAAGGTTGGCCGCATCGTGCTGACCCCGATGGTCAACGAGTTCGGCAAGCTGATCGGCGACTTCACCATCGCCAAGGCCGGCCCAAGGAATGGAGAAGACCGCTTCATGATCTGGGGCTCGTCGGCCGCGCAGAAATACCATATGCGCTGGTTCGAGAAGCACCTGCCGAAGGACGGTTCGGTGCGCATCCACCGCTTCGACCAGACGCTGGTCGGTCTTTCCATTGCAGGACCGAAATCGCGCGATCTGTTGCAGAAACTGGTCGATGTCGGCGTCTCGACCAAGGCCTTCCGCTTCATGGATTTCCGCGAGATGGCGGTCGGTGGCGCGCCCTGCATGGTCAACCGTATCACCTATACCGGCGACCTCGGTTACGAGATCTGGATGGCGCCGGCCTATCAGCGCCTGGTCTACAAGGCGATCAAGGATGCCGGGGCGGAATTCGGCCTGGTCGACTTCGGCATGCGCGCGCTGCTGTCGATGCGTCTGGAAAAGAACTTCCCCACCTGGTTCCGCGAACTGCGTCCGATCTACGGACCGTTCGAAGGCTCGATGGACCGCTTCATCAAGCTCGAGAAGAACGACTTCATCGGCCGCGAGGCCTCGGCCAAGGAGCATGCCGAGGGTCCGAAGCTGCGCCGCGTCTCCTTCATTGTCGACGCCATCGATGCCGACGTGATGGGCGACGAGCCGATCTGGGCCAAGGTCGGCAAGGATTACGGCACGGTGGAAAAGCCGCATGGCTACGGCGCGCCGCGCTTCGATGAGACGGGCAAGGAAGTCCGCGGGTCGAAGGCCGCCGAAGGCGCTTCCGCCGTGCGCGGCATCGTCGATGGCGAATGGCGCGTCGTCGGTTGGGTCACGTCGGGCGGCTACGCGCATTATGTCCAGAAGTCGATGGCCCAGGGCTATGTCCCCGCGGCCCTTGCCGAGGACGAAAGCGCCGGCCTGTTCGAGATAGAGATCCTTGGCCATCGCCGCCCGGCCCGCATCAATGTCGAGCCGCCTTTCGACCCGAGCGGCGAGAAAATGCGGACCTGAGGTTTGGCTATGGACAGCGCGGCGGCAAAGGGAGGCTTCGGTCGCCACCGCAAGATCATGCCCTTCGAACCCGGCTCGGTCGAAGCGCTGCGCGAGGCCTCACGCGAGAAGGCGGCCTCGCTCAACCAGCATGTGCTGGGCTATGGCGCGGTGGCCGAGGCCGAATGGGCGGCGGCGGGTATCGCCGCGCCCGACCTGCCCGCCATGCGCAGATACCGGCTGGAGCGCATCCGCGCCGAGCTGAAGCGCCGCGATTATGCCGGCGCCCTGCTCTACGACCCGGTCAACATCCGTTACGCGACCGACTCGACCAACATGCAGCTCTGGGTCGCGCACAACCCCACACGCCATTGTTTCGTCGCTACCGAAGGACCGGTGGTGCTGTTCGACTATTTCTCCTGCGAGCACCTGTCCGACCATTCGGGCGTCGTCGACGAGGTGCGCCCAGCCGTATCGTGGATGTATCTCTACAGCGGAGAACTCACCGAGCAGAAGGTCCGGCGCTGGGGTGCCGGCATCGCCGAACTCGTTGCCGAGCATGGCGGCGGCAACCGCCGCATCGCCGTCGACCACATCAATCCCGAAGGCGTGGAGGAACTCGCCCGCCGCGGCATCGCGATAGGCAACGGCGAGGCGGTGATGGAGAATGCGCGCCTCATCAAATCGCCGGACGAGATCCTCGCCATGCGCCGCGCCATCGTCGCCTGCGAGGCGGCGATGGGCGAGATGGAAGCGGCGCTGAAGCCCGGCATCTCGGAGAACGAATTGTGGGCGGAGCTGCATCGCGGCAACATCGCGCGCGGCGGCGAGTGGATCGAGACGCGCCTTTTGTCCTCCGGACCACGCACCAATCCCTGGTTCCAGGAATGCTCTGCGCGCATCGTCGAGAATGGCGACCTTGTCGCCTTCGACACCGACCTCATCGGTCCTTATGGCTTCTGCGCCGACCTTTCGCGCACATGGCTCTGCGGCGACAGGCAACCGTCGAACGAGCAGCGCGACCTGTTCCGCATCGCCGCCGGCCAGATCGCCCAGAACACGGACCTGATGCGGCCGGGCATTTCCTTTCGCGATCTCATCGAACGTTCGGCGGTGCCGCCGGACGACTGCTATCCGACACGCTACGGCGTGCTTTATCACGGGGTCGGCCTCGCGGACGAATATCCGACGCTGCCGCATGCCGGCGACTGGACCGTCGACACGCCTGACGGCGTGCTCGAACCCGGCATGGTGCTTTGCGTCGAAAGCTATATCGGCAGGCTTGGCGGACGCGAAGGCGTCAAGATCGAGGAGCAGATCCTGATCACCGAGAGCGGCAACGAGAAGCTTTCAGCCTACAAGCTGGACGAGCGGCTGCTCTGATCCGCTTTCGATAGAAGCGACGGCATCGCGCATCGCGGTAATGATCTTTTCCGGCGTCGCTCTGGCGGTGATGTAGGGCAGGCCCTTGCGCCGTGCCGTCCAGCCGACCACCTTCACGCCTTTCGCCGCCGGCTCGAAACGCTGCGCCAGCGCCCAGCTTTCGCAATCGATGGCGGCGATATCGGCCCTGCCTTCCGCGACCGCCACGATCGATGACCGGTGGCCGCCGCTTTCGCTGCGCGAGGCGAAGATGTCCAGGCTCTCGCCCATGGCCTCCAGGTCGCGCGTCAGCCCGATCAGCCCGGACATCGAGTCCGGATTGTTGAAGGTGAAGCGCTTGCCGCGAATGAGATCGAGCGGGATGACAGCCTTGCCATCCCCCGGCGCGACGACTGACGGTCCGCCGTCCGCAGCCATCACCAAGGCGCTGGAATAAAGCTCCCCCTGCCCGCCTTCATAAGCGTCGTAACTTGGCTGAGCGATCACCTGCACATGCTGAGCCAGGCCAAATTCCATCGGCCCCCAGCAGGTTTGTCCGAAGAGCAGCGCCGGGCTCAGCCAGAGTTGGTGAAAATCGAGCTCGTCCGGGGGCAGCGTCGCGGGGTCGGGCGCGATCGGCTTGCCGTCGTCGTCGAGGATCCCGCCTGGCACCGCCGGCAGTTCGCGATTGCTGCGCACAACCGCATCCGGCGCATCGATGCCCCTTTGCCGGAAGGCGTCGCGGAGCCGCGCCCATTGTAAGTCGACTTCGCCACGCATCTCGGGCCAGTCATACATCGGCAGGGCCGCAACAAACTTGCTCATGTCGAATGGCTTTCAAAGACAGGCGATCTTCGGCGCCTGCGTTCCGCCGCGGAAAAAGCGTCGCGGAAAGTCGAGATTACTCTTTCGGCGGCTCCGCCGGAACTGGCGCGGTGCCCAGTCCATTGACGTTGCGTGCCCTGACTCGCGGCTTGAAGGCGCGTCCGGGTTCCGGCGTGCGCCGCAGAACCGGGTGGACGATCGGCTCCTTGGCCTTGAAGGCGTGGGCTTTCATCATCGCGAAATAGTTCGGATAGGCGTAACCGTTGTTCATCCGCAGCCACTCTTCGCGGCGCTCGCGAAACAGCTTCGGCAACCTATACCAGGCAATGGTCGGGCTCTTGTGATGAACGAAATGCAGATTGTTGTTCAGGAACAGGAAGGAAAGCGGCGAACGCTCGACGATCACCGTGCGCCCTTCCGGATGCTCCGACCACTGGTGCTCGGCATAGGTGCGGATCGAGATCAGCGACTGGCCGAGCCACACCGGCACCAGGATGTAGAGCCACAGCGGGATGCCGAAACCAAACGTGACGATCGGCACCACAATGGCGAGACCGATGGCATGCAACAGCCAGGCCTTGCGGATCGCCTTTTCGCCGGCAAGGATCTGCTTGGCATCGTCGATGAAGAAACCGACCGAGGACAACCATGGACCGAGGATGAAGCGGCCGACCATGGTGTTGTTGATCTTGAGCAGAAACTTCATGGTCCGCGGCAGGTCTTCATGCATCCAGAGCGCCTGGTAATAGCTCTCCGGATCGTCGAGCGGATCGGTCAGGCGCTCGTCGGCATGATGGCGAAGGTGGATCGTCTTGAAGCGGCGGAACGGCCAGACCATGCCTATGGGCAGGAAGACGAAGGCTTCATTGAACCTGGCGTTGCGGGTCGGATGACCGTGCAGCACCTCGTGCATGATCGAGGATTGCAGAGCCAGGATAAAGGGCAGGACGGCAAGCGCCAAAAGCGGATGGGATGGCCAGAGCAGGAAGCCGGTCGCGAGCCACGCGCCGTAGCAGAAGAGTGTGAGGATGGCTGTCGGCCATTCGACCGCCGGATTATCGCTTCGTCTCGTGCTGCTACGTCTCTTATTCATGCTCGCCATGCTATCGACCACTGCCCTCCAGTCGCCGGAACCAACTCGATTCCTGACAACATTGTGTCAGGAGCCTGCCGTTACATCAACGCGACAATGCGCACAAACTGTTGCGAATGCGCATTTCTGGCCGCATATGTTATACATTGTAAACAAATGTGGGGATTCATTTCCACCTGAGCCACGTTCAGAACGGCTCTGGCGCAAATTTTTCCTCTCCGAAGCAGGAGCAGCGTGGTGGACAAGCGTGATCTGTCGACGACCTTTCGGGAGCGCCTGAAATTGCTCTTGACACGATCCGACTTGAACCAGTCGGCCTTCGCGACGGCGGTCGGCATCGATCGTTCGGCGCTGTCGCAACTGCTCTCCGGCGCCTCTACCCGCCTGCCCCGCGCCGAGACGCTTCTCAACATCGCCGCCGAGTTCAAGGTGTCGCTCGACTGGCTGCTGGGCCTCTCGCAGGACGAAGGCGTCACCGGCGAAATAAGAGAAAGCCTCGAGATCGAGGAGGCGCCCGATGGTTTCGACCGCACGCTTTTGGCCAAATGGCATGCAGAGGCCGCAGGCACGAAGATCCGCTATGTGCCCGCCGGCATTCCTGACCTTCTGCGCACCGAGGCACTGGTGGAATACGAGGCAGGTATCACCAACAAGAGCCGCGAGGCGCAAGCCGGCGAGACGCAATACCGCATCGACTACACAAGGCGGCCGGAGACCGACATGGAGGTCTGCATGCCGCGCCACACGCTGGAGATCTTCGCGCGTGGCCTCGGCGTCTGGGATCGCTTTCCGGAAGCGGAGCGCCGCAAGCAGTTGCTGCACATGGCGGCGCTGCTCGACGACCTTTACCCGACTTTCCGGCTGTTCCTCTATGACGGCCGCATGCGCTATTCGATCCCCTATACGATCTTCGGCCCCTATCGCGCCGCGATCTATGTCGGCGACATGTACCTGGTGTTGAACGCCACCCAACCGGTCCGCACGCTCACCAGCCATTTCGACAATCTGATCCGCGCCGCCGACATCAACGCGCACGAGGCCGCGAGTTTTGCGCAAAGGCTGGCCGCAATGTCGTTCCCATCAGGCTCTGTCTGATCGCTGGCTTCGATATCATCTTGATGGTCGGCCAACGTCCTGGCCGCCGATCGTCGTTTCAGGGAAACCCATGCAAGAACCGCGTCACCTCGTCGTTCCTCCTCAGTCGGGCCGGTCCGTGCGCGTCAGGCGCGGCGATCTGATCCGCATCGTCGATCCCAAGGGCCAGCAGGTCTCGGACCTCTGGGCCTTCTCGACCGAGGGACGGCTCGACTGGTTGAGCACGTCGCAGACCCGCGACATCACCGAGCGGCTGTTCCCGAAACCCGGCGACCATTTCTACAGCGCCGCCGGCAAGATCATGCTGACGCTGATCGAGGACGCCTCGCCCGGCCCGCACGATATGCTCTACCCGGCCTGCGACAGCGCGCTTTACGAACGCGCCGGCCTGCCCAACCATCCGAACTGCCGCGACAATCTGATGAAGGCGCTCGGCGCGGAAGGCATCGAACTCCCCTTCGCGCCCGACCCGGTCGATCTCTTCCAGAACTCCATGCCGCAGCCCGACGGGACTTTGGTGGTCGAGGCCTCGATCAATCCGCCCGGCGGCTACGTCACGCTGCGCGCCGAACAGGACCTCCTGCTTGTCGTCACCGCCTGCTCGGTCGATCACCACCCGACCAACGGCGATGCCTGCACCGAGATCGAGGTCGAGATCACACCGGCCGCGTAAGGCTTCCTGGCCGCAAACTCGTTGACTGGACATAAAGACTTCTTTATATCGTTATTTGAATTCGAGATACGAAAGCCAAAGTCATGACCGCGACCAACCCGATTGACGCACTGCTTGCTGAAAAGGGCGTGCTCCTGGCCGACGGCGCCACCGGCACCAATCTGTTCGCGATGGGTCTCGAGGCCGGCGAGGCGCCCGAGCTGCTTAATGAGATTTCGCCCGAGACGATCGCCAACCTGCATCAGAACTTCGTCGATGCCGGCGCCGATATCATCCTGACCAATTCTTTCGGCGGCACCCGCCACCGGCTCAAGCTGCATCATGCGCAGGATCGCGTGCACGAGCTGAACAAACGCGCCGCCGAGATTGCCCGCTCCGTTGCCGACAAGGCCAGCCGCAAGGTCGTCGTCGCCGGCTCCGTCGGCCCGACCGGCGAGCTGCTGGTGCCGCTCGGCGCCCTGACTTACGACGATGCCGTAAATGCTTTTGTCGAGCAGATCGAGGGTCTCAAGGCCGGCGGCGCCGAAGTCGCCTGGATCGAGACGATGTCGGCGCCCGACGAGATCCGCGCCGCGGCTGAAGCCGCCATCCGCGTCGGCCTGCCCTATACCTATACCGGTTCCTTCGACACGGCCGGCCGCACCATGATGGGCCTGCTGCCGAAGGATATCCACGCCGTCGCCGACGGCCTCTCGCAGGCCCCGCTCGGTGTCGGCGCCAATTGCGGCGTCGGCGCTTCCGATATCCTCGCTTCGCTGCTCGACATGACCGAGGCGAAGCCGGAGGCGACCGTGATCGTCAAGGGCAATTGCGGCATTCCGGAATTCCGCGGCGCGGAGATCCACTATTCCGGCACGCCGGAGCTGATGTCCGATTATGTGCGGCTGGCGGTCGATGCCGGCGCAAAAATTGTCGGCGGCTGCTGCGGCACCTCGTTCGCCCACCTCGCCGCCATGCGCAAGGCGCTCGACGCGCACACCAAGTCGACGCGCCCGACCGTCGAGACGATCGTCGAGCGCATCGGCCCGATGCGCAACAAGACGGCAAGTGCCGGTGACGCAGGCGAAGGCCGCCGCGAACGCCGGCGCAGCCGCGCCTGACGGGCCCGATTATTTGCTGTTTTCGTCGTAGCGCGACAACGCCGTATTGAAATCGACGACGTTCTCGGCGCCCATCGTCATCAGGACGCCCGATGCACCGGGGTCTGTGATCTGTTCTAGCATCACGCGAAAACGGTCGTTGTTCAGCGCCGAAAGCGCCGTATCGCGGGCCGCATCGACATCGCTCCTGATGCGCGCGGATTCCGCTGAAGGCGCGGATGGTCCCCGCAGCGGCGCATTGGCCGCCGTCGCGTTCGCGTTGCCGATTGTCGTGATATGCACTGCTGATCCCTCAAACCTTATCAGCACGGACTAACAGAAGCCCGTTGCGACGAGGTTCCGGAAAAGCCGCGCAATTTAACGATCGCAAAAAAGGCCGGCGGAGTTTTGTCGCACCGGCCTTCATCATTCGGTCTCTGCCTTTCGGCTCTCTACTTGTTGCCGTCCAACGACGAGGCCAGTCGCACCAGCGACAGGAATTCGGCTCGATAGCCGAACGGATCGGCGCCGCGCGCGGCGTTGGCGATCTCCGCGATCCGGTCATAGCCGAAATTGGCGGTCTGATCCTCGTCGCGCAGCTTCTGCCCGAAGGCGGCGACCGCAACCGAGAAGCGCTGGTCGACGCCGGCCTCGTCGAAGGACTTGACCTCGTTGGCCGCCGTCACCGGCGTGGTGATGAGCTTCGAGACATCCTCGTTCGGCAGCTTGTAGCGGATCTTGACGAAGGCATATTCGTCCGCATTGGCGACGCCACCATTGTCGACCTTGGCCTGGCCGTAGCGCAGCGGATCGACCTGCTCGCCGCCGCTGCCTTTCGGCGTGATCTCATAGACCGCCGTCACCGAATGTCCCGAACCGATATCGCCGGCATCGATGCGGTCATTGTTGAAATCCTCGCGCTTCAAGGCGCGGGTCTCATAGCCGACAAGACGGTATTCCGAGACCTTGGCCGGGTTGAATTCGACCTGGATCTTGACGTCCTTGGCAATGGTGAACAGCGTCGAGGACGCATCGTCGACCAGCACCTTTTGGGCCTCGGCAAGTGTGTCGATGTAAGCCGCCGTGCCGTTGCCATTCTGCGCGATGGTCTGCATCATCTGGTCGTTCAGATTGTCGTGGCCGAAGCCGAACACCGACAGAAAGACGCCGGTCTTGCGCTCCTGCTCGATCAGCCGCTTGAGATCCTCGTCATCGATCTGGCCGACATTGAAGTCGCCGTCGGTGGCCAGCATCACGCGGTTGACGCCGTCCTTGACGAAGGATTGCTGTGCAAGCTTGTAGGCTTCGCGGATGCCTTCCTCGCCGGCCGTCGAGCCGCCGGGTTCCAGATTGTCGATGGCTGCAAGGATCTTCTGCTTTTCCGCCGCCTTCGTCGGCATCAGTACCGTGCCGGCATTGCCCGCATAGGTGACGATCGAGACAGTGTCGTCGGGCTTCAGCTTGCTCACCAGCAAGCGGAAGGCGGATTTGAGCAGGGGCAGCTTGTCCGGCTCGTCCATCGAGCCCGAGACGTCGATCAGGAAGACCAGATTGGCCTTGGGCTGCTCGGCCGGCTTCACGTCGAAACCCTTGATCGCCACATGCATCAGCTTGGTGCGATCGTTCCACGGCGTCGGCATGACGGTGACGGTCGAGTTGAACGGCGTTGAAGCCGATTCCGGACCCTTCCAGTCATAGGGGAAGTAGTTGATCATCTCCTCGACACGGACCGTGCCGGGATCGGGCAGAGTGCCTTCCTTCAGCGAGCGCCGCACGAAGGAATAGGAGGCGGTGTCGACGTCGATCGAAAAGGTCGAGACCGGATCCTGTGCGGTTTCATGCACAGGATTGGTCTTGAAGGTCTCGATGCGGTCGCGATTTTCCTCCTGCGGCTGCATCTGGTCGGCCGGCATGGGCGCGGGCTGCACCATCAGCTTGGAATCGGCGACGGCACCAGCAGGGATCTCGGCAGACTGCATGGCTGTTGCCGGCGCCTGGGCATTCGCGCGCCCGCCTGCGGCCAGTTGATCAACCTCCGCAGGTGCAGGCGGCGGCGCAGGCAATGCCTCGGGAGCCTGCTTGGCATAGTCCTTCAGCGTCCCGTATTGCTGCCTCGTCTGGTCGTCGGATCGACTCAATTCAGTTTTCGGCGGCGACGCCGGCGCGACCTGCGCTTCATCCTCGACGCGCCTTTCATTGTCGGCGTCGGTTTTCTTCTCCTTGGCGGGCGCAGCCGCGAGCGGCTCGTTGATGGCCGGCTGGTTTGGCGCGGACTTCTGCGCCACCGGCTTGTCGGCCAGCGTCTCGGTGATCTTGCCGTTGCCGGTAATGACAGGCGGCTGTTCCTTCAGCATCTCGAAAGCGGCATAGCCGGCGATAGGCAGCGCGACCAGCGCGGTGATGGCCGGCGTGGCAATGAGTTTCCGTTGCATGATGTCTCTCCAGAGCTTTCTTGCTCGCTCCGTGAGACGAAGGCCTGCGGGCATTCCTTGGGGGACCGGCGAAATTTTTTCGTCCATGTCGAAGGCCTGCATCGCGGCGGCCAGCGCGCGCGCCTTCGCCTCGCCGTCAGGCGCCGGTATAGCGATGTCGCGCAGCCTTACGAGTTCGTTGTCGTCGACCATGGTCACACTTCCCCGGCTGAGCGCATCAGCACTTTCAGCCGTTTCTTCGCTTCATGGATGTGCCAGGAAACCGTCGTCTCCGAGATCGCCATCACCTCCGCCGCCGCGGCGTGGTTGAGGCCTTCGCCATAGACAAGCAGCACCGCGTCGCGTTGCTTGTCGGGCAGCATCCGCACCGCCGTCCACAGCGCCTCGGCCGGATCGTCGGCCTGCGCCTGCGCTTCGCCGCCAATCGACGCATAGGCGCCGAAGGCATCGGTCTTGGCAGTGTCGCGGGCACGCTTGCGCATCATGTCGCGCGCCGCGTTCAGCGTCATGGCATAGAGCCATGTCGTGAAGGCGCCGCTGCCCTGATAGTCGCGGATCGCGCGGCCGAGCCGCACGCAGACGTCCTGGGCGATGTCCTCGGCATCGGCTTTCCTGCCGCACCAGCGATAGGCGGCGCGATAGACGAAGCCATAGTGCCTTTCGAGCAGTTTGCCGAAAGCCCCCCTGTCTCCGCCCCTCGCCCGCGCGATCAATTCGGCATCGGAGGCTTCGCTGTCGTCCAGCATCATCGCCATCATTTGTCTGTTGGACGAAGGCTAATGGCCAATCCTTGGGGCGATGAAAAGATTTTTCTGCGGCAGCGCCTTTTCCTTCTCCCCGCTCGCGGGGAGTGAGGAGTGGTCCGCGTAGCGGACGAAAAGCCAATTGCTTGGCTTTTCGAACGACGAACGCCCGAAGGGCGGATGAGGGGCAGCGCGAACGTTCGAAGGCTCGCGCCACACGGTGCTCTCTCCATGATCGGCGGGGAGACGGCTAACCCAATGTTTCTTTGAAGAACGTGGTCAGCCGCTTCCAATGCCGCTCGGCGCCCGTCTCGTCATAAACGCTGTGGTCCTTGACGCACCAGCCATGGCCGACGCCGACATAATTCTCGATGACGTGGTCGACCTCGGCCACCCGCAAGGCCTCCGCCAGCCGCGCCGACTGTTCCGGCGGGAAGCTGCGGTCGACGCCGGCGACCCCGACATAGACGCGCGCCTTGATCGAAGCCGCCTTGCGGTGCGGGCTGTCGGCCGCATCGCTTGCCAGATTGCCGCCGTGGAAGCTCGCCGCGGCGACGATGCGGTCGGGATTGGTCGCCGCCGCGTTCAGCGCCCGCGCTCCGCCCATGCAATAGCCGACGACACCGACCGGTCCCTCAATGCCTTCGGCCGCGAGCGCATCGAGGAAGCCGGCATTGTCGCGGATGGTCATCTCCTGCGTCGTTCCGGTCACCAGCGCCATCAACTTGGTCTTGGTTTCCTCCACCGTGAAGGCGGTCTTGGCGTCGAACGGACCGTAGGGCGCGTTGCGATAGAAGAGGTCGGGCACCAGCACCGCATACCCGTCGCCGGCAAGCCGTTCAGCCATCTCGTCGAGCGCCGGACGCGGCCCGAAGGCGTCCATATAGAGGATGACGCCCGCCCTGGCCTTGCCGGACGATCGAAAAAGTCCCGCCTTTGCCTTGCCGTCCCTGGTCTCGAACTCGATCTGCTTTCCGGTCATGATGCTCTCCGTTGCCTGTCGCGCGTTAGATATCGGCGAGCACCGTCCCGGCAAGCCATTCCCAGACCAGGCTGTTCAAGATTTCGTGCGGCCGCCCGGCCCCTTAGAGCCGCGCGAAAGCCGCCATGTGAAAAGCCTGCACCTCCGGCGGATAGCGATAGTCTGTACCAAAAGGGCAGGCGTTGCGGTCGAGGCAGCCACCGCTTCGGCACGGCTCGCCACGGGGGCCTCGAACATGGCCGAGACAGGCTTCATGGGCAAAGCCCTGCCCGGAATAGGCGTCGACCGGACAGGATTTCAGGCAGGGTTTTTCGACACATATGTCGCAAAGATGAATGGCCACGTGAGCATCGGGTAGCGGAATCTCATCCTCGAACAGCAAGGCGCCGCGATAGGCATGCCAGAGCCCGTATGTGGGATGCATGAGGATGCCGAGCGGTGACGGCTTCAGCCCTTCCGCCCTCATCGCCCATTGCTGGAACGGCAGATAAGGCCGGTCGGAAGGCGATACCGCGCGAGCGCCACGGCCTTGCGCGACCGCGCCGATCACCTCGCGCGACCAGGTGTCGAGCGGATTGGCGATGTCCCTCGCCTGCTGTCCCAGCCAACGCTGAAAATGCGGCCAAGGCGCCGCGCCCGCCTGCCCGACCAGCAGCACCGATTTGGCCGGGGCGCCGGAGGGTCCGGCCGGTGCAACCTGATCGTCGCCAAAGCTGAAACCGCCGCGAAGGATCAGACCGCTGGCCGCGAGCGCGGCCGCAATCTCCTCGACCGCGCCGCGGGAAAAGGTCATCCCTTCCGGTCCGGGTCGGAGAACGCGCTCCGCCAGACTTCCTTGTGAATGATGTTGGCGACTTTAGCCCGGCCTGACTCGGGCTCCTTTCACGTGAAGGCGTCGGCCATCGAGCCCTTCTTCTTGGCGATGAAGTCCTTCAGCGCCTCGTCGATGGCCGGATCGAGATGCGGCGCCTCGTAGCTTTCCAGCCAGCGGCGAGCGAGCTCGTTGGCGCGCTGCGGCGCGGTCTTCTCGCCTTCGGCCAGCCACTGCTCGTAGGAATTGTTGTCGGCGATGTTGGAGCGGTAGAAGGCCGTCTGGAAATTCGCCTGCGTGTGATCGCAGCCGAGATAGTGGCTGCCCGGACCGACCTGGCGGATCGCGTCCATCGCCTGGCCGTTTTCCGACAGGTCGACGCCCTCGGCAAACTTCTGCTGCATGCCGAGCTGGTCGATATCCATCATGAATTTCTCGTAGCAGGAGGCGAGACCGCCCTCGAGCCAGCCGGCCGAATGCAGCACGAAATTGGTGCCGGCAAGGATCGTCGAGTTGAGCGTGTTGGCGCTCTCGTAAGCCGCCTGCGCGTCCGGAACCTTCGAGGCGCAGAGCGAGCCGCCGGTGCGGAACGGCAGGCCGAGCCGGCGCGCGAGCTGCGCGGCGCCGTAGGAGACCAGCGACGGCTCCGGCGTGCCGAAGGTCGGCGCGCCGGACTGCATCGAGATCGACGAGGCGAAGGTGCCGAACAGCACCGGCGCGCCGGGCCTGATCAGCTGCGTGAACGAGGCGCCGGCGAGCACCTCGGCCAGCACCTGCGTCAGCGTGCCGGCGACCGTCACCGGGCTCATCGCGCCGGCCAGGATGAAGGGCGTGACGATGCAGGCCTGGTTGTGGCGCGAATAGACCTTCAGCGCGCCGAGCATGGTCTCGTCGAACACCATCGGCGAGTTGGCGTTGATCAGGCTGGTCAGCACCGTATTGTTCTCGACGAAGTCGTCGCCGAACACGAGCTTGGCCATCGCCACCGTGTCCTCGGCCCGCTCCGGCGCGGTCACCGAGCCCATGAACGGTTTGTCGGAATAACGGATGTGGCTGTAGATCATGTCGAGGTGGCGCTTGTTGACCGGCACGTCGACCGGCTCGCACACCGTGCCGCCCGAATGGTGGATCGACGGCGCCATATAGGCGAGCTTCACGAAATTCTGGAAATCCTCGATCGTCGCGTAGCGGCGGTTGCCGTCGAGGTCACGCACGAAGGGCGGGCCGTAGACCGGTGCGAATACGGTCGCGTTGCCGCCGATCTGAACCGAGCGCTCCGGGTTGCGCGCATGCTGGGTGTAGATCGAGGGCGCGGTCTTCAAGAGCGAGCGGCAGAGGCCCTTGGGGAAGTGCACGCGCTCGCCTTTGACGTCGGCGCCTGCTTCCTTCCACAGCGCCAGCGCCTCGGCGTCGTCGCGGAAGATGATGCCGATTTCTTCAAGCACCGTGTCGGTGTTCTTCTCGATCAGCGCCAGGCCTTCCTCGTTGAGGACCTCATAGACGTTGATCTTGCGCTTGATGTAGGTGAGCTGCGTGCCCGGACCGCCGCCCGAACGGGCCGCCCGGCGCGCCGCAGCGCCGCCGCTGGCGCCGCGTCCGCGCCGTCCGCCCGACGCTTCCTGCTCGACTGCCGCGTTATCGCTCATGATCGTTCTTCCTATAACTGGCCTGAATTGGCTGGAGCGGCCCATCGTCGCCGCTTCTTGCCGGATCGTAGCCATGCACCCTATTGGAAACGGCCAGCCAGCGCCAACGCCTGTCGCAAAATCGACAAGAAAAGCGCCAATTTTTCAGTCGCTTTCCTTTTGCGGGAAGTCGCAAATCAGCTATGGCTAGCTTGCCCTCGCGGGTTAGGTATTGGCGCATCGATTTTTAGGCTGCCGCAGTCATTCCGAGCAGCAAGGAGCCCGAGAAAAATGTCCGACGACGAGATCATCCTTTCCGAGCTTTCCGACGAGGAACTCGTGCAGCAGATGCATGACGACCTCTATGATGGTCTGAAGGAAGAGATCGAGGAAGGTACACGAATCCTGCTCGAGCGCGGCTGGGCGCCTTACAAGGTGCTGACCGAGGCGCTGGTCGAAGGCATGCGCATCGTCGGTGAGGATTTCCGCGACGGCATCCTGTTCGTTCCCGAAGTGCTATTGTCCGCCAACGCGATGAAGGCCGGCATGTTCATACTGCGCCCGCTGCTCGCCGCCACCGGCGCGCCGAAGCAGGGCAAGATGGTGATCGGCACCGTCAAGGGCGACATCCACGACATCGGCAAGAACCTTGTCGGCATGATGATGGAAGGCGCCGGCTTCGACGTCATCGACCTCGGCATCAACAATGCGGTCGAGAAATATCTCGACGCGATCGAGCAGCACCAGCCCGACATCATCGGCATGTCGGCGCTGCTCACCACCACCATGCCTTACATGAAGGTGGTCATCGATACGATGAAGGAAAAGGGCATCCGCGACGATTATGTCGTCCTGGTCGGCGGCGCGCCGCTCAACGAGGAATTCGGCAAGGCCGTCGGCGCCGATGCCTATTGCCGCGACGCGGCGGTGGCCGTCGAGACCGCCAAGGACTACATGAAGCGCAAACACAACGTTCGCGCTTCCGCCTGACCCAAGGCATTAGGATGGATCGACAAGAAAAGCCGCGCCTTGCAGCGCGGCTTTTTTGTTCCCAGATGATGGATGAGGCTGCTGATCAGTTGACCGTGTCTTTGACCGCCCTAGCCGTCGATTTGACGTCCTTGCCGACGCCCCGGATGGTGTTGGCGCAGGCGGTGAGTGCAAGCGCGCAGGCCAGGATGGCGATCGGCGCGATGCGTAGCAGTTTCATGGACGGTGTCTCCCTCGACAGATATTAAGCCCCGCAGCGAAAGCCGGCCCGACTTGGTCAAGACGCAAAAAACGGAACCGAATCAAACAGACAGGCTGCTCGTCATCGCCTGCGGGATGATTGCGCGCGAAGTTTTGGCCGTCAAGCAACAGCTAAAGCTCGACCATCTCGAGCTGACCTGCCTGCCGGCCGAGTTCCACTTCTATCCGGACCGCATCGCGCCGGCGATGGACAAGGCGATCGAAAAGGCCAAGACCGAAGGCTACCGGCACATCTTCGTCGGCTATGCCGATTGCGGCACGGGCGGCCTGCTCGACCGCGTCATCGAGAAGCACGGCGTCGAGCGCATGGCCGGGCCGCATTGCTTTGCCTTCTACCAGGGCATGGACGCCTACGCGAACGTCGCCGACGGCGACATGATGTCGTTCTACATGACCGACTTCCTCTGCCGCCAGTTCGAGGCCTTCTTCATCAAGCCGCTCGGCCTCGACAGGCATCCCGAGCTGATCAAGGACTATTTCGGCAACTACGAGAAGCTGATCTACCTCGCCCAGACCGACGATCCGGAGCTCGACAAGGTCGCCGAGAAGGCAGCGGCCATGCTCGGCCTCGCCTATGAGCGCCGCTCGACCGGCTATGGCGACCTGACCGTGGAACTGGCGCGGGCGGCACAGGGCGCTGCCTGAGAAGATCGGTTTTCACGCCTCGTCCAGCGCGGCAAGCACATCGGCAAAACTCGTCCTGAAAACGAAGCCCAGCTTCTCCCTCGCCCGCGTCGGATCGTAGACGCGGTCGATCGAGGAGAACATCGTCCAGCCCTTCCTCGCATAGAGCCGGGGATAATCCGGGAAATAGCGCGCGACGATCGCCGGCGCGTCGGTGATCAGCTCGGCGCAATCCTCCGGTTTGAACGGCGTCGGCGCCGAGACGATGAAGACGTCGAAACCCAGGCTCGGAGCCTTCTCCAACGCCGCCACATGGGCTTCCGCCGCGTCCTCCACCGTCAGCCGCCGGAACAGCAATTCGTTGGCCTTGGTGTTGGCGTCCGATTGCTCGATCGCGTGCGCCATGTCGTCCGCCTCGGGAAAGAAGCGTGCCGTGCGCAGCACCACCACCGGCAGTCCGTGCTCGATATGGTAGAGGCGGCAGAGATGCTCGGCTGAAAGCTTGGTTACGCCATAGATGTTGCGCGGCTCCGGCGACATCTCCTCCGTCAGCCAGGCCGCCTTGCGCGCACCACCCTGAAAACCGGCGCGGATCGCCTGCGAGATCATGAGCGACGTCGTCGAGGTGAAGACGAAGCGCTGGACGCCATATTCGATGGCCGCATCGAGCAGATTGAGCGTGCCTTGCACCTTCGTCGCCACGAAGGCTGTATTCTCATGATGCTCGATATTCGGCTTATGCAGCGCGCCGCTGTGAATGATGGCCTCGATGCTGTGCTCGCGGACAGTCTTCAGGACAAGATCGCGATCCGCGATCGAGCCGACGACCTGCGTGCGCGCCGAGGCAACCGGATCAAGGCCGATGATTTCATGGCCGAGCGCTTCGAGCCTTGGCCCGAGCGCGTTTCCCAACCAGCCGGACGATCCCGTGAGCAAGATCCGCATCGATCGAACCACCATTTTTCCAAGCTGCTGTTGTTAAGCATGGATGACAGACGATCGCGAACCGGTAAGTTGTGCGCCAGTGATAGAAAGAAGTTTGTTCCCGCCATTGATTGAGGAAACAAGATTTCATGACCTCTCGCCTGCTTCTTGCCGCCCTCGGCCTCATCGCCCTCACCTTGCCCGCCCATGCCGACGGCGAAGTGCAGAAGCTGATCACCGCTGCCGACAAGGCGCGGCTGGATAAGTATGGCGAAACGCGCAAGGCGGCCCTCGATGAGGCAAAGGCCGGCAATCCGTCGGAGGTCAAGCAACTGGATGAACTGCTCGCCAAACCGCTCGTCGCCTTCTCCGACAAGGACCTCACCGGCAGCTGGAAGTGCCGCACCATCAAGGCGGGCGGCATCAGCCCGCTCGTCATCTATGGCTGGTTCAAATGCAAGGTGACCGACGACGGCTCCGGCTGGCGGCTTGCCAAGATCAGCGGCTCGCAACGCACCGCCGGCCGCTTCTTCGACGACGGCGACAAGCGCGCCATCTATCTCGGCTCGTTCTCGGTCAATGACGACAAGGCCAAGTCCTATGGCAGCGGCCCCGAAAGCGACCAGGTCGGCTACGCCTTCCGCAACAGCGCCACCGAATGGCGCATCGAATTCCCCGCGCCCTATTACGAATCGAAGCTCGACATCATGGAATTCAAGCGCTGAACCGGACCTTCGACGCCGGCTGAAACGCCTTCGGCACACCAAGGATTAACCCGCCCCGCATAGCATGCGCCCGTTTTGGAGCGGGTGCTGGCCATGGCGGCGTCGGAATCGAATACGCGACCGGTCGTGGTCGTCACCGAAGGTGGCCCGCATATCTGGGCCATCGTCAACGCGCTTGCCGATCGCGTCGGCCCTGTCAGCGTCATTCTGGAATCCCCTGAATCCAAAAAACGTTTGCTGCGCGGCCGCGCGCGGCGCCAGGGCTGGGTCTCGGCGATCGGCCAGCTCGGCACCATGGTGCTGACGAGGCTCGGTAAGCGCTTCCTGGCCGGCCATGCCGAGCGACTGATCGCCGAGGAGAAGCTCGATACCGAGCCGCGGCAAGGCCAGACGATCATCCATGTGCCTTCAGCCAACGGGCCGCAATGTCTCGACGCGGTCGCCAGGATCAACCCTGGCGTGGTGCTGCTTGCCGGCTGCAGGCTGCTGTCGAAGGATACGCTGGCAAGAATGCCTTGCCCGGTCCTCAACTACCATGCCGGCATCGCGCCGAAATATCGCGGCATGAATGGCGGCTACTGGGCGCTGGCCTCCGGCGATCAGGGGAATTTCGGCACCACCGTGCATCTCGTCGATGCCGGCGTCGACACCGGCGGCGTGCTCAAGCAGGCGCGCGGCAAGCCCAAGACGGGCGACACCATCGCCAGCTACGCGCTGCGGCAGGCCGCGTTTTCGCGCGATATCTGCGTCGAGGCGGTCGGCAATGCACTGGCCGGCAGGCTGGAAACAATCGATCCCGGCCTGCCGTCGAAGCAGTGGTATCACCCGACGATCTGGTTCTATCTCTGGACGGGCCTGACCAAGCGCGTCTGGTAGTCAGCCGGCCACAGATTTCAGCATTCGCTTTGCGTCATCGGCAGCGTCGCTTTTGAAGGCGCGCGCGTCGTCCCATAACAAGCGGCCTCATGGCGCTTGCGGCAATGCTCGCATCATCAAGGAGCAAGAGTTTCATGGCCGATCTGATCGTCGTCTATTGGCGCGACATCCCCGCCCAGGTCATCGTCAAGAAAGGCCGGCAGAACGCCAAGCGCGAGCTGCCGCTGCGCTTCACCGAGGCGATCGACATGTGCGCCATGCGCACCGGCGCCGGCGGCACCGACGACTATCTGGCCGAATGGCGCAAGGCCGAGCCGGTCCCGGTCGGCGACGACATCGAGGCCGAGGTCGAAAAGGCTTTCCAGGAACTCGACGCGAAATATGACCGCGAGCGGCTGGTCGCTCTGGTCAAGGCTGGCGGGAAAGAAAATGTCTGAGAAGCAGCCGACGGTCACTCAGGCCACTCTGGTCAAGAAGGCGGCGCCGAAATCCGACTACAAGCCTGCCGACGTGTCTCCGCAGCGGCGCGTCCAGCGCACGTTTGCCGTAAGACTGTGGTCCATCCGCCATTCGCGACTGCTGGAATGGTTCTACAGCAGGTTCGCCGACGTCTTCCTGCTTCTGCATCCGCTGTGGAAAGGCATCGGCTACGGCCGCGTCGAAGCCCCGGTGAAGTTTGTCGAGAAGCGCGTCAAGGGCTTCATGTTCGACTGCCGCATGTGCGGCCAGTGCGTGCTTTCCTCCACCGGCATGTCATGCCCGATGAACTGCCCCAAGCAGTTGCGCAACGGCCCGTGCGGCGGCGTGCGCGCCAACGGCAATTGCGAGGTCGAGCCGGACATGCCTTGCGTCTGGGTCAAGGCCTGGGAAGGTTCGCGCAACATGGTGCATGGCGACAAGATCCTGACCGTGCAGAAGCCGGTCGACCAGTCGCTGCGCGAAACCTCGGCGTGGCTGCGGGTGACCGCGCAGTCCGCCGCCGCGCGTGAAACGGCCCAGAACCCCGGAGCTTCGGCATGAACGCCCGCCAGCTCGACGAGAATCCGGCCGGCATCCATTTGCCGCTCGATCCCCTCCCCGGCCACACGTCGCGTGGCCGGCTGGAGCGCGTGCTGCGCCGCGGCGAATTCGCGGTGACGACCGAGCTCAACCCGCCCGACAGCGCCGATCCCGAAGACGTCTACAACCGGGCCAAGATCTTCGACGGCTGGGTCGACGCCATCAACGCGGTCGACGCCTCGGGCGCCAACTGCCACATGTCCTCGGTCGGCATCTGCGCGCTGCTCACCCGCATGGGCTACGCGCCGATCATGCAGATCGCCTGCCGCGACAAGAACCGCATCGCCATCCAGGGCGACGTGCTGGGCGGCGCCGCGATGGGCGTCGCCAACATGCTGTGCCTCACCGGCGACGGCGTCCAGGCCGGCGACCAGCCGGGTGCCAAGCCAGTCTTCGACCTCGATTCCATGTCGCTGCTCGAAACCATCCGCATCATGCGCGACAACGGCAAGTTCCTGTCCGGCCGCAAGCTGACGACGCCGCCTCAGGTCTTCCTCGGCTGCGCGGTCAATCCTTTCGCGCCGCCTTACGACTTCCGCCCGATCCATCTCGGCAAAAAGATCGCTGCCGGCGCCCAGTTCGCGCAGACGCAGTACTGTTTCGATGTGCCGATGTTCAAAACCTTCATGCAGAAGGCCCGCGACCTCGGCCATACCGAAAAGCTCTTCCTGCTCTGCGGTGTCGGTCCGCTCGCCTCCGCCAAGACGGCGAAATGGATCCGCTCCAACGTGCCCGGCATCCACATCCCCGATGCGGTGATCAAGCGGCTGGAAGGCGCGCAGGACCAGAAGAAGGAAGGCAAGCAGCTCTGCATCGACATCATCAACGAGGTGAAGGAAATTCCGGGCGTCGCCGGCATCCACGTGATGGCCTACCGCCAGGAGGAGTATGTCGCCGAGATCGTCGATGAATCCGGCGTGCTGAAAGGCCGCCAGCCCTGGCAACGGGAGATCCGCCGCGACGACCAGATCGTTGCCGAGCGGCTCGACCACATACTGCACGACGAGATTACCGAAACCCAGGTGGACATGGTGAAGACCGCGCATTGATGTATGTCGCCCAGAAGTGGGAACCGGTTTTGGGACAACGTCATACATTTACTTAGAGTCTAAGGCGCTGCCTGCACCCATCCGCTTGAACCAAATCAGATAACGATATAAAGAACTCTTTATATCCCGACGGAGAGATCGCATGACCCGCACCATCGTCGCCTCGGCGACCCGAGAAATCGTCATCGGCTTCGATCAGCCCTTCTGCGTGATCGGCGAACGCATCAACCCGACCGGCCGCAAGAAGCTCGCCGCCGAAATGGTGGCCGGCAACTTCGAGACCGTCATCAAGGACGCGCTGGAACAGGCCGCCTGCGGCGCCACCATGCTCGACGTCAATGCCGGCGTCACCTCGGTCAACCCGAATGAGACGGAGCCGGGCCTGCTGGTTCAGACGCTGGAGATCGTGCAGGGACTGGTCGATCTGCCGCTGTCGATCGACTCTTCCGTCAGCGCCGCGATCGAGGCTGGACTGAGGGTCGCCAAGGGCCGCCCGCTGGTCAACTCCGTCACCGGCGAAGAAGAGAAGCTCGAGGCCATCCTGCCGCTCGTCAAGAAGTACAATGTCCCGGTCGTCGCCATCTCCAACGACGAGACCGGCATTTCGATGGATCCGGACGTCCGTTTCGCCGTCGCCAAGAAGATCGTCCAGCGCTGCGCCGATTTCGGCATTCCCGCGCATGACGTCGTCGTCGACCCGCTGGTGATGCCGATCGGCGCGCTGGGCGATGCCGGACGCCAGGTGTTCGCGCTGCTGCGCCGGCTGCGCGAGGAGCTCAAGGTCAACACCACTTGCGGCCTCTCCAACATCTCCTTCGGCCTGCCGCACCGCCACGGCATCAACGCCGCCTTCATCCCGATGGTGATCGGCGCCGGCATGACCTCGGCAATCATGAACCCGGTCCGTCCGCAGGAAATGGAAGCCGTGCGCGGCGCCAATGTGCTGAACGGCACCGACGAGAACTGCACCAACTGGATCCGCACCTACAAGGACTACAAACCGGCCGAAGGCGGCCAGGCCGTCGCGGCTCCGACCGCGGTCAACGCGCCGGGCGAAGGCGGGGCCAATGGCGGACGCCGCCGCGGCGGCCGTGAAGCCCGCATGGCCAGGGGATAAGCGCGCAATCGTGAGCCGCACCGCAAACAAGGCTGATCCGATCGCATCGTGGATGCGGTCGGACAGCTCTGCTTTGCGTTCAGGCCATGCCCAATATGGCGTCGAACAGCGCCATTCCCGCCCAGGATCCAAAAATGCCCGTCACGCCGCCGACGATGAAATCATCGTCATAGGCGGGCCAGTATGCGTGCAGCACCAGAGCTCCGACGATCGCGCCGAGAATCCCGGTGGCAAGGTATTGCGGATTGCGCAGCCACGAGCCCTTGATCACGCGCACCATGGTGAACGCGGTGAAGACGGCGGAGAGATCCGACATGGTTGGCCCCTGGACCAGCAGACTCTCCACCCAACAGTAAAACGATCCGTTAAACGGCATTTGCAATTGCCATCGAGACACGTGCCAGCATGAATCCTCCCCCCAACATCACCGATCCGCTTGTGCTGTTCATGCCGTCGGGCAAGCGCGGCCGGTTTCCCGTTGGAACGCCGGTGCTCGATGCCGCGCGCCAGCTCGGCGTCTATGTCGAAAGCGTGTGCGGCGGCCGCGCCACTTGCGGGCGCTGCCAGATCGAAGTGCAGGAAGGCAATTTCGCCAAGCACAAGATCGTCTCGTCCAACGACCACATCTCGCCCAAGGGCGCCAAGGAAGAGCGTTACGAGCGCGTGCGCGGCCTGCCTGAGCGGCGTCGCCTCTCCTGCTCTGCGCAGATCCTCGGCGACCTCGTCATCGACGTGCCGCAGGACACGGTCATCAACGCCCAGACCATCCGCAAGGACGCCGACACCAGGGTGATCGCCCGCGATACGGCGATCCGCATGTGCTATGTCGAGATCGAAGAGCCCGACATGCACAAGCCGCTCGGCGACCTCGACCGGCTCAAGATCGCCCTGATGAAGGATTGGGGCCTCAAGAACCTCGAATTCGACTTCTATCTCATGCCGCAGGTGCAGGGCATCCTGCGCAAGGGCAACTGGGCCGCGACCGCCGCCATCCACAAGGATGCCGACAGCGACATCGCGCGCGTCATCGCGCTGTGGCCCGGCCTTAAGAACGAGGCATACGGCCTCGCCTGCGACATCGGTTCGACCACCATTGCCATGCATTTGGTGTCGCTGCTGTCGGGCCGCGTCGCCGCGTCCTCCGGCACCTCCAATCCGCAGATCCGCTTCGGCGAGGATCTGATGAGCCGCGTCTCCTATGTGATGATGAATCCGGACGGCCGCGAGGGCATGACGGTTGCCGTGCGCGAGGCGGTTTCCGGCCTCGTCGACAAGGTCTGCGCCGAAGGCAATGTCCAGCGCGCCGACATTTTGGATTCCGTCTTCGTCGGTAATCCGATCATGCACCATTTGTTCCTCGGCATCGATCCGACCGAGCTCGGCGGCGCGCCCTTCGCGCTGGCCGTCTCCGGCGCGGTGCGCATCAAGGCCTCCGATATCGGCTTGAAGCTGAACCAGGGTGCGCGTCTTTACATGCTGCCCTGCATTGCCGGCCATGTCGGCGCCGACGCGGCCGCCGTCACCTTGTCGGAAGGCCCGCATCGCCAGGACGAGATGATGCTGATCGTCGACGTCGGCACCAATGCTGAAATCGTGCTCGGCAACTCGACGCGCGTCGTCGCCGCCTCCTCGCCCACCGGCCCGGCCTTCGAAGGCGCGGAAATCTCCGGCGGTCAGCGCGCCGCGCCCGGCGCCATCGAGCGCGTGCGCATCGATCCGGACACGCTGGAACCGAAATACCGCGTCATCGGCTCGGAACTGTGGTCCGACGAACCGGGCTTCATCGACAGCGTGCAGGCGACTGGCGTCACCGGCATCTGCGGCTCCGGCATCATCGAGGTGGTGGCCGAGATGTATCTCGCCGGTATCATTTCCGAAGACGGCGTCGTCGACGGCTCGCTCGGCATGCGCTCGCCGCGCATCGTGGCGAACGGCCGCACCTTCTCCTATGTGCTGAAGGAGGGCGAGCCGAAGATCACGATCACCCAAAACGACGTGCGCGCCATCCAGCTTGCCAAGGCGGCGCTTTATGCCGGCACCAAGCTGCTGATGGAAAAGCAGCACACCGACCATGTCGACCGTATCCATTTCGCCGGCGCCTTCGGCTCCTTCATCGATCCGAAATACGCCATGGTGCTCGGCCTGATCCCGGATTGCGACTTGGACAAGGTCTCGGCGGTCGGCAACGCCGCCGGCGCCGGCGCGCGCATGGCGCTGCTCAATCGTGGTTATCGGCGCGAGATCGAGGAGACGGTGAGCCGAATCGAGAAGATCGAGACGGCGCTGGAACCGAAATTCCAGGAGCACTTCGTCTACGCCATGGCGTTGCCGAACAAGGTCGATCCGTTCCCGAAGCTGGCGGCGGCGGTGAAGCTGCCGCCGCGCAAGGCGATGAGCGAGGACGGCACCGCCGGCGACGCCACGCCGCGCCGGCGCTCGCGCGAGGAGCGCGCGGCACGGCGCGGCCGCGACTAATTTTGCGACATCATTCCGCGGCCCCTGCGGCCGCGACCTTGCTTGCCTTGACGGCGCCCTTGGCACGTTGCGGGTGCAGCCGCCCGTTCAACGGCTTTTCGACCACCAGATAGAGCGCCGCCGAGAACGCGAGCGTGACGACCAGGATCGTTGCTGGCTGCAAGACCGCCGGGAGGCCGGCCCTCAGGACGACACCCGTCGCCAGGACACCGACCACGACATGCCATAGGTAGATCGAATAGGACGCATCGCCGAGAAAGCTGGGCAAGGAAGCGGGCTTGAACGGTCGCGCCCGCTCGGCAAAAACCGCGCCCGCCACGATGAGCGTGGCCGGAAGCCCCCAGTACAACGCGCGAGCCATGCCCGCGTCGAACAGCGGACTGGCCGCAAGAAGCAGAAATCCCACGCCAACCATCGCCAGCGTCACCCCGAGCGGGAGCCTGGCGCCCTGGAGCCACAAGTGCCCCACGACGACGCCGGCCGCGAACTCGAGCACGACCGGATCGGTGAAGGCGCGTGCGTATCCCGCGGGCAGGACGAAATGCAGCGCGACGACGGCAACAAGGGCGCCCACGAGAACGCCGAACCGCCAGCGCTCCCCTAGGAACAGGGCCAGGGTGAAGACGACATAGAACATCATCTCATAGCAAAGCGTCCAACCCTGTATGACGATGGGATGCGGCGCCCCCTCCTGCAGGACCGGCAGGAAGAACAGCGAGCCGACGAAATTCGCCACGCTGAAGAAATGGCCATAGAAGAACTGCGGCTTGATCAGGATGCCAGCCGCGGTCAGCAGCGTGACGATCCAGTAGAGCGGCACGATGCGGGTGATCCGGCGCCTCATGAAACGCCAGGGGTCCGCCGGCTTGCCGGCCGTCGTCACCCACATGATGAAGCCGCTGATGACGAAGAAGACGTCGACGCCGGCTGCTCCGACGTTGAACGGGCCGCCGAACTGTTCGCTGACATGGAAGCACACCACCGCGCATGCGGCGAGGCCCCGCAGATATTGAATACTGTGGATGCTGGTCACGATGCTCGGGTCCCAATCGAGCTACGCTGCAGTGCATGCAGTCGATATCGCATTGCACAATAACAATGCAGCAGTCCGTTGCTGTCAACCCGCGGATAGCCTCTATCGGGATGGAAGCCGGAATGCCCGCCGGCTCAATTCATTTGTATGCAAATGTTTCCGGATTCGCGCGATCCTGAAACCGAAACGCGGTTTTCGCGAAATCGATCCGATACATGTGTAAGCGATTTAACCGGCATCGAACGGCGGCTACGGATAACCCTCGGCCGCCGCTGCTCTTCAAGGGAGATGAAAATGTCGATGTACGATAACCTCAGCCGCTTCGGCGTGACCATCAGGCAGGCTCATGCCAGGAACAAGGCGATCCGCGCGCTGAACAGCCTGCCGGCGCATGTCCAGAAGGATATCGGCTGGCCGGCTTCGCCGCCGAGCGATCCGCAGGCAGCCCTTCATGCGCTGCTTCTGGGCACGCCGCGCTGATGACCTTCGCCGACAAATGCAAACTGCTCGGCAAGCGCCGGGGCCGCGACGCGGCCTTGGCGACCGGCGACAACAAATTGCGCGCGGCGCTGCTACTGAAGCGGCGCTAGAGCAATTCCAGGAAAAGTGTGACGCGGTTTTCCGTCCGGAATTGCTCAAACAAGAAACTGGCACCATCGGATCACGCCAATGTGCCAGCGGCGAAACCTTGAAATTTTTAACTGACATACAATGTTCGGATAACGGGGGAATTCTCTTAGTCGGCTCCGCCTAGATCCGTGTATCCGTATGCCCAGTTTGAAAAGCCATCTCGTTTCATTCGTTCTGCGGCACAGCCGCAAGAAGGCGTTTTCCAGTCCCGAGAACCTGCAGCGCTGGATCGCCTACGCCCGCAAGACCGAGGACTATCATCCGCCTGCCTTGCTTAAGGGGCGGCTGGACATCACCGAGACCGACGTGGACGGCTTTCCCGTCTACGAGATCGCCCCGAGAACGGGCGAAAGCCGGCGCATCCTTTACATGCATGGCGGCGCCTATGTTTTTCAGATCACGTCCTACCACTGGGGGCTGATCGGCGAGATGGCCGAGCGTCTCGGTTTCGGCATCACCGTGCCGATCTATCCCATCGCGCCCGAGCATGATTTCCATGACATGTTCGGCATGGTCGGCGACGTCTACCGGCGCATGCTCGAAGACACCGACGCCGAGGACATCGTCTTCATGGGCGATTCCGCCGGCGGCAACATGGCCGTCGTGCTGACCATGATGGCGGCCGAGGAAGGCCTGCCTTCGCCATCGCGTCACGTGCTGATCTCGCCCGGCCTCGACATGTCGCTGTCCAATCCGGAAGTGTTCGAGGCCGAGCGCAACGATCCCTGGCTGGGCATCCCCGGCGGACTGGAAGCGATCCGCCTCTACAGCGCCGGCATCGACCGTTCCGACTGGCGCATCAGCCCACTTTACGGCGATCTCTCGGTGCTGCCGAAGACGCTGCTGCTCACCGGCTCGCGCGATCTGCTCAGCCCTGACAACCTGATCTTCGCCGAACGCGCGCGCGCCGCCGGCGTCGAGGTCGACGTCGTCTATGAGGAGGGCATGTTCCACGTCTGGCCGCTGATCGAGATGCCGGAGGCGCGCCGCGCGCGCGACAGCATCGTCAACTTTCTTGCAAGCCCGGCACCGCGCAGGGTTCGGGCGCGACGCAGGACTAAGGCGGCTTTCGCGGGCCGCCCGGCACCCGCCGCTGAATAACTCAAAACTTGCCGGTTTCGCGGAACAGCTCGAACGTCGCGCGGATATGGTCGGCGACGGCCTTCACCGGCGCGCTGGCGTCCGGCGCCACCACCATGGCGAGATTGTAGGTGCCGATCTCCGGCATGCCGTCCTTGGCGCCCAGCGAGACCATCTCGTCGCCGAGGAACGACTTCGGCAGCGGCGCCACCGCAAGATCCGCCATGATGGCGGCGCGCTGGCCGGCCGTGTGGGCGCTCATATAGGCGATGCGGTAGTTGCGGCCCTCGCGGCCAAGCGCTTCCAGGGCCCCTGCCCGCCATGCGCAACCTTCTTCCCACAGCGACACCGGCAGCGGCTCGCGCAGATGCGCGCAGCCGCCCTTGGCGCCCGCCCACACGATCGGCTCGGTCAAGAGCACCTCGGCGCCGATCGCGCTGGTCTTGTAGGAATTGGTGAGCAGCGTGATGTCGAGCGCACGGTCGTCCATGCGGCGGCGCAGATTGATGCTCTGGTCGATCGTGACGTCGACGGCGATCGACGGGTGCGACTGAGCAAAACGCTTCAGCACGTGCGGCAGCACGCGCTCGCCATAATCATCCGGGGAGCCGAGCCGCACCACGCCGACAATGTCGGGGATGATGAACTTCGACACCACTTCGCGGTTGATCGACAACAGCCGGCGCGCATAGCCGAGCAGCATTTCGCCATCCGTGGTCAGCGTTACCGAGCGCGCGTCGCGCGCGAAGACGGAACGGCCGAGGATGTCCTCCAGCTTCTTGATCTGCATGGAGACGGCCGACGGCGTGCGGAACACAGCGTTGGCGGCGGTGGTGAAGCTGCCCGTCTCGGCAATCGCCACGAAAGTGCGCAGCACGTCGAGATCAAGCAACGGCAAAGGATGATTGAGCGGGGCGTTCATGGCATCTTGCCTTCAATTTTTCTGATGCAATCCATCATTCCATTTCGTTTGATTGAACATCACTCCAGGCGCATAGTCAACTCGATCGATGCAGGATGCTGCCAAAAGCAGCCATGAAACGACCCTGACGCAGTCCTGCAATCGACATGAAATGAAGCTGAAACAGACCTGACTTAACGCAAATGACGGGCGCCTCCCTGCCCGCATCGAGGAGAAAGAAATGTCTATCCTGTCGTCCATCGGTCGGCTTGCGACCGAATTCAGCGCGGCCCGCGCCCGCTACCAGACCGAACGCGCCATCCATGCGCTGCCGTTCGAACTGCAGAAGGATATCGGCTGGCCGGAAGCCGCCGATGCCAAGACCGGCTTGCGCTTCGGTGTCGGAAGCTGGGCCGGAGCGAAGTAATCACGTGTGTATGGAGTTCTGAAGGCCTGCCGCCTCAGTTCGGCAGGCCTTTTTGTTTGTCTCGGGTCTTTTTTATTTGCATTCAAACGACTTTTGCAGCCATGCGGCAGCTGCATGACGCATATGAACCACCCGCATAGCGGGTTAACAAGCCGATTAAAGCCCTGTAAATAATGGGAAATCTTGGGCAAGCTGCCCAAAAATGTCGCAAACCATGTCGCTTTTCATATCAAGCGCTTCGTATTTGCGATTTAGTTTTTGCTGAAGCGAGCCTATATGAGCGTCAGCAAACGAGCTGCCCCACTCCTTAAGCGAAGGCGACCCGTCTGAGCAACCAAATGGAGATGATGATGAAGCTCTTTGCCCGCCTGTTCGCCCGCCGCGAAATGAACCTGACGACCGCTTTGGAGCGTCAGCGCCTCGCCAAGACCATGCCTGGCCAGACCGGCGCCGTGGCCGCTGCCCGTCTCGGCTTCATTGCCTGAGACGATCCGACATGCTGAATTCGACGCCGCCCGGCTCCGCCGAGGCGGCGTTTTCATTGAGAGCAACCGTCGCGAAACGACAAAACGCCTGATGCGCCGGCTCTCGTCGCCCATGCAGCGACGTGCTGTGGTTGCACGAATTGCCCATTTGCGACCCGTGTCGCAAATTTAATCTTCACTTAGCCGTCTACCCGATTGACAGGAATGGTTTTTCCTGTTGTCGCTATGCTGTTCGCGACATCCTGTTCGCGTCATGGCTGCGTGAGGTTTCCCCGTGAATGCCGTAAAGCATGCGATCAAGAGATCGTTTGTATTCTTCCTCATTCCCGATTTCACCATGATCGCCTTCGCGACGGCGCTCGATCCGCTGCGCTCGGCCAACCGGATGCTCGGCTATGAAGCCTATCGTTGGCGGCTGGCCAGCATAGACGGCAAGCCGGTGCGCGCTTCGAACGGCGTCGAATGCGCCGTCAACACCTCGCTCGAGGAAGAGCGCAAGAAGATGGCCGGGCCGGATCGGCCGAACATGGCGATCGTTTGCAGCGGCATTAATGTCGAGCGCTACCACAACAAGTCGGCCTTCGCCTGGCTGCGCGAGGAGTATAATCGCGGCGTCGCCGTCGGCGGCCTGTGCACCGGCGCGCATATCCTGGCCGCAGCCGGCCTCTTGTCCAACAAGCGCTGCGCCATCCATTGGGAGAACCTGCCGGGCTTCTCCGAGGCATTCCCGAAGGCCAATGTCTTTGCCGACCTCTTCGAGGTCGATCAGAACGTCTACACCTGTGCCGGCGGCACCGCCGCGCTCGACATGATGCTGAAGCTGATCGGCGACGATTTTGACGAGAGCCTCGTCAACCGCGTCTGCGAGCAGGTACTGACCGACCGCGTGCGCAGCCCGACCGACCGCCAGCGCCTGCCGCTGCGCGCCCGCCTCGGCGTGCAGAATTCCAAGGTGCTGACCATCATCGAGTTGATGGAGGCCAACCTTGCCGAGCCGCTGTCGCTGATCGAGATCGCCGACCATGTCGATCTGTCGCGCCGGCAAATCGAACGCCTGTTCCGCACCGAGATGGGCCGCTCGCCCGCCCGTTACTATTTGGAGATCCGGCTCGACCGCGCCAGGCACCTGCTCATCCAGTCGTCGCTGCCGGTGGTCGAAGTGGCGGTCGCCTGCGGTTTCGTCTCCGCCTCGCATTTCTCCAAATGCTACCGCGAGCTCTATGCCCGTTCGCCGCAGCAGGAGCGCGTCGACCGCAAGCAGCTCTTGGCTGCCTGACCAATTTCGGAAATGTCATGACATTGTCTGGCGAGCATGATACCTCTATAGGAGGAGGTGGCCATGACAACCAGAACAAATCGATCTGAAAAGCTGGATCTACGCCTTACTGCGGAGGCGAAGCGCATTCTTGCTACCGCGGCCGCGGCCGAACGCCGCTCGCTCAGTGACTTCGTCCTTGAAAGTGCGCTGGGGCGGGCCGAAGAAACATTGGCGGACCGGCGTACTTTCCACCTTGATGCAGAAAAATGGGCTGCCTTCATCTCTGCCCTTGACGCTCCGACGCGAGACCTTCCGCGCCTCAAGCGCCTACTGAGCGAACCGAGCATCTTTTCCAGCCGTAGTCCGGCGTGAGCCAGTTCCGTATCGAGAAGCTGGCCCGCAGCCACGCGGTTGAGAAGTTCGATTGCGGCGAACAACCACTAAACCGCTTTCTCACCCGGTATGCATTTCAGAACCAGCAAGCCAACGCGTCGCAGACCTATATTGGCCTCTCCAGTGAGGACGTAATCGGCTTTTATACGCTGGTCGTCGGCGAAGTCGCCTATGACGATGCACCCGAGCGTTTGAAAAAGGGCCTCGCCCGTTATCCAGTGCCGATAATGTTGCTGGCGCGACTCGCCGTCAGCCTGGACTGGCAGGGCAGAGGTGTCGGTGCAGGGCTGTTGCGCGATGCGATTCTGCGCAGCTTGCAGGCAGCTGACATAGCGGGCATCCGGGCCATGACAGTGCATGCCAAGGACGACAGCGCTCGGGCCTTCTACGAACGCTACGGATTCATCCAGTCGCCGACAGATCCCCTGCACCTCTACGTGCTTATTAAGGACCTGAGGAGTCTTTAAGACTATCCCGCAGACTGCGTCTGCGCCGTCCGCATCGCCTCGATGCGGATGTCTTCGGTGAGTTGTGCCTTAAGTAACGAGAATTCCGGGCTGGTCTTCAGCGTGTAGTGGCGCGGATGCGGCAGGTCGACCGCCACGTCCGACTTGATGCGGCCGGGCCGGGCGCTCATCACGATCACCCGCGACGCCATGAAGATCGCCTCCTCGATGTCGTGGGTGACGAACAGCACCGTCTTCTTGCGCCGCTCCCAGATGCCGAGCAGCAATTCCTGCATCAGCCCGCGCGTCTGGTTGTCCAGCGCGCCGAAAGGCTCGTCGAGCAGCAGGATCGCCGGGTCGTTGGCGAGAGCGCGCGCGATTGCCGTGCGCTGCTGCATGCCGCCCGAGAGCTGCTTCGGCCAATGGTTCTCAAACCCCTTCAGCCCGACGAGATCGACATAGGAAGCGACGATCTCGTTGCGCTCGCGCTCGGGCCGGCCTTGCTCGCGCAACCCGAAGCCGATGTTTTCGGCGACCGTCAGCCAGGGAAACAGCGTATAGGACTGGAACACCATGCCGCGGTCCGGTCCCGGCCTTGTGACCGCCTTGCCGTCGAGCAGCACGCGGCCGGTGCTCGGCGCCTCCAGTCCCGCGACGATCCTGAGCAGGGTAGACTTCCCGCAGCCGGAGGGCCCTAGGATGGTGATGAAATCATTGGCCGCGACCGCGAGATCGACCGGCTGCAGCGCCCGCACCGGCTCCCCGCCCCTGACCCCGGCAAAGGTCCGCGACACGCCCTCGATCAGAAGCTTGCTCACGCCAGGCTCCATGGATAGAGCCAGCGGTTGAGCGCCTTGAAGGCGAAATCGGACAGAAGCCCGATCAGCCCGATGACGATGATGCCGAAGATGATCTGCCCCGTCGCCAGCCGCGACTGGCTGTTGATGATCATGTAGCCGATGCCCGACGAGGAGCCGATCAGCTCGGCGACGATCACATAGGTCCAAGCCCAGCCGAGCACCAGCCGCAGCGTCTCGGCAATCTCCGGCGCGTTGGCGGGCACGACGACGCGCTTGACGATGCCGTTGTCGTTCGCCCCCAGCGTATAGGCGGCCTCGACCAGGTCGCGGCGCGTGGCGCCGACCTTGACCGCGATGATCAAAATGATCTGGAACACCGAGCCGACGAAGATCACCAGGAGCTTCTCCAGCTCGCCGATGCCGGCCCACAGGATGAGCAGCGGGATGAAGGCGGATGCCGGCAGGTAGCGCGCGAACGACACGAACGGCTCGAGGAAGGCTTCGACCGGCTTCCAGGCGCCCATGGCGATGCCGATCGGCACCGCGACGACCGAAGCCAGCACGAAACCGCCGAAGACACGCCAGATGGTGATCAGGATATCCAGCCAGAAGCCATCCTCGGTGAGCAGCCGCCAGCCATCCTTCAGCATCGACAGCGGATCGGCGAGGAAGATCCGGTTCACATGGCCGCCGAGCGTGATCCACGCCCAGAAGGCCACGAACAGCACGAAGAAGGCGATGCCGAGCACGGTTCGCGTGCCCGGCTGAACGGGGTGCAAGGGACGCAACATCAGGCCCTGTCCTTGAGGAGAAAAACCGATGGCGGCCTGGCGCCGCCACCGATTGGAGGACGCGCAATCAGTTGGCGACCGCGCTGGTGTCGGCAAGCGTCGTCACATCAGGCACTTCCTTGATCAACCCCATCTGCAGCAGGAGTTCGGCCGCGGTCTTGGAAAAGTCCTGGAAATCCTTGGTGAAGAACTGCTTGTTCTCCGCCTTGTCGGCCCATTTCAGGTATTTGGCCGAATCCTCGAACTCCTTGGCGGACTGCTTCACGTCGGCGCCCATGATCTCGTAGGATTTCTGCGGGTCCTTCTTGATCAGGTCGAGCGCGTCGAAATAGCTGTCGGCGAGCGCCTTGGCGGCATCGGGATTGGCCTTGAGGAAATCCGGCGTGCAGCCGACCGTATCCAGCACCATCGGATAGTCGAGCGTGGTGGCCAGGATGTGGCCCTGGTCGGTCTTGTCGCGGACCGCCGAAATGAACGGCTCGTAAGTGACGGCGGCATCGTTCTGGCCGGCGAGGAAGGCTTGCGCCGCCGCGTCCGGCTCCAGGTTCACGACCGTGACGTCCTTGGTCGACATGCCGTTCTTGTTCAGCACCCAGGCGAGCAGGAAATAGGGCGAGGTTCCAGGCGCGGACGAGGCGACATTCTTACCCTTCAGGTCGGCGACGGTCTTGATGTCGTTGCGCACGACGATGCCGTCGGCGCCGTAGGATTTGTCGAGCTGGAAGATCTGCTTGGTGGTGACGCCGCTGGCGTTCCACACCATCCAGGTCTCGACCGTGGTCGCCGCGCATTGCAAATCACCGCTGGCGATCGCCAGCGGGCGGCTCGCCTGCGGCACTTTCTTGAGCGTGACGTCCAGCCCGTGCTTTTCGAAAAGCCCGGCCTGCTTGGCCAAAGTCAACGGCGCGAAGCCTGTCCAGCCGCTGATGCCGATGGTGAGCGACGTGGCGGCCATCGCCGGCACGCTGAGCACGGCGGCCGCCGTCAGCGCCGCCGCGAAAATGGTGGTCCTGTTCATTGTGGTTCCCCTTTTTTGTGGTGAGCGCAAATTGTCTCACAGACGCCAAAAGGCTTGTCAATGAAGCAGACGCCGCACTCGACGATGGTCCAATCCGACGCTTCCCGATCCGTCAGGGCATGCCCCAGCCGCGGTTGCGCCACATCTTCTCGCCAGCCAGGCAGTCGGCGGCAGGTTTGTCGTCGGCGAGCACGACCGGCGGATGCGCGGCCTCTTCCGCCGCCCATTGCGGCGAAGCGGGGCCGGCAAGCTCGAGCACCAGCTTGCGGCGGATCGCTTCGGGAAACTGCGTCCAGTCGTTGACCGGGATCATGAAGGCGCCCGGTCCGCCAATGACGCAGTCGCTGTAATAACGATCGAGATTTTCCACATCGAAGGCGTCGCTGAAACCACCGCGCGTCATCAGCGGCAGGCCGTTGATGGTGATGCCTTGCCTGACCACCTCGTCGCGCGTGAGGTCGACCGGCGCCCCCTGGTTGTTGGGTCCGTCGCCCGAAACGTCGATGACGCGCTTCGTGCCTTGAAAGCCGCTCTCGGCGAACAGGTCGCTGCCGAAGCTCAGCGCGCCGGAGATCGAGGTGCGCCGGGCGCTGTCCGGCGGCCGTGCATTGAGTTGCGCCACCACCCTCTCGGCGTCGGCGCGATTGGCGATCACCGTCCACGGCACGATGACGCGCTGCCAGGTCGTGCCCGCCCATTCGACATAGGTGACGGCGATCTTGCCATAGGCGCCGTCGGCGATGGCCTTCAGCACATTGTCATTCGTCAGCGCCGCCGCATAACCCTGGCGCTGGATCTCCAGCTCGGCCGGCGACATGGAAAGCGAAACGTCGACCGCCAGCACCAGTTCGACATCGACCGGCTCGGCGGGAGAAGCTGGCGGCGCCAGCCAAAGCGCCAGCGCCAGCGCGGCACTGCCCGAAAGGATATGCCTTGCACGGGCATAAGCAGACATGGAGGAAGGTTAGGCGAAAATCGCCGCGCGCAAAAGCCGGGAATTCCGGGGCGCCGGGTTCCGACCGCGCGGGGCCTTCCTAAAAATACCGCGCCAGATTCGAACGGATGCGTTCCAGCACGGTATCGCCGGAAAGGTCGGGCACGAATTTCACGCCGGTGATCGCCTCATAGGCCTGGATATAGACCGCCGAGGCCTGGTTGACGATTTCGTCCGGAATTTTGGGAATCGGGTCCTTGTAGGGATCGCAGCGCGCCGACACCCACGAGCGGACAAAATCCTTGTCGAAGCTCTGCGGCCGCCCGCCGCTTTCGACCGCCTCGTCGTAGCTCGCCGCGATCCAGTAGCGGCTGCTGTCGGGTGTGTGGATTTCGTCCGCAAGCACGATGGTGCCGTCCGGCGCTGTGCCGAATTCATATTTGGTGTCGGCCAGGATCAGGCCGCGTTCGGCGGCGCGCTGCTGGCCGCGCGCGAACAACTGCAGCGCATAGCGCGATACGGTGTCCCACTGCGCCTGCGTGAGCAGCCGCTCTGCGATGATCTCGGCTTCCGACAGCGGCTCGTCATGGCCGCCATGGGCAGCCTTGCTGGTCGGCGTGATGATCGCTTGCGGCAGCTTTTCGTTGTCGCGCAGCCCATCCGGAAAACTGTGGCCGTAGAAGCTCCGCTCGCCCTTCCTGTACTTGGTCAGGATCGAGGTGCTGGTGGTTCCCGCGAGATAGCCGCGCACCACGATCTCGACCGGCAGCATGTCGAGCCGCGTGCCGACGACGACATTGGGGTCGGGATATTCCAGCACATGGTTGGGACAGATGTCGGCGGTTTCCTCGAACCAGTAGCGCGCCGTCTGGGTCAGCACCTCTCCCTTGAACGGGATCGAGGCCAGGATCGTGTCGAACGCGCTCAGACGATCGGTGGCGATGATGATGCGGCGCCCGTCCGGCAGATCGTAATTTTCGCGCACCTTGCCATTGTAGCGGTTGGGCAGTTCGGGAATGAAGGCGTCGGACAGGATGCGCATGGGCGTGTTGCTTTCACGGGCTTCTGATCGGGCCACATAAGCCGCTGGCCCCCTGTACATCAAGCCGGATGCTGCGGAACGGGCTTCTTGTTGCCGGCAGCGCGAAACGCCCGCCAGTTCGGCCCGAAGGACGGCGGAATCCACACCAGGATACCGGCTGTGGCCGCAGGCACAATGACCGCGAAACGCAGTATGGAAAGCACGACACCGCAGAAGCCGACGATCCGCGTGGCGGTATCAGTGCCGAAGCGCGGCACAAGCAGATGCCTGGCGATCGCTCCGCCATCGAGTGGATAGGCCGGAAGAAGGTTGAGAATGGCCAAAACCGCATTCACCAGGGCGCCAAGCCAAAGCGTCCACTCAAGAAGCGTGCCCGGTCTCGGCAGCGGCGAACTGAAAAGACCGTCCGGATCGACCGGCAACAAGGGCCGGGCAAAAAGGTAATAGGCAGTTGCGAAACCCGCCGCCAGGACGATGTTCACCAGCGGCCCGGCGAAGGAGATCCACGCCCAGCCATAATGCGAAGCCACGCCGGGCTTGAACCAGGCAATTCCGCCGAAGAGGTAGAGGTCTATCCGTTGGGTGCCGATGCCTTGTCGCCGCGCTGCCCAGACATGGGCAAGCTCATGCAGAAACACCGACAGGAACAAAAGCGCGGCAAAGACGAGGGTATGGGTTAGAGCGGCCTGTGGACGCCTCGACCACTCATGCAGGAACGGCAAGGCGGCGGGAATGGCAAAGGTCCAGCTGACGCGAACGGGAATGTTCCCCTTCATCGTGAAGACGAATGCGTCGTTCTTCCTGTCCCAGCCGAACCACTGCAAGCTGACCACTCCACCCAGCGCAACGCTATGCGAGAATCCTGCCGCGCAAAAGCAAAAAGCCCGACCGAGGTCGGGCTTTGCGTTCATCGCCTAGCTCTCAGCTTCTCGGCTTGAGGTTCTCCGGGTCATAGAGCGGCTTGTAGCCGACGCCGGCCACCTCGACCGGATAGGTTTCGCCAAAATACTCGACCTGCAGCTTGCGGCCTTCCTGGGCGAAGGCCCAGGGCAGATAGGCGAGCGCGATGTTCTTGCCGATCGTCGGACCATAGGCGACGGAGGTGGTGAAGGAGCGGCGGCCAAGCGCGTCGACCAGCGTCTCGCCGGTCGCGGGGTCCTGCACCGGCATGGTGCCGACCGGATAGCGCGCGACGCCCTTGGAATCGGTGTTCTCGGTCATCACCAGCGTGCACAGCATCGCCGGCTGGTGCTCGCGGGCGCGATATTCCAGATGCTTGGCCTTGCCGCAGAAGTCGTTCTCCTTGACCTTCGGGCGGGCAAGGTCGGCCTCGAGCAGATTGTACTCGGTGAGCAGGTCGGCGTTCTGCAGCCGCAGGCTCTTTTCCATGCGGCGCGTGTTGGCGTAGGTCTCGACGCCGAAAGGCATGACGCCGGTCGAGCGCAGCGCATCCCAGACGGCCAGCCCGTCCTCGTAACGCATATGCAGTTCCCAGCCCTGCTCGCCGACATAGGAGATGCGGAAGGCGGTGACGTCCTTGCCGCCGATGCGGATCGGCTTGATCGCCGCGAACGCGAAATTCTCCGGGGTCAGGCCGTTCGGGTCCTCGACCACCTTCTGCAAGGTCGTGCGGGCGTTCGGCCCCCAGATGCCGATGGTGACGTATTTCTCGGTCACGTCGGTGACGGTGGCATCGAACCCTTTGTCCTGCGCGGTGCGCTGCATGTAGCGGAAGTCGCGCGGGCCGGCGTCGGCGCCGTCGATCACGCGGCAGCGGTCGGCCATGCGGATGACGGTGAAGTCGGCGCGCACCATGCCTTCCTCGTCGAGGAAGTGGGTGTAGATGCCCTTGCCGATATTGTTGTCGCCGCCGATCTTGGCCGCGCACAGCCATTCGAGCAGCGCGACATGGTCGGGGCCTTCGACGTCATACATCGAGAAGTGCGAGAGGTTGACGATGCCGCAATCCTCGCTCATCGCCAGATGCTCGGCATTGGAGACGCGCCAGAAATGGCGGTTGTCCCATTCGTTCTCGCGCACCGGCACGCGGTTGCCGTACTTCTCCAGCAGGTGCTCATTGGCGGCGTAGCCGTGCGCGCGCTCCCAGCCGCCCAGCTCCATGAAATAGCCGCCGAGCTCCTTCTCGCGCTCCCAGAACGGCGAGCGGCGGATGTTGCGGCCCTTGGAGAAGGGCTCGCGCGGATGCACCGCCGGATTGTAGACCTTCATCGCCGTCTCGGTGCAGCGATCCCAGATGAACTGTTCCTGCGTCTGATGCGGGTAGAAGCGCGAATAGTCGATCGCATGATGGTCGACCTCAGTCCTGCCATCGGTCATCCAGTCGGCGATCAGCTTGCCCATGCCCGGGCCGTCCTTGACCCAGATGGCGACAGCGTACCACAGCCCCCTCACCTTCTGGCTTTCGCCCATGGACGGGCCGCCATCGGTGGTCACCTGTAAGAGGCCGTTAAAAGAGTGGCCTTCATTGTAGCCGAGCTCGCCGAGGATCGGCGTCAGCTCCATGGCGCGCTCCAGCGGCGCCATGATCTGCTCCATGTCGAGGTCGCGCTGCGACGGCGAAAGCCGCGCCTGGTCTTTTTCGAGCAGGTCGCGCGGGTGGCACAGACGCGGATTGGTCTCCTCGTAATAGCCCCATTCGATCTGCCCGCCCTCGGCGGTCTTGGGATCGCCGGTGTCGCGCATATAGGCCGAGTTGCCCTGGTCGCGCAGCAGCGGCCAGCCGATCTCCTTGCCGGTGCCGGCGAACTCGTTGTAGGGGCCGAAGAAGGTGAGCGGATGGTCGATCGGCATGACCGGCAAATCCTCGCCGACCAGAGCCGCGGTCAGACGGCCCCAGATGCCGGTGCAGACCACGACATAATCGGCCTCGATCGTGCCGCGCTCGGTCACCACGCCCTTGATACGGCCGTTCTCGACGATCAACTCCTTGGCCGAAGTGTTGGCGAAAGCCTGAAGCTTGCCGGAAGCCACCCCTTGGTCGACCAGCTTGCCGGCCACCGTCTGCGAGCGCGGGATGACGAGACCGGCATCCGGATCCCACAGGCCGCCTTGCACCAGATGCTCTTCGATCAGCGGAAACTTTTCCTTGATCTCCGCCGGCTCGATCAGCCGCGCGCGGGTGCCGAAGGATTTGGCCGAGGCGATCTTGCGCTTGATCTCGTCCATGCGGGCGTCGTCGCCGACGCGCGCCACTTCGAGACCGCCGACGCGCGCGTAATGACCCATCTTCTCGTAGAAATCGATCGAGTAGAGCGTCGTCCAGCACGACAGGAAATCGTGGCTGGTCGTGTAGCAGAAATCCGAGGCATGCGCGGTCGAGCCGATATCGGTCGGGATGCCCGACTTGTCGATGCCGACGATGTCGTCCCAGCCGCGCTCGATCAGGTGATGCGCGACCGACGCGCCGACGATGCCGCCCAGGCCGACGATGACGACCTTCGCCTTTTTCGGAAATTCTGCCATTGCCCGCGACTCCAAGGGGATAGACGGGCGCGTTTGCGCGCCCTTCGAATGGCGCACAATATGCAGAGGACGCGGATTGAGCTACCGCCTGTTTGCGACACGCCGCAAGTGCGGCGCGACGGCTCGTGCAGGGGTGTTTCTTTTCAGGCGAAGGCCCAGATGTCCTCGGCCTGGAAGCCGACCTGGTAGCCGGCGGTCTTCAGCTTGACCACGACCTGGCCGATCTCGGCGGCCGGCAGCGCGCCGACCTCGATCTTGATCATGCCGGGGCGGTAGCGCTCGAGGTCGAACTGGTCGAACACCATCCAGTCGGCACCCTCGCAGTCGACCAGGAAAGCGTCGATATGGCGGATGCCGTTGCGGTCGAGCAGCGTCTGCAAGGTCTCCGACGGCACCTCGATGTCCTTCAGATGCGGCGCGAACTTGTTGAAGTTGGCGTCGGCCTCGCCCCAGGCGTTCTTGCCCGACATCAGGTTGGTGTCGGTGACCGACGAGCAGCCGATGAACTCGATCGGCAGCGTGCCGGCTTCGAGCGCCGCGGCATCGAAGGTGTGGACCGTGATCGTGCCCTTGGTCCTGGTCACCGCCACCGGCTCGATGATGAAGCGGCCGGTATCCGGGTAATTGGCGCGAAGCCGCTCCTGATTGTAGGGGATCGGTTCGACCAGCATGGCGCGCGCCCCGGGAATCCGGTGCAGCCAGGGTGTCACGTCGTCGAACAGCGCGCCGTCGCAGGCCCCGACATTGACCATCTGGAACGGTTGGCCACTGCCGCCGAAACGTGCCTTGAGCGCCGCCTTGGCCAGGAACTTCGTACCGCGCAAGGAGGGGCCGCGATCGAGCAGGCCGGCCGGAAGACCGAGCGACAGAAGAACACGCGCGAGGCTGGACAGCGAGCTCATGACTTGTCTCCGGAAATGACCTGCGGCGCAGCGCGCCGGCCGCCCTGGCTTGCCGATGCCCACAGCGCCATCAGCGGCGCGGTAAGCAGCAGGAAGGGCGGCAAAAGGTTGGGGAAATAGATGCGGGTGTCGTGGATGGGGAAAACGGTGAACTTCGCCAGCACGCCGAGTACCAGCGCCGCCAGCAGGACACCGGCGCGGCGGTCGAGCCGGAAGCCGGCGCGGTTCAAGCCGAACCAGCCGGCCAACGCCAGGACCGAGACGCCGACCCAGCTGTTGGTGCTGATGGCGCGCACCACCGACGCGGCGAAAGCCTTGAGATAGGCGGTCACCGAAAATGGCGGCTCGAACCCGTCCATATTGTAATGCTGCTCGATGCTGGAGAACCAAAGATGTGGCCACCAGCCGGGATGCTGGGCCCAGTGCGATATGGCGAAATAGGCGATGAAGGACGCCGCGAAACCAGCCAGCGCCCCCCATGCCCGCTCGCGGAAAGCGATGAGCAGCACCGCGAAAATGGCGAGGAAGACGATGTTGTCCGGCCGCGCCATGAAGGCCAGGAACAGCAGGATCGCCGTCGCCGCCTCGCGCTTGCGCATATAGGCAAAGGCCCCGCCGAGGAACAGCGCCGAGCATAACAGGTCCGGCGTCGAGGCGCGCGCCGCGTCGCCGAAATCGGCCATGATCAGGATCGCGCCGACGACCGGCGCCAGCGCCAGCGCGCCTTGTGCGCGCAGCCAGGCGAGCGTGATGGCGCCGAACAGAAGCACCGAGAACACCTGCACCAGCCGCATCGCCTCGACCGGCGAGACGGCATGGCTGAGGCTGGACAGGATCTCGGCGTAGAGGAACTTGATCCGGTACATGCCGAGCAGCGAGTGGAAGTCGGCGGCGTTGTCGCTCATGTGGCTGCGGAAGCCGCCGCCATCGTCGGTCAATGTCTTGTAGTCGCCGGCCGACACGCCGGCCTTGACTGTGCTGTAGGCATAGTCATGCAGCGCCTGCGGATCGGGATAGGCGCCCTCCTCGGCGATCGCCAGATAGGGCAGCATGTCCCAGTTGGCGTCGGGCATGAACCAGGCGGTCGCGGCGGTCAGCAGGATATAGAGCGAAAAAGTGATCGCCCCGATCGACGCGGCCCATTTCGCGTAAGCCCCCTCGCCCCACGCCAGGCCGGCGCCGGTCAGCCGTTCCAGCGGATTGGTCGGAGCGGACGGCCTGGTCAGCATGCTCGGCGGCCTCTACTTGCCGACCTGGCTTTTCACGAAATCCTTCACGATTCCCACGATGCCGCGCGACAACAGGCTGTCGAAGGCATCGACGAAGCGGTCGACATGCTCGGGCTGGCACATCAGCGGCGGCTCGAGCCGGATGACGTTGCGGTTGTACTCGGTGAAGGCGACGAGCACGTCGTAGTCGCGCAACAAGAGCGAGCCGACGAAGCCCGACAGCGAGCCCTTCAGCTTGTCGTCGAGCACGCTCACCACCGGGCGCAGCACCATGGGCAGGGTCTGCGAGAAATCGTGGAACTCGAGCCCGATCATAAAACCCTTGCCGCGCACGTCCTTGATGATCTTCGGATATTTTTCCTTGAGCGCCCGCAGCCGCTGCAAAAGGTACTCGCCGGTCGAGGCGGCGTTGTCGATCAGCCCCTCGTCATAAAGCACGTTGATGCCCTCGATCGCGGTGACGCAGGCCTCGCCCATGCCGCCGAACGTCGCCATGGCGTGAATCATCGCCGTCTTCGGCGTGCCATAGGCCTTCATGTAGACCTCGCGCCTGGCGATCATGGCGCCGACGGCCGCCTTGCCGGCGCCGAGCGACTTGGCCAGCGCCGTCACGTCCGGCACCACGCCATAATGCTCGAAGGCGTAGAAGCGGCCGGAGCGGCCATAGCCGCACTGCACCTCGTCGGCGACCCACAGCACGCTATGCCGGTCGCACAGCGCGCGCAACTTCTGCCAGTACTCGGCCGGCGCCTGGATGATGCCGCCCCCGCCCTGGATGGTTTCGAGCACGATGACGCCGATCTCGGGATCGCTCTTGAACAGCCGCTCGACGGCGTCGATGTCGGCGAAGGGAACGCGCACGACATTGTCGGCCACCTTGAAGTCGGCGCGGTAGAGCTGGCCGTCGGTGATCGCCAGCACGCCCTTGGTCTTGCCGTGGAAGGAATTCTCGGCATAGACGATTTTCGACCGCTTCGGGCCTGCAGCGCGCTCGGCGAGCTTCACCGCCGCTTCCATGGCCTCCGAGCCGGACGAGCCGAGGAACACCATGTCGAGGTCGCCGGGCGAGCATTTGGCGATGTTGTGCGCAAGCGCTGCCGCATATTGCGACATGAAGGCAATCGCGATCTCCTGGCGCTTCTCCTCCTGGAATTTCCTGCGGGCTTCCAGGATGCGCGGATGGTTGTGGCCGAAGGCCAGCGAACCGAAGCCGCCGAAGAAGTCGAGGATCTTGCGGCCGTTCTGGTCGATGTAGAACATGCCCTCGGCGCGCTCGATCTTCACCTTGTGGAAGCCGAGCAGCTTCATGAAATGCAGCTGTCCGGGGTTGAGATGCGCCTTGAACAGGTCGGTGATGCGAGCGACGTCCATCGCCTTGGCCTGCTCGACGCTGATCAAATCGGGCTTGGCGATGGAGGTTGGCGAAAGCGCCGGCGCGTCGACCAGCGTGCGCGTGCCCGTGTGTTCCGGCTTGGCCATGACGGTCATCTGAAAAATCTCCCCTTCGCGCTCTATTCGGCAGGCACGTGTCTGGTGGCGACGGCGTGGCCGTCCTTCTTGGCGCGGTATTCGCTGTAGGCCGCGATCAGCATGTCCTCGTCGCGATATTGCGGCACCCAGCCAAGCTGGCGCTCGGCCTTGGAGACGTCGAGCACGCATTCCTCGTCGGCGATCAGATACTGTTCCGGATCCATGATCGGCATGTTGAGCAAATCGAGCAGGTCGAGCGTGCGCTTGACCGCCCAGCCCGGCGTCGGCAGCAGGATCGACCTCGAGCCGGCATGGCGGATCAGGTCGCCGAGCAGTTTCTTCACCGGCGGCGGGTTGAGGGAGCCGAGATTATAGGCTTCGTTTGGCACGCCGGCCTTCCAGGCCGCGCGGGCGGCCTCCGCACAGTCGAACACCGAGATGAACTGATAAGGGTTCCTGCCCGAGCCGATCATCGGCACCGGAAGGTTCCAGTCGACAAGCTTGAACAGCTTTTCCAGGATGCCGAGGCGTCCGGGGCCGATGATCAGGCGCGGCCTGAACAGCGAGATCGACATGCCGCGCTTGCGCCATTCGGCGGCGAGCTCCTCGGTCTTCAGCTTCGACAGCCCGTACTCGCCGAGCGGCGAGACCGGATGATCCTCGGTCATCGGCAGCACCATCGTGTGGCCGTAGATCATGTCGGTCGTATAGTGGACCAGTTTCGCGGCGCCGGCCCTGTCCATCGCCTGCATGATGTTCTCGGTGCCGTGGAAATTCACCGGGAAGAAGAAATCATGCCGCTTGGCGCGCACCTGGATCGGCGACAGCATCTTGGCCGACAAATTGTAGACCATGTCGTCGGCCTTGAGCCCGACCGCCGCGACCGAGCCCGGATCGGTGACGTCGCAAGTGACGAAGCGCATGGAGCGGTAATGCGGCAGGTCGCTCTTGACGATGTCGGCGACGACGACGGTCTCGCCGTCCGCGACAAGCTTGGGGGCAAGGTGACGGCCGACGAAGCCGTCGCCGCCGAAAATCACATGTCTCATCGAACGATCTCGCTTGTGCCGATCTTGTCGGGGGTGATGGATGCGGTCTGGTCCTCATGCCCGCGGCCGCCCATCTCCCGGCCACTCTGCGCGATCAGGATCGTGCCGACGCAGATGCAGGCGATGCCGGCGATGCGCCAACCATTCAGGTCCTCGCGGAAGACGAAATAGGCAAAGATCGCCACGGCGACATAGGCGAGGCTGAGGAACGGATATGCGAAGCTGAGCTCGACCTTGGACAGCACATAAAGATGCGACGCCATCGAGATGACGAAGGTGCACAAGCCCAGGAACACCCACGGGCTGAACACGATCTGCAAGAGCTTGACGAGCGGATTGACGCCTTCGAAGGAGATCGGCCCCATAGACATCATGCCCTGCTTCAGCATCAGCTGCGCCGCGGCATTGGTCATGACCGTGAAGAGAATGAAGATTATGTATTTCATTGTTGCCACCCGCCCCTTGGCGGTCCTATTACAAACCTGAAAATATTTCGTGAAGCCCGACCGGTGTTTTGAGTAAACCATGGCGTAATGTTTTATTTACCATGATTTATTCGATTTTTATCTATTCCGCGGCTTCCGAGACTCCACTCCTTACATCCAGTTTTTTCGCCGTCCGCGCCCAGAAGCTCGACAGGAACGCCGGGTCGCGAAGCGCCTCCAACCGCTGCCATTGCGGGAACGACGCGGCAAAGATTTCAGGCCCCATCCGGGCGTCCTTGTAGGGGTTCACCGCCCCGCCCGCCTCGACGGCGACGCGATCGAGTTCGGCGAGCAGCCGCAACGTCCGTTTGCCCCGGTTGGGGAAATCGAGCGTCAGCGTGTAGCCGGGCCGCGGGAACGACAGCAGCGCCGGCGAGCGGACATCGCCGAAGCGCTTGAGCACGGTGAGGAACGACCCCTCGCCCGCCCGCCGTGCTGCCTCGAGCAGCGCCGGCACGATGCGACGCGCATTGGCCTCCGGCACCACGCTTTGGTGCTGGAAAAGCCCGCGCGGCCCGTAGAGCCGGTTCCAGTCGCGGATGCCGTCGAGCGGAAAGAAGAAACCCTGATAGCCCGCCTGGCGCGGAGTCGCGGACTTGCCCTTTTTCCAGCGATAGGCCGCATTGAAGGCGGTGAGGAAAGGCCGATTGAGGACATTGAAGGGTGGCTGCACCGGCACGGAAAGCCGGCTGCCGGCACCCGCCGCGGCGTGCGAGCCGTGCTCGGCATGGTTGCCGGTGAACAAAAGCCCACGCCCGCGGCCGTGGCCGCCGGCAAGCTGATCGATCCAGGCGACCGCATATTCGTTGGTCTGGTCGGCGGCCTCGGCAAGATCGAAGAACTCGCCGAGATCGCGAAACCGCGTCGCCTTTTCCGTTATGTCGAGCGAGGGCGACCGCATCAGCTTGATCGATGCCGACAGTATCAGTCCGGTCAGCCCCATGCCGCCGATCGTTGCCGCGAACAGGCGGACATTGTCGGTCTGCGAGCAGCGATAGGTTCGGCCGTCGGACCGAAGCAGCGTCAAGGCTTCGACATGGCAGCCGAAGGTGCCGCGCCGATGGTGGTTCTTGCCGTGCACGTCGTTGGCGATCGCGCCGCCCAGCGTCACGAACTGCGTGCCTGGAACCACGGCCGGAAAGAAGCCGTGGGGTGCGGCGTGGGCGATGATGTCGCAAAGCAGCGTACCGGCATCCGCGTCGAGCACGCCGGTCTCGGCGTTGAAGGAACGGACACGGTTGAGCGGCCGCATGTCGACAACCATGCCGGCATCGTTCTGGCAACTGTCGCCATAGGAGCGGCCATTGCCGTAACCGAGCAGCGATCCGGCTTTCGCCTCGCCGCGCTTCAGCAAGGCGATCGCCTCGTCCGCCGGGATCGCCTTGCGCGCCGGCGGAGTCGCCAGCCCGAAGCTGCCGAAGCGCTGGTGGCCCATCACCAGCCTCCGGCGACGAGGAAGACCGCGCCGATGGCGACGACGATCTGGCTGCGCCAGTCGCGGATGATGAAGACGACCGGATCGTCATGCATCTCGTCGCGACGGGCGAGGATCCAGACGCGCATCGTGAGGTAGAGCACGATCGGCGCCAGCGGCCATATCAGCCAGGGATGCGGATAGAGTTCGCGCACCGCCGGGCTGTCCATATAGAGCGCCAGGACCAGCGCCGAGGAGAAGGCGGAGGCCATGCCGGCCTGGGCGACGATTTCCTGGTCCTCGGTGCGATAGCCGCGGCCGGCGATGCGCTCACCCGGAGGAATGGCCGTGGTGCGCAGTTCGACGAAGCGCTTCACCAGCGCCAGCGACAGGAAAAAGAAGATCGAGAAGGCGAGCAGCCAGAAGGAGACGTCGACGCCGGTGGCCGCCGCACCCGCAAGCACGCGGATCGTGTAGAGGCCGGCAAGCGTCAGCACATCGACCAGAAGCATGCGCTTGAACGAAAGCGAATAGGCGGTGGTGACGGCCATATAGCCCAAAAGCACGCCAAGGAATTCGATCGGCAGGAACAGGCTGGCGGCGATGCCCATCGCGAGCAGCGCGACGATCGCGCCGAGGCCGAACGGAATGGACAACGCACCGCTGGCGAACGGCCGGTTGCGCTTTGTCGGATGCTTGCGGTCGAGCGCGAGGTCGAAGAAGTCGTTGAGGATATAGATGGCGGACGCCACGGCGCTGAAGGAGACGAACGCCAACAGGCACTGCCAGATCATGTTCGGGTTGAAATATTCGTGCGACAGCACCATCGGCACGGCGATCAGCACGTTCTTCAGCCACTGATGCATGCGCAGCATCTTGACGTAGGTCCTCAGCGTCGGCTTCGGCGCGGACATGGCCTCGGCTTGATGCGCCGCCTGCCAGCGCCGGGCGCTGCGGTCAGGCGCCACCACGAGCGCGTTGCGCGCGGCGTCGAACACTTCGAGATCGTGCCGGCTGTTCCCGGCGTAGTCGAAGCCCGCATCGCCATAGGCAGCGACAAGTGCCGCGCATTTCTTGGCCGAGGTCATGTTGTGCGGGCCGTCGGTCGCCAGCACGCGATCGAAGATGCCGAGATGCGCCGCGATCGCCTCCGCGAACTTGCGCGGCGTTCCTGTCGCCAGCACGATCTTGCGACCCTCCCGGTGCTCGGCGCGCAACCGGTCGACAAGGTCCTGGCGGTAAGGCAGCGAGGCCGGGTCCATGTCGACGCGGCTGGCGATTTCCTGCTTCAGCCGAGCCGGCCCACCGGTCAGCCAGAGAGGCAGGAGAAAGAGATAGAGCGGGTTTTTCTTGAGCAGGATGAACAGGCCTTCCCACAGAAGGTCCGTTGCAATCAGCGTGCCGTCGAGATCGACCGCAAGCGGAATTGCGTTCCTGTCCGACCTCGCGTCCATTGTCCTGCCCCGATCGAGCGCAGGATCCCGAAATTCCGATCACGGAAAGATCACGCGCCAACTCAACCCACGCCGATGCCGGCGTCCTCGGGTCGGATATAGCGGGTCATGACGCAGCGAACGTTAAAACGCTCGGTTGCAGGGCGTGGTCTTACCGGTTTTTCGGCGTCATCGTTAAGCGTCGGCTACCGGAAACGATAAAAGGCCGGACATCGGTCCGGCCTTTGCCAATCTTGCGGTGAAGTTTACTTGATGCGGGCCGCGCCGCCCGAAATTTCGACCGTTTCGGAGCCGGTCAGGGCTTCGAGGTCACCATTGGGCAGGGTGACGAAGCAGCCGTTCGAGCAGAACTCCACCGTCTCGCCGGCGGCCAGCGTCAGCTCGCTCTTGGCGCCGCCTTCGGTCACGACCAGGGTCCGCGTCTGAGCGTCCCTGTTGATCGCGCTGGCGGCGAAAGCCGAACCGCCCAGGGCCAGCAAAGCGATGGCGGCAACGACAGACTTCCACATTGCAATTCCGGTGTTTCACACACCGCCTCTGTTCAAATTTGCGAGGCATTCTCGCCCTTTGCATCGAAGCTTATATGAGATGTTACCTGAACCGCAACTGAATGCCGCATTCATGCCACAATCGGTTTCGGCGTCGGATGAGCCACCTAAGGTGTATCGAGATTCAGGTCAGGCCGAGTCGAAAATGGCGGGTTCCGAGAACCGGCCTACGCCGGCCGTAGCCTTTATAGAGCGGGGGCACTTATGTGGGCTTCGGCCGGCAAAGGCCGGAGCGGAGCGTACTAAAAGTACGTGAGCACCGGCCTACGCCGGCCGTAGCCTTAATTTGAGCGCTGCGCCACTCATGAGTGCTTCGGCCGGCGAAGGCCGGAAGCGCAGGAAGCCGCCATTTGCAGGCCGGCCTCACCTGAATATCGATCGCACCTTAGCCCGGGTCGGGCTTGCGGCCCTTGCGCTTCATCTTGGCCAGCCGCTCCCGTTCGGCCGCGGTTTCCGCTTCCAGCCTCTGGCGCTCTGCGAATTCGGCCTCGATCTTGTCGTCGTCGATCGGCCAGGCTTCGTGCTTCTTGCTCTCGACCACGGCGCGCGGCGTCGAGGGAATCTCGACCTGCTCCTCCTCGAAGACATCGAAGATGGCGAAGCGGATGTCGTTCTGCACGACGCTGCCGTTCATGATGTCGGCGACGAAGACGCGTATCTCGAATTCGAGCGCGGCCGCCCCGAAATTGGCGAAGAGAACGAATGGCTCGGGGTTTTTCAGCACCATCGGATGGGCGCGCGCAACGTCCATCAGGATGGCATGGACCCGCTTGACGTCGCTGCCATAGGCGACGCCGACCTTGATGTCGATGCGCCCGAGCTTGTTGCGATGCGTCCAGTTGCCGACCGCATTGTTGATGAGGTTCGAGTTGGGCAGGATCACCGCCTGGCGCTGGAAGGTCTCTATCTCCGTGGCGCGCACGCTGATCTTCCTCACCGTGCCGCTGACGTCGCCCGCGACGATCCAGTCGCCGACCTTGAACGGCCGCTCGGCCAGCAGGATGAGGCCCGAAACGAAATTCGACACGACATTCTGCAGGCCGAAGCCGATACCCAGCGAAAGGGCGCCGGCGACGAGCGCGAGGTTTGAAAGGTCGATACCCGCGGCCGAGATGCCGACCAGGCCGGCAAGCGCGACGCCCGCGTAGCCGACGCCGAGGCGAATGGAGTTGCGTACTCCGGTATCGACCTTGCCGCGCGCCATCACCGAGCCGTCGAGCCAGCCCTGGAACCAGCGGGTCAGGAAATAGCCGATGACGAAGACGACGATGCCGGTGAGGATGCCGAGGAAGGAGATCGTCACCGAGCCGATCTGGACACCGGTGGCGAGCTTATAGGCCCAAGCCTGGATGTCCCCCGGCTGGAAGCCCCACATCAAAAGGATCAGCGGCAGGAAGATCAGCACGATCATGAGGTTGATGGCGATGCTGACCACCAGGCCGAGCTGGTCGAGGGCGGTGTCCTCGTAGCTGGAGTTTTCCGAGAGCCAGCGCCCGACCGAAGTGTCGGCGAAGCCGCCCTCCTCCCCGATCGCACGCGCCGACAGGAAGCCGATATAGGCCGTCACCAGCACGGTGCCGGTCACCACGACCTGGAACGAGACGAAAAGCGCCAGGCCGATATAGCCGAGCAGCGCCGCCGCGATGGTGAACAGGCCAAGCCCGATGGCAAGGAAACGAAGCCATGCCGGCCAGGGGCGCCATGAGCCGTCAGCGGCCCTGAACGGCCGCAGCAGCCCCATCAGGATCAGGATGATGCCGACGATGATGGTGGCGACAAAACCCCTGGCGATCGTCAGCGACAGCGGCGAACCCATCTTCTCGTTGACGACCGCGAGGAAGTAGTTGAGGCCGAGCACGATCGCCATGGCGGTCGTCAGCCCGACGAGCCAGCGCGCGGGACCGGTCGCGACCGGGATCAGGCGCCAGTTGGGCAGTCGCGGTTCGAGCGCCGCATTGGTCAGCCGGTTGACACAGAACACCATGCCGATCACCGTCAGCAAGGCATTGAGGAACGTGCCGATATCGCCGCGCAGCACATTGTAATAATTGAAGAAGAACACAGCCGAGGCGAAGAAGACGCCAAGCGCCAGCGTCGGCAGCAGCGTCGACCAGAAAGCGACCGACAGGCGGCTGAGATAGGACGGCTCCTCGACGGTCGGGTCGGCCTCGAATATGCGGCCGAACAGGCGCCTGCCGCCGATCAACAGCACTGCCGCCAGCGCCAGCGCCATCAGCGTCGCCGCAAGGATTGCCTGGAACTTGAACCTGACGGCGAAGCTCAACCAGGACGATACCGACTTGTAGAGGCCCGAGAACTGGTCATGCGCGTCGGAAAAGGCCTGCGGGCTCAGCGCTTCGGTGAGGTCATAATGCTTGGTGATGACGCTGCGGAAAAGCTCGCTGCGCATGACGGCGATCTTGTCGACCAGCCCGTTGACGCGAATTGACAGGTTCTGCGCGCTGGCGACGACCGCGTTGATCTGAGCTTTTTCCGACGCGAGCGCGCTGCGCTCGTTGCTGACGATCGCCGGCTCGGGAGGCTGCCCCTGCGCCGGTGGCGCGCCGAGCACCTCGACGCGGTTGTTGATGTCGGTGAGGCGCTGCCGGAATGACAGCGCGCTGTTCAGCGCCGCCCGCGAGATGTCCTCGAGCTGCAACCGGATGTCGACCAGCCCCGCATCGTCCTGGTCGGGGTCGCTCAGTTTCTTTTCCAGGCCGTCGGTCTTGCCCGTCAGGTCCTGGATGACCTTGGTCTGGTCGGCGATGAGCTGCGACGAACCATGGCCGATCGCCTGCGCCGACGCCTCCAGCGCCGGCTGCCCGAAGACAGCGACGACGACGACCAGTATCAGGCGCAGCAGGCGGAAAAACATGACTGTGTTGGCGACTCGCGGCCGAAAAATCCTCGAAATTTCCGCCCTTGATAAAGACCGGCCTATCGGGCGGCAAGCCGTCCCGATCGCATCGGCGAGAGTCGGCCTGTCGAAAAGCGATGGCGCAATCTTGGCTTTGCGCTTCCCGCCTGCTCTATAGTCTGCCGCTCGCATCATAAGGACGATAAGAAGAATGGCGGAATACTCAGCCTTCTCGCTGCTCAAGAACGCGCTGACCGGCAACAAGGATTGGAAGCCCGCCTGGCGCAAGCCGGACCCCAAGGCTTCCTATGACGTGATTGTCATCGGCGGCGGCGGCCATGGCCTTTCGACCGCCTATTATCTCGCCAAGGAACACGGCATCACCAATGTCGCGGTGCTGGAAAAGGGCTGGCTCGGCTCCGGCAATGTCGGCCGCAACACCACGGCGGTGCGCTCCAACTATCTCTTGCCGCAGAACACCCGCTTCTACGAGCATTCGATGAAGCTGTGGGAGAACCTCTCCCACGACCTCAACTACAACGTCATGTTCTCGCAGCGCGGCTGCCTGAACCTCGCGCACACGCCCGCCCAGCTCGACGATTATGCCCGGCGCGGCAACGCCATGCGCCATCTCGGCGTCGACGCCGAACTGATGAGCGTCGACCAGATCAAGCGGCTCGTGCCAGCGCTGGACGTCTCGGGTTCGGCCCGTTTTCCCGTCCTTGGCGGGCTGATGCAGCCGCGCGCCGGCACCGCCCGGCACGACGCGGTCGCCTGGGGTTATGCGCGCGGCGCCGACCGGCGCGGCGTCGACATCATCGAGAATTGCGAGGTCACCGGCTTCCTGCGCGACGGTGGCCGCATCACCGGCGTTTCGACGACGCGCGGCGAAATCCGAGCCAAGAAGGTCGCGCTTGCGGTTGCCGGCAGCACCGGCCAGGTCATGCAGCTCGCCGGCATTTCGCACATGCCGATCGAAAGCCATGTGCTGCAGGCTTTCGTCTCGGAATCGCTGAAGCCCGTCGTCGATACCGTTCTCACCTTCGGCATGGGCCATTTCTACATTTCGCAATCCGACAAGGGCGGCCTCGTCTATGGCGGCGACCTCGACGGCTACAACAGCTACGCCCAGCGCGGCAGCTTGCCGATCGTCGACGAGGTGATGAGCGAGATGCTGGCGCTGTTCCCCGGCCTGGCCCGGGTGCGCATGCTGCGCTCCTGGGGCGGGCTGTGCGACATGACGATGGACGGCTCGCCGATCATCGCCGCCGGTCCGCTGCCGGGCATGTATCTCAATTGCGGCTGGTGCTACGGCGGCTTCAAGGCGACGCCCGCATCGGGCTGGTGCTTTGCCTACACCATAGCCAAGGACGAGCCGCACGAGTTCAACGCGCCTTTCACGCTCGACCGCTTCTATCGTGGCTTGATCATCGACGACAAAGGCCAGGGCGCGAACCCGCGGCTGCACTAGGGTTTGGAATAAAGATGCTGATCACCTGTCCTTATTGCGGCCCGCGCGACGTCATCGAATTCACCTACCAGGGCGACGGCAACCGCGAGCGGCCGCAGCCCGCCTCACAGGACCTCGACGCCTGGAACGCCTATGTCTACGACCGGCTGAACCCGGCCGGCGACCACAACGAGATCTGGCAGCATTCCGGCGGTTGCCGCGCACATCTGAGGGTCGTGCGCAACACGCTCACGCATGAGATCCTGAGCACCGCCTTCGCTCGCGGCGGCCACAAGGCGGAGGGCCGCTCGTGAGCCCTCGCCGCACAGAGACAGGCGGTCGGATCGACCGGCTGCGCACCATCCGCTTCACCTTCGACGGCGCGCCCTATACCGGCCATGCCGGCGACACGCTGGCCTCGGCGCTGCTTGCCAACGGCGTGACGCTGTTCGGCCGCTCCTTCAAATATCACCGCCCGCGCGGCCTGCTCGCCGCCGGGGTCGAGGAGCCGAACGCGCTGGTGACGGTGCTGCGCGGCGAAGTGCGCGAGCCGAACATCCCGGCCACCATGGTCGAAATCTATGACGGGCTCGTCGCCGTCAGCCAGAACCGCACGCCCTCGCTTGCCTGGGACATCAGCGCCGTCAATCAGCTCGGCGGCAAGATCCTGTCGGCCGGCTTCTACTACAAGACCTTCATGGGTCCGGTGATCGGCCCGCTGAAGGGCACGCGCTTCTGGATGTTCTGCGAGCATTTCATCCGTCGTGCCGCTGGCCTCGGCAAGGCAGGCACGGCTCCCGACCCGGCGCGCTACGAGCGCATGAACGCTTTCTGCGACGTGTTGGTCGTCGGCTCTGGTCCGTCCGGCCTGATGGCGGCAAAGGCCGCCGCCGACCAGGGCGCCCGCGTCATCCTCGCAGACCTCGAAGCCCACTTTGGCGGCTCCGCCAACTGGTCCGGCGAAACCATCGACGGCATGCCCGCCGCCGACTGGGCCCAGCGCACCGTTGGGCAGCTCGAAGGCAACGACAATGTCCGCCTTTTGCCGCGCACCACGGTGTGGGGCTATTACGATGGCAACACGCTGGCCGCCCTGGAACGGGTGACCGACCATAAGGAAGTGGCCGCCAAGGGCGAGCCGCGCCAGCGCTACTGGGCGATCCGCGCGGGCACTGTGGTTCTCGCCACCGGCTCCTTCGAGCGGCCGCTGGTGTTCCCGGGCAACGACCGGCCCGGCGTCATGCTGGCGCATGCGGCGGAACGCTACGCAGTTGAATATGGCGTGCTGCCCGGACAGCGCATCGCCCTCTTCACCAACAACGACAGCGCCTACCACTCGGCCGTTGCCTTGAAGAAGGCCGGCGCCGCCATCGTTGCCATCGTCGATGTCCGCGGTGAAGTCTCGAACGAGATGCGCCGGCTGGCGAGTGATGCGGAGGCCGAGCTGCTTGCCGGCCATGCCGTGGTTGCGACCGAGGGCGGCAAGGCCCTCACCGGCCTCAAGGTGCAGCGCTTCGACGCCATGAGCGGCGCGCTGAGCGGCGACGAACGCAGCATCCATGCCGACAGCCTTCTGATGTCGGGCGGCTGGTCGCCGACCATCCATCTCGCCAGCCAGGCCGGGGCGAAGGCCGAGTGGAATCCGGCGAGACAAGCCTTCCTGCCGCCCAAGCCGAGGCAGCGTTGGCCAAATCAGCAATGGATTGGCGCCGGCGCCTTCACCGGCAGTTTCTCCACCGCCGAAGCCATTGCCGAAGGCCGCGCGGCAGGCCTTCGGGCGGCTGGCGGCGCGACTTCATCCGCTCCCCTGCCCGTCGTCGAGGCGGCCCCCGGCGATCCCGATCCGGCGCCGGTCTTCGAGATCAAGGCCAAAGGCAAGAGTTTCGTCGACTTCCAGCACGACGTGACCGCCGAGGACGTGCGGCTGGCGCATCGCGAGGGCTTCGTCTCGGTCGAGCATCTGAAGCGTTACACCACGCTCGGCATGGCGACCGACCAAGGCAAGAACTCCAACGTTCCCGGTCTGGCCATCATGGCCGAGGCGCTCGGCAAGCCGATCCCCGAAGTCGGCACGACGCGCTTCCGTCCGCCTTACACGGCGGTGTCGATCGGCTCGTTGGCCGCCGAGCGCTTCGGCGACCTCAAGCCCGAGCGGCTGACGCCGATGCATGACTGGCACCTCGCCAATGGCGCGCGGATGTATTCGGCCGGCCTCTGGTACCGCCCGATGATCTACGGCCTCGCCGGCGAGACGGTCGAGCAAGCCTATGTCCGCGAAGCCAGGGCCACGCGCGAAAGCGCTGGCATCGTCGATGTCTCGACGCTGGGCAAGATCGCCGTGCAAGGGCCCGACGCGGCCGAGCTCCTCGACCGCGTCTACACCAACATGTTTTCCACGCTCGCGGTCGGCAAGGCCCGCTACGGCCTGATGCTGCGCGAGGACGGGCTTGCCTTCGACGACGGCACTACGTGGCGACTCGGCGAACAGGAATTCCTGATGACCACCACCACCGCCAATGCCGGCAAGGTGATGCAGCATCTGGAATATTTCCTCGACGTCATCTGGCCGGAGCTGAAGGTCACCGTCACCTCCGTCACCGACGAATGGGCGGGTGCGGCGATCGGGGGACCGAACGCGCGAGGCATCCTTGCTTCTTGCGTCACCGGCACCGCCGTCGACAACGCCGCGCTGCCCTTCATGGGCATCGTCCATGGCTGGATCGCCGGCGTTCCGGTGATGATCTGCCGGCTGTCCTTCTCCGGTGAAATGGCGTTCGAAGTCTATTCCGGCTCCGGCTACGGCACCCGCGTCTGGGAAGCCTTGATCGAGGCCGGCAAGCCTTTCGGCCTGGTCACTTACGGACTCGAGGCGCTGGGCACGATGCGCATCGAGAAGGGCCATGTCACCGGCGCCGAGATCGATGGCCGCACCACGGCGCGCGACCTCCATCTCGACTGGATGCTTTCGAAGAAGAAGCCCTTCATCGGTTCGGCCATGATGGACCGGGAAGGCCTGATCGGCTCCGACCGGCTCGAGCTGGTCGGGGTAATTGCGCTCGACAACCGAGCGCTCAACGGCGGCGGGCATATCGTCGAGGAACTGGACGAAGCCAATCCGCACGACTCACTCGGCCATATCACCGCCTGCTGTTATTCGCCCGCGCTGGGCAAATATATCGCGCTGGCCCTGGTCAGGGGCGGCAAGGCACGTCACGGGACCCGCGCATTCGTCTCCGACCCGCTGCGCAACCGGTTCGGGCCGGTCGAGATCGTTTCCAACCATTTCTACGATCCTGACGGGAGCCGCATGCATGGCTGAGCAGCATTTGCCCGAACGCCAATCGCCGCTCGAGCCGGAGTATCATCCGGGCTCGCATGGCAATTTCGAACATGGCGTCGACGTCATCCTGTCCGAGACGCGGCCAGGCTCGATCCTGCAGCTCGCCGCCTGGCCGGGCGAAGAGAAGCGGCTGATCGAGATTATCGGCAAGGTCACCGGGCTCGCTCTGCCGGACGGCGCCGGCGGCGGTGTAAGCAGCGGTGTCCGCGCCGTGTTCGGTTTCGCGCCGGGGAAATTCACCGTGGCGGACGAGGCCGAAGGTCTGGCCGCTTCCTTTGCCGGCGTCATCACGCCGGCCATCGGCACGCTGACGGACCTTTCGCATGGCCGCACCGCGATCCGCATCGCCGGCCCGAAGGCGGAATGGGTGATGGCGAAATTCTTCGCCATCGACTTCGCCTTGCCGGCCTTCCCGCTCGGCGCTGGACGTTCGACCAACCATCACGACGTCTTCGCGCAGATCCAGCGCACCGGCCCCGACCAGTTCGACATCTACGTCTTCCGCTCCTTCGCGCGCTCGTTCTGGAAGGCGTTGTGCCACGCCTCGGAGGAAGTCGGCTACGAGGTGCAGTAGAGCGTTGAAGGTGTGTTGAGATTCAGGTCAGGCAGAGCCGAAAATGGTGGCATCCGAGAACCGGAGCGGAGCGTACTTTTCGTACGTGAGCACCGGAAGCGCAGGAAGCCGCCATTTGCAGGCCGGCCTCACCTGAATATCAACGCACCTTGGTCCAGCCGCTATCTGGCACTATGGACCGCTACAACTGCTGCTTGAGTGCTGGGCCAGCAGGGACGATAGATAAGGAATCATCGGCGTTTGCCAGGGCAAACGTTCGCTCAGGCAACCAGTTCGACCATACCCTTCCATGACTGTTGAGACTTCGGCGACGGCCACGACCCGCTTTGCTTCGGCGGGCGGTCCGTCGATGCTGTTGCCGGCGACCGTCGCCTGCGGCGTGTTCATGACCAGCCTTGATCAGAATGTCGTGGTCACCGCGCTGCCCGGCATCGGCGAGAGCCTCGATCGCCCGCCAAGCCAGCTTGGCCTGCTGATCACGGTCTATGTCGCGAGCCTCATCGTCACCATGCCGCTCGGCGGCTGGCTGGCCGACCGCTTCGGCCTGCGCAATGTCTATTGCTTCGCGCTGCTCGTCTTCGCCGGCGCTTCGGCATTGTGCGGCCTTTCGGAAAACATCTGGATGCTGGTCGGCTCGCGCGCCCTGCAGGGCTGCGGCGGCGCGCTGATGGGCACGCTCGGCCAGGTGGTGATCCTGTCCAGCTTCCCGCGCGATCGCACGCTCAAGATCAACATGTATATCTCACTCGCCGGCCAGTCCGGGCCGCTGGTCGGACCGCTCGTCGGCGGCGCGCTCACCACCTATGTCTCCTGGCGCTGGATCTTCTACATCAACATCCCGATCGCGCTGACCGCCGCGATGCTGGCCGCCTCGATGTTTCCCACGACGACCAAGCCGGTTCGCACGCCCTTCGATTTTCCGGGTTTCCTGCTCGTCGGCATCGGCATGGCGCTGCTCGTCTTTGGCATGGATTCGGTCGCCGCCAAGGATGCGGCGAGCAGTCTTATCGGCATCGAGCTTGGCCTGGCGGTCGTCATCCTGACGATTGCCGCCTTCTATTGCCTGCGCGCGCGCAACCCCTTGCTCGACCTCAATCTGCTGCGCATCCGCACCTTCCGCATTGCCTTCCTCACCGGCGGCAGCCTCGACACGATCGGCCTGAGCTCGGTGGTCTTCCTCTTGCCGCTGATGTTCCAGCTCGGCTTCGACATGAGCGCGGTGCAGGCCGGATCGCTGACCTTCGTCGCCGCGATCGGGTCGTTGATGATGCGCTTCTTCATGCCGCGCCTGTTGAACCGCTTCGGCTTCAGGCGCGTGCTGGTCACCAACACGCCGATCGTCGCCCTCCTGGTCGCGGGCTTTGCGTTGATGCAGGAGAGCATGCCGGCCTGGATCGTGCTGGCCTACATCTTCGCCTTCGGCGTCTTCCGCTCGGTGCAATGGGCCTCGACCGGCAATCTATCCTATTCGGACATCGCGCCGGAGCAGCTCGCGCGCTTCAGTGCGCTCTATTACATTTTATGGCAGCTCGCGGTGGCGATCAGCGTCGGTTTCGCGGCGGCGCTGCTGTCGCTGCTTGCCGGCGGCGGCAAGGCCAGCGTCGACGACTATCGCATTCTGTTCGTCATAGAAGGGCTGATCACGCTTTGCGCGCTGTCGGCGTATCTGAGGCTGACGCCGCAGGACGGCGCCCATGTCAGCGGGCACGGCGCACATATGAGCACCGATTAGCCGGCCGAGAAATTCGGCGTCATTATTCCGCGAAGCTTACCCAGTCCTCGAGCGGCGCGCGGTCGGTGCGGAAATCATTCTCCGGCTTCGACGTGTCCTCATAGCCGAGCGCCATGCCGCAGACGACGATCTCCTCGTCGGGAATACCGAGCACCGGCCTGATCTGGCGGTGATAGGGCGCGAAGGCCGCCTGCGGACAGGTATGCAGCCCCCGGCCCCGCGCCGCGACCATGATGTTCTGCAGGAACATGCCGTAGTCGATCCACGACCCCTGATTCAGCCTCCGGTCGATCGTGAAGATCATGCCGACCGGCGCGTCGAAGAAGATGAAGTTGCGGTCGTGCTGCGCCCGCATCTTGTCGACCTCGCGCCGGCCGATGCCGAGCGCGCCGTAAAGCCCGAAGCCGTTGGCGCGGCGGCGCGTGAGGTAAGGTTCGAAGAACTGGTCGGGATAGTAGCGATATTCGTCCCACTCGACCTTTTCGGCGCGGATACCTGAGTTGAGGATGGCATCGCTGATGCGCTGCTTGACCTCGCCCTTGGTCACATAGACGCGCCACGGCTGCATGTTGGTGCCGGACGGCGCGCGCGCGGCGACTGCCAGGATCGCGCGGATTGTGTCGTCATCGACCATATCGGGCAGGAACGCGCGCACCGACCGGCGCGATAGGATCGCCTCGTCGACGATCTCCGCATCCGACGCGATCCGGATGTTCTTCTCAAGCATGGGTCGTCCCTTTCGGCATGGCCAGAAACCCGCAACCCGGTTTCCTTAACGACCATCCGCAGACTATAAGCTAAAACTGGTCCCGACCGGACGCCCCACTCGCCGCTCGTGCGCGAGCCTTTGCATCAACCGCCGAAAACGCGCAAGCAAATCTTGTGGCCTATGAAAATCTCCTTGATTTTTTCATGATTTTATCCTCTCATGAAATTTATCCAGATTTTTTCACGAGCAACCTTTGACCCCAACCGCGACCAAATCGGAGCAGGACAATGGCGACCGGCTGCTGGCCGGCGACATCCGTGCGCTCCGCAAGGCGCGCGGTCTCACGCTCGCCGAAATTGCGCTCAAGTTAAGCCGTTCGGTCGGTTGGGTCAGCCAGGTCGAGCGCGGCCTCTCGGTTCCTTCGCTCGGTGACTTGAGGGCATTCGCCAGCCTCTTCGACGTTCCGATCAGCCTGTTCTTCAGTCATGATGTGCCTGTCGAAGAGGAACGCGGCGTGGTCGTGCGCGCGGGCAGCCGCCGCTCGCTTGGCACAAGTGAATCCGGCCTGGTGGAGGAGCTTCTATCGCCCGACCTCGGCGGTAGCTTCGAGATGCTGCGCTCGGTCTTCGCGCCGGGTGCGGAGCTGAAGACCGAAACGCGCCGTCCCACGGAAGAAGCGGGCTATGTCGCGTCGGGCACGTTCGAGATCGAGATCGACGGCGTCTGGCATCGTCTCGGCGAAGGCGATTCGTTCCGCTTCGAGGGCAAGCCGTTCCGCTGGCGCAATCCAGGCGCCGAGCCGGCGGTCGTCATCTGGGTGGTTTCACCGCCGGTATATTGAGTAACTTTGGAGGAAGACATGGCGGGTTTGCCGACCACGGCACGCGTGGTGATCATCGGGGGCGGTGTCGTCGGCTGCTCATCGCTCTATCATCTCTGCAAGGCGGGTTGGACCGACTGCGTGCTTTTGGAAAAGAACGAGCTGACCTCCGGCTCGACCTGGCATGCCGCCGGCAACGTGCCGACCTTCTCCTCGTCCTGGTCGCTGATGAACATGCAGCGCTACTCGACCGAGCTCTACCGGGGGCTCGCCGAAGCGGTCGACTATCCGATGAACTACCATGTCACCGGCTCGCTCCGGCTTGCCCATAGCAAGGAGCGCATGCAGGAATTCCAGCGCGCCAAGGGCATGGGCCGTTATCAGGGCATGGACATCGACGTCGTCGGCCTCGACGAGATCAAGCGCCGCTATCCCTTCATCGAGACGCATGAGCTGAAGGGCGCGCTCTATGATCCGAGCGACGGCGACATCGACCCGGCGCAGCTGACACAGGCTTTAGCCAAGGGCGCGCGCGACATGGGCGCCAAGATCATCCGCTTCTGCCCGGTCACCGGCGTGCGCCGCGAAAACGGCGAATGGGTGGTCGCCACGCCGCAGGGCGAAATCCGCTGCGAGATCGTCATCAACGCCGCCGGCTACCGCGCCGCCGAAGTCGGAAAAATGTTCGGCCGCGAAGTGCCGATGATGGTGATGAGCCATCAGTACATATTGTTCGAGGAAATCCCCGAGCTAGCCGCCTGGACGAAGGAACAAGGCCACAAATTGCCCCTGCTGCGCGACGTCGACACGTCCTACTACCTGCGCCAGGAAAAGAGCGGCATGAATCTCGGCCCTTATGAGCGCAATTGCCGCGCGCATTGGGCGACGCACAACGACCCGATGCCGGAGGATTTTTCCTTCCAGCTTTTCCCCGACGATCTCGACCGCCTCGAGCATTACCTGGCCGACGCCGTCGCCCGCGTGCCGATCCTCGGCACCGCCGGCCTCTCCAAGGTGATCAACGGACCGATCCCCTATGCGCCGGACGGCAACCCGCTGATCGGGCCGATGCCCGGCGTGCCGAACGCCTTCGAGGCCTGCGTCTTCACCTTCGGCATCGCGCAAGGCGGCGGCGCCGGCAAGGTGCTGGCCGAATGGGTGACCGAAGGCCAGACCGAATGGGACATGTGGTCCTGCGATCCGCGCCGCTTCACCAGCTTTGCGTCGGCGCCCGACTACTGCGTCGCCAAGGGCATGGAAATCTACGGCAACGAATACGCCATCCAGTTCCCGCGCCATGCCTGGCCGGCCGGGCGCGACCGAAAGCTTTCGCCGCTGCATGATCGCATCAAGGCGCTGGGCGGCCAGTTCGACGCCTATAATGGCTGGGAGCGCGCCACCTGGTATGCCGGGCCGGGCGACGACACGTCCGAGGAAGCGACGCTGACCTTCCGCCGCGACGGGCCCTGGCAGCAACGTGTGCGCGAGGAGTGCCTGGCGGTGCGCGACGCCGCCGGCATCCTCGACCTGCCCGGCTTCTCGCGCTTCAACCTCGAAGGTCCGGGCGCGGCCGACTGGCTGGCAACGCAGGTGACCGGTCTTGTGCCGAGGCCCGGCCGCATCGGCCTCGTCTATTTCGCCGACGACAAGGGCCGCATCGTCACCGAAATGTCGGTGGTGCGCCATGGCGAGGACCAGATGACGCTGATCACGGCGGCGGTGGCGCAGTGGCACGATTTCGAATGGCTGAAGTCGCGCATGCCCGCCGACGCGGCCTTCACGCTGACCGACCGGACGGAGGAATATTCCACGCAAATCCTCGCCGGCCCGAACTCGCGCAAGATCCTGGCCGAAGTCAGCGACGCCGATCTCTCGCTGCCCTGGCTGACGCATCAGGAAACGACCATCGCCGGCCGCTGGGCGAAATTGGTGCGCGTCTCCTTCGCCGGCGAGCTCGGCTGGGAGATCCACACCAAGGTCGCGGACACGGCGACCGTCTTCGACGCCGTCTGGGCCGCCGGCCAGAAGCACGGGCTGAAGCCGTTCGGTATGTATGCGCTGGATTCGCTGCGGCTGGAGAAAGGCTACCGCGCCTGGAAGGGCGATCTCTCGACCGACTATTCGATCCTGCAGGGCGGCCTGGAGCGCTTCGTCAAATGGGACAAGCCCGACTTCCGCGGCAAGACGGCCTTGCTCAATGAAAAGCAGCAGGGCGTGAAGAAGCGCTTCGTCACGCTGGTGGTCGAAAATCCCGGCGACTGCGACGCGCCCTATATGTCGACGCTCTGGCACGGCGGCAGCATCGTCGGCGAGACGACGTCGGGCGGCTGGGGCCACCGCGTCGGCAAGTCGATTGCGCTTGGCATGCTGCGCGCCGATCTCACGCAGCCGGGTACGGCCATCGAAGTCGAGATTTTCGGCGATCGCTTCAAGGCCATCGTCCAGAACGACGAGCCGCTGTGGGATCCGAAGAATGAGAGGTTGCGGGCATGACCTCCGTCATCCTCACTGACGGCGGCATGGGCCAAGAACTGGTCCGGCGCAGCAGGTCCGAGCCGACGCCGTTGTGGTCGGCCAGGGTCCTGATCGACGAGCCGGACCTGGTGCGCGACCTGCATGCGGAATTCATCCGTGCCGGTGCGCGTGTCATCACCATCAACACTTATTCGGCAACGCCGGAACGCCTGGCGCGCGAGGGCGCCGAAGATCTGTTCAAGCCTTTGCAGAAGCGCGGCATCGAACTGGCCCACCAGGCTCGTGACGAGGCCGGCGACACTGCGATTGCCGGTTGCCTGTCGCCTCTGTTCGGCAGCTACGCGCCGGCGCTGACCATATCATTCGAGGACACGCTCGACATCTATCGCCGCATTGTTGCCGAGCAGGCGGACGGCGTCGATCTGTTCCTGTGCGAGACGATGGCTTCCGCCGAGGAGGCCCGCGCGGCCGTCACTGCGGCGTCGGAGAGCGGCAAGCCGGTATGGGTGTCCTGGACGCTCGCCGATCATGGCACGCCACGCCTGCGCAGCGGCGAAACCATTGCCGCCGCGGCGGACGCCCTCGGCGACCTGCCGGTCGCCGCTAGGCTGCTCAACTGCTGCCGGCCCGAGGCCATCGCCGCCGCCTTGCCCGAACTCGTCGCGCTGGGTGGACCGGTGGGCGCCTATGCCAACGGTTTCACCTCGGTCGAGGCGCTGAAGCATGGCGGCACCGTCGAGGTGCTGCATGCCCGCCATGATCTCGATCCGCAAGCCTATGCCGACCAGGCCATCAGCTGGGTCGATGCCGGCGCCGGAATTGTCGGCGGCTGCTGCGAGGTTGGCCCCGCCCACATTGCCGCCCTGCGCGACAAGCTCACACAGGCCGGCCACCAGATTTCGGGAGTGTCCTGATGCCAAAACCGTCAAAGCGCATTACCGGCATCGTGCCTTCGGGCAAGGATGGCTGGGAAGTCCATTTCGCCGCCTGGACCCGCAAGCAGGCCGGCGAAGACATCATCGTCCTTTCCGTCGGCGACCATGACTTCGACACGCCGTCGGAAACGATCGAGGCCTGTGTGACTGCCGTGCGCGGCAGCAACCATCACTACACGCCGCTCCCCGGCCTGCCGCGCCTGCGCAAGGCGATGGCGGCGGCATCCACCGCCTGCAGCGGCATTCTGACCGAACCCGACGAGGTCATCGCCACGGCCGGTGGCCAGGGGGCGCTCTATGCCGCCGTGCAGGGCGTGCTCGATCCGGGCGATCACGCCATCGTCGTCGCGCCCTATTACGCCACCTACCCCAATACCTTCAGCGCCGCCGGCGCCAGCTTCACCGTGGTCGAGACGCCGGCCGAAGACGGGTTTCAACCCCGCGCGGACATGATCCGCGCCGCGCTCAAGCCCAATACCCGCGCCATCCTGATCAACACGCCGAACAACCCGACGGGTGCTGTCTATTCGCGCGAACGGCTCGAGCAACTGGCCGAAATCTGCAAGGAGCATGACCTCTGGCTGCTGTCGGACGAGGTCTACTGGACGCTTGGCGGCGGCGAGCACATCTCGCCGCGTTCGCTTCCCGGCATGGCCGAGCGCACGCTGGTCATCAACTCCATGTCGAAAAGCCACGGCATGACCGGCTGGCGCATGGGCTGGCTGACCGGGCCGAAGGCGATGATCGCGCTGATGATCGACCTCAATCTGGTCACGACCTACGGCCTGCCGGCCTTCATCTCGATCGCCTGCGCCGAGGCGCTGGAGAACCACTATGGCGTGAAGGACATCGCCGAGCGCTATGCCGCGCGGCGCACCGTCTTCCTCGACGCCCTGCGGGGCGCCAATGAGGTCACCGTGCGCGGCTCCGAAGGCGGCATGTACATCATGCTCGATGTCTCCGCCGTCGAGCCGGACGACGAGAAATTCGCCTGGGCGCTGCTCGACAAGGAAAAGGTCGGTGTTATGCCCGGATCGAGCTTCGGCGACGCCGCCGCCGGGCACATCCGCATCAGCCTCTGCCAGTCCGAAGCCATCCTCAAGGAAGCAGCGCTTCGTGTTCGCCGCTTCGCTTCCAACTATCGCCGCGAGGCCGCATGACCAAGACCATTCCGACCAAGGCCCGCGCGGTGATCATCGGCGGCGGCGTCTCCGGCTGCTCGGTCGCCTATCACCTGGCCAAGCTCGGCTGGACCGACATCGTGCTGCTCGAACGCAAGCAGCTCACCTCAGGCACGACCTGGCATGCGGCCGGGCTGATCGGCCAGTTGCGCGGCTCGCAGAACATGACCCGGCTGGCGAAATATTCGGCCGACCTCTACGTCAAGCTTGAGGCCGAGACCGATGTCGGCACCGGCATGCGCCAGGTCGGGTCGATCACCGTGGCGCTGACCGAAGAGCGCAAGCACGAGATTTACCGGCAGGCCTCTTTAGCCCGCGCCTTCGATGTCGACGTGCGCGAGATTTCGCCGCGCGAAGTCAAACAGATGTACCCGCATCTCAACGTGTCCGACGTGGTCGGCGCCGTGCATCTGCCGCTCGACGGCCAGTGCGATCCGGCCAACATCGCCATGGCGCTGGCCAAGGGCGCGCGCCAGCGCGGTGCGACGATCATCGAGAACGTCAAGGTCACCAAGGTCCACACCAGGAACGGCCGCGTCTCGGGCGTCTCCTGGGCGCAGGGCGAGGAGCAAGGCACGATCGAGACCGACATCGTGGTCAACTGCGCCGGCATGTGGGCGCGCGAGCTTGGGCGGCAGAACGGCGTCACCATTCCGCTGCACGCCTGCGAGCATTTCTATCTCGTCACCGAGCCGATCCCGGGCCTGTCGCGCTTGCCGGTGCTGCGCGTGCCGGACGAGTGCGCCTACTACAAGGAAGACGCCGGCAAGATGATGCTCGGTGCTTTCGAGCCGGTGGCAAAACCCTGGGGCATGGACGGCATCCGCGAGGATTTCTGCTTCGACCAATTGCCCGAGGACATGGACCATTTCGAGCCGATCCTCGAAATGGGCGTCAACCGCATGCCGATGCTGGGCACCGCCGGCATCCATACCTTCTTCAACGGCCCCGAAAGTTTCACGCCCGACGACCGCTACTATCTCGGCGAGGCGCCGGAACTCGCCGGCTACTGGATGGCGACCGGCTACAATTCGATCGGTATCGTCTCTTCCGGCGGCGCCGGCATGGCGCTGGCGCAATGGATCAATGACGGCGAAGCGCCCTTCGACCTCTGGGAGGTCGACATCCGCCGCGCGCAACCTTTCCAGAAGAACCGCCGCTATCTCAAGGAGCGCGTGTCGGAAACGCTCGGCCTGCTCTATGCCGACCATTTCCCCTACCGCCAGATGGCGACCTCGCGCGGCGTGCGCCGCTCGCCTTTGCATGAACATCTCAAGGCGCGCGGCGCCGTCTTCGGCGAAGTGGCGGGCTGGGAGCGCGCCAACTGGTTTGCGCGTGACGGCCAGGAGCGCGAGTACCGCTATTCCTGGAAGCGGCAGAACTGGTTCGACAACCAGCGCGAAGAACATCTTGCCGTGCGCAACGGCGTCGGCCTGTTCGACATGACCTCCTTCGGCAAGATCCGCGTCGAGGGCCACGACGCCTGTGCCTTCCTGCAGCGGCTCTGTGCCAACGACATGGACGTCGCGCCGGGCAAGATCGTCTACACGCAGATGCTCAACCAGCGCGGCGGCATCGAGAGCGACCTCACCGTGACCCGGCTTTCCGAAACGGCCTATTTGCTCGTCGTGCCGGGCGCCACGCTGCAGCGCGACCTCGCCTGGCTGCGCAGGCACGTCGCCGACGCGTTCGTCGTTATCAGCGACGTGACCGCCGCCGAAGCCGTCATCTGCGTCATGGGGCCTGACTCGCGAAAATTGATCCAGAAGGTCAGCCCGAACGATTTTTCCAACGAAGCCAATCCGTTCGGCACGTTTCAGGAGATCGAGATCGGCATGGGCCTCGCCCGGGCGCACCGCGTCACCTATGTCGGCGAGCTCGGCTGGGAGCTCTATGTCTCGACCGAGCAGGCCGCCCATGTTTTCGAGGCACTCACTGAGGCCGGCGCCGAGGTCGGCCTGAAGCTTTGCGGCCTGCATACGCTCGATTCCTGCCGTATCGAAAAGGCCTTCCGCCATTTCGGCCACGACATCACCGACGAGGACAATGTCCTGGAGGCGGGCCTGGGCTTTGCCGTCAAGACGAGCAAAGCCGGCTTCATCGGCCGCGACGCCGTGCTCAGGAAAAAGGAAGCCGGCCTGTCACGCCGGCTGGTGCAGTTCCGCCTGAAAGACCCGCAGCCTCTGCTCTTCCACAACGAGGCGATCCTGCGCGACGGCAAGATCGTCGGCCCGATCACATCAGGCAATTACGGCCACCATCTCGGCGGCGCGATCGGCCTCGGCTACGTGCCGTGCCAGGGCGAAAGCGAGGCGGACGTGCTGGGCTCGTCCTATGAGGTGGAAATCGCCGGCGAGCGCTTCGCGGCCGAGGCATCGCTGAAGCCGATGTATGACCCGAAAGCGGAACGGACGAGGATGTAGCCTTTTTTCTGTCCGCGTCGGGCAGGATTGCCCGCAGGCGTGACCATGGGACCGTTGTTACTTGTCCGGCATGGTTGAGGGATCGCGAGCACCATGACGAATACCGACAATCACGATTTCGTCGGCGGAAGGCTCGTAGTAGATCAGGTACGGATAAGGCCTCACGACGATCCGGCGCATCGGCCTTTCGTCTGTAGCGACGCCGCTTAGGGGATGTTCAAGCAATAAATTGATGACCGCATGGAGTCTGGCTTGGATCCGCCTCGCTCCTTTGGGTGACTGCAATGCTATATTGCCGAGAACCTCATCCAACTCGGCCAACGCCGCCAGTGTATAACGAAGCTTCAAAGGCCGTGCTTCGCCCAAACAGCACGAACTTCCTCGTCGGTTGCAAATTCACCGCGTGCAGCCTGCGCCCGGGACATCGCGAGCGAGGCTTTTTCCTCTCGGCTCAGTTGATGAACAGGTTCGTCTCCGTCGTCACCCGCGAGGCGCAAGAGGACACGCGCATACTCGTCTTGCAATTCAGGAGGCAAGGTGCGGACGCGTTCGACAGCATGTTCGAAAAGCTTGGTCATGCCATTAATATGCACTTCATTTCCGCATAAAAAAAGGCAAACCCGTTCGGCGCTATCCCGCAGGATCGCTGACGTCCCCTAAAACCGCTCCAGCGTTCTGCGAACTTTGACCAAAAACGCCGCCCTTGTCTTCGGCGTCGAGGCATCCATCAAATAGTGTGCCAGGAAAAACGTCTTGCAGCGCGTGGCGCACAGCGCCCGCATGCCGCGCAGGATGGTCTTGCGGCCGGGCTGGCCGACGACGACGCTCCACCAGGTCGGCGCGCCGCAGGTGGTGATGACGCCGACCTTGGTCACATGCCGCATCAGCGACGTGATCCGCCCCCTGCCGCCTGGCAGTTTGAAGGCGATGTCCGTGGCCCACACGCGGTCGAACCATCCCTTCAGCATCGCCGGCAGGCCGTACCACCAGGTCGGATAGATGAAGAGGATCGCCTGCGCCCATTGCAGATGCTCGAAATGCGGTGCCAATGCCGGGTCTTTCGGCGCCCGGTCGTTGTAGAAGCGCCGCTCCTCGCAGTTCATCACCGGATCGAAATTCTCGGCATAAAGGTCGAGCAGCCGCACATCCCAACCCCGCCCCTTCAGCACCTCGACGGCAGTATCGCGGATCGCCGCGCAATAACTCTCCGGCACTGGATGGCAATAGACCACCAGCACGCGCATCAGAAAGCGTCCATCGTGGCCGCGACCTTCGCCATGAAGACGTTGCGCGTCTCGTCGGTCGACAGATTCATCGAATAATGCGCGAGATAGGAGACGGGAGCGCCGGGCTTGATCGTGGCCCGCAGCATGCGCTTGACGATCTTGCGCGGCGGGTCGCCCATCAGCATGGCGCGAAAACGGCTGCCGCCATAGGTGGTGATGGCCGCCATTTTACGGATGTTGTGCAGCGTCGGCCGCACCTTGCCGTCGACCAGCTTGAACGACACGCCGGGCAGGAAGACGCGGTCGAAGAAACCTTTCAGGATCGCCGGATAGCCGTAATTCCAGACCGGAAACGACAGCACCAAGGCCTCGGCGTTCTGCAGCCTTTCGACATAGCCGGCGACCGCGTCGTCCGGCCCGCGCGGGTCGTGGTAGCCGAGCCGCTCGACGCGTGTCAGCCTGGGATCGAAGTCCTCGGCATAGAGGTCGCAGTCGTCGATCGCATGCCCCGCCGCGGCGAGCCGCTCGACGATCGTCCTGTGCAGGCCGGCGTTGAAGCTGGTCTCCACCGGATGAGCGTAGAGGACGAGGATTTTCACGGAAGAGCATCCCGCGGGTCAGCGCGCCGCACGTTCGCCATCGGCTCAACTCGCCTTTTGCAGCCCTTGGAACAGGAAGGGCTTACCCGAGCGATAGTCATAGGCAGGGTTCTCCCAGGCGATCATCTTGCCTGGGTTGAGCAGCCCTTGCGGATCGGTCGCGCGCTTGAAGGCAAGCTGCGCTTCGTCCGTTCGCTTCATGCCTCCCTCCTCCAGTGTGTAGCGGTGGGGGTTGAAGATCCAGCAGCCATTGTCCTCGTGGATGCGGATGATCTCGTCGAGCCGCTCTTCCGTGGTGAAGCGCACCAGCGGCAGGCCTGCCGCGCCGATCGCCCCGTCGAAGCGGATGAATTCGAGATGCGCCGGCACCTCGTCGCCGAAGCGCTCGACCATCGCCTTGACGTGGGCCAGATGATCCGGCGACGGATAGCGAGCCTGGAGATAGGTGATGGTCGGATCGACCCGGATCGCCCGCAGCGTCGTGTGGTTCCAGGTCAGTTCGTAGGCCGGCGGCAGTCCCTTGAGGTCTGCCTCCCGGTCGGCCCGGAAAACGATCTCGCCTTTGGTGCTGCGCACGAAGGCGACGAAAGCGTCCATCGCGTGTGGCGCGATCATGCAGACCACGATGCTCTGCTCGCGCCGGAAGAATTTCTGGTGCCGCTTGAAATAGTCGTAAGGGATGGGCGCCGCGATCGGCGTGATCAGCTTCGCCAATATGCCGTCCTGGATGGCAAGGTCGTTGCCGAAGCCGGCCGCGTCCATGAAATCGTCGAAGCCGACGATGGCGTCGATCCAGTCGTAAGAAGCGGTCAGCGGCATCTCGACCTCGGTGATGATGCCGTTGGTGCCGTAGGCGTGCATGACCTTGAGCACGTCCTCACCGGTGAGATCCATGACACGCGGCTCGGCTTCCATGGTCACGGTCCTCAGCCGGATGACATTGCCGAGGTCGCGCAAGCCACCCCAGCGGATCGAGCCGACGCCGCCCGAACCGCCGGCGACGAAGCCGCCGATCGAGGCCGTGTTGTAAGTGGACGGCGACATCCTGAGTTCCTGAACGGAATGCGCCCGCGTCGCCTTGTCGATGTCGGCCAGAACCGCGCCCGGCCCGGTCACCGCGCGCCCGGGCGCGATCGTCTTTATCTCTTTCATCTCGGCGAGGTTGAGCACCACGCCGCCCGACAGCGGCATCGCCTGCCCGTAATTGCCTGTGCCGCTGCCGCGCGGCGTCACCGGAACGCCGTGCTTGTGGCAGGCGGCGAGAACGCGGATGACCTCATCCTCGTTCTTCGGCGTGACGATCAGGTCGCCCTTGACGTTGTCGAGCTGCGCTTTCAGCACCGGACTGTACCAGTAGAAGTCGCGGCTCTTCTGCTGGACGATGGCCGGATGGTCGTCGACCTTGATCCCGTCGAGGTCGCGCTTCAGCGCTGCGATATCCATCATCCCACCATCAGTTCGTCGAGTTCGGCATAGTCGGGCAGTTGGCGTTCGATCGCCCTGCCCTGGCGCACCACGATGCGATCCGATTCAGGCCGCGACAGCAATTCGGTCCAGCTCCGCCCCTTGAAGACGATGAAGTCCGCGCTGCCGCCGGCGGCAAGCGTCCCGGCGCCGTCGAGCCGCATCACCTCGGCCGGCGTCGCCGCCACCGCCTTCGGCCAGTCGCCGACCGGATGATCGAAATGCAGGATGCGCGTCGCCATGCGGTAGACCTCCAGCATGTCGAGATCGCCATAGGCGTAGAACGGATCGCGCGTGTTGTCGGAGGCGACCGCCACCTTGATGCCGCGCGCCCTCATCTCGTGCAGCAGCGTCACGCCGCGCCAGCGCGGCGTCGTCTCGTTGTTGCGGCGGTCCTGCAGATAGAGGTTGCACATTGGCAGCGACACCACGGCGAGCCGCGCCTTCGCCACCTTGTCCAGCGTGTCGAGCACCTCGAGGTCGGGCTGGCGCGCCAGCGAGCAGCAATGGCCGACCAGGATGTTGCCCTCAAAACCGTTCCACAGCGAAGCCTCTGCGATCTTCTTCAACGAGATGGCCGCGACATCGTCGGTCTCGTCGGCATGGAAATCGAGATCGAGCCCATGCTTGATCGCCTGCGCGAAAACCTGGTCAAGCAGTTCCTCGAGGTCGGGCACCATGTAGGTCACGACGCCGAGCACGCCCTTGGCCGCGGCGACGCGCTTCGCCAATTTCTCGAACCATTTCTTGTCGCGCACGGCTTCGATGCCGAGCAGGCACGCGGCCTGCAGGTCGATCCGCCCGCGCCATTTTTCCCGCATCATCTCGAACACCGGCCAGGAGATTTCTTCCTGCGGCGCGACACTGTCGAGATGCGTGCGCAAGGCCTTGGTTCCATGCGCATAGGCTGAGCGCAGCGAGAAATCCATGCGGCGCGCCACATCCTCGGCGCTCCAGCGCGCGGTGCGGTCGGCGCCGGTGGCGTTGAGCGCGCCCATGAAGGTGCCGTCGGGATTGGGTTTTCGCGGCCAGATATGGCCCTTGTCGATATGGGTGTGGCAGTCGACGAAGCACGGCAGCACGATCCGGCCGGCAAGGTCGATCGCGTCGGCCTGCGCCTTCGACCTGGCATGGGCGACAATGCCCGCGATCTTGCCGTCGGCGACGGCCAGCTCAGCCAGCGCGAAACCATCCGCGTCGAAGGGCACCGCAAGGCCGGGCGTCAGCGACCGATGAACACGGGCATTGGTGAGCCGGTAGGAACCAGAGGCAGGTATCAAGATCTGGTCCTCGCGATTTCCACTGCTGCTTCAACCACTCTAGCGCTCCTGCTTCAGAGCGCTCTCGTGCCAGCGGCGCAGGATGAGGTGCGACACCAGCGACAGCACCAGGAAGATCAGTATCCCGGTGAGCGAGATCAGGATCAGCGCCGCGAACAACCTGGGAGCGTTGAGCCGGTAGCCTGCCTCGATGATGCGCGAGGCGAGGCCCGACGACTGCCCCTGCGCGCCAGCGACGAATTCGGCGACCACCGCACCGATCAGCGACAGGCCGCCGGCGATCTTCAACCCGCCGAGGAAATAGGGCATCGCCGCCGGCAGCCGCAGATAGCGCAATTGCTGCCAGCGTGTCGCGCCGTTGAGCTTGAACAAGTCGCGCAGGTTTCTGTCGACCGAGTTCAGGCCGAGGGTCGTGTTGGAGAGGATCGGGAAGAAGGCGACGATCCACGCGCAGAGCAGCAGTTTGACGGTCTGGTTGTTCACATAGATGTTGATCAACGGAAAGATTGCGACGATAGGCGTCACCTGCAGCACGATGGCGAAGGGGAAGAACGACATCTCCACCCATTTCGACTGCGCGAACAGAACCGCCAGCCCGACGCCGCCGATTACGGCGAGAAGCAGGCTTAGGAAGGTGATCCTGAGCGTCACCAGCAGCGAGGAGAACAGCAGCCCCGCATCATTGTGCAGCGTCTGCAGCACCACGCCCGGCCGCGGCAGGATGTATTGCGGGATCTCGTTCCAGACGCAGATGCGATCCCAAAGCCAGATCGCCAGCACCATGATCGCCAGCGGCAGCACCCATTTGCCGACCCGTTCCAGCCGCTCCTGGCGCGCGCGGCGCGCCTCCTCGGGATCGAGCTTCAATGCAGTGTCGTCAATGGCCGTCATGATGAGGTCCGGCGGTTGAGTTGATGGCGTCGACCAGCACGTCCGAGGCCTGCCGGCAAAGCGCGGCGTAGTCGGGTGAAGTCCGGAACACCTCGTCGCGCGGATAGGGCGCGCTGATGGGGAGCTCGCCGAAAACGCGGCCCGGCCGCGCGGCCATGACAACGACGCGGCTGGACAGGAACACGCTTTCGAAGACGCTGTGGGTGACGAAGACCACGGTGAAACGCTCGTCCTGCCACAGTTCCAGAAGGTCGTTGTTGAGCTTGAAGCGAGTGATCTCGTCGAGTGCGGCGAAGGGTTCGTCCATCAGAAGGATGCGCGGCTTGGTCACCATTGCCCGGGCGATCGAGACGCGCATCTTCATGCCGCCGGAGAGCTCGCGCGGCACGGCGTTCTCGAAGCCGGTGAGATGGACGCGCGCCAGCATCTCCATCACCGCCGGTTCGGCCTTGGCACGCGACACGCCTTTCAGCCTGAGCGGCAGCCAGACATTGTCGAAGACGCTCGCCCAAGGCAGCAGCGTCGGCTCCTGGAAGACGAAGCCGATGTTCGAGCGGTCGATCGAGCCTCGCCAATCGAGCTGCCCGGAGGTCGGCGTCGACAGGCCGGCGATCAGCCTGAGCGCGGTCGACTTGCCGCAGCCGGACGGGCCGAGCAGGCTGACGAAATCGCCCTCGCGAATCGCAAGATCGACCTTGCTCAGCGCCGTCACGCCGTTGGAAAAGATCTTGCCGACATTGCGCAACGCCAGCAGCATCGGGGCCTCGCCCGATGCCGCCGGCGTCTCAGCCACTTTCTCCTGGATCATCTCAGGCAGGCCGCCTTACTTCTTCAGCTCCAGCCCAACGCCCTTGTTGATGAAAGCCAGCGTGTAGGCCTTCTTGATGTCGATGCCCGGCTGCGCGACCTTGGCCTTGACCATCTTGTCGTAAAAACTCTGGATGCGCGCGTCGGTCATGGCACCGATGCCGAGCTTTTCCGAATCGCCGGAATCGACGACGCCGAACTTCTTCAGCTGCTCGATCGAGAAGGCGATCTGCTCATCCGTCATGTCCGGATTGTCCTTCTTGATCATCTCGTTGGCGGCTTTGTTGTCGCCGTAGAGGTAATTGTACCAGCCCTTGGCCGAACCATCGACGAAGCACTGCACCACCTCCGGCCGCTTGTCGATCGTGTCCTGCATCACCTCGATGGTCGTCGCATAAGTATCCCAGCCATAATCGGCGAGCAGAAACTGGTTCGGCACGAAGCCGCCTTGCTTCTGCACGGCGAACGGCTCGGACGTCACGTAGCCCTGCTGGATCGACTTCTTGTTGGCGATGAAGGGCGCCGGATTGAACGTATAGGGCACGCGCTTGGCGGCATCGTAGCCGAGATCTGTGACCATCCACTGGAAGAAGGTCTGCGCGCCTTCGTCACCCATGATGTACTGGTCGGCGTTCTTGAGGTCTTCCCACTTGTCCAGCCCCTCTCCCGGATGGGACATGATGACCTGCGGGTCCTTCTGGAAGTCGGACGCGACGACACGCATCGGAATGCCCTGCTGCACGGCGTCGAAGGCCGAAAGCAGATTGCCGCCCATATAGAAATCGATCTTGCCGGCCAGTAGCATCGGCCGGCCGCTGACCTGCGGGCCGCCCTGCATGATGGTGACATCGAGGCCGCAGGCGGCGTAGGTGCCGTCGGCAACGGCCTGATAGTAGCCGCCATGCTCCGGCTCGGCCAGCCAGTTGGTGCCGAACGTCACCTTCTCGTTCGCGGCAGCAGCCAGCGTGCCCGCCACCAGCAAGGCGATCGACCCCGCCAGGATCTTTCTATTTCCGATCATAAACTCACCCTCTCTTGGCTCCGGCGCGCGACGCGCTGGGCTCGACACCATTGGTTCAAGAAGCAAGACACATGCCACCGCCCGGGCCGCCCGCTTGCGCGGCAGTCATTGCCGAGACCGGAAGGGTCATGCTGTACGAAAGGCATCGTGCCTATTTTTTGAACGCCTGTCCATAATCGCCCTGGCGGCATGCACCGCATCTTGAAGCTTTCATGAATCGAGCCTTAGTCTTAAGGCGCACAGGAGAATGCCATGCTGAAATACCTTGCCCCCAAGACCATCAAGCCGCCCTTCGCTCGTTACAGCCACGGCGTTGAAATACCCGCCGGAAAACGGCTGGTGCTGTGCTCCGGTCAGCTGGGCATCGGGGCTGACGACCATGTTCCCGAGGACGCCGGAGCGCAGGCCGAGCTCTGCTTCAAGAACATCGCCGCGATTCTGAGCGAAGCCGGGATGACCTTGAACGACACCGTGCGCATCAACGCCTTCGTCACCGGCCGCGAACACCTGCAGGCCTATATGGACGTCCGCAATCGGCTCTTTTCGGACCCGGCGCCTGCCTCCACGCTGATGATCGTTTCCGGCTTCGCCCGTCCGGAATTCAAGGTCGAGGTGGAAGTGTTGGCAGCAGGCTAGCTGTTGCCGGGGATAGCCTTTAGACCTCAGGCCGGACGCAGAACAATCGGGAGATGAAACGTGACGACAAGACGAGTGTGGTGGGGCGACTACCGGACGACCGAATATGCCTCGATCGACGCCGAAGCGACCATCGCCGTGCTGCCGGTGGCGGCGATCGAGCAGCATGGCCCGCATCTGCCGGTCTCGACCGACACCTCGATCATGGTCGGTATGCTGGAGACGGTGATTGCGCGGCTGCCCGACGATCTCGACATCCGCATCCTGCCGGTGCAGGCGGTCGGCAAGTCGAACGAGCACCTGCATGCGCCGGGAACGCTCACCTTGCCCGCCACCACTTTGGTCGATGCCTGGACCGAGCTTGGCCTCTCGGTCGCCCGCGCCGGGGTGAGGAAACTGATCATCGTCAATTCGCATGGCGGCAACGAAGAGATCATGGGCATCATCTCGCGCGAATTGCGCGTGCGCGCCAAGATGCTGTCGGTGAAGACGAGTTGGCAGCGTTTCGGCCGTCCGACAGGCATGTACACCGAGCTCGAGGATCGTCACGGTATCCACGGCGGCGATGTCGAGACCTCGCTGATGCTGCACTTCCGTCCTGATCTCGTCGACATGACCAAGGCGGATAACTTCGTCTCCAATGTCGCCCGCGCCGAAAAGGAATTTGCCCTGCTGCGCCACACCGGAACGCACGCCTTCGCCTGGATCGCCAGCGACCTCAATCCAAACGGCGTGGTCGGCGACGCCTCGATCGCCACGGCCGAGAAGGGCCGCCTGACGGCGGAAATGCAGGCCGACGGTTTTATCAAGCTGGTCAGGGATGTTCGTAAGGCGAAGCTTGCGGACTGGCTGTCGTAGCTAAAACGCCGGCTCAACTTTCAATAGTTAGTTCGAAGGGTACCCCCTCGAACGCGTCGGCACCGCGCCCGATCGCATCGATCGCCGCGATCATGCGGCCGTCGCGCTGAAGCAGCATGTCGGCGACTGAAATCAGCCGTGGATTGGGCGTTGCCGTCGGCGAGAGGAAACGCAGCGTCTTGGCGAGCTCCATTTCGTCGCGCTTGGGCGAAAGCGCCGCCGCGATGATGTAGGCCGAGGCGGTCGAGCGGCTGACGCCGGCATAGCAATGCACAACCAACGGCTTTGCCCGGTCCCAGCGATAGGCGAAGTCGAGCAGGGCGCGGACATGCTCCTCGCCGGGCATGGTCATGCCTTCCTGCGCGACGGCGATGTCGTGCATGACCAGATGCAGGTGGTTTTCCGCCAGGATCGAGGCCGGACGGACCACTTCGGTGCCTGCGGCAAGCAGCGAAAGCAGCCGCTGCGCACCGGTCCTTGCCACGGTTTCGTCGACCTTCGACAGTGAACAGACGTGGATCATCTTTCGATCTCCTTCGGCGCATCCTCGCGCCTAGAGCATGATGCCGAAAAGTGTGAAGCGGTTTTCGGACGACATCATGCTCTTTCTCTTTAATTTAGAGCCGGATTCAGATTTCAGGTCGTTTCGACCTGAAATCATCCGGCTCTATGGCCCAGGCGGCAAGCGCGCTTTCAAGGCGCTGCCACTCCGCCTCGTTGCCCGGCAGACCGAAGCGCAAGACCTGCGGCCGCTCGGCAAAGTGACGGACCAGCACGCCGCTCGAGCCAAGTGCCGAAAACAGGCCCGACGCCCCGGGAAACGACAGATAGCGGAACAGGCCGGTGCCGCCGGCGACCGGAACATCGAATCGGCCAAGCAGCGCGTCGAGCCGCCCGGCATCCTGTGCCAGGCGTTGCCGCATCTCGGCCTGCCACTTTGCATCCGACAGCGCGCGGATGCCATATTCGAGCGCCGGACCAGCCACCGCCCAGGGCCCTAGCTGCGCATCCAGCCGCTCGGCCGTCAGTTGATCCGCCAGCGCGAAGCCGAGCCTTACGCCGGCGAGGCCGAAGAACTTGCCGAACGAGCGCAGCACGACGATGCCGCCCTCTCCGACATCGCCGGCCAGGCTTTGCTCGATCGGGCCGACATCCATGAAAGCCTCGTCGACGACCAGCAGCCCGCCCTTGGCGCGAAGCCGCGCGGCAAGGTCGAGCAGGCGGGCCTTTTCGATCACCCGCCCGTCCGGATTGTTGGGATTGACCACCACCGCAAGATCCGCTTCGGCCAGCGCCTCGAAATCGCCGACTTCCGCGACCGCATGGCCTGCGATGGCCGCGGCCCGGGCGTGTTCGGCATAGGTCGGGCCGAGCACCAGCGCCTTGCCGGGGCGCAGCAGCGAGGCCACGCGCGGCAGCAGAATCTGCGTGCCGGGCGCCGCCGCCACGTGTGCCGCTGACGGCGCGCCATAGGCCGAAGCCGCAATTTCGGCCAATTCGCGCAGTTGTGCTGCCTCCGGCAATCGTGACAGGGCGATGGCGGGCAATTCGAAAAGCGGATAGGAGTGCGGATTGATACCTGTCGAAAGATCCACGAAAGGTTGTGGCGCATGAGGAAAAAGCGCGCTTGCGCGGCCAAGGCTGCCGCCATGATCAACCGCTGCAATCGCTCCGCTTAGAAGCTTCATGTCGATCCTGATCGCTTTCCTGTCACTCGCTGTCGAACGTGCCCTCGGCTATCCGGACTGGCTGTTCAACGCCATCGGCCATCCGGTAACCTGGATCGGCAGGCTGATATCCTTTCTCGATCGCCGGCTCAACCGCGCGACGGATTCCGACGAATTGCGTCGCCGCCGCGGCGTCCAGGCCTTGCTCGTCATTCTGCTGGTGCCCGGCCTGATCGGCTTGGCGCTGCATGTGCTGTTGTGGATGATGTTCCCCACGGGCCTCGTCATCGCCGCGATCCTCGGCTCCTCGCTGCTGTCGCAGAAAAGCCTTGCCGAGCATGTCGAGGAGGTCGCCGACGCGCTGGAGACTGGCGGCCTGACGCTTGGCCGCATCGCCGTCTCGCGCATCGTCGGCCGCGATCCCGAAAAGCTCGACAAGGCGGGCGTCGCGCGCGCCGCGATCGAAAGCCTGGCCGAGAATTTCTCCGACGGCATCGTCGCGCCCGCCTTCTGGACCGGCATCGGCGGGCTGGGCGGCGGCGCGGCCTACAAGGCCGCCAACACCGCCGATTCGATGATCGGCCATAAGACGCCGCAATATGAGGCCTTCGGCCGGGCGGCCGCCCGCTTCGACGACCTGATCAACCTGCCGGCGTCGCGGCTGACCGGCCTGCTCATCGTGCTGGCGGCCTTTCTTGTACCCGGCGCCAGTCCGCGCAAAGCCTGGCTGGTCATGCGGCGCGACGCCAGGAAACACCGTTCGCCCAATGCCGGCTGGCCGGAGGCCGCGATGGCCGGCGCGCTGGGGCTTTCGCTCGCCGGACCGCGCAGCTATGGCGGCGAGGTCGTCGAGGACGCTTTCATGGGCGAGGGCGGCCGCCGCGAGGCCGAAAGCACCGACATCCGCCAGGCGCTGAAGCTCTACCGCGTGGCCGATTGGCTGCTGCTCGGCCTGTTCGCGATCCTCTCGGCGATCGTGATCTACCTGACCATTTTGATCAGCGGCCACGGCGCCAGCGCACTTTAGAACTCGATTCCCTGCTGCGCCTTCACGCCCGCCGAGAAATGGTGCTTGGTCAGCCCCATTTCGGTGACCAGATCGGCCGCCTCGACAAGCAGCGGCTTGGCATTGCGGCCGGTGACGATGACGTGCAGATCGTCGCGGCGCGCCTTCAGTGCGGCGACCACCTCTTCCAGGTCGAGATAATCGTAGCGAAGCGCGATGTTGAGCTCGTCGAGCACGACAAGGCTGATCGATGGATCGGCCATCAGCTCAAGCGCCTTGGCCCAGGCGGCTTCGGCGGCGGCGATGTCGCGCTTGAGATCCTGGGTCTCCCAGGTGAAGCCCTCGCCCATCGCGTGCCAGACGACGCGGTCGCCGAAGGCGGCAAAGGCGTCTTTCTCGCCGGTATGCCATTTGCCCTTGATGAACTGGACGACGCCGACGCGCTTGCCATAGCCCAACATCCTGAGCGCCAGGCCGAAGGCCGCAGTGGTCTTGCCCTTGCCCGGGCCGGTGTTGACGATCAGCAGGCCCTTCTCGATCGTCTTGCCGGCCACCTCGGCATCCTGCACCGCCTTGCGCTTGGCCATCTTGGCGCGATGGCGTTCGGCTTCTTTGTCTTCTGTCTCGACCATGTCATTTCACCTTGAGCGGCAGCCCCGCCACCATCAACAGCACACTGTCGGCTATCGCCGCGACCTGCTGGTTGAGCCGGCCGGCGGCGTCACGAAACCGGCGCGCCAGCGCGTTGTCGGGCACGATGCCGAGCCCGACTTCATTGGACACCACGAACCACGGCCCGCGCGGCCGCGACAGCACATCCGCCAGCCGCCGGCATTCGGCCTCGACATCATGTTCGGCCAGCATGTGATTGGTGAGCCACAATGTCAGGCAATCGATCAGCACAGCCTGGTGATCCGGCAAGGCTTCGATCGCGCCGGCAAGGTCGAGCGGCGCATCGACGGTGACCCAGCCTTCGCCACGCCGCGACTGGTGCAGCGCAATGCGCTCGCGCATCTCGTCGTCATAGGCCTGTGCGGTAGCGATGTACGTCCAGGGCAATGGGTTAGCAGTCGTCAGCTTCTCGGCATAAGAGCTTTTTCCCGAGCGCGCGCCGCCCAGGACGAAGGTCAGTTTGCGATCGGAAGATGTGTTGCCGCTCGCGGCTGTCGCGCCGGTCATTCCCTGCCTTTGCCTTTGGATGGACATTGTCGTGGCCTTCAGGCCGACGGCGCGACTTTAGGCAGAAGCTCTCCGGCCGGCAAACCAAATTCCGCCACCGCACGGCGCGATTGCGGCACAGGTCACGGGTGCTACGAAGCGGCAATCCGCGCCGCGACGAGCTGCTGCAATCGCCACAGATGCGCATCGTGGATGCCACGTTGCTCCAGGTTCTTCACCGTGTTGTAGAGATAATCGGCGCCCGAACCCCAATGGCCGCAGGAGGTCGCCAGCCTTTCGACAACCGCTTCCTCGCTTAATGCACCGGCATAGGTGGTGCCCTGCCGGTTGATGACGAAGGCCAGCGCCCGCAACGGGCCGCCGCCGCTTGTCATGTTGAGCAGGCGCGGATGGTAGCTGGTCGGCTTCAGCGTCACCTCGCGCCGCAGGATCTTGTCGAGTTGCTCGCGCCTGTCGCCTTCGCCGAGCCGAAAGGCGACGCCCTTGCATTGGCCACCACGATCCAGCGCCATCATCAGGCCCGGACTGTCCTTGGTCCCCCGCCAGCGCGTCATGTTCATGCAGAAGGATCTGTGCCAGCCGCGCAGCAGGGCCACCCGCTCCTCGACATGCTCGATCTCGGGCTTCCAGATCAGGGAACCGTAGCCAAACAGCCAGAGCGGCTCGTTGGCTGGAAGCTGAGCCTCCAGCATGCGCACCATTGCGTCATAGTCGGCGTCATCCAGATGCGCGGCATCGGGATCCGGCCCCGCATCCTCGACCGCGCGAAAGCAACGGGCGACCAGTTCCTCTGTAAGCGACATTGTTCTTGGCAGCATGCGCGCGACCTTAAGGTTCACGCGCGGGCGCTACAACCCGGAGGGCCGCCGATTGACAACAGCCTTTCCCGGGTGTCGGCTGTCGGCAGAGCAAGCATGATCCCGAAAAGTGGATGCCGGTTTTCGGAAAAGATCATGCTCGCTTTTACCGTTAAAACGCCTTCGGCAGGTAGCGCCAGGTGACGAAGCCGCAGAAGGCGGCCAGGATGCCGAGCGTGACGAACACCGAGCCGAGGCCGAAGAAGGTGAGCACCACCGAATAGACGAGCGGCGGCGTCAGCTCTGAGAAATCGAGATAGGTGCGGTAGACCGCAGCCATCTGCGCCTTCTCGTACGAGCGCACCGAGCGCATGAACGCGGTCGAGCCTAGCGCGTCGAGCGCGATGGTGAAGAGTGCGCCGCAGAGCAGCAACGCGGCCGTGAGCAGTGGCGCAGCCTCGCCGATGCCGCCTGCGGCAAACAGCATCGCGGCCATGGCGAAATAGGCGAAGGTCATGACGCGCCGTCCGCCGAAACGCCCGGCCGCCCTGCCCCAGAAAATCGCCATGAACAAAAGCGCATTGCCGGCCGAAACCAGCAAGCCGCCGGCGAGTTTGCCCTGGCCGGTGATCACCATGAACAGCGGGCCGTAGACGAAGAACGTCGTCCAGAAGCAGGAGCGGCCGAACGCGATCAGCCAGGCAAGCCTGAGCCTTGGCTGCTTGACGAAGCGGCCGATATTGGCAAGCGGATTGGCCGGGCGCGACTTGCCGGGCCGGATCGACTGGTTGTCGGTCAACCGGTAGAACCAGAACAGGCAAAGCAGCGCGAACGCAAAAACCACGACCGCGCCATGCGCGGCATAGATGCCGAAATGGGTGTAGAGGAAGATGCCCAGCGTCGGCCCGCCGGTCCAGGCAAACATCGACCAGGCCATGCGCAGCGATTCCGCCTGCATGAAGTCGGTCTTGCGGATGTGATCCATGATGTAGAGGTTGAGCGTGATCGACAGCGCGCTCGCCCCCATGACGCGGCAGAGCATGCCGGCAATCTGTCCGGGCAGCGTGTGGGTGACGAAGAAGGCGGAGCCGATCGCCAGCAGCACGCAGCCGGCCGTGTAGACCCAGCGCCGCGCGAAGCGGCGGATGAGAATCGGCATGAACAGCGTGACCGAAAGACCCATCAGCGACACGATGGTGTAGAGGATCGAGACGATCCGCTCGTTGTGCAGGATCTCGTAGGCCTGGATCGGGATGACGCTGGAGATCGTGGCGCGGGCGAAGGATTCCACCGCATAGAGCGAAGCGAAGGTGCGCGCATCCGCCGGCCGCAGGGCCGGAAGCAAGATCGGATGGCGCACATGGGTGGACATCGGCCCTCCGAAACGTGAATCACCCCTCAAATCTGGCCGGACCAGCTGCCGGCCAGTAGCAGGAAACCGACCCCCAGAGGCCGAAAAGCGAAGCCTGCCAAAGGCTTTCCGTCACTGGCCTAAAGCGGAATTTCATGGCTGCCATGAAACGCGTTGATGGCTGACTGCTTCTGTCGTCCACTTGAACCGTGATAGTCATTCGGCTCGACTGAATCGGATTGCGTGACGATGAGCCTTCAAACGATGAGCGACCCTGTTCAGGACGCACCGAAGCCCAGCCGCATCGTCGCCTTTGATGTCCTGCGCGGCGTCGCGCTGCTTGCGATGGCGAGCTATCATTTCACCTGGGATCTCGAAAACTTCGGCTACACCACGCCAGCCCTCACCGCGTTCGGCTGGTGGAAATTCTACGCTCGCTGCATTGCCTCGACCTTCCTGTTCTTGGTCGGCGTCAGCCTTTTCCTCGCCCATGGCCGTCACATCCGCTGGCCTGGCTTCTGGAAGCGTTTTGCCATGGTCGCCGTGGCGGCGATCGCCATTTCCGCCGTCACATATTTCGTCACCCCCGACGGCTTCATCTTCTTCGGCATCCTGCACGAGATCGCGCTGGCCAGCCTGCTCGGCCTCGCCTTTCTGAGGCTGCCCTGGCTGCTGACGGCAATCATTGCCGCGGTCGTCATTGCTGCTCCCTACTATCTGCGCTCGGAGTTCTTCGACCATCCGGCGCTGTGGTGGGTCGGCCTTTCCGCCACCAACCCGCGTTCCAACGACTATGTGCCGCTTTTCCCGTGGTTTGGCGCGGTGCTTGCGGGCATCGCAGCGGTCAAGCTTGCTTCCGCATCGGGCTTGCTCGCCCGTCTGGGAACATGGGCGCCCGGCCGCTGGTCGAACCCGCTGACCTTCATCGGCCGTCACAGCCTCGCCTTCTACCTCATCCACCAGCCGCTTCTGTTCGGTTCTGTATGGCTTTTCTCGCAGGTCATGCCCGCCGCCCCTCAGGACAAGGAAGCCGGCTTCCTGCCGGCTTGCCAGGCGCAGTGCGAACAGCAGCGGGACAGCAAGTTCTGTACGAGCTATTGTGGCTGCATGCTGGACACGCTGAAGGGCGAAGGGTCTCTCGATAAGCTCTACGCCAACGACCAGTCCAGTGTCTGGAAATCGCATCTGGCCGATCTGGCGGAAACCTGCACCGCCGCGACGGAGGACCAGATGGAGGGAGGGCAGCAATGACGGGTATCGTGAAGCCCAGACACGGGATCATTCCCTGGCCACCGGTGATCTATGTCGTGGCGATTGCGGCGAGCGTCGTCCTCGGCATGCTCTACCCGCTGCCCTGGATCGGCGACATCTTCGGCGATCTCCTGTTCGGCGTCGGCTGGGTGGCGCTGTTCGGTGTCGCCATGCTGTGGATCACGGCCATCCGCGCCATGTTCAAGGCCAGGACGACGCTCGATCCCAATGCCGAGCCAGACCACCTGGTGACGTCCGGTCCCTTCGGCATCACCCGCAACCCGATGTATCTCGCCAACACGCTGCTCTTGATCGGCGTCGCCTTCATCACCGGCATCGCCTGGTTCCTGATCTTTGCCTTCCTCGCCGCCTTCGCGACGCAGAAGCTGGCGATCGAGAAGGAAGAAAAGATCCTGGCGGCGAAGTTCGGCAAGAAATACCGGGACTACGCAAAGCGGGTGCGGCGCTGGATTTGAGGCTGCCTCGCTTGGATCGGTCGCGGGGTCAGGTTCTGGGCAGGTAAGGTTGCGTGTTTCTCATTGGCCGCAACGCCTGATCCATCGGGCGGAGCAAGGAGCGAAGCGACGCGCGCAGACCCTAGAATCCATTCCGTGACGTTGAGGCGTCGCCGCGGTGCAGAATTCTGCTTCGCTGCATCCCACGGCTAAAATCACGGAATGGATCCTCGGGTCTCCGCGTCCGCTTCGCTCCCGCTCCGCCCGTGGATGACGAAGCTGAGAGACTCCGGCCAATCTCGAACGTTTGCGACAGTTAGCATTCGGCTATCAGCGGGCTACGTATTCACGCCGAGCTCAGCCAGTCGCTCCACGCAGGACTCTTCGGCCTGGTCGAGCTCGGCCAGCGTCTCCTCCAGGTCGCGGCGCTTCTGGCGCAAGTCCTCGCGCTTCTCCTCGATGCGCTTGATCATCAGCTTGAGCTGGCCGACCTCGCCGGGCGGCTCCTTGTACATCTGGATGATCTCGCGGATCTCGTTGATCGAGAAGCCGAGCCTTTTTCCCCGCATGATCTGGCGGATCAGATGCCGGTCGGACGGCCGGAACAGCCGCGTGCGGCCGCGCCTCACAGGCTGCACCAGCCCTTCGTCCTCGTAAAAACGCAAAGTCCGCGTCGACACGTCGAACTCGCGTGTCAGCTCGGTGATCGTATAATATTCCCGCATTCCCACTCCCAAGCCCGGGCATCGCCGCTTGGAGCGTCGCCCTTCCCTCCGATCAGAACCCATCTCGCGCCGGAATCGGCCCGTGACCCCGCGGCAACCTCGCACGGCATTTACGTAAAAGTCAATTAACGCCGGCTTGTTGATTTAGGGAACTCTAAACCACCATGTCGCCAGCCCGAGGAACGCGAAAAACCCGACACAGTCGGTGACGGTGGTGACGAAGACCGCCGAGGCCACCGCCGGATCGATCTTGAGGCGGTCGAGCACCAGCGGGATGAGTATCCCGGCAAGTGCTGCGGCAAACATGTTGATGATCATCGCCGCTGCGATGATGCCGCCCAGATTGGCGTCGCGGAACCAGAAGCCGGCGACCATGCCGATGAGCACCGCAAACACCACGCCGTTGATGAAGCCGACACCGAGCTCGCGACGGATGATGCGGGCGGCGTTGTAGATATCGAGGTCCTTGGTCGCCAGCGCGCGCACGGTCACCGTCATGGTCTGCGAGCCGGCATTGCCGCCCATGCCGGCGACGATCGGCATCAGCACCGCCAGCGCCACGATATGCTCGATCGTGTGGTCGAACAGGCCGATGACCGAAGCGGCAAGGAAGGCGGTCACAAGGTTGACCAGCAGCCAGGGCACGCGCGAGCGCGAGGTGGCGAGCACCGTGTCGGACAGTTCTTCGTCGCCGACGCCGCCCATGCGCAACAGGTCCTCTTCCGCCTCCTCCTGGATAACGTCGACCACATCATCGATGGTCAGCACGCCGACCAGCCGCCCGTTCTCGTCGACCACGGCGGCGGAGAGCAGGTTGTATTGCTCGAACTCCCGCGCCGCCTCTTCCTGGTCCATCGTGGCCGGGATCGCATGCAGGGTCTCATGCATGACCTCCTCGACCTTGACCGCGCGCTTGGTGCGCAGGATCTGGTCAAGATCGATGGCGCCGAGCAGCTTGAAGCTCGGGTCGATGACGAAGATCTGGCTGAAGCGGTCGGGCAGGTTCTTGTCCTCGCGCATGTAGTCGATGGTCTGGCCGATCGTCCAGAACGGCGGCACGGCGACGAACTCGGTCTGCATGCGCCGACCGGCGGTCTCTTCCGGATAGTCCAGTGCCCGCCGCAGCCTGATGCGCTCGGTAAAAGGCAGTTGCGACAGGATCTCATCCTGGTCTTCCTTCTCGAGGTCTTCCAGGATGTAGACGGCGTCGTCGGAATCGAGCTCCTGCACCGCCTGCGCGATCTGCTCGTTGGGCAGATTGTCGACGATGTCCATGCGGATCGCCTCGTCGACCTCGGTCAGCGCCGAGAAGTCGAAATCGGTGCCGAGCAATTCGACCAGCGCGCGGCGCTGTTCGGGGTGAAGCGCCTCCAGCACGTCGCCCAGTTCCGACTGGTGCAGGTCGCCGACTTCACGTTTTAGGGTGATCGTGTCGCGGTCGGCGATCGCCGCGCCGATCTGGGCAAGGAAGGAGGCGCGGACAGCGCCGTCCTCGCCATAGATGTCGGCGTGATGCTCCTCGGCGGACGCGGCGCCCCTCATCTGTCTGTCCTGGCCTTCCACCAGCGCCTCCCGCAACGAGGAATCCCCAAACGAGGTCTAGTGCATGATCCCGAAAAGTGGAAACCGCTTTTCGGGAAATCCAAACCCTGTGCGGCAGATAGCGCGGCGACAGGATTCGTCTTCGAAGGAAGTCGCTCTAGCGCTCGGAATAGCCAAGGAAATGTGGCGGTTGTCTTCGCCTCGCAACCGCTCGATAACAGCGTGGGGCGCCCGCGTCGCGGACGTGACAATCGCTTCAGCCGACGCGACAGCGCATGTCGCTGGGGAAAGAGCACCCCTTCCCCATTGAGGCAGAATTGTCATGATGGATGATCCCCCAGGATCAGCGCATCGCTAAACGGTCCGAGGACAAACGCTGCCCTTGAACATCAAGTCCGCAAAGACGAACCAGGCAAATGCCGAGCAGCGCGTTCGCGTGGTCGTTGCCGAGCGCAATCCATTCGTCGTTTCGGCCCTGCGCGAAATGCTCGAATGCGACGGCCGCTTCGATTTGCTCGGTGCCGTGCACAGCGGCGCACAATTCCTGGAACTGGCCGCCGCCACGCAATTCGATGTCGCCGTCGTCGGCTGGAAGCTAGCCGACATGGACGGCGCCGACGTCCTCACGGAAGTTCAGAACCGCAAGCTCGGCGTGCGCATCACGATCTTTTCCAACGACCACGACATCGGCATCCTGAAGCAATGCGTGCGCCTCGGCGCGCAGGGCTATTGCTTCCAGTTCGACGATCCGCCGGTGATCTTCGAGACGATCCTGGCGGTGGCGCATGGCCGCATCTGCATTCCCTATATCGACATCAACAAGGTCAACGACACGCCGCTGTCCAGGCTCACCGTGCGCGAGCGGGAATTGCTGGCGGTGCTTTCCGACGGCTGGACCAACCTGCAGATCGCGACGCGGACCGGGATTTCCGAGAATACGGTGAAGTACCACCTGAAGAATCTCTACGACAAGCTGGACGTGCGCAACCGCGCCATGGCCGTGGCGCTCTATTCCAGCGAGAAACAACGCACGCCCAAATCGCCTATCGGGTAGGCCAACCGGGTAGGACAGTCCCACCCGCAAGGGCCAACAACTTACCCGGCAAGGTGTTGTTGGCGAGCCTCTTCAAGACGAAACTTCCTCCACAATCACAAACGATCGGAGGAGTTTCGCGCATGGCTGGGTTCACGCATCTTTTCATCCCGGGGCCCACCAACATTCCCGAGCAAGTCCGGCAGGCCATGAACCTGCCGATGGAGGATATGCGCGCTTCCTCTTTCCCCAACCTGACGCTGCCGCTCTTCGAAGACATCAAAAAGGTCTTCAAGAACGAGACCGGCCGCGTCTTCATCTACCCCTCCTCCGGCACCGGCGCCTGGGAAGCGGCGATGACCAATGTGCTCAGCCCCGGCGACAAGGTTCTGATGTCGCGCTTCGGCCAGTTCTCGCATCTGTGGGTCGACATGGCCGAACGCCTCGGCTTCGAGGTCGACGTCATCGACTGCGAATGGGGCACCGGCGTCCCGCTCGAAATCTATGCGGAGCGGCTTAAGGCGGACAAGGCGCACCTCATAAAGGCGGTCTTCTGCACGCAGAACGAGACCGCGACCGGCGTCACCAGCGACGTCGCCGGCTGCCGCGACGCGCTCGATGCCGCGAACCACCCGGCGCTTCTCTTCGTCGATGGTGTCTCCTCGATCGGCTCGATCGACTTCCGGCAGGAGGAATGGGGCGTCGACTGCGCTGTCAGCGGTTCGCAGAAAGGCTTCATGCTGCCGGCCGGCCTCGGCTTCCTGTCGGTCAGCAAGAAGGCGCTGGCCGCGTCGCGGGTCGCGACCCACCGGCATTGTTACTTTTCCTTCGAAGACATGATCCGCACCAACGACGGCGGCTATTTCCCCTATACGCCGGCCACCCAGTTGCTGCGCGGCCTGCGCGCTTCGCTCGATCTCATCGCCGAGGAAGGGCTAGAGAACATCTTCGCCCGCCATCATCGGCTGGCCGAAGGCGTGCGCAAGGCCGTCGACGCCTGGGGCCTGAAGCTCTGCGCCAAGGCGCCGAAATGGCATTCCGACACCGTCAGTGCCATTGTGGTGCCGGAAGGCATCGACAGCGCCAATGTCGTCAAGCGCGCCTACCAGAAATACAACACCTCTCTCGGCGGCGGCCTCAACAAGGTGGCCGGCAAGGTCTTCCGCATCGGCCATCTCGGCTGGTTGAACGAGGTGATGGTGCTTGCGTCGGTCTCCGCCGCCGAGCTGACGCTGCTCGATTGCGGCGTCGACCTTGCGCCGGGCTCCGGCGTCGGCGCGGCCATCGAGCACTTCCGCCGCACGGCCGACATGCCTGTCGCCAAGGCGGCGTGAGGAGCGCACCATGAGCCACACCATCAACCACCTGAAGAAACTGAGGCTGCAGCGCAGCGAACTGGCTGTACCCGGTTCGAGCCCCGAGATGATCGACAAGGCGGCGAACAGCGCCGCCGACTTCATCTTCCTCGACATCGAGGACGCGGTGGCGCCGCCGGACAAGGAGCGTGCCCGCAAGAACATCATCCAGGCGCTGAACGACATCGACTGGCGCGCCAAGGGCAAGACCGTGTCGGTGCGCATCAACGGCCTCGACACCCATTACATGTACCGCGACGTCGTCGACGTCATGGAACAGGCCGGCGACCGGCTGGACACCATCCTGGTGCCGAAGGTCGGCGTGCCGGCCGACCTCTATATGGTCGAGGCCATGGTCAACCAGATCGAGATGGCCAAGGGCTTCAAGACCCGCGTCGGCCTCGAAGCGCTGATCGAGACGGCGCTCGGCATGGCCAATGTCGAGGCGATCGCCGCCACGCCCGGCCGGCTGGAAGCGATGCATTTCGGCGTCGCCGACTATGCCGCTTCAAACAAGGCGCGCACCGTCAACATCGGCGGGCTCAATCCGGACTATCCCGGTGACCAATGGCATTTTGCGCTGTCGCGCATGACTGTCGCCTGCCGCGCCTACGGCCTGCGCGCCATCGACGGACCGTTCGGCGATTTCTCCGACCCGGAAGGCTACAAGGCGGCCGCCCGACGCGCCGCCGCACTCGGCATCGAAGGCAAATGGGCGATCCACCCTTCGCAGATCGCCCTGGCCAACGACGTGTTCTCGCCGCCGGAGAAGGAAGTCACGCGCGCCCGCCGCATCCTCGAAGTGCTGAAGGAGGCGGAAGCGCTCGGCAAGGGTGCCGCTGCGCTCGACGGCAAGATGATCGACGCCGCGTCGGAGCGCATGGCGCGCAACGTGCTGGTGGTGAACGAGGCGATCGAGCGCGCCAGCCAAACTTTGTTGGCTAATGGGCCGCATGCCGCCGCCGCGCAGTAGAAAAATACCGGGAGGACAAGATGGACATCCACGAATACCAGGCCAAGGAACTGCTTGCCCGCCACGGCGTGCATGTACCGCGCGGCGGCCTCGCTTACAGCCCCGAACAGGCGACCTACCGTGCCAGGGAGATCGGCGGGGCCAAATGGGTGCTGAAGGCGCAGGTTCATTCCGGCGCGCGCGGTAAGGCGGGCGGCATCAAACTCTGCTCGAACGACGAGGAGATCTCCAACGCTGCCGAAGCCATGCTCGGGCGCAAGCTTGTGACCCAGCAGACCGGCCCGCGCGGCAAGCTGATCTCTCGCCTCTATCTTGAGGAGGCCGTCGACATCGCTCAGGAGCTCTATCTCGGCTTCGTGCTCGACCGCAAGGAAGAGCGCGTCATGATCGTGGCGTCGGCCGCCGGCGGCATGGAGATCGAGGATATCTCTGAAAAGAAGCCTGATTCGATCATCCGCGCCACCGTCGACCCCGGCGTCGGCATGCAGGGTTTTCAGGCGCGCGAGATCGCCTTTGGCCTCGGCCTTGAAAGCAACCTGATCGGCAAGGCCACCGAAACCATCCTGGGCTGCTACCAGGTGTTCCGCGACTACGACGCCTCGATGCTGGAGATCAATCCGCTGGTGGTGACGCGCGACGGCAGCCTCGTCGCACTCGATGCAAAAATGTCGTTCGACGAGAACGCGCTGTTCCGCCGTCCCGAGATTTCCGAGCTGCGCGACAAGAGCCAGGAAGACCCGCGCGAGACCTTCGCCAGCGACCGCGGCCTCTCCTATGTCGGGCTCGAGGGCAATATCGGCTGCATCATCAACGGCGCCGGGCTGGCCATGGCGACGATGGACATGATCAAGATCGCCGGCGGCGAGCCAGCCAACTTCCTCGACATCGGCGGCGGCGCCTCACCGGAGCGGGTGGCGAAATCCTTCCGCGCCGTGCTCGGCGACAAGAATGTCGAGACCATCCTGGTCAACATCTTCGCCGGCATCAACCGCTGCGACTGGGTCGCCGAAGGCGTCATCAAGGCGATCCGCGAGGTCGGCGTCGACGTGCCGCTGGTGGTGCGCCTTTCCGGCACCAAGGTCGAGGAAGGGCGCAAGATCCTCGCCGATTCCGGCGAGGCGGTGATCGTCGCCGACACGCTGGCCGAAGCCGCCGAAAAAGCCGTCGCCGCCTGGCGCGAAGCCACCAAGAACAAAAAAGCAGCCTGAGGGAGGTCGAGAAAATGGCAATCCTGCTCAACCGCAGCACGCGCGTGATCGTGCAAGGCTTCACCGGCAAGATCGGCAGCTTCCACGCCGAGGACATGAAGCGCTACGGCACCAAGCTGGTCGGCGGCGTCACCCCCGGCAAGGGCGGCCAGACGCATCTCGGCCTGCCCGTCTTCAACACGGTCAAGGGCGCGGTGCGCGAGACCCGCGCCGAGGCCAGCATCGTCTTCGTGCCGCCGCCCTTCGCCGCCGATTCGATCATGGAAGCGGCGGATGCCGGCATCAAGCTCTGCGTCTGCATCACCGACGGCATCCCCTCGCAGGACATGATGCAGGTCAAGCGCTACATGCGCCGCTACCGCTTCGAGGACCGCATGCGGCTGGTTGGCCCGAACTGCGCCGGCGTCATCACGCCTGGACAGGCGCTGATGGGCATCATGCCTGGCAACATCTACCTGCCAGGGCGCGTCGGCATCGTCGGCCGTTCCGGCACGCTGGGCTATGAGGCCGCTTCGCAGATGAAGGCGCTGGGCATCGGCGTTTCGACCAGCGTCGGCATCGGCGGCGACCCGATCAACGGCTCGTCCTTCAAGGACATCCTGCAGCTTTTCGAGCGCGACGAGGATACCGACGCCGTGGTGATGATCGGCGAGATCGGCGGCCCGCAGGAAGCCGAAGCCGCGATCTGGGCGCGCGACAACATGCGCAAACCGCTGATCGCCTACATCGCCGGCCTGTCCGCCCCGAAGGGCAGGCGCATGGGCCATGCCGGCGCCATCATCTCCGCTTTCGGCGAATCGGCGCAGGAAAAGGTCGAGATCCTCAAGGAAGCCGGCGTCGTCATCGTGCCGACCCCTGCTTCTTTCGGCGAGGTCGTGGCCGACACGCTGGCGCGGACGAAGAAGGCTGCTTGACAGCTGGCCAGGCGAAAGTCGCGGAAAGCAGAACGTTAAGCCAGTCTCGGGCCGGCGATCTTCGCGGTCGCCGGCCCGGATCGGCTCGCCTTACGGTCGACGCGACCTTGGTCAGAGCAATTCGAGAAACTGTGCGCAGCGATTTTCTATCTGGAATTGCGTGAAAACAAACGCTTAGCGCAGCTCAGCGGCAATGGGCGGGACAGCGGCTTTGGAACAGAGCAAACGCATCAAGTTTCGTGAGGACGAGCGCAGCTTGCTGCTGCGTCTGCTGCTTCAGGTCGCAAGCGCACGCGAGCCCGAGATCGCGGCGGTCCTGAGCGGACGCAGGTCGCTTGTCTCCCTCGCCCCGGAACAGCGCATCCCGGCGCTTCAGGCGAGCGGCGTGTGGTTCCAGTTGCTGACGATTGCCGACGAATTGCTTGCCATGCGGGCGCGGCGCGAACTCGAACAGGGCGCGGGTGTCGACGACGTGCCCGGTTCGTTCGCCAGCGTGATTGCCGGGATGGCGGCGAACGGCCACTCGGCGACGGAAGCGCAGGCGGCGCTCGACGAGCTTTGCGTCGGCCCGACCATGACAGCGCATCCCACAGAGGCCAAGCGCGTCACCGTGCTGGAGATCCACCGCCGCATCTATCGCAAGCTGACCGAGCTCGACCAGCCGCGCTGGGCGCCGCGCGAACGCGATCTCTTGGTCGCCGATCTCGAAAGCGAGATCGAGCTTCTGTGGATGACGGGCGAGCTGCGGCTGGAGCGCCCGACGGTCGAGCGCGAGATCGCCTGGGGCCTGCATTTCTTCCGCGAAGTCATCTTCGAGGCGACGCCGCAGCTCTATGGCAAGCTTCAGGACGCCTTCAAGCGTCACTATCCGGGCGAGCTGATCCGGATTCCCTCCTTCATGCGCTATGGCTCGTGGATCGGCGGCGACCGTGACGGCAATCCGAATGTGACGGCCGAAGTCACCGCCCACGCCATGGCCGAATACCGCGACACAGCCATAGGCTGGTATCTGACGCAGGTGCAGCGGCTGGTGTCGGTGCTCAGCGCCAGCTCGAACGTCATCGAGCTGCCGGCGGCCTTCAGGCAGGTGCTGCAATCAGCGCTTGATAAGAGCGGAGAGGCGCAAGAGATCGCCACCCGCAACCCCGACGAACCGCTCCGCCAGTTCGCTTCGGCCCTGCTTGCCCGGCTGGTCGCCACGCGCGACGGCGGTACGGCGGCCTACTCTTCCGCGGAGGCGTTTCGCGCCGATCTGAGCGCGCTGTCTTCGGTTCTGGAGGCGATCGGAGGGCGCGCGGTGGCCAGGCGTTTCGTCCAGCCGCTGATTTGGCAGGTCGGAAGCTTCGGCTTCCGCACCGTCTCGCTCGACATCCGGCAGAATTCCACCGTCGTCAACCGGGTGCTGGCCGAGCTGTTCGCGCTGACGGATCCTGCCGATCCGGTCGTCCCAGGCACACCGGGTTGGTCGGCGCGCATTCGCGCAGCCCTCAGCCAGGGCGAGCGGCTGGAGATCGACGAAGGGCGGCTCTCGCCGGAAGCGAGCGAACTGCTTTCGACATTCTCGGTTATCGCCAGGCAAGTCTCGGGCTCCGATGCCGACGCGGTCGGCTCCTTCGTGCTCAGCATGACCCGCTCGGCCGACGATCTGCTCGCCGTCTATCTGCTGGCGCAATATTGCGGACTATCGACCGCGCCCGGTGGCGGCGGCACGATCAGGCTCCGGATCGTGCCGTTGTTCGAGACCATCGCCGATCTGCAGGCCGCCCCTGCCATACTCAACGGACTGCTCGGCGTTTCGCTGGTGCGGCGGACGGTGCGCGATTTCGGCGCACGCCAGGAAATCATGCTCGGCTATTCGGATTCCAACAAGGACGGCGGATTCCTGGCGTCCAATTGGGAACTGGCAAAAGCGCAAAAGCGCCTCGCCGCCATCGGCCGCAAGCACAACACCAGGATCAGTTTCTTTCACGGCCGCGGCGGCTCCGTCAGCCGTGGCGGCGCGCCGACCGGCCGCGCGATCGCGGCACAGCCGCAAGGCACTGTGGCCGGAGCCATGCGGGTGACCGAGCAAGGCGAGGTCGTATCGTCGAAATTCGCCAATCGCGGCACCGGCCTCAACCAGCTCGAGGTCCTCGCCGCCGCCGTGCTGGCGCACGGTATCCGATCAACCGGCGATGCCGGTGCGAAGGAATCGCCGGAGTTCGACGAAGCGCTGGAAGCGCTCGCGGGCATGTCGCAGGCATCCTATGCCGGGTTGATGGCCGAGCCGGGCTTCCTCGACTATTTCAACCAGGCGAGCCCGGTCGCGGAACTGGCGCTCTTGAAAATGGGCTCACGCCCGGATCGCCGTTTCGGTGCCAGCGGCATTGCCGACCTGCGCGCCATTCCATGGGTGTTCGCCTGGAGCCAGAACCGTCACCTGCTGACCGGCTGGTATGGCATCGGCAGCGCCCTGAGCGCCTTCGTCACGGTGCGTGGCGATGCCGGGCGCGAGCTTCTGGCCCGCATGTTCGAGCACTCGCGCTTCTTCCGCCTGATCGTCGACGAGGCCGAAAAGACGCTCTACCAGTCCGACATGGAGATTGCGCGGCTCTATGCCGGCCTGGTGTCCGACGGCGATGCTGCCGGACGGATCTATGCGCGCATCGCCGCCGAATACGAATTGACGCGACGCCTGATCGGCGACCTCACGGGAGGCGATCTTTCCGCGCGCTTCCCGATGTTCAAGCGGCGCTTCGACAACCTGCGCCGGCAGATGGACGACATTCACCGGCTGCAGGTCGACCTGCTGCGTGAGGTTCGGACAAGCGCAGCCACGGCGGATCAGAAGCGGGCGACCGACGCCCTGCTTGTGTCGATCAACTGCATCTCGGCAGGTCTGGGCTGGACGGGGTAGGCCGTTTGGCCAAACTGCGGAAAAACGTCCTCGCGTCAAACTCTGGCGGCGGTGTGGTCTTCATGCCCGCCGCCGCTTTCATCTTGATCCGAGGGAGCCGCAGGCAGCGACGAGAACAGTCGCTTGCCGGTGCCGAATTCAGCTGGCTTTAGGAAGAATGGTGCGGTCGAGAAGACTCGAACTTCCACGGGTTGCCCCACAGCGACCTCAACGCTGCGCGTCTACCAATTCCGCCACGACCGCACGTGGTAGGAGCCGGAACCGTCCGGCCCGGGGCCTGTAGCAAATCGTTTCCGGCGAAACAAGTGCGCCGTGCGGAATAATCGCGAATGCATGCCGCCCAAAAGTGCGGAGCGGTTTTGGGAGACCGACATGCATCGGACAAAGCGGCTTGCACACCCCTTCCAGGCCCGGCTTCTCGCCGGCGGAACTGGACGTTTTGGCCGATTGCCGCCATATGAATGGAACATCGAGAAAGTTCCATGACAGAACGCAGCCAGATCGCCACGTCGTTCCTGCCGCTCCCCGGTTCGGCGCCGGTGGAATGGATGATCGAGCCCGGGCTCACCGCCTATCCGGACGCGCTGGCCTTCATGGAGGCGCGCGCCGAAGCGATCCGCAGCGGAACGGCAGGCGAGATGGTCTGGCTGGTCGAGCATCCGCCGCTCTACACCGCCGGCACCAGCGCCCGCAGCGAGGACCTGATCGACCCCGACCGCTTCCCAGTCTTTGCCGCCGGCCGCGGCGGCGAATACACCTATCACGGCCCTGGACAGCGCGTGGCCTATGTGATGCTCGACCTGAAGCGGCGGCGCGAGGATGTGCGCGCCTTCGTCGCGGCGCTCGAGCAATGGATCATCTCCACGCTTGCCGTCTTCAATGTGCGCGGCGAGCGGCGCGAGGACCGCGTCGGTGTCTGGGTGGTGCGGCCGGATCGCCCTGCCCTGCCGGACGGCACGCCGGCCGAGGACAAGATCGCGGCGATCGGCATCCGGCTGCGGCGCTGGGTGAGCTTCCATGGCATCGCTATCAACGTCGAGCCGGACCTCGGCCATTTCGGCGGCATCGTGCCCTGCGGCGTCTCGGATCATGGCGTGACCAGCCTTGTCGATCTTGGACTGCCGGTCACCATGGCCGACCTTGACCTCGCGCTGAAATCGGCGTTCGAGGACGTGTTTGGGCCTGCAGCCGTTCCGGTTGCCGAGCCTGCCCGCAAGGCCGGCTGAGAGTCGCTCCGCCGGGAGTGTGTTGAGATTCGGGTCAGGTCGAGACGAAGTCGAAGACGGGCGCGAAGCGACCGAACAAGGTGGATTCCGAGAACCGGCCTACGCCGGCCGTAGCCTTCATGGAGCGAAGACCCCTATGAGGGCTTCGGCCGGCGAAAGCCGGAGCGGAGCGTACTTGAAGTACGTGAGCACCGGAAGCGCAGGAAGCCGCCGTTTGCAGGCCGACCTCATCTGAAACTCAGCACACTCTACATCAGTTGTGCCGAGGCCCACAGCATGCCGTAGCCATGGATGGCGAAGACGGCGAGCAGCGCGCCGGCAATGGCCAGCCGGTCGAAGGGCCGGATCGGCTTCAGCTCGTGTCGCGGCTTTACGCCGCTGCCCATGGTGATCAGGCTGAGGATCGCGAACACCGCGCCGGCGATCAGCAGGAAGTTCGGTGAGAAACCGGCCTGCCAGCCGAGCGCCAGGAGCGCCGACAAAAGCAGGAAGGACGCCAGCGCGAGTGCCGCCGGACCCGGGCAGATCTGGCGCAACACCTGGCCGCCATCGAATTTCCACACCGGCACCAGATTGGCGATGTTGAACAGCGAGGCGCAGCCGGCAAGCGTGGCCAGGAGCATGGCGGCGAGTCGATGTCCTTCGCCGTTGGCGAAGCCGCTGGCGGCGATCAGCACCGGCACCAGGAAAGCGGAAAAGCCGGCGCCCATAAGCGCCACGAAGGCGACCTCGAAGCGGCTGTCATAGGGCCTGCCGCCGATGGCGATGCCGCCAAGCAGCGGTATGAAGATCATCCGCGCCCGGCGATGCCCGGTCAGCCGGAAGGCGGCCATATGGCCGAGCTCGTGCAGGGCGACTACCGAGGTCAGGATCGCGGCCAGGGTCAGGCCGCCGATATTGAGGCCGAAGAACGGCCACAGGATCAAGGCCGAAAGCACAGCAAAGCCGACCTGGCTCAGCGGATGCTCGAACCAGCCGCCCTTGCGATACGTGCCGGTAGCCGCCCAGACGTCCAGCTTGCGAAGCTCGCGGCGCATGGCGAAGAAACGGAAGATAAGGAACGCAACGCCGCGATAGCGATCGGTCTGGGTAAGCCTGACACGCGTGGCATCGCCCTCGGGCACGAGTTCGGCCGTCTCGCGATAATTCGCCCAGAACGATGGATCGAGCGCCGTGTCGTCGACGACGATCATCGAGAAGTAGCTTCCTTCCTTCACATCCTCGAACCGCGCCTTGCGGTCGATCGGCCGGCCGTCCCGTCCTTCCCAGGAGAGCCGGATCAGCGCCGTCCCCTCGCTGTCCAGGGGCTCGGCGGAAAGGATTTCGCCCGACCACCCGGCATCGCCGCCGAACGGCCACAGCGCCTGCCAGAGGCGATCACGGTCGGCCTTGATTACGCGGCGCGCCGTCACCGTGCGCAGTCCGAGCGGCACGGTCATCAAAAGAAAGATCAGTCCGAGATTGCCGGCCACGAGGGTGACCGTGACGATGACCGACACTTGCCTTCGCTCCCTGTCTTGAAGGAGCAGCCTAACGGCGGCGCGGCCAAGAAAGACTTAACAAACATGGGCGGGCTCTTGCCCGTCCCTGGCGGGCTCTTGCCCGTCCCCGGCGGGCTCTTGCCCGTCCCTGGCGGGCTCTTGCCCGTCCCTGGGCAGGTTCTCGCCCGCCCGAACAAACGGGCGGGCATTTGCCCGTCCCGTATGGCGGCAAGGCCGCCTGATCACATAGCGCCGATCCAGATCGCCATCGAAACGAGAAAGGTGCTCATGCAAACCAGCGAGACGACATCCTGAACCAGATCAGACATAACTCTCTCCGTTGTTGGTATGTTCGTAATTTGTTCTAATTTTGTTCGAATGTCAACGACCATCCTGGCACGACGACAGGCAGAGAATTTTGCACGGTAAATGAAAGGTTAATCGCTCGCTGCGAGGAAGGCGCTGTGCTGCGAGCGCCCCTTAAGGGCCACGAGATCAAACGCTATCGGTTGCCAACCGTCGCGCGCAACGTGCTGATGGATGCCTGTTGTCTTGGCGGCAGGAGCGCTCGAAACCTACGACTGCGGGCAGCCGCAGGTTTCCCGATTGAAGCCCTGGACGCACCGGTATGAGCCGCCATGCGGACATCCGAAAAGCAGGGAGTAAGCGGTCGACAAAGCGACCGCCAGGAACAACAGCACGACAATCCCGAGAATGACCTTTTTCACGGCGGCCTCCGACCGGCGAGAGGCCGCATTCTATCACGTTCGTGACAGAGGCCTCGCGCTGACAAGCGTTGCCGTCGAAACGCCGGCTCCAGGCCCGCGCTGGGTCGACCCGGCCTTAGAGAGGCACCACCTTGCCCTCGGCCAGCGTCACGCGCCGGTCCATGCGCGAGGCGAGCTCATGGTTGTGGGTGGCGATCAGCGCGGCAAGGCCCGACTGCCTGACCAGTGCCTCGAGCGCGTCGAATACATAGGAAGCGGTGACCGGGTCGAGATTGCCGGTCGGCTCGTCGGCCAGGAGCACCAGCGGCGCGTTGGCGACCGCGCGGGCAATGGCGACGCGTTGCTGTTCGCCGCCGGAAAGCTCGGCCGGCCGGTGCTGCGCGCGCTTGCCGATCTGCATGTAGTCGAGAAGCTGGGCTGCCCGTTCCGAGGCGTCCTTGGCGGGAAGCCCCTTGATCAGCTGCGGCATCATGATGTTCTCGAGCGCCGAGAACTCCGGCAGCAAATGATGGAACTGGTAGACGAAGCCGACATCGTTGCGGCGGATCGCGGTGCGCTCGTCGTCCGACAGCCGGCCGCAGGCACGGCCGGCGAGGATCACGTCGCCCGCGTCGGGCCGCTCCAGCAGCCCCGCCGTGTGCAAAAGGGTGGACTTGCCGGTGCCCGACGGCGCCACCAGCGCCACCATCTCGCCGCGCCGGAGCGAAAAGTCGGCGCCGTTCAAAATGGTGAGCTTGCGCGGCCCCTGGACGTAGTGCCGTTCGACGCCCTTCAACTCGATAATGGCCTCGGCCATCATTCGTACCTCAGAGCTTCGACGGGATCGAGCCGGGCGGCCCGCCAGGCCGGGAACACTGTCGCCAGGAACGACAGGGCAAGCGCCATGATCACGACATAGGTCGTCTCGCGCGGATCCATCTTCGCCGGCAGCTGGCTGAGGAAATAGAGCTCGGGATTGAACAGGATCCTGCCGGTCATCCAGGAGAAGAACTGGCGGATCGATTCGATGTTGATGCAGATGACGACGCCGAGCAGCACGCCGGCGATCGTCCCGGTGACGCCGATCGCCGCCCCTGTCATCAGGAAGATGCGCAGGATTGCGCCGCGCGAGGCGCCCATCGTGCGCAGGATGGCGATGTCGTGGCCCTTGTCCTTCACCAGCATGATGAGGCCCGAAATGATGTTGAGCGCCGCCACCAGCACGATCAGCGTGAGAATCATGAACATGACGTTGCGCTCGACCTGCAGCGCCGAGAAGAAGGTCTCGTTGCGCTGGCGCCAGTCGACGAGATCGACCGGCCGCTGCGCCGCCTGCTCGACCAGCGGCTTCAGCGCGTCGACATTGTCGGGATTGTCGACATAGATCTCGATGGTCTGCGCGCGCCCGTCCATGTTGAAATAGAGCTGCGCCTCCGAGAACGGCATGTACACGATCGAACTGTCATATTCCGACATGCCGACCTCGAAGATCGCCACGACCTTGTAGCCCTTCATGCGCGGCGTGGTGCCGAGCGGCGTCACGTCGCCGTCGGGAGAGATCAGCGTGATCGTGTCGCCGAGCACCAGCCCGAGGCTCTCCGCCATCCGCTTGCCGATCGCCACGCCCTCGCCGGTGTCGAAACCGTCGAGCGTGCCCTGCTTGATGTTGCTGGAGACGATCGAAATCTTGCCGAGGTCCTCGCCGCGGATACCGCGCACCAGGGCGCCCGTGCCGCCGCCGACATTGCCTTGCGCCAGCACCTGGCCGTCGATCAGCGGAATGGCGTATTTGACGCCAGCGACGCCGTTGATGCGGCTCGCCACCTGGGCGTAATCCTCCAGCGGCGAATCGAGCGGCTGCACGATGAGATGGCCGTTGACGCCGAGGATGCGGGTGAGCAGTTCTGCGCGAAAACCGTTCATCACGGCCATGACGACGATCAGCGTCGCGACGCCGAGCATAATGCCGAGAAAGGAGATCGAGGCGATGACCGAGATCACCGTTTCCTTGCGCCGCGAGCGCAGGTAGCGCCACGCCACCATGCGCTCGAATCCGGAAAAGGCGCCCGCCCCTGATCTGGCCGCTGTCGCCGCCTCGCTCATGCGGCGATACCCAGGCGCTTCTTGGCCTCGGCGATCGGCAGCGTCTCGCGCTCGCCCGACTTGCGGTTCTTGATCTCGACCTCGCCGGCGGCCACGCCGCGCGGGCCGACGATCACCTGCCACGGCAGGCCGATCAGGTCGGCGGTGGCGAACTTGCCGCCCGGCCGCTGGTCGGTGTCGTCATAGAGCACGTCCTTGCCGGCCGAAGTAAGCGCTGCGTAGAGCTCGTCGCAGACGCGGTCGCATTCGCCGTCGCCGACCTTCATGTTGATCAGGCCAATATCGAAGGGTGCCACCGCCTCCGGCCAGATGATGCCGTTCTCGTCATGGCTCGCCTCGATGATCGCCGCGACCAGCCGCGACGGGCCGATGCCGTAGGAGCCGCCGGAAGCGTAGTGATCCTTGCCGTCGGGGCCGGTCACCTTGGCGTTCATCGGCTTGGAATACTTCTCGCCGAAGTGGAAGATATGGCCGACCTCGATGCCGCGCGCCGAGAGCCGGTCGCCTTCGGCGACTTTCTCCCAGGCCGCCTCGTCATGCATTTCGTCGGTGGCGGCGTAAGGCGTCGTCCATTTCTGCACGATCTCGCCGATCTCGGCATCGTTGGAGAAGTTCGTGCCGGCGCCCGGCACGTCGAGCGACAGATAGGCGCGGTCACAGAACACCTGGCTCTCGCCGGTCTCGGCCAGGATGATGAACTCATGACTGAGATCGCCGCCGATCGGGCCGGTGTCGGCGCGCATCGGAATGGCCTGCAAGCCCATGCGGGTGAACGTCCTGAGGTAGGACACGAACATGCGGTTGTAGGCGGCCCTGGCGCCCTCGAAATCGAGGTCGAAGGAGTAGGCGTCCTTCATCAGGAATTCGCGAGACCGCATGACGCCGAAGCGCGGCCGCACCTCGTCGCGGAACTTCCACTGGATGTGGTAGAGGTTGAGCGGCAGGTCCTTGTAGGACTTCACGTAGGCGCGAAAAATCTCGGTGACCATCTCTTCGTTTGTCGGCCCGTAGAGCATGTCGCGGTCCTGGCGGTCCTTGATGCGCAGCATCTCCTTGCCGTAGTCGTTGTAACGGCCGCTTTCGCGCCACAGATCCGCCGACTGGATGGTCGGCATCAGGATTTCCAGCGCGCCGGCGCGGTCCTGTTCCTCGCGGATGATCCGGCAGACCTTGTCCAACACGCGCTTGCCCAATGGCAGCCACGAAAAGCTGCCCTGCCCTTGCTGGCGGATCATACCGGCGCGCAGCATCAACCGGTGCGAGACGATTTCGGCCTCGCGGGGATTTTCTTTGAGGATGGGCAGGAAATAGCGCGACAAACGCATGGACTGGTCCGTGAATGAAGATGGCGGCGCGGGGAATCGGCGCACCTCAGGCTGCTTGCCCGGGTTTCATAGCCATTTCATGGCCGAATGGAAACCCGAGTGCCCCAAAGTATCGGGGCCTTCTGCACCTTACCAAAAAGGCGATTTTGGCCGCAAAGTGCCGCAAATGGCTTTTTGATCGATTCACAAGCAAGCCCTGCCGCACTATTGTGCAGTGCAGCACGATATTGCCTGTTTCGAGGCAAAATTCTTCGTGACATTTTCACCTGCCTTGGTCTAGTGTGCCCCGATAACCGAGAGGGCGGAGAAAAATCTGCTCTCCTACGCGGTCAAAGTCTTGGGAGGATGCGATCTAGGCGCGGTAACTCGCTGCCGCCGGACACCGGAAACGGATCGGACGCGTTTAAATTGCAAGGCCTCGTGCCTTGCATTTTTTTTGTGCAATCATCTGCTTAGCACAGCCATCTGCCAAACAGCATTAGCCATGGATAGCTGCCGAATTCGGAAGCCGGCTTCCGAATTCAACCTTGGCGCGCGTATGCTCTTCAATACTTGCGGAAACTGTATCTTCAGCGTCAGTGACTGCCGTTCGGACTAAAGTCCGGCATGATCCGCATGATGTCGTCGAAGCTGAATCCCAGGCCCATCGTAAGACCGTAGAGAACGCCCATCACGATCACCGTCACGATCGTCGCGCGGATGAAGGCGCGCAGCATATGCGGGCCGCGCGGTGCGCTGGAAACGGTGCCGAGCGTGACATCCTGGTCGTCGTCCTGGGTGCGCAGGCTGAACGGAAGAACAACGAACAGCACCAGCCACCAGGTGACGAAGAACAGCGCGGCGAACAGAATCCAGTTCATGCCTGCTCCAGTTCGACGAGCGTGCCGAAGAAATCCTTGGGATGCAGGAACAGCACCGGCTTGCCATGCGCGCCGATCTTCGGGTTGCCGTCGCCCAGCACGCGCGCGCCGCTTTGTTTCAAATGATCGCGAGCGGCCAGGATATCGTCAACCTCATAGCAGACGTGATGCATGCCGCCGGAGGGGTTCTTCTCGAGGAACGCGGCGATGGGCGAAGCCTCGCCCAGCGGCTCCAGCAGCTCGATCTTGGTGTTGCCGACATCGACGAACACGACGGTGACCCCATGTTCCGGCAGCGCCTGCGGCGCGCTCAACCGCGCGCCCAGCGTATCGCGATAGGCGGCCATCGCCGCGGCCAGATCCGGCACGGCAAGCGCGACATGGTTCAGGCGTCCAAGCATTGGTTCACTCCAAGGGGAGTAGTGAGTAGTCAGTAGTGAATGGTGAATGGTACCGAACAGCGGGCATCACTATTCACTATTCACTATTCACTATTCACTATTCACCACCTGGTCACAAACACCGTCACCAGCGGCTTCTTGCCCCAGGCTTCGTTGGCGGCGCCGCGCACGGCACGGCGCACCGCTTCCTGCACCAGGTCGAGGTCTTTTCGGCGCTGGCGCGGAATGGAGTCCACCGCGCCGATTGCTGCATCGAGCATCAGGTCCTCCAGCGTCTCGCCGCGGGCATCGGCCTCGGCGACGCCGATCGCCACCAGGTCGGGGTCGCCGGCAAGCTCATATTTGTCGTCGAGCACGACATTGACCGCGACATGGCCGGCAAAGGAAAGCTTGCGGCGGTCGCGTATGCCCATCGCCTGGTCGGTGCCGATCAGATTGCCATCCTTGTAGAGCCGGCCGAACGGCACCTGGTCGATGATCGTGGCGGGACCGGGCCAGAGCCGAAGCATGTCGCCGTCGCGCACCTGCGCCACCTGGCCGATGCCCGAGATCGACATCAGCGAGCCCTGCGCCACCAGATGCGCCGCCTCGCCATGCACGGGAACGCCGATCTGCGGCCGCACCCACTCATACATCTTGCGCAATTCGCTGCGCCGCGGATGGCCGGAGACGTGCACCAGCGCGTCGCCGTCCTCGATGATCTTCATGCCGAGGTCGATCAGCCGGTTCTTGATCTCGAGGATCGCTTTTTCGTTGCCGGGAATGGTGCGCGAGGAAAACACCACCGTATCGCCGGCCGTCAGCGCCACCGACTTCATCTCGTCGCGCGAAAGCTTTGCAAGCGCCGCCAGCGGCTCGCCCTGGCTGCCGGTGCAGATGATCACCAGGTTCTCGCGCGGGATATAGCCGTAGTCTTCCTCGGCGATGAACTCCGGCAGGCCGTCCATGTAGCCGAGCTCGCCCGCCACATCGATGACGCGCTTCAGCGAGCGGCCGAGCACCAGGCACTGCCTGCCGGCGTCGCGCGCCGCCCTGGCGATCGAGACGATGCGCCCGACATTGGAGGAGAAGGTGGTGACCGCGACGCGGCCCTTGGCTTTCTCGATGACGCCCTTGAGGCCTTCGCCGACCGCCACTTCCGAGGGCGACTCCCCTTCCCTCAGCGCGTTGGTGGAATCGCAGATCAGCGCCAGAACGCCCTTGTCGCCATAGGCGCGGAAACGCGCCTCGTCGGTCATCGGGCCGATCGTCGGCGCCGGGTCGATCTTCCAGTCGCCGGTGTGGATGACGGTGCCTGCGGGCGTGGTGATCGCCAGCGACATCGGCTCGGGGATCGAATGCGCCACCGGAATGGCCTCGATCTCGAACGGTCCGACGGTGAATTTCTCGCCCGCACGGTAGATCGACGCCGGTATCTTCGGGGCGTTCTGCTCGCCCTGCCGCTTGGCTTCGAGCAGGCCGGCGGTGAACGGCGTCATCCATACAGGCGCCTTGAGCTTCGGCCAGATATCGAGCAGCGCGCCGTAATGGTCCTCATGCGCATGGGTGATCACGACGCCGCGCAGCCCGTCGATATTCTCCTCGATGAAGCGCGTATCGGGCAGGATGAGATCGACGCCGGGATGCGCGCTGTCGGGGAAGGTGACGCCGACATCGACGATGATCCACTCGCGCGCGTCGGCGGGCCCATAGCCGTAGAGGGCGAAGTTCATGCCGATCTCGCCGACGCCGCCCAGCGGCGCGAAGACGAGCTCGGCGTTTTCCTTATTCGCCATGAATTCTTTCCTTCCTGGCCGTCAGGCCAAGCCGTTGGAGCAATGCCGGGAAATGCGTGTCACGGTTTCCGTCCGGAATTGCACTGAACAAAATTATACCCGGGCCGAGGCGACAGCGCCGAAATGCACGTCGCCGGCCGCGATCGTCAAAACCGATCCCTTATCGTCGCGGATCACGAAACGGCAGTCCTCGTCAATGGTCTCGAAGACGCCGCGCACCACATTGCCGTCAATTCTGACAGCAACCTCGCCGCCGAGGCCCGCCGCACGGCCAAGCCAGCGCTTTCTGATGGCATCGAGCCCGCGCCCGTTATCCCACATCCGGGCATTCTCGCTCCAGGCATCCGAAAGCGCCAGGAACAGGATCTCGGCGTCGCACTCGGCACCCAATGCCTGCAGCGACGTCGCCGGATAAGGCAAGTCCTCGGGATAGGCCACGACATTGACGCCTATGCCGACGGCGACTGCAAAACGGCCGCCCTCCAGCATCGCCGATTCCAGCAATATGCCGGCAAGCTTGGCGCCCGAAGCCAGCACGTCGTTCGGCCACTTCAGTTCGAAGCGGTTGCGGCCCTGGCTCGCGCCATCCAAGGCGACGGCGATCCGGCCCTTCGGCACGACGGCGTCGAGCGCGTCGGCCAGCGCCAACCCTGCGACAAAGCCGAGCGTCGCGGCAAGCCGCAGCTCGCCGCCCGGAACCAGAAGCAGTGTCGCCGCGAGATTGCCTTCAGGCGTTGCCCAGACACGGCCACGGCGGCCGCGACCGCTTTCCTGCTTCTTCGAAACGACCCAGAGCTTGCCGGGATCGCCGGCGCGCGCATGATCCAGCGCCAGCGCGTTGGTCGAGCCGACGCTGTCATGCGCCTCGAGCCGGAACCCTTCCGACGCCGCGGTTGGAGCCAGCCGAAATGCCATCCCTTCAGAAGAAGGTCTTGGCGGCGGCTTCGGCATAGCTGCCGATCGGCCCGCCGATCAGCACATAGAACAGCACGAAGGCGCCGCTGACGCCGAGCACGAGACGCAGCTCGCTGGCCATCGGCACGAAACCGCCGACCGGCTCGTCGAACCACATGATCTTGATGATGCGCAGATAGTAGTAGGCGCCCACCACCGAGGCCAGCACGCCGATGATCGCCAGCGCGTAGAGATGCGCGTTGATGGCGGCGAGGAACACATACCACTTCCCCCAGAACCCCGCGAGCGGCGGAATGCCGGCCAGCGAGAACATCAAGATAGTGAGGATGGTGGCCATGATCGGGTTGGTCGAGGACAGGCCGGCGAGATCGCTGATCTGCTCGACATTGCCTTCCTTGCGCCGCATCGCGAGGATGAAGGCGAAGGTTCCCAGCGTCATCACCAGATAGATCAGCATGTAGATGGCGACGCCGCGCACGCCGGCCTGGCTGTTGGCGGCAAGGCCGACCAGCGCATAACCCATATGGCCGATCGAGGAATAGGCCATCAGGCGCTTGATGTTGGTCTGGCCGATGGCCGCGAATGCGCCGAGCGCCATCGAGGCAATCGAGATGAAGACGATGATCTGCTGCCAGTCGGCGGCGATCGGCTTGAACGCGCCCATGGTGACGCGCACGATCAGCGCCATCGCCGCCATCTTCGGCGCCGCCGCCAGGAAAGCGGTGATCGGCGTCGGCGCGCCCTCATAGACGTCCGGCGTCCACATATGGAACGGCACGGCCGAGATCTTGAAGGCAAGGCCGGCAAGCACGAACACCAGGCCGAAGACGAGGCCGAGCTGGCGCTCGCCGCTGGAGAGCGCCGTCGCGATCTCCTGGAAACCGGTGTTGCCGGTGTAGCCGTAGACGAGGCTGATGCCGTAAAGCAGCATGCCCGACGACAGCGCGCCGAGAACAAAATACTTCAGGCCCGCCTCGGTCGAGCGCAGATTGTCGCGGTTGATCGCCGCCAGCACGTAGATCGCCAGCGACTGCAGCTCGAGCCCGAGATAGAGCCCGATCATGCCGTTGGCCGAGATCATCAGCAGCATGCCGAGCGTGCAGAGCAGGATCAGCACCGGGAATTCGAACTTGTCGAAATGTTCCTGACGCGCAAAGCGCATCGACATGACCAGCGTCACCGCCGAACCGATCAGCGCCAGCATCTTCATGAAGGCGCTGAAGGAATCCTGCACGAAGGCGCCGCCATAGGCAGCGCCCCGCCCGCCGGAGAAGGCAAGCCACAGGCCGGCCACCACCAGCACGAGCACGGCCAGACCGGTCACGGTCATGGTGTTGTTGGAGCGCGAATAGGCTCCGATCATCAGGAGCACCAGCGCGCCGACGGCCAGGATCAGTTCCGGCGTCGAGAGCGAAAAGCTGGAGAGAAGGTCCGGCGTCATGGTCTATTCCCCAGTCAGTTCGCCGCCGCGGTCTGCGCGGAATTGATGGATGCGGTGACGTTGGTGACGAGCGTCTTGACCGACTGGGCCGTCGCGTCGAACACCGGCGCCGGATAGACGCCGAAGAAGATCACCAGCACCACCAGCGGGTAGATGATCGCCTTCTCGCGCGGCGACAGGTCGAGCAGGTTCTTCAGGCTGTCCTTGGTCAGCGCGCCGAAGATCACCCGCCGATAGAGCCACAGCGCGTAGGCCGCCGACAGGATGACGCCGGTTGCGGCGAAGAAGGCCACCCAGGTGTTGACCTTGAACACGCCGAGCATGGTCAGGAATTCGCCGATGAAGCCGCTGGTGCCCGGAAGGCCGACATTGGCCATGGTGAAGATCATGAACACGGTAGCGTATTTCGGCATGTTGTTGACCAGGCCGCCATAGGCGTCGATTTCGCGCGTGTGCATGCGATCGTAGATGACGCCGACGCACAGGAACAGCGCGCCCGAGACGAGGCCGTGGCTGAGCATCTGGAAGATCGCGCCCTGCACGCCTTCCTGGTTCATCGCAAAGATGCCCATGGTGACGAAGCCCATGTGCGCGACCGACGAATAGGCGATCAGCTTCTTCATGTCCTCCTGCATCAGCGCCACCAGCGAGGTGTAGATGATGGCGACGACGGAGAGCGTGAACACCAGCGGCGCGAACATCGCCGACGCTTCCGGGAACATCGGCAGCGAGAAGCGCAGGAAGCCGTATCCGCCCATTTTCAGCAAGATAGCGGCCAGGATGACCGAGCCCGCGGTCGGCGCCTCGACGTGGGCGTCGGGCAGCCAGGTGTGCACCGGCCACATCGGCATCTTCACCGCGAAGGAGGCGAAGAAGGCGAGCCACAGCCAGGTCTGCATGTTGGCCGGGAAGTGATGCGTCAGGAGCGTCGGGATGTCGGTGGTGCCCGACTGGAAGAACATCGCCATGATGGCGAGCAACATCAGCACCGAACCGGCCAGCGTATAGAGGAAGAACTTGAACGAGGCATAGACGCGGCGCTTGCCGCCCCAGACGCCGATGATGATGAACATCGGAATCAGGCCGGCCTCGAAGAAGACGTAGAACAGGACGATGTCGAGCGCGCAGAACACGCCGATCATCAGCGTCTCGAGGATCAGGAAGGCGATCATATAGGCCTTGACCCGCTTCTCGATCGCTTCCCACGAGGCGAGGATGCAGAACGGCATCAGGAAGGTCGTCAGGATGACGAACAGCATCGAGATGCCGTCGACGCCCAGATGATAGGAGATGCCCGAATCCAGCCAGGCGTGCTTCTCGACGAACTGGAAGCCGGCCTGCGAATTGTCGAAGCCGGTCCAGATGAACAGCGAGACGACGAAGGTGAACGCCGTCGTGATGAAGGCGATGGCGCGGATGTTGCGGCGCGCGTTTTCGCTGTCGTCGCGGATGAACAGGATGAGCAGAACACCAACCAGCGGCAGGAAGGTGACCAGCGAGAGGATTGGCCAGTCGGTCATCAGAGCATCATCCAGGTGACGAGAGCGGCCACGCCGATCAGCATGGCGAAAGCGTAGTGGTAGAGATAGCCGGTCTGCAGCTTGACGACGCGGTTGGTGACGTCGACGACGCGCGCCGAGATGCCGTCCGGGCCGAGCCCGTCGATGATCGTGCCGTCACCGGTCTTCCACAGGAACCTGCCGAGGCGCTTGGCCGGCTGCACGAACAGGAAGTCGTAGAGCTCGTCGAAATACCACTTGTTGAGCAGGAAGCCGTAAAGCAGGCGATGATTGGCGGCGACGCTTCTGGGCAGTTCCGGTGTGCGGATGTAGAACTTCCAGGCAACCGCCAAACCGATGATCATGGCGACGAAGGGCGCCAGTTCCACCCACAGCGGCAGCTCGTGGATCTCGTGCAGGATGTGGTTGTCCGGCAGCGTGAACAGCGACGCCTTCCAGAACTCGGCATAGCCCTCGCCGATGAAGGCGCCGTGGAAGATGATGCCCGCGAACAGCGCACCGGCGGCGAGCACATAGAGCGGCACCAGCATCACCGGTGGCGATTCATGGACGTGATGCATGACCTCGTGGCTGGCGCGTGGCTCACCGTGGAAGGTCATGAAGATCAGCCGCCAGGAATAGAAGCTGGTGAAGCAGGCGGCGACCACCAGCAGGATGAACGCGAAGGCCGCGACCGCGTTGTGGCTGGCAAACGAGGTCTCGATGATGGCGTCCTTGGAGAAGAAGCCGGCAGTGCCGATCACCGTAGCCGGAATGCCGACGCCGGTCAGCGCCAGCGTGCCGATCACCATCATCCAGTAGGTGGCGGGGATGAGCTTCCTGAGCCCGCCCATCTTGCGCATGTCCTGCTCGTCGGACACGGCGTGGATGACCGAGCCGGAGCCGAGGAACAGCAGCGCCTTGAAGAAGGCGTGCGTGAACAGATGGAAGATCGCCGCGCCATAGGCGCCGACGCCGAGCGCCACGAACATGTAGCCGAGCTGCGAGCAAGTCGAATAGGCGATGACGCGCTTGATGTCGTTCTGGACGAGGCCGACGGTTGCCGCGAAGAAGGCGGTGAAGGCACCGATGAAGGTGACGACGGTCAGCGCCGTATGCGACAGCTCGAACAGCGGCGACAGCCTCGCCAGCATGAACACACCGGCGGTCACCATGGTCGCCGCGTGGATGAGCGCGGAGACCGGGGTCGGGCCTTCCATCGCGTCCGGCAGCCAGGTGTGCAGCGGCACCTGCGCCGACTTGCCCATGGCGCCCATGAAGAGCAGCAGGCAGACCACCGTCAGCGCCGCCTGCTTGTCGAGCGCATGGCCGAGGAAGGTGAGCACGGCGGCACCGGCCGGCGCGCCTTCGGCCGGCAGGTAGGTGGCCGCATTGGCGAAGATGGTGCCCAGGTTGACCGAGCCGAACAGCACGAACACGCCGAAGATGCCGAGCGCGAAGCCGAAGTCGCCGACGCGGTTGACGACGAAAGCCTTGATCGCCGCCGCATTGGCCGACGGCTTCTTGTACCAGAAGCCGATCAGCAGATAGGAGGCGAGACCGACGCCTTCCCAGCCGAAGAACATCTGGATGAGGTTGTCGGCCGTCACCAGCATCAGCATGGCAAAGGTGAACAGCGACAGATAGGCGAAGAAGCGCGGCCGGTTCGGATCGTGGTGCATGTAGCCGATCGAATAGATGTGAACCAGCGCAGACACCGTGTTGACCACGACCAGCATCACCACCGTCAGCGTGTCGACCCTCAGCGCCCAGGAGGCGTCGATGCCGCCCGACTGGATCCAGCGCAGCACCGGCACAGTGAACACCTCGCCATGGCCGAAGCCGACGGTGAAAAAGGCGATCCACGACAGCACCGCCGCGATCACCAGGAAACCGGAGGTGATGTATTCGGAAGCCTTGGCGCCGAGCGAATTGCCGAACAGGCCGACAATCAGGAAGCCAAGCAGCGGAAGGAAGACGATAGCCTGATACATGATGGTTCCCGTCAACCCTTCATCGCGCTCACGTCTTCGACCGCGATCGAGCCGCGGTTGCGGAAGAAGACGACAAGAATGGCAAGACCGATCGCGGCTTCCGCGGCCGCGACCGTCAGCACGAACAGGGCGAAGACCTGTCCGACGAGGTCATGCAGCGCCGCCGAGAACGCGACGAAATTGATGTTGACCGCGAGCAGGATGAGCTCGATCGACATCAGGATGACGATGATGTTGCGGCGGTTCAGGAAGATGCCGAACACGCCGAGCGTGAACAGGATCGCCGATACGGTCAGGTAATGTGCAATGCCGACGACCATCTCAGATGCCCTCGCCCGATTTGACCTTGCGGATTTCCATGCCCGTCGCCGGCGTGCGGCCGACCTGCGCGGCGATCGACTGCCGCTTGACGCCTTCCTTGTGGCGCAGCGTCAGCACGATGGCGCCGATCATGGCGACCAAGAGCACCAGGCCGGAAATCTGGAAGTAATAGAGGTAGTCCGTATAGAGGATATCGCCGAGCGCGGCCGTGTTGGAGCGCGCGGCGAGGTCCGGCGTTGCCTTGGCGACCGTCGAGGCAAGCTGCGGCGCGAATGTGTAGCCGCCGAGCACGACGATCAGCTCCGCCGCCAGGATCAGCCCGACCATCGCGCCGATCGGCGCATATTGCAGGGCGCCCTGCTTCATCTCGGCGAAGTCGACGTCGAGCATCATGACGACGAACAGGAACAGCACCATGACCGCGCCGACATAGACGACGAGCAGGATCATCGCCAGGAACTCGGCGCCGGTCAGCATGAACAGGCCCGCGGCGTTGAAGAAGGTGAGGATCAGGAACAGCACGGAATGCACGGGGTTGCGCGACGAAATGACCATGAAGGCCGACGCCACGGCGATAAAGGCGAAGAGGTAGAAGAAGGCCGCCTCTAGTCCACTCAGCATGGGTTCCCCCGGGTTCCTGTCCGAACAGGACGTTCGTCCTGTTTGATTTTTGCGACCGCCTCCGGCCGGCAAGTTGCGTGTTCCTATCGCATGTTTCGATCGGGTTGAAAGACCCGATCGAAAGAAACATGCGACACTCTTTCATTCCGGAGGATGATCTTGTCCGAAAAGTCTGCAACTTTTCGGGATCATCCTCTGGACGAGGCCCCTCGCCCCGTCCATGCGTCAAATGTCAGCGATAGGGCGAGTCCAGCGCGATGTTGCGCGCCAACTCCCGCTCCCAGCGATCGCCGTTCGCGAGCAGCTTTTCCTTGTTGTAGTAAAGCTCCTCGCGCGTCTCGGTCGCGAATTCGAAATTCGGCCCCTCGACGATGGCGTCGACCGGGCAGGCTTCCTGGCAGAAGCCGCAATAGATGCACTTCACCATGTCGATGTCGTAGCGCACGGTGCGGCGCGTGCCGTCATTGCGGCGCGGGCCGGCTTCGATGGTGATGGCCTGCGCCGGGCAGATCGCCTCGCAGAGCTTGCAGGCGATGCAGCGTTCCTCGCCGTTCGGGTAACGGCGCAGCGCATGTTCGCCACGGAAGCGCGGGCTGATCGGCCCCTTCTCGTGCGGATAGTTGATCGTTTCCTTCGGCGCGAAGAACTGGCGCATCGAAAGGAAGAACGCGCTGACGAAATCCTTCAGCAGCAGCGATTTTGCGGCCTGGGCCAGAGCGGACATCACGCAAACCCCGTGATCTTGAGGAACGCCGCGGTGGCCACGACCATGAACAGCGAGATCGGCAGGAAGACTTTCCAGCCCAGCCGCATCAGCTGGTCGTAGCGGTAGCGCGGCACGAAAGCCTTCACCATCGAGAACATGAAGAACATCAGGCAGATCTTCAGCACGAACCAGATCACCCCCGGCACCCAGGTGAAGGGCGCGAAGTTGAACGGCGGCAGCCAGCCGCCGAGGAACAGGATGGTCGCCAGCGCGCACATCAGGACGACGGCGACATACTCGCCGAGGAAGAAAAGCAGGAACGGCGTCGACGAATATTCGACCATGTGGCCGGCGACGAGTTCCGATTCCGCCTCCACCAGATCGAAAGGCGGGCGGTTCGTTTCGGCGAGCGCAGAGATGAAGAACACCACGAACATCGGCAACAGCGACAGCCAGTGCCAGTCGAGGAAGGTATTGGGCAGGCCGAGCCTGGTGCCGAGGCCGTCCTGCTGCGCCATGACGATGTCGGAGAGGTTGAGCGAGCCGACAGTGAGCAGCACGGTGACGATGACGAAGCCGATCGAGACCTCGTAGGACACCATCTGCGCGGCCGAGCGCAGCGCGCCCAGGAACGGGTATTTCGAATTGGACGCCCAGCCGCCCATGATCACGCCATACACCTCAAGCGAGGAGATGGCGAAGACATAGAGGATGCCGACATTGATGTTGGCGATCGCCCAGCCCTCATTGACCGGAATGACCGCCCAGGCCGAAATCGCCAGCACCGCCGAGACCAGCGGGGCCAGCAGGAACACGCCCTTGTTGGCGCCCGACGGGATCACCGGCTCCTTGAAGACGAATTTCAAAAGGTCGGCGAAGGCCTGCAGCGTGCCCCACGGGCCGACGACGTTCGGGCCGCGCCGCAATTGCACCGCCGCCCAGATCTTGCGGTCGGCGTAGAGCAGGTAGGCGACGCCGATCAGAAGGACGACGATCAGCACGACCGACTTCAACAGGATCAGCAGCGCCGGCAGCACGTAGAAGGAGAAGAACGTTTCCATGCTTATTCCGCCGCCTGCTTGAAGCCGCTCTTGGCCAGCGCCGAGCATTCGGCCATCACGGCCGACGCCCGCGCGATCGGGTTGGTGAGATAGAAGTCCTTCACCGGCGAGGTGAAGGTGCCCTTGTTCAGTCGGCCGCCGAGCTTCGCCACCTTGGCGATGTCGTCGCCGCTGCCGGCCTGCACCTGGTCGATACGGGCAAGATGCGGGAATTCGCCATAGAGCTTGGCGCGCAGCTGCGCCAGCGAATCGAAGGGCAGCTTCTTGCCGAGCACGTCGGAGAGCGCCCGCACGATCGCCCAGTCCTCGCGGGCCTCGCCAGGAGCGAAGCCGGCGCGATTGGTCTGCTGCACGCGGCCTTCCGTGTTGACAAAGGTGCCGGACTTCTCGGTGTAGGCGGCGGCCGGCAGGATGACATTGGCGCGGTGCGCGCCGGCATCGCCATGCGTGCCGATATAGACGACGAACGCGCCACCGGTCCTGGCCATGTCGATCTCGTCGGCGCCGAGCAGGAAGAGCACGTCGGTGTCGCCCAGCATGCCGGCGACGTCCTTGCCGCCCTCGCCCGGCACGAAGCCGACGTCGAGGCCGCCGACTCTTGCCGCCGCGTTGTGCAGCACCGCAAAGCCGTTCCACTCGGCCGTGAACGCGTTGACGGCGGCCGCGAGCTTCGCCGCCTGGCCGAGCACCGCGGCGCCGTCGGCACGTGCCAGCGCGCCCTGGCCGACGATGATCAACGGATGCGTGGCCTTGCTCAGCACTTCGAAGAATTTGCCGGTGCCGTCGGCCAGCCCTTTCAGGGATTCCGGACCGGCGCCGATGAGCTCATAGTCGTAGCGCGTGTCGCCGATCTCGCCGATGACGCCGACCGGCAGATTGCCGACGCGCCAGCGCTTGCGGATGCGCGCGTTGAGCACCGAGGCCTCGAAGCGCGGATTGGCGCCGATGATCAGCACCGCGTCGGCCTGCTCGATGCCCTCGATGGTCGGGTTGAAGATGTAGCTGGCGCGGCCGAGCGACGGATCGAGCGCGGCGCCATCCTGGCGGCAGTCGATGTTTTTCGAGCCGAGCGCCGCCATCAGCAGCTTGAGCGCGTAGATTTCCTCGACCGCCGCGAGGTCGCCGGCGATTGCGCCGATCCGCTCGGGCGCGGTCTTGGCCACCTGTTCCTTGATCGCGGCGAAGGCTTCCGCCCAGCTTGCCGGTGCCAGCTTGCCGTTCTTGCGCACATAGGGACGGTCGAGACGCTGCGTGCGCAGGCCATCCCAGATGAAGCGGGTCTTGTCGGAGATCCACTCCTCGTTCACCTGTTCGTTGACGCGCGGCAGGATGCGCATCACCTCGCGACCACGGCTGTCGACGCGGATCGCCGAACCGACGGCGTCCATGACGTCGATCGATTCCGTCTTGGTCAGTTCCCACGGCCGCGCCTGGAAGGCGAACGGCTTGGAGGTCAGCGCGCCGACCGGGCAAAGGTCGATGACGTTGCCCTGCAGTTCCGACGTCATCGCCTGTTCGAGATAGGTGGTGATCTCGGCATCCTCGCCGCGGCCGATCAGGCCGAGCTCGGAAATGCCGGCGACCTCGGTGGTGAAGCGGACGCAGCGCGTGCAATGGATGCAGCGGTTCATCACCGTCTTGACCAGCGGGCCGATATACTTGTCTTCGACCGCGCGCTTGTTCTCGTGATAGCGCGAGGAATCGACGCCGAAGGCCATCGCCTGGTCCTGCAGGTCGCATTCGCCGCCCTGGTCGCAGATCGGGCAATCCAACGGATGGTTGATCAGCAGGAATTCCATCACGCCTTCGCGGGCCTTCTTGACCATCGGCGTGTTGGTGAAGATTTCCGGCGGCTCGCCGTTCGGACCGGGGCGCAGGTCGCGCACGCCCATGGCGCAGGACGCCTGCGGCTTGGGCGGACCGCCCTTCACCTCGATCAGGCACATGCGGCAATTGCCGGCGATGGACAGCCGCTCATGGAAGCAGAAGCGCGGCACTTCCGCGCCGGCGTCCTCGGCCGCCTGCAGCAGCGTGTAATGGTCGGGTACCGTGATCTCTTTCCCGTCGACCTTTAGCTTTGCCATTCGCCTCAAACCCTCGCGGATGTTCCGCAATCCGTTTTGCCGGACGTGGCTTCCGCCGCGCCCGGCATTTCAATTCAATTCGTCGCGGCGAGCGCCGCCGCCTGCGCAGTCCAGTCGTCGCGGCCGATGCGGCCGGCGAGCGACAGGTAATCCTCCACCCAGGCGATCTCTTCCGACGTCCAGGCGGCGATCTGGCCATAGGTCCAGATGCCGAGGCCGTTGAGCACCTTCTCCAGCTTCGGTCCGATACCCGAAATCGCCTTCAGGTCCGACGGCGCCGCCGGCTTGTCGAGCGCCTTCGGCTGCCTGAAATCCTCGGGCATCAGCCCGGTCGGGGCCGGTTGGGCGACGATATCGGCCCCGGTCGCGTCAAGCGCCTTCTCGGTCGCGTTCGCCGCGATATCGGTCACGTCCCTGGCGAAGGTCTGCGCCCTGGCGATCAGCGTCTCGGTCGCCTTGCGCGCCTTGGACGCGTTGGCGGCCGCTTCGTTCTGTGCCTCGAGGTCGTCGAGGAAAGGCTGGAACATGCGCTGCGAGGCTTCCATCGCGCCGGTGAAGGCGCCCATCCACATGCCGACGGCATGGTTGGCAAGACCGATGCTGAGCGCCGACATCGCCGCCGCGCCCGCGACCGGATGCGCGAAGAGGTTGACGGCGCTGGCCATCTCCTTCGGCATCATCTTGGTCAGGTCCTGGTTCATCTTCTCGAGCTGGTCCAAATCAGGCATGAACGGATAGGGTATCGAATACGGCGCCATAGAGATCTCCTGGTCGTTTCTTCGTATGCCCCGCCCCTGCTTTCAGTCTTCGGGCCAAGCCCGTATTTCGAAGTCTTATTCCGCCGCCACCATCACAGGCTCGACCCGGTGCGCGTTGCGCGAAAACTCGTCGATGCGGCGTTCCACGTCGCCACGGAAATGCCGCATCAGGCCCTGGATCGGCCAGGCCGCCGCGTCGCCCAGCGCGCAGATCGTGTGACCCTCGACCTGCTTGGTGACGTCGAGCAGCATGTCGATCTCACGCTTCTGCGCTTCGCCGCGCACCAGCCGCTCCATCACCCGCCACATCCAGCCGGTGCCTTCACGGCACGGCGTGCACTGGCCGCAGCTCTCGTGCTTGTAGAAGTAGGAAAGCCTGGCGATCGCCTTCACGATATCCGTCGATTTGTCCATGACGATGACGGCCGCCGTGCCAAGGCCGGATTTCAAGTCGCGCAGCGCGTCGAAATCCATCGGCGCGTCCATGATCTGCTCGGCCGGCACCAGCGGCACCGAAGCGCCGCCAGGGATGACCGCGAGCAGGTTGTCCCAGCCGCCACGGATGCCGCCACAATGCTCCTCGATCAGCTCGCGGAACGGGATCGACATCGCCTCTTCGAAGGTGCACGGATTGTTGACGTGGCCGGATACGCAGAACAGCTTGGTGCCGGCATTGTTCGGGCGGCCGAAGGACGAGAACCAGGCGGCACCGCGCCGCAGGATGGTCGGCGCCACCGCGATCGACTCGACGTTGTTGACGGTGGTCGGGCAGCCATAGAGGCCGACATTGGCCGGGAACGGCGGCTTCAGCCTGGGCTGGCCTTTCTTGCCTTCCAGGCTTTCGAGCAGCGCGGTCTCCTCGCCGCAGATATAGGCGCCGGCGCCGTGATGCATGTAGACTTCGAAGTCGTAGCCGGACGTGTTGTTCTTGCCGATGAGCTTGGCCGCGTAAGCCTCGTCGATGGCGCGCTGCAGCGCCTCGCGTTCGCGGATGAACTCGCCGCGCACATAGACGTAAGCCGCGATCGCGCCCATGGCGAAGCCGGCGACCAGCGCGCCCTCCACCAGCGTGTGCGGATCGTTGCGCAGGATGTCGCGGTCCTTGCAGGTGCCAGGCTCGGATTCGTCGGCGTTGATGACGAGATAGCTCGGCCGGCCGTCGCTCTGCTTCGGCATGAACGACCATTTCAGTCCGGTCGGGAAGCCGGCGCCGCCGCGGCCGCGCAGGCCTGACGCCTTCATCTCGTTGACGATCCAGTCGCGCCCCTTGGCGATGAGGCCCGGCGTATCGTCCCAGATGCCGCGCGACTGCGCCCCGGCCAGCGACGTGTCGAACAGGCCGTAGATGTTGGTGAAGATGCGGTCTTTGTCAGCCAGCATTTGCAGCCTCCATGGCGGCGTCGGTCACAATGACGAACGGAGCGATCAGAGCGCGACCTTTTTCCGTCAGGACAAAATTTCCGTTGAAGCCTGGGGTTATGCACCCGAATTTCAGGTGGGTTTTCATGTTTGCCAGATCGGGGTGGATGTAACCGTCTGAGAATTCCAGCCGTTCATAAGAGAAGCGAGGTCCAAAGAAATCCACGTAGGCAGCAAGATATCCAACTTTTCTCGCCCCGAACCAATCGCTGTCGACCTTACCCACGTTGTAGTCATATTCAGCGATTGCTCGTTTGCTTAGGGACGTGTGTGGCAACTTGTTGGATGAAATACCAGTTTCGCTAGCCGCACCGGTTCCCACGTGCGCGAATTGGCTAAGAAGCGCCTCAAGCCGCTTCCGAAATTCGTGATGGCTTCCCAAGACCGACATCATCTTCAAACCGGCTTCTTGCCGAAGACGCGGATGTATTCGGCGACGCCGCCCTTGGCGAGCGCCTTGGCCTGCTTCACCCAGTCGTCGCGCTCGATACGGTCGCGGAAATTGAGATAACCGTCGACCCATTCGCGCTCGGCTTTCTTCCAGGAGGCGACCTGCGCGAAAGTGTAGATGCCCAGCGAATGCAGGATGCCCTCGATCTTCGGCCCGACGCCGGAGATCAGCTTGAGATCGTCGACCGTCGCCGGGCGCTCGATGCCGGCGGGCCGGTTCCTGTCCTCGAGCGAAGGTTTTGCCGTCTTGGCGGCAGGCTGCTTGGTTTCCGGCGCCTTGAAGGCGGCAGCCGGCTCGGCTTTCGTCTTTGGCCCGCTGCGCGGCTTGGAAACCGCCTCGACTTCCGGATCGGCCTGGTTGGCGTTGGCGGCAGAATGGCGCGGCGCCCTGACGCTGGCCGCCTTCTCGGTGGCCGGCGCGACCTTGACCGGCGACGGCGTCGCCAACGCCGGGCTGGTTTCCGGCGCATCGGTCTTCGGCTTGGCGGATTTGGATGGCGCAACCGGGCCCGACGCCGGCCCGGCGGGAGCCTGCGAGACGACGGCGGCAGAAACAGCAGCGGGTGCAGCGGCGGCAGCATCCTTGGCGGCTTTCGCCGCCGCCTTGGCTTCCTTGTCGCGCGTCGACTTCAGGATCGCCTTTTCGCTGGTCAGCGTCTTCAAGCCGCCGGCCGGCTCGGAGCCATGGCGGCCGTTCTGCGGACCGGGCTTCACCTCGGCGCCCTTGCCGGCGTCGTAGAGATCGATGATCTCGGCCAACCGCTCGGGCGTCAGGTCCTCGAAAGTATCCTTGAAGATCATGACCATCGGCGCGTTGACGCAGGCGCCGAGGCATTCGACCTCCTCCCACGACAGCGTGCCCTTGTCGTTGGTGTGGAACTGGTCGTGATGGATCTTCGAGCGACACACATCCATCAGCGCTTCCGAGCCGCGCAGCATGCAGGGCGTGGTGCCGCAGACCTGGATATGCGCACGCGTGCCGACCGGATTGAGCTGGTACTGCGTATAGAAGGTCGCGACTTCGAGGCCACGGATACGCGGCATGCCGAGCATGTCGGAGATCGTCTCGATCGCCGCCTTGGTGACCCAGCCTTCCTGCTCCTGCGCGATCATCAGCAGCGGAATGATGGCCGACTGTTCGCGCCCTTTCGGGTATTTGGCGATCCACTGCTGCGCCGCCGCCGCGTTCGCCTTGTTGAAGGCGAAGGAAGCGGGCTGGACGCTGGCATCTGCGAGACGGCGGACTGACATTTAGCGATCGACCTCACCAAACACGATGTCGAGGGAGCCAAGTACGGCGGTGACGTCGGCCAGCATGTGGCCGCGGCACAGGAAATCCATGGCTTGCAGATGCGCGAAGCCGGGCGCGCGCAGCTTGCAGCGATAGGGCTTGTTGGTGCCGTCCGAGACCAGATAGACGCCGAACTCGCCTTTCGGCGCCTCGACGGCCGCATAGACCTCGCCGGCCGGCACGCGATAGCCCTCGGTGTAGAGCTTGAAGTGATGGATCAGCGCTTCCATCGAGCGCTTCATCGCCTGGCGTTTCGGCGGTACCACCTTGCCGTCGAGGTTCGACACCGGGCCGGCGCTTTCCTTGCCGAGCAGGAGATCGACGCACTGGCGCATGATCTTGGCCGACTGGCGCATCTCTTCCATGCGCACCAGGTACCGGTCGTAGCAGTCGCCGTTCTTGCCGATCGGGATGTCGAAATCCATCTCGGAATAACATTCGTAGGGCTGCGACTTGCGCAAGTCCCAGGCAGCACCCGAGCCGCGCACCATGACGCCCGAAAAGCCCCAGGCCCAGGCGTCGGCAAGCGACACCGTGCCGATATCGACATTGCGCTGCTTGAAGATGCGGTTGGGTGTGAGCAACGCGTCGAGATCGTCGATCGACTTCAGGAACGGATCGATCCACTTGCCGATGTCCTCGACCAGCTCCTGCGGCAGGTCCTGATGCACGCCGCCCGGCCGGAAATAGGCCGCATGCATGCGCGAGCCGGAGGCACGCTCGTAAAACACCATCAGCTTTTCGCGCTCGACGAAGCCCCACAGTGGCGGCGTCAGCGCGCCGACGTCCATCGCCTGCGTCGTCACATTGAGGATGTGCGACATGATGCGGCCCATCTCGGAATAGAGCACGCGGATCAGTTGGCCGCGCTTCGGCACCTCGATGCCGAGCAGGCGCTCGGCCGCAAGCGCGAAGGCATGCTCCTGGTTCATCGGCGCGCAATAGTCGAGCCGGTCGAGATAAGGCACGGCCTGAAGATAAGTCTTCGCTTCCATCAGCTTCTCGGTGCCGCGATGCAGCAGGCCGATATGCGGATCGACGCGGTCGACCACCTCGCCGTCCAGCTCCAGCACCAGGCGCAAAACGCCGTGCGCCGCAGGGTGCTGCGGACCGAAGTTGATGTTGAAGTTGCGGACGGAGGTTTCAGCCATGGGTCGCCCTTGGCGAATAGTGAATGGTCAATGGTGAATGGTGAATGGTCATTCGCGCTCCCCCTCGAGCGACCGAACGAACGAAACCAGCCTTTTGCCCAGCCGGGTGAAGCTTGGTTCCAGACTTGCGGCTTGCTCCTTGGACAAGAGTCCCACGCGCCCGCAGAGCATTGTATGCGTTTCCAGTTCCTTCAATGAGCCCTGCGCAATACGAAGGAATTGAATGAACGGTCGCCTCTGAGCGCGACCGAACCCTTCCGCAATGTTTGCCGGTATAGAAGCTGCACATCGCCGCATCTGAGCCGCCAGTCCGTACATTTCCTCGCGCGGAAACCCGCGCGTCAAAGCGTAAATGGACTCGGCGATATCCATCGCCTCCTGCCAGACGATGAGATCGCGATAGTCGCGTATCTTTCCCGGCGTCTCGTCCATTCACCATTCACTATTCACCATTCACTGCTTCGCCTTTTCATCCCCCGGCAGGACGTAATCCGTCCCTTCCCATGGGCTCAAAAAGTCGAAGTTTCTGAATTCCTGCTTCAATTCCACCGGCTCGTAGATCACGCGCTTGGCTTCGTCGTCGTAACGAACCTCGACGAAACCCGTCAGCGGAAAATCCTTGCGCAGCGGGTGCCCTTCAAAGCCGTAATCGGTCAAGATGCGGCGCAAGTCTGGGTGGCCCGAAAACAGCACGCCGTAGAGATCGTATGTCTCGCGCTCAAACCAGTCGGCGCCGGGATAGACCGCCGTCAGCGACGGCACCAGGGTTTCCTCGTCGGCCTGAACCTTGAGCCGGATGCGCACATTCTGCTTCGGCGACAAAAGGTGATAGACGACATCGAAGCGCCTGGCGCGCGACGGGTAGTCGGCTCCGCAGACGTCGATGATCGAGATGAACTGGCAGCGCGGATCGTCGCGCAGGAAAGTCGCCACCTCGATCAGATTGCCCGGTTCGACCGAAACGGTCAGCTCGCCATAGGCAAGCACGGCTTCGCCGATGCGGCCGGAGAGCTTCTCGCCCAGATAGGTGGAGAGTTCGTTCAACGCCTGGGTCATCGGCTCACCGTTCGATCGTGCCGGTGCGGCGGATCTTCTTCTGCAGAAGGAGAATGCCGTAGAGCAGCGCTTCCGCGCTCGGCGGGCAGCCGGGCACATAGATGTCGACCGGCACAACGCGGTCGCAGCCGCGCACCACCGAATAGGAATAGTGGTAGTAGCCGCCGCCATTGGCGCAGGAGCCCATCGAGATGACGTAGCGCGGCTCCGGCATCTGGTCGTAGACCTTGCGCAACGCCGGCGCCATCTTGTTGGTCAGCGTGCCGGCGACGATCATGATGTCGGACTGGCGCGGCGACGCGCGCGGCGCGACGCCGAAGCGCTCCGAGTCATAGCGCGGCATCGAGGTATGGATCATCTCGACCGCGCAGCAGGCGAGGCCGAAGGTCATGAACATCAGCGAGCCGCTGCGCGCCCAGGTGATCAGCGCTTCGGTCGACGTGACAAGGAAACCCTTGTCGGCCAGCTCATTGTTGATTTCGAGGAAGAAGGGATCGTCCTCCCCCACCGGCCTGCCGGTGTTGGGGTCGATGATGCCCTTGGGCTTCGGCGCGACGAGGGTGCCTGAACTGTCGTTCAATCCCATTCCAGCGCTCCTTTTTTCCATTCATAGGCAAAGCCGATGGTCAGCACCGCCAGAAACACCATCATCGACCAGAAGCCGAGCATGCCGACCTTGGAGAACGACACCGCCCATGGGAACAGGAAGGCGACCTCGAGATCGAAGATGATGAAGAGGATCGACACCAGGTAGAAGCGGATGTCGAATTTCATGCGGGCGTCGTCGAACGAGTTGAACCCGCATTCATACGCCGAGAGCTTTTCCGGATCTGGATTGCGGTAAGCGACCAGGAACGGCGCTATGAGCAGCGCAAGGCCGACGACCAGCGCCACGGCGATGAACAGGACGATCGGCAGATATGAACTCAGGAGTGCGCTCATGCGGCGGCTTTCCTTAGGCGGGCAGTTCACTTTGATTACAGCAACGAACTCTAATGCGGAAGCGTGACAGTTTAACCGCTGAACCGTTTTAAGAGGCCCATGCTGCATCGCGGCGATGGGTTAGCGCAGCGGTTTCGGTGACGCAAGTCAAACCTTGTTCAAATCGCGGCCCGGGACGCCTTATCGGAAGAAACTGGTCCGATCCGCTCTTGTTTGATTTCCTTCGCTTTTTACTCCACTTTTCTCTCCTGACATGTCTCCCGCCATTTGCCTGCTAGCATGGCCGGAATCACCGGCTAAGAACCAACGGACGATCTCGGCAAGGACATCTTGATGAAGGAGAAAATCTCGCTCGCCATGGCCAGGCGCATCGCGCTTGGCGCGCAAGGGTTCAACGACCCTCGCCCGGGAGGAGTACCCGACCGCCGGCACCTTGCGCGTGTGCTTTCGCGAACCGGCCTCTTGCAGATCGATTCCGTCAGCGCCGTGGTGCGCGCTCATTATATGCCGCTCTATTCTCGCCTCGGCCCCTACCCGCTTACGCTGCTCGACAACGCCGCGGTGACCCGCAAGCGCGCCGTCTTTGAATATTGGGCGCATGAGGCGTCGTTCCTCCCCGTCGAGACCTACCCGTTGATACGTTGGCGCATGCAGCGCGCCGAGCAGGGCGACGAAATGTATATCGGCCTCGCCAAATGGGGCCGCGAGCGCGGCGAACTGATCGAGGAGATCTACAAGGAGGTGGCCGAACGCGGGCCGATCGCCGCCTCCGACATCGAGGGCCACAAGGGCAATGGCGGCTGGTGGGGCTGGAGCGAGGCCAAGCACGCCTTCGAATGGCTGTTCTGGGCCGGCCGCATCACCACCGCCTACCGGCGCGGCTTCGAACGCTATTACGACCTGCCGGAGCGCGTTTTGCCGCAGGCGGTGCTTGACCTGCCCGTGCCCTCGGTCGAGGACGCGCATCGCGAATTGCTCCGCATCTCGGCTCGCGCCCACGGCATCGCCACCTATGGCGACCTGCGCGACTATTTTCGCCTTGCACCGGGCGACACGAAGGACCGCATCGAGGAACTGGTCGAAACAGGCGAATTGCTACCGGTGAAGGTCGAAGGCTGGGACAAGACAGCCTATCTCCACAAGGATGCCCGTTTCCCGCGCCGCATCGAGGCCCGCGCCCTGCTCGCCCCTTTCGATCCAGTGGTTTTCGAACGCACGCGCACAGAAAAACTGTTCGGCTTCCGCTACCGTATCGAGATCTACACCCCGGCCGAAAAGCGCCAGTACGGCTACTACGTGCTGCCCTTCCTGCTCGGCGACCGGATCGTCGCCCGCGTCGATCTGAGGGCCGACCGGCCGGCCAAAGTGCTGCGCGTTCACGCCGCCTATGCCGAAGTCGGGGCGCCGCCTGAAACCGCCGCGCAGCTCTTCGACGAGTTGAAGCAGATGCAGGCTTGGCTCGGCCTGGAGGCGATCGAAGTGACACCGGCCGGTGACCTCGGGCCGGCGCTGGCCGACATCGCGGTGTCGTAGCCGCGCGTTGACTCTGCCGCCTGCAAAAGCCTAAATCCGACCTAGACGGTCCCCTACCCGCAACGGCAGGGGCCAAGAGGGAATGCGGTGCGGGCCAAAAACCCAAATCCGCGGCTGTCCCCGCAACTGTAAGCGACGAGCCTTAGCCGAAAACCACTGGGATGTCCCGGGAAGGCGGCATTCAAGGCGACGACCCGCGAGCCAGGAGACCTGCCGTCTGAGACTTTGAGTATCCGAATGCCCGGCGGGTTTTCCGGGCAAGGAGCATGGTTTTGGATCGCAACGGCAGTTTCCCGGCTAAAGCAGCGGATTTTTCGTCCGAGCCCGACGACGCGCCGGCTGGCGTCACCGTCATCGTTTGTTCCTCCTGCCGCGACGAGACCGGCTCGGACGCGCATCCGCGCGCCGGAACCCTCCTTGCCGAGGACGCGCGCCGCGCCGCATCGGGCGAAAACATCCGCATCCGCACCGTAGAATGCCTCGGCAATTGCAAGCGCCGGCTGAGCGCCGCGCTGCTGCGCGACGGCTGCTGGAGCTACGTCTTCGGCGATCTGAACACTGCCAGCGGCGCCGACCTCGTCGCCAGCGCAAAGCTCTTCGCCACCTCGACCGACGGCCTGATCCCCTGGCGCGGCCGGCCCGATTCCCTCAAGCGCGGCCTGGTTGCCCGCATCCCTCCCCTCGACATGCTGAAGGACTGACCATGAACGCTTCCGTTTCCCGTGTTCCCTGCACCGTCGTCACCGGCTTCCTCGGCGCCGGCAAGACGACGCTGATCCGAAACCTCATCGAAAACGCCAAGGGCAAGCGGCTGGCGATCATCGTCAACGAGTTCGGCGATGTCGGCATCGACGGCGAGATCCTGAAAGGCTGCGGCGTCGACGCCTGTCCGGAGGAAAACATCGTCGAGCTCGCCAATGGCTGCATCTGCTGCACCGTGGCCGACGACTTCGTGCCGGCGCTCGACCAGATCCTGTCGCGCACACCGAAGGTCGAGCACATCCTGATCGAAACCTCCGGCCTCGCTCTGCCGAAGCCCCTTGTCCAGGCCTTCCAGTGGCCGACCGTGAAGAGCCGCGTCACCGTCGACGGCGTCATTGCCGTGGTCGACGGCCCGGCGCTGGCCGACGGCCGGGTCGCCTCCGATATGGACGCCTTGCAGGCGCAGCGCGCGGCGGACGATTCCCTCGACCATGACGATCCGGTCGAGGAGGTGTTCGAGGACCAGATCGCCTGCGCCGACCTGATCATCCTGTCGAAGAGCGATTTGATGGATGCGGCCGGCTCGGCACGCGCCAATGCCGTCATCGGCGAGCACGTAGCGCGCGCCGTCAAAATCGTGCCGACCGCGCAAGGCAAGGTCGACCCGTCCGTGCTGCTTGGCCTCGGCCTCGCCGTCGAGGACGACATCGAGAACCGCAAGACCCATCATGACGACGAGCTCGACCACGAGCACGACGATTTCGATTCCTTCGTCCTCGACATCCCCGCGATTTCCAACCCGGATGAGCTAGCCAAGCGCGTCGCCCTTGCCGCCGAGCAGGAAAACGTGTTGCGCGTCAAAGGTTTCGTCGAGGTCGGCGGCAAGCCGATGCGGCTTCTGCTCCAGGCCGTCGGCCCACGCGTCAACCATTACTACGACCGCGCCTGGACGGCCGAGGACGACCGCCGCTCGCGGCTCGTCGTCATCGGCCTCAAGGGGCTGAACCGCCCGGCGATCGAGCGTATCCTCGCCGGCTGAGGCAAATTCGGACCGCGATGCATATCCTCGCCACCACATCCGCTTCGCTCGACGATCTCGCCGAGCCGATCGACCTCAGGCAAACGCCTGCGGATGTCGTGGCCCTGTCCTTCACCGACAGCGACCTGGCCGGCCTGGCAGCCGCCTGGAAGGCGGATGCGGTGCGGCTGCCCTCGATGCGGCTGGCGGCATTGCGCGACCTTCGCCACCCGATGTCGGTCGACCTGTGGATCGACAGCGTTGCCCGCCATGCCAAGGTCATCCTTGTCCGCATCCTCGGCGGCTATGATTGGTGGCGCTATGGCTGCGACCAGCTCGCGGCGCTGGCGCGCGAGCGCGGCATCAAGCTCGCGCTGTTGCCCGGCGAGAGCCACGACGAGGATCAGCGGCTGATCGAGGCCTCGACCCTGCCGCGCCCCGAGCTCGACGCCCTGCTCGGCTATTTCCGCGAAGGCGGTCCGGCGAACATGGCGGCGCTGGTGGAAAGGCTGGCACGGCTTGCGGGAGCGGAGGCGGTAGTCGCCGAAGCGGTGAGCGTGCCGAAGGCGGGGTTTTACCAGCCGGGAGTTGGTGTTGTTGACAAGCCGAACCTTTCAAAGGTCGGCGATCCTTCGCCCCCCTCTCTGTCCTGCCGGACATCTCCCCCTCAAGGGGGGAGATCAGCCGTCACCGAGCCTGTTGCCCCTTCTGCCAACTCAACGATAGAACCTTCTGCGGTATCCGCGATTGGCGAAACCGTCGACGACGGAGCAATCTCCCCCCTTGAGGGGGAGATGTCCGGCAGGACAGAGAGGGGGGCGGCGGAACTCAACGCCGACAATCTCGGTTCCCCCGTCGTCCCCATCCTCTTCTACCGTTCGATGCTTCTCGCCGCGGACGTCGCGCCGATCGACGCACTGGTTGACGCGCTGCGCTCGCAGAGCCTGGCGCCGGTGCCGATCTTTGTGTCCAGTCTCAAGGATCCGGCGTCCCTGGCCTTCGTCGAAAACGCCATCACCTCGCTAAGCCCCGCTGCCATCATCACCGCAACCGCCTTCGCCTCCGGTGCCGAACCTGGCGCCGAAACCCTGTTCGACCGGGCCGGCGTGCCGGTCTTCCAGGTCATCGTCGCCACCACCCGGCGCGAGGTCTGGGAAAAGAACCAGCGTGGCCTGGCGCCCGCCGATCTCGCCATGCATGTCGTGCTGCCCGAACTCGACGGCCGCATCCTCGCCGGCACGATCTCGTTCAAGGGCGAGGTCGAGACCGATCCGGCCCTGGCTTTTCGCGCGTTTGCCAACCGGCCTGAAGCGGATCGCGTCACGCAGGTCGCCAAGCGCATCGCTGCCTTCATCCGCCTGCAACGGACGGAGCGAGCCAAGCGCAAGCTCGCGATCCTGCTCCCGGATTACCCGAGCGCGCCGGGACGGACCGGCTACGCCGTGGGGCTTGATGTGCCGTCCAGCGTGCTTGCGATGCTGCATGACCTGAAGGAACAGGGCTATGCGGTTGACGGGATTCCGCAATCGCCAAGAGAGTTGCTGGATGCGCTGGAGGTGGGTGGACAAGGATTGAGTTTCGATGACTACCTGGCCCTTTCCGCCGAGCTGCCGGAAGCTGCGCGTAGTGCGGCGGAAGCGGCGTGGGGCAAAGCGCAGGACCAGATAAGTTTGCGCGAGGCGCCCCTCTCTGTCCTGCCGGACATCTCCCCCTCAAGGGGGGAGATTATTCCTTCGCCACGGCTTTCGCCAATTTCCGGCCTGGCAAGAGGAGAGCCAGCGGCGGAACTGCCAATCTCCCCCCTTGAGGGGGAGATGTCCGGCAGGACAGAGGGGGGGGCGACAGAACGCCAGCCTTCACGACCAGCAGTCGAACCCCACTTCCGCTTCCGCGCCGCGACCTTCGGCAACGTCACCGTGGCGCTCGCCCCCGACCGCGGCCGCTCGGCCGACCGCCGCGCCGACTACCACGACCCGACGCTGCCTCCCCGCCACGAGCTGATCGCGTTCGGGCTCTGGCTGCAGAAATCGCTCGGCGTCCATGCCATCGTCCATGTCGGCGCGCATGGCACGCTGGAATGGCTGCCGGGCAAGACCGTCGCGCTCTCCGACACTTGTTTCCCCGAGATCGTCACCGGCTCGCTGCCAGTCATCTATCCCTTCATCGTCTCCAATCCCGGCGAGGCCGCGCAGGCCAAGCGCCGCATTGCGGCCGTCACGCTCGGCCACCTGCCGCCGCCGCTCACCGGGGCCGGCCTCGACGAGGCGCAACAGAAGCTCGAACGCCTGGTGGATGAATATGCCCAGGCCGACGGCCTCGACCGCCGTCGCCGTGACCGTCTGGCGAAGCTGATCGTCGAGACGGCGCGCAAGACCGGGCTTGCCTCGGAAGCCGGCGTCGCCAAGACCGATCAACCCGACGAAGCGCTGCGGCGCATCGACGCCTGGCTTTGCGACCTCAAGGATTTCGCCGTCAAGGACGGGCTGCATGTCTACGGCCGCGCGCCGGAGGGCGAGACCGATCCGCTGCGCCGGCAAAGCGCCGTGGCAGAGAAGGCAGCACTGCTCGCCGCTCTCGACGGTCGCCACATCAAGGCAGGACCGGCCGGTGCGCCGGCGCGCGGCCGCTCCGACGTGCTGCCCACCGGCCGCAATCTCTTCACCTCCGATCCGCGCACGATGCCGACGCCGACAGCTTACGATCTGGGCCAGGCGGCGGCGGAAGAAGTCGTGCGCAGCTATATGCAGAGCCATGGCGATTGGCCGCGTTCGCTGGTCATCGATCTCTGGGGATCGGCTTCGCTACGCACCGGCGGCGAGGAGATCGCGCAAGGCCTGGCGCTGATGGGCTGCCGGCCGCAATGGGACGCCGCCACCGGCCGCGTCACCGGCATCGAGGTGCTGCCGCCGGCAACGCTCGCCCGCCCGCGCGTCGACGTCACCTGGCGCATTTCCGGCCTGTTCCGAGACATGTTCCCGACCCAGATCGCGCTGATCGACGCCGCTGCCAACGCCGTCGCCGGCCGTGACGAGGACGATACGGAAAACCCGCTCGCCGCCTCGACGCGTGCTCAGGGCAAGATCAGCCCGCGCATTTTCGGCACCTCGCCCGGCACCTATGGCGCCGGCGTCGAGGATCTGCTGTCGCGCGGCGAATGGGGCGCGCGCGAAGAGATCGGCCGCGCCTATCTCGATGCGACATCGCACGCCTATGGCGGCGCCGACGGCGAAGCGATTGCCGCGCCCGGCGCTTTCGAAGGCCGCATCGCCGAAGCTGATCTCCTCGTCCACACCGGCGACGACCCGGGCCGCGACATCCTCGAAGGTTCGGCCGATGTCGCCTTCATCGGCGGCTTTTCGGCAGCCCTTGCCGCACTTGGCCGGAATGCCGACGTCATCGTGCTCGACACGACCGACCCGAAAAAGCCGAAGCCGCGTTCGGTCGGCGAAGCGGTGTCGCGCGTGGTCCGCGCCCGCGCGGTCAATCCGCGCTTCATCGCCGGCCAGATGCGCCACGGGCCGCGCGGCGCCTCGGAATTCGCCGAAACGGTCGACCGCCTCGTCGGCTTCGCCGAGACCACGCATGCCATTTCCGGCGCGTTGATCGAGGCCGTGCACGACGCCTATGTCGGCGACCCGGACGTCCGCGCCTTCCTGCTGCGCGAGAATCCGGCTGCCGCCAAGGTCATCGCCGAGCGGTTCCTCGCTGCGCGGCGGCGCGGCCTCTGGCATCCGCTCAGGAATTCCATCGACGACGACCTCGCGGCCCTGATCGCCGAGGCCCAGGCAGGTGGGGTGGCAGCATGAACGCGTTTTCGCGCCGTGGCGCCTGCCCCGCACTCAGCGCTCCCATGCAGACCGGCGACGGGCTGCTGGTACGGCTCAACCCGGTTGCTGGAGGATTGGCGCCGAAGTCCCTGATCGGACTCGGGGAATCCGCTCTGCGCCACGGCAACGGCATTATGGAAGTGACCGCGCGCGGCAGCCTGCAGATCCGTGGTTTGACGGCAGAAAGCGCGCGGCTGCTGGCGGCGGAGGTCGATGCGCTTGGCATTGCGGTGCGCAGTGGCGTTCCGGTGGAGATTGGGCCGCTGGCGGGGATCGATCCGCACGAGGTTGTCGACCCGCGTCCGCTGGCCCAGCGGATCAGGGCCGCGATCGAGGAGGCCGGGCTGACGGTGCGGCTGGGGCCGAAGGTGTCGGTGATCGTCGACGGCGGCGGGCAGTTGGGCATGGATGCGTTGACAGCCGATGTGCGGCTGAGGGCGGTACGGACCGGGGATGGTGTTCTCTGGCGCGTATCGGTTGCCGGCGACCCACCCGGCGCAAGGCCACTCGCGACGGTCGATGCCGATGCAGCACGCGATATTGCTGTCGCGGCACTGCGGATGGTCGCTGAACGAGGTCGTGAGGCCCATACAAGAGATTTGTCGGAGAGACAGCTCAATTCACTCGCAGGTTGGCACTCTGTCGCCCCCCTCTCTGTCCTGCCGGACATCTCCCCCTCAAGGGGGGAGATTGGCAGCGTCGACGCCGGCTCTCCATTTTCAACGTTGCAGATTGGCGAAACCATTGGCGAGAGCGTAATCTCCCCCCTAGAGGGGGAGATGTCCGGCAGGACAGAGGGGGGGGCCTCACGCAAACCTATCGGCCTTTTCCCGTTAGCCGGCGACACTTTCACCCTCGGCATCGGCCTCCCTTACGGCAGCATGCCGGCCGAAAAGCTCATCGCCCTCACCCAAAGCGCCCTGTCCCTCGGCGCCCCCGAAATCCGCCTCGCTCCGGGCCGCGCCCTGCTCTTCCTCGGCCTCTCCACCCCCTCCTCGCTCCAGACCTCCGCCGCGACGCTCGGCTTCGTCACCAACCCCGCCGACCCGCGCACCCGCATCGCCGCCTGCCCTGGAACGCCGGCCTGCGCCTCCGGCCGCATCGCTACGCGCGCCATCGCCGAAGCCATCGCAAAACAAAGCGCCGACCTCCTCGACGCCTCGCTGATCCTGCATGTTTCCGGCTGCGCCAAGGGCTGCGCCCATCCCGGAGCGGCGATGCTCACTTTGGTCGGCGACGAAAACGGAGCCGGACTTGTCGTGGACGGGACGGCAAAGGCCCTTCCTGCCGGATACAGGCCGGGCTATGACGCCGCGCGCGGCATCGCCGGCATCCTTGCCGCGCTGCGCGCGCAAAGACATCAGGGCGAAACCGCCGCCGCTTGCCTCACAAGGCTCGGCGCGGCCGGTATCGCGGAACTCTATCGACGGAACCAGTGAATGGCCGCCTACGACTATATCCGTGACGGGATGGCGATCTACGAGCGCTCTTTCGCCATCATCCGCGCCGAGGCGGACCTCACGCGATTCTCCGAGACGGAGGCAGATGTCGCGATCCGCATGATCCATGCCTGCGGCCAAGTCGAAGCCGCCAGGAATTTCGTCTTCTCCAGCGATTTCGTCGCCGCGGCGCGCACCGCGCTGGCTGCCGGCGCGCCGATCTTCTGCGATGCCGAGATGGTGGCGCATGGCGTCACCCGCGCGCGGCTGCCGGCCGGCAACGAGGTGATCTGCACGCTGCGCGACCCGCGCACGCATGACATCGCCAAGCAAATCGGCAACACCCGTTCGGCCGCGGCGATCGACCTCTGGGGCGAGCGCATGGCAGGCTCCGTCGTCGCCATCGGCAATGCGCCGACCGCGCTGTTCTATCTGCTCGAAAAACTGCGCGACGGCGCGCCGAAGCCGGCCGCGATCATCGGCATGCCGGTCGGCTTCGTTGGCGCCGCCGAATCCAAGGATGCGCTGGCCGAGAATTCCTACGGCGTGCCCTATGCCATCGTTCGCGGCAGGCTGGGCGGCAGCGCCATGACCGCCGCGGCGCTCAATTCGTTGGCGAGGCCGGGCCTATGAACGCTATCCTGAAAGGGCGTCTTGTCGGCGTCGGCACCGGTCCGGGCGATCCGGAGCTGCTGACGCTGAAAGCGGCGCGCGCGCTGGCCGAAGCCGACGTCGTCGCCTATTTCGCCAAGCGCGGCAACAACAGCAATGCCCGTGCCATTGTCGAGGCGCGTTTCCGACCCGACATGGTCGAACTGCCGCTGCTCTATCCGGTGACGACCGAGATCGACAAAGACCACGACGACTACCGGGCACAGATCACCGATTTCTACGAGCAGTCGGCCGAACAGGTCGCCGAACATCTTAGCGCCGGCAGGATGGTGGCGGTGCTGTCGGAGGGCGATCCGCTCTTCTACGGCTCCTACATGCATCTGCATGTGCGCCTCGCGCATCGCTTCCCGACCGAAGTCATTCCCGGCATCACCGCGATGTCTGGCTGCTGGTCGCAGACCGGCGTGCCGATCGTCCAGGGCGACGACGTGCTGACCGTGCTGCCGGGCACGATGAGCGAGTTCGAGCTGACCCGTCGGCTGGCCGACACCGACGCCGCCGTGATCATGAAGGTCGGCCGCAACCTGCCGAAGATCAGGCGCGCGCTGGAAGCGACCGGCAGGCTGGCCAAGGCCGTCTATGTCGAGCGCGGCACCATGCCGGGCAGCGTCTCGATGCGGCTTGCCGAAAAGCCGGACGACAAGGCGCCCTATTTCGCCATCGTGCTGGTCGCCGGCTGGTCGGCGCGTCCCGGGGCAAAGCCATGAGCGGTCGTCTCACCGTCATCGGCCTCGGACCCGGAAATGCCGACCAGGTCACGCCGCAGGCTGCCAATGCCGTCGCAGAGGCTTCCTTCTTCTATGGCTACAAGCCTTATCTCGACCGGCTTGAGCTACGGCCGGACCAGACCCGCATCGCTTCCGACAATCGCGAAGAGCTCGCCCGTTCCAACGAAGCACTGGCCAAGGCGGCCGAAGGCCACAGCGTGGCAGTCGTTTCCGGCGGCGATCCCGGCGTCTTCGCCATGGCCGCGGCCGTCTGCGAGGCAATCGAAGCCGGCCCGGCCGAATGGCGCGCCATTGACCTGTCGGTCGTCCCCGGCGTCACCGCCATGCTTGCGGTTGCCGCCCGCATCGGCGCACCGCTCGGCCATGATTTCTGCGCCATCTCGCTCTCCGACAATCTGAAGCCGTGGGAGCTGATCGAGCTGCGCCTGCTGGCGGCGGCCGGCGCCGGCTTCGTCATCGCGCTCTACAATCCGATCAGCAAGGCCCGCCCCTGGCAGCTCGGCCGCGCCTTCGAATGCCTGAAGGCGATCCTGCCGGGCACCACGCCGGTGATCTTCGGCCGCGCCGCCGGCCGGCCCGATGAGCGCATCGAGGTTTTCCTGCTCGCGGACGCCGACGCGGAAAAGGCCGACATGGCGACCTGCATCATCATCGGTTCGCCCGAGACGCGCATCATCAAGCGCGGCGAAAAACCCGCGCTGGTCTATACGCCGCGTTCGGCAACGGGGCCGAAAAGATGATCGACTTTTGCCGCCAGCGCATCGACGGTTTCGGCCGAGGGCATGTCGGGCAGCGCCGGCCGGCGGACCATGACCACCTCGATGCCGAGCGCTCGCGCGGCAGCGATCTTGCCATAGGTCGCCTCGCCGCCGCTGTTCTTGGCAACGACGGCGTCGATCCCGTATTTTTCGAGCAGCGCCCTTTCGTCCGCTTCCGGGAACGGTCCGCGCGCCAACAGGTAGAGCGCATCCGGCACGGCAAGCTTCGGCTCGACCGGATCGACGCTGCGGATCAGGTAGCGGTGTTGCGGCGCGGCCTCGAAGGCGCAGGCCTCCTGCCGGCCGATCGCCAGGAAGACACGACGCGGCGCCGTACCGAGGGCGCTTGCCGCCTCGGTGACATTGTCGACCAGCGTCCAGCGATCGCCCGCGACGGGCTCCCAGCCGGGACGCCGCAGCGCAAGGATCGGCACGCCGGCCTCCCTGGCCGCTTCGGCGGCATTGGCGGAGATACGGGCAGCGTAAGGATGCGTGGCGTCGATCAGCAGATCGATGTGTTCCTGGCGAAGATGGGCGGCGAGCCCCTCCACGCCGCCAAAGCCGCCGACCCGCACCGGCACGCCTTGCGCGACCGGGCTTTCGGTGCGGCCGGCAAGCGACAGCGTGACCGAAAGATCCTCGCGACGCGCGAGCTTTCCCGCCAGTTGCCGGGCTTCCGTCGTGCCGCCGAGGATCAGGATACGGTGGGTCATCATGCCTGCTAAGGGTCCGCGCGCCGCCAAGCCCGCCTCGAAATGGCTGACCATCGTCGGCATCGGCGAGGACGGTGTAGCGGGTCTCGGCGACGAGGCCAAGCAGCGGATCGCGCAGGCGGAGACCGTGTTCGGCGGCAAGCGGCACCTTGCTCTCGTCTCGAACGTGGCCAAGGGCGAGACGCGCCCATGGCCAACGCCCTTCGATGCCGAGATGCGCGACGTGCTGGCGCTCAAAGGCAAGAAAATCTGCGTGCTTGCATCCGGCGACCCGTTCTTCCACGGCGTCGGCGTCACACTGGCACGCAAGGTCAAGCCGGATGAGATGCTTGTCCTGCCGGCACCCTCCTCGCTGTCGCTCGCGGCATCGCGTCTTGGCTGGGCGTTGCAAGACGTCGAGACCATCTCGCTGCACGGCCACCCGATCGATCTGATCCGCCCCCTGCTCCAACCCAGCGCGCGCATCCTGGCGCTCACCTCCGACGCCGACGCGCCGGCGGCTATCGCCTCACTGCTCGACGAACTCGGCTTCGGCCCGTCGCGGCTGACCGTCCTGGAGGCGCTCGGCGGCGCCGATGAAGCGCGTCGAACCTCCCGCGCGGACGCTTTCGATCTCAAGAACATCAACCCGCTCAACGTGCTGGCGCTCGAGATTGTATCGACGCCGGATGCGCGCGTCCTGCCCTTGACCGTCGGCCTCGCCGATCACCTTTTCGAGCATGACGGCCAGATCACCAAGCGCGAGATCCGCGCCATCACGCTGTCGGCGCTGGCGCCACGGCGCGGTGAGTTGCTGTGGGATATCGGTGCCGGTTCGGGCTCGATCGGCATCGAATGGATGCTGGCGCATCCTTCGCTGCGCGCCATCGCCATCGAGGCCAACGGCGAACGCGCCGTCCGCGTCCGCCGCAACGCCGCGCATTGCGGTGTGCCGGGCCTTGTCGTGGTCGAAGGCGCGGCGCCCAAGGCGTTCGCCAAACTGGAGACGCCGGATGCGATCTTCATCGGCGGCGGCGGCAGCGATACCGGCGTGCTGGAGAAAGCGATCAAGGCGCTGCGCGCCGGCGGCCGACTGGTCGCCAACGCGGTGACGCTGGAGATGGAGGCACTGCTGCTCGACCAGCACAACAGGCGCGGCGGCGATCTCACCCGCGTCGCGCTTTCCCGCGCGGCACCTGTCGGGTCCATGCAGGCCTGGCGTCCAGCCATGCCGGTTACGCAGTGGAGCTGGGTCAAGTCATGATGGTCGCGGGCATCGGTAGCCGCAAAGGCGTGAGCGTCGAGGAAGTGCTGGCGGCGATCGAGACCGCGCTTGAAACGCATGGCCTCGCGATGACAGCGCTTTCGGCACTGGCGACCGCCCCGCTCAAGAAGGATGAGGCGGCGATTTCCGCCGCCGGCCGCGCGCTTAACCTGCCTGTCGTCATTGCCGATGACCGGGTCCTGCAGCTGGCCTCGCCGGGCGCCCGCAGCCGCTGCGATCTCTCGCAAAGCCGCGCCGGCACGCCGTCGGTTTCGGAAGCTTCCGCCCTCGCGGTCGCCGGGGCCGGTGCAAGGCTGCTCGGGCCCCACACAGTGCTCGGTCCGGTCACCTGCGCCATCGCCATCAGCGGAGATGCGCCATGACGGTCCATTTCATCGGCGCCGGTCCAGGTGCGGCCGATCTCATCACGCTGCGCGGCGCGCGGCTCCTGGCCAGTTGCCCGGTCTGCCTCTATGCCGGCTCGATCGTCGCGCCGGAGCTGCTGGAACATTGCGCGCCAGGCACCAGGCTGATCGACACCGCGCCGATGTCGCTCGACGAGATCGAGGCCGAATATGTCGCCGCCCACAAGGCCGGCCACGACGTCGCGCGCCTCCATTCCGGCGATCTTTCGGTGTGGAGCGCCGTCGCCGAACAGATCAGGCGCCTGGAAAAGCACAACATCGCTTACACGCTGACCCCCGGCGTCCCCTCCTTCGCGGCGGCGGCGGCGGCGCTGCGCCGCGAGCTCACCATCCCCGAGCTCGCGCAAAGCCTGGTGCTGACGCGCGTTTCCGGTCGCGCCTCGAAAATGCCGCCGGGCGAGACGCTGGCCGGCTTCGGCCGCACCGGCGCCACGCTTGCCATCCATCTTGCCATCCATGCCATCGACCGCGTCGTTGCCGATTTGACGCCTCTCTACGGCGCCGAATGTCCGGTCGCGGTCGTCTTCCGCGCCTCCTGGCCGGACGAGCGCATCCTGACCGGCACGCTCGGCACCATCGAAGCGCAGCTGGCGGAAAATCCGGTGGAGCGCACGGCGATCATCTTCGTCGGCAGCGCTCTCGCAGCTCAGGATTTCGGCGAAAGCTCATTGTACGACGCCCAGTACCAGCGGCGTTTTCGCGGACGGGACGGATTGTGAACGGCAGCGCCAATATGAACGGACGGGCAACTCTGGAGCAGGCGCTGGCGCGGCTGAACTTCAAGCCGCGCGAACTGGAGCCTGGCCATGTCTGGCTGGCCGGCGCCGGCCCGGGCGATCCCGGCTGCCTGACGCTTGAGGTGCTGGCGGCGCTCGGGCAATGCGACGCGCTGGTTTATGACGCGCTGGTCTCGCCCGACGTCGTGGCGGTCGCTCAGGGCGCCGAGCTCTTCTACGCCGGAAAACGCGGCGGCCAGCCCTCGATGAAGCAGGACGACATCAATGCCCTTCTCGTGCGGCTGGCGCGCGAGGGCCGCCGTGTCGTGCGCCTCAAGGGCGGCGATCCCTATATTTTCGGGCGTGGCGGCGAAGAGGCCTTGGCCCTGGCGGGCGAAGACATTCCGTTCCGGGTGCTTTCCGGCCTGACCTCCGGGCTCAGCGCTTTGGCCGCCACCGGCATTCCCGCCACCATGCGCGGCATCAACAAGGCGGTCATCCTCGCCACCGGCCACGCCGCCGGCACCGATGACGACATCGACTGGACCGCGATCGCCCGCACCGGACAGCCGGTCGTCGTCTATATGGGCATGGCCAATTTGCCGGTGATCGCGGCAAAGCTGCTGGGCGGCGGCCTCGCGCCATCGACACCCGCCGCCGTGATCGTCGCGGCGACGACGCCGCAGGAGCGCATCGTCGTCGCCACGCTCGCCACCATCGCCGATGAGGCCGCAGCTGCCGGGCTTGCTTCGCCGGCGCTGATCGTCGTCGGCGGCATCGTCGCCATGCGCGCGGCACTGGCGGGCGGCGCATGACGGCGCGCGCGATCATCATCGGCGCGCCACGCTCCGGCTCGGGCAAGACCAGCGTCACCATCGGCCTGTTGCGCGCGCTCGCCCGGCGCGGCCTGAAAGTGCGCGGCGCGAAGTCCGGACCGGACTATATCGACCCCGGTTTCCACACCGCCGCCACCGGCCTTTCCGGCGTCAACCTGGACAGCTGGGCGATGTCGCCTTCCCTGCTCAACGCGCTGGCCAGCCAGGCAACGGATGACGCCGAATACGTCATCCTCGAAAGCGCAATGGGCCTGTTCGACGGCATCCCCGCGCCGGAAGGCCGCTCCGGCTCGGCCGCCGATCTCGCCCGGCTCTATGGCCTGCCGGTGCTGTTGGTGCTCGACGTCTCCGGGCAGTCGACCACGGCGGCGGCGGTGGCCAAGGGTTTCGCCACCTACGACCCGGATGTCCGCATGGCCGGTGTCGTGCTCAACCGCCTTGGCAGCGAACGCCACCGCCGTCTGTCCGGCGACGCGATCGAGGCGATCGGCCTGCCCGTGGTCGGCGCCATCCTGCGCGATCCGATGCTCAATCTGCCGGAGCGGCACCTCGGCCTCGTCCAGGCCGGCGAATACGAAAACCTGATGGCGCATCTCGACCGGCTGGCGGACATGGTCGAGAAGTCGCTCGACATCGACGCCATCCTGGCGCTGGCTACCCCGCTGGAGCCGACGGCCGGCGACTTCGGTGACGCGCTGCAACCGCCCGGGCAGCGCATCGCGATGGCCGAGGACGCCGCCTTCACCTTCCTCTATCCGCATGTCGCGACGCATTGGCGCAAGGCCGGCGCCGAGATCGTGCCCTTCTCGCCGCTTGCCGACGAGGCGCCGGCTGAAGACTGCGATGTTTGCTGGCTGCCCGGCGGCTATCCCGAGCTGCATGCCGGCAAGCTCGCGGCCGCGACGAATTTCCACACAGGTATGGCGCGCTTTGCAGCGACAAAGCCGGTTCATGGCGAGTGCGGCGGCTTCATGGTGCTGGGCGAAGTGCTGGAAGACGCGGATGGACAAAGCCATAAGATGCTCGGCCTGCTCGGCCATTCGACCAGCTTCGCCAAACGCAAGATGAACCTCGGCTATCGCGAGGCGCGGCTGCGCGCCGCCTGTCCTTTGGGACCGGAGGGAACGCTGATCCGCGGTCATGAATTCCACTATGCGCAGATGACCGCTACCGGCAATGACGAGCCTTTGGCCGACCTTGCCGACGGCCAGGGCAACCCGCTTGGCGCTTCCGGCTACCGGCGCGGCCATGTCAGCGGCACTTTTTTCCATGCCATAGCGAGGGGCGCATGAACGGCCCTTCCGCACCCCGGCGAGTGCTTGACGATATCGGCCTCAGCCTCATCTTCTTCACCCGGCTGAAATTGCCATCGAGCGATTTCGGCGGCCGCAGCCTTGCCGACGCGATCTGGGCTGCGCCCTTTGCCGGTCTCGCGGTGGCGATCATCGGCGCGCTGGTCTACGCCATCGCCACGGTCCTCGGCCTCGCCACCGGCCCGGCCGCGGCGCTCACGCTCGCCGCGACGATGCTCGTCACCGGTTGCCTGCACGAGGACGGGCTTTCCGACATCGCCGACGGTTTTTGGGGCGGCCGGACACGCGACAGGAAGCTGGAGATCATGCGCGACAGCCGCATCGGCGCTTATGGCGCCGCGGCGCTTGGTATCTCGCTGCTCATCCGCTGGAGCGCGCTGTCCCAACTCACCGGCCCCGGCCACGTCGTCCTGGCGCTGCTCGCCGCGCATGCGGCTTCACGCGGCCTGTTCGGCGCCTTCATGCATCTTCTGCCGCCGGCTCGCAGCGACGGCCTGTCGGCCAATGCCGGCTCCGTCACGACGGAGACCGCCATCGTCGGCGCGGCGCTCGGCGCGGTGGCGCTGCTGGCGCTCGGCCTTGGCGGCGCGATCGCGGCGCTCATACTGCTCGGCCTGCTGTTTGCCGCCTTCCGCGCGCTTTGCCTCAGCCAGATCGGCGGCCAGACCGGCGACACGATCGGCGCGCTGCAGCAGCTCGGCGAGATCGCGGTGCTGCTTACCGCTTCCGTTTGCCTTTCCTGACTCTCTTTCGGAGACCTTGCCCCCATGTCCCCCCAATCGACTGCCTTCAAATCGCTCGAAGATCTTCGCGCCGCCTGCCTCGACCTCCCCGCCGGCAGCGATGCGGCCGCCGGCGCCGTCGCCAAGCGCCAGGACACACTGACCAAGCCGCCGGGCAGCCTCGGCCGGCTGGAAACCATCGCTGCCTGGCTCGGCCGCTGGCAGGGCCGCGACATGCCGAAACTCGATGCGGTGAAAGTCTTTGTTTTCGCCGGCAATCACGGCGTCACCGCGCAGGGCGTGTCGGCCTATCCTTCTGAAGTCACGGTGCAGATGGTGGCGAATTTCGCCGGCGGCGGTGCGGCCATCAACCAGCTTGCCCGCATCGCCGGCGCGAAGCTGGACGTCATCCCGCTCGATCTCGAGCATCCGACCGGCGACTTCACGCAGGTTCCGGCGATGGACGAAAAGGCATTCCTCGCCGCCGTCTCCGCCGGCTATGACGCCGTGACCAACGACCTCGACCTCGTCTGCTTCGGCGAGATGGGCATCGGCAACACGACACCGGCTGCGGCGATCTCCACCGCCCTCTTTGGCGGCGGCGCCGAGAAATGGACGGGTCGCGGCACCGGCGTCGACGACGCCGGGCTGCAGCGCAAGGTCGTCGCCATCGAGGCCGGCCTCAAGCGCCATGCCGATTCGCTCTCCGATCCGCTGAAGATCGCTGCCGCTCTCGGCGGGCGCGAATTGGCGGCTATCTTCGGCGCCACGCTCGCCGCGCGCAAGAACAACGTGCCGGTGCTGCTCGACGGTTTTGTGTGCACCGCCGCGGTCGCACCATTGGCCAGGCTCCACCCGACCGGCCTCGCCCACACCGTCGCGGCCCATGTCTCGGCCGAAGCCGGCCACCGCCGCCTGCTCGAAGCGCTCGGCCTGCCGCCGCTGCTCGATCTCGGCATGCGGCTCGGCGAAGGCTCCGGCGCCTGCCTTGCCGTCAACATCGTTCGCTCGGCGCTGGAATGCCATGCCCGGATGGCGAGCTTCGCCGAGGCCGGTGTTTCGGAGAAGTAGAACAGAGAGAGGGCGTTTCGCCGTTCGCGCGAAACGGTGAAACGCCCAGTCAGTCTTCGAAGGGTCGAAGGCGCAATGTCACCCGGCTGCTGCGCGGGCGATCTTGCGGGCAGGTTCACTGCGAGGCGGCGAACCCGCATTGCTTCTGTTCCATCTCGATCTGCTTCGTGATGCGGATGGCGTTCTGCGCATAGGCTTCCGTCACGGAGCCGCTGTTCACAGTCTTGTCCTTCAGCGGACTCACGGCGGCGCATAGATGGAAAACATGTGGTTCGGAGGACTTCGCGGCTCCGTTTTCCGGCGCGATCCAGTACACGACATCCTGGCCTGCAGGGTGGCTCGCGTCCTTCGTCGCCGCGGTCACCGCGGAAGTATCCGTGGCGATCTCCTGGGCCTGGGCGGCGACTTCGGGCGAACAGGCCGTGGTCGGCTGCCCCGCCCTGATCTGGGCCGCGCACGAGTTCATGTCCTGGGTGTACTGCTCGACCGACGGGGGCTTGAAGCTGACCCCCATTACCGTCGCGAGCACGGCCAGCGCGGCACCGACGCCGCCGGCGACCTTCTTGGTCTGCGGATCCATGTTCTTGTCGGTGAGGATAAGGAAGATCAAGGGGAGGAAGGCAATCAGCGTGATGATCGCGCCGAGCTGGTTTTGGAAGAAGAAGCTGGCCGTGTCGGATGCCCGGGCCGGGTCGTGCCGGTTGGCTGCCTTCCACAGCAAGTTGCCGGCGATTGCGAAAATCGCGATTCCGACCAGAATGCCGATCAGCAGCGGCAGGTTCCCCTGGTCGAACTTGTGCTTGTAGAACAAAAAGATCCCGGCAATCTCGCCGCCAATGGCGACGATCCACGAGAGCGCGGCGAAAAGGCGGAGGCGCGTGGCGGCGGATTTCTGGCCCTGCGTTGCTTGCCAATCCTTGGTGACGTCTGCGGCCGGCTTGTTGTCGGTCATGACCAGTTCCCCTGAAATCGACACTTTTGCAGGGCGGCGTCAATCAAAAGACCAACTCGCCCCACGCAGCATCATTGAACGAACGTCTCGTCGTCTTCCTTCGCGACGCAGCGAAAACGGGAGCGCCACGACAGGTTGCATCCCATCCATATTGCGCATGAGCGAAAGCGTCCATACCCACGGGGGGCAGACTCTAGCATAACGGTGGCTTTGCTCTTCCTGTCTCCGGTTCGAACCCGGTGCCGGGATCCGGAAAAGACAAAGTCTTCTCGGCAGGCGTAAAGCGCTAGGAAAACAAGGAATTAAATGGTGGGTGTGCACAGGATCGAACTGTGGACCCGCTGATTAAGAGTCAGCTGCTCTACCAACTGAGCTACACACCCACACCGCTGGAAAACCAGCGTCGGCGGCGCATATAGCCGCCGCCTTCGGTCATGTCTAGCCCTGCCCGATCATTTCCCGACAAATCGCTGAAGCATGATCCCGAAAAGTGGATACCGGTTTTCGGAAAAGATCATGCTCGCTCAAAAAGGCCGCACCGGTCAGACAAACAGCCTGCCTTCCGCGACCTTGATCGCATGGCCGCCGATGCGCGCGGAGGCCAGTTTTCCGCCATCGACATTAAGCTCGAGCCGAATGCGCGATGGCCGGCCCATTTCCAGCCCCTGCTCGATCCAGAGCTGCGAGGTGCCGTCGGTCGGGGCATCGAAATGCATGATCGCGCCGGCAAAGGCCGCCGCGGCCGAACCGGTTGCGGGATCTTCGTAGGACGGGGTACCGGGCACGATCATGCGCACATGGAAGCCGCTGTCGTGATGGACCGTCTCGCGGCAGTAGACATACGGGCTGGCGAAGGCCCATTCGCTCTTGCGGGGTGCCAATTCCGACCATGCCTGGTTGTCGAGCCTGATCTTGGCCGCCTCCGCCAGGCCGGCAACCGGAATAGTCACATAAGGCACACCGGCCGACCAGAAGGCGACGCGGTGATTCTCGAAGCCGATCTCGTGCGGGGCAAGGCCGAGTGCCGCGCCGATCGCGTCCGGGTCGGCCTTGAGCTCCAGCGGCTCCGGCAATTTCGCCAGGTCGAACTCGGCGAAGGTCGAGCCGTCATGCTTGCTCACCGCGCAGCGTACCGGCCCGATATTCTCCTCCAGCACGAAGATGCCGGCCGCCTCCCCGGCGAGTTCCGCCAGCGCGATTGCCGAGCCGACCGTGGGATGCCCGGCGAAAGGCATTTCATAGTCGGGCGTGAAGATGCGGATACGCTTGCGGTGCTTTGGATTGTCGGCGGGCAACACGAATACCGTTTCCGAAAGATTGAATTCGCGCGCGATCGCCTGCATGCAGGCAGTGTCGAGCCCATCGCTGTCGAGCACCACCGCAAGCGGATTTCCGGCCAGCCTTTCGGTGGTAAACACATCGTAGAGCAAGTAATTGCGCGCCATGGAGAAAACCTTTCGCCTCGCCCCGAATTTCCGCCTCAATCCCAACATGAGGGAAATTTAATTTGAAATTCGGACCTTAAGGCCTGATCTGTGCACGGATAGGGACATCGATTTTCAGCATAGGGGTCCGGGGTGGACCAGATTGTCAATCCGCCAAGCGCGGAATCCGGTACTTCCATAGAGGCCGCGCTTGGGCTCGACCGCAAGGGCGTAAGCCGCAAGCGACGCCGCTTCTGGCTCTACGCGATCCTGGCGGTAGCGGTCGTCGCGGCCGGCATTGCCCTCTATCGATGGTATGCCGCCGCACCCCCCAAAATTGAATACGCCACCGTGCCTGCGGCAATCACCGACCTCACCGTCGAGGTATCGGCCACCGGCACGCTGCAGCCATTGACCCAGGTCGACATCTCCAGCGAGCTTTCCGGCATCGTCCGCTCCGTCGCGGCCAGTGAGAACCAGCAGGTCAAGAAGGGCGACGTGCTGGCGACGCTCGACACCGTAAAGCTGGAGGTCCAGCTCGAGCGCGCCACCGCCTCCGCCAAGGCGGCGGCTGCCGCCGTCGAGAACGCCAAGGTGACCTTGCAGGAAAACGAGAACGCGGTTGTACGCGCAAGCGCGCTCACCAAGCGCGGCATGGCGACGGACCAGTCGCTCGAAGCGGCGACCGCGACGCGGGATCGCTCGAAGGCGGCGCTGGACAGCGCCGAAGCCAATCTCGCCATCGCCCAGGCCGACCTCAAGGCGCAGCAGACCGATCTTGCCAAAAGCACCATCTATGCGCCGATCGACGGCATCGTGCTGACGCGCTCGGTCGATCCCGGCCAGACGGTCGCGTCCTCGCTGCAGGCGCCGGTGCTCTTCGTCATCGCCGCCGACCTTCGCAACATGGAATTACAGGCTGCGGTCGACGAGGCCGATATCGGCCAGGTCAAGCCCGGCCAGCACGCCCGCTTCACCGTCGACGCCTTCCCGGATCGCCCCTTCGACGCCGAGATCCGCGACATCTCCTACGCCTCGGTCACCACCGACGGCGTCGTCACCTACAAAGCGCGTCTCGAAGTTGACAATGGTGAGCTTCTGCTCAGGCCCGGCATGACGGCGACGGTCTCTGTTGTCACAAGGCAGGCCAAGGGCGTGCTCACCGTTCCCTCGACGGCCTTCCGCTATCGCCCGATGCAACAGCAGACGCGCGGCTGGAGCTTCAGTGACCTGTTCACCGGCCGCATGGGCCGTCCCAACCGGCAGCGCGAGGCGACGAAAGCCCCGACCGACGGCTCGCGCACGCTTTATGTGCTGGAGAATGGCCGGCCGCATCCGATCAACGTCAGGATCGGCTCGACCGACGGCGAGTTGACCGAGATCACGTCCGGCCTCGACGCCGGCGCGCAAGTCATCACCGGCGCGCAGCAGCGGAGCTGACGACATGTCGGCTCCGCTGCTCATCACCTTCGACAAGGTCTGGAAGAGCTACGGCGAGGGCGAAGCCCGCGTGCATGCGCTGGCCGGCGTCGATCTCGCCATCCGGCGTGGCGAGTTCGTCGCCATCATGGGTCCCTCAGGCTCGGGCAAATCGACAGCGATGAACATCATCGGCTGCCTCGACACGCCGACGGTCGGAACCTACTCTTTCATGGGCGTCGATGCGGGCCGCCTCGACCGCAACCGCCGCGCGCTTTTGCGCAACCTTTATGTCGGCTTCGTCTTCCAGGGCTACAATCTCTTGCCGCGCACGACCGCCGCTGAAAATGTCGAGCTGCCGCTGATCTATCGCGGCGTTGCCGCGCGCGAGCGCCGCGACCTCGCCATGCAGGCGCTGGCCGAGGTCGGTCTGGTCGGGCGCGAGCACCACACCCCGGCCGAGCTTTCGGGCGGCCAGCAGCAGCGCGTTGCGATCGCCCGCGCCATCGTCACCAGGCCGACGCTGCTCGTCGCCGACGAACCCACCGGCAATCTCGACACCGCGCGCACGCACGAAATCATGGAATTGCTGACCAGGCTCAACGCCGATCTCGGGCTCTCCATCGTCATGGTCACCCACGAGGCCGATGTCGCGGACTATGCCGGCCGCACCATCCGCTTCCTCGACGGTCATGTCGCCTCCGACACCTTGAAAGCGGAGGAAGCGGCATGATCTGGGAGACCGTCCGCCTCTCGCTGCGCTCGATCCGCCGCAACGTATTGCGCTCATTCCTGACGCTGCTCGGCATCGTCATCGGCGTCGCGGCCGTCATCGCCATGCTCACCATCGGCTCCGGCACGACGGAGAAGGTCAAGGCCGACATTTCCAAGCTTGGCAGCAACCTGCTCGTCGTTCGCGCCGGCCGGCCCGCGGGACCAGGCGGACCGGGGGGCCTCGATCAGGTGACGCGGCCGCTGGCCGAAAAGGATGTGACCGCGCTGGTTGCGCATCTCAGCGGCGCGCGCGCAATTTCGCCTGCCTCGCAAAAACAGGTCCGCGTCATCTTCGGCACCGAAAGCCTGACCTCGGGCGTCACCGGCACCGACAGCGCCTATCTCGATGCTCGCGACTGGAGGCTGGTGTCGGGGCGGCCGTTCAGCGATTCCGAAACGCGCGCCGGCACAGGCGTGTGTCTGATCGGAGAGACGGTGCGCCAGCAATTCTTCGGCGCCGGCGATCCCGAAGGCGAGATCATCCGCGTCAACCGCACCTCCTGCACGATCATCGGCCTGCTCGAGCCCAAGGGCTATACCGGCTTCGGCCAGGACCAGGACAATGTCGTGCTGATGCCTTTGCACGCCTATCAGCGCCGCATCGCCGGCAACCGCGACATCGACAACATTTATATCGCCGCCGACGACCGCACGCCGACCAGCGAACTGCAGCCGCGCGTCGAGGACATTTTGCGCGACACGCGCCGCATCACGCCGGACCGCGATCCCGATTTCGCCATACGCGACATGACCCAGATCGCCGACGCGATGACCAGCGCCACCACCACCATGACCGGCATGCTGGGCGCGGTCGCCGGCGTCAGCCTGTTGGTCGGCGGCATCGGCATCATGAACATCATGCTGGTGTCGGTCACCGAGCGCACGCGCGAGATCGGCATCAGGCTGGCCATCGGCGCGCACGAAAAACACATCCTCATCCAGTTCCTGGTGGAGGCGACGGTGCTGTCGCTCTTTGGCGGCATCATCGGCATCCTGATCGGGCTTTTGCTGGCCGGCCTTGCCTCGATGGCGCTGACGATACCTTTCGCGCCAAGCCCTGCCGTCATCCTGCTCGCCGTCGGCTTCTCGGCGCTGATCGGCATGGTGTTCGGTTTTTTCCCGGCGCTGCGCGGCGCGAGGCTCGACCCGATCGACGCGCTGCGGCACGAATAGCCAGATCGACTACTGACGTCGGGACGCCCAGCGGCGTTAGCCGTGGCTAGCGAAATGCCACTCGATCAGTGGCTTCATATGCCCCATCAACCCATCCGGCAGATCGCTGGCGTCACGGATGATCACCGGCCCCTCGATCTCCGGATCCGTCTCGGTCGCGACGAAGGCTGTGATGCGCCGCGCCAGCTCATCGGCGGGCTCAGTCACATGGTAGCGGCGGAAGATCACCGTGCCGCTCGGCGTCGAGAGCGCGTGCCAGCGCCGCCCACGCTCGGCCGTCGAAAGATCGATGCCCGTCTCTTCGCCCACTTCGCGGATCATGTTGAAGTCGACATCGACCAGCCCGTCGCGAAAATCGATCGGCTCGAAGGACCCGGCGGCGAAATAGACGCGGCCGGCATTGACCGTGTGCGACCCCATGCGGATCGCCACCAGCGCATTGTCGCCGGCGACCAGCATGGCATGCGCGTAGGCGTGCTCGGCGCCGGAATTCTCGCGCCGCTTGCGCCACAGCATGAAGGTCGAATAGTTGACCGCATGGCAGCGGCCGATGAGGCGGCCGTCCCGGTAAGCAAGCTCGGAAAGCAGCACCACCGTGCCGTCGAACAGCGCCGGATTGGCGGCTGTCTCCCGCCGCCAGTTGTCTGCGATCGCCGCCGCATTGGTCAGCGCGAAGGGATGCGGACCGGGATCGAGGCGGACGTCGACCGCATCGACCGGTAGGATGACATTGCGCGGCAAGTCGAAACTCACGAGCGTCACGCCATGTCCAGTGTGATCGTCACCGGGCAATGGTCCGACGCTTTCGGCCTGTCCCAGCCGGCGCGCGGGAAACGCTCCACTTCCTGACCGGGCGGAAAGATGGTGCGCCAGGGCTGGCCGTTGCGGATGATGTCGGGGACGGCGGTGGCGTTCTTCGCGGCCAGCGCCTTTGACAGCAGGATATAGTCGAGCTGGCAAAGATGCCGCTCTTCAGGGCCGCGCGTGTGGTAGAAGCTCCAGCGGTCCATCTCCGGCCGCCGCTCGACGACATTCTCGCAAAAGCCGCCGGCGGTCAGCACGTCGATCGAGGAGCGGGCTTCGTCGACAACCTCGAAACGGTAACCGTCTATGGCGTCGCCGTCGATCTTCACGCGCTGCCGGTAATCGTTCATGTCGCCACAGATCGCCCAGCGCTTGTCCGCGGCATGATCCTTGCCGAAACGCTCCTCGATGATGCGGCGCACTGCCTGCGCCTCGGCAATGCGCAGCGGCATTGACGCCTCGCGGCCGTCCAACCCGTTGCGCGGCGGCCCCATCGACTTGAAATGCACGAGATAGAGCGTCAACGGCGCGCCGCCGATCCTCAGGTCGATCTCCAGGCAGTCGCGGCGAAAGATACGCTCGTTCGCGAGATAGCCGAGCGTGGCAAGCTCCGGCGTGAACAGCCCGAACTGCTCGAAGGTGACATAGGCGTGGCTGGTCATGCGCACGAAATCGATCGGCTGCCCTTGCGTGGTCTCGTTGCGCATCATCACGGCGACATCGATGCCGCGCGTATCGTTGCCGGCGGTGGTGTATTTCTGCCGGTAGCCACGCCCGACCATCTTGAACAGATAGCCATATTCGAAAGCCTTCAGCGCCTCGATATTGTCGACCTCCTGCATGCAGATGATGTCCGCGCGGGTGGCTGCGATGGCGAGTGCCGTCAACTGGCGCGTGTCGTCGGACTGGGCGATCGCGCGGGCCTGCTCGAGGATGCGGTATTCGGCCTCGCTCTGGATGTCGAACAGCGCCAGCGTGCGGTCTTCATTGAGCTGGTTGCGGTAGCCCGAGAAATCGAACCTGTTCATCAGGTTCTCGACATTGAAGGTGGCGAGGCGCAGCGACATGGCCGTGACCTTTGCCCGCAAGCGAGGGCGAAAACAAGAGCCAGGCCGATGCTCGCCATGGTTGACGGAACCTTTCCGTTCATCCTCCGTTCAGACGGAAAGTTCCAACAATAGGCCTTTCCCCGGGGTGTGCTGGGCGTGGGGCCTTTGCTCCTTGGAGAGTGAAATGAAACCGCTTTTTTCTTCCCTGACATCCGGGCTCCTGGCCCTGGGCCTCGTTGCGGGTGTGACGGCACAGTCGGTCGCCGGCCCGATCCTGCAACCCGATCTCGGCGTCGCGACGAGCACTGCCGCGCCGACGATCATTCCGGTGCGCGACAGCTGGGCCGGCGGTAACAACAATGGCGGCGGCTTCCCGGACTGGCGTTGGCGTCACCGTGGCGGCGACTTCAGGTGGCGTGGCGGCGACCGTCAATTCTCGCGCCATTGGGACGGCGGCAACTGGGATGGCGGCGGCGACTGGCGCTGGCGGCATCACCGCCGGCACTTCCGAGACAGCGATGCGGCGATCCTTGGGCTGGGCCTCGGCCTGGGCTTGGGCAGCCTGGCCTATGACAACTACTACGACCCCTACTATTACGATCCCTACCCGCGCTACGTTCAGCCGCGGCGCATCTACCGGACCGAGCGGCTGTCCAGCGCGCATGTCCGCTGGTGCTACGACCGCTACCGGTCGTATCGCGCCTGGGACAATACCTTCCAGCCCAACTACGGTCCTCGCAAGCAATGCTGGTCGCCCTATAGCTGAGCGGCGCCGCCGGCACAGACAAGCAGACGGCGCCCTTCCCGGCGCCGTTTTGCTTTTGCCGCAACCAGTGCTCGCTACCGGCCCATAACCCTAAATTCATCGGCGGCTTCTATTCATCCATGCCGATGTCCTCCAATATGACGATTCGCGCGAACGGGGTGCGAGACGTACCCGCCATGGCCGAAAACGAACACAGAAACCAACACAGGCAACGCGTGCTGAAGGGCGCGGCGATCCTGACTGGCATCAACAATTCCGAGGTGAGATGCACGGTGCGCAACATGCACTCGAACGGCGCCGAGCTGAAAGTGCCGATCGATGCGCGCGTGCCGGACGAATTCCTGCTTTATGTGCCGGTCGACGGCATCGGCTACAAGGCGGTAGTGCGTTGGCGCCGCGAGGACCGCATCGGCGTCGAGTTCACCGGCACCGAGCCCAAGCCGCACTGGCACTACGGCTGAAGAACGTCCACTTTGCAAAATAAAAAGCCAGCGGATTTCTCCGCTGGCTTGAACTCCAGCAACCGGAAGGTTGATGACAATTCGCCCTGCCGGGTCAGCTGGTGCGGGTTTCGAGAACCGGAGCGGAGCGGACATCTAAGTCCGTGAGCACCGGAAGCGCAGAAACCCGCGGCAGATGGCCGGCAGGGTAGAATTGGAGCAAGCTTCTTAGTTCTTCGCCTTGTCGACCAGCTTGTTCTTGGCGGTCACCCGCGCGACCGCAGGGCGAAGCCCGAGGACGCGCAGGCAAAAGACGTGGATCGCCTTAGTTCTTCGCCTTGTCGACCAGCTTGTTCTTGGCGATCCACGGCATCATGGCGCGCAGCTTGGCGCCGACTTCCTCGATCTGGTGGCTGTCGTTGTTGCGGCGGATGCCCTTGAAGCGCGACATGCCGGCGCGATATTCCTGCATCCATTCCGAGGTGAACTTGCCGGTCTGGATGTCCTTCAGGATGCGCTTCATCTCGGCCTTGGTGTCGGCGGTGATGATGCGCGGGCCCGAAACATATTCGCCCCATTCGGCGGTGTTCGAGATCGAGTAGTTCATGTTGGCGATGCCGCCTTCATAGATCAGGTCGACGATCAGCTTCACTTCGTGCAGACACTCGAAATAAGCCATTTCCGGCGCGTAGCCGGCTTCCACCAGCGTCTCGAAACCGGCGCGGATCAGCTCGACCAGGCCGCCGCACAGCACCACCTGCTCGCCGAACAGGTCGGTCTCGCATTCCTCGCGGAAATTGGTCTCGATGATGCCCGAACGGCCGCCGCCGACGCCGCAGGCGTAGGACAGAGCGAGATCGAGCGCGTTGCCCGAAGCGTCCTGGTTGACGGCGACAAGGCACGGCACGCCGCCGCCCTTCTGGTATTCGCCGCGCACAGTGTGGCCGGGGCCCTTAGGCGCGATCATGACGACGTCGACCGTCGACTTCGGCTCGATCAGGCCGAAATGCACGTTGAGGCCGTGCGCGAAGGCGATCGCGGCGCCATCGCGGATGTTCGGCGCGATTTCCGATTTGTAGATGTCGGCCTGCAATTCGTCGGGCGTCGCCATCATCATCAGGTCGGCCCACTTGGCTGCATCCGCCACGCTCATGACCTTGAGGCCGTCGGCCTCGACCTTCTTGGCGGTCGCCGAGCCGGCCTTCAGACCGATGGCGATCTCCTTGACGCCGGAATCCTTGAGGTTGAGCGCATGCGCCCGGCCCTGGCTGCCATAGCCGATAATGGCGACCTTCTTGCCCTTGATCAGATTGAGATCGGCGTCACGATCGTAATAGACACGCATTTGGTGTTCCTTCCCGTTTGAAGATCAGGGCCTCACGACCCGGTTTTTGCTCCGAAGAGAGCGAGAAAATGTTGCGTCGCGCGCGCGGCATCGCCGCCGATCGTCGCCCCAGTCAATTCCACCCGGTCGCCGAGCAGCAGACGTATCTGCACGTCGCGGCCGACCAGGCCGAAAAAGGTCCGGAACGCCGTCTCGGCGTCCTCGAAATCGAGCAGCCCGGCCTGCCGACCTGCTTCAAGCACCGGCTTCAAGCGCTTGGCAAGCGCGAAGCGGCCATTCTGCAGCACGATCGCGCCGAGATCGTCCTTGCCGGAACCGGCATGGCTGACTGCCACACGGTTCAGCGCGATCGAAGTGTCACTGGAGATAACCTTCAGCCAATCTGAAGCGAAACGCTCCAGGCTCGCCGTGAGCGAACCGATGTCCAGTCTCTCACGGTCGACGGACGCGACACGCACCTTTGACGCCTGCCATTGCACCGTAGCGTTGAGCAGTCCGTCGCGGTCGCCGAACCATTTGTAGAGCGTTTCCTTGGAACAGCTCGCCCGCCGCGCCACCGCGGTCATGGTAAGATTGTCGCCCTCCTCGACCAACAGGCGAAGAGCCGCATCCAGAACGGCCTGCTGCCGCTCCGTCAGCGTTTCACTTGTGTCGATCTCAGCTGGCTGCAACACGACTGTTCCCAATTCCGGATACGCCCGCAGATGCGTACCGTACGTTACGGTTCGGCTTATGGCTCATTCCCCTTTTCAGCGCAAGGGGCGGAATCGAAAAATTCGGACGAGGCGGGTGGCCGAGCTCTCTCAGTGGTTTTCTATCGGCGGATGCCGCAGCCGCCCGAGCAGAGTCGCCAGTGCCTTGAGCTCTTCGGCCGAGAGCCTGTCGCCCATCAGCTCGGCGATCGAAGCGCCGTAGACCGCCCAGATGCGGCGGCGCATCTCCCGGCCGCTTGCCGTGATGCGGACGGTCTGCCCGCGGCCATCGTCGGAGACGGGCAGCTTCTCGACCAGGCCGTCCGCCTCCAGCCGGGCCAGTAGCCGTGAGACGCCGTACTGCGCCAACAGCACGCGATCGATCAGCTCGAACGGCCGCAACCCGCCCTCGCCCGCTTCCGCGAGCTCGTGCAGCACGTCGTACCAGGCGAGCGGCGGCAAGCCGCGCGCCTTCAGCGCGTCCTCCGTGCTTTCGACCAGCTGTCGCGAGACGCGCACGAGGCGCGCCCAGGCGGTGACGGCTTCAGGTGATGGGGATTTTTTCGTCATCGGCACAATCTAGTAGATAGATGCAATTGCATCAAGCTTGACGATCGATGCAAATGCATCCATATAGATGCAATTGCATCGACAAGGAGTTATCCGATGAAACATGAAATCTGCAAGATCGCCGATATCCCGCAGACCGGGAGCCTGATCGCGCCTTTCTTCGGCCGCGAGGTCCATGTCTGGCGCAGTGGCGAACGCGTCCGCGCCGCGGCCAATGTCTGCCTGCATTTCGGTGGACCGCTCGACTGCAAGGACGGCGTTTTCGTCTGCCAATGGCATGGCGCGAAATTCGACATGGCAAGCGGCGAGCGTTTGGAAGGACCGGCGCCAAAGGGCGCGCGCCTGATGTTCCTGTCGACCCGCGTCGAGGATGGCGCGCTCAATTACGTCTGGGGAGAGTGAGATGACCGCCAGGCTCACCCTCGTCAGTCATCATTTATGCCCCTACGTCCAGCGCGCCGCGATTGCGCTTGCCGAGAAAGGCGTGGCGTTCGAGCGGGTCGATGTCGATCTCTCCAACAAGCCTGACTGGTTCAAAGCCGTCTCGCCGCTCGGCAAGGTGCCGCTGCTGCGCGTCCGGCATGGCCATGCGGAGGAAGTGATTATCGAATCCGCCGTCATCCTCGAATTCCTGGAGGAGACGGAGGCCAATCCCTTGCACCCGGCCGATCCGCTGGCGCGGGCCAGGCATCGCGCCTGGATCGAATTCGGCTCGGCCATCCTCAATGCCATAGGCCGTTTCTATTCCGCTGCCGACGAAGCCGCTTTCCGCCATGAAAGCAGAGACTTGTCCGGGATGTTCGCACGCGTGGAGGCAGAACTTGCGGCCAGGCAAAGCGGCCCGTGGTTCGCCGGCGAGCGCTTCTCTTTGGTCGATGCCGTCTACGGGCCGGTCTTCCGCTATTTCGACACGTTCGACCGCATCGGCGATTTCGGCATTGTCGACGGCAAGCCGCTCGTCCGGGCCTGGCGCGAGGCCTTGAGCGAACGCTGGTCGGTGACTGAAGCCGTCAGCCCGGATTATCCGCAGCGGCTGCTCGCCTTCCTTCAAGCAAGGAAATCTTACCTGTCCGGGATCATCCGGCGGCAGGCCATTGCAACTCCGCAAGCCCGATCCGCCTGAACGGGTCGATAACCGTTCCGGCCACCATGGCGGCGAGGAATTGCGGTCCTGGCGGAACCCTCGCCAGCGCCGCCACCATACGGTCGCGGACAAAGGGTAAGGCTGCGGAATCCGATTGGTAGAACGGCGTCAGCGACAGCGACAGCGCCTGGAACACGCGCACATGCCAACGCCTCGCCTTCGCGTAGGTATCGAGCGCGTCGTCGACACCCTTCGCCTGCGCCAGCGCATGGCTGAGCGCGGCGGCGTCGAGCAGCGCCATGTTTGCGCCTTGCCCGAGTTGCGGACTGGTCGAGTGCGCGGCGTCGCCGATGACGGCCAGCCGCCGACCGGCCGGCAGCGTCATCGTGTGGTGGCCGTAGCGGGCGAGCGAGAGTTGCTCGAAACTGTCGATCTGGCCGGTGAAGGCCTCGCACTCCGGCCACACCGAGACCACCCTCGCCTTCCATGCTTCGAGCCCCTGCCCCTTTACCCGTTCGGCATCAGCCGGCTTGAGGCTCCAGAAGAAAGCCGCCATGTCTTCCGCGCCGGGCTCAGGCCGGCCGATCGGCAGCACGCCGACCATGATGCTTGCCTTGTCGTAGCGCTGCAGCAGCGCCCGCCGGTCGAAGCCGTCCCGCCAGCCGAGCGACGCCCAGAATGCGCCATAGGTGAGCGGCCGTGGCATGGCGGCATCGCCAAGATAGTGCCGCAGCTTCGAGCGAGCGCCGCTGGCATCGACGATGAGGTCGAATGGACCGAGCCGCCTGCCATTGCCGCAGACGAGCGTCGCGCGCTCGGCCGTCTCCAGCGTCTCGACCTCGACATTGGTTTCGATGGCGATCGCTTCGCGCAAGGCGGAGCGATAGAGCACCCCGAACAGCGCCGCACGATGCACGGCGAGGCCGAAGCGGCGGCCGCGCCGCGCGTCGTAGCGGACTTCGAGCACCGTGCGTCCGCTGCCGGCGTCGGTGCCGTGCAGCCGTTCTATGCGGCTGCCAAGCGAGAGAATCTCATCGAGCATGCCGAGATCGGCGAGCACGGTCAGCCCGGTCGGCTGCAGGATGAGGCCGGAACCGACAGGCTTCGGCTCATCGAAGCGCTCGAAAATGGTGACCTTGTGCCCGGCCCGCTTGAGATAAAGCGCTGCCGCCAGCCCGGCCGGACCGGCGCCGGCAATCGCGATGTCGAGATTCTTGCCCATTGCCCGCCCAGACCGACCGGCGGGCACAATCCCCGATCGATCCCGCCAAATCAACCAGGCGCTTTAAGTCTTTATCTTGATGCATGTCGTTGTCCCAGAACCGCTGCACACTTCTGGGCGACATGCATTAGCTGCGGCAAGAAACCAGGCTCAGGTCCGGGCGTCGAAGGCGGCCCGCGCGTCGCGCACTGCGTCGTGGTTGAGCTCGGCCCATTGGACAAGCTGATGCATGGGGCCGGACATCGAGCGGCCAAGATCGGTGAGGCTGTATTCGACGCTTGGCGGCTTGGTCGGAAACACTTCGCGATGCACATAGCCATCGCGCTGCAGGTCGTAGAGCGTCTGCGTCAGCATGCGCTGCGAAATATCGGGAACCAGCCGTCGCAATTCGCCGAACCGATAGGGTTTTTCGGCCAGCGCCATGACCAGCAGCGAGCTCCATTTGCCGCTGATGCCCTGGATGACGTCGCGGACCGGGCAGTCGGCGAAATTGCCGCCGCCGGTCATGGCCTTATAGACCTCGAGCTTGGCTTTCAGATTGAGGATCTTGCTGTCCATCGCGGCATCCGCTGATCGAAATTCGGCCGTCCAGGTGGTTCCCTGGCTGTGCCTACCTCCCGAAAAACTGCCTTCTTTACGGCTTGAGGTCAATTCCTATTTTAGTGCTGGTCTCTTTTTGAGACCACCAACAGCTCCCGCCGATCGGCGCAATTCAGGAACCTGCCATGACCGAAACACTCCTCGTCACCGGTGCCTCCGGCCAGCTTGGCCGCGCCGTCATCAATCACTTGCTGGAAGCGCAAAAGATAGCGCCGGCAAGCATTGTCGCCACCACGCGCAATCCCGAAAATCTCGCCGATCTCGCGGCACGCGGCGTCGTTGTCAGGGCCGCCGATTTCAACGACAAGGCCTCGCTGGAGAAGGCATTCGCAGGCGCTGACCGGGTGCTGATCATCTCGACCGGCGACCTCGATTTGAAGACTGGCCGGCGCCTCAAGCAGCATGAGACCGCGGTGGCGGCGGCCAAGGCGGCGGGCGTTTCGCATCTGCTCTACACCTCGATGCCCAATCCGGAGCCGGGCTCGCCCGTGCTCTTTGCCGGCGACCACTACGGCACCGAGCAGGCTATCAAGGCGAGCGGCATCCCCTACACCATCTTCCGCAACGGCTGGTACCAGGAGAACCTGTTCATGGCGCTGCCGCACGCCATTTCGGCGGGCAAGTGGTACACCTCGGCCGCCGACGGGCGCATCGCCCACGGCGCGCGCGACGATATGGCAGCCGCCATTGCCGCCGGCCTCGCGTCCGGCTCCAGGGAAAGCCATATCTACACGCTCACCGGCCCTCAGGCCTACACCGCCGGCGAGATCGCCGCTCTGGTGAGCGAAGTCACCGGCAAGCCGCTGGAAGTCATCCAACTGCCGGACGAAGCGCTGACTGAAGGGGTGAAAGCGGCCGGCGTTCCCGAAGATTTCGCCCGCATCATCGTCTCCTTCGACGCCAACACGCGCGCCGGGCGCATTGCAGAGGTAACCGATGCCGTCGAAAAACTCTCGGGTCGCAAGCCGCGGACGCTGAAGCAGTTCCTCGAAGCGAACAAGGCTGCCCTGCTCGGCTGAAGTCTGCGCGCCTGGGGAAGCCGTCCCCCGGCGCGCTATTTCGCCTTCTTGAGCAGTCCGAGCCGGATCAAGCTCTCGCCGGTCGCCACAAGCGCGTCCTCGCGCGATCGCGGCGTCCAGCCGAGCAGGCGCACGGCCTTGGCGCTCGTGGCGTTCCTGGCCTTGCCCAGCTCCGTCACGATCTGGGCCGCTTGCCCGTCGAACAGGCCGACGATCCGGACCAGCCAGTCCGGCAGCACCCTCGTCGTGATGCGCGATCCTGCGTTGCCCAGCCGCGTCTTCAGCGTCCGCGCGATCTCGAGCATCGTCATGAAGTCGCCGCTGATGGCCAGGAACCGCTCGCCTTTGGCTGCGGGATTGGTCATGGCGCGCAGATGCAGGTCCGCGACGTCGCGCACGTCGACCACGCCGAACACCATGCGCGGCAGGCCAGGCATCTCGCCATCCATCAGGCGCCGGATGAAATCCGTCGAGGTCGAAAGATCCGCCCCAAGGACCGGTCCGAAGATGCCGACCGGATTGACGACCGCCAACTCCAGTGCCCCGCCTTCGCGATCGATGAAATCCCAGGCCGCCTGCTCGGCCAGCGTCTTCGACTTCACATAGGCGCTCACCTTCTGCGACAGATCGGTCCAGTTCTCTTCCGTGAACGGACGGCCGGCAACCGGTATCTGGCCATAGCCGACGGCGGCAAAGGACGAGGTGAGCACGACCCGTTCGACGCCGGCATCGCGCGCCGCGCGCAGCACGCGCAACGCCCCTTCCCTGGCCGGGACGATCAGCTCGTCCTCATGTTTCGGCACGCCGGGCGGAAAGGGCGAAGCGACGTGCAGTACGTATCGGCACCCGGCGACCGCTTCGGGCCAGCCCTTGTCGCTCATGAGGTCGGCATGGCCGAAGGAAAGCGCATCGCCCGGCTCGACGCCACCGACCTTCAGCATGGCAAGAGCATCCGCTTCGCGCTTGGCGGAGCGCACCGTCGTGCGCACGCGGTAGCCCGCGTTCAAAAGCGACAGGATGCAATGCGCGCCAAGGAAGCCGGACCCGCCGGTCACAAGCACCAACTCGCCGCTCATGCCCCGCCCCTTTCGAAAGCAATTCCCGGAAACTTCCGTCCGGAATTGCGTGACGTCAGCCTATACGGCGCAGTCTGTCAGATGGCGACCTGCGTGCCAATCTCCACCACGCGCCCGGTGGGGATCTGGAAATACTCCGTCGCGTCCGCCGCCGTTTTCGCCAGGCCGATGAACAGCCGGTCCTGCCAGATCGGCATGCCGGAATTGGGCGAAGCCTTAAGCGACCGGCGCGACAGGAAGAAGGACGTCGTCATGATGTCGAACTTCCAGCCCTGCTTGCGGCAGATGGCCAAGGCGCGCGGAATGTTCGGCTGCTCCATATAGCCGAAAGTCAGCGTCACGCGCATGAAAAGCTCGTTGACCGTCTCCAGCTTCACGCGCTCGCTGTCGGGCACGACTGGCTGCGGCGCCGTGACCACCGACAGGATGACGTTCTTTTCATGCAGCACCTTGTAGTGCTTCAGGCTGTGCATCAGCGCCGTCGGCGCGCTCAGCGGATCGCTGGTCAGGAACACGGCGGTGCCCGAGACAAGCTGCGGTTTTTTCTTCAGGAGATTGGCCGCCAGGAAATCGAGCGGGATCTCGTTGCGGCGCGTCTTGTCGAACAGATAGCGGCTGCCACGCACCCAGGTCCACATGGCCATGATAATTGCGAAGGCCACGGCCAGCGAAGACCAACCGCCCTCGAAAACCTTGACGATGTTGGCGGCAAAGAAGCCGATGTCGATCAGCGCGAACATCGCCGTCAGGCCGACCGCCAGCCAGATGTTCCATTTCCAGATGCGTGTCATGACGACAAACAGCAGCGTCGTCGTCACCAGCATGTTGCCGGTGACCGAGATGCCATAAGCCGAGGCCAGCCGGCTGGATTCGCCGAAACCGACCACCAGCAGCATCACCACCAGGGCGAGCAGCAGATTGACGCGAGGCATGAAGATCTGGCCGGATTGCTTCTCCGACGTATGCAGGATTTCGAGCCGCGGCAGCATGTTGAGCTGCACGGCCTGCCTGGTCAGCGAGAAGGCGCCGGAGATCACTGCCTGGCTCGCGATGACGGTCGCCGCGGTCGCCAGCACCACCATCGGGATCAGCGTCCAGCCCTCGTTCATCTCGAAGAAGGGATGGCCGACCACGCCTTTGTTCGCGAGGATGAAGGCACCCTGCCCCGCGTAGTTCAGCAGAAGGCACGGGAACACGATTGCCAGCCAGGCAAGCACGATGGGCTTGCGGCCGAAATGGCCGAGATCGGCATAGAGCGCTTCCGCCCCGGTGACGGCGAGAAAAACGGCACCGATGGTCACGAAGGCCACGTCAGGCGAATTGATCAGGAACGCGACGATATAATGCGGGCTGATTGCCCACAGGATTTCCGGGTCGCTGACGATATGATTGAGACCGGAAAGGCCGATGGCGAGGAACCATAGGGCGGTGATCGGCCCGAACACGAGGCCGACGCCCCCCGTGCCAAAACGCTGCACGGCGAACAATATCGCCAGGATGATCAGGGTCAGCGGCACGACATAAGGCTGGAAGGCGGGCGTGACGACATTCATGCCTTCGACCGCCGAAAGCACTGAGATGGCTGGTGTGATCACCGCGTCGCCGAAGAACAGTGACGCTCCGACGATGCCGATGCCGAGGATGATCGCCGAGCGCGTGGCGAAACTGCCGCGTACCAGCGCCATCAAAGACAGCACGCCGCCTTCGCCGCGGTTGTCGGCGCGCAGCACGAACATGATGTATTTGACGGTGACCGTGATGGTGAGCGACCAGATGATCAGCGACAGCACACCGAGAATGTCGGCGCGGGTGGCGACGTCGCCGCCCGACGAGGCATGCAACGCCTCGCGAAGCGCATAGATCGGGCTGGTGCCGATATCGCCATAGACGACCCCGAGCGCACCCAGCATCAGCACCTTGGTGCTGTGCTGCTGCATTTCAGTGTGGCCCGATTGGTCGGCGGGTTCTGCGTCTACACCACCATTGGCAAGGGCCATGACGACACTCCGATAAAATGCGCGGTGCTCTACGCTTGCTGCGGTGCAATATCAAGTGCCCCAGCGTGAGGGCTCTCATGCTGCCAACGCAGGGCTTTCATATACGCAATGCGCAGGCTTATGCATCCGGTAGAAATCGATCTCGTCAAATGGCGACCTGCGTGCCGATCTCGACCACGCGCCCGGTCGGAATCTGGGAATACTCCGTCGCGTCCGCCGCCGTTCGCGCCAGGCTGATGAACATCCGGTCCTGCCAGACCGGCACGCCGGAATTGGGCGACGCCTTCAGCGAGCGCCGCGACAGGAAGAACGACGTCGTCATGATGTCGAACTTCCAGCCCTGCTTGCGGCAGATGGCCAAGGCGCGCGGAATGTTGGGCTGTTCCACATAGGGGGTCCGTCTCGCTGGCGTTGGCTAGCACCATGAACCCCATTTCACCGGATTCGTCACGCCCCGAGGTCGCCGCAACGCGCGGGACGCTCCAAAACCGCCGAAACTACGCAAGGCGCCCTACCATCCGCAGGCCTTCAAGAACCGCCCGACCGTGCCGGCCATGCCATACTCCAGCGCATCGGCTGTCAACCCATGTCCGATCGATACTTCGGCCAATGCCGGAATACGTTTTGCCAGCGCCGGCAGGTTCTGCACGGTCAGGTCGTGGCCGGCATTGACGCCAAGCCCGGCCTTGAATGCCGCGTCAGCGGTTTTTCCCAGTCTTTCCAGTTCCTTCGCCGCCTTTGCGGTATCGGAATGGAAGCCGCCATAGGGGCCGGTATAGAGCTCGATCCGGTCGGCGCCGGTATCGCGAGCCGCGTTCACCCCGTCAGGATCGGCGTCGGAAAACAGCGACACGCGAAACCCGCTTTTCTTCAGCCGCTTGACGACCGGAGTGAGGAACGCCGCCTGGGCGACGAAGTTCCAGCCATGGTCCGAAGTCGCCTGCGCCGGATCGTCCGGCACCAGCGTCACCTGCTCGGGCTGGCTTTTCTCGACAAGCGCCAGGAAATCCTCGGTCGGATAGCCCTCGATGTTGAATTCAGCCTTGGGAAATTCGTCGTCGATCAGCGCCCTGATCTCAGGCAGGTCGGAATGCCTGGTGTGCCGCTCGTCGGGCCTCGGATGCACCGTCAGCCCGTGCGCGCCGGCGGCAAGGGCGATGCGGCCAAGCCCGGTGACGCTCGGCCATGGCAGGTCGCGGCGGTTGCGTAGCATGGCGACAGCGTTGAGATTGACCGAAAGCTTGGCGGGCATGAGCTGGGTCCAGTGGATCGGCGGGCATCTATACCGCCTTTGACGGGAACAGATAGAGGGTTTCGGGTGTTCCAGGGGATAGATGGAGGCTAACGTAAGGATCTACCTGTGAATTTCCTCGAAGCCGTGCCGGCGGTCCGCCGCATTGAAACCAACCGCGACGCGCTTTTCGCCATCGACGTCGTCGGCGATATCTCGCCGGCCGACGCGGAAAACCTCTTCGGCCTGCTGGAGGCGGCCTATGCGCTGCATCCAAGGATCGACGTGCTGGTCAGGCTGACCGACGCGGAAAGCGTCGACTGGGCCAACATTTCGCAAGATACGGTCAAGCAGGGCGTGGCCGACGCGCTGGAACATGTCGTGCGTTGCGCTGTCGTCGGCGAGCCGAATTGGGCCTACCTCGTCACCGGCGTCTTCCCTAAGGCGCTGCCGTTCGAATTCAGACGTTTCGGCGTCGACGATGAAGAAGCTGCCTGGCAATGGCTTGGCGCAAGGCCGAAGGACTAGGGTTGTCGAGATTCAGGTCAGGCCGAGTCGAAAATGGTGGATTCCGAGAACCGGCCTACGCCGGCCGTAGCCTTCATAGAGCGGAAACATTTATGAGGGCTTCGGCCGGCGAAGGCCGGAGCGGAGCGTACTAAAGTACGTGAGCACCGGAAGCGCAGGAAGCCGCCATTTGCACGCCGGCCTCACCTGAATATCGACAACCCTAGCGTACGACCGTCAGTCGCTCGGCTGCCCGGGTGATGGCGGTGTAAAGCCAGCGCTGCCTTGTCTCCTTGAAGGCCCAGCTCTCGTCGAACAGCACCACGTCGTTCCACTGTGAGCCCTGCGCCTTGTGCACGGTCAAGGCGTAGCCATAGTCAAAATCGTCGAAACGCTTCTTCTGCTGCCAGGGGATTTCGGCGTCCGGATCCTCGAACGCCGCCTTGAGCAGCTTGATCTTGGCGACGCCGCGGTCGGGATCGTCCTCTTCCGGCGAGACAAGCAAGTTGATGCCGGGCTTCACCGTCTCGCGCGAGGAGGTCATCACCTTCCATAGCGAGCCGTTGAGCAGCCCCTTGGCCGGATCGTTGCGCAGGCAGACCAGCTTGTCGCCGGCCTGCGGGAAGTCGGCGTTGAAACCCTTCAGTTCGCGCAGCCGCTGGTTATAGCGCCGCCTTGTGCGATTGGTGCCGACCAGCACCTGGTCGGCCTTGAGCACCAGATCCTGGGTGACGCCTTCCCTGCCGATCACTTGCGCGGTGCCATAATCGCCATGCATGAATTCGCGACCCTCGCGCACGTCGAGGGCCAGCCGGATGATGGGATTGTCGCGCGCCTGGCGGTGGATTTCGGTGAGCAGCACATCCGGCTCATGCTCGGTGAAGAAGCCGCCGCCCGAGATCGGCGGCAGCTGGGCCGGATCGCCAAGCACCAGGATCGGCGTGCCGAAACTCTGCAGGTCGCGGCCGAGCTGCTCGTCGACCATCGAGCATTCGTCGATGACCACGAGCTTGGCGCGCGAAATCGGGCTTTGCCGGTTGAGCGAAAAGGTCGGCGACATCGAGGTCTTGCCGGTCACCTCGTCCTCGACCGATTCCTCGCCCTTCGGCCGATAGATCAGCGAATGGATGGTGCGGGCGTTGGTCGCTCCTTTCGAGCGCAGCACCTGCGCCGCCTTGCCGGTGAAGGCGGCGAACTGCACCTGTCCGTCGACATGCTCGGCGAAATAGCGCGCCAGCGTCGTCTTGCCGGTGCCGGCATAGCCGAACAGGCGAAAGACCTGCGGCCGACCCTCCTTGAGCCAGCGCCCGACCGCTTTCAGGGCCTCATCCTGTTGGGGAGAAAATTCCATCAGTGCGACAGACCGGATTCGCAAGCGAAAGACAAGATTGGCCGCCATGTCGACCGCTGTCGGCGACAATCGCTAGCGCCTCCGACAAAGTCAGGCTATCAGCCGCGAACCGGAACGTAAAGAGAACAAGTCGCAGTGCTTTGGTTGGCTCGGACGAAGAACAAGTCAGCCGTAGGCAGCCACTGCCGGCGGCGGCGGCGGGTCGCGGTAAGGCATCGGAACGGGCGCGTAGTGATCGAATTGCATCGTGTAGGCCGCACTGTCCCGGCTCATCGAGCGCAGGTAGTCGATGTACTTGAACATGTTGGCCAGCGGCACCATCGCGTTGATGACGATGGCCTCGCCGCGGCTTATCCGACTCTTGACCAGACCGCGGCGGCCGTGCAGGTCGCCGATAATGCTGATGACATAGATTTCCGGCGTCACCACCTCGACCTTCATGATCGGTTCGAGCAATTGTACGCCAAGCTTGGGTGCAGCTTCACGGAAACAGGCGCGGCCGGCGATCTCGAATGCGAGCGCCGAAGAGTCCGTGTCGTGATAGACGCCGTCCACCAAGGTTGCCTTGATGCCGATCATCGGAAAGCCCGCGAAGGGACCGGAGGACAGGATGCTGCGCAATCCGGCCTGGACCCCCACGACATAGACCTCGGGAACCGCAACTCCGGCGGTCTTCGAGAGAAACACGAACTCCGCATTGCGCCCGTTCGGCTCGAACAGAATCTTGACTCGAGCGAACTGTCCGTGGCCGCCAACCTGCCTCTTATGCGTATAGTCTTGTTCGCAGGCGAGGGTAATCGTTTCGCGATAGGCCACTTGTGGCGCGCCGACATTGACCGCGACGTTGAACTCGCGGGTCAAGCGATAGAAAATGATGTCGAGGTCAAGCTCGGTCATCGCGGCGATGATCGTCTGGCCCGATTCCACGTCCCGCTTCACCTCAAAGCCAGGCAGCTTCTCTGCAAGCGTCGATAAGGCGACACGCAACTTCTCCTCATCGGCTCTCGACTTCGGCTCGATCGCGAGTTGCAGCAAAGGCCATGGCGCGGGAGGTTTTTCCATAGTGACGGCACGGTTGCAGGCAGCGCCGATATTTGCAACCGAACATCGGGGCGAAATCCAGACTGAGATAATAGAAGCCTAAACTTGTCCCACTGCCGGCAAGCTGCGATCAGAGCCCCGGATCGTTCTCCAGCAGGATCGGCTTGCCATGCGGCGTGGCGTGTGCGGCGCGTTCCCACGCGGCGGCGAGCTCGTCCACCTCGCCCTTGCCGGCAATCCCCTTTCGCGACAGCAGCTTTTCCAGCGCCGCCAGCCAATGCTCGTAATAGTCGTGCCCGTCGCAAGCCGCGCCCGGCTGCTTCACCTCGGCGGACAAGGCCTCCGCCCACTCGCTCCACGAAAACAGGCCTTTGCCGTGCAGCGCAACCGTCAGGGCGAAGGCTTCCGCCTGCCAGGGCTCGGCAAAGACCGGCTCGTCGAAACCCGCCGGCAACGCATCTTCATGCCGGCTCAAGATAACTCTCCCAGGCATCGATCGAGACACTCAGCGTAGGATCGGCGCCCTCGCCCCAGATCTCGCTCCCGTCGAACACCACCGTGTAGACCCATTGCGGGTTCTCACCCGTGCCATGCGCATTGCTGTCGGGGAAGACGAAGCCGTCGCGAACGGCCTCGATCGTCCCTGTCTTGCCACGGGCGTAGCGCGGCAGGCGCGTATGGCCGGTCGGGTTGAAGTTCTTCGTCCGCACGTGATCGCCCGCCTGGAAACGCGCCGGGGTATCGACGGGCCGATCGCACGGGCCGCCCTTGGCGAGCACGGCCGGCACGTCCGCCGCCTTCAGCACTCTCTTCGGCGTCGCGGCCGGATCGACCGCCTTGTCGGCGGCAAGGTCGCGCTCGGTGATGAAGCCGTGGCGCTTCAGCAGCACTTCCAGCGCCTTGATCCAGATCTGATAGTAGCTCGACGAATAATAATCGGCGGGATGCAGCGATTCCCGCGCATGCCGGCTCTCGTCAATGTTCCAGGCGCCCATGCCGCCGGCCGTTAGTGTCACGCCCAGCGCCCGCCTCTCCCATGCCGCATGGAAATAGGGCTCGTCTCTCTCGGGCGCGACCGGCCCGAAACCCATCTGCCCGCCGAGATCCTGCGGTCCGTTCATGCCGGTTCCTTCGCGACTGCCGTGCCGATCATCGCATCGCGGCTGACTAGCCCGGCGAGCTGCTCCTCGCTCCAGCCTTCGGTGCCCTTGGGCCGCATCGGCACCACCAGGTAGCGAAGCTCGGCCGTCGAATCCCAGACGCGGATCTTCTTCTGCGCCGGCAGCGTCAGTCCGAATTCCTCCAGCACTCCGCGCGGATCGATCACAGCCCGCGAGCGGTAAGGCGGTGCCTTGTACCAGACCGGTGGCAGGCCGAGCACCGACCACGGATAGCAGGAGCAGAGCGTGCAGACGACGAGGTTGTGCGTCTCCTCGGTGTTGAACACGGCCTGCATGTGCTCGCCCTGGCGGCCGGAATAGGAGAGCGATTCAATCGCCGCGGTCGCGTCGCGCTTCAGCCAGTCGGCGTAAGCCGGATCGCCCCAGGCCTTGGCCACCACCCGTGCACCGTTGCGCGGACCGATCTTGGTCTCATAGGTGTCGACGATGACGTCGATGGCCGCGGGATCGATCAGGCCCTTTTGGGTGAGGATCGTCTCCAGCGCGCGCACGCGCGCCGCGAAGGGCTCGAGCTCGTTGTCGTGATCATGATCATGGGACATCACACGACGTTACGATTGCCCACATCGCGCCGCAAGTATGACGGCTTGGGCCAGAGCCGCCGCCTATTCGGCGGCGGTCTTTTGCGGGATGTCGTCGTTGGTGTCGAACAGCGAGGCTTGTTCGCCGCTGTCCACCACATGCAGCGCCGGACTGCTCTTCTTCGAGGAGAAGCCGAGCAGCCAGCCGGAGAAATTCTCGAAATAGACGTAGATCACCGGCGTGACGAACAGCGTCAGCGCCTGCGAGGCGAGCAGGCCGCCGACCACCGCGACGCCGAGCGGCTGGCGAAGCTCGGCGCTGGCACCGGTGCCGAGCGCGATCGGGAACGTGCCCATCAGCGCGGCAAGCGTCGTCATCATGATTGGCCGGAAACGCATCAGGCAGGCCTTGTGGATGGACTCCTTCGCCGACATGCCCTGTCGCCTGAGCTCCAGCGCCACGTCGACCATCATGATGCCGTTCTTCTTGACGATGCCGATCAGCATCAGGATGCCGATCACCGCGATCACTGAAAGGTCCATGCCGGCGAAGCGCAGCGCCACCACCGCGCCAAGCACCGCCGACGGCAGGCCAGTGAGGATGGTGAGCGGGTGGATGAAGCTCTCATAGAGCATGCCGAGCACGATATAGATCGTCAGGATCGCGCCGCCGATCAGCAGGCCCTGGTTGGCAAGCGAATCCTGGAAGGTCTTGGCCGTGCCGGCGAAGCTCGTCGAGATCGCCGTCGGCATGCCGATCTGCTCCTTGAGCTGGTCGATGCGGGTCACCGTGTCGCCGAGCGAGACGCTCTGCGGCAGATTGTAGGAGATCGTCACCGCCGGAAGCTGGCCGAGCTGATTGACCGTCAGCGCGCCGGCTGTGCGATCGACCCGCGCGAAAGCGCCCAGCGGAACCAGGCTGCCGCTGGCCGTCCGCATCTGGATGGCAAGCATGTGCTCCGGCGACCATTCGATCTTGGGATCGAGCTCGGTGATCACCGCATAGCTGTCGGCCGAACCGAAGATGGTCGAGACCTGATCGGTGCCGAAGCCGCCATAGAGCGCGGAGCGCAGCGTGTCGGTATCGATGCCGAGCTGCGCGGCCTTGTCGCGATCGATCACCAGCGACGCCTGCAGGGCGTTGTTCTGCAGATCGCTTGTGACGTCGGTGAATTTCGTGTGGTCGGCCGCCATCGCATCGTTGAGCTTCTGCGCCCAGATATCGGTCTGGCCGGTATCCAGGCCCTGCACCACGAGCTGGTAGGCGCTGGCGGATGACCGCGAACCGAGCCGCAGGTTCTGCACCGGTTGCATATAGGTCTCGATGCCCGCGACTCCCGACAGCTGGCGCCTCAGATCCGATAGCACCTTCTCGATGTTGGGACGCTGATCCTTGCCCTTGAGCTGGACGAAGAGCTGCCCCTGGTTGAGGGCGTTGTTGCCGCTGCCCGCCGACCAGGCCACATGGTCGACATAGGGCGACTTCGAGAACACGCCGGCCACTTGCCCTTGCAGCTTCGCCATGGCGTCGAACGAGATGTCCTGGCGCGCGATGGTGGTCACCGAGATCTGGCTGATATCCTCCTGCGGAAAGAAGCCCTTCGGCGAAACCTGGATCAGCCACACCGACGCCGCCGCGGTCGCCACGAAGACGAGGAACACCAGGAAAGTGTTTCGCAGGCAGAAGCCCAGGATCCGGTCGTATCCGCGCGTGATGAGGTCCGGCCTGTGACCGGGAGCATGCTTTTCGCGATCCGCCTTGCTCACCGACAGCAGGCGCGAGCAGAGCATAGGCGTCAGCGTCAGGGACACGAACATGGAGGCCAGGATGGCGACGGTCACCACGACGGCGAATTCGTTGAAGATGCGGCCGATGACGCCGCCCATCAAAAGCACCGGGATGAACACCGCCACCAGCGAGATCGAGATCGAGATGATGGTGAAGCCGATCTCGCGCGCGCCCTTCAGCGAGGCGTCGAAAGCCGACAGGCCGTCTTCCTCCATATGGCGGAAGATGTTTTCCAGCATGACGATGGCGTCGTCGACGACAAGGCCGACGGCTAAAGTCAATCCCATCAGCGAGATGTTGTCGATCGAGAAGCCGAACAGGAACATCGCGCCGAGCGTGGCGATCAGCGAGATCGGCACCGCCACGGCCGGGATGATCGTCGCCGTTACCCTGCGCAGGAACACGAAGATCACCATCACCACGAGAGCAATGGTCAGCAGCAGCGTGAACTGCACGTCGTCGACGGCCTGGCGAATCGAGGTCGAACGGTCGTTGAGCAGCTTGATCTGCGCGGCCGCCGGCATCTGGTCCTGGAAGGACGGCAGCATCGCCTTGACCTTGTCCACGACGTCGACGGTGTTGGCGTCGGGCTGGCGCTGCACGGCCATGATGATCGCGCGGGTACCATCGTACCAGCTCGCGGTCGTCGTGGTCTGCACGGAATCGACGACCCGCGTCACCTCACCCAGCCGGACCGGGTGGCCGTTCTTGGTGGCGATGATGAGGTTGGAGAAGCCGGCCGCGTCGGTGAGCTGGGTGTTGGCGGTGATGGTGAGCTGCTGCTTGTTGTTCTGCAGCACCCCGAGCGGCGTGTTGCTGTTGGCCGAGGCGACGGCCGCCTGCAGCTGGTCGATCGAGATACCGCGCGCGGCAAGCGCGGTCGGATCGATCTGGATGCGCACCGCGTATTTCTGCTGGCCGAAGATCGAAACCTGGGCCACGCCGTCGATGGTCGACAGCGACGGCGAAATGACGTTTTCGGCGAAGGCGTCGAGATCGGTCATCGGAACCGTGTCGCTGACCAGCGACATCAAAAGGATCGGCGCATCGGCCGGATTGACCTTGCGATAGCTCGGCGGCGACGTCATCTGCGGCGGCAGCGATTTCTGCGTGCGCGCGATCGCTGCCTGGACGTCGGCGGCCGCCGCGTCGATGTTGCGGTTGAGCACGAACTGGATGGCGATCGAGGTCTGGCCGAGCGAGTTGGTGGTCGAGATCGAATCGATGCCGGCGATCGTCGCGAACTGCTTGATCAACGGCGTCGCAACCGATGTCGCCATCGTCTCCGGCGAAGCGCCGGGCAGCGAGGCCGAGACATTGACCACCGGAAATTCGGCGCTGGGCAGCGCCGCCACCGGCAGGAACTTGTAGGCAAAAATTCCGCCCAGCACGAGGGCGAACGACATCAAAAGGGTGGCGACAGGCTTGCGGATGCAGAATTCGGAGATCATTGGCTCGCCCCGCCGGCCTTGTCGGCCTCCGCAACCTTGGGCGCAGCCTGCCCACCGCCGCTGGCCGCGCTGCCTTCATGCACCGCCGCGCCGTTCTTCAGTCGTGTCTGGCCTTCGACGACGACCTTCTCGCCGCTCTTCAGGCCATCGCTGATGGCGCTGTTCTGGCCCACCGTCAGCGCCACCTGCACCGGCCGCATCTCCACGGTGTTGTCCGGCTTGACCACATAGACGAACGGACCCTTCTGGCTGGGCTGCACCGCGACCGTCGGAACCGAGGTCATCTGCGGCATCGTGCCGGCCTCGAGCACCACGTCCACATATTGCCCCGGCCACAGCGACAGATCCGGATTCGGTATGCTCGCCCGCGTGGCGATGGTGCCGGAGGCCGTATCGACGCTGGAATCGACGAAATCAAGCGTGCCCTTGCCGATCGGCGTGGGATCGTCGTCCTTGGTCAGCGTCACGTCGCCTTGCTGCGGGTCGGCCAGGGCCTTGTGCAACAGCGCAAGGTTGCTCTCGGGCAGCGTGAAGTTCACCTGCAGCGGGTCGATTTGCGTGATGGTGACCAGCGGGGTCGCCGTGCTGGAGTTGCCGTTGCTTACGGTGACAAGGTCGCCGACCGAGACGTTGACGGCGCCGAGCCTGCCTGCGATCGGCGCCGTGATCGTGGCAAAGCCGAGCTGGACATTATCGGCGTCGATCGTCGCCTTGTCGGCATCGACGGTCGCGGACGCTGCCTTCTGCGCCGCCACCGCCTGATCATAGGTTTGCTGGGTTCCGGCCTGCTTGGCGACAAGGTCCTTGGCGCGCTGGAGATCGGAATTCGAACTGGCAAGCAGCGCCTGGTCCTTGGCTAAAGCGGCCTGATCCTTGGCAAGTTGCGCCTTCAACGCGCGGTCGTCGAGCTGGAACAGAACGTCGCCGGCCTTGACCATCTGGCCGTCCTTGACGTCGATCGACACGATCTGGCTGGAGATACGGGCATTGATGCTCACCACCGCCGGCGACGACACGAAGCCGATGGCATAGCGCCGTATCGGGAAATCGGCGGTCGTCGCGGTCGCCGCAACGATCGAGGCCGAGCGCGCCCCGCCGCCCTTCGCGGTGTCCGATGCATTGGCCGTCTTGTCGCCGCCCCCGGTTTTATCACCGCTTGCCGTCTTGTCCGCGGTGGTCGTGCCGGCCTGCCTGCCCGAAACGAGCTGCTGGACCTTGGCCAACGTCGAGGGCGAAGAATAGAGCCCGGCGCCCGCCAGACAGGCGACCGCTACAACTGCAAAGATGATTTTCCCGCGCATCGACAAATAAGCCTTCTACCCGACACGCCGATCCCGGTGGTCCATCTTAGCTCGATTCACGGCCCTTCGCCGCGATTTTCGCCGAATAGATAGGACAAGGCTCTGGCGGAAAAGGGCCAAAACACGGGATTACGAAGATTTAATGTGCAGTGCACAAATGTTGGGCAGCCGGCTAATATGCCGTCTCGGACCCTCGCATCGGTCCAAAAAAACGCTCTCAGCGCAGCATCGGCCACAGCGTCGCCGCGAGCAGCACACCCATGGCGATGTTGAACCATTTCAGCCGCACCGGATCCGACAGGAAGCCGCGCAGCGCGGTACCGAAACCAGCCCAGACGGACACACTGGGCAGGTTGACGATGGCGAAGGCGGCCGAGATTAGCATCACCGAAATGAACGGGTGGTCGGCGTTGGTGTAGACGGCCATGGCGGTGATCGCCATCACCCATGCCTTGGGATTGACCCACTGGAAGGCCGCCGCATCGATGAAGCGCATCGGCTCCGCCTCCGCCTCGCCCTTGCCGCTCAACGAGCGCGACATCGCGATCTTCCAGGCGAGATAGAGCAGATAGGCCGCGCCCGCGACCTTCAACGCGGTATGCAGCGCAGGCACCGCCGTCAGCACCGCGCCGAGGCCAAGGCCCACGGCCAAAAGCAGGACGAAAAAGCCGATGCTGATGCCGAGCATATGCGGGATCGTTCTGACGATGCCGAAATTGACGCCGGATGTCAGCAGCATCAGATTGTTCGGCCCTGGCGTGATCGAGGTCACCAGGGCATAGACCAAAAGGGCAAGGAATGCGTCAGCCGACATGATATCCTCCCAGATATGTCAGCCTTACTGTCCTTTTAGCAAACGCGCAAAAGCCAGCGGCGGGCAACCGCCGGGCCAAAAGCTGAAAACAGGCTGACCGTCCTGGTTACATCCCCTGCGGGCCGCGGTTCATCGCAGCGACGCCGGTGCGGCAGATCTCGACCAGGCCGAGCGGCTTCATGATGGCGATGAACTGGTCGAGCTTGGAGCCCTTGCCGGTGATCTCGAAGATGAAATGCTCGGTGTTGGCGTCGATGACCGAGGCGCGGAAAGCATCCGCAAGGCGAAGCGCCTCGACCCGGGCATCGCCGGTACCGGCGACCTTGACGAGCGCGAGTTCCCGCTCCAGCGGCCGCTCCTGCCCAAGCTCATGCGAGCGCACGGTCAGGTCGACCACCCGGTGCACCGGCACGATGCGCTCGAGCTGATGCTTGATCTGCTCCATCACATGCGGCGTGCCGCGCGTCACGATGGTGATGCGCGACAGATGTTTTTCATGCTCGGTCTCGGAGACCGTCAGACTTTCGATGTTGTAGCCACGGCCGGAGAACAGGCCGATGACGCGGGCAAGCACGCCCGGCTCGTTATCGACGAGCACGGAAAGCGTGTGCGTTTCCGGCTTCTCGGTTTCCTTGGCGATGAAGTATGCCGAGCCGGTCGGCTGAAGCTGTGCGTTCATGACGTGAATCTCTATTTCAGATTTTTGAGCTAATTCTCTGTTTGCGCATGGCTTCTCGCGACAGCCCTGCCTTGGCGGCCACCTACACCAGTTCCCTGCCCTTGGCGTCGATGGCGTTGGCCACCGCCTCGTCGGTCGCCTCGTCGGGCAGGAGCATCTCGTTATGCGCCTTGCCCGACGGGATCATCGGGAAGCAGTTGGCCAAGGTCGCCACGCGGCAGTCGAACAGAACCGGCTTCTTCACCGAGATCATCTCCTTGATCGCGTCGTCGAGCTCGTCCGGCTTGTCGCAGCGTATGCCGTGGCCGCCATAGGCTTCCGCCAGCTTGACGAAGTCCGGCATCGCCTCGGTGTAGGAATGTGACAGCCGGTTGCCGTGCAACAACTGCTGCCACTGGCGCACCATGCCCATATACTGGTTGTTGAGGATGAAGATCTTGATCGGCGCCTCATACTGCACCGCCGAGCTCATCTCCTGCATGGTCATCTGCACCGAAGCGTCGCCGGCGATGTCGATGACCAGCGCATCGCGATGCGCGATCTGCACGCCGAGCGCGGCCGGCAGGCCGTAGCCCATCGTGCCCAGGCCGCCCGAGGTCATCCAGCGGTTCGGCTTGTCGAAATGATAGTGCTGAGCCGCCCACATCTGATGCTGGCCGACCTCGGTGGTGATGTAGGTGTCCATATCCTTGGTCAGCGCATAGAGCCGCTGGATCGCGTATTGCGGCATGATGACGTCGCTGTTCATCTTGTAGGCGAGCGAATCCCGCGCCCGCCATTTCGCGATCTGTTCCCACCACGGATAAAGCGCCTTCTTGTCGGTCTTGGCGGTCGCCCGCCACAGCCGCACCAGGTCTTCCAGCACGCGGCCGACGTCGCCCAGGATCGGCACGTCCGCATGCACGTTCTTGTTGATCGAGGACGGGTCGATGTCGATGTGGATCTTCTTCGAGTTCGGCGAGAACGCGTTGAGCCTGCCGGTGATGCGGTCGTCGAAGCGCGCGCCGATGCAGATCATCACGTCGCAATCGTGCATTGCCATGTTGGCTTCGTAGGTGCCGTGCATGCCGAGCATGCCGACCCAGTTCTTGCCGGATGCCGGATAAGCGCCAAGCCCCATCAGCGTCGAGGTGATCGGGAAGCCGGTGAGGTCGACCAGCTCGCGCAGCAGATGGCTGGCTTCCGGGCCGGAATTGATGACGCCGCCGCCCGAATAGATGATCGGCTTCTTCGCGCCGGCCATCAGCTCGACCGCGGCCTTGACCTTCTCCAGGTCGCCCTGGACCTTCGGCTTGTAGCTGGTGCGCGGCGCCGTCTGTGGCGGCACATAGATGCCTTTGGCGAACTGCACGTCCTTCGGAATATCGACCACCACCGGGCCGGGCCGGCCGGTGGTCGCGACATGGAACGCCTCATGGATGGTGGCGGCGAGCTGGTTGACGTCCTTCACCAGCCAATTGTGCTTGGTGCAGGGCCGCGTGATGCCGACCGTGTCGCATTCCTGGAAGGCGTCGGAGCCGATCAGCGAGGTCGGCACCTGGCCAGTGAGGCAGACCAGCGGAATGGAATCCATCAGCGCGTCCTGCAGCGGCGTCACCGCATTGGTGGCGCCGGGACCGGACGTCACCAAAAGCACGCCGGCCTTTCCGGTCGAGCGCGCATAGCCTTCGGCCGCGTGGCCGGCGCCCTGCTCATGCCGGACCAGGATGTGCTCGACATCGTCCTGTTGAAAAATTTCGTCGTAAATTGGGAGAACCGCGCCGCCCGGATAGCCGAAGACGTGCTTGACGCCGTTATCCTTCAGCGCCTGCACCACCATCTCCGCGCCCGTCATTTCGCGCCGCTCGTTCTGTCCGTTGCTCATCGGTCTGGTCCCGTACTGTCCGCCATCTGGCGATTTGCTGGTCGTTTAGTTCGATTGGAGGCAATAAAAAAGGCCCCCGAGGGAGCCTGTGAGATGCGCATGGGAGGTTTTCGCCCGGCGGTTACACCGCCTTGCCCACGCGCCAGCCTACGAGAATGAGTGCCGTTTTCATGGGCGCGGACAATAAGCGAAAACGCGGGCTCGTCAATGGGGTCCCGTGCAAATTCACCCGCCTGTGAAACGGCTCGGTCTCGCGCTACCATAGTACAGTTGAGCGCCCGCCGCCGACGCACCACTATGCGCTGGCAAAGGACGTGCGAGGAGGACGCATGGCTGGCGAACGCGAGCATATACGCGAAATCGAACAGGTATTGTCCGGCGCCCGATCGGCCCGCGACGATATCGTGGTTCAATCCTGGCTGCGCTGCATCGACACGCATCGGCTCGATCCGGCACGGCCGACGGAAGCCTACATCGTTCCCGATACCCAGCTGCGCGAGCACCGCGAGCAGTCGGAGCGGCTGATCGCCATTGCCCGCAGCGGGCTGGAGACATTATTCAAGCAGGTGGCGGGCCAGAACTATGTCTTGCTGCTGGCCGACGCCAAGGGCGTCACCGTCGACTTCCTCGGCGACCCGCTGTTCATGGACCAGTTGCGCACGGCCGGTCTCTACCTCGGCTCCGAATGGTCGGAGAGCCGCACCGGGACCTGCGGCGTCGGTTCCTGCATCGTCACCGGCGAGGCGATGACCATTCACCAGACCGACCATTTCGACACCACCCACACGCCGCTCTCCTGCACCGCCGCGCCGATCTTCGACACCAAGGGCGAATTGACCGCCGTGCTCGACATATCGCTGCTGCGCTCGCCGCAGCCCAAGGTCAGCCAGAACCTTGCCCTTCACCTTGTGACGTCGTCGGCCCGGCGCATCGAGCTCGCCAATTTGATGGCGCAGATGCATTCGGAATGGGTGCTGCGCTTCTCCCGCTCGCCCGAATTCCTCGACGTCGATCCGGAAGCCGCCATCGCGCTCGACGCGTCGGGCCGCATCCTCGGCACCACGCGCGGCGCGGCACTGCTCCTGGCACAGGCTGGCGGTGTCGACTGGCGTCGCTCCTCGCCGGTCGGCCAGCCGATCTCGCGTTACCTCGACATGGATATCGACGACTTGCCGAATTTGACGCGCGGCCGCCCGACCGAGGAGCGGCTGGTGTTCGGCCGCAACGGCAGCGCGCTGTTCGCGCATGCCATCGAACCGCAGCCGTCGAGCGGACGCCGCGCCCCCGTCGAGGTGCTGCCTGGACCGATCGCCGAGCTTTCTGGCGGCGACCCGGTCATGGCGGCAATGCAGCTCAGGGCCGCCAAGCTGGCGCGCACCACAATCCCGATCCTGATCCACGGCGAGACCGGTTCCGGTAAGGAACATCTCGCCCGCGCGCTGCATGACAGCTCCGGGCGCTTCGGCCCGTTCGTGGCCGTCAACTGCGCGGCCATCCCGGAACATTTGATCGAGAGCGAGCTGTTCGGGCACGCCGCGGGCGCCTTTACCGGCGCCACGGCCAAGGGACGCAAGGGCCTGATCGAGAGCGCCGACGGTGGCACGCTGTTCCTCGACGAGATCGGCGACATGCCCTACGCGCTGCAATCGCGGCTTTTGCGTGTGATCGCCGAGCGCGAACTGGTCCCGGTCGGCGGCATCGCGCCTCGGCCTGTCAACATCAAGATCATCTCCGCCTCGCATCATGACTTGCGCCAACTGATTGCCGAGGGCCGTTTCCGCGAGGACCTGTTCTATAGGCTGAACGCCGCCTCGCTGAGTTTGCCGGCACTGCGAGAACGCACCGATTTCGAATGGCTGCTGGAACGGCTGGTCGGCGAGCGCGCGCGCCTTGCCGGCCGGTCGGCACGGCTGTCGCCGGCGGCGCGGCTGGCGCTGATCCGCCATGACTGGCCCGGCAACATCCGCGAGCTCGTCAACGCCGTGGATCTGGCGATGGCGCTTTGCGACGATGAGACGATCCAGCCTTCCGACCTGCCTGATTTCGCCACGTTCCGCGCCGCGCCGACGGCCCCATCCGCCAGCCTGGTCGCGCTGCGCGCGCCCTCGCCCGAGGAAGAGCGTGGCGCCCTGCTGGCCGTGCTGGCGGCAACCGGCTGGAACATTTCCGAAGCCGCGCGGCGTCTCGGCGTCGACCGCACCACGGTGCATCGCCGCATGAAGCGCCTGCGGCTGGAAGCGCCCAACTAAGCATGTCGCCCAAAAGTGCGCAGCGGTTTTGGGACAACGACATGCGTCGGAACAGGGACTTAAAGCGCGCCGCCTGAATGCGCTTCATTCGGCGCGCTTTAATATTGCAAGGCTGTGGCGCGCCGTAGCGCCTGCAACAGGAAACGCAACAGGCAAGACAACGCAAGAGCATCCTAACAGATTGATTTCATTGCAATCACGAACAAGCGCCACGGTTGGCACGCCGCTTGCTGCTCATGGCGCACTCTAGCAAGTGGAGGAGAACAAATGCTCGAGAGAACACCCACCACCAAGGCGCAGGCGCTGCTCGACAAATTCGGCAAGGCGCTGGAAGCCGGCGACATCGACAGCGCCGTCAACTGCTTCCAGGCCGACTGCTACTGGCGCGACCTCGTCACCTTCACCTGGAACCTGAAGACGATGGAAGGTCAGAACCAGGTCCGCGACATGCTGCAGGCGACGCTGGCCGGCACCAAGCCGACCGGATGGTCGGTGGCCAAGGGCGAGGAAGCAAGCGAGGACGGCGGCGTCATCACCGCCTGGATCACCTTCGAGACGAGCGTGGCGCGCGGCTTTGGCCTTGTGCGGTTCAAGGGCGACCTGATCTGGACCTTGCTCACCACGATGGCGGAGCTGAAGGACCATGAGGAGAAAGCGGGCTTCAGCCGCCCGCTCGGCGCCAAGCATGGCCACGGCAAGGGCCGCAAGACATGGCGCGAGGAGCGCGACGACGAGATCGCCGAGCTCGGCCATTCCAGGCAGCCCTATGTCGTGATCATCGGCGGCGGCCAGGGCGGTATCGCGCTCGGCGCGAGGCTGAAGCAGCTCGGCGTGCCGGCCATCATCATCGAGAAGAACGAGCGTCCGGGCGACTCATGGCGCAAGCGCTACAAGTCGCTCTGCCTGCACGACCCGGTCTGGTACGATCACCTGCCCTATATCGACTTTCCGAAGAACTGGCCGGTGTTCGCGCCGAAGGACAAGATCGGCGACTGGCTGGAGATGTACACCAAGGTGATGGAGCTGAACTACTGGTCCTCCACCACCGCCAAATCGGCCAAGTACGACGAGAAGACCAAGGAATGGACCGTCGTCGTCGAACGCGACGGCAAGGAGATCGTGCTCAAGCCGAAGCAACTGGTGCTGGCGACCGGCATGTCCGGCAAGGCGAACTGGCCGAAATACAAGGGCCAGGACATCTTCAAGGGCGAGCAGCAGCACTCCTCGACCCATCCCGGCCCGGACAAATACCGTGGCAAGAAGGTGGTGGTCATCGGCTCGAACAACTCGGCGCACGACATCTGCGCGGCGCTGTGGGAAGGCGGCGCCGACGTGACCATGGTGCAGCGCTCCTCCACCCATATCGTCAAGTCCGACACATTGATGGATATCGGTCTCGGCGCGCTCTATTCGGAGCAGGCGGTCGAGAACGGCATGACGACGCGCAAGGCCGACATGATCTTCGCTTCGCTCCCCTACCGCATCCTGCACCAGTTCCAGATCCCGCTCTATGAGCAGATGAAGGAGCGCGACGCGAAATTCTACGCCGACCTGGAAAAGGCCGGCTTCATGCTCGACTGGGGCGATGACGGCTCAGGCCTCTTCATGAAATACCTGCGCCGCGGCTCCGGTTATTACATCGATGTCGGCGCCTGCGACCTCGTCATAGACGGCTCGATCAAGCTGAAGAGCGGACCGGGCGCGGCGGTCCAGGAACTCACCGAAACCGGCGTGAAATTCGCCGACGGCACGGAGTTGCCAGCCGACCTGGTGATCTATGCCACCGGCTACGGCTCGATGAACGGCTGGGCCGCGGACCTGATCTCACAGGAGGTGGCGGACAAGGTCGGCAAGGTCTGGGGCCTCGGCTCCGCCACCACCAAGGATCCGGGTCCCTGGGAAGGCGAGCAACGCAACATGTGGAAGCCGACGCAGCAGGAAGCACTGTGGTTCCACGGCGGCAACCTCCACCAGTCGCGGCACTACTCGCAGTATCTGTCCCTACAGCTCAAAGCCAGGCAGGTCGGCTTGCCGACGCCTGTCTATGGGCTGCAGGAGGTCCATCACAAGAGCTGACCCACGGGGCTCGCAGAAGACAGAAGCCCGGCCAACCGGGCTTCTGTCATCTAAGCCGCCTTTTCCGCCGCGAACTTTTTCACGACGCGCTCAAGCAACGGCACATAGTCGCGAAAAGCCCGCGTCTTCATGTCGGCGACCTTGCCGCCCTCGTCCCACATGCGCACCCGCACCGCTTCGTCGTGGAACGGATTGCTACGGAACTCAGCCACTTCCTCCGCGCTCATCGGTCCGCCCTGCAGCGACAGCGTGTGGACCGAAGCCGGCGACAGCTTGCCGAAATAGCTCGGATCGGTGGCGCAGAGATAACGCTTGGCCGAGACATGCAGCCGCACGCACTCGACGATGACCGGCGGAAAGAACGGCGCAAGCACCTCGCCGCCGGCCTCGTCATGGTGCTTGTCCTCGACGTCGTCGGGCGAATAGGTGCCGAACTCGCTGGTGTAGTGGCCGATGTCGTGCAGCAGCGCCGCCGCCACAAGCTCCTCCGGCGCGGCGTCCTGCTCGGCCAGCCACGCGCCCTGCAGCATATGCTGCGACATGGTGACGGGCTCGCCGAGATAGGATTCCGCCCCGCGGCGCTCGAAGATATCGGCGATGAACTCTACGATGTTGCCGGCGTTCAATTCGTTCGGGCTCATTCCGCCGCCTCCTTGAAACCATGCTCGATCGCCGCAAGCGTCGACAGCAAGCCATCCTTGTCGGCGTAGCAGCCCTGCAGCCAACGCTTGCCGCTGCCGGAAAACGCCTTGCGCGCATGCATGACGCGGGTGTTGTCGACGATGAAGGATTCTCCCGCCTCGAGCTTGAACGTCACCTCGAAGACCGGATCCTCGATCAATTCGGCGAACCGGCGGTAGGCTGCATAGTATCTGTCCATCTCGGTGAACGGCACGTCGACGATCGGCGCCAGCGAGCGGTTGTTGAAGCGGATGCAGATGAGTTCGCCATCGGGTCCGAGCTCGATCATCGGCCGCTTGGACTGGAGGCGCACGCCCGACGAGCCGGCATATTCGAAGCGCGCCGGATAGGAAGAGAGCAACCGGAAGCCGTCCGGGTTTTCCGCCTGCAGTGCCGCCGCCACCGCGAACCCGTCGACGACACTGGATTCGCCGCCATCGACCGTGTTCTCGATGCAGGCGAGGATCTGCAGCGTCGGCACCGGATCGCGGTAGGGATTGTCGGTATGCGCCTGCAGGCCGAGATTGGTGTAGGCGAGATTGTTCGGATTGACCTCGGCGCGCACCTCGAACCAGCGTCCGTAATTGGTCTCCCTGACATAGCCGAAGAGGTCGGCCACCTTGCACAGCGAACCGGATACGGCAGGCAATCCGTCCATGACGGCAAAGCCGTAGCTGCGCACCGCGGCCAGCCATTGCCGCAGCACATTGCTGTCGCGGCTGGCGTCGGCATAGGCCGCGCGCGGCACGGAATTCTGCATCGTGGCTTTCGTCCAGCGCCGTATGTCGCCTGCCGTCCAGCCGAGCTCGCGTGCCTCCTGGCGATCATAGGCATGGCCGCGCAGCCAGCCGGCGGGAAAGCCGACGGTCTTGCCTTCGGGAGCGAACGTGACTTCGAGCAACTCGCCCTTGATCGAGGCGGCGGCGATCCGCGTCTCGGCCGGAATGTCGAGGATGGTGATCAGCCTCTGGCCGTTGCCGGCGCTGCGCGTCTTGTCGTCCAGCGCATTGTCGCGCAGCCACATGGCGTGGAAGCGGCTCACCGTTCCGTCTTTCCAGCCAAGCTCGATCGTTCGTCCGTCGTCGCCCAGCGTTACCGTCGTCAGCATATCCCGAAAGCTCCCATCCTCGACCCGCCACTGCGGACACGGATTGCATGGTGGCTTCGCCGAAGGCATAATTCAAATTATCGTTTTGTGGGTAATGACGCTAAATTTCTGATGGCTGGAAAAGCTTTCGACACGATGCCTCCGCTCGACTGGCTGCGCAGTTTCGAGGCCGCTGCCCGCCTGTCGAATTTCACCGCCGCGGCCGCCGAGCTCGGGCTCACCCAGGCAGCGGTGAGCCAGCACATCCGTTTTCTGGAAGAGCGGCTCAAGACGCGATTGTTCGCGCGCCTGGCGCGCGGCGTGGCCCTGTCGCCGGAAGGCGCGGCCTACCTCCCCCACATCCAGTCGGCATTCGCGACCATCGGCAACAGTACGAACGAGTTGTTCGAGCCGCGCGCCGTGCAGTCCGTCAGCATCCGTGTTCCCATCTCCTTCGCGATGCTGGTTCTGGTCCCGGCTCTTCCCGACCTGGCAAAGGCGCTGCCACGGGTGAGGCTCGATCTGGTGACCATCCATCGGCCGACCGACTACGACCAGCCGGGCTCGGCGCTCGACATACGCTTCGGCAACGGATCCTTTCCCGGGCGCGAAGCCGACCGGTTGACCATCGAGCGGCTCGTCCCGGTCGCGGCGCCGACACTCGCGCTCGGTGGCGATTGGACATCGCTGCCACTGCTCCTGGTGGCCGGCGCGCGCGAGATGTGGGCGGAGTGGTTTGCCGCCGCGGGGCTTGCCGGCCATTCCCGGCGCTCGCATCGCTTCGACAGTTTCGTCGCCGCCTTGGAAGCGGCAAGGACCGGCGCCGGAGCGCTGCTCGGTTCCCGGCCTTTGGTCGACGCCGCGCTCAGGGACAAGGCTCTGGTCAGGCTTTCGGATTTCGAGCTTTCAAGCCCATCGGGCCATTTCCTGACGAGGCCGTCATCGTCGCGACTGTCCGGCGCCGAGCAGGATTTCCGCCGCTGGCTCCTGTCGCGCATCGCCCGGGTTTCAGGATAGCGCTCCGGCCGTCGTTCCGATCCGTTTCCAGTAGATAAGGGTGCCGGTCAGCCCGCCATGCGGCTTGAGCGCGAAATCGGGGATCTCACCGGTCAGGGTGAAACCAAGTTTCTCATAAAGCCCGGCCGCGCCCTCCTCGCTCGCCGTGTCCAGCACCAGTAGCGTGCGGCCTTTTTCGGCAGCCAGTTTCTCGGCTGCCTGCATCAGGCGCGTCGCGACGCCTTTGCCGCGATGGCGCCGGCCGGTCATCAGCTTGGCGATCTCGGCGCGGTGCGGCTGATTGGGCGGAAAGTCGAGAAGCAGCGTGACGGTGCCGGCAAGCGCCCCGCCCTGCCATGCGCCCAGCACCGCCCTTTCGCCGCGCGCGGCCGCGGCAAGCGACTTGCGCCAGAAATCCCGCGCTGCTTCCGGCGACAATGGGTGCATGAAGCTCACCGACCCGCCGGCGGCGACCGTCTCGATCAAGAGATCGCACAGCATGGCCTCGGTTGCCGCGTCGTCGGTCAACGCCCGGATTTCAAGGGGGTTCATGCCGGTGCTCTCCAGAGGTATCGGGAACGAGGTCATTCGAAATGGCTGATGCGCTTGCGTCGTCGCGCCCGCCTGATTTCGGCGACACGGTCGTCATCGTCCTCGCCGAGGTGGCGCCCGCGCTCCAGGATCTCGAGCGTGTATTCCTCATAGGTCAGCCCGAGCCGCTCGGCTCGTTCCAGCCGCATCAGCATGACGGCGTGGCCTGGCGCCTTCCAGGCCTTGTCGTGGGCGGCGCGCCAGGCGAGGAAGACATAGGCGTCGCCCTTGCCCCAGGGCGGGCCGTCATAGTCGTCGAGCGGCGGCCCGCCATTGTGCGAGCGCTTTGGCCGGCGGGACATCAGGGTCATCCCTTAACCAGCGCCACGAGATACTCCGCTGCATCCGGCCCCGGAGCATGAAAGACGCAATCCGACGGCGCGCCGAGCGCCAGGCAGTCGCCGGGTTCGAGCCGGTGCACCACATCACCTTCGGTGAACTCCAGCCTTCCGTCGATCAGCCATATCTGCTGCTTGATGAAAGCGTAGGAGGCGGCCGGAAGGCTGACCTTGGCGCCCGCGGGCAGACTGACCCTGATCAGTTCGAGCGGCATCTGCGATGCCGGCGACAAATGCCGCCTGATGTAACCGGTTGCCGGATCCTGCCAGACCGGCTGCTCGTCCTTGCGCGAAACGCCGCCGCCTTGCATCTCGGCTCGTGCGATCAGTGTCGACAGCGTCATGCCGAAAGCCGCTGCGATACGCACCAGGAGCGCCGCGGTCGGACTGGTCGTGCCGCGTTCGATGGCGCTCAGCATCGCCTTCGAGACGTCCGAGCGCTCGGCCAGTTCGGCCAGCGACCAGCCCCTCACCGTCCGTTCGCCGCGTATTCGCCTGCCGATGGTGGCGCTGATGTCATTCGATATATTATCCACTCGTCCAATATATCGGAATTTCGCGAACTGAGAAGAAGCTGTTCGATCGAATTGTCGCGGCTGGCTTAACGCTGCCTACACCATCCGACCTCACCTGACTTTAACCCCGATTGGATAGGGTTCCCGCTCCAGGGGAATGGGACCAGCGCATTATGTTTGTTGAACGCGAAGCCTCCGTCGGAGAACCGACCTCGCAGGAACGCCGCAACATCCAGCAGAACGACAAGCGCATTCTGGGCAATGTCGTGCAATGCGACGGCGCGCGCGCCACCATCAGCGCCTATGCCGAAGACGCCGACGGCATCGTCAGCGGTCAGTGGACCGTCGGCAGGATGATCTCCATCAATCTCGGCGCGGCGCGAACTGTCGGCCTTGTCTATGCCATCGGCAAATCGGACCGCGCCTGGAACACCGAAGGGCAGAACCCGATCGAGGTCAGCGTCGAACTGGTCGGCGAAGTGCGCGACGGCGCCGAGCCCGGCTCCAAGCCGGTGTTCGACCGCGGCATCACGATTTATCCGCATATCGGCGCCATCGCTCACCGCATCCGCAGCCGCGACCTGCAGGCGGTCTACGACCTGGCCGGGCGCCATTCGGTGACCATCGGCACGCTGTCGCAGGATGAGTCGATCGATGCCAACATCGCCATCGACGACACCCTGGCGCGCCATTTCGCCATCGTCGGCACCACCGGCGTCGGCAAATCGACCGCGGTCTCACTGCTCTTGCGCAAGACCATCGAGGCGCGCCCGGACCTGCGCGTGCTCATTCTCGACCCGCACAATGAGTTCGCTGCCTCGCTGCCGGAATATTGCGTCAAGGTCGATTCCGCGACGCTCGACTTGCCATTCTGGATGTTCAGGCTGGAAGAATTCGCCGAGGTCCTGTTTCGAGGGCGCGAGACGGTACCGGAAGAGGTCGACGCCCTGCGCGACCTGATCCCGGCCGCAAAGAACCTCTACCGCAACCCGAATTCCGGGACTTATATCAGGCGCGGCAGCGACGCGCTGACGGCGGACACGCCGGTGCCTTACCGCATCGCCGACCTCATCAAGCAGATCGACGAGCGCATGGGCCTGCTGGAAAGCAAGAACGACCGCCCGATCCTGAAATCGCTGAAGACGCGCATCGAATCGGCCGCTGCCGACCCACGTTACCGCTTCATGTTCAATTCGCGCCTGATCGAGGACACGATCCACGAAACGATCGGCAATATTTTCCGCGTTCCGAGCCACGGCCGCCCGGTCACCTGCTTCGAGATGGCGGGCATGCCGTCGGAAGTCGTCAATTCGGTCTGCTCGGTGCTGGCGCGCCTGGCCTTCGACCTGGCCTTGTGGAGCGAGGGCCGGCTGAGGCTGCTCCTGCTTTGCGAGGAAGCCCACCGCTATATGCCGGCCGATCCGCGTCTCGGATTCGCGCCGACCCGGCACGCGCTGTCGCGTATCGCCAAGGAAGGCCGCAAATATGGCTGCTATCTCGGCGTCGTCACCCAGCGCCCGGGTGAGCTCGACCCGACCATTCTGTCGCAGTGCTCGACCTTTTTCGCGATGCGCCTCGCCAACGAGCAGGACCAGGCGATCATCCGCTCGGCGATCGCCGACTCCTCGGCCTCGACGCTGGCCTTCCTGTCCTCCATGGGGCAGCGCGAAGCCATCGCCTTCGGCGAAGGCGTGGCGACGACCATGCGGCTGAAATTCGAGAAGCTTGCGCAGGAATTCATCCCCGGCACCGCGAAGAGGGAGCAGGTAGAACCCTCCGTGGACGGCAACGATGTCGACCTGGCCATGATCGTCGAGCGGCTGCGCAACGTGCCGAAGCCGCAACAGGCCATGGCTTTTGCCGAAGCCGTGGACTCGAGCCGCCAGGCCGGCGACCCGGACTATAAGAAGCCGGCCACCACCGCCGCCCGCGCTCAGCCGGACGACGACTTCGACACACGCTACGGGCTGAAGCCCTCGACCTTCGGCATGCGCCAACTCAACGACTGAACGGCTGCCTCGCAAGCACGGCCAAATTCCGAACAGGAATTCATCAGGCCGGTCGAATGACGTGGCTTTCGAGAAGCCGGAGCGGAGCGGACATTCAGTCCGTGAGCACCGGAAGTCGAGAAAGCCGCGTCATTCGACCGGCCTCATGAATTCATGTCGGAATTTTAGGCGCAGACGCGGTTGCGGCCCTGCTTCTTCGCCTCGTAAAGCTGGCGATCGGCGCGGCGATAGAAATCCTCCGCGCTCTCCTTGTGGTCCCAGACGGCAAGGCCGACGCTGGTGGTGACCTTCAGCCGCACATTGCCCGACATGATCGACATGTTGGCGATCGCCTTGCGGATGCGCTCGGCGAACCTGGCGAGCAATTCGACATCCATGTTGGGGGTGACGACGGCAAACTCCTCGCCGCCCAGCCGCGCCACCACGTCGTGATAGCGCGTCATGCCCCGCAGGCAGGTGGCGACGGCTCTCAGCACCTCGTCGCCGACGTCATGGCCATGCGTGTCGTTGACCTGCTTGAAATGGTCGAGATCGAGGATCATCAGCCCGACCGGCCTGTCGATGCGGCGAAACTCTTGGAGATATTCGCGCAGCGCATCGTCGAAATAGCGGCGGTTCTGCATTCCGGTGAGACCGTCGGTGAGCGCCGCCTGCTCGAGCGTCTGCGAACGGGCGCTGAGCGAAACCGTCATGGCCCTGAGCTTGCCCTCTTCCCGCACCTGGCCGCGGATCAGCGGGTAGATGAAGAAAGTGCCGAAGAACAGCGCGGTCGCCAGCAGCGCGCCGGTGACGAACAGCAATTTGTTGAGATAGACGATTTTGTCGACGCGCGACGCCGCATCGAGATCGGCGGCGATGTCCTGCAATTGGCCATAGGCGTGGAAGGTCACCAGGCCCGCGGCCAGGATCACGAAAATAAAGACAAAGAATGCGGATTCCGCCTTATGGAAACGCATCTACTCCCCGCGGCACTGCAAGCCCTGAGGTTATGGCATGGCGGACCTTACGGACCGTTAACCCGGACAACCTTGGCGAGAATTAGAGCTGGGGATTTTAAGGTGCTGATTGAAAAAGCTTTTCGTCAGTCCGGGAGCGCCGGTTCGTCGCCCGGCCGCAGCCTGCGCCACTCCGCGCCCAGTTGGTGTCTGAACCATGTCGACTGACGCTTGGCATACTGCCGGGTCGCGATCTTGGCGCGTTCGATGGCTTCAGGAAACCCCGACTGGCCGGCCATTGCCGCCTGGAGCTCGCGCACGCCGATCGCTTTCATCGCCGGCAGGTCCGGGTCGAGGCCGAGCGCGATGAGCTGGCGCACTTCGTCGAGTGCGCCCTTGTCGAGCATCTGGTCGAAACGCGCCTCGATGCGCCGCACCAACTGCTCCCGGTACGGCTCGATCACCAGGAAGCGAGCGCTGTCGCGATCGATCAGCGGGCGGCCGCGCGCCGCCTGCCATTCCAGGATCGAGCGCCCCGAAGTGTCGAGCACTTCGAGCGCCCGCACGATACGCTGGCCGTCGGTCGGCCTGAGCTGCATGGCGACAGTCGAATCCTCGCGCATGAGCAGGCGATGCAGCCTTTCGGCCCCTTGTTCCTTGAGCTCGTAGCGCCAGCGCTCGCGCACGGAGGCAGGGATATCCGGCATATCCGAGATGCCTTCGGCCAGCGCGCGGAAATAGAGCCCGGTGCCGCCGACGAAAACGACCGGTCGGCCCGACAGCAGGCCGTCTTCCATCAGCTTCGTCACGTCGCGTAGCCAGGCGCCGGTGGAATAGGCCGTAGAGGGATGCACATGGCCGTAGAGGAAATGCGGCACGCGCGCCGTTTCGGCAGCGCTCGGTCGTGCCGTCAGGACATCGAGCACCGAATAGCCCTGCATGGAATCGGTGTTGACGATGACGCCGCCATCGCGTTCGGCGAGATCGAGCGCCAGCGCCGACTTGCCGCTGGCTGTCGGCCCGGCTATCAGGATCGCGTTCTTGACGCGGCCTTCGCCCGCCTGCCTGCCGGAATTCTCAATGCCGCTGATCGCCACGCTAGTGTCCCGTCCAGAAGCCCGCGCCGTGCCGGCCTCGCTTGCGAATATGGCCTTGCGGGCCGCCGGCGCAAGCGCCGTTCATTGGCTGGCTGAGGACATTGCCTGTGATCTCGTTTTGCCGTGGACGCCCGATATCGGCGAGATGACCGCCAATCTGCGCGCCGCACTGGCTTCCGAGCCGGTCGACGTCATCGTCCAGCCCGCCAAAGGCAGGCGCAAGAAGATCCTGCTTGCCGATATGGATTCGACGATGATCGACCAGGAATGCATCGACGAGCTCGCCGACGAAATCGGCGTCAAGGACCATGTGGCGGCGATAACCGCGCGCTCGATGAATGGCGAGATCGCTTTCGAGCCCGCCTTGCGCGAGCGCGTGGCCTTGCTGAAAGGCCTCGACACCGCCGTGGTCGATCGCATCATCGCCAACCGGCTGACGCTCGCCGCCGGCGGCCGTGCCCTGGTGCAAACGATGCGCGCCAATGGCGCCTGGACGGCGCTGGTCTCTGGCGGCTTCGACGTCTTCACCAGCCGCATCGCCGCGATGCTGGGTTTCCAGGAGAACCAGGCCAACCGCCTGATCGAGGACGGCGGCGCATTCACCGGCATGGTGGCCGAGCCGATCCTCGGCCGCGCCGCCAAGGCCGAAGCGCTGCTCGACATCGCGGCGAGGCTTGGACTGACGACCGAGGACGCCATCGCGGTCGGCGACGGCGCCAACGATCTCGATATGATCCGTCTCGCCGGCACCGGCGTCGCGCTTCACGCCAAGCCGGCGGTGGCGGAGCAGGCCCGCATCCGCATCGATCATGGCGACCTGACCGCGCTGCTCTATCTGCAGGGCTATCGCCGGGAGGAGTTCGTCGAATGAAGCCGATCCGCACCGAGCGCCTGATCCTGCGCAATTGGGAGGAGCGCGACCGCGAATTGTTCCATCGCATCAACTCGGATGAACGTGTGATGGAATTCTTCCCGTTCCGCCGCGACCGCGCAACTGCGGACGCCAAGATGGACGAGGTCCGCGCCTGGATCGATGAGGATGGCTACGGCTTCGCGGCGGCCGAGATTGCTGCGACCGGCGAATGCATCGGCTTCGTCGGATTATCCGGAACGGAAGACATCGACGTGCTGGCCCCCGGCACCATCGAGATCGGGTGGCGGCTGGCGCCGGAATTCTGGGGCAAGGGCTATGTCACCGAGGCATCTGAAGCCTGGCTCGCATTCGGCTTCGAAACGCTTGCCGTCGACGAAATCGTGTCGTTCGCGGTCGCCGACAATCATCGTTCGATCGCCGTCATGAAGCGGCTCGGCATGCGAGCCGATCCGGGTGCCGATTTCGACCACCCCGCCGTCCCCGACAGCCACCCGCATCTCAAGCGCCATGTCATGTATCGGCTGTCGCGGGAGGATTGGCAGGCACGAAAAGGGTGGCTCGCTAGAGCAATTCCAGGAAAAGTGTAAGCGGTTTTCCGTCCGGAATTGCGTAAAAACAAAGAGATAGGGCGTTTCACCGGTTCCGTGAAACGGTGAAACGCCCTAGCCGCCCTATTCACTGAACCATCGATCGGCGATGGACGATCCGGACTCAATCCATCCGGATCGTCACGAAGCGCAGTTCGCCGGTCTTCGAGGCCAGCATCAAAAGCGCGTTCTTGCGGCCCTGCTCCTTCAGCGCGCCGATCCGGTCCATCACGTCCTTCGGCGTGCCGACCGATTCCTGCGCGATCTCGGTGATCACCTCGCCGGGCTGGATGCCACGCTCGGCCGCGGCCGAATCCTTGGCGACATCGGTGACGACCACGCCGGACACATCCGCCGCGATGCCGAACTTCTGCCGCGTCTGGTCGTTGAGCTCGCCGATCGTCATGCCGAGCACCGAAGCCGTCGATACCGGAGGCGTTGCCTTGTCGCCCTTGTCCTGGTCAGTGTTGCCGTTCTCGCCGCTGGCGAGCTTCTCACCGTCCTCGAGCCGGCCGAGCGTCACCTTGACGGTCTGCTCGACGCCCTTGCGCACGATGACGACGTCGACCGCCTTGCCGACCGGGCTTTCGGCGACGACGCGCGGCAGGTCGCGCATTTCGTGGATGTCCTTGCCGTCGAATTTGATGATGACGTCGCCGGCCTGCACCGTACCGTTGTCGACCGGCCCGCCCTTGATGACGCCGGCCACCAGCGCGCCCTTGGCGGTCGCCATGCCGAGGCTTTCGGCGATGTCGTCGGTCACCGGCTGGATGCGCACGCCAAGCCAGCCGCGCCGCGTCTCGCCATACTGGCGAAGCTGGTCGACGACGCCGGCGGCAAGCTGCGAGGGGATGGAGAAACCGATGCCGATCGAGCCACCCGACGGCGAGATGATCGCCGTGTTGATGCCGATGACTTCGCCTTGGGCGTTGAACAGCGGGCCGCCTGAATTGCCGCGGTTGATGGCGGCGTCGGTCTGAATGAAGTCGTCATAGGGGCCGGAATTGATGTCGCGGTTGCGCGCCGAGACGATGCCGACCGTGACCGTGCCGCCGAGGCCAAACGGATTGCCGATCGCCATCACCCAGTCGCCGACGCGCATCTTGGTGGAATCGCCGAATTTCACCGCCGTCAGCTTGTGGCCTTTCGGATCGACCTTCAGCACCGCGACGTCGGTCTTGGTGTCGGTGCCTACCAGCTTCGCCTTCAACGTGATGCCGTCGGAGAAATTGACCTCGATATCGTCGGCGTCAGCGATGACGTGGTTGTTGGTCACCACGATGCCCTGCTCCGCGTCGATGACGAAGCCGGAGCCGAGCGACTGCACTTTCTGGGCGGCACCGCCCTTGTCGCCGCCACGGTTCTTGAAAAAATCGTCGAAGAAGTCCTGGAACGGCGAGCCCTCGGGCAGTTGCGGCATCGGCACCGCGCCCGGCCCTTCCGTGCCTTTGACCGTCTGCGAGGTCGAGATGTTGACCACCGCGCCGAGCAGACGCTCGGCCAGATCGGCGACCGAAGGCGGTCCGTCGGAGGCGATCGTCGGCGTGACGAAGGACGGAACGGCAACAATGCCAACCACGAATGCCGTGGCGCCGGCGAAGAAGGTGCGGCGCGCCGCGCGCAACAGGGTGTCGGATATCATCGTGGCCTCCCGGCGTTTTCAGAAAAGGAAAGGCGCTTACGCAAAGACGCCTGTCCCGTTCATGTTGGCAAGAAATACGGCACGTTTGCGGCTACAGCGATCGACCAAGGATAAATCGTCAATCGCTTCGGCACCAAGGAATTCTTCAGCCGCGGACCAGCCAGACGATGGCAACGCCGACGGCGATCGCCACCAGCCCGCCGATCCGCAGCACATTTTCCGGCACCGACAAAACCTCAGTGGCGAGCTTCCGGGCCAAAGCCGGAAACCCTCCATAGACCAGCCCTTCGATCACGAGGACCAGGCCGATTGCCGCCACAAAATCCTGCACCGCCCGCTACTGGGCGGTGCTGGGTTGCGCGGCCGGAGCGGCTGGCGCCGCCGGCTGCCCGGGCTGAGGCTTGCTGTCCGGATCGCGGAAGTAGCGGAAGAACTCGGACTCGGGCGAGAGCACCATCGTCGTTCCGGTGCTGTCCAGCGCCGTGCCGTAGGCGTTCATCGAGCGATAGAAATCGAAGAAGGCCGGATCGCGCTTATAGGCGTCGGCGAAGGTCGCGCTGCGCTGCGCCTCGCCCTCGCCGCGCAGGATTTCCGATTCCTTTTGCGCCTCGGCGACGATCTCGACGACCTCGCGGTCGGCTCGTGCTCGGATGCGCTGCGCCGCCTCGTTGCCGCGGGCTCTCAGACGCTCGGCTTCCGCCAGGCGCTCGGCCTTCATGCGGTCATAGGTCTGCTGCGAGACCTCCGCCGTCAGATCCGTCCGGCGGATGCGCACGTCCTCGATGTCCAGGCCGAGCGAGGTCGCATCGGGGCGAAGCTGGTCGCGCACCTCGCGCATCATGACGCCGCGTTCCTCGGAGAGCGCGGCCTCGAAGTCTCGCAGGCCATAGACACGGCGCAGCGCCGCATCGAGACGCGTCCTCAGCCGGGCTTCGGCCAGTTCGACCTGACCGGATACTGCCGCGCGGAAGGTGCGCGGATCCGAAATGCGGTAGGCGATGAAGGCATCCACCTCGTAGAACTTGCCGCCCGAGACCTGGACGCGGATGTTGTCGAGGTCGAAGCGCATCACCCGCTTCTCGACCATTTGCACGCTGTCGGCATCGAAGAAGGCGAACGGCGCCTTGAAGTAGATGCCGGGCTCGTTCTTGACGTCGATGATCTCGCCGAACCTGAGCACGATCGCCTGCTGGCCGGCACTGACCACGAACACCGAGGAGTAGAGCAAGAACAGAAGGACTGCCGCGATGACGGCGATGATGGGAAGACGGTTGGCCATCACTGGTTACCTCCCGTCGTGCCGCCGCCCAGGGCCGGCGCCGGCTGCGCTTTCGGCTGCAATGCCGGCAGCGGCAGGTAAGGCAGCACGCCCTGACCGTTGCCTTGCTCGACGACGACCTTGTTCGAGTTCTTCAGGATCTTCTCCATGGTTTCGAGATAGAGACGCTTGCGCGTGACGTCGGGCGCCTTGGCGTATTCGCTGTAGACGGAGATGAAGCGCTGCGCCTCGCCTTCCGCCTCCTGCACGACGCGGTTCTTGTAGGCCGCCGCATCCTCGCGGACCTGCGCCGCCTGGCCGCGTGCCTGGCCGAGCTTCTGGTTGGAATACTGGTTGGCCTGCTCGACGAACTTGTCCTCGTCCTGCTCGGCGCGCTGCACCTCGTCGAAAGCGTCGGCCACCTCACGCGGTGGTGCTGCATCCTCGATCGAGACCGCGTTGACCTGCAGACCGGTCTTGTAGCCGTCGAGCGTGCCCTGGATGATCTCGCGCACCCCGGTTGCGATCCCCTGGCGGTCGTCGCGGAAGATGTCCTGCGCCGGACGCCGACCGACGACTTCGCGCATGGCGCTTTCGGCGACCTGGGCCAGCATGCCGTCGGGATCGGAAACGTTGAACAGATAGGCCTTGGGATCGGACACCTGGTAGGCGACCGAGAACTGTACGTTGACGATATTCTGATCGCCGGAGAGCATCAGCCCGGAGCCGCTGCTCGAGCCACCGCCGACGCTGACGAGCTGCTCGGATATCTTGGCCGTTTCGACCGTCTCGATCGGCCACCAGTGGAAATGCAGGCCAGGCTGCGAAAGCTCTGCTTTCGGCTGGCCGAAGCGCAATTCGACCGCAACCTCGTCGGGCTGCACGGTGTAGATCGCCTTGAAGGCCCATAGCACGACGAGGGCCAGCGCGATCAGCCCGAGCACGGCCGGGCTGGTGCCGCCGCCGCCCGGAAGCGCGCGCCGCAGCCTGTCCTGGCCGCGGCGGATGATATCCTCAAGATCGGGAGGCGAGCCTTGCGGGCCGCTCGGCCCTTTCGGTCCCTGCCCCCAGGGCCCCTGATTGCCGCCGCCGCCCCATGGGCCGCCGCCGCCGCTCTTGTCGTTCCAGGGCATGAATGTCCTTTCGCTCCGGTTCCCTCAGGCCTTGCGGCGCAATCCTAGCGCATGACCCAGAAAACCCATATCGGTTTTCGAAAAGGGAATCATGCGCCAAAATCAAAGTATTACGGCGGCCTCTTGTGCGTCCGGTTGGACGCGAGCCGCTGCAACACTGTTCTTCTATAGGGACGCCTTGACCCGCTTTCAACGCGATGCGCCATCGTCACCGTGCGATTTGGATCGGTAGCGACCCTTTGTCGTCGTCAACGATCGTCGCGTCGGCGCTCGTAAACCGTATAACGCGTGGCGTGGCTGTCCTTCTCGCCGGCGGGAAAACCCTCGGCGCTGACGACTTGCCAGGTGTTCGGGTCGATCGGCGGGAAATGCGCGTCGCCATCGACGCTGGCCAGCACATGCGTCACATGCAGCCGGTCTGCGAGCGGCAAGGCCTGGGTATAGATCTCGCCGCCACCGACCACGCAGATCTCCCGTGCTCCCGCCATGCAGCGGCCGCGAACCTTGGCCAGCGCGATCGCGTCATCCAGCGAGTGGGCCACTTCTATGCCCTCGGCACGCCAGGTCTTGTCGCGCGTCACCACGATGTTGAGACGACCGGGCAGCGGCCGGCCGATGCCTTCATAGGTCTTGCGGCCCATGACGATCGGCTTGCCCATCGTGTCGGCCTTGAAGCGCTTGAGATCGGTGGAAAGCCGCCACGGCAGGCCGCCTTCACGGCCGATCACGCCGTTTTCGGCAATGGCGACATAGATGGCGACGTCCATCAGTTGGCGTCTCCACCATTGTTGTCCGAAGGCTCCAGCAGAAGGATGTCGATGTCGTGCTCGGGATAAAAATCCTTGGCCGTCACCTCGAACGTGGTGGCGCCGACTTTTTTGACATTGTCGCCGCAGAAGGAAACCAGGCTGTTGGGGTTGCCCTTGTCGATGGTCAGCTTGAAATTGCCGATCGTCCCGGCCGCCCAGTTGCCGCCGGTGGTCAGGATATAGGCGATGCGGCTCTCGTAATATTTCGGATAGCCGTCCGGATTTGCCTTGGCCGCCTTGCGCACCGCATTGTCGAACGTCTCGTCCATGCAATAGCGGGTCTTGTAGGTATCGTATTGCGGGCTCTGGAACTGGCCGTCGGAGAAGAAGCTGACCGAAGAGGTGCCGCCGACGCTCGGCTTGTAGCGGTGCGAAACGTGGACCTCCTTCTTGGCCGGGAAGGTCGAGCGCCACCAATAGGTCGAGCGCAATTGCCAGAACGGCGAATATCCGGGGTTCAGGCCGGATCCGTTATCCGCTTCCGGGTCCTCGATGATGATGCCGCGGTTTTCCCAGTCCTGAGCGACCTCTTTCGGCAGTTTCGCCAAAGCCGCCTTGGCGGCATCGCCGAACGGGTTGAATGGCACATTCTGCGCTTTCAGGTCGGCGCTGATGTCGATACCCAGCGCGAAAACCTTCTGTTCGAGCTGCGGTTTGGCCGCGACGCCATCGATCGTCACCTCGAAACCGAGGAAATTGTCGCTCTGGTTTTCCGGGATAGCCGGCATCTCTTCGGGATCGCCCGAAATGTCGGGCATCGGGAAGGCGACAATCGCGTCGACATCCTTGTCGGTGTTGTTGCGGAAGACATAGTCAACCGTCACCTTCTCCGGCGAGATGAAGAGATCCTCGCTTTGCATGGCGACAGCATCGCTGCGCGACAGGATCAGCCCGCCGGTGCCAAGCTCGGCCACGGAATCATTGGCGAAGGCCGGAGCGGCGATGACTGCCAGCGCTGCGGTCAGTGCGGTGCGTAACATGGACCCCTCCTCTGTGCCGCGATACCGGAACCAGCCGGATGCGCGCTCCCATCTAGCCGTTTAAAGACGGCGTTTCAAAGCCCTTCATCACCGGATACGGGTACTTCTGGACACCGCGCCGCCGATCGGGCAGGAGAGCGCCATGCGCAAGCTTCTCGTCATCGGCATCGGCGCCGGCAACCCCGACCACATGACGGTTCAGGCCATCGATGGCCTGAACCGCGCCGACGTGCTGTTCATTCCCGACAAGGGAGCGAAGAAGAACGATCTTGCCGATTTGCGCCGCCAGATCTGCGACCGCTTCGTCACCAATCCGAAATCGCGCCGCGTCGAGTTCGATGTGCCGGTTCGGGCCGAGCCGACATCGTCTTACCGGATAACCGTCGACGACTGGCACGAGGCGATCGCCGAAATCTACGAGACCTTGATCCGCGACGAGCTTGCCGAAGACGGCTGCGGTGCGTTCCTGATCTGGGGCGATCCGTCGCTCTATGACAGCGCGCTGCGTATCCTCGAGCGTGTGCGCCTGAGGGGCAATGTCGGTTTCGAGCTCGAAGTCATCCCCGGCATCACCGCGATCCAGGCGCTGGCCGCCGCCCACGCGACCGCGCTCAACCGCATCGGCGATTCGATCCTGGTCACCACCGGCCGGCGGCTGACCGAGGAAGGGCTGCCCACCAATGCCGGCTCGACGGTGGTCATGCTCGACGGCAAATGCGCCTTCAACACGCTGGCGGACCAGGACGTCCTCATCCAGTGGGGCGCCTATCTCGGCACACCCGACGAGATCGTCATCTCCGGACGCCTGGGCGACGTCGGCGCCGAGATAGAGAAAGTCCGCGAGGAAGCCCGGCTAAAGAAGGGCTGGATCATGGACACTTATTTGCTGAGGAAGGCGGAGTGAGTAGTGAGTAGTGAGTAGTGAGTAGTGAGTAGTGAGAGCACCGCAAGCTTGTGACGCCCACTATTCACTATTCACTATTCACTATTCACTATTCACTATTCACTATTCACTACCCAGCATCGATCTCCGACTGCAGCGCCTGCATATGCACCGCCGCCGCCGAAGCCGCCGCGCGCTCTATAGCGCGAAACCGGCTGACGACCGCCAAACCCACCGATGTCAGTTGCGCGCCGCCGCCTTTGCGGCCGCCGGTCTGCGCCGCGACCAGCGGCTTGCCGAACACGCGGTTCATGTCTTCGACCAGGTCCCAGGCATGCTTATAGGACATCTCCATGCCGCGCGCCGCGGCCGAGATCGAGCCGAAGGCGGCAATCTGCTCCAGGAGTTCGATCTTGCCCGGGCCGATCCGGCCGTCGGGGTCGAGATTTATCCGCAGGCTGAGCGACGGCATGTCCTGTCCTCCGCAATCATGTCGAGGTTAGCCCTTTTGCGGCCAAAGCGCTATTCCAAAGCAACATAGCGACATACGCATCCGTCATCCATCGGCCTCCGCCGGCAGTCCGACGCCTGTCGTCGCGCTGTCGAAGCTCACCGTCTTGATCACCGCGAAGACCTTGTGGCCAAGCGCAAGGCGCAGGGTTTGCTTTGACTGTTCGGTGATGCGCGCCAGCACGGTCGCGCCATTGCAATCGATGGCGATTTCCACCGTAGGCCCGATACCCGGCCTGACGGCGGAAATCGTTCCCGACAAAATGTTGAGCGCGCTGAGGCCTGTCGGCTGCCCGGTCGCAACCATGACGTCGCGGGCCCGGACGCGCAGCCGCACCGAAGCTCCGACCGGATGCGCAAGGCGCGGCACGCGGATTTCGCCGGCCTGCGAGCCAAGCACCGTCATGCCGAAGGCCTCATCGTGGCGCATGACCTTTGTGTCGAGCACGGCACCACCCTCGCCGCGCTCCTCCGCCGGCAACAGGTCGAGCCGCTGCATGATTGCCACCGTCGGGCCCGAGGCCGCGACCTTGCCTTGCGAAAGCACCACGACGTCGCTTGCCAGCCGCGCCACCTCGGCGACGGAATGGCTGACATAGCCGATCGGGATATTCGTCTCGTCGCGCAACCGCTCGATATAGGGCAGGATCTCGGCCTTGCGCGCCTCGTCGAGCGAGGCGAGCGGCTCGTCCATCAGAAGCAGCTTCGGACTGGCAAGCAGCGCGCGGCCGATCGCGACGCGCTGTTTTTCGCCGCCCGACAGTTTCGCCGGCCGCCGGTCGAGCAGGTGACCGATGCCGAGCAGGTCGACCACCGCATCCATCTTGGCGTAGCGTTCGGAGGCCGGCGTGAACCAGCGGCCGTAGCGCAGATTGCCGGCAACGCTCATATGCGGGAACAGCCGCGCATCCTGGAACACCATGCCGATGCGCCGCTTGTGCATGGGCACGAAGATCCGCGCGGCGGTGTCGACCAGCACGTTGCCGTCGACAGAGATGCGGCCCTTGTCCGGACGGATCAGGCCCGCGATCAGGTTGATCAGCGTCGACTTGCCCGAGCCGGACGGCCCGAACAGCGTAGTCAGCCGGCCGGCGCTCTCGAAACGCGCTTCCACGGCGAAATCGCCAAGGCGATGGCTGATGTCGACCGAGAGCGTCATTCGATGTCCATCCGCCGGCCAACCCGCCGCGCCAGCACTTCCGAGGCAACCAGCGCAACCATCGAGATGACGATCGAGATCAGCGTCAGCCTCAGCGCGCCTTCATCGCCGCCGGGCACCTGCGTGAAGGTGTAGATCGCCGAGGGCAGCGTCTGCGTCTCGTTGGGGATGTTGGAGACGAAGGTGATGGTGGCGCCGAATTCGCCCATCGCCTTGGCGAAGGAAAGGATCGCGCCCGCGATCAGGCCGGGCAGGATCAGCGGCAGCGTGATGGTGGCGAACACCCAGAGCGGATTGGCGCCCAACGTGCCGGCCGCCGCCTCGATTCTGCGGTCGACAGCCTCGATCGAGAGCCGGATGGCTCGCACCATCAGCGGAAAGCCCATGACCCCGCAGGCCAGCGCCGCGCCCGTCCAGCGGAACGAAAAGACGATGCCGAAATGCTCGGCAAGGAAGGCGCCGGCCGGCCCGCGCCGGCCGAAGGTGAGCAACAGCAGATAGCCGGTCACCACCGGTGGCAGGATCAGCGGCAGGTGCACCAGCCCGTTGAGCAGGGTCTTGCCCCAGAAGCGCCCCCGCGCCAGCAGAAGCGCGATCAGGATGCCTGGCGGCAGGCTGGCGATCATCGCCACCGTCGCCACCTTGATGGACAGCCGGACCGCATTCCATTCGTCGGGAGTGAGGTCCAGCAGCCAGTTCATGTCAGCGTTGCGCGGTCTTTCTCAGTTGCTCGGCGCGAGCACCGTGAAGCCCTGCTCCTTGAAGAGCTCGGCGGCCTTGGCCGACTCGACGCATTTCAGGAAGGCAGCCGTGTCCTTGTCCTTCGAATCCGCGGTCTGGGCAATCGGATAGATGATCGGCGGATGCGAATCTTCCGGGAAGGTGCCGACGACCTTGACGCCCTTTTCGGCATGCGCGTCGGTGGCGTAGACGATGCCCAGCGCCGCCTCGCCCGTCGAGACCAGCTTCAGTGCCGCACGCACATTCTCGGCCTGCGCGACCTTGCCCTCGACCGACGACCAGACGCCCAGCGATTCCAGCGCCGCCTTGCCGTATTTGCCGGCGGGCACGGCCTTGAAATCGCCCATGGCAAGCTTGCCGTCGCCGATCAGCTTGGCGAGGTCGAAGCCCTTCTCGATCTTGGTCTCAACCGTGGAATCCTTGGGCGCCACCAGCACGATCTGATTGCCGAGCAGCTTCACTTCGGTATCCGGCTTGGTCAGCTTCTTGTCGGAGAGATACTTCATCCAGTCGAGGTCGGCCGAGACGAAGATATCGGCCGGCGCGCCGCCTTCGATCTGCTTGGCGAGCGCCGAGCTCGCCGCGTAGGAAATGGTGGCGGCCTCGCCGACTTCCGGCTCGCAGGCCTTGTTGACCGCGTCGAGCGCGTCCTTGAGGCTTGCCGCGGCAAACACGACCACCTTGGCGTCGGCATGGGCCGCCGGCACCGCGGCCATCAGCATTGCCGTAAAACCTCCAACAGCGATCGCCTTCAAACCAAAACCCTTGCGCGTCATGAAATCTCTCCCCGGTTTCAAAATCCGTATGGCCCAAAGCCTCGGACCGATATATCCGTATGAACATAACAAGGGAAGGGTTTTCGCCTGCGATAGCATTGTGCGCCGTCGTGGTCTCAGCCTACGGTGAATGCGAAACGGAACGGCGAAGTTCAAAGGAGAGACGCATGAAGATCAGCGCCCGCAACATCCTCAAGGGCAAGGTGACCGAGATCGTCAAGGGAGCCACCACTTCGCATGTCAGGATCGACATCGGCGGCGGCGTCATCGTCACCTCCTCGATCACCAATGAAGCGGTCGCCGACCTCGCGCTCGAAAAAGGCAAGCAGGCCTATGCGGTGATCAAGGCCTCGGACGTCATGGTCGGCATCGACTGAGAGAGCTAGACGGCGATCGGCGCCTTGATGCTCGCATCCGCGAAGTAGTTTTCGAGGCGGAAATCCTCGAAGCGGAAGGCGAAGAGGTCCTTCACCTCCGGATTGATCCACATCGTCGGCAAGGCCTTGGGCGTGCGCCGCATCTGCTCGCGCGCCTGCTCGAAATGGTTCGAATAAAGATGCGCATCGCCAAGCGTGTGGACGAAGTCGCCAGGCTTCAGCCCGGTCACCTGCGCCACCATCATGGTGAGCAAGGCATAGGACGCGATGTTGAACGGCACGCCGAGGAAGATGTCGGCCGAGCGCTGGTAAAGCTGGCACGAGAGCCGGCCTTCCGAAACATAGAACTGGAACAGGCAGTGGCAGGGCGGCAGCGCCATCGCCTCGACTTCGGCCGGATTCCAGGCCGAGACGATCAGCCGGCGCGAGTTAGGATTCCTGCGTATCTCCTTCAAAAGATTCGCGATCTGGTCGATCCCGCCGCCATGTCCATCCGGCCATGAGCGCCACTGCTTGCCATAGACCGGACCGAGATCGCCATTCTCGTCGGCCCACTCGTCCCAGATGGAGACGCCGTTGTCGTTGAGATATCTGATGTTGGTGTCGCCGGCCAGGAACCACAAAAGCTCGTGGATGATCGACTTCAGATGCAGCTTCTTGGTGGTCGTGACCGGAAAGCCGCGCGAAAGATCGAAGCGCATCTGGTAGCCGAACACCGAGCGCGTGCCTGTTCCGGTACGGTCGCCGCGGTCGGCGCCGTTCTCCAGCACATGCTTCAACAGGTCGAGATATTGGCGCATCGGCTCTGCCTCGATTCGGGTAACAGGCAATCATACCCGACCGGCAGCCGGTCGAACACCGCAAAGCGGGCGGCAAATGTGGACCGCGCCGGAAATCCACGGTGCCGGCACGGTTTCGTGCCGACTGCCGGGTGGCCGTGCCTTACAGGGAGCCGAGTTTGCCGAGGTCCTTCGCGACCAGGTAATAGAAGGTCACGCGGCTCTTGGTGTTGTCGGCATGCATCGCCTTGCAGGTCTTCTCGATCGAGGCGTTGGCCTTGGCGGCATCCGCGATGCCGAGCTTCTTGCCGATCCAGTTCTCCCGCACGCGGTCGAGTTCCTTCGGGTCCGTGCAGGACACCAGCGAGGAATCGCGGTTCCTGAGCGCAATGCCCAGATGCTTGACGATCTTATCGACAGCGTCGGCGCTGGCGCCGGCATCGTATTTCTTCACATCCGCAAGATAGTCGGCCATCGAACTTCCCCTCGTCGGCGCCACGGATCCGGTCGATGAGGGTTGTGGCGCGCCGCGCAACCTGTGCGCTAGGTCAGAGACTCCTCACCGGGGAGCGAGATTTGATTGAGTGGGCGCGCAAGTCAACCCTTGGCTGTGCAGTTTGGCATAACCGGATAAGCACCGGTTTGGCCTTTCTTTTTCCGCTATCGGTCCCTATATTCGTTTCGTCGGCTTGACCGACTATGGCGATAAACAGGCGATGAAATAAGCCGTTCGGACCCGGGGGCGGTACCCGGCGCCTCCACCAAAAACCGCTCTGGCTGACGGAGCGGCTTTTGCTGGGGGCGAAATAGGATCGACGAAGGTGTAAAGATCGTACTTTTGCCCGGCATTGTACCACCGTCATCGGGCTAAACTTATAGTTGCCAACGACAACTATGCGGAAGCTCGTCTCGCTGCTTAATGCGGCGCGAACGCTTCAAATCAAGTCCTAGCGGTTCGCACTTCTAGGCGGGGTTCGGAGGTACCTGGCAACAGAAACCTCCACTTTCCTCCCCCTTTTCTTCTCATTCGATCGAACGGCCAAGGCTCGTCCGGCGCTCGATGCGCGGCGCGCAGCCTTGCCGCTCATTCTCCAGGGACAAGCGATGCAAGACGATTGCGACCGATTTTTCGTGCTGACCGGCGGCCCCGGCTCGGGCAAGACCACCTTGGTCGAGGCACTGCGGGCCCAAGGCTTCGCCACGGCCCCTGAGGCTGGGCGCGGCATCATCCGCGACCAGATGGCCATCGGCGGCCCTGCCCTTCCCTGGCAAGACCGCACGCTCTTCGCCGAGCTGATGCTGTCGTGGGAGCTGCGTTCCTGGCACGCCGCACGTGCCGAACCGCCTGGCCCGATCTTCTTCGACCGCGGCGCGCCCGACACGATCGGCTATCTTAGGCTCTGCGGCCAGCCGGTGCCGGACCACATCACAAGCGCGGCTGAAAAATTCCGCTACGCGCGCCGCGTCTTCGTCGCGCCGCCCTGGCCGGAGATTTTCATCCAGGACGAAGAGCGCAAGCAGACGCTCGACGAGGCCGAGCGCACATTCAGCTCGGTGACGGGCGTCTATGCGGAGCTCGGTTACGAGCTGGTGCCGTTGCCTCTCGTGCCGGTCGGGGAACGGGTCCGTTTCGTCCTCGATCAAGCGGGCCTGCGAGGCACATGAAAAAGGCCGAGCAAACCCGGCCTTTCCTGTTTCGTCTGCGATTACCTATTCCGCCGGCGCTTCGGCCGCCTCGCGTGCGCGGCCGAGCGTCAGCTTGGCCAGCGTGAACGAGATCACTGCGCAGAGCGAGATGCCGGCCACCATCGGCAGCGGCGTGCCGTCGAAGAAGATGCCGGCGACGCCCATCGCCAGCGCGCCGATGGCGAAGTGCAGCGTGCCCATCAGCGCCGAGGCCGTTCCCGCGATCTGGCCATGCTCTTCCATCGCCAGCACCGAGGTGGTCGGGATGACGAGGCCAAGGAAGCCGTACCCGACGAACAGCAGCGCCGCCATCACGTCGAGCCGGTCGACACCGGAGGCCATGATGGCGAACAGCGCCACCATCACCGTGGCATAGCCGGTGACCGCCACCCAGACGACGCGCTTCAACCCGAAGCGGTCGGCCAGCATCCCGGTCAGCTGCGACATGCCGATGAAGGCGACCGCGTTGATCGAGAAGAACACGCTGTAGACCGACGGCGACAGGCCGTAATGGTCGATCAGGATGAAGGACGAGCTCGACAGATAGACGAAGAAGCTCGCAATACCGAAGCCCGCGATCGCCACAAGGCCGAGGAAGTTGCGATCGCCCATCAGGTAGCGATAGCCGGCAAGTGCCGTGCCGAAGGACGAGCCGGCGCGCTCCTCGACCGGCCGCGTCTCCTTGAGCGAGGTGGCGAGCAGGATGGTGGCCAGGGCGGCCGCGCCCGTCACCGTCCAGAACACGGCGCGCCAGCCAAAACTCTCGATGATCTGGCTGCCGGTCAGCGGCGCCAGGATCGGCGACACCGAGAACACCAGCATCAAGAGCGACATCAGCTTGGCGGCCTCGTTGCCGGTGTGCAGGTCGCGCACGATGGCGCGCGGCACCGCCATGCCGGCGCTGGCGCCAAGCCCTTGCAGGAAGCGGAAAGCGATCAGCCACTCGATGGTCGGCGCCATCGCAGAGCCGACGCCGCCGACCATGAACAGCGCGAGACCGGCATAAAGCGGCGTCTTGCGGCCGACCATGTCGGAGATCGGGCCGACGACGATCTGCCCGAAACCCATCGACAGGAAGAAGATCAGCAGGCTCATCTGCACGGCGGCTGTGCCGGCATGCAGGTCCTGGCCGATCGACGGCAGCGCGGGGAGATACATATCGATCGCAAACGGGCCGATCGCGGACAACAAGCCGAGCACGACCGCGACGCGGAGGAATTTGGGACTCATGATAAAGGCTCTTTCAGATCTGGTTGCCGCCGAGAATACCGGCGTCTGAACCAAGGACGTTCCATCCCACGGGAAATCCGACATTCACGAGCGAACTTGTTCGTCTCGGCAGCTCGGACTCCCTTTGTTGTGTCCACAAATTTAGACAGGCTTGTCCAATTCGTCAATCACCGCTATATAGATTTTCATGAAGCACGGCGTTTCTCCTGACACTTTCCCGCCACGCAGCCACGAGGCCAAGCGCGTGTCGGTGGTGGATGCCGCCGCTTCCGTCTTTTGCCGGGAAGGCTATGCCGGCGCCAATATCGACCTGATCGCGGCCGAGGCCGGCGTATCGCGCCAGACCGTCTACAACCATCACGGCGACAAGGAAAAGCTCTTCGTTGCCGTCGTGCGCGACCTGACGGAGCGCTGCAACGCCGGCATCTTGGCCACATTCGCCACATTCCCCGACCAGCCTACGAACCTCGAAGCCGACCTAGTCGCCTTCGCCGTGCGCATGAACCGCAATTGCATCTGCAACCGCGACGGCCGTTTCCTGCGCAAGCTGATCCAGGCCGAAGGCGAGCGTTATCCGGAACTATTTGCGGAATGGCGCGAACAAGGTCCGGGCCGCACCTGGTCGGCGCTTGCCGCGCGCTTTGCCCGGCTTGCCTTCGCCGGTCATCTGTCGATCGGCGACCCAGACGTCGCGGCGCGTCAGTTCCTCGCTCTCGTCAACGCCGAGCTTCAGATCACTTTCATGCTGGGCGGCGTGCCGACCGAGGAAGAGGTGCTGCGTTCCGCCACCAACGGCGTGCGGACCTTTCTTGGCGCCTTCGCCAGGAAGAAGTCGCCAGCCGGCAAACAGGCGGCGCTCGTTCACGCCTGAGCGATCAAATCGCCGACACCCCTCTTGGCCTCACGGCTTTGCGCCTATATGCGGTTTACGCCGCGCTCAAGCTTGATTACAGCTATGCGGACGATTCAACGGAACCCGACCATCAGATGGCCGACGACCACATCCGCTACGACATTCTGGCCCAGGAGGCTCTGCGCGGCGTCATGCGCAAGGTCCTGGCCGAGGTCGCGCGCACCGGCCTTCCGGGCAATCATCATTTCTTCATCACCTTCCTGACCGGCGCGCCGGGCGTGCGCATCTCGTCCAGGCTGCGCGAGCGCTATCCGGAGCAGATGACCATCGTCATCCAGTTCCAGTACTGGGACCTCAAGGTGACGGATGCCGGCTTCGAGGTCGGGCTTTCCTTCTCCGACGTGCCGGAAAAGCTCGAAATCCCCTTCTCCGCCGTGCGCGGCTTCTACGATCCGTCGGTCAATTTCGAGCTCGAATTCGACGTCAAGACGGAGAATGCGGAAGAAGAGGCGGCCGCTCCGGCGCCCGAGCCGATCGCCGTCGTCCCCGAGAAGAAGGCGGAAACGAAGAAGAAGGCCGCCGAGGCCGAAAAGAAGCCGGCGGTCGCCGAAACCGGCGGCAAGGGCGCGGACGTCGTTTCGCTCGACGCCTTCCGCAAGAAGTAGCGCTGCGCCATGGGCGAGGTCGTCAATCTCCGCCAGGCCCGCAAGCATAAAGCGCGCATCGAGAAAGAACGCCAGGCGAGCGAGAACCGGGCACTGCACGGCCGCCCGAAGACGGAGCGCGAGCGTGACCGGCTCGCATCGGAAAAGGCCGAGAAATTCGTGGCCGGCCATCGCCGGGAAAAACCCGACGACCCTGGCGAGCGCTGAGTCCCTGCAATGGCCGCGGTCGAAAAACGTTCGGTAACGATCCGCGGTCACCGCACCAGCTTTTCCCTGGAACAACCCTTCTATGACGACCTCATCGCCATCGCTGCGCAGCGTTCGCTGTCGCTCGCGGCTCTGGTCGCGGAGATAGACGATACGCGCACCCGCGACGCGAACCTCTCATCCGCGCTGAGGCTCTATGTGCTGGCCTGGGCGAAGGGCGGCGGCGCCGCGCCCTAAGCCGGATCGCCGACGCTTTGCCCAGCCTTGCGCTTCGCGCCGAAGCTGAGCAATGCAGTGCGGTCGCGCTCCTCCGCCTGCTTTTTCGATCTCACCCGCATCATGTCTTTCCAGCCGATATAGCCGATGAGCCGTTCACCCTCGCGTGAGACCACAGGCAGATGCGACACATTGGCGGTGAGCAGCTTGTCGGAAAGCGCCTCCAGATATTCGTCCGGATAAGCGAGCGTGATCTTGCTGCCAGCGAGGAGTTCGCCGAGCGTCGCCTTGCGGTGCTTCCCGGCGCGCCGCCAGCGCAGGATCGCGGGCGGATCGATGACGCCGAGCACATGCCCCTCCCCATTGATAACCGGGAAGCTCGGGTGCCGCGTGTCCGGCGCGGTCAGGAAGGCTGCCGCGCCATGCAGCGTCATCGTCGATGGCACGCTCTCGACCTTGGTCGTCATCACCTCCTTGACCCTGGTCAGGGCGAAAGGATCGACACGATATTCGCGAACGAGGTGATGCCCGCGCCGCGCCACTTTCTCGGTCAAGATCGAGCGCTTCATCAACAGCACGGTGACCGCATGCGCGGTAGCGCAGGCGGCAATCAGCGGTACCAGAACATGCGTGTTGCCGGTAAGCTCGGTGGCAAAGAAGGTCGCGGTCAGCGGCGCGCGCATGGTGCCGCCCATGGTCGCGGCCATCGCCAACAGCGGCCAGAAGCCGGGGCTCGCCTCGGGCAGGATGCCCGAGAGCACCGCTCCCATCGCGCCGCCCATGATAAGCAGCGGCGCCAGCACGCCTCCCGAGGTCCCGGACCCCAGCGCAACCGACCAGATGACGGCCTTCACCACCAGAAGCAGCAGCGCGGCGGTCGCGACGGTGCGGCCGTCGAGCATGTTGGCGATGTTGTCGTAGCCGACGCCAAGCGCGTGCGGCTCGACAAGTCCGCCGATGCCGACCACCAGGCCGCCGATCATCGGCCACCACATCCAGTGTATCGGCAGCTTCAGGAAGGCGTCCTCGCAGGCATAGACCAATTGCGTCAGCAAGCCCGAAAGCAGCCCGGCGGCAATGCCGACCAGCACCCAGCCGCCCAATCCTGCGAGCGATGTCTCCATGGTGCCTGAGAACGGAAAGATCGGACCTGGCAAGTGCAGCAAGGTGCGCTCGACTTCCGCGACGATCGCGGCGACGGCGACAGGGATGAAGCTGCGCGGCGTCCATTCGAACAACAGTAGCTCGACCGCGAGCATGATGGCGGCAATCGGCGTCCCGAACACCGTCGTCATGCCGGCCGCAGCGCCCGCCACCAGCAGCGTCTTGCGCTCATTGTCGCTGACCGGCAGCATCTGCGCGATCAGCGAGCCGATGGCGCCGCCGGTCATGATGATCGGGCCTTCGGCGCCGAACGGTCCGCCCGAGCCGATCGAGATCGCCGACGACAGCGGCTTCAGCACCGCGACCTTGGCGTCGAGCCGCGAGCGCCCGAGAAGGATCGCCTCGATGGCTTCGGGAATGCCGTGGCCGCGGATCTTCTCGCTGCCGAAGCGCGCCATAAGGCCGATGATCAGCGCGCCGATCACCGGCACGATCACGGCGGCATAGCCCAGCGGCGAGTCCTCTAGCTTGAGTTCGGCCAGCGAGAACTGGCCGAAATAGGCGATGTTGGTGGCGAGCCGGATGAGCTTCAGGAGCACGATGCCGGCGAAGAGCCCGGCGGTCGCCACCACCACGGCGATTGCCGCGATGATCAGCACGCGCGGATCGGTCGTGAAGTCGCGAAGATGGCCGTTGCCGGCGTGAGCGGATTTCATTTCGGGAGCCTGAACTTTCTGGCGGCGCGAAGGCCGTCCGGTTTCAGGTGGGTTAATATCGTAATACGATATAAATCTTCAAGCCGTTTTCGATCCTTGCGCCGCGTCATTTTGGACAGGGATCGCGGCCGCCTGTTGAGCTTTTGCAGGAAAGGACCATAAGTCGGGGAATGACGCCGCCGAAACCACGCCCCGCCATCAGCCAGGCCGACTACCAGCGGCTGTCGCAGTTTCGCTACCTGATCCGCCGCTTTCTCGAATTCAGCCAGGTCCAAGCCAATGACGCAGGCCTCACGCCGCGCCAGCACCAGGCGCTGCTGGCGATCAAGGGATTTCCCGGCGGCGGACCGGTGGCGGTGGGCGATCTTGCCGAGCGGCTGCGCATCCGCCACCACAGCGCGGTGGAACTGGTGAACCGCCTTGCCGAGGCGGGCCTGGTCATTCGCGATCAGGACAAGGGCGATCACCGCCGCGTCTTGCTGCAGCTCACCCCTCTGGCGGACGACCACCTTGCCGACTTGTCGGCCGCGCATCTCGACGAGCTTTCGCGCATCGAGCCGATGCTGCGGCGCCTGCTCTCGCGCCGGGAAGAATCCTGAGCGCTAAGATATTCGACCAGTTCCCCGATAAGGGATGAAAGGTTGCCGTTTGTCTTGGTGCAAGATTTTCCGTTCATGTTCGTGAAATCAGCACAAGCGCCGGGGATTGGTTGAAGCCGCCCCAACCTCGTCATTCTATGGCGGAGCAAGGAGCGAAGCGACGCGGCGCAGACCATAGAATCCATGCCGTGACTTGGAAGCGCCGCCACGGTGCGGAATTCTGCTCCGTAGCACGCCTTGGCGAAGGTAACGGCATGGATTCTAGGGTCTTCGCGACGGAGCTTCGCTCCTGCTCCGCCCTGGAATGACGATCGCGATGGAGGTTTCGGCTAATCTCCAACGCATGCCACCTGCCAACGCAAACAGAGCCGACCGGTCAAATCCGTGTGCCGGGCAACTGGTCCGCCGCCCGCGCAGCGTGAAGCTCAGCCGCCGTCCAGCGACTTCAACAGATTGTCTATCGTGAACGGGTTGGCCTTCGGCTTCGCCGGCGTCGAACCGTCATTGACGCCGGGCAGCGACCCCTCGGCCTTTGGCGTTTGCTCGGCCGCCTTACGCGCCGCTTCCAGCTTCGCCTGCTCCGCCCTCTTGCGATCGGCCTCGGCCTGCGCCTTGGCCGCCTCGTCCGCGGCCCGCTGCTCGGCCTCGGCTTTCGCCTGTGCATCGGCCTTCGCCTTGGCGTCCGCTTCGGCCTGCGCCTTGGCGTCGGCTTCCGCCTTGGCCCTCGCCTCTTCGTCGGCCTTGGCTTTTGCCTCGGCTTCCGCCTGCGCCTGGGCTTCCGCTTCGGCTTTGGCCTTGGCTTCCGCCTCGGCCTTCTGCCGCGCCTCTTCCTCTTGCCGGCGCAACTCCTCGGCCGCGTTGTCGCGCTCCGTCTGCAGCGCCGCGTAATAGCGCACTTCGCGCCGCAGCCGCTGCTTCTCCAGGAGCGCCGCCTGCATCGCCTCGACCCGCTGCTGTTCCTTCTCCAGCGCGCGCTGCGTCAGGAACTGCGCCAGCGGGCCGCTGTCGAACTGCGGCGCGGCCGCCCCGAGCGGGCCGGTCAGGCTGAAATTGACGGTTGGTTCGGAACCGACCAGCGCCTCGTCGCCGGGACGATAGGTCAGCGCCCCCTTTGCCGTGACGGTGCTCGTGTTGAGATCGGCCGTCACGTCCGCGGACAAGGTCGCGCCGGGATTGTCGAGGCTGATCGGCGGCGCCCGCAACGTGCCGTTCGCCACGGTGAAGGCCACATCAGCATCGCCGGCGGCAAAGCTGCCCTCCCCGGCGATCTGCGGCGCGAACTCCGCCGTCTTGGCCGTGTCGATATCGCGTCCGATCGCATCGGCCTTGGCGATCATCGCGGCAAAGCCATCCGGATTGATGCCGTCCACTTTCAATCCCTTCAGCGCCGCCGTGCCCGATCCGGAGAGAGCCGCAATCATGGCGTCGACGGATTTGCCGCTGGTCGACAGCGCCGCCGAAAGATCGCCGCTGCCGCCGATACCGGCGCCGGGCAGAACGGCGGAAAGGTCGCCGCCGGCCAGTCTCATCTGGCCGGAGAACAGGCCGGTGCCTTCCGTGTTCTTCAAGTCGAACAGGCCGGTCAGATCGCCGCCATAAAGCTTCGCCTTGAGGTCGGAGACGTGGATGCCTTCGCGGTCGAGCTTCAACGAGAATGAAGCGTCATGCGCCGTGGCGAACGGCCCGGCGGCAAGCGCCGACGTGTTGAGATCGAGGTCTGCGTTGAACGGAAGCGTCGACTTCTGGCTAAACGGCCTCGTCGGCCATCCGCTCTTGGCGGGCGCGAAGGACTGGTCGCCGAACAGCGAGACCGCCAGCGGATCGAGGTCGAGTTCGTCGAGCGCCAGCGCCCCTGCAAGATGCGGCAGTCCATCCTTGGCATCGATGTTGATGTCGCCGGACACCGCCGCCTTGTTGATCGAGCCTGTGAGTCCGCTCAGCACCAGGAGCCCGTTGCCAAAATCGGCATCGGCCGCCAGCGACGTCGACGTGCCCGCTCCCATGCCGGGCAGGCCGACCCCGGTCGTCATCAGCCACGGCTCGATATCGGCGGCCTCGAGATTGACCTTGCCTTTGGCGGTGGCGCCTTGCGCCGTCTCGGCGACGGTTCCGTCGAAGCTTGCCCTGAAATCGTCGGACGTCAGGTTGAAGCTGGCCGCGAGACCGCCGACGACCGAGCCCTTCGCCGAGACTTCGGTGTTGGCGTGGCCGAGCATGCCGAGCGGCAGCGCCGGCAGGCCGTAAAGCGCAAGCAGCGTGGTGGCATTGTCGTTGCGGGCGTTGAAGGTGATCGATACCGGCGCCTCGGAGAGCTTGTCCGCGGTTCCCTTGCCGGAAAGCGAAGCCGAGAAGGCCGAGCCGCCGGCATTGCCCTGGGCGGAGAGCGCCAGGCCCGTGGTGCCGTCGCCATTGTCGGCGGCGCTGGTCAAAAGATCAATGCGCGCGTCCTGAAACAGTTCGGGATAGGCCGCCGCGCGGGTGGCCAGGCCTTTGAGCACGCCATTGTTGGGATAGTGCTGCGCCGCGACATCGATCAGCGGCTTGAGGTCCACCGCCACCACGGAAGCGTTGAGCTTGCCTGTCGGGCTCTGAGGGAAGTCCTTGACACGGCCCGTGGCGCTGATCGAGGCGCCGGCCAGGCCGCCGATCGAAAGCCGGTCGATCTCGAGCAGGCCCTCACGCAGCCGCAGCGCCGTGTCGACAGTGTCGGCGCTCAAGCCGCCGGCGCTGACTGGCCCCGCCTTGATCTGGAAATCGAGATCGCGATCCGAAAAGCGGTTGGCGCCCTTGTCGCTGATGAAGATAGAGGCGAAGGCCGCGAGCCCGTCCAGGTCCATCTCGCCGCCCGTCAGCCGCATCAGCACCGATGGCCTGGCGCCGTCCGGCTGGCTGGAATCGATGCTGCCGGAAAATTTCGCCTTGCCGAGGATAAGTTCGAGATCGCTGAAGGACTGCCGGTTCTCGCTGAGATCGACCTTGGCCTTGAAGCCTGCCGCGGGCAGCCGGCGGATCGCCTCGTCGACATCCTTCGACAGCCAGGCGGCAAAGCCGGAAGGCTGTCCGACGGCGAGCAGCAACGAGCCGGTGAAGCCGAAATGGTCCTCGACGCTCAACATGCCGTCGGCCTCGAGCGTTGTGCGGCCAGGCAGCGTCGCGGCAAGCGACTTGACCGACCAGCCCCCTTCGACGGGCTCGGCCGACAGCCGCACGTCGCGCACCGTGGTATCGCCCGCCACCACCGCCGGGAGCCTGACCTCGACCGTGCCCGGTATCGTCGGCTTCGGCATATGCTGCAGCGTCTGCTCGAATGCGGCGATGCGCTGGTCGAGCGTGAAGCCGGCGCCGGCGGCACCACCCACGGCCTCGTCGAACTGGACCTGCGCGCCGCTGGCCTCAACCGAGAAATGCGGCTTCAGGCCGAGATCGACCGATGCCTTGCCGTCGGCGGTATAGGGATTGTCGAGCGGCCCGGTCTCGAAGCGGAATTCATCGACATTGAGCTTCTGGTGGTCGAGCGCGAACTTGCCGTTCAGCCGGAAGCCCGGGTCGGGCTTGCCGGTGCTGATCTTGACCGGCTCGCCGTCATTGCCGCGCAGCTCGGCCGAGTTTTTGTCCGCACCTGAGATCTTGAACTGGCCGGAATAGACCGCGGCGCCCTTGACGATGCCGGCATTGCCGTCGGCTTCGATGACCAGCGGATAGGCATCCGGATCGGCTTTCAGCCTGAGCCGCATCTGGCCGTCCTGCTCCACCTTGCCGGTCGAAGCCGAGACGTCGGCGCGCAAGCCGTCGAAGCGCAGCGTTCCGTCCATGCGCCATGGGCCGGTGAGCGCCTTGGCCGAAATCGTCGAGTTGATCTCCGATATCAGATGGCTGCGTCCGCCGGCGGCGTGACGAAGCTCGATCTGTCCCTCGGTTACCGACAGCTTCTCGATGGCGATCTGGCCCGGGTCGAGGGGCGTCGAGGGCCGCAGCGTCCAGTCGACGGTGCCGTCACCGGCGACATTGATGATGGCCTTCGGGTGCACCAGCCGCATGTCGAAGATCAGCACCTCGCCACGCAGGAAGGGCGCCAGCTCCGCATCCATGGAAAAGGTCTCGACCGTCATCGCCGGCTGGCCTTCCGGCCCGCCCGCGACCTCGACATTGGAGAAGGTCACCGACGGAAACGGCAACAGCCGCGCCGTCGCATCGCCCTTCACCGTCACCTTGCGGCCGAGGATGGCGCTCGCCTCGCGCTCGAAATCGCCCCGGTAACCCGTCCAGTCGATGAAATACGGCACCACCAGCGCCGCGCACAGCACCAGCACGAACAGGCCACCGAAGATCACGAACAGGCGGGCGAGCATCTGTTTCCCGGATTGAAAGTCAGCCGCACTCTACCCGCATCCGCGTGTCGATAAAGAGGCAATTCAGCGGCGCAGCAACGGCCGACCTCTCCAGTTGCGCGATGGCTCGCGGTCGGGATATCTCTTTTGCCAATTCCTGCCCTTCCGGCCATGCCCCTGGTCGCCACAGATCTGAACCCAACACGGAGCGTTCCCGATGTCAGGCAAGAACTGGGATAGAGTGCCCATCGATGCGCAGAGCGTCGACGCTCCGCTATCGCAGGCCGCGATTTTCCTCGTCGTCACGGTCGGCACCGACAGGGCCGCGCTTGCGACCGTCGCATCGGTGCTGGGCGAACTCGACGATCTCGTCAAGAATGTCGGCTTCCGCGACCTGTCGGGCCGGCTGTCCTGCATCGCCGGCATCGGCGTCGGACTCTGGAACCGCCTCTCGCCCAACCGGCGGCCGCGCGAGTTGAAACCCTTCGCGCCGATTGAAGGAGCGGCGCATTCGGCGCCCTCGACGCCCGGCGATCTCCTCTTCCACATCCGCGCCGAGCGGCCCGATATGTGCTTCGAGTTCGAGCGCATCTTGCTGAACAGCCTCGGCGACAGCGTGAGCGTTGCCGACGAGGTTTCGGGCTTCCGCTATTTCGACGCCCGCGATCTTCTGGGCTTCATCGACGGCACTGCAAATCCGACCGGCCTCGACCTGCCCGCCTCGGCGCTGGTCGGCGACGAGGACGGCGACTTTGCCGGCGGTAGCTATGTGGTCGTGCAGAAATACCTGCACGACATGGCCGCCTGGGGCAAAACGCCGACGCATGTCCAGGAAGAAATCATCGGCCGCACCAAGATCGACAACATCGAGATCGATGACGACGACAAGCCGCGCAAATCGCACAAGTCGCTGGCCACGATCGAGGACGACGCCGGCAACGAATACGACATCCTGCGCGACAACATGCCGTTCGGCCGCCCCGGGCAGAACGAGTTCGGCACCTATTTCATCGGCTACACGCGCTATCTGTGGGTGATCGAGAAAATGCTGCAGCGCATGTATGTCGGCGAGCCGCCCGGCGCCTACGACCGGCTGCTCGACTTCTCCACGCCGCACACCGGCACGACCTTCTTCGCGCCGACGCGGCCGACGTTGCAGAAGCTTGTCGAAGGAGTGGGCGAATAGCCTCTGGCCGATGGGTTATCCCGCCGCCGGCAGAATCTTGCCCGGGTTCATGATGTTGAGCGGATCGAGCGCCTGCTTGATCGTGCGCATGACATCGACGCCATGGCCGAGCTCATGGCGCAGGAAGCCGACCTTGCCCTGGCCGATGCCGTGCTCGCCGGTGCAGGTTCCCTCCATCGCGATGGCACGCATGTTGAGCCGGGCTACGAATTTCTCGGCGAGCGCGATCTCTTGCGGGTTGTCGACGTCCATCAGCACCAGCACATGGAAATTGCCGTCGCCGGCATGACCGACGATGGGTGCCACCAGCCCCATCTCGGCAATGTCGGCCTCGGTCTCAGCGACGCATTCGGCAAGCCGCGAGATCGGTACGCAGACATCCGTCGAAAGCCCCTTGGCGCCGGGCCGCAGCGTCAGCGACGACCAATAGGCGTCGTGCCGCGCCTTCCAGAGCTTCGTCCGCTCTTCCGCGACGCTGGTCCACAGGAACGGCCCTCCTCCATTCTCCTCGGCGATCATGCCGAACGTCTCGGCCTGTTCAGCCACGCCGGCGTCACTGCCGTGGAACTCGACGAACAGGCATGGGCTCTCCGGATAGTCGAGCTTGGAATAATTCTTCATCGCCCGCATCTGCAACGCGTTGACCAGTTCGATGCGCGCCACCGGAATGCCCATCTGGATGGTCGCGATCACCGTGTTGCAGGCCGCCTCGAGGCTCGGAAACGGACAGACCCCTCCTGAAATTGCCTGCGGAATGCCCTGGAGCCTCAGCGTCAGCGAAGTGATCACGCCGAGCGTGCCTTCGGAGCCGACCAGAAGCCGCGTCAGGTCATAGCCGGCCGAGCTTTTCTTCGCCCGCTTGCCGGTCGTCACCGTCTCGCCGTCCGCCATGACGGCGGTCAGCGACAGCACGTTTTCGCGCATCGTGCCGTAGCGCACCGCGTTGGTGCCGGAAGCCCTGGTCGCCGCCATGCCGCCCAGCGACGCATTGGCCCCCGGATCGATCGGAAAGAACAGGCCGGTGTCGCGCAAATGCCGGTTGAGATCCTCGCGCGTCACCCCTGGCTCGACCGTGCAGTCGAGGTCCTGCGGATTGACGGCCAGGATCCGGTTCATGCGCGACGTGTCGATGGAAATGCCGCCGCCCGGCGCATTGGTGTGGCCCTCGAGCGAAGACCCGACGCCGAAGGCGATGACGGGCACGCGGTGCGCGGCGCAGGCGCGCACGATCTCCTGCACTTCCTCAGCTGTCTCGACGAAAGCGACGCCGTCCGGCGCCTGGGTCGGGATATAGGTGGTGGTGTGCGCGTGCTGGCCGCGTATCGCCTCGCCGGTCTGGAAGCGCTCGCCGAAGCGCTGCTTGAGGATGCCGAGCACCGCGGCGATGCCTTCCTCGTTGCGTTCGACGGGGTTGAGGTCGCTCAAAGCCATGAATTCCTCCGCGAATGGACCAGCGTCCACCCTTGTTATGCAGCTATGGATGATGCCTAAAGCAATTCCAGGAAAAGTGCCAAGCGGTTAGGCTTGGCGACTTTACGCCAGAACAACGAGAATCTTAGCAGCCACGCCCTGTCCCGCGGCGATCAAGGAAAATCAGATGACCATCCCCGCCCCGTTCATTTCCGACCCGATGGACATCGAGAAGGACTGGATCGACTATAACGGCCACCTCAATATGGCCTATTACAACGTGCTGTTCGACCGCTGTTCGGATGTGGCCTTCGAGATGATGGGCATGGGGCCGAACTACGCAAGGGATCGCCGTCTCACCATCTACACGGCGGAAGTCCATGTCTGCTATGTCCAGGAACTACACCTCGACCATAAGGTGAAGGTCTCGTTCCAACTCATCGACCACGACGAGAAGCGGCTCAGGGCCTATCAGGAAATCCGCCATGTCGACGGTTGGTTGGCCGCGACCTCCGAGCAGCTTGCGCTGCATGTCGACATGGCCGGGCCTAGGGTCGCCCCCTTCCCAGCCGACGTGATGGAAAAAGTTGAAGCTATGCGCGCCGCCCATGGGGCGCTGCCCATGCCGGAGCGCGCCGGTCGCTCCATCGGCATCAAGCGCAAGACCGCTTGAAGCACCCGGACGCCCGCGTTAACCTTACCAAGGTTTTAACGTGAACAAGTCGGTTGAGTCCGTTGAACGACTCACTGGTGCGTTCGAAAACCGCCGTACCGGGTTGCGCGCGGGCGGCTGGCGGATGCGGTACGAGGACAGTGCATGAAAACCGACATCAAGGTCGAAGTGGAACGGTTGGCGGCCGATCCACGCATCACCGACTATGATTTCTGGCGATCGTTGAAGAACGTCAACAACGAGATCTTCCACATCGCCAACAACAACGAGCCCATCCCGTTCGACATGATCCGCTGGCGCGCGATTCTGAAGCAGGCGCGCATGAGGCGCGGCCACGCCTAAAGCAGGTCGCGTGAAAAAGGATTCACGCAACCTGCTTTAAGTCTTTGATCTTAAGCATGTCTTTGTCCCGAAACCGGGACCACTTTCGGGAGACATGCTTTAGTTCCCTGGCACAGAAATCTGACAGGTTGGCTATGTTTGCCTTGGCGGGCGGCATGCCTTGGAGATTGGCCGAGACGCCGACCCCGTCGTCATCCACGGGCGGAGCGGGAGCGAAGCGGACGCGCAGACCCGAGGATCCTGTGTGTTGGTTCTGGTGTATGGTTGAAGTGGGAAGGAGACCGAGTGGATCCTGGTCGTCCTTTCGGACAGGCCGTGGCATGGCCCGGTCCCTTCCCACCGGTGAACCATCAACCTGAACAGTTGCACGGGGCTGTTCGAAGCAGACCCCGCACCACAGGAAGAGGCGTGGACATGATAGCCCAGAACTATGTCGGCTGCGACATCTCCAAGCAGTGGCTCGACTTTTTTGATGAGACAAGCGGCCGTCTTCGGCGCATCGACAACCAGGCCGATGCGATCGCGGCCTATGTGGCGGGTCTTGATCCCAGTCGGGACTTCGTCGTCATGGAGGCGACAGGGGTGCATGACCGGCTCCTGCGCCATGCGCTGGCCAAGGCCGGCGTGCCGTTCTCGCGGCACAACCCGGCCCATACCCACCACTATTCGAAGTCGACGCGCCGGCGCGCCAAGACCGATCCTCTCGATGCCAGGATGCTGAGCGACTACGGCCGTCGCTATAGCCCTGAAGCCGAGCCGGCGCCGAGCGAAGAAGTCGAGCGGCTTCAATCGCTTGCCGGCCACCGCGATCACTTGGTCAATATGCGGGCAGCGCTGAAGAAGCACCTCGCCGAGGCTTTCGAGGAGGTCGTCATTGCCGATCTGGAAGAGACGATCGCCTTCCTCGACACGCGCATCAAGGCGTTCGAGAGCCAGATTGCCGAAATCATTCGTCAAAACCAGGACACCGCTCGCGACCATGCGCTGATGGTCTCCGTGCCCGGTGTCTCCAAGGTCGGCGCGCTCTCGCTGCTGGCGCTCCTGCCCGAGCTCGGCCAGCGCTCACCCAAGGCGATCGCAGCACTCGTCGGCCTTGCCCCGTTCGACAACAAGAGCGGCAAGCTCAACCGCAGGAGCCAGATCCAAGGCGGGCGATCACGCGTGCGCCGCGCCCTCTATATGGCAGCCCTCACGGCCATCAGAACCTGCGACCGGTTCAAGTCCTTCTACACAGCCCTTGCTGCCCGGTCGGGCTCCAAGAAGCTCGCCATCATCGCCGTCGCAAGGAAGCTCTTGGTCGTCCTCAACGCTATCATTCGCGACAAAACTGCGTTTGCGTGAACACAGTTGCCATGCCGTGAGGTCGAGGCGTTGCCGCGGTGCAGAATTCTGCACCGCCGCGTTCTCCGATCACGGTCACGGAATGGATTCCAGGGTCTCCGCGACGCCGCTTCGCGGCTGCTCCGCCCTGGAATGACGAGGTTGAGAGGCTTCCGCCAATCTCCAGCGTCTGCGCTGATTTCACGGAAATGAACGGTGGAAATCTTGCTGCCGACAACCCCGCTCTGATCCCCTCACCGGGCCTTGAACCCGCCGAGCGGCGAGCGCGGCTCGACCGGTGACGACTGGATGATGGCGGTGTTGGTCATCGCATAGGGAATGATCCGGTCGATCACGCGCTCGAGCTCGCTCACCGAGCCGACATGGGCGAGCGCGATGAAGCAGTCCTCGCCAGTCACCCGGTCGCATTGCGCGATTTCCGGCAGCTCGCGGATGATGTCCGCCACCACGGAAAGCTGTCCCGGCACCGGCCTTATTCTCAGCCATGCCGACAGCTTCATGCCGAGAGCGGCTGGATTGATCCTCACTGTATAGGCCTCGATCACGCCGTTCTCCTGCAGCTTGCGGATGCGCTCCGCCACGCTCGGCGCCGACAGCCCGACCGCGCGCGCCAGTTCCGCCGTGCTGATGCGCGCGTCCTTTTCCAGGAGCCGCAGCACCTTCAGATCGATCGCGTCCAGATCGACATTTTCACTTCGAAGGTTTTTCAACTTTTTTCTCTTCTTCTGAAAGCCAATAAATCAATATGGCCGCCGATCACGCATATAGATCACGCATTTCGCCTGCGATAATGCGCTCGTGACCAACCAAACGCAAATTCCAGCTGCAAATCCGGCCACCGGTGATACGGATGCGCGCCCCGCCCTCGCCCGCCCCACGACACTCGCTGGAAGGGCCAACGCTTTGCCGCCGCATGTCTGGTTCTGCGTCAGCGCCGTATTCCATTATCTCGGGCCGGCCTTCGCCGTGCTGCTTTTCGCTCAGGTCGGCGTGCTCGGCATGGCTTGGCTGCGCATCGCCACCGCCGCCCTCGTCTTTGCCCCGCTGACCAGGCCCTGGCGCGTCTTCGCCCGCGCGGATCGCGCTCAACGGCTCCTGCTGCTGGCATTCGGCATCTGCCTGGCGGTGATGAACTGCTCGTTCTATCTGGCGCTCGACCGCCTGCCGATCTCGTTGGTGGCGGCGATCGAATTCGTCGGCACGATCGCGGTGGCGCTGGTCGGCCTGCGCAGCCGGCGCAACTTTGCGGCGCTCGCTGTTGCCGTTGCCGGCACCTTGCTTCTCATCGACGTGAAGTGGTCCAGCGATCCCGTCGGCCTGTTCTGGGCCTTTTTGAACGGCGCCCTGTTTGTCGGCTACATCGTGATCGGTCACCGCGTCGCCCAGGCCGGCATCGGCATTGCCGGCCTCGGCACCGCCATGGCGATCGCATTCCTCATCGTGTTGCCCATCGGCTTCCACGAGGCGCTGCCCGCCTTCTCATCGCCGCAACTGCTCGCCGCCGCGATCGGCGTCGGCGTCTGCTCCTCGGTCATCCCCTACATCTGCGACCAGCTTGCCATGGCGAGGCTGCCGCGCGCGAGCTTCGCATTGATGCTCTCGCTTCTGCCGCTGACGGCGACGCTGATCGGCGTCGTCGTGCTGGGTCAGGTGCCGAGCGTCACCGGCTGCATCGGCATTGCGATGGTCATCGCCGGCGTCGCCTTCCACAAGCCCGCGGCAAATATCTAGCCTGCTCGACTATGCCAGCTTCTCTTTCAGGAAAGCGACAGTGCGCCCCCAGGCCAGATCGGCGGCCTTCTTGTCATAGCGCGCGGCCGAGGTGTCGTTGTTGAAGGCGTGGTTAGCGCCATCATAGACAAAGACCTTGTATTCGACATGCGCGGCGTCGAGGGCCTTCTTATAGGCATCGATGCCGGCATTGGTGCGCGTATCGAGCCCAGCATAGTGGAGGAGTAGCGGCGCCTTGATTTTCGCAGCGTCCTCCGCCTTGGGCTGCATGCCGTAATAGGCGACGCCGGCGTTGAGATCCGGCGCATGGACGGCCAGCTGGTTGAGCGCGCCGCCGCCCCAGCAGAAGCCGACCGCCCCGACCTTGCCGTTGCCGTCCTTGAGGCTCTCGAGGTAGGCGATCGTCGCCACGCCGTCGGCCGTGACCTGTGCAGCGTCGAGCTTGGTGAACATGTCGCGCGCCTTGTCCTCGTCGGGCGGCGTGCCGCCGAGCGGCGACAGGAAGTCAGGCGCCAACACGACGAATCCCTCCAGCGCCACACGCCGGGCGACATCGCGGATATGCGGGTTCAACCCCCTGTTCTCGTGGATGACTATGACGGAGCCGAGCTTGCCTGAGTGGTTGGCGGGCTTGACCAGATAGCCCTTTATCTCGCCGGTGCTGCCGGGATAGGTGATGTCCTCGCCCTTGATGCGGCTGTCGTCCTCGGCGACGATCGCCGCTTGGGCGGAATTGGCCGCCAGCATCGGCGCGATCGCGGCCGCCGCGGCGGCCGAGCCCGCCAGCTTCGTCAATTGCTCCATGAAGCGGCGGCGGTCGAGCGTCAGATGCGTGTATTCGTCATAGGCATCGATCATGGCCTGCGTGACGGCGGGCTGCGTGATGACGGGCTTGGCAACGGGTTCGGTCATGGCTCTCTCGACGACAATCGGGGAGATTGGCAGGTCGATCCGCAAGATAGGGTCGAGATTTATACGTTCCAGTCACGCTTGGATGACGATCCGGAGAGGTGCGGCTCGCCCATCACATTTTGGTCATTTCCGAAAGCCTTGATGGTGCTGTCACATTAGGGCGCGAAGTTGCCGAGGCCGCCGCACCGATACGAACGACGAAAGGGGAATGCCATGAACGTCCAGGACATCGTCAACACCGTTTCCGCCAAGGCCGGCCTCGACGAGCCGACCACCGAGAAGGTTGTCGGCACCATCTTTTCCGTGCTCGAGCACGAGGCTGAAGGCACCAGCGTTTCGTCCTTCTTCGACCAGATCCCCGGCGCTGATGCGCTGGCGCAGAAATATGACGTGATGGCCGCCGGCGCGACGGCCAATTCGGGGGGCGGCCTTCTGTCGTCGCTGCAGGGCGCGCTTGGCGGCGTGCTGGGCGAAAAGGCCGGCGCGCTCATCAACGGCGTCGCCGTGCTCAAGGCGTCCGGCCTCGACATGGCTCAGATCCAGAAGGCAGGCACGACGCTGACCCAGCAGGCGGAAGCCGCCGCCGGCCCTGACCTGACCAACCAGGTGCTGGACCAGGTACCGAGCCTGAGGGGCCATCTCGGACTTTGAAGCCTCGCGCTGCCCTCTCTTATTTCGGTAGCGTGTAGGCCATCACGTAATCTCCCGGCTTGGTGCCGACCGAGCCGTGGCCGCCGGCGACGATGACGACGAACTGGCGGCCGTCGGCCACCGTGTAGGTCATCGGTGTCGACTGCCCGCCCGCCGGCAGCCGCGCCTGCCAGAGCTGCCGGCCGGTGGTGAGGTCATAGGCGCGCAGATAGTCGTCGACCGCGGCGCCCAGGAAGGCGACGCCGCCCGCCGTGATCATCGGCCCGCCGATGCCTGGAACGCCGACCTTGAGCGGCAGAGGCAGCGGCGTCATGTCGTAGACCGTGCCGTTGCGATGTTTGTAGGCGATGTTTCCCGTCTTGAGGTCGACGCCGGCGACGTAGCCCCAGGGCGGCGCCTGGCAGGGAACGCCGAGCGGCGACAGGAACGGTCCCATCACCACTGCGTAAGGCGCGCCTTCGTTGCGGTTCAGCCCCTGCTCGCTGCCCTTGGTGTTGTCGCCCGGCGCCGGCACGTCCGCGCGCGGGATGAGCTTCGAGGTGAAGGCGAGATAGGTCGGCATGCCGAACATCACCTGCCGCACCGGATCGACCGCGACGCCGCCCCAGTTGAAGACGCCGAAATTGCCGGGATAGATCAGCGAGCCCTGCAGCGAGGGCGGCGTGTAGCGTCCCTCATAGTGCAGCTTCTTCAATTCGATCCGGCACGCCAGCTGGTCGAACATGGTGATGCCCCACATGTCGGCGCCGGTCAGCGGCTTCGGATTGAAGGACAGGTCCGAGGCCGGCTGCGTGGGCGACGCGTGATCGCCCTCGATCGCGCCGCCGGGTGCGGGCACTTCCTTCACCGGGATGATCGGCTCGCCGGTGCGCCGGTCGAGCACGTAGAGATCGCCCTGCTTGGTCGGTCCGACCAGTGCCGGCACGACTCCGTTCGCCGTGGTGATGTCGACCAGCGTCGGCTGCGCCGGGACGTCCATGTCCCACAGATCGTGATGCACGGTCTGCCTCACCCAGCGCAATTGTCCGGTGTTGAGGTCGAGCGCGGTGATCGAGGAGGAGAACTTCTCGACATTGGCGCTGCGGCCCATGCCGAGCTGGTCCGGCGTCTGGTTGCCGAGCGGCAGATAAAGCAGCCCCAGCTTCTCGTCGGCGCTCGCCGTCGACCACATGTTGGGCGAGTTGTGGGTGTAGGTCTGCCCGGCGGGCAACGGCGTCGTCACATCCGGATTGCCGGAATCCCAGTTCCACAGCAGCGCGCCGGTGTCGACATCGAAGGCGCGGATGACGCCGGACGGCTCCTCGGTCGAGTAATTGTCGTTGACCGCGCCGCCGACGATGATCTTGCCGCCGACGATCAGCGGCGCCGATGTCGAATAGTAGTAGCCCGACTTCGGATAGGGCATGTTGGCCATCAGGTTCAGCGTGCCGCCCTCGGCGAAGGACGCACACACCTGCCCGTTCGCGGCGTCGAGCGCGATCAGCCGGGCGTCCGACGTCGGCAGGTAGACGCGCTGCGCGCAAGGCTGGCCGGCGGCGATCTTGGCGTCGGCATAATAGGAAACACCGCGGCAGGTCTGGTGCTGGCGGTTGGGGTCGAGCTTGACCTTCGGGTCGTAGCGCCATTTCTCCTGGCCGCTCGCGGCATCGATGGCGATAGCGAAATTATGCGGCGTGCAGATGTAGAGCGCATCGCCGACTTTTAGCGGTGTCACCTGATAGGTCGTCTCGCCGATGTCGTCGGGGCCTTTGACGTCGCCGGTGCGATAGGTCCAGGCCGGCTGCAATTTGGCGACATTGTCGGGCGTGATCTGGTCGAGCGGTGAATAGCGCTGGCCAAAGGGCGTGCGGCCGTAGAAATGCCATTCGCCGGCCGGCATGTCGCCGCCGAGATTGGCCGCCGTCGCCACCTTCTCGGTGCCCAGCGTGCCGCCGATGTCGTGAGGGTCGACGGTCATCGAATAGCCGGCGACCGCGAGCGAGGCGAGCACGGCCAGGATCAGCGGCGCGCGCGCGTCCGGCCCCCGCAAGCCGCGCCTTGCCCATGGCGTCAAAAGCCACAAGGCGATAAGCACGATGACGCCGCCGCGCGGACCGAGCTGCCACCAGTCGAAGCCGATTTCCCAGACCGCCCAGCACAAGGTGGCGAGCACGAACAGCGCGTAGAGCCAGAGCGATGTCGACCTGCGTCGCAGCAACAGCCAGGCGGTGATCAGGAAGACCAGGCCGGCGATCAGGTAGTACCAGCTGCCGCCTAGCGTCGCGAGCCAGATGCCGCCGCCGCCGAGAACGAGACCGATGAGGGAGAGGACGAGGGACGTGATGGTGACAGCCAAGACGGTGCTCCTTCGACTGTTGCGCGCCTTCAAACGAAGAGGCGGCTTTCAGGCGACGGCGAGCCGTCCCTGCCCTGCCGGCAGCTTTCCCTCACCCGCTCCGGCTGTCAAGTTGGGGCCAGACACGCGAAACTAGAACAAAACGTAGACAGTTCTGGTCTTTCGCTGCCGAATCACTACATTCGGGAGCGATGTCGGGCTTTTCCGAGGACATGCCTTTTTTCGATGAACCGAATGCGCGGCCGGCGGCGGCACCATCCGGCATAGCCGCGCGCGCCATGGCCGCCCGCAGCGGCCAGCACGGCGCGCCCGATTACCTGAAGGGCCTGAACCCCGAGCAGCGGCTCGCCGTCGAGACGACCGAGGGCCCGGTTCTGGTGCTGGCCGGCGCCGGCACCGGCAAGACGCGGGTGCTCACCACCCGCATCGCCCACATCCTTGCCACCGGCAGGGCCTTCCCCTCGCAGATCCTGGCCGTCACCTTCACCAACAAGGCCGCGCGCGAGATGAAGCAGCGCATCGGCCACCTGATCGGCGAAGGCAATGTCGAAGGCATGCCCTGGCTCGGCACCTTCCACTCGATCGGCGTGAAGCTGCTTCGCAGGCACGCCGAGCTGGCCGGATTGAAATCGGATTTCACCATCCTCGACACCGACGACGTGGTGCGGCTGATCAAGCAGCTGATCCAGGCCGAAGGGCTGGACGACAAGCGCTGGCCGGCCAAGACCTTCGCCCAGATGCTCGACAACTGGAAGAACAAGGGCCTCGGCCCCGACGAGATTGCTGAAGGCGATGCGCGCAGCTTCGGCAACGGCAAGGGCCGCCAGCTCTACAAAGCCTATCAGGAGCGGCTGCAGACGCTGAACTCCTGCGATTTCGGCGACCTGCTCTATCACCCGATCCGCATCTTCCGCGCCTATCCGGACGTGCTGAAGGAATATCACCGCAAGTTCAAATACATACTGGTCGACGAGTATCAGGACACCAACACCGCGCAATACATGTGGCTGCGCCTACTGGCGCAACGGCCGGGTACTCCAAGAAGTGGTTCACCGGGCGGTCGCACCCCTAATGCGTCCAAATCAGCGTCGTTCGACAGGACCGAGCCAGGCCAATACAGGCCCCCGACTCCCGAGTATGACGCACCTGAGCACAACCATGATTGGGACGTTTCGGCCGAAGGCCGCAAGCCCGACCGGGCGTCCGAGCCGTTGCGAGGCCCCCGCGGAGGGCCCGCGCCGGCAGGCGCGGAACAGCCCGTGAGCGTGAATATTTGCTGCGTCGGCGACGACGACCAGTCGATCTATGGCTGGCGCGGGGCCGAGGTCGACAACATCCTGCGCTTCGACAAGGATTTCCCCGGCGCCACCATCATTAGGTTGGAGCGCAACTACCGTTCCACCGCGCATATCCTGGGCGCCGCCTCGCACCTCATCGCCCACAATGAGGGCCGCTTCGGCAAGACGCTGTTCACCGACCGCGACGACCCCGAGGACGACAAGGTGCATGTCCATGCCGCCTGGGACTCCGAGGAAGAAGCCCGAGCCGTCGGCGATACCATCGAGGCCTATCAGCGCCAGAAGCACCGGCTTAACGACATGGCGATCCTGGTGCGCGCGTCCTTCCAGATGCGCGCCTTCGAAGACCGTTTCATCACGCTGGGCCTCAACTACCGAGTCATCGGCGGCCCGCGCTTCTACGAGCGGCTGGAAATCCGCGATGCGCTCGCCTTCTTCCGCGTCGTCGCCAATGGCGGTGACGACCTCGCCTTCGAGCGCATCGTCAACGTGCCGAAGCGCGGGCTCGGCGAAGCCACCATCCGCCAGATCCACGACACCGCGCGTGCCCTGCGCGTCCCGATGCTGGAAGCGGCCGCGACGCTTGCCGAAAGCGACGAGTTGAAGCCGAAGCCGCGAGCAGCACTGCGCGAGGTCGCGGCCAATTTCGAGCGCTGGCAGAAGGCGCTGGAAACCACCCCGCACACCGAGCTCGCCGAGACCATCCTCGAAGAGAGCGGCTACACCGACATGTGGAAGAACGACCGTTCGGCGGATTCGCCCGGACGGCTGGAAAACCTCAAGGAGTTGATCCGCTCCATGGAGGAGTATGAATCGCTGCGCTCCTTCCTCGAGCATGTTGCGCTGGTCATGGACGCCGAGCAGAATGCCGACCAGGACGCCGTGAGCATCATGACGCTGCATTCGGCCAAGGGTCTCGAATTCGAGACCGTGTTCCTGCCTGGCTGGGAGGAAGGCCTGTTCCCGCACCAACGCGCGCTGGACGAAGGCGGACGCTCCGGCCTGGAGGAAGAACGCCGGCTCGCCTATGTCGGCCTGACGCGCGCGAAGAAGAACCTGCACATCTGGTTCGTCTCCAACCGCCAGATTCACGGGCTTTGGCAATCGACCATCCCGTCGCGCTTCGTCAACGAACTGCCGGAAACCCATGTCGATGTCGCCGATAGCGGCAACAGTTACGGCGGCTACGGCAACCCTTACGGCGGCGGCTCATTCGCCTCCGGGCGCGGTGGCGGTGGCCGCCAGAATCCCTATGGCGCCTCGCGCTTCGACAATGTCGGCGCCAAGGACCAGGGCAGCTTCTCCAACACCTATGCGACGCCCGGCTGGCAGCGCGCCCAGGCGAACCGCACCGAAGCGACCGACCGCAACTGGGGCACCCGCTCCGGCCATCAGGTCGAGCGCATCGGCTATGGCGAGACAGACTCCGGCTACGGTGCCGGCCGCACCTCGGTGAAGGGCCGTACCATCGATGGCGAGCTGGTCGCCAAATCGGTTGCCGACACGCCCTCCGCCTTCAATGTCGGCGACCGCGTCTTCCATCAGAAATTCGGCAACGGCAACATCGCGGCGATCGAAGGCAACAAGCTCACCATCGACTTCGACAAGGCCGGCCAGAAACGCGTGCTGGACGGGTTTGTCGCGCCGGTTTGACCAGCCCCCTCACCTGTACCTTGCCTGGTTCCACTTATGACCCAGCAGCGACAGGATGATGATCAGCCCGTTGAAGAACTGCACGTAGAAGCCGCTCAGGCCCGCCGCCACCACGCCGGTCTGGATGAACGACACCGTGACCGCGCCGATCGCGCCGCCGACCACGGTGCCGATGCCGCCCCATGTCGGCGTGCCGCCAACGAACACCGAGGCCAGCACCGGTAAGAGATAGCCGTCGCCCGCCGTCGGCCACCAGGTGAAGTTGATCATCACCGAGAAGCAGCCGGCGATCGCGGCACCTATGCCGACGAAGACGAACACCTTCACCCGAACCCATTTGACGTCGATGCCCATCTGCCTGGCGCTGTCCGGGTTGTCGCCGACCACTTTCACCTGCGCGCCGAAGCGGTGGCGGTTGTAGAGCAGCGCCGCAAAGACGACGAAGGCGATCGCCCAGAAGATCTGCACCGGGATGCCGAAGACCTGGCTGGAGAAGATCTTGTAGGCCGAGCTGTCGGCAAGGCCCGTCAGCGCCATCGACTTGCCCTCGTTGACGATCTGGATCAGGCCGCGCAGCAGGAAATTCATGCCGAGCGTGGCGATCAGCGACGATAGTCCGCCATAGACGACCAGCGAGCCGACCAGGAAGCCGAGCAGCGTGCCGGTGACCAGTGCGGCCACGATGCCGATGAACGGATCGTAGCCGGCCTGCACCACCAGCGCGAAAACCCATGAGGCAAAGCCCATCGTCGCCGGGAAAGACAGGTCGATCTCGCCGCAGGTGACGACGAAGACCAGCGGCACCACCACGAACAGCGCCACGGGAAGCGTCGTCAGCACCGAACTGTAGAGATACCAAGTGGTGAAGACGGTCGGGTTGGCGATCATGAAGACCGCCATCATCACGATGAACACGGCCAGCGTGCCGAGCGCCGCGCGGTTGTCGAGGACGAAGCCGCGCAGCCAGTGGTTGGATGGGTGGCTCCACTCCTTGGTCGCCTTGCCGCTTGTTCTTCCCAGAGGAGTTTGCAGATCGGGTTCCATGACTTTGCTCATCAGGCTCTCTGCTCCGCTTCCCCGTGCAAACCGGGCAATCCGCCGGGATGCGCCACGTCTTCCATGAAGTTGATGAGGTCTTCGGCAGACTTGACCTCGGTGCGGTCGGCGGTCAGCGCCACCTTGCCGCGGTCGAGCACCACGAAACGGTCGGCGATGTCGAAGACATGGTGGATGTTGTGGCCGATGAACAGGATCGAGCGGCCGCTCGCCCGCACCTGGCGAACGAAATGGAAGACCTTGGCGGTCTCGGTCAGCGACAGCGCCGTCGTCGGCTCGTCGAGGATGATCAGCTCCGCCTGCTTGTAGATGGCGCGCGCGATCGCCACGCCTTGCCGCTCGCCGCCCGAAAGCTGGCCGACGATCGACTGCGGCGTGAACACTTTCGAGGTGAAGCCGATCTCGCGCATCAGCCGGCTAGCTTCCGCGACTTCCTTGTTGACCTTCAGCCAGCCCATGAAGCCTGTGAGCTCGCGACCCATGAAGATGTTGCGCACGATGGTCTGCTGCACGGCCAGCGCCCGGTCCTGGAACACGGTCTCGATGCCGGCGTCGCGCGAGCGCGCCGCGCTCCATCCGCTCACCGGCTTGCCGCGCACCAGGATGTCGCCGCTGGTCGGCTTGACCACGCCGGACAGGATCTTGATCAGCGTCGACTTGCCGGCGCCGTTGTCGCCGATCAGGCCGACCACCTCGCCGCGATCGACGCTGAGATTGACGCCGCCCAGCGCATAGACCTGGCCGTAGGACTTCTTGATGTCGCGCAGTTCGATGATGCGTTCGCTCATGCGATCCTCGCTTGAATTGTCTGTTGTGCCTGCCTCGTCCGCAGGCGGTCCCGCCGGCCGGGTTGGGTCCGGCCGGCGGCCTGGGAGGTCAGCGCAGCGCCTGCTTGGCGAGCTCTGAGACGATCTCGTAGTTCTGCGGCGTCACGAAGCCGGCGCCGGTGTCGACATTCATGGGGGCAAGACCGAGCACCACCTGCTGGCAGAGACTGAGGATCGGCAGATAGCCCTGCATGAACGGCTGCTGGTCGGCCGTCAGCTGCACCCAGCCGCCCTTGAAGGCCTCGACGATCTGCGGGCTGGTGTCGAAGCCGAAATTGAAGATGTCGCCGGGCTTCCTTCCCGCCGCCTGCATATAGGTGGCGACATTGCCGAGCATCTGTCCGCCGGGATAGCCGACCGCCTTGACGCCGGGATTGTTGAGGAGCGCGGCAGTGATCGGCGGGATCGCGAGATTGGGATCGGCTGCCCATTCGGTTTGCGAATTGATCTGAACGACATCGACGCCGGCCTCCTTCAGCGCGGCGACCGTCCCACGCTCGCGCGCACCGCGGCTCTCATTCTCGAACGGGCCGATCATGATCGCCTTGTCGCCAGCCTTCAGCCCGGCCAGCTTGAACGCCTCGGCGCCGAGCGCGCGCCCCTGCTGCTCCTGTTGCGCGCCGACATAACCGCCGCCGAACGCCGCCACCACGGTCGGCACCGGAACGTTCTGGTACATCATCTTGATGCCGTCCTTATGCGCCTGTTCGGCCAGCGGCATGATCGCCGCGTCGCCCGGATGGCCCATCATGGCGATGCCCTGGGGCTTGACGGCGACCGCCTCGCGCAATTGCTGCACCATCTTTTCGACATCCCAACCGGAAAAGATGTAGTCGACCTTCGGCCCGAGATCGGCCGCCGCCTGCTTGGCGCCATTATAGACGATGGTGCCGAAGGCGTCGCCCTCGGCGCCACCGACGAAGAAGCGGATGTGCACGTCCTTGCACCATTGCGCGTCGAGCGCCTGCGCCGGCAAGGTGGAGATCGAGGCGCAGAGCGCCGTGGCGGCCGCCACGACGGTCGAGCGCAGAAAAGTCCTTCTGGTCGTCATGCTCATGCACGTTCCTCCCTTTTGGTTCCCTCACGATCAAGGGTTTACGACAATGATTTTGGATCGGCCGGCTCCTCCCGCCGGCCGGCACTCAAGTCGGCCAGTACTCAAGTTGGATTGGGCAGGTAGCTCTTCCCTCCCCGGCATTGCTTCAGATACTCCAGGCCACGGACCTGGCCGGTGATCTCGAGGTCGCCGCGATAGACAGGGTCGTGCCAGCCCTCGATGTCGATGGCGCCCTTGTAACCGGCTAGCCGCAACTCGCTGATCACCCGCGTCCAGTCGCTGTCGCCGAAGCCCGGCGTGCGCATCTGCACGAAAGGCAGGCGCCCGAACACGCCATGCTGGCGGATCACGTCCCAGCGCACCGTCGCGTCCTTGCCGTGGACGTGGAAGATGCGCGGCGCCCATTTGCGGATCTGCGGCATCGGGTCGATCAGGTAGACGAGCTGGTGGCAGGGCTCCCATTCGAGCCCGAGATTGTCGTTGGGCAATTCGTTGAACATCAGTTCCCAGGCGTCCGGGTTGTGCGCGATGTTCCAGTCGCCGCTCGCCCAGTTGCCGTCCATGGCGCAGTTCTCGAAGGCGATGCGCACGCCCTTGTCGGCGGCGCGTTTGGCCAGCGGCCCCCAGACCTCGCGGAAGCGGGGCAGGCTGTCGGTCAGCTTCTTGCCGCGCAGGCGGCCGGTGAAGCCGCTGACTATCGAAGCGCCGAACAGATGCGCATGGTCGATGACGGTCTCCCAGGCCGCGAGCACGCCGCGATCGACTTCGCCGCTCTCCAACGGATTGCCGAACACGCCGATCGAGGACACGGTGACGTCGGCGTCGCCGATCGCCTCCCTTATTTGGCCGGCGAGCCGCGGCAAATCCTTACCGCCCAGCGTCTGCCAGAAGAAGGGCTGGATGCTCTCGAAACCGAGCGGCAGGATCTGCCTGATATAGGCCGCCGGGTCGTCGAGATTGGCCCGCACCATGGTGCCGATCCTGATATCGAGAAGCGGGCTCGGCATCATTGTGGCTCCTGTGCGATGGCGATACGGCGCCCGGTCTCGGCGCTCTCGATGGCGCCGAACACCATGGCCAGACTGCGGATATTGTCGGTGCCGCGCGTTTCCGGTTCCGTGCCGGTCTCGATCGCGTGCATGAAATCCTTGATGATGCCGAGATGGCCGTCGACGCGATCGGCGGGATCGAGCGGCGGCACCTCGATCGGCCGGGTCTTGTCGATGATACCGTCGCGGCCGGACGCAACCACTTCCGCCTTCAGCCCGTCATGGCCATCCCACAACAGGGAGCCGTGCTGGGCGACGATGCGCCAGCTGCCTTCCCAACTGGTCCTGAAACCGTCTGCGCACCAGGAGCCGGCATAGGTAAAAACCTTGCCGCCGCCGAAGTCGAAGACCGCACTTGCCGACGATCCCTGCCGGTACCACGAACTGGCCGGCTCCCATTCCTGGCAATAGACGCCGGCAGGCTCGCCGGCCACCATGTAGCGGGCGGCATCGAAGGTGTGGATCGCCATGTCGAGCAGGAGCACATGCGCCATCTCCTCGCGAAAACCGCCGAAATGCGGGGCGACGAAGAAGTCGGCGTGGATGCTTGTCGGCGCGCCGATCGCGCCGGAATCGAGGAACCGCCGGATGCGCCGGACATTGGCGACGTAGCGGCGGTTCTGGACCACCGCATGGATGCGCCCGGCAGCCCGCGCCGCGGCGATGATGGCGCGCGCATTGTCCGGGCTGTCGGCCAGCGGCTTTTCCGTGAGCAAATGGCAATGATGGGCAAAGGCCGAAAGCGCAACCTCGCGCCGGGCGGCGGGAACCACGACGTCGAACACGGCATCGGGTTTTGTCTGATCGAGGACGGCATCGATGCTGGTGCCGATGACCGCGCCGGAAAGCTCGTATTCGCGCGCCCTTGCCTGTGCCCGGTCGGCATCGAGGTCGACAAGGCCGACAATGGCAAGCCCGTCGATCTGCCTCGCGGCATCGAGCCATTGCCTGCTCATGGCTCCGCAGCCGACCAGGACGACCTTCATCATCCAGCGCTCCTCCTCCGCCCGGTCCCTCCAGACCGGTCGTCACGGCATTCACGGCGAGACCGTAAACGTTTTTCCGTAAACGTTTACGAGAACACACCCGATGACATAGAATGTCAACAGGCTGCCTCTCAAAAATCTTCCGGAAGCCTTGGCCCGGGCGGCAGCCAATGCTAGACCGGCTCACCGTTTACGAAAACGGTGAACCGGTCTAACTCTTTGTTTTTGACGCAATTCCGAACGGAAACCGCTTCGCGCTTTTCCTGGAATTGCTCTGGCCAAGGCAAGGGAGAGTGGCTCTTGGCGTCCAGCATTCACGACCTTGCGCGTCATCTGAACATTTCGATCGGCACCGTGTCGCGCGCGCTGAACGGCCGTGCCGACGTCAATGCCGATACGCGCAGGCGCGTGCTCGATGCGGCCAAAGAGCTGAACTATTCACCCAACCAGTCCGGCCGCAGTCTCAGGCAAGGCGCCACCCGCTCGATCGCCTTCATGCTGCAGCCGCATCCGGGCGACCAACAATATGGCGAGCCCTTCTTCATCCCGTTCCTGATCGGGCTGCAGGCGAAGCTCGCCGAGCATGACCTCGATCTGATGGTCGTCATGGGAGAGCCCGGCCAATATCAGCAGGAGCGGTTGCGCCGCGTGGTCGAGACGCGCCGGGCCGACGCGGTCGTGTTGGCCAATACGCGAAGGGAAGACGACCGGATCGACTATCTCAGCAAGGCCGGCTTTCCCTTCGCCACGCTTGGCCGAAGTCAGTCCGGCGGCGACACCTATCCTTCGCTCGATATCGATTTCGAGAGGGCGGGTGATGAAGCCGTCGAGCGGCTGGTCGCGCGCGGCCACCGCCGCATTGCCGCCATCCGCCCTTCGCTTGATCTCAACTTCGGCTACCTGTTCCTCGACGGCTACCGCAAGGCGCTGAGGCGGCACGGCATCGAGGTCGACCCCGACCTGATCGCCGACGGTTTCATCAACGAGACCGGCGGCTACCAGGTGACGCCGCAAGTCATGCGCTCCAAGGCCCCACCGACGGCCATCATCTTCAACAATGACGCGATGGCGCTTGGCGGCTGCAAGGCGCTGGCAGAGATGGGCATCAGGCCGGGCCATGACATGGCCGTGATCGTCATCGTCGACACGCCGCTCTGCCGCTACTTCTCGCCGACGCTGACCGCCTTCCGTCCGGCACTGGAGGCCATGGGCCGGCGGCTGGCCGAGATGCTGCTCGCCTCCCTTCCCGCCTTCGCCGGGCCCGAAGGCACACGCATCATACGCGAAGTCTGGCCGCTGGAGCTGATCGCGCGCGAGAGCGATTGAAGCGCCTTTCCTTCTCCCCTTGTGGGAGAAGGTGTCGCCGAAGGCGACGGATGAGGGGTGCTCCAGGGAAAGCCGGCGTCTCACTCCGCTGGAACACCCCTCAACCGTCTCGGCGCTGCGCGCCGATCCACCTTCTCCCACAAGGGGAGAAGGAGAAGGGCGCCCCTCCTGTCACGCAACCATCACGTTGGCGTCCTAGACCGCTTGGCGGAAACTACTGGCGGCTGTCGATGCGACGCCTGCTCCGATCTGCTCGTCACGAAGGGGATATCCATGAAACATCTCAACCGAACCACCGCGCTCGGCGCGGCACTCGCCCTGTTCACCGCGCTGACCCCGGCGCTCGCCGACGGCGTCGCCTATGTCAACAAAGGGCTCGTCGGCATCGGTCGCATCCCGGCCAGCCAGAAGGACAAGTTCGGCGAGACCTTCGGTTCGGGTTCCGGTATGGCGATCGACACCAAGGGCTGGGCGCGCGACGGCGCGGGCTACAAGGGCTCGCTCTGGCTGCTGCCGGATCGCGGCTACAATGTCGTCGGCACCACCGATTATCGCGCTCGCGTCAACACCATCGCGATCGAGCTGACGCCGACCGCTCCTGGCGCGGCGCCGGCCGCCGGACAGGAACAGACCGGCGTCAGGGCGACGCTCGCCGACACGATGCTCTTGGCCGACGACAAGGGCACTGATTCCACCGGCCTTGATCCGCTCGACGGCGTGCGCGAAGCGGCCGGCGGCATGCCGATCCTGCCGCAGGCCGAAAACGGCAAGCTGGCGCTGGACGACGAAGCGATCGTGCGGCTGCCCGACGGCACGATGTTCATCTCCGACGAATATGGCCCCAACATCTATCGCTTCTCGGCCGAAGGCCGCCTGATGTCGGCGACGCAGCCGCCCGCGGCCCTGGTGCCGATGCGCCACGGCAAGCCGAACTTCGCCTCCGACAACCCCGGCCCGGGCGCAGCCGAGCCCAGTCCGAAGGATCCCGAGACCGGCCGCCAGAACAACCAGGGTCTCGAAGGCATGTCGATGACGCCTGACGGCAAGTTCCTGATCGCCGTGCTGCAGTCGGCGGCCCGCCAGGACGGCGGCGATTCCGGCTCGACGCGCCAGAACACCCGCGCGCTGGTCTATGACGCTTCCGACCTCGCCCACCTCAAGCTGGCGCACGAATATGTCGTTCCGCTGCCGATGTTCAAGGACGCCAAGGGCAAGACCAAGATCGCCGCCCAGAGCGAGATCGTCGCGCTTTCCGACAAGAGCTTCCTGATGCTGGCCCGCGACTCGGGCAACGGCCAGGGCCTCAAGGGCGACGAGTCGCTCTATCGCAAGATCGAGATCGTCGACCTCTCCGCCGCGACCGATATCGCCAACGGCCCGTTCGACGCCGCCGACAAGCCGGTCGCGCCCAAGGGCGTGCTCGACCCGTCGGTGACGCCGGCCAAGCTCACCTCGTTCATCGACATCAACGACAAGGGCGAGCTCAGCCGCTTCGGCCTGCACAATGGCGCGCCGAACGACAAGAACAACCTCTCGGAGAAGTGGGAAGCGATGTCGCTGGTCTCTGTGCTCGACCCCAAGCTGCCCGACGACTATTTCCTGTTCGTCGCCAACGACAACGACTTCCTCACCCAGGACGGCTTCCAGGTCGGAGCTTCGTACAAGGCCGAGGATGGCGCCGATGTCGACACCACCTTCCTCGTCTATCAGGTCACGCTGCCTGGTCTGTCTGGGAACAGCCTCGCCGCAAACTAGTTCTGCTTCGGATCGTATGTCGAGCGGCATATGACCGAGCGCGGAAGGGATGCATGAGCATCAGGCCTGCGATAGCATCGCGGGCCTGATTCATTTTCGGTGCTGCCATGGATGACGAAAAGCCCACCCGCCGGCGGACCGCCGACCTGACCAGCGGCCCCATACCGCGCACGCTGCTTTTGTTCGCGCTGCCGGTGCTGGGCTCCAACGTGCTGCAGTCGCTCAACGGCTCGATTAACGCGGTCTGGGTTGGCCGTTTCCTCGGCGAGGCGGCGCTGACGGCGACCTCCAACGCCAATCTGGTGCTGTTCCTGATCCTCGGCACGGTGTTCGGCATCGGCATGGCGGCGACCATCCTGGTGGCGCAATCGGTCGGCGCCCGCGACCTGCCCGAGGCCAGGCGCATCGTCGGCACCAGCGCCACCTTCTTCTTCCTGGTTTCCGTGGTGTTCGCCGTCTGCGGCTGGGTCTGGGTCGACGCAATCCTCACCGGGCTCGGCACGCCGGCGGATGCCTTGCCGCTGGCGCGCGCCTACTTACGCATCATCTTCGTCGCCGTGCCGATGATGAACCTTTTGTCCTTCGTCATGACCGTGCTGCGCGGCGCCGGCGATTCGCGCACGCCGTTCGTCTTCATGGCGCTGGCGGTCGTGCTTGACGTCGTGCTCAACCCGCTGCTGATCCGCGGCATCGGCCCCTTCCCCGAGCTCGGCATCGCCGGCTCGGCAACGTCGACGCTTGTAGGACAGACGGTGAGCGTCATCGCCATCCTCATCGTGCTCTATGTGCGCAAACATCCGCTCAGGCTGGCAGGCAGCGATCTGGCCTTGCTTCGGCCGGACCCGGCGCTGCTGCGCATCGTCGTCTCCAAGGGCATTCCGATGGGCCTGCAGATGATCGTCATCTCGGCCGCGGCGCTGACCGTGATGGGCATCGTCAATTCCTATGGATCCCAGGTCGCCGCCGCTTACGGCATCGCAGCCCAACTCTGGACCTATATCCAGATGCCGGCCCTGGCGATCGGCGCCGCCGTCTCCTCGATGGCGGCACAGAATGTCGGCGCCGGGCGCTGGGACCGCATCGGCAAGGTCGCGGCATCCGGCGTCGGCTTCAACCTGGTGCTGACCGGCGCGCTGGTTGCGCTGCTTTTCGCCTTCGACCGCGCAGTCCTCAGCCTCTTCCTCAGCAATGACAGCGCCGCGATCGACATCGCCGCCCACATCAACAAGGTGGCATCCTGGTCGTTCATCCTGTTCGGCGTCACCATCGTGCTCTTCGCCACGGTGCGCGCCACCGGCGCCGTCATGCCGCCGCTGATCATCCTGATCATCTCGGTGTTGATCATTCGCACCGGCTTTGCCTATTCCATGCGCAGCGTCATCGGCCAGGAAGCGCTGTGGTGGAGCTTTCCGGCCGGCTCGATCGCCTCGCTCGTGCTCGCCGCCGCCTATTATCGCTTCGGGCGCTGGCGCACGATGCACATGATCGAGGACCGCCCGGCCGCCGGCGAGCCGCCCGACACCGGCCTCGGCGTGCCCCGCCAGCGCGCGCAACTCCTGCCGGAGACCGAATAGTTAAACCTACCGCGCGTATCTGGCGCCGAAGCCGAGCGCCACCAGCGAGAACACGATGATCATGCCGGCAAAGGCCAGGCTTGCCGCGGTGGCGCTCGCCATGCTGGACAGAATGCCGATGCCGATCACCGGCAGCGCGTTGCCGCAGAAGCAGCAGATGAAGAAGGCCGACACCACCTCGGCGCGACGGTCGGCGGGCGCGATCTGATTGACCACTTGCAAGCCGCCGCGATAGCCGAGAGCCGCCGCCACGCCACAGAGCGCCGTCGCGGCGATCATCAGCGCCATCGAAGCGTAGACCTGCGCCGCCACGACCAGCGCCACGGCGGGGATCATCAGCGCCAGCGCCGCGAGCATGGTGGCGCGGCTGGAGAGCCTGGCGGTGGCGAGGATGGTGACGGCCGCCACGATCGACAGCTCGAAGAAAAGCCCGCCGGCTTCGGCATGACTGGTCACATGCAGCTGCTGCGCCAATATGCTCGGCGCCAGCGCCGCATAGAAGCCGACCAGCGCCATGGCACCGAACCCGGTCACCGCCGGCGCCACGAATTGCGCGCGGATATCGTCGGGCACCGAAAGCCGCGGCCGCAACGAGACGTCGGAGAATCGCCCGGGCTCGGAGACCGTCTCCTGCGTACGCCAGATCAGCAAGGTGACCAGCACGAGCAGGACGAGATAAACGGCGAATGTCAACCTGAGCGGCCAGGGCGCATATTGGGCGAGCAGCCCCGCCACGAGCGCGCCGACCCCGAGACCGACAAAGTTGGTGCTGGTGGCGATGACCGCGGCGCGTGACTTGTCCTTGCCTTCGATCAGTTCGGCCAACCAGGCAGTGCCGGCGCCTGCGCCGACACCGATGCCTAATCCGCTGAGGATGCGGGCGACGTCGAGCCAGGCGAGATTTTCAGCAAACAGGAAAGACAGCGCGCTGACCACCGCAACCGCCATCGCGGCGAGCGCGGCGGGGCGGCGGCCGACGGCATCCGACAGGCGGCCGAAAAACAGCAGCGCCGCCAGGTTGCCGACCACGTAGACGGCATAGACCAGCGTCAGCATGATCTGCGAGAAGCCGAAGGCCTGCTTGTAGATCACGTAAAGCGGCGTCAGCGCGGTGCTGCCGGCAAAGAGCGCGGCGATCATGGCGGCGACGGCGGCTTTCGCGGCGCCGCCGCCAAGCTCATTGTCACGCGTCATGGTTTGAGCGTAGCTGGTCATCGCGACCTCCGGAGGTTGCAAGCCCAACGCCCATATAATGGCGCTGTTCCACCCCGCGAACGCCCTCCTGACAATCCTGACAGTATGGTCTTGCGCAGAATCCTCCCGTAACGTCTGCCGGCCACTGAGGGGAGGAATCATGGGCAAGGGACGGGTCGAGGCATTCACCGATGGCGTCGTCGCCATCATCATCACCATCATGGTGCTGGAGCTGAAAGTGCCGCATGGCGAGGATTTTTCAGCACTTTTGCCGCTGTGGCCGGTCTTCTTCTGCTATGTGCTCTCCTTCATCAATGTCGGCATCTACTGGAACAATCTGCACAACATGTTCCATGCGGTGCAGCGCGTCGACGGGCGCGTCCTATGGGCCAATCTCAACCTTCTGTTCTGGCTGTCGCTGATGCCGGTGACCACGGCGTTCATGGGAGAGAACCACTTCGCGCCCGTGCCGGTCGCTGTCTACGGCATCGACCTGGTGCTCTGTGCCGTTGCCTATACCATTCTGGTCGTCAAGCTGCGCCATCTGCACGGCGCCGACACGACCTTTGCCAAGGCGGTGGGCCGCGACAACAAAGGCAAGATTTCCCTGGGACTCTACACCACCGCCGTCCTGCTCAGCTTCTTCAACCAGTGGATCAGCGTCGCGATCTACGTGCTTGTAGCGGCCATCTGGTTTGCGCCCGACAAGCGCTTCGAGAGGCTGATCGAAAAATAGAACCCTACTTCCGCATTGTTTTCAGCTTTTCCGCCGCCGAGGCGGCAAGGTCGGCATAGCGCTCCTCCAGCCGTTCGGCCGCCTTGATGATCGGAAAGTCATGGCCGAACTTCTCCAGCGCCAGTCGTAGCTTCTCGGCGAAATCCGCCTGCTTCTCCAGCGCCGCAAACAGCGTCTTCACCTGCGTCTCGCTGATGTCGGGATTGGCGAGCATCTTCGGCACTTCGCGGCCCATCTGGTCGCCGTTGACGGTCTGCTCCTTCAGGATTCCGATCCAATCGGTCAAATGCCGAGCTCCTTTTTCTGAACAGCATGCGCGGCAGGCGCAGCAATGGTCAACCCGTTGCGGCTATCGCCGTCAACCCGTTGCGGCCATCGCCGTCAACCCGTTGCGGCTATTGCCGTCAACCCGTTGCGGTTATCGCCGTCACTGTCGGGATTGGTTGGCCTTGCCTCGGCGGCGCCCGGCGTTAAGTTCGGCCCGACCCGAACAAGGATGGAAATCATGACCAGCGACGCCCAGATCCAGACCGCCCTGCCCGCTTTCGCTTCCGGCAATGTCGCCGTCATCACCGGCGGCGCCAGCGGCATCGGCCTCGCCGCCGCGAAACGATTCGCGGCGATGGGCATGAGGACGGTGCTCGCCGACATAGGCGGCGTGCGCCTCGACCAGGCCAGGCAAGCAGTCGCGGCGATCGCCGGCGACGATGCCGTGCTGCCAATCCCCACCGACGTCTCCAAGGCCGAAGAGGTCGACCGGCTGGCGGACCTCGCTTACGGCGCCTTCGGTGCGGTGTCGGTGCTGATGAACAATGCCGGCGTCGGCAACAATCCGGGCAAACCCTGGGAGAACCGCGACGCCTGGAAGCGGTTGCTGGATATTAATTTCTGGGGCGTCGTGCATGGCGTCGAGGCCTTCGCGCCGCGCATGCTCGCGGCGGACAAGCCGGGCCTGATCATCAACACCGGGTCCAAGCAGGGCATCACTACGCCGCCCGGCAACCTCGCCTACAACGTATCCAAGGCCGGCGTGAAGACTTTTACCGAGGGGCTGGCGCACGCGCTGCGCAACGAGCCGGGAGCCAAGGTGTCGGCGCATCTGCTGATCCCCGGCTTCACCTATACCGGCCTCACCGAAGGCGCGACGGAAAAGCCAACCGGCGCATGGACCGGCGAACAGGTGATCGACTTCATGCTGGCATCGCTGATGGACGGTGACTTCTATATCCTCTGCCCCGACAACGAGGTGGCGCGGCCGACGGATGAAAAGCGCATGGCCTGGGCGATCGGCGACATCATCGAGAACCGCCCTGCCTTGTCGCGCTGGCATCCCGATCACAAGGACGCGTTCGCGGCCTTCATGAACCGCTAAGCAATTCCAGGAAAAGTGCATAGCGTTTAGGCTCGGCGACTTCGCCGTAGCCTCCCGTCCAAAATTGCGCAAAAGCAAATACTTACATCGCCTCAGGCGGCCGCCTTCTTCCTGGAGCCGGTCTTGCCCGCCACGGCCTTCTTGGCCGCCATCTCGGCGATCTTGCGATCATGCCGCTTTGCGGCGCGCTCGCATTTGTCGCGGATTTCCTCGACCTCCGATTCCGTCAGGTGCTCGATGCCGATGAAATGATTGTGGGCGCGGCTGACCCTGATCAGCTCGTCCAGCTTGGCCTGGATCGCCGCGCCATCGCGATTCTGCGTGTTCTGGATCAGGAACACCATCAGGAAGGTGATGATGGTGGTGCCGGTATTGATGACCAGTTGCCAGGTGTCCGAGAACCCGAAGACCGGGCCGCTTGCCCCCCATGCGATCACGATCAGCACGCAGGCGGCAAAGGTCGGCGGCAGGCCCGCCATATGCGCGACCCGGTTGGCTATGCTGGTGAAGAGTCTTTCGATCATGCAATTCCCTCGGCAAGCCGCGCAAGCGCAGGATTCGCTATGAAACAAACTGCCGCCGCGTCCGGTTCCAAGGATTGAATTTTCGTGCATGCACGCGTCTCACAATCGGATACACGCAGAAAGCGCAGGCGTGTGAAGAAACACCTTATCCGTTGCTTGCCATAGTGCGGTTGCAGGCCGAAAGCCTGTTCCTTCCGCTTCACGGCGGTTTACCTCCAGCCCCTTCCGCTGCGCCACCCCCGCATGGCGGAAGGGGCAATTCCCCGAGAGCAAGGCAATATCTCGACAGCGCCGTCATGCGTTTGGACGGCGTTCTGCCGGTGGTTCGCCTCAAAAGCTGTTTTCTTCCCAACGATCGAGGAAGGCCTCGATCGGCATGGCCTGCATGTCGGGGATTGCGCTTGCCAGTTTCTCGGGCGTCCAGTCCCACCAGGCGAGCGCCTCGATGCGCGCCGCGACGGTGGCGGAGAACCGCCGGCGCAGTGGCTTGGCCGGAACGCCGGCGACGATCATGTAAGGCGCAACGTCATGCGTCACCACGGCATTGGCGCCGATGACGGCGCCGTTGCCGATCGCGACGCCCGGCATGATGACCGCGCCGTGGCCGATCCAGACATCATGGCCGATGCTGACCGATTTTGCCTGCCGCCGCGCGCGGAATTCGGTGTCCACGCCCAGCCAGCGGAAATACTCGTTTGGCCGGTAGCTGACCTTGTGCTGCGTCAGCCGCTCGATCGGATGCTCGAGCGCGTTGATGCGGCTGTTGGCGGCAATCGAGCAGAACTTGCCGATCGTTGTGTAGATCGCCTCGCAATGGCGTTCGAAATAGGAAAAGTCGCCGACGCTCACTTCGCGCAGGATCACCCGCTCGCCGATCGAGGCATAGCGGCCGAGCTTGCACGCCTTCAGCTCCGCGGTCGGATGGATGCGCGGCTCGGGGTCCTTGAGGACGAGGTTTTCAGGGCGGTCCATGACGCGGCTTTACGCCGGCCGGGACAGTCCCGCAAGCGCGGCGGCCTGGCCTGTCGGAAAGCTATTGCGGCTTGCCCTTGGTCCACACCACGTTCTGGCCGTAGAGCGGCACGGTCGTGACCGACATCTTCGCCGAGCCGTTCTGCACCTGGCGCGAATGCGACAGATAGATCAACGTCTCGTTCTTCTTGTCGTAGATGCGGTTCACCACCTGCTTCTTCCAGATCAGGCTGAGGCCCTGCTTGAACACCTCCTCGCCGCCCTCGCTCATGTCGATGTCGCCGATGGTGATCGGCCCGGTCTGGCGGCAGGAGATCGAGGAATCGGAAGGATCCTCGAACCAGTTGCCCTTGTGCAGCCGGTCGATGATGCTGCGGTCGAAATAGGCGACGTGGCAGGTGACGCCGTCGACCTTCGGGTCCTTGATGGCGTCGATCATGATGTCGTTGCCGACCCAGTCGACACCAACCTTACCCACTTCGTCAGCCATGGCCGCGCCGGCGCTCAGGGCAAGACAGGCTGCGAACAAGCCGATCAGTTTTCGCAAGGAAGCCTCCTCGGTTCACGTTTGCCGGTGTCAGGTGGGACAGCACAATGACTTTTGCAAGCCGCCCGGCGTCGCTGAAGAGGCTATGCCTGCCGGAAGGCCAGCATCTGCCGCAACACATTCGACTTCAGCACAAAGTGCTGGACGAGCGCGCCGGCGATGTGCAGCAGAACCACATAGAGGAGGATGTTCTTGCCTAAGACATGCACCAGGCCCGCGCCGGGCACCTGCATGAACCATGCCGCCGCGCCGGAAAGCGGCACGATGAAGATGAGTGCGTAGATCGCCAGATGCGTCAGCCTGGCGAGCAATTGCAGCGCCGGATGTTCCATGCCCGACACCGGCGGGACGCCGCGTGTTGTCCGCAGCCACAGCCGCCAGGCGGCGAGCACCAGCACCGCGAGGCCGAGCACGACATGCATATAGGCCAGCGGCCAATCGCCGGCGGCGGCCTCCTGCCCGCGGCGCAGCGCGCGCCACACATGCTGCATGCCGTCATGGGCGACGAACTGGACCAGGATGAGCGCCGCGATGCTCCAATGCAGCCAGACCTGGGTCTTCGAATAGGACGATACTGGCGCGCCGGCCATCGGGGAGCTCCACCACGAAAGTCTCACGGAAGATAGTTGTGAGCCGAGACCGGTCAAATTAAGGATCGGTAATGGTTAGGCACGGGATCGGCCTGTCCGTCCGATTGCGGCAACGCGACATCTTTGCGTGCCCGGCGCCGACCCGCTAAGACTGTCGCCGAAACTTGGCTTCTAGCCAACGCAATGGGCATTCACTGATGATGCGTTCAATCCTGGTCGGCATTCTCGTCCTGATGGCGGCGGGCATCGGCTGGCTGACATTCGACTGGTACCGGGGCCATTATGGCGGCGAGCCCTTCGGCGCCCCCTTTATGCTTGTCGACCAGAAAGGCGCGCCGATCACCGAGGCGGCCTTCAGGGGCCACCCGAGCGTCGTGTTCTTCGGCTTCACCCATTGCCCGGAAGTCTGCCCGACGACCCTGTTCGAGCTGGCCGGCTGGCTGAAGACGATGGGCGACAGCGGCAAGAACCTCAACGCCTATTTCGTTACCGTCGATCCGGAGCGCGACACGCCGGAGACGATGAACACCTATGTCAGCAACTTCTCCGACCGCATCACCGGCATCACCGGCGATCCGGACAAGGTGCATGCCATGGCCAAGGCCTTCGGCATCTACTGGAAGAAGGTCGATACCGGCGACGGCGACTACACGATGGACCATACGGCTTCGGTGCTGCTGCTCAATGCCAAGGGCGATTTCGCCGGCACCATCGCCTATGGCGAGAGCGCCGATACCGCTGTCGCCAAGCTGAAACGGCTCGCTGCAGGTGGCCAAACATGATTCCGAAAAATGGAGACCGGTTTTCGGAAAAGATCATGTTCAAACAAGAGTCATTCTGATGGGCCAGACCAGGCTCCATCTCACCGCAGGCAAGATTGAAGCCGACCGCATCTTCGCGGCGCTCGACGCCGCTTTCGAGGATGACGGCCTGCCGATCGCCGTGCTGGAGGTCGACGAAGAGAAAGACATCCACGAAGTGTCGCTCTATGCCGATGGCGACGTCGATCCCGTCGAAGCGCGGGTCAGGGACATCCTCGCCGGTCTCGGCCTACCGAAGCCCGTCGAGCGCGAGGTCCTTCCCGACGTGGACTGGGTGACCCGCTCGCTGGAAGGCTTGAAGCCGGTGCGCGCCGGCCGCTTCCTTGTCCACGGCTCGCATGACCGGGCCAAGCGTCACAGCGGCGACCTCGCCATCGAGATCGAGGCAGGCCTTGCCTTCGGCACCGGCCATCACGGCACCACCGCCGGCTGCCTCGAAGTGCTGGAGCAGGTGGTGCTGCGCGAGCGGCCGCGCAACGCGCTCGACCTCGGAACGGGAAGCGCGGTGCTTGCGATCGCGCTTGCCAAGCTCGCGCATATCCCGGTGCTGGCGACCGACATCGATCCGGTCGCCGTCCGCGTCGCCGCCGCCAACGCCCGCCTCAACCATGTCAAGGCGCTGGTCGAGACGGTGACCGCGCCGGGCTTCCATCACCCGATCTTCGCCAGGCGCGCGCCTTTCGACCTCATCGTCGCCAACATCCTGGCCCGGCCGCTGATGCGGCTCGCGCCTCAGATGGCCAACCACATCAGGCTCGGCGGTTCGCTGGTGCTTTCCGGCATTCTCGACCGGCAGCGCGACGCGGTGATCTCGGCCTATGTAGGCCAGAGCTTCCGCCACGTCCGCACGCTGCATCGCGAAGGCTGGGTGACCATCCACCTCAAGCGCTGAGGCCGACTTTTATCCAGCCGATCTGGCCCTGCCGAAATCGATTCCGGTTTTCGAGATCATGCGCTACGGTCGCCGCAAGCCACTCGAGGGAGGTGCCAGAAATGTTCCAGACCTTTGATTCCGCTGGCGATCCGGCTGTCGGCAAGCCGCGCGTGGCGTTGCTGCGGCAGTGGCTGGCCGAGAACGGCCTGGATGGCTTCATCGTTCCCCGCGCGGACGAGCATCAGGGTGAATATGTCGCCGACCGCTCGGCGCGGCTGAAATGGCTGACCGGCTTTTCCGGTTCGGCCGGCGTCGCCATCGTCCTGCGCGACCGTGCCTTCATCTTCGTCGACGGACGCTATACGCTGCAGGTGCGCAACGAGGTCGACCTTTCGATCTTCACCGTCGAAAGCCTGATCGACAATCCTCCGGCCAGCTGGATCAAGGACAATCTCGGCAAGGGCGCGAGGCTCGGCTTCGACCCCTGGCTGCATACGATCGGCGAGATCAAGGCGCTGAGGGCATCGGCCGAGCAATGCGGCGCGACCTTGGTGCCGCTCGACAGGAACCCGATCGATATCATCTGGAAAGACCAGCCCGAGCCGCCACGGGCCCCGGTGGAGCTGCAAGAGCTCAATTTTGCCGGTGAGCTTGCCAAGGACAAGCTTGTGCGGCTGGCAAGCGCCATCCAGAAGGACGGCGCCACCCATGCGGTGCTGACCGATCCCTCTTCTATCGCCTGGAGCTTCAACATCCGTGGCGGCGATGTCCCGCACACGCCGCTGGCGCTGGGTTTTGCCATCCTCGCCGCCGACGGCAAGCATCAGCTGTTCATGGACCAGCGCAAATTTCCGCGCCAGGTCGCTGCCTATCTCACCCAGCTTGCCGACCTGCATGATCCGGGCGAGTTCGAAGCCGCGATCATTGAGCTCGCCAAGGGCGGCGCGAAAATCGCGCTCGATCCTGTGCTGGCGGCGGACAAGCTGAGGATGCTGGTGGAGGACAATGGCGGCGCCGTCGTGCTGGCCGCCGACCCGGCCCGTATCCCTCGCGCGACCAAGAACCAGGCCGAGATCGCCGGCAGCCGCGCCGCGCATCGCCGTGATGGCGCAGCGATCGCCAAGCTGCTGTGCTGGCTCGACCGCCAAGAGCCGGGCTCGCTGGACGAAATCGCCGTCGTCACCAAGCTGGAGGAAGTGCGCCGCCAGACCGGCGAGGAAACGCAGATGCCGCTGCGCGACGTCTCCTTCGACACGATCTCCGGCGCCGGCCCGAACGGCGCCATCATGCATTACCGCGTCTCGCGCGCCACCAGCCGCAAGCTGCAGAGCGGCGAGCTGTTCCTGCTCGATTCCGGCGGTCAGTATCAGGACGGCACCACCGATATCACCCGCACCGTGCCGATCGGCCAGCCGAGCGAGGAGATGCGCGAGCGTTTTACTTTGGTGCTGAAAGGCATGATCGGCATCTCGACGCTGCGCTTCCCCGCCGGCACCCGCGGCTCGGAGATCGACGCCGTCGCCCGCATGGCGCTGTGGAAACATGGCTGCGACTTCGCTCATGGCACCGGCCACGGTGTCGGCTCCTACCTTGCCGTGCATGAAGGGCCGCAGCGCATCGCCCGCACCGGCGCTGAAAAGCTGCTGGCCGGCATGATGCTGTCCAACGAGCCCGGCTACTACAAGGAAGGCGCCTACGGCATCCGCATCGAGAACCTCATCCTGGTCACGCCCGCCGAGCAGATCGACGGCGGCGACATCGCCATGCACGGCTTCGAGACGCTGACGCTGGCGCCGATCGACAAGCGGCTGATCCGCAGCGACCTGCTGCACCGGGATGAGTTGCAGTGGCTCGACCGCTATCACGCCTGGGTGCTGGCCGAGATCGGCCCGATGGTCGACGGCGAAACGCTGGCCTGGCTGGAAAAAGCCACCGCGCCGCTGCCCCACGACGCGAAGATTTGAGATGAGCTTCTTTCTCCCCGTTCTACGGGGAAGAAATGCCTGGCAGGGCAATGAGGGGCAGCGCCTACGATCCGAACGATCGCGCCGGCAGAGTTCCTACCCGACGAACTGGCGCGCCAGGATCAGCACCGCTGCGCCAGCCAAAAACATCGCCATCAGGCCGCCGCGCAGCGATACCAGCACAGTGACGATCAGCGCTGCCCATTCGGCCGGTCCCGCATGCAAGAGCTCCGGCGCGACAAGTGTCGTCAGCACGGCGGCCGGCACGGCGTTCAAACCCGCCTCGACGCGTGGATGGATGGTGTCGAAGCGCGAGATGACGAGATGGCCGCCGACGCGCGTGAGATAGGTGGCGACGGCGCCGGCAAGGATGATCCAGAAGGTCGTGCTCATGGCCGCTTGCCCACGCCGCTGTGATGCGGCGGCAGGACCACCGCCAGGAGAACGCCGGCGACCGCGCCGATCGAGACATGCCAGGGCGAGCCGACGGCCCGATAGGCGATGATCGAGGCGACGGCGCTGGCGGCAACGACGGGCGCCCAGAGCGGCCGCTTGCGGAAGCCGAGCACCAGGCCGAGGAAATAGATCGGCAGCAGGAAATCGATGCCGAGCGCATGGGTGTCCGGGATCATTTTGCCGAACACGGCACCCAGACCGCTTTCGATCGTCCAGAACACATAGACCGGCAGGCCGAGCCCCAGATACCAGACGAAGCCGACCGGACGGCCCGACTCGGCCCTCGCCTCGGCGATGGCGAATTGCGGGTCGGTCAGGATGAAATAGCCGAGCGCCTGCTGCAAAACGGGCCAATGCGCGATGCGTCGGCCGATGCCGGCCGAATAAAGCACATGGCGGAAATTCACCGCGAAGATCGACAGCACGATCAGCCATGGCGCGACGTGCTGGCCGAACAGCTCGATGCCGACCATCTGGCTGGCGCCGCCATAGATCATGGCGCTCATCAGGAAAGCTTCGAGCACCGAGAAACCATTGTCGACGGCGATCGCGCCGAACAGGATCGCGAATGGCGCCGAGGCGACGACCACCGGCATCGACAATCGCACGCCGTCCCAGAAATCGCCGCCTGCCGTGCTCTCAGAGATTGCTTCCGTCGCCATGCGCCGCTCCTTGAGCGGCCTCATTTAGGGAGCGTCGCCTTCAATGTCACACCAATTCGCTTGACCCAGCGATCAGCGGAACTGATCGCCGGGTTGTGAAGCGCCGAAGCTTTGTCGGCTCAACTGACGAAATAGCGCTGCCATTCGAAGTCGGTGATGTGCGAGGCCTGCCAGGCATCGAACGCCGCCTGCTCGGCGCGGCGGCTCTCGGCGTAATTGTCGCGGAACGCCTCGCCGAAAGCTTCGGCGCAGAAATCGGATGCGGCGAAAGCTTCGATGGATGCGTTCAGCGTGCGCGGCAGCTTCGGCTTGTCGAGATTGGCGAGGTTGGATGTCACCGGCGCCTCGAGCGGCAGGTTCTTCTCGATGCCTTCGCAGCCGGCCGCCAGGATCGCGGCGATCGACAGATAGGGATTGACGTCGGCGCCCGGCGCCCGGTGCTCGAACCGGCAGGCGGCGTCGTTCGGCGTGGTGATGGCGCGGATCGGCGCCGTGCGGTTCTCGAAACCCCAGGCGACGTCTTCCGGCGACCACGCGCCGCGATCGAAGCGGCGGTAGGAATTGACCGTCGGCCGGAAGAAGATATGCGTCTCTTGCATGCGGTTGAGCACGCCAGCGAGGAATTTTTCGGCAACCGGCGTCAAGCGGTTCGGTCCGGCCGCGAAGGCCGGCTTGCCGTCCCGCCACAGGCTGACATGATGGTGCGCGCCGCAGGCGCTTTCCTTGCCCGGCGGCTGGAAGCGCGTCATGAAGGTGGCGACCAGCCCGCGCTCGGCGCACAGCTCGCGCAGATGCAGCTTGGCCCGCATCGCCGCGTCTGCGGCGGCAAGCGCGCTCTTCGGCGTCAGCGCGTACTCATACATGCCATAGCCATATTCGGTGACGAGCGAGGCGACGCCGATATCGATGCTCTTCATGCGCGTGATGAACTCGGCGGCGAAGTCCTGGTATTCGCCACTGCGCACCAGGTCGTAGTTGATCAGCGAGTGGCCCCACGGCTTGAGCTCGCGATAGCGGCCGGCGCGCATCTGATCATGGTCGGCGTGGAAAATGCCGAACTCGTATTCGAGCGCGAATTTCGGCTCGTAGCCGAGCGCCCTGGCACGCTCCTCAACTCGGGCGAGGACGTTGCGCGGATCGTACGGGCAGACCGCGCCGTCGAGCATGTAGGAGCGCGTGATGGCGGAAGCGAATTTAGGCTTCCAGCCATGCTGCACCACAGTGTCGGGATCGATGATGCCCTTGATGTTGGGAAAGCCGTTCTCCTCATTAGCACTCGGCGAGGCGAAGGCGACGTCGCCCATCGGCTGGCCGTCGCCATGCGTGACGCAATAGAGGATGGCGTTGATCGATTCGCCATGGGTGGAAAGCTTCAGCGGCGCGATCTTGGAGCGCACCACGCCCGACGTGTCGACCGTATGCACCTCGACGAACTCGACGCCGCGCGATGCAAGCTCGGCCTGCAGCGCTTCAAGCTTCGGCGCATACGCCGCCACCCTGTCCTCAAATTCCACGTTCAACCCTCCACCAGGAAATGACTGAGCTATTTGGCGTTGCGCCGCAACAGAAGCGACAGGAGCTCATCGAGCTCATGCCGGCCGCTGATGCCGCTTGGCCGGAACGCCATGCAAAGCACGATGACCACGCCGAGCGCCACGCCCGACAGGCCGAGCAGCTGCGGCAATTGGATGCCGGCGATCGTCACGCCGGATTCGATGCTGCGGATGAATTCCAGCCCGATCGAAAGCACGATGACGCCGGTCACCGCCCCCGTCACCGTTGCCATGCCGCCGAGGATCAGCATCGCCAGCGTGTTGAAGATCATCTGGAAATAGAACAGCTTCGGGCTGATCGTGCCGGCGAAATAGGCGTAGAGCACGCCGGCGAGCCCGCAGATCAGCGCCGACAGCACCCACGACATCAGCCGCAGCTTCTTGGCGTCGATGCCGAGTGCTGCCGCCGCCTGCGGGCTCTGCGCGCTGGCGCGCAACTGCAGGCCCCAGCGGCTGTCCTTGAACAGCCGCGCCGCCACGATCGCCACCACCGCGAAGACCAGCATCCACGGCAGGCCGACCACTTTGGGAATGCCGAAGAAAGCCTGGTTGCCCTTGAACAGATCCGTCCAGTTGAGGAACACCGAGTGGACGATGATCAGCAGCGCCAGGCTGACGATGGTCGCAGCCACCCCCGACAGCCGGCTGATCACCTTGCCGCTGACCAGTGCCACGACGCCGACGACTAAGAGTGCGATGAACGCCGACGAAACCGGATCGAGCTCCAGCGTCGCAAAGCCGAAGGGCGCGTTCGGGATCGACAGCTTCTTCATGGCGAGCGGCGTCGACAGGATGGCGACGCCATAGGCGCCGAGCCCGACAAAGGCGCTGTGGCCGAGATTGGCGATGTTGGAATTGCCCATGAACACTTGCAGCCCGACCACTGCGATCAGGTTCACGAAGGCGCCGAGCGCCAGGAAGGTGTAGTAGGTCGGCGCGAAATTCAGCACCAGGAGCCCGATCACCAGCACCGGCAGCGCCGTCACCAGCCCGCCGATCAACGAACGGACCAGCGCGTTGCCGGATCGCGTTGCGCCAGTTGGAGCCGCCATCTGATCGACCGCTTGCGAGAGTTCGGAGCCTGCCACGTCAGATCTCCCCCACTTCAGATCTCCTTGTCGCCGAGCTCGATGCGCTGGCCGAGCAGGCCCTCCGGCCGGTAGACGAGCAGCGCGACGATGATGGCGTAAGTAAGCGCGTCCCTGAAGCCCGCATATTCCTGCGGCAGCGCGACGAGCAGGCCGACTTCGATGAAGCCGAGCAGCATGCCGCCGACAGCCGCGCCCGGCAGCGAGCCGAAGCCGCCGATGACGCAGGCGACGAAGGCCTTCAGCACCAGGCCGAAGCCAAGGTCCGGCGAGACGCTGCCGCGCCGCGCCAGGATGAAGACGGCGGCAATGCCCGCCAGCGCGCCTGAAATCGCGAAGGCCGTGGCAATGACGCGGTTCGCCTTGATCCCCATCAGCCGCACCGTTGCGAAGTCGCGCGAGGCGGCGCGGATGGCGAGGCCGAGCGTCGAGCGGTTGAGGAAGAGCACCAGCGCAAGGATGGTCAGGCCCGAGACGATCAGTTCCATCACCTGCAGCGAGGAGACGGCGAAGGGGCCGAAGAACCACATCTGGTTCAACCCGTTGAGGATCGAAACCGACTGCGGCTTGGGCGAGATCAGAAGCATGAAAAGGTTCTGCACCACGATCGACACGCCGAAGGCGGTGAGCAGCCCGGTCGTGGTCGGCGCGTAGCGCACCGGCCGGAAGGCGACGCGCTCGAACACGACCGCCGCCAGCGCCGCCATGACGACGGCAAGCAGCACCGCGACGAAGGGCGAAGTCAGCCCGAGTGCGGCTGCCAGGAACACGCTGTAGGCCGAGACGCCGATGATCTCGCCATGGGCGAAATTGACCAGCCCCATGATCGAGAAGACGACGGCGAGCCCGAGCGCCACCAGCGAATATTCCGCGCCGAAGGCGAGCGCGTTGAGAAGCTGCTGCAGAGCGTAGTCCATCGCCGCCTACCCGCCGAGATAGAGGTTGAACAGGCCGTGCTCGTCGGCGAGCTTGGCCGGCGGTCCGTCATAGCGCAGCGTTCCCGAGCTCACGACATAGACGCGGTCGGCGAAGCGCAGCGCCTGCTTGGCGTTCTGCTCGACCACCAGCAGCGTCAGCCCTTGCGCCTTGAGCTCGCCGATGAAATCGAAGATGCGCGCCACGATCTTCGGGGCCAGTCCAAGCGACGGCTCGTCGAGCAGCAACAGCTTCGGCCGCGACATCAATGAGCGGGCGATCGCCAGCATCTGCTGCTCGCCACCCGAAAGCGTGCCGGCCGCCTGGCCGTAGCGTTCGGACAGAACCGGAAACAGCGCCAGGAACCGCTCGATGTCCTGGCGCACACCGGCGGGGTCGCGCCTTGTCGCGGCCCCCAGCCGCAGGTTCTCGCCGACGCTCAGGTTGGAGAAGATGTGCCGGCCTTCAGGCGTCGAGGTCAGCCCGGCTCGGATGCGATCCTCGGTGCGGACATGCGAGATGTCCTTGCCGTCAAGGACTATGCGCCCCGAAGCGGGCGTTACCAGGCCGGTCAGCGCATTGATGGTCGAGCTCTTGCCGGCGCCGTTGGGCCCGAGCAGGGCGACAAGCTCGCCCTGCCCGACCTCGAGCGACAGCTCGCGCACCGCCGTGACGGCGCCATAGCGCACGACAAGCTTCTCGACCTTCAACACGTGCTCCGGCCCGCCCTAGTTCAGCGCCGGAACGAAGGTCGGCGGCGTGTCGGTAATCAGCACCCGCTTGCCGTCGGCAAAGCCCATCACCGGCACGGCCTTCACCGGATAGCCCTTCTTCTCGGCAAAGGAGATCGTCGGCGCCGTGGTGCCCGGATAGCCGCCCGGCGCGCGGATCGCCTCGCGCAAGGCTGCGGGGTCGACGGTGCCGGCTTTCTCGGCCGCTTCGTAGCTTATCTGCACCATGTCGGCGCCGAGCGCGTCGAAGATGCCGTTGATCTTGTAGCCGTCGGCCTTGCACTGGGCGAGGAACTTGTCGATCGGGCCGTCGACGCCGGTCGCGCCGTGCGTCGCGAACATCACCTTTTCCAGCGACTTCGGATCGCCGACCGTGCCTTCCAGCGACTTGTCGTCGAAGGCGTCGCAGCCGGCCACCCAGCCGTCATAGCCGTTGGCGCGCAGCTGGCGGATCAGGATGCCGACATCGGGCAGCACGGCGCAGATATGGATCGCATCCGGCTTCTGCGGCAACGCCTTGATCGAGGCGATCTGCGGCGACCAGTCGGTGGTGCCGTAGGAATAGTTGAACTTGCCGACCACCTTGCCGCCGAGATGCTCGAACACCTCGCCGAACCACTCCGGTAGCTTTTCCGAATAGGAACCGGCATCGGGCGACACCATCAGCGCCACGGTGCGCGCGCCCTTGCCGTAGAGCGCGTCGGCGGTGGCAGCCGCGTTGATCGGGTCGGGCACCGCGCCGGCGATGAAGTTGTCGAGACCTGCCTGCTGCATTTCGAGCTGCGTGTTCGGCGCCGAGAACACGGTGGCGCCGTAAGGCTGCGCGGTCTGTGCCATCGGGATCAGCGCGTCCGGGAACGGCACGCCGGTGATGATCTGCGCGCCGGCATCGAGGAATTTCTGGCCGAGCGAGACCGAAAGCTGCGGGTCGGAGCGGTTGTCCTCGATCATCAGCTCGACCTTGGGATCGTTCGCGCCCGCCGCCTTGTTCAGCCTGTCGGCCATGCAGCGCGCGCCCTCGGCTTCGCTGTAGGGCGCGTAGGCGCCGGTCATGGCGACGGCAAGCCCGATCTTCAGGTCGGCCGCACCCGCATGCCCTGCCTGCAGCAGGCCGGCGGTCAGCACCGCGGCTCCCAGCAAAATCTTTTCCATTCTACCCCTCCTTCCTCTCATTGCGGTTGTTCTTCCGGGCCCTCAAGCAGTCTCCGACTGCCCGACATAGACCTCGATGACGCGCGGATCACGCCACACCTCTTCCGTCTCGCCCGAAGCGATCACCTGGCCCTGATCCATCACGCAAAGCCGGTCGCAGAGCCGGTTGATGAAGCGCAGGTCGTGATCGATGACGATGGTAGCGCAGCCGACGTCGCGGCGGATACCTTCGATCGCGATCGCCAGCGTCTCCGACTCGGCCTCGTTGAGGCCGGCCGCCGGTTCGTCGAGCAACAAGAGCGACGGCCCCAGCGCCAGCGCGCGGGCGATCTCGAGCCGGCGCTGGCTGCCATAGGGCAGCGTGCCGGCCGGGCTGTCGGCGAATCCCGCCAGCTCATATTGCTGCAGCAGCTGGTCGACGCCGATCCGAGCGGCGGCGGCGGGGCGCACGGCGCGGCAGGTGATGTGCGCGACCTCGACGTTCTGGCGCACGGTCAAATCCTTGAACAGCCTGATGGTCTGGAAGGTGCGGCCGACCCCAGCCCGTGCGCAATGCTCCGGACCGCGCCCGGTGATCTCTTCGCCAGCCAGGCGAACGCTGCCGCTGTCCGGCTTGAGCACGCCCGAAATGGCGTTGACGAGCGTCGACTTGCCGGCGCCGTTCGGGCCGATAAGGCCGAGGATCTCGCCGGCCTCGCAAGTCAGCGAAGCGTTGCGCAGGGCCTGCACGCCGCCGAATGTCTTGCTGACTGCCTCAACCGACAGCATCGGTCATCTCTCCCATTGCCGGCCGCTGGCTGTTCTCCTGTCGGCCGTCGAAAGGGATGCTAGTCCTCCGACTTTTCCAGAACAAGTATTTTTTTCCATTTTAGAAAAATTCTTGAACGGAGGGCTTGGGACCGTCGGTCAGGCGCCTGTTCCCGGCGGCAGCCCGTCGCGCGGCACGGTGTTCGACATCAGCATGATGACGGGTTCGTCGCCGAGCGCGACATAGGCGTGCTGCATCTCGCCGTCGAACAGGATGCTGTCGCCGGGCTGCAGCACGGTCGGGTCGTAATGAAGCGTGTGCAGTTGCAGGCTGCCGCTCAGCACATGGATGAACTCTTCACCCGAATGGCTGCGCCAGCCGCCATTTTCCTCGAAGGTTCTGGCGCGCAGCGTGACGCGCCAGAAAATATTGGTCTTGTCGCGGAAATCGCTGCACAAGACCTCGAATTCCATGGCGTTGCCTTCATGCAGGATGCCACTGCCGGCGCGCGTGATCGAGCGGCGCGCCTGCGGCCCGGGCTTCGGGCTGAACAGGAACGAGGCCACCGGCACGTGCAGCACGCCGGCGATCATCAGCGCGATGTCGACGGTCAGCCTGGCCTTGCCGTTCTCCAGCTTCGACAGCTGCGAAACGGAAAGGCCGGAGCGCTCGCTGAGATCGCGCAAGGTGATGTTCTGCTGCTTGCGCGCGTCGCGGATCTTGCTGCCCACATTGCCTTGCATCGTCCACGCCCTTGGCTGTCGTGTTTCCAATTCGACAAGCTCTAGCGTTCCGCTATTTGAGCGTCCAGCCTTTAGACGGCTACGGCTGATTGCGGCCATAGGGACATCGCGACGGTGGCAAAGGCATTTTCGAGAAGGCGGCTGATGCGTTCGAAAGTTTCCGGATCAGCAAGCAGGTCGTTGCGCACCTCGAGGTAAAGGCAGGGCCGGGCCTGCTGCAGCCCATGCCGGTTCAGCGTGTAGCCGACGGCCTGGCGCCAGTCGTAGGGTTCGTTGTCGCCGATGCTGAAGCCTGCTTCCACGCCCTGTACGCCGAGGGTTTTCAGCACCGAGGTGACGAAGGGCGACTGTTCCCGCCACAGCACGCCGATATCGACATTGCGTTTCACGCCGCCCATCACCGGCGTGAAGGAATGCACCGAGATCAGCGCCCGCCGGCCGGCGGCGGCTTCGATGATCGCCCGTTCGACCGGCGCCCAGGCGACAAGCTTGCGCAGCCTCGCATCCACGGCATCGACCGCCACATTGTCCGGCACCGGGATGCCGCCGAGGTCCGGCCGCATGAAATCCCACTCATCCGCGGGGCGGTTGTAGTCGAGGAACAGCCGCGAATAGCGCGCGATCACGGCCGGCGCCCGCAGTGTTCGCGAAAGCCGCCGCGTCAGCGCATCGACGCCGATGTCGACCGCGAAATGCGTACCGAGATAGGGCTCCGCCAGGCCAAGGTCGCGCCAGGGCGCCGGTACGACATTGCCGGCATGCTCGGCGATCAAAAGATACGGGCTGGCCGCATCCGGCAGCAGCCGTTCCACGCCGGCCGCGGCAAGCGCCGAGACCGCCGCATCGCCAAGCTTTTCAAGGTCCCGCACGGTCGGATGCCGCTGGCGGTCAAGCGATGACGGAGCGGACATGATAGGCTTTCGCCGCCGTCGCCTCGATCAGGCCGGCGCGTCCGTTGGTGCGGCCGAGACCGGAATTCTTGATGCCGCCCCAGGGCAGATAGAGGTCGGCGTGGTCGCAGCGGTTGAGATAGACCGTGCCGGCCTCGACCTCGTCGAGCAAGGCCACGCCGCGCTCGACATCGCGCGTCCAGATCGAGGCGCTCAAGCCGTAGTCGCTGTCGTTCACCAATCGGATCGCTTCGTCGTCGCCGCTGACCGCCTGGACGCAGGCCACCGGACCGAACAGCTCGTCGCGCATGATCTGCATGCTGTGGTCGACGCCGGTCAGCACCTCGGGCGCGACATAGGCGGTCCCAAGCTTTGCCGCCTTGAGCGCGCCGTCCTGCGGCATCAGGCGCTTCGCCCCTGCCCGCACCGCGCTTTCGGCGAGGCCGCGAATGGTGTCGGCCGCAACCGCGCGCACCACCGGACCGACCATAGGCTTTTCGCCGATCGGATGGCCGATGCTCCACTTCGCCGTCTCGGCGACCAGCGCCTCGACGAAACGATCATGGATCGAGCGATCGACATAGATGCGCTCGACCGAGCAGCAGGACTGGCCGGCATTGGAATAGCTGCCCTCGGCAATCAACGGCACCGCCGCTTCGAGATCCGCGTCGGAGCGCACATAGGTCGGATCCTTGCCGCCGAGCTCGAGATGCACCTGGGTGAAGGTACCTGCGGCGGCCGCATGCACGCGTCTGCCGCCATTGACCGAACCGATGAAATTGACGGCGTTGAAGACGCCGGAGGCAATCAGCCGCTCGGCATCCGGATGGTCGAGATGCAGGCTCTGGAAGACGCCCTCGGGACCGCCGGCGGCGCGAAAAGCTTCTTCGGCAAGCTCCGCGATCAACGGCGTCTGCGGCGAGTGCTTGAAGATCACCACATTGCCGGCCGCCAGCGGCGACGTGACCAGATAGCCGAGCATGGCGGTCGGATAATTCCAGGCGCAGATCGACAGATGCAGGCCGCCGGCCACCGGCCTGGCGTAGCGGCGGATGTTTTCATCCGACGGGAACGGCATGTCGGCCAGCGTCTCGGGCGCGGCACCTGCAAGCAATTCGCCGATCAGCGCCAGGCGCGGCGTCTCGTCGGCCTGCCATAGTGGCCTGCCGATCTGCCATGCCACCGCGTCGGCCAGCGGGGCTGCGCGCGCCTTCATCTCCTCGCCGAAGCGCAAAAGGATGGCCAGCCGCTCGGCCAGCGGCGTTCGCCGCCAGCCCGGCAACGCCGCGCGGGCCCGGGCGACGGCCGCCTCGATCGCCGAGCCGTCCACGTAGCTGCGTGTCGCATAGATCGAGCCGTCGACAGGAGAGGTCACCGCGAAGGTGCGCGCGCCGGAATGCAGGTTCATGGTCTTGGAATCCACCTGATAGGAAAGCCGTCAATCACGGCACGATATCGCGATTTTCCATTTTGGCAAATTTTTTCGAATATGGCTTGATGGATTTTTTGCCCGCCCCTATTGTCCGGCCATCGCGTCCTGGCGCAAAACGCGTCTCTGGCGCCAACAAGAGAGGGACAGATGGTCGTCTTTGATTTCACCGGCAGGCATGCGGTCGTCACCGGAGCGGGCGGCGGCATGGGCGAAGCGATCGCGCTGGCGCTGCTCGATGCCGGCGCCTCCGTCACCGCCATCGACATCAAGCCGCGCCCGGCCTCGCTTGCCGCCTATGACGACAGGCTGACCTTTGCGCAGGGCGATTTGACCAACGCCGCTTTCGTCGAGCAAACCATCGGCGCCGCCGGCCGCGAGCGCGGCGGCATCGACTTTCTCGCCAATGTCGCCGGCGTTCTGTGGTTCGGCCGCGACAAGTCTGCGCTCGATATGGACCTCGATGTCTGGGACCAGGTCTTCAACATCAATTTGAAATCCTTCGTGCACACCGCACGCGCCGTCGTTCCTTACATGCGTTCCGGCGGCCGCGGCGGCGCCATGGTGCATTTCTCGACCATCCAGTGGTATCGCGGCGATCCGAAACCGCAGGATGCCTATCAGGCCTCGAAGGCAGGCGTCTGCGCGCTGTCCAAGTCGCTGGCCATGCAGCTTGCCGGCGACGGCATCCGCTCCAACGCCATCTGCCCTGGCATGGCGCTGACGCCGCTGCAGGCGCGCTGGGACACCGAGGAGAAGCGCGCCGCCGTGGCGAACTACACGCCGCTCGGCCGCATCGGCACGCCGCAGGATATGGCGAACGCCGCACTCTTCCTGCTGTCGGATGCCGCAAGCTACATCACCGGCATCGAACTCGCTGTCGACGGCGGCCTGCTGATGCGGATGTAAGCCTCTGGCGGCAGCGGACGGCGGCGTTAACGCATGTCTCCCGAAAGTGGGAACCGGTTTCGGGATAAAGACATGCGTAAAATCAAAAAACCTAAAGCGCATGGTGCGAATCTGAAAGATCGCGATGCGCTTTAGGCCGCCACGACCGTGCCCTGGATCGCCCTGCCCCAGTCGAGCAGCGGCTTGGCACGCAGGGTGAAATCGACAAGGTCGTCGACCAGTGCCGGCGAATGGATCGTCGCCGGATCGATGTCGTGCCGGACCACGAAATGGCGGTTGCGGACGGCCTGGGCGAGATCGTCGTCGCCGACATCCTCGAAGCCGCGCGGCGCCCGCTTCAGGCGATCTTCCGGATCGAGCGCCAAGCCTGCCTTCTTGAGCGACGAGACCATGCCGCGGAACGCAGCCGGCTTCTCCACGATCGCCTTGCGCATCGCCTGCAGCAGTTCAGGCGCCGGCTGCCACCAGGCGACGCCGGCAAAGCAGCGCTCGAGCCCGATATGCACATAGAAGACGCCTTGCGACATCTTGCTGCCGTCCGGCGAAAGGATCGCTGACAGATGCCGGTTGTAAGGCCGTTTGTCCTTTGCAAAGCGCACGTCACGGTTGATGCGGAACAGCGACCTCTTGCGGTCGCCTCGCAGCCCGAGCTTGGCCGTTTCGAAGCGCTCGCTCAGCGTCTCGACAAGATCGCAAAACGGCCCGTGCAGTTCGCTGTCGAAGAGGTCGCGGTTCTCCTGGAACCATTCGCGGCTCTGGTGGAAGTCGAGCGCCTTGAAGAAAGGAATGGCCTTCTGCCCAAAACCCTTGAACGCGCCCGCCATCAGCCAGCCCTGCCGATGCGCTGCAGCCAGGTATCCTCGTCGATCACCTCGATGCCGAGCTCGCTTGCAACTTTCAGCTTCGAGCCGGCGCCGGGGCCGGCCACCACCAGATCGGTCTTGGCCGAAACCGAGCCCGCGACCTTGGCGCCGAGCCGCTCGGCCATCGCCTTGGCTTCCGATCGGGTCATCTTTTCCAGCGAGCCGGTGAACACGACCGTCTTGCCGGAAACTTCGCTGCCGGCCGAGATCTCCATGACATAGGGCTTGGGGTGGACCTGCGCGAGCAAGGCATCCAGCACGTCGTCATTGCGCTCATTGCCGAAGAAGTCGCGCAGCGCGTTGATCACTGTGTCGCCGATGCCGTTGATCGACGGAAAGACGCTGTGCGGATCCTCCGCCTTCGCCGTCTCCTTGCCGATTCGAATCAGCTCCTCGATGGTCGAGAACTGGCGGGCAAGTACGGCCGCCGTCGTCTCGCCGATATGGCGGATGCCGAGCGCGAAGATGAAGCGGTCGAGCTCCGGCTCGCGCCGCGCGTCGATGGCCGCGAACAATTTGTCGAGACCTTCATAGTTGCGCTCCTCGACGCTGCGCACATTCTTGCGCGTCTTGCCCGAGGCTTCCTCGCGCAACCTCGCCTGCTCCTCGCGCCGCTCGGCCAGCGCCTTGGTGACGGCTGGCCTTCGATCCTTCAGCGTGAAGATATCGGCAGCCGTCTTCACCAGCCCCGCATTGAAGAAGAGGTCGATGTTTTCCGCGCCGAGGCCTTCGATATCCAGCGCGCCGCGCGACACGAAATGGCGCAGCCTTTCCACGGCCTGGGCGGCGCAGATCAGCTCGCCGGTGCAGCGCCGCCGCGAATCCTCCTTGCCCGTCTTCTCGTTGATCTCGCGCGTCGCCGGCGAGCCGCAGACCGGGCAGGTATGCGGGAATTCGTAAGGCACCGCATTGGCCGGCCGCTTGTCGATGACGACGCTGACGATCTGCGGGATGACGTCTCCTGCCCGCTGGATCACCACCGTGTCGCCGATGCGCACGTCGATGCCGTCGCGGATCGGCTGGCCGTTGCTGTCGAAGCCCTTGATGTAGTCTTCATTATGCAGCGTGACGTTCTCGACCACCACGCCGCCGACCGTGACCGGGGCAAGCCGCGCTACTGGCGCCAGCGTGCCGGTACGGCCGACCTGGATGTCGATTTTCTCGACCGTCGTCATCGCCTGCTCGGCCGGGAATTTGTGGGCGACCGCCCAGCGCGGCTCGCCGGTGACGAAACCCCAGCGGCGCTGCAGCTCGAGCTGGTCGACCTTGTAGACGACGCCGTCTATGTCGTAGCCCAGCGAGGAACGCTGCTCCTCGATCCGGTGATACTGCGCGATCAGGTCGTCGATCGACTTCGCCCGCACCATCAGCGGACTGACCTTGAAACCCCACTCGGCGAATTTCTGCACCGCTTCGAACTGCGTCGGCGCGGGGTCCGCGGTCGTGTAGCCCCAGGCATAGGCGAAGAATTTGAGGTTGCGGCTGGCGGTGACCGACGGGTCCTTCTGGCGCAGCGAGCCTGCTGCCGTGTTGCGCGGATTGACATAGTCCTGGCCGCCGACCGCCGCCGAACGCTGCTTCAGCGCCTCGAACTCGGCATAGGTCATGTAGACCTCGCCACGGATTTCGATCGTCTCCGGCCAGCCCGACCCCTTCAGCTTTTTCGGAATGTCGGCAATCGTCTTCAGATTGGCGGTGATGTCCTCGCCGACCGCGCCGTCGCCGCGCGTCGCGCCCTGCACGAACACGCCGTTCTCATAGCGCAGCGAAGCCGACAGCCCGTCGATCTTCGGCTCGGCGGTGAAGGCGATGTCGAGGTCCTTGTCGCGGTCGAAGAAGCGCCGGCCGCGTTCGATGAAATCGGCGACGTCCTGGTCCGTATAGGCCTTGGCGAGGCTGAGCATCGGCACGGCGTGGCGCACCTTGGCAAAACCTTCCGCCGGTGCGGCGCCAACCCGGAGCGACGGCGAATCCTCGCGCACCAGCCCCGGGAATTGCTCCTCAATGGCAAGATTGCGCCGCCGCAGCGCGTCATATTCGGCGTCGGTGATCGTCGGCGCGTCCTCGGCATGGTAGCGCCGATCATGTTCGGCGATCTCGGCCGCCAGCCGCTTCAGCTCATCCGCGGCTTCGCTTTCGCTCAACGAATCGACTGGCTTTTCCGACATGCGGCGCGGTCCTCAAATTGTGGCGGGCCACTATAAATCAGGATTCGCCGGCAGGGAGTCGGCTTGCGCAAAAATCATTCCTGAACAGCAACATGCAGCCATCTGCTGACTCCGCTTCCGGGGCCGGAGGATCAAGCATCGAGGATGTGTCGAGCAGGAAGCCACCATTCGCAGGTCGGCATCACGTGAATATCTACACAGCCTATGCGGCGGCCGTATTCTCGCGCAACAACCGCTCGGCCGCGGCGCGCGCCTCATCGGTAATGGTGGCGCCGGCCAGCATGCGCGCGATTTCTTCCTGGCGCGCGGCGCGGTCCATTTCGGCAATACCGGTGGCGACACGGTCCTTGCCGCCGGATTTCGAGATCAGGAAATGCGTGGCGGCGCGTGCCGCGACCTGCGGCGCATGCGTGACCGAAAGCACCTGCACCCGCTTCGACAGCCGCGCCAACCGCTGGCCGATGGCGTCGGCCACCGCGCCGCCGACGCCGGTGTCGATCTCGTCGAAGACCAGGGTCGGCGCCGAGCCGCGATCGGCGAGCGCCACCTTCAGCGCCAGCAGGAAGCGCGAGAGCTCGCCGCCCGACGCGACCTTCATCATCGGCCCCGGCCTTGTGCCCGGATTGGTCCGCACCCAGAATTCGACCTGGTCGATGCCTTCTTCCATGCGGCTTTCGGCATCGCTTCCCATCTCGACGATGAACTCGGCCCGTTCGAGCTTCAGCGCCGGCAGTTCCGCCATCACCGCCTTGCTCAGCCCCGACGCCGCCGCATGGCGCAGCGACGACAGCTGCGCCGCGGAAATGTCGTAGGCCTCGCGCCCGGCGGCGGCCTGCTTCTGCAGCGCATGCAGCCGCTCCTCGCCGGCATCGAGATCGGCAAGATCGGCCACCATCGTGTCGCGCAGTTGCGCCAGGTCGTCGACCGCGACATTGTGCTTGCGCGAGGCGGCGCGCAGCGCAAACAGACGCTCTTCGGCCTTCTCCAGACGCTGCGGATCATATTCGGTGGCGCGAAGCGCGGCTTCCACGCCGGACTGCGCCGCGTCGAGCGAGATCATCGCCTCGTCCAGCGACGTCACCACGTCGTCGAGCAGGCCGGGCGCTTCGCCCAACTTGCGCTGCAGCCGGCGCAACAGGCTGGCGAGCTGCGGCAAGGGCGAGGACGGCCCCGACAGAACATCCTGCGCGTCATGGATCTCGGCGGCGATCTTTTCGACGCGCATCATCTGCGCGCGCAATTCCGCAAGCTCCGTCTCCTCGCCCGGCTGCGGATCGAGTTTTGCGAGTTCGGCCACGGAAGCGCGCAGATAATCGGCCTCGCGCGCCGCCGCCTCGACCTTGGCGCGATGCCGGGAAAGCTCCTGCTCGCAGTTTCGCCAGTAGCGCCAGGCTTCGCCCGTGCCGCGCACGGCGCCCAGATGGCCACCGAAACTGTCCAGCAATTGGCGATGCGCGCCGGGATCGACCAGGGCGCGTTCGTCATGCTGGCCGTGAATCTCGACCAGCGCGCGGCCGACATCGCGCATCAGGGTGACGCTGGAGGGCTGGTCGTTGACGAAGACACGGGTGCGGCCGTCGGCCGTCTGCACGCGGCGCAGGATGATGTCGCCATCGTCCTCGATGTCGTTTTCGGCGAGCAGCCCGCGCGCCGGATGGTTGCGCGGCACGTCAAACACCGCGATGACCTGGCCTTGCGCGGCGCCGTGGCGCACGAGCGAGGTGTCGCCGCGCGCGCCAAGCGCTAGCGACAAAGCGTCGAGCAGGATGGATTTGCCGGCGCCGGTTTCGCCGGTCAACACCGAAAGCCCAGGCAGGAAGTCGATGTCCAGCTTCTCGATCAGGACGATATCGCGGATCGACAGTCTGGACAGCATCGCAAGCTTCAGGCGCCGGTGATCAGCTTCCCGGCCTTGGATATCCACGATCCGGCATTTTCGCGCGGCGCAAGCCCGTTGCTCTGCAGGAGCTTGTAGGAATCCTTGTACCACGAGCTGTCCGGATAGTTGTTGCCGAGCACCGCCGCCGCCGTCTGCGCTTCCGAGGTCAGGCCCATCGCATAGTAAGACTCGGTCAGGCGCGCCAGCGCCTCTTCGACATGGCGGGTGTTGGAATAGTTTTCGACGACGGTGCGGAAGCGCTTCACGGCGGCGATGTATTCGCGACGCTCGAGATAGTAGCGGCCGACCTGCATCTCCTTGCCGGCGAGTTGGTCGTTGGCGAAGCGGATCTTGTCCTTGGCGTCGCCGACATATTCGGAATTCGGCCAGCGCGTCACCAGTTCCTGCATGGTCTGGATGGTCTGGCGCGCTTCCTTCTGGTCCTGGGTGACGTCCTTGATCTGCCGGTAGTAGCTCAAGCCGATGATGTACTGCGCGTAAGCGGCATCGTCGGTCGAGGGATAAAGCGTCAGATAGCGCTTCGCGCTGCCGATGGCCTCGTCGTATTTGCCGGCGCGGTAGTCGGCGAAAGCGCCCATCACCATCGATTTGCGGGCAAATTCGGAATAGGGATGCTGGCGGTCGACAGCGTCGAACTTCTTGCTCGCCTCATCGAGGCGGCCGGCATTCATGTTGGCCAGGCCCTGGTTGTAGAGAACGTCGGCCGGTTCGGTCTGGTCGACATAGGTCGCCAGGTTGACGTCCTTCTCGGAGGACATGCAGGCCGACAGCACGAGCGCGGGAGCAACCACCGACAGCGCCAGCAAAACACCCCGACGCGGCGTTACCGATTGACCAACTCGCGAAAAAAACATGTTTGGATTCCGCCCCTTCGGCGTCGTTTCGGTCCGGGCCGCAGCCATAAACCATTATCCCCTTGCCCGGCAACGCTATGTCCGGCCAATCGCACATTTTTGTGGCAGGCCGGCGCCGCGCGCGAGGTTGTGCAATTTCAGCGATTCGTGATGCAATCGTGCAACACAGCCCGCCCTACAAAGCCAGAAAACGGTTAAAAATCAGATCACCCAGGGTGCGTAGACCGGCCGGCTGACGGCGATCATCTCGGCGACGCGGCCGCGCTCGCGGCGCCTCGTCTCGACGATCTCGAAGGCCGTATGGTCGGAAAGCAGCCGGCGCAAGGCCGAGGCATTCATCCTGTGCCCGCCGCGGTAGGAACGGAAGCAGCCGATGAAGCGCGCGCCGGCCAGCGCCAGATCGCCCATCGCATCGAGCGTCTTGTGGCGCGCGAATTCATTGGGATAGCGCAGCCCGCCGACATTGATGACACGGTTGTCGTGGCCGATGACCAGTGAGTTTTCGAGCGACGAGCCGAGCGCGTAGCCGGCCGCCCAAAGCCTCTCGACATCCTTCATGAAGCCGAAGGTCCGCGCCCGCGCGATGTCGCGACGGAAGATGTCGGGATTGATGTCGGAGGCGAATTGCTGACGGCCGATCGCCGGACTTTCGAAATCGATCTCGACCTCGAACCGCGTACCGTCATAGGGACGGAACTCCGCCCAGGACGCGCCGGCTTCCACGCGCACCGGCTTGACGACACGGATATAGCGACGCCTCACCGCCAGCGTCTCGATGCCGGCCTGCTCGAAGGTTTCGACGAAAGCCATGGCGCTGCCGTCGAGAATGGGAACTTCCGGACCGTCGATCTCGATGATGAGGTTGTCGATGCCAAGACCGAACACCGTGGCCATCAGATGCTCGACGGTGCCGATGTGCTCGCCGGCCGGATCGCCAAGCATGGTGCACAGATCGGTGGCGCCGACTTCCGCCACCAAGGCGCGGAACTCCCGCGCTTCGTCGCCATTCGAAAGATGGAAGACGATGCCGGTGTCGGCATCGGCCGGCAGGAAATGAACGGTGACGGTTTTGCCGCTATGGACGCCGATGCCAGCCAGCGTCGCACGCGATTTCACTGTCGTCTGATAGTCGTGCAAGAGTAACCCCATCGCCCAAAATGCCTGCGTCCGCTCCGTGGGCCCTGGGTATCTTGCAGCCAGTTTTATGGTCTGGCGCTCGCACGAAGGCGGCAAAATAAGCAAGAGCATGCGGCTCTGGTATGATCGGCAGGCAGGGCTACTCCCCGAATCCCGGCAAACCGACTTTAGTCCGTGGCGAAGATAGTGGCCCGCCCGGGAGACTCCAAATCACGGTTTCTTACCCCGTGTAACCGCCAGGTTGCGTCAAAAACGGCCCATAAGGCACTGTTTTTAATGCATTTTATAAAAGCAGCAGGCAGACGATCTCTCGTCTGCCTGTTAACAACCGTTATATATCGTTAACGATCGGCGGTCCGCCGTATCGACGATCGGCGATCCGCCATATCGGTCAGTTGGCCTGGCGGCGCAGGAAAGCCGGTATCTCCAGCTGGTCGTCTTCCTGGACCGTGCGGGCCTGCGGCGTCAGCCGGCCCTGGTCGTCGAGCTGGCCGCGGCGGGGCGCGTAGAGCTGCGGATCCTGGCTGGCGAGACGGCGCATCTCGGGCGCGGCCTGGCGCAGCTTCGGCTCGCGCGGCTGCGCCGGCTGGAGCCGGGCCGGCTCTTCCTCGCGGCGGGTAAGGCCGTTGGTCAGCCGCTTGATCAGCCCCATCGGACCGCTGTTCTCATGGTCCGCCGGACGGGTCTTGGCTTCGACTTCAGCCCTTACCACCGGCGGAAAGTCTTCCACGCGCGGCATGCGCTGCGGAGCCGCGGCCATCGGCTGCGGCATCTCGCGCTGCGGTGCGGGCTGCTGCATGACCTGCTGCGGCACCACTGGCTGTGGCTGCGGCTGGGCCGGCGGAGCCTGGAAAATCTTGCTCTGCGGCCGGAAGTCGTCGACCGGCATCGGGCGCGGCTGGGCCATGGCCGCAGCGTTTGCCTCGGCAAGCTGGATCGCCTCGGCGACCGGGTCGGCCGCGCGCGGCTCGTAGGCCTGCGGCTGAACCGGGGCGGGACGGATTTCGGCAATCGGAGCCGCGGCCGGACGGGCGGCAGGCTTCTGCGGCGCGCGGATCGAGATCGGCGCGGCCGCGATTTCGGCCGCCGACTTGTCGATGCCGGTGGCGACGACCGACACGCGGATCACGCCTTCCAGTTCCTCGTCGAAGGTGGCGCCCAGGATGATGTTGGCGTCCTGGTCGACCTCCTCGCGGATACGGGTCGCAGCCTCGTCCACCTCGAACAGGGTGAGGTCGCGGCCGCCGGTGATCGAGATCAGCAGGCCCTTGGCGCCCTTCATCGAGGTTTCGTCGAGCAGCGGGTTGGCGATAGCAGCTTCGGCGGCGGCCATCGCGCGGCCCTCGCCCGAGGCTTCGCCGGTACCCATCATCGCCTTGCCCATCTCGCGCATCACCGAGCGGACGTCGGCGAAGTCGAGATTGATCAGGCCTTCCTTGACCATCAGGTCGGTGATGCAGGCAACGCCCGAATAGAGCACCTGGTCGGCCATGGCGAAGGCATCGGCGAAGGTGGTCTTGTCATTGGCCAGCCGGAACAGGTTCTGGTTGGGGATGACGATCAGGGTGTCGACGCATTTCTGCAGCTCCTCGATGCCCAGGTCAGCCGTCTTCATGCGGCGCTGGCCTTCGAAGTGGAACGGCTTGGTGACGACGCCGACGGTAAGGATGCCCTTCTCGCGCGCAGCGCGGGCAACGACCGGAGCTGCGCCCGTGCCGGTGCCACCGCCCATGCCGGCGGTGACGAAGCACATATGTGTGTTGGACAGATGATCGATGATCTCGTCGATGCACTCTTCCGCCGCCGCGCGGCCGACTTCCGGCTGCGAACCGGCGCCGAGGCCTTCGGTGACATGCGCGCCGAGCTGGATCAACCGCTCGGCCTTCGACATGGTCAGCGCCTGCGCGTCGGTGTTGGCCACCACGAACTCAACGCCGCGCAGGCCGGCTGTGATCATGTTGTTCACGGCATTGCCGCCGCCGCCGCCGACACCGAACACGGTGATGCGGGGCTTAAGCTCGGTGATGTCCGGCTTCTGCAGATTGATAGTCATTGTCTCCGTCCTTTGCCTTTCCCGCCGCCTCGCCGCTGCGGCCGCCTATGGGGCTGTCCCCGTCAAATTAAAAACTGTCTCTCAACCACTGACTCATGCGATGCAGTTTTCCGCCCGTTCCGGTCATCCTGAAACCGGAAAGTCCTTTCGCCGAATGGCTCTCGAAGCTCGCCATCTGCGGATAGATCATCAGTCCGACCGGGGTCGAGAACGCCGGTCCCTTGGCCGCTTCCGGCAGGCCGGCAACGCCGAGCGGCCGGCCGATGCGCACATTGCGCCCGAGGATGCGGCGTGCCGCTTCCGGCAGGCCGGAAAGCTGACTGGCGCCGCCGGTGAGCACGACGCGCTTGCCGACGGCATTGCCGTAGCCGGACTTGTTCAGCCGGTCGCGCAGAAGCTCCAGCGTCTCGTCGATGCGGGCGCGGATGATGCGCGTCATCACCGAGCGCGGGATCTGCAGCGGCACATCGCCTTCCTCGCCGATCGGCTGGATCGAGACGAGGTCGCGGTCGTCGGCGCTGCCGGGCAGCGCCGAGCCATGCATCACCTTCAGCCGCTCCGCGGCATCGAGCGAGGTCGACAGGCCCTTGGCCATGTCGAGCGTCACATGGTTGCCGCCGATCGCGATGGCGTCGCCATGGACGAACTTGCCTTCCGAGAACACCGAGATAGTCGTCGTGCCGCCGCCCATGTCGATGCAGGCCGCGCCCATTTCGAGCTCGTCGTCGACCAGCGAGGCAAGCCCGCTGGCATAGGGCGTCGCGACCATGCGTTCGACCGACAGATGCGAGCGATTGATGCAAAGCTCGAGATTGCGCATCGGCGCCGCATCGCCGGTCAAGACATGCATGTCGACGCCAAGCGCATCGCCCACCATGCCGCGCGGGTCGCGCATGCCGCGCTCGCCATCGAGCGAGAAACCGACGGGCAGCGAATGGATCACCTCGCGCTCGGCCCTGAGCGCCTGCTTGGCGCCGGCGGCGAGCACGCGCTTGATGTCGATTTCCTCGACCTGATGGCCGCCGAGATTGATGGTCGCCGAGAAGGCTTCGCTCTTCAGCCGGCCGGCCGTCATGTTGACGATGAGGGAATCGACCGTCAGCCCGGCCATGCGCTCGGCCGCATCGACGGCAAGCCGGATGGCATGCTCGGCGCGATCGAGATCGACCACGACGCCGGACTTCACGCCTTGCGACTTCTGGTGGCCGATGCCGATCACCTGGATGCGGTGCGAGCGCCCGCGCAGCAGCTTGCCGTCCTCGTTCGGCTTGAGCTTCGCCACGACGCAGCAAACCTTGCTGGAGCCGACATCGAGCACCGTGAGCGTGCCCGACCGGCGCGAAGAAGCATCACCGCTGCCGCCAAGCCAGCTCATATCTTCGTCTCCGCCTTGCGCTTGGCCAGGTTCTTCGGCTTGTCGCTTAGCGCGGCTTCGCGCTGCGTCGCCGCTTCCGGCGACAGCTCCACGACCAGCCGGTCGGAGAGCCGCATGTCGACGGCGGCGATGTCGCGCGTCAGCAACCCGTTGCCATGATCGATCTTGACGAGTTCCGCGATCGCCTGGTCCTCGTCATCTTCTGGCAGCTTGACCGTGATGCCGTTTTCAAGCCGCAGATCCCAGCGGCGTTCGCCGACACGGATGTAACCTTTGACCCGCGCCGCAAGCTCGGGGTAGCGCTCGATCTTGGCGAGGAAAGCCGGCGCCATCGCCGGGGCGCCCGCGCCGATGATCAGGGGAAGCAGCGCCTGCTTGCCGCCCGAGAATGGCGCGATCACCTCGCCAGACCGCTCGATGACCGAAACAGAAGTACCCTGCTGCCAGAGCGCGAAGGGCTGGCGCTCCTCGATGCGCACTTCCAGCGTATGCGGGTAGATCTTGCGCACCGCCGCACCCTCGACCCAGGGCAGAGTGACAATACGCTCCCGCGCGGCCTCTGCATCGAAGCCGATCAGCGAGGTCCAGCCGTCGAGGCCGAGCCGGTCGAGCACGTCGATCTCGGATGTCTGGCGGTTGCCGACCACCTTGATCTGGTCGACGGCAAAGCCGGTGCGCGCCGTCACGCCCTGCACGATGCTGTCGGTGTAGCCGCCGAGAAAAGCGCCATAGGCGCTGCTGGATGCGATCAGCGCGGCGGAAAGGATCGCCGCCGAAAAGCGCGGCGCCTCATACTCGCCGCCGCACAGGCGCGCCAGCACGCGCATCGGCCGGCGAAGCTGACGCGGCAACACGAAACGGTCGAATGACAGCGACATGCCGAACGGCGCGGACCGAGCCGCGCCACCGCCATTACCCTGTCCCCACCTCAACGCAGACACGAAGCGTCCTCCACCATCCAACTCAACAAATCGCCGAACGAGTGCCCCGCTTGCGCGGCGATTTCAGGCACCAGAGACGTCGGCGTCATGCCCGGCTGAGTGTTGACCTCGAGCCAGACAACCTCGCCGTTTTCGGAGTGACGGTCGTCGTAACGGAAGTCCGATCGGGAAACGCCCCGGCAACCAATGGCAAGATGAGCCTTGAGGGCCAGTGTCTGTATTTTTTGGTAAATATTCGGTGAAATTTTAGCAGGGATTTCGTGTTTTGATCCGCCGGGAACGTATTTTGAATCGTAATCGTAGAAGGAATGCCCAGTCGGGATGATCTCGCAGACGCCGAGCGCCACATCGCCCATCACCGCGCAGGTCAATTCGCGCCCATGGATGTAGCGCTCGACCATGACGATCTCGCCATATTGCCATTCGGTCGAACCGATCACCTGCGGCGGATGCGACTGCCCCTCATGCACGATGACGACGCCGAAGCTCGAGCCCTCATTGACCGGCTTGACCACATAAGGCGGCTTCATCGGATGCTTGTTCTGGATAGCGAAGCGGTTGACCACCTTGGATTCCGCGACCGGAATGCCCGACGCCTTGGCAACCTTCTTGGCTTGCTCCTTGTTCATGGCCAACGCCGAAGCGAGCACGCCCGAATGGGTGTAGGGAATTCCGAGATATTCGAGAATTCCCTGGATGGCGCCGTCCTCGCCGAACGGACCGTGCAGCGCATTGAAGGCGACGTCGGGCTTGAGCTCGGCAAGCACAGACCCGACATCGCGCGAAACATCGACGCGGGTGACCTGATAGCCTTCATTCTCGAGCGCATCCGCACACGCTTTCCCCGAAGACAGAGACACGGGCCGCTCCGAGGAGAATCCACCCAGAAGGACAGCCACATGCTTGTTCTTCATTTCCCGTCATCCCCTCTCACGCCGGGCCTGCAACCGATATTCCCGCACCGCATTCCCAAGCATTGAGTCCGAGTCTTCCGGCAGGTTGCCCCCCAGACGGAAAACGCGGCTTAACGCGTCGAACGACTCAAATCAGGAAACGCTTTAGGGCAGAGAATCAGAGAGTTGATTCCCTGGCAAGTGCCTAAGATTCCGAGAGATTCACTTTCCGCGAAAACAGCCGCAAAAAGTGAATTGTGAGTCTTTAAGGCAACGGTTTTGCGGCTATTCAGACCGCTCGAAGTTCAAGTATCGCATGAACTTCAGCCTGGGCTAAAGAAGCTGGCCGAGGAACTCCTGCACTGCATGGCCGGGGCGGAAATTGCCCAGGCGCTTGATCTCCCAATGCAGCCGGATGCCGGAGTTCTCCAGCACCCGCGCCCGCACCGTCTCGCCGAGATATTCGAGGTCGTAGCCGGTAGCGGTGCCGGTGTTGATCATGAAGTTGCAATGCATCGGCGACATCTGCGCGCCGCCGATCATCAGCCCGCGGCAGCCGGCCTTGTCGATCTCCTTCCAGGCCGAGGTGCCTTCCGGATTCTTGAAGGTCGAGCCGCCGGTTTTTTCGCGGATCGGCTGCACCGTCTCGCGATGGTTCTGCACGGCATCCATCGCCGCCTTGATCGCGGCCTTGTCCTCGGCAACGCCTTCGAAGGTGGCCGAGGTGAAGATCAGGCCGGCGGGCGCGGAGGAATGGCGATAGGCATAGCCCATATCGGCATTGCCGAGCGTATGGAGATTGCCCTTGCGGTCCAGCGCCCGCACCTCGACGACTCGCTCGCGCGTCTCGACGCCGTTGGCGCCGGCGTTCATGCGCAGCGCGCCGCCGATGGCGCCGGGAATGCCATGGTAAAAATGGAAGCCGCCGATGCCGGCTTCATAGGCCACCGCGGCGACACGCTTGTCCGGCGTTGCTGCACCTGCCTTGATCGTGGTCGGCCCGGTGGCCTCGGCCTCGCCGAAACCCTTGGCCGAAAGCCTGACGACGAAACCGGGAACGCCGCCGTCGCGCACCAGAAGATTGGAACCTACGCCGACCACCATGATCGGCACCTCTTCCGGCACCGCGCGCAGGAAGGCCGCCAGGTCTTCCTCATCGGCCGGCTGGAACAGCGCCTCCGCCAGGCCGCCGGCCCGGAACCAGGTGATCTTGTCCATCTCGGCATTGGGCGTGATACGGCCACGCAGGCCGGAAAGCTTGCCGCCGAGCTTGTCGATGAGATCCTGGCCGCGCATCATGAGGGCGTTCCACCGAGTTCCTTAGGCAGCGCGTAAGCCCATTGGGTGATGTTGCCGGCGCCGAGGAAGACGACGAAATCGCCGGGCTTGGCAAGCTCGCGAATGGCCGGCGCGATCGCCGCCGCGCCATCGATATAACGCGCGTCGCGATGGCCGCCGGAGCGGATGCGCGACACCAGCGCGTCGGAGGTCGCGCCTTCGATGGGTTCCTCGCCGGCCGCATAGACCGGCGCCACCATGACGGTGTCGGCATCGTTGAAGCAGACGGAGAATTCGTCGAAGAGATCGTGCAGGCGGGTGAAGCGATGCGGCTGCGCGATGGCGATGACACGCCCCTTGGTCGCGCTGCGCGCGGCCTTCAGCACCGCCGCGATCTCGACCGGATGATGGCCGTAGTCGTCGAACACCTCGACGCCGTTCCACGAACCGGTATGGGTGAAGCGCCGCTTGACGCCGGCGAAGGACGACAGGCCCTTCTTGATCGCCTCGGCCGAGAGGCCAAGCTCATGCGCGACCGCGATCGCCGCCGTCGCGTTGGATACGTTATGCCGGCCGGGCATCGGCAGGCGCAGGCCCTCTATCGAGGTCGTGCCGCGCCCCTTGCGGTCGCGGATCACGACATCGAACTCCGAGATCGCACCCTGCATGCGATGGTTGGTGAAGCGCACGTCGGCCTGCGCGTTCTCGCCATAGGTGATGACGCGCCGGTCCTCGATGCGGCCGACCAGCGCCTGCACTTCCGGGTGGTCGGTGCACATCACCCCGAAGCCGTAGAACGGCACGTTCTCGACGAACTGGCGGAAAGCCTCGCGCACCTTGTCGAAGCTGCCATAGTGGTCGAGATGCTCAGGATCGATGTTGGTGACGACGGCGATGTCGGCCGGCAGCTTCAGGAAGGTGCCGTCGCTCTCGTCGGCCTCGACCACCATCCACTCGCCATCGCCCATGCGCGCATTGGTGCCGTAGGCGTTGATGATGCCGCCATTGATGACGGTCGGATCGAGCCCACCGGCTTCGAGCAGCGTCGCCACCATCGATGTGGTCGTCGTCTTGCCATGCGTACCGCCGATGGCGACCGCCTGGCGGAAGCGCATCAGTTCGGCCAGCATCTCGGCGCGGCGCACGATCGGCAGCAGCTTTTCGCGCGCGGCCTTCAGTTCCGGGTTGGACTTCTTGATCGCGGTCGAAACGACCACGACTTCGGCGTCGCCGAGATTCTCGGCCCTGTGGCCGACGAAGCATTCGATGCCCTTGTCGCGCAGCCGCTGCACATTGGCGCCGTCGGCCTGGTCCGACCCCTGCACCTTGTAGCCGAGATTGTGCAGCACCTCGGCGATGCCGCTCATGCCGATGCCGCCGATGCCGATGAAATGCACAAGGCCGATCGTCTGCGGCATCTTCATGCGCGCGTCCTCCTGTAGTCCGAAACCGTCTTGCCGGACGCAATAGCCTCTGTCAGATCGGCGAGCAACCGCGCCGCGCTCGGTTTGCCGGCCGAACGGGCGGCGGCGGCCATGGTCGCCAGCCGGCTCGGATCCTTGATCAGCCCGCCGACCAGCTCGGCGATCCTCTCCGCCGACAGCGTCGACTGCGGATGGAGCTCGGCCCCGCCGGCGGCGGCAAGCGCCGCGGCATTCGCCGCCTGGTCGTGGTCGAGCGCGTGCGGATAAGGCACCAGCAGCGCCGGCCGGCCGATGACGGCGATTTCCGAAACCGTCGAGGCGCCGGAGCGAGACATCACCAGATGCGCCGCTCCCATGCGCGCCGCCATGTCGGTGAAGAAGGGCGAAACCTGGACGTCGACGCCGAGTTCGGCATAGGCGGCCTTCACCCGCGCCACATCCTCGGCCCGCGCCTGCTGGGTGATCAGCAGCCGCTTGCGCAGGTCTTGCGGCAGCAGTGCGATCGCCGCCGGCACGGCATCGGAAAAGAACTGCGCGCCCTGGCTGCCGCCGAACACCAGGAAGCGGAACGGCTCGCCCTCGTTCGATACCACGTAAGGCGTTTTCGCTGCCTCGAGGACCTGCGGCCTGACCGGATTGCCGGTGGTCACCGTCTTTGCGCCGTCAGCGCTGGCGCCCTCCGGCAGGAAGCCGCCGGCGATCGCGTCCACGCGGCTGGCAAGCGCCTTGTTGGCGCGGCCCATGACGGCATTCTGCTCATGGATCAGCGTCGGCACTCTTCGCCGTGTCGCCGCGTAGAGCGGCGGCAGCGTCGGATAGCCGCCGAAACCGACGACCGCCTCCGGCTTGATCCTGGCGATGATCCTTCCCGCTTCGCGCACGCCCTGCCAGATTTTCCAGAAGGCCGAGATCACGGCCACCGGATTCTTCGATCCCAGCGTCGCTGAGGCGATCGCGTGGATGTCGGCGGCGGGAAACTGGCCGGAATAACGCTCGGCGCGACGGTCGGTGGCGAGATGCACCTTCCAGCCGCGTTCGATCAGCTCATGCGCCAGCGCCTCGGCCGGAAACAGATGTCCGCCCGTTCCGCCGGCTGCAAGCAGGATGACACCCTTCGCCATCCTGCCTCATTCCGCCGGGATTGCGCGCTGCGAAAGGACGAAGCCCATCTGCTTGCGCTTTTCCGGACGCTTGCGCGTCAATGCGAGCACCATGCCCATCGAGACGGCGATGGCGATCTGCGACGAGCCGCCATAGGAGATGAAGGGCAGCGTCATGCCCTTGGCCGGCATCAGTTGCAGGTTCACGCACATGTTGATGGCCGATTGCAGGCCGAAGACGGTGACGAGGCCACCGACCGCATAGCGGGTGAAATCGTCGTGCTCCTTGAGCGCGATGTTCAATCCCCGCAGCACGATGAAGGCGAAGATCGACATGATGAAGAAGCACATGATCAGCCCGAACTCCTCGCCCGCGACCGAGAAGACGAAATCGGTATGGGCATCCGGAACGATGCGCTTGACGGTTCCCTCGCCCGGCCCGACGCCGAACCAACTGCCGTTGATCAACGCCTCGCGGCCCATGTCGACCTGGAAGGTATCGCCTTCGCCGGTCAGAAACTTGTCGATGCGCAGGGCAACGTGCGGGAACACCGAATAGGCCGCGAACAGACCGCTTGCCCCGATGACGCCGAGAGCCATGATCCACAGCCACGGCAGGCCGGCCATGAAGAACATGACGCCCCATGTGCCGGTCACCAGCATGGTCTGACCGAGGTCAGGCTGAGCGACCAGGAGAGAGACCACCAGCACAAGCAAAAGCAGCGCGAACAGGTTGCCGGGAATATCGGGCTGGCGCCTGTGCTCGGCAAACAGCCAGGCGCAGATGACGACGAATGCCGGCTTCAGGAATTCGGACGGCTGGATGGAGAGCCCGGCGAGCGACACCCAGCGGCGCGCGCCCTTCACCTCGACGCCGACGTAGAGCACCGCCACCATCAGCACCAGCATGATGCAGAGCATCACCAGCGACATGCGCCTTATCTGCCGCGCCTCCAGGAAGGAGACCGCAAGCATGACGATCAGCGCCGGGATGGTGAAGATGACCTGTCTGGTGGCGAAGTGGAAGCTGTCGAGGCCGATACGCTCGGCCACCGCGGGGCTCGCCGCGAAGGACAAGATGATGCCCAGCCCCATCAGCGACAGGAACGCGGCCAGGAACCATCGATCGATGGTCCACCACCAGGTTGCAACAGGACTTTTGTCGAGACGGCTTTGCATCAACGTGGCCCTCCGATGGGTTTCACACCATCAATAGCAGTCGCAGCTTGCCTGAAGGCTTCGCCGCGAACTTCGAAATTCTTGAACTGGTCGAAACTGGCGCAGGCCGGCGAAAGCAGCACCACGGCCTCGCCGCCGGTGTCGCGTGCCGCGTCGTTTGCGGCATGTTCCACCGCCGCCGCCAGCGTTCCGGATATCTCGTAGGGCACCGCCTCGCCGAGCGTTGCGGCAAAGGCGGGCGCCGCCTCGCCGATCAGATAGGCCTTGGCGATACGCGGGAAGAAACCGCGCAGCGGCTCGATGCCGCCTTCCTTGGGCAGGCCGCCGGCGATCCAGTAGATACGGTTGGCGAAGCTCGACAGTGCGGGTGCGGCCGCATCGGCATTGGTCGCCTTGGAATCGTTGACGAACAGCACATGGTCCTTGCGGCCGACCTGCTCCATGCGATGCGCCAGCCCGGGGAAGCTCTCGAGCCCGGACTGGATCTCGCCGAGCTCGAGCCCGACTTTCAGGCAGGCGACGACGGCGGCCAGCGCGTTCTGTGCATTGTGCTGGCCGCGCAGCGAGCCGATACCTTCGAGGAAGGCGACGCGGCTGTAGCGGCCGTGCACGGCTTCCATCAGATTGGTGCCGTCGGCGAAATAGCCGTCGGTCAGCGGCAGGCGCTTGGAGATGCGGACGACCTGCCGGCCGGCCCGTTCCAGCCGGTCGGCGATCTGGGCGCCCCAGGAATCGTCGACGCCGACGATCGCGGTGTCGCTGCCGGCGACCAGCCGCTCCTTGATCGAGGCGTAATGCGCCATCGTGCCGTGCCGGTCGAGATGGTCTGGCGTCAGGTTGAGCAGGATGCCGGCGGTCGGATTGATCGAGGGCGCAAGGTCGATCTGGTAGGACGAGCACTCGACCACATAGTGCCGCGTCGGTTCGGGCGGATCGAGCGTCATGATGGCGCGGCCGATATTGCCACCCATCTGCGTGTCGCGGCCCGCCGCTTTCAGGATATGCGCCGTCAGCGCCGTCGTCGTGGACTTGCCGTTGGTGCCGGTGATCGCGATGAAGGGTGCTGCCGGCGCGCGGCTGATGCGCTCGCGGCAGAACAGCTCGATATCGCCGATCACCTCGACGCCGGCGCCGCGCGCCAGCTCAACCGTCCAATGCGGCTTCGGATGCGTCAGCGGCACGCCTGGCGACAGCACGAAGGCGGCGAAGCGCTGCCAGTCGGCGGCGCGCAGGTCGCCAGTCGCAATGCCAGCGGCCGCTGCCTTGGCGACGCTGTCAGGATTGTCGTCCCACGCCAGCACCTCGGCGCCGCCCGCGATCAGCGCATGCGCGGTGGCGATCCCCGAGCCGCCAAGCCCGAAAAGCGAAACGCGTTTGCCTGAAAAGGAAAAGGCGGGGATCAAGCGCGCATCCTATCTGAGCTTGAGGGTGGATAGGCCGACCAGCGCCAGGATGACCGCAATGATCCAGAAGCGGATCACCACCTGGCTTTCGGTCCAGCCGAGCTTTTCGAAATGGTGATGGATCGGCGCCATCAGGAAGACGCGCTTGCCGGTCATCTTGAAATAGCCGACCTGGATGATGACCGACAGGATCTCGACCACGAACAGGCCGCCGACGATGACCAGCACGATCTCGTGCTTGGTGGCGACCGCGATGGTGCCGATCAGGCCGCCCATCGCCAGCGAGCCGGTGTCGCCCATGAAGATCGCGGCCGGCGGCGCGTTGAACCAGAGGAAGCCGAGACCCGCGCCGATCACCGCGCCGAGCACGACGGCAAGCTCGCCGGTGCCGGGAACGAAATGGATCTGCAGGTATTCGGCGAAGACCGCGTTACCGGAAAGGTAGGCGATGACGCCGAAGGACGCCGCCGCGATCATGATCGGCACGATCGCCAGGCCGTCGAGGCCGTCGGTCAGGTTCACCGCATTGCCGGCGCCGACGATGACGAAGCAGGAGAACGGCACGAAGAACCAGCCGAGATTGATCAGGAATTCCTTGGCGAAGGGAAAGGTCAGCGACGACGAGAACGGCGCCTGGCCGTTATGCATGATCACCCACGCGGCGATGCCCGCGATGACGAATTCGATCGCCAGACGCGCCTTGCCGGAGAAGCCAAGATGCGACTGCTTGGTGACCTTGAGATAGTCGTCGTAAAAGCCGATCGAGCCGAAGCCGACGGTGACCAGCAGAACCACCCAGACATAGATGCTGGAAAGGTTGGCCCATAAGAGCGACGAGCCGATGATGCCGGACAGGATCATCAGCCCGCCCATGGTCGGCGTTCCGGCCTTCTTGAAATGGGTCTGCGGGCCGTCGGCGCGGATCGGCTGGCCCTTGCCTTGCCGCAGGCGCAGCGAATTGATGATCGTCGGCCCGAAGATGAAGACGATCAGCGCGGACGTGATCAGTGCGCCGCCGGTGCGAAAAGTGATGTAGCGGAAGACGTTGAAGAACGAGATCTTGTCCGCGAAATCGACGAGCAGTGTGAACATGGTCCTTCCGTCCCCCGGAGCCCGACCTAGGTCGGCTTAATGTTTGTGGCTTCCGCCGGAAATTTGCCGAGCAATGCCTCGACCAGCTTTGAAAACCCAATGCCTTTCGACGACTTGACCATCACCACGTCGCCGGGCCTGAGCGCGGAGATCACGATCGGCTTCAGCTCGTCGGCGCCTGCCCGATACTCCGTCCGGACCTCGGTCGGCAGAACCTTGGCCAACGCCTGCATTTCCGGCCCGCCGAGAAAGACGTTGTGCGTGCCCGTGCCGACGATCAGCTCGGCGAGTGCCGCGTGAAGCTTGGCCGAATGGCTACCGAGCTCCAGCATGTCGCCGAGCACCGCGATGCGCCGGCCCTCGCCCGAGACCGGCGTGGCGTTGAGCAGCGCCATCGCCGCCGCCATCGACGCCGGATTGGCGTTGTAGCTCTCGTCGATCAACGTGATCGGCCCGTTGGGATGATGCAGGACATGGCGCCGGCCCCGCCCGCGCTCGGCCGAAAGATCGGCGAGCGCAGCCGCGACCTTGTCGAGGTCGGCACCGACCAGTTGCGCGGCGCCGAGCACGGCCAGCACGTTCTGCACGATATGGCGGCCGGGTGCCCCGACACGGGCGGTCAGATCCTTCTTGCCGATCTTGACGTCGATGTCGGAATGGTCGGCATGAAGCTCGCAGCCGACAAGGCGGAAGGCCGAGCGGGGATTTTCGCCGAAGCCGAAGACATGCTCGACGCCTGCCTCTTTCGCCATTTTCCCGAGCAGCTTCCAGCGTGTATCGTCTCGGTTGAGCAGCGCGGCGCCGCCGGGCTCTATCCCCTCGAAAATCTCGGCCTTTGCCATGGCGATCTCGTCGAGGTTCTTGAAGAAACCGAGATGGGCAGCGGCGATGATCGTCACGATGGCGACATGCGGCCTGACCATCTTGACCAGCGGCCTGATCTCGCCCGGATGGTTCATGCCGACCTCGAAGACCGCGTAGTCGCAGTCCTGCGGCATGCGCGCCAGCGTCAGCGGCACGCCCCAGTGGTTGTTGAACGATTGCGCCGAGGCGTGCACCTTGCCGACGGCCGACAGCACATGGCGCAGCGCTTCCTTGGTGGTCGTCTTGCCGGCCGAGCCCGTGACCGCGATGATCCTGGCCTTCGAGCGCGCGCGGGCCGCCACACCCAGCTTCTCCAGGGCCGTGAGCACGTCCTGCACGACGATCATCGGCGCCGTCAGCCGGCCGAGCGAAGGCAGCTTGCCCTCGGCGACGACCAGCACGGCTGCCCCGGCCTTGACCGCGGCTGTCGCGAAATCATGGCCGTCCATCGCCTCGCCCTTGATGGCGAAGAAGGCGTTTCCCGGCTCCAGGCTGCGGCTGTCGATCGAAATGCCGGTTATGCCCTCCGGCAGCGAGCCGATCGGCCTGCCGCCCATGGCTTCGACCAGCGCTTCCGACGTCCACAGCAAGCTCATGCGGCGCGCTCCTTCAGCGCCTCGCGCACTTCCTCGTGGTCGGAGAAGTGGAAGGTTTCGGTGCCGACGGTCTGACCTTCCTCATGCCCCTTGCCGGCGACGATAAGCGTATCGCCGGCGCGAAGCATCGCCACCGCCTCGTGGATTGCCTTGCGGCGATCGCCGATCTCGATGGCGCCGGGCGCGGCGGCGAGTATCGCCGCGCGAATGGTTTCGGGCACTTCCGTGCGCGGATTGTCGTCGGTGACGATGACGACATCGGCGAGCCGCGTCGCGATCTCGCCCATGATCGGCCTTTTGCCCCGATCGCGATCGCCGCCGCAGCCGAACACAACGACGACCCGACCCGTAGTGAAAGGCCGGACCGAGGTCAGCACGTTCTCCAGCGCATCGGGCTTGTGCGCGTAGTCGACATAAACGGGGGCGCCGGCGGCGGTGGTGCCGACGAGGTCGAGCCGGCCCGGCGCGCCTTGCAATTTTTCCAACGCCGCCAAGGCCTTGCTCGCGGGCGTTCCAGTCGAGATGGCAAGGCCGGCCGAGACCAGCGCGTTGGCGATCTGGAAATCGCCGGCCAAAGGCAGGTCGATCTCGTAGAGCGCGCCGTCCGCCACGACCTCGGCGCGCTGGCGATGGCGCTCATGCTCGACTCGCTTCAGCGCCAGGAAATCGCCATGGCGGCCGACGGTCAGCACCTTCAAGCCCGCCGCCTTCGCGGCCTTGATCGTGGGCTCCGACCACGGGTCGTCGGCAAAGACGATCGCGGGCGCGCCCTTCGGCAGCAACGTGTCGAACAGGCGCAGCTTGGCGCGATGATAATCCTCGACTGTCGGATGGTAATCCATGTGGTCGCGGCCGAGATTGGTGAAGGCCCCGGCCGCCAGCTTCACGCCGTCGAGGCGGCGCTGGTCGAGACCGTGGCTGGAGGCTTCCATCGAGGCGTGGGTGACGCCCGCATCCGCAAGCTCCTTGAGCAACCGGTGCAACGCCACCGGATCGGGCGTCGTCAGCGAGCCATATTCGTTGCGGCCGGGCGCCACGACGCCGGTCGTGCCGATCGAGGCGGCGGCAAAGCCCGCCTGCTCCCAGATCTGCCGGGTGAAAGCGGCGACGGATGTCTTGCCGGCTGTGCCAGTGACGGCGACCATGGTCCCGGGCTGGCGTCCGAAGAAGCGCGCCGCGCTGAGCGCCAGCGCCAGGCGCGGATCATCGACCGCGAGAACCGGGATCGACAGGCCGGAGACGGCGGCACCCTTGCCGGTGACGATCGCCGCGGCGCCGCGGGCCGCGGCATCGGCCGCATAGGTCGAGCCGTCGGCCTTGCTGCCGGCAAGCGCGAAGAAGACAACGCCGGTCTTGACCGAGCGGGAATCGGAGGAAAGTCCGGTCACCTCCAGATCGGGGGAAGCTGTTCCCTCGACAGGCAGGACGCCGGCTAGATCTTTTAGATGCATTGAGTCCCGTTCACCGCAACAAAATAGCGCGCAGTTGCCGGCGCGCCCCAAGAATCACTGATAGGAAACCAGCGTTGCACCATTTTCATGGCTGAAATCTGGCTTCACGCCAAGCATGGCCGCTGAGCGCCTGATGATATTGCCGGCCATGACCCCCGCATTGTTGGCGGCGACATCCGTCATCCCGGGCTTTTCCGGATGCGGCGCGTCGGCGATCGTGAACACCAGAAATTGCGGATCGTCCATCGGGAAGGCGGCGACGAAGGTGTTGAAATTCAATTCCTTGGAATAGCGGCCGTTGATGACCTTCTCGGCCGTTCCGGTTTTGCCGCCGACGCGGTAACCGGGGGCCCTGGCATTCCTGGCCGAGCCCTTCTCGGCATTGAGCGTATAGAGATAGCGCATGCCTTCGACGGTCTTGTCGCTGACCACTTTCTTGGCCACCGCCATGGCTTCCTGCTCACTGCGGACCAGGAATGTCGGTTGGATCAGATAGCCCTGCATCAGCGCCGCGCAGCCGACGGCGGCCTGCAGCGGCGTCGTCGACACGCCATGGCCGAAGGCGATGGTGAACGAGTTGACCTGTTTCCAGACCTTGGGTTCGGTCGGGCGCGCGATTTCCGGCAGCTCGGTCTGCATCCTGTCCAGGATGCCAAGGCGATGCAGGAATTCGCGATGCCCCTCTATGCCGACCAGCTCGGCCTCCCTGGCCGACCCGATGTTGGACGAATAGAGGAACACTTCCGGCAGCGACAGCACGCGGTTCTTGCCATGGAAATCGTGGATGGCCTGATGGCCGACCCGGATCGGATGCGACGCGTCGAAGCGGCTGTTCATCGTCGCCTTGCCGGAATCGAGCGCCATGGCCGAGGTGAAGCTCTTGAAGGTCGAGCCCATCTCGTAGAGACCGGCGGACATGCGGTTCAGCCGATCTTTTTCCTGCGCGTTGTACGGATTGTTGGGATCGAAATCCGGCACCGAGGCCATCGCCATCACTTCGCCCGTCTTGATGTTCAGCACGACGGCGCCGGCGCCCAGCGCGCGATAGCGCTCCAGGCCGGCGGCGATCTCGTCGCGCACCACATGCTGGACGCGCAGATCGATCGACAGCTTGACCGGCTTGAGATCCCTGGCCACCGCGAGCCCCGATGCCTGCAGGTCGCTCAGCCCCTGTTCGTCGATATATTTCTCCATGCCGGAGATGCCCTGGTTGTCGATGTTGGTGAGGCCGACGATGTAGGACGACGTCTCGCCGCTCGGATAGAAGCGGCGCTTTTCGGTGCGGAAGCCGAGGCCAGGGACGCCCAGCGCCATGATGTCGGCCTGCTGCTTCGGCGTCAGCTGGCGCTGCAGCCAGACGAAGCCCGCGCCGCTCTTGAGCTTGCGATAGGTCTGCTCGTAGTCGATCTCCGGCAACACGGTCGACAATTTCTCGATCGCTTCATCAGCGTCGACAATGCGGCGCGGCTCGGCAAACAGCGACGCCGTCTTGATGTCGGTCGCCAGCACCTCGCCGTTGCGGTCGACGATATCCGGACGCGACGCCGTGACCCGGCTTTCCGGGCCGCCCGAGAGATCCGGGTTCTGCATGCCGAGATAGACGAGCCGGCCGGCAATGGTCGAATAGATGGTGAAGAACACCGCCATCGTCATGACGATGCGGGTCTTTGCCTTGCCGCCTGTCGCCTTGCGGGCGGCATCGACGACGATCGAGCCGTCCTCGGCCTGCTTCTTGCGGCGCTTCAGCAGGTCGCCGATCCTTGGAAGCCTCCCGATCATTGAACGGTGCTCCCGGTGACCACTGGATCCTTGCCGTCCGAAGGCTCCTTCCCCGAATTGTCGGCCATGCCGCCAAGCCGCTGCGAGGACAGGTCCTCGATGGTCAGGGGTTTCACGGGAATGTCGTCAAGGCTGCCGATCTGGTGCGCGTTGACCGGCTCGAGTCCGAGCTGGGTCTTATAGACATCGGCAAGCTTCTGCAGCCGCGACGGCTGCGTGAGCAGGCTCCAGTCCGCCTTGAGGAGATCGATCGTTTCTTCCTCGTAATGGATCTGCGCCTGGATCTTCTGCACCGCCGCCAGTTGCTCTTCGGCTTCCCGCTTCGTCTTGTAGGTCAGGGCCGCGGCCGAGACCATGACGGCGATCAGGACTATATCGCTGGTACGAAACACGTGCTTACCTCTCCCCCGGCCGCTCGACGGCGGGAAGCTTTGGAAGGCCGAAAATCGAAAAGTCGCCGGCCCGCGCCGGGGCCTCGGTGCGGATCGCGGCGCGCAGCCTGGCCGAGCGCGCCCGCGGATTGGCTGCCGTCTCGGCGTCTCCCGGCGTCACACCGCCGCCGGCCTTGCGGAAGGTCGCGATGCGCTGGGGCGCGTCGGGCATGTGGCGCGAGCCGCTGGCGGCTTCGGAACGGTCGGCGATGAAGCGCTTGACGATGCGGTCTTCCAGCGAATGGAACGTCACCACGGCAAGCCGTCCGCCGGGCTTCAGCACCCGCTCGGCGGCCAGCAGCGCCCTTGCCAGCTCGCCAAGCTCGTCATTGACGAAGATGCGCAGCGCCTGGAAGACGCGCGTGGCCGGATGGATCTTGTCCTTCGGCCCTCGCCCGATATGCGTCTGGATGGCGTCGGCGAGATCGAGCGTGCGCTCGAAAGGCTTCTTCTCGCGCCGGCTCTCGATCATGCGCGCGATGCGGCCGGCATGACGCTCCTCGCCGAGAAAGCCGAAGATGCGGGCAAGGTCGCCCGCCTTGAAGGTGTTGACGACGTCGGCGGCGGAGAGACCCGCCTGCGCCATGCGCATGTCGAGCGGCCCGTCGGCGCGAAAGGAAAAGCCGCGCTCGGCCTGGTCGAGCTGCATGGAGGAAACGCCGATGTCGAGCACGACGCCATCGGCGCTCTCGACATGCTCGTCCAGCGTCGAGAACGGCGCCTGGACAAGCCTCAGCCGGCCGCCGGCCTGTTGCTCGAGCGCGCTGCCCGCCGCGATTGCGTCCGGGTCGCGGTCGATGGCAACGACAGAGGCGCCGCGATCGAGGATGGCGCTGGTGTAGCCGCCGGCGCCGAATGTCGCGTCGACGATCGTCTCGCCGGCCTTCGGCGCAAGCGCGTCGAGCACCTCGGCAAGGAGGACCGGAATGTGACGGGCCGGTCCGCCAACGGCGTGAGGATCATCGCCGTGGCCCGCCATCATTCCGATCGCTCCTCGGGCTTCGTCCCCTGCCGAAGCTGCAAAAGCCTGGCCCGCGCCTGCGCCCCATAGGCGGCAAGCCGTCCCGGCTCCCAGATCTGAAAAAAATTGCCGCGGCCGACAAAGGCCACCTCGTTCGAGATGCCCGTATGCTCGCGGATGAAATCGGTCATGGTGATGCGGCCGTCCTGGTCGAGCTTCAGAAATGTCCCGTCGCCATGGCAGAAGAACGACATGTCGTCCGCCGTCTGCAGGAACGGGTCTTCCAGCGCGATCCGCTGCTCGTAGCGGTCGAGCAGGTCGAGCCCGCCCACATCCATGGCCGGCAGATCCAGGCAGCGCAGCGCGTAAAGTTCCGAATAGCCGCGTTTCTGGACCACTGAGCGGAAATGCGCCGGAACGGAAACCCGCCCCTTCGCATCGATCCTGCTCACCGTGTTTGACAGAAACCGGTCCAATAAACGCTACAGCCGCTGTTGCCGCTGCACCCCTCATGTTGTTCTCCGCGCCCCCGCCGCATTCGCGGCAAACCGCTTCATTCACCGGGGCGAAAACCGGCAAACGTACAGCCGCCGCGGCTGCCCGATTGGCGTACGCTTCACCCTGACGCGGAACGAAAGCTTGATTTAAATGGGATATCATGGGGCACTATGGGCGTCAACGGGAACAGGCATCACAAACACACGCGTCACAACCAGAAAGCGCAGGCTGAATGCACGTCTCGTCTTTATCGTCTATTAAGCCTAACGAACCGTTTAGAGCCCTCTGGCCCAAAAAGACGCGGCTTGCTGCGCACAGCCGGCGCGCATAGCGTCGGTTGAAGTTTTCTGCCTGACCAAGGATCGAGTTCATGTCCGACACTGCGAAGTCACGCGCCGCGACGCTTACCCATCTGCGCAGCGCCGATTTCGCCAAGGGCGATCCCATCCCGTTGCCGCTGACCATGGCCTCGATCTTCCACGCGCCGGGCGACGCGACGGGCTTCGATCAATATGGCCGCTTCAGCAACCCGACCTGGCATGCCGTCGAGCATGCGCTCGGCCATCTGGAAGATGCGCAATGCGTTATCTTTCCGTCGGGAATGGCCGCGATTTCCGCGGCTTTCTTCGCCCTCCTCAAATCGGGCGACCGCATCCTCTTGCCGTCGGACGGCTATCACACGACGCGCGCGCTCGCCGAACGTTTCCTGAAGCCGCTCGGCGTCGCCTATGACGTGCGGCCGACGGCAAGCATGCTCGATGGCGGTTTCGCCGGCTACCGGGCGGTCTTCGTCGAGAGTCCGTCGAATCCGCGGCTGGACATCTGCGACATAATCGCGGTCGCCAAGGCCGTCCATGCGCAAGCGGGTATCCTGATCGTCGACAACACGACGATGACGCCCTTCGGCCAGCGCCCGCTCGACCTTGGCGCGGACATCGTGGTCTCGGCCGACACCAAGGCGATCAATGGCCATTCCGACGTTCTCTTCGGCCATGTCGCCAGCCGCGATCCCGATGTTGTCGCCAGGGTTAGGGATTGGCGCGAGACGGCCGGCGGCATTCCCGGACCGTTCGAGGCCTGGCTCGTGCATCGCGGCCTCGAAACGCTGGAAGTGCGCTTCGACCGCATGTGCTCGTCGGCCGAAACGATCGCGCGGCGGCTGAAGGATCACCGCGCCGTCAGCGGCCTGCGCTTTCCAGGCCTCGAGGGCGATGCGTCGCACAATCTGGCGCGTGCCCAGATGGAGCGCTTCGGCTTCCTGATTTCGTTCGAACTGGCCTCCGAAGAAAAGGCCGAGGATTTCATCAACAATTGCGCGCTCATTGAAGCGGCAACATCCTTCGGCGGCGTTCATACGTCGGCCGAGCGGCGCTCCAAACGCGGCGATGCCGTGCCGCCGGGCTTCGTTCGCCTGGCCATCGGCTGCGAACCGGTTGAGGACCTCTGGCAGGCAATCGAGGCATCGCTGGCTAAGATAGCCAGCTGAGCGGACTTGTCACGGGTTCATATCATCCGCATCGATCTTGCGCCGACCATGTAATACGCGGACGATTTCGATGGCATCGCGACCTACCCGGTACAAGGTAAGGTATTCGCCAACGACCAGATGGCGAATACCGGGCGCTATATCGTCGCGCGGAGCACCTGAAAAGGGATGCAGGGTGAGCAAGTCCCACCTCCTCTCCATGGAGTCTACGAACCGGACCGCGGCATTGGGACTATGGCTGGCGATGTAGTCGCCGATATCTTCGAGATCGACTGCCGCTTGAGGAAGCAGCTGATATCTCACTCTTCGAAGCCTTTAGCTTCGGCCATCTTGAGATATTTGGTACGCGCCCGTTCGATGATCGACGGACCGTCCAGCGCAGGCCCGCTGTCGATCCCCTCCTGAACCAGCACCCGCAACTCCTCGACGGTATAGCCGAGCAGGTCGCGGCGATCTTTCCATTGCCTGAGCGCATCGCGGATCACTTCGCTGGCGGAAGCATATTCACCGGCAGCCACGACATCGTCGACTGCGGCTGCCAACTCCGGCGAAAGCGTGATGCTGCGTTTATCAACCTGACCCATGATGCGCTCCTGCTCTCTCCAAAGGTACGATTTAATCGTACCGGCTTCAAGAAACAGGTCATCGTGTTCAGTGCGATTACGCCCAGACGTTGAATCAAAAGGCACGCCTTTCGGCGTAACCTCCTGATCCCGTTCAGCTATCGCTACGAGAGAAATGCCAGCTGGCCTGTAAGCCGGGTTCTGTATGGCCCTCGCCTCGCGGCGAGAACGTGGCGGCCATTCATCTTGGGCGCATGTTGCCACGCGCCTCACGCAACCTACCCGGACGGTGGGCCGGAAACAGCCCTCGAAGGTTTCCCTTCGCACCGCCCCTATTCGGTTTTGCTCCCGGTGGGGTTTGCCCTGCCGCTCCTGTTGCCAGTCGCGCGGTGGGCTCTTACCCCACCCTTTCACCCTTGCCCCGGCAATGCCGTGGCGGTTTGCTTTCTGTGGCACTTTCCCTGGGGTCGCCCCCGCCGGCCGTTAGCCGGCACCGTGTCTCCATGGAGCCCGGACTTTCCTCACCCGCAACCTTTCGGTTCACGCGGGCGCGGCCGCCCAGCCAGCTGGCAAGCGCGTATAAAGGGATTCCCGCCTGAAAACGCAAACGAAAAAGCTGTGGCGCGTTGCAGCGGTTTGGGACAACGACATATATGAAACAGACACGCGTCGCCCAAATCCACTTCGATGGGCCGGCTTAGACCGGCGAACCCAGCGCCGCCATCTGCACCTTCACCTTGCTGCAATAGGCGGCCGAGACCGGATTCATCCGCGTGGCGCCGTGACCGGCATTGTATTTCAGGATCGTGCCGCAGGTGGTGCCGCCGCCGAGACCCTGCGCCATCGCAAGATACTTCATGCCGAATTTGATGTTGGTGTCGGGATCGAACAACCCCTTGGCCGAACCGGTATAACCCATCATGCGCGCCGTGGCCGGCTTGATCTGCATGAGGCCGATCTCGCCCGCGCCGCCGACCATGTTCGGCCTGTAGTTGCTTTCGATCTTGATGACGGCTTTGGCCAGCGACACCGGCACGCCGTAGCTTGCGGCATAGCGGGCGATGATCGCCGAATATTGGCCGCCGCCGGCCGCGGCGGGCGCCGCAAGGGCGATCTTGCCGGTGTCGATAGAAGCAGTCGTGGTGAGATCGATCGCCTTTCTGCCGGGTTTGGCGCGCTTGACCGTCGATTTCGCCGCCCTGGTCGCGGCGGCTTTCTGCACCTTTGCCGGGGCTCTCTTGATCTTTGGCGTTTTGCTGCCAGCCTTGGTCGTCGTGGGGGCAGCGGCAAAGCCATTGTCTGCCCGAAGGCTTAAAGGGGCGCCGTTTGCCGGATTGAAGGCAAAACTTATCACTCCGGCAGCAACAGCTGCCGCTACAACGGTCAATTTTTGCATGTAGTCCTGTTCTGTTAGAACCGCGCGAAGAAATTCGCGCAGCTGTGCCAATTCAACATCGGATCATCCGGGGGGATAGGTGCCCGACAACTTGCGGGAGAGGCATTTGGAGGCGGAATTGGCGGCAATGAAGGCGGCGCAATTCACTTTCAGTGACAGGTTGTAATTTAAAGAACTTGTCGCGACTATTTGAGGGGCGCTGCCTTTACGGAAGCAACGAGCCTTTCCAGCGTGCGGAATGTCGAATTGTCCGCTGCACCGTCCACCAGCCGCCGCCGGAAATGCCGCTGGAAGGCCGCCACCACGATTTCCGTCTGCTTGTCGTAGACACCCGATATCTCGACGCCATAGCCATAGAGCGCCAGCATCGACTGCAGCGTCTCGACATCGGCGCCGGTATCGCCGGCCTTCAACGCGGCGCCCGGCCTTCGCGGCGCCGCCGGTACCAGGTGGCCGACACCGGCCACGAACAGCGCCTTCCACGGAAATTTTTCGCCAGGATCGACCTTACGGCCCGGCGCCACGTCCGAATGCGCGAGCACCCTTGCCGCGGGGATGGAATGACGGCCCACGATACCCGCGCACAAATCGATCACGGCACTGATCTGTCGCTTCGGGAAGGCCTTGTAGCCCAGTGAATGCCCGGGGTTGACGATCTCGATGCCGACCGAACAGGAGTTGATGTCGCTGCGCCCGAGCCAGGAACTCTTGCCTGCATGCCAGGCGCGGTCGCTCTCGCGCACCATCTGGACGATGCGGCCGTCCTCATGAACGAGATAATGCGAGGACACCTCGCTCGCCGGATCACACAGCCACGCCTCGGCACCGGCCCCGCTTGCCATGCCGGTATAATGCAGGACGATCATGTCGGGTCGTAGCGTCTCGCGGCGCGGACCGAAATTCGGCGAAACCCGGACCTCGGCGCCTGGCTGGTCGGGCAGGAAACCGCTCATACGCGCCTGAGGCCTCGCTCGATCATCTCATAGGCGGCGTTGATCGCCGCGACCCTGGTCGTGGCGATCTTGATGAATTCCTGCGGCAAGCCGCGCGCGATCAGCCTGTCGGGGTGATTGTCGGAGATCAGCTTGCGGTAGCGTTTCCTGACCTCCTCGAACGGCTTGCCGCGCTCGATGCCCAGAACGACATAGGGATCGGCGGCGCCGAGATTGACGTGCCGCGACAGGATCGCTTCGTAATGCGCCTCGTCGATCCGAAAAATCTCGGCAATGCGATGCAGGAATTGGCCTTCATGCTCATGAATCAGGCCATCCGCCTTGGCGATATGGAACAGACCGTCGAGGATATCTTCCAGCATCATGCAGTTGGCATGGCCGGACCCGCAGAGCTGCGCCATGCGCTGGGCATAGATCTCGAAGCCGGCGACGTCCTGCTTGGCGATGTCGTAAAGCCGCGCCACGTTGCGCGTCTCGCTCGGCGGCACTTCGAAGATTTCCTGGAAGGCGCGCACCTCATCCTGCGTGACGATGCCGTCGGCCTTGGCCATCTTGGCCGAGAGCGCGATCATGGCCACGGAGAAGGCGACGCGCCGGCGCAGGTCCGGATCGCCCGAAAACACGGTGCGCACGGCTTCGACGACATCCGCGACGCCCGAGGACGCGGACGACGAAACACGGGCGATGAAGTCGCCAAGGCGGTCCCAAATCGACATGCCGGCTTCATAGAGCGAACCGGGCGGTTCTATCAAGCCGGGACGATGCCGCAGGCCACCCGCTGCGCGGGATCGAGGGCGAAAAAAGAAGGCCGGCAAAAGCCGGCCTTCCTCGATATGGTCTGCCAGGGCTCTTACTGCGCGGGCGCGGCAGGAGCCGGATTTGTTGCCGGAGCCGGTTCAGCGGGCTTCGAAGCGTCAGGCGAAGCTGGCTTCATGGGCTGCTCGTTGGCCGGCGGATTTGTACTTTGCGTGGTGGTTTTGTCAGTACCGGTGCCACTGTCGCTGCAAGCCGCGACCCCCAACAGGGCGAGCGCCGAAACAGACGCCAGAATGAGCTTCTTCATGGTATCTCTCCTTCAGCAGACGCTCACATTTCGGTGAGCGGTCGCAGGGAAATGCATCAGCAGGCCCGCCGGTTTCGTAACGTTGCATTTCGACGTGTAATATCAACTTGCGATTGCTGGCGCTGAAATCCCGAACTAACAGAACATACGCTCGAAGACATGGTGGATAAACAGAATGCCGGCAGCCGCGGGAACAAAGAAATGGGATTTTTGGATCGACCGCGGCGGCACCTTCACCGACGTCATCGGCCGTGATCCGCAAGGCCAGTTGCATCCCCGAAAACTGCTGTCCGAAAATCCCGAGGCTTACGCGGATGCCGCCATCCAAGGCATCCGCGACCTGTTGGGTTTGAAAGCCGGCGCCGCCATTTCCGCCAATGCGATCGGCGACGTCAAAATGGGCACGACCGTTGCCACCAATGCGCTGCTCGAGCGCAAGGGCGACCGCGTGCTGCTGCTTATCACCAAGGGCTTTCGCGACGCCTTGCGCATCGCCTACCAGGCGAGGCCGGACATCTTCGCCAAGGAGATCATCCTGCCGGAGCAGCTTTACGAGCGCGTGATCGAGATCGACGAGCGCGTCCGCGCCGACGGCTGCGTCGAACGCCTGCTCGACATCGCGGCCTGCCGTTCGGCGATCGAACAGGCCAAGGCCGACGGCATCGACGCCGTCGCCATCGTCTTCATGCACGCCTGGAAATACCCGGATCACGAAAAGGCCGTTGCGAAAGTCTGCCGCAAGATCGGCTTCAGCCAGATCTCGGTCTCTCACGAGGTCTCGCCGCTGATCAAGCTGGTCGGCCGCGGCGACACCACCGTGGTCGACGCCTATCTTTCGCCGATCCTGTCTCGCTATGTGCAGCGGGTGGCCGGCGAACTGGGCGCTGGACCGCGCCTGATGTTCATGATGTCGTCCGGCGGCCTCACCGCCGCCGACCTGTTCCAGGGCAAGGACGCGCTGCTGTCCGGCCCTGCGGGCGGGGTCGTCGGCATGGTCGAGACGGCGAAGCTCGCCGGCTTCGAAAAGGTCATCGGCTTCGACATGGGCGGCACCTCGACCGACGTCGCCCATTACGACGGCGAATATGAGCGCGCCTTCGACACCGAGGTCGCAGGCGTCCGCATCCGCGCGCCGATGATGCGCATCCACACCGTCGCTGCCGGAGGCGGCTCGATCCTGCACTATGAAGCGGGCCGCTTCCGCGTCGGCCCCGATTCCGCCGGCGCCAATCCCGGCCCCGCCGCCTATCGGCGCGGCGGCCCGCTTGCCGTGACCGATGCCAATGTCATGCTCGGCAAATTGCAGCCCGATTTCTTCCCGGCGATCTTCGGCGCGGGCCAGGACAAGCCGCTCGATGTCGGCACGGTTGGCGAAAAATTCGCCGCACTTGCCGCCGAAATCGGCGACGGCAGGACGCCTGAGGCGGTCGCCGAAGGTTTCGTCACCATCGCCGTCGAGAACATGGCCAATGCCATCAAGAAGATCTCGGTGCAGCGCGGCTACGACGTCACGGAATATCTCTTGAACTGCTTTGGCGGCGCCGGCGGCCAGCATGCCTGCCTGGTCGCCGATGCGCTCGGCATGGAAGCCGTGCTCATCCACCCCTTCTCGGGGCTGCTTTCGGCTTATGGCATAGGCCTCTCGTCGGTCTTCGCCTCGCGCCAGCAGGCGCTGCTGGAGCCGCTCGCGGACGCATCCAGGCCGGCGATCGAAAATCTCATAGCCGCCCTGCGTGGGGTTGTGACCGCCGAACTTGTGTCCCAGGGCATCGCCGAGAGCGGGATTACCGCCAGGCCGATCCTCCAGATCCGCTACGACGGCACCGACACGGCTCTGCCGGTGAATTTCGAGCATGGCTCGATCCTGCGGGCGAAGGACGATTTCGAAGCCGCGCACAAGGCGCAGTTCGGGTTCGTCTATGAAAACAAGCCGATGATTATCGAAGCTGTAGGGGTGGAGGGCAGCGATGCCGGCGGCGCGGGCCGCGAGGAAACCGAAGCGGAGATGCAGGATCTTGCCGTTGTTGCTTCCGAGAAGCGGAAAATATTCGCCGAGGGCGAATGGCGCGAGGCCGGTGTCTTCCGCCGCGAAGCCCTCAGGCAGGGCAACAAGGTTGCCGGCCCAGCCCTGATCATCGAGCCCAACCAGACCATTGTTGTCGAACCGGGCTGGCAGGCCGAGATCACCGCAAAGGACCATGTTCTCCTGCGCCGAACGAGCAAGAAACGACGCCAGGCAGCACTCGGCACCGAAGCCGATCCGGTGATGCTTGAGGTCTTCAACAACCTCTTCATGTCGATCGCCGAGCAGATGGGTGTGACGCTGCAGAACACCGCCTATTCGGTCAACATCAAGGAACGGCTCGACTTCTCCTGCGCCGTATTCGATCGCCATGGCGCGCTGGTCGCCAATGCGCCGCATATGCCGGTGCATCTGGGCTCCATGGACCGATCGGTCGAAACCGTCATCCGCCTGAATTCGGGCGACATCCACCCCGGCGACGTCTTCGCGCTCAACGCGCCCTATAATGGCGGAACGCATCTGCCCGACATCACCGTGGTGACGCCGGTGTTCGACGATGCGCGCAACGAGATCCTGTTCTGGGCGGCCTCGCGTGGCCACCACGCCGATGTCGGCGGCACCGCGCCCGGCTCGATGACGCCTTTGGCCACAACGGTCGACGAGGAAGGCGTGCTGTTCGACAATTTCCGCATCGTCGATCGCGGCCGCTTCCGCGAGAAGGAGCTGGAGACGCTGCTGACCGACCACCCCTACCCGGCGCGCAATCCAACCCAGAACATCGCCGACCTGAAGGCACAGATCGCCGCCAACGAAAAGGGCGTGGCCGAATTGCGCAAGATGGTCACGCATTTCGGGCTCGAGGTCGTCGAAGCCTATATGGGCCATGTCCAGGACAACGCCGCCGAGAGCGTGCGCCGCGTGATCGAGCGGCTTCCCGACAGCGCGGCATATGAATACCCCACCGACACCGGCCAGGTGATCAAGGTGAAGATCACCGTCGACCGGCAAAAACGCGAGGCGACCGTCGATTTCACCGGCACGTCACCCGTCATGAAGAACAATTTCAACGCGCCGGAGCCCGTCGCCCGGGCCGCCGTGCTCTATGCCTTCCGCGTCATGGTCGAGGACATGATCCCGATGAACGCCGGCTGCCTGAGGCCGATCAACATCGTCATCCCTGACGGCTCGATGCTGAAGCCCGCCTACCCTGCGGCGGTCGTCGCCGGCAATGTCGAGACCTCGCAGCACGTCACCAATGCGCTGTTCGGCGCGATGGGTGCGATCGCCAACGCGCAAGGCACGATGAACAACCTCACCTTCGGCAACAAGAAATACCAGTATTACGAGACGATCTGCTCCGGCTCGCCGGCCGGCCGGATGAATTCGGGTCGCGGCTTTGCCGGCACCTCCGGCGTTCACACCCACATGACCAATTCGCGCCTCACCGACCCCGAGGTGCTGGAACTGCGCTTCCCGGTCGTATTGGAGGACTTCCACATCCGCGAGGGTTCCGGCGGCAAGGGTAAGTGGAATGCCGGCGACGGCACCAGGCGCACCATCCGCTTCCTCGAAAAGATGGAATGCGCGATCCTCTCCTCTCACCGCAATCGCCCACCCCAAGGCCTCGACGGTGGCGGCGATGGCGAGCCGGGCTCGACCAGGGTCCGGCGCAATGACGGCTCGCTCGACGTTCTGAAGGCCTGCGACCAGACCACGCTCGATGCAGGCGAAGCCGTCATCGTCACCACGCCGACGCCGGGTGCGTTCGGAAAAGTGTGAGATTTGCGTCAACAGGCTGTCACCTGCCTGTCATGACGCTGCGCTACCCGCTTGCGCCAATGCAAACGGGGAATCACCTTTCCATGTCGGATGTTTCCGGAGAACTCGTTTATCGCCGAGGCAAGGAAGTCGGAAAGGCCGTCTACCAGAACCGCGTATTGTCGAAGGACGGCATTTCCGAGCGGTTGTTCGCTTTCCTCTTCTCCGGCCTCGTCTATCCGCAGATCTGGGAAGATCCGGATGTCGACATGGAGGCCATGCAGCTTGGCGCTGGCCACCGGATCGTCACAATCGCATCGGGCGGCTGCAACATCCTGGCCTATCTAACCCGCTCGCCGGCCACGATCGACGCCGTCGATCTCAATGCCGCGCACATCGCGCTGAACCGCATGAAGCTGGAAGCGGTGCGCCACCTGCCGTCGCAGGGCGATCTGTTCCGCTTCTTCGGCGCCACCGGCACCAGCCACAATTCCAATGCCTATGACCGCTTCATCGCGCCGCATCTCGATGCGGTCAGCCGCCATTACTGGGAGCGCCGCAACTGGCGCGGCCGCCGCCGCATCTCGGTCTTCGACCGCAACTTCTACCAGACCGGCCTGCTCGGCCTCTTCATCGCCATGGGCCATCGCGTCGGCAAGCTGTTCGGCGTCGACCCGGCCGGCATCATGAAGGCGCAGAACATCGGCGAGCAGCGTCGCTTCTTCAACGAGGAGCTGGCACCGGTCTTCGACAAGAAGCTGCTGCGTTGGGCGACCTCGCGGAAAGCCTCGCTGTTCGGCCTCGGCATCCCGCCTGCGCAGTATGATTCGCTGATCACCTCCGGCGACGGCTCGATGGCGAGCGTGCTCAAGGCGCGGCTGGAAAAGCTCGCCTGCGATTTCCCGCTCAAGAACAACTATTTTGCCTGGCAGGCCTTTGCCCGCCGCTATCCGCAACCCGGCGAGGCGGCGCTGCCTGCCTATCTGGAGCAGAGCAACTACAAGACGATCCGCGACAACATCGATCGCGTCGCCATCCACCACGCCAACCTGATCAAGTTCCTGGCCGCCAAGGACGCCGGCACCGTCGACCGCTTCGTCCTGCTCGACGCGCAGGACTGGATGACCGACGACCTGCTCAACGCACTGTGGACCGAGATCACCCGCACAGCCTCAGTCGGCGCGCGCGTCATCTTCCGGACCGCAGCCGAACCCAGCCTCCTGCCCGGCCGTCTCTCCAACTCGCTGCTCGATCAGTGGACGTACGAGGCCGACGCCTCGCGCGAATTCTCGGCGAAGGACCGCTCGGCCATCTATGGCGGCTTCCACCTCTATGTGAAGCGCGCCGCATGAGCACGACGGAGCTGCCGGCCAGCCATGCCGAACTGATGGACGGCATCTACCGCTGGCAGCGCCACATCTACGACCTGACCCGCAAATACTATCTGCTCGGCCGCGACCGGCTGATCGACGGGCTGGACGTCCCGCAAGACGGCACCGTGCTGGAGCTCGGCTGCGGCACCGGCCGCAACATCGCGCTCGCCGCCCGCCGCTATCCGGACGCCCGCTTCTTCGGTTTGGATATCTCCGCCGAGATGCTGGAGACGGCGAAGGCGGCCATCGCTCGCGAAGGCCTCGCCGACAAGGTCAGCCTGGCGCGCGGCGACGCCACCGATTTCGACGCCAAGGCTCTCTTCGGCATCGAGCGTTTCGACCGGGTCTTCGTCTCCTATTCGCTGTCGATGATCCCCGGCTGGGAAAAGACCGTATCGGCTGCCCTCGCCGCGCTCGCCCCCGGCGGCTCTCTGCACGTCGTCGATTTCGGCCAGCAGGAAGGCCTGCCGCGCTGGTTCCGTGGCCTGCTGCGCGGCTGGCTGCGGAAATTCCACGTCACGCCGCGTGAATCGCTGCGCGACGTGCTTGAATCGGAATCGCAGAGCGCCGGCGCAACCTTCCGTTTCAGAACGCTTTATCGCGGCTATGCCTGGCTGGCGGTGATCAAGATCGCCGTTTGAAGCCATCGGCACGGAAGCAAAACGCAATCAACAAATCGCGCAATTGCGGCATGACCCAAGGAGTGGTACATTATCTCCACCCTGGAAGCGTGCGATGATCGTCAGATTTAGAGATGAATGGCTGCGGGCTTTCTTCGTGGACGATATCCACTATCGCAACATTCCGTCCGATCTCGAAAGCCGTTTGTTTCGCAAACTCCAGATGATTGACGACGCTGCGACCGATCAGGATTTGCGTGTGCCACCCAGTAATCACTTCGAGAAGTTGCGCGGCAATCTCGAAGGCCTCCATTCGATCCGCGTCAACAAGCAATGGCGGCTGATCTTCCGCTGGGACGGTGACCGCGGTGAGGCGTCGGACATCTACCTGGACGACCACAGCTATAAGTGAGGTGAGACATGTTGATGACCGCACGCAAGCCCGCAACGGTAGGCGAAATCCTCACGGAAGAATTCATGCAGCCGCTCGGCCTGACGCAAGCCGCTTTGGCCGAGGCAATGGGCGTCCAGCGCAAGCATGTGAACGAATTGTGCAACGACCGCCGCAACGTGACGGCGGCGACCGCGCTCATTCTGGCGCGGGTATTTGGCAACAGCCCGGATTTCTGGCTGAATGTCCAACGCCGCAACGATCTTTGGCAGGTCATGAACTCGCCTGACGAGCGGGCGCGCGTCGATCGCGCCAAACCTTTGCCGACCGCCGCATAGGCAGGCTTACGCAACTGCCGGTTAGTGCAGCGCCTTGACCAGCGCACCCACCATCGCTTGTGGACGATAGCCGAGCTTGGCCGGGGTCAACCCAAGCCGCACCACCACCAACTGCTCCGACGGGATGATCGCCACCGTCTGGCCGTCATGGCCTTCCATCCAGTAGATGTCCTTGGGCAGGCCGGCGGCAGCGCCCGCCCCCGGCCTTTCCTCGTCTCCTGGTCCCTCGATCCAGAGCTGGCCTTTGCCGTACACCTTCGAGGCCGGCGCCGGCTCGCGCATCCAGTCGACGAAACCCGCGGGCAGGATCTGGTTTCCGTTCCAGGCCCCGCCTTGCAGCAGGAACAGGCCGAAGCGCGCCCAGTCATGCGCGGTGGCGTAGAGATAGGACGAGCCGACGAAGGTGCCCTGCTCGTCGGTCTCGAGCACCGCGCTCCTCATGCCGAGCGGCTCGAACAGCGCCGTGCGCGGCCATGCCAGCGCCTTCGTCTTGTCGCCGATCGCGTCCTGCCACAGGCGTGACAGCATCACCGCCGTGCCGCTCGAATAGGAAAAAACCTTGCCGACCTCGCCACTTAGCGGCTTGGCCTCGGCGAAACCCGCCATGTCGGGCTCCAGATAGAGCATGCGCGTCACGTCGGCGACGTCGCCATAATCCTCGTTGAACTCCAGCCCGCTCGACATCGCCATCATGTCGGCAAGGCTGATGGCGGCGCGGCCGTCTGCCTTCCACGGCTTGAACAGGCCCTTGTTGTCGACCGCCATCTTGCCGTCCTTGACCAGAGTGCCGACGATCGCCGCATTCACCGTCTTGGTCATCGACCAGCCGAGCAGCGGCGTCTTGGCCGAAAAGCCCTCGCCATAGCGTTCCGCGACGACGCGGCCGTTCTTCACCACCACGACGGCGCGCATGCCAATGCCGGCCATGGCGGCATCGTCGACGATCTTCGCGACCTCGGGGGTCTGCGAAGCGTCCACACGCTCGCCATCGGGCCACAGCGCGTCGGGCTGCGTCGCCGCCGGCTGCGCGGCGCGCAGCGACGTCTGCCTTGCCTTGCCGGTATCGCCGTCTGGAACAGAGGCGCAGCCGACGCCGTTGCGCTCGACCGCGACGCTCTTGCCGAGAACCCAGAGCAGGCCAGCCGAGACCAGTCCTCTTTCCTTGTCGACGGAGACCTTCATCAGCCTGAGAAGCGGATGGCCGGGCGCCTGCACGTCGACGGCCAGGACCTCTTTGGCGTCGCGGCCGGCGATGAAGACATTCGAGCAGACGATCTTGGCCGAATAACCGGAGCCGACGCGGATCAGCTCCGGCGGAGCGAAATAAAGCCAGGCGAAGAGTGCTGCCACCACCAGGATCACAAGGCCAAGCAGCCATTTGATGAACTTCACGACAGCCCGCATCTTTACCGCCCTTTTGGATTCGCCGGCTCGATTTATGTCATCGATTTGCCGCCTTTGCTCCCGCAAAATCACCGGTGTCGTCGAGCGCCGTCAATGGATTATCAACCATGTTCGGCGATCAACTGAGTCGATCGGACGATCCTGTGGGGCGATCGTTCGAGGGGGGCCGGCGCAAGCATGGCCATCTGGAAGGACCCATCAGCGGCCGGCTGGATCCGGCCCCGGGGAACGCCATGCGCCGTCTTGCGGCCATCCTGATGCTGACGCTGCTCTGCGCCTGCTCGACCGTGGACGATCTGTCGCCGCTGTCGCCGTCCGCGCCGGCGGTTGCGGTGCGCGCGCCCAAGTTCGACGATTCCAAGCCGCATGAATGGGACAGCGGCGCGCCGTGGACCTACGCCATCCACGGCACGGACGTCTCCAAATACCAGACCTCGGTCGATTGGCCGGCGGCCAGGGCCAGCGGCATCTCCTTCGCCTTCATCAAGGCGACCGAAGGCGGCGATCGCTTCGACGAGTATTTCAACGAGCACTGGGCGCGCACCAGGGCCGCCGGAGTTCCGCGCGCCGCCTATCATTTCTTCTATTTCTGCACGCCTGCCGAAGCCCAGGCGCGCTGGTTCATCGCTAATGTCCCGAGGGACCCGTTGGCGATGCCGCCGGTGCTCGACATGGAATGGAACCCGAAATCGCCGACCTGCAGGCTACGCCCCGATCCGGCCACCGTGCGCAGCGAAATGACCGTCTTCCTCCAGATGGTCGAGCGCTATTACGGCAAGAAACCGATCATCTACACCTCGCTCGACTTCTTCGACGACAACCAGTTGGCGACGTTCCGCGGCTATCCCTACTGGCTGCGCTCGGTCGCCGGCCACCCGCGCGAGAAATACGGCAGCCACCCCTTCGCCTTCTGGCAGTACACCGGCACCGGCATCGTGCCCGGCATGACCGGCAAGTCCGACATCAATGTCTTCAACGGCTCGGAAGCCGCCTGGAAGAAGTGGCTGCGGCAGAACACCCGTTGACATCCGATCCCCCGCCTGCTTTTCGACAGGGCGGGCGGCGAAACATGCAACCGCTGGTAATCTGGAGCGGCGCGCTCGTGCGAGTGCCTGGCGCGGCTCCTGAACTTTGAAATCCTCGCATGCGCCTTTCCGATCCTTTCGGGGTCACGATGGGGCCATGCGCCGGTCTCGAAAGGAAAGCGATGCGATTGCGCGTTGAAATCCTCGCGGCGCTTTTTGTCGGCGTGCTTGCGCTGCCCGCCGCGGCGCAGGAATGCGGCGGCGATTTCGAGGCCTGGAAGCAGGGCGTGGCAGCCGAAGCCAAGGCGGCCGGCGTCGGCGCCGTCGGCCTCGACGCGCTGGAGGACGCCACCATCGACGAGCGGGCGCTGGCGCGCGACCGCGCCCAAGGCGTATTCACCCAGACTTTCACCGAATTCTCCGACCGCATGATTTCGGCGTACCGCCTGAAGCAGGGCGCGGCCAATCTGAAGAAATATGCCGACGTCTTTGACCGCGCCGACAAGGAGTTCGGCGTACAGCCGGCCATCATCGCCGCCTTCTGGGGGCTGGAGACCGACTTCGGCGCCGTGCAGGGCGGTTTCCATACGCTGAATGCACTGGTGACGCTCTCGCATGATTGCCGCAGGCCTCAGTTGTTCCGGCAGCAATTGGTGCCGTTGCTCACCCTCATCGACCGCGGTGTGCTGCCGGCCGACGTCAAGGGCGCCTGGGCCGGCGAGATCGGCCAGACGCAGATCCTGCCGACCGACTATCTGGCCGAAGGCGTCGACGGCGATGGCGACGGCAAGGTCGATCTGAGGAACAGCGTGCCGGACGTCATCATGACGACCGCCAACAAGATCATGTCGCGCGGCTGGAAGCGCGACCAGCCCTGGGTCCAGGAAGTGCGCGTCCCCGACGAGATGCCATGGGACCAGACCGGCCGCACCAACAAGCTGCCGTTGTCGCAGTGGGCGCAATGGGGGGTCACCGAACCCAATGGCAACCCGCTCATCGACAATGGTCTGAAAGCCGGCCTGGCGCTGCCGATGGGCCGCAAGGGCCCGGCCTTCCTGACCTACGACAATTTCGACGTCTATCTCGAGTGGAACCAGTCCTTCACCTATGCGCTGACCGCGGCCGTGCTTGCCACCCGCCTCGCCGGCGCGCCGCAATTCGATCCGCGTACGCCCGAGCAAGGCCTGAGCGGCGACCAGATGAAGGCGCTGCAGACCAAGCTCGAGGCCAAGGGTTACGACGTCGGCACCGTCGACGGCATCCTGGGCACCAACACGCGCGAGGCAGTCCGCAAGGAGCAGATGCGGCTTGGCCTGCCGGTCGATGGCTGGCCGACGCCTGAATTGCTCGCCAAGCTGTAGTGGATAGTCGGTAGTGAGTAGTCAGTAGTCAGTAGTCAGTAGTGAAGAGGTGTAAGCCTACTCCCTACTCCCTACTCCCTATTCCCTACTCCCTACTCCCTACTCCCCCTTCTTCAGCACGAAATCGATGAACGCCCGCAGCGCCGGCGGCACATGCCTTCGGCTTGGATGGTAGAGGTAGAAGCCGGGGAAGCGGGGCGACCACGCTTCCAGGAACCGGACCAGTCGGCCCTGCTCGATCCACGGCTGGACCTGATAGTCGATCATGTAGGCCACCCCCGCCCCGGCCAGCGCGGCATTGAGCAACAGCTCCGTATCATTGACGATAAGACTTCCCTTGACGGCGATTTCCAGTGAACGCTTGCCGCGGGAGAACTCCCACCGGTAGATATCGCCACCGCCTGGCCACTGGAAATTGATGCAGCGGTGCTGGTGAAGGTCCTGTGGCTGGCGCGGAATCGCCCGATCCTGGAGATAGGCCGGAGCGGCCACCGCTGCCATCTGCAGCTCATCGCTGAGCTTGACGGCGACCATGTCCTGTTCCAGCCGCTCGCCAAGCCGGATGCCGGCATCGAACCGCCCTTCGACAATGTCGGTCAGCACATCGTCGATGATGACCGTCAAGGCGATGTCAGGATAGGCGCGTTGGAAATCGCCGAGTATCGGCGCTACGAACCGCATTGCGGCGACGCGCGAGACATTGATGCGCAGCGCACCTGCCGGCCGGTCTCGCCCAGCCTGGAGTTCAGCGACGGCGCCTTCCAGCTCACCGAACACGACCGCAAGACGGGTAAACAGCGTTTCGCCGGCCGCCGTCGGCGAAACGCTGCGCGTCGTGCGGTTGAGCAACCGCACGCCGACACGCGCCTCCAACTGTCGGATCGTCTGGCTGAGCGCTGGCGGCGACACCCGCAGCCGTGCTGCAGCGCGAACGAAGCTACCCTCCTCCACGATCGCCGAAAATGCCTTGAACTCCGTAAATTCGGACCCGCGCATTATGTATCTCTGAATTAACAGGCCACTCGGATAATAGGCCATTATCTGATCAATAGCATGCCGCTATTTCTCAATCATCCGCCCGTCACATAAATCGACGCGGCCTGAATGGTTGAGGAAACGATCATGTCTCAGTCGCTGCAAGGCAAAACCGCAATCGTCACCGGCAGTTCGCGCGGTATTGGCCGCGCCATTGCCGAAGGACTCGCAGAAAAGGGTGCTGCCGTCGTCGTCAACTATATCGGCAACAAGAATGCGGCGGACGAAGTAGTGGCAGCCATCACCGGCAAGGGTGGCAAGGCAGTTGCCATTCAAGCCGATATTTCCGCCCCTGCCGATGTCAGCCGCCTGTTCGACGAGACCGAGAGCCAGTTCGGCGCGATCGACATCGTCGTGGCCAATGTTGGCGTTGCCGTCATCAAGCCACTCGCCGGAGCGACGGAAGATGATTTCGACCTCGTCTTCGGCACCAACGCCAAGGGAACCTTCTTCACGCTTCAGGAAGCGGCCAAACGTGTCCGTGACGGCGGCCGCATCATCGCCGTCTCCACCGGCGGCACCAGGATGTTCTTCACCCAGACGGCGCTATACCTGGGCAGCAAGGGCGCCGTGGAACAGTTCGTTCGCGTGCTTTCGCGCGAGCTCGGGCCGCGAGGCGTCACCGTCAATGCCCTGTCGCCAGGTTTCACCGATACCGATCTGCTGCCGGAGCGGGATCGCGCCGTCGCGGCCGGCATGTCGCCCTTCGGACGGATCGGCGTGCCGCGCGACGTTGCGGACGTCGCAGTCTTCCTGGCCAGCGACGAAGCTCGCTGGCTGACGGGTGAGAATATCCAGGCCGGCGGTGGAGTGGCGTAAGGTAGGCAGTAGGCAGTAGGCAGTAGGCAGTAGGCAGTAGAAAAATATCAAAGGGATATCCGCGGGGATAAGACGATCGACGATCCTACTGCCTACTGCCTACTGCCTACTGCCTACTGCCTACTGCCTACTGCCTACTGCCTACTGCCTAATTCCTACCTCCTAATCCGCCATCGTCTCTAGGCTCGCGAACCCTTGCGGCGCGTCACCCTCGTCGAACGGCGTCGTCACCTCGACGAAAGTGTCGGGGTAGAAGCCGTTGAAGCGCGTCCTCAGCGACAGCGAGTAGGCGCCGATATGGCCGATCTCGATCCAGTCGCCAGTGTCGACCGTTTCCGGCAGCCAGAATGGCCTGGACAGGATGTCGACGGAATCGCAGGTCGCGCCGCAGACCTTGAACGGCACGATGGTGTTTTCGTCGCCGTTGCGGGTACGGATCGCGGGATCGGGAATGAAGCGCGCCGGCAGGGTGATCTTGCCCGTCCATGAATCCGACAGCGACGCCCAGATGCCGTCGTTGATGTAGAGCCGCTTGCCCTTGCGCAGCAGGACGCGAACAATCAGGGAAAGACAGCGCGCCACGATCACGCGCCCGGGCTCGGCCACTAGGGGCATCTGGTCGAACTGATACTCTTTCAGGTCGCCGGCAAGCCGCGACATCAACTGGCCAAGCGACGGCATCTCGATGTGCTTGCGGTTGGGATCATGGCCGTATTCGGCCGGGAAGCCGCCGCCGACATCGAGCCCGGCAATATCGAAGGTCAGGCGGTTGCGCACCCAGTCGGCCGAGGCGAGCGCGCGTTCATAGGTGTCGGGATCCTCGATCTGGCTGCCGACATGGAAGCAGAGGCCTACCTTGTAGCCGGTGCGGTTCAACCGCTCTGCGAGATCGACGGCATTGGCGGGCCCGGCGCCGAATTTCTTCGACAATTCGTAAGCCGCGTGGCCCTTGGTCTGGATGCGCACGAAGACGGTTATCGCGCCCGGGTCGATATCGAGCGCCCGCACGACGCGCGTCAGCTTGGTGATCTCGTCCTCATGGTCGAGCGAGATCACCCGGATGCCGTATTTCTCCAGCGCCAGCTTGATGTCCGACTGCGCCTTGACCGGGTGCATGTAGAGCATCTCGGCATCCGCCGAGACAGCGCGCACGGCCGCGAACTCGCCGGGCGACGCGACGTCGAAGGTGCTGACGCCAGCTTCCACCAGTGTCTTCAGCACGATCTGCTCGCCATTGGTTTTCACCGCATAAGCGGTCTTGCCCGGAAACATGCCCATGAACTGCAAGGCATCGGCCTTCAGCACCTGCGGCCGGAAACAATAGACCGGATCGTCCGGACGAAGCGCCAGTGCCGCCTCACGGGCATTTTCGAATCGTTGCATGGACGAATCCTCAGGTCTGGAGCGTGCACAATTAATCCTAGCTAGCCGCCAAAGAAAACAGTTCTGTGTCTGGCCATCCCGCGCGGCCGGCCGCATTTTCTTGCCAACGCTAAACCACCAGTCAGCTTTCGGGTGGCCCTTGCCGCCGAACCCGATATCGGTTGTTGAGATGTCTGCTGGGCTGAGGTTGCGATCGGCTCCGGGGGAGGAACAGGACATGTCGATTACGGCCGCCGCCGCGCCGACGCGCGGACCAATGACGCTCATAGATTGGGCGCAGCTTCTCCTGCTCGGCGCGATCTGGGGCGGCTCGTTCTTCTTTGCCCGCATTGCCGTTTCCGAGATCCATCCGCTGGCACTGGTGCTGTTTCGCGTCGCGATCGCTGCGATAGCTCTTCAGCTCTATCTGGCGGTCCGCGGTCCGTCCTTCCGTCTCGCCTTGCCGCATGCCGGCCTCTTCTTCCTGCTGGCGCTCACCAACAATGTCGTGCCGTTCTCGCTGATCTTCGCTGGCCAGACGCAGCTTGGCGCCGGCGTCGCCTCGGTGCTCAACGCGACGACGCCGTTCTGGACGCTGATCCTGGCCAATGCGCTCACCACGGACGAGAAGCTGTCCTGGAACAAGCTGGCCGGCATCGCCCTTGGCGTCGCCGGCACGGCGGTGATGATCGGCCCTGGCCTGCTTGCCGGGCTTGGCGGACCGGTGTGGGCGAAGTTCGCGCTGATCGGCGCTTCGCTCTCCTATGCCGTCGCCCTGATGATCGCGCGTCGCTTCAAGGGCGTGCCTTCGCCGGTCGTCGCTACCGGGCAGCTGACCGCATCGACCATCATCATGATCCCGGTCGTGCTGATTGCCTATGGCCCTGCGGGGCTTTTCTCGGTTTCGCCACCCGTCTGGGCCGCGGTGCTGGGCCTGGCGCTGCTTTCCACCGCCTTTGCCTACATCCTCTATTTCAACCTCGTCGCCTCGGCCGGCGCCACCAATGCCTCGCTGGTCACCCTGGTCGTGCCGGTCAGCGCGGTGCTGCTCGGCTTCCTGTTCCTCGGCGAGCGGCTGGCGATGTTCGAGATCGGGGGCATGACGCTGATCGGACTCGGCCTAGTCACCATCGACGGGCGGCTGTTCGGCAAATGGTAGCGGTGTCATGCCACACCGTCGCCACAATTTATTCACAACCGCGGAGCCGGTTTTTGCCGAAGAGTTTCAACGGCTAACGTCGAATTGCAGGTCGCAAATTCCACATTCATGTCGCATTGCAGCACGTTTTCCGCTTGCCTGTGGCACAAATGACCCTAGACTCCTGCCATAGCTCTGAAGAGGAGGCTATGACATGGGACTGACGAGGCCGATCAACGCTTTGATGATTTGTGCCGCATTCGCATTCATCGGTGCCCTTATCATAGGCGTTCTTCCCTGACCCGCCAAAGCCGGGAAGACCAGCACCGAGAATAGTCCAACAGTTCGAAAAGGCCGGGTTCTACCCGGCCTTTTCCGTTGCAGCCTGCTTTAATGCATGTCGCCCAGAAGTGCGCAGCGGTTCTGGGACAACGACATGCAACAAAGCAAAGACTTAAAGCATGTCCCCCGAAAGTGGTCCCGGTTTCGGGACAAAGACATGCTTAAGATCAAAGACTTAAAGCAGGTTGCGTGAATCCTTTTTCACGCGACCTGCTTTAATGCATGTCGCGCAAAAGTGACCTCGGTTTTGCGGCAACGACATGCATCAACAAAGGACCTAAAGCGCGTCGCCCGAATCCGTTTCAGCGCGACGCGCTTTATGCGGCGGCCGAACCCGCCGCCTCCGCCTCATGCGAGCGGATGCCGATCATGTGGCAGACGGCAAAGACGAGGTCGGCACGGTTCATCGTATAGAAATGGAAGTCGCCAACGCCGCGCTCGACAAGGTCGAGCACCTGCTCGGCCGCCACCGCCGAGGCCACGAGGGCATGCGTCTGCGGATCGTTCTCCAGCCCCTCGAAACGCTCGGCCAGCCAGGCCGGCACCAGCGCCCCGCAGCGCGACGAGAAATTGGCGACCTGGGTGAAATTATGCACCGGCAGGATGCCCGGCACGATCGGGATGTAGATGCCGGCGCGGCGCGCCCGCTCGACATAGCGCTCGTAGAGATCGTTGTCGAAGAAGAACTGGGTGATCGCCCGCGTCGCGCCATTGTCGACCTTGCGCTTCAGCATGTCGATGTCGGTGGCGAAGTCCGGGCTTTCCGGGTGCTTTTCCGGATAGGCCGAGACCGAGATATCGAAATCGCCGACGCCTTTCAGCGCCCCGACCAGTTCGGCGCCATTGGCATAGCCATCGGGATGCGGGCGGTAGCTCGTGCCCACCCCGGCCGCCGGATCGCCACGCAGCGCGACGAAGCGTTTGACGCCCATATCGGCGAATTCGCGGATGACCGTGTCGACCTGGTCGCGCGCGGCATCGACGCAGGTCATATGCGCCGCCGGCGTCAGCGTCGTCTCGTTCAAGATGCGCTTGACCGTGCGCGCCGTACGCTCGCGGGTCGAACCGCCGGCGCCGTAGGTCACCGAGACGAATTTCGGCTTGAGCGGCTCCAGCCTTGTGACCGTGTCCCAGAGCCTCGCTTCCATCTCATCGTTTTTCGGTGGGAAGAATTCGAACGAAACCCGGACCTTGTCGCCGATGTCGGGGCGGCGGGAAAAGCGGAACTGGTTCATCAGGCTGTTTCCTTCACAGGCAAGGAATCGTTGGACGGATCGGCGATCAAAAGGCGACGGTCGCGGCCGAGCCAGAGCTTGACGGTGAGCCTTGCCTCGTTGCCGCCGCGCGGCTCGAATTCCTGGCTCTCCTCGAGGTCGAGGCCGGCCTCCGCGAACCACTCGGAAATCTGCCGATCGGAGAAGCCCAGCCGCATATGGGCGTGCTGGTCGCGTAGGAATTCGAGCGCGTGCGGCGCGAAGTCGACGACGATCAGCCGGCCCGATGGCCTGAGCAGCCTCGCCGCTTCGGCGATGGCGCGCGCCGGATCGTCGAGATAGTGCAGCACCTGGTGGATGGTGACGAGGTCGAAGGCGTTGCGCTCGACCGGCGGGGAGAAGATGTCGCCCTGGCGCACCTGCGCGTTGGCGACGCCTGCCTTGTCGAGATTGGCGCGCGCAACCGTCAGCATCTCGCGCGACATGTCGATGCCGACGCCGCGACGGTAGAGCGGCGAAAAGATTTCCAGCAGCCGACCGGTGCCGGTGCCGAGGTCGAGCATCGACTGGAACGGCCGCTTGCCGACGAGCTTGATGAGCGCGGCTTCCACCGCGCGGTCCGGCACATGCAGCGAGCGGATATGATCCCAGCTCGCGGCGTTCTCGGAGAAATATTCGGCGGCTCGGTCCTGCCTTTTGCGCTTCACCGCCGCCAACCGCTCGAGATCGCGCACCGCCTGCGGATCGGCCTCGCTTATGGCCGAGACCAGACGCTGCACGAAATCGCGCGAATTATCCGTATCGGTCAGCCTGAAGAAGGCCCAGGACCCTTCCTGGTAGCGGCCGATCAGCCCGGCATCGAGCAAAAGCTTCAGATGACGCGAGACGCGCGGCTGCGACTGTCCAAGGATCTCCGTAAGGTCCGAAACGGTAAGATCGCCGCGCGAAAGCAGCACCAGGATGCGCAGCCGGCTGGATTCGGCCGCCGCCTTCAATGTATCTACCATTGTGTCGAGCGAGACATGCATGAGCGGGTTCTCGTTGAAAGATATAAAGATATGTTTATGTCGATTTTGAAACCCTGGCAAGCGCTATGTCGCTTCCGGACAAGAAAATGGCGCAGCCGTGATCCGCGACGGGCTGGCGGTTTTTCCGCAGGATGAGCAGGATGTTTGAAACGCGCCAAGGTGAAACGCTTCTTGCAGCCGATCCGGCGGAACTGCGGCCGGACGGCCATGTCGTCTTCATCGGCCGCATCGTCTCGCCCTGGACGGTCCGCGAGGAGTGCCCAAAGAACATGCGCGCCGCCCGCGAAACCGGGCGGGCCGCGACAGTCCTGGTCGACGAGCCCTATCGCCCGGGGCTGCAAAACCTGGAACGCGCCAGCCACATCGTCATCCTGTCTTGGCTCCATCATGCGCCGCGGAATCTGATTGTGCAGAAACCGCGCCATGCGGCTGAACCGAAAGGCGTTTTCTCGCTGCGTTCCCCTGCCCGGCCGAACCCTGTCGGCCTGCATGTGGCAAAGCTTGTCGCCCTCGACATCGAGGCCGGCCGGATCGGGATCGACGCCATCGATGTGCTCGACGGCACGCCGGTCATCGACATCAAGCCCTACTATGCCTCGACCGACGCTATCCCCGAAGCGACCATCGCCGGGCGCGGCGAGAAATGAGCGCTCCCACCGGCCGCCGCCGCGCCATCGCCAAGGCGCTGACCGCGCTGTTGCCGCTCGCTCCTTACGCCGACATGGAAAAGATCCGCGCCGACGCCGGTTCGGTGCATATGAAGACCCTGCCGCCGACGATCGCGGTGTGGTTGGCCACCATCGCTCATATCCGCCACGCCCACACCGACTACGAAAAGCTTCTAGCCGAAGGCTATGACCGGGATTCGGCGCGCTTCTTCGTCATCGAGCAGACCAATATGGTGCTGACCCGCTGGCGGGCGACGCGCCTGCTCGAGGAAGACGACGAAGACGAGTGAGGTCGGCCCGATCACCGAACGTCTGATAGGCTTTCTGCTGGGAGGCATGACGATCCGGCCTGGTCGAGCGTGGTGTGCTATCCCTGACCCGCGCCAAATAAATCCAGTGGCGCCCCTGCTTCGGCAGCGTGGCTTCAGGCCTGATAAATCCACTGCTCCGGCACCCGCACCGAGATCTCTTCGCCGGCCCTGATGATGCCAGGCTTTTCGACCCAGGCCACAAGGCCACGCAGCCGCTTCGCCATCTTTGGAAAGAGCAGCGCGGTCGCCTCGTGGTCCGCCGAGCGGACATGCTCGGCGATCGACTGGCCAGCGATGCGGCACGGCTTGTTCTGCCCGTCGACCTTGAGCGTCACGCCACCCTTGAAGAACATCAGTGAACCGGCCGGCAGCATCGAAAGCTGCGGCACCCCTTCGATCACAAGATTGGCGCCGATCCACTCCGGCTTGATCTCATTGAGCCCCATGCGCTGGGCGACGACGGCAAGCTCGTCCGCCGCGACGAGCGACAATTGCCGCTCGTTGCGCATCTCGGTGCCGCGCGGATACCAGGGCTCGCGTCCGCCGGAGCGCCGCGTTGTTCCGCCATGGAAGTCGCCCGCGATACCGTCGAAGCCGAGCCGCAGTTCCTCGACCGCCCTCGTCTCGAAATGATCGTGCGGGGCGGCAAAGAGCGCCGCTGCCTTCGCCGTCAGCTTGCGGCCCGGCACGATGTCGACCGTCGGTCCCGCCACGGGAAAAAGATCAAGGTTCATTTCCTGCATGCCGCTGGTCTAAAGGCCGCGAGGAATGCGGTCCAGTCGAAAGCGCTGATGATCCGATCACGCCCTTTGATGGCGATCACGATCTTCTTACCGCAAATGCCTTCCGCCGGCCGCCGCAAGCCGCAATGCTGCCGCTCCGGCGGCATAGCGACCGCGCGCAATCGGGAGGAGGCTCGGACATGCAGGTTGGACACGCAATCGCCGCGCTTTGGCTCTTCTGGGTGGTATCCTGGATCCTCGCCGCCTCCTGGGCCGATCCGGCGCAGAAGCGCGCGGACTTCAGGGCGGAGGCCCGATACCGGGTGTTCTGGCTGGCCGGCACCGTCCTGCTGTTCGTGCCGGCGCACGGCTATGTCGGCCGGCTGCGGCTCTGGATGCCGACGCTTACCGAAGCCTGGATCTGCGTCGCCCTGATCGCTGTCGGCATCGCCTTCGCCTGGTGGGCGCGCCTGCATCTTGGCCGGCTATGGTCGGCCAACGTCACCGCCAAGGCCGATCATCGCGTGGTCGATACCGGCCCCTATGGCCTGGTCCGCCACCCGATCTACACCGGCCTGCTGCTCTCGATCCTTGCCACCATGGCCGTCAAGGGCACGGTCTGGGGCATTGCCGGCGCCGCCCTGCTGCTCGTCGGCGTCGTCGTCAAGGCGAGGCTGGAAGAGAGCTTCCTGCGCGGCGAGCTCGGCCCGGCCTATGACGATTACGCCAGGCGCGTGCCGATGCTGGTGCCCTTCGCACCGGCCTGATCGCCGGTTACAGCATTCTCAGCAGCGCGCCGCCGATCGAATAGCCGGCGCCGAAGGCGCAGATCAGGCCGAAATCGCCGGCCTTCATGTCGGCATGGTTCTCCGACAGTGCCACGATCGCGCCGGCGCCGGCGGTGTTGCCGAGCCGCTCCAGCACCATCGGCGCGCGGTCATGGTCGACGTCGTGTCCGAAGGACAATTTCAGGATCATCGCATTCATGCGCGCATTGGCCTGATGCAGCCAGAAGCGGCGGATGCCATCGGGCGTCAGCCCGTGCTCGGCCAGGAATTCGACGATGAATTTTTGGCCGGCGACGGTGACTTCCTTGAACACCTTGTTGCCGACCTGCTTGATGAGATTGCCTTCCAAGTTGATCATGTAGGGATCGTCCTGGGCCGTGCGCGTGTGGTAGCCGAGATTGGTGCGGATGTTGTTCGACATCTGCGTCCAGGTGCGGGTGTCGAGCACCTCGAAGCGCCCCGGCCGCTTTTCGCCCTGTGCCAGTCCTTCGACGATCATGGCGACCGAAGCGTCGCCGAAGATGAAATGCGTCTGCCGGTCGCGGAAGTTGAGATGGCCGGTGATGATCTCAGGCGTCGACACCAGGATGCGCTTGTGCGCCCCCGACCTCACCAGGTTGACGGCGACATGCAGCGCCGCCGCGGCGGAAGAACAGCCGAGCCCCATGTCGAAGCCGGCGCCTTTGGTTCCCAGCGCCTCCTGCATCTCGATGGCGATGGCCGGATAGGGCCGCTGATGGTGCGAGGCCGAGCAGATCACCAGATCGATGTCCGACCCATCGACCCCGGCATGGGCAAGCGCCTTCCTGGCCGAGGCGATGCCGAACTCCGCCTCCAATGACAGCGCGTCGTCCGGCCGTGCCGGAATGCGCGGCGACATGCGGGTCGGGTCGAGGATGCCCTCGCGCTCGACGACATGGCGGCTCCTTACGCCCGAGGCGTGGACGATGAAGTCGCTGTCCGATTTCTGCAAAAGCGGCTCGCCGGTGTCGGCGCGGCGCGCATTCTCGGTGTCGACCCAGCTGTTGAAGCTTGCGACCAGCTCTTCATTGGTAATGACGGGTTCAGGGATTTCGGCGCCGATGCCGCTGATGATGACGCGATGCATGTCCAATCCGTCTAGAGCAATTCCGGGGAAAGTGAGAACCGGTTTTCCGTCCGGAATTGCGTTGGAAACAAATGGCACGGGCCTTGCGGCCTTGAGATGAGCGCGGAACCGGCCCGGCGCAACCCTTGTCGCATTTGGCCGGTTTATGCCAGCTTAAACTCGTGACCCCACAAATCCGCGAGGGCGTTCACCAGGCACAGACTTTGGTGTTGGTCTGCGGGTTGTTCCAGCAGGCGTCGTCGTCGCGGCTGCGCACGAACTGCCCCGGCAGCGATCGGTTGCGGTTGCCGAACCTGGCGTAGCCGAAGGCAAAGCCCGGCTGGTCGATTTCAAGCGTGATGGTGGGATAGCCCGGCGCCGAGATGCGGAAGCTGCCCTCGCCGTCCAGGGCTTTGTAATTGCACGGATAATAGCCGTCATCCGGGGTGAAGCAGCGTGCCGGCTTGGCCTCGGCCGCCATCGAAAAACAAAGTACCGCAGCCACACACAGATTGCTTATGAGCGCTATCTTGCCCAGTGTCATCGCTTATCCCCCTGGGCCGCGGACGGTCGGCCATCGTCCAGGTGGATGAAATGCGCATGACGGCACAAGGGGGTCAAGCGCTGGAAGCGCCCCGGGGTTAAGCCCGCTTGGCGACGATGAATATCCGCGGGAAGCGCAACAGCACCTTGCCGTTCGCCGTCTTCGGATAGGCCTTGGCGATCTTTGCCGTATAACTGTCGAGGAACACCTTCTTCTCATCCACGTCGAGCGGATCGAGGAACGGCTTCAACCCCGTCGACTTGACCCATTCGACGATCGCTTCGGCATCGGCCAGCGGGTGATTGTAGATGGTGTGCCAGATATCGAGCCGGTCGGCGAGCGGCGACAGAAGATCGTAGTAGAAGGACACCGGCGGCAGCGGCCCGCGGGCGGCGCCTTTCAGCTTGGCGGCAAACGGCACTTCCTCAGCAGTCTCGCGCATCAGCTGATGCGAGGCTTCGCCGAGATTGTCCGGCATCTGGACGGCCAGGGCCCCGCCCGGCGCCAGTAGCCCCATCAGCCGCTGGAACACCGCCGGATGCTCCGGCAGCCACTGGAAGACGGCATTGGCGAAGATGACATCGACGGGATGCTCGGGTTGCCATCCGGCGGCATCGGCCAGCTCGAAATTGACATTCGGCAGCCTTGCCCGCGCCTTCTCGATCATGTCGGGCGAAGTGTCGAAGCCGCTGACTTGAGCATCAGGCCAGCGTTCTACCAGAAGCTCGGTCGAGTTACCCGGACCGCAGCCGATATCGACGACGCGGCGCGGGAAATCGACCGGCACCTGCGCCACGAGATCGCGCGCCGGCCGCGTGCGCTCGTCTTCGAACTTCAGATATTGGGCGGCGGACCAGTCAGCCATGTGAGAACCTCGCTCTGTTCGCCGCCCCTTCGGACCGATGCTACCGCGTCAGCCGCTTGTGCGTCATGCGGTGCGGGGTCGCCGCTTCGGCGCCGAGGCGCCGCAGCTTGTCCTTCTCATATTCCTCGAAATTGCCTTCGAACCATTCGACATGCGCATCGCCCTCGAAGGCGAGCATATGCGTGGCCATGCGGTCGAGGAACATGCGGTCGTGGCTGATGATGACGGCGCAGCCGGCATAGGCTTCCAGCGCGTCTTCCAGCGCGCCCAGCGTTTCGGTGTCGAGGTCGTTGGTCGGTTCGTCGAGCAGCAGAACGTTGCCGCCATTCTTCAGCATCTTGGCCAGATGCACGCGGTTGCGCTGACCGCCCGACAGGTTGCCGACCTTCTGCTGCTGGTCGCCGCCGCGGAAGTTGAAGGACGAGCAATAGGCGCGGCTGTTGATCTCGTGCTTGCCGAGCTTGATGACCTCGGCGCCGCCGGAGATCTCTTCCCACACCGTCTTGTTCGGATCGAGCGCGTCGCGGCTCTGGTCGACATAGCCGAGCTTGACGGTTTCGCCGATGCGGATCGAGCCAGAATCCGGCTTTTCCGCGCCGGTGAACGTCTTGAACAGCGTCGTCTTGCCGGCGCCGTTCGGGCCGATGACGCCGACGATGCCGCCCGGCGGCAGCCGGAACGACAGGTTCTCGATCAGAAGCTCGTCGCCAAAACCCTTGTTGAGGCCTTCGACTTCGATGACGACATTGCCGAGGCGCTCGCTCGACGGGATGACGATCTGGGTGTCGGTCGGCTTGCGGTTCTGCGACTGCTCGACCAATTCCTCATAGGCCTTGATACGCGCTTTCGACTTGGTCTGGCGCGCCTTGGGCGAGGACTGAATCCACTCGCGCTCGCGCCAGATCGACTTCTGGCGGGCGTCGTCCTCGCGGCCTTCCTGGATCAGGCGCTTGGCCTTGGCGTCGAGATACTTGGTGTAGTTGCCCTCGTAGGGGATGCCGCGGCCGCGATCGAGCTCGAGGATCCAGCCGGTGACATTGTCGAGGAAGTAGCGGTCGTGGGTGATGATCAGCACCGAGCCCGGATAGTCGCGCAGGTGCTTTTCCAGCCACGCCGTGGTCTCGGCGTCGAGATGGTTGGTCGGTTCGTCGAGCAGCAGAAGGTCGGGCTGGCGCAGCAGAAGCTGGCAAAGCGCGACGCGGCGGCGCTCGCCGCCCGACAGGTTGGTCACCTCGGAGTCGCCTGGCGGGCACTGCAGCGCATCCATCGCCATCTCGACCTGTTGCTCGAGATCCCACAGGTTGAGCCGATCCATCTCGTCCTGGAGTTTGCCGGACTCATCCGCAGTCTCGTCGGAATAGTTCATCATCAGTTCGTTGTAGCGCTCGATGATGGCCGTCTTCCTGGCGACGCCTTCCATGACGTTTTCCATCACGGTCTTGCTTGGGTCGAGCTGCGGCTCCTGGGGGAGATAGCCGACGGTGGCGCCTTCTGCCAGCCAGGCTTCGCCCTGGAACTCCTTGTCGAGCCCGGCCATGATGCGCAGGATCGTCGACTTGCCCGAGCCGTTGGGTCCGAGAATGCCGATCTTGGCGTCCGGATAGAAGGACAGGTGAACGTTATCGAGCACCTTCTTGGTGCCATAGGCCTTCGACAGGCCGGACATGTGATAGATGAACTGGCGAGCCACGCGCGCTTTCCTTGGAAACTGAAGTGTCAAGGTGGATGGGGGTTGCGCGCTATGTAGGCGATGAAGCGCCGAACGGCAATCGCTTTCGGCGTGCGACGGCCAATCCGCGCGCATTCGCCGGTTTGCGCCCCTCAAGTCGGTCCACAGCTTTTCGTCGCAGCCTAACCCCAGACGGTTTGACCAAAACCGCCGCCTACTGGAAACCGATCGCGTCGACCGTGCCCTTCGGGCAACCGGCCTTGGCTGTCGGCGCCGACGCCATCAGGAGGTCGGCAAGCTTGCTGTCCGGGCCGATCGGGCCGGACAGGCCGAGCGTCAATTCGCCGATCAGGCGCCGGCCGCTCGACGGGTCGACCAGGCAGGACACGCGCACCCGATCTCCCGCGCCGGCGCCGAAAGCTTCGTTGAAGGCGCCGCGGATCTGATCGGAGGTCAATTGCTTGCCGATGTTCTTGTTGAAAAGGTCGCGCACCGCGGACGCGTTCACCGCCCGCATCAGGTTGAGCGCGTCGGAGAAATACTCCTGCTGGCTCTTGCCGTAGCAGGTGCCGTGCTTGATCCATTCGTGGCGCTCGAGCTTGGAAGCCGTGCCCGGCATCACCTGGTCGAGTTCGGCGCGCGTGTTGGCGTCGAGATCGACCGGCGGCAGGTCTCCCCAATGTGACGGATTGTCATTGCCCTTGTCGCTCGCCGACACCTGGCAATAGAAATTGCCGTTCGGCTGTGGCCACAGCCCGTGCAGCGTGAAGTGCGAAGCGTCGAACTCGCCCGGGTTCTGAGCCTTGCATTCGGGTTTGCTTGCCTTGGTTTCGCAGAAAGCCGGCTGCCAGCTCAGCGCAAAGACATATTCGGGTTTTCCGGAGGCAGACGATGACGGTTTGGTCTGGCCGGAAGGCGCCGGGGTCGTCTGCGCGCTGCCGCCGTTGACATGGCCGCAGCTGATCTTCACCCAGCGCCGCTCGGGGTCGGCCCCCGGCACCTGGATCAGATAATGGGTGGGCTCGTCCTTGTTGCCGGCAAGCAACTCGTAGCTCTTCCCGGCTTCGGTCGAGATGTTGCCGGGGTTCTTGCCGCTCTTGATGGCCTGCGTCGCCGGGCAGGCGCTGTCGGCAACGAAAGTGCCGCTCATCTTCACGTCGGCATGCGCCACGCCGGCACTGGCCAAAGCCAGCGCCATCGAACCCCACAATGCCCAAACCCGCATCCCGCTCTCCCGGCGATTATTGAACCGTATTGGATTCGTCACACTAGAACAGCCGGCGTGTCAGAATTGCGATCTTTTTTCACCGCGCGAAAAAACAATCCCCAGCTCACCGCGTCCACCGGCGTGTCCGCAAGCACGCTTAGCACCTCCGCGCGACGACGGAATGCCGTGGTAGCACAGCGGCAAACGCGCGCTCCGCACTTGACGCCGGCAAAAGCCTCGCCCAACAGTCGCCAAGGGAGCGAGACATGCCATTCGACAGAAAGACGAGCCTGGCGTCACCGACGAAGGCCGAGCTCAACCTTTATGTAAAACAGGCCGCCGGAAACCCGCGCGCCGTGGTCCAGATCAACCATGGCCTGGCCGAGCATGCGGCGCGCTATGCCCGCTTTGCCGATTTCCTGAGCGAGCATGGATTCCACGTCTATGCCCATGACCATCGCGGCCATGGCGCGACAAAGGCGTCCGACGCGCCGCTCGGCAAATTCGCCGACAGCGATGGCATCGCCAAGGTGATCGCCGATGTCGACGCCGTTCACGACCTGATCGCCATGGAGCATTCGGGACTGCCGGTGATCGTGTTCGGCCATTCGCTGGGCGCCTCGGTCGCGCTCAACTTCGTGCTGCGCCACTCCGAGCGTGTCCATGCCGCCGCGATCTGGAACGGCAATTTCTCGCAAGGCCTGCTCGGCCAGCTGGCGCTGCTCATCCTCGGCTGGGAGCGGATGCGGCTGGGTTCCGACGTGCCGTCGCGCCTTCTGCCCAAGCTCACATTTCAGGCCTGGGGCAAGGCGGTGCCCAATCACCGAACCTTGTTCGACTGGCTGTCGCGCGACCCGGTCGAGGTCGACAAATATATCGCCGATCCGCTCTGCGGCTGGGATGCTTCGGTCTCGATGTGGCGCGACGTGGTCGGCATGGCGCTTCACGGCGGCAAGGACCAGAGCTTTGCCGGCGTCCGGCGCGATCTCTTCGTCAACCTTGTCGGCGGCGAGAAGGACCCCGCGTCGGACTACGGCAAGGCCGTCCATCACCTGGCAAGGCGCATGCGGGCAATGGGCTTTTCGAATCTGTTTTCAAAGGTTTATCCCGAAACCCGCCATGAAAGCCTGAACGAGATCAACCGCGACGCCGTCATGAATGATTTCGCCGCATGGGCGGACGACGTGCTGAAATCCTGATCCGGCGTGGCCTATCGTATGGGTCGTGACAGGGCCGGTGCGGGTTGCTAGAGCCTGCGTTTCGTTGGAACACGGTGATCCATGGCCGAACCCCCGCTGAAAGGCATCCGCGTTATCGAACTTGCCCGCATCCTGGCCGGCCCCTGGGCCGGGCAGTTGCTGGCCGACCTCGGCGCCGATGTCATCAAGGTCGAGAGCCCGGACGGCGGCGACGATACCCGCAAATGGGGTCCGCCCTTCGTCATGAGCCATGACGGCGAGAACCTGTCGGCCGCCTATTACCATTCCTGCAATCGCGGCAAGCGCTCGATCGCGATCGATTTCTCCAAGCCGGAGGGTGCCGACACGCTGCGCAAGCTGGTCGCCTCCGCCGACGTGCTGATCGAGAACTTCAAGCTCGGCGGCCTGAAGAAATACGGCCTCGACTACGAAAGCCTGAAGGCGATCAATCCGCGCCTCGTCTATTGCTCGATCACCGGCTTCGGCCAGGACGGCCCCTATGCGCCGCGCGCCGGCTACGATTTCATCATCCAGGCCATGGCCGGCATGATGTCGATCACCGGCGAGCCCGGCCGCGAGCCGCAAAAGGCAGGCGTCGCGATCTCCGATCTCTTCACCGGCCTCTATTCGGTGATCGCCATCCAGGCCGCACTGCGCCATGCCGAGAACACCGGCGAGGGCCAGCATATCGACATGGCGCTGTTCGACAGCCAGATCTCGGCGCTCGGCAACCAGAACCTCAACTACCTGGTTTCCGGCAAGTCGCCGGTGCAGATGGGCAATGCGCATATGAACATCGCCCCCTATGAGGTGCTGCCGGTGCGCGACGGCCACATCATCCTGGCAGTCGGCAATGATGGGCAGTTCGGCAAGTTCTGCGCCGCGGTCGGCCTCGCCGAGCTGCCCGCCAATCCGGATTTCGCCACCAACCCTGCCCGCGTCGCCAACCGTGTGAAGCTGCGCGAGACGATCGTCGCGACGCTGGCGACGTTCGACCGCGACCCGCTGCTCGCCAAGCTGGAAGCCGCCGGCGTGCCGGCAAGCCCGATCAACACGATCGGCCAGATGTTCGACGATCCGCAGACCATCGCGCGCGGCATGCGCCTCGACCTCGACGACGGCCATGGCAATCGCCTGCCTTCGGTGCGCGCGCCGATGGTGATGTCGGGCACGCCGCTCGTCTATGAGCGCCCCTCGCCGCGCCTTGGCGAGCACACGGACGAAATCCTTGCCGAACTGGAGAGAGCAAAATGAAGACCGGCGGACAACTGATCGTCGAGACGCTCGAAGCGAACGGCACCGACCGCATCTTCTGCGTTCCGGGCGAATCCTATCTCGCGGTGCTCGACGCGCTGCATGATTCTGCAATCCGCACCATCGTCTGCCGCCAGGAAGGCGGCGCCGCTATGATGGCCGACTGCCAGGGTCGGCTGACCGGCAAGCCCGGCATCTGCTTCGTCACCCGCGGCCCCGGCGCCACCAACGCTTCGGCAGGCATCCACATCGCCATGCAGGATTCGGTGCCGCTGATCCTGTTCATCGGCCAAGTCGCCAGCCACGCCAAGGAACGCGAGGCGTTCCAGGAGGTCGACTACAAACGCTTCTTCGGCGACATCGCCAAATGGGTGGTCGAGATCGACGATGCCGCGCGCATCCCCGAATTCGTCACCCGCGCCTTCGCCGTCGCGACCTCCGGCCGTCCTGGCCCGGTGGTCATCTCGCTGCCGGAGGACATGCTGACCAGCGAGGTCGAGGCTCCGGAAGCGCTCCCGCACACGCCCGTCGAAACCCGCCCCGGCGAGGCCGAGCTCGATGCGCTGGAGATGTTGCTGAGCAACGCCAAGCGTCCTTTCGTCATTCTCGGCGGCACGCGCTGGAACGAGGAAGCGGTGGCGCATATGCGCGCGATCGCCGAGACCTGGTCGCTGCCGGTCGGCTGCTCCTTCCGCCGCCAGATGCTGTTCGACCATCTGCATCCGAACTACGCCGGCGATGTCGGCATCGGCATCAATCCAAAGCTGGCGGAGAGGATCAAGCAGGCCGACGTCGTGCTTTTAATCGGCGGCCGCCTGGGCGAGATGCCGTCTTCCGACTATACGCTGCTGAAAAGCCCCTACCCCGACCAGGCGCTGGTGCATGTCCATGCCGATGCCGGCGAGCTCGGCCGCGTTTACCGGCCCACGATAGCCATCAACGCCTCGCCCGCCGCTTTCGTCGAGGCCTTCGCCAAGCGCAAGCCTGCCATCAGGCCTTCCTGGGCGGCCGAGGCGGAAAAGGCGCACGCCGCCTATCTCGAATGGTCGACGCCGCCCCAGACCGGCCCCGGCGCCGTCCAGATGGGCCCGATCATAGACTATCTCGGAAAGGTCCTGCCGGAAGACGCCATCCTCACCAACGGCGCCGGAAATTACGCCACCTGGGTGCATCGCTTCTACCGCAACCGCCGCTTCGGCACGCAAGCGGCGCCCACGTCCGGCTCGATGGGCTACGGCACGCCGGCCGCGGTTGCCGCCAAATCGCTGTTCCCGGATCGCACCGTGGTTGCCTTCGCCGGCGACGGTTGCTTCTTGATGAACGGCCAGGAGTTCGCGACGGCTGTCCAGTATGACCTGCCGATCATCGTGATCGTCATCAACAACGGCATCTACGGCACGATCCGCATGCATCAGGAGCGGGAATATCCGAGCCGCGTCGTCGCCACGGATCTCAAGAACCCGGACTTCGCCGCACTTGCCCGCGCCTATGGCGGCCATGGCGAAACAGTGGAAAAAACCGCCGACTTCGCGCCGGCCTTCGAACGCGCGCGCGCCAGCGGCAAGCCGGCGATCGTCGAGATCAAGCTCGATCCCGAGGCGATCACGCCGACCCGCACACTGACGCAGATCCGCGACAGGAGCTAAGGCGAAAGGCAGCCTGCTGCCTTTCTGCCGGCTGCGCTGTGTTTGGAGGTGGAAGGGGCGGTGAACCGCCCCTTTTGCGTCTTTACATCGCCTTCTCGATCTGGCCGCGGATCTCCCCGTCCTTGTTCTTGGCGGTGTGGACGTTGACATAGTATTTGCCGGCCTCGAGGTCGGCCGCTTGCGCGTCGGTCAGCGTCGCCGATCCCTTGATCGGGCTTTTCAGGTTTTTGAACGGAATGACGGGGTCCGCGTTTGCGCCCATATCAGCCGGACCATGGATGTGGGCGCCAACTGCCGGCCCGCTGAGGCCGGAATATTTGACGTTCCAGCTGAGTTTCTTCTTGGTTGTGTCGAAAGTGAGTGTCGCGGTGCCCTTGCCCTTGGTCGTCACGGGTGGGCTCTGCTGGCTGCCGTCGAGCGTCGCCTTGAACTTCATAGTCTCGGCCATGGCTGGCGATGCGAGAAGGAAGGCGGTCGAAACGGCTAAGGCCGAAAGCATCGGCACGGACAGGATGCGCATGAAGAACCTCCGTTGATGGCAGCATCCTGCACGGCTCCCCGGCGCGCGGATGCGTCACTGAAACGGCTGGGCGGCGCTTTGTATCCCTGCGCGCACAATTATTTTACCTCAACCAACAAAAAAGGGGCGGTCGCCCGCCCCTTTCCAACTCCTGCGTAGAGCGCAGATCCTACTTGATCGCCTTGTCGGTGATCGCGGTCGTGTAGGCGCCACTCGCTTCCTTGCTGATGATCTTCTGGTCGAGCAGCGCCTTGGCGGTGCGCTCGTAAGCGGCCGGGATCAGCTTGCCGTCGGCATTGTCGATCAGCTTGGCCACTTCCTTCATCATGAACTTCTGGTGGTTCTCATCCTGGCCGCCGGCGTCGACGACGATCCCGGCCGCCTCGTCGGTGTTCTCGGTGGCGTATTTCCAGCCCTTCATCGAGGCGCGCACGAAGCGCACCATCTTGTCCTCGAAGGCCGGATCCTTGAGCTTGTCCTCAAGCGTGTAGAGCCCGTCCTCCAGAAGGTCGTTGCCCATCGCCGAGTAGTTGAACACGACCAGGTCTTCCGGCTTGTAGCCGGCGTCCAGCACCTGGCCGTACTCGTTGTAGGTCATGACCGAGATGCAGTCGGCCTGCTTCTGGATCAGCGGCTGCACATCGAAGCTTTGCTTGAGCACGGTAACGCCGTCCGGGCCGCCATCGGTCTTGAGACCGATCTTGTTCATCCAGGCGTAGAACGGATATTCGTTGCCGAAGAACCAGACGCCGAGGGTGTGGCCCTTGAAGTCGGCTTCCGTCTTGATCGGGCCGGCCTTGGGGCAGACCAGTTCCATGCCCGCCTTCTTGAACGGTTGGGCGATGTTGACGAGCCCCACGCCCTTGTCGCGCGCGGCCAGAGCGCCGCCCATCCAGTCGACGATGACGTCGGCGCCGCCGCCGGCAATCACCTGCTCGGGCGCGATATCAGGGCCGCCCGGCTTGATGTCGACGTCGAGGCCTTCGGCGTCATAGAAGCCCTTGGCCTTGGCGACATAATAGCCGGCGAACTGGGCCTGCGTGACCCATTTCAGTTGCAATGTCACCTTGTCGGCGGCCATCGCCTGGAAGGCGGCCAGCGACATGGCGCCGGCCAAAGCAGAAATCAGCAGTCTTTTCATGTTTTTACCCTCTGAAGTTAGCACCCAAACCCACCGCCCCTATCCACCTCGGACAGAGGGATGCCAAAACGTGACGGCTCTCTCGATGAGAGCGACCACGCCATAAAAGACCGAACCCGCAAGTGCTGCAACTGCGATTTCGGCCCACACCATGTCGATGTTCATCCGCCCGACTTCCGTCGAAATGCGGAATCCCATGCCGACCACTGGCGTACCGAAGAACTCGGCGACGATGGCGCCGATCAGTGCCAGCGTCGAGTTGATCTTCAGCGCATTGAAGATGAACGGCATTGCCGCCGGAAGCCTGAGCTTCAGCAAGGTCGGCCAATAGCCCGATGCATAGGTGCGCATCAGGTCGCGTTCCATATGCCCGGATGCGGCAAGCCCGGCGACCGTGTTCACCAGCATCGGGAAGAAGGTCATGATGATGACGACCGCTGCCTTGGACGGCCAGTCGAAACCGAACCACATGACCATGATGGGTGCCACGCCGATGATCGGCAGCGCCGAGACCATGTTGCCGATCGGCAGCAGCCCGCGCCGCAGGAACGGCACGCGGTCGGCAAGGATGGCGACGATGAAGCCGGCGAGATTGCCGACGATGTAACCGATGAGCACCGCCTTGAAGATCGTCTGCCGCACATCCGCACCCAGGATCGGCAGCGAATTGGCGAAGCGCGCACCGATGGCGCTCGGCGGCGGCAGCAGGATGAAGGGGATGCCGGCGCCGCGCGTGATCGCCTCCCAGATGATCAGGATCCAGGCGCCGAAGATCGCCGGGATGACGAGCCACAGCGCAGTCTTCGCCCAGCCCTGCGCGGGGCGTAGCGACGACAGCAATGCGACGCAGCGCCAGGCAAGCAGCCAGGCAGCCGCAAGCAGCAGGAAATACGGCGCCAGCGCCGTGCCTTCGAAACCAGCTATGCCTTTGATCAAGAGCCAGGCTGCGGCATGGGCGCCAACGAAGAGCACGATAGCTTCAACAATCGGGGTAAGCCTCACCATCGAAACCAATGCCGCGACGATCAACAGCCCGATGAGCAGCCCCTTCGCGCCCATAAAGGGATAGGCCAGCGTTGCGGCCGGCTCTGCCAGCGCAGCGGCTTCCGGCTTCGTTATTGCGCCGAGCGCAAAGGCGATGAGGCACAGCGCAATCGCCAGCACCGATTGCCAGGATGGTTTCAACCAGCTCATGCCGGCCTCCCGCCCATGGCGCGGTCGACGAGGCGTCCGGCAATGCCGACCACCATCACCAGCAGCGCCGCGACGATCGAGCCTGCAACCAGCGCCGACCAGATGTCGATGGTCTGGCTGTAATAGGCGCCCGCGAGCAATTTCGCGCCGATGCCGGCGACCGCGCCTGTCGGCAGCTCGCCGACGATGGCGCCGACCAGGCTTGCCGCCACCGCCACCTTCATCGAGGTGAACAGGAACGGCACCGAGGCCGGCACGCGCAGTTTCCAGAAGGTCTGCGAGGCGCTGGCGTTATACGTATGCATCAGGTCGAGATGCGTGAGCTCGGGCGAGCGCAGGCCCTTCACCATGCCGACGGCGACGGGGAAGAACGACAGATAGGTCGAGATCAGCGCCTTGGGGATCAGTCCGGTGATGCCGATCGCCGCCAGCACCACGATGATCATCGGCGCCACCGCCAGGATCGGAATTGTCTGCGAGGCGATGATCCACGGCATCAGGCTGCGGTCGAGCGTCGCCACATGCACGATGCCCACCGCAATGACGATGCCGAGCGCTGTGCCGAAGGCAAAGCCGAGCAGCGTCGACGACAGCGTCACCCAGGCGTTGTAGACCAGGCTGCGGCTCGACGTGACGGATCGCAGGAAGGTGTTTTCGAAGAAATTCACCGCAACCTGGTGCGGCGCCGGCAGCGTCGGCTTCGGCTGCGACAGCGTCTTGCCGATGAACTCGACGGTGCCGGGGCTTTCGTTGGCCCTTACGTCGAGGTCACGCTGGAACGGCGCGTTGAGGATGACGGCAAAGACGTACCAGAGCACCACCACGCCGGCGAGGATGGTGGTTACGGGGACGATCTTGGAACGGAAGCTATCCATCTAGCGGCGCCCCCCTCCTCTCCCCGGCGGGGAGAGGGTGGCCGGAGCGAAGCGAAGGCCGGGCGCCTTTGTTGTCGGTGCCGCGACGTTCGCGTTTTTCGTCATCCTAGGGCGAAGCAAGGAGCGAAGCGACGCGGCGCAGACCCTTGGATCCATGCCGTTACTTCCCCGCTTCGGAGCGGTGCAGAACACGGCTCCCAGCGCCGGACCCCGGGCAGATATTCTCCGCAGCTTTGACCCTTCGGCCGCGGTCACGGTATGGATCCCAGGGTCTGCGCTCCGCTTCGCGTCGCTCCGCCCTAGGATGACGAAATCGCGGCGGGCGGCTCCCACCACTCGCGCAGTTGCAGGCCTGCTCCGCCCCAGGATGACAAAGGCGTGGCGGCCTCGTCCGCACTCATTCGCCATCCCCTCAATCATCATAGCTGTGCCCAGCCCTCAAGCCGTCGCGCACGCGCGCGGCGATCGCCAGGAATTCCGGCGTCTCGCGGATGTCGAGCGGGCGCTTCCTCGGCAGCGTCGATTCGATGATGTCGGTGACGCGGCCGGGCCGCGGCGACATCACCACGATGCGCGTCGACAGATACACCGCCTCGGGGATCGAATGGGTGACGAAGCAGATCGTCTTGTTGGTCCTGTCCCAGAGTTCGAGGAGTTGTTCGTTCAAATGGTCGCGCACGATCTCGTCGAGCGCGCCGAACGGCTCGTCCATCAAAAGCAGGTCGGCATCGAAGGCTAAAGCGCGCGCGATCGAGGCGCGCTGCTGCATGCCGCCAGAGAGCTGCCAGGGATACTTCTTCTCGAAGCCCGACAGGTTGACGAGCGCCAGCGTGCGCTTGATGCGCTCGGCCTGCTCGGCCTGGCTCAAGCCCATAACCTCCAGCGGCAGCCCCACGTTGCGCTCGATCGTGCGCCACGGGAACAAGGCGGCGGCCTGGAAGACGTAGCCGTAGGAGCGCTTCTCGCGCGCCTGCTCGGGCGTCAGCCCGTTGACGGAGATCGTTCCCGATGTCGCCCTTTCCAGGTCGGCGATGACGCGCAGCAAGGTGGTTTTGCCGCAGCCGGACGGGCCGATGAAGGAGACGAATTCGCCCTTGCCGATGGTCAGATCGACATTGGAGAGCGCCTGCACCGGACCGTCATTGGTCTGGAAGGTGAGGCCGAGCTTGCTTGCCGAAACGACGGCTGGCGGCTGTCCGGTCATTGGCTGCAGCCTGCCTTTCGCAGCCGCTGCCGCGCTGTCCGCAATCCTGTTGATTTTATGATAGCGTTGCTTTCCACTCGTCCTGTCCCACCCGATCGACGCCGCCCGGAGCCTTGCCGATGTCGCCCAAACCCACCTGTCATCTCGTTCGCCCCGAAAGCACCTACCAGGGCAAGCAGGGGCTGAGCTATTTCGCCGGCATCGCCGCCGAAACCGTCGGCTCGTCCGGCATCTGCATGCATCTTCTCACCATGCCGCCTGGCGCCCGCGCCAAGGCGCATATGCATGAAAGCCATGAGACGGCCATCTACGTGCTCTCGGGCGAAGTCCACACCTGGTACGGCGACCGGCTCGAGCATCATATCGTCGTCAAGGCCGGCGACCTCTTCTATATTCCGGCGGGCGTTCCGCATCTGCCGGCCAATCTGAGCGGCGCGCCGTCCTCGGCCATCATCGCCCGCACCGATCCCAACGAACAGGAAAGCGTCGTCCTGCTGCCGGAACTGGATGCTTTGGTTGCCTGAGGCCGACGGGATCGCCGTCATTTGCATCGCGCGACTTCGCCCATCACATTGCCGTCCTCGTCGGCCACCACCAGCTTCTTCGCATTCTTCGCGCTGCGCTTGATGGTGAACTTGGTCGGCGCCTGTCCCTCTTCGCCTTCGGCCTCGCATTTTGCCGTCACCACCAGCGATCCGTCGGCCTGGGCTTGGCTGTCGCTGAAGGTGCAGGCGCTGGCCGCCGTGATCAGTTCCTTGTCGGTCAAAAGCAGCATCTTGTCGGCGGCCACTTGCTGGCCGTTCCGGTTGATGCAACCATATTTGTCGCCATAAGGCTTGCTGAGGTCTATGCCCGCGGCGAGAGCCTGGCCGGCGGCCAGCGTCGTGGCCGCCGCGATCGCAAGATGAAGAGCCCGCATGGTCAGACCCCGGTCGCCGGAATGCCGGTCCGCTCCACCTTGCGCGGCGCGGAAATCTCCTTCCAGGTCGACAGCGCCCGATTGACCGCGGCGTTCGGCTCACGCGCGACGAACTCGCCATGTCCGACCTTGGCCTTCACGTCCGCTTCCTCGATCGACAACTCGCCGCGCGAGAAGACGAAGCGCGGCAGGCCGGTCACCTCGACGCCCTCGAAGACATTGTAGTCGATCACAGACTGCTGCTTCTGGGCGGAGATCGTCTTCTTGCGCTTCGGATCCCAGACGACGATGTCGGCGTCGGCGCCTTCGACGATGGCGCCCTTCTTCGGATACATGTTGAGTATCTTGGCAATGTTGGTCGAGGTCACCGCGACGAACTCGTTCATCGTCAGCCGTCCGGTGTTGACGCCTCTAGTCCACAGAACCGGCAAGCGGTCCTCGAGCCCGCCGGTGCCGTTCGGGATCTTGGTGAAATCGCCGATGCCGTTGCGCTTCTGCTTTGTGGTGAAGGCGCAGTGGTCGGTCGCCACCACTTGCAGCGATCCAGCCTGCAGGCCGGCCCACAGCGAATCCTGGTGCAGCTTGTTGCGGAAGGGCGGGCTCATCACCCGGCGCGCCGCGTGATCCCAGTCCTTGTTGAAATATTCGGTTTCGTCGAGCGTCAGATGCTGGATCAGCGGCTCGCCGTAAACGCGCATGCCCTTCTGGCGCGCGCGGCGGATCGCTTCATGGCTCTGCTCGCAAGAGACATGCACGACATAGAGCGGCACGCCGGCCATGTCGGCGATCATGATGGCGCGATTTGTCGCCTCGCCTTCCACTTCCGGCGGACGCGAATAAGCGTGGCCCTCGGGACCGTTGTTCCCGGCGGCCAGAAGCTTTTGCGAAAGTGCTGCGACCACATCGCCATTCTCGGCATGGACCAGCGGCAGCGCGCCGAGATCGGCGCAGCGCTGGAACGACGAATACATCTCGTCGTCGTCCACCATCAACGCGCCCTTATAGGCCATGAAATGCTTGAACGAGGTGATGCCACGGTCGACGACTTGAGCCATCTCGTCGAACACCTGCCTGCTCCACCAGGTGATCGCCATGTGGAAGGAATAGTCGCAGGCCGCCTTCGAGGTCTTGTTATCCCACATCTGCAGCGCCTCCAGCAGCGACTGCTGCGGCGCCGGCAGGCAGAAATCGACCACCATCGTCGTGCCGCCGGAAAGCGCGGCGCGCGTGCCGGATTCGAAATCGTCGGCCGAATAGGTGCCCATGAAGGGCATTTCGAGATGGGTGTGCGGATCGATGCCGCCCGGCATGACGTAGCAACCCGTGGCGTCGAACTCGTGATCGCCGTGCAGGTTCGAGCCGATGGCGACGATCTTGCCGTGCTGCATCAGCACGTCGGCCTTCCACGTGCGGTCGGCGGTGACGACGGTACCGTTCCGGATGACTTTGGTCATATCTGTTCCCCTGTTCTTTCGCGCTTCTTTGCGAGCGGCGTTGCGAGGTGAAATGCTCTAGTCGGTCATTCGACGATTCCAGCAGTCTCCACCACCGCGTGGAACAGCACGTCGGCGCCCGCCGACGCCCATTCCTTGCTGATCTCCTCGGCCTCGTTGTGGCTAAGCCCGTCGACGCAGGGGCACATCACCATGGCGGTCGGCGCGACGCGGTTGATCCAGCAGGCGTCGTGCCCGGCGCCCGACACGATGTTGCGATGCGAATAACCGAGACGCTCGGCGGCGTCACGGATCGCCTTGACGCAGTTCTTGTCGAAGGTGACCGGATCGAAATGCCCGACCTGCTCGATCTCGTATTTGATGTCGAGCGCGTCGCAAATCGTGTCGATGCCTTCGCGGATGCGGCCATCCATGGCGTCGAGCACTTCTTTCTCCGGCGAGCGGATGTCGATGGTGAAGACGGTGCGGCCGGCGATGATGTTGCGCGAGTTCGGATAAGCCTGCATATGGCCGACCGCGCCGACGGCGTCCGGCTGGTAGTCCATGGCGATCTCGTGCACCAGCTCGATGACCCGCGCCATGCCGAGCCCCGCATTGCGGCGCTTGGGCATCGGCGTCGAGCCGGTATGGGCTTCCTTGCCGGTCAGCGTCACCTGCAGCCATTTCAGGCCTTGGCCATGGGTGACGACGCCGATATCGATGCCCTCGTCCTCCAGGATCGGCCCCTGCTCGATATGCAATTCGAAGAAGGCGTGGATTTTGCGATCACCGACCTTTTCCGTGCCTTTCCAGCCGATGCGCTCGAGCTCTTCGCCGAACTTTTTGCCGTCCTTGTCGACATGCTGGTAGACATCGGCCTGGTCGAGCACGCCGGCGAACACGCCGGACGCCATCATGGCCGGCGCGAAGCGCGCGCCTTCCTCGTTGGTCCAGTTGGTGACGACGATCGGGTGCCTGGTCTTGATGCCGAGATCGTTGAGCGAGCGCACGACTTCGAGCCCGCCCAGCACACCGAGCACGCCATCATACTTGCCGCCGGTCGGCTGTGTGTCGAGATGGCTGCCGACATAGACGGGCGGCAGGCTGGGATCGGTGCCTTCGCGGCGGGCAAACATCGTGCCCATCTCGTCGACGCCCATTTCGAGCCCCGCGGCATCGCACCAGCGCTTGAACAGATGACGGCCTTCGCCGTCCTCGTCGGTCACGGTCTGGCGATTGTTGCCGCCGGCAATGCCGGGGCCGATCTTCGCCATCTCCATGATGGAATCCCACAAGCGGTCTGAATTGATTCGCAGGTTTTCGCCCGGTGCGGCCATTTGCGGTTCCCATTTACACCAGAGGTCTTGTCGCCTCTTGAGTGGTTTGCATCCTGACCGTATGGTCAGCTTTCAGACTACACAAGCTGACCAAGCGGTCAACGAGAATCTTGGAGAACACATGAGCGAAACCACCCGTCCCATGCGTCGACAGGATATAAGGCGGGAGAATGAAAAAGCCATTCTGCTCGCCGCCGAGAAGGTGTTCGCGGAGGCCGGCTTCGGCGGCGCCACGATGCAGCTGATCGCCGATCTGGCGGGGCTGCCGAAGGCAAATCTTCACTATTATTTCGCCACCAAGGAAGAGCTCTACCGTTCCGTCGTCCAGAACATTTTCGAGATCTGGCTGCAGGCGGCCAATTGCTTCGACGCGGCGCGCGGCCCGGTGGACGGCATCAGCGCCTATATCGACGCCAAGATGGAAATATCGCGCCGCCACCCGGACGGTTCGAAGGTCTGGGCCTCCGAAGTGATGCACGGCGCGCCGGTGCTTCAGGACTATATGGAATCAACGCTGCGCGAATGGACCGACGGCCGCGTCGGAATTATCAGCCGTTGGATCGAAGAGGGCAAGATGGACCCGGTGGACCCGCGCCATCTGCTCTACATGCTCTGGGCCACGACCCAGCACTACGCCGATTTCGGCCACCAGATCGAGACGCTGAACGGCGGCAAGTCGCTCTCTGACCGGCAATGGCGCGAAGCCAAGGAAAACATCAAGCGAGTGATCCTGACCGGCATTGGCGCGCAGCCGGCCTGAATCACGCCGCTCTTAAAGTCGGCGCGTCGGCGCCGACCTCGCCTGGCCGCTTGGCGGACACCCTCCCCTCGACGGGAAGGAGTGTCCGCACCGGCTTGTCAGTCGATCGACCTCAGAACATCGCGAACATGGTCGATCAGCTCGTTGATCTGGCCCTTGGTGATGATCAGCGGCGGCGACAGCGCGATGATGTCGCCTGTGGTGCGGATCAGCGCGCCGCGCTCGAACGCCTTGACGAAGGCCGAGAACGCTCGCTTGGTCGGGCTGCCGGCGATCGGCGCCAGCTCGATCGCGCCGATCAGGCCGATGTTGCGGATGTCGATGACATGCGGCTCGCCCTTGAGCGAATGCAGCGCGTCTTCCCAGTAAGGCGCCAGCTCCTCGCCGCGCGTCAAAAGGCCCTCTTCCTTGTAGGTGTCCAGAGTGCCGAGCGCCGCGGCGCAGGCGATCGGATTGCCGGAATAGGTGTAGCCGTGGAAGAACTCGATCATGTGCTCGGGGCCGGTCATGAAGGCGTCGTGGATCTCCTTCTTGACGAACACCGCGCCCATCGGGATGACGCCGTTCGACACGCCCTTGGCCGTCGTCATGATGTCCGGCGTGACGCCGAAATAGTCCGCAGCGAACGGCGCGCCGAGGCGTCCGAAGCCGGTGATCACTTCATCGAAAATCAACAATATGCCGTGCTTCGTGCAGATTTCCCGAAGCTTCTGCAGATAGCCCTTCGGCGGCAGGATGACGCCGGTGGAGCCGGCGACCGGCTCGACAATGACGGCGGCGATGGTCGAGGCGTCATGCAGCGTGACGAGGCGCTCCAGCTCGTTCGCCAGCTCCGCCCCATGTTCCGGCACGCCCTTCGAGAAGGCGTTCTTCTCGGGCAGGTGCGTGTGCGGCAGATGGTCGACGCCGCCGAGCAGCGTGCCGAACATCTTGCGGTTGGTGACGATGCCGCCGACCGAGATGCCGCCGAAATTGACGCCGTGATAGCCGCGCTCGCGGCCGATCAGCCGGGTGCGCGAGCCCTCGCCCTTCACGCGGTGATAGGCGATCGCCATCTTCAGCGCGGTCTCGACCGATTCCGAACCGGAATTGGTGAAGAAGACATGGTCCATGCCCTTCGGCGCGATGTCGACCAGCCGGTTCGCCAGCTCGAACACGATCGGGTGACCCATCTGGAAGGCCGGCGCGTAGTCGAGTTCGGCGGCCTGATGCTGGATCGCCTCGGTGATCTTGGGGCGGCAGTGGCCGGCGTTCACGCACCACAGGCCCGCGGTGCCGTCCAGCACCTTGCGGCCGTCGCTGGTCGTGTAATGCATGTCCTTGGCGGACACGAACATGCGCGGCGCCTGCTTGAACTGGCGGTTTGCCGTGAACGGCATCCAGAATGCGCTGAGATCGTTCGGCGTGACTTTCAGCCGGTTGGACATGACCAAGACTTCCCCTTGTAACCTGTTTCGGTGCGGCCAACGCTTGGTCTTTGCTGCGTTTTCGTGCTACGCAAAATTTTGACCGGTTGGACAAACGTTAGCACCGCCTGTCGGCGGTCCAAGGATTACTAGCGGAAATGCGGCATCGAAAGCGCGCTCCACAGCCCAAGGAAAAACTGGTCCAGACAATTGGTCCAGAGAGCCCGCGCGAAGACGGCCGGCAAGGATGACGGCGGCGATGGAAGGCTCAGCTCCCCGCCGCACCCGCATCCAGCAGGAAAAGCGCGAGCTCATCCTGGAAGCCGCGCTCGAAGTCTTCTCCGCCAACGGTTTTCGCGGCTCGACCATCGACCAGATCGCCGAAGCCGCCGGCATGTCGAAGCCGAACCTTCTCTATTACTTCCGCCGCAAGGAAGACATTCACGAGACGTTGATGCAGCGCCTGCTCGACACCTGGCTGGCGCCCTTGCGCGAGCTGGACGACATCGGCGATCCGCTGACGGAGCTCAGGAGCTACATCCGCCGGAAGCTCGAAATGGCGCGCGACTTCCCGCGCGAAAGCCGGCTCTTCGCCAACGAGATCCTGCAGGGCGCGCCGCGCATCAAGCCGATGCTGGAGGGCGAGCTGAAAACCCTGGTCGACGAGAAGGCCACCGTCATCAAGGGTTGGATGCGCGCCGGCAAGATCGCCCGCACCGATCCCTGGCACCTGATCTTCTCGATCTGGGCGACGACGCAGCATTATGCCGATTTCGACGTCCAGGTGCGCGCCGTACTCGGCGCCGACCGCGGCGGCGAGGGCCGCTTCGAGGACGCGGCGCGCTTCCTGGAGCAGCTGTTCCTGGATGGGCTGAAGCCTAAGGGCTGAGGCGCGACATCAAACCAGTACAAGCTTTGCCGGTCGTCGAACTGTCTCAGGCTGCGGAGATTGGCTGAAGCGCACATTGATTTCGTCATTCTAGGGCGGAGCAAGGAGCGAAGCGACGCGCGCAGACCCTAGAATCCATGCCGTGACGCTCGCCAAAGAGCACAGCGATTCAGAATGATCGTCGCGCCCAGCCAGAGCCAGTTCTGCACCGCAGCAGCGCTTTGAAGTCGCGGCATGGATCCTCGGGTCTGCGCCGCGTCGCTACGCTCCTTGCTCCGCCCGTGGATGACGAAGCTGAGGGGCTGCAGCCATCAACGTTACGCGCTGCGGCGCTCCACCGGAATTGTATCCAGCAGCTTCCGCAGCTTCACCACTGAATTCTGCTCCGCCAGCGGCGTGTAGACGATCAGCCTCATATCCGAACCGTCATCGATCGACAGGCTCATATGTTCGAACGTCATCGCGCCGGCGATCGGATGCCGCAGGTGCTTCAGGCCGGAAAGCCGGTGCACCACATCGCGCTGCGGCCACCATTCACGGAACTCGGGACTTGAGCGCATCATCAGCGCGATCAGCCGCTCGAAGTCCGGATCGCCGGTGTATTTCGCGCTCTCGGCGCGGAACGCGGCAAGTGTTGCGCGCGCCAGCTGTTCCCAGTCCACCAGCAGATGCCGCCGGTGCGGATCGGTGAACACGCCGTGGATGATGTTGCGGGCATCGCCCTCCAACAGGCCGTAGTCGCCAAAAATGGCGACGGCCGCGTCGTTCCATGCCAGCACGTCCCAGCGCGGGCCGACGACATAGGCGGGCTGCAGGACCAGGCTCTGCAGCATGTGCAGCAACGGTCCCTCGACCTTTCCCTGCACGATGCGGCGCCGCTCTGGTTGCTGGCGGCCGGCGAGCGTGAACAGATGCCGCTGCTCGGCGCCGTCGAGCCGCAGTGCCTGGCAGAGCGCCGACAGCACCTCGACCGAAGGCCGCACGTCCCTGCCCTGCTCCAGCCAGGTGTACCAGGTCGTGCCGACGCCGGCGATCATCGCCACTTCCTCGCGCCGCAGTCCGGGCGTGCGCCGCCGCGCGCCACAGGCGATGCCGGCTGCATCGGGCGAGAGCCTTTCGCGGCGGGAGCGCAGGAAGGCGCCAAGCTCGCGACGGCGATGATCTTCAGGGGAATGGGCAATGGCATCCATGCGTCTATTATAGCAGTACCGATACCAGGATAAAGTTTGAACTGTTTGGGACGCCCGTGCTGTCCCATCTTTCCGTTTAGAGCAGCGCAAGGAGGCTCTGAGCATGGAACTCAAGGACAAGACAATTCTCGTCACCGGCTCTACCGACGGCGTCGGCCGTGTGGTCGCCGAGCGGCTCGGCGCCGCCGGCGCCCGTGTGCTGGTGCATGGCCGCGACGCAGGCCGCGCCGAGGCGACGGTCGCCGCCATAGAGGCAAAGGGTGGCAAGGCGGAGTTTCTCGCCGCCGACCTCGCTTCGCTCACCGAAGTGCGCCGCCTCGCCGAAGCGGTGCGCGCAAGGACCGACCGGCTCGATATCTTGATCAACAATGCCGGCGTCGGCACCGGCGGCCAGGGCGCCAAGCGGCAGGTCAGCGTCGACGGCTACGAGCTGCGCTTCGCGGTCAACTATCTCGCCGGCTTCCTGCTGACGTCGGAACTCTTGCCGCTCCTCAAGGCAAGCGCGCCGGCGCGCATCGTCAACGTCGCTTCGGCCGGCCAGCAGGCGATCGACTTCGACGATGTCATGCTGACGCATGGCTACAGCGGCGTGCGCGCCTACTGCCAGAGCAAGCTGGGGCAGATCCTGTTCACCGTCGATTTGGCGGAGCAGCTCGACGGCACCCGCGTCAGCGTCAATGCGCTCCACCCGGCAAGCTACATGGACACCACCATGGTCCGGCAGGCGGGCGTCACGCCGTGGAGCTCGGTCGAGACCGGCGCCGACGCCATTCTCAATCTCGCCGTATCGCCGGCGCTCGAAGGACGCAGTGGCCTTTATTTCGACGGTCAGCGGGAATCGCGCGCCGATGCGCAGGCCTATGACGAAAAGGCCCGCCGCCAATTGCGGGCACTGAGCCTCGAACTGATCGAGGGTCCATCCTCCAAACCTAAGGAACAGCACTCATGAGCGAAACCATCGAACATTGCGTCATCATCGGCGGCTCGTCCGGCATCGGCTTTGCCACGGCCAAGCGGCTGGTCGGTCCCGGCATGAAGGTCACGATCACCGGCCGCAACGAGGAGAAGCTCAAAGGTGCGTGGAAGGCCCTTGGCGGCACCGTCGGCAAGCCCGCGTTCGACGCCGCGAAGCCGGACGAGGTCCGGCATTTCTTCGATGGTCTAGGGCCGTTCGATCACCTTGTCCTCGCCGCGAGCGGCGGCAAGGGGCTGGGACCGTTCGCGACGCTCGACCTTGCCGACATCGGCAGCGGCGTCGACGAGAAGATCCGGCCGCAACTGTCCTGCCTGCAGGCGGCCCTGCCGACCTTGAACAAAGCCGGATCGGTCACCTTCATCTCGGCCGTCTCGGCGCAAATTGCAGCGCCCGGCGTCGCCGGCATCGGTGCCATCAACGGCATGCTGTTGACCGTCGCGCCGATCCTGGCGGTCGAGCTGAAGCCGCTGCGCGTCAACGTCGTGGCGCCCGGCGTCATCGACACGCCCTGGTGGGATTTTCTCCCCGAGGAGCAGCGGCAGGCGGTGTTTGCCGAATATGCCGGCAAGACTCCGGTCGGCCGCATCGGCCGCGCCGAGGATGTCGCCGAGGCGATCGCATTCCTGGTCTCCAACGGCTTCATGACCGGCCAGGTGCTGACCTGCGACGGTGGGCTGAGGTTTGCGGCTTAGCCCTGGGCCGTCAAAGCGACTGCGCGATCAGCGTCAGGAACCCCACCGGCCAAAGCAACATTGCTGACGACCCCGTTGATGCGGGAGGCGCGGTCCGCGCCCTGATGATCCCAGAAGTTATGGAACATCGGCGTCGCAACGATGAGGAAAAGGATCAGGGCTGCCGCCGCAGGCACGGTCCATAGGCCGGCAATCACCAGCGCGCCGGCAACGAGTTGCAGCACAATGCCCAGCCACAGAGCCAGTGCCGCCTGCGGCACGCCGCGCGCGGCCATCAACGAAGCGACCAGCTTTCTGTTCTGGATGTTGCGCAGGCCGGCAAAAACGAAAGCGCCGCCAAGCAGCAAGCGCGCGATGATTAGAATCTCGTTCTGAAAATTCTCGAACATGTCGTTGTTCTTTCGCTGAAAAAAGGCGTGGGCCGCTCAGCGGGCCCACGCCGCGGCAGCAAGATCAGGCAGCCTTTGCCTTTTCGACCGGATGGACGGAGCGGAACGGTATGGCGAGGCGATTCCACATATTGATCATGCCAACCAGCACGGTCAGCTTCACAAGTTCCTCGTCGGAGAAATGCTCCAGCGTTGCGGCATAGAGATCGTCCGGAACACCGTTGTCGGAAATGTTGGTCACCGCCTCGGTCCAGGCAAATGCCGCCCTCTCGCGCTCGGAGAACAGCGGCGATTCCTTCCAGGCGGCGACCAGATAGAGACGCTGCTCGGTCTCGCCGTCGCGCCTTGCCTCACGGCTGTGCATGTCGACGCAGTAGGAGCAGCCATTGATCTGAGAAGCCCTAAGCTTGACCAAATGGATCAGGCTGGCCTCCAGCCCGCTCTCCTCGACAGCCGTGTTGAGCTCGGTCACTGCCTTCATGAGAGCCGGCGCCTTGGCATAAAATTGAAGTCTCTGTTTCATCGTCTTTGCCTTTCCACATTGTCTGGCGGGTTAAGTCTGTTTGGAGGAAGCGGATTTCTGCGGCCGCTGGTGACGCTCGACGAAAGCGCAGCTCGCGGCATAGGATCGCGGGTCGCCTTCGGCGGCGTACTCGGCCACGATGTCGGAGAGCTTCACTTCCGCGAGCGCCGCCCGATAGGCGCGCTCCGCCTTGAGCATCGCGGCATTGATGCCGCACGGCTTCACATAGGCCGAGGCATCGATCTTGACCGGGCCGCGCTGGCGGATTTCGCCGCAACGGAAGGCAGGCTCCCTGCCCTCGACGGCCAGCACGATATCCAGCAGCGTGATCTGTTCCGCCGCCCGCGCCAGTCGATAGCCGCCCGCGGGTCCAGGCAGCGATTCCAGGATGCGCGCCGCCGTGAGTTGGTTGAGGTGCTTCAACAGATAGCTTGGCGACAGCCCGAAGCACTCCGCAAGCACCGCGCCCGGCATGGTGCTGTTGCCGTCGACGCTGGCCAGTGTCGCCGCACAGTGGATGGCCGCTTCAACACCATCGCCCAGCTTCATGATGCCGATCTCCTATTCATGGATATCTTTTATCATGGATAAGTTTTATCTGCAATAGAGAAAACGAAGATCGCCTGCTTCGCAACACTCAGGAATGTGAGGGAAGAGATCAGATCGTTTCTGGCACCGCGCTTAGCAGGACTTGGGTTCCTCGCACCCCGCAAAGCGGGGGAGAGGTGGCCCGGCGAAGCCGGGACGGAGAGGGGGACGACTTTTGCGAAGTCAAAACCGGCGCAGGACCAGACGCAAGATAGATCACGACCCTGGGGGCAAGTTCCCAGCCGCCAAGGCCCCTCTCCGTCCCGGCTTCGCCGGGCCACCTCTCCCCACTTCGTACCCACTGCGTGGGGCGAGGAACCCAAGCTTACTCCGCCGCCACCTTGGCCATCGGGTTGTTGGGATGCGTCGTCCAGTTGGCGTAGATCGGCGACACCGGCTTGCCGGTGCGCTCGTCCATCGCGCCGGCCGCCAGCGGCTCCATGGTGATGCAGCCCTCGACCGGGCAGACATTGACGCAGAGATTGCAGCCGACGCATTCGGCCTCGATCACCTCGAAATGCCTGGCCCCATTGACCATGCTGGTGATCGCCTGGTGCGAGGTGTCCTCGCAGGCGATGTGGCAGCGGCCGCATTTGATGCAGGCGTCCTGGTCGATATGCGCCTTGGCGACATAGTTGAGGTTGAGGTACTGCCAGTCGGTGACGTTGGGCGTGGCGCGGCCGATGATGTCGGAGAGCGAGGCATGCCCCTTCTCGTCCATCCAGTTCTCAAGCCCGGCGATCATCTCCTGCACGATCTTGAAGCCGTAGGTCATGGCCGCCGTGCAGACCTGCACATTGCCGGCGCCGAGCGCCATGAATTCGGCCGCGTCGCGCCAGGTGGTGATGCCGCCGATACCGGAGATCGGCAGGCCGTGCGTTTCGGCGTCGCGCGCGATCTCGGCCACCATGTTCATGGCGATCGGCTTCACCGCCGGGCCGCAATAGCCGCCATGCGAGCCCTTTCCGTCGATCGTCGGCATAGGCGCGAAACTATCGAGATCGACGCCGGTGATCGAGTTGATCGTGTTGATCAGCGACACTGCATCCGTTCCCCCCGCAAGCGCCGCCCGCGCCGGCTTGCGCACGTCCGTGATGTTGGGCGTCAGCTTGGTGATGACCGGCATGCGGGTGTTCTGCTTGCACCAGCGCACCACCATTTCGATATATTCCGGCACCTGGCCGACCGCGGCACCCATGCCGCGCTCCGACATGCCGTGCGGGCAGCCGAAATTGAGCTCGATGCCGTCGGCCTCGGTCTCCTCGACCACCGGCAGGATCGCCTTCCAGGCGTCCTCGACGCAGGGCACCATCAGCGAAACGACGATGGCGCGGTCGGGCCAGTCCTTCTTGACCTGCTTGATCTCGCGCAGATTGGTCTGCAGGTCGCGGTCGGTGATCAGCTCGATGTTGTTCAGGCCGAGCAGCCGGCGATCGGCGCCCCAGATCGCGCCGTAGCGCGGTCCGTTGACGTTGACGACCGGCGGACCTTCTTCGCCCAGCGTCTTCCACACAACGCCGCCCCAGCCGGCCTTGAAGGCGCGCTCGACATTATAGGCCTTGTCGGTCGGCGGCGCCGAGGCCAGCCAGAACGGATTGGGCGATTTGATGCCGACGAAATTGTTGCGGATGTCTGCCATGCTCATGCCCTCCCGTTAGAGGTCAGTGCCCGGTGGATGCTCTCGGCCGCGTCGCGCCCTTGCGCCACCGCCGAAACGGTCAAATCGTCGCCGCCGAAGATGCAGTCGCCGCCGGCCCAGACTTTTGAGAGCGACGTACGGCCTTCGGCATCGACCTTGATGCGGCCGCCTTCGAGGTCGATCTGCTCGCCGCTGCCATTGAGATGCGCCGGCACGAAGCTCTGGCCAATCGCCTTGAACACCTGGTCGGCATTGAGCCGCAGCGTTTCGCCAGTGCCGGCGAGCTTGTCGCCGTTCATCGCGGTGTATTCAAGCTCGATCGCCGAGACCTTGCCGTTTTCGGCAATGACGCGCTTCGGCTGCAGCCAGTGGCGGATAGTGACGCCGTTGGCGGCGGCCAGGTCCTGCTCGAAGCCGGAGGCGTTCATGTGCTCCTGGCCGCGCCGGTAACAGACCGTCACCTCCTCCGCGCCGAGCAGCTTCGACTGCACCGCGGCGTCGATCGCTGTCATGCCGCCGCCGATGACGACGACGCGCCGACCGACCGGCAGGCCGGAAAGATCGCTCGCTTGCCGAAGCTCCGCGATGAACTCGACCGCATTGGCGACACCGTCGGCGTCCTCGCCTTCGGCGCGCAACGCGTTGACGCCGCCGAGACCGAGGCCGAGGAAAACCGCATCGTAGTTGCGCATCAGGTCGGCGAGCTGGAAGTCGCGGCCGAGCGCCTTGCCGTTCTGGATGTCGATGCCGCCGATCGCGGTGACATAATCGACCTCGGCCTGGGCGAAATCGTCGACGCTCTTATAGGCGGCAATGCCATATTCGTTGAGGCCGCCGGCCTTCGGCCGCGCCTCGAGGATCGTCACGTCATGACCGTGACGGGCAAGGCGATGCGCCGCCGCCAGCCCTGCCGGGCCGGCGCCGACCACGGCGACCGTCTTCCCGGTCGGCTCGGCGCGCTTGTAGAACTGCTTCTCCTCGCTCATGGCGACGTCGGTGGCGTAGCGCTGCAGCCGGCCGATCTGGACCGGCTTGCCCTCCGCCACCTCGCGCACGCAGACCTCTTCGCACAGTGTCTCGGTCGGGCAGACGCGGGCGCACATGCCGCCGAGGATATTCTGGTCGAAGATCGTCTTGGCCGAGCCCAGCGGATTGCCGGTGGCGATCTGCCGGATGAACAGCGGGATGTCGATCGAGGTCGGACATGCATTCATGCACGGCGCGTCGTAGCAGAAATAGCAGCGGTCGGATTCGACCAGCGCCTCATGATGATCGAGCGGCGGGTGCAGGTCGGAAAAATTGTCGGCATATTGCTCGGAAGACAGCCGGCCGCCGGCAATGCCTTCGATGAAATGACCAGTCGCCATTCCAACTCCCCTTTGTTGTCGTTTTGGGGAAGGCTAGCACGTTTTATTTTTTTATCAATTGGTCAATTTTCGGCCAAGTCGCTGTAATGGCTGGATAAAATATGATAAATACACTCATGTTATAGCGGCGGCGATTTCCATAGCCGACGGCTCGCCGCCCGTAATCCTGTGGCCGTGGATCGAGCGCACCTCGTCCGCCACAAGTTCCTGCAGCCGCCACAGATTGCGGTCATGAATGCCGAAGGTCTCGAGGTGGCTGACGGTGTTGTAAAGGTATTCGGCGCCCGAACCGACATGACCGCAGGCGCGTGCCAGCACCCAGGCCACCTTTTCCAGAGGCTGCCCGAGCGACGTCCCCCTGCCGGTCACGCCAACCCAGAAGCCCAGCGCTCGCAGCCGGCCTTGTGCCGTGCGCACCGGAACCCACCGGACCGAGCTGACGCTCTCGTGGTCGTCGATCTCACGCCGCAGCAGCCTTTCGATCTGGGCTGGCTTCTCGCCATCCGGCAAACGATAGATGACGCCGTCGCAGCGCCCGCCCCGTTCCAGCGCCATCATCAGGCCGGGCTGCTCGCGGCTGCCGCGCCAGCGGACCATGTCGAGGCAGAACGACCGGTGCCAGCCATGCGCCGAGGCGCGCCGTTGCTCGACCGACTCGAAGGCCGGTTTCCAGATCAGCGAACCATAGGCGAAGACCCAGAGCGGTCCGTCGTCGGCTTCTCCGGCGAGACGCGTGGCGAGCGCGCTGAAATCGTCGTCGCTGAGCTGCGCCCACCCACCGCTCGGACCGGGATCGATCTCTTCGCGATGGCAAAGAGCGACAAGCTCGGGCGTCAGTGACATGTGGCGCATCGGAAAACGCGAACCCCTCTTTTGGCGCAGCAAAGTCGAAAAGCGCCGGCTGCGCAAGATCGGCGGCTACGGGCGGCCGCGCAGAAACGTGAATTCAAACGACGCGCCTTGAGTATTGATCGTCCTTCAAACCGTTGCGAACCTACGCAGCAACGCCTTGCCGTTCTCGAATTCCGGCCCAGATGTCGGATTTCTGTTGCGAGCATCGTCCTAAGGTGTGTCGAGGTTCAGGTCAGGCCGCGCCGAAAAAGGCGGTTTTCGAGAACGCCGGCGGTAGCCTTCATAGGGCGGAAACACTTATGAGGGCTTCGGCCGGCGAAGGCCGGAGCGGAGCGTACTTGAGTACGTGAGCACCGGAAGCGCAGAAAACCGGCATTTGCAGGCCGGCATCACCTGAACCTCAACATACCCTAGGATGGATCGAACAACGATCGCTGCCTGAACCGGTGAGGAGACCGACCATGCCGAAATCCCCGCAACCTTTCTTCTGGTACGAATTGATGACCACCGACCTCGACGCCGCCGAGGCTTTCTACACCGCTGTCGTCGGCTGGAAGGCCGAACCTTTCGACAAGGCGCCCGGCATGCCGCGTTATATCGTCGTGAACTCCGCCATGCGCGGTGTCGGCGGGCTGATGACGATGCCGGAAGAGCCCGCCAAGATGGGCATGCCGCCGGCCTGGGTGGGCTACATCTACACCAAGGATGTCGACGCCTCGACGCAAGCGCTCAAGGACGCGGGTGGTGCGGTGCACCGCGCCCCGGACGACATTCCGGGCGTCGGCCGCTTCGCGGTCGTCGCCGACCCGCAAGGCGCGGCCTTCATGTTCTTGCAACCCAACCAGCCGGAGCAGCCGCCGGTGCCGGCGACGACGCTTGGCCATGTCGGCTGGCACGAGCTCTACACCTCGGACTGGAAGGCGGCCTTCGACTTCTATTCCAGCCAGTTCGGCTGGGAGAGCGCCGGCGAGTTCGACATGGGCGAGATGGGCATCTACAAAACCTTCGGCGCCGGCCCCGAATCCGGCGGCGGCATCATGAACAAGCCGCCGCAGATCCCGGTTCCCGTCTGGCAGTTCTACTTCAACGTCGACGCCATCGACGCCGCCGCCAAGCGCGTCATGGACAATGGCGGCAAGGTCATCATGGGTCCGATGGATGTGCCGAGCGGCCAGTGGATCATCCAGTGCCAGGACCCGCAAGGCGCGCATTTCGCATTGCTCGCCCCCGTACGATAACGCGCCCTGCTTGCTGGCTGGCGCCGGATCACTCCGGCGTCAGCACCGCCACCTTCAGATCGGCCTTTTTCGCGCCGCTAAGCTGGATGATCGCCGCGCCGCCCGCGAGCTTGAAGCGCACGCTCTTGCGGATGCCCGGGCAGCTCTTCACGCCGCTGAACGCCGCCGATTTCACGCTCTTGCCGTCCTGCACGACATCGATCCAGGCCTCGTCGGACAGGCTGACCTGAAGCTCGCCTTCCGGTGGCACGGTCACATTCGCCGTCGCGCCGAACGTACCGGCTGCCGGTGCGCGCTCCGGCGGCACTTCAAAGCTGACCGTGTCGGCGGCCTCGAGCGAGAAATCCACTGCTTGCCCGACCGTCAGGGTCGCGCCGGACTGGGCGGCCGTCGCCTCCGGAAACAGGGCCTGCTCGCGCTCGACCGGCCATTTGAAGGCATCGCAGCCGGTACCGGCGGCCATGGCGAAGCTGGTGCCAGCAAGGATTGCGAAGAGGCTGATGACGACTTTTCTCATGGTCAAGGGACTCGCTTGGTTTGATGCGTCATGCAGCAATACAACCATAAGGATATGTTTGCAACCATAGAGAGAAGAAATATGGGGATTGAAACCCTTTCCACTCACCGATTGTTGATAGCAGGCCAAGGGAAGTGAGTGGTCCGTCGCCGGGCGATAATTTAAGGCCCCGAGCGGGGGTAAAATTGGAGTTTTAAATGAAGCTTTTCGAAAGCCTTGCTCAGTACCGGCCACAGGCGCTGGGCATATTGCGCATCATGACCGCCTTGCAGTTCATCGAACATGGCTCGCAGAAGCTGTTCAACTTCCCGGCCGCTGCCGAGCCGCATGCGCTCACCGGACTGACGACAGGTGCCGGCATTCTCGAATTCGCCGGCGGCATCCTTCTGGCGCTTGGCCTCTTCACTCGTCCGGTCGCCTTCCTTCTCGCCGGCGAAATGGCGATCGCCTATTTCATGGCGCATTTCCCGCGCGACTTCTTCCCGGCCAACAACGGCGGCGACGCAGCCATCCTATTCTGCTTTGTCTTCCTCTATCTGTTCTTTGCCGGTCCGGGCGCCTTCGCGGTGGACAATCGCGAGAGCGCCAAGGCTTGATGGCAGGGATGTGCGCCACCGTCAGGCGCGCATCCGCTCGAAATTGGCATCGAACAGCGGCGCCGCCTGAACACGCGCCGCACGGCGCTTGCCGAGGATCTCGATCTCGAAGCCATCCGGCTTGTCGGCGATTTCCTTCGGCACATAGCCCAACGCAACCGACTTCTTCGCATTGTGGGCGTAGCCGCCGGACGTAACCCAGCCGCGCACGACGCCGTCGTGCCAAATCGCTTCGTCGCCAATGACATCGGCATCGGTGGCGTCGACGATGAAGGCGAGCAGCCGGAGCTTGCCGCCTTGCTTGCGCTCGGCGAGCGCTGCTTGCTTGCCGATGAAATCCGCGTCTTTGCCATAGGCGACGAAGCGGTCGAGCCCGGCCTCGACCGGCCCGTAGATCGGCCGGTACTCGCGCGCCCATGAGCCGTAGTTTTTCTCCAGCCTCAGCGCATTGAGCGCGCGCGAGCCAAACAGAGAGATGCCGAATTCCTCACCGGCCGTGATCAGCGCCTGATAGGCAGCGCGTTGATATTCCGGCGTCACCCAGATCTCGTAGCCGAGGTCGCCGGTGTAGCTGACGCGCCCGACCAGGCACGGCGCCATGCCGATATCCATCCTGGCCATCGCCATGAAGGGGAACGCTGCGTTGGAGACATCGGCGGGGGTGACTTTGGCGAGCACATCCCTCGCCTTCGGCCCGGCAATCGCGAGGCCGGTGAGCTTCTGCCCCAGTGCCTCGATCTTCACCGAGCCGTCCTTGGGCAGATGCGCCTCGAACCAGCGCATGTGATACTGCTCTGCAATGCCCGAGCCAGCGATGAACCATTCGTGGTCGTCGATATTGGCCAGCGTGAAATCGCCGATCAGCTTGCCGTCATCCTTCAGCATCGGCGCCAGCGTCATGCGGCCGCGCTTTGGCAGCCTGCAGGCAAGCATGCGGTCGAGCCACGCGACCGCGCCCTCGCCTGTCACCTTGTATTTGGCGAAGTTCGAAATCTCCGACAGGCCAACGCCGTCGCGCACCGTCGCGACTTCCTTGCCGACATGCTCGAAGTCGGTCGAGCGCCGCCACGAGAACTCGTCCTTGACGCCGTCCGGCGCATACCAGAGCGGCACTTCGAGCCCATAGGACACGCCCCATTGCGCGCCCTTGGCGGCAAGCGTGTCGTAGACCGGCGTCGTCTTGAGCGGCCGCCCGGCCGGCAGCTCCTCGTTCGGAAAGCGGATCGAGAAGCGGCGCGAATAATTCTCGCGCACCTTGGCGTTGGTATAGGCCATCGTCGCCCAGTCGCCATAGCGCGACACGTCCATCGCCCAGATGTCGGCGCCCGGATCGCCCTCGATCATCCAGTTGGAGAGCGCCAACCCGACGCCGCCGCCCTGGCTGAAGCCGGCCATGACGCCGCAGGCGACCCAGAAGCCCGGTAGGCCGCGCACCGGACCGACCAGCGGATTGCCGTCCGGCGCGAAGGTGAAGGGGCCGTTGATGATCTGCTTGATGCCGGTCTTCTGGAAGGCCGGGAAATGGCGAAAGCCGACTTCGAGCGACGGCGCGATGCGGTCGATATCCGGCTCCAAGAGCTCGTGGCCGAAATTCCACGGTGTGGTGAACTCCGACCAGACCTTGTTGGCCTTCTCATAGGTGCCCATCAGCATGCCGCCACGCTCCTGGCGCAGATAAAGCTCGCCGTCGAAGTCGACGGCATGGATGATCTCGGTGCCGGTCTTCTTGTTCCAGTCGGCGACCTCCGGCATGTCCTCGGTGATCAGGTACATGTGCTCCATCGCGAGCACCGGCAGTTCGAGCCCGACCATGCGGCCGACCTCGCGCGCCCATAGCCCGCCGGCATTGACGACATGCTCGGCAATGACATCGCCCTTGTTGGTGATGACGCGCCACAATCCGTCGGGCCGGCGCACGATGTCCTCGACCTTGGTGAAGCGTTCGACCTCGGCGCCGAGCTTGCGCGCCGCCTTGGCATAGGCATGCGTCACGCCAGACGGATCGAGATGGCCGTCCTCCTTGTTGCGCACGGCGCCGACGAACTGGCTGGAATCGATCAGCGGCATCAATTCCGCCGCTTCCTTGGCGGAAATGACTTCGAGGTCGATGCCGAGATAGCGGCCCTTCGACACCACGCCGCGCAGCCAGTCGAGTCGCGCCTCGGTCGCGGCCAGAAGCACGCCGCCGGTGAGGTGCACGCCGGTCGCCTGTCCCGAAAGCTCCTCGATCTCCTTGTAGAGTGAGATCGTGTATTTCTGCAGCTTGGCGACGTTGGGATCGCCATTGATGGTGTGCATGCCGCCGGCCGCGTGCCAGGTCGAGCCCGACGTCAGTTCGTCGCGCTCCAGAAGCACGACATCGGTCCAGCCGTGGCGGGCGAGATGGAACAGCACCGAGCATCCGACGACACCGCCACCGATGACCACGACCTTTGCATGCGACTTCATGGTTCTTCTCGTTAATTCAGTGAGTTGAGAGGTTGAAATGAATCAGGATGGGAAGCTGTTCCCTTACGGCTCGCTTTGCCCGATCGCTTCCTTGCGGCGGGCCATATAGGCTTCGAGCGCTTCGCGCACGGCGGGGTCCATGGCTGGCTGGACATACTCCTCCAGCGCCTTCTTCCAGAGCCGTGTCGCGCGCGCCGTCGTGTCGGGCGCGCCGGCCTCTTGCCAGGCCTCGTAATTCTGCCAGTTGGACAGCATCGGCTGGTAGAAGGCGGTGGCGTAGCGCTCCAGCGTGTGCGGCTCGCCGAAGAAGTGGCCGCCGGTCGGCACCGCGCCCAGCGCCTCCACGGCCAGCTCCGCCTCGTCGACCGCGATCGGTCGCAGGAACTCCATCATGTGCTGCATCATCTCGACGTCGATGATGAGCTTTTCGAACGACGCCGTCAGCCCGCCCTCCTGCCAGCCGGCGGCGTGGTAGACGAGATTGCCGTGGCCGAGCACCGCGCCCCACAGCGCCATCAGCGTCTCGTAGGCGCCCTGCGCATCGGCAGCATTGGAGGCCGAGCCCGGCGTGGTGCGATAGGGCAATTTGTAGCGCCGCGCCAACTGGCCCGAGGCGATGTTTGCCTTGGTGTTTTCCGGCGTGCCGAAGGCCGGCGCGCCCGACTTCATGTCGACATTGGAGGTGAAGGCGCCATACATCACCGGCGCGCGGGGGCGCACCAGCTGCGAGAGCACCACGCCGAACAGCGCTTCGGCATTCTGCTGCGCCAGCGCGCCGGCCAGCGTAACCGGGCTCATCGCGCCCATCAGCGTGAACGGCGTCACCGCCACCGACTGGCCGTATTCGGCCATGGTCATCAGCCCTTCCGCCATCATCTCGTCGAAGCGGCGCGGCGAGTTGACCGAAATGATGGTGGTGACGCCGGGATCGTCGCGCATCTGATCCAGCGTCAGCCCGCGCGCGATCGCCATCATCTCGATGCCGTCGAGCGCCCTGCCCCGGCCGATCGCCGAGACGTGGAAGCATTTGTCGGTCAGCGTCAGGTTGGCGAAATAGGTGTCCATGTGCCTCGTGTTCGCCGGCAGCTCGACCGGCGCGCAGACCTGGTTGCCCAGCATGTGGATGCAGTTGAAATGCTGCGCCAACCGCACGAGGTCGCAGTAGTCGGCAAGGTTGCCGGCGCGGCGACCGCGTTCCATGTCATGCACATTGGGCGGTCCGGCAACGAGCGTGAAGTTGATGGTGCTGCCGCCGAGATGGATGGCTCGAGCGGGATTGCGTGGAGTAAGCGTGTAGTTGCTGTGCGTCGACTTCAGCGCCTCCTCGACCATGCCGCGATCGACGCGCACATTCATCGAGCCGTGATCGACCTTGGCGCCGGCGCGCTCGAACAGCGACAGCGCCCGCGCGCTCATCACCTCGATGCCGAAATTTTCCAGGATGTGCATCGACGCCTGGTGGATCGCCTCGATCTGGTCGGCCGACAGCAGCGCCATGGGTGGGTAGGGATTCTCCACCCGCCGCGGCGGCAGTTGTGGAATGGCCGCGGGGCCACGGTTGCTGGTGCGCTCGGCGCCGCGCTTGCGTCTTGGTTCGCTCATGCGCGCATCAGAGCGCCGGCATGACATGCGAGCTGTCAGGAATTCGTCATTTGCCGGCGCGATTTTAGTCAAGGCGGCATTTTTCAAAACGGGATGAGAAAATAACGACACAGGTAGCCGTAATATCGACACTCGGCTTTTTCGTGCCTCGGCGCCCACGTTAAGGAACCGCGCAAGACTCCTTTTATGATTTCGGCCTATTCGTCTCCCAATGCGTAGGTCGAGTTTTAGTAAAATTGTCGCTGTCTCAGTGCTGCTGGCGCTTTCGGCCTGCGCGACGGCGCCCAGTCACATCAACAATGTCTGCGCCGTCTTCGACCAGAATGACGGCTGGTTCGACAACTGGCAGTCCGCCGCCGAACGGACCGAGCAGAAATACGGCGTTCCCGTTCCGGTGCTGATGGCGACGGTGCGCAAGGAATCCGGCTTCAAGAGCAACGCCCGCCCGCCGCGCACCAAGCTGCTCGGCTTCATCCCGTGGACGCATGTCTCGAGCGCCACCGGCTACTCGCAGGCGCTCGACGGCACCTGGTCGCAATATCAAAGCGAGACCGGCAACTGGACCGCGCGCCGCACGCGCTTCGCCGACGCTGTCGACTTCGTCGGCTGGTACCACTCAAAAACCGCCGACACCTTTGGCGTCGCCCGCAACGACACCTACAATCTCTATCTGGCCTACTATCTCGGCTGGACCGCCTATGGCCGCGGCAATCGCGGCGATGCCGGTGTTCAAGGCTATGCTCGTGCCACCGACCAGATGGCCCGCGATTACCAGGCGCAGCTACGGCAATGCGGAAACTAGTTTTCCAACACGGTGATTTTGAACGATTGCAGGCTTGTCGGGCAAGGCTATCAACGTCCGTTGGGGTAGTAAGCGCAAACCCTGGCGATGAGTTGAAGGTTCCTGAACTTCGTCATTATAGGGCGGAGCAAGGAGCGTAGCGACGCGCGCAGACCCTGGAATCCATGCCGTTACCTGGACCGAAGTGTGCAACGGTGCCGAATTCTGGACCGCCGCGGCGCTTCCAAGTCACGGCATGGATCCTCGGGTCTGCGCGCGTCGCTTCGCTCCTTGCTCCGCCCGTGGATGACGACCGCGATAGGCGTCTCGGCCAATCGCCAAGGCATGGGATCTGCCAACGCACACATAGCCAACCGGTCAAAACTTCTGTGATAAGGAACCGGGGCTAGTGCCGCCTTGTCGTATCTTTCGGCTTTTTAACACCCGTTTCCGATGTCTCGTCGCGGACTTCGTGGCGACGGGCTTTCATGCCGGCCTTGTCCTGCTCCACCGCGTCCCCGATCTGGTCGGCTTCCGCGCTGCCCGTTTTGCCACGTGGGCGTTTCGGCGCCGTTCCCGCAAGGCCTGGCCCCGCGCCCTGCGGCGCATCTTCCGGCACGCCCTCATGAGCGGCATGTTCCTTGTCGAACTTGATGACCGGCTCCATCTTCGCCAGCACGTCGTCGGCAAGCCAGCACAGGCTCATATGGCCGTCGCCGAGGTTCTTCACCGGCGGCACCTTGGTCTCGCACAGATTGTCCGGGACCAGCTTCTTGTAGCCGCAGCGCGTCTGGAACGGGCAGCCGGTCGGCGGATTCATGGCCGACGGGATGTCGCCTTCCAGCACGATGTGCTTCTTGACCACGCTGGTGTCGGCGATCGGGATCGCCGAGAGCAGCGCCTCGGTATAGGGATGGTAAGGCGGCGAGAAAATCTGGTCGGTCGTGCCCTGCTCGACGATGTAGCCGAGATACATGACGACGACGCGGTCGGCGATGTAGCGCACCACCGACAGGTCGTGACTGATGAACAGCATCGTCGTCTTGTTCTTGCGCTGGATATCCATCAACAGTTCGGTCACCGCCGCCTGCACCGAGACGTCGAGCGCCGAGACCGGCTCGTCGGCCACCACCACTTTGGCATCGCCGGCAAAGGCGCGCGCCACGCCGATGCGCTGCTTCTGGCCGCCCGAGAGCTGGCGCGGCTTGCGGGTCTCGAAGGCCCGCGGCAGCTTTACCAGATCGAGCAGCTCCAGCATGCGCTGGCGCCGCTCCGCGACATTCTTGCCGACTTTGAACTTCTCCAGCGTTCGGATGATCTGCGAGCCGACGCTGTGGCTGGGGTTCAGCGTGTCGAACGGGTTCTGGAACACCATCTGGATCGAAGACACGGTCTCGACATTGCGGTTCTCGATGCCGGTCGACTGGATCTCCTTATTGCCCAGCGTCACGGTGCCGGAGCTAGCGGTCTCCAACCCCAGAAGCACCTTGGCGAGTGTCGACTTGCCGCAGCCGGATTCGCCGACGATCGCGACCGTCTCGGATTCGCGCGCGGTGAACGAGATCGTCTCGTTGGCTTTGACGACGCGGCCTTCGCTTGAGCCGAACACCTCGCTGCCGCCGACCTTGTAGTATTTCTTGAGATCCTCGATCTTGAGCACCGGCGCGCCGGGCTCGACCTTTTCGTTGACCTTCTTGGCGCCGGGCGGCAGCGCCTCCCAGTCGATCTCGTTGAACCGCACGCAGCGCGAGAAATGCCCCTCATGGCCGTCGACCGGGATCATCGGGATTTCCGCGGCGTTGCAGACGCCCTCGACGAAATGGTGGCAGCGCGGGCCGAAATTGCAGCCCTTCGGCCGCTCATGCGGCAGCGGCAACTGTCCAGGAATGGAGATCAGCGGCCGCGAGTTCTTGTCGGCGCCGGGCAGCGGGATCGAGCGGAACAGCCCTTGCGTATAGGGATGGCGCATCCGGTCGAACACGTCCTCGATCTTGCCGGTTTCGACCGCCTCGCCGGAATACATCACCGTGATCTTGTCGCAGGTCTCGAGGATGAGACCGAGATTGTGCGACACGAAGATCATCGAGGTGCCGAACTTCTCGCCCAGACCCTTGACCAGTTCGACGATGCCGGCCTCGACGGTGACGTCGAGCGCGGTGGTCGGCTCGTCGAGCAGCAGCAGCGCCGGCTTCGACAGCAGCGCCATGGCGATGACGATGCGCTGCTGCTGACCGCCGGAAAGCTGGTGCGGATAGGAGCGCATCATGCGCTCCGGGTCGGGCAGCCTCACCGCCCGCACCATCTCCAGCGCGCGATTATGCGCCTCTTCCTTCGACACCTTGTCGTGGATCAGCGGCACTTCCATCAATTGCTGGCCGATCTTCATCGCCGGGTTGAGGCTCGCCATCGGCTCCTGGTAGATCATGGCGATCTTGTTGCCGCGGATGGAGCGTAGCTCCTCCTCGGAGAGTTCGCCCATGTCCCTGCCCTGGAACTTGATGCGCCCGCCGACGATCTTCCCGATATTGGAGAGGTCGCGCATGATGCCGAGCGACACGGTCGACTTGCCGCAGCCGGATTCGCCAACGATGCCCATCGCCTCGCCGGGCATCACCGTGCAGGAAAAATCCATCACGGCAGGGATCTCGCCCTTGCGGGTGAAGAAGGAGATCGAGAGGTTCTCGATCTCGATGATCGGCTGACCGGTCGCCTTGGCTGGATCTCGAACTGCCTCGTTCATGGGTCGCTCCAATCCTTGGTTCTCTGGAAGATGGGGCTCAACGCCCTACCATCAATCCTTCATCGATTGCTCACGCAGCGAGTCCGCCAAAAGATTCAGCCCCAGCACGAACGACATCAGCGCGATCGTCGGCGGCAGCGCCGGGTGGATGAAGGAGCGCAACAGGCGGCTGGCGTCCTTGATCGCAGTGCCCCAATCCGGGCTTTCCGGCGCCAGGCCCAGGCCGAAATAGCCGAGCGTTCCGAGCAGGATCGTCGTGTAGCCGATGCGCAGGCAGGCATCGACGATCAGCGGACCCCGGGCATTGGGCAGGATCTCCCATAGCATGATGTACCAGGGCGATTCACCGCGCGTCTGCGCCGCCGCCACATAATCGCGTGTCTTGATGTCCATGGTCAGCCCGCGCACGATGCGGAACACGCCGGGGCTGGAGGCGAACACCACCGCCACGAAGATGTTGAGCTGGTTCGGATCGATGTGGACGATGTGCAGCGGATCCTTGTCGAAGACGAGGCCCGCATAGATCCAGCCGCCGACGATCAGCGTGATGCCGAGCAGGATGTAGAGCCGGTCCGGCCGGTTCTTGAAACGCGTCCAGAACAGCACGCTGAAGAATATGATCGGGAACAGGAAGAACAGGCCTGCCATCGCATAGGGGATCGGCGTGTCCATGATGCCCGGCGTTACCAGCAGGTAGAACAACAGGATGACCGGGAAGGCCAGCACCAGGTTGGCCAGGAACGACAGCAGCGTGTCGATCTTGCCGCCATAGTAACCGGCCGGCAGGCCGAGCGTGATGCCGACCATCAGCGCGAAACCGGTGGCGGCCGGTGCGATGATCAGCACGATCTGGCTGCCAAAGACCATGCGCGAAAACACGTCGCGGGCAAGCTTGTCGCCACCGAAATAGTAGACGAGCTTCGACGCCGGCTCGATCGCGCCGGGCAGCGTGTCCTTCATGATCGACACCTGCGCCAGCGGGTCGAAGGGCGAGATGGTGGAGGCGAAAATCGCCGTGAACAGCCAGAACAGGCAGATGAAGACGCCGGCAATGCCGACGCCGCTGTCGAAAAGCTGGCCGTAGAGGCCGAGCTTCTTCTTGAAGGCGAAGCTTGCACCCATCACCAGGAGAAGCCCCACCCATACCGGCCAGAAGCGCCAAAGCACGCCGACCACGATGTCGAAGGCACTGATATATTCGGTCTGCATCCGCCCTGCCCCCTATTGAACCCTGATACGCGGATTGAGGAACGCGTAACCGACGTCGGAGATGAGCTGCGTGATCAGCACGATGAACACCGAGACCAGCGAGCAGCCGAGCAGCAGATCGATGTCGTTGTTGCCCGCGGCTTCGACCAACGTGTAGCCGAAGCCCTGGTAGCGGAACATGACCTCAACGATGACGACGCCGGTGAGCAGCCAGGGAAACTGCAGCATGATCACGGTGAACGGCGCGATCAGCGCGTTGCGCAACGCATGCTTGACGACCACGCTGCCGAAGGAGAGGCCCTTGAGGCGGGCGGTACGGATATATTGCTGCGTCATCACCTCGACCATCGAGGCCCGTGTCATGCGCGCGATATAGCCGATGCCGTAGATGGCCAGCGTCATCACAGGAAGCGTGAAGTTGTAGAAGGTGAGGCCCTGGCTTGCCGAGGCCGCCGATCCGTTCAGCCAGCCGAGCCACGAGGCGAAGATGACGGTGAAGATGACGCCCGACACATATTCTGGCGTCGCCGTCGAGGCGATGGAGGCGACTGAAAGCGTGCGGTCCGTGCGCGAGCCCTCGCGCATGCCGGCGAGTATCCCGATCAACAGCGAGATCGGCACCATCACCGCCAGCACCCAGAACATCAAAAGCCCGGTGGCGCCGAGCGCCGGGAAGAGTTTCGAGCCAACAGTTGTCTTGAACTTGGTCGAGCAGCCGAAATCGCCCTGCAAGACACCGGAGAATGTCGGCACGACCGGGTCATTGCAGAAAGAGAAGCGCTGCGCCGGCTTTCCGGTTGCTGGATCGGTGATCGGTTGCTTAGGCAGGACGCCCAGCCATTGGCCGTAACGCACGAAGAAATTCTGCCGGTAGCCATGACCGACCAACCAGTTTTCGAGCTGGTCGGCCGACGTGTGCATTTCGGTCTGGCTGATCGCCAGCTTCTTCAGATTGGGACCGAGATTGATCAGGAAGAAGACGATCAACGTCAGGCACAGCATCGTCAGCGCCATGGTACCGAGACGTCTCAAGATGAAAGAAAGCATGGCGGGCCCCTGCCGATGGGTTGGGGGAGCCTGATTACGCAGCCATCCCGCCACGAGGCGGAGCAAGCCGGCAAACAGACCTTCGAATGCGATCAACCCTGTTTATTGCATGACCCCGCTCGATGAGTCCGCAACTTTTTTGCTGCAGAGGCTCTCCGGTTCCAGGTCATGCAAGGAAGGGGACAAAGGGGCGGAACGCCCCTTTGTCCATTCGCTCGGATCAGGCCTGGTCGAGCCAGACTTTGCCGTAGTCGTGCTCGTAGGTCGGGTGCATCTTGTAATTCTGCACCGCCTTGACCGAGTGGCTGTAGAGCTTGCGCCAGTACGGCTGGATGATGATGCCGGCATCCTGCAGGGTCTGCTCGATGTCCTTCATCAGCTCCTTGCGCTTGGCGGCGTCGGCGACGGCAAGCGCGGCATTGAGCTTGTTGTCCCAGTCCGGATTCGACCATGCGGTCTCGTTCCAGGCTTCGCCGGTGCGGTAGCCGATCGCAAGAACCTGCACGCCAAGCGGCCGCATGTTCCAGTTGGTCATCGACAGCGGATACTTCGTCCAGTCGTTCCAGAAGGTCGAGCCGGGAAGCACCGTGCGCTTTACCTTGATGCCGGCGTCGCGGAGCTGGGCGGCGATCGCGTCGCCGGTGTTCTTGTGCCAGTCCTCGTCGACCGTGATCAGCTCGTGCTCGAAATCGGCCTGACCGGCTTCCGCCATCAGGGCCTTGGCCTTGGCGGCGTCGCGCTTGATCTTCGGCAGCTCGAAATATTCCGGATGGATCGGGCTGACGTGATGGTTCTCGGCGACCGTGCCGGCATTGCCGTAACCGAGCTGCAGGACGACGGCGTTGTCGACGCCGAGTTGCAGCGCCTGACGAACCTTCTGGTTGTCGTAGGGCTTGTTGTTGACATTGGTGCGGCACACGATGGTGGCCGCCGTCACGACCTCGGATTTCACCAGGTCCATCTTGTCGAGGATCGAGACATAGTCGGCCGAGGTCTCGAAGTTGGTATGCACTTCACCAGCCTCGAAGGCGCTGACCATGGCGCCCGGATCGGTGCCGTAGTCGATGAACTCGATGCCGTCGAGAAACACCTCGCCGTCCCACCACTTGTTGTCGGCGCGGCGCTTGTAGACGACCTTCTGGCCAACGTCGTAGGAGACGAGCTCAAACGGGCCGGTGCCGATCGGGCAGGCTTTGAAATCGCCGCCCTTCTCGTCGAAGCTCTTGTGGACGATCAGGCCAGGGTAGTCGCACATATTCGGGATCAGCGCGATGTCCGGCTTGCCGAGTTTCAGCTTGACGGTCATGTCGTCGACCTTGGTCACGGCGCTCTCGTCGAGCTTGTCGTCCTTGACCAGCGTGCCCAGGCGACCGGGCATCGAATTGCCCTCGGCCTTCTTGTCGCCCCAGCGCTTGAGGTTGAAGATGACGTCGTCGGCGGTGAAGGCATCGCCGTTCGACCAGGTCACGCCCTTGCGAACATGCAGCGTGTATTCGGTGGCGTCGTCGTTCACGTCCCAGCTTTCCAACAGATAGGGACGGAAGGTGTATTCGGTGGTGTACTTGACCAGCGGCTCGAGCGCCTGGCGCTCGGCATTGGCGATTTCCGACCAATCGGCCTTGCGCGGATCCTTCGGATCCTTGACCCATTGAGCGACCTTCAGCGTGCCGCCCTTCTTGCCCTTAACGTCATCGGCTCTCGCAGGGGTCGGATCAGCGAGACCGAGCAGGCCGTAGGCCATCGCCGTGGAGGCTCCGAAGACGCTGGCCAAGGCCAGGAATTCGCGACGGTCGACCTTTCCGGCCTTGGCTTCTTCGGCCAGGGCTAGGATGTGATCCGGAACGCGGTCGCTGTTACTCTTATAGATTGTCATGACTATCTCCCATTGTTGGCTTTCCGCCTTTTAACATTCCGCATCCAGGCCCTCATGTCAAAGAGGGTATGGAGTGAGAAACATTGTTTAGGGACTCTGCAACTTTGGAATGAGACCGGTTCGCGCGATAGCGACAGTCTTGACGCAAATTTGCTAGTGCGCCGCACATTTCCCGAAAAATCGATCGGGCGATTAAATCAAGACATTTTAGGCGGATAAGGGCTTCGGCGGCGCGGCGAATGCCTCCCTGGCCCGACAGCGGGGGAACGCCGCGCCCTCAGTATTCGCGTTCGTAGAAGACGCCGCCCTTTGCTTCGCCGGCGTCATTGGCCTCGCCGCGCAGCTTCACGCCGCGGCCGACATTGAGGTCGATCGTGGCCTTGCCGGAACCTGGCTTGTCGCCCTTCTGTATCGTCACATAGGTGCGGTCGTTGAGGTACTTGCCAGCCGAAACCGCGGTGCCGCCCTTCTCGTCCGTCGTCACGTCGAGATCGTCGACGCCGATCGCGCTTTGCAAATTCTCGAGCAGCGAGGTCGAGCCGCCGACGCCGGCCAGCTGCGCGGCGGCGCTCGCAAGCTGCGCGATCTGCAGCGGCGACAGTTTCGACATGGATTGGCCGAAGATGAGCTGCGCCAGGACCTCGTCCTGCGGCAGCGCAGGCACCGAGGAGAAGGTGAATTTCGGATTGGTCGCCTCGCCCGACACGAGGATCGTGACCGTGGCGCTGCTGGTCGTCGTGGTCGCCGTCATGTTGAGATAGGGCACCAGCGACCCCTGGAACCCGATCGTGCCCTCGGTGAAGGTCAGCCGCTTGGAGAGGATGATCAACCGTCCGCGCTGCAGGGTGAAAGTGCCGACCGCCTGCGGCGCCGAGGCGGGTCCCGTCAACTTCAGTGAACCGCCGAGCTCGGCGTCGACGCCCCTGCCCTGGATGAAGATCTGGTTCGGTGCGTTGACCGTCACGTCGAGCGTCAGGCCGCTGCCGCCGTTGCTGCTGCCACTGGACGTCGCCGGACGCAGCGCCTTGTCCTGCGCCCGTACGGACGCCGGCGCATTCTTGTGCTTGACATCCAGCGCCGAAAGCGAGCCCGGCAGCTTGTCCGGAACGGTGATGACCGTCCTCGCCAGGTTGACGGTGCCGGCGATCACCGGCGCGGAGACGAGCGGCCCCTTGATCGTCAGGTCGCCGCCGAGATTGGCGGTTACCACCCGGCCGTCGGTGTAGCGGCCATCGGTGAGCTTGATCGACAGGTCGGCCGGAAAACCTTGCGCCGGCGTGATGCCAACCGTGCCGCTGGCCGACAGCTTGCCGCGTGTCGACAGCGTTCCGGTGAGCCGATTGATCCTGGCGACGCCGCCGCCGATCGAAACGTCGGCTGCGATGTCGTTCACCGCCAGGCCGGAACGCGCATCGACCAGCCGGGCGCCGGACGTGCTGACCGTTCCGCCGATCACCGGCGACGATGCCGGACCGCGCACCTGGACATTGACATTGGCTGTCCCGGTCAGTCCCAGCCCTTGCGCGGCGAGCTTCGAGGCAAGGAAGGAGAACGGCACCTTGCCGTTGAAGTCGAGCACCAGGGCCGGCGTACCCGCCGTCGTCACCGAGCCGCCGCCCTTGAGGCCGAGGCCGGCGCCATCGCTGATGTTGGCGTCGAAGGCGAGCTTGTTGCCGGCAAAAGTTCCCGACGACGACACATTCATGCCACCGAGCCCGGCGCCACGCGTCTGCGAGGTCTGCACGCCGGAAGCATCGATGTTGAAGGCGACCGAGGGGGTCGCCGGCGCGCCGGTGACCTTGACCGTGCCCGAGACCGAGCCGGCCGCGTCGAGGCCCGGCGAAAAACTGTTGGCGAGCGAGATCGGCACCCGGGACAGGTTGGCGTTGATGTCGAGCGCCTGCGCGACCTTGCCTGTCACCGTCGCGGTGCCGCCGCCAAGGTTGAGCACAAGCCGGTCGAGCGTCGTCACGCCGTTGGCGATGGTGACCGTCGAGGCCTGCGCGATCGCGGCCTTGATGCCCTGCACCGTCGCCTGGCCCGACGCGAGCTCGATGGTCGTCGAGCCGTTGGCGACCTTCACCCGGCCGGCCGCTTTGGCCGGGATATTCTTGACGGTGGCGCCGCCCGAGAAGCCGGTCCAGTCGCCGTCGCGCTTGAGATCGACGTCGATACCGGTGATGGCGGTGCCGCCGGACGTCACGCTCTCGGCGCGCACCGTGCCGGCGATGACGGGCGCTGCCATGTAGTTCGCGATCTGCGCGTCGATGGCGACATTCCTGGCCGAGAGATCGCCGCGCTTGATCTGCGAGGTGTTCGCCTTGACCGCGACGTTGGGTCCGTTGGCCGCTTTGGTGAAAGCGATCGTGCCGCGCACATTGCCCTCGGCCTTTTCCAGGGCCAGCGCGGCGAGCGGCCCGATGTCGGGCAGGTCGAGCGACACGGTGCCGACCGGCACGAAGGCATCGTCGAGGGCAAGATCGCCGGAAATCTTGTTCGGACCGAGCGACAGCAAAAGCCCGTTGATCGCGCGGCTGCCATTTGTCGTGGCGAGCACGGCGCTGCCCTGCAGGTTCTGCCCGCCGACATTGCCGGTGAGCTGCACATTGGCTGCCGGATTGGCGGCATCGGCCTTGCCGGTAGCCGTCAGCTTCAGCCCGGTGATCTCGCGCGCCGCCACCGAAAGCCGGTCGCTCTCCACCGTCATCGACAGGTCGGGCGCGGTGACCGGGCCTTGCGCATTGAGCGCAAAGGCAATGGCGCCCTTGGCGTCTTTCGAGAGCCCTGAAACGTCGCTCAACGCGCCTCTGATCCCGGCAGCCAGCTTGCTGTCGGCAAGGCTCGCCTGCCCGTCGGCGCTGAGCGCGCCCGAATTCAGCTTCAGCCCGTCGACATTGACATTGCCTTTGGCATCGCGCTTCAGGGAGGCGCTCAACTGTGCGGTCTCGCCAAGCATGCCGCGCACCGCGGCCGGCAGGGCGGAAGAAGCAACATCGGCCTTCATATTGAGGTCGACCGCACCGTCGCCCAGCGATATCCGGCCGGCGACCTGACTGTTGAGCGCATCGCTTTGGAGCGAGCCGCTGTTGACGGCAACGGAATCGGTTGCCAGTCGGCCATTGACCTTCGCCGTGACCTTGCCAGCGATCAGCGGCGCGATCAACTGATTGTCGAGGCCGATCCTATCCACCGACACCGTGCCGGAGACCGGGCCTGCCCGCCCCTTGAGGTCGAAGGCATCCGAATGAAGCGCGAGCGTCAGACCATCCACCTTGGCCTGGCTGGCGGCTATGGAAGGCAGGATTGCGGACACGTCGAGCCGTGCCTGCGTGCTCTCGCCAGCCATTTTTGCCGACAAGGACTGGACCGCGATCTTGACCGGGCTCTCGGCGCTGCCGATCGTCAACGGCAGGCTGGGCCCGGATGAGGTAAGGTCGAGGGAGAAATCGCTGGCGCCGTTGGGGTTGAGGGTGCCGGCGGCCTTGCCCGAAATCCCTTCGCCCGAAAGCGTGGCATGGTCCAGGGCCACGCCGCCCGCCAGCGTGTAGCTGCCGGCAGCATCCAGATCCAGCGGCCCGAGCCCGGCCTGGCGGGTCTGGCTGGTTTCGGCGCCCGCCACCTTGGCGTTGAACTGAATGTCGGGGTTGGACGACGGACCCGTGACATGTGCCGTGCCTTCCACCGTTCCGGCCCCGTCGAGGCCGGGCACGAAATCATTGGCGAGCGCCACCGGCAAGTTGGCGAGATTGGCCGTCAGGTCCAGGGTCTGACCGGAAGTACCGGAAACCGTCGCCGAACCCCGGCCGAGATTGAGTGCGAGCTTCTCGATTGTCGTCACGCCATTGGCTATGGACAGGCTGGACGGCTCCGCGATCGCCGCCTTGATGCCGCGCACGGTCGCCTCACCGGAAGCGATTTCCACTGTGGTCGTGCCGTTGGCGATCTTCACGCGCCCGGTGGCGGTCGCCGGAATGCCGGACGCCGTGGCGCCGCCGGTAAAGTTGGTCCAGTCGCCGTCGCGCTTCAAATCGATGCCGATGCCGCTGACCACGGTGGAACCAGAGGTCACGCTGTCGGCCTTGATCGTGCCCGAGATCGCCGGCCCCTTGAGATAATTGGCGATCAGCGCGTTGACGGTGATGGTCTTTGCCGCCAGGTCGCCGCGCGCGATCGACGTGCTGGCCGCGCTGATGGTGACGGTCGGCGCCTCGCCGTCCTTGGCGAAGGCGATCGTGCCGTTGATATCGCCGGTCGCAGTCTGATTACCGAGCGCTGCCAACGGCCCGATATCGGGCACGGCGAGCGTCAGCGTGCCGAGCGGCAGGAACTTGTCGTCGATCGCGAGATCGCCCGAAACCTTGTTGTCGCCGAGCGCCAGGCTTAGCCCCTTGATCGAGCGCTTGCGGTCGGCGGTCACCAGCGAGGCCTCGATATCGAGCGCCTGGCCCTCGGCGTTGCCGGTCAGCGAGATGTCGGCCGACGGGTTGGCGATGTCGGCCTTTCCCTTGGTCGAGAGCTTGATGTCCTTCACCGTGCGGCCGGCCGCCGTCAGGCTGGCGCTCTCGGCTGACACGGTGAAATCCGGCGCCCAGCGCGGACCGGTAGCCGTCAGCGCGAAGCTCACCCCGCCGGCAAGCGGCGTGCCGGCGAGCGACGACAGCGACGAGACGTCGCCCAGCGTGCCTTTGAGATCGGCCTGGATGTCCGAGCCTTGCGCGCTGGCGGTGCCGCTGGCGCTGAGCGAGCCGGAGGTGAGCTCCAGCGAATTGGCGGCGAATGCGCCCTGCGGATCGCGGGTCGCCGTCGCCGAAAACTTCACGCGCTCGCCGAGCAGCGAGCTGATCTGCGGCGGCAATGCCTTCGAGACGGCGTCGGCATTCATCTTCAGCGTCATCGACAGATCGGCGAGCGCCACATTTGCCGTCAGCGCGGCATTGAGCGCATCGCTGCGCAAGGTGCCCTTGTCGATGGTCACGGTCTCGCGGCTGATCGTGCCGGAAAGATCCGCGGCGAGCTTGCCGGTCACCAGCGGGGCCAGCGTCGCCACGTCCGTCTTCAGGCCGGCGGCCGCGAGCTTGATGCCAACCGGGCCGCTAAGGGTCTCGATATCGAAGCCGTCGGAATGGATCTCGCCCGTAATATTGTTGAGCTGCGTGCCGCCGACGGCCACCGAGGTGAGCGACGTGCCGATATCGACCATCGGCGCCTTGCCGTCGCCAAAGGCGCGCGCGGTGGCCTTTTCGACCGCGACCAGAATGGGAACGGCGCTGTTGCCGACATCGATGGTGACCGGCTTGTCCTTGGCGGAGAGCTCGACGGCCAGGTCGCTGGCGCCTTTCGGATCGACATTGCCGGTTGCGGCGCCGTGCACCGCTTCGCTCTCTATGGTAGCGCGCTCGATATCGACCCCACCCGACATCGTCGCCGTTCCAGCGAGGTCGAAGCTCGTCTTGCCGGCAAACAGCGCCTTTATCTTCTCCGGCAGGAAGCCCTCGAACTCGCCGTCGCCCTTGGCTTCGAAGCGGTGGCCCTTGTCGGTGAGCTGATGCCGGCCGGTCAGCTGGCTGACGATGCGGCCGTCGACCATGAAGGTGCCGACACCGCTCCAGTTGGCCAAAGGCCCGCTGCCCGAAACCACGATGTTGACGGGCGGCGCATCCGGCAGCTTGAGCAGGTTGGCGATGATGCCGCCCGCCGGTTCCGACGCCTTGAGATCGAGGTCGAGCTTGTTGTCGGCCGGCGCAAAATGGATCTTGGCGTCGACATTGCCCTGTTTGCCGTCATGGCGGGAGACGTTGAGCACGCTCTCGATCGCCAACGGCGAAGGATCGGCCTTGACCGAGCCCTTGGCGGCCAGTTCGGCGATGCCGCTGCCGGCCAGCTCCTGGCCCAGCGCGATCTCCGGCAGGTCGATCTGCTTGACGTCGATCGAAACCGGCAGGCTCGTCGAGCCACCTTGCGAGGGCTGCTGGCTCGGCTGCGGCAACCGCGCCAGCTCGATGCGTTCTGCAGCGAAGCGGTCGGCACTGAAATTCCAGGAGAGCAGCGCCGTCGGCGACCAGTCGAGCGCCACCTTGCGCGCCACCATCCAGGGGCCGGCGCGGTCTTCCAGCACCACATGGTCGAGCCTGAGCGCACCCGACCAGATGCCTTCGATGCCGCTGACCGTCACCTTGCGGTCCTCGCTCGAGGCCATCTTCGAAATCAGGCCGGCGAGGTTCTGGCGGCCACCTTCGGTTCCGGTAAGCACGACAAGCGCCCCGATTGCCACCACCAGCAAGATGAGCAGCGCGTAGAGGCAGATGCGGAGGATGCGCCAGAAAATCTTCATCGTCAGAACGCCTGACCGATGCCGGCATAGATGCCGAAATGCGGATCACCCGGATCGCGGTTGAGCGGCACGGCGGCATCGATGCGCAGCGGCCCGAACGGCGTGATGTAGCGCAGGCCGACGCCGGCGCCAACCTTCACATTCGAGAAATCGGGGAAGGATTTGGTCGAGACCGTGCCGGCATCGACGAACGGGACGATGCCGATCGTGTCGGTGACGCCGATGCGCATCTCGACCGAGGTCTCGAAGAAGGAGAGACCGCCGATCGGCTGGCCGTTGACGTCCTTCGGGCCGATGCCCTGGTAGGAATAGCCGCGCACCGAGCCGCCGCCGCCGGAATAGAAGCGCCGGTCGGCGGGCACGTTCTGCAGCCCGGTGCCGACGATCGAGCCCAGCGTTGCGCGTTCGGCGAGCACGAACCGGCTTGCCGTATCGAGCGACTGGTAGGTGTAGCCCTCACCTTTCAGCTTCAGGAAGGCCGCGCCGTTCAATATGTCGTAGCTGGGCTCGGCATAGGCGAGGAAGCGGAACCCCCTGGTCGGGTTCAGCTTGTTGTCGCGGCTGTCATAGACATATTGCAGCGGCACGCTGGCGATCAGATAGGTGTGTTTGCCGAAGGCGTCGGTGATCTTCGAATAGTCGAGGTCGAATTCGGCCGAGACGCGCTGCTTCTTGTCGAGGTCGTAGGAAACGCCGACGTCGCCCTTGACCGTGAAATGGTCATAGGCATCGGGGTGTTCGAACACCGTCTTGACACCGGTGAAGAATTTCGACGTCGGCCCGAGCACGCCCGGCTTCTCGAACATGACGCCGGCATTGTAATTGAGCGCGGAAATGCTGTTGCTGCCGATGCCGCTGATGGAGCCGTCGATACGCAGCTTCTCGGCTTGTCCGAACAGGTTGCGGTGTCCCCAATAGCCTTCGAGCCCGAGGCCTTCCGTGTTCGAGAACGTGCCGCCGACGCCGAAATAGCGCGGCTTGCGCTCGCTGACCTGGACATCGATCGGGATGTTGCCGTTGGCGTCGAGGCTGTCGCCTTCCTTGATCGTCACGCTGTTGAAGACTTCGAGCCCGAGCAGCCGATCGCGGGCATCGTCGATCTCCTGCGGAGAGTATTGTTTGCCGCGCTGCAGGCCGGTCATGTATTCGGTGAAGTCGCGATCGACCTTTTCCGTGCCCTCGACCGTCGTGTCGCCATAGCCGGCGACCGGACCGGCCGCGACCGTCAGCGTCACGTCCAGCGTCGAGCTGGCATGCTCGGCGACGATCTCGCGGTCAGTGACCTTGGCAAGCGGCCTGCCCTCGTCCTTCAACGCCCGCACGATCAGCGCTTCGGCCTTGAGCACCGCGCCGGAGCCGGCATCGCCGCCGGCGATCAGGCCGAAATCGGCTGCCGCCAATCCCGCCGCATCGCCCTTCAGCCGGATGTTGCCAAGCGTGAATTTCGCTCCGGGGGCGACTGTGATGACCACCGGAATGGGCTGCGGCCCCTTGAACTCGGCATCCGGCGGCAATTCGTCGATCGACTTGCCGTCGATCGTGATGGTGACCACGCCCTCGTAGCGGGCATCGGCGTAAAGGGCGGCGACCAGTTGTTCGCGGTCGCCGCGCGCCTTGGCCATCAGGCCGAGCGACCCGGACACCGGATGGTCCTCGTCGTTTTTCAGCGCCGAGGCGTTCTCGAGCCTCTTGACCAGATCCTTGTCGGCGTCAGGCGCGTTGATCGTCACCGAATAGCGCAGCGGATCGACGATGTCGGTATCCTCGTCCTTCGACGAGCCCCAGAGCTTGATGCCGAAAATCTCGAAAGCCGCCGCCTGCCGCACTTCTCCGGCCAGCACAGTCGAGCAGACGAGCGCGAAAAGCAGGGCGCGCGGAAGCCCGCGCCCTGGCGCGAACCCTCCTGACATCTGCGTTTCATGCGCCGGCATTAAGACAACCTAGTCGACAAAACTAAAATTGGAATGAAGTTCCGTAACGTTCGTAAAGGGGCCACAATCCAATTGTCTGAAATAGACCGGGCTTGGAATTCACACCTTTTGCATTTCCGCAAGAAAGTGTGATCCGTCTCACAGAGGTTCTGTCGAAATACCGGCCTTTGGCCGGCATGGAAACCGTTCGCGGGTGAATAACCTGCGGCGATCCGGCGTTGACAAGCCTGCACGAAGCTTGATCATGCCCGGACGCTGGCGATGTCTGGAGGGTGGTATGGCAATGCGCGCGGCTCGTGGTCTTTCTTTCCTGCTTCTCATCTTTTTCGCCCTGGGCGGAGCGGCTTTTGCGGCCGAAGCCCGGCGAATCGTGACGACCGACAATTCCGACTATTTCGGTTTCGACCTGCGGTCGGAACAGAATGTCAGCCTCGACCAGTGCAAGACAACCTGTCTCGGCGATTCCGCATGCCGCGCCTTCACCTACAACACCAAGGCGAAGTGGTGCTTTCTCAAATCCGACTATAACCAGTTGAAATCCTTCACCGGCGCCGTCGCCGGCAAAGTCGCCAATGTCGATGGCGATCCCGATATCGGCGCCCCGCCGGCGCTGGCCTTCTTCCCGAACTGGATGGCCGACCAGGCCCAGCAGTTCCGCAATAAGCTGACCGACCCGGCCTATGACAAGCCGACCGAAGGCCTTTCCGCCCTGCAGGCCGCCGCCGAGCAGGCAGCACTTACCGGCGACCATCGCCTTGCCATGCAGAAATACCAGTCCGCGATCTCGGTCCTGCCCGATGACGGCGCGCTGTGGCTGGCGCTGGCGCGCGAGATAATCGCCGTGGAACCAGCGTCCAACACCACCGAACCCTCGACTTTCCCGATGAACGCCACCTCGGCGGCCTTCAATGCCTACAAGCTGGTGCGCACGGCAAAGACCCGCGCCGAGGCGCTGGCCCTGCTTGGCGCCGGCCTCGACAAACGCGACCTCTACCGGCCCTCGCTGCAAGCCTATGAGGCGAGCCTTGCGCTGGTAAGCTCGCCGGCCGTCCAGGCCGACTATGCCGACCTCAAGGCGCGCAAGGGTTTCCGTGTCGTCGAGCACACCGTCGATGCCGATTCCTCCTCGCCGCGCATCTGCGCCCAGTTCTCCGAGGAACTGGTCAAGACCGGGGTCGACTATTCGCAGTTCGTGACCGTCGACAACGCCGCGCCCAAGGCCGTCGAAGCCAAGGACAAGCAGATCTGCGTCGAAGGCCTGGAACACGGCCAGCATTACGACGTGACCTTCCGCGCCGGCCTGCCGGCAGCGATCGGCGAGACCATCGCCGCGCCCGTCGTGTTGTCGATCTACGTCCAGGACCGCGCCCCGTCGGCCCGCTTCACCGGCGACAGCTTCGTGCTTCCGGCCGGTGCCCGCCGCGGCATCCCGGTCGTCACCGTCAACATGAACGCCGCCAAGATGACGCTCTATCGCATCGGCGATCGTTCGCTGGCGCAGCTTCTGTCCGGCTATCAGTTCCTGCATCAGCTCGACGGCTACGACATTTCCACCATTTCGGACCAGATGGGCTCGCCCGTCTGGTCCGGCACGCTCGAAATCGCCAATGATCTCAACAAGGAAGTGACCACGTCGTTCCCGGTGGATGAGGCTATCCCGCAGCGCAAACCCGGCGTCTACGTGCTGACCGCGCAGCCGGTCGACGACAAGAGCGACGACTATGGTTCACGCGCCACGCAGTGGTTCGTGGTCTCCGATATCGGCCTTTCCACCTATACCGGTCAGGACGGCCTCAACGTCTTTGCCCGTTCGCTGGGTTCGGCCAAGCCGATTTCCGGCGCCGAACTGACGCTGCTTGCCAAGAACAACGAGATCCTTGGCACGGCGACCACCGACGCCGAGGGCCACGCCGTCTTCAATCCGGGCCTCACGCGCGGCGAAAACGGCATGGTGCCGGCCGTGCTGATGGCCAAGCAGGGCGACAACGACTTCGTCTTCCTCGACATGGGCAAGGCTGGCTTCGACCTGTCGGATCGCGGCGTCGAGGGGCGCGCCTCGCCGGGTGCGCTCGACGTCTATGCCTGGACGGAGCGCGGCATCTACCGCGCCGGCGAGGATGTGCATGTCGCAGCCCTCGCCCGCGACGGCGCGGCAAAAGCGGTCGAGAACCTGCCGCTGACCTTCATCTTCACGCGTCCCGACGGCGTCGAGAGCCGCCGCGTCATCAGCAATGGCGAGTCCGCCGGCGGCCATGCCGTCGACCTGCCGCTCGAGGCCAACGCCATGCGCGGCACCTGGACGGTGTCGATCTACACCGATCCCAAGCAGGCGGCCGTCGCCAGCCAGATGTTCCTGGTCGAGGATTTCGTGCCGGATCGCATCGAATTCGACCTGACCGCCGACAAGAAGGAGGTCGCCCAGGGCGAGACGGCCAACGCCACCGTCGACGGCCGCTTCCTCTATGGCGCGCCGGCCGCGGGCCTCGCGCTTGAAGGCGAGACGACGCTGTCGACCACCAGTACCTGGGACAGCTTCAAGGATTTCACCTTCGGCTTGGCCGACGAGCAGTCGAGCGAGCCGACCGTGACGCCTCTGGCCAATCTTCCCGTCGTCGGCGACGACGGGAAGGCGACCTTCCCGATCACGATCGACCAGTTGCCGTCGACCACCAAGCTGGTCAACGCCAAGGTCACCGTGCGCATGCGCGAGGCCGGCGGCCGCGCCGTCGAGCGCTCGCTCGACATCGGCGTTCGCCCGCAGCGCGACGTCATCGGCATTCGCCCCGATTTCGCCGATGACGAGGTGCCGCAGGGCGGCACGGCCAAGTTCAGCATCATCGCCGTCGACCCGAGCGGCAAGCGCGAGGACCTCAAAGGCGCGCAATGGTCGCTGGTCAAGGTCGAGCGCAATTATCAGTGGTACAGAAACAACAACTCCTGGAACTACGAGGCGGTGAACCTCACCAAGGCCGTCGCCAACGGCGCCGTCGATCTGAAGGCCGACGGCGAGGCGACCGTGTCGTTGCCCGTCGACTGGGGCCGCTACCGGCTCGAGGTCGAGACAGCCGATCCTGACGGCCCGGCGACCAGCTATGAGTTCGACGCCGGCTGGTATGTCGCCTCGACCACCACCGAAACGCCCGACGGCCTGGAGATCGCTCTCGACAAGGACACGTACGCGGCTGGCGAAGTCGCCAAGCTGAAGGTCTCGCCGCATTTTGCCGGCGAACTTCTGGTCACCATCGGCGCCGAAAAGCTGCTGAAGACCGTCACCGCTTCGGTGCCGGCCGGCGGCAACACCGTCGACATCCCCGTCGGCGACGACTGGGGCGCCGGCGCCTATGTCACGGCGACCTTGTTCCGGCCCGGCGACGCGCAAGAATCGCGTATGCCGGCCCGCGCCATCGGCATCCAATGGCTGTCGGTCGATCCAGGCTCGAAGAAGCTTGCGGTCACGCTGACGCCGCCGCAAAAAACCGCGCCGCGCCAGCAATTGTCGATCCCGATCGCCGTCAACGGCGCGCAGGCCGGCAGCAACGCCTATGTGATGGTGGCCGCCGTCGACGTCGGCATCCTCAATCTCACCAATTACAAGGCGCCCGATCCGGAGGACTGGTTCTTCGGCCAGCGCATGCTGGGACTGGAGATCCGAGACCTCTACGGACGCCTGATCGACGGCTCGCTCGGCACCATGGGCAAGATACGCACCGGCGGCGACGGCGCTAACATGCAGGCGCAGGGCAGCCCGCCGACCGAAAAGCTGGTCGCCTTCTTCTCCGGCCCCGTCGAGCTCGATGCCAATGGCAAGGCGCGCGTCGATTTCGACATCCCGCAGTTCAACGGCACCGTGCGCGTGATGGCCGTCGCCTGGACCAAGGAAGCCGTCGGCCACGCCCAGACCGACGTCATCGTGCGCGATCCGGTGGTGATCACCGCCGGCCTGCCGCGCTTCCTGGCGCCGGGCGATGCGGCGACCATGCGCCTCGACATCGCCGATACCGATGGCCCGGCCGGCGACTATGCTTTGTCGGTGACTACGACCAGCGACCTGACGACCGGCGACAAGCCGCTGCCCGAGAAGCTGACGCTCGCCCAGGGCAAGCGACAGTCGCTCACCTTCCCGCTGGTCGCCAAGACCGCGGGCGACGCCTCGCTCACCATCAAGCTCGCCCATGCCGACGGCACCGAGGTCGAGCAGACGCTCTATCTGCCGGTGCGCCCGGCGCAGCTTCCGGTCACCAACCGCATGGTTGTCGACCTGAAGCCGCATGGCGGCTCGTTGCGCGTCGACAAGGAGCTGCTCGCGGCAAGCATGCTCGACGGCGCTTCGGTCAGCGTCGGCGTTTCGCAGTCGTCCGCGCTCGACGTGCCGTCGCTTCTGATGTCGCTCGACCGTTACCCCTATGGCTGCGCCGAGCAGACCACCAGCCGCGCCATGCCGCTCCTCTATGTCAATGACATGGCCAAGAGCATCGGCATGGAAAGCGATCCGGACCTGCACGGCCGCATCCAGGACGCCATCTACAAGGTGCTCTCCTATCAGTCGTCGAGCGGCAGCTTCGGCCTCTGGGGGCCTGGCTCGGGCGATCTGTGGCTCGACGCCTATGTCAGCGAATTCCTGACCCGGGCGCGCGAGCAGAAATATGATGTGCCGGCGCTCGCCATGAACCAGGCGCTGAACAACCTGCAGAACTCGCTGGGCTACGATCAGGACGTCCAGGACAAGGGCAGCGAGATCGCCTATGCGCTCTATGTGCTCGCCCGCAACAAGAAGGCCTCGATCGGCGATCTACGCTACTACGCCGATACCCAGCTCGAAGCCTTCTCCAGCCCGATGGCCGTCGCCCAGCTGGCGGCAAGCCTGGCGCTCTACGGCGACACGCAGCGTTCGGAAGCCACCTTCCAGACGGCGCTGCGGCTGGCGCAGTCGGAGACCGACTACGACTGGTACCGCTCGGACTACGGCTCGCGGCTGCGTGACGGCGCGGCGATGCTGGCGCTGGCGGCGGAATCGAAGCCGGTGCCGAGCATCATGCCGCAGCTGATCAAGCTGGTGGGCGTGGCCCGCGCCGACGCCCGCTGGACGAGCACGCAGGACGAATCCTGGATGCTGCTCGCCGCGCGGGCACTGAAGGAAGGCAACGATTCCATCACGCTTTCCGTCAACGGCGCGCCGCATTCGGGCGGCTACTCCGACCATGTCGCCGGCAGCGACCTCGTCGACAGCCCGCTCACCATCGCCAACACCGGCGCGACGCCGCTACAGGCCGTGGTCACCGCGGTCGCCGCGCCGGTCGACCCGCTGCCGGCCGGCGGCGACGGCTTCACCATCGATCGCACCTACTACAAGCTCGACGGCACCGAGGCCAATGTCACCGAGGCCAAGCAGAACGAGCGCTATGTGGTCGTGCTCAAGGTCTATGAGCAGAACAAGTGGCCGTCGCGGCTCCTGATCACCGATCTGTTGCCGGCCGGCTTCGAGATCGACAATCCGAGCCTGGTTTCCAGCGCGCAATTGTCGAACTTCTCCTGGCTGGCGCAGACCGACGCCGCGCATCTGGAGTTCCGCGACGACCGCTTCGTCGCCGCCTTCAACCCGAACGAAGGCGACGGCGACCGCAACATCACGCTGGCCTATGTCGTGCGCGCCGTAACGCCGGGCACCTACGCTCATCCGGCGGCGACGGTGGAAGACATGTACCGGCCGCAATATTCGGCCCGCACGGCCACGGGCGTGATGGAGGTGAAGGCGCAATAGCGATGAACAGGTCGTCGGTGTCTTCCCTTCTCCCCGCTCACCGGAAGAAGGTGCCGGTCCACCCTCCGCAGCTGCAGCGCAGCTGCTGCGGAGGACGGGCAGGCGGATGAGGGGCAGCACCATGCTCTCCAGAAAAATTCTCAAACGCACGGCCATCGCAGGCGCTTGCCTCGCCGGCTTCGCCGCGCTTTCGATCGCTGCGCTGTGGGAACTCGACCGCGCCTTCCCGCCGCCGCTGCCGGCAAAGCTGACGGTCTCGACCGAGGTCCAGGACCGCGACGGCCAGTTGCTGCGCGCCTTCGCCACGCCGGACGGTTACTGGCGGCTCGAAACCCGCCTCGACCAGGTCGACAGGCAATTCGTCGACATGCTGGTGACCTACGAAGACAAGCGCTTCTGGGATCACCGCGGTGTCGACGTCCTGGCGCTTTGCCGCGCCGCCGGCCAGCTCGTCACCAGCGGCCATATCGTGTCGGGCGGCTCGACCTTGTCGATGCAGCTTGCTCGGCTGATCGAGCCGCGCGACAGCCGCAGCCTCGGCTCCAAGCTCAAGCAGATGCTGCGCGCCATCCAGATCGAGCGGCGGCTCTCCAAGCAGGAGATCCTCGAACGCTATCTGACGCTGGCGCCCTATGGCGGCAATCTCGAAGGTGTGCGCGCCGCATCGCTCGCCTATTTCGGCAAGGAGCCGAAGCGGCTCACCGTGTCGGAAGCCGCCCTGCTCGTAGCGCTGCCGCAACTGCCGGAAAAGCGCCGGCCCGACCGCAACCTCGACATTGCGCATGCCGCGCGCGACCGGGTGCTGACCCGCATGGTCTCGGCCGGCCTGCTCGGCGAACACGAAGCTTCGCGCGCTGCCCTCGACGATGTTTCCGGCCTGCGCCGCAAACTGCCGGCGCTGGCCGCGCATGCCTCCTATGCCATGCTGCCCAGGGCCGTGCCCGGCAAGCCGCTGCAACTCACCATCCGCAAAACCGTGCAGCAAGGGCTGGAACAGGTGGCAAGGGATGCCGCCAGGAAGCTCGGGCCAAAACTCTCCGTCGCCATGGTCATGGCCGACGCGCGCACCGGCGACATCCTCGGCGAAGTCGGCTCCGCCAATTTCTTCGACGCCAGCCGCTCCGGCTGGATCGACATGACCAGGGTGGTGCGCTCACCCGGCTCGACGCTGAAGCCTTTCATCTACGGACTTGCCTTCGAGCAGGGACTGGTGGCGCAGGAGATGATCATCGAGGACAGCCCTGCCGATTTCGGCGGCTACCGCCCGAAGAATTTCGACATGGGCTACCAGGGCGACGTCTCGATCCGCCAGGCGCTGCAATTGTCGCTCAACGTGCCGGCGATCCGCGTGCTCGACGCCGTGGGTCCGGCGCGGCTGACGGCGCGCTTCCGCCAGGCCGGCGTCAACCCGATCCTGCCGGTCAACGAGGCGCCGGGCCTGGCGATCGGGCTCGGCGGCGTCGGCGTGACCTTGCGCGACCTGGTGCAGCTCTATACGGGGCTCGCCAATGGCGGAAAGATGCACACGCTGCATGACGGCACCGAGCCGGCCGATGCCGAGCGCACCACCGCCACCATCCTCGACGACCAGGCGGCCTGGCAGATCAACGACATCCTGTCCGGCGTGAAGCCGCCGGAAGGCGCCATGCAGCGCGGCATCGCCTACAAGACCGGCACCTCCTACGGCTATCGCGATGCCTGGTCCGTCGGCTTCGACGGCCGCTATGTGCTGGGTGTGTGGGTCGGCCGCGCCGATGCCAGCCCCATCCCCGGCCTGTCGGGCTATGTCTCGGCCGCACCCATCCTGTTCGAAGGCTTTGTCCGTTCCGGCCTTGCCAGCGTGCCGCTGCCCAGCCGGCCACCGGGCGTCTTCAACCCCAAGCGCGAGGAACTACCGGTGACGCTCGCGCGCTTCGGCGCCGGCGCCGACGGGCTGGTGCAGGCCACCGCCACCGAGCCGGCGCCGACCATCATCTTCCCGCCCAACGGCGCGCGCGTCGACCTCGGCACGAATTCCGCCGATGCCACGCCGCTGGTGCTGAAGCTGCAGGGCGGCCGCGCGCCGTTCCGCTGGCTCGCCAACGGCAAGCCGCTCGCCGGCATCGACCGCCGCCGCACCGCAACCTGGCAACCGGACGGCACCGGCTATTCGACGCTGACGGTGATCGACGCGGCCGGACGCGCGGCGAGCGTGAAGGTGTTCGTTGAGTAGAAGACGGCAAGCGATTCAGAGGATTGCGCTTATCCGTCTTCCGTTGGGGGCGAAGCCCCCCTCTCTGGCCTGCCGGCCATCTCCCCCTCAACGGGGGAGATCAGCAGTTCCGGCGCCTCGCTCCTCCTGCAACGTTGGTGATTGGCGAAACCAGTCGCGACAGCCGATCTCCCCCCTTGAGGGGGAGATGCCCGGCAGGGCAGAGAGGGGGGCCTCGCGCCGACTTTCACGGGTAGCGGCTGCGATCTTCGCAACGCTAGCGCTCCTGCCTGCCACCTCCTCTCACGCCGCGGTCACCCCCCTTCCCGCCGGCTTCGTCAGGCTTGCCGATGTCGATCCGACCATCCGCCAGGACATCCGCTACGCCGGCGTCGAAAACTTCCTGCACCGCAAGGCAGATGGCTACGACGCCCCGGTCTGTATTCTGACCGCGCAGGCGGCGAAGGCGCTGGCCGACGCCCAGAAGGCAATGGCCGCCAGGGGCCTGACGCTGGTCGTCTTCGACTGTTATCGTCCGGCCCGCGCCGTCGCCGACATGGGCAGATGGACAAGAGAAGGCGGCCCGCCGGATCCGCAATGGTATCCGACCGTCCAGCGAGGCGATCTCATCGCCAGGGGCTATGTCGGAGAGTTGTCCAGCCATTCGCGCGGCTCGACGGTCGACCTCGCCATCGCCGAAGCCGGGAAGCAAAGCCCGGTTCATCCGGCCTGCGGCGCGCCGGACGGCGGCACGCTCAATTTCGGCACCGGTTTCGACTGCTTCGACCCGATGAGCGAGACGGCGTACCGCCCTCTTGCCACCGAAGCGGCAGCGAACCGCAGGATGCTGCTTGCCGCCATGCGTGCCGCGGGCTTCCGCAACTATGCGCGCGAATGGTGGCACTTCACCCTGGCCAAAGAACCTTTTCCAAAACAACGCTTCGATTTTCCCGTCACCGCCAATTAAGGCGCTTAGGCTTGCCCTGACCCTTCCCGCTTCTAATTAGGCCGGCTGGCGAGGACTCATCGGCTCGCCAGTTTGAGGAAGATATTTCTTCGATCGGCGGACATCCGGCGAAAAATTGCTTCGAGGAGGTGAAAAAGGCAACATTCAATGCATCTAATTTCTATAAACTCGGTAGAGTTCGCAGCAGTTCAACGGAGGCGGGAATGACCAAACCTCATTTCAGGAAACTGCTCGGCGCGCTGGTCGCCACATCTGTCCAGTTCGGCACCCTTGGTTTCGCATTTGCCGACACCACCATCCTGAACGTGTCCTACGATCCGACACGTGAGCTTTACAAAGCCTATGACGAGGCCTTCGCCGCGCACTGGAAGGCCGAGACCGGCGAGACGGTCACCATCCAGCAGTCGCATGGCGGATCCGGCGCCCAGGCCCGCGCGGTGATCGATGGCCTCGACGCCGATGTCGTGACGCTGGCGCTCGAAGGCGACATCAACGCCATTGTCTCCAAGTCGAAGAAGATCAATCCCGACTGGCGCAAGAAATTCGAAAACAATTCAGCCCCTTACACCTCGACCATCATCTTCCTGGTGCGCAAGGGCAATCCCAAGGGTATCCACGATTGGGGCGATCTGGTGAAGGACGGCGTCCAGGTGATCACGCCGAACCCGAAGACCTCGGGCGGCGCGCGCTGGAACTATCTGGCGGCCTGGGCCTACGCCAATGCGCATGACGGCAATGACGAGGCCAAGACGAAGGAATTCGTCGGCAAGCTCTATGCCAATGCCCCGGTGCTCGACAGCGGCGCCCGCGGCTCGACCGTCACCTTCGCCCAGAAGGGCCTGGGCGACGTGCTCATCGCTTGGGAGAACGACGCCTATCTGGCCCTCGACGAATTCGGCGCCGACAATTTCGACATCGTCTACCCGCCGACCTCGATCCTGGCCGAGCCGCCGGTCGCCATCGTCGACGCCAATGTCGACGCCAAGGGCACGCGCAAGGTGGCCGAAGCCTATCTTTCCTATCTCTATTCGAAGGAGGGCCAGACCATCATCGCCAAGAACCACTATCGCCCGGCCAAGCCCGAACTGGTTCCGGCCGAGGACCTCGCCAAGCTGCCTGAGATCAAGCTGGTCACCATCGACGACCCGCAATTCGGCGGCTGGAAGAAAGCGCAGCCTTACCATTTCGGTGACGGTGGTATATTCGACCAGATCTACAAGCCGGCCCAGTGAGAGGCCGAGCCTCAAAGACTGGCGACTGCAATCTGGTTGAGTAAGAAGGGACGATCCAGAACAGCATGACCACAGCACCCGCTCACGCGGGGTGGCGATTCAGGCAGCCGAGTGTCATTCCGGGTTTCGGGCTGACGCTCGGCTTCTCGCTTGCCTACCTCACGCTCATCATCCTCATCCCGCTCTCCGGGCTGATCTGGCGCTCGGCCGCGCTCGGCTGGACCGATTTCTGGGCTTTGGCCACCGACCGGCGCACCCTCACGGCGCTCAAGATCAGCTTCGGCACGGCTTTCATCGCCGCGGCAGTCAATGTCGTTTTCGGGACGCTCGTCGCCTGGGTGCTGGTCCGCTACCGTTTCCCCGGCCGGCGTATCGTCGATGCCATGGTCGATCTGCCCTTCGCGCTGCCCACCGCGGTCGCCGGCATCGCGCTCACCACGCTCTATGCACCGACCGGCTGGCTCGGCAAATTGCTGATGCCGCTCGGCCTCAAGGTCGCCTACACCCCGCTCGGCATCGTCGTGGCGCTGGTGTTCATCGGCCTGCCCTTCGTCGTGCGCACCGTCCAGCCGATCATGGAAGAGATCGACAAGGAGGTCGAGGAAGCAGCGGCGACGCTTGGCGCCAGCCGCTTCCAGATCATCAGCCGTGTGCTTCTGCCCGGTCTTGCACCAGCCATCATCACCGGCTTCTCGCTCGCCTTCGCGCGTGGCGTTGGAGAATACGGCTCGGTCATCTTCATCGCCGGCAACCTGCCCTACAAATCCGAGATCGCGCCGCTTCTGATCGTCATCCGGCTGGAGGAATACAACTACCCGGCCGCAACCGCGATCGCCGCGATCATGCTGGCGCTGTCCTTTGCAATGCTCCTGGTGATCAACCTCGTGCAGACATGGAGCCGCAAGCGCTATGGCTGATCCCGAGATCAAATCCTACGAGCCGCACCACGAGAGCCGCTCGGCCGCGGTCACGGAAAGCCGCCCCGTCCGCATCACGCTGACGATCGTCACACTCGTCTTTCTCGGCATCTTCCTGCTTTTGCCGCTGATCATCGTGTTCAAGGAGGCTTTCGCCAAGGGCGTCGGCGCCTATTTCCAATCGCTCAGCGATGCCGACACGCGCTCCGCCATCCGGCTGACCTTGCTGGTGGCGGCGATCTCGGTTCCGCTCAATCTCGTCTTCGGCCTTTCGGCCGCCTGGGCCATCGCCAAGTTCGAGTTCAAGGGCAAGGCCTTCCTGACCACGCTGATCGACCTGCCCTTCTCGGTCTCGCCGGTCATCTCGGGCCTGGTCTATGTGCTTCTGTTCGGCGCGCAAGGGCTGCTCGGTGCCTGGTTGAAGGCGCATGGCATCCAGATCCTGTTCGCCGTGCCCGGCATCGTTCTGGCAACCATTTTCGTCACCTTCCCCTTCGTCGCGCGCGAGCTCATCCCGTTGATGCAGGAACAGGGCAATGGCGACGAAGAGGCAGCACTTTCGCTCGGTGCCAGCGGCTGGCAGGCTTTCTGGTATGTGACGCTGCCCAACGTCAAATGGGGGCTGCTCTACGGCGTGCTGCTCTGCAACGCACGCGCCATGGGCGAGTTCGGCGCGGTCTCGGTCGTGTCAGGCCACATACGCGGCCTCACCAACACCATGCCGTTGCATGTCGAGATCCTCTACAACGAGTACAACGCCGTCGGCGCTTTTGCCGTCGCTTCGCTGCTCGCCGGCCTGGCGTTGGTGACGCTGGTCTTGAAAACGCTTCTCGAGATGCGCTACGGCGCCGAGATCGCCGCGACGCGCGGACACTGAAGAAATAGCTGTCGCCCGAAATGCCTGGCGTTTTGGGAATAACGGCAGCATGAACGAACCGAGGGAATTGTATGGAAGTTCGCGTCGTCAACGTGCGCAAGGAGTTTGAGCGGTTTCCGGCGCTCCACGACGTGTCGCTCGACATCAAGTCCGGCGAGCTCATCGCGCTGCTCGGCCCGTCGGGCTCCGGCAAGACGACGCTGCTTCGCCTGATCGCCGGGTTGGAGCGGCCGACCAAGGGCGCGATCTTCTTCGGCGACGAAGACGCTTCGCAGAAGTCGATCCAGGAGCGCAATGTCGGCTTCGTCTTTCAGCATTACGCGCTGTTCCGCCATATGACGGTCGCCGACAATATCGGCTTCGGCCTGAAGGTCCGGCACGGCGCCGCAAGGCCGTCGGGGCAGGAAATCCGCCGCCGCGCGCTGGAGCTGCTCGACCTCGTCCAGCTGTCGGGGCTGGAAAAGCGCTATCCGGCGCAGCTTTCCGGCGGCCAGCGCCAGCGCGTGGCTTTGGCCCGCGCCATGGCGATCGAGCCGAAGGTGCTTCTGCTCGACGAACCGTTCGGCGCGCTCGACGCGCAGGTTCGCCGCGAGTTGCGCCGTTGGCTGCGCGAGATCCATGACCGCACCGGCCACACGACCGTCTTCGTTACGCACGACCAGGAAGAAGCGTTGGAGCTCGCCGACCGCGTCGTGGTCATGAGCCAGGGCCGCATCGAGCAGGTCGGCACCGCTGACGATATCTACGACACGCCGAACTCGCCCTTCGTCTACTCCTTCATCGGCGAGTCCAGCTCGCTGCCGGTCAGGGTCGAGAACGGCGAGGTGTGGATCGCCGACCGGCCGATCGGCCTCGAGGCGCCGCATGCGCCGTCCGGCGAGGCGGTGCTCCACTTCCGCCCGCATGACGTCGACCTGCTCGACGGCTGCAGCGGCTGCATCGCCGGCACTGTTGCCGCCAGCCGCCGCGTCGCCGGCACCAGGCGCGTCGAGCTCGAGATCGGCGGCGAGCGCCAGCGCGTCGAAATCGAGCTGCCTGTCGACCATCCCGCCGCGCAGAAGAGCCGGGTGGCTTTCAGGCCACGACGCTGGAAGCTCTTTCCCACGTCCTGATCTGTCTATCACCCTGACGCCGGCTCCGGCGCCCCAGCCTGGCGCCATCCATGAATCTGCTTGGAAGAAAATCCTACCAACACGCTGTTTCGACGAGATATTTTCCAAACCCTCGCTCGCCTCTCTGGGCGCATGCCTCGTCGGACCGGGCTTTCCCGACTATGGTCGCGGCATAGCTTCGACCCATTTCCAAGGAGCCTGTTTTCATGAAGCGCCTATTGCTCGGCATCGCGGCTTTTGCCGGCCTCGTCCTCGCGTCCTCCCAAGCCTGGTCGGCCGACAAGCTTTTGAATGCATCCTACGACGTCGGCCGCGAGCTGTTCGTCGACATCAACAAGGCCTTCATCGCCAAGCACCCCGGCGTCACCATCGATCAGTCGCATGCCGGCACCTCGGCGCAGGCGCGCGCCATCGCCGAAGGTCTCGGCGCCGATGTCGTCACTTTCAACCAGGTCACCGACGTCGACTTCCTGGTCAAGAAGGGCTTGGTTTCGGCCGACTGGCAAAAGGATTTCCCGGACAACGCCTCGCCCTTTTATTCGCTGCCTTCGTTCCTTGTCCGCGCGGGCAATCCCAAGCACATCAAGGACTGGAACGACTTGGTGCGCGACGACGTGCAGGTGATTTTCCCGAACCCGAAGACATCCGGCAATGCGCGCTACACCTATCTCGCCGCCACCGCCTACGCCAAGGAAGCCTTCAAGGGCGACGATGCCAAGGTGAAGGAGTTCATCACCAAGCTCTTCAACAACGTGCCGATCTTCGACACTGGCGGCCGTGCCGCCACCACCACTTTCGTCCAGCGTGAGATCGGTGACGTGTTGATCACCTTCGAGTCGGAGACGCGCGGCATCCGCAAGGAGTATGGCGACGACAAGTTCGAGCAGGTCACGCCTTCGGTCAGCCTGCTGGCCGAGTTCCCCGTAGCGGTCGTCGACAAGGTCGCCGACGAGCATGGCAGCCGCGATCTCGCCAAGTCCTATCTCGACTTCCTCTACACGGCCGACGGCCAGGAGATTGCGGCCGACAACGGCCTGCGGGTACGCGACGCGACGGTCGCCGCCAAGCACAAGGCCGACTTTCCGGACGTCAGGCTGCTGACGGTGGAGGACGTGTTCGGCGGCTGGGACAAGGTGCAGAAGGAGCATTTCGCCGCCGGCGGGCTGCTCGATCAGGCCTATGGCAGCCGCTGAAAAAGCTACACGATCAGGAAGAGCAGGGAAGCCGGCTTTGCCGCTTTCTTGTTGTAAGCGGGTCGCATGAGTTCGCAGGGGAAATCCCGGCCCCAACGTGAAAAACGTTACGAAGAATCAACGCGTTTGTGCCTAAGCTGCCTGGCAAATTATTGGGCCAGGCGGCGTTAGACGGTCAAACAGTCATGATTTGCACACAAACAACCGCCAGATGCAGGCCCATTGGGGTTTGATGAACTGAATCGGGCATGCTGACCAAAAAAGGCAAATACGGCCTCAAGGCCCTCGTGCATCTTTCCAGCCTGCCAGCTGGCCAGCTTGCATTCGTCAACGACATCGCCGTCGCCAACAACATCCCGAAGAAATTCCTGGATGCGATCCTGGGCGAGTTGCGTAATGCCGGTTTCGTCCAGAGCCGCAAGGGCAAGGAAGGCGGCTATCGCCTCGCCCGGCCTGCTTCCGAGATCAAGATCGGCCATGTCGTGCGCGTGCTCGACGGCCCGCTGGCGCCGATCCCTTGCGCCAGCCGCACGCAATACCAGCGCTGCGAGGATTGCGACGAGGCCACGTGCCAGGTTCGCCACATGATGTTGGAAGTGCGCCAGGCGATCGCCGAGGTGCTCGACAACCGAAGCCTCGCCGCTATGCGCGACGCCGACAACGACGATTTTCCGGCGGAACTCACCTCGCAGATTTGAAGCGACCCGGTCCTGACAGCAGCTCAATCGGTTGCTTGCCCGCTCTCTACGCAGTAAAGCGGCTGAGGACGAAACGGGGCTCTGACGCATGAGGCTGCCTTGGCTCGGCAATTCCCGCAAAGCCAACCGGCAGCCATCGTCGAGCGACATCTATCACACCGAGATCATTGCCGATGTTCCGGTGCCGGAGCGCAATGAGTCTGTTCGTTTCTTCAGCCGCAAGATTGTCCGCCCTGGAAAGCTGCGTCGCTTCTCCAATCAGGACCTGCGCGAAAGCCTGTTGTCCTGTTTCTATCTCGGCGTGGCCGCGACGCTGCCGGTCTCCTGGTGGGGCCCCATCTGCGGCTGGGTGTCCGGGTTCAGGCGCAAGCGCCACTTTCGCAAGGATTTTGCCCGTTACGACGTCGCGGTGAAGGCCGTGCTCGGCGATGCCGTCGACACGAAAAGCATGTTCGAAGCACAGCTTGCCGCTCTTCATACCCGACGGCTGGCGCTTGCGGCGCATCTCGTCGCCGGCTGGCGCTGGTCGCCGGCGATCAGGCTGGAAGGCCTCGAGGCCCTGCAAGGGGCCCTGCGCAACGGTCGCGGCGCCATCATATGGTGCGACCAGTTCGCGGCGCAGACGATCATCGGCAAGCGCGCCCTGCATGAAGCCGGTGTCGATGCCCATCAAGTGAGCGCGCAGTACCACGGCTTCTCCCCCAGCACTTTCGGCCTGCGCGTGATCAACCCGCCGCTGGTCAAGGTCGAGAACCGCTTCCTGAAAAGCCGGATCGTCTTTGAGCGCACCGACGCCTATCAGGTCACCACGCGCATCCAGAAGACCCTGAAGGCAAACGGCGTGGTGCTGATGACCAACACCGTCTATGCCGGCTCCGCCTTCACCGAGGCCGCCATGGGCGAGCGCGGCTGGACCCACCTCGCCTCGGCGCCGGCAAACTTCGCCGCGCGCGCGGGTGCGGCGCTGTTTCATATGGCGACCATCGAGACAGTGCCCTTTCGCCAGTATCGGGCGATCGTCAGCGTGCTGAGCGCGGGTCCACAGATGCCGGCGGCGCCGGCAAGGGACACCACCGCGAAGAACCTCGCAGTCCAGGCGCGATACATCCTGTCGAAGCGCGACCATATGCTGGAAACGCTCAAACTCTGTCCGGAGCAGATGATGGCCTGGTCGAGCGCCACGCGGCTGACCGAGCGGCCAACCGAGGCCGTGATCGGCAACGACGGCGCCTGAAGCGCCCGGGCTGCTGCCCTAAAGCGCGTCGCGCTGAAACGGATTTCAGGCGACGCGCTTTAGGTCCTTTGTTTGATGCATGTCGTTGCCGCAAAACCGAGGTCACTTTTGCGCGACATGCATTAACTCACGATCCCTTTCAGAATCTGGGCAACACTTCGCGTTCCGTCGACCGTCACGGCCCGTTCGTCGGCCGCCGGCTCTTCCAGCGTGGCGAACTGGCTGTCGACCAGGCTTGCGGGCATGAAATGGCCCTTGCGATTGGCGACGCGCCGCCAGGCGGTCTCGCGATCGATCTTCAGATAGAGGAAGACTATGTCCGGGCAGAAGCGGCTCAGCCGGTCGCGATAGCTGCGCTTCAGCGCCGAGCACGCCGCCACCGCCTTCCGTTTGCCGGCAACCGAGGCCGCGATACGCTCGCCTATGGCGTCGAGCCAGCCCTCGCGCAGCGCGTCCGTCAGCGGCTCGCCGCGCGCCATGCGCGCCACGTTCTCCGGCGGATGCAGCCGGTCTCCTTCGATGAAGTCGGCGCCGAGAGCCTTGGCGAGCGCCTCGCCGACGGCCGTCTTGCCGCAACCCGCAACACCCATCACGACAATGGCCGGCGCCGTCCGAAGATCGTTCATGCGAAGCTCCGGGGTCCGCGATCTGCGCTCGCCTCATCCACGGTCAGCGGCTAGCCGGCGCGCGCCCGTAGAGCAGAAGCATGGCGACGATGACGACGCCATAGATGATCTGCCGCCCCGCTTCCGGCATCTGCATGACCGAGAGGATCGATTGCAGGAGCGTGATCAGGATCACGCCGGCCACGGTGCCCAGATAGGAGCCGCGCCCGCCCAGGATCGACGTGCCGCCAAGCACGACGGCGGCGATCGACGGCAGCAGATAGGCATCGCCCATGGATTGCGCCGCCTTGGACGCGTAGCCGGCCAGAAGCACGCCGCCAAAGGCCGACAGGCCGCCGGAGACGGCGAAAGCGATCATCACGATGCGGCGCGTGTCGATGCCGGAAAGGTAGGCGGCGCGCTCGCGGTTGCCGATGCCGTAGACGGCGCGGCCGAAGCTGGTGCGGGTCAGCACGAAGACCATCGCGGCGCCGATCAGCGCCCAGATGATGACGGCATTGGGAACGCCCGGAATGGTGAAGCCGGTCGCCAGATAGCGCATAGCCGCAGTCGCCGAATCCTGTGGCGAGAAGCCGCCCGTGTAGACCACCATCAGCCCTTGCGCGACCGCGTTGGTGGCCAGAGTTATGATCATCGAGGGGATGCGCAGATAGGCGACACCGATGCCGTTGACGATGCCGATCGCCACGCCGCACAGGACGCCGAAGGGGATGGCGAGAGCAATGCCGACCGACCCGTAGGCGGCCGCCGCGCAGGCCATCATGGCGCCTGCCGCCACAGCCCATGGCACGGAGAGGTCGATCTGGCCGAGCAGGATGACCAGCATCATCCCGGTGGCGATGACGCCGAGGAAGGATGCGACCTTCAACTGCTGCAGCAGATATTCAGGCGATAGGAAGCTGCGCGAATAGAGGCTGCCGAGGAAAAGCAGCAGCACGATGCAGGCAAAGGCGGTGACGACAGCCGGATCGGCTCGTCGCAGAAACTTGGGCATGCGGCCGGCAATGCCGCCAAGCGTCGTCTCGCTCACAGGAACCACTCCAGCCGGTTGCGCACCCGAAACAGCGCGAAGGCGCCGAGGCTGACCGCGATCAACAGGATAACGCCCTGGAACAGCGGCTGCCAGAGCGGATCGAAATCGAAGACGAACAAGAGGTCGCCGATGGTGCGGAAGGCGAGCGCGCCGAAGATCGCGCCGATGGCGCTGCCCTTGCCGCCGAACAGCGAGACGCCGCCAAGCACGACGGCGGCGATCGAGAACAACGTATAGGCGTTGCCGCTGGCATAGGCCGCCTCGCCCGTATAGGTGAAGAAGGTCAGGAACAGGCCGCCGATCGACGCCAGCAGGCCGGCAAGCGTGTAGGCCAGAAACTTGCCCCTGCGGATCGGCACGCCCGACATGTAGGCCGCTGTCTCCGATGAGCCCGCCGCATAAGCGGCGCGCCCGAGTTCGGAGCGGCTGAACGGCACCCAGACGACAAGCACGACGACGAGCAGCGCCACGAGACTTGCCGGCACCACGCCGAAGAAACGCCCGGTCAGGAAATCTGCAAGGTCCTCGTTGACCGAGCCGCCGGGAACCGGACGCAAAAGCAGCGCCAGACCGAAAAAGACAGCGCCCGTGGCGATGGTGGCGACGATCGGCTGCAGCCGGCCGTAAATGACGATGGCGCCGTTGACCGCCCCGCAGGCGAGCCCGGTGCCGAGCACCGCCAACACGCCGAAGGCGGTTTCGAGACCGGTGCCGACCACCAGCCAGGAAGCCATGCAGTTGGTCAGCGTGAAGATCATGCCGACCGACAGGTCGATGCCGGCGGTGATCACCACCAATGTCTGCGCCATGGCGACGAAAGCGAGCAACACGCCCTTGTTGGCGGCCGTCTGCACGACATTGGCCGTGAAGCCGGCCGGATGGTTCGCGCTGTAAATGGCGAACATGACGATGAAGATGCCGAAGGCCAAAAGCGTCCCGCGCTGCTCGGCCATTAAGTAGCGCCAGTCCTTCACGCGTTCCCTCCCAGCCCGATGCGGGTATCATCGTCATGGATGTTGAGGGCGCTGGCGATCAGCGAGTGCTCGGTGATCGCGTCGCCGACCAGCTCGCGCTTGACCGCGCCGTCATAGAGCACCAGCACGCGGTCGCAGCAGCCGATCAGTTCGTCATAGTCGGTCGAATAGAACAGGATCGCGGCGCCGGCATCCGCCAGCTTGCGCATCAATTGGTAGAGCTCCTGCTTGGTGCCGACATCGATGCCGCGCGTCGGATCGTTGAGCAGGATGATGCGCGGCTGCCGCATCAGCCATTTGGCGATGACCACCTTCTGCTGATTGCCGCCGGACAGCGCGCCGACAGGAATGTCGAGGCCCGCCGTCTTGATGGCGAGCAGCCCGACCATGTCGTCGATCAGCCGCTGCTCGGCGGCGCGGTCGATGATGCCTGCTTTCGACAACCTGTCGAGCGCTGCGAAAGACAGGTTCTCGCGCACCGTCATCGGCAGCATCAGCCCTTCGGTCTTGCGATCCTCGGGGATCAGCGCCATGCCGATGCGGTCATGGCTTGCCGCGGTCGGGCTGGCGATCGAAACAGGTTTACCGTCGATCAGGATCTCGCCTGAAAGGCCACGCAGCACGCCGAAGAAGGCGAGCAGCAATTCCCGCTGCCCCTGCCCGTCGAGACCACCGAGGCCCACGACTTCCCCTGCCCTGACACTCAGCGAGATGTTGTCGAGCCGGTCTGCCCAGGAGAGGTTGCGCGCTTCGAGCACAGGCGTCGCGGTTGGAGCGACAGCGGGTTTCGGCGGAAAGATATGGCTGTACTCGCGGCCGATCATCAGCTCGACCACCTCATTGTCGCTCTTCGAGCCAGCGGCGTAGCTGGCGACGTTGCGGCCGTTGCGGAACACCGTGCAATGGTCGGCGAGTTCCGCGATCTCGTTCATGCGGTGCGAGATGTAGAGCAGCGCCAGCCCTTCCGAGCGTAGCCGCTTCAACACCTCGAAGACCTTGGCGACATCCGCCGCGGTCAGCGCCGAGGTTGCTTCGTCGAGGATCAGGATGCGCGGCTTGCGGGCCAGCGCCTTGGCGATCTCCACCATCTGCCGGCGCGACAGCGGCAGGTCCTTGACCAGGGCGCGCGGATGGATGTCGGAAGCGCCGGCACGCGCCAGCGCCTGTTCGGCGATGCGCCTCTGCGCCTTGCGGTCGATCATGCCGAAGCGTTTCGGTGGGTCGGAAATGACGATGTTGTCGGCGACGCTCAATTCGGGAATGAGCGACAGTTCCTGGAAGATGCAAACGATGCCGGCCTGATTGGCCGCGGCCGGCGAAGCGAAACTCACCTCGCGCCCGTCCAGCGTCATCGTGCCTTCGTCGGGCGCCACGACGCCCGCCATGACCTTGATCAGCGTCGACTTGCCGGCGCCGTTCTCACCGAGAATGGCGTGGATGTCGCCGGCGGTCACCGTCAGGTCGGCCTTTTCCAAGGCCCGCACGCCGCCATAGCGCTTGGATATGCCCTCCATGCGGAAGAGCGGAGCCGCGCCGTCCATCAGCCCTCCCCGGCCGGTTTCGATTTGGCGATAGGAGACGGTGCCGCGGGCTCGCCGCGACACCGTCCAGTCAGACTATTTGTTTTCCTTGGTCTGGCCCATGATTTCCTGCGCGGTGAAATTGATGCCGCAGGTCGGGAAGGAGTTGCCGACGAAGAAGTTGTCGGACTGGTCGGGGAAATAATCCTGGCCAGCCTTGAAGTTCGGATCCTCGACGATTGCCAAAGGCAGCTTGACCGACTGCGGCACGACATTGCCTTCGAGCGCGGAGATCGCTGTCTTGATGGCGACCGCCACCTGGGCCGGGCCGGTGCCGGCGGACGAGCATTTCAGCCCGTCGCCCGCATGCGCGGCACAGAATTTGCGGAAGCCATTCTCGGTCTCGCCGCCGAATGGCACGAATGGATGCTTGGCGTCGATCATCGCCTGCACGATGCCGGTATCGCCGCCTTGCCCGGTTATGCCGTCGAAAGGCCCGCTGGTAGCGATCGCATCGGCCGTGGCCTTTTGCGCCACGCCGTCATCCCACTTGCCGACGACCTCGGTGACGTTCCACTTCTTGCCCGATCCATCGAGCACCTCGTGGATGCCGTTGTGGCGGTCGGTGTCGACGGAGGTGCCGGCAACGCCGCGGACCTCGAGCACCTTGCCGCCGTTCGGCACGTGCGCGACCAGCCATTTGCCCCAGAGCTCGCCGAGGCCCTTCTGGTCGACATTGACGTTGATGGCGTCCTTGGTGTCGAGGATGTTGTCGAAGGCGACGAGGACGACGCCGGCTTCCTTGGCGCGCTTGATGACCGGCCCGAAGGCGGTTGGATTCTGGGCGTTGACGACGATTGCGTCGAAGCCGGAATCGATGAAGTTGTTGATCGCCGAGATCTGCGCCGGCACATCCTCACCGGTCGACACGACCTTGAATTCCTTGAGCTTCTTGGCGACATCGGGTTGCGCCGCATAGGCCTTGGCCGTCTGGATCATCTGGATGCGCCAGGTGTTGGCGATGTAGCCGTTGGCAAGCGCGATACGGTAAGGACCGTCTTTCTTCGGAAACTTGAAAAACTGCGTGTCGGCCGCCCAGGGCGCGAAGCAATCCGGCTCGGCCGCGGGTCCCTTGACCACTTCAGGTCCGGCGATCGCCGACGAACCCAGCATGACGAATGCAGTGGCGGCAATGACGCCGCCAACGAGTGACTTGATCATCGATATTCCTCCCAGTTGCAGTTCTGCTTGTAATGAATCCTGGCGCTACAGGCTGGCATCCTCCGCGCGGCCAAACGCCCTCACGGGACGAGCGCGTCGCCCTGATCCTCCTCTCCCCTCAACACTCCCGGCAATTTAGAGAACTATCATATTATACATAAAAAACAAGCATTGGCTGTTGCTTATGTATAATAAACAAAGCAGATCCCCGCCGGATGTTGATTTTACAGACAAATGGTAGCGCTACCATACGAGGCTGTAAAGCGCCGCCTTCGTCATTTTTCCGTGTTCTTCAGAGCGCGATTTTCCGTGTTGTCAGCGCTGGGTGCTCTCGCGCCGCATCAGCTCGAAACCGAGGTCGACGATCCGCCGGTCCGGCCGGTTTCCGGCTATCGCCGCCAGCGCCATGGCGACGGCGCGGGTGCCGATCTCGTAGCGGTGCGTGCGCACGCTGGTGATCGAGGGAAACGACACCTGCATCATGTCGAGATCGTTGAAGCCGACAATTCCGATCTGCTTCGGCACGTCGAGCGACGCGCGATGGCATTCGAACAGAACGCCGAGCGCGATATCGTCATTGTTGCAGAACACGCCATCCAGCGTCGGCATCTTGGCCAGCGCGTCGCGGAACAACTCGCGCCCCAGCGACACGCTTGACGGCACGGGCGTCGTGGTGATCAGCCGCGCATCGAACAGCCCGGCGGCCTCCATGGCGGCGCGATAGCCGGCAAGCCGCCGTTGCGAACGCGGGTCCATCCGCGCGCCGATAAAGCCGATCTTGCGGTATCCGGCTTGCAGAAGGTGCTCGGCGGCTGTCTTGCCGCCGTCGAAATGCGAGAAGCCAACCATCATGTCGATCGGGTCCGGGCCGGTTTCCATCACCTGCACCACCGGACAGCCGGCATTCTCCAGCAGGCGTCTCGCGCCAAGCGTCTGGTCGATGCCGGCCACGATCAGCGCCGCCGGGCGTTGCGATCCGAAAACCTGCAACAGCCGCTCTTCCTCGAGGCCCGAATAATGGGTGTTGCCGATCTGGATGCGGAACGGGCTGTCGGAAAGGCTGTCATAGATGCCGCGCACCACTTCGGCGAAGACGTTGTTGGTCAGCGAAGGCACCAGCACGCCGAATACCTCCGCCCGCGCCGAGGCAAGCGCGCGGGCATTCGGGTCGGGCACGTAGCCGAGTTCGTCGATCGCGGCCTGTATCTGCCGTCGCAGATCCTCCGACACCCGTCCGGGCTCACGCAGCGCGCGCGACACCGTGATCGCGCCGACACCAGCCTTGCGCGCCACATCGGCAATGGTCGGACGGCCGCCGCCACGACGGGAACGCGGCTTGGTCAACGCCTTGTCCCCCCGTCTGCCAAGTGCGGCCGCACCATCAAGATCGGCGTCCGTGTCATCGCGCCACCAAGTCAGCCCACCAAGTCAGCATTGCCGATTGGGGTCGCGCATGCGCCGACCATTGTCAAGCGACCCGACTTCGGCGCCAGGCCTATCGATGCGTCAGGCGATCGCGGCAGCGCGTCGGTTGGCTTTCCACATCAAAAGCGCGATGGCTCCGAGGTTGACGAGGTTCCAACCGATCCCGTTCAGGAAGGCGGCGGCGTAGGAACCGGTGAGGTCGTAGATCCAGCCCGACATCCAGCCGCCCACCGCCATGCCGAAGATCGTCGCCATAAGCACGATACCGACGCGCTGGCCGGCCTCTTTTGCCGGCATATAGTCGCGCACGATGATGGCATAGCAAGGCACGATCCCGCCTTGCGACAGGCCGAAGACCAGCGAGACGACATAGAGCGAGGCAAGCCCGTCGAAGGGGATGTAGAACAACAGCGACAGGCACTGCAGCGCCGAGCCGATCAGCAGCGTCTTCACCGCGCCGATGCGATCGGCGAGGAAGCCGGAGCCGATCCGGCTGATGACACCAGCCGCCAGCATGATCGACAGCATGTCGGCGCCATGCGCGACGCCGTAGCCGAGGTCCATGCAATAGGCGACGATATGCACCTGAGGCATCGACATCGCCATGCAGCAGCCAAAGCCGGCAATCACCAGCAGGACCTGCAATTGCGCAGGCGATAGCGAGATCGGCTGCACCGGCCGGCCGCGCGGCGCGCCGGAAGTCCCTTCATGTGGCGCACGTCGGCGCAACAGCAAGACCAGCGGCACCATGGTGACGAGGCAGACGACCCCGATCGCCGCATAGGTGAAGCGCCAGCCATGTCCTTGCATCACGTAAGGCATGATCGTCGGCCAGACCGCCCCGGCAATGTAATTACCTGACGCCGCCACCGTCACCGCGACGCCACGGCGGCGGTTGAACCAGTGCGAGACGTCGGCGATCAGCGGCCCGAAGATCGCCGAACAGCCGACGCCGATCAGCAGGCCTTGAGCAAGCGTGACGCCCAGGATGGAATTGGCGAGCGACGCCAACAGAAAACCTGCGCCAAGCGCGAGCGAAGCGGCAAGTGCCGGTATCCAGTACCCAAAGCGGTCGATGGCGCGTCCGATCAGCGCGTTGCCGGCGGCAAACCCCACCATGGTCGCGGTATAGGGCATCGAGGCGGCGGCGCGGTCGACGCCGAATTCGGCCTGCACCGCGGGCAGGACCACGACCACCGCCCAGGTGCCGACGCCGCCGATCGTGGCCAGCAGCAGGGAGACGGCCAGCCGCGTCCACGCATAGACACTGTCGACGCCGGCGCTGTTTGCCGCGTTTGCTGGGACTGTGGTCACGGCGTCTCCTGTCCGCGATTTCTTCGAGATCGCGCGTTTGAACCGCACTATCGGCGCATTTCCCGGACCGAGCAGCGCCACGACCGGCAAATCGGTGGCTCCAGAACCGGGAACCCGCCTCGCCTCACGGAGTTTGCCTGATGGAAGGAGTTCGCCATGACCGCTACGAAAAAATGGTCAGCTGACGTGACCGAACACAGCAACGCGATGGACCTCGAAGACCACGTCTTCGAATCCGACGACGCCAGGAAGATCGCCGCATCGCTGAAACGTTCGGCCGAGCACAGCGACCGCCGCAAGGCCGAGCCGTTCCAGTCCGCCATGTCGATGTTGAATTTCTACATCAACCGCGCCGGCAAGAACCTGCCCGAAGAGCGCAAGAAGGTACTGGAAAAAGCGAAGGACGAACTGCGCGCCGCCTTCGGCCGCGAGAAGCAGGGATGAGGGTTGCTGGGAGCGGCTAGCACCAGTTCCTCAACACAGGGATTGCAGACTTGTCGGGCAAGGCTATCAACGTCCGTTGGGGTAGTCAGCGCAAACGCTGGCGATGAGCTGAAGACCCCCAAATCTCGTCATGTATGGACGGCCCCTCTTGGGCAAGAGGCAAAATAGCGGCGACGGCTTAAGTCTGGAGCGGTCATGTATTCGGCCTTTGATGCGGTCGATTTGATGACCGCTGGCCCTCAGGGGTTACGCGGATCGAGTTCCAATCATTCTAGCGCGCTTTTTAATCGCGATGACGAAGGCGGAGTGTCTCGACCCAGGTCCTGACCATTTTGCCGTGCTGCTATTTGCTCCTTACGCTGTTAAGGGCCTCGCTTTGCGGGTTATGCCGCAGCCGGCGCCCTGTATTGTTGTCCCGAGCTCAGCATTGCCCAGATGATGCGCGCGGTCTTGGCTGCCTGCGCCACGACCGCGACCTTGACCGGGCGCCTGGCCAGCAGGCCGCGTATCCAGGGCGAGCCTCTGTCGGGCTTGGCCCTGACCTGGCGCAGCCAGGAACTGGCGCCGAGAATGAGCAGCCTTCGCAGGTCTCTGTCGCCGGCGCGACTGATATGGCCCGTCAGCTTGTGCTTGCCGCCGGTGTCATGACTCTTGCGGGTCAGGCCGAGCCACGCCGCGAAGTCCCTGCCCGAGGCGAACTGGCGGCCGTCGCCAATGGCCGCGATGGTTGCATGTGCGATGATCGGGCCGACGCTCGGGATCGTCGTCAGCCGCAAGGCCGCTTGCTGCTGCCTGACCTGAGCCAGGATCTGCTTGTCCAGCTTGCCGATCTCGCCATCCAGCGCCCGCCATTGTCCGGCCAGCGGCGCCAGGCAGATCAGCAGCGCCGCGGGGATGGCCTCATCCGAGGTCTCGATGCGCTGCAGCAGCGCTTCCAGGCCCGCAGCCCCCTGGGCGCTTGTCTGGCCCATCTCATAGAGCAGGCCACGCATGGCGTTGGCCAACTGCGTGCGCTGCCGCACCAGAAGGTCACGCGTGCGGTGCAGCGCTCTGGCCCATTGCTGTTCGACCGTCTTGATCGGCACGAAGCGCATGTCGGGCCGGCTTACCGCCTCGCAACAGCCGTGCGCGTCGCGCACATCGTTCTTGTTGCGCGGGACATAGGGCTTCACATAGGCCGGCGGCATCAGCTTGACCTCATGGCCAAGCGCTTGCAGCGTGCGGGCCCAATGATGGGCCGAGCCGCAGGCCTCCATGCCGATCAGCGCCGGCGGCTGTGTGGCGAAGAACTTCTCTACCTGCGCGCGGCGCAGCTGGCGCTGCACCACCACGCGCCCGGCAGCATCCACGCCGTGCACCTGAAACACATTCTTGGCCAAATCGATACCAAATCTGATAGCTTGCATGACGGACGGTCTCCTTCCGCTGGAGTTAATCACAGCCCAGTTTGGCACATTCGATGCCGCAAGGGGCCGTCCACCCATCATTCTAGGGCGGAGCTACGCGAAGCGAAGCGTAGACCCTAGAATCCATGCCGTTACCTCGACCGAAGTGTACAACGGTGCAGAATTCTGGACCGCCGCGGCGCTTCCAAGTCAAGGCATGGATCCTCGGGTCTGCGCGCGTCGCTTCGCTCCTTGCTCCGCCCGTGGATGACGACCGCGATAGGCGTCTCGGCCAACCGCCAAGGCATGGGATCTGCCAACGCACGCATGGGCAGCGGTCAAAGTTTCTGTGCTGGAGAACTGGCCCAGTACAAGACCTTAACGAGACTGAATGACTTCGTCGGTATTCGCCAGCAACTTGCGGACCGCGTTGCGCGCCGCATCCGGCCGCTTCAGGCGGATGTTCCGCTCGATCGCCTCGTGCAGCTTCTGGGCGTGCTGCAGATCGTCCAATTCGCGGGTCGTGTAGGTGAAGAGATGGTCGAAGGCGGATTCGATCAGGACGCCGAGCGGCACCAAGAGGTCGTTGCCCGAAGCCCTGAGGATGGCGAGGTGAAAACGCGTGTCGGCCCGGGTCCGCTCCTGCAGGTTGGTCGCCTCCCCCATCTCGCGGCAGGCCTGGCTGATCTCGGCCATCTGCTCCTCGGTGCGCCGCAGCGCCGCGAAGGCCGTTGCCTCCGGCTCGATGATATGGCGGAACTCCTGCACAGTCTTGAGGAAAACCTCGCGGTCTGGAGACGTCGCGTACCAGGACAGCACGTCACGGTCGAGCAGGTTCCAGCGTTCCTTCGGCTCGACCCAGCTGCCAATCTTCGGCCGGGAGGCCAGCAGGCTCTTCGCCATCAGCATCTTGATCGCCTCGCGCACCGCCGAGCGGCTGACATCGAAGGTCTCCGACCATTTCGCTTCATTGGGCAGGATAGTGCCCGGCGGATAGTCGCCGCGCACGATCCGAAGACCAATCTCGCTGGCCAAGGACGTGTGCACGCTGGCGCCCGGCATGCGCGGCGCATTGGCCCGTCGAACGCCGGCCGGACGCTCCGCGGCTACGGCCTTCGTCGGCTTCTTTTCGTTGTTCGGCTTCGCGTCCCGCATATAGCCCAGAAAATCCCGTTTTCAGAAGCTGTCAAGCACGGCAGGCCCGCTTTGCGGTAACCCGCGAAGATGTGCACAGATCAACAGGCATTTGCCGCCGCCTCACGCCGTTTTGACGTATTTGCGCCAGCTGTGCTCGGGCTGGAAGCCAAGCACATCCCGCGCCTTGCGGTTCGAAAGCAGCGTCTCATATTCGCCAAGCTCGGCCTTGACCGGCACGCCCGGATAAAAGCGCTTCAACAACTCCGCCGTCGGCAGGTCCGAAGAGGTGTCGTCATTGGCCGCGTTGAACACCTGGTAGCCCAGCCCATCCTTCTCGATGGCGCGCAAAGTGATCTGGCCGAGATCGCGCGCATCGATGTAGCTCCAGGCGATGCGCTTGCGGAAGCCGGGATCGGCGAACCATTTCGGGAACAGCGAATATTCATGCGGCTCGATGACGTTGCCGATGCGCAGCGCATAAATGTCGAAGCCGCTGCGCAGCGCAAAGGCCCGCGCCGTCTTCTCGTTGACGATCTTCGACAGCGCGTAAGAATCCATCGGGTCGACGTCATAGTCCTCGTCGAGCGGGAAATGCGTCGGATTGCGCGGCTCGTTGGCGAAGACCAGGCCGTAGGTCGTCTCCGAGGAGGCGATGATGACCTTGCGGATGCCGAGCTTCACCGCCGCCTCGATGACATTGTAGGTGCCCATCGCGTTGATGCGGAACACCTCGTTGTCGGGCGTGATCATGATGCGCGGGATGGCGGCAAAATGCACCACTGCGTCCACCGGCTGCGCCCGCAGCGATGGGTCGAACTCATGCAGCCCCGCATAGCTCGACAGCGCGTTGAAGACCTGGCCGCTGTCGGTGATGTCGGTGATCAGCGTGCGCACCTTCGGATTGTCGAGCGGCTTGGTGTCGATGTTGAGCACCTGGCAGCCATGTTCGACCAGATACTCGACGACATGCCGGCCAGCCTTGCCGCTGCCGCCGGTGAACATGATCCGCTTCGTCATTTTGCTCTCCACAATGCTCGGAAATTATGTGTATTGTCAGACAATATGGTATTCCGCAATCGCCCGCCACCGCGATCCGCGGAAACCTTCTCGGCAATCGCCCGCGCGCGGGCGACCGTCACCACGAAAGACAGGGAAGAGACGACATGAGCACCACCGCTGCCCGCGAGAACATCGGTTTCATCGGCCTTGGCCTGATGGGGCACGGCATCGCCAAGAACATCGTCGACAAGGGCTATCCGCTGACCTTTCTCGGCCGCAAGAACCGCAAGCCGGCGGAAGACCTTTTGGGGCGCGGCGCCAGGGAAGTGGCCACGTCCAAGGAAGTGGCGGCTGCCTCCGACATCGTCTTCATATGCGTCACCGGCTCGCGCGAGGTGGAGGCGATCATCCGCGGTCCCGGTGGGCTGAAAGAGGGCCTGAAACAAGGCTCGGTCGTCGTCGATTGCTCGACCTCCGATCCGGTCTCGACCGTGGCGCTCGCCGCCGAGCTCAAGGCGCTTGGCGTCGACTATGTCGATGCGCCGCTCAGCCGCACGCCGAAGGAGGCCTGGGAAGGCACGCTCGACGCCATGGTCGGCGCGCCGGACGCGGTGTTCGCCAGGCTGAAGCCGGTGATCGAGACCTGGGCCGGCCGCATCGTCCATATCGGCGACACCGGCGACGGCCACCGCATGAAGCTGCTCAACAACTTCATCTCGCTGGGCTATGCCGCCATCTATTCCGAGGCGCTGGCTCTGGCCGAGAAAGTCGGCATCTCGCCGCCGCGCTTCGACAGCGTCATCCGCAACGGCCGCATGGATTGCGGCTTCTACCAGACCTTCATGCGCTGGACGCTGGAGGGCGACCGCGACGCCCACAAGTTCAGCATCGCCAATGCCTTCAAGGACCTGACCTATCTGGAATCGATGGCGGGCGCGGCCGGTATCGCCAACCCGCTCGGCAACGCCACCAAGAATTCCTTTGCGACCGCCTTCGCCACCGGCCCCGCCGAGCAGTATGTGCCGATGCTCGCAACCCATATCGGCAAGCTCAACGGCGTCGACCTGATGCCTTCGAAGGACGGTGTGAAGCAGAAGATCTGACGAGCAATTCCAGGAAAAGCGCGCAGCGGTTGGGCTCGGCGCCTTCGCCGTAGCCTTCCGGCCGGAATTGCGTAAACAAAGGAGCGGCAAGCGCGCCCTGCCCTGTCGACAGGACAAGCTGGCGTTGAAAGAAATCGGGGGCGCCTTGTGGGCGCCCCCTCCTTTTCGATGGTTTCGGATGCAGCGGCGCCTACTTCTGGATGCAGGTGTCGGCTGTTTCCTTGGTGCATTCGTCAAGGCCGGTGAAGACCGGATCGTCGACCTTCTTGTTGCCGACGAGGTCGAGCATCACCGAAGGCGCCTTGTAGCCCATTTCGAACGGCCGCTGGCCGACCAGCGCGGTCACCAGGCCTTCCTTGGCGATCGCCACCTCGTCGCCGATCGTGTCGGCGGCGCCGATGACGAAATCGTTCTTGGCGATCTTGTCGGCCATCGGCTTGAACAGGTCGCGATAGGGCTGCGGGGCGCCGAACAGCGGCCAGCCGCCCATGATGCCGAAGGCGTCGAGCTTCGGATTGGCGGCGAGGATGTCGGTCATCGCCTGCACGCCCTTGGCGCCGTCGTCATTGGTGAACACCGGGCAACCGGCGACCTCGGTCCAGCCGCCTTCGCCGGCAAGTGCCGCAAGGCCCTCCTTGCCCGACAGCGCATCGCGCATGCCTTGCGCGCGGCGCAGGATGTTGTCGGCCGCCGGATTGCCCTCGATGGTGCAGATCGTGCCGCCATTCGGCTTGGCCTTCTTGATGTACTCGCCGATCTTCTTGCCCATCAGGTAGTTGTCGGTGCCGAGATAGGTCTTGCGAAGGGCTGCGTCTCCCTTGGCAAGGTCGGCGTCGACGGTCATGATCGGGATCGACGGATTGGCGCTCTTGATCGTCTGCGCGATCAGCGGCGCGTTCGACGGCGAGATCGCCATCGCCGCCGTGTCTGGCTTGCTCAGCATGTCCTGCACGATCTGCGCTTCGCCGGCTTCATCCGAGGTCGATGCCGGACCGGTGTAGAAGCACTCATATTCCGAGCTGGCGTTTTCCTTGTTCCACTTCTCGCAGCCCTGATGGATGGCTTCGAAGAACGGATTGTCGAGACCCTTCACGACGATGACGAGCTGTTTCTTGGCCAAAGCCGGCCCGGCGCCCAACGCCATGGCGGCGACGGCGGCGAGCAAAAGTGTTTTCCTCATATCAGTCCTCCCTTGAAACAGACGGACACCGCGTGCCCGCCACACTGATCAGCCCGGATGCGCAGGAACCACGGCGAGCACTTTCTGACGCTCGCGTCCTGGGCCGTGCTGATAAGCATTTGCCGATCCGTTTGCCCGAATACCGGCGCAGCCGGATCCTTGATCTTCAAACCATTTGCCCGCCTCCGCCGGATAGACGGACGATGGGCAAGGTCTTCCTCCGAGACTTAGCTAATATCGGCTTTTCGCCAGCGTCAATTCCTATTTGTCCTACAAAACAGATTTTTTGTCGAGTCTCGAAATTAATCGTCTGACAATTGATTGACGCCCTCGTCCGCTTTCGCCTAAATGCGTGAATGCGCCGTTCGGGAGGAGATGGACGGGGCAGGACGCAAGCGGCGCCGGCCGGGCCGGCGATAGCTGTGCAACAAGTGGGGAGGCATAAGGCTGGTGTCGGTTCTCGATCTCGCCAACATCTCGAAGCATTTCGGCGCCATCCAGGCGGTCAACGATGTCTCGTTCTCGCTGGAAGCCGGCGAGGTCGTCGGCCTGATGGGCGACAATGGCGCCGGCAAGTCGACGCTGGTCAAGATGATCGCCGGCAATTTCCGCCCGAGCCACGGCACCATGCAGCTGGAGGGCAAGGAGCTTGTCATGCACAAGCCCGCCGATGCGCGCCAGCACGGCATCGAGATCGTCCACCAGGACCTCGCGCTCTGCAACAACCTGACGGCCGCGGCCAACGTCTATCTCGGCCGTGAGTTGCGCAAGGGCCTGGGACCATTCCGCATCCTCGACTATGGCGCCATGTACAAGCGCGCCGGCCAGCTCTTCGCCGAGCTGAAGTCCGAAACGCGGCCGCGCGATCTCGTCAAGCAGATGTCGGGCGGCCAGCGCCAGGCGGTGGCGATTGCCCGCACCATGCTGTCGCAGGCCAAGATCGTGCTGATGGATGAGCCGACCGCGGCGATCTCGGTCAGGCAGGTCGCCGAAGTGCTGAACCTCATCCGCCACCTGCGCGACCAGGGCATCGCGGTGGTGCTGATCAGCCACCGCATGCCCGATGTGTTCGACGTCGCCGATCGCGTCATCGTCATGCGACGCGGCCGCAAGGTGGCCGACAAGAAAATCGCATCGAGCTCGCCCGAGGAAGTCACCGGGCTGATCACCGGCGCCATCGAACAGGTTGCGTAGTCGCGTGCATCGGGCGTCCAACGCCTCAGGAAAGGTCGATAATGGCAGTCACCCTTGACCAGACGATCGCGCAGAAGCAGCACACCTTCCTGTCGCGGCTCTTCTCCAACCAGACCTTCTGGGTGGTGATCGCGGTCGTCCTCGCCTGCCTGTTCCTGTCCGTCGCGACCGATTCCTTCGCCACGTCGAAGAACCTCTTCAACATCACGCGCAACGTCACCTTCACCGCTATCGTGGCGCTCGGCATGACCTTCGTCATCATCACCGGCGGGATCGATCTGTCGGTTGGCTCGGTGCTCTGCCTTTCCTCGATGGTGCTAGCCGTCACCATGCATGCCGGCTATTCGATCGAAGTGGGCATCCTGGCCTCGATCGCCACCGCGCTGGTCGTCGGCGCCTTCAACGGCATGCTCATCGCCTATCTCGGCTTTCCACCTTTCGTGGTCACGCTCGGCATGCTGTCGGTGGCGCGCAGCTTGGCCATGGTCGCGTCCAACAACACGGTGGTGTTCCAGTTCGGGCCCGATCACCAGAAACTTCTGGCGCTGGGCGGCGGCGCCTGGCTGTTCGGCATCGCCAACCCGGTGCTCTACATGATCGTCCTGGCGCTGATCACCGGCTTCATCCTGCGCTGGACCAAGTTCGGCCGGCATATCTTCGCCATCGGCGGCAATGAGCACGCGGCGACGCTGACCGGCGTTCCCGTCAAGCAGATCAAGGTCGCCGTCTACATGATCTCGGCGCTGTCGGCAGGGCTTGCCGGCATCATCCAGACCGGATGGCTCGGCGCCGTCACCACCAATCTCGGCAACGGCATGGAGCTGCAGGTGATTGCCGCCACCGTCATCGGCGGCGCCAATCTCGCAGGCGGCGTCGGCACCGCGATCGGCGCCATCGTCGGCGCCGCGCTGATCGAGGTGATCCGCAACAGCCTCGGCCTGCTCGGCATCAACGCCTTCTGGCAAGGCACCTTCATCGGCGGCGCGATCATCCTGGCGGTGCTGTTCGACCGTATCCGCAATTTCCGCCGCAGCGACTGAGCCGGCGTCCCCTTGTCCCCAAGAGGAGAAGGGGGATGCCGCCCTATCGCTCAGTCTGAAAATACGTCCGGGCGCTTTGAACGCAAGGTCCGCCGCGCCTGCCTGCCTTGACGCGACCGTACCCCGGCCGCACTATCCTTGGGCAGGCGAAGGGAGGCCAGTCGCCCGCGGGAGGAGCGATACCCATGACGGACGCGATCAGGCTCTATTGGGGCCGGTTCGGACATGTTTCCGTGCTGAATGTCGCCAACGACTTCGTCACCCATGCCCATGGCGAGGCACATCTCATCATCTGGCTGGAAGGCACGGCGGGCGAAATGACCATCGGCCGCGAGACGGTGCGGCTTGGGCCGGGCACCGCGGCCGGCATCAACTCGTTCCAGCCGCACAGCCATGCCCTTTCCCGCGACGGCAAGCCTGGCCTTTTCCTGGCCTTCTACATCGACCCCGATTGGGCGCGCCGGCGCCGCGACCTGCCGTCGTCGACGCCGCTGTTCACGCAAGCCGCGATCACGCTGGAGCCCTGGCTGCACCAGGCGGCGGCGAACCTGCTCGATCACCTGACCGACAATGAGAGCATCGACGACGTCGCCAATTACGAGATCGAGCGTTTCATCGACTCAGTGCTCGATGCGGCGGACATATCCGCTCCGCAGATAGCCCGCGCGCGCATCAACACGATGCTCGATTTCCGCGTCCGCAAGGCGATCCAGTTGATGAAGGCCAATGTCTGCGAGCGCATCTCCTTCGACGACGTCGCCCGCTCGGTCGGCCTCTCCCGACCGCACTTTTTCGCGCTCTTCAAGGAACAGACCAACCTGACGCCGAACGTTTACTGGAACACGCTGCGCATGGAGGAAGCCGTGCGCCAGTTGCAGTGGTCCGAGGCACCGCTGATCTCGGTAGCCTGCAATCTCGGCTTCACCACCCAGGGCAATTTCTCGCGCTTCTTCCGCGACCATGTCGGCGTGCCGCCGACGCTCTACCGCGAAGCCGCTCGGGCCATGTCGTGAGCGTCTTTGCAGGCTGATCCGTCGCCGCATTTTCCGACTGGTTGATACGTGCTCAAGACGCATTGATAAGCGCCGGCTCACCGGCCGCCCTAGCCTTCTCCCGATCTTTGCAAGGGAACCAGTCTATGGCGAAAGTCACCATTTCCAGCGTCATCGACGCGCCGGTCGAGCAGGTCTGGGCGCGCATCCGCGACTTCAACGGCCTGCCTGGCTGGCATCCGCGCATGGTGGAAAGCCATATCGAGGACGGCAAGGACGCTACCGCGATCGGCTGCGTGCGTAAATTCAAACTGGTCAGCGGCGCGACACTGCGTGAAAAACTGCTGGACTTTTCGGACGAGAATTTCCTGGTCAGCTATTCGATCCTCGAGACGCCGCAGCCGCTGACCAACCACAAGGCGACGCTGCAATTGCGCCGCGTGACCGACGGCAACCGTACTTATGCCGAATGGAGCGCAAGCTTCGACGCCGCGCCCGAGGAGGCCGACAAGCTGGCCGAGGGCATGGGCGCCAACGTCTTCCAGGGCGGGTTCAACGCCCTGAAGGCCCATTTCGCCGGCCAGAGCTGACGGGAGCCCGCCATGTCGCTTGCGCTACGGACCTTTTCGAGCGTGACAGACGCCAACACCGCGCTGCAGGCGTCGGGCACCCGCTATCTTGGCGGCGGCACGCTTGTCATCCGCGCGGCCAATGAAGGTGACGTTTTCGTCTCCAGCCTGATCCGCGTCGACGATCCCGGCCTCTCGCAGATCGCGGTCTCCGGCGGAAAAGTCCGGCTCGGCGCTTCGGTCACCATGGCGGCAATTGCCCGCCATCCGGAGCTTGCCGCGCTCGCGCCGGCCGCGCGCGCTGTCGGCGGACCTGCGATCCGCAACATGGCGACCGTCGGCGGCAATCTGTTTGCCCCTGCACCCTATGGCGATTTCGCGGTGGCGCTGCTGGCGCTGGATGCGGCCGTCGTCACCGAAGATGGCGAAATGCCGATCGAGACCTTCCTGGCCGGTCGCGACACCAGCCGCGCCATCGTCACGGCTGTCGGTTTCTCATTGCCCAAGGCGGAGAGCTTCCGCTTCCTGAAAGTGTCGCGCGTCAGGCCGAAGGGGGTGTCGGTGCTGAGCATCGCAGCGCTTCTGCAGCGCACGGCGGACGGCACGGTGACGTCGGCGCGCATCGCGCTGGGCTGCATGGCCGACAGGCCGATACGCGCCTTAGCGACGGAGAAGGCGTTGCTCGGCTGCAAGCTCACGCCGCAGGGGATCGCGCCGGCGCTGGCCGCTGCGGGCGAAGGCATCGCGCCGATCACCGACCCGATCGCCAGCGCCTGGTATCGCGCCGAAGTCCTGCCGGTCCACCTCGGCCGGCTCTTGTCGAATTAATCCGTGGGGGACGCGCGTCTGTCCGGTTATCCGGGCAGGCGCGCAGGGAGGAAAAATGGCGAAGGTACCTGTCCAATTCACACTCAATGGCTCCGAGAAAGCCGAGTTCGTCGAAAGCGGCACGACGCTGCTCCATGCGCTGCGCGACAAGATCGGCGACACCTCGCCCAAGGGCGGCTGCCATCAGGGCACCTGCGGCGCCTGCTCGGTCATCATCGACGGCGAGTTGCGGCTCTCCTGCCTGACGCTGGCCGAGACCTGCGGCGGAGCCGACATCAAGACGACGGCCGGCCTCGCCGAAGGCGGCGTGCTGCATCCGCTGCAGCGCGCCTTCCTCGATGCCTTCGCCACGCAATGCGGCTTCTGCACGCCGGGCATGATCATGGCGGCAAAAGTGCTGCTCGACCGCACGCCGAACCCCAGCCGCGAGGATGTCGTGGAAGCGCTGTCCGGCAACATTTGCCGCTGCACCGGCTACGAGCCGATCATCCAGGCGGTGCTCAGCGCCGCGCGCGCTAACTCGCAGAACGTCGCCTGAGGGAACGAGCCATGGAACTGCGCAAGGATTATTTCGCCGATGTCCGCAAGGACGGCCTGCACGAGATCGGCCAGGGTCGTCCGCGGCTCGATTCACCGGGACATGTCACCGGCAAGACAGCCTATTTCGCCGACCGCAACTTCCCCGGCATGCTGCATCTGAAGATGGTGCGCAGCCCGCACCACCACGCCCGCATCCGCTCGATCGACACGTCGGAAGCGGAAAAGCATCCGGGCGTCGTGCGCGTGCTGACCGCCAGGGACGTGCCGCACAATGTCTACACCATCCTGATCCTGATCCAGGTCGGTCCCGAGGACGAGACCGTGCTTGCCGACGGCAAGGTGCGCTGGAAGGGCGAGGCCGTGGTGGCGGTGCTGGCCGAGACCGAGCGCGCGGCGCAGGAAGCCGCCGCCAAGGTCAAGGTCGACTATGAGGTGCTGCCGGCGGTCTTCGACATGGAGGAGGCGCTGAAGCCCGGCGCGCCGATCGTCAACGAATATCACGGCCAGAACCACTACCTCTATGACAGCGGCGAGTGCCGCAAGGTGCGCTTCGGCGATGTCGAGGCAGGCTTTTCCGGGGCCGACCATATCCTCGAACAGTCCTACCAGTCCTCGCCGATCGAGCATGCGCCGACTGAGACTACCGGTTGCGTAGTGGCGCCCGAGGGCAATGACCGCTTCACCTGCTACACCAACACGCAGGCGATGTTCTTCACGCTCGACAACGCCTCGATCATCCTGCAGATGCCGGGCTCGAAGCTGCATTTCGTCGGCGGCACGGTGGGCGGCGGTTTTGGCGGCAAGGTCGACGTCATCGTCGAGCCGATCGCCATTCTCGGCGCCAAGCTCACCGGACGCCCGGTCTCCTTCGTCTACAGCCGCGAGGAGGAGATGCAGATCTCCTCGCCGCGCGCCGCCGAAAAAGTCGTCATCAAGGACGGTGTCATGAACGACGGCCGCATCGTCGCGCGCAAGGTAACCGGCTATACCGATGCGGGCGCCTATTCGCGCCACTCGCCCTACGGCGCGCAGAAGGGCGCGGCGCACTATCCCGGCCCCTACACGATCCCGAATGTCTGGATCGACACCTATTGCGTCTACACCAACCGGACCCCCTCCTCCGCCATGCGCGGCTTCGGCGTCACCATCGGCGACTTCGCGCTGGAGGTGCAGATGGACAAGCTGGCGCGGCTGATCGGCATGGACCCGCTCGAATTCCGCTTCATCAACGCCTATCGCGACGGCGACATGAAGGCGCATCGCCAGCCGACCGAGGGCGCGGCGCTGATCGAATGCATGCAGGAAGCCTCGCGCGCCGCCAATTGGCCGGTGGCGGAAAAATACATGGCGATGTCCTCCTACAGGAAGGGAGCGTGAGATGGCGATCCGGCGTGGACGCGGCGTCGCCGCGATCAACTATCCGACCGGCATGAACCTCGGCGGCGACCCGACCCAGGCGCTGGTTCATTCGACGCCAACCGGCAATTTCATGGTGACGCTCTCCAGCGTCGATCTTGGACAGGGCATGAAGCAGATCATGGCGCAGATCTGCGCCGAGACGATCGGCGTGCCGACCGACCGCGTGGTCATCGACACCGCCGACACCGACACCGGCCCGCACTGCATGGGCACCTTCGCCTCGCGCGGCACGCACCGCGCCGGCAACGCCGTCATCCAGGCCGCCAAGGAAGCTCGCCAGGTGATGCTGGAAGTGGCCGCCGAGGAACTGGAGGTCAACGCCTCCGACCTCGAAACCGACGGCCAGGGCAACATCCAGGTGAAGGGCGCGCCGCAGAAATCGATCTCGATCTTCGATGTCGCGCTGTCGGCGCATTTCAAGCGCGGCCGCTCGATCTCCGGCCGCGGCATGTTCCTGATCCCGCGCTCCTATCCGGAGAAGGAGACCGGCGCGATGAAGCCCTCCACTTGCTACGCCCATGCCTGCACGGTGGCAGAGGTCGAGGTCGACGACGAGACCGGCGAGGTGACGGTGCTGACGGTGAAGAACGTCTTCGAGATCGGCCGCGCGCTCAACCCTAAGATGGTCGAGCAGCAGCTGGTCGGCGGCTCCTGGATGGGCATCAGCCACGCCCTCTACGAGACGACCGAACCCTATTATCCGAACCGCGACCATGGCGGCACCGACTTCAACCAATATCTGATGCCGGGCCCCGGCGATCTGGCCGAGACCGAAATCATCGTGCTCGAGCGCCCCTCGGCCGACGGGCCGTTCGGCGCCAAGGGACCGGGCGAGATGTGCGCCAATCCGCAGATTCCGGCCGTCGCCAATGCCGTCTTCGACGCGGTCGGGGTTCGCATCGACACGCTGCCGATCACGCCCGAGCGCATCCTGCGCGCGCTGAAGGCGCAGGCCGCGGGCTGAGGGGGAAGATGGCAAACGCCGACGCCGTTGAAGTCGCGGCTTCGCCGGAGGCGATAGCCGAGCGCCTTGCCGCCTCGCGCTATCTGGCCGACGACAGCCTGGCGACCGCGATCTTCCTAGCGATCCGCCTGGGCAAGCCGTTGCTGCTCGAAGGTGCGCCTGGTGTCGGCAAGACCGAAGCCGCAAAGGCGGTCGCCGAGCTGCTTGGGCGCGAGCTGGTGCGCCTGCAATGCTATGAAGGCATCGACGCCGGGCATGCGCTTTACGAATGGAACTACCAGCGCCAGCTGCTCGCCATCCGCCATGCCGGCGAGCACGAGATCGATATCTATGACGACCGATTTTTGATCGCGCGGCCGCTGTTGCAGGTGCTGCGGGCGCCAGAACAGCGCGTGCTGCTGGTCGACGAGATCGACCGCTCGGACCACGAGTTCGAAGCGCTGCTGCTCGAATTCCTCTCCGACTTCCAGATCAGCATCCCGGAACGCGGCACCATCCGCGCTGCCACGCAGCCCATCGTCATCCTGACCTCGAACCGAACCCGCGAGCTAGCCGAGGCGCTCCGCCGGCGCTGCGTCTATCACTGGATTGGCTATCCCGACGCCGCGCGCGAGGCCGAGATCATCATGCTGCGCTCGGGCGGTGTCGCCGAGGCGACGGCACGAGCGGTGGCGAATGCCGTGCAGGAGATCCGCGCGCGGCCCCTGGCCAAGCCGCCGGGCATCGCCGAGGCGGTCGAATGGGCGAACGCCGCGACCATCCTCGAAAAGGGCGGCAGCCCATGGCCGCAAGCTTTCCGCCGCGCCATCGGCGTGCTGATCAAGGACGAGGAGGATTTGTCCGCGATCGCGCCGGAGCTGGGGAGGATTGTCGAGGAGGCGCTGGGGTGATGGACAATCGCAACGCGCTGGCGCGATACCCCAGAGCTAATGCGCGACGCTGGCGGGACAGCCCCCCTCTCTGTCCTGCCGGACATCTCCCCCTCAAGGGGGGAGATCAGATGGCACGCCGGCTTTCGCCAATCGCCGACGTTGCAGGAAAGAGCGAGGCGCCCAAACCGCCAATCTCCCCCCTAGAGGGGGAGATGTCCGGCAGGACAGAGGGGGGCGCGAAGGAATGAGGCGTCCGGAAAGCTTGCCCCCCGCCGCCGCACCCTTCCTAGGCTTCGCCCGCCTGCTGCGCCGTCACGCCTTTCCCATCGCCTCAGAACAAATCTCCAGCTTCATGCAAGCGGTCACCCTGCTCGGCCCACGCTCGATGAGCGACATCCGCGAGGCGGCTCTTGCGACGCTCGCGCCGCCACCCGATCGACGCGGCGAATTCGAGGCGCATTTCCGCAGCTATTTCCATGGCGACGCAAAACCTTCGATCGAGGGCGAAGAGGACGACGAGACCCGCGTCAAGGACGATCGCGGCACGCGCGAGGAAGAGAACCAGGCCACTCGCCAGGAGAAAGGCGGCGAGCTCTCCTCGGCGCTCGAACAACTGAGCAGCCGCGATTTCCAGCGCGACGCCGACGGCATCGGCCAGTTTCGCCGCAAGCTGGCGTCGGCCCTGCCTGCGCGTCGTTCCTTCCGCACCGCCCGCACCCGTTCGCGCGGCACGCTCGACCTCAGGCGCTCGCTCAGCGAAATCGTCAGCGCCGATGGCGACATCCCCTCGCCGCTGCTGCGCTGCCGGCAGATCGTATCGCGAAAACTGCTCCTGCTCATCGACGTCTCCGGTTCGATGAAACTGCATACCGCCGATTACCTCAAGGTCGCGCACGCCGCCGTGCAAGGCGCGGATAGCGCCGAGATCTTCACCTTCGGCACGCGTCTCACCCGCATCACCTCAGCGCTGCGCATCCGCGACCGCGAGCAGGCGCTCGCCCGCGCCGCGGCGCTCGTCGACGATTGGGACGGCGGCACCCGCATGGGCCCGACATTGCTCACCTTCCTTTCGGTGCCGCGCTTTTCCGCCTTTGGACGCGGCGCCTGCGTCGTCATCCTGTCCGATGGCCTGGAACGCGGCGACCATGCCGACCTCGAAACCGCGATGCGGCGGTTCAGCGCCCGCGCCTTCCGGCTGTCACTGGCGAGCCCGCTCGCCGGCGATCCACGCTTTCGCCCGGCGACGTCGGCGCTCAGCGCCATCCTGCCGGTGCTCGACGATCTGGTCGACGGCTCGTCGGTCGGAGGCCTGACTGATTTCATCCTGTCGCTCGCCCGCCCCGCGCCTGCGGCTTCAGTCATCTGGAAAAGGGTATCGTGATGCAGAAGGCCATCGACGCGCATTTCCACATCTGGCGCCAAAAGGACCAGCCCTGGCTGGTCGGACCGATGGTGCCGCGCATCTTCGGCCCCTACGAGCCGATCCGCCGCGACTATCCGATCGCGGAGTTCCTCGAAGACCAGAAGGGCTCGGGCGTCGCGAAGGCCGTCTATGTCCAGACCAACTGGGCCAAGGAGGATTTCGAGAAGGAGGTCGCCTTCCTGCAGCAGACCGCGGACGAGACCGGCTGGCCGCACGCCATCGTCGGCTACGCCGACATGACGGCCGACGATGTCCGCCCGCAAATCGAGCGGCTGATGAAATACAAACTGCTGCGCGGCGTGCGCATGCAGCTCCACTGGCACGAGACTCCCGCCTTCCGCTTCGCCGCCTCGGCCGACCAGGTGATCGATCCGAAAGTGCGCGCCAATGTGGCTCGGCTGAGGGACTACGGCCTCTCCTTCGACCTGCAGCTTTTCCCGGCGCAGATGAAGGACGGACTGACGCTGGTCGGCGAAAACCCTGAGACGAATTTCATCGTCACCCATGCCGGCATGCTGACCGGCATGGAGCCGGAAACGACCGAAGCCTGGAAGGTCGGCCTGCGCACACTCGCCACAGCGCCCAATTTCTACGCAAAACTGTCGGGGCTCGGCACTTTCGTCCACCGCAACGACCCGGAACTCATCGCCTACATCGTCGACAACGCGATAGACATCCTCGGCAGCGGCCGGCTGATGTTCGGCTCGAACTTCCCGATCGAGAAGTTGTGGACCAGCCATGCCGAGCTGATCAAAGCGCACCGCGCCGCAGTTGCCAGGCACGGCGCGAAGGCCGAGGCGGATATTTTCTGGAACACGGCAGAGAAGGTGTATCGGCCAGTGTAGCGCTTTTCTTCCTTCCCCCCTTGTGGGGAAAGGTGGATCGGCGCGAAGCGCCGAGACGGATGAGGGGTGTTCCAGCGGAGTGAGACGCTGGCGTTCCCTAGAGCACCCCTCATCCGTCCGAGCTTCGCTCGGCCACCTTCTCCCACAAGGGGAGAAGGCGAAGGCGCCGCCTCACTTCACCTCGAATTGCGGATCGAGCTGGATCTGCATCGCCGTCACCAGGTGATTGGTCTGCCCGGCCAGGCCGATGATCGACACCAGCTCGCCATGCTGCGCGTCGGTCATGCCCTTGGCTCGCGCCGCTGCCGTATGCGAGTGGATGCAGTAGGAACAGCCATTGGCGGTCGAGACCGCGATGTAGATCATTTCCTTGGTCAGCGGATCGATGGCGCTGTCGGCGACCATCACCGCCTTGAGCTGATCCCAAACCCGCTTCAGCGACGCCGGATCATTGGCGAGCCCGCGCCAGAAATTGTTGACGAAGTCGGATTTGCGCGTCGCGCGGATATCGTCGAACACGGCCTTCACCGCCGGAATCTTTTCGACCTCGGCATCGCTGAGCAGTTTCGTGGTGGCCATGGCGTGGTCCTTTCGTTTGAGGCGTTGGTCGAGGTTGTTGAATCAAGCATTGCGCATAGATGGCTAACCTGTTTGTCCGATTGAGCTTTTGGCTCGAAACAGCACACTGCCGCGTAGGTTATCGAAGCACCTCAACATCGTCATTCCAGGGCGGAGCAAGGAGCGAAGCGACGCGCGCAGACCCTGGAATCCATGCCGCGACCTCGCGCGAAGGGTGCAGCGGAGCAGAATTCTGGACCGTAGCGGCGCCTAAACGTCACGGCATGGATCCTCGGGTCTGCGCGCGTCGCTTCGCTCCTTGCTCCGCCCGTGGATGACGAAATGACAGACGCCTCGGCCAATCTCCATGGGTGTTCGATCCGACTGTGCGATCATGCGCCGTCGCCTCGCTACCCTAATGCACTGCCGCATACATGATCTTCTCCTCCGTCGCCTCCGCTGGCGAGAACTCCTCGACGATACGCCCTTGCCGGCAAACCAGAATCCGGTCGGACAGGTTCATGATCTCCGGCAGGTAGGACGAGATGACGACCACGGCGAGCCCTTCGTCGGCCAGCCGGTTGATGATCTGGTGGATCTCGGCGATCGCGCCGACGTCGACGCCGCGCGTCGGCTCGTCGAAGATGACGATGCGCGGCTGCTGCACCAGCCCCTTGCCGATCACCACCTTCTGCTGGTTGCCGCCGGAGAGCTCGACCACGCGGGCGTTGTCGTTGATCGCCTTGATGTTGAGCGTCTTGGTCCATTCGGCCGAAAGCTGCCGCATCTCCTGCTGGTTGATCACCCAGGCCTTTTCGCGGCCGGCTGCGAGCAGGCCGCCGAACAGGTTCTCTGCAATGCCCATCGTCTCGAAGATGCCTTCGCTCTTGCGGTCCTCGGTGACGTAGACGATGCCGTCGGCCACCGCCTCGCTCGGCACCAGATAGCGCACCGGCCTGTCGTCGAGCTCGATAGCGCCACCGCGCAGGAAATCGCGCTTGTAGATGCCCGAGACGATCTTGAAGGTCTCGGTGCGCCCCGATCCGATCAGCCCGAACACGCCGGTGATCTGGCCTTCGAAGATCGAGAAGGAATTGTTGCGCACGATGTTGCTCATCGAGATGTCCTGCACCGAGAGCACTTTCTTGCCGGCCTTGCGCAGTTTCGTCTCGTCGCGCTGGCGGTAGATCTGCCCGGTCAGCGAGCGCCCGACCATGGCGGCGACGATCCTGTCGCGGTCGAAGGCCGATGTCTCGTCGGTGATCACCAGTTCGCCGTCGCGCAGGATGGTGATGCGGTCGGCGATCATCAGCGCCTCTTCCAGCGCATGGCTGATGAAGACGATCGACACGCCGCGCGCCTTCAACCTCCGGATCAGCGCGAAGAAATGGCGTTTCTCCTCCGGCGTGAGCGTCGCGGTGGGTTCGTCGAAGATGATGATCTCGGCATTGTGGTGGACGGCGCGCGCAATCTCGACCATCTGCCGCTTGGCAGCACCAAGCGTCGCCACCATCGCGTTGGGATCGACCGGAAAGTTCAGCGACTGCAGGAATTGCTGCGCCGAAATGTAGGTGCCGCGCAGCCGGTTGAGGAATTTCTCTGTGCCGAGATAGAGGTTCTGCGCCACCGTCATCGACGGCACCAGGCTGGTCTCCTGGAACACCATGGCAATGCCGGCTTCCAGCGCGGCATGCGGCGAGGCGTAGGCGATCTCTTGCCCCTTGTGGAACATCTTGCCCGAAGTGGCGTCGACGACGCCGGCGATGATCTTGGTCAGCGTCGACTTGCCGGCGCCGTTTTCGCCGAGCAGCGCGTGGATCTCGCCCTTCCTCAGATCGAAGCTGACACTCTTCACCGCCGGCACGCCGCGGTAGGTTTTCGTCACGTCCTCCAGGCGCACGATCGAGTCCATCAGAAGCCTCCCGGCGCAAGGTCAAGCGCCAGCACGCAATCGCCGCCCTTCGAGGCCACGAACAGGCGGCCGTCCTGTTCCGCCACGCTGCAGATACCGTGGCGCGTGCCGTTGGCGCGGCTGTGCAGGCTGAATTGCGGTTGCATGGCCCTGTCGAGCCTGACCACGAGACCGTAGGAACGGGTGGGCGACCACGGCTTGTGGATGCCCATGGTGCGGATGCCGCCGCATTGCAGCGGCTCGAGGAAGCTGCGGTTGGAGGCCAGCGCCGGCGCGATCCAGTAGGCCGGCGGCACCTGGTCGATCATGTCCTGGCGATAATGCGTTTCCTGCAGCACGAACTCGATCAGCCGGTTGCGCGGCGCAAACAGCGTCAGCCACGCGCCACCATCCGATGCCGGCGACAGCCGGGCGGGATAGCCGGGTAGATGCGTCAGCAGCGTGCCGCGGTTGCCGGTCGCGCCGAAGCGAACCAGTTGATGGCGCCAGCTCTCGCTGACCACCACATCCGCGCCGGTGGGATATAGTCCGTAAGGGAAAGCGATGTCGCCGGCCACTTTACGAAAATCTCCGCCCGCCGCTCGCGACCAAAGCGAGCCAGATGCGCCCTTCTTCATCAGGTCGGCCGCCCATTGCGACGGCAGGTGCTGTGCAGAACCATTGGCCAGCCACAGCGTGCCATCATCCGCATAGGCAAGCGCCGTGATGCAGCGGATCTCCGCAGGCAACGAGACCTCCTTGCCGGCAATCAGCAGCTTGCCGCTTTCCAGCCCGACCGTCAGGTCGCCCGATGGCGACAGCGCCAGCGCGGAGACGGGGGATTGAAAGGTCTCGATCCCCACGGGTTCGAAACCGGCCGTAACCGCCAGGATGGCATTGCCGCTGGAGACAAGCAGACGCCCGTCGGCCGCCAAAAGATTGTCCGGTTCGGTCAGTTCGGCGAAGGCCGGCAGGTCGTCGAGCCGCGTGTTGGGACGGAAGGCGCCGTCGAGCGGGGGGATGGTGACCGCCTTGCCACGAAACACATCCAGGATCGGATCGAGGATCATGGCTTTGCTCCCCAATAGCAAGCGGGGCTTGTCCAGTTCGGGTCCGCGCCGGCGATCTTGTAGCGCCCGATGCGGTTGTTGAGGATGCCGCCGACGAACAGATAGCCCTTGTGCTCGCGCATCGAGGTCACCATCGGATGCGCGTTGCCGGAAAGATCGCCGAGCGTCTCGACGATGCCGCCCTTCTCGTTGAACTTCACCACGCCGCCGGTGTTGATGTTGGGGAACAGCCATTCGTCCTGCGGCAGGCGCCGCGTCATGCGCTTGCGCATGTCGGGGTGGCGCAGCGACAGGTCGAAGCTCGGCGTGCGCATGCCGAGCCATGCCATCCAGTAATTGCCGTCGGAAGCCCGGTTGATGTTGTCGGGATAGCCCGGCATGTCGCGGATGACGCATTCGGCGCTGCCCGCCTTCGGCCCTTCCAGCCAGTAGCGGTGCACGCGGCAGGCCCAGCTTTCGGCGAAGAACAACGACTTGCCGTCATGCGCCATGCACACGCCGTTGGTGTAGCGGTAGCCGTCGAGCAGTGTCTTGGTCGACCCGTCCCTCGGGTCATAGACCAGCAGGCGGCCCGTGGCGCGGTTCTCGATCGAGTCCAGCGCCCAATCGTGGGCGTCATAGCGCTTCGTCGAATCCGTGAAATATATGCGGCCGTCGGGCGCGATGTCGCAATCGTTCGGGTCGCGCAGGCGCGCATCGTCGACGATCGAGGTCCAGGAACGCGCCGTCTCGGCCGACAGGCGCTTCACGTCCCGCTCCGGCGAGACCGAATAGAGCCCCATGGCGCCGACGCAGCTGATCAGATTGCCTTGCCTGTCGAAGGCCAGCCCCAGCGGAAAGCCGCCGATATGGGCAAAGACCTCGGAACGCTTGTAGTCAGGCGCGAAGAAGCGGACGATCTCGCCATGGCGCGTACCGCAGTAGAGGTGGTCGTCGCGGTCGAGGATGACGTCCTCCGGGCCCTCCAGCTCGCCGAGCCCGATATGGTCCGCGGCCGACAGCCGGTTGTCGAGCTCGTAGGATGTGCCGGAGCCGGGCGCGGCTGATTGCGTCTCGCCCATCTTGAGGTAGACGGGCGCGACATAGACCTCGTTCAGCACCTTGTGGCGGTTCTTCAGCCAGCGGATATCGATGGTGACGGCGACGGCCAAAAGGATGCCGAGCACCATCTGGTTGGTGCCGGTGCCGTAGCCCAGCCGGATCAGGCCGTTGGTCATGGTGAGCACGATGATGGCGCCCATCAGGCCCTTGACCACCGAGCCGCGTCCGCCGCCCAGGCTGACGCCGCCGACCACCGCCGCCGTCAGCGCCATGATCTCGAGGTTGAGGCCGGTGCCCGGCCCCGCACCGCTCAACCGGCAGGCGATGAGGAAGCCGCCGATCGAGGCGCAGAAACCGGAAAAGACATAGGTCATGAACACGGTGCGGCGCACGCGGATGCCGGCATTGTGCGCCGAGCGCCGGGAGCCACCCACCGCCAGCACATGCCAGCCGGGGCGCGATCGCGTCAGCGCGACATGCGTGACGATGGCCAGGATGATCGCCAACCAGACCGAGACCGACAGCCCCCAGAACGTGCCGTCGCCTATGAAGTCGAGCACATCGGAGGAAGCCTGCGAAAGCTGCACGTCGGCGGCATAGGTGGTGACGAGGATGTCGAACAGCGCCCGCCCGAAGATGAAGGTGACCAGCGTGGTGAGGAAGGCGCGCAGCCTCAGATATCCGACCAGGTAGCCGTTGATGGCGCCGAAGACGAGCCCCGTGCAAAGTGCGGCGGCCAGGGCCAGCCAGATCGACTGCTCGAGGATGAAGAAGACGTAGACGGCGGAAAAACAGGACAGCGCGAAGATCGAGCCGACCGAAAGATCGATGCCGCCGCCAAGCATCACCACGGTCATGCCTATCACCACCAGTGAGAACTCGCCGAGCTGGCGGGTCGATTCCTGCAACGAGGTGAGCTTGAAGAAGCCCGGAATGATCGAGCCGAACACGCCGAGCGTCGCCACCAGCGCCAGGAAAGGTATGGCGTTGTCGGTCCAGCGCTTGGTCAGGATCTCGCCGACCAGATGGTCGGGCACGAGATTGTAGCGCCAGGCCTGGAGGCGTTCACGAAAATTCATCGGCTGCTGCTGTCATTCAACGGAAAAAGAACGGGCAACGGGAAAAGAGGTGGCCGGACCGATCCGGCCACCTCGTGGGATGCTCTCGGGCGGCGGCTTATTTCGCCGCCGCTTCGGCCTGCAGCGCCTTCAAGTCCCAGCAGCTGTCGGGCTTGAGGTCGGCCTTGGTCGTCGCCTTCTCCAGCGTGTAGATGTAGGTGTGCGAGGTGCCGGCAGGCTGGCCGCTCTGCAGCAGGAACTTGATGATGGCGTTCATGTCGCCCGACTGGCGGGCAAGATCGGTCATCACCACGGCGCCATAGGTGCCGTCCACGAGCTTGTCGCAGTCAGCCGCCTTTTCGCCGCCGCCGGTGGTGACCAGGAACACCTTGCCGTCGAGCTTGGCGTCGCGGATCGCGGCTGAGGCGCCGGTGGCGTCGCCGTCCCAGAAGTCGATGATCGAGCAGATGTCCGGGTGCTGCTGCAGCATCGTCGTCGTCACGTTGCGCGAGGTCGTCGCGTCCCAGTTCGAGTCGGGCTTTGCCACCACCTGGAAGTCGGGATGCTTCTCCAGCACTTTCATGATGCCGGCATACTGGTAGAGGCTCGACGAGTTCGCCTGGTCGCCCTGCACCAGCCCGATCTTCTTCGACGAATTCTCGCCGCAGCCCTTGATCGCCGCTTCGGCTTCGAGCTGGCCGAGCTTGTCCCAGTCGCTGCCGACGAAGGCGTCGGCCGGGAAGTTGGCCGGATTGTCGACCAGCAGCACATAGGTGCCGGCGGCCTGCGCCTTCTTCATCAGCTTCGAATAGGAGTTGAGGTCGGGCGCATGGATGATCAGCACGTCGGGCCGCGTGTCGGAAGCGATGGCGTCGGTGATCGCCTGCGCGCCGGCGTCGACCACCCAGTTCGGATCGCGCGTCTCGAAGGTGCCGCCCCAGGCCTCGACTTCCTTCTTCAGATAATGCGCCCAGCCCTGCGCCAGGTCGAAGCCCATCGCCAGCGGCACCAGCATGACGCGCTTGCCGTTGAGCGACTTGGCATAGGCGGCGGGGCCCGGATCGTCGGCGGCGAAGCTCGGCGCCACGAAGGCGGTGACGGCAAGCGCCGTGGCAGCGGCCATCAATGTTTTGAATAGTCTCATGTCATATCCCTCTGGTTTCGATTGTTGCCGGCCAATCGTCGCGATCGCTCCGGGTACCCCTGAGCATATGGGCTAGTCCATCTGCTCTAAATGTCGCCTTGTTGCGCCGTCTGCTCGTCGCGCGGATTGATGATGCCGTCGACGATGATGGCCCCGAGCAGGATCGCCGCCTTGATCAGGTTCTGGTAGAGCAGCGGAATATCGATGATGGTCATGGCGTTGAGCAGGATGCCGATCAGCGCCGCCCCTACCAGCACGTTGCGCACCCCGCCCCTGCCGCCCGACAGGCCGATGCCGCCGATCACCGCCACCAGCACGATGTCGTAGAGCAGCGTCGAATTGACGATGCGGGTGTTGATCGAATGCAGGCTGGCCGCCGTCAGCAGGCCGGCGATCAGGGCCACGAAAGCCGACAGCACGTAGCGCAGCACAAGCATTGGCCGCACCGGAACGCCGATGTTGCGGGCGGCGACCGGATTGTCGCCGGCGAAATAGATGAAGCGGCCCCATTTGGTGTAGCGCAGGAACAGGAAGACCAGGAAGGCCAGCCCGGCGAAGACGAACACCTCGACCGGAATATCGAGGAAGCGGACGCCGCCGAGCAACTCGACCCAGTGCCCCCCGGGCACCGGCACGGCATCCTGCGTGATCAGCTGCGAGCGCACATAGCCGAACACGAAGGAGCCGGTGGCCAACGTCACGAAGATCGCCGGCACGTCGGCATAGGCGACGAGAAAGCCGTTGAGCAGGCCGATGGCTAAAACGCCCGCCAGCACGTAGACGAAGGCGAGCCCGTCCGAGGTTCCGGTGTTGAGCAGTTGCAGGTACCAGGCGACCGACATCGCCATGATCGCCACCGCCGACAGGTCGATGCCGCGGCCGATGATGACGACCGCCATGCCAAGCGCCAGGATGCCGAGCACGGAGACCGAGCGGACGATGGCCACCAGATTGTCGGCGGTCAGGAACCCGGGCAGGCCCAGCGCGGCGGCGGCGAACAGCAGGATGGCGATGGCAAAGACGATGCCCTCCTGATTAAGGTGCCTCCAGTTCGGCCAGCCGATCCCATTCATCGCTAGTGTCTTTCGCCCCGACGGCAAGGCCGTGCCGGCCCCCATCCCGCACGAAAGCTAATCGGCTCAACAGTGGCTCGTCAAATGAATCCGCGTTCAATAACCGCGCCTCTCCGACTATTTTCCAAGTGGACGCATCAATTGCCGAAACTGGCGCAATAGCCGGAAACTAATGTGCTTTTGGCAATCCGTTGCCCCCGATCGCTCGGCTGGCGGAAGAGCCTGTTCGATGGCAGCTGGGCCGACGCAATTTAAGTCCGCGAAATGCGGCCGGCGCGACCTCAATTGTTCGTCGAATGGCCAGAAACCTCGGCTCCGGCATTGGCCGGCAGGACCAGGAAGCGCATCGCCGCCGCGAGACCGAGCAGGCCGATCGCGATAAAGGTGATTCTGAAGTCGACGAGGTCGGGCACGGCTTCGTGCCTGACGATCTGCGACAAATTGAGGACCGCCGCCGCGATCGCCACGCCGAACAGCATCGCCATCTGCTGCAGCATGCTGGAGAGCGTCGCGGCCGAGCTTCGTTGCGGCGCGCCGATATCGGCGAAGGCAAGCGTGTTCAGCGCGGTGAATTGCATCGAGCGCGTGAGACCGGCGACCAGCATCAGCGCGACGGTCAGCGGCAGCGGCGTCTGCGGCGAGATCGCGCCGCAAGCCATGATCGCCAGCGATGCGATCGCCCCGTTCACCACCATCACTGTGCGGAAGCCGAAGCGCCTGAGCGTCGGCGTGGTCACGGTCTTCATGCCGAGATTGCCGAGGAAATAGGCCAGCACCAACAGGCCGGCATCGACTGGACGCAGGCCGAAGCCGACCTGGAACAGCAGCGGCAGCAGGAAGGGCGTGGCGTTGATCGCGACGCGGAAGACCGTACCCGCGGCAAGCGTCGAGATCGCGAAGGTCAGTATCTTGAAGGCCGAAAGGTCGAGCAGCGGATGCCGGACCTGCAAGAGGTGGCGCACGGCGAGCCAGCCGATCACGATGCCGATGGCGATGGAGCCTATCGTCGGCAGCAAGCCGTCCTCGGGATGCGCCAGGCGTTCAAGCCCGTAAAGCATCACCGCAAGGCCGAGCGAGGTGAGGAAAAAGCCCGGCCAATCGAATGGTTTCGCCTCGGATTCACGATCGCCCGGCACGAAGCGGGCGACCAGCGCAAATCCGGCCAGCCCCAGCGGAACGTTGATGAAGAAGTTCCAGTGCCAGGAGAGATAGGTGGTGATGAAGCCGCCGAGCACCGGCCCGACCACCGGCGCGAACAGGGCCGGCCAAGTGATCAGCGCCGTGGCGTTGAGCAGCTCCGACTTTTCGGCATTGCGCAGCACCAGGATGCGGCCTACCGGCGTCATCAGCGCGCTGCCAAGGCCCTGCACGATGCGGGCGGCGACGAACTCAGTCAGGCTCTGCGAAAAGCCGCAGGCGATCGAGGCCAGCGTGAACAGCGCGATCGCGACGAGGAAGATGTTGCGCGCGCCGAACCGGTCGGCAAGCCAGGCCGACAGCGGCACGAACACCGCCATGGTCAGCATGTAGGCGGTGATGCCGATGCTCATCGCCACCGCCGGCACGCCGAAGGACTGCCCCATCTGCGGCAGCGACGTCGAGATGATCGTCGAGTCCAGCAGTTGCATGAAGAAGGCGACCGCCACGATCAGCGCGACGCGCCGGGACTGCCTTGCAGAATCTATCGGCCGGGACACGGCCTCGTTGTCGGGAATGCTGGTCATGACGCGGTGGTTGAACAGCATAAGCCCGGTCCCGTCCAGAGCTTATCCAACAAACTTCCGTGTCGCCGTTTCGCCTGTTATGGATGAGCCCGGGGGTGGCCGAGGAAACCGCATGAAGCCTATCTATATCGACTACCTCAATGCTCTCGACATCGAAGCTTTGGCCATGACCGACGCCGAGATCATCGGCGCCGTCGAAACCGGGCTCGTCGCGCAGGGTAAGGGCCAGACGGTGATCGAGCCGCGCGTCCATCTCGAGCCCGACCCGTCCTTTCATGGCCACTTCAACGTGCTGCGCGGCTATGTGGCGCCGCTCGATGCCGCCGGCGTGAAGATCGTCGGCGATTATGTCGACAACTACAAGCACGGCCTGCCGTCGGAATTCGGCATCCTCAATCTTTTCGATCCACGCACCGGCACGCCGCGCGCCATCCTCGACGCCACCGTCATCACCGACATGCGGACAGGCGCCGTTACCGCCATCGGCGCTCGGCATCTGGCGAAGAAGTCGTCCAAGGTGCTCGGCCACATCGGCGCGCGCGGCACCGCCTATTGGAATGTGCGCCTGCTCGACCATCTCTTCGACTTCGACGAGATCCGCGTCCATTCGCGCCGGCCGGAAAGCCGCGACGCTTTCGCCGCGAAGCTCGCCGCCGACCTCGGCAAGCCGGTCCTGGCGGTGGCCGACTGGAAAAGCTGTGTCGATGGCGCCGATATCGTCGTCGAGGCCTCGCGGCTGCCGGAGCCGCAGCCGCTGCTCAAGACCGAATGGATCAAGCGGGGCGCGCTGGTGGTGCCCTACGGCACGATGAGCGCGGTCGAACTGTCGCTCACCGACATCATGCAGAAGATCGTCGTCGACGACTGGGGGCAGTGCAAGGGCGGCAAGTTCGGCTCGCTGCGCGCCCATGTCGAGACGGGACGGCTGAGCGAGGCGACGCTGCATGCGGAGCTCGGCCAGATCGCCGCCGGCCTCAAACCCGGTCGGCAAAGCGATGGCGAGACGATCCTGTTCTGGCATCGCGGCCTGTCGCTCTCCGATATCGCGCTCGGCAAGGCCATGCTCGCCAAGGCCGGCGAAAACGGCATCGGCCAGAGGCTGCGCTTCGCATGAGCCCGCTCGTTCTCACCGGCGCCGGCGTCAGCATCGAGGATGTGGTCGCCGCCGCGCGCAATGCCTGCAAGGTCGAGGTCACTTCCGCCGTCCTCGAAAAACTCAACAAGGCTCGCCAGGTCCTCGATGCCGCCGCGGCCGGCGGCCAGCAGATCTACGGGCTCAACAGAGGTCTTGGCGCCAATCTCGTCACGGCGGTCGAAGGCGACTCGAGCGCCTTCCAGCGCCAGTTGATCGAAGGCCGCAGCGCCGCCGTCGGCGAGGCCCTGCCGATGCCGGCGGTGCGGGCGGCGATGTTCGCCCGCGTTGCGATGCTCGCTTCCGGCGGCTCGGGCCTGTCGCCGCGCGTGTTCGCGGCGTTGGTCGAGGCGCTCAATGCCGGCGTGCATCCGGTGATGCCGTCGCTGGGCTCGATCGGCGCCGGCGACCTCCTGCTGATGACGGCGATCGCCAGGGTGCTGATCGGCGAAGGTGAAGCGGAATATCAGGGCCGCCGCATGCCTGCCGCCAAGGCTTTGATGATGGCGCGGCTCGCGCCCGTCACGCTCTCGCCGAAGGACGGCCTCTCTTTGATCAACGCCTCGGCGGTTTCCGCCGGCGCCGGAGCGCTGGCGCTGACCGATGCGCTGTCGGCGCTCGACCAGCAGCAGCAGGCCGGCGCGCTGACGATGGAAGGCATTGGCGCCAACCGCACCATCCTCGATCCGCGCCAGCATCAGGCACGCCCGGGCGCCTGCCAGCAGCTTGCTGCGAAGGCGCTGCGCGACCTGCTGGCGCGCGACGAAGCGCCGGCGCCGACCACCATCCAGGACCCGCTGTCGGTCCGCTGCATGCCTTCGATCCACGGCGCGCTGACCCAGGCGATCGACCATGCCAGGCTGGCGGTCGAGATCGAGCTCAACGCCGCCGCCGACAATCCGCTGGTGCTTGCCGAGGATGAGCTGGTCATATCGACCGGCAACTTCCACACCGCGTCGCTGGCGCTCGCCTTCGAAACGCTTGGCCTGGCGATCGCCCAATGCGCGGCCGCGTCAGCGGCGCGCTTCATCCAGCTTACCGGCTCGACCCGCCACGGCCTGCCGAAATATCTGTCGCCGGTCGGCGGCGCTTCCGCCGGCTTCGTTCCGCTGCAGAAGACGGTGACGGCGATCCTGGCCGCGATCCGCCACAAGGCCAATCCGGTGATGCTCGATTTCCTGCCCGTATCCGAGGGCGTCGAGGATCACGCCACGCAGACGCCGCTCGCCGTCGCCAAATGCGCGGAGATGATCGTTCTGTGGCGGCGGCTGATCGCCTTCGAGCTGATGGCCGCGGCGCAGGCCGTCGATTTGCGCGAGGGCATGGCGCTGGCACCGGCCACGGGCGCAATCCACGCGGCCGTGCGCTCGCATGTGGCGACGCTCAAGGAAGACAGGCCACTGGGCATCGATGCCGAAGCGCTTTATGCCGCCCTCGTCAGCGGAATCTGGCAAGGTCCGCCGGCTGCCGGCTGAAGCTTTTCGATTCTTGGATCAGGCCTTTGCGTCGACCTTCTTCATGAACAGGGTGAGCTCGTCCGGGTCCATGTGCACGATATGCCTGTCCTCCGGATAGGCGCCGCTGTTGACGTCGGCGACATATTCGGAAAACGCCGCGATGCGCTCCTGTTGCAGCCGGTCGTATTCGGCGGCGAAGTTGCGATAGACCTTCGAGTGGCGCGGCATGTGACCGCGATTGGTGCCGAGAATATCCTCGGCGAACAGATATTGCGCGTCGCAGCCCGTGCCCGCGCCCATCGACAGCATGATCAGCGGGGTGCGCTCGGAGATTGCTTTCGCGACTTCCACCGGCACCACCTCGATCTCGGCGCCGATGGCGCCGGCGGCTTCCAGCTGCTTGACCGCCTCGAAAACCTGCATGGCGGTGTCCGCGGTCTTGCCGACCGCCTTGAAGCCGCCGGTCCAGGTCGCGCGGGAGGGAATGAGACCGACATGGCCGATAACGGGGATGGCGTCGTCGGCCATGCGCTTGATGGTGGCATAGCCGGCGCTGCAATAGACGGCGTCGGCGCCGGCCTTGTAGAGCCGGAACGACCAGCGCACGAAATCGTCGGCCGTGCCGATCTCGAAAAAGTTCTCGCCCGGCATGGTGAAGAGGCCGGGCGCGGCATCGCGGTATTGCGGATTGAGCACCAGTTCCGGCGGCACCGAGACGATATCTACCCCTGCCCGCTCGGCAGCCTCGGCCTCTTCCAGCGTCAGCACGCGCAGCATGGTCAATTGCCGCTTGCCCTTCATGGCGCGCAGATCGGCAACGGTCGGTCTCTTTCGGCTCATCGGTACATCCTGTTTTGTCTGACGGCTTTCAGCCGATATCGATCATCACCTTACCGGCCTCGACCTTGACCGGATAGGTCTTGAGGTCGACGCAGACCGGCGCGCCCTTGGCCTCGCCGGTCCTGTAGTTGAAGCGGCCGTTGTGCTTGGGGCATTCGATGATGTCGTCCATCACCAGCCCGTCGGCGAGATGGGCCTTTTCATGCGTGCAGAACCCATCGGTCGCGAAGAACGCGTCGTCCGGCGAGCGATAGATCGCGAAGGTGCGGCCGCCATGGTCGAAGCGGATCACGTCCTCCTCGTCCACATCGCCCACCGCGCATGCTTCGACCCACTCCGCCATCATCACTCTCCGGCCATTATCTTTCTCTGGATTGATGCGCGGCGCCTATTCGGCGGCCGCGGCCGTTATGTCGAGATCATGGAACTCGCCGCGATAGGGCTTGGCCGTCGGCGGCAATTCGCGCTTCAGATAGTAGTCCTCGTATTTCAGCTGCCTGAGCAGCACCGGCCAGACCTCGCGATAGGCATGCCACATCGACGGGTTCGGCACCGGCAAATCGTGCTTGATCAGCTCATGCAGCTTGGGCAGCGCGTGATAGGGCACCATCGGGAACATGTGATGCTCCACATGGTAGTTCATGTTCCAGTAGATGAACCGGCTGATCGGGTTCATGTAGACGGTGCGGGTGTTGAGCCTATGGTCGGTGACGTTGTCGGCGAGCCCGATATGCTGCAGCAGCCCCGTCGTCACCATGTGCCAGGTGCCGTAGAGGCGCGGCAGGCCGATCAGCACCAGCGGTATCCATGACCCAAGCGCGATCGCGACAGCGATCGTCGCGGCATACACGACCATGTGCCAGCGCGCCGCGGTCACCGCCTTGTGCTGCTCCATCTCCGGGATGTAGCTCTTCTCGTCGTCCGACAATGTGCCGAAGGCCTGGCGCACCAGCGTCGGCAGCGAATAGCGGAAGTCGAGGATGCCGGTGAAGGCCAAGCCCGCCTTGATCAGGTCCGGCGGCCGCATCACCGCGATCTCAGCGTCGCGACCGACGATGATGGTGTCGGTGTGATGCCGCGCATGGCTCCAGCGCCACTGCACCGGATTGCGCATCAGCATGAACGAGGCGATGTGATAGACGACGTCGTTCATCCAGCGCGTGCGGAAGGCGGTGCCGTGGCCGCATTCGTGCCAGCGCGAGTCGCTCGACGAGCCGTAGAGCACACCATAGACGAACAGGAACGGCACGATCCACCACGTGCCCCAGAACCAGACGATGCCGGCCGCCGAGCCCAGGATCAGCGCGATCCAGATGATGGTGTCGCGGATCGCCGGTCCATCCGAGCGCTGCATCAATTCCTTCATGGTCTTGCGCGCCACGTCGGTGTGGTACCACTCGGCCGAGGCAAGTCCGGTCTCGATCGCCGTACGTGTGCTTTCGCCGACAAGGCTGTAATCGCGCTTGGTGCCGGAGGCCGTCGTCATCGTCCGATCAAAGCCCGTTCGCGCGGAATTTGCCGTCGAGGAATGTCTTGGCGCGCGGCACGTCGTCCTCGGTCAGATGCTCGATGATCACCGGGATGTTCGGATGCTTCTCGCTGAGCCGCCTGAGGTAGAGGTCGTAGTTCAGCGCGCCGAGACCAGGCGCCGGCAACTCGATCTCGCCGACGCCGCGGAAGGTCAGTCCGTCATGCGCATCCGCGTCGCCGATATCGGCATGCTTCTCGGTCTTGTCGCTGCCCGCGCGCTTCACGTCCTTGGCATGCGCTATCCTGATCTTGTCAGTCAGCGTGTCGAACACCTGGTTCAGCACCTGATCCATACGGTCGATGTTATGCGCCTCGAAATAATTGGTCGGATCCATCAAGAGGCCGAGACCGGGGTGGTCGACCTGCGCGAACATTTTTACTGTCTCCTCGACTGAGCCGACGACGTTGTTGACATAGGTCTCGAGCAGGAACACCGCGCCGTGATCGTAAGCCGTCTGGGCAAGGTCCGAGATCACCTTGCGGCATTCCTCGAAGCCTTCCTCGGTCTTGTTCTTCGGGTGGTGCACCCAGTCGGACTCGGTGTTGTAGGTGCCGGTCTCCGAGATCACATAGGGCGAACCGAATTCGCGTGCGTTGCGGATGATCTCCTTGAGGTAGGCAAGCCGTTTCTCCCGCTCCGCCTTGTCCGGATGGATGATGTTGGTGTAGCCGGACAGGCAGCAGACCGGCAGGTTGTGGTCGCGGAACATGTCGCGCACTTTCCTTGCCTTGTCCCTGGTGATCTGCCCGGCCGACAGGTCGATATCCTTGAAATGCAGGTCGAGCTGCACCGTGTTGAAATCGAGCGCGCGGATGCGCCTGGCGACCTCCTCGAGCTCGTAAGGGAAGTAGCCTGTGAAGATACCCGCCTGCATCATGAGCTGAAGTCCTCCCGTAAGCGATTCTGTTGCCTTGCCTTCAGCCGCCTCAGTCGATGCGGATTTCGGACAGCTTGATGGTGCGGCCTTCGGCCATCGACCGGTAGCCGGCTTCGACCAGCGCCATCGTCTTGACGTTGTCGGCGACGGAGAGCGCCGGCGGCGTGCCGGTCTTCAGCGCATGCTGGAGCTGTTCCATCACGCCGATGAAGGCGTGCGGGAACCACATCGTCTCCCAACTCGGCGTCACCCATTCACCGCCCGTCGTCTCGGTCGAGGCGTAAGTCAAGGTCGAGGCGATGCCCTTCGGCCAGCCGATCGTCCCCTTGGCGACGCCCTTGGTGCCGTCGACGCGCCAGGCGATATGCTGGTCGTCCCGATAGCCTTCCTGGCGCGGGCCGGACCAGACATCTTCCAGCGACACCGCGAACACGCCCGAGGGAAAGCGCAGCGTCGAGACCGTGATGCCGTCGGAATGCTCGAACCTGGTCCGCGGGTCCTTGCGCGTCAGCGTTGTGATGTCGTCCGGATCGCCGAACAGGAAACGCAGAACGTCGAGGTGGTGCACGCTCATATTGGCGAGCGTCAGCCGGTCGTACTCGGCCAGGAATGTCTGCCAGTGCGGGATCGCGTGCATGTCGATCTCGGCAAAGACGATCTCGCCCAGCGCGCCGCTGTCGATGATCTGCTTCAGGACGCGCATCGACTGGTCGTAGCGCATGTTCTGGTTGACCGAGAGGATCTTGCCCGAGGCGGCTGCCTCGTCGCGCAGCTTAACCGCTTCTTCCACCGAGAGCGCCAGCGGCTTCTGCGCCAGGATCGCCTTGACGTGCGGCTGCTTCAGCGCATGGCGGATCAGCGCCGGCTGCTGGTCGGGCGGGAAAGCGAGATCGACGATCTCGACGCGGCCGTTCTCGATCAGCTGCTCAGGCGTATCGTGGACGGTCGCAATACCCCAGCGGGCGGCCACCTTCTCGGCATTGGCCTTCGTGCGCGATGCGATGGCCACCACGGGAAAGCCGGCTTCATGATAGGCGGCCAGATGGCACTCCGCCATGATCATGCCGGCGCCGATGCAGCCGATCCGGTAGTCCTTGACCCGGACTTCAACGTCCGGCTCGAAACCCATGCTCGCCATCCATTCCTCCGTCGAGGACTGGATATAACGCTATGGTCCGGACTTCAGCCAAGTCCCGTGCCATCATTTCCCATCAGGGTCTGATGGCGGCTCGGCCACGTCGGTCAGCTCGCCGCGATCAGCACCGTGCTGTCCGGTGACCAGCTGAGCACCACCGGCTCGCCTTCGGCCAGCCTCTCGGCCCCTGTGTTCTGGACGATCACCTTCAGCGTCTGGCCGTCACGGTCGACGAAATAGGTGCTGTTGTTGCCGGCGAAGATGCGTTTCGAGACCTGACCCTTGAGCGTGTTGGCATTGGCTGGATCGGGCTTTGCCGCGCCGGTGGAAATCCGGATGCGCTCGGGCCGGACCGCGCAGCTCGCCTTGGCGCCGGCCGGCACCGATGCGCCGGTCGAAGCCGCGATCGTTGTGCCGTCCGGCAGCTTGATCCCGGAGCCGGTCGCGTCACCGCGAAAGATGTTGGCGTCGCCGAGGAAGGTCGCTGCGAACTCGCTTTGCGGCCTGTCGTAGATCTCCTCCGGCGGGCCTTCCTGCACCAGCCTGCCATCGCGCAGGATGCCGATGCGGTCGCTCATCGTCAGCGCCTCTTCCTGGTCGTGCGTGACGAAGATCGTGGTGATGCCGATCTCGCGCTGGATGCGCTTCAGCTCGATCTGCATGTCGACGCGCAACGCCTTGTCGAGCGCGCCGAGCGGCTCGTCGAGCAGAAGCACGCGCGGCTTGGTGACGATGGCCCGAGCCAGCGCCACACGCTGGCGCTGGCCGCCGGAGAGCTGGTGCGGCTTGCGGCCGCCGAGCTTGCCGAGCTGCACGAGGTCGAGCGCGCGCTGCACCTCCGCCGCGATCGTCGCCTTCGGCTCGCCGCGCACCGAAAGGCCGAAGGCGACATTGTCGGCGACGCTCATATTGGGGAACAGCGCATAATTCTGGAACACCATGCCGATGCGCCGCTTCTCGACCGGCACGCGCTCGACGCTTTCGCCGCCGATGGCGATGCGGCCGGCATCCGGAAAGTCAAAACCGGCGATCTGCCTGAGCAGCGTGGTCTTGCCGCTGCCCGAAGGCCCGAGCAGCGCATAGAAGCCGCCATCGGCGAAATCGATCGACACATCGTCCAGCGCCTTGTGCGCGCCAAAGCTGCGGGAGACGTTCGCGACCTGGACGCCAGCCATTACTTCTCTCCGCCGAATTTGAAGAAGCGCGCCGTGAGCAGCATCAGCGCCATCGACACGACAATGATGATGGTCGAGACCGCGTTGATCTCGGGCGTGAAGCCCTTGCGGATCGCGGCGTAGATTTCGACCGGCAGCGTCGTCTGGCCGGGCGTCGACAGGAAGTAGGAGACGACGAACTGGTCGAACGACACGGCGAAGGCAAAGAGCCCGCCGGCGATCACGCCGGGCATGATCCAGGGCAAGGTCACGCGCATGGTCACCTGCCACTGGTTGGCGCCCAGCGAGCGCGCCGCCTCCTCCAGTTCAGGCGCGAAGGTCTGCAGCCGCGCCGACACGACGACGATGACATAAGGCAGCGCCAGCGCGACATGGCCGAGCAGGATGGCGATGAGCCCGCGGCCGATGCCGACGCCGAAGAAGAAGATCAGCATGGCCGTGCCGGTGATCAGCCACGGAACGGCGATCGGCGGGAAGAGCAGCGCCTGCAGGAATTTCTTGCCGCGAAACTCATAGCGGTAGAGCGCGAGCGAGGCCATCGAACCCAGCACCGTCGAGATCAAAGTGGTGATGATTGCGATCTCGATGCTGTTCCAGGTCGCCGCGATCAACTGCTCGTTCTGCCAGAGCGAGGCGTACCAGTCCGTCGTCCACTCGAACGGCAATTGGTAGAAGGGCGAGGCGTTGAAGGACATAGCCGCCATGATGATGATCGGCAGATAGAGGAAGCCGAGCAAAAGCCCGATGTAGAAACGCCCGAGCCATTCGAGGATGCGCGTCGCCGCCATCACGCGGCTCTCCGCAGGACAGGTGCGGCCAGCGCCAGGATGATCAGCACCACCGCGAGCAGGATGAAGGAAAGTGCGGCACCCAGTGGCCAGTTGAACACCGCGACAAACTGGTCCTCGATGACGGTGCCATAGAAAGTGCCGGTGCGGCCGCCGAGGATGCGCGGCTCCATGAAGGAGCCGACGACCGGCACGAAGATCAGCGCGGCACCCGCGATCAGGCCCGGCATCGACAGCGGGATGATCACCCGCCACAGCACCTGCCGGCGCGAAGCGCCGAGCGAGCGGCCCGCCTCGATCAGCGAATCGTCGATGGCCTGCAGCGTGAGATAGCAGGTGAGAACCATGTAGGGCACATAGGAGTGCACCAGGCCGATGATGACGGCGGGATAGGAATACATGAGATCGATGTTGATCTTGAACGGCAGCACAGCGTTCAGCGCCGTGTCGAGGATGCCGCCTTCGCGCAGCACCATGGCCCAGGAGAAGATACGCACCAGCCCGTTCGACCAGAACGGCAGGATGACGAGCAGGAAGATCGCCTCGCGGCTGCGGCCCTTCAGCACCTTGGCCAGCACATAGGCCGCCGGATAACCGATGACGACGCACCACAGCGTCACCTCGAGGCCGAGCCGCAGCGATGAAAGCAGAAGCCGCGAATAGAGGCTTTGCGAGAAGAAGGCGGCGTAATTGCCAAGCGTGAACGACCACTCTTTGCCTGCCAGCGGCAGGTCGGTCATGAAGGAGAAGAAAACCATGGCCGACAGCGGCAGGAAGATCGCCACCGTCAGCCACAGATAGGCGGGAAGGAGAAGCGGCAGGGCCGGCTTCAGTCCGCGGCGCGAACCGACCGCAAGCTGGTCAGCCATTTTGCCTCTCCTCCCGAAAGACGCCTGTTACTTCACGTTGACCTTCAGCTCCTGCCACAGCGCCAGGTATTTCTCGCGCTGCTCGTCGGTGACCGGCGCCTGGAACTGGATGCGCTTGGCGACGTCCGGGCTGCCCATCACCTTGCGGTTGAAGGCGTCCTCCGGCAGCGCCTCGACCGCCTTGGTGTTGGCGGAGACCGGCGCGCCGACCTTGGTGACCCATTCGACATAGAATTTCGGATCGATCATGTAGTTGATGAAGGCCTCGGCGCCGGCGACGTTCTTGGAACCGACGGGGATCGAGAAAGCGTCGAGCCAGGCGACCGAGCCTTCCTTCGGGATGACCAGCGAGACCGGCAGCTTGAAATGCGTCTTGGCGCGGTCGGCCGAGCCGCTCCAATAGGTGCCGATGTCGATCTGGTTGGAGGCGACCATCTGGTTCCAGTCGTTCTCGGAGCTCCAGAAGGTCTTGATCTGCGGCATCAGCGAGGTGAGCTTCGCCTTGACCGCGTCCATATCCTTGATGTCGTTGATGTTCTGCCCCGACGCCAGCGCGCCGAACTGGACCGCCTCGACAGCGTCGTCGCGGATGATGACGCGGCCCTTATGCGCCGGGTCCCACATCTCGGCGATGCTCGTCGGCGGCTTGTCGAAGGATTTCTCGTTGATGGCCAGCGCCGTCAGGCCCCACACCCACGGCACGCCATAGACCTTGCCGTCATGGTTGAGCATCGGCGAGCTGGCCTTGTCCTTGGCGATGTCGGCATAGTTGGAAAGCTTCGAGACATCGATCGGCTGGATCAGCTTGCCGGCCATCGCCTGGTCGTTGAAGGCGGCGTTGATCATGACGACGTCGTAGAGGCCGGGATTGGTCCGGATCTTGGTCAGCATCTCCTGCTCGGAGTTGAAGAAGTCGTTGACCACCTTGAAGCCGGTCGCCTTCTCGAAATTGGCGACCGCCCATGGCTCGTCGGCGCCATAGCCTTTCCAGTTGAGCACGTGCACTTCCTCGGCGGCTTGTGCTGCCAGCGTGAAGGCGGAAACGAAGACGGCGGTAGCCGTCAGAAAAGCGGTCAGTCTGGGCATGCGCATGTTCTTTTCCTCTCATTGTTTGCCCGATTGACGGGCTTGTTAAGTTGCAGTCGCTTTCGCCTGGCCAGGCGCGGTCGTCGCTTCGCCGCGCTTAGTCAGGAATTTTTGGATCTCAGTGTCGGTCGGCGCGGAGGACCCGCCATGGCGTGTGACAGAAAGTGCGGCGGCGGCGTTGGCATAGCGTGCCGCGTCGCAAGGGCTTAGACCGCGCGAAAGGCCGCTGACGAAGGCGCCGATATGCGTGTCGCCGGCACCATTGGTGTCGACCGCCTCCACCTTGAACCCGGGCACCGTACGGGTGCCGCCGTCGGCCATGCGCACCAGGCAGCCATGCGCGCCGGCACGGATGACGACGCCTTCGGCCCTGGGGCAATGCTCGGCGAGCAACCGGATGGCGACGGTCTGGGCATCGCCGGCGCCGGCAATCTCCGCGGCCTCGTTGGTGTTGCAGCTCAGCCAGGTCGTGCGCGCCAGCACCCTGTCCAGGATCGGCCGCGGAATATCGGCGATCACCGGAGTCGGATCGAAGACGAAGGGAATGCCGGCCGGCAGCGCCTCGATCCAGTCGGTGAGCGCGTCACGGCTGCCGGGATAGCTCAGCGTATAGCCCGACGTGAAAACCCAATCGCCTGGAACGGCTTGGACCGGCTTCATCATGTCGAGCGTCAACCGGCTCTCGGCGCCCGGCCAGGAGACGAAGGTGCGTTCGGCGTCGCGGCTGATCATGGCGACGCAATTGCCGCTGTCCATGGATGGTGACGGCGGTGTCAGCGTCTCGATGCCTTCGGCCGCGAAGGCGGCGCGCAGGAAGTCGCCGTCCGGCCCGGTGCCGAGCTGGCCGCCGAACACCACCTTCATGCCGGTGCGGCTTGCCGCGACCATCATGTTGAAGCCGCCGCCGGCGACCCGCGCATAGCTCGTCGCGGTTTTTTCCGTGCCCGGCGCCGGCAAGGCGTCGATGCGGTAGACATAGTCGACCACCGCGCTGCCGACATGGACGAGCCGTGCGCTCACGCCGCGTCCTCCTTGCCTGGACCGGTCTTGGCCGTCCGCGCCGCGACCAGATCCTCGGCCAGCGCGCGGACATCCGCGATGTCGATGCCATGCAGTTGGGCGATGCGATCCCGCGGCAGCTTCGACAGGCCGGAGCAGGCGCCGGCCATGCCGGCGGCAATCGCCCCGATCGTGTCGGTGTCGCCGCCGAGATTGGCCGCGATCACGGCGGCCCGCCATGCATCGCCCTGCGCGACCTCCAGCACCGCGAATGCCGCCGGCACAGATTCCTGGCTGGCGACGCCCGTGCCGATCAGGTCGACGATCAGCTTGATTGCTTCCTTCTCCGCCTTGCCCCGAACGAGCGCCTGCGCCCAGAAAATGCGCGCGGCGATATCACCGCCGGTGACCCAATGGCCGAGCGCAGCACCAAGTCTCGCGGCTGCGACCGCATGGCCGGAAGCGGCGCGCCAGTCGCCACCCGAGACACCGAGGCTGACAGCTGCGGCGACTGCCGCGGCCGAGGCAATGGCGATCGAGGTATTGTGCGTGGCCCGGCACGTTTCCGCGACTTTGGCGACCAGGGCATCGAGCGGCTCCGGCGGCATCATGATGCCGACCGGCGCGATGCGCATTGCCGCGCCATTGGTGTCGCCGCTGCGTCCAGCCTCCTCGGCCGGCACGCCGCTGTTGATGGCGTCGATGGCGCGCTTGGTCGACGGTCCGAGCAGGTCGTAGCTGCCGCGAGCCTTGACGTCGCGCTCCCAGTCGAGCAGCGCGTTGACCCAGCGCGCATGGTCGAAACGCCCGCCGGACTCGACCAGGATGCGGCCAAGCAGCAGCGCTTGCTCGGTGTCGTCGGTGATCGCGCCGGCCGGCAGTCCTTTCGACACCGGGTGGTCGGCGGCGGGCGCGATGAAATCCTCGACATGGCCGTAGAGCTCGGCGATGCGGGCCGGCGACAGAAGCTGCGTCGGCATACCCAGCGCATCGCCCAGCGCCCCGCCGATCAACGCGCCCATTGCCCGATCGCCTATTGTTCGATCACTTGCCTCCCCGGCCATGCTCAGAACTCCAGGTGAAGCGCGAAATGCGCCGGGTTGAGCAGGCTGGTGACGAATTCGATCGCGCGTCCGTCGGCGGCGCGCGTCAGGCGGCGCGTGCGCAGGAACGGCGTGCCGGGCGCGCAATCGAGGATCGCGGCGTCGGCGGCGCTCAGCATCTCGATATCGACCCACTCCTCGCCGTGGTCGGGCACCAGCCCTGCCCCGCGCAGCGTCTGGTGCAGCGTGCCTTCGCGCAGGCCGCGCAGGGGTATGTCCTCCAATTCGGGCGACAGCGGCAGGCGGCTGCGCTCGATCGAGATGGCGTGGCCGTCATTGGCATTGGTGCGGGCGCGGTCGACGGCAATGAAGGACGAGCTGTCCACGCCGAGCCTGGCCGCCAGTTCCGCGTCCTCGATGATCTCGAGCCGCAAGGTGCGGGTCTCGGCATTGGCGCCCGCATTGGCAAGCGCGCGCGACCAGCCGATCGCGTCATCGACCGGCATGCCGTCGAAGGTCACGAAGGAGCCGATGCCGACCTTGGTGGTGATGAGCCCCCGGCTGGAGAGTTCTTCCAACCCTTTGCGCACCGTGTTGCGGCTGACGGAGAAGCGCTGGACGAGCTCGCTTTCGCTCTGCAGGCGGTCGCCGAAGCCAAGCAGGCCGGAGCGTATCTCATGCTCCAGAACCGTCGCGATCTGCTCGGGCTTGCCCGTGCCGGGAGTAAGCTGCATCGCGCGACGGGCCATATCGATACCTGTTCAGTGAACCTGTATAATCCTGTTCATTAGCGTATCTGAAATGAAGCGTCAACGGGCTTCGGCCCGACGATCGGCTGCCTGTCAAACATCGGCTGGTCGTCAAACGAAGAAGAATTCCTCGACGCGCTGCCTGGCCTGCCGCAGCACCGGCAGGATGTCGCGCTCCATCGCCTCGACCGAGAAACGCGCCGACTGCGTCGAGACGTTGATGGCCGCGACGGTGCGCCCGGCGCGATCGACGATCGGCACCGCAATCGAGCGCAGGCCAAGCTCCAGCTCCTCGTCGACGATGGCGAAGCCATCCGCCCTCGCCCTGTCGATGGCCTTGCCGAGTGCGGCGCGGCCGGTGATCGTCTTCGGCGTCCGCCGCTTGATGGCCGCCTCGGCAAGGAAGGTCTTCAACTCATCCGCCGACAGGCCGGAAAGCAGCACCCGCCCCATCGAGGTGCAGTAGGCCGGCAGCCGCGTGCCGACATCGAGCGCGACGCTCAGGATGCGCCGTCCAGGGATGCGCGCGACATAGACGACATCCTCGCCCGACAGCACTGCCGCATTGCAGGCTTCGTCGAATTTCCCCGCCACCTCGCGCATGATGGGCGCCGCGAAGGTCCAGAGCGAAGCGCCGCCAAGCCATGTCCGCGCGACAGTCAGCAAGCGCGGCGACAGCGAAAACAGCCGGCCGGATTGCGTCGCATAGCCCGTGGCTACCAATGTCAGCAGGAAGCGCCGGGCCCCCGCTCGCGTGAGGTCCGCCTCCTCCGCCATCTCGGTCAGCGTCATGCCGGCAGGATGGCGCGCGAGGATTTCCATCACCGCCAGGCCACGCTCCAGCGAACCGACAAGGTCACGTGAAATCGCTTCCTCTTCCACGAGCGCCTCCAGACCGGCGTTGACTCAATGCAAAGCTTGGAGTTAAAAGTATCCCATATAAAACATATGTTCGCAATACGAACTTTTTGCACCACGGAGCTCGGAGATGGTCAAGTTCCTGCCGCTGAAAGAGGCCGTCGCGGAGAATCTGCATGACGGCGATACCGTCGCTTTCGAGGGCTTCACGCATCTGATCCCGACCGCCGCCGCGCATGAGGCGATCCGCCAGGGCTTTCGTGAGCTGACGCTGATCCGCATGACGCCCGACCTGATCTACGACCAGATGATCGGCATGGGCATGGCGAAGAAGGTCGTCTTCTCCTATGTCGGCAATCCGGGCGTCGGCCTGCTCAGGCGCGCCCGCGACGCTATCGAGAACGGCTTTCCGCGCGCCATCGAGGTCGAGGAGCACAGCCACGCCGGCATGGCCAATGCCTACGAGGCGGGCGCCGCCGGCCTGCCCTGCGCGGTGTTTCGCGGCTATCGCGGCGCCGGTCTCGCCGCGGTCAATCCGAACATCAAATCCGTGACCTGCCCCTTCACCGGCGAAGTGCTTGCCGCCGTTCCGGCGATCCGGCCCGACGTCACCTTCATCCACGCGCAGAAGGCGGACCGGAAAGGCAATGTGCTGGTCGAAGGCATCATCGGCATCCAGAAGGAGGCCGTTCTTGCCGCAAGGCGCGCCGTGGTGACGGTCGAGGAAGTGGTCGAAAATTTCGACGACCTCCACCCCAACCTCACCGTGTTGCCGAACTGGACGATCGCGGCGATTTCGGTCGTGCCTGGCGGCTCGCACCCCTCTTACACGCATGGCTATTACGAGCGCGACAACGCTTCCTATCTGGAGTGGGACGAGATCGCCGCCGACCGCGACCGCTTCCAGGCGTGGATCCGGAAGAACGTCATCGAGAGCAGCGCCGACGACTTTGCCGGTCGCGTCAAGCATCTGAGGAAAGCCGCATGAGCGACGCGAAGGACATCGGCTTCACCCCGAACGAGATGATGACGATTGCCGCCAGCCGCGCGCTGAGAAGCGACGATGTCTGCTTCGTCGGCATCGGCGCGCCGTCGGCCGCCTGCAACGTCGCGCGGCTGACGCATGCGCCCGACATCACGCTGATCTACGAGAGCGGCACCATCGGCACCGCGCCCGACGTGCTGCCGCTGTCGATCGGCGACGGCGAATTGTGCGAGACGGCGGTCACCACCGTCGCGGTGCCGGAGATGTTCCGCTACTGGCTGCAAGGCGGCCGCATCTCGATCGGCTTCCTGGGCGCCGCCCAACTCGACAAATTCGGCAACATCAACACCACCGTCATCGGCGACTATGCGCATCCCAAGACCCGCCTGCCCGGCGGCGGCGGCGCGCCGGAGATCGCCACCTCGTCGAGGCAGGTCTACATCACCATGGCGCAGTCGAAGCGCGGCATGGTCGAGAAGATCGACTTCTTCACCTCCTTTGGCCATGGCGACGGCGGCGATCACCGCAAGCGCCTCGGCATCGACACGGCCGGCCCTACTTTGCTGATCACCGACCTCGCCATCTGGAAGCCCGACCCGGTGACCAAGGAGTTCACCGTGGTGTCACTGCATCCCGGCGTCAGCCGCGAGCAGGTGCAGGAAACCTGTGGCTGGACGGTCAAGTTCGCGGAGGCCCTTGACGAGACGCCGGCGCCGACGGAACTCGAGCTGAAGACATTGCGCGACCTGCAGGCCCGCACCAAGGCGGCGCATCAAGGGACCGCCAAAGGGAAAGCCGCATAAATGACTGAGGCCTTCATCTGCGATTACATCCGCACGCCCATCGGCCGCTTCGGCGGCGCGCTGTCCTCCGTGCGGGCCGACGATCTCGGGGCGATTCCGTTGAAGGCGCTGATCGAGCGCAATTCCGGCGTCGACTGGGCGGCCATCGATGACGTCGTCTATGGCTGCGCCAACCAGGCCGGCGAGGACAACCGCAACGTCGCGCGCATGGCGCTGCTGCTTGCCGGCCTCCCGCAGGACATTCCCGGTTCGACCGTCAACCGCCTGTGCGGTTCCGGTATGGATGCCGCCACCATCGCCGCGCGCGCCATCAAATCAGGCGAGGCCGAGCTGATGATTGCCGGCGGCGTGGAATCGATGAGCCGCGCACCCTTCGTCATGCCGAAGGCCGACACCGCCTTCTCACGCAATGCCGAGATCTACGACACCACCATCGGCTGGCGTTTCGTCAACCCGCTGATGAAGAAGCAGTATGGCGTCGATTCCATGCCGGAGACCGGCGAGAACGTCGCCGAGGATTTTTCCGTCTCCCGAGCCGACCAGGACGCCTTCGCCGTGCGCAGCCAGGACAAGGCGGTGGCCGCGCAAGAAAGTGGCCGGCTGGCGAAGGAGATCACGCCGGTGAGCATCCCGCAGAGGAAAGGCGACGCGATCGTCGTCTCGAAGGACGAGCATCCCCGCGCCGGCACCACCATAGAGGCGCTGGCCAAACTGCCAACGCCGTTCCGCCAGGGCGGCACGGTGACCGCCGGCAATGCTTCGGGCGTCAATGACGGCGCGGCCGCCCTCATCATCGCATCCGAAGCAGCGACGAAGAAGCATGGGCTGACGCCGATCGCCCGTATCCTCGGCGGCGCCGTCGCCGGCGTGGCGCCGCGCATCATGGGCATCGGCCCGGCGCCGGCTACCATGAAGCTTTGCGCCCGCCTCGGCCTGACGCCCGAACAATTCGACGTCATCGAATTGAACGAAGCCTTCGCCTCCCAGGGCATTGCCGTGCTCCGCCAACTCGGAATTTCCGAGAAGGCGGAGCATGTGAACCCCAATGGCGGCGCGATCGCGCTCGGTCATCCGCTCGGCATGTCCGGCGCGCGCATCACCGGCACGGCGGCGCTCGAGCTGCGCGAGCGCGGCGGCAAGCTGGCTTTGGCCACCATGTGCATCGGCGTTGGCCAGGGCATCGCCATCGTGCTAGAGCGGGTTTGACCGCTCAAGCATATCAATAGGGCAAGCCGACGTAGTTTTCGGCGAGAGCGGTCGACGCCGCTTTCGAATGCACGAGATAATCGAGCTCGGCTTCCTGGATGCGTTGGCCGAACTCGCCCGTCTCCGGAAAACGGTGCAGCATCGTCGTCATCCACCAGGAAAAGCGCACCGCTTTCCACACGCGCGCCAGCGCCTTGGACGAATAAGCGTCGAGCCCAGCCTCTGATTTCCCGTTATAGAATTCACGAAGTCCGGCAAACAGATAGCGCACGTCGCTGGCAGCGAGGTTGAGGCCCTTCGCGCCAGTCGGCGGCACGATATGGGCGGCGTCGCCGACCAGGAACAGCCGGCCGAAGCGCATCGGCTCGGCAACGAAGGAGCGCAGCGGCGCGATCGACTTCTCGAAGGATGGCCCGGTGGTGACGGCGGCCGCTATCTGCGGCGGCAGGCGCCCGCGCAACTCGTCCCAGAAGCGGTTGTCCGACCAGGCCTCGACGCGTTCGTCGGCCGGAACCTGCACATAGTAGCGGCTGCGCTGCGGCGAGCGCATCGAGCAGAGCGCGAAGCCGCGCTCGTGATTGGCATAGACCAGCTCATGGTCGGCCGGCGGCACTTCGGCAAGCACGCCCAGCCATCCAAACGGATAGTGCCGCTCGAACGTCTTCAACGCGCTTTCCGGCACCGAGCGGCGGCTGACGCCGTGGTAGCCGTCGCAACCGGCGATGAAGTCGCAATCGATGCGATGCGTGAGCCCGTCCTTGTCGTAGGTCACGAAGGGCGACGCGCCGCCGAAATCATGCAGCGCGACATTCGACGTTTCGAAGACGGTCGGGAGACCCGCTGCTTCGCGCTTCTGCATCAGATCCAGCGTCACCTCGGTCTGGCCGTAGACGGTGACATGCTTGCCGCCGGTGAGCGCCGTCATGTCGATGCGATGCGCGCGGCCGTCGAAGGCGAGCGAGATGCCTTCATGTGGCAGGCCCTGGGCATGCAGCCTGTCCGCCGCGCCCGCTTCGCCGAGAAGGTCGACCGTGCCCTGCTCCAGCACGCCCGCCCGTACCCGGCCGAGCACATGTTCCCGGCTCGACCGTTCGAGGATGATCGTCTCGACGCCAATGGTGGCGAGCAACTGGCCGAGCAGCAGACCGGACGGTCCGGACCCAATGATAGCGACCTTCGTGCGCATCAGATCCCTTTACACATGTCGTTCTCCCAAAACCGCTGCGCACTTTTGGGCGACATGCGTTAGCGCCCGAGGCTCTCGATCTGCGCGGCCAACTCGGCGGCAAGCCTGAGCGCGGCCGCGGTCGCCACGACCATTTGTGGCAGGAGGAGCCATTCCAGCGTCCAGGCCGCGCCCGAACGCTCCTGCTCATGCACCAGCGCGTTGTGCATGCCGGAGAGCTGGACGGCATTGAAGCGCGCCAGCGCCACCAGGGCTTCCGCCTTCACCGGATTCTGCTTGTGCGGCATCGCCGACGAGCCGCCGCCACCGGACAGTCTGATGTCGGAGCCCGCCTGCGCCATCAGCGCAACGTCTTGCCCGAACTTGCCGAGGCTGCCGGTCACCAGCGACAGCCAGCCGGCGAGCTCGGCGAGCGCGTCGCGCTGGCTATGCCATTGCGGCGCGTCGCCAAGACCGAGTTTCGCGGCAAGCGCGGCGCGCACGGTGGCGGCCTTGTCGCCGAGCTTTTCCAGCGTTCCCGCTGCACCGCCGAACTGCAGCACCAGCAGCCGGCCGGAGAGCTCTTTCAAGCGTTCCTGGTGACGTTCGAGTGGCGCCCGCCACGAAACGATCCGATCGCGTACTGTTATTGGAATTGCCGGCTGCATGCGCGTCATCGCCATGAGTTCACGGTTTCCAAACTCCAGCTCAAGACCGGCGAGGCGAACGACGTTCTCGCCAAGCAACAGGCCGATATGGTCGACGACCTGCCGCAGGCGCAGCACCAACGACGTATCGATCACATCCTGGCTGGTGGCGCCGAAATGCACATATGCATCGTGCGGCGCGCCGACAGCGGCTTTAACCTGGCGCACCAGTTCCGGCACCACGACGCCATCCATGGTGACGCCGGCGCGCAGCTTCGCCGTGTCCGGCCGGAACGCCGCCAGCGCCTTGACGATCGCCGCCGCCGCATTGCTGGGGATCGCGCCGTGCTCGGCTTCCGCCTCGGTCACCGCCCGCTCGAAATCGAGCATGGCGCCTATGTCGGCTTCGACGGAAAAATGCTTGGCCGCCTCCTCGTCGCCGAGCAGGCCGGAAAGCAGCGGGTGATCGAAGGGCGAAACGGTCATGGCCGCCACGGTCAGCTGTCGAAGAAGACCGTCTCCTTTTCGCCCTGCAGATGAATGTCGAAGACGTAAGTGTCGCCCTGGCGTTCGGCGATCAGCGTCGCCACGCGCAGGCGATGCTCGATGCGCGCAAGGATCGGGTCCTCGGCATTGGCCTTCTCCTCGTCGGAGAAGTAGAGCCTGGTGTTCAGGCCGATATTGATGCCGCGCGCCACGATCCACAGCGTGATATGCGGCGCCATCAGCCGCCCGTCGCGGAACGGCACCCGGCCCGGCTTGATCGTTTTGAACAGGCAGACGCCCGTTTCCATGTCGGTCGGCTGCCGGCCCCATCCCTGGAAGTTCGGATCGGCGGCGCCGCGCAATTCCGTCGGCGAATTGTAGAGGCCTTCGGCATCCGCCTGCCAGATCTCGACCAGCGCATCCTTCAGCGGCGTGCCGGTGCCGTCGAGCACGCGGATGCGGAGTTCGATGCGCTCGCCCCTGGTCTCGCCATTGACCATGGTCGAACCGAGATCGCTCGCATAGACGCCGCCGATGCCGCAGAAATTGGGCGTCAGCCCGATATGCACATAGGGTCCGGCGGTCTGCGAAGGGCTCTCCTTCAGCCGGTCGAGCGACTGCGCCATCAATTGCCCTCCGGCCGGTTCTCGAACAGCGTCGAGCGGCGCCCGCGCAGCACGATGTCGAACTTGTAGGCGAGCGCGTCCATCGGGATGGTAGAGTTCATGTCGAGCGCGGCGATCAGCGCTTCAATCGCGGCCTTGTTGGAAATGCCGCCGACGATCGGACAACGCCAGATCAGCGGATCGCCCTCGAAATACATCTGCGTGATCAGTCGCTGCGCGAAGCCGTGGCCGAACACCGAAAAATGGATATGCGCCGGCCGCCAGTCGTTCGGCCCGTTCGGCCAGGGATACGGCCCGGGCCTGACGGTGCGAAAGGCGTAGCCGCCATCCTCGCCGGTGATCGCGCGGCCGCAGCCACCGAAATTCGGATCGAGGGGTGCCAGATAGCCGTCCTTCTTGTGACGGTAGCGGCCGCCGGCATTGGCCTGCCAGAATTCGAGCAGCACGCCGGGCACACCCTTGCCGCGCTCGTCGAGCACGCGTCCATGGACGATGATGCGCTCGCCGATGGCGCTCTCGCCGCGCTTGGCGAAATTATGGATCAGGTCGTTGTCGAGCTCGCCCAGCGTCGCGTGCCCGAACACCGGGCCGGTCAATTCCGACAGCGTGTTGTCGAACGACAAAAGCGCTTTCTGCGGCGAGCGCAGCACCGAGCTCTTGTAGTTCGGCGTGAACGCCGGCGGATGCCACTGGCGGTCGCGCTGGAAGAAGGCGCCGGTTTCCGGCGCGCGGTTGGAGCCGGGCTCAGCCATGGGCGGCTCCGTCCATCTGCGCGAACACCTGCTTGGCGATCTTGAAGGCGCGGTTGGCGGCCGGCACGCCGGCATAGATCGCGACATGCAGGAAGGCCTCGCAGATGTCGTCGCGCGAGGCGCCCGTATTGGCGGTGGCGCGCACATGCATGGCCACTTCCTCGTCATGGCCGAGCGCCGCAAGCAGCGCCAGCGTCACAATCGAGCGCTCGCGCTTCGACCAGCCGGGCCGCGCCCACACCGTTCCCCAGGCGGCTTCGGTGATCAACTGCTGGAACGGCCGGTCGAAATCGGTCGCGGCGTCCTCGGCGCGGTCGACATGCGGATCGCCGAGCACGGCGCGGCGGACCTCGAGACCGGTCCGGTAGCGGTTCTTCGTGACATCATCCATGAGCAGACTTTCCCCCAGGCAACGAGGCGACGAAATCGCGGATCAACGTGACGAGCGCTTCGGGCTGCTCGATGCACGGGATATGCGCGGCATTGCGGATCACTTCGAAACGCGCGCCGGGGATCAGTCCGGCCAGCGAGCGGACAAGATCCGGCGGCGTCGAACCGTCCTGGTCGCCGACCATGCAAAGCGTCGGCACCGCAATGCGTCGCGCGCTGTCGGTGAAATCGGCATCGCGGACTGCCATGCAGGTACCGATGTAACCAGGCAGAGCCTGCCTGGTGAGCATGTTGCAGCAGCCGGCCAGATCCGCCGAACGCCTGGCATGGAACTCCGGCGTGAACCACACTTTCATGATGCCTTCGGCGATCGCCTCGATGCCGTCGCGCTCGACGGTCGCGATGCGCGTGTTCCAGCTTTCGGCGGTGCCGATCTTATGTGCCGTGTCGCTGAGGATCAGCGCCTCTACGCATTTGGGGTGGCGGGTATAGAGCCGCTGCGCAATCATGCCGCCGACGGACAGGCCGAGGAGCACGACCTTGTCGAAGCCGAAATGGTCGATGAGGGCGACCAGATCGTCAACATGGTCGTCGATAGAGCGTACGCCGCCGCCGATATCCGACAGCCCATGGCCGCGCTTGTCGTAGACGAGCATCGGCATTTCGCCGGTCAGTTCCGCGACGACGTCGTCCCAGATGCGGAAGTCGGTGCCCAGCGAATTGATGAAGATGATCGGACGCGACGTGCCGGCTGCCTCGATATGGCGGTAATGCAGCGCGACGCCGCCTATGCTGACGAATGGCACGATTTCTATCCTCCAAACCCACATTGCACGAGCGGTTTGGTTCGGTAAAATGATATTTTGCGGCGTTTCATTAACTCTGAGGTTATCGAACCATGGCCGAAAGCCGGATCCGCTTCCGCCACCTGCAGGCGTTTCTCGAAGTCGCGCGGCAAGGCAGCGTGGCGCGCGCGGCCGACTTCCTGAATGTCAGCGCGCCGGCCGTAACCAAGACCTTGCGCGAACTGGAAGAAGCGCTCGGCGTCGCGGTGGTCGAGCGCGACGGGCGCGGTATCCGCGTCACGCGTCTCGGCGAGATCTTCCTCGGGCACGCCGGTTCTGCGATATCGGCGCTGAAGCGCGGCGTCGATTCCGTGCGCCAGGACGGCGCCCTCAATCGCGACCCGATCCGCATCGGCGCGCTGCCGACCGTTTCAGCGCGCGTCATGCCGCTCGCCATGAGCCTGTTCCTCGAGGAAAATACCGGGGCCGCGCTCAAGATCGTCACCGGAGAGAATGCGGTGCTGCTCGAACAGCTGCGCGTCGGCGCGCTCGATCTCGTCGTCGGCCGCCTCGCGGCGCCGGAGCACATGACCGGCTTCTTCTTCGAGCATCTCTATTCGGAGCAGGTGCTGTTCGTGGTGCGCGCCGGACATCCCCTGGCCGAGCCGGACGCAGACATCTTCGCGCGGCTCGACGAGTTTCCCGTCCTGATGCCGACGCGGGAATCCGTCATCCGACCTTTTGTCGACCGGCTCTTCATCACCAATGGCATGACAGCGCCGGCCACGGAAATCGAAACCGTTTCCGATTCCTTCGGCCGCTCCTTCATGCGCCAGAGCAATGCGGTGTGGATCATCTCGGCCGGCGTCGTCGCCAATGAGATCGCCAGCGGCGCCTTCGTCGCCTTGCCGGTGGATACGGCGGAGACCAAGGGACCGGTGGGCTTGACCATGCGCACCGACACCGCACCCTCGCCCGCCTTCACCATCCTCTTGCAGACGATCCGCGAGGCAGCACGGCACCACGCTTGACGATCGGCGTATCGGTTCGAGTTCCACTAACCCAGGGGTTAATGAAACACCGTAAAATATCATTTTACCGAACCAAACCGCTAGTGCAATGTGGCTTCGGAGGATCGAAAGCCGTGCCGTCCGCAGCAAACGGAAGACCCGTTTGCCGTCGTGTCGAACGGCAACTGAGGGAGGAGCAGATGTCTCATAGTATCGGCAGCAAACCCGCTCTGTCGGGCATTTCACGGCGCCAGTTCATCGCCACTTCGGTGGCCGGCGGCGCAGCACTTGCATTCGGCCGCGGCAGGGCCTTCGCGCAAGCCGCCGACACGCTCAAGGTCGGCTTCGTCAGCCCGCGCACCGGCCCGCTTGCCGGCTTCGGCGAAACCGACGGCTATGTGCTCGACCTTGCCCGCAAGGCTCTGGCCAATGGCATCGAGCTTGGCGGCAAGAAATACGGCGTCGAGATCATCGACCAGGACACCCAGTCAGATCCGTCCCGCGCCGGCCAACTCGCCAAGGACCTGATCAACAACCAGGCCGTCGACCTGATGCTCGCCGTCTCCACGCCGGAGGTGATCAATCCGGTGGCGGACGCCTGCGAGGCAGCCGGCGTGCCGTGCCTCTCCACCGTCATGCCCTGGGAGGCCTGGTATTTCGGCCGCGGCGCCAAGCCCGGCGCGCCCTCGCCCTTCAAATGGACCTATCATTTCGGCTTCGGCGTCGAGGAGTTCTTCAAGGCCTATATCTCGCAGTGGAACCTGATCGAGACCAACAAGAAGGTCGGCGTCATGTATCCCAACGACGCCGACGGCAACGCCATCCGCGCCCATCTGGCGCCGCTGCTTGCCAAGCAGGGCTTCACCATCGTCGATCCCGGCGCCTACGAAACCGGCACCACCGACTATTCCTCGCAGATCGCGCTGTTCAAGCAGGAAGGCGTCGAGATCTTCAACTCCTTCCCGATCCCGCCCGACTTCGCCGCCTTCTGGCGTCAGGCCGCGCAGCAAGGCCTGACAAGGCAGATCAAGATCGCCCAGGTCGCCAAGACCGGCCTGTTCCCGTCGGATATCGAGGCGCTCGGCGACCTCGGCATGAAGATTTCGAGCGCCGCCTATTGGCACAAGGCGTTCCCCTACAAGTCGCCGCTGACCGGGGTCTCGGGCACGGAGCTTGCGGACGGCTACGAGGCGGCAAGCGGCAAGCAATGGACGCAGCAGCTCGGCGCCTCGATGTCGCTGCTCGATGCCGGCTTCGAAGCCCTGAAGGCAAGCGCCAACGCCAAGGACAAGGCTGCAGTTGCCAAGGCGCTGAGCACGCTGAAGACCGAGACGATGATCGGCAAGGTCGACTTCACCAGCGGCCCGGTCGCCAATGTCTCGCCCGGCCCGATCATCGGCACGCAGTGGGTCGCCGCCAAGGATGGCTCGAAATTTCCGCTCGACTATGTCGTGACCGAAAACGCCACCGACCCGAAGGTTCCGGTCGAGGCCAAGCTCCAGCCGTATAACGGCTGATCCGTCGGGGGACCGCATCGTGAACGCCATGCCCAACGGTGCGATCCTCAATGCCGCCGGCATCCACAAGCGCTTCGGCGCGCTGGTGGTGCTGGACGACATCGACTTCGCCATGGGCGCGGAAGAGGCGGTTGGCATCGTCGGACCGAACGGCGCCGGCAAGACGACGCTGCTCAGCGTGCTCTCCGGCGCCTATCCGCCGAGCGCCGGTACCATCGCCTTCAAGGGCGATGACGTCACCGCGCTGCCGGCAACGCGGCGATGCCGGCTGGGTCTGGTTCGCACCCATCAGGTGCCGAAGCCCTTCGGCGGCATGACCGCTTTCGAGAATGTCTTCGTCGCCGCCTCGCACGGCGCCGGGCTCGGCCGCGACGAGGCCTATGTGGAAGCGCTCGGCTCGCTGAAGCTGTGCGGCATGCTTGGCGTCGCCAACCGGCGCGCCGAGACGCTCGGCCTGCTCGACCGCAAACGTCTGGAGCTGGCGCGCGCGCTCGCGGCGAAACCGAGCCTGCTTCTGCTGGATGAGATCGGCGGCGGCCTGACCGACGGCGAGGCAGGTGAACTCGTCGAGACCATCCGAGAATTGCGCCGCCGCAAGATCGGCATCGTCTGGATCGAGCACATCGTCCACATCCTTTTGCAGGTGGCCGAGCGTCTGATCTGCATGGATGCCGGAAAGATCATCGCCGACGGCGAGCCGCAGGCGGTGATGGCCGACCCGCATGTGATCAGCGCCTATCTCGGCGGAGGCCCGAAATGAGCCTGCTATCCGTCGAGGATCTGGTTGTCCGCCACGGCCTGCTGCAGGCGGTGCGCGGCGTCAGCCTCAGCGTCGAACGCGGCGAGACGCTGGCGCTGGTCGGCGCCAACGGCGCGGGCAAGACGACCTTGCTTCGCGCAATCGCGGGCGCGCACCAGGCAGCCTCGGGCCGCGTGGTCTTCGACGGCGCCGACCTTTCCGGCGTGCCTTCGCATGAACGTGTCCGCAAGGGCGTAGCCCTGGTGCCGGAAGGCCGGCGGCTCTTCGTGCAGATGACGGTCGAGGAGAACCTCCTGCTCGGCCGCAGCGCCGGTCGTCCCGGCGAGTGGAGCGTCGAGCGCGTGCTCGAAACCTTCCCCAACCTCAAGCCGCGCCGCCACGCCAAGGCCGGACATCTTTCGGGCGGCGAGCAGCAGGCGACGGCAATCGGCCGCGCGCTGATGAGCAACCCCGACCTGCTCCTGCTCGACGAAGTCTCGCTCGGCCTGTCGCCGCTGGTCGTCGATCGGGTCTATGCTTCGCTGCAGGGTCTGATCAGCTCCGGCACGACGATCGTCCTCGTGGAACAGGACCTCAACCGCGCGCTCTCCGTCTCCAACAAGGTCATCTGCATGCTGGAGGGCAGGATCGCGCTTGCCGGCGACAGCAAGGCCGTCTCGCGCGACGAGGTGACAAAAGCCTATTTCGGCCTGCACCGGAAAGCCGCCACAGGTGTGCCGGCATGATGAACCAGATCGTCCAGGGCATCCTGCTCGGCGGCTATTACGCGCTGATCGCCTGCGGCCTGTCCTTCATGTTCTCGGTGATGCGCATCATCAACCTTGCGCATGGCAGCCTCGCCGTGCTGTCTGCTTTCGCGCTATGGCTGCTCGCCTCGCGCTTCCACATCCCGCCCTTCTACGGCCTCGCCATTGTGTTGCCGCTGATGGCTGCGATCGGCTGGGCATTGCAGCGCTTCCTGCTCGAGCGCAGCGCGCGTGGCGGCGCGCTGCTGCCGATCCTCACCACTTTCGGCCTCGCGATTGTCATCGACAATGTGCTGTTCGAGCAGTTCGGCGCCGACACGCGCTCGCTGGCGCCCTTCATCGGCAGCCTGTCCTATGATTCCTGGGAATGGCCGGGCAGCATCTATGTCGGCAAGCTCGCGGTGATCATCTTCGTAGCCGCCGTCGTCCTGCTCGGCGGATTGCAGCTGTTCCTCACCCGCACCGGCCTCGGCCGCTCGATCCGCGCGACCTCGGAAGACCCTGATACCGCCGGCCTTGTCGGTGTCGATGCGCGCCGCGCCATGGCAATAGCCGCCGCCATCGCCATGGTCACGGTCGGCCTGGCCGGCGCCTTCCTCGGCATGCGCGCCACCTTCGATCCCTACGCCGGCGCAACGCAGCTTCTGTTCGCCTTCGAGGCGGCCGTCATCGGCGGCGCCGGCTCGCTCTGGGGCACGCTGATCGGCGGCATCGTGCTGGCGCTCGCCCAGACGCTCGGCGCCAAGATACATCCGCAGGGTTTTCTCATCGGCGGCCATGTCGCCTTCCTGATCGTGTTGTTCATCCGCCTCTACACATCCGGCCTCGGCCTTCGCGGCTTGCTGCGCATCTCGACGGGGAAGGCGTCATGAGCGCCACCTCCCCCGTCATCGAGCGCGGCACCGCCGCCTCGCGCATCGCCGGCGTCGGCGTCGTTGCCATCATCCTGCTTTTAGCCATCGCGCCGCAGTTCCTGTCCGCCGGCGCCGTCGACCGCATGACGGCGCTGTTCATCTATGTGATCCTCGCCGCGATGTGGAACGCACTTGCAGGCTTCGGCGGACTGGTCTCGGTCGGCCAGCAGGTGTTCTTCGGCCTCGGCGCCTATTTCGCCATCCGGCTCGCCAATGCCGGGCTCAACCCGTTCGTCTCGCTGTTCGTCTCGGCGGTCATCGTCGGCGCCGTTTCCTGGCCGATTTCGCTGTTCATGCTGCGCCTGAGGAACGGCGAATTCGCCATCGGCATGTGGGTGATCGCGGCGCTCACCCACCTCCTTGTCAATCTGGATCGGCTGATCCAGGGCGAGACCGGCACGTCGCTGATCTCGCTCAACGTCTACGATGCTTCGACACGCAGGCTGACGATCTACTGGCTGGCGCTGGCCTCAATGACCGCGCTGCTTGCCATCCTGTTTGGCCTGCTGCGCGGCAGCACCGGCGCCGCCATCCGCGCCATCCGCGACAATGAGGATGCGGCGGCCTCCGTCGGCGTGCGCGTCACCGGCACCAAGCGGCTGCTCTTCGTGCTTGCCGCCTTCGGCATCGGTGTCGCCGGCGCGCTGTGGCTCGCGACCTCGATCACCTTCCAGCCAAAAACCTATTTCAGCGTGCAGTGGACTGCCTACATGATCTTCATGGTGCTGGTCGGCGGTATCGGCACCTTCGAAGGCGCCATCCTCGGCGCGCTGCTGTTCTTCCTCATCGAAACCTGGTTCGGCGGCATCGGCGTCTGGTACCTGATCGGGCTCGGCGCCACGGCGCTGGTCTTCTCGCTGTTTTTACCGCGCGGTTTCTGGGGCACGCTGGAAGAACGCTTCGGCTGGCGACTGCTGTCCGTCGGCTACCGCGTCAGGCTTCCCGTCGGCGCATCAAATCCGACCGGCGAGATTGCTTCGCCGCTACAGACCACCAATTCTCGGGAGAAGGCATGAGCATCCTGTTCGGCAAAACGATCCTCATTACCGGCGTCGCTTCGGGCATCGGCGCGCGCACCGCGGAGTTGGCGGGCCAGCTCGGCGCCGACGTGATCGGCGTCGATTTGCGCGAGCCGGCTGAACATCAAGGCATCTTCGTCAAGGCCGACATCTCGTCCAAGGCCGGTGTCGACGATCTCGTCGCGCGGCTGCCGCAGCGCCTCGACGCTCTCTGCAACGTCGCCGGCCTCTCCGGCAACACCGGTGCGGCGCCGACGCTCGCCGTCAACTTCTACGGCCTGCGCGCGCTTTCCGAGGCGCTGGCGCCAAGGCTTCGCGAAGGTGGCGCCATCGTCAACGTCGCCTCGATCGCCGGCTTCGGCTGGCGCGCCAATCTGAACCGCGCCGCCTCGATGGTCGGCATCGATGGCTTTCCCGACGTCGCCAAGGTGATCGCCGACCATTCGGTGAAGAACGAGGAAGGCTATCCGGTGTCGAAGGAACTGCTGCTTTTGTGGACCTTCCGCGCCGCGCATCAGGAGCTGTTCAAGAGCCGTGGCATCCGCGTCAATGCGGTCAGCCCAGGCCCGGTCGAGACGCCGATCCTCAAACAATTCCGCTCCGTGCTTGGCGATGCCCGCGTCGACAGCGATATCGCGCGGGTCGGTCGCGCCGGCACATCGGGCGACATTGCGCCGGTGGTGCTGTTCCTGTGCTCCGACGGCGCGCGCTGGATCAATGGCGCCAACGTGCCTGTCGACGGCGGCCTCGAAGCATCTATAAACGCCGAAGTGCTCGGCTTCTGAGACAATCTGCAACGCTCGATCGCGAGCGAGGGAGTGACCATGGACATCGGACTTCTGATCGACGGCGACGAGCGGGCGGCGACCGGCAAAGCCTCCTACGAACGCCTTGACCCGTTCACCGGCAAGCTCGCGACGCGCGCCGCCGCCGCAAGCATCGCCGACGCCAACGCGGCCGCCGATGCCGCGGCCGCTGCCTTCGATACCTGGTCGAAGACCGGGCCTGGCGAACGCCGAGCGCTGCTCTTGAAGGCGGCCGATGTCATGGCTTCAAAAGTCGGCGAGTTCACCAAGTTGATGATGGAGGAGACCGGCGCCACCGGCCCCTGGGCCGGCTTCAACGTCATGCTGGCGTCGAACATGCTGCGCGAGGCGGCTGCGATGACCACGCAGATTTCCGGCGAGGTCATTCCGTCCGATAAGCCCGGCACGCTCGCCATGGCGATCCGCCAGCCCGCCGGCGTCTGCCTCGGCATCGCGCCGTGGAACGCGCCGGTCATCCTCGGCACGCGCGCGCTCGCCATGCCGCTCGCCTGTGGCAACACGGTGGTGTTGAAAGCTTCCGAAATGTGCCCCGGCACGCATCGCCTGATCGGCCAGGTGCTGGTCGAGGCCGGCTTGCCCAAGGGCGTGGTCAATGTCGTCACCAACGACCCGAAGGACGCAGCCGCAATCGTCGAGGCGCTGATCGCGCATCCGGCCGTGAAGCGCATCAACTTCACCGGCTCGACCAAGGTCGGCCGCATCATCGCCGAGCTCGCCGGTCGCCACCTAAAGCCGGCGCTGCTCGAGCTCGGCGGCAAGGCCCCGCTCGTCGTGCTGGACGACGCCGACATCGACGCGGCGGTCAATGCCGCGACTTTCGGCGCCTTCATGCATCAGGGGCAGATCTGCATGTCGACCGAGCGGCTGATCGTCGACGAAAAGATCGCCGACGAATTCGTCGCCAAGCTCGCCGCGCGTGCCTCGAAACTTCCGGCCGGCGACCCGCGCGGCCAAGTCGTGCTGGGCTCGCTGATCAGCAGCCAGGCGGCGGACAAGATGGAAGAGCTGATCGCCGACGCGACCGCCAAGGGCGCAAAGCTTGCGGCCGGCGGCAAGCGTGCCGGCACGGTCGTGGAAGCCACGCTCCTCGATCACGTGACGCCTGCGATGCGCGTCTATTCCGAAGAGTCCTTCGGGCCGGTGAAGCCGGTCATTCGCGTGAAAGGCGAGGACGAGGCGGTACGCGTTGCCAACGACACCGAATACGGCCTGTCGTCCGCCGTCTTCAGCCGCGACATCCGTCGCGCCATGGCCATTGCCGCACGCATCCAGGCCGGCATCTGCCACATCAACGGCCCGACCGTCGGCGACGAGGCGCAGATGCCGTTCGGCGGCGTCAAGGGCTCGGGCTACGGCCGCTTCGGCGGCAAGGCCTCGATCGCCGAATTCACCGATCTGCGCTGGGTGACGATCGAGGATCCGGGACAGCACTATCCATTCTGAAGAGGAGCCATCCCTTCGGACCATCGCCAAGCAGTTGGAAAAGTGCTCGTCGTTCTGGCATTACCGCTCGTCCGAAAGCCACTCAGACGGATAGCAATGACTTCGAAACGCAACGTCCTTTTCATCATGTGCGACCAGCTGCGGTTCGATTATCTAGGCTGCGCCGGACATGCCAGCCTGAAGACGCCGAACATCGACCGGCTCGCCAGCCGCGGCGTGCGCTTCACCAATGCCTATGTGCAGTCGACGGTATGCGGCCCCTCGCGCATGAGCGCCTATACCGGCCGCTATGTCCGCTCGCACGGCTCGACGCATAATGGCGTGCCGCTCAGGGTTGGCGAACCGACGCTGGGCGATCATCTGCGCGAGGTCGGGGTGCGTACGGCACTGATCGGCAAGACCCACATGAGAGCCGACGAGGAAGGCATGGAGCGCCTCGGCATCGCCAGGGACTCCATCATCGGCGTGCGCGTCGCCGAATGCGGCTTCGAGCCGTTCGAGCGCGATGACGGCCTGCATCCATCGACCAGCTACGATCCTGATCCGGCCTACGACACCTATCTGCGAGAGCACGGCTTCGATGCCGAAAATCCCTGGGAGCATTGGGCGAATTCCGGCGAGGGCGACAATGGCGAGAATTTCAACGGCTGGCTGCTCGTCCATGCCGACAAGGCGGCGCGCATCCCGGAGGAACATTCGGAGACGCCCTACATGACGCGCCGGGCCATGCGCTTCATCGAGGACGCCGAGGCCAGGGGCGAGCCCTGGTGCGCGCATCTTTCCTACATCAAGCCGCACTGGCCCTATATCGTGCCGGCGCCCTATCACGACCTATACGACAAGGCCGACATCCAGCCGCCGATCCGCAGCGAGGCGGAACGCGTCTCGCCCAATCCGGTTTTCGAGGCCTTCCAGCAGGAGCGCTATTCCAGGAATTTCTCGCGCGACGAGGTCCGCGAGACCGTCATCCCCTGCTACATGGGCCTCATCAAGCAGATCGACGACCAGCTCGGCCATTTGTTCGGCTTCATGGAGAAACGCGGCCTGTTCGAGAACACCTTGATCGTCTTCACCTCGGACCATGGCGACTATCTCGGCGACCACTGGCTCGGCGAAAAATACCTGTTCCACGACGTGGCAGTGAAGGTGCCGATGATCGTCTACGATCCGCGCCCCGAAGCCGACGCAACACGTGGCACGACGTCGGATGCACTGGTCGAGATGATCGACCTTGCGCCGACCTTCCTCGACTATTTCGGCGGCAAGGCCAAGCCGCATATCCTCGAAGGGCGATCGCTGCTGCCGCTCACGTCGGGCGAACGCAAAAGCCTGCGCGACCATGCCGTCAGCGAGTATGACTACAGCGGCGATGCCGCGCGGCTGAAGCTCGCCATGCCGGTCTCGGACTGCAAGCTCTACATGATCACCGACGGCCTGTTCAAACTCGTCCATGGCGAAGGCGTGGAGCCGATGTTCTTCGATATCGAGAACGATCCGGGCGAGTTGCGCGACCTCGGCCGCGACCCGGCGTCGGCCGCCGATATCGAAAGGCTGAGGAAAGCGCTGATGCGCTGGCTGGCGCTGCCCAACAACCGCATCACCGTTCCCGACGATTGGCTGACCGAAATCGACGACAAGATCGCGCATTTCGATCCGATCGTCGGCTCCGGCGTGCTCATCGGCTACTGGGACGAGGCCGAGCTTGCCGAGCAGCAGGAGGCGCGGCGCCAATGGCTGGCGCGCCGGCAGGGCAAGTAAGGATTGTCCCACGCAATTCCGGCCGGAAAACCGCTGCGCACTTTTCCTGGAATTACTTCAGCCGAGCGTCAGCCCGGCCTTCCTCGCTTCCTCGCGCAGGAACGGCAGGCCGACCTCGATCACGTCGCGCGGATCTTCCGCCACGGGGCGCCATACGGCCAGCCCACCGGCGATGTCGACATCGACATGGTTCATGCTTTCGAGCGTGATCGCGCCCTGATAGCCGATGTCGGCGATCGCCTTCATGCAGGCCGCCCAGTTGAGCATGCCGCGCCCGGGCACGCCGCGATTGGCTTCCGAGACATGCACATAGCCGAGATAAGGTGCCGCCGCCTCGAAGCCGGAAGCAAAGCTCTCCTCCTCGATATGCATGTGGTAGGTGTCGAGATGGATGAAGATGTTGTCGGCGCCCACCCGCTCGATGATGCGCGCCGCGTCGATGCCGCGGTTGATCAGATGCGTCTCGTAGCGGTTGCAGGGCTCGATGCCGAGCTTGAGGCTGCGTGACTTCGCCGATTTCGCTGCCCTTTCGAGGAAGCGGCACATGCCGTCGATCTCGCGCCGCGTCGGCGCCCGCCCGGTGGTCTTGCCGATCGTGCCGTAGGTGACGCCGCCAAGCGCCTCGGCGCCCACCTCGTTGCAGACCTTGAAGGCCGGCTGCAGGAAATCCAGCGCCTCGTCCGGCCGCTCGACCACGTCGAGCGCGCGTGGCAGGCCGAGCGAGGGGATGAGCTGGACGCCATAATGGTTGGCGAAGCCCCGCGTGCGCTTGGTGTCGATCTCCTCGGGCCTGAGCAGCGGGATCTCCATCAGCCCGATGCCGAGCTCCTTCAGCCGGTCCATCTGCGGCTCGATGCGCGCGAGGTCCCAGACCGGAGCGATGGCGAAAGTATGCAGTCCGAAGGTGTTCATGTCAGCCTCGTTGCTCATGCGCCGCCGCTGCGGCAATGTCGCCGCCGCCGACGATGCGGCTGACGACTTCGTTCATGTTGGTGTTGGCGGTTACGAGATCGGCATCCGCCCTGCCGTGCCGCAGCACGACGATGCGGTCGGTGACCGACAGCACGTCGTTCAGCCGGTGCGAGATCAGGATGACGGCGATGCCTTCCGAGCGCAGCCGCCGGATGAGGTCGAGCACGCTCTGCACCTCGCGCACGGCGAGTGCCGCGGTCGGCTCGTCCATGATGACGAGCTTCGGGTTGAAGGTGAGCGCACGCGCGATCGCCACCGTCTGCTGCTGGCCGCCGGAGAACGAACCGACCGACCGGTTTATCGACGGCAGATGCGCGCCTAGACGCTCGATCATCCTGGCGGCCTGGCGATCCATTTCACCCTTGTCGACGAAGCCGGGGAAAAGGCCGAACAGCCTTTTGGTCGGCTCGCGTCCAAGGAAGATGTTCGAGGCGACGTCCTGTTGCTTGGCCAAAGAAAGATCCTGATAGATCATCTCGATGCCGAGGCGACGGCGTTGGCCGGGATCCAGCGCCAGGATGTCCTTGCTGTCGAACTCGATCGAGCCGGTGTCGGCGCGGTAAATGCCGGTGATGGTCTTCATCAGCGTCGACTTGCCGGCGCCGTTGTCGCCGACCAGCCCGACCACCTCGCCGGCCGCGACCGAGAGGTCGACGCCATGCAGCACGTCGACCGCGCCGAAACTCTTGCGGATGCCGCGAAGCGAAAGCAGGGTCATACGCGTGACTCCTTCCGCACCTGGTACTGGTCAATGAACACGGCCAGGATCAGCACCGCGCCGATCGCCATCTGCTGGTAGTAGGATTGCACCGCAAGCAGCGTCAGCCCGTTCTGCAGCACGCCCATGATCAGAGCGCCGATCATGGTGCCGAGGATCGAGGCGCGGCCGCCGAACAGATTGGTGCCGCCGATGATCGCCGCCGTGATCGCGGTGAGCTCGTAATTGATGCCGGCGGTCGGATCGCCAGCGTTGACGCGTGCGGTGAAGAGCAGGCCGGCAAGACCGGCGAGCGCGCCGGACAGCGTGTAGATGATGCGGCGGTGATGCTCGACGCGGATGCCGGCCGCGCGCGCCGCGCCCTCGCTGTCGCCCAGCGCCAGCGTGTGGCGGCCGAAGCGCGTGTAGGCAAGCACGGCATGCGCGACGATCGCGGTGAGCACCAGGATGATCACCGGCATCGGGACGCCGAACGGCCGGCCCTGCCCGATATAGACGATCTCGGGCGGCAGGCCATAGATCGCCCTTCCCTGCGAGATGACCAGCGCCAGACCGCGTGCCAGGCCCAACATGCCGAGCGTGACGATGAAGGCCGGCACGAAGGCACGGGTGACCAGTTGCCCGTTGACGTAGCCGGCGATCGCGCCGGCAAGGATGCAGGCGATCACCGCCAGCACCGACGGCCAGCCGAGATTGACCGCCATGAAGGCTCCCGCGACGCCGGCCAAGCCCATCACCGAGCCGAGCGACAGATCGAGCCCGCCCGAGCCGATGACGAAAGTGGCGGCGATCGCCAGCACGCCGATCGTCGAGGTCGCCAAAAGGATGTTGAGGAAGTTGCTGAGCGACAGGAAATAGGGCGACAAGAGCGCCATCGCCGTGCTCAGCGCCAGAAGCACCACCAGCGACTCCAGCCTGATGTGGAGCCTTTCGACGGATGCGCGCTGCACCCGAGCCCAGAAGCCGGGCTGTTCAGAAGCCATGTCTTTTACCCTTCGGGTAAGGGAGTAGGGGAGTAAGGCAGTAGGGGAGTAGGGAAAGTAAGAGGCTGGGTCGTCTCGGACGAGCGCGACCGCCCGCTTGCCCTACTCCCCTACTGCCTTACTCCCCTACTCTCTCCCTTCCTACTTCACATATTGCAGCATCGGCTCCTTGCCGGCGTCGATCACGTCCTTGGTCAGCACCAGCGTCGGCACGGCGATGCTGTCCTCGACCTTCTCGCCGGCCAGCGCCTTCTTGACGTTTTCCACCGCCTGCTTGCCGACGAGATAAGGAAGCTGCGCCACGGAGGCATTGAGGCGGCCTTCCTTGATCGACTTCACCGCGTCCGAATTGCCGTCGACGCCGATGATCGTCACCTGCGGGCCTTTGCCGGCCGCATAGACCGACTCGACCGCGCCGAGCGCCATGCCGTCATTGGCGCAGAAGATGGCGACGAGGTCGGGATGCGCGGTCAGCGTGTCGGTGGCGATGGAAGCAGCCTTGCCGCGATCCCAGTCGCCCGGCAGCGAGGCGACGATTTCAAGGCCGGGCGCCAGTTCCTTCAGCTTGTCGGCGAAACCCTTGGCGCGCTTCTCGCCGGTGATGTTGCCGGAAAGGCCTTCGATGACCAGCACTGGACCCTTGGCATCCTTGCCGAGCTTGTTGGCGAGGTATTCGGCGCCCTGCGCGCCGGCGGCGATGTTGTCGGAACCGATATGGAAGGTGACCTTGACGCCTTCCTTGTCGAGCACCGCCTGGTCGAGATTGTTGTCGAGGTCGACGATCTTGATGCCGGCGTCCTGCGCCGACTTCAGGCAAGGCAGAAGGTTGGTCGAGTTGATCGCGGCGGTGATCATCGCTACCGGCTTGCGCTCGAGCATGGTGTTGCACAGGTTGAGCTGCGGCTCGGCCGCCTGGTCGCTCTCGGCCGCCTGCTGGAAATATTTCACGCCGGCTTCCTTGGCGCCGTCCGCGACGCCCTGCGCCATCGCGCCCCAGAACGGGTTGGCAAGCGTCTTCATCAGCACGCCATATTCGCCGTCCTCGGCTTTGGCGGCGCCGGCGGCGGAGAACGCCAGCGCGACGCCCACGGCAAGGGTAAATCGATTTATCTTTAGGAAATGCGATGTCATTCTATCCTCCGTTTGATCCTTGGCGCCGGATGCCTCGGCCAGGGCCGGCGCATGCTACCGTTCACGACAATGGGGGGTGTTGTCGGTCTCCTCCCCCGGAATGCGGACCGCTGCCTGGCGAGCCAACGGATTCCCGCATCAACACCTGGCAGGGCTCGAGGCGCGCCGTGGGTGGCCCCGCCGCACCCTCGACCCTGCGAAACAGAAGGTTCATCGCCTCGCTGGCGATCTGGTGCACCGGCTGCACCACGGCGGCGATCGCCGGCCATGTCACTTGCATCCATTCCGCGTCGTCGAAGCCGACCAGCGAGATATCGTTCGGGCAATGCCAGCCGCGCCGGCGGAATTCGGACAGCGCGACAAGCGTGCCTTTCAAAAGCAGCGAATAAACGGCGGTCGGCCGCTCGCCCCTGGCAAAGTAATCGCGAAGCGAGGATCTGAGTGGCTCGACGCTGACTTCCGCGGTGATGACGTCGATGCGCACCGACGGGTTGAGCGCCAGCGCCTGGGCGCGAAAACCCTCGAGGCGGGCGCGCACGGTTGCCGCCTGCTCGGCAAGGCCGATGACCAGGATATGGCTGTGGCCCTTGCCGACCAGCATCCGCGCCACCTCGGCGCTGGCGGCCGCGCTGTCGGCGGAGACCGTATCGAAGGCGTCGTCGGAGAGCACGCGGTCGATCAGCACGCCGGTCATGCCGTTGGCTTTCATGAAGGCTGCTGCTGGGCCGTGCTCGTTGCGCACCGGCGCCAGCACGACGCCGGCAACGCGCCAGTCATGCATACGGGCGAGGATTTCCTTCTCGCGCGCCTCGGATTCACGGCTCGACGCCGCTACCAGCGTGTAGCCGCGCTGCTCGGCAAGGCCTTCCAGCTCGGTGACCATCTGGCCGAAGAACTCGCTTTCGAATTCCGGCATGATGGCGCCGATGATGCGGCGCTTGGCCCTGCGCATGTCCGACGCAAGCGGATCGACGCGATAGCCCAGACGCTCGACCGCATCGAAGACACGCTGCGCGTTTTCCGGCCTCACGGTCGTGACGCCGGCCAGCACCTTGGAGACGGTGGCCGCGGACACGCCGGCATGGCTTGCCACGTCGTGGATCGACGGACGCCGCTGCTGGGCTCCCTGATGCGCCATTGACCTCCTCCCGAGGGCAGGCAGCCGCGTACTGCCCCACTAATCCAAACGGTAAATCGATTTTTCGCAGTTGTAAATCGTTTCATCGAGAGTAAGACTTGAGCTGTCAGATTGACGCGATCCAATCGCGTCCCGGGAGGAAACCATGTCCGACAAAGCCTTGCCGCTGGTCATCAGCGCGCCCGAACCGCGCACGCTCGACCTGATCTTCACGCCGCCGCAGCTGGCGCGCCTGCGCAAGAACTATCGCATCGTGGAGACCACGCCGGACGGCGTTTCCGCCCTGCCCGCCGAGACACTGGCCGAGGCGCGTTACATCATCGGCCAGCCGCCGATTTCAGCCGAGACGCTGGAGAAGCTGAAGGCGCTGCGCTGCATCTTCAACGTCGAGACCAATCTCCTCAACAACATGCCCTATGAGACGCTGTTCGCGCGCGGCATCCATGTCGTCACCACCGGGCTGGTCTTTGCCGAGCCGGTCGCCGAGCTTGGCCTCGCCATGGCGCTGAACCTGGCGCGCAACATCGTCGATGCCGACCTCGCCTTCCGGCAAGGCAAGGAGCTGTGGGGCGGCGACGGCAACCAGACCGCGCGGCTCCTCTCCGGCGCCGATGTCGGCATCATCGGCTTCGGCGATCTCGGCCGCGCGCTCAACCGCCTGCTGACCGGCTTTCGCACCCGCATCAGGGTCTACGATCCGTGGCTGCCGCCATCGATCCTGATCGACAACGGCGTCGAGCCGGCCTCGCTGGATGAGGTGTTGTCGCAAAGCGACTTCGTCTTCGTCGTCGCTTCCGTCACCAGCGAGAACCAGGGTTTCCTCGGCGCGGACTCATTCGCCAAGATGCGCAAGGGCGCCGCCTTCATCCTGCTCAGCCGCGCCGGCGTCGTCGATTTCGCCGCATTGATGGCGGCTGTGAAGAGCGGCCATATCGTCGCCGCAAGCGACGTCTTTCCCGAAGAGCCGCTGGCCAGGGACCATCCTGTCCGTGCCCTCCCCGGCTTCCTGCGTTCGGCGCACCGCGCCGGCGCCCTCGACATCGCCTTCAAGCGCATGGGCGACATGGTGCTGGAGGACATGGACCTCGTCGACCGCGGCCTGCCGCCACTGCGCTCCAAGCGCGCCGAGCGCGAGACGGTGTCGCGCATGCGCTCCAAGCCGGTCGACCGGAATTGAGCTCGAACAAGCCGTCTAAAGCGAACCCAGCCGAAGCGCGTCGCGCGCGATTTGCCAGGCCGTCTCCACATGCCGCCGGGCCGCGGCCTCCGCCGCCTCCGGCTTGCGCGAGCGGATCGCATCCATGATCGCGTGCATTTCGGCGATCGCCGGCTCGCGGCGGTTCTGCGACAGGATCGTCATCGAGCGCAACTGGTTGATGCGGACGTTGAGGCCGGTGACGATCTCCCAGGCGATGCGCTTGTCGGCCGCTTCGAACAGCACCTCGTAGAAGCTCGCCGTCGCCCGCATCACCTCGGCCGGCACGCCCGACGCCCACGCCTCGAGCAGCTTCGCCAGCGCCGCATCGAGCAGCGCGATCTGATCGTCGGTGGCCGATGCGGCGCACGCCTTCGCCGCGATGCCTTCCAGCAGCGCGCGCAACTCGTAGATTTCATCGGTGCGGCCGAGATCGGGCTTGGCCACGGCCGGCCCGTGCCCGGGTATCATCTGCACCAGACCTTCGGTCTCCAGCTGCCGCAACACCTCGCGCACGACCGAACGGCTGACCCCGAGCTGGTCGCATAACGGCCGCTCGACCAGCCTTTCGCCGGGCTGGAAATGGAAATCCATGATCGCCTCGCGCATGCGCTCCAGCGCCAGCGTCCTCAACGTCTTGGCGGAGCGGTCGATGCGAAGCGTGTCGTCAGCCATTTTCCCGAATCCTCAGAGCAATTCCAGGAAAAGTGCGAAGCGGTTTTCCGTCCGGAATTGCGTCAAAACAAAGAGTTGGAGCGGTTCGCCGTTTCCCCGAAACGGCGAGGCGCTCACCTCGTCACAAAAACAGATTCCATGACCGGTTGACAAGGCACGCGGCACTCCATAGCATGGTATACCATAAGACGATACAAAAATTGATGCGGCCGCGAGCGGCTCCATCCCGAGGAATTCGATGCAGCCGGCCATCCGCAAGATCGTGACCTATACCGAGAACACGCTGATCGAGGGCGGCAAGGCGGCGCCAAGGCCGTTACGCCTGATCGGTGTAGCCGCGGTGCTCACCAACCCCTGGGCCGGCCGCGGCTTCACCGAGGATCTCTCGCCCGAGATCCGCGCCTTTGCGCCGGTGCTTGGCGAAACGCTGACCAATGAGATCATCGGTATCGCTGGTTCCGGCGAAGCGATCGAAGGCTACGGCAAGGCCGCCCTCTGCGGTACGTCGGGCGAAGTCGAGCATGCGTCGGCGCTGATCCACACGCTGCATTTCGGCAATCATTATCGCCGCGCCGTCGGCGCCAAGACCTACCTCGCCTTCACCAATCTGCGCGGCGGCCCCAACACACCGATCATGATCCCGCTGATGGACAAGAGCGACGAAGGCCGCCGCTCCCACTATCTCACCCTGCATTTCCAGATCGGCGACGCCCCGGCTCCAGATGAGCTGGTCGTGGCGCTCGGCGCGTCCATTGGCGGCCGCCCGCATCACCGCATCGGCGACCGCTACCAGGATCTGAAGGAGCTCGGAGACCTGCATGGCTGACGCCGGCGCATTGGTCCGCGGCAAGGCACCCGACGGCAGCGGCTTCATCCGCGCCGGCTCCGGCGGGCCGGTCCTGTTTATCCATGGCGTCGGCATGGATGCCGCGATCTGGCAGCCGCAGATCGAATTGATGCGGGATCGCTTCGACCTGGTCGCCATCGATATGCTCGGCCACGGCGCCTCGCCGCTGCCGCCGCAGAACGCCGAGCTCTCCGATTTCGCCGACCAGGCGATCGGTCTGCTCGATCATCTCGGCCTCGAGCGCGTCGCGGTCGTTGGCCATTCCATGGGCGCGCTGGTCGCGCAGGAGATCGCGCTGCGCCACCCGTCACGTGTTGGCTCCCTCGTTTGCCTCAATGCCGTCTTCCGACGCCCGCCTGAACTGGCGCACGCGGTGCGCGAACGGGCGGCAGCGCTTGGCGGCCCCGGCGATCCGTCGGCCATCGCCGCGACGATCGCGCGCTGGTTCGGCAATCCGATTCCGCCGCCCCTTTCCGACGCGGCCGCGACGGCGCGGACCGCGCTCGAAAGCGTCGACCCGCAAGGCTACGCCCGCACCTATCGCCTCTTTGCGCACGCCGACACGGCGCATGTCGACCGTCTGGGCAGTCTTGCCGTGCCAGGGCTGTTCATGACGGGATCGGACGACCGCAATTCCACACCCGCCATGTCGGCTGCGATGGCGCGGCTGGCGCCCTCGGGTCAATGCCTGGTGCTGAACGGCGAAAAGCACATGATGACAATCGCTTCGCCAAAGGAAGTGACTCAGCACATCACGGCGTTTCTCGATGGAGTGGCGAACGAAAGGACCGAGGCCGGTCCCGCGTTCGATGCCATGGAATTCCGGCGCGCGCTGGGCTCCTTCCTCACCGGCGTCACCATCGTCACCACGGTCGACGAGGCCGGCGATCCGCGCGGCTTCACCGCCAACTCCTTCACCTCCGTTTCGCTCGAGCCGCCGCTGGTGCTGGTCTGCATCGCCAAGAAGGCGCTGGGGCATCAGGCCTTCTCGACCTCCAGGGGCTTTGCCATCAACATCCTGTCCGAGGCCCAGAAGGCGGCATCCGGCATCTTCGCCTCCAAGGCCGCGGACAAGTTCGCTTCGGTCGCGTGGCAGAGCGGCAGGACCGGCAATCCGCTGATCGAGGGTTCGGTCGCGGTATTCGATTGCGCCATGGAACAACTGGTCGACGCCGGCGACCATTCGATCCTCATCGGCCGCGTTCATGATTTCACGCACAACGGCGCGCAGCCTCTCGGTTACTGCCGCGGCGCCTATGTCACGCCCGGTCTCAGCCAGGAAGCGCTGGCGGCCGCCCCCCCTGGAACCAAAGTCGGCGCCATTCTCGAGAACGAAGGCCGCGTGCTCTTCTTCGAGGCGGCGGACGGCGCCTGCCAATTGCCGGCAGGCCGCGGCCTAGGCGCCGCGAACGACGCTCGCAGCCTCAGGGGAAAGCTCGCCGCCAAGGCGATCGAGGCAGATCTCGGCTTCCTCTACGCGGTTTGGGACGACGCGACGGACGCCTCGCGCACCCATGTCTACTATCGCGGAACGGTCGACTCCCCGCTCTCCGGCGATGGCCAGGTCCGCTTCGTCGAGATCGAGCGTATCGCCGAATTGAAGATCGCGGATCCCGCGGTGCGCTCGATGCTGGCACGTTATGCGCGTGAGCGCACGGAAGACACGTTCGGCGTCTATGTCGGCAACGAGGTCGAAGGCGAGGTCCGGCCGCTCGCCAAGCCCGCGCCGTCGGCGCCAATCCATTCCGGCCCAATCCATTCCGGCCAGCGGTGAGATCGATGAAATTTTCGCTTTTCGTCCACATGGAGCGTACGGATCTCGGCAAGCCGCATTCCGAACTGCTGGCGGAACTGGAAGAACTCGTTCTGCTGGCGGAGCAGGCCGGCTTCGAGGCCGCCTGGATCGGCGAGCATCACGGGATGGAATTCACCATCTCGCCGAACCCGTTCATCAACATCGCCTATCTCGCCGCCAAGACCAAAACCATCCGTCTCGGCACCGGCACGATCATCGCGCCCTTCTGGCATCCGATCAAACTCGCCGGCGAGGCGGCGATGGCCGATGTCATCACCGGCGGCAGGCTGGACCTCGGCATCGCGCGCGGCGCCTACAGCTATGAATACCAGCGCGTCTTCCCGGGGCTGGATGCCTGGGGCGCCGGCCAGCGCATGCGCGAGATCATCCCGGCGATCCGCGGCCTCTGGGATGGCGACTACGAGCATACCGGCGAGTTCTGGCAGTTTCCGCCGACGACCTCCTCGCCCAAGCCGTTGCAAAGACCCTACCCGCCGATCTGGGTAGCGGCGCGTGACCCGAATTCGCACGACTTCGCGGTGGCCAACGCATGCCAGGTCCAGGTGACGCCGCTTGCCTCGGGCGATGGCGAGGTCGCGAGCCTGATGGAGCGCTTCAATGCCGCCTGCCAGGCCCATCCCGACATTCCGCGGCCGGAGATCATGCTCCTGATGCATACGTTCGTGGCCGAGGACGCTGCCGACGCCGACCGCCTGACGCGGGACCTGTCGCAGTTCTACTGCCAGTTCGGCGCCTGGTTCCAGAACAAGAAGCCGGTGCGCCAGGGCGTGCTCGAGCCGCTGACCGACGAAGAGATCGCGGCCATGCCGCAATACGCGCCCGACAAGATCCGGCAGAACCTCGTCATCGGCGAGGCCGACGAGGTGATCGCCAGGCTGAAGACCTACGAGGCGCAGGGTTACGACCAATACTCGATCTGGATCGACAGCGGGCTTACGCACGAGCGCAAGAAGAAATCGCTGCAGCTGTTCATCGACAAGGTGATGCCGGCCTTCCAGGAGGCAGGGTCGCGATGACCAATATCGCCTTCAGGAACTACATAGACGGCCAGTTCGTCGAAGCCGCCTCCAGCTTCGACAGCATCGATCCGTCCACGGGCAAGCCCTGGGCGACGATGCCGGCCGCTTCCGTTGCCGATACCGACCGCGCCGTCGAAGCCGCGCACCGGGCGCTGCGCTCGGGCCCCTGGGCCGCGATGACCGCGACGGCGCGCGGCAAGCTTTTGGTGAAACTCGGCGATCTCGTCGCCGCCAATGCCGGCCGGCTGGCCGAGCTGGAAACGCGCGACACTGGCAAGATCATCCGCGAGACGCGCGCCCAGATCGCCTATGTCGGCGACTACTACCGCTATTATGGCGGGCTGGCCGACAAGCACGAAGGCGCCTTCATCCCGATCGACAAGGCCGACATGGAAGTGACGGTTCGGCCCGAGCCGATCGGCGTCGTCGCCGCTGTCGTGCCGTGGAACTCGCAGCTTTTCCTGTCGGCGGTCAAGCTCGGCCCGGCGCTGGCCGCCGGCTGCACCGTCGTGCTCAAGGCCTCCGAGGATGGCCCGGCGCCGCTGCTCGCCTTCGCCGAGTTGGTTAGCGAAGCCGGCTTTCCAGCCGGCGCTGTCAACATCATCACCGGCTTCGGCCATGATTGCGGGCATCGCCTGACCAGCCATCCGCTCGTCGCCCGCGTCGCCTTCACCGGCGGTCCCTCGACCGCCCGGCGGATCGTCGCCAACACGGCCGAGAACCTCGCCTATACGACGCTGGAGCTCGGCGGCAAAAGCCCGGTCGTCGTCTTCGCCGACGCCGATCTCGACAGCGCCGCCAATGCCGTCGTCGCCGGTATCTTCGCCGCCACCGGCCAGAGCTGCGTTGCCGGCTCGCGGCTTTTGGTCGAGCGTTCGGTCAAGGACGATTTCCTCGCGCGGCTGAAGCGCAAGGCTGAAGCCATAGTCATCGGCGATCCGCAGGACCCCGCAACCGAGATGGGTCCGCTGGCGACCGTGCGTCAGCGAGAGCGAATCGAGACGATCGTTGCGGAGAGCATCGCAGTGGGTGGGCGACTGGTCACCGGTGGAGCCCGGCCGCAGGACAAGACCGACGGATACTACTACGCACCGACCATCATCGAGGCGCAGGACCAGGCCCTCGCCTGCGTGCGCGAAGAGCTGTTCGGCCCGGTACTGAGCGTACTCGCCTTCGAGGCCGAGACCGACGCGCTGGCTTTGGCCAACGACACGCCCTTTGGGCTCGCTTCCGGCGTCTTCACCTCGAATCTCGCCAAGGCGCATCGCATGGCGCGCGGCATCCATGCCGGCGTGGTCTGGATCAACACCTACCGTGCCGTCTCGCCGCTGGTGCCCTTCGGCGGCTACGGCCTTTCCGGCCTCGGCCGCGAGGGCGGCCTCGACGCCATCCGCGATTACACGCGCTCGAAATCGGTGTGGATCCGCACCTCGGACGACCCGATCCCCGATCCCTTCGTCATGCGCTGAAGACGAAGGTTGGACTGACAAGAACAAGAAACGGCACAAACCAATCAGAGGAGAACGAGATGAAACTGATTTTCGCCGGCATCCTTGCCGGGCTCATGGTGACCACGGCCGCGAAGGCCGATGAAATGGTGTTCACCAGTTGGGGTGGGACGACGCAGGAAGCCCAGACCAAGTCCTGGGCGGAACCCTTCGCCGCTTCGTCCGGTATCAAGGTGCTGCAGGACGGGCCGACCGACTACGGCAAGCTGAAGGCCATGGTCGACGCCAAGAACGTCACCTGGGACGTCGTCGACGTCGAGATGGATTTCGCCATCAAGGCGGCCAAGGACGGCCTGCTCGAACCGATCGACTTCGCCGTCGTGCCGAAGGCCGATCTCGACCCGCGCTTCAGCAATGAGAATGCCGTCGGCAGCTTCTACTATTCCTTCGTGCTCGCCTGGAACAAGGGCGCCGTCTCCGGCGAGCCGGCAGGCTGGGCCGACATGTTCGACACCAAGAAATTTCCGGGAAAGCGCACCTTCTACAAATGGTCGGCGCCCGGCGTGATCGAGATCGCGCTGCTCGCCGACGGCGTGCCGGCCGACAAGCTCTATCCGCTCGACCTCGACCGCGCTTTCAAGAAGCTCGACACGATCAAGTCGGACATCGTCTGGTGGAGCGGCGGCGCGGAGTCGCAGCAGTTGATTGCGTCGGGCGAAGCTGCCTTCGGCCAGCTCTGGAACGGCCGCGTCTTCGCGCTGGAGAAGGACGGCGCCGATGTCGGCGTCTCCTGGAACCAGAACCTCACCGCGGCCGATGTGCTTGTCGTGCCGAAGGGCGCCAAGAACAAGGACGCGGCGATGAAGTTCCTCGCCGCGGCGACCAGCCCGACCGGTCAGGCGAAATTCGCCGAGGCGAGCGGCTACGCGCCGATCAACACCAAGGCCAAGGCGGAGATGCCCGCCGACGTGGTCAAGGGCTTGCCCGACGCGCATGTCGACGGTCAGATCAACCTCGACATGAACTACTGGGCCGAGCATCGCGACGAGATCGCCACGCGCTGGTACGCCTGGCAGGCGAAGTGAGGCGCGTCTCCTCCTGACGAGGATCGGGGCGGCGCTCGCCGTCCCGACCCGCAATCCGGGATTACCGCCATGTCGGTGGAAGCACAGCAAGGGATCGCAACCCCTCGGATACCGGCAGGCCTCGGCGGCCTGCTTCCGGCGTTGATCCTGATCGGACTTTTCTTCGTCGTGCCGGTGCTGGCGCTTTTGCTGCGCAGCGTCACCGACCCCACTCCGGGCTTGCAGAATTATGCGGCGCTGCTCGGCGACGGCACTTACGCGCGAGTGTTCTTCAACACATTCCTGGTCGCCTTCGTCGTCACCATCGTCACCGTGCTTGTCGCCTTCCCGGTTGCCTGGATGCTGGCGATCATGCCGCGGGCGCTCGCCTCGATCCTGTTCGGCATCATCATTCTGTCGATGTGGACGAACCTGTTGACCCGCACCTATGCCTGGATGGTGCTGTTGCAGCGCACCGGCGTCATCAATCGGGCGCTGATGGGCGCCGGCATCATCGACCAGCCGCTGCCACTCATCAACAACCTCACCGGCGTCACCATCGGCATGGTCTACATCATGCTGCCCTTCATGATCCTGCCGCTGGTCGGCACCTTGCGCGCCATCGACCCGATGACTTTGCGCGCCGCCGCGCTTTGTGGTGCCAGCCCGCTTGCCGCCTTCCGCCGCATCCTTTTGCCGCTCTCGCTTCCCGGCATCGCCGCCGGCGGGCTGATGGTCTTCGTCATGTCGCTCGGCTATTTCGTCACGCCGGCGCTGCTCGGCGGCACGTCGAACATGATGCTCGCCGAAATGATCGCGCAGATGATCCAGTCGCTGCTCAACTGGGGGCTGGGCAGCGCTGCCGCCTTCATCCTGCTCGTCGTCACCATGGCGCTCTATGCGCTGCAGCTGCGCCTTGTCGGCGCCAGACGCACGACGGGAGGCGCCTGAGATGCTGCTCGACTATGATCGCCTCGGCTGGCTGAAGGCAGCACTGCTCGCCTTCACGGCACTGGTCGCGGCCTTCCTGCTGCTGCCGGTGGTCTTCATCGTCCTGCTCTCCTTCGGCTCGTCGCGCTGGCTGGCCTTCCCGCCACCCGGCTGGACGCTGAAATGGTATCAGGAGCTGTTTGCCGATCCGTCCTGGATCGAGGCAGCGCTGACCAGCGCCCGCATCGCCACGATGACCGCAATCCTCGCCGTTGCCATCGGTCTGCTCGCCTCCTTCGCGCTGGTGCGCGGCCAGTTCCGCGGCCGCGAGATCCTGCGCGGACTGCTGCTCACGCCGATGGTCCTGCCGGTCGTCGTCTTCGCCATCGCCATCTATGCCTTCTTCCTGAGGCTTGGCCTTGGCGGCACGACCGTCGGCTTCGTCGTCGCCCACACCGTGCTTGCGCTGCCCTTCGCCATCATCCCGATCGCCACCGCGCTCGAAGGCTTCGACAAGTCGATCGAGGACGCCGCAATCGTCTGCGGCGCTAGCCCGCTTCAGGCCAAGCTCCGCATCACTCTGCCGTCGATCCGCATCGGCATCTTCTCCGCCGCGATCTTTTCCTTCCTGGCCTCCTGGGATGAGGTGGTCGTGGCGATCTTCATGGCGAGCCCAACCTTGCAGACATTGCCGGTCAAGATCTGGGGGAGCCTCCGCTCGGACCTCACGCCCGTGATCGCCGCCGCTTCCAGCCTGCTGGTTGGGCTCACGCTGGCCCTGATGATCGTGACGGCACTCTTGCGTCGAAAGCTGCAGACATGACCCAACCCTTTCTCTCGATCCGCAAATTGCGCAAGGCATTCGGTGCCTTCACCGCCGTTCACGATGTGACGCTGGATATTCCCAAGGGCGAGTTCCTGACCTTCCTCGGACCGTCGGGCTCGGGCAAATCGACGACGCTCTACGCCATCGCCGGCTTCCAGGATCCGACCTCCGGCGACGTGCGGCTGCAAGGCAAGTCGTTGCTGTCGGTGCCTTCGCACAAGCGCAACATCGGCATGGTCTTCCAGCGCTACACGCTGTTCCCGCATCTGAGCGTCGCCGAAAACGTCGCCTTCCCGCTCCGCGTCCGCCGCCGGCCCGACACCGAGGTCAAGCGCAAGGTCGCCGACATGCTGTCGCTGGTGCGGCTGGAAAGCTTCGCCGAGCGCCTGCCCACGGCGCTCTCAGGCGGCCAGCAGCAGCGCGTCGCGCTCGCCCGCGCGCTGGCCTACGATCCGCCGATCCTGCTGATGGACGAACCGCTGTCGGCGCTGGACAAGAAGCTGCGCGAGGAGATCCAGGCCGAAATCCGCCGCATCCATCGCGAGACGGGCGTCACCATCCTCTACGTCACGCACGACCAGGAAGAAGCGCTGCATCTGTCGGACCGCATCGCGCTGTTTCGCGATGGCCGTATCGAGCAGATCGGCACAGGCGAGGACCTTTATCTGAGGCCCGCCACCGATTTCGTCGCCGGCTTCATCGGCAACTCGAATTTCCTCGCCGCCGAGCATCTGGAAACGGTGGGCGGCGCTTCCACCATCCGCCTCGCCGACGGCGCGCTTGTCTCCGGCATAAATGCCAATGGCAGTTTCGCACCCGGACAGAAAACGAGGCTGATGATCAGACCGGAAGCGTTTCGCCTGGAGCGCTCGCCGAACAATGCCGAGCTGGCGGTCGAGATCGTCGATGTCGCCTTCTACGGCGAGCGCCGGCGCATTGTGGCGCGCACGAGCGCCGGACAGGAAATCGACATCCGGCCGACCTCGGCGGCGCTCGCCGCGCAGGATGTTGCATCGTCCCGTCGCCCGGTGTTTTTCGATCCGGGCGCGGCTTTCCTGTTTCCCGCTTGAGCAGAGCTCCGTCAGCATCACCCTCCGATCGTCGTTCCCAGGTGCCACAACAAGGTTGTTGACAAGCAAATGCTTGAATAATAAGTTCGGTGACAGAACGAATTAATCCGAGGCCCTGCTGTGAGCGACCTGCCGCGTATTTCCCGCCAGTTCTCGCAACGCTCCGTCATGGAGGCGATCGTCCAGGGCGGGCCGATATCGCGGGCGTCGATTTCCAAGCTCACCGGCCTTTCGAAGCAGACGATCTCGGAAATCGTACGCGGCCTCGAGCAGGAAGGCTGGGTGCAGGAGACAGGACGCACCAGCGGCCATGTCGGGCGCACCGCGGTCACCTATGAGCTTGTCCACGACGCCGCCTACATCATCGCCGTCGATCTGGGCGGCACCAAGGTTCGCGTGGCGCTGACCGATCTCGCCTGCCAGATCTTCGCCGAAGCGGCGACGCCGACCGATCCGCGCGGCGGCCAGTTCATCATCGACCAGATCGCAGCACTTGCCTTCCAGGCCGCGGCCAGGGAGCGCATCCCCCGCAAGAAGATTCGCCTTGCCGTCATCGGCGCGCCGGGCGCGCCGGACCCCGCGACCGGCCGCATCCTGCTCGCGCCCAACATCGCCGGCTTCGACGCCATGAATGTGCTTGACGCGTTCGAGAAGGCGCTCGGCGTCGCGGTGATGATCGAGAACGACGTCAATCTCGCCGTGCTCGGCGAGAATTGGCTGGGCCAGGGCCAGGGCATCGACAACCTCGCCTATATCGCGCTGGGCACCGGCGTCGGCAGCGGCCTGATGCTGGGCGGCCATCTGGTGCGCGGCGCCACCCATGCGGCAGGTGAAATCGGTTTCATGCCGATCGGCGCCGATCCGTTCGCGGCGGAATCGCTGCGCACCGGCGCGTTCGAGCGAGCGGTGGCGACGCACGCGATGACCGAACGCTACAGATCCCTGACCGGCACGCAGGTCACAGTTCCCGCGATCTTCGAGAATGCCGCAACGGGCGACAAGGCAGCGCTCGCCGTGCTCGACGAGACGGCGCGCTATCTGGCGCAAGGCATCGCCGCGATCGCCGCCGTCGCCAATCCGCAAAAGGTCATACTTGGTGGCTCGATCGGCCTCAGGCCGGAGATCCTCTCGCGCGTCAAGGCCCTGATCCCGCTCTGCTTCCCCTACCCCGTCACGGTCGAGGCCGGCGAACTGGGCGCGCGGGCAGCGCTTATCGGCGCCGCTGCGATCGGGCTTGGCCAGTTGCACAACACACTCTTCGGCGTCGACGCGCCGGACGGCCGCATTTCACTTCCCACCGCCCAGGCGGCTGCCCTGAAGGAGGTCGTGCTGTGACCAGCGATATCACAACCCGGCTGCGCGCCGCTTTCGATGCCGACCAGGCCCTGGCGCTGTTTCGGGGCGCGATAGGACGCGACAGCATCACCGGCAACGAGGCGAATTTCGTCGACTTCCTCGAAACGAAAATGCGCGAACTGGGACTGAGCGGCCTGAGCCGAGCGGATTTCCTGCCCGGCAGGCCGAACATCTGGGGCGAGCGCAAGGGAACTGGCCAGGGCCAGCGCCTGCTCTTCATCGGCCATACCGACACCGTTCATGTCGACGGCTGGCGGGAGCATTGGGCCGGCACCGAGCGCGAGGATCCGTTTGGCGCGCCCATCATCGACGGGGCAGTCTGGGGCCGCGGCTCGGGCGATCTCAAGGCCGGCATCACCGCCTCGTTGGCGGCGCTCTCGCTGCTTGACAAGGCCGGCATCCGCCTCAAGGGCGACGTCGCCTTCGCTTTCGTCGGCGACGAGGAAAGCGGCCAGCCCGGCACCGGCGTCTCTGCCGGCATCAAGCATTTCGTCGGCCGCATCGAGGCCGGCGAGGTCGCGACGCCCGACTTCACCGTCTATGTCGAGCCGACTCGGCTTGCCGTCTACGCCGCGCAGATCGGCTTCTTCATCACCGACATCACGATTACCGGCAAGTCGGCCTATTTCGGCGTGCCGGAGCTTGGCAAGGACGCCCTTCGCGCCGCCCACGCCGCAATGACGGCGCTGTGGAAACACTCTGACGAGGTGGCCGCCCGCGCCGAGCACAAGCTCACCGGGCGCGGCTTCCTGCTGATCACCGGCCTTACCGGCGGCGGCTATATCGCCGTGCCCGAGCGATGCACGCTGTCGCTAATCCGCAAGCTGCTGCCGGGCGAATCCCTCGACAGCGCCGCCGCCGAGATCGAGGCCGCGGTACGCGGCGCCATCACCGATCCCGAGATCACCGTGGAGTTCGCCTATCCGGCCGGACGCGACCACAGGCTGGGCGGCACCGCCGCCGAGATCGACGAGACGCGCGCCGAAGTCGCCCTGCTTTCGGACTCGATGGCTAAAGCCATGGGCGGGCGCGGCGTGATCGAGGGCGCGCCCTTCTGGTCGGAATCCTCGTTCTTCGTCAATCGGCTCGGCATTCCCGCCGTCTATTGCGCGCCGGGCGACATCCGCAACTGCCACACGTTCGAGGAGCACGTCGATGTCGAGGAATACCTCGCCGGCATCATCGGCTTCGCCGCCTTCATGGCCCGCTATTGCGGCGTGGCCGACTGAAAGACCAACGAAGCGAAATGGGAGACTGAACATGCTGATGAAGAAATGGATTGCCGCCGCCCTGGCCGGCGGGTTGATGTTGGCCGCCGGCGCGGCTCACGCGCAGACGGTCGGGCCGCAGGGCGAGACCGCCACCCCGAGTTCCAGCCTGACGCTGAGCGATGCCGACATCGCGGCGCTGAAGGACAAGGGTTATAAGGCAGCCCTTCTGTGGCACACCTCTTCCGACTTCACCAACGCGGTGACCGCGGGCGCCACCGACGAGTTCGCCCGCGCCGGCATCTCGATCGCGGTCAAGACCGACGCGCAGTTCGACGCCGCCCGCCAGCGCAGCGACATCGAGACCGCTTTAGCCGCCAAGCCGAACGTCATCCTGGCGCTGCCGCTCGACCCCGTCACCTCCGCCGAGGCCTTTCGCCAGGCGGTCAAGGACGGCGTCAAGCTGGTGTTCCTGTCCAACCTGCCCAAGGATTACAAGCAAGGCACCGACTACGCCTCGATCGTCACCGACGATCTCTACCAGATGGGCAAGCAGGCGGCCGACGCGATGGCCAAGGCCATCGGCGGCAAGGGCAAGGTCGGCTACATCTTCCACGACGCCAATTACTACGTCACCAACCAGCGCGACCAGTCCTTCAAGAAGACCATCGAGAAGGACTATCCCGACATCAAGATAGTCGCCGAACAGGGCATTTCCGACCCGGCCCGCGCCGAGGAACTGGCCAACGCCATGCTGCTGCAGCACCCCGATCTCGACGGCATCTATGTGACCTGGGCCGAGCCGGCCGACGGCGTGCTGTCGGCGCTGCGCGGCGCCGGCAACAGGCACACGAAGATCGTGACGCTCGATCTGGCCGAGCCGGTCGCGCTCGACATGGTCAAGGGAGGCAATGTCGCAGCGCTGGTGGCCGACAAGGCCTATGAGCTCGGCCGCGCCATGGCCGCCTCCGGCATGAAGTCGCTGCTTGCCCAGCAGACGCCCCCGTTCGTCGTCGCGCCGGCGCTGACCGTGACCAAGGAGAATGTCTCCCAGGGCTGGAAGGACTCGCTCAACCGCGACGCGCCTCAGTCGGTGCTCGACGCGGCGAAGTGAAGCCGACGCTCCGGCCCGGCTTACCGAGCCGGAGCTCTCTTCCTGAACAAAAAGGGGAACTGACATGCGCAAAGCATTGGGCATCATCACCATATTGGCGAGCCTGTTCGCCGCTCACGCCTTCGCCGCCGAAGGCGTCACCACCGGCCCGAACGGCGAGAAACCGGTCCCGGCGGGCTCGCTCACGCTGACGGCGGCGCAGGAGCAGCAGATCAAGGACGGCAAGTTCACCGCGGCTCTCGTCTGGCACGAGATGAGCGAGTACACCAACGCCGTAAACGCCGGCGCGCGCGACGAGTTCAAGCGTCTCGGCATCGAAGTGGTGGCGCAGACCGACGCCGGTTTCGACGCCGCGCGCCAGAAGGCCGATGTCGAGACGGTGATGGCCAAGAAGCCGTCGATCATCCTGTCGCTGCCGGTTGATCCGGCGACCGCAGCCTCGGTCTACGATCCGGCCCGCCAGGCCGGCGTGAAGCTTGGCTTCGTCGACAATTGCCCGGCCGGCTACAAGCAGGGCACGGATTACGTCACCATCGTTTCCGACGACCTCTTCCAGATGGGCAACAAGGCCGGCATCGCCATGGCTGGGGCGCTCGGCAAGAAGGGCAAGGTCGGCTACATCTTCCACGACGCCGATTTCTACGTGACCAACCAGCGCGACGGCGCCTTCAAGAAGACCATCGAGCAGGATTATCCCGACATGAAGATCGCCGCCGAGGCCGGCATGGCCGACCCGGCGCGCTCAGAGGACATCGCGCAGGCGATGATCACCCAGCATCCGGACCTCGACGGCATCTATGTCACCTGGGCGGAGCCGGCACTCAGCGTGCTCTCGGCGCTGCGCGGCGCCGGCAACAAGCACACCAAGATCGTCACGCTCGACCTCAACGAGCCGGCCGCGCTCGACATGGTCAAGGGCGGCAACATCGCGGCTCTTGTCGCCGACGAGGCCTACAGCATCGGCGTGACGCTGGCGCGGGCCTCGGCAGGCTCGCTGGTCGGCCTGAAGGCCGAGCCTTTCTACGCGGTCGATTCCATCGCGGTCACCAAGGACACGGTGAAGGACGGATGGAAGAAGTCGCTCAACAGGGATGTGCCCGCGACCATCGCGGACGCCATGAAGTAAACGGCGTGGCAGGCTGCGAAGCACGCACCATCGGAGATCAAACATGACCAGCGCCAACACCGGCACCGAGGTGGGCAGCTTCGCCAGCCGCTTCAATCTGCAGCAATATGTCGTCTATCTCGGCTTCCTGGCGATCTTCCTGTTCTTCGCCTTCATGCTGAGGGACGGCGGCTTCCTCACAGTGCGCAACCTCTCCAACATCGTGCTGCAGACGGCGCCGGTGACGATCATGGCGATCGGCCTGGTCTTCGTCATGTCGGCCGGCGAGATCGACCTTTCGATCGGCTCGATCGTGGCGGTGGCGGCGCTCGCCGCCGCCGTCACCATCGCCTCCTATGGCATGGCGGCGGGCATCGCCGTCGGCCTGGGTGCCGGTATCCTCATCGGCCTCATCAACGGCGCGCTGGTCGCCTATGTCAGGCTGCCGTCGTTCCTGGTGACATTGGCGACGATGGGCCTGTTCGCCGGCGTCTCGCGCTCGATGACCGACCTGCGTTCGATCTCGGTCACCAACGAAGCCTTCACCGGTTTCTTCGGCTCGGGCTCCCTGCTCGACGTACCGTCGCTGATCTGGTGGACGGCCATCGCCATCGCCATCGGCCACCTCGTCTACCGTGAGACGCGTTTCGGCGCGCATGTGCTGGCGACCGGCGATAATGCCCGCGCGGCCAGCGTTTCGGGCATCAGCGTGCCGAAAATCAGGCTTGCCGTGCTCACCATCAGCGGCGGGCTCGCCGGGCTTGCCGGACTGCTCTACGCAGGCCGCCTGCAGGCGGCGAAATACACGCTTGGCGAAACCGATCTGATGACGGTCATCGCCGCCGTCATCGTCGGCGGCACGCTCCTCAACGGCGGCAAGGGCTCGATCGTCGGCGCGCTCGTCGGCTCGTTGATGATGGGCATGTTGAACAATGGCCTGATCCTGATGGGGCTTTCGGTTTCCGACCAAATGATCGTGCGCGGCCTGATCATCCTCACCGCCGTCGCCGTGTCGCTGCGCGACAAATCCCGCTGAAGGAATCGACCCATGTTTCTCGACGTTCTGCGCCGCCGCAACCCCGCCTTCATCGAAGCAGCGATCGGCCTTCACCAGCAGGGCAAGCTGCCGGCCAACGCCTATGTGCTCGATCTCGATACGGTCGAGCACAATGCCAAGGTCCTCAGGGACGAAGCCGACCGGCTCGGCCTGAAGGTCTTCGCCATGACCAAGCAGGTCGGACGCTCGAGCTCGTTCTGCAAGGCGGTGATGCGCGGCGGCATCGAACGCGCGGTAGCGGTCGACATGGCCTGCGCACGCGCCACGCACAAGGCCGGGATGAAGCTTGGCCATCTCGGCCATCTGCAGCAGATCGCGAAATTCGAAGCCGATGCTGCGGCAAGGACGTTCAAGCCGGATTACTGGACCGTCTTCAACGACACCAAGGCCGAGGAGGCAGGCAAGGGCGCCAAGGCCGCCGGCTATGTCCAGAACCTGCTCGCCCGCATTGCGGCGGAAGGCGACATTTTCTACCGCGGCCATGAAGGCGGCTTCGACGCCGGCGAGGTTGTCGCAATCGCCAACCGGCTCGATGCCGTTCCGGGCGGCCGCTTCGCCGGCATCACCACCTTCCCTGCCCTGCTCTTCGACCATGCCGCGCGAAAGGTTTTGCCGACGCCCAATCTGGCGACACTGAGCAAGGCCGCCGAGGCGCTCGCCAAGGCGGGCCGCAAGGAGATCGAAATCAATGCGCCGGGCACGACGTCGAGCGTCATGCTGGCCGCGCTGGCGGAAGCCGGCGCCACGCAGTGCGAGCCCGGCAACGGCCTGCACGGCACCACGGCGCTGCATGTCATGGAGGACCTGCCGGAATTGCCTGCCGTGCTCTATCTCACCGAGGTCTCGCATCTGTCGGGCGGCAAGGCCTACTGCTTCGGCGGCGGCTTCTATATCGACCCGATCTTCCCGGACTATGACGTCAAGGCGATTGTCTCGGCCGAACCGACCACCGCCGCTTCCGCGCTCAAAAGCGTCGAGGTGCCGCCGCCTTCGGCGATCGACTACTACGCCATGATCGACGCCTCCGGCGCACGTGCGCCGAAGCCCGGCGACAGCGCCGTCTTCGGCTTCCGCGGCCAGGCCTTCGTCACCCGCGCCTATGTTGTCGGCGTCTCCGGCATTTCGAAGGGCAATCCGAAGGTCGAAACCATCGAGAACGGCTTTGGCGAACCCTATGCCTGGCCTGTCTAGAGCATGATCCCGAACCGAAGGACCGCGTCAGCGAAAAGTGGGAACCGGTTTTCGGACAAGATCGTGCTCCAACGAAGGAGAATGCGATGAACGCGCCCATCCTGCAGCTTCAGGACATCCGCAAGAATTTCGGTGGCATCACCGCGATCGAGAACTTCTCGCTGGAGGTCTTCCCGGGCGAGATCGTGGCGCTTGTCGGTGACAACGGCGCCGGCAAGTCGACGCTGGTCAAGATCGTCTCGGGCGTGCATCCGCCCTCCTCCGGCACGATCGCCATCGAGGGCAAGCCGGTGACGATGTCGAACGCCACCATGGGGCGCGCGCACGGCATCGAGGTGGTCTATCAGGACCTCGCGCTGGCCGACCAGCAGACCGTCTACATGAACATGTTCCTCGGCCGCGAGCCGCTGAACCGCTTCGGCCTGCTCGACCGCCGCCGCATGATCGCCGAGACGGAAAAGCTGGTGAAGGAACTGGATGTGCGCATCCCTTCCGCGCATGCCACCATCCGCGACCTCTCCGGCGGTCAGCGCCAGGGCGTGGCGATCGCCAGGGCGACGCACTGGGCAAGCAAGCTGATCCTGCTCGACGAGCCGACCGCGGCGCTCGGCGTTGCCGAGACGGCGAAAGTGGAAGAAATCGTTCTGTCGCTGAAGCAGCGCAATGTCGGCATCCTGATCATCAGCCACAGCCTCGACCAGGTGTTCAAACTGTCGGACCGCATCTGTGTCTTGAGGCGCGGCAAGCAGATCGGCGTGCGCGAGACGAAGAAGACCGACAAGAATGAGATCATCGCCATGATCACAGGCTTGCAGCAACAGTAGCCGGGTAGCGTCTGTCCGGTTTAGGCGACGAGATTGCCGCGGGCCGTTTGCGCGACCGGCTCGCCGAAATTGGCTTCGAGCCAGGCAATGGCGCTGGCGACATCTTCGATGGCGAAGCGCGCCGCGGTCTCGCCTTGCGGCTTGACGCGGATCGAAATCCCGCCGGCGGCATTGACCGTGTCGAAGCCGTTCTCGTCGGACGTGTCGTCACCCAGGAACACCGGGCGCCTGCCGGTGAACGGATCGAGCTGCATGAACCGCCGGATCGCGGCGCCCTTGGCGGCTTCGAGCGGCATCAGCTCGACGCCGGCATTGCCGGCGATGACGCGGTAGCCTTGCGGCAACCGGCTGAGCGCTGCCTCGACCAGTTCCGTCGCCCGTGCCAGAAGCTGGGGTGCTGCTCTCGTGTGGATGGCGAGCACAGGACCCTTGCGCTCGACATAGACGGCCTTGCTTGCTAGCTCCAGCTCGATCTCATCGGCAAGCGCCGCCATATCCGCCGGCGCATCGGCGGCCTCGATCTCTCCATCCGGCAGAAGTCTGTGCTCCAGCCCGTAAAGGCCGGCGATCCTGAGCTTCAGCGGATCGAACAGATGGTCGACAGCGGCGATCGAGCGCCCGGTGATGAAGGCGAGCGCTCCGTCGAGACGATGCTCGATCGTCTGCAGCAATTGCCGCAACTCGTCGCTGACCGATACCGCATCGGGATGCGCCGCATGCTCCAGCAAGGTGCCGTCGATGTCGAGGAAAAGCGCCCAGCGGCCTTCGGGAAGCGTCGGGGTGAGATCTGCTTGACTATTCATCGGAATCCGACTGCCTGTTTGCGTTCGAACATGGAAACGACATTGTCGCCGGTGGGCCCTGCCGGCCGCTCGTATAAAGCCGTGACCCGGTCGAGGTCGCCGCGCTTCCTGAGCCGCGCCGCGTCGAGCAGCATGCTGCCGGCCCAGCGGAAGACATTGTTGTCGCGCACGATATCGCGCATGCGCCGCATGCGCTCATGTTGCTCCTCCGGTCCCATGGTCAGCGCCTGCAGCATCGCCTCGCTCATCATCGCCGCGTCGTAGGGATTGACGATCAGCGCCTCCAGCAATTCGCGCGAGGCGCCGGCGAAGGTGCTGAGCAAAAGCACGCCCTGCTCGTCGTCGCGCGACGCCACGAACTCCTTGGCGACAAGGTTCATGCCGTCATGCAGGCTGGTGACGAGGCAGATGTCGGCGGCGCGATAGAGTTCGTAGACCGCCGCCTGCGAATGGTGCTCGGCGACCATGACGACGGGCTGGTAGGATTGGCCGCCGTAGCGCTGGTTGAGTTCCTCGGCGTAGCGCAGGCATTCCTCATGCAGATGCTTGTAAGCCGGCAGCGTGCCCCGGCTGGGCGCCGCGATCTGCAGGAAGACGACATTGCCGATCGTTTCGGGATGACGAATGAACAGCTCCTCCAATGCGTGGAAGCGATCGAGGATGCCCTTGGTGTAGTCGAGACGTTCGACGCCGACGCAGAGCTTGGCGTCCGCCGGAATGTTGAACCGCCTGCGAACACGCGCCCGGCACTCCTCGACGCTGGGCAGGGCTTTCAGGAGCTCGGCCGGCCATTCGATCGAGATCGGATAGGAATGCACCAGCGTCACCTGGCCGCCATAGGACACTGCGGCGTCCGCCCGCTCGATGCGGCTTTCCATGAAGCGGTCGACGCTTTCGGTGAAGTTGTTGGCGTGGAACTGAGTGTGGAAGCCCATGATGGAGCTGCCGAGCAGGCCGTCGAGGATGCGCTCGCGCCAGGGGCAGATGCTGAACACTTCCGAGTTCGGCCAGGGGATATGCCAGAAGGTGATGACGATCGCCTCGGGCAGCCGCTCGCGGATCATGCGCGGCAACAGCGCGAAGTGGTAGTCCTGGACCAGCACGATCGGTCGTTCGTTACGCGCCTCGGCAACCACCGTCTCGGCGAATTTGCGGTTGACGGCCTCATAGGCCTCCCAGTCCGACTCGCGAAAGATCGGACGCGTGAACGCGATATGGCAAAGCGGCCACAAGCCCTCATTGGCGAAGCCGAGATAGTAGCCTTGATATTCGTCGTCGCTCAACCAGACGCGGCGCAGCGTGTAGGACGGATTTTCGGGCGGCACTTGCACGCGATCGTTCCTGTCCACCACCGTTCGGTCGGCGCTGCCGCCGCCATAGGCGATCCAGGTGCCGCCGCAAGCGCGCGTGATCGGCTCGAGCGCCGAGACCAGCCCGCTCGCCGGAACGACGAGTTCGACGCCGCCGTCCTTGGTTTCGTTGTGGATATAAGGCTCGCGATTGGACACGACGATCACCTGCGCATCCGGCAGTTCGTCGGCGAGGATCTTGCGCAGCGTATCCGGCGACCATGTGACCAGAGCCGCGTCGACGGACTGCCCGTTCTTCTCGAATTCGCGCAGCACCTTGCGCGCGGCCTCGGTGGCGAAGTCGTCGCCGGAAGCTTGCGAAGCAGCAGCTCTCGAATGGTGACGACGCCGGGATACCGAAATGAAGATCGCGAGAGCGGAAAGTCCGAGGCTTGCGAGAATAAGGACCAAAAACAGGTCAACGCCATATTGTGTCATTGAAACGCCAGGTTGCCTCCGGCTGTCGCTCTTTTGTTTTTCGTTCTTGCCTGCTGCGGACGGGCAGACCGGTTCAGGTGTGCAACGCACAAACCGCCGGTCGGTTCCGACATTTTCCGATTGTTGAACGCGGACTTGCGACGCCTTCTTCTAAGTCCGCACGATAAGCGGCACCTGGCCTTCATGACGATCGGAAAGGAAGGCGGCGACACGGTCGCCGACCCGCTGGAAGGTCAAATCGACGGCCTTGTCACCGACGCTCAGATGCCGGAGCACGAGGGTGTCGATGCCGATCGGCAGCCTTGGGCGCGTGACATGCAATTCGCCTTTCCAGCCATCGATTTCCAGGCCCAGACAGGCCTGCATCAGCATGAAGGTGGAACCGGCCGACCAGGCCTGTGGCAGGCAGGCGACGGGATAGGCGATGGGCGCTTCGCCTGGGGCCCGAGCGAACCCGCAAAACAGTTCTGGCAGCCGCATGTTGAAATGCACGGCCGACTCGAAAGTGCCGCTCATCAGCCGCACCACGCTGTCGCGTTCACCGTAACGCGCGAGGCCGACGCCGCAAAGCGCCGTGTCATGCGGCCAGATCGAGCCGTTATGGTAGGACATCGGGTTGAAAAACACCGCATCGTCGGCGAGCGTCCTCAAGCCCCAGCCGGAATGGAAAGAGGCCGAGAGCAACTGCTCGGCGACCAGCTTGGCGCGCTCAGGCTGCGGCAGCCCGACGAAAAGCAGGTGTCCCGCATTTGATGTGCGCACCTTGCAGGGCTGGCCCTCGCCATCGATGGCCAGTGCATAGAAATTCATGTCGTCCAGCCAGAAGTCGCGTTCCACCGCGACCCGCATTTCCTCGGCCCGGTTTTCCCAGTGCTCGGCGTCGGCGAACTCGCCGCGGCGGCGCGCCAGCGCGGCCAGGCCGCGGAAGGCGGCAAACACATAGCCCTGCACCTCGACCAGCGCGATCGGCCCCTTGGGGATGCGCCCATCGGCATGGAAGACGGAGTCAAAACTGTCCTTCCAGCCCTGGTTGGCGAGACCGGATTCGGCGGCGCGCTGGTAGGTGACGAAACCGGTGGCGCGGCTTGCCTCCTCCGTCCATTCGGCGGCGGCCTTGAGCGATGGCCAAAGCCTGTCGATGAAGGCCATGTCGCCGGTGCGGTCGGCATAAGCAGAAGCCAGATGGATATAGAGCGGCGTGGTGTCGACGCCGCCATAATAGCGGCCGAAAGGAAGCTCACGCAGCGCCGCCATCTCGCCCTTGCGGGTCTCATGCATGATCTTGCCCGGCTGGGAATCACTGAAGGGCGAGGTCTCGGTCGCCTGGTGCTCGGCCAGAAAGGCAAGCACGCCGCGCGCCAGGCCCGGATTGAGCCAAAGCATCTGCAGGCTCGAGATCACGCCGTCGCGTCCGAACGCCGTCGAGAACCATGGAATGCCGGCATAAGGGTAAGGCCCGGTGGAAAGCTCGGTGGTGAGCAGCGCCACATCGGCGCGGGCGCGCTCGACCCAATCGTTGAAGACGCGACCCGAGCTGTGCACTGTGGCGCCGTGTCTGCGCTTGGCGCGCATGCCGAAGCGGGCTCGTGCCGCCGCGGCGCGGAAGCGGTCGCGGTCGGGCGCATCGGCGATCTCCGGGCCAACCTCGATATAGAGCACCTTTTGACTGCGCTTGGTCACCGCGATGAGGAAATCGGCGCGGTTGTCGCTCAACTGGTCCGGCGCCTGCGAAAAGGAGATCGCGGAAAGCCGCGGCAGGCCGTCCAGACCGTCATAGCCGAGCAGCACCGAAGTCTTGTCGGTCTTGGCGACATGCGTCGTACCGCGCTTCACCCGCGTCGAGCCGCGCACTTCGAACATGTCGCGAAAATCGGCGGCGAAGTGCAGCGAGGCGGTGATGGTGGAATGCTCGCGGCTGTAGTTGGAAAGCGTGATCCGCTCGAACAACCTGTCCTGCCAGATGAGCCTGACTCGCTCGATATGGATCGCGCCCTGCGGGATATCGCGCCCGCCGGCACTCTTGATCGGCAGGTTGGTCAGGTTGGACGTGAACAGCACATTGTCCTGGCTGAGCGATGCGCCGAGCAGCGACATCTGCCTGCCGCCGATGGTCAGCCGGAATTCGGACAGCACTCGCGTGTCGTCGCGGAAGAACCCGTCGCCCGCCCCCCTGATGTCGCCATAGGCATCGGCGACGGCGAAGCAGTCGCCCTGTTTGAGGGCAAAAAGCCGGTGCGGTTCCCGCGGCGCCGTCTCGTCGAGCGAGGAAAGGGCCACGGCAGGATCGAGCTTGCGCTCGTCGAGCTCCGTCATTCGTCACCTCTTCGTTTGCCCCGCCCTGGAGCATGACGCCGAAAAGTGTGAAGCGGTTTCGGACGACATCATGCTCTATCTCGTAGATTGGCGCAGTGAAGGTCAGGAGGCCTTGGCCTCCGGCATGCCGGTCAGGCGCATATAGGCAGCAAGATAGTCGCGCGCCATTCTTGTCGCCGAGAACCGCTTCTCGAAGACGGCTCTCACACGCCGCCGGTCGAGATCGAGAAGTGCTGGCATCGACGCTACCGCATCGTCTACACTGTCCACCACGAAACCGGTGACGCCATTGTCGACGATCTCCGGCAAGGCGCCGTTGTTCCAGGCGATCACCGGCGTGCCGCAGGCCATGGCCTCGATCGCGACGAGGCCGAACGGCTCCGGCCAGTCGATGGGAAACAGCAGGCCTGCCGCATTGCCGAGAAACTCAGCCTTCTCGTCCTCGGTGATCTCGCCGACATAGTCGATGCGGTCACCGTCGATGAGCGCCTCGATGTTATCGCGGAAATAGGCGCGGTCGTCGTCGCCGATCTTGGCCGCCAGCTTCAGCTTCAACCCGGAACGCCGCGCGATCTCGATGGCGCGGTCCGGCCGTTTGTCGCGCGACAGGCGTCCGAGGAAGGCGAGATACGGCTCTTCCCCCTGTGGTTCGTAGGTCGGCCGGTAGGCATCGAGCGGTAGTCCGTGATGGATGGTGGCCAGCCAGTTCGCGTCCGGCAGGCCGCGCTTCTGGCTCTGCGAAATCGAGATCATCGGGAAACGCGGAAAGCGCTTATAGGCCGGCGCCAGGTCGACATAGTCGAGCCGGCCGTGCGGCGTCGTCACCGTCCGTCCCGCGATCTCTTCGAAGAACGGGAAATGCAGGAAGTGGCTGAGATGGAAATGGATGACGTCGAACTCGTCGGCGCGCTCGCGCACATCGGCGAGCATGGCCAGATGCGCGGCGATCTCCGACTTCTTCAGCCGCGCGTCGAGGCGTATTGCCTGGTCGCGTCCAGGCACCAGCCGCGCCGACGTCTCGCTATCGCCGCTCGCGAACAGCGTCACATCATGGCCGAGCTCGACCAGCGCTTCGGTGATGTAGAAGACGATCCGCTCGGTCCCGCCATAGAGTTTCGGCGGCACGGATTCATAAAGCGGCGCGACATGGGCTATGCGCATCTGGTCCCTCGGCTGTTGATGCGAGGCAAAATGCGTCAGCCGCGAGATCGTTCCTGCCCAATTAGTCGCGGGGCACGATTGATATCCGCTCGACAGGGCATGACAGGTCGGCCAGGGCTTTCAACCTCGCCTCGTTCTAAAAGTGATGCCTAGCGCTAAGTAATTAAATCAACTTGATTTTCTGAAGTAGCAATCTACAGTTTCCGTGACTGGTAAGTACCGAATGACCCTCAAGAAAGCCATCTCCGGCACCAACCTCGAGCAGGCGAAATCGCACAACCGGCGTGTGGTGATCGAAACGATCCGCACCAACGGCGCGCTGTCGCGGGCGGCGATTGCAAGGCTAACGGCGCTGTCGTCGCAGACCATCTCCAACATCGTCGAGGAGTTGGAAGCGGCCGGGCTGCTGCGCCCGGAAGCAACGCTGAAAGGCGCGCGCGGCCAGCCGGCCGTCCCCTACTCCATCAACCCGGATGGCGGTTATTCGATCGGCCTGCAGCTCGACCACCAGCTGGCCGTCGGCGTCGTCACCGATCTCTCCGGCACCATGCGCGCCCGCATCGAGAGACATGTCGACCGGCCGACGCCCACGCGGGCTATGCCGCTGCTTGCCGGGATATCGAGCGACCTGATCGCAACGTCCCGGCTCGACAGGGCGAAGCTGCTCGGCATAGGCATGGCGATGCCCGGGCCGTTCGGCGTCGAAGGCATGACGTCGGTCGGCCCAACGGCGCTCCCCGGCTGGCATGATTTTCCGGTCGCCGACGAACTGGAGCGGCTGACAGGTATCGCCGTCACCGTCGAGAACGACGCCACCGCGGCGGCTATCGGCGAGCGGCTTTATGGCGTTGCCCGCAAGCTCGGCAGTTTCGTCTACCTCTTCATCGGGACAGGCCTGGGCGCCGGCCTTTTTCTCGACGGCCATCTCTACAAGGGAAGCCGCCACAATGCCGGCGAGATCGGCCACATCATCGTCAGGCCGGGCGGCCTGCCCTGCGACTGCGGCAAGCGCGGCTGCCTGGAGCGCTACGTTTCGCTGCGCGCGGCCTATGACAGGCTCGACCTGCCGGATCCCGACCATGCCTCTCCCGACCTGCTGGAAGAGCTTTTGGCAAAGGGCGACAGCCGTTTCGAAGCCTGGCTCGCCGAGGCGGTCGATCCGTTGCGGCAGGCGATCGATATCCTGGAAATGGCGCTCGATCCCGAGACCGTCGTGCTCGGCGGCTTCATGCCGCTGCCGGTGATCGAGGCTTTGGCCAGCCGACTCGAACCGCTGCATCTCTCGGTGAGCTCGACCAGCGCCCGCATGACCCCGCGAGTGCTGGTCGGCGCCGCGGGCAAGGACACCTCCGTGCTAGGCGCCGCGGCCTTGCCGATTTTCTCGGAAACCAACCCGCAATTCGACGTGCTGCAGAAGCCTGTGAGCTGATACATGGCAGTCCACCCGATCATAAAATTTCCCGATCCCCTGCTGCGCGCGGTCGCGGATCCCGTCGAACGGTTCGACGTCGAGCTGTTCCGTCTCGCCATCGATCTCCTCGACACCATGTATGCTGCGCCCGGGATTGGTATCACCGCCCCGCATATCGGCATTTTGAAACGTGTGGTGGCGATCCAACTTCCTTCCTCCTCCAAGTCCGGGATTTTTGTAAATCCGTCGATAGTCGAGGCGTCGACCGAAATGATCCGCCATGCGGAAGGCAGCGTTTCGATGCCCGGTGTGACGGAGGATATCGAGCGGCACGCCCGCGTGCGGGTTCGCTATCAGGATCTCGAGGGCAAGGAGCGGTTCGAGGACGCCGAGGGTCTGCTGGCGGCCTGCCACCAGCATGAGATCGACCAGCTCGACGGGCTCTTCTGGACGCACAGGCTGTCACGCTTGAAGCGCGAGCGCCTGATCAAACGCTACGGCAAACTGCGGGCATCCTAGATTGCTGAGGCTACGCACTCGTCTGACGGCCGGTGACGCGTTCGAACCCGAGCAGCGGCAGCAGAAGGTGAAGGCGGAGATCAGCACGAAATGCGCGACCGTCTCGGCGGCCGAATTCGGCCACGACTCGCGGCTGGTGCCGATTGCGATCGACGCGCCGGAGACGCTGATGGACGAAGCGCTGATCTGCCTGCGCGAACGCGGCGGCGGCAAGCTGGTGCGCGCCTTCCTCGACATGGCCCGGTCGATGTCGGCGGATTGAGCCTGGCTTTTACGTGGATCCGGGCGCCGCTGCCGTGACCCGCCACACCGTATTGCCGACATCGTCGGCAATCAGCAGCGCGCCGGATTTGTCGACGGCAACGCCGACCGGACGGCCTCTCGCCTCGCCCTTGTCGTTGAGGAAGCCGGTCACGACGTCTTGCGCCATGCCGTTTGGATGCCCGCCGCTGAAAGGCACAAAGACCACCTTGTAACCGTTGAAGCGGGAGCGGTCCCAACTGCCATGCTCGCCCACAAAAGCGCCGCCGCGATAGGATTGCGGCAGGTTGCTCGCGGTGTAGAAGGCAAGCCCGAGCGGCGCGACATGCGAGCTCAGCGCGTAGTCCGGCGGGATGGCCTTGGCCACCATGTCCGGCCGCTGCGGCATGACGCGCGGATCGACATGCTGGCCGTAATAGCTGTAGGGCCAGCCATAGAAGGCGCCGTCCTTCACCGAGGTCATATAATCCGGCACGAGGTTCGGCCCGAGCTCGTCGCGCTCATTGACCACGGTCCAAAGCGCCTTGCTTTGAGGCTCGAAGGAGAGGCCGTTTGGATTGCGCAACCCGCTGGCGAAAATGCGCGAGCGGCCGGTGGCGCGGTCCACCTCCCAGATCGCGGCGCGGTCCTTCTCGGCCTGGATGCCGTTCTCGGTGATGTTGCTGTTCGAACCGACGCCGACATAGAGCAGCGAACCGTCAGGGCTCGCGACCAGGCTCTTGGTCCAGTGGTGATCGATCGGCCCGCCGGGCAGTTCCGTCAGCACCTTGCCGGGCGCCGTGATCTTGGTGTCGCCCGGCTGGTAGGGATAGCGCACGATCGCGTCCGTGTTGGCGACATAAAGGTCGTTGCCGACCAGCGCCACGCCGAAGGGCGAGGTGAGATGATCGAGGAACACGCCCTGGTAATCTGGCTTGCCGTCGCCGTTGGTGTCGCGCAGGAGCGTAATGCGGTTGCTAGGCCCGGTGTCCCCGCCGGAGGTGACCCAGCCTTCGACCCAGCCCATGACGATATCCTTCGGACGCTTGGCCGAGGCCTCGGGAGGCGCCTTGGATTCCACCACCAGAATGTCGCCGTTGGGCAGCACGTAAAGGGAGCGCGGATGCTGAAGCCCCTTGGCCAAGGCCTCGATCTGCAGGCCTTGCGCGACGGCCGGCTTTTCGTCGTTTTTCCAGCCGACCACCGAGGCCAGATGCATCGGCGGGAACAGGTACTGGTTTATCTCCGGCAGCTTCGGATTCGGGCCGATCTGGGCGTTCGGATCGGTGTTGTCGTCGCTGCAGCCGGCGACGCCCAGGGCCATCACGCAGCAAAGCGCCGCGGTCGTCCATTTGATTGCGCTGTCAAACCGTCTCATCGGCCACTCCTACATGATGGCGATAGACCAGCGCCCAGCCGAGCCAGCCTGTGAAGATCAGGATCACGACCACCAGCGCCGACAGGATCAGCCCGGTCGGCACGACGGATGTCCATGCGTCGCGCGTGTGGATCAGCATGTTGAAGAAGGAAAGGACAAGCACGACGAGGTTGCCGGCCATGTGCAGCCATGCCGTCGGCTGAGCACGTATCTTGCGGCCCCCAAGAAAGTCCGTAAGCCCGGCGATGGCGGCCAGGATACCGACGATGACACCCACGGTCAGGAGCCAGGCCGAGAAATTGGCCCAGGTCATTTCAGCTGTCCGCCAGTAGGCGATATCGGTGAGCAACGTTCCGACGAAACAGGCAATCGGGATGGTGACGAGCATCGGGTGTATGGGATGGCCGGCTATGCTTGCCGTGGATCGCGGATTGTCCATGCGAACGCTCCTTTCCGCGCTGCGGTTGAAACCCAACAGCGCGAAAAGGCGAATGTTCCGGCGAAAATTCGCGCGCTCACCAGAAGGTGAACGCCCGATTGTCAGCCATGGCGGGCGCGGAATAGGCCGTGAGGTGGCCGGGCGAACATTTTACGGACGACAATCACCCAAGCCGGCCGGCATGCCATTTCAGGTGATCGTCCATGAAGGTCGAGATGAAATTATAGGAGTGGTCGTAGCCCTCGTGCATGCGCAGGGTGAGATCGATGCCTGCCTTCCTGCATCCTTCTTCGAGCAGCCATGGCCGAAGACCGTCCTGCAGGAAGCCGTCCGCCGCGCCCTGGTCGACGAAGAATTCCGGAAAGCGCTTCCCATCCTCGATCAGCAGCGTCGCATCATAGGCGCGCCAGCTCTTTTCGTCCGATCCGAGATATCTTTCGAAAGCAGGCCGCGACCAGTTGGCCGTCGACGGCTGCACGATCGGCGCGAAAGCCGAGCAGCTCCGGTAGCGTTGCGGATTCTTCAGCGCGATGGTCAGGGCGCCATGTCCGCCCATCGAATGGCCGAAGATGGCCTGGCGCGACATGTCGACCGGAAAATTGGCGGCAACGAGCGCCGGCAGTTCCTCGGTGATGTAGGAATACATGCGGTAATTCTTCGCGTAGGGCTCCCGCGTCGCATCGAGGTAGAAGCCGGCGCCGCAGCCGAACTGCCAATTGTCCTTCTCGTCGGGAACGTCGGCGCCGCGCGGGCTGGTGTCGGGGCACACGATCACGAGCCCGAGTTCGGATGCCAGCCGCCGGTACTCGCCCTTGTCCATGACGTTTGCATGCGTGCAGGTCAGGCCCGACAGGTACCACAGGACCGGAAGCGGCCCGTCCTTGGCCTGCGGCGGCACGAACACGGCGAAGGTCATGTCGCAGGCGCAGACGTCGGAGGTGTGCGAGTAAACGCCCTGGACGCCGCCATGCGATTTGGAGGTGGAAACGACCTTCATCAACTCTGCCTCTCGTCAGGAAATCGTGACCCGACATAACCGCCGGGCACGATCGGCGCAACCTGCCGCCTCGGCAAACCGGATGGACGGCGCGATGAGGCTTGCGTCCGGTTAGCCCGCCGGAGCGATCAAGTCCGGGCCGGTCGCATCGACGCTCGATACCGCGCCGCCGAGCTACCGGCCGCCATGATTGGATACCCAGATCCGTCCGCGCCCTCCCCGATCAATCACGCTGCATCATCCGGATGGAGGACGCCCTTTTAGCTTTCCCTGTTTGAGGTCGCCCTCGGCGGGAGTAATAGTCGCGTCGGAATTCGTGAGGAGGAGACGATGACGCTGAACTTCGACCCGAGGGCGAAGGCCACCACCCTCTACCATGGCGAATTCCGACCGATGTTCATCGCCGGCAAGTGGGTCGCGGCGCAGTCCGGTGAGGTGATGCAGGCGCTGAACCCGGCGACGGGCGAAGTGCTGGCGACCGTGCCGCGCGGCGGAGCCGCCGATATCGACGCCGCGGTGGCCGCCGCGCGGGCCGCGTTCGAGGGGCCTTGGTCCAAGTTCTCGCCCTACGAACGGCAATGCGTGCTTCTGCGCATCGCCGACCTGTTCGAGAAGCATTGGGAAGAGCTCAGCGTCTCCGACACGCTCGACATGGGGCTGCCGATCACCCGCACGCTGGCCAACCGGCGCAGGGTCATCGGCATGCTGCGCTTCTATGGCGGCATGGCGACCGCGCTGCATGGCGAGGCGATCGACAATTCCATTCCCGGCGAGATCGTCACCTTCACCCGTCGCGAACCGGTCGGCGTCGTCGGCGCGATCATCCCCTGGAATGCGCCCACCGCAGCCTCGATCTGGAAGATCGCGCCGTCTCTGGCCACCGGCTGCACCATCGTGCTCAAGCCGTCGGAAGACGCATCGTTGACGCCGCTTTTGATCGCGAAGCTGATGCAGGAGGCCGGCGTGCCCGACGGCGTCGTCAACATCGTCACCGGAACCGGCGCCGAGGCCGGCGCGCGGCTCGCCGAGCATCCCGATGTCAACAAGATCGTCTTCACCGGCTCGACCTTGACCGGCCAGGCCATCGCCCGCGCCGGCGTCACCAACCTGAAGCGCGTTTCGCTGGAGCTTGGCGGCAAGTCGCCGATCATCGTGTGCCGCGATGCCGATATCGACAAGGCCGTGCCGGTCGCGGCGATGGCGGTGTTCGTACATTCAGGCCAGATCTGCATCGCCGGATCGCGCCTGTTCGTAGCGCGCGAGATCCATGACGAGTTCGTGCGCCGGGTCGCCGAGTTCGCCGGCAAGCTGCGCATCGGCCACGGCATCGAGGCGGAGACGGAAATCGGGCCGCTGATCAATGCGAGGCAGGCCGGCAAGGTGGAAGGCTACATCAAGGCCGGCAGCGACGAAGGCGCCCGGCTGGTCGCCGGCGGCTCGCGGCTGAAGGGCGAGCTCTATGACGGCGGCAACTTCATCGCGCCGACCGTCTTCGGCGCGGTGTCGGACAAGATGACCATCGCGCGCGAAGAGATCTTCGGACCGGTCATCTCGGCGATGCCCTTCGACACGCTGGATGAAGCCGTCGCGCGCGCCAATGCGACGCCTTATGGTCTGGCGGCTGGTATCTTCACCACCAATCTCGGCACCGCGCACAAGCTCGCGCGCCGCGTCAAGGCCGGCTCGGTCTGGGTCAACATGTACCACGCCATCGACCCGGCCGTGCCCTTCGGCGGCATGAAGATGTCCGGCTATGGCCGCGAAGGCGGCGTCGAGCATCTGCACGAATATCTGGAAACGAAGGCGGTCTGGATCCAGACCGACTAATGCATGTCGCGCAAAAGTGACCTCGGTTTTGCGGCAACGACATGCATCAAACAAAGGACCTAATGCATGTCGCCCAGAAGTGTGCAGCGGTTCTGGGACAACGACATGCATCAAAACAAAGACTTAAAGCGCGTCGCCTGAATCCGTTTCAGCGCGATGTGCTTTACGGGGTATGCCGATATTCAGGTGAGGACGGCCTGCAAATAACAGTGACGCCGAGGAAAGGCCGGCGCAGGCGATCCACGAAATCATAGACGCGCAGGAACTCGTGATCGTTCATCCGCAACTCTCCTTCCCGGCAGGAAGGATACGCCGATCAGGTGGCCCGCGGCAGCTTTTGTCCAATTTGGACGAAACTGGCCAGCTTCAAGTCCCCGCTGTCTTGGGAGCCAGGACGAAATCCCATTCGACGGACCAGAACGGCGCTTCGAGACCGAGCTCGCTCGCCTTTTCCCAGTCGGTGACTTTGATGAAATCGGCGATCAGTGAATCCTTGACCCCGAAGACGGCGTCCTCGGCGAGGTAGCGGCAGTCGGGCGCGAAAATGTGGGTGATGACCGGGTCATAGTCCGGCGCGCTGACGATGTAGTGCACATGCGCCGCGCGGTTCGGATGACGCCCGAGCGCGGCGAGCATCTTTCCGACGGGTCCGTCGTCGGGGATCGGGTAGTAGCGTGGCTTGACCGAACGGTACCAGTATTCGCCCTTCTCGTCGGTGGTGAAGACGCCGCGCAGGTTCCAGCCGGGCTGCACGTCCTTCTGCTGGACATCGTAGAAGCCGTCGTCATTGGTCTGCCAGACGTCGATCAGCGCGCCGGCGATCGGCTTGCCTTGCGTGTCGAGCACGCGCCCACGCACCACCATCGGCTCGCCCTTGCCGTCGAGGCAGATGTTCGCGCCGTGCTCGTAGCGCGGCGCCTCGGGCACATAGAACGGCCCGAGGATGGTGTTTTCCGTAGCGCCGTTCGGGCGGCGGTGATTGATCGCGTCGACGAGCATGGAAACGCCGAGCGTGTCGGAGAGAAGGATGAACTCCTGCCGCCAGTCGGAGCACATCTTGCCGACATCGGTGAGGAACTTGATGCCTTGCAGCCACTCCTCATGCGTCGGCTCGATCTCCTTGACGGCGGCATGCAGATGTTTGACCAGCACACCCATGACCTCCTTCAGGCGCGGGTCGACATCCGGTCCCATGCGCGCGTTGACCACGTCGACCGAGGTCTCTTCCTCGAAATAGGGATATTTCGGTCGAGCGGCGTCCGCGATGCCTGTCATGGCGATAACTCCTCCAGGGACATTCAGCTTCTCAGGCCCGCGGCCGCTCGCCGGCATAGGCTCGCGCGATAAGAGCGCGGATCGGTTCTCGCTCCAGCGCCCGCGGGTTCCAGTAGGGATTGGCCAGCGCGCGGTCCGTCGCTATGTCGATCCCGTCGGCCGGCATGCCGATCTCGGAGAGCGCGCGCCTGGCGCCGATCCCGCCCGCGAGATCGTAGAGAGCCATCGCGGGATCGTCCGTCTTCAGCACCGCCCGCAAGGTTTGCATGACGGCCGGAACGGCAGGCGCATTGTAGGCCAGCGCATGCGGCAGCACGATCGTGTGGGTCTCCGCATGCGGCAGATCGAAACTGCCGCCCAGCGTATGGCAAAGCTTGTGATGCAGCGCCATACCGACCGAGCCGAGGCAGATGCCGCAGAGCCAGGCGCCATAGAGCGCCTTGGAGCGCGCATCGCGGTCATGCGGCTTCTCGGCGATGACCGGCAAGGCGCTCACCAGTGCGCCAATGGCCTCGGTCGCCATCAGGTTTATCACCGGATTGCTTTCCCTCGCATAGAGCGCCTCGACGGCATGGGCGATGGCGTTCATGCCGCTGGTTCCCGACAAGGAAGCGGGAAGCGTCATCGTCAGGTCGACGTCGTAGATGACCACTTCCGGCAGCACCCTCGGGCTCGATTGGGTGACTTTCACGCCGTCCTTCGTCTCGCCGAGGATCGGCGTCATTTCCGAGCCGGCATAGGTCGTCGGCATCACGATCTGCGGCAGGTCGGTGCGCAAGGCGATCGCCTTGGCGAGGCCCGTCGTGGAGCCGCCGCCGACCGCAACCAGCCCGTCGGCCTTGAGTTCCGCCACGACCCGCAGCGCGTCCTCGGTCACCGACACGGGCGTGTGCATCGTGGCCCCGGCATAGAATCCGGCCGCCGCACCGCCGAGCGATCCGGCAAGACGCCGGGCGTCGGCCTCCTTAGGCGGCGTCGCCAGCACGAGCACGCGTTTCAACCCCAGACGGTCGATCTCCTCAGGCAGCCTTGCGATCGTGCCCGATCCGAAGACGACGCGTGCCGGCTGGCCGTTATAGACGAAGCTTTTCATTGAGCCTCTCCCCGTCAGACCCGGTTGTCGACACGCATCAGGAAGGGATTGATGCTGACGCTCTGCCAGATATTGGCGGCATTGAATGGGTCGCCGGCGTTGAATGCCTTCACATCCTCGATGCTCTCAGCGGAAAAGACGAAGAGCGAGCCGATCATGGTTGCGCCGTCCGCCGCGACCAGCGGCCCGGAGATCACGGTCGCGACCGAGCCGGCGGCAAGATAGGCCCTGTGGGCATCATAATTGGCGAGCCGGCGCTGAAGCGCATCGGCATGGTCGAGACAGTGGACGGCAAAGAGCAAGATAGTCCTCCCGGGCAGGCGCGACGCTTCATCGATCGTCGCTAAGTTCTACTCCTCCCTGCCGGAACTTAAACCGGTGCCTGTCGAACAGGCCGCTGAATTGGTCCAAAATGGACAGATGCCAAGCCGATGCGGTCCCCGAATTGTTCGCCGCCGGAAATGGATATCGGCCAATTGCGTCGTGCCGTCGGGGACAAGCGCGGCCGCGAGGTCGCCGTGGTCTCAGGCGATCCGCTGCTCGAACTGGGCGATCTCCGCGCTCTTGCGCAGGCCGGTCGCGACGACGGACACGCGGAACTTTCCCGCCAGGGCCTGGTCGAAGATGGCGCCGACGATGATGTCGGCATCGGCGTCGACTTCTTCCCTTATCCGCGTCGCGGCTTCGTCGACCTCAAACAGCGTCATGTCCATGCCGCCGCAGATCGACACGAGCAGTCCCCTGGCGCCGGACATGGAGGCTTCATCGAGGAGCGGATTGGCGATCGCCGCCTCGGCCGCGATCTTGGCGCGCCCCTCCCCGGAGGCCTCGCCGGTTCCCATCATCGCCCGGCCCATATCCCGCATCACCGACTTTACGTCGGCGAAATCGAGATTGATCAGGCCTTCTTTGACGATGAGATCGGTAATGCAGCCGACACCCGCGTAGAGAACGCGGTCCGCCATGGCGAAGGCATCGGCGAAGGTGGTCCTGGCGTCGGCGACCCTGAAGAGGTTCTGGTTCGGGATGACGATCACGGTATCGGCGCTCTCGCGCAGGCGTTCGATGCCTTCCTCGGCGGCTTGAGTCCTACGCTTGCCTTCGAACATGAAAGGCTTGGTGACGACAGCCACCGTCAGGATGCCGGCATCGCGCGCCGCACGCGCGATCACGGGCGCCGCACCGGTCCCGGTGCCGCCGCCCATGCCCGCGGTGATGAAGCACATATGCGTTCCCGCCAGATGATCCATGATCTCGTCGATGGATTCTTCCGCGGCAGCACTTCCGACCTGGGGCAAGGACCCGGCGCCCAGGCCCTCGGTCACATGCGCGCCAAGCTGGATCAGCCGCGACGACTTCGACATGGTGAGCGCCTGGGCATCGGTGTTGGCGACAACGAACTCGACGCCCTGCAGTCCCTCGGCGATCATATTGTTGACGGCGTTGCCGCCGGCGCCGCCGACCCCGACAACGGTGATCTTGGGTCTCATCTCCAGGATTTCCGGCTTGGCGGTCATTTTTTCATCTTTCTAGCGAAAGCACCCGCTGCTCCGCCGCGCGACTATGCGGAAACCGGAGCAACGAGCACACGAATCAGGTGATCCCCACCAACCGCAGGGAATCAGAGCGGGCGCCTCCCTGCAAGGTCCGCTGACATTCTGCAAGCGCAAACGCCCCTTCCGAGCGCTGGAAAACGCCTGGGCGCTCGACTGAGTCGAGCCGATGTCGTTGCAGGAAATCTATTGCGTCACCGAAGTCGAGGTGCCCCAGGTGTCCGACAGCACGTAGCCTTGCGGATAGGGATCCGTCGGATCGAGATAATAGTTGTGCTCGCCCGTGATCCAGGCCCTGCCCGTTATCTGCGGCACGATCGCCTTGCGCCCGGCGACTTCGGTGAGTTCGAGGATCTTGCCGGTGAAGCGCGAGCCGATGATGGATTCGTGGATCAGCACCTCGCCGGCCTTCATCTGGCCCCGTGCCTGCAGCACCGCCATGCGGGCCGAGGTGCCGGTTCCCGTCGGGCTGCGGTCCGAGCGTCCGGGCGAGACAATGCAGGTGTTGCGCGTGACGTTGCCCGGTCCCTGGAACGGCATGGCGAACTGCACGATGGATACGCCGCGCACATTGTCGAACTGCGGGTGCACGACGTCGAGCTGCTCGCGCGCCGCGCGGCGGACCTTCTCGCCGGCCACGGCCAGCTCGCGCGCCTCGTCGGGCGTGACCGAGAAGCCGAGCGCGGGCGCATCGACGATCGCGTAGAACATGCCGCCATAGGCAATATCGACCTTGATCGTGCCCAGCCCTTCCACCTCGATACTGGCATCGAGGCGCTCGGCGAAGGCGGGGGCATTGCGCAGCGTGATCGACAGGCATTTGCCGTCGCTGCATTCAGCGCGCACCTCGATGACGCCGCCCGGCATGTCCAGCTTGAAGCGCGTCTCCGGCTCCTGCATCGGCACCATGCCGGTCTCGAGCAACACCGTGGCGACGCAGATCGTGTTGGAGCCGGACATCGGCGGATATTCGGTCGGCTCCATGATGATGGCGCCCGCGGCACAATCCTCGCGCGTCGAGGGCACCAGGAGATTGACATGCCGGGCAACGCTGCCGCGCGGCTCGCAGATCAGCATGCGCCTGATATGGTCGTGGTCGCGTTCCATCGTGATCATCTTTTCCATCATCGTGCGGCCCGCGGGCGGCAGCACGCCGCCCACGATGACATCGCCGATCTCGCCCTCGGCATGGCAGCCGACGACGCGGATGCTGGTTTTCGTGCGCATTGTTTCTCCCTGTCGATCGCGACTATCCGCATCGCAAGCGGTTGCGTTCCGGACAAACTGATCAATCTGCGCGCCAGCCTCAAGGAGAATCCGAGAATGGCCGCCAATGTTTTTCCGCCTGCTTGCCGGCGCATGACGAAATGGCGGAAACCCTTCGGAAGTGGCGGGACCTTGCGCCGTGAACGCCGGTCCTCTGCGGCGACCGGGCCACCTCGGCGCGCAAGGCTGAGAGACCACCCGTGATATCGGCCGGCGGTCCCCTGACGCCGCCATAGAGCGCTCCCGTGTCGGCGCTACCCGTCCGCCAGCGCCGTCACCTCGCGCCGGAAAGGCAGCGCGTCGCCGATATCGGCTTCGTCCAGCTCGCGGGCGAAGCGATGGCCGGCATAGGTGGCCCAGGCGATCGGCCCTGGCGCTTGCGCATCGCCGATCACCTTGACCGAACGGATGCCATTGTTGGCCCACTCGTTTTCCCGGGCCTTCAGTGCGCGCCAGACGTCGTCCTCCTGATTGCGCGACGTGACCAGGACGACGGCATCGGCGGCCAGGTCCTGTTTCGAGCCGGTATAGACGCAGGCCGTCACGACGCCGCCCGGAACGATGCTCGTGACGGTCCTGTTCAGCACGATGTCGACTCCGAGCTCCGCCAGACGACGGTGGATGGCCCCCTGCTCCAGCGTATTGCGGGTCCAGTCCGAGACATAGGCCGAAGGTGTCACCAGGGTCACCTTCGCGCCCCGGCGCGCCATCAGCTCGGCCAGCACGCCGCCCATGTAGTAGTGGTCGTCGTCGAACAGCACGACATTGCCGCCCGGCACCTTGCCGTCCATCAGATCGTCGGGCGTGTAGACCGGCATCGCGGCGTCGATCGGCATCGGCACGATATGGGCGCGCGCGACGCCGTCGCGCCGCCAGGTCGATCCGGTGGCGATGGCGACATTCTGGAAGCCGAAGGACAGGATGTCGTCCGCCGACAGCCGGCTTTCGAAGTAGATCTCGACATTGGGCATCTGGCTGAGCTGATACTGCCTATAATCGCGCACTCGGCCCCAGGCCGAGAGACCCGGCAGCAGGCACTCGCGTGCCACGCGGCCGCCAAGCTCGGTGCCCGCTTCCGCAATGGCCACCTGGTAGCCGCGCAGGCCGAGCGCGCGGGCGGCCTCAAGTCCGGCGGGCCCGGCGCCGACGATCAGCACGCTGTCGCTGTCGCCCTTGGCCTGCACGCGCTCCGGATGCCAGCCCTTGCGCCATTCCTCCATGAAGGTGGGGTTCTGCGTGCAGCGCGAGATCGACATCGTCATGTCGCCGGTGATGCAGATGTTGCAGCCGATGCATTCGCGGATGTCCTCGATACGTCCCTCCTCGACCTTTTTCGGCAGGAAGGGATCGGCGATCGACGGGCGGGCGCAGCCGATGAAATCGAGCGTGCCCGATTTGATCATCCTCACCATCACGTCCGGCGAGGTGAAACGGCCGACGCCGACGACCGGCTTCGAGGTCAGCTTCTTGATGCCGGAGACCAGGCTCTCCTGCGCCGCCTCTTCCTTGAACCGCGACGGCCCCGAGCAATCCTCCCAGGCGCCGTGCGCGAGGTCCCATAGATCGGGCAGCTCGGCATGCATCTCGATCATGTCGCGGACTTCCGAATTGGCGAAGCCAAGCTCGCCGATCATCTCGTCCAGCGACAGCCTGAGCGTCAGGCCGCAGGTGTCGCCGATCGCGTCGCGTCCTTCCTCGATCAGCTCGCGCATCAGCCGCGAGCGGTTCTCCAGCGAGCCGCCATATTCATCGCTGCGCTGGTTGGTGGCGGTGGACAGGAAATGCTGGATGATGCCGAAGCCGTGCGCGCCGTAGAGGCACACCAGGTCGAAACCCGCCTGCTTTGCGCGCTTGAAGGCATTGCGGTGCCAGCGGCGCAGGTCGCGGATATCCTCTCTGTCCATGGCGCGCGCCTGCACCGGATCGTTGGTGAAGGTGCGGATCGGCAGCGCCGATGGCCCGCGCGGGACCTCCTTGGTGTAGAGGTTGGGACCGTTGATGCCGGAATAGGCGAGCTGGATGCCGGCGAGCGCTCCATATTCGTGCATGGCCTTGGCCATCTTGGCCAGCGCCGGGATATCGGCGTCGTCCCACAGGCGCAGCTCGATGAAGGGCGTGATCTCGGAGGTGTGGTGCATCTCCGTCTGCTCGGTGAAGATGACGCCCCATCCGCCTTCGGACTTCATCCGGCGCATCTCGGCCGCGGCCGAGGGATCGCGGTAACCGCCGCCATTGCAATGAGGAACCTGGTAGAAGCGGTTCTTGGCCGTCACCGGTCCGATCTTCATCGGCTCGAACAGAATGTCGTAGCGTGGGTCGCGCATGGTGCTTCCTTCCCGTCGGCTCGGCGCTGCCTAAAGCATGATCCCGAAAAGTGGGAACCGGTTTTCGGAAAAGATCATGCTCCAACAAGGAGACTACTCATAAGTTGGCACTGTCGCGGGAAAACTACGGATTTCTTCTGCGCGGATTAGGACGCGCCTAATCGCCCTTGCATGGATTAGCCTCAGGTGAACCGGCGCTGAGCCAAATGCGACTTCAGGGCGACGGCGGCATGGTGCTACACAGCCGGCTGTGGCAACGGGACAAGAAGCATGGACAGCATCAGGATCCTCGAAAAGCTGATCGCCTTCCCGACGGTGAGCCGCGACTCCAACCTCGACCTCATCGGCTATGCGGCCGACCTTCTCGGAGCGAACGGCATAGCCAGCCAGCTCATCCACAGCGCCGACGGCCACAAGGCCAATCTCTTTGCCACCATCGGCCCGGCCAACAGGCCCGGCATCATGCTGTCCGGCCATACCGACGTCGTTCCCGTCGACGGCCAGAACTGGACGCTGCCGCCATTCGCGATGACCGAGCGCGACGGCAGGCTTTTCGGGCGCGGCGCGGCGGACATGAAGGGTTTCGTGGCCTGCGCCCTTGCTGCCTGCATCAAGGCCTCGAAAATGGCGCTTCGCACGCCCTTGCATCTAGCGCTCTCCTACGACGAGGAAATCGGCTGTCTCGGCGTGCGCGACCTGATCGAGATGTTGAGTGCAGCACCCCAACGGCCGCTGCTGTGCATCGTCGGCGAGCCGACCAACATGCAGGTGGCGACCGGGCACAAGGGTAAGCTCGCGGCGCGCGCTCTCTGCAAAGGGCGTGAAGGCCATTCGGCGCTCGCCCCGTTGGCGCTCAACGCTATCCATCTCGGCTGCGATTTCGTGCGCGCCCTGCGCGACGAACAGGACCGGCTGGCCCGCGACGGCGCCCGCGACGGCGACTACGACATTCCCTATACGACCGTGCATGTCGGCAAGATCAATGCCGGCGTGGCGCTCAACATCGTGCCCAATTTCTGCCAGGTCGATTTCGAGATCCGCAATGTCGCCGCCGACGATGCCGCCGGCATTCTCGACAGACTTCGCAGCGACGCCGCGCGCATTGCCGCCGACGCGGCTTCGATCGCGCCGGAAGCCGCGATCGATATCGAGATCACCAACACCTATCCGGGCCTCGACACGCCGGCCAGCTCGGAAGCCGTCGCTTTCGTCAAATCGCTGACCGGCGCCAACGACACGATGAAGGTCGCGTTCGGCACGGAAGGCGGATTGTTCAGCCGCGATCTCGGCACGCCCGCCGTCGTCTGCGGACCGGGCTCCATGGCGCAGGGGCACAAGCCGGACGAATATGTCGGCGTCGAACAGCTGCGGCGCTGCGACGAGATGCTGGAAAGGTTGCTGGCACGGCTCGCCGACGGCTGGCCGTGACCTTCCTCATTTGACGATGCGTTCGGTGCCGAAGACGCCTTGCTCGACGACGAAGCGGCGGCAATGGTCGATGAAGGCCTGCACCGTCAGCGTGCGGTGCTCGGCATTCGGCAGCGCAATTCCCATCATCAGCGGCCTGATGTCGCCCAGCAAGGGCACGAAGACCAGCAGCTTGCCGTCCGGCGACATGGTGTTGAGCGGCCGCATGTTGGCGATGCCGTAGCCGAAGCCGTTGGCGACCATCGTGCGCATCACGGCGATGTCGCCGGTGCGCTCGGCGATCCTGGGCCGCAGCCCTTTGGGTTGGAAAGCCGACAGGAAATATTCGCGGCTATAAGGCAGATCGAGCAGCACCATCGGCTCGTCGACCAGCTCCTCGGGCGTAATCCCCGCCCTGCCCGCCAGGCGATGCGCGGCTGGCAGCATCACATAGGCCGGCAGCTGCATCAGCGGCTCGAACGTCATGTCCTGCGACAGTTCGAGGTCGTAGGTGAGTGCTGCGTCTATTTCGCCACGCTGCAGCATTTCGAACAACTGCCCCTGGTTGCGCTCGAACTGCCTGACGCGCACATCCGGATAGGCGTCCTCGAATTTCCGGCGCAGCGCCGGCAGCACGATCTGCGCGAATGTCAGCAGGCAGCCGATCGCCAGCGGCCCGCGCACCTTTTCGGCTATATCGCCGGCAATGTCGTGCAGCGCATCCGCATCGTTGAGCAGCCGCGCGGCTTCCTTGAGGAACAGGCGTCCGCCCGCCGTCAGCGCCAGCGCGTGCGAGTGCTTGCGCACGAAGAGCTGGACGCCGAACTCCGCTTCGAGCTGGGCGATCGAGGCCGAGATCGACGGCGGCGAGACATTGACCTGCTCGGCCGCCTTGGCAATCGAACCCGCTTCGCCAACGGCGACGAAGTACTCGAGCTGTCTGAGTGTGAAGCGGAGCGGCATGGGCCTCTATGATGCCCGTTTGGTTGCGGCAATCAAGTCGTGGCCGCTCCTCAGTACTTGATCCAGGTGGTCTTCAGCGCCGTGTACTTGTCGAGCGCGTGCAGCGACAGGTCGCGCCCGAAGCCGGACTGCTTGAAGCCGCCGAAGGGCGTCATCGGGCTCAGCGCATCGACGGTGTTCACGGAAACCGTGCCGACGCGCAGTCTTTCCGCGATGCGGTGTGCCCGTGACAGGCTGTCGGTCCATAGCGATGCCGCCAGCCCGTAGACGCTGTCATTGGCAATCCGCAGCGCCTCCTCTTCGCTGTCGAAGGCGATGACCGACAGCACCGGGCCGAATATCTCGTCACGGGCAAGCGGATCCTCCGGCGCAACATTGTCGAAGATGGTGGGCTGCACGAAGCTGCCGCGCCCGTCGACCGAGATCCGGCCGCCGCCCGTGACCAGCCGGGCCGACTTCCTGCCGCCATCGATGAAGCGCATGACGGTCGCGGCGTGCCGCGCATCCACCATCGCCCCCATCCTCGATGCCGGATCGAGGGGGTCGCCGGGTTGCGTCGCCGCCGCGCGCTCCGCCAGCTTCTCGACCAGCGCATCCTTGATGCCGCGCTCCACCAGCAGCCGGGAATTGGCCGAGCACACCTGTCCCTGGTTGAAGAAGATGCCGAAGGCGGCCATGTCGGCCGCAGCGTCGAGGTCCGCGCAATCCGCGAACACCAGATTGGGGCTCTTGCCGCCGGTCTCCAGCCAGACCTGTTTCATGTTCGACTGGCCGGAATATTGCAGGAACAATTTGCCGACGGCGGTCGACCCGGTGAAGGCGAGGCAATCGACATCCATATGTCGGCCAAGCGCCTGGCCGGCGGTCTCGCCGAGGCCGGGCACCACGTTGAGCACGCCGGCGGGCAGGCCCGCCTCCATGGCGAGCTCCGCCAGCCTGAGCGCCGAGAAAGGCGATTGCTCGGCCGGCTTCAGCACCACCGAATTGCCCGCCGCCAACGCCGGCGCGCATTTCCAGGTCGCCATGTCGAGCGGGAAATTCCACGGCACCACGGCGCCCACGACGCCGAGCGGCTCGCGCCGCACCAAAGCGAGGTCGCCCTGGCCCGTCGGCGCGACCTCGTCATAGACCTTGTCGATCGCCTCGGCGTACCACTGGAAGATCGCCGCCGAGCCCGGCACGTCGATAGTGGCCGCGTCCTTGACCAGCTTGCCCATGTCCAGCGATTCCAGCAGCGCAAGCTCCGGCAGGTTCTCGCGCAGCAACTCCGCCAGCCTGAGCAGCACCTGCTTGCGATGCGCGGGGGCCGTTCGCGACCACACGCCGGCCTCGAAGCTGCGTCGTGCCGCCGCAACGGCAAGGTCGATGTCCTCTTCGCCGCAGGAGGCGACCTCGGCGAGCGTCGCCCCCGTGGCCGGATTGATGCTGGCGAAGGTCCGGCCGGAGCGCGCCGGCACCGGCTTGCCGTCGATGAAGGCCTTGTCGCGAAAACGGATCGCGGACGCCTTGCCGACCCACTCCTTATGGCTGAGTTCGCTCATGCTGGCTCCAGGACTGGGTCGGACTATTCGTCACCGGGCACGCCGTAGCTCGGCGCATCGGACGGGTTGAGGGCGCGGGTGACATAGGCATCGAGCTGGGGCTTGTAGATATCCCACAACCCCGCCAGCTGCTCGATCGGACACGCTTCCGTCCAGTCGCAACGCAGGTCGGCGACGGGCCAGGACACATCGCGCACCAGCTTCATGCCGGCGGAGCGGACAGGCCCGGCCTCGCCGCCGGCTTTGAGCGCGGCGCGCATCGTGGCGATCAGCCGGTCGCCAAGGTACCCTTCCGAAGCGAGAAAGGCGTCGACCATGGCCTGCGGGACGCCGTCATTCGAAAGCAGGTTGCCGCCGCAGGCGACGTCCTCGCCGCGCGTCTCGGCCCAGATGCCGAGCGCCTTCGGCCCGGAGTGGATCGCGCTGACGCCCGCGGCGTCGACAGCCAGTATCTGCCGGTATTCGATAAAAGCGCCCGTGCGCTTCAGGATCGCGACGGTCTCTGTGGCGGAGGCGCCGCGCGCCATCAACTCCAGCGCCCGAGGTCCGAGCGTAGGGTCGGTGACGTTCTGGCTGGCGACAGCGCCGACGCCGGCCTGCGCATAGGCGCAACGCGCCGCGACCGCGGGAGACGACGACGACACCGCCACGCCGAACATGCCTGTGCGCCTGCAGCGCGCAACGATGGAGAAGGTCATGGCGCTCAGTCCGGAATGACGGCGGTGCCGTCGATCTCGACCAGCCAATCCGGCCGCGCCAGGGCCGACACGACCAGGCCAGTCGAAACCGGGTGGACGCCCCTGATGTACTCGCCCATCGTCCGGTAGACGGCTTCGCGATGGCGCACGTCGGTGATGTAGACAACCACCTTCACCAGATGCTCCATCGTGCCGCCGCACTCCTCGATGAGCTGCCTGATGTTCTGCATGACCTTGTGGGTCTGCTCGACCGGATCATGACTGTCGATGTTCTTGGCCGTGTCGAGGTCCTGCGGACACTGGCCACGCAGATAGACGGTCCGGCCGCCGCGCGTGACCACCGCTTGGCAGAGGTCGTTGTCGAGCTTCTGCTCGGGATAGGTATCCTTGGTGTTGAATTTACGAATTCTCGTATGCGCCATCTTGGTCTCCATGAGGTCGGGCTCGCAGCTTTGGTCAGGCGTCCACGGGTTCGCGCGTCGCGGCGGCGTGGTAGGCCAGATATTTGCGCTGCGTCGAAATGCGGTCGGCCACGTGCTTGGCGTCGTGCCAGACGCCCCAGATGAAGCTCGACCCCCTGCGTGACTGCCAGGGCAGCCCGAGGAAATAGACTCCGGGCTCGACCGAGACGCCGCGCTGATGCCTTGGCCGGCCCTTCTCGTCGAAAGCGTCGACCTTCAGCCAGCTGTAATCGACGGCGAAGCCCGTCGCCCAGATGATCGTCGCCACCCCGGCCTCGGCCAGGTTGAGCTCGCGGATCGGATTGGTCACGCAGTCCGGATCCGGGTCGATTTTGCGCAGAGCTGGTTCTTCCGGAAGGTCGAGACCATTGCGCGCGACATAGGCGTCGGCTTCATCCAGCAGCGACATCAAACTGGCGTCGCCGCGGGCAATGTTCTTCGCGAGATCCGGCGCGAAGGTCATAACGCCGTCCTGATACGTTCTCGTCATGCCGACCAGCGTAAGCCCCTGCGCGGCCAGACGGCGGAAATCGATCGTTTCGCCGCCGCGCGCGCCACTGACCGCAATCGTCACATGCTCCGTGCCGGGTCCCGGGGTCTCCAGGTCCCATTTGCCGAGAACACCGAGCCACCAGCAGAAGTCGCGGCCGCGATAGGCGCGCGGCGGACGGTCATGCGGGCCGACCGAAAGATAGACGCGCCTACCGGAGCGCTGGAGTTCATCGGCGATCTGCACGCCCGAGGATCCCGCGCCCACCACCAGCACCGCGCCCTTCGGCAGCTGCGCCGGGTTGCGGTAGGCGCTGGAATGGATTTGCAGGATGCCGGCATCGGCAGGAACGACGGATGGGATGACGGGGACCTGGAAAGGGCCGGTCGCGGCAACGATGCTGTTGGCCTCGATCACGCCATCCGAGGTCTCGACGCGGAATCCCGGACGGCCAACATTCCTTTGCACGAGCTTGACCTCGACGCCGCAGCGGATCGGTGCGTCAATCTGCTTTGCGTAGGCGGCGAAATAGTCGGCAACCTCCTCCTTGGAAGGAAAGCCGTCGGGGCCTGTCACCGGAAACTCCATGCCTGGAAACCGGTCATGCCAGGCCGGACCGTTGGCAACCAGGGAGTCCCAACGCTGCGAGCGCCAGCGTTCGGCGATCCGGCCGCGTTCGAGGACGAGATGAGGCACCCCGCATTTGCTCAGGTGCTCGCTCATCGCCACCCCGGCCTGGCCGCCGCCGACGACGAGCGTGTCTACCTTCTCAACCGACATGTCCACGTCTCTTTCGATAGGGCTTTCGCCGCTGTGATGGAGGTCCGGTTTGCTTTTAGTGACGGGCCGGCGGAGCGAAAATTATGATTTCATGTGTCAGTGCTTAGCTTATCCCTAAACGCTGGAACGGGATCGCCGAAAGGCATCCGATTGCAGCGATCATGATCGGCATGACCGCCTCCGGACATAGGGAAAAGCTTAGGCGGACCCTAAGCACGGGTGCTGGAAAAAGTAATTCTTGCGCCTTGGATTTGGTGGTTCCCTGCGTCACCCGGATTAGATCGACGACCGCTGAGAGTGAAATGGCGCGAGAGACCCTTTACGCAAACGGCGCGCTATACACGGTCGATGCGGCGAACCCCGTTGCCGAGGCGATGCTGGTTCGCGGCGAACGCATCGCGGCTGTCGGCACCTGGTCATTCGTGAGGGCGCAGGCCTCCGCGAATGCCGAAATCGTCGATCTTCAAGGCCGGTTCGCAATGCCCGCCTTCATCGACTCCCATGTCCATTTCGCCTGGGGAAGCAAATATCTCGATGAAGTACGGTTGCGCGAGGCAAAGACGTTCGGCGACGTCCTTGCGCGGTTGAAGGCCTATTCGCAAGCCCATCCCGATCGCGCATGGATCGTGGGCAGCGAATTCAGCTACGGCTACCCCGACCTCCCCGAAGGCGGCTTCCACAAATCGCTTCTCGATCAAGTCGTCGCCGATCGCCCGGTTTTCTTCCGCTCCGGCATGGCGCACGCCGCCTGGGTGAACAGCAAGGCGCTGGAACTTGCCGGCATCGCCAGGGACACGCCCGATCCCGAAGGTGGCGAGATCGTGAGGGATGCGAGGGGCGAGCCAACCGGCTGGCTGAAGGAGAAAGCGTGGTCCAGGTTTGAAGCGCTGCTCCCCCAAACCTCGCAATCGGATCTGCGATCGGCGCTGCTCCGCGCCATCAAGGAAGCGAACCGTCTCGGACTATCGCGGGTCCAAAGCGCGGGGATGGATGACGAAGCGGTCCCCTTGCTGGCAGAGATTTTCGCCAACGGTGAGCTGAGCCTGCGGTTCACGCTTTCGAGCATCGTAAATCCGGAGTCGAACCTAGACGACGTGATTGCGCGCGTAGCCGGATGGAGGGACGACCTTGATCCAGACTTTCTCGACGGGCGTGTCATCAAATTCTTCCTGGACGGCGTGCTGGAATCCCACACCGGCTTCATGCCCCAGGGCTATGCCGACAGACCGGGCGAAACCGGAACATGCCTATGGAAGGCGACCGCCTACAACGCGGCTGTCAGCCGCGCGCAGCAGGAAGGATTTCAGGTCTGGACGCACGCGATCGGCACGGGAGCCATCGAAATGGCACTCGACGCCTATGCCGCGGACGGCGAACGCTCGCGGCAGCACCGGCCGCGGGTAGAACATTGCGAAATACCCACCGCGCGCGACATCGGGCGTTTTGCCGAGACAGGTGCGATAGCGAGCTTCCAGCCCTCCATGATCTATCCGCGCGACCAATGGCTCGGGATGGAAGGGCTTTGGGAGGTGCGCGTCGGCTCCAAATCCTTGCCCCGGGCCTTTCCGGTTCGCTCCATCATCGACGCCTCGGGCGCCGTCGCGTTCGGAACCGATTGGCCCATCGTCGACCTCAATCCGCTCATCGGCATTCGCAATGCGGTGCTGCGCCAGAGCCGGGATCACCAGCCGAAAGACGGTTGGGTCCCGAAGCAGAGGATCACCGTCGAGCAGGCGCTCCATGCCTATACGCTGGGGGCAGCCTTTGCCGGCCACCGGGAAAAAGATGAAGGCAGCTTGGCGGCGGGGAAGCTCGCCGACTTCATCGTCCTTTCCGATGATCCGCTGCGGGTCGAGCCGGACGAAATCGCGGACATCAAGGTGCTGAAAACCATCGTCGGCGGCAAACCGGTCTGGGAAGAGCCCGCGGCTTGAGACCGCGTCTTGGGGGTTGGATGGAAGCGGCGGAATTTGACTACATCGTCGTCGGCGCCGGCTCGGCCGGTTGCGTGGTCGCCAATCGGCTGAGCGCCGATCCGTCGGCGAAAGTATGCCTGATCGAGGCCGGCGGCAGCGACGACAGCCTGCGCGTCAAGGTGCCGGCGGGTATCCTCTCGCTCTACAGCAACCCGAACTACGACTATTGCTTCGTCGGCGTGCCGCAGCCTGAACTCAACAACCGCAGCATTCCGGTCAACCGCGGGAAGGCGCTGGGCGGCTCGAGCTCGATCAACTCGATGGTCTATATTCGCGGCGCCGCCGAGGACTATGACGAGTGGGCCGGGCTCGGCTGCGCCGGCTGGGCCTACCGGGACGTGCTGCCCGTGTTCAGGAAGCTGGAGCGCAATCTGCTCGGCCAGGACCCGCGCTATCATGGCAGCGGCGGCGAATTGCTGGTCGACAATCCGCGCGATCCGAACGTGCTTTCCGGCATGTTCGTCAATGCCGGGAAAAACGCCGGCCTTCCCGCCAACACCGATTTCAATGCTGAAAGCCAGTTCGGCCTCGGGATCTACAACGTCACGCAGAACCGGGGTCAGCGCTTCAGCAGCTTCAGCGCGTTCATGCGTCCGGTGCTCGACCGCAAGAACCTGACGCTGCTCAGCGAATGCGAGGTGATCGACCTCATCATCGCCGAGGGGCGCGCCAAGGGGATACGCGTGCGGCATGACGGCCAGCTCAAGACGCTCTCCGCAAACCGCGAAATCGTGCTCTCGGCCGGCGCCATCAACTCGCCCAAGATCCTGATGGCATCCGGCATAGGTCCAGCAGCCGAGCTCCGGCAGATCGGCATCACGCCGGTTCTCGACCTGCCCGGCGTCGGCAAGAACCTGCAGGACCACATCGACGGCATGATCACCGTGCGCTCCAGAAGCACCAGGACGCTCGGCCTGTCGATCGCTAACTTGCCCCGTATCGCCGCCGCGCCTTTCCAGTATTTCGCGCGCCGCAAGGGCATGCTCACCACCAACTATGTCGAAGCCGGCGGCTTTGCCAAGACCAGGCATGCGAACGGCTTGCCCGACATCCAGTTCCACTTCGTGCCAGGCTATCGCAGCCATCGCGGCAGGCTGATCGAATACGGCCACGGCTACGCCATTCACACCTGCGTGCTTCGGCCGAAAAGCGTCGGCGAGATCAAATTGTCACCCGACAGCGCTCGGCGGGACGTCCTCATAGACCACCGCTTCTTCACGCATGAAGACGACGCCATGGTGCTGGTCGAAGGCATCAAGATCGCGCGCCAGATCTTTGCCTCGCCAGAGTTCGACGCGGTGCGCGGCAAGGAGATGTTGCCGGGCAAGGATGTCCGCAGCGACGACGAGATCCTGGCCTATCTGCGCGCCGAGGCGCTGACCGTCTATCACCCGGTGGGAACCTGCAAGATGGGAACGGACGCGATGGCCGTCGTCGATCCGGCGACGCTCAAGGTGCGCGGCTTGGACGGGCTCCGGGTCGCGGACGCTTCGGTCATGCCGAAGCTGATCGGCGGCAACACCAACGCGCCGAGCATGATGATCGGGCAGAAGGCTTCCGAGATGATCCTCGGCTCGGCGCGTAACGGCGGCAAGTAGGTCGATGTTTCGGTGAACCGTCGCAAACGTCCGGAATTGGCTCAAGTCCCCCAAACGTCGTCATTCTCGGGTCAAGCCGGAGAATGACGAACTGATAGGCGTTTTCGGCCAGTCTCCCAAGGCATGCAACATGCTAACGGAAACACATCCCGAGCCATCAAAATTTCTGTGCTGGAGACCTAGTGATCCTCGTCGATCTCGTCGTGCAGAAGGCCGAGGATGCGGCGCTTGAGCGCGATGAAGTCAGGCTCGAGGATCACGTCCATCGAGCGCGGCCGCGGGATGTCGACCGTGATCTCGGCCTTGATCTTGCCGGGCCGCGCAGTCATCACCAGGACGCGATCGCCCAGCACCAGCGCCTCGTCGATATCGTGGGTGACGAAGAGCACCGTCTTCTGCTGTCGCTCCCAGACGCGCAGGAGCAGCTTCTGCATGGTGCCGCGCGTCTGGCTGTCGAGCGCGCCGAACGGCTCGTCCATCAGGAGGACGGCCGGGTCGTTGGCAAGGGCGCGCGCGATCGCCACGCGCTGCTTCATGCCACCGGACAGCTGCGCGGGATAATGGTCCGCAAAGGGCGCGAGGCCGACCTCGTTGAGATACTGGTCGACGATCTGCCTGCGCTGCTCCGCGGGCAGCCCCTTGCGCTTCGGTCCATATTCGATGTTGGCGCGCACCGTGAGCCAGGGAAACAAGGTGTAGCTCTGGAACACCATGCCCCTGTCGGGGCCGGGCTCGATCACTTCCCTGCCGTCGACCTTGATTACGCCCGAGGTCGCGTCGTTGAGGCCGGCGGCAAGGTAGAGCAGGCTGGATTTGCCGCATCCCGAAGGACCGACGATGACACAGAATTCGTTCTTGGCCACCTTCAGCGACACATCGTCCAGCGCCAGCACGCCGTTGGCGTCGCCATAGCGCAGTGTCACGTCCTCGATGGCCATCGTGGTCCCGGCGGCGCGCGCATCGACATTGGCAGAGGCCAGGCCGTCTGGATTGTTTGCCTTGATGGTTTCGGTCATCACTACCCTTGATCCGGCTGCGGTTTGCGAGGATGCGTTCAAGATCAAGGTGCCCATGGCGCGACCCTTGCCCGGAGAATGCGGAATGCCGTGTCGGTGATCAGGCCCAGAAGCCCGATCGCGGCGATCGCCATGAAGATCACGTCGACCTGGAAGCCGCGCATCGCCTTCAGGCTGATATAGCCGAGGCCGCTCGACGCCGCGACGAGCTCGGCCACGACCAGATAGGTCCAGGCCCAGCCCATGGTGACGCGAAGCGTGTCGAGAATCGCCGGAAGCGCAGCAGGGAAGATGACGTGCCACACCGCTTCTGAGCGCTTGGTGCCCAAAGTGTAGGAGGCGTTGACCAGGTCCCTGGATACGCCGCGCGCACAGTCGGAGATCATCACCAGTTGCTGGAAGAAGGTGCCGAAGAAGATGACCGCAATGCGCTGCTCGATGCCGATGCCGATCCACAGGATGAACAGCGGCACGAACGAGGTCACCGGCAGGTAGCGGATGAAATTGACCAGCGGCTCCAGCGGCGCCTGCACCGCCCGGTAGGTCCCCATCCACAGTCCCAGCGGCACAGCGATCGCCGAGGACACGATGAAGCCCAGGATCACCACCTTGGCGCTGGTCAAAGTGTGGTAGAAGAGGCTGCCGTCCAGGGACATGCGATAGGTCGTCTCTAGCACGGTTCCAGGTGTCGGCAGGAACATGTTCGGTACGACGCGGCCGTAGGACAGCAATGCCCAGCCGCCGATCACGACCACCCACATCGCCAGCGCCAGCGTGGTTGCCGTGCTGGCGGGAATGTTGGCGAATGGGGTCGTCAGGCGTGTCCACGCCGTCCGCCTTTGTGCCATAAGATGGCCTCCGTTGATTTTAGAGCAATTCCAGGAAAAGTGAGGGCGGTTTTCCATTCGGAATTGCGTCAAACAAGAGATGGAGCGGTTCGCCGTTTCCATGAAACGGTGAAACGATCCAGGCGCGAAGCTCGGGCGTTCGAGAAACGGGGATCGGCCCGGACGGGCCGACCCCCGCGATCCCGAAGGCTCATTGTTCCTTGATGAAATCGGTGTCGAGGATGGTCTTCGAGTCGATCGTCATCTTGAGCTTGCCGGCCTTGCCCCAGATGTCCTGCGCGAAATTCACCAGGTCGGCCGCTTCGCTCTTCTCCGGCGCGCCGAAGAATTCCAGGTTGCGGGCGCGGTCGTAGTACCGCACGCCCTTGGCGCCGGCCGCGAAATCCTCGGGCTTCTCGAGATAGCCGCCAATGCCCTTGGCCATGATCTCATAGGCCTTGTCCGGGTTGGTCTTGATGTATTCGACCGCCTTGTAATAGCCCTTGATGAGGGCCTTCACATCTTCGGGGTGCTTCTCGATCAGGTCGCATTTGAGCGCGATCACGTCGACGATCAGGCCAGGGGTGGTGGTGGAATCGATCAGCACCTTGCCCTTTCCGCCCTTGCGGACTTCGGTGAGGTGTGGCTCCCAGGTCACCGCGGCGGGAACCTGGCCGGCGATGAAGGCCGTCGCGGCGTCGTCGGCGGTCATGTTGGTGACGCTGACATCGTCCTCGGTCATGCCTTCCTTCTTCAGGAGCACGTTGAACCAGAATTCGGAAACCGAGCCCTCGTTCAAGGCGACGGGCTGGCCTTTCAAATCCTTGAGCGATTTGACGTCGGCCTGCGTGACGACGCCGTCGCCGCCATGGCTGTCGTCGAGCGCCACCACATATTTGAAGCAGAGATCGTCCGAGCGGTATTTCATCAGCTCGTCGACGGTGGAGGCAGCGCCGTCGAGATCGCCGCCGGCCACCGCCGCCATGTAAAGCGCTGATTCTTCTATGATCTTCAGGTCGACATCGATGCCGGCTTCCTTGAAGTAGCCAAGGTCACGGGCAAGGAACAGCGGCCCATAGCCCACCCAGGTGGTCATGCCGAGGCGAATGGCGCCGGCGTTGGCGGGAGCGGCAAGCCCTAGGCCCAGCAGGCCTGCGCTGACCGCGGTCATCAGGCAATTTCGGAATGTCTTCATCGTCGTAGTTCCCCTATGGCTGTTACCGGCATCGACCTCATTCGAGTGGCGTATGCCAGGCTGTCGTTTCGGCAGCCGCTCTCTTGTTATGCGTCGCCCTCCCAGGCGGGCCTTCTTCTAGGTCCCGCAAGAGAGCATCCGGGCCGGATCGCAAAAAGAAGTCTTTTTCTGTCCTTTGCTTCGCCGAAACCGAAGCAGCCGGCCTCGCGTGGCCGTGGACGGCTTGTCGACCAAGGGAATTCTTGCGGTGGGGACGCTCGCCCGATCGAAGGCGCAAGGCGCGACAGTCACGCGTCTTCCGCGGCGGCGCCGGCTTATCTTTGGCGGTTCAGGCGCCGCTCAAGCCCGCAATCGCCGCCAGATCGATCTCGGTGATGTGCCAGCGGCCAAGGTTCGCGGTGTAAAGCTTGTCGCCCTTGAAGGCGATGTTGGTGGGATGCGCCAGCGTCGTCGCGGCCGGATCCTCGATCAACACTTCGAGACCTTGCTCCTTTCGCCAGCGATAGATGCGGCTCGGCTCGTAGCATGAGATCAGCAGCGAGCCGTCGGGAGCGAAGGCGAGCCCGTCTGGAACATTGCGAACGTCTTCGACCACGACCTGCCGGACCCCAGCCTTGCCGTCGGCAAGGATCGGCACGTGGCTGATACAGGGCGCGTTGCTTTCCACCACATAGAGGCCGTTGCCGTTCGGCGCCATGGCCATGCCATTGGCGAACGACATCGCGTCCCGGCACCACAGGCCGCCCTCGCCCGTCTTGAGATCGTAACGGAAGATGCCCGAGCGATTGTCCTCGCCGACGCTGTCCGAAACGAAGAGCCAGCCTCTCGCCTCGTCGACGATCGGATAGTTGGGCACGCGGATGCCGGACGAAGCGAACCGCTCCATGCGACCTGTCGCGGCATCCCAACGGAAGATCGCGGCATGCCTGAGATCGCAGGCAAAGCAGTTGCCGGCGCTGTCGAAGGCAATGCCAAGCAGAAAGCCATCGGTGCCGCCCATGCGCTCGACCGAGCCGCCGTCTGCCGCCAGTCTCAGCAGATCGCCGGTCTCGGTACCGCACCAGATCGATCCGTCGCGATGGACGGCCACGCCTTCCGGATGCGCGACGCGCGGGTCGGTGAAGATGCCGTCGAAGAAGACGCGGGCGGCGGACATATCGAGCAACGGTTTTGCCATGGAACGTTTCTCAGCTTTGCGCGGCGATGCAGCGTTCGACCATCGCGCGGTCGGCCGCGAGGATTTCGGCGATGAGCGCACCACGCTCCTTGGCGCTGACGAATTCCAGGCGCCGCAGGCCAAGCGGGTCGATGCGGCTTCGCAGCACGGCAAGCGTATCGCTGGAGGGCACCGGCACCTCGCGGCAATCGGCATCGAATGTCACTTCGAAACCGGTGGCTTCACCGATCTGCGGCCGGGTGACGCCCGGCATGGTTTCGATGACGATCAATTTCCTGGATGCCTGGTCGAGCCGGAAGATGCAGAGATCGGTGAAGACCAGCGCCTTGCCTGTGCGATAGCCCATCGGCTCGCGTTCGGACGGCGTCAGCAGTCCGCGCGCCGAGCTCGCGATCTCGACCGCGTCGACCAGCGACTGGACCGAATGACGCGGAACGTAGAGCAGGTAGTCGCGATGCATGTTGGCGACGTCGGCCATGCCGCCCTGCCCCGGCAGCCGGATCAGACCGCCGCTCGGCTTGCGCAGCGCGATGGTATTGACGCGGCCGTGCCGGTCGACTTGCGCGGCGCCGACGATCTCATGCGTCACCGCGCCCGCCTGGTAGTAGGTCGAGTAGGTGTCGTCGCCGCCGGCATGCGCCACGGCCGTCTCGCAATCGAGGCTTTCGATCAGCGACAGCACCATCGGGCTCGGCGCGACGTCGAGGTGGCCGCAGCTCATCGTCGCGATGATCATGTCAGGCGCATGCGTCGCCTTGGCCAGCCGATAGGCGACATTGGCGAGCGGCGACACCGCGCCGGCGCTGGCGAAGCTCTCATTGTCGAGCTCGGCCGCGATCCGCGCGGCAATGATCTCGTCGATGGTTGCTTCCCCTTCGCCCTGCGACAATGCAGGCATCGCGAGGACCATTTCGGCGGTGACCTTGGCCGCTTTTTGAAGCCGCTCCGGCAGGCCGCCTAAAGGCAGACCGAGCCTATCCGACAGAGCTGCGTCCTTCGTCGCGAAGGCCTCCGACAAGGCCTGATAATCCGTGACGTAGAATGGCAGGCACGAGGCCGGATAGGCGCCGCCCGGCGCAAGCGCAATGGCCGAAACCTGATTGCGGGTGAGGATGCTCTGGCGGCCGTCCCGGCGCAGTGCCCCAACCGGCACGATCTCCTCGACCGTGACCAGCACCTGGCGCGCCGCGCCGGCCATGGCGAAGTCCAGCGCCCGCGGCCCGATGATCTCGACATTGCCGCTTTTGTCGGCGCGCTGGGCGTGGACGACAAATGTGTCGAGCCTGAGCGGCGGGACGAACCCCGTATCGGTCTCGGCAAGCGGATCGGGCCTGGTGGCCGCAGTTGGCACGCGCGCCAGCATGTCGGACCCTTGAGGAAGCTGGAACGGCATCGACGGCAGGTTCTGCTGCGCCGCCCGCAGCGCCTGGATCATGGCCAGGGCCGTCCAGTCGCGGACGGGGATCGCGCCAATCTCGGCGGCCGCGCGGAATTTCGGCGGCAGCCCGAAGATGTCGAGGCTGGAAAAGCACAGCTCGATCTCAGCCACCGCGCCCGCCTCAAGCAGCAGCTCGAGCGGCAACCCGCCAGCCCAGGAGACGTAGTGCAAGTCTTTCACACCGGTCTTGGCGATCGCACGCAGCAAGGCGATCGGCAGTCGGGCGAAATGATGACCGCCGACGCCGAAAGCGTCGCCATGGCCGACCATCGCTGCCAGCCCCTCGACATCCGTGAAGCGCGGCCGGTTCGGCTTGACCAGAGACAATGCAGTTCGATCGCCGATCTTCACGGCCCGGCCTTTTTCACCTTGGTCGCGCTCCTCTCGGCGAATTCCTTGACGCGCCGTTGGCCAACCTCGCTGCGGTAAAGGCCGCCCAGTATGTTACGCTCCATGGCGAGGCCATCCGCCAGATCACCCGACACCGCATGCGCCGTCAGGACTTTGAGACCTTCGATCGCGGAAGCCGGCTCGGCAGCGATCATCCCGGCCAGTTCCAGCGCGCGCGGCATCAGCCTTTCGACATCGACGATCTCGTTGACCAGGCCGGCGGCGACGAATTCGGCGGCCGGCACGATCGCGCCGGTCATCAGCAGAAGATTGGCGCGGTTGCGGCCGAGCTTGGCGACGCTGCGCTGCGTGCCGCCGCCGCCGGGGATCAGCCCGAGCTTGATCTCCGGCAGGCCGAGCTTCGCGAACTGGTTGGCGATCACGATGTCGCAGCACAGCACCAGCTCCATGCCGCCGCCCAGCGCAAAGCCGTTGACCGCCGCGATCACCGGCTTGCGGTTGTTCTCGATCGCCGCATACATGCGCGTGCCGGCAGCCTGAAACGTGTCGAACTCGGCCGCCGTCTGGGCCGCGTATTCCTTGATATCGGCGCCGGCCATGAAGCCGCGCCCCTCGCCGGTCACCACGATCGCGCCGACGCCCGCATCAGAGGACAGCGCTTCCAACGCCTCCGTGATCTCGCCTTGCATCAGCCGGTTCATGGCGTTGAGCTGATCGGCGCGGCGAAAGGTAACGACCGCGACGCGGCCCTGGGTTTCGACCGTGAGCGTCTGGTAGGCGCGCATCGTCAGGCCGCGTCCACGGTCATGTCGCCGGAGGCTTCGAGCGCCGCGATCTCGTCCTTCGACAGGCCCAACTCGGCCAGGATCTCGCGGCCATGCTGGCCGACCAGCGGCGCCGGCCGCTCGATGGTCGCCGGCGTCTCGCTCATCTTGACCGCCGGCGCCACCACCCGCACCTTGCCGCCGCGCGGATGATCGTAGCTGGTGATCATGCCCATATGCGTGACCTGCGGGTCTTCCGCCGCGCGGCGGATATCCTTCACCTCGGCGCACCAGATGTCGGCCTTGAGCAACCGCGCCAAGAGATCCTGCGTGGCGAATTTCCTGGTCTCGGCATTGACCTTCTCGAACACCTCGTCGCGCTTGTCGAACAAGGTCTTGAGGTCGTCGTAGACGGCGAGTTGCGGCGCCTCCAGCACCTCATAGAGCGTCTTGAACGGGCTCATGGCGATCGACACGTAGCCGCCGTCCATCGTCTCGTAGATGCCGAATGGCGCCTGCATGCCGGGATGGCCGATGCCGGAATTCGGCCGCACGAAATCCTCGCCGAGATTGAGCACGGCGACATATTCCTGGTTGAGATGCGCCAAGAGGCCGGCCAGCAGGTTGACCTCGATCTTCTGCCCTTTGCCGGTCTTCTCGCGATAATAGAGCGCCGACAGGATGCCGTAGACCATGTTCATGGCGCCGATCTGGTCGGCGAGCCCGGCGCCGGCGGGAACCGGCGCCTGGTCGCCGCGGCCGGTGTTGGCGATCAGCCCCGCAAGGCCCTGGATCAGCATGTCCTGTCCAGGACGCTCTACGTAAGGGCCTTCCTCGCCATAGCCCGAACCCGAGCAGTAGATGATGCGCGGATTGACGGCCTTGAAGTCCTCATAGCCGTAGCCGAGCTTGGCCAGCACGCCGGGACGGAAATTCTGCACGACGACGTCCGCGGTCCGGGCCATCTCCATGATGATGGCGTGCACCTTGCGGCTCTTCAGGTTGAGCGCGATGGAGCGCTTGTTGCGGTTCCAGGCAAGGAAGTTCGGGCTCTCGGAGCCGCCCACCCATTTGGCGAAGAAGGTCATGCCGCGGAACATGTCGCCGGCGCCGGCGCGCTCGATCTTGATGACATCGGCGCCCATGTCGCCGAGCAGCTGCGTGGCGAACGGTCCCTGCAGCAGATGGCTGAAGTCGAGGATGCGGACGCCTTCGAGGGCCTTGTTCATTTCATGTCTCGTTTCGTTTTCAAAGCAGTTCGGGAACGTAGCGGGGCGCGGCCGTCAGCCCGCCGTCGACGCGCAGATCGGTGCCGGTGGTGAAGCCGGCTGCGTCGGAAGCCAGATAGACGGCGGCCTCGGCCACTTCCGAGGGCTGGCCGATGCGGCCGAGCGGATGCATCTTGACCCAGGCCTTGGCGAGGCTGCCGCCGATCTCCTTGATCAGCCTGTCGTTCATCGGCGTGTTGATGGTGCCCGGCGAGATCGAGTTGACGCGGACATTCGCCGGGCCGAACTCGACCGCCATCTGGCGCGTCATCGCCATCACCGCGCCCTTGGCGCCGGCATAGGCGGTCCACCCATCGAGGCCGATATGGCCCTGCGCCGAGGCCATGTTGATGATCGAGCCCGACTTCTGCGCGATCATGTGCGGCAGCGCGTATTTGCAGCCGCGGAAGACGCTGGTCAGGTTGACCGCGATCAGCCTGTGCCATTGCTCGTCGGTCATCTCGTGCACCGGCATGCCGCCGATGGCGATGGCGGCGTTGTTGACCAGGACGTCGAGATGTCCGGTCTTCTTGACGGCGCTGTCGATCAGGCCGGCGATATCGGCCTCCTGGGAGACGTCGCAATGGACGTAGTCGGCGCTGCGGCCGGCCGCGCGCAGTGCTGCGGCGAACTTCTCGCCGGCGTCGTCGGCGATGTCGCCGAGGAAGACATGCGCCCCTTCCCGCGCCATCGCCTCGGCGATCGCGTGGCCGATGCCGTCGGCCGCACCGGTGATGACGGCAGTTTTTCCGTCGAGACGAGCCATGTCAGCCTCCATTCGCGCGCCGGCGCTTCGCTTCGTCGAAGGCGACCGCCGCAATGATGATCATGCCGGTGATGACCAGCTGCCATTCAGTCGGCAGCCCGAGCCCGCGCAGGCCGTTGGACAGGAACTGCAGGATCAGGACGCCGAGCGCCATGCCGGTCAGGCTGCCGATGCCGCCGGCAAGGCTCACCCCGCCGAGCACCGTCGCGGCGACGACCTGGAATTCGAAATTCAATCCCGCCGTATGCTGCGCCGAACCGACACGCGCCGCCAGGATGATGCCGGCGACCGTCGCCAGCAGCGCGCTGATGATGAAGCAGATGAACTTGACGCGCCGTACGTCGTAGCCTGCCAGCCGCGCCACTTCCTGGTTGCCGCCGACGGCATAGATCTGCCGCCCGAACGGCCGGTGCTGCATCATGTAGCCGAAGGCGGCAAGCAGCACGATGGCGATCACCGCCGAGTACGGGATGATGTTGAACAGACGCCCGTCAGAGAGCGCGATGAAGCTGTCGAGGCTGGCGTCGTCGGGGATCGCGCGTTGGCCGGTGTAGAGATAGACGCCGCCCCGCATGATGAACATCGTGCCCAGCGTCACGATCAGCGAGTTGATGCCGGCATAGGCAACGAGATAGCCGTTCACCACACCGATGATCAGGCCGAACAGCAGCGCGCCGCCGACGCCGAGCAGCAGCGAGTTGGTGTCGTTCATGATGATGATCAGCGGCAGCGCGATGGTTGCCAGCAGCGAGCCGATCGAGATGTCGACCTCGCCGGAGATGAAGACGATGGCGCAGCCGATGCCGGCGGTGAGCGCCAGCGAGGCCTGCCCGAGCACGTTGGTCATGTTGCGCACGGAGAAGAAATTCTCGACCGTGGCGGAAAAGAACGCCAGCACCAGGATCAGGCACACGAGCAGCGCCAGCTCCTGCCGGGCAAAGAGCCGCGCCAGCATGGATGGCTGGTCTTTTGCGGAAGCCGTGCTTGCCAGGCTCATCGCTTGCCTCCTCCGAAGGAATGGCGCGTATCGCAAACAATGCTGCGGCGACGCGCCATGATTCTATCCGATCGCCGCATTGAGGATCTTCTCCTGCGTGGCTTCCTCGCGCGACATGACAGCGGTCAGACGGCCTTCGCACATCACCGCGATACGGTCGGCGAGGCCAAGCAGCTCCGGCATCTCCGAGGTCATCATGACGACCGCCAGGCCCTCGCCGGCGAGCCGGTCGATCAGCGCGAAGATTTCCGACTTGGCGCCGACATCGATGCCGCGCGTCGGCTCGTCGACGACGATGACCTTCAGGCCGCGCATCAGCCAGCGCGAGATCAGCACCTTCTGCTGGTTGCCGCCTGACAGGTTCTTCACCTGCTGGAACAAGCTGGGCGTCTTGATGCGGAAGCGATCGACATAGTCCTGCACCGCCTGATGCTCTTTCGCCGTGTCGACAAACCCGAAGCGGGCGAACCCGCCGAGCGAGGCGAGGCTGGCGTTCTGGTAGACGGGCAGCTCGCCCATCAAGCCTTCGCTCTTGCGGTCCTCGGTGAGCAGGCCGATGCCGAGCTTGACCCCGGTGCGCGTGTCGTGCGGCGCGAGGCGCTGACCGTCGACCGTGATCGCGCCCGAAGTGATCGGGTCATAACCGACCATCGCCTTGGCGAGCTCGGTGCGGCCGGCGCCCATCAATCCGAAGAAGCCGAGCACCTCGCCGGCGCGCGCCTCGAAGGACACGTCGATGAGCTTCTTCGCCGTGCTGAGCTTCTCGACGGACAGCGCCACCTTGCTGCCCGCCGCGCCGCGCTGGCGGGGAAAGAGGGTGTCGATGCGCCGGCCGATCATGTCCTGGATCAGCGTGTCGTTGGTGTGCTCGCCGATCGGCTTGGTCGATATGTGGCGTCCATCGCGCAGCACCGTCACCGTATCGGCGATCTCGAACACCTCGTCGAGCTTGTGGCTGACATAGACCACGGCGATGCCGAGCGATGCCAGGCGGCGGATGACGGTGAACAGCAGCGCGACTTCGTTCGGCGTCAGCGAGGATGTCGGTTCGTCCATCACGACCACGCGCGCCTCATGAGCGAGCGCGCGGGCGATCTCGACCATCTGCTGCTGGCTGACCGGCAGCGATCCCGTCCGCGCCGCCGGATCGACGTTGAAGCCGATGCGGTTGAACAGCGCCGCCGAGTCCGCGCGGATCTTCTTCCAGTCGATCGAGCCGGTCCTGCCGGTCGGATAGCCTTCCAGGAAGATGTTTTCCGCGACGGTGAATTCGGAGATCAACGCGATCTCCTGGAAGACGACCTTGATGCCTTCCTTCAAACTGTCGCGCGGCGACTTGATGTCGACCTCGCGTCCGCGCATGCGGACCGTGCCGGCATCCTTGCCGTAGACGCCTGCCATGATCTTGATCAGCGTCGACTTGCCGGCGCCGTTTTCGCCCATCAGGGCGTGGATCTTGCCGGGCTCCAGCGTGAAGTCGACATTGTCCAGCGCCACCACGCCCGGAAACCGTTTGCCGATGCCACGCATCTCCAGCGCCGACACATTCGTGTCGATGGCCGGGCCTTCGCCGGGATGAAGGAAATCAACGGACATTGGCTTTGTTCCGGATGATGTCGAGATAGGTCGCCAGGATGATGACGATGCCCGGCACCACCATCTGCAGGTCCTGGTTCCAGCCGAGGATGATGATGCCGTTGTCGATCACCTTCAGCACCAGCACGCCGAGCAGCGTGCCGAACAGCGAGCCGCGGCCGCCGAGCAGGCTGGTGCCGCCGAGGATGACAGCGGCGATCACGGTCAGCTCGAAGCCGCGCCCGGCTGTCGGCTGGCCGGCATTCATCAATGACGACAGGATCATGCCGGCGACGCCGACGCACAGGCCGGTGACGACGAAGGCAAGCAGCTTGAGCCGTTCCGAACGCAGGCCGGACAGGCGCACCGCCTTTTCGTTGGCGCCGACCGCGTAAAGGTAGCGGCCGAGCGTGGTGAAGCGCAGCGTCACATAGGCGACGATGAAGATCAGCGCCGCCACAATGACGGGGACCGGCACGGCGCCGACATAGCCGGCGCCGAGATCGGTGAAGCTAGCCAGTTGATTGTGGTTCTGCACCGCTTCGCGCGTGAACAGATAGACGCCGCCCTGCAGCATCATCATGGTGCCGATGGTGGCGATCAGCGAGTTCACCCTGAGCCGGGTGACGACGAGCCCGTTGAACAGGCCGACGCCGCCGGCAAAGGCAAGTGCCGCCAGCATGCCGAGCGCGAGGCTGTGGGTGGAATTGAGCACCGCCATGCCGATGCAGCCGACAAAGGCAAGCGAGGCGCCGACCGACAGGTCGACTTCCGCCGTGATGATGAGCATGGTCATGCCCGAAGCGACGATCAGCACCAGCGCGCACTGGCGCAGGATGGCGATGATGTTGGCCTCCGAGTAGAACTGCGGCGCCGCGATCGAGATGGCGATGCAAAGCACCGCCAGGATCGCGCCCAGCACCAGCTGGCTGCTGCCGAGAAGCTGGCCGCCGATGAAGCGCTTCTGCGCGGAAGCGTGTGTTAGCTCGCTCATGTCAGTCCATTCCCGTCGCTAGAGCATGATGCCGAAAAGTGTGAAGCGGTTTTCGGACGACATCATGCTCTATCTCTTGGATTTAGAGACGGATTCAGATTTCAGGTCGAACAGACCTGAAATCATCCGGCTCTAAGGTCAGGCGCCGGCGCCGTGCCTTCGCGGGCCATCGACGCCTGGCTGGTAGCCCTTCCCGCGACGCGGGAAGGGCCGTGTCGATCGGCCTATTTCTTCAGGTCGGCCGAGGTCTTCATGCACTTTGCCGGCGGCTGCAGCGCGTTGACGGCGTCCCATTTGATGGTGCGGGCCGAGCCGTCGTAATCATAGTATTTCTTCCAGTCGTCGCCAGTCATCGGCGCGGTCGGGCTGACGATGTGCTCCGGCACCTGTTCGTTGTTGAACAACTTGACCGCCGCGTCGATGGTCGTGAAGCCTTCCTTCTCCGGGAACATGGCGGCCTCGATGCGGTAGGACGGCTCGTTCTGCATGGCGTTGATGAAGGCGAGCCCTTCGCCGCCGGTGCCGACCGTCAGCAGGCCGTCCTGCGACTTGCCGGCGGCCTTCCAGGCCTGCAGGCCGCCGAGCGACGACGAGTCGTTGATGCCGTAGATGATGTTGACGTCGGAGTTCTTGGCGAGTGCCGCCGAAGACACTTCCAGCGCGCGGTCCGGATTGCCGCCGCCGTCGAGGTCGTGGACCATGACCGCGTCGGGGACGATGGTCTTGAGCCCGTCCATGAAGCCCTGTGAGCGCAGCACCGTCGCCGACAGCAACGGCAAGCCGACATTCATCACCTTGGCGACGCCGCCGAGCTTTTCCTTGGCATATTTGCCCGCCTCGACGCCGGAGAAATAGCCGGTGTCGTAGTCGCAGATAGCGACCATCGTGGTCATGCCCTTGACCGGGTTGCCCTCGAGCACCACCGGGATGTTGGCGGCCTTGGCCTGACGCAGCAGCGGCACCACGCCTTCCTCATTCACCGGGGTGATGATCAGCACGTCGACGCCCTTGGCGATGAAGTCCTCGGCCGCGGCGACCTGCTTGGCGATGTCGAGATTGGCGTCCTGGACCTCGACCTCGATTCCCAGTTCCTTGCCGTGCGCCTTCATGCCCTTGATGACGTTCTGGTACCACTCATGCGTGGCGTAGTTGGTGACGTAGCCGATGTGCTTGGGCATGTTCTCGGCATGCGCCGCCGCCGCGCCGATCGCCAGCATGGCCGCGGATGCGAGCAGGATTGATTTGGACCAGTGCATTTTTCTCTCCCAGGGTTTTCGTTTGTCTCAGTCGCTGAACGGGTAATCCCGCCGTTCCGGGTCGGCACGTGAAGAGCTGTTGGCTTCGCCCCAACCGAGCGCGGCCGATATCTTCTCGGCGGCGGCCCGGGTTCTCTCGAAGACGGTCTGACGGTCGAAGCGCGCCGCCTTCTGCGGCAGCAGCGGCACCGTAAGCGCTGCAATGACGGCGCCGACATGATCGCGCACGGGCATCGAGATGTTGGTGCAGCCCTCGACGGCCAGTGACGCGCGCATCTCGTAGCCGAGCCTGGCCACCTCGTTCAGCCGCGCCTCGATCTCTTCGCGCGTCCCCTGCCCTTCGCCGGCGGCCACGATGCGCTCGACGATGCGGTCGCGCTCGGCCCGGTTCGAATGGGCGAGCAGCACCGCGCCGGAACTGGTTTCGAGGATCGGGAAATGCGAGCCGAGCGCTACCGAATAGCGCATCGGCAGCGGTGAATCGATCTGCAGCACCACCAGCGCGTTCTGCCCCTCGCGCACCACCAGGTGGCAGCTCTGGTCGGCATTGGCGGTCAATTCGCGCATCACCGGCAGCGCGGATTCGACCAGCCTGTTCACCGGCGGATGCATATGCGCCAGCTCGAACAGTTTCAGCGACAGCCGGAAGCGGTCCGATTGCGTGCGGAAGAGGTAGCCGCGTTTCTCCAGCAAGAGCAGGATGCGGTAGATTTCGTGGATGGAGCGGCCCATGCCGGTGGCGATCTCGGTCTGGGTCAGCGCTTCGGCCCTGGAGGCCATGAACTCCAGCACGTCGAGCGCCTTCTCCACCGCCGGCACGCGATATCCGTTGCGGCCGCTTTCGCTTTCCTCAAGCGTTTCGGCAATGTCGGCGGCCATCACGCGACGCTCCGTTCCGGTTGCCTGGTTTCGCGATAGAGGCGGTTCACATGGTCGGCGAGTTCAGCAGCCGAGATGTCGCCGGCGATCGCGGCAGCCGCGCGCGGCGCGCAGTCGCGGAAGAAGGCGATGAAGCCCGGATGCGTCGGACGCAGGTAGGACGAGCCGATCGTGCGCAGCGTCGAGGAGAAGAAATCGCCGGAGAGACGATTGACCTCGGCGTCCTTCCAGGCCGCCAGCGATCCCGGCTGTCCGCCCGATTTGACATAGTCGCCGCGCTGATAATCGGGCGAGCACAGGAACAGCGCGTAGTCGATCGCATGCTGCTTGTGCTTCGACTGAGCGCTGACGCCGATGCCGGCGCCGCCGAGCAGCGCGCCGGCCGATCGCACGGTCGGCACATCGGCAAAGCGCAGATACGGCCTGTCGGTTTTCGCGGCGTAGTTCACATAGCCGAAGGCGAACGGCACATAGACGACGTCGTCATGCGCGATCATGTGGTCGTAGCAGCGGATCGGATTCCAACCGGACGAGTTCGGATGCGACAGCGCCGCAAGCTCGCGCAATTGCCCGACGGCCTTCTCGACCATGTCCGGCGCGATGAAGTGCTCACCGTTCTCCTGCGGGTCGCCAAGCGTCAGAAGCAGGCACATCGCGTCCGTCGGCACGAAAGGCAGGCCGAGCCATTTGCCGTCCTTGCGCGCCAGCCGGCCGAGCGCGACGACTTCTTCATGCGTACGCGGCACCGGCCCGTAGCGCTGCAGAAGGTCCGGACGATAGGAGGCGACGTGGCAGGCGGCATCAATCGGCAATGCCCATTGCCGACCGTTCTTCTCGTATGACCGCCAGGACGGACCAACCGAATCCTGCTCGAAAAAGCGGACCTGTTCCGCCGACAGATAGGCGTCGAACGGCACCATCAACTCGTCCTGCGCGATGTCGCCGATGAAGGGATGGTCGAACACCACCAGATCATAGGCCGAGAGCACGGGGCCAAGCGCGCCCTCGCCGAACTCATAGAGGCTGCGGCGGTCCCATTCGATTTCCAGACCGGGATTGGCGGCGCGATACGGCGCCACGCTGGCATCCAGCGGACCCCAGCAACGTCGATGATCCCACGCAAGACCGCGCAGTCTTGTCATATCCGGCAATTCCTCCCTGGAACCGGGCGCGTGCCCGGCCCGCAGACCAGTAGCAGTTATTTTCACCTGGGCAAAGAGTTTTTACATACGCAAAACCAACTCTCCTCCCGGCCGCAGCCTCAAGCCAGGCCGAACCTCTCGACGGCGCGCATGATGCCGCGCAGTTCGGCAAGGCCCTTGAGCCGGCCGATCAGCGAATAGCCGGGATTGATCTTCGTCTTGCCGATGTCGTCGGCGAGCAGGTGCCCATGATCGGGCCGCATCGGAATGCGCCAATCGGTGCGGCCTTCCTTGCGGCGGCGGGCCTCCTCCTGCATCAGCGCCAGGATGACATGCGCCATGTCGGTGCCGCCCTCGAGATGCTCGGCCTCGTGGAACGAGCCGTCATCCTCGATGGTGACATTGCGCAGATGGACGAAATGGATGCGGTCGGCGAACGCCTTGACCATGGCGACGATGTCGTTGTCGGCGCGCGTGCCGTAGGAGCCGGTGCAGAAGGTCAGCCCGTTGGCCGGACTGTCGGCGGCATTGAGGATGAAGCGCGCATCGTCGGCGGTCGAGACGATGCGCGGCAGGCCGTAGAGCGAGAATGGCGGATCGTCGGGATGGATGCACATGCGCACCCCTTCCTGTTCGGCCACCGGAATGATCTCGCGCAGGAACCAGGCGAGGTTCTCGCGCAATTCCTTCGGCCCGATCGCATCGTAGTCGGCCAGGGCCTCGCGAAAGCTGTCGCGGTTGTAGGCGCGCTCGGTGGCGGGCAGGCCGGCGATAAGGTTTCGCTCGATCCTGTCGATCTTCTCGTCGCCGAGTTCCTTCAGCCGCGCTTCCGCCTCGGCGATGCGGGCGGGCGAGTAGCCGTCCCGGGCATTGCGGCGCTTCAACACGAACAGGTCGTAGGCCGCGAAATCGATCGCGTCGAAGCGTAGCGCATAACCCGTCGTCGGCAGGCGGTAGGCCAGATCCGTGCGGGTCCAGTCGACGACTGGCATGAAATTGTAGCAGATCGTCGCGATGCCGGCCTTCGCCAAGGCGCGGATCGTATCCTTGTAGTGGCCGACATAGCGGAGCCGTTCCGGCGAGCCGATCTTGATCGAGTTGTGGACCGGAATACTCTCGACCACCGACCAGGTCAGCCCCGCCGCCTCGATGATGCGCTTGCGCTCGAGGATGTTCTCCAGCGGCCAGACGCGCCCGTCATAGATGTCGTGCAGGGCCGAGACTACGCCTGTCGCGCCCGCCTGCTTGACGTGATCGAGTGTCACCGGATCGTCCGGGCCATACCAGCGCCAGCACTGTTCCATTGCCGCTTCCCTCTGTGAATGGCCGGAACTTATTGTTGGACCACAACAGGAGTCAAATTAAAAATTTCAAGGCTTCGAGAGATCGGTTTGCGGCGAGGCAACGGAAAATTTGACCAAGGAGCTCCCAAAATCTGTTGTTTTCCTCAAACCATGCGATATGTTGGTCCAACAATTTAGGAGGATCGACGGTGGAAGATACTCAGGCCGCGCGTGACAACATCGTCGCCCGCCGTGCCAGCGGCAGGTCCGCGGTCGACACCGCGGCCGGACGGATCCTCGACCTTATTCGCGCGCGACAACTCAATGTCGGCGATGTTCTGCCGACCGAACGCGAGCTCAGCGAGATCACCGGCGCCAGCCGCAACACGGTGCGCGAGGCGCTGCGCACCATCCGCACCTATGGGCTGATCGAGCCCAAGCCGCGTGTCGGCGCTGTGCTCGCCGACGGGCAGAGCATCGCCATCCAGAATTTCTTCGCCGCGCATATGGATGTCTCGCGCTCGTCATTTGCGGACATCCAGGGTTTCAGACGCATCATCGAAGTCGGCATCGGCGACCACATCGTGCTCAATGCCACGAGCGAGCAGATCGATACGCTGGACGAGATCAACGCCCGGATCGTCGACAGCCGCTCGATCGAGGAAGCCGCCGAGAACGATTTCAATTTCCACATGGCGCTGATCGGTCTGGCGGGAAACCGCATGTTGACGGACATGTATTCCTTCCTGTCGCCCGTGATCCTGCGGATCATGACCATCGGCAAGGAAATGCGACCGGTGCTGGCCGACACCCGCGCCGCGCATGGCGAGATCATCGCCGCGCTCCGCGCACGCGACAGGCTGGCCTACGCCTATCTAATGAGCCGCCATCTCGATTTCGCCCTGCGCTTCCTGCCGGAAGAGCCGGGTTCCGACAGCGACTGAAGGAGTTCCCGCAATGAAGGATTTTGAAGGCAAGGTCGCGCTGGTGACCGGGACGACCGGGATCGGTCTGGCAACCGCCAGGCGCCTCGCCGCTGGCGGCGCTGCGATCGTCGCCTGCGGCATCGACGGCGCGGCCAACGCGGCAATGAGAGCGGAGCTGGAAAGCACCGGTGCCGGCGTGCTGGTCGTGGACGCCGACGTCTCGGTACAAGACCAGGTCCGCGACGCCGTCGCTGCCGGCGTCGAGCGCTTCGGTGGTCTCGACGTGATCGTCAATTCGGCGGCGGTCCATCCCTATGGCACCGCGACGACGACCGATTGGGAAACCTGGAACAAGGCGATGACCGTCAATGTCGGCTCGATCTATCTGACCGCCCATTTCGGCATTCCGGAAATGATCAAGCGCGGCGGCGGCGCGATCGTCAACGTTGCTTCGGTGCAGGGTTTCGCCTGCCAGCAGAACGTCGCCGCCTATGCCACCACCAAGGGCGCCATCCATACGCTGACGCGCTCGCTGGCGCTCGACTACGCGGCCGCTGGCATCCGGGTCAATTCGGTCAGCCCGGGCTCGATCCGCACGCCGATCCTCGAGAAGGCCGCGCGCGGCAACAGCGGCAGCGATGCCGATGTCGAGGAGGCCTACAGGCGCTTCGGCGCGGCCCATCCGCTCGGCCGCATCGGCGAACCCGAGGAAGTGGCGGAACTCATCGCCTTTCTGTGCTCTTCCAAGGCCGGCTTCTGCACCGGCGCCGACTATAAGATCGACGGCGGCCTGACCGCCGGCATCGGTGTGAAATGACCATGAAGATCGGTCTTGGCCTCTATTGGGAATCGCTGACTCAAGACAATTTCCGCTTTGCCCGCCAGGCGGGCGCCACGCATATCGTCGCCCACCTCACCAATTACTTTCGCGGCCGCGATCCTTCGCTGTCCGCCGGCAGCGAGAAGGAAGGCTGGGGCGATTGCTCCACCGACGAACTGTGGACCTATGAGGACTTCGCCGGCCTGGTGAAGACCGTGCGCGACAACGGTCTGCAAATCGCCGCGATCGAGAATTTCTCGCCGCGCTTCTGGTCCGACATTCTGCTCGACGGTCCCGATCAGGCGAAGCAGATAGAAGGGCTGAAGCGGCTTATCCGCGACGCCGGGCGCGCCGGCATTCCGTGCATCGGCTACAACTTCTCCATTGCCGGCGTTTGGGGCTGGTCGCGCGGCCCCTTCGCGCGCGGCGAGGCGATGTCGGTCGGGCTCGACCTTGCGGCCATCGACCCCGATTTGCCCCTGCCCGACGGCGTGGTCTGGAACATGCGCTACCGCGCCGGCCGGCCGGGCGCTGAACCTGTGAGAGTAAGCAGCGACGAACTTTGGCAGCGGCTCAGCGCGTTCCTGCGGGAAGTCGTTCCGGTGGCCGAGGAAGCCGGCGTGGTGCTCGCCGCGCATCCGGACGATCCGCCGGCCGAAGCGCTGCGCGGCACGGCGCGGCTGGTCAACCGTCCGGAGAAATACGACCGGTTGATGGACATCGTGGAGTCGCCGTCCAACGGGCTGGAGCTCTGTCTCGGCTCGCTGCAGGAGATGCCCGACACCGACGAGATCTACGAACATGTCCGGCGCTTCGCCCGACGCAAGCGCATCGGCTACATCCATTTCCGCAACGTACGCGGCAAGGTGCCGAACTACCACGAAACCTTCGTCGACGACGGCGACATCGACATGGCCGAAATCGTCCGCATCCTGCGCGACGAAAACTATGAAGGCGTCATCATCCCCGACCACACGCCGGAAATGTCCTGCGACGCGCCCTGGCATGCGGGAAAGGCCTTTGCGCTCGGCTATATGCGCGCGCTGGTGCAGAACGCCGCGGCGCTCGGACCTTCCCGCGCCGCTCAATCCACCAACATCCGGATGCAAGCGTGATGACCAGATCGACGCCCCTCTATGCCGACGACGCCGAAATGTACCGCCTGTTCAAGGAAGAGCTCTTCGTCGCTGTGGTCGGCGACGTGATGGACACGCTGGGGCTGCAGCATCAGTTCCTGCCGCCGGTGTTCAGGCCCGTCGACGAGAAGACGCGGCTGCTCGGCCGGGCCATGCCAGTGCTCGAGACCGATATCTTCCCGTCCGACGGACCGACGCGCAATCCGCTGATGGCGAAGCCGTTCGGGCTGATGTTCGAAGCGCTCGACGACCTGAAGCCCGGCGAGATCTACGTCGCCAGCGGCGCCTCGCCCCGCTACGCGCTGTGGGGCGAGTTGATGTCAACCCGCGCGAAGATCCTCGGCGCGCATGGCGCGCTGGTCGACGGCTTCGCCCGCGACACGGATGGCATCAAGGCGCTGGGATTTCCCTGCTTCTGCACCGGCTGGTACGCGCAGGACCAGGGTGTGCGCGGCAAGGTCGTCGACTATCGCTGCGCGCTCGAAATCGGCGGCGTGCGCATAGAGCCGGGAACGCTGCTGTTCGGCGACAAGGAAGGCGTTCTTGTTATCCCCGCAGAAGCCGAGGAAGAGGTGGTGCGCCTCGCCCTCGAAAAAGTCCGTGGAGAAAAGCTCGTCGCCAAGGCGATCCGCGAGGGGATGAGCGCGGTGGATGCCTACAAGACCTTCGGCATCATGTGAAAGGTCGCGGCCGGCCGGCGATCCGGAACTTTCATTCCGCTACAATCGCGACTTCCACTTCACCGTCTATCGGCTGTCCGGCATGGAAATGCTGGTCGCTCATATCGAGAGCCTGTGGGTCTGGCCGAATTAGCCACCATAAAAGTCAGGCACTCACAAGTCTGATAATGGTGTCTATATTGAACTCCAGGCGTTCATTGAGAGCGTTCTTATCCATCAGGTCGCGCTCGAAAATAATTGATCCCGTAAAACGGTTCGTTATGTAATAATAACCGATCGCGGCGATCGTAATATTTAATTGTGCGGGATCGATCCCGGCGCGAAAATCCCCGCTTCTCACACCCCGCTCAAGTATGCTGGAGACCATGGCGACGAATTTGCGACTCGCCGTCTTGATCAACTCGGACTTCTTCACGTGCTTGGCTCGATGAAGGTTCTCGCTGTTGACCAAGGTGATGAATTCAGGGTTCTTCAAGTAATATTGCCAGGTGAACCTGACCAGACGCTCCAAGGCCTCCCTAGGTTCCAAATCATCGAGATGAAGCTTCTGTTCAGCGCTACGGATGTCCAGATAGGCATTCTCGATCACCGTCTGGAAAAGACCATCTTTGCTGCCGAAATAATGATAAATCATACGCTTGTTGGCTTTGGCCTTCGCTGCGATGACATCAACGCGCGCACCGCCGAGGCCGTTCTTGGCAAAGTCACTCTTTGCCGCCTCCAGTATGCGAAGCTTGGTTGCTTCGGCATCCCGCAGCCGTCTCTTCTTGCCGCCATTCTTCGATTTGTCGGGCGTGGCGTCCACTTCGGCCGCTCCTTTGGTTGCCGTCCCGCGCGCAGGCGGCGGTGCTGATGCCGCTGAAAGTCAGTTCAATTGGACGAGAAGTCAACAGGCCATCGATCGCGCCGCCGCTTGACTCACGCGTCCTTAAGAAGTAACTAGATAGTGCGTTATGTGATCGGGAGGGCGATTGGATGGCCAGGTTTCTCGATTGCCCAATAGACGCCCGCGCCCCTGCGGGCCGTTGCCAAATGGGAGGAAGCATGTCGACTTTCATCAAGGATTTCATCGAGCGCGAGACCGTCAGCCGGCGCAATTTCCTGCTCGCCACCGCTGCTGGCATGGGAGCGATGGCAACGCCGTTCGTTTTCGGCGGCGGCGCCGCTCGCGCGGCTCTCACGGACCCGGCGATCGCCTGGTCCTACCGCGACCGCGCCTCGGCTTACTGGAACTCGATCGTCTCAGGCGGGGAGGCTTTTGTGGAATCCATCGGCAAGCCGAAGGATTTTCTCGTCTCGCTGATCAACGAGGGATCTTCGGAGAAGTCGCTGGCCGACATCAAGGCGTTCCTGGCCAAGACCGGCGGCAAGTGCGCGATCGCCTGCGACGCCAACGACAGTCCGAACGCCCGTCCCGTGGTTGAGGCCGTACGCGATGCCGGCGCCTACATTTCCACGATCTGGAACAAAACCGACGACCTGCACCCGTGGGACATCGGCGATAACTACGTCTCGCACATGACCTGGTCGGACGAAAAGCCGGCCGAGCAGACGGCGCGTATCCTGTTCGAAGCAATGGGGGGCAAGGGTGGCGTCGTGCATCTGGGGGGCATTGCCGCCAACAATCCGGCCATCGAGCGCCTGAACGGTTTGAAGAAGGCGCTCAAAGATTTCCCCAACATCGAGCTTCTCGATGCCCAGCCTGCCGATTGGGACACGACCAAGGGCACGGAGCTGATGGCGTCTTTCCTGACCCGTTTCGGCGACAAGATCACCGGCGTCCACTGCGCGAACGACAACATCGCTTACGGCGTGATCGAGGCCCTGCGCGCGGAAGGCATCGAGGATATGCCGATCGTCGCCTATGACGGAAATCCGGAGGCCGTGAAACTCGTCATGGACGGCAAGCTTCTGGCGACTGTCTTCACCAATCCGCACTGGGGCGGCGGCATCACGGCGGCGCTTGCCTACTACGCCGCGACCGGCGCCTTCAAACCCTCCGAGGAGCCGAAGGAACATCGTGAATTCTACGGTCCGACGATCCTCATCTCCAAAAAGGATGCCGCGGACTTCAAGGCCAAATATCTCGATTCCGTTCCTGCCTACAACTGGAAGGATTTCTGGGGTCCGGGCAACGGCCAGATCAAGTACAAGTGAGCCGAAGCTCGATCGGGCGGCCCTTAAATGGGCCGCTCCCCCCTACAACGGCACGCTTGGACGGGAGGCCGGAGTTGCCACGCATCCTCACGCGCGAGAACGCGATCCGCTGGGCACCCTTCCTGGTGCTTCTTGCGCTCATAGTGCTGTTTACAGCGATAAACCCCTCGTTCCTGTCGCAGCGCAATTTCGCGCGCATTGCGATTGCGGCCGCGCCCGCGCTGATGGTCGCTGTCGGCGTGACCTTCATCATCGTCATGGGCTCCATAGACCTCTCGATGGAGGGCGTCGTTTCGCTGACGGCTGTCCTGTTCTGCTTCTTGATGCTGGCGTTCGGTGGAACGCTGGCTTCTGGCGGCTGGATAGCGATACCGGTCATCCTGGCCGTCGGCGCCGCGATCGGCCTGGTGAATGGCCTCGTTCACGTCAAGCTGAAGATACCATCCTTCATGGCCAGTCTCGCCCTCGGTTTCGTTGGCACGGGCGCCGCCATCCTGCTGACCGGCGGCGACATCGTCAAATTCAACGACCCGACGTTCCGCGCCTTGCTGACCTGGCGCATCCTGGGGTTTCCCCTGATGGTTTATGTCGCGGGCCTGTGTCTCGTTCTGGCCTGGTTCATCCAGGCGCATACCCGCCTTGGGCGCCATTTCTACGCGGTCGGCGGCGGTGAGGACCTTGCCCATGCCTCCGGGGTACGGGTGCAGCAGGTGCGGATGGCCGGGTTTTCGCTTGCCGGTTTCTTCTACGCAATCGCCGCAATCCTGCAGGTGGCGAAACTCGGCCAGGCGGAATCGGTCACCGGATCCAATTTCATGTTCATGTCGATCACGTCGGTCGTGGTTGGCGGCGTGGCGCTCTGGGGCGGCATCGGCGGCGTGTGGAACACCCTCGTCGGCGTCCTGATCGTCGCCGTGATCAACAACGGCATGGTGGTCATAGGCCTGCCCGACTTCCTGCAGGCCGCCGTTCTCGGGCTGCTTGTCATCATCGCGGTCATCCTGTCGACAGACCGGCGCTCGGTCGCGTTCGTCAAGTGAGGACGCCATGTACGAATTGAAAGCCGTCGAAAAGAAGTTTCCCGGGGTCAGGGCGCTGAAATCCGTCGATTTCTCCATCAGCCGCGGCGAGATCGTCGGGCTGGTGGGCGAGAACGGCGCCGGCAAATCCACGCTCATGAAGGTCATTTACGGCGCCTATCAGCCCGATGGCGGCGAAATCCTCATCGACGGCAAGCCTGTCCGGTTCAGCGGCCCGCGCGACGCCATGGAGAGAGGCATCGGTATGGTGTTCCAGGAGCAATCGCTGATCACCAACCTGTCGGTGATGGAGAACATCTTCCTGGGCTATGAGGACCAGTTTTCGCGCTTCGGCGTGGTCAACTGGAAGGCCGTGGCCAAAGCCGCGCGCAAACAGCTTGCCAAGGTCAAGCTCGACATCGACCCGCGCACGGTCACCTCAAGTCTTTCCTTCGCGCAGCGCCAGCTTGTCGAACTGGCCAAGGTGCTGACCCTGGAGGAACGGGTCCAGGGCCATCTGGTCGTCCTGCTCGACGAGCCGACCTCGGTGCTGGCGGAGGAAGAGGTGAAGCTGTTGTTCAAGCTCGTGCGGGAGCTGACGACGCGCGCCTCGTTCATCTTCGTGTCTCATCGCATGGATGAGGTGATGGAGCTCTCCGACCGCATCTACGTGATGAAAGATGGCCAGGTGGTCGACGTCGTCTCGCGCGGCGCGGCGACACCGGAGGCGATCCAGCACAAGATGGTCGGACGCCACGTCGACAAGGAATATTACCGGGAACAGCGGCAAAAGCCCTACGACGCGGCGAAGCCGCTGGTCGAACTGTCGAACGTCAGCCTGCCCGGGAAGGTCCGCGACATCTCGCTGTCGCTGCATGCCGGCGAAGTGCTGTGCCTGGTCGGCACCGAGGGCTCCGGTCGCGAGGCAATCCTTCGAACCATCTACGGTATGCGCACGCCCACCAAAGGCACCCTGAAAATCAAGGGCAAGACGGTTTCCAGGCTGACCGCTCAAGGCGCGGTGGAGCGTGGCGTCGGCTATGTGCCGCGCGAACGCAAGATCGAGGGCATCGTCGCCGGCATGAATGTCTACGAGAACATGACGCTCTCGCAAATGCCGCGCTACGCACGGGCGGGCTGGCTCGATGTCGGCAACGAGCGCGACCTTGCCAGGACATGGATCCGCAAGCTCGCCATCAAGGCAAGCTCCGAATATGCAGACTGCGGCAACCTTTCCGGCGGCAACCAGCAGAAGGTCGTGCTGGCCAAATGGCGGTCGGGCGGCTCCGACATCATGCTGCTCGACCATCCGACCCGCGGCCTGGACATCGGCGCCAAGGAGGATGTCTACGACATGATCAGGGAAATGTGCGACGACGGGGTCGGCGTCGTCCTGGTCGCAGACACGCTGGAGGAGGCGATCGGCCTTTCCCACACCATCGTCGTCATCAAGGACGGCGAGATCCAGAAACGCTTCGACTGCGCGCCCGGCTCGAAGCCGTCGCTCTACGACCTTCTGCACTACATGATCTGAGGGCATCGATGGATATCCAACGCCTCAAGCCGCACTTCCCTTGGATCACTCTCCTGGTCCTGGTCACGATTGTCGGCATCGCCGATCCGAGCTTCTTGAAGCCGGCCAATCTTTTGAGCCTCGCCGGCGACATCGTGCCACTGTTCATCATGGCGCTGGGATTGACCTTCGCCATCTACATCGGCGGCATCGACCTGTCGGCGCAGTCGATGGCGAACATGATAACCGTCGTCGCGTCGGTCTATCTGGCGTCGCTGGGCATATGGGTCGCGGCATTGTGCATCCTCGCGGGGTTCGTGCTGGGCACCCTCTCCGGTTACTTGACCACCCGCATGTACGTGCCCTCCTTCATCTCCACGCTGGCAGTCGGCGGCGTGTGCTTCTCGGTGGCGCAATGGTTGTCGGGCAACCGTGCCCTGAACATGGACGCCACGCAGCGCAACGAGACCTTCGGCTGGATGATCGGTCGAACCGGCATCGTGCCGCACGAGCTCTTCATCGCGCTCGCCTTGCTGGCGATCTGCCTGATCATAGAGCGGCGCACGACGCTTGGCAGGGCGCTCAAGGCCGTGGGCGCCGGCGAATTGGCCGCGGCCGCATCTGGCCTCAACGTCGCCCGCTACAAGATCCTTGCCTTCGCCATCTCCGGAGCGCTGGCCGCGGTGGCCGGGCTGCTCTTTTCCGTCAAACTGTCAGGCGGCGCGCCAACGATCGCCAACGGCTTCCTGTTGCCGGCAATCGTCGCGGTGCTTGTCGGCGGGACGCCGCTGACGGGAGGTGTCGGCGGCGTGCTCAACACCGCAATCGGGACGCTGATCGTGGCCGTGATCCGGGCATCGATGCTTTACTTCGGCATCGCGGCGACACAGCAGCAGATGGTCTTCGGCCTTGTGCTGATCGCCGCCATCGCGCTCACCATCGACCGCTCCAAGCTCCGCACAGTAAAGTGAGAGATGTCATGGCAACGATGCGCGCCGCCGTCCTGACCGCTCCACACCGTTTCGACGTGCGCGAAGTCGCCGTTCCGGAGGTCGGCCCCGAAGACGCCCTGATCCGCGTCTCGCGGACCGGTATATGCGGCACCGACATCCATATCTTCAATGGGCATTATGCTGCGGATCGGTTGCCGCTGGTGCCTGGCCATGAGTTTGCCGGGACCGTGGCGGCGACGGGCGAGCACGTCACGCATATCAAGCCAGGCACGACCTGCGTCGCGGACGTCAATATCGGCTGCGGTCAGTGTTACTGGTGCCGCCGCAACGAAATCCTGAACTGCCCGTCGATGACGCAGGTGGGCATCGGCCGTGACGGCGCCTTCGCGGAATATGTCTGCCTGCCGGCCAAGCTCGTCCTGCCGGCCCCTGACCATGTACCGGCCGAGGTGCTGGCTCTAACGGAGCCGGTATCGTGCGTGGTGCGCGCGGCGCGCAAGGCGCGCACGAGCTTCGGCCAGTCGGTGGTGATCCTCGGCGCCGGACCGATCGGCAACCTGCATGTCCAGATGATGCGTTTGTGCGGCGCAGCGCCAATTATCGTCGCCGATTTGTCGGAAGATCGCTGTCGTCTTGCCCTTGAAGCCGGCGCGGATGCAGCCGTTGCCGATCCTGCCCGGTTGAAGGCGGAGGTCCTGGCCAGGACCGGTGGACGCGGGGCGGACCTGGTGGTCGAGAGCGTCGGCTCGGCACGGCTTTATGCGCTCGCATTCGAGCTCATCCGCAAGGGCGGCCATGTCGCGTTCTTCGGTCTCACCGGGCCGCGCGACACGGTGCCGGTCGATATCCTGCGCACCATCCTTGAGGAGAACAGTCTCAAGGGCTCCGTCGCCGGCATGGGAGAAGACATGCATGATGCGCTGACACTTTTGTCGCACGGCCGCTTTCGCACCGAGGCGTTCACACGCGCAACCTTCCCGCTCGATGACATCCAGCGCGCCTTCGAGACCCTGGCCGAGCGGCCCCAGGATCTGAAGACGCAAATCGTATTGAACTAGGAGCCGGCGCGACCCGCTTGCAACGGATCGCGGAGAGCCGGCGCACTGCCAGAACGGAGGCATTCCATGCTCGATTTCACGGACCGCGCAACCCTGCCGGATGCGCCGCGCGAATTCGGATTCTGGTCCGACGGCTCGTGGCGCAAGGGCCGCGCCATGTTCGAGCGCAGGTCGCCGGGGCATGGCGTGGCGGTGACGCTTACCCCCAAATGCACGGTCGACGATCTGAATGCGGCCGTGGCCGCGGCTCGTCGCGCGTTCGAGGATCGCCGGTGGGCGGGATTGCCGGGGGCTGACCGTGCGGCGGTGCTTTTGAGAACGGCAGATATTTTGCGCCGCCGCCGCGACGAAATCGCCTATTGGGAAGTCCTCGAGAACGGCAAGCCGATTTCCCAGGCGCGCGGCGAGATCGATCACTGCATCGCGTGCTTCGAGGTTGGCGCTGGCGCCGCGAGGCTGTTGCATGGCGACAGCTTCAACAGTCTCGGCGACAACCTCTTCGGCATGGTGCTGCGCGAGCCAGTCGGCGTGGTCGGCCTCATCACGCCATGGAATTTTCCCTTCCTGATCCTGTGCGAGCGCATTCCCTTCATCCTGGCCAGCGGGTGCACCGTGGTCGTCAAGCCTTCGGAGGTCACGTCCGCGACCACACTGCTGCTTGGCGAGATCCTTTCCGAAGCCGGCGCGCCTGACGGCGTCTACAACGTCGTCACCGGCTCGGGCCGGACGATCGGCCAGGCTCTGACCGAGCATCCCGACGTGGACATGCTTTCCTTCACCGGATCGACGTCCGTAGGCCGCTCTTGCGTGCACGCTGCGGCCGATTCGAATTTCAAGAAACTCGGCCTGGAGCTCGGCGGCAAGAACCCCATCATCGTTTTCGCCGACAGTGATCTCGAGGACGCGGCCGACGGCGCGGCCTTCGGCATAAGCTTCAACACGGGCCAGTGCTGCGTGTCGTCCAGCCGCGTCATCGTCGAACGCTCTGTTGCCCGCGAGTTCGAGGAAATCCTTGCCGCCAAGATGGCCAAGATCGTCGTCGGCGATCCGCTGCAAACGAAGACGCAGGTCGGAGCCATCACCACAGATGCGCAGAATTCAATCATCCTGGGCTATATCGACAAGGGCAAAGCTGAAGGGGCGACACTTGTCGCCGGTGGGCAGGCCCTGGATCTCGGCGGCGGCCAGTATATCGTGCCGACGCTGTTTTCCGGTGTCACGCCCGCAATGTCGATTGCCCGGGACGAAATCTTCGGGCCTGTCCTGTCGTCCTTCCATTTCGACACCCTCGAGGAGGCCGTCAGCCTCGCGAACGACACGGTCTATGGCCTGGCTGCCAGCGTGTGGACCAAGAACATAGACAAGGCGCTGGTGGTGACGCGGCGTGTGCGCGCCGGCCGGTTTTGGGTGAACACGATCATGGCCGGCGGGCCCGAGATGCCGCTTGGCGGATTCAAGCAGTCCGGCTGGGGGCGGGAAGCGGGCATGTACGGCGTGGAGGAATACACACAGGTGAAGTCCGTTCACATCGAAATCGGCAAGCGCGCACATTGGATCAAGTGATGACGACAGGTTTCGACTATGTGATCGTCGGCGCAGGCTCGTCGGGTTGCGTGCTTGCCGCGCGCCTGTCCGAGAATCCGGCTGTCAGGGTCTGCATCATCGAGGCTGGCCGCAAGGACAGCCATCCCTACATCCACATGCCGGTCGGCTTCGCCAAAATGACCACGGGCCCCCTTACCTGGGGGCTAGTCACTGCGCCGCAGAAGCACGCCAACAATCGTGAGATCCCCTATGCACAGGCAAAGGTGCTGGGCGGCGGCTCTTCGATCAATGCAGAGGTCTACACCCGCGGGCATACCAGCGACTACGACCGCTGGGCAAACGAGGAAGGCGCCGACGGTTGGGCCTTCAAGGACGTCCAAAGGTATTTTCTGCGTTCGGAGGGCAACACCATCCTCTCCGGCAGCCTGCACGGCACCGATGGCCCGCTCGGTGTGTCAAACATACCCGATCCAAATGTGGTTTCTCGCGCTTTTGTCCAAAGCTGTCAGGAATACGGACTGCCTTACAATCCCGACTTCAACGGCGCGAAGCAGGAAGGCGCCGGAATCTACCAGATCACCACCCGCAATAACCGTCGTTGCTCGGCCGCTGTGGGCTACCTTAGGCCCGTCTTGGGGCGCCCCAACCTTACCCTGATCACCGGGGCCCTGGTCCATCGCGTCGTCTTCAAAGGTAGCCGGGCGGTCGGTGTCGAATACTCGGTTGGTCGCGAGCGGAAGCTCGTCAATGCCGACGGCGAGGTTCTGGTGACGTCAGGTGCGATCGGCACTCCGAAGCTGATGATGCTGTCCGGCGTCGGCCCTGCCGACCACCTGCGTCGTCACGGCATCGAAGCGATCCGGGATCTTCCGGGCGTAGGGCAGAACCTTCAGGATCACTTTGGCATCGACATCGTAGCCGAGCTGAAGGGCCACTATTCGCTCGACAAGTACAACAAGCCGCATTGGATGTTGTGGGCGGGCATCCAATACACGCTGTTCAAGACGGGACCGATAACGTCGAATGTGGTCGAGGGCGGCGCTTTCTGGCACTCTTCGGCGAGCAGCGCGGGAGCGGTTCCGGATCTGCAATTCCATTTCCTGGCGGGCGCTGGCGCGGAGGCGGGTGTGCCTTCGGTCCCGAAGGGATCGTCCGGCATCACTTTGAACAGCTACACGCTGCGCCCGAAATCGCGTGGAACCGTGACGCTCCGTTCGCCGGATCCGCGCGACAATCCGGTCGTCGATCCCAATTTCCTCGCGGACCCCGACGACCTCAGAGTGTCGGTCGAAGGCCTCAAGATCAGCCGGGAGATCGTCAATCAGCCCTCGCTGCGCAAATTCATCAAGGAGCTCCGCTTCCCTGACACAAGCGTGCGCTCGCAGTCGGACTATGAAGCCTATGCGCGACGCTACGGTCGTACCTCCTATCACCCGACTTGCACCTGTAAGATGGGGACGGATGCGATGTCCGTGGTCGACCCTCAACTGCGAGTGCACGGGTTGGACGGCATCCGCATCTGCGATAGCTCGGCAATGCCGTCCTTGGTCGGCTCAAACACCAATGCGGCGACAATCATGATCGGCGAGCATGCATCGGACCTGATCCGAGGCAACCGCTAGCGTTTGCCTGTCACCTCGGACTTGATCGCTCCCTGTTCGCGCGCCTAGAAGCAATTTCAGGAAAAGTGTGACGCGGTTTTCCGTCCGAAATTGCGTCAAAACAAAGAGATAGGGCATTCACCGTTTCCATGAAACGGTGAAATGCCCTAGGCGTCGAAATCCGGCGCATATGGGATCAACCGCTTCCCAACAACGCGATAACCGACGGCATTCATGGCGTCGATGCGGCCCATGTCGATACTCGACAAGGTGAAGTCCATCACGTCGAAATTCGAGCGGATGTTGTCTGGCTTGGTGGACATCGTGTTGATCGGCAAACCCTTCTGCAGGATCCAGCGCAACACGACCTGGGCGGCCGACTTGCCGTATGTGGCGCCGATATCTGCGAAAAGCCGATGCTTGAAGACCTCGCCGCGCGCGACCGAGCAATAGGATGACAGAGGGATACCCGTTTCGCTTGCGGCCGCAAGCAGCTTGCGCTGGTCAAGAAGCGGATGGAATTCCACCTGATTGGTCACGAGCGGCACGCCGGTGATCTGCCTCGCCTGCCGCATCATCGCCGCCGTGTAGTTCGAAACGCCGATGGTGCTGGCGAACCCCCGTTGCTGGACCTCCTGAAGCAGTTCAAGTGAGAGCTTGATGTCGCCTCCCGGCGTCGGCCAGTGAAGCAGCAGGATGTCGACACGATCCAGCTTCAGATCCCGCAAGGACTGTTCGATGGATGGTATGAACCGCGCTTGCGAGAAGTTCTCCACTGTGACCTTTGTCGTGATGCAGAGCTCGTCCCTGCGTATACCGCTCTCGGCCAGGGCCAGGCCCGTGTCGGCTTCATTGCCATAAGCCTGAGCCGTGTCGAATGCCCGGTAACCCGCATCGATCGCAGCCTCGATCGCCGCACGCAGCGTATCCCCCTTAAGAGGGAAAGTTCCAAACATCCGCTGGTTCGTCTTCTGGAACATGATGTTCATCGAAATCCTCCCACTGGTTGTCGCCGGCGCAGCGCTTGCCTTGGAAGCCGCAGGCGGCTATACCACAGATATAACTATCTAGTTACTTATTGCCAAGCCTTATGGAGAGGAAGCGTGAGCAAAGTCAGGTCGGCAGCGCAGGCCGTCGCCGCGATCGGCGACGGAGCGGTGGTAGCGGTCAATTCGTCGTCCGGTCTGCTTTGCCCGGACGCCGTTCTGGAAGCCCTTGGCAAACGTTT